>OZ257136.1:0-3057500 GCA_965278995.1 Gammaproteobacteria bacterium
CAACCAGTGGGATAACTTCGGCTGGGAGCTCAGCTATGAATTCTGACCGACAGCAAACGGCGCTGCGCGCTAGACTGTGGTGCGTGATCATTGCGGCGTTCGCTCTGGCTGTAAGCAGCCTGGCGCAGGCACAGACGCTGGCCCCGACTCCAGGTGGGCTCGACGGCGAGCGCACCTGGCGCACGGTCGACGAAATGAGCGCCGAGGATCGCGCACTGTTCGACCCTGCGATCAACACACCGCGGGACCCCGCGATTGCTTATGTGCCGGCCGAGCCATACCCCTATACCGCACCTTATACAGCCGAAGAAATGGGTTTTCGCTCGGCCGAGTTCGTCCATATCTCGCGTTGGCCCTACACGTTGATTGATGTTTTCGGTGTCATCACCAGTTCCGGCTATATCAATCAAGGTGCCTCGGTCGGCTATATATCGGTGCCGGGCGAACCAGGCCTGGACGGTTACATCCATGGCAGCAAGCCCGGCAACGTGTACTCACGCTGGACGATGTACGACACCTTTCCACCGGAATCCGAAGGCGCGCAGCAGCTCTGGCTGCCGCATCGCACCGATATGGAAAATCGCACGAAGATGGATTACTTCATCTATTCGCCGACTTTGCGGCGTGTGCGTCGGCAGCCGCAACCGCGGCGCGACCAGCGCTTTCCGGATAACGCGCAGACGTTCGATGACGTACTCGGGCGCGACCCGTGGGAATTCGACTGGCAGCTGCTCGGCACTGACGTACTCTACAAGACCATCCGCTTCCCCAACACGCGATTGAAGATCACCAACAATGTCGCCGGTCAGGGGTTTGTCGAAAGGGTTGCTGCGGATATCAAACCCATGGGCGACAGCTATCCCCACTATCGGGCCGATGGCGGTATCGATTGCTGGGTGGTCAAAGCCACCGTGCGCCAGGACTGGCTGCCCGGCTATGCCGAGCAGACACTGGTGATGTGGCTGGATAAATATTCGTTCTATCCGTTGCGGAGCGAGAAGTACGACGCCAAAGGGCAGTTGATGATGATCGAAGTGCGACTGGCCGAAATGCAGAATCCAGCGCGTGGCGAGCTCGGGTATGCGGCGTATTCGAGCATCTACTGGAACGTCGAGCACGATTTGATTGGATTCAGTGTTCACGATGCACATACCGTGCGCGCATGGACCGCGGAAGAAGAGAAGATGATTTTCACGCCGGAGTTCATGCGCCGCCAATGGTTGCTCGAACCGGTCAAATCGCAGCTCCTGATCCTGGATCCGGAACAGTTCTATCTGCGTCCGCTGCTCGAACGCGGCAAGTTTCCGAATGATCGCAATCTCACGGTGTCGCCGGTCATCGAAGCCCGCATCAATGCGCAGGAAGCAGCAGGCAAGCTGATTTTCGAATCGCCAAGCGCTGCAGCGCTCGCGCAGCCGTGACCGCGCAGCCATTGGCGCGTGCAACGGGGTGATGGTTGCGGCAGCCGGCAGGCTGGCCGCGCAACTCTCAGCGCTGCTGACGCTGGTCGGCGCTTTGGCCGCTTGCGGAGAGTCGGCACCAGCAGTACTCGAAGGAAGACCGGCAGGGCCCTACCGCCTTGCCTTGACGCTGGATCCGCCACACCCGCAGACACTGGCCGAAACCACCCTCGACTGGCAACTCACGCATGCCAGCAGCGGACTGCCGGTGACGGGGCTCGCCGTGCTGCATGAGCGCGTCATTCACAACTTCATCGTCAATCTCGATTTCTCGAGCTTCGCGCACATTCATCACGAAGACTTCAAGCCGCTATCGGCAGACGACCTCGCGCACGCACACTTCACCCTGCCGTATCGATTCCCGAGTGCCGGTCGCTATCGCATCGTGAGCGAGTTCACTTATCGTGAGCGCAACTATGTCAAACATTTCGATGTGACCGTGGGCACACCAGCGGCGTCCGCCAGGGCTGCGCCTGTGGCCCGACTGACGCGGGCGACAGGCGAGTATCGCGGTGTACTACAACTGTCACCGGCAGTACCGGTGGCAGGCTATGAAACGGAACTTGTGCTCGACCTCGCGCGTGATGGCGCCCCGGTGACGGATCTCGCTCTGTACCTGGGCACGGAAGCCCATGTCGCTGTATGGCGCGACGACGGTGCAGAGTACGGCCATACGCACAGCTATACGCCGCACATGGCGCAGATGCTGGCGGCCATGCACACGCGCGATCAAGGTGCCGGTGAACGTTCACGCCGACTCGCCGAGATGATGGTGCAGATGATGAACATGCCGGCTGAGCTGATTTATCACGGGCCGCGCATTCCCGTGCACTACGTGTTCCCATCACCGGGCTACTATCATGTATTCATCCAGTGTGCGCCTGGCGGCAACGCAGCAGTTTTCGATTTCGTGTTCGAGGTTGTTGCCTATGCGGAGGGCATGAACACACGCGTGCAGTCAATAGTGGATGGCGGGTGAATGGCCGTATTCCGGTCTGTGAACTGGCCAGCCGTCGCGCTGGTTGTCGGCTGCGCCACTGCGAACTCGGCGCATGCCGGCCACGGTTTGATGAATTCATTTGCCGATCTCGTTCCGTTACCGCCGGCGGGCATCACGCCGACTTCCGCGCTGTGGCGCATTGAACGACTGGTGGATAGCGCAGTGGTCTATCTGGCCGCAGTCCCGCGCGCGGAAATGCACTATGCCGAACGTCATGCGCGTAACCGGTTGGCAGAGTTCATCGCCACTGCGCAAGCTCGGGACATCGATGCAGCCGGGCGCGCTGCGGCGGCCTATCGAGAGGATATGACCAGCGCGCTGGATGTCCTCAGGGTCGATGGCCCGCTCCAGAACGCCCATCTGGGTGGACGGCTGGCCACTGCGCTGCTCGAGCATCGCTATCAGCTTTCGCTGGCCTATGCGGAGCTGCCAATCGCTGCGCGGGCGCCGGCTGAGGCCGTGTTCGACTGGATGCAAGCGCGCTACGACGAACTGCGCGGTCGGCTTTCCCGGGGTTACGTCGAGAGCTTGTTTTTCAAGGAGGAGGAGGTCCGCTGGTCGTGGGAAATGGCGCTGCGCGCCGACGAGGTCGAGCGTTAGTCCAAGGCAGGCCTTCGGACGGGGCTTGATGGGGTTATTCCTGCTCACCCATCCCGGTTATTGACCGGTTTCGTCGCCCGGTATCACAGGCCCGATACATGGCCGTCGACAGGCCTATCGGCCTGCCGTTAGAATCCGGCCTATTGCCCCTCCTAACGTCGAGAGCCTGACAGCGCATGGACGACTTCCGCGAGAAACCCTACCTCACGCCGAGCGAGGTTGCCGAGTTCCTCATGGTTGCTCCGGTGACAGTTCGAGCTTGGGCACACAAAGGCCTCATTGCCGCGCAGACCACACCTGGTGGCCACCGGCGCTTCCTTCGTGTGGACATCGAGCGCTTTGCCAGCGAACGTCAGCTCCTGGCTAGTCCGAAACGACGTAGCGGGCCGACGCGCATCCTGATTGTCGATGACAACGACCTGCTGGTCCGTTTTCTGACTGAAATGCTTGGACTGCACGGCGCGCAAACGGCGAGCGCGGCCGATGGTTTCGAGGCAGGCGTGAAACTTCATCGCTTCAATCCCGACATCGTTCTGCTCGATTTGATGATGCCGGGTCTCGATGGATTCGCGGTGTGTCGACAGGTCAAAGGCGAGGCCGAGACTCGCGCGACGCGGGTCATCGCCATGACAGGATTCCACACCCCGGAGCATGTCGAGCGAATTGTCGCTGCAGGGGCCGAGTGCTGTCTGCCTAAGCCGCTCGACGAAGCCAATCTGCTCGAAATTCTCGGCTTATCGCTCCCTGCCGCAGTTGCCGCTGTCGGCAAGTGATGCGGGAGGCGGCCGCGTCTGCGGCGGCTCGTTACCTGTCGGTAGTCTTCATGCCTGAATGTGTCGTACAGCTGCGCAAAGGCAGGCGTCAACTGCCGTCAACGACCGACTGTGGCATTCACTCATCGTACTGAACAGCTATTTGTCTGAGCGCACAGCCGTGATCGCGCCGTGGCTGTCGGTATGAACCTCGCTGCCGGGCGTCAGTCCAGCGCGACGCTGTTCGCGCTGCTCTCGGCTGTCCTCATCATCGCTCATCAAGTGGGCGGCAAGGCCACGCGCGACGCTATTTTCCTATCCCAGTATGACGTCACGCAATTGCCGAAGATGCTGATCATCGCGGCATTAGCGTCAATGCTGGCGGTACTTGCGATGTCGCGTCTACTGCAACGCTTTGGGCCGTGGCGCATCGTGCCGGCAGCGTTGTGGCTGAGCGCGATATTGTTCTTCGTCAACTGGTCGCTGTACGCCCGCGAGCCACAGCTCGCTGCACTCACGCTCTATCTGCAGACAGCGATATTCGGCGCGGTCCTGATCAGTGGATTCTGGTCAGTTGTGAACGAGCGCTTCGATCCGCACAGTGCCCGGCGAAGTGTGGCACGGATCGCGGCGGCCGCAACGCTGGGCGGCGTACTTGGCGGTCTGCTTGCGGGCAGCGTTGCCGCTCTGCTCGATGCGCGCGCCATGCTGGCGGTGCTCGGATTGTTGCATTTCCTCTGTGGCATCACGGTCACATTGATCGGACGTCCGCGCAGCGGTGCGCCGGTACGCGAGGTGACGGTGACTTCCGGCGTGCAGATCCTGTTCGCGCATCGTTACCTGGCCCTGATGGGGCTGCTCATGGTGCTGGTCGCGGCGCTTGCCGCAATCATCGACTATGCGTTCAAAGCCGAGGCCGCCCGCCACATCACGGATCGGGACGCCCTGGTCGGTTTCTTTGGCCGTTTTTACGCTGTCGTCGGACTGGTCACGTTTGCTATCCAGTCGCTGCTCGGCCCACGCGTGCTGAACCGCTTCGGCATCGGCGTCACCTTGGCCGTGATGCCGGCGATGATCCTGGTCAGCGGTCTATTGAACGCCGTACTCGTCCGACTGTGGGCAGTGTTGGTCCTGCGGGCCGGGCAGATGGTGTTTCAGAATTCGTTCTTCCGTTCATCGTTCGAATTGCTCTACACGCCATTGCCGCCGGCGCATAAACGCCCGACCAAATCGATCATCGACGTTGCCTCGGATCGGCTTGGCGATGTGCTGGGCGGTGGTATCGTACTGGCGCTGCTGGCTGTCATGCCCAGTCTGCCCGTTGGTGTCGTCGTGCTGGCGGCGATGCTGCTTGCGGCCCTGACGTTGATCGTCGTTCGACGCCTGTATGCCGGCTATATCGCCCAGCTCGCCGACAACCTGCGTGATGGCGCCATCAGCCTGAACGAAGACGATGTGATCGATGCCACTACGCGACAGACGCTGGCTGAAGTGACGGTTGCCGCAGAGCGTTCGCTGCTGATGGCGCGGATCCGCGATCGACGCTTGCGCCGCGGCAACACTGCAGAGGTCTGGACGCCGCACCCCGCCACCGTTGCACCGCCTCCGGGACCCGGCACAGCGCTGGCGCAAGCGATCAGCGACCTTACGTCGGGCGACGTCGAGCGCGTTCGCAACTGCCTCGAAGGGACGTTCATGGATCCACGCCTGGCTAGTTTCATCGTGCCGATGCTGGCCGTCGAGGATCTGGCATCACTGGCCCGGACCGAATTGCGCTGGCTTGCGCCACGCTGCCTGGGCGCACTCAGCGACGCGCTGCTCGACCCCGATCTGCCATTGCTCGCACGTCAGCGCCTGCCCAGCGTGATTGAAGTGTCTTACCACGAGCGTGCTGTCGATGCGCTGCTCGCTGGCGTCGACGACGTGGAATTCAACGTTCGCTACAGCAGCGCCCGCGCGCTGTCGCGCATGGCCGGCCGTGACCCTGAATTGCCGATAGACGTAGCCCGCGTCTACGCCGCCTGCGCACGCGAAGTCGCGATCCCGCGCGACGACTGGGAAGCACGGGATATTCGACTCGACCACGACAGCAGCCCCGATTACAGCCTTCATGGCGAAGTCGAGACGGGCGCCAGCTACAGCCTCGATCTCGTCTTCACCCTGTTGAGTCTGGTCCTTGATCGCGATGCCCTGAAGCTGTCGTTTCGCGCGGTGTTCAGCTCAGACCGCGCCATCCGCGGTACTGCACTGGAATATCTCGAGAACGTGCTCCCTGACAACATCCGCCACGGCCTGTGGCCGCATCTCGGTGTGACAGGGCGAGCGCAATCGCAGGCACGTCGTCCACGCGACGCATTGCTGGCGGAGTTGAAGCGCAGCCCGTGGCTGGGGGCGTGACGGCCGCGCCGAGGGTCAAGCCTCTCAACGCGAATGCAGCAGCCCGCGTTCGCGCATCGTAGCAACAATGAACTCGGCTGCCTGCTCAGCGTTCATGAGGGCCGTGTCAATGTGAATATCGGGAGTCTGCGGCGGTTCATACGGTGAATCGATACCGGTGAAATTCGGTAGTTCACCGCCGCGGGCCTGACGGTAGAGTCCTTTACTGTCGCGCGCTTCGGTCTGCTCCTGGGCTGCGTCGATATGGATTTCGATGAACTCTGCGGCATCGAACAACGCGCGCGCAGTATCGCGCTCACTGCGAAAAGGTGAGATGAAGGCCGTGATCACGATTAATCCGGCTTCGACCATCAGTCTCGCCACTTCAGCCACCCGGCGGATATTTTCCACGCGATCGCCGGCACTGAAACCGAGATCCCTGTTCAATCCGCGTCGGACGTTGTCGCCGTCGAGCAGAATGGTGTGGCAGCCTTCGGCGAACAGCTTCTTTTCAACCAGATTGGCGACCGTCGATTTGCCGGCCCCAGGCACGCCGGTCAACCACAGCGCGCATGGTCGGTGGCCTTTCAGCGACACGTGCGCTTCCTTGTTCACGTCCAGCGATTGCCAGTTGACACTGCGCGACCGGTGCAGTGCGAAATGCAGCATGCCGGCGCCGACCGTATTATTGCTCAGGCGATCGATCAGGATAAAACCGCCGGTATCGCGATTGTCCCGATACGGATCGAAAGCGACAGGCCGATCAAGCGAGAGTCCAGCCACGCCGATTTCGTTCAGTTCGAGCTGATTGGCTGCCACATGTTCGAGTGTGTTGACGTTGATCTTGTACTTCAGCGGTGCAATCGTCGCCGTCACCGTTTTCGCGCCGATCTTCATCAGATAGCTGCGCCCGCGCAACATCGGCTGTTCGTTCAGCCAGACCACTGTCGCTTCGAACTGGTCGCCGACCTGTGCCGGCTGTTCAGCGTCGGCGATGACGTCGCCGCGTGAGATATCGACTTCATCCGTCAGCGTTAGCGTGACCGATTGCGCGGCGACTGCCTGTTCGAGCGGACCATCGGCCGTTACGATGCTGGCGACCGTGCTCTCACGGCCCGATGGCAATACGACGACGCGTTGCCCGGGGCGGACGATGCCGCCAGCTATCATGCCGGTGAATCCGCGAAAATCCAGATGCGGTCGGTTCACCCATTGCACCGGCAGGCGGAACGGCTGGGTCTGCAGACGTGTCTCGTCGATTGGCACCGTTTCCAGCCATTCGAGCAACGGCAGCCCGTCATACCACGGCGTATTTGCGCTCAGTTCGACGATGTTGTCGCCATTCACGCCCGAGATCGGCATGGTGCGGATATCGTTCATACCGATGCGCTCGGCGAACTCGCGATACTCGCCGTCAATGCGGTGATAGATCTCGGCCGAGTAGTCGACGAGATCCATCTTGTTGATGGCAACGACGACGTGACGGATACCCAGCAGCGAGACCAGATAGCTGTGCCGGCGAGTCTGCTGCAGCAGGCCATTACGCGCATCGACAAGGATGATCGCAAGGTCAGCAGTCGAGGCGCCAGTGACCATATTGCGCGTGTACTGTTCGTGTCCAGGCGTGTCGGCAACGATGAACTTGCGCCTGTCGGTGGAGAAAAAGCGATAGGCGACGTCGATCGTGATGCCTTGTTCACGTTCGGCGGCCAGACCATCGAGCAGCAGCGCATAGTCTATTTCGCCGCCACGGGTGCCGACGCGCCGTGAGTCTGCTTCGAGCGCGGCCAGCTGATCCTCGAACAGCATTTTCGATTCATAGAGCAGCCGACCGATCAGCGTGCTTTTGCCGTCGTCGACGCTGCCGCAGGTGATGAATCGCAGCAGGCTCTTGCGTTCGTGCGTTTCCAGATAGCGCTCGATGTCGGTCGCGATCAGATCCGAGACATGCGCCATCAGAAATATCCTTCCTGTTTTTTCTTCTCCATCGAGGCGGCGCTATCGTGGTCGATCATCCGCCCTTGTCGTTCAGAGGTCGTCGTCAGCAGCATTTCCTGGATGATGTCGGTCAGCGTGTCCGCGGTCGACTCGACTGCACCGGTCAATGGATAACAACCCAGCGTGCGAAAACGAACGTGCTTCATCATCGGTACTTCGCCAGGTCTCAGACGCATGCGCTCATCGTCAACCATGATCAAGGTGCCGTCACGATCGACTACTGGACGGAGCGCGGCATAGTAAAGCGGCACTATCGGTATCTGCTGCAGATGGATGTACTGCCAGATGTCGAGCTCGGTCCAGTTCGACAACGGAAAGATGCGCATGCTCTCGCCTTTCTGTTTGCGCGTGTTGTACAGGCGCCAGAGCTCGGGTCGCTGATTCTTCGGATCCCAATGGTGCTGTACGGTACGGAACGAAAAGATGCGCTCTTTTGCCCGTGACTTTTCTTCGTCGCGTCGTGCACCGCCGAACGCGGCATCAAACTCGTATTTCGACAGCGCCTGCTTCAGACCTTCGGTCTTCCACATGTCGGTGTGGACCTGTGAACCGTGATCGAAAGGGTTGATGCCGAGCGCGGCTGCCTCTGGATTCTGGTGGACGATCAATTCCATGCCGGCTTCGCTGGCCATGCGTTCGCGCATGGCGTACATGTCGCGAAACTTCCACGTGGTATCGACGTGCAGCAACGGAAACGGCGGTGGCGCCGGATAGAACGCTTTGCGTGCCAGGTGCAGCATGCAGGCACTGTCCTTGCCGATGGAATAGAGCATCACCGGCTTGTCGGCTTCGGCCACCACTTCGCGCATGATGTGAATACTTTCGGCTTCCAGCCGCTGCAGGTGGGTCAGAGTGGTCATCCCATTGGTCTCGTTCGTCTTAAAGGTTGGCGGGCGGCGCTATTCTAAACGGTTGGGTCGCGTCTGCCGGCGAAAATATTGCTGTTCGATACCAACGGTATGGCGCTCTGAGCAGCAGTTCCGCAAGCGGGCCGCAGTCCCGCCCTGACCGCATGCTAGTATCCTCGTTTTTGCCGATAAGCCCACTGTGTTCGACGCCGATTTCTGGAAAGCCATTGTCTTGGGCCTCGTCGAAGGACTGACCGAGTTCCTGCCGATTTCGTCCACCGGGCATTTGATCCTGGCGTCCGATCTACTCGATTTCAACGACGCCAAAGGCAAGGTGTTTCAGATAGTCATCCAGACCGGCGCCATGCTGGCGGTAGTCTGGGAATATCGTCAACGTTTTGCCGGTGCGCTGCGTGGATTTCTGCGCGAGCCTGTGGCGACCCGCTTCGGCATGAATATCCTCATCGGCATTCTGCCCGCCATGACGCTCGGTCTCGCGTTCGGCAGTTATATCAAGAGCGTGTTATTCAAGCCGGTGCCTGTGGCCATTGCCTTCATCGTCGGGGGCTGCGTGATTCTGTGGGCCGAGCGGCGCGCGCATCGCGTAGTGATCGAGACCGTCGACGAATTACGTTGGACTGACGCACTGAAGATAGGCCTGGCCCAGTCTGTTGCGCTTATCCCCGGTACGTCGCGTTCAGGCGCCACTATCATTGGTGGCCTGCTGTTCGGTTTGTCGCGCCGCGCGGCGACGGAGTTTTCGTTCTTTCTTGCCGTGCCGACGCTGTGTGCCGCTGCGGCTTACGATTTCTACAAGCACCGCGAGATGTTCGAGCTGGCTGATGTTGGTCTGTTCGGGCTCGGTACGGTGGTGTCTTTCGTATCCGCGTTCCTGTGCATCCGCTGGCTGCTCCGTTACATCATGCGCCACGATTTCACGGTGTTCGCCTGGTACCGAATCGTCTTCGGTCTGGTCGTACTGGGCACTGCCTATAGCGGACTGGTCGACTGGTCGGGCGCTTGAAAAACGACTGCGCTCGCCAAGACTGCGCGAATCAGCAGCATCGCCGTACGCCGTTCCAGCGCCGTTCGACTTCGCTGCGGTAGAACTCGGCGCGACTCGGTGGCGGGCGTTCCGGATGCTGCTCGCGCAGATGAGCGAGATGGCAGGTGTAGGCATGATCGCCATTCAACCAGGCCAGCCAATGGCGGAATGCCGCCATCAGCGCGTGCAGATGGCGGTTACGACGCGGCAAGGCGACTTGCCACATAGGGAATCTCCGAAAACGGCGGGGTGCGCAGGCCGCGAGAGGCGCGGTAGCACACGCGTGCCGTATCCAGTACCAGCACCCAGGTCAGGGTGAGAAACAGCGCAGTCAGCGTTGCATTCACCCGATCGTTGAACAGCAGTTGTGGTACTTGCGCAATCATCTCCGGCGGCAGGGTTCCAGCAGCGAGTTTTGCCTGCAGGTCGCGGGCATGTGCAAGAAAGCCGAGCCTCGGCGCGGCGTCGAATAGTTTCGCCCACGCCGCGCTCGAGGTGACGATGACGAGCCAGGTCAACGGCAGGGCCGTGATCAGCGCTCTGGCACCGCGACCGGACTTGACCAGTATTGTGGTCGCCACACAGAGCGCAATCGCTGCCAGCATCTGATTGGCGATTCCGAACAGGGGCCACAGACTGTTGATACCGCCCAGCGGATCGACGACGCCTTGGTACAGGAAATAGCCCCACGCACTTACGACAAGCGCACTCGCGAACAGCACGCCCGGATACCAGCCGACGCGGCCGAGCGGTGCCCACATGCCGCCGAGGACTTCCTGCAACATGAAACGGGCGACACGGGTGCCGGCATCGAGCGTGGTCAGGATGAACAGCGCCTCGAACATGATGGCGAAGTGATACCACACGGCAAGCAGACCACCGCCGGACAGGCTCGAGAATATATTCGCCATGCCGACCGCGAGCGAAGGCGCGCCACCGGTGCGCGCAAACAGCGTGCTTTCACCCATTTCACTCGCCAACGCCGCCATCTGATCGGTTGTGACCGGGAAGCCCCAGCCGCTGATGGTCGCCACCGCATCGGCGGCGCTGGCGCCGACGATGCCGGGTGGACTGTTGATCGCGAAATAAACGCCAGGTTCGAGCACGCAGGCGGCGATCATGGCCATCACTGCGACGAACGATTCCATCATCATCGCGCCGTAACCGATCATGCGTGCGTCCGCTTCGCAGCTCAGCAGCTTGGGCGTTGTGCCGGATGAAATCAGCGAATGGAAACCGGAAATGGCCCCGCACGCGATCGTGATGAACACGAACGGGAACAGCGGGCCGGCAAAGATCGGTCCGGTGCCGTCGATGAACGGTGTGAGCGCCGGCATCTGGATGTCCGGGCGTAGGACAACAATAGCCAGCGCCAGCGCGGCAATGGTCCCGATTTTCATGAATGTCGACAGATAATCGCGCGGTGCGAGCAGCAGCCAGACCGGCACGACGGCAGCGGCGAAACCATAGCCAATAAGCATGAAGGCAAGTGCACGCCCGTCGAAATCGAAAGCGCCGCGCAGACCCGGCATGTGATCGACGATACCACCACCGGCAACAGCGGCCAGCAGCAGCGCTACGCCGATGACGCTCGCTTCGAGCACGCGCCCGGGGCGAATCGAACGCAGGTACATACCCATGAACAGCGCTATCGGAATTGTCATTGCTACCGTAAACGTGCCCCACGGACTGTGCTTCATCGCATTGACCACGACGAGGCCGAGCACCGCGATCAGAATGATCATGATGGTCATGACACCGGTTAGTGCCGCAAGCCCACCGAGAGGCCCGAGTTCGTCGCGCGCCATCTGACCGAGAGAGCGACCGTCGCGGCGCAGCGAGCAGAACAGGATGACGAAGTCCTGCACGCAGCCACCGAGCACGCCGCCGATCAGAATCCACAGTGTCCCCGGTAGATAACCGAACTGGGCGGCGAGCGTCGGCCCGATCAACGGACCCGGACCGGCGATAGCCGCGAAATGGTGGCCGAACACGATCCAGCGGTTGGTCGGCACGAAATCGCGACCGTCGGCGAGGCGCTCGGCCGGCGTTGCCCGGGTGCCGTCGAGGTAGAGCACCCGTGTGGCGATGAACAAGCTGTAGAACCGATAGCCGATGGCATACACGCAGAGCGCAGCGACGATGAACCACAGGCTGTTGATACGCTCGCCGCGCGACAGCGCGATACAGCCGAGTGCCGTCGCACCAATCACTGCGATGGCCACCCACAGCAGCGCGCCCAGCGGGCTGCGTTTGTTCACACCAGCGGGCATGACGGAACTCCTGAACGAATGACGTTGCGACGTTTCACTCACACCACCTTGCGTTCGCGGAACGCGTCAATTTCGGCGCTGCTGTAGCCGAGTCCGGAGAGGATTTCATCCGTGTGCTCGCCGAGTGTCGGCGCACGTCGGCGGACGCGGCCGGGCGTCTCGGAAAGATCAACTGGCGTCGGTGCGACTCTGGCCGGTGCCGTGATACCCGGATAGTCGATCGCACCGAGCAGACCGGCTTGCGCGATATGCACGCATTCCAGCGCCTGCTGCGGCGAATAAAGTGGCGCAGCAGGTATCGTCGCCGATTCGAGTTCGGCCAGCGCTTCAGCTGTGCTGCGTTCGATGGTCCAGCGCTGCATGGTGGCCGAAATGAGTTCGGCATGCTGGCCACGACTTTCATCGTTATGAAAACGCGTGTCGGTGATCCACGCTGTCTCACCGACCAGTTCGCACCACCGCTTAAACATCGGATTGCCGATAGCGTAGACAATGACCCAACCGTCCCGCGTGCGGTACAGATCAGCCGGTGCAGCGGCCTGCCCGCGATTCAGAGTCGCGACACGATCCGGCGCGACGAGCTGTTGTTCGACCAGAACAGCGTTATTGAACGCGAGCGCCGTCTGCAGCAACGCGCCTTCGACTTTCTGTCCGCGACCGCTGGCCTGCCGTTCGATCAGCGCGGCCAGCACGCCGAAAGCGGCGAGCGATGCACTGCCAAAATCGACCCATGGCACTGCAGCGCGAAGCGGTTGTTGCGGTGTACCGGTAAGATAGGCCGCGCCGCTCATGGTCTGGCCGATGCCGTCGAAACCATGTTTGTGGCTCCACGGGCCGCCGGCGCCATAGGCCGTGATTGTGGTCAGGATGATGTCTGGCTTGATCTTCCGCAGGCTGTCGAGATCAAGACCCAGTTCCAGCAGTACGCTCGGCGGAAGATTGGCGACGACAACATCGGCTTCGGCAACCAGCCGGCGAACGATCGCGCGACCGTCAGGGCTGGCCGGATTCAAGGTCATTCCACGTTTGTTACGATTGCAGGCCAGATAGAGCGCACCGGAACCATCTGCCGCGACTGGAGATAACCAGCGGTCTTCACCACCGCTGCGGCGCTCGACGCGGATGACGTCGGCACCGAGGTCGCCCAGCAGAGCGGCGCAATACGGGCCGGCAATGTAGCGTCCGAAATCGAGCACGCGCACGCCGGCCAGGACGTCGTTCATTCCGCTTCCCCGTGATCCATGTGGGCTAAAGTATAAGGGCCTTGCCGCGAGCGGGCGACGGCACCCCAGCGAAATACATTCATTTCGATGAACGCAAACGCCACTATCCACAAGCTGGCATCCCAGAAATCGAGAAACGTACCAGCGCTCCACCAATACAAAGCGGCTGCAGCCAAAGTCGCATAGAGAATGAGCTTGATGCCGAGGTGCAGGCTATGCAGCCAGTTCCGCCGGCGAAAGAACACATTGACCCACACTTCGAGTTCGAGCACCGCCGCCACCAGCAGCCACGCTACGGCATTGAGCACGTCGGTCAGAGCGAGCCAGCGCGCATTCGCGATACTGCCAGCCGTACCCAGCAACCGTGTGCCCTCAATCTGCAACAGTCCGGCCGATGGACCGAGTGTGGCGCAGTTGCGCGCAGTGATCGCATCGTAGTTGTCGAGGCTGATCACGAACGCGTAGTCGTGTCCGGCGATTGCACAGAGGTTGTCGGCCCCCGGCCACGGCACGGAGCCGAAAAAGAGCGCGAGCTTGCGCACATAGCCCGTGCAGGCATAGATCACGAAGCCATAGCAGACGGCACGCGATGCATGTAGCAACGTTCGCCGTCGACCGATGATCGTTGCGGCAGCCCACACGCCGGTTTCGAGTTCGAACAACAGCAGCAGGCTCAACCAGGCCCAGGTGTCGATGGTCTGGGCCAGAGTCGCGCCTAGCAGGGGCCAATCTATCGGGCTCACCATGAGGTGTCGCGCGGAATCGAAATCCTCGCGCATGAACCAGCCACAGTCGACGACCAGCAGCGCATACAGAGCGTATTTGAATAATGTGTAAGGCGGTGGCAGGCGGAATGGCATGCTGAGCGGGCGCTGGGTCCAGTTACGACGCCACATTCCGGGCGAGCCGGCAGCGGCTGTCAAGCTGTCGGGCTTGCGTTGGCGTCGTGGCGCCATCACCATGGCCGGCCTCTCACTCATGAAGGATTGTTAATGCGGACGATGCGTATGCGCTCTGCGCTCAAGGTCGCCGCGCTGGGCGTGCTGCTGACCGGCTGTATCGCGCCCGCGCTCCTGATTCCAGGGCCGCGCCAGTTGATGTGGGCGCTGCTGAAACCGCTGGTTGGCTTCGATCCGAATGCCGTCAACCTGTTTGAACAACCAATCGTGAAGCAGCGCATGACCAGTCTGCTCGGCCCGCACTACGACACCGCCATGCAGCTGCTCGAAACAGCCGACAAGCTCGAACAGGAAGGGCCACTCTTTTTTATCGTTTCGCGCTATACGCCCATACCGCAGATCGCCGAGAAAGCCGGTCTGGTATGGAACGCGGACACCAATCAGATGGCTGTCGCGGTGTTGAAAGGCGACGGCGTCAAGGTCTTTTCGGAAGCGATTGAACGTGCTGCCGCGGCCAAGATAGAAAGTATCGAAACAGCCGCCCAGGTGACGGTCGACAACGCCGTCGAGAACGCTGTGCAAGGTGCGGTGGAGGGCGCTGTGAGTCAGATAGTGCCGGTCTGGCCGCAGGCAATGCAGAGCTGGGTTCAACCATGACCGGGGCGCCAACCAAGGTTTCATGGGCTGCCCGCATCCGATGTCGGGCACTACGTTGTAAGTGACCTGTAACATGAGCGCGCGCACTCATTCGATGCTGCCCGCTGCGCGGCTGTTCCATGGCTGGTTCATCGTTGCAGCTACTTTCGGGGTGCTGTTTTTTGCTTATGGTCTGCAGTTCAGCTACGGCGTATTCGTCGGCGGCATGACTGGTGAACTGGGCTGGAGCCGCGCGCAAACAGCGCTGCCTTATGCCATCTATGTGTTCGCTTACAGCGCGCTGAGCGCGGTGACCGGGCAGGCCACCGACAGATTCGGCCCACGCCGTGTGGTGAGTCTCGGTGCCGTGCTACTCGCGCTGGGGTGGGGCACCAGCGCGCTCGTGCATGAGCCGTGGCAGCTCGGTCTCACGCTTGGCGTGGTTGCAGCGCTCGGCATGAGCGTGGCCTGGGTCCCCTGCAATGCGACAGTCACGCGCTGGTTCACCCGCCGCCGTGGCACCGCGGTGGCTATCGCGTCTACCGGTGCGAGTCTCGGTAATTTTCTGGTCCCACCACTGGCTGCCTGGCTGGTCACAGTATTCGGCTGGCGCTTGACGCTCGGCTGCCTGGCGCTGGTCAGCGCATTGGCGATGCTGCTGGCTGCGCGTTATCTGATACGCGATCCGGAAACGCTCGGTCTGTGGCCGGATGGCGATGCCGAGGCACCATCGGCAGCCAGCCTGAGTGGTGGGAAGACCGTTAGCGAGCTGCTGTGGACGGGGCCTTTCCTGCTCATCATCGCCATCTACTTCATGACCTGGTTGGTGGTGTTTGTGCCGTTCCTGCATATCGCGGCGTTTGCCGGCGATCTGGGCATTCCGGCAGTCGCGGCTGCCTCGGTGTTGAGTGTCATCGGCATCGGCGGCATGGCCGGACGCCTGTCCTGCGGTGTTGTTGCGGATGCTTTCGGGCCGTGCCCGACGCTGATTGTGATCTGTTCGATGCAGGCGGTTTCGTTCCTGCTGTTCGCCAGCGCCGACACCCTGACCGCGTTATGGATTGCAGCGCTCGTTTTCGGCATTTCTTATGGTGGCGGTGTCGCACTGCTGCCGCCGCTGTGCGGCAATCTGTTCGGGCGACGACATGTCGGAAGCGTGGTCGGCGCCATCTTCGCGATTGCTGGGTCGCCAGCCGCCGTTGGTCCTTATCTCGCCGGCTGGATGTATGACGTGAGCGGCAGTTACGTCACCGCTTTCCATCTCGCTGCTGTACTGAACGTTGTCGCTGTCGTTTTGACTCTGGTCCTCGCGCGGCGTCTGCGCACGACCCGCGAACCACCGGGTTGAGAAACTGAATTGACGATTTATGCGGCCGCGATCCAGCAGCCGTGCAGCGGTGGTGGCAGACGCTGATCGAACCACACGCGCGCAAGTGGCGCGTCCTCGATTCGACGGCCATCCCAGATGCCGAGCCAGCTGGCGTCTGCTGAACGATCGGCGATCAGAGCAAGTACGTAAACGTCATCTTCCGCTGTTGATCGCGCAACGATGGACGGCTCGCTGACGTCGCAATCCGGGCCCGGTGTCACACGGATGCTCGCTCCGCTCTCGAGGTCGACTCGA
Organism: Gammaproteobacteria bacterium; assembly: GCA_965278995.1. Classification (GTDB taxonomy): domain Bacteria; phylum Pseudomonadota; class Gammaproteobacteria; genus JADJYF01. The sequence goes on from OZ257136.1 coordinate 16,735, forward strand.
CACAGACTGTCGTACCAGCCTGTGCTGCCGCCGGTGCGTCCGGCGAGCCAGGTCTGGTGATGCGGGCGGCCCTGAACGTCCTTGTGCACACTGGGAAACTCGCAGTCCTGCGCCCAGCGTTCTTCCCATTGCACGCGTGCCTGTCGTCGGGAGATCACGCCGCGCCATAGCGTCCCGCCGCGTGGTCCAGCCAGCGGCGTGCCATCGGATACGGCATCGAGCACGCGTTTGGTCGTCGCGAAATCGGGGTAACGCACAAGGTCTAGAACAATTTCATTGCCACCGTCGCGTTCGAACGCGTTCACGCCGTGCCAGAAGAAAAACGGTTCAGTCTCGATGTGCTGGATCTTGTGCGGCTGTGCCAACGGCATGACCAGGACGGTCGTCGGTTGCCCGTGCTGCCAGACCAGCGATTCGACGAAGCTGCCTTTGCGCAGCAAATCGAGGCTCGAACACCATAACGGCGCGAGTACGAACACGAGATGGTTGTCGGTTGCGAAGAAATCATGGAGTTCCATCACGCCCGGCAACGGGATCCGCGTCAGCAGTTCAGCCGGGCCGCTGGCCGGCAGGGCAAAAACATCGAGGGTCACTTTGGCGCCAATATTCACCCCGAACTGGTAAATCGTATGCCGGCTGGCGACGCGCCGTGGATGCGCGTTCCAGCCTTTCAGGATCACGCCATCGAGATCCGTTTCGCCAAGGGTGGCGAGTGTCACCGGATCGATCTCGACTGGCAGCGTCGTCTCGTAAAGTGCGAACAATCGGCCCTGCCACGGCAACAGATTGATGTTGGCAAGATTACGCACCGCTTGATCGCCAAATAGCGCACGCAAGCGTTGACGCCCACCGATAGGCTGGCGAAAACCACCGTAACGTGGCTGTTCGCGGCCGTGGTCGAAATCGATGCTCGGCGTATGCAGCAGTTTCACGCCACCGACCGCGCTTCGCCCGTCGAGGCGTACCGCCGTAACGGCGCCGGCGCCGTCGAACCAGTGCGGGCGGGTGCCGGCATCGTAGCGTGCCGGTGCGTTGCGATAGAACGTGCCACGCAGATCGGTCGGCAGGTGACCTTCGATACGCAGCGGCGCGATGTCCTGTTCATGCGCCAGCGGGTTCAGGAATGGATGTTCGCGCGTGCCGGCAGCGACTGCCGAAGGTACCGGAGGGCAACTCTGCGTGGCAGGAGTGTTCATGGGCGTCGACGGCCTGATGATGACGATGTAAACATAAGCTAGTTGTCAGAGTTGACGCTGTCAACACCCAGCGCTGAAAATACGCACATGACCCGCACTTATCATCACGGCGATCTGCGGCAGACATTCCTCGAGGTCGCGCTGGAAAGTCTCGATGTGCACGGCGTATTGCCCTCGTGGCGTGCGATCTCCCGTGCCTGTTCGGTGTCGCAGACCGCGCCATATCGTCACTTCGCCAATTTCGAAACGCTGCAGGCGGCAGTTGCTGCCGTGGCTTTCGAACGCCTGACCATGACCATCAAAGCGGCAACCGAGGGCGAAAGCGACCCGTTCGCGCGGTTGGCTGCCGGTCTCGTTGCCTATGTGCAGTTCGGGCGCCAGCACCCGAGCTGGTACGAATTGATGTTCGGCCGCAATCTGCGGCTGTTGAAGCGTGACGGCGCGGCAGCGGCCGGAACGACTGCCTACGCCACTCTGGTTGCGGCGATCACCGCCTGTGGTGTCAGCACGGCGCCGGCCGTCGCTTTCACGTTGTGGAGCACCGTACACGGCATCACCGATCTCGCCTGCAGCGGCTTGCGTCCGCCTATCTCCGATGACCGCGAGGCCAATCCGCTCGATGATGTGATCGCGATGTGCATCGCTCACGTGCGGGCGCTTGCTACCATTGAGACACCAAAAGCGCATAAACGAGCGAAATCGCTCGAGCGCACATGACGCGCTGCACGTCGCAGCGGTGCAGTGGCGCGTGTCAAAGCTGCGGTCGGCGCGCCACCTCGCCTGTTCGTAGTATGTTTGATAGTCGCAGTTAACGCGGTACTCGCCTGCTGCCGCCCACTCGTTAGAATGGTGCGCTCATGATGTCACGCAGCCACAGTCGATCGGCCGAAGCGACCGCTGCCATCCGCGCCAGCCACCTGCTGTATGACAATCCGCACATTTTCGTCGATCCCTATGCGGTCGAACTGACCAGTACGTTATGGCGCACCGTCTGTCGCAATCGCCTGCTGCACTGGGCGGTAGTTCGTGGCCTGCTCGGGCAGTTGCGCCCCGTCCATGGCTGGATCCTGGTTCGCGATCAGATCACCCAGGATCGATTGCACGATTTTGTCGATCGTGGTTTCGACCAATACGTTCTGCTTGGCGCCGGCTTCGATTCGATCGCGCTGCGGCGTCCGTCGTGGCTGCGCCAAACGCATATCATCGAAATCGACCATCCGGCCACACAGTCGGTAAAACTTGCGCGCGTGGCGGCGATTGCCGCGACTTCCGAGTTGGGCAATTTCGAAGCAGTGGCGATGGATTTCGAACACGATCGTCTGACCACGACGTTGGATCGATCGCGCTATTCACGAGCCCGACCGGCATTCTTCGCCTGGCAGGGTGTGATTTATTACCTCACCGATGCCGCCATTCGCGATACCTTGAGCGCAATCGCCGAAGTGGCTGCGCCCGGCAGCGAATTAATGTTCGATTACCTGTTGCCCGAGCATGCCAGCGGCGCAGCCAGCAGCACGGCCGGCAATTCGGTCCTGGCACTTGCGCGCCTGTTTACTTCGCGCATGGGCGAACACTACATCAGCTACCACACACCGGCCGCAATCGAGACCCTGCTCGAACAACACGGATTCGACGTCGTCAAGTTATTCAGCGACAGCCAGCTCGCTGCTACGTATTGCGGCAAGCGTGGCGATGGCCTGTCGGTCATGCCCGGATTTGGCATTGCGCTCGCGCGGCGTCGAGTCGCGAACTGAAAAGTTCAGCGCGTCTCGTGCATATGAACGTAGCCTGATTTCAGTGCCAACAGGCACAGCTCGACGTCATTCTTCGCTTTCAGTTTGCGACGCAAGCTGTTGCGATGCGACTGTACGGTTTTTGTCGTGATGCCGAGTGCGTTCGAGATCTCGTCCAGCGAGTGGCCGAGCGAAATGCGTTTGAAGACGTCGAATTCTTTCTCGGTGAGTCGCGCGAGCTGGCGACGCGGACCGCTTTCACTGACCGCTGTCGCAAAGTGATACGCGACATCGGCGCCAATCGCGAGATCGCCGCGCGCGACGCGTCGGATACCTTCGAGCAGGTCTCGTGTCGAGGTTTTCTTGGCTATGAAACCGCGGCCGCCAGCCTCGAGCAGGCTGAGTGGATAATGTGTCTCATGATGCGCAGAGAGCCCGATGATGCGCAGTCGCGGCGATTGCGCGAGGAGTTCAGCGGCGAGTGCGATACCGTCGCTGTCTTCGAGTTGCATGTCGAGTAGAACGATATCGACGCGTTGTGACGTAACACTGTGCAGCGCATCCTGCGCGCGCTTGCCGAGTCCGACGATTTCAATCGCCTGGTCCGCTCCGAGCCGCTGTGCGAGCAACTCGGCGACGAGCACGTGGTCGTCCAGGATATAGACACGAAATGGCGGTGAGAGCGAAGGGAAGTGCTGCATGGTTCGACACTCCTTTGACGATTACCAGAGCCTGCAAGCGTGATGGCGCACCAGCAGCAAGTCCCTGCCGTGCACGCGACCGTTGCAAATCTATTGCGCGGCCGCTCAATCGAACAGGGCAATTATGGTCGCTGCCAGTTAAAAAACAATCCATTCAGCCCGTCGCACTTCATTGTGCGTAGCGGGCGAGGCGAAATCCAAGGTCCGCGCGCGGCTCCAGCCCGTAGTCGCGATAAGCGAAGCGAAGGATGGTTGCCGAACCCTGCGCCCAGCTCGCGCCTTTGATGACATGCTCCCGCCCCGCCGGCGGCCCCAACGTATCGGTCGCGAGCGCGGTCGGCGGTGAGGCGTCGTAATAATCGTGAACCCATTCGGCAACGTTGCCGCCGAGGTCGTAGAGTCCGCGTAGATTGGCACTGAAGCTCGCACCCGGTGCAGACACTGCAAAGCCATCGGTGTAGGTCGTAATAGCGCCAGTGACGACAGTTGCGGCGGCACTGTCGGCGTAATTTCCGGACCGACCACGCGGCGGATAACTGCCGCCCCACGGATAGACAATCGCAGGCCCTTTCGGTGGCACGCGAGCGGCCCATTCCCATTCCGCTTCAGTTGGCAGGCGGTAGCCGGTTGCATCAGGGTGTATGCCGAGCACTTCTCCGAATTTGATCTGATAGAAGGGTGGCAGTCCGTCGCGACGACTGAGCCAGTTACAGTACTGCGCGGCTTGCTGCCAGCTGACATTGACGACCGGCTGAAGCTCGAGATCGAGCGACTGGGTGCTTTGTGCGTCGACGGTGTGATTGGCGAGAAAACGTCGAAATTCGCCATTGCTGACTTCTTTTACGCCGAGATAGAACGGGCGCGACAGCACTACCGCGCGTTCGGTTTCGTTGGGGCGACGTGCGCTGTCGCGGGGTGGCGAACCGAGTACGGCACGACCGCCAAGGAGTAGTTTCAATTCCTGGCCGAGCGATGTCGTTACCACACCCGCGCGCGGCTCGCTGACGCTCGACGGCGCAGCCGTTGGCGTGCTGCCGTCCTGTGCAAGCGGGTTTTCAGCGGCCGCCCTTTCGGCCTCGGCCGATCCGGCTTCAGCAATGGTTTTCAAGCGGATACGGTAGCGCTTCTCGACGCCTTTGCGCGGTGTCACGCTGGTCTGATAGGTGGCGTAGCCCGCGCGCCTGACGGTCAGTTCATGCGCATGCGTTGGCAGCGAGAGCGTTTGTGTTGCGCTGCCTGCGGGAGTGCCATCAACAAGCAATTCGGCATCCGTCGGCTGTGTATCCAGACGCACTGTCGCCAGTTCCGGCGTCAGTACCAGCGCAAGCGTCTCCCGTTGACCTGAGCTGAGTTCGACGCGCTGTTCGAGCGGCACGTAACCTTCCTTGATCAAGCGCAGGAGATGCGTTTTATCGGGAGTTACAGTGATGTCCTGCGGCGTGCGTCCGACGAACGCTCCATCGAGCGTCACGGTTGCCGCCGCCGGATCGGAGTTGAGTGCGAGCATTCCATCCGCTTTGCTGAGCACGACGGTGCCCAATTTGATGTCCTGCCCGGCAACCACCGCCAGGGTCTGCTGCCACGGTTTGTAGCCGGGCAGAGTCAAGCTGAGCGCACGACGTCCCTGCAGCAGTTCGACGTCGCGAGGTGCTGTTCCGAGTGACTTGCCGTCGACCGCGATCGCTGCACCGGCCGGTCGTGTTGCCAGGGTGACCGAAGCCCAAGCCGGCGAAAGTCGTACTTCCAGGCTTTGCTCGATGCCTTTGCCCTCGACGGCCAACGTGGTGCTGAAGCTCAGATAACGCGCGGCGCGGATCTCGATATCGCGGCTGCCTGCGGCAACCGCGTCAATGACGCCGGGCACACGACCTGCGACAACCCCGTCGATGAGAATTTCCGCCTCTTTCACCGGGCTGATGGCAACCTTGAGGCTACCCGGGAGCGGTTTGAGTTGCAGCGTATGCGTCTGCAGCGCGGCATCGGTAACAACGACTTCGCCAGTGAATTGCTGATGGCCAGGCGCAGTCGCCCGCAAACGATGCCGGCCAGGTCGAAGCAGCCAGTGTCCTCCGATACGCGGCGTGAACAAGCCACGGACTTCGAGGTGCGCACCTGCTGGGACCAGTGCAAACGAGACCGAACGGGCAGTCAACACGAACCACGCACTCCATACCGTCACCAGCAGGATCAGTGCGACGACAGTCTGCGCCCATGGCAGACGTGGTCGCGCCATCGCCGTGACCATCGATGGTGGACGGAAGCGGGTCGGTACGATGGCGTCGCCTGGCAACGGCGGAGTGCGCTCAGGCGTTACGGCGGGCATCGTCGATACATCATTGCGGTAGAAGTCATGGCCTGGCCTGGGTTGGTATATCGCAGATCACGGTGAGGGCTAGATCCGTGGCGCCAGGCGTAACCGTGAATTCTACGCGGGCTTCGCGATAACCGTCGCGCTTCCCGAAAGCGACATAGTGACCCGGCAATAATTCGACGCCGCGTTGTGCGAACCGGCCGAACTCCCCGAGGCGTTCGACGCTGACAGCAGTCTCGCCATCGGAGCGTAGCGCGACCGTGACAGGAATGTTCGCCTGGCGCAGTGCGCTGTCGAGTTTGATGAGCTCGGCGGCGAGTCGTTTGCCGGCCAGCTGGCGTTTGCGGATGCTGCCGAGTAGAGCGCGCACTTCGGCTTGTACGCGCTTGTCGGCAAGTCGCGACGTATCGGCTAGATGTGCACTCAGTGCTTCGTCGATGCGCCGGCGGGACACAGCTTCGGTACGTCCATCGGCGGCCTCGCTCAGCGTCGGGTCGCGCTGCAGAGCGGCGTCGAACTGCGTTTGCGCTGTGCGCCATTGTTCAGTTGCAACGGCACGTCGCGCCAGCGTCATGTGATGCTCGATAGCCGCGGCAATTTCATCGTGTTCGAGTTGCAGCTCGGCGGCCTTGAGTTCCGGTGACATCCGATCGATGGCCCCTGCACGTTTGAATCCGGCGCGTGCGGCAGTGAAATCGGCGCGCGCCAGTGCCGCCAATCCCGCCGACATCGCATCGTTGAAATGCACCCGACGCTGCGCGCGTTCGAGACGTGCGAGCGCGCTGTTTGCAGCAGTCGCTTCGCTGTCCAGCGCCACCGCCTCACGATAAGCGGCCAATGCCTGCTCGACGTCTGGCATGCGTTCATAAGACTCGGCCTGCGCGGTCAACGCCAGCACCTGATCGAGCGTGCCGGCACGGCGCAAACCGGCGCGGACGACGGCATCGTCCGGTGCCATGGCATTGGCCTCGTTGAAGGCCGCCAGCGCGGCAGCGGAATCGCCGTCGGCAAGAGCAAGCCGGCCGCCATCGACGAGCGCGATAACTCGGGCCGGAATGTCGGCATCCAGCCGAGCTGCACCGTCGAGGACTGCCTGATAGCGTTCCTGTGCCAGTGCATAGCGTTGTTCTCGATAAGCACGTTCACCTTCAGCCAGCAGGACGTCGAGTTCATGCATGGCGGTTTTAGCCCAGCGTGCCGCTTGCCGCTCCTGCAGCGAGGCAAGCCGTGCGAGCGCCTCTTGCAATCGAGCTTGAGCGGCCAGTCTGGCCGCTGGGTTTTCCGCTGGAGCCATCATCGCAGGCGGAGCAGTTGGCGCCGTAGCAGCCGGCGTCGGCGGCACCGCGTCATTGGCGAGGTCAGCAGACGGCTCAGGCCAGACGAACACGGCAAGCAGCGCAATCCCTGTCAGCAACGCCAGTATCAACAACTGCATCAACCATGCGCGCGGCAGACTCTGGCGCCGAGGTAGGTCCGTGCCCTCCGCAACGGCAACATAGCGTTGTTCGATCAAAGGCGGTGCAGCGCGCTTCGTTTCCGCGCCGGCTGGCTCGCAGGAACTCATGACATCACAGGTTTGCTTTGTACTTGCGGTACTCGGCCCACAGTTTGTCGCGAAGCACCGGATCAGGTTCTTTACTGGCGGCTTCGCGCAATTGCCGTGCGACGATATCGTCGTTGCTGGCGTCGCTCAGATCAGGCGGTGTTCCGGCCATCAACGGCGATGGCTGCACGGCGCCGCTATCGGTGCCGGAAAGATCCGGCGTATTGCCGAGCCCGCTGCCGGTGGCCGCTGCGCCACCTGCGCCGTCAACGGCGTCGTCCGTTCGTTGACCTTGGCCATCGAGGCGGCCGCGCGCGTCACCACGGTTGCCCGCCGCAGCGTATTCGTCTTCCGCAGCAGCACGTGCACGACGCAGGTGTTCATCGAACGTCGCAAGCCTGGCAGCGAGCGCATCGCGTTGTGCGGGCCCGGCCGGTGGATCTATCTGAAAATTCGGTGTCGTCATTCCCGCGCCGGTCGTCGTCGACATGGCCTGCCCGGTAGCACCGGAAGATTCCGTACCGTCACCGTGGTCACCGCCGGCCGGAACGTTGGCACCGCCGCCCCCGGTAGCCGCTGTGCGGTCGCCCATTTCGGCGAGGACTTCGCTGGTTGGACGCGTGGCGGAAGTCGTCGGTGTACCGACCGGGACTTCCTCGACTTCGACGTCGGCAGCGTTGCTGCTCGGGGCCGGGTAGCTCGAGGCAGCCGCGGGCGCGGTCGGCGGGCGAGCGGACGATTGATCGATCAGCGGACTCTCTGGCTGGATCGGTGACAACGGCGGCGGTTCGGGCAGATCGGTGGAATCGGGTATCGGCTCAGGTGCCGGCGGCGGACGTTCCGGCGTGGTATTGCAGGCCACCAGTAGCAGGCACGCGGCCACCAGCAAGGGCAATCCGCGAGCCACCGGCAAGTCGATGATGCCGCTACGACGGGAGGTGCAGGTTTCGACAGTCATGATCATCCCGGAGTCTGCAATCGAAAGCCTGCCGCTGGCCGTTCAGCGCGCGTGCACCGGTTCGACCGGGAGGCAGGGTGTTGAGTCAGTTTACCTGAGGCGCGCTGCTGTGGATGCGTAAACAGAACGTTTCGACCGTCGGCTGCGGCAGCGGGTTCACTACCGACGTCATCATGCGACCTCGCTCAACCAGTGCGTCAGCAGGCGTCCCGCGAGATCGCGCATGCCGGCGACATGTTGCACGAAGCCCGCAGCGATTTCAGCTGCGCTTTGCACGGTCGCTGCGGGTGCAGGCAACGCTGTGCGCAGGTGCAACTGCCAATGCAGAAAACTCGCTTGAGTGAGGTCGGCATGAAAATGCATGCCGAGCAGGCCTGTGCCGGCATAGGCGAGACAGCGCGATTGCGGACCGGCGAGCAGCGCAGTCGCACCAGGCGGTACGACCAGTGCCTGATGGTGGTGAAGAAAGACGGTTCGCGACGACGTACCGAGGCAGGTCAGCCACGGTTCCGCCGCTGCTTCCGGTCGTAACGTCGTCGGCAGCCAACCGATTTCAACGACAGGCTCGCGGGCCGCCGGCGCACTCAGCGTCATTGCCAACAGGCGGGCGCCGGAACCGAGCCCGCAGAGCGCGCGGTTGGTCAGCGCAGCGTAGCGCATCACATCAAGCGTCAGCTCGCGGGCGGCTGTGCACGATGCGTCCGACAGTCCATCGTTCGACAGGCCATCGTCGAGCACGATGAGTCCGCTGCAGGCATCGAGCACAACCTGCGCAGCTGAAGGAATGACGCGCTCGAGCGCGACCGTGATCGTTGGGCGTCCGGCGCGGGCGAGAAAATCGGCGACAAAGCCGGGCGGTCGTTCCCGCTCAGCCTGCAGGATCAGCAGCGGGCGCACGTACCGCGCTCGCGAGCTCGGCGTCCGCGCGTACTAAGCGGGCGTCGAGACAGGATGGCATAGACAGTCGGCGCAGGGTACCCGGGCGCTGGCGGGAAGCTGCGGCAATGTGCGGCAGCAGCTGCCGGCATCGCCGCCACAGCCGAAAGCCTGCCTGCAATTCGTCCATTGCTTGGTCGCCAGCCATGCGCCGCCATTATGATTTTTGGGGCAGAGCGCCGAAGTCTTCGAGCATGAAGCTTGCGTCGGACTCGGCGAAGACCGTCGCGTTGGCGGCATCGACAGCGCGCGCTGTCAGTTGAACCAGTCGGCCTTTGCGCTTGACTGCCTGGCATTCGATCCTGGCCGTTGCACCGACCGGCATCGGTGCGCGGTAACGAATTTCGGCTTTGGCGGTGTAGCCGCGCGCGCCCTGCAGGAAAAACCAGTTGGCCATGGCGTCATCGAGCACACTGAACACGATGCCACCGTGGGTAACGCCGTCGAAGCCGACATGGTCCGGCGTCGAGGTGAATGTGCCGCGACAATATTCACCGTCAACCGCAAACGCCAGGCGCAGACCGATAGGGTTTTGCGGACCGCAGACAAAACAGTGGGCGGCATCGGCGCGCGGTAGCTGGCCCGTCATTCGACCATGTCCGGATAGGGATTAGGGCTGTTCAGGAGGATGTCCTGCGCGAAACCTGGAATATGCAGGCGGCCCTCAGTGAACGTAATGTCCTGTTCATCGATCAGTGCATCGCCGAAGCGGTAGATGGGCTGCATCGGACCGCTGTTGCATTCGATGTCGTAGGCCTGTGATTGCTCAAGCAGTGCCTCGCGTCGTACCCGCCAGTCGTCCATTGCGCGGCGCCCATGGCGTTTTTCCAGCATTGCTTCAGTGCGCCGCGGCGAGATGACGGTGCCAGTTGCGTTGTTGCCGCCGAAACCTTTCGAATTGAGGAAGGCGACTTCCGCACGATCGCCGAGTTCGACATCCTTGAGCGCAATCGCCAGTCGTTCGTCGTGGAGATCAGCTGCCAGTGCGGTCACTGTCTTGATGCCGGGTAGAATGCCATGGCGCAGCACACCGAGCGTATTGACCATTTGATCCGCGCTGGCGGGCGCGAGCGAATGACCGACGAATGCCTTGACCGCAGTGACCGGCCAATCGTGGATATCGAACGCGCGCGCAACGAGATCGAAAATGCGCGTCTCGGTGGTGCGATTCTGCGGGGTGCTCGAGCCATGCGCCTGAACGAAACTTCGCTCACGCACCGCTTGCGCACCGAGCAGGTTGGTCGCCGCCGCAACGGCTTTGCCGAGCGTGACATAATTGCCCGGGCCGGGCGCGGATATCGATTTCTTGAAACCGTCGGCATTGACGAACACCGCCGTGACTGCGCCATGGATCTGGGCGCCGACTTCGAGCGCGAGCGTATCGTCGAGCAATACGAAATATTGCCCGGACTCGCCCAGCGTGAAGCCGCAGTTGTCGCCGAAAGGTCGGCTTGCACGTCGATAATCAGGGACGTTCACACCGTCGAGTTTGCACAAGTTGTCGTCCGTCGCGAGCGCGCTCATTGCGGCATAGCCTTCGATGATTTCCGAGATCAAAGGCGCTTCGGCATTGCCGACGACGACGATGCGACGACGGCCCGATTGGATGTCCTCGACCGCGAGACGCAGGTTGTAAAGGAAGGTGGCGCACGCCCCGGCATTGGCGCCAGTGGTACCGACACTGCCGAGCACGTAAGCGTTGACGAAATCAGCCGGCATCGTATTCAGACCGAGCGGCAGTTGTTTTGAACTCACGCGCCCTCCGCGTAAGCGCGCCTGCAGCATCCCGCCCGTGCCATTGCCATCGAGCTGGGCCATGGCGCTGGCGGCGTAGACCGCCACTTCGTCCGGCCGAACGTGCGACACCAGGGTGTCCCACTCCAAACCGACCGAGCGGACAGCGTCGGAGGCAGCGATGATGGCGAGCTGCAGGCCGCGCGGATGAAAACGCGACGGATAGAGCGCCGCCGGATCGAAACCGCTCGGCAGTTGACCGGCAGCCTGCACGGCAAGTTTGCGCCGGGTTTCGACCAGGAGCTGGGTGCCACCGGCGATACGCAGGCGAACCACGGTATCGTTCTGCTCGACGATGTCCCAGCCGGCCGGCAGCGGATTCGGCAGGTCGCGCTTCGGCAAGCTCAACAGGTTGCCGCCAGCAGTGCCGTCAGCGACCGTCAGGGCGAGATTGCCTGGCACCTGATCGGGATCGAAGCGGCTGCTTTCGAGCTGCCGGATCAAGGTGCCGTCGAGCACGGCACGTTCGAGCGCAGTATAAGCAGCACCATCTATCGGCGCGCCAGCGTTGTCGACCAGCCGGCCATCGACCAGCCGCCCGAGATTCATCATCGCGGCCAACGAGATCACGGTGTCGCGCCGCTGGGCGGCGCCGGTACTCTCCCAGATGATGCGGTGATAAGCGTGATGGAACGACGAACGACCGGCCGGACTCACGCCGCCGAAGCCAACGATCACGGGCAAACGCTGCATGGAGAGCTTCCTGATTGAACCTGCTCGTATTCTAGGCTCCCGGCGTGGCATCGTTTGCGGCGTTTGGGACATATAATCCGGCATATGCGCCAAAAGACCTGCCAATGCGCCCAGTGAAAGCTTTCGGTGAAGCGCTCTCTGTCGGCTTCGTGCTGTGCCCCGGTATGTTGACGACGGGCACCGCGCTGCCGTTCGAGATGTGGCTGGCGGCCATCGATTACCGGCGCGCGCGCCGCTTGCCGGGGCGGGCCTTGAACACGCACCTGATTGCCGCCGATGTGGCATCCGCCGAAACCGACCACGGGCGTCTGGCGCTGCGGGCGACGACGACTCTGGCGGACTGTCCGCTGCTCGATGTGATTTATCTGCCGGCGCTGTGGCGAAATCCTTCCGCTGCGCGGCGCCTGACCGCCTGCCTGACGCCGTGGTTGCGAGCGCAATACGCCCACGGTGCACATATCGCCGCTGTCAGTAGCGGTGTGAGTCTGCTTGCCGCCAGTGGTCTGCTCGATGGCCGCGCAGCAACAACCCACTGGTATTACTTCGATCGTTTCGAACGGGATTATCCGGCAGTGCAGTTGAAGCGCCGATTCTTCATCACCCAAGCCGATACGCTGTATTGCGCGGCAAGCATCAATTCGCTGGCCGATGTCTCGGTACATCTCATCGAGCAAGCCTACGACAGTGCCACCGCGCGCCACGTCGAGCGCAATTTCTCGCACGAGATCCGCCGCAGTTACGAGAGTTATCGCTATACCGACAGCGGCGGGACGCCGCTCGATGATGAAGTCGTGGTCGAAGCCCAGGCCTGGATCAGCAGCAATTTGGCCAGTCCAGAACCGATAGCGCTGCTTGCCGGCCGGCTCGGCATCAGTGCTCGTACACTCGCGCGGCGATTTCTGGCCGCGCTCGGCGCGAGCCCGCGCCTGTATTGGCAGCGTCAACGCATCCAGCAGGCCAAGGAATTGCTCGAACTCAGCAATCTGACCATCGGCGAGATAGCGACCAGGGTCGGTTATGACGATGCCGGCTATTTCTCGCGTTTGTTCCAGCGCGAAATGTCGGTCGGACCGTTAGCGTACCGCCAGACGGTCCGCGCGAAACTATTCCGGGCGGCCGCGGGTGTCAATCCGGTAGACATCGGCAGCTCGCCAGGAAACACGCTATAAAACATCCCGTTATGACCTGAGCGCCGGAGATCCGGTGAACAATGTCCAGTCGGGGTTCATGAATTTGTCAGAAAGTTTTACAGCGCGGCCACACTACATGAAGGCATTCTCTGTAAGCTGATGATCATGCACCAGATAATCTTCTGGCAGAGTAATTGCTACAACGAATTCAGACGGAAGTCCGTTCCGTTCATCTGACGTGGATGCGTCGCGGTGCCGCAGCCTGACTTTCGAGTTGCGCTGATGCACGGCGGAGGATTGCGCTCGGATCGTGCCTGGCGGCCGTTTAACGTAAACGCTCCGCACTCATCAGGCCCCGCCATCATGGCGGGGCCTTTTTTTTTGAACACCGGCACCGGGCACGCAAGTATTATCGCGTTTGGTTTCAGTGCACCCATGCTCAGCAGGCGGGCGGCGCTGACCCCGACAATCAGGAGAGCATGATGGCCGGCCCGAAATATCTAGGCTTCGATACCTTGTCACTGCACGCCGGGCAACGCCCTGATCCGGCGACAGGCGCACGCGCCGTGCCGGTCTATCAGACGGTTTCATTCGTCTTCGACGACAGCGATACCGCCGCTTCGCGTTTCGATATGGCGCGTTCAGGTCACGTCTATTCGCGGATCTCGAATCCAACCGTGGCTGTACTCGAAGAACGACTGGCAGCGCTGGAGGGCGGTGTCGGTGCCGTGTGTACGGCGTCCGGTATGGCGGCCATCCATCTTGCCGTTGTTACGCTTGGTGGCGCAGGCAGTCATATCGTCGCGTCGCGTTCGCTGTATGGCGGTACGCATAATCTGTTCAGCTATACGCTGCCACGTTTCGGCATCGAGACAACGTTCGTCGATCCGCGCGATCCGGCGGCGTTCAGTGCAGCCGTGCGCGACAACACCGTACTGATGTTTGCTGAGACAGTCGGTAATCCGCGTTGTGAAGTACTCGATGTGCCCGAAGTCGCCCGTCGTGCGCATGACGCCGGCCTGCCGCTGGTCCTGGATGCGACGCTGACAACGCCTGCACTGATGCAGCCATTAGCGCTCGGCGCGGATATCGTCGTTCATTCGCTGACCAAGTTCATAGGTGGTCATGGTGTAGCGCTGGGCGGCGCGTTGATCGACGGCGGGCGTTTCGATTGGGAAGCACAGGGCGCTCGCTTCAGCACATTGAACGAACCTTATGCAGGATTTCACGGTGTCAACTTCAGTGAAGAGTTCGGCCCGAAAGCGTTCATCATGCGCGCGCGCCGCGAAGGCCTTCGCGATTTCGGCGCGACCCTCGCGCCGGCAGCGGCTTTCCAGTTGCTGCAAGGTCTTGAGACATTACCGCTGCGCATGGCGCGGCATGTCGAGAATGCAACTGCAGTGGCGGCTTTTCTCGCCACGCAGGAAGCTGTCTCCAACGTGACCTACCCCGCGCTGCCGACGCATCCGGACCATGCGCTCGCCCAGCGCCTGTTGCCGCGTGGCTCCGGCGCGGTGTTCAGTTTCGACGTACGCGGTGGTCGCGAGGCAGGCCGCAAATTGATCGAGAGCCTGACACTGTTCTCTCATCTGGCCAATGTCGGCGACGCCAAATCACTGGTCATCCATCCGGCCTCGACCACGCACAGTCGCATGGATGCCGAAGCGCTCGCTGCCGCCGGCATCTCGCCCGGGATGGTGCGGTTGTCGGTCGGACTCGAAGACTCAGGTGATCTCATCGACGACCTGACCCGAGCCCTCTACCGTTCTCAGAAATAGGAGCGAGCGATGTATTTCGAGGTTGCGGGGAGTCGCGTTTTCGCCGCGGGAGATTTGAACCCGCCGGCAAAGTTACCGGTTGTCGTGCTGCTGCATGGTGCGGCGATGGATCACAGCATCTGGGTCTATCACACGCGTTACTTCATGCATGTCGGGCGCGCTGTGATTGCGCTCGATTTGCCTGGCCATGGTCGCTCGGGCGGCGAACCACTGAATTCCGTGCCGGCAATGGCGGCGTGGGTGCTGGCCTGTTGCGACGCGCTCGGGGTGGAAGACATTGCGCTGGCTGGCCACAGCATGGGCGCGTTGGCAGCGCTGGCGACAGCTGCGGCAGCGCCGGCAAGGGTGCGCTCGCTTGCGCTGCTCGGCTGCGCTTTCCCGATGGCGGTCAGTGACGTCCTGTTGAACGCAGCCCGTGCCGAACTGCCGGCGGCGCGCGACATGATGATGCTGTGGGGGCACGGTGGCGATGCCCAGATCGGCGGCAATCCGGTCGCCGGCATTCATATCATCCAGTTCGCGCTGCGGTTGCTCGAGCGTGCGGCGCCGGGCGTCCTGTTCAACGATCTGAACGCCTGCAACGCCTACGCCAGCGGTTTTGATGATGCCGCCCGCATACGTGCCCGGACGACGCTCATCTGCGGCACAGACGACAAGATGACACCGCTGGTCGCCGCGCGCGAACTGGCGTCGCGTATCGACGGCGCCACGCTCGCTCGCGTTGCCGGTTCCGGCCATATCATGATGAGCGAACAACCCGAAGCGACGCACCGATGCCTGGTGGCGGCACTCGCTTGAGTTCTGGCGGGCGCATGGCGGCAGTTGAAAATCCCGCCGCTGCCGCGTTGCCGCCTCGCGGTTCGACGCTGATTTACGCGAAGTCCGCGTTGATCCTGTTCACGCTCGGTTGCTTTGCTACCGAGCATCTTGTGCACTATCCCGTTGCACTGATGGCACTGCTCGGACTGCTGGACGCCGCCATCCGGCCTGGCGCGCTGCGAGAATCCCGGGTTGGTCATCTGCTGTTGCTGTTCGCCTTGATCTGGCTGCCGATGCTGTGCGCCTGGCCAGATGCCGTTGCGCCGGAGCGTACGACGAAAACCGTACTGCTCTATCTGCATCTATTGCCCGCCGCTTATTTCGTGCTGCGTGCCTGCTGTGAGGCCGAAGTGCTCCGACTGGTCAGCCTCGGTGCAGCGGTGTTGGTGTGTTTTGTCGCGTTCGATGCGTTCGTGCAGCTGATCTGGCACACCGACCTGTTCGGTTATCCGTATGCCGACGGCATCCTGAAAGGCGTGTTTTATCCGAAGCAGCGGCTGGGCTTGTTCCTGGCCGTGTTCGCTCCGCTCGCAGTCGATGCGATTCTGCGCTGGTGTCGGCAGTATCCGCAGCTGTGGCTGTTTTTGATCCCGCTGGCGCTGGCCATCGTGATGTCGCTGAAACGGAGTGCCTGGCTGATGCTCGCGGTCGGCATGGCGGTCTACGCCTGTCTGCGCTGGCGGCAGTCGGCACGGCGTATCGAGCGGCGTCTGCTGCTGCGGCTTACCATTGTCGTCATCGTTGCCGTGTCGGCAGCAGGGGTGAGTACGCCAGTAGTGCACCGCATGGCCGAGACGCGCGGCCTGTTCGGCGGCGAGCGCGCTGACATCGACAGAGCCAGTGGCTACCGACTGTCGTTATGGCAGACCGGTTATCGGATGTTCCGTGCCAACTGGTTGAACGGCGTTGGCCCGCGCGGCTATCGCGAGGCGTATGCGACCTATGCGCCAGATGACGATTTCTGGCTGGCCCGTAACGGTACCGGTCAGACGCATCCGCACCTGCTGGTGGCCGAAGTCGCGGCTGAAACGGGTGTCATCGGACTACTCGGTTTCGCGCTGAGCTATTGCCTCATCGTTCGCCTGTTACTGCTGCCCACGGTCGGCAGAACGGTGCCGGTGTGGATGATCGCCGCCGGCCTGGCCTGGTTTCCGTTGAATGCGCACCTCGCCTTCTACGGTTCCTACTGGTCGACGCTGGCCTGGTTGCTGCTCGCTATCGGACTGGCTGCTTCACGGCTGCCGGCGACCCCGCGCGGCGGCTGAGCGTGCCACCGCGCGCCACGGTTGTTCAACGCTTGCGATTGTGTCGGCGCGCATCCAGCGTGCTCCGTGCGGCGGCAAATGACATGGTGTCGGTCGCTTGCTGCGGCACCACACAGCCCCAACTCAATTCTTCGTCTTGGGTATAGCGCTTGCCGAGTTGCCAGGCAATCTGGGCGCGGCCCAGTTCCAGACCGAGGTAGAACGCGTGCGGGGCATCGTTTTCGACGCCGAGTTGCGGATACAGATCGTAGGGGTCAAGCGCCGAGTGCAGGCCGTGTCGATTAAAAATATGCAGCCCATCACTGCTGACCTGGATGCGGAAATTATCGTCGGCAACTTCACTGGCCAGTTCGGCGACCTCGGTCGCGCTGTAGGGGAATGGTCGCCGGTCGTGCAGGGCCAGCAAGCCTTCGTCGATATGACGCGGCGGCACGTGCTCCTCGCGCGCCGCGAACATGACCCGCCGCGCGTGGGCCATTTCGCGAACCGTACTGCGGCAATGCGGACTGACTGCAGTCGTCAGTACGGCCGTGATGTGCAGTTCCGAGATGATGCCGAGCAGCACCGTGTTCAGACCGAGACTGTCGCAATGCGTGAGTTCGGACAGATTACCGGTACCCATCAGTATGGCGATATCCGGATATCGTTGACGCAAATCCGCATACCGCGCGAGCGAGCGGGTAAAACCGTAGTGTATCGGGTCTAACACCGGATCGGCGAAGAACGCGAGTCCGCGGTCGCGCGCCAGTTCGATGGCGCGAACGAGGCTGTCGATATCGCCTGGCCGGGCCGGGATCAAAATAGGCGTACAGTCGCTGCCGGCGACCAGATCGAGCGTCTTGTCGGTGAGACTGAAGACATAATCGGCACCGGCTGCAATGCCACGCACGAGCTCACTCGTTGCCAGCGAATCGACGCTGACTTTGAAGCCATCGTGCTTGAGCGCCGCGATCGACGCTTCGAGGTGTAAGAACGGCACATCCGGCAGACAGCCCAGGTCGATGACATCGGCGCCATCGTCACGATAAGCCCGCGCTCGCGCGACGATGCTCTCGACATCGAGCAGCGGCGCGTCGACTATCTCGGCGAAAATGAGCACATCGGAACGATCAAGTACGCGCGCCTTGGCCTGGGTACCAAAATAGGCCGGCAGATCTTTCAGTTCTTCCGGGCCACGCTCGAAAGGTAAACCGAAATGGTGACTCAATTCGTCGAGGTCGCCACGGCAGCGGCCGGGCAGGATCACGCGCGAAAAGGCCGCGACATCGCCCAGACGCTTTTTCAGCAGTTTGACTGTGAGCAACGCCGCCACCGCCACGCCCGGAACGCGGATGTCGTAAGTGAAGTTCCGAGGTTCCAGACTGGAAAGCACCCGTTCGAGGCTTTTCCGAGCCAGTTTGCCGGTGACGAAGAGCAGATGTTCGGCCATGGGGAGCGATCCGCGTCGATCTGGAGGGTAGTCGCCAGTGTAAGCCCAATTCGACGCAGGGCGACTCGAACGCGACCTCAGCTCGTGGGCGCCCGGGCCGCTACATTATTTTGCGCCATCAGCTTGTGACAGCGTCCGGACTGGACTAGCTTTTAAGATGGAGCGTTTCACTCGCAAACGTCTGGAGGATCTTATGTTGGAATTCGATCAGGCTACGGTTGACCGGCTGTTGAACAGCGATAGCGGCTTCAAGCGGCTCTACGACAAACACTGCATGCTCAACGCAAAAGTCGACAAGGTAACCGCAGGTGACGAAGCGATGGAGCAATTCGAACTCGAAACATTGAAAAAAGAGAAACTGATGATCCGGGACCGGATGCAGGCAATGGTCCAGGCGCAAAATCGGAGACACTGAAGCCCGCCCCACCCTGACTCGAGGCTACACGCAGTCGCGCGGGGTTCACCGACCCCGCGGCGACAGGCACTCCGCACCCCGCGACCCGGTCTGTTACGCTAGCAGCCTGCGGCGTACACCCAAACTCCGTCGCCGCGGAGCCCACTTATGATTTATGAATTTCTAGCCGCCAGCACTGCCGACGGCGTGCTCAGCGTGACCATCGAACGTGCCGAAAAGCGCAATGCGCTGAGTCAGGCTGTACTGGCCGAACTCGGCGCGTGTTTTACCGCTCACGCTGCCGACGACACGCTCATTGTCGCCGTTCTCCAAGGTGCCGGTGACCGCTGCTTTGCGGCGGGTGGTGATCTGCGCGAATTCGACCAGATGCGTGCGCCCGATGACGCTGCACGCATCGGAATTCATTCATGTGCAGCGCTCGATGCCATCCGGCATTTTCCCGTGCCGGTCATCGCGGCCCTGAACGGCGACGCAATCGGCGGCGGCGCCGAACTCGCCGTCGCCTGCGATGTGCGGATTGCGGCTGCCCACGCCCGCATCGCTTTCGTGCAAGGCACCTTGAATATCTCCCCGGCCTGGGGCGGCGGCATTGATCTCTGCCGCCTGGTCGGCGGTGCTCAGGCGCTGCGGCTGCTGTGCCGCGCCGATTTCCTCGATGTCGCCGAAGCTCAGGCACTGGGTTTGATCCAGGCGCGCGCCGAGCCGGGCGAGACGTTTGCCGAATTTGTTCAACGTTTCCTGGCGCCTATCCGTACCCGCCGGCCGCACGTGACGCGGGCATTCAAACGGCTCGTCCGTGCCGAACGTGAAGGCGCCAGCCCGGCGACCCTGCGGGCGATCGAACTGGATGAACTGGCAATTACCTGGGGGCATGCCGATCACTGGCAGGCACACGACGCCGTGCTGGCACGCATCTCGCGCTGAGAGGAACCCGCCCCAGGGAGTGGGCTGGATGGCCCTGCATATTCGTTTTGATAATATGATACGCGCAGGTTATTCCCTCGGCGGGTAAAAAATGAAGTTGCAACAGCTCCGCTACATCTGGGAAGTGTCGCGCCACGGTCTCAATGTGTCGGCTACTGCCGAAAGTCTGTTCACCTCACAGCCGGGCGTGAGCAAACAGATCCGCCAGCTCGAAGACGAACTCGGTGTGCAGATTTTTCAGCGCAGCGGCAAGCACCTTACCGATGTCACCGCTGCGGGTGCGGCTCTCATCGAGGCAGCAGGCCGCATTCTCAGCGAAGTCGAGAACATCCGGCGAATCGCTGGCGATCACAGCGATTCTGCGCGCGGCAGTCTGTCGATAGCGACGACGCATACCCAGGCGCGTTATGTCCTGCCCCCGACAATCAAGAAGTTCATTACACGATATCCAGACGTCGCGCTGCACATGCATCAAGGAACGCCGCTGCAGATCTCCGAGCTGGCCGCGAATCGCAGCGTTGATTTTGCCATCGCGACTGAAGCGCTCGAATTGTTCGACAATCTCGTCATGCTGCCCTGCTATCGCTGGAATCGAAGCATCATCGTGCCTGACGGGCACCCTCTGACCGAAGTGCGACCGTTAACCTTGGCGGCAATCGCCGCCTATCCCATCGTCACCTACGTATTCGGTTTTACCGGCCGATCGCAGCTCGATCGCGCCTTTAGTGCGGCAGGTCTCGAAGCCCGCGTCGTCTTCACGGCTGTCGATGCCGACGTCATCAAGACCTATGTCAGTCTTGGTCTCGGGGTCGGTATCGCGGCGACCCTCGCTTACAACCAGGAGCAGGACAAAGGACTCTGCGCGCTCGACGCCAGTCACCTGTTTGACTACAGCGTGACCCGCATCGGTTTTCGCAGAGGCGCATTCCTGCGTGGCTATATGTACGATTTCATCGAGGAATTCGCCCCTCATCTCACGCGCGAGGTAGTGGAGCGGGCAGTGGCGACGACCGAGAAAGAAGACTTCGAGCGCTTATTCAAGGATCTCAAGCTGCCCGAGTACTGAAAACAGGAATGCAGAGCGTTAGCTAGTCCGGAACCGCCGGCATCAGCGTAGTCGGCAGGAAAGTGCCGTGCGACGAGAGATCCGTAAAGCGGATCGTGCCTTCGCCGACAGGCTCGATAATCAGATGCATGCGCGAAACGTCGCGCAGCGCATTGGCGACGACAACATTGCATACCGAATCCCGCCCGACGATGTTCTTGCCGGGATTGATCTCGTGTACGTTACCGAGTTCATCGACGATTTCCATCGGCGTGCGGTTGCGGAACATGAAATGGTGTTTGGAAAGCTTGAACGGGAATTCCGTATCACCTTGTGGGCGAACGCGGATCGCTTCGCCTTTGGGCAGTCGCGTCAGGGCGGCAGTGGAGAGGTCAAGCGGCGCGTCGAGCGAAATCGAGTCAAAGATGCTGGTTTCCTTGAACGCGTCTTTCTGTTCCTTCTGATCGTCGGCCGGTGGCAACTCGGGCAGCGCACGCGGACTGGCGTCACTGCTGGAGCGCCCGGTATCTTTCAGCTTGACCTTGTACGTCTGCTTGATAACGTCCTGGCGCGAGCGCAGGTATTGCATGTATTTGACGACCGCCACGCGACGAAGCTCGTCGTATTCGGCGCCCTGCTGATTCAGCGCCTTGAAAATGCTGCGCCATTCGTAATCATTGGAAAACACCTGAATATCGACTTCGCGCACCAGCCGCCCGATTTCGCCAGGTTGTTCGATCGAGCGCGACAGGATGTCGACGAAGCGTTTCTCGACGGCCTTGATGCTTTTAGCTTCGCGCTTGAGTTCGTCTGGCGAGAGCATGATCAAATCGGTCAGCTTGGTCGCCGGTACGTTGGTCCGGCCACCGAGAGCGAACTCGAATTCGGTCAGCGTGTTGAACGAGATCTCTTCGCCATTGATAGACAGCGTCAAGGCCTTGTTGAACAACTTATCGAGCATGGCGGTCCGTCGTGCTGGAGTGAATGACCGTCGCAGCAGGAGCCGCAACAACGTCGGTGACAGTTATTATAGGGTCTGATTTTCCGCGCAAGCGATGACTGTTCATGAACCGTGAAGGCTATCACACTGCCGCGGCAAGCCGGCGCCAGTCCGGCCGTTCGCATCCGTCAAAGCGGCAAGGCAAGTCCGGCGCAGCGTTGCGTCGAGGGCCGCAAGGCGCGCGACAGCGGCATGAAAATGTGGGAAATCATTGTCGCACAGCGCCAGCAGCGCGAGAAACGCTGCAACGTGGTCGTGGTAAGTAGAAATCGAGGCCAGCTTGGCGTTGTTGAGATCCTTGGCCATCCAGGCGTCATATCGGGTGTCGCCACCCCAGCTGGCCTTGAGTGCGGAGTAGCGTTGGCGAAGCAAGCCCAGGGCGAGCGTTTTTTTGCGTTGCTTATCGGCCATCGCCATTGACCCGGCATAAAGTCGGGCGAGCTCGGCGCGGGCCTCGAGCAGGAGCGCGATGAACGCGCGTTCGTGCGAGTGGGCAGTCTGATAGGCGCGGTCGTCGCGGCCTTGCGCTGTGAGCCATGCTCGCACGCCGGCTTCGCCGACGGCCATCGCATAACTTTCGTTGAATGTCGTGTCGCCGGCGATGTAGACGCGTTGGTGAGCGAGCTCGTGAAACAGGATTTCGACGATTCTTTCGGCATCCCAGGCCAGTATTGTGCTCAACACCGGATCGTCGAACCAGCCCAGTGTCGAGTAGGCCGCAACGCCGCCGACAAAGACGTCGTAGTTTTGAGTGCGCAGGCGGGCGGCATACGCCTCGGCCTGCTGGCGGGCGAAAAATCCGCGGTATTCGAGGCAGCCGGCTATCGGGTAGCACGAGCGTAACGGGGTCAAGCTGAGCGCCGGGGCGGCGAAAACGTTCCACACCACAGCTTCGCGCCCGAGCTCGACGTACTCGTGGTAACTCCCGCCATCGGGCAGGCCGAGCTGGCTGGCCGCAAAGGCACGCGCCGCGACGACGAGTTCGAGTTTAGTCCGCAACGTTGCCGACAGGCCGGGCTGCGCCAGTACTTCTGTAATTGGCTGTTGCTTGCGCCAAATCTCGAATTGACCGCCGATGGCCTGGCTGTAATAGCTGAGCGTCGAACAGCCACACTGCGCCATGACGCAGAACAACAGCAGAACCCATTCGATGGCGCGTCGACCCGGCTTCCCACTGCTGACGCACCGAGTATCCGGCTGGACCGTCCTGCAGTTTGGTCTTACCCTTGCGCGCAAGACGACGACCGCTCGCGGGAGCAGAGAGTCGTTGAGACAAAAGTGGCTGGCAGAGGTAAGCATGCGTGACGGCCGACGGTAGCATGACTGAGGCACTGATCGACGTCGACTTATTGCGCGCGGTGCACGGCGCGCCCGATCTCGCTGTCGTCGACTGCCGCCACGTCATGGGGCAGGCGCAGGCCGGCCGCAACGCTTACCTCGAGGCACATATTCCCGGTGCCGTTTTCGTCGATCTCGAAGTCTGTTTGAGCGGGCCTGCTTCTTCCGACCACGGTCGTCATCCACTGCCGCCCGCGGCGCGCATGGCAGAGCTGTTCAGCACGCTCGGGATCGACGTCGGCACGCGGGTCGTCGCCTATGACGATGGTGGCGGTATGGTCGCGGCACGCTTGTGGTGGATGCTGCGCTACCTGGGGCATGAGCGCGTCGCCGTGCTGAACGGCGGCTGGCAATGCTGGGTCGCGAGCGGCGCGGCGGTGGCAAGCGGTTCCGAGACTCGGCAGCGGCGCGGATTCCGCGGTGAGCCACGTCGTGCAAGGTTAATCACGCTGGCCGAGATCGAGCCTGCGATGGTCCTGCTCGATGCCCGCGAGGGACGACGATTTCGCGGTGAATTCGAACCACTGGACCAACAGGCCGGGCATATCCCGGGCGCACGTAATCATTTCTGGCAGAGCAACCTCGGGCCCGACGCGCGATTTCTGCCGGCGGTGGCGCTGCGGGAACAATTGACGCGCAGTCTTGGTATCCTGCCCGACGCCGCCACAGTGCACTATTGCGGTTCGGGCGTTTCCGCCTGCCATAACATACTGGCCCAGGTGCTGGCCGGCTTGCCGGAGCCGAGACTGTATTGCGGCTCATGGAGCGAATGGTCGCGCACTGCTGGTTCGGCAATCGCGATTGGTGGAGAATCCTGACGATGATGCAAGTTCGATGTGACCGGCACTTCGGCGCGCGCGCGCAGCGCCTTGTCATAGCGCTGTGTCTTTGCACTGTGGCGCTGGTTGCCAGCGCCGCCTCGCCGACCGACGTTGTCGTCGTGCTCGACAACTCCGGCAGCATGAAAGCGAACGATCCGACGTTTCTGCTCAAGCGCGCCGTCGCCAATTTCATCACCGCGCTCGACCCTGACACGCATATCGGCGTCATCATGTTCGACGAGAAAGTCCACTATGCCGTACCACTCGCTGCACTCGACGTCGATACGCGAGCATCGATTCAGACCACCATCGACGGCATTGATTATCGCGGGAAACTGACCAACAGCCCGGCGGCCATCGAACGGGCGATTTACGAACTGAAGACCACCGCGCGGCCGGACGCCGCACGCATCGTGCTGTTCATGACCGACGGCATCGTCGATACCGGCAATGCCGCAGCCGACGACGATAAAGCCAACTGGATGCGGACTGAGCTTGCCGCCGACGCCAAAGACAACGGCATCCGGATATTCGGTATTGCGTTCACCGACAACGCCGATTTTTTTCTCATCCAGTCGTTGGCGCAGAAGACCGGCGGTGAGTATTTTCGTGCACTGAAGCCGGACGACCTCAACGGTGTGTTCGGCACGGTCCAGCAGCGGCTCGCAGCAGCACCGGCCATAGCGGAGCCGGTGCCGACAGCAGTACCGGCACCGACCGTGCCGGATGTCGCCACCGCGCCACAGCCGACAGCACCGTCAGCTGCGGCTGAAGCCACACCCTGCCTGGCGGGGATGACTGCAGACGAACGCAGCGGCATCGAAGAAGCGGCCGCGCAGAGCGGAACGACCGGCGAAGCGCTATGTCTCGAACTGCAGGGGGCACCCACTGGCACGGCGGTCGTCGTGCCTCCGCCGCAATCGACCGAAGACGACACGCTCGGTGTGATGATCATCGCCGGCGCAGCCGTGGTGCTGGCGGGTGTCGTCATCGCCGCTGTGATGATGTTGCGTCGTCGCGGTGTGAAACCGCCACGGCCGACAGCTCCGACGGGCAGCGCCGTCGATCCGGCGCCGGTGCCGGAGGCATTCATCAAGGATATCAGCGGGGCGGCCGAAGACCCGGCGATGCAGCTCACTGCCAAACCGCTGATTGTCGGGCGCGTTGCCGGCAACGATCCAGCGCATATCGATTATTTCGTGGTCAATAAGGCCACCATCGGGCGACGCCACGCGATGATCAAGTATCGCGATTACGGCTTTTGGTTGGCCGATCAAGGTAGTGTCAACGGCACCTTTCTGAACGGTGAGCGCATTGATAACGAGCGCCAGCTCAAGCATGGCGACCGCATCAAGTTTCACAAATACGAGTTCGAGTTCTCGCTGCCGGAGATGGACGACGGCGGTCGTACTCTGTTCGCAGACGCGAGCGAAGCGACGATGATCGGTGACGCCGCCACGCTCGATGGTCGACGGGCACTCGCCACCATGGCCACGCCTGCAATCGCTGCAGTTGCTGCCGCTGACGCGGAGGAAGATGACGTCTTCGATCTTACCGGCGGGGCGGATCTACCCTCGACTGCGCCGGCCCCCGTTGATGACCTGGCCAGCGACCAGACGGCTGCAACAGCTTTTTCGCCACGAAAAGCGCCGACGCCAGTCTCCGCTTTTGAGGACGACGATGAAGATTACGGCAACGAAGACGAACTCGTGACCGTGGCGCCGAATTTCACTCCCGGTGCGACTGCGGCGCAGGCAGAATTCGACGCCGAAGCGTCAGCGTTCTTCGATGACGGTGCACTTGGCGTTACCTCGGGACCACCCATGCAGGATTTCGAATTCGACGCCCCGGAATCGGTACGCGATACGGAAGACGACGAGTTTTCGGGCGCCGATACGGCGATTCGTCCGGCCACGACCCCGAATTACGAAGATGAGGGCGAAACCGATACGGTCATGCTCTCGCTGGCGCCTGCTGCCGCACGGGAAGAAGCGGACTCGGTCACTCTGCTGCCTGGCGTGGTCAGCCGTTCCAGCGTGCTCGAGGCGACTTCCGATATCAGCGTCGATGATTTCATGAAGACGGATTCTTTCGAGATCCCGTTGCCCGGCATGTCCGACGATGACATTGGCGACGACGGCGACGCAACCTTGCTGCCCGGTGAAGTGCCGGCACTTTCCGCTGGCGCACTCAATGATGTGTTCGACGTGACGGCGGAAGGCACCATTCCGCCGGTGCCGCCGGGGAGCCATCTCGACGACGATGACGACGATGCCCCGACACAGTTTCTGCGCTGAAGCGAGGCGCCCGCGCGCGTTCGCAGCAGCGGCTTGAGCGTCAAGTACCCGCGCGTGCGTCGTGCGTTCGAATTGCTGGCGATGCTCGGTGACGGTGCCGAGCATTCCGGTGGCGATCTTGCCGTCAGGCTTGGTGTAACGCGGGCGGCAGTCTGGAACCACATCGAAAAGCTGCGTGAGCAGGGTGTCGATGTCCTCGCCACGCCGCGCCGTGGGTATTATCTTCGCGAAGGATTCGAGGCGCTCGACTCGGGCAGCATTCGTGCGACGCTGGCAATGCAGGGCTGCACTTTATACCGCGAGCTTGATGCTGTGACGGTCACGGATTCAACCAATGAACAGCTGCTGCAGGCTGCCCGCGCACGTGATATTCACGCCTGCGTGTTACTGGCCGAGTATCAGACAGCGGGCCGCGGCCGTCGAGGCGATCGCTGGTTGTCGGCGCCGGGCAGTGGACTATGCATGTCGCTCGGCTGGCGCTTCGACGCACCGCCGGCGACATTTTCCGCACTCAGTCTGGTGGTTGGTTTCGCGCTGGTGAGCGCGCTCCGTGAACTCGGTGTCGAGCAGGCCATGTTGAAGTGGCCTAACGACATCGTCTGCCGTGGCGCAAAGCTCGCCGGTATCTTGATCGAGATGCGTTCGGAGGCGGGTGGTCCATGTGTCACGGTGATTGGTATCGGACTCAATATTCACCTGTCTGATTCGGCGCGCGAACAGATCGGCCGGCCCGCCGGCGGCTATCTCGAAGCCGGCGGCAACCGCTTGTCGCGGAATCAGCTCGCCGGCGTACTGTTGGCGCGGCTGGCCAGTGCGCTTGACGAATTCGCCGTGCAGGGTTTCGCGCCGTTTCGAACGCGCTGGGCGGCGTGCGACGCACTCGCCGATCATCAAGTGCGCCTCGAATTGCCAGGGCGTGTTGTTGAGGGCATCGCGCGTGGAGTCGATGAACACGGCGCATTGATGATCGAACACGGCGGGCTGCGCGAGCGATTCATGGCTGGTCATCTCACTGCTATCGAGCCACCATGCTCCTGATCGACATCGGCAATACGCGGGTCAAGGCCGCGCGGTGGAGTGCAGGCGAGAGCACAGCATTACCGGCGCTCGCAACTCACGCACCGAAGTTCGATATCTGGCAGCAGGCGCTGGTTTTGAATCCGCCGTTGACACGCGCGTTGATCGCCAATGTCGCCGGCGCTGCTATCGGTAACTCGTTGGCGGCGTTCATCCGCAGCCATTGCGGCATCGAACCTGAATTTGTGCGCACCCGTCTCGAATGCAACGGCATGCGCACGGCTTACCGCGACCCCGCTCAGCTCGGCGTCGATCGCTGGCTGGCCGCGCTCGCAGCGTTTTCTGCCGAGCGTGCTGCTGTTTGCGTTATCGACGCCGGCACTGCACTCACGGTCGACATCGTCGACGCCAATGGTCTGCATCTCGGTGGAATGATCGCGCCCGGGCCTGAACTGATGCGGGAAAGTCTGGTCCGCGGCACGGCACAACTGGCGAGCGGTGGTATCGAGCAGGTCGATGCGTTCGCCGACAACACAGCGGATGCCATCTCGCTCGGCTGCGGTGATGCAACGCGTGGCCTGTTGCATTGTGTTGCGCAAAGACTCGAAGCACATGCCCCCGGCACGCACTATCGCTGGTACCTGACGGGCGGCGGCGCGCCGTTAGTGGCCGCGTTGCTCGACCGGCAATGGGTGCAGGTGCCGGATCTCGTCTTGCGCGGGTTGGCCGTGGTCGCGGGAGTGAACCCGTGAAATTGCTGGTCGTCGCACTGTTGCTGGCCAATGCCGCTGTCTTCGGTTGGCAATACACGGTCTCGGTGCGCAACGCGACGCGCGCGATCGTCGAGCGGCCACCGCCGCTGCCGACGGATACCCCCTCGCTGGTTCTGTTGCGTGAACTTGAGACGCTGCCGAAAGAGAAGTCGCCGGCCGAGCCTGTGCAAATCCCGGAACCGGTGGAATCGGAAGTCAAAGCCGACGTCGCTGCAGGCGATCAATGCATCGATATCGGTCCTTACGCCGAAGCCGCGGCGCGCGACGCGCTCGGCGAATGGATGCAGGATTTCGTCGCTTCCAGTCATACCCGCAGCGTCACGGTTCGCGGCGGGCAGTTTTTCTGGATCTATCTGGAACCGAGCTCGACGTCAGAATCGGCGCGCGAGAATCTGGCCGGATTGGCTGAGAAAGGCGTACAAGACTACATGCTGATCAGCCGCGGCGATCTCAAGAATGCGATTTCTCTCGGACTGTTCCGCTCACAGGATTCTGTCAATCGACGGCTCGCCGAACTGAGCGACAAAGGCTACAAACCTGTTGTTGTCCCGCGTTACGAAGAGACCCAGGCCTACTACATCGCGTTGCAGCTGGCCCTGAGCGCCGATGGCAGACCCGATATCCCCGCAAGTCTGCTCGGCGAAGCGAAAGTAACGGAACTGGACTGCAGCGAGCTGCCAGGCCAGGCCGCCGCTGCAGCACCCCTAGAAGGCCCACCTGCGCCATTGGTCGAAGGACTCACGGATTAGCATTTCGCGAGCCGGCGCGGCACAATGCCGGCCGCGCAGGGGTGCCACGGATGGCTGTCGTTTAGTTTCGATCAAGCCGGCTTAGCTCAGTTGGGCAAGCCGGAAGCAGACCAAGCCATTTAACATGGCTTGGTCCCGGCGCGCGCCCGGCCACGGATGGACGGGCCGGTGCTTAACGAAGCCTATAATTTCGCGCCACGGATGGCTGCCGTTTAGTTTCGATCAAGCCGGCTTAGCTCAGTTGGTAGAGCAGTTGATTTGTAATCATCAGGTCGCGGGTTCGATTCCTGCAGCCGGCACCATAAGTCCATCCGCTGAACTCCGCTATCGTCCAAATTGCCGCGAGAATCCGGGAATAGTCGCAAAAAACTTATCCGTGACAATCCGCAAGATTCCGTTGACAGCCGGGGGTAACGAGGGGTAGATATAGGGGTAATGGCGAAGACGCCGATTTCGGTTACCCCCGAATGCTGACTGACACTGCGATCCGTAACGCGAAGCCCAGTTCGAAGCCACTGAAGCTCTTCGATGCTCGTGGGTTGTTCCTATTGGTAACTCCGGCAGGTCATAAATGGTGGCGGCTGAAGTACCGATTCGCCGGAAAGGAAAAGCTGCTCTCGTTAGGTGTCTATCCAGATGTTCCCCTGGCGGGGCGCAAAGACAAGAAGTCCGAGCTCTGGATTGAGGGTGCTCGCGAAAAGTGCGAACAGGCCCGCATGCTTTTGGCCAATGGGATCGATCCCGGCGCCGTCCGCAAAGCAGAGAAGGCCGCCAATGCAGCGGCGGGCCAGAACACCTTCGAAGCGGTCGCCCGTGAGTGGCATGCAAAGCGGTCGGGTGGGTGGGCGCCGAACACGGCAGCGGGGAAACTCCACCGGCTCGAGGTCGATATCTTTCCTACCGTTGGCGCGTCGCCAATCAGCGAACTACGTGCGCCTGATCTGCTCCGTGTATTGAGAAAGGTTGAGAGCCGCGGCGCCCTTGAGCTCGCTCGACGCGCTCGTCAATTGATGGGTCAAGTCTTCCGCTACGCGATTGCCACTGGCCGAGCCGACCGTAATCCTGCTGCTGACTTGCGCGAAGCGATCCCTCCAGCGAACCCCACGCACCATGCAGCAGTGACAGAGCCGAAAGCTGTCGGTGCGTTGATGCGTGCGATTAACGGATACGAAGGGGAGGCAGTAACGTGTGCCGCGCTGCGCCTGGCTCCGTTGCTGTTTGTTCGTCCCGGTGAATTGCGTGCTGCGGAATGGACAGAATTCGACCTGGAGGAAGCTATCTGGCGGATCCCGGCGGAGCGTATGAAGATGCGCGCCGATCACATCGTGCCGCTGTCCACACAGGCCGTTTCCATCCTCGAAGGTCTCCAGGCGCTATCAGGCAGCGGCAAGCTGGTTTTCCCCAGTATTCGCAGCAAGACCCGCCCGATGAGCGAGAACACTATCAACGCCGCACTGCGCCGGCTCGGGTACACCACAACGGAAATGACCGGGCACGGCTTCCGATCGATGGCATCGACTCTGCTGAACGAGCAGGGGTGGCACCACGATGCGATCGAGCGCCAGCTGGCTCATGCCGAGAGAAACGAGGTACGGGCCGCGTACAACCGAGCCGAGCACCTGCCAGAGCGAAAACGCATGATGCAGGCATGGTCCGATTATTTGGACACGCTGGCGGCCGGCGCCGACGTAGTGAACATGAATTGCAAGAAGAAGGTTTGAACCGCACCGGGACGGCTTCCCGGAGAAAGGCGGCGTGCTGAGTGGTAGTAGCACCCAGCACGCCTAACCGATGAGACAACCTAGTTGGAGGCTGTGACATGGCTATTGCCAATGCTATTGAAAAATCCGAGATCGACGAAGCAGACGACGAAGTAAGCTCCGAGGGCGTGTCAATCAACACGCTAACAGCGGCGCTCAGTGCTGGCCTGCATCCTCGCTGGTGGGGCCGCAAAGCAGCGTCGAGAACTTTGCTGCGGATTTCGGCGAACGTGACCGGCTGTTTCGGCGGAACGTGACCAGCGGTACGCGTGGTGAAGTGCGTGGTTGATAATATAACTCAGTCGGTCACGATGCGTGCTCGGTAGCGGCCACCGGCGCTTGGTGTCGCCGGCGTAACGACTCGCCTTTGAGGTTGAGTCGATGGGCGCGATGCAAGAGTCGGTCAAGGATCGCATCGGCAATCGTCGCGTCTGCGATCCAGCCATGCCAATGCTCTGTCGGCAGCTGGGCGGCAATCACCGTGGCGTGACGCTCGGCGCGGTCATCAATAATTTCCATGAGGTCTTCACGGCCGGCGGCATCGAGCGCGTGCAGACCCCAGTCATCGAGCACCAGCACATCGAAGCGGGCGAGCACGGCCAGACGTCGTTTATGCGAGCCATCACCGCGTGCGATATGGAGCTCTTGGAGCAGTCGCGGGACGCGCGCATAGAAGGCGGATTTACCGAGTCGGCAAGCGCGCTGCGCGAGCGCACACGCGAGGAAGGTCTTGCCGACGCCGGTCGGCCCGCTGACGATGACGGGCTGGGCCTGGTTGAGCCACTCGCCGTGGGCCAGGCGGGTCAGCAGCTGACTATCGAGGCCACGGCCGGCGCGGGTGTCGATGTCCTCGAGATTGGCTTGGGCATACTTCAGTTTGGCATTCGCGAGCAGGCGCTTGAGGCGCTGGCTGTCGCGGTGCGCCGCCTCGCGCTCGACCAACAAAGCGAAGCGGTCTTCGAACACGAGGTTGTGCGCGGTCGGCAAGGTGAGCTGCTCTTCGAAGGCGCTGGCCATGCCGTCGAGCTTGAGCGTGCGCAGTTGCGTGAGGGTTTGTTGAACGATCATCGGGCGTCTCCTGGTCAGGGTTAGTGGGTGTAGTAATCGGCGCCGCGCAGATGTTCATGCTCAGGTGCGGTCCAGCTGTTCGGCGGTGGTAACGGCAGGGCTTCGAGCTTGCGCCTGAGGATGGAAGCCACGGCGCTGTAGGTGTGTGCGCCGAGCGCGAGCGCACGGGTACAGGCGGCTTCGAGTCGGGCCGGCGTGTGCTCGCGGGCGAGGCGCAGTAAACCGAGGCAAGCGCGGTAACCCTGCTCCGGATGCTTGCGCGTTTCGAGGATCTGGCGCACCAGTGCAGCGCAGGCCGGGCCGATGGTGCCGGCCCATTGGAGCAGGCGTTGTGGCGACCACTCGAGGTGGGCACGATGAGCGGCGGGCAGATGCTCGGGCACGGTGGTGTAGCCATAGCGCTTGCCTGAGCGCAGGTGGGCGGCGACCCGCTGGCCACGCTGCAGTACTTCGATAGCCGAGCGTGTCACGCGCAGCTCGACCTCGGTGTGCACGAGACTATGCGGCACGCTGTAGTAGTGCTGTTCATGGACGATGTGATAATCGATGTTGACGCGCGCCCGTGCATAGCGCGCCAGCTCGTAGCGCGCCACCGGCAGCGGCTTTAAGGCCGGCCGGTCGAGAGCGGCGTATTGGCTGGCGCGTGAGCCCGGCAGGCGTTTGAACGGCCGGCCGTTGAGGTCGTCGAGCAGCGCGACGATGGCGCTATCGACTTCGCCCAGCGTGTCGAAACGATGATTACGCAAGCGTGCGAGGATCCAACGTTCCACAATCTGCACGCCGACTTCAGCCTTGGCTTTGTCCTGCGGGCGATAGGGCCGTGCGGGCAGTACGGCGGTGGCGTAATGCGCGGCGAAGTCGAGCACGGTGGCTGAAGCGCGCGGTTCATAGCGATCGGGATCGGCGATCAGGGCACGCGCATTATCGGGCACGATCAAGCTCGGCACGCCGTCGATGAAGGCCAATGCGCGGGTCAGGGCCTCAAGCCAGTCGGCCATGGTCTGGCGGGCGGTGGCGCAGGCGAAGGTGTAGTTCGAGGCACCGAGTACGGCGACGAAGATCTGCGCACGCTCGCCAGCGTTGCCAAAGGGCAGGGTCGGGCCGGCGTAGTCGATGAACAGCTTCTCGCCCGCGCGATGCAGTTGGCGCATGGAGCGCTTGAGGGCGCCAGCGTACTGATGGTAGCGCTCGACGAACTGGGTGTAGCGGTAGATGGTTTCACCGCGGTGCGCGGCAGCGTATTCCTCCCACAACAGCAGCAGCGTGACGCCCTTACGCTTGAGCTCGATGTGAGTCAGGGCGTAATCGGGCAACACCCGCTTGCCTGGGACCGGCGTGGGTGGCTTGAGTTGTGCCCACAGCGCGCTCTCGGTTAGGGCGGCGACTTCCGTTGGCGTGAGGCCGGCGACCTGCATCAAGCGGACATACTTGGCCACCACGCCTTTGGAGATGGATAGGGCGCCGGCGATCTGGGCATGGGAGAGCCCGGCCTCGTACTTCAAGCGGAACAGTTCTTTGATATTGCGCATAGTCAGTGTCTTCGCGGGCATGCCCCCTCCGGTCGGGAAAACCGGGGAGGGTAACCTCAAAGGCACTTCGCCAGGCGTAGCGCGCGGGACCGTTTCGGTTGAACGTGACCAGTGATTTCGGAACGTCCCGAGAAGCGGTCACGTTCAGCCGAAATGCGCGGTCACGATGCACCGAAATCGGCGGTCACGTTCGACCGAAATGACCGGTCACGACCGGCCGAAATACGCACTTTGCACTCGACACTACGCTATCTGAAGCAATCGGAGAGCTGTCTGGTCGTCTCAAGGCGTTCGGCGGGATCCTCTTGAATGGCGAAGAGGTCTCGGACGCTAACACCATCGGCCAGACTCTCGACGAACTCGGACGAGAAGCTGAAGTGCTAGTCAACTGCTGGGAAGAAGCCCAGAACTATGTGAAGCCTGCCGAGGAGCGGTCTGATCTCGAGGCACTCGGCCAGGCAGTGGACATCGACGATCTGCGCGATCGCTTCATGAATGTCTGTATGCCCTACCTGCCCGCACCGGTGTTGCAGCTCGTTCACGGCGCGTTTTGGCACGCACTTGATGGTGACCTTCAACGCGCAGCGCATTACCTCTGCAACTTCGAACTCGCGGATGTCCCCAAAATGCCTGCTGCGAGTTCTGACGACATGTCCGCGAGTGGCGAGATATTGGAGTCTTGCGTGGTAGGGATCGCGTAGTCCGGCACAGCGCCGGCCGGTCCTGTTGGCCGGCGCCACCTACTCGAAACAGCTCCGATGACGACACCAACACCGACAGACGCTGAGCGTATCAGCTTGACAGTCAGCATCACGACGATGCGCAAGCTCGAACGCCTCGCACGGCACCGCGGCACAACTCGGCCCGCCGTCATCGAAGCACTGCTCGCTGATGCTGAGCGTATCGCTACCGCTGATCTGTCCGTCACGACAGAACGAGCCTATTACGGCGACTCCACATAACAATCTGCCCAATGATGAAATTATGGATACCACCGACCTGCATGCGGCGATCAGCGCCGCGCTGACCGCGTCCCTCGCACCCTTCGTCGCTACCCTTGAGGCCAGACTCGCGGCCGTCGAAGATCGCGTCGCGGCGAACGTCCCGCGCCGGCCCATCACTGAATCGACGCGCAAGCGGCATAAGGCGGTGCTGGCGAAACTCGGGGGGCCATGCCCCTGCTGCGGTGTCACGCGTGTCCTGGACGACAACGGGCGCGTCGTAGCGGCCGAATTCGACCACTTCTATAGTCGAGAGCGGAGGACGTTTCAGGAGACCTGGCTAGTCTGCAGGCCGTGCCACCTCATGATGGGTGTCCGGACCAAGTTTGCGGCAGCGTTCGAAGCGTATCAGCAAAGGGCGGCGCAGATCGAGTCGTGGCGGAAGGCGCTGTTCGCGTGACCCTAGAGGACTGGGTTAGTTGGTCGCGTACTTGAGCGGATCTTCGCCGCCCTCGAGACCCCGGCGCACTATAACTTCGGCGATCGTGCGGGCGACTGGATCCGACGCATTCACGAGCACAGATTGATTGAGAACACGCACCGATCCGGCCTCGAGTACGAGCACCCCAAATAGCTCATCAGTATACGAACTGGAAATGGTCAGGACCCGATCAAGATTGAATCGGACGACTGTCCCCTCACAGAGCAACGCATTCGCCCGCAGCTGGACCGGCATGGCGGCCAACTACCGCGAGTCTAATGAGATCAATGTGGAGGAGGCGCACGATTGCTGGAACGCACATGCGACTGTATTGCAATTAGGCCTATTGCGCAGCCGTAGATTCTTCGCAGGTTCTTAATTGATCCTTGTTGCTTCTGTACGTGAATTTGAGTGGTCCATTTTCGAGTAACTCGGGCGCGATCGTGCGTATCGTCTCTTCCACAGCTGACTTGCACATTGAGTCCGTCAAGCATTCCTTTAAATCATCGTACATTGCACTAAATAGCTGATCGAATATCCTGACCAGTCAGGTTTCATATCGTATCAACGCCGACTGATGTCCTGGAAATGGTTGCGACTGGTTCAGGAAGCAGGTCACTGCATCCATCAATCGCGGCAAAGTGCTGTGCCGATGATTGCGAGTCACCGTATCGTGGAGCTTCTTCCACAACTTCTCAATGTCGTTAACCCACGGGTGATAAACCGGCTGGTGCACGAGTTGGAACTTCGGGTGGCGCGCCAGCCAAGCGCGCGTTACCCGGCTCTTATGGATGACGTAGTTATCCAAGATCAGATGCAGCCGCCGTGCCCGACGGTAGGTTCGCAACAAGACTTCCAGTAGACGCAGAAATAGCTCGGAAGTCTTGGCGATATGATCTATCCAGACTACTGCGCCAGTGCGCGCGTTCAGTGCGCCGGCGATGTAGTGCTTCCTGTTCTTGCCCGGCGTCGGCACCGTCATTTGCTCACCGCGCGGCATCCAGGCAGGCCCAATACGCGGGTTCAAATCGATGTCCGCCTCATCCACGTAGAAGACTTCCTCGTTTGCGCTGGCCCGCTTCAAGACGCCATGGATCGCCTTCATCCGCGCGCTTTTGCGTGGATCAGCAATACACAACGTCGGCCGAGCCCGCCGCCACACCACGCACAGCCGTGACAGCCACCGGCGTACCGTCGTCGCATGAACTTCAACGATGCCGCAGCGTGCCATCTCAACTGCCAGTAGCTCTGAGCTCCAGCGGCTGCGGACATAGCCGTATGTGAGCGGCTCTGTGCGGATCAATTCATTCAGCTTGGCCAACGCTGGGGCCGACGCCTTCCATTCCTCACGGCCGCGTGTGAGCGGCGCCAATCCCGTCTCACCACCCGTTTCATAACGGCGTTTCCACAGCCGTACTGAATTACGGCTGGCGTGACAGCGGCGCGCCGTTTCACTGATATTGCCACGCGTCTCCCACAAGCCCAGGATGGCCTGGGCACGTCGCGCATGGTCGTGGTCACGCCCGCGTTGCACGACCTTCGTCAGACGCCGCCTGATCGGTCGACCGATCTTGGTTACACTGTTGTTCATCGGGTGGAGCACTCCTTGGTGATGGTTCAGCTTTAGCAACCGAACTGATCGCCAAGGACCACCCGAGTTCCCCTATATGGTCAGTATTTCTGCTCCGTTATTTAGCGCCTAAGTCACCTAAACATAGAGCTCTGGCGTATTTCTCAGTGCTTACATTCACAGCAATCTCTTTGTACTCTACATAACGGCCTAGGTTGGTCCGGGCCGTGGCCTGCTTGAACTGCTTCGAGACGAAGCTGAGCATTTGCTGCCGATTTGATAAGGTCCCCCAAACAAAACCACCGAGAAACATCGCGAGCATCGTCAGCGCAACAGCCGCCTTTTGCCATCGATTCATAATTCAGAGTCCCGGAAGTGGCTTATCATATTTCGGGTCAATTCCGGTTTGTATGCAAACACATGGAGTTTGAGGATCCCGATAAGCGCGTTCTTTCGCCGGCGCCTCTATATAGTACGGCTGACCGCACTTAGGAGTACAAAGCCACCGGGTGCAGATAAAGAGATCTGGATCCAAGCAACCACCAGGCGAACCAAGCGCTGTGGAAACCGCACAAATTAGACCCTGAGCACAAGTCGGAACATCCGGCGAATCCGCGTCGTCGACTTTGCCTCCGACATCCGCTCGGGGTGGCGTTGCTCTTCTTACTTCCCGTCGCTGGCGAGAATTACCGGTGAGGCCATTAGGATCAATATATGACAAAGGATTGCTATAGGCATAAGCGAATGTATTGATCCCCCCGTCAAGCCCAATAGGATCGCTTTGGAGATATAGATAGCGACTCTAATAATCCTACCGCAGCTTCTGCACAAAGAATGGGGGCGGTTAGCTCTACTGCAATATGATCTTGTCTTCGACGATGGTCAGTCTTCTTGATGTACGCAGAGCTTCAAGAACCCTGGGTTGGATTACAACCATCTCAAGATCACCCGCAATCACTACTTTCCCGAGAAAGTTTGCACTTTCTACTTGAGCACGTTCGTAAAATCCGATAGATAGATTCAGACCATCTCTTGCACTATTTAGAAGACCGGGAACCATTACTTGATCGTGCCACACCTTCCGTAATCGAGGAAGAACAACTGGATCGATCTCGATATCCAATTTCTCGTTCATTTTGGCAACGCGTCCGAATTGTGAACTACAAAAATCCATCCATCGCGGATCGTTTCCAGATCTTAGGGCATACTGCGTCCGGATGATCTTTATCTGCGTTGGCAAATGGATCGAAGAATACTTTCCAACCAATAGCATTGTCCGACGGACATTGATAAATGCAGTCTTGCGAGCCTTCTATTATCGTAATTGGATTAGCCACTGGTTGGACCGTAATCGGTGTCGTTGCGTAACCGGCTATCAGCACGCAATCCTCATCTTTGCACTCGCCACTGTCGCGAGCAGCAGCGATTGCCGCTCCTACTATGGCACCGACTCCCGCACCTACAACGCCGACCATGCGCCCTTTTCTCGCACCACTCAACGCGCCCGCCGCGATATCGGCAGACTGTAGCCCGAGAAAATCCGCATATCTCAACGGATTGTTGCCCACATAGGTGTAGGTATTGATGCCTCCGGCGAGCCCAATTGGGTCACTTTGGAGAAGGCACACCCCCGACGTGCGTCGTCGTAACGCAGCGGCTTTTCTGCCGACGCGCCAGCCAGTTGCAGCCGTTCCGCCCAGACGCTGTCGGCGATAAT
Source organism: Gammaproteobacteria bacterium (assembly GCA_965278995.1). Classification (GTDB taxonomy): domain Bacteria; phylum Pseudomonadota; class Gammaproteobacteria; genus JADJYF01. The sequence continues at coordinate 54,466 of OZ257136.1, forward strand.
CAGGTTTTGCGCCTAGACACGGTTTTTTCTTTAGCTGCGTCGCCGGCATCACGATTCACAGATGTGCAATGAACTCGTCAACGGTCATGCCGATGTCATGTGCGATCTGACGCAGCAGGTTCGGGGAGATGTCACGGCCGGCATGATGCGGCACGGTGGTGGCACGACCGTCAGTATGCCGATACTGCTTGTGCGAGCCGCGTTGACGGACAGCGGCGAAGCCGAGCGCGAACAAAATCTTCTCGACCTCACGCGGTTTGAGTACTGGGGCCTTCGGCACGCTCAGACGGCGACCAGTTGCGTGCCGACGAACTCGGCATCGAGCGTGGGCTCACCATCTTCGAGCAACATCTCGATGACCTCTTTCAAGTTGGCGTTCAACTCGTCGAGGGTCTCGCCCTGGCTATGCGCACCAGCGAAGCCCGGGATGTAGCCGACGTAGAGACCGGTCTCGGCGCAGCGTTCGATGACGGCAGTGTACTGATGCATGGCGGCGGTCCTGGTCGCGGGCGATGCTGCTTAGTTTAGCCGCTTCTTAGGGTGGGAGGCGGGCTGCGACGGGCCGGAGCGGAAGCCGCGCAGCGGCTGCAGCCGGCCCGGCGCAGACCGCGGGTGGGGAGCAAACCAATGCGCGCAGCGCACCTTCTGGAGCGCAGCGACCCGGCCATTTCGCATAGTGCAGATTATGCGGGCCGAAGGCCGAGCACTCGGTGCGCAGCGCCGAGTGCTCATAATCCCGCATTATGTGACTTGGCCGGCTGAAGCCCCCGCCTGCGGGGGATGGGGGGATAAAACAAACGTGCGCAGCACACCGCATCAGTAGCACGGCGCTGAACGAAGCCGCCACCACGTCAGACCGCCACTGCGGGAGCTGGCGCGCGGCTTGCCGGCTGGAGACCGTCAGGCATCGCAAGCCGTTGCAAGCCGCGTGACGGCGGTCAAGTCGGTCATGGGAAGTCGAGTAGATGCAGGTAGCTGCGCTTGATGCACCTCACGTGCTCTTGCCAAGAGTGCCCGAGGCTATCCCAGGCTTGGACCAGGTCGCGCTCGGTGTCGGGTAGGCAGTCCTGGCGATTGAGCACGAACGCAGCAGCGATCTGCTCGCCGGTCGAGGCGCCGGTGCGGCCGCTCGCCTGCAGCTCGATGGCGGTGTCGATGATCTTCCTCAGCGGCCAGGGTAATGGCTCCATGCGTCGCGCCCGGTTCAGGTCGACTCGCCGAGATCTATCGGCTCATGTCCCGTCAGCTTCGCCGGATGCGTGAGTGCGTGGATTTCCGCGAGCTTGCGGATCGAGACGTGGGTATAGAGTTGCGTCGCGCGTGGATCGGTGTGTCCCAGCATAGCCTGCAGATAACGTAGCTCGGCCCCGTTCTCCAGCATGTGCGTCGCGCACGCGTGCCTGAGCAAGTGGCACGAGCCTTTCGCATCAATGCCGGCGTGCTTCATATACCGCTTCACGCGATCACCGAGCTTGGTATCACGGAACGGCTCGCCGTAATCGCTCAAGAACAGCGTCTGCTCGCGGATGTCGAGCAGCAACTCGGGCCGTACCGTGTTGAGGTAGCGCATCATCCAGTACACCGCCCGCGCGCCGACGGGCAGCAGGCGGTCTTTGTTGCCCTTGCCCTGGCGCACGAGCAACGTTCCGCGCGAGAGCGAGACATCACCTAAGGTCAACGCGCACAACTCTGAGCGACGCACGCCGGTCGAGTACAAGCATTCCAAGACAGCACGGTCACGCAAGCCCGGCAACGTGCGCACGTCCGGCTGCTGCATCAGCCGCTCGACCTCTTCGATACTCAGCACCACCGGCAAGCGCGTGCGGTTCTGGATGATGACCAACTCGCTCGCCGGGTTGTAGAGCAGGTGGTTCTCACGCGTCAGCCATTTGAACAACTGCCGGACGCTGGTCAGATAATGGTTCTGGCTCGCCGCACTCAAGGGCTCGCCGTTGACTTGGCGGTAGGTGTAGAGATGTTTCTGATAACGCTCGAGGATGGGCTTGGTCACGTCTTGGGGACGCGTGAGTCCGCGCTCGTCGCACCAGCCAACGAAGCGCCGGATGTCGCTCTCGCGCCGATGCAGGGTGCGCGGGCTGTAGCCGCGCACCGCCATCGCATCGTTGTACGCGACGAGATAGGCATGGAAGGCGGTGTGTTCAATCGCGACCGGTGCGCGCCGGTAATGCATCGTGCGTTTACGGCGTAGTGCCATCGTGTCACTCGGCAGCGGCTAAAAAGGAAGGTTGTTTGTATGACGGGCGTTGGCCGTTACCCCCTGGGCGTGCGTTTTCGAGCACAGCGTCATCGATGCGACTCAGGGCCGCGCCAGCACTCGCGCTATCGCCGTTGAGCGGGGGCTGACCACCCCCTGACTGACCCCTGACCGTGGGCTGACCACGCCCTGACCGCACCGCCTTTGACCCTGACCGCTCGGCATCGTAGTCATGGTGAAGCGTCGCCACGTCAATCAAGCCACTCAAGTGCGGCCGCGTCGTCGCCGAGCCGCCGTCATACACCAGCTCGTAGACGAACGACTGCCCGCGCCCACCGCGATGCGCGAGCAGGTATTCCATCTCGACCAGCCGCGCCAGGTGCACCTTCAACGCCGTGTCGCTCCAGCGCGTCGCCTCGCGCACCTCGCGCCGACTGAAGCGATAGTCCGGGCGCCGCAGCCCGTGCCGCTCACAATGCACGCGCACGCGCTCATCGATGAGTTCGAGCAAGCGTCGTGTCTGCGGCGGCAGCTCGTCGAGTGTTCGCCCCAACACCTCGTGCGCGAGTTGGTTCGCCACCGCGATGTCATCGACGGTTACTTCAACGTAGTCGATGACCACGTCACCCTGTCGATGCGTCTTCACCGGCCGCTGGTATTGATGCAACAACGCAATCGCGTCAATCAAGGTCAGGTACTTTTCGTGATCGCGACGCGTGCGGGTTTGATCGCTCAAGAACGTCAACTGCTCGGCGTAGGGGTTCACCACCGCGAGCGACTTCAACAAGCGCTGCGCATGCTGATGCACCGCGACCAGGGCCTCGCGGCCGGCACGTGCCTTGAGGCCATCGAGCGTGCGTTTGTGGCGCTGGACCTGGTGGATGGCTTCGGTCTGTGCACGCGCTTCGTTCACGCTCAAGACCAGGCAGCGGTTCATGAGCTCTTCATCGAGGTCAATCGCGGTCGTCGTCATCAACAGCATCACCGGCCCTTCGACCCGGTATTCTTTGGTAACCAACTCGCCCGTCGTCTCGTCCTTGCCGGTCGAGGCAATCGTCACCTCACCTTCGCTCTGCAAGAGCTTCAACGCATAAGACGCCTGCGCCGCGCCTTCCTCTTCGGCGATCGCCAACACCTTGTGCTGCAAGTCCGTCTCGCCCATATAGAACAGCGATTGCCCCGTCATCGCCGAGTACTGCACCTTGTCCGTCGCCGGCACGAAGCGCAGCATCGCTTCCATCAACGACGACTTGCCCGCCGCGCTCGTCGATTGGATGATCACCGCCAGCGGGCTCTCCAACTTGCGCGACACCGCCGCCAGATAGCCCACCAGGCTGTTCGTCGCTTCACCCACCATGCCGCAGGCGGCGAAGTCGGCCACGATGCGGGCTAAGAGATCGGGATCTTTGAGCAGCGCCAGGGCGGCGGCCGTCTCCGCTTCACTCAACGCCGGCGGCGCCTTGGGCGTGAGCGCGGCGCGCAGCGCCACGTCTTGCAGCGCCTCGCACTTCAACAGCACGCGACCGAGATCACCCTTGATCACATCCTCTGCCACGCCGAGTTCGAGCGCCGCCTGTTTGATGAAGCCCGCACGAGCGCGGGATTGGTAGAGATCGAACGTATCGACGTGCACCGCCTCGCCGCGCGCCACCAGCACATTCACCTTCAGCACATCGAAGCTGCCGTTCTTATCCAGACCGCGCAGCCGATAACGGCGATCACCGAAGGTCATGACGATCTCGTTGTCGCTCTCCTCGGCATCGGGCAGAGCAGTGTGCGGCGCGGCCGGTAATGGGCTCGCCGGCAACACCATCAGCGGCAGATCGGGCGCGGGTGCGGGAACAGCGGCTAAAGAAGGGGAAGGCTCCACTTCGCGCACCTCGACTGCGGGGGCTGCACTCGGCGTGACCCCGGTCGTCGCCAGGGGTTTCGGTTGACCCTTACCCAACCACACGGCCGAGCGCAGAGCCACGCCCAAGCTCTTCGATGCTGGGGTTACTTGCAACGCGTATTCGTTCACGTCCATGCCTTTCGGCACCTGCACTCGATAACAATCCAAGCCCGCGCCTGTGAGCTTCTCGGCCAACGCCGTCGCTGCACTGTCACCGGGTGCATCACGGTCGTAGGCAATCAGCACGCGTGCAATGCCGTTATCCTGGAACGCTGCGAAGATCTCGGCTGTAAAGCCCTCGATGCCGTAGCTGGCCGTCACGTGGCGATAGCCCGCACACCAGAACGTCAACGCATCAATCAAGGATTCGCACAAGATGATCTCGTCGCTCGCGGTCAGCGCTGGAGCATTCCACACCCCACGATGCGGCCCTGGCAGATATAAATGCATCGGCGTGCCCGGCCGCAAGTTGTCATTCAACTTCCGGCCGTAGACCTCCTGCACCTGGCCCTGGCTATCCAGCACCGGGATCACCAGCGAGCCGTTGAAGTGCTCATGACCCGAGGGGCGGATGATCCCGAGGCACTGCAACTGACCCCGCACCGCCGCGCCTTCTTTGCGGTTCATCTGCGGCAACCGATAACCCAAGGTCCGGTTAGCGTAGCCGAGCTTGAACGTGTCGATGGCTTCGGCACTGGCAATGCCGCGCTTCGCGAGATACGCCAGCGCCTCCGGGCTTTGCTTCAAAGCCGCGTGGTAGTAGTCGATGACCTGCACGAGCAAGGTCGCGTCGTCTTCGTCCACTGCCACCGGCGTCGCGAGCTTCGGCACCGTCGCGTGTTTCGGGCGGCGCGCATCAGCGGCTAAAGGGCGGTAGTCGTTCTGCAGCAGCTCGACTGCATGCCGGAACGATACGCCCTCGGCCTTCATCACCCAGTCAATCACCGAGCCGCCGGTCTGACAGGCACCCAGGCAATGCCATAGGTTCTTCTCCGGCGTGATGACCAGCGACGGCTCGTTGTCAAGCGACACCCAGTCTTGCGCAGTAAGGCGACATCCAGTCTTGCGCAGCTACTGTGGGGCGAGGTGTCGGTAGAACAATCAGTTAGGAGGCCGCTCGCGGTGTAGTGCGACACCGGGAGCGGCGCGGGTGTGTCAGCCGTGCTTGGCGAGTGCAGACTCCAGTTCGCGCAGGCGGTAGGAACGCCCCTTGATGTTAAGCACATGGCTGTGATGGAGCAGCCGGTCGAGGATGGCGGTAGCGAGGATCTCGTCGCCGGCCAGGATCTCAGGCCAGGCATCGATGCCTTTGTTGGTGGTGATGATCAAGGCACCTTTCTGGTAACGATGTGAGACCAGTCGGAAGAACAGTGAAGCCTCCTGCCGCGTCATGGGTTCGAAGCCGACCTCATCGAGGATGAGCAGGCTCGTGTTGATGTACTTTTTGCGGCGCAGTGCACTCGGCGAGAGCTCGGCATCGCGGCGCATGACGGGCAGTAATTCGTCGAGTCGATAGAAGACCACACCGAAGCCATGCTCGATGGCTTTGATGGCGAGCGCGCAACTCAAGTGGGACTTACCTACGCCGGGCGGTCCCTGGATCAGCAGGGTGCGGTTCTCGCGGATCCACTGGCAGGTCGCCAGGGTTTCGATGCGCGCCCGTTCGACCGACGGTTGGAAGGCGAAATCGAAGTTACCCAGCGTCTGGCCGGTAGGCACACCGGAGAGTTTAAGGGAGGTCTGCAGGCGTCGCTCCTCGCGCCGACCAAGCTCGGTATCGAGCAGGCGATCGATCATCTGATGGGGTGCGATGTCATCTTTGACCGCGTCGCTGATCAGCCCATCGAGTTGCTCGGCAGCATGCAGCAGGTTCAGTCGTTCGAGTCGATGGCGGGTGGCATCGAGATCAACGGTCGGTGCAGTCTTACGGTTCATCGGGCCACCTCCGCGAGCACGGCATAGAGGTCGAGCGGGCGTTGCTCGGGCGGCATCGCGAGCAAGGCTTGCAGCTTACGACCCATGCGACCCAGTGGCATGGGCGCGGCGACATGCGGCGTCGACGGCCCCTCGTAGTGCGACGGATCGATCACGAGCTGCTCGGGCGTATGCCGCGGATGTTGAGCGATGACCCGCGCCTCGTGCAGGATCTGCACGCGCCCGCAGGCGCCGCGGATCTCCACCCGCTGACCGATGCAGGCAAACGGTACGGAGTAGCGGCGATTTTCGAAGGCGATGGTGGCATCGCCGGCGACGGTGCGCGTGACAGCGATATCGAAGGGCTCGGGCAAGAGCGGCAAGGGGGCGAGCCGAGTTCGCTCGAGGACCAGGCTCGCGGCCACCGTTCGACCGGTCGCTGGGCACAAGCGGTGCGCGGCGAGGGTATCGACCTTCTCATCGGTGGCCCGCTGCAACTCGGCCAGGTTGTCCCAATGACGGCCGTAGGGCAGACCCGTCGCGCGCAGGTCACGGACACCGCGCTCGACCTTACCCTTGGCCTGCGGCTCGCGTGGTAGGCAGGCGTCGATGTGGAAACCGACGCTGCGCGCATAAGCACGATAATGCGGGTTGATGGTGCCCCACGGACCGGCGCCCTGGATGATGCCGGTCTTGAGATTATCGATGCGCACGACCGCCGGGATCCCGCCGAGGCGCCGGAAGGCTTCATTGTGAACGCGATGCCAGGCGAGTTGGTCTTCACGCGCTGACCAGACGAAGGCCGGATAGCGCGAGTGAGACAGCTTGAGCGCGAAGACCGACAAATGGACGCTCTGCCCGGCTAGTTGCACGCGCGGGAACTCACCCCAGTCTGCTTGGGCCTGTGCACCGGGCGGGGTCTCGACGCGGCGCCGCGCACGGAGCTTCGGCCGCGGATAGTGCGCCTTGAAGTAGCGCTGCAATGAACGCAACGAGCCACGGTAGCGATGTTCGGTGACCAGGTAGTGGTGTAACGCCGCGAGGTTCATCGGCGCCTCGTCGAGATGGGCGAGATAGTGATCGATGGCCGGTGTGTAGCCGCCGGCGAGATGCGGCTGCCTGGCACGGCCGTCGGTGAGCCCGGCTTCCTGGCGCTGTCTGTGATAACGAATGGTGTTCTCGTGCACACCGAGAAGCCGGCCCATGGCGCGGTTGCCGAGGCCGTGCTCGGCGAGGGTTTGGATAGTCATGCGAGCCTCCAGATCGAGCTTGTTCGCCATCGGCCTCGCCTCCCTGTGCGGGAGACCGAGCCTGTCAGGCGGAAACGGATTTGTCAGCGACCGGTCTGCGCAAGACTGGGTGTCGCCTTAACTCAATCGTGGGGTGTCGCGCTACACTCGTGATCGTCGTGGAAGGGACACAGACCAAGCAAGTCAGCGCCGTGGCGCTTGAGTGCGATCCCGCCGGTCTCGACCAGGCGCACCAGCGAGACCTCGCCTTTCAACCGCTCGATGACCTCGTCCGGGATCCTCGCCATACCACCCCCTCCCGCAGAAACGTCGCCCTGGCCAAACCCTGTCAAGTGGGTTTGGAGATAAATAATCGAGCTTGATGATTACTACCTTAGGTAGTATTGTCAACCGCACTATGCAAAATCAGGGTTTAAGGTATGGGCCACTCACACTCGCCGGGAGCGAGCGGATGGCCATCAGCAAAGAAGAAAAAGCCTTCTTCGTGCAACTCGGCGCGCGTATCACCGAGCTGCGCAAGGCGCAGAGCGTGACGCAGGTGCAGCTCGCCGAGTGGCTCGGGGTGTCGCAGCAGACCGTGACGGCCTATGAGGTCGGGCGACGGCGCATGCCGGTATCGACCTTGCCGACCTTGGCGCGGTTACTGGGTGTGTCGTTGGAAGAGTTGCTTGGGGAAGAGAGCAAGGCTGGTAAGCGAGGGCCAGCGCCCAAGCTTCAACGTCAGATGGAGCGTATCCAAGAGCTGCCCAAGCCCAAGCAGCGCTTCGTCATGGAGATGCTGGATACGGTGATTGCTCAGGCTGGGCGATAGGCACCAAAATCATCGTTCCAAGCGCCATAGCGCTCATTTCACTAACCGGTGAGTTAGTCCCCCTAATAGAGATCCGATAGTGGCGCCGGCAGCGCAGATCACAATGGCGACTACGAAGATCCCAACACCTATTCCTATTACTGTCCCAACATCACCTAGAGCGGTATTTCCGATAGCCCCACCAAAATTACCGCCAACTACAACACCTAAGAATAGTGCGAACGGAAACAGGCCATACCCACCTATGTAAGAGCCAATTCGACTTGGCCGAGAGTTCTTAGAACAAAATTTTTGGATCAGTTCGTGAATCAGCCAGAGGCTCAGCGCAATAGCTAAACTCATCGACAGCATCATCAGCCAACCAGAAATCTCAATTCCCGATTTCCGGAACCACCCCGGCAGCAAGAAGTATTGACCGACCAGCAGCAAAGTAATCAGCAAAAAAGAAACTGCTAAAATCTTCGTCTTCATGGGCGGGTCACCGGCGGTCCACCACCAACGCACTCCTGCCAACACATTTGATGGATATTAATCACACACACCGTGTCGGTTTTACATGAATCGCAATACCCTTTGTCGAATTCCTGCAAACACTCCCTGACACAATCTGCCCATGGCCCTGGTGGTGTATTCCCGCAAACCCATGGCGCCAAATCACAGTAATACCAACCTCCGGCATCTTCACAACGCTGGCTGTAGTAATCGCAGTTTGTCGTCCCGTACAGTCCCAGCGGATCTATCCATCTCAGAGGATTATTCTTGGCGTAGACATAAAGGTGATTCAGACCACGCGACATTTCCTCGGGTCCAGATAACGCCGCGAAATATGTAGACCGCCTGTTAGAAGCAAGCTTTGCTATCGGCGCTGGCGATTCGCCGGGAATGATTCCGATGGGGTCACTTTGGAGATACGGTTGAAGCGACCAATCTCAATTCCTCATTATGCTACTGCCTGGTAGGCTAACTGCTATTCCTCTTCGGAATATTGGCAACAAAAAAACTTATGACGGCGCCAATCGCCGCGACAACGTACTGTAAGACCGCAGCGATAAGTCCGAACAATGCATAATCGTTATCCCAAATCGACGAGCAGACGAATAAAGCTGGAAGAAGCAATAGTAGAGCGAGTTTTACGCCTAGTTCGGCGACGCAGAGTAGTTGCATCGCGATGCCGACACACAAGGGAAAGATGACATAATTCATCGGAACCTGAATTTCTTCCATGAGCCAGTTGGCTATGTGTGACCAATAGACAAAATAGATAGTGCTCAACAGTGCGACTACAACGATATTATTTGTCGAGGTCTGGGATACGCGCACGTTCAGAAATCCGGATGCACGATTCCAATTCCGGGCGCTTGAAATAGCCCATTCCCGGGAACACCGGGTGGTAGCTGCGCACCCCCACCGGTTATCAGCCCTCTCGCGAATGAATTTGAATTCGGTCCGCCTGGCCCGGAGTACGGTACTGTCCCGGCAGGGAATCGTCGAAATCGCTCTAGCAACTCCTTCTCAAAACCGCACGTCTCCGAACGGCACCCATCTGGGTCGCTTACCGGTTTGTCGAACGAAAGATCCTCGGTGAAACGAGTTGAATGCTTGTTGCGATCGCGTTCGTCGTCGATCTGGCGCTTTGCCAAACTTGGAGGGAAGCTTCCGCTTATCGGAAACAATGAAAGTACGTGGTCCCATCCCTCTTCCGGGCATGATATGTAAACCCAACAATGATTCGTTAGCCCACCGAATATATCCCTACAACGAAATCGGACCTGTAAACCATCCGCATCGAAATAGTTGGCAGGATTATTGAGAGCGTAAGCGTAGGTATTGACCCCTCCAGCCAATCCAATGGGGTCACTTTGGAGGTAAGTTTGCCGATGACCCATTTTCAATTATGGACAAGGGGATAATAAGGGGACGCGCGCATTCAAATAATAACCAGCCCGAAAGAGAGACAATCATTCCGGTTAAACCCCACATTCGCATTGCCAGCAAAAGTAATATAAACATCAGACTTGCTAGCACGAGAAATGACAAGATATTCCAAAGCCAATTCAATCCAACCAATGCTCCACAAGATGTACAGCGAAGACGAAACATAGAGAGCAGTGCTCGGAATAGGGAAAAGCGAATACTTTCGTTTTGGCAGCTAGGGCATTTCCGATACATGGAAGCCTTCATCGTTTTTGCTATGGATCTTTCGTGAAATTAATGCAGATAGATGTAGCAGTCATGCTGTTGAATATCTGCTGAGCGATTTCCGTTGCCCTATCGAGGGCCATCGAAGTTGCAGGTTTTATCAATAAGCCAGCTAAATTACCAAGCGTTGTGTACTTTTGAAGCGCAGGATGTGGAGCTAACTTAAATGGTACATCAACATTGATGTCGAACTCGCCTGTGCTCCCACTGACTGTCCACGACCTGCAATCCTCTTTACAGCCTACTTTCCATTCAATAATGGCGGTAGCTGCGAATGGAAACATTATAGGCACCCAGGAAGGAGGAATTGCTTGCAGGTTATTCGAGAAATCCGGTCTATATGCGGTTCCCCAAAGATGACGAATTCCGACAATTCGAGGCCATGGCCGCTTTATCCACCAACCTTCCGGCGTCAAACCAGTTGGATCGAAAAATCGGAGTGCATTACCATTTCCGTAAGCATAGGTATTGATCCCTCCCACCAATCCGATTGGGTCGCTTTGGAGATACCGCCCGACCTCCGGATCATAGTCTCGGAAGTAATTGTAATGCAGCCCAGTCTCCGCATCGAAATACTGGCCAGGAAAGCGTAAGTTCATAGCTATTGTTTGCGTGGAAATAACTGCCTTACCAAAGGGTTCATGACTGGCGCGCCAGACTACGGTGCCTATCTTATTCGTCACAGCCCGAGGCGTTCCAAGATGGTCGGGATGGATGAAGTAGACGGCCGCCTGGACACTCGAAAAAAGTCCGCACATGGAAATCGCCATAACGATCTGGAGGACGAGAGCTCTGATGCGCTGACGGTGCATTTGACTTCCCTAATTCACCAATTTTAGTTCGCCGCCTGAGTTTGGCGAACCACAGACGGCGTCCGGCCGGCTATCACTTTATAATGTCTAGTGCTCACTCGGCGCGGATTCTAAAACGCGCACTGCTCCTGGAATACGCTGAACTGCAGCTTCTGCACAAAGCTTGTCACCGCATCTACTGATCTCCATGGACGCTTGCACGTAGGCAAGAAAGGCCTGCTCGGAGCTGAAGTCGACTGACGTAGCCGCGGGGCTATAAGGATTTGGAGCACTTTTGATGCAAACGTCATGTTGACAGACGGTATGGCGCTCGCTGGATTCGCGGATACGAGCCATGAGCGCTTCGTTCTGCGCATCCACTCCTGGGTTGTATGACTTCGTCACCAACAATGGATGATAAGCATTGTCGGCGTTCGGCTCTCCGGTGACCTGTGCCGATACTTTAAGCGGTCCAAATAGCAGCGACATGAGATAAAAATTGACGACAAAAGATGATTGACTGCTCATAGTAGTTGACCCTATATCGCTCAATTTGTAAGCACCCCAATGGCGGTAGGATAAGTCACTGCATTTGGGTCTGGAGGCGGAGGGGTCGTATTACAACCTGCGATATGAAGGACCACGGTCTTCTTCAGCGCATAAGCCACCTGTAATTGTGCTAGTACGCCTCTATCTGCATCACTACTGTTTGCCAGATAAAAATAATTGCTAGGCGAAGTGCATGTAGGAAATCCAGGAATCGTCACCGTTACCGACGTATCAAGTTGAACGAACACTGCCGTTCCATAAGTACCATACACATCCATCTTTATTATGGTTGCCGCTGGCGACGTATTATAAGCAGCAGCGGATGCGGCTCCAGGGACTACGAGCAGGGCTAAAAAGAACGAAGTCCACTTTAATCTACGAGCGAACAGTCCAGGAAAGTCGATACCTGATTTGGTCATTACTTTGACTCCATTCAATTTGCGGTGATGTGCAATTCAGATTATTGAAGCAAGTTTTGGATTGGGATCATCCATGCTGGAGTATCCACCGTAGGCTGCGAGTCGACCCCATCAGTCGTACCATCGCTATCTGTATCTGTCGACATCGGATTGGTGTCGGCCTGGTACTCTTGAAGTGCTGTCAGATCATCACCATCAGTGTCCAAACTCGCATCTGCTGCACTATTCGGGTTCAACCCATGCAGCGTTTCCCAGCTATCAGGCATGCCATCGCCATCTGTGTCGGTTGGACTCGGCGGCGTGAACATGGCGATAGGCATACCATCTAGATAAACATACTCTCGCTGCGACGAACCAGCATTATCGAGTTCAGCTAGTAGCTCTCCGTTAGGACCATAGACGTAATAAATTGTTTGGGCTCCGGCGTGCTTCGTAACTCGCTGGCCGAGATAGTTGTGCTTGTACGTCACTTCGGCGGCTCCGAGTAACCCGGTGTTGGAGACCGTTTTTGAACGTAGGTCATCGCCATAAGCGAAGGTCAACGCATTGCGCTTACGCGCATTACCCGCGGAGTCATACTGAAATGCAGGACCTCCGCTGGAAACCGTCGACAACCGACTCGTACCAATGCTGCCAGAGCCTAGCTCATAGGTGTAGGCCTGAACATTTCCGGCGATATTGGTGCCTTTTCGATTGCCAACACCGTCATAAGGATCCGATGAATATAGATGCGTCCCATACGGCCCAGTTGCCGACGTGAGTCGATCCATCACGTCGTAAGTAAGAGTTTGGTTCGCCGCGGTCTCGGTGATACGGGTGATATTCTCCGTATTCACCGTAACTCCGGCAATTACTTCGTCATAGAAATACTGACGCGGTGTAGACGAAAGAGCCTGGTCGACGATGGATGTAACTCGGTAACTGAGATCCAGAGGCCGGCTGAATGTTTGCCCCGAACTCGTCGCGCCAAAGTTGAACCCAATAACCGGACCGAACGGTGCATAGGTGACGCCTGTTGCGACATCATCAACTTCACTCAAATGCGAGGTATGAACTAAGGCTACCCGACCAACGGCGTCGCGCACAAAGGTTACGGTCCTACTCGAGGGATAAGTTATCGTAACAAGACGGTCTGCATTATCGTAGTCATACTGAACGTAGTATTGTCCCTGTACCCCGTTGTTTAACTCGACCGTTGCGCGCGTGAGATTACCGCGCGCGTCATATCGATAGCGCGTCGTGCCAGACTCGTCTGCTACAGATGTCAGCCGGCCAATGCCATGGTGACCTGCAGTGTCATCATCATATTCAAACGTGATATCCGGCGACGTTGGGTAGTTAATGCCTGTTAGTCGATTTATGCCGTCGTATGCGTAGATAGTCGCTCCGAGTGGTCGTGCGTCATCTAGTGAGACCAACTTACCAGCCTCATCGTAACCAAATGACGTTGTATTGGTATCCGGGCTTTGCTGTACCTTTAGTTCACCGAATCCATTGTAGGTGAGACTTGTCGCGCCGACATCGGCGGGATCTACCAACGTCTCTTGGTCAAAGACGTCGTATCGATGCAGGGTAACTTTGCCCATGGCATCGGTTACCTTAATAGGGCGGTTTAGCGCGTCGTATTTATATTCCGTGTATATAGTTGGTGTACTCGGATTCGGATCCCGGGGGTCGATAATCTTCTGGACGTTACCGTTTAAATCGTAACGGTAGTTAGTAATGCTTGCATATGTAATGGAGGGGGTCAGCGTCCTAACGGCTTTCAGCGCATGCAGAGTTGCCGCGCTATCGAAATCTTGCTCAACGGCGAAAGTAGAGTTGCTACTTGCACAACTCGCCGAAGCACATATATTTTCGTGAGTACGATTACCGATTGCATCCAAAGTGTAATGGATATGATTGACATCAATTGCAGTGGCGCCGTCTATATATCCATCCCAAATATCGGTTAGTCGATGCGCGGCGTCATACTGATATCTTGCAAAGCTACCGTCAGGCAGTGTGACGCGAACGAGTTGACCGGCCGCGTCATACTTAAACTGCGTAGTCATTTCTGCAATCTTGCGCGACAAGAGCCATCCGCGAAGATCATAAGTAAACTCTCGATTAAGAGTGCCGTTGTTATCGCGAATACTTAGCGGCTGGCCATCAGCATCGTGTTTCGTAATCTCAGTCTCAATTGAGAATTCCGAATTAATTTTGCGTATTACTTTCCACAAATCACCTACATGGGGATGCACACCCGCCTCAGTAGAAGTTATGTAATGTAAATCTGTAATATCGCTGGCGCCGGGTCGAGGACCATCAATTTGCTTCAATAAACCTGATAGAGCGGCATCACTGCCAGAAGCGTCGTAGTAGGCGAAAGTCCAAATGCGGTCTTCTTCGTCCTTTGTTTCGCCGAAGAAGCTTCTCTCGGTACGTTTCAATATATTGCTTGTACCCGCGACAAGCTCCTGCTCGATCACGCGACGTTTACGCCAAATTGCTGTGTCGGGTGTTCCCGGACAACTTGTTGGTACGGCCATCTGCACCGAATTGATCGGCTCCCAGACGGTGTGATATTGAGGTATCCGATAATTCGGGAACCAGCTGCTCACCGAAACCCGATAAGCTTTCGCGGCCGGGTCGGAATTTGAGTCGGCGGGAATTCCCTCTAGTCGGCAAGTCTCGAGTCCTCGCTCGTTATGCGTATAGAGTGTTTTGTTACCTTCGAGGTCAGTTTTCGAGCTCAAGTAACCGTTTTCGTGCGCAGCAAGCTTCGGACGTCCCTTACATAATGCGCAGTTCTGGCTGCCACCGAGCCCCGTCGCCCTCACGAATCCATCGGTTACAGAAAAACTTAACGTTTGCGACGTCGGAACACTGTCTGTGAAAGTGGTCGTACCGTCAGTGTTATATGTTAAGGCAACGTGTTCCGCTCCACCTGCATGAGAGGAGTCATATGCGCGCCCTAGCGCATCATACTTCCACGTTGCGTATCGGCTGCTGTTCTCGTCGCTCAATCCAGTCAGCAGTCCTGTCGGGGCGCCTGTTGCGACATGGGCTGATTCATCATAAAAGTAATCTTTGTGCGTGTTATTAGATGGGTTGGTATCTGCATCCGGAAATGTAACTTTCGTCAGGACACCAAAATGCTGCGCACCCGCCGGATAGTCGCCGGCGTATTCAACTTCAGCTCCAGTCGGCAGTACTAGTTTAGAAATGCGTCCTGAAGATGCCCTACGTATCTGTATGCTGCGTGAGAAATGGTCAGTTATTTTGTCAAGCGTCTCTGACTTACCGTCGCCACCATCATTAACTGGCACTGTGTACGAAGTTGTTATTGTGAACCCGAGCGCAGAAGTAATTGCTAGAAGCTTGCCGTCACCGTCGTAGGTTTCCGTTTCGTCGTTTGGATTTACATACATCCATCCTGTATGGTTACCTGACCCATCCACCAATTTAGTTAAATTGCCTTTAACTGATTTTACATCCGGCCGCCAGCTGCTATCGCTTTGTAATCGAAACCAGTGTCCAGCCCCGTTGTCGCGTACAAGTAGCGTGTCTCTAGGATCTGAATATTTGCCAACATAAATAACCCGTCGGCTGTAAGACATCGACCACTTCTTGCCTCCTAGCAAACTTGGATCGCTGTTGTAGTAACGAACGAATTCAAGCGGTAAGGGGCCGGTCCCGTGGTAATCGGTTTCTTGCTGAAACTTGTTTCCTGTCTTGGGGTGAATTGGATTTCCCAAGAGACACGGCGCTTCGTCGCAGGCGCCTCTATTTTCGGAAGGGATTACAGCGCCTGGCGGTAATCCACATCCTAATGCCGCGGTCGTAATGTCACATAACTCTCCAGGATGCCCAGGGGCATCGTGGCATCCAAAACTACTGGGAGCACCACCTTGAGTTCGAATTCCCCAGTAACCAACCGGGCATGCCCCGAATGCGTTAGAGCAGGTTGCTCCGGGATTGCTTGAACAGTGACAGCTCCAGTCCGCATTTGTGGAACCCACCGGAACCATAAATGTGAATTTTGAGCCTAATGTTGCAATACAAACCTCCAACGGTGTGTCGCCGCCGGTATGGAGACTGCCATCCCACCTACCGACGCCTACATAGGACAGACATTCAGACATTGTAGTCAGGAGTGCAAACAGCACTATTCCGAACCGAAGTGCCGAATGTGTTGGACGTCGGAATGCGCTTGAGACTTTACTCATTCTTGCAAACTCAAAACATTTCGACGCTAGTAGCGTCGACAAGCGCCGTTACGTTTGTCATGCGGTTTTACATTCACGCTCAAAAGGTTCTGGGTACCGTCGGGGTGGGCCCAGACAGATTATTTCTTAGCCTCGACGTCGTGAGATCCCCTGCAGGCATTCCCCAAGCAGCAACCGCGCGACTTGGTTCCAACTGCATAGTTCTCCTCTGATGCAAGGCCCATTGTCCAACCGCGGACCAGTCCATAACCTAGCGTTCGCGGAGATGAACGCCTGGATCTGCTCCAGGAGTCACTCAATCGCCCATGCGCGCTGATCCACTGATCGTTCAGCCGTGGCATAGATGTCGCTCAGCCATACGCCAATCCGATTCGGGCTCTTGATTAGGCCCATACTCGCAGGAGAAGTGCCTGTCAACTGCTTGGTCCGGCACGAGGCGACGAAACTCAGTAATGAAGGCGTCGGTATCAGCAGCTGTGACAGGGCCGATAGACACAAATGGCTCAGCTAACGCCACGATCTCGTTCGGATCGCGTACCTCAGCCTGCTGCGCAACGTCCACGTTCGCCGGTGTCAGCTTTGCTGGTTGCACGTTTGAATAGCCCGATATGGCGGCGAACGCCCAAAGAACGATGCAGGCCGAGCGCACCCTCGCCCAACGAGAAGACGAAGGCTTACTCAGCATGGCTGGCCAATCGGTTGGAAGATTGCAGCGAGTTATCGAAGACATCGCGCAAGGGCGACATCAGCGCGTGCAGGTGTCCACATCCATGTTGGTGCACAGGCGGTCTCCATACCTTCGTCATCCAACAGGGGTGCTGGATGTCTTATCTGAATTGCGCGTAAAGAGTGATACAAGAATCCCGAAGGTGCAAGACCTCGTGGAGAAATAATTTCGGGATTGTTTCCTGAGGGCAACGAGATCGCGAAGTCACAGCTTTCTCAACTAAGCTTGGTTCCACATCGTGCGACATCGAAATCAGTATCCGTCACGCGTCGCGGATTCGGTTTCGTCGAAGTGGTCTCCGTTCGGGCATGACCGCGCGCCCCCGCACCTAGCTGGGAATTATCCAATTCCGAAAACGCCGCTCTACACCAAACTTGCGCCCACCGGATCCCTGTCCTATGCTCGAACCGCTGCTGACGAAGACAAGGAGGTCTTATGAGAGCGACTGCAATAGTCCTCGCGGCGCTAAGTACAGCGTTACCTCTGATAGCCCCAACATACACTTACGCTCATCGGTCCGGCTGCCATCGCAGGCACAGCTGTCCCTCAGACAGCGGCTCCTACACCTGCGGCGACCTCGGCCATTACTCCGCGTGTCCCGACAATCAGTTCTGCCAGGCCGGCCAGCTAAGCAGGGCGGGCGCTGCGTCCCCCTCTCAGCGCTTCAGACCTACCGACAAGGACAACTTCGGCTGCGGTAGCAAGGAGAGATGTCGAACTGCGCCGAGGCCCGTTTCTATCTCACCCATTGCGGCCTCAATCGCCTAGACGGGGATAGCGATGGTGTGCCTTGCGAAACACTGTGCCGATAACATCGTAGTAATCGAGAGTGGGCTGACACGAATATCCGACGACTCGCGCTCGGATTATAGAGGTATCACCCGTAGTACTCCGAGCCACGTATCCTGCGAAGACAATCTGGAACCGGCTACGCTGTAGCCCATCGCCTTGAAACTACCGACTCCCCGTCTTCGAGATTACAGAATAGTATTTCTCAACTAATTGTTATTATTGCTTATTGCCTCATTTTCTTCCATATGGACTAGCAATTCTACACTCAAATGAAAATGGGTGTTTTACACTATGTGTGAAAGGGTCCATTGACCACTCATTTAAGTCCCTTTAAACTTCGTTCGGCATGGAGCCCGAGTTTGCCGACGAGTCCTTACAGCGTCTTGAGTCCGACCCCGGCTGGGATGGCGGGTTCGGGCCCGACGTTGTGAAGGCATTTCGAAAGCGCATGCAGTTTATCCACGCCGCCCGCGACGAACGGGACTTTTACGCAATGAAGTCCCTTCATTTTGAAAAGTTGTCCGGTGATCGCGAGGGGCAATATTCAATGCATTTAAATCAACAATGGAGATTAATTCTGAAACTAGTGAAGCGAGATAGCGGCAAGCTGGTTGTCGTCGTCGAAATTGCTGACTATCACTAGAGCAAGGTGGAAATTGATGCCTAGGAATACTTACGCCGAAATTTTCCCGCCTGGAGAGTTCCTGAGGGATGAGCTCGAAGCCCGGAATTGGTCGCAAACCGAGTTCGCGGAGATCATCGGCCGTCCTCTGCGCTTGGTTAACGAGATTATCTCCGCCAAGAAATCCATTACTCCCGAAACGGCGCTTCAATTTGAAGCTTCGCTGGGCACGAGTGCGGAGGTATGGATGAACCTCGAAAGCCAGTTTCAACTATCGAAGGTTCGACAGAGCGATTCATCCATCCAACGGAAAGCCAAACTCTATGAACAATTTCCTGTTCGTGAAATGGTTAAAAGGGGGTGGATTGGTGAAACGGACGACATTAAGGTTTTGGAACACGAATTCACACGATTCTTTTGCCTAACATCGCTGGATGACTCACCAAGCTTGGCTCATGCCGCCAAGAAAACATCTTATGAAGAGGATGTGTCAATTCTTCAGTGGTCGTGGCTATATCGTGTCAAGCAAGTCGCGGAAAGCTATGTTGTTCCGAAGTACAAGAAGATCTCTCTTATTAAGGCCTTGCCCGCTATCCGCGCGCTAATGTCCGCTCCAGAAGAAATACGCCTTGTTCCTAAGATCTTGAATGAAGCCGGCGTTCGATTCGTTCTAGTGGAAGCGTTACCGAGCTCAAAAATAGATGGCGCATGTCTTTGGTTGCGTGGTGAGGCGCCTGTGATTGCAATGTCGGTCAGACTCGATCGCATCGATAATTTTTGGTTTGTCCTTCGCCACGAAATAGAACACGTCATTAATGAAGACAGGCGCGCGTCGCAGATGATACTTGACGAAGACATTGCGAATAACACTGAATCAGCGCAGCTGGCCGAAGAGCAGGTTGCCAATGATGCCGCTTCACAATTCGGCATTAGCGATGGCGAACTTGAACACTATATGGCGCGCGTTAATCCATATTTTTTCTCCAGAGAGCGAGTCTTAGGGTTTGCGGATCGGCTTGGTGTTCATCCCGGGATCGTTGTGGGGCGGCTTCAGAATAAGCTCGAAAAAGCTGGGCAGTCCGATTCGTATAAATATCTTCGAGAGTATCTGGTGAAGGTACGTCAAATTGTGGTGCAGTCCGCTCCTTCTGACGGGTGGGGCAACGTGTATCCCATCCCATAGAGAGACGAAGCTATGTCAAGCTATTCGAATTCTGTAAAGGACTACATCGAGCGCTATAAGTCTGAAGTAGGCGACGATGGTTTACTTGATCCGCATGAGTTGGCTGGATGGGCTTATAAAAATGGCCTCCACAAGCCTAGCGTCAAGACGATTATCGATATGATAGCAGCCGACATTTCCAAGGTATTTCGAGAAGAATACCGTACTGACCGTTTTGGTCGGCGCTATAGAGCAAAGCACGCGGCGACTACCAAGGTCGGTAATAAGACCCTGTCATTGTGGGGTGACCTTGATGACCCAAACGCACCCCATGAGCATTTCCTGAAGTCGTTCGCTCAGCGGCGCTCTCAAATCGTCGGGGATTGTTGCCAACTAAAGACCGACGTTGACGTATACAACGATTCCCGCACGCCAGCCGAACCGTTCCAGTTCATTCTCGATTTCACGCTGGACGTTGACGAGCTACTTAGGAAACCGAACAAAGCTGCGTAACAACTATATTTGTTCGTGCGAGCGGCGATCTGCTATAGGAGGGCCATATGCCCACCCGGGATGTCGTACGGCAATCGCGAAGTACCGGAGATGGTTGCAGCGTAATTATTCTCATAAATCGTCTCAATTTTTCTCCGGATATGCTCGAGGGTGTATGAGGCCGAAAGCGCACTTCAAAGGAAGCGGTGCTGGGGAGATGATCCCGGAGTTTTCCCCGGCGCTCAGAACAACCCTTGCCCGCATTTATCTCAACAATGAACTTACTGACTCGACTATTGATAGTTCAGAGCGAGACGCTTTCGTCGATCACATCTTGGCAGAAGCACGGCCGGCCCTCGTCGCGATGCACTGGCTTCGACGCGATACGACAAATGAGGAAAAGCGCGCGGAGCGGGACAGCTTGACTAAGTCGTTGGAAAAGGCGCTTAAGGCGTTTGCGGTCGCGAGCAGTAAGCTCGGGACTTTGTCGCCTGATTTCGATCGCCTTCTAGATCTCGACAGGAAGAATATTCTCGCTACATACGCCGACCCTCTGGGATGTAAAGATTCGATCGAAAAGATGATTGCTCTGCTGAAACAAGCTAAGGCAACTATTGATGCGCAACCCAAAGTAAAGAGACCTTTGGAAGAGGAGCACAGCATTGCGATACGCTTGGCAATTGACGTCCTACGCGCCATACGTACCTACGGCATCGAGCCACGATCAACCGTGCGAGACGGATATCGATACACTGCGGACGCCGAGGCGATCCTGCGGACCATCGGTGATGATATCGGGATAACTCGGGCGGCCTTAACCTGGCGTGACATCATCGCGCAAGCAAAATTGAAGGCGACAGATTTGTCAGTGCGAGACGCCCCCAAACCGTAAATCCTATCACTGTCAGACGAACGCTTTTCGGTGGCGTACGCTGAACTCCTAGTCAATACGGAGTTCACGCGATGCAAGAGCATCAAGACAAACATCTCATTCTCGATGGCGCCGACGCGTTATGTGAGGCGCTGGGCTACAAGCACGTGCAGCGTGCGTACGACGACATAAAAGATGGAACGCTGACAACTCCCGTGAAATGCGGGAGGAGCTCGCGTTGGCCTCGCCATGAAGTGCAGGCGATCGTGGCGACCCGCATTGCAGGTTCGTCCAAGGCTGAAATACGTGAGCTAGTCATCAGGCTCACCGAATTGCGCGCTCGTTTGGTCTCGACGCGGCGGGTGGCGTAAAGGTGGGCGCCCCGGGAGTAGAACTCCCGGGAGCAGATGGCAAACACGAGAACGCAAGTCGGACAACTGGCGAGCTCGATCATGCAACTGCATCCCGGGAAATTCAACCGCCAGTCTCACGAATTCCGGCCGGAAAGCCGCTGGATTCCGCTGACGCACGTCAACTCACAGATGCAATCCGTCGCGACACGCGGGCGATTTGGGCACAGCTTCTTCGCGCATATGAAGGTAACGTCCATGGCGTGCTCGGTTATGCGTCATGGTTTTCATATTGCGAAGCCGAATTCGACTTCAGCAAAAGCAAATCCTATCGACTGTTACAGGCCGCACGCGTTATCGAACTCATCGACGACCAGTTGCCCATGGGCGACTCGCCGGTCGAGACGGAGCGGATCGCCCGCGAATATGTTCCATTGCTCGGCAAGCCCGACGTACTTCGGGAAGTCCATGCCGAGATAGCCGAGGCTGCGCCACGAGATGAAGCGGGACAGCCGAAGATTACTGCCAATACCGTCCGCAAGGTCGTCGATAGCAGGCGCGCGCCGCCACCGAAGGCGCGCGCGGTTGTCACGAAGCCTGCAGCTAAATGGAGCGACGACCTTCCGCAGGTGCGCATCGGTCTGAACGATGCGGTCAAGGTACTGAGAGATGCAATAAATCGTGAGCCTGGCGCAGCATTGGGAGCGCTTGAGAAACTGCGTAGCGCATCTGAGAGGGGTCTATATGGGCCAGGCAACGATGCGGCGAAGGCGTTCAGCGATCTGCTTGCGATCGTCGCGCTGCTCTTGGAGCGGCAGTCATGAGCCGCCGCTACGCAACTTTGCCGCTCGACTTCTTCACGTCGCCGGTGGTGAAACAGCTCGCTGAAGCGCCGAAAGTCCTTTATGCATATCTGCACGTCAACCCTGCGACCAATCTTCTCGGCCTGTACTATCTGCCGCGCGTATTGATAACGGCAGAGGCTGGGCTGTCAAAGAAGGTCGCCGATAAAGCTTGGCAGGCGCTCGAAGATCTCGGCCTAGTCCAGTACGACGACGTCAATCAGATCGTCTACCTGCCAGGTTTCATGAACCGTGAAGCCGGTGGTGATCTCAGTCCCGATGACAAGCGAGTTACCGGCGCTGCGAAAGAGTTGAAAACGCTTTTTCGGACACCACTCGTTGGAGTTTTCCTGCGTGACAATCCTGTAATCGCCTCAAAAATCGATGGGGCATCACATGGGGCATTTAATGGGGCATCACATGGCCCATCAGATGGGGCATCTGATGCCCCATCGATGCCCAGATCCGGATCCGGATCCCCATCCGGAGCAAGGGAAGAACGCCAAAGAGGGGGTGGCACCGAGTTAGGTATTACTCCTACGCACGCACGCACGCGAGAGGGAAATCCGCTAAGGCCTGCGAAGGTTGTTGCGATGGGGGGTGGCTCATGAGCTGGCTCAACTCTCTCGCTGCCGAAATGCGGGCACACGGCCTCTTGCCGACCGATGACCTTATCGTCGACGGTGAAATCCACCGATTCATGGTCGATGGCGAGAAGCCGGGGACTCGGAACGGATGGTATTCAATCCACGACTACCCGGTTCCGGTGGCGAACTTCGGATCATGGCGGACAGGTGAACGTCATACCTGGCGTGACCAGTGCGAAGCCTCCCGCGGTGGCGAAAGGGAATCGATGCGTCAGCGCATCGAGCGTGACCGTCAGCGCCGGGAATCGGATCGGGCCACTGCTCGGCAAGCTGCAGCTGCACGGGCGGCTGAGCTGTGGGCGAAAGTGCGGAAGCCAGCCCTAGCGAACCCCTACCTGCGCGGAAAGGCCGTTGGCATCTACGGGATCAAACAGCTCGGCAAGCTGCTCGTCGTGCCGATGCGGGACATCGACGGCAAGTTGCACAGTCTGCAGTTCATCGATCCTGCCGGTGTGAAGAACTTCCTCAATGGTGGCCGCACCAGGGGTCTCTTCCACGTCATCGGCGAGCGCACGCCTCGAGTGTGGCTTGCTGAAGGATATGCGACGGCCTGCAGCCTCTACGAGGACCGCAATGAGTGCGTAATCGTCGCCTTCAACGCCGGCAACCTCATGGTGGTCGCGACAGAGATTACCAAGGCCTGGGCGCCCGTTCATCTCGTCGTAATGGCCGACGACGACTGGCGAACACCTGGCAATCCTGGCATCACGGCCGCGAAGGCAGTTGCCGAGAAACTTGGTGCGAAATGGCATTACCCCGAGTTCCCGCCGAACCGGCCTGCATGGGCGACGGATTACAACGACGCCGCGAGACTGTGGGCGACATCGAGGGCATCAGCATGATTCCCCTTCGCCCACATCAGGAACACGGCGTGCAGCTGCTGCGTGAAGGCTTCCGTGCGGGCCACCGTCGGCAGATCCTCGTGATGCCGACCGGCGCCGGCAAAACAATCACCGCTGCAGCCATCGTCGCCAGTGCGCGCGAGAAAGGGAAAATCGCAGCATTCATCGTCGATAGGATCGCGCTTGCCGACCAGGCGATCGAAACGATGTACCGCACTGGTCTCGTCTCTTCCGTTCTCCGGGGCGAGGACAGCAGAATCATCGCCGGTCACGACGTCATCGTCGCATCAATCCAGACACTGTCCCGGCGTCGGGTGCCGGACGTCGACTTGCTTGTTATCGACGAAGCACATGTTCTACACAAGGCACATGCCGACCTGCTTCAGCGGTGGGACGCGGTCCCGGTTATCGGCCTGACGGCCACGCCATTCACAAAGGGACTCGGCCGGTATTTCTCGAACATCGTGGTACCGACCAGCATTCGCGAACTCACCGAAAATGGCCTGTTGGTACCAGTGACGCCATTCGGGCCGAGTAATCCCGATCTCGATGGTGTTCGTTCTCGCGCTGGTGACTACGCCGCGGGCGAGCTCGCTGAACGCATGAATCGCGTCGAGCTTCACGCTGACATTCTGGCCACCTGGCGCCGGCTCGGTGAGGGTCGGCAAACGCTGATTTTCTGCGTCGACATTGCGCACAGCAAGGCCGTGGCAGCGGCATTCCTCGCTGCTGACATCCGTGCCGAGCACGTCGATGGATACACCGACAACCTCGAACGCCAGGGCACCATTCGACGATTTCGTGAAGGCGAGTGCACGGTCCTCTGCTCGGTCGCCTGTCTCTCCGTCGGCTTCGACGCTCCGAA
This sequence comes from Gammaproteobacteria bacterium, assembly GCA_965278995.1. GTDB lineage: Bacteria > Pseudomonadota > Gammaproteobacteria > JADJYF01. The sequence continues at coordinate 78,928 of OZ257136.1, forward strand.
CGCCAGCTGTCTGATCCTGGCGCGTCCGACAAAGTCGTTAACCATGCACCTCCAGCAAATCGGCCGAGGTCTACGGCCACATCCTGGTAAGTCAGATTGTATCGTTATCGATCACGCCGGGAACATCGAACGGCATGGTCTTCCAGCAGACATCGCGATCGGCGAGCTCGATACAGGATCCAGAACGTGGGAAACCAGAACAAGACGAGAGCCTTTGCCGAAGCCTTGCCCGGCGTGCGCGTTCCTGAAACCACCGTGCACGCACGTCTGTCCGAAATGCAACTTCGCACCGGAGCGAAAATGTGCTGTCGCGACGATTGAGGGTGAGATCGTACCGCTGACGCAGGCGGCGAGTCTGCAGAGCGCTCGAAGGCTCTATCAGGAGTTTCTCGGGTGCGCTGAAGCGATGGGCAAGAAGCGAGGCTGGGCTTGGCATCTGTACCAGGCGAAAACAGGGGCCGAACCTTCGCCAGGCTGGAGCTATCTCGTTCCGATTGAACCAGGCGACGCAGCGATAGGTTACGCGAAGTCGCGGATTATTCGGTATGCGAAAGCGCGGCAAACTGTATGAACAACGCGCTCGACATTATCGAGCAATTGCGGCAATTCGCCGATGTCGACCACGAACCGGGAGCCCCGGCGGCTGCGGCGGCCGAGGGCCTGCGCACGTACATCGACAGTCGCGGTGCACGAATTCGTAACGATTGCTCGAAAAGCTCACGTCGTGGAAGACCTGTGAAAAATCCTTCGGGGCGAAAGTCGCTACGCCAAAATCGCGTCGCGGGTCTGATTATTTAATTTTCGGAGTCCATGCCCTTCGCGCGCGCGCGCAGGGGAGGAGTGAAAATGGGCAATCACTGGTACCACATCCGTCTGAAGCGGTACGGCAAATGTCAGGGAAAAACGGCGGCCGGCTTGGCGTGTCGCGATGTCGCCGTGCCTGGGAGCACCCTCTGTCGATCGCATGGCGGAAACCCGAAATCACTCGACGAACGGGCACGGATGTTGTGGGCGAAATCGAAAGATATCCGGCGGCGATTCAAGTCCGCCGAAGACTTGGCGCAGGTAATGCGGGACGACGAAGCCGCCTTTGCGGCGGAGTGCATTGAAGCAACCGGCGGGGGTCTGACTGAGGGCAGCGAACCATATCGATCGCGGGGTCGCCGGGCGGTATAATTTCAAGACCAACCAGGTCACCGACGATGGCAAGCCGCTTTCAGCAAGCGATTTCGAGCGTTACCCTGCCACCACATCATCGCGAGATGCACGAGCAGGCCGCCGTACGATTACGCAAGCGGTGCTGCAAAACACCCTACTATCGCCAAATGGACGAAAAGTATGGGATGGACTTCTGGCTAAAATTAGAGAGCGGCCAGGCTGGTTTGGCGTCGAAGGGAATCTAACTCAAGCGATGGGCTTCTTGGGCCGCAACCAGCCTTCCATTGATTCAGTCGCCCATCCTCGAAGCAGCATCGGGGGTGGCTACTGATGTCCTTCACGCCGTTGTCGTCGTGCCATAAGAAAAACTCCGCCGAAGCCTCCGAGGAGCACAGCGAGAGAACGACAACCATCACGGCGCGTATCGTTGATAGCCTTCCCTGTCCCTGCTTGTGGCCTGAGCGCCGCCGTAAACACTTATCGTGAAAGAGTCCCGTGAGACACTCACAGACGCATCGCGAGATCTGGTGCTGTAGCCGCCGATCGATGCAAGCCCAAGTTCTCAAGGGTCGACGATGCTGAAGGACCGATTTGCATCCATATCAAGCTCGTGTCGGGCGTTATATGAATCCTCGAGGTAGCGCTCGACTCTTCGATTTTCGCATTTCTCCGCCTCTTTCCGTACGGCCGAACGGATATAACCAACGATGTCGTTGTCAAGTGCCGGCGCATTTGACCACTGGTCGTTGTCAGAGCCTAGAGTACATTCCCAATCGTCGCCGGCCGAAGTCTGTAGCCACAACGCTTGCTTGGCGGGCTCGTCTAGTTTCTCGATGTAGTAGGCGATGATCCGATCGATCTCCTGTTCATATGCCGACCAGAACGGACCTTCTCCCATCCGTTCCTGGAGACATACCTCGTCCCAAACGGTTTTCATTGAATATTCGGCCGCCAATCCTCCTTTCAATCGCCGGAGGCGATGCACGACGCTTCGGCTAATGCGTCGGCGCTCAGTCTCCGCGATAGCAGCAATAATACGGTCGCGGTAGCGCATTACGCTGCTGCCGGCCTTTCGTAAAGGGGTGTTCCCACAAATCCGTCCTTCGACTGAGAGACGCAATAACTGCGCCTTATAAGCCGTGGCTCTAAATGCATCCTACTCCTAACTTGGATGGGTGCAAGAACGGCATCCACATCTCCTCGCGCTTGGCAAGAAGATCCGCCAACTGCGTATCGAGCATGGTTACTCGCAGGAAGGCTTCGCTGCTGAGGCAGGCCTGGACCGTGCGTACTACGGGGGGATCGAACGCGGAGAGCGCAACGTCGCAGCGCTCAATCTCGTTGCAATCGCCGCGACATTGGGCGTCGAGGTTGGCGATTTGTTCCCGGCAGTCCGCATATTGAAAAGAAAGGGCTAGACCGATCTGGTCGGGGGACGTCGGCACCCGTTATCAGCGGCGCGTCGACGGCGGTGGCAAGCGACTGGTTGGAGTTCTAGTACCTATGCGTTGACTACCCGCTGAACGACCGAGACACCGACACTGAGCTCCCGGGCGATTTTCCTGATCCCTTTCCCGCTGGCCCTGTGCTTGCGTATTGCATTCTCGACTTTGCTGCCGACTGAGGGTCGGCCCAATGTCTTTCCGCTCGCCCTGGCCCGCGCCAAGCCCGCTTTAACTCGTTCCTGAATAATGGCGCGCTCGAACTCGGCGAACACCCCGCACATCTGGAACATGGCCTTGCCCGCCGGCGTCGTTGTGTCGATACCTTGCTGGTGGAGGTATAGGTCAACGCCTTTCGCATGCACCTCGCCCAAGAATGCCACGAGGTGCTGCAAGGAACGTCCGAGGCGGTCAACCGACCACGACATGATGACATCGGACTCGCGGCGCACTGCGGCTTTGCATAGTGCATCGAACTGCGGGCGTTGGTCTCTTCCTTTCGCTCCGCTGACGCCATGGTCGACGTACTCTCCGACAACCTGCCAGCCCATTCGGTCTGCGACCTGCCGGAGTTCGCGTAGCTGGTTCTCGGTGGTCTGGCCGTCGGTGGAGACCCGGGCGTAGAGCGCGGCGGTGCGACTATGGGTTGGTGCTCGAGCCATGGGTTAAGCTCCTCTATGCGGTAGGGTTGTGCGGGCTCGTTAAAGCGTAGATCTCTTGTGTACGTAAATCAATTGTATTACGTACATATGATCATGCACTTTCAAGTTACTGAGATTCAGCGGTACTCCATGGGGCGAATCAGTAGGGTTTTCCGTACAGTCAGATTTTGTCGAAATCGAGTGTGGTAGCGATGACCATTGTAGAGAGCTCACTTCCATATCGCGGTAAGGTCAATCAACCAGTCTTTCGAATTTGTGACTTCCGGATAACGTTAGCGCCGCGCAATCAAATTTATAGACGAACCGTCGCCAACGCGGCACGTTTCAATGACGTGCCTGTAGCACTAGAAGGGGGCGCTCAAGAATCCAGGCTTCACGAATGAACCACGCGGAGCCGTGGGAAAGGGCGACACGAAGATGGGCGATCCAGCAGTGGTCAATTAGATCCTAGAGCGAATTGCGCAGAAAGCCGGGCCGCTGCAGAGGCCGCGTACCATTGGCAAGCTCACCACCGCCAACGGCATTTCTAGTCCATTCTTGCTCGTGCGAATCGTTCAAGGGGTCTGGTTATCGGATGGCGGCATGATTGGTCTGATCGCAACGTGACGCAATGGGAATGGGCCTGCCCCTGCCCCCTGCCCTTACCTTTTCTGACTGCCGATTAACCTTTCTAAACCCTACAAACGCCTGTCTAACCAGGTTAGGATAGCCGACGACTAAGGCACGCGACGGCATCGTCTGTCGACAAGGATCGGATATTGGACCGTTGGCTTTCCGTAGATGAGATAGCCGAATACCTCGGCGTATCGAAAGACACCGTGTACAGCTGGGTGTCGAGCAAAGGCATGCCCGGTCACAAGGTGGGCCGATTCTGGAAATTCAAGAAGGGCGACGTTGACGCTTGGGTGCGCGCCGGTGGTGCGACATCCAGCAGCGAAGACTTCGACGAAAAGGGAACGGTCGATGGCTAGGTCTACGAAAACGAAGAACTTGTCCACCAATGACGTGGAAGCGAGCGGCTCCGACGTGGCAGACGAGCCAGCCGAATCAGGTGACCTCGACGAAGGGAAAATATTCGACTACATCACTGGCGCTCCGCTGAAGGACAGTGACAAAGAGAGGGTTCGCCAGCGCATAGCGCGAGCCATCATCCATGAGTACGGCATCGCCGCCGAAGACATGGAGCCCGACTTCAAGGTCAAGGTCGGTGGCAAGAACCGCAAGTTGGACATTGCGGTGTTCAAGCCTGGCACCGAACACGTGGCCGACAACATGTACCGCGCGGTCATCGTCGAGAAGGAGCCGAAGGTCGGCACCAAGGGCGCCTATCGCATGCGCGACCCCGACGAGGCGCGGAAGGAGTTCGATGTTCTCGAAGCGGCGATGGCCGAGGTCGAGAACTGCAAGTACGGCCTATGGACGAATGGATTGGAGTTCTTCTTCTTTCAGAAGGAGATCACGCGTTTCGACACCAAGTTCCGGCCCATCGGCGATTGGCCTATGGGCGACGATACCATCGGCACCCGCGAGGCAGCATCACTTGCGCGGATGCGTCGGGCAGACCCCGTCATGCTGCGCATCGCGTTCCGTCGTTGCCACAACTACATCCATGGCAACGAAGGCATGCCCAAGGATGCAGCGTTCTGGCAGTTCCTCTACCTCATCTTTTGCAAGATGTATGACGAGCGCCGCGTCGGCGAGCATCGTGATTTCTGGGCCGGCCCGTACGAACCGTTCGACCCGGCTGGACAGAAGGAAATTCGTCGTCGCATCCAGCCATTGTTTGACGCGGTGAAGCGGGCCTACCCGGCTCTTTTCAAGGGCAACGAAGAGATCACCCTCTCAGACCGCGCACTGGCGTTCATCGTGTCCGAGTTGTCGCGCTACGACTTCGCACGTACCGACGTAGACGCAAAGGGTGCGGCCTACCAAGAAATTGTTGGTACCAACCTGCGCGGCGATCGGGGTCAGTACTTCACACCTCGCGGTGCCATCCGGCTTGTGATCCAGATGCTGGCCCCGCAGGAAAACGAGCGGATGCTCGACTTGGCCTGTGGAACCGGTGGTTTCCTGGTGGAAGTGTTGAACTACATCAACAAAGTCTTCCACGCTGAAAAGCGAGTGGCGGTTGGTGACGAGAATACCGAAGAGTTCATCTCCATCCGTGATCGCCTTGCCAACTACGCTGCGAAGAACCTTTTCGGCGCAGACTTTGATCCCTTCCTGGTTCGCGCCGCGCAGATGAATGTGATGATGGCGGGCAACTCGCTCGGGCACATGTACCACATGAACTCGCTCGAGTTTCCGGTCGGGCACCTGCCCGGCGTCAAGCCTGCGTACGATGAAATTCCGCTCGGCTCGATCGACGTGATCGCGACCAATCCGCCTTTTGGTTCTGACATCCCCGTTACTGAGCGAACGATTCTAGAGCAGTACCAGCTAGCACGCCGATGGGACCGGCAAGGCACTGACTTCGTAATGACGCAGAACATCAAGTCCTCTGTTTCGCCCGAAATCCTGTTCATCGAGCGCTGTATCCAATGGCTCAAGCCCGGTGGGCGGCTGGGAATCGTCTTGCCCGATGGCATCCTGGGCAACCCAGGCGATGAGTACATCCGCTACTGGATTCTTCGTCATTGCTGGGTCCTGGCCAGCATTGACCTTCCGGTCGAGTCCTTCATCGTGGAGGCGAACGTCAACATCCTGACCAGCCTGCTGTTCCTGAAGAAGAAGCCGCTTGAAGTGATCCAGGCGGAAGACTTAGGAAGCAAGAAGGACTACCCCGTGTTCATGGCAGTCGCCGAGAAGGTTGGATTCGACCGTCGCGGCAACACGCTTTACAAGAGGCATCCAGATGGTGAAGAAATCCTCGTGGATGTGAGTCACAAAGAGAAGGTACGAATCGGCGGCAAGATGCACGTTCGCATCCTGCAACGCAAAGAGCGAATCCTGGATGACGACTTGCCGGCGATCGCGAAAGCTTATGCTGAGTTTCGCGCGTTGCATCCGGAGCCCAGCAAATGATCACGCGCCTTGAAGCCTCTCGCTATCGCTGCTTCGAGCGTCTCGGCGTCGACGTTGGAGCCTTTCGGGTGCTCGTGGGTGCGAACGGGTCGGGCAAGACGACGTTGCTTGACCTGCCTGGCCTGCTAGGCGACCTGCTCCACGCCAGCAACATCGCTTCTGCGTTCATGGACCGGCGCCCTGACTTGCCACCGCGCGCAGGCAGCTTGAACGAACTGGTCTTTGCTGGGCGAGGCGACGACTTTTCGCTGGCGGTCGAAGCCCGCCTTCCCGATGTCGTGCAGACCAAAGTTCTGGAAGGCATGTTTATGAGGCTTCGAACCGAGAAATCGCGTCTCGCATTCCAAGAAGATCGAAGACGTTGGCCTACGCACATTCGCTACGAAATCGGTCTTCGAATTTCCGACGAGCGAGAACTGCACGTCATTAACGAGTATTTGTTCGTCTTCCCCGAAGGCTCCGGCCCTGACCGCCGGCTGGGTGGGTTTCATGGTGTCTCTGCCGAAAGCAACAAGCATTGGCGATTGATCCTGGAGCGCGAGTTCGGACACGAAGCCAGCTTCACCCCTGAGGTGCCCGTCGGTGGAAGCAAGGCACGAGCCGCCAAGGCAGGTTTGCCACCAACGCTGCTGGCGATGCCGCGCGTGATCTTTGAGACGGAGGCCGAATACCCGGCCGCGCGCTGGCTGCACGGTCTTCTCACTGCGGATGCGGTGTTTTTGGAGCCCAACTGGTCAGCCATGCGGCTAGCCAGCCCCCCTGGCCTTCCGAAGACGATCACCGCAAACGGCCGAAACACGCCGTGGCTTGCGCTGGACCTTAAACGAGACGGTGCCTCGGAGGCGACCCCGGTCGACTACCGCAGCGAGCGCTACGGCGACTGGATTTCGCATGTCCAGACGGCACTGCCGCAGGTTGTAGACATTGACGTGCGTGAGCGCGAAGACGACCACCATGCCTATTTCGTCGTTAGCTACCGAGGCGACTTCAAAGTGCCCTCCGCCGGGCTTTCGGACGGTACTCTGCGCATCCTGACACTCACGTTGCTGCCCTACCTAAACAAACACCCCTCCATCCTCGTGACCGAGGAACCAGAAAACGGCATCCACCCGAGAGCGATCGAAGCGGTACTCCAGTCCCTTTCGTCGATGTACGACAGCCAGGTCTGGGTGTCATCACATTCGCCGGTCGTGCTGGCCAGGGCTAAGCTGGATGAGCTGCTTTGCGCGAGAGTCGAAGACCAGGGGGGTGTCGAGATGGTTGCAGGACCAGATCACCCGCGACTGCAAGAGTGGCGCGGCGGTATCGACCTGGGCAGCCTGTTTGCTGCAGGTGTGTTGGGATGATGGCCAAACGACCCTGCGTCATTTTGGTTGCGGATAGCAACATGGCAGCTATCTTTCGCGGCTACTTCAAGCGCGAACGGTGGCACCTGAGCGTTGGGTGTGCGCCCTTCGTCATCGATACAAGTGTCGGTGGCGACCTGATCGTTGACGAAGGAGGCAATGACCCCGGTGTCTATACAAAGGGGCACGAACTGCTTCGCCCGTATCAATGGAGTCACGAGCGCGCACTGGTTGTGCTGGACTGTGAATGGAACGGGTCGCCTGGAAAAGCAGCCATCGTCGAGCACGTCGCAGCGAATCTGGTTGATAGTGGCTGGGACGCAAATGATTTCAAGGTGATCGCGATCGACCCAGAGCTCGAGAACTGGCTGTGGCAGGACAAGCCCCAGGTCGCCGATGTCCTGCGGTATCGAGGCGGAACGCCGCTGCGGCAGTACCTGGCCGATCATGGCTGGTGGCCACAAGGTGCAGATAAACCTCCGCGCCCGAAGGAGGCGGCCGAATGGGTGCTTCGGCAAACCAGGCAGCCACGTTCGTCATCAATCTATCAAAGGCTAGCCGAGCGCATCTCGATTCGAGGATGTACTGATGCCGCATTTGCGGACTTGCACGCCGCGTTGCAGACATGGTTCCCTGGAGAGCAGGCCACATGACATTTGCAGCTTTCAGCAACGCCAGGGTTGTGCGCTCCAGTTGGCTAGACGAGGGTGGCCGGAGGCTTGACTGCAACCCGTACATGTCTGGTGCGCTGGAGGCTCGAGACAAACTCATCAGGCTCGAGGCCAGGAAGGATTCACTGAAGAATCTGACAGCTGGCCACGCTGGCGGGATTTACAACGGCCCAATGTTCAAGCGGAACTACGTGAATTCACCTTCCCATGGGGTGCCCTTCATCACTAGTGGAACCATGCTGTTGTCTGATCTAGGCACTCTCCCATTGTTGAGGCGGAGAGATGCGGAGTCCGCGCGACTGTCATACCTTCGCCTACATACTGGGACAACCATGATCTCGTGCTCTGGAACCATCGGCAGGATGTCCTATGTGCGCCCAGACATGGAAGGGATGTGGTCCTCTCAGGACGTGCTGAAGGTTGTCCCTAACGAGGCGGCAATCCCGCCTGGCTACGTCTATGCATTCTTGTCCAGCAAGTACGGCGTACCGCTCGTAACCTCAGGCACGTATGGCGCCATCATCCAGCACATCGAGCCCGAGCACATTTCTAGCCTTCCCGTTCCAAGATTCGACAATCAGTTCGAACTGCGCATCTCCTCGCTCATTGAAAGGGCTGCAATTCTTCGTTCCAATGCATCGGCCGAGAGAAGGCGCGCTCTTTCTCTTCTTGAGCAGGCAATTGGCTGGACAACGCCGGGGTCGCGCTCACTGGTGAACACGGTTCCCGCTTCCAGTACAGCTAGGCGGATGGATGCGTTCCACCATTCGTCTGGCGTGCGAGCCGGGAGGGCCGCGCTTTCCAGTGCCGAAAGCGAGCGTCTTGGAGATCTGGTCCAGAACGTCTATGAGCCGAACCGGGGAGCGCGCCTCAAGGTGACTGATTCGGCATATGGCGTGCCCTTCCTTTCATCTTCCTCCGTCTTTGAACTCAACCCTACGGGTGAGTATCTGATCTCGCGTCTACGGACCGCTCACATCGATTCTTTATTGCTTTCGGCGTGCGATGTCCTGCTACCACGCAGCGGTCAGATCGGGGGCATCATCGGACATGCGGTGCTGCCCCGCGCACGCAATGTTGGTCACGCTGGCAGCGAACACCTCGTCCGGGTGCGTTGTCGGTCCGACTTGGATGCGGCCTACATATGGGCCGTCCTTGCATCCGAACCAGGGTATTTGTCGATCATCGGGACAGCTTTCGGCTCCTCTATTCCAAGCTTGGATGCGAACTTGATTGGCGAGCTTCAAGTGCCTTGGTTAGATTCAAGGGCGCGGGCAAGCATTGCATTGCTCGTTATGGATGCACTCAAAGCTCAGGATGAAGGTACAGCGCTTGAACTCGCGGCCGTAGCGATGGTGGAAGACAAGATATCGGAAGGCGCGTGATGGCGAAGTTGATTCCGATCGGTCAGCCAGTCAACGACGCCGAGCGCGCCGCAATCGCGCACCTACGGGATTATTTGCCGGACAGTTTCACCCTACTCCACAACTTCGAAATAGAGCGGCACGGAGAGCGTTTCGAAATTGACATTGCCCTGCTTGCCCCGCATGCCCTGTACCTAGTCGATGTCAAAGGCACGCGTGGCCTGATCGACGTGCACGGGGCGAGGTGGTACCCCGAGGGTCGGCAGCCGTATCCGTCCCCTCTTGCCAAACTCCGCGGCCATGCCAAAGCCGTCAAAGGCATCATCGCATCAGCCCATCCGGGTCGGCCCGAATTAGATGGCATCTATGTCGCTGCAGTGGTGCTACTCACAGCACCCGACGCGCACTTGGTCGATCCCGCCGACACTGATGCGAAGAGTGTCGTAACGCTGAAAGACGCGGAGCGATTCTTCAAGGACTCGACTGGCATCCCTTCTGGACGCAACAAGAGCATTGGTGGATTCCACGCGTTGATTCGGCACGCGTTGAACCTGAAGGCCAAACCAACTAGCGGTCGACCGGTCTATGGTCACTGGCAGGTTGTCGAGCGATTGGGCGCTACCGACTACTACACCGAGTCTCGTGCGCAGAACACTTTCGCCGGCGGTACAGCACGGGTGCGCGTCTACAAAGCAGATCCGTACCAGCCAGAGCCGCAACGTGTCGCAGAAGCAAACCGCATTCAGAACGCCTACAAGGCGCTGGCCGAATTGCCCTTGCACCCGAACATCGTGTCGGCGCGAGACTTGTTTGAAGCTGAAGACGAGCAAGCGTATGTCTTGATCCTCGACGACGCGCCGGGGCAGGCGCTCACCGTCCACATGGCACGCCCCCAGATGGCGCTGACCATCGACCAGAAATGGCGCGTGGCCAAGGACGTTTTGGCCGCCTTGAGCCATGCGCATCGCAAAGGTGTCCTTCACCGCAACCTGACACCGAGCGCGCTCATCGTCGGGCAAGACGGCGCGACGCGACTGACCGACTTCGACTTCGCCAAGCCTGCGCGCGACCCTTCGATGACGATTGCCGCCGACATTGTTGACCTGGTGGAAGCCGCTTACGTGGCGCCGGAGGCTTATCTCGAGCCCAGCGCTGCGGTGGCGGCGTCGGACATCTTTTCCGCCGGGCTAATCCTGTACGAACTGTTCACGGGCGAAAAGCCATTTAACGGTAGTCCTGAAACCGCTTGGGACGCGGGCGGAATATTCCCTGCGGCACCATCAGCCCTGGAGTCCGGGCTGACGACAGCGGTTGACGTGTGGCTCCAAAACCTTTGCGCATTTGACGCCGACAAGCGTCCGACCGCTGAGCACGCGCTCTTGTCGCTTGCCGAACTGCTCGCCCCATCGCCTGCACGGTCGAGTCCGGGCGCTACCCCCGATTCGCAGCCGAGCGAATTTGACGAGCCCGAGCTGGACTATCTCAACTTGGCCCAAGGACACGCGCTCACGCACAAGTTCATCGTCGAGAAGAAGCTTGGCCAGGGTACGTTCGGCGTCGTCTACAAAGTGATCGACACCCTGGGCGATGTGGCGCGCGCTGTGAAGCTGGTCGTCAGTGATCGGCATTCCACGCTTGATCGGCTGAAGAAAGAGTACCGGCACCTCGTTCAGATTCCGGACCACCCGAACGTGGTTCGTGTGCTTGATGCCGATGTGCTGCCGGGTCCGCAGGGTACGCAGGTTCCCTTCATGGTTTTTGAGTATATAGAGGGTTCAGATGTCGGAGACATGATTCAGCAGCGATTGCTGGCGCCAGAAGATGCGCTGGAGCTTGGGAAGCAGGTTATCGAGGGATTGGTTCACCTGCACCACCAGGGCTTCCATCACTGCGATATCAAGCCACGCAATCTGCTCTGGACGCAGAAAGGCGCAAAGATCATCGACTTCAATGTGTCGGTGAGGTCAGACGACCGCGAATCGCGCGGCGGCGGCTCCAGGAGGTACCTGCCACCCGACTTCGATCCAGAGATCATTGCCCACAACGGCGACCGAGCCGACCGGGACGTCTACGCGCTTGGGCTGACGCTCTATGAGGCGCTGACGGGTCGATACCCGTGGGACAACACTTCGCCACCGATCACGGTGGCTCCAGACCCGCGCGAGCTTTCTGGATTCTCAGATTTGTCGCCTGAGTTCGTGGATGTAGTGATGCGCGCGATCGCACCCAAGCGAGGCGATCGTTGGCACTCGGCGCTGGACATGCGTACCGCGCTGGCCGATGTTCATCAGGCTAGGCGACCAGTCACACTCTTCGTGAGCGCCGAGGCCGTGGCGACGGCCTTGGCCGCCGGCAAGCCAGCGTTGATGAAGTCGGCACCCAACACCAACGCATTCGTGACCCACCTGCTGTCGCTCTACAGTCAAAGCGCTAAGAGCAACTCTGGAACACGGGGTATGGATGCATGGGGGGAGGCGGTCTATGTCGATACTGACCTTGACCGCAAGCTGCTCCCAGCTGTGCTTGCCGGCGAATTCAGGCTCGTCTTGATCACCGGAAATGCGGGTGACGGCAAGACGGCATTCCTGCAGCACTTGGAACGCCAAGTCGAACACCAAGGCGGAACGGTGGACCGAAGCCTGCCAAACGGCAGCGCCTTGACGCTGGGGCAGCGCCGATTCCTCATCAACTACGACGGCAGCCAGGATGAGGGTGCTAAGGGCAACGATCTCGTACTCAGCGAGTTCTTGTCGCCGTTCGTAGGTGCCATACCGGAGGCGTGGCAACCGGTGGAGACGCGTCTGATCGCCATCAACGAAGGGCGCTTGGTCGACTTTCTGGCATCGAACAGGGCGGATTTTCCGGGGCTCACCGCCCTGGTGCAACAAGGCCTGGCCGCGGGCGACGCCAATCATCGCGTAGCTGTCATCAACCTCAACCTGCGCAGCGTTGTTGCCAACTCAACGGATGGGTCAATCCTCGAGCGATCGATCAAGCGAATGACGCTGGCCGATCACTGGGCGGCCTGCGATCTCTGCGACATCAAGGACAAGTGCTACGCCGTGCACAACGCGCGCAGTTTTCAAGACGAGACTGCCGGCCCCCGGCTCGTCGAGCGCCTGCAGATGATTTACACGATGACGCACCTGCGAGGGCGTCTGCACATCACGATGCGCGACCTGCGGTCGGCGTTGTCCTTCATGCTGATCAGCAACCGCGACTGTGGGGACATTCACGCCCTGTATGCGCAAGCTGACCGCGAAGCGATTGTTAGGAGTTTCTACTTCAACAGCTGGATGGGAGGAGGCCAGCCGAACACCGATCGGCTGCTGTCGTTGCTCGCTGAGATAGATGTTGGCCGACAGGAGGATCCTCGCTTCGACCGTGGCCTGGACTTTGTTCAGCCCGATGACCGAATGCTGTTCCGGTTTGATCGGCGCCCGGGCTACGACTTCAAGGTGCTACAAGGGCTCTTTGAAGACCTTCCGCGGGGCGCGGGAGTCAGTACCGTCCGCATCAGGGCCATGCGACACCGCGACTACGTTGCGATGACCCGCCGCAAGCAGTTTTTCGAACGCCGCGATGGAACGTGGGAGCGGATGCTGCCCTATCGGTCGGCCAAACAGATGGTTGACATCGTCAAGGGCACCGAGTCCGTCGACGGCCTGATTACGAAGCTGCTAAACGCCATCAACCGAGGTGAAGGATTGCAGCGGTCGGAAAGGCTAGGTGCCAACCTGGCGCTGCAGCTCCGACATGTCGAGAACGGCACGGTTCGCAGCTACCGGCTGTTCCCAGCTGAAGGATTCGAACTTCAAGTTGAGGATTTCGCCCGGCAGGCGCGCTTCGTGGAGCACTTGCCTACAGGCCTGAGGCTCCGCTTTCGGCCGGCGGGCGCGAACACGATCAACAGCGACCTGGCCATCAATCTCGATGTGTTTGAGATGCTCGTCCGCCTGAACGAGGGCTATCGACCAAGCGTCGAGGAGATGCAGGGGTTCTACCTGTGCCTTGGCGTCTTTAAGAACAGTCTCAATGCCCAACCGTACCGAGAAATCTTGCTGACAACCAGCGGCCACGACTTCTACCGAGTCGCGCGGCAAGACGACGGCCGCATAGAAATGCGGCTGGCTCAAGGCGAAGAGGAGAAGGTCTGATGGCTCTGCAGAAGAAGGACCGTGAGTTCAGGCTGACGAAGATCACTTACCTTGATTTCAAGATGATCGAGATGGACCGGGTACTCACCGGTCTTTTCGAGAGGCTTGAACACGGTGGCTACCCCAGCGTGTTTCGAGACAAGCGGGAGCTGACGGTCGAGCAATTCGTCGACGAAATCCTGGCCAAAAAGGAAAAATTTGTTGGGTTTTCCGAGCATCGAGACATCGTGGTTCGGTGGGTCGAAACCCACCTGATGGACATCGTCAACCGCGGTCGCGCCAATCAGGTCGTGGCCGGTCCTAGGCCGCTGCATGGCTACACATATCGCTTCCGTAACCCCAAGCACTCACGCGATTACGGGGCAGCACAACACCTGTATCAAATGCTGCACCATGCGCGTGGCATCGCTGGGGCACACGCTATTGAGCACCTCAAGAGTTTCTTCTTTGAGGGGTTCAACAAGGTTACGCGTGAGCTGGACAGCAAAGCGCTGAACGACATAGAGACTGCAACGCTGCTCCACTTTCTTGGGCAGCGCAAAGACACGGCGAACACCAAGGAGGGCGGCGATCGTTTCGCACCGATGTGCGTCGGTGCCGCTGACCTTATGGCGGAGGACGTGCAACGGCTGCTTCTCTACCGGAACTTCATGCCTCGGGCCGTGATGGTCGAGTACCTGAAACTGCTGTTGTCCTTCCACCTCGGACTCTTTCATCTGCGCTTGCTGAAGCTTCTGTCGGCTTGGGAGCGTCTGCAGAAGGCGGACTCGCTGTGCTCGGAGGCGACCTGTCCGATGCGACCGCGCAGTCCTATAGAACCGCAAGGCGACTGCCCTTACAAGCTGGGGCTGTTCGTCGATTTGACTGGAAACGCGGAATCGCCGCCGGCCCAGATCGCCCAACAAAGTGCCGACGCCTATGTGCGGCGAATTCCAGGATTCATCCGCTCTTACTTCGTGGCAAAGAAGCTGGATGAGTTCGGAGAATTCTTGATCTCCAGAGGCAAGTTGGCCCGACCTGACAGCAAGCCGCTTCCGTTGGGTGAGGTGTTTGCGCTTCAGGGGCCAGCGGTCGCCGACGAACGGGAGAAGTACTTCAACGCCCGGCTTCAGGACCTGAGGGAATCGCTGGCAGACGACGAAGGTGCACTTGACGCGGACACGGCGGCATTGCTGAAGCTTGGCCTGAGTGACTTCGAGACGTACATCGAAATACTTGTGGCACAGCGAGGTGAGTTCCATCGCAAATACATCATCCAGACGTTCGACGCGATGCTCCAGAAGAACAAGCCTGGCGCGCTGATGGCGCAACCAAGAGCGCGTCACGCGCCGCGAAGATTCGTACTGGACAGCCGTCTTCTGGAAGTGCTTCTGCAGGTTGCTGTCCTTCAGGTGGGTGACGGCGGCTACCAGACTGGTGAAATGCGCATTGATGACTTGTTGAGATTCTTGCGCGAGCGGTATGGGCTTTACATCGATCAGCTGCCGCAGGGTGAAGGCTTTGGCATGCCCTCCATTGAGGAGCGCAAAGCCCTTCGGCAGAACCTTCAAGCGTTCACGGCGCGCCTTCGGGAGATCGGGTTCTACCGTGACCTCTCGGATGCCTACGTCACGCAGACCGTGGTTCCGAGATATGCGATCCGGCCCGAAGAGTCTGGAGCCGACGTATGACCAAGGGATTGCGAGACCTGAATCAGAACGACTTCAACGCCGCCCTGGAGGCCGTGTTGCTTCCGGACCTGATCGACCTGATCTCAAAGCGCTCGGCCGGCCATTGCATGCGGGTGACGGATCTTGATAGGGATCTCATGCTCCGCCTATGCGGCGCCCTGCGAAGCCGAAGCAACGGTGCCACGGTCGTCATCTTGGCGGACGACGCGCTTCGGGCGCAGGCGCCCGACTTCGCTGTTTCGAGCACCAAGCTCGTTGAGCTGCGCAACCCTTTACCCAATGACGAATTGCGTCCGCCGCTTTTGGTTTTCGTGCCGAACGATCTTCGAGTCTCTGCCGAGGATTCTTTTGGCGTGGCGACATTTGAAGACGTATCCGTTGGTCAGGTCTACCAAAAGCTCGCGCAAGCTCTGAACGCGGAATTGCCAGTGCCCATTCGGGTGGCCATCGAGGTCGCACTAAGCAGCCTGGAAGGCGAAAAGTGGCCATACGCAGATTCCGCCGCGATAGCGCGCTTCCTCTTGACCGGCAAGCTCAACGATTTCGACCCGCCGGCGATTGGCGCCGCATTGTTCGAACTGGGACTCGTCCCGGATTTCGATTGGCTCGCCGACCCCGAGCGCGCCCCAGCCCGCCTGAATCGCAATCTGGAATGCATGCGCACGATTACCTGGTCGAATCGCACAGAACGTGCGCGGGCGCTGGAGCTGGGCTTGGATGACCCATCATTCTGCAAGCGGCTGGGAGACTATTTCGCCGCCGTATCGGTGGCCAGTCCACGCGACTGGACGCGCCGGATAGTGCAGGAGCCGCAGAACTGGCCGCTGGCCTTCAATCGATGGCTGTTCGAGGACGGTGGCATTGACCCCGACGCCATTTACATCGGCAACGTCGAGCTCCCCGACGTCGCGGTAGTCGCCGACGACAACGCAGACCCAAAGTTGGCGGAACTTATCGGGCAGCGTGTATTGCCTGTGGCCAAGAACGGACAGAAGAAGTTTTCGGTCACCTTCCGAGTGGAGCCGGTTCCGTCGAAGGTTCAAGGACTAAGCCGTTTCGTGGCAGAGGTCGTGTCACGTGACAACGGCCCAACTGGTTTCCGGCGGCGCAAGGCTGCGTGGGCGCAGAACCGCGACGCCTCGACGATCACCTTCTCAAGCATCAACAAGGTGGACTGGGAAGAGGGCTGGCACTTCATTCGCATCTATGCGGAGACCGAGGACGGCGAACGCGTCCCGCTCCAGGACGGCAATGGCTTACACCTTCCCCGGGTAGCTAAGGGTGACCAGGAGATGCCTAACGAGAGCGGGCTCTTCTATGTGCTGACCGAAGAGGACGTTGAGGTGGACCCGCCACAGCGCGCGATACCGCGAGAGCCAAGCCTCGTGCATGCCCTGTTCCGCGCCAAGTTCGGCGCCGTATTACAAGATCGAGACCCGGACGCCATCACCGCCGGTGATTGCGAATGGGTCGAACGGCACGGGCGCAACTACATCACCGGCACCGATTCGCTTGAGATCAAGCTTGGCAACGAGGGCCGCGCGAACGTCATTGTGTCGAGCGAGCTTGCTTCATTGGAGCGCATGTTCCTGAGCGATCCGGATGGCACGAACCGCATGCGACTCGAGATTTCGGCCACAGGCCTTGTGAGTCGAACCAGTCAATCGTTTCCGTGGCCGACCTCCGATGAGGCGCAACGTTTCTGCGGTGCGCGAGCTGCGTTTTTCACGGCAGTGTTGGGTGGCGAAAAGCAGTTGGTGATGCAGGGCGCCGATCTCATCGGCCTCAGAGAACTGGCACAGAATTACGCCGCAGGCTACGTGGGCTGGCTTGAGGTGCTGCTCGCAAGAGCTGCCTCCGGCGACGAATCTATTTCCCGAGCTGCCTTTGACGAATTGAAGGAGATGCTCACCCTAGACACGGTATCGCTGCTCCTACGTGACTATCGTGGCAAGCAGCGTGACGCGATCCTCGTGGGGCCCATGCACCCGTTGCGAGCACTCTGGCACACAACGTGGGCGAGTACAGCTGATTTCTGGCTGAAACAAGCGCGGAAATGCGACAAAGAGTTCGTGGTGCCGACGCGCGATGCGTTGCTTCGTCAACTCGCACCGTCCGGGTTGCCTGCCGTAGTGCTAACGCAGGAGTTAGGACGCAGCTACATCGGCGTCGACAACGTAAATCCGTTTTGGTCGTTGTATGGCGCGAACGATGAGCGAGACCCGCGTGGCTTGGTGGGTGAGGCGTGTGCAGCGCTGGGGTTGCCGGAGCCATCGATAGGCGGCGCGGCCATTGATGCCAGCTACATCGCTACGCGCATTCAGCGGTACCTGATTCAGCATCCGTATGTGCGGACACTGACCATGAACGCATTCAACGCTGGTCGTGCGGCCGCGATAGCTGACGTGCTTCTGGTGATGCAGGGTGAGCCGGCATTCGCCGACCTGAGGTACGACATTCGGCTGTTCGCGCTTGACTCCGAGGCCCCCGGCACTGGCGAAGCCCTGGTGGAGCTACTTGTACCTGATTCGGGCGTAACGGCACGCGAGGCTGACGCCTTTTCGACGCCGACGGAGAGCCACCTCCACCCGAAGCTGCGCCTGGCGATTCGATCGATTGAAGACTTTCGGCAGAGCCCAGAGGGACACCCTGCGCACCTGTCTTTCTTGTTCGACCAGTTCCCGACCGAAGAAGTGCGCGCCGAGGAAGCGCAGGCGTTGGATTCTGCATCATTCGTGCATGGACTTATTCAGCCTTTCGCGGTGGAGTACAAGGAATTCGACGAACTCATCACGTGGTCGCGGCGACCGTTGCATGGCGATGCCCGCTCGCTCCCTGGCTGCGAAGAGCTGACCGATCTACTTTCTTCGGCCACGAGACTTCTATCTGTCGCGTCCGCATCGGCCTCCCGGAATCGATTTTTACCTAACGCACGACCTGTTGTCTTGCTAAGCCTGAAGGCGGAAGACCGAGCGCTACTGCACCAGGTACATGAGGTCAGCGACTGGGTGCTCACCATCGACAGAAATCTCGGAATCGAGTTCTTCGATCATCGCCGGCATCCAACCCGTCCGGACTACCTGATCGATCATTCGCCCGATATGGCGAATGCGCTGAGTCACAGACTCGCGATCACATCGAGATCGGTGACCGAGCTTGAGGCGCTGCTTTCGCCCATCCTCAAGGACTATGGGCTCCCAGCATCGGAGCGACATGCCGTAATCTTGCTGGAACAGTTGCGGTCGCTTTCTGGCCGATTGGCGCTAAAGCTCTTGTCATCGCCAAACCAGCGTGCGGAGACATTGGGACTCGCGCTGAGCCGTCTTTTCCTGGAGCACCAACGAGTCTTCGAAAATCAGATCGTTGTCCCGCTGGATGCGCACCTTGAACTCTACGCGGGACTGAAGAAGAACGCCGATGAGTTGGGGGATGAAGTCAGCTTTCGGCGCACAGACCTGGCCCTGTTCGACCTCGACCCCACGACCCGGCTGATCACATGTCGGCTTGTCGAGGTGAAGTGCTACAAGAGCGCCGGTGATCTGTCGGTGTATGACCAAATTAAGAGTTCTATCGCGGAACAGATTCAGCAGAGCGAATTCGTGATCGCATACCACTTCGATCCCCGCAGGCAGGTGATAGACCGTCCAGATCGCTCGGTGAAGAACAGGGATCTCTCCGCGCTGTTGGAATTCTATTTGGACCGCACATTGCGTTACGGGCTGATAGCGCTCGACGCAGCAGACGAAGCGCGCTACTTCTTGCGAACGCTTGATTCAACGGACTACCGACTTGAGTTCACGCGAAGCGCATTGATCTTTGACTTCAGCAAAGGCGGCGCAGAATCATCGACCGTTGAAAACGGGATCGAGTACCACCGCATCGGATTCGATCTCGTGGCGCAACTCGTTGAGTCGGCCGTCCGTGATACCGAGACTATCGCGGCAATGGTGACAACATCTTCGCGCGAACTTCATGCCGAGGTGACGCAAGAACTGACGCGTCGCCGGGAAATGGCCACCGGTGTGCCGATTATCGAAACCGCAGCGTTCATTAGCCCGCCGCGTGATCGGACCGCTGCGTGGCCCGATAGGCCACCACTACCGGACCCCGAGGTGGTGGTAGCGCCTGCGTCGTCCGCTTTGCAGCCTTCCACAGTTACAGAAAAGCGCGGATCATTCTCTCAGCTGTCGGTACAGACGCCAGCTCCGCCATCCGGCGTCGTTGCTGCAACGACACCGTTGGAAAAGAGTACGACGTCAAATCAAGTGGCTGCCATGGCGCTTGCACCGGCTCCTCGTTCGACCGAGTGCTTGCCGCCGTCATCCGCTACGTCGCCGGTTGAACAGGCGGCAGTGCCGTTCGATATCATGCTTGGCACTTCCGGATCATCGCCGCAATACGGGATCCTTGGTGAGGCAAACGGTCGCCGAATAGCGCTCGACCTGAACCAGACCCATACGATCAGTCTCTTCGGTGTCCAGGGCGGAGGCAAGAGCTATACGCTAGGCAGTATTGCAGAGATGGCGTCGCTGCGGATTCCCAACATCAACCTGCTTCCTCATCCATTGGCAACAGTGATCTTTCACTACAGTCCTACGATGGACTATAAGCCAGAGTTCACGTCAATGGTGGCGCCGAACTCTGACGAAGCGCAACTGCGATTGCTTCGCGATGCTTACGGCGCTAGCGCAGCGGCACTTTCGGACGTCCTTCTATTGGTGCCGAAGGACAAGTTAGAAGAACGACGAGCAGAGTACCCCGGCGTGAAGGTGCAGCCCCTTCAGTTCGGCGCCAGCGAACTCAAAGCCGGGCACTGGAAGTTCTTGATGGGGGCAGTGGGTAGCCAAGCTACATACATTCGTCAAGTCATGCGGCTTATGAAGTCCATGAGAGAAGACATCACTTTGGCTGGCCTCAGGTCAGGAATCGATGCATCGACGATTCCTGACCACCTAAAAGAGATGGCGCGAACGCGGCTCGACTTTGCGAGCGATTACATTGCGGATGGCGCTTCCATCCGAGATGCTGTTAGACCAGGACGTTTAATCATAGTGGACGTGCGCGACGAGTTCATAGAAAAGGACGAGGCGCTAGGGTTGTTCGTCGTCATGTTGCAGCTGTTCGCTGATGCGAAGGTTGATGGGCAACCGTTTAACAAACTCGTTGTTTTCGATGAGGCCCACAAGTATATCGAGAGCCCTGATTTGGTGTCGGGACTAATTGAGGTAGTTCGCGAGATGCGCCATAAAGGCGTGAGCATCATGGTCGCGAGCCAAGATCCTCCTTCTGTGCCGGTCAGTCTTATCGAGCTATCGTCGCAAATCATTCTACACAAATTCAATTCGCCAGCTTGGTTGAAGCATATCCAGAAGGCCAATTCAGCACTGGCCAACCTGACGCCGGAGCGCATGGCTTCATTAAAGGCCGGCGAGGCGTTCGTCTGGTCCAGCAAAGCGTCTGATGACGCCTTCTCAAGAGGCGCGATGAGGATCCGATGCCGGCCGCGAGTTACTGAACATGGTGGAGCTACGCGCGTGGCCGTTACAGGTCTACCTTAGTTTTGAGCAGCAAAACTGGCGGTGCATTCCGAATTTGCACTCAGTAGTGTTGTGGCCGACGTCGAGTTGAGCCATTTCCAAGATGGTTGCCGCCGTTAATGCGTTCCGGGCCCTTGGTCTCCTATCAACCGTGGGATCGTTGGTGATCGAAACTTAAGAGCTTGCCCTCACTCTAGATGGCACGATGGTTTAATTTGAGGCGGCACTGACACTCGTCGCCTACGGTGCCGAACCGGCGCCCGCCCCTAGATTGTCACTCACCGCGGGTGCGCTCCTGCAGCTGGCCGACACCGCAAAGAAATGCTGCGCGGTCTGCAAACCTGGGAAGGCGTGCGGCGACTGCTGTATATCGAAGTCGAAGACCGGTCAGAAAATGCCGGGCTGTGCCTGCGATTCGGCCTATTGATCGACCGCAGCGATACGCAAGTGGGGGTATCTTCGGGGGTAGTAATCGAGAAAACGGCCCTCGGTATATATAAAAATCATAAGCTTGTAGATATTTTGCGATTCCTGCAGCCGGCACCATTATTCCTTTTGCCGTCCTCTGTTCTGATTATGGGGTTTCGCTCAATTCGCGCGTAAAGTGATTCGGCGTCGCAGTCCGCACGCCACGTTTCGATATGTTCGATCTACAACCGCAACAGAGAGGCTGTCGTGGTCCGCAAACCTATATCTCCTAAGGCCATCAAACGCGGCAAACATTTGGCGCGGGAGGCTGTCGACCACCTGCAGAAGGCCCGCACCGCACGCGCGGCCGCACTCGTCACGGCCAATATCCTGCCGTCCGCGCCGCCACGCGCGGCGAAGGTCATGCTTAGTCATTCGGCGAATACCCACGCCAGTCGCGGCACCTTGGTGGCGGAAGGCGATTCATGGTTCGACTACCCATTCAACGACGTGCTGTCGGGCCTGGACGATCTCGGTTTCGACGTTGAATCCGTGGCGCACAAGGGTGACACCATCGAAGAAATGGCCTTTGCCAGCGGTCAGCTGATCAAGTTCGGCCGTCTGCTCGACAAGGTGCTGCGCAGCGGCGTGCGCCCGCGCGCCATACTGCTGTCGGGTGGCGGTAACGACATCGCGGGTAAGGAGTTTGCGGTGCTGCTGAATCACGCCGCTTCGGGCAAGCTCGGTCTGAACCAAGCGATCATGCAGGGCGTGATCGACGAACGGCTGCGGGATGCCTACACGACGGTGCTCTACGGTGTGACGCAAGTATGCGAGAAGGTAATCGGGTCGAAACTGCCAATCATCGTCCATGGCTATGACTACCCGATCCCAGACGGCCGGGGCGTGCTCGGCGGATTGCTGTCCGGACCTTGGCTCATGCCCGGCTTTCAGCAGAAAGGCTATGCCGATCTCGAGCAGAATAAGCTGATCTGCAAGACGCTCATCGATCGTTTCAATGCCATGCTGAAAGGTCTCGCCGACAAGACGCCTTTCGCGCACGTGAAGTATCTGGACTTGCGCAGCACGCTGCGCTGGGACGCGAACTCCTATAAAAAGGACTGGGCGAACGAACTCCATCCCAGCGAGGACGGCTTTGCCAAGGTGGTGCAGAAATTCGCTGCCGCGATTCCGTGAGCACGCGTAAGGTACCCACAGTGGCCGCTGCGTTCGTTGTCGGTCGCAAATAGAAGCTGCCATCGCCTCCGGAACGTTGTGAGCGCAGCGCTGGACGGCGGCAGGCATCGGCCTACAATGGACGCGACATGATGCTGCGTCCCAACAAGAGCCTGATTGACGTCAAGGTGAAGCGAGTGAAGCGCGCTGCTGATGACGTTGGCGCGGATGTCGTCGTATCGGTGCTCGAGTGCAAGTCGGCTGGCGAATTCGACGATTTCATCGGTGCGCAGCCCGGCGCGGAGCTGACGTTGTTCACCACCGAGCCCGACGCAATCGAGGCCGGGAAATCCTATCTCCTGACGACGCGCGTGCTCGGCGGCCCGCACGGCGAGCGCATGGTCATCGAAACTGCGGAGCCGAAGAGGGGCCGCTAGGGTTTCGCTTTCACCTTCACCTTGCCGCCGGTCTCGCTGATTTTCGTCAGTGAAACGGTTGTCGCCGCGCCATTGTTGGCGCGCAGATGGGGATGGGCGGCGCTTGAGCCAGAGACGCTGGTGACGCCCTTCGAGCCGGGGAAAACGTCAGCCGGATCGCCCTGGTTCTTCAGCAATTCAAGGTCGCGACGTCCGTCAGCCTGCACCAGCGCAACCTTGTAGGCCAGCGGGTTGTCGTTGCTCGATTGTGTGTCGTCGATATGCCATACGGCGAGGCCGTGGCCCGGCAAAGCGGTGTCGCGTCCTGTCTTTTGCCGGTTTTCGAGGAGGAAGTACTCGTTCTTTGCGACCGTGCCCGCGGCGATGCGATAGCACTCCGTTTTGGCGTTCTCGAGCGTGCCGAGTGTCAGTGCGGTTGTCGACGTGAGTTTGGTCGGCTTAATCCAGTTGAGACGTTCGAGACACCACGCCGACATGCGCGTCGGCTTCAATCCTTGCCCACCCCACGATCCGCCGGCCATCAGGCACCAGTCGCCGATGCCATGGCTACGATAGGTAGTGTCATAGAGATCGGGCAGACCCAGGAAGTGGCCGAACTCGTGCGAGAACACGCCGAGCTTTCCATCTTCCGGCGCAGTGAAATATGCGTAAGCCGTGACGCCGTTTTTCTTGTAGGGTTTGTTCAGCGTCCATTTGTGCGACCAGATCGCGTCCTTGCGTGCGGCCGGCGACGCAAGCGTCTCGGCGCCGGGGCCGGCGTGAATGAGGAACAGTCCGTCGATGAAACCGTCACCATTGACGTCGAAGGGCTTGAAGGTGTTGCCGCTGATCGCCGTCCATGCGATGAGAATTTCCTCAAGCAGGCCCGGCGTGTTTTGAGGATATGCCCCAGTGCCCGACGCGCTGTTGGTGTAGTGGCCGTAGGGTTTCGATGCTCGGATCCATGGCACGACCTTGCCGGTTACGATGAGTTGGCCATAGGAGAGGTCCTTGTAGAAGGACGCCATCGAGTTCGGGTTGGTGGAGTCGAACAGCAGCTTGTCGTAATGCGCCGCCGTCTGCGTGCCCTTGTTGTTGGAGAAGTCGACCAGCAGGACGAGGCAGTTCAGCGTTTGCGGGCCAGTGGCCAGGGCATGGGCCCGGGCCATGCGCGCCGCCGGCTTGTTCGCGGCTGACAGCGCCAGTCCGGTCGGCGTACTCTTCATCTCGGGCGGATAGATCACGCCATCGTTGAAGCCGGTGCGGTTGTCCTGCGGTGTGCCGAACATGCCGGATAGATTGGCGATCCGGGCGTCGGCGAGCGACAGAATTTTCGCCTTTGCGACCTGCTTCTTGATGCTCGCGACGACTTTGGGATGGGGTGCGCAGGCCGTCGGCCCGTCAGCATAAGTCGCCAGCGGGCCGTGCTGGTTACAATTGCAGCCGTGACTGTCTTGCACTTTCGGTACCTCCCCAGTCCAACTTCTCGTACATTAGCATAACTGTTGTCGCCCCTGGCACGCGTTTTATGCCGCCGCCATGCCTATCATGTCGACGACCCGACTGAATGCGTCAAGACGCGTTAGCCAGCTCCGTCTCT
Source organism: Gammaproteobacteria bacterium (assembly GCA_965278995.1). Taxonomy (GTDB): domain Bacteria; phylum Pseudomonadota; class Gammaproteobacteria; genus JADJYF01. The sequence goes on from OZ257136.1 coordinate 103,559, forward strand.
GCGCGATCCGGTCGAACATGAAGCAATCATTTCGGAACGGGCGCCGCGGTTGGGCAAGCTTTTCGGCAACAGGCCGCTAAGTTAGACGTAACAGGAACCGCGACCGGGGGAAGCCGCAATGGAGATTGCTCCGGATCACGAACGCGATGTCGTACCGGCGTTGCTGTTTCGCGTACAGTCTCGCTTGTGCGCTTTGCCGATCACGCACGTGGTGGAAACCATGCGTCCCTTACCGATAGATCCCCTGGCAGGCGCGCCGGTTGCTGTCAAGGGCTTGGCGCGTATCAGAGGTGTCCCGGTAGCGGTTGTGGCGGTGGCTGACCTGCTCGAAATCAACGAGGAACTTCCCACACGATTTGTAACCGTGAGGAGCGGCGAGTATCACGTCGCGTTGGCAGTAGGCGCGGTGCTGGGTGTACACCGGATTTCGGCTGCATCGTTGCGCGAGCTTCCTCCATTGCTACGAGACACCGCCCACCAAGCCGTGTCGACAATCGGAATGGCTGATACCGAAATGATCCTTGTACTGAACGCGGCACGCCTCGTGCCCGAGGGTTTTCTGGCCAGCGTGAACAGCCGTGGTTTCGAGCAGTGACAGTGGCTCACAGCCTGCCGCTCAACAATGATGTCGGTCGTTTTCGCAGCATCGTTGAGCGTCACCTGGGTCTGTACTTCGAGGAGGGCAAACGCGATTTCCTCGCGACCGTGCTGCGTTCGCTCAAGGACAAGCACGGCGGATCCTTAGCTAATTACCTGCAACGACTGGAGAACGGTGTGCCGCCTGCGGAATGGGGCGCGCTGAGCCAGTTACTCACCGTTCCGGAAACTTATTTTTTCCGCCACTTCGATCAGCTTCGGGTGTTTGCAGAGGTCGCGGTGCCGGACCGGATGCGCGCGCAGACGGCAAGCCGACGTCTTGCCATTCTCTCGGCGGGATGCGCGTCAGGGGAGGAGCCTTATTCACTTGCCATGATGTTGCGTGAAACCGTGATGGATGTGTCATGGGAGGTCTCTATCGTGGGCATGGATATCAATCCTGCAGTGATAGGCAAAGCTATTTCGGGGTGTTACACGAATTGGGCGTTGCGTGAGACGCCATCGAATATCCGGGACAAATGGTTCCAACATCGGGGCAACGATTATGTGCTCGATTCGACCATCCGCAATGCCGTGCGATTCGAGCAGCGCAATCTTGCCGAGGATGCCGCGGATTTCTGGCGCCCCGCAACGTATGACGTGATCTTCTGCCGCAATATGATGATGTACTTCTCTCAGGAACGCGCCCAGGAACTGGTCGGGCGCATGTCACGCGCACTCGTGCCGGACGGATATCTGTTTCTCGGCCATGCGGAAACCTTGCGCGGTCTTTCGCAGGACTTTCACCTGTGCCATACCCACGAGACTTTCTACTATCGGCGTCGGGCCCTCGATGAAGCCAAGCCGGTCAATGTTGCATCGCTATCGGCTTCGGCTGGACTGCCGCCGCCTTTGACCGCCGTACTTGAAGGAAATGATGCGTGGGTCGAGGCGATTCAGCGTTCCTCGGAACGTATCCAGGCCTTGGCCGAAACACCAGCGACGGCGGCACGATCCGCCGCCGTTGCTGAAACATCGCGGTGGGATTTGCGAAACGCGTTCGAGTTGTTGCGACAAGAGCGTTTTGCGGAGGCACTCAGCGCGGTCCGCATACTCCCCTCCGAGGCGGAGAGCGATGCCGATGCCCTGCTCTTGACGGCAGTGCTGTATGCCCACAGCGGACAACTCGAGGAAGCCGAAAATGTCTGCCGTGTTCTGCTGGAGCTCGACGAATTGAACGCCGGTGCCAGATACGTACTTGCCCTGTGTTGCGAAGGCGCCGGGGATATCCGGGGAGCAGTCGAGCACGATCAGGTGGCAGTTTATCTCGATCCCGGCTTCGCCATGCCGCGTCTGCATCTGGGACTTCTCGCGCGCCGAGCGGGTGACAGGGACGCGGCGCTGCGCGAATTGGAGCAGGCCTCGAGTTTGTTGCACCGAGAGGATTCCTCGCGCCTGCTCCTGTTCGGAGGCGGCTTCGGGCGCGACGCACTACTGGCACTGTGCCGCGCAGAATTGACTGCCTGCGGAGGGCAACAATGAGCGAGGAACAGTCCACCCTCGACAGTCGCGCGGCAGGACTGCGTCAGGCATTCGATCACGGTTTTGCCGAAGCACCGAAGGGCGAAAGCACACCGACAGAAGCATTTCTCGCGATCAGTGCAGGCAGTGACGGTTACGCTTTGCGTCTGGCGGAAATCTGCGGACTGTATGCCGACAGAAAAGTAACACCGTTGCCTACCGGAGCATCGGACCTGCTCGGTCTTGCAGGTTTTCGCGGTGTGCTAGTACCGGTTTATGACTTGCGTATATTGTTGGGCTATCCCACTGGACCGTCCCCTCGCTGGCTGGCACTGGTGGCGCCGCAGGAGCCAATTGCTTTGGCTTTTGATCGTTTTGAGGGGCATCTGCACGCGCGGCGTGATGCCATAGCCCACGACGACGGAACGCGCCTTGGACGTCAGCATATTGACATGGCTTTACGCACTGGTGGTGCGGTGAGACCCATCGTTAGCGTAGCTTCTATTCTCAAGTTAATTAAGCAACGGGCGCAATCGAGCGTTATGCAGAAGGAGCGATGACATGTGGACATTCGGACGAAGAATAGCGCTGGGATTTGCAATCTCCTTTGCACTGCTCGCCGGCATCGGCACCGTGGCTTACCGGGCAATCGACTCACTCACGAAAACCAGCTATTGGGTGACTCATACGCAGATCGTTCTGGATCACATCGGCGGTGTGATCAGCGACATCAAGGATGCGGAAACTGGACAGCGCGGTTTTGTCATAACCGGCGACGATACCTTCCTCGAGCCCTACCAGGCGTCACTTGGCTCAATTCCCAAGCAGATGAAGGAACTCCGCGAATTGACCAGCGACAATCCAAATCAACAGAAACGGATCAGTGATATGGAACCGCTTATTGCGGCCAAACTGGCCGAGTTGAAGCGAACCATCGAAATGCGCCGCAATGAGGGATTTGAGCCCACTGCGAATGTAGTTGCGGCAGGTAATGGGAAACGATTCATGGACGGAATCCGCGAAATCGCGGCACAGATGGAAAATGAAGAACGAGAACTGCTCAAGCGTCGGGCCCAGGAAGTTGATGATGCATCGGACGGCGCACAGGCGGCCATTATCTGGGGAACCCTGTTCTGCCTTGTCTTCGTGACCATTACCGGCTCTTTTCTGACGCGCACGCTGACCAGGCAGATTGGTTCGGCGGTGGGTCAGGTGCAGAGTTCTTCGGCCGAATTGCAGGCGTCCGCCAACCAGCAGGCGACCGGCGCCAAGGAACAGGCGACCGCGATGAACGAGATCGCCACCACGATCAGCGAATTGCTCGCTACCTCCCGGCAAATCGCCGAAAGTGCGCAGCGGGTCGCGCAAATTGCCGTCCAGACGACGAATTCCGCTCATAGCGGCGACGCAACTGTGGTCAAGGCCAACGCCTCGATTGCCAGCATCCGCCAGCAAGTCGATCTGATCGTCAGCCATATGCTCGAACTGGGTAAGAAATCGCAACAGATCGGCGCGGTCCTCGATATTGTTTCGGAGCTCGCGGAGCAGACCAATATTCTCGCGATCAATGCCACCATCGAAGCCGCCGGCGCCGGAGAGGCGGGCAAGCGCTTCGCCGTGGTTGCCGATGAGATCCGCAAACTCGCCGATCGCGTCACTGGATCGACCAAGGAAATTCGCACCCTGATCGACGATGTCCGAAGTGCGGTGAACATCTCGGTGATGACAACGGAAACGGGGTCCAAATCGGTCGACGCAGGCACACGACAATTCGACGAGGTTGCTTCGGCGTTCAAACAGATCGCCGATCTGATCGTGACGACGACTGAAGCAGCGCGCGAAATCGAGCTGTCAACCAAGCAGCAAACGTCCGCAGTCGAACAGGTCAACGTGGCGATCACGAATGCGGCGCAGGCAACCAGGGAAAACGAGGCGAGTTCCTCTCAGGTGTTACAGACCTCATCGCAACTGGCGAACCTCTCGCGGGATTTACTACGTCTGGTGCAGCCGCAGGCGGTAGGCATGACGCGTGGCGCGTGATCCCTACAAGTATTTCCGGATTGAGGCGCAGGAGCTGATCGATCAGCTCAGCCGATCAGTGCTCGATCTGGAAAAGGGAACCACACCAGAACTTGTCGCCCAGTTATTGCGTCTGGCTCACACACTCAAGGGCGCGGCTCGCGTCGTCAAACGCTCGGACATCGGTGACTTCGCCCATGCGATCGAGGATACGTTGGATCCATTGCGGGGGTCGACACAGCAGGCAACGCGACCCCTGATCGATACCGTATTGAGGCACCTCGATGCTATCGGCGGTAGCCTCGCATCCCTGTCTCCGCCAGCAGAAGTAAAAGTTGTGGCGCGCGCCGGCCCCGAGGAAGTGGTGCGAACCGTACGCGTCGATGTCGGGGAAATGGACAATTTGCTCGAAGGGTTCGGTGAAGTGCACACCCAGCTAGGGGCGTTACGGGAACGTCTGAAGCGTTCCGCCAACGTTCGCAGTCAGATGGACCTGCTGGAGACACAATCGGCTTTCCGCGGTGGGGGTGAGGGGAATCCAATAGATGGGCAATCACGTGCATTGGCCGCGCAGGTCGGCGCCGAATTTGAGGCATTTCGTCTCGGTTTGGATTCCGGAATCGAACAACTCGACCGTGAACTGAAGCAGGTACGCGACGCCGCTGAAAGAATGCGGCTGATTCCGGCCGATAGCCTGTTCGTTGCGCTGGAAAGGGCGGCACGCGACGCCGCGCAAGTTCAAAACAAGCAAGTAGGCTTTAAAGGGCACGGCGGCCAGGTACGGCTTGATGCACAGGTGTTGGGTGCCGTTCAGGGTGCGTTGTCCCATGTGGTTCGTAACGCGGTGGTGCACGGAATTGAAACAGCTGACATACGGCGGGCCGCCGGCAAGCCGGTAGAGGGCAGCGTGTCGATCGAGGTAGCGCAGCGGGGCCGGTGGATCGAGTTCATTTGCAGCGACGATGGACGCGGAATCGATCTTGACGCCATTCGTCGCATTGCCGAACAACGGACTTTATTGCCGACCGGGACGAGCAAACCGAATGCCGACACGCTGTTGCAATTGCTGCTGAAGGGAGGCATCAGCACGGCCGGAGTAGTTTCGGAAGTAGCCGGTCGGGGAGTTGGTCTGGACGTCGTTCGGGACGCAGCCGAGCGACTCGATGGCAACGTCGCCTTACGTACTGACGCCGGAAAAGGCACGACCATCACACTCACCGTGCCCTTGTCGATCGCGTCGCTGGATGGATTGCTTGTCGAAGCGGGCGGGGCTACCGTTACCCTTCCGATAGAGGCTGTCCGGAGCACGTTGCGCATTGCCTCAAGTGAGATCGCCCGAACTGCGCACGGGGAATCGGTGATTCATGAGGGCAACGTCATTCCGTTTCTCCCGTTGACGACTGCGCTGTCCATTGGAACGAGGACAGTGCGAGGAAACCGGGTCTGGTCGGCCGTGGTCTTAAAAGCCGCTTGCGGCACGGCGGCCATCGGTGTGGAACGCCTGCTCGGTGCGACAAACGTGGTGTTGCGTCCGTTGCCTGCACTGGCGCCTGCGACGTCCATTGTCGCAGGCGTCTCGCTCGATGCGGAAGGTAATCCGCAACTGGTGCTCGATCCGGAAAGCCTTATTTGGGAGGCGCAACATGGCGCCGTATTGAGCCCGGAACCCGAGCATATACGCCAGACCATACTAGTTATCGATGATTCGCTGACTACGCGCATGCTCGAACGCAGCATTCTCGAGTCTGCCGGCTACATCGTCGAACTCGCCGTGTCAGCAGAGGAAGCGCTCGAGAAGGCTAGCAAGAGCGGCTATGCGCTTTTCCTGGTCGATGTCGAAATGCCCGGCATGGACGGTTTCACTTTCATCGAACAGATGCGAGCCGATCCCGAGCTACGCGATATTCCAGCCATCCTGGTGACCTCGCGCGCTTCCGCCAACGATCTGCAGCGAGGTAGGGATGTTGGGGCGCAGGGTTACGTCATCAAGAGCGAATTTGACCAGGGTGCGCTGCTAACGCGCATCAGCGAGCTGGTGAGATGATCCCTTCCATCCGTGTCCTCGTTGTCGAGGACTCGCTGACGATCCGCAAGCATTTGTGCGAAGTGCTCGCAGCCGAACCAGGAATAATGGTCGTCGGCGACGCGAAAGATGGCAAGCGCGCGATCGAGCTTTGCCAGGAGTTGCGCCCGGATATCATTACGATGGACATGATGATGCCGCTCATGAGCGGGTTGTCGGCGACCGAATTCATCATGGCCCATTGTCCGACGCCGATACTTATCGTGTCTTCGTCTACCAACCGCGGTGAGCTGTTCAAGACCTATGATGCATTGGCTGCCGGTGCTGTCGACGTGCTCGACAAGCCGCTGGGTGATGAGCCCGATATGGCGTGGGAGCGCAAGCTGATTGCGACCGTCAAACTGGTGTCGCGCATCCGGGTCATCACCCATCCGCGCGCACTGATGGCTGGTTATCAATTAAATACGGTTGGCGCGCCGATGGCACCGGCGCCGGTGGGAAATAATAAGCGTGTCTGCCAGGTTGTCGGCATTGGCGCATCCACGGGTGGGCCCGGCGCCATCGTCGACATACTGCGGGCACTGCCGGCGGATTTTCAGCTGCCGATTCTCCTGGTGCTGCATATCGGCGCGCCTTTCGGCGAAGCGTTCGCTGACTGGCTGGACGGTCAAAGTGCGCGGCGAGTGAGTTACGCACAGGATGGGTTGCCGGTGGCCGCGTTAGCCGGACGGGTGGCGATGGCACCACCTGATCAGCACATGGTTGTGCAGGCAGGGCGGTTGCGCCTGACACGTGATGAGGAACGCCACTCGTGCCGCCCGTCGGTGGATGTGTTATTCGATTCGTTGGCTCCTGAGTATGGGCCGGCGGCAACGGCCTGTCTTCTGACTGGAATGGGCCGCGATGGTGCGGCTGGGATGCTGGCCATGCGCCGTGCCGGTAGCTACACGATTGCGCAGGATGAGGCGAGTTGCGTGGTGTATGGCATGCCACGGGAAGCAGTAAATCTTGGCGGTGTCGTACGGTCTTTGCCGTTGTGCGACATTGGCCCGGCACTGGCAACTTTGGCCACACTGCCCAACAAAGGACGAGCGACATGAGCGCTGCGATCCTCGTCGTTGACGACAGTTTGACGGTGCGCATGGATCTGGTTGACGCCTTCGAAGCGGCCGGCTTTTCCGCATTGCCCTGCGCTGATATCGATGCGGCTCGTGATGTACTGGAAAGCACACCCGTTGGGCTGGTGATTCTCGACGTCGTGTTTCCGGATGCCGACGGCGTGGAGTTTCTCGAGGAACTTCGTGCGTCGCCAGCAACGGCACAAACTCCCGTACTGATGCTGTCGTCCGAAGCAGAGGTCAAGGACCGGATCCGGGGCCTGCAAACTGGTGCGACTGAATATGTCGGCAAACCCTACGATACGGGTTACGTGATCGCCCGCGCCCGCGAACTGCTGCAAACAAATGTAGATACATCCGGGAAAGCGACCATCCTCATCATTGACGACAGTCCCACTTTCCGCGAGGAATTAAGCCACGCATTGGAAGGTGCGGGCTATGCCATATTGGCGGCGCCGAATGGCGAGGAGGGACTGCTGATGGCAGCGAATCATCGGCCCTCAGCCATAGTGGTCGATGGCGTCATGACAGGTATCGACGGCGCGACCGTAATACGCAAGATCCGCCTGGATTCGGCGCTCCGCGATACGCCTTGCGTATTGCTGACAGCTTCGGTGGATCATGCTGGCGAGCTACGGGCACTGGATGCCGGTGCTGACGCTTTCGTGCGCAAGGAAGAAAGCTTCGATATTGTTCTGGCGCGGCTTGCGGCAGTCTTGCGCAGCGCCGCAGCAGCGGGCCACGGCAAGGGCGCAAGCCTGCTCGGCCCGAAAAAAATTCTGGCCGTCGACGATAGTGTGACCTATCTGCACGAGCTTGCGGAGTTGCTGCACGGCGAAGGGTATGACGTAGTCCTCGCACGATCTGGCGAAGAGGCGCTGGAGATGCTTGCAGTTCAGCCCGTCGACTGTATCCTGATGGACTTGTTGATGCCGGGAATGGGTGGACGGGAGGCCTGCCGGCAAATCAAGATGTCCAGCGTCGTCCGCGATGTGCCGCTCATCATGCTGACAGCGGTCGAGGACCGTGGCGCGATGATCGAAGGGCTCAGTTTGGGCGCGGATGATTTTATTCAGAAGTCGGGTGAGTTCGAAATTCTGAAAGCGCGCTTGAGGGCACAGATACGTCGGAAACAATTCGAAGACGAACATCGCCGGATACGCGAAGAACTGCTGCACAAGGAATTGGAAGCGATCGAAGCACGCGCGGCGCAAAAGCTCGCTGAAACGCAGGTGATCCATATGGAGCAACTCGAACGCAAGAACAAGGAACTCGAGGCGTTCAGCTATTCTGTTTCTCACGATTTGCGTGCGCCATTGCGTGCCATCGACGGATTCAGTCTGGTGCTGGTCGAAGACTACAATGAAAAACTCGACGATGAGGGACGCAAATGTCTCGCGCAGGTCCGATCCTCGGCGCAGCGCATGGGCGAACTGATTGATGACCTGCTCCAGCTTTCCAAAGTCAGCCGCGCCGAATTACGTCGTGACTCAGTCGATCTCTCCGGGTTGGCGCGCAACGTTCTCGATGCCTTGCAGAAAAGCGAGCCGCAGAGGGAGGTATCACTTGAGATACAGTCTGACCTGTCGGCAATGGCGGATCGCCGCCTGATCCAGGTGGTGCTGGAGAACCTGCTGGGGAATGCTTGGAAATTCACAACGAAAACCCCTGAACCACGCATCATTTTCGGCATGGAAGCTCAGGCCGGTGCACCGGCATATTTCGTTCGCGACAACGGTGCCGGGTTCGATATGAACTATGCAGGGAAGCTCTTCCAGGCATTCCAGCGCTTGCACTCCGAAGCGGATTTCACCGGTACCGGTATCGGGCTCGCTACGGTATATCGTGTCATTGATCGACATGGTGGACGCGTTTGGGCGGATGGCAAACCTGGGCTTGGCGCGAGTTTCTTCTTCACCATTCCAAAGTCGTAAGCAGAGGAATTGCGATGAATCGACGCCGAAAGTTTTTGCTGGTGGAAGACCGGGAGGCCGACGTTCAACTGACGTTGCGGGCGTTTCGAAGGAGCGAATTCGTCAACGACATCGTGGTCGTCAGGGATGGCGAGGAGGCGCTCGATTATCTGTTTGCGAGCGGAACATATTCCGGTCGGAACGACGACTTCATGCCTGAAGTGGTTCTGCTTGACCTCAACCTTCCCAAGGTCGACGGTTTGGAGGTCTTGCGCAGGATGCGGGCCGACCCGCGCACACGCCGCATGCCTGTCGTCGTTTTGACCTCTAGTACGGAGGAACGGGATCTCATCGCCAGCTACGACCTGGGGGCAAACAGCTACGTGAGGAAGCCCGTGGACTTTATGGAGTTCGTCGAGGCTGGAAAGCAGCTCGGCTTGTATTGGTTGGTGCTGAACGAATTGCCTATGACACAACCCTAGTCCGACGATCGGTTTGGGTAGCGCACAACGGTCAGGAGGCAGTCGAATTGGCGGATTCGGTAAAACCGGAGGTGGTGCTTCTCGATATTGGAATGCCCATTAAGAATGGCTACGAAGTGGCGAGAGACATCCGCGCATCGTCGTGGGCGAAAGGTCTCACGCTGAATGCAATCACTGGTTGGGGCCAGGACGCGGATCCGCAGAAAATCAAGGCAGCGGGGTTTGATCAACATATGACCAAGCCGGTACATTTTTACACGTTACGGGCAGTGTTGGCCGCCTTGCCAAAGGCGCGAAAGTAAGTAAATCGCGCCGCGGAGTCGCTGCCTTTCGAGCCGCTCAGCTCCCCGCGCCACCCTTGCGCCGCATGACCGCGCCGAGCCCAAACAAACCAAGACTCAGCAGGCCGAGACTCTGAGGGACGGGTACCGCGCTGATCGATAACGCGTTGAATGAGCCAAAACTGATTGAGGTGCTGTCGTCAAACGACGCCGTCCAGCCGAAATCGCTGGTCATGATGCCCGCGAAGTTGACGTTGAGACTGAAATCCACCCCTTGCGACAGCTGGGTCCCCAGAGGCGCTGTGAAAGTGATCTGCTGGAACAAGCCGCTGTCCGCATCCAGCATCCCGTAAGTGATATCCCAGATGGTCCATGTGGACGTGTCGCTGAAATCACCGATGACGATCAGATGATTGGTCAGGCCGGAACGAATTGCATCCTGTGTGATGCCCGCGACCCCGGATCCGGATTCGCTGCTGTCGAGGGTTAATTGGAACGACGTGGCAAAAGTACCCGATCCGCTGCTGATGTCATCGGGATTGAACGGTTGCGGCGACGAATAGAAATCCGACATCGCGAAATTGCTGTTTTCGCCGTAGGCGTCGGTGTGTGTCTGCCAGACGTTCCCCGTGCCATCTTCTCCAACGACGGACCGGGGATCAGCGGCCGGAGCGCCGCCCGAGAATGTGTCCTGCACTGCAAGGACGGGAGATGCAAGGGTCGTGGCGCAGAGCGCGACGAATGCTATTGAGAAATGTAGAACGAGGTACTTCATGGTGAATAATCCTAGGTTCTAGCCTGACGAGCAAAATCGGCTGGGTTCGAACTGCCTCCATGTGCCCGCACCGGGATGGTGTGGACTGCAGGTCATGGTCGCGGAACGTTGTCGGCGCGTCTGTGCGGCACACAACTCCCGCAGAGCGGTGGTTTCATGCGGTGTCGCACACCTGGTCCGGCATGCCAGCCGAACCCCGGCGGGTATGTCCTGCAGTACTAATCGAATTGTCAGAACTTCGTTTTCAGGAATAGCATGTCAACAACGCCAACCCGAGGTCCTCGCAGCAATGCCTATCGACGTCGAGAATTTCCGTAACCGCCGCAACGATGACCGCTGGAATCGGACGGCAGTCGGCGACATCATCGAGCGTGTGACCTGGAGCGAGCCGGACAAGCTCGCGCTCATCATGACGCCGGACTGCACGGTCGATCCGCGTTACGCGCGCGTGACCTACCGCCAGGCGAATGCGCTTATCAATCGCGTCGCCAATGCATTGCTGGCACGCGGCCTGGCGCCGGCCTCGCGCATTGCAATGCTGTGCGACAACTCCGGCGAAGCCTGGTTGTCGAAAATCGGCATCGCCAAAGCTGGGCTGGTCGCGGCGCCAATCAATGTCATGATGGCGCCAGATGTAATCGCCGATGCGCTGGCCCATGTCGAGGCCAGGTATGCGATTGTCGATCAGGCGCAATGGGATAAGCTCGGCGCAAATCTCGCGAAGCAGGGCATCGAGCCGATCTTGGCTATCGGCCCGGCGGAGGACTACGGTGTGCCGGGTTTCGACACTTTCTTGACCGGTCACGGCGAGGACGAGCCCGATGTGCGCATCCACGGCGATGACATCTGGGAGATCCTGTTCACTTCGGGTACCACCGCAAGGCCAAAGGCGGTGATGATTTCGCATACCTATACCTACATGACCGCTTATGCCCACGCGGTCACCATTACCCGCGGGCTTGAACACGAGAGCGATCTACGGCACGCGACGTTCACGCCGATGGTCTATCACATCGGTGATCACGCCTGCATTTTTTCCGCGCTCATTGTCGGTGGCACTGCGGTTGTCGGGCGCAAGCCGGAAGGCCCGGTGATGGCCCAGACCATCACCCGTGAACGCGTGACCTGCCTCTTCGGTGGTTCGCCTCAGTTCGTCGAAAGCGTGATCAAGGCGGTGCATGAGACGCCATTTGCCTACGACCTCGACAGTCTGACTGTGATGTATTTCGGCTGGGCGCCGCTTTCACCGGGCTCGCTGTCGGCGTTCCGCCGCTTATGCGGTCCACGCCTCAAGGTCTACGAGATCATCGGCCAGACCGAGGCCGTCGTGTGTCATCGCTTCCACATCGACCGCAATGTCGGCATGTACCTGCGCGAGGCACCGGCCGTCAATCACGTCGGCAAGCCGAGTCCGCTGCTGGCCTCGACAGTGGTCGATACCGAAGGCCGCGATCTGCGCGGGCAGCCGGGCGTGCAGGGCGAGGCGGTCTATCGCACGCCAGCGATGTTTTCCGGCTATTACCGTGATGTCAAAGCAACCGAAGAAGCGTTCGAAGGCGGCTGGTTCCACTCGGGCGACAGCTTCGTCTATCACGATGACGACGTGCGCCTGATGGTCGACCGCTACAAGGACATCGTGAAATCGGGTGGCGAGAATGTCTCCAGCATCCGCGTCGAATCGGTATTGCAGCAGCATCCGCAGGTCGCGCGCGCGGCGGTCATCGGTATACCGGACGATCGCTGGGGCGAAGCGGTGACCGCCTGCATCATTCCAACTACGCCCGGCGTACTCGACGAGCAGGCCGTGATTGCTTTTGCGCGCGAGCGCCTGGCAGGGTTCGAGACGCCCAAACGGATCGTGGTGCTGGATGAGTTTCCGACCACGGTCGGCGGTAAAATCCTGAAATACAAGTTGCGGCAGGCGTTGGTGCAATGACCATGGAATACGATCTCAAAATCGTCAATGCCGCGATTGCCGATGGTAGCGGCGGGCCGCTGCGCCATGGTGATATCGGCATACGTGCCGGTCGACTTGTTGCTGTCGGCGAGGCGCCAGGCAGTGCGCGCGAGACTATCGATGCAATGGGGCACATAGCTGCGCCCGGTTTCATTGACATCCATACCCACTACGACGCACAGATCCTGTGGGATCGCATGTTGACCGTCTCGCCGTGGCACGGCGTAACAACCGTCGTGATGGGCAACTGCGGATTCAGTATCGCGCCGACGCGCGCCGGTCATCGCGAGATGGTCGTACGTACGCTCGAAAATGTCGAAGGCATGACGGTCGCGGCACTCAAGGCGGGCCTGGGCGAGGTGTGGCCGTTCGAAACGTTCCCAGAGTACCTGCAGGTAATCGAAGCGCGCGGTACCGCGATCAATGTTGCCGCGATGATCGGGCACACCGCGCTGCGCACTTACGTAATGGGCGAGGAAGCGACTGAGAGGCATGCCACCACAGAAGAGATAGCGGCGATGCGCGGGCTGGTCATCGAAGCGATGCAGGCAGGCGCGCTGGGTTTTGCTACATCTCATGCCGTGACCCATGTCGGCTGGCAGGGCAAGCCCGTGCCGAGCCGGGCCGCCTCGTTCGACGAGATCCAAACGCTGGCTTCGGCGCTCAAGGAGGCCGGACGCGGTGGCGTGATCCAGGCGACCGTTGGTCCCACGCTTTCTTACCAGGAGTTCGTCGAATTGAGCGAGGTCTCCGGTTGCCCGGTGTCGTGGACCGCTCTACTCGCGGGGGCTGCGCTCAACAACGGCACAGCCAGCGAACAGCTCGCCATCTCCGAGCGTCTCGCCCGCGAAGGTCATCGCGTCGTGCCGCAAGTGACGCCGCGACCGCTCAACTTCGAATATCAGCTCGCCGCGCCGTTCGTGTTCGAAGCAATGCGCATGTTCCAGCCGGTGTCGGCTGCCGATCATGCGGGCAAGCAGCGCATCTATGCGGATCCGGCGTTTCGCGCGAACTTGTGGGAGCGTCTCCAGCATCGCGTGCCCGCCAGCTTCCGTAACGGTTTTCTGGGTACCGTAATCAGTGAGGTCCCTGGTCATCCCGAACTCGACGAACGGCTTCTGGTCGATGTTGCTGCTGAGCGCGGGTGTACGCCGGTAGACGTCTTGTTCGATCTCGGACTCGACAGTAATCTCCAGGCCCGCTTCCGCATGCCGGTTGCGAATCATGAAGAAGATGAAGTGGCGGAACTGCTCGCGAGCAAAGATACCGTGCTTGGCCTCTCCGACGCCGGCGCTCATGCGAGCCAGCTCTGCGACGCCTGCCTGACGACCTATCTGTTCCGACGCTGGGTACGCGAGAAAAAGGCTATTCCGCTGGTCGAAGCCGTGCGCATGGTCACTTCGCGTCCGGCCGAGGTTTTCGGTATCCGCGATCGCGGCCGCCTGCAGGTGGGGCTGGCGGCAGATTTGGTGATCTTTGACCCGGAGACCATCGGCGACCTGCCGCTTGAGCGCGTGCAGGATTTCCCCGGTGGTGCCGACCGCCTGATCGCCAGGGCGCGCGGCATCGACGCCGTCATCGTCAACGGCACGGTACTGCGGCGCGACGACCGTGACTGCATCGATCCGGCGGGTCCGCTGCCGGGGCGTTTGTTGCGCAACGGTTCACTCGATTCTACGCAAGGGATTAATCGTTCATGACCAAGCCCATCATCTCGGCCGACAGCCACGTGGCCGAACCACCGAACTGCTACGTCGACTACATCGACGCGAAGTTCCGCGACCGTGCACCACGCATGGTCTATGACGACAAGCGCGGGGACATCTTTCAGATCGAGGGCAGTCAGACGCCGATTCCGATGTCGCTGATCTGCGCCGCCGGCAAGGCCCCGGAAGACATTCGGCTCAAGGGGGTTCGATTCGACGATCTCCACCGTGGTGGCTGGGATCCGGAAGCTCGGCTCGCGGATCAGGACACGGACGGCATCAGTGCCGAAATCCTGTACCCATCGGTCGGCATGGAGATCTGCAACATCCCCGATCACGAATTCAAGCAGGCGTGCATGGAGGCCTACAACCGCTGGCTGGCCGAGTACTGCGCAGCCCATCCGGAACGTCTTATCGGTCTCGGTCAATGTGCGGTGCGCTCACCTCACGACGGCATCAAGGAGCTCGAAGCGATCAAGCAGCACGGTTTCAAAGGCGTCATGCTGCCGGGTCTTCCGGCCCAGGAGGACTACGCGCACGAGATCTACGGCGAGTTCTTCGATGCCATGGTCAGTCTCGAACTCGTGCCGAGTTTTCATATCCTGACGTCGAGCGAGGGCCTTCGGCAGCGCCACCGCGGTTCGCGCATCAATTCGTTCATGTCGGTCGTGCGCGGCAATCAGGAATTGATGAGCATGTTCGTATTTGACGGTGTATTCATGCGTCACCCACGGCTCAAGATAGTCTCGGCCGAGGCGGACGGCGGCTGGATCCCGCACTTCATGTATCGCATGGATCACGCCTACCAGCGCCACCGCCACTGGATGCGCGGCCGGGAGCTCGACCGGAGACCAAGTGAGTACTTCCGCGAAAACATTTATTTCACATTTCAGGACGACTACACCGCATTCAAGTTCAAGGACGACATGAACATCGAGCGCATGATGTGGGCGAACGATTTCCCACACTCCGACTCGACCTGGCCGTGGTCGCAGGACGTCCTGAAGAAGCAGTTGACTTCATTGACAGAGACCGAGTGCAATTTGATCCTGCACGACAACGCGGCCAGCCTGTACCAGCTTGATACATGTAATCTGGTGGCACCCGCTCTACCGCAGGCGATCTCGGCATAGCCGGAATCAGCGTTCTTGAGCGGTATTTTATTAACGAGGGGGCTCCATGACCTGTTTGGTTCATATTGAATTCCGCGCCAGGAAAGAATCCATTGACACGCTGCTCAGCTGGCTGCGCGAAATCCTTCCCGACACCCGCTGCCGCGAGGGTTGCGTATCGGTGTCCGTGACCAGAAATCAGGAAGACCCGACGAACTTCGCTTTCGTCGAGCTGTGGGACAGTCGACAGCATTACGAACGTTATTTCGCGTGGCGCCAGCAGGAAGGCGTGCTGGATGCGCTGGCGACCATGGTTGACGGCGAGGCGAACTTCCGCTTTTTCGACATCGTCGGCGTGTAAGGAAGCGCTGCACAAGGAAGCGCTTCCTGCGATATACGGAATGCCATTGCGCGAGGACTTCGCCAATGGCACGAGCAGGTGAGCGGCGCTACTTCGCGCCGGTTTCTTCCTTCAGGCCTTCGACGGCGCCTTCGATGGCGTCTTTGGCGTCCTCGCCGGCGTCCTGAAGCTTCTCATGTTCGCGAATGTTCAGCGCATCCTTGGTGCCTTCGACGGCGTTCTGGACGGGCGTGCCCTGTTTGTCGCAACCGGTTACGGACAGTGCGGCAAACAAAACAGCGGATGCGATCAGGGTAATGTTCTTCATCTGAGATTCCTTGTGTGATTGGAGAATGTATGCCCGGTTCGTTGACGGGTCGCTATGGGCGACTTACGCTGCTGTGATGACTCGCCAGACGAATCCTGGTGACGCCCGGCCGGAGCCCGCTGAATGCGCATATTGATCACCGGTGGCACAGGCTTCATTGGTGGCGCGGCGGCACGGCGTCTGTTGGCGCGCGGCGATTCGGTGGTTGTACTCGCGCGCGCGCCAGCCCGCGCCAGCGCTCTCGAGGATCTCGGCGCCACGGTCGTCACGGGCGATCTGCTTGAGCCTCGCTCGCTCGCACGCGCGGCACAGGGTTGCGAAGTGGTGCTGCATGCTGCCGGAATTCCACGGCCGGCAACTGTCGCTGCTTTTCGCTCGGCGCACGTAACGGGCACGCGCAATGTACTTGCCGCCGCGGCCGCCGCAGGCGTTCGCCGAATGATCAATATTGCCTCGCAGTCGGTCCTGTTTGCTGGCCGCGATCTGATCGGTGTCGATGAGTCGCATCCCTATCCAACTCGTTACATCGACCCCTATTCGGCGACCAAGGCCGAGAGCGAACGTCTCGCTCTCGCCGCAAACGGGCAACTCGAGGTAACCAGCCTGCGCCCGGCGGTCGTCTGGGGTCGTGGGGATACCACCATTCTGCCCATTCTCACCCGCCTGGCGCTGTCCCCTTTCGGGGTACCAGCCTGTGGCGATGGAACCAACCTCGAAGCGACGACACATATCGATAACCTGATCGATGCGATCATCGGGGCTTTCGACTGCCCTGCAGCTCCCGGCCGAACCTATTTCATTGTCGATGCATTTCGAACGACTGCGCGGGAATTCATCGCCCGCCAGTTGGAGTCCGCGGGCGTCCGCCCGCGCTTTTTGCAGATCCCACGGATCCTGGCTGAGCCGGCTGCATGGGCGCTCGATCATGCCGCCACCGCGCTAGGCCTGCCCGTGCCGCTGGCATATTTCGGCGTCCGCACGGCGCTGACGTCGCGTACCCTCGTGAGCACCCGCGCCCATGATGAGTTGGGATATCGTCCGCAGATTGGACTCGACGATGGGCTGGCCGATCTTCGAACATGGGTGACCGCTCTCGGCGGAGCAAGGGCGCTTGTCCGCGGCGTCACTGCGCGCTGACTGTTCGCCGCGTCGGCGTATCCAATCAACACTGCACCAGCTCGCGCGCCAGCTCCGGTCTGCCGCCGTTCCCACCTGGTTGGCCGGCGATCCGGCGAAGTAGATTCATGGCGCAGTCGTGCGCCGGAGTTGGCACACCGACTCTCGCTCCTTCGCTGGCGATCGCGCCACATAGATATTCAGCTTCGCCGAGGTCTCCGCGGACGATTTCACGCGACAGAGTGCTGCCCACGGCGCGGGCCTGCCATCCTGCCGCGCGCGCTGCCAGCACGTTTACCAACGGTGTCGCGAAAACTGCCGACAATACGGCAGGCGGAACGCCCTGGCTCGCGTGCAGCCGCCATCCGGCTGCACGCGCCACCGTCAACGCTTCATCGAGCAGCGCGCGGAACGCGCGAAAGCTGTCGCGTCCACGGAACACATCGCCAATCGCTCCGCCGATCACTGCAGCTACCGGGTCCAGGCTTGCGTTGAGCATGAGTTTGCCATGACGGTGTGCATCGATATCGTCAGCCAAGCGGACGCGTTGCATGCGCGGCTCCAACGCTGCTGCGAGCCACGCAGTGACATTGCCGTCGCTCTGTCGCTGCAACGTCAGCCAGCCATCTCTGGTCCGCCTCGATCGCCCGGCGCCGATAGACGACACAGCAAACTCGACGACGCCATAGGAGAGCGCGTGGTTGCGAACAGCGGCCAGCTCAGGCGTCAAGCCGTTAGAGACACAAACCATCGGAACCCAGGCCGGCACGCTCCGTGCCGCAGCAGCAGCCACACCGGCAGAAGTCGCCAGAACAGCAACGTCGCCCGTTCGAAACGGTGTCCGAGATGGTATACCTGCAGTGTCCGCAGGTGCGGGAACGGCCCGGGCGTCGATACCCTGGAATGCATATGCTGACCGAACCTGCTCTGCTGGATCGATCACCATGAGCGATATTTCCGGCCGCAGCGACGCCACCAGATGTGAACCAACTGCGCCTGCACCGATGATCACAACTCGGTGATAGGGCATGGGCGGGACAGGTGTTCCGGGCTCGCGCTCGAATTCCGCCTGGCGGACTGCCGAATCGCTTAAAGGCATCATGAACCTATCCAATGGTCTGACAAGGGAGCGTGCCCGCATTACCATCTGCTATCTGTGCGGCTCCGCACACAGTTTGACACGTTGCTGCGTGCTATGGTCCGGCGCCGAATGTCTGTGATTCATCCGCATCGACGCACGCTCCGCGGCAATTTGCTGGTTAGCCTGTTGATAGTGCTGTTTGTGGCACCGACAGTTCAATCAGCAGAACTGCGGGTACGCTTTCGCCTCGAACTGACGGCACATGAAACATCAGCCGGAACCGAGATCTACAGTGCGCCGTTGCCAGCAGGCGAGTTGACCCTCGTGTTCGACCCGACCTGGAACAGCACCGAAACCACCGGCGACGCGATGGGTGTGGTCAAAGTCCACATGGCCGGTAACAGCACTTTCACATCATCAATCACGCCGCAACTGCCGTGGGCGCCGCCTGGCGGCCTGTCGGATGTCACACGACAGAGCGAGGCGACGCTCACCAATGTCACAACCGAACAGTACTCGGTCATGTCGTTTTTCGATTATCACTTTGCCTTGAGCGGAGAAAGCGAATATCACTATCTCATCTCGTTGGACAGCGATGCGCCGGGCAACAGCAACCCGTTCATCGAGAACATCCAGGATTATCGGACGCCGGAGTTGATTGCTTATCTGCAGGCACAGATGGCCAATCAGGAACCGCTGGCGTTGAGCGAATGGGCCTTCATTCTCGACACAGCGACGGAGACTTATATCGCCTGGGATGATTTCAAAGCGCGTGCCTATATCACGGCTATTGAAGGCGACGGCGTCATCCCGCCGCCGGACGCTCAACAGGTACCGCTGGCCAGCACGCCCCTGCTGTTGCTGCTCTTCGGCCTGCTCGGCAATCTTGGACTTGCACAGTCCAGGGGCGTGCAGCACCGGAATGGCGCCCGATCCTGACACACGCGTCGTCCTCGTCGTCGGCTTTACCACAGGATGCCTTTTCCGAAGCCGCAGTGACCGCTATCCTGCTCCAGTCGGGCGTGTCTCCAGATGGCGCGTGGGACATCCTCCATCCAGGCTACATTTATCATGGCACACGAGAAGCTCGTGCTCGGTTGGCGCGAATGGGTAAGCCTGCCGGTGCTCGGCATCTCTCGCATCAAGGCCAAGCTCGATAGCGGTGCGCGGACTTCGACTCTGCACGCGCTGCGCTCCGAATCTTATATCGAGCGCGGTGCGCCGCGCGTGCGCCTGCATATCGCGCCGGCGCGACGAACTGGCGGTGAGGTCGTCGTCGCCGATTGCGCGGTCATCGAGGAACGGACAGTATCCGACTCGGGTGGGCATCGCGAACGCCGTCTGGTCATTGAATCGGAACTTGGTATCGGCGAGCAACGGTGGCCGATAGAGCTGACCGTAACTAACCGCGGCGCCATGTTGTTTCGCATGCTGCTCGGCCGCACCGCAATGTGCGGTCGAATTGTCGTTGACCCAGACATATCCTACGTGCTCGACAAACCGCGACGCATTCGCCGAGTCAAGCGGGAGAGTGGCGCGTGAAAATTGGCATACTCTCGCGTAACCCCAAGCTCTATTCGACACGGCGACTTGCCGAGGCTGCCCGCGATCGCGGTCACGCCGTGCGCGTGATCGACGTCTTGCGCTGTTATATGGACATCAACTCGAGCAATCCGACCATTCACTATAAAGGTGAGGAGTTGAGCGAGTTCGACGCCGTTATTCCGCGCATTGGCGCTTCGGTCACATTTTACGGAGCCGCAGTCGTCCGCCAGTTCGAAATGATGGGCGTCTATTCAGTCAATGAATCTGTCGCCATCACGCGTTCGCGCGACAAGCTCCGTTCGCTGCAATTGCTTTCGCGCAAAGGCCTTGGTCTGCCGATCACCTCGTTCGCGCATTCGATCGACGATATCGACGGCCTGATTGACGAAGTCGGCGGGGCACCGCTCGTCATCAAACTGCTCGAGGGCACGCAAGGTCTGG
This sequence comes from Gammaproteobacteria bacterium, assembly GCA_965278995.1. GTDB lineage: Bacteria > Pseudomonadota > Gammaproteobacteria > JADJYF01. Next base: position 123,893 of record OZ257136.1, read on the forward strand.
GTGTGGTATTGGCCGAGACACGTAACGCGGCGAAAAGCGTCATCCAGGCTTTCCGCGGGCTCGACGCCAATATTCTGGTGCAGGAGTTCATCAAGGAGGCCGCGGGGCGCGATATCCGTTGTCTGGTCGTCGGCGGCAAGGTCGTCGCGGCGATGCAGCGCGAAGCCGGCCCCGGAGAGTTCCGATCCAATCTGCATCGCGGTGGGCAGGCCGCGCTGGTCGAAATTACGACCGAGGAACGGCGTACTGCGCTGCGTGCCGCACGTACGCTCGGGCTGAACGTCTGCGGGGTCGATCTTTTGCGCTCTACCCGCGGGCCGCTGATCATGGAAGTCAATTCATCGCCCGGTCTGGGTGGTATCGAGGCGGCTACCGGCAAGGATATCGCCAGTCTGATCATCGAGTTTCTGGAAACTGCCGGACACGGGCGCTCGACGCGCACGAAAGGACGAGGTTGACGGTATGAGCAGCACTCCGCTCGTCATTGCCGGCTGCGCGATCCGGCCTGGCAGCAAGGTGCGCATCGATTTTCCGCTCGCCGATCTCTACACCTCGACGCCGATGTCGATGCCGATACAGGTCATTCGGGGGCGTCACGATGGACCGGTCATGTTCATCTCAGGCGCCATACACGGCGACGAAATCAACGGTGTGGAGATCATCCATCGCCTTCTTCGCTCGAACGTGCTGAAAGCACTACGCGGGACCCTGGTGTGCATTCCGATAGTCAATGTCTTCGGCTTCATCAATCAGACGCGCTATCTTCCCGACGGGCGCGATCTGAATCGTTCGTTCCCCGGTTCGGAACGCGGTTCGTTGACTTCACGCGTCGCGTATTCGTTTCTGCGCGAAATAGCCGCGCATTGCCATTTCGGCATCGACCTGCATACCGCGGCGGCACATCGCGACAACCTGCCGCAGATCCGTGCCGACCTCGACGACGCCGCGACCCTGGAACTTGCGCGCGGATTTCAGGTGCCGGTGTTGATCCACTCGAACACGCGAGACGGCTCACTTCGCCAGGCCGCAGGTGAACTCGGCGTCAAGGTACTTCTGTTCGAAGGCGGCGAGCGTCTGCGTTTCAATGAGCGTGTGATCCGTGCCGGCGTGCACGGCATCATCGCAACGCTGCGCACACTCGACATGTTGCCGATGCGAGCTGTCCGTCTGGAGTTTCCACCAGCGCTGATTGCCCGCAGTACGCGCTGGATCCGTGCGCAGCGCAGCGGCATTCATCGCATCACGGCGCAGCTCGGCCAGAGCGTGCACAAAGGTTCGCGGCTGGGCGCCATCTCCGATACATTCGGCGCGTTCGAAGATCTCGTGCAAGCCGACGTCAGCGGTCTGGTCATTGGGCGCAACAACCTGCCGCTGATCAGCGAAGGCGACGCGCTGTTTCACGTTGCGCGCATCGACAGCGCGAGTCTCGCCGGCAATCGCGTCGAGGCGTTCGAAGACGCTATCGACAATGCCGAATCCTTTCTACCGAGCGTCGATCCACCGACCTACTGAACGGCGCCGGACCAAGATGTTCTGAGCACTGTTGCTGGCTATCGCAAGTGGCCTGATTGGTGCGCTGCACGATTGGTATTGCCAGCGAATCAGCCTATCTTGCGGTCCCTTTGACGGCGTTGTGGGCCCTTGCGTGGGCGGTAACCATCGAGTCTAATCGGTACCATTCCGGCATTTTCATGCGCACATGAAGGCGCTCTGCCTCGGCCGCAGGCAGCGCTTCAAATCGGGGAGGAACGCGAGAATCATGGGCATCCTGGTCAATATCGACAACGGTGGGACTTTCACCGACGTCTGCATCAGCGATGGGGACAAAGTCGTGCACGCCAAGTCGACGACTACCCCGCATGATCTGACACAGTGTTTCCTCGAAGTGTTACGGCGCGGCTCGCGCGAGTTATACGGCGAAGATGATGTCGCGCGTCTGATCCGTGAAGCGGACTGCTTGCGTTATTCGACGACCTCCGGTACCAACGCAGTAGTCGAGCGTAAAGGGCAGCCGGTTGCCGTGCTTGTCGATGCCGGCGAGGAAACGCGCGTTTACGGTGCCATCGAACGCCTCGGCGACAACGACCTGTGGCGGGCGATGGTGCCCCACGCTCCAGTCGGCATCAACGTCGGCAGGAATGGTGAAATCAATGCTGCCGAACTCACCGGCCTGATCAATCGATTACTCGCAGCCGGTGCATTTCGTCTGGTCGTTGCACTCAGTTCTGTATGGGCTGAGCAGAACGTCAAGGCGCAACTGCTCGATCGCTATCCACGCCATCTGCTCGGCGCTATTCCGTTCCTGATCTCCTCGGAACTCGCCAACGATACCGACCTTGCTCGGCGGACGGTGACCGGTGTTGTCAATTCGTATCTGCACGTCGGTATGGAGCATTTCCTCTACGGCGCCGAGAGTATCTGTAAACAGCAGCATCTGCGCCGTCCGCTGCTGATTTTCCGTAACGACGGCGATTCAGCTCGCGTGGCGAAAACCACCGCGATAAAAACCTGGGGCTCCGGCCCGCGCGGCGGTCTCGAAGGGACGCTGGCTTACGCACGGCACTATGACCTCGACACTGTCGTTGCAATGGATGTCGGTGGAACAACGACCGACATTTCGGTCGTCATCGACAAGACCGTCGACCTGCTGGCATATGGCGAGATCGAAGGTGCACCGACTTCGTTCTCACTGCCTACCATTCACAGCTTCGGCGTTGGTGGCAGTTCCGTCATTCGCATCGACAACGGTGCCATCACCGTAGGCCCGGATAGTGTCGGTGCAGCACCTGGGCCGGCCTGTTTCGCCCGTGGCGGTACGGAAGCGACGCTGACCGACGCACTGCTCGTCGCCGGGGTGCTGGATGCCGACAAATATCTCGGCGGCGAACTGAAACTCGATCGTTCGCGTGCTGAAGCGGCGTTGGCGCAGAATGTCGGTACCGCCCTCGGTCTGGACGTCGCGCGTGCTGCGGCTGCAGTGATCGACGCTTTCGCCAAAGCTGTTGCCGAACACGTCAAACTGGCGGTCAGACAATCCGGCCGTAGTCCGGGCAAGACCACCCTGCTTGCCTACGGCGGCGGCGGGCCGATGATTGCTGCGGCGATCGCGGACGCAGCGGGATTCAAGCAGGTGCTGGTGCCGCGACTGGCATCCGTGTTCAGCGCTTTCGGCATTGGCTTCAGCCACCTGGCGCACGAATACCAGGTGCCGATAGCGGGCGAAGACGCCGACATCAAAGCGTTGAAGCAGGATCTCCAGGCCCGTGCCGAACGCGATATGTATGGCGAAGGTGTCGATCCGTCGGCCTGCCGTTACGATCTTTCGGTGTGGGCGGCGAACGGCGAAAATGCGATCGAGCGACCGCTCAAAGGGAAGAAAGTCAAACTCCGTACCGGCGAGACTGACCCTCGCTTGATGCTTCGCGCCGTTTTTGAACTGCCCGCGCTCCGCCTCAAAGACGACGACGTCAAGAAATACTCGACAGTGCGTGGCGCCGGCGAAGTGAGCATCAATCTCGACGGTCGCGGAGCTCGCTCGCTTGCACTGATCGACGACACGATACTCAAGCCTGGCGACTCAGTTGACGGGCCGGCACTGATCCGCGGCAGCTATCTGACTTGTCTGTTTGCTGCGAACTGGCGCCTGCGCGTCGTCAGCAACGGCGACCTCTTCCTCGAGAGCAAGTGATCATGGCAACAAATTCAGTCGCGATAACCGAATACCTCGAAATCGACCTCGAGTCCGAGCGCTGGAAATGTCGGCGCTGCGGCCACGATATCGGCTCAGCGCGGGGCAATTACAAGGAAGGTCTGCTGGTTTACGAGCGTGATCCGCGTGAAATTCATCGCCCCATACTCGACCCCGACAAGTACGACTATACGTATGCACCGGATCCTGACTGGTGTCGCATCATCGAATTCTACTGTCCCGAATGCGGCACGATGATGGAAAACGAGTATCTGCCGCCAGGTCATCCCCTGACCCACGACATTGAACTCGACATCGATCAGCTCAAAGAGAAACACCGCAAGGGGGAGGGCGCAAACGATGCGGCGGGTTAGCGTTGATATCGGAGGCACGTTCACCGACTGCTTCCTGGCCTATGACGGCAAATACATCGAAGCCAAGGCGCTGACGACCCATCACAACCTTGCCTCCGGCTTCATGGAAGCGCTGACCAATGCCTGCGGTGAGCTGCAGCTGAGTATCCGCGACGTCCTCAGCACGGTTGATGCTGTGCGTTACGCCACCACGCTCGGCACCAATGCGCTGATCGAGCGGAATGGTCCGCGCGTCGGGCTGGTGACGACAGCGGGTTATGAATCCTCGGTACCGCTGATGCGCGCCCGTGGCTATGGTGACGGCCTGTCGCACGCCGAGCAGACCGATCTGCCGGGCGCCGATCGTCCCGTACCGCTGGTGCCTATCTCCATGATCGTTGGTATCCGCGAGCGCGTCGACTTCAAAGGCCAGGCCTGTCTGACGGTTGACGAAGATGACGTTCGCACCCAGGTCCGCAAACTTGTCGATCAGGGTTGCCAGGCGTTTGTCGTCGCACTCGTCAATGCGGTGGTCAACCCGTCACACGAGAAGGAAGTCGAACGTATCATTTTAAACGAGTACCCCACGCATGTGCTGGGCGCTCTGCCAATAGTGCTGTCGCATCGCGTGGCGGGGCGCAAAGCCGAGTACTCGCGCACGATGTCGGCGGTGCTCGACGCCTACCTGCACGATCAGATGTATCACGGCATGTCGACGCTTGAAGTCGCGCTGCGTGAGAACGGCTATGCGCGGCCGATGCTGCTCGTACATAACACATCCGGTATGGCCCAGCTCAACTCGACACACGCGCTCCAGACCATCCATTCCGGACCGGTCGCGGGGCTCGAAGCGACCGATTTTCTGTCGCATCAGTTCAATATCCCGAATGTGATTGCGACTGATATGGGCGGTACCAGCTTCGATATCGGGCTGGTCACCGCGGATGGCGTGAAGTTCTACGACTTCAACCCGGTCATCGATCGCTGGCTGGTGTCGACACCGATGACGTATCTCCATACGCTCGGTGCCGGCGGTGGTTCAATCGCCCGCTACGATCGACTGTGGGGTGCAGTGGAAGTCGGGCCGGATTCAGCCGGTTCCGACCCCGGGCCGGCGTGCTATGGTCGTGGCGGCAAGCTGCCGACTACGACCGACGCCAACCTCGTGCTCGGCTATCTCGATCCCGACAACTATGCCGGCGGCACGATCAAGGTGAACAAGCGTCGCGCCGAGCGGGCGATCGAAGAATATGTGGCCAAGCCGGCCGGGCTCAGCCTGATTGACGCGGCGAAAGCAATCAAGCGCAAAGTCGACGCCAACATGGCCAGCGCGATTTTCAAGGAAGTGGCCGTCAAAGGTTACAACCCTAAGCATTTCATCATCCTGAGTTATGGCGGTGGCGGCCCGATACATGCGTGCGGTTATGCCGGTGAGATCGGTGTTTCGAAAATTCTGATTCCGCCATTCAGTTCAGTGTTCTCGGCGTTGGGCGCCGGCAACATGAATCAACTGCATATTCACGAGAAGTCCCTATACCTGATGCTCTACGATGCCACCTTCCGCCATGTGCTGGAAGACTACACGGTCTTCAACGAAACCGTGGTCGAACTTGAAGAGCGTGGTCGAGAGGATCTCATTCGCCAGGATGTCCCGCTGGAAAACATCAAGACGCGCCTTGAACTCGATATGCGTTACGGCAACCAGCTGGCCCAGGTCAGCGTGGTGGCCCCGTCACAGCGACTGACCACACCACACGACGTCATTGCGCTGCTCGATCAGTTCAGCAGCAACTACGCGCAGCGTTTCGGCGAGGGCAGCCAGGCGCCCGAAGCCGGCGTTCGGGTCAACGTCATCCGCGTAGTCTCCTATGTCGAACACGAGAAGCTGACACTCGAGCGATCGACTGCGGTCAACAATTATCTTCCGATCTCACGGACCCAGCGCGAATGTTATTTCCCGCAGATTGATTTGCCGTTGATGACGCCGGTTTTCGATCACGTGGCGGTTGACGAGGGCATGCGGGTGCCGGGGCCAGCCCTGATCGAAACGCCGCGTACGACCTATCTGGTGGAACCGGGTTGGACGTTGACCATGGGGCGGCTCGGTTCGGCGCTGATGGAAAAAAACGCATGAGTGGTGCGCGCAGATTGAATGGAACGAGCATTGAATCCCCGAGGGGAGGGTACTGTCATGGGTGGTGATCAGGAAAAATCCGTCATCGAGAAATTTCTCGAAGACAACGTGCTCTTTCTCGGCCCCGACCCCGAGATTATGGAAGATCATCGCGTCGCGCAGATCTCCGCACGCGAGCAGCGCGCGCTCGATCAGTTCGCCGACGCCGACCAGGTCAATCTTGTGCGACACAAGCTGCAGACCGCCTGCAACGAATCGTTCGACATGGTCGAGCAGATGGGCGCTGCACCTGGCGCAAAATGGGGTGATTTGATTTCCGGCGTATGGACGATGCACGGCGATCTCGCCATGGCCAGTATGGGCGGTGTACTGATCTTCTCGGTGCTGACCCAGCATCCAGTCAAATTCATCCTGAAATACTGGAAAGACGACGCGACTGTCGGCATTCGCCCCGGCGATGTTTTCATGCATAACGACGCGCGGTACGGCAACATCCACAATACCGACCAGAGCCTGATCATCCCGGTCTTCCATAATGGCGAATTGATCTGTTTCACCGGCGCCATCGTTCACGAAGGCGAGAATGGCGCCTGCGAACCGGGTGGTATGCCATCAGCGGCTGAATCGCCGTTCGACGAAGGCCTGAAGATGTCGCCATTCAAAGTCGGCGAGAACTATACCTTCCGCCGTGACATCATGACGTTTCTGCAGAATTCGGTACGTGAACCTAAGCTTCAGCTCGAAGGGATGAAGTCGAAGCTGTTCGCGGCCATGCGCATGGAAGCACGCGTCAAGGATGCGATAGCCGAATATGGCGTCGATGCTGTAGTCGCTACTTTGCGCAAGACGCTGACCGATACCGAGCAGGAAACGCGCCGGCGCCTGTCGACCTGGCCTGACGGCAAGGTGCGCACGAATCTCTTTGCTGACGGCACGCTGCGCGAGAACTGTCTGATCAAAATCCGTTGCGAACTCGAGAAACGCGGTGATGAGCTTATCATCGATTTCCGTGGCTCCTCACCCGAGTTCCTGAACCGTCCTAACAATACGGTGCTTGCGTCGCTGAAAGGCATGTTGGCGCAGGAGTTTTTGAGCTTCGTGTGGCCGGATCTACCGCGCAACCAGGCCGTGTTCGCGCCGATGACGGTACTGACCGACAACCGGTCAGCACTCCACTGTTCACCTGAAGCGCCGAATGCGCAGAGCATGATGACGTTCTTCCCGAGTTTCACTGCGGTCCAGATCGGGGTGCCGAAGTTTCTTTACAGCGCGGGTCATCGTGCCACCGACGTCATTGCCGGCTGGTACAACATGATTGTCACGTTCCTCTATGGCGGCTTGAATCAGTACGGCGAACTGGTCGGGAATGTCTGCGCGGACCTGAACGGAATGGGTGGTGCGGCTCGTTGGAATCGTGACGGAGAGCATTCGATCGCGCCAATCTTTGCGCCGATGGCCGATATCGGCGAACAGGAGCTGATTGAAGAAGAAGTGCCGCTGATCAAGATAGTGCCGCATAAGCTGATGAAAGACGCCAATGGCTTCGGCAAGTATCGCGGCGGGCATGGTTACCAGCAGATAGCGACCATGAAAGACACCACCATGTGGGGATTCATGTGCTGCAGCATCGGGTCCAAGTTCCCGACCACGATGGGGATTTTCGGTGGCTATGCGCCGGGCTGCTACCCACTGGCGAAAGTCCGTGGAGTGAACGTGTTCGAGGTGATGGCGGACAAGCGTGAGCTGTTGCGCTACACCATCGAGGAGATCATGAACGAGCAGCCGTTTAAGGGCGCGAAATACACCACCCACCATATGGGTCTGCAGCTCGAGTTCGCGCAGCCCGGCGAACTCTACATGATCACGCAAGGGTCGGGAGGCGGCTACGGCGATGTGCTTGAACGTGAGCCGGAGGCTGTCGCAAGAGAGTACCTGGACGAACTGATTTCGATGAACACGGTTAAGCATATTTACCATGTCGTTCTCGACGCCGAGAGCGGCGCAGTCGATGTCGCCAACACGACTGCCGCGCGCGCCGCGGAGCGCGCCAAGCGGAAGCGACTCGGCAAGCCATACAAGCAGTTCGTGGCGGGTTGGGAGAAAGCGACGCCCCCGGCCGACGTACCTTATTACGGTTCGTGGAAAGATCGCGACCTTATCTATCGCGGCTCGCCGGACAACACCTGCCCGGCAGACAATATCGTTCCGATCATGATGCGTGACCCGAAAGATGTTCGTATCGAACAACTCGAAGCCGAACTCGCCGCGGCACGCAAGGCGAAAAAGAAGAAGAAGTCCTGATCGCGAGTCGATATGCACGGCGGGCCCGCAACCCGAGGCAACAAGCGCTGACATGACAGGCATCGTGAAAAGCTGGCTCCAACAGCCTACCCGGCCGGTACGCTGGATCGAATTCGAGGCCTACGCGCGGCGCGTGTTTGCTAACGATACGCCGGAGTGGTACCGCGATGCGGCGAAATATGCCGCGGGAATGATGCAGGCCCAGGGGGTCGTCGGCAGCGAATGTTTGAGCATCGATCTGCTGGCACCGTTTCTGGAACGCCATCCGCAGGCGAGCACTGCAGAGGCGCTTGTCGAGGCACTGGGTGATAGCGCAGCGCTGCAGTTCATCGAGCAGGCGCTCGGCGCGTTGCTGCATCGATTCGAGAAGCGCCTCGATGTGTGGTTGAAGCTCCGGCTGCCGTTCGACCTGCTATGTGCCGGGGATGCGCAAGCAGCAGTGGACTTCAACGAACTCGACGATGTCGCGACTGCCACGGCGACACTGGTGCGGCGCCTGGCCGATAAGCCGCTGGCCGGTATCGTGCTCGAGAAAATCCACGGCATTACGTTGACTGACGACGAAGTCGATGCTTATGAGCCGCTGGTGGGCGCCGCGCGCCACTATGGGTGGATGACGGCACTCGCAATGCCGGCGGCGCGACTGACGCGCCCCGATACGCGTACGCTCGATCTCGACGTATTACTGTTGCCGCAGGTGGCTCTGGACGCACTGACCGGCAATGGAACGAAGCCAAGATTCGGCGGCGGTCTCGATGATGCATTCTGGAACGGAAGACGATTGGCCGTTCCGGGTACTGCATTGCTGTTTGGCACGATACCCGTGCAGGCAACGCCGGAGTCCGTCATCGACATCATCAGGAGCATTGGCGTTACTTGAGCGTGGCTGCCGCTGACGACTCAGCGGCGAGCGCGCGGTCGGCTGGCCGAGCCGCCAGCGATTCCAGATTTTGTTGTCAGGGCGGCGACCAGCATCGCATACAGTTCGTCGAATGCCTCGGCGATGGCAAGGTCAGTTGAACGATAGAATTCCGGTTCGCGCAGTCGATTGATGGCCGCGAAAACAACTTCAGCAATGAACGCCGGCGGTACTTCGCGAAAAACAGCGGCGCGAATTCCCGACTCGATGATTTCAGTCAAGCCGTCAACACGCAGCCGCACATGTTGCTGCCACACCGCACGCGCTGGCGCCCAGGCATGAATATCGGAAACAGCAGTAGCGCTCAGGCGCTCGGCCGCGTGTACACCCGCCTGCAAATAGCGATAGATACGTTGCTCCGGTCCGTCCTGGCCGAGCATGGCAACTGCGGCGTCGCTGCGGATGCGCCCGAAGAATCGTTCAATCACGCGCAGGATGAGCTCATCGCGACTGGTTGCGAGTTCATAGAGCGTTCGCTTCGAGCAGCTCAATTGCCGTGCGATATCGGACACATTGAGACGGGCAAACCCACGCGACAGCACGAGTGCCTCGAACGCATCCAGGATCTGTTCGCCGCGGCGCGTAGGGGCAAATGGCGCAGAATGAATTTCAGCTGTCGGTGTCAATGGCCAAGCTTCACGGTGGGCACCTGAGGGCATGATACCCAGGCAGCGCGCGCGCCGGCCACCGTTACTGCAGGACGACAAGCGAAGTGGCGCTGCATCCACCTTCACAAACCGCCAGAGGCTCGCCGGGCACAGTCAGTCGAACGCTGCAATGCGACATGCACGGCCTGCGAACGGGTGCATTAATGCGTTACAAATGAGTCGGTTGACAGGGTGCTGGCGCGCCCCTATATTCCGGGCTTCGCGGTTGTTTCGGGGGGATGGCGCCGCACGCGGTGTTCGATAGTTTCGGGCGCTGGCATTGCGGAACTGGGGCGTTCTACTCCGGTTCAGACGATTGTCGATTTTCAGCCTTGCGTTCGCTGTTCTTGAGATTTATTGAATGAGTCCGACGCCGATCGGACAACGACCCGCTGCGGCGGATCATTGCCACGCTGCAGTCCCGACACAGGACGCCAGGCGGTTTAGGGGAGTTTACGAATGATGTACGAGACCGGCTCGATCACGTCGAGCCAGTGCAGCACTCCTGCCGACATGTCACCGCTCATGGTGGCCGCTCTGTCGTGCACTCTCCGCTCGCGCAACGCGTGTTGAAACTTAGGATGCGCGGCAGCTCGATGACCTACGTTTCGGCTCAGCGTGAAGCTTAGTCTTCCGCTCCATCATTTTAGCAATTCGGACCCAAACACAATGAATATGACCTTGCACCTGGACCGCGTGTTCAATCGTCTGGCCCTCGATATCGCCCTCGTCTGTTCGGCGCTGGTCGCGGTACCGGTGCTGGCCGCCGAAGAAGCCGCCAGCGGCGATCAGGCTATCGAGATCGTTCGCAGCGGCATTCCGCACGACGCTCTGTTCGCGCTCGACATGAGCGGCAGCTATGGTATTGCGGTTGGCGCTTTCGGCCTGATGCTGGAAAGCAAGGACGCCGGTGCGAGCTGGGCAGTGCTGCCGCCAAAAACACCGCTGGCCTTACTGGGTGTCAAGCGTGTCGGTGACCATTCCGTCGCCGTTGGCCAGCAGGGAATGGTCATGACTAGAGCGGGTGACGCTGAATGGACCGTCATCCAGAGCGGTATTACGCAGCGCCTTCTAAATGTCGACATGAACGAGTCGGGTCTCGCATTGACGGTCGGCGAGTTCGGCTTTGTCTCAGTCTCTACCGACTTTGGCGCAAGTTGGACCGCCAAGCCGCTGGATTGGACGACCTATAACGAAGAGGGCTACGAGCCGCATCTGTACGAAGCCACGGTCACTGCAGAAGGCGTCTTGATGATCGCGGGGGAATTCGGCCTGATCCTGCGCTCGGAGGATCAAGGTGCGACGTGGACCGCGGTCAACCATGGTGATGAGTCGGTCTTTGCCATCCATCTCGCCAACGATGGCAGCAACTCTGGTTATGCCGTCGGACAGGAAGGAATGATCGCCCGCACGACGGATGCGGGTCTGACCTGGACCAAGCTGCAATCGCCGAGCAACGCCAATCTGCTCGGCGTCTGGTCGGGCAATAGCGAGGTCGTCATTACCGGCATCCGCCAGATGCTGCGCTCAAGCGATGACGGCGCGACGTTTACGGGAACCTCCGATCTCAACGTCGCTCGCACCTGGTTCCAAGGGGTGTCTGCCGCCGTGGCCGAGTCACCGTCGGGCGAGAAGGGTTTCCTGCGTCAGCAGACCGTGTTCGTTGCCGGGCACCGCGGCACGATTGCCAAGGTCGTCAAATAAGCGCGTCAAGGCGCGCATCCGGTTCTCACGCCGTCAGCGTCAGGCTGACGGCATCACTTGTTTTCGTTCACTATCGTTGCTGTACCGCAACATAGATTGTGTGCACTGCACAACACTCACATCGTTGCATTATCGCAACGCCGCGGCACAAATTATCGACCTAAATACCAACAAACGGTGTTTTTAGGCGTTGACAGCGTCGCGAAAATAAGCCGTAATAATAGAACTGCCGGAAAACCGGTAGTACTAAATTTGCACTGTACCAGACAAACAACAAAACGATTGTCGTCCGAGTACTACTGGGGTCCCAAGAAGATTCATTTGTCTAGGAGGAGAGCGGGAGTGATGAAGCACACAATCGCACGATTTCTCATGGCTGGAGGCGTAGCCGGTGGCGTCATGGTTGCCGGAACGGCAAGCGCTATCGACTTCAACGTCACCGGCTTTTTGCGTCAGGAAATCAGCTACGGTATTTCCTCGACGGAAAACCCGAACAACCTCATGTCCGGCCCGTTCAACGGCCGTGTCAATCAGAACCTGACCTTCGGCGGTTTCGGCGCAGGCGGTGATGCGTTTATTTCCGGCTTGCGCACAGCAGCCGGCGCTGGGGCGGGACTTGGTAACAATGGGGGCGCTCCGACGTCCCTGTATGTCACGCCGAATCTCAACGGTGGCGCGCCGATCGTGGGCGGTATTTTTTCGTCCTTCCGCAACCCGGTGGCTGCAGCGGAAGCGCAGGCTGGGCAATTCCTGCCTGCAGGCGCAAATACCTCATTGCAGTTTGACTGCCATCTGAACTACCAGCGCGCCTTGGCGAGCCCGGGGACCAAGACCGGTTTCGGCCCGCGCGTTCTGTCCGACGGCCTGGCAACGTTTGCCGCGTCCGGTGCGGCTGGTGGAGAGAACTGCCCGCTGGGTGCCGATATCGGCCATCTGCCGGCCAACGATCCGGCGCGTGCGGCTTACGACGACATCAACTTCAACACGTTCAACACGCGTGCGGAAGTCGACGTACAGGCCAAGATCAGCGAAGAGTTCGCGGCTTACATGAAGGTGCGTGCCTACTACGATGGTACGTCCAAGTTCACTGACGGCAAGATCGGCGACAACTACAACACGCCGTTCTGGGGCAGCCGCGGCCAGATCACAGAATGGAACAGTCCGTCGTCGATTATCGACATCCCGGCGCTGTACCTCGACTGGAACCACGGTCCGCTATGGCTGCGCGCTGGTAACCAGGTCATCGCCTGGGGTGAAGCGTATTTCTTCCGTACCATGGACGTCGCTAACGGCCTCGACCTGCGTCGCCACCTGACACTTGGCCCAGGCGCCGAGGAATACCAGGACCAGCGCGTTGCCTCACCGGGCCTCCGTTTGAGCTATACGTTCCAGAATGGTTGGGAAGTAGACAGCTTCGTGCAGATGTTCTCGCCGACCATCCTGCCGGGCCAGAATACGGCTTACAACCTGGTCAGCCAGAATGGCGCACGCCTCGATGACTCTGCCGGGTTCGATGATGCCAAGGGCTCCCTCAACTTCGGTGCGCGCCTGAACATGCCGCTGACCGAGTCGTTTACCGGCATCCTGGCCTATGTCAACCGGCGCAATCCGGATGGCGTGGTGCGCAACGTCGATGCACCGACGTACTGGGCTGGCAGCCCGAATTCCGGGTGCTTGAATAACTACAATGACACTTTGAACGTTCTGGCTAACGGTGTCGGCGGAGCGCTTTTCGGCGGACTCGGCTTCGGTGGTGGTTCAGTAGCTTCGGTCCAAACAGCGTTGGCAGCCAATGGCATTGCCGCTTTTCCGACGCTCAATACGGCCGCTCGCAACCAGGAAAACGGTTGCGGCTCCACGTTCGCGCCGGATCCGTATGGCACGACCTCGCAGAAATACTGGTCCACCATTCAGAGCGCTCGTCTGGATAACGGGAATTACATCGACCACGTCATCAACGACTTCCCGGCTGCCAAGTGGGCCGTCCGCGATATCTTCGGCTTCGGCACCGAGCAGAACTTCGCTGAAACCTACCGCACCTTGGAAGGCTTCCGCAGTTCTTTCGGCCCCTTCATCCAATGGGTGGGCCGCGAGTTCAAGCGTGAGAACCTGTTCATGGTGGGTGGCAACTATGTCGTGACGACCGACGACCCGAACTCGGTGTTCGACCAGTTGATCATCCGCGGTGAAGTGTCGGTGACACCAGACAAGAAGTTGACCAACGACCTGACTTTCGATTACACGGAAGTGGATGACGTCGTCTCGGCCCTTATCTTCGAGAAGTATCACCGTTTCAGCGACGCATTCCCGGCAACCTACATGGTTGCGCAGTGGATGCACCGCACCTCGACGGACCTGTTCGGGCGCGACCTGGACAAGAACGACTCGCCGGGTATCGATACGTTCATTGATCCGGTTACGGGCAACTTCACGGCGGCGGCGTTTGACTCGGACGCAATGGACCCGCGTGGAACGGCCAGCGCCAACTATGTGGTGTTTGCCTTCCAGCAGCCGTTCCCGAACCTGATCTGGCGCTTCGACATGTCGGTGCTGGTTGACGTAGCCGGCGGCTACCTGGTTCAGCCGGGTGTCCGTTATCGCCCGTCCGCCAAGTGGCAGTGGGATCTCTACGCGACCGTCATCGAATCACCCGGTGCCGATCACGACACGATTACCGAAGATCTGGACTGGGCTGACGAAATCTTCGTTCGCGCGACCTACTTCTTCTAAGTCGCAAGACGCTCTGGATGAATTGGAGCCGGCCTAGTGCCGGCTCTTTTTTTGCTCTGCCCTGATGTTCGGCAGGCTGCATCCGGGCACCCGCTCTCTACACTGTAAAACTTCGCATCCGATTGATTTTGCTGCACTGCAGATGCCGCGAGCTATGCATGAATGGGGTATGCTAGGTGCCGCCGACGGGCTGGCAGCGCAGCGTCAGAAGCAGGCAACGGCGGAAGCGCCAGCGAGGCGGCGATACGCACCCGATCTGTCGAATTCGAGACCCCCACACCGATCATGACCCGTTATCTTTCGATTTCTTCCATGCCGATGTGCTTGCCTGGCGCTGCATTGCGCTGCGGATACACCGCGCATGGCTAAGCCTCGCCGTCTTGTCATCTGGCTGGTGTTTCTCGCTTTCTCTGCCGTTTTGCATGCCATCGTCTCGGGCAAAATCGGCCATGAGATTGAGCGCAATAAAGTCCCGATACCGTTGGAGGAAGAAGTCGAGATTGCCATTGAGCAGGCGCCGCAACCGCTGATTGAAAAGGAGCCGCCGCCGGAGGAGCAGCTCGAATTCGACCAGGAACTCGAACTCGAGCCGCCGGAAATACTCATTGCGCCGAAAGCAGTGGTGCCACCACCACCCGATGTCACCGTGGCACTTAAGGCGCAAGCCGGCGGATTTGAGGGCGTCGATATCCCTAAAGCGCTCAACGTCGGCAATATTCCGATCACTGCCAGCAAAGGGTTTGGCGGTTTGAAGAGCGGTATCGGCAATGGCCTGGGTGACGGTACTGCACAGTTCGCGGCCTACATCGCCGGCTTGCGCGAAGCGGGGCTCGATGTGATGTTCGTCATCGATGCAACCGGCTCGATGGGTTGGGTGTTGGAGGAAGTGAAAGATCGCATTGAGGACATCTCGCAGATAGTGCGGTCACTGGTACCGATAGCGCGTTTCGGTTTCGTTGCCTATCGCGATTACGACGCACCTGAATTCGTCACGCGCCTGCAACCACTGACCTACAGTACCGGCAAGCTGTATCGCTTCATGAGCTCGCTGAAAGCGCTTGGTGGCGGCGACTGGTACGAGGCCATTGATGCGGGTATCAGGGTTGCAATCGAAGAAGCCGGTTGGCGCCTTGGCGCGCGACGACTCATCATCGTCGTCGGCGACGCACCATTGCGTGAAGGGCAATTGAACAAGATAGTGCGCCAGATAGAGCAGTTCTCGCGGTCCGGGGGCATTGTCTCCACGCTGGATGTGAGCGATCAGGCCAATCCGCATCTGCTCGAAGCAAAGGTCGGTCGCAAAGTCAGTCTGGCGATGTACCGTAATTCGCCCATGCAGGAATTCCAAATCATCGGCGAGGCCGGTCGTGGCGACACAGCGACGCTCGATGGCGATTTGAAACTCACCAGGCGCCTGATCAAGCTCATCATGGGCGACCAGTTTGCGACCCAGATGCAGGCGCTGCTGGACGTCATGTAATGATTACCATGAAACATAAGTTCGTCTCGTTTCGTGTCATCGTGGACAACAGCGGGTGTCTGCGTGTAGCACTGGCACTGATGGCACCGGCAATACTGGCGGTGCTGCTGACACTGGTCGGCATATCCGTCGCGCAAGCGGCGGAAGGTGGAGATCCGCAAGCGCAGCTTCGCGGCATGCTGGGGCGCTTGCAGGGTCAGGTCGGCTCGGATGTATTCAACACCGTTGCCAACGAAGTCGGCCCGATCATCGATACCGTTCGCGAAACCAAGATGACCTCTCAGCAGCTCATCGTAATCCGCGATCTGGTCGAGAACATGCGCGAAGCGACGGCGCGTCGACTGAGCGAGATTGAAGCAGAAGCGAATGACAGCGAAGCTGCGCTGGAAACCCTCTACCGGTCACGCGTATGGGACGACCTGAGTTTCGCGCTGGGCGCATTCCCGTATTGGCGGGCCTGGGTCGATCTCGAACTGGCACGGCCTTACACCGACAAAGGTCAGAAAATTCAAGCTCTGCTGCCGGCGCAGAAAGGTTTTCGTGCTGCCTCGATGCAATTGTTCCGACCTGGCCTGGTCTACGGCGGTTGGCTCGGGCTCGGCTTCTGTGAACTGGAACTCGGGCGCACCGATAGAGCGACGAAGATATTCCAGAATCTCGATAAAGCGCTTGCCGCGGAACCGGACTCGCCAATCAAGGAAGCTGTCTCGCTGGAGCTTCGCATGCTCGAGGCGAAACAGGGCAAGGTAACCGGCATTCGTCGGGCCGGTGGCGCTGTCGATACCAATGAATTACCCCTGCTCAAGACCGAAGCGTTCGCGTTGCTGCAGGATAGCCGCAAGACCGGCGGCCGCCCGCTGCTGGCGGCTGAACGGCTGAAAGCCATTATTGATGCCGGGCGTATCGATCAGGAACTGTTGCAGAGCATGCTCACGTACGCGCAGGAACTTTCAGGTGTTGATATTGGCGCGTATACGGATCTCGCCGGAGCCGAGTTCGCGCTCGCCAACGAGAACTACTATGACGCGATGAAAAAATACGAGCGCTTCTTTAACGAAGTCGTTGCGCCGCCCGGATTGGATTTATCTGGTTATCGCTATCGCTGGGCCGTGGCCGCCTACAAGCAAGGCATCTACCAGCCTGCTATCGATATTCTTGAGCAGCTGTTGCGCGCGCCTGCGCTACCGGACGACGTAGACCAGGCCGCATCGAAACTTTTGTATGCCGTTCATGCAAGCCGCGACGCGCGCTCGAATTCGCCGACCAGTCGTCAACAATTACGAAATGCCGCACAGCGGTTCGTCAGCAAAAACCCAAACGATACCGACGCTGACGCTGCTCGCATGATGATTGCGCAGACCGCTCCGGATGCAAAAATAGCGTTGCAACAGCTCAGCGAAATCAAATCGTCGAAATACAAAGGCGAAGTCGAACGGACGGCGTTCCAGATTGCCGCGCGCGCATTCAGCGACAAGATAGCGCGTGGCGCGTCGAGTGCCGCCACCGGTGCCGCGCAGCAGGGCATCATGGCGTTCCAGCGGCTGCCCGCTGAAGATAAACAGGACCCGTTCAATTTCGCGCTGCTGCTGCAGATGCGTGCGCTGGTCGATTCCAAACCGGCCGATGTCATCGCAGCCTTGGATGAGATCGAAAAGAAAGGTGTCTCGAATCTCGACATTCGACGCGCACTGGTGTGGTCGAGATTGAAGCTCTTCGATCGCATGCAGGCGCCAGAGCAGGCACTTGCCTATATCAAAAGCCTGGCCGACAAAGGTATTGAAAGCTGGCAGATAGAGTATTTGTATCCGTGGATCACCGAGAGAAAAGATATCGAGCAAAGGCTGGCCTACGCGCGGCTGCTGCAGCCGGGTGTCACTGACCAACCGGAGATGGACCGACGACTTCGCGGGCTCATCATTGAATCGCTGATGGCGCAGGAACTGGCGCAAGAGGCCTATGACGCTGCGCACGATTTCGCCAAGAACTTTCCGAGTTCGGGCAACGCCTGGAAGCTGCTGGCGCAGACTGCGGAAAAAGCCAGTCAACCGTTCGAGGCCGATAAAGCATGGAGCGTGATCACCGGCAAGGCGGCGCCGGCGATGCCGGTCTGGTGGGAAGGGATGCTCGGGCGGGCGCGCATTCGAATGGCGTCGGGACGTCCGGAACAAGCCTGCGAATTGCTGACCCAGATGGTAACGCAACGCGCCTTCGTGCCGGCCGAATACAGCAAGGATTTTGCCCGACTCGAAGCGAACCCCGAGTGCGCGGTGCGCGCTTCGGCGCAATGAGCGTCAGGCGCGGCCCGCGCTCGCACGAAGCGTGTTCAGGCCATTGGTTGCCCGGCCGGCCATGTTCGATGATTCAGTTATGAGACTGCCAGTGTCCATCCTTACCGGCTTTCTCGGTGCCGGCAAGACGACGGTCCTCGCCCACGCGCTTGCTCATCCCGCTTATGCGAAAACGGCCGTCATCGTCAACGAATTCGGCGCGGTCAGTATCGACCATCTGATTGTGGCGAATCTCGCCGAGAACATCATCGAGCTGCGCGACGGCTGCCTATGCTGCACGATACGGGGAGATCTCGCGCTGACGCTGCGTGATCTCCATCGCAAACGTTATCTCGGCGATATTCCCGCATTCGAGCGCGTGCTGGTCGAGACGACTGGGTTGGCCAACCCTGTCCCTATCCTGCATACCCTGGTTGCCAACCAACCGCTGCGTGGTGCATTCAGTATTGATGCCGTGATTACAGTGGTCGACGCCGAACACGGCCTGCGTACACTGGCCGAACACGACACGGCGACCGCGCAGGTAGCGCTCGCCGATATTGTCGTCTTGAGCAAGACCGATTGCGTGGATAGTGCGACACGACTCGCCATCCTCGACGCCATCGCGGCACTCAATCCGGGCGCCGAATGTATCGAGGCCGTGCATGGCGAAATAGACCCGTCGCGCCTGATCGGCCGTCAGCTTTTTGAAGCGGCAGCACGCGGCGAGAACATCGACCGCTGGCTGGATGCTGCCCACGACCACGCGCATCACGGTGAACAGTATGGCGCTCACGTCATCCGGCATCAGGGTGACTGGAGTCTTGCCGGCACGAGCGTGTTTCTGAACCGGATGGTCAATGAATTCGGCTCCCGCGTCCTGCGCATCAAGGGCATCGCGGCGTTTCGCGAGAAAGGCGGGCGACCGGCCATCCTGCACGCGGTACAGAACAAGTTTTATCCGGTGAGCTGGCTCGAGCAATGGCCAGACGCCGATGACAGCGGTCGCCTGGTCATCATCGGCCGCGAACTCGACGTTTTGCGTATAGACGAATTATTCAAGTCTCTGTGTGTCTGAGGCACACAGGTTCGCGGGTTCGATGCCTCAGCGCATCGCCCGCGTGGCGTTCCATTCAGGCAGGGGAGTACGAGCATGATACGCATCCGGAAATATACCGCCGACTACAGCCGTCGCCGATTCATGGAGCAGACGGCGGCCGGAATCCTTGGCGCGGGCGTACTGACGCCCGTCTGGTCGGCGCTGGCGGCCAACGGTGATTTCAGCGCGTCCTATCCCGAGGAATTGCTGTCGATCGATAACTATACGAAAGGCAAGTTCAAGGCTGGTGATGTCATCGATGCCAGCAATGTGGATGATGTCCAGGATCTGCTCGACCCGATACGCTACATGCAGATCAAGCAGATGGGGCGCAAACTCGACCTGGTCGTGTCGACGACCGATATCACCAAACTCAGCCCCATCGAATACATCGAAGCGACGCTCCGCCACAAAGGCATGGCCAAGTTCGATGCGACCGGCAACGTCGTTGTGGATGATGGCAAACCATGGGTGGGGGGCAATCCGTTTCCGGAACCGAAAGATGGCCTCGAACTGTTTGCCGGGATTACGCTGACCTGGGGGCGTCACGACGTGTCGTTCTATCCGGTCAAGACTTTCGAACTCGATGCCCATGGCAAGGTCGCGTATCGGTACGAACTGGTGTGGTGCGAATTTGCGCCGACCGGACGCGTCTCAGTCGAACCCAAGCCGTATTGGCCTGGGCATGAAGACAAGCTCCGCTACCAGTCGGTACTGTTCACGATTCCGCAGGACTACAAAGGAACGTCGTTTCTCAACACCTGGTACTACGATCAGCGCAAATTCCCCGAGCTCGAAGGTTATCTGCCGCAGTTCAAACGGGTACGCAATTTCCCGACAAGCCAGCGTTTCGAGCCGCTGCTGCCGGGTTCGAGCCTGTATTTTTCCGACGCCTGGGCTGCCGGTGATCCGTTCCTGACCTGGGGCAATTTCAAGATCATTTCGCGCGGGCCATTTCTCGCCGGGCTGACGGAGAACTGGGATTCGTCGGATGACAATTGGGAGGGCAAGACCCACGGGGGCGAAATCGGTACGACGTTCTGGGATACCAAAGTCGAATTGATTCCGGAAACCATCGTCGTCGAAGCCGAGCCCACCGGCTATGCGCGTGCTCCCATCAGCAAAAAACGCGTGTGGTTCGATGCCCGTACCGGATTGCCGGTATGCATGGTGACCTACGATCGTAAAGGCGATATGTTCAAATCTTTCGACGGCGCTTATTCGGTCTACGACAACAACGGCAAACAGGTCATGGACGGGAAAAATCCCTACTGGTCATGGACGCATGTCCATGCCCACGATGTGCAGACGAACAAGATGTCGCGCCTGAAACAGGTCAAGAAGATCGCAGGCGGCTATGAGATGTTCGTCAACAGCGGCGTCGACGTGTTTGATCAGTATCTGACGACAGCGGCGCTGCGACGACTCGGGACCTAATCTATTTTCTGGAGCAGGCATTGGTTGGGCGAATAATGTGCCGGGGTTCCGGCGCCGTCGCGCTGGCCCTGACAGACCAGACTTCTTTTACGGTCCGCCAGGGCCAGCACGACGGCGCCTGATATAACGACGCGACTGAGCACCTGTCAGCACCGCTCCGAGTTAGCCGACTTTGTTCTGCGCTGCGCCTCGGCCGTGGCTGTGTCCCACGGCGGACCGTAAAAGAAGTTTGGTCCTCCGTGGGACACAGCCGCGGCCGGAACCCCGGCACCCTATCGCCACAAGTCAACCGCTAACACCCATCGCGCGCTCCATTGATTCGAGTTCGTCCCAACGCGTCACTGCGTGGTCGAGTTCCTCGCGAAGCTGGCCTAGCTCGTCGAGCAACGGTTGAATTTCGGCATAGTCGCGGGCGTAGAAATCCGGGGCCGATTGCGCTGATTCCATGGCGATGATGCGTGCTTCAAGCGTCTCGATGCGCGTCGGTAATCCGTCCAGTTCCAGTTTGAGCTTATAGCTCAGCTTGCGCTGGCGAGGCTCCTCGGTGACCGCCGCCGGTGGGGATGGGGCAATGCGCCTGGTGGGTGCTGCAGCAGGCTTCTGACCCGCGGGTTCATCGGTTGCTGCGAGACGTTTGCCCTGGCGCAGCCAGTCCGAGTAGCCACCCGGGTAGCGAGTGACCGTACCAGCCGACTCGAACACCAGCGTGCTGGTCACGACATTGTCGAGGAACGCTCGGTCATGGCTGACCACTATGACGGTTCCCTGGTAGTCACATAGCTGCGCTTCAAGCACTTCCAGCGTCTCTACATCGAGATCATTGGTCGGTTCGTCCAATACCAGGAGATTGGTTGCACGCGTAAACAGTCGTGCCAGAATCACCCGATTGCATTCACCGCCCGAGAGATAGCCTACCGGTGTCATGGCGCGTTTGGTACTGAATAGAAAACCATGCAGATAGCCAATGATGTGTCGCTCATGGCCGTTGAACAGAATGTGATCGCGCCCGTCGCCGACGACGTCAGCGACCGTGCGTGTAGGATCCAGATCGCGCCGATTTTGATCGAAATAGCCGACTTCCAGATTCTCGCCAAGGCGCAGGTTGCCACTGTCCGGTTCGAGTTCGCCGAGCAGCAGTCGCAGCAGTGTGCTTTTCCCGACCCCGTTGTTGCCGATCAGGCCGATGCGCTCGCCGCGCATGATCTTGACCGATAGTTGATGGATCACCGGCGTGTCGCCATAGCTGTAGGAAATGCCGTGCGCTTCAATCACCCGCCGGCTCGACTGTTCAGCTTCCTGCAATTCAATTCGCGCCTTGCCATCGGGTTTGAGGCGCACTGCGTGCTCGGCCCGCATTTGCTCTAGCGCGCGCACACGACCTTCGTTCCGCGTCCGCCGCGCCTTGATGCCTTGGCGGATCCAGGTCTCTTCTTCGGCCAGCCGTTTGTCGAACAGTGCGTGTTCACGCTGTTCCGCCTCGAGTGCGTTGTCCTTCTGCACCAGATAGCGCCGGTAGTCGCCGGGCCAGCTGCGGAGCTGACCTCGATCAATATCGACGATGCGGGTCGCGAGCGCCTGTAGGAATGCGCGATCGTGGGTGATGAACAGAACGGCGCCAGGGTAGGCGCGGACGCGATTCTCCAGCCACTGGATCGCTTCGAGGTCGAGATGATTGGTCGGCTCGTCCAGCAACAGTACTTCCGGCTGACTGACCAGCGCGCGAGCGAGACACACCCGGCGCTGCCAGCCGCCGGACAGCTCGTTCATTCGTTTAGTCGCCGGCAGTCCGAGATCAGTGATGACCGACTTCACCTGCGTTTCGATATCCCAGCCGCCATGTGCATCGATGCGCTGCTGGAGTTCCTCGACTTCGCGCAGGCCGCTCGCGTCCAGGCCACCCGCCGTCAGTGTGCGATAGCGTTCAACCAGCGCGATATGCTGAGCGAGTCCTCCGGCAACGAATTGCGGAACGGTCAAATCGAGTGTGGCGGGCAGCGCCTGCTCGAGCTGACTGATATGCACGTTCGGACCGCGCCGGATCTCGCCGCTGTCCGGAATCTGCTCGCCGCTGATGAGACGAAACAGCGTCGACTTGCCGGCACCGTTGCGGCCGATCAGACAGACCCGTTCGCCCGGGTCCAGCGTGAAATCAGCTGCGCGGAATATCAGCTGATCGCCGAAGTCGAGATGGATGTCGGCGAGCGACAGGAGCGGCATGCGCTTCGCTCAGTAGACGGCTATCAACGTACGCTCGCATGCGTTATGACTATCGGCACCATCGGTACGTCGGGCATGCCCTCGACGACACCGGTCTCGGTATCGGCGATACGGTCGACGACATCCATGCCCTCGACAACGCGTGCGAACACGGCATAACCCCAGCCTTGTGCGGTCGGTTCGGTATAGTCGAGGTTGGTGTTGTCGGACAGATTGATAAAAAATTGTGACGTCGCACTTTCCGGATCCGGCGTACGTGCCATCGACAATGTCGCGCGCGTGTTCTTGATGCCGTTATCAGCTTCGTTCTTCACTGGCTCACGGGTTGGCTTGCGGATCATGTCCTCGGTAAAGCCACCGCCCTGGATGACGAAACCTGGAATAACCCGGTGGAAGATGGTGTCGTCATAGAATCCCGCCTTGACATAATGGATGAAGTTCTCGGCACTTCGAGGCGCCCGATCTGTCATGACCTCGATGACTATCGGGCCTTCGGTAGTTTCGAACACGACCACCGGCAACGTGCTGGCCGGAGTCTCGGCCTGCGTCACAGCGGCAAGCAGGACGAGGAATAAAGTAGTTAAGTATTTCATGGATGTCACTTGTTCTCCTGGTGCTCGCGGGTGAATACCGGCGTTGCCGGTGTCGACAGCGCGGCATTGTAGCGGTATCCGGCGCGACAGAAGTCGTGTAATTGCTGCGGTTTGCGGCAACGTTGTTCGATGAGATGGCGGGCCATCATGCCGCGAGCGCGTTTAGCGAAGAAACTCAAGACCCGGTAGTGCCCGTCACGCTCCTCCTTGAACACCGGTGAAATCACCTCGAGGTCGAGCTTGGCGTTATCGACCGCGCCGAAATACTCCTGCGACGCCAGGTTGACCAGATAACGTGTGCGTACCTTGCTTGCGAGCTTATTGAGCGCCTCAGCCTGCCGTGCGCCCCAATAGGCGTAGAGATTCCTCCCCCGAACGTTCGCCAGCGCAGTGCCCATTTCAAGGCGATAGGGTTGAATGCGATCAAGTGGGCGCAGCAATCCATACAGGCCAGACAATATGCGCAGATGAGTCTGCGCGTAATCGAGATCGCTCGGCGCCAGTGTGCGAGCTTCAAGTCCAAGGTAGACGTCACCCATGAACGCGAACAGGGCCTGTCGCGTCTGGCGCGAGGTCGGTGTGGCTGAGAATTTCGCGTAGCGAACCTGGTTTTCGCTCGCGAGTTTGTTGCTGATACCCATCAACTCGACCAATGCGCTCGAGTTCAGATTCCGCAATTGATCGACGAGGGCCGCAGTCTCGCTCTGGAACTCGGGCTTGGAACGCTTTCGTGTCGGGACAGGCGTCTCGAAGTCAAGCGTCTTGGCGGGTGAAATGACAGCGAGCATGTGCGGTTCCGAGGCAGATTCCGGGACGTATTGTGCGGATTGACCTGAGCGAAGTGAAGGGCGACATGGTCGTCAATCGAGTTCGTAGCGGTAACCGACGCCATAGACCGAATGAACTGCCTGTCGGCCAGGCAGCGCATGTTCGAGCTTACGCCGCAGATTCTTCACGTGGCTGTCGATGGTGCGGTCAGACACTTCGCGGAAATCATCGTAAATCAGGTCGAGCAGCGCATCGCGCCGATAGACGCGGCCAGGATGGCGCGACAGGGTCGCGAACAGTTTGAACTCCACCGGCGTCAAGTCGAGTCGATGACCATTGATAGTCACGCGCAGAGCGCTGTCATCGACAATGACTGCAGGAGCCGCCGCTGCTTCGAGCCTGCCGCTACGGCGCAGGATTGCTTTGACCCGCGCGACCACTTCGCGTGGACTGAATGGTTTGCAGATATAGTCGTCGGCGCCGAGTTCGAGGCCGAGCAGCCGGTCTATCTCCTCTACTCTCGCCGTCAGCATGATGACCGGAACATCGTTCGTCCGACGCAGTTCACGACAGATGCTGAGACCATCGACGTGTGGCAGCATGAGGTCGAGAAGCACCAGATCCGGCGCCAGGGCGGCGATGCGCTCCAGGACCGCGCCGCCGTCGTCGACGATCGAGACCCGCATACTGGCGTCGTCGAGATAGTCATGAAGAATGGCCGCAATTTTCGCCTCGTCCTCTGCAATCAGGATATGCGCCGTCGGCGTCATACCGTGATCGGCAGCCGCATACGTACGCACAGTCCGCCGCAGCTCGAGTGCACGGCTTCTATCTCACCACCGTGGGCTTCAGCTATCCGTTTGCAGATTGCAAGACCGAGTCCGGAGCCGCCGAATTCCCGGCTGCGCGAAGTCTCGGCCCGGCGTAACGGTTCGAACAGCCAGGCCAGATCGTCGCCAGTGACGCCAGGCCCGCTGTCGTCGACTGCGAGCACTGCATGAGTGCCGTTCCTTTCCAGAGTGATGCGCACACGTCCGGGCATACGCACGTAGCGACAGCAATTCTCGAAGACGTTTTCGATCATCTGCATCAGCCGGCGTTTATCGGCGCGTATCATGACATCCGGGCTAATCTCGTAGGCATATTCGAGGCCCGCCTCGGCGAAACGATGCGCATAGCGATTGATGGCTTCCGTTGCGATGGCAGCCAGCGAGCAGCGCTCAAAATCGTATTCGAGCGCGCCAATGTCGGCGCGCGCGAGCTGATAAAGGTCGTCGACCAGCCGGGTCAGTCGCAGGTTTTCTTCTCGCAATGAGTCGATAAATGCCTCATCGGCCCTGCGCAAGCCGTCTTTCACGGCTTCGATTTCACCTTGCATGATCGCAAGCGGTGTCCGCAGCTCATGAGAGATATCGGCGATCCAGCGGCGACGTGCCGTCTCGTTTTCTTTCAATGTGCGGGCCAGCTGATTCACATCATCGGCGAGTGCACCGATTTCGTCCTGCCCGCGAACCTGCGCGCGCGCGTCGTATTGCCCGCTGGCGAGCGCGCGCGCTGTCGTACTGATACGCATGATCGGGTGGGCAAGGCGACGCGCCATGACAATGGCGACTCCGAGAGAAAGCACGATGACGATTGCGGCCGCAATCCCGAATCCTTCCATTTGCCGTTTGAGATAGCGTACTTCGCGTGGTTCATCGGGTCGCTTTAATCGCGGCAGGCCGACCCAACCGACGGTGCGTTCATCGACGACGATCGCCTTCAGGATGAGCTTGCTCGAAAACGGTGTGCGCCCGAGCACTATCTGCTGACGCTCGTCATACAGGGTCGGATGCGGTGGGCGTCGCAGATGGTAGCGAGGCGGTGGGCCTGAAGGCGCACCGGGCGGCATCATTTCCGTCGCATAATCCGGCCCGCCCGGCTGCAATCGGGCAGCTGCGTCTAAAGGCGGGCTTTGTGGCCGTCTCTCGGCCAGCAAACGACGCCAGACACGCGGTTCTTCGCGCAGACGGTCCCAGCCGTGATCCTGACGATAGATGTCGCCGAGGTCGGTAGCGAGCGCCTCCAGCCGCAGGCCACGTTCATCGTTGATGAATCGCAGAAAAGTCTTGCCTACGTACCAGTACGTGGTGCCGGCAAAGAGTACTACGCTGGCGAAAGTCGCAACGACCAGTGCGGCCAGCAGTTTATGGAAAAGTTTCAGACGCATTCGTCTTGTCGATGTCAGTTCGGTGCCGATGGTGCGACAGCGCTTCCGAGTGTGCAAGCGAAATCAACGTTCAGCGCGGGTTCAGCGCGGGTTCAGCGCGTATGGTGGCTATCGGTACGCGGGTGCGTGACGCATTCTCCATGTTCTCTCCATACTGACTCCCAACTTGCGCCAGAGGATGGCACCACTGTCGTCGCGCATAGGTTGCCGGCGACGTCAATCAACATGAATGGAGAATCGAAGATGAAAACAGTATTCAAGCGCAGTGCGAGCGTCATGGGGCTGCTGGCGCTGTTCACCACACTGCTGGTGAGCCTGCCTGCGATGGCGCGTCCCGGACATTGCGGCGGAGACATGGGCCCTGGAAAGGTACACGACAATCCCGAGCATCGCGATCGCATGGCGGCCGAACTCGGTTTGACGGAGCAGCAGCGCGCAGATTTCGAGCGGATCACGAAAGCTGCGCGCGAGCAATCGAAACCGCTGTTCCGCCAGATGCGCGAATCGCACAAAGCCATGAAAGCGTTGATCGAGGCGCCCGCGTTCGATGCAGCGGCAGTGCGTGCCCAGGCCCAGTCGTCAACGGCTGTGATGGCCGAAATGGCAGTCATCCATGCCCGCAGTCGCTTTGATATCCGACAAATCCTGACGCCTGA
The DNA here is from genome assembly GCA_965278995.1 of Gammaproteobacteria bacterium. GTDB lineage: Bacteria > Pseudomonadota > Gammaproteobacteria > JADJYF01. The sequence continues at coordinate 151,095 of OZ257136.1, forward strand.
GCAGCGCGAGAAGATGCAGACGATGCATCGTGATCGCCGAGATCATGGCCATCATCATGGCGGCCACGACGGCCACGACGGCCACGACGGCCACGACGGCAATCCAAAGCCGGAGTAGGCGGCCTGAAGCCAGTCGCGCGCCGCAAACCGGCGCGCGACCTGCTCCCAGTGATGTCAGCCGGAAAGCGGCGCGTTGCCCTGCTAAACTGGAAGGGTTAGTACGCTGTTGCCCGATGACGTCATGCGCCAACTCCCACCACTGACCGAGCTGTTGAATCCCGCCCAGCTTGCCGCCGTGCGCGAACGTTCTGACGTCTGGGGCGTTGGGCTGGTCGTGCATGCCTGGGGCTTGATACTTGCCGCCGCCGCTGTATATGTCATCGCGCCGAATCCGTTGACTTATATGCTTGCTGTTGCCGTTATCGGCAGTCGTCAACTCGGTCTGCTCATCCTCATGCATGATGCCGCGCATGGCGCACTGGCACGGTCGCCCACGCTCAATATCCGGCTGGCGCAGCTGGCGTGTGCCTGGCCGACCCTGGCCGATACGCCGGTCTATCGCGCCTACCATTTGAAGCACCACACGCGCACCCAGCAAAGCGATGACCCCGATATCATCCTTACCGGGCACTATCCCATCAGCCCGGCCAGTCTGAAACGCAAACTGTTGCGCGATCTGAGCGGAAAGACCGGCTACGCTCAGCGCAAGGCGCAACTCCTGCACGCGTGTGGCCCCGCTGAGTGGGCGTTACCCCATCGACTTGCCCATTTCTGGCGGCAGCTTGGACCGCAGATGCTGGCCAACGCCGCGCTGTTCGCGTTCGCTGCCATGGTTGGCCATCCGTGGCTCTATGTCGCTTTATGGCTGGTGCCGCTGCTGACCTGGCAGCAACTCGTGCTCCGCATCCGTAACATCGCCGAACATGCGGTCGTGCGCGCGGCTGACGATCCTTTCGGCAACGCGCGTACGACCTTGGCGAACCCGCTCGAGCGTCTGTTCATCGCGCCGTATTACGTCAACTACCATCTCGAGCATCATCTCGTGATGTGGGCACCGTGTTACCGGCTGCCTCTACTTCGCCGCTATCTGTTCGACAATGGCTTTGGCGATCGTATTGAGACCGAGGAGGGCTATCTCGCTGTATTGCGCAAAGTGACGAGCGCGCGCGACGACGGCAATAATGAACGGCGCAAGCGGGCCAGCGGCACGTTCGCACGTGGCTTCGAAGCGGTCTGAAACTGGACATGGCCGCGCTGCCCGAAATCCTCCAGCATGCGCTGCTCGATTGCATGCCGGTTGCTCGTCTGGCCGTGCGTGGAAATCACGGTACCCCCGAGGTCATGCCGATAGTCTTTGCCCGTGTCGGTCATACCTTGTTCTCGCCGATAGATGGCAAGCCCAAATCGAGCGCACGCCTCGCGCGGATTGCGCTCATCGCCGCCGCGCCTGAAGTCGGACTCGTGCTCGATCATTACGAAGCGGATTGGCGCCACCTGTGGTGGTTACGCCTGTCGGCTCACGCCAGGCTTGCACATACCAATCATCCCGACTGGGACGAGGCCGTCGAGATCCTGCGCAGCAAATATCCGCAATACCATTCCACACCCCTGTTCAAGGACGATCCGCTGATGCTGGCGTTCGAGTATGGGCACGTGCGCTGGTGGGCAGCCGATGGGATCGCCGGTATCGAGCGCTGGTTGGCGATTCCATAGGTTATTCGCTCAGATCCCGACGGCCGCCCGCACTGCCGCGATCTCGTCCAGCACTGCGGGAACTTCATGCTGCCTTTCCGGCGGGACTAGAAACACGAAACCATCACAGCCGCGAGTGTGGTAGTCGGCGATGACGGCCGGATCCAGCGGGGCGCCGAACAGGAGCACCGTCATCTCGCTGAAATCGCGGCCGACGGCATCGCAGGCCCGCCGCAGGTCGGTCAGCGGATCGCCCTCATAGCGGCCGTATATCGGCATCCAGCCATCGGCATACTCGGCGACCCTTGCCGGCACGGCATCGGAGTTCGAGCCGATGTACATCGGCGGACCGCCAGCCTGCACCGGTTTCGGATATAGCCATAGCGGCTCGAAATCGACATACTCACCATGAAATTCGGCCGGGGAGTCGCGCCACAGCGTACGGATGGCGAGCGCGCATTCGCGAACGATCCGCCAGCGTTCGCGAAACGGTGAACCATGGTTCTCCATTGCTTCCCGGATCCAACCGCCCGCGATACCGAAAATCACACGCCCCTGCGACAGGTGATCGAGACTCGCGATCGATTTCGCCGTGATGATGGGGTCTCTTTCGGTGAGCAGACAGACGCCGGTACCGAGTTGGATGCGTTCGGTGACGGCAGCGCAGGCGGCAAGTGCAGTAATCGAATCGTGCAGGCGCGCAAACGGTTCGACGATGCTGTCGCGATGATAGGTATTTTTGCTGTGCTTTACTGGCACATGGCTGTTCTCGGCGAAGAACAGCATGTCAAGCGGGCGTTCCTCGACGGCGCGCGCGATCAGCGGTGGCGACAGGGTCATGTCCGTCGGCAGCAGGCAGACGCCAAAGTGACTCATCGACGTTCAGCCGCGCGCCGGGTGGTATTCCTTGAAGAATCCCGGCTGCTTGCGCCACAGGCGGCCAGCCATCAGACCACCGTCGACAACCAGCGCGTGCCCGGTCACGTAGCTCGCCGCGTCGCTGGCCAGCCAGCAGATCGCTTCAGCGATTTCTTCCGGTTCGGCCATACGCGGTATCGGTTGATCGTCGACAGCGGCGACGCGAATCTTCTTGATGCGATCGAGCCAGCGTTCGTCGCGGACCCCGGTCACTATCGGTGTTGCGACGTTGCCGGGGCAGACCGCGTTGCAACGGACATTATCTTCAGCGAGCTCGAGCGCGACGGATTCGGTAAAGCGTACGACCGCCGCTTTGCACGCTGCATAGGCATGCGGCGAATAGCCGCCGGCAAGTCCGGCTACGCTGGCGACGTTGACTATCGCGCCGAACTGCTGCGCCTGCATGAGGCGCGCGGCATGCTTGGTGCCGATGACGATGCCGCGCTGCACGACTTCTTGCGTGTAGTCGTACTGGTCGATGTCGAGTGTGCCTATCGGGCCGAGCACGCCGACAATGCCGGCGTTGTTGACCATGGCGTCGAGGCGCCCATGACGTGCACCTATGGCCGCAAACGCTGCTTCAAAATGCGCCTCTTCGCGCACATTGAGCTGAACGAACGTGCCGCCGATTTCAGCAGCGACGGCTTCTCCAGCCGCAGTCTGGATATCTCCCACGACGACCTGGTAGCCGAGACGCGCGAACTGGCGCGCACTGGCCGCGCCGATGCCGCTCGCAGCACCGGTGATGAAAGCGACTTTATCCATGCGGTTCGACCTCCTGAGGACGCGTACTGGTGACTGCGGGAGCACAGCCGGTGTCGCAACATTGGCCTGGTTCCGCGCTCGCGGCAGGCGCATCGGTCAATACGCCGCGCTCCATCAATCGTTCGACCAGCTGTTTGCGCTCGGCGATGGGGTAGCGCCGGAAAATCTCGCCTTTGAGCGCCTGCGGCGAGCCGCCGCCATGAATACTGATCACGGACATCCAGCCACCGGCGTCGGAGGCTGTCAGGTCCTCCATGAACCGGGCGACCTGCACACGTTTGTCATAGGGAATATCAGCACGACCGCGCAGCACCTCGGCAAGCTTGGCCGCAGTCTCCGGATTGTGGTCTTCCTCAGGCCCCGGCAGCGCAACGATGAGTCCGCCGGAGACTTCATGAGCGAGCCGATGCATATCGTAGATTTGATTGCCGAGCAGCAGCTTGCCGATGTTGGAAAAGACCGCTTCAGGTTCGATGTTGCCGGCTGGATCGCGCACGCCATAGACCGAAGCAGCCACACCGCAGGCGTAAAAACCTTCGACCGTCTTGATCAGTTCGACCATGGTGTCGCGCAGATGCGAGCTTTTCTTCATGCATAGACCGTTCGCCTCGATCATAAGCGCGCCCGCACCAATCAACAGATCGCCGAAACCGGCACGCGCGCCGATGCAGGTATGCCGGTGATGAGTCGCATAGGACTTGGTGAGAAACTCGGAGTGCGCGTATTCGCCACAGAGGAACACGCGCTCCCACGGCACGAAGACATTCTCGAATATACACACGCCGGTGGTCTGGCCATATTTTCCGCTGAAGATCGCGCGCGATTCGCCCGGACGCCCTGCTGGCCGGGCGACAATGGTCAGACCGCGGGTGTCCACCGGTACCGCACAGGCCACGGCAAAATCGCGGTCTTCAGCCTGCATCGCGCGCCCGGGTAACACCAGCAGCTCGTGCACATACGGCGCCGACGTCACGATAGCTTTGGTGCCGGAGATGACGATACCGCCCGGTTTGCGGTCAACGACGTGAACATAAGCGTTCGGATTCGGTTGCTCATGCGGACGCAGACTGCGATCGCCTTTGGCATCGGTCATCGCGATGCCAACAGTCAGGTCGCGATCCTGGACATGACGCAGATAGTCGAGCAGACGAGGTTGATAATCGGTGCTGTGTTCGGCATCGATTCGATACGTGAGCTGAAACGCCGCGTTCAGACCATCCATGGTCAGATAACGCATCGCGCAGCCAGTTTCCTGACAGACCAGACGGGTGTATTCAAGCTTGGCCAGCAGGTCGTCGGTCGAGTGATTAAGCGCCAGAAAGCGATTGACTTCGCCCGATCCATCGACATGCGGCGCGAGCGCGAGTGCCGCATGCGTCGACAGCTTCGCATAGTCATAAGTCACGCCGATGGCGTTGATGCCCGGTCGCAGACGGGGTTCGTCAGCTACGCATTCAATGCGATCGCCGTCGACGAAAACGCGTGGCGAATAACTGCGCAGGGATTCGCGGTAATCGGCGCTCGACATCAGCATGGGAATTCCTTGATAGACCACTAACAGCCTGACGGCGAGCGTATCATTTTCGGTGTTGGCTAGCTGTTACACTGCGCGCCACCGATGCCCGCCAGTGTTGCCGCGTGCCCATGTCCATACACATAAAATTGCTGCTGGCGACGGTCTTCTGGGGTGCAACGCCGACCATCGGGCGGGTGCTGGCGGGCTACGGGGCGCCGTTCGTGGTGGTGTGCGGGCGGTTTCTCGTCGCCAGTGCATTTCTGCTGTGGTTCGTGGCTGCGGCACGGCAGTTCGTGCCGATACCCCGTAGCCAATGGTGGCGCTTCGCGTTGCTCGGGCTGACCGGCATCGCGCTGCACAATGGGCTCATGTACAAAGGCCTCGAATACACCTCGGCGACGACTGCTTCGATCATTCTGGCGCTCATCGCGACGCAGATAATCCTGCTCGATATCGTCTGCTATCGACATCTGCCGGACAAGCTCGCGCTCGCCGGAGTTGCGCTCGCGTTTGCCGGCACGACCTATGTCATCACTGGCGGCGAACCGGGGGAACTGTTCAGCCTGCATCTTGGGGTAGGTGAATTGTTAGTCTTCCTGTCTGGCTTGTCGTGGGCGATTTATTCCGTTGTCGGGCGCTCGCTGCTGCAAGAACTGCCACCGCTGATCGTCACAACGTATGCCACGCTGGCCGGAGTGGTACTACTGTCTCCCTCGCTGGTGCTGGCACCGGAAGCAACGCTTGCCATCATGCATGACCCGCGTGCACTGGCGTTGATATTTTTCCTCGGTTTCGTCGGCTCCGCGCTCGGTTTTTTGTGGTACTACCAGGCAGTGGTCAGTCTGGGGACGGTCGGTACTGCGGTTTATCTGAATCTGGTGCCGGTATTCGGCGTGTTGTGCGCGAACCTGTTTCTGGACGAGCCGATAAACGCTGCCGTGATTGTCGGTGGCGCATTGGTGCTGGCCGGGCTCACCCTGGTCAACAGGCCACGCCTGCGGGCTGACCGCAGTGCGCCAATCGCGATGCCGTGACGTAGCGGTAGAATACGTTGTATCGATGAGCACACTGCGCCGCGCCCGCCAGCCCGAAATATGAACGATCTGTCGAAATTGAGCATCGCCCGCGGTCCTGCGCCGGTAGCGGGCCGCCGGCGCTGGCAATGGCCGTTGACGATAGCCGCCGTGGTCATCGCCGTGGTCACCTATCAACGTACCGACGGCTTTCAGCGGCCGGTGGACGTCGATTTCGGTACGGTTGCCACCGCCTGGCCATCGCAGACAGTCACCTTGTTCAATGCCACCGGTTACGTGGTCCCGCAGACCCGCGCTGATATCGCCTCGAAAGCGACCGGCAGACTCGAAGCGCTCGAAGTCGACGAAGGCAGTGTCGTAGAGAAGGACCAGGTCATCGCGCGGCTCGAAAGCGCCGACCTCGATGCTGCCGTACACCGAGCCGAAGCCGACGTCACCGCCGCCAGCGCGGGCATCGCTGAAGCCCAGGCGCGTCGCGGCGAAGCTGAAGCGCGCGTGCGTGAAACGCTGGCCGAAGCCAACGATGCAGTGCGTGCCCGCGCGCGCGCCGTCGTCATGCGGAACAGGCAATTCATCAGCGAGGAGATGCACGACGCTGCGCTTTCGCGTGCTGAGCGGTCGCAGGCCGTGGCAGCGAGTGCCGCAGCCGGGGTGGTCGCCGCGAGTGCCTCGATAGCAGCAGCCGAAGCGCGGCTGGTGGCCGCACAAGCCGCGCTCGACGAAGCGCGCGTGGCAGTTTCCTATACCTTGATTCGGGCACCGTTTGCTGGCGTCATTTTGTCAAAAGACGCCGATATCGGTGACGTACTCGCGCCGTTCGCGTCGACCACGGAATCGAAAGGCGCGGTGGTGTCGATGGCCGACATGAACACGCTCGAAGTCGAGGCCGACATTTCCGAATCCAATCTGACCGGCGTGACGGTCGGCCAGCCGTGCGAGATTCAGCTCGACGCGCTGCCGGATGTCCGCCTGCGCGGTGAAGTACATATGGTTGTCCCAACAGTCGATCGGACGAAGGCAACAGTGATGGCCAAAGTCCGCTTTGTCGAACGCGATCCGCGCATCCTGCCCGATATGAGCGCACGCGTGGCGTTTCTATCAGCCGCGATACCGGAAGCCGCGCAACGCGCACGCACGGTCGTACCAGCCGCTGCTGTGTTCGAGCGCGATGGCCACTCACAGGTTTTCCGAGTCGATGGCGAGCGGGTCAAAGCAGTTGTCGTCGAGACCGGCGAGACGTTGGGCGATCTGCGCGAGCTCACTAGCGGAGTGGCGCTTGGCGACAGAGTTGTCGTCGCGCCGCCGGCCGGTCTGGTTGATGGTGCGCACGTTCGCGCGCGTGAGCCGTGAACGCGCGCGACCGACGGTGACCGCAGTCGTCGATATTGCCGGCTTGAGCAAGGCCTACCGCCGCGGCGATCAGGTCGTGCCGGTGTTGACCGACATCAACCTCGAACTCGAGCGGGGCGCGTTCGTCGCGCTGATGGGGCCGTCCGGGTCCGGCAAGTCGACCCTGCTCAATCTGATTGCCGGCATCGATACGCCAGATAGCGGCCGATTGCTTATTGATGGCGTGGATATCACGACGCTCGACGAAGCAGCGCTGGCGCGCTGGCGCGCTGAACACGTCGGGTTCATTTTTCAGTTCTACAACCTGATGCCGGTGCTGTCTGCTTACGAGAACGTCGAACTCCCGTTGCTGCTCACCCGGCTGTCGCGACGCGAGCGTGACGAGCATGTGCGTCTGGTGCTTGATCTGGTGGGATTATCGGACCGGCTGGAACACTACCCGACACAACTTTCGGGTGGTCAGCAGCAGCGCGTCGCGATTGCCCGTGCGCTGGTCAGCGACCCGACGATTATTGTCGCCGACGAACCGACCGGCGATCTCGATCGGGCCTCGGCACGCGATATTCTCGATCTGCTCGAATCGCTGAACGAACGACTGGCCAAAACCATCATCATGGTCACACACGATCAGGTCGCAGCTGAGCGCGCGCATCTCGTGCGACACCTCGACAAAGGTGTGTTGACAGCGACAATCGAACGGCCGCGGGCGCAACGGAAACTGGTGACGTGATCGCGTTTCTGCTGCGGCTGATCCTGCGCAACTGTTTTCGCCATCCACTGCGCACTCTATTGACGGTACTCGGCATCATCGTCGCCATTACTGCTTTTGGTCTTCTACGAACCACGATCGAGGCCTGGTATGCCGGTGCCGATGCTTCGTCGGCTTCGCGCCTCATCGTTCGCAACAAGAATTCGCTCACGTTCTCGCTGCCTCTGCACTACCGTTCGAAGATTGCACAGGTCGAAGGCGTCAATGCTGTCAGCTATGCCGACTGGTTCGGGGGTATCTACATTGACCGCAAGAATTTCTTCCCGCAGTTCGCAGTCGAGCCGACGACGTATCTGCCGATGTATCCGGAGTTCATCGTGCCGCCAGCTGAAATGAGAGCGTTTTTGCTCGATCGACGCGGCGCATTGGTCGGGCGCAAGACTGCGAACAAGTATGGTTGGAAGCTGGGCGATCAGATCCCGCTCAGAGGCACCATCTATGCCGGTAACTGGAGTTTTGTGCTGCGTGCCATCTACACCGGTGAGAGCGCCAAGATTGACGAATCCCAGTTCTTTTTTCATTGGGAGAATCTGAACGAAACAATGAAGCGCATCGCGCCCGAGCAGGTCAACGAGGTTGGCATATTTCTCGTCGGGCTCGACCATCCAGCCGATGCGCCGCAGGTCGCGCAACGTATCGACAAGCTGTTCGAGAATTCGCGCGCCGAGACCCTGACAGAAACCGAGAAAGCATTCCAGTTGAGCTTCGTCGCCATGACCGAGGCGATACTGCTGGTCATCCAGGTGGTGTCATTTCTGATCATCGTCATTATCATGGCGGTGATGGCCAACACCATGGCCATGACAGCGCGCGAGCGTACGCGCGAGTACGCGACGATGAAAGCGCTCGGTTTCGGCACCCGCCACATCGTGGCCCTGATTGGCGGTGAGTCATTGCTGCTTGCGATCGCCTCCGGCACGGTCGCGCTGTGGTTCCTGTATCCGGCTGCGGCATGGATCGGTCAGCGTTTCGGCTCGATATTCCCCATCTTTACGGTCTCGCCGCATACGGTCGTGCTCGCCGGCACGATGGCGGTACTGGTAGGTGCCGTTGCCGCCGTCGTCCCGGCCTGGCGTGCGGCAACGCTCAAGGTCAACGACGGTTTTCGCGCGGTCGGGTAAGGACCAGGGTCCTTTAGTCATGACCGGTGTGCCTTTCGCGTATATCTTCCGCAATCTGTGGGTGCGCAAGCTGACCACGGCGCTGACTGCTGGGGGTATGGCGCTGGTCGTGTTTGTGTTCGCAGCGGTCCTGATGTTGTCGGAGGGCTTGAAGAAAACGCTGGTCGAGACCGGCAGCTACGACAACGTCGTGGTCATCCGTCGTTCGGCCGAGACTGAGATCCAGAGCGGTATCGATCGCGAACAGGCGGCGTTGATCGCGAGCCGGCCCGAAGCTGCTCTCGGACCAGACGGCAACCGTCTGGTGTCGAAAGAAGTCGTCGTGCTGATGGTGCTGCCGAAACGCGGCAGTGCGCAACCGTCGAACGTCACGATACGCGGGCTGGGTGCGGCGGGGATTGCTATGCGACCCCAGGCGCGGCTCACTGCCGGGCGCATGTTTCGTCCCGGCACCACGGAGATCATCGCAGGCAGCCGGATTGCCCACGGTTTCCAGGGCGCCGAAGTTGGCGAAACCCTGCGACTTGGCGGCAAACCATGGCAGGTCGTCGGTACGTTCGATGCGGGCCGTACCGGATTCGCCTCGGAATTGTGGGGCGATGCCGACCAGATGATGCAGGCGTTCCGGCGCGACAGCTATTCCGCAGTCATCTTCCGCCTGGCTGACAGTGCTGGCTTCGATACGGTCCGCGCGTCGCTCGAAGACGATCAGCGCCTGACCGTCGAAGCACAGCGTGAAACGCTGTTTTACGCCAAGCAGTCCGAAATGATGTCGGGTTTTCTGACGGTACTTGGCTCGATCCTGAGCACGATTTTTTCCATCGGTGCAATCATCGGCGCGATGATCACGATGTACGCGGCAGTTGCCAATCGCACTGCCGAAATCGGCACGCTGCGTGCGCTCGGATTCAGGCGCATCAGCATCATGTTTGCATTCGTCGTCGAGGCGCTGTTGCTCAGTCTTACCGGCGGCATCGCCGGACTCTTTCTCGCCTCGTTCATGCAGTTCTATACGGTCTCGACGATGAACTGGCAGACCTTCGCCGAACTCGCCTTCACCTTTGCCATGACGCCGACAGTGATCGTCAAAGGTCTGTTGTTCGCGTTGTTCATGGGTTTGGTCGGCGGCTTTCTGCCGGCGCTCCGCGCCGCGCGTCTCGATATTGTCGACGCGTTGCGCTCGGCCTGATGTTGAACACGGTTCTCAGCCTTGCGAGAGCAGGCTGCGCAGATCGATCACGGCTGCATTGGCGCGTGAAATGAAGGAGGCCATGACCAGGGAGTGATTGGCGACCAGTCCGAAGCCGGTGCCGTTCAGTATCATCGGACTCCAGACCGTATCCTGGGTTGCCTCCAGTTCGCGGATGATCTGACGCAGGCTTACCAGCGCATTTTTCTTTTCCAGTACCGGGCCGCAATCGACTTCGATGGCACGCAGAAACTGGATCAGCGCCCACGTCGCACCGCGTGCTTCGTAGAAGACGTCGTCCAACTCAGTCCACGGTGTCTTCACGCTGTATTCGCTGGCGCGCGGCTTGGACTGGCTGGCGGAACTGTCGCTGCCGAGATCGGTGTTGACCCGATGCTGGCCGACCGAGGCGCCGAGACGCTGCGACAAGCTGCCCAGCCGCTTCTCGACGATTGCGAGCCAGTCCCGCAGGTTGTCGGCGCGCGCGTAGAACTGCCCGTCTTCCTGATTTTCGTCGGTCAGTCGTGTGAGATAGCGCTCGAGAGCGACCATGCCCTTGCCGTATTCGCTTTCAGTCGATGGCAGGATCCAGGACGAATTGTCGAAATTGAATTGTGGTTCGGCGACAGTCAGGTCGGCGTCCTCGGTCGACTGCGTTTGCGAGCGGCTGAAATCGTTGCGTAGCGCCTTGGCCAGGTCGCGCATCTGAGTGAGGACGCCGAACTCCCAGTTCGGAATGTTATCCATCAACACACCGGGCGGGGCGACATCATTGGAGAGATAGCCGCCACGTTTGTCGAGCAATGCGTCGCCGACAGTCAGCAGGGTGGCAACTGTTGTAACACCGGTCATGGCGGCTTTGTCCTTGTTGCCGACACGGGTCTGCGCTGCCGCTCGAACATCGAACAAATCGGGCTCGTGGTCCCAGAAGAACATCACAATAAGGATGACCAGGACCAGGGCGGTGAGCGCGCCTGCGGCGCTACCGGCGCCAAAGCCACCTAACGAAAATCGGGATGAAGCAGTCGGGTCGGCCATGCGGATTCCTGTCAGCTGGAGCAAGTGTCGGGGCGGTATCGTACCGCACAGCGGCGTCAGGCGATGCGCGCGCGCATCTCATCGCGCTGCAAGCGCCGCTCGCGGTAACCGGCGGTCAGGGGCACCGCAATCAGCAGCAATGCACCGATCATTACCATTGACCACCCGCCGTGCTGGTAAGCGAAGCCGGCCCAGGTCACGCCGAACCAGGCGCCCAGATAATAGAACAGCACGTAAAGTGCGTTGGCGCGACCTTGACCGCTGCGCAAACGGCGGTTGAGTGCACCGACGGCTGCGGCATGAACCGTGAAGAAACCGCCGCAGACGCCGAGCAGGCCCAGCACAATCGCCGGCGCCGACGGCAGCAGCATCGCAAGCAGCGCTGCGGCCAGCAGCAGCGCGCCACCGATCAGCGTGTTGCCACTGCCGTAACGGTTGGCGAGTCGGCCGGCGCCGGGCGCCATGAAGATCCCGATCAGATAAACCAGATAGACCAGGGTCGTCTGCTGGCTCGAATAGTTGAACGGTGCGCTGCCCAGTCGATAAGGCATGAAATTGAACACCGGTGAAAAGACCGCTTGACCGGCAGCGCCGCACAAGCAGGGCAGCCACACTTCACTGCGGCCAAGCAGGCCCCGATAACTCGGTTGTGTTTCTCTGGTGACATGACGAGCACCGGCTCGCGGCAGTACGTACAGACCGACGACGACGGCGACGACGACCATCGCCGCTGCGGACAGAAAAGCGTGCCGCCAGGCGTCCGGCGGATGCACCCAGCCACCCAGCAGACGGCCGAACATGCCGCCGAGCACGGTCGCCGCAACGTACGAACCCATCACGACATTCAAGCGCGCTGGCGGCAATGTGCGAGCGAGAAAGGCGGCCAGGCAGGTCGTTAGAGCAGGAACGAACAGGCCCTGGCAGAACCGCGCGACGATGAGCACATCGAGCGTCGTGGCCGTTGCGCAGATCAGACCGGCAATGACGAGCGCCGTGCCGCCGAGCGCTATCAATGGCCGCACGGGCATATGGTCGGCAAGCCAGCCGAACGGCAGATTGGCCAGCGCGATGCCGAGCAGAACGGCCGACACGGTGTAGGCTGTCGTCACCGTGTCGCTGCCGAACTCCTGTTGGAGCACCGGCAACACCGGCTGGGTGACGTAGATGTTGGCGAACGCGGCGGCGACCAGCGCGAAGACAGCGGCTTGCAGGCGAAACTGGCTCGTGTCTCTGGCGTTCTGGCCCGCGTGCCGGCTCATGCGCTGAACCGCCATGGATATCGGCACCCACTCAGGTGCTGCGCGCCGCCAGCTCGCGGCTCCCGGCACCGGATGGTCAATGAGGCGAGTGACTGTCCGGCGCCGGACCGCCTTGCGCGACTTCGAGCGCAGATTTGCGCGCGCTGAGTTCAGTATCGCGACACAGCGCTTTTCTGGCGACGAGCTGCTCAGCTGCGCTCAGCCATAGCAGATAGTATCCACGATCATCGTCCCCGGCGCCGGACGTCCTGATGTCCTGACTCAATTGCTCAGCCCATTCCGGCCAGCTGAAATGCCCCTGTTGGTAGAGATGGACAACCAGGGCGAACGCGCGTGCTTCCCACGGATTGTTGAACACGAGTTCGCGCCCATCGTCGGTCGGAACGTGCGGGATGTCGGCAACCGCGGGGATACCTTTGTCACATGCAGTCATACAGATTGGCCTGATCGGCGGCCGGCTCAGGCCGGCACCAGATAGTCGTCCCACAGATCGACGAACACGGAATCGTTACGCGAAGCCCGCGAGCCCCATAATTCCTGTGCGCTGAAATAGACGCTGTAACAATGTTGCGGTTTTTCGCCCTTGCCGTGGGCGTGGGTATCAGGAAAGACGAACACGCCATGATCGCGATCGATGCAGCCAAGCTTGTCACGCACGTAACGCGGCATGCGTGTATGGCCGCTGGGGTTGATGTTTTTCACCACGACCATGTCGCCTTCCTTGAAACGCGGTTCGACGACCGCCTCGACTCTGGCGCTGGCGCCATGGGCAACGATTTTTGGTACATCGGCGGCACGCAGCGGCGGCGTCGCTTTCGGTTCGCCGAGTATGGCGTGACCGGTGCGCAGTTCCTCGGCGGTAACGACGCCTTTTTCGAGCGCCAGAGTCTCCAGCGCATGCAGCCAGTGTTCGTAATAGGATGAATTCAGATACGACATTGCGCCCATGCGCTCGATGGCATGGCGGAATTCATCGATATTGAAGAAACCGAGGGCGGACGTCGGCGCGAACATGCCGAGCATGCGGCGCTCCCAGTCGGCGTGGAATACCGGCTCGTTCTTTTCGACAGCAAGCGGCCCGAGGCCGTGCATGCCACCCAGATCGTGGATGCCGTTCATCGCGCTTCCTTTACGTTACTTCTTCGGCGGCGACGCGACCCGCGCCACGCCGATCATCGAATCGCGGGTGACCAGCGCCGCAAGTTCGGCTTCGCTCAACCTTTCGGTGCCGGGCGGACGTTCCGGCAGAACCATGTAGCGCAGTTCGGCTGTGCTGTCCCACACCCGCACTTCGACATCGTCGTCGACTTTCAGACCGAATTCTTTCAACACAGCGCGCGGTTCGGAAACGACTCTTGCGCGATACGGCGCAGCCTTGTACCACACCGGCGGTAGACCGAGCGTCGGCCACGGATAGCACGAGCACAGCGTGCACACGAGCACGTTGTGCACGGTCGCCGTGTTTTCGACCACGACCATGTCTTCGCCCTGGATGCCGGAATAGCCAAGCTCGGCGATCGCAGCAGTCCCATCGGCGAGCAGACGCTGCTTGTATTCGCGGTCGGTCCAGGCACGAGCAACGACGCGGGCGCCGTTGTGCGGCCCGACTTTAGTCTCATAGGTTTCGATCAGCGCATCGACCGCGGCTGGATCGATCAGGCCTTTTTCAGTCAACACCTGTTCCAGCGCCTTGACGCGCAGTTCGGGGTCGGTCAGCGGCCGGCTGTGGGCATGCAGATGATTGTCGTCGTCATGACCGTGGCCATCGTGGTCATTGTGATCGTGATCGTCGTCGTGATGATGATGGTCGCCGCTCATGGCCGGGCAATCCTCGCTGTCAAACGTTCCATTGCGCGTTCTGTTCGAACGCATGCGCGGCGCGCAGTACCGTACTCTCATCGAAATGCCGCCCGATCAGCATCATGCCTACCGGCAAGCCGGCCGACATCGCGCACGGTACGGTCATCGCCGGATGACCACTGACGTCGAAAGGTGCCGTATTGTTCAGCATTTCGAGCGCACGCTGAATGGTGAGTTCACGCGTGCAGTCGGCCGGTGGTATCGGCGTCGCTTTCATCGGCATCGTCGGCATGATCAACAGGTCGTAATCCTTCAGCGCGGCATCGTAGGCCAGGCGCAGCTTGATGGCGAGATTCTGCGCTTTGGCGTAGTAGCGACCATGGTAGTTGTCGTCCATGTACTGACCCATCAGCATGACCAGCTTGGTGGTCTCTGAGAGGTCGTTTGGCCGGGTCAGGCGCCCGCGAGCGAATGAATCCAGCAAGCCGACGTTGTAATAGCCTTTCCAGTTCGTGCCCATGCTGTTGCCTTTGACCATGAGCGCGGTCGCGCCCTCGATCGCGATGCCATTCCAGATGTGCAGACCGTCGCGATGCAACGGAATCGAAATCTCTTCGACGCTCGCGCCAAGTGACTTGTACAGCTCGGCCGCTTCGCGCACGCAGGTGTCGACATCGGATTCGGACAGGCCCGGCCAGGCAAAACCTTCAGTGACGACAGCGATACGCAGATCGCTGACATCACCGGTCAGCGCTTTGCTATAGCGATCGACGCGAACATTGCGCTGGCGCGGGTCCATGCCGTCGTCTCCAGCAATGACTTCGAGCAGTAGCGCATTGTCGGCGACTGTGCGCGTCATCGGTCCGAGGTGGTCCAGCGTCAGCTCTATCGGGAACGCGCCGGTGTACGGCACCAGGCCATGTGTCGGTTTCAAGCCATAGATGCCGCACCAGCTTGCCGGCATACGGATCGAGCCGCCCTGATCGCCGCCGATGGCCATGTCGACTGCGCCGGAAGCGACCAGCGCGGCACTGCCGCTGGAGGAGCCGCCAGTGCTATGCAGCAGATTGTGTGGATTGCGTACCGGCAGCGTGTCGCAGGTATGACTGCCGCCGGAGAAGCACAGGTTTTCACATACCGCTTTACCGAGGATCTCGCCGCCGGCATCGAGAATGCGCGTGACCACAGTGGCGTCGATATCCGGCACATAACCCTCGAGGACCGAAGCGCCGTTCATCATCGGCACGCCGGCGACGCAGACGTTGTCCTTGATGGCGATGCGCTTGCCTTTCAGTTTGCCGCCGCGTGCGCCGGCAATCGTGCAGCGGTAGTACCAGGCATTGAGCGGATTGTCGGCGGGTTCCGGGCGCCACGCGCCGGCCCGCGGATATTTGACTTCGGGTTTCGGTTCGACGAGCTCGTCGATGCGCTCATACGAGGCGATGGGCCCGGCCAGCAGACCCTGGAACGACTGCAGATCGTCGTCGGACAGATCCAACCCGTACTGGCGCGCTATCAGATCGAGGTTGCCCAGGGTCGGAGTCTTGATTTTCAAGCACTTGTCCTCTGCGGTGGTTGCGCGGCCCGTCAATGTACACCTTTCCGCAGGGCCGTAGAACCGGCCGCCGTCGCGGCTCCGCTCAAGCCAGCACGTCGCCTTTCTGATCGTCGACTATCAGCGCATACATGAATTGTTCGAGCTCTGGCCCCATCGCGTCGCGCGACGAAACCATGCCCACCGGACGACCGTTCTCGACCACCGGGACATGGCGGAACTTGTTCGCATGCATCAGTTCGAGCGCAGAAGCAAATGGCTTGTCCGGGTGGATGGTGACCGGGTTGCGCGTCATGACGTCCGAGACTCGCGTCAGATTTGGATCGCGGTTGGCGGCGACAACGCGGAACAGGGCGTCGCGTTCGGTAAAAATACCGGCCAGTTCATGGCCATCGAGAACTAGAATGGCGCCGACCTGGCGCTGTTTCATCAATCGCGCGGCCTCGCCGATACTCATCAGGGCCTGGGCGGTCACCAGCTCCTGTTCGGCGATAATGGAGCGTATGGTGCGGGCAGTCATGCGGTCTCTCCTGTTTGGTGCGCGTTGCGCCGTTGCGGGGCAGGCCATGCGTTGTGGCCGGGGCTCTATCTTAGCGCCGCTGCCGGCCGTCGCAAATGTTGCGCCGCCACTTGCAGGCGCGGGTGAAACCGCGAGAATAGGACGGATGAACAAGGCCACCGATACGCGGCGGTCATCCCGCCCCTCGGCGGTCCAACGGAGGTTTGTCCATGTGGCGTGTCGGAATCGATGTCGGTGGTACTTTCACTGATTTGTTTGCGTGGCGAGAAGACGGTCGCCAGTTGAGTGCCAAAGTCCTGACGACAAAACACGATCGTGCCCAGGGCGTGATGTCCGCGATCCGCGAGGCCGGCCTCGAGCCGCGCGAGATCTCCCATCTCATGCATGGGACAACCACGGCCACCAACGCGCTCATCACGCGCGATTACCCTGAAGCGGCCATGATTACGACCGATGGCTTTCGCGACACCATCGAAATCGGGCGCCAGCATCGCGCCCATCTGTATGACCCGTATCAACAGAAACCGAAGCCCATCATCAAGCGCCGTTATCGATACACTATCGATGAGCGGATGGATGCCCGCGGCAATGTCGTGCGCCCGCTCGATGCCGGGCGCGCGCGCGCGATTGCCGAGAAAATCAAGGAACACGACATCAAGTCGGTGGCGATCGCGTTCATCAACGCTTACGTCAGCGCAGCCCACGAGAATGCCATGCAGGAGATAGTGCTGGCGGTCAATCCCGGTATCTACTGTGTGACGTCGTCCGATACCCGCCCGGTGTTTCGCGAGCATGGGCGCTTTACGACGACGGCTATTCGCGCGGCGACTTTGCCGGTCATGGAACAGTATTTCAATCAGCTCGAGGCGAGTCTTACCGGCGCTGGATTCACCGGTCGATTGTTGATCCTGAAAAGCAGCGGCGGCATTACCGGGGTCGACTACGCCAAGCGTCATCCCGAGGAATTGATCGAATCCGGTCCCGCTGGCGGCGTGGCCTATGCGGCCTACCTGAGCGAACTGAAAGGCGATTGCCCGAATATCATCCACACCGATGTCGGTGGAACCAGCTTCGATGTCTCCATCGTAGAAGATGGCAAAGGACTGGTCACCCGCGATCACGAGATCGAATGGGAAATCCCGGTCATCGTGCCGATGCTCGACATTCACAGCGTCGGCGCAGGCGGCGGTTCTATCGGCTGGATCGACGAAGGTGGCAGTCTGCGGGTCGGCCCGCACAGCGCTGGTTCCAGTCCCGGACCGGTGTGCTACGGGCTGGGTGGCAAACTGCCGACGATAACTGACGCCAATCTGCTGTTGGGTCGCATCGAGCCGACCCTGGGTGGCAAGATGGTGCTCGATCGGGCGGCGGCCGAGCAGGCCATGGAGCGCCTGGCCGAAGAATTCGGTCTGTCGGCCATTCAGACCGCTGACGGCATGATCCGCATCGGCTGCGAGAACATGGCCCAGGCGGTCAAGAAAGTATTGGTCGGGCGCGGTCGCGATCCGCGCGATTTCATTCTGGCCAGCTTCGGCGGTGCGGGCGCCATGCACGCGTGCTTCGTTGCCGATTCGATGAACATTCCGCGCATCATCGTACCCGCCGAAGCGGGCGTTGCTTCAGCTTTCGGCGCAACCGCCATGGATCTGCGCCAGGATCTGGAAGCGTTCTATTTTGCGCCTGTCGCCGAAGCCGATGTCGCCGCCATCAATCGTATCTATGAGCAGCTCGAGCACGACGCACGTGCGCTGCTGGTGGCCGACGGCGTGCCGGCGGCGGACGTGCTGTTGTCGCGCTCCGCGCAGATGCGCTACGTCGGTCAGGCCTATGAAGTCGACACGCCGATACCGTCGACGACGCTGACCGCGGCCGATCTGCCCGAAATCGCGCAGACTTTCCATAAATGCCACGAAATGGAGCACGGCGTCAGTTCGGACGACTTCGCCCCGGCGATCGTGTCGCTCGGCGTGACGGCGGTCGGGCGCATGGCCAGACCGCCGGCCAGAAAGCTCGCCGCTGCCGGGCGTGAACCGATCAAAGGCCAACGACAAGTCTATTTTGACGGCGCCTGGCACGAGAGTAATATCTATGACGGTCATGCGCTCGCCGAGGGGGCCCAGGTTGCCGGGCCCTGCATCGTGGAATTCGAACATGCCTGTGCGGTGCTGCCGCCGAACGCGCGAGCCAAGCTCGATGGTTACGGCAACATGATGATCGACATCCGCTGATTTATCCCGGCGGCATGACGCAGATTTCTTGACGAGTCGCGAGACGGCTTGAGGAGCAAATAGTATGGATAAGAAAGTCAAAGTCGATATTAGCGTGATCGAACAGACCAAGGTCGATCCGGTAACGTTCGAAGTGCTGCGCAGCATCTTCGAGTATGCGAGTGATCGCATGTCAACCGTACTGCAGCGGGCTTCGTTCTCACCGATACTGGCCGACATGGTCGATTTTTCAAATGCGATCTACGACTACGAAGCCAAACTGCTCAGTCAGGCGGCGAATTGTCCGGTCCATCTGGCGGCAATGAAATTCAGCGCCGAAGCGATCATCGAACAGTATCCGCTGGAGACGATGAAGCCAGGCGATGTTTATCTCGTCAACGACCCCTACAAGGGCGGCACGCATATCAACGATATGACGTTCATGATGCCGATATTCTTCGATGACGAAATCATCGGCTTCGGCGTCAGTCGCGGGCACTGGATGGATCTCGGTGGCGGCGCTGCCGGCGGTCAGGCGTTCGCCGGTACGCATATCGCCGGAGAGGGGCTGCGCCTGCCGCCGCTCAAGCTATACGACGCGGGCGTAGTCCGCGCCGATTTGCTGGCCATCATCATGAACAACACGCGGACGCCGCACTTCGTCAAAGGCGACATGCAGGCTCATGTCGGCGCACTTCGCGCGGCGCAACAGGAAATGGAACGCGCCGCCGAGAAATACGGCATGGCGACCCTGAAAGCGGCAATGAAGCAGCTGCAGGAGTACACCGAAAGGATCGTGCGCAAGAGCATTGCCGAAATGCCGGACGGCGAGTACGAAGCGGTCGAATACGCCGATACAGACGGCCACTCGAGCGAACCGATACCGATCAAGGTCAAGCTCATCATCAAGGGCTCGGACATCACCGTCGATTTCACTGGCAGTCCGCCGGTTGTGAAAGGCGCGATCAATTCGCCCTATGCGAACACTGCATCGGCGACACTCTATTCGCTGCAATTCTTTCTGGCGCCGCACGCGCCGCAGAACCAGGGCATGTTCAACCCGATTACGATCAAGCTGCCGGAGAATTGCTGGTTGAATGCGAAGTGGCCGGCACCGACCATCGGTTGCACGACGCTGACGTCGTCGAAAATCACGAGCGCCATCTGGCAGGCGCTGGCCAAGGCCTGTCCGGAAAAAATTACCGGTTCTACCAACGCCGAGTGCAACTGGTTCGTCTCGTCGGTCGTCGCGCCGGACGGTCGTTCCGACGTGTTCTCCGATCTGCCCGCTGGTGGATGGGGCGGCACGCCGTACGGCGATGGTATGAATGTGACCGAAGATCCCTTGGGCAACTGCATGAACATGCCGGCGGAAACCGCTGAGCTGCTGTTCCCGATAGCCTATGAGGCATTTGAACTGCGTACTGACAGCGGTGGTCCGGGCAAGCATCGTGGCGGGCTTGGTGCCATTTTCAAGGTGCGCTACCTTGGCGAAGGTGAATTGAGCATGGAATCGTCGCGCACCCGCGAAGGGAGCCCTGGCGTCAACGGCGGCGGGCGTTCGGACGTTCAGCGCCAGATCAAGATCCATACCGATGGTCGCCGCGAGGTGATCGGTGGCGTCGACCCGCAAGGCAACTGGAAAAGCCCATTGCTGGCGAGTGTGCCTTTCGGCATCGGCGAGACCTTCATGTTCGAGTCCACCGGTGGCGGTGGGTGGGGCAGTGCGCTGGAGCGCGATGCGGTGGCCGTACTCGATGATGTTCTCGACGAGTACATCTCGCTTGACGCGGCGCGCTCCCGCTATGGTGTCGTGATCGACGCCAAGGCGATGGTGGTCGATACCGCAGCGACTGCCCGGCTGCGCGCAGAGCTGCGGGAAAACGCCTGATCGAGCGCCGTTACGGCTGAAGGCGCGCCCGCCGCCCGCGCGTGCGCGCCTGCTTCCGCAAGCGCTCGTGCAGCGCGCAAAGACGCGCTCGACGCTGATGGTGGCCGGTCTTTCGTTGGCCTGGCCAGATAACGAACAAGGGTGCTCTAGCGCCTGGGAAAGCCCATGAATAATCGCAACCGCCGGACCGGCCGTGGTGCCGGTGCGCCATGGCTTGCGTCGCTGGTGATTATGCTTTGGGGGTGGGTGGCAATCGCGCAGGCTGAAGCGCCTGTAGTGCTCAGCGGCGCTGAGTTCGCGCCCATCGATCTCGGCAGGCATTGCGACGTGCTGCAGGACTCCACGCTCACCGATACGCTGGACAGTGTGCGCGGGACTGGCGACAACCGTTTTACGCCCGCGCCTGCGGCGCCGCTCAACCTGGGCTTTACTCAGGCTCAGATCTGGCTGCGGTTTACCCTCCAATTCCCGACCACGATGCATCACCCGGCGGTGCTGGTACTGCCGAAGCCGCTGCTCGATCACGTCGACCTGTTTAGCGTCAGTTCGAGCGGCGAAGTCGCACGCGTTGTCACCGGCGATGCGCATCCGCATGCCACGCGGCCGTTCGATTATCGGGCGTTTGCGTTCGCGCTGGCCGCTCAGCCCGGTGCCGAAGTGCGCTATTACCTACGCGTGCATAGTCCGACGAGTGCCATCGAGGTGCCGCTCGAGCTGATGAGTGCGACGGATTTCAGTTCGATGGCCGCGCAGGAGAACTTTCTATTCGGTGGCTTTTTCGGTGTCATGTTCGGACTTGCTGTCAGTGCGCTGCTGCTCTACGCATTGACCCGTTATTCGGTGTTTGCAGCCTACTGCGCTTACACCATCGCGTTCACGATGATGGTAGCCGCCATCAATGGCTATGGCATGCAATACCTGTGGCCAGCGTCACCGCTGGCGCAACAGGTCCTCCCAACGGCGTTTACGGCGTCGAGTATTCTGACCGGCATCCTGTTCATTCGCCGCTTCTTCACCGCGCCACTCGCCTTGAAACGCGCCAATCCCCTGATGCTGCTTGCAACGGCCGTGACGACCGCTGGCGCTATCATCCATGTGTTGTTTGCCACCCAGCTCGGCATGCAGCTCGTGATCGGCGTTGCTGTTGCATTGTGTCCGGTAGTGTTCGCGCTGTGCATTGCGAGTCTGCGCTCTGGCGATCGTGTAGCACGATATTTTCTGATTGGGTGGACCGCGTATTTTGTCGGAGTTGTCGCAGCAGCACTCGACATGCTCGGGGTGATTGAGCATTCGGTGCTGTCGGCTTACGGACTGTATTTCGGCGCGCTGGCCGAATTCGTTTCGCTGGCGGTAGCGCTGGGTGATCGCGTACGCACACAGCAACGCGACAGGGAGCGGGAGATTGCCGCCGCCAATGCTTCACTGGCGGCGTTGAATGCGAATCTCGAGCACAGCGTTCGCGTTCGTACGCGCGAACTCGAGGCGCGCAATCGGGAGCTGTCTGAACTGGCCGTGCGCGACAGTCTGACTGGCTTGTACAACCACAGTACCGCGATTGAATTGCTGGAGCAGCTGATCCAGCAAAGCCAGCGTTATTCGTTCCCGGTCGCCGTGATCATGGTGGATCTGGACAACTTCAAACAGCTCAACGATACCTATGGCCATCAGGCCGGCGATCAGGTGCTCGAAGCGATGTCGCAGACGCTGCTCGATTCAGTGCGCGGATCGGATGTCGTCGGGCGGTATGGCGGCGAAGAATTCCTGATTGGTATGCCGCATACGGATGCACCGGCCGCCCGCGAGTACGGCGAACGTTTGTTAAAACGTGTGCGAGAAATCAGCCTGCCCGGACGCAGCGCGCGCCATCTCACCGCAAGCGTCGGCGTGGCAGTGTACTACCCGCACGGTCAGCGCACTTCGGCGCCCGAACTTGTTCGCCGAGCTGACGAAGCGCTCTATCGTTCGAAGCGTGACGGTCGCGACCGCATTACGGTCGACGGCCTGAGTCTGGTAATTGCTGAGGTTTCGCCGTTCGTCAACCCGGCGACTCCGCTCTGATGCCGTGAAGGCGATCGGCGAAATCAAGGTCTGGGATCTGCCGGTACGATTGTTCCATTGGGCTCTCGTGCTGCTGGTGGGATTCTCCTGGTGGAGCGGTGAAGTCGGCGGCCTGACGCTGCAGTATCACTTGTGGTCAGGGTACGCCATTTTGACGCTTATATTGTTTCGTCTGGCCTGGGGCGTAACCGGCAGTGAGTCCGCCCGGTTTAAGCATTTCCTATACGGACCGCGCCGCGTCTTGCGCGCCATCGTCGAGTTGCGCAGTCGTGAACCGATGCCCTACGTCGGCCATAATCCACTCGGCGGCTGGATGGTCGCTGTCATGTTGTTGACGCTGTTGATGCAGGCCGGCAGCGGCCTGTTCGCGAATGACGACCTGTTGAACGAAGGTCCTCTTTATCGTTACGTCGGCAAGGATACGAGCGACATACTGACCGGGGTTCATCATCGTGTGTTCGTCGTCGTGCTGGCGCTGGTCGCAGTGCACGTCGCAGCGATCGCGTATCATCGTCTGCGCAAGGGCGAACACCTGGTTGCCGCGATGGTCACCGGCCGCAAACGACTGGCGATTCCCAAGCGGCCATTGCAGATGGTCGGCAGCGGGCGTGCGCTGGTTTTACTGGGTGCCTGCGCGGCGCTCGTCGTCCTGCTTGTTTATCCACGGTAACGCTCGAGGAAAGAAACATGAAGATGCATTCACTGTTAACCATCGCTGTATCGGCTGCCGCTGTCGCTCTTGCCGGTCAGGCGCTGGCGGCGAAGCCGGCCGACGCCATTGAATACCGCCAGGGCATCATGATGGGTATCGGGTGGAACATCGGCGCGCTCGGCGCCATGGTCAAGGGTGACCTGCCCTATGACCAGGCGAAGTTTGCGTTTCTCGCCGGACGCGCAGCGGTACTCGCACCCATGGCGCTGGAGGCGTTCACGCCGGATACGGCGGATACCAAATCCGAAGCGAAACCGGAACTCTGGCAGCACCTCGACGATTTCAAGAAACGCATGAAAGACCTCGAAACCGCCACTGGTAAACTGGCTGAAGTCGCCAAGGCAGGCGACGAAGCGGCGACGAAAGCCGAGTTCGGCGAGACAGTCAAAGTTTGCAAAGGCTGCCACGACGAATACAAAGTGAAACATTGAGGTTATTCTTTAAATCCCCCGGACCAGATGACAGACCGCCATGACCGCCGCCAGCCTCCAAGCCATCGATACCCGTGAGCCCACTATCAGCGACGCCGCGAGCCACGTTCGCGTCAGCAACGGACGAATGGAAATAGCCCGCCCCCTGCACGAGCTGGTGGTACGCGAGATCCTGCCCGGACTGGGCATCGAACCGAATGCGTTCTGGGCGATGCTTGAGGAAGTCCTGGCGGAACTCGCGCCGAAGAACAATATTCTGCTGCTGAAGCGCTACAAGCTGCAGGCCTCGATCGATACCTGGCACCAGTCACGCTGTGATGCGCCGCACGATCACTCACAGTATCGAAAGTTCCTCGAAAAAATCGGCTACCTGTTGCCTGAAGGGCCGGATTTCGCAGTCACGCCGACCAATGTCGATGCCGAGATAGCCATGCTGGCCGGTCCGCAGCTGGTCGTGCCGGTCAAGAACGCACGCTATGCCTTGAACGCGACCAACGCGCGCTGGGGCTCGCTGTACGATGCGCTGTACGGCTCCGACGTCATTCCCGAAGCCGATGGTGCGCAGCGGGCCGGAGCTTACAACCCGGTACGCGGGGCGAAAGTGATCGCTTACGCGCGCGCACTTCTCGATCAGGCTGCGCCGCTCGCACGCGGTTCGCATGCCCATGCCACGGCTTACCGTGTCGCCGATGGTCAACTTGTGGTCGTTCTCGGCAATGGCGAGTCGGTTGGGCTGGCTAACCCCGAGCGCTTCGTCGGCTACAACGGCGATGCCGATGTACCGCGCGAGATACTGGTGCGCAATAACGGTCTGCATATCATCATTCAAGTCGACGCCGAGCACAGCATCGGCCGTGGCGACGCGGCGCATATCAAGGATCTCGTACTTGAATCCGCTGTCACCACCATCCAGGACTGCGAAGATTCAGTCGCTGCCGCCGACGGTGCAGACAAAGCCGAGGTTTATCGCAACTGGCTCGGTTTGATGAACGGCACGCTCAGCGATACGTTCGAGAAAGGTGGCCGGCAGGTGACGCGTACGCTGGCGCCAGATCTTACGTTCACCGGGGCGCAGGGCCAGCCAGTAACTCTGCATGGTCGCGCGCTGCTGCTGATTCGCAATGTCGGCCATTTGATGACCAACGAAGCCGTGTTGTTGAACGGCGAAGAAGTACCTGAGGGAATTCTCGACGCCGTCATCACCGGAACGATTGCCTTGTATGATCTGAAAGGCCTTGGCACGTTGCGTAACTCGCGCAGCGGTTCGATGTACATCGTCAAACCAAAAATGCATGGTCCCGAGGAAGTGACATTCGCTTGCGATCTGTTCGACAAGGTGGAAGACATGCTCGGTCTGCCGCGGTACACGCTCAAGATTGGCATCATGGACGAAGAGCGCCGGACGACCGTCAACCTCAAGGAATGTATCCGCGCAGCCAAGGATCGCATCATTTTCATCAATACCGGATTCCTCGATCGCACCGGCGACGAAATTCACACGTCGATGGAAGCCGGCGTCATGGTACGCAAGGAAGCGATGAAGCAGGAGCGCTGGATCAAGGCTTACGAGAACTGGAATGTCGATGTCGGGCTCGCCTGCGGCCTGCAGGGCAAGGCGCAGATCGGCAAAGGTATGTGGCCGAAACCCGATCTCATGAAAGAGATGGTCGAGACCAAGCATGCGCATCTGCTGGCCGGTGCAAGTACGGCCTGGGTGCCATCGCCGACCGCTGCCACCATTCACGCCATGCACTACCACCAGGTCAACGTGTGGGGCGTGCAGAACGAACTGAAAATGCGCCCACGCGCGAGCCTCGATGACATCCTTACCATTCCGCTGCTTGGCGACACGCCTTTGACACGCGAGCAGGTGCAGGCCGAACTCGACAACAATTGCCAGGGCATCCTTGGCTATGTTGTGCGCTGGATCGATCTCGGTATTGGCTGCTCGAAGGTGCCGGATATCAACGATATCGGGCTGATGGAAGATCGCGCGACGTTGCGTATTTCCAGCCAGCACATCGCGAATTGGCTGCGTCATGATTATGTTCGCCGCCGGCATGTGCTGGAAACATTCAAGCGCATGGCAGTTGTCGTCGATCGGCAGAACGCGAATGAGCCCGGCTACAAACCGATGTCGGCGAATTTCGATGAATCGGTGGCCTTTCAAGCCGCCTGTGAACTCGTCTTCGGCGGCGTGCATCAACCGAATGGCTATACCGAGCCGGTGCTGCATCGGCGCCGACGCGAACTGAAAGCAGCAGCGTTGAGCGCGACCGGCACGCGGTAGCAGTCTGTCTGCCGAAGTGCCCGACTGGCTCGTTGCCGATATCGGCGGTACACACGCACGATTCGCACTGTCGGCCGGTGGCGCTTCGCCGCGGTCGGTAGAAGTCCTCGAATGCGCGGCGTTCGTGAGTCCCGGCGCGGCGATCGCGGCCTACCTCGCACGGACTGGCGCAGTCCCGACGCAGGCTTGCCTGGCGGTGGCCGGCCCCGTTAACACGAGCGCTGCCGCGGCCGACGATTTTCATTTCACCAACAACGCCTGGGCGTTCTCCCGCGCACAGCTCGCCGCCACCCTCGGCGTCGAGCGATTGGTACTCGTCAACGATTTCGAAGCGCTGGCGGTTGCCCTGCCCGAGCTTGCCGCCGACGATAGTTGCCTGATTGGCAGTGCGCTGCCTCCGGTTCTCGGCCGGCCGTTGGCTGTACTCGGGCCTGGCACCGGTCTCGGCGTCGCAACCCTCGTGCCGACTGGAACGCGCTGGCTCGCGCTGGCAGGCGAGGGTGGCCATGTCGGTTTCGCACCGCAGGACGCCGAGCAGCGCGCCATCGCTGCCATCCTGGGTCGTACCGTGTCGCGACTCAGCAATGAAGCGTTACTTTCCGGGCCAGGACTGTCTGCAATTCATTCTGCACTTGGCGAACTCGAAGGTGCTGCGGCCGCCATGCGTAGTGCTGCTGATATCGTCGCCGCCGCGTTGAGCGGGAGCGATGAGCGCGCCCGGAGAACGGCCGAACTGTTTCTCGCCATCCTGGGCGCCGTTGCCGGTGACGTTGCACTAATGGTCGGCGCGCAAGGTGGTGTCTATATCGGCGGCGGCATCGTGCCGCGTCTGCTGCCGCTCATCGCAGGCAGCCGTTTTCGTGCGTGTTTCGAGGCCAAAGGTCTGCAGAGCGCGTATGTGTCGGCGATTCCGACTCGCGTCATTCTGGCGCCGACAGCGGCGCTGCTGGGGGCGGTTGTGATATTGAAAACGGCAGGTTCTGTGGAGTAACCCGGACGGATGTCGCTCCGCGACGTTGAACGCCGGTTCAGGGCTCATTCGTCAATCCTTCCATCAGCAAGTCAGGCCACGCCGCGGCCCAGCAGCAGGCATGGTCGTACCCTGCAATGACGCGCCAGCGTGCATCACTCTGTCGTGCTACCGCTGCACGCATCAACGCTGCCGGCACCTGCAGGTCGCGTTCGCCGAACCAGTGCATCTGACGCACGCTTGCCGGTAACGGTGGTGCGTCAGCCGGATTCAACGAATCCGCCAGCGGTGGGTAGCGATGATGTTTCGCCCAGGCGGTGACATCGAGATTGGCGACGATGGTCAATACGCGATCGACCCGGCGCAGACGCGGCGCGATCAGCATGGCGAGCGCGCCGCCGCCGCTGTAGCCGATCAGCACTACCGGTGAGTCCGGCAGCGCAGCCAGCGCCTGGTTCAGCGCAGCGGCCATCGCTGCGACCACCATCTCGCTGTAGCGTGCCGTTGTCCATAACGCTGGATCGCAGGTACTGTTATCGCGGTAATAGCACGGGCGACCGACCAGCAGGCTGGGCGCATTGTCACGTTGTATCAGGTCGAGGATCAGGTGAGTACGAGTGGTCGGATCGGCTGTTGGTTGCAGACGCGAGCGCAACGGCGTGCCATCGCCGTCGAAATAGACATGCACCGGCACGCCGGCAACTGGCATACCACGGCGGAATACGAGTACTTTATCCGCTCCGGCGCCGAATTCCTGCGCGACGAGCCCGCGTTCAGCTGCGTCTGCAAGGAATTTCCCGGCAGGAGTCGCGCACCCGGACAGGTGCGCGGCCAGCACCGCGGCCAGCGCAAGCTGGGCCGCGATGTTGAATCGTCGAGGCGCGCCTATTGTGCCGCTACCTGCGCCGGGATCAGATCGTGCAGCACGACGTCCGTTGCGACCGCTATTTCGTTGTCGATGAGTGAACCACAACCGGTACAGAAAAACTGGCGGAAAGTCACGGCGTCGTCGATGTAACGCGACGGGTCGCCAATCAGCGGATTCGAACTCGAGACCGGATTGTCTTCACGTATACAGTGTATCTTGTAGTTCTCGTGCAGCGGACCGAGATCCGCTGAACATTTGCCGCAGGCCCAGTAATGACCATCGGCATCGTGTCGTGCATCCAGGCAGCTGCTTGCCTGGAACAACAGCTCACCCGGACGCGACAGTCCCGCCCCGCCGTTCAAACGGCTCGAGCGAATGCGCGCGCGCTCGACTGCTGTCGCCTCGGCGTCGACCATGCCACCTTCGTCGAGAATGGCACCGTAGATGGAGCGTGCTGCAGCCGGTGTGATGGCATAGTCTTCGAGGTCCTGATCGATATCGGCCGCCGCGCGATCGAACGGATCGCCGAAGCCGCCGCCACCTGTCCAGCGTACCGCGTAAACGTCGGCACCGTTCTGCTGAAAGTTCTCCTGACGCAACTGCAGGATTTCCTCGCGTCCGACGACTTCGCTGGTGTCATTCGGCATCGTGCCGGCCGCCATGCGCTCAAAGATGTCGCTGTCGCGAAGGAACATGTAGGCGTTGGTCGTCGACGGATACCCGCCCATCATGCCAGGTGAAGTCGGCGTTGCGTTGCCGGACGAAAGCGTGTCCTGTGTAATGAAATCGGTATTGTGCGGTATGAAGCAGGATTCTGCCGAGAGACCGCCACGATAGCGCCCGGCACCACCCGAATCCGGCAATTCCTTGCGATACAGGAACAGTACGGGGAAGCTCTGCTCGGTGTGCTCGATGTTTGGCAGCTGACATATCGGTGTCCGTGCCTGCCCGCCGGTATTGATGCCGTCAGCCATGGAGAACGCGCCGATAGCGCCACCTATCGGGTCGACCAGCAGATAACCGTAGCGCTCACCCCATTGATCGATGCCACGGAACAGCGTCGCCGGCCACTGGCTGGTGCCACCGATGCACATGATGTCGCGCCTGAGCTCGACATCCGGATAGATCATTTTCGAGATGACGTTGTAGGCCGGATAGAGCGAGATTTCCATCGATTGTATCGGCGCCGTGGACACAGAGGCAGGAAAATTTGCACAGTTCAGCGTGCCAGGTGTCGGGTCGAACTCGATATGACGCAACGCGCCGCCACAGGCGAAATACTGATCCCAGCACAATAGCTCGTTGACGGCGACCATGATCGAACCGCGCCAGCCCGAATAGGTCGCATTCATCGCGCCTTCCTGCGGTGCCGATCCGTCGTTGTAAAACGTGAGTTTATTCCCTTCCTTTTTCATGCCGAGCACGACGCGATGGGTACGGCGATCGCCCGGGCGACAAGCTTCGATGTAAGTGCGGTCATACCACTCGCCGTCAGGGACGCGGGACATCTTGTCGAGATAAGATTTCTCGGAATTATCGATCACGCGTTTCATCACGCCTTTGACGGTTTCGGCGCCATAGCGCTTGATCAGCTCCAGCACCCGATCGCGCGCCGTCGTATTGCCGGCAATCTGTGCGCGGAAATCGAGAGCGACCAGCTGTGGTTTGCGCGAGGCGCGCAGATATACGGCTTCGATGTCGCGCCGGATCTCGTAGTTCTCGATGATCTTGAGCGGCGGCAGCATGATGCCTTCTTCGTAAACCGATTCAGCTGCTGGGCAGAAACTGCCAGGCGTGATGCCACCGATGTCGTACTGGTGCAGGCAATTCGTCACCCAGCAGAACAGTTCGCCCTCCCAGAATACCGGGCACAGCAGCATGACATCCTGTTGATGCGCGGCACCGACCCATGGATCATTGGCAATGAACATGTCGCCTTCATTGATGCCGGGGTTGTCGCTGCGAAACTCCATGGTCCACTTGACCTGAGTGTCGGTCACGCCGGACATGTACTGCATGTAGGGCCCGAAATACACAAACTCGGCGTCCTCGGTCAGAATCGACGGATTGAGATCGAGTGCATACATCGCAACCGGCGATCCCGAGAGGCGCTGTATCGTTGCACCGTGTTCTTCGTTGATCTGCCACAGGTTGTGGCGGATGACTTCATACGTGACCGGATCGACGTTCTCATCCCAGCGCTGATGCAACGTGAGCTTGGGCGAGAGGCGCAGCACTTTCGGCGGGACATAGGGATTCTCGACGCCATTGAAGTCGACATCGGTCATTTCGCTGATACGTGGCATGGACTGTCCCCTTTCAGAATGTAGTGTCGGTCTGCGTAACGCGATAGTGCCGTAGTTCCGGCCGCGACCTAAGTGCAGTGCTAACCACACAACAGTCGCGACTCAGAACGAGGTGACGTCGGGCTGGCCCCTTCCTGGCAGCGGCTTCGTTGTGGGCCGCAGCAGATAGACTGCTGCTTCGGCTCACGTTACGTCGCCCATCCCTGGTCGACTTCACTTCCGCTCGCACTGCGCTGTACCATCCGTGGCCCGCTGGCGCGAGAGGTCGCCTCCGCAGCAGTCTATCTGCCGCTGCGAGACGATTGGAAGTATTGGGCATGGTTCAATCTCGGCTTATTCGGCTTTTGACGATCAATTCCAGTTCGGATCGATCAGAAAGTTGCCCAGTGCGTCGACGGCGATGCGTTGCTGGGGGTGAACGACCATCGAGGTTGTCGTGGTCTCGACGACGCAGGGGCCGACGATGGCGTTGCCGGGCTTCAATGCGTAGCCGTTGAATATCGGTGTCGGCGCAAGGCGTTTCCACTCGGCCCAGTAGATGTCACGGGTGCCGGTCTGCGCGTCGGGTGGAATGACGTCCGTCAGTTCAGTGGCGGCGATGAGTCTGGGTTTGAGCGAGACGGCTGAAGAGCGGCAGCGGAACGTCACCATTTCCAGGCGCGCACCACGTAGTGCAGCGCCATGGCCGTAGAGCCGTTCATAGCGCGCGACGAAACGTTCGCGAAGGCCGTCGAGGTCGGTTTGGTCGAGTACGCCACTATCGAGGTCGACTTCGACTTCGTTGATCTGCCCGCGATGGCGCATGTCAATCGAGAAGCGGAAGTGATGGCGAGAGGCATCGACGCCATCTTCGAGCAGATGCGCACGGCCTTTGTCGTAGAGGCTGGTCAGCATCGCGTTCACTTTTGGTAGTTCGAACGGCGAGGACATGATGTTGACCTGTTCATCGACGTGCAGGATGTCGGCCGAAGCGGCGCCGAAAGCGCACCAGACAGCAGCTGTGTCGCCTTGCGGAACAATGACTTTGGCGACTCCGAGTTCGCGCGCCGCGACACCCATGTGTACCGGGCCCGCGCCGCCAAAGGCGTAGACGACGAACTCGCGCGGATCGAGGCCTTTGGTCACGGTCATCTTGCGGATGAGATCGGCCATCTGGAATTCCGCGATGGTCGCCACACCGCTCGCCAGTTCGTAGACACTCATGCCGATCTCGTCGGCCAGCAGCTGCAGCGCTGCCACCGACGCGGCGCGGTCGAGCTTGATGGTGCCGCCAGCGAAGTTATTTGGATCGAGATAGCCAAGGACAAGGTCGGCGTCGGTCGTTGTTGGTACGGTGCCGCCTTTGCCATAGCAGACCGGACCCGGATCGGCCCCGGCACTGTCTGGTCCGACGCGCAGACTGCGCGTGGTTTTGTCGATGCGGACTTTGCTACCGCCGCCAGTGCCGAGTGTCTGCACGTCGACTTTCGGCAGAAAATATTCGTACTGATGCACGAGGCTCTTGTAGGAAACAATAGGCGCGCTATTGTGAATGACGCCGACGTCGAATGACGTGCCGCCGAGATCGGTCGTAATGATGTTCGGGGTATTCATCAGCTGGCCGAGAAAGACCGAACCGGTGACACCGGCAACCGGGCCGGAGTCGAGGGTCAGCAGCGGCGCTTCCTGCGCTTTGCGCACGGTGATCGTGCCACCGGCGCACTGTGTGATCTGCAGCGGTGGTTTGAGGCCGGTTTCCTTCAGTTGGCGATCGAGTCGCGTCACATAACCAACAGTGACCGGGCCGATGTAGGCATTCAACGCGACTGCCGTGGTCCGTTCGTATTCGCCCCACTTGGGCGCGAGTTCGCTCGAGCACGTGATATAGAGTGCCGGCGCCAGCTCCAGGGCAAGCGCTTTGATGCGGAGTTCGTGTTTCGGCTCGAGAAACGACCACAGGCAGCAGATGGCAAGCGCCTCGCAACCGGCATCGCGCAGTTCGATGATCGCCTGGCGCGCTTCGTCCTCGTTGAGCTCAACGACAACTTTGCCAAAACAGTCGACTCGCTCCGAGACACCTCGGATGAGACGTTTCGGGATCAGCGGTTCCGGTTTGCTGCTTTCCGGAATGTGCACGATCAGCTTGATGTCCTGGCCGGCCAGCCCACGCGAGCCGCGCATGATATGAATGACGTCATTATGGCCTTTGGTCGTGATCAGGCCGACTTTGGCGCCGCGGCGCTGAATGATCGTATTGGTGCCGACCGTCGTACCGTGCGCGAGCACCGTGATTGAATCGAGCAATTGCGGCAGATCCATGCCGATTTTTTTCGCGGCGCGTGAGATGGCCTCGATCACACCTTCGGCGAAGTTAGCTGGTGTCGAAGGTGCCTTGGCGATGGTCAATTGACCGCTGTCGTCCATCAGCACGCAATCGGTAAATGTACCGCCTATATCGAGGCCACAAAGGTAGGAACTCAAGACTGTCATCTCCCCCGGCTCGCCGCGACTTTCCTGCAGCGGCGGAATCTGTTAATAATCGAATGTTCATTCAAAATTATACATCTCCTGCCAGCTGCTATGACCATTGCGTTTGCCCGCAATGGCGGTACCGTCGCGATTTGCGACTATGATTGAGCAGCCAGCACTCATTGCCGAGGACAGCCCCATGGTCGAGCCGGTACTGCTGCATCAGTTGGACGCACGAGGTGTCATCACGCTGACGCTTAATCGACCTGAAGTGAACAATGCCTACGATATGGAGATGCTCCGAGCGCTCGGCGATGTGGTCGAGGCACTGGCGGCGTCGCCACGAGTCAGGGTCGTGGTCATTCGCGCCACGGGTGCACATTTTCAGGCGGGCGCCGATTTGAACTGGTTGGCCAAGGTCGCGCAGATGGATGCCTCGCAGAACCATCTGGCTTCGATCACGACAGCGTTGACGCTGCGCCGGCTGAATCAACTCGACAAACCGACCATCGCGCTCGTCCAGGGCGCCTGCATGGGTGGTGGCACCGGGGTCATCGCGTCCTGCGATATCGTGATTGCGGAAAGTACTGCCCGCTTCGCCATCAGCGAGGCGCGCTGGGGTATGGTGGCGACAATCATTTTTCCGCAACTGATCGGCGCCATCGGCATCCGCCAGCTCCGGCGCTATGCGCTCACCTGCGAGCGCTTTGACGCAGCGCAGGCGCGAGCTATCGGTCTCGTTCATGAACTCTGTGCGCCTGGTCAGCTCGATGCCGCCGCCGCGCCGATTATCGATAGCCTGCTGAGCGTCGCACCTGGCGCCATGACGTTGTCGAAGCGGAGCGCGCTCAAGCAGTCTGATTCTCTGGTCACGGACGCCGAGTTTGCACGTCTGGTCGACGAGCACGCCACGCAGCGACAATCGGCGGAAGCTGCGGAAGGTCTGGCGAGCTACTTCGAGAAGCGTCCGGCGAACTGGTTTCTGCCATAAGCGTGGCCGTCGCATAGGCATGCCGTACTGGCCCGCCTGTTGTGCCGTACCTGAGCGCGACCTGAAGTCCCTGGTGGCAGGGTTTGCCGACTGCGAGCGCCTGTCGCAGGCGGCTCTGGCTGCCGGCCAACGACGCCAATTGACGCTGCTGCTGCAATGGGCCACCGATAGGGTCCCGTGGTATGCGGGTTGGCGGACTCAGGTCGAGCAGCTCAGCGCTGCTGTCGAGGACCCGGCGACGTTCTGGTCGCATTGGCGGACTTTGCCAATGCTGACCAAGGCGGACTTGCGTCAGCACGCGTTGCGGCTGTGCGCGCCGTCCCTTCCACCGTCGCATCATCCGGCCTTGAAAGCGGAAACTTCCGGTTCGACCGGGACACCCATATCACTGCATACGACACAGATGACTCGTCGGGTGTGGGAGGCGCTTTCGATCCGCGAGCATCACTGGCAACAGCGTGATTTCGGCAAACGCCTCGGTGTCGTGCGCTATCTGCCGGCGCTTGCAGACGAGCCACGTGGCGTGCGACTACCGAGCTGGGGTGTGCCGGTCGAAGTGCTGTATTCGTCCGGGCCGGCCTCGGCCATCCATATTGCGCAGCCGATAGCCGCTATAGCCAGGTGGCTGCAGGCGTTCGATCCACACTATCTGCTGGTGAGCCCGACAGTCGCAGCGGCGGTGCTGGAACAGCTTGGGGAACGTCCGCCCGCACTCGAGGAAGTCCGTTTTGCTTTCGAGCCGGTACCGGCCGAGCTCGAGCGCACGCTCGAGCTTCGCTGGGGCGTTCGTTGCAGCGACCTGTATTCGGCGGGCGAAGTCGGACATATCGCGTTTCGCTGCCGCGAGCAGGCGCGTCTGCACGTGCAGAGCGAGAATGTGCTGGTGGAATTGCTCGACGACGATGACCAGCCGACGCCACCGGGCATGCTTGGGCGGGTCATCGTGACGTCGCTGCATAATTTCGCGACGCCCCTGGTCCGCTACGAACTGGGCGACTATGCCAGCAGTGGCGATGCTTGTGCATGCGGTCGCTCGTCGCCGGTACTGGCAGAGGTTCGTGGTCGCGTCCGTCATCTGGCGCGGCGGCCTGACGGCACGACCTATTGGCCCGTGGCACTGAAACGTATCGGTGCTGTCGCCGCGGTGCGCCAGTGTCAGTACGTGCAGACCGGCCTCGATGCCATCGAGATCCGGCTCGTACTGGAACGGCCCTTGACGCTGCAGGAGGCGGACCGTGTGTGCGAACTGGCGCGGTTGGCGCTGGGCTATCCCTATCGCATCGAACTGGTGCCAGTGGCGTCGCTTCCGCCTGGGCCGGGAGGCAAGTTCGAGGAATTCCTGTCGGCGCTTTGAATACTTTCGTTGGCACTGAAATGATGTTCGATCGTTCGCGCGTAATAGTCGATCAAGGCCATCTCAGCAGGATTGATCCGCAGCTGACCATCCTCCGCCAGAAGCAGGTGCCGTATGCACATCATGTGGATCGCGTTGTCGACCGCGTAGCTGTTGGCGGCATCGAAGATGAGATGTCCGGCGTCGCCTTGGCGCAGCCGATCGAGGCGTTGCTGAATAGCGGCGCGGAGTTCCGCTTCGCTGTAAGCTTGAGCGGGATTGTCGCGCAGCGTCAGCGCGATCAGGGGCACTGACAACACCGGAATGATCGCGGCGACCTGCGCTGACAATGTCTCCGCAAGATGGGCAACCTGCACAAAGCGGTCATCCTGGGACCCATCGCGAAAATCGATGCCGCGCTCGCTGCAATACTGACGCAATGACAACGGCCGGCCGAACTGAACCGCAGCATAGCCAAAGCGGCGCCATCGATTGCGCATCCCCAATGTGAGATTCTTTGATACGAATCCGAGTGTATTGCCGACGGCGACAAGCACACTTGGGCGCCGTCCGTCGGACCGCGCTTCCAGCAGCAAAGTGCGATCTTCAAGCACGCGGTCGTAGTTGATACCGACCGGAATGAACACCACATCGCGGTCCTGTTTCGGGTCGAATCCGCGCACCATGTAATCGATGAGGCCGAGTTTCGGCGCGCGCAGGCGACCGTCGCGGCTCAAGCCGCCTTCCGGAAAAACGGCTTGAACAATCCCTCCTTCAAGAGCCATCTGCACGTAACGGGCGAGGACTTTACGATAGAGTTCGTCGCCCGAACCGCGGCGCACGAAGTAGGCGCCCATCGACCGGATCAGCTGCTGCACCGGCCATACGCGCGCCCATTCACCAACGGCATAAGAGAGTGCGGCGTGCCTGACGGCCATGTACGAGGCAAGCAGGTAATC
Source organism: Gammaproteobacteria bacterium (assembly GCA_965278995.1). Classification (GTDB taxonomy): domain Bacteria; phylum Pseudomonadota; class Gammaproteobacteria; genus JADJYF01. The sequence goes on from OZ257136.1 coordinate 187,085, forward strand.
CATGTTGCTGCGATGATTGATGACGAAGACGAGGCTCGATCGCGCTGGAATGCCGAGGAATGCCGCTTTGTCGGCGTAGACCACACGCACCCAGTAGAACAGGCGCACCAGTCCACGCGAAATCCAGTTGCCGACGCGGAAATACATGTAGGCGTTGAAAGAAGGGCAGATTTCCGTCGCGTACTGGCGGACTCTTTCAATGGCAACGGACTGCGGTACGCCTTGCGCCTGAGCCCAATTGCGGGCGACTTCGAGCACAGCCGCATCGTAGATCAGCCGATCAATCAGCACCTGCCGGCGATTGAGTTTGAACGGTGGCAGTTCCAGGCGCAGTCGACGGTTCATTTCGTCGATCGCCTGATTGACCTTGCGCCGAAAGACCCAACGCACGCTCGGTACGAGAATGCGTTCGAGCAGCAGCCAGCCGCCCGCGGCGAGCAGCAGCGCAAGCAGCCACACCGGTATCTCGATGGTTTCGGTCAAACGTGCACGACGCAGACTTTCAAGCCAGGTTTGAGTGCAAACCGCTGTCGATCGATGCGCAGCTGGTGGCGCGCCAGCAGGCGGCCCAGTGTCTGGTTATCGAAATAATACAGATGCTCGGAAGGCTTGAATTCAGGCCAGGTTTCAAGTTTGCGCGGGACGCGCCAGTGTCCGATGTCGGGCGTGCCGAGATCGAGCACGCCGTGCGGCGCGAGCAGCCGTTTAAGTTCGGCGACGAAACCGTTCAGATCCGGCACATGCTCGATGACGTCATAAGCGGTGATGGCGGCGAAATGCGCTGAGGGATAGCACTGCTCTTCAAGTACGCCGCAGCTCAACCCGGTTAATCCGAGTTGCGTACGGCCGAAAGCAATCCCGCCGGTTTCGATATCGACACCGTAAGCGTCGAATCCCGCTTCTGCAGCCGCCTTGACCACGAAGCCCGCCGAACAGCCGACATCCAACCAGCGCCCGCGCAGCCCGTACTCGCGCGTGAGTCGGTGCACGCGGCGCCGGCTTCGGCGGAGTTTCTTGTCGGCTTTGCGCGTATAGCCAGCGCTGTAACCGGCGTCGTAGCGCGCGCGGATCTCGGCGCTGCTGCGGCGCGGATTGATCAGGGTCAAACCGCAATCGATGCAGCGCACGAACGGTTCGCCAGCTTTGACGAACAGCGGGGCAAAATGTGTACTCTCGCAGATAGGGCAGGCGATTGTCTCCCAGCCGCTGCGCTCGCTATCCGGCACATTCATGCGTGCCACCGGTCATGCAGTTCTCGCTTGCGTCGAGGCCAGTGCTCGCCCATTCTGTCGGCGGCGCTGGGCTGCCGGCGCGGTGGCGGGTTCACAGTTGCAGCGATAACGGGCGGGGGAGCCATGAGCGACAGTTTCAAACCTTGCGGAGTCATCACGGTCACCACGGATTTCGGCCACCGGGGGCCGTTCGTCGGCACGATGAAAGGCGTCATTGCGAGTCGCTATGCGGCCGCGCGGGTGATCGATCTGACCCATGAGGCCTATGTGCACTGGCCCGCGGAAGCCGGTTTCTGGATTGCGCGATCGTATCACTATTTCCCGCCAGGCACGGTTCACCTGGCTGTTGTCGATCCGGGGGTCGGCACGGATCGGAGCGTACTGCTAGCGATTGGTAACGGCCATGCGTTTCTCGCACCGGACAACGGTCTGCTGGCCGAAGTCATCGACCGTTCGCAGGCGCGCGCTTATCACGTGCCCGACAACATCATCGATCTGCATCGCCTGCCCGATACCAGCGCGACGTTTCATGGCCGCGATATTTTCGCGCCGCTCGCGGCGATGCTCGCCAGCGGTCAGCTCACAGCGGGCGCTTGCGGCCGAGCGACCAGCGATTACGTGCCGTCGATCGTCGAACCGGCGGCTCGGCGTGGCAATCACTATGTCGGTGTGGTCATGACGACCGATCATTTCGGTAATCTGATCACCAACATCGAAGGTGCGGAGCTTGGCCAGTTCAAGCGCCCGCTGGTGCACGCCGGCGGCCACGATATCGGCTGTGGCCGAACGTATGGCGACGTCAGCCCGGGCACGCTGGTCGCGCTGGTCAATTCTTTTGGTGTTCTCGAAATTGCGCGGGCCGAGCAGAACGCCGCCGAGTTTCTTGGCATCGGACGCGGCGCACCGATACGCATCAGCGAAGCGCCGTGAACAGCGTTTTTGACCGGGCTTTCTATAGCTTGCGCAAATCGACGTAGCTACCGCTTGCCACCGTCGCCAGTTGCGGCAGTAACGCGATGATGCGTGCGGCCGTCGTCTCGGCTGCGGGCATGTCGGGAGTACCGTGTGCCCGGTGCAGTCGGGCAACCGAGGGGAATCGCGTGGCGTCGACTTCGCGAAGTTCTGCCTGCATGGCGGAATCCACCAGACCCGGCGCGAGCGCGAGCAGCTGACAGGCCGGCTGCTCCAGCGCATAGAGTTGCATCAGCATGTTCAACGCCGCCTTGGATAATGAGTAAGAGGCCCAGCCGTGTTGCGCCACGACGGCTGCGCCGGAAGAAACCGCAATGATCCGGCTCGGTAGCGCAGCGCGTGCGATGAACCAGTCGATGATGTGTTTGTTGGCCCAGGTATTGATGGCCAGCACCTTTTCGATATCAGTAAGCGCGGTCGCCGGCAGTTCGGCAATGCGCCCGAGTACGCCTGCATTCAAGTAAACGAGATCGATCGCAATCCGCTCGCCGCAAAGTCTTTCGAGTGCGGGCGCAATATCGGTGCTTACGGCTAGATCGCAGCGTTCCTGGTGCAGTCGCGCCTGCGGTGTCAGTTCGCCCCGGCTCAAGCCAGATACCGTATCGCCGCGGGCGAGATGTCCGGCGGCGAGTGCGGCACCAAGTCCACGACTATGGCCGGTGATGAGGATGTGCATGATGGGCTCCCTGGTCGCCATGAACGTCAGGCGATTCTACGCCGTGACAGCAAACGTCAGAAGTTCATCATGGCAACCGCCGAGCTTCGGTTAGCGCACTCAACGGAGAGCCGGTACACTTCGCCCATGATCATCGACGACCTCACTGAAGCGGCGCTGCGTCGTCGATCCGGCGCGAAGTGGTCTCATTATCCGGCCCATGTCCTGCCGGCCTGGGTCGCCGACATGGATTTCGAGATCGCGGCGCCGATACGCGATGCCCTCGCCGGCCGGCTGGTTGCGCGCGATCTCGGTTATCCGGGTGCGCACCGTCTGCAGGCGCTGTTTGTCGAGCGAGCTGCCGAGCGCTATCAGTGGGCGATCGAGCCCGGGCAGGTCGTGGTCTTGAACGACGTCGTGCAGGGTCTCTATCTCTGTCTGCAGACGCTGGCTGCTGGAGGCGACGGCGCCATCATCCAGACCCCCATTTATCCGCCGTTTCTGCATGCCGTGCGTGAAACGGGGCGGCGGGCTGTGCTGTGCCCGCTCGTTCCCGGGCCAACGCGCTACGAAATCGATTTCGAACAGATGGCGCAGGCCGTCGATGGCGGTACGCGGCTGCTGCTGCTCTGTAATCCGCACAATCCCACCGGACGTGCTTTTACTCGCGCTGAACTCGAGCAACTTGCGGCATTCGCCTGTCGTTACGATTTGATTATCGTATCCGATGAAATTCATGCCGATCTCGTGCTGGCAGGGACTCGCCATATTCCAATCGCGACGCTGTCGCCCGAAGTCGCCGCGCGAACTGTGACGCTGATGTCGGCAAGCAAGGCCTTCAATATTGCCGGGTTGTGCATGGCGTTTGCGCACTTCGGCAGTACCGAATTGCGCAATCGATTTGACGTTCTGCCCTCGCACACGCGCGGCGGTACCAACACCATGAGTGTTGCCGCGGTCAGCGCGGCATGGACGGCGGCGCAGGGTTGGCAGGACGAAGTAGTCGCCTATCTCAGCGACAATCGCGATCACGTTGCAGCGTACGCTGCGCGGCAGTGGCCACAGGTGCGCCATTTCGCGCCCGAAGCGACCTATCTTGCGTGGTTTGATCTGCGATCGTTGGCACTGCCGTGCGAACCGTGTGAATTCTTTCTCACGACTGCGCGAGTCGCGCTCAGCGATGGACGCACTTTCGGTGCCGAGGGCCATGGCCATGTGCGCCTCAATTTCGCTACCTCGCGCTCCCTGCTGGACGAGATCCTCACTCGCATGACGCAGGCGCTGGAGACACTCGCAACAGTTGATCGCTAATGCTGGCGGAAAGCCCAGGCCAGAACCGCGTCACCGACAGCGGCGCCGGCGCCCCAGTTTGCCCGCGCATGATTGATCATCACGGAGACGATGAACGTGCGCCCTGACTGCGTGTGCACGTAGCCATCGACTGCCGACACCTTGTCGATGCTGCCGGTTTTCAAATGCATTCGGCCGCTCTCGGCGCCGCTCCGAAAGCGTTTGCGCGTGGTGCCGTCCTTGCCAACGATCGACAGCGACGCAAGGTACTCGGGCATGGTCGGTTGATGCCAGGCGTGGCGCAACAGATCGACCATGAATCGTGCCGAGACGCGGGTCGTTCGCGAGAGCCCTGAACCGTTGTCGATCACGAGTCCGGTGGTGTCGAGTCCGCGCTTGCCGAGATGCTGAACGAGCGCCGCACCGGCCTCGGCGCGGGTAATCGGCGTACGATTCGCTTTTTCGCCGACGGTGTAGAGCAGCATGCGTGTCATGACATTGTTGCTCCACTTGTTCAGTGGCCGGATCAGTTCACCGAGTTCGCGCGAATGCCAGGTTAACAGCAAGCGTGCGCCCGGTGGTTTCGCCGCGACCTGGTAGTTGCCCTGGATGCTTCCCCCCCATTGTTGCCACAAGCTCTTGAAGACGCCGAAAGCGTAAGCCGGTGCGCGCATGACACTGCGCGGCAACGGGATGGCAGCACAGCCGGATGGCAGCGAGCCTGAGAAAGCGACAGTTTCAGGTGTCGTTGGATCGGGCACGTTCATGTACAGGCGCACGGCGTTACCGGAGCAGGCGCCCTGGACGAGTTTCACTTTATTGACGATGGTCAGATTCGGCAGCTCAGGGATGGTCGTGATGGCGACGCCGCCGTGAGCGGCGTCTGGCCGGACCACGAATTCAATCGATTTGAAATTCACCAGCAGGGCGCTTGGCAGCACGTTATAGAGGCGATAAGCCTGGCCATCGAACGCGCCCGGATCGGTTTCTTCAACGACGAAATAAGTCTCGTCGACGATGAGATCGCCGCGGATCTCGCGGATGCCCTGGCGGCGCAATTGGCCGAGCATGGCCCAGAAGTCCTCGAGGACAAAATACGGGTCGCCAAAACCTTTGATGACGAGATCGCCCTGCAGGACACCGTCGCGTACCGGCCCGGTTGCGTACAGTTGAGTCGGCCAGGTATGCGTTGGGCCGAGCTTGTCGAGCGCGGTCCAGGTCGTGACGAGTTTGACGGTCGAAGCGGGATTGCGCGGCGTGTCGACATTCAGTGCCAACCGCGGGGTGTCTTCGTCGACAGCCTGAACCAGGATACTGGCCGCTTCGACCGGGATCTTGTAACGCGTCAGAAGCTGGGCGACGGGTGTCGGCAGCGCAGCCTGGGCGGCGGGGCAGAGCGCGAATCCCGAGCTCACGGCCAACAGCCAGGCGAGCAGGCGCAGCTTCATCTATCGACTCCTCGTTGGGACGTTTTGTGACCGATGCCACGCCGGTACCGGTAACCACCAACCGTGACCTTGTTGCGGATCTCTGGACGCGGCGCATTGTAAACCGGCCACACGTATTCGTCGCCGGTAAGTGCGCCGCCAATCGGGCCAGAGAACGGGGATTACGCAACAGGCAGGGCGGAGCGCATCGCAACTTGCAACCGTCAGGTCAAAAGTTTGAGGCTGGCCGCCAGATGATGACTCGCGAATGCGGCAGCCGACCAGTGTCTGCGTTCGAGCCGATAGCGGTACCTGTCGGCAAGCAGATAAGTACAGGCCGCTCGGCGCTGCTCGCCAGACGATGGCACGGTCAGCACCGTGACGATCACTGCGCGGCGCTCGTAGAGCGTTCCCTCGTAGTCGTCGAGCCGCTGCCAATCTACGGCGGTCAGGCCTTCATACAGGACCCCACGGGTGTAACCGCCGGACCGCGCGACCAGTGCCGGATAATGCTCCCCACGGACGCGATAGCGGCTATGGCCATCGAGACGCGCCGCGTGCAGCGTGCGCGTTTCGCCGCAGACGGCGGCGAAGAGTTCCGGAAACAGCAGGGTGCCATAAGCGAACAGGCAATCGGCAGCGCTGGCGAGCGCATTTGGCAAAGTCAGATAATGCCTGCTTTCGCCAGTGCCTCGCGGTCGCTCGCGCTCAGTCCAAGCAACCCGCCGAGCACAGCGTCGTTGTGGGCGCCCAAAGCGGGACCCGGCCAATCCGTACCACCCGGTGTACGCGCCAACAGCGGTATGATGGCCGGCACGTTCAGGGGCTGCCCATCGATGGTCACTTCCTGGAACAGACCGCGCGCGCGGTATTGCGGGTCATTGAACATGTCCCTTGCGTCGTATATCGGCCCTGCGGCAACCGCAGCTTCGTCGAGGATCTCAAGCGCTGCGCTTTGCGACAAGGTCCGTGTCCATGCCTCCACTGCGCCATCGACTTCTTCCTGACAAATGACGCGCCCCGCGTTGTTAGCGAAGCGCGGATCGCTTGCCATTTGCGGTTGGCCCATCGCCTCGACCAGGCGTTTGAACATGGGATTGGTATTGGCACCGATCACTATCAGCTTATCGTCTCCGCAGCGATAGGTATTGGACGGAACGATGCCGGTCAGGGTCGATCCCGATGGTTGTCGAATGACGCCATTACCGTCGAACTCCGGAATGACCGCCTCGAGCAGGTTGAATACCGCTTCGAAGATAGCGACGTCGACGACCTGACCGATGCCATCGCGCTGCCGCCCGATGTACGCCAGCAGCACGCCCAGTGCAGCATGGATGCCGGCGAGCGTATCGCCGATGCTGAGGTTGGGCCGCACCGGCGGCTGCCCGGGAAAGCCGTTGACATAGCGAAAGCCGCCAAACGCCTCGCACACCGAGGCAAATCCGGCTTTAGGCGCCGATGGTCCGGTTTGACCGTAACCCGAGATGCGGGCGTAGATGAGTCCAGGATTGCTTGTTTTGACATCGTCGGGACCAAGGCCCCATTTTTCCATCGTTCCCGGCCGGAAGTTTTCGATCACGACGTCTGCTTTCTGGATCAGATCCCCGAGCAGTTCGCGGCCGCGTGGATTGCGCAGATCCAAAGTCACGCATTGCTTGTTCCGCGCCAGGCTGGCCCACCACAGCGATGTACCGTTGCGTACTTCGCGCCAGCCGCGTATCGGGTCGCCGCCGTCCGGCGGTTCAACCTTGATCACTTCGGCACCGAAGTAGCCAAGGATGGTCCCGGCAAACGGACCGGCCAGCAGTTGCCCGACTTCGACGACACGCATGCCGTGCAGTGGTCGTTGGGAGTGTTCGCTTGTACTCATGGGTTCAATCCGTATCCTGATCCGTATATTCCAACAGTTGCGGCTCTGTACGATGGTGCCGCGCGTGCCGGCAACGTAAGTCCAGCAGCATTATCGAAACCCCGAGAGAATTCGCAAGCGCGTCGGCTAGCGAGGCGCTGCGCAGCGGCAGAAAATGCTGCAGGCATTCCATACCCACACCGAAACCGGCGAGCGTCAGCGCAATGAGTGGCCAGCGCCTGCTGGGCCAGCCTCTGCCATGACAGAACATGAGCGCCGCATACATGGCGACATGGACCAGCTTGTCGCTGCCCGACGGGGTCTGCGGCGGTGCCGACAGGGGCGCGAGCGAGAGCCCGGCAACCACGACCAGGGCGGACCACGCGATGAGCCGCCAGCGCCGCTGCAGCGGCGTGATGATCACCGCGGACAACGCCATCGTGCCTCCTTCAGCGGCGGCGGCGGCGGGCCGCTATCTCCGGACATGAAACGCCTTTGTACAGTCTGTGTGATCCTGATTATAGGCCTGGGTACGGGCCGCGGCACGGTCGCTGCAGAGGCTTCCCAGGCCGAGTTCGAAGCGGCAGTCGGCTTCTATGCGGCAGCTGATTTCCCGCATGCAATGGCCGCATTCCAACCACTGGCTAAGGCGGGCGACGCGCGGGCACAGTTCGCTGTCGGTGTGATGTATGCGCGTGGCGAAGGCGTCACGGTCAGCGATACACAGGCGCTGGCCTGGTACGCGCGCAGCGCCGAGCAGGGCTTTGCCCGCGCGCAATACAATCTCGCGTTGATGCTCGAGAAAGGCCGCGGAACCGTTGCCGACCCAGAGCGCGCGCGGCATTGGTTCGCCGAAGCAGCAATGCGCGAGCATTCGGACGCACTGACCCGCCTGCGCGAGGCGGCCGATGCTGGCCAGGTCGACAGCCAGTATCGACTCGGTCAGATGTATTACTTCGGTCGCGGCGTGCGGCGTAACGAGCGCGACGCTTTCGGCTGGTTCAGCAAGGCAGCGGAGCAGGGTCAGGCCGAGGCGCAGTTCGCTGTCGGCCTGATGTACGAACGGGGTCAGGGTCGGCCGCTGTCGTTCGTCGAAGCGGTCCGCTGGTATCAACGCGCCGCGGAAACGGGTGAACGACGGGCGGCCTACAACCTTGGCCGACTCTATCGACTCGGGCGCGGCGTTGCCGCGGATGCGGCGAAAGCGCGCGCACTCTACGAGACAGCGGCGGAAGCCGGACTGGTTTCGGCCCAACTGACCCTGGCCATGCTGTTCGAAGCGGGCGTCGGCTGGCCCCAGGATTACGACCAGGCAGTTGCCTGGTACCGCCGCGCTGCCGCCGGCGGCAGTCGCGATGCCGCACTCAACCTTGGCTGTTTGTATGCCGAAGGCAAAGGCGTCGCCGTCGATCCGGTCGAAGCATTCGCGCGTTATACCGTCGCCAGTGAGGCAGGCCAACCGCTGGCAGCGGATAATCTGGCGCTGCTGGCGCCGAATCTGAGCGTGCAGGCACGAGCCCGAGCAATGGCGCTGGCGCAGCGTTATCGCGACGAAGCTCAGCTGGCTAAATCAGCGTCACCGACTGGTTGAGATAACCCAGTCTCCGGTTTCTGTGCGGGTTGCCGACGCGCGCCTCCACGCGGGAACTCTTCCCGTTCTCCATTCAGTGCATCCGCCCGAAACGCGCTGCCCAGGTCTCGCGACGGCGCGCTATCGTGCACGTCAGGCTTCGCTAAGCCGTAAAGCATCAGTCCGCGACAGGATGTCGCGTTCAGGTTACCCGGCCACATCCGGGCAACTCCGTCACGAGGGACCGGGACATGTCACAGTCAAGGACGACTATTGTGAGTCTGTCAGCGCTTTTGGGAACCATCACGTTCGGCGTCGAGGCCCTGCCGGCAGCCGATTTCGTCGCGCCGACAGAATTCTGGTCGGCGCGCGCGCCGAGGCGGGATTGTCCAATGACGTGTTCTGTGCCCGTGGGCATTTACTCCGAATTTGGCGACGGCCTGCGCGCCTTGCGCAAACATGCCGCTGCAGTGGTGCCGATCAAAGGAGACAAACCGTATACCTCCCGCCTTGCGCAAATACCATTCAATCTTGGCGAATACGATATCGACGCGGATGGCAGGGACGATTGGTTTGGCTTTACGCATGAATTCGCCGACATCTTCACTGCGCGACGGGGTTGCACCGCCTACGCACTGGAGGGTGTCACCCGCGGCTGGAACGGCCTGCTGAACGGCGGCCCGATCACCCTGTTCGAGAAACTGCCGGCGGCATCGCTCGCGGCCATCGAACAGGCCGCCCATTTCGAGCCAACCGTGCCGTGCGGCGGGCCGCCTGCAGGCCGCGATCTTCGTCGCGGAAATCTGCCGGTATTCACGCTGAATCGAATCCGTGGTGCGGCGTGTCCGTCCGGTACGGTACCTACTCGACTGGTCCTGACCAACGCCGGCTGTCGCGCGACCGGTGGCATCATTCCGGAACGCAATCTTGGCGCGCAGTGCCCGGCCATCAGCAACGGTTCCAACCCGATCAATGCGGTGACCGGCAACAAGTATCAGCGTGAGGTCGATTACGCTGGAACGCAGCGCGGTCTGTTGCGCTTCGAACGTCATTACAACAGTCAGTCGGTGATAAGTGGCAGTCTCGGGCCGCGCTGGAGTCATACCTACGAACGGTCCCTGGTGCGTCACTGCGTCAGCAGTGCACTGACCCGCGTGTGCTCGATACGCGCCTATCGCGACGACGGTCGCGTGATTACATTCACCAGTCGTAACGGTCGCTGGGCGTCGGACGCGACAGTGAACGATACGCTGCGTGAGCTCGCCGCTGAACAGTATGAATTGCGCACTGTCGATGGCCTGCGTGAGCGATATCAACTAGCCGGCGGCGCCACCTCGACCCGCACGTCGTTTCAGCTGGCAGCGATCACGGATCCCGCTGGCATCGGCGTGAGTCTGGAATACGATGGCACGGGACGCCTGCAACGTATCGTTGCGCCAGGCAGTCGCGCGTTGTCCTTGAGCTATGACCACCGCGGGCGCCTTGCCGGTTTCGCGGATGCCGCCAGTGCGCCATATCGTTATACCTACGATGCTTTCGATAATCTGCGTAGTGTGACCTATCCTCCCGCGACACCAAGCGACTCGCTTGGACCGCAGCGCAGTTACGTCTATGAGGACTTGCATGATCCCTCCGCCTTGACGGGTATCGTCGACGAGCTCGGCCAACGCTATGCCACCTGGCGGTACGATGAACTCGGGCGAGCCATTTCGAGCGAGCATGCAGGCGGCGTCGATCGAGTGACTTTCGAGTATCTGCCGAGCTATACCGCTGTGACCGATGCACGTGGGCAAACTCGAAGCTTCAATGTCGCTCTCGAGGCCGGGGTTGGATTGATTACGGCAGTGACCGGCCCCAATTGCACGACCTGCGGTCCCGACTATCGTGTCGCGACCCGCTATGACGAGCGCGGATTCAAGTTCATCGGAACCGACGCCAATGGCGTCAATACGCGTTACTCCCATACCGAGGACGGCCGGCTGACCGAGCGCGTCGAAGCCATCGGCACCGAGGTCGCCCGTACGACGACGCAGACGTTTGAGCCGGCCATCGGCCTGCTGTCGAGCATCGAACTGACGGATGCCGGTGGTAAACCGACCCGGCGGACGAATCTATCTTACTGGCGTGGCCTGCTGAAGCAACGTGAAGACGTGGATCTGCTTGAGGCCGATGCAGCGCGCAATGTCAGACGCACTACTTATACCTACTACGGAGAAGGTACAGATGTCAGCCCGCTTGCATTGCATGGCCTGGTGAAACGTATCGACGGACCACGAACCGACGTCGATGACCATACGGATTTCGATTACGACGAGGCGACCGGCAATCTCTCACGGATCACCAACGCACTCGGTCACGTCTGGCAATTCAAATCACATGACGCACATGGCCGCGCGCTGCAAGTGGTCGATCCCAACGGTGTGCAGACGACACTGAGATTTCATCCACGTGGCTGGCTGCTTTCACGGCAAATCGACCAGGCTCTGACCACCTATAGCTACGATCCTGCAGGGCAGTTGCTGCGTGTCGCGCAGCCTTTCGGCAGCGTGGTCAACTACGCTTACGATGCGGCGCACCGTTTGATTGCGGTTTCCGACGACAACGGTAATGCCATCTCTTACACATTGGACGCCCAGGGTAACCGCGTGCGCGAACAGGTGCGCGGCGCCGGTACGACAGTGCTCCGGCAATTCGAGCGCGACTACGACAGTTATAATCGGCTGGTGGTGACGCGAGGTGGCGAAGGGCAAATCACTCGCTACGCTTACGACGCAAACGGGCGGCCGATACAGATTACGAGGTCAGGTCCTTCGTCCGGCAATGACGTTGCGCGAACCGAGGTCATCGTTTACGACGCGTTGGGGCGCGAAAGCCAGCGTATCGATGCACTCGGCGGTATCCGAAGCGCGGCGTATGGCGTACATGATGAACAGGCTCTGTTCACGGATGCCGCTGGCGTCATGACCCGACAATTGCACAGCGGCTACGGTGATCTTGTGAGGCGCGAAAGTCCCGATAGCGGCCGAGCGCGGTATCGTTTTGATGCAGCAGGAAATCGCATCGGTGAAACCGACGCAGATGATCGTGAGACGCTGCATACCTACGATGCACTCAATCGATTGACATCGACGACGTATCCGGACAGCACGACAGCATCGTATTTATATGACGAAGCGACTGGTGGGCGTTATGCCCGCGGCCGTCTGACTTCGCGCATCGACGCCTCCGGAACAACGCGCTATCAATATGACAGTCACGGCAAGATTACACGTACGGAACGCGCGTTCAGTGGTCAGCGTTACGTGACGAGCTATGGCTACACTGTCGCGGGCCAGCTGGCAACAATGACCTATCCGTCCGGGCGGCGTGTCGCCTATACGCACGACAACCATGGTCGCATTGCCTCGATAATGACGGCGTCACCAGGGCAGCCCTGGCAGGTTGTCATCGACGACATACGCTACCAGCCTTTCGGCCCGCTACGCGCGCTCCGTTATGGTAACGGCGTGCGAATGACGCGGACTTACGATCGCGACTACCGGCTCAATGCGTTGCGCTACGACAAGATCTTTGCCCGTGTTTATCAATATGACGCATTTGACAATATCGTGGCGGTGCATCGACCGGACTTCCCGGGCTTGAACGAGCGCTATGACTATGATGTCCATTCGCGGCTGACGGCGGCACGCGGGCCGTGGGGCGAATGGGCCTGGACGTATGACGCCAATGGCAATCGATTATCGGCGCATACCGCTGGCGCGGTCGAGCAATATCGATACCTCACGGGCAGCAATCGGCTTGACGCCATTCACGATGCGTCCGGTGGACTGCTTGCAGACTATGACACGACAGCCAGCGGGAGCGTTTCGCAGGTCGATGGTTACCGTCTCGACTACGGTGGCGACGGGCGGCTGGCGCAGATGCACAATCCGCGCGGACAGTTCGACTACCGGCTGATTCATGATGCAACTGGCAACCTCGTCACCGATCACAGCGTTGAGCAATCTGCACCTGGCACCGTCGAAATCCGTCGTCAATATCATGAAGACGAGTTCGACCGCCTGATCGAGGTCGACATGCAATCAATGTCGAGCCCGTCTTTCGTTGGATCGACTTCATACAGCATGGACGAAATGCTCTATCTCGATGACCTGCCGGTCGCCCGCGCATTCAATCGCCAGCTCATGTTTCTTCACCCTGACCACCTCGGCACGCCGGCCGGAGCCAGTGACAAAAACGGGCGTGCGCAAAGCGTCGAGCCGCTGCCGCCATTCATCGGTGCGTCGCCACCTTTCCTGCATCGATTGACGGGCCTGGCCTATCCCGGGCAACGGCTGCTTCGCGCAACGCTCGCTGTCGCTCACAATGGCTGGCGTGAGTATGACGGCCGCAGCGGCCGCTATCTTCAGCCGGATCGACTGGGGTTGGCGGGCGGGGACAACCCTTACGTCTATGCCGAAAACAATCCCGTACGTTGGAGTGATCCCAGCGGATTGGCCATCTGGCTATGTAGTCGCACAGCGAGCGGTATGCCAGGTAATCACGCTTACTTGTGGGATGATCGTGGTGAAGGCCGTTCTTGCGGTCGCGCGCTGAGCAGCGGTCATGCGCCGGGAGATGGCACCGGGCCGACCGGCGGTGCAGAAAGTGGCCCGCCAACCGACAATTGCACACGTGTTGCCGAGAGTGAAGGGTGGGAAGACAGCATCATGGACTGTTGTATCCGCAATGCGAACAATCGAGTTTGGTTGCCGTTCATCAATGATTGTCAGAATGCAGTGCGGCGCTGCGTAGAAGGAATCATCGTCGCTCCGCCGCCGATTCCAGATGGGCGCTTTGGCAGCTCCTGCAACCGATGTTGAAATGAACGCGACCCGAAAGACCTGGAGTGCACATGTTTAGCAAGGCAATTGCGGCTGCTTGGGTCGGACTAGGTGCCGTACTGATCGGACTTTACGGAAATGCGGTCGTTTCCGGACACCGCGATAACGCCGACCCGGAAGTTGTCATCGCAACGAGCGCCACTGTGGCGCTTTGCGCACTCATTGTCTTATTTGCCATCAGGGCCTATCGGAACCCGACAAGGCAGGCGTTCCTCATATTGTCCCTCGCGGGATGTTTCGTCGCGCTGGGCGGTCTGATTTACCTGCTGTTCGAAGGCGGCGAGCTGGGCATCATGCCAGTGCTGTTGTCTTTCGTGATCGTCGCCCTTGAAGTGCTGACTGTCGACCGCGCTTGTCGAGAGCAGAGTTGATACGGCCGGCTGAGAAAAGCCCGGCTTCGCCGGGCTTTTCAACCAGGGTGTCAGGAACGCTCAGAACGGGATGCCGTGAGCGCCCGCCTGCATGAACATCAGCATCGGAATCGACAGCACGGTGTTGGTCCGCGAGGCCAGAAAGGCAACGCGCCGGGCTTTGGCTTTTTCCGCATCTGTCGCGCTGACGATACCGAGAATCTTTTTCTGATTCGGCCAGATCAGTCCCCACACGTTCAGCAGCATGATAGTACCGAGCCAGGCGCCAAAACCAATGGCCGTCAGACTGACGTTATGCGCGCCGATGCCGAGCATGAAAGCGCCGGCCAGCGAGTAATGGGGCGCAGCTTCCAGATAGAACGCGCCTGTCAACCAGGTGACGAGCGCAGCCCAGCGGAACCAGAACAGCGCTCGCGGCGCGACATATTTGCTGATCGCGGCCGGTCCGGGGCCATCCTTGTCGGCAGCTGCGGCGGCCATGGCCGGCACCTGCACGAAATTGAAATAATAAAGTAAGCCTATCCACATGACGCCGGCGACGATATGCAGCCAGCGATCGATCATTGCGATTTCCATGGTTCCTGCTCCGAACTGGGTGAGGGGGCGACGAGCTGGCGGCGTTTCAGGCGCCAGCGATGGCTTTGGCGACGAAGGCCAGGATGACGGCGAGTACGACGCCCGAAGCGACGGTCAATGGAATGCTGTCCAAGGGATTCATGATGCTCTCCTCCCAAATTGTTTAATTGTGGCCCGTTGGGTCGGGGCCCCAATTGTCGGTGACGGGTTGCGAAAATTCAAACCCTCGCTGATCGAACTGTCCGATCTGGTTGACACTGCGACATGAGGTGCTGAACGAGCAGTCCTACGCGAGGCTTCAGCCGGTCACGGAGGCCTGCCATAGGATGCCGAGAAAGACAATTCCGCCGACCCAGTTGTTGTTCTTGAATGCTGCGAAACAGCCGGCACGACTGCGTTCGCGGATGAGATACTGCTGGTAGCCGAACAGCAATGCGGCGACGCCCAGGCTCACATAAAAAGCGGTCCCGAGTGCGGCTTGCTGGCCGATCAGGGCCAGATTGAGCAGCATCATCAGCTGTAGGATGCCGATGATGAGTTTATCGGCATCATCGAACAGTATGGCCGTCGATTTGATGCCGAGCTTGAGGTCGTCGTCGCGGTCGACCATCGCGTATTCCGTATCGTAGATCACGGCCCATAGTACTGCTGCGCAGAACACCAGCCACGCCAACGGTGGCACCGCGCCAGTCTGCGCAGCGAACGCCATCGGTACGGCCCAACCGAAAGCGGCGCCGAGATGAACTTGCGGCAGATAGGTATAGCGTTTTGCGAACGGATACGTAATCGCGAGCAGCGCGCCGCCGACGGCCAGCAGTACGGTCAGTCGATTCGTACCCAGCACCAGTACGCAGGCGAGAGCGAGCAGGACGCCGAAGACGGCCAGCGCTTCACGTGGACTGACGGCGCCTGTTGCCAGCGGCCTTTCGCGTGTCCGTTCGACGTGACCGTCGAAATCGCGGTCGGCGTAATCATTGATCACGCAACCGGCTGAGCGCATCACGAACGTGCCCAGCACGAAAATGGCCAGGACATCCAACGCTGGCAGACCGCCTGCGGCCAGCCACAATGCCCACAGCATCGGCCACATCAGCAGGAGCGTGCCGATAGGGCGATGCATTCGGGCGAGCCGGGCATATAAGGTCAACCGAGTCAGCCACCGACATGGCACCGGTGATTTCGACCGAAGCTCAGACATTGCCGTATTCCACGCGCTCGGCCAGCCAGCGCCGGACCAGTGCTTCGGCAGCCAGCGGATGGTTGTCGAGCAAAGCCCCGGCGATGGTCTGGACGTCTTGCAGCAGAGCGGCGTCGCGGCTCAGATCGGCTATGCGGAACTGCGCGGCGCCAGCCTGGCGGGTTCCCAGCAGTTCACCCGGGCCGCGCAGCGCGAGGTCGCGATCGGCAATGACGAAGCCATCATTGGTTTCACGCATGACCAGTAGACGTTCTTTCGCCAGTCGCGACAACGGGCTCTGATAGAGCAGCAGGCAATCGGACACCGCACTGCCGCGCCCGACCCGCCCGCGCAGTTGATGCAGCTGCGACAATCCCAGACGCTCTGCGTTCTCGATGACCATCAGACTGGCATTCGGCACGTCGACGCCGACTTCGATCACGGTCGTAGCGACCAGAAGCTGCGTGTCGCCGCGCGCAAACGCCGCCATCTGTGCATCTTTTTCCTTGTCTGGCAGGCGCCCGTGGATGAGCCCGATGCGCACGTCCGGCAGCGCGCCCGCCAGCTGCTCTGCCGTATCGGTGGCCGCCTGGTAGTCGAGCAGCTCGGATTCATCGATCAATGGGCAGACCCAGTAAACCTGACGGCCGACCGCGCAGGCGCGCGCCACCCGCTCGACGATTTCGGCGCGTCGTCCGCTCGACACGACGACTGTGCGCACCGGTGTGCGATTGGGTGGCAGCTCGTCGATGATCGAGACGTCGAGATCAGCGTAGGCCGTCATGGCCAGCGTGCGTGGTATCGGGGTTGCCGTCATGATTAACTGATGCGGCCGGAAGCCCTCGCGCGCGCCTTTGTCGCGGAGTGCCAGACGCTGGTCGACACCGAAACGATGCTGTTCATCGACAATGATCAGACCGAGACGTCCATACTCGATATCGTTCTGGAACAATGCGTGCGTTCCAATGGCGAGCACGGCACCGCCGTTGGCAAGCCGCGCGCGCAACGGCGCCCGTGCGGCGCGCGTGAGTCGACTGGTGAGCAGCATCACTTCGACATCCAGCGGTGTGAACCAGCGTCGCAGCGTTGCCGCATGCTGTTCGGCCAAGAGTTCAGTCGGTGCCATCAGAGCAACCTGATAACCCTGCTCGATGAGTGCTGCTGCGATCGCCGCTGCGACCGCCGTCTTGCCGGCGCCGACATCGCCTTGCAAGAGGCGCAACATCGGAAGCCCGAGCGCGATGTCCTGATCGATTTCGGCGATTACCCGCTGTTGCGCGCCGGTCATGGTGAAGCCGAACTCCTTGACCAGCCGCTCGCGGAGCGTCCCAGCATGGACTGCTGGCGCGGCGTAGCCGCGCGCTGTCTCGCGCAATCGCCGCAAGCTGATCTGATGTGCAACGAGTTCTTCGACGATCAGACGGCGTTGTGCCGGATGTTCGGAGGCGGCGAGCGCGTCGAGCCTCGCATCAGGTGGTGGTCGGTGCACATAGCGCAATGCTTCGGTCAGCGTCGGCAGCTTCAGTCCGGCAAGTATTGCTGCTGGTATGAGTTCGGTGCGTGCTTCGAAATCCGCGCCGTCCAGCAGTGCCAATGCTTGATTCGTCAGTTTGCGCAGACGGCTTTGCTGCAGGCCTTCCGTGGTCGGGTAGATGGGGGTCAATTCGCCGGCCACCGGCACCGGTGCGGTCGAATCGATGATCTGGCATTCGGGATGGACCATTTCCAGTGTCTGTGGCCCGCGGCGAGCTTCGCCATAGCAACGCACGCGATTACCAGTACGTAACCGCGCCTGCTGTGCGGCATTGAAATAGAAAAACCGCAAGTGCAGTGCACCGCTGCCATCGGCGATCCGACAGATCAGTGCGCGGCGACGCCCCATGATGACCTGCGCCGCTTCAATCTGCCCTTCGATCTGCGCTTCCTGCAGCAGCCGCAGACTGCCTATTGGCGTCAGGCGCGTACGATCCTGATAGCGTAACGGCAAATGAAACAGGAGGTCACCGACGCAGCGTATCTTGAGCTTGGCCAGATGCTGCGCAAGCTTCTCGCCGACGCCAGCCAGTGTTTCCACCGGCGCGTCTAGCTGAGTTGGGCGCGCCATCGCGATAAGTGTCGCCGGTCTCAGTCGGCCAACTGCATGACAGCGTCAATCTCGACGGCGGCGCCGCGCGGTAGTGCGGCAATCCCGATAGCTGCACGCGCAGGAAAAGGCGGCGAAAAATGGCGTGCCATGGCTTCGTTGACCAGGGGAAAATGCACCAGATCGGTCAGGTAGACGTTGAGTTTGACGCAGTCGTCCAGCGTGCCGCCGGCAGCCGCTGCGACCGCCGCGAGATTGGCCAGTACGCGCTCAATCTGCGCCGGCATATCGCCATCGATGAGTTGACCGTTCACTGGATCGAGCGGGATCTGCCCCGACAGATAAACCGTGCGACCGCAGGCAATCGCCTGTGAGTAAGTGCCGATGGCGGCCGGTGCGGCGTCGGTCTGAATTGCGCGTTTCATCAATGATTCCTGTGATATGTGGAGTCTAGCAGCCTGTCGGACTTAGGCCGAATCGACTGCGGCGGTGGGATAGCGGTCCATATTCGCGCGCATTTTCGTTAAATAGAACCACTATTCGCCTCAAATGCGCGCAAATCTATCCTCGCTCTACCACTCGCCTCGTCACGGTTGCCTAAGTCCGACAGGCTGCTAGCCTGAGCGACGCTGCCGCCGATCAGGAGCGTTTACGATGCACGCGTGCAACGGTCTTGATATTCCGCAGCACGCGAATGACGTCGGCGAGATGCTTGCGATCGCGCACGCCAACGATCAGGCGCATCTTGGAATAGTGTTCGTCGCGCTCACTGAGTTCGATACCTTCAATATTCGCGCTCTGATCGGCGCAGCCAGCAGCGACAGTCGCCAGCACCCCGCGCTGATTGATCACGTCGAGGACGATTTCCGCGCTGAATTCCCGTGCGAGATCGCTCGCCCATTCGACATCGACCCATTTATCCGGTGCATTGCGGAAGTCAACCACGTTTTTGCACGAGGGGTGATGGATGACGATGCCACGACCGGCGGTGATGAAACCCATGATCGGATCGCCGGGTATCGGATAGCAGCATTTCGGGATGGTGACGACCATCCCCTCAGTGCCGTGTATGAGTAGTGGACCCGGCGCCCCGCCCTGCTGCTGGCCGCGCCGCCGCTGTGTCTCGGCGCGATCCTCGCTGCTGTTGTTGATGAGCGCGCGCGCCACCAGCGGTGCCGGCCGAACCCCGAGACCGATGTCAGCCAGCAGTTCGTCCATGGCGTGCAGGCTGAAGCTCGTCAGCGCAAGTTTGACCCGTGCCGGGTCGAGTGCTTCGATCGAACTGTCGAAGTTTTCGAGTTCGCGATCGAGCATGCGCTTGCCGAGCATGACGGCTTCGTCCTGGCGTAGGTTCTTCAGAAAATGACGGATGTTGGCGCGCGCTTTGCCGGTCACGACGAAGGTCAACCAGGCCGGATTCGGACGTGCCCCAGGCGCCGTCACTATTTCGACTGTCTCGCCGGTGCGCAAAGGTGTTCGCAATGGCACCAGTCGACGGTCGATACGACAACCGACGCAGGAATTACCGATGTCGGTATGGATGGCATAGGCGAGATCGATTGCTGTCGCGCCACGAGGCAACTCCATAATCTTACCTTTTGGCGTGAACACGTAGACTTCGTCAGGAAACAAATCGACTTTGACGTTCTCGAGAAATTCCTGCGAGTTGCCGGTGCGGCGCTGCATCTCGATCACGCCACGCAACCATTCCCGCGCGCGCTTGTGCGCGCTTTTCGCCGCACTGTCGCCGGTCTTGTAGAGCCAATGCGCGGCGATCCCGGCTTCGGCGACCTGGTCCATCTCATTGGTACGGATCTGCACTTCTATCGGTACCCCGAAAGGCCCGAACAGCACCGTATGCAATGACTGGTAGCCATTGGCCTTGGGGATCGCAATGTAATCCTTGAATGTGCCGGGTACCGGTTTGTACAAACCGTGGATCACGCCGAGCGTGCGATAACAGGTGTCGACTGAATCGACAATGATGCGGAACGCGTAGACGTCGTGCACTTCAGTCAGATGCAGGCGCTTTTCGCGCATTTTCTGGTAGATACTGTAAAGATGCTTTTCGCGCCCGACGACGTGCGCAACGAGCTGTTCCTGGCGCAGATAGCGCTTGATGCGATTCTTGATCTTGGTGACAACTTCCTTGCGATTACCACGTATTTTCTGAATGACGCGTTTCAGCACGTTGTAGCGCAGTGGATAGAGCGCGCGAAATCCGAGATCTTCGAGTTCGAGTCGGATAGCGTTCATGCCGAGGCGCTGGGCTATCGGCGCATAGATGTCGAGCGTTTCGCGTGCAATGCGTTTGCGCTTGTCCGGGCGCAGCGCTTCGAGCGTGCGCATGTTGTGGAGTCTGTCAGCGAGCTTGACCAGGATGACGCGGATGTCATCGGCCATTGCCATCAGCATCTTCTGAAAATTCTGCGCCTGCGCTTCGGCATGCGATTCGAATTCGATCTGCGTCAGCTTGCTCAGACCGTCGACAATCTGTGCGACTTCACTGCCGAATTCTTCGCTGATGCGCTCTTTCGCCACCAGCGTATCCTCGATGACGTCGTGCAGCATCGCTGCGACGAGCGTCTCGTGGTCCATATGCATCTCGGCCAGAATATTGGCAACTGCCAGCGGGTGCTGGATGTAGGGTTCGCCGCTCTTACGTGTCTGACCCTCGTGCGCATCGGCGCCGAAACGGAATGCTCGGCGCAATTCGCGGACTTGATCGGCGTTCAGATATGAGCGGGTGCGACGACAGAGGTCGTCGATGCGAAGTCCGGCCGGCTCGAGCTGCAGCGAGGGAGTGCTCATGCTCGGATTCGGCCCATGGTGGCCCGGAGTGTGCTGCCGGCGGTGTTCAAAGGAGTCTCACCAGGGGCCGGAGGGAGTAGACCGGCGCGCGGCCGGTCTCGACTCAGAAATCCGAATCCCTATCGGGTTCAACAGCCGCAGTATGCTGTTCAGCAAATTCGACAGCGAGTTCAAACTCTTCTGCAGCGCGTTCCTTGGCGTCGATTTCATCGAGGATGTCGACATTCATCAGGCCAGCGGCGATTTCGCGCAGTGCGACAACGGTCGGTTTGTCGTTCTCGGGGTCGACGAGCGGGTGTGCACCCATGGCTATCTGTCGCGCGCGACGGCTGGCGACGAGCACGAGATCAAAGCGGTTCTCGACGGCGGGCAGGCAATCTTCGACGGTCACGCGTGCCATGGGCTGGGTCCTGTGCTGATTGAACGTAACGGGGGCGACACTGTAGCAAAAATGCCCTCAAGGCGCCACGAGATGGGCCAGCATGCCGGCATGGCGCAGACGCTGAACCGCCAGGCGCTGCCGTGCCGCCAGCACGACCGCCTGCAACGCAGCTTCAGCGGCCGCGAAATCGTCATTGATGATGAGGAAGTCATACTCACCGAAATGTGACATTTCACTCACGGCATCACGCATGCGGCGCACAATGACTGTCGGGCTGTCGCCGCCGCGCGCGGTCAGGCGGCGTTCGAGTTCGGCGACCGAGGGCGGCAGGATGAACACGGAGAGCGTGCCCGGCTCGGCCTCGCGGATACTGCGTGCGCCCTGCCAGTCTATCTCGAGGATGACGTCGCGGCCGGCGTCGAGCTGTGCGCTCACAGCCTGGCGTGAGGTCCCATAGTGATTGTCGAACACCCGTGCGTATTCGAGAAACGCGCCGGCGGCGACCATCGCCTCGAATGTCGATAAATCGACGAAATGATAGTCGACGCCATCCTGCTCCCCGGGGCGACGCGCGCGCGTGGTGTGAGAGACCGAAACGCAGACATCCGGCAGGCGGGCCAGCAAAGCGCGCACCAGGCTGGTCTTGCCAGCGCCGGAAGGCGCGGAAACCACGAACAAGTGACCCGGAGTCACCGCCGTGTCACGCAACGCCCGCTGCCTGCAAGCAATGCAGCAGGAGAACAGCAGGTAAAGTTGAATACATACCGAAGCGCTTAGAATCCGCAGCAGACCATCCGGGTACCCGTTAAAGTGTCGGTCTTGCCGTGGCGTGTCCGACGTCCGGCCATTATGCCACGGTCGTCTCACACACGCATGACGTGGACTTGCCCTCGGCACGCCAGTTTGGTCGTGTTGGATCCGACAGACTTATGCGCGTAACCGAACTGAAGCCGGTACCTGCTTCAGCTAGTTCTAACGCCATTGCGACAGAACCGGCGGAAACTTGATGGCTCATTACCTGGCAGCTCTTGTTGCTATAGCCTCGCTCACGGCCTGCGTTGAATCCGCCACGTTGTCAATGGCGGCCGGAACCGGCGCGATGCCCGTGTTGCCGGCAGCCCGTGAAGCACTGATCCCCACCGTACACATTGCACCTGCTATCGGCTGGCCGGGTGATCGAACGCCGCTTGCTCGACCGGGTTTGCGCGTGCTGGCTTTCGCCAGTGGTCTCGATCATCCGCGTTGGTTGCATGTTTTGCCGAATGGCGATGTGCTGGTGGCGGAAACCAACGCACCACCCAGACCCGACGACGGTCGTGGTATCAAGGGGTGGGCGATGCGACTGGTCATGGCGCGGGCCGGTGCCGGCGTACCCAGCGCCGACCGCATCACCCTATTGCGCGATACCGATGGCGACGGGGTAGCCGACTTTCGTTCGGTACTCCTGGATGGTTTGACCTCACCTTTCGGCATGGCACTGGTAGGCGCCGAGTTATACGTCGCCAATGCCGATGCCATAGTGCACGTTCCTTATAGCGACGGCGATACGCGTATCAACACAACTGCAACGACGCTGGTCGAGTTGCCTGGCGGCACGATCAACCATCACTGGACCAAGAACCTGATTGCGAACGCAGATGGCAGCAAGCTGTATGTGACAGTCGGTTCGAACAGCAATGTCGCCGAGCGTGGCATGGCAGTGGAAGCGGAGCGAGCTGCAGTCTGGGAAGTGGATATCGAGACCGGCGCGCACCGCCTGTTCGCCTCGGGTCTGCGCAACCCTGTCGGTCTGGCCTGGGAACGTGACAGCAACGCCTTGTGGGTGGTCGTCAATGAGCGCGACGAAATCGGCAGCGATCTGGTCCCGGACTACCTGACGTCGGTGCGCGATGGCGGCTTTTACGGTTGGCCGTACAGCTATTACGGGCCACATGTCGATGAACGAGTGACGCCGCAACAGCCCGAGCTGGTTGCTGATGCCATCGTCCCGGATTATGCCCTGGGGCCGCATACGGCTTCGCTCGGCCTGGCGTCTTCCGCCGGCACCACGCTGCTGCCTGCCTTGTTTGCCAATGGCATGTTCATTGGTCAGCATGGCTCATGGAACCGGCGACCACGCAGCGGCTACAAAGTAATTTTTGTGCCGTTCGAAAACGGGGTTCCCACCGGTACTCCGCTGGACGTGTTGAGTGGCTTTGTGAACGGGGATGGGGATGCCTGGGGTCGTCCAGTCGGTGTGGCACTCGACCGTCACGGCGCATTGCTCGTGGCGGACGATGTCGGCAATACGGTGTGGCGAGTGAGCGCAATCGAAACGTACACAGAAGACGCAACGAACGGGCTACCCGCTGAACGAATCAACGGCCCGGTTTCGACATCTTCTACGCATGACTGAATGAGCCCGCACATACCTACACGAATCCTGAGGATCTCATGCAATCGATAAGCAGATATCTCGTCGCATATGCCGCCACCGCGGTGGTCCTGGTAGCCATCGACCTGCTGTGGCTGGGGCTCATCGCCCGGCCAATGTACCAGCGCGGTATTGGTCATCTGATGGCAGAGCGGCCCAATATGGGCGTTGCGGTCGTGTTCTATCTCGTCTTCAGCGCAGGTCTGTTGATGTTCGCCGTGGTGCCCGGCGGCAGCTGGCGTCAAGTTCTTGTTGCCGCAGCTTTGTTCGGCTTTTTCACTTATGCAACTTACGATTTAACGAATCTTGCGACACTAAAAAATTGGCCGATGAGTTTGACCGTCATCGACCTTAGCTGGGGCATCTTTGTCAGTACGATTGCAGCGGCTGCAGGCAAAGCGGCGTTTGACCGACTCGGATGACGCCGATCATTGTCGTTGAATGGACCTGAATGCTGATTCCTATCAAGCCATCTTGGCGAGCAGTTCTTCTTTTCGAGCAGCCATGCGCGAGCCAAGTTCGTCCATGTCCAATGACGTCGATTTCGCCTTGGGAAACATTTCGTTCTGCTCTTCCTTGACGTGATGCTTCACGTATTCAGACAGCACCTTGACCTTGGCCTCATACATTTCGCCGTCGGGCTCGGCGCCTTCGAGCTGAGCTATCAGATCCTTGACACCGGCATGTTCGACCGTTGCTTCCGGGACCAGGAGTTTGTCGTGCAGCGCCTCTTTGACCTCAGGGTAGAATATTTCCTCCTCGATCTGCGCATGAACAGTCAACGAAGTGCAGATTTCGGCGACCAGTGTTTTCTTCTTGGCCGGCGAGCGGGACTTTTCGAATTCGGCGAATAACTCGCTGACCGCCTTGTGATCGGCCTTGAGAAGCGCTATGGCGTCAGCCGGTTGCGCCTGCGGCTTAGATGCCGCGGATTTTTTTGCAGTAGCCATACGTGTGATTGCCTTGGAGTTGGGTAAAAAAATCGATTAGCGCACGAACAATGCAATCAAGATGATGATTGGAATTGGTATGCCAAGAAACAGGAGTAGCAGGGAACGCATGTCAGTCTCCTCCAGGGAGTTGATTGAAAAGTATGCTCAGTCGTCGCGCATGTGGCCGCCGAAAGTGGCAGACAGACTTGCCACGAAAGCGCCGATCAGCAGAGAGAGGAACAGCCACAGGGTCCCATAGGCGACAGCTTTGCGGGCGGCGTCCGCGGCAGTCTTTGTCGCCACTTCAGCTTCGCGCAGATTGCCCTGGAATGTTGCATATGTATCCGTAACCCGCCTCTCCGCATCCTGCTGCGTTAAGCCGGTGCGCTCTGCCACCAGCTGGCCAACGTAGCGCACGTCTGCCGGCGGGAGCGGATCCGTACGACTGGCATGAACAAAGATCCGGCTCACTTCCGCGGCAGAACGCGCACTGGTGCTGTCACGATTTTCGGCAGTCAGCATCGTGGGGCTCATCGCAGAGGCCTGGCCGGGACGAAACAACGAGTCCACAAAGTAATCCAACGGTCCACTTCCGTTCATCGATTTACTGCTCGCTGCAGCGCCAGTCGCAACGGTGGCCGCACCGCTGGCGACGCCTCCTGCGATCGATGCGCCAGCTTGAACACCGCCGCCCAGGATCGAACCGAAAGTCGACGTGAGCACACTTGCCGAAATCAGCACAGCAACCGCCCAGGCCAGGAATCCATGCGCCGTATCGCGGAAGTACACTTCGTCCGAAGGCACATCCATCCACCGCGTCCGCAGTCGTCCAGCAATATATCCACCCATCGCCGAGGCGATGAGTTGCGTGAGTGTCAGCCAGACTATTGTTGAAACGCCGAAGCTGGTCGCACTGATGCCTTCGGTGGACCACGGCGAAACCGCCGACAGGCCTAGACCCATGCCAAGCATGACGAGCAGCAGGGAAAGGCTCGCCGCAGTTGCCGCACCAGCGGCAATAGCACCCCACGACACTGCACTGGCGGCCGGCCGTGAGGCGGGGCGCACAGCGCCGTCATATTCACGGCTGTGCACATGCGTTTGCGGTATTGTTGCAGTGGTACTGGACATAGAGATTCCTTGCGTCATCGGAGAGGGTGCCAAGCGTAGGCAGATGGCACTTCGGAGTCTGTGCGTTGACACACTCCTGCTCTGTTGGTCGCCGTACAGACCGGCCATTGTCACTAACCGATATTCCGGATTGCAGCGCTTTGCGCTCGACACACAACTCCACTACCGGAACAATTTAAATGACCAACGCTTTTGAATTCCCTTACTTGATGATGTGGACGCTCGGTGCGCCATTGATCATTGCGATCGTCAGTGTTCTGTTCGACGGAACTATGCAGCGCGCACGTACGGGCGCTCAACCGCTACGTGCCTGAAGTGAAACTGGATACGGCAGTGATGAATCCCCTTCCATGAATATCGGCATGGTTGGCCTCGGCCGGATGGGTGCCAACATGGTGCGTCGCCTGATCAAAGACGGGCATCGCTGTGTGGTCTTCAACCGTTCACCACAAAAGGTCGGCGAACTCGTCGACGAAGGCGCCCTCGGTGCCTCGTCTCTGGCCGACCTCGTCAGACAGCTCGAAGCGCCGCGGGCAGTGTGGTTGATGGTCCCTGCTGCAGTCGTCGACCAATTCATTGCCGAGCTGCTGCCACTGCTCGAGCGAGGGGATATCCTGATTGACGGCGGAAATTCCTGCTATACGGATGACATACGGCGTACGAAGGATCTCGAAGTAGTAGGAATCCGCTACGTCGACGTGGGCACGAGCGGCGGTGTGTGGGGATTGGAACGCGGCTACTGTTTGATGATCGGCGGCGAGCGCAACGTCGTGGAGCATCTTGACCCCATATTTGCCACGTTGGCGCCAGGTGGCGGCGACAACTTACGGACGCCCGGGCGCGGGGACCGCAGCGGAACTGCAGAACAGGGATACCTGCATTGCGGTGCGAGCGGCGCTGGCCACTTCGCAAAAATGATCCACAATGGCATCGAATACGGACTGATGGCCGCTTACGCCGAAGGCTTCAGCATCCTGCGTGAGGCAAATGCAGGCAAGCAAGTTTACGCCTCCGATGCTGGCTCAGCACCTTTGCGCGAGCCCGGGAATTATCAGTATGAATTCAATCTTGGCGACATAGCTGAGCTTTGGCGTCGCGGTAGCGTCATCTCTTCGTGGCTCCTTGATTTGACTTCGAATGCATTGGCCGCCGATCCCGATCTGCCGCAGTTTTCGAGTAGAGTCTCCGACTCTGGCGAAGGTCGGTGGGCGATCAGAGCGGCGATCGACGAAGGGGTCCCAGTTCCCGTACTTACTGCGGCGCTGTATGCGCGCTTCGCGTCACGTGGTGAGGCTGATTTCCAGGGCAAACTGCTCTCGGCCATGCGCTACGGATTCGGCGCTCATGTGGAACAGCCGCTGTCATGACCATGGCCTCGTGAGCGAGGCTCGGTCCGATGCCTTGGTATTTTTTGGAGCGAGTGGTGATCTCGTCTTCAAAAAGATTTTCCCGGCACTCTACGCGATGGAGCAGCACGGGCATCTCGATGTGCCTGTCATCGGCGTTGCGCGCTCGGACTGGACCACTGAACATTTCCGCGCGAGGGCCAGAGAGAGCGTTGCCCGACAGGCCGACTTCGACGACGAGATCTTCGGGCGCCTGCAGAATCGCCTTCGCTACGTGAGCGGTGATTATGGCAGTGCTGCGACGTATATTGCCCTGCGAAAAGAACTCGACGGTTCTTCGAATCCCCTGCATTATCTCGCCATCCCGCCCAGTCTGTTCAAGACGGTAGTGGAGGGTATCGGCCGCTCCGATTGCGGACTCGGCGCACGCGTTGTCGTGGAAAAGCCTTTCGGTCGGGATCTGGCGTCTGCTCAATCCCTGAGCGCAACGCTCCACACCGTATTCGATGAATCTCACGTATACCGTATCGATCATTTCCTGGGCAAAGAGTCGGTGCAGAATCTGCTGGTTTTCCGCTTCGCCAACACGTTTCTCGAGCCCGTCTGGAACCGCGACTATATCGAGAGTGTGCAGATCACCATGGCCGAGGACTTCGGCGTGGAGGGCCGTGGTCAATTCTACGAAGAGTCGGGCACCATTCGCGATGTCGTTCAGAACCACCTGCTCCAAGTCGTTGGGTTTCTTGCGATGGAACCACCGTCGACGACGAACCAGGTCTCGATCCGCGACGAACAGGTCAAAGTATTCCGAACGATCTGCCCGCTGCGGCCAGAGGATCTGGTGCGCGGCCAGTTTCACGGCTATCGTCAGGAGGAAGGCGTTGCGGCGCAGTCGATGGTCGAGACGTTCGTCGCAGCTCGGTTACGTATCGATACTTTGCGCTGGCAAGGCGTGCCGTTTTTCATCCGTGCCGGCAAGTGCCTCCCCACCACCTTGACCGAGGTCATGGTTGTGCTCAAACCTCCTGTCCTGAGCAAGCTGTGCCCCGGACAAGGAAACTATGTGCGCTTTCGCCTGAGCCCTGATGTCATGATTGCCATCGGCGCGCGTGTGAAGCGTCCCGGTGAGCTGTTGATCGGAGATCCGACGGAACTCAAAGTGATGAATCAGCCGACAGGCGATGAGATGGCGGCTTATGAGCGCCTGTTGAGCGATGCAATGTCGGGCGACAACACACTTTTTGCGAGCCAATCCGGAGTGGAAGCTGCGTGGTCGATAGTCCAACCCGTACTCGGCAATGTGACGCCGCTATTTCAATATCCTCCCGGCACCTGGGGTCCACCGGAAGCTAGCGCGCTCGAAGCTTAATTCCGCGCAAGGAACTGACCCAACCTTCAGCTAAGCCGCCCAAACTACCTACCGTCGCAGCGTGCCCTGGGACTAAGCCGGGGATCCCGCCCCGCAGAGGCCGCTTAGCTCATGACTGAGGCGTCCCGCTTTCGAGTCTGATTACGCTCATCTCGCCATCGGCCTCAAGGTACATGCGTTTAATCATGGCAAGGTCTTCGATGCCTTCGTGCCGAATCTTCGCGTTCAGCTCTTCATCAGTGATGAACTCTTTCCGCATATTCCGTCGTTGCAATTTGCCATCGCGTACCAGACAGAGACGAGGTGCGGAAGTTAATCGCTGAACAACAGGATATCGAAAACTCAGAGAGTCCAGCAGATAACTCCAGAACACCAGGGTTCCAATCAATACCATGCCATCAGTAGCCGAGGTTGCATCGCCTATCATGCTGTTCTGCGCGGCATCTCCGAGGATGACAACAAACAGAAAGTCGCTGATGCACAGCGACCCAACGTCACGCCGCAATACGAAGCGGAAAATGCCGAAGAGGAACCAGTACATCAACGTGCCGCGCAGCATCAATTCGACTGGCGAGACCGTGAAGTCCAGAATCTCGGAAATTTCGAAGGCTAGAATATTCAACGTAGTATGAATCAGATGTCGGGTTGCTGCCCGCGCGGTGTCGTTACGCGTATGGCCTTGGCGGGTAGCTTTCGAAATCGCCGATCATTTTCTGACCGGCGATACCGTTATGTTCTAAACGCCGACTGAACTGTCCTTCTGTTTTGAGAGTGAGGTCAACGTGTCGTGTTCACCCATGCCAATAGGCTTACCTGCGGCGATTGAAGCTGCCATCGAAAATTTACGGACCAGCTTGCTATGCGGGCCGTCCCAGTATTCGGCGGTATTGGGTGTGACGGATAGAAGCGCGAGGCTCGGCGTCTCAGGACCCTCGGGAAACCACGGCTTGGCGTGGGATGTCCACAATCGCTTCATCTTTTCCCGATCATGGTCAAGTTCGCCGCGACCTGAGATGGACACATAGACTGCGTGTTCGACGTCGGTGAAGTTCAGATTGACTACTTTCAGCCGTTCAACGTCAGTCACAGTAGTTTTATCGATGAAAAACCAGAAAGTGCCGCGCTTATCCATTTCCAGCGGGGTCATCGGGCGGCTGGTCAACGCCCCGTGCTCGTCAATATTCGTCAGCATTGCAATCGTAAAGTTTTCGACAAGCTCGCAAAGTTGAGTCAAGTCAGGATTGGTCTGGTCGTGTATCTTCATCAAATTCACCTTAAGAGCTGGGCGGGGATGTCATGCAGATTGAAACATCTGCGTCGAGTCCATGGTGCAGCCTTTGCCCGTTTACGACTGTCGGATTCCGCACATACAAACCGTGGATCGAGGGCGTACGCTGCAGACGTCAAGAAAGCAGAGGGGCTGGACGCGTATTCCTCAACAAGAATCAACTATGGAATACCCAGTCGCCAAAGTTCAGGCAGGGCGCATTTATGAACCATGCATCAGTCATCACCGTAGCGGCTTTGCTGGCCAGCAATACTGCTGTAGCTCTTGCTGCCGATAATAGTGCTGATGCTTTCGACCAGACCGCAGTCGGCGCGATACGCAACCATTGCCAGACCACGCAATACGTTGACCATTCCCTCCACGGTCCAGTGAATTCCAAGACCAGATCGATTGCCATCGATCGTCAAGCGACGGCATTTCAGAGGAAAAATCTGGGTGCTCACGAGGCCTACTACAACGATCTCAGGAAGAATGCCCGGAGCGCACTGGATACCCATCGGGGGAACGCTGAATCAGCGTTGGCGGCCTATCAAAACCTGACGGGTGATAACCCGGAGTAACCCGCGCTGGCCTCCGGCGGTTGTTCGATGTGAGCGAAGCCGCATTTACGGCCTTCCCGAACGGCTGCCCCACCTAGCATTGCTTTGAGCTACCGGTCAGAATCTGCAGTTGGGCTACTCACTTCAGGAGTGATCACGCATGCAACCCGCAAAGCAATCGCCGTTGGTTCCGACCTTTCGCCACGACACCAGCCAGGTGCAATGGGCAAAATTTTTCACGCCCGGCACCTGGTATCGAATCATGAATGTGGATCTTGATGCCCGCACCGCCGACATGCTGGTTAAGTTCGAGCCTCAGAGCCAGTGCATGTATCACCGCCACGCCTGCTGCACAACCACGCTCGTGCTGGAAGGGGAATTGCGTGTTCGTGAGCAGTTGAATGGCGCCGAAGTGGTGAAAGTGAAACCCGCCGGCAGCTACTCGCGCGGGGGTCTGGGCGAGATCCATATCGAAGGTAGCGGACATGAAGACGCCATCATTTTCTTCGCTATGCGCACAACAGGCGATGTAATCTACGAACTGCTGAACGAGGATCTTTCCCTGCGGCGGGCCGTCACGGTGGAGGATTTTTATCGTGACTGGCAAAAGTATTGGCCAGCCGACGTAGGCTAATGAGACCTCGCGCGTCGCGTCAATAGTCGCAGGTGGGTGTGCAATAGCGCTCGCGTTTGCTTGAGGCGGTTGGTCAGCACACGCATGGAATCGGTGTTCCAATTCTCAAACTGTCCGATGAGATGGTTTTGTGACCTCTGCCTATTTTTCTGATCTATTGAGCGCTATCGCTGAGAGGGGACGGAATCTGTTGGGTCTGGATTCGCTTCCTGATCCGGCAAGACAGGCATCCGATCTCGTCGAATTGTGCGAACAACTACTGTCCGGACGCGGCGAAGCTTCTGGCGTAGCGCTGGCCCAGGAAGTGCTGAACCGTTACTTAGAGATGGACGAAGAAGCGCGCCTGGGGTTCTTCCAGTCGCTCGCAGATAAGTTTGGCCCCGATTTTGAGCAACTTTCCCGGGCAGTTACCGCATGGAATGGAGATCCAAATGCGCAGCAAGCCGCCGATCTGCATTTTCTTTCTGAACCGCGAAGGCAGGAGCTGTTCCGTCGCTTGAATGGGGCCCCGGGAGGTACGACCGCTCTCGTGGCGTTACGCCACGAATTGCTCGCGCACGCCGGGGTGCATAAGTCGCTTTACGAGGTCGACCGAGATTTGGTTCATTTGCTCTCGTCGTGGTTCAATCGCGGATTTCTTTCGCTTAAACATATCGACTGGTCTTCGCCTGCGCTCATTCTGGAAAAGATTATTCGCTATGAGGCCGTCCACGAAATTCGCGATTGGGACGATCTGCGTCGCCGCATCGATCCCATGGATCGTCGGTGCTATGCCTTTTTCCACCCGGCGCTTGTGGACGAACCGTTGATTTTCGTCGAAGTGGCTTTGACGATCGAACTGCCTGCTGCGATCCAGCCACTGCTCGCAGCGGATCGTTCCGTTGTGCCGCCCAAGGCTGCACGCACCGCGGTTTTCTACTCCATTTCCAACTGTCAGAAGGGCCTGGCGGGTATTTCATTCGGAAATTTTCTGATTAAGCAGGTTGCAGAAGAATTACGCCGAGAGCTGCCGAAATTGGAAAATTTCGTCACGCTTTCACCAGTGCCCGGCTTTATGCGCTGGCTGACTGAAGAGGCACAGCTTCAGTTGAGTGAGGAAGACCAGGCAACGCTCGGTCTTCTCGTCGACACAGCGTGGGTAAACAACGACGTATTGACCAAACAGATTCGCGGTCTCGTCGAGCCGCTGGCCGCTCAATATTTCCTGGAAACACGCGACGACAGGGGTCGTGCTCGTGATCCTGTAGCTCGTTTTCATCTTGGCAACGGCGCGCGCATTGAGCGTATTAATTGGTTGGGAGACACCTCGCGGAAAGGGCTCAAAGAGTCTGCGGGGTTGATGGTCAACTACCAGTACGAGCTTAGTGAGATCGAACGAAATCACGAGGCTTACGCTAACAAGAGCGAAGTTGTGGCGGGTTCGCAGGTTCGGAAGCTCTTGCGCCTGCGCAAAGCGTTTCGTCCCCTCGATCAGGATAGTGAGTCTCGCTCAGATTAGCCCGTTGGTCGGGCGCCGCTTTCGCTGCACTGTGCAGTGCCGCGATCCTGGAAGTCCTCCTTTCGAATCACCTCTGCATGCCCGACCTTTTGGTCGAACTGGTTCGGACCATACCGCGCGACCTTTGGGCCAATCTCGTCCAGAAGAGAAAAAACGTTCCTGATGTCCGTCATCGCTTGGACGCCAACCCGTTTCAAGTCACCGTCTGTGCTAGCGAGACCGGGCGAATCATGACTTCGGGAGTCGGATCTACACGGAAATCATTCTAAATTTTGCACCTGAATCTCGAGTATTCCCCAAAAGGCTGTATTTATAGGCGTTTGACATGCTTGGCTCAGCCTTGGGTACACGCTTGAGTACACGTTTTTCCGCAGGCCGCACTCAAGGGAGCCCTTGCCCGGCCACGCTGCGAATCTTGATCGCGGGCGACGAGTGGTGGCGCCCAAAGTGCCGATTCGGCCGGAAGGAAAAGCTGCTCTGCCTCGACATCCGTCTGGACTTTCCGCTCGGTGGGCGCCAGAACAATACTACCGGCCTCTTCAAAATGCTTGACCGCGCTTGACCCCAACGGGGCGAAAATGTGCAAAAAAACGGGCCTGATTCTTCAAGATACCGCGGGCCTTCGAACCTAATATCTTCCATCACACCTATATCGGTATTGGCTCACCGGCGGGTAAAACGGCGAGTCGGATCATTAGCCGATGAGGTGATTTTGGTCGATGTCCGTGCAGCGACTCATGCCCGCTGCTTCCCGCAAGCCGCCCAAAAGCCAGCGCAGTCAAGGCCCCACAGCGTCGGGAAGTCGCAAATGTTGCTACTCGTCCCACGCCCCGTGGCTATGACTCCAAACAACGAATTTTGAGAGGGGAAACGTGATGGCGCAGTTCGATACCTTGATTAAGGGCGGTACCGTGGTCGATGGCACCGGTGCCGCGGCCCGCACGGCCGACATCGCTATCACCGATGGCGTAATTCGCGCTGTCGGACGCGACCTCGGATCTGCCAGCGAGACCGTCAACGCCGACGGGCTGATAGTCACGCCTGGTTGGGTAGACATCCACACCCACTATGACGGGCAGGCTATGTGGGACCCGGTGCTTTCGCAATCACTTTGGCACGGTGTGACCACGGCTGTCATGGGTAACTGTGGCGTCGGCTTCGCGCCGGCGAGTCCAGATCGTCACGACTGGTTGATTGGTCTCATGGAGAGTGTCGAGGACATCTCGGGCATTTCGCTCGCCGCAGGACTGCCGTGGAATTGGGAAACTTTTCCCGAGTATCTGAACGCACTGGCCGCCATACCGCGGACGTTCGATCTGGCCACCATGATTACGCACGGTCCCCTACGGACCTATGTGATGGGTGACCGTGGGGCTCGTAACGAGGCAGCGACTGCCGATGACATGGCGACGATGGCCAGGTTGACGACCGAAGCCGTTCGCGCCGGCGCGGTCGGTTTCTCTACGTCGCGGACGTTGGTCCACGTTGCCCGTGATGGCACCCCGGTGCCCGGCACCTATGCTACGGAAGAGGAACTCATCGCGATTACCAACGGCATTCGCGCTGGCGGGCGTGGCCTTATGGAAATCATCGGCTTGGGAACGGTCGGTGAGGATATCGAAGGCCTCGACCGTGACATGCAAATGATGAAGCGCATCGCGGAGAAGACCGAATGTCCAGTCATGTTCTTGCTGGCACAGAATAATGCGGATGCACAGCAGTGGAAACGCCAGCTCAGCGTGTGCGAAGACGCTGCCAAGGTAAACGCGCCGCTGATTCCTCAGGTCGGGTGTCGTCCGGTGAAGCTACTGTTCTGTATCGAGGGAGAGCATCCATTCAGCCGGCTCCCGAGCTTCCAAGCCATCGCCGACCTTCCATTGGCGGAGCGCATAGCGCGGATGCGCATGCCCGAATTGCGAGCACGCTTATTGGCCGAGGAAGATCCCAATACCATGGGAGTTTCGCTGCTCTTCAACAGCCCAACCTTCTGGGAAGGCACCTACGTCGCGGGCGAACCCATCAATCACATGCCTGACCGCAGCCAGTGCGTCGCGGAGATGGCAAAGAAAGAGGGGCGCAGTCCGCGCGAGGTCGCTTACGATCTTTTCCTCGAAAAAGGCGGGCGCGCATTTCTGATGTATTGCGTTACCAACTATGCGGAGGCTAATCCCGACGCATGCTTCGAAGGGGTGCGTCACCCGCTCTCCGTATTCGGCATTAGCGATGCAGGCGCCCATACCCGTTTTGTGTGTGACGGTGGCGTGCACTCGTATGTGCTGACGCAGTACTACCGGGATTGGGGCAAGGACCATAAGTACCACCTCCCGCTCGAATATCTGGTGAAGAAGCTTACGGCAGACAACGCCAAGCTTTTTGCCTTCAATGACCGCGGTGTGTTGGCTCCCGGAAAGCGCGCGGACATCAATCTCATTGATCTGCCGCGACTGAGAGCTCACATGCCAGAGATGTTGTACGACTTACCGGCCGATATGCCGCGCTTGGTCGAGCGTGCTGACGGCTACGTCGCGACGTACGTAAAAGGCAAGGTAATACAAAAGAACGGGCAGGAAACTGGCGCCCGACCGGGAGGTCTCCTGCGCGCCGGGCGTTCCTGAGGACCCATCAGCATGAGGTGGGTACCCTTCTGTTAACGATTAGTCGGGTTCTGCGACATGGCAGAATCCACCTCACCTCTCAAGCCCTGAGAGCCGGACATAGCGCATGGCCCGCCGACGGACAGACGACTTAATGGAGTTGCAATGACCAACCAACAAAAAAAGAATCTCGCAATCGCCGCACGCTACATCGAGCTATATAACTCCGATGCAGAACGGTTCGTCCGCGAGTGCTACCACCCCGACTACACTGCATTTGGCATGGGAGCCGGATCCTTTCAGGGACTCGACAGGTTCATTGAGGTAGAAAAATTGGTTCTTGGTGCGGCCCCGAAGCGTCGCATGCAGCTCGTAAAGATGCACGCTACTGAAACGGCAGCGATTGTCGAGGCAGTACTGAAAGACCCCGTCAAAGGTGCGGACTGGGAATTACCTTTCTGTGCGGTTCTGGAAATCCGTGACGACAAGATTCTTATTGATCGCACCTACGCTGACTTCAAGAACTGGCCAGGACTGAGTCTGTAAGCATCAAGTCGTCGCTTAGCCTGAGAGGCCGCTGACAGGGTGCGCAAGCCACTGTGAAACTCGGCTGCGCGCAACACTTGTGGTGGCTCAGTCGGGATGCTAATTCCCGAATAGAGCGACTCCTCCAGCGACAGAATGACTACGCATCCTAGCTTTGGGAGGTCCGGAAGCGCTTTGGAGAGCACCCATATTTTGCTTTGAACGAGCGACTGAAATGGGCGGCATCGCAAAAGCTGAATCGCAGTGCCAATTGCGTAATCGACTCTGCCGCAAATGAGGGCGAAGTCAGTGCACGATGCGCGCGCGCAAGTCGCTCATTGCGGACCCACTCGGAAAAACTGACGCCACTGCGCGAGAACAGCCGATGCATATAGCGCGGCGTGACGTGAAAATGGTCGGCAACAGAAGCGACGCCAAAGTCGGGCTCGAATAGAGTCTCGCGGGCATATTGCTCGACCTTGCGAAGCAAGGCGTTCTGGTATCCGGTCTTGCCAAAACCCTGTTCGTCCGGTTGAAAACACGACGCGAGCAGTTCGAGAGTCGCACGAAATATTCTCATGCGGTTTTCGGCAGGAACCGTATCGATCATCTGATGCACTGTCGCCACATGGGACGCGAGAATGACACCATTGCCAGTCTCGGGTCCAATCTTCATGCAAGAGAGGTCGTCAATGTTCGGAACGTGCTGAAGCACCAGTGCGCGCGGAAAGAGCATGTTAAGGAGCTGGGTGCGGGGTCCGGACAGGATGGTCGCAGGACGCATCAAGTCCCACAGCAGTAACTCACGGGGTCGTGTGAGAACTTCCTTTCCGTCTTGAGAGTAAAGCTCCCCTCCATTTCGAATCAACGCGAGTCCAATGTAGTCGTCCGTCGATTGTCGAATTGCGGCATGCGTACGCACGCCGCGCAACGCATCAAAAGCAAAGTCCGCAAGTATTACGCCGTCATAGGTACGGCACGAAATGTCACCCCGAAAATGATCAGCGGACTGGCGACGCATGTCCCACGCGAATTGCCAGTCGAGCATGGAACGACGAAAGTCATCGAAGTTGTCGCCCAGTCCGGGGCGTGCACGCATTGCGTGCTGGGCGACCTGTTGTGTTACCGATCTCATCAGTTACCCCTCAGACATTGCGCCAGATCAAGGAAGTGCCTCGACTGGTACGAATTCGAACAAGCCCTAGTGTAGCCCGACCGCACTATGGGCGGGCAGGTTCGGGTGTGCAGAAAAACGCGTCGATTTGTTCAAGTATCCACTCTTGTAGCGGCCTAGAGTGCGTGGCTCGCGCAGTAACAACCCCCGTTTTGGTGCCACAGGCCGGCAGGCTGGCCCTCTGAAATGGCGGGTGCCGTGTCGGGTATCGCTGGCATTCAGTCGATTGGCAGGGGGGCGCGACAAGTTCATTGAGAGCCACGCTGACCCTCGGTTTAAGGTGTGGCGGGCCCGATTGTTGGGGAGATAGGGTTTACATCGCGGGCCGCGGCACAATCCGCATGGCGCGCTCTCCGGTTCTGGAAGCCCTACCTGTCCTGGCAAATACCCATCGTCCGGCCGTGAGACACCATTCGATCGGGAGTTTGCCAATAGCGGCCTAGCAAATCGCACGTGCCGGGGACGCCGGGCTGCCGCGTTCACGTACTGACGGCGCGCTTTGCAATATCGGGCAATGTGCAGCTTGGTTTCCAGAATTGGGTCCATCGGGACATCTCGCGCCCAGCGAATACGATTATCAGGTTGAGAACTTCATGAACTTCAATTCAAACGAGGAAGGTCGCTCCCACCTCGCCGAATACGACGCGATTATCATCGGTGCGGGATTCGCCGGACTGTACATGTTGAAAAAGTTGAGAGGCGAACTCGGACTCAAAGTGCAGGTGATAGAACGCGCTGGTGGAATCGGCGGAACCTGGCACTGGAATCGCTATCCGGGAGCAGTTTCGGATTCGGACACCTATCTCTACTGCTATTCGTTTGACGCCGATCTTCTCGAGGATTGGAATTGGAATACACGCTACGTGCGACAGCCGCAGATCCTGGAGTATCTAGTGCATGTCGCAGATCGCTTTGACCTTCGGAGAAGCATTAGCCTGAACACGGAAGTCGTAGCCGCAAAATACGACGAATCGAATAATCGCTGGGAGATAAGGACTGACAGCGGGACCACGCTCACCAGCAAATATCTCGTTACCGCACTGGGACTTCTGTCGAGAATAAATGTCCCTGTTGGCGCCGACCGAAAACTGAGCCAGGTGTTCAACCTACTCTGCTGAAGTTTTGTTCAGCAGAGGATGAGGAGTGATCACCATGGAGATGAATCTACTGCGCTGATCAGCCACCTCGAGGTGGCAACAAGAATTCAGGGCCGCGTTAGCGACCCTGCATAGCCGCTTTGAGCGGCTCACAAAATGAAGGCCCCCGGCTTTGCCGGGGGATTGTTACTTTGATCAGCGGCGCGATATCAGCGGGGAAAGCCACGAGGAGGCACCGAAATGCGCAGCGCGGGGGCGTCTGCGTCATCGACTTGGTCAGGCGACGCTTTGCATCTTGTTTGCGAAATCGCGACCGGACGTCGCAGGCGGCAAAGCTTTGCCGTCGAATCGATACAATTCGA
This sequence comes from Gammaproteobacteria bacterium, assembly GCA_965278995.1. Lineage (GTDB taxonomy): Bacteria > Pseudomonadota > Gammaproteobacteria > JADJYF01. Next base: position 225,265 of record OZ257136.1, read on the forward strand.
TTGCTTCCTCAACTACCGTACAAAGTTCTTCAAACACCTCTCTTTCGTCAGTGCCGTGACATCCGCCGTATATCAGACCGGGTGCGCTCCCGACGTAGCACTGGTCCTCTTCTGACCATTCCACAATTTTTGCGTATTTGGCGCTGTCCTTCATTTCTGGATGTCCTCAAGAGCCATTCGTACTGCACGCACCTGATAATGTTTAGCATCGTCGCCTGATTGTCCAGAAATTGTCACCGGCTTACTTCCCCTGGGGTGGACAAAATTCCGGTGACTGCCCTTGCCTCCCCGGTTCTCGAAACCGGCTGCTTCAAGCTGGGCAATCAATTCTCTGATCTTAGGTGGCATTCGCTATCTCTGAAGTGACTCAGGCCGCCTCACGCGCAGATAAGTGGCGCCACGAGCCACCGCACGGGGAAGTCCGCCCCATTGGGCGGGTCAGGCCGCAAGTTCGACGTCCGGGAGATTGGCAAGGACTTGGTCATAGGTCTCATAGCGCTCGAGGACTTCGACGACGACCGACAGAGGCTCAGACCAAATCTCTGGCAGATCTCGCTCAAGTGGTTCGCGGATTAGGAATGCGAGTGCCTCTTTCGGAGGGCAGAACTCAGCGGTGACCCCAGATTTGTTTCCCCTGGCATCGATTCGGTACCACCCGAAGTCTCGAAGGTAAACCGCATTTAGACCGTGGAGACAATAAGGCGCACCAACTTCCCCGACGGACAGCCGCTGATAGCAAAGGCCGGTCGGAATGCCATTGGCTCTCAGCAACGCTGCAAGTAGGTGGCTCTTCGCGTAACAGTATCCAGTCCCGTGACGAAGAACATCGGACGCTCTGCAGGTTACTGGATTTAGCTTGAAGTCCGAGCTGTGTCTGATTTCATCGCGGACGAACTCGAAGCACCGACGCACCACGTCCAATTCCGAAATCGCCCCAGCCGCGAGGCGAGTGGCGAGAGCCATGACTCCCCCGTCTTCGAAGTCGATGTACCTGCTGGAATCTAGATAGCGTTGCATACAATCCTTGCTGGACAGCGTCAATCAGGATGTCCGGTCGAACGACAATCATCTTGGCCGGTTAGATGGGGATAATTGTCGCTGATTAGTTGTTCATGGCTGAAGCTCCTGGTGATGATTGTCGTTGGATGATTGTCGTCGGCGCTGGGCTTTGTCGTTGTCGCGTTGAGTCTTCTGCTGCCGCGCGGCTTGTTTACTACGGTAGCTTTCCACCGTGTTGAGTTCGAAGATGGTCGAGTGATGGACGAGGCGGTCGATGGCGGCCACGGTCATGCCCGGATCGGGGAACACGGTGTCCCAGCCGGAGAACGGCTGGTTGGCAGTCAGCAGGATGCTGCGCCGCTCATAGCGCTCGGCGATGAGTTCGAACAACACGCTGGTCTCGGCCTGGTCTTTGCGGACGTAAGAGATGTCATCAAGGATGAGCAGGTCGTAACGGTCGAGCTTGGCCAGTGCCTGGGGTAGCTGCAGGTTCTGGCGCGCGGCCTGAAGTCGCTGTACCAACTCGCTGGTGCGCATGTAGAGCACTCGGTAACCGGCCTCAATGAGCGCGTGACCGATGCCACAGCCGACGTGCGTTTTGCCGACGCCGGGTGGCCCGAAGATCAAGATGTTCGCGCCTTTCTCGAGCCAGGCGTCACCGCTGGCCAGCGCCATGACGTGGGCTTTGGAGAGCATCGGCACCTCGGCGAACTCGAAGCTGGCGAGCGTCTTGGTCGGATCGAGTTGCGACTCGAGACGATGGCGCTCGATGCGCCGCTTGGCGCGCTCGGCCAGCTCGTGTTCGAGCAGCGCACCGAGCAAACGAGCGGCCGGCCAGCCTTCCTTGTCGGCACGCTCGGCAAACTCCTGCCACAGCCGCCCGATGGTCGGCAGGCGCAGCTCAGCCACCATTAGCGCGATGCGCGCCGGCTCGTAAGCGGCGGCGGTCATGCGGCCACCGCCGGCGGCTCGTGGGTACCCGCTAGCAACGCGTCGTAACGGCTGGTGGCCGGGATCAAAACGGTGACCTGCGGCAGTTCCACCTGACGCGGAGCAAACTCCTCGCGCAAACGTTTGACATCGGGCAACTCGCCAGCGAGCAGCAGCGCTTCGAGTCGCTCGGCGAGCGCACTTTCCACGCCGTCGCGAGCGGCCATCTCGAGCAGGGCGACGATCGTTTGGCAAGCCTGGCGCTGGGGGAGTTTGGCTTCGAGCTGCTCCCAGGTTCGGCGGTAGGCATCGCGCGGGAACAGCGCATCGCGGAACGCGAGTCCCTTGAACGCTTGCGGTTTGCGCTTAAGGCTGTCGATGAAGTGCCGGTAGTCGAGCATGCGTCCGCGGCTGTGGCCAGGCACGCGTGTGCCGCGCGCTAACGTAAGGACGAGCGCGCCGGAGAGATAGCAATCCAGGCGATCGCTGTACAAGCGCACCTTCAGGCGATGGCCGATCAGCCGTGACGGCGCGCTGTAGAGGATGGCGCGTACGGTGAATGTGCCGCAGCGCGTGACGCGCGCTTCGTCCTCGACAAAGTCCGTGGTACGCCGCACCGGCAACGCACATAATTGCTCGCGCTCGATGCGGAAGGCGGCCGCGTTGCGCCGATTGCGGCGCATCACGGCGTCGCGCACGAACACTTCGTAAGCGGCGTGGGAGTCGAAGTCACGGTGACCGCGCAACAACAGCGCCTGTTCGAGCGCTTCCTTCAGATAGCGGTGTGAAGACTCCACGCTGCCGTTCTCGTGGCTCAAGCCGCGGTTGTTGCGCGTGCCATCCATGCCATAGTGGTCGAGCAGCGCCGTGTAGCGGCTGGTAAAGTCCTGCTCTTCGGCCAGGTTTTTGAAGGCCGCCGAGAGGCTATCGCTGCGATGCTCACGCGGCGCGCCGCCGGCCTGCCACAAAGCGTTCTGCAGACCCTTGGACAGCGCTTCGAAGCTCTCGCCCCCTTCGACCACCTCGACGTGCTCCCAGCGCGAAAAGGCCAGCACGAAATGATAGAGCATGTGCACGAACGGCAGCGCCGCTATCGTGATGCGCAACTCAGCCATCGCCGTGAAGTCAGACAAGCCACGATGGCCCGGCGCGTGATCTTGCGGGAAGAACACTTCCTTCGGTGGCCCTTCCAGGGCGCGCCATTGGCGGATGTGCCGCTGCAGGGTACGCAGCATGCCGTCGGGGAAGTGGTCGGGATGGTCATCCTGCAGCTTACGCAGGAGCGTCACGGCCATCAGTGTCGGCGCCTGCTTCAGCAGCGGCACGACCTCGCTCTCCCAGACCGTGGCAAACGGATCGGTTCGCGAACGCCAATAACGACGCGGGCTCTGTGACGGCAGTTCGACGGCGACTTCAATGCGGCGCGCGCTGCGCTCGCTGATCCCGGCCTTGGCGGCGGCCAACGTTTGTGACTTCTTCCGACGGATGTTCATGTAGAGGCATACCTGTTGATCGGTGATCCGGGTTCCTGGCACTGGGCTGAGTTCTCATTGAGATCTGAGCCCGCCATCTTGAACCCCCACCAATCCGGCGCCGCCGGTGGCTCGGCGTCTCCGGCGGCTACGCCGCCTTCGACCCCTCACCACCGGCCATCATGATCGTCGTCAGACCGGACAGGATGATTGTCGCGCTCCACCTTGCGACCTAACGCTCAATTTTCGTGACACTCAACCGCATGCCCATCGCAAGCAGCAGTGTATTCAATGTCTCCAGCCGAGGATTTCCGCGTTGCGAAAGCGTTCGGTAGAGTGTCTCACGCGATAGGCCGGTGCGTTCGGCGAGCACCGACATGCCGCCGATAGATTCCGCAAGCTCGCGTAGCGCGACAGTGATGACGCGGTTATCCCCGTCATCCAGCATGGCCTCAAGGTAGGCCGCCCGCTCAGTGTCCGTTTTGAGGTGGTCAGTTGCGCGGAAGGGACGCGACGGCGTGCCGCTAGCGCGATTTGCGCTGCTTCCAGTCTTGCCAGTAGCTTTGGGCACGCTCGATGTCCTCCGACTCTACAAAATTTACTGTAGCTTATCGGCTACGAACGGACAATCCAGCGGAAGCGAGCATGCGTAATTCCGCTTCCTACGTCGGGCTTGTGCACCAGTTCGGCCGACCCCGCCAGCTTCCACGGCGCGCCTACGCAAACTTGCGCTTCTTGATAGGAACAACCTTCTCGGCAAACCCGCGCTCTACCTCGGCGAGCAAGTCGGCCCACATCTGTAGTCAAGTTCTGCGTTCTTCAAAGTAATCGTGGCGGTTGTAGATGCCCACCACACCCTTGACCTTGTGGTTCAGGCAGCGCTCTGCAACATGCGGCGCCACGCCCAGCGCTTCCAGGTGGGTGCGCGCCGTGCGCCGAAAATCATGGGGCGAGAACGCCTCGCTTTCCTTCATCATTGGCCGGATGCTCTTGGCGAGAGACGCATTGATGGTGTTGGTGTCGATGTGCGGCAGCATGCGCGTTTGCATCTTGCGTGCCGGCAGCAGCCAGGCGCTCCCACCGGCAAGACGCACCAGCTCGCGTAAAACCGCGACTGCCTGGCGCGGAAGCGGAATGTCTATCGGGTTGCCGGTTTTGGTGCGTTCGGCCGGCAGACGCCATACGGCCTCGTCCAGGTCGAATTCGTCGATGCTCGCTCAGATGAGCTCCGACTTGCGCACCGCCAGCATCAGCAGCAGCTTCACAGTCAGCGTATTTTCGTTCGCCCCGCCCTTTGCGGTCTTCATTACGGCCAGCAATTGCGCCAACTCATCGCGAGTCAGCCAGCGGGTGCGGGATTCCTCCTTGCCGCCGGCATCCGACGGGTCGAAGGCAGATGCCGGGTTGTAGGGGACCATTTCGCGCTAAACTGCGTAGTCGAACATGCGCTTGGTCCAACGCATCACATCCGTCGCCATGGTCGGTGCGCCGCGGGCCACGATGGATTTCAGCATGGCGTCGATGTGTTTCGGTCTGACGTCGCCAACTGCCAGCTTACCGATATTGGGTTTGATATCCCGCTCTATCCGACTTCGGACAATGTTCGGATGTTTCCAACGGCCGAGGATGCGCGCCGCGAAATATTCATCCGCTAGAGCCGCCACGGTGATAACAGCATTCTGTGCTTCGATCTTCGCGACCGCTTCGGCCTTGCGCTGCTTCTTCTCGCCTTGAACATCATGCCCGAGTGCAACGCGTGCTCGCATCTCCTTGGCGGTCTTCCTGGCATTTGCCAGTGACAGATCGCGGTAGCTGCCGAAATCCAGAACACGCTGTTTGCCTGCCAGGCGATAGCGGAATAACCAGCGCGGTGACGCGTCTTCTTTGCGGTAGCGCAGATACAGACCATCGCCGTCACTGCGCGCATCGAAACGCGCACCCGCCTTCATCAAATTGCGAATCTCAAGATCCGTGAGTATGCCCATCTTTTCACCTCCGATGTGTGTACCCAAGAATGACCCAGAGTTTTGGCTTTGGGTACACGCTTGCGTACACAGAAAATATCGGATTCAGATGGAAGTTGCCATCCTTTGGCAGATCTGTATTTTTAAAAAACGTGGGGATTTCGGCGCAAAATAGACCTTTTCGGATCTACACGGAAATCATTCTAAGTTCTGCACCTGCTCGCGCAATTGTTCGATCAGTACTTTGAGTTCGACCGCGGCACCGGCGGTATCGACGTGCGCCGATTTCGAACCGAGCGTGTTGGCTTCGCGATTCAATTCCTGCATGAGGAAATCGAGTCGCCGGCCGATAGGTTCATCCTGGTCGAGTACTCGCGCAACTTCATCGACATGAGTGGCAAGGCGATCGAGCTCTTCTGCAACATCGAGGCGTTGAATGAGCAGCGCGACTTCCTGTTCGACGCGGGATTCATCGAGACCGCCGGCGACTTCGCGGATACGCTGCCGGTAGCGTTCGCGCACACTCTCGATGATTTCGGGAACGCGCACGCTCAACATATCGAGCTGTTCGCGTACGCCATCGAGTCTGAGCAGCATGATGCTTTTCAACTTCTCGCCTTCGCGTCGGCGCGTATCGAGAAACTGATCGAGTGCGTCATCGAGTAAATTGAGTACATTGCCAGCAGCCGCATCAAGGTCCACTTCTTCGGCTTCGGTGACGCCGGGCCAGCGCAACACTTCAAGCGGATTCAATGCGTGGCTGTCGCCGAGCATCGCTGCAATCTGACGCGCCGCGCGGATGATGTCGCCGGCGGCGCGTTCGTTGACGCGGAGTTCCTTGAATGTCGTTCGCGCAGCATCGAGCTTCAGAGTGCAATCGAGTTTGCCGCGCTTGACGGTGCTCGTAATGCGCTCGCGCACGGCACCTTCGAGCACGCGGAAGTCGTCGGGAAGTCGCACGAACACTTCCGCAAAGCGATGATTGACCGAACGCAGTTCCCATGCGCCGTGACCCCATTCGGTGTCAAATTCGACGCGGGCAAACGCTGTCATGCTGAACGGCATCTGGGGATCGTCCATGGATGGCTCATACGCCAGGACAATCTTAACCCGGAATTCACACACCAGTCGCAGCGGACCCTCGTCGTGCGTGTCATGCGGGCCGCGAGAGGCAAACCCGCGAGGCTCGCGCTGGCGGGTATAATGCGCGCCCCGCCCATCTCCCGAGGTACCTGATGACTATCCGACCCAGCGGCCGCGCACCCGACGAAATGCGCAAAGTGAGCTTTACGCGCAGCTTTACCCGTCATGCGGAGGGGTCCGTACTGGTTGAATTCGGTGATACGCGGGTGCTGTGTACGGCCAGTGTCGAGTCTCGCGTTCCCCCGTTCCTGAAAGGTTCCGGCTCCGGCTGGATCACTGCTGAATACGGCATGTTGCCGCGAGCAACGAATACGCGCATGCGCCGTGAAGCGAGCCAGGGCCGCCAGGGCGGGAGAACGCTCGAGATCCAGCGGCTGATCGGGCGGGCGCTGCGCTCGGTCGTCAATCTCGAGGCGCTTGGCGAAAACACCATTACGCTCGACTGCGACGTGCTGCAGGCCGACGGCGGCACGCGTACGGCCTCGATTACCGGCGCATTCGTCGCTTTGGCTGACGCAGTCGATTCGCTGCTGGCCAGCCGCAAGCTGACGCGAAATCCGCTGCACGGCGCTATCGCCTCGGTATCGGTGGGCATATTTGCCGGGGCACCGGTACTCGACCTCGACTATGCCGAGGATTCAAACGCCGAAACGGATATGAACGTCGTGATGAACAATGCCGGCCACTTCGTCGAGATCCAGGGCACTGCCGAAGGTCATGCGTTTCGACGCGACGAAATGAACGTGATGCTGGATCTGGCTGGCAGCGGCATACGGCAATTGCTCGAACTGCAGGAAGCGTGTCGCGCAAGTGCGACGCGTCGCGGCTGATAGCGTCAGCGACATTCATGCGCGAACTCGTGCTAGCCAGTGGCAACCGCGGCAAGTTGATTGAAATCACGACGCTGCTCGATGGTCTCGGGCTGAAATTCCTCGCGCAGTCTGAGTTTGGCATCGCCGAGGCCGAAGAGACCGGCACGACGTTTCTCGAGAATGCCATCATCAAGGCGCGTCACGCGGCGCGCCTGTGTCGCTGCCCGGCACTCGCTGACGATTCGGGTCTGATGGTCGATGCGCTGAGCGGTGCGCCTGGCGTATTGTCGGCGCGTTATGCCGGACTGTCGGCGAGCGATGACGATAACGTTCGCAAGCTGCTCACGGCCCTGCTCGATGTGCCGGCAGAGGAGCGGACTTGTCGCTTCGTGTGTGTAATGGTTTTCATGCGCAGCGCAGACGATCCACTGCCTGTCGTGGCGAGCGGTGTATGGGAAGGTCACGTACTCACAGTACCGCAGGGACACGGCGGCTTTGGCTACGATCCGATATTTCAAGTCACCGGCCGCAACCCTGGTCAGCACTGCTCGGCCGCCGAGCTCTCGCCTGACCTGAAGAATCGCCTGAGTCATCGCGGCCAGGCGCTGGCCGCGATGCGCGCGAGCCTGCTGCGGGAACTCGCTGCGTGAGCGCCGCCACCAGCGGCTTGTATGTGCATCTGCCGTGGTGCATACGCAAATGTCCCTATTGCGATTTCAATTCGTTCGAGGCGCGCGGCGAGCTTGCTGAATCCGCTTACGTGCAAGCGCTGCAGTTTGATCTGGCGTATGCACTGGAGCGCAGTGGCGATGTCGAAATAACGAGCGTATTCATTGGCGGTGGCACACCGAGTCTGTTCAGCGGTGCTGCGATTGGCGCATTGCTCGACGACATCAGGAGTCGGGCTCGTTGTGCGTCCGATATCGAAATCACGCTTGAAGCAAACCCCGGAGCGAGTGAAGCCGCGCGCCTGCACGATTACGTGGTGGCCGGTGTGAACCGTATTTCGCTCGGCATCCAGAGTTTCAATAACGAACGTCTGCAGGCCCTGGGTCGTATCCACGACAGTGCGGCAGCGCTGCGTGCAGTGACGTCGGCACGCGCGGCTGGTGTCACCAATCTGAATCTCGATCTGATGTTCGGCCTGCCGGGCGACCTCCCCGGCGACAGCCTCCACGATCTCGAGCAGGCGATCGCGCTCGAACCGGAGCATATTTCCTGGTATCAGTTGACGCTCGAAGAGGGCACGGCGTTCGCCCGAAAACCGCCGACCTTGCCTGATCACGATCAGATCTGCGATGACTATGAGGCAGGTTTGCTCGTTCTATCCGCTGCTACCTATGTGCAATACGAAGTCTCCGCGCATGCGCGTTCCGGTCGGCAGTCGCGCCACAACCTGAACTACTGGCGTTTCGGCGATTACATCGGCATCGGCGCCGGCGCGCACGGTATGCGGCGGACAGACCACGGCGTACTGCGCAGCGTGCGCGTGCGTCATCCTGAGAGTTACATGAAAGCGGCGCGCGCAGGGCGGCCGGTGGCGACTGAATCGACAGTCACCGGGTCGGAACTCGCCAGCGAATTCATGCTGAATGCATTACGGCTGCGCGACGGTTTTTCGCTGCGCGATTTCGTCGATCGCACCGGCCTCAGTGCCGATTGCATTGCCGAACCGCTGCAAACGGCGCGCGAGCGCGGCTGGCTGGAAGCAACGATAGACTTTATACGGCCGACTGCGTTGGGCTACCGGTTCCTGAACGAATTACTGCTGCTGTTCATGGAATTGCCGGAGCCGACACGAAGCCCACCACGCAACTAAGACGCGGCGGTCCCTGCAATCAGCCGGCGCGTAGCTGCACCGCCAGCCACTCACCGATATCGCGGTTGGCGCGTTTGGCGATCGCTGTTCCTGGCGTCAGTCCATCGAAGCCGTGTGGAGCGCCGGGATATACGTGTAATTCAGTCGGCACACCGGCGTGGCGCAGGCGGTTCGCGTAGTCGATGTCCTCGTCGGCGAAACCATCGAGTGCACCGACTGAAATGAAGGTCGGTGGCAGGCCGCGCAAATCAGGCGCGCGCGCCGCCGCAGCGTAAATCGGCACGTGGTTGCCGCGCAATTCACCGAGGTAGCTGTCCCACCCATAGCGGTTCGCCACGGGCGGCCACACCGGGTCCTGCCACTGGCTCGAGGTGGTTATCTGACGATCGTCGAGCATCGGATAGATCAGGGCCTGAAATGCAATCGGGAGTTCGCCTCGATCACGCGCCAGCAGGGCGAGACCGGCAGCGAGGCCGGCACCGGCGCTGGCACCACCGATGCCGATGCGCGTTGCATCGATGCCCAGCGCGTCGGCATTGGCATGGACCCAGCGCAGTCCGGCATAGCAGTCATCCAGTGGTCCCGGGTAACGCGATTCGGGCGCGAGTGCATACTCGACCGAAACGCCAACGCAACCGAGGCGAGGGCACCAGCGATCAAAGCGCAGGTCGTCGCCGACATTGCTGCCCAGGATCAGGCCGCCGCCATGCATCCAGTAGATGCACGGCAATTTGCCGGACGCGGCGTCGGCACGATGCACTCGGACACTGACATGCGGCCGCTCAGCGACGACGTGGTCGGTGCGAGCGACCGCATCCGACAACGCCGGCGGAGGTACTGCCCCGAGTCGTTCGCGGATGGCGGCGAGCGTGTCATCTGACAGGTCGCCGAGCCGCAGTTGCAGCGGTTCCAGCGCGGCGGCCACTTCGGCGTCGATCAGTGTGCTCACATCGACCTGCGAATTACTCATGAAACGTCCTTCTGTCGAGGGCAGAATGCTTCACGCATCTTCACCCGGTTGACGGCGCAGTGATTTCACGCCGGCACGTTGTTTCTTCTCAGTCACGCGCCGGGCGCGGGCGGCGGCGCTCGGCTTGGTCTTGATGCGCGGTTTGGCGCGTTGCCCACTGCGCACGATGAGCTCGCGCAGGCGCTCGATGGCGTCGTCACGATTGCGGTCCTGACTGCGGAAGCGCTGGGCCTTGATCGTCAGCACACCCGCAGCCGTAATGCGCCTGTCGGCAAGCGCCAGCAGGCCGTCTTTGTAGCGTTGCGGCAACGAGGATTGCGCGATATCGAAGCGCAGCGTGATGGCAGTGGCGACTTTGTTGACGTTCTGACCGCCGGGCCCTTGCGCGCGCACCGCGCTCAGTTCGATTTCCTGCTCCGGCAGGCTGAGTTGCGGCGTGATGACGATCATGAGCGCTTACCGGCGGCTGGGGCAAGCCACATTCTAAATGAGACACGGGCTGCGCCGTTACGCCTGCGGTCGAACTTGACCGCAGGCGTGCCGGAACAGATCAGGCCGCGAGTTGGCGCAGCACGTACTGCAGGATACCGCCGTGCTGGTAATACTCCCATTCCTTGGGTGTATCTACACGAACGGTACAGGGGAAACGCAGCGTATTGCCGTCGGCGGTGATGGCAACGATAGTCACTTCACGCGCGCCTGCAGCAAGCCCTTCGACCGTGAAGATCTCAGTGCCGGTCAACCCCAGCGTTTCGGCGCTCTGACCATCCTTGTAGGTCAGCGGCAGCACCCCCATACCGACCAGATTCGAGCGATGAATGCGCTCAAAACTTTCCGCGATCACGGCGCGCGCGCCGAGCAGATACGTGCCCTTGGCAGCCCAGTCGCGCGACGAGCCGGTGCCGTATTCCTTGCCGGCCAGAATGATCAGCGGCACCCCGTCGCCCTGATAGCGCATCGAGGCGTCGTAGATCGACATCTGCTCGCCGCTCGGAATGTGTTTTGTCACGCCGCCTTCGACGCCCGGCACCAGCAGGTTCTTCAGTCGGATGTTGGCGAACGTTCCGCGCATCATCACTTCGTGATTGCCGCGCCGCGAACCATAGGAATTGAAATCGACCGGCTGCACGCCATTGGCGATGAGGTAACGCCCGGCCGGACTGTCTTTTTTGATGTTGCCGGCCGGCGAGATGTGATCGGTCGTGATCGAATCGCCGAGTTTGGCCAGCGCACGTGCGTTGACTATCGGCTGAATGGCGCCCGGTGTCCGTGGCATATTGACGAAGTAGGGCGGATTCTTCACATAGGTCGAACTGTCGTCCCAGCCGTAGCGATTGGTCTTGGCGACCTGGATACCGGACCAGCGCGCGTCGCCGGCATAGACATTGGCATAGCTGGCGTCGAACATTTTTGAATCGATGCTGTTGCGGATGGCGCTGGCTACTTCAGCCGAAGACGGCCAGATGTCTTTCAGAAAAACGTCTTTGCCGTCTTTACTCTTGCCGAGCGAATCTCTTTGCAGGTCGATGTTCATGGTGCCGGCAATCGCGTAGGCGACGACCAGCGGCGGCGAAGCAAGGAAGTTCATTTTCACTTCGGCGTGCACACGACCTTCGAAGTTACGATTGCCGGACAACACTGAGCAGGCAACCAGATCGCCCGAGCGGATGGCATCGCTGACCGGCACCGGCAGTGGACCGGAGTTGCCGATGCAGGTGGTGCAACCATAGCCGACGGTGTTGAATCCGAGCGCATCGAGATGCGGCGAGAGTCCGGCCTTGTTCAAATAACCCGTTACGACCAGCGACCCGGGCGCGAGACTGGTCTTGACCCAAGGTTTGACCTTGAGGCCGAGTTCGTTGGCTTTCTTGGCCAGGATGCCCGCCCCGACCATGACGGATGGATTCGAAGTGTTGGTACACGAGGTGATGGCGGCGATCACCACCGCACCGTCGCGTACGTCGACTGACTGCCCATCGATCTGCACGTTGGCCGAACCGCCGGCGGCGCGCGCCGCGGTATCGAGGTCGAGCTGTTTCAGATAGGCCGCTTTGACGTCGGTCAGGTCGATGCGGTCCTGCGGGCGTTTCGGCCCGGCCAGTGCCGGGACCACGGTGCCCATGTCGAGTTCGAGCGTATCGGTATAGACCGCAGCCGGCGACGACGCGTCGCGCCACATGCCGGTCGCTCTGGCATAAGCCTCGACCAGTGCAACCTGTTCGGCGCTGCGACCGGAGAGCTTGAGAAAATTCACTGTTTCGGCGTCGATTGGGAAAATGCCGCAAGTAGCGCCGTATTCCGGCGCCATATTCGCGAGCGTTGCACGATCGGCGAGCGCCAGGTGATCGAGACCGGGGCCGAAGAATTCGACGAACTTGCCGACCACGCCTTTCTTGCGCAGCATCTCGGTGACGCGCAGAACGAGGTCGGTGGCGGTCGATCCTTCCGGCAGCTTGCCATTCAGTTTGAAGCCGACTGTCTGCGGGATCAGCATCGTGACAGGCTGGCCGAGCATGGCTGCTTCCGCTTCGATACCTCCGACGCCCCATCCGAGCACACCCAGCCCGTTGATCATGGTGGTGTGGGAATCCGTGCCGACGACGGTATCGGGATACGCCTGCGTCTTGCCGTTCTTGTCGGCGGCGAACACGGTGCGCGCCAGGTACTCGAGGTTGACCTGGTGGACGATGCCGGTATCCGGCGGGACGACGACAAAATTTGAAAATGCTTCCTGGCCCCAGCGCAGGAACGCATAACGTTCCTGATTACGGTCGAACTCGATTTTGGCGTTCTCGTCGGCCGAGGTTCGGGTGCCGAATACATCGACCTGCACCGAATGGTCGATGACGAGTTCAGCCGGTGACAGCGGATTGATCTTGTTCGGGTCGCCACCCAGCGCCTGCATGGCATCGCGCATCGCAGCAAGGTCGACGACTGCCGGTACCCCGGTAAAATCCTGCATCAAAACGCGCGCCGGCGTGAAGGCGATTTCCTTGGTCGGGATTGCGGTTGCGTCCCAATTGGCGAGCGCTTCGATATCGTCGCGCGTCACGTTGACGCCGTCTTCCGTGCGCAGCAGGTTTTCGAGCAGGATCTTCTGCGCGAACGGCAGTTTGTCTATCGGATATTTGCCGGCAAGTCGGGCGCAGCTGAAGATCTCATAAGTCTTGTTGCCGACCTTGAGTTCCGTGCGGGCGTCGAAAGAATTGTTCATCGTGGCTCCGGATATCGTAGGGGATGACGTCAATAGCGGGTGGTAGCGTTCCTATTATCGGCAATTCAACCCACAAGGAGTAGCGCTGTGCCTGCCCTGTGCCGGTGCAGATCAGCGCGCAGCGTCGATGATACCGCCACCAAGGCAGTCTTCACCGGCATAGAACACAACGGATTGGCCGGGTGTGACTGCCCGTTGAGCCTCGAGGAAGCGGACGTCAGCGCGATCCTCGGCCAGGCTCTCAATGACGCAGTCCTGTTCCTTCTGGCGGTAGCGCGTTCTGGCGCGGCAGCGTAGCGGCACCGCTGGCGCCTGGCCGGCCACCCACGACAAGTTCGTCGCGGTCAGTTCCCGACTCATCAAGGCGCAGTGTTCATGGCCTTGCACGACGGTGAGTTCGTTGCGCTCGAGATCTTTCGCGGCAACGAACCAGGCCGCCTCGGTCGCACCACGCACACCGCCGATGCCCAGCCCCTGACGCTGGCCGATGGTGTAGTACACGGCACCATGATGCTGACCGATGACCGTCCCCTCCAGCGTCCGCACTGCGCCGGGTTCGGCAGCGACGTACTGACTCAGAAATTCGCGGAACGGACGTTCGCCGATGAAGCAGATGCCGGTGCTGTCTTTTTTCTCGTGCGTCGCCAGTCCGGCCTGGCGTGCCAGCTGGCGGACTTCGGTCTTGGTCAAACCACCAATCGGAAACACTGCCTGGGCCAGCTGGGTTTGCCCGAGGGTATACAGGAAATAGCTCTGGTCCTTGGCGGAATCACGACTCTTTCGTAAACGCCACTGCCCATCAGTGCAGGCGCCGCGCACGTAATGACCGGTAGCTATCACGTCGCCACCGAGCTCCTGGGCAGCGCTGCGAAACGCTTTGAACTTGATCTCCCGATTGCACAGCACGTCCGGATTGGGTGTGCGGCCAGCGCGGTACTCGGCGAGAAAATCGGCGAACACCTGATCCCAGTAGGCGGCTGACAGATCGACAGTGTTGAGCGGGATATCGAGCGCTTCGCACACGCGCAGCGCATCGGCGACGTCGTCCTCCCAGTGGCAATGGCCGTCGGCCGTCGGCTCATTCCAGTTCTTCATGAACAGTGCCGAACAGCGAATACCGGTCTGTTTGAGCCGCCAGGCGGCAACTGACGAATCGACGCCACCCGACATGGCGATGACGATATGGGTGCCCGGCCGCGCTGCCAGCAGCGCTGGTGGCAACCACTCGTCAGTGGCGGAGGAATGCATGCAGCAATGCCAGCGGATAACGATGGTCGGCCTGATAGTCCGCGATCGCGAGCGCGACCAGAGGACTGCGATGGCGGATAGTCGTGGTGCGAAGTTGGTCTGGCGTCAGCCAATGGGTGGTGACGATTTCCTTGTCGAGGGCACGCGTTGTTTCGTGATGATTCGGCGTTGCGGCAAAGCAGAAGCGCAGAAACGATTTGCCCTCAATCTCGGTATCCATCAGATAGACGCCAATCAGGCTCGTGACTGTCACGTGCCAGGCGGTTTCCTCCAACGTTTCTCGCACGGCGGCTTCAATCAGCGTTTCACCGGGGTCGAGGTGTCCGGCGGGTTGATTCAGCACGCGCGCGCCCTCAATGTCCTCTTCAACGAACAGGAACCGCCCGTCGCGCTCGACCACGGTGGCGGCAACGACATGCGGTTTCCACAACGGTGTTTCAGGTGTGTGCATCACAGGCGCTCGATAATTGGGGTGTCCCAGGTTCCTGTGATCGCGTATTCGCGACTCAACAGGCGATTGATCCGCTCAGGCAGGGATTTGAACATTTTCTGTCCGAGAAAATAGACCGCGCCGGCACCGGCACCGATAGGTCCGAACAGCGCACCGGCCACCGGCAGCGTGTTTGCCAGTGCCGGTGTCACGACAACATGCTGATCATAATCTTTTGCGGCAAGTCCGGTACGCCCTGAAAGATCGATGCGCGCAGCTGGGCCGTCCATGACGAGACCGTTGGTGTAAGCATTGCCGTTGTCGATTTCAAACACGCCATCCATGCTGTCGAACGTAAATCCTTTCTGAAACAGGTCGTCGAAGTCCAGGATCAGTCGTCGAGGCAGCGTTGCGAGGCTCAATAAGCCGAACAGGCGGCCGCTGCCGGGTTCGATATCGAGCAGGCGGCCGTCTTTCACGTGCAGCTCGAAATGACCGTTCATCCGCTCCAGCGCAAAATTCGACGGCGGTCCGGGCCAGTTGGCGTTGATCGCGATCTGCGTTGCGCCATCCCGGATATTGGCGGCCGTATAGCCGAAACGTTGCAGCAGCGCCGCCAGTTTACGGCTGTTCACCGCGATGTCGAACTGACTGTCCTGGGTGCCCTCGGATGCCAGCCAATCGCCTTTGGCATCGATATCGAAATCCGGATTCTTGAAGCCGATATGGTCAATGTGCTGACCATCGGCCCGGCGACTGGTCGTAATCTCGGCCTGCCCGAAATCGGCGTCACCAAAGCTGAATGAAGCGCAGTGCATGATGATGGCCGGCAGACGCCGCGGATCGAGTGCTTCCCCGGCTGGCATCGGCGCGGTGGGT
The DNA here is from genome assembly GCA_965278995.1 of Gammaproteobacteria bacterium. GTDB lineage: Bacteria > Pseudomonadota > Gammaproteobacteria > JADJYF01. The sequence continues at coordinate 241,145 of OZ257136.1, forward strand.
GCGGCTGCTGTCGAGACGGCAGCGACTGCAGCCGTTGTCGGCGGGTGAGCAGCAGCGCGCGCGACATGCAGATGTTCGAGATTGAGTACGAGTGGATCTTTCGTGACATCGCGCGGCACCTGAATAGTGCCGCTCGCGCCCAGTCCGGAGGCCTCGATGTTCCACTGCGTCTTCGCCAGTTCACCGCGCAGTCGGATATCGGCGAAGCTGCGGCCGAACAGTTCGAGTTCTTTGACCTGAACGTCGAATCGTTGCGCCAGCTCGGTACCAGCGACGTTTCCCCTGGAAAGCTGCACCCGGTTCAGGAAACGTGACCATTCACCCAATGGCAGATGCGCGATATAGCCGCTCATCGAGACGCCCGGTGTGCCTTTGAATTCCGGTGCGATCGACCCGAACAGCGCCTCGACGCGGGTGACGACGACATGGTCGTCCGTGTTGCGCTCGGCATCAATCTCGACATCGAGCGTCTCACCGAAATCGATTCGTGTCGCCACCGCGACGTGATCTGAAATCGCCGTCTCGATGCGCAACGGTTTGCGCTCGGCATCGAGCTTGCCGAAAGGCCACGGCAGATCGACACCCAGTCCGTGCAGACTCGATGAGAGCACCAGACGTTGCGGTAGCGCCGTGCTATCGGGCTGGCGACGCGGGATAGTCAGCACCGCTTTCCACGGCAATTTGCCGCTGAATGCCGCGAGTTCCTCGTGTTCTGCCAGCCAGCGATGAAGCGGAGGTGCGTAGCGGTCCAGGTATTTGAGCAGGCCGGACGCCGATGACGTTCCGGTCATTCGAAATTCACTGTCGTAGTTGGGGTCATCGAGGCCACCGTTGACGACCAGTCCGACCGGGGTGCCATCGAATTCTGCGGTAAGATTCTCGCCATACCAGTCGCTGCGCGTGAAGCCGACACTGCCGGCAACCTGTTCCAGCGTGATGTTCTGTGCCGGCGCCTGAATGCGATTACCGTCAAAGTGGGCCTGACCGAGAACTTCACGCGGGCCGTCAGGATAGAGCGCCAGATTGATGTCGAGATCGACCGCGATGTTGCCGTCGATTTCGAGCTCGCTCAATCGCGCCGCACGACCGGCTTTGAGCGGACTCGCCATGATGATTCTGGTTGCACTTCTGGCCGGGCCGCGCGCCGTTCCGCTGATGCGGACGACGCGTTTGTGTGTGAACAAATCCGGCATGCTGATCTCGGCACCGGCGATGCTGGCACCGTTGATGTCACCGCTGGCGATCGTTAAATTGAGGCCGCGCTCGCGCAGTGTAAGGTGGCCGTCGATGCCGGTAGCGAGCGGCCAGTTGCGCGAATAACGCAGGGTTGCCTGCGCGACGTCGGCATCGGCCGTAAAGCTGCTTGCGGCATCGCCACCGGATACCAAAGTCAGCGGCCCTGACAGTCGCGCGTGCCCATTTTTGATGCCGCCACGCTGGATTATTTCGCGCATCCAGTGTTCGCCGTTGGCCGGCAGTATGCCGCGCGGCAACAACGTATGCAGATCAGCGCCGTTGTCAGTGTCGAATTCGAGGTCGAGGTCGGCGACCGGTGGCGTTTCCGGCGCGAATACCAATCCGCCGGACAGCGTCATCTCAGTGCCCTCGATTCGCGCACGCAACGCATCGGCTTCCAATGCCAGCACATGACCAGATGTCGACTGCCACGACAGCCTGCCAGCGAGGTGCTCGATTGCCAGCGGACGCTCCAGGCGGGTCGGTTGTTCGATACTGAAACTGGTGTCGTCGAACAGCAGCGCGCCACCAGCCCGAGTCGCGACGACACGCCCGGCAAGTCCGCGTACTGCCGGCAGTTCCGCACTGGTCTGCGTCACCAGGTCGGCGATGTCGGCCTCGACTTTGAATCGCGGCGCTGCCGTGCGCGACTGCGTCCAGGCGACATCGAGGGTCGTGACGACTCCGTCAGGCCGTATCGCTGCGAGCACGTCGCGTTGCGCTGGCGTCAACGGAACCTGCGGGTGAATTAGAGCGATGACCCGCGCCAGCGGCAGCGCTTCGGCATGCGCAACGAATGCGGCCGGTGCGTTATCCACGCTGTCCCAAGCGGCCGTGAGGCGTGGCTGCAGGGCGTCGCTGCTGGCATCGTGCAGATCGATGTCGGTCAAGCCCAGGCGCCATCCACGGGCGCGTTTCTCCAGCTGCCCGCGCGTGCCTAGCAGCGGAGTACCGGCATCCGGCTCCGTCGGTGCCCGGACCATGTCGAGTTGAAAATCGCTATCGGTCAGCGCGCCGTCACGCCAGCGACTCCAGGCCAGCAGATTGATGGCGACGGCAGACGACGGCACTGTCGGCAAAGCCATGTGCTCGAGCAGGAAGCTGCCGCGCAGACCATCGATACGCAAATCCAGTTGCCCATCCCAGGTCTGCGCAAGCGGGCTATCGTTGGCGGAGAGTGTGAGGGCGAGATCTTCACCAATCGCGTCCGGCAGATCGACAAACGCGGTAATCGATTTACTCTGGCCTCGATTATGGACGGTCAGTTTTACGCCGGACAGCGCGAAACTTGCGCCGCCGCGCTCGTCAATCACGGTCAGTTCGGCCTCCGTGACGGCAAAATTGTTCTGTCCGAGGAGCCACTGCAGTATCGGCGATTTGGGTGGCGGCATACCGGCGACAGAGAAGTGCCCATCGAGATGCCGGATCAAGGTCAAGCGGACCCCGCTAACCTGCAGACTCTGCGGCTTCAAGCTCAGGGTGAGCAGGGATTCAAGCGGAGAAACATTGATCACGGCACGGTCGAAACGGACCAGTTCCTGGCGCCCGGCAGGGTCGAGCAGGGACAGTCGAGTGACGCTGATTCGCGGGGCCCATCCGCTCCAGCCGGCATCAATTCGGTCGACTACTGCCGGTCGGCCAATGGTGCTGGTCAACCATGCTTCGATGGCGCTTTGCTGGGTATCGATGTTGGGCAACAGCAGGCGCACGGCAGCAACTATCGCGGCGACCGCGATGAGGGCCGCAGCGAACACGGTCCACAGAACATCGACGAGGCGTTCGACGAAGCGTTTCATCAGTCTGTACTACAGGAGTACGACGTCGAATTGTTCCTGAATGTAGGCGGATTCGACCTGGAACCGGATGGGAATGCCGATGAACGCTTCGAGTTCAGCGATGCTGGTCGATTCTTCATCGAGCAGGCGGGAGACGACTTCCTGCGACGCGACGACGAGCAGATTCTGCGCGTCGAACTGGCGGGCCTCGCGCAGGATCTCGCGAAAAATTTCGAAACAGACCGTTTCAGCTGTTTTCAGCGAGCCGCGTCCGCCACAGGTGGGACATGATTCGCACAGCACATGCTCGAGACTTTCGCGTGTGCGCTTCCGTGTGATCTGCACCAGTCCGAGTGAGGTCACTTCGCTGACGGTAATCTTCGAATGATCGCGTTCGAGACTTTTTTCGAGCGCGCGCGTCACCTGGCGCTGATGGTCGGTGTCGGTCATGTCGATGAAATCGACGATGATGATGCCGCCAAGATTGCGCAGACGCAGCTGCCGGGCGATCGCCTGGGCAGCTTCCAGATTGGTCTTGAAGATGGTCTCTTCGAGATTCCGATGGCCGACGAAGCCGCCCGTATTGACGTCGATGGTTGTCATCGCTTCGGTCTGATCGATAATCAGGTGGCCGCCCGATTTGAGCTCCACTTTGCGTTGCAGCGCGCGTTGAATTTCGTCCTCGGTCGAATAGAGATCGAGTATCGGGCGCTCGCCTGGATAGTGCTCAAGTCGCGGGACGAGTTCCGGCGTGAATTGCTCGGCGAATTCGAGTACTCGGGCGTAATTTTCCTTTGAATCGATGCGGACTTTTTCGACCGTCGAGAGGGTAATGTCCCGAATCGTACGCAGGACCAGCGGTAGATCCTCGTAAACCATTGCCGGTGCCTGCGCCTGTTCGATACGCTCGGCTATCGACTGCCACAGCCGAGTCAGGAAGCTCATATCGGCAGCAAGATCTGCCTCACTGACGCCTTCAGCGGCGGTGCGCGCAATGAAGCCGCCGCGCGTTTCGCCGGCCCGACCGAAGCGGGTCAATTCGATGGTCGCGCCCATTTCTTCGAGCGGTCGCAGTCCGGGTTCCAGACCGAGGATCAGATCGCGCAGGCGCTTGCGCTCGGTCTCATCTTCGATGCGCTGGGAGATGCCGACCGTGCTGGATCCTGGCATATGGACCAGGTAGCGTGACGGAATACTCAAATGCGTGGTCAGGCGTGCGCCTTTGGTGCCAAGCGGATCCTTGGTCACCTGCACGACCAGTCGCTGACCTTCGCGTACGGCGTGTTCGATAGTCACTTCATTGCCGCTCTCGGTGCTCCGCCGACTCGCTTCAGCGATATCGGAGACGTGCAGAAAAGCAGTGCGGTCGAGACCAATCTCTAAAAATGCAGCGCCCATGCCCGGCAATACGCGGCAGACCGTGCCGACATAGATGTTGCCGACCAGGCCGCGGCTGCGCACGCGTTCGATGGCGAGTTCCTGCAATACGCCGTTTTCAATGACGGCGACGCGGGTCTCCTGCGGCGTGATGTTGACGAGAAATTCTTCCGCCATACTGGGTGCGTTGCGAGCCTGTAATTGCGACGATGATTATAGCCGGCCGGCCGCTCGATACCCGAACGTGGCCCAGCGCTCGCAGCAGCGCCGGCCATGCGCCAAGGGCTACTGCATAGTGGCTTGATCGTAGTGCATTTGTTGCCATTTCGGTGCGTTCGCCGTGGCACTTTCATCGCGCCCACTACCGCGTATAATGCCCGGCCCTACGCTATGCTCATATCCGACCTCAACGATACGCTCGCAATGGTTCTCGCTATCGGCGATGGCCAGGCGCTCGAGCCTCTGACCGCCCGCCGAGCGACGGCCGCGATGCCGTTTGGCGGCACTTACCGGATTATCGACTTCGCCCTGACCAATTGCCTGCATTCCGGTCTGCGCAGGGTCATGGTACTGACGCAATACAATGCGCTGTCGCTGCAGAATCATATCCGCGACGGCTGGTCTATCTACAACACCGATCTCGGCGAATACATCACGCCGGTGACACCGCCTATCGGCAAGGAAATGTCCACCTACGCCGGCGTCACCGATTCGCTGCATAAGAATCTATATCTACTCTCTGGCCTGAAGGAAGAAAACGTCCTGTTGATTTCCGGCGAGCAGATTTATCGCATGGATTATGCAGCCGTACTCGCGTTCCATGCCGAGACCGGGGCTGATGTCACGATCGCCGGCGTTCCGGCGAGCAATGCTCACGGCGCTCTGTTTCCGGTTGCGCTTGAACTCGACGGCATCGACGTCCGTGCGGTGCACGATGATGTCCAGCTGAGTGAGGGTGCCGACAATCTGTTATGGCCGATGCGGGTGTTCGCTTTCCGTCGTGAAAAACTGATCGAACTGCTGCATTTGCTCGATAACCAGCCGGCGAGCGATATCGCGCTGGCGATGCATATCGGCAACAATCTGGGTCTATGTAAACGCGTCTGCGCCTATCGCTTCGGCGGCACCGCTGGCCGGGTGACGCAGGACCGCTACTGGCGCCGGCTGGACAGTCTCGACGCCTATTACGAAGCCAACATGGATCTGCTGGAACTCGAGCCGCCGCTCGATCTGTATCAGGCCGACTGGCAGATCCGGACGTACCAGACGCAGCGCCCGCCTGCCCGCACCGTGCCCGGGCGTTCATGCAACGAAGGTATCTGTGTGAATTCGATAGTCTCCGGCGGCACTGTCATTGCTGGCGGTGGTGTCAATCACAGTCTGCTCGGCAACCGCGTCTATATCGATGATGGTGCGACGGTCGAGGATTCGATCCTGTTTTCTGACGTCCGCGTTGGCCAGGGTGCCCAGCTTCGGCGGTGCATCTGTGATCGCGCCGTGGTCATTCCGGCCGGCGAACGCATCGGCTTCGAACCGGCCAAGGATGCTAAACGTTTCACGATGACGCCTGGCGGCGTGGTCGTCATACCGTCCGACTACCGTTTCGTCTAAATCCGGCTTCGGCTGCGCCGCGGCCGCACTGAATCAGGTGCGGGTGCCGCCAACCGTCAAACGATCGATCTTGAGCGTCGGCTGGCCGACACCTACCGGCACCGACTGACCATCCTTACCGCAGGTACCGACACCGTTATCGAGCGCGAGATCGTGACCGATCATCGAGACCCGTGTCAGAACATCCGGTCCATTGCCGATCAAGGTTGCGCCGCGTACCGGTGCGGTGATGGCACCATCTTCGATGAGATAAGCCTCGCTGGCGCTGAACACGAACTTGCCGTTCGTAATATCGACCTGACCGCCACCGAAACTGACGGCATAGAGGCCGCGTTTGACACTGCGCAGGATATCGACGGGGTCGTCCTGGCCCGGCAGCATGTAGGTGTTGGTCATGCGTGGCATCGGCCGATGTGCATAGGATTGACGTCGTCCGTTACCGGTTGTGGGCACGCCCATCAGTCCGGCGTTATGGCGGTCCTGCATGTAAGCGCACAGGCGGCCGTCTTCGATCAGGACGGTGCGCGCGCCAGGCACGCCTTCGTCGTCCATCGTGAGTGAGCCGCGTCTATCGGCCAGCGTGGCATCGTCAACGACGGTACAGCCGGGCGCTGCAACCCGCTCGCCGATACGGCCGGCAAAAGCGGATGTTCCTTTGCGATTGAAGTCACCTTCAAGACCGTGGCCGATAGCTTCGTGCAGCAATATGCCGGGCCAGCCAGGCCCCAGTACCACCGTCATTTCGCCTGCCGGCGCATCACGCGCAGTCAGGCTGACCAGGGCCTGGCGCAACGCTTCGTCGGCAATCTTCTCGGCGCGCTGGTCAGCAAAGAACACCGCGTACCCGGTCCGTCCGCCGCCGCCATGACTTGCCGTTTCGCGACGGGCGTCCTGCTCGACGATCACGGTGACGTTCAGCCGCACCAACGGGCGCGTATCGGCGGCCAGCACCCCACTTGAAGTCGCGACCAGCATCGTTGTCAACTGCCCGGTCAGGCTGACCATTACTTCGCGCACACGCGGGTCAGCGGCCCGCAGGCGGGCATCGAGTCGACGCAGGAGCGCGAGCTTGTCGGCAGTTGCGGTCTCCTGCAGCGGATCGAGCCCGCTATATAGCGCCGGCGGACTGCGTTCGGCAGCCCGCACGTGGACATCGCGCGCCTGGCCCTGACGGGTAATGGCTCGCGCTGTCCGCGCCGCCTCGCGCAGCGCGGGCAGCGTGAGTTCGTCGGTATAGGCAAAACCGGTCTGCTCGCCGTTCACGGCACGTACGCCGGCACCCTGGCGAATGCTGTGCACCCCTTCTTTGACGATCCCGTCTTCGAGACTCCACGCTTCGCTGCGCGTCGTTTCCAGGTAGAGATCGGCCAGACTCACTTCGCGATGCAGGATCTCGCCGAGCACGCCATCCAGATCACTGATGACGACGCCCGTTGGCGTAAGCAGTCGCGCGCAGGCGAGATCGAGAGTCGATTGGTTCATACCACTATGGTGGGGCTTGCCCCCTGTCGCTTCAAGCGCTGGAGATACCTATGGTGCCGGGGTTCCTGCGCTGGCGGACCTTCACTCCGTCACTGAGTGCTACGCTCCTCCGTGGAGGTCCGCCACCGCCTTGACGCCGTGCCGGTGCTGTCGGGCAGCCGCGGAGGAGCGTATCGGTCTGTGACGTAAGGGATACCCGATAGCGCCGCTGCGGCTAACGCTCCAATTGCAAGAACCTCATTCTTCCAGGCGTCGTTGCAGGAAACGTCTTTCGGGTTCCTGACGAGCGAGGGTGAGTGCTTGGGTATAGGCAGCACGTGCTTCGTCTCGTCGGCCGAGGCGGCGATAGAGGTCCGCTCGGGCGGCATGGGCCAGGTGGTAGTGCAGCAGCTCACCGCGATCGAGAATGGCGTCGATCAGCGCGAGTCCCGTGGCAGGGCCGTCGCGCATGGCGACCGCTGCGGCACGGTTGAGTTCAATGACCGGTGAGGGTTCGGCACGCAGTAGAACATCGTAAAGACCGACGATCTGTGCCCAATCGGTGGTAGCGGCAGTCGTCGCGTCGGCGTGGACTGCGGCAATGGCGGCCTGCAGCGTGTAGGGGCCAAAACGACGTGACATCAACGCGTGCTCGACCAGCTGCTTGCCTTCGGCGATCAGCGTGTCGTCCCACAAGCTGCGGTTCTGCTCATCGAGCAGGATCATGTCGCCATTCGGCGAGACGCGTGCGAGGCGTCGCGAATCGATCAGCAGCATCAGCGCGAGCAGACCGACGACTTCGGGTTCCGGCAGCAGTTCCGCGACCAGTCGACCAAGGCGGATCGCTTCGCCGGACAGATCGAGACGGGTCAGGAGCTCGCCGGCGGAGGCCGAATAGCCCTCGTTGAAGACCAGGTAGATCACACGCAGGACGCTATCGAGGCGCTCCGTCAGTTCAACGCGTTCGGGGATCCGATAGGGAATACCGGCGTCGCGGATCTTGTGCTTTGCCCGCACGATGCGTTGCGCCACTGTCGTTGGCGTGATCAGGAATGCACGCGCTATCTCCTCGGTCGTCAAGCCACACACCTCGCGCAGCGTCAGCGCCACTTGTGCATCCGCTGGCAGGGCCGGATGGCAGCAGGTGAAAATCAAACGCAGGCTGTCGTCTTCCAGATGCTGGTCTACGAGACTCGCGACGTCTGGCGCTTCGGTTTCCAACTGATGCGCGAGTTCCTGCAGACGCCGATCGAAACGCGCACGGCGGCGAAGACCGTCGATAGCCTTGAATCGCCCGGCGGATATCAGCCACGCGCGCGGATTGGCTGGCACACCTTCACTCGGCCATTGTTCGATGGCGGCCGCAAACGCCTCGTGAACAGCCTCTTCGGCAAGCTCGAAGCTGCCGAGCAGGCGGATCAGGGTCGCGAGTACACGGCGGGACTGCGTTCGATAGACGTTGTCGACGACTGCACCGGCGTCAGTCGTGATGTCCTCACTCACACTTCGACGATGCTCTTGAAGCCACCGTAGATCATCCGTTTGCCGTCGAACGGCATGGCTTTCGGATCCATCATGCAGGCCAACCGGGGATCTTTCATGACTTTCGCGTTCACCCGATCGCGATGTGCACGCGATTTGTAGACGATCCATGAAAAGATCACCGTTTCGTCACTTTTCAGTTTCACACTTTGCGGAAACGATGTGAGTTTTCCCGGTTTGACGTCATCTGCGGCGCATTCGATGTAGTCGAGCGCGCCGTGTTCGCGCCAGATTTTGCCGGCCTTGCGCGCTATCCGACGATAAGCAGCGAGATTTTTTACAGGTACCGGCAGGACAAAGCCATCGACATAACGTGACATAGGGTTGTTCCTCAGTTTTCTATAGACGAATGCTCGCAGCACGCCGCCGGTGCTGGACCCGGAGATGGGCGATAACGTCCGTCAGCATCGACAGTGCCGCCGGCAGCGTAGCGATCGTGATGCCGCACCCAGTCGGTCAGATTGAAATTCGGCCCGGTTTCGTTGCGGCCCAGCGGCGTCAAGTCGAGGCACACATAGGTCCCCAGCAGCTCTTCCGCGCCGCGCCCGAAACTTGAAAAGGTGTGATAGGCAACGCCCGCAGGGTCGCGGCAGAACACACTCAGACCAGACATTTCCTCTCCTTGCAGAGGCCTTTCAGCATAGTTGTACCAGGCCCGACCGGTGGCCATCTGTTCCGGTGTAAACGACACAGCGAAATCATAGTTGAAGTCGCTGCCGTGCGACGACACCCACGGCAGACGCCAGCCCATGCGCTGCTTGAACGCCGCAATCTCCGCCAGCGGAGCGCGAGCGACAGCTACGACGCTGACATCATGATGTTCGAGATGGACCAGGGTACTTTCGATATGATCGACCTCGAACGAACAGCCGACACATCCTTCCTTCCAGCCGGGGCCGAGCATGAAATGCTTGATGATGAGCTGGCTGCGTCCGTCGAACAGGTCTGCCAGCGTACGCGCTCCCTGCGGGGTGTCGAACACATAGCGCTTGTCGATGCGGGTCCAGGGCAGAGCGCGTCGTTCCGCGCAGATTTCGTCGCGCAAACGCGTCAGTTCCTTTTCCCGATCCAGATGCCTGGCATGCGCCACCAGCCATTCGTCGCGCGACAGGACGGTCGGTGTCGGTCGAATTGCATTATTGGTCATATTGGTTGTTCCTGATTGGTGATGATGGTCTCAGCGCCCGCTCAACTCGCGCAGCGGGCGAATTTCAATCGAGCCGACACGTGCCGGCGGGATCTTTGCCGCCACCTGAATGACCTCATTCAGATCGCGTGCCTCGATCAGATAAAAACCCGCCAGCTGCTCCTTGGTCTCGGCAAACGGGCCGTCCGTGACGCTCAGTCGACCGTTCCTCACGCGCAACGTCGTCGCGCTGTGCACGGGTTGCAGCGCCTCCGACGACAGGCAATGCCCACTCGCCCGAACGCCGCTGTCATAAGCGACGCATTCCTCGTCTGGCGTTTCCTCCAGGCGGCTTTCCTCGGCGTAGACCAGGCACAGATATTTCATGATGTCCTCCGGAAGGTGTGGTTGGGACGCGGCGCCGAAACCCGGGCACCGAGCGTCGCAAAGCGAATCTACAGCCTAGTCGTTCAAGACAGCAGCAAATCGACATGCCGCCGATATTGCTATCATCACAGCAGCCATGGCGCCCGTCGCCCACCCTGCGGACAGGATGTGTTTGACAGGCTCCAGGCGCACCGGTAGCTTGGCGGCCGCCGCATACCCGCCGCCAACCATCGGAATTAACGTGAGCACTGGATTCTCCCGCATCGACCGGCTTCCGCCGTACGTCTTCAACGAAGTCAATGAGTTGAAAATGGCGGCCCGACGTCGCGGCGAAGATATCGTCGACTTCGGCATGGGTAATCCAGACCAGCCCACGCCCCAGCACATCGTCGACAAGCTGTGCGAAGCGGTGCAGCGCGGCGATACCCATCGTTATTCGGTCTCACGCGGTATCCCCCGGCTGCGGCGGGCAATCTGCGACTGGTATCGTGGTCGATACGCAGTCGAACTCGATCCGGATTCGGAAGCGATTGTCACCATCGGTTCCAAGGAAGGGCTGGCGCATCTGGCCATGGCGACCGTTGATCGCGGCGACGCCGTCCTGGTGCCGAATCCGGCTTATCCGATACATCCCTACGGTTTCGTCATTGCCGGGGCCGATATCCGCCATGTGCCGATAGGCCAGGATGTCGATTTCTTCCAGGAATTGACCAACGCCATCCGCAACTCGTGGCCCAAGCCCAAGATGCTGCTGCTCAATTTCCCGAGCAATCCGACTGCCCAGTGTGTTGACCTGCCGTTTTTTGAGCAGGTCGTCGCCATCGCGCATGAACACGATATCTATGTCGTGCATGACCTCGCCTACGCCGACCTCGTGTTCGACGGCTACAAGGCTCCATCCATCATGCAGGTAGCTGGTGCGCGCGAGCGTTGCGTCGAATTCTTCACGCTGTCGAAGAGCTACAACATGCCAGGCTGGCGCATCGGCTTCATGGTCGGCAATCGCCAGCTCGTGCATGCACTCGCGCGTATGAAGTCCTATCTCGACTACGGCATGTTTACGCCGGTGCAGATCGCGGCCATCACGGCACTCGAAGGCCCGCAGGACTGCGTCAGCGAGATTCGCGACATGTATCAGGTGCGTCGCGATGTGCTGTGGGAAGGTATGCAGTCGGCCGGCTGGGAAGTCGAAAAACCGCGGGGCACGATGTTTGTGTGGGCGCGCATTCCGGAACCCTGGCGCAAGCTCGGCTCGATGGAGTTCTCCAAAAAACTGCTGGCCGAGGCCAAGGTCGCGGTCTCGCCCGGCATCGGTTTCGGCGAATATGGCGATAGCCACGTCCGTTTTGCACTGATCGAAAACGCGCATCGCACGCGCCAGGCGATACGCGGCATCAAGGACATGCTGCGCGACGTCGGCTGAATCTTTGCAGCGTATCCGGAATCGAGCATGGCCAATCTCCCTCCCGTGCGTATCGGCGTCCTCGGTCTCGGCACTGTCGGCTGCGGCACTTTGAACGTGCTGGCGCGCAATGCCGGCGAGATCAGTCGTCGTGCCGGTCGCAGCATCGAAGTCATCGCCGCCAGTGCGCGTTCGCGCGACAAGGCGCGCCCGGCCGCTACTGCCGGTATTCGTCTGACCACCGACAGCCAGAGTATTGTCGATGATCCCGCTATCGACATCGTCGTCGAGCTGATCGGCGGCACCGACCCGGCTCGCGAGCTGGTGTTGCGCGCACTCGACAACGGCAAGCATGTGGTCACGGCCAACAAGGCGCTGATCGCACTGCACGGCAACGAAATCTTCGCCCGCGCGCAGGCTCGTGGTGTAACGGTCGCTTTCGAGGCCGCTGTGGCCGGCGGCATTCCCGTGATCAAGACATTGCGCGAGTCACTTGCTGGCAACGCCATCGAACGCCTCGCCGGGATCATCAACGGCACCTGCAATTACATGCTGACGGCGATGTCGGAGCGCGCCTGCCGTTTCGATGAAGTACTGGCCGAAGCGCAGGCGCGCGGCTATGCCGAAGCCGATCCCTCATTCGATATCGACGGCATCGATGCTGCACATAAGCTGACTATCCTGGCCGCCATCGCTTTCGGCATTCCGCTCAATTTCGGCGCCGTGTATGTCGAAGGCATTCGCGGCGTGACGCTGGAAGACGTCCGCTATGCCGAAGCCCTCGGTTATCGCATCAAGCATCTCGGTATCGCTGCGCGCGGACCGCGCGGCATCGAACTGCGCGTGCATCCGACGCTTATCCCCGACCGCGAGATGCTGGCCAACGTCAACGGCGTCATGAATGCGGTGCTCGTCCGTGGCGATGCAGTTGGGCCGCTATTACTGTCCGGGGCAGGAGCAGGGGCGGAAGCGACCGCCTCGTCAGTGGTCGCCGATCTGGTCGATGTCGTGCGTGCGTTGACCACCGACCCGGACAATCGCGTGCCGCATCTCGCCTTTCGACCGGATGCACTGTCGAGCGCGCCGCTGCTGCCGATAGCGGATATCGAGAGTGCGTATTACCTGCGTATGCGTGCGCTTGATCAGCCCGGCGTGCTGGCTGACATCACGCGCATCCTGGCCGATCTTGATATCAGCATCGAAGCCATCCGGCAGCCCGAGCCCGCCGCTGGCGACGCCACGGTGCCAATTATTCTGCTGACGCATCGTGTGCGGGAATCGGCCATCGAACAGGCGCTGTGCGGCATCGCCGCGCTGCCTGGCATTGTCAGTGAACTGACCCGCATTCGCATGGAGACATTCGCGTAATGGCAGGCTATCGCTATAGCGGTCTCATCGAGCACTACCGTGCGCGCCTGCCGATAGCACCAGGTACGCGTATCGTCAGCTTGTGCGAAGGCGCGACACCGTTGATCAAGCTTGAGAACATTCCTCGCGAGCTCAGCCAGGAAGTCGAAATCTACGCCAAATTCGAAGGCCTCAACCCGACCGGATCATTCAAAGATCGCGGCATGACGATGGCGGTCACGCAGGCCGTCGGCGAAGGCGCGCAGGCGATCATCTGCGCTTCGACCGGTAACACCTCGGCATCGGCGGCGGCATACGCCGCACGCGCGGGGATCCGCGCATTCGTGCTCATTCCGGGCGGCAAGATTGCGCTGGGCAAACTCGCCCAGGCGATGATCGAGGGCGCAGTCGTCATTCAGATCCAGGGCAATTTTGACGACGGTATGCGCATCGTCAAGGAAATGGCCGAAGTCGCGCCGGTCACCATCGTCAATTCGATCAACCCATATCGCCTGCAGGGTCAGAAGACCGCCGCTTTCGAGATTGTCGATGCACTCGGCCGCGCACCGGACTACCACTGCATTCCGGTTGGCAACGCCGGCAATATCAGCGCTTATTGGACGGGGTTCAGCGAGTACGCCGGCGTGACGCCGGCGACTGCCGCATGCGCGTGGTGTAACGATGTCTGCGCTTTCCAGCAACCTGCCGTCACTGACACGCGGCCGGTCATGCTCGGCTATCAGGCGGCTGGCAGCGCGCCATTCGTTGCCGGCCGGATGATTGAACTGCCAGAGACAGTGGCAACCGCCATCCGTATCGGCAATCCGCAATCCTGGGATCTGGCCTGGGCCGCGGTGCGCGAATCGGGCGGTGGGTTCGCCAGCATGACAGATGAGGAAATCCTCGCCGCGCAGAAACTGCTGGCCGAGCGCGAGGGTATTTTCTGCGAACCGGCTTCGGCCATTGCTTTCGGCGGCGCCTTGCGCGATATCCGCAGCGGCCGCATCGAGCCGGGCAGTATCGTCACCTGCACCCTGACCGGCCATGGCTTGAAAGATCCCGATACGGCGATTGCGCAAAGTGCTGGCGGCGTAATTGAAATCCCGGCCGACAGCGACGCCGTCAAACGCGCGATCCTCGATAATCTTTGAGCGCGGCTCGCCTGGTTGTTCTCGTCCCGTCCCTGTTAGAGACGTTCAACGCAGGCGGTGACAGCCTCGACAACATGACACGGCGCTGCGCGCGCCTGCTGGCGCGCGGCGATCTCACTACGACGGTTCCGGTGGATTTCGAAACGGCACTGCTGGCGCTGTGTGGTTGGACGGCGGCGCCTCGCAGCGGTCTGCCGCTGGCCGGCATCACGGCGGCGTTCGATTTCGATTTGCCGCAGACGCCCGCAGATCGCCTGCGCGCCGACCCCGTGCACCTCCGCGCCGATCCGAGTCGCATCATGCTGTTCGATGCCGAGACTGTCGGCATCACCGCGGCGGAAGCCGACAGCCTGCTCGATGCACTCAATGCAGCGCTAGGCACGCACGGCGTTCGCTTTTCACGCGGCGTATCGCCCATCCGGTGGTATGTCGAACTGCCGCAAATTCAGGATGCCGGTCTGCGTTCACCGCGTGCTCTGAACGGCAGCATCGTCGAGAATTACCTGGGGGAATTGCGTCGCGCCGGCGAGTTGAATCGATTGCTCACTGAAGTGCAGATGGTGCTGCATGGCGCCGCCGTTAACGATGTTCGAGCCGCGAACGGGCGTCCACCGTTGAACAGCGTATGGTTCTGGGGCACCGGCACGCCGCCGCCGATGACGCTTGAGGCGCCCGCGATACTGATTGGTGCAGACGATCTGACGGCTGCCTGTGCGCGTCACATGAGGTGTGCGCACGAACGCGACGTCGCCATGCTGACTACGGTGGTTCAGCGCGGGCAACACAAGACGATTGTATTGGTCATGGACAGTGCATCGGTGGCCCTGCCGGCATTCCACGTCGATGTACTCGCTCCGGCCTGCACCGCGCTGCGGAACGGCACACTGGTCGACATCGACATCCATGTTCATGGTGCGCGCCTCGCGATGACACAAAGATCGCATTGGCGCTGGTGGCGGCGTGCCAGCACCTTTCTGCACCAGGCCGAGGCAGCGCGGAATGTGGCACGTTTGGCCGATCATTGATGCGCAGACTACGACAGTTCGTGCTCGGCTTGCTTGCACTCACGGTGCTGGGGCCGGGAGTCGTCGCTTTGAACGGTGAGGTCAGCATGAACGAGGATTGGCGGACGGCCAATCGCGACAGTATCGGAGTGGCGCCCGTTCCGGCGCAGACACCCGAGGCGGTTATCCAGCTGTATGCCGCGCGTGCTTTCAACTGGCGCGGCTTGTTCGCTGTGCACACCTGGCTGGCGACCAAGGCACCGGGTGCAGATCACTATATCGTCCATCAGGTGGTCGGCTGGAATCTGCGCAATCGTGGCACGGTTGTCGCGTCGGGCCCTGATCTTCCGGACAGACAATGGTATGGCGCGACACCAGAGCTTCTTGCGGAAAAGCGTGGCGTCGACGCCGAACCGTTGATTGCGGCGATTGCCGATGCCGTGTCGCGTTATCCTTACTCTGGCGAATACGGCTTGTGGCCAGGGCCGAACAGCAATACGTTCGTCGCCTTCGTGCTGCGCGACGTGCCAGCACTCGGCTTCGAATTGCCACCGACAGCTATCGGCAAGGATTATCTCGGTGCTGCGCGCTATCTCGCCGGTGCACCCAGCGGCACCGGCATGCAGATTTCGCTCGGTGGCGTGATCGGCGTGCTGCTGGCGCGCAAAGAGGGTCTCGAAGTGAATCTGGGTGGCGCTGTTTTTGGTCTCGATCCGTTGGGTCCGGCGCTCAAGTTGCCGGGTGTCGGGCGAATCGGGTGGAACACCTTCGATTGACCCGCTCCATACGGGTTTGCTAGTGTCCTGCCGACTAACCCATGATTCACCCGACGATTGCCGGGCAAAATGCGCATACACCGTCAACGCGTCTATTGGTTCTGCCTGCTGGCCTATCTGTGGTCGGCGACGGGCATGGGCAATGTCGCGCTGATAGCAGCACTTGTCAGCAATCATCTGACGGCCCCGGTAGTCGTCGTCACCGGGCAGGACGACGAAGTGATCGTCCATCATGTCGGTCACCGCGATGTGCATGAACCGACAGCGGTCGATACACAGGACAACTCGGGACGTTTGGCTGGTGAAGCCCACCACGAGCATTCCGATCATGTTTTAAAACTGGCTTCCGATACCTACGGCAAAGGTCCTGCGTTCAAGGATGACACGCTGTCGAGCGTTTTGTCCGCCAAGCTTCTCGGGGTCGCCCCACGACCCGCTGTATCCATCGCTTCCGCTTCCCGTGATTTCTTCCCGGCCCGCAGCGCAGTCCGCAATTCGACGGTTGCGTTCGTGCAGATAACCCGCCTCCGGATCTGATCCCACGCCGCGCCGCCTCGCGGTGGCGCCAGTCTGTTCAAGCAATCCGTCCGGGCCTTTACCGGGCAACCGGAACGCTGTTCAACCATTCTCATCGTGGTATTGGAGAGGGCGCTCATGCCTGAGCTGAAGCCTGTTGCTGAATTCATCTGTTTTGCGTTTGCAGTATCTACGGCCGCCATGTCGGTCACGGCTGCCGAGCGAGCCAGCGAATTCCCTGTTTCGCAGGAGCAGATGCGCGCGCTCGGAATCGAGCTGATTGAAATCCAGACTGGACCGAATAGCGGTGGAGCGACATTTCCGGCGGTGGTCGTGCTACCGCCACAAGGGCAACGCGCGGTCAGCGCACCGCTGGCAGGTCTGGTCTCGCAGGTGCTGGTCGAGGAAAACGCGGCCGTAAGCAAGGGCACGCCCGTCATGGTGCTGGCCAGCCCGGAACTGGCACAGCTGCAGCTCGCGCTCGTGCAGGCGACCAATCGAGCACGACTGGCTGCGCGGAGCCTGGCGCGTGAACGCGCTCTGCTTCATGACGGCATCATTCCCGCGCGCCGTGTACAGGAAGCAGAAGCCGCGGCCGGTGACAGCCAGGCAGGGCTTGCGCAAGCCCGGGCTGCATTACAGCTCGCCGGGATCGACGACGGCGAGATTGATGCGCTGACCAAAGGCGGGCGCATGCATAACGAGTTGATCGTCACAGCAGACATGGCGGGCGTTGTCGTCGAAATCGCGAGTACCGCAGGGCAACGTGTCGCTGCCGCCGATCTGCTGTTACGCATTGCCGCGGTCGATCGCCTCTGGATTGATGTTCAAGTACCGAGCATGCAGGCCGCACAGTGGCCGCGTGGGACGAAACTGGTAGTCAGCGGCGGCAGTGAAGCTCGGGTACTGAGCGCCAGCGTAGTTGCCGCAGGTTCGCAGCTGGTGACTTTGCGCGCGGAGTTGATCGGCCATAACGCAAATCTGCGCCCGGGCGAATTTGTCCAGGCGGAGTTGCCGGTCGCTGCTGATGCGTGGGAGATTCCGTTGTCGGCGCTTGCTCGCCACAACAATCAGGCCTACGTATTTGTGCGCGCGGGCGAGCACTTTATCGCTACACCCGTCATGTTGTTGTCCAACAGCGGCCAACGCGCGAAAGTGCGCGGCGATTTGCAGCCTGGCCAGAAGATTGCCGCAGCGAGTGTCATCTCTCTCAAGGCTGCATGGCTGGGCCTTGGCGGGATGGAGGACGAGTGACGTGGTGACCCGCCTGGTCCAGTTCGCACTCGAGCAACGTGCGTTCATCCTGATCTTGAGCGCACTGTTGGCGGGCATCGGCTGGTATGCGTTTCGCCATCTGCCAATAGACGCGTTCCCCGACGTCGCCAGTACGCAAGTCAAAATTATCCTCAAAGCTGCCGGTATGACGCCGCAGGAAGTCGAATCCCGTGTCGCGGTACCGATAGAAACGGAAATGCTGGGTATTCCGCGGCAGAACATGCTGCGTTCGATGGTCAAGTACGGTATCGCCGACATCACGCTCACATTTGACGATGGAACGGACATCTACTGGGCTCGCCAGCAGGTGGCGGAGCGTCTGGCCGGGATCTTGGCTGACCTGCCGGAGGGGCTGGAGGGTGGCATGGCACCGATCACGACACCGCTCGGCGAGATGTTTCAATTCACTGTTGATAATCCGGCACTGTCGCTGATGGAGCGCAAAACCCTGTTGGACTGGGTTATCCGCCCCGCACTGAGAACAGTCCCTGGCGTCGCCGATATCAATGTGCTTGGCGGCGTCACGCGTACCTATGAGGTCATCCCGGATCCGGTGCGGATGGCTGCCGCGGGTATTTCCTCGCAGGCGTTGAAAGCAAGCATTGCGGCGAACAATCGCAATGACGGGGCTGGGCGCTTGCGCGAAGGCAGTGAAGTGCTGCTGGTGCGGAGCGAAAGCAGTATTCGCAACGTCGAAGATTTACGTGCCATCGTCGTCGGAATGCACGACAGCAATCCGATCCGATTGGGCGATATCGCCGAAGTTCGCATGGGTGAGTTGTCGCGGAATGGCGTTGTCACTGATAGCGGCAGGGCAGAAGCAGTCGAGGGTCTGGTCCTGGGACTTGCCGGCGCAAACGCCAGGCAAGTCGTTCAAGGCGTCGAGAAAAAGATCACCGAGATCCAGGCGAGCTTGCCGCAGGGCACGGTCTTGAATGTGTTTTATAACCGCGCGGCTCTGGTCGACAAGGCGGTCGGGACTGTCGCCAGAGCGCTGCTGGAGGCAATCGTATTTGTCCTGGCCTTATTGGTGGTGTTCCTCGGCAATGTGCGGGCGGCCGTCAGTGTCGCTGCGATCCTGCCGCTCGCTGCACTGGCGACGTTTATCCTCATGCATCAGGTTGGCATGTCAGCGAATCTCATGAGCCTGGGTGGACTTGCCATCGCCATCGGTATGCTGGTCGATGGCGCGGTCGTCGTCGTGGAAAACATCGTCCAGCATCTTGCCCATGACCCAACTGCCGGCAAGCTTCCGCGGTTGCACCTGATCTATCGCGCTGTGCGGGAAGTCGCAACGCCAGTGACCTCAGGTATCGTGATCATCATCATGGTTTTTCTTCCGCTGTTGACCCTGCAGGGACTGGAAGGAAAATTCTTTGTGCCCGTCGCGTTGACTATTGTGTTCGCGTTATCTGCTTCGTTGCTTCTGTCGATGACCGCCGTACCTGTGCTGGCCTCGTTGTTGCTGAAGGAAGTCATTCATGACGACCCCTGGCTGCCGCGCCATCTGTTGAAGCTCTATGTGCCAAGCCTGGATTGGTCTTTTCGCCACCCTCGTCTGGTTGGTGGAGCAGCTGCCGCGCTGCTGGTGGTTGCTGCACTGATCTACGCGAACATAGGCAAGACTTTCATTCCGGTCATGGATGAGGGCGATATCGTGATTGGCATCGAGAAGCTGCCCTCGGTCAGCCTGGAAGAAACCGCTGCTCTGGACCTCAAAATCCAGCAGGAGATCATGCTGCGTGTACCGGAAGTGAAAGGCATTGTTGCCCGTGCCGGCTCTGATGAGATCGGGCTGGACCCCATGGGCCTCAATCAGACCGATACGTTTCTCGTGCTCAAACCTCGGAGCGAGTGGCGCATGGCCACCAAAGATGGCTTGATTGATGCGTTGCGCGAGGTACTCGATACGTTGCCCGGCATCGCCTACAGCTTTACGCAACCGATCGATATGCGCGTATCCGAAATGATTATCGGCGTGCGCGGCGATATCGCTATCAAGGTATTCGGACCAGACCTGGCTACACTCAACCGACTGGCTGTTCAGCTGGTCGGTATCGTCGAGACCATCCCCGGGCATCAGGATGTCTACACCGTCGTCAACGACGGTGTGCAATATTTCAGCGTTCAGATTGATCGGCTGGCGGCTGGCAATTTTGGACTTTCGGCCGAGGAAATCCAGACAGCGCTGCGCGAGCAGGTAGAGGGTGTGTCGGCAGGCACGGTCATTGAAGGGAACCGGCGCGTGCCGCTGCTTCTCCGCGGTAGCGAGAACCTGCGCACTTCGCCCGGTGATTTCGCTGCCATGCGCATTGTCACTTCAGCTGGCAACGCTGTCCCGCTCAGCGCTGTTGCGAAACTGGAGCGAACGTCCGGTCCAGTCAAGATTGAACGCGAACAGGGCAGCCGTTACAGCGTCGTGATTGCCAACGTCACCGGCCGTGACCTGGTGAGTTTTGTCGAGGAAGCCCAGCAACGAATTGCGGCGGAGGTGACTTTGCCCGCCGGTTATCGACTCAGCTGGGGCGGGCAATTCGAGAATCAGCAGCGTGCCGCCGCACGGCTCGCTCTGGTCACGCCCGTGGCCCTGGGGCTGATTTTCGTCCTGCTGTTTTCGACTTTCCGATCAGTGAGACAGGCGGTACTCGTGCTCAGCAATATCCCGCTCGCACTGGTGGGTGGTTTGCTCGGACTCTGGTTGACGGGCGAATACCTGTCAGTCCCGGCTTCGGTCGGCTTCATCGCCTTGCTCGGCATCGCCGTATTGAACGGCGTAGTCATGGTCAGTTACTTCAATCAGCTCCATGCCGAGGGTGTCCCCATTGGCGAATGCGTGCGCGCCGGTGCGCATCGGCGCTTGCGTCCCATCCTCATGACCGCATCGATTACGGCTTTCGGGCTGGTGCCGCTGCTCTTCGCGAGTGGACCGGGCTCCGAAATCCAGCGACCGCTCGCGATCGTCGTGATCGGTGGCCTCATGACGGCGACCATCCTCACGTTGATCCTGTTACCGATGTTGTACGCACGCTTTGCATTTCCGAGGGCGCCCGATGAATGATGTATGTCTGCATTTTCTGGCGACTCCGGAAATCGAGGAACAACTTCTCGATCAGTTACTGCTGAGTTCAGTGAGCAGCACGGTCACGAGTGTGACAGCGGCCAGCCATGGCAATCATCTGGTGGGATTGAGTTCACGGGAGCAGGTGCTTGGGCGTGGTGATGCAGTCCTGATCCAGGTGTTGCTTGACGCTGGGGACGCGCATGAACTCATCGAAGACCTGCGTCGACGACTGCCAGGTGCCGGTATTCGCTACTGGCTGATGCCGCTGCTCGGGCAGGGCCAAATCGGATGAAGCCGTTGCTGCTTATCGTCGCACTCGGATGGGCCGCGAGTAGCGCGGCGGAGTCATCCGACATCACAGTACCCGTCATTCTACCGGATCAGATTGCGGTGCTGTGGCTGGCTCGCGACCCAACTGTACTGAGCGCGCGGAGCGAGTTGCAGGCGGCAAGGGTGGAAGCATTTCAGCTGGAAGCGTCGCCGTACGAGTGGACATCGCGTATGAGCTACCAGGAGCGCGACTATGATCGAGGCGCCAATTCCCATGAATGGAACGTAACCCTCGAACGGCAGGTGAGGCTGCCCGCCAAGCGCAGTGCCGACGTCGCCATGGCGGTAGCCGCACGACAGACTGCTGAGGCGCAGTTCGCGATAGCGCGGCGTCAGGCCGCCAGAGACCTGCTCGATTTGTGGTTGGATTGGTCGACCGCATGTGCAATCTCGCGGACCCTGGTGCAGCAACGCCAGTTGTTGCGCGACAACCTTCACGTTGTCGTCCAACGTGTGCGGCATGGCGATGCCGCATTGTTCGAGCAACGCCTGGCTGAGGCTGATGCCAATGACCTCGAGGGTCGTGTCAGCGCGGCCACCACCGCGGAAAATGTCGCGAAAGCAAAACTGTTGGCTCGTTTCAGCGCGGACGAACTACCGGAGGAGGTGGCTCTGCCCGAGCCAGTACCGCCGACGCACGACGCACCCTGGTGGCAGGCGCGCGTCCTTGCTGTCAGCGCGAAACTGGGCCTGGTGCAGTCCGAGCTGGCCCAGGCAGAAGCAGCGGTCAGTCGAGCGCAGGCTGAGCGAATGCCTGACCCGACTCTGGGTGTCTATGCAGCGAGTGAGGCCCGTGGTGACGAGGACATCATCGGCGGCACCATCACGATTCCGTTTCCCGGCGAGCGACGCAATCTTGAAATTCAGCGTCAACTGGCGCACGCGAATGCCGCACGTGACCGGCGTTCGGCCATTGAAATGGAAGCGCAGGGGATGGCGAATGCTGCTGTGCTGGCAGCACAAGGCAGCTATACACGCTGGCAACTCGCCAGCACCGCTGTCGCCATGCATCGGGATAACGCCGCGCTGGCGCAAAAAGCGTACGTGTTGGGCGAACAGGATCTGCAAACGCTCTTGCTCGCCCGTCGTCAGGCGCTGAATGCAGCCGAGGCCGAGAGCCAGTTCCGGGCAGATGCGATCCGAGACTATGGCGTTCTATTGCTCCACGCCGACCTGCTGTGGCGGGACGTAGCCGTGGCTGCTGAAATCCGTTGACCGCAGGAATCGCTCAGCACACCGCCTGCAGGCCTTCGTGTTGCCAGGCCAGCATGCCGCCGCGCAAGACACTGACGTTGGCGTAACCCGCTGCGTCGAGCAGTCCCGCTGCGGTCTTCGAGCGTTTGTCGGTATGACAAATCACGACTATGGGCAACACGCCGACAGGGCCAAGCTCGGGCATTCGTTGCGTGAGTTCGGCCAGCGGGATGTTGCGGGCCTTTGGCAAGTGTCCCAGGGGGCCGATAAATTCATCCGCGCCACGCACATCGACGATCGTCATGGCGTGTTCGCCGATGAGCCGTTCGTTCAGTGCGAGCGGCGTGATCCAATGTATTGGCGGTTGTTCGGCTGCGCGGGTACGCGTCCGGTACAGGCGCAGGAGGAGCATGGCGACAGCGAGTCCGCAGAGCACTGCACTGACGAGGCCGAAAGTACTCGCAGTCATACCGCGTGCTCGCGGCGTATTGACGCCGGCTCACGAGCGGGGACGTGGAACGGCTGCAACAGCAAGCGATCGATCCGCATTTCGCGCGCATCGCGAAACTGTTCAAGCCCGATGGTCATGCCGAGGTGACCATCTGCCGGAAGTGCACAATAGGTGCCGAACAATCTGTCCCAGCATGTCAGGTTGAAACTGTAGTTGCTGTTCGTTTCCTGTGTCATGGCGGAATGATGCACGCGATGCATGTCCGGCGTCACCAGCAACCAGCGCAGCTTGCGGTCTAGACTCGGGCCGAGACTGACATTGCCATGATTGAACATCGAGGTCATATTGAGCAGCACTTCGAAAATGAGTACGGCCAGTACCGGTGCGCCGAGCGCCGCGACCACGCCCATCTTGAGTACCATCGAGAGTACGATCTCTATCGGATGGAAGCGTGTACCCGTGGTGACATCGAATTCGACATCGGCGTGATGAACGCGATGCAGTCGCCACAGCAGGGGCAACGCATGGAACAGCGCATGCTGCAGATAGACGGCGAGATCGAGCACGACAATCGCGGCGGGTACGGCGAACCAGGCGGGCAGACCAAACGCATGGAACAAACCCCATTGGTGGGTCGCAGCGAGCATGGCCACACCGATAGCGGCCAGTGGGAGGACGGCCCGACCCAGCAGGGCGCCGAGCACAACGATGGCGAGATTGGCGGGCCAGCGTCGCCACCGACCGTAACGGCGCGGGCGCAGGGGCAGGCGCCACTCCCAGACTGCCATCACGGCAAAGACAGCGGCGAAGGCCGTCAGCCTGACCGCTGTCGCATGATTCAGCAGGAATTCGCTCATTTCAATTTATCATTCAATTGTTTTATTGAATGATAGTCTTCACACTGCCGGCCATGTCAAGTGAAAATCCGAAACAGCTCCTGTTCGAGCAGTTGGCAGCGATTGCCAAGGCCGTCGCGCACCCGCACCGGCTGGCACTGCTGGAGCAGCTCGCCCAAGGCGAGCGAGCCGTCGAAGTGCTGGCTGCCCGCGCCAGTCTGTCGTTCGCGAACGCGTCGCAACATCTTCAGCAGCTACGCCGGGCCGGACTTCTGGTTGCCCGACGCGATGGCAAATACGTTGTCTATCGGTTGATCGACGACACCGTTCTGGAGTTGCTGGCAGCGCTGCGTGCTGTTGGTGAGCGCAATGTGGCCGAGGTCGGGCGGGTGTTACGCCGGTATTTCACCAGCCGGGACAGCCTCGAAGCAGTCTCGCGACAGGAATTGATGGCGCGGCTTGAGGCCGGTACGGTAACCGTGATCGACGTCCGGCCGACCGATGAATTCATGCTTGGCCACGTCGTCGGCGCACGCAGTCTGCCGTTGTCCGAACTCGAGAACGCCCTGCCCGAGCTGACCTCGGATACCCTCATCGTCGCTTACTGCCGAGGGCCTTATTGCGTGCTGTCGTTCGAAGCGGTGGCGGTGTTGCGCGCACACGGCTACAACGCACGACGACTCGAAGATGGCTTGCCCGAGTGGCGCGCCGCTGGCCTGCCGCTGGCGCAAGGCCTGCATTGATGGAGGCCCTGAACGACAGTCCACGGATTGTCCGTCGTTCGGCCGTGGCGGAACTGGGTCTGCCGTCGACTCTGCATGCGGTGACCCGCCGCGTGCTGGCGGCGCGCGGCATCACCAGCGCGGCAATGCTCGATCATTCCTTGACGAGTCTTCTGCCGGCCAGCGAACTCGGCGATCTGACACTGGCTGCCGAGCTCATTGCCACGACCATGCGCAGCGGCAAGCGCATTCTGGTGGTGGGCGATTTCGATGCCGATGGTGCGACCAGCACGGCGCTGGCATTGCGTGCACTGCGTGCCATGGGCGCGACCGATGTCGATTATCTGGTGCCGAATCGCTTCGAGTACGGTTATGGCCTCACACCAGAGATAGTCGAACTCGCCCGCCAGCGCGAGCCGGCGCTGATCATCACGGTCGACAACGGGATGTCGAGTGTCGCGGGTGTGGCTGTGGCACGCGCCGCCGGAATTCGCGTGATCATTACCGACCATCATCTGCCCGGCGCGGCGCTACCCGCAGCCGACGCGATCGTCAACCCGAATCTTGCGTCGGCGGCATTCCCGAGCAAATGCCTGGCCGGTGTCGGTGTCATTTTTTATGTCATGCTGGCGCTGCGCACCAAGCTACGCGCAGACGGCTGGTTCACAGCCGTTGCCGAACCGAAACTCGCCGACCTGCTCGATCTTGTTGCGCTCGGTACAGTCGCCGATGTTGTGCCGCTCGATCACAACAATCGACGCATGGTGGCCCAAGGTCTCGCGCGAATTCGCGCCGGACAGTGTCAGCCAGGCATTACCGCGATCATTGCCGCTGCCGGCCGCGATCGCGCGCGTTTGACCGCCAGTGACCTCGGGTTTGCTGTCGGGCCTCGCCTCAACGCCGCTGGTCGCCTCGCCGACATGGCGCTCGGCATCGAATGTCTGTTGTCCGATGACCCTGCACGCTGTGCCGCAATCGCCGACCAGCTCGACAGTCTCAATCGCGAGCGGCGTGAGATCGAACAGTCGATGCGGGACGAAGCGATGGAACAGGTCGCGCAAGCTGTGCGCAGCGCCGAGCAGCCCGTGCTACCTGCCGCGTTCGCTTTGTTCGACGAGCGTTGGCATCAAGGCGTCGTCGGAATCGTCGCGGCCAGAATCAAGGATCGCTATCACCGGCCCGCAATTGCGTTTGCACCAGCCGATGAATTTACGATCAAGGGATCGGCCCGCTCGATTCCAGGACTGCATATCCGCGATGCACTCGATGCCGTGGCGAGCATGCATCCGGATTTGCTGTCCCGCTTCGGCGGTCATGCGATGGCTGCCGGTCTGTCGTTGGCGCGCGCTGATTTCGAGCGGTTTCGCACGGTGTTTGCCGATATTGTCAAACAGCGTCTGGAACCCGATGCGCTGGAGCGGCGCATTGCCAGTGATGGCGAACTGACGACGGCCGACTTTTCACTGGCGCTCGCGCGCGAACTGGCGCAAGTCTCGCCGTGGGGCCAGGGTTTCCCTGAACCGCGTTTTGACGGCCGTTTCACCATCCTCTCACGACGCATTGTCGGTGGCAGTCACGCTCGTCTGGAACTGATGCCGGAGAGCGGACGTGAGAGTTGCCAGGCGATCGCATTCGGCGCCGCTGGCGAGCGATGGTTTGTCGAAGACGACGTCATTCATGCGGTCTATAAACTCGATATCAATGACTACGGCGGCGTGCAGTCTTTGCAGCTGGTCATCGACTATGCGGAATCGGCGTGAGGAGCAGGATCCCAAGCTTCACTCGTACCCTTATCGAGCGTCAGCCGCTACAATGCGCGGCCTGCCATAATCGATAGCTGCGAGCCGCCATGGAACTCAATCCCGCCTATACCGCCATCAAGGACATGCTGACGCGTATCGACGACTTACGGAGGTATCTTTGACTACGCGGTCAAGGAAGAACGACTGACCGAGGTCGAGCGCGAACTGCAGCTACCCGACATCTGGAACGACGCCGAGCGAGCCCAGGCACTCGGCCGCGAGCGCTCCGCACTGGAACGCGTTGTGCACACGCTGCGCAGTCTCGACAAACGCATCAACGAAGCACGCGATCTCCTCGATCTGGCGGATGAGGAAGACGATGCGGCAACTGCTGCCGAAGTGCAGAAAGACCTGGACGACTGCGAAGCGAAGCTTGCGGATCTCGAGTTCCGACGCATGTTCGCCGGCGAGATGGATCCGGCCAACGCATTCGTCGATATTCAGGCCGGCTCCGGTGGTACCGAAGCGCAGGACTGGGCGGAAATGCTGCTTCGCATGTACCTGCGCTGGGGTGAACGCCGCGGCTATCAGACCGAGTTGATGGAGGCCTCCGCCGGTGAAGTCGCCGGCATCAAGAGCGCGACGGTGAAATTATCTGGTGAGTACGCTTTCGGCTGGCTGCGGACCGAAACCGGTGTACATCGCCTGGTGCGCAAATCACCGTTCGATTCCGGCAACCGCCGACACACTTCATTCGCTTCGGTCTTTGTCTCGCCGGAGATCGACGACACCATCGCAATCGAGATCAACCCGGCCGATCTCCGCATCGACACCTATCGCGCGAGCGGTGCCGGTGGCCAGCACGTCAACAAGACCGACTCGGCCGTACGCATCACGCATTTGCCGACGAATACGGTCGTGCAATGTCAGAATGAGCGTTCGCAGCACAAAAACAAGGACCAGGCGTTCAAGCTGTTGCGTGCGCGTCTGTATGAGCTCGAGATGCAGAAACGTCGGGAACAGCAGCAGGCGGTGGAAGACAGCAAGTCGGATATCGGTTGGGGCCATCAGATCCGCTCCTATGTGCTCGACCAGTCGCGCATCAAGGATTTGCGCACGGATATCGAGACCGGCAATACGCAGGCGGTTCTCGACGGCGGCATCGACATGTTCATCGAAGCAAGTCTCAAGCAGGGTTTATAAGGCAGGCGCAGAGCATGACGGAATCTGACGACAGCAGCACGCACGCGCAGCTCATCGCTCAGCGGCGCGCCAAACTTGCCGAACTCCGCGCCAGCGGGCTGGCCTACCGCAATGATTTCCGCCGTGATGCGCTGGCTGGCGAGCTGCACAAGCGGTTTGCCGACGCGACTGCCGAAGAACTGGAGCAAGCCGGCATTCGCGTCGCTGTCGCCGGACGCATGATGACTCAGCGTGTACAGGGCAAGACCTCGTTTGCGCATATCAAGGATATGAGCGGACAGCTGCAGCTGTTCGTCAAGCGCGACCGGCTGCCGGACGAAGCCTACGATGAATTCAAGAAATGGGATCTTGGCGATATCGTCGGCGCGGAAGGTGTCGTGTTCCGCACGCAGAAAGGCGAACTTTCCGTACTGGTCGACAACCTTCGACTGATCACCAAGGCGCTGCGACCACTGCCTGACAAATGGCACGGCTTGACCGATCTGGAAGCGCGCTATCGACAGCGCTACCTCGATTTGATTATGAACGACGACACCCGGCACCTGTTCCGCACGCGCACGGCGATAGTCGATTTCATCCGTCAGTTTCTCGCTGATCGCGATTTTCTCGAAGTCGAGACGCCGATGATGCAGGTGATCCCCGGTGGTGCTACGGCACGCCCGTTCATCACACACCACAACAGTCTCGATATGGATCTGTTTCTGCGCATCGCGCCGGAGCTTTATTTGAAGCGGCTGGTGGTCGGCGGCTTCGAGCGGGTCTTCGAAATCAACCGGAATTTCCGTAATGAGGGTTTGTCGACGCGACACAATCCGGAATTTACGATGCTCGAATTCTATGAGGCTTATGCTGACTACGAGGACTTGATCACGCTGACGGAAACTCTACTGCGCGAACTCACCCAGAGCGTGCTCGGTACGACGATGGTCACCTATCAGGGGCGGCAGTACGATTTCGGGCAGCCGTTCGCGCGCATGACGGTCAAAGGTTCGATTTTGGCCTTCAACGCCGGCATCGCTGAGAGTGATCTCGACGATCTCGCGTTGGCTCGGGCACTGGCAGAAAGCCTCGGCATCCACACGGACCCTGGCCATGGACTCGGCAAGATTCAGATAGAAATCTTCGAAAAAACGGTCGAGCCCCGACTGGAAGGGCCGATATTCATCACCCAGTATCCGGCGGAAGTCTCCCCGCTTGCCAGAAGAAACGATGCAGACCCGTTCGTGACTGATCGCTTCGAGTTTTTTGTAGCCGGGCGAGAGATTGCCAATGGCTTCTCCGAACTGAACGATCCCGACGATCAGGCTGAGCGTTTTCGAGCGCAGGCCAAGGCCAAAGACGGCGGCGACAAGGAAGCGATGCATTTCGACGAGGACTATATCCTCGCGCTCGAGCATGGCATGCCACCTGCCGCTGGCGAAGGTATCGGCATCGATCGACTGGTGATGCTGCTGACGGATGCTGCTTCGATCCGGGATGTCCTGTTATTTCCCCATCTTCGGCCGCGTCCGACCAACCCGGTGTGACGCCACGCGCGGCCGCTGGCCGGGCGGGCTGGTGCCCGCGTACCATGGTGCCGCTACAGTGGGGCAGGCGGAAACGGCGGAATGTCCCATTCGCAAGGCCTGCCGCCGCAATGATCGGCGATCCACTGAATCATTCCAGGGGAGACGGCTATGGATAGTTCGACAGTGATGCTGGTGGTCAACGCGTTTGCTGTGCTGTTTGTCGCGGTGTTCGGGCTCGGGTTGCTGACAGTAATTGTGCTGTACGTCATCGACGTCAATCAGACGACGCACGCGGTCAGGCGCAACTATCCGGTTATCGGTCGTCTGCGGTATGCGATGGAGGATCTCGGCGAGTTCTTCCGCCAGTATTTTTTTGCCATGGACCGCGAGGAGATGCCGTTCAACCGGGCTGAGCGCTCATGGGTCTATCGCGCGGCCAAAGGTGTCGATAGCACGGTAGCTTTCGGTTCGACCAAGGATTTGCGCCTGGTCGGCACGACGATCTTCGTCAATACGGCCTACCCGACCCTGGATGAAGATGCGGCTCAGCCGTGCAGCGTGACCATCGGCGCGGATTGTCCGCAGCCGTATCGCACGAATTCCATCTTCAATATTTCCGGTATGAGCTATGGCGCGGTATCTCGCCCAGCCATCCTCGCCTTGTCGAATGGGGCGCGAATGGCCGGCGTGTGGATGAATACCGGCGAAGGTGGCCTGTCGCCGTTTCATCTCGAAGGCGGCGCGGACATCGTGTTCCAGATTGGTACGGCGAAATATGGCGTACGCGACGAGCACGGCCATCTGTCTGACGAACGGTTGCGTGAAGTGGCCGGTCACGAACAAGTTCGCATGATTGAGCTCAAATTGTCACAAGGTGCGAAGCCCGGCAAAGGTGGCATTCTGCCGGCCGGCAAAGTCACGGCAGAGATAGCGGCGATCCGTGGTATTCCAATCGGCCAGGCCTCGATCAGCCCCAATCGCCATCCGGAACTCAACAACGAACGCGACATTCTCGACATGATCGGTCGCATCCGTCGTGTGACCGGCAAACCGACCGGCTTCAAGGCGGTTATGGGTTCGTTCACCTGGCTCGAGAAACTGTTTCTCGAAGTCCATGCCCGCGGCCTGGACAGCGCGCCGGATTTCATCACCATCGACAGCGGCGACGGCGGTACCGGTGCGGCGCCGATGAGCCTGATCGATAACGTCGGTTTGCCGTTACGTGAAAGCCTGCCGCTGGTGGTCGACAAGCTCAAGGAATATGGCCTGCGCGATCGCACCAAGATCATCGCGAGCGGCAAACTGATTACGCCGGCGGAAGTTGCCTGGGCAATCTGTGCCGGTGCCGATTTCGTCGTCTCGGCACGCGGCTTCATGTTTGCTCTGGGCTGTATCCAGGCCCTCCAGTGCAACAAGAACACCTGCCCCACCGGCATCACCACGCATGACAAGCACCTGCAACGCGGTCTCGATCCGCTGGACAAAGCCGAACGTGTCCGCCGTTATGCCGAGAACATGCATCATGAACTCGGCGTCATCGCTCACTCGTGTGGCGTGACCGAGCCGCGCCGGTTGAAGCGCTATCACTGCCGTATCGTGCAGGCCAATGGCCGCTCCGTGCCGCTGAACGAACTCTATCCGGATGTCCGCGCGCTGCAGGTCCCGGGCCTTGATGAAATGCGCGCCTGAGCGGATAGCAGCAGCATCTAATTAATGATGGCCGCCAGCGGCCGTCACCAGACGTGGCCCGCCGTTGCGTTCGTCTTTGATCAAATCCACGCCCATGGCGGCGAGCGCGGCGCGGAGCGTCGTGCTGTCGACCTGCCCGGCAACGGTGCGCATGCCAAGGCTACGCGCGATACGGCTCAACCCAAGGACCGCTTCATAATCGACTGAACTGCGCTCGATATTGCGCACCAGTGTGCCGCGAATGCCAAGAAAATCGGCGCCGAGCGATTTGACGACTTCTATCCCGCGACTGCCGAAGCCGGCGTCCTCGACCATGATTGCGCAGCCAAGTTGTTTCAGGCTGGCGGCAAAGTAGTGCACGCTGGCGCTGTCTTCCCAATCCTGCAGAACGAAGCCGAGGCGGCTCGCCAGGCTGGCATGCCGACGCAGCGACTCGAGCAGATCCTGTTGCACCCGTTCGTCCATCATTGTCTGCCGGGTGAGCGGAATGAACACGAGTTCCATGTTCAGCAATGCCGAGTCGTTGCTTCGCAGCAAATCGAGCGCCGCTTCCACGACCCATCGATCAAGTTCGGCGGCGAGCTGAAACCGCCGCGCCACGTCGGCAAGTTCGGCGCTATGCAGGTAGTGGCCGTCATTCCGACGGATACCAGCGCTCAATTCACACCGCCGCGCTGGTCCCGGGTCCTGGGTCTCAGTCAGCGGTTGGGCGAAAAGCTGCAATCGGTTGTCATGCAGCGCCCCTTGCACTTCCTTGACCAGCGCAAAATCCCGCGCTGTTTCCAGCGATCCGCTGTCGCCGGCGTTGAAGAGCTGGACGCGATTGCGGCCGACTGACTTGGCGCTGTAACAGGCCGTGTCGGCGGCGTGCATGATGTCGTTCGAGCAGGTGGCATGACGGTCGAATTCGACGATGCCGATACTGATCGAGACCGGGAGATCGATGGCGTTCCAGCGGAAGGTGTGTTGTTCAACCGCAGCGCGCAGATTTTCGGCGATCAGCCGTGCTTTCGTCGTCCCGCAGCTGTACAGAAGCGCGGCGAACTCATCGCCGCCAACCCGTGCCAGAGTGTCGGCACCGCGAATGCGTGTGCGCAACAGTTCGGCCAGCGTTTTCAGGGCGACATCGCCCGCGGCATGGCCATAGCTGTCGTTGATGAACTTGAAGTGGTCAACGTCGATAAATAACAGGGAATGAGCAGGCGCGTCCTTTGCACCTGAGTGCTGCAACAGCTTCTCCAGTCGACATTCGAACTCGATGCGATTGATGACGCCGGTGAGGGCGTCGTGGCTCGCACGCCAGATGATCGATCGCGCCTGGGCCAGATTCATGCCGAGCGCTTCGAGTATGCGCTGATCCTTCTCGTCGGCCTGGGTGGTGCCTGGCTTACCGTGAAGGTTGCGACTGACCGCGCCGCCCAGTGCCCGACGGAGCTCGAGAAGCGGTCGAAAGTAGGCGGTCGCGTTGATGATCAAGATGCCGGCGGCGAGACCTACCCAAGGAATGGTGCCGCGGTAGCGCGCATCGAAAGCCAGCGCCAGCAGCGACAGGACCGTCAATGGCGTAATGAACCAGACGTAGGTTTCACCCTGTTCATTGCAGGCCGGGATGGCGCAGAGCGCGATGGCAAAGACGGCGGCGAACAGGGCGCCGGAAGTCGTCGGCGCTGCATAAGGGAGGAACAATAAAACGGCCGCGCCCCAGGTAAACCCGAGCAGAACAGGGAAACCACGGCTGGCGGCTGCTGGATAACGGCTCTTGGAATAGCCGCGAACGGCGCTTGGCGCCGCATTTCGGGTAAGTTGGAAGAGCACGTTCAGCAGGGCAAGTCCGGCCCATCCGAGGGTCAGTCCCGGCTGCAGTACGGGCCAGAATGCCGCGCCGATCGCACCCACCGCCAACAGATTGGCACAGAACCAGGCACGGCCGCTGGCCTGGATCTGCGGCCGGCGGGCAGTCGCGTCGAGGCCGGCAGAACGAACGCTGCTTCGTTCGTTGTCACGTTCTGCCACGTGGCTGTCGTTCATCGCGTCGTCTGTCCACATTTGCCGGGACGCGAGCACGGGTGCACTCACGGATGTCCGGTTATACGGTTGACCCTCAACCCCGGCGCATCACTTTGTAAACTATTGTGTCGGCGAGGCGGGCAGGGTGATTCGCGTCACATCTGGCGTGCATGAAATGTGACGCGGTTCACGAAAACGGCCCGGGGGTGGCGCGCGCCAGGGCGCACTGACCCTGCGCGCAGGGTGGCTGGACAGCCGCGAACTTATCGCCCGCGCTGCGCCCCGACGCGCAGGCGCAGTGCGTTCAGTTTGATGAACCCTTCAGCATCGGCCTGATTGTAGGCTCCCGCGTCATCTTCGAAGGTGGCGAGTCTGGCGCTGAACAGGCTGTCGTTAGCGGACTCGCGGCCCTCGACAATCACATTGCCCTTGTACAGGCGCAACCGCACGCGACCGTTCACATGGATCTGTGAGGCATCGATCATGGTCTGCAGCATTTGCCGTTCCGGACTCCACCAGTACCCGTTATAGATGAGCGACGCGTAACGCGGCATCAGGTCGTCCTTCAGATGGGCGACCTCGCGATCCAGCGTGAGCGACTCAATGGCGCGATGCGCTTTGAGCATGATGGTGCCGCCAGGCGTTTCATAACAGCCACGCGATTTCATGCCGACATAGCGATTCTCGACCAGGTCGAGACGGCCGATGCCGTTGGCGCCACCAATCGTATTCAAGTGAGCGAGTACGGTGGCCGGACTCATCGCAAGACCGTCGACAGCCACGATGTCGCCGCGCTCGAACGTCAATTCAATGACCGTCGCGCTATCCGGTGCGGCTTCCGGTGCCATGCTCCAGCGCCACATCGATTCCTCCGCGCTGGCCCACGGATCTTCGAGCACAACGCCCTCGTAGGAGATGTGCAGCAGATTGGCGTCCATCGAATAGGGCGAGCCGGAGCCGCTCTTGTATTCGATTGGAATGCCGTGCCTGTCGGCATAGGCAAGCAATGTCTCGCGCGAACTCAAGCTCCATTCGCGCCACGGTGCAATGACCTTGATGCCAGGTTCGAGCGCGTAGGCGCCGAGTTCGAATCTAACCTGATCGTTGCCCTTCCCGGTCGCGCCATGCGAGACCGCATCGGCGCCGGTTTCTCGGGCGATCTCGACCAGTCGTTTCGCAATCAACGGTCGCGCAATCGAGGTGCCGAGCAGGTATTCGCCTTCGTAGATGGCATTCGCGCGAAACATCGGAAAGACAAAGTCGCGCACGAATTCTTCTTTCAGATCGTCGATATAGATCTGCTTGACCCCCATCTGCGTCGCTTTGGCTCGGGCCGGCTCCAGTTCCTCGCCCTGGCCGATATCCGCGGTGAATGTGACGACCTCGCAGGCGTATTCGTCCTGCAGCCATTTGAGGATGACGGAAGTGTCGAGACCGCCGGAATAGGCAAGTACGACTTTCTTGACGTTCAATTTCGGCATATGGATCACGCGGAGGATGGACGGAGGCGGCATTGTGCCTAGGCGCTGCGCCCAGATCCAGCCGGCGACCTGTCCTGCGCGTCACGCCGACAGGGCAGCCTCGAAGATCTGCATGAAAGCGACTGGCGCGTCGGCATGCGGCCAATGGCCGGCACCGGTCACGGTTTCGATACGATGTTGACTGAACAGACGGGCAATGGCCGGCCGTTCCGCTTCCGTAATGCGATCGGACAGTTCGCCACGGATGAACCAGGTCGGCCCGTCGTAATGGGCGTCTGGCAATATCGGCAGAGGGCCAAGTATGTGCGGCATCTGCGCCTGCAGCGTCGGCAGATTGGCCCGCCAGCGTGCCTGACCGTCGACAAAGAGCAGGTTTTGCAGAATGAACTGGCGAACTGCCAGGTCCGGGATTGCGTCGGCCAATGCCGTATCGGCATCACCACGTCGCTTGATCAGGTTCAGCTCGAGGGCGCGCATGGCCGCAATCATCTCAGCGAATCGATCCGGGTAGCTGACCGGTGCAATATCAATATTGATGAGTCGAACAATGCCACGCGAGTCGTTCAACGCCATCGTCATGGCGGCTTTGCCGCCCATGCTGTGGCCGACCAGCGTGAATTCGTGAACACCCAGAGTGCTGACCAGCAGGCGGATGTCCTCGACCATATCGAGATACGTCATCGATGTCGTATGCGGCGAGCGACCATGATTGCGCAGATCGACGAGATGGCAGGTATAGCGGTCGGCCAGGCGTCGCGCGATCGTGAGCCAGTTGCGCGCTGCGCCGAACAGGCCATGCAGGATCACCACCGGTGGCCCTGTTCCGAGTGTATCGACGGCGAGTTGTACGGCCATGGTTCCGCGACTCCGAGTTCAGTGACGCTGCGCTTAATTGCGCCGGAGTATCGCCGGTATGCGTGACGGGTCGAGAAAATGTTGCGGCCAGATGTCGAGCAGCGCGAGGTCTTCGTCGATGCCATCCATCACAGAGTAACCCAGATAGGCGTCAGAGCTGACCCAGGCAAAAGCGGTGTGTTCGTCATTCAGCAGCACACGCCCGTGATGCCAGCGCTGGTGAAACAGATGAATCTCGAATTGACCACCGTAGTAGGTATCGCGTATCGGGCCCAGGTAACGCAGCAGCGTAACGCCATGCCCGTAACCGATTTCCTCCTGCAACTCGCGCCTGGCCGCCATCTCCGCACTCTCCCCGGCTTCGATCTTGCCTGCAGGCAGACCCCATAAACCGGGCCCGAGCGAGGTGCGCATGGAACGCCGCAGCATCAGCAGGCGCCCGGCGCTATCGAGCAGAAGGTTGAGCGCATAGCGGGCGGAAGGCGGCCTTATTTGAGTCACTTATGTCACGTTGCACGAGTGTTGCCGAAGTATCCGACAAGCGGGATGTCCTGGCCAGCCCGTAGCACTATGGATTCGATACTGGTCGACGTGTGCGTTGTAGCTGATGACTTCGATGACTACAATGCATGCATTGCAGGCAAAGCGGACATTGCGACCATGGCAAATTTGACGATTCGCAATCTCGACGACGACTTGAAAGCCCGTTTGCGCGTACGCGCGGCTCGCAATGGTTGTTCGATGGAGCAGGAAGCCCGTGAAATATTGCGGCGAGCGGTACTTCAGGCAAACTCCGACGCCAATTTCGCCAATCGCATTCGCGCACGATTTGCTGATCTGAAAGTAGACGAGTTACCCATTCCGAAGCGTCGTGCGGCACGAGTTCCACGCAGTTCCGTTTGATAATGGATGCGGGATATCTTCTTGATACGAACGTTCTGTCGGAGTTGATGCACTCCGCGCCGGATCCCCGGGTATTGAAGTGGTTCGAGGTAAATCGAGAATCGAATTATTTCACCAACGCGGTCACTCGCGCTGAAATGATGCTCGGAGTTGCGTTACTTCCGTCCGGTAAGCGTCGAGAGCGAATCGCGTTGGCTCTTGCCGCAATGTTTGACCAGGACTTCGCTGACAATTGCCTGCCCTTCGATGCGGCAGCCGCAGACGAATATGCCATTCTGGTCGCTGAGCGTGTCCATGGTGGAAAGCCGATTTCCACTGAAGACGCGCAAATTGCAGCTATCGCTATCGCCAATGCGCTTGTTCTGGTTACTCGCAACCGTAAGGATTTTGTTGAAATTCCCGGGTTGACCCAGATTGATCCTTGGGCAGGTTAAGCGACACAGAAGCTCCATGACCGGTAATTTCCAGGAACTCGATTTTCAACGCACGCCTTACGGCGACATCAGTTTGCGCCGTCGCCGCGAACCGCGCGCCGGCAACGTCGAGGTGTATGAAGTCAAACTGGGCGACGAATTCCTGATGTCGAGTCTGTTCACGGCGAGCGAAGTTGCGCTGGCCGAATATGGTCTGGCCGCACTCAACCGTGCGCCGCTGACCGTTGTTGTCGGTGGATTGGGTCTCGGCTATACCGCGCAAGCTGCACTTGCGTATCCAGCGCTCGGCTCTCTGCTGGTGATCGAGGCGCTACGTCCGGTGATTGCCTGGCATGAACAGGGCCTGGTGCCGCTCGGCAATGAACTCGCAGCGGATCCGCGTTGCCGTTTCGTCAATGCGGATTTTTTTGCGTTGGCTGCAGATCCAGAAGTCGGATTCGACAGCTCAAGCCCCGGCCGACGATTCGATGCGGTTCTGCTCGACATCGACCATTCACCGGAACACTGGCTGAATACCGCCCATGGTGGATTCTATACCGCCGCCGGCCTGCGTGCGCTTAGTGCGCAGTTGTTGCCGCAGAGCGTATTCGCGTTGTGGTCCAACGCGTCGCCATCAGCCCCGTTCCTCGCCGTACTCGACAGCGTTTTCGCTTCTGTCGAAGCCCACGTCGTCAGCTTCGCAAATCCCTACAGCGGGGCCGAGTCATCGTGCACGGTCTACGTCAGCCTCACGGCGTCACTCTGACTCAGCGCCGTTCAAGCGATACGCTCGATCTCGACTCGAGCATCGAAAGCATCACTGCCAATGCCGAGATCGCTCAAGCCGTCCGGTGTCAACGCGTTCGCCGAGGAGCCATTCAGCGTCGACGACATCCACCAGTTGAACGGCAGGAACACGACGCCGGCAGCCGTATCGTGAGAAACGCGTGCATGTACGTCGACCCGACCAAGGCGATTGAACAGTCGAACCCGATCGCCGCTGGCAATCTGCCGCGGTTCGGCGTCGGCCGGATTGATATGGACTTCCGGACGATGGTCGCGTGTTCCGCGATGCGGCAGATTCACGTACTCCGAATTGAGAAAGTGCGCCGTCTTTGCCGAGACCAGTCGCAATGGGCTATCGGCCTCGCTGGAGGCCGCGTCGTCCAGTGGTACATAGGCTGGCAGTGGATCATGGCCATGGGCGGCAAGCGTCGCCGAATAGAACTCACATTTGCCGCTC
This sequence comes from Gammaproteobacteria bacterium, assembly GCA_965278995.1. GTDB lineage: Bacteria > Pseudomonadota > Gammaproteobacteria > JADJYF01. The sequence goes on from OZ257136.1 coordinate 278,769, forward strand.
GGTGTGGTGAATCGGCCTTCGGCGCGCGGGCGCCAGTCCGCCGGCAGATTCAATGCGGCCCAGCCGTCGCGGGCCAGTGACTCGTAGGTGATGCCTTCAAGATACGGACTGCCACTGGCGAGCAGGGCGCGTATGCGCTGTTCGTCTGAACTGAGCAGATACGGGTCGTCGAATCCCATTGCTCGCGAGAGCCGGCGAAACAGCTCGGTGTTCGCTGCCGCCTCGCCGAGTGCGTCGATCGCTGGCGGATTGAGCGCGAGATACGTCTGGCCCCAGGACGGCATCAATTCGAAGTGTTCGAACTGGGTCGTCGCCGGCAGGACGATGTCGGCGTAGCGTGCGGTCTCGGTCATGAACTGTTCGTGCACGACGGTAAACAGGTCCTCGCGCTGAAATCCTTCGATGACCAGATTCTGATTGGGGAGCGTCACCACCGGGTTCAGGTTGTAAACCATCAGCCAGGTCAGCGGCGGCGCCATGTCAGGAGCAGTCAACGCGCGACCGAGCTGCGCCAGATGCACCGTGCGTGCAGGCGCTGGCAGGGTAGCTGGCGGCATGATCGCGCCATAGTCCAGTGCCGCGAAAAACAGATTGACGGTAAAATGGCACAGTCCACCGCCGCGCTCGCGCCAGGCACCGATAAGCGCCGGCAGACAGGACACTGCACGGAGTGTGGCACCGCCGTTCGAATAACGTTCCATGCCGACCATCAGACGCAGCACCGCAGGACGAGTCGTCGCGTATTCGCGCGCCAGCGCTTCGATATCGGCTGCCGCCACGCCGGTAATCGCCGCCACTCTTGCCGGCGGGAATTCGGCAACCCGTTGACACAGTGCTTCGAAGCCGAGCGTATAGCGTTCGACATAGTCCGCGTCGTACAGCGCATCGCGGATGATGACGTGCATGAGCCCGAGGGCGAGCGCGGCGTCGGTCGCCGGCCGCGGCTGGATGTGCCAATCGGCATGCGCCGCAGTCGGTGTACGTACCGGGTCGATGACGATGACGCGTGCGCCGGCGGCGCGAGCGCGGCGTATCGGGCCGCTCCATAGATGCACATTGGTCGCAACCGTATTCGCGCCCCAGAGCAGAATGCAGCGGCTGTATTCGAGATCTTCCGGCAGTACGGTTTCACCGATACCGATGCTCGAAGCGACAGCGTCGAACGCGACGTTGCCACAGATCTGGCGATCCAGTCCGGTCGCACCGAGACGGGCAAAGAACGGATCGCCCGCATAACGCTGCAGCAGGCCGATGGTGCCGGCGAAATTGCATGGCATTGCAGTCAACGGACCGTGCCTGGCGATGCGCTCGCGCAGTTGTCCGGTGACTTCAGACAACGCTTCATCCCAGCTGATGCGGGTGAATTCACCAGCCCCTTTACGCCCGGTGCGGCGCAGCGGATAGAGCACGCGCTGATCGCTGTAGACGCGTTCAGGGTAGCGTTTGAGCTTGGAGCACAGTGCGCCAACCGTAAACGGATGGCGCGGATCCCCTTCGATTTTGACCGCACGACCGCTGTCGTCGACCGTCACCTGCCAGGCGCAGGTATCCGGGCAATCATGCGGGCAGGCACCCTGAACGATTTTCATGAAGCCACATCCTGGCGTAACAGTACTGGACTCGATGATGCCGCAAGGGGTCAGTCGAGGAAAGCGCCAATTACCACCCGGTGTTCGTGGAGCATCTGGCGGCGCGCTGGCGGGTGATTCAGGCGCTCCTGCGTTGCGCTTCGTAGACGGCTTCATCCGGCCGCACCATGCGCGCCGCGAACTCGTCTATGGTGTGCGGCCACTGGGTGACGATGCGCCCCGACGCGGCGCTGTAGTAGTTCCCGCAATTGGCGGCCCACACGTCGACCGCCTTGATCTCTTTCTGCATCGAATCGTTGTAGCGTTTCTCGACCTCGGGTTTCAGATCGATGAAGGCCAGTTGCTCGCGCGCGAGGCGCTTGATCTGTTTCAGGATGTAATCGACCTGAATCTCGAGCATCGAGATGATCGAGCCGTTATTGGTGTTTGGCCCGTACAGCATGAACAGATTCGGGAATCCGCTGGTGGTGATGCCAAGGTAAGCCTGCGCACCATCGCTCCACGCGTCATCGAGACGCCGGCCGTCACGCCCGCTGACTTCGATGGCGGACAGATATTTGCTGACCTTGAAGCCGGTAGCGAGTATGACTGTGTCGACTTCGCGCTCGACGCCGTCTGCCGTCACCACGCCGGTCCTGGTCAGACGCTCAACTTTGTCCGTCACGAGTTCGACCTGCGGCAGGTTGTAGACCGGGTAGTAAACATTGGAAAAAAGCGGGCGCTTGCAGCCGAAAGGATGAGTCGGGGTCAGCTTCCTGCGCAGCTCCGGATCTCGTACTACCGCGATGTTGTCGAGCGCGAACTGTGTGTATTCATGCTGTTTGGCCGGATCGCTGAACAGGATGAACTCGTTCAGCTCTTTATAAATCTGCGCGCGCGACTCGTGGATGGCATTCGGGTCGTTGTGCAAATGGGCGAGCTCTGCGGCGGTATACGGCGTGTCTTCTTTGGGCGCGACCCAGTTGGCGGTACGCTGGAAGATATGCAGTCTGCCGGTCCGGGCGGCGATTTCGGGGATGAGCTGCACGGCGCTCGCTGCGCAACCGATAACGGCGACGCGTTTGCCCGTGAGGTTATGGTCGCGCTGCCAGCGCGCAGTGTGGAACAGCGTGCCGCCGAACTCGTCGAGACCGGCGATGTTTGGCCATTGCAGTTCGTTGAACATGCCCATGCCGCTCACGACTATCGGTGCGCGGAATGTCTGGCCGTCGGCGGTCTCGACCGTCCAACGGGCGTCGTTGTCCTGCCAACACGCCGAACGCACTTCATGATTGAAGCGGATATGGGGTTTGATGCCGTATTTGGTCGCGACGAACTCCAGGTATTCGAGGATCTCTTCCTGGCCCGCGAATGGCCGCGACCAGTCGCGCTTGAGTTCGAAAGAATAGGAATAGAGATGGGATTTGACGTCACACTCGGCGCCGGGATAGCGGTTATGCCACCAGGTGCCGCCGACTCCGGCGGCCTTCTCCAGCACCACGAAATCCTGGATGCCGGCTTCGAGCAACTTGATGGCGGCGCACAGGCCGCCCGGGCCGGCGCCGATGATGATGACTCGGTGATCGTGCTGCTGCGCTGAATTCATCGCCGGATAATCTCCATAAGTGTCGTTACTGCAGTGGCAGGATGTTAACAGGCGCATCTCGATACGGTGCGCATATCGCGAAGCTCAGCCACCGGCCGGGTGCGGTAGCAGCGCTTCGATGGTCTCCCGCATCTGCACCGTGCGGCCGGGGTGAAAACCGAAATGGACTTCGCGTACGACCTGGTTGGCATCGATCAGATACGAACTCGGCATCGCCTGCAGTCCGAAAACGCGGGCGCAGTTCGCTTCCGGATCGGCGGCCACTATGACGTCGCTGGGATGGCGGGCGAGAAATGCCCGCGCTTCGTCGAGGTTCTCGTCGAGCGTGACGGCCAGCACCGCGAAACCCTGCGCGCCGTAGCGCGCCACGAGATCGTTCATGAATGGAAACGAGCGGACGCAGGCGCTGCACCAGGATGCCCAGAAATCGAGATACATCACCTGCCCGCGATAGGTCGCGAGGTCCACGTGCGCGAATCCCGGGCTGGCCGCCACCTTGCAGGTCGGCGCGGGTTGGCCGACGAGTTTGTCGCTATCGGCCGCGTGCGCCGACGCGATCAACAGCGCGGCGAAAAGTGTGAACAGCCAGGTACAGCGGCGGGTGGCGATAGAACGAAAGCTGGACAAAGTGTCAGGCGTTGTTGAGAGTCAGCGGCGTCGCCGCGCGGCCAGCATAGCGAGTCCGGTGCCGAACAGCCATGCGCCTGCTGGCAGCGGTACCGGTGCGATGGCCAGATCGTCCAGACCGAGCGCGTCGCTGTCTGGATTGATGGCTGCACCTGAAATCGAAAAACCCAGGAATGGATCGGCGGCGTCGAGGATCCCGAAGTAACCGAAATTGCCCGACACCAGCACATTGGCGGGAACATCGCCGAACAGCTCGAGGCTGGTGGTCCCGCCGGCGCGGAACAGATTGATAATCAGACTGTCGGCCGGGCGGCTGTCGCTGGCCCAGTCACTTGCGTCAATAAGATGAAAGCCAAAACCGGCCACCGGTGCGCTGAAGTCGAACGTGAAATACGTCGTACCGGCAGCACTGAGCGAAAACAGGAACTGCGTGCCGCTTGCGGCATAGGTATCGAAACCGCCGTTGACGCTGGCAATCGCCGTGCTGTCGGTGGCACTCGAACTCAAGGCAGCAGTAATGCTGCCGAAATCGACGCTTGCCGGCAGCGTACCGGTGGCGAAACTCTCGAAGTCCACGACACTCAGGGTCGCGGCGCCGGCAAACGCCGCTTCCGCGGCGTCGGCCAGGGGATGCGCTCCGCCGCCCGACAGGTTCGCGTTGTCGACGCCCTGATAGACAACCGGGGCAGCCTGAGCACTGAACACCGCAGCGAGCAGCGCGCATGCGGCGAAGTAACGGGCAGGGTCCAGGCCACTATTCAGGATGCGATGTCGACGCTGCGCTGGGTTCATGTCTCGGTACTCCGCTGTCAAGTTCCTGGCGAGCATACGCAGTGGCGGCCGACCATTGTCACGAACTGTGTCGCAATTCCGCTTTCCGCATGCGGCAGTCAGCGTGTGGCAGCCGTGCGTCCGCGCAGCTTCTGGCTCAGCGTGACGATGGCAACCAGGAGTGCGCCGGCAATGAGGCCGACCAGGCCATCGACAACTAACGGGACCAGCACCTGAGTCAGCCCGCCGAGGTCCGGCAGCGCGGCGAGTATTTCCTCCAGCGCATGCAGCAGCGCGTGCGCCCCCGGCATGCCATGAACGAGGATACCGCCACCCACCAGGAACATGGCGACGGTGCCGGCCACGGACAGGAATTGCATGAGGCGCGGCGCTGCCAGCAACAGGCCACGGCCGATACCGCGACTGATGGCGTCCGCTCGGCGGGTCAGATGCAGACCGACATCGTCCAGTTTCACGATGCACGCAACCAGACCGTAGACGCCGACCGTCATCAGTATGGCGATACCGGCGAGCACGATGCATTGCTGCAGGAAAGTGCCGCCCGCCGCGGTGCCGAGCGCAATGACGATGATCTCGGCAGAGAGAATGAAATCCGTGCGCACCGCTCCCTGAATCTTGTCGCGTTCGAAAGCGAGGATATCGACTTCCGGGTCGGACAGCGCCTCGACCAGTTGCTCGTGATGCAGGGCGTCTTCTTCCGGCCGGTGCAGAAACTTATGCGCGAGCTTCTCAGCCCCTTCGAAACACAGATAGGCGCCACCGATCATCAACAATGGCGTGATCGCCGCCGGCAGCATGGCGCTGATGGCAAGCGCCGCCGGAACCAGGATCAGTTTGTTGCGAAACGAACCCCGCGCGACAGCCCACACCACCGGCAATTCCCGATCGGCGGCGACCCCGGTAACCTGCTGGGCATTCAGCGCGAGATCGTCCCCCAGCACGCCAGCCGTTTTCTGGGTGGCGACCTTGGTCATCGTCGCAACATCGTCGAGCACGCTCGTGATGTCGTCGAGCAGGGCAAAAAAACTGCTGCCGGCCAAGTGGGGCTAACTCCATTTTCGACGTGATTCAGGCGCGAGCATGCATGGCCAGGACGGCATCGCGCAAGACGCCGTTGCGGCAGGGCAGGATGGACTTGGCCGGAACTTCCCTACTAACATGCGGGATCTCACCCATCGCCCGAGGAGTGTCCCATGACTGAAGCCGTCATCGTCGCCACCGCCCGCACACCGCTGTGCAAGAGCTGGCGTGGTTCGTTCAATATGACTCACGGCGCCACACTCGGAGGCCACGTCGCCAGTGCTGCACTGGCCCGTGCCGGCATCGACGCTGCTGAAGTCGAGGATGTGATCATGGGCTGCGCCAATCCGGAAGGCGCGACCGGCTGGAACATCGCGCGCCAGGTCGCGCTCCGTGCCGGCATGCCGGTGTCGGTATCCGGCATGACCGTTAATCGCTTCTGCTCGTCCGGACTGCAGACGGTCGCACTGGCCGCGCAGCGGATCATGGCCGGCGAAGGCGATGTTTTCGTCGCTGGTGGCGTCGAGTCGATTTCCTGTGTCCAGAATGAAATGAATCGCCACATGTTCGCGGAGGACTGGTTGTCCGAACACAAACCCTCGGTCTACTGGCCGATGCTGCAGACCGCCGAAACGGTCGCCAGCCGCTACAAGATTTCGCGCGAGGATCAGGACCGTTACGGCGTGCGCAGTCAGCAGCGCGCGGCCAAAGCGCGGGAAGAAGGGCGCTTCGACGCCGAGATCGTACCGATCACGACGATCATGAAAGTCGTCGACAAGAACACCGGCGCCGAGACCCAACGTGAAGTCATTGCCGCACAAGATGAAGGCATCCGCGGCGATACCACCTACGAGAGCATTTCGCAGATCAAACCGGCAGTCGAGGGTGGCGTCATCGCGGCTGGCAACGCCAGCCAGTTTTCCGATGGCGCCAGCGTGCAGGTCATCATGAGCGATACCCTCGCAGCGAAGAAAGGGCTCACGCCACTCGGCATCTTCCGCGGTTTTGCGGTGGCCGGTTGCGAACCCGACGAGATGGGCATCGGCCCGGTCTACGCCATCCCGAAACTGCTGAAACGCGCCGGCTTGAGCGTGAACGACATCGATCTATGGGAGCTGAACGAAGCTTTTGCGGTGCAGGTCATTTATTGTCGTGACAAGCTGGGTATTCCCGACGACCGTCTCAACGTCAACGGCGGCGCCATCGCAGTCGGTCATCCATATGGCATGACCGGCAGCCGCCTGATCGGTCATGCGCTCATCGAAGGCAAACGCCGCGGTGCCAAACGCGTCGTCGTGACGATGTGTATCGGTGGCGGAATGGGCGCGGCAGGTCTGTTCGAAGTCCTTTAACGAAACGCTGAATCAGTCCACCCTTACGTTCTCAGGCGGCACATCCGTGTGCCGCAGGAAGCTCTGACATTTGCAGAGCTTCCTTAGGCGTTCCCCTTTCCGTTACGAGAATGATCATGACCGCCAGTATGTCGACTCGACGTTTTTTCCGTATCCTGCTTATTCTGTTGTCGGTTTCGCCGGCATTGGCAACCGCCGATGATGTGACCTATGAAACTGTCATGGCCTGGTTGCAGGCGCAGGGCCAGGCGCCTGCCGATGGACTCGCTGCAGGCGTCTATGGCAGCGATCGTCTGGCCGAGCTCGGCGCTTATCTGCCCCCCGGTTATGTCGATGAGTTCAATTTTCCCGAACTGAATCTGGAACTGACGCCGACCCGGCACTACCTGCCGCACCCGCTGTATGCGCAGGCCACGGCCAGCTTCGTCGGCGAATCGCATCTGGGTGCCGATGGCATGCTTGAGGGTTATCGCGCCGGGCAACCCTTTTCAGCGGAATCGATTCTGGCCGCGCCAGCCGAACAGGCTGGCTATATGGTCGCCTGGAATCAGATCCATCGCTGGCAGAACTACGGCTATCACAACGAATCGCTGATTCTGTTTGTGAATCCGACCGCTGATGGCCAGCCTGGTAACGTGGTCGACGGCATGGAAGGCGGCGGTACCGTCGATCGTTCGTTGACCATGTATTACCACCGCGTGTACCTCTCGAAGCTCGCGCAGTTGCCGGCTTCGGACTACCGCATGGATGCGGACGGTAGCGACAAGCTGCTGTTCAAGGAATATATCGAGATGCTCACGCCTTTCGATATTGCCGGCCTCAAGATGGTCATCGAGCGACCGCTCGATCAGGCTGAAGGCGATCAGGTCAATTCCTATCTGCCGAGTGAGCGCCGGGTGCGCCGGTTGTCAGCCAAGGAGCGCGCCGATAGCTGGGTCGGCACCAACTGGACATTGGATGATTTCGAAGGTTTTTCCGGTCTGGTCATGGACAACACCTGGCGCTATCTCGGCCAGAAAGTCGTGCTGCACGTCGCCAGTTCGCGCAATGCAGTCTCGCGCTTTCATGGTCTGATGAGCACGATTCCGCTCGATCGCTGGCAGCTTCGGCCGTGTTGGGTGGTCGAAGCCATCCCGCGCTGGGAGGGGCACCCGTATGGGCGACGCGTGATGTTCGTCGACCAGGAGACCTACTCGGTAACCATGACGCTGGTCTTCGACCGGCAGGATACCTTGATGAAAGTCCTTTCTACAGTCTATGAGTATTCAGAGGACCAGATCGATCCACCGCCAAACCTGACCACGCCGCGCTGGCGCGCCTCGATTGCCATCAACTTGAAGGATCGCAGTGCGACCATCGGGCAGGGCACCGCGCCGACCGAGTTTGCCGAAGTCGAGCCGGCATTCGTACGCAAACTGTTCAGCGTCTCGAATCTGAGCAGCGGTCGCTGAGGGGTCGGCGGGGGTGTAGCATTGCGGTAGTTCAATTCTTTTTGAACGGGGAGACGAGCGATGCGCAAAGCCTATCTACTGGCCTGCCTGATTGTCGCTGGAGCGCCGCTCGGCTGCTCCAACGACAACTCGGATGTGCAGGTCCTGAAAGCGCAGACAGCCACTATCCAGAAAGCCGAAGACGTCAATCAGTTGGTGCAGGACGCCGCGGCCAAACAGCGCGAAGCAATTGACCAGCAAAGTCAATAATCGCGCATGAAGACAACAGTCGAAACCGACTTCCACCCTGTAACGCGACGACGCAGCAAGGAGCAATGACATGGCACTACCGCATACAATTTCACCGCTGAATTCCGAGCTCATGGATACCCTGGTCCGCGCTCGCGAGATACCCTGGATGCCGCAGCAGAATGACCCGGAGCGCGCGTTCATGAAGATCCTGTGGACGGGTTCGGAGTCTGGCAGCTGGGCGGTGCAGTTCCGCTGGCTGAAAGGCTACGTCGCGCCCCAGCACAAACATCTGTCCGCGTCGCATACCTTCATTCTCTCCGGCAAGCTGCAGGTGCGCGATGGCACCCTGAACGCCGGCGATTATGTCTATGAGCCCAATGGCATGTTGCATGGTGCGACGACCGCGCTCGAAGATACTGAATATCTGTTCATCTGCAACGGACCGGTGCTGTTCTTTGACGAAGCGGGCTTTACTGCTTACCTCGGCTGGGAAGAACTGCGTCGAATGGAACAGGCGCATAACGCAAAATTGACCAGCGCGGCGGCCTGAACGATCGCACGTAGCGTGCCCGGCGGTCGCGTGCGCGGCCGTCGGATGCAACGTGAGTCTAAGCAGCCTTGATACGACCCTATGTGCTGTACGGCGCCGAGGTGTCGTACTACGCGGCCAAGGCCCGCGCGTGCCTCGTGCACAAGCGCGTGCCGTACGTCGAGCATCTGGCCACGCGCGCGGTATTTGCTGACGAAATCCTGCCGCGGGTCGGCTGGCCGGTTATTCCGGTACTCGTCACCCCTGACAACGAGACCGTGCAGGATACGTCCGACATGGTCGATCTCCTGGAAGCTCGTCACCCGCAGCCGGCAGCGGTGCCGCAGGCGCCGGTCGCGCGCGTCCTGAGTTACCTGCTCGAAATGATCGGCGACGAATGGTTGAAAATGCCGGCGATGCATTACCGCTGGAACTACAACTACGATTTCTCGATAGCTGAGTTCGGGCGCAATAACGACCCGGATAAATCTCCAGCCGAACAGCAGCGCATCGGCGAGAAGATTGCGTCTCGGTTTCATGGCTGGCTGGGGCCGCTGGGGGTGAACACGGCCACCATCCCGGCTATCGAAGCGAACTATCACGAAACGCTCGCGTTGCTCGATATTCACTTCGCCGTGATGCCGTTTCTCCTCGGCCAGCAGCCGACGCTGGGCGACTTCGCTTTTTTCGGACCGCTCTATGCGCACCTGTATCGCGATCCTGCATCCGGGCAAATGATGCGTGAGCGCGCGCCGCGCGTATGCGGATGGATTGAGCGGCTGCGCGCCGGGGTTGCGCCTGGGCCGGCGCCGGCTTTTGATACCGCGCCGGCAACGCTCATTGCCGTGCTGCAACAGCTGCTGCGCGATTTCGTCCCTTTGCTCATTGACGAAATGGCTGCGCTGCAGCGCTGGTTGGCCGCCCATCCGGACGTCGAGGAGCTGCCGCGCGAGATTGGCACGCACAAAGTGACCCTGGGCCGCGGCACGCCGATCGAAGTCACCACTGAACGCGGTCTGTTCTGTTATGACCAATGGATGCTGCAGCGGCTGCTGGACGCCATCGTGAGCACACCGCCCGCCGCTGGTGTGCAGGTGGCAGCGATGCTGGCAAGTTGCGGTGCCGCGCCGCTTGCTGATATTCAGCTGCGTACACGTCTGGGACGGCGGGCGTTTCGATTGGTCCGTGCCAGCGCCTGAGGTCGACTTCATAACGCCATTGCGTCAGTGCCTGACTGACCTCGAGTGTAAACTCGGGACAGGCGCGGACGGCAATGAGTACACTGCACTATCGAGGACACAGGGGGAGCGCCGGGATGGAACTGGGTTATTTCATGATGCCGCTGCATCACGCTGACAGCGTCTATAACACGACACTGCAGGACGACATCGAGGCGATAGTCTACGCCGACGAACTTGGCTACACCGAGGCCTGGTGCGGGGAACACTATTCGGCTGCCGTCGAGCAGATTACCTCGCCCCTGCTGTTTCATGCCAACCTGATCGCGCGAACGAAACAGATCAAGTTTGCGACCGGGGTTATCTGCCTGCCGCAGTATCATCCAGCAGTCGTCGCCGGTCAGGCCGCGATGTTCGATCATCTGAGCAATGGTCGTTTCATCATGGGCGTCGGGCCGGGCGGTCTGCCATCGGATTTCGAGCTGTTCGGTGTACTGAAAAAAGATCGGGTGAAAATGGCCGAGGAATCGATCGATCAGATCCTCGCGCTGTGGACAACCGATCCGCCGTACAAGATCCACGGCGAGCATTGGTCGATAGACATGGCGACCTGGACGCACCACGACATCAAGCTCGGTTACGTACCGAAGCCGCTGCAGCAGCCGCATCCGCCGATAGCGATGTCGGCCGTCAGCCCGTTTTCCGGCTCGCTCAAATACGCCGGCTCGCGCGGTTTCATGCCGGTTTCCGCAAACTTTATTTCTGAATGGGTGTTGAAGACTCATTGGCCGGCGTATGTCGAAGGGGCAGTGAATGCCGGGCGTACGCCCGAGTCGGTCGACTGGCATGTCGCGCGCAGCATCTATGTTGCCGACACCGACAGCGAAGCCGCCGAGTTCGTCGCCAAGAGCGGCGGCGCTTACGACTACTACTTCGATTATTTATTTCAGATCTTCGATCGCGCCGACTACCGCGGCCCGTTCATTGCGAACAAGACCGACGATCCGGCCGCGCTGACACCACGCCAGATGCGCGAGTCCTGCGTCATTCACGGCAGCCCGGAGACGGTAGCGAAAGCGCTGCTTGGTCTACGCGAGCGCATCGGCGATTTCGGTACGTTGCTTTACGCCGCACACGACTGGCAGGACAAAGCGCTGATGAAACGCTCGATGAGGCTGATGGCCGAAGAAGTCATGCCGAGGGTGAATCGGGCGCTGAGCTGAATAACCGTTACTGATTCGCGGTCACTCTATGGCAAGGTTCCGGCCGCGGCGTGGGAAACGCGCTTCGGGACACGCTACGAGTACGTCCATGTAAGCTCGGGAAAATACATCCTGTATTTTCACGGTCCCGAAGCGCGTTTCCCACACCACGGCCTAGGCTGTGCAGGGGAATCAGGAACGGTTATGCGGCCCAGCGTAACCGCAGATTCTTCATGGTGCGCAATTGCCCGCTTTCGTATTGCGGAGCGGTGCCGGGTTCGAGTTCGAACTCGGGTATGCGTTTGAGGAATTCTTCGATCGCGACACGGATCTCCAAACGCGCCAGGTGTTCGCCGATGCAGCGGTGTGGCCCGACGCCAAAAGCGGTATGCACGACTTCGGAGCGCTGCACGTCGAACCGCGCAGGGTTGGAGCAGACTTCCGGGTCGCGCGACGCTGCTGCATAGTTCAGCGCGATGCGGTCGCCGGGGTGCAGCGAGACGCCGGCGACATCGACTGCTTCACGCACTGAGCGCCCGACGGCGACGACCGGCGCATAGAGGCGCACGGTTTCTTCGACGGCTGTATCCATGCGACTTGGATCTTCGCGCAGACTGCGCTGGATCTCCGGCGCGCTGGCCAGCGCAAAGATGGCGCCAGACATCGCATGCGTCGTCGTTGCGAGTCCGCCGAAGACGACGTCGAGCGTGACATGCACTTTATCCCCCCACGGGCACGGTGCGCCGTCGCGCTCCACGCCAGCCAGAATCACATCCACCAGGTCGCCGCGCGGCGCCTGATTTGCGCGCGCTTCGATGAATCGTTGCAGATACGCGTATACGCGACCGAAAGCTGCAGCGCGGTCGTCCATCGGACCGAAAGAATAAGCGTCGACATCCTGGAACAGTGTCGGTAGATCAGCTACTGGCACTGGCAATATATGTTTGAACAGGATGATGCCGGGCAACTGGGCGGCGAAATCGGCGACGTATTCGCAGTGGCCGCGCGGCGCAAAGCGCTCGACGAGTTCGCCGGCATATTCTCGCGCATGAGCTTCGAGATCGGCGACAGCGCCAGCAGTGAAAAACGGATTCAGAACACGCCGCCATTCGCTATGGTAAGGCGGGTCGGAATCCTCGGGCAGGATATGAATGTTGCCTTCAGGCGGATTCAGCATCCAGCCGTCGGCACTGCTGAAGGTACGCCAATCCTGCGCGCAACGGCGTACATCGCGATAACGATTGAATACGTGATATCCCGGGCCGACAACGCTGTGCGCCACCGGGCAGCGTTCGACGAGATGATCGAGAACCGCTTCGAAATGCTCGGCGAAAACCGGATCGTCGATATCGAATGCCTGGTGCAGCCGGCCATAATCGTCGGCATGATCGTCGGAATGAGGGGGCGTCATGTTGAGGTGATCTCCGGCCGGTGTTCGGCCATCAGGCGCGCGATGGTACGGTGATAGTTCTGCACGGCGGGCTCGTTCCGGCCGAACAGGAATTCGCGATTGGCGCCCGAGCGTAATCCGTCTTGAATGGTCCGCCCGACGGCGTAGTCTTCATCTTTCACTGCTTGCAGGACCATCGCACTGAACAGTTCCGAGGCCGCGCGGGCGGTATTGTTTTCAGGTGGCCGCGCGACCAGCACGGTCTGACGGGTGACGGTGGCGTCCGGCGTTCGTCCCGGAAAGACCTGGCTGACCAGGCAGTGGTCGCCGAGGATCCCGGACACCGACAGATTCGGAAAGCAATTGTGAATGAGACGGATGTGCTGGCCGACGTCCCACTCGGTTTCCGGTTTACCGACGATATCTGCTAGCGACTTGCGCCCGAAAGTGAGGCGTTGATGTGGGCCGTACGTATCGAGCACAAGCAGGTTGCCGACCGTGTGGATGCCGACTGTCTTGCCGTGCAGCGAATTGTGATGGTAAGCCTCGAGGTAACCATCGAGTGCGACTTTCCAGCCCGGGCCTTCGAGTTCGCGCTGTTCGAAAATGCTCCAGCTGCCAAGCTCCAGTGTGCCGAGTTCTGCGGCGAACTCGCCCAGCCACGCGTCAACATCGCAACGTTCGTCCGGCGTGAGCAATACGAAGACGAGACCGGCGCGTTCGGCGCATTGCAGCTCGGTCAGACCGAGCGTTGCGTGGTCGACATCGCCGAACGTATCGGCGGCGTAGCGGCTCACGAGCGCGCCCTGTTCGTTATAGGCCCACGCGTGATAGGGGCAGGTGAAGACGCGGGCATGCCCGCGGCCCGGTTGGCACAGACGGGCGCCGCGATGGCGGCAGGCATTCAAGAACGCGCGGGCCTGACCATCCTTTCCGCGCACAATCAGTACCGGCACGTCGAGCACCTGCATTGCGCGGTAATCGCCGGGCTGCGGGATCTCAATGCTGAGCGCGAGCGCCAGCGGCAGATGCTTGAACACGCGTTCGATTTCACGCGCATATCTGTCGGGATCGACGTACGCGGCGATCGGAATCGCCATCGTCGTGTCGGCCTGATCCGTGGTGCCGTGCGTGTAGTGGTGCAGCGCGCGGCGCGTGAGCGCAAGCATTTCGTCTCGTCGGTTCATGTTCGTCATCTGTCGATTGCTACTACGTCAATGGAGGCATCGCGGCAGCGCGAGCGCTCGCGCTCAGCCATTGCCGGCGACGTGCCGGCGGTGAAAATCCTGCCAGCAGGCCAGCGTCTCAGGGTAGTCGGCCGGCAAACGCTGGCCACGCATGGTCAGGCGATTGCGTTCGTTCAATACGCTCGCAAATTCAGTAACAGGTACGTAGTAGAGAAAATTGATCACTCGCCTGGCAATCATCCAGCGCCCGTTCTCTCGCCGGTAGTCATCGTTGTAGCGCATCGCAGCAAGGCTGACTATCTGACCGGGGCAGGTCTCGGCATGACTCAGCACAAGTCCGCTCGCCCGATCCGCATCGTTGGCGTCGATCGTGATGGTGTGATCGTGCGTCCAGTGGAAAGCAGGGCCACGGATCTTGAACAGTTCGATGAACATGGCCTCGATCGCATCCCGTCCATGCGCCACCATTGCGCCACTCGGCGAGTCGAATGCAGCGTCGGCGGTGAACAAGCCGGTCAGCCGCGGCATGTCGTGTTCGTCGCAGGCGATCGCGTAGGCCGTGATCAGATCGCTGATGGCGAACCGCGATTCCAGGCGATCCAGCTGCGCCTTGATTGCATCCAACTCCGACATCGCAGTGTCCTCGTGATGAGACTAGGGTTCAGGCGCGCAGCAGGCGTCGCGCATTGTCGGCATACGGTCTGGCTTCAGCGCGGATGTCGCCCGGCTGCTGATCCCAGCCAGCAAAATTGGTCCCGAAGAGCAGGCGTTGCGGATTCACCCGCTGCCGCAATAATTCCACCGATGCTTCCGCATGCACATGAATATCGAACCACAACCGGTGAAGCAGTTCTTCGAACGCGCCGTCCTGCCGCAGCTGTTCGCTGGCCCACGGCCGTTTGCGCGCAGCGCTCGCCATGCGACCGAACAGATAGCCGGTTGCACCGCCACCGTGACTCAAAGCGATATCGAGCCGCGGATGGCGTTCGAGCACTCCGCCATAGATGAGCGTACACACGGCAATGGTTTCCTGCGCGGCGAAACCGATGATGATATCGAGATCATACCGGCGCAGATTGGGGTCGCCGGCCGGACCATCGATGCCGGCCGGGGCCGGATGAATGAACAGCGGTACGTCGAGCGCGACCAGTGCTTCATAGAACGGGTCGAGCGCCGGATCATCGAGCGGGCGACCGAAATCCGTGCCGATATACGGCCCGGCCATGCCGAGATCGCGCACCGCACGGGTGGTTTCCTCGATGGCGAAGTCGATGTCCTGCATCGGCACTGCGGCGGTGGCCAGCAGGCGGTTATGATGATTGGCGATCGCGGCGGCCAGGGCATCGTTATGGATGCGGCAGAAAGCACGTGCCGCTGCCGGCTCGATGAAATGAAAATAGGTCAGTGGATTCGGCGATAACAGTTGAAAATCCAGCCCGGCGCGATCCATCGCTGCCAGGCGCAGCGTGATATCCATGAAAGCACTGCCGCGGTAGCGTACGCCATGCAATTCGTAAGTGCCGACGCGAAAGCGCGGTTTCTCCTCATAACCCAGTTCCGGGCCGTAGACACCTGCAGCACCCATCGTCGCTTCGAGCACGGCATGCGCATGAACATCGATGGTCTCGGCAGTGGCGAGACTCATGGATGATCCTCTGGCGTGTAAGTGGGGGCGACGTCATCAAGCAGATTGCGGCGGAGAATATGCGTGCCGTAATGCGGCGCACGCCAGCCCGGTGGGTCGCGCCGAGGGGGAGAAGCTGGCAGCGTTAAGCATTCGCCGCCGAGAATGACCTGGCGGATCCGCGTGCGATCGCCAAGCACCGCGACATCGCGCGCGACATCGCCATCGATGATGAGAATGTCGGCAAGCCGGCCGACTTCGATGGCGCCGGTCTGACCAGCCAGACCGAGCGCGAATGCATTGGCGCTGGTCGCGGCGGCAACCGCCTGCAGTGGGGTCAAGCCCAGGTCACGAACAAACACCTCGAGTTCGCGATAGTGCCATTCGCCATACGGCGTGAGCGAAAACCCGGATTCGGTACCACACAGCAGCGGTACCCCGGCGTCGTATGCACGACGCAGCATCACCGCGCTCTCGGTGATCTCTTTCTGGAACAGTTTGCGAATGCTCTCAGAGGCGCCGACGGCGGCACCGTATTCGGCCAGGTTAGCCTGGAACGTGAACGTCGGCACAATCGGTACGCGCTTATCGACCACCGCTTCGAGCGCTGCTTCGTCCATGTACGTTGCATGCAGGATCATGTCGAATCCGGCCAGCGCCGCGTCGCGGGTGCTGGAAGCACCGCGGCAATGACCGACCACCGGTGTGCCGAGCTCGTGGGCGGTATCGCATACCAGCCGCAGCTCGTCGTAACTCCACACCTGCACTTCGCCTTTGATTTTCTGGCGCGGTGTGAGACCGGTGACATGAACCTTGATCCAGTCGACGCCGATTTTGATCTGTCGGCGGACTTCCTGCACAATTTCATCGCGGCTGTTGACGACCCTGCCGTAACCGGCACGCCCTGAATCCGGGATCAACCTGCCGGCGGTGCCGCCGACCGACGTCAATAGCGCATTGCCGCCGGTCGTCATGCGCGGTCCGCGCACGATGCCTGCCTCGATCGCATCGCGCAGATCAACGCCGATTTCCCACAGTGAATCGGCATCGAAGAATCCCGTGACTCCAGCCGCCAGCAGTTTGCCGACGTTCGCTGCGGCGATAATCGCCGCCAGCCCTTCACGGCGATGAAAGAACAATTCGTCGTTCGAGTTCGGCTCATCGAAACTGATGTGACAATGCGCGTCGATGAGACCCGGCATGACGGTCAACCCGGCCGCTTGCACACGCGGGACGTCGGGCGCGAGCCGCGCAGCGGCGCCGTCCTCGACGCCAACGATGCGATCGCCGGCGATGATCACATCGGCGCGGCGGGGTGCGCCACCGAGGCCGTCGAGCACGCTGCCGCCCATGATGGCGAGTGTCGGTGTAGTAATGCTCATGGCGTGCTGTTTCGTATGGTCATTGATGGCAACCGGGTCGGCGGCCGGCCGCGTTCAATACGCAACCGGCAGCGCACGCGCGCCGCGTACCCACAGCGACGGCAGCCAATCGGTGACCGGGTCCAGGCGGCGTAACGCGGGCATCCGCTCGAGCGCGGCCTGCAGCGCGATGGCGCCGAGACGTTTGCCGAGCGAGGCCCCCGGACAATAGTGCGGGCCATGTGCGAATGACAGGTGTCCATGGGCATCGCGGTGGATGTCGAACTCATCGGGGCGTTCGAAGCGACGCTCGTCGCGATTCGCCGAGGCAATATAGGACAACACGTAGGCGCCGTCAGGAATGTCCACGCCATGCAGGTTGATATCGCGGGCGGCAGTCTGGAATACGAGATTGACCGGTGACCAGTAGCGCAGCGTTTCCTCGATGACGGCATCGGCGAGCGAATTGTCGGCGCGCAGCGCGGCCAGCGCTGCAGGGTGTTCCAACAACGCAATCAGCGCGCTGCTGATCAGGTGCGACGGCGTTTCCGAGCCGCCAAAATGCGTCAGCACGGCGATGCTCAAGACCTGGATTGCCGAAAGCATGTCGCCATCGACTTCAGCCTTGATCAGATGCGAAATGAAATCATCGGCCGGCTCGCGGCGCCTTTCGGCAATTGTCGTTTCCAGATAACCGCGCAGTTCGGCGACGCTGGCGCGGATGCGGACGACGTCATCTTCGGTCAGGCTGGCGCGGTTGGCGGCGTTCAATAGATCCGCCGTCCAGATCTTGAAGTTCTCGCGCTGACTGCGATCGACGCCGATCAATTCTGCCGTGACGCTGACCGGCACATAGGCGGCGAAATCAGCGACGAAATCGAACTGCCGTCCCCGCGCCATGATTTCGTCGAGCAGGCTCTCGACGATGGCCGTGATCTTCGGTTCCATCGCCCGCGTGACCGAGGGCACGAACGCCTGCGCGGCGAGTTTCCGTAACGGCGTATGTGCAGGCGGATCCATCGCAATCAGGGATGGCGTCTCGGGTACTGGATCGAGATCACCGAAAGCCTGCTTGATGAAATCCCTGGCCGAATACAGTTCGGGATGCAGAAATGTATTGCGGCAATCCTCGTAACGGAACAGGCCGTAAGCGTTCAGCGCCTCAATACGGCAGACCGGGGTCTCGTCACGCAGGCGCCGATACCAGGGGTACGGATCGGTCTGGACGTCGCGCCGGGTCGGGTCGAACACGAATTCGCTCATGAGGAGCCTTCTGGCAGCATGGTACGCTAGCGTACGACATGCCAGTGAACAAAGGGAAGCCCGCGCAAAATCTGCGTCAGGCCGTCGTCAGCCGTCAGCGCTCAGCCGAAATACCGGTAACTTCTGCCCGATTGGATGCAGCACAAAACCGACCGTAACCGGCGCATCGAAGGTGATCGTATCAGGCTCGCAATCGACGAGATTGCTGAGCATGCGCAGGCCGACCTGTTCGACCAGTTCGACTTCGACGACGACATACGGTACGCGGGTCACGGCAGCGGGATGTACCGGGTGAGTAATGACCGTCCAGGTGGTGATGCGCCCACGCCCGGATAGCGGAGCCCACGCGTATTCGGCGTCGCTGCAATGCACGCATAGAGGTGCCGGATGCCAGCGGAATTTGCTGCACGCAGCGCAACGTTGCATGAGCAGACGCTCTTCATTACACGCGGCCCAGAACGGCTCGGCGCCGTATTCCGGTATCGGATAGGGGAATGCATCCATCGTGTTCATGCGGCACGCCTCAGGATCATGGCCGAGGTCGGAACGGCGTTGCCGGACGACACGAACGCATAGCGTGCTTCCTTCACCTGGCAGCGCGCGACGCCGCGCAGCTGGCGCACGGCTTCGATGATGTTCTGCATGCCGTGCATATAACCCTCCGAGAGGTTGCCGCCGCTGGTATTGAGTGGCAGCTCGCCGTCGGGCCAGCGCAGGCGTCCGCCTCCGACGAAGTCCTTGCCTTCGCCGCGTTTGCAGAAGCCGTAGTCTTCCAGCGCCATCAGCACCAGCGGCGTGAAGTGATCGTAGACAAACAACACGTCGATAGCGGCCTGCGTGATCCCGGCATCGCGAAACAGATGCTTGGCAATAACTGTCGATTCGCTGGCCGGCGATTCGACGTCCTTGACGATCGAACGATGATTCCAGCCACCGGCGCCGAGTCCGCCGGCGGCGATATATACCGGGGATTGTTTGAGGTCACGCGCGCGTTCCGGTGTCGTAATGATGACCGCCGCGCCGCCATCGGTCTCGAGGCAGCAGTCGAGCAGATGCAGCGGGGTCGCGATCATGCGCGAGTTCTGATGATCGTCGATAGTCATCGGGCGACCGTACATCATCGCATCGGGGTTGAAGTTGGCATGATGACGGCAGGCGACGGCAATCTCGCCGAAATGGCGCGATTCGGTGCCGTAAAGATGCATGTGCCGCCGCGCAGCCAGCGCAACCATCTGTGCCGGACTGAACAAACCGTAAGGATTGAGATAGCTCAAGGTACCGCTGGCACCTTCGCCAGCTGCGGCTTGCCCAAAACGCGGTGTGCCGCGGCCGGAGCGTTCGTTCATTGCGCGGAATGCGACGACCGCCTTGGCCTGACCCGTCGCAACGGCCATTGCCGCCAGCATCACGGTCCCGACCGGTCCGCCACCGCCGCCGTAAGCGACTTCGCCGAAAAAACGCAGCTCGGGCAGACCGAGGTTGCGCGCGATGTCTATCGGGTCGTTGTTGTCCATGGTGTATTTGGTGATGCCGTCGATATCACCCGCCGCCAGACCGGCGTCCGCCATCGCCGCACTGATCGCTTCACAGGCGAGTTTGAGCTCGCTGCGACCGGAGTCTTTCGAATACTCGGTGTGGCCGATGCCGACGATGCAGGCGCGGTCGCTGATCGATTTCATGCACTAGGTCCTCGTGGCACAGGTTCAGGTGGGCGTCTGCCAACGTGCGCCGGCAAGTGCGCCGATGATCCGGCACGGTTCGCTCCAGGGATTCTTCCAGCGATGCATGGTAGCGCTCTGCACGATGACATCACCCGCGCCGAGTTCCGTGCGCGAGCCGTCGTCGAGTTCGAGTACACAGCGACCGGAGACGACGTACAACATGTCGGTCGTAATCGACCGATGCATGCCCGGATCGCTGGCGTCGAAATGCGCAAGCAGCCCGGGAAACAGCTGCTCGGCAGCAACCGCAATCTGATCGGCGCTCAAGCGGGTGTCTGGCGGGGTGCTGTCCGGCGCCAGAATGAACTCGAAGAAGCGTACGCCTCCAGCCGGCGGAAACCAGGCCGGATGCGCCGGCTCGCTGCCGTTATCGGGATAACGCACGGCCTGGTCAGCACCCCACAGGGTGGTCAGCGCGACACCTGGCAGGCCCGGTACGGGCACGCCCTCGACGAGGCTGTCGCTGGCGACCGTCGATCGTCCATCGGCCCGGTGGCCGGTGACCACGCGTCGAAACGTCGACATCGGATACTCTCCCATTGAGATCGACAGTCAGTCCGCGCGCAGACGCAATTCGCGCATGCCACGGGTACCCAGAAACGGCAGCCACTCCAATGGACCGTCGGCCAGTCGAAGGCGCGGAAAGCGTTTAACGGTCAACGGAATGGCGATGCCTGCTTCGAGTCGCGCCAACGGAGCGCCGAGGCAGAAATGGGTGCCGAAACCGAAACCGAGATGGCGTTGCTGCCCGCGATTCAAATCGAGCCGGTCCGGATCGTCAAATGCCGCCGGATCGCGATTGGCCACCGACAGGATCAGGAACACGCGCTGGCCGGCTTTGATCGACTGGCCGTCAAACTCGAAGTCCTCGCGCGCGACCCGTACGACCGTCTTGCCCGGCCCATCGTAGCGCATGAATTCTTCGAGTGCGGTCTTCATATCGACGCGATCGTCGCGCACGGCGGCCAGCTGATCGGGGTGTCGTAACAGCGCCAGCACGCCATTGGCGATGAAGTTGGCAGTCGTCTCATGACCGCCGAACAGCATCAGCGTACAGGTTGCCATCAACTCGGCGTCGCTCAATGCGTCGTTCTCTTCGCGCGCGCGGATCAGCGCTGAAATGAGGTTGTCGGCCGGCTCGGCTTCGTAGCGTCGAATGAGCGTCGAAAAATAATTGACCAGCGCATCCATGCCTTCGGCAACGCTGCCGTAACGGCTCGGGTCGTCGAGTCCGGTCGAGACCAGCGGCGAGACCTTGGCTGTCCACCGTTCGAAATCCGCGCGGTCCGCTATCGGCACGCCGAGCATTTCGGCAATGATGATCGAGGGCAGCGGAGCGGCAACGGTGGCGATGAGGTCGAACTCGCTGTCGGCCGCAATCGTATCGAGGAGTTCATGGCACAGGGTGGTGGCGCGCTCGCGCAGCGCCGCAATCGATTTCGGCGTGAATGCCTGCCCGCACAGGCGCCGCAAGCGGGTGTGCGCCGGTTCTTCCTTGAACACCATCCAACCGCTGAGTACATCGAAAGCCTGACGCACGAGTGGCGCGGTCTCGGGCCCGGAGAGCTTCTTGCGGATATACGGTTCGATTCGATCGGAGGAAAACCGCTCGTCGCGCAGCGCTTCGGCGGCATGACGATGGCTGGTGATGATCCACGAACGATAGCGCGGATCCCAATACACCGGCTGCTTCTCACGGAGTTTGGCGAAATACCCCTGCGGGTCTGCGTTGGCTTCCACCGACATCAAATCGATATCGGGCAGGCTGGCCGCGTTGTTCATGGCCGGGACTCAGGCTACTGCACGATTGCGCGGCGCGGCAGTGGATTCCTGCCAGGTCCTGAGTTCCGGCAGTACGTCGCTTGCGATAAGGCGCATGCTCCGTTCAACGGTCGGGAACGGCATGCCACCATAGCTCACAATCGAATTCCATTCGTAATGGCCAATGACTGCGCGACGGGCGTCGAGCTTGTCCAGGATCTGTTGCGGCGTACCCCAGGCCTGATGCGCGATGTAATCGTCGACAGCGGCATCGAGGCCGAGTGTGTTCAGGAACGTGGCCGCGTCGCCATATGCTTCGTAGCCTTTGATCTCTTTGTGATAGTCGGCCATGAATTCGTAGTGCTGCAGTATTGACAGGTAATTCACGGCGAGATACTTGCGCGCCATCGCTTCGGCTGCGCCGGCGTCGCGATCGCAGTAGCAGAAATCGAGCAGCAGCGGCGCCGGAGCCGCGCGACCATGGCTGCTCTGATAAGCGCCACGATAGATGTCGAAATTGGGTACGTGCTTGTCCATCGAAAACTGAACGAAACACATCATCCTCGCGCCGAGTTCGCCGACGACTTGCGCCGATTCCGGTGACATCGCCACGGCATAGAGTCGATCACGGGCGTTCTGCAGAGGGCGCGGTTTGATCTCGGTACGCTTCTGCGGAAAATGCGGCCCTGCTCCTTCGATGAAACCGGTTTCCAGTGCATCGATGATCATTTTCGCCGATTCGTCGAAGCGTGAGCGTGTTTCATGCATCGGAATG
The DNA here is from genome assembly GCA_965278995.1 of Gammaproteobacteria bacterium. Lineage (GTDB taxonomy): Bacteria > Pseudomonadota > Gammaproteobacteria > JADJYF01. The sequence continues at coordinate 301,407 of OZ257136.1, forward strand.
CCAAAAGACTCGAACTCGTTGCGCGCCAGTCCTCGCCCGAACCCGATGAGATAACGACCGTTGGACATCGCATCGATGGTCGAAATCTTTTCCACCAGCCGCAACGGTTGCGTCCACCACGGCAGGATCAACGCAGCACTGCCGAGTTTGACGCGAGTGGTACGGGCCGCGAGCCAGGTCAGTATCTGCAGATTGTCGACCGCCATGGAATAGGATTCGAAATGATGCTCGGCGCACCAGATGGCGTCGTAGCCGACTTCCTCGGCGAGTTCAGCCAGGCGCATCTCCTCGCGGATCATTTCCGCATCGGAGAGTCCCTCATGCAGATTCGCCATCATCAACATGTAGCCGGTATTCATGGTTTTGATACTCCCCTGCGGACGATGGCACGGTTGATTGCGATGACTGGCACCGCGGTATTCTTGATAATCGCACTGGTAGTCATGGTGCGACGCGCTTCGCGGAGCCTGCGCAGCAGCCGCGATTGACGCGAGACTTCAGTCATTGGCAGCAGTAACAGTGCGGTGCCATAGACGACCCGCGCGCGGAAACCCTCCGCGTCGATGTCGTCATGGATCCAGAAATCAAGTACGCCGACAAAATGCGCCATCAGGGCATAAGTCAATGCGCCACTGTCGAAATCGCGCGACCGGACCTTGGTATCCATGCTCGCCTCAAGCGCAGAGCGCCAATAGGCCAGCGAACGCTCGATAAACTTCGGGCGATGTATCGGATCGACGACGCCGAGCAGAAATTGATATAGCGGGCGCATGAATTCCGGATCGAGCAGAAAAATGTCGGCGGCCTTGACCGCGGCTTCGAGCACGCGGTCCAGCGGGTCGGCCGAGGTATACGCCAGACCGCTGGCCGTGATCTCGTCGAGCGAGCGCGACAGCAGCGCGTAGAGCAGGCCATCCTTGGAAGTGAACAGATTGTAGGGTGTAGCAGGGCTGACTTCGGCTGCTTGCGCCAATGTCCGCATCGAGAAATCCGTGCCGCCGGTCTGGCGGATGAGCAGCGCAGCGGCGTCAAGAATACGATTGCGGCGTTCGTCGGACTGCTTCAGGCGGAGTGACATGTAGCGCACTCTAATGCTGGAGCATACTATAGCGCAAGGCCGAAATCGCGACGGTCAGGGAGCTCGCCGGCAATTGTAATTCGACTCGGGGAAACGCTATGCAATGGGCTGCTTCAACTTCTATCGGTGCCATCGTCGTGCTGGCTATGCATCTCTGCGCGAGTAGCGTTCTGGCGGCCGATGCGGGCTTTGCGGCGCCCATTGGCGATACCACGCTGGTCCCGCCCACGGCCCGACTCGAACGGCTATTCGACGGCGGTTGTGTCACTACCGAGGGGGTGGCTGCCGGGCACGATGGCTACATCTATTTCAGCGACGTCACCTTCACCCGGCACTGCCGAGACGCCAGCGGCAAGTACGCCCAGGCCGGCACTATCTGGAGATTCGACCCGCGCACGGATAAGACAGTGGTTTTTCGCAGTCCGTCGGGGATGTCCAACGGCCTCAAGTTCGATCGTGAAGGCAATCTGATTGCTGCGCTCGGTGCCGACTATGGCGGGCGCATGCTGGTGAAGACCGATATGCACAGCGGTCAGAGCTACATCCTGACCGGGCTATACGATGGAAAACCGTACAACGCGCCCAACGATTTGACGATCGACGAGCACGGCCGCATCTATTTCACCGACCCGCGTTATCTCGGCCACGAACCGATATTTCAAGACGGGTATGCTGCTTACCGCCTTGATCCGGACGGTACGGTCACCCGTGTCGCCACCAACTGCGGCAAGTGCAACGGTATCCTCCTCGCTCCCGATCAGAAGACGCTCTACATCGTCAGCAATGACAACGGCTGGTTCGAATTCCAGTACCTCGCGCCCGGCGAATCGACGCTGCAGGCCGCGCACCTGCTGCAGGCCTACGACGTCGACGCTGCGGGCAACCTCAGCAACCGCCGCGTGTTGACCGACTACGGCAAGCTGGAGCGGCCATGCAGCGGACCGGACGGACTGACGGCCGACAGCAACGGCAACCTTTGGGTCGCGTCGCGCTGCGAGTATCGACCCGGCATTCAAGTGCTGAACCCAGCAGGCAAGGAACTCGCTTTCATTCCAACCGGAACTGAACTGCCGACCAATGTCGGCTTCGGTCGTGGCGCCGACGCCAATCTGCTTTACGTGACGTCGGGCAAGAGTCTGTACCGGATCCGCGTCGGCGTCAGCGGCTATCAGCTGCCTTGACGACGTTAAGACCCGAGCGGTCGCGCGCTCAATCGTGGAATGTCGTCCACTCCGAGACCGGCGCCCGTTCCGTTCGCAGCGAGTTCTCGATGGCGCGTTCGTCCTCATAACCGAGCGACATGCCACACAGGATCTTCTGTTCGTCGGGGATCGCAAGTTCGCTGCGGATCAGGCGATGGAATTGCGCCCAGGCAAACTGTGGGCAGGTATGTAATCCGCGGCCGCGTGCAGCGGCCATGAGATTGCCCATGAACATGCCGTAATCGATCCACGCCGCATAGCCGAGACTTCGGTTCACCGTGAAGATGAAGCCGACCGGTGCATCGAAGAAGGCGAAATTGCGCGCATGCTGAGCATGCGTCCGTTCGCGATCACCCTTGCCGATGTCGAGCAATCCGTACAAGTCCCAACCGACTTTGCGGCGGCGGTCGATATACGGTGAAAGCCACTCGCTGGGATAAATCGGAAACTCGCTCCGGTGTTCTGCCATTGCAACCGGGTCGTTGAACGCGGCGAGCACGGCCTGCGACAGCCGTTCCTTGCGCTCGCCCGTGACGACATGTACCAGCCACGGTTGAATATTGGTCCCCGACGCCGCGCGCGCCGCAACTCCGAGCAGGGCTTCGATATCTGCACGGGGTATTGGCGTCGGCAGAAACGCGCGAACGGATCGGCGCGAGGTGATCGCTTCATCGACGATGTGCTGTGTGGTGCTGGTCATATCCTGCTGTTGTCGGTAGGGGTTTTCCGTATTCTAGATCAGCCGGGTAATCGATGGTGTCTGTTGGCGGCGCGCCTGCCCCTGTTCCCGCCACCGACCCTCAGAAGATCGAGGGTTTACGTGGTGGCGAGCTATCGAAGATCTTGGGATTATGTTCGAATCGGCTGAAGAATCAGCTGCAATTTGTAAGTTGGAGAATGCCGATGGTCAGTAAGAATACGATTTGTCTCTGGTATGACGGCACTGCGTTGGAGGCCGCAACGTTCTACGCCGAGACTTTCCCGGATAGCGTAGTGCGAGCGGTCCATCGTGCGCCTGGCGATTATCCATCTGGCAAACAGGGCGATGTCTTGACCGTGGAGTTCACGGTAGCGGGGATCCCGTGTCTGGGATTGAACGGCGGCCCGACGTTCAAGCACAGCGAAGCTTTCTCGTTCCAGATTGCGACGGATGATCAGGCCGAAACCGACCGCTTGTGGAATGCAATCGTCAGCAACGGCGGTCAGGAAAGCGCCTGCGGCTGGTGCAAGGACAAGTGGGGCTTGTCGTGGCAAATCACACCACGCGCACTGACTGCCGCGATAGTCGATGCGGATCTTGCAGCGGCCAAGCGCGCTTTCGAAGCCATGATGGAGATGGGAAAGATCGACATTGCTGCCATCGAGGCGGCTCGTCGCGGCTGAGGCTCATCGAGCGTTTGCGGAAAGATTCAACGGAAGCGCTGATCGCTGAACGTCAGGCTCGAGTTCGTCCTGCTGCTTTTACCCCGAGTTCGGGAACTGCGCCCGTGCGCTGTCGAAAGATAGACGTGCCGCCTCATCCAGCGGGCGTTGGCGGTGCTCGCGGGAAATGATTTCGACGCCATAGGGTCCGCTATAGCCAGTCGCCTGCACGGCCTGTACAAATGCCGGCACGTCGAGTGCGCCGGTGCCGCAGAGGCGGCGGCGGTCGAGCGTATCTTCGAGCAGGGTTCCAACGACTTCGGCGTCGGCGTCATCGAGTTCAATATGCTTCAGGTAGCGGATTGGAATTTTGGCGATGTCGCTATAGGGAACGTCGGCGCGCGCGAGGTGCCAGATGTCGAGCAATAATCCACCGTTGTCGGCGTCGGCACCTGCTACAACCGACAGACCTTCATCGATGGTACGCAGGTTGGTCCACGGCATGATCTCCAGCGCGATGCCGGTGCCGGCCTGACGCGCGCGATCACACAAGGCACTGAACCGCGTGATCATATGGTCGAGTGGCCAGGTCTTGGCCTGCATGTCCGGACCGGCCTTCAGATGGCGTGTGCCCAGCGCGGTGGCAGCTTCGCACAGCTCATCGAGTACGGCCGTGGTTGCCGGGTCGTCCTCCAACCACCCCACCAGGAATTCGAGTTCGACATGGACCATATCGTGGTCGGCAAGAATGGTGCGCATGGTGGCAAAGTCATAGCTGCGGCGGACGTTGATCAAATCCGAATGGATGAGTCCGATACCGCGGTAGCCTGCGCGTTGCGCGGCCTCGACACGCGTGCGGAAATCAATGGCGCTGGCCTCCTGCTCCGGCGAGCTCAAAGGCAATACATCGCCGGCAATCGTCCAGTAGGTCGCTATGAAGTCGGGAAGCGGGGTCGGCATGCTGGCCTGTCCTGATCGTTAATGAGGATGATGTTCAACGCCGTCAGATTTGACTGCTTCGGCAAGGACCCACCTCGATAGATGCAATCGCCAGCGTTGTTCGACGGAGGGCCTGACCCGACGATACGCTGTTCCGCGTCTGTCAGCCAATCTTGAAGCCCAAAGCACAGAACGGAGTTCTTCACCGGAGCGAAGTCAGCCCAAAAGCGTACAATCAGCGCCCGCACTTACAGGACAACCACCCATGATCTACCCCATCGTCATCTCACAATTCAGCAAGATGCTCGGTAACCTCGTCAGCATTCTCGACAAAGCCGCTGCACATGCAGAAGCAAAGAAATTCGACATGGAGGTCCTGTTACAGGCGCGCCTGTCGCCGAATCAGTTCAACCTGATGCGCCAGATCCAGGTCGCTTGCGACACAGCCAAGCTGGCTGCGGCACGACTGGCTGACAAAGAGCAGGACGCACCAGTACATGCAGATACGGAGACCAATCTCGTTGAAGCAAAAGCCCGCCTGCAAAGTGTCATCGATTACCTGCACGCTTTTAAGGCCGCTGATTTCGACGGCGCCACGCAGCGCCGCATTACGCAACCACGCTGGAAAGGCAAATCGCTATCCGGCGAAGAGTTCCTGATTCAGCACGTCATTCCCAATCTGTACTTCCACGTTACAACCGCCTACGCCATCCTGCGCCATAACGGCGTCGAGGTCGGGAAAATGGATTATCTGGGCGAGCTGCCTTTCAAGGAGTAAATCTGAGGACGGACGACTCGGGCCATCGTATTTCTTGTTGCCGGTTGAGCGGACATTCGGCGTCACAATTGACCGCGATTCAGCAGCTTCACCGCGCACCCACGTCAGGATCCAGCATTATGGCAAACGAAGTCACCGAAACATCATTCGTACCATCGTGCCCATAGGCACGCACGAAGACCTACAGCAGTATGTGCCGGATATCACCAAGTACGGTGGTGAGATAGCGAGTGAACTGAGCGGCGCCGACCCCGTCGATCACACGATGATCGTAAGAGAGCGTGAAGGGCAGCATTAAGCGTGGAACGAACTCGCCACCGCGCCAGACCGGCTTTATCGCCGATGGTGACACGCCGAGGATGGCGACTTCCGGCATGTTGATGATCGGAGTGAAAGCGGTACCGCCGACACCACCGAGGCTGGAAATCGTAAAGCAGGCGCCTTGCATCTCGGCCGGGGTGATCTTCCGCTCGCGCGCTTTGCGGCTCAGGTCGCGGACTTCGAGCGCAAGTTCGTAGAGCCCTTTCTTGTCGACATCGCGGATCACCGGTACGACCAGCCCATTGTCGGTGTTGACGGCGATGCCGATGTGGAAATATTTCTTGTGTACGAGCGACTCGCCGTCGGCTGTCAGCGAGGCGTTGAAGTCGGGGAATTTCTTCAAGCCGACAACTGCGGCTTTGACGAGGAAGGCGAGCAACGTGAGTTTGGTCCCTTTCTGTTCGGCTTCGTCGGCTTTGGATTTGCGGAATGCCTCGAGTTCGGTGATGTCGGCCTCGTCGAGCTGAAATACGTGTGGAACCGTGATCCAGCTGCGGTGAAGATTCTGACCGGTCAACCGGCGAATCTTGTTCAATGGCGTGATTTCAGTTTCACCGAACTTGCTGAAATCGATCACTGGCGCTGCTGGCAGCGCAAATCCGCCGCCGGCCTGGCCGCGCGTACCGTGCATGACTTCTTTTACATGCGACTGCACATCAATTTTAAGGATGCGGGCTTTCGGCCCGCTGCCGCGGACCTGCGATACATCGACGCCGAGTTCGCGGGCAAATTTGCGGATGGATGGGCTCGCGTGTGCTTTCGAAGTCGCGACTCGGGCCGGCGCCTGCTCGTCTCCGGCGCGCACCTGGGCGCTTTTCGGCAGCGACACAGCGGCCGGTGGCGGTGCGATGGCGGCCACCGCAGTCGGCGCCGTCGGTGCCGGGCTTGCGGCATCCGCGTGCACCACCAGGATCAAGGTCGCTTCCGCCACCTGGTCGCCGACTTTGACGGCAATACTCTCGATGATGCCGGCGACAGGCGACGGAATGTCCATCGTTGCCTTGTCGCTTTCCAGCGTGATCAACGGCGACTCGACAGCCACGTGTTCGCCGACAGCGACAAGTATGTCGATGACATCGACATGATCGAAATCGCCGATATCGGGTACTCTGACTTCCACGCTCACCGTTGACGCTGCAGCCGGTGCCGATGCCGCAACGGCGGGCGGAGCCGCCGCAGGTGTCGAAGCGGTGGGCGATGGAGCTGCAGCGGCGGCTTCTGCTGGAGCAGGTGCCGGCGGTGCAGGTGGCGTTGCGGCAGGCGCGGTGGCACCTTTCGCCGGTGCGCTGTCACCGACATTGCGCAGGCTCAGGATCAGCGCGCCTTCACCAATCTGATCGCCGACCTTGACGTGGATCTCGCCGACAGTGCCGGCACTGGGCGACGGAATATCCATGGTCGCCTTGTCGCTTTCCAGCGTGATCAGCGGGTCCTCGACGGCCACCACGTCACCCGGTTTGACCAGCACGTCGATGACGTCGACTGTATCGAAGTCGCCAATATCCGGCACGCGTACGTCGAGATCTGCCATGAGCGCTCGCAGCCTCTACTGATTCATCGGATTCGGTTTTTCGGGATTGATGCCGTACTTGACGATGGCGTCGGCCACCGTCTGGGCCGGTAGTACGCCATCGTCGGCCAGCGCTTTCAGCGCGGCGACGGTCACGTAATAGCGATTGACCTCGAAATATTCGCGCAGCTTGCGGCGTGAGTCCGAACGGCCGTAGCCGTCAGTGCCCAGCACGCGATAGCGTTGCGGTACATATTCGCGGATCTGCCCGGCATATGCGCGGATGTAATCAGTCGCCGCCACACACGGGCCGTTATGGACCCGCAGCTTCTGGGTGAGGAAGGATACGCGCGGTTCCTCGAGAGGATGCAGCATGTTCCAGCGCGAACATTCGAGTCCTTCGCGTCGGAGTTCGTTGAAGCTGGTCACGCTCCAGATGTTGGCGGCAATACCGAAGTCGGTCTCCAGCAGTTCGGCTGCGGCAATCACTTCGCGCAGGATTGCCCCACTGCCCATCAGCTGTACCTGCGCTGCGGGCGTCTCGCGAAACAGATACATGCCCTCGACAATATCCTCGGCGACACCGGCCGGCAACGCAGGATGCACGTAGTTCTCGTTCATGACGGTGATGTAATAGAACACGTTCTCCTGACGCTCGAACATGCGCTTCATCCCGTGGTGGATGATGACCGCGAGTTCGTAACCGAATGCAGGGTCGTAGCTGACACAGTTCGGGATCGTCGATGCGATCATGTGACTGTGACCGTCCTGATGCTGCAGACCTTCACCGGCCAGCGTGGTACGCCCGGCGGTACCGCCGAGCAGGAAGCCGCGGGCCTGCATGTCGCCGGCGGCCCAGGCAAGATCCCCGATACGCTGGAATCCGAACATCGAATAGAAGATGAAGAACGGGATCATCTGCAGGCCGTGGTTCGAATACGCGGTCGCGGCCGCTATCCAGGAGCTCATACCGCCGGCTTCGGTGATGCCTTCTTCGAGGATCTGCCCGCGGATATCTTCGCGGTAATACATGACTTGGTCGTGATCGACGGGCTCGTAGAGCTGGCCCACCGCCGAGTAGATGCCCAACTGACGGAACATGCCTTCCATGCCGAAAGTGCGGGCCTCGTCGGGTACGATGGGAACCACGCGCTGACCGAGCTTCTTGTCGCGTACGACTGCATTCAACAGACGCACGAAAGCCATGGTCGTCGAGATTTCACGATCGCCCGAGCCTTCGAGTACGGCGTCGAACATCGCTATCGGCGGGATCTCCAGCGCGTCGGCAGTCGGTCGACGGTGGGGCAGAAAGCCGCCCAGCGCGGCGGTACGCTCACGCAGGTATTTCATTTCCGGACTGTCTTCGGCCGGCTTGTAATACGGTGCTTCAGCGATAGCGTCGTCAGCGATAGGAATATTGAAACGATCGCGAAACGCTTTCAGTGCTTCTTCGCCCATCTTCTTGGCTTGATGCGTCATCATCTTGCCTTCGCCAGCCTCGCCCATGCCATAGCCCTTGACGGTTTTGCACAGGATCACGGTTGGCTGGCCGGTATGCGCGACGGCCTGTGCGTAGGCCGCATAGACCTTATGCGGGTCATGACCGCCGCGGCTCAGGCGCCAGATATCGTCGTCGCTCATGTTGGCGACCATGGCTTTCAATTCGGGATATTTGCCGAAGAAGTGTTCACGGACATAAGCGCCGTTGAAGGCCTTGTACGCCTGATATTCGCCATCGACCGCTTCATCCATGCGTGAGACCAGCAGTCCCTTCTGATCGCGTGCCAGCAGGGCATCCCAACCTGATCCCCAGATGACCTTGATCACGTTCCAGCCGGCGCCGCGGAAATCCGATTCGAGCTCCTGCACTATCTTGCCGTTGCCGCGAACCGGGCCATCGAGGCGCTGTAGATTACAGTTGATGACGAAGACCAGATTGTCGAGTTTCTCACGCGAGGCCAGAGCGGCGGCGCCGAAAGCTTCCGGCTCGTCCATCTCGCCGTCGCCCATGAAGGCCCACACTTTGCGTCGCGGCGCCGTGATCAGGCCTCGATTCTCCAGGTAGCGCATGAAGCGCGCCTGATAGATGGCCATGATTGGCCCCAATCCCATCGACACCGTCGGAAACTGCCAGAACCCGGGCATCAGCCATGGATGCGGATAGGACGACAGTCCGTTGCCGTCGACTTCCTGACGGAAATTATTCAGCTGTTCTTCCGACAACAGGCCAAGCAGGAAGGCGCGGGCGTAAATGCCGGGCGCTGAATGGCCCTGGAAGAACACCATGTCACCGCCATGATCGGCGCTCGGTGCATGCCAGAAATGGTTGTAACCGACTTCGTAGAGCGTCGCCGCGCTGGCATAGCTCGCAATGTGGCCACCGAGTTCGCTGTTCTTGCGATTCGCCTTGACTACCATCGCCATCGCATTCCAGCGATTGATCGAGCGGATGCGCCATTCGAGCGCCGGATCACCCGGGGTGTATTCCTCCTTGTGTGGCGGAATCGTGTTGATGTAAGCCGTCTTGGCCGAGTACGGCAGGTTCACGCCGGAGCGCCGGGCTTTGTCGATGAGCCGTTCGAGCAGATAGTGACTCCGTTCGACACCTTCGGCGTCGATGACGGCGTCGAGCGCGTCCAGCCATTCCTGCGTTTCCTGCGGGTCGTGATCGGGTGCTGCGGCCATGGCGTATCAGGTTCCTCATGCCAGCGCTTGCGCGATGGCTGCGTTTGCAGAGGCGAGTCTCGCCCTAGTGTAATGTATGAAACCCATCGATGGGACAGCAGCCATGGTTGCATCTCGACGTGGGCAAGCTGACTGGCGGAATTGAACCATGCAGGATCTCGGCATTCGAGTGATGGTCGGCGACGCCGATAGCGCGCGTATCGATCGCGCCGAGCACTGGCTGCTCGCCATCGGTTCTGATCTGAAACGCGCTGCCTGGCGCGCGCTGCCTTACGGCGACTTGCTGCATCGGCGCTGGCGCCAGCGAAGTGCGCGCACGCCGGTCACGCTGCTGTCGACCGAGATACCGAACGCTCGCGGTACGCGCGTCGTCGTGGTCGAGTTCAAACCGGAGATGTCTGCTTTTCAGCGTCTCGAGCTTGCCCGCAAGGCAATTGAAAGGATTGCCGAAGCCGATCCGCGCGATCTTGCCGTGAGCTGTGCAGGTTTTCTGCCGCCGGTGCAGGCGCTGATCAGTGAGGCGCTCGTCGCGGCAGCCGCGGCAGAGGCCTGTGCGATGCCGACCAGCAAAACGGCTCCGCCACCCGACTCACGCCTGCGCACGCTGCGACTTTTCGGGCAGGCTGGCAGCCAGGATTATCGTCGTACCCTGGCTGAAGCAGCCGGTAACGGACTCGCGCGACAGCTCAGTGTCCTGCCGCCGAACGAACTCTACCCCGGCAGCTATCGCACACGCATTGAAGCGCTTGCCGCCGAATGCGGCTGGGAAACGGAGTTTCTGGATCAGGCGAACCTGGCACGTCGCGGCGCTGGCGCATTTCTGGCAGTCGCGCAAGGCAATCCAGCGGCGGATGCCGGGATCCTGCGCGTGAGCTACGCCGGCAGCCCTCGTCGCCGCAGTCCGCGCCTGGCGTTGGTCGGCAAAGGCATCTGCTTCGATACCGGTGGGGTCAATCTCAAGTCCGCGCGGCACATGCTCGGCATGCACGAGGATATGCAAGGTAGCGCTGTGGCACTCGGCACGCTGCTCGCGCTAGCCCGGCTCGAGGTGGATTTCGGCGTCGACTGCTGGCTGGCGCTTGCCATGAATGCCATCGGGCCGCAAGCCTATAAGCCGAACGATGTCGTCCGAGCGTTGAACGGTACCAGCATCGAGGTAGTGCACAGCGATGCCGAAGGACGCATGGTGCTCGCCGATACGTTGACGCTCGCGAGCCGCGCCAAACCGGCACTCGTCATCGACTATGCGACCTTGACGGGTGCCTGCATCCACGCCCTGGGCAAGTCTTATAGCGGCGTGTTCACCAATCGGGAAGCGCTGCATCCGCTGCTGCTGGCAGCAGGTCAGGCAAGCGGCGAGCGCGTATGGCCGTTTCCGCTGGACGAAGACTACGATCGCGCACTCGACAGCCCGGTGGCCGATATCCGTCAGTGCGCTGTGGAAGGCGAAGCCGACCACATCCTGGCGGCTCGTTTCCTGAGCCGGTTTGTGCCACGCGAAATGCCGTGGATCCATCTCGATCTTGGGGCAAGCAATGTCAAAGGCGGCCTTGCCCACATTCCAACCGACACGACCGGATTCGGCGTGCGCTACACGCTGAACCTCCTGTTCGACCAGCGCGTAATGGCGAATCTCCCACCTTGAGCTCGAACTATTTTGCAGTTGCAGCCGGACACGGTTCGGCGCGTTCGCACTGCACGCCGTGCTGGTAGAGGAACTGGATGAAGTTCGAACCCGGCACAAAGCGCTCGGGGAAACTCGGCGACTGCGGTCCGCGATCGATCTCGATCAAATAGCATTCGCGGCCGGCTTCGACGTCGCGGCAGGTGAATTCAAGTGGCCGCACGGCCCCTGAATTGACGGTTGCCCGATAACCTTCGGCAGTTTTTTCCCAGCTGCGGACGAAGCGTGTGCCGGCGCAGTCGCAGGCGAGATAGCGATCGGCATACTCGATCATCTTGCCGACCGTCATATTGGGTGTGTCCTCGCTGGTTCGCGGATTCACCAGATGTGCGCCGAGGAGATCGCGTGGCGTCGCCGTCAAATCGACAGCTACAGCGGCGGCCTCCGGTTCGTCATCGCCGAGCCCGGGCAGATTGGGCATCGAGACTTTGGGCACGCTGACGTGACCGCACCCAGTCAACAGCACAGCGAGCAGCGCCGCCATGACCACGGATGGGCCACGCGCTCCGGTCGGAAGATTGGGGCGGAGCTTGCGTGCCGGCCTGCCGACCGGCGAATGGACTATGTCGTTCATGATATTCCGTAGTCGGCGCGTCCGGTTGGACGTGCGGGAGTCTATTCCATTGGCTATGGACGCTGCTCGCAGCGTCAGGTTCCACGCCCTCGTGGCGATGGTTGGCGGCGCTTGCGCGGCGGAGCATCGGCTGGGGCAGGCGCATCGCGCATGTCACCGAGAAACTCGTGGCGTTCCTGTTCGAACAGGATGCGCGCAATGATCAGATCGAGAATCTTGTGCACGCGCTGCTCGAGTTTACGCCCGGCACCATAATCGGCCGGCGCATAGAAGTCGATGCGATTGGCGTCGACCAGTTCGCGGCAGACCTTGATGGCGTCCGCACTGCGAGGTTTGTGCACAGCGACGGCGAATCCACCGTAGTTCTTGACCACGGTCATGCAGGGAACGTCGGTCAAACCGTCGCCGACATACAGCATGTGCTGAAAAGGTATCGGTCGCGCGCCCTCCGGCATGTATTCGTTGATGGTCTCCAGCGCTTCCTCGCGACCCTTATTGATGCGAAACAGGTATTGGGTCTTGGCCGTATCGTTGATGACAACTGTCGGGAACCGCGCAGCCTCGTGGTGATCGAAATAATATTGTGAGGCATAAATGCGGGTGAAATGCCGCTTGATGCCGATGCCTTCGAGGATTTCGCTCAATCCCGCCGAGACGATGTAATGGCGTGTCTGCACGCTGCCGTGCGATTTCGCCGTGACGTAATCGTTGATCCTCTCGAACCAGGATTCGACGCCGGGGTAGTAGCGGATGCCGGAGGCAAGTTCGCGCAGCGCTTCGCGACTCAAGTGCGCTTTGTTCGATTCGATTTTCTCGACCAGCAGACGCATGTAGGTGAGGATGCTGTCGCCGCCGGTCCGTTTGACCTCGGCATTCACTTCGGCCCAGAACGCTTCACCCGAGATGCCGAGTTGCGGCAGCACGGTGTATTCCTGCATCGGCTGCGGTGTCAGCGTACCGTCGAAGTCATAGACGATGGCGAGGACATTGCGATGGTAGTGATCTTTCCGCGGCATCGCCGATCCTCAGTGACCGCCTGATTCCTCGAACATGCGGAGTACCACGCGCGCCGCGTCGCGAGTGGTGGGCAGCACGTAGTCAGCCAGTGCCGCGACTTCCTGCGTTGGCTGGTGCAGATCGGGCACCATGATGGTCAGCATGTTTGCAGCGGCCGCAGCTCGCACACCGACAGCGGAATCTTCCAGTGCAACGCAGGCTGTCGGCGCCACGCCGATAGCTGCTGCCGCGCGCAGAAAGATGTCCGGTGCCGGCTTGCCGTTCTCGACTTCGTTGCCGGCAACGATCACATCGATATAGCGGGCGAGGCCGGCGAGCGCGAGCGATCTCTCGGCCTGGGCGCGCTCGGTCGATGTCGCCACGCCGAATGGGATTGCGCGTGCGCGCAGCGACTCAAGCAATTCGGCAATGCCAGGTTGCGCCGGCACACCGTGCGCGTCGGTATGCGCAGTCCAGATGCGACGAAAGTGCTCGCGGAACGCGGCCAGCGGAAACTGCGGCCCCATGCTGTCGACGACGGCCGCTTCGACCGCGCGTGGCGGCAGCCCCATCCACATGACATAGGTTTCGTCGCTCAGATGATGGCCGACATCGCGCGCGGCAGCCTGGGCCGCCATGCGGAACAGCGGCTCGGAATCGATCAGGATGCCGTCCATATCGAACACCACACCTGCGCGCTGCGACGATCGCATCAAGCCGTGCCGGCTTCGAGCAGACCGTCAAGCAGCTGAACAGGGTCGGTATTGACAATCAACTGTGCGATATCTGACGCGCTGACGAAACCTTCGGCGACGCAATGCGCGAGCAGAGCCTGCCATGGCGCGAAGAACCCGGCGACGTTCAGCAGTCCGATAGGCTGACGGAGCTGGCGCAATTGGCGCCAGGCGATGACTTCGAGGAGTTCGTCGAACGTACCGATGCCGCCGGGCAGTGCAACGAAGGCGTCCGATCGTTCGATCATGAGCGACTTGCGTTCAAACAGGTCGTCGACCAGCACGCATTCCGTCAAGCCCTCATGCAACACTTCGCGGTCACTCAGAAAATCAGGGATGACGCCGACCACCGTTCCGCCGGCCTGCAGCGCGGCATCGGCGAGGGCGCCCATGAGGCCGACTCGTCCACCGCCATAGACCAGCGTCATCTCGCGACGCGCGAGTTCGCGGCCGAAAGCGCGCGTGGCATCGAGGTATTCCTTGCGCGCGCCGTCACGCGAACCACAGAACACGCAGACTGAATACATCGCTCAGTTGGTCATCCAGACCAGGGTCGCGTTCTTGACCGTCCAGCCGGCAGGGTCAAGGACCAGATGGACCAGACGCCCTGTACCGCACTCGGCGCCGCATTGGTGTTCGAGATAGACGAGCGCGTGATTGCCGGTATCGTCGAAGCCGACGTGCGACAATCGCAGCAGTCCTGCGGCGCCGGGGAAACGTGCGAAGAACTGTGTCCAGCCTGCGCTTGGCTCATTGCTTCCGAACAGCTCAGCCAGCGCTTTCACGCCCAGCATCTGATAAGTCACCTTGAGATTGAGCGCGCGGTCCAGTGTATCGAGTCGTGCGTTGCGTCGCGCCCAGTCGGTGAACGTCGATGGCGGTACAGCCAGTTCGGCAATTGCCGCAGCGCCGCGTTCGGCATCGCCAGCCAGCGCGGCTGGGTCGCCGCTGGTGCGCTCTGCAATCACTATCATGCCGGCACCGGCATCGAGCCCGTGATTGATGACGGCCGAATAGATTGCCGCTTCGCGCTCGCTGATGGCGGTATCGGACGCAGCGGCGGCCACGCCGGCGACAGCGAGGCCAATCACGACCAGGAAACGCAACAACAACGAGCGGGGCGAGATGCGCATGGCGCCCATCTTACCGAAAGCTGACCGGATCGTGCGCATTGAGTCGCACCCGCCATCCCGTGCATGATCGCGGGCCGCGTCGGCCCGCGGTAGGGTGGCGATCGCCGGGCACAAGGCCAGCGACCACGACCCGCAATCAGGGCCCAGAAATAAAGCCCGAATATCAGGCCAGAATATCAGGAGACCAGCATGCGAGGAGGGCTGAAGCGTCTGACCGCGATCGCGGCGCTATGTGCGGTATTGACCGGTTTCCGTGTCACCGCTGCCGACGTCGCGTCAGAGAACTGGGCCGATATCGTTGTCATCGAACTCGCCCAAGGCCGCCCGATGCCGGCATTATCGAGCTACGATCCCGACTTCTCCCTCGACGCAGCCTATGCGGTGCAACGCGCGCTGGTCGAGCGCCTGTACGGCAATCGTGCCATCGGCGGCTACAAGGCCGGTTTCACCAGCAAAGCAGCGCAGCTCAAATATTATCTGCGCGCGCCGGTCTCGGGCGTTCTGCCGGGCGACGGTCGACTCAGCGATGGCGCTATTGTCGATCTGGCGAAATTCAAAAAGCTGATGATTGAAGTGGAAATCGGCTTCATCCTTCGCTCGCCGATACGCCGACCGATGAAATCAATCGCGGATCTGAAAACCTACGTCAGCAGCGCCGTGCCCGCGATCGAACTGCCCGACCTCAATTATGAAAAACCGCACAACCTGATTGGCCTCGATATCGTCGCAACGAACGTCGCGGCTCGCTCCTATATAGTCGGCAAGCCGCTGGCGTTGCGCGACCTCGGCGAGGTCAATGGTTTCAAGATCAACCTGACGCACGATGGCAAGTCCATCGACCAGGGGCTGGCGACGAATGCGCTTGGCAATCAGCTCGAAGCGCTGCGCTGGCTGGTCAATCACCTGCTCGAGCGGGGCTATCCGCTGGATCCGGGGCAGGTGCTGATCACCGGTGTGCTCGGCAAGATCAATCCTGGTCTGCCCGGCCACTATCGGGCCGAATTCGGGCCCCGTTCGACGATCGAGTTCGACGTCAAGGCGCCATGATGTGGTCTGCGCTGCTCAATGCAGGCCCATGTCGCGGACCACGGTGGCGGCGATTTCTTCGATCGATACAGTCGTCGTATCGATGAACTGGATATTCTCGGCTTTGAACATCGCTTCGGCTTTGGCCAGTTCGCTGCGACACTGAACGAGCGTCGAATAATTGCCATGCGGGCGGCGCTCGCGCCGGATGCGGCTGAGCTGTTCCGGCACGATGGTCAAGCCGTACAGCTTGTCGCGACACGGCCGCAGCACGGCTGGCAGCTTGGTTTCCGTGAAGTCGTCATCGGTTAACGGATAGTTCGCCGCTTTCAGCGAATAGTGCATCGCCAGATACAGGCAGGTCGGCGTCTTGCCGCAACGCGACACGCCGAGCAGGACGATATCGGCTTCGTTCAAATCACGCGGCGCGAGGCCGTCATCGTGCCCCAGGGTGAAATTCAGGGCGTGCACGCGACGCTCGTAGGCATGCGCGTCACCGATGCCGTGCATGCGCCCGGCCGTATGCGAGGATTCTGTTTCCAGCGCGGCTTCCAGCGGCTCGATGAACGTGCCGAACAAGTCGAATACATAGGGACTGCTGCCGGCAATGATCTTCTGCATCAACGGGTCGGTTAGCGTACTGAAGACGAGCGGCGCGGCGCCGCCATCCTCGTCGATGGTGCGGCGGATGGTCGCCACGGCACCGCGCGCAGCCAACTCGTTGGACACGAACGGGATGTTGGTGCGTTTGAATTCGATGTCGGGAAACTGGGTGAGCAGGCTGGAACCCAGCATTTCAGCCGTGATGCCGGTCCGGTCCGAAATAAAAAATACGCGGCGTTTCATAGGGTTCTGTGAGCTGCGGGAGTCGGGTACAATCTTTCGTCTACCGGCGGTGGCGCCGGCGTCAAGTCGTCAGGCGCGGGCGGGTGAGGGGGCCGGTAGCTGCCTGCAGGTTGGCTTCACTACGTAGGACATTCATGAACGAGTATATCGTGTCTCTGAAAGACGTGGGCATCGCCGACGTCGACAAAGTGGGCGGCAAGAACGCATCGCTCGGCGAAATGATCCGCCATCTGGACCAGGCTGGCGTGCGCGTGCCGGGTGGTTTCGCGACGACCGCGCAGGCCTTCCGCGAATTCCTCGCTCATGGTGGACTCGACGCCCGGATCCAGTCTCGTCTGGCCAGTTTCGATGTCGAGAACGTGACCGAACTCGCGCGTGCCGGCAAGGAGATCCGTCAGTGGATTGTCGACACGCCGTTACCTGCCGCTTTCGAACGCGCCGTCGAGACCGCTTATGCGACCTTGACGGGAGCTGACGGGGCAGCATGCTCTGTCGCTGTGCGTTCGTCGGCGACAGCGGAAGATCTGCCGCAGGCCTCGTTTGCGGGTCAGCAGGAAACCTATCTGAACGTTACCGGCATCGCGCAGGTGAAACGCCGCATTCACGACGTCTTCGCTTCGCTGTTCAACGACCGCGCAATCTCGTATCGGGTACATCAGGGGTTCGAGCACGAAAAAGTCGCGCTCTCTGCCGGTATTCAACGCATGGTCCGCAGCGACATCGGCGCGAGCGGTGTCATGTTCACGCTCGATACGGAATCCGGTTTTCGCGATGTTGTCTTCATCACGTCGAGCTATGGTCTGGGCGAAATGGTCGTGCAGGGCGCGGTCAACCCGGATGAATTCTATGTTTACAAACCGGCGCTGAAAGCGGGGCACCAGGCCATCTTGCGCCGCAATCTCGGCAGCAAGCATCTGCAGATGACGTATGCCGCCGCCGCCGATGCTTCAGGTCACGGCGTGTTGACGCAGGAAGTCGACGAATTCCGGCGCCACCGTTTTTCGCTCAATGATGCCGATATCACCGAGCTCGCTCGTCTTGCCTGCGCGATCGAATCGCACTATGGCCGGCCGATGGACATTGAATGGGCCAAAGACGGCAACGACGGCGAACTCTATATCGTGCAGGCGCGACCCGAAACCGTGCAAAGCCGCAGCGGGCAGATAATCGAACGCTTCGATCTCAAAGGCAGCGGCCCGGTATTGGCGGAAGGGCGCAGCATCGGCCAGAAAATCGGTTCCGGCACGGCGCGCGTCATTGCTAGCATCGATCAGATGGAATTGCTGAAACCGGGCGACGTGCTCGTCACCGACATGACCGATCCCGATTGGGAACCGGTCATGAAGCGGGCTGCCGCCATCGTTACCAATCGCGGCGGCCGGACCTGCCACGCTGCGATTATCGCGCGTGAGCTCGGCGTGCCGGCTATTGTTGGTTGCGGCGACGCGACCAGGACGATTGCGGACGGTGTGCCGGTCACGGTGTCATGCGCCGGAGGCGACACTGGCTATGTTTACGCCGGCGCACTCGAGTTCGTGCGCGAAGAAATCGCTTTGACCGCGATGCCCGAACTTGATGTGAAGATTATGATGAATGTCGGCAATCCCGACCGAGCGTTCGCGTTTGCGAGCCTGCCTCACCGCGGTGTCGGCCTGGCCCGGCTCGAGTTCATCATCAACCGCATGATCGGCATCCATCCGCGCGCGCTGCTCGATTACGATCTGCTGCCGGCCGATCTGCAAGCGACGATTGCGCCGCTGATCGCCGCCTATCCCAGCCCGCGCGAGTTCTATGTGCAACGCCTGGTCGAAGGTATTGCGACAATTGCGGCAGCGTTCGCGCCGCAGCCCGTTATTGTGCGCCTGTCTGATTTCAAATCGAACGAATATGCGAACCTGATTGGCGGCCCGCGCTATGAGCCGCATGAAGAGAACCCGATGCTTGGCTTCCGTGGCGCATCGCGCTACGTGGCGCCGTCGTTCAAACCGTGTTTCGAGATGGAATGCGAAGCGCTTCGTTATGTTCGCAGCGAGATGGGCCTGGCCAATGTAGAAGTCATGGTGCCGTTTGTGCGCACGACTACCGAAGCGGCCGAGGTCATCGCGCTGCTGGCCGCCAATGGGCTGCGTCGCGGCGAAAATGGCCTACGCATCATCATGATGTGTGAGTTGCCGTCGAACGCGCTGCTGGCCGAGGAATTTCTCGAACATTTCGACGGTTTTTCCATCGGCTCGAATGACCTGACCCAGTTGACGCTCGGTCTCGATCGCGATTCCGGTCTGGTCGCCGATCGGTTCGACGAACGTAATCCCGCAGTCAAAGCCCTGATGTCGCACGCGATCATGGCATGCCGCTCAGCTGGCAAGTACGTCGGTATCTGCGGCCAGGGACCTTCCGATCACGAAGACCTCGCGCAATGGCTGCTCGAGCAGGGGATCGACAGTATCTCGCTCAATCCAGATACGGTCGTGCGCACCTGGCTCGATCTCTCGCGGCTGTAAACTGGCTGTCGCTGTCTGCCGCCGTCGGCGGGCGGCGATCCGCTGTACTGACCTGCTAGGTAAAATCTTCGAGCATTTGCCGCTCGTCCTCCGAGATCTCGCTGTTACGCAACCGGTTCTGGACCATCGCCGTATCGATGAGTCCGTTTTCGATCAGCTGGCGTTTCTCGATGGGTAGCAGATAATCGGAGAAGAATAGATTGCCGGGAGGCAGCAGTTCCGCTTCGACGATCATGGCGACTTCCTTGATCATCGCGCGCAGATAACCGCCCGGCTGTTCGACACGCGCCAGTGCGAATTCCGGGGTGGCAATGCCACCTGCGTAGACGGAGTGAAGCTCCATTTTGTAGCTGACCAGCAATGAGGTGTCGTCGATTTCGGCGAGCGTACGTTCGACCTGCTGCAGGCGGCGCGGCAACAATTCGCGCAGAGTGGTCAGAATGTCCGGATCTTCAAGGTATTCGGAATAGATATCGACAATGTCGTCTATCGACAGCTGTCGATAGGCATCGTTGACGAACAATTCGTCGCGACGATAGCTGAGCAGCTTGTATGAGGAGAATCCGACGACCGAGAGAACATCAGTCAGCTCGCGAATATTGCGATTGAAGCCGAGCGCGCAGACCAGTTGGCTATGAGTCAAGTCAAGTTGCGCCGCTGCATGATTGATGCGCTTGATGAAATCCGTGTCGGGCGCGGGACTTAATCGATAGAACGCCTTGACCAGATCGGCGTCGGAGCTCAATAGCAGTTCGTTGAAAGTCGGCATGGTCAGGCTCGGGGCCGCGGGCGGCGGAAGTCGCGCTGGGGCATCGCTATCTGCCTCAGGCGTCAAGCAGCTTTAGCTGATCTTCGAGCACCGCGCGTTCCTGCGGTGCGATTTTCGGGTCGGACAGTCGATTCAGAACCAGCTCCCGTGGGATCAGTCCACGGATAATCAGCCGGCGTTTTTCTTCCGGCAGAATGGTATCGCGAAAGAATATATCGCCTATCGGCAGCAGCCGACTTTCGACGATCATCGCAACCTCGTTCAGAAGTGCGCGAAAGCCGTTAGGTTCCCTGCTCAGACGACTTTCAGCAAAGTCGATTTGCGCAACGCCATCAATGTAGATCGCGCGCATCTCTTTTTTGTAGCGCTCGATGATGACGGAATTGACGGTCGCTTCGATCCTGTCTTCGATGCGTTGCAGGCGCATATCGAGCAGGTGCTGGATGACCTCGAGCAGCGGTGCACTCTTGGTCACATGAAGATACACGGCGAGCACGTCTTTGATGCCAAGCTGATGGTAGATGTCGTTGACGAACGAAAGGTTGCGTTCACGGGCCAGCGCATCGTAGGAATCGAAACCAAGCATCGCGAGGACATCGGAAAGTTGGGCGATTTGCGCGTTGAAACCGAGCGCGCAGACCAATTGCGGAAAAGTCAGCCCCAGATTTCGTGCGGCCTGCTTGGCGCGTGCGGTACCGAAAGCAGCATGGTCGTCCTGCGCCGAGGCGGACTTGTAGAGCGCCTTCAGCAGATCCTCACTACTGGCGGTAAGAATCTCCTCGAATCGGCTCATGTCCGCAATACAGGCTCGCTGGCTTTGAGTCGATGATAGCACTGAACCCACGTTGAACTCGTCTGGCGGTAATAACAAATCAGCGATATCACGGTTTTGCAGCCGCCGGCGCCGACACCGCAGCGGCCAATTCGCGGTGCAGCGCTGCGTAGCGACGGATCCACGGTCGATTGCGCTGGAGATCCGGTGGCAGCGCCGCGCGTGCCAGTACGGCGTCGTCGGCTGAGGCGAACGAGCCGACTATCGCTGTGTAGGGTTGGCGTGAGCCCGGTCGATGCAGAAAATAAGCGCTGTCGGTGTCCTCGGCCCAGGTCTCGGCATGGCGAAGCAGCATCTGCTCCAGCGCGGTCGCCTCGGTTGCAGCGCTGATGACGACGGTAAAGCGCTCTGGCGCCTGAGCCAGGACCCACGCGCGGTCGTGGATCGCGCCGTGCGGCGATGGCGGGGTGGCAGCACTCTGTGCTGTCGGTTCGGGCGAAATCGGCGGCATAGCTGGTGTTGGTGCAGCGTTCACCGTTTGCAGAACAGTGACTGCCGGCGCGAACGTGAGAGCAGCCTGCTCTAGCCATTGCGTTGCGGCCGCGCGATTGCCGGCCGCAAGGTAGCGCACGCCGAGATTGAATTGAGCAGGTGCATAGCCTTGCATGGCTGCACAGCGCAGCGCTTCGATGGAAGCGATTTCGTCCGACGCGTTTTCCGCCAGCCAGGTGCCTAGCGTGTAACAGGCCAACGCATGATTGCCGGCGGCAGCGCGCCGGAGATAGTCCAATGCGGTATATCTTTCGCCAGGTATCTGCAACAGCAGCAAGCCGACATTGAATGCCGCGTCGAGGTGCCCGCCATCGGCTGCCAGTCGCCACCAGCGCAGCGCCTGTTGCCGATCGACAGCAGCACCGAGACCGGTGTCGTCCCAGCTGCCCAACACGAAGGCGGCTTCGGCATCGCCAGCCATAGCGGCGCGTTCCATGCTGGCGCGCGCGGCGGTGGGGTCGCCTTCGAGTTGCCCGTAGACGATCAGCTGCGCCTGCATCGTCTGCGCAGCAGGTTCACCCACCGCCGCGTGGGCGGGTTGGGCTGGAGTTGACTCCGCTGGCGGGGCAGCGTTTACGCCTGAAGCGAGCAGCCACAGCACGCTCGTCAACAACGCTCTACGCATCATCGACGGTCGTTGCAACGATGCATTCCCGCGTGTCATTACGCGGCGAATTAACCAGACGGCTGACAGGGTGCAGCGAGACGACAGCCGGCGGTGCGGGAACCAGCAACGCCTCGAGCACCCGGGAACTGCTGCCCGGATCAAGCCACGCGCCGTAAGCACCTCGCGCGATGATGACCGGCATGCGATCGTGGACGGCCAATAGTCGTTCGTTGGCGGCGCATGTCAACAGCGCGAACGTCTCGATCGCCGTGCCATCGCGTTCCCAGCGCTCCCACAGACCGCCTAGAGCAAATACGTCACTCGCAAACACTTCACTGGCAACGGGATGGATGTAGTAAGGCTGTTTGCCATCAGCGAGCGCCCGCCATTCGTAATAACCGGAGGCCGGCACCAGGCAGCGCCTGCGTTTGTAGGCCGAACGGAACGAGGGTTTGCTGGCTACGGTCTCGGCGCGCGCGTTGATGAGACGCCCGCTCGCGGCCGCTGTTTTGGACCATGCCGGCAGCAGACCCCAGCTCAGTATCGTCGCTTCTCGTTCCCCAGCCTGCTCGCGGATCACCAGCGCCGGCTGACTCGGCGAAACGTTGTAACGTGGCACGAGCGGCTCGCGCAGGGCGACTTCGAACTCAGTGGCGAGAAATGCCGCGTCGACGGCAAGCGCATATCGGCCGCACATGGCTGGCGCCGGTCGCGCTCAGCGCGCCGCCATCATCTGTTTGGCGAGCGCGAAGATTTCCGGTGCGTCGAGTACCAGATCGTTCGCCTCGAACAGTTTGGCGATACAGGCGCGATGAACTTCGAGCTTGAACGTGCCGAAGCCGATAGCGCCGAAGCAGATCTTGCCGTGCCGTACTGTCGCCCGGTCCATCAGATCGATCCCTTCGATACCGAGAGGCGGTGTCGCGTTGGCGTCGATGATTATTTCGAGATCGGGTAGATCGCGCCATAGATCTTCAGCCAGAAGTTGTACGCCGGCGGCGCCGGTGGCAAGCAGAATGTTGGCGCCTTTGAGTGCTGTCTTGAGTGAGGCGATATCGCCGGCCGCAGCAGGAATGAGCTGAACGCCGAAGCGGCGATGCATCGCCTCGCAGGCTGTTTCTGCGCGATCGACGCGGCGAGAAGTGAGGACGACGTCGACACCTTCGCGTGCCAGCATGACGCCAGCGCGTTGGCCGACCGGGCCAGTGCCGGCGAGCACGGCGGCGCGCTTGCCGGCAAACTTCATGTGCCGGCCGATGTAGGCCACCGCGGCAGCGGCGGTCGAATTGCTGCCGTTGCTGTCGAGCATGACAGAGACGCGGAAATCGCCGAAGAAATGGTTGCGGATCGAGGCCAGCACAGCTTCGCCTTCGCCCATATTGCTGCCGGTGATGAACAGCGCGGTATTCTTTTTAAGCTTGGGCGGTCGGGTGAATACGGCGCCATCGACCATGGTTCCGACCGTGCTCGGTTTTATGTTGCCGCGGCAGGAGACATGGTCGGCACCGCCGTCATAAGCGACGACGGTATCGAAAGTGTTCGGTATCGGGTCGGTATCGAGTTGGAAGAGAATTTTCTTCACTGCTGTGCGCTCCCGCTCGGAATCGCCGAACACTACCGTCTAAGCGCTGGGCAGGCAAGCCGCGAGCGGCCATACGCGAACGCACGTTGCCGGCTTACGGTGTCTCGATGCGCATTGAAAAATCAGTTGCCTGCACATGTTTGGTCAAAGCGCCAATCGAGATGAAATCTGCGCCGGCCTGCCCAAGTTCAGCAAGGTCGGCGAGATCGACACCGCCCGAAATCTCGACCAGCGCGCGCCCGGCGACTGCGGCGGTTGCCGCACGGATCATGGGCAAATCGAAATTGTCGAGCAGTACCATGTCGACATTGACTGCCAGCGCTTCGGCCAGTTCCGCCATCGTTTCGACTTCGACTTCGATGCGCAAGCCAGGATGACTGCTGCGAATCGCGGTGACGGCCGCCGTAATCGTGCCGGCCGCAGCGATGTGGTTTTCTTTGATCAGGACGGCATCGAACAGTCCCAGTCGATGATTCATGCCGCCACCGGCCCGGACTGCATATTTCTGTGCGGCGCGCAGTCCAGGCAGGGTCTTGCGCGTGTCGAGGATGCGCGTAGTGGTGTCACCCAGCGCCGTAACATGGTGTCGCGTGGCAGTCGCAGTTGCCGACAGTGTCTGCAGGAAATTCAGGGCTGTGCGTTCGCCAGTCACCAGGCTGCGTGCAGCACCGCTCAGCTCGCACACCAGCGCATCGGCCGGTACGCTAGCGCCGTCGCGATAGTGCCATTTCAATTCGACATTTGGATCAAGCAACCGGAACACGCAGTCGAACCACGGAGTACCGGCGAGTACCGCCGGCTCGCGGCAGATGACTCTAGCGCGAGCTGTCCGGGTGGCCGGGATCAGGCTCGCAGTAACATCGCCGTCGCCGACATCCTCAGCCAGCGCAATTCTGACGCTAGCTTCGATACCTGATGGCAGTTGCAGGTCCAGGGTAGTCGGTTCATTCATGGCGGAGGGCTCATCAGGGGTATGTCGTGCGGCGCGACTCGACGATCAGCTCATCGCCTTCCTGCGAGAAGTCGAGGCGTTCGAGAAAGCTCATGCCGAGCAGGATCTGACCTTCTTCCAGCGTCGGCACGATGAGCGCTGCGACGTCATGCTCGACGATGCCACCCAGTCGGAGCTCACCGATAGTTGTGGTGTAAGCGGTGGCAATTCCGTTGGCGGTCGAGGTCTGCACTTCGGCGCCGACATGCAATCCGGCGGCTTTTGCGATCGCCGCGGAGACTGCGACATCGGTCGCGCCAGTGTCGATCATGCATTCGGCACGGACTCCGTCAATGGCGCCGGTTGCGATGTAATGCCCCTGGCGATTGCGCTGCAGGCGGATAAGGGTACGGCCGTCGTCAGTGCGGCCAGCGATGACATCCTGATTGGGGTTGTGGTGGTGCTCGATCTGTTGCGAGAACAGGAGGGTCATCAGGCCAATGAAGACGATGATGGCGAGCACATACATCGTCCCGCCGGTACCTTGTGTCGACATGGAGGGTCAGCAGCAATGCGGGCTGGGAAAGGCTGGCGTGGTCGAAATCATGGGCTATTCTGTCGCACTGTCTGTGCGCTGGCCATCGTTACGACGGGGCGGTCCGACTGCTAGACTATCCAACAAATCTCTGTGTACCAGCGCATTGCAGCTTCGCGTTACACTGCGCGTTCTACCCGCTCCGACGGCGCGGCCGGCCGAGTATCGCATAAGGATTCGAGTGTGAATATAACTATGCCCTCCCGCGTCGAATGCGTATCCATTGCTCCTTCGCGCGCAGTACGCACGTTGCCCGAAGACGTCACGTACGGTTTGTTCGCTGAGCAGCGCACACTGCCGCCGAAATATTTCTATGACGAGCGCGGGTCACGCCTGTTCGACATGATCTGCGATGTGCCGGAGTATTATCCGACGCGTACCGAGGCAGCGTTGTTGAAGCGTGTTGCGCTTGGCATCATCGATAGCGAGCGACCCGAGCGCATCGTTGAATACGGCAGTGGCACCTCACGCAAGACACGCCACTTGTTCGATGCCTGCAGCAAGCTGCAGTGCCATCCGGTTTATGCGCCTTTCGATGTCTGCGACGATGTGTTGCTGGAAAGCGCCGAATCGCTGGGACGATCCTATGATTGGCTGAGCGTCGAACCGATGGTCGGTGACTATATGGCGGGGCTGGCCAACCTGCCACGGAGTGCGGAACGCAAACTCGTCGTTTTTCTCGGCGGCACTATCGGCAATTTCCGGCCCGACGAATGCAGAGACTTCCTGCGTGAACTCAGGTCGACGATGGCTGGCGGTGACAGCCTGCTGCTCGGAGCCGACAGGCTCAAGTCGCCGGCCGTGCTCCATGCAGCGTACAATGACGATGCCGGGTATACCGCTGAATTCAATTTGAATCTGTTGCGCGTACTGAATCGCGAACTCGAGGCCGATTTCGACCTCGACGGATTCGCGCATTACGCGCATTTCAATCCGCTCGCGTCACAAATCGAAATGCACCTGGTCGCGATGCGTCAGCAGAATGTGTACTTCGGCCGCCTTACGCAGGGTATCGAGTTCCGCGAGGGCGACCATATCCTGACCGAGATCAGCCGTAAGTTCACGCGACCGATGCTCGAGCGAATGCTCCGTGAGGCCGGCTTTGCGATTGGTGAACACTACGAGGCCAGTGGTGCGGCTTTTTCGCTGGTGCTGGCGTATCCGGTGTGACGCCGTGTCGGAGCCAGGCTTGCCGATAGCGTTCTCGGCCGAAGGCTGGCTGGCCTCGGCCGAATGCTTACGCTCACCGAATTTCGATGCACGGCCGGTCGATACGCCACTCGAACTGCTGGTTATACACGCCATCAGCCTGCCGCCCGGCGAATTCGGCGGACCTTTCATCCGCGACCTGTTCTGCAATCGATTGGATCACGAGCGGCATCCGTACTTCGCCACCATCGCCGAACTTCGGGTATCGGCGCATTTTCTGATCGCGCGCGACGGCGCGCTGGTCCAGTTCGTGAGCATTGCCGATCGCGCGTGGCACGCCGGTGTATCGAGCTGGCGCGGTCGCGCGGCGTGCAATGACTATTCTGTCGGCATCGAACTCGAAGGGACCGACATCCTGCCGTTCACGGATGCGCAATATGCCGCGCTGGATAGATTGCTGCGTTCGCTGCGCCCACTGCTGCCGGATGCGGCACCGGACCGTATCGTCGGTCACGCCGACATCGCCCCGCTGCGCAAGACGGATCCCGGACCGAATTTCGACTGGGCGCGCCTGCGCCGGAGATTGGAAACATGAACTTTCTGCTGATCCTGTGTGCGGCCGTCATCGAATTCACCATCGTCAGCGTCGACGGTCTGCGCTCAGTGAGCTGGAGCCGCGACTGGATGGGCTGGCTCAATCGACAGTTTCGTGACAGCCCCTGGTGGCACGGCTGGCCTGCTGCCGCGGTTGTCCTCGGTGTGCCGCTAGCCGTGGCGGCCGGCTGTTTCGGCGCCCTGTTCCGCATGTCACATTTTCTCGGTTACCTGGCCAGCCTGTTTTTTCTTTTGCTGATGCTGGGGCCGAGCGATCTCAATCGGGTTGTTGATCGGTATCGGCGGCATTTGAGCGCGACTGCTACCGACGATGACGACGGCGCGAACGAGGGCAGCGATAGCGCGTTCCTGACCGAGGCTGCTGGTATTGATCTGGGCGCTTCGACCGGCGACGTGCATTTTGATGAGACGCGGGTCGAACTGGCAGCGCTTGCGATTGCAGCAGACCGCGCCTGGTATCAGCCGCTGTTCTGGTTTTTTCTGGGTGGTCCTCTCGGTGCTCTGGCCTATCGATTGTGCGCGAATCTTGGTGAAAGTGCCAATGACGAGCGTGGAATTGCGACAGCGATTGCCGGCGCGCGTGAAGCGATGGAATGGTTGCCGGCACGCATCACCGTGCTCGCTTTTGGCATGGCCGGTAGCCTGACACCGGTGCTCGAAGCGGCGCGTGCTAGCGGCATCATGCGCTGGGGCGCGAGCAGTGAACTCCGTGCTCGTGCCGCGCTGGCGGCGATCGACAACGGCCGCATCCATGAAGCCATTTCCGGTGAGCCGCGGGTTTATCGCCTGAATCTGATGCACGCGCTGGTCCGCCGCAGCCTGAATGTCTGGCTGGTTCTGCTTGCGGCGGGTTCATTGTTGCTGTGAGTCTGCCGGTGGTGTGTCGCCCGATCAGCTTCTCAGAAAATCCGTCACGCGCCGCAGTCGTTGGCCGTGTTCGTCGCAGATCAGCACGCTGTCCTGCTCATACCAGTCGCCGAGAACGATACGTCGACACGGTCGGCCTTCGATATCGAGATGGTGGACAGCGCGGCGATGGGTGTGACCGTGAATCAGCAACGTCACATCGTTCGACAACATTGTCTGCCGGACCGTGGTGTCTTCGACATCCATGATCTCCGACGATTTGTGCATCATTGATGCTTGCGTACCGCTGCGCGTCCGCGTTGCGATACGGCGGCGCCAAGCAAGTGGTATGGCGAGAAAGATGCCGCGTACCAGCGGATTGCGGACAACGGTTCGAAAGCGTTGGTATTTGACGTCTCGCGTGCACAGCAAGTCGCCATGCATGAGTAGCGCGCGTTCGCCGTTCAGGTCAAGTGTGGCGTAGTCGCCGAGCAGAGTGCACCCAGTCGCGGCTACGAAGCGCGGGCCGAACAGAAAATCGCGATTGCCGTGGCTGACTGCGAGCGCGACGCCGGCGTCGGTGAGACTTCGCAGACTGCGCAGGACCTGTGCTTGAGGCGCGGCGTCATCGTCGTCACCCAGCCACACATCGAACAAATCGCCGAGGATATACAGCGCACGCGCGCTACCCCGCGCGCGCGCGATGAAGTCATGAAACAGGGCGAGTTTGTCGGGACGGGCAGCGGACAGATGCAGGTCGGACACGATGAGCGTGGTCATCGTCCGCGTGCCCCGGAGCAGGCCCGCTTCAGGCCGCGATGACGCTCGCGCTCAGGATTTCGACCGCCTCGCGCGGTACGTCCTGATGTCCACCCTGGTTGCCAGTCGCAACGGCCTTAATCGCCTCGACGACATCCATTCCGGCTGTCACTTTGCCGAACACACAATAGCCCCAGCCGCTCGGCGACTGGCTGGTGTGGTCGAGAAAGTCGTTATCCTTGACGTTGATGAAGAACTGGGCCGATGCCGAATGCGGATCGTTGGTCCGCGCCATGGCGACACTGCCAAGCTCGTTGCTGAGGCCGTTGTTGGCCTCGTTCTTGATCGGTGCGAGCGTCGATTTCTGGCGCATGTCGCGGTCCATGCCGCCGCCCTGAATCATGAAATTCTTGATCACGCGGTGGAAGATCGTACCGGTGTAATGCCCGCTCTCGACATAGGCAATGAAGTTGCGGACAGTTTCGGGCGCCGCTGTCTCATTCAGTTCGAGCGTGATATCGCCTTTCGAGGTTTCGAGTTTTACCGAGGTCATGGTGCGTTCCTGCTGGTTCCGGTCGGCCGGCATTATGCCGTCTCGCGGCGCTCGAGGCACCTGATCGCCGGTCGGCGGTCCGCACTGGCTGCCTGTGGTCAGCTGCTTGGCCCGATCTAACAACCTGATTACGCGAACTTCGCGCGGACTTTGCCGTCGCCATGTCGATTGACCGTGTCGGAAGGCCTGCGTATCATCGCCGCTCCCGCGAGCCCCGGCCGGGAGGCAGCGCCAGGGATCCGACCGTCAGCACTGGGTCAGTGCCGCGGCGGACCGCTACCGGCAGCGTCCGGTCGGGCATGGCCGACGACACCGGGGCATAGCGCAGTCTGGTAGCGCACCTGCTTTGGGAGCAGGGGGTCGGGGGTTCGAATCCCTCTGCCCCGACCACTCGCCCTGACGGCGGTGGCGGATGTCGATATTCCGCGGCCAGGCGGGTAACGTATGAGCTCGCTCCGCGCCTGTAGCTCATTCGGATAGAGCATCGGCCTTCTAAGCCGAGGGTAGCAGGTTCGAATCCTGCCAGGCGCGCCAGACCAGCGTTTAGCCATGGGCTGCATAGAACGGCAACGGCTACCAGCCGCAACCGGGCAACCCATGGCTAAGCGACTCAATGGTGGACGTAGCTCAGTTGGTAGAGCGCAGGATTGTGATTCCTGTGGTCGTGGGTTCGATCCCCATCGTCCACCCCATCTTCTGTCGGGCCGTTAGCTCAATTGGTAGAGCAGCTGACTCTTAATCAGCGGGTTGCAAGTTCGATTCTTGCACGGCCCACCATATCAAGCGGATCTATATCCCAACCTCTTCATCGCGCCGTTTCGGCGGTGAACACAATCCGGCAGTTCGACCTCGTATACCCCCGAGTGGAGTGGAATCCATACTCCGGGCTTGGCGCTCAAGGGCGATTCCTCGTTCCCCGTTCGTCCTCTCCTTCGTCGTGACGTTAATGAATCGCAATTACAGGGCAAAAAGCCGTCGGTTGCTTTGACCCTTCGTTTCGCCGGCCGCCTGCTGTTCGGTACCGCACGGACCGCGACCAGGACGTTCCGTAGAACTAGCGCTCGGATACCCATTAACGTTTTGGAGAAAATATGATTACGAAAACAACGCCCGTAAACGCAATCCGATTCACACTCGGCGCTGCAATTGCGTCTTTTTTTGCCGTGACGTCTACGGCAAACGCCGCGGGAGTTATCACGTCAATAGTCGACGTCGGTTCGCTGGGCGGCACCGTCATCAGTATTACAGTCGACAACAGCACCAACGAAATCGATATCAATAAGGTGTTTGATGCGATTCAACCCATAACACTACGGTTTACCGTAGAACACGGCCAAGGCGGACCTGGTTCGTACGCGCTGACGGAAACTGTTATCAATAGTACCGACGTTACATGGACGGACTATCACTTTTCTATTGTGGATTCAGTCAATGGGAATGGGATCACCTTCGGTTCCTTTCAGTCAGCAACGCTCGACGGATTCGATTTGGACAGCCCTCCCGACAGTGGTCCCCGCAACTTGAACTTTACCGGCGTCCTTGCAGCCGGAGGCTCGATGGATGCGTCGTTTAGCTTGCAACTGTCTGACCCGGGCGCGAACAACAGTTATACATTCGACCTGGTGCAAACCCCCACGGTCAGCGCCGTTCCGATCCCGGCGGCGGCTTGGTTGTTTGCTTCTGGCCTGTTGGGCCTGGTGAAATCGGCAAAACGGCGTGGAATGTCGGCACAGATTTCGTAGCCGGGCAAAACTTTATAGCGGTGGCCACCCGCAATTGCTGGTAAGTCATTTGCAGCTATCTGTGGGGCCCATTTCCGCCCCAATCCATACTGCCCAGCGGCTCCTCGGTTGAAAGCGATCTGCCGAGGTTCGCCAGTACGCCAGTTCCCTGTCGTTGGGACGCCGTCGGCGTGACATGCTTGCGAGATGAGATACTGCACGGTATCGATCATTGAGGCCTGATGGCAATGTACGTACCCAAGCACTTTGAAGAGCACCGGCGGGAGGAACTCCATCGCGTGATCCGCGAGTTTTCCCTCGGAATCCTGGTCCTGAATGGAGCCGAAGGACTCGACGCAAACCATATCCCATTCGAATTGGACGAGGAGGATGGCCAGGACGTTCTGCTGGGCCATGTCGCTCGCGCGAACAGCCTATGGCGTGAGGCGAATGATGGCGACGACGCGCTGGTGATATTCCGGGCGGCCAATGCCTACATTTCTCCGAACTGGTACCCCAGCAAACATGAATTTCACAAGCAGGTTCCCACTTGGAATTATCAAGCTGTCCACGTTCACGGAAAGATCAGCATTCGGGACGACGAGAAATTTGTGCGTGCAGTCGTTGCGCGATTGACCAGAACGAACGAAATGCGCACGGGCCAGGCGAAGCCCTGGAAGATGACTGACTCCCAGGCAGAATATATCGATCAGATGATCGCAGCCGTAGTGGGCATCGAGATCAAGATAGTCAAAGTCGTCGGCAAGTGGAAGCTAAGCCAAAACAAGGAAGAACGAGACCGTTCCACTGCGGCGCAAGAACTCGAACTACGCGGCGACCATCTCACCTCTGCAGCAATGCTCGCCACCCTGAAGCCGGCTAGCTAATCTCGCCCGACGCATAAACGCTCGCACGGGATGCCATCGCCGTCGCCATCCAACCCAGCGCTGCCACAACGACGCAGTGCTTCGCGTGCCTGCGCGCAGCTCACCATCGCATTGCAGCGACGCGCGCCATCGCACTTCCCCGATTGCGCCTTGTACGCTGACCTGTGGCCGCGTATGTGTCGCGGTTTACTGTGACGCCAGGTCCACGGCGCGATACGTGACTTCGCCGGCAGTGCCCATAAGCCCAGCTTAGCAACACGTGCGCCCTGTTCGCGGGTCAGCAGCGACTCGTCTTTCAGATACTGCCGATATACCCAGGCGCTGCCTTCGCTGACCAGTACAGCATTGATGTCGCGGCCGTCGAGATAGAGATGCCCGAGCGCGCGACCGTAGCTGTCAGTGCCTGATTCGCGCACGGTAACTGTCTCGTCTTCGACTAGCCGCGCGAGCGCATGCTTTGCCTCGTGACCAAAAGGTTGATCGAGTTCAGGCGCATCGATTTCAGTCAGACGGAATAAATAACGCCGATCGCCGACGTCCAGTTTCACCGTGTCGCCATCTGAGATGTGAACAACGCGCGCAGTGTAACGCTGGTCGGCAGCGCAGCAGAGACCGGCGCCTAACAGATACAGCGCTGCAGCCGCCAGCAGCGTCCAGCAGCAGGACCTGGCGCTGCGCGGTTGGGTGTTCTGAAAACTGGTCAAGCTGGCGCGAAACCTGCTACGCAGTATTCCGGGACTCAGCTAATTTCGTCAGTAGTTGGATTTGCTCTCGCTGTATATCCAGCAACTCCGCCCATTGTGCTTCGCGCAATGTGTCGATTTTCTGATGCAAGGCCAGAATCTCCAGTTCAGACTTCAGGTTAACTTCGTAATCGTGCTGCGCGGCGGCACGGTCTTTGGCTGCAGATCGGTTTTGTGACATCAGGATCACCGGAGCCTGCAGCGCCGCCAACATCGACAGAATCAAATTGAGAAAAACATAGGGGTAGGGGTCGAAGGGTTGACGAAACTGCGCCAGGATTATCGTGTTTAACACTACCCAGCACAGCAGTAGTGCGAGGAAAATGAGGATGAACGTCCACGAGCCGCCGAAACTCGCAATGCGGTCAGCGTAGCGCTGCCCCAGCGTCATCGCCTCCTCGAATTCCTGATCCGTATTATGGCTGATGTGGACGCGTTGGGTCAGGCGTTCGATGACGCGCTGCTCGCTCTCACCCGCCTCATGGCAGGTTTTAAGGAACCGCGCTGTCAATGCTTCCATCGGGTCGTTCACGGTGAACGGTCTCTCATTCCGCGCTCCGGTATTTTCGTGGAGTGGATTATTGCGAAGTTGGATCGTAAGCCATTCTTGGTAGGTCGGCCGCATTCGTCGGTGCGTCAGCACACGCCACGTCCGTCAGTCGATTTCGGACTCCAGAGGGGCGATGGTGGGAATCGCGCGTGGTGCGCAGACAAGTTCATAAGCGATCTGTACGATCGAAACCCATTTCTTGAGCGGCATCCGGGGCTGAACCATGACGCCATCGCGCCACCATCCGGAACGTCACCGCAATGAGCGCATCGGATGGTTGCGTGCGGCTGTCCTGGGTGCCAACGATGGCATCGTCTCAACCGCCAGCCTCCTGGTCGGCGTCGCTGCCGCCAATGCCAGCCACGAGAACATTTTAGTCACCGGTGTCGCGGCGTTAGTGGCCGGCGCTATGTCGATGGCGGCGGGAGAGTACGTCTCGGTGTATTCGCAAGCGGATACCGAGAAGGCTGACCTCGCGCGCGAGCGTAAGGAACTGGAACTTGATCCGGCCGCGGAGCTGCGTGAATTGACAGCCATCTACGTCGCTCGCGGACTTGCGCAGAACCTGGCCCAACAGGTTGCCGAGCAACTGATGCATCAGGACGCACTCGGTGCACATGCGCGTGAAGAACTCGGCATCGTAGGTACTGGGCGTGCGCGACCCGGTCAAGCCGCGCTCGCTTCTGCGGTCAGCTTTGCGGTGGGCGCAGCGCTTCCTCTGTTAGTCGCTGTTGTTGTGCCGGAGCGGGGAATCATCGTGTGGATATCGGGTGCATCACTCGTCTTTCTTGCCACAACGGGCGCCATGGCCGCCAAGGCGGGCGGCGCCGACGTATTTGCGGGCGCCTGGCGAGTCAGCTTCTGGGGCGCGCTTGCCATGGCGATCACTGCAGGGGCAGGGGCGCTCTTCGGGATGGTTCCGTAGCGTCTGCGCACGCGCAGTGAAACAGCTTCAGGGATTGAGCAGGGTTCTAAACGAGAGTTGAAATTTCGACGTGCCTGGTGCTGCGGTCGTCGGGCGGAACCGTGACTACAAATCCCAGGCTGTTTACCAGACTGAGCATCGGAACGTTTTCGGCCAGTATGCTGCCATGGACTTTGGCAACGCCGCGTTCGCGTGCGATCTGCAACAGTCGCTCGAGCAGATGCCGACCCAGGCCATGACGAACGTGATCATGGTGAACCAGCACCGCATACTCCGCGTCGCCGCCGTCGGCATCCGCAATCAGCGTCGCCAGCGCAACAATCTCGCCCGGCTCATTCAAACAGCTGGCGGCCAAAGTCAGCTCGCGATCGTAGTCAACTTGTGTCACTCGCGCGGCCATATCGTGTGAGAAATGACGGATGTAGCCGAAAAAGCGCAAGCGGACTTCCTCCGGACTGAGGCGCGCGAGCAGCCGCAATACCGCAGCTTCGTCTGTCGGCCGGACCGCACGCACGGCGTACCGGCGCCCGCCCCGCAGGCTTGCTTCCTGCGATAACGCACAGGGATAAGGCGCGAGGGCAACGCGCTGGCGCTCGGCTATGCTGCCTGCGGCAAGCTCAATCTCGCACGTGGGTAACGTGGCCAGCTTGGCGTCCGCCGTCCACGCCAACACGACATCGATACGCCTGATCAGCGGCTGGTCCAGCACCAGTTGACCGATACGAACAAGCGCGTCTGCCATCGACGTGATCGCGGCAGGCGCGATGTTTCCATCCAGACATCCGGCATCATCGAGCATGCGTTGCGCCAGCAACTCGTCGAGCGGCGGGAATCCGAAAGCCGGCGGAGAGCGTGGATTGGTCGGTGCAGTCTGCACACTCAGCGCCATGCCCAGTTCTATATGTAGCGCCACGCTGATTCGTATCTGTATCACCGCCGACGCTTCATTCCCCGTGGTGGTCAGGCCGTAGTGAGCGAGCACGAGCGCGCTGGCATCGGCCGCTAGCCGCGACACGCCTTGTGCGCGCAGCGCTTGCAATTCTTGCGTAACGCCAGCGCTGTCCACACTGAGTGTTGCATCCTGCGGCGGAGTCTGCCCGAGCATCTCGCGCGTTTCGCGATATTGCGCGCGATAACGCAGTGCACGCAGAGCCTCCTCGGCAGAAGCGAAGGTGGCCAGATGTGCATCGGCGCTGCTCTGTCGGGCCGGTTGCGTGCTGTGTAAGCCCAGCCACACTGTCAGCAGGCGTTCACCGAATCCCGCTTTCGCAACGGCTGTGGCGAGAACCTGATGAGGCTGCTCAGCCATCGGACTGTGGATCAGCAGCGCGGTGTCAACATCGACGTCCGCCAGCACTGCACGCAGCACCGCTAGAACCTGTTTCGCATCTGCCTTGCCGAGATCGACCGCGCCCGCAAGGAAGCGGACTTGCGGTACTACTTTGGCGATGCCTTGCAGCGTTTCCGATGTCAACACCGCCACCGGCAGTCCGTTACGCAGCACCGCGTCCACCGCCAGCGCGCAGACACCGGAGCCGTTACCGATAACTGCGACGTCTGCACCCCGCGCCGAGGGCAGCAGCTCCAGCGCTGCCAGTCCTTCGAATAACCCGCTTAGCGTTTCGCATTCCACCATACCGGCACGACGGAACGCCGCTGAACGAACGGGATCGGGACCGCCGCTGCCGTCAAAGTCCATGCGCCTGGTCTGCAAGACCAGCACAGGTTTGACATGCGCGGCGGCGCGCGCAGCGGACATGAACTTGCGCGCCTGTCGGATGTTGCCAATCTGCAAGACCACCGCGCGGGTGCACGGATCGAGAGCGGAATAGTCGAGAAGATCGGCAACATCGATGTCCGCTTCGGCACCAGTTACCGCCAGCCAGGAGAACCCGACACCACGGCCGATTGCCCAATCGACGGCGGCCGCAGCGATGGATTGTGACTGTGCAATCAACGCCACGCTGCCTGCCTGTGGTGTCAGCGGCAGGTTACTCAGATTGATTAGTGAATTGGTGTGAAGCACGCCTGCCGAGCGCGGTCCGAGGATGCGTATAAGGGATAGCTTTGCGCGTTGCAGAACATCCTCCCGCGGCGGTGTATCTGCTGCCCACAGCAGCGCTTTACAGCCATGCATCCCAAGCATTGCGATGAACGTGGCGTCGATCCACTCGTCGTGCATCACTACGACCAGCTCTGGATTGAGCCAACCTTTAACCGCCGGCTTCCGTGTGAAGTGAATACGCTGCGCCAAGGGCACGCTGTTTTTAAGATTGCGCAAAAGTTGACGTTGTGCAGGCGATCGCGGTGCACCGAGGATCACCAGCGAGGAAGCCCGGAACAGCGCGTCGAGATGACGTACGGTCATGGCACGACGTTATTGCTGACGAATGGCGCGAGAAACGCACAGACGCTGCGCGCCAGCGCATCGAGGTGGTAGCCACCCTCCAGCGTCGCTACTACGCGACCCTGACAGCAGACCTGGGCGATACGCGAGATCTCAGTGCCGACCCAACGGTAATCCTCAGTAGTCAGGCGCAGGTCGGCGAGGGGATCCTGTACGTGCGCATCGAACCCTGCTGAGACCAGTAACAGGTCGGGTTGAAAGGCCACCAGCCGCGGCATCCATCGTTCGGTGATGGCGGCGCGGAATGCAGTGCTCCCGGCACCCGTTGGCAGTGCCACGTCGACCAGATTTCGTGCGTCGGGTGCGCCGGGCCAGTAGGGATACAGCGCCTGCTGAAAAGTTGAACACAGGAGTACCCGTGCGTCATTCATGAAGATGTCGGCGGTACCGTTGCCGTAATGCACGTCGAAATCCAGAATGGCGACCCGCTTGCACCCCTGCGTCAAGGCGTAGGCTGCTGCGACTGCGACATTGTTGAAGAAGCAGAACCCCATGGCGCGGGCACTTTCAGCATGGTGTCCCGGCGGGCGGACGGCGCAAAACGCCAGTTTCGCCTGGTTGCTCAGCACCGTGTCCACCCCGAGCATACCGGCGCCGGCGGCGTGCAGTGCGGCTTCCACCGTGTGCGAATTCATCAGCGTGTCGGGATCGATCCGGCAGCCGCCACCGCTGGTGTCGGCGGTGAGGATGCGGTTGATATGGTCGTGCGAATGTACGCGTTCGAGCGCGTGCACGGAGGCTTGCGGTGCTTCCAGTCGCAGCACGAAATCGCCGAGACCATCAATCAGCAGTCGATCTTCGATAGCGGACAGACGCCGTCCACACTCGGGATGATCGGCGCCCATCTCGTGCAGCGAACAGGCGGAGTGAGTGATCCAGGCGACAGGGTGGAATGGATGAGGCACAGCAGTAAGCTTTTCGCCCTCAAGGCCTGAGCATGACATTCAGCGAGATGTGTGCGGACGAGCGCCGCTTGAGTGGACAGAATGCAGGCCCTAGCCTGACCTCGTCTGTGCGCAAAGCCGCCGTTCAGCAGCGTCAGCTCCCGACCGTGGCGCGGCGACGTCGGGTGTCCGTTCAGGCGGCAGTGTGGCTTGTCAGCAGGCGCTGCGTCCAGAGGCTGGTGGTTACATCGATCTTGAGCAGGCTGGCGTACCGCACGCTGAGTTCGGCCGCTTCTGTGAGCGCCTCGGTCAAAGCTGTTGCAGGCATGTTCAGAGCCTCATCGATGCGCTGTCGGATGCCGCTCAGCACCCGTTCGCACTGCTCGGAATCGTCGCTATCCGCGATTGCATGGCTGAACGCGTTGACGTACGCGGTCAGTAATTGCAGGCGCGCAGCGTCGCTCTCGATTTGCGGAACGCGACCTCGGGGCAGCGGCACCATGGCACCGGTGATGGCGTGCGAGAGTTTCCACTGGGTGCCGATAGCGGAACCCAGTTCATGGTAAGGGATGCCGAGTATCTGCCGCGAGGCCGTCAGTTCGTCGATAAAAAGGCGCTGCATATGCGTCCGGATGGCGACAAACTCTTCGGCGAAATAGTGAATCGTGAGCGTGCGGCCGAGATCGTGAAACAGGGCGCAAGTAAACGCTTCGGCGCCGCTTTTGACAGCACAGGCCGGGGCCAGTGCCTTGGCCAGAATCGCGCTGTGAAAGGATTTCAACAGCGCTTCGCGGAGCGCCGCGCTGCCCTGTTCGAATTCGCTTTCGAGCAGTGCGCTGGTGATGCACACGCGCACCTGTTCGAGCCCGAGCATGGAAACCGCCGCCGACAGCGCGGTGATTTCGGCGTTGCCGTAGTAGGCCGAGTTGGCCTGGCTCAGGACACGCTGTGTGAGGGTAATGTCCTTGGCCAGAATGTTAATGAGTCGACTGGCCGGCGCGAGCGAACTCTCGGCGGTCAACTCGAGCAGTTCGCCGATGTGCTGCGACAACGCGGAGAATCCGCTCTTGTGCTGCATGCGTCGCAGCAGGAATTCGACCGTGCCGTGGGTGGCGTCTGGGGTCGGCGCACCTGGCCGAGGCAGGCGGAATTGATCGAGGTCGTTCTTCATCGCGCGCGCATCGCGGTAGCGCACTTTGAGCGAGCGCGCCGACGCTGTCGCCAGGACCCGCGCGATGCTCGGGTCGATGTCTTTGTTCCAGCTTGCAGCGTTGATGGCCGGGCCGGTGACAATGGCCCGAATGATGTCGCTCGGCGAGTGCTCGTCGAACCGCCGTGTGCCGGTCAGCATTTCATGGAAGATTGAAGAGAGCGTGAAGACGTCGGCGGCCGGTCCGGCAATCTGATCGGTGAACGGCTCCGGTGACATGTAGCGCAGGGTGCCGCTGACTTCGCCGGTCGATTGCTCGACCTGCTGCAGCACCGAGATCCCGAAGTCCGTCACTTTCGGCGTACCGTCGCGAGTCAGCAGGATGTTGCCGGGACTCAAGTCGCGATGGATCACGTCATGCTCGTGAAGGTAGGCAACGCCGGCCAGGATCTGACTCATCATGATCACGCTCTCGGCGAACGGCATTGCGCCGTAGGTATCGATACGTGCCTTGAGCGACATGCCGTCGATGTATTCGAACACCAGATAGTGCATGCCGCGGTAGATGCCGATGTCGTGCAGCGTGACGATATTCGGGTGCTGCAGACGACTGACGATGCGAGCTTCACTCGCCAGCTGGCGGTTGTCCGAATCGGGCGTCGGCCGCAGCAGCTTGATGGCCACCTGGCGGTCGAGTTCCTGGTCGTGTGCCGACAGCACGACACCCTGACCACCCTTGCCGAGCAGCCCGGTGATCGCATAGCGACCGATGTGCTCGGGCAACACTGCTTTGCGTGCGGGTTGAGTCACGGATGCTGCCACTGGTCGCCGTTGATGGTGATCAATGCATCGGCCGCTGCGACCTCGACTTGACTTGGAACCAGGGTCCTTAGTGCAGGCGGTCAGTCGAAAGCTTGTCAGCGACGGCGCGCGGTCCGCTTGCCAGGCGCTCCGGGGAAACGCTGCCGTGGTGCAGCATGAGCAGCCAGCCTGCGCCGATACGCTGATAAACGTTGGTTGCCAGTACCGGTGGGGCGACGAAATCCGTTCCCGGCACGGTAATGTTCTCTTCCAGCAGATGGACTCGGACTTCGTTGTCGCCGAGGACGCGAACGCCGCGCCGCGAGAACTGGCGGTGAACCGGCTCACGAAGAATCAATTCCCAACTTCGCCGCACGTCGGCAATACCGGCCAGGCGCGGTCCGCCTGGATGAATGCAGACGATGTCGGGGCTGTTTGCCCAGACCTGCATCATCGCCACGACGTCGGCCGCCGCGAAAGCCGCGTAGAAAGCGTCTTCGGCGGAGGCCGAACTCTCGAATATCATGGCATTACTGAATGGCCGGGTAACCGGCTTCGAGTAGCGCACCTTCGAGCGCGTCGCTGCTGTAGCCGGTCAGCACTTTCTTGCCGACAAGCACGGCCGGCACGGTCAAGCCGCCGGTAGACGCTTTCATTTCTTCCTGGACATCGGCGTTGTCCTGCACATCCTTTTCGGTGAACGGTAGTTGGTGGGCATTTAAACGGCTGCGCACGAGATCGCAGGCGTCGCAGTTCGGCACACTGTACAACGTGACCGGCGCATCACGCGCGATATCCTCGATGGTGCGATCAGTGTCCTTGGTCTGACCATAAAGCTTCTTCTCTCCAGCCTTCGTCATCCCGGGAGGACATTTATCGCGGAATGAAGTGGCGCCGCTGGCATCGACACATTCAAGGACCGTGACGGCGCCAAGCGGGTGTGCGAATACCCCCAGGACAAGTGCAGTAATCCATCCCAAGACTCGCGTGTGCATGCGGCGTATCTCCTTGTCTATACGTGGCTTTCTTGCTGCAGTAGCCGGCTGATGGCAATCCGCTCGGAGCGCCTGCAGCGACCGCGGCAGGGCTATCCAGTGGCCGGGGCTGGCTCTATAATAGCGTCCGACAGCGCTTACCGCCGCAGTCTGCTCTCGCCTGAACGTCGTCAGTCCCGGACCGCCCTGCGGCCATGCTGGTCTGAGCGGCAGCATTCGGTGTTCAGGCGACGCTCGATAGCGCATAGACGAGCGAAAGTGGCGGAATTGGTAGACGCGCTGGTTTTAGGTGCCAGTGGGGCAACCCGTGAGAGTTCGATTCTCTCCTTTCGCACCATTCCTCAACGCGAATCCCGCTGCTGGGCCAGGCTAAGGCCAGCGCCGCCGGGTTCATGATTACGTCAAAGATGTCCTCCCCACATGCAAATATCGGTTGAAAACTCCACAGCGCTCGAGCGCCGCATGACAGTTGCAGTGCCTGAAGAGCGCATTGCGACTGAAGTCCTGACTCGCCTCGAGCACTTACGCAAGACAGCGCGCATCGATGGCTTCCGGCGCGGTAAGGCCCCGTTCAGCGTCGTACGGCGCCAGTTCGGGCCACGCGTGCGGGACGAAATCGTCGGCGAATTGCTGCAGAGCAGTTTCTCGGAAGCGATGGGCAAGGAAGCGCTGCGGCCGGCCGGACAACCGGTCATCGGCACCGTCTCGGCCAATCCTGGCGAAGGGCTGACCTATACCGCGACGTTCGAAGTCTTTCCGGAATTCAGCCTGGCGCCACTCGAGTCGCTGCAGTTATCGCG
Organism: Gammaproteobacteria bacterium; assembly: GCA_965278995.1. Classification (GTDB taxonomy): domain Bacteria; phylum Pseudomonadota; class Gammaproteobacteria; genus JADJYF01. The sequence continues at coordinate 342,369 of OZ257136.1, forward strand.
CCCGAGCTGCGACATCGGTGAGGCAGATATCGATGCCATGATCGTGCGCCTGCGTGAACAGCATCGCGAATGGGTGGCCGTGGAGCGCGAAGCGCAGGATGGCGACCAGCTGAACATCGATTTTCTCGGCACCATCGACGGTGTTCCGTTCGACGGCGGTACCGGTGAGAAATTCGATGTCGTGCTCGGCCAAGGCTCGATGATCGAAGGATTCGAGTCGGGCTTGCGCGGGCATCGCGCCGGCCAACAGGTGGTTCTCGATCTGCAGTTCCCCGAGGGTTACCGCAACGAAACGCTGTCGGGCAAGCCGGTGCGTTTCGAGATCACGATAAACCGCGTGGCCGAACCGGTACTACCAGAGATCAATGAGACGTTTTACGAGAAGTTCGGCGTCAAGGACGGTGGCCTTGCGGCGTTCCGTCGTGAAGTCGAGGACAACATGAGTCGTGAGCGCGATCGCGCGCTGCGCCAGCGGTTCACTGCCGAAGTCATGGATAAACTCAGCGCGGCCAATGCCTTCGATGTACCTGCCAGTCTGGTCGAGAGCGAGGCGCAGCGCCTGCGCCAACAGATTGCACGCGATTTGATGATGCGCGGCGTCAATCCGGCCGATATGGTCGATCAATTCGAGCAAAACGTGCGCGACCGCGCACACCAGCGGGTAAAGCTCGGACTGATCATGGCCGAAATCGTCAAACAGGGTGAATTGCGCGCCGACGCCGGCAAAGTCCGCCAGATGATCGAAGGAATGGCGGTGGGTTATGAAGATCCCGCCGCGGTGGTGAAGTGGTATTACGACAACCCGCAGCAGTTGCAGCAGATTGAAGCGATGTGTCTTGAGGAAGTCGCGGTGAACTGGATTGCCGAACGCGCCGTAGTAAGCACGGCGGGCATCTCGTTTGACGCTTTGATGAATCCGGTGCAGACTGACCAGAAGGTAGAGGCAAGCTCCTGATGTCCATAGATTACGTCGATATCCGCCAGGCCGGTTCGAGCCCCCGGGCGCTCAATCTCGTGCCCATGGTGGTTGAGCAGTCGGCGCGCGGTGAGCGCGCTTACGACATCTACTCGCGGCTGCTGAAAGAGCGCGTCATTTTTCTCGTCGGGCCGGTCGAGGATTACGTCGCGAATGTCATCGTCGCACAGCTCTTGTTTCTTGAATCGGAGAACCCGGACAAGGACATCCATCTGTATATTAATTCGCCCGGTGGCTCGGTTTCGGCCGGTCTTGCCATCTACGATACGATGCAGTTCATCAAGCCCGAAGTCAGCACCATGTGCATCGGCCAGGCAGCCAGCATGGGTGCGCTGCTACTGTGCGGCGGTGCCGCAGGCAAGCGGTATTGCCTGCCGCATTCGCGCGTCATGATTCATCAGCCGCTGGGCGGCTTCCAGGGCCAGGCCTCGGACTTCGATATCCATGCTCGCGAGATTCTCAAGGCGCGCGATCGCTTGAACGACATCCTGGCCCGCCACACCGGTCAGCCGCTGGAGAAGATCGCTGCCGACACCGACAGAGATCGCTTCATGAGTGCTGACGAAGCTGCTGAATACGGCATCATCGACGGCGTCCTTAGAAAACGCGAAAGCGTTGTTGCAGACCGATAAGACACGAAGCACGGTTCTTCGAGGAAGTTTTTTCAATGAGTGATGGGAAAAACAGCAAAGGCGACGGCGATCGATTGCTCTATTGCTCGTTCTGCGGCAAGAGCCAGCATGAAGTCCGCAAGCTGATTGCCGGTCCGTCGGTATTCATCTGCGACGAGTGCGTCGAGCTCTGCAATGACATCATTCGTGAGGAGATCCAGGAGAAATCCCCGGGTGGTTCCGGGAGCAAGCTGCCGATACCGCGTGAGATCAGCCACATTCTCGATGAGTACGTGATCGGCCAGCGCCATGCCAAGAAAATTCTCGCAGTCGCTGTGTACAACCATTACAAGCGGCTGGAGACCCGGGTCAAGCAGAACGATGTCGAACTGGCCAAGAGCAACGTGCTGTTGATCGGACCGACAGGCAGCGGCAAGACGCTGCTGGCTGAAACGCTCGCGCGGCTGCTCAATGTCCCCTTCACGATTGCTGACGCGACCACATTGACTGAAGCCGGTTACGTTGGCGAAGACGTCGAGAACATCATCCAGAAGCTTTTGCAGAAGTGTGACTACGACGTCGAGAAGGCGCAGACCGGTATCGTCTACATTGACGAAATCGACAAGATCTCACGGAAATCCGACAACCCGTCCATCACGCGCGATGTCTCGGGTGAAGGCGTCCAGCAGGCGCTGCTGAAGCTGATCGAAGGCACTATCGCCTCGGTCCCGCCTCAAGGCGGTCGCAAGCATCCGCAACAGGAGTTCCTGCAGGTCGATACGTCGAACATTCTGTTCATCTGCGGCGGCGCGTTTGCCGGGCTCGATAAGATCATCCGCGAGCGCTCGGAGAAAGGCGGCATCGGTTTCTCGGCTGAGGTAAAGAGCAAACAGGACAAAAAGACGGCCGGCGAGTTGCTGCATCAGGTCGAACCGGAAGATCTGATCAAATACGGCCTCATTCCTGAGTTTGTCGGGCGCCTGCCCGTATTGGCGGTACTCGACGAGCTGGACGAAGAACAGTTGGTGCAGATCCTGATCGAGCCGAAGAACGCCCTGACCAAGCAGTACGGCAAGCTGTTCGAGATGGAAGGATGTGAACTCGAGTTCAGGCCCGACGCCCTGCGTTCAGTCGCGCAACGGGCGGTCGAGCGTAAGACCGGTGCACGCGGATTGCGCTCGATACTTGAACAAAGCCTGCTCGACACCATGTATGAACTGCCGTCGCTGAAAGATGCGACGAAAGTGGTCGTCGATGAAGGTGCCATCAAGGGTGAGACCAAGCCATTGATCATTTTCGAGAGTCCGGAGATATCCAAGGTGGCGCCCGATTAAAGCGGGTGCCGTCCCGCGTGCAGTGCCCGCGATAGGCATTGTGCAAAGCTCACCGCGTTCTACTAGTGCGCGCCGCACGCATCCGCGCGGCGCGCGTATCATTTCCTTGTTCCACACTCGACGTTCCGCCAAGCCTGCCCCGCGCCTGCTGCTGCGTGCCCGGGATTGATCGAGTGCCGTTGGCGACAATTGCTGGAGATTACACCCCATGAGTGAAGCAAATAACGTATTGGCAGTTCTGCCACTCCGCGATGTCGTCGTCTATCCACACATGGTAATCCCGCTGTTCGTCGGGCGCGAGAAATCGATACGTGCTCTCGAGCGGGCGATGGAGGATGGCAAGCAGATCCTGCTCGTCGCACAGAAGAGTGCCAGTGACGACAATCCCCAGCCCGACGACATTCATGAGGTTGGCACCGTCTCAAATATTCTGCAGCTGCTGAAACTGCCCGACGGCACCATCAAAGTACTGGTCGAGGGTGTGCAGCGCGCGCGCATCGTGTCGTTCATCGAGACTGACGAACTGTACGCGGCCCAGGTCGAAACGATCGAAATCGAAGAGGTTACCGGGCGCGAAGCCGAGGTGCTCAGCCGATCGCTGATGACGCAGTTCGATCAGTACGTGAAATTGAACAAGAAAGTTCCACCCGAGATCATCTCGTCGCTGTCGAGCATCGACGACCCCTCGCGCCTGGCAGACACCATTGCCGCGCACATGGCGATCAAGATCCAGGACAAACAGCAGATCCTCGAGATCATTCCACTACGCGAACGTCTTGAGCATCTCGTTCATCTGATGGAATCTGAAATCGATCTGCTGCAGGTCGAAAAGCGACTGCGCGGTCGCGTCAAGAAGCAGATGGAAAAGAGTCAGCGCGAGTACTACCTGAACGAGCAGATGAAAGCCATTCAGAATGAACTCGGTGAGATGGAGGATGGCGTCAACGAGTTTGAAGAACTCGCGCGCAAGATTGCCAAGGCCGGCATGAGCAAGGAAGCGCGCGACAAAGCCGATGGTGAGCTGAAAAAGCTGCGCATGATGTCGCCGATGTCAGCGGAAGCAACAGTAGTGCGGAACTATATCGACTGGATGCTCTCGGTGCCGTGGAAAAAGCGCAGCAAGACCAGCCGCGACCTCAACCACGCCGAATCCATACTCGAAGCCGATCATTACGGCCTGGATAAAGTCAAAGAACGCATACTCGAATATCTTGCCGTTCAGCAGCGCGTCAACAAGATGAAAGGTCCGATACTCTGCCTGGTCGGTCCGCCCGGTGTTGGCAAGACGTCACTGGGGCGGTCGATTGCGCGTGCGACCAATCGCAAGTTCGTCCGCATGTCGCTGGGTGGCGTACGCGACGAAGCGGAGATTCGCGGTCATCGGCGCACATACGTGGGCGCACTACCGGGCAAGATTCTGCAGAACATGGCCAAGGTCGGTACGCGCAATCCGCTGTTCCTGCTCGACGAAATAGACAAGATGGCGATGGACTTCCGCGGTGATCCGGCATCGGCACTGCTTGAAGTTCTGGATCCGGAACAGAACAACTCGTTTAACGATCATTATCTGGAAGTCGACTACGATTTGTCGGAGGTGATGTTCGTTACCACAGCCAACAGCCTCAAGATCCCGGCACCCTTGCTCGATCGCATGGAAGTCATACGCCTGTCGGGTTATACCGAGGACGAAAAAGTAAGCATCGCGCAGAAGTACCTTATCCCCAAGCAGATTGAGAATACCGGTCTGAAGAACGATGAGGTGAAGATCACCGAACCCGCAATCCGCGACATGGTGCGCTTCTACTCGCGCGAGGCAGGCGTCCGTAATCTCGAGCGCGAAATAGCGACTATCTGCCGTAAAGTCGTCAAGGACATCCTGACGAAGTCGGGCAAGGAAAAAACTGTAGCAGTCTCGCCAAAAGTGCTCGAGAAATATCTGGGGGTGAAGCGCTTCCGTTATGGATTGGCGGAGTCCGAGGATAGGGTCGGTCAGGTAACCGGCCTTGCCTGGACTGAGATGGGCGGTGATCTGTTGACGATCGAGGCCGTTGTCGTTCCTGGCAAAGGCAAAGAAATTTACACTGGGCAGCTTGGCGACGTGATGCAGGAGTCAATCAAGGCGGCAATGACGGTCGTACGAAGTCGCGCGCATTCCCTCGGCATCAAGCCGGACTTCTACCGTTACTACGATGTGCATTATCACGTGCCTGAAGGCGCAACGCCGAAAGATGGCCCAAGTGCTGGCGTCGGCATGTGTACGGCAACGGTCTCAGCGCTGACTGGCATTCCAGTCAAGGCGAGTGTGGCGATGACAGGTGAGATAACGTTGCGAGGCGAAGTACTGCCGATAGGCGGACTCAAAGAGAAGCTTCTCGCGGCGTTGCGCGGTGGCATTAAGCAGGTGATCATCCCGCAGGAGAACGAGCGCGATCTGAAAGAGATACCGGCCAACATCAAGCAAGGTCTCGAGATCAAACCTGTGCGTTGGATCGACGAAGTGTTCGAAATTGCGTTGCAGCGCGTACCGACCCCGCTGACTGATCCTATCGTGGCGCCTGATGCCGTCAGCAAGGAAGCTGGCGAGCAGGACGACGACGGCGACCAATTGCGACATCACTGATCGCTTCCGCCGACCAGGCGACGTTCGTGGCCGTGTTTGCTTGACGCCTTCTGGGGCAGTTGATATAACGGCCGCGCACCCGCCTCCAGGCCCGTGCCCGCAGGCGCGAACCAAAAATTCAACCATTCACGCGCCGGTGCTGGACTTACACCACAGGGGTACTGCTACATGAATAAATCAGAATTGATCGATGCTGTTGCCGATGCTGCCGACATCTCTAAAGCGTCGGCCTCACGTGCCGTCGACGCCCTGTTCGAGAACATCACTGCTGCCTTGAAAAAAGACGATCAGGTGACGCTCGTCGGGTTCGGTACATTCAATGTTCGTGCACGTGCTGCGCGAGCCGGACGCAATCCGCAGACCGGCGAAACGATCCAGATTAAAGCCTCCAAGATTCCTGGGTTCAAACCTGGAAAAGCCCTCAAGGATGCCGTAAACTAGCGCCCCTCCCAGACTGCTCACGGGTGCTTAGCTCAGCTGGGAGAGCGTCGCCCTTACAAGGCGAAGGTCGTGGGTTCGATCCCCTCAGCACCCACCAGCGCATCTGGTTACCTGAGTAACGCATTGGAGTGGTAGTTCAGTTGGTTAGAATACCGGCCTGTCACGCCGGGGGTCGCGGGTTCGAGTCCCGTCCACTCCGCCAACTTCTGGAAGACTGATTTAGCGCTGCGCGCCAGCAAGCGCGTCAAGTTCCTGCGAGCAGTCTCTCAGACATGCACGCCGCAGATCCTCTCGGAGATTCTACATGTTGCAGACCATACGCGATCGCACGCAGGGATTGATTGTCGGCATCATCATCGGCCTGGTGTGCCTCACCTTCGCATTGTGGGGCGTCGAGAGTTACATCAATCAGGCGCGCCAGATAATCGTTGCCGAGGTAAACGGCGACGAGATCCCGGTCGAGGAATTTCAAACCTCACTGCAGCGCCTGCGCCGGCAGGCAGAAAACATGCTTGGCGATCAGTTCAACGCTGAGGAATGGAATCAACCAGACGTCAAGATGCGCGCGCTGGACAGTCTGATCAACGATCGCATCCTGGCCTCGTTGATCAAGGATGCACGCATCAGCGTCAGTGAGCAGCAGATGGTACGCCAGCTGCAGCAGATCCCGGCATTCCAGCAGGATGGCGTCTTCTCGCGTGCGCTCTATGAGCAGCGCATTTCGAGCCTGGGCTATTCACCGGTCGGTTTCGAACGACAGCTGGGTTCCGATCTAGCGCAGTCACAACTGCGTGCCGGCATCGCCGCATCCGAATTTACTACACGCGAGGAAGCACTGCGATTGCAGCGGTTGCGCGAGCAGAAGCGTGACGTTGGCTATGCGATCATGCCCAGTTCAGTTCACGAAGACCAGGTCGCGCTCAACGACAGTGATTTCGAGAAGTACTACAACGAGCACCAGGAGTCATATCGCAAGCCCGAAACAGCGTCGTTCGAGTATCTGGAATTGTCGAGTGCGAGCCTGGCGGCGGAAGTGAAAGTTACCGATGACGCGTTGCGTGCCTACTATGACGCCAACCACGCGACCTATACGACCACTGAAGAGCGTAACGTTAATCACATACTCATCCAGGTATCGCAGAGCGCTTCGGAGGCCGACGTCGAGGCAGCGCGAACCAAGGCCGACGATTTGCTCAAGCGAGCCAGGGCCGGTGAGGACTTTGAGAAGCTGGCGAGAGAATTCTCCGACGACACCGGCAGCAAGACCGAAGGTGGCGAAACCGGATTGTTCCCGCGCGGTGCGATGGCTCCTCAGTTCGAGGAAGCTGCGTTCAAACTGCCCGTCGGCGAAATCAGTTCACCGGTGCGCACGAATTTCGGCTTTCACCTGATCAAGGTCAAGGAAATCAAAGGCGGCGGATTGCGCCCGTTCGACGAGGCCAGAGCAGATGTCGAAGCTGCTTATCGCAATGCCGAGGCGCAGAAAGTTTTTATCGACCAGGCCGAACAGTTCTCCAATCTTGTCTATGAGCATCCTGACAGTCTCACTGTCGCCGCAGACGCGCTCAATCTGAAATCGCAGACGACGGCATCAATGACGAAGGCCGAAATAGCAGCGCAGTACTCAGACAAGCTTGCCGCTGCAGTATTCGAAGCCGATGTGCTGGTCGACGGATTGAACAGCGAGCCGGTAGAGATGCCCGACGGCCGGGTGATGGCGGTGCGCGTGATCGAGCATCAGCCGTCTGTCATTCCGCCGCTGAGTGAGGTCAAGCCATTGGTGGAAGCCGAGATTCGCGAAATGCAGCTGCGCACGCTGACCGAAGCGGCCGGAACGGCCTTGATCGAGAAGCTGCGAGGTGGCGCCACGATAGCGGAGCTGATCAAAGACGCGGGCATCGATTGGAAGAATGTGGAGGCGGCCGGGCGCGAATCCGCCGACGTCAATCGCGCAGTGCTGCGCGAAGCGTTTCGCGCCGATGTCACGGGTGACAAGCCGACCTATCTCGGTATCGCGATCGGAAAAGCGGATTACGCCGTGATCCGCGTCGCCAATGTACAAGTGCCACCGGTAAGCGACGTCGATACGACAGCCGTGCAGAAGCTGACTGGCGAATTGATGAAAGCGCGCGCTACCGCGGCCTGGCAGGACTACGTTGCCGCGCTTCGCGGAGCGAGCGACGTCACCATCAACAGAAACGACCTTTAGTCTGTTTCCCCGCGCAGGCGCGCGGCATCACAGTCCGGCCATGCCCATGATATTGAATCCGCAGTCGACATAGGTGATCTCGCCGGTGACGGCAGATGCGAGATCAGAACAGAGAAATGCGGCAACATTGCCTACTTCGTCAATGGTGACGTTACGTCGCAAAGGCGCAGTCTGCTCGACGTAGTTGAGGAATTTGCGCATATCCTTGATACCGGATGCGGCCAGCGTGCGTATCGGGCCTGCCGACACCGCATTGACCCGGATACCTTCAGGACCGACGCTCTCGGCCATGTAGCGTACATTTGCTTCGAGGCTGGCCTTGGCCAGGCCCATCACGTTGTAGCTCGGCATGGTTCGCACCGCGCCAAGATAGCTCAGGGTAAGCATTGCACCCTGGCGGCCGCGCATCAGCGGTCGCGCGGCGTTGCCGAGTGCGGCAAAACTGTAGGAACTCACTTCATGCGCGATGCGAAAACCGTCGCGCGTGACGCTATCCAGATAGCCGCCCTGCAGTTCTTCACGGGGTGCATAAGCGATCGAGTGGACGAGAATGTCGAAGTGATCCCAATAGTCGTCCAGGCGTTCGAAAACACCCAGGATCTCGGCATCGTTCTGTACTTCACAGGGCAGCGTGATCTCTGAACCCAGTTCGGCGGCGAAGTCCTCGACGCGTGATTGCAGCCGTTCATTCTGGTACGTCAATGCGAGTTCGGCGCCTTCGCGCCGCATCGCCTTGGCGACTCCCCAGGCGATCGATTTATTGCTTGCGACGCCGACGATAAGGGCGCGTTTGCCTGCTAGAATTCCCATGACATCCCCACTCGATATGCTTGATGCCTGGCGCCAACGGCGTGCTGACCGGCGGCAAGAGTGTACCGTGTCCCAGCCGCATATAGGAAACGCCACATGAGCCGCCGCTCGAGGGGGCGCACTGGTGGATCATGCACTGAAAAGTGCGTAACGGACTTGTTCGCAGCTTCCTTTATAATCCAGCCACACTCCAGGGGCAGCGTTCGTGAGTCTGCATTTGTTTCATCTCGCGCCGCTGTCTGCAGGACTTGCGCTTGCGTGTCTGTTGATCGGACTGACCGCCTGCAGCGAATCGCCCTGGAACAATCCCTATCGCAGCGCCGATAGCGAGCGGAGCATCCTTTACAGCTCGTTTCCCGAGCGCCCCAAGCACCTCGACCCGGTGTCGTCCTACAGCGAGAACGAAGCGCTGTTCACCGGCCAGATCTACGAGCCAGTCGTTCAGTATCATTTCCTCAAGCGCCCTTATCAGCTGGTGCCATTGACTGCACTGGCACTGCCTGAACCCCGCTATTTTTCCGCCGATGGCAGGGAGCTGCCGGCCGAAGCGCTACAGGATCAGGTTGCATCGACCGTCTACCGCATCGAAATCCGGCCAGGCATCCGCTATCAACCGCATCCAGCTCTGGCGCGTAACGACAGCGGCGGTTATCTCTACCACGCGATGTCTCCGGCGGAGATTGCCACTAAGTCGACGATTGCCGATTTTGCCGAGACCGGTACGCGTGAGCTCACGGCGGAAGACTACGTCTATCAGATAAAAAGACTGGTCCACCCGCAGCTTCACTCGCCGATAGCCGGTTTGATGGGCCGTTATATTGTCGGTCTCGATGCGCTCGGGCAGCAGCTTCGCGATGCGCAGTCCGACGGGGCGAGTACAGTGGATCTGCGTAGCCATGAACTTGCTGGCGCGCGCGTCATCGACCGCTATACCTATGAAATCACCTTGAGCGAGAAGTATCCGCAGTTCCGGTATTGGCTCGCGATGTCGTTCTTCGCGCCGGTGCCGTGGGAAGCAGATAACTTCTACGGTCAGCCAGGCATGAAGGAGCGCAACCTGACATTGGACTGGTACCCCATAGGCACGGGCCCTTATATGCTGATCGAGAACAATCCGAATCGACGGATGATCCTGCAGCGCAATCCCAATTTTCACGGCGAAGTTTACCCGGACAGCGGTGAGCCGGAGGATAAAGCTGCGGGCTACCTCGCCCGCGCAGGACTTCCGATGCCGTTCGTTGACACCGTCTACTACACTCTGGAGCAGGAAGAGATCCCATTGTGGACGAAGTTTCTGCAGGGCTATTACGACGTCTCGGCTATCTTGTCGGACAGTTTCGACCAGGCTGTTCAGTTCAGTGCAAGTGGTGACGCCGAGTTGACGCCAGCCATGCGCGAGAAAGGCATCAAATTGTCGACCGCTGTGCAGCCATCGACCGCTTATCTCGGATTCAACATGGCCGATGCAGTGGTCGGTGGCGATTCCGACCGGGCACGATTGCTGCGCCGGGCAATTGCGATTGCCGTCGATTTCGAAGAGTTCATTGCGATTTTCGCCAATGGCCGCGGTGTTCCCGCGCAGGGTCCGATACCACCGGGGATCTTCGGTTATGTCAATGGCGAAGCCGGCATCAATCCACTCATCTACAGCTGGCAGGGCGACCGCGCGATACGCCGCTCGCTCGACGAAGCGCGAGATTTGATGCGAAAGGCCGGTTACGCAGAAGGGCGCGACCCGGCGACCGGGCAACCGTTGACCCTTTACTACGAAACAGCGGCTAACGGGCCGGGTGCAAAATCGACGCTGGACTGGTATCGCAAACAATTCGCCAAACTCGGCATCCAACTCGTCGTTCGGGCAACGGACTACAATCGATTTCAGGAGAAAGTGCGTACCGGTACGGCGCAGCTGTTCAGCTGGGGCTGGAATGCCGACTATCCGGATCCGGAGAATTTTCTGTTCCTGCTGTACGGGCCCAACGCAAAAATAGAGTCGCAGGGCGAGAACGCCGTGAACTACAGCAATCCCGAATTTGATGCATTGTTCGTGCGTATGCGTACGATGGCAGATAGTCCTGAAAGACAGGCGCTGATCGACCGCATGTTGGACATTCTGCGCCGAGATGGCCCTTGGCTGTGGGGATTCCATCCAGTTGGCTATTCGCTTTATCACGCCTGGTACGGCAACGCCAAGCCCAATCTGATGGCGCGCAATACACTGAAGTACAAGACCATCGATCCGGAGATGCGCGCGAGGCTGCGCCAGACTTGGAACCGGCCGGTCTGGTGGCCGATGCTGCTGCTGGTTGCGGCGGTCGTGGCCAGCGCGGTGCCAGCGTGGCGGGCGTACTCGGCGCGACAGAGAGCTGGCGCGCGATGATCGCCTATGTCATTCGCCGCCTCGCTTACTCGGTACCGATACTGCTCGGCGTGAACGTCATTACTTTCGTCCTGTTTTTCGTTGTCAACTCACCGGACGACATGGCGCGGCTGAATCTTGGCAACAAGCATGTGACGACCGAGGCCATAACCAAGTGGAAAAACGAACGCGGTTATGACAAACCCCTGCTGTGGAACGCTGCGCAGAGTGGTAACGCAAAACTGACTGATACCATTTTCTGCCACCACACGCTGCGGCTGTTCGCATTCGACTTCGGTCAGTCCGATACCGGGCGGGATATCGGTTACGACATTTCTCAACGCATGTGGGCAAGTCTCGCCATTACGCTGCCGGTATTCCTCCTCGGTCTCATTTCCACACTGACGCTTGCCCTGATCGTGACATTTTTTCGCGGCACGTATATCGATACCTGGGCAGTCATCGGGTGTGTCGCGATGATGTCGATATCGAGTCTGTTCTATATCATCGGCGGTCAGTTCGTAATCGGCAAAGTGCTCAGACTGGTCCCAATCTCGGGTTTCGACAGCGGGCTGCATGCATTTAAATTCGCTGTGCTGCCGGTAGCCGTCAGTGTGCTGGCCGGGCTCGGGCTCGGCACGCGATGGTATCGTGCGATATTTCTCGAGGAGATCAATCGCGATTATGTCCGCACAGCGCGGGCCAAAGGATTGTCTGAGCGGGTCGTGATGTATGCGCATGTACTCCGGAATGCGCTGATCCCGATACTCACCGGTGTGGTCGTGCTGCTGCCCAGCCTGTTTATCGGCAGTCTGATCACAGAGGCGTTCTTTGGCATTCCGGGTCTCGGAAGTTATACCGTCGAAGCGATCCAGAGCCAGGATTTCGCAATTGTGAGGGCAATGGTGTTTCTCGGTTCGGTGCTTTATATCCTTGGGCTGATCCTGACCGATATCTCCTACACGCTGGCAGATCCGCGCGTGCGATTGAACTGACGCATCGCATGTGAACGTCATTGTTCTGAAAACGGATCTCCTATTCGCGCTGCTGCTCGTGCTTGCCGCTGTGTATGCCGGTCATGCACGGAGACACGAGCACTTGCGGGCGCCTTGGCGTCAGGTCGCGGTGCAGCCGCTCGGTATGTCGGCAGCAGTGGTGCTGGCCGCGTTTCTGGCTATCGCAGTACTCGATTCGCTGCACTTCCGTCCGTCTGGCGAGAGCGGTCGTGGCATCGAAGTCATGAGCGTTCTGGACGTGATTGCCACGCCGCTACGTGAGCAACGGGAGCGCACGTATTCGGCGCCGTTTGCCACATATGCATTTGCGAAAGAAATGCTCGACGTCGATGGCAGTCAGCTTCGTGATTACCCGCGGCTGCTGCACGGTGGTCGCCATCTAGCCGACCCGATCCGCGATCGTGGCCGCGATATCGCAGGGCGGGCGAGCGCCGGTCTGGGCGTTGCCGTGGTGCTATGGTCGCTGCTTGTTGTTGTGGTCACCGCCGTCCGGGCGCGTCGTCATGCACAGCGCTGGTGGCCAATGCTGGTCGACTTGGCAAACGGCGGCGGCAGTGTGCCATGGCGTGCGATACTCGCCGCACTGGCGGTGTTGTTAGCATTGATCTGCGTGGGTGCGAGTCTCGCCCCTCATTATCATGTCCTTGGCACCGACAAGACCGGCAACGATGTGCTCTATCAAGCCGTCAAAAGTATCCGTACCGGGCTCCTCATCGGCACGTTGACGACGCTCGTCATGTTGCCATTCGCCCTGATACTTGGTGTCACCGCTGGCTATTTTCGTGGTTGGGTCGATGATGTCATCCAGTATCTCTACACGACGTTGTCGTCGATTCCGAGCGTTCTGCTGATCGCAGCGGCGGCGCTCATGCTTGAGGTCTATATGAGCATTCATGCCGAGAGTTACACCAGTCTGGCCGCGCGGGCTGATCTGCGACTGCTGGCACTTTGCGGAATTCTCGGCGTTACTGCCTGGACCGGTTTGTGCCGCTACCTGCGTGGCGAAGCGTTGAAGCTGCGCGAAGTCGAGTTCATCGAAGCTGCTCGCGCTTTCGGCGTGCGCCACTCGGTCATTCTGGCGCGTCACATACTGCCGAATGTCATGCATATTGTAATGATCTCGATTGTGCTCGACTTCAGTGGACTGGTGCTGGCTGAGGCTGCGCTCAGTTATATCGACATCGGCGTCGATCCGAGCATGGAGTCATGGGGCAACATGATCAACGGAGCCCGATTGGAACTCGCGCGGGACCCGGTGGTATGGTGGTCGCTGGCAGCGGCATTCGTATTCATGTTCACGCTGGTGCTTGCCGCCAATATTTTTGCCGACGCCGTGCGCGACGCATTCGATCCACGGCTGCGTGTCATGCGATGACGAGGAGAGCAGAATGAAGCACCAGCGTGCTCGCAACGGTCGGCCGGTGTACATCGTCGATGGTGCACGCACACCGCTGCTCAAAGCCCGAACGGGTCCCGGCCCGTTTCGACCATCGGATCTCGCCGTGCAGGCTGGCCGGGCGCTGCTGGCTCGCCAGCCGTTCGAACCGTCGGCACTCGACGAAGTCGTGCTCGGTTGCATCATGCCCGGACCAGAAGAAGCGAATATCGGGCGCGTGGTTGCACTTCGACTTGGTTGCGGCGACCGTGTCCCGGCCTGGACAGTACAGCGCAATTGCGCCACCGGCATGCAGGCACTTGATAGTGCAGCGACGACGATTGCAGGCGACCGCGCCGATCTCGTGCTGGCTGGCGGCACCGAGGCGATGAGTCATGCGCCGGTGCTGTGGAGTCGCGAGATGACGACCTGGCTGGCACGATGGGCCGCAGCACGCACGACGGGTGCACGGGTGCGACTGCTGTCGCGATTACGTCCGGCTTTTTTTAAACCCGTCATCGCATTGCTGCTCGGACTGACCGATCCGGTCGTTGGTCTGTCGATGGGACAGACCGCGGAGATCATCGGCCGACGCTATGGCATCACGCGACGTGACATGGACAGCTATGCCGTGCGCAGTCATCAGCGCCTGGCATTAGCCCAGGCGGATGGCCGGCTCAGCGAAATCGTGCCGTTGATCGAAGACAGCGGCAAGCTGTATACCGCCGACGACGGCGTTCGCGCCGATTCGAGTGTTGAAAAGCTGGCCGAATTGAAACCGTATTTTGATCGCGATTTCGGTAATGTCACGCCCGGCAACAGTTCGCAGATCACGGATGGCGCTGCCTGGCTGCTGCTGGCCAGCGAGGATGCTCTCGAGCGTTATGGTCTGCGCGCACGGGCACAGTTGGTCGATACCGAATGGGCCGGACTCGATCCGCGAGAGATGGGTTTCGGGCCTGTCCATGCCGCGGCACCGCTGCTCGAACGTCACAAGCTCGCGCTCGATGCGATCGACTACTGGGAAATCAACGAAGCGTTCGCCGCCCAGGTTCTGGGCTGTCTGCACGCATTCAACGACGACGCTTATTGTCGCAGTGAATTGGGGCGAGCAGGTGCGCTGGGTAAACTCGATCAGGACCGTCTGAACGTTGACGGCGGCGCCATTGCACTGGGCCATCCGGTAGGGACGAGCGGTGCGCGTATCGTCCTGCATCTGTTGCATGTCCTCGAAGCTCGCGCGGCCCGGCGTGGCATCGCCGCAATCTGTATCGGCGGCGGGCAGGGCGGTGCCATGCTGGTAGAACGTCCATGAATGAAAATCGACAGGGGCATGAACGCGAACGGCTGGCTTTGACCGGAGTGACGCAGTGGGTGCTCGAACGTGACGCCGAGCAAATCGTCTGGCTCGGGCTCGACTGCGCCGACGCAACCACGAACACGCTCTCCAGTGTGGTTCTCGAAGAACTCGCGCTCGCTATCGAAGCAGTGATTGCAGCGCATCCAAGCGCACTCATCATCTATTCGCGAAAAGCCGGCGGCTTTGCCGCAGGCGCCGATGTGCGTGAGTTCGAGCAGTTGATTGATGCTTCGGTCACGGAAATGCGTGTCGTCGAAGTGCACGCGCTGTTCGCGCGCATCGAGGCACTGCCGTTCACAACAGTTGCCCGCGTCCATGGTTTCTGCCTGGGCGGCGGTCTCGAACTCGCGCTGGCCTGCCGCCATATCGTTGCTGCGGACGATAGTTCGACGCGTCTCGGTTTTCCTGAAATCATGCTCGGCATTCATCCCGGTTTCGGTGGCACGGTGCGCGCTGTCCGCGATTGCGGTCCGGCTGCAGCGCTCGATCTCATGCTGACCGGACGTAACGTCAGCGCACGTCAGGCAGTCAGTCTGGGGCTGATCGACCGTGCTGTGCCCGTCAGACATCTGGATGCGGCAGCGCTCTATTTCGCCAATCAGCGATTGCCGCGGCGGCGCCCGTCGCTGCAAGCTCGACTCGGCGCACTACCACTTGCCCGCCCGCTGGTGGCGCACTTTGTGCGCAAGGCGGTGAAGCGCCGCGTTAGTGAAGCGCATTATCCTGCGCCATATGCTCTGCTCCGGCTATGGCAGGCGCACGCTGACAATCCGTCTGCGATGTACGCTGCTGAGGCGCGCTCGATTGCACAGTTGTTCACGACCTCGACCAGCCGCAATCTGGTTCGAATGTTCCGGCTGCAGGAGCGCTTGAAAGCGCTCACCCGTGAATGCGACTGGACACCGCGCTCCGTACATGTGATCGGTGCAGGAACGATGGGCGGTGATATTGCGGCGTGGTGCGCGCTGCGTGGGCTTCATGTCACGCTGCAGGATCGCGCGCCGCAGTACATTGCGCCGGCCATGAAACGCGCCCACGACCTGTTCAAGCGGCGCTTGCGCGACAAATACGAGCGACTTGCAGCAAGTGACCGGTTGGTCCCGGATTTCACCGGCGACGGTGTACGCCGGGCCGATGTCATCATCGAAGCGATCATCGAAGACCGCGATGCCAAGCGTGCTTTGTTCAGCGAGCTGGAGATACAAGCGCGCCCCGATGCAGTGTTGGCGACGAACACCTCCAGTATCCAGCTCGATGACATTGCCGTCGCGCTACGCGAGCCTGAACGCCTGGTTGGCATTCATTTTTTCAACCCAGTGGCTCAGATGCAGCTGATCGAGATAGTCACAGGGACGAACACCGCGAAGCAAGTCATTGAGCGTGCGAATGCGTTCACTGGTGCAATCGATCGACTGCCGTTGCCGACCGCCAGCGCACCGGGATTTTTGATCAATCGGGTGCTTTCGCCCTATCTGCAGGAAGCGATGATCCTGGTCGAGGAGGGCGTGGCGATACGCGACATCGACCAGGTCGCCCGCGATTTCGGTATGCCGATGGGCCCACTCGAACTGGCCGATACGGTCGGGCTCGATATCTGTCTGCACGTCGGCGGTATTCTCGCGAGCGCTTTTGGTGGTGAAGTGCCGGCAGTACTCCGCAATAAAGTTGCCGAGCAGCGGCTTGGTCGGAAAACCGCAGTTGGTTTTTATGAGTATCGGCAGGGGCGCATAACTGCACCGCCAGGCAAAGGTCTCGCGTTGCCGACAACCGAGATCCGCGATCGTCTGCTGCAGCGGCTATTGAACGAGGCAGTCTGCGCGCTTCGCGAACGTGTCGTGGCTGATGCAGACAGTGTCGATATCGCGATGGTATTTGGCACGGGCTTCGCACCGTTCCGTGGTGGGCCACTGACGTACGCACGCGATCGCGGGGTGGCAGAAGTCGTCGCCAGATTACGCGAACTCGCCGCCCGCCATGGTTCGCGTTTCGCGCCCGATATTTATTGGGAGCAGTTGCTCGCACCTGTTGGCCCGGTGATAGCAGACGCGGAAACTCCATGAGCGCGAGCCTGCTTGAGGTAAGCGATCTGGCTGTGCATTTTGGTCACGGTGCACGAGCCGTCAAGGCTGTCAGCGGCGCCAGCTTTTCGGTTGAACGGGGTGAAACGGTTGTCCTGGTTGGCGAGTCAGGCAGCGGCAAGTCGATTACCGCCCTCGCCATTGCGCGCCTGCTGCCGAGCGTAGCCCGTATCGTCAGCGGGCGCGTGGTGCTTGATGGAGTGGATTTGTTCGGCTTGCCCGAACGTCGGATGCGTGATGTGCGTGGCGCGGGCATCGGCATGATCTTCCAGGAACCGCAATCCGCATTGAACCCGGTGATGACTATCGGTGCGCAGATTGGAGAAACGCTGGTCCGGCATAAACGTCTGCGCGGGGCTGCGCTGCGTAATCGAATCATCGAATTGCTGGTAGCCGTAGGAATCGATGACGCACCGAGACGCATCGGCGATTACCCGCATCAATTCTCGGGCGGCATGAAGCAGCGCGTGATGATCGCTATCGCCATTGCCGGCGATCCGGCGTTGCTGATCGCCGATGAACCGACGACCGCGCTCGATGTCACTATCCAGGCTCAGGTCCTGAGTCTTATTCGCAGCATGCAGCAGCAGCGCGACATGGGCATGTTGTTCATCACTCACGACCTCGCGGTCGCCAATCAGGTCGCCGATCGCGTGGTCGTGATGAAGGATGGTGTTATCGTCGAAAGCAGCTCGCGTGATGCTTTCTACGCGCAGCCGCAACACCCGTACTCGAAACAGTTGTTCGATGCGCTGCCGAGCTGGGACAAGCGTCTCGCCGAAGGAAATGCACCACCGACAGAACCGGCGCCGGCGTTGTTATCTGTGCGCGGTCTGAAAGTCTATTTCCCGATACGCAGTGGTGTGTTCCGGCGTACTGCTGGCTATGTCAAAGCAGTGGACGGTGTCGATCTTGAGATTGCCGAAGGGCGCACGCTCGCGCTGGTCGGCGAATCCGGATCGGGGAAAACAAGTATGGGCCGCGGCATTCTGCGTCTGACGCCGCTCCATGCCGGGCAGGTATCGTACGCGGGTGTCGATCTTGCAACGCTCGATGCGGCAGCGCTGCGGCGATATCGCCAGCAATTGCAGATCGTATTCCAGGATCCCTATGCGTCGATGAATCCACGCATGGTGGTCAGCGACATCATCCAGGAAGGGATGCTTGCGCAGAATATCGGTGGTACGCGCCCTGAGCGAGGGCGCCGTGTCGCCAGGCTGCTCGAACAGGTCGGGTTGGATCCGGATTACGCCTGGCGATATCCGCACGAATTCTCTGGCGGCCAGCGCCAGCGCATCTGTATAGCGCGGGCGCTGGCAGTCGAGCCACGGTTGATCGTTTGCGACGAACCGACCAGCGCACTGGATGTCTCGGTGCAGGCACAAATTCTTGAATTGCTGCGCGACCTGCAGCAGACGCTCGGCTTGAGCTATCTGTTTGTTACGCACAATATCGGCGTCGTCGCCTATCTCGCACATTACGTCGCGGTCATGTATCAGGGCCGTATTGTCGAGTACGGCGCTATCGACGACGTATTGCATCAGCCGAGACACGCCTATACGCGCAAGCTGCTCGCCGCGGTACCGACCATCGCCCGAATCGCGTGACAACGGGTTCGCACGCGAGAGCGCCGGCGCCGGTGTTGCAACCACGCAGGCAGTTGCTGGCTGATCTGCGCGGGCTGTTCGCGGTGGGCGGACCGCTGATCATCAACAATATCGCCAGTATCGGTGTAGCCACTGCCGATACACTGATGACATCGCGACTGGGGCCGGAGCAGCTGGCGGGTGTCGCTCTCGGTTCGGGACTGTGGATTGTGCTGTTCCTGCTCGGCCTCGGCGTCGTTATGGCGCTCGGTCCGACGGTTGCTCAGCATTTCGGCGCAGGGCGCGATCTCGCCATCGGCCATGATACGCGCCAGGGCCTGTGGTTGGGTGCGTTCATTTCAGTGCTCGTGATCGTAGCCATGCGACGAGTTTCGCCGGTGCTCGCCGTGCTTGGTATCGAGCCGGAAGTCAGTCGCCTCGCGCAGGGTTACCTCGACGCACTGTCGTGGGGAGTACCCGCTGCTTACGGTTATCACGTACTCAAGCAGATGAACGAAGGCGTCGGGCGCACGATTCCAATCATGGTCGTGATGAGCATCGCGCTGCCTGTCAACGTGTTGCTGAACTATGCGCTGATCTACGGTCAATTGGGCTTGCCGCCGTTGGGTGCGATAGGCTGCGGACTCGGCAACGGCATCGGTTTCTGGCTGATGTTTGCGATGCTTGCCGGGCATATCCGCTGCACGCCTTACTATCGACGGTTCCAGATTGGTCGGGCATTCGAGCCACCAGATCTGCAGTCGCTGCGCCGATTGTTGACGTTGGGCGCGCCTATCGGCATGTCGCTGTTTCTGCAGTCGGGGCTGTTCACCATGGTGGCGCTGTTGATGGGGCAACTCGGCACAGCGGCGATCGCAGCGCACCAGGTGGTGTTGAACTACTCCGGACTGGTTTTCATGGTGCCACTGGGCTTTGCGATGGCGCTGACAGTGCGTGTCGGGCAGGCAGTCGGTCGAGGCGACGCTGTTGGCGCGCGGCGTATCGGCCTGACCGGTCTGGGCTTGTGTGCGGTCATAACGCTGGTCTCCGGGACCACCACGATGTGGTTTGCGCAGCGCATCACGCAGATCTATTCGACGGACGTCGCCGTCGTCGAACTGAGTGTGCTGCTTTTCGGCATTGCCGCATGGCTGCAGATTGGTGACGGCATTCAGGTCGCTGCAGCATTCGCTCTGCGCGGCTTCAAAGACACCCGCGTTCCGTTGCTGATCAACGCGGCCAATTACTGGGGCGTCGGTTTCGGCCTCGCTTACGGCCTCGGCATCGTTTTCGGCCACGGCGCACAGGGCATCTGGATCGGATTGACAGCGGCGCTATGGAGCGCGGGCGCGATGTTGATTGCGCGGTTCCTGCTGGTCAGCCGGCGTGCGATTGTCAATTCCGGGTAATCGTTAAACCGGTTCGCGCATCGTCACCCATTCTTCGGCCGACGTCGGATGTATGCCAATCGTGCGATCGAAGACCGCCTTGGTCGCGCCGGCTTTGAGCGCGACGGCCAGCCCCTGTATCGTTTCGCCGGCATCGGGGCCGACCATGTGTGCACCGACCACCCGGTCGCTCGCTGTGTCCACGATGAGCTTCATGAAGGTCTTCTCACCGCTTTTCGACAGCGTGTGTTTGAGCGGTGTGAAACTCGACTTGAACACGGTGATAGCGCCGAATTTCTCGCGTGCCTGTGCTTCCGTGTAGCCCACGGTAGCGAGATTCGGCTGTGAGAACACGGCGCTCGGAATGTATTCATAGTCTACCGGTCGCTCCTGATCGCGATACAGGTGCCAGACCAGGGCCATGCCTTCGGCGAGTGCGACCGGCGTCAGGTTGACTCTATCGGTAACGTCCCCAATGGCATAAATCGAGGGCACACTGGTCCGGTAGTTTTCGTCGACGACGATTGCGCCGCGCTCGTCGAGCCGCACGCTGCAGGTATCGAGTCCAAGACTTCCGACCGCCGGTTTGCGGCCGGTCGCGTACATGACCAGGTCGCAGGCGAGATGACTGCCATCGCGCAACGTGAGGTCGAAACTTCCGTTCGGTGCGCGCGAAATAGCGGTAACGTCGGTATCACAGCGCAGATCGACGCCCTTCCGGCGCATTTCCGCAGCGAGAAAGTTTCGCGCATCGTCATCGAAGCCGCGCAGGATCAGCGGGCCGCGATAGAGCTGAGTCGTAACGCAGCCGAGACCGTTGAAGATGCCGGCGAATTCGACGGCGATATAGCCACCACCGACCACCACAACCCGCGACGGCAATCGTTCGAGGAAGAACGCTTCGTTGGAAGTGATGGCGTGTTCGCTGCCCGGAAAATCCGGAACATGGGGCCAACCACCGGTCGCAATCAGAATGCGTTCGGCGGTATATCGCGATTCACCCATGGCAATCGTATGGGCGTCAACCAGCGTGGCGTGGCCGCGCAGAATTGTCGCGCCTGCATTGACCAGCAGGCGCTCATAAATGCCGTTCAAGCGCGTTATTTCTTCATTCTTGTTGGCGATAAGCTGTGCCCAGTCGAACTCGCTTGCGCCGACGGTCCAGCCGAAACCGGCCGCATCATGAAAGTCTTCGGCGAAATGCGCGGCGTAGGACAACAGCTTCTTGGGCACGCAACCGACGTTCACACAGGTGCCGCCGAGCTGGCGCTCTTCGGCAACAGCGACCCGCGCACCGAGCGCGGCTGCCATGCGGCCGGCGCGCACGCCGCCGGAACCGCCGCCAATGACGAAAAGATCGTAGTCGTATGTGCTCATGGTAAAGCTTGCCTGCTGGAGCGTTTTGCGCGTAACGGGTGCGATACGCGGGCAGCGCGGAATGTCCCGCCAGCTGCGGTGAAAAGGGACTGAAATAGGATTGTAGTGGACCGTGGCATTCTTGCTTGCGTCACGGTCAAATGTCCAGACTGACTGATGAGCACGATGGTACTGTTCGCTTGGATGTACCGTCCGGGCCCATCAGCCTGCGATTGGCTACAATTCCTCATTGCGTCAGCAACTGCACAGGTGCTCCATGAGTCTATCGATAGAAATGGTCGACGTCGGTCCGCGCGATGGTCTGCAGAGTCAGCCGATGCTGGTCGATACGGCGACCAAACTGAGCTTCATCGAGCGTCTGGTGGCGGCCGGCATCCGTCGGATTGAAGTCGCGAGTTTCGTCAATCCCAAACGCGTGCCGCAGATGGCCGATGCGGATGCCGTCATCCGCGAGCTGCCGCGTCATGCTGGCGTTCGCTATATCGGACTCGTGCTGAATGACCAGGGCTTGAGCCGCGCGCTGGAAACGGACATCGATCAGATCAACTGCGCTGTTGTCACGACCGACACGTTCTGCCAGCGCAATCAAGGCCGTACCAGCGCCGAGATGCTCGACGTCGTCGCTTCCATGGCCGGTCGCGCGCAGGCTGCGTCACGTTTTTTCGGCGTCACCATTGCAGCCAGTTTCGGATGCCCGTTCGAAGGCGAAGTTGCGCCCGCGCGAGTCGTCGAGATTGCTCGCCGGCTGGCTGACATGGGGGTCGCTGAAATCGCCCTGGCCGACACCATCGGCGTCGCTGTACCGTCGGACGTGAGACGCCTGGTTGAGGCCGTGTTGCCGGTCATCGGAGCGACGCCTCTGCGTGCGCATTTTCATAACACACGCAATACCGGCATCGGCAATGTTTATGCCGCGGTTGAGGCGGGCGTGCGGATTATCGATGCAAGCTGTGGCGGCGTTGGCGGTTGTCCGTTCGCACCGGGTGCTACCGGCAATGTCGGCACGGAAGATGTCCTGTATCTGCTCGAACGGATGGGCTGCCATACCGGCGTCGATATCCAGCAGATCATCGCCACTGCGCGTTGGCTCGAGAGCCAGCTCGGCGCGGCCATGCCCGCCATGCTGACCCGCGCCGGTGTTTTTCCGCCGTCAGCCTGAATTACGCCTCAGCGCAATCCGGCGTACAGGCGGGCCATCGCTTTTCGCCACAGGCGCGCAGGTTTGAGCGGCATGCCGGCGTAGATGCCGGCCTCGCGGATGTCCTTGGTGATGCCGCCTTTGCCGAGCACTGTGACGTCATCAACGACGGTCACGTGGCCGACCGTGCCGACCTGACCGGCAAGTGTCACTCGATTGCCTAGTCGCGTGCTGCCGGAAACGCCGACCTGCGAGACGAGCAGGCAGTCCTCTCCGACAACGACGTTGTGCGCGAGCATGACGAGATTGTCTACCTTGGTCCCGCGACCGACGCGCGTTTCGCTGAACCGAGCACGATCGATAGTCGAATTGGCACCGACTTCGACGTCGTCTTCGAGCACGACCCGACCGAGTTGCGGGATCTTCACGTGAGCGCCTTCGTGGTTGACGTAGCCGTAACCGTCGCCGCCGATCGACACACCCGGTTGCAGGATAACGCGGGCGCCGAGCTCACTGTCTTCCCGCAATGTGCAGTTCGGATAGACAATGCAGTCTGGACCGATGCGTGAGCGATCCATGACGACGACATTGGGGAAGATGCGCGTACGCGCACCGACATGCACGTTCGCTCCAATCACGACATGTGGACCGATGTAGACGTCGCTCTCAATGACGGCAGTACTGTCAATCACGGCGCGCGGATCGATGCCGCGCGCTGCGCCAAGCTGAGACGGCGCGAACAGCGCGGCAATGCGCGCGATCGCATATTCCGGATGCGCATGGTAGAGATTGGCTTTGCCTGGCACGCCGTTGCCCGGCGTCGTCACGAAAGCCGGGATATGGCGGCTGGCCGCAGCCAGTGCCAGGTTGTCCGACGTCACGAACGCAAGGCACGCCGGCAGGTCGTCCGACAGACCGCAGACGCCACCGAGTTCGAGTGCAGGGTCGCCGTCATGGGCGAGTGAAAAAGTATCGGCCAGGTCGCGCAGGGAATAACGCATGTTCGGTCCTCGTCTGGGCCTGCCGGAGGGCCTGCGCGAAGTCTACTCGAAGCGGCCGCAAAGTACGCCGCACCGCCAAGGTAGAATGCGCTGGAATCGAGCAGGAGCGTTGGCGTGGCCAGAAAGAAACGTAGCGGTAGCAGGGCATCGGCTCAAGTGTCGACAACACGGTCGACAGCTGTGGCGCCGAGCCCCGGCGCGCCGCGGCTCGGCGCGGATCGCGTGATGCTGGTCATCGCGCTCAGCGGCATCGCCCTCACCGCGGTCCTGCTATGGGGCGCAGGCGCCGACGGCGGTCTGCCTTACTGTGCCGACGGGTCTGGCTGCGATATCGTGCAGGCGAGTCCGTGGTCGCGTTTTCTCGGCTTGCCGCTCGCCCTCTGGGGGATGTTCAGCTACCTCATTCTGGCCCTCGCTGCAGTCACCGGCACGCGCGCGCGTCGGCGTCGCACACTGGCGCTGCTGGCGACGGCCGGCTTTGTCATCAGTATCTACCTGACGGCGGTTTCGGTGCTGGTGATCGGTGCGACCTGTCCTTACTGTCTGGCTTCAGCGGCCTTATTCACGGCCGCTTTTGCCGCAAGTTTAACGGGGCAGTTCGACCGCGTTCATCCCGGCACCCTGGCCAGCCATGGGCATGGCGCGACGCTCGCCGTGGTGGTCGCGCTCGCCATGCATCTGCAGGCAGGCGGGTTCGCCGGCCGCACCGCAGCTGATCCCTATCTGAGCGGGCTGGCGACGCAACTGAAAGCGGCCGGCGCGACGTTCTATGGTGCTTACTGGTGCCCGCATTGCCAGCAGCAGAAAGCGCTGTTCGGTGCCGCCGCCGCCGCGCTGCCTTACGTCGAATGTTCGCCTAACGGCCCCAAAGCGCCCCGTGCGACGACGTGCGAAATGGCCGGCATCCGTAACTATCCGACATGGGTCATCGCCGGCCGGCAAATTGTGCGCGTCATGCAGCCGAAGGAATTGGCCGTACTCGTCGGCTTCGCACTGCCCCCGGACATGGCTGGCGAGAAGCCGTGAGCGCCGCCGTAACCGCTGAGATTTTCATCAACTGACTTTAATATTTTGTTTCAAAACGATAATTTGGGCTGCCATCGTGGTGCAGGCCTGCTGCGTCTTCGATAGTGTGAAGCCGTAGCCGGTCAAATTGGCGGACAACCATCGTAGTGGCGGCATCGGGCTCATGCGCGACGACCGGCTGGCCGCCGATATGCAATTATTCTTGTAAAGATAATTGAATATTTTTCATGATGTTATACAATGTTCCAATAATTCACTTTAAAACAAGTAAAAACGCCCTACCATGAAGAAGTCGATTTTCTACTTCCTAGTCGGCGTCGCCATGGTCGCCATCCCGCTGCTCGCGGGCGCTGATATTTTCAAATATGTCGATAATCACGGTCGCGTCCATCTGACCGACAGGCCCGATCACAGCGGCTATCGCCTATTGGTCAAAACCTGGAAAGGTTGGCAGGAAGCGAAGGTAAGCTACGGTGGTTTCTCGAAAAATCGAAAAAAATACGAACCGACGATCGCCCAAGCTGCGAAAATACATCAACTGCCGCCGGCCTTATTGCATGCCGTGATAACCGCAGAGTCGGCCTACGATCCCGATGCCGTGTCGACTGCCGGCGCGGTCGGCTTGATGCAATTGATGCCGGGCACGGCGCAGCGCTACGGCGTACGCAACCGGCGCGACCCGGTCTCCAATGTCGCCGGTGGCACACGCTACTTGCGCGACCTGCTGACCCTGTTCGACAACAATCTCGTGCTGGCCATTGCTGCGTATAACGCCGGCGAGAACGCCGTCATTAACAATGGCCGGCGCATCCCGCCCTATAAAGAAACCGAGACCTACGTCAGGCGCGTAATGAAGTATTACAACGACTACAAGAAAGCGATGTAGCCGTTGTCTCGTTTCCTGGTTGTATCCTGAGCGTGAGTGACGTGATCTATTCGTCCGTCACGCACCCTTCCGAGGCATTCTTGACGGTGCGGATATACTTGAACAGTGTGCCACGTTCCGCTTTGAATGCAGGCGCCGTCCAGCCCTGACGCCGGCGCTCGAGTTCAGCGGCGCTGACCGCCACACTGATTTCGTTGGTCTCGGCGTCGAGCGTGATGATGTCGCCGCTCACCAGCAACGCTATGGGACCGCCGTCCTGCGCTTCCGGTACAACGTGACCAACGATGAACCCGTGTGAGCCGCCAGAGAAACGTCCGTCGGTGATCAAGGCGACATCGCTGCCGAGACCGGCACCCATGATGGCCGAAGTCGGCGTCAACATCTCCGGCATGCCGGGACCGCCTTTGGGGCCCTCGTAGCGAATGACGACAACATCGCCTTTGCCGATTTCTTTGCGCTCGAGGCCGGCCAGCATGTCTTCCTCACAATCGTAGACGCGTGCCGGGCCCTCGAAACGCAGGCCTTCCTTGCCGGTGATCTTGGCCACCGCGCCGCCCGGAGCGAGATTGCCGCGCAGGATCTGGATGTGGCCGCTGGCCTTGATCGGATTCGACAGCGGCCGGATGACGTCCTGTCCGGCTGTGAGTCCCGGCAGATCGGCGAGATTCTCGGCCAGTGTTCTACCGGTCACGGTCAGCGCTGAGCCGTCGATGTAGCCGCTCTCGAGCAGGAATTTGAGTACGGCCGGAATGCCGCCGACTTTATGCAGGTCTTCCATCACGTAACGCCCGCTCGGCTTCAGGTCGGCAAGGAACGGCACGCGATCGCTGACGGTCTGGAAATCGTCGATGGTCAGCGGCACGCCGACGGCGCGCGCCATCGCAATCAGGTGCAGCACGGCATTGGTCGAACCGCCGAGTACGGTGATGGTGACCATCGCGTTTTCGAACGCGGTGCGCGTCATGATGTCGCGCGGCTTGATATCGTGTTCGAGCAGGTAGCGGATGGCCGCGCCGGCGCGGCGGCACTCGTCGAGCTTGGCGGGGTCAACAGCCGGTACCGAGGAGCTGTAGGGCAGCGTCATGCCCATGGCCTCGATCGCCGAAGCCATGGTATTGGCCGTATACATGCCGCCGCAGGCGCCGGCGCCGGGGCAGGCATTGCGCACGATATCGCTGCGTGTTGACTCGTCAATACTGCCAGCGATATAGGAACCATAGCTCTGAAATGCGGAGACGATGTCGACCGGCAGGCCCTTGGCATAGCCGGGCTTGATGGTGCCGCCGTAAACCATGAGGGCCGGCCGGTTGAGGCGGCCCATCGCGATCAGGCAGCCCGGCATGTTCTTGTCGCAGCCCGGGATGGAAATATTGGCGTCGTACCATTGCCCGCCCATGATGGTCTCGATCGAATCGGCGATCAGATCACGCGATTGCAACGAGAAACTCATGCCACGCGTGCCCATCGATATGGCATCGCTGACGCCAACCGTGTTGAAACGCATGCCGACCATGCCGGCTTCCTGCACGCCCTGCTTGACCGCTGCGGCCAGGTCGAGCAGATGCATATTGCAGGGATTGCCCTCGAACCACACGCTGGCGATACCGACCTGAGCTTTGGCCAGATCCGCTTCGGTCAGACCGGTGCCATACAGCATCGCCTGTGAAGCGCCTTGCGCTCGGGGTTGTGTGATGCGTTCGCTAATCTTGTTCAGTTTGGGCGCCATGCGGGTACTCCGGATAAAGTCGAGTGGCTGCGTCGAGAATCCGGCTGCGCAGGCTGAAGGACCAGGGTCCTTGGTAGCCCTCGCTTGACGGGGTTGCGGATCATAACGCCTGCGCGTGCAGGCGTCGAAGCAAGCTTGAGCGAGCGTGTAGAATGCGAGATTGCTACGTTTCAGGTGCCTGTGTCATGGCCGCAAGGTGCAGACAAGGAATTTCTCGGCGCTCTCTCGGGTATTTCGGCTATGACTGATACTGCCTGGACCGTCAGCGGCGAGGCGCTTGTCGCCTGGCTGCGCGAAGTGTCGCCGTACTTTCATCGCCATCGGCGCAGGACGTTCGTCGTGTATTTCGGCGGCGAAGCGGTCGACGACGCTGCGTTCGCGTTTCAGGTTCGTGACCTGCTGCTGCTGGCAGCGGTCGGCGTGCGCTTGGTCGTGGTGTTCGGCGCGCGGCCCCAGATCGAGCGCCGACTGGCGGCACGCGGCATCTCGCCGCACGTTGTCGGGGAGTTGCGGGTCAGCTCACGCGAAACCATGGATGCGGTTCGTGAAGTGGTCGGGGCGATGCGTCTGGATATCGAATCAGCGTTCTCTTTCGGCAGCCGTGGCGGGCCTCTCGCAGCAGCTGGCAGCAAAGTTGCCGGCGGCAATTTCGTGCTGGCGCGACCCGCTGGAATTATCGACGGTGTCGATCTTGTCTTCACCGGGCTGGTCCGTTCCATCGACCGTGGCGCCATCGAGTCGCGGCTGGACAATGGTGAGATAGTACTGCTGCCGCCGCTCGGCTATTCGCCGACCGGCGAGCTGTTCAATCTGAAAGCGAAAGACCTGGCGGCGACGGTGGCAAGCGAGCTGAATGCTGCCAAGCTCATTCTGATCAGCGAACGCGAAGGCGTCGTCGACGCGGCTGGCCAGCTCTGCCGGCAATTGACTTTGCGCCAGGCGCGCGAGCTGCGCGATGACATCGGGCGTGCAGGCCAAGCCGATACGCTCGACAACGAACTGCTCGAGACGGCCATTCGCGCCTGCCAGCTCGGGGTCGAACGCGTGCACGTGATTGGCCGTCATCTGGATGGCGCGATATTGCGTGAACTGTTCACTCGCGATGGCGTCGGCACGATGCTGAGTAGTGCGCCTTTCGATCACCTGCGCGAAGCACGGGTCGAAGATGTCGGCGGCATCCTGCAACTGGTGCAGCCGCTCGAAGAGCAGGGCATCCTGGTCAAACGTTCGCGCGAAAAGCTGGAATCGGAGATTGACCATTTTGTCGTCATGCTGCGCGAGAGCACAGTCATCGCCTGCGGCGCGCTGTATCCCTACGCCGCGCACAGCACTGCCGAAATTGCCTGCATCGCCGTGCATCCCGATTATCGTGGCGGCCAGTTCGGCGACACTCTGCTGGACGAACTGGAACGTCGCGGACGCGAATCAGGTCTTCAGTCGATATTTGTCTTGACGACCCAGGCCACGCAGTGGTTCAACGAGCGCGGCTATGTCCAGGCGCCGTTGTCCGAGCTGCCGGTTGAACGCCTCGACGCCTATAACTTTCAGCGCAACTCGGCGGTGTTGGTGAAAGTCCTGCGTTGAGGTGATTTATCAATAGTCAGCGCGGTCTTCAACGGCGTGCCCGCGTTTAGGGATCAGCATGCTGCGATCGAAGTCACACACGACGGTGCCGTCGCTGTTCCGGCCAATCGTCTTGACCGTGACGATGCCGGCCGTCGGTCGTGATTTTGACTCCCGCTTGTCCAACACTTCTGATTCCGCATAAAGCGTATCGCCGACGAAGACCGGAGCGGGCAGGCGGATTTCCTTCCAGCCGAGATTGGCGATGGCTTTTTGGCTGACGTCGCTGACACTCATGCCGACGACAAGCGAAACCGTAAACGCGCTGTTGACGAGGGGTCGGCCAAATTCGGATGCCTTGGCGTACTCAGCGTCGAAATGCAGCGGATGCGTATTCATCGTCAGCAAGGTGAACCAGGTGTTGTCGGTCTCGTTGATGGTGCGGCCAGGGCGATGCTGGTAGCAGTGACCGATTTCGAAATCTTCGTAATAACGGCCGAAAGTTTCGCGAAAAGTGTGCGGCCCGACCTGTTTGACATTCTGGACCATGGTGTTGCTCCGAACCTGGATTGACAGGTCAAGGGTGACGACTAAAAGAACGGCGGCCTGAGGCCGCCGTCTGCGCAATACGCCAGATCAGGACCAGGGTCCTTCGGTGGCTGTTCAGGTCGTGGAGGCGGTCTCGGTCTCGAGTTCGATGGCCAGCTCGCCATCCTTGACGCCGATATTGACGTGACCACCGTTGGCCAGACGACCGAACAACAGTTCCTCGGCCAGCGGTTTCTTGATTTTGTCCTGGATCAGTCGGCTCATCGGCCGCGCGCCCATGATCGGATCATAACCGTGCTCGGCCAACCATAGTCGGGCAGGGCTGTCGACATCGATGCTGACTTTCTTGCTGTCGAGCTGGGTTTCGAGTTCGACCAGGAACTTGTCAACCACGTGGCTGATGGTTTCCGGACTGAGAGCACCGAACTTGATGATCGCATCGAGCCGGTTACGGAATTCCGGGCTGAACATGCGCTTGATTTCAGCCAGCGCGTCGCCCGAGTGATCCTGGCGCGTAAAACCGACCGAAGACCGGCTCATGCGTTCAGCTCCGGCGTTCGTCGTCATGACGATGATCACGTTGCGGAAATCCGTCTTGCGTCCGTTGGTGTCCGTCAGCGTGCCGTGGTCCATGACCTGCAGCATGATGTTGAACACGTCGGGATGTGCTTTTTCCATTTCGTCCAGCAGCAGAACTGCGTGCGGCTGCTTGGTCACCGCTTCGGTCAGCAGGCCGCCGGTGTCGTAACCGATGTAGCCCGGCGGCGCGCCGATCAGTCGCGAGACCGTATGTCGCTCCATGTACTCCGACATATCAAAACGGATCAGCTCGATGCCAAGTATGCGCGCGAGCTGGCGTGTAACCTCAGTCTTGCCGACGCCGGTAGGGCCGGCAAACAGAAAGGAGCCGATGGGTTTTTCGACACTGCCGAGCCCGGAGCGGGACATTTTGATCGCCGCCGCCAGACTTTCGATGGCTTCGTTCTGACCGAATACCACCATCTTCAGATCGCGCTCCAGATTGCGCAGTACGTCGCGATCAGACGACGACACGGCTTTCGGCGGAATGCGCGCAATCTTGGCCACGATTTCTTCGATGTCGCTGACACCAATGGTCTTTCGCCGTTTAGATGCCGGCATCAGTCGCTGCCGCGCGCCCGCTTCGTCGATGACGTCGATCGCCTTGTCGGGCAGGTGACGGTCATTGATATAGCGGCTGGTCAATTCGACTGCAGAGCGCAACGCCTGATTGGTGTAGCGGACGTCGTGATGATCCTCGAATCGCGATTTCAGACCCTGCAGGATCTTGACCGCTTCGTCTTCGCTCGGCTCGCCTACATCGATTTTCTGGAAGCGACGGGCCAGCGCGCGGTCTTTTTCGAAAATGCCACGGTATTCCTGGAAAGTCGTTGAACCGATGCACTTCAAATCACCGGAAGCGAGCATCGGTTTGATCAGATTCGAGGCATCCATCACGCCGCCGGAAGCGGCGCCGGCACCGATGATGGTGTGGATCTCGTCGATGAACAACACGGCGCCCGGCTCACGTTTCAACTGGGCCAGCACGTTTTTCAGGCGTTTCTCGAAATCGCCACGGTATTTTGTTCCAGCCAGCAGCGCGCCGAGGTCGAGTGAATAGATGGTCGAATTCTCGATCACTTCCGGCACTTCGCCGTCGACAATCTTCTTGGCCAGCCCTTCGGCTATCGCCGTTTTGCCGACACCGGCTTCGCCGACGAACAGCGGATTGTTCTTGCGTCGGCGGCACAAGATCTGGATGGTGCGTTCGATTTCATCCTGGCGGCCGATCAGCGGGTCAATCTTGCCCGCAGCTGCCTGCTCGTTCAGATTGGTCGTGTACGCGGTCAGCGCCGAATTGGAGGCTTCGGGGTCGCCGCCGTCTTCTTCGTTAGGCGCTGGCGGTGTCTCATTCGTTTCGTCGTCAGATACTTTTGAAATGCCGTGCGAAATGCAATTGACGACATCGAGGCGCGCGATGTTCTGCTGATTGAGCAGATAGACCGCATGCGATTCGCGTTCGCCGAAAATGGCGACGAGAACGTTGGCGCCGTTCACTTCCTTCTTACCTGAAGACTGAACGTGGAATACGGCTCGTTGCAGTACCCGCTGGAAACCGAGCGTCGGCTGCGTGTCGCGGTCTTCGTCATCCGGCAGCAGTGGCGAACTTTCGCGAATGAACTCGGCGAGTTGGCGGCGCAGTGCGTTGAGATCGGCCCCGCAGGCGCGCAGCACTTTTGCCGCAGTCGGGTTGTCCAGGAGCGCCAGCAGCAGATGCTCGACGGTCATGAATTCGTGGCGTTGCTCGCGGGCCTCCTTGAAGGCCATGTTGAGCGTGACTTCGAGCTCTTTGCTTAGCACAGCGGATCCCTCTAGTTACCGTTCAGGAGTCGAGTTCCAAAGTGCACAGCAGCGGATGTTGGTTATCGCGCGCATATGCATTGACCTGTGACACTTTCGTTTCCGCGATCTCGTGGGTGAATATACCGCACACGCCTTTGCCTTGGGTATGGACCTGCAACATGACCCGCGTCGCGGTCGGCCGGTTCAGACTGAAGAACTTTTCAAGCACGTGGACGACGAATTCCATCGGCGTGTAGTCGTCATTAAGCATGATCACCTTGTACAGCGGCGGCTTCTTAAGTTTCGGGCGCGCCTCCTGTACCGCGATGCCGGTGTCCTGATGCTGTTTAGGGACGTCTTTTGCCATGATGTTCCGTAGTCTGCCCCGCCCGCCGGGAACTGCGCCAAAAATTATACGGTGGGCGACAATGGCTGTCGCACACGCCGTCGACTGCCCTGCCATTCCGGCGCTACGCCCCACTGTCACCGCGGCGCGCGAAACAATCAACCTGTCATTGCGTAAGGTTGACATTTGGTGCACTGCAGCGTAGCTTCAAAATGATGCCTCGCGCGGACGTAATGGCGCATGTCCGGTTCAGCCTGAGGCCACAGCAGGCTCACGACGGCGGCAGTTCAAGCGAAAGACAACAAACGTGACGGCGTGACCTGCGCACGGCCAGGTTTGTTGAAGGGGCTGACCGGTAGGTTTACCATCGCGCGCCATTGAAAAACCTGGCAGGAGAGAACGAGCATGTCGTCATTTGAGGATCAAGCAACGCAGCTGAAACAGGACTGGGCCACCAATCCCCGTTGGGTCGGCATCACGCGCCCGTATTCGGCGGAAGATGTCGTCCGACTGCGTGGCAGCATCCGCATCGAACATACGCTCGCCACGCGCGGCGCCGAAAAGCTGTGGAAACTGGTCAACGAAGAAGCGTTTGTTCCGTGCCTCGGTGCTGTCACCGGCGGGCAGGCGGTGCAGCAGGTCAAGGCCGGCGTCAAAGCCATCTATCTGTCCGGCTGGCAGGTCGCCGCCGACGGCAATACCTCCGAGACGATGTACCCGGACCAGTCCTTGTACGCTGTCGATTCCGTGCCGACGATGGTTCGGCGGATCAATAACGCGTTCAAGCGCGCTGACGAGATCCAGTGGCAGAAAGGTGGCGGCAAAATTGACTATTTCGCCCCCATTGTGGCGGATGCTGAAGCCGGTTTCGGTGGCGTGCTGAACGCCTATGAACTGATGAAGAACATGATCGAAGCAGGCGCCGCTGGCGTTCATTTCGAAGACCAACTGGCCTCGGTCAAGAAGTGCGGGCACATGGGCGGCAAGGTATTGGTTCCGACGCAGGAGGCAATCCAGAAACTGGTCGCCGCGCGTCTGGCGGCTGACGTGATGGGAGTGCCGACGATAGTTCTGGCGCGTACCGATGCCAACGCCGCTTCGCTGTTGACGACCGAAATCGACGAGCGCGATCAACGTTTCGTCACTGGCGAACGTACTGCAGAGGGGTTCTACGTCACCAACGCCGGTCTCGACCAGGCCATTGATCGCGGTCTGTCCTACGCCCCGTATGCAGATCTGCTGTGGTGCGAGACCGCAGTGCCAGACATGGACGAGGCGAAACGCTTCGCCGAGGCAATCAAGAAGCAGTTCCCGAATCAACTGCTGGCTTACAACTGCTCGCCGTCGTTCAACTGGAAAAAGAATCTGGACGATGCCGCCATTGCGCGCTTCCAGCGCGAACTCGGCGCCATGGGCTACAAGTACCAGTTCATCACTTTGGCTGGTATTCATAACATGTGGTACAACATGTTCGACCTTGCCAACAACTACGTCGATCGCGGTATGACGGCCTACGTCGAAATGGTTCAGGAACCCGAATTTGCCGCCGCCAAACGTGGGTACACCTTCGCCAGCCATCAGCAGGAAGTCGGTGCCGGGTATTTCGATGACGTGACGACCGTGATCCAGGGTGGCCAGTCCTCGGTCACCGCGTTAACCGGTTCGACCGAAGAAGAGCAGTTCGACATCAAAGCCGCTGCGCATTGATCGTCGCGACATCGTCGTAAACGTAAAAGGGGCCCTGGTGGCCCCTTTTACATTCTTCATGGTGCCGGGGCTCCGACAGCGCCACTGCACTCAAATGGCGCACCGGCGTTGCATCCGGTCAATCCGCCAGCATACGCTCCATGATCAAGGCGTATACATCGGTCAGCGCGTCGAGTTCGTTCACATCCACGCATTCGTCGACTTTGTGGATGGTGGCATTGATCGGACCGAGTTCGACCAGTTGAACACCGCGTGGCGCGATGAAGCGGCCGTCGGAAGTGCCACCACCGGTCGAGCGCTCCGGCGTCACACCGAGCCGCTCGGCGACGACGGCGGCAGTCGTTTCGACCAATCGACCGCCGGCAGTGAGGAACGGCTCGCCGGACAGATGCCAGACCAGGGTGTAGCGCAGTTCATGCCGGATCAGCAGGCCCTCGACTGCAGCGCGCAGCGAAGCCGCCGTATGTTCGGTCGAAAAGCGGAAATTGAAACGCACCTCGAGATCCTGCGGAATGACGTTTTCCGCACCGGTGCCGCCGTGAATATTCGAGATCTGCAGTGAGGTCGGCGGAAAATGGGCGTTGCCTTCGTCCCAGCGTGTTGCCGTGAGTTCGGTCAGCGCAGTCAGCGCGCGGTGTATCGGATTATCCGCCCGCTCGGGATAGGCAACATGCCCCTGCGTACCGTGTACCTGCAGATGGCCATTCAACGAACCGCGTCGACCGACCCGAAGGGTGTCGCCGAGGAGCGCGTTGCTGCTCGGTTCACCGACGATGCACCAGTCAGGCAGTTCGCCACGGCTGGCCAGATACTCGACGACCTTGACAGTGCCATCGGTGGCCGGGCCTTCTTCATCGGAGGTGAGCAGAAAACCGAGACGACCCCGGCACACGGGATGCGCGGCAACGAAACGTTCCGCTGCGACGACCATCGCTGCAAGACTGCCTTTCATGTCAGCCGCGCCGCGACCGTACAGGCGCCCGTCGCGCACCTGCGGTTCGAACGGCGGGCTCGTCCATGACGCCAGCGGTCCAGGCGGAACGACATCGGTATGTCCGGCAAACGCTAAACACGGTCCACTGGTGCCACGGACTGCCCAAAGATTGTCGACCTGGCCCGACGGCAGCCGGTGTACGGAAAAGCCGGCAGCGTGCAGCCGTGCACCGATGAGATCGAGGCATCCCGCGTCGGCCGGCGTAACCGACGCGCGCTCGATCAGCGCGACTGTCAGCGCCAAGGTCGCTCCTGGCGCGGCCGCTGTCACAACGGTCGCGCCGCTGCGAGCGCTATCGCGCCAGCAGACACATCCAGCGCATTATTCATTCGGGGCGCGAGCGTCGATGCTGAGCGCATGAATATCGGTACGCATGAGTTCGTCAACGGCGCTGAACACGAGCCGATGGCGTTTCAGGGCCGGCAGGCCGGTGAACTCGGCGCTGACAATACGAATGCGGAAATGACCTTTGCCGTCGCGGGCACCGGCATGCCCGGCGTGCAGGTGACTTTCATCGACTATCTCCAAGGCCTCTGGCGCGAATGCCGCGGTCAAGGTCCGGTGCAGGCGCTCGCTGCGGTCCGCGGGCCTGTTCACGCTGGGTCGATTCCTGTCGATCCACAGCCCGCCACAGGCCTTATCTGGGTACGCCGCGCTGCCGAAAATGCTGCCATGGTGTAGCATGCTCCTGGAAGGCACGTGGGTGCCTGATGAAACTGTCGGCAGTGTGCCTGATGCGAAATTCCCTGGCCAGCTGCCGGTACCATTGCTAATCCACGCGGTTAGTTCACCCGGTGAGTGACCGCCTGCGCGCAGGCGCGAGACTACGCCAGCGCCGCGATTCCGTTCGTTCTGCCGCACACTGCTCACGATACGACGCGCATGAAATCCCTTTATATCCGGGTGCACGCCACGCATCCACAGAAACGCCTGGTGGCGCAGGCGAGTGCTATTCTCGACGCCGGCGGTGTGCTGGT
Organism: Gammaproteobacteria bacterium; assembly: GCA_965278995.1. Classification (GTDB taxonomy): domain Bacteria; phylum Pseudomonadota; class Gammaproteobacteria; genus JADJYF01. The sequence goes on from OZ257136.1 coordinate 378,183, forward strand.
TTGCCCGACCGACGCCTGCTATTCGCTGGTGTGCAAAGTCGGCAACAAACAGGCCGAAGATCGTATCCGCGCTATCCGTCATATCGAGCGCGATCATTATTTCACGCTGTTGTGCGCCGACGTCGCCAATCTGGCGACTTACGCTAAAGTCTCAAACGCTGCATTCCGCCTGATCAAGATGCTCACCCCGGGACCCTATACCTTCATTCTACCGGCCACCCGCGAAACGCCGCGACGATTGCAGGATCCGAAACGCCGCATGGTCGGCCTGCGTATCCCGGCCCATCCTTTCGTGCATGAGCTGCTCGCTGCGTTCAGCGAGCCTTTGTTGGCTTCGACGGTGATGAACGACGCCATAGCGCTACCCTTTGCGGATCCGGAGGACATCGACGAACAACTGGGCCATGCAGTCGACGGCGTCGTCGATGCCGGCAATATCGGCATCGAGATGACGACGATCATCGACCTGACGGAAGACCGTCCAACTTTGCGCCGCAGCGGCAAAGGTGACGTGTCGCGGATTACGGATCTCGAATGACGCGGTCATGGAAACCCTGGTAACCGCGCTCGTGATCCTGCTTCCGGCAGTGCTGGCTGTGACCGTCCACGAGGTCGCGCACGGCTGGATGGCGCTTCAACTCGGCGACACTACGGCGGCCGAGCAGGGCCGCTTGTCGTTGAACCCACTGCGCCACGTCGACCCGGTTGGCACCGTGCTGGTCCCGCTGGTGTTGTGGTTCAGTACCCGCGAACTCGGCTATCCGGTTGTTTTCGGGTGGGCGAGGCCGGTGCCGGTGCGCTGGCAGCGTCTGCAGCCGCAAGGTCTCGGTATCGCACTCGTCGCCGCTGCCGGACCGGGGGCCAATGCTGTGATGCTGCTCGGCTGGCTGGTGCTGGCGTTGGTCGCGCGCCAGACATCGTTGAACTGGCCTGCTTTGATCTACATGTGCCAGGCAGGGATAATGTTCAACGCAGCCATCATGATCATCAACCTTGTCCCCATTCCGCCGCTGGACGGCAGCCGAATCGTCAGCAGCCTGCTGCCGCCCGCCTGGGCAGCTCGCTACAACCGCATCGGCATCTATGGACTCGTCCTGGTTGCGTTGCTGGTCGTCAGTGGGGCGTTTGAGCGCATCATGCATCCGCTGTTTGCCGCGCTCGTTCACGCCATGACCGCGCTCGGCATCTGATTTCGTGGTCGTTACCCGCCGTCAGACAGCGTACCGGCCTTCAGTTTACCCATAAGGCTTTGAGTGCATGACTATCGCCGCCAATCGCCGTGTCCTGTCCGGTATGCGCCCGACCGGACAGCTCCATCTCGGCCACTACCATGGTGTGCTCAAGAACTGGGTGGAGCTCCAGCACGAATACGAATGTTTCTTCTTTGTCGCCGATTGGCACGCACTGACGACGAGCTATGAAGACACCTCGATCATCGGCGATTCCGTCTATGACATCGTTGTCGACTGGCTGTCGGTCGGGATCAATCCCGGCGAGGCTACGCTGTTCATTCAGTCGCGCGTTCCGGAGCATGCCGAACTGCACCTGCTGCTGTCGATGATGACCCCTATCAGCTGGCTGGAACGCGTGCCGAGCTACAAAGATCAGCAGGACAAACTGAAAGAGCGCGATCTTTCGACCTACGGGTTCCTCGGCTATCCACTGCTGCAGGCTGCCGACATACTCATTTATAAAGCTGGCCATGTCCCGGTCGGGGAAGATCAGGTCGCGCATATCGAAATGGCGCGCGAAGTCGCGCGGCGCTTCAACTACATTTACGGACGCGAGCCCGGCTTCGAAGAGAAAGCTGAAGCGGCGGCGCAGAAGATGGGGCGCAAGAACAGCAAGCTCTATTTCGAGATCCGACGCACTTACCAGGAGGGCGGCGATCTCAGCGCACTCGAGAAAGGGCGCGCGCTGCTCGAATCACAGCAGAACATCAGCATCGGCGATCGCGAGCGCCTCCTCGGTTATCTGGAAGGTGGCGGCAAGGTCATACTGCCTGAACCACATGCGCTGCTGACGCCGGAATCGAAACTGCCAGGGCTCGACGGCGAAAAGATGTCGAAGTCCTATAACAATACTATCGGGCTGCGCGAAGCACCGGAATCCGTCACGCAGAAATTGCGCACGATGCCAACCGACCCGGCCCGGGTGCGGCGTGCGGATCCCGGCGACCCGCAGAAATGCCCAGTGTGGAAATTCCACGAGATCTATTCCAGTGACAGCGTGCGCCAGTGGGCTCGTGAAGGCTGCATCACGGCCGGTATCGGTTGCCTCGATTGCAAGCAGCCGTTGATCGACGCCGTGCTGGCCGAGCAGCAACCGATACGCGAGCGCAGCGCGGAATTTCTTGGCGACCGCGACATGGTCCGCGCCATCATCGATGAAGGTTGCGAAGCGGCGCGCGACGTCGCCCGTGACACGCTCGAAGACGTCCGCCAGGCCATGAACCTGGTCTATCGTTGATCGCGTTGCCAACATGAGTACTGAAGCACCGGCCGCGCTCCTGGCCGACGTACCTCGCCAGGCGGAAATGCCGTTCGCGGTCGTGCACGGAATGCCGATTACCGAACCACCCCGGGATCTATACATTCCGCCGGATGCGCTGGAAGTCTTTCTCGAAGCATTCGAAGGACCGCTCGATCTGCTGCTGTATCTGATCAAGAGGCAGAATCTCGATATTCTCGATATTCCAATCGCGCGCATCACCGAGCAGTACATGTCGTACATCGACCTGATGCAGGAGATCAAGCTCGAACTCGCGGCCGAGTATCTCGTGATGGCGGCGATGCTGGCGGAAATCAAATCGCGCATGTTGCTGCCGCGGCCGCGGTCGGAACAGGCCGAAGAAGACGACCCGCGCGCGGAGCTGGTACGCCGGCTGCAGGAATACGAGCGCTTCAAGAAAGCTGCCGAAGATATCGACGTCCTGCCACGCATGGAGCGCGACTGGTTCGGCGTAGTCGTCGATTTTTCGCGGCCGCTGACGCCGACCGCACTGCCGGATCTCACGCTCGATGCGCTGCTGACGGCGTTCCGCGACGTTCTACGCCGCGCCGACATGTATGCCGAACACAGTGTGCGACGTGAGTCATTGTCGGTGCGTGAACGCATGACCGCGGTTCTGTCACGCGCGGAACGTGAAACTTTCACGGCGTTTCACGATTTCTTTGCGGCCAGCGAAGGGCGTGCCGGTGCGGTGGTGACATTGATTGCGATCCTCGAACTGCTCAAGAACGCGCTCATCGAAATCGTGCAGAACGGCGAGCGTGAACCCATCTATGTCAAGCTCGTCGCGTGAGTCGAGCGGAGAGCGCAACATGAATCCGCAGGATCTCAAACCGGCCATCGAAGCGATGCTGATGGCGTCCGATCAGCCGTTGAACGTGGAGCGGTTGGCGAAACTTTTCGAGGAGGACGGCTCTGCTGCACCGAGCCGCGAAGCGCTGCTCGAAGTACTTGCCGATCTGCAGAATGACTACGCCGGCCGCGGCGTCGAACTTATGGAAGTCGCCAGCGGCTATCGATTCCAGGCGCGCGCCGAGTACGCTGAAAGAGTCGGCCGGTTGTGGGAAGAACGAAAGCCACGCTATTCGCGTGCTCTGCTCGAGACGCTCGCATTGATTGCCTACCGACAGCCGATCACGCGTGGCGAGATCGAACATATCCGCGGTGTCGCGGTCTCGACCAACATCATGCGTATGCTGCTCGAGCGCGAATGGGTGCGTGTCGTTGGTCATCGAGACGTGCCGGGGCGGCCTTCGGTATATGCCACGACCAGGGAATTTCTCGACTATTTCGGCATGAAGTCGCTCGCTGAACTGCCGCCGCTGGCCGAGTTGACCGATATCGATAACGTCAGCGCTGATCTCTTCGCCACCATGGCAATCGAGGCTGCAATCGACGATGACCCACCGACTGCGCAAGTCGACACCGAGACCGCCGACAATGCTCCGTCCATTTCTGTGGTTGATGATGGCGTGACCACGCCGTGAGCCGGCGCGGCGCCGCGCCTGCGGCCCAGACCAGCGGCGAGCGTCTGCATAAAGTGCTGGCCCGCGCCGGCTGGGGTTCACGGCGAGAAATCGAACGATGGATCGAAGCTGGCCGTATCCGCGTCAACGGTAGCCCCGTCACGACTGGTGCCCAGGTCGTCACCGGCGATCGGGTGCAGCTCGACGACGGCCGCACACTGCATGTCGCTCCGCCGCCATCGGCCGTGCGCGTGCTGCTCTATAACAAGCCGGCTGGTGTCGTGTGTACACGCCACGACCCGGACAACCGACCGCACATCTTCGAGCACCTGCCGCGGCTCGAACAGGGCCGCTGGATCAACATCGGGCGACTCGATATCAATACCAGCGGACTGCTGCTGTTCACCAGTCACGGAGAACTGGCCCATCGGTTGATGCATCCGCGTTACCGCGTCGATCGCGAATACGCGGCACGCGTCTACGGTGAAATCGACCCCGGCACCTTGTCGCGACTGCGTACAGGTGTGGAAATCGATGGCGAGGAATATCACTTCGACGACATCGTGGTTGGCGACGGCGAAGGTGCCAATCATTGGTATTACTGTGTCGTGCAGAGCGGGCGAAATCGTGAAGTGCGCCGACTGTGGGAATCGCAAGGCGTCCAGGTGAGTCGTCTGATCCGCGTGCGTTTCGCCAATATCATGCTGCCGAGCGATCTGCGTGCCGGCAAGACTGTCGAACTCGGCGGTGCACTGTTGACCGAACTGTGCCGGCTGGTGGAATTGTCGCCAGGTTCGGCCGAGGCCGATAGACGAGCGCGACGTCCGTGACGTCCGGTGCTACACAGCTGGTGGCTGAAGTTACGTTGATCTTGCCTGGCTTCGCCGCTAAGCTTGGCCGCCTTTTCAACCCGAGCTCGATATCGGCTCCTGGAACCTAATGCGGCGTCCCCTGGTTGCCGGTAACTGGAAGATGAACGCGACGCGCGCGATGGCGACAGCGCTGGCGACCGAGGTCGCCGCTGCGTCGCTGCCGACCGGTGTCGAGGTGGTGCTATGTCCGCCAGCGGCGTATCTGTCGGTGATCGCGGCACCGCTGGTCGGCACTCGGATACAGCTCGGCGCACAGGATTGTTCCGAACATGAGCCGGGCGCTTATACCGGGGAAACTGCTGCAGCGATGCTGGCCGATCTCGGCTGCAGTCATGTCATCGTCGGTCATTCCGAGCGACGTCAATTTTTTGGCGATACCGACAGTCGCATCGCCGCCAAAGTGCAGCGCGCGCGCAATCATGGCCTGACGCCGATATTCTGTGTCGGCGAAACGTTGGACGAACGCCGGCAGGGGCTGACCGAGGCAACGGTCGGTCGCCAGCTGGACGCCATTCTGCGCCTGCCGGATGCAGCGCGAGTAGTGGCCGGGCTGGTAATCGCCTATGAGCCGGTGTGGGCCATCGGTACGGGAGAATCGGCGACGCCTGAACAGGCCCAAGCTGTTCATGCCGCCATTCGCGCGCAAGTCGCTGCGCTGGACGCCAGCGTAGCCGACGGTCTGCGCATCCTCTATGGCGGCAGTGTCAAGGCGGACAATGCCGTTGAATTATTCGCCAAGCCCGACATCGATGGCGGTCTAATCGGCGGCGCCGCGCTGAACGCCGCCTCTTTCATTGCTGTTTGTCGTGCCGCCGCCTGAACGGGCGAACGTACGGCAGGAGATAAACCAACATGTTGTTCACGATCTTACTGGCAGCACATATCGTGCTTGCCGTCCTGCTGATCGGCGTCATTCTGATCCAGCAGGGAAAAGGCGCCACAGCGGGCGCCGCTTTCGGCAGTGGTGCCTCATCGACAGTGTTTGGCGCGCGCGGTTCGGCTTCGTTTCTGACGCGCCTGACCGCAGGTCTGGCGTTGCTGTTTTTCTCCAATAGTCTGTTGCTCGCTTATCTCTACGGACAGACCGTTGAACCGCAGAGTCTGCTCGATAAAGTGTCGCAAAACGCACCAGTCGTGATCGATGTGCCGCCGGATACTGCCGCCGCAGATGTGCCGGCGGCGATAGAAGCGGCGATCAAGAATGCTGCAGATGTACCGCTCGTTCCTGGCGCAACTGACAATGGCGCGCCAATGCCTGAGCAGCAGCCGAGCGTGGTAGCTCAGCCGGGCGAGATTCCGGCTGATGTCCCCAACGTGACGGGCGCAGCGAATGAGCAAACCGCGACACCCGCGACCCTCACCACGACTCCACCGGCGGCAGTCAACGATGTGCCGGTCGTACCCGCGCCAGCAGCGCCGGAAACAGCGGTGGAAGCCGACCCGCGAGCGCCGTGAGCCAGGCGTTATTTCGATGGCTAGAACGGTGCGCTTTCCGTATCATTGCGCGCCACGACAGCGGATGCCGCATGGGTATCCGCAAGACCTGAGCCGATGTGGTGGAATTGGTAGACACGCTGTCTTGAGGGGGCAGTGCCGAAAGGCGTAACGGTTCGACTCCGTTCATCGGCACCAATCAGCCGGTAGGCGACGCTGTATTGCCCTGTCAGGGGACACAGCCAGCCTCCGACTTTTGACTAGGGTCCAGTAGATCGATCGTACGCCGGGGGGCGCGCGACGATTCCGGCAGTAGCGACTGATGAGTTACAATGGCTGAACTGGACGCCGCGCGTCTGCGCGTGACTGGGAAATCGAATTCGTGCTGCAACTGTACTTGCCGATACTGATATTCATCGCCATTGGCGTGGTCATCGGCGTAGTGTCCCTCGGCGCAAGCTATGGCGTCGGCACAATCCTTGGCGTCCGGCGCCCGGACAGCGAAAAGTCCTCGCCTTACGAGTGCGGTTTCGAAGCGTTTGAAGACGCTCGAATGAAGTTCGACGTCCGCTACTATCTCGTTGCAATCCTGTTCATCATTTTCGATCTGGAAATCGCGTTTTTCTTTCCCTGGGCGGTCGTTCTCGACGACATCGGCGCCTATGGATTCTGGGCGATGATGATCTTTCTCACCATCCTGGTCGTCGGCTTCGTCTACGAATGGCGAAAAGGAGCGCTCGAATGGGAGTGAGTGAATTTCAGGAGCGTGGTTTCGTCACCACGACCGTCGATACCGTCGTCAACTGGGCCCGTACCGGCTCGATGTGGCCGATGACTTTCGGTCTGGCCTGCTGCGCTGTCGAAATGATGCACGCCGGCGCGTCGCGCTATGACCTCGATCGTTTCGGCGTCGTGTTTCGCCCGAGCCCGCGCCAGTCCGATGTCATGATCGTCGCCGGCACTCTGGTCAATAAAATGGCTCCGGCACTGCGCAAGGTCTACGACCAGATGACCGAACCAAAGTGGGTCATCTCCATGGGCTCGTGTGCCAATGGCGGCGGCTACTATCACTACTCGTATGCCGTTGTCCGCGGTTGTGATCGCATCGTCCCGGTAGACGTCTATGTCCCGGGCTGCCCACCGACAGCCGAAGCGCTGCTGTTCGGAATTATCCAGCTGCAGAACAAAATCAAGCGCACGACCACGATCACCCGCAGCTAGACTCGACCAGCGCAGCATGTCCACCAGCAAACTCGAGGCTTTGGCTGAAGCCCTGAAACGCGTACTCGGCGACGCTGTCGATGAGCTGGTCATCGCCTTTGATGAACTGACCATTGCGGTTCTGCCGCAGCGCCTCCCAGGCGTGATGACCACGCTGAAAACTGCGCCGGAATTCGCCTTTACGCAGCTGAGCGATTTAAGTGCCGTCGATTATCTCACCTACGGCCAGGCCGACTGGCAGACGCAGCGGGCGAGCACGGCCGGTTTCAGTCGCGGTGTCGAACCTGCCAGCATCCGGACGCAAGCCGAGGCGAGCAAACGTTTCGGTATCACCTATCAACTACTGTCGGTCACGCATAACCAGCGACTGCGGGTCAAAGTCTATCTCGATGGCGACCCACCGATGGTGCAGTCAGTCGCCGAGATCTGGCCGGTAGCAGACTGGTATGAACGCGAGGCGTTCGACCTGTTCGGCGTGCTGTTCGAAGGGCACCCGGATCTGCGCCGCATCCTCACTGACTACGGTTTCATCGGGCACCCGTTTCGCAAGGATTTTCCGCTCGAAGGTTATGTCGAGGTGCGCTACGACCCGGACAAGGGGCGCGTCGTCAACCAGCCGGTCAGCATCGAGCCGCGCACGCTGGTGCCGCGCGTGATCCGAGAGGACAACTGGGTGCATTCGTCGAAACCCGCAGGCACCGGCAATGCCTGAGATCCGCAATCTGACCCTGAATTTCGGGCCGCAGCATCCTGCTGCGCACGGCGTGCTGCGTCTGGTGCTCGAAATGGACGGCGAAGTGATTGAGCGCGCCGACCCGCACATCGGTCTGCTGCATCGGGGCACCGAGAAGCTGTGCGAGAACAAGCCGTTCAATCAGAGTATCGGTTACATGGACCGGCTCGATTACGTCTCGATGATGTGCAATGAACACGCTTATGTGCTTGCGATCGAAAAACTCATCGGTATCACACCGCCGCTGCGGGCCCAGTACATCCGCGTCATGTTCGACGAGATCACGCGCATCCTGAACCACCTCATGTGGCTGGGAGCGCATGGGCTCGACATCGGTGCGATGACGATGTTCCTGTATTGCTTCCGCGAACGTGAAGACCTGATGGACTGCTACGAAGCGGTATCGGGTACGCGCATGCACGCGACCTACTATCGTCCGGGTGGTGTTTATCGCGATCTGCCGGCGCAGATGCCGAAGTATCAGACCTCGAAGTGGCGCAATGAGAAGGAAGTTGCCGACCTGAATCGCAATCGCGACGGCTCGATGCTCGACTTCATCGAGGACTTCGTACGGCGCTTTCCGGCCTGCGTCGACGAATACGAAACGCTGCTGACCGACAACCGCATCTGGAAGCAGCGTACCGTCGATATCGGCATCGTAACGCTCGAGCGCGCGCTCGAACTCGGCTTTACCGGGCCGATGCTGCGTGGTTCGGGCCTGGCCTGGGATCTGCGCAAGAAGCAGCCCTACGAAGTTTACGCCGACATGGACTTCGACATTCCGGTCGGAGTCAACGGCGATTGCTATGATCGCTACCTCGTTCGCGTCGAGGAGATGCGGCAATCCGCCCGTATCATCCAGCAGTGCGTGGACTGGTTGCGCGTGAATCATGGCCCCGTGATGCTGGACGATCACAAGTTGACACCGCCTTCGCGAGCGCAGATGAAAGGCGACATGGAATCGCTCATTCATCATTTCAAACTGTTTACCGAAGGGTATTGCGTGCCGGCAGGCGAAGTTTACGCCGCCGTCGAGCATCCCAAAGGAGAGTTCGGCATCTATCTCGTCTCGGATGGCGCCAACAAACCGTATCGTCTGAAGGCGCGCGCATCGGGATTCGCGCACCTGTCGGCCATGAACGAACTGGTGCAAGGCCACATGCTGGCGGACGTGGTCGCCGTGATTGGTACCATGGACGTCGTTTTCGGCGAGATTGATCGTTAGGTCAGGATGTCATGAGCGAGCCGCATTCAATAGATACGAAGCTCGGTTTTTCGGCGCATGCACGCGCCATCATCGACCAATCGATCGCCAAATATCCGCCCGAGCGCAAGCAGTCGGCGGTTCTGGCCGCGCTGCACGAAGTGCAACATGAGAACGGTGGCTACCTCACGCCACCATTGATGGACGCGGTCGCCGACTACCTCGAGATGCCGCGCATCGCGGTCTACGAGGTGGCGAGCTTCTATTCGATGTTCGAGACCGAGCCTTGTGGCAGGCATGCTGTGGCAATCTGCACCAATGTCTCCTGCATGCTGCGTGGCAGCGACGCAATCGTCGCACACGTGGAAAAGAAGTTCGGCATCCGCATCGGCGAATCGACTGCCGACGGGCGCATTTTCCTCAAGCCGGAGGAGGAATGCCTCGCCGCCTGCTGTGGTGCACCGATGATGCAGGTCGATCACGTCTACTACGAGAACCTGACTGTCGACAGGGTCGATGCCATTCTGGATGCACTTGAATGAGCGACATCAAGCTGAATCTCACCTGTTACGCGACCCGCGCTTTCGATGAGCCGTGGACTTACGAGACGTATCGCAAGATCGGTGGCTACAGCGCGTGGGAAAAGATCCTGCGCGAGAAGATTCCACCGGCCGACATCATTGAGATAGTCAAAGCGGCCGGCTTGCGCGGTCGTGGTGGCGCCGGTTTTCCGGCCGGCGTTAAATGGAGCTTCATGCCGAAGACCGCGGTCCAGAAGTACATCGTGTGCAATTCCGACGAAAGCGAGCCCGGTACGTGCAAGGATCGCGACATCCTGCGTTTCAATCCGCATGCCCTGGTCGAAGGCATGGCCATTGCCGGTTATTCCATCGGGGCAACCGTCGGCTACAACTACATGCGCGGCGAGTTTCTCGATGAACCGGCACTGCATTTCCAGGCTGCGCTGAAGGCGGCTTACGAGGCCGGGCTTCTCGGGCGCAACATCCTTGGCTCCGGCGTCGATTTCGATCTCCATGATCATCTTGGCGCCGGCGCATATATCTGTGGCGAAGAAACTGCGCTGCTCGAATCGCTCGAAGGCAAGAAAGGTCAGCCGCGCTTCAAACCGCCATTCCCGGCAGGTTTCGGTCTGTACGGCAAGCCGACCACGATTAATAACACCGAGACGCTCGCCTCGGTGCCGACCATCTTGCGCAACGGCGCCGAATGGTTTGCCTCGCTTGGCAAACCGAATAACGGCGGAACGAAGATTTTCTCGGTCAGTGGTCATGTGAACAATCCGGGCAACTTCGAGATCCCGATGGGCCTCCCTTTCCGCGAACTGCTGGCACTGGCTGGCGGCGTGCGCGAGGGTCACCAGTTGAAAGCAGTGATACCGGGCGGCTCGTCCGTACCGGTGCTGCCGGGCGCGGCAATGCTGGAAGTCGACATGGATTACGATTCGATCTCCAAAGCGGGCTCCATGCTCGGTTCCGGCGCCGTCATCGTCATGGACGAGACCACCGACATGGTCAGAGTTCTGCAGCGCATTTCGCGCTTCTATTATTCGGAATCCTGCGGGCAGTGCACACCCTGCCGCGAAGGTACCGGCTGGCTGTACCGCATGTTGACGCGCATCGTCGAGGGTCAGGGCCGCATGGAAGATATCGCCCGGCTCGATAACGTCGCGGCCAAGATCGAGGGCCGTACGATCTGCGCGCTTGGCGATGCTGCCGCGATGCCGGTGCGCAGCTTCATACGACATTTCCGCCATGAGTTCGCGCATTACATCGAACACGGGCACAGCATCCTTGACGCGCGCGGTCGTACGGCCGCAGCGTGATCCGATCAGCGCCAAATCGAGCCGGAACATGAGTGACGATCGCATCAAGATTGAAGTCGACGGACGCGAGATCGAAGCGCGCAAAGGCGCCATGCTGATTGAGGCGACCGATGCCGCCGGCATTTATATCCCGCGCTTCTGTTACCACAAGCACCTGAGCGTCGCGGCTAACTGCCGGATGTGCCTGGTCGAAGTCGAGCGCGCACCGAAGCCTCTGCCAGCCTGCGCCACGCCAGTCATGGAAGGCATGAAAGTCCAGACACGCTCGCAGAAAGCGAGCGATGCGCAGCACGCGACAATGGAGTTCCTGCTCATCAATCATCCGCTCGACTGCCCCATATGCGACCAGGGCGGCGAATGCGAGTTGCAGGATCTCGCGATGGGCTACGGCGGCGATATCTCGCAGTTCAGTGAGCGCAAACGGGTCGTTCGCGACAAGAACATCGGGCCGCTGGTGCAGACCGATATGACGCGCTGCATACACTGCACGCGCTGCGTTCGTTTCGGCGAGGAAATAGCCGGACTCCGTGAGCTCGGTGCAACCGGGCGCGGCGAGCATATGGAGATCGGGACCTATATCGAAAAAGCGATGACGTCGGAGCTGTCCGGCAACGTCATCGATCTGTGTCCGGTAGGTGCTCTCACCAATAAGCCGTATCGTTACTCTGCCCGCGCCTGGGAGCTGCAGCAGCACGACGGCGTCGCGCCGCATGACGGGCTTGGCGGCAACGTGCATTTCCATGTCAAAGGCGCGGTTGTAAAACGCGTGGTCCCGCGCGAAAACGCTGCACTGAACGAGACCTGGCTGTCCGATCGCGATCGCTACAGCTATCAAGGCATGAATCACTCCGCGCGATTAACTTCACCGCGCATCAAACGCGATGGCCGCTGGCAGGATTGCGACTGGGATACGGCGCTGGATACGATCGCCGGGCAGTTGCGCCATGTCACGCAGAGCGATGCCAGCGGGCTCGCGGCGCTGGCATCGCCGTCCTCGACGACTGAGGAACTCTACCTGCTGCAGCGCCTGTTGCGCGGTCTCGGTTCGCACAATATCGATCATCGTCTGCGTCAGCGCGATTTCGCCGATCAAAGCGCGGAGCCGCTGTTTCCGGGATTGGATAGTCTGGCCGGTCTCGAGCAGGCTGATGCCATTCTGCTGGTCGGCGCTTATCCGCGCTACGAACAGCCATTGCTGAATCTGCGGCTGCGCAAGGCCGCGCTGAAAGGTGCTGCGGTGATGCATCTCGATACCTGCGCGCAGCCGTTCAACTATCAGCTGCATTCGCAGCGCGCGGTGAAACCGTCGCAGCTGGCCAGCGTACTCGCCGGCATCGTGCAGGCGACGGCTGCCGCCAAAGCAGCGACGCTTGAAACGCCGGTCGCCAAGCTGATCGAACGTAACGCCGGTAGCGGGGCCGAGGTCGGCCAGTTCATCGAAAGCGCGGCCGCACAGCTGGCGGGCGCAGTGCGGCCGGTCATTCTGATCGGTGCCACCACCGATCATCACCCTTTGCGCAGCGCGCTGGTACAACTCGTACAGGGACTGGCCGGGGCCTGTGGTGCCCGTATCGGCTATCTGGCCGATGGCGCCAACGCCGCTGGCGCATGGCTGGCTGGCGCCGTGCCGCATCGCGGCCCTGCCGGCCGCGCGCAGAACGAACCGGGCCTCGATGCGCGCGCCATGTTCGAGGCACCACGCAAGGCTTATGTACTGATGGGACTCGAGCCGGCGCTCGATTGTGCCGATCCGGCGCGCGCGCAGGCAGCGCTGGCCGCAGCGGAACACGTTGTCGCAATCTCGGCATTCGAAAGCCCGACGCTGGCGTCTGTTGCCGACGTACTGCTGCCGATGGCGCTTTACGCCGAAAACGAAGGGTCGTTCGTCGCCGTCGACGGCACCTGGCAACGTTTCGGCGCTGCCGTGCGCCCGCGCGGTGAAGCGCGGGCGGCTTGGAAAATCCTTCGCGTCCTCGGTAATCGGCTTGAGCTGCCCGGTTTCGATGCCGTGAGCTGTGAGGAAGTGACACGCGAAATTCGCGCACTGGTCGGTGACGTTAAACTTGCTCCGCGTTCGACGCCGACGCTGCAGGCGAGTGCGCTCACTATCGATGTACAGCAGCTCGAACTGATAGTGCACACACCGATGTACGGCACAGATATGCTCGTGCGGCATGCCGATGCTCTGCAGCAGACGCCGCAAAGCGGCGATGACAATGCGCATATGGCGTCTGCCACTATTGCGGCATTGGGCCTCAGCGATGGCAGTCCAGTTACGTTGGTCGTCAACGGCGCGGAAGTCCACACGCAGCTCGTTGCCGATGAACGCATCCCCACCGGAGCCTGCCTGATCCATGCGGCCCGCTCGGCCCTGGCCGCAGTTGCGCTGAACGGCGCGGCTGTCCTGGTTCGCGCAGCCCGCGCCAACGCTGCGGCATGAACCCGATTCCCCTGATCGAGTCCTGGCTTACGTGGCTGCCGCACCCGGCAGTCGCGACCTTGATCATCGTGCTCAAGATTCTGGTCATCGTCGTGCCCCTGATGCTGAGCGTCGCTTATCTGACCTTGGCCGAGCGCAAAGTCATCGGCTACATCCAGGTGCGCATCGGGCCGAATCGCGTCGGCCCGCGCGGACTGCTGCAACCCATCGCTGATGCGTTGAAACTGCTGTGCAAGGAAGTCGTCATTCCGAGCGGCGCGAACCGCTTTCTGTTCCTGGTCGCGCCAATACTCGCGCTCGGCCCGGCACTGGCGGCCTGGGCGGTGATTCCGTTTGGCGCCGAAATGGTGCTGGCCGACATCAATGCCGGGCTGCTGTATATCCTCGCGCTGACCTCACTGGGGGTATACGGCATTATCGTTGCCGGCTGGGCCTCGAACTCCAAATACGCGTTCCTCGGCGCCATGCGCTCGGCTGCGCAGATCGTTTCCTATGAAATTGCCATGGGCTTCTCTCTGGTCGGTGTACTGGTTGCCGCCGGCAGCCTCAATCTCGGCGATATCGTTGAAGCGCAGCGTGGGCCGTACAGCGTGTTCAACTGGTTCTGCGTGCCATTGGCGCCGCTGTTCCTGATTTACTTCATCTCAGGTGTGGCGGAAACCAATCGCGCCCCGTTCGACGTCAGTGAAGGTGAGTCGGAAATCGTTGCCGGATTTCATGTCGAGTACGCAGGCATGGCGTTCGCGCTGTTCTTCCTTGCCGAATATGCCAATATGATCCTCATCTCGGCATTGACTTCAGTCATGTTCCTGGGTGGCTGGCTGTCGCCGATACCCGGCATACCCGATGGTCTGCACTGGTTTCTCGCGAAGATCAGTTTCTTTCTGTTCCTGTTCCTGTGGTTCCGCGCCACGTTCCCGCGCTATCGCTACGATCAGATCATGCGACTTGGCTGGAAGATTTTCCTGCCCATCACGATGGTCTGGATAGTTGTCGTTGCAGCGATGGTGGTATGGCACATTCCGCCCTGGTTCGCGGGCGCGTAAGGGAGATGCACTGATGGGAGCCGTCGTCAGCTATTTCAAGAGTCTCACGCTGTGGGAACTGCTGAAAGGCATGCGCCTGACCGGGAGATACCTCATCGAGCGCAAGATCACGGTGCAGTATCCGGAAGAGAAAACGCCACAGTCGCCGCGCTTCCGTGGACTGCACGCGCTGCGCCGATACCCGAACGGCGAAGAGCGTTGCATCGCCTGCAAGCTGTGCGAAGCGGTATGCCCGGCACTGGCGATTACCATCGAATCCGAACAGCGCGCCGATGGCACGCGTCGCACTACACGCTATGACATCGACCTCACGAAATGCATTTTCTGCGGATTTTGCGAGGAGTCGTGCCCGGTCGATTCGATCGTCGAGACGCGTCATTTCGAGTATCACGGCGAGAAGCGCGGCGACCTGCTCATGACCAAGGAGAAACTGCTCGCCAACGCCGAGCGTTACGAAGCGCAGATTGCGGCCGACCGCAATGCTGAATCGCGCTACCGTTAACCGCCGCTAGTCACCGGCAGATATCACACATGTTCGAGCAGATCATTTTCTATTTTTTCGGCGGCATGCTCATTTTATCCGCGGCAATGGTGATTACCGTACGCAACCCCGTGCATGCCGTGCTGTTTCTCGTACTCTCGTTTTTTTCGAGTGCCGGCCTGTGGCTCCTGCTCGAAGCCGAGTTTCTCGCTATAGCCCTGGTGCTGGTCTATGTCGGCGCCGTCATGGTGCTGTTCCTGTTTGTGGTCATGATGCTGGACATCAATATCACGCGGATTCGTGAAGGCTTCGCACGTTATTTCCCGATAGGCGCACTGGTTGCCGCACTCATGATGGCGTCGCTGTGGCTGGTTGTCAGTAAACGGAATTTCGGGCTCGACAAGGTGCCGGCGCCGGCCGCGCAGGCGAGCGACTACAGCAATACCCGTGAACTCGGCCTCGCACTCTACGGGCAATATATCTGGCCTTTCGAGATCGCCGCCGTCATTCTGCTGGTCGCCATCGTTGCTGCCATTGCGCTGACTCTGCGGACAACGCGTCAGACCAAAGCACCGAAACCGGAGAAGCAGGTTGCCGTGCGACGCGAGGATCGCGTCCGTCTGATCAAAGTCGACGCGGAACGTCCGGGCTGATGCCGGGCGAACAGGGCAGGTAGGAAACGCAATGCTGGCACTATCGGATTTTCTCGTCATCGGGGCCGTGCTGTTCTGCCTCAGCGTTGCCGGCATTTTTATCAACCGCAAGAACGTCATCGTGCTGTTGATGTGCATCGAGCTGATGCTGCTCGCCGTCAACATGAACTTTGTCGCGTTTTCGCATTTCAATGGCGACGTGGCTGGCCAGGTGTTCGTGTTCTTCATCCTGACCGTGGCAGCGGCGGAAGCCGCCATCGGCCTGGCCATCCTGGTCGTGTTGTTCCGTAACCGCGCTTCGATCAATGTCGAAGACCTCGACCTGATGAAAGGATAGACCGGTGTCAGCGCCCTGTATTTCACACTTGCGGCGAGGCCATTAGCCGCATGGAAACGCTATTTCTCCTCATCGTCGGTTTGCCACTGGCGGGCGCCATTCTCGCCGGTCTGTTCGGCCGCGAGCTTGGGCGGGCAGGTGCGCACTGGGTGACCATCCTGACCGTTGGTCTGTCGTTCGCACTGTCTGCGCTGGTGTTCTGGCGCATCGTGATCGGCGACGAACCCGTCTACAACGCCAATGTCTACACCTGGCTGGAAAGCGGCGGTATCAGTTTCCATATCGGGTTCCTGGTCGACGAGCTGACAGCGACAATGATGGTCGTGGTCACATTCGTGTCGTGGATGGTGCACATCTACACCGTTGGCTATATGCACGACGACCCGGGATATCAACGGTTCTTCGCCTATATTTCGCTGTTCACGTTCAGCATGCTGATGCTGGTGATGTCGAACAACTTCCTGCAGCTGTTCTTCGGCTGGGAAGCGGTCGGGCTGGTGTCTTATCTGCTGATCGGTTTCTGGTATACGCGCCCGACGGCAATCTACGCCAATCTCAAGGCTTTTCTCGTCAACCGCGTCGGCGATTTCGGATTTCTGCTCGGTATCGCGGCAGTCCTTATGTATACGGGGTCGCTCGACTACGTGCAGGTCTTCGATGCAGCGGGCGAGCTCGGTAACAAGACTATTGCCTTGTTCCCCGGTCGCGACTGGTCGCTCATGACGGTCATCTGCCTGTTGTTGTTCATCGGTGCGATGGGCAAGTCGGCGCAGGTTCCGCTGCATGTGTGGCTGCCCGATTCGATGGAAGGGCCGACGCCGATTTCGGCGCTGATCCATGCCGCGACGATGGTCACGGCCGGTATTTTCATGGTCGCGCGGATGTCGCCGCTGTTCGAGATGTCGACGACGGCGCTCTCGGCGGTGATGCTGATTGGCGCGATAACGGCGTTTTTCATGGGCCTTCTCGGGCTGGTGCAGAACGACATCAAGCGCGTCGTCGCCTATTCGACGCTTTCGCAGCTCGGTTACATGACAGTCGCTCTCGGCGCCTCGGCATATGCGGCGGCGATATTCCACCTGTTCACGCACGCCTTCTTCAAAGCGCTGCTGTTCCTCGCCGCGGGCTCGGTCATCATCGGCATGCACCATGAGCAGGACATGCGCAAGATGGGCGGGCTCAAACGCTATATGCCGATCACGTACTGGACGAGCCTGATCGGATCGTTGGCCCTGATCGGCTTTCCGGGATTCGCCGGGTTCTTTTCCAAGGATGCCATCATCGAGGCCGTGGCTGAGTCGCAAACCTGGGGTGCCGAGATTGCGTATTTTGCCGTGCTGAGCGGCGTGTTCATTACTGCGCTGTATTCATTCCGACTGGTGTTCATGGTTTTCCATGGCAAGGAGCGGATGGACCATCACACCCAGGAACACCTGCACGAATCGCCCGCCGTGGTGTGGGTGCCGCTGGCGGCACTGGCAGTGCCGTCGCTCGTTGCCGGTTACTTCGGTATCGGGCCGATGCTGTTCGGCGACTATTTCGGCAACAGTATCGTGGTGCACAAGGCGCACGACGTGCTGGGCCACATGGCGCATGATTTCCATGGCCCGTTGGCGTTCATCGTGCACGGTCTGCAGCACCCGCCGTTCTGGCTCGCCATCGGCGGTGTCTTCACGGCCTGGTTCC
This sequence comes from Gammaproteobacteria bacterium, assembly GCA_965278995.1. Classification (GTDB taxonomy): domain Bacteria; phylum Pseudomonadota; class Gammaproteobacteria; genus JADJYF01. The sequence continues at coordinate 396,110 of OZ257136.1, forward strand.
TCTATCTCAGGCGGCCGGAGATCCCTGCACGCATCGCCGCGACATTTTCAGTGCTGCATCGAATCCTGCTCGATAAGTACGGCTTCGATCGTTTCAATGACTGGTTCTTCGCCGGCGGCGCACGTGGTACTGGCGGCGTGTTCTGGCGCGCCGGTGATGTCGCTCTGATCGACGGTCTGCTCGTCAACGGTTCGGCCCATGCGGTCGGCTGGTGGGCCGGAGTCATCCGCAAGGTGCAGACCGGTCATCTTTATCATTACGCATTCGCCATGATCCTCGGGCTGCTCGGTCTGCTCGCCGTGTTCGTGCACCGGGTCCTGGCCTGAATGTCGCGCACTGTTTCCGCTCAACTCACCATAGAACTGGATCTGCATGGCCGCTGACCTTCCTTTGTTGAGCATTGCCATCTGGTTGCCGATCGTCGGCGGACTATGGGTGATTTTTGCCGGTCGCAGAGTGCCGGACGGCGCTGTCCGTATCGATGCGCTGCTTATCGCGCTGGCCGCTCTGGCCGTCAGCGTGCTGTTGTGGAGCGGTTTCGACACCACCACGGCGGCGATGCAGTACGGCGAACGCCGGCCCTGGATTGAAGCTTTCGGCATCGAGTATCTAATCGGGATCGATGGCATCGCGCTGCCATTGATCCTGTTGACCACCTTCACCACGGTGCTCGTGGTGCTCGCCGGCTGGGTCGTCATCGAAGACAGGCTCTCGCTCTACATGGGCTCGTTCCTGCTGCTCGAAGGGCTGATGGTCGGCGTATTCAGCGCCCAGGACGCCGTCCTGTTCTACATTTTCTGGGAAGCGATGCTGATCCCGATGTTCCTCATCATCGGTATCTGGGGCGGGCCGAAACGGGTTTACGCCACCATCAAGTTCTTTCTCTACACCTTCATGGGCTCCTTGTTCATGCTGGTCGCGCTGCTGTATCTGTATTTCAAGGCCGGCAGCTTCGCTCTGCCGGCGCTGCAGGACGTTCAACTGACACTGGTCGAACAGCAGTGGATCTTCGTCGCTTTTCTGCTCGCGTTCGCCGTCAAAGTACCCATGTGGCCAGTGCATACCTGGTTGCCTGACGCGCATGTCGAAGCACCTACCGGTGGCTCGGTCATCCTGGCTGCGATCATGCTCAAGATGGGCGGTTACGGTTTTCTCCGCTTCAGTCTGCCGATCACGCCCGATGCGTCGGCGTCACTCGATTGGCTGATGATCGCGCTGTCGCTCATTGCCGTCGTTTACATCGGATTCGTCGCACTGGCCCAGCAGGACATGAAGAAGCTCATTGCTTATTCGTCCATCTCCCATATGGGATTTGTCACGCTGGGGTTCTTCGTCGCATTTCAGGTCGCGGCGGCCACTGGCGACTGGCACGACAGCGCGATGGGTATCGAAGGTGCGATGGTGCAGATGATTTCGCACGGCTTCATTTCCGGCGCCATGTTTCTCTGTGTCGGCGTGCTCTACGATCGCCTGCACAGCCGCCAGATCGGTGACTACGGCGGCGTCGTCAACCCGATGCCGACGTTTGCCGCGTTCATGATGCTGTTCGCGATGGCCAATTGCGGCCTTCCGGGAACTTCCGGTTTTGTCGGCGAATTTCTTGTCATCCTGACCGCGTTCAAGGCCAGTTTCTGGTATGCCTTCCTGGCCTCGATGACCCTCATTCTGGGCGCGGCTTACACGCTGTGGATGTACAAGCGGGTCGTCTTCGGCGACGTCGTTCGCCCGCAAGTTGCCGCACTCAAAGACATCGACGGACGCGAAAAACTGATCCTTGTGCTGCTCGCCGCGACCGTCCTTGTGTTCGGTATCTGGCCGGCACCATTGTTCGACATGATGGGCGCCAGCGTCGACCAGCTGGTCATTCAGATCTCGCAATCCAAGCTGCCATGAACGCTGTCCATTCTCGACGGCAGCACCAATCGGAAGCACGCTTCGGTGGCCGGGACGTTTACCCAACCGTTGCCGGGAAATGCCAGCGATGACCGAGATTGCCACCGTTCTGCCCGAAGCGACGCTGACTGCATTGGCCTGTCTGGTCCTGCTGGTCGATGTCTTCCGCAGTGAACACCAGCGCGCGCTGACATTCTGGGCCGCCGTCGTTGCCGTACTGATCGTGCTGGCTGAGATAGCGTATGGATTCCCGGCTGTGCCGCAGACGGTATTCAATGGCAGCTTCCGCCTCGATGCCATGGGCGCCGTGTTGAAAGCGATGCTGATGGTCATCGTGCTGTTGTCGTTTTTCTATGCCCGCGATTACTTCGATCGGCACGGCAGCAAACAGACTGAGTTTTTCATTCTCGCGCTGTTCGCCAGCATCGGCATGATGGTGTTGATTTCCGCGCACAGCCTGCTGACTGTCTATCTCGGCCTTGAACTGCTCTCACTGTCGCTGTACGCAATGGTTGCGATGGATCGCGATTCCCCCTCGGCGTCAGAAGCCGCCATGAAATACTTCGTGCTCGGCGCACTGGCCTCGGGCATGCTGCTGTATGGGATCTCCATGCTTTATGGGGTGTCCGGCACGCTAGACCTTGGCGCGCTGGCGCTGCGTTCGGGCAACGCACCGAATCAGCTGCTCTACACGTTCGGTCTCGTGTTCGTGATCATCGGCATTGCGTTCAAGCTCGGTGTTGCGCCGTTCCATATGTGGGTGCCCGACGTCTATCAGGGCGCGGCCACCCCGGTCACGCTGTTTCTCGGTTCGGCACCCAAGCTCGCGGCTTTTGCCATGGCTGTCCGCATGCTGGCCGATGGCCTGAACGGTCTGGCCGCGGAATGGCAGACCATGCTGGTGCTGCTCGCCGTGCTGTCGATGGCCATCGGTAATGTGGTGGCGATTGCGCAGACCAACCTGAAGCGCATGCTGGCCTATTCAACCATTTCGCACATGGGCTTTCTGTTGCTCGGATTGATCGCAGCCAACAGCCTTGGTTATGCAGCCTCGATGTTTTATGTCATCGTCTATGCGGTGACCGGCATGGGGGCTTTCGGCGCCATCATCGTGATGTCCTCGGCCGGCTATGAAGCGGATCGGTTGCAGGATTTCGCCGGGCTCGCCAGACGCAGCCCGTGGCTCGCTTTCATCATGCTCATCCTGGTCTTTTCACTCGCCGGCGTGCCGCCATTTGCGGGATTCTGGGCCAAATGGTTCGTGCTGAAGGAAGTCATTGCCGCGGACTATGCCTGGCTTGCCGCGGTCGCCGTGTTCTTTTCCCTGATCGGCGGCTACTACTACCTGCGCCTGGTCAAACTGATGTATTTCGACGAGCCAGCGCCCGATGCACCGCGCATCTCGCCGTCCGACGACGTGCGGCTGGTGTTTGGTGTCAATGGTCTGTCGGTGCTCATGCTCGGGCTGTTACCCGGCACTTTGATGTCGGTGTGCGTGTCCGCCATGCTCGCCTACGGCGCCTAGCCGGCTGGTAAAAAGCCACTGCGGTCGGCATGACCGCGTTGCACGAACGCGCGTCAGTGCGCGTACACGCGGGCGAGCGGTTCCCCGGTCCTGACACGTCGGCCTTCGACGGCCGATGGCTCCCATTCCAGCAAGCCCGCTGCGGCCAGCACGATCACGGTCGAACCCATGTTGAACCGCCCAAATTCGGCGCCGCGCGCGAGCAATGGCGCATCGAGCGCGACTGTGACATGCGGCAGCAGACCGCGCAGCGGCCGATTGCACAGTTCGCGCTCTGGCAGAAAGTTGAGTTCGATGCTACCGACATTCAGCGCGCCGACCATGATCAGTGCGAAGGATTGCGCGCCGGTGCCAAAGACGACGATCACCCGTTCGTTGCGAACGAACAGGCGCGGTACGCGGCGGGCTGTGACCGTGTTGACGGCGTACAACTCGCCCGGCACGTGGCGCAACGCGCGCGGCTGGCCGGCAAGCGGCATGTGTACTCGATGGTAGTTGTAAGGCGCGAGATAGATGGTGGCGAAGCTGCCGCCGCTGAATAGCTGCGCCAGCGTAAGGTCACCGTCGAACAGCTCATCAAGACGATAGGGTTGACCTTTGACCTGCAGCAGCAAGTCGTTCTCGATAGCGCCGCTCTGGCTGATGCTGCCGTCAGCGGGACTGGCCAGCGCCATCGGATCCGGCGGTTGCGGGCGCGCGTTGTTCTGCAGCGGACGCGTGAAGAACGCATTGAAGCTTGCGTAGCTGCGCGGATCAGGGTTGGCCGCCTCGTGCATATCGACGCCGTAAGCTCGGATGAACCAGCGGATGACCGCCTGCGTCAGCGGGCCGGCCTCGAGTCTGCACAGCATGCCGACCAGCCCCGAGACGAGCCGTTTCGGTAGCAGGTGTTGGAATAGGATGAACAGGTCCTGCATCAGTGCGCCGCGCCAGCGCCAGGTGCCGAGCGCAGTACCGGCGCCGAATAGCTCAAACTGCTCCCGCCGGCGCAATGCAGTTCGAAGCGGGCCGCTTTCACCGTACGCAGGTCGCTGTGCGGATCGCCAACCATCACATGCACGCCACCCGGTATCGCGCGGAATGTCTCGCCGGGTGGCAGCGTCAATCCGGCGAGGTGTCGCATACCCGCTGTGCCATCGTGATAAACCGTCTCATGCAGCATGACTGAGCCGAAATCGGCACTGCTGATCGACTCGACGACGAGCGGTGTCGTGCCGACGTTCTGTAGTTCGAAATAAGCGGCCGTCATCGTCATCCCTGGTGGTGGGCTGCGCACCCAGGCACCGCTGACGTTTGCCCCGGGGCACGCCCATGTCGGGCAGCTGCCCGCCATCGTTGCGACCAGAGCAGCGATCAGGCGCCGATTCATTGCGCCTCGATGAACGCGCTGACGGCGTCATAACGTTGAACGATCGACGCCACGGTATAGGGCGGCGTGAGGACACTGACCAGGCGCAATTCGGGATCGATGAAGAAGATGCCGGCCGAATGATCGACGGAGTAGTCATCGCCGCCCTGGCTGACCCGCATGAACAGAACACCGAGCTGGCGCGTGAGCGCAGTCAACTGCGCTTCGCTACCGGTGACTCCAATCAAATCAGGCGCGAAATACTTGACGTAGTCGGCCAGCGCAGCCGGCGTATCGCGCTCGGGATCGACCGAGATGAAGACAATCTGACCACGTTCTCCGTAGTGCTTGTGCGATTTCAATTCGGCATGAGCGCGGGCCATCATTTCCAGCGTCACCGGGCATACATCCGGGCAATGCGTGAAGCCGAAAAAAACAAGCGACCAGTGTCCGGTCAGGGCGGCTTGCGTGAAAGTGCTACCGGTTTGATCGACCAGCTGCAGGGTCTGCAGATGCACCGGATCCGGCCACAGCAGGCCGTCGATGGCACCGGCTTCGCCACGCTCGCTCTGCATATGCGACAGCCCGATACCGCCAGCAAAAGCGAGCACTGCGATCGTGACGATGGCCAGCCACGGGATCTTGTCGGTCGGACTCGGCATCGCGGGATTATAAAGCCTGCGGCATGCGTTGCGGGCAGGGTCAGTCTGCTGCGCGGCAGGCCACCGCTCCGCTGATGGGCACCGTAGAGAAGATGCCGCATAATGGCCGACGACGCGTTGTGGCGTCGTCCGCAAGCTGCACGAAGTTCCAGGTCCTCTGCCGTCATGAACGATGAGACACCGGTAAAACTCGGTAAATACGAGATCGAGGCCGAAGTCGGCCGCGGCAGCATGGGCGTGGTCTATCGGGCGTTTGATCCCTTTATCGGTCGCACGGTTGCCATCAAAGTGGCACTGGCCGACGCGCTGCGCGACAAGGACACCGGCGCGCGATTTCGCAAGATGTTCTTCAACGAGGCGCATACCGCGGGTATGCTGCGCCACCCCAACATACTCGATATTTTCGACGCCGGCGTCGACGGCGACCGCTGCTATATCGTGATGGAACTCATTGCCAGCGGCGGCACGCTGCGGCCTTATTGCCGTTCAGACCGACTGCTGCCGCTGAATCAAGCCGCCGAGGTCATCTTCAAGTGCGCCAAGGCACTTGATTACGCTCATCGCCAGGGCGTCATCCACCGCGACATCAAGCCGTCGAATATCCTGTTGACGGATGACATGGACGTCAAGATTGCCGATTTCAGTATCGCCCATGCGGCGCGGACCGATACGACGCAGACGATGCCGATGGGTTTCGTCGGCTCACCGCGGTATATGTCGCCCGAGCAGGTACACGAGGACGTCATCACCAATCAGACCGATCTATTCTCGCTCGGCATCGTGGCGTACGAGCTGATCACCGGTAAGCATCCTTTTGGCGGTGAGAGTTTTTCGAGCCTGGTTCACAAGATAGTCAACGAAGAGCCGGCCCCGATGACCAACTATCGGAGCGACACGCCGGAAGTACTGGAGCGCATCATCCGCCGAGCGCTGGAGAAATCGACCGCGCGCCGCTACCGCATGGGCCTCGATATGGCGGTCGACCTCAGCATGGCTTTCACGCATCTCGAACGACCGCAGGAAGACATTTCCCTGAAGGAAAAATTCGAACTCGTGAAAGGGCTCGAATTCTTTCGCGGTTTCCCCGACCCGGAAATCTGGGAAATCATCCGCGCCAGCGTGTGGGTCGAAGCCGATGTCGACCAGGACATCGTGGTCGAAGGCGAAGTCGAAGATTCGTTCTACATCATCATCGTCGGTGACGTCACCGTGACCAAGCAGGGCCAGCATGTCGGGCGGCTGCGCGACGGCGATTGCTTCGGCGAAATGGGCTATTTAAGCCGCATCAAGCGGACTGCCACGGTCAAAGCCAATGGTCCCGTGTCGCTGATGAAGGTGAACGCAACCTTGATAGAGCAGGTGACCTCGGATTGCCAGCTCCGCTTCTACAAGGTGTTCATGCGCATACTCATCGATCGGTTATCGAAGACCACCGAAATGATGGTACGCGCCACCGTCTCCTGAGGCTCGCCGGGAGCCGGTTCAGCGCGTTCGCTCCCCCATCTCCGCATCAGATTCAGTCTGCCTGGCTGCCAGGTAGCGCTGGAGAAGAGCGTTGGTCGAGGGGTCGTGCGGCGCGCTGACTGCGCCATCCGCAATTTCGCCTTGAATGACTTCCGCCAGCTGCTTGCCCAGTTCCACGCCCCATTGATCGAACGCGTTGATTCCCCATAGGTGAGCTTGAACAAAAGTCTTGTGCTCATACAGCGCGAGCAGCGCGCCAAGCGTATACGGCGTCAATTCCGACAGACAGAGCAGATTCGACGGGTGATTACCGGGCGTCGCGCGCTGCGCCGCGTCGGCAATGTCCGCTGGCAGTTGGCGACCGCACATGAGGCCTTCAGCCTGCGCCAGGCAATTCGCCACCAGCGTATCGTGGTGCTCACGGCGATCTGATCCGGGGCGCAGACTGACGACGAAATCCACAGGAACCAACCGTGTGCCCTGGTGGAGCAGCTGAAAAAATGCGTGCTGGGTGTTGGTACCGAGTCCGCCCCAGGTGATCGGCGCGGTCGCGCTGTCCACCGGCAGATTCGACGCCATCCGCTGCTTGCCGTTACTTTCCATCTCGAGCTGCTGCAGATACTCCGGCAGATAGCGCAGACGGTCGTCATAGGGCACGACTGCATAGGTCTCTGCACCGAGATAGTTGTTGTTCCACACGCCGACCAGTGCCAGCAGAACTGGCATGTTGCGGCCGAACGGCGCGGCAAAAAAATGCTCGTCCATGGCACGTGCGCCAGCCAGCAGCGCGCGAAAGCCGGGCATGCCGAGCGCAAAAGCGATTGGCAGACCAATCGCCGACCACAACGAATAACGCCCGCCGACCCAGTCCCACATCGGGTAGACATTGTCCGCTTCGATGCCGAATTCGACGGCGCGCGCCGGATTCGCGCTGACCGCGACGAAATGGCGGGCGACGGCAGCGGAGGATGAACAGCGCGCACTCAGCCAGGCGCGCGCCGCCAGTGCATTGAGTCGCGTTTCGGCGGTCGTGAACGATTTCGAGGCGACGATGAACAGCGTCGTTTCGGGGTCCAGTGGCGACACCACCCGCTCGAACTCGGCGCCATCGACATTGGCCAGGAAAAGCACCTGCAATCCACCGCTGGCGGCGTCGCGCAAGGCGTCACAGGCGAGCTGCGGCCCCAGATACGAACCGCCGATACCGATATTGACCACCTGGCGGATGCGTTTGCCGGTGGCGCCGGTCCAGCGACCATCCTGCACGGCTGCCACGAGCCGCTCCATTCTGGTCAGAACCCCGGCCACCGTCTGTACAGCGTCCGGCGGGCTGAGCGCTCCACCGGGAATAGCGCGCAGCGCAGTATGCAGCACCGCGCGGTGTTCGCTTCGGTTGATGATGTCACCACTGAACATGGCGGTAATCGCCTTGCGCAGGGCTGCACCATCGACCAGCGCGACGAGGGCATCGAGAGTGGCCTGGTCGAGCAGGTTCTTGGACGCGTCGAGCGAGATGCCGGCGACATCAATCGAGAAGCGCTGAAGGCGCTCGGATTCGTTATCGAACAGGGTGCTGATGCGTGTATGCGCCAAGGCGGCGGCGCGTTCCAAAAGATGTGTGCGGATGGTGGCAGTGATGTCAGTCATGCGTCGTTATTCCTCTCACGCAAATACCCCAGCTGTGGCACTGGAGTGCTCGCTATCCGGGGCCGATATTTTGAATTACTATGGGTCGTGACGTCGGTCATGGCCTTTTTCGCGCGGCAAGCAGCCCGGTTCCCGGACTGCCGGCGTCCAGCAGTGGAACACGGATGACACATGGCTTCACCAGTACCTGACAGACTTGGCAAGTATAAGGTTCAGGGCGAAGTTGGCCGCGGCAGTATGGGCACGGTCTACCTCGGCCACGATCCCTATATCGATCGCCAGGTCGCCATCAAAGTCGCGCACGCCGAGCAGCTCAACGACGAGGAAGGCGGCGAGCGCTACCGCAAGATGTTCTTCAATGAGGCGCATACTGCCGGGCGTCTGACGCATCCCAATATCATCGGCATTTACGATGCCGGCGTCGATGGCGATACCTGCTATATCGTGATGGAGTTCGTCGAAGGCGGCGAGACGCTCAAGGATTATTGTCGACCTGAGAACTTGATGACCCTGGAGAAAGTCGTCGAGACGATCTTCAAATGCGCAAAGGCACTCGATTATGCCCACAAACAGGGCGTTATCCATCGCGACATCAAGCCGACCAACATCCTGGTCACTCAGGATGGCGATGTCAAAATTGGCGATTTCAGCATCGCCCACCTGACCAAGATGGATTCGACCGAGACCATGCCGATGGGCCTGGTCGGCTCGCCGCGCTACATGTCGCCCGAGCAGGTCAGTGAGGAATACATCACCAATCAGACCGATCTGTTCTCGCTCGGCATCGTCATGTACGAACTGCTGGCGGGCAAACACCCGTTCGCTGCGGAAACATTTTCACGCCTTGTACAGCGCATCCTGAATGAGGATCCGCCGGATGTACGCCAGTTCCGCACCGAGGTCCCCGACGCTCTGGTGCGCATCCTCAACAAGGCGCTGGCGAAGGACAAGGCCAACCGCTATCGAATGGGTATGGAACTCGCTTCCGATCTCAGCAAAGCATTCGATTCGCTGCTCGATGCGCCGGAAGAGAACATCTCCGAGCAGGAACAGTTCACGGCCGTCAAACAGCTCGATTTCTTCGACGGCTTCCCCGATGCCGAAGTGTGGGAAATCGTCCGCGCCGGCAAATGGCAGGATTATCTCGATGCCGACGAGATCATCATTGAGGGCGAACTCGACGACTCGTTCTACATCATCGTCCACGGGCAGGTCTCGGTGCAGAAATCCGGCAAGGATCTGCGCGCACTGTTGGCCGGCGATTGTTTCGGCGAAATGGGCTATCTGGCCAAGACGAAGCGCACCGCGACGATAGTTGCGCAAGGTCCGACCTCGCTGCTCAAAGTCAATTCGACGGTCATCAGTCAGGTTTCGCTGAACTGCCAGGTACGGTTCCTGAAGGTCTTCCTGCGCACGCTGATCCATCGGTTGTCGGTGACGACCGAGAAGATGTCGCAGGACATTTAAGCTCGTCATGGCCGCCACGCGGCTGCATCTGATTCTGTTCATCGCCTTGCTGTGCGCAGTGCAGGCTCTGCCAGCGCACGCCGGATCGGTGTCCGATCTCGTCGTGCCGCCAGGCTTTACCGTCACTGACTACACCACCGAGGTGCCCAACGCGCGTCAACTCGCCCTGGCACCCTCCGGCGTTTTGTTCGTCGGGACGCGCGAGGCCGGCGAGGTCTACGCGGTCGTCGACGCCGACAGTGACGGCGTCGCCGAAACGGTGCATGTCATTGCCCGCGACCTGAACATGCCATCGGGCGTCGCTTTTCGCGACGGCAGTCTGTATGTCGCGGCGGTCTCACGTATCCTGCGCTATGACGACATTCTCAGACGGCTGGACGACCCGCCGGCGCCCGTCGTCGTCACTGATAAGCTGCCTGGGGCGGGTCATCACGGCTGGAAATTCATTGCTTTTGGACCGGACGGCCGCCTCTATGTCCCGGTCGGGGCGCCGTGCAACGTGTGCGCAGTCGAGCCGCCTTTCGGCACCATCCTGAGCATGCAACCGGACGGCAGCGACGTTACCGTATTCGCGAGCGGCGTGCGCAACTCGGTCGGCTTTGACTGGAACCCGCGCGACGGCGAACTCTGGTTTGGCGACAACGGCCGCGACCTGCTCGGTGACGACGTGCCGCCCTGCGAAATCAACCGGGCGCCTGGAGCCGGTCTGCATTTCGGCTTTCCCTATATGCACGGCGGCGACCTGTCTGATCCCGAATTCGGTCGCGGGCACGCACCAGTCGAATTCACGCCACCGGCACTTCGGCTCGGCGCACATGTTGCGCCCGTCGGTATCGAGTTCTATCGCGGCACGCAATTTCCAGGCGACTACCGCGGCGCCCTGCTGGTCGCTGAGCACGGATCGTGGAATCGGAGCGCCAAGTCTGGCTACCGCGTCATGCGCGCGCGCATCGATGCGCAGGGCCAGGTTATCGACTACACGCCGTTCGTCTCTGGTTGGCTGGACGGCCAGCAGAATTGGGGCCGGCCGGCCGATGTCGAGCAGATGCCGGATGGTTCGCTGCTGATTTCCGATGATGGTGCCGGCGCCGTCTATCGTGTGCGTTACACCTCGCCGTGACGGGAACTGACGCAGTCGTCTGAACCGCGTTCAGCCATGACCGCGCCAATATGGTTTTCCTGGCGCGATGTGGCCAGCACGACCTGCCGCCGTCGCTCTCGGAACGCCAGGCGTTGGTTCTCGCTCAGGTGTGCGTGGCAGTGCGGGCAGGAAACGCCTTCTTCGTAGAGCGGGGAGTCGAGCTCGTCGCGAGCCAGCGGCTGGCGACAACCGTGACATTGCACATGCTGACCACTGCGTCCGGTATCGTCGAGAGCGACCCGCGTATCGAAGATGAAACATTCGCCCTGCCAGCGCGACTCCTCAGCGGGCGTTTCTGCGAGGTAGCGCAGGATACCTCCATCGAGCTGATAGACTTCCTGGAATCCCCGGTCGAGCAGGTAGGCGCTCGCTTTTTCGCAGCGAATGCCGCCGGTGCAGAACAGCGCAATTCTGGGCGTGGTGGCCGGGTCCAGCGTTTGTTCGACATAGGTCGGGAAATCGCGAAAATGTCGGGTCTGCGGTGAACGTGCACCAGGAAAACTACCGAGGCGTATCTCATAGTCGTTACGGGTATCGAGCAAAACGACATCAGGTGCATCGATGAGCGCGTTCCAGGCTGCTGGCGCGACGCGGATGCCGCTGCGTTCCTGCGGCGCAAGCCCGGTCACCCCGAAACTGACGATTTCGCGCTTGATCTTGACTTTCAACCGGCGGAACGGCGCTGCTGGCGCCTGCGTCAGGCGTGCCTCGAGGCCGGTGAATCGTGGGTCGCGATGGAGTTCCGCAAGCAGCCCGTCGATCGCGTCGGCCGTGCCGGCAACCGTTGCATTGAGCCCTTCGGGCGCAACGAGAATCGTGCCGCAGATGGCATGGGCACGACACCAATCGAGCAGTGCGCTGCGCAGTGTGGATGGGTCCTCCACGGTGACGTAGCGATAGAACGCGGCGACCGTTACAGTGGCAGCGGCGCCTGATTCACTTGATGGCGAGAAAGCCTTCGAAGCAGACATATTTGAATACGGTTGTGATGTCGATAAAGCCTGCGCGTTGCATGAGTGCAAGATTACCGTCGCGCGAAAACGGTTCAAGCACACCTTTCAGGCTGCGGGATTTGGCCACGATTTCGTCACCGCTGTAACCTTGTTCAAGCTTGAAGTCGGTATACAGCGCCGTCATGATGTCCTGGAAACGCGCATCGGGCGCCCGCACTTTCTCGAACATGATGAGCGCGCCACCCCAGTTCAGCGCAGCATAGAGACGATCAAATATTGCTTGCCGAGCACGTGGTGGAACGAACTGCAGCGTATAGCACGCGATGATAAGGTCACACGGTTCATAAGCGTAGTCGACGATATTGTCTTGGATGATTTCGACGGCTGGGTGCGCAATTGTCCGTTGTCGGGCAAGCTCGACCATATCGGCTTCGGCATCGATGCCGCGCAGGCGCAGCTGTCGTGTCTGATGGCGATTCGCCAGCGAGGCGAGCAGTGCGCCGGTGGCACAGCCAAGGTCGTAGACGAGACTGTTGTCGCTGACAAAGAAGTCCGACAGCGCCAGCGTAAGCGCATGGCAGGCATCGTAATGCGGAATCGAACGCCGGGCGTGCTGATCGAAGTGACGACTGGTGGCGCCACCGAAATGCCAGTTCGCGTTGTCCGCCTCGATGACGTCACCCACTTTCGGCACGTTGGCCAGCTCCTCGGAAGTAAAGTGCGATTTTCGCATGGATGGCCGTTTCGTGTCTTAGGACCCTGGTCGGAATGCAGGCCAGCCGGGGTCAACGGTAAATCGCGATGACCCCCTTCGAGCGCTATCTAGACGACACCGCAGCGGAACTCCAGCCGCTCGCGCCGAATGCGGCTTCGCGCGACTGGCTGATGGGTGCACTTACAGCGGCACGCTGCGCGCTTGCCGGCGATGGGCACCAAGCGCGTTATACCCGCACGCTAGCCGCTCTACCGGAGATCGAATGTGCGCAATGCATCCCCGGTGGGATAGTCGAAGCTCTCCCGTCAGGACCGCTGACATCGAGCAGCGAAGTGCAGTTACGGACGTGTCTCGGCGAACTGATGCCGTGGCGCAAAGGACCGTTCGCGCTGGCCGGCGTCACCATCGACGCTGAATGGCGCAGTGACCTGAAGTGGGCACGTGTACTACCGCATGTGCGCGCGCTGAACGGACGCTGCGTGCTCGACGTCGGCTGTGGCAATGGTTACTACACCTGGCGCATGCTCGGTGCTGGTGCTGCTCTGGTTGTGGGTCTCGACCCCGCTGTGCTCCCGCTCGCGCAGTTTTTGGCGGTGCGCCGCTATCTGGGTCCAGCGGGCAATCATCTGATCGGTGTCGGCAGCGCGGCGCTCACCCGGCCACTCGAGTGGTTCGACACAGTATTCTCGATGGGCGTCCTCTATCATCGGCGCGAACCGTTGACTCATCTGCGCGAATTGCGGCGCGCACTCCGTGGCAATGGCGAACTCGTTCTCGAAACCCTGGTCATCGACGCTACCGGGCTGGAGTCACTGGTGCCGGTGGGGCGTTACGCACAGATGCGCAACGTCCATGCGGTGCCATCCTGTCTGCTGGTTGCGCGCTGGCTGGAGGAGGCCGGGTTTCATGACGTGCGCTGCGTCGATCGCACAGCGACTACTGCTGACGAGCAGCGCCGCACGGCCTGGATGAACGGTCCGTCGCTGGCAGACTTTCTCGATCCGGTAGACGTAACAAAGACTATCGAGGGCCACCCTGCGCCGCTACGCGCCGTGTTTATCGCGCAGGCGCAATGATGTTGGCCCACGGTTCTGTTCGAACGGTCTGTTTGACTGACCATGTCAGGTGACGATCCGCTATAGTGCCGGCCACCGACTGGAACTTGCTGAGTGCTGACATGCCCGCGTTCATTCTGATTACTGGAGCCAGTCGCGGCATCGGCGCTGCAACCGCGCTAGCCGCTGCCCGTGCCGGCTATCGAGTCGGTGTCAATTTCGTACGCGATACCGCCGCTGCTGCTGCCGTGTGTGCGCAGATTGAAGCGGAAGGCGGTGAGGCGCTGGCACTGCAAGGCGACGTCTCCAGCGAAGCGGATGTCATGGCCATGTTCGAGCGTATCGACAGCGACGGCGCGCCGCTCATGGCGCTCGTCAACAACGCCGGTATTGTCGGGCATGTCAGCCGGTTTGCCGACTATACAGAAGCGCGTCTGCGTCGCGGCTTCGACGTCAATATACTGGGCGCGTTTCTCTGCGCGCGCGAAGCGGTCAAGCGGATGGCGACAACCAGCGGTGGCAGGGGAGGCGGTATCGTCAATGTCTCTTCGGCCGCAGCGCGTATCGGTTCGGCGAACGAATTCATTGACTATGCGGCATCGAAAGGCGCAATCGACTCGATGACTCTCGGGCTCGCCCGCGAATTTGCGTCAGCCGGCATCCGGGTCAATGCGGTCAGACCAGGCATCATCGACACAGAGATCCACGCGTCGGCTGGTGCTCCCGATCGCGTCCAGCGATTCGCCTCGGTCGTGCCGATGCAGCGCGCAGGTCAAGCCGAAGAAGTCGCCCGCGCCATTGTGTGGCTGCTCTCGGACGAAGCCTCTTACACGACCGGCAGTTTCATCGATGTGGCTGGCGGGCGCTGAAACGATATTGCTGACGTCGCTAGTGCTCCTGGTATGACTGCTGCCGAGCGGATGTTCGATTCCGTGGCCGAGGAAGCGCCGCCATTACCGGCAGCTTCGCTCGCCTTCTGTCTCCGCTATGTCCGCATCTACGGTGCCGTACTTGCCATCATCCTGGTCTTCGAAGCCGGCCAGTCGGCATGTTCGATACTGCTGCCATTTGCGATCAAGGAGATCATGAACGCGGTGACGCGGGCCCAAGCCGACGGTATCGCGGTCTGGCCGCTGGTCGAATCGTCGTTCTGGCTGTTTGCCGTACTCAACTTCGGCGTGGTGGTGTTTTCCCGCGCCAGCGGCGCGCTGCTGGTCATGCTCGGCCCGGAACTCCGGCGACGGGTGCGGCGCGAACTGTTCGCTTACCTGCAACATCATTCTCAGCGGTACTTTCTCGGCAATTTCGCTGGTTCACTGGCTAACCGCATTGCCGAGACGGCGATGAGCGTGGCGTTCGTACTGTGGACCGTGTTGTTCGATTTCTGGCCGTTGACGATCGCTTTCGGCGTTTCGCTGATCCTGCTGTCGAGTGTCAGCGTCGAGCTTGCGCTGGTCCTCGGCGTGTGGATTGCGTTGTATGTCGGTATCTCGTTCCGCCTGGCGCTGCGCTGCCGGCGCTATGCACGAGATTACGCTGCAGCGCGCAGTACGGTCAGCGGGAAGATAGTCGATTCGGTATCGAACATCATGAACGCCAAGCTGTTTGCGCGGCGTGACCACGAACGCGAGTACCTTGAGGGTTATCTCGACCTCGAAGTCGAGCGCGCGCGGGCCACGTTCTGGTTCATGGAGCGCATCCGCTGGTTTCAGTTCATGGCGGCCATGGCGCTGATGCTCGGCGTGATCGGCTATGCGTTATCGATCTGGAGCGAGCGCGGCATGACGGTCGGTGATTTCGCCATGGCAGCAAGTCTGGCTCTGCTATTGATTGAGCAGGCTCGCGGCTTGAGTCGCCGGTTTCTCGATTTCTTCGAATACGTCGGCAACATCAATGACGGCGTCGGCATGATCGTTCGCCCGCACGAAGTCATCGACCGACCCGACGCGAGCGAGCTTAAGGTATCCCACGGCGAAATCCGGTTCAGTGGGGTCGATTTCGGTTACACCGCCGAGCGCCCGCTGTTTCAGGGGCTGGATCTCGTCCTGCATGCCGGCCAGCGCGTCGGATTGGTCGGCTATTCGGGCAGTGGCAAAACCACCCTGGTCAATCTGATCCTTCGCCTGTTCGACACCCAGGCCGGTCGCATCCTGATCGACGGTCAGGACATCCGCAGCGTGACGCAGGAAAGTCTGCGCCGTGCAATCGCGATGATTCCTCAGGAACCGATGCTGTTTCATCGCTCGTTGAAAGACAATATCCGGTACGGGCGTCTCGATGCCAGCGATGAGGAGGTGATGGAGGCTGCGCGTCACGCACATGCCCATGAGTTCATCGTGCAGGCGGAGGACGGCTACGCAGCGCTGGTCGGTGAACGCGGTGTCAAGCTGTCAGGCGGTCAACGACAGCGCATTGCGCTGGCGCGCGCGATTTTGAAAGAAGCGCCGATATTGCTGCTCGACGAAGCGACCAGCGCGCTCGATTCGGTCACTGAGCGTGGCATCCAGGCTGGTCTCGAATATCTGATGAAGCAGCGCACCGTGATAGTGATCGCCCATCGATTGTCGACGCTCGCTCATCTCGATCGCATTGTCGTCTTTCATGCCGGCCGTATCGTCGAAGACGGCACTCACGACGAACTGCTGGCATCCGACGGTCATTACGCGCATCTGTGGAAGATGCAGGCCGGTGGATTTCTGCCGGACGCCGAAGATCCAGTCTGAAGCGGAGTTGACTCAGCCTGCGTTGCGGTGGCGCTGATCGTGCTGCTCGATACCGCTCCACAGTTCGAGCAGATCCGGGAACTGCCAATCTTCAGCAGATTCCCAGCTCTTGATCTTGTCCTGCCCGGCGGCGTCGGCGAGATCGATGAACCCGGGCTGCAGACGTTTTTTCCGGCGCGTGCAGTAGAACGTCTTGACTATCGGTTTGACGAGCGACTGCTGATTGACTTCGGTGACTACGGCGAGCAGACCGGATTCGAGTTTGACCAGGGTACCGACGGGGTATACGCCAACCGTCTTGACGAAAGCCTGAAAAACCGCCGCATCGAAGTGACCTTTGCTCCATTCGTTCATGCGACGGATGGCGGTGGCCGGGTCCCAGCCGGCCTTGTACGGCCGATCGGAGGTAATTGCATCGTAGACGTCGCAGACTGCGCCCATCTTGGCGTACAGGCTGATGGCGCTGGCGTCGAGTTTGTGTGGGTAACCGCTGCCATCGGTTTTTTCATGATGGTGCAGGCAAACGTCGAGCGGAATTTCACCCGTGCTGGCGCCTTCGACCAGCATCTGATGACCGGCGACAGGATGACTTTTCACCTGATCGAATTCGTCGTCAGTCAGCTTGCCGGGTTTGTTCAATATCGCGAGCGGGATCGCTGCCTTGCCGATGTCGTGAACGAGGCCGGCCAGACCGATCTCGCGCGTCAGCCGCGGGTCGAGTCCGAGCTGCCTGGCCAACGAGATCATCAGGCCGCAGACCGCGACGGAATGCATATAGGTGTAGTCGTCCTGCGTTTTCAATCGTGCAAGACTGATCAGGGCGCCGGGGTTGCGGATTACTGATTCGGCGATTTCATTGACCAGCGGCTCGAGTTCCTCGGAACTGACGGCGTTGCCCATACGCGCTTCGCCGAACATGGCCGTGACTGCCTGCTTGGCGTGTCCGCAGATGGCCGCCGCCCGTTCGACTTCGGCGGCGAGTTCGACTCGTTGGGGTTGCGGGATCTCGGCAATCGCGACGGCAACCAGCTCAGCTTCGACCCGCTCATCGCGTTCGGCCAGCGTTTCGGCCGGCGCGTTTGCCACGTCGGCTTGCAGGTCGAGCCCGAGACCGGTGTCGATCCACAGTTCACGGATGGCAGAAGCATGGAGGGTCTGGAGATCAGCGGGGTTGTCGAGCAGAAAACGGGTCTTCCAGAACGGGTGGTCCATCCAGGAGCCACACAATTCATGCACATACATGCCGAGCGTCAGGTCATTGACCGTGATCCGGCGGAGCTTGTTCGAGGAGGGTTTGGCCATCTACTTAAATGGTGGTCGGTAATTGGAATGGTTGTTCAACTTGAAATAGCGACGCCCCCGGACATTTCTTGATAGTCCAGTGGCAGCGCTTTCACGCCAATTTCACCGGCAGGGTGCTAGAACAGTTCCGCGCGCGGTAAGGTCTGCGGAGGTGCTTCACGGCATCGGTCGCAGGTCTGCCGCTTGCCTTGGAGGATATCCCCTTGCGGGATCAATTTGTTGGGACAATCTAGCCGCGCCAGCCGGGCGTGTGAACTAGGGGAGTAAGCGCATGCAACATCATTTGAAAGCCGTGCTATTCGCGGCCGCAGCGGCAGTGCCGTTCGTGGCCGGCGCGTACACGGAAGAGGATTATCTGGCTTGGTTCAAAGAAAACCAGGCGGCGACTCCGCAATTCGTCGACGGCGACGTCATCACGTTTGATAAGGCCGAACTTGTGCGGCCGTTCATTCCGAAGGAATTCCAGGACGAATGGATTTTCGAAGGGATGGAAATGACCATCAAGGACGCCGGCGACCTGACGCCCTCGGCAGCCTATATGGAAGCGACCGAGAAGAACAAAGGAACTGCCACGCTCGCTTCCGACGGCGCAATCGAAAACTATGCGGCGGGTCGTCCTTTCGACCCCGATCAGTTCACGCCGGGCAGCAAGGAAGACGGCTGGAAGATGGTCTGGAACTGGAACTTCCGCTGGCAGAACGACGGTCTGGAAGTCGGCGAAGTGCATTGGGTTTGGGTCCGCCGTGGCGGTGAGCACAGTGGCCACGACATCATGAACGACCGCTACAGCCGGTACTATGAAGGCGGCGGCACGTTTGAGCGAGTCCTCGCCGGCCCCTACAAGCGCTTCCTGATGGCGCACAACGTCAAGTACAAGGACACTGCGTACAAGGTCAACAATGGCGAAGGTTTTGCGAAGAATACGGAGTTCCGTGAATACACGGGTTTCGTTTCGCCTTTCGACATCGCCGGTACCGCGTTCCTGATCCTGCGCTATGACGATCCGCGCAAAGCTGACGACTCCTGGGCTTACATTCCGTCGCTGCGTCGCGTGCGTCGCATCTCGGTGGAAGTGAAGTCTGACTCGCTGCTCGGCACGGACCATACGCTGGAAGACTTCTACGGCTTCAACGGCCGCCCGATGGAGCATGACTGGGAATACATTGGTTCGACCAATATTCTCGTCGTCGCCCGGTCGCGCAACCGCGAAGCGGTGTACTACGGCCCTAACGGTTGGGCCATCAAGGACGACTACGCTCTGCGCAAGACTGACGTCATGAAGCAGATCCCGAAGTTCGCCCAGCACCCGTATTCCAAGAAGTTCATCCACGTCGACCATCAGTCGGGTGAGTCGTATTATGCGAACTCGTTCGACAAGGCTGGCGAGCTGTGGAAAGTCTGGCAGCTGACCAAAGTATGGTCGGACGATCCAGTCGTGCAGGACTACGACAACGAAGCCGTTCATGGCCCGACCTATAACAAGGTTCGGACGCCGGCGAACACACGTTTCCAGCTCTTCCAGAGCATCAACGTGGTCGACCTGCAGAACAATCGTGGCACGCTGGTACCCTGCCGTGGTGCTGAAGCGCCCGACACCGAGCTGAAAGACGCCAAGCGTCTGCTCGACGTCAACTACCTGACGGAAGGCCGTTAAGCCAGCCGCCAGTCGCGCCTGAACCAGGCGCGTTCGTAAGTTCAGAAGGCCGCCCTCGGGCGGCCTTCTTTTTTTGCGCGGCTGCTTGTGGTCGTGCCAGGGTTTCTAGGGTGCCGGACGACACGACCACGGCCTTGGCGCCGTGCAGGCCGCTCGCTCGTCGCCCCCGGTACCCCGGCACCATACAATTCCGGGCACCTGGCATCGCAGAACCTCGGCTATTCCCGTTAACAGCCGGCCCGCGTACATTGGGGGTTGTCGGGCGCGAGTCCAGCCGTACGCAGGCCAGTGAGAAAGACAGTCCGCCAACGGCGGGAAGGAAGGGGATGATGGAAGTCGGGTTGCAGTTTATTTTTCAGAATACCCATGCCGGCATGTCGGATGCCGATATGATGCGCAAGGAAACGGATATTGCTCTGCTGGCGGAAACGGTCGGCATGGATTTCGTGTTGTTGCCCGAACATCACTTCGATCCCAATTATTCGATGATGCCGGACAATCTGCAGTGGTTGTCTTATCTTGCTGGCCGCACCAGCCGGATCAAACTCGGGACCGGTGCGATCATTCTGCCCTGGCACAACAATCCGACTCGCGTTGCCGAAAAGATTGCCATGTTGCAGATCATGCTTGGCGACCGCTTCATGCTCGGGTTTGGCCGCGGTCTGGCGCGCGAGGAATATCGCGCATTTGGCGTCGACATGAACACGGCGCGTGAGCGCTTCGATGAATCAGCCGCGATTATTCTCGATATCCTGGATACCGGTATTGCTGAATACGATACCGTTCATTTCAAACAATCACGAACGACAGTCACGCCGAAGCCTGAACACGGCTATCGCGATCGCGAATTCCTGTCAGTAGCGATGACCCCGGACTCCGGCGTCGCAGCCGCCAATCTCGGTGCGACGATGATGTCGTTCGTGCAGTTGCCGTGGGAGCAGCACCATGCCGCAGTCGAGGCGTGGCGGGAACGGTTCCGTCAGGTTCATCCGAACAAGCCACTCGGTGCGCCGGCCTTTTCCGATTTCACCTATTGTCATGAGGATGCCAAGGTGGCCGAGAAAGTTGCACGTGAGTATCTCTCGAAATACTACGCCAGCGTCATCCGCCATTACGATTTCGATGGTTCGCACTGGGGCGAGACCAAGGGTTATCAGGCGTATCAGGCCGGTGCAAGTGCGCTGAAGGAAGTCGGCATCGAAGCGGCATGCGATGCATTCATTCAGAATCAATCGTGGGGCACACCAGATCAGATCGTCGAGAAATGGACCCGCCGCGTCGAGATGACCGGCGAGTTGCGGCCGGCCATGGCGGTTTCGTATGCCGGAATGCCTTTCGAACTCGTCCAGAACAGCTTGAAACTGATCGGCGAGAAAGTCGCACCGCGCCTGCGCAAACTGGGTAGCCAGCGCAAAGCGGCCTGATACGCCGGCCGCGGCGGCACAAAGCTGAGCGGGAGTTCCGCTCAGCTGGCATCCCGACAGACAGCTATAGCGGGAATTCCGTGCTCGCAATCCAGCGCTGGCCCATCAATTCGTTCGACGGCAGTTGCTCGTCGAGGAGCTTCTTTGCAGTCGCGATCCCAGCTACCGGCAAGCGACTCGAATCGAGAACGCCAATCTGGACGAGCACCGACGCCTGATCCCAGTAGATATGCTCGTGGTAGAGCTTGTCGCCGCGAAAATTCACGATGGCGACCAGCGGAATCTCGACATATCGGCCGGTAGGTTCCACACCGGGCAGCATCCACGGGATTTCACACGTGTGCGTGAAGCAGAACACCATCTCATCGACCAGGCGATCGACACCGACCGTGCGCGAGACCGGGATCAGGCGTGTATCCGGCGGATTCGCGCTGACAAAGTGATACCGGTAGAAACGCTTGAGGTGAGCATGACCGACCCCGCCCGTCATAGTCGGAACATGATTCACGTACGGCTCGTCGACCATGGTGGCCATCGTCGCCTCGACATCGCGCGTCGCGAATTCGTGTTCGGTATGTTTATCCCATAGCGAGGACAGGTCGTAGACGGGCCCGAGCACGCGGCGCAGCAGCGCAAGTGTGCGCGAATACGCCATCATCGCTGACGGTTTGTCGTACCCCGGATGTAAGGCATTGGCGAAACCATGGCCAACACCCGGGTAGCCATGGATCTGGAACGCAGACAGATTCTGCGCCAGCTCGCGCAATCCTGCCTGGGCCGTCACCGGGAGCTTGTCGTCGAGTTCGGCGAGATGCAGAACAGTCGGGCAGGACAACGCTTGAAGTGCCTCGCCATCCTGTTCGAGCGCGACCGGATAGTAAGCGACGACACAATCCACGCGATGGCTGGCAGCCGCCAGGCAGGCGAGGCGGCCGCCGAAACTGTAGCCGACGATACCGACACCGCCAGTCTGCGCCGGATGGGCGCGGAGCACGTCAAGTGCGGCGGCAACATCGCCTGTTGACTGTTCGAGATCAAGGCGTGCGCGCAGCGCCGTTGCAGTCGCGCGGGCTTGCTCGCCGTAATCGAGTTCAGTAGCCGGGGCGATCCTCGAATATAAATCAGGTACCACGACGACATAGCCTTCTTCGGCGTAGCGATCGGCGCAATCGCGCATGAAAGCGGTGATGCCGAAGATTTCATGCAGCAGCACCAGACCGGGCCCGCTGCCCTGGCGCGGTGTCGCGAGATAGCCGCGCAGCGTACTACCGTCGCTGACCGGGATATCGATAGTCAAGCCGGTCTTCATATGCTCGCTCCGCTCGTGTCCTGGCGCATTCTTGCGGGATACTGACGTCACCGCAACCGCGGTCCAGAACCCGATGAGGAGAGACCGATGCGCCGCCCGGACAATGCCATGTTCAACGACAACGCGTTCAAGCTCGGCATTTTCTCGCCCAATTGCGGTGGCGGAATGGCGGTCACGACCGTCGCTGAAAGGTGGGACGCGAGCTGGGCGAACAATCTGCGGCTCGCGCGCATGGCCGATGACGCAGGCATCGAGTTCCTGCTCCCGATAGCGCGATGGACGGGATACGGTGGCGTTACGGATTTCCAGGGCCACTCACTGGAGACCATCACCTGGGCCGCCGGCCTACTCGCCAGTACTTCGCGCATCACGGTATTCGCCACCGCACATACGGCTTTCCTGCACCCGCTGGTGGCGGCCAAACAGTTCGCGACCATCGATCACATTGCAGGCGTTCGCTTCGGGCTCAACATCGTCTGTGGCTGGAACCAGCCCGAATACGCCATGTTCGGACTCGACCTGCCGCCAGACCACGCAGTCCGCTATCGTTACGGCCAGGAATGGTGGGACGTGATCCGTCAAGCGTGGCAGAGTGATGCCGAGTTCGATTGGGATGGCGAGTTCTTTCAGGTTGCGTGCGGCCGTTGCACACCGCAGCCGGTGGGCGGCACGCTGCCGCCGATCATGAATGCAGGATCGTCGGACCAGGGTCGGGAGTTTGCGGCGAAGAACTGCGATTTCCTGTTCACGGTGATGGTCGACCCGGCGAGCGGTGCGGATATCGTCAGACATATGCAGGCAGTCGCGCACGAGCGCTACCAACGCCAACTCGGCATCTTCACGACGACCTACGTGGTCTGTCGGCCGACGACGCAGGATGCAGAGAACTATCATCGACATTACGCCATCGAGCGGGCCGATCACGCCGCGGTCGAACGATTGATGACGCTGCAGGGCATGCATGCGCAATCGTTCCCGCGCGAGTTGATCGAGACGCTCCGCGTGCAGTTCGCCGGTGGTCACGGCGTCTATCCTTTGATCGGCGATCCGGATGCGGTCGCCGACGGTCTCGAACGCATCGCCAGGGCTGGATTTGCCGGCGCGACGGTCGCTTTCGTCAACTATGCCGACGAGCTGCCTTACTTCGTGGCCGAGGTCCTGCCGCGCCTCGAAGCCAAAGGGCTGCGACAGGCAGTGGCGCTGAATGGTCGTTACTGATTCCTCTGCTGGCCCCAGGCCGTGATGTGGGAGACGCGCTTCGGGACCGTGAAAATACAGGGATGTATTTTCCCGAGCTTACATGGATGTACTTGTAGCGTGTCCCGAAGCGCGTCTCCCACAGCGCGGCCGACCCTTACCACAGAGTGAGCGGGAATCAGTAACGACCATTCAGCGCCCTCGGCGATAGTCGGTACAGCGGGGCTCGACGCTCAAGCCCGGGCGCTGGGCCGCCCTTTGACGAGTTGGTGCCAACGCGCGATGTGCGTGTGCTCCGCTGAGATCGCCAGCCCGACTGCGTTGCCGAAATCAACCGCGCAGAGCGCGGTGATATCGGCTGCGCTAAAGCGTGTGCCGGCTACGTAGTCGCCGTTCGTCAGTTGTTGATTGAGTTGCCCGAAAAACCACGTTGCGCGCTGGCGTCCGCGTTCGACCAACGCCGTAATGGTTTCCACTCCGCTGTATCCCGGCATCGCACGGCCGGCGAATGCCTGGTTTTGATTGCGGAAGAACTCGCCAATTGCACCGACACCGTTGAATTCGGCAAATCTTTCCCAGGCGGCGATGCGCGCGGTTTCAAGCGGGTCATGACCGAGCAGATTGGGCTCGGGGTGGAGGGATTCGAGATAGCGGAAGATGCATGGGGCCTCGGAGATGACGTTGCCGTCGTCGAGCTGGAGTGCCGGCAGCGTGCCCCAGGGATTGACGGCGAGATACTCGGGCGTGAGATTTTCGCCGGCGAGAATGTTGATCTCGCGTTTCGGAATATCGAGACCTTTCTCGGCAATGAAAATACGTGCCCGGCGCGGATTCGGCGCCATCTGACAATCCCATAACAACATCGCACTGACTCCTCTCGGTTAGCCGTTCAGTTGGCGTGACAAATCGCCGGAACATCGCGCCGTGCTGCGTGCAAACTAGCAACCGGCACCGCTGGTAAGCAAGCTATCGGTACGGCGCAGGTCAGCGCGCCGCGGCCGCAACATGTCCCCAGCGGACGAGGTCGGCGACAGTATCGCGCAGACTGTCGGTCAACGGACGAAACTCGATGCCGAGATCGGCGCGAACCTTGCGGTTGTCGTAGCGCACGATGCGACCAAGGTGGCTGCGCAGATACGAGGCAATGCCTTTGGGCTGGGTGTAAGCGGCGAGCAGGGCAAGCTTGTTGCCGAAAGCCGAGTCCAGCCCGAGTCGGGGCAGCCGGGTATGCGCAAAACCGTTATTGCGCAGGTAGTCGACGATTTCGCGCATGCTGCGGGTCTCGCCCGCACACACATAGCGCCCCTGTGCCTGCGTTGCCGTCAGGGCATTGACGTGCGCTTGCGCGACATCGCGGACATCAACGAAACCCCAGGTCAGTCCCATGATCATCGGGTAGGCGCCGGCCATGAGATCGACCAGAATCTTGTTCGACTCGTTGACACTCTTGACCATCGACGGCCCGATGACGATGAACGGATTGATGACGACGAGATCCCAGCTCGGCCGACGGGTTTCGACGAAACGCCAGGCGGCCCTTTCGGCTTCGGCTTTAGAGTAGTAATAGGGATTGCGCGTCAACGACGATTTGTCGTTCCAGTCGGCTTCGGTCAACACGCGGTTGCTGTCCGGTTCGTCGGTGATTGCGGCCATCGACGATGTCAGTACGACCCGTTTGACGCGCGCCGATTGGGCGCAGGCTTCGAGCATGGTCGCTGTGCCCTGCACAGCGGGGCGGACGAGATCGCGCTCGGCGTCCGCCACTGTGATCTGGAACGGACTGGCCATGTGCAGGACATAATCGGCGTCCTGCGCATACGCCTCGAAAGCACCCGGAGCGAGGAGATCGGCGGCAACCAGCCGCAACCTGTCAGCGGCTCCCGGAAGCGCGCGTAAATGAGCGGTTGCCGACGCATCGTCGGGACGCCGAACAGTCCCGATGACGTCGAAACCGGCAGCGAGGAGACGTTCGATGGTATGCGAGGCAATGAAACCGGAGGCGCCGCTGATGAGGACGGTGGCAGTCATGCTGAGTCTCCCTGGGCTGGAAAGGACAGGACGTGAAATGTACTATTTGTACTAACTATGTTCAATAAGTTTAAATATTATGGATAGCCCACCCCATCCAGTGGCCCGCCCTGCACCGAATCCGGCGCGCCGCCGCCGCCTTCTCGACGCCGCCGAGACGTTGTTTTCAACGCAGGGTTTCCGCGCCGTGACGATGGCTCGGATCGCGGCTGAAGCAGGCTTCGCCAAAGCCACGGCTTACGCTTATTTCGCTGACAAGGACGACATCTTCGCGGCCCTCGCCGAGGATCTCGCGGCGCGGGTGCTGCACGGATTCGACACCGCGCTTGCTGAACCTGGAACGACGGCCGAACGCCTGGTCCGCGCACTTTCGGGCAAGGACGTACTGATTTTCCGGCTCGTCGCCGGCAGCCCTTATGCCGGCGAACTTTTCGCCGCGCGTGACAGACTTGTCCGCGCCGTTTTTGACGGACTCGATCGAACACTGCTGGCCCGTGTCGCCGCTGTGCTCGACGATGGTATTGAGCGTGGTCTGTCGCCAGTGCATTTCGCGCGAATTCTGGTCCGTGCCAGTCGCGGACTGGCGATGCGGGCAGAGAGCGAAGCAGCGCTGGCGGCGGATATCGCTACGCTCGTCACACGGCTCGTCAACAGCTGAAACGGCTTGGTCTTCAGCGCCTCGCGGTGGCGGCACGGTGGCTGCTACACTCGTGCAAGCTGAAGCTGCCGGGGGAGGGCGCGATGCTGGCAGGAATCACCGACGCGGTGTGGCGCGAACGTTTTCGAGACGACGGCGTCGTTGCCATCCATGGCCTGCTTGATGGCGCGACCCTCGCGCTGGCCGAGCAGTGTTTCGCGTGGACGCTGGCCCATCCCGGACCGGGTGCGGGTGCCGTACTGGCTGGCACTCCGGGCACTTTCTACCAGGATCAGGCCAACCCCGATTCATTTCCCGCCTATCGCAATTTGCTCCGTGACACCGTCATCGCTGATCTGGCCGCCAGTCTGTTTGCTTGCGATAACGTGTGGTTGATGTACGAACAGATCTGGCTCAAGGATGGCGCCGCCACCCGGCGTACGCCCTGGCATCAGGATCTCCCTTATTTGCCGGCAGCAGGCGACCATCTCGCTGTCATGTGGATCTGCCTCGATGCCGTCAGCCAGCCGTGTTCGCTCGAGTTCGTGCGCGGTTCGCATCGCGGCCCGTTGTACAACCCGACTGCGTTCAATCCCGATGATGTCGCTGCCAACCTGTTCGATTCGAACGAATGGCCGCAGTTGCCGGATATCGAAGCGGACCGCGCGTCGTTTCCAATCCTGTCGTGGGCGGTTGTTCCAGGCGATGTCATCGTCTTTCATCCGGCCATGCTGCATGGCGGTGCGCCGACCCTGGCCGGGGTACGCCGTCGCACGCTGTCGCTGCGGTTTTTCGGCGACGATGCCCGCTGCGCCGCCAGACCTCACGATGGCATGGCGAATATCGATGGACTGAAACACGACGACGGTGGCCGTCATCCTTTGAAGAAAATGGCGCTCGCAGCGCCCGGCACACCGTTTCGTCACCCGGATTTTCCACAGCTGCGACCGCGTTACGGGTCTGCCGTGGAGTAATCAATCCTCCAGTCGGAAGCCGACCTTGATGGTGACCTGCCAATGTGTGATTACGGCGTCACGCACTTCGCCACGCGTTTCGACAACTTCGAACCAATCGATGTGACGCAGCGAAATACCGGCCTTGGTGATCGCGTTGCGGATGGCCTGATCGCTCGATTCCGTCGAGCTCCCAGTCAATTCAAGTTTCTTGTAGATGTGATCTTTCATGTCGGCACTCCTGTGCGGGATGGTTTCCACTGCTTAGCGTAGTCGATGCGCTGCATTCGCGCTGGTATATGCAAATGCAGCATGAAGAGCTGAACCGATGTGCCCAACTTCATTAGGCACTCGCATCAACGTGCGACAAAACCGCCATCGACGGCAAGCGCGTGTCCAGTCATGAACGACGCGCCGTCGGAACACAACCAGACCACCGCACTGGCGATTTCTTCCGGTTCAGCGAGCCGGCCCATCGGTTCCTGTTTGGCCAATCGCTCGAGCAGGCCCGGATGTTCGCGATCAGCACTCTCTGTCATATTGGTCCGGACACCACCAGGGCAGACCGCGTTGATGCGGATATTCGATTTGGCATATTCGAGCGCGGCATTCTTGGTCAGCCCGACGACGCCGTGTTTGGCAGCGCAATACGCAGGCGCACCTTTCATGCCGATCAGGCCGGCGATCGAGGCGGTATTGACGATTGCGCCGCCACTCTGCGCGAGCATCTGGCGCAATTCGTATTTCATGCAGTACCACACGCCAGTCAGGTTGACGGCAATGACACGATGCCAGTCATCGGTGGGGTAATCCGCGGTCCGGGCGACCGTACCGGCGATACCGGCATTGTTGAATGCGAGATCCAGGCGACCAAGCGCTTTCACCGTAGCCTCGACCAGCGCGGCAACCGATGCTTCGTCGGCAACGTCAACCCGTTGCGCGCGCGCGCTGCCCCCGGCGGCCGTGATCAACTGCGCGGTTTCCTCGCAACCGGCAAGATCGAGGTCGGCAACCATGACGCTGGCGCCAGCGCGCGCCAGAGCCAGCGCGCTTGCGCGCCCGATGCCCGCTGCACCGCCGGTGACGAGCGCTATTTTGTTTTCGCATCCCGATGTCATGAATTCACCTCACAATGGCTTAAGTGGAAAGGCATCCCTGTGCTGTGATTGCCCGGCTCACTTGAATTCCGGTTCTTCCCACCACGGGAAGAATTCTGGCAGGTCCTGGCTGACCTTGCCCGGAAACGACGGCGCACGTTTGTCGAGAAAGGCGCTCACTCCTTCTTTGGCGTCAGCTCCGCGACCGAGATAATAGACACCGCGCGAATCCAGCTTGTGCGCTTCCATCGGATGGCTGGCACCGAGCATCCGCCACATCATGTGCCGTGTCAGCGTGACCGAGAGCGCAGACGTATTGGCGACGATGTCGGCAGCGATCGCGCGCGCCCGCGGTAACAGCTCCTCTGGCGCTACGACTTCCTTGACGAGTCCGCCAGCGAGTGCCTCACTGGCCGGAAAGACGCGCCCGGAATAGGACCACTCGAGTGCCTGCGAAATACCGACGACGCGTGGCAGGAACCAGCTCGAGCACGCTTCGGGGACAATCCCGCGGCGCGCAAAAACGAATCCGAAACGGGCGTCACTCGACGCGATGCGAATATCCATAGGCAATTGCATGGTGACGCCGACGCCGACTGCAGCGCCGTTGACCGCAGCGATTACCGGTTTACGCGATTCGTAGATGCGCAAACTGAGCAAGCCACCGCCATCGCGGTTGAGGCCGGACGGCCGGTCCGGGCGCTTGTCGGCGTCGAACGTATCCGTGCCAGCCGAAAGATCAGCCCCGGCGCAGAAACCACGGCCGGCGCCAGTCACGATGATGACGCGAACCGCATCGTCGGCGTCGGCGCGGTCGAAAGCGTCGAGCAGTTCGCTCAACATCAAGCGCGTAAACGCATTGAGTTTGTCGGGCCGGTTCAGCGTGAGGGTAAGAATGCCGTCCTCAATCGCGTAGAGGATGTCCTGATACTGCATGGTTCAAGGCTCCGATGTCGGCGGCGCCGGCGGCGCTGCGGTCGGTCATGGTGCCTGCTCGTCCAGCGGAAGTGAACCCGCGTTTTTCACCAGCTTTTCAGTGCCGGCGGCCGGGCGGGTGCTCGTACATGCGCACTTCGCGCAGCAGGCGCTGCAGCTCGTCTTTGACCACGGCGTAGCACTCGCAGGCGCGGCTCTCCAGCCCGGCGCGTTCGATCACAGCAAGATGGCCTCGGCGATAGTGGATATAGCCATCGCGCTGCAGTCGCCCGGCGGCTTCGGTGATCCCTTCGCGGCGTACGCCAAGCAGGCGCGCAACCTGTTCCTGGGTCATCACGAGCTCACGCGGTGGCCCACGGTCAATTGTTAACAGCAACCAGCGGCAGAGCTGTTGCTCCACTGAATGATGCCGGTAGCAGGCGGCGGTCTGCGCGATTTGCGTCATCAACGCCTGGGCATAGCGAAGCAGAGCGGCAAACAACATTTCGCCTCGCGCCAGCTCGCATTTCAGCACCCGCGCTGGCAATCGGTAGGCGTAACCCGAGGTATGCACGACGGCGGCGCTCGACGTCGAATCGCCACCCATGAACAGGGCCATGCCGACCATGCCCTCATTACCGACGCCGGCAGTTTCGGCCGACGCACCTGAGGCCAGCACATAGTGCAACGAGATGACTGCGCTGGTCGGGAAATAGGCGTACTCAAGAATATCGTCGGGCTCGTACAACACTTTGCCGAGCGGCAGAGCGACCAATTCGAGCTCCGCGGCGATTCGCTCGAATGTCGGCGCCGGCAGTGCTGCGAGCAGAGCGTTCTGTTCGGTTGGTGCTGTTGCTGTTGCTGTTGCTGCGTTCAACATCTAGTGGTCCCTGACCCCTGCTATGGTCGCGAGCTGAGCTCGACTCCGATTCCGCGATAGCCAACGAACCGCGATGCCTGGTTGAACATTGGCTCGCCGCTGACCAGGAACTTCTGCACCGATCCATCCGGCTGTTCCCGATTGAGAACGAAATCGAGGAACGGCTGCCGCGCTGCGATCGTGGCCTGCAGGTTGGCCCGTTCCGTTTCATCCCAGCCGGCCGTAACCGTGGTGTGCGTTCCGCCGACCAGCGATTCGACCTGTATGCCGAGCATCTCGAGTACCGGCCCGGAGACTTTCGTGAAGGTTCCGTATTCGTCCTGCTCCCAATACCAGTCGGAAGCGAGCTCAGTCAGACTGCGATAGCGTGCTTCACTTTCCCGCAGTTCGGCAGTTCGTTGCGCTACCGCGAGCTCGAGTATCCGATTTGACTGTTCGAGCTTCGAATACAGCAGACCCACTTCCAGCGTGTTGCGAATACGCGTTCTTACTTCGACCAGATCAAACGGTTTGCTGATGAAGTCACGCACTCCAGCCTGCAGAGCACGCTGCTTGTGACCCGGTTGAGCCGTCAGTACGAGGACGGGCAGAAAGCTGTCTGATTCATTGGTTTTGAGCGCCTCGATGACCTGAAAACCATCCATCCCCGGCATCTGCAGGTCGAGCAGGATCAGGTCATAGTTGTGCTGCCGGTGTAGGGCGCAGACCTGGCGCGGGTCCATGACCGAACTCACTGCTGTATAACCGGCATCAGCCAGCATCTGTTCCAGCAGCGCGACATTCACCGCTTGATCATCGACGATCAGGATGTGCGCTTCGAGAATTTCGTTTTCAGTGAGCGGCATCGGCGTCAGAAGTCCAGCCCGGTGTCGGGTCCGCGGGCGGTGGGCTTAAGTACAGCGTCGAGTGCAGACATGAATTGTTGGACCTTGATGGGCTTGGTGAGATAGTCGATGAAACCGGCTTCGAGCGCGCGTTCGATATCTCGGGGTACGGCATTGGCGCTCAGCGCAATAATCGGAATATGTGCGGTAGCGGGATCGGCGCGCAGGAGTTTCATTGCTTCCAGGCCACTGATCCCGGGCAGATTGATATCCATCAGTATGAGCGCGGGCTGGTGTCTGCGTGCAAGGCCGATGCCGATAGCGGCATCGGCGGCACTGATCAACTGCAACTCCGGGCGGCGCGCGATCAACTGCTCGACCAGTTCGAGATTGGCCGGATTGTCTTCGATGTAGAGTAATGTACGTACCGCAACACCGTCGGCCAGCAGTGACGGGATTTCCGTCGCGAAGTCGATCCCGTGAGGTACCAGCTGCGGCGCGTCAGTCAGGCCCATTTCGATCCAGAATACGCTGCCAATCCCGACTTGACTGTCCACGCCGATGGTGCCGCCCATCAGTTCAACCAGGCGTTTGGTCATGACCAACCCGATACCGGTGCCTTCCTCGGTACCCCCTTCCTTGCCGAGACGGTTGAACGGCTGAAACAGCTGCGTAAGCTGCTCGGCGCTGAGTCCGGCGCCCGTGTCTTTCACACTGATGCGGATGGAGCCAGGCGAAATCTGGTTGCAGGCGATGTTCACCGTTCCCCGCGGCTTATTGTACTTGATGGCGTTGAACAGCAGATTGACCAGAATCTGTTTGACACGTGTGCGATCGGCCTTGACGAAGATTGACGAAGCGATGTGCGAAAACTCGACTGCAATGCCACGGTCGCGGGCTTGAGGCTCGACCATTGCCCGGCATTCGAGCATGACTTCGTGCAGAGCTACCGGTTCGTGCGACAGCCTGACTTTGCCGGACTCGATCATGGCAAGGTCGAGAATCTCATTGATCAGTTCGAGCAGATACCACCCCGCTTTCAGAATATGATCGAGACTGCGCTTCTGCGGCGGTGTCGGCGTTGGCGAACCGGAATCCAGGAGCTGAGCGAAGCCGAGAATGGCGTTCAGCGGTGTGCGCAGTTCGTGGCTCATCCCAGCCAGGAAGTCGGTCTTCGCGCGGTTGGCAGTATCCGCCGCTGCCATGGCCTGGTGGAGCGCCGATTCGACGCGCTTGCGCACCGAGTTGTCAGTTCCGATCAAGAGATAACCGATAATCACGCCGTCGTCGTCGCGCAAAGCGGTGATCGAGACGATTGCCGGGAAAAAGCTGCCGTCCCGGCACACATATGTCAGCTCATAGATATCTTCGATACCGCGCGAAGCCTTGTAGGCCAGCGCTTCGAAGCCTGGTGCGATGTGCGTGGCGTACTCGGCACTCAACGCATCGGCACGTGCAATGACTTCCGCCGGATCGTGAAAATCACTCGGGCTGAGCTGGTTGATGACCTGATCGGCGCGATAACCCAGCACGCGCTCGGCGCCGACATTGAACAGCTGGATGATGCCTGCCTCATCGGTCGCGATGATAGAAAAACTTGCGCTGGTCAGGATGGCGTTCTGCAGCGCACCAACTTTGAGCGAAATACTCGGTAGGCTGGCTCCAATGACGCATCCGCGGTCGGCGACTGCAGCGAGGGTTAGAGCATCGTTGTCGGACATTTGTGCCACCACCAGGCGATGTGAGAGAGCTGCCGACAAGGTATGGGCCGCGGCAACTGGATGGCGCGCACAGTCAGGGTGAGCGGTTCCCGACTATCCCGACTGAGGCGATGACCGTCTGTGCGGTGTAACACATACACCGTTCAGGCCAGCGGCCACAATGGCCGCGCAGGCCGCCGTTCGGGCCTGCGACCAGCGACGGTTTGATGGTGCCCTGAGCAGGACTCGAACCTGCGACCTGCCGCTTAGGAGGCGGCCGCTCTATCCTCTGAGCTACCAGGGCCGGGCAGGCCCGCAGTCTAGCAAACGATCGCAGGTGATTGTCAGCAAACGTTTCCTCAACGTAAACAATTGCGCAATGTTGCGCAGTGCGTAGAACCGCAATCTTATGCCGACCAAACTCTCAGCCATGAGTAGCGAACGTTCTACGAAAGACGATGAGCCGCAAGCTGACGGCGAGTCTTCTGATCAGGCTAATCTCGATACCACGCCGATAGTGCGCGATATTTTTGATCGGCGCATGAAAGACCGTGCGCTACGGCAGACCGTAACGATGTTCTCGGCGCCGGAACGCGAAGCGCTGATGCGCCAGATTGACGACCTCGCACGTCGCCTCGACAGCCTCGTCGAGGCGACGCGAAAGGTCCGCGAACCGCTGTCGTTCGATCTCCTGCTGACTCGCCTGATCACGCTGATCAGCGAAGCGTTCGATGCCGATCGCAGTTCGCTGTTTCTCTACGACGCCGAGACCCGCGAACTCTTTTCGCGGGTGGCTCAAGGTGAACTGGTCGACGAGATTCGGTTCCCGGCCGACGCTGGTATTGCCGGCAGCGTATTCCAGACCGGTGAGTCCGCTATCATCCTTAACGCATATACCGATGCGCGATTCAATTCTGCCGTCGATGCGGAAACTGGTTACCACACGCATAATATATTGTGCGTGCCAGTCAGGACTCGGGCGGGCGACACCATTGGTGTCACCGAAGTATTGAACAAACGCGAAGGCGACTTCACCGCCGCGGACAGCGCTCTGCTGCAGGCGTTCACCATGCACATGGCCGCTGTCGTCGAGTCGGCTCAGTTGAGCGAGCGCGCCCGCGACTCGCAGCGCGAGGAAGCGCGCATCCTCGAGGTGACTCAGGCGGTCTCCTCGGAGCTGAACATCGAGAAGCTATTGCGAAAGATCATTGGCATCGCAACAGACCTTCTCGAAGCGGAACGGAGCACGTTGTTTCTGCACGATCCGATCACCGGCGAGTTGTGGTCGCGGGTGGCCGAGGGTCTGGCCGAGCGTGAAATCCGCATTCCAGCGCATCTCGGTATCGCTGGTGGTGTATTCAGCACGCGAATGGCGGTCAATATTCCGGATGCTTACGCCGATCCACGCTTCAATCCGGAAGTCGACCGTAAAACAGGTTTCCGAACGCGGTCTATCCTGTGTGTGCCGGTGTTGAACAAACTCGGCCTGCCCATTGGCGTGGTCCAGGTGCTGAATCGGCGCGGCGGACCGTTCCGGCTGCGCGACCAGCGTCGCCTTGAAATGCTGGCTGCGCAGAGCGCAATTGCACTTGATAACGCGCGGCTGTTTCGCGAAGCAATCGACGAACGAAACTACAGCGAAAACGTTCTGCGCAGCCTGTCTGACGGTGTCATCTCGCTCGATACGTCGAGCAATATCGTCAAACTGAATGAGGCAGCCTGCAGGATCCTCAAGATCAAAGCGACCAACGTACTCGGTGCTGCCGCTGAGCGCGTGTTCGGCAACGCCAACGGCTGGTTGCTCGAACGGATCCACAAAGTCATCAAAGCGCATGCCGCCGAGATGATCGTCGATGTTTCGCTGGTCGATTTCGAGGGCATGCGGGCACCGGTCAACGTTAACATCACGCCGCTGGCCGACACCGACGGGCACCCGCTCGGCTGCACGCTCATCCTGGAGGACATCACCGAAGAAAAGCGCGTCCGCGCTACGATGGCCCGCTACATGACGGCGCAGGTCGCCGAACAGGTCCTGGCCGAAGGCGAATCCGTGCTCGGTGGCCGGTCGCAGAACGCGACCATCCTGTTTGCCGACATTGCCGGCTTCACCAGT
This sequence comes from Gammaproteobacteria bacterium, assembly GCA_965278995.1. GTDB lineage: Bacteria > Pseudomonadota > Gammaproteobacteria > JADJYF01. Next base: position 430,736 of record OZ257136.1, read on the forward strand.
ATCGCTGAGCGGCTCGGTCCGCAGGATACGGTGTCGATGCTGAACGAATATTTCGGCGAGATGGTCGAAGTCGTGTTTGCTCACGATGGCATCCTCGATAAATACATCGGAGACGCCATCATGGCGGTCTTCGGCACGCCGTTTCCGTCGCCGCGCGACGCCGACAACGCTGTGACGGTGGCGATCCGCATGCAACAGGTGCTGGCCGCTCTGAACACTCGGCGCCAGGCTTGCGGCCGCGCCGCTTTCGGCGTGCGTATCGGTATTAACAGTGGCGACGTGGTGGCCGGCAATATCGGCTCGGCACGCCGCATGGATTACACCGTGATTGGTGACGGCGTGAACACCGCCGCCAGACTGGAGTCAGCCAACAAGCAGTTCGGGACCCGAATTCTGATCAGCGGCGCCACGCGCGACCAGCTGCTCGGCAACTACCGTTTGCGCGAGCTCGATCTGATTCAGGTCAAAGGCAAACGTGCACCCGTGGCAGTGTTCGAAGTCCGTGGCCATGGCGGCGAACATCTACCGTCGAGCGAGACGTCCTTCCTCGATTGCTTCGCTCATGGTTTGACTGCTTACCGGAGCCGTTCCTGGCGCCAGGCCATCGCTGCGTTCGATGCCGCGCTGGCCATCCATACCCACGATCAGCCCAGCATGCTCTACCGCTCTCGCGCCCTGCACTACAGTCACCGGGAACCACCCGCTGACTGGGATGGGGTGTGGACATTACCGGAGAAATAACCTGAGCTGCGTGCCGTAACCGCCTGCTATGGTCAAATTTGATGATTGATTTCGTCAGTTCAATCGATTAAAAGAACGCACTCACCCAAATTGCGGCTTTTGTACGATGAAATTGTTCAAGCAATCCTTCCGTACCACTAGTCTCGTTATCGCCTTACTGTTTTCTCCCGTCGTGATATCGGCTCCAGCCGACATTACGACGCAGGCCAAGGCCCTGCTCAAGGCCGGTCAATCTGCCGAAGCCTATGCCCTGGTATCGGCCCACCATGAACTGGTGGACGATCCTGAATTCGACTACGTCTACGGTATTTCGGCGCTCGACGCCGGGCACCCGGGCGTCGCGGTATTCGCGTTCGAGCGCGTACTCGCCCAGCAGCCGCAGCACTTTTTTGCCCGTGCAGAACTGGGTCGGGCGTTATATCAACTCGGAGAGACCCGCGACGCATTGCGCGAATTCCGCACGCTGCGTGCAATGAAGCCGCCAGCCGCGGTTCTCGAGCGGTTGCTCGCCTACGAAGCTGCACTGCAGCAAGGCGAAGCTCGCGCTTATCAACTGCGCGGGTTTGTCGAAGCATTTTTCGGTTATGACTCCAACTACAACAGTGCGACCAGTGCGAGCGACGTTGCCATCCCGGCTTTCGGCAATCTCGTTTTCACACTCGACGACTTGTTCACAGAGAATGAAAGCGCCACGGGAGGACTGCGCGGCAACGGGCAGCTCTTGGTACCGATATCCGAGCGCTCGACTTTCGTCGCCAATCTAGGGCTGGACGGAGCGGGATTTACCAACGCCGACGATGGCTATTTCTATATCAATCTGAACGGCAGCATCGGCGTCCACCATCGCTACGATGCGGACGATTCGTTCTCGGTCTCCGTCAACGGATTCAGCACCTGGGTAGGCGACCTCGACTACCTTCATGCCATTGGTGGTACAGGCACGTGGCGACACGAATTCACGGTGCAAGACAGTATCGAGACTTTTGTTCGAATCGCATCGCTGTCGTATGACGACGTCATCGACTACCGCGACGTACGTCAGTATCTCGGTGGTACCAACTACGTGCGCTCCAACGGTGAGCGATGGACTCTGGGAATAGGGGCTTTTGGCGGTCTGGAAGACGAGCGCGATGACGCGCGGCCTGATGTTGGCCGCGATCTGTATGGCGGGCGCGTTTTCGGCACCTATCAATTCAACGAGCGGACGCGTTTCAGCGCAGAAGTGGTCGGGCAGTTCAGCGACTATCATGGCATCGACAATCTGTTTCAGACCGTCCGCGACGATGAACTCGTGCGCGCGGTCGTCGCAGTTCGCTATCAACTCCCTGGTCAGTGGTCTGTGCGACCCGAACTTCGCTATACGAACAATCATTCGAATATCCCAACCAGCGATTACGAACGTTTCGAAGGTCTCGTCTTCGTTCGACGTGAATTCGATTGAGGAGAGAGTTTATGAAAACGTCGCCTATCAGGTTCGCTCCGTTGGTTCTGTTGTCGGGCATGCTCCCCACGACGATATTCGCTGCGGATATCAGTGCAGGGACGGTCATGTATGCAATAGGCGATGCACGTGCCTACGACACCGACGGCACCACGCGCTATCTGAAACGCGGAGATCCGGTCGCCACAGGCGATCGGTTGTCTACGGGCGTCGGCAGACTGCAACTTCGATTACGCGACGGCGGGCTGATTGCGCTGCAACCGAATACCGATTTCGCACTCGAGAGCTACGTGTTCAACGATGCGCTCGATGGCAGTGAGAATGCCGTTCTGCGCCTGCTCAAAGGTGGTATTCGCGCTGCAACGGGCCTGATAGGGCAAAGAAACCGCGGGAGCTACGAGCTACGTACTTATTGGGGCACCATCGGCATACGCGGCACGACTTACAAGGCCCGGATCTGCGACGGCGACTGTTCTGTCCCTGACGGTCTTTACGCTCGGGGCGGCGAAGGTGTCATCGTCGTCGCCAACGGCGGCGGCCAACTCGAACTCAGTATGGGTGAGCGCGCTTTTGTCGGCTCCCCGGACACCGCCCCCGTACCAACCCAGATCGAACCGGACATCGATGATATTCCACCAGTACAAACAGCGGAGGCGGAAGGGCCGGTTACCGACACGAGTTTTATCGCTGGCCAGGCGCTGTTTCAAGCTTCAATCAGCGGGGTAAGCGCGACCGTTCCTCTGGGTGCTGCGACTGTCGCCGTTTCTGGTTCCGGTGCGTTGGAAGGTGCCGGAACAGTCGGCTCGACGGATCTCGACGGATTGTCACGCTCTGGGGCAGTACACGGCGCCGCAAGCCTCAGCCAAGCGGGGGAAGAATTGGATATCCTGAGCGGGATGTTCAACGAACAGAACGGTTTGATCGGTTTCTCGGGAGAGCGGATCAACGATAGCGGCGAACGTGAAGCTGGAGCGTTTTTCGTCACCAACGTGGTCGACGTCCATTCCGACGGTATTTTGTATCTGGGTCGCTGGACTGACGGCACGGTGACAGCATTTGCCGACGGTGGGTTCAGCGCCAAACTGGAACTCGACCGTGCAGATAGTATTCATTACATCGTCGCACTCGACGAAATCACCCTGCCTGGCAGCGGCACCGCGCGCTACGACTTCAACGGTATGACCACCTCGTCGACCGGGACCGACGGCTCCATCGGTAGCGGTATCGTCAGCGGCCACGTCCTGGTGGACTTCGGAAGTACCCAGGTTGATACAGCCTTCACCGTCGATCACGGTGGGAGCCTGGCTATATCCACAAGCGGCGATTTCATCTCATCCACCCCGGTATTTACCAGTGATGGCAGCGCCACCGGAGTCGGGTGCGAGTCGTTCTGCTCGGTAAGCGCTGACGGTATTGTGGCGGGGCCGGGAGCTACCCCGGAGCGGCTCGGATTAAGCTACCAGATTGAGCAGGCCGACCGTTCGATAGTCGGTGTGGGCGGCTTCAGTCTACCGTAGTCGCTCTGACCACTCAGCTCTCGCTGTCAGCGCCCATTCGCGCCCAGGTGTCGCGCAGGCTGACGGTACGATTGAAGACGAGGTGGTCAGGGCTGGAATCGCTGCTGTCGCGGCAGAAATAACCGGTCCGTTCGAACTGAAAGACATCGGCAATGACTTCGGCCAGGGCCGGTTCGCCCCAGGCTGAGGTCAGCACGGTTAGTGAATCCGGGTTCAGGTGCTCGCGGAAATCGTCGGCTTCGGCCGGATTAGGCGTATTGAACAGACGATCGAACAGGCGTACTTCCAGCGGATGGGCGTGAGCACAGGCGACCCAGTGGATGATGCCTTTCACTTTGCGCCCATCGGCAGTCTTGCCGCCGCCGCTCTGCGGATCATAGGTGCAGCGGAGTTCCAGCAGCGTCCCGTCGGGCGCTTTCACGACTTCGTTGCAACGGATTACGTAAGCGTAGCGCAAGCGCACTTCCTGGCCGGGTGCCAGGCGGTGAAATTTATTGGCCGGGACTTCCATGAAGTCGTCCTGCTCGATATAGATCTCGCGCGCCAGAGGCACACGCCGGGAACCCAGCGCCGGGTCTTTGGGGTGGTTTGGTGCATCCACCCATTCAGTCTCGTCGACCGGGAAATTCTCGATCACGATTTTCAACGGTCGAAGTACGGCCATAGCCCGCGGCGCGCTGCTGTCGAGCGCTTCACGCACACAATTCTCGAGCACGCCCATGTCGATGATGGTCTGTTTCTTGGTAACCCCGACGCGCTCGCAGAAATCGCGGATGGCGGCCGGCGGATAGCCGCGCCGGCGCATCCCTTTCAAGGTCGGCAGCCGCGGGTCGTCCCAACCGCTGACGTGATTTTCCTGCACCAGCGACAGCAGTTTGCGTTTGCTGGTGATGGTGTAATTCAACTCAAGGCGCGCGAACTCGATCTGTTGCGGATGGCAGGGCACGTCGAGCTGGTCGAGGACCCAGTCGTAGAGCGGTCGATGGTCCTCGAATTCGAGCGTGCACAGCGAATGCGTGATGCCCTCCAGAGCGTCGGATAGACAGTGTGTGTAGTCGTACATCGGGTAGATCTTCCACTGCGCTCCGGTGCGGTGGTGGGTGGCGCTGCGGATACGGAACAGGGTCGGGTCGCGCAGGTTGATATTCGGCGAGCCCATGTCGATGCGTGCGCGCAGCACGAGTTCACCGTCAGCGAACTCACCGTCACGCATGCGCCGGAACAGCGACAGATTCTCGGCCACCGTGCGATTGCGATCGGGGCTCTCCTGACCACGCTCGGTCAGGGTACCGCGCATCGACCTGATTTCATCCGCGCTCGAACTGTCGACGTAGGCTTTGTCCGCCGCAATAAGACAGCAGGCATAGTCGTAGAGCTGCTCGAAATAGTCCGAGGCGTAGTGAAGGTGTTCGCCCCAGTCGAAACCCAGCCAGCGAACGTCGGCCTGGATCGACTCTGCATACTCGACGCTCTCGGTCTCTGGATTGGTATCGTCGAAACGGAGGTTGCAGTGGCCGCCGTAAGCCAGGGCCGTGCCAAAATTCAGACAGATCGACTTGGCATGCCCGATATGCAGGTACCCATTAGGCTCCGGCGGGAAACGTGTGACGACCCGCCCGCCATGTTTGTTGCTCGCCTGATCGGCATCGATCATGTGCAGGATGAAATGACTGGTCGCAGAGGGTGCTTTGGGATCCATGGACATCGGTGCAGGCGTGCGCTCGGGGCTGACAGGTAACGAGCGATTATAAAGCCATCAGCGTCGCTGTCGCAGGGCATGGCGTCGTTCGTCGGATAGCGAAGTGACGGTGCTACAATAATGATGGGAGAGGTTGAGTGCAGCTCGGCTGGCGTCCGTTGCCCGCCGGGCAGGCGTCGCGGCGAGTTCTTGAGTCCGGTGACGCATGACCAGCTCAGCCACCGACCGCCGCCGCAGGAAGCACCGCCGGTAATCGACACAGTGGGACATGACTGACTTACTGAACTCGCAGGCATGACGGAAGGGCAGGGACCATCAAGCGGCGCGGAACAGCGTCGATTTGCGCGTGTGCCGATCAATCTGGACGGCTTGATCGCCATCGGCGGTCGCGCGCCTGTGGCCTGTACGGTGCGCGATTTCTGCCCGGGCGGCATGTTCATCGTCGCTGATCCCGCAACGTATGCCGCTCTCGCGCCGAAGACGTCGGCAATGCTCTATTTCGCCTTGATGGTCGACGGCGAGCGACAGGATTATCAGCTCAAGCTCGAAATCGCGCGAGCGGTGGCCAAAGGTATCGGCGTTTCGTTCGTCGAGCCCGAGGCCAAAGCAGTCGAAATGCTGGGTCATCTTGCTGCGCCGCCACCGCCGCCCGCCGAGACACTGTCTGCCGAAGAACGCGATGCCGTCGCCGCGACCCAGGGTGACGCCGAGCGAGAATTTGCCCGGGTCATCACGCCGCTGCAGGCGCTTGTACACGAGCAGATGACGCGTCTGGTCGACCGTTTTCTCGAACGTGTCGACGATGTTCTGTTCCTCGCCGCTCGGGATGCTGGCAACAATGCCGATGAAACGCGTTTCATCGACGGCCAGCGCGAGATGCGACGGCGTCAAACGCGCGTCCGCGACGAAGTCGTGCCGAAAATCGAGCGCGAACTCGTGGCACTCGGCAAGCCACCCGGCGCACACGAGAAAGCGGCTGATGCCATCGGGTTATCCGACCTCTCGCTGGTCGACAAGGACGATTTCGAAGAATTTCTCGTCATCTCCGAAATGGTCTCCGAGCTCGAGCCGCAGTTTCACGAAGAACTTCATGCACTCGGTCGTCGTCTCAGCGCGCTGGCAAATCGCGATCTGCCGATCAGTGCGATTCCGATAGGTCCGGGCACACTGTGCAATGCGATTGCCGATGCCTTGAAAGGACTGCAGTCCGACAGGCGGGTTATTGCGAGGATCTACAAGATTCTGCATGAAGTGATGTCAGGTAATCTCGGGCGTTTCTACGCCGACACCAATCAGCTCCTGATCGAGCACGGCGTACTCGCCGTCATCGAACGCGACAAAGCGCCGGCGCGCAAGCGCCCTGCCAGCGGGTTCGACGCGAAAGTACCCGATGCGCCCAGCGAAGCGGCGGGCGGTGTGCCGGAGCCAGACCTGGGCAACTCGATGCCAGGTCCCGACCAGTATCAAGCTCAGCCGCCACCGTCGTGGACGCCGCCAGCACATCCGCAAGCCGGCGTCGGGTACGCGCCGGCACCGACACAGATGCCGCCCGGTTACCCTGTTCCCGGATACCAGGGTGTCATTGCGCCCGCCATCCCAGCCTATCCTCCCGGTTATGCGCCGGGCACGGTCCATAGCGTACCGCCGATGTATCCTGGCGCGGCGCCGGCCGGAATGCCGGGCGTCGGTTATCCGTCGTCGCCTGCGGTCGGACTGCCGTCCGCTGCGGGTGGGTTCGGCTTACCGCAGGTTGGCTATGCGCCGGCTTCGGTGCAACCGCTGCAGCCGAGTCTGCCGGCGAGCCTGCCCGTGGACGCCAGTCAGACTCCGCCGTTTGTGCAATCGATGCCACCGAGTGTGTCCGCTGGCGTAATGCCGGCCGGCGTGTCGGCATTCGCCGGTGCACCGGGCGTCACTTACGCAGATGGCAGCGGCGTCGCGGGTGGCGGTCTGGCCGGGCCGGCGATGCCTTATTACCAGGTGCCAGCCGGCTGGGCTGAAGCGACTTACGCCTCCGCTGTGCCGACCATGCAGCGCGCCTATACTGCCGCGCAGTCGCAGCTCGCACTGCGCCGCCAGTTGATTCCCGATTTCGGTCAACCGCTGTCCGAAACCATCCGTCTGCGCGGCGCCTACAGCACCTCGCAGGTGCTTGAAGGCTTGTCCGAAATGCAACAGGCCTACGCGTCGACCGCGTCGCCGCTGCTGCTGAATCCGGATAGCGTGAAACAGCGTATCACGGCCGCACTGGTCGATGACGGCGCGCCGGCCAAGCTTGTCGGCGACGAGGCCGGCGATGCCATCGAAGTCGTCGCCGGGCTGTTCTCTGCGTTATTGAACGATGCCCTGGTTGCGAGCAGCGCCAAATCGCATCTCACGCGATTGCAGCCGTCGGTGCATAAAGCAGCGCTGATTGATGGCAGCTTCTTCGAGTCGACTGACCATCCGGTCCGGCAGCTCATGAATCGCATTGCCGACGTCAGGGACGGCAAAGGCGGTGAATTTCAGCGCCGAGATTCGCGTATCCAGGAACTCGTCGCGCAGGCCAATCTGACGTTTCGCGACGACATCGGCGTGTTCCAGCCGATGGTCACCGAGATGGATCAGATCATCGAGGAACAGGAGGCGGAATACGCGCGCAAGGTCGCCGACGTCATCGAGTCCTGTGAACAGCAGCAACGCGTGCTCGAGCAGCGCCGCGGTAGTTCGATGGAGTCGACAGACTCACAGCTCGAGAAATCCGACCTGCCGGAGGAGTGGAACAAGTGGCTGGAACGCTCGCGCAAGCTGGTCGCCGGCCAGCAGGTGCTGATGAACGCCAACTCGGCCACGGCGACTGTCGTCACCCTGATCTGGAAAGAGCCGCGCAACAAACTGTATGTCTTCGTCGACAATCAGGGTAACAAAGCCAGTACGCTGACGCTGCAACAGGTCGCGATGTACCTGCGTCGTGGCATCATCCGCACGCTCGAACATGAGCGCGACGAAGCGCCGCTGGCGCGCGCGATGTTCGAAGTTGTCGATCAGCTGCATGGCCAGGTCGAAGCGCATGCGACGCGTGACGATTTGACCGGCTTTCTGACCCGCAAGTATTTTCTGGAAGCGGTCGAAGCGGCGCTCCCGGGCAGCGACACGACTACCGCCCGAAGCACTGCGCTGGCCCAGTTTTCGCTCGAAAATCTGAAGCAGGTCAACGACGACTACGGCGTGACGAGCGGCGATGCGCTGTTGAAAGCCTGTGCCCAGGCCCTGGTTCGCGCCGTGCGCGGCAAGGATCTGGTGTTCGGTCGCCTCGGTGGCTCCGAACTCGGCGTTTACTGGCCGGCCGGCGGTATTCAGGGCGCGTACAAGAAGCTGCAGGCGGCGCTCGAGACCTTGAATGCGGTCGCGGTCAGCGCCGACGATAGTGTTGAGGATTCCATTGAGATCACGATGTCCGAGAATGAAACCTCGGAAGTCGCCACGATTGTCCATCGCATTGCCGCCGAGTTCGTCATCGGACTGTCTGGCAGCGATGACGGTCTGGTTCAGGCAGAAGGTCTGCTTGGCGCGGCGCGCGAAGCCTGCGAGCAGGCGCGTTCGATGGGCCTGGGCTCGATCTACGTCGCCGGCAACGAAAGCCTGCAGCGGCGGCAGATGGAACAGATGGTCGTCTACGTCAACAAAGCGCTTGAACGTGGGCGCTTGATGCTCTCCGCACAAAGCGTAACGAGTCTGCGCGATCCTGATCTGGCGCCCGCGCTGCACGTTGCCGTGAGTGCGCGCGATCGCTCCGAGCGACCGATACCGGCACAGTTGTTCGCGCCTGCGCTGGCGCGCTCCGATCAGGCTGCAGCAGTCGATAACTGGGTGCTGCGTCAGACCCTGACCTGGATGGTGGCCAACGAGGACCAGGTCGATAATTACGCCGTCGTGATCGTTCCGCTGACAGCGGCCTCGATGAAAAACGAGGATCTGCCGGGCGAGATCATGGGTCTGTTCATGGAATCGAGCGTGCCGCCGGGCAAGATCTGTTTTGAAATTCCCGATCGCGACGTGGTCGAGAATGTCGTCGAAGCAGGTGAATTGATCAGCACACTGAAAGAATTCGGCTGCCGCTTCGTGCTCGATGAGTTCGGCAGTGGGCATGCCAATTACGATTACATCAAGGAACTCGCGGTCGACTACGTGTCGATCAAATCGAGCTTCATTGCCGACGCCCAGCGCAATCCCAAGGATTTCGCCATGGCCAAGTCGATTAACGAGCTGGCCCATTTCATGGGCAAGAAGACCATCGCCAAGCAGGAAGCCGGTCTCGACCTGGCTGCCACGATGCGCGAGATCGGCGTCGATTTTCTGTATGATTTGACCGAAATAACGCTGTTGAGTCCCTGATCCTCAAGGACTTGCCGGCCCTGGCTGCCGGGCGTCCGGCGGCTCTTCCCGAGGAGCAAGCGGTAAGCATGGCGATGGACCAGACGCCCGACAAAATCGGCAAGTACGATATCGTCAACGTCCTCGGCAAGGGCTCGATGGGCGTTGTCTACAAAGGGCACGACGCTTACGTCGACCGCCCGGTGGCCATCAAGGTGGCGACCAATGCCGATGCGGCCGATGACGGTGAGAGCATGGCCAAACGCATGTTCATCAACGAGGCGCGCTCGGCCGGCCGCCTTGACCATCCGCACATTCTCAAAGTCTACGAAGCGGGCGAAGAAGCCGGCATGCCGTACATGGTGATGGAATTCATCGACGGCGGCGACACCCTGCGCACTTATTGCAAGCCCGACACTCTATTGCCGATGAAGCAGGTCGTGCGCCTGATCCGCCAGACCGCCGACGCGCTCGATTACGCGCATACGCAAGGCGTGCTGCATCGGGACATCAAGCCGGCCAATGTCATGCTGACGAAGAGCGGGGTGGCCAAACTGGGCGATTTCGGCATCGCGCGCCGGATGGGCATCGATCAGACGCAGATCATCGGTTGGTTCGGATCGCCGCTCTACATGTCGCCCGAGCAGGCTCAAGACAAGGAACTGACGCCGCAGTCGGATCTCTTCTCGCTGGGCTCGGTGTTCTACGAAATGCTGGCCGGCACACCGCCGTTCGCGGCCAAGGGATTGTCTAGTCTGATCCAGAAAGTCGTGAGCGAAGAGCCACGCCCGTTGCCGGAAGTGCGCGCCGAGGTGCCGGACATCATCTGGCGCGTCGTACGCAAGATGCTGAACAAGGATCTCACGACGCGCTATCGGACGGGCCAGGATATCGTCCGCGATCTCGACAAAGTCATCGAACAGCTCGATCGCTCTCCGTTGTTGCTGTCCGACGAGGACAAGATCGACAAGATGAAACTGCTCACGTTCTTCACCAAGTTCACCCGCAATGAACTGAAAGAAGTGGCCAAGGTGTCGTCGTGGCGCAATTACAGCGCTGGCGAGAGCGTATTTGCCGAAGGTGAGCGCGAGCGGGCATTTTTTGTCGTCGCTGAGGGTTCGGTCGCGGTTTCGATCAACGGTACCCGCATCCGCGATCTCGATGTCGGCGAATGTTTCGGCGAAATGGAATATCTATCGGATACCGGGCGCACCGCGAGCGTTGCCGCCAATCGCGAATCGACCATCGTCAAGGTCGAACGCGATTTCAAGGAATGGGCCTCGCTGCCGAGCCAGGTGCGCTTGAATCGAGCGTTCCAGGAAGTGCTTATCGACCGCTTGCAGGCGACCAGCCGGGCGCTCGCCCGCGCCCTGCAGCGTTGAGCGCAGTCGTTTTTCACCAGCTTGTTCCCCAGTGCGCCCAGGCCAGCGTGCCCCACACCACGGCCAGCAGGATGACGGCCAGGAAGACCGCCGCCGAGGCCATGTCCTTGGCGCGCCCCGATAGTTCGTGACGTTCGGCGCCGACTCTGTCGGTCAGTGCTTCGATGGCGGAATTGCACAGCTCGGTGATGATGACGAGAAACAACGTCGTGATCAGTATGGCGTAATCGCGCGCATCGCGGCCGACCCAGAACACCAGCGGGAACAGGCCGAGCGTTAACGCAACTTCCTGCCGGAACGCTTCTTCATGGCGCCAGCAGGCGCGTAGGCCGGCCAGTGAATAGCCACAGGCCTTGAGCAGCCGTTCCAGTCCGCGTGCGTGATTAGCCATTACCCGGCAGCAAGATGCAGGGAATACGCGAAGTCGTGGCAGTCATGGGCGCTGGGGTTTTGAGATGCTGCTACGGGTCATGATGCATGGCGAGTATAACGGATCGTTCTTCGCTGCTGCTGGCGACACCTTTGGCCGTGCCTGTTGTGCCAGGGTTTCGGCGATGGCGGACCTTCGCTCCGTCACTGACTGGTACGCTCCTCCGCGAAGGTCCGCCACCGCCTGTATGCAGTGCAGGGTGTCGTGGTTTCGGTGCCTGGATCTCCCTGCTGCGCTTGATTCGGCGCTGTCGGGCATCCCTGGAGGAGCGTACCCGTCAGTGACGGAAGGGATGCCCGACAGCGCCGCTACGCGGTGTTGAGTCGTTTCGGTGTTGCCATCGTTCTTGCCAAAGCATAATTGCTGTATATAATTACACCTGTATCTTTCCTCAGGTATCAGCATGGTTGCCGGGCTTACGGCGCGTCAGGCCGAGATTCTGACCTTCATCCGCAGAAGCATTCAGCGTACCGGAATGCCACCGACACGGGTCGAGATTGCGGCGGCACTGGGTTTTCGCTCGCCCAATGCGGCTGAAGAGCACCTGCGCGCGCTTGCTCGCAAAGGCGTGATCGAATTATTGCGCGGCTCTTCGCGCGGGATACGTATTACCAGCGACGAATTCAGCTCGGCCCGCGGACTGCCGGTCGTCGGGCGGGTCGCTGCCGGTCAGCCGTTACTGGCACTCGAACATATCGAAGAGCATCTCGTCGTTGAACCGGAGCTATTCAAACCACGTGCGGATTATTTCCTGCGGGTGAGTGGCATGAGTATGCGCGATGCCGGCATCCTGGATGGCGATCTGTTGGCCGTACATGCCACGCCGACTGCACGCAATGGCCAGATAGTCGTTGCCCGTCTCGACGATGAAGTCACCGTCAAACGGTTCAGGCAGCGCGGCAACCGCGTCCGCCTGCTGCCCGAGAATGCAGCATTCGCACCCATCGACATCGATCTCCGGCAACAGGAACTCGTCATCGAGGGTCTGGGTGTCGGTGTTCTCAGAACGCATTCACAATGACGCTGCAGGAGTTGATGCAACGTGCCGGGATCTGGCGCGCTGGCGAGCTTTCTCGCGGTGCCGATGGTCTGGGCACGGGTTTCGACGCGCTCGACACCCTGTTGCCCGGCGGTGGCTGGCCGCGTATCGGCCTGACCGAGATTCTTTCGTCGGTGGCCGGCATCGGCGCGTTGCGTCTGCTGCTGCCGGCGCTGGCCCGGCTGAGCCGCGAGGGGGGGTGGTTGATCTGGGTCTGCCCGCCGCATGTGCCGTATTCCCCGGCGCTACGCGATTACGGCGTCGATCTGGCGCGCATGCTGATAGTCGAACTCCCTGAAGTTACCGGCGGCACTCGGACGCAGGCCTTGTGGGCCTGCGAACAGGCTTTACGTTTCACTGATTGCGCTGCTGCGCTGTTCTGGCTGGAGGATGCATCACCGCTGCAGCTGCGGCGTCTGCAACTGGCAGCGGTCGCAGGTGCGACCTGGGGTCTGATCTTCCGGCCTGCCAGATTCGCCGCGCAGACTTCGCCAGCACCGTGCAGACTGCTGCTCGAGCCCGGGCAGAGTGATAGTGCGGTGACGAGTATCGCGCCGAGTCCGCTCCAGATCACGGTGTTGAAAGCGCGCGGTGGTCACCCTGGCGCGCACTGCCGGCTCGAGGTCTGAGGCAGCGTATGCGCCCCTCGAGTCGCGCTCCGTTCCCGCTGGCACGAGAACCTGGTCTGCAGCGCGTCGCGCGCGAACAGGCGCCGGCCGCGCAGCAGGCGGCGGGCGTCAATGCGCGCCAGCCACGCAATCCCTTGTGGCTGCATGTGCATTTCCCCCAGCTGCCGCTGGAAGTACTGACGCGTGGCGTGGCAACACCACAGGCCTGTGTGCTCAGCGAAGGCACAGGCCGGCGCTTGACGGTCTGGAAAGCGAATGCCCAGGCGGCCATCCTCGGTATCAAACCCGGTATGCCGGTTGCTGCGGCGCATGCGCTCGGGCAACTGACCGTACTCGAGCGCAATGAACGCGCTGAACAGCGGGCGCTGGCGCAGCTGGGCCTGTGGGCGACGCAGTTCAGTCCGTTGGTCAGTCTGGTGTCGGGCGATGGTCTGGTGGTCGAGATAGGCGGCAGTCTGAGGCTGTTTCAGGGTGTGGACGGTGTTCTGCGGCAGCTGCGTCGCGGCATGAAGGAACTGGGTTACCGCATGCAGTACGCCGTGGCGCCCGTTCCGCTGGCAGCAACGGTACTGGCGCGGGCAGGCACGGGCGCGCGCGTCCTCGACCGACATGAGCTGACCCGCGAACTCGCTGAACTTCCCTTGGCCGTACTCGATCTGACGGCCGGGCAGCGCGAGGCGTTCGAGCGCATCGGGATCCATCGCGTCGGCGAATGCCGGCGTCTGCCGCGCGCCGGTCTGGCGCGTCGCTGCTCGCCCGCCGTGCTCGACATGTTGGATCGGTTGTACGGCGTCACCCCCGATATCCGGCCGGCGCTGGTTCTGCCGCAGATGTTCGAAAGTCTGCTCGAATTGCCGTGGGAAGTACGCTCTGCGCCAGCGCTGCTGACGGCGGGCGAGCGGCTGCTGGTCGAGTTGACCGGCTATCTGCGGGCCACTGCGGCGGTCACGCGCCGCCTGCACTGGCGACTGCAGGACAACGAAGGGCGCCAGACGCGTTTTGAACTGGCGCTCACCCAGGCCGGGCGCGACCTCGATCACATGCGCCTGCTGCTGCGCGAAACCCTGGCGCGATTGCGGCTCGATGCGCCGGTGCGGGCGATTGAGCTGCGGGTCACTGAGATCACACGCGCCACGCATCAGGGTACGGCCGATCTGTTCCGTGGCTCGCAGCAGGAAAGCACCGAAGCGTATGCGGAATTTGTCGACCGCTTGCGTTCGCGTTGTGGCGATGGTGCCGTGCAGGGATTGCAGGAGCGCGCGGATCGGCGTCCCGAGCATGCCTGGTCCTGGCGTCAGCCCGAGTGGCCAAGGCCTGCGCAGAAACCGCGGCTGACGATGACGCAGGCTGCAGGTCGGCGCCCGCTCTGGCTGGTCAAACCCCCGCAGAGTCTGCAGACGCGGGAAGGACATCCTGAATTAGGCGGGCCGCTCGTCCTGAAGCCTGAACGCGAGCGTATCGAAGGCGGCTGGTGGAGTGGCGAATCGATGGCCCGCGATTATTTCGTCGCGACCACCACGGCCGGTAGCAGGCTGTGGATCTATCGAGAACTTGCCGGCGCACGCCGCTGGTTTCTGCACGGCGTATTCGAATAAACGAGGCGCCGGGGGCGCGCACATCCTCGTTGCCCAGACGCAACGAAAAGCAGCCTGTTAACGGTAACCCATCACAAAACGAATTTACTTTTACCTTCCGCGCAACGCGCTGACGAAACGCCTCCGAGCGCCAACGAACGATAGCCCGGCGCTGGTGTCCATTGGCTTCCAGAGCGGCAAATAACGCCCGGTCGGGTTGCGTTTGCCACGCATTGCAGGGCAGAATTCCGGCCTGAACACGCATTCCGCCGCTGGAAACTGGGGTCCAGCGGCCCCCAAGCCACACTCAGGATCAGCTTATTTTGCTTATACCAGCGCACCTTAAATTAAATATCTCACTCATGTTACGAACCGGTTATAATCGGCCGCGCTGCACCAAGGGGGGACCCGCAGGCGTTCGCCGCGGTAGTCGATCGAGTCCGAAAAACTAAATTCGAACCATGATAAAACCCACTAAAACCAACGAGCTATTACCTCTTCGCAACGCGGATTTCGCGACCCTGGTCGAAGCACTCGACTATGCGGCGGAAGGCGAAACCGGCTACAACTTTTACGACGGGCGGGGCGAGCTGTTTGCGGTCATGAGTTACCGCCATCTGCGCGACGACGCGCGCGCGCTGGCGCGAAAACTGCGCGGGTTAGGCTGCAGACGCGGCACCCGCGTCGCTATCGTTGCCGAGACCGAACCGATGTTTCATCGGTTCTTTTTCGCCTGCCAGTTCGCCGGTTACATTCCCGTCGCCTTGCCGGCCGGCTTTCAAATTGGGGCCCGCAAGGCCTATGTCGAGCAACTTGAGCGCATGCTGGACAGCTGCGGCGCCGATATCGCTGTGGCGCCGGATTCACACGTTGGTTTTCTTCGCCAGGCGGTCGAACGCCTCGACCTGGTGAAGGCCGGAACCCCGGAAGAATTCGATACGCTGCGCGAACTCGACTGTGAACTGAGTCCGCTGGGGGCCGACGAAACGGCCTACCTTCAATACACCTCGGGCAGCACGCGTTTCCCGCGCGGCGTCGAAATCTCGCAAGCCACGGTCATGACCAATCTGCGCGATATCGCCGTGCATGGTCTCAAGATCACACGCCACGATCGCATGGTCGCGTGGTTGCCGCTTTACCATGACATGGGTCTGGTCGGATTTGTCCTGCTGCCGCTCGGTAGCCAGCTTTCTGCTGACTACCTGAGCCCGCGCACGTTCGCCATGCGTCCGCGCCTGTGGCTGAAAGTGATTTCACAGAATCGCGGCACGATTTCCTCCAGTCCGCCTTTCGGTTATGCCCTGTGTGCGAAGCGCCTGCGTCTGACCGATCAAGACCGCTACGATCTCAGCTCTTGGCGCGTCGCCTGCGTCGGCGCGGAACGCATCCACCCGGAGCCGCTGCGCCAGTTCGCGCACGTGCTCGAGCCGGCGAATTTCGACGCTAAAGCGTTCGTTGCCTGCTACGGCATGGCCGAATGTGCGCTCGCCATCAGCTTTGCGCCGTTAGACAGCGGGATCAGCGCAGTCAGGGTCGATAAGGAAATCATGTCCCGCGAAGGGCGGGTCGAGATCCTCGGCGACGAGAAACCGGTCGGTCCAGACACCGCTCTGACATTCGTTGATTGCGGCGAAATTCTGCCGAGTTTTCAAATGGCCATCCGCGATGACGATGGCAACGATCTCCCCGATTACCAGTGTGGCCGCATCTGCCTGAAAGGCCCCAGCGTGATGAAGGGCTATTTCCAGAATCCGGATGCGACGGCCGAAGTGCTGTCGGAAGACGGCTGGCTGGATACCGGTGATATCGGCTACCGCGTCGGTCTGCATGTTGTCGTCACTGCTCGCCGCAAGGATGTCATCATCGTCAACGGCCGCAATATCTGGCCGCACGATCTGGAATATCTGGCAGAAAGTCTGCCTGGCGTCCGATTCGGCAACGTGTCGGCATTCTCTTTCGCCGACGATACCGGCGCCGATCAGGTTGTCATGGTCGTCGAGTCTCGCGAAACCAATCCGGCCAAGGCGCGTGCGCTGATCGATGAGCTTCGGGCGCTGATCGCCGAGCATTTCGGCGTCTCCTGTCATATCGATCTCGTTCCGCCGCGCACGCTGCCACGCACATCTTCCGGCAAGCTGTCACGTTCCAAAGCCAAGCAGGATTTCCTGGCGCGGGCCGAAAGCGTACCGAGCAACGCCGTAGGCGCGCATGCATGAGGAGCCAGGCGGGCAACTGACCGTCGCCCTTAACGGGGCTACCGGGTTCATCGGCCGTCGTATCCAGCGCCATTTGCTGGACAGCGGCCACACCGTCCGGGTTCTGTTGCGACCCGGGACACACAACCGCCGCTACCTCGATGCGCGCGCCAGTGTCATCGAAGTGGCACTGAGCGACGCTGCCGGTCTCGCCGATGGGATCCGCGATGTCGACGCCGTGATCTACTGCGCAGGCATCGTTCGTGGCCGCGACTTCGCTGACTTCCGCGCAGTCAACGTCGACGGTCTGGCGACAGTCTGCGCGGTAGCTGCCGCGCGCCCACAACCGCCGCGCCTGCTATTGATCTCCTCACTCGCCGCGACTCGCCCGTATTTGTCGCACTACGCGCGCAGCAAGCACGACGGCGAACAGGTTGTGCAGCGTTGGCCGACATTGGATTGGACCATCTTGCGGCCGCCTGCCGTGTACGGACCCGGAGACGTCGAACTGCGACCGTTGTTCCTCGCCATGCGTGCCGGTCTCGCGCTGCGTATCGGTCCGTCGACCCAACGGTTGTCGCTGTTGCATGTTGACGATCTGGCCAGCGCAGTTTCTGCCTGGTTGAAGGCGTCAGCGCAGTGCGCCCAGCGCAGCTTCGAGATCGACGACGGACAGCCTGCCGGACATGGCTGGGAAGATCTCCGCACTGCGCTGCGCGGCAGCCGACCGGCACTGGTGCTCAGCGTGCCACGTCGGCTGCTCGAGATTTTCGGTCAGGCCAATCTGCTGCTCGCTCGTCTGCTGCGCCGGTCGCCGATGCTGACGCCCGGGAAAGTCCGCGAGCTTTCGGAGCTAAGCTGGCTCTGCGATAATTCTGCCTTCACGGCCGTGACTGGCTGGCGCCCTCAGCGGACGCTGCGCGACGGCGTCCAAACCCTGTTCGACTAGCAGTCCGACAGGCTGGCAGCGCGCGCATTGGCCTATCCTGATCCTGGAGCGATTTTCGTGAGCAGTGAACCGAGCGGCGTCGAGTCGGCCTTGATGTCTTTACTGCGCAACAAGCTCGGTGTCCAGCACGCTCTGGTGCCAGGCACCGCGCTGATTGCTGACCTCGGTCTAGAATCGATTCAAGTCATCGAGTTTCTATGTGAGGTCGAAGATCATTTCGATCTGGCAATCGATGAAGATTCGCTGGCCGACGTCCATACGATAGCCGACCTCGCTGCAGTCGTGGTCCGCATCGGCGGTAAGTGAGGCTGGCATGAAACTGTTCGACAAGTTCGAAAGCGCGGCGCGGACCTGCGACTTGCTGAATGCGCTACCGGTCAATCCGACCGATGTCGTCATCGAGCGAGTTCTGAGTTCCACCGAAGCCGTCATCGGTGGTCGCCCGACGATCATGGCCGGTACCAATAACTACCTCGGCCTGACGTTTGACCCGGCCTGCATTGCCGCCGGTCAACTGGCACTGGCCAGCGCCGGCACCGGAACCACCGGGTCGCGCATGGCCAACGGTACCTATCGAGAACACCTCGAACTGGAAGCAGAACTCGCACGCTTTTATGCCGTGCCGTACGCGATGGTCTTTTCCACCGGCTACGCTGCCAATCTCGGTTCGCTCGTCAGTCTGCTCGGACCCGGCGATGCGGTTTTACTCGATACCGAAGCGCACGCCAGTCTGTTCGACGGCTGCCGCATGAGCGGCGCGGATATTTTTCGTTTCAAGCACAACGATACCGACAGCCTCGCCAATCGAATGCGTCGTCTGGGTGAGCGTGCGGCGAATGCATTGATTGTCTGCGAAGGTCTATACAGCATACGCGGCGACTGTGCACCGCTGGCCGAGTTCGCGGCGGTCAAAGCCGAGTACGGCGGGTATCTGTTCGTTGACGAAGCGCATTCAATGGGCTTGTTCGGCGCACACGGCCGTGGCCTGGCTGAAGAGACCGGCATCGAAGCGGTAGTCGATTTCATCGTCGGAACGTTCAGCAAGAGCCTCGGTTCCATCGGCGGCTTTTGCGTCAGCCGGCATGCCGAGTTGCAACTGTTCCGCTATGCGAGTCGGCCTTACATTTTCACAGCGTCACCGTGCCCGTCCGTCATCGCAACGACACGTGAAGCGTTGCGGCAGATTGCAGCGCGGCCGGAGCTCCGTGACGCAGTCTGGCGCAATGCGCGCCGACTCTACGCTGCGCTTGGCGCGCTGAACCTCGACCTCGGGCCGCACGTGAGCCCGGTGATCGGCGTCTCGTTCAAGGAACGCGAACAGGCGTTCGCGTGCTGGCAGGCGCTGCTCAATTGCGGTGTCTATACCAATCTGATCCTGCCACCGGCCGCCCCCGACGGTGGCAGCCTGATCCGTTGCAGTGTGACTGCGGCGCATACGGAAGCCCAGATCGATGCCATTGTCGCCGCATTCGCCACTACCTGCGATGTAGGAATAAGCGAAACAGGCCCGGTAAAAACGTAGCAGCGAAGTCAGGGCAAGGCGCGCTCGCGCAACGCAGTCTTACCGAGCGCAGTCGTTTTTCGTTCAGCGAAAGCCGCCGCAGCGATACAGCCGCCACAACAATCCCCATGAGAAGATCAGCGGGTGCCGACGTTGCCGATCGCTGGGCTCGACCCGGATGCCGGAATGTCGTTCGACTTTCCACAACACATAGGTCAGCGGGTCGTTGAATGTGAAAGCGGCTTTGACCAGGCGCGCGCAGGACAGCAGTTTGCCTTGCGCTCGGCGCAGCGCCCACCCATAAGCAGCCTGCCGGCGTTGTGCAGGCGTGGTGAGGTTCCGCCATCGTCCGTCGTCGTCGGCGGCTATTGGCAGATTCTTGCGCAGGGTATCGAATGTCTCATTCAGTTCAGTTGCATACTGCGTGACCAGTTCACGCGCCCGCTCGCTCGTCTCGGCGCGCAATTCGCAGCCGTAAGTGAGACTGAATGCCTCTGCCCAGGCCTGCTCGGCGGTGAAGTCCTGCGGCAACATCGGCACAGTGCGTTCGAGCAGGCGGCGCCCCGCAATAAGCGAAACATCACGCAGGCGTGCGCCGACGTTCGTGTCTCGCGCGTAGACGACCACCGAAGGCTGTGCGAAACGCGACCAGAAGTAGGTATTGAAATCGCTGCTCAGCGCGTGTTCGAAGCGGGTCAGGGTGAGCGTCGCATATTTGGCGGCGTAACTTTGGTCAGCGACACCGCCATCGTCACCGCCATTGGCGCCGCAGGTGAGAAAATACACGTTCGGCGGTAACAGCTGGTTGGCGAAGCGCAGTAAACCTCGCCCTAGCGGCGCGTAACTGTCGAGCAGGACGTAGAAATCGAGCACGGTGTCGCGCTTGCCGCGCAGGAACGAGCCATAGAGGATGACGGCCAGCACGGCGTCACCGTAGCGTGCCTGCAAAGACTCAAGGCAAGCAACGACGGCGGGTTCGGCAGCGAGGCCGGCAGCATCGAGCGCCGGCGGCGGCTCAGGCATAAGCGCCGCGCGTCCCGGAGAATCGACGGTAAGCGACAGCATGTTCCGTCGCTGCGCGCGCCGGATCTTTCAACCACGAGTCGAGTGGACCCTCACGCAGTCGGACCGTCGTCGCGTAGATCAGTCGCAGCGCCATCAGAGCGCTCGACAGCACGGTCCACAGCACGACTCCGAACAGTGCCCACTCGGCGCGACCGAGCACGAGCAGCGTGGTCAGGATAATCAGACACGGATTGCGCCGCGCCGTGACGAGCCGGCAATAGGCGTCGAAAGGTCGCCACGCGAACAGGCTGCAGCGGCCGAGCGCATGGAATGCGCCTTCGATGACCCGGCCGGCGATATAGCCGCCGACTACCCACACATTCAGGGTCGCGAGGCTGATGCCGGCGATATCGGTGATGCCGCCAAGTCCGGTGCCCCACAGCACATACCAGATTGGCGGATGGAGAATATCCATGCCGTGATCCAGCCAATGGCCGAGGCGGCTGCTCTGCACGGTGACGCGCGCGAGCTTGCCATCAACCGTATCCAGCAGGGTCATGGTCCAGCCGCACAGAAGGCCACTGGCATAAGCACCTTGGGCGAACAGAATACTGGCTGCCATGACCAGTAAGAGACCGGTCACCGTCACCATATTGGGCGTAATGCCGTAAGTCGCACAAAACTTGACGAGATATCGGGCAGGTTTCGGCCATACCCATTTGGTGACCAGGTCGGTAATGCCTTTATAGGAATTGCCGTACAACTTCGATTCAAGGGCCGCACGCCTATCGGGAAGGATTCGCTCGAGCAGCAGCGGTTCGTTACGGCGCAGATCGGCGTCGTAACCAGTCAAGGTTTCGATGTCCAGCACATTAATCGTCGCCGGCAGAGCGCCGTCACCGGTCAGCGCTGCACAGACTGCGGCAGCGTCCGGGCCGGAGACCAGCGCTGCAGCCAGCGCTCCGTCTGCGCTCGTGCGCAGTGCGCAGGCCGGCTGTCGCAACAGCGCGCGCAGCGTGTTCTGTTCGAACAGGAATCCGGCATGCACGATCAGCAACTCGTCACCCGCGCCAACTGCGTCGACTGATTCACGCACCTGCGAGATGCCGCACGCGTTCAATTGACGACGCAGGCGCTCCTGCGATCGCAAACCCCATAAGGCCAGCGGCGCTTCGCCCAGGATGTAAGCCGATCTCGACATGCTAAACTGGCTCGCTGATAAATCGCTGAAAAAGACCGATAATCATAGAAGCTTACTGCTGTGGTGTCGCGCCTGATACGGAACTGGTTGCGAGATACTGACAGCGTTCACGTTCACTCCGTCGCGGGCCTGCCTGGATGCGTATCGTTCATCTCACCGACGCCCACCTGAGCAATCTCGATCGGCATTCCTGGTGGTCGTTGCGCGGCAAGCGACGACTCGGTTACCTATCCTGGTGGCGCAAGCGTCGACACCAGATGCAACCGCTCGCACTCGAGCAGCTGACGGTCGCCGCGCTCGCGCAAGCTCCCGACATCATTGCCGTTACAGGCGACCTCGTTCACCTTGCCCTGGCTGACGAAATCGATGTCGCGCGCCGTTGGTTGGACCGCCTCGCCGATCACGCACGCGTGATCCTGGTCCCCGGCAATCACGACTGCTACCAGGCCGATAGCTGCGCGCCGATGCAGCAGTCCTGGAATACCCATCTGGGTCTGGACACACCCGGAGATTTCCCCAGCGTACATGTGCAGGATGGCGTGACGTTCTTCGGCTTGTCGTCGGCCCGCCCGATGCCGTTCTGGTCAGCCGCCGGGGAGATTGGTCAAGCGCAGCTCGCCCGGCTGGATGCGGCGCTCACCAGCGCCAGCTCTGGTCTACGCTGTGTGTTGCTGCATCATCCGCCCATCGCGGGAATCGCGAGCCGGCGCAAGGCGCTGCGCGATGCGGGGACATTGGGCGCGATGCTCGAGCGTCACGGCGTCGAACTCGTCCTGCATGGTCATCTGCACAGCAATCGAGAGAGCCGGCTTGGCGCACGTACGCGGGTGCTGGCGACCGCAGCCGCGTCCAATACGTCAGCGCGATCGCCGGCATCCTTTCGTGTCCTGGAGGTCCGCGCCTCACCACACGGTTGGACGGTCCAGGCCAGTCTGCATGTACGCGATCCGGCTTCCGCAACGGTTGCGGTAATGCAGAACGAACGTTGGCAATTCGCACCCATAAGAACGCTCGGTCAGCTGTAGCGTCTAATCGCGGATAGGGCGCCGAGCAGAACCAGCAAAGCCGGCGCCATCGCGCTCGGTGCCGGCGGCAGGTCATAAAGCTGGGCGAGGTGGCCCGTAATCTGTTCGCCGAGATAGAACGCGATGCCGACCATCAGGCCGAGTACGCTGCGCAGGCCGGTGGCCCGGACGCGCAATGCGCCGAGCGTGAACGGCAGTCCAAGCAGAGCCATCGCGAAAATGGCGACCGGAAGACTGAGTTGCTGCCAGAAAATGCTCTGATATTCCCGCGTATCGACGCCGGAGCCACGCATTTCGTCGATGTACCGGTAGAGATCCAGCGTACCGACGGCATGCGCGGGCGCAATCAGCGTGGCAAGTTGTTCGGGTGTCAGAAAGCTCTGCCAGATCAGCGTCGGCAGCGCACGATAGCGCACAGAAACGCCGTCAAGCCGTTTTTCCTCGACATCGTGCAATAACCATTCGCTGCCATTGAGTACGTCGGCCTTGTCGGCCATCAACAGGTGCTCCAGGCGCCCGCGCTGGCCGAGCTCATAGATCTCGATATGGCGCGGGATGCGTCCAAAATCAACGGTCCCGACGCGAATGAACCGCTGTTCATGTCGGCTCCAGAATTCCGTGCCACCGATAGCGGTCTTGGCCAGCTGCTTGGTGCGGAATTCCTGCGCTTTACGTTCTGTGGGCGGAACCAGCAGCGACTGTACGACCAGCGCACTGCCGGCCAGCAGAGCGGCGAGCAGTGCCAGCATCCCGGCGAATCGCCAGGCCGAAATGCCGGCTGCGCGCATGGCCAGCAGTTCGCGATGATTGGCCAGCAGGCCAAGTCCCAGCACCGTGCCGAGCAGCGTCGACACCGGCAGCAGTTCAAGCAGTCGCGCTGGCGTTGTCAGGACGATGACCGACAGCGCGTCGGCTGTCGTGAACGCGCCTTTGCCGACATCCTCGAGCTCTTCGGTCAAACCGAGGAAGCTGAACAGGACAGTGAGGACAGCCAGCATGGTCGCGCCGGTACGCAACACCTGCTCCAGTAGATAGCGTTCCAGCAGCTTCATCCGTGCCGCCCCAGCCAGGTCGGCGCGGCCCGCCACAGCAGCGCGCTGGCCAGCAACGCTGGCACCCACCACAGCGTGCTCACGACATCCTGCTCGACCCAGGTGCGCGCCAGCGCAAGCAGGTTGTAATACAGCGCATAGATGGCGAGCGCCAGCGGGACCTGCGTGTAGCGCGACTGGCGCGGCCGCAGGTCGGTCAGTGAGAGCGCAGTCATGGCCAGCAGCAGGGTCGACACCGGCGTCGACAGACGCCATTGCAGTTCAGCCCGATCGTTGGCGTCGGTGGCGGCAAACAGCGCGGCTGTGCTCGCACTTTTGGTGCGGTACTCGGTCTCGATGGCGCGCCCGGCATTGATAGACAAGGTCAACGTTCCGAAACTGCCGTAGAAATCCGAGTTACCAGCACTGCTGCGGTAGACGCTGGCTTCGTCGAGGACGAGGCGATGGCGGTCAGGGGTGACATAGGGCTCGAGACGGCCGCTGGGCGCCGAGATGACTTCGATATCGCCAGCATTGCGCTCGCGGATAAAAATACCGCCGAGCTTTCGACCACCTTCAGCGAGCGTCTCGATATAGACCGCACGTTGTTCGTCGTCGTAAAGATAGAATCGCTGCGCCTTGATGCGGTCGAGATCGGACGACGCGTCAGCTTGCGCTTTGAGCGCGAACATTGCCTGGTAGGCCCACGGTCTGACGCTGAACGACAAACCGGCGACGAGCGCAGCCAGCAGTACGCCACACAATAGCAGCGGGCGGTGGAGGCGCGCTCGCCCGAGGCCGGCGGCCTGCATGGCTGTCAGCTCGGCGTAGGTGTTGAGCCTCCCGCAACCGACGATGAGGCCAAAGAACAGGGCGAGTGGAAGCAATACTTCGAGAGCGATGATCGATTTGTAAAACGTCAGATGGGCAACTTCTGTCGCCTTGATCAAGCCACCAGCGGCTTCGGTCAGAAAGCGCGTCAGGCTGTAGGCGAGGAAGATCACGGTCAGCACGACAGCGACGGCCAGCGAACTGACGCTGATCTCGCGGACTAGGTAGCGATCGAGCAGCATGGCGATCAGTCCGACAGTGAGCCGGAAAATGAGCCCGGCAATGATCGCGCAGACGTGCGGGACCACGAGCGCTTATGATGGGCAAAGCTCAAGCGCAAGGCGTCAGCACACGGCAACATCGATGAACCAGAGTACGACCACCAGATGCACGAGCGCCACGCTGCTCGTACTGAGCACGCTGATGCCGGCGGCGGTGCGGGCTGCGGAAGCTGTTAGCGAAGTCCCCTTCATCGTGCTCGAGGATACGCTCGTGGTGCGCGCTGCGCGGGCCTCTGAGGCCGACAATGGCGAGAGCATGGTCTTCGAAGGCGGCCTC
Organism: Gammaproteobacteria bacterium; assembly: GCA_965278995.1. Taxonomy (GTDB): domain Bacteria; phylum Pseudomonadota; class Gammaproteobacteria; genus JADJYF01. The sequence goes on from OZ257136.1 coordinate 455,837, forward strand.
GAACTGCATGCCAATGACTGGCGCATCGAGGCCGAACGCGCAGTGCTGGCCGGGCGGCTCGACGATCCCGAGCGTGTCATCGTCGACGGCGATCCTGCGCGAATCATCGTCGCTGGTGGCAAGGGCGAACCGCTCGAAGGTCGCGGTCAACATCTGGAATACGAGCCGCACACGGACACGGTCAGACTCGATGGTGCAGCGATGATCGTCAAAGGGGAACAGTCGATCAGCAGCGAAAGCATCCAGTATCTGCTCGGCAAAGGCACGTTCGCCGCCGGTTCGCATGGTCGCGTGCGCGTCGTGATGAAACGCGACAAATAGTCCGTCAGTGACCGGTTGCTGCTGGCGCGCAGCGCTCAGGCGCGGGTGCGCCTTTCGGCTGCCGGCGACCAGTGTCGCACGACATCGGCGGCGCGCGTGAGGTCGTCCCGATCGTCAATTTCACACCAGCTCAGCCCGTCTATCGGGCACACCCCGACCAGCGCCTGGCTGGCGAGCTGGTCGATGGCCGACAGATACCACTGCTTGAGTCCCGTACCGTAGCGCATCATCGTTTCGATCTGTCGACAAAAATGCTCAGCGCCATCGGCGCGAAAGCGCATCATGCCGATAGATTCGCCGTTGACTTCGCTGCGCTGGAGCTGCTTGCCGACGCGCATCAATCGAGCGTCACGTACGACGACTTTCATGTCATCGTCGTCATAGCTCGCTTTGCTGTCGGTGACCAGCGTGACCGGAGCCCGCGCCGGGCCATCCAGCAGACGCGCGAGGATGGCGCTCTCGAACAGCGTGTCGCCATTGATGATGACGAACTCGCCGGTCATTTCGCCGCGCGCCACCCAGCAGGTACCGAGGTTGTCGCACAGCGCAAAGAATGGATTGAAAACCGTTCGGGTCGGCAGCCACTGCTGGCGCGCCGCTATCTCGTCGACGGTGTCGGCGCCGAAACCGGTGACGACGACGACTTCGTCAATCCCTGTTTGCGCTATTTCATGCAGCTGCCATTCGAGCACGGCACGCGGGCCTACCGGCAATGCACACTTCGGCAGGCTGGACGTCAGCGGCAATAGCCGACGGCCCTGGCCGGCGCTCAGGATGAGAGCTTTCATGCGTGGAGTTTCCGCGGCGTTCCGCTTGTTCGGCAAGGCGGGCGCGACTCTACCATGATTCAGCCTAAGTCCGACAGACTGCTAAGGTGCCGGCTTTCGTTCAGCCAGCCGGCGGTTCCAGTCGGCAATATTCCGCAGCGGGTCCTTGACGTAATGAGTGGCCTGCATCAACCGCAGAACCGCGGCGTTGAAGACAGTGCCGAGACCATCCATCGGACGATCGATATCGAGAAACAGGACCGCGCGAAATTCTCCCGTGTCGTTCAGAACTTCGTGCTCGTAGGTGTCGTCGAAGAGCACGCATTCGCCCTCGCGCCAGCAGTAAATCTGATCGTCGACCCGGATCCAGCAGCGCTCGCGGGCTGCCGGTACGCGCAAGCCGAGGTGGCAGCGAACGAGCGCGCGCGTCGGTCCGCGATGGGCTGGAATGTGATAGCCCGGTGCGAGTATCGAAAACCACGCATTTTGCAGGCCCGGCAGATCGGCGAGCACGCGTGCTGTCTCGGGACAAGCCGCGCAGTTCACGGCGACAGGTTGCCCGAAGATGCACAAGGCGTAGGTTTTCCAACTCGTTCCTGTCGAGATCCTGGCCTGGTCCGGCGAAATCTGATGGAACGCCGGGATGTCTTCGGGATGCGTCCAGACCCGATCGAATTCGCGACGGATGGCAGGGCTGGCCGCTTCAAGCGCACTGACCCAGGGATATGTCGCTTTCGGTAACACTGGGGTGGTCGCGATCAAAGAATGTCGGCCCTGAAATTCGCGGATCGCACGCAGGAACCGTTTGCCGGCGCGATGAACCACGGCGCGCTGCCAGCGACGCAACGTTCCGCGCTTCGCCCGGACCTCGGTCATGCGCTGAGCAGCTGCCGGGCTAGTGCGAGATCGGCACTCGAATCGACATCGACCGCTGCCCGCGGGTCGTCAACTGGAACGAAACCGACGCGGCAGCCGCTGCGTGCCGACAGCAGCTCAAAAGCTTGCGTCACGCTGAGCGTGCCGGCCATGTAACGCAACAGCCAGCCCGGACCAAGCCGCGCGGCGATTTTCCATGGCCGCTTGCGCTCCTGTTCGAGCGCTTGCCATAGCCGCAACGCGGCTGTTGCCGCAGCGGTCCGCAACAGGAACAAATTGCTGCCGCAATAGGTGCCATCGTTGAACTTGAGCAGCGTTCGACGCGAGCCGGGAAAGCGGGCTTTGACGACAGCGTGAGGAACGAGCCCGGCGACAAAATCGGCGTTGCTGGCGAGTGCTGCCCGGCAGAAGCTGTCGATGATTGTAGCGTCGAGCAGCGCGTGGTCGCCAGCGGTCAGCAGAGCTGGATAACGGTCCAGCAAGTCAGCAGCGGCAAGCGCGCTTGCCGAAGGGCCACTGGCCGGTTCCAGCCAGCGGAAATCGCCTGTCTGCAACAGGCGACGCAATGTTGCATCGGTGTGCACCAGCTCACCGGCCGGGCCGACCAGTACGCCACCGTCGATCAGGGGGCAGGCGCGAAGTGCCACCAGGACACGTTCGAGGCAGCTCATGCCGGCGACATCGATCAGTACGCTCGCCCGCAGGCCATGTTCGCGGGCCAGCGCGTTGCCGCCCGGTCGCTCGCCGGCCAGGACGATGGCGGGCAGCCGTGCTGCGGAATCAGGCATCGCCGGCAAGCGTGCGTTGGTAGACGCGATAGCGCTTGGTGCGGCGTCCGCCGAGGATGTCGATGATGCCTTGCATCGCTTCATTGGATTCCAGAATCCAGGACATTTCCACTTCCTCGATGCCGGCGCGGATGCCGGGCTCGCGCAGGGCTTGCACGACTGATAACGCGAGACCCGGCCCCAGGCGCGTGTGATGCAGTCGTTTGCGTACCCCCATCAACGGAATCCGTGCCGTGCGCGGGTAACCGAATTTGAGCCGCGCCAGCAGCTTCAACCAGCCGAAAGGAAGTAGTCGACCGTCGAGATCGGCAATCGCTTCGTTGACATTCGGGAGCAGCACGATGAACGCGACTGGTTCACCATTCATCTCGGCAATCTGGATGAAATCAGGCGGGATCAGCAGCAGCATTTCGTGGCCGATGGTGCGGAACTCGGCCTGCGTGAACGGTACGAAGCCCCAGTTGCCGGACCACGCATCGTTGAAGATCTCACACACGGTATCGAGATCGCGGTCAGTGTGCTTGCGGTCCAGCGGTCGAATGCTGACAGTGCGCTGCAGACGGGCGAACAGGGCGGCCATGACCGGAGGCGGTTCGAAGCGTGCGCTGATCAGATAGGCGAACATGTCGACGGCTTTGGCATAGCCGAGCCGCTCCAGCGCCGGCCCGTAGTAGGGCCGCGCGTGGGTCATCATGAAATACGGTTTCGAATCGAAGCCGTCGACGAGCAGTCCGACCTCTTGGTTGATGTTGAAGCTGAACGGTCCCCGCACACTGCGCATGCCGCGCTCGCGCAACCAGTTCTCGGCTGCCGTGAACAGTGCCTCGAAGACGGTAGGGTCGTCGATCGCATCGAGGAATCCGAAAAAGCCGGTGTCATCCTGATAGTGCTCGAGATGCAGCTGGTCGATCTGCGCTGAAATGCGGCCGACCGCCACGCCATCCTGATACGCAACCCAGGCTGCCCATTCGAGATGCTTGAAGATCGGCTGCTTGGGCGCCAGTGCTTCGAGCCGCTCGAAACGTAATGGCGGCACCCAGTTCGGATCACTGGCAAAGACCCGCCATGGCACTTCAACGAACGCACGGCGACTGGCCGCATCCTGAACGCGCTGCAAAGTGACGGGGCCGGTTTTGGCGCTGCTCATGGGCTATCGGTTCGAGTCTCGCGACGGCGCATGTTAGCCAAGTCGCCTGGCGGATGATACCGCTGCCAGCCGGCTGCCCGGCGCTGTGCAGCGTGATGTAGACTGCGCCCATCAACCGAGCGAGGGGAGCCTCATGAAGCCGAAAGTCGCACAGGAATATGTTCAGATCCAGGACCTCGAATGGCAACCTTTCCCGGGCGAATTCTCCGAAGGGGGGATCCGCTGGAAGCTGCTGCATGTATCGCCGGAAGTTGGCGCCTGGACGGCCATTTTTGATTGCCCGCAGGGTTCCTCGTTTGCCGCGCACACGCATATCGGCCCGGGCGAGTACCTGCTGACCAAAGGCCGCATGGAAGTGCGTGGCGGCACTGACGAAGGTGGCGCGACGGCGCTGGCCATGGGTTACGGCTACGAGTCGTGCAATGCCCGGCACGACAAGACCTACTTCCCGATTCCGAGCGAGTTCTATATGACGTTTCTCGGGCCGCTGCAGTTCATCCATCCGGACGGCAGTCCGCGCGCGGTCGTTGGCTGGGAGCAGGCGCAGGGATTGTGGGCGGCGCAGACCGGGCAGAGTTGACGCATAGCGCTCACATCACGCGCCACAGCATTTCTTGTATTTCTTGCCGCTGCCGCAGGGGCACGGCTGGTTGCGCCCGATTTTCGTGCTGCGGACGGGTTCCTGCGCAGCGCTGTTCATGTCGCGCACGGCCTCCCGCACGGTGAGGCCGATTTCGGCGTAGCTGTTCAGCGCGCGTGAAAACAGCAGGCTGAATTTCGTCGCGAACGAATCGAGCGCAAGCGACTCGCTCATGCCCTCAGCAGCCGACGATGCAGTCTCCAAAGCCATGCGTTCAGCGGCTTCCCGCGAAGCAAAAAACGCCAGCGTGATGAAGCTCAGATTGAAGTCGCTGTCGATTTCGTTCTGCAGGTGGTTTTCCCAAACTTCCTGCGAGTAGCCGTAACCGAGCACGAAGCCGCGTGACCACTGCGCAATCGGCGCATCCTCATCGAAGTTCGCCAGCATTGGCGCGCGGAACTGGCAATCTGCCGGCAGTTCGTAGTCACCCGTCAGCACGGCGCTGTTGATCGTCTCGTATAGCGCCAGCAGCCGCTCGAGCGCGTCGCTCAGCTCGTCTTCGCCCGGTGCTGCCGACTCTGCGTCGCCCGCCTCGAAGTCGATGATCAGCGGTAACCATTCAGACGGCAGGATGATTTCGGGCGCACACGCAATCGCGAACAGCAGGCCCTGTACGGCGTGATAGCTCGGCGTCGAGTCCGGGCGTGTCGGGTCGGCCAGGAACGCGGCGAGCGCGGCGGAATCGACTGCCAGCACGTGTACCAATGAGTGAAAGTGTGTGAAACTGAACAGGAAATCAGACGATTTGTGCCGAAGAGAGGACTTGAACCTCCACGGGGTTTCCCCCACTGGTACCTGAAACCAGCGCGTCTACCAATTCCGCCACCTCGGCAAGAGGTGCGCAATCTACCGAACCGATCCGAGTGAGTCAATGAGTCGACGACAGCGTCCAGACGACGACATGCCCCAAGACGCGCGCGCGTACGAAGCGCATGAACATATTGCCGATCTGCCGACCCGCGTCGCGATTCTCGCGGCCCTGGAACAGCTCGCTTCCCCGACAGCTTTGGGTGAACTCGCCGTGCACCTCGGTGTCAGCGACAAACCGGCCTTGAATGCGCTCAAGCGACGGCTGCTCGCAATGACACGCGATGGCCAACTGGCGCGCACACGCGGTCTGCGTTTCGGTCTGGCGAGCGCCATGGACCTGATCCCGGGCCGTGTACTTTCCCATCGTGACGGCTACGCATTCGTGCGGCCCGATAGCGGCGGCGAAGACATCTACCTGGAACCGCGCGAAGCGCGCCGCACGCTGCACGGCGACAAGGTGCTGGTGCGCATTGCCGGGCTCGATCGGCGTGATCGCCCCTACGGCAACCTGGTCGATGTACTCGAGCGCGCCAATGCACAGATCGTCGGGCGTTACTTTCGCGAACGCGGTATCGGTATCGGCTTCGTCGTCGCCGACAATCGGCACATCCATCAGGAAGTCCTCATCCCTGCCGGGCAGGACGGCGGCGCCAGCGACGGCCAGATTGTCATCGCTACCATCGAGCAGCAGCCCGACCAGCATACCCAGCCCATCGGCCGGATAGTCGAGGTTCTCGGCGAACACATGGCGCCGGGCATGGAAATCGAGGTCGCCATTCGCAGCCATAATCTGCCGTCGGCTTTCCCGCCGGCTGTGCTGGCAGCGGCGGAAGGAATAGCCGCCGAGGTCAGCGCCGCCGAATGCGACGGGCGGCGCGATCTCACGAACCTGCCCCTGGTCACGATCGACGGTGCCGATGCGCGCGATTTCGACGACGCGGTATGCGCGCGACGCAAGGCTGGCGGTTACCTGCTGCACGTCGCGATCGCCGACGTCTCGCACTATGTCCGCCCGGATAGCGCACTCGACCGCGAGGCGGTGGTCCGCGGCACTTCGGTGTACTTCCCGGATCGCGTCATTCCAATGCTGCCGGAGCACTTGTCGAATGGCATCTGTTCGTTGAATCCGCACGTGCTGCGCCTGGCGCTGGTCTGCGAACTCGAGATCAACGAACACGGCGAGGTGCAGTCGTCGCAATTCTACGAAGCCGTGTTCCGCTCGCGTGCCCGCCTGATTTACGAGGACGTCGAGCGCTGGCATCGTGGCGAGCGTGAAGGCGAGCGGTGGCCGGCCGAAGTCGAAGACAGTCTCCACTGTCTCTACGATCTGTATGCAGCGTTTCGCGCGCGGCGCGAGACCCGCGGCGCGCTCGATATCGATACCATCGAGCCTCGCTTCCGCTATGACGAGCGCGGCAAGATTGCCGGTGTCGAGGCCGTGCAGCGAGTCGACGCGCATCGCCTGATCGAAGAATGCATGATAGCGGCGAATGTCGCTGCTGCGCGCTATCTCGAAACGCGCAAACAGCCGGCTCTGTACCGTGTCCATGATCTGCCGAACGACGAGAAGGCGGAAGAACTCGGCCGCTTTCTGCGCGAACTCGGTTTGCGGGTCGAGATGGGCGAAAAGCCGAATTCGAAAGCGTTTGCCGCCGTGCTGGCTGCGGCGCGCGATCGGCCCGACAAACGGCTGATTGAGGCTGTCGTACTGAAAAGCCTGAAGCTCGCAGTCTACAGTGCGTCTAACAGCGGGCACTTCGGCCTGGCGCTGCCGGCGTACGCGCATTTCACTTCGCCAATCCGACGCTATCCCGATCTGGTTGTGCATCGGGCGATCAAGGCAGCACTTGCCGGCGTGCCGGTTGCCGAGGGTGCGGCAGAACGGATGGCCGAACTTGGCGGACAGTGTTCGCTCTGCGAGCGCCGCGCTGACGACGCCACTCGCGACGCTATCGCGTGGCTGAAATGCGAGTACATGCAGGACAAGGTCGGTGCCGAATTTTCTGGCATCATTTCCGGCGTTGCCGAGTTTGGTTGTTTCATCGAACTAGACCAGGTGTTTGTCGAGGGCCTGCTGCACGTGACCGAGCTGCCCGGCGACTATTATCATTACGACGCGATCCGTCATACGCTGAGTGGTCGTTCCAGCGGCCGCGAGTTCCGCCTGGGTCAACCGGTGACCATCGTCGTTGCACGGGTCGATCTCGATCAGCGCAAAATTGATTTCAAGCTGGCCGGTGCCGCGCCGGCACGGCGCCAGCGCCGGCGTCGATGAGCGAGCGCGATTTATTGATTGGTGGCCTCCATGCGGTTACCAGTGCGCTCACGCATGCACCCGGCGATGTGCTCGAAATCTGGTTGCGCCAGGGTGCCGAAGAAGGCGCACTGCTGACCTGCGCGACGCTCGCTCGCTCGCACGGGCTGACGGTACAGAGCGCCGATAACCGTACCCTCGACCGCCTGTATGGCGACGAGCACCACCAGGGTGTCGTGATACGTCGGCGACCGCCGGCCGCCCCCGACTTCAAGAGCTGGTGCTGTGGAATCTCACGCAGCGCATCACCGCCGCTGCTGCTGGTCCTCGATACAGTGCAGGATCCCCGCAATTTCGGCGCCTGTCTGCGCGTTGCCGACGGCGCCGGTGTCGCTGCGGTCATCCATCCTCGCGACAAAAGCGCGCATCTGAACAATGTCGTGGCAAAAGCGGCGAGCGGTGCCATCGACACCGTGACTTTGCTGGCGGTGACCAACCTGGCGAGTGCGCTCGATGATCTCAAACAGGCCGGCGTGTGGGTGACCGGGGCCGTACACGACAGTCCGACCAGCCTCTATACAATTGATCTGACCGGCGCGGCCGCTCTGGTGCTCGGCAACGAGGGCAGCGGGCTGCGACAACTCACCCGCACGCGCTGCGACCACCTCGCGCACATCCCGATGTACGGCACGCTCCGCAGCCTGAACGTCGCGACCGCAGCCGCGGTCGCCTTATTCGAGGCCCGCCGCCAGCGCGGCGCAGCCCGGTAAAAGAGTTTTGCAGTTCAGCGCCTGAACCCCTACACTACGCGCCCCTCCCGGCAGCAACAGCCGGGCCTATACGCTTCCTTGCTTCACCGCCTCGTCGGGAAGCTTAATCCGGAAGGAGCAACGGTTGAGACACTATGAGATCGTGTTTCTGGTCCACCCTGACCAGAGTGAACAAGTCGGTGCCATGGTCGAGCGCTATCGCGTGATGATCGAGGGCACCGGCGGCCACATTCATCGGCTCGAAGACTGGGGCCGGCGCCAGCTCGCTTACCCGATACACAAAGTGCATAAAGCGCACTATGTGTTGATGAACATCGAGTGCGATGCTCCAACGCTGAACGAGCTCACCAGCGCGTTTCGCTTCAACGATGCGGTATTGCGCAATCTTGTCGTCAAGCGTGATGCAGCGATAGTCGAGCCGTCATCGATTGCTCAGGCCAAAGACGAACAGTCCGAGCGTGACGATGAGCGCAATCGGCGTTCGCGTGACGATCGCGATCGTCGCGGGCCGTCCGGCGGACAGGGCGGTCGTGACGGCGGCGACAACGGCGATGGGGCACCGGAATCGACTGAAAGCGTCGCTACGGCAGACGCCGACAGCGAAGACGCCTGAGAGCGGCAGGAGTAATTCATCATGGCCAAGTTTTTTCGACGTCGTCGCTATTGCAAATTCACCGCTGAAGGTGTTCTCGAGATTGATTACAAGGATCTCGCGACCTTGAAGGCGTACATCACCGAAAATGGCAAGATTGTACCAAGCCGCATTTCGGGGACAAAAGTTCGCTATCAGCGTCAGCTGGCAACTGCAGTCAAGCGTGCGCGCTTCCTTGCCCTGCTGCCGTACTGCGACGCGCACTAGCAGCAGATCGTGCGGTTCATTGCGCGGTTCGCCATGCGGGGACCGTACTTCGCGGCGGCCTCGGCCGCCGCATTGCTGCTGTCGTCGTTGTCGGTCGGGCTGCTGCTGATCCCGAGTGGAGCGGTCATCGCGCTGGTGACATTGCGCCAGGGCGCCGGCGAAGGTGCCAAGGTCGCACTGATGGCCAGTGCTGTCGCCCTCGCCCTGCGATTCGCGCTGGCCGGCGATTTCGCGCCGATGTTGATGTTATGTGCGCTGACCTGGGTCCCCGCTTGGATCATGGCGCTGGCGCTGGTATACCGGCGACAACAGGCCTACCCGTTGTTGATCGCGGGCATGCTGGTCGGACTATATGCGGTGGCCATGCGGGTCATGGTTGGGGATGTCACGGCGTTCTGGAGTGCGCGGTTGGCGCCGCTGTTCGAACTGCTGGGCAAGGATGGCGGCACCCGTTTCAGCCCTGAGCAGATGTTGTTCGTCGCCGGCCAGTTGCATGTGTGGTCGTTGGTCGGTATTCACAGCGTGCTCGCAGGTATGATTCTGCTCGGCCGCTGGTGGCAGTCGATGTTGTTCAATCCGCAAGGTTTCGGGTCGGAGTTTCGCGAATTGGCGCTGCCGCGTGCCGCGTTCGTGACGCTGCTCGTGGCTGCGGCTTTGTTCGTGATCGATCGTGCAGCGTCGCTAGGCCTGGCGGTGGTCGGTGACGCTCTTGCGATACTGGTGGTATTGTTCGCGTTCCAGGGTCTGGCCGTGATTCACTTCAGGGCAAGAGTCAGACATCTCGCGAACGGTTGGCTGACCGCCATGTATGTTCTGCTCATGGTCATGCCGCAAGTTGTTGGTCCGCTGCTGGCAACTACCGGTGTCGCGGATGTGCTGGCAGATTTTCGCCGGTTGCGCGGTCCGCGCGAGGCAGCCTGACGCTGGAACGATCCCGCGCCTGATGAATTGTTTTCGAACTGAGGATGGCTGAGATGGAAGTGATATTGCTGGAGAAAATCCACCGGTTGGGTGAACTGGGCGACAAGGTCTCGGTACGTCCGGGCTACGGTCGTAATTTCCTCATCCCGAACCGCAAAGCTGTGTCGGCTACTGCCGACAATGTGGCTCGGTTCGAGGAGCAGCGTGCTGAGCTCGAGCGCACCCAGGCAGATCTGCTGGGCGCAGCCCAGGCTCGCGCCGAGCAGCTGAAAGACCTCGAGGTGGTGATCGGTGCCAAGGCCGGTGCGGAAGGCAAACTGTTCGGCTCGGTCGGTACGCTCGACATCGCCCAGGCTATCGTTGCCGCCGGCGCAGTGGCCGAGAAACGTGAAGTCCGTCTGCCTAACGGCCCACTGCGCGAAATTGGCGAGTACGCGATCGAAATTCATCTGCACGCCGACGTCAATGTCGAAGTGAAGGTGCGAGTGGTTCCGGAGGACGCATCGTCAGCGGCTGGCTAGGTGAAGCGCCTCTGCGTTGACCAGCCTATTGATCGTCCAGGCGCTGGTCGGCGCGCTGACAGCGCGGGAGACCCCCAAACATGGCCAGCGTGAGATCTGTCGGCGATGCGGCGATGGACGCGCTCAAAGTCCCGCCGCACTCGATCGAAGCCGAGCAGTCCGTGCTCGGCGGGCTCATGCTGGATAACGAAGCGCTTATCCACGTCAACGAGCGCATCAAGGCAGACGATTTCTATCGTCGCGATCACGCCGCAATTTTCGGCGCGATCGAGACGCTGGCCAATGACAACAAACCTTACGATGTCGTGACCCTGGCCGAATGGCTGGACAGCCGGGGTCAATTGAATGAAGTTGGCGGGATCGCTTACCTCGGCCAGCTGGCCGAGAACACGCCCAGCGCGGCAAATATCAGCGCCTATGCCGATATCGTGCGCCAGCGTTCGATCCTGCGCGAACTTATCAGCGCCGGGACGCAGATTACGGAAAGCGCGTTCCGCACCGAGGGACGCACGCCGGACGAACTGCTCGATCTCGCGGAAAGTCTGGTGTTTGAAATCGCCGAGCGCGAATCGCGCGGGCGTCGCGGCTTCCGTCCGATCAAGGAACTGCTGGTGGAAGCGCTCGATCGAATCGATCTGCTGTTCCAGCGCGACAACCCCATTACCGGCGTCGCCACCGGCTTCTATGAACTCGATACGATGACATCCGGTCTGCAGAAATCGGATCTTGTGATCGTTGCCGGTCGACCATCCATGGGCAAGACCGCGTTCGCACTCAATATCGCGCAGCATGCGGCAATCAAGGAGCAGTTGCCGGTTGCGGTGTTCAGTATGGAAATGCCGGCCGAGCAACTCGCCATGCGCATGATGTCATCGCTCGGCCGTATCGATCAGCACAAAGTACGTACCGGGCGCTTGAGCGACGACGACTGGCCACGCCTGACTCATTCGGTCGGCATCCTGTCCGACGTCAAGATGTTCATCGACGACACGCCGGCATTAACCCCTGGCGATCTGCGCGCGCGCTGCCGGCGGCTGGCGCGCGAGCATGGCCTTGGTCTCATTGTCATCGACTATCTGCAGTTGATGCAGGTCAATGGTACGAAAGAGAATCGCGCAACGGAGATTTCTGAAATCTCGCGCTCCTTGAAAGCGCTGGCAAAAGAGTTGAGTTGCCCGGTGATGGCGTTGTCGCAGCTCAATCGGAGTCTCGAACAGCGCCAGGACAAACGCCCGGTGATGTCCGATCTCCGCGAGTCCGGCGCCATCGAACAGGATGCCGACCTCATCATGTTCATCTATCGCGATGAAGTCTACGACGAGGATAGCGCTGACAAAGGCATTGCAGAAATCATCATCGGCAAACAGCGTAACGGTCCGATCGGCATACGCAAGCTGAGATTTTTCGGCCAGTACACCAGCTTCGAGAATCTGGCGCACGACGATTACGGCGGCCAGAAGCGCGATTGACGCGACCGGAGCAGGTGATCATCGACCTGCAGGCAGCCACGCAGAATTTCGCCCGCGTGCGAATGCACGCGCAGTATGTAACAGTGCAGTCATGAAACAGAAAGCACGTTATCAGTGCCAGAACTGCGGCGCCGTTTCGGCCAAATGGGCCGGTCAATGCGGCGAGTGTGGCGAATGGAACGTGATTATCGAAGCACTCGTCACTGGCGGCGAGGATAGCCGCCAGCGTTTCACTCAGGCGCAAGGGACAGCACCTCGCGTGCATACCCTGTCTGAAATCGACGTGCAGGAACAACCGCGCCTGAAAAGCGGGCTGCTCGAACTCGACCGCGTGCTCGGCGGTGGACTGGTACCCGGATCGGTAGTGCTGCTCGGCGGTGACCCTGGTATCGGCAAGACCACCCTGCTGTTGCAGAGCCTGGCTGCGGCGCGTTCGATCAACGGTGTCGATGCGCTATACGTCAGTGGCGAGGAATCAGCCGCGCAGATTGCACTCCGCGCCGAACGTCTGACCCTCCCCGCCGGCGACCTGAAACTGCTCACCGATACCGACATCGAGCGCATCCTGGCTCAGGCAGCGGCGTTGAAGCCGGCCATCCTGGTTGTCGACTCGATCCAGACCGTCTACACCGAGGCGCTGCAATCGCCGCCTGGCAGCGTCGCGCAGGTGCGTGAATGTGCCAGCCGCCTGGTCGGCTTTGCCAAGAGCAGCGGAACAGCGGTGTATCTGATCGGGCATGTCACCAAAGATGGCTCGATTGCAGGGCCGCGCGTCCTCGAACATATGGTCGATGCGACGCTCTATTTCGAGGGCGACCCGGTCGGGCGCTACCGCATGATCCGCGCGATCAAGAACCGTTTCGGCGCAGTCAACGAACTCGGCGTGTTCGCGATGACCGACAGTGGCTTGAAAGAGGTCGCCAATCCAAGCGCGATCCTGATGTCACGGCATCAGGCACCAGTGCCCGGCAGCGTAATCATGGTGACCCGCGAAGGTACTCGGCCGCTGCTGGTCGAAGTGCAGGCGCTGGTCGACGAAAGCCAGCTCGGCAATCCGCGACGCGTCACTGTCGGCCTCGATCAAAACCGACTGTCCATGCTGCTGGCCGTGCTCCACCGCCATGGGGGTGTGTCGACGTCGGGCTGCGATGTCTTCGCCAATATCGTTGGTGGCGTCCGAGTCACCGAGACCGGCGCCGACCTGGCGATCGTGCTTGCCGTGCTGTCCAGTCTGCGTGATCGTCCTTTGCCACCCGATGTCGCCGTCTTCGGCGAAATCGGCCTGGCCGGCGAGATTCGCCCTGTCGCCGGCGGCCCGGAACGTTTACGCGAAGCTGCCAAACACGGTTTTCGCCGTGCCATCGTGCCACGCGGCAACGTCCCCAAAACACTGCCAGACGACATCGAAGTCACCGTCGTCTCGCGATTGAGCGAGGCGTTGGACGCGATCTGAGATCAATTGTGCAAAGTCAGTGCCGTATTGGTGCCTGACTCGGAGTCTGTTCCTGATTCCCGGTCACTCGGTGGCTAAAGTCGGCCGCGGTGCGGGAAACGCGCTTCGGGACACGCTACAAGTACATCCATGTAAGCTCGGGAAAATACATCCCTGTATTTTCACGGTCCCGAAGCGCGTTTCCCACACCGCGACCTAGGCCCAGCAGAGGAATCAGGAACTGATTCAGGCCGAGATGTCGGCTACATAATCCCAAGGCCGTGGCCGTATCACCCGGCGGACCTAAAAGAAGTTCCGGTCCACCGGGGGATACGGCCACGGCCTAAACCCCGGCACTCGAGAACTCACGAGTTCACAAACGCCATCACTCGCACTGATGGATTTCGATCGTGAGGTGCGCGAGTTCTTTGTGGATGGCGAGTTGTTCGCGGACGTGTTTGGGGGTGAGGGCGGGATCGTGGGTGACGAGGCTGAGCGCGCAGGCGTAGTGGTTGCGGCCGACGCGCCAGACATGCAGATCGGTGATGCGTGTCGAGCCGGCTTCCGGACCGCTCTCGATGACCTCGCGGATCTCGTTCACGACCGGGTCGTCCATCTCGCGATCGAGGAGTACTTTGCCGGTTTCGGCCAGCAGGCCAAGCGCCCAGACCACGATGACACCGGCGCCGACGATACCCATCGTCGGATCGAGCCAGGCCCAGCCGTAACGCAGACCGCCGAACAAAGCGACGATGGCCAGCACCGAAGTCGCCGCATCGGCCGCCACATGCACGAAAGCAGATTTGAGATTGAGATCTTCGCCATGCGCATGCTGGTGTGAGTGGCCATGTCCGTGTGAGTTTCCATGGTCATGGTCATGTGATTGAGGCTTGCTGCCCTTTACGCGAGCGCGCCCGAGAATGACAGCGCAGATGATATTGACGAGAAGACCGAGCGTGGCGACGGCCATGGCTTCGATGTAGCGTATCGGCTCTGGCGTGAACAGCCGTTCGACTGAATCGATGACCATGACGAGGGCAACACCCAGCAGCAACACGGCGCTGGCAAACGCGCCCAGTACTTCGATTTTCCAGGTGCCGAAAGCGAACCGCGTATCGCCGGCGTGGCGGCGTGCAGCGCTGTAGGCATAAGCACTCAGGCCGAGCGCGACTGCATGTGAACTCATGTGCCAGCCGTCGGCCAGCAGGGCCATCGAGTTGTACCACCAGCCGGCGCCAATCTCGATCACCATGGCGAACGCGGTGATCGCGGTCACAATGCGCGTACTGCGCTCGGCAGCGAGATTCTCCGCGTTGAAGCTGTGGTGATGAGACCAGGCTGCGAGATCATGCGTATGCATGGTCGACTCGGCACACGGATACGTATGGCATCAGGTAGCTCAAGGTTCGGCTGGCGCCCGGCGCAACAGGCTCACACGCTCGATCAGAAAATCAGCGCAGCGCCCGACGATTTTGCGCGCGAAATCCTTGCGTTGTTCCGTCACATCGCCGAGCAGGCGGCAGGCCAGTATGGTGACCGTGAAAAGAAGGGCGACCGACAGCGGCGATTGAGCGTCCAACGGCAGTACGGCTTTGAAGAACTGCAGCAGCGGATAATGGAACAGGTAGATGGAGAATGTGTAGCCGGCCCAATCGCGTATCAGTCGATCGAAACGCACCAGATGTGGCGCGAGTTTGCCGGAGAGGGCGTGAAAGCCAATGAAGTTACAAGCCACCAGCGAGCCTATGCAGTAAGCGGCAATGAATTCGTTCGACCAGACGAGATCGCCTTCGATGAACGATCGACCGAACTGGCCGTAGCTCCATTCAAGCAGCGCGTCGCGCATGCCACTGGCGCGAAACGCGATGTAGAGCACGATCGGCGCGGTGAACAGCACTGTGCCCAGTCGAATCGACAGCGGCGGACCGCTGTTCACGCGGTTCACCCACACGCCGAGCAGCCAGACGGGCAGCAGCAGCAGGATTTTCGGGCCGACGAATGCAGCCAATGCCAGCAGCAGGACGATTCTGAGGATGCCACGAGCAAACGCTGCCGCCGCGAACATCATGTAATACCAGAACTCGTAACCCAGCGACCAGTAGGGGCCGTTGGTGAACAGGCGTACGGAATTGAACCAGAGTTCGTTGGTGAACGTCAGTGCCGCCAGTATCCGACTGACGGGCTCATCGCCGCGATACCAGAATCCGTGATAAAGCTCGGGATCGACCTGGCGACCGATATGATCGAGCACGAACGTCAGCACGATAGCCGGGATGGCGACCGAGTAGAGGCGCGCAAAGCGATTGATGGCGTAAGTCGTGAAATCGCGATCGCGGTTGGCTACGGTATAGGCGATGACATAGCCGGACAGCACGAAGAAGATCATCACGGCGTCGTTGCCGTAGGTTCGCAATGGCGTCAGCAGGCCTCCGCTGAAGCGCAGATAGGCGAGATGCGTAAAGACTACGACCAGCGCGGCGCCGAAGCGCACCAGGTCGAGATAGAGCGACGTGGTGCGATTCACTCGCCGCCGGAATGCGCGCCGGCGCGCGCTTCGCCTCGCAGCACAAAGCGCCGGCGATAGTCGCCCAGCAGGCGCGCGCAGTCGCGGAACGGCTGCACGTAGGCGGCAACCAGTGTCGGGTGGGCCTGCGTATCCTCGCCCGCCACACCGAACTCGATGACTTCGCGTTCCTTGCCCGGCAGGTAGAGCGTCCCGAAAAGCCAATCCCACAGCGCAAATACTTCGCCGTAGTTCTTGTCCCAATGGTGGCGCGCCCGGCTGTGGTGGATCTGATGTTGCGCAGGACTGATGACGATGCGACCGAGTATCGGCCCGAACGACAGCCAGATGTGTGAATGGCGCAGATTGGCCCCGAGCAGGTGAAATATCGAAAAGATGGCGTTGGTGCCGAACAGCAGGACCGGGTCGGGCGTCGTTCCGAAAGCAAACAATACGACGCCCTGGGCAGGCCCGACAATGGCAAAATCGGCCAGACTACTGAACAGGTTATAGACCGGGTGCTTGCGATATACCGTCACCGGCGTCAGCACTTCGGCACTGTGATGAACCTTGTGAAACGCCCATAGCAGCGGCCACTGATGATGCAGCGCGTGTGTCACGTAGGTCGACAGATCGCGTGCCAATGTCAGGCACACGACAACGGCAAAACCCATGACGAAGCTATATTCATGCTCGAGCGGGGCGCTGCCTGTCAGCCTATGCAGGCCGCTCTGTACGAGTAGCGCGATGTAGGAGACGGATACTCCCTTGAAGATGATGTCGGACGCGAACGAGGCCGGTCCGACGATACGATTGAACAGCATCAGCTTGTAGTCGAGGATGGCGGACGGGTGCGTGTACATGTCCCGCGGGAAAATGAAGCCGAACCAGCTGTCGCGTCGTTCGCTGGTCCCTCGGTAATAGATCTGGCGGGCAATGACGCCAAGTGCGATAAACGTCAGCAGATAAACCCAGAAAAAGCGGTTGCCGCCGTCGACCAGCCAACCGGGCAGTTCGAGCGCGCGTTCGTAGCTGCGCTCGAGGAACCCGCGCAGGCCGCTGAGCAGACCTACCAGTGCGCCGCTGCTATCGGTGATGGGTTGTTCGGCAGTCACGGCGGTCTGTCCTGTGGCGGGTGCGTCAGTCGAAATTCGGCTTGAACGAGTTTATCACGCCCGATAGCGCGCCTCGGTGTCGACTCTGACCCACTTTCCGATCACACAGTTCCTCAGAACCAGGGTCCTTAACCGTCGTCGCCGGTCCAGTCGACGGTCTGGCGCTCGGTGGCAGCGCCGGCCGTCATATTGATGCGAGCGGTTTTCACGGCGCGCTCATGGGTCTGCACGATTTCGATGGTCATGTCGCCGAGGCGGAAAGTGGTGCCGGTAATCGGAATATCTTCCAGCGTCTCGAGGATCAGACCATTGATGGTTTTGGGGCCATCGGTTGGCAGGCCGAAGCCATGCACGCGGTTCACAGCCCGGATGTTGGCGCTGCCATCGACCAGAAAGCTGCCATCGGCCTGCGGATAGACATCGCGGGAGAACGCCAGTGGATCGGTTGTGAACTCGCCGATGACTTCTTCCAGCAGATCCTCGAGTGTGACCAGCCCAGCCAGGTCGCCATATTCGTCGACCACAAAGGCGATGCGCTGACGCTGTTTCTGAAAGTTCAACAACTGCACATACAGGTCGGTCGTTTTTGGCACGTAGTAGGGCGCGGTGATGATCGCGCGCAAATCTTCGATAGTGAAGTCATCGCCGGATCGAAGCAGTTTGACCGCGCGGCGCAGGTGGAGCATGCCTTCGATGCTGTCGAGGCTGCCGCGATAGCACGGTACGCGAGTGTGTCGACACGAAATAAGTTGCTCGAGAATATCGCTCATATCGTCGTCGAGATCGATGCCATAGATCTCGTTCCGTGGGACCATGATGTCTTCGACCGTCGCCGTTTCGAGATCGAGAATGCCGAACAGCATGTCTCGATGCTGTTGCGGGATCATGGCACCGGCCTCCTTGACGACAGTGCGCAGTTCTTCGCGGGTCAGGGATTCGCGCGCATGTTTCAAACCGCGCACGCCAAACAGCGCAAGTACGCCGTTCGATGCAAGGTTCAGGATCCATACCAGGGGATACAGCGCCAGCATCAGAAAACGCAGGCCGAAGGAACACGTGAACGCAATCCGTTCGGGATACATCGCGGCCAGTGTCTTCGGGACGACCTCGCAAAACACCAGCAGAACTGCCGAAACCACGATCGAGGAGACGATGATCTCGTCCTTGCCGAATATCTGCAGCGTCACGACCGCAGCGAGCTGTGCAATGAAGACGTTGGCGAAGGTATTGCCCAGCAGCACCAGCCCGATCAGGCGATCCGGGCGATCAAGCAGCTTTTGAGCCGATTTCGCGCCGACATGGCCGTTGTCAGCGAGATGTTTCAGGCGATAACGGTTGAGCGTCATCATCGACGTTTCGGACGTCGAGAAATAGGCCGAAACGAGTATCGATACCCCCAGCGCAATACAGGCAGTCAAGATCGACTCGTCAGTCATGGTCTAACTTCCGCGCGACGGGGCGTCGGCAGGCGGGATGACGGTGTGCACCTCGACAGGCGCCCGAAACCAGGTACCCGCGCTGCGGGATCCCGTCGCGAGCCCGAAAAAAAACGCGTTCATGGGCACCTGGGTGCAGCTACTCACGTGATGATGATGGCATAATCAGGCTCCCTAAAGAAGCGTACTCCGACTCCGGTCGGAGCCCCACCGAGCGAGCAGGCAAAGCGCCACATGTTCAATAATCTTACCGGGCGGCTGAGTTCGGTCGTCAAGAATCTGAGCGGCCGTGCACGGCTGACAGAAGACAATATCGACGAAACGCTGCGCGACGTCCGCGTTGCGCTGCTCGAGGCCGACGTTGGTCTCGATGTCGTCCGCGATTTCATTGCCGATGTCCGCGTACGCGCTCTCGGGCAGGAAGTCATCGGCACATTGACACCGGGGCAGGCGTTCATCCGCGTCGTCCGCGACGAATTGACGCGTTTGATGGGTGAGGCGAACAGCGCGCTCGATCTTGCGCAACAGCCACCGGTAGTGGTGCTGATGGCGGGCCTGCAGGGCTCGGGAAAGACCACTACGGTGGCCAAACTCGCACGGCGACTGCAGGAGCAGGACAAAAAGAAAGTCGGGGTGGTCAGCTGCGACGTCCACAGGCCGGCGGCCATCGAGCAGCTTCGCGTGCTGGCGAATGAAATTGGGGCACATTTCTACCCAAGTGACATCACTCTGCCGCCGGAGGCGATCGCGCAGGCCGCGTATGCGCAGGCGCGACGATCGTTCGACGATGTCCTGATTGTCGATACCGCCGGGCGACTTGCCATCGACGAAACGATGATGGCTGAGATCCAGCGTATTCACGCCGCCGTGCAACCGCATGAAACCCTGTTCGTCATTGACAGCATGATGGGGCAGGACGCCGTTGCGACGGCCCGCGCTTTCAATGCCGCGCTGCCGCTGACCGGCGTTGTGTTGACCAAGACCGATGGTGATGCACGCGGTGGAGCGGCGCTGTCCGTGCGCCGCGTGACCGGCAAACCAATCAAGTTCCTGGGCACCGGCGAAAAGACCGACGGGCTTGAGCCGTTCTATCCCGATAGAGTCGCTTCGCGCATTCTCGGCATGGGTGACGTGCTCTCGTTGATTGAGGAGGTCGAGCAGAAAGTCGACCAGGAAAAAGCACGCAAGGTTGCCGAGAAGCTGAAGAAGGGGCAGGGTTTCGATCTGCAGGATTTCCGCGATCAGATAGACCAGATGCGTAATATGGGTGGCATGTCGGCGCTGCTCGGTAAGCTTCCGGGGATGGGCAACCTGCCGGATAACGTCCGCAATCAGGTCAACGACAAGGAGCTGACCAAGCTGGCCGCGATGATCGATTCGATGACCCTGCAGGAGCGCATATTCCCAGCCGTCATCAAGTCCTCACGCAAGCTTCGAATTGCGGCCGGTTCGGGTACCCAGGTGCAGGACGTCAACAAGCTGCTCAAGCAGTTCCTGGTCATGCAGAAGATGATGAAGAAGATGGGCAAGAAAGGTGCGATGAAGAACATCATGCGGGGCATGCGCGGGCAGATGCCGCCAGGATTTCCATCACAGTAATCATTGAGAGAGGGGAGAACAGTATGGCGCGCAAGGACGACGACCTCTACGCCCGAGCGCTGGAATACCACCTCTCGCCGCGGCCCGGCAAAATCGAGATTGCGCCGACCAAGCCGCTCGCCAATCAAGACGATCTCGCGCTGGCCTATTCACCTGGCGTAGCCGCGCCCTGCGAGGCGATAGTCGCCGACCCGCTGAGTGCGTCGCTGTATACGGCCCGTGGCAATCTGGTCGGCGTTATTACCAACGGCACGGCTGTGCTCGGACTCGGCGCTATCGGGCCGCTGGCGGCAAAGCCGGTTATGGAAGGCAAAGCCGTTCTGTTCAAGAAGTTCGCCGGTATCGATGTCTTCGATATCGAGATCAACGAAACCGATCCGGACAAACTGGTCGACATTATCGCGAGCCTTGAACCTACTTTCGGCGGTATCAATCTCGAGGATATCAAGGCGCCGGAATGTTTTTTCGTTGAGCAGAAACTGAAAGACCGCGTACGAATTCCGGTTTTTCACGACGATCAGCACGGAACTGCAATCATTTCGGCGGCGGCGATCATCAACGCGCTCGAACTCGTTGGCAAGGATATTGCGAACGTCAAACTGGTGGCCTGTGGCGCAGGTGCTGCCTGTATCGCCTGCCTGCGTCTGCTCTATTCGCTGGGACTGCCGCGCGAGAATATTGTCGTCACTGACAAGGCCGGCGTGATTTATGTCGGACGAATCGAGCAGATGGACGAACACAAGGCGTTTTTCGCGCGCGACACGCCACATCGCACGCTGAGTGAGGCAATCGTCGGCGCCGATATCTTCCTGGGCCTCTCAGGCCCGAATGTGCTGAACGGCGAAATGGTCAAGAGCATGGGGCCGCGGCCGCTCATCCTTGCCCTGGCCAATCCGACGCCTGAAATCCTGCCAGAGGAAGCGCGCGCCGCGCGACCCGATGCCATCATCGCTACCGGGCGTTCCGACTATCCGAACCAGGTCAACAATGTACTGTGCTTTCCTTACCTGTTTCGCGGTGCGCTCGACGTCGGTGCAACGACCATCAACGAGGAGATGAAGCTCGCCTGCGTGCGTGCGCTGGCCAAGCTGACGCGACAAGAGGCGTCGGATGTCGTGCTGGCTGCTTACGGCAGCGAGGCGCTCAGTTTCGGGCCCGAGTACATCATTCCCAAGCCTTTCGATCCGCGTCTCATCACCGAGCTTGCGCCAGCGGTTGCCGAAGCGGCGATGGCGAGTGGAGTCGCGACGCGACCGCTGGCCGATCTGAAGGACTATCGCGAACAGCTGTCGAAGTTCGTGTTTCAGTCGGTGCTGTTAATGAAGCCGCTATACGCACAGGCCAAACGCGAGCGCAAACGCGTTGTTTACGCCGATGGCGAAGCGCCGACCATTCTGCGCGCCGTGCAATCGGTGATCGACGATCAACTGGCACGCCCGATGCTGATCGGTCGACCGCAGGTGATCGCCAAGCGTCTGCATGACCTCGGCCTGCGCATGCAGCCGGGCAGCGATTTCGACATCGTCAATCCTGAATCCGACGACCGCTATCGTGAATACTCGGATGCCTATCACGCGCTGATGAAGCGCAAAGGCGTTACGCTGCGGGATGCGCGCGATGTACTGCGCGCGAACACCACTGTCATCGCAGCGCTGCTGGTGCGGCGCGGTGCGGCCGATGCGATGCTGTGCGGGTTGGCCGGCGAGTACCACGAACATCTGGCGCACGTGACGGACATTCTCGGCGCACGCGACCCCGACCGCGGCATGGCGGCACTGAACGTGCTGGTGCTGCGCAAAGGCACGTTTTTTCTCGGCGACGCTTATGTCAACGCCGAGCCCACACCGGCGCAGCTGGCCAACATGACCATCCTCGCTGCCGAACAGGTCCGCCGTTTCGGCCTGCAGCCCCGTGCAGCGCTGTTGTCGCATTCGAATTTCGGCTCGAGCAACACGCCTGGCGCGCGCCGCATGCGCGATGCGCTGGACCTGATCCGGCGTGACGCACCCGAGCTCGAAATCGACGGCGAGATGCAGGCCGACGCGGCACTGCTACCGATGGTGCGCAACCAGGCGCTGCTCGATTCGCCCCTCGAGGGCCAGGCCAACCTGCTCGTCATGCCGAGCGTGGAGTCGGCCAACATCGCGCTCAATCTGCTGACGGTCCTCGGCGAAGGCGTGGCCGTCGGCCCGATTTTGCTCGGCTGCCGCTACCCGGCGCATATCCTGACCCCGTCAGCGACGGTGCGTCGTGTGCTGAACATGAGTGCGATGGCGGTGGTCGATGCGCAGGTTGCGGGACTCGGCGGGGTGGCGTCAGCGGAATAACGGTTCCTGCAACATCCGCAACGTCAGGGTTGCGTTGCTATCGTCCCCAGTAATGGCGTTGCCGGTCATTACGACTTCTGAAGCAAAAAGCGTCGCATTGCCGAGCGCCCAAGGAGCCGGGGCAGCAGAACGCCATCCGATTAGCGCCTAGCGAAAGGCCGGCATCACCTGCTGCGCAAAGTCGGCGAAGGCCTCACGCGCATGATCCGCCGCCGGCATGATGTTGATTTCCTTGATTCCAGCTTTCTCGACGTCATGGATCTGATGGATAATGTCTTCTGCTGACCCGACCATGCAGATTGCCTGAATTGCTTCGGGCGTGATGAAGCGGCGTTCTTCCGGCATGTGATAGATCGCATGTCCTTCGTGAATCTGTCGAAAGCGCGATTCTTCGGGCAGACTGAACTTGCTTACCCGCTCGAGATACTCGTCCCACATATTGAGAAAATGTGGCGGAATGAGTTCGTCTTTACGGCCGGCCTTGTTCCAAATCTCATAGAAGAAATGCAACTCGGTGGTAACCCAGCTGCCGACTTCGTTGATCACCCGCTCACTGCTCAAGTCTTCGCCGGCGCGCAGCACGGACGTGCAGGAGAACAAGGTGGTATGGAAATCAGCGTTGAGACTGCGCCCAATCGCCTGGGCGCCGTGCTGAATGTTGGTGTAGGCCGCACCGATCTGGTCCGTATCGCGGCCGATAGTGGTCCAGCCATCGCCGTAGGCCCCCGCCGCCTGACAGGCTTTAGGGCCATTGCCAGCGACGTAGATGGGAATACGATTATCGAGGTTCACGAAATAACGATCGCGATGCAGAAATTCTATTTCGCGCGTCACACCGCGATAGTTGTAGTCCACCGCGTCGCCGTCGAGCAAGGCTCGTACTACACGCAAATACTCACGAAATTCACCGACAGGCATCGGGTCCTGCCCCATCACCCGCATTGCTGTGTGGCCAGTGCCGAGACCCAGGAATACACGGCCGGGTGCAAGTTGATTGATGGTACCGATGGAGTGCGCGGTCACCGGCGCGATACGGGTGCCCGTGATCGACACGCCAGTGCCGATCTGAATGCGCTTGGTATTTACCGCTGCCAATGTCAGCAGCGCATAGCAATCGGACCAGATCATTTGTGAATCGGGGACCCAGGCGCGGTCATAGCCCAGATCCTCGGCATACTGAATCAAGTCCCAACGATCAATGTGCGGTGCGATGGTAATGCCAAACTGCATGGTGTACGTCTCCTCGGCCGACCTGGCCAGCCAGCACTTTAGCGGAAATTTCTTGCGCGATTACCATCTTAAAACGCCGAACCGCGACTGCACCATGCCTGTCATGGTTCGGGGCGCGCGTGACGCTCAGTACGGCGCCTGATGCTGCTGTCACGGGATCCCCGCTTCGGCTTCAGCGTCGCGGCGCCTCCCCACTGGCGAATCGGATTTGACTGCGTCATCCTGTAACGTCTGCGGGGTCGATCTGCGTCGCGAAGGTCAATCGACGCAGGCGCAGGCTGCGGCTGGCGCTTCAATCCACCCATTGCGTGCCGCGACTATAGCGCCCAACCATTCAGGCTGAATAAGGAGAATTCGATGTCCTACGATTTAGTGATCAGGAACGGCACGGTGGTCGATGGCACCGGTGCTGCGCGCGTGCACGCGGACGTAGCCATCCAGGACGGCATCATCGTGGAAGTCGGTAAGGTGGTGGGCAGCGCCTCGAGCACCATCGACGCTGCAGATCTGATCGTCGCGCCGGGATTCGTCGATCCCCATACCCACTACGATGCGCAGATCTGCTGGGACGACGTAACCTCGCCTTCCTGCTGGCACGGCATCACGACGGTGATGATGGGTAATTGCGGCGTGGGCCTTGCGCCCTGTCGGCCGGAGGCACGTGAGGTGGCGGCATGGGATCTGGTCAATGTCGAGGCGATACCTTTCGAGGTGCTGAAGCGAGGCGTGACCTGGGACTGGGAAACGTTTCCCGACTACATGGCGGCCGCCGCGCGCCGCGGGAGCGGATTGAACCTCGGCTTTCTCTGTGCGCTGACGCCGTTCCGTCACTACGTGATGGGCGAGGAATCCATGGAGCGCGCGGCCACCACGGCAGAGACCGCCGAAGTTGCGCGCCTGCTGCATGAATCCATGCAGGCCGGCGCTTTCGGTTTCACCACCACTGCCGCTTCCCAGCATCTGGGCTACAAGGGGCGGCCGTTGGCTTGCCGTCTGGCGAGCCACGACGAATTGCGCAGCTATTCACGGGTGTTGAAAGATGTCGGTCGCGGTGCGATCGAGATAGCGCTCACCAGCGAAGTCTCGCGGGTCAATGCCGCAGAGCGCGAACTCCTCGAGCTGTTCTTGAGTGAGTCTGGTCGGCCGGTGACCTGGCTCGCACTCCTCAATCGCGATGACGATACAGGCGCGGTGCAGAAGACCCTTGCCGAGACCACCGATCTGATCGAGCGCGGCGCCATTCCCCAATGCACCTGTCGCCCGTTCATCTTCCAGATCGACGTGTCCAAACCGTTCATTCTCGCGAGCATGTCGTGTTGGGTACCGGTGCTGAACCAACCAGTAGAACGGCAGATGGAAATTCTGCGTGCGCCGCAGTTCCGGGCCGATTTCCGTGAAGCGCTGAAACATCCAAAGATATTCACCGGGCGCTGGGAGGTGATGACTGTACTCGAAGCTTCCAACCCGGCGCTGAAGAAATACGAGGGTCGCAATATCGTCGATATCGCGCGTGAGCGCGGCGCCGATCCGCTGAATACCTTTCTTGATCTGGCCATCGAAGATCAGCTCGCGATGCAGTTCAATTACATCCTGTTCAATGCAGACGAAAGCCGCATTCCAGAGTTGATCACGGACAGCCGCACGATGATCGGCTTGTCCGATGGGGGAGCTCACGTCGACAGCATTTGCGACGCCGGCTATGCCACTTATCTGCTTGGCACCTGGGTGCGCGATCGTCAGGTGATGTCACTGGAACACGCGGTGAAGCGCATCACATCCGAACCGGCCGATTTCTTCGGTATCCGGCGGCGCGGGCGCATCGCGCCCGGTATGGCCGCCGATTTCGCCATCTTCGATCTCGCAACTGTCGGTTCGGATGTCACCGGTACCATGCGTAACGATCTGCCCGGCGGTGGTCGTCGTTTGGTCATGACCTCGCGTGGCGTGGAATATACCGTGGTCAACGGCGAGGTGTTATTCGCCCACGGCGTCGACAGCGGTGCGCGCGCCGGTCGGGTGCTGCATTCGGCGAATGCCTGACAGATGTCCGTGCAGTATCCGCGGAAGGGGAGAACGTCTTGAGTATCGATCGGGAGCGCAATCTCGTCATCGCCGGCACGGGTCCGGACGGTAAACCATGCTTTCTTTCGCGAGGTACGGCGCAAGCGATACAGATCCCCGGCGTAGTCGAAGCGGCCTTCATGTGGGGAGTGGACGATATTCCGGCTTTGCCTCACAGCATCGGCGGCCCGCCCGTGAGCACCACCATGCCTGGTGCAGGCGGCTCGGCGATGGGCGTGGTGCGCTTTCCGGCGCATTCGGCCGGCAAACTCGATGCGAAGGATGTGCTGCACGAGTCGACCGAGGGTGGGCAGGAAGGAAACGCCGCCATGCACGCCACGGCGACGATCGATTACGAGATCATCCTGTCGGGCAAGATAGACATTGTCTTGCCTGGCAATCAGCGGCGCACTTTGTTCCCGGGTGACATGCTGGTCATGGGCGGCGTGCCGCATGCCTGGGAGAACATCTACGACGAGGATTGCACCTACGTTTTTGTCGTCGTGGGTGCGACGGCTACGGCTGGTTGAGCAAGACGTGCGCGCCGCGCTCGTTCAAGGCGATCGCGCTCAGGCCATTGGCGACCTTGTCGAGCCCGCAGAAATTTACCTCTCCCGGTACGCCGCGTAAACGTTTCTGGGTGTCGTAGCTCCATGCGTGATAGGGGCAGGAGAACAGTTTGGTGTTGCCGCCCTGGCGCCATTCGACCGCAGCAAGCTGCTCAATCAGTGATATCGAGTACGCAAATTTTACAAACTCGACGAAGTTGGCCCATCTCAATTAATTTCGTTGTCCGTCTCGGCCCACTACTGCTCCCATGCGTCGCTTCTCTGATGATATTTACGAGCGAGATGTTGCATTCAGATCGAAGCCGTAATTTTGCTCGAAAAATGTTATGGCCTGAACTTTGCCACGGCAGCACAACCGATTTCACGACGCTATTAATCCGGAGCCGGGCAGCCTGGCTTGGATTAGTCGCGCATCGTGTCGTAGCTACCGATGTGTCTGGACTTTCGTCAATCATTCGAGCGGAGATGTCGGTACTGGGGTGTCACGCGTCGCCTTCATGTGGCGACAATCCGGATTGAATGGGCGGAGAGCGATGCAGTGCCCGGGATAGCAGAGCGACAAGCTCGGCCTGCGAATGGACTTCGACTTTGATGAAGATCTGCTTGGCCAGAAATCGAATACTTTCGTAGGTCATTTGGCTCAGCGCTGCGATTTGCTTCAGCGATCGACCATGAACGAGGTGAGAGGCAACGCGGGCTTCGGCCGGCGTCAGTGCGAACAGGTCTTCGAGCTGCAAAGCGCTCTCTGCAGAATGGTCCGTCCCCAGTGCACTAATCAGGACCAGTACAAAAGCCGCGCTTTCGTCGCGCATATCGGTGCGTGCTGACGTTACCAATACACTGTAGCGAACCGCACCTCGCCCCACCAGCAGGACGCCGCCTTGAGATCCTTTCCGAGCCAGCGCATCCCTGCATAAGCTGTCAAACTGCGTCTGTTCTGTCGTGTCCACGCATTGGAGACGGCCGTTGCGAACACGAAATGCCGATCTGTCCGCAATTGCGGTGTTCGCCCACTGGTTCGAAAGCAGGATGCGGCCCTGCACATCGAGCGCGACCATCCCATGCGACACGCGATCAAGCGCTTCAGCACGCAGCAGCTCGACAGCATTGAGCCCAGCAATTCGAAACTGCAGGTTGACTGCACGTGCTAAAAGCGGCTGGAGCCTCCTTGCCAACGATAGATTGGTGTCGTCGAATTCCCAGCGACCCTTTGGATAGTGAATGCCGAAATAGGCGCGCCGTGCGGGCGTGTTCAGAATGGTTCCCGCAATACAGCCGCTGAGACCGTAACGGGGTAGAAATTCCGCGTAGTAATCGTGCGACTTCAATGTTTGCCGTGAGACGAATTTGAGATCGGTGGTAATCTCCCCGGTCTTCAGACGACGAAGCTCCATGGTACGTGGCTCACGGTCGAGAAAGCGTTCGACGTACTCTGGTATCGAAACGCTGTGCCAGGCGCCCGCCGAAAAATGCAGGTCGTCTCCATGCATCAAATACAAATCGCACGTGGACGCGCTGAAGTGGTTCGTAACTTTGCGAAGCACTGGACGCCAGTCATCCGGCGCGAGTGCGGCGTCGAGCAAATCTCCCTGCAGGGCGGTAATGTCAGGCATCCGGTCCATGACGAACGTATGGGCTGTCCTTCCGATGACGCTATGCGGGCCAAGCTTCAGGGTGCCGCGTCATTGACTGCAGCGCCCCTCCCATTTGGGAGGTGTGGCGAGAGCCTGCGGCTAAGATTATGCTGCCACCGACTAACGCATGACTACTTGGTCCGGCCCAATCAATTATAGTCCGCGCCGCGTCATCGACATCCGCCGCTGTTAGGGAGCGTGTGGGATACGCTGGCGGTGTGGCGCTCGAGTAGAGTCGAAGTGTCCAGTAAGTGTCCGAATATAGTGGCCGAATATTGAGTGGGTCGCCGCAGCCTACCGGCGGTAACCAGGAGCCGCTCTGGACTGCTCGTTACGTGCTGCCGAACAGGTGGACCAGCCAGCCAGAGCACACGAGGGGCTGGTTGATTTTCGCCGGTGGCCGCGCCGCCCCAAGCCAGCCAATGCTGATACCAGTAGCCACGCTGCAGCAGGCACGGGAACCGCGCTGAGACGTACGCCGCCACTCGCATCGAATTCAATCAGGACGTTATCTGGCAGAACGACGCTGACGAAAGCGCCAACGACATTGGCAGCATCGAAAAACGCAAACAGCGAATCGTTGGCGTGCGGCATAAAACCATCGAGTAACACGATCTCGAGCGTACCGCCGAGCGTCAGGGTGCCGGTCACGGCGAGCACGTCGTAATCGATACCGGCCACGAGACCACCTACTTCGACAATGAGCCGGCCGCCATCACCCAGGACGAGGTCGCCGTTGACGTGCAGAATACCGGGGCTTGCACCAGGGGCCAGGGTACCGTAGTTCAGTACGCTGCCCACGAGCGTGCCGTCGTCGCCTGACACAGTCCCATTCGGCCCGACGAAAATGAACTCGGCGCCGACGACACCGCCGTCGGCGACGACGAGCTCCCCGCTGCCGTTACCGCCGCCGATTTCGAGTACGCCGCTGCTGCCGAGAACATTCAATTGCGATCCGGCACCGGTCACTTCCAGGTGTCCATGTCCCGCGCTCTCCGGATACAACGATGCACCGCCAACTGCGACGCCCGGTGTGGTTGTTCCGGTTCCATCGACGGTCAGGTGAGCACCGTCTGTGATTGCGATCGAGCCGTCACCGTCGAACCCGAGCCACAGGAAAGCACCCTGATCGTACCCGCAGAATCCGCATACACCACCAAGTTCGAGCACCGAGCCAGGGCCTTTCAGAACAATCTCGCCTGTGGACCCGAGGAGCTCGCCGACGACAATGAACTGCGCTCCTGAAACGCGACCACCGTCGGCGATCTGCAACCGGCCGTGACCTCCGTAGCCGACATCGAGAATGCGGTCGGCGCCGACCAGCTCGATTGCCGAGTCGGCGCCCGTCACCGCAACGTGACCATCCCCACGCGTATCCAGGCCGATGAACAGGGAACCCGCCAAGACGGCAGTGCCGCCGGCGTACACGTCGAGCGCGCCATAGGCGGGCGCGTCGATGCCGAAATCGGCTACGACGTTGCCATTCCCGACGAAGGTATCACCGGAAACTTCGAGCCGGGAAGCGTGATCGTGGACCTGAACGCGGCCGCGCGATCCGCCGCCATTGGCGATGATGAAATTGCCGGGCACTTGGACAAAGTTCTCGACGCCGTTTCCGCTCACGAAGCGTGCGCCTTCCGAGATATCGAGGCGTCCTTCACCGAGCTCGCCGACGCTCGCGCCGCTGGTGGCCGTGAACTCGCTGCTGCTACCCGCGACGAGGACCGTCCCGAGCGTGTCACGAATGCCCGCACCAATGAGCAGAATGTCGTGCTCGGCGCTCGCGCCGCCAAGTACGGCGTGCAGACCGCCGCCGCTCGAATCACCAACGACCAGACCCCGGTCAATGTGCGGCACACCCTCGATGACGGCCACGACGCCTTCCGAGAATACGCCGGTCGCGACATTGAAGGGGAGGACAGCAGCAGTATCCGTCGAATAGGCCACCAGCGAATTGCCATAACTGCATGGAAAGTTCGCGCAGGTGGTGTAGAAGTTGATCGAAGTCCACTCGGATTCAGCCGCATCGAGTAGATCCGTCAGGTAGGCGGCGTAAGCGGCAAAACCCTCGAAGCCGGCGGGATCGCCGCCGAGCAAGCGGATATCGTCGCGCAATCCGTCATTGAAAAGCGTGATTCCGAAAGATGGCCCGAATGTGTTGGGTATCCCCGATACGCTTTCGACCACGTTGAGCGTGCTCGAGAAGCTGAGTAGGCTGAGCGCCGTTACCGTGCTCGAGGGAGCCGCGGCGATCTCGTAGTCGATTACTGGGCCATCATTGCTTACCTCACCGAAGAAATTCCCGCTCCATGCCCAGTAATGCGCGGTGGAGTTCCAGGAAGAGTATTGGTTGACCGGGAAACTCAATGGCTCGGCCAACGTGAAAGTCCCACTCTCAAAGGCAAGCTCGATCGAGAAAGAGAACGTATCGAGATCTGTGTCGAAGGCGAAGCTCGCGGCACCGAGTGGATTCGGGTTCGACTCGGGTTCGGACCAGTGAATGTCGTCGGACGTACCCCACAAGCCATCCAGGCCGGGCAAGCGAGCGATCAGATCGGGATGGGTGAATAGCTTGTAGTGCACGTCGGCATGAGCAACAGGCAATGGACCGACGAGAATGGCTGCCAGCATGGCGGCGATCGCGAATGTGCGCATGACTCGTTCTCCTTTGGGGAAGCTTGCAGCCGCGTTAGGACGGTAGTAGCGCTGCTCCGATCGACGGCATACGCAAACGTAACCGTCCGGCGCTGATTTGCTCTGTGACCTACGATATAGGCCTGACTGCTTGCCGACACCTCCCAATTGGGAGCGGTCCTGTACGCGCGCGCATTATTGGTCCACGTAAGCGGGGAAGGAGGCAAGGAATTGCAGTTCACATTGCAGGAATTGGCTTCAACGGTGCAGTGCGTTGGCTTTACATCGGTATTGCCGCAGCGGGTACGCGCCGTTGTCGATAGCTGAGTCCGGAAAGTGATTAAGCCACCGCAGGATTGATTTGCGGGGATCGCGCGACCTTATCTGCGTTGGAGCGAATTACCGCTGCTGCGCGCCCAACACATTGCTGGTGCCGTAAGCGGCAATGAAATGCTGCAGGAGTTCGGTGGCGAAGCCGTACAGCCGCGGCAGATCAGAGGGATTCAGAATGCCGCTGCGGCCGTCGGACCAGACGCTCTGCGCGATATAATTCTGGCCGCTGGCATCAAGTGGAAGCTTGCGTTTCAGCTCGATGCCAATGCGGTAGGAAATCAGCGAATACGATCCCTCGTAAGCGGTGACGTGGGCGAGGAGCTGGCTGGCTTGTGGATCGCTCGCAGCGTCGTTTACATTGATCACCCGCAGTCCGGCTGCGGTCAGCTGTGACTCCATGCGCGTCTTCAATTCGTCGGCGGTCAGGCCATAACGTGAATAGTTGCGATCGACGCCTTCGACGGTGACCGTGATCGCGGTTACACCACGCAACGCTTGCGCACCGAAGCTCTGATCCTGGGCCACGACCTGCGTCAAGCAGGACCAGCTGACTAACCATGCGAGTAGCGCGATGACCCGGCGCGAATGGCGGTCATCTTTGCCACGCGAAATCGTCATGCCCACTCCCGCGGTCGTCGCCGATGGCCAGCGAGGCTGAGCAAAGTCGCGAGGATAATCACCAGGAAACAGGCCACTGACCACTCGGCCATCGAGAAGCCGAGCAAGGTCCAGTCGACGACGGCACATTCACCGGTGCCACGCAGGGCAGTCCTGATGACTTCGGCAAGCGGAAACGCTTCCAGCATGTAGGCCAGTCCCGGCCCGCATTCCGGTACGCGGTCGGCCGGCAGGTGTTGCAGCCAGACCTGGCGCGCGGCGATACCGGCGCCGACGCCGGCCGCGACCGTGATCATGGCGCCGTAGAGATAGACACCGACACCGCGCGGGCCTTGGGCGGCGCCGATGAGTGCCACAACGCCGACGGCGGCATAAGCGAGACGCTGAAAAATGCACATCGGGCAGGGTTCGAGGTGGTCGTGGAACTGCAGATAGTAGGCATAGGCCAGCAGCCCGACGCAGGCCAGTCCGATCAGACCAAAGACAGCACGTGGCGCCAGGCTGCCCATCGTGCTCATGCGGCCCAGCGCGACAGCAGGACGGCCTCGACCGTCGAGTCGGCGAGGTGGATGGCCGGCGCATCGACGTCGAGTACGGCCAGCATTTCGATCGATTGAGCCGAGGCGCGCGCGGCACCGAGCACTGTGCCGACCGCCACATCACTGGCAGTCAGCAGACGGGTGCCAGGCGCGGGCGTCGAAGCACCCGGGCAGGCAAGGCGCGCGAGCCGTCGCTTGACGCTGCCTCGAAATCGCACGCGGGCGACAATTTCCTGGCCGGGGTAGCAGCCTTTCTCGAAACTGACGCCAGCCGTGCGATCGAGATCGAGTTCCTGCGGCAGAAACGCATCAGCCGTGGCCGCCTCGAGGTCGAACAGTCCGGCGCGAAGCGCGAGCAGCTGCGCCGCATTGCTGCCAACGGCAACAGCAGGCAGGTCGGACCAGATGGCCGCTAACGTCGCATGTGGACCGATGAGCCAATGCAGCCGACCGTTGCTGCTGCTTGCGCAGGCGGTGTCTGCCAGTGCCTCGAATTCACGCGGGCGCGCCAGTGGGGTGGGGCTGGCCAGCTGCATGACGCCTTGCGACTCGTTCGCCTCGTGGATCTCGACTTTCGCCCGCAGCACGAACATACGCAGTCGGCGCGCAAACGCCTCGCTTTGCGCCGTCGGCAGCAGGAGCTCAAAACCATCGCCCGTGGCGATCAGCTGCGGCGCGAACAGCACGCGGCCTTTGGGTGAACACCAAGCCGTCAGCAGATGTGTGCTCGGTGCGAGCGAGCGGCAGTCGGCAGTGAATTGCGCATGAATGAAACTCACGGCATCGGCGCCGCTCACGTGAATGACACGCAGCCCGAGCAGCGCGCATTTGACGGCGCCCTCTTCGAGCACGGTTGTATCGCGCAGTGGATCACCGAATTCAAACGTCGATGCGGCCTGCGCGCCGGGCCATGCACCACTCACGCCAGGGGTACCGCATCGTCCCGCGGCATTGCGAGAATGCCCGCAACCAGCGCAATCAGCGCAGATTCCTCTGGCTGCCCACGCCGGGTGAACCAGACATAGAGATCCATATCGCTCTGATCGAGCAACTGCTCGAACGCCTGCTGCTCGCTGCTCGACATGTTCTGTTCATGCCGGTCAAGCCAGCCAACCAGCAGGACATCCAGTTCGCGCATGCCTCGACGGCAACGCCAGCGCATGCGCTTGAACGCCGTGGCGAGTTCACTCACAGGCTGCGGGCAACAATCATCTTTTTGATCTCGGCGATGGCTTTGGCCGGATTGAGGCCTTTCGGGCAGGTCTTCGCGCAATTCATGATCGTATGACAGCGGTACAACCGGAACGGATCTTCGAGATCGTCGAGGCGCTCGCCTGTCGCTTCATCGCGACTGTCGATGAGCCAGCGATACGCTTGTAGCAGAATGGCCGGGCCGAGATAGCGATCGCTGTTCCACCAGTAGCTCGGGCAACTCGTCGAGCAGCACGCACACAGGATACATTCGTAGAGGCCGTCGAGCTTCTCGCGATCATCTTTCGACTGCAGGCGCTCCTTGTCCGGTGGTGCCAGCGTTTCCGATTGCAGCCAGGGTTTGATCGAAGCGTACTGCGCATAGAAATGCGTCAGATCCGGTACCAGGTCCTTCTGTACCGGCATGTGCGGCAGCGGATAGATTTTCACCCCCCCGCTGACTTCTTCCGTGGCTTTGGTACAGGCCAGCGTGTTGGTGCCGTCGATATTCATCGCGCACGAGCCGCAGATCCCTTCACGACAGGAGCGGCGGAATGTCAGCGTTGGATCGATTTCGTTCTTGATGTAGATGATGGCATCGAGCACCATCGGCCCGCATTTATCGAGATCGATCTCATAGGTGTCGATGCGCGGATTCGCACCCGAGTCCGGATCCCAGCGATAGATCGCGAAGGTCCTGGCCCGCTTTGCCCCGCTGGCATGCCGGTAAGTCTTGCCCGACCCGATCTTCGAATTCTTCGGAAGCGTGAATTGCGCCATGACTGTGCTCTATCCTAGTAGGTGCGCTTTTTCGGCGGGACGACGTCGACGTCGTCGCTCAGCGTATACATGTGCACCGGGCGATAATCGAAAGCGACCTGGCCAGCATCGTCGAGCCAGGTCAGGGTATGTTTCATCCAGGTCTCGTCGTCCCGGTCGGGAAAGTCTTCGCGCGCGTGGGCGCCGCGGCTTTCCTGCCGATTGGCCGCAGCAGCAATACTGACCATCGCGCTGGCGAGCAGATTGTCGAGTTCCAACGTCTCGACCAGATCGGTATTCCAGATCAGCGAGCGGTCAGTGACTTTGACGTGCTTGAACGCGGCGAACACTTCCGCGAGTTTTGCTTTCCCTTCCTCGAGCACTTCCCCGGTGCGAAACACGGCGGCATGGTTTTGCATGATGCGTTGCATGTCCAATCGCAGTTTGGCAGTTGGTTCCGGGCCATTGGCATAGCGCAGCGCGTCGAAACGCGACAGAAGTCCTTCGGTCGCGGCGCCGTTCAACGTGGCGTGCGTGGCGCCACGCGTGATCTGGCTGGCGCAGCGTTTCGCGGCCGCACGTCCGAACACGACGAGATCGAGCAGCGAGTTCGAACCGAGCCGGTTCGCGCCGTGCACCGAGACGCAGGCGGCTTCACCGATGGACATCAGACCGGGCACGACGGAATCCGGATTGCCGTCTTTGATGGTCACGACTTCGCCGTGATAGTTGGTCGGTATGCCGCCCATGTTGTAGTGCACAGTCGGCAGTACCGGTATCGGTTCGCGCGTGACATCGACGCCGGCAAAGATCTGCGCCGACTCCGCTATGCCCGGCAGACGCTCGTTGATGACGTCGGCACCGAGATGTTCAAGATGCAGATGAATGTGATCCTTGTCTGGTCCGACACCGCGACCCTCACGGATCTCGATCGTCATCGAACGCGAGACGACGTCGCGCGACGCGAGATCCTTGGCATTCGGTGCGTAGCGTTCCATGAACCGCTCGCCGTTCGAATTGGTCAGGTAGCCGCCTTCGCCGCGCACCCCTTCCGTGATCAGGCAACCAGCACCGAAAATGCCGGTTGGATGAAACTGCGTGAACTCCATGTCCTGCAGTGGCAATCCTGCGCGCAGCACCATGCCATTGCCGTCACCAGTACAGGTATGCGCCGAAGTGCAGGAGAGATAGCTGCGGCCATATCCACCGGTAGCCAGCACCACGGCGTGAGCGCGGAACAGATGCAGTGAGCCATCGGCAAGATTCCATGCCAGCACACCGCGGCAGGCGCCATCGTCGTCCATGACCAGATCGAGCGCGAAATATTCGATCATGAATTCCGCGTTGTGCTTCAGCGACTGCTGATAAAGCGTATGCAGGATGGCATGGCCGGTGCGATCGGCAGCGGCGCAGGTGCGTTGCGCGATGCCTTCCCCGAAATTCGTCGTCATGCCGCCGAAAGGGCGCTGGTAGATTTCGCCCGTTTCGGTGCGCGAGAACGGCACGCCATAGTGTTCGAGTTCGATCACGGCGGGGATCGCCTCGCGACACATGTATTCGATGGCGTCCTGGTCGCCGAGCCAGTCCGAGCCTTTGATGGTGTCGTACATGTGCCAGCGCCAGTCGTCCGGGCCCATGTTGCCGAGCGCGGCGCTCATGCCGCCCTGAGCCGCGACCGTGTGGCTGCGCGTGGGGAAAACCTTGGTCAGACAGGCGGTGGCGAGACCTTCGGCGGCCATGCCGAAAGTGGCCCGCAGTCCAGCGCCGCCGGCGCCGACAACGACAACATCGTATTTATGTTCGATGAGAGGATATGCAGCGGGCATGAGGCTTCCTGTCAGAGCGGGACGAAGGCAATCTTGAGCACAGCGACGACGCCGAGCAGGGCACCGAGAGCGAGCGTCAGGTTCATGAGCGTGATCAGCGCGAGCTTGGCTAACTCGTGGTGGACGTAATCTTCGATGACGACCTGCAGACCGAGCTTGGCGTGATAAAACATCGCCGCCAGCAGCGCTACCAGCAGGACCGTGATGAACGGCGAGCTGATCCAGGACACTGTCTCCGCATGTGAACCACGCATGTGGCCGAGCACGGCGTAGACGAACCACAGCGACAGCGGCACCAGCGCCACGGCGCTGGTGCGCTGATGCCACCAGTGATGGACGCCGGTCCTGGCCGAACCGAGGCCACGTACACGACCGAGAGGGCTTCGCAGGCTCATGTGGATGCTCCCTGCGCCAGTACGCAAGCCCAGGTCAGGCCGGTCATGATCACGGCAGTGCCGATCACGAGATAGCCGCTACGGTAGGTGCTGGCAAGCTCGAACCCGAGGCCGGCGTCCCAGAACAGATGACGAATGCCATTGCTGAGGTGATAGAAGAAGGCGAACGTCCAGCCGACCAGCAGCAGCTGCGTCGGTATCGCCGCAAAACAGCGCTGTGCTTCGGCATAGGTTGCCGGGCCGAGCGCAGCGGCGACCAGCCAATACAACAGCATGACCGTGCCGGCACTCAGGAACAGGCCGGTCATGCGATGCGTGATCGACATCATCGTCGTCAGCTGCGGACGGTAGATTTGCAGATGTGGAGATAATGGATTAGCGGCCATGATGTGCTCGTTGGGGTTACTGGGCGACGCTACACACGGATCTGCTGGAACGCCGCCAGAGCGGCGACAATAACTCACGCAGTGCGTTGCGTCGCGCTCGGAGTGCGACCCCCATCGCTACCTCCGCTGCACGTTGAAGCACGTTGCGACGCGCGCAACCTGTGGCGCGGCGACGCTAGAAATCGATACAGCGCCCTTTACGCTCCCAGTCACCGTAGCGGGTCGGTTCCAGCCCTTTCGGGCCGCCGATTTCGCGCTTCGCGGGCACGCTCGCTGCTGTGCCCGATGGCACGTTTGCTGTCGGTTGCGGCGTCGCCGCCGGTGGATGCTCGAGTTCAGGCATGAGAGGTCGGCAATGGCCCTGTTTCGGTGATTTCCGATCAACGGTAGTATCTTTTCACTGCCGGGTAATTTCAAGCAGAGCGGCCTGCTCCCGGATACGGGCCAAGGCAGCGCCGAGCGGGGCAAAGAAGCCATGTCACAACGCCACGTCATCAGGTCATGTCATTAGACAGACCTTTTGACGAAGCCATCGTGCTGCAGCTACGGCAATCTGCCGTTGTGCGCCGCGTCGCCGCTGCTCTGCATGGCGCCGCTTTCGTCGCCATCGCTGCCGGTTACCCTGCTGTCTGGCAGACGTTTGTGCTGTTGGCAGCGCTGGCGGTGGCTGCCTGGCGTTATGACAGTCGTCACCGTCGCCCGCCTGCCAGCGAGGTCGCAACGCTGGTGCTCGGTGCCAACGATCGCTGGCAGCTCATAAACCGCAGCGGTCAGATCGGATCTGCGACCCTGGTTCGTGCGCCACTGGTCAGCGCGTTAATGACCGGACTCACGTTCCGTTGTACCGACGGTTCCTTGCGGCACGTCGTATTGTTCGGCGATACGCCTGATGTCGATGCCCACCGTCGTCTGCGCGTGCGCTTGCGGCGTATCCGCAGCAAGCATGGCGACATTCCTCAACCGACATAGCGACTGCGCCAGGCCAGCATGAGTTTGTGCGCCGGCAGCAGTTCGAGTCGCCGCTCGAGCACCTGGCAATCGTCGGCTACGGTCAAACGAAGGGCTGCGGCTACCAGGCGGGCCTGAGCTCCGAACACGCTGTGCCGTCGACCGAGCCCACGCGGCAGTGCGGCCAGCTGCTGTTCGAGGAGTCCCAGCACGGCGGTCATTTCGCTGCGTAACACGGCGACCAGCGCACGGCTGTCGGTTGCGCTGCGGACGTCGTCCACGGTCAGTCCATGCTCGGCGAGTGCATCAGCTGCGAGATACAAAGGCCCGCCGCGCCGATGCTGGCGCAAACCGCGCAGTTCATAGGCGAGTTCACTCAGATATGCGAGGTCAAGCAGCCGCTTCAGATCGGCGTCGGTCAACGCTTTACCGCTGTGTGCGTAGACCGCGAGCAGTTCGCCGTGCTGGGCCGCGATAGCGGTCAGAACTGCCTCCCGCGTTGCCAGTACCGGCTCGAACAGACTGCTTTCAACTGCGTCAAGAAAACGTTCGAGCGCTGCACTCAATTGGTCTGTATCGCTTATGCCGGTGGCAAGGGCGATGGTCAGCGGATGGCGCGCCTCGCCTGCCACGTAGCGCCCGAGTTCTTCCCGCCACCACGCCAGTTTGAGATGAGCGACGCCGCGATCCGAACAGGTCTGCGGGATAGCAGCAACTTCGCGGCGCCATGCCTCGAGCGTCCGGCACAGCGTGCGTCGCGCCGGCGCGAGATAGAAACTCGCATAGTGGAAATCGTCGCCGGTCTCGAGAGTGGGTGCAGACGTGTAGTCGTCTACAGCCACGCCAGCAGATCCGACGGCCGATCAATCATGCCGGCCATCGGCCACTGTGCCGGGCAGTCATCTGGCGCGAGATAGCCGTAACCCGCGATCACGCAGCGCATTCCGGCCGCCTGCGCGGCCAATGCATCGTTTTCGGCATCACCGACGTACAGGCAATCCTGCGGCGACAGGCCAAGCTCGGCGGTGGCGGCCAAGATTGGCGCTGGATGCGGTTTGCTATGCGCCAAGGTGTCGCCGGAGATCACGCAGGCCGCGCGAAGGTTGAGCGCTACCGCAGCCAGCAGCGGCTGAGTCAGCCAGCCGGGTTTGTTGGTCACGATGCCCCATGGCTGACCGTTACGCTCAAGCGTCAGGAGGACGTCGTCCATACCGGGAAACAGTGCCGTCTGCTCGGCGATATGCGCTCGGTACCAGGCCAGCAGCCGCTGGCGACGCGTTTCATAGGCCGGCGTATCGGCAGCCAGCGTGTAGCCGAGACGCATCAGCGCGTGACTGCCGCGCGAAATGCACGGGCGGACGAGCGCATAGGGCAAGGCGTCCAGGCCATCTTCGGACCGCACATGATTCAGCGCGCCAGCCAGATCCGGTGCTGTATCGAGCAGCGTGCCGTCGAGATCGAAAAGTACGGCGAGCGGGCGCAAGCAGGCGCGGGGACTATCAGCGCGCGTCGCGAATAAGGCTGGCGAGATAGTTCACGCCGGGCCGGCGCGAACGACGTGCGCGGCGGGTCAACGGGTTGTAATCCATGCCGCTGATATCGAGCAGCCGCAGTCCGTGGTCTCGCGCGCTGGCAGCGAGTTCCGACGGCTTGAGGAATTGACCGTAGTCATGGGTGCCGCGTGGCAACAGGCCGAGCGCATACTCAGCTGCGACGATGCCAAGCAGCCACGCTTGTGGCGTTCGATTCAAGGTCGAGAAGAACACATGACCGCCGGGTCTGACCAGGCGCGCGCAATCGCCGATCAGGGCATCGGCGTCGGGCACATGTTCGATGAGCTCCATACACACGACAACGTCAAAAGCCGCGCTGAACGTCGGGTCCAGTTCGCCCGACAAGCCGACCATATAGTCGACGGCAAGTCTGCTTTCAGCAGCGTGGCGTCGAGCGACGTCGATGACCGCGGGTGTTGCATCGAGTCCGACCACGTGGGCACCAGCCGCCGCCAATGCTTCGCTCAGAATGCCGCCGCCGCAACCGACGTCGAGCACACGCGTGCCGGCCAGCGTGGCGTAATCCTGGATATAGGCGAGACGGCACGGATTGATGTCGTGCAGCGTTCTGCTCGCACCGTCGCTGTCCCACCAGCCGTCCGCGAGGGCGCCGAATTTGGCCTGTTCGCCGGGAAACAGGTTGAGACCATGGCTTGCAGCGGGGTCGACCGACATACGCTTAATCGACCTGCCGGACCAGTCGGAAGCCAGTCTGGGCATCGCTGGTTGCCAGCGGCAGTCGGGCAGCGCTGCGCAGCGCGTCTGCCGCATCAGCATAAGAGCCACCGCGCACGACATGTTCGCCGCCACCGCTGTGAGCGCTGCCATCGGCTGCGGCACCGGCGTAAGTTTCCGCCCAGGTGTCGGCAACCCATTCGCGCACATTGCCGATGATGTGGTAAAGACGGAATTCGTTTCGATTGAGTGAGCGATCGTTAGCTGGCAACGGCTCGTCCAGCTTGTTCTTGTAGCTGTAACGCGCATGGGTCGGCAGGAGTTCGTCACCGAGCGGATACTCCGAGGTGCTGCCGCCTCGTGCGGCATATTCCCACTCCGCTTCGGTCGCCAGACGATAATCTGCGCTGAGCAGACGAGAGAGCCATTTCGCATAAGCTTCCGCTTGCGCCCAGCTGACGTTGACGACTGGATAGGCTGGCTTGTTCCACGGCTGCGCCGGGCAGGTCGCACCCGTCGCCGCGCAGAACAGCGCAAACTCGCGGGCGCTGACTTCGAACATGCCGATGGCAAACGGCAGCGCGAGCGTGATTTCATGGCGGGGTTGTTCGTTCGTTTCGCGCCCACCCATGGTGTAGCGGCCGGCAGGCAGTACGACGAGCAGCGGGCCTTTGGTGCCGTCGCCGGCAACGTCGATACAATAAGGTCGGCGCGTCCGCGTCAGCGCCGCCCGGCAGTTGCTTCGAACGGTCGCGCTCGCTGCTGGTTTGGCCGACGATGCGTTCGTTTTTGCCGATGAACTCGCTGCGACGGCTGGGGCCATGGTCGAGACAGCGGGTGTCATGGGTTTGGCCGCAATCGCTGGAACTGGATCTTGTACAGCCGCCGCAACTCCAGCGTCAGCCGTCGGTGCCGACGTTTCGGGCGTTGCTGGCAGGTCAGTCGTCGGTATCGGTTCAGGTGGTGCTATTACGCCAACGCCTGGGTCCGGCGTTTCGGCGCCGTTCGCCACCGTTGCCTCGTTATCCGCGGCAGTGCCGTCGCCGGCAACCACGGTAGCCGGAAGCAGCGTCGCGCTTGCCGTATCCTGCGCTATGCGCGCCTCGTTCCAGCGTTGCCGCGCGAGTTCGAGTCGGGTATTGCTGAAGCCGAGATGTTCGACCAGTCCGAGCAGCAGACTTTCGGTTTCCAGCGCGTCGTCCGCCTCGCCGAGTTCGAGCAGCGCTTCGGCTGCCCGGATCTGCTGAAGCACGGCGGCGGTCAGGCGATTCGCCGATTCCGACTGCATCAATTGGTGCCGGGTCGCTTCAGGCAGCGCGTCCCAGGCGTTAGCCAGCGTGTTCATGCTCGCCGCTGTCCACGTGCGGGCGGCGAGGAATTCATCGAGCAGATTGGTCGTTGTCGTTGCCGCTGCCGGCGCCGCATCGACAGATGGCGGTGCTGCCCCGCGGCCCAGAGCCTGAAACGTGGCATAAGCGGCAACGGCGATGACACCAACGGCAATGACGATCGCCAACAGCGGCGAGCGTTTGCCGGCCGACGTTTGCGCGCGTACGCCGACTGCAACGCTCGGGATGATTTCCTGTGTCGTATCGCCTTCGTTTTCGTCATAGGGAAATACGGTCGGCATTTCCGGTTCCGGCGCATGAAACGCCACCAGCGGCAAGTCGCCGGCGACGACGCGTCGCAGCATTTCGCGTCGCGTACGAAGATAGGATTCGCGGTCGATGTTACCGGTCGCATAGGCGCGCGACAGCGCGCGCAGCGTTTCGGTACTCATGACGACAACCTGTTCACGTTGAGTACTTCGCCGGTTCAGCCGAGTTCGAGCAGTACGCGAAAACCGGTCGCTGTATCGGCCGAGCCGTCATGCGGTTTCTCGAGCGAAATGTCGCATTTGCTGAAGGTATCTTCGAACGCACCGCCGCGTGCCGTGACACCTCCGCCGTTGGAAACCCACTCCTGCACATTGCCGACATAGTTGTATAAGCCCCAACCGTTGGCTTTGCCCGTATTCACTCCCATCGTGCCCTGACCTTTCAGCAGCTGCCCACCTTGCTCGACGCGGCAGTTGTAGTCCTTCTTCGGTTGATCGCCGCCTGCTGTCGCTGCGTACGTCCATTCTTCGGCGTTCGGCAGACGGTACTTCTGGCCGGTACGTTCCGACAGCCAGGCGAGATAGGCCTGCGCCTGCTCCAGCGTGATCCCGGTCAACGGCAGCGCCGTCTCCTGGCCGGTCGCTGGCTGGCACTTGGTGCTCAGGCGGCAATAGCGGTTGTAATCGGACACCGTGATTTCGAATTTGCCGATGGCGAATGGTTTGCTGAACGCGCCACCGGACGGAACGACGACCATCAGCGGACCGCGCTGGTTGCCGGAGACGAAATAGAAACAGGTGCCTTTCTTGCGCTTGCCATGACCGGCGAGTTTGCTTTCGCATGGGTCGGTCGGCGGCAGCGGTGGTGCAATAATGTGGCCCTCACCGCCATCGTCGGGGCCCACCTTATCGTCCACCATGGCAACGACGCGGGCGTATTCCTTCTTGAACATCGAACTGTCTGACCAGAGTTTGAGCGCGTTCTCCATGGTGCCAAGCGCGGCGGCGTAATCCTTGGCGGTAAATTGCTTCCTGTAGGTGTCGTACAAATTCTTGGCGTCGCTGACGCGCGCGTTGAAGGCACCTTTCAGTCGCACGATATCCGGATGCGTCGGTTCGTCGCGAGTCGCTTTGATGAGAAGTTGGCGCGCCTCGCTCAACAGCGCCTTGTCCATCGCTGCATTCACTTCCGCTGCGTAACGCGACTTTGCGACGGTCAGTTTGACCGGTTCGATGGCGGCAATGATCTGATTGCCGGCAAA
Organism: Gammaproteobacteria bacterium; assembly: GCA_965278995.1. GTDB lineage: Bacteria > Pseudomonadota > Gammaproteobacteria > JADJYF01. The sequence continues at coordinate 498,602 of OZ257136.1, forward strand.
CACTTCTTTCGCGCGATCGATGGTGTCGTTGGCGCCGGTGCCGGCGGCTTCCTTGAGTGCCGCTATGCGCGTGCTGACGGCCTGTGCCCATTGACTCTCGGAAGCGCTGAACACGCCCGGGTCGAGAACCTGCACTTCAGAAATTTTGGCCAGCACTTCAGCCAGATCGAATTCACCGGCACGGGTAAATGTTTTCTGCAGATCCTGCTTGTTGCCATCGACGGTGTAGTCGCGCACCGCGAGTTTGCACTCCTGGCGCTGCGGTTGCAGCTCGGCGCAGGCTTTCGCAAAGCGCAGCGCCGAGGCAAAATCGGTTTCAGCCGCTTTGGTCGTCGCCAGTCGCAGATAGGCACCGGCAAGCAGGCGCGGCGCTTCGGTCGAAACGAAGCTGTCGTCGGCCGTCCCGACTTCACGCTTCAAAGCATCGAGCGTTTTCGCGGCGTTGGCGACGTCGCTGGCTTTGGCCTGCGTTTCGAAAGTCTGTCGCAACCCGTCGAGGCGGGCGAGACGGGCTTGCTCTTCCTGCTCTTTTTCGAACGCTTCGGTGGCGGCGGCCAACGCCGCCTTCTCTTCGGCCAGGCCGGCAGTGTCCGGCCCGAAACGTTCGGCATCGGCCAGCATGTTGGCGCCTTCGGCGAAACGCTGCTCGGTGCGCATTTCCTGTGCGCGTTCAACATATCGTGTCGCCAGTCGCGTCCCGGTTTCTTTCAACCACGGATCGTTCGGGTCGCCGAGCGCGGTGATGTCGGCCATCTTCTGCCGGATACTCGCGCGCCAGGCTCTGTCGGCGGTCGGATTCTCCAGCAGTTTCTCGATGTCGGTCTTGGCAGTCGCTACCAGCTGTTTGTCGGCTTCGATCCTTGCCAGCTTGCGTTGCTCCTCAAAGGTGACGAGTTTATCGGCGAGCGTCGATGCGCGCGGCAGGTCGATGATGCCGGCACGCGCCAGGCCGACAGCATCGTCCCACTCCCCCTTCTGCCCAAGCGCGTCGCCAGCACTCGCGACAGCAGCAGCGAGCGCGGTCGTGCTGTCGGCAAGACGACTGTCGGTGGGGTTCAGCTGACGCAACTTCGCCAGCGCCGCGAGGGCGCTGGTCAATGCAGCGGGATCCGACCCGAGCGCGCCGATGCTCGTGGCGAAGGTCGGGTAGCTCTGCTCGAATTCGGCAATCCGCGCCGCGCGTGCCGCGTCGCGCGCTGCGCTGTCCATACCCTGCTCACGCTGTACGAGTGTGTTCTCGGCCTCAATCAGTTGTTGTACCGGCGCCCTCGGCGCCAGCGCCGTCGCACTGCTCAAGGCAGCCTTGCTGGCCGTGAAATCGCCCTGGTCGCGGGCCAGTGCCGCCTGCGTCAGATACGCCGTAGCCAGTTGGTCGTGCGCATCTGCAGTCAATTCGTTGCGCGGAGCCATGGCTGACAGCTGTGCAACCAGGCCGCTCGCTTCGGGTGTCAACTTGTCGGCAGCGACAACTGTGGTTACTTCAGCGCGTAGTTTGCCCACTTCAGCCGTGAATTCCTCATGCAATGCATTGGTCTTGGCATCCAGATCATGCAGCCCGAGCGCGCGCAACATATGGCTGAAGTCGCCGTACATCAGTTCGCTCGCGCCCCAGTTGCGTGCCTGGGCGAGGGCGGCCAGTTCTTTCTTTACGCGCGGCTCGACGTCCGCCCGCAGCTTCTCCAGCAATTCGTTGGCAGGATCGAGGCCAGCCAGATTCTGGATTTCGTCCTGGATATCGACGTAGCCGGCGAGTCCAGTCTTGGCATCGAGTGCGCCCTGGATGGCGGCGATAGCTTCGAGGATCTTCTTGCCCGTTTCGGCGCGGTCTTTCGCGCCAGCGACCTTGTCGTTCAAGTTGCCAAGAAATTTTTCCGCATTGACGTCGCCAGTGACGAGTCGCAGGCCTTCGCTCGTCAGTTCTTCGCCGAAGTCGTAATCCTCGTTCTCGATTGCGGTGTTGACGGCAGTAGCGAACGCGCCGGCCAGGCGGCGGTCCTTCAACATCGGGTGATCGGAATCGATCTGGGCCACGACCGCCATGGCGTCATGAATGTCGTCCTCACCATCAACCGCGAGCAGACTGCCGTTGGCAAGTGCCGTGTTGAACTTATCGTATTGTTCGGCCAGCACGATTTCTTCCGACCGTTCGATATACGCTTCGAGGTCCTGCAGTTTGCTGGAGTCGGTATAGACCGGGTACTTTTTCGCTTTATCCAACACCAGGCGCGCGGCATTGAAACCGTACTTGCCGTTGTCGATATCGATATTCGAACGCGCACTCTGATCGAAGTAGGCAAGAATCTTATCTTTCGCTTCATTGAGGATGCGCGCCTGACGCGTCGTATCGAGGCCGTCGTCGACCATGCCGGCAAGTACCGCTTCAATCTTCGCCGGCTCGCCGCTCTGCGCAAGGGCGATGCGTGCGTTGATATCGCTGTCTTCAAGATAATTCTTGACTGGCGCAAAGCCGGCCACCAGCAGCACTGCCGCCGCTATCGGGCCGACGATGAACGGATTCTTCCACGGCGAAGTCACGCCTTCGAACTCGTGCAGAAATTCCTGAGTGCTCTGCGAACGATCGGCGCGCAGATAGGCGAGGCCACGTTCGAGTCCGCGCCATTGTTTGCGTGTCAGCGTCTTGATCGGTTCTGGTTTGAGTCCGCTGTCGCGGGCCTTGTTGGCCGGGATTTTATTGAACGGATGTTTGCCGGTCAGCAGTTCATAAGCCACGCAGGCGAGCGCGTAGATGTCGTCACGCGTATCGGGTTCTTCGCCTTCGAGCATCTCGACGCTGGCGTAAGCCGGGGTCAACGCACCGAGTTTGCCCGGATCGAAAATGGTCTGTTCGCCTTCGGCGGCGCCCGGATTCTTGACGGCACGCGCGATGCCGAAATCGAGCACTTTCATCTGCCCGGCTTTGCTCAAGAAGCAGTTGCCGGGCTTGAAATCGGAATGAACGATGTTACGTTCGTGCGCGTAAACCAGCGCTGCGCCGAGTCCGGCGACCATCGGGAACGCTTCGGTGAATGGCAGTCCGCCTTTCGGTTTGACGGTCTTCTTGATGAAATCGTTGAGCGCTTCGCCTTCGAGCAGCTCCATGACCAGGAACGCGAGGCCGTCTTCGGTCTGATCGAAGTCGTAGACGGTCGCAATATTCGGGTGCGCGAGTTTCTGCTGACGGCTCGCTTCACGCTGCAGCGCAATGAACGAATCGGGATGCTGCTTGAAATCTTCGTTCAGTACTTTGAGCGCCACCAGCGGTTGTTTGTCCTTGGCGCGGACCTTGATTTGGTCGCTGGCGAGAAAGACCGAACCCATGCCGCCCTGGCCGAGCACTTTCTCGAGCTTGAAGCGGCCGCGCATCAGTGAACCGATTTCAACACGGGTTGCCGTCGCCGCTTCGCGCGGTTGTGCCCAGTCCGTGCCGGTCTGGCCTGTCGACGGGCCGCTACTCGGCCATGACGACGGCAGCGACGAGGGGGTTCCGCCCGTCAGATCGAAATCGATGCCGGTAACCGAGCTGGCGCCTTGTGCATCGACTGCGCCTTCACCGGTGATGTCAAAGACATCGCTGTCGTCGGTGACCCGGCCGATCAGCTGGGTCTTGTCACCAAGCGCTTCGATGCCGTCGCCGGTGATGAACTGGGTGCGGTCGGGGGTGCCGGTGAATTGCGTGCCGTCGTCGCCGCTGTCGTAACGTGTACGGTCGCCACTGTCAGAAGAAACCGGTGCGGCTTCGACATGTGCGGCGACGCGCTTCTTCAAACGCGCGTATGTTTCGGCGTCGATGACATCTTCGGTAACGGCCAGTTTGAGCTGATCCATGATAGTGACCGCGGCCTGCGGCTTTTTCGACAGCAGCTTGTCAAGGTTCTGCGCGACTGCATCGAATTCGATCTCGCGGCGCGAGAGCTTTTCGAGCGTGGTCTTGAAATCAGCCATGGTCAGGCGCTCCGGCAGCACTCACGGCCGAGGTGAGCCGCGCTGCGTACATGCGATGCAAATAAAAATATCATCAAGTTGCGCGCATCTCGATGACGCACACGCTGACGTTATCGACTGCGCCACGCGCAAGCGTGAGATCGACCAGCTTTCGCGCCACCGTATCCGGCTCGCCGTCGGCGAGACACTCGGCGATTTCCGGATCTTTGACGTGCTTGTCGAGACCGTCGGAACAGAGCAGGAAGCGATCGCCGTCAGCGACCTCCAGCAGATCCATCTCGAGCAACAGATTGTCGGTCACGCCGACCGCCCGTGTCACCATGTTGCCGGACGGATGGCCGGCAGCATCAGCGCGATTGATCAGGCCTTTCTCGATATACATCTCGATCTGCGTATGGTCCGTCGTGACCTGCGCGAAATCTGTGCCGCGCAGGCGGTACAGCCGGCTGTCACCAGCCCACATGACCACCGCGTGGCGGCCGCGAACGAGCAGCGCAACGACCGTGCTGCCGCTGGTTTGATTGTGTGCGTTGGCTACTTCGAACAGACGCTCGTTCACTTTGCGGATGGTTTCTTCGGTCTGTTCGACGAAATCGGCCAACTCGCCGGCGCAGTCGAGCTTGGTCAACGAATTGACGATGAGCTGACTGGCGAGATCGCCGGCGGAATGTCCACCCATGCCGTCGGCCACGGCCCACAGGCCGTCGTCGCCGCGATCGAGGATCGAATCTTCGTTCAGCTTGCGCACCCGACCGATGTCGGTAATCGCAGCGGATCGCCAGGAGTAAGGATTGTCGTTGCTCATGAACGACGACGTCGCGTCATCCTTCGGTCTTGAAGTCAACGACTTCCTGCGGGTTCTCGGCGAACGAGCGGCCGAGACTGATCTTGCCGCTGCCGCTCAAGGGCATTTCTTCGCGACGCAGAAAAGCTTCTTTCACGCCGTTCATGACGTAGGTGCCATTGGTGCTCTGATCGACGATAAAAAATTTGCCGCGCCGGAATTCCAGTCGTACGTGCTGGCGGGAAGCGAGCGCTTCGGCGACCGGAATATCGGCCGCCTTGCTGCGTCCGAGGACCACCTGCGGCCGGTCTTCGCCCATCGTCACCTGCAATTCGTGATAGCGCAGGCGAAGTTCGGCGCGCTGTATCGGCTCGAGGATCACGCCAGTCGACATGCGCGTGACATCTTCTTGCTGCCATAGCACTTCGAAGATATCCATCGTCTCCTTCTTGCCCTTGACCGGCGCGCGGTCGATGAAGCGAGAACTCGCTTTGAGAATGGGCGGGAGCGATTCGACCGTGGTCTGCGTGGTGATGATCTGGCCTGCTTTGGCCATCGAGGCCATCCGCGCCGCGACATTGACGGCGTCGCCGAAGACGTCACCGGCCTCAAGTATGGCCGGGCCGTGGTGCAGGCCGACTCGGATGGCCAGCATGATCGGCCCGGCCGGCGTGAGTTCGGCCGGGCTTTCGTCCAGCATCTCGTGCATGTCGCAGGCCGCCGACACCGCTTTCTCGGCGCTCGGGTAGGTGCACATGATTTCGTCACCGATGGTTTTGATGACGGTTCCGCCATGGCGTACCGTCACCTCGGTCAGCATTTGCAGACAGCTCGAGACACGCGCCCGCGCCGGCGCGTCACCCAGTACCTCGTACAGCCGGGTGCTGCCACTGATGTCAGCGAAGAGGATCGTCAGATTCGTCGTTTTTGGAGCCATTCCGGTCCTATGCGGTACCCATCGGGATTACTGCGCGACGCTGCCGGCATGCCACCCGATGCAGGCTGGTTCATTCAGCTGAAAGCGAAGTTTATGGAACAAGTTACTATTCATCAACAAGATTTCTCGCGACTCCGGCATCGCGCGATGGTCCCACGGCTGGCGTTGCGCCCGGCCCGCGGTACCGCAACTGTACGCCGACGGCTAAGATATGCGCCGGTCCAACTGGCTCGGGAGTAACCCAACGTGCGGATAGCGGCAGTCGTCAGCAGTGTGCTCCTTGGGGCGGTCTTGATTGGCGTTGGCGCGCTTGGTGCGCGATGGTTCGCGCCGGCCGCGACGCCGGCCGGTGCGCCGGCAGCTGCGACCGCGCCGACCGCGCCGGCCGCCGTCGCGGACAGCGCCAAGCTCGAACTCGAATCGGTGCGCGCGCTGCTCGCCGTCCTGGATCAGTCTCAGCGCAATCAGGTGCTTGAATCGAAAGATACTTTTGCACAGTTCATCAAACAGGAAACGCTCAACCAGGCAGTTCTGCGAGCAGCTGCCTCGAATGGCGCGGACAGCAACCCGGCGGTGCGGACCTTGATGGCGCGGGCCAGTCAGCGCGTTCTGGCCGAGACCTACCTCAATCAAGTCGTGCGCTCCAATCTCGACCCGACTTTCCCGACCGACGCACAGGTCCGCGAAGCGTACGATAAGAACCCGGATGCTTTCCGCGTGCCGGAAAGACTGCATTTGTGGCAGGTTTTTATTCCGCTTGCGGCCGATGCCGATGAGGCTGCGTCCAAGGCTGCCTGGCAGCTTGCCGAACGGCTGTCGGCAGAATTGCGCGCCGGCTCAGCTGATTTTGCCCAAGTGGCCAAGAAATACTCGGCGCATGAGACCAGCCGGGTCAACGACGGCTATATGGGTCTGTTGAAAACGACGGAACTATTGCCGCCGATTGCGGAGGTGGCCGGCAAACTGAAAGCCGGCCAGGTCAGCCTGCCGGTCGCGACGGAGTCCGGCCTGCATATCATTCGCCGCGGTGCAACGGTGGCGGGTGAACTGCTCGCGTTCGACAAGATTGCGCCCAGCGTGCGCGAGCGCCTGGTGCAAGAAGCGGCGCAGAAAGTGCGCGAGGCCGCGGTCGAGAAGATTGCGACCGAGTTTCCGGTCATCGCGCCGGAGGCCGAAATAGAGACCTGGCGTGCGGACCTTGCTGACGACCGGCCAGCGGGCGCCATCAAGACTCCATAGCAGGCCATCCGACGCTGCTGAAACGATTGCTGCACGCGCGCTGGCGTTGGTATACTCGGCGCGGGGTTGGAGGTCGACAGTGCTCGCCGCGACGCCCTAAGATTCAGGGATTTAGCGGGATCTATTCAGGACGCTCATGCGAATATCCAGCGGGCAGTCGCGACAGCGGAGCGGTCACGCGTGATGGCAGTACGCTGGCGCTGGGCTGGTTTCACCGCGAGCCTGTGCCCGGCATTGGTAGTGGCGGCGTCGATTACCGCCCCGATCACGGACCGACCCGGTCAGGTACGCCCTGGGCTGATGACGGCAACTTTGCCGGTTGCTGCGCGCACCGAAGCACCGATACTACCGGAGTCCGACCTCGCGCGACCCGGCGCCATCCGGCCACAACTCGATGAGCGGCTCGACCTCGCACGAGATGACGACACGCTCGATCAGGCGTTTGTCGTTAACCCCGAATCGCTCGCGGCCGGCCTCGATCTGCCTGCGGCCGCCCGCCCTGGTGCCATTCGCCCGGGCGACAACACGCGCCTTACGCCACAGCCTCCGCCCGGCAAATTGTTCGAAGTGCCACCGGTCGTCGATCGTCCGCTCGAAATCGACGATGGCGAGAAAGTCGCGGTCAGCAGTTTTGTCGTCGAAGGCGCGCAGGACCGACCGGAGCATGCCATCGAAGTCAGCGCCATACAGGCGATTGCTGACAGTCATCTCAGCGCGCATGCCGACGGCTTCACCGTCGGCCGGCTGCAGGAAGTCGCTGACGAAGTCACCAAGTATTACCGCGAGCACGGCTTGATTCTGGCGCAGGCGTTCGTGCCGGTGCAGGCAGTCGACAATGGTGTCGTCCGCATTCAGGTACTCGAAGGATTGCTTGGCCAGGTCCTCACCGAAGGCAACGAGATGTATCGTGCCGACGTGCTGACCTTACCGTTCCGTTCGCTGCTCGGGCAGCCGGTGACCAAAGAAGCGATGGAAACGGCGCTGCTGACCGTATCGGATCTGCCCGGACAGTCCTCTTTCGGCGTCTTCCAGCCCGGCGTTCAAGTCGGCACCGCCGACATGGTCGTCAAGGTGCAGGAAGAAGACCGCATCGCTTTGAACCTGCGCGCAGACAATCACGGCATCAGCGAGACCGGTCAGAATCGTTATCTTGGCCAGCTCGAGTTCAATAATCCCATCGGGCAAGGCGACAAGCTTACGGGCACGGTTCAGCACACGGAAGTGCCCGACAATACGTTCTTCTACGCGGTCGACTATGAGATCCCGGTAACCGGACTGTACGATTCCAAATTCGCGCTCGGCATCAATCGCAATCAGTTCGACGTTGGCGGCGAGTTCCGCGATGCGGAAATCAGCAGCGATATCCGCACCTATTACGCGATGCTGAGTCGCGATTTTATTCGCAGCCGCACCATGAATCTCGATGCCGGCCTGCGTCTGTCGAAAAAACGCAGCGGCACCAAAGCGTCCGGCCGCCGCGTCAATCTCGATTCGCTGGCCGTGCTGGCGCTGGAAATGAATTTCGACGCTGTCGACGCACGTTTTGCCGGGCTCAACGCCGGCTATCTCGAAATCTCACATGGTTTCAATGATGTGCTCGGCGCGATGGGCAAAACACCGGCCTTCGTGCCGCCGACGCGCCAAGGCGGAACCGGCAATATTGCCGAAGGCGAATTCGACAAAGTGCTGCTCAATCTGTCGCGTTTCCAATCGCTGTCGATTCTGTGGGACAAACTCGAGAATCACAGTCTGCTGTTCGCGTTCGAAATCATGTGGTCGCCGGATCTGCTGGTGCCGCTCGAACAGTACAACATCGGCGGCCCGACCAATGTGCGCGGCTACCGGCCGACCGAAGGCCTGTTCGATCGCGCCGTGTTCGGCTCGGTGGAATGGATTATCAATGCGCCGTTCATCGCCGATCAGCCCGCTTTCGGCAATCGCACCTGGGGCGAGTTGATGCAGCTGTCGGTGTTCTATGACGTCGGTTCGGGCAAGTTGAACAGCGCCCTGCCGAGCGAGCGCGAATCGGAGAATTTCAATTCAGTCGGTTTTGCGTTGTCGTTCAATAATCCGAATGTGTTCTCGACCAAGATCACGATTGCGGCGCCGGTCGGCGAACCCGTTCCGGAGAACGGCAAGGATCCGCAGTACTGGGTCGATCTGAATTTCTTCTTCTGACGCAGCGCGGGCTGCGTTGGCGGCTTGATAGGCGGGACCGATGTGAAGTGTTTATCGGATCGCCGAATCATTCTGAAAATAACATGGCCCTTCATTGATGGGCTGGCCGCGCCGGGTATCGGCTGACGGCCAAGGGAGCGGTCGTATGGTCAGGCACGGTTCCAGCACCCCGGCACGCCCGGAACTCCGGGCATTGCGGCTGACGCCGCTCACCCGCGCCATTCAGATGGCGCTGCTGCCCGGGCTCGCTCTCGGTCTGCCGCCGCTGACGGCCCTGGCAGCACCCACCGGCGGTGAAGTGCAGGCTGGTGCGGCGACCATCACGCAGAGCCCATCCGCCAGCCTGACCACCATCCAGCAGGCCACCCAGCGTGCCGCCATCGACTGGCAGTCTTTCGATGTCGCCCGGCACGAAACCGTGCAGTTCAATCAACCGAACGCGCGCGCCTCGGTGTTGAACCGCATTGGCGGTCAATCGCCCAGCCAGATCTTCGGCCAGGTCAAAGCCAACGGCCAGGTCGTGCTGATGAACCCGAACGGCGTGTTCTTCAAGCCGGGCGCGCAGGTCAACGTCGGCAGCCTCATCGCCGGCGCGATGCGTATCGGTGTCGACGATTTCATGCGCGGCAATTATCGCCTCGACGCCCTGCGTGGCAGCGAGGGCCGGGTCGTCAACGAAGGCCGCATTGAGGCCGCCGCTGGCGGCGATGTCACGCTTGTCGGCCAGTCGGTCGCCAACACTGGGGTCATCGTCGCCACTGCCGGCAAGGTCAACCTCGTCGCAGGCGAGCAGGTCACGGTCGATTTCGACGGCGACGGACTGCTGCGTTTCGCCGTCGACAAAGCGGTGGTCGAGAATGCGCAGGCGCTCGACGACCAGGTCGCGAACAGCGGCCAGATCATGGCCGAGGGCGGCGAGGTGCTGATTACGGCCAGCGCGGCCGAGAACGTTTTCAAGAACGCCATCAATAACCAGGGGCTGATCAAAGCCGGGCGTATCCAGAGTACCGGCGGCAAGGTCATGCTGGTCGGCATGGGGCCCGGCGCGTCGGTATTGAACACGGGGCAGGTCGATGTTTCGGCGGCGAGCGCTGCCGACGCTGGCGGCAGCATCGGGGTGCAAGCCACGCATGTCGTCAACAGCGGTACGCTGCGCGCTGACGGCGGCGCGGGTGACGGTGGAACGGTGCGCCTGAGCGCCGAGCAGCGCAATGAGCAGGGCGCGGGGGCACAGGTGTCCGCGCAGAGCGCAGCGGCCAAGGGCGGTCGGGTCGAAGTGACTGGCGAAACGGTCGCGCTCAATTATAACGCCGAGATTGATGTGTCCGGCGCCACGGGCGGTGGTGAGGCACTGGTGGGTGGCGATTACCGCGGCGAGAATTCGGCTGTGCGCAACGCGCAAACCACCTTCGTATCGCGCAGTGCGCGCATCGCCGCCGATGCGAATGAAGACGGCGATGGCGGGAAGGTCGTGGTGTGGGCGAACGACACCACGCGGTTCCACGGCGCTATCACGGCACGAGGGGGCGCGAACAGCGGCAATGGTGGCTTCGTCGAGGTTTCCGGTAAGGAATCTCTTTCGTTTCGCGGTTCCGCCAACACGACCGCGGCGCACGGGCAGACTGGAACCTTGCTGCTCGACCCGGCAACCCTCACGATCACGGCCGCCGCGTCGGGCGGTGAAGAAGCGAGCTTTCTGCCGACGATCGATTTTGACGATGACAATGCCGGCGGTCTCAACACGGTTTCCTGGGGCGCTATCGATGCGCTGGTCGCTGCCACCCAGATTGTGCTCGAAGCGAGCGGATTGGTGACCGTTAATGATGTGAACGTCAATATCGCGAACGTAACAACGGCTGGCGGCGTTGTGCTGCTCGACCTCACCACCGGCAGCCTCACGTTACGCTCGACCGGCGGAAATGTGGTGTTCGCCAATCAGGGCAATGTGATCCGTACCGAAGGCGGCACGATCAACATCCTAGCGCCATTCGGCACGGTGACAGCGGGTGGCTTCAGTACGATTGGTAACGCCGGCAATACCGCAGGCAACGTCAACATCGTTTCAGCGACGGGCGGCAGCATTGCTTCTGTCGTTACCGATAACGGCGGCGCCGGTACCGGCACCCTCACGCTGACCGTCAATGCCGGCACCATGACGCAGTTCACGGGGTCGAGCTTCTCCGGCTCCGACACCATCGTGACCAAGGCCGGCGGCGGCACGCTCGTCCTGGCGCGTGCCAATACGCACGGTGGCGCCACCACGGTCAGCGCGGGCACGCTCGAAGTGGCCAACGCCGGCGGGCTCGGCACTGTCGCAGCAGGTACTATCGTCAGCGACGGCGCAGCCCTGGTCATCGACAACGTCAACATCGGCGCGGAAATTCTCAACATACGGGGCACCGGCGTCAGCAGCGGCGGCGCCTTGATCGGGCGCGGGACGGCGGCGCAGTCGCAGCAGATCGGGCTCTCCGCGAACGCTACGATCACGGTCGAGACTGGCGGCACGCTCAGCCTCAATACCGGCGCCAACGGCGGCATCGACGATGGCGGGGGCAGCTTCGATCTGACCAAGATAGGCACCGGCACGCTCAGTCTCTTAGGCGCCAATACCTTCGACGGCTCGATGACGGTGAGCGCAGGTAAGCTTATTCTCGGCAACGCGACGTCACTCGGCCCGGTTACCGGCGGCATAGCCGTTGCGAACGGTGCCGCACTCGAAATCAACAACGTTGCTATCGGCGCCGAGGCGTTATCCATCCAGGGCACCGGCATCAGTAACGGTGGCGCCTTGATTGGCACGGGCGCTGGCGCCTCATTCGCCGGTGCCGTGACCCTGCTCGGCACGACCGCAGTTGAGGTCGGCAGCGGCGCGCAGCTCAGCATGAGTGGCATTATCAACGACGGCGGCAACGGTTTCGGTCTGACCAAGACCGGCGGCGGTGTGCTGACCTTGGGCGGCGCCAACAGCTACTCTGGCGCAACCACGGTTAACGGAGTCGGCGGCACCTTGCGCCTTGGCGCGGCGAACGTCATCAGCAACGCGAGCGCGCTGGTTATTACCGCCGGTTCGTTCGACGTGAACGGCAACAACGACACGGTGGCTTCGCTGGAAGGCGCCGGCGGCACGGTGACCAACAGCGGCGCGGCTGCGACGCTGACGTTCGGCGATGGCAACGACAAGACGTATTCCGGCAGCCTGACCGGCACGCTGGCGCTGTCGAAGCAAGGCGCAGGCAGACAAATCTTCAATGGTGGCGGCAGCAGCTACACCGGGGCGGTGGCGGTGACGGCGGGCACGCTCGAAGCGGCCAATGCCAGTGCGCTGGGCACGTCTGCCGGCGGTGTCACAGTCAGCGACGGCGCCGCGTTGGCCATCAATGGCGTCGCCATCGGCGCCGAGGCCGTCAGCCTGCAGGGCACCGGTGTCGGTAGTGGCGGCGCGCTGGTCGGTCTCGGCACGGGCGCTTCACTCAGTGGCGCGATCACGCTGGACGCAGCAACGCAGATCACGGTTGGCAGCGGTGCCGATCTCACGCTGAGCGGGGCCATCGACGAAGCCGGCGTGACCGCTTTCGACCTCACCAAGACCGGCGTTGGGCGACTGGTCTTGAGCGGCGCAAATGCGGCTTTCGACGGCGCGATGACTGTTTCTGCTGGCACGCTGGCACTCGGCAATGCGACTGCGCTCGGCACCGTGACCGGCACGACGACGGTAGCTTCCGGCGCCACGCTGGAGGTGAATGCCGCCATCGCGTTGGCTGAGGGGCTTACGATTGAAGGGACGGGCGTCGGTACCAACGGTGCGCTGACCAGTGCCACGACGGGCAGCTTTGCGGGCGCCGTGACCTTGGCCGGCACGACCACGGTCGGCGGTGCAGGCGCGCTGACGGTGAGCGGCGCCGTCGACGACGGGCTTGGAACTTTCGGGCTGTCCAAGGTCGGCACGGGCAGCGTACGGTTGAGCGGCGCTAATGCCTATGACGGCACCGTCGATATCAATGCAGGCACGTTGATCGCGGCCAACGCGACCGCACTCGGCGATATCGCTGGCGGTGTGACGGTCGCAGATGGCGCGACGCTGGTCGTCGACAACGCCACAATCGGCGCCGAGGCGCTCACCATCACCGGTAATGGCTTCACCAGTGCGGGCGCGCTGCAAGGCGTGAATGCGGCGGTCTACGGCGGCGGAATCACCCTGACCGGCACTACCGCTATCGGTGGCCCCGGTACGCTCACCTTGAACGGCATCATCACCGACGGCCTGGGCACTTTCGGCATCAGCCTCATCAGCGGTGGCACCGTGGAACTCGGCGCCGCCAACGACTATGACGGAGCCACCACGGTCAACGGCAGCGGCGGCACGCTGCGTCTGGGCGCGGCCGGTTCGATCAAGGACAGCAGCGCGCTGATTATTACCGCCGGTACGTTCGACGTGAACGGCAACAACGACACGGTGGCTTCGCTGGAAGGCGCCGGCGGCACGGTGACCAACAGCGGCGCGGCTGCGACGCTGACGTTCGGCGATGGCAACGACAAGACGTATTCCGGCAGCCTGACCGGCACGCTGGCGCTGTCGAAGCAAGGCGCAGGCAGACAAATCTTCAATGGTGGCGGCAGCAGCTACACCGGGGCGGTGGCGGTGGCGGCGGGCACGCTCGAAGCGGCCAATGCCAGTGCGCTGGGCACGTCTGCCGGCGGTGTCACAGTCAGCGACGGCGCCGCGTTGGCCATCAATGGCGTCGCCATCGGCGCCGAGGCCGTCAGCCTGCAGGGCACCGGTGTCGGTAGTGGCGGCGCGCTGGTCGGTCTCGGCACGGGCGCTTCACTCAGTGGCGCGATCACGCTGGACGCAGCAACTCAGATCACGGTTGGCAGCGGTGCCGATCTCACCTTAAGCGGAGCCATCGACGAAGCCGGCGTGACCGCTTTCGACCTCACCAAGACCGGCGTTGGGCGACTGGTCTTGAGCGGCGCAAATGCGGCTTTCGACGGCGCGATGACTGTTTCTGCTGGCACGCTGGCACTCGGCAATGCGACTGCGCTCGGCACCGTGACCGGCGCGACGACGGTAGCTTCCGGCGCCACGCTGGAGGTGAATGCCGCCATCGCGTTGGCTGAGGGGCTTACGATTGAAGGGACGGGCGTCGGTACCAACGGTGCGCTGACCAGTGCCACGACGGGCAGCTTTGCGGGCGCCGTGACCTTGGCCGGCACGACCACGGTCGGCGGCGCAGGTACGTTGACCTTGAACGGAGCACTCACGGATGGCGGCGGCGTATTCGGTCTGGGCAAGGTCGGCGACGGCACCGTGATCCTGTCCGTGGCGAATACTTACGATGGCACGACCACGGTCAGTAATGGCGTGCTGCGCGTCAGCGACGCCGCCGGTCTCGGCGCGGCCGGTGGCGGTCTTGGCGTCGACGGTACGACCGTGACCTCGGGCGGCACGCTGGAACTCGCGTTCAACGGAACCACTGCCGAGCAGTTGTCGCTCACGGGTACGGGCGAAGGCGGCACCAACGGCGCTCTGCGTGGCACGAACACAACCGGCAGCACAGTCACTGGGACGGTCGATCTGGCCGGCGCTGGTGCGACGATAGACGTCAGCCCGCTCGCCGGTCTGTTGACGCTGAACGGCGTCGTCAGCGGTTCGGCCTTGACCAAGACCGGGCCAGGTACCCTGGTGTTGAATGGCCCCGGTGCCAACACCTACGCAGGCACCACCACCGTGAGTGCCGGGCGAGTACGCGTGGAAAAGGCCGCCGGCCTCGGTGCTGCCACGCCCGGTGTGGCGAATGTGGGCGTCAACGGCACATCCGTTGCTGCCGGCGCCGTGCTCGAACTCGCCATTGCCGGCGGCGCGAGCCTCAGCGAAGCGCTGTCCATTGTCGGCGTCAACTTGACCACGGGCAGCCTGGTACAGTCGACCGCCAGCACGACCACGCTGACCGGTGGTATCAGTCTGGCCGGCAACGCGACGGTCGACGTTGCGTTGGGCACCCTGGAAGTAGCGACGAATCCGATCACCGGCGCTTTCACGCTGACCAAGATCGGCAATGGCACGCTGTTTTTGAATGTGGCTGGTAGCACGGCGAGCCTCGATATCGATGCCGGAACCTTTTCCGCCGGCGCGGGGGCGCTCAATGACACGACCAATCTCGATATCCTCACCGGCACAACTTTCAATCTGAACGGCGTCAATCACACGATCGCTACCCTGAGCGGAGGCGGGACCGTCACCAACGACGTCACCGGGGCCAGCAATAACACGGCCATACTGACCATCGGCGGCAGCGGTACCGCGACATTCACTGGCACGCTGACCGACAGCGCCGCCGCAGGGCAGGACGATCGGTTGGCCCTGTCGCGTATCGGCACCGGAACACAGATTTTCAGCAGCGCTGTCACCGGCGATTTCAGCGGCAGCGTCAGTGTCACTGGCGGGACTTTCCTGGCCCGCAGTCTGGGCAGCTTCGGCAACGCCGCGAGCGCAACCGATGTCAGCGCGAACGGCACGCTCGAGCTCGATTTGACAGGCTCTGTCACCGAGCTGTTGACGTTGGCCAGTGGCGGCGCCGCTCCGGCGCTGCTGTATTCGAATGCCGGCACCGCGACGATCGACTCTAACGTGACGCTTGCAGGCGATGCGAACATCAGTGTTTCGAATGTGGCAGGTGTGCTGACTATCGGCGCCGGCATTGCTGAAAGCGGCGGTGCGCGCGCCCTGACCAAGCTCGGCGCTGGTCGCCTGAACTTGAGCATCGGTAATGCGTATACCGGTGCGACCAACGTCAATGCCGGTACGTTGGCTATCGGTGCACTGAACGTTCTAAACCCCTTGTCGACTCTGAACGTACTGAGCGGCGCGATTTTCGATTTGAACGGAAACAGCCAGGAAATAGCCGTGATCAGCGGTGCGGGCACTATCACCAATCAAGGTGGAGCGGCCTCGACCCTCGTGGTGTCGGGCACCGGCGCCATGACCTTCGACGGCATCCTGAGCGATGGTGCCGCCGTGCTCAATCTCGAGAAAACGGCCGGCGGCGATCTGCGGCTGAACGGGGACAGTAGCTACGACGGCACGACCACTGTCACCGCTGGAGAAATAACGGTCGGTCACATCCGCGCGCTCGGCAGTACTGTCGGGCAAACCATCGTGAATGCGCCAGGTCAACTGGACATCGCCGTCGGCGGTGCCATCAACGAAGCCCTGGAGCTCGCCGGTATGCTGGTCCACAGCGCGGTGGGGCTGACGACATTGAACGGCGGGATCACACTGAACGCGGAGTCGACGATCGATGTGTCGAACTCGGGCACGCTCAGCGTTGCCACCCTCGGTATCGGCGGACCGCACACCTTGAACAAGATTGGCGGCGGCGTGCTCCAGTTTGCGGTTGCAGGCAACACCTATTCCGGACTGACGCGCATCAATGCGGGCACGCTGCTCACCACCGCTACGAACGCACTGATCAATTCATCCGGTATCGATCTGAATGCGACCGGCAAGCTCGACCTCGGCGGAACGAATCAACAGGTCACCAATATTGACAGCGAATCGACGACGGAGATCACGAATTCCGTCGTGGGAGTGGCGACCTTGTCCGTGACCGGTAGCGGAACAGTGGCTGGTCGATTGACGGATGGCGTCGCCAACGGTGCCGATTTGGCGCTGAGCAAAGCAGGTGTCGGCGGCACGCTCGAATTGGCCAATGCATCGAATACGTTCTCAGGCGCGACTCAACTCGCGGGCTCCGGCGTGCTGCGGGCGGCCGCAGGGGTCAATAATGTCATTCAAAGCTCGAGCGGTCTCTCGCTCCTGGGTACCGCCGAGTTCCAGCTCAACGGCACGAGTCAGCAAGTCGGCACACTGAATGGCGTATCCACCGCTCGCGTCGAGGGATCCGGCACCCTGGTTGTGAATGGTGCGGGCACCTATGCCGGGCTCCTGGGCGGCGGCTTGAATCTGGTGAAGTCGGGCAGCGGCGTCTTCGCACTCTCCAACGGCGGGAATAATTTTTCTGGCACGGCGAGCGTGACTGGGGGAACGCTGAGGACGGACGACGTGAACGTGCTGTCGGGCAGTGTCAGCCTGACGGTATCCGGAGCTGGCATCTTCGCGCTCAACGGTCAAGATCAGAGCATCAGTATGCTCCTGGGCAACGGGACCATCACCAATGCCAACGCAGCCGGCGCGACCTTGACCGTCAACTCACTGTTGGCGGGTCCGAGCAATTTCACCGGCAGTATGCAGGACGGTGCCGGTGGCGGCGCGCTCAATTTGCAGAAACTCGGCGCTGGCGTGCTCCAATTGGGCGGCAATAACACCTATTCGGGCAATACATTCGTCAGCGCTGGCACGCTGCAGGCCGCCACGAGCAATACGGCGTTCAGCGCCAACAGCGATTTCACCATCAACGGGCCGGCGACGCTGGACGTGAACGATCTCAGCGTCACGGTCGATTCTCTGAGCGCGATCGTGGGCACACTTGATCTCGGCGCAGGCTCGCTCGCGGCGCGGAACGATATCAGTCTCACCGGCGTGAGCGCCGTCACTTTCGCCGGCAGTGGCAATCAATCGATCGTGGCCGGGACCTTGCCGAATGCGGCAGCGACGCTCGTGCTGCCCGGTTTGACCAAGTCGGCGAACGGCAACTTGACCTTGACCGCGCCCGCTGGGGTGACGATCGTCGGCAGCGTGCAGGTCGACAATGGCAATCTGACCATCACGAACGACTACACGGTGTCGGGCGATCTCGTGGCGCAGCGCGGCAATGTCACGCTGACCGGCGGAACCGGCGTCATGAACGGCGGCGTCACGCAACGCATCGATGCGGGCAGCATCACTACCGGCACCCTCGCTCTCGGCGCCGTGACCAAGAATGGCGGCGGCGGCTTGACCCTGGGCGGTACGACCGCCATCACTGCAGCCGGTACGGTGCTCGCAGCGACGGGCGACCTCGTCATCGAAGACAACCTCACGAGCTCAGTTGGCGGCACGGCTCTGCAGTCGAGCGGCAATATTATTTTCCAGGGCAGCGGCGCCAGTGTATTCAGCGCTGCCGCGCTGCAGACAGTTGATGCCTCAGGCAGCATCACCACGCCCAATGGCGCCACGCTGACCAAAGTTGGCGCGAATGACCTGGCGCTCACCGCCGGCACGAGTATCGGTGCCGGCGCTGGCAGCCCCGTGCGAGTCGCCATCAGCGGCGGCGGCGGCCTGCGCGCGAGCGCGGCGAACGACATCGCTGTCAGCTCGGCTGGCGCGTTGCGCGTGAACCGGCTAGAAACCGGGGCAGCCGCCAACACGGTCGACGTCCGCACCACAACCAGTGGCGCGTTGACGATGACCGGCACCGCCGGCTATGTCTTGCTGACCACAGACAGCATGACTCTGGGTTCCGCCGGCGATGTCGTATTCGACTCTACGGCGCTGACGGTCGCGTCATTGGACATCCTGTTCGGCCAGAGCACCGCTGGCACGGTCGACTTCAATGTGGCTGTCGTTGCACCGTTATTCGACATTCTCGGCGGTGCGAGCAGCGACACCATCGACACCTCGACGCTCGTCGGCGATCTGATTTTCACCATCACCAACGCGAACGAGGGCGCCATCAGCGGCGCTGGCCTGACGGTCGACACATTCACGAGCGTGGAGAACATCATCGCGAGGACGGGCGGTAGCGATGAACTCGTCAACAGCAGCGGTCTGGACGCGAACTTTGTGCTCACTGGCAGTCAGCAGGGCACCGTCGGCAACCTGTTGGGCGGCGGGTGGCAAGGCATCGATATTCTGCGCGGACGCACCGGCGGATCGGATTCCGTCGGCGTGGGGCCGCTCGTCGCCAGCCCCACCCAATTCGTGCTGACCGGTTTGAATCAGGGTACGGCCACCAATGCCGGCCTTTCCGCGAGCTGGATCTGGACCGCTATCGAGAATATCTCCGGGACCTCGAACGTGGGCGTAACGGGCGACAGCCTCGCCGGTGGCGATGAATATACGATCAGCGGCGCCAATATCGGGATCACGCCGGACGTCAACCTGGCCGGCAACCGTATCACCGGCGTGTGGTCGTCCATCGACGTTCTGATCGGCACTGGCGGCAACGACACAGTGAACATCGAGAATACCGGCTCGCTCAGCGGAACCATCACCGGTGCCGGTGGCAGCGATACGCTGACCTATGCCGGGCGTAACGACAGCGCGGTCTTCGTCACCTTGACGACCGGCGCGAACTCGGCCGCCGCCTCGTTCGTCAACGGTGGTGCGGCTGGCGGAGTGCTTGGTTTCAGCACGTTCGTCGGCGGTAGCTCGGGCAGCGACGATACGTTCACGGCACGCAATGAAACCACAAACTGGACGATCAACGGCGGCCCCGATGAGACACTCGCCGATGTGACCGGCAGCGCCACGTTCAGCGGTTTCGAATTCTTGCACGGCGGCAGCGCGGTCGATACGTTCTTTGTCACGGCCTCGACCAGCTTTGTAGAGATCCATGGCAATGGCGATGCCGATGTCTTCCACCTGCGCAACAACGCCATCCTGACCGCCAATCTTTTCGGTGAAACCGGCAACGATACGGTCTTCTTCGGGATCCAGAACACGGCCAGCAATTCATCGATCCTGGTGGGCAGCATCAATCTGGGTGCGGACATCGATACGCTCGACATCTCCGGAACGGCGATCACGCTCGCTGGGGATCTGATCAGCGGTACGTTCGCCGGCGTGAATTCCCTGGTTGGCAACGGTGGTTCGCAGATCAACGGACAGGATGCAAACACATTCTGGCTCATTGACGGTCAGAACACCGGTCTTTTCGCCTCGACCATCGCCGATCTGTCGACTCCGGCGGCGCAGCGGTTTCTCAATTTCAGCATCCTCGGTGGCAGCCTGGCGGATACCTTTTTCTTCGCCCCCGGCGGTGTGATTACGGGCACTAACGGCAACGACGCGCAGATCGTGACCGTCACCTCGATAGTCAGCGGCGAGCAGACCGGCACGATCCGCGCTGGTGATGCCGTTGCCGGTATCGATGGTGGTGACGGAATCGATGTGCTCGTCGGAAGCCCGGGGAATGATACTTTCGATTTCGACGTCTCTATCATCACAGGCGAAGCTACCGTCGAAATTACAGTGGGGGCGAATACGACCGCCCTGACCGATATCGAAAATATCGACAGCTCCAGCGCTCTGTCCGGCGGCGGCATCTTGGCCGATACCGGTGCCGACATCTTCAATCTTGGCAGCGTGACGTGGGGCGGCTTCATCAAGGGCGGCGGCGGCAGCGACACGCTGAACGTCGACGGCGGCGTCACCGCGACGATCAGCGCGATAACAGGGCTGGGCATGACCAGCGCTGTCAACAGCTTCACCGGGACCGATGGTTTCAGCGAAATCGAGGTCCTCAATACCGGTGGTGGCAACGACACCATCACGCTGACCGGGGTGGCGCCGACTGCCAATAACGGCTTGGTGACGCTCAATCTCGGCGGCGGCCCTGCTGACTCGCTCAACGCGAGTTACGCCGTCGAATGGCTGCTGACGACCAATGGCGCCGGGCTGCTCCGTGCGCCGGGCAGCACGACGACCAGCGTGGCCTTCGCCGGGGTCGAAAACCTCGCTTCGTCGGTGTCCGCTGTGCTGCGCCTTCCGACTACGGCGCCGGGCGCCTCGATCGAGGGCACGTTCTCTGCGCCGACAATGCAGCTCGCCGCCGGCAATGCCAACGCTGGCGCAAACGGACTGCGCCTTGCCGGTCTGAACGGTGCGCCCGTCGCCGTCACCAGCGCCGGCAGCCTCAACTTGCAATCCGCCGGCGAAATCAGCATCGCTGGTAGCCTCGCGACGACCGATCTGACGCTCAATTCCGGCGCGGCCATCGGCATCACCGGCGGCGTCACGGCGGCAAATGCGAGCCTGACCGCGGCCACCGGTATCAGCATCGGTGGCAATCTGACCGCAGCGAATTCGACGCTGTCAGCCGGCGGCACGATCAGTGTCGTTGGCGATTTGACGTCGGGTAGCGTCAGCTTGGCTGCGAATGGCGGCATTGCGGTCGGTGGTAGTGTGAACGCGACCGGCAATTTCACCTCTAGTGCCGGCGGCAGTGCGTCCTTCAACGCGGTGACCACATCCGGCAACCAGTCCTACGCAGGCTCGACCACCTTCAGAGGCAATCTGAGCGGCGCGAACCTCGTTTTCAACGGCGTAACGTCGATTTCCGGCAATGTCGCCATGACGTCCTCGACCAACTTGTTCGATTTCCTCGCGCCGGTGACCTCGGGTTCAAGCGATGTGCTCAGCATCGTACCTATCGCGAGCAACGGCAGAGGTGTCGATATCGTGATCAACACGACCGGTGCCGGCACAGTCGGCCATATCGCATCGAACATGTTTGTTGGTTTCAACGGCACGCTCGCGATTGGCGGACTGTTCACCCCGAACCCGCTGACGCCGGGCGATATCTTGAGCGGCGAGATTTCCTCGGCGACGGCCGATCACATCAGCGTCGAAGAGAACTTGTTGACCAGTGGCAACCTGTTGCTGATTGGTAGCGCGCTCGAGTTTGCATCGGGCATCGAGGTTGCTGCCGGTGCTGCGGGTGAAGGAACGATTGCGGTGCTGTCACTCGGCAATTCGATCCTCGCCAACAATGACGGCGCGACCGACGGCGCCGCGCTCGGCAACATCGAAGGGCCGCTGAGCGGCGAGACCAAGTTCACTGGAGGTCGCACGCTATTGGCGGCTACCGGCGAATTGCTGAATGCCGGTAACTTGATCATGAACATGCGCGGCGGTGAAGTACTCGTCGCACAAGGGGCGGCGGCAGCCAACCAGCAGGTCAATTTCAGTGTGCTGTCGAACGCCTCGACGGACAATCAAAACAACGCCACCGATACCGAGCTCTTGATTTCGGTTGCGCAGCTGGCCGGTTTCACCAACAACGCGGCCGCCCTGTTCCAGAACGCTCGCGTCTTCTTCCCCAATCCGGCCGCCATCCTCACCATTCTGCAGGCGGTGTCGTTCGTCGACGCTTCGCTGTTCGAGGAAGACCTCTCGCTGTTCGGCGTCATCGGCAACGGTATCGCACTGTCGCTCGACCAGTGCGAGGACGCCGAGGGATGCGCGCCCAGTGTCACCGAAGAAGAATTGAAAGCGTTGATCGACAAACTGAACGAACGGATTTCGCGCCTGGAGGGACTCGTCCAGTCTGGCCAGATGCCAGGCAGCGAAGCAGAACCGCTGCTCGCCGGTTATCGCAAGGAACTGCAGAACTTCCTCGCCTACCAGCAGGATCTCGCGGCCTACAATGCGCGCCAGGAAAGCGATGAATTCGGTGACGATTCAGGTGACGAATTCGAAGACGTTTTCGAAGCCGAGGAAGCGCTCGAGCCGGCCGACGCCGGCGCTGCACCGGCCGCGGAGCAGCCCGAAGCATTGCCCGAGTTCGACGAAGCCGAAGAGCCGTTTGCGCCGATAGACGAACCTGCCGAAAACGCTGCGCCAGCCGACGAGCCGGCTCCTGCGGAGGAAGATTTCGAGGAACTCGACGAAGCGGTCGAACCGGCGGTCGATGAGCCCGCTGCAGCGCCTGCTCCGGCACCGGCGCCGGAAGACAACAGCGAACCGAACTTCGACGAGGGCGACGACGAGTTCGAAGAACTCGAGGAGGAACTCGAACCGGAAATGGACCAGCTGATGTTGAATGAATTGTTGCAGCCGGGGAATGTCAATCAGTTGGCCGGAGCCGTCCGTGTCGATGGACACGGTGGCGTGGTCTGGGCGGGCGACGTGGTCTTGCCGTCCTTGCATCGGAGATATTGAGCATGAGTATGCCGGCGCTGCCGATGTTCTATCGCAATGTCGTCGCGGTCAGCCGCGAGCGGCATAAGGACTGGTATATCGACGGCGAGCAGGGCTATTCCTTCGCCGCCAGCACCAACTCGGTCTATGTCGTCGCTTCGGAATTCGCCGCTGCTGCGCGCGAGTACGCCATCGTGTTTGCGCGTGAAGCGCAAGGCCAGCCCATTCCCGCCGTACTGCTCGGCCTGCAACGGGATCAGAATCTGGTGGTCGATGCGCAGGGGCGCTGGTCTGGCGATTATGTGCCGGCGTATGTGCGACGTTACCCGTTCATCCTGGCTGCTGCACCCGATGCCGGCGATCAGTTCACCGTGTGCATCGACGAAGCTTATTCCGGTTTCAATACGGCTCGTGAAGGCGAACGCCTGGTCGCCGACGACGGTACGCAAGGCGAATTGCTGGCGCGCTCAGTTCAGTTTCTGCAGGAATTCCATCAGCACACGCTGGTCACCGGCGCGTTTTGTCAGGCGCTCGACAGCCTCGGTCTGCTCGATGCGATGCAGGCGGAAATCGCGTTGAACAGTGGCCCCAAGTTCACGCTCACCGGTTTGTTCTGTGTCACTCCGGCGCGGCTCGCGGCGCTGTCTGGCGAACAGTTGAAAAGCCTGCTCGATCAGGGGTATCTGGATTTGATTTATCGCCATCTTCATTCGTTGAACAACATCGATAAACTCATGCAGCGCGCCCAGAAGGGGCTCGGACAGTCAGTAGCGAGCGCAGCGACCTGACATGCGCGTCAATCCGCGTTCAATGGACGTCGTTCCTGGCGCAACCAGGGCGCTCCCTGCTGCGGCACGCCGCATCAGCAGACATGATGAGGTTGCGGTCAGCAGCGACGAGCTCACTCCTATGCGGAGTGTGCGTACCGGTGCCGAACAGCATCGGTTGGCATTTCGCCACGATGCACGACGCGACGCAGTGACCCCCGCTGCGGCCATGCTGGCCGATCTGATCCACCGTATGGGCGGCGCGAATACGTCGGCGGCGCGCGGCGCCTACGTCAATCTGCGGGTCTGAGACCGCAGCGCGCCAATTCTTAGCTGCTCACTGCGAACGCGCGGTGCTTTCGGGAATCTTGCCGAAT
The DNA here is from genome assembly GCA_965278995.1 of Gammaproteobacteria bacterium. Lineage (GTDB taxonomy): Bacteria > Pseudomonadota > Gammaproteobacteria > JADJYF01. The sequence goes on from OZ257136.1 coordinate 522,627, forward strand.
TTGTTGATCAAGTCGCGCGATAGTTTTTCCGCTTCGACCTGCTCCGATTCAGACAGCTTGGATTTAGCCTGCTGCGTCGCGGTGACGCCTTTCGCATTGCCGAGGTGTGCGGCGACGCTGTACCAGCCATAGGCGTATTCCATGTCGCTCGGTACGCCTTCGCCAGCCTCGTACAGCGCGCCCAAGCGATACTGGGCATCGGCCACGCCCTGCTCGGCGGCTTTCTGATACCACTGCGCAGCGATCTTGGCGTCTTTCGGCACACCCTGGCCATCCGCATACATGCGCGCCAGGAAATACTGCGCGAAAGCGTGGTTGGAGGCTTCGGCCAGTGGGACGAACGTCTGCAGCGCTTCTGCATATTTGCCGGTCATCAGCGCGACGACGCCATCATTGAAATCAGCGCGACTGTCTGGCGAAGCAAACAGCAGTACGAGGACGACAAGCAGGATTTTAGTCATGTTGCGGCAGGCTCCGAAGTCGTTTCGACCGTTATGGCGGGCAGTGACGCGCGCCTGTCGAGCGCGGCAGTGTAGCCGAGTTCCAGCGGGTCGAGTACTGGAGACGACGACAATCGCCGGCTCCCGAATAGCGGTTTATGTTTCCTGCACCCATGAACTTTGCTATTAATATCGATGACCTTAGCCAGATACTCCCTAGTGAAGTTCCTAGTTTTACTGCGCCCATCATGAACAGCCGATCGCTGATCAACGTGGTGCGCTACGTCCTTGAAGACATCATTCCGCCGGCAATCCGCGATAGCTTCTTGGGCTATGCGTTGAACTGGCTCTACTACCGTGGCAAGACGCAGTATCAAACTCACTTCCGACAGTCCGTACCAGGCATGACCAACGAAGCGTATGCAACCTATTACCGAAGCTTCCCGGGATTGGATACACCAACCGACTGCGATGCAGAATGTCTCGAACGACTGCCGGCATTGGTGCTTGGCGGCACAATTCTGGACGTCGGCTGCGGTCGCGGTTTTGTCGCCGACCTGATGACGCGTGTAGTCGAGGCACAGGTCAGCGCAATCGATTTCGTGGTCAGCGACGAGGTCCGCGCGCGCTATCCTAAGGTGGCGTTTCACACGGGCCGCGTCGAAGCGCTGCCCTTTGCCGATCGCAGCTACGATACAGTTATCTGCACGCATACCCTGGAGCACATCGCTGATTTACATGGTGCGATCCGAGAACTCCGGCGTGTGGCGGCGAAGCGGCTGATTATCGTTGTGCCACGCGAACGAGAAGCGTTGTACACATTCAATCTTCACATCCACTTCTTTCCGTACGCGCATTCGTTTCTTAAGCACATGATGCCGCTGCCGGTGTTTCATCGTTGCGCCACCGTCGGTCGCGATATTCTTTATTACGAAGATTGCAAGGACACCCGGTCAGAGTCGTGATGGCGGTGACCAATTCCAGGATTCACGCCCTGATATTGGCAGCGCTGGTTCTTGCTGTCGGCGCAATTGCGATCAAACCTCGCGTACCGCAATCAGATGAACTTGTTTATCTCAGTCACGCTTATGCGCTGGCACGTCATGGCGTATTTGGCGCTATCGTCGGAGGGAGAGTTGACGAAGCACCGGAGCCTACTGCCCGCATCACGCCATTAGTGCCAGCAGTTCATGCGCTTGCGATGCGCTTGAGCCCGCGACTGCTTCAACAGACTCGTTGTCTATTGTCGGCGCCACCCCAGGCTAGCGCTTGTGTATACACGAGTGTGATATCCAATATCTTCCAACTCTTGCTCTGGAGCGTCTGTCTGTCCTGGGTCGCGTTTCAACTTGCAGTGATATCCGGCAATTGGCCGTTTGCCTACATGACGACGGCCGCGATTTTGTCGTCCGGCGCAATGTTTGAATATGCGAATCAATACAACTCGGAAGGTCTATACCTTCCTATATTTATGGTCTGTCTGGTGGCGTTAGGGCGCGCTTTGACAACGTCGACCTTACGCTACTGGTTGATTGCCGGGATAACACTTGGTTTTTGCGCACTTGCACGGCCGGTATTTTTCTATCTCTTTTGTCTGCTTCTGCCGTGTTCATTTGTCACCATCATGCTTTCGTCCAGAAGTCGTCGTACGGTGCTTTTGCAGGGCGTGGCAGTCTTCGCCCTCGTCTTTTCAATGGTGCTAGCGCCATGGTTGGTGCGCAATGCAACCATCTATGGTAAGCCTGTCATGACGGTCAGCTATGGCGCACACACGCTTTCGTACCGCATTGCATACAACCGCATGACGCCTGATGAATATCTATCCGCTTGGGTGTATTGGATTCCGGACTTCGGTGATTCACTCGCGCGACGACTGTTCCGCCCGGCACAATACCAGCGGCTCGATCTCAGCGATGAACGCGGATTCAATCGCCAGGTAGCTGGCGAAATCCAGCAGGAAATCTTGCGCCGTAGCGGGGCATCAGTTTCGACCTACTCGGCGGGCCAGAAGAAGGTCGAACCTGGCTGGGTACTGCGAGAGTACGTTCTTGATGATATTGCCAACCATCTTAAAGTAACGCTCCTGCTTTATTGGCGTGGCGTCACGCTCAATAGCTACTTCGGATTGGTCGGCTTGGCCGTCGTGGTATGGGCAATTGGCGGGCGGCTTCGCGCGCCACTTCGTCAAGTTTTCCTGATCATACTCGGCGTCGTGACGCTCAATTGCTTATTCCACGCCTTCATCTCGTTGAATATTGCTCGCTATAGCGCGCCTATGATCCTCCCAATGGCGATGGCCTATGCCGCGCTGGGCGAGCGCCTCTTAAAGCGAGCGATGGATTGGTAACGCCTAGTGCGCTTGGGCATGGGTAGCAAAGTGGCACGGAAAGGTTGCGAGTAGCATATTGCATCGAGCCTCTTTAGAATCGAGCCCCCTCGCCGAGCGGAACGAAGCCATGAGCGGAAAGACACTTTTCGACAAGATTTGGGACAGCCACCTCGTCCGCGATTTTGACGATGGCACCTCGCTGGTCTACATCGACCGGCATATCGTCCATGAAGTAACGACGCCACAGGCGTTCGAAGGACTGGACCTGGCCGGGCGGGCGATGTGGCGGGCACTGTCGACCAAGGCGGTTTCCGACCATAACGTACCGACGATCGATGTCACTAACGTTACCGACCCGGTAGCCCGCTTGCAGCTCGAGACGCTGAGCGCGAACTGTCGTAAGCACGATATCCTGCACCACGATGTCGGCGATATTCGTCAGGGCATCGTCCACGTCACCGGGCCCGAACAAGGTTGGAGCCTGCCCGGCATGACTATCGTCTGCGGCGACTCGCATACGGCGACCAACGGCGCACTGGCCGCGTTCGCTTTCGGCATCGGTACTTCCGAAGTCGAGCATGTGATGGCGACGCAATGTCTGGTCCTGCGCAAAGCGCGCAATATGCGCATAACTGTCAACGGTGCGCTCGGGCCTGGCGTGACGGCCAAAGATCTGATCCTGCGCATCATTGCCGACATCGGCACCGCTGGTGCTACCGGTCACACCATCGAATATGCAGGCGAAGCCATTCGTGCGTTGAGCATGGAAGGGCGCATGACGGTGTGCAATATGTCGATAGAAGCGGGCGGCCGCGCCGGGCTGATTGCTTTTGACGACGTCACCCGCGCTTACGTCGAGGGGCGCCCGTTCGCGCCGCAAGGAGAGCTGTGGACGCGCGCCCTCGCGGCTTGGCAACAGCTGCATTCCGATGGTGACGCCCATTTCGATACGGAAGTCATTATCGATGCCAGCAGCATCGAACCGCAGGTCTCATGGGGAACCTCGCCCGAGATGGTCGTTCCGGTCAATGGTCGCGTGCCGGACCCTGCCGATACCGACGACGAGACCCGACGCATCGGCATGCAGAACGCGCTGAAATACATGGATCTCGAGCCTGGCACCCCGATTACTTCGATTCCGGTCGACAAGGTCTTCATCGGTTCGTGCACGAATTCACGCATCGAAGATCTGCGCGCCGCTGCTGCTGTCATCAAGGGCCGCAAGCGTGCCGCCAATGTGCGTGCGGCACTCGTTGTACCGGGTTCCGGTCTAGTCAAGCAGCAGGCCGAGCGTGAAGGGCTCGACCGCATCTTCATTGCGGCCGGATTTGAATGGCGCGAGCCAGGCTGTTCGATGTGCCTGGGCATGAATCCCGATCAGCTGGAACCGGGCGAGCGTTGCGCCAGTACGTCGAATCGGAATTTCGAGGGTCGTCAAGGTCGTGGCGGACGCACTCATCTGGTCAGCCCGGCGATGGCCGCCGCTGCCGGAGTGGCCGGGCATTTCGTCGACGTCAGGGAGTTTTAACATGCAACCGATCAACCGATTGACCGGCCTGGTCGCGCCTATCGACCGCCCGAATGTCGATACCGATGCGATTATTCCCAAGCAGTTCCTGAAATCGATCAAGCGGACCGGCTTCGGCCCCAATCTGTTCGACGAATGGCGCTATCTCGACAAAGGCGAACCGGACAAACCGAATGAGGGCCGGCCACTCAATCCGGACTTCGTGCTCAATCAGTCGCGCTACCAGGGTGCGCAGATCCTGCTCTGTCGCGATAATTTCGGCTGCGGCTCATCGCGCGAACACGCGCCATGGGCGCTGTTCGATTTCGGCATCCGAGCGTTGATTGCGCCAAGCTTCGCCGACATCTTCTTCAGCAATTCATGCAAGAACGGTTTGTTGCTGATCGCATTGCCCGCAACGACGGTCGAGCAGCTGTTTCGCGAGGAAGCCGCCAAACCGGGCTATCGCCTGACGGTCGATCTCGCCGCCCAACAGGTGACGACCCCGGGTGGTGAGACGTTCCCTTTCGATTTCAACATCGGCCTCAAAGACCGCTTGCTGAACGGCCTCGACGACGTCGGCGTCACGCTGACCCACGCGGATGCCATCCGCGCGTTCGAAGCGCAGCATCGCAACGCGGCACCCTGGCTGTTCAACTGAAATATCAGGGCGTCTTTGCTTGGGTGCCGAGGGTTCGGCGCCGGCCAGTTTGCCCCTGGTGACCAGAACTTCTTTTACGGTCGCCAGGGGCAAACTGGCCGGCACCTTGCTCAGCGTTGCGACGTCGGCACGGAGCTGGCGACTCCATGGTTACGATTCCGAACCAGGTGGCGTCGTGCTGGCCCTGGCGGACCGTAAAAGAAGTCTGGTCCACCAGGGCCAGCGCGACGCCGCCGAAACCCCGGCACTTTCGATCAGACCTGCTAGCGCGCATCGGATATCACGAAGCGCAGGCGCTCAAAGGCTCCCCATCTCATCGGCCAATTTGCGCAGTTTGAATTTCTGGATCTTACCGGTCGAGGTTTTTGGCAGTTCGACGAAGACGACTGTCTTGGGTGCCTTGAAGCGCGCGATGTGTTCGCGGCAATAGGTGATGACAGACTCGGCACTGACGGGTTCGGCGCCCGCTTTCAGCGTCACGAAAGCGCAGGGTGTTTCGCCCCATTTGTCATCGGGGCGGGCGACGACTGCCGCTTCGAGTATGGCGGGGTGCTTGTACAGCACTTCTTCGACTTCGATCGACGAGATATTTTCGCCGCCTGAAATGATGATGTCCTTGGAACGATCCTTGATTTGCAGATAACCGTCGGGATGCATGACGGCGAGGTCGCCCGAGTGAAAATAACCGTCGGCGAGTGATTCTTCGGTGGCCTGCCTGTTCTTCAGGTAGCCGCGCATGACGACATTGCCTTTGAACATGATTTCGCCGATGGTCTCGCCATCGCGCGGTACCGGCTGCATGGTCTCCGGATCCATCACGTCCAAATCTTCCAGCACGTGATAGCGCACGCCCTGGCGGATGAGTTTCTCGGCCAGTGCGTCGTCGTCGAGCGTCGCCCAGTCGTCCTGCGGTGCGTTGAACACGGCCGGGCCATAGACTTCGGTCAGGCCGTACGTGTGCGTGATATGAAAGCCGCTCTGCTGCATCGATTTCAGGATGGCGGCAGGCGGCGCTGCGCCGGCCGTCATCACTTCGATTGTGCGCGGCAGCGGGCGCTTGTCGGCCGGGCTCGCGTGAATGATGAAATTCAGCACGATGGGCGCACCGCAGAAATGCGTCACGCCGAGATCGGCGATGGCATCGAATATCGGTTTCGCCGCGATACGGCGCAGGCAGACATTGGTGCCGGCATATGCCGCTATGGTCCACGGGAAGGTCCAGCCGCAACAGTGGAACATCGGCAGCGTCCACAGATAGACCGGGTGATGGACCATGTTCCAGGCCATCGCGCAGCCGAGCGCATTCAGGTAGGCGCCGCGATGATGATAGACCACGCCTTTTGGATTGCCGGTCGTGCCCGAGGTGTAGCACAGCGCCATCGCCTGCCATTCGTTATCCGGCAGCGTCCATGGAAAATCGGCATCGCCATCGGCAATGAAATCCTCGTACTCCATCTCGCCGAGCCGCTCGTGACAGGGCGCGTCGACGTCGGCAATGTCGATTACCAGTGGTTTGACCGTAGCGCGAGCAAGTGCTTCGCGTACGACCGGCGCGAACTCGGTGTCGGTCAGGAGGACTTTCGCTTCGCCGTGATCGAGTATGAACGCGATCGCATCGGCATCGAGGCGGATATTGATTGGATTGATGACCGCGCCGACTGCCGGAATGCCGAACAGCCCTTCGTAGAATGCCGGGATGTTGGTGGCGAGAACGGCGACCGTGTCGCCCCGCCCGATACCGCGCCGCTGCAACGCCGAAGCGAGCTTGCGGCAGCGCGTATAGGTCTGCGCCCAGGTAAATCGGCGCTCCCCGTGCACGACGGCAAGACGTTCTGGATAGACGGCGGCCGTGCGTGCAATCATGCTGAGCGGCGATAGCGGCTGATAGTTCGCCGGCACCTGATCGAGCGCCTGTTCGTAAGGATTGCTGCTCATGTCTTTTGTCGGTATTCCTTGGGGAAGTCGCCAGCCGGTTTCAGCGGTCGGTCCAGCGCGGTGGGCGTTTTTCGATGAACGCATTCAGGCCCTCGATACCATCGGCAGCGAGCAGATTGCAGACGAGGTCGGCTGACGTCGAACGATAAGCAGCGTCCAGCGGTTGGTTGACCTGGCGATAAAATGAAGCTTTGCCGAGCCGCACGGCGAGCTGCGATTTCTCGGCGATACGCCGGGCGAGCTCACGCGTCGCTGCGGATAATTCCGCATCCTCGACAACGCGATTGACGAGCCCTGTCTCGTACGCTCGTTCGGCATCGATGAAATCCCCAGTCAGCAGCATTTCAAGTGCATGTTTACGCTGCACGACGCGCGACAACGCGACTGACGGGGTGGCGCAATACAGTCCGTTCTGAATGCCGTTGGTCGCGAACCGTGCACTGCGCCCGGCCACCGCCAGATCGCAGCTGGCGACAAGCTGGCAGCCCGCAGCCGTCGCGATGCCCTGAACTGAGGCAATGACCGGCTGCGGCAGAGCGACGATCGCCTGCATCATCTTCGCGCAATCCGCCAGCAACTGGCGGTAGAACGCTTCGCTGCGGTTGGCGTTCATTTCCTTCAGGTCGTGTCCGGTGGAAAACGCCTTGCCGGTCGAGTTTATAACGACGACACGCGCGTCAGCGTCATCGGCCAACGCGCTCAGTTGTTCGCTGACGGCAGCAATGACTTCACTGGTCAGCGTGTTGTAACGCTCGGGGCGATTCAGCGTGATCGTCGCAATGCCGTCGTCGATAGTGCAGAGCACCGGCGGCGCAGTTGTGATTGTTTCGGTTACGGTCGACATGGCGGTTCCCTCCATGAGGGCATCGGCGTGGAGGTCGTATTGTCGAGGGCGTGCTGTGGTGGCGCAAGCTGATCACAATTAGCGCCAGATGCCGTCCAGAGTACCGGCTTCTGGACGCCGTGCTGAATAGCTTCCTGGTTCCCGGTAACGCGGTGGCGATGTTCGGCCGCGGCCTGGGCACTGCAGGGGAACCAGGAAGCTATTCAGGTCGTTGAATGCACGATAGAGAGCGGTCCCACAAATTCGGCACAAAGGCACTTGAATAGCCGGAAACGAAGGGCTTGGAGGTACCGGTAGCTGGGTCGTAAGCGTGCCGATGGACGGCGCCGATGTTGGCGCCGTAGACGTGGATGCTGATGGTGGGGCCGTCGGTGCGGGCGTTGGCGACGACGTGCAGGTCACCGCGGGATGGCGAGACGATGTCGATGGCGCCGGGATGGAGCGTCGCGGCCGGGCCAGCGGGCGTGTAGGTGCCGTTGTCGTTGCGTAGGTAGTGGGTGGCGAGTTCAGCGCCACGCAGGACGCCGATCAGGCCCCATACCGTGTGATCGTGCAGCGGTGTCTGCTGGCCGGGGCCCCACACGAAACTGACCACGGAATAGCGCTCTTGCGGGTCGCAATGCAGTAGATATTGGCAGTAATGATCCGGATGCGGCTCGGCACAGGCGTTGGGCAACCAGTCGTCGCGGGCAATGAGCGCGGCGAGGAGCGGTTGTGTGCTGGCGAGCAGTTCAGCTTCGCTCGTGTTTATCGACACGAGTCGGGTCATCGCAATGATGAAGTCGCGCAACGGAGCAATGGTGTCGGGTCGCGCATTCATGCTTGTTCTCCGTTCGCGCGCCGCAGCGCGTCAGTGTGTTCACCCAGCGTGGGCCAGACGCCCGAGATCGCCACGCGTTGGCCATCCAATCGTACCGGGCAACCGACAGTGCGAGTTTCGCGACCGCCCGGTAATACTGCCGGGAGGACCAGGCCGAGCGCTTCAGCCTGTTCGTCGGCGAGCGCTTCGGCGTAACCGTTGATCGGCGCCGAGGGCACACCGGCGGCGCGAAAACGCTGCAACCAAGCGGCGGTACCGGCACTGACAAAGCGTGCTTCGAGCATTTCCTGCAGGATATGCTGATGCTCGGCGCGCAACGTCGTTGTCGCGAAACGGGGGTCTGCTGACCATTCCGGTGCTTCGACGACTTCACATACTGAATGCCACAGTCGATCGTTGCCGGCGGCGATGGCGAACCAGCCGTCGGCCGCACGGAATGCCTGATAAGGCGCATTGCGCGGATGCGCCGAGCCGAGTTTGCGCGGGTTGCGTCCGGTGCCGAAATATTCGCTGGTCTGCAGTGCGGCGATGGCGAGCGCAGTCGCGAACATGGGGATGTCGATGCACCCGCCAGGTCCGCCGGCACGCACACGCGCAAGCAACGCCGCAATTGAAAACGCGCCGTAGAGTCCGGCCGTAAAGTCGGCCACGGGTACGCCGCATTTGACCGGGGCGCCGTCCGGCTCGCCGGTCACGCTCATGACCCCGGCTGCGGCCTGAATGGTGAGATCGAAACCGCCTTCGCCGGCGCGCGGACCGACCTGGCCGAAAGCGGAGATCGAGCAGTAAATCAGGGTTGGCTTACGTGTCTCGAACCAGTCCCAGCCCAGTCCGAGCCTGTGCATGACGCCTGGACGATTGTTTTCGACGACAACGTCGGCATCGAGCACGAGCGCACGGGCGAAATCGCGGTCCGCCGTATTCTTCAGATCGAGCGCGACGGAACGCTTGCCACGATTCAGCGCGGCGAAATTCTCGCTATAGCCGGCATTTACCGGCGGCCACTGGCGCATGGCATCGCCCTCGCGCGGTTCGACCTTGATGACGTCTGCACCAAAGTCGGCGAGCAGCATCCCGCAGAACGGGCCAGCGGCAATTTGACAGAACTCGACTATCTTGACGCCCGTCAGCGGCAGCGCTGGCGCAGATTCATTTGACATGATTCCCCTCGACATTCAACGCTAGTATCGGGCAGCACGCTCCGTCGGCGCAGTATAAACGGCCACTGCACGGTGCGTGGATATGTCGCCTTCACCTTGTCCGCAGGTGCAATACCATTGCGTGTGGTGTGCGAATGGCGCGTCCTGGTTGAAGGAGTTCGTCGCCTCGCCTACGATGCCGCTCACCTCATCACCGGGCCAGCGTCACATGTCGCAGTCATGCCGAGCGCAGTAGTTATTCAACAACCTGTCAGGTCCTGGAAGCGATGACTGCCCCTCAGGGCACGGTCGATCCGATACGCCGTTCAGCGGTTGCACGCGCGCTGCGCACAGCTTCGCCCGGACTGGCCGTGCTCGATCTAGCCGAAGATACGCGCCCCTATGAATGCGATGGCCTGACTGCTTACCGTCAACTGCCCATGCTGGTCGCGCTTCCGGAAACGGAAGTGCAGGTTCAGCAGGTATTGCGCACCTGTCATGCGCTCGGAGTACCAGTGGTGCCGCGCGGTGCCGGAACTGGTCTGTCGGGCGGTGCACTGCCACTCGCCGACGGCGTCCTGCTGTCGATGGCCAGGTTCATGCGTATCCGGCATATCGATCCATTGGCAGGAACAGCGGTAGTCGAACCCGGTGTGCGCAACATCGCGATTTCGGAAGCCGCGGCACCGTTCGGGCTTTACTATGCGCCCGATCCATCAAGCCAGATTGCGTGCACTATCGGCGGCAATGTGGCCGAGAATTCTGGCGGCGTGCATTGTCTGAAGTACGGATTGACCGTGCATAACGTCTTGCACGTCCGTGGCTATACCATCAGCGGCGAACCGATAGCGTTTGGCGGCGCAGCACTCGACGCGCCGGGGCTCGACCTGCTTGCCCTCGTCATCGGTTCCGAGGGGCTACTGGCGGTGACCGTCGAAGTGACGGTGAAACTTATCCCGAAACCCGATTACGCGCAGGTCATCATGGCATCGTTCGACGACGTCGAGGTTGCCGGCAATGCCGTGGCCGCGATTATCGCGGCGGGGATCATCCCCGCCGGTCTGGAAATGATGGACAAACCGGCAACCGCCGCCGTCGAAGATTTCGTCCACGCCGGCTACGACCTCGACGCGGCAGCTATCCTGCTGTGCGAATCGGACGGGACACCGGCGGAAGTCGCTGACGAAATCGCGCGCATGACGGCTGTACTCGAGCGCGCCGGTGCATCGCGCACGCAGGTCTCGCAGAGCGAGGCCGAGCGACTGCGTTTCTGGTCCGGTCGCAAAGCGGCATTTCCTGCGGTGGGGCGTATTTCACCCGACTACTACTGCATGGATGGCACGATCCCGCGCAAGCGACTCGGCGAAGTATTGCGCTTCATCGCCGCGATGGAGAACAAGTACGCGTTGCGCTGTCCGAACGTATTTCACGCCGGCGACGGCAACTTACATCCACTCATCCTGTTCGACGCCAACGACCCCGATCAGCTCGCGCGGACTGAAAAATTCGCCGCCGAGGTGTTGGCAAAGTGTGTTGAAGTCGGTGGCACGATTACGGGCGAGCATGGTGTCGGCATCGAGAAGATCAACGAAATGTGCGTGCAGTTCGGCAGCGCGGAACTACAGATCTTCCACGCCATCAAGCAGGTATTCGACCCTGCCGGTCTGCTGAATCCTGGTAAAGCGGTTCCGACGCTGCATCGGTGTGCCGAACATGGTGGCATGCATGTCTCTACGACAGCGCCGGCGAACGAGTTGCCGCGCTTCTGATGGAGAACCTGCCAGCTACGCTGATTGAACGCGTGCGTGCGGCCGCTGCCGACGGCACGCCGTTGCGCATACGCGGTGGTGGCAGCAAGGATTTCTACGGTGGATTGCTGGTGGGTGAAGTTCTCGATACGCGTGTCTTTGCCGGCATTGTCGAGTACGAGCCGAGCGAACTCGTGATCACGGCCCGCGGCGGCACACCGCTGGCCGAACTCGAGGAGCTGCTCGAGGCCCACCAGCAGATGCTTGCATTCGAGCCGCCGCATTTCGGGCCGGGTGCGACAGTCGGCGGAAGCGTTGCTGCGGGCCTCGCTGGGCCGCGCCGCGCGAGCGCCGGTGGTGTGCGCGATTTCGTGCTCGGTACCACCCTGCTGGATGGCCGCGCGCAAACGCTTCGCTTCGGTGGGCGCGTCATGAAGAACGTTGCCGGCTATGACGTCTCGCGCCTGCTGGCTGGCTCGTTTGGCATGTTCGGCGTGATCGTCGAGGTCTCCCTCAAGGTGCTGCCACGACCGGCACGGGAGATCACGCTTGCGTTCGACTTCGACGAAGCTACTGCGATTACGGCGTTCAATCGGTGGTCGGCGCGGCCGCTGCCGATTTCGGCCACGGCGTGGTGCTCAGGGCGCGCCTGGCTGCGCTTATCGGGTTCGGAACCGGCGGTCGCCGATGCAGTGAGGACGCTGGGTGGTGAACAAATCGAGGAGGCGCAGGCTGGCGCGTGGTGGAGGGATGCGCGCGAGCAGCGCCATACTTTCTTTGCTCAGACCGGACCGTTGTGGCGTCTGTCGATGCCCGCGACAGCCGACCCACTCGCGCTCGGTGGTGCACAGTTCATGGAATGGGGCGGCGCTCAGCGCTGGCTGCGCGATACCACGCTGCCGGCAGCGGCTATTCGTGCTGCGGTCACTGCCGTCGGCGGCCACGCGACCTTATTTCGTGGTGGTGACCGTACCGCCGGTGTGTTCACGCGGCTGGCACCGGTCAATCAGCGCATTCACGAGGGGTTGAAGCAGGTCTTCGATCCCGCCGGTATATTCTGCCGTAGCCGTATGTACCCGGAATTCTGATCGATATGCAGACGCGTCTTGCCGATTTCATCAAGGATACGCACGAAGGGCGTGAGGCCGAGGCGATCCTGCGCAAGTGCGTGCACTGCGGGTTCTGCACGGCAACCTGCCCGACTTACCAGTTGCTGGGTGACGAACTGGACGGCCCGCGTGGACGCATCTATCTCATCAAGCAGGTGCTGGAAGGTGAGCGCGCAGGGCCGAGCACGCAACGCCATCTCGATCGCTGCCTGACCTGTCGCTCCTGCGAGACGACCTGCCCGAGCGGCGTCGAGTACGGCCGACTGGTCGATATCGGGCGCGCTGTTGTCGATCGTCAAGTGCCGCGTACCACCGGCGCACGTTGGCTTCGGCACACGCTCGCGTTCGTTTTGACGCATACGTACACGTTCGCCGGCTTGCTCAGCATCGGGCAACTGTTACGCGCAGTGCTGCCGCGCAAGCTCGCCGCCAAAGTGCCGCCGCGAGGTGCAGCGCCAGGTATATGGCCCGCACCACGCCATGCGCGCCGCATGCTGGTGCTGGCCGGTTGTGTGCAACCGGCGCTCGCGCCGCGCATCAACGCCGCCGCGGCGCGCGTTCTCGACCGCCATGGCATTTCGCTGATCGAAGCGCCAGGCGCAGGATGCTGCGGGGCGCTGCGACATCATCTCGGTTTTCAGGACGACGGGCTCGATGACATGCGCCGGATCATTGATGCATGGTGGCCCGCAATCGCTGGCGGTGAAATCGAGGCCATCGTGATGACAGCAAGTGGCTGCGGCGCGGTGGTGAGTGACTATGGTCATCTACTCGCACACGATCCGGCTTATGCCGACAAAGCGGCGCGCATCGCCGCGATGACGAAGGACTTGTCGGTAATCCTCGCCGCCCAACCCCCGCTGCCATTGGCGCAAGAACTATTTGTACGAATTGCGGTGCATGCGCCGTGTTCCCTGCAGCACGGTCAGCAGCAACGCGGTGTCGTCGAACGACTACTGGAGAAGGCCGGCTACCAGCTGACCACTGTTGCCGATGGTCACCTGTGCTGTGGCTCGGCCGGAACTTATTCCATTCTGCAGCCGACGCTATCGCAGCGTCTGCGCGATAATAAACTCGCCGCATTGAACGCTGACAGTCCAAGCGCGATCGTTACTGCCAATATCGGCTGCCTCAGTCATCTTGCCAGTGGCGGCGAGACACCGGTAATGCATTGGATCGAGCTGCTCGACAATCGACCGGGGGCCTGACGCCGTTCCGCGCAGTCATGGAACAACGGTCGTGAACAGATAGACGGCGAACAGCACCAGGTGCACGACGCCATGAAGCAGCGTCGTGCGTCCTGTCCCCAGCGTCATCGTCGTGACGAACAGGGAAAGCAGGAACAACAGGCTCGATTTCACGTCCAGTCCCAGAGTCAGCGTCCAGCCAGTAGCAAGCGAGACGAGGGCGACGGCAGGGATGGTCAGCCCGATGCTCGCAAGCGCCGAGCCCAGGGCGAGATTGAGACTGGTCTGCAGGCGATTGGCTTTGGCCGCCCGCAATGCGGCCACCCCTTCGGGCATCAGGACCACCGTGGCAATGATGATACCGACCAGCGCTTTGGGTGCACCGAAACTATCGAGTGCGGACTCGACGCCGGGCGCCAGCGCCTTAGCCAGCAGAACGACCGCCACCAGCGATGCCAGCATGAGTATGACGGCGAACGTCGTCACCCGCGCATCGGGGCGCGCAGCATGCCGTTCTTCATCGGCGGGATCGTCCTCCGGTAGAAAATAATCGCGGTGACTGACGGTCTGCATGAGCACGAAAGTCGAATACAACACGAAAGAAACCACGGCAATGAATGCGAGCTGACTCGAGCTGTAGACAGGTCCAGGCGTGCTGACCGTGTAATTCGGCAGGATCATGGTCAGGACCGCTATAGCGGCCAGCGTAACAAGTGCAGCATTGACGCCGTACAGGCCGAAAACCTGTTCGCGGAATCGCGAGCCGCCAACCAGCAGGCATAAGCCGACCATACCATTCAAGATGATCATGACTGCGGCGAAAACAGTGTCGCGCGCCAGCGCGACAGTGGACGGACCGCCGGCCAGCATGAGTGAGACAATCAACGCCACTTCGATAATCGTAATCGCGACAGCGAGCGTCAACGTGCCATAAGGTTCGCCAACACGATGCGCAACGACTTCCGCATGGTGCACACCGGCGACGACGCAGGCGACCAATCCAGCTGCCAGCAATGCGCTGTAAGCAGAGCCGAAACCAAGTTGCACACCGCCCAGCAGGATCCATCCGGTGACGGGCGCAATGACGGTCCAAACGGGGATAGTCGACAGGGCGGGCATGACGCTGCAATTGTAACAGCCTGGCGCGACAAGGACGGTGCGTCACCTTCCGGCAAAACCTGGCAGATTTTACATCGGTGTGAAAACTCTGCCTCCGCTAAAGCTGCACTGATCTGCAGCGCGCGCGTCTACTCGTTGTTTCCGTTCGCGAATTTCTTCTGGCATGCCAAGTGCACCGTGACTGGTGGAAACGGCAATCGTCGGACTAGCTCAGTGATCGCGATAGCTGATGGCCATATTTCACACAGCACAGGAAACTCAACCATGAAACACACCCGATTGACATCTATGGCAGCAATTGCCGCCATCGCACTGTTGACGAGCCAGGTCGGCGCAGCGGAGTCGCACACCGCCGGACAGATCCTCGATGACACCGTAGTAACCGCAAAAGTGAAAGCGGCCCTGATCTCGGACCCGATAACGAAGGCGCACCAAATCTCGGTCGACACCTACAAGGGAGTGGTCAAGTTGTCCGGCTTTGTCGACGGTCCCGCTGCTGAGCGACGCGCGTTGGAAGTCGCTCGCAATATCGAGGGCGCCGTGGCTATCGATGACGACCTTGAGGTGCGTCAGTAACACTGTGGATGCATAGGCGGGCGCTTGCCATGCGCCCGCCACATCTCTCAAATCCTGACGCGCTGCGGTACAGAGCATTCAAATGACGCTGCTACAGAGTGCCGTTGGGCCTCGGAAGGCAATTATGGAACGACGTCGGATTCAAACACACAATCATCTGCTGGATGGATTGCCTGCTGCGGATTGGGCGCGGCTTCAGGTGTCACTCGATGTGATCGATATGCCACCCGATCGCACACTGTGCGAACCAGGCACTGAAATACGGCAGGTCTATTTCCCGGTGAGCTGTGACGTCTCGCTGTTGATGTTGCTCGATGACGGCGCCATGCCTGAGATTGCGATGGTCGGATGCGAAGGTATGGTGGGTGTCGCGGCATTCATGGGTGGGATGAATACG
This sequence comes from Gammaproteobacteria bacterium, assembly GCA_965278995.1. Taxonomy (GTDB): domain Bacteria; phylum Pseudomonadota; class Gammaproteobacteria; genus JADJYF01. The sequence continues at coordinate 538,438 of OZ257136.1, forward strand.
CCTGGCCTGGCATGCGTAAGAACGCCCGGTCAGGCCTACGTTCTGAGTGCGGCGGCATTGCGCCACGAATTCGAACGCGGTGGTGCGTTACGCGACACGCTATTGCGCTATACGAACGCACTCATGACGCAAATAGTCCAGGTCGCGATCTGTAACGGGCGTCATTCCGTCCATCAGCGGCTCGGCCGCTGGCTGCTCAGCAGTGTCGATACGCGACATACCTCGGGAGAGCTGGCGGTCACACAGGAGCAGATCGCGAATCTGCTAGGTGTCCGTCGCGAAGGTGTAACTGCGGCCGCGGGAACACTGCAGCGTGCTGGCCATATCCGCTACAGTCGCGGCCGCATTGCCCTGCTTGATCGCACTGGGCTCGAGGGATGCGTCTGCGAATGCTATCGCGTGATCAGGACGGAGTTCGACAAACTGCTGGCCAGCGCATCGAGTCGTAGTTCGCACGCGTAAATGAAATCTGCACAGCAGATTGCTGCGGCGGTCGGTGAATTCAGCGGCGGATAGGCACCTGTGCTTCGACGATAGTGCCCGAACCGCCGTCACCGACACGAACGGAAAAGCTGCCGCCGAGTTGAGCTACCCGCTCGCGCATGCCAAGTATTCCGTGTGCCATCGGTTTGTCTGTCACATCCGGATCGATTCCGACTCCGTCATCAACGATTTGCAGGCGAATATGACGGGAATCGCTTTCCAGCTTAACCTGTACGTGACCAGCACGGGCGTATTTGATGATGTTATTGAGTGATTCCTGGGCGACGCGATAGAGCGCAATGGCGACGGACGGACCAACATCGGGAAAATCGTCTGGACAGTCCGCCTCACATTTCAGTTCCGTACGCCGCGAAAGTTCTTCGCAGTGCATTCGGAGTGCTGCGCTCAAGCCCAGACTGTCGAGCATGCTGGGGCGCAGTCCCTGGATGATTCGGCGTTTGATATCCACGGACTGGTGCAACACGTCCAACGCGCGGTTAAGACGTTCGGCGAGCGCCGGCTCACGCGTCTTCAGGCGGGTCGCAACTGCGGTGACGTCGAGGTTTATGGCGGTCAGGTTAGAACCGAGCTCATCGTGCAGTTCGTTAGCGAGCGCGGCTTTTTCGGTTTCAGCGAGTTGGAGTAGATAGCGTGAAAGATGCGAAAGCTGGGCTGTACGGGCCGCGACTTTCGCCTCCAGCGTCTCATTGGCTGCGCGCAGCCGGGCTTCGGCATTGCGTCGCTGCAGCACGCTGCGCGCGATGTGGCCGTAATAGAGCAGCAGGATGAGCAGGGTGACGGTTCCGATGATCAGCCCGAGAGTCGTCGTCACGCGAAAACGCTCGAAGCTGCGCTCGTTTTTTGCCCGCAATTTGTCTCTTTCGGCTGCGTCGATGGCGGCCAGCAATCCTGCTACCTCTTTCATCAGTTTCATGCCGGTATCGGTGTGGACCAAATCGATTGCCGGCGCGAGGCCGTGTTCAGCATAAAGTGAAATCGTGGAGGCCATTTCCTCAAGCTTGGCATTAATGCTTTCGCGCAAACGGATATAGCGCGCGGCTTGAGCCGGGTCGCTGGTGAATGCGAGTTCGAGCGTCCGCAGCAGGCCAGGCATCTCGGTCATGACCGGAGCAAAGTCCTCCAGATACGCGCTGTCCCCACTCAGCAGATAACCGCGCTGACTGCTTTCGGCGACGGTCAGCCGCGATTGCACGCTGCGTACCGTATCGATAACAGTCCAGGTCTGGTTCACCGCGGCGCCGGCATCCTCGATCTCATTCAGATTGGCCCACAAACTCACCGCGTTGCCGACGATGAGTGTGACGCAGATAATCAGAAGCAGCGTGATAGTGAGTGGCAGCGCTGACCAGGCATTGCGAAGCGCAGCCAAATTTGTCGCGATATGCATATTTGACGCTCTCCGACAAAGACCGCTAGTGGCCACTGGCCAGTTGCAACACAAGCGTCAGCAGTGCAATCAAGTCGGTCGATTTGTCGAAAAAATATTTCGCGCCGTAGCGCTCGGCAAGCAAGCGATATTCGCGTTCGGTGTAGTTACTGAACACAATCCGCGTACCGGGCTCGCTAATCGAGCCTGCCATCGCACTTAGCTTGCGAAGTACGCCGATACCATTGCCAGCGCGCAAATTGATGTCGACTATCAGTACGTCGCAAGCAAGGTGGCTCAGGGCATCAACGGCAGCTTGCTCTGACGCAGCAGCGCCAACCACCACAACGTTGGGAATGTCGTTCAACTGCTCGGTCAGTAGCGCGCAGACCCGCTGCGAGTCCTCGACCACGAACACCCGCAGCGGTGAGTCAACTGGTGCCAGCGGAGCGTCTGAACCTTGCGGCATGACGGAGAGGTGGTCCTTGGTGTGGGTTGTGGCGGACTTATGGTTGCTTCGCGCCGCGCCGCGCCGCGCCGCGATCACGCGATTATCGCGCTGCCCATGTCAGCAGCGGTATCAGGGTTTGTCCTACATGATTTCCGTCGCTTAATCGATGAGATCGTTCTTGATGGCGTAATAGGTGAGGTCGGCATTGTTCGCCACCTTCATTTTTTCGAGCACGCGCGTGCGATAGGTGCTCACGGTCTTGACGCTGAGATTCAATGAGCTGGCGATCATGCCGACGGTGGTGCCGCGGGACAGCGCCAGGAACACCTCCCGTTCGCGGGCCGACAGCAGTTCGTGCAACGGACGATTGTCGTCGCGATCAAGTTCGCTGGCCAGCAGTTCAGCCAGTGCCGCGCTGATATAGCGACGGCCGCGATGAATAGTGCGGATCGCGTTAATCAATTCTACCGGCATGGCTTCCTTCTGCAGGTAGCCGCTGGCGCCGTGACGTAATAGTTCAATGGCATACCGATATTCCGGATGCATGCTCAGTACCAGCACCGGCAGGTCGGGACGATCGCGCTTGATCAGCTTCAAAACGTCGACGCCGCTTTTGTCCGGCATCGAAATGTCGAGCAAAACTACGTCGAATGCAGCAGACCGCACCAGTCTAATCGCTGCATCGGCAGTCGCTGCTTCGTCCGCGATCACGATGTCTTCGACATCTGTAAAAAAATGCCTGATCCCGGCACGGACGACAGCGTGGTCGTCAACCACCAGTACACGTATCATCAGCTGGCGCTCCTCGCGAAGCGATCATAATCGTTGAGTCGATTGTAGAGTGTTTTGATACTCACACCCAAGATTCTTGCAGTTTGACGCTTATTGCCCTCGCAACGCGAGAGAGTCGCAAAGATCAGCGCGCGTTCCATATCGGCGATCGAGGTACCAATCGTTACGGCAATATGCGTATCCGGGCCGGGAGTCGCTGCCACAGGCAAGCGCGAGGTGGCGAGTTCGAGGTCACGGTCGGCGAGTATGTAAGCACGATGAATCGCGTTCTTGAGTTCGCGCACGTTGCCCGGCCATGCGTAATCGTGAAGGTATGACAGCGAACTGCGCGATAGCCGTTTGTTCAACCGATACTCTCTGTTGAGCTCCTCAAGGAAGCGTTCGGCCAACAGTTCGAGATCCCGGCCGCGTTCGCGTAAAGCTGGCAGGCGCAAGGGGAAAACGGCTAGACGGTAAAGAAGGTCCTCGCGCAGCGTTCCTTCCTGCACCGCGAGTTCCGGATCCCGGTTCGTCGCTGCGATGATGCGGCAGTTTGCAGCTATCTCGCGGTCGCCTCCGACACGATAGAATCGCCCTGATTCCAGTACGCGCAACAGCTTGGCCTGCAGTTCCAACGGCATTTCTGTTACTTCGTCGAGAAACAGGGTCCCGTCCGCTGCGCGTTCGAACACGCCTTTGTTGCTGCGAACGGCCCCGGTGAAGCTGCCGCGTTCGTGACCGAAGAGTTCGGCTTCAATGAGTCCGGCTGGTATCGCGCCACAGTTGATTGCCACCAAAGGCTTGCCAGCCTGCCTGGAGCGTTGGTGGACGCGTTCTGCGATTACCTCCTTGCCGGTGCCGCTTTCGCCAATCAGCAGAATGTTGGCTCGTGTCGGAGCGACCCGTTCGAGCATATCGAAGAGTTTCTGCATGGGTTCGGACTCGCCCCATAAGTTGGCAATGGCGCTGCGCACGGGCGCTTCGCCTGCGTCATGACGTGTGCCAATCCCGCCAGCCAATGCGTACAGGGTCCGTTCGCCTTCCAGCGGGTCAGATACCGATACTTCTCGTTCGTACAACGCCGCGGTCGAGTCCATAGGAATACCCTCAATCTTGCTTTTTCAGACAGTGCGTCGGTGCCTGATTGCAGGAAGTCGACGCACGCACAGTGTCAGCCGTGCTGCAGTTGCACTGCATCAGACCTCAGCGCCTATCTGCGCCCGGCCGTGCCTTACACTGCGTAGGACAGTCGCTGACAGCGGCGGCGGCAGGTGCCCGGAACTGTGATTCTTTTGGCACAATGGCCGTAGGTCCACGCAGTGCTATCCATTAGCGAACAGAGGGGAACAACATGCGTTTTCATCATATGGCGATATTTGTCACCGATCTCGACGAAGCAGTTCATCTGTGGCGCGACGTCATGGGCTTCAAGGCGGTGGTAGAAACGACGATTCCAGACGGACCGGGCCCCGGACCCAAAACGTTCATGTACCCGAAGCTGCTCGACGACATTTTCAAGGAGAAAGGCGCGCGCTCCAAGATGGCGCTGCTGGCGTCGGACGAAGGGGCGCTGATCGAACTGCAGCAATGCGAGATGCCCTTGATCGAAAAAACGCCGGAAGCAAACCTTCGTTACGGCCACACCGGCATTCACGAGCTCGGTTTGCAGGTCGAAAATATCGACGATTGGTTCACTAAAGTACGGGCAGCCGGTTATCGCACGCAAACCGAATATGTCTGGACATGTGCCAGCATCGGCCGCTCATTCCTGTTCTACGATGCCGACGGCAATATGATTCAATTGTGGGAACATCTGAGCGAACCCACCTGGGAAACCTGAATACATGCTGTCAGTCAACAAGGAATCAGTATGAATAACCAAGACTATCGGGCCATCGACCTGGCGAGCGTGGATCACGTGATGTCGACGACGCGCAGCGTGCGCCAGCGTCTGGATCTCGAACGCGACGTGCCTGATGCACTGATCATGGAAGCGATGAACGTCGCCCTGCAGGCGCCGACCGGCGCCAATACGCAGACCTGGCGGTTTATGGTCATCAAAGACGCCGGATTGCGCGCGAAGATTGCCGACTTCTATCGCTTGGCGGCCGGTGCCTATGTCGAGGGCAAGACGGCATTATCACGCACTGGCGTGACAATGATGCGTGAATACGAGGCCAGCGATCCACGTCAGCAGCAGCGCGAAGCAATGATTAAATCGGGTGGCTACCTGATGGAACATCTGCAGCGCGTGCCAGTCATGATCATTCCGTGCATCGAGGGGCGTTTCGAGACCGATGATGTGTTTACGCAGTCATCGATGTGGGGCTCTATCCTGCCGGCGACCTGGTCGCTGATGATGGCGCTGCGCGCGCGGCGCCTGGCGTCGGCGTGGACCACGTTGCATCTGTATTACGAACGGGAGGTCAGCGAACTGCTTGGCATCCCTGCGAATGTGACGCAGGCGGCGCTGCTGCCGGTAGCCTGGCTGACCGGTGGCGATCTGCGGCCGGCGCGACGGCTGCCGGCGGAGCAGGTGACTTACTGGGAGCGTTGGGGCGGCTAGCGACCGCGGTTTCAGGCTGTCGCGGGAAGCCGGCGCGGAGCGGCTTTCTCGAGCCCGCGCGATTGCAGATATTCGTCGTAGCCACCACGGAAATCGATGATGCCGTCTGGCGTCATCTCGATGACGCGTGTTGCAAGCGAGGAGACAAATTCGCGATCGTGGCTGACGAAGATCAACGTCCCGGGATAATTCTCGAGCGCCAGGTTGAGCGACTCGATCGACTCCATGTCGAGATGGTTGGTCGGCTCGTCGAGCAGAAGGATATTCGGCTTGTTCAAAATGAGCTTGCCGAACAGCATGCGGGCTTCTTCGCCACCTGAAATCACCTTGACTGATTTCAGGCTGTCGTCCTTGGAGAACAACAACTGGCCGAGCACGGCGCGCACCCGCTGGTCGTCGTCGCCTTTCTGCCGCCACTGGCTCATCCATTCGAAGAGGTTCATGTCGTCGGCGAAATCGTCGCTGCGGTTTTGTCGCACGTAACCGACATTGGCATTCTCAGACCATTTCACAATGCCGGCATCCGCTGCCACACTGCCGTCGATGCAATTCAGCAGCGTCGTCTTGCCGATGCCGTTAGGCCCGATGATCGCGACGCGCTCGCCGACCGCGATCATGAGATTCAAATCCGTGAACAGGAGTTCGCCGTCGAAGCCTTTGCGGAGTCGTTCGACTTCGAGCGCAAGTCGATGGAGTTTTTTGTCCTGGTCGAGGCGGATGTAAGGATTGACGCGGCTCGAAGGCTTCACATCCTCGAGTTTGATCTTCTCAATCTGGCGCGCGCGCGAGGTCGCCTGCTTGGCCTTGGAGGCGTTAGCCGAAAATCGGCTGACGAAATGCTTGAGGTCTTCGATCTGAGCCTGTTTGCGAGCGTTGTTCGTCATCATGCGCTCGCGTACTTCAGTCGAGGCAGTCATGTAGTCGTCGTAGTTGCCGGGGTAGATGCGCAACTCGCCGTAATCGAGATCCGCCATGTGCGTACACACGCTGTTGAGAAAATGGCGATCGTGAGACACGATGACCATCGTGCACTCGCGTTCGTTCAGAACCTCTTCCAGCCAGCGAATGGCATTGATATCCAGGTTATTGGTCGGTTCGTCGAGCAGCAGGATGTCGGGTTCTCCGAACAGGGCCTGCGCGAGCAGGACGCGGAGCTTCCATCCCGGCGCGACCTGACTCATCGGTCCGCTGTGCTGTTCTATCGGAATCCCGACACCGTGGAGCAGTTCCCCGGCACGCGATTCGCAGGTATAGCCGTCGAGTTCGGCGAACTGTACTTCGAGGTCGGCAACGCGCATGCCCTCAGCTTCGCTCATTGCCTCAAGCGCGTAGATGCGGTCGCGTTCTTCCTTGATCCGCCACAGCGCTTCATGGCCCATGATTACGGTGTTCAGTACAGTGCAGTTCTCGAACGCGAACTGATCCTGGCGAAGCTTGCCAAGTCGTTCGTGCGGGTCGAGCGAGACGTTGCCATTGGTCGGCGTGAGTTCGCCGCCGAGGATTTTCATTAAAGTCGACTTGCCACAGCCGTTGGCGCCGATCAGTCCATAGCGATTGCCGTTGCCGAATTTCACGGAAACGTTTTCGAACAAGGGTTTGGCACCGAATTGAATGGTGACGTTGGCGGTGGTCAGCACGGCATGAATTCCAAAAATTATCAGCGTATGGCGATGTCCACGCAGCGGGTGTCGAGGCGCAGCGCAGGCTGGAACGAGAATCAGGGCGCAATATTGCGACGCACCATAATAATCGAAAAACGTCGCCCTGGCTTCGACTGCGCAACGGCTGCGTTTCGCTGACGCTGTCGAACCGAGCGCCTGTTCGCTCGACCTGTCAATTCGTTGGACAGCCCTGACACTTGCCGTGACCGCCGGATGACACCTTCGGTTATTCAACTAGTTATCCGGTGATCGGGGTCGGTGTCCGCGGCGGTTGACAAAGGCCGCGGGGGCCTGGTCGGTAGCACGCGTCAAGATCCTTTACATATTTCCTCCCGGTGTCGCTGGTCGTGGCGGTATAGTCGAAAAATACGCTCGCGAATTTAACGGCTTATCTTTGTCGGCGCGAATTTTGCATTTCGCTACATTGCCGTCCTCACACCGGTGGAGTTCCGCATGAACGTAGCACCCAAGACATGCCATCGGCTTCGCTGGCTCTATCTGCTGGCCGTCTGCACGATGCCATCGGTAAGCGGGGCGACGACCTGGAGCGGCGGGTCAGCCAACTGGAATAACGTCGCGTTCTGGAATACCGGGCTGGTGCCGGGTGCCGGCGACGATGTCTTCATCGACGGTGGCGACCTCGACACCAACTCGGTTGTCACGGTGAATGTCGCGGCCAACGCCGGTGACCTGACTGTGGACCCCGGCGATACTCTGAATATTCCTGGTCAGATCTTCTCGCTGTTCGGCGACCTACTCAACGTCGGCGGTGCTGTCAACATCGACAGCAATGGCATACTGGTCGTCCGCAACGGTGCGACCTTGCTGGGTCCCGGCGCAGTCAATTTCGGCGCTACCGGTGGCGGCAATCGTCTGGACATCGACGGCAACAATACGCTCACGGTCGATGCCGGTGGCACGATACGCGGCCATAGCGGCACCATCGGTGGGCAGCTGTTTGTCGGCGGAACCGCGGCGCTCATCAACAACGGTCTGATCACGGCAGATGTCACAGGCGGCACGATTACGCTGACGGAGACCGCCGTAACCAACAACAATCTGCTCAAGGCAACCAATGGCGGCACGTTGGCGCTGAACAGCGCGGTCAGCGGCGGCACCATCGCGGCCGACAATGGCGTCGTCAGGCAGGGTGGAGTGCGGATCACCGCCAGCACCGTGACCACAGCCAACGGCGGCGTGCTCAGGGCCATCTCGAGCTCCGCCAATTACCTTGACGCTGCCGTGATCGACGGCACACTCGACTTGACCAGCGTCAACGCACGCGAACGTGTCGTCAATGGATTGACCTTGAATGGCACAGTCAACATCGACAACAACGGCATCTTGAGTTTCGAGAACTCGCAGACGCTCGACGGCACTGGAACCATAGTGTTCGGCACGAGCGGTGCCGGTAATCGCCTGGATCTCGATGGCAACGGCACGACCACAATAGGTACGGGCATCACGCTGCGCGGACAGAACGGCACCATCGGTCAGCAGCTCAATATCGGTGGCACTCAAATACTGCTGAACAATGGCGAGATCGCGGCCGATGTGCTCGGTGGCACGCTGACGCTCGTGGAGTCGGCCGTGGTCAATAACGGCATTCTGCGCGCCAGCAACGGCGGCACGTTGATCCTCAGCAGCAATGTGAGCGGTGGCGTCGGCAGCGCGATCGTTGCCGATATCGGCAGCACGGTCGTGCAGAACGGTGTTACTTTGTCGGGCGCAATCAATACCTCCGGAAACGGGATCTTCCGTGCCGTCAGTTCGTCGGGTAATTTTTTGAGTGGAGTCACGCTGAACGGAAATCTCGATCTGACCAGCGTCAACGCGCGCGAACGGGTGACGCCCGGTAGTCTGGTGGTGAACGGCACCATCGATATCAACAGCAATGGCATCCTGAGTTTCGAGGGTAGCGGCACCGTGAGCGGAACGGGCAGCATCGTTTTCGGCGCTACCGGGCCGGGCAATCGCCTCGATCTCGATGGCAACGGCACCACCTCGCTCGGTGCCGGCATTACCGTGCACGGCCACAATGGCACTATCGGTCAGCAGCTCAATCTCGGCGGAACACAAACGCTGGTCAACGACGGCATCATCGCTGCCGATGTCGCCGGCGGTACGATCACGCTGACCGAGTCAGCAGTGACGAATAATGGTGTGCTGCGCGCCATCAACGGCGGCACCTTAGTCCTGAGCAGCAACGTTACCGGCGCAGTGGGCAGTTCCATCAACGCCGGCGCTGGTAGCACCGTGGTGCAGAACGGCGTCGTGCTCTCAGGCGTTATCAACACATCCGGCAACGGCATCTTTCGAGCCATCAGTTCGTCGGCGAATTATCTGAATAGCGCCACGCTGAACGGCACGCTCGATATGACCGGTATCAACGCGCGCGAACGGGTGACGCCGGGTGGTCTGGTGCTGAACGGTACCATCGATATCAATAGCAACGGCATCTTGAGTCTTGAGGGCAATGGCGGACTGAGCGGCACCGGCGCGATAGTTTTCGGAGCGACTGGCCCCGGCAATCGGCTGGATTTGGACGGCAACGGCACCTCCACTATCGGTAGTGGCATCACGGTGCGAGGCCAGAACGGTACCATCGGTCAGCAGCTCAATCTCGGCGGCACGCAAACGCTGGTCAACGATGGTCTGATCGCCGCCGATGTCGCTGGTGGCACCATCACGCTGACCGAGTCAGTAGTGTCGAATAATGGTGTGCTGCGCGCGATCAACGGCGGCACGCTGGTGCTGAGCAGCAACGTCACAGGAAACGTCGGGAGTTCGATCAACGCTGGCGTGGGCAGTACCGTCCTGCAAAACGGCGTTACTTTGTCCGGCACCATCAACACGTCGGGCGATGGTATTTTCCGCGCAGTCAGCTCGAGCGCTAATTTTCTGAACGGCGTGACCTTCAATGGCAGGCTGGACATGACCGGCACCAACGCGCGCGAGCGGGTGACGGCTGGCGGCCTGGCCCTGAATGGAACCGTCGACATCAACAGCAACGGTATCCTGAGTTTCGAAGGGACAGGCAGTCTGTCCGGCAACGGGACCGTGGTCTTCGGTGATACCGGCCCGGGTAACCGGCTCGATCTGGACGGCAACGGGGCGACAACTATCGGCGCAGGCGTCACTGTGCGTGGCAAGAACGGCAGTATCGGCGGCCAAATTAATATCGGCGGCACACAGACTCTGATCAACGACGGTACGATTGCAGCAGACGTTGCAGGCGGCACCATTGCGCTGAATGAATCAGCTGTGATCAATAACGGCGTGTTACGGGCTGGTGCCGGCAGCACACTGGCCCTGAACAGCGTCTTCACCAATGCCGAGACCGGGCTGGTGACCGGCGAAGGCACCATCATCACCCCTGCTGCCGGATTGGTGAACGCCGGCCATGTTGCGCCTGGCGCCTCGCCCGGTACGCTCACCCTGGTCGGAAAATTCGCGCAGACCGCGACAGGTGTCCTCGATATCGATATCGGGACTCTGCTGGCCAGTGACAAGCTTGTCGTCAGCGGGACGGCAGCATTGGGTGGAACGCTGGCGCTGCACTGTTACGCCGCCTGCAATCTCGCTGTTGGCGACACGCTGACGGTACTCGACGCAGCAGCCAATGGCCTTTCCGGTGTCTTCCAGTTGGCGCTGTTTGGATTTGCAACCGGGCAGTTCGAGATGATCCGCGACCTCGCGCAGGGCGATGTCCGCCTGCTCGTTACCGAAGCAGTAACGGCCGCTGTGCCGCTGCCGGCGGCAGGGTGGCTGCTGCTCGGCGCAGTGAGCGCGCTTGGCACGTTTGTGCGTCGACGTCGTTAGCGCGCGCGCTCAGATGTCGTAAAGACTGACGAGGTCGGCCAGGTTCCGTGTCAACTGCATGTTCTCGGCATAATCGACCGGGCAATCGACAATGACCACGGTATCGTCGGCGAGCGCCCGCACCAGTGTTGGCTTGAGGTCAGCTGCGGATTGCACGCGATAGCCAATCGCGCCAAAACTTTCAGCGTATTTGACGAAATCGGGATTGTTGAACGCAATATGGCTCGGCCGGCCGAACTGGCGCATCTGGTGCCAGGTTATGAGGCCGTACTCGGCGTCGCTCCAGATCAGTATCACGAGCGCCGTCTTCATACGCAATGCCGTTTCGATTTCCTGTGAATTCATCATGAAGCCGGCGTCACCGGTCACAGCAACGACCTTGCGCTCGGGATAAGCGAGCTTGGCCGCCAGTGCGCCCGGTACGGCGATGCCCATCGAGGCGAAGCCGTTGGAAATGATGCAGGTGTTGGGTCGCTCGGCGCGGTACATCCGCGCCATCCACATTTTGTGCGCACCGACATCCGAGATGACGATATCGTCGGGTGCCAGCACTTCGCGGAGGTCCCACACAATTTTCTGCGGTTTGACCGGGAAACCCTGATCGTCAGCATACGCTGCACGTTCTTCGATGATGCCGTGGCGCACGGCGCCGAAGGCGACCTTGCGCTGCGGCGAGGCAAGCGCGGCAATAGCGCGCAAGCTGGATGGAATGTGGCCGAGCGTTTCGACTGCGACGTTGTAGTGCGCATCGACTTCGCTGGTCAGTGCGTCGATGTGCACGATTATCTTATGCCCGTCGGGGTTCCACATGTCAGGGTGATACTCGACCATGTCGTAGCCGACGCAGATCACGACGTCCGCTTTTTCGACCGCGAACCACGGTAGATCGCGCGCTTTCAAGCCCAGTGTGCCGAGCGAGAGATCATTGGAGAACGGCATCACGCCTTTGGCCATGAACGTGTTGCAGACCGGGATGCGTAATGTTTCCGCGAAGCGCACCAGGTCAGCCGCTGCTTCCTGGCGAATGACGCCGTTGCCGGCAATGATGATCGGTTGCCTGGCTTCGGAGATGAACCGTGCAGCCTGTTCAATCTTGAATTCGAGCGGCGCCGGCGTGTAAGCCTTGCGTACCGGTATCGGGCTGGCGACTACCGGCATTTCCGCGATGTTTTCCGGAAAGTCAATGAACGCCGCACCGGGTTTCTCTGCCTGTGCGACCTTGAACGCCTTGCGCACCACTTCGGCGACGATGCCAGGCTCGCGGATCTGGGTGGCATACTTGGTGATGGGCGCGAACAGGTTGACCAGATCCAGGATCTGATGGCTCTCCTTGTGCATGCGCGTGGTCGCCCCCTGGCCGGCAATAGCGACTATCGGTGCGCGATCCATGTTGGCGTCGGCCACGCCGGTGATGAGATTGGTCGCGCCGGGACCGAGAGTCGACATGCAGACGCCGGCTCTGCCAGTCAGGCGGCCGTAGACGTCAGCCATGAACGCCGCGCCTTGTTCGTGGCGAACCGTGACGAACGTGATGCTACTCGACAGGAGCGCGTCCATGATGTCGAGATTCTCTTCGCCGGGAATCCCGAAGATGTATTCCACCCCTTCGTTTTCCAGACATTTCACCAGCAGTTCGGCAGCATTCATCGGCATTCCCCTGTGCCAAAACAAGGACGATCACGCACACGACCAAGCATAGCCTTAGTCGCTTGAGCTATCGTAGCCCAACGGCGGTCCTGTGGCGGCTCCCGCTTGGGCCAACAGCGGCATGTCAACGATGGCAGGCAGGTCAGGTTTCCGCGCCGACCGCAGCTTGACCCTGCACGGTGCCCGACATAGCCTGCGGAACACCGCGACCGTCCGCGTCGCAGCCTACCCCGGAGCATCCCCATGACTGTTGCCTCAATTCCCGAAAAGTACCTCGACCTGCTGACCGGCAAGCCGGCCCTCGCCCATCTCGGTACCTTGATGGCCGATGGACGCCCACAGGTCACGCCGATCTGGTTCAGCTTCGACGGCAAGCGCATCGGACTCAATTCCGCGCGCGGGCGTGTGAAGGATCGCAACATGAGCGAACGGCCGCAGGTTGCCCTGTCGATCGTCGACCCCGACAACGCTTACCGTTACATCCAGATCATGGGCAGCGTGACAGAAATAACGGAAGCTGGCGGCGACGCGCACATCGACCAACTGGCCAGCAAGTATCTGGGCAAGGACCGCTACCCGTGGCGCCAGCCGGGTGAAGTGCGCGTCATCTACTGGGTCACCCCGGAACGGGTCCAGGCGATGGGCTGATGAATTTCGATTTCGACGAGACCGAGAATGCGTTTCGCGAGACGCTGCAGCGCTACGCGCGGGAGCGGCTTGCGCCCGAATACGCGCGCTGGGATCGCGGTGAGATTTATCCGCGCGAGCGTGTCTTTGAACTCGCCGAACTGGGCTTGACCGGGCTGCGCGTGCCGGAAGCGTTCGGTGGCGTCGGTGGCAGCTATGTGCTGGCCGGCATCGCAGCAGAGGAAATCGGGCGCGGCGATCACAACGTCACGACGTTCATCCAGCTGTGCGCGATCGCTGCGGACCTGATTGGGCGTTATGGCCAGGAACGCCTCCGCCAACTGCTATTGCCGGCGCTGGCCAGCGGTCGCGCGCTGGTTTCTTTCGGTCTCACTGAACCCGGTGCAGGTTCCGATGCTGCGGCGATCAGAACGCGCGCCACGCTGGATGGCAACGAGTGGGTCGTCAGCGGCGAGAAAGCGTCGAGTACGCTGGCTGGCTCGGCCGACTATTGCGTGGTGTTCGCCCGCATGGGCGGCGTCGGCGCAAAAGGCATTGGCGCCGTCATCGTGCCGCTGGATTCGGCCGGCGTCACGCGTCGTGTTTACGACAGCATGGGCGGCAAACTTACGCAGCGTGGTTCACTATTCTTCGATGACGTTCGCGTGCCGCACGATCATCAGCTCGGCGCAGGTGACGCCGGTTTTGCCCAGGCCATGGAAGCGTTCGACTATAACCGTGCGCTGATCGCGCTGGCCTGCATCGGCACTGCACAACAGTCACTGGATGAAACCGTGGCACATGCACGCCAGCGCGAGACTTTCGGTAAACCGCTGGCACGGCACGCCGGCTATGCGTTTCAGATTGCCGAGCACGCGAGTCATCTGCACGTGGCGCGACTGCTTGCTTACGAAACCCTGTGGTTGCGCGATCAGGGTCGCCCGCAGACGCGCGAGGCGGCCATGGTCAAATGGCTGGCGCCGAAAGCGGCGGTGGAAGCGATCCACGCCTGCATCGTGCTGAACGGCTGGATGGGTTACGACAATTCGCTGCCACACACGCAGCGTCTGCGCGATGTGATGGGGCTGGAGATTGGTGACGGCACGCCCGAAATCATGAAAGGCGTCATTGCTCGTGAAATTTTCGGGCGCGAATTCGTGGCCTACCGCTGAGTGTGGTCAACGAATCCGCGCGTTAGCAGGCAGCTTCAGCGGGCCATCGCGCGACGGCGGGTCTGGGTGAACGAAACCAGCGCAAGCGCCGAGAGCATCATCACCACAGAGGCCGGTAGCGGCGTTGCGATAGTGGCCGGCGCAGGTACCGAGAACTCGCTCATGTGCGAGAAACTGTTGACGTTCGACCAGCCACTGTCGCCGTAAGTCAGGGTCCCGACGCCGCGTACAGTACGGACCGCGTTGTTGAAATAGATCTCAGCCCATTCCATCTGAAACGGCTTGCTCAAGTAGTTCATCAGCACGTTGAAGCGACCGGCCGCAGCAGCCAGCGTCGGGCCGCTCATGACAAGTTTTTCGCCCGTATTCGACTGCACCGACCAGCCGCTCATATTCGAGCCGAAGCCGGCCGAGGAAAGCGTCATGTTTGCCGGGTCGACCGACCACAGATAGATGCCGTTGGTCTCGAAGTCGTTCATGAACAGCTGATCCAGTGTCGCCGCGCGAGCCGAACCGGTCGCCAGCAGCAGGCAGAGAAGCAGTGTCTTGGTCGTCGAATGCATAGTCATGGCGTGTCTAAAATAAAGTATGAATTGACACGCTGAGAGCAAACGCAATGCCAGAGTGCCTGTTTGCAGGTAATCGTGCGGGCAGTCTGAGGGGCGCGTCACACGGCGGCCGCGGTTTGTGCCGGACATCACGTTATGCGGCTAGGCCGAAGCCAGGTTCCTGCCGTGCCGACGCTGGCGACAGTGCGGCCGGTGCGCGGGCGTTACGCATCGCGGGTCAGGATCTGACGCGCAGCGTCACCTCCGATCTGGCAGTGCAAGCGCATGCGCGCTTCATTCTTCGCCGCGCAGTGCATCGACCGAGACGTCTGGCAGGGCTTGCCAGCGGCCAGGCTTTGCGGTGACTCTAGCCGTACATTGATGAGGGGAGATTTCGAATATGGTTGATTTGAACCGCCAGTGGCTGCTCCGCGCCAGACCGCAAGGCCAGCTCCGCCAGGAGGATTTCGAATATCGCGAGGGGCCGATGCCGGACGCGGCACTGGCGGCTGGCGAAGTGCGTGTGCGTAACGTCGCCTTCCTGTGCGCACCGACCATGCGCAACTGGATGGACCCACCCGGCAACAGCTTCTACCCGTCCATTCCACTCGGGCAGCCGATCATGGCGCCGGCTGTCAGCCGCGTGATCGCCTCGGCGAGTCCGGATTTTGCTGTCGGCGATCGCGTCTACGCCATCTCGACCTGGCAGGACTACACCACGCTCGCGACCACCACGCTGCGTCAACCGACCCGTATCCCGCCCGGGATCAGTTTCGTCGACGCCGCGGGCCGTTACGGTTTGAATCCGTTGACTGCTTATTTCGGCCTGCTTGAAGTCGGGCAACCGCGCGCAGGCGAAACGCTGCTGGTATCAGGCGCAGCCGGTTCGACCGGCTCGACGGTCGCGCAGATTGGCAAGATCAAGGGTCTGCGTGTCATCGGTATCGCCGGTGGCAAGGACAAATGTTCCTGGCTGACCGATGTTTGCGGTATCGATGCGGCAATCGACTATAAAACCGAAAACGTCGAACAGCGCATCGCCGAATTGTGCCCGACCGGCATCAACGTGTTCTTCGACAATGTCGGTGGCGAGATTCTGCAGGCGGCGGTCAACAATATGGCTCCACAGGGACGCATCGTGTTGTGCGGGCAGATTTCGAGTTACGACGGCGATGCGCAGCCTGAAGGCCCGCGCAACATGATGCGGCTGATCTACGGCAGCATCCGCATGCAAGGTTTTCTATGCGGCAATTACGCCGCCAGGTTCAATGACGGCGTTGCCGAGCTGAAAGCCTGGACCGAAGCCGGCAAGCTCATTCATCGCGAAGATCTGCATGTCGGCTTCGACAAACTGCCGAGCGCATTCGCCAAGCTGTTCGTCGGCGCCAATCAGGGCACGCTGATGGTTCAGATTGCGGACGAGGCGCACGCGACGCACTGAGGCGCCGCTGCTTTATGAGAGGGGCTGGTGAGTGTCTGCCTGCGGTGGCCGGCCGAGCGACGCGTCAGCGTGCTTTCGGCGTTCGAGCAGCGCAACCAATCGCTGCACCGTGACGAAGAATACCGGCACCAGGACCACGCCAAGTACCGTCGCCGTAATCATGCCGCCCATCACACCGGTACCGATGGCCTGCCGACTGGCAGCGCCGGCGCCGGTGCTGAGCGCAAGCGGCATCACGCCGAGTACAAACGCGAGCGAGGTCATGATGATGGGCCTGAAGCGCAGCCGGCAGGCGGTGAGGGTGGCTTCGTAGACGTCACTGCCGCGCGCGTGTAGATCGCGCGCGAACTCGACGATAAGGATAGCGTTCTTGGCCGACAAGCCGATGATCGTAATCAGGCCAACTTTGAAGTACACGTCGTTCGGCATGTCGCGCAACATGGCGGCAAGCAGTGCGCCGAATACACCCAATGGGACGACCAGCATCACTGCGGCGGGCACTGACCAGCTTTCATAGAGCGCAGCGAGGCACAGAAACACGACCAGAACCGAGAGCGCGAACAACGTCGGCGCTTGCGCGCTCGAGAGTCGTTCCTCAAACGATTGACCGGTCCACTCGAAGCCGAAACCGGCTGGCAGTTTGGCCGCCAGCCGTTCGAGCGCTGCCATCGCTTCGCCGGAACTGTAGCCAGGCGCGGCCTGCCCGGCGACTCTCATTGCCGGCAGCCCGTTGTAGCGCGCCAGGCGCGGTGAGGCGACGCGCCACGACACCTCGGCAAAGCTCGCAAACGGCACCATTTCGCCATCGGCATTCCGCACGCGAAGTGCGAGGATATCTTCAGGCAGCATGCGCGCGCCCGCTTCGGCCTGAACCAGTACACGCTGCACGCGACCTTCGCGAACGAAGTCATTGGCATAACTCGAACCCAGCATGACGCTCAGCGTGTCGTTGATCCCGGCTATTGGCACACCGAGAGCGCGCGCTTTCGAACGGTCGATGGCGACGTCGAGCTGGGGCGTGTCTTCGAGCCCTTCGGGACGCACGCCACTCAGGAACGGATCCTGTGCAGCCAGGCCGAGCAACTGGTTCCGTGCATTGGTCAGCGCGTCGTGACCGAGGCCGACGCGATCCTGTAGTTCGAATTCGAAACCGTTAGCCGTGCCGAGCTCAGGTATCGGCGGCGGACTGAGCGGGAAAATGATGGCGTCCTTGATGCTGGAGAGAAACCCGAAAGCACGACCGACGATCGCCTGAACATGCTGCTCCGGTGAGCGGCGCTGATCCCATGGTTTAAGATTGCCGAAGATGATGCCGGCGTTCTGGCCACTGCCGAAAAAGCTGAAGCCGGCGACCGTGATCAGTCGGTCGACATTGGGTTCGTTGTTGAGAAAATAGTCTTCGACCTGATCGAGGACTTTCAGCGTGCGTTCATGCGTGGCACCCGGAGGGAGCTGCACGATGGTGAGAAAATAACCCTGGTCTTCGTTGGGCAGAAATGACGACGGTAGATGAACCAGGATCCAGCCGGCCGCGCCAACGATGGCGAGATAAACCAGCAGTACCCGACCGCCGCGCCGGATCACATAACCGACCGTCGCGGCATAGCCACGTGTAGTGCGATCGAATGCCGCATTGAACCAGCTGAACAGGCCGCGTTTGCGCCTGGTCGTTGCAGTCACCGGCTTCAGCAGGTGCGCGCACAGCGCAGGTGTCAAAGACAACGCCATGAATGCCGACAGGACCATGGAGACGACCAGCGAGAGTGAGAACTGTCGATAGATGGCGCCGACAGAGCCGCCGAAAAACGCCATCGGGATGAACACGGCGGTCAGCACCAGCGTGATGCCGACAATGGCACTCGTGATCTGCGACATCGCTTTGCGCGTTGCGTCGCGCGGAGAGAGATGCTCCTCGTGCATGATTCGTTCGACGTTCTCGATGACAACGATGGCGTCGTCGACCAGAATGCCGATGGCCAGAACCAGACCGAACATCGTCAGCACGTTGATCGAAAAGCCCAAAGCGAGCATGCCGGCAAAGCTGCCGAGCAGCGCTATCGGCACGACGACCGTCGGAATGAGGGTGGCGCGCAAGTTCTGCAGGAACAGATACATCACGAGGAAGACCAGGCCTATCGCTTCGAACAACGTCAACACGACTTCGTTCATCGAGATGCGGACGAACGCCGAGGTATCGTAGGGGACGTCATATTGCACGCCAGGCGGGAAGAAGGCGGACAGTTCGTCCAGGCGCTGGCGAACGCGTTTCGCGGTAGCGAGAGCGTTGGCGGTTG
This sequence comes from Gammaproteobacteria bacterium, assembly GCA_965278995.1. Taxonomy (GTDB): domain Bacteria; phylum Pseudomonadota; class Gammaproteobacteria; genus JADJYF01. The sequence continues at coordinate 557,308 of OZ257136.1, forward strand.
CCAGGAGCTTGATGCCAATGGCTGCGGCGGGGCGGCCATTCAGGCGCGCTTCGGGCGTGTAGCTAGCGGCAGCGAGTTCGACCGTGGCGACATCGGACAAATGCACAGTCGAACCATCGGCATTGGTGCGCAACAGGATCCGTTCGAATTCGGCCGGTGTGCTGAGGCGGCTGTCAGTTACCACAGTCGCATTCAGCAGTTGCCCGGTGACGGCCGGCAGGCCACCGAGCTCGCCCGAGGCAATCTGCACATTCTGTTCGCGTATCGCAATGACGATGTCATCCGCGCCAAGTCCGAATTCGGTCAGACGCGCAGGGTTCAGCCAGACGCGGATAGCGTATTCGGTGCCGAAAAGTTGTGCCTGACCGACGCCCGGTACACGCCGGATCTGATCGATGAGGTGGGTTGTTGCATAGTTGCCGAGCGCGACGCGATCGAGCGTGCCATCCGTCGAGCTGATGGCTGCGAACATCAGATAGTTGCGTGCCGCTTTATCGACGCGCACGCCTTGTCGGCGCACTTCTTCCGGCAGGCGCGGCTCGATCGCTTTGATGCGGTTCTGCACTTCGACGCTTGCGATGTCGAGGTCCGTGCCCGGTTCGAACGTCACCGTGATGCCAGCGCTACCGGCGGCGTCGCTGCTCGAAGCCATGTAAAGCAGACCCTCGACGCCGTTGATCTCCTGCTCGATCAGCGTGGTGACAGTGTCTTCGACGGTCTGTGCCGACGCACCCGGATAAGTCGCATTGATGCTCAACGACGGCGGTGCGATGCTCGGATACTGTGCGACCGGCAGGCGCGTGATGGCGATTGCACCGGCCAGCATGACTGCAAGCGCAATGACCCAGGCAAAGATCGGCCGATCGATGAAAAAATGCGCCACCGCTATCGTCTCATCGGGTCTTAGCCGGCGACGCCGGACGCTGCCGGTGTCGCCGCGGCAGCTTCGACCGCATTGACGGTCTGACCAGGCTGCACTTTCTGCAGTCCTTCGACGATGACCTTGTCGCCTTCGATCAGGCCGGAACGTATCAACCAGCGTTGACCGAGCGCTCGACCGGTCACGACCGGGCGATTTTCAACGGTGCCATCGGCAGCGACCAGTAATACGTAAGCACCGGCCTGATTCCGCTGTAGAGCACGTTGCGACACAGTAATTGCAGCGGTCACCGAGTCTTCAATCAGCCGCACGCGCACATACATGCCAGGCAGCAGGACGCGCGCCGGATTCGGGATCTCGGCGCTCATCGTCACTTCGCCGGTAGTCGGATCGACGCTGGATTCACTGAACAGGAGTTGCCCGGCTAGCGGTGGCTGGGTGTCGTCAAGCACTACCTGGACGGCGGCTGCTGCCGATTCCGGTGTCGCTTTGACGGCCGGTCCGCCAGCCGGTCGGACAAAATCCACATACACCGGTTCGATTTGTTCGATAGTGGCCAGATGCGTCGCCTGCGTACCGCTGACGAGAGCACCTTCGGTGACCAGTGCGCGACCGATGCGCCCGGCTATCGGCGCCGTGATGGTGGTTCGCGCGAGATCGAGTTCAGCGCGTTTGAGTTCGGCGGCGGCGACGTCGATGGCCGCTTTTTCGGCGTAGACATCGGCGCGGGCGTTATCGCGCTGCTCAGTGCTGATGGAACTGTTGACGATGAGTTTGTCGTAGCGCGCTGCGCGCGCGATGGCTTTCGCGTGAGTCACCTGCGCGCTTTTCACGGCCGCACGGGCGCGCGCCACTTCGATGTCGAATTCGGCGCGATCGAGCTGGAACAGGGCGGCACCCGCCGCTACTTCCGAGCCTTCGGTATAGCGGCGTGTCGTCACGATGCCATCGACCCGCGCGCGGACCTCGGCCGTACGCCGCGCGCGGACTCGTCCTGGCCATTCGGCAACCTGATCCACGGTCTTAGGCACCACGGTTTCCACCGTTACCTCAGGCGGCGGTGGCGCTGGAGGCGACGTGTCGGCACCGGTTGCGTCGCAACCGGTGAGACCGACCAGCACGGCATAGGACAGTAACGGAACGAGCGATGAGACAACACGACGCATAAGCTGGGGGAACTCAAAACCGCTGACGGCCGTGCCGGCAGACACTGGATACGGGACTCAAACATACATCCATGTATGTATAATGGCAAGTCATGGCCCGAAAGACCAAGATGGCAGCACAGGAGACGCGCACCCGATTGCTGGATGCGGCCGTCGACGTGTTTCATGCCGAAGGTGTCTCGCGCGCGACCTTGGCCGGCATTGCAAGCGCCGCCGGTGTCACTCGTGGCGCGGTCTACTGGCACTTCCGGAATAAGACTGACCTGTTCCACGCGATGTTCGACCGCGTCCGCCTGCCGCTCGAGGAGATGGCTGAGGTCGGCACTTTGCAGGGCAACCTCGATCCGCTGGGTGAACTGCGGCGGACGTTGATCTACCTGTTCGAACAGACCGGGCGCGATCCGGCGTTCCGCAAGGTGTTCGATATCTTGTTCAACAAATGGGAACGGGTTGCGGAGTTCGCCCAGTTGATGGAGCGCGACCTCGAGATCCGTCGCCAGGCGCTGCTGCGCCTAGAACGGGTCTTTCGCAACGCGGCCCAGCACGGCCAGCTGCCGGCAACAGTCGATGTATCATTCGCTGCCGTGCTTACGCAGAACTTCGTCTCCGGAACGCTCCGCAACTGGCTCACCGATACTGACAGCAACGATCTTGCCGCCGACGCGCCGCGGCTGGCCGATGCAATACTCGAACTGCTGCAAAGCACGGCGGTCTCGCGTCGCGATGTCTGATTCGTCTTTCCGCCTGACCGATTACACCCGTTATTCGGATGCTCAGCGATATTTTTCCAAGGAAGCGTTGTGGGCGCTGTTCGACGGTAGCCGCGAACGCCTGAATCTTGCGCATGAATGTGTCGACCGTCATGTCGGCAAGGATATCGAGGGCGGTGTTGCGATTCGCGTGGCACATGCCGACGGCTACGACGAAGTCATCACATTTGCTGAACTATCCGACTGCAGCGCACGCGTAGCGACCGATCTGGAACAGCGTGGCATCCGCCCCGGTGATCGCGTGGCGATGATGCTTGAACCCTCGCTGGCGTTCTACGCTGCGCTGTTCGGAGCGATGAAAGCAGGCGCGACGGCGGTGCCGTTGTTCACGCTCTTTGGCCCTGACGGATTGCGCTTGCGCCTCGACGACTGCACGCCCGCTTTGCTGCTGTTAGCGCCCGAGAAGGGCGAGCTCGCCGCTGCGGCCGGTACCGAAGTCGTGATTGCTGACGATACCTGGCTCGCACACGTCGCGACCTGTGCCGTGCGCCAGCCAGTGCCGACTGCGGCCGACGACATGGCACTCTTCCAGTACACGTCCGGCACGACGCGCGAATTACCCGAGGCCGTAAGGCATCGTCATCGGGCCATCGTCACGGTGGCCATCGCGGCTTTGTACGGCACCGGGGTACGGCCTGGCGATCGCTACATGTGCCCGTCATCTCCAGCCTGGGGTCACGGGTTATGGCATGGCACGCTGGCGCCGCTGGCGCTTGGCGTCAGTATAGCGGCCTACGCCGGCAAGTTCGATGCCGACCGCTTGATGCGCGCTCTGCAGGATTATCAGATTACAAATCTGTCGGCGGCAGCGACGCACTACCGCATGATGAAGAACACCGGCACCGCCGGGCGTTATCGCTTCGCACTGCGCAAGCAGACCTTCACCGGTGAGCCGATAGACAGTGCCACAGCGGAATGGGCGCGCGACATTTTCGGTTCGCCGGTGTGCAGCATCTACGGCACAACCGAAGTCGGCGTGATCCTGGTCAATTATCCGGGCGCTGACGATCTCGCCGTCAAACCCGGTTCGCTCGGCAAACCGGTGCCAGGTGTCGACGTCGCGATCATGGATCGCGAACTTCAACCCTGCGCACCGGGAGTCATCGGTGAGATCATGCTGCGGCGTGGTGATGGCTGGTTCCCGACCAAGGATCTCGGTCATGTCGATGTAGAGGGCTATTTCTATCACAACGGCCGTGCAGACGACGTCATCATCTCAGCCGGCTGGACCATGAGTGCAGTTGAGATCGAGGACAGTCTGCTCAAACATCCGGACATCGCGGAATGTGCCGCTATCGGGGTGCCGGATGCAACGCGCGGACAGGTCGTGAAAGCGTTCATCGTTTCGTCGCGCAACGGCGATGCAGCGTTCGTTACTGAGATCCAGCAGTTTGCGCAACAGCGTCTTAGCCGGCACGAGTATCCGCGACAGGTCGAGTTCGTCAAAGAGTTACCGAAAACGCCTGCTGGTAAAGTCAATCGCAATGTACTTCGTGCGCGCCTGGCCGCACCGTCATGAACACGATAAGGAGCGAATGAGATGAGCACAGCAAGTCGGAGCGAGGCATTCCCGCGCATCACTGAGCAGGGGCTGGAAGACCTTCATCGTCGTATCGACGTGCGCATCGCGCAGGAACCCGAACCCTGGTGTTTCGAAGCGACGCGCGACAATATCCGTCACTACGCTTACGGTATCGGCGATGACAATCCGCTGTGGAGCGATCCGGAGTATGCAGAGCGCACTGCGCACCACGGTATCGTCGCGCTGCCCTCGTTTCTGTTTGCCTGCTCGCGTATCGCTTCGGGTTATGTCGGTGGATTGCCGGGCATCCATGCCATGTGGGCCGGCGCAAACTGGAACTGGCACAAGTATGCGCGGCGGAACGATGTGATTTCGACGCAATCGTGGTTGAAAGCACTGGTGCCGCACGAGACCCAGTTCGCCGGACGCGCGATCCAGCAGATTTATCACGTCGAGTACTTCAACCAGCACGGTGACAAGCTTGCCGATGTCGATAGCTGGTGTTTCCGAACGGAACGCGACACGGCGCGTGAGCAGGGCACCAAGTACACGGAAGTCAAGGCGCGGCCGGAAAAACGCTACACCGAGGAAGAACTGACCGAGGTCTACCGTACTTATGCGCAGGAGGAAGTGCGCGGCGCTACTCCTCGCTACTGGCAGGATGTGCAGGTCGGTGAACGATTACCGACGATGGCCAAAGGTCCGATGACAGTCACCGGCTTCATCGCTTATGCACAGGGTTGGGGCGGCTTGTATATCCGCGCCAACAAGCTGGCCTGGCGCATGATCCACGCTCACCCCGGGCTCGGTATTCCGAATCGATTCAATATTCCGGACTGTCCGGAACGTGTTCACTGGGAGCAGGAATTCGCGCTTAAGGTGGGTGCGCCAGGGGCTTACGATTACGGCCCGGAACGGTGTTCATGGATGACCCATCACCTGACCAACTGGATGGGTGACGACGGCTTTCTGGTCTCGTCTTCGACGAAGATCCGCCGGCACAATCCAGAAGGCGACGTGCTGTTGTTCAACGGTGAGGTGCAGCGCAAGTTCATCGACGAACAGGGCCGTCCCAGTGTCGAAATTGCGCACGGCGCGGTCAATCAGGATGGCGAGCAGTCGATTGTGGGCACCGGCGTTGTCGTGTTGCCGGTGCGGGCTTGACGCATTTGAGGGAGCCGAACGTCAGTGCTCGAGTGAACGTTACGACAAAGCGCAAAGCATTGTCGTAGTCAAGTGCGGCAGCGGGTAGCGCTGAGGTCGGCCAGAAAATCTGCCGGTCCAAACGCAAGGCGAGTGTGTGTCGACCATAGTCGCGCCTGGGACTTTCTCCGGAGGCTGTCGAATTAGCAAAGGTCTACTACAACCTTGCCGCTACAGTGACGGGTTTTAGACTTCCCTCACACTGCCGGATCGTATGATGCGCAACAGATTGTCAGCCGTGGTTTACAACCCGCGCGACGCTCATAGCGAGCGACACCGGATTTCGATGTCACCGGTATGCGGTAGATGGACGGATGAAACGAGTCCTACGTTGACAGTCGCAGAGGTCATCTGTTCGGTTCAGGCCAGATCATCCGACCAGCATCCAGCGCGCGATCAGCGGAGCAGGGAGTCGGTTTCATCGTCGATGATTCCCAGCCGCAATCCGGCCACAAGCAGCAGCCACCAGCGAATTCTTGCTGCGATACGCCGCCCGATTCTGAGGGCGCGTCTGCGCCTTCAGCTTGGCACTTTGGGCTTTCTGTGCCTCATCTCCTGTCTCCAATCCTCGCTTGCTGATGACAAGGCGTCAGTGGCGTTGGGTGATCTCACACTCGAGCAGCTCATGGAGCTGGAAATTGTCTCAGTCTCGAAACGTTCCGAATTGCTGTCTGAATCGCCCTCGGCAGCTCAAGTGATCACCAATGAAAACATCCGGCGATCCGGTGCCAGCAGTATCCCCGAAGCGCTGCGATTGGCGTCGAATCTCAACGTCGCCAGACAGAACTCGCAGGAATGGATTATCAGCTCGCGTGGCTTCAGTTCTGACGTCGGCAACAAATTGCTGGTGATGGTCGATGGACGCACGGTCTACACGCCGCTGTTTTCCGGCGTGTTCTGGGATCGACAGGACTACCTGCTCGAAGACATCGATCGGATAGAGGTCATCAGTGGCCCTGGTGGCGCCCTGTGGGGCGCCAATGCTGTCAACGGCGTAATCAATATTCGCTCCAAGAGCGCCGAGGAGACCCAGGGGTTGTATCTGGAAAGCGGCGGTGGAACCGAATTGCAGGGTTTCGCCGGGGCGCGCTATGGCGGCAAGCTGGGGGATTTCGCCCACTGGCGCGTCTACGGCAAATACGCGGAGCGAGGCTCGGCTACGCTCCCCGCTGATATCAGCGCAGGGGATAACTGGCACATGGGACAAGGTGGCTTCCGGCTTGATGCTGAGCCATCCGATCGGGACACCATCACCCTGCAGGGCGATTATTACGGCAACGAGGAATCCCTTCTGGCCGGCGGGCGCTCGACTACCGAAGGTGGCAACGTCCTGGGTCGCTGGACGCACACCTACGCCGAAGACTCAGACGTCAAGCTGCAAATCTATTACGACAGAACCGACCTCTCGCTGCCGGTTCCCGCATTCGAGATCAATGGTCTGCTCCTCGCGCCAGCAGGCACATTCGGCAACGTGCTCGACACCGCGGATGTCGATCTGCAGCATCGCTTCTCCTTCGGCACACGCCACCGCATTGTCTGGGGATTGGGGTACCGCTATACCCACGACGTTTCAACAAATGCGCCAGGCCTGGGATTTCTGCCCGAGACGCTGAATCAAGACCTCTTCAGTGGTTTCGCACAGGACGAAATCGCACTGGTCGGGAAGGTCCTGTATCTGACCATCGGTACGAAACTCGAGGATACTGAATACACGGGGTTCGAGATCGAACCAAGTGCACGCCTGCGTTGGCATATCACCGACCGGTACATGTTATGGGGGGCTGTGTCACGCGCCGTCAGAACACCCTCTCGCATCGACCGCGATCTGTCACAAGGTGTCCCACCGTTTTTCGTCCTTCTGACAGGGGGCGACGACTTTGACTCGGAAACCGTCGTCGCCCACGAAGTCGGTTTACGTACTCAAGTTACTGACACTATTCTCATCTCGATCGCTGGTTTCTATAACGAATATGCCAGGATACGCAGTACGAGCTTGGACCCGGTTACGCTCTTTCCGTTGTTCTTCGAGAATAACGTCAAAGGCGAAACCTGGGGCACTGAACTCGATGTGAACTACCAAATCTCGCAGTGGTGGCGTCTGCACGGTGGATACACCTTCCTGGAAGAAAATATCCGTGTGAGGCGCGGGCGTTTCGATTTCAATAATGCATTGAATGAAACGGCCGATCCGAACCACCAATTTTCATTGCGTTCATCAATGAATTTGCAGAAAGACGTGGAATTGGATGCGTCATTCCGCTGGGTCGATAAATTGCCCTCCAATAATTCCGGTACTCGCGTGTTTGTGCCGAGTTACCCGGAACTCGATATCCGCCTCGGCTGGCGACCAAACAAAGAACTCGAACTGTCAATCGTTGGCCAGAATCTGCTGCACAAAAGTCATCCGGAATTCGGTATTCCGGGTCCTGGCCGGGCAGAAATTGAGCGTGGCGTATACGGAAAGATCGCATGGCGCTATTGACGAGCGGATTTTTATGGCCATGGCCACCGCCCCGGCATACGCTGCCATCCTGCAGTGATCCTGTCGCACTGCGCTGGCTGGTCGTCATTCTGATATTGATGGTATCGGGCAGCGCCATTGCTGATTCCGAGCAACAGGTAACCGAGAACCGGGTCAAAGCAGCCTTCCTGTTCAAGTTCGGAGACTATATTCAATGGCCAGCCGGGTCGTTTGAAAATGACACTACGCCGATTGTCATTGGCGTCGCAGGCGCACTTGAACTGGCACAGCAGCTCGAACAAATAATTGCCGGTCGAACCGTCAAGGGACGGATGGTAACTGTGCGGCAAATCACTTCGCCGGAAGAGACCGGTGGAGTGCATATCCTGTTTGTCGGACGAGACTCGGACTTGCTCCTGCTCGGCCCGCCCGCCGTGAATCCGGAATATCCGATCCTGGTGGTCACGGAATCAGGCGATTCCCCTCCATCCGGCAGCATTATCAATTTCGTCGTCTCGGGGAACAAGGTGCGGTTCGATATCGCCTTGGAGTCTGCGAAGCGGCGCAGCCTGAAAATCAATTCCCGCCTGCTCGGCGTAGCGAGGATGGTTCTGGGAGGCGACTCGTGATGATGCCAGCAGTACTCAAGGCGCTTCGGTACAAGGTCATGGCTGTGGTGTTGTTGACGACGATTACCGCCGTCGTGGTCATCAGTACGGCGCTTGTATTCTACGAGCTGCGTTCTTACCGGCAGTCGTGGCTGAGTGATATCGCAACGCAGACGGAGTTGATTGCCAGCTCAACTGCGGCCGCACTTCAATTCGATGATGCTGAGACCGCAAACGAAGCGCTCGCCGTGCTTTCGCTCCGCCCCCGTATCCGCGCCGCCGCGGTCTACGATGCCAGTGGAACGCAATTTGCCATTTATCGTCGCAAGTCTACGGTGAGTGAAATACCCCTGCTGCCTGACATTGACGGCACAACCGTCGAACAGAATAGGATGATTTCCTTCAAGCGGATTGTCGCGAACAACGAAATTCTGGGTACGGCTTACGTTCAAGCCGATTACCCTGCGGCTGAACGTCTTCGAGATTATCTCCAGATTGTCGTCGAGGCCACGGTGCTCGCGCTGCTAATCGCGGCAGGCGTGTCCTTCTGGCTTCAGTCGGTTATCACACGGCCCATTTTGTCGATCGCCGCGGTAGCGCGTGACGTAGTCGCCAAGGGCAACTTTTCTCTCCGCGCGTCCAAAATCACCAATGATGAGGTTGGCGACCTTGTAGATGATTTCAACGCCATGCTTGTCGGAATTGAGAACCGCGCAACTGCCCAGGAATTATCCAATCGCGAACTGGCACACGAAATTTCCGAACGTCTCGAGGCGGAAAAGCGCATCAATGAGCTCAACGCAATGCTTGAAGCAAGAGTGCTGGAACGGACGGCGCAATTAGAGGTTACGAATCAGGAACTGGAAGCGTTCTGTTACTCAGTGTCGCACGATCTGCGAAGTCCGCTTCGAGCTATAGATGGTTTTTCCCAGGCGTTGGAGGAGGAACTGCCAGAAGAAATATCCCCAGACGCTCAGCACTATTTCAATCGGATCCGAAGTGCCACTCACCGCATGGGACAGCTCATCGAGGATCTCCTGAATCTATCGCGCGTATCCCGAGGCACACTCGAAAGCCAACCTGTTAATTTGAGTGATATAGCGAACGAAGTCGTCACCAGTTTGGTCGCTGCCAATCCGGGGCGAAAAATCGAGGTCTCGATCTGGCACACCATGTCCGGTAATGGTGATGCCAGATTATTGCGCATCGTTCTCGAGAATCTCCTGGGCAATGCCTGGAAATTTACTTCGAAAGCGGAACAAGCACGCATCGAAATGGGCACGATGCGCGACGTTGACCGCACGGTTTTCTACATACGGGATAATGGAGCGGGGTTCGACATGACCTACGCGGACAAGCTTTTCGGCACCTTTCAGCGGCTGCACGGCACCAACGAATTTCCAGGAACGGGGATCGGGCTGGCGACCGTTCAGCGCATAGTGCATCGGCATGGCGGGCGTATCTGGGCAGATGCTGCCCCAGAGAAAGGCGCCGCATTTTTCTTCACATTGGCGCCGGATATCCCGCCTAACGCTTATCAAAGCTGATTTTTGAGCAACGAAATATTGACGCCACCGGGAAATCATGAACTCGCTAGTGAATGACCGCAGGCTGCTCCGTGTGCTTTTCGTCGAAGACTCGGAAGCGGACGTTGAACTGGCAATCCTTGAATTGCGGCGTGAGCAGTTTGAGGTGAAGTGGGAACGTGTCGAACACGAATCGGATTTGCGCGAATCCCTGAGAACGAGAGAACCGGAAGTCGTGCTTTCAGACTATTCCATGCCAAGATTCAACGGGATAGCCGCTTTGCGCGTCGTTCGCGAAGTCGCCCCGCATATACCGTTCATTTTCATGTCCGGGACGATCGGCGAGGAACTCGCTATTGAGTCCATCCGCCTGGGTGCCACGGACTATATCCTGAAAGGCAATTTACGGCGTCTATCGACGGCCGTGCGACGCGCGCTCGCTGACTCCGCTGACCGCTCGCGAGTACGGATTGCAGAGGAAGGGCGGGCGCGGCTGGCAACGATTCTCGAAGCGACCAGTGACTTTGTGGCGATCAGTGAGCCGCAAGGGGCGTTGATTTACACCAACGCCGCGCTGCGTGCGCTCGCGGGTCTCGAGGGAGAGGATCTGTCGACCAGGAATGTATCCACGCTATACGCCCCGTGGGCACAGGAACTCATTGAGCGCCGTGGTATGCCGGAGGCGGCCGGTGCCGGGATCTGGCACGGCGAAACAGCTTTGCTGGCCCTCGATGGACAGGAGATTCCCGTTTCACAGGTTTTGATTGCGCATCGTGACGCCGAAGGAAATTTGAACTACTTCTCCGCTATAGCGCGGGACATTCGCGAGCGCAAGGCTTACGAAGAGCGAATCGAGTATCTCGCCAACTACGATGCCTTGACGGATCTGCCAAACAGAACGCTACTGGCCGACCGAGTCGCCCAGGCAACGACCTACTGGCGCCGTGGCGAGCGAACGGTCGCTCTGCTGGTGGTCGATATCGACCGCTTCAAGCTGATTAATGACGGATTTGGCCAAGAAATTGGTGATGAGCTATTGAAACTGGTTGGAGACCGCCTTCGCGGCATCGTTCGCGACGGCGACACGATCTCGCGACTCGGAGCTGATGGGTTCGCCGTTCTTGCCACGGATCTCGCACGTGACGACCACGTGCTTTTTATTGCACACAAAATTCACGACTGTATTCGTGCGCCCTTTATTATCGAAGGGCGGGAGCTTCATGTCACGGTCAGTGTCGGTGCAAGCATATGTCCACGCGACGGCGAGGACTTTGCCGCGCTACTTCGTAACGCAGATGCAGCCATGCATCGCGCGAAGTCAGGTGGGCAGGGCGGTTTTCAGTTTTACGCCGCAGATATGACGCGCGAAGCTGCGGATCGTCTGGACCTCGAGAGTGCGATGCGTTTGGCATTGATTCGCGATGAATTCGAGCTTCACTATCAACCACAGGTGGAGTCAACTACGAGGGAGATAAAAGGCATGGAGGCTCTGGCCCGCTGGAAACACCCGGATCGCGGAACGATTTCGCCCGGCGTCTTTATTCCGATAGCCGAGAATTCCGATCTGATTATTCAATTGGGTGAATGGGCAGTGTGGACAGCGTGCTGGCAGATCAAAGAATGGCAGGGCACCGCCCCTGGATTGCGTGTTTCAGTCAATATCTCGGCCAAGCAGTTCCGAAGCAGCGCGTTCCCTGACATGGTTGCACGTGCCCTCACATCTACCGGTATCGACCCGGCCCAACTCGAGCTGGAGCTGACTGAGAGCGTGCTGGTAGAGGAGCAGAGTGAAGTGGGATCGATCCTGGGACAACTCAAGAAGCTGGGGGTGCTGATTTCCATCGATGATTTTGGCACTGGCTATTCCAGTCTTCGATATCTGTCTCGCCTTCCGTTTGACTGTCTCAAAATTGACCGTTCGTTTGTCGTTCGAGCGCTGGGGGACAAACATGACGCTGCAATCATTGAGGCGATAGCCACGCTGGCCGTGTCGCTGGGCAAACGCATCATCGCTGAAGGGGTCGAGACAATGGAGCAGCTGGCGTTTCTCGACGGTCTTGGCAATTTCGAAATCCAGGGCTATTTGTTTTCGCGTCCGGTGCCATCACCATCCGCTAGTGAGTTGTTGCGTCTGGGTCATCTGAGCCCGGGAGGCAGTGGCGCGGTTGCACTATCCACTGTGTCAAAAGGAGAATTGGGATGAGTGACAAACTAATCCTGTTAGTCGAAGACAATCCGGACGATGAAGAACTGACGTTGCGAGCACTCGGTAAGGCGAGCATTGTCAACGACATCACCGTGACTCGCGACGGCCAGGAAGCGCTCGATTTCCTGTTCTGTGAGGGAGCCTATGCGACGCGCAACCCCGAGAACAGACCGGCGGTAGTGTTGTTGGATTTGAAACTGCCGAAAATCAATGGCATTGAAGTTCTCAAACGTATTCGTGCCGACGATCGCATGAAGCTCATGCCCGTGGTGGTGTTGACCTCGTCGAGTGAGGAAGAAGACATGCTGAACAGCTATCGGAGCGGTGCCAATAGCTACGTGCGAAAACCAGTTAACTTCAGCGAGTTCGCCAATGTCGTTTCGCAGTTGGGCCTGTACTGGATGCTGTTGAACGAGTCGCTGACCGCGCGGTGATTTGTGCTCGCCGTGGCCGATGATAGATCTGGGTCAATGGGGAATCGCGGATGCGCACGCCGCATGAGTTCGCGGCAGCAACGTCTCGGTCTCCGATCGGACCACCTGATAACTTTCACAGCTGAGCATTTCGAGCGTGCTTGGGTCGAGCACTTCAATGCACCTGTCCTGATAACCAATTACCCCGAGATGCGCCTCCGACCACCGCGATTTCGCTGGAGGAGCCGTTTCCCACGGTGTAAAGCAGCGAGACGATGCAGTTCGTCGGAAAATACGCGTCGCTTAAAACATCGCCCGTTTCATAGACAATCTGGTCAAGCGCCAAACAATGCATGAATCGTACTACAACGATCACAGAAAGAACGGGAGCGGCATGATCGACATGAATGACTTGAACGAGCCAGGCACGCCTGGCGGCAAGAAAGGCTTGCAAGGCAATACGGCCCATTAGTCGACCAGTAGTCATTTACCAGGAAAAGCGTGAGCTGAGCCATAGTCAGCTAGAGGGATCCTGCCGCGCTTGCCTGGATTTAGTTTTTCGATGAATACGTTTTATGGCTACCGGCAATGGCTGGATGTCAGGCATAAGGCGCCTGGTTTCCCGCTTCACGACTGCGTAACACTCGCAGCTGAGCTGTTCGAGTCTGGGTCGATCCAGTACTGTGATATGACCACGGGTGTAAGCAATAACGCCGAGCTGCTGGAGCTTTCGGGCAGCGTCGGTAACGCCTTCGCGACGTACGCCAATCATATTGGCGATCAGTTCCTGGGTCATCACGATCTCATTATCCGGCAGACGATCGAGCGATAGCAGCAGCCATCGGCAGAGTTGCTGATGGATTGAATGATGCCGATTGCAGACGGCGGTCTGCCCCATCTGAGTGAGCAGCGCCTGCGTATAGCGAAGCATCAGATACATCAAGTTGCCGTGGCGATTAAATTCCAGTTTAAGCAGCCGGCTGTGCAAGCGATAGGCCAAACCTTCGCTTTGCACGACAGCTCGACTCGGCGTGCTGTCTCCGCCCATGAAAAGGGCGACCCCGATAAGGCCATCGTTTCTGGCTAACGAAATTTCGGCTGAAGCGCCATTTTCCATGACATAGAGCAGGGAGACGATGCAATCGATAGGGAAATAAATATGATTCAGTGTGTCACCCGGTTCATAGACAACTTTGCCGAGTGGCATCAGAACGGGTTCAAGGCGCGCGAAAACGCGGGATTTTTCGTCGTCGTCCAGGCTAAATAACGGAGCAGAAATACTGACCATATAGGGGAACTCGGGTGGTCCTTGGCGATCAGTTCGGTTGCTAAAGCTGAACCATCACCAAGGAGTGCTCCACCCGATGAACAACAGTGTAACCAAGATCGGTCGACCGATCAGGCGGCGTCTGACGAAGGTCGTGCAACGCGGGCGTGACCACGACCATGCGCGACGTGCCCAGGCCATCCTGGGCTTGTGGGAGACGCGTGGCAATATCAGTGAAACGGCGCGCCGCTGTCACGCCAGCCGTAATTCAGTACGGCTGTGGAAACGCCGTTATGAAACGGGTGGTGAGACGGGATTGGCGCCGCTCACACGCGGCCGTGAGGAATGGAAGGCGTCGGCCCCAGCGTTGGCCAAGCTGAATGAATTGATCCGCACAGAGCCGCTCACATACGGCTATGTCCGCAGCCGCTGGAGCTCAGAGCTACTGGCAGTTGAGATGGCACGCTGCGGCATCGTTGAAGTTCATGCGACGACGGTACGCCGGTGGCTGTCACGGCTGTGCGTGGTGTGGCGGCGGGCTCGGCCGACGTTGTGTATTGCTGATCCACGCAAAAGCGCGCGGATGAAGGCGATCCATGGCGTCTTGAAGCGGGCCAGCGCAAACGAGGAAGTCTTCTACGTGGATGAGGCGGACATCGATTTGAACCCGCGTATTGGGCCTGCCTGGATGCCGCGCGGTGAGCAAATGACGGTGCCGACGCCGGGCAAGAACAGGAAGCACTACATCGCCGGCGCACTGAACGCGCGCACTGGCGCAGTAGTCTGGATAGATCATATCGCCAAGACTTCCGAGCTATTTCTGCGTCTACTGGAAGTCTTGTTGCGAACCTACCGTCGGGCACGGCGGCTGCATCTGATCTTGGATAACTACGTCATCCATAAGAGCCGGGTAACGCGCGCTTGGCTGGCGCGCCACCCGAAGTTCCAACTCGTGCACCAGCCGGTTTATCACCCGTGGGTTAACGACATTGAGAAGTTGTGGAAGAAGCTCCACGATACGGTGACTCGCAATCATCGGCACAGCACTTTGCCGCGATTGATGGATGCAGTGACCTGCTTCCTGAACCAGTCGCAACCATTTCCAGGACATCAGTCGGCGTTGATACGATATGAAACCTGACTGGTCAGGATATTCGATCAGCTATTTAGCCAATAAATGATTCTGCAGCGGAGAGCAGGTCGTCGGATGTCCGGGTTTGAAAGCTGTTGTGATCATGGTGCGATCTCTATCCGTGAAGACCGAACGTGCAAACTGATGTTCGCCAGCTTAAAGGATACCTGTAGTTCGATTTGTACGCGACACCACATAGTAGTAAAGATTTCGAGCTTGGCGAACGACGTTGTTCTTCGCGCCACGACAGTGCAATCGCTGGTTTCGATCCGCTATCGACTTCTTGAATGTGCGAAATAGCACTTCAGCGCGATAGCTTCCGACCGAAAATAAAAATGTGACATCGAATCGCCGCGGGGACTTATGCTGGCTCCTGCGACGCGACAACCACGAAAGGGGGAATGGACATGAGTAATCTGCTGGTGAAAGGTAGCCGCGGGCCGGCGGTGCGGAGCTTGCGGCGCGCGCTGGTGCGCGAACTCCGCGCCGACGCAGCGGATTTCCCCCAGCTTGCCAACGGCGACGAGTTCGACAATGACGTCGAGGCGGCGGTGCGCCGATGGCAGTCTGGAATCGGCGTGGTGGCGGATGGCGTGGTCGGTGCACGTTGTCAGGTGCTCCTCGAGCTGATGACTGAGACCACGCTCAAGCTGAATCTCGGCACCAACGAAGTGCGGGCGCTGTTCCCGGCGACCAAACCCGCGAATATTTCGCGATACCTGCCCTATGTGCAGGCCGCGCTGGGCGCAGAAGGCCTCACGGATCCGCCGATGGTACTGGCCGCGCTGGGAACTATCCGCGCTGAGAGCGAAGGTTTTCTGCCGATCACCGAATTCCCGTCGCAGTTCAACACCGATACTGGTAAGCCGCTATTCAACCGTTACGAGGGCGCGACCAGACTGGGTAATACTCAGCCCGGTGACGGCGCGCGTTACTGCGGACGTGGTTTCGTACAGCTCACCGGCCGCGACAATTATCAGCGTCATGGCACGGCTATCGGGGTCAACCTCATCGCTGCCCCTGAGCTGGCCAATGCACCGGAAATCGCGGCCGCATTGCTTGCGCATTTTCTGGCCGATTGCGCGAAACGCATGCGCGCGGCGCTGGCGAAGAAGGACTATCGCGCGGCTCGCAAGCTGGTGAACGGCGGCAGCCACGGGCTGGATCGTTTCAGCGACGTCTTCAAGCTGGCGGAAACACGCCCGGCCACTGCTGCTGGTGTGACCGTCGCAGCCGGCCGTCGCGCCACACAGCGTGCAGCACTGCGCCAGGCCGAGAAAGAAGGCGAGGCCGCGACCAAGCGACGGCCACTCACTGCGCGCAAGGACCCGCTGGATTTGCGTGATCGCACTTACCAGCCGCCCCCACTCGGTTTATTGGCCGAATTTCCACCTGCCGAACATCTGCAGGCGTATCTGCCGCGCTATACCAAGGCGGGTTTGATCCTGAATCAGGGTCAGGAAGGGGCCTGTACCGGCTTCGGACTCGCTTGCGTAGTGAACTACCTGCGCTGGCGCCGCGAGGGTCTTCCACCGAAGATGATGTCGGTGAGTCCGCGCATGCTCTACAACTTCGCCCGTCGTTACGACGAGTATTCCGGCGAGGATTACGATGGCTCGAGCTGCCGTGGCGCTTTAAAAGGCTGGTTCCGTCATGGCGTGTGCCTGGCCGATGACTGGTGCTATCTCCCCAACACGTCGCCGCCGCCGAGGTATGGCTATGCAGAGCGCGCGACTGAAACGTCGTTGGGCGTTTACTACCGTGTCGATTTGAAATCGATCAGTGATCTGCAGGCTGCAATCCAGGAAGTCGGTGCGGTTTATGTATCGTCCACCACGCACGATGGCTGGGATGGCGTGACGAGCACGCGCAAGGCGCCAAAAAAGCACGACGACCTGCCCGTCATCGAGTTCGACGGTCGACCGTCTTCGACCGGTGGTCACGCATATGCGCTGGTCGGCTATAACGCTCACGGGTTTATCCTGCAGAACTCCTGGGGCGCGGAGTGGGGCGGTGGCGGCTTCGCCGTGATTACCTACGCCGATTGGCTGGCCAATGCGATGGATGCGTGGGTCGCCGCGCTGGGTGTACCCGGAGTAGTGGTTGGCAAGGCGAGCGGCATCGGCGGATCGTCGACCACTCGTGCCGGCGCCGATCGTAGTCGCTGGTGGGATGAAGCCACTGCCTACGAACATAGCATTGTGACCGGCAACGATGGGCGAGTGCGCCGTTATCTGACCGAGGACGAATCGTCGCGCATGCTGCTGCACCAGGCCGCTGGTCTGCCTGATCGCTGGTTCCGTGCCACGGCAACAAGCGCAAAAAAGCGTCTGGTCATCTACGCGCACGGTGGGCTCAACAGTGAAAAGGATGCGATCGAGCGTGCACGAGCGATGGGCCGCTACTTCACCGGTAATGGCTGTTACCCGCTGTTCCTGGTGTGGAAGACCGGACTGCTCGAGTCTATCGGCAACATCCTGAGTGAATTCGGTCGCAGGCAGCCGCCGCGCGTGGCCGGTGTCGGTGAATGGTTCACCGAGCAGACCGATGCCGCGATCGAGCAAACCATCGGCCGCGGGCTTGCCCGGCCGGTGTGGAGCGAAATGAAGGAGAACGCCGAACTTGCCTGCGCGAGTGGCCGCGGGGGCGATCTGCTGGCAGCGGCCCTGCAAAAGCTTGCCAGCACCTGGGGCGATGACTTCGAACTGCATCTGGTCGGCCACTCAGCGGGTTCAATCATCCTCGGCAATCTGCTCACGCCCCTGGAAAAGCGCGGACTGAGCGCCAGGATTGCATCGATTCAGCTTTATGCACCAGCCTGCTCGGTGCAGTTCGCCAATCGGCATTACGCTTCGCGTCCCGAACTCATGAAGCGGCTGTATATCGACGTATTGTCTGATGCCAACGAGCGCGACGACAACGTCGTCGGCATCTATCGCAAGTCGTTGCTTTATCTGGTGTCGAATGCGCTGGAAACCGACCTGCGCACACCGATTCTCGGACTCGCCAATGCCAGCGATCCGAAATTCCATAACTGGGATGGTTCATCGACCACCGGCGAGGTGCTGAACATCTGGCGCGAGGCGGCCAGGGCTGCGGGTCTGCGTGATCGGACCAACGTCGTCATTCCAGACAAGATTGTGCAATCGGAGAACCCACGGAAGACCGCTGCCGCGAGCCATGGTGGTTTCGATAACGACGTCGACACCATAGCAGCGACCCTGAAACGAATCACGGGTGCGACGCTGAAGACGCCAGTGGACGATCTGCGCGGTTTTTGAGGCTGCTCAAGCCGCAGTTGCCCTGCAAGCAGCGGTCGAGGTCACGATCGCTGATTGCGCCAGCGCGCCCGCAACACTACACCGGTCGACGCCGCACCGGTGTCAGATTCGACGCGCCCAGGTCGAGATGCTCGCGCAGCGTGTTGCCTGAATATTCCTTACGGAATAGTCCACGGCGCTGGAGTACGGGAACGACAAAGTCCACAAACTCTTCGAAGGCCCTCGGAGAATAAGCAGCCGAAATCATGAATCCGTCGGCTTCTTCTGTCACCAGACTGTGCTCGAGCATATCGGCAACCTGACTGGCCGTCCCGACCAGTTGCGGCAAGGTGATCCCCTGTGCATAGAGTTTGCCGACATCGCGCAGAGTGAGGTCGTCTTTCTTGCTCAAATACTTCACCACTTCCAGCAGCCCTTTTGATCCTGGCGCGGAAATGTCTGCAACCGGGCTATCCAGGGAATACTGGGAGAAGTCGTGGTCGGTATGCATCGACATCGTAATGAGCCCCGATATCGGGTCAGCCAGCTCGTTGTGGTAAGCCTGTTTCTCGCGCGCCAGTGCCTCGGTCTCGCCAATAAAAGGGACCACGGCCGGAAATATCTTGACGCCATCGGGGTCGCGACCGAAATTCGCTACCCGCGCTTTGACGTCAGCGTAGTAAGCCCGCCGATTTTCTGGTGATGGTTCGATTTCAAAGACGGCTTCCGCCCATCTCGCCGCGTAATCCTTGCCTCGCGCCGAGGAGCCAGCCTGGATGATGACGGGCCGCTGTTGCGGTGAGCGTGAAACATTCAACGGGCCGCGTACCTTGAAGTACTCGCCCACATGGTTAATCTCGTGCACGCAGTCGGGGTCGGCAAAAATGCCAGCTTCTCGGTCTTCAACCAGTGCCGCCTCCTGCCAGCTCCCCCACAGTTCGAACGCGACTTCCAGGAACTCTTCCGCGCGTTCATAGCGTTGCGCGTGATCGAGCATGTCGTCGTAACCAAAATTCTGACCTTCGGCCTGATTGAGCGAAGTCACCACGTTCCAACCCATTCGTCCGCGAGATAAATGGTCCAGTGTGCCGAAAGAACGCGCAATGTCGTAGGGTGTGAAATACGTGGTCGATTTGGTAACTGCCAGCCCCAGTTTTTCGGTCGCTGAAATGAGCGCCGCCACGACCATCGTCGGATCGAGCCCCACTGCACCCTGGGTCCCACGCCGTATCGGATCGCGAATGTCGTTTCCGTAACGTCGTGGTGTGGCCAGGACATCTGCGAAAAACATGAAATCGAACTTTCCACGCTCCAGTATCCGCGCGATGTTCTGGTAATAACCGAGGTCGAGAAAATTGGCGTCCGAAGCCGGGTGACGCCAGGCCGCATGGCTGTGCGTAACCGGGCCCGCGATCTGGAATCCAGCGAGATGCATTTGCCGCTTCATGGGGAACGATCTGATCCTGCTTGTTGCAAATTTTCACGGCCCGAACCGCATTACGGGTCGGCCGGCGGCACGGCGTCGGCACAGACCCGGCTCGCGCATACGAGTGCCATCGCAATTCGTCGTACGGCGAGCCGGGTCGCTTCGTTCGTGCGATGACCTCAAGGCACCCGAAACAGGCCGCACAGCTTGTTGCCGGCCGGATCGCGCAGGTAGGCGAGGTAGAGTTTACCGAAGCCGCCTTCGCGCACGCCAGGTGGGTCCTCACAGGTGGTGCCCCCATTGGCCACGCCAGCGGCGTGCCAGGCATCGATTTGCGCCGGTGAATCACAGGCGAATCCGATGGTGCCGCCGTTGGCGGCCGTTGCCGCTTTACCGTTGATCGGCGCGGTTACCAGGAACAGTCCACCGTTGTGCATGTAAATCAAGCGCCCCTTGTCGTCGGTAATGGCGGGCTTGGCCCCTAATGTGCCCAGTACGGCGTCATAGAAAACCTTTGAGCGCGCGATGTTGTCACTGCCGACCATGATGTGCGAAAACATTTCTCTCTCCTCGTCTGTTGAAACAGTCCGTATATCCTGACGCGTACACGGAAGAAAGTCAGTCGTTTTCATGCCCTGCGAGTGCGCAGCGCAGCATGTGCTGGTGCGCGTGTCACGCGCTGCGGTCGCGTACTGACAGCTGGACACGGGCCCGTGTAGACTGGACCGCGATAAACGAGGGGCGCCCGATGAAATTTCCCAGTATCGAATTCGTGCATACGCTGCGCGATACGATGAACGACGACGCGGCGTTCTTCACCGCCAGCCGGTGGTCCGATGTGAAAGTGCTTTTGTGCCTGGGCGAGAAACGCTACTGGCTGAAGTTGTACGGCGGGAGGATCATCGACGTCATGGAATACTTTCCGATGGCGAATCCGCTGGGCTGGGACTACATGATTTCAGCACCGCTCGAAATTTGGAACGCACTGCGCGACCGCAGTCGGGTGCTTGGGCATCTGCTCGACACGGGCGCCATCACGATTGACGGCAATCTACTTCAGGCCAATCGCCTTTACGAATCGACCCACCTCATGCTCTCCGCTGTTCGCGAGCTACCCGCAGACGCTTGAAGGCCAGCGGACACCCTCAAGGAAATTCACCATGGCGCACGAAATTACTGGACGCTATGCCGTCGTCGACGGCGCGCGGGTCTACTACGATGTATGCGGTAGCGGTGTTCCGCTCATCTGCATCCATATGGGCTGGGCATGCTCGCTACAGTGGCATTACTTCATGCCGCTGATGGCCGAAGCTGGATTCAAAGTGATTGCGCCCGATCTGCCGGGCCACGCGAAATCGATGCCCGTGAACT
Organism: Gammaproteobacteria bacterium; assembly: GCA_965278995.1. Classification (GTDB taxonomy): domain Bacteria; phylum Pseudomonadota; class Gammaproteobacteria; genus JADJYF01. The sequence continues at coordinate 578,519 of OZ257136.1, forward strand.
GGAAGCCGTTCCGGAAAATGCGCGACTACGCCGAATGGGTCTGGCATTTCATCGAGACGGTGTGCCCCGGTGAAAGACCCGTTGTCTGCGGCAGCGGTATCGGCGGTGATATGACACTGCAGCTCGCCTGCCATCACGCCGAGAGCATTCGCGCCGGCATGGCATTCGAATCGGCGGCGCGCACGGGATCGATCTCGTTCCTGTCGGGATATGCGGACCCGCATACCTTTCCGGGCTTCCCTGCGTTGACGGATAACGCGTCGACGTCTGCCATGTACTATCCCTGCGATCCACGGAAAGTGCTCGAATCGAAATGGCAGCATCGCGCGACCTATCAGGAAACCTGCGTCGCCGACATGGACGCCTGGAACGATCACGATGTGCGGGAAGATTTGCACAAGATCAGATGCCCAATCTTCATGTACAAGGGCGAAGCGGATTATCACATTCCGGAGCAGGCCGTCATGGAGACCATCGCCATGATCCCGAATAACCTGGCCGAAGGCGGCATCGCCAGGCAGATGGGTCATTTGATCATGATGGAAGAGCCGGAGAAGCTCGCCGAAGCGTGCCTGGGATTCCTGCGGCGCAGAGAGGTGATGTAGCGAATCCTCATGGCCGATACACAGCGAGCGGGTTGTCCGAGTACGCATGAAATCAAGCACCCGTAATACCTTATTAGTCGTCGTTCCGATTGTCCTGGCCGTAGTTTTGAGCCCATACCTGTGGGACCAATTCGAAATATTCACCACGCGCGCCTCGGCTGCTGCGCCACCGGCCGCCGAGCGGCCGATAGCTGTCAGCGCTGCGGTCGCGCGCCGCGGAGCCATGGACATCGTTATTACAGCGCTCGGCACGGTCACCGCCCGCGAGACCGTGACGGTGCGAAGCCGCGTCGACGGCGAACTGATTCGTATCCACTTTATCGAAGGCCAGCGCGTCGAGGCCGGTGATCTACTCGCCGAGATCGATCCGCGGCCCTACCAGATTGCGCTCGACCAGGCCAACGGCCAGTTGCGCAAGGATCAGGCGCTGCTCGAGAACAGCCGGCTCGATCTGGTCCGCTATCGCGACCTGCTGGCGCAGGATTCGATTGCGGCCCAGCAAGTCGATGCGCAGGCGGCGCTGGTTCATCAGTACGAGGGCACGGTAATGACCGACCGTGCCGAAGTCGACGACGCCAAATTGCAGCTGACCTACGCGCGCATCACGGCGCCGATCAGCGGGCGGCTCGGCCTGCGTCAGATCGACGTCGGCAACATCATTCACGCCAGCGACACCACCGGACTTGTCGTCATCACCAGCACGCAACCGGTGACAGCGCTGTTCACTATCCCGTCCGAGAAGCTGCCGGCAATCCGTGAACGTATGCAGGCGGGCGCGGGCTTGACTGTCGACGCTTTCGATCGCAGCGGTGCCAATCGCCTCGCTGTTGGCAAACTGCTGAGCCTCGATAATCAAATCGATACGGCCACAGCCACGCTCAAGCTCAAAGCGGAGTTCGCCAACGAAGACGAGAAACTCTTCCCCAATCAGTTCGTCAACATCGGCTTGCATGTCGAGACGCGTGAAGGGGTGACGCTGATCCCCAGCGCTGCTGTGCAACGCGGGCAGAACGGAGCGTTTGTCTATGTCGTCGGCGCCGACCAAGCCGTGCAGTTGCGCACGGTCACACTCGGACCGGCAGCGGACGATGCGATCGTTATTGAAACGGGGCTCGCACCCGGCGACCGGGTGGTGACTGACGGCGTCGACAAGCTGCACGACGGCAGTCGGGTCGTGCCCGCTGCCGTCGCGTCCATCGGCACCGATATCACGGAACAGCATGCGAGCCCGGCAACGCCGGCGGCGGAATCGCCAGACCTTCGGTGAATCCCTCCCGTCCGTTCATCCTGCGGCCGGTGGCCACCTCGCTGGTCATGGTTGCCATCCTGCTGGCGGGATTGATCGCTTACCGTCTATTGCCGATAGCTGCGCTGCCACAGGTCGATTACCCGACGATTCAAGTGACCACGCTCTATCCGGGAGCGAGCCCGCAGGTGATGGCCTCGGCCGTGACGTCGCCGCTGGAACGCCAGTTCGGCCAGATGCCCGGGCTCAAGCAGATGCTGTCGAGCAGTTCCGGTGGCGCTTCAGTCCTCACCCTGCAATTCTCGCTCGAACTCAAACTCGACGTCGCCGAACAGCAGGTTCAGGCCGCGATCAATGCCGCAACCAGCTTTTTGCCTGCCGACCTGCCGATGCCGCCGGTTTATAACAAGGTTAATCCGGCGGATGCGCCGATCTTGAGCCTGGCGGTGACCTCGCGCAGTTTGCCGCTGCCGAAAGTACAGGAGCTGATCGATACCCGCCTGGTGCAAAAGCTGTCACAGGTTGCTGGCGTCGGCCTGGTCAGCATCAGCGGTGGACAACGACCGGCCGTGCGCGTGCAGGTCGATACCCATGCCTTGGCTGCCAACGGTCTCAATCTCGACGATGTTCGCCTCACCATCGGCAATGCCAATGTCAATCAGCCCAAGGGCAGCTTCGACGGTGCCCTTCGCGCATCCACCTTGGATGCCAACGATCAACTACACAGCGCCGACGAGTATCGGCAGTTGATCATCGCTTACCGCAATGCGGCACCGTTGCGCCTGGGCGAGGTTGCGGATGTCATCGATGCCGCAGAAAACAACCAGCTCGCGGCCTGGGCCAATACGACGCCGGCTCTGATCGTCAATGTTCAGCGCCAGCCGGGCGCGAACGTGATCGAGACCGTCGATCGCATCAAAAGCATGCTGCCGCAATTGACCGCCGGTTTGCCGGCGGACGTCGAGGTCAAAGTCCTGACCGATAGAACGCTGACCATACGCGCGTCGGTCGCGGACGTGCAGATTGAACTGCTGTTCTCGGTCGGTCTGGTGGTGCTGGTGATTTTCGTGTTTCTGCGCAACGCGCCGGCCACGCTCATTCCGAGTATCGCCATTCCGCTGTCGCTGATCGGTACGTTCGCCGGCATGCATCTGGCTGGTTTCAGTATCAACAACCTGACCTTGATGGCCCTCACCGTCGCCACCGGCTTCGTGGTTGACGATGCCATCGTCATGATTGAAAACATCGCACGCCACGTGGAGGCCGGCGATACGCCGTTGCAGGCGGCACTGAACGGTTCGGCGCAGATCGGCTTCACCATCATATCGCTGACCCTGTCGCTGCTGGCTGTGCTGATCCCGTTGCTGTTCATGCAGGATGTGGTCGGGCGTCTGTTCTTCGAATTCGCTTGCACGCTCGCGATGGCCATACTGCTCTCGGCATTTTTGTCGCTGACCTTGGTACCGGCGCTCTGTGCGAAATTCCTGCCACCGCGGTCGCGTCTTATCGCCGCGCAAGCGGAGACCCAGGCAACCGGCTTTTTCGCGCGCTTGATTGCGCTCTATGCCCGCGCGCTGACCTGGGTGCTCGATCACCAGCCATTCACGCTCGTACTTGCCGGCACCATGTTGATACTCACCGCAGTGCTGTACATGATCGTGCCGAAGGGATTCTTTCCGGTGCAGGATACCGGCGCGATCCAGGGCATTTCGCAAGCACCGCAGTCGATCTCGTTTGCCGCGATGGCCACTTACAGCCAGGAACTTGCGCGCATCATCCTCACTGATCCGGCGGTCGAAAGCCTGTCGTCATTCGTCGGCGTCGATGGCAGCAATGCCACGCTCAACAGCGGCCGCCTGCTGATCAACCTCAAACCGCATGCTGAGCGGAATGTCGACGTCAGTACCGTGATACGGCGCCTCGATGCCGCGCTGGCGGGCACTGCCGGCATCGAAGTCTTTCTGCAACCGGTGCAGGATTTGACGATCGAAAACCGTGTCAGTCCGACGCAGTATCAATTCAGCCTGCAGGCCCCGGACCAGACGGAAATTTCGACTTGGACTCCCCGTCTGGTCGCGCGGCTGCGCGAACTGCCAAGTCTCGCTGACGTGGCAAGCGATGTTCAGGACGGTGGCCTGGTCGCCTTTCTCGACATCGATCGCGATACCGCCAGCCGACTCGGCATCACCGCGACAGCCATCGACAATGCATTGAACAACGCCTTCGGCCAGCGGCTGGTGTCGACGATATTCACGCAAAGCAATCTTTATCGGGTGGTGCTGGAAATCAAGCCCGAGCTGAGCCAGGGAATCGCCGCGCTCGACAGCGTGCGCCTGATCACGGCAGCCGGTACGGCCATCCCACTGACCTCTCTGGTTAAGGTGGTCGAACGGCCGGGTTTGCTGGCGATCAACCATAGCGCACAATTTCCGGCCGCCACCATCTCTTTCAACCTCGCGCCGGGCGCGGCGCTGGGTGATGCCGTCGAAGCAATCCACGCGGTGATGGAGGAAGTCGCGCTGCCCGCCAGTATTGAAACCAGCTTCCAGGGCGCGGCGCTTGCTTTCCAGGCGTCACTGTCGAGCACCTTGCTGCTGATCCTTGCCGCCATCGTCGTCATGTATATCGTGCTCGGTGTGCTCTACGAGAGCTACATCCATCCGGTGACAATCCTGTCGACGCTGCCTTCGGCCGGTGTCGGTGCACTGCTTGCTTTGCTGCTGGCGGGCAGCGAACTCGGTATCGTCGCGATCATCGGCATCGTGCTGCTGATTGGTATCGTCAAGAAGAATGCCATCATGATGATCGATTTCGCGCTCGTTGCCGAGCGTGAACATGGCAAGACCGCGCGCGAGGCGATCTTTGAAGCCTGCATGCTACGACTGCGCCCGATACTGATGACGACCTTCGCCGCGCTGCTCGCGGCGTTGCCCTTGATGATCGGTACCGGTGTCGGCTCCGAGCTGCGTCATCCGCTCGGTCTGACCATGGTCGGCGGTTTGCTGTTCAGTCAGCTGCTGACCTTGTTCACGACGCCGGTCATCTATCTCACATTCGATCGTCTGAGTCGGGGCAAGGCGTCGGCCGACGACGCGGTAGCAGCCGCCAGGATCGATCAGAGCGCGCCCTGATGAATCCCGTCTCGGTATTCATCGCACGACCGGTTGCGACCTCGCTGCTTACCCTCGGCATCGCGTGCGCCGGGGTGTTGGCGTTTCTGCTGCTGCCGGTCTCACCGCTGCCGCAAGTGGACTACCCGACCATCCTGGTTCAGGCCGCCCTGCCGGGCGCAAGTCCGGAGACCATGGCCGCAACCGTCGCAGCGCCGTTAGAACGGACCCTGGGTCGCATCGCTGGCGTCACCGAAATGACGTCGTCGAGCTCGCTCGGGTCGAGCAATATCATTCTGCAGTTCGACCTCGACCGTGACATTGACGGTGCCGCCAACGACGTGCAAGCGGCGATCAATGCCGCGCGCGCTTTACTGCCGAGCGGGCTGCCCGGCAATCCCACTTATCGCAAAATCAATCCTGCTGATTCCCCGATCATGGTTCTCGCGCTGACTTCGGAGGTCCTGACCCAGGGCCAACTCTACGACAAGGCATCGACCATCCTGGCGCAACGTATCGCCCAGATCGCCGGCATCGGTCAGGTAACGGTGGGGGGCAGCGCGCTACCGGCGGTGCGTGTACAAGTCAATCCGACTGCGCTCTACCATCTGGGGCTCGCGGTCGAGGACGTGCGCGAGGCCATCGTGGCGGCCAACGTCAACCTGCCCAAGGGGGCGTTGTCAGACGGCACCCGTCGCTGGCAGATCGAAGCCAACGATCAATTGCATACCGCCGCCGACTACCAGCCGCTGATCATCAGCTATCGCGATGGCGCCGCAGTGCGACTCGCGGATGTGGCGACAGTCGAGGATTCGGTGCAGGACGTGCGCAATGCGGGCTTCGCCAATCGCAAGATTGCGGTACTCCTGATCCTCAACCGTCAGCCCGGCGCCAATATCATTGAAGTCGTCGATCGGGTCACCGCTCTGATGCCGGTCTTGCAGCGGATGATGCCGGCAGCGGCCAACCTCTCGGTGGTCATGGATCGCACACCGACTATCCGCGCGTCATTACGCGAGGTGGAACATGCGCTGATGATCTCGACCGCGCTGGTCGTGATGGTGGTCTTTCTGTTTTTGCGCAACGGTCGCGCCGCACTCATCCCGAGCGTGGCGGTGCCGGTGTCCCTGCTCGGCACTTTCGGTTTCATGTACCTCGCCGGTTTCAGTCTCAACAACATCTCGCTGATGGCGCTGACGGTCGCCACCGGCTTCGTCGTCGACGACGCAGTGGTGGTACTGGAAAACGTCGCGCGGCATATCGACGACGGCATGACACCGCACGCAGCCGCAATACGTGGCGCGCGCGAAGTGAGCTTCACCGTGATCTCGATGAGTCTGTCGCTGATCGCAGTGTTCATCCCCATACTTCTGATGGGTGGCCTGGTCGGCCGCCTGCTGCGTGAATTCTCGGTTACCCTGGCCGCAGCGGTGCTGGTGTCATTGGTGGTCTCGCTGACGACTACGCCGATGATGTGCGCGCGTCTGCTGCGCCCGACCACCGGCCAGCAGCAGGGGCGCTTTTTGCGTGGTGCGGAATCGCTGTTCGACGCAAGTCTGGCTGCCTATCGTCGCTCGCTGGACTGGGCGCTCCGGCATCGGCGGTTCCTCATGCTGATTTTCGTGGCGACACTTGCGCTCAATGTTTATCTCTACATCCAGATACCCAAGGGCTTCATGCCGGAGCAGGACACCGGCAAGCTGCAAGGCTCCCTGCAGGCCGATCAGAGCACTTCATTCCAGGCCATGCGCGAGAAGCTGGTGCAGTTACTCGACATCATTCACGGCGACCCTGCGGTCGAGACCACCATGGGCGTGATCGGCGGGCAACGCGGCGGTGGCCAGATCTTCGTTGCACTCAAGCCGATGGACCAGCGTGGGCGTACTGCAAGCGAAGTCATTGCGCGTTTGCGACCGAAACTTGCGCGGATCGCCGGCGTCACGCTGTATCTGCAGCCGGTCCAGGATATTCGTGCTGGTGGGCGCTCGGCGAATGCGCAGTATCAATACTCTCTGCAGGCCCAGACCATTGGCGAACTACGGACGTGGGCACCGCGCATCCAGAACGCCATGCATGAGCTGCCGGCGTTGAGCGATGTCAACTCCGATCAGCAGGAACGCGCCGAGCAGACTACGCTGATCATCGACCGCGACATGATCGCGCGGCTTGGCATTACGCAACGACAGATCGACGAGACCTTGAACGATTTATTCGGACAACGCCTGATCTCGACGATTTACACGTCGGAGAATCAATATCGGGTGGTGATGGAGGCGGCACCGCGCTATGCGCAGAGTGCGGAAGGGCTCGCCGAGGTCTACATGGTCAGCGCTGCTGGCCTGCAGATACCGCTACTTCAATTCAGTCACGTCGAGTCGACGCCGACCCCGCTCCAGGTCAACCATCAGGGGCAGTTTGCCGCGACCACGCTGTCCTTCAATTTGCCGGTCGGTACGTCGTTGTCCGATGCCACCAACCAGATTGAAGCCGCGCTCAAGCAGCTCGGCGTACCGGCCACGGTACAGGCCGCCTTCCAGGGCACGGCCAAGGTCTTCCAGGAGGCCCTCGCCAATCAGCTGATGCTGATTGTAGCGGCGCTGATCAGCGTCTACCTCGTGCTCGGAATACTCTACGAAAGTTATGTCCATCCGCTCACTATCCTCTCGACACTGCCGTCGGCTGGCGTCGGCGCCCTGCTCGCGCTCGAATTGTGTCGCATGGATTTCAGCATCATTGCACTCATCGGTGTCATTCTGCTGATTGGCATCGTCAAGAAGAATGCCATTATGATGATCGACTTTGCTCAGCACAGTCGACGTCAAAGTGAGATGACGGCAGAGGCGGCCATCCGAGAGGCTTGCCTGCTGCGCTATCGGCCGATCCTGATGACCACGCTGGCCGCGTTGTTCGGCGCCCTGCCGCTGGCGCTCGGCAGCGGCGATGGCGCGGAGCTGCGCCGACCGCTGGGCGTGTCGATCGTCGGCGGTCTGATCTTGAGCCAGTTGCTCACCTTGTACACCACGCCGGTTATCTATCTGTATCTCGATCAGGCGGCGTACCGCGTGCGGCAGTGGCAGAAGCGGGTGGTCGTATGGCGAGCGCGAGCGTGAGCGGCCACGCACGTGCCGGACACGTGATTCGCGGTCCGGCCCTGCTATTGCTGCTGACACTCGCCGGTTGCGCGATGGGACCCGATTACCAGCGCCCCGCTGTCGCCACTCCTGCTGCCTATAAGGAATACGCCGGCTGGAAAGCTGCCGCCCCGGGCGAGACATCAGTACCGGGCCGTGGGTGGGAAGTGTATGACGACGCGATCCTGAGTGAACTCGTCGCCCGGCTGGCGGTATCCAATCAGGACCTGCAGGCCGCCGAAGCGCGCTATCGCCAAGCCATGGCGACGCTGGTCGCGGCGCGGGCCGGCTATTTTCCGACTTTGACCGGCAACTCCTCGATGACGCACAGCCGTGCGGGCGTCGCCGGCGACAGCGCCCGCGCCGGCATCTCGCGTACGACCCATCAGCTGAGTCTGACAGCGAGTTGGGAACTCGATCTATGGGGGCGGGTAAGGCGTACGGTGGAAGCCAACACCGCCAGCGCCGATGCCAGTGCTGCCGATGTCGCCGCCGTGTTGCTGAGTACACAGAGTACCGTGGCTCAGACTTACATCGAGCTGCGCGTTGCCGAGGCACAGCGCCGCCTGCTGCAGGAGAACGTCGAGGCGTATGCGCGCGCCGCCAAGATCACCAGCAATCGCTATACCGCAGGCGTCGCGTCGCGACTGGATGTGAGTCAGGCCGAAACCCAATTGAAGTCGACCGAAGCTGCGGCTATCGATCTGCAGGTGCAATGCGCACAACTCGAACATGCGCTGGCGACGCTCGTCGGTCAGTCGCCCGCGGATTTTCAACTGACCGCACATGCAGAGCTACCGCGGTTGCCCAAGATACCGCTCACGTTGCCCTCGGAATTATTGGAACGGCGACCGGACATCGCCGCTGCCGAGCGGCGCACGGCTGCAGCAAATGCGAATATCGGCGTTGCACAGGCAGCTTACTATCCCACCATCAGCCTCGGCGCTACCGCCGGGTTTCAAAGCCCCAACGTCGTCAATCTGTTTTCATTACCGAATAACTTCTGGTCCGTCGGGCCGGCGCTGGCGCAGAGCCTGTTCGATGGCGGTCTGCGCCGGGGGCAGAAGCAGCAAGCCATGGCCGTATACGACGAGACTGTCGCGCAGTATCGACAGACCGTGCTCAACGCCTTTCAGGAAGTCGAAGACAATCTGGCAGCCCTGCGCATACTGGCCGACGAAGCGGTGGTTCAGGACGACGCTGCGCGGACCGCGGCCGCATCGGAGGAGCTCGCGTTGAATCAATACAAGGCAGGGACAGTGAGCTACCTGAATGTGGTTGCCGCTCAGACCATAGCCTTGACCGCATCCCGCGCGGCGCTCGAGATCCGCGGCCGGCAATTGCTCGCCAGTGTAGGCTTGCTGAAAGCCATCGGCGGTGATTGGCGGGCCGCAACCGGCGGCAATCCGCCGCAGGTCGAGCCGTGATCGAACAGACGACATTGCAATTCCGTACCCGCGGGCGTGGCACGTTCGAGATTACGGCCGAGGTCGCGCGCGTGGTGGCCACAAGCGGCATCAGTAAGGGCTTGTGCAATGTATTTCTGCAGCACACCAGCGCTTCGCTGATACTCAGCGAAAATGCCGATCCGGATGTGCGTCGCGACCTCGAAACCATCCTGGCGCGACTTGCACCGGATGGCGATCCGGACTACGAGCACGACAGCGAAGGCGTCGATGACATGGCGGCGCACGCGCGCGCCGTGCTGACTGCGAATAGCATCTCGGTGCCTATCGCCGACGGTCGCCTGCTATTGGGTACCTGGCAAGGTCTCTATCTGTGGGAGCACCGCCTGGCTTCGCACGCGCGCAATCTCATTGTGACTGTCATGGGCGATGGTGCTGACAAGTAAAAGTCACGTTAACGCACAGATCGTGCAGCCGCTGGCGCTCATGCCGAAATTTTATCGCGGAAATGCGGAATGACTTCCTCGCCAAACAGGCGCAGCGAGCGTTCGAAGTGGGCGCTCGAAATGCCGGGCAATTGCATCCGGCAGATCACTTCCGAGGGTGCTAGTTCCGCTATGAGCCTGGCAATCTCATCGCGAACCATGGCCGGATCCCCGACAATATAACGGGACGCAAAGCTGCGGAAATCCACTTCGCGCTCGTCCCGAATCAATTCGCCGGCATCGTTACGCAGTTCCCGCTCGCCTTGCGCCGACTTCCGCCCATACAGCCCGAACAAGTGCACGATGGCCGGCGCGGCAATCGCTTCCGCTTCGGCGCGTGAGGGCGCGACAAATACTTCACGGATGATCGGCCGCTCGCGCGTTGCAAAGCCGCAGCGCGCGGCCGCGGCATCGTAGCGGGCATAGTGTTCGAGCAATTCCTGGTTGGTGTGGCGGGGCGACGCTGTGACCGGGCAACCACGGCGCGCTGCGCGTTCCAGCAGTTTCGGCCCGGAGACCCCATACCACACCGGAATGGGGGTCTGCACCGGACGCGGCATCACGCGGCAGGGTGGGATCTGATAGTAGCGACCATCGAATGCCAGCACTTCGTCGCGCCACGACGCTTCGAGAATATCCAGAATTTCCTCACTGCGGGCGAAACGTTCCGCATGGGGTACGCGATAGGCAGTGAACTCTTCTGACACGTAGCCCGGCGACACGCCCAGCGTGAGTCGGCCATTCGAAAGGTTGTCCAGCGTAAGGACATCTTCAACAAGGCGCAGCGGGTCGTAGAGCGGCAGCACCAGGATATTGGTGACCAGGCGCATGCGTCGGGTAAGCCCGGCAGCCTGGGCCAGCAGCAGCAGCGGGCTGGGTGCCCAGCCGTTAGCCTGCAGATGATGCTCGGTGGTTTGAAATGAATCGAAGCCGAGTGTCTCGGCCAGCGGCAGCAGGGTGTCCATCTCCCGGAACGTATCCAGGTGGGTCATCGTTGAACCTGGCGGAACAATGAAACTGTACATCAGCCCGAATCGCATGGCGGTCTCCAGGTATTGCTATGCAGCCGCTTCACGCGGCCCGTGGCACGACGGCGGCACCGCAGTCGGCAATCTGACGCCGGATGGCTTGAATGATATCTACCGCATTGGGACCGTCACCATGCACACAGATGCTTTGCGCTTCCAGCGCAATGCTGCGGCCACTCAGTGTCTCGACGCGGCCGTCCTCGATGAAGCGGCGGATCTGCCTCGCGCAGTCGTCGGGAGCAGCCGCTGCCTTGTGGCGTTGGATGACGACCTGACCGTCGTCATCGTAGGCCAGATCCGGATAGACCTCAGCGACCACGCGCACGCCACGTCGTGCGGCTGCCTGCGGTAATTCGGCACCATCGAGGGGCGCGGTGAAATAAACCGTGGGGTCGTTGCAGGTATCGGCAACCGCTGCGACGAACGCATCCGCGAGCGCGCGGTCGCGCCCGACCATCGACATCAGACAACCATGGGGTTTGACGTGATACAGGCGGCCCCTACGCGCACGAAGCGCTGCAGAAAGCGCACCAACCTGATACACGACATAGGCATAACAATCTTCAGGCGAGATGTTCATTGTGCGTCGACCGAAACCCAGCAGGTCCGGCAAGCCCGGGTGAGCGCCGACACGCACGCCGTGGGCCAGCGCGAGCTCGACCGTATTCAACATGGTCACTGGGTCGCTCGCGTGAAAACCGCAGGCAATGTTCGCCGACGTGACCAGCGGGATGACGACGCTGTCGTCACCCAGCTTCCAGTTTCCGAAACTCTCGCCGCAGTCGCAGTTGATATCGAGTGTGAGCCCAGGCATCGAGCGATCTCCTTCGGTGCACGCGGCACGGGGTATGACGTAAGACGGGAGTTTTCGTTTCGCGCGTCAGCCAGGATTGGAAACGTTTCCAAAACCATCGTCAAGCCGGTAGCATCGAGAGCGATCAGCGGATTTCAGTTGACGAAATCTGCCGCGGAAACCGGACAGTAGCCAGGATACGCCATGAGTAGTCGATTCAGCTTTGGTGGCGACGAGCATCTCTTCGTCGAATGCGACGAAAACATGTCTTTCGCCAGCTTCTTCAAGAGCCTCGCCGCGACGCGCGCCATCCGGGCGCGCGCCTTACCCGGGGTCACCGAAATCTGCCCGGGCAATGCGTCCTATCAAATCCGCTTTGACCCGGATCTCATCCACCCCGACGTGCTTCTGCGTGAGGTTCAGGCCGCCGATCTGGCGGCGGGATCCAGCGAACCCGTGATCGATACCCGCATCATCGAGGTCCCGGTGTACTACGATGACCCGTGGACCCGTGAAACGCTGATGCGTTTCCGTGAACGTCACCAGGATCCGAGCGGCTCCGATTTGGACTATGTCGCGCGCATCAACGACTTTCCGTCTGCGGTTGAATTCGTGGCGGCGCATCATCGTTCGCCATGGTTCGTGACTATGGTCGGCTTTGTCTGCGGCGCCCCGTGGTTTTACCAGATGGTCGAGCAGGCTAAACAACTGCAGGCACCGAAGTACGTGCGGCCACGCACCGATACGCCACGTCATACCATCGCTCATGCCGGTTGTTTCACGTGTATCTACCCGGTGCGGGGCGCCGGCGGATACCAGATGTTCGGCATTACGCCGCTGCAGATCTACGACCCCGATCAGAAACTCGATTACGTGCCGAGCGAACTGGTGCTGTTTCGCCCGGGCGATATCGTCAAACTCAGATCCATCGAGCGCGACGAATACGAGCTCGCTGTGGCCGCGGTGGAGCAGAACCGCTACATCCCCCGCATTCGACCGGCGCACTTCGACCTGCGTGAATTCGAACGCGATATGGAGGGTTACAACGCGAGCCTCGTCGAGGTGCTGTACCGTGATTAGGGTTATCAAGCCGGGGCTTTTGACCACTGTGCAGGATCTCGGCCGGCCGGGGTTCTACCATCTGGGTATTCCGCTCAGTGGCGCGATGGATCAGCAGGCACTGCGTACTGCCAATCTCCTGGTCGGCAACGATGAGGCCGCTGCCGGTCTCGAAGCCGTATTCATGGGGCCGGAACTCGCCATCGAGCGCGATACCGTCATCGCCGTGACCGGCGCGCGCCTGCCGATCAAGCTCGACGGCGTCGAGCAGCCGGGCTGGACCGCGCTTGCCGTGCGCAGCGGTCAGGTCTTGAGCTTTGGCATGTTGAAGGCCGGCGCGCGTCTGTTCATCGCTATCGCCGGTGGCGTCGATGTGCCACCCATGCTGGGCAGCCGCTCAACATATGTGATCGGTGGAATGGGCGGGTTTCTGGGTCGGGCGCTCAAGACAGGCGATGTATTACCGATAGGCGAGGAGCGCGGACGAGCCGCCGTTGGACTGACAGTGCCCGAAAATCTTCGCCGTGCCCTTGGTAAGCCCACCGAGCTCCGTGTGCTGCCCGGTGTTTATTGGCATCGCGTTACTCCCACTGCGGGTGAGCGGTTCTTCGCTGACGAATGGAAAGTTGCTTCCGAGGCTGACCGCATGGGCTACCGCTTTCGCGGCGGAAACCCGCTCGAATTCGTTCCGCGCGAACCACCATTTGGTGCAGGTGCCGATCCATCCAACATCACAGACAGCAGCTATGCGTACGGCTGTATCCAGATACCGGGCGGGTTGGAACCGATAGTTCTACATCGCGATGCGGTCTCGGCCGGCGGTTATTTCACGCTCGGCGTCGTGATTTCGGCAGATATGGATCTGATCGCCCAGATGCCGCCCAACACGCCGACCCGGTTTGTGAAAGTCGACATGGCGGGGGCACTGGCAGCACGCGCGCAAGCGAACGAACGCATGGCGCGGATCCGCGGGCTGTTCAAATGATCACGATTTTGGGGTGCGCCGCTTTTGTCCGCTCGCGACAAGCCCCAGCAGTCCACCGAGCATAAGAACGAATGATGGCGCGACAGGGACGACGTATGGCGAAATCACCGCCGAGAAAATCGTACCGTCGGCGCGCGCCGAGTAAATGCCGTCGTTATTGATCGCAACGCCGAGCGGATCGATGGCGAAATCGATGAGTGAATCGACCGCGACGTTGTGCACGAGAATGGTCTGAAATCCGGTGATATCTGTGGCTGCCACGTATCGTGTGTACACCTCGGCGCCGTCAATGAACACGCGCCCGGTAATGCCACCCCCATTCGGATTCGGGTTCTCCTTGCGCAGGTCGAGTTGGATGGCAATATCCCCGGCGACTTCACTGACATAGCGGCGTACTGCCCAGATGATGCTGTCCTGGGCGTCAGGCGGCGCAAGTCCAGTGGGGTGGCCGCTGGTGCTCCCAAGCCCGATATAATCGTTGTTCTGCGCGCCGATTGCGGCATCGCTGGCGCCCCAGGTCGCGGCGGTCACGACACCGAAAGTATCGAACGTTTCAAATGCAGAGGTCGTGTACGCAACGGCACCATTCGGACCTTGATTGAAGTATCCGTAGTACCAACCATCCTGACCTTGAGCACTTGAAAACTCAGTGATTGAGCTGGCGATCGGCGCGGCGTGCGCCGCGCTCACAACCAGACTCAGCGCAACGCATACGAGATAACGACGGCTCATGGTGGCCTCCAGAGATTGTCGTGTTTCCGAACTCGTGAGGGAATACTCAAGCGAGCATGCGCCTGTGTCGGTGCTTCGTATGTTCGTCAACGCACGAATGACGTGGCGTCGTTTCAACCATCAGCGCCGATAGCGGGGGTCGTCCAGTCCCGGCATCGCCACGAATCCCGGCAACGCCTTCACGCTTTTGATCCAGCGTTCGACGGCCCGATAGGGTGACAAGGAGATATCGCCCATCGGGGCGAGCGCGATATAGGGGAACACGGCAATATCGGCGATCGTCGGTCGCCCGCAGGCCAGCCATGGGTGGTCGCGAACATGCGCTTCGAGTATCTCCAATGACCGGCGCCCACGAATGACTGCCGCCGACAGCGATTCTCCGGGATAATCTGCCGGCAGTCCGTTGGCGGGGATCCCGAAAGACACCAGTGCCCGCGCGGTAAACACACCGTATTGAACCCAGCTCGCGGCGAACGCCAGCCATTCCATGACCCTTGACTGGCCTTGCGAGTCGCCCGGCCACCAATCGCCTCGCCCGTGCGTGCCTGCGATATAGACCAGGCACGCAGCTGAATCGCGCAACACCAGCGCGCCGTCGACGAGCACCGGCACTTCACCGCGCGGATTGACGCTTAGAAAAGGCTCCTGGTGCTGCTCGTCGTCCATCAGGGAGACGTTGACCAGTTCGTAGTCCAAACCCAGTAAGGCAAGGAGCAGGCGGACTTTGTAGCTGTTTCCGGATTCGTCGAATGAATATAGCTTCACGGCACGCTGTTCCCTATTTTGTGACTTGTTGACTCTCACCGGCGTGGAATCCCGGCGGTAGCGGGTTATCCATGTCCCAGCGCGCGCCGTCGTACAGCACGTGCGCCGGCCGCTCGCCGATCACGCTGAGGTGATGCACCAGCGTACCGGTAGTGGAGTCCCACCACAGCAGGGTGGCTGCCGGAGGCTCCATAACCACGGCAAGTTGTGGCTCAGGTCTGAGATGAAGCACCAGCTGCTGAGCAGTCGACGGGCAGACCGACGCCACCGTGCCGCCGAAGCGCGTGACTATCGGGCGGTGAATATGGCCGCACACTATCTGGTGCACTTGTGGGTGAGCGTTCACCATCTGCGCAAGCGCGTCCGCGCCGCCAAAGCCCATCGCGTCCATCACGGCGAGCCCGGTACGAAACGGCGGGTGATGCATGAAGATGGCCGTAGGACGATCGCGCGCCTCGCTCAATCGCGTCGCCAGCCATGCGAGGCGTGACTCGCACAAGCGTCCACCATGTTCTCCGGGGTTAGGCGTATCGAGCCCGATCAGTCGTACCGGCCAGTCTTCGACCGTGTACTGGAGAAATCCTTCGTCCGGAAAATAGCCGCCGTCGCTGAACGCTCGGCGCATGGTGTTCCGATCATCGTGATTACCGGGAATGACGAACAACGGTGCCCGGAGCGGTGACAGGATCTCGCGCAGGCGACCGTATTCGTCCGCTGTGCCAGCGTCCACCGCGTCACCGGTCAACAGAACGACATCAGGCTGCGGTGAAAACGAATTGAGATGCTGCACTGCACGCTCCAGCTTGCCGGCAGTATCGTAGTTCCGGTCGAGCAGGCCGCCTGGCACTTGCACATGTGTGTCGGAGATTTGCGCGATCAGCATGATGTGTTCTGGCGTCCTGTAGTTTGAACCCAATAATTGACGATATCAGCGGCCAGTACTCTCGGCCAATGCTCTACTGGCGTCGTGATCAGTGATATTCCGGAGTCATCATCAGGCCAACTGCAAAGTTTCGAGTCCTACATATCTTCACCGGGGTTCCTCAACTATAGTAAACGAGCACGTTCAGGTTAATGCTATCCGGTCGTGCACTACGGGGGGCGCAAAAAATAACTGCGTGGGCCATCTCTAGTGCCTGCGATTCTCTTATCTATCGGACCAAATACGCCCAAGTTACCCGTCCCCAGGGTACCACTTCGTTGTGCCGATACGGGGGAGTATCGTGGAAAATCAAACCGTTCTGATTGTCACCAACGATCGAACTGCCGCAGCTGCACTTGCAAACCAACTTCGCGAACTGAACTACGTGGTCGTTGGTAATGTGCTCAGAGCGACCGAAGCAATCGCCCTGACGAACCAGCTCCGGCCGAGCCTGGTGCTGTTTGACAACGTTCTGCAAGGAGAGGCGGAGAGTTTCGACGCGGCGAAAGCGCTCTGCATGGCGATGCGCATCCCCATTGTCTTCCTCGTTGGTACGGGTGCTACGAACGACGTACAGCTCGGTATCGAACGAGCGCTCTATGGATTTCTTACTATACCTACCAGGCCGCGCGAGCTTCGCGCTGCCATCAAATTCGCCCTCGCCAAAGCCACGATGGAGAAAACGCGACGCGATGCAGACCTTTGGTTGGGCACAACACTACGCTGCATAGGCGATGCAGTAATTTTCACTGACGCGTCGAGTAATATTACCTTCGTCAATCCTGTTGCCGAATCGTTAACCGGCTGGTCAGTCGAGGAGGCCATTGGGCGACCCATCGCAACTGTGATGAACCTCGTCTCCTCCGACGGCACCGACGACGTCATCGATGTTCCTGCCCGGCAGATCCTGCGGTCCGGCGAAACAGTCGATTTCCTCCTCGGAACATTCATGCAAACCAGAATCGGAGGGCGACTACAGATAGACAATTCGGCCACGCGAATTCGCGATGATGAAGGTGAGTTACTCGGCTCCGTGACAATATTTCGTGACGTAAGTTTGAGAGCGCGCTACGAAAGCGAACTTCGCATCAAGCTGAATATCGTTCACGACGCCTTCGAGTTGGCAGGGTCCGGAATGGCGTTAGTCTCGATTGACGGACGCTTTTTGCGTGTGAACCTGGCGTTCAGTACATTGCTTGGTATCGCACGGGCGGACTTGCTGACGCTCACACAGTCTGACCTCACCATGCCCCAGGACTGGGTTATGGAGCAAGGGTTGCTGTTCCAACTGATTTCCGGATCTGCTACCGCAGTGCAGTTCGAGAAACGCTACGTACGCCGTGACTCAGCTAACGTTATCTGGACCTTGGTCAGCGTATCGCTGATGCACGAATCGGGCGCCGCAATGTGCTTCCTGTATCAGATCTTTGACGTGACAGCTAAGAAGGAGACCGAAGACAAGCTCGCCATGATGGCCTACCGCGACCCGTTGACCGGCTTAGGAAACCGCACACGTATACGTGAAGATTTCGAGCGCTTACTCGGGGCCGCCCGACGCTATAACCGCCACATCGCTGTATGTATGATGGACTTGGACAGATTCAAACTGATTAACGATACACTGGGTCACGAAGCGGGTGATACGGTTCTGACTACCGTCGCAAAGCGTATCAGTGCGACGCTACGTGAGACCGACCGCGTGTCTCGCCTGGGTGGCGACGAATTCGTTCTGGTTCTGCCAGATACCGACACCGTGGGTCAAATCTCCACAGTTATGGAGAAACTGTGCACCACTATTGAAAGGCCCATGATGACGGCCGATCGCGAAGTCGTAGTGACCACGACTATCGGTGTCGCCCTGTACCCCGGCGACGGGCAGGATTTGCAGACCCTGATGCGTAACGCCGATAGCGCTCTGTATGCAGCCAAAGCGGCAGGTCGCAACCGCTTTCGAATGTTTCATCCAACGCTCGAACGCGAAGCCTCAGCGCGATTCGGCATTGAAGCGGCTTTGCGGAACGGCTGCAGCCGGAACGAATTCAAGGTGCATTACCAGCCAATAGTTCGCCTGGCAGATGGTGCAATTTGCGGTTGCGAAGCGCTGATCCGCTGGCACTATGAAGGGGAATTCTTATCCCCCGCAAAGTTTCTGCCTCTGGCAGAAGAAACCGGCCTCATCATTCCCATCGGAAAGAGAGTACTCGAAGTGGCATGCCGCGTCGCTGCGAAATGGCCACGGCCTCTGACCATTAACGTCAACTGCTCGCCACGGCAATTTCGTGAGGATGCCGTGACAGAAACGACCCGGGCCGTGCTCGCTGCAACAGGCCTGGCACCGGAACGTCTGTGTCTCGAAATCACTGAAGAAGCCATGCTAGTCAGTACTGACGCAATTCAGCAACGGTTCGCGGAGCTGGCCGCGCTAGGGGTGCAACTTGCAATCGACGATTATGGTAGTGGCTACTCTTCCCTTGCATATCTGAAACGATACGCACCGCAGACGCTGAAGATTGATGGATTCTTTATCCGCGACATGCTGACCGACGTGGTCAGTATGGAAATTATCGGCGCAACCATCGCGATGGCGCATAAGCTCGGACTTAAAGTAGTGGCCGAAAGGGTTGAGAGCGCAGGGCAAATGCATAGTCTGAAGCAGATGGGGTGTGATTACGCTCAGGGTTATTGGTTCAGTCGACCAGTCGAACGCCACCGCGCGGCGGCCCTGATTGACAACGGTTTTCTCTGCACGGATATCTGCGAAGCTGCGTGACGCATGCGAGGATGTCCGGCATCCTGATCGTACTTTGCAATTGCGGTTACTAACTTCTAGCGTAATAGCCCAGCTCATTCGACTGGCGGGCATCAGAACCCAAAAAAATTAAGGCGTCAAAAAGTTTGCGTCACTTTTGAAAGGTTCTATGACTACAAAATTCGATCACATTGTTATCGACGAGAATCCCGATGCCGTAGTCGCCGTCGCCGAAGCCGGAACGGTTTTGTATTGGAATCGCGCCGCCGAACGCATCTTCGGCTATTCGAAAGTCGAGGCGGAAGGACAGCTACTGGAGGATCTGATCATTCCTCCCGACCAGTTGTCAGAAGAGTACCGTGTCAGGACCGAAGCGTTGCGTCAGGCTCCTGCGGTATATGAGACTGTACGTAGACGCAAGGATGGCGTTCTGCTTCACGTCAGCATAACAACCAAGGCGGTAAGTGATTCAGACGGTGAGTTTCAATACTATATTTCTACCAAGAAGGATGTCACTCACTTAAAGGTAATTCGCGACGCCAAGCTGGTAGATTCGCGTTTCCGGGATTTGCTCGAATCCACACCCGACGCGATCGTAATGGTTAACGTTACCGGCCGTATTGTTCTCGTTAATTCGCAGGCAGAGGCCGTATTCCGATATCAGCGCAGTGAAATGATTGGCGAACCTGTTGAAATGTTATTGCCGCAGCGATTCCACGCAAACCATCACGGAAGTCGGCGAAAATTCTTTGAATTACCGCGCACGCGGACCATGGGCGCCGGTCTGGCATTGTTCGGTTTACGTAAAGGGGGGGAAGAATTCCCCGTCGAAATCAGCCTGAGTCCTCTCGATACGGAAGAAGGGACGATGGTAATGAGCGCAGTTCGCGATATTACCGATCGGAAGAAGGCAGAGGGAAAATTTCGGAGCTTATTGGAAGCTGCTCCAGACGCGATGGTTATTGTTCAGCATGACGGGCGCATCGAACTTGTCAATTCACAAACGGAATTACTTTTCGGCTACACGAGAGAAGAGATGCTCGGGCAACCAGTTGAACTATTGATGCCCGATCGCTTTCGCACGAAGCATACGGGTCATCGAGGTCAATTCTTCGGACAGCCTCAAGCGAGGACGATGGGAGCGGGCTTGGAACTTCATGCGCGGAGGAAGGATGGCACGGAATTTCCCGTGGAGATCAGCCTGAGTCCTCTCGACACCGAGGATGGAATGCTGGCGATGAGCACCATTCGCGACATTACCGAGCGCAAAAATGCTGAGCAGGAATTCAAGGCGCTCCTCGAAGCGGCGCCTGACGCCATGGTAATCGTCAACCGGGAAGGAAAAATCGTTCGGATTAATTCGCAGGTAACCAAAATATTCGGCTGGGAACGCGAGGAACTCGTCGGTCAAAGCGTAGAGACATTAATGCCGGCCCGGTATCGGAACAAGCATCCGGAGCATCGCCATAAATTTGCCGACAGTCCACGTGCACGGGCAATGGGTATGGGGTTGGCGTTACTGGGGTTGCGACGGGACGGAACCGAGTTTCCGGTCGAGATCAGCTTGAGTCCGCTGGAAACGAAAGATGGACTATTCGTTACCGGCGCGATCCGCGATGCGACAGAGCGCAAGCGATTTGAAGACGCGCTGAAGCAGAAAAACGACGAGCTCGCTGCCGCCAGCCGCGCCAAAGACACCTTTCTCGCTAATATGAGCCACGAATTACGCACCCCATTGAACGCCATCATAGGCTTCACTGGCACCATGCTAATGAAGCTTCCGGGGCCGCTGACGCCAGATCAGGACAAGCAGCTCAAGATTGTACAGTCCAGCGCCCGCCATCTACTTGCGTTGATCAATGATCTGCTCGATGTTGCAAAAATCGAAGCGGGTAAGACAGAGCTGTATATAGAGCCCGTCAACTGCCAGAGCGTTGTGGAAGAGGTGATTGGTACTCTGATGCCGGAGGCCAACCGTAAGGGACTGGAGTTACTTGTTGGCACGCCGACGGGGAACGTAATGCTTCGTTCTGATCGCCGGGCGCTGAGTCAGATCACCTTGAATCTGGTTGGCAATGCGCTGAAGTTTACTGAAAAAGGCAGTGTACATATCACGCTGACGGAAATATTCGCGGATGAGCGTCGAGCTGTCGCCGTAGCTGTCTTTGATACGGGAAAAGGGATTCGCGCAGAAGATCAATCCAAGCTGTTTGCCCCCTTTACGCAGATTGACGCATCAAAAACAAAACCGCATCACGGGACAGGGCTTGGATTGCACCTTAGCCGAAAGTTGGCGGAATTGCTTGGCGGAGATATTTGCTGGTCGAGCGAAATTGACAAGGGTAGCGTGTTCACGTTGACTATAGCGGAGCAATGAGGAATGGCGGCCCGCATCCTCATTATTGACGACAATGAAGCAAATCTGGATTTGATGGCCTATCTCTTGATGATGTCCGGGCACTCTATTACCCAAGCGCGCGACGGAAAAGAGGGTTTCGAGGTTTCGAAACTGGAATTGCCGGATCTCATCATTTGCGACGTGCAGATGCCATTCATGAATGGGTATGAGTTTGCCAAAGCGGCCCGAGAAACCGATGCGCTGCGAGAAATCGTGCTTATCGCAGTTACGGCGTTCGCACGGGAAAGCGACAGGGCCGAAGCATTGCAAAGCGGATTCGATGGCTACATTTCCAAGCCTATCGAGCCAGAGACTTTCGTTCAGCAGATAGAGGCGTGGCTTCCAAGCCAGCTACGAACAAGCACTCCAACATCGTTCGAATTGGCCCAGCAAGCTGAATCCCACGTCGATATCCGTCCCAAGGCGACGATTATTGTTCTCGACAATCTGGTGGCACATCTTGATCTCGCAGCAAGTCTGCTCGAACCATTTGGCTACAAAGTAATCGTCAGTGCAGACGCAGATGAAGCGCTACAGCTCGCGAAGCAGGCGGCGCCGGATCTGATCCTTTCGGATATGTGCATGCCAGCCCGAAGTGGATTGGAATTTCTCAGTATGGTCAAGGCGGACGCTGCCCTGGCCTCAGTGCCGTTTATCTTTATTACTGCGACCGCGACAACCGAAAGAGATCGTCAGCACGGCCTTGCGCTGGGCGCCGCCAAGTATTTGTTCAGGCCAATCGACTCGCAGGATCTGTTACGCGAGATCGAAGAATCCCTGCTTGCGGCACGCGACGCGGTGCATAGCCGACCTTAGTTGGCGTGGGTTCATTCGGCATCGCGCTGCATTCCTGTAACATTGACTGCGCGTAGAAACTGCACAACATCGCTGATTTGCTCTTGGGTGAGTTCCTGGCCCCATGGCGGCATGAACGGAGAACGGTTCATTGCGGCCCCACCTTTGCTGATTATTTCCATTTTATACGCATCGGTTTTGGTGCTTTCGGTCAGATCAGCTGGTCGGGGATTGTAATTCTTTGCGGCTCTACCATTCCCATCGGCATTCGGGCCATGGCACAACACGCAGTAGGTGTGAAAAACAATCGATCCTCGTACTTCGGATAGCTCGCTGGCCCGCTCCAACTCCGCTGCATACGTCGCGGACCAAAGCAGAAGGCAACTCAGTCCGGAAAATAGAAGACGAATCATCATTTCTGGACCTCGACGGTCATTTTCATGTAGGGGTGAATGGCACATTCGATATTGACTGTGCCAACCTGATCAAATGTTACTTTTCGCCCGTGGCCTTTAGGGTATGACCCGAGATCGAACGTCTTGATTTCCGATAGTGAGTAAATATTGTGGAAGAACGGATCGTTATTTACAAAATTCACAGTATCACCGACCTTAATCGTCAATACGGCGGTGCTGAAAGTTTTATCGACTTGCGTCACCTCATATTCAGCTGCTACGGCCGCATAGGCGATGATGCCACCAAGAAATCCGATAGGTAATCTTAAGTGCATTCGAGGTTACTCCGATTGCGGCAATCGCAGCAGTGTGACCGTCATGGCCGGGCCGGTAAGGCTCTTGAGGAACGCGACTAGATCTGCTTTATCCTGCTTCTCCAACTTTAAAGGGCTCATGGTCGGGTCGAGATTGTCGAGAACATCTCCGCCACGATCATAATGTTCGACTACTTCTTCAAGCGTCTCGTAGATTCCATTGTGCATGTAGGGTGACGTTAACGCGATATCGCGGAGTGTCGGGGTTTTGAAAGCGCCTCGCATGCTTTTGACTTTGCGTTGCTCGTAACGTCCCTCATCCAGTGGAGCATCCGGTAGTGTTTTTACCCCGATGTTATGGAAGCCATCGTCAGTAAAATTAAAGCCCTGATGGCACGCGTTGCACCGGGCTTCCCCAAGAAAGAGCGCAAAGCCACGCTTCGCTGATTCAGTTGTCGCGGCCGGGTCGCCGCCCTGCCAGCGATCAAAGGGAGCATTGGCAGACAATATAGTGCGTTCAAAGTTTGCGAGGGCCTTGGCAACGAACGAAGCGTCCACGGCTGCGCCAGGATATGCGCGAGAGAATAGTTCCTTATAGCCGGAAATGGCGGCGATGCGACCGATCATGTCGGTGACATTCCCGTGCATTTCTTTATCTGACTCGATAGGCCCCAGGGCCTGTTTTTCAAGGGAATCGTCACGACCATCCCACATGAAGATCCTTCCATACGCCACGTTGATGAGCGTGGGGGTTGCACGCCGCAGTTGGGCCATACCATGTCCTATCGCCGCTGGTAAACCATCCGACCAACTGAGTGTCGGATTGTGGCAGGTTGAGCAGCTGATCCATTTGGAACCCGATAAACGAGGGTCGAAAAATAAGGTTTTCCCGAGCAGGATACGCGCGGGCGTCATCTGATTGTCGGCCGGAACAATCAAAGGCGGCGGTTGACTGAACACCGTGTCATCCCGTGTCAAGGTTTCCGCCTGCACGGACGACGCAGTGCCTATTACCATTGACACCAGCAATTTCGGGAATAGTCTCATCACCGAAAGCCTCAACACGGCAAGGTCGAACGATCCTCAAATTGTTTGATTGAAGACCACCTTGAACCCAACCGCCTGTTCTGTCAGTCGTGGACGCATCGACGTACGAGTATAGTAGCAACGCCCCATTGCCGCTTGAGTTGTCGAACATGAACAAGACACTGGCTGCGATTAGCTTTATTGCGGTTGTCGTATTGTGCGGCGTTGCGGGGCTGATCGGCTGGGTATTTCATGTGCCGCTCCTCGTTCGAGTCCATTCGACGTGGGTGGAGATGACCCTTGGCACTGCGCAATGTCTGATGATTGCCGGCCTCGTACTGGCGCTTCCGGACCGGGTTCGGGTGCGGTATTTCGTTTCGACAACCTGTGGACTGGTGCTTCTGGCAATCGGATCAGTGGCGCTGGCCGACCAGTTGCACGATTGGGATATCAGGATTGATTGGGGTGTTTTATTTCCTTCGCTTTCGCCAGACCAGCCGCATCTGAATCGAATCGCGCCCACGACCAGCACGATATTTATACTCGTGGGGCTATCTTTGACCTTTTTTCATCGATCGACTCCGTTTTGGCGACATTTTCGCCAAGCGATCGCCTCGAGCCTGGTGCTTCTGGGTTCGGCTGGATTGGTCGGCTACTTATTGCGCTTCGACTACATCTACAGCTGGGGCCTTGGCGGAGGCATCGCTTTCCATACGGCGATAGGCGTTGCAGCGTTGGGCGTTGCGCTACACATTGCAACGCAACAAGAGGCTGCAGTGACGGTACCTCCAGAAGAGGATGGCCGGAGTATTCTTGTCGTTGTATCAACTACCGTAACAGTAATTTCGGTCATCATAGCCCTCAGTGCGGTCGCGTTTATGCTGAACGAGACGGAACGCATAGCGACCGAACAGCTTAGACGTCAATATCAGGATCAATCGCAATATTGCATCAATGCCATTCTGCAGGGCATCACTCGTGCTGGTGCAATCGCAACCCATGCCGACGTTCTGACCGCTATGCGACGCCTGAAATCGGCGGCTGGCGACACGGACTCAGAGAGATCGCTCGCCGCGCTGGCAGAAGATTACATGGTACAAGGCTTTACTTATGTCGCGTTTTCAGACGGCGGCCTGATCCACGGGCACGCGGGTTCCAGCCCGCAGAAGAATGGGATGGATATTGCGCTATATCAGCGCGATGGTCGCCATCTGATCTGGCGCGATGGTTTCTATCTCCGCCTCAAATTACCCCTGCATGACAATACCGGTGTGCTCGGCGAGGTCGTTACTGAAGAGCCACTTGAAGCGCTGACCAGCCTGTTGGCAGCCAGCGAGGAATGGGGAAAAACGAGCGAAATGCAGCTGTGCATGCTCGGAAGCGAGCCATTTCGATGTTTTCCGTCACGGAGCTACCGCTCACCATTTGTTGCGCCACATCACATCGAAAGTGATCGACTGCCAATGACGTACGCTCTTAAGGGATCGGGCAGTGTCCTGACTCGTGACATTCGCGGCCATCGCGTGATTGCGGCCTACGGCCCTGTTGGCAACTCCGGCCTGGGAATGATTCTGCAGATTGATGCCGCCGAGCTCTACGCGCCTATCCGTCAACAACTGCTGTATTTACTGATTGTTCTTGTCATGGCTATCGTGATAACCCGCTTGTTGGTAAAGCGACGCCTGCGTCCTCTGGTACAACAATTGGTCCAATCACGGCAAAGCGCGCAAATGAATGAAGCACGCTTCCTCGCTGCAGCCGAGAATAATCTCGACGCGTTCTACATTTTCACCAGCGTGCGTGCCGAAGACGACCAGCTGATTGATTTCCGCTTCGCCTTTGTCAATAAACATGGCGCCGAATTGATCTCCAATATGATGCCTGTCAGCTTCCCTGGACTTTTAATGAGCATGCATTTTCCATTGGTGTGTTCGAGCGAACGATTTTCAATCTACACGCAGGTTGCAGAAAGCGGAGCATCATTCGTGCATGAGGTCATGACCAGAGACTCGCAAATCAATGCGGCATGGGTCAGTGAGCAGATAGTCAAACTTGGCGATGGCATAGCAGTAACCCTGCGTGATATCAGCCAGCAAAAAAGCGCCGAAGAAAAATTGCGGCATATGGCGCAAAACGATGCGCTCACCGGCTTACCGAATCGGGCGCTGTTTCTTGATCGACTTCATCTATCAATCGCCCGCGTACGGCGCAATCGGCGAGCGATTGCCGTGCTTTTTATGGATGTTGATCATTTCAAATCAATCAACGATAACCATGGCCATGCGGCTGGCGACGAACTTTTACGGGTTTATGCCGAACGATTGCGGGCGAGTTCTCGTGATACCGATACGGTGGCGCGAATGGGAGGCGATGAATTCACGGCGATACTGGAAGATCTGGACGGCCGCGCAGACGCAGAAGTAGTCGTTATCCGTTTCCTGGCGTCGCTCAAGGTGCCGATTACGCTGGCCGCAGACGAAGTGACGATTACTTCAAGTATCGGTGTCGTGATGTACAGTGCCGAAGACGATCATCTATCTCCAGATGCACTTTTACAGCGTGCAGACGAAGCACTTTATCGGGCAAAAAGAGCAGGCCGCAATCGCTACGTTGTCTACGAGCAGAACGTTGGCTCATGACGAAGACGCCGGATCGCGGTGACCGTAACGGTATATCCCGATTGGTGGCCTATGCGGCATCGCTTCCAGCCTTAGTCGGCAGGTGTTTACAGAGTAAGGTTGGAATAGGAAAACTATCTGGACGCCAGGACGCGTGGTTCGCTTAGTCCAGTAAGAGTACACTGATTATCCGAGAAGCCGCCGGTGGGCTGGTTTCTACGAGTTGGGTTGGAGAACCTGCTAGTTGACAATGGCCGGGGGGCATTTCGTGCACCGCAGCTGCACGAGAGAGGATGGCACCGTCAGCCCGCAGAAACATCGCCGTGTCAATGGCGATCGCGGATGGAGGGGATCGCCGTGGCCGACATACTTATAGTCGATGACCATCCCGACAATCGACTTTTTCTGGTCGAATTGCTGCGCTACCACAATCATCAGTTGTTCGAGGCGCAGGACGGTGCAGAAGCGCTTGCTGTCGTCCGCGAAAAGCACCCAGATCTCGTCATAACCGACATTCTGATGCCGACCATGGACGGCTATGAGTTCGTGAGACAGCTGCGTGCCGATCCGGCCATCTCCGCTACCGCAGTTATCTTCTTCACCGCGCACTATCACCGGGAAGACGCGCAGGCCCTCGCAAGACACTACAACGTCGCTCGCATTCTGATGAAACCGTGTGACCCCGAGACAATTCTGCAGGTAGTCGATGAGTGGCTGGCGATGGATCGGGGGGCTGTCCAGCCAGAAAGTCCGGATGGAATTGAACTTGACCACCTGCGGATCATCACCGATAAGTTGTCCCAAACCTCGGATGAGCTTGAGAATACCAATCAAAGACTCGCCGCGCTCATTGATTTGAATCTGCAGCTGGCGTCCGAGCGAGATCCCGGGGTACTGCTTGGTAATGTGTGTCGCGCCGCGCGCGACCTGTTCTCGGCCAGGTACGCCATGCTTGCCGTCTGCGGGAAGGAAAATCTTAACGACGTGCACAGCGTCACCGCCGGCATCGACGCTGAGAGAAATGGACCCATGAAACTGGACAGCGCCGTAAGTGAAATCTTCATAGGATTTCAGGCCGCCAGTTTAGCGGCGGCCTGTTCAAAGTACACCGCATCCGGGGTGCGTCGGTCCAGCGCGCTGTGACGGCGCTTGCTGTTATAGAACACGAAGTATCGAGCCAGTCCGTCGCGCAGAGCAGCTGGCGTCTCGTAGGCATGCAGATAGACATTCTCGTACTTGACGCTGCGCCACAGCCGTTCGACGAACACGTTATCCACCCAACGACCCTTGCCGTCCATGCTGATCTCGACACCGCGACTCTTGAGCACGTCCGTGAAGGCCTCAGAGGTGAACTGCGCACCCTGGTCAGTGTTAAAGATCTGTGGCGCCCCATAGCGCTGCAAGGCCTCTTCCAGGGCATCGATACAGAACGCCGTGTCCAGCGTGTTCGACAGTCGCCACGATAGCACCCGGCGCGAGTACCAATCGATGATCGCGACCAGGTACATGAACCCCTTCGCCATCGGGATATAGGTGATGTCCGTCGCCCAGACGTGGTTCGCACGCTCGATTGGCAAGTCTCGCAGCAGGTACGGGTAGATCTTGTGCCCCTTGCCAGGTTGGCTGGTTCGCCGCCGCGGGTACAGCGCCCGCAGATCCATCAACCGCATCAGTCGCTGGACTCGCTTGCGGTTGACCACATGCCCTCGGTCCTCCAATTCATCGCAGAGCCGTCGGCTGCCATAGAACGGATACTGCAGGTGGATCTCGTCGATAATCCGCATCAATGCCAGATCATGCGTCGATACCGCTGTCGGTTGGTAGTACGCCGTCGAACGCGGCACCGCGAGCAATTGGCAGCGCCGCGCCTTGGGCAACGGATGTTCCATTTGGATCTTTTCCCGGCGCTCGCTCATCGGTCGCGCCCGAGCACTTTGGCTAAAAAATCGTTCTCCATCGCCAACCGGCCGATCTTCGCGTGGAGCTTCTCTACCTCCTGCTCTTGATGCCCGGCCTCAACGGCGTGGCCACCAAACACATCTTCGGCGCCTTCGGTTAGGCGCTTCTTCCAGTCCTGGATCTGATTGGGGTGAACATCGAATTGCTCAGCCAATTCAGCCAGCGTGCGCTCGCCTTTCAAGGCCGCCAGCGCCACCTTGGCTTTGAATGCTGAGGAATGATTGCGTCGCTTTCTCTTGGTCATCTTCTGCTCCTTCTCGCATGAGAATAGTAAGGCAGAAGATTTCACTTAACAGAACCTAATACCTGCCCAGCTGGACGGGTCCACCTCTGAGATGGTCGCCGCACTGGGACCGGCCAGCGTGCGTGAGGGCTTGCTGGGGACAGCCGCATTCCAGCGCCAGTCGCTACGCTTCAAACATGCCGATCGCGATGTCAAGGCGATAGGCCTGCCGTTGAATCACCCGGCAGTTCAGGAGTCCCTGGTGGCTCCTGTTGCGTCACTTGCTCATGTCTATGGATGGATCTGTCTCAGCGACAAACTTGGCGGTGCCGAATTCAGTACCGAAGACGAGAAACTGCTGGGGATTCTGACCGCTCAAATTGGGCGCATTTACGAAAATGGACGCCTGTACAGAGAGATTCAGCAGCATGCATCCCTGCTCGAAATGGAGATCGATCAGCGTAAAATCACGCAACATGCGCTGACTGAAAGTGAGTCACTCTTTCGACAGCTGGCGGAGAATATTCGCGAAGCGTTTTTTCTGATCGACGCGGAAAGTAAACGAATCGTATACATCAGTCCGGGTTATGAGGAGATCTGGGGTCGGAGCTGCGCAAGCCTGTACGAGGATAATAAATCATGGATCAAGGGTATCCATCCGGATGACCTGGAGCGAACGGTAATCAGCTTCAGGGAAGGCCTCTCCGGTGGCAATTTCGAATACGAATATCGAATTGTTCGCCCAGATGGCAGCGTCCGCTGGGTCAACAATCAAGGCTTTCCAGTGCGTGACGCGACGGGGAAAGTGGTGCGGTATGCCGGCCTCAGCATGGATATTACGGAGCGCAAGCGCACTGCCATAGAGCTCCAGGAAAGCGGGCGACGATTCAGCAACTTGTCGGACAACGTTGAAATGATGTCCGTAATGGTAGATATCGGCGGTCGCATTACCTATGTAAATGACTATCTGCTGAGAGTAACGGGTTGGCGCCGCGAAGAGGTAATGGGCCAGAACTGGTTCGAACGATTCATTCAGGTTGACCGTCTAAAAACTATCGCGCTATTTGCGAAGTTACTTGTGGACGACCCGACGGCATTGCATATCGAGAACACGATACAGACGCGAACTGGCGAATCGAGACTGATACGATGGACGAACACGGTTTTGCGATCCAGTGATGGGGAAATCATTGGAACTGCAAGCCTCGGAGACGACATTACCGAGCAAAAAGCAGCAAGCGACAGGATAACCCATCTGAATCGGGTTCATGCAATTCTGAGCGGCATCAACGGCTTGATAGTGCGCGTGCGGGACCGGCAGCAATTGTTCACCGAGGCGTGTCGAATCGCTGTACGGAAGGGTGGCTTTCCAATGGTGTGGGTAGGCATTGTGGACCCCGCAAGCGGCCATCTCGTGCCGGTTGCATCAGAAGGTCTCGATAGCGAATTGTTGGCCGGCATCAATAAATTTTACGGGTCGGCAGCCGGAGGGCCGCAGGGCAACTCGATGGCCGTGCAGGCGCTTACCAGAAAGATGCCGGTGATTTCGAACGATTCAATCAACGATCCTCGGGTTGTGTTCGCCGCGAAGCACAGGGACGCGGGCGTCAGGTCTGTAGCGGTTTTGCCTTTGGTGATAGACGAGACGGCAGTAGGCGTAGTGGCGCTCTATGCAGGAGAAGTCAATTTCTTCCAGGAGGAGGAATTACTGCTGCTGTTCGAGCTCGTCGCCGATGTCGCTTTTGCTATTGATTATATCGACAAGCAGGAGCGCTTGAATTATCTCGCTTATAACGACGTGCTTACGGGTCTCGCCAATCAGAGCTTTTTCCATAACCGACTCGTCAGTAGTCTGCACGCACGCAATGGGGAAATCCCGCAGATTGCGGTAGTGATGCTTGATATTGAACGCTTCCGGCAAATCAATGTGACATTCGGACGGGCCAGTGGTGATGAGCTACTTCGGGATATCGGCGGTCGGCTGATTATGGCGAACCAAAGCGTGGCGAGAATCGGTGCTGATATGTTCGGATTGATATTACGAGGTACACAGACAGCGTCAGATATCAATCGAATGTTAGAGGGAATCATCTCTACTTGCTTCTCCGCACTCTTTCAATTGGGCGGGGAAAACGTGCGTGTCGCCTGCCGTGCCGGTGTGGCAGTATTTCCCGTTGATGGCCTCGATGCAGACGCTCTGCTCAGGAACGCCGAAGCCGCTCTGCGTCGCAGTAAAGGGTCCAGCGAGCGTATTGTTTTCTACACGGCAGAAATGAACGCGCGTGTAGCGGAAACGCTGGCGATCGAGACGCGCTTGCGGCGTGCTGTGGAGCAGCGCGAGTTCGTTTTGCACTATCAACCAAAAATTGCGCTTTCCAGTGGGGAAATTGTCGGCCTTGAAGCGTTGATACGCTGGAACGACCCCGAACACGGTTTAGTAGCACCGAACAAATTCATTCCGGTGCTTGAAGAAACAGGGATGATAGTCGAAGCGGGTCGCTGGGTAGTTGAACAAGCGTTCGTTGATTTGCGTAGATGGTCGGCGCGTGGTATCGATGTTCCGAGAGTGGCGGTCAACGTTTCGGCGATCCAGTTGCACCGGAAGGACTTTGTCGAAACCATGGTGGAGGAGATACGCAGGGGCGGCGATATGCCGGATTGGTTGGAACTGGAAGTCACAGAAAGCATTGTCATGAGCGATGTTGATGCCTGTACGCGCAAGCTTTCCATACTGCGTGGAATGGGGGTCAGCATCGCAATCGACGATTTCGGGACTGGCTATTCGTCCCTGAGCTACCTGGGAAGACTTCCATTGGATTCGCTCAAGATAGACCGTTCCTTTATTTCCGGATTAACAAACAGCAGTGAATCGAGCACCATCGTTTCCACCATCATCGCTCTGGCACACGGATTAAAGCTTAAAGCAATTGCTGAAGGGGTGGAAACGGAAGAGCAGGCGAGCGCGCTTGCAAATCTCCATTGCGATCAGGTTCAGGGTTATTTGTACTCGAGGCCGATTCCTGTTGAGGCGATGGAGACATTTCTGCTGGCGGGCTCCAGCGGCACAATCATGCCGCCCCATTCGAAGAATTAAAGCGTTCGGCCGATCGTTTCTATTTCAGGTGCTCAATAAACCAGTCTCGCGCAGCTGTACTGCTTTCTGCAAAGTATTCTACGTATGCCAGGTAGTGGTCGCCGGGCAGTAGAACCAGTTTCTTAGGTGGCAGCGCCGCCTCGAATGCGCGAAGAGCGATATCGGTCGGCGTTATGCGATCTTCGGTCGCTACAATCATCAGCAGGGGCGCCGGGCTGACCCGCGGCATATATGGCATTGCGTCATACTCCAGGCGCAGATCGAGCGACTGCACGGTGACGAGATTGGGCCAGTTCAATTGTCGGGACTCGACAAAACGATTGAAATATCGATAGCTCATGCGAGAGGTCGCATCGACCGGTTTTTTGGGATCATCGGTACACACGGTCACTGTCGACGCCGCCGCGCCACTGGCGAGAGCACGCCGGTCTGAGTCGACCATCTGGTAGAACGCCCGGCGGTTTTCCAGCGCCGTCGTCTGCAGAAAAGTCTCGTGGCCACTGATGTAAGGCACCTGACTGACAACACATTTCACCCGCTTGTCGAGCGCTGCCGCGATCAGCACGAGTCCTCCGGTATAGCTGGTGCCCCACAGGGCGATTCGCTCGGCATCCACCTCGGGTCGAGACTGCACGTAAGTGATAGCGTCGCGGTAATCGCGCATCTGCGCGACCGGATCGATTTCGTTGCGGGGTAATCCGTCGCTCGCGCCGATATTGCGGTTGTCGTAGACGAGTGCGGCGATGCCAGCAGCGGCAAAAGTATCGGCGTAGTCGTCGAGACCCATCTCCTTCAGCGCAGTGAATCCGTGAGCCATTACGACGGCTGGGAACGGTCCTTCACCTTGAGTCGGTAGATAGAGCCAGCCCCGCAGGGTGACACCGCGCGCGTCGAAGGCTATGTCGATTCTCATCTGGCTTTCTCCGGCTCGTGGTCGATCAGCAGCGCCCGAACTTCGATACTTTCACGTGGAATGAACTCTGGCGGTCGATCCGGATGGGTGAACCCCGTGTGTGGTGTCGCGCGCGCTACCCCTGTCGCTTTGGAATCGTAACCTTTGAAAATGAAGATCTCATCGGCTTGCATGTTTGACGCATAGAACCAACGGTGCGTAGCATTGTGCCGAACCGACAGAATTTCACCGGTCAGACGGGGTGTTCCAGCAGCGGTCTCGTCGTAGTGCTCTATCGGAGTTGCCACGAGATCGGCGGCTGCCACGCTGCCGGCGTGACACATGGCGAGCGGGATATCGACGACAGGGCCGTGCAATGGTCGCCAGACATTCACCAGCGCAGTCCGGGTCGGCGTTGGACCGGTGTACTTCGAAGCCTGCAGTATCTCCAGGCAGCGACGAGATCCTGACGCCAGGCTGTAGTCGCCATGCACCATGTCCACCGGGGCGCGGACGCCAGGCCGCTTGGCCGCTGCAGCATTCGCACTTCGCACATTGTGATCAAATACGACTACCGCACTGGCACCGGTCAGCGCGGCGAGAACAGCTTCAATTTCCGGGTAGTAGTCAGCCCTGA
Organism: Gammaproteobacteria bacterium; assembly: GCA_965278995.1. Taxonomy (GTDB): domain Bacteria; phylum Pseudomonadota; class Gammaproteobacteria; genus JADJYF01. Next base: position 611,886 of record OZ257136.1, read on the forward strand.
TTCGGTCGTCGTCCAGATAGGCTGAGAATGCAGTGGCGTGCTCTCGCAGGACAAAGCCATCCGTATCGAGGCGGAGCCTGGCGGCCAGCGGGCGGCAGTCGGCGATCCGGCAGGAGTGATAGGTCTTCTGCGGACTCTCCGGCTCGCGACTGCTGGCAAGTGGCCACACGCGATAACGGGTCGCACCCGCATCGTCGGCAAGATACGCCAGTGGCGCCTCGATGTCGGACCGGCTTCGAGTTAACGACGTTGTGATACTCATACGCCAAAAGTTCCGTCAGGATAGTTGTCGAAACAGGCGATTCCGCTCGGCAGTTTCAGCCAGGGTTGACCGCTGGTGCACCAGACGCTGAAGGTGGGTTGCAACGTCGACTTGTCGTCGAGCGTGCCGCCCATCATCGAGCGAATATCGGGGTACCTATCCAGTGTGATGGAAATTGCCGAACCGCAGGTCGCGCAAAAGTGGCGTCGCAACGGCAATTCCCCGGGCAACGTCATCTCGTAAGTCGACAGCGGCCCGTTGATCGTGACTTTGTCCATGGGAAAGACCACGCCGATCAGGAATGCCGAGCCCGACTGCCGCTGACATCGCTCACATTGGCACAATCCCACACTCGACGGCGAGCCTTCGAATCGATAGCGAACGGCGCCGCACACACATCCGCCCGTACCACCACCATATTTGTCGAGCATGTTCGTTCTCCGCGTTCCTCACGAGTCGCACAATACGCCCTGTCGAGATGGACTTGAAAGACATATTTCCTTGATGATGTGTAAAGCGGAGCTTAACAATCATGGATACGAAATTGTTCGATGGCCTGTCAGTGTTTCTCGCCGTAGCGGAGCATCGAAGTTTCAGCAAGGCAGCGCGGGCGCTCGACATCAGCACGGCGGCGGTGAGTCAGAAGATCCGCAAACTCGAGCAGCGTCTGGGGCTGCCGCTTTTTCAACGGACGAGCCGGCAGGTTGGCTTTACTGAAGCTGGCAAGGCGTTTCATTGCGGTCTGGGTCCGGCAGCGAGTCAGATTGCAGATGCCATCGAAGGGCTGAACACATTCCGGCAGATGCCGGTCGGGCACTTGCGTCTAACCGCGCCGCGCATCGCAATGCCCCTGGTCGTCGAACCAATCCTTGCGCAGTTTCGCCATAGTTACCCTGATATCTCGGTCGAAGTCAAAGTGGAGGACGCTGCCGTTGCACTGGAATCGCACGGGCTCGATGCCGGTATTCGATTCGGCGGTAGCGTCGAGGTCGACATGGTCGCCATACGCCTGACACGCGATGTGATGTGGCGAGTGTACGGCGCGCCGACCTATCTGGATTCGCGCGGCAGACCATCCAAACCGCAAGATCTGGCGGGTCATGAGTGCATCCAATACCGGTTTCCGACTTCGGGAGCGCTGCAAAGCTGGGAGTTCGATCACGGCAAGCGCGTGATCCGTGCCGATGTTCTCGGCAGGATAATCACCAGCGATAGTCTCTCGTTGTTATCGCTGGCTCAGCGCGGATTGGGTCTGATCTATTCCGCGGATCTGGTGGCTGCGGAGGAGGTGGCGATGGGACGCCTCGCAGTGGTGCTAAGCCGCTATGCCAGGCGGACGCCAGGCTTGTTTCTTTATTTCCCGAAACGGATGCAATCGCAGACCAAACTCCGCGCATTCATCGACACCGCCATACAGTTTCGTTGAAGTCGTTCGCAATCTTTGACCAGTTTCTCCACTGCCTGATTGGTTGACAGACAACAGCAGACTCGTCTACGGTTAAACGTATATGATGACCATCATGTATAAAGCAGAAGCATCATGGGCGAACCTGTCGCGTTGATCACCGGCATTGGCCCTGGAACTGGTGCACTGCACGACGCTTATGTCGTGATCGACGCGGTCATTGACGTTCCCTGAACCCGGAAGCGCTTGTCGAAAGTACAACGTCGAAGTGCGTCCCTTTCGAGAAACCTGGTCAGAACCTCATGGTATTCAATGGAGATTGCTCAATGACACAGACGATTAAATCATCATCGCGGCACACATCCGTCGCCCTCATTGTCGGGGGTGGCCCTGGTATCAGTGCCAGTTGCGCACGCCTGTTTTCCGCCAAAGGGCTTCAGGTTGCCGTGGCGGCACGAGATCCGGACAAGCCGGTGATGCAGACGCTTGAAAAAGATTTCGGAGTACGCCGTTTCGCCTGCAATGCGACAGATCCCGTCGCAGTCGCCGCCTTGTTCGAGGCGGTCAGCAGCGAAATCGGTGTCCCGCGCCTGGTAGTGCACAATATTGATGGCCGATCGCTCGAGATCCTGCGCAAACCTATCACGGACGCGGATCCTGCCCTGGTTCAGGAGGTACTGATTAATTCATCGTTCAGCGCATTCCTGGTCGGCCAACAAGCGGCCAGAATCTTATTGAACGCTCCACTCGATGATCGCGGCGGGCGCGGCACAATCATCTTCACGAATGCGAGTGCTGCGCTGAAGGGATATCCGCAGAGCGCCGCTTTTGCCATGGCCTGTCATGCGAAAGCTGGTCTGACGCAAAGCATGGCCCGCGAACTGATGCCTCAGGGCATACATGTTGCGCACGTACCCATCGACGGCGCGGTCGGCTGGGTGCGAGACGATGGTAGCCGCCAGCATCGCCTCGCGGGATCGGACAATAACGATAACTTGCTGCATCCAGACCACATTGCAGAGACCTATTGGATGCTCCATCAACAGCATCGATCGACATGGTCCGCCGAGATAGTGCTGCGGCCATGGGTCGAGAAGTGGTAAACGACGATTACCGTACTTTCGCGATCATTTTTTATCGGCAGGATTGGGTGAGTTCATGGCTCGTTCGCAGGCGGAGAAGGCTGAAAGCCACGAGAAGATAGTGAAAGTGGCGGGAGCACAGTTTCGAGAAAAGGGTTTTTGGGGAATTGGTGTCGCTGACTTGATGTCTGCGGCTGGATTGACCCATGGCGGTTTCTATGGCCATTTCAAATCGCGCGGACATCTCCTTGAAGAGACGTTACAGCGGGTGTTCGAGGACAGCGAGAAAATCAAAGATGCAACTGCCCGCACCGGTCGAACCGGATTAATGGATTACGTAGACTGGTATCTCTCGCCAGCGCATCGTGACAGGCCAGGAATGGGATGCCCCATAGCCGCGCTCGCAGCCGACGTCCGTCATGAAGGCAAGCGTGCGCGCGGTATCTTTTCTTCAGGGTTAAATCGATATTTCCAGTGGGTTGGTCGGCTTGTTGGAGGGCGGGAAAAAGCTGTCCGGGCCAAGGCCGCCTATTTAACGAGCACCATGGTTGGCGCGATGGTACTTTCCCGCGCCGTCGCCGATCGTGAATTAGCGGACCAAATCCTCGAGGACGTCCGGTGCGAGATCCGCACCTACCTGAAGTTGTAGGGGTATGACGGAAGGTTTGGTGGTTTACTGCTGCTGATCATGGCACTTCGAGCTGCCGTAACACTGCTCTCGCCGTGTGCTCGATGTGCGCACACAGTAAACGCGCAGCGCGAGCACCGTCGCGCGCCAGCGCGGCTGCAGCGATTTCCTGGTGCTCGCTCAATACATCACGCACCGGTGTTCGCTCGCCGACCACGGACAACTGGCGATAGCGCGCGGTCTGTTCGCGTAACAGCAAAGCGAAACTCGTCAATCGTTGCGAACCGCAACCAGACAGCAGGGCATCGTGAAAGCGGTCATGGGCCTCTTCCCATGACGCATCGAGCGTGCCGTCGTCGCCCAGCATGAGCCGCTGCGCCAGTGCGTCGAAACTGAGCGCTACGCGTGCCTCCCAGGCGAGATCACCGCGTAATACGGCGTCGCGTAATGCGCCGCCTTCGACCAGCTTGCGGGCGCGAGTGATGTCGAGCAGTTCGGTCTTGGACACGGCCGTGACGTGGAAGCCTCGATGATCCTCGATATCGACCAGGCCTCGCCGCAACAGCCGTGACAGCGCTTCTCGCAGCGGAATGACGCCGGCTCCGTAGTGTGCTGACAGCTCGCGCAGATTGAGCTTCGAACGTGGCGGCAGCGTGCCGCTGATGATATCGCGGCGGATTGCTTCGGTCAGTTGCGAGGCCTGGGTCGGCGCACCAGCCCGCGCTCCGTTTGACGGTCTAGCCCGAGGGCGTTGGAGAGTGCGTTTGGGCATGCTGCAATTCCGCGCGGTTGGCTCGATGGCAAGCGGGTTCCTTCAACGACATTATATATTCCAGAGTTATTTTGTATATTATCGGGCCAGGTTCGAGCAGCTTCCAGTCGGCTCGCGCAGGACCTGATCAGGGGGAGTGACAATGAACGCAAGAAATCGAATCGTCGGGGTCGCGCCGCGAGCATGACTGCCCGCATCGCTTCGCTGTCGCTGTCACCGCCAAAGGTCGCCAGTTCATCTCGCGCCGCCTGGTACATGATCGGCGTGCTGATGCTGGCCTACATCCTGTCGTTCATCGACCGCGTACTGTTCGGTTTACTGATCGCTCCGATCCGGGCCGAGTACGCAATTGACGATACGGTGTTCAGCCTGCTCTACGGCTTTGGCTTTGTGGTTTTCTATACCATCGTAGGCATCCCACTCGGCTGGGCAGCCGATAGATGGAATCGCCGTAACCTCGTTGTCGTCGGGATTGCCGTATGGAGCGCGATGACTGCGGCTTGTGGCCTGGCACGTTCGTTTGGCGAGTTGGTGCTGGCCCGCATTGCCGTCGGTGTCGGTGAAGCGACGCTGTCTCCTTCGGCTTATTCGATGGCCGGAGACAGCTTTCCGCCGCGCCAGCTCGGGCGCGCCCTCTCGGTATTCGTGATCGGGTGGCCGCTGGGCATCGGCCTGGCGCTCATCGTCGGCGGTCTCGTCATCGGTGCGATAGCCGATCATCCGCTCTACACGTTGCCGCTGCTCGGTACAGTTAAATCATGGCAGGTCTGTTTTCTCATTATCGGGCCGCCCGGTCTGCTGGTCGCACTGCTGGCGCTGACGGTGCGCGAACCGCCGCGCCGTAAGGTCGGGGTCGCTGTGTCGAGGCCGGTCAGCGCGACAGCCCACCTGCGCCAGCACTGGATCGCCTACACCACCATCACGCTCGGTTTCGCCATGCTCAGTATTGTGATGAATACCTACCAGTTATGGGGTGTGCAGTATTTCGTGCGGGTATTCGGCTTCAGCACGGCGCGGGCCGGATTATGGCTGGGCATGTTGATCGCGATTGCCGGAACGCTGGGCATTTTGATTGGCGGTTGGTACAACGACCGCCTGCTCGCTGCGGGCCGGCACGACGCTGCCGTCCGGGTCGGGCTCTTCGCCGCGGTTGCGATGTTGCCGGCGACGATGCTCAGTACCCTGATGCCGACACCTGGCCTGGCCATCCTGCTGATGGTGCCTATCGGGTTTTTCACGAGTTTTGGTTTCGGCGCCAGCGGCGCCGCCATCGTGCTGATGACGCCGGCCGGCCTCCGTGCGCAGGTCACAGCGCTGTATCTGTTCTGTATCAACATGATTGCGATGGGCCTCGGCCCACTATTGACTGCCGTGTTCAACGATCACGTATTTGCCAGCGATCTGGCGGTCGGCCGCTCGGTCGCCGTGGTTGCGAGCGGCGCGTTGATCGTGGCCAGCATCGTGTTCTGGCTGGGCGCTGCGCATGTGCGGCGGACCGCGGTTGAGGTGGGCGCCGTATGATCCGCGCGGGCAGCGACATTGGCGGCACTTTTACCGACGTCATTCTGTTCGATGCGGCAAGTAACAGCGTGCGCCTGGCCAAGCTGCTGAGCTCGCCGGACTTGAGCGAAGCCGTTCTCGACGGCGTGGCGCGAACAGGGGTAGCGCTGGCCGACATCGAAACCCTGGTGCACGGTTCAACCGTGGTGATCAACGCCCTGCTCGAGCGCAAAGGCGTGCGCACCGCGCTGGTCACCACCAAGGGTTTCCGTGACGTGTACGAGATTGGACGTATCAATCGGCCGGACTCGTTCAACCTGTTTTTCCGCAAACACACTCCGCTGGTCGAGCGCGCGCTGCGTTTCGAGATCGACGAGCGCATGCTACCCGAGCGCGTGCTAACGCCGCTGACCGCTGCCGCCATCGACGGCCTGGTCGACGAACTGACCGGCGCGGACGTCGCCGCAGTCGCCATCCTGCTGCTGCATTCCTACGCCGATCCGACGCATGAACAATTACTCGCAGAAGCGCTGCGCGCGCGACTGCCGCATTGCTTCGTCAGCGCATCTCACGAACTGACGCGCGAGTACCGGGAATACGAGCGCACCTCGACAGTGGTCGCCAACGCATATGTCGGGCCGTTGGTGGCGCGTTATCTGGGCACGTTGACCGAGCAGCTCCAGCGACGCGGATTTCGCCGGCAGTTTTTTCTGATGCAGTCGAACGGCGGACTGATCGGCGCCGACGAAGCGCGCCGCAACTGCATTTCCCTGATCGAGTCCGGGCCGGCGGGCGGGGTCATCGGCACGCAAGCGGTGCTGGCCGACATCGCGCGTCCTTCCGGTGTCGCTTTCGATATGGGTGGCACCACCGCCAAGGCAGGTGTGGTCGAGGAGGGCGCTCCGCGCGTCGGGCATCAGTATTTCATCGGCAGCTATAACACCGGACTGCCGGTACTGACTCCGATCATGGATATCCACGAGGTCGGCACAGGCGGCGGCAGCATCGCCAGTGTCACTGAATTCGGGGAACTGCGCGTGGGGCCGCAAAGCGCCGGCGCCGCCCCTGGTCCGGCCAGTTACGGACGCGGCGGAAGTGCCGCCACCGTCACCGACGCCAACGTGGTGCTGGGCCGCTTGCACGCAGATCTCCCGCTCTCGGGCGATCTTGTCCTTGATGGTGCTGCCGCTGCCCGCGCCATCGATGTCGCCGTGGCTACCCCTCTCGGTGTCGATGTGTTCGCGGCCGCGCTCGGCATCGTGCGCGTGGCGAACACGGCGATGGCCTATGCGATCAGTGCGGTCACCATCGAACGCGGTCTCAATCCGGCTGATTTTGTGCTCGTCGCCTATGGCGGCGCGGGCCCGCTGCATGCCACGCAGATCGCACGTGAGCTCGGGATGCGGGAGGTCGTCATACCGCCCAATCCCGGCGTGTTCAGCGCCTACGGCATGCTGTTTGCCGATTTGCAAGGACATGCCGCGCGCACGCGCATCACGCAGGTCGACCCGGCCAACCTGCGAGCGCTCGATGCAAGCGTGACCGAATTAATAGGCGAGGCCAGCGCCCGCCTCGGTGTTGGCACGGTGGCCGTCGATCGTATCGAGCTGTTCGCCGATATGCGTTACGTTGGCCAGGAGCATACCGTGCTGGTATCGCTTGAACGCGCGATGCTGAGCGAGGGCGACGCTGCCGCGCTCAAGCAGCGGTTCGACACTGTTCATGAGCGGACCTATTCGCATAGTGCTGCGGACGAACGCGCCGAGGTAGTGACCTTGCGTTGCGTTGTCACTCGGCACACGGACAAACCCGGGTTCATGTCGCCGACTGCCATAGCGGCGGCGCCTGTGGCAGCGTTCCTGCGACCGGTGTGGCAGGATGACACGGCGCCGCGTGAGTTGCCGTTCTACGCGCGCGCCACGCTCGGACCAGGCGCGTGCATCGACGGGCCAGCCGTGATCTTCGAGGAAACCGCGTCGACCTTGCTGCTCGACGGCGACCGTGCCCGCGTGCATGCGCATGGCCATCTTCTGATCGACATCGACGAGGCCTCGGCATGAACAGCACCGCGAGTTCGCGCAGCCAGGCCATCGAGGCCGAAGTCCTGCGTCAAGGATTCATCGCCATCTCCGAGGAGATGAAGATTAATCTGATGCGCACGGCCTACAACATGATCATTTACGAAGCACTCGACTTCACGGTAGGCCTGTTCGATCGCGATGGCAATACGATTTCTATCGGTCTTGGGCTGCCCATGTTCATTCGTGGCATGAGTGAGACGGTCAAGGCGACCCTGCGCGAGTATCCGCATGAGGTCATGCGTCGTGGTGATATCTACATCACCAATGATGCGTACGTCACCGGCAGCCACCTCAACCACATCACCTTGGTGCTGCCGCTGTTCGACGGCGACGAGGTCGTCGGCTTCACCTCGAGCATGGCGCATTGGCTCGACATCGGCGGGGTGTTGAATGGTGTGACGCGCGACATCTACTCGGAGGGGCTGCAGATCCCGATCTGCAAGCTGTACGAGGAACATGTTCAAAACGAGTTGCTGGTCAAGATCATCGCGCAAAACGTGCGCGATCCAAACCTTGCCCTCGGCGATCTGCGGGCACAGATCGCGGCGGTGCGTACTGGCGAACGCCGCTTCGAACAGATCCTCGCACGCTACGGCCGGCGCCAGATTGAGGACGCCATGCGCTTCACCATGGAGCGCAGTACAGAGCGGGCGCGGGCCGCGGTGGCGCGCATCCCGGACGGTCGCTACGAGGCGGAGTCTTTCATGGACGGCGATGGGGTGGTGGAACAGCCCATCCCGATCCGCGTCGTTGTCGAGGTCCACGGCGAGGACATGCTGATCGACCTGAGCGGCATGTCACCCCAGGTGCAGGGATTCTATAACTCGGGCCGCACCGCCGGGCTGTCGGCAGCGCAGGTCGCGTTTACCTGCCTGGTCGATCCGCTGGGGCGTCCTATCAACGACGGTACCTATCGTCCGCTCGAGGTGTGCCTGCCCGATCGCAGCGTCGTCAGTGCGGTCAAGCCGGCGGCCATGCGCTGGTGGATGACCATCCCCATGACGGTGGTCGATACCATCTTCAAGGCGCTGGCGCCGGCCCTGCCGCAAGCGGTTCCGGCCGGCCACCATGCCGACCTTGCCATAGTCGACATGAACGGCACGCATCCACACACGTGTCATTTCTACCGTTGCCTGGGCGGGCTCATCGGTGGCGGCTGGGGTGCCAAGTGGAACGAGGACGGCATGAACGCGACCATCTGCATCAACGACGGGGATACCCACAATGCGCCGGTCGAGGCCATGGAGGCGCGATATCCGCATATTATCGAGCGCCATGCGCTACGCGAGAATTCGGGCGGAGCCGGGCGTCATCGCGGTGGGCTCGGCGTTATCCAACAGCGCAGGGTCCTCGCCGCGAGCCGTATCAACGCCCAGATCGAACGCACGCAGGATGCGCCGTGGGGCCTGTTCGGCGGCCGCGCCGGCAGTGCCAACAAGCTCGAACTGTTGCGCGCCGACGGCAGGCATGAACATTACCCGACCGGCAAAGTACTCGATGAAGAGCTTGCGCCCGGCGATGCCTACATTCTGTATTCCGGCGGCGGGGGCGGGTATGGCGATCCGTTTGAGCGCGCGCCGGAGCTGGTCGCGCACGATGTCCGTCAGGGCTACGTATCGGCGGCCGCGGCGGCAGACATTTACGGCGTCGTGCTGGATCCGTTGACATTGGCCGTGGATGACCCTGCGACGGTACAACGACGCGGGCTTTCGCGTTAACCGGGGAGCAGTGAGATGGAACAGTTCAAGCGGGCCGAAATCCTGACCGGACCATTCGATCCCGGCGGACAGCCGGAGACGCGTACCGGGCAGCCGATGGAACTCGGTTTTTTTGCCTGGAACATCAAGGGCGGCATGACTGCGTCCAAGGGCGTATTGACGAACCCCGCCCGCTACCAGGACTTCTGGCACTGGGACCAGGCCAAGCGCCTGGTCCAGCTGGCAGAGCGTGTCGGCTTCGAATATCAAGTGCCGTTCGCGCGCTGGATCGGGCAGGGCGGGGCGACCGACTATAACGACAGTAACCTCGATTTCCTGACTTCGGCCGCAGCGACCGCGCCGTTGACCTCGCGGCTTGGCCTGTTCTCAACGGCTCACGTCACCTACAAGTTTCATCCACTGCACTTCGCCAAGTTCGGCGCAACTATCGATTACATCTCAGGTGGCCGCTGGGGCCTCAACATCGTCACCGGTTATTCGGCGCGCGAGCAGGCGGCTTTCGGCATCCGCGAACCGATAGCGCACGACGAGGCCTACGCCATGGCCGATGAGTTCACGACCCTGTTGAAGTACCTGTGGACCGAAGACGAGCGCATCAATTTTGAAGGTCGCTACTATCAATCCTACGGCGGGTTTGTGAGCCCGAAACCGATACGCCAGCCACGCCCGGTGATCATGAATGCGGGCAATTCCGAGATTGGCGTCGACTTCGCTTGCCGGCAGGCGGACTGGCTGTTTGTCACTGCCCCGACACTGGAAGGGTACAAGGAGCGCATCGAGCAAGCGCATCGCATTGCGGCGCACTACGGCCGCCGCATTCGCGCCGCCACCATGGTCTACGTCATCCAGGACTACAGCGACGAACGGGCGCAGGCGACCAAACGCTGGCTGGAAGATGAAGTCGATGCCGAGGCGACCTTGAACTTCATCGAATCGATGAAGCGCATGTCTTATGGCGACGAATTCTTCCAGGGCGGCGCGGATCGCAGCGATCCTTATGGCGGCGTCGGCAAGGACATGTTTCTGCGCATCGCCCTCGGCATCGGCGCCTGGCAGATCACGGGCAGCTTCGCCACGGTTGCCGAGCGCATCCGTGAGCTGCACGATGTCGGTATCGAGAGCATCCTGATGTGCTTCTTCGATCCACTGGGCGGTCTGCATCATATGGAAGACGAAATCCTGCCGCTGCTCAAACGCATGAATCTTCGCAAATGAGCCGGTGGCGTGCGCTGCCCGCAACCAGGCTAAAGGGGAATCGATGGCACTTAATCATTACGTAACACTGGGGAAGTCCGGGCTGCGCGTGAGTCCACTCTGCCTGGGGGCAATGACTTTCGGGGAAGAATGGGGATGGGGCACGAACGTGGCCGAATCCGAGCTCATCCTCGCGCGCTACTTTGAGCGCGGTGGCAACTTCATCGACACCTCCAACGGCTATACCCTTGGCCACTCCGAGGTGATCATCGGTGATTACCTCGCGCGCAGTCCGCAACAGCGTGATCGCGTCGTAATCGCCACCAAGTTCTTCACCAACATGTTTCCGGGCGATCCCAATGGTGGCGGCGCCAGCCGCAAGTCCCTGACGGCAGCCTGCGAGCAGTCGTTGCGTCGTCTCAAGACGAGCTACATCGACCTGTACTGGATGCACATGTGGGACAAGTTCACGCCGATTGAGGAAACCATGCGCGCGCTTGACGATCTGGTCCAGTCCGGCAAGGTCCGCTATATCGGTTTCTCGGATACCCCGGCGTGGAAGACGGCCCAGGCGCAGACCATCGCGGCTTACCGCGGGTGGTCTCCCCTGATTGCGCTGCAGATCGAGTATTCGCTCATCGAGCGGACCGTCGAAGGCGAGCTGCTGCCGATGGCGCGCGAGATGGGTCTGGGGGTGACGCCGTGGAGCCCGCTTCGTGGAGGTGCGCTTTCGGGTAAGTACACTCGCGAGAACGCCGGCCAGGTGCAACCGGGCCGCGGCGCTCGCGTCACCGCCTATCTCAACGACAAGACGTACTGCATCATTGACGAGCTGGTGCGGATTGGCCGCGATCTGGGTGCGAGCCCGGCAACCGTGGCCGTTGCCTGGGTGCAGGCCCGCGCGGGCGTAGGGTCCACGATCATCGGCGCGCGCAGCTGCGATCAGCTCGATCAGAATCTTGCCGCAGCCGACTTGGTGCTGGCGGCCGAGCACGTCGCCGCGCTCGATGCCGTCTCGGATCCGGTGCTCAACTTTCCCGCGCCATTCCTCAAAAGCATGGGCAACGCTGTCATGCACGCCGGGGCGACGGTGAACGGCGAGCTGTCGGAGCTGTTGCCGCTGTGGCGAAACGTCGGGACGACGCACTACTGAGTGACAGGGAATTCCGATGACCGTCATGATCGGCGTCGATGTCGGCGGGACGTTCACCGACGTCGTTGCGGTGCGCGATGGTGTTATTCATACCATCAAGGTTCCGACTGACCTGGTCGATTCGGCACGCGGTGTGCTGAGAGGCGCAGAGGAAATCGGCGTGGCCGATGCCGACGTCTTCAACCACGCCAGCACGGCTGGCTTGAACGCGCTCCTGACGCGGCGCCTGCCCAAGGTTGGCCTGCTGTGCACCGAAGGCCATCGCGATATTCTCGATATCGGCCAGAACTGGCGCCCGGCCGAAGCGGTGTCCGATCCGCGCTGGCGGCGCTCGTTCGGCGATGCGGCGCGGCCCCTTGTTCCGCGCTATCTGCGCCGTGGTCTACGCGAACGCATCATGGCGGATGGGAACGTATTGGTCGGCCTGGACGAGGTGCAGGCACGCGCGCAGATCAGGGTGCTGGGACGCTGCGCGGTCGAGGGCATTGCGGTGTGCCTGATGAATGCGTACGTGTCCGGCGTGCACGAGTTGCGCATAGCCGATATCGTTCGGGAAGAGCTGGGCAGCGTGCCCTGCGTCTTGAGCCACCAGGTCTCACCGCTCGCCCGTGAGTACCAGCGCACGTCGACCACCGTTATCGACACCATGATGGGACTTATCTATCGAGCGTATTCCGAGCGGCTCGATGACGGTCTGCGCGCCCTCGGATTCCGCGGACGCTGGAACTATGCCGATTGTGCCGCGATGCTGGCGCCGGTCGAGATCGCGATGGCGCGACCGTCCCGGGTGATTTTCTCCGGCCCAGCGGCCGGCACCAGCGCGTCGGCACATTTCGGCCGTGCGATTGCAGACGGTAACCTGCTGTGCGTCGACGTCGGTGGAACGTCGACGGATGTCAGCGTCGTGATCGATGGTCGGCCGCTGGTGGATACGCAAGTCGAGCTCGAACACGACATGCTCGTCAGCACGCTGTCGAACCAGATCACGAGTGTCGGCGCGGGCGGCGGCAGCATCGTTCATGTCGGCGACAGTGGCGAGATCCGTGTCGGTCCGCAAAGTGCGGGTGCCGATCCGGGGCCGGCCTGTTATGACCGCGGCGGGACTGCGCCGACAATGACGGATGCGTGCCTGCTGATGGGCATCCTCGACGAGACGCGATTCATGGATGGGCGCAAGCGCCTGGATGCGCAGCGCGCGTGGCAGGCATTCGAAGCGCTGGATACACCGCTCAGCATCGAACAACGCATTCAGCACGCCTTCGACATTGGCCTGAACAACATTGCCGAAGGCGTGATCGACATCATCATCCGCAATGGCATCGATCCTCGCGAGTACTCGCTCATTGCATACGGCGCGGCGGGGCCGATGCTGTTGCCCGCGTTACTCGATCTGCTGCAGGCGCGACGCGTCGTGGTGCCGCCTCACCCGGGCCTGTTCTCCGCACTCGGACTGCTCAGCGCCGACATGGTGTTCATGGATAGCCGCAGCCAGTACCTGCCACTGACTGCCGACTCGTCGGGCGCCGTCAACGCCATCTACGACGAACTTGATGCGCGCGTGCGCGCCCAGGCTGGCGACACTGCGAACGTCGTCGTGCATCGCAGCTTCGACGCCCGCATGATCGGGCAGGCCTACGAGACGCCGTTCATCGATGCGCCGACGGGTCGCATCGATGCGGCAGCCGTCGCGCACATGGTCGAGCGCTTCCATACGGTCTACGAGCAGCGTTCCGGCAATCGCTTCGCCGAAGTTCCGTTGCAGGCTGTTACGTTCCGCGCCCAGGCAAGCGTTGAGACCGCCAAGGCCACTTTCGCGGTGGTCGCCGCGAGAGCCCAAGGCCACCCTGAGCCGACACGAACGATCTCGCTGCGCCACTTCGCAACGTCGCCGCCACCGTGTGGCGAGTACGAGCGTGCATCGCTCGCGCGCGGCGATAAGTTGCGCGGACCGGCCATCGTGCGCGAGCCGCTATCGACGACATTTGTGCCGCCTGCGCACGATCTCGAGGTCGGTGAGTATGGCGAGCTGATCATCACCCGGTGTGCGACCGATGCTTGATCGGAACGCCAGCGAGCCGTCATTGCGCGATATGTCGGAAGACGATTTCGTCGCGCGCTATGGTGCCGGGCGCTTCACTTGCGGCGTGTTGGCCAATCGCGGACGTTATGTCGCTGAGCATATCTGCACGGCCCTGCTACATCGCGCGTTCTCGCCCATCATCACGTTTTCGCAGGATTTCGTCGGTGCGATCCTCGGGCCGCCCGAACAGGACTACCCGTTGACCGCGGTGAACAAGGGCAACGTGATCTTTCTGGGCTCCCTGTCGACGGGTGTCCGAACGACGGTACGCGAGTTCGGTCTCGAACGACTCGTGCCCGGCGATGTGCTGATCTGCAACGACCCGTTCCGTGTCGGCAATCACGTCAACGACATGTGCTTCATACGGCCGGTATTCCATGCTGGCGAGCTGGTGAGTTTCGTCGTCATTCGCGCGCATCAACTCGATATGGGCGGCACGATTCCTGGCGGCTTCTCGCTGATGAAGACCAGCATGTACGAAAATGGCCTGGTGATGAGTCCGCAGCTCATCTTCCATGCCGATGCGCCGGTCAAAGAAGTCATGCGCACGATTCTCGACAACACGCGCTTCGGTGACACGCTATTGCCGGATTTCTTCACCATCCGCTCCTGCTGTGCGCTCGGTGAACGGCTGATCCAGGACAGCATCGAGCGCTATGGTGTCGCTGCCTACAAGGGCGCAATCCGCTACAACATCGACGCGGCTGCGGCCGCGATGCGTGATGCGATCGCGACGTTGCCAGACGGCGAATGGGACGGCGAGGATGCGGTCGACAGCGATGGTCTCGACGCGGACGAACCCTATCGGCTGCACGCGCGGGTGATCAAGCGTGGTCATCGACTGGAAGTCGACCTGAGTGGTACCTCCAGGCAGGCCCGCACGTCCTTGAATGCAACAGCGCTCGATGCGCAGACGGCCGTCGCGCTGGCGGTGAAACTCGTGCTCGATCCGCACACGCCGTTCACCTCCGGGTTGTATCGGGATATCGACGTCATCGTACCGCCGGGCAGTGTGACCAGCGCACGCCCGGACGCCGCGGTCATGTTCTATTTCGAAGTGCAGTCGGCGCTGGTGAATGCGATCCTGCGCGCGCTGGCGAAGCCGCTCGGTGCGCGCGCCATTGGCGGAGCGTACGGCTCGACCAATCTGCATACGGGCGCCGGCATCAATCCTGATGGTTCGCCGTGGTTCAGCGCGGCTGAACTCGAAGCGCAGTACGGCGCCTGGGGTGCGACCGATGCAGGCGATGGCAACAACCACTCCGGCCTCGCCATGCTGAACATGATCATGCCATCGGTGGAGGAGATCGAACCGCGTGTACCCGCGGTCATTCTTCATCGCGAATACCTGCCCGACACGGCCGGACCGGGCCGGCATCGCGGTGGCGCTGGCCTGACCAAGCAATCCCTATTCCTGAGTGCAGGGGAGCATTATCTGGTTCCACTGCATTTTCGCTCCGCGAGCGGCAGTGGCGTCCATGGGGGACGCGACGGGCGGCCAGGCGGCGCGTGGTTGTTCGAAGAGGCGGATACTGACGACACCACGCCGATAGCCGCGTTCAGCATACCCGCACGCGATGATTTTGAAGGTGCGACGGTCATCGCGGGCACTGTCGATCCTCATTCGGGAACATTGGATCCGCACGGCGAATTCGTCTTCTTCGGCCGCCATCCCGTATGGCGTGAGCGGCGCGGATCGGTGCTCCGCTGGATCACCAACGGCGGGGGCGGATGGGGCAACCCACTGGAACGCGATCCGGAGGCGGTACGGCGCGACGTGCGTGACGAGTATGTCTCCATCGAAGGCGCGCGTCGCGATTACGGTGTTAGCATCTGCGGCGACCCCATCAACGATCCTGAGGGTCTCGTCATCGACCTTAAGGAGACAGAACGGCTGCGACGCGTGCTGGCGGCAGACAAAGGTGCTTCGTCGTGAATTATCCCCGCCCCGAAACGCCGACCGTGGCTGTTACCCGCACGCCGGTCGCTGGCCATTGCCCGGAATGCCAGGCGACGGAGCTGAAAGCCTATTCCGTGTTGTCGGAAGGCGGGTGGTTCGACGTGGTGAAGTGCCAGGCCTGTCTCGCTTCGGTCTCGCGCGTTTCTGACCCCACCGGACCCATCCGCCTGCGGTCGCAAGCGATCTGATCGCTCGCCGCGCGCCTGACGCAGAAAGCCCGATGGCATTTGCTGTTTCACAGCAGTATTGAAACGGCGTCATTTAGCAGCTTCCCGAAGCCCGCAAAAAATGACACAGGAAGGCCATTACCGCCGCTCGGTGAATAGTGGCCTACAAGTGCAAGGCTTTTGCACTGTGAGCTGCCCCACCGAAAGTCTGGGAATTACCGTACGACTTCAGCCCCCCGTGCTGTGGCAACTCTCCGCACGTCAAATGTCAAAATGAACACTCCACGAAAATGACTTCGGTCGCATTTCTATCCATTTTCCCTTGTCGCCGCCCGATTGTTGACTAACGAACGTACCATTACGTGAAAATGATAACCTTGCTCCAGCAGCAATTTTCAACACTGCCTCGCTAGGGATGTCGTCACCGGGTTTGAGATGCCTTTCTTCATTGTCATGAGATATCAGGACTATGCCCCTTATCTTATGCACCGACAGTCCGGGTGGCTCATACATGGCTTCGAGGGTGGGCCATTGGGACTCACTTCGACCACGCAACTGCTCGAGAATCTCGTCCGAGATTGGAGCTGGTTCGCCTGAAACCCAGGTGCCGTCCCGGAGTCCCATTCGAGTACAAAACTCGGAGAAGGTTGGAGCAATCTCGTGCCAGTAGACTTGCGTTGGTCCGGAAACACGGTGTACGTACTCATTGGCGACCACGCGAGGGTCAACTGAGCTGGTTCGGTAGTCCATAACCAGCCACAGGTCGTCTCCGATGTCGGCGCCGCCACCGAAACAAACGGCGCATTCCACGTCGAGAAACGGCAATTCTACGCATTCTTCAGCGGCACTTCCTCGCAGTGTCCTGTAGTTTACCTGGTTGTCAAAAAAATCGTGATCCGCGATCGACATCAATGTTGATGTAATCAACTCACGTTCTTGCTGAGATTGCAGTAATTGAATATCCAGTTGCGACAAAAAACGACACTCGGCATAGCAGCTTATTTTTGAAGTATCAATGCGGCCGATTGGCCATTTGCCATTCCGCGACAGTACTTCGAGAAGTTCTGGAATGTGATGAACAGACGGAGCGTGTGGAAAATTTCGAATTTCGCCCGGATCTTTTGCCATGTCGACCTCCAGTGGTCCTTCGCCGTCGCGAAAGCTGTCACGGTCCCCCGCTAAGGGTCAAGACTTATCCGCTATCACCGGGATTTGATAGTAGCATTTGAGGAAACCTCGTCGTGTGGCGTAAGCTTCCCAGTCAAGTAGGCAGTGCGGTGAAGCAATCGTATCTATCGGTTGGCAACGCTCGGTGCCAGCCAAATTTCTTCGTTGTCGTATGAGTGAGCGGTGTGCCTTCACACAAACCAGTTTGGTACTTCGATTTTTTATTCAGGAATAGCGAATCATGGCGCAAGGTATCAAAGACAAAATCGTGATCATTACCGGCGCGAGCAGTGGTCTGGGTGAAGCGGCGGCTCGCCGCCTGGCTCATGATGGCGCAAAGCTGGTGCTTGGCGCTCGACGTCTCGAACGATTGCACGCCCTTGCCGACTCCGTGTCGCTGGCCAGAGAGTCGGTCGTAAAGACCGATGTGACGCGCTACGAGGATGTCCAGCGTCTCGTCGATCTGGCAATGCGTATGCACGGCCGTGTCGACGTCATCATTAACAACGCAGGCTTGATGCCGCACTCGCCACTCGAGCGCGGTAAGGTAGAGGATTGGGATCGCATGATCGATGTCAATTTGAAGGGTGTGCTTTACGGTATCGCCGCCGCCTTGCCGCCGATGAAGGCACAGAAGAGCGGCCATATCATCAATGTCTCGTCGGTCGCCGGACATAAGGTTCGGCCGGGAAGCGCTGTGTACGCCGCGACCAAAACCGCGGTGCGTGTCGTTACCGAAGGGCTGCGCCAAGAGGTCAAACCTTACAATATTCGCACCACGATTATTTCCCCCGGAGCGGTGGCGAGTGAACTCGCCGACAGCATCACCGAACCCGACATCTCGGCGTCGGTCCATGAGTTCTATGACAAGTTCGCGATTTCGGCCGAATCGTTCGCGAGCGTCGTGGCTTTCGCCATAAGCCAGCCAGAGGATGTCGACATTAATGAGATCCTGTTTCGCCCGACCAGCCAGGAATTCTGAATCCATGCGGCGGCGGAGGGGCTGCGGTACGAGGGCAGCGACATGTCGAAACGTGTCTGGTGGAATCACACAGGCCTTTCCGTGTGAGCTCAGATCGAGCAGCACGCTTTGCCGGGAACTGCAATTCCACTGACGAGTTGCCATTCAAATAAATGCAGCATGCTCGCGGCGGCATCGAAACTGTCGGCGATGGCCTTTGCCAGGTCGAATGCGGCGCCGAGCGGGTGGCCATTCTGCAGCGCATGTAAGAATTCGAATTCCCCTCTGCTCAGTGTCTGCACCAGCAGTTCGCCATGATGGCGGCGGACGATGACGTATGCCGCGCCACTCGCGAGATTGATCACCCTATCGGGCTCGGCCGTGCTCTGATTTGCGTGCCAGATTTCTGCAATCGGATACGGCGAAGCCAGCAGGCGCCACGCCGGATGCGGTGCGAACTGCAACGCCTCGTACTCCAACGAGTCGACCCCGGCAAGCGCGCTGATGTCAAGAATTGGAGCTGCTGCCGAACAGCCGCATTCGGTAAGCGCACGTTCGAGACGCGCGACGTCGCCGAAATAGGGGAAGACCGAGTCGCCGTAGCGGGCGTCGAGAAAGCACGGGAAAGCGCGGCCGAAGTGCTGCAGATCGCCGGAGCGCGACGGGTGCGCAACCAGATAGTCGCCGGCGAGCTGGCGAAAGCAGTCGCTGCCGACCAGCCGCTCAATCACCGCATAATCGGCGGCGAGAGCCTTGCGCGCGACTTCGCGCAGGTTGTTGCGATACACGGCCAGCCCGGGGCCTGTGAACCAGCCCGGTCCGTCGGGCGCTGCGGGCGCGCGCAAAGCGGCGTCGAATTGGCGCTGTAACTCACGCAACCCGAGCATTGCTCACTTCCATCAAGCAGGCTGCTGCGATTGCTGCTTCTGCCTCGAGAACGGCAAATGCCGGCAGATTGGTGTCCCACTCGACCAGAACTGGACGCGGTCCGCATCGGCGAAGTGCTTGGCAGAGCAAACTCCAGACCTGCGGCGCTACACGGCGATCATGGGTATCGACCACGATATCTTCGGCGTCGAAGCGCTGCACCGAGTGGCCGGCGACGTGAAATTCTGCGATGAGCGCCGGGGGAATTGCCTCGATGTAGGTGAGCGGGTCAAAGCCGTGGTTACGCGCACTGACATAGATGTTGTTGATGTCGAGCAGGATGCCGCAGCCGCTACGGGCCGCAAGCTCGGCGATGAACTCCCACTCCGGAAGCTCGGCGCCGGGAAGGGCGAGATAGCTGGAGACGTTTTCGATAAGAATTTCGCGCTTGAGGCGCTCCTGCACAGTACCGACGGCGCGGACCATATGCGCGAGTGCCTCCTGCGAGTACGGCAGCGGTAGCAGATCGTTCGCGTGCGTACCGTCAATCGCACCCCACGACAGATGCTCGGACACCAATACTGGCTCAAGCCAGTCGACGAGATGGGCCAGGTGTTCGAGGTGGACATTGGACAGTGGTTCGGCCGACCCCAGCGATAATCCGACACCGTGGGCGCTGATCGGAAAGTCGGCCCGAACGCGGCGCAACGCGTCGAGGTGTACGCCACCGGCGCTGAAATAGTTTTCACTATGGATTTCGAACCAGTCACATGCAGGGTGTCGCTCGACGATTTCCTGCATGTGGGCCGAACGTAATCCAACGCCGACGCCAGCAGTGGCTGGCGGACGCGCGTGATTCATGACCGCGACATTAATGCGGGCGATGCCCGCTACTCAGTCGGCCTTGCCGTTGACAATGCGCTCACAGGTTCCAGCCGGTACAAAGATGAATTCCTTGGCGTCGCCGTCGGCCTTGGCCTGCCCGGCACAAGCATGATCATTGCTGGCGCAATCGTTCTTACCAGCCTTGACGACGCCGAAACATTTTTCCTTGCCGGCTTCGGTGGCCTGAGCAGCGCTCGGATTGAGGCTGAGCGCGGCGAGACTGAGTGCGGTCGTAACAGCGAGTGTGAGGCTGGAAGTTGTTTTACGCATGACGGTCTCCTGAATGGTTGCGAGTAGTTGGTCGGCTGGCAATTTACGGCATCTTGAGTTTCCGCGCAGCAGTTCCAAACACCGGTGCGATTCATTCGGGACAGTGCGCGCCGGCATTGGACCATCGCGTCATCAGCGCAATGAAGTCATCAAAGGGCAGCGGTGGGGGGGAGCGACCGTCACCCGGGTCCCACGCCCAGACCACGAGGGGGTCGTTGGTGACGTGAAGGACGATGCCGATGGGTAAGCGATTGCCGTTGCGTTTCAAATCCGTGATATTGCGGCAGATATCGCCCACCGATGCCGTGCCCCACGACATCGGCGGCGGTGCGAGTTGCCACTTCGGTGCGCCGGGGATACCGGCCATATTGCGCGATTGATGGCATATCGCGCATTCCAGGCCAGGGCGACCGCGATCATTGGTTCCGCGCACTACATTGAAATCGTGCACGCGTCCGTCGTCACCGTGCAATGGGGTATTGCCGGCGGTATGGCAGTTCACACACCGTGGGTGCTGAAATACCGGCCCGGCCCGGCTGAATGCATCCGCGGCCTGTTGCGCCTGGTTCACAGCGTCGTCAGCCGCAGCATGCGCACTCAGCGACGTGATCAGCAGCAAAGTCCGGAGATATTGACGCCTGTTCAAGGGCGCTGCCTACCGTAGACTCGCCTGTGCAGGCGTCTCGAACAGATTGCCGGTACACAGGGCTGCGTCGCGTACGCCAAGCACTTGAGCACTCGATGACGTTCCCGTCGGTGCCGGCCTGCCTTCACGGCGTTGCGTCAGCCAGCGCGCGAATAGCTTTACGCACGCGCGGATAAGTACCGCAACGGCAGACGTTGGAGATGGCCGCATTGATGTCTTCGTCGTCGGGATTCGGGTTCGCAGCCAGAAGCGCAACTACCGCCATAATGAGCCCGGACTGACAATAACCACATTGTGGAACCTGGTAGCTCAGCCATGCCTGCTGAACGGGATGACTCCCATCCTGCGAAAGCCCTTCAATCGTCGTAATGGAATAGCCCACGCAGTGGGCAGCCTGCAGAATGCAAGAACGCATTGCGGTGCCATCGAGATGCACCGTACAGGCACCGCAGGCCCCGATACCGCACCCGAACTTGGTACCAGTCAGGTCGAGCTGATCGCGAAGTACCCATAACAATGGTGTGTCGTCATCGGTGTCCAGTTCGTGAATGACGCCATTGATCGTCAACGTGATCATATGAGCTCACACCCCACGAATTGTGCAGGCTGAAGAATGATTTTCACCGAGTCGTCTAACGGCTCGCGTCGCGCTGAGCCCCGCTGCGGCATCGTACTGCTCGCGCTCATTATCGGCAGGCCGCTTTTCGATCATGTCACATCACTTGGGTAGCCAGTCAAGCTCACGTTCGTGATGATGTTATTGAAAGAGCTGCTTTGAGTGGGTTCTACAAAAAATCCGGGAGACAGTCTATCAAGCCGTTGAATAGCAAGGGACTTGCTTTTACTATTGCCGGCGAATCGAAAAACAAGGTCGGACATGTGTTTTACGACCGAGAGTTGCCCTGCTGTACAGCTACACCCTCTGTAGCGTCCATTAAAATCGGCTGAGCGTGATATTTCATCGGCTCCATTCGATTGCCGCTGGCCACAGCGATGCGTTGCCGCAGAGCGGCGTCACCCGACGGGTATTCCTCAAGACTGGCGTTTCCACAACTGGCGCACTGGTACTTGGCTTCGGCTTACCGGAGCTGCCCTCCGACGCCACAGCTGCAAGTTCAGCCAGCTTTACGCCCAACGCTTTTATTCGCATCGACAGCGATGGGTCGGTGACGTTGACCATGCCATACGTGGAAATGGGTCAGGGCACCTATACCTCCATTCCCATGCTCATTGCCGAAGAACTTGAAGTGGATTTAAGTCAGGTGCGCCTGGAGCACGCACCCCCAGATGAAAAGCGCTATGGCAACCCGTATCTGGGCGGCATACAGGCGACGGGCGCATCGACGGCGATACGGGCCGTCTGGGAGCCATTACGACGAGCCGGTGCAACGGCCAGGGTAATGCTGATCGCTGTCGCTGCGACACGCTGGTCAGTGGAGCCCTCCGCGTGTTACGCCGAGCATGGCGAAGTAGTACACGATTCCAGCGCACGCCGGATCAATTACGGCGCGCTTGCCAGCGATGCGGCAAAGATTCCCGTGCCTGAAAACGTGGCACTCAAACCACCGGAAGAATTCAAGGTGATCGGCACGCCGGCCAAGCGTCTTGATGCGCCATCGAAAGTCAACGGAACGGCGGTCTACGGAATCGATGCCCGACCGCCGGGAGTGAAAGTTGCGACGCTCGCGCAGTCGCCGGTGTTTGGCGGCCGGCTGAAGAGCGTCGACGACACGGTAGCCAAGGGCGTTAAAGGCGTGCGGCAGATAGTGCGGCTGGATGATGCGGTTGCGGTCGTAGCAGACCATATGGGGGCGGCGAAAAAAGGCCTGATGGCCCTGATCATCGAATGGGACAGCGGGCCGCACATGAGCCTCAGTACTGCGGATATCGCGCGTGATCTCGAGAATGAAACGCTCAATTCTGGCGCGGTCGCGCAGAATGCAGGTGACGTCGTCAGTGCAATCACGAGCGCCACCACGAAGGTCGAAGCAATCTACCAGGTTCCGTTTCTTGCTCACGCGGCGATGGAGCCGATGAATTGTACGGTCCATGTCCGGAACGATAGCTGCGAGATCTGGGTCGGCAGCCAGGTCATTGCACGGGCGCAGGCTGCTGCTGCAGCAACCACTGGTCTGCCCTTGGACAAAGTCATTGTCCATAACCATTTAATTGGCGGCGGCTTTGGCCGTCGACTCGAAATCGACGGCGTCACGCGCGCTGTGCAGATCGCCATGCAGGTGGATGGCCCCGTCAAGGTGATCTGGATGCGCGAAGAAGACATCCAGCACGACATGTATCGACCCTATTTTGTCGACCGCCTGACTGCCGGCCTCGATGCGGCAGGCATGCCGGTAGCCTGGAATCATCGCTTCGCTGGCTCGTCGATCCTCTCCCGGTTTTTCCCGCCGGCTTTTCAAAATGGACTTGACCCCGACACGACCGAAGGCGCGATCAATCTGCCGTACAGCCTTCCCAATATGCGCGTCGAATATGTGCGAAAGGAACCTCCGGGCATACCGACGACGTTCTGGCGCAGCGTCGGGCCTTCTCACAATGTCTTTGTCGTCGAAAGCTTTATCGACGAACTGGCGGCGGCTGCGAAGATCGATCCTGTTGACTATCGGCGAGCGCTTCTCGACAAGTCGCCCCGTGCCAAGGCTGTGCTTCAACTTGCAGCAGACAAGTCGGATTGGGGGCGAGCCCTTCCTGAGCGATCAGGCCGCGGCGTATCGGTCCAGTTCGTCTTCGGTACCTACATGGCGCAAGTAGCCGAAGTCGATGTATCGAAGGAGGGCGAGGTCCGGGTCCGGCGCGTGGTCTGCGCGGTCGATTGCGGCTCAGTCGTGAACCCCGATACCGTCGAAGCACAGGTCGAGGGTGCCGTGATTTTCGGGATTTCCGCCGCTCTTTTCGGCGAAATAACCGTGCAGGGAGGGCGCGTTGAACAAAGCAACTTCCACAATTACCAGGTTCTGCACATGCACGATTCACCGGCCATCGAGGTGTACATCGTCAACAATTCGGAAGCTCCTGGCGGAATGGGCGAGGCGGGGACGTCGGCAATCGTTCCGGCAGTCACGAATGCCATCTACGCCGCCGTCGGTAAACGCGTGCGCAAACTGCCGATAAATCCATTGGCGCTCAATCAGGCATGAATCGAAAACGAGCGTGCCAGGGGTGCGGCAGATGGTCAGTAAAGTTCGCCGTGTGCCTCGACGTGGTTCTAGCGTACTGATTATTTGGTGGGCGATAGTGGGATCGAACTACTGATCCCTTCCGTGTGGAAGCGTTTTCACACCCTGTCGGGTTCAACGAGTTACGTCGTAATACAAATCAAAACAGTCACATAGTGTCAAGTTGCATCACGTTCAATCCCACGGGTTCGGGTTCGCCCTATGGCAAAATTATGGCAACGGATTTAACGGCGTTAAGGAAGTACTAGATCCTTTACTCCGCTCCGCTGGAAGCAATATTTAGGGCATTCGAATTTCCTCAATGTAGCACTCATGTGCTACTTTTCTAACCTCGCCTTGAGGGATCCATCATGCCCACTACAACGATACGATTGCCGGACGATTTGAAGGCACGTGTCGCCGACGCAGCTGAACGGGCTGGAACAACCGCCCATAGCTTTATCTTGGAAGCCATTAAAGAGAAAGCAGAACAGGCAGAACGTTTCGCGGACTTTCAAAACGTTGCTGACGCACGACTTGCTGAATTGGCCGCGTCCGGAAAGACGATTCCTTGGGAAAAGATGCGGCACTATCTCGAAGAGCGAATCGCCGGGAAATCGGCCAAGCACCCGAGATCCAGAAAGACCTCACACGCTGAATGACGCGGGTAGAGCTCGCACCGAAAATCCAGGAAGATCTTGATCGAATTCTGGAACATCTCATCGAGCATGACGTAGGGAACGCATCACAACGGGTGATGGAAATAATCGAGGCAATTGATGTGCTTCAACACAACCCTCACATCGGAAGGCATGCGTCGGCGAATTCCCAGGAATTGATTATTGGCCGAAGTAGTCGTGGCTATGTCGCCCTGTATACCTATCTGGATGTGATGGATACGGTATTCGTCCTTGCAATCAGGAGTCAACGAGAAGCCGGCTACGTTAGAATGTGATTCCGCACTAAACGTCCCAGCTGACGACGTCCGAATTCAAGACCAGCTACGCTCGATTTCTCCGCAGCGGGCGGTTATCGTTTGGATCTTCATGCGCTTGCTACTCTACAAAGATTTGGACGTTAGCCGCGTCAAGTCGGCTTTCGCCAAAGTGCGCGCCGCCATCGAGGCAGGCGACTTTCGCAGTGCCGATGTCAAGAAGCTCACTCCCACACGTTACTGGCGTGCCAAACTCGACTACAGCAATCGGCTGCTGCTGCAATTCGCCCGCTACGGCAACGAAACTGTTTGCCTGGCGTTGGAGGTGATCGCGAACCACGCCTACGAGAAATCGCGCTTTATGCGTGGCGCCGCAGTCGATGTGGCAAAGGTCGAACGCGAGCCGGCACTCGTCGATGTTGCGAGTGATGGCGTTGCCGATACCGTCCCGCTGCGTTGGCTGCACGCCAGCCGCGTCGAGTTCGAGTTGTTCGACAAGCCGATTATGTTTGATGACGCGCAGGAGACGTTGCGCCAGCTACCGGCGCCGGTGATCGTGGTCGGCTCAGCCGGGTCGGGCAAGACGGCGGTCGCGCTGGCCAAGCTGCGCGAGGCTGAGGGCCGGGTGCTGTACGTAACGCACTCGGCCTATCTGGCGCAGTCGGCACGCGCGCTTTACGAAGCCCATGGCTACGAGAACCCGGCGCAGGAAGCCGAGTTTCTGAGCTACCGCGAGTTTGTCGAGACACTACAGGTACCGGTCGGTCGCGAGGTGACGTTAGCAGCGTTCCGCAGCTGGTTCGACCGTCATCGGCCGACGCTGCGCAGCACACTTGGGCCGCTGGACGCACACGCGCTGTTCGAGGAATTCCGCGGTGTGCTCGGTGCCGGCGCGCAGGGGCCGCTCGATCTGCCTGCCTACCAGGCCTTGGGGCCGCGCCAGTCTTTGCTCAGCGGGAGTGCGCGCGAAGCGGCCCATGGGCTTTTCCAACGATACCGGCAGTGGCTGGTCGACACCGGCTTGTTCGATCTGAATCTGGTGGCGCACGAGTGGCAGGGACTAGCGCAAGCGGCGTACAACTTCGTCGTAATCGATGAGGTGCAGGATCTCACCAACGCGCAGCTCGCGCTGGTGCTCGCCTGCCTGAGGCAGCCCGGGCAGTTTCTGTTGTGCGGCGACTCGAACCAAATCGTGCACCCAAACTTCTTCTCCTGGGCGGCCGTGCGAGCCCTGTTTTGGCATGGCCTTGCTGGCGAAGCGGCACAACGGCAGACGTTGTCTGTGTTGCAAGCTAACTTCCGCAATACGGATGCCGTCACACAACTCGCCAATACGCTGCTGAAGGTCAAGCAGGCGCGCTTCGGATCGATCGATCGCGAAAGCAATTTTCTGGTTCGTAGTGCTTCGCTGCGGGCGGGTGAGGTCCGCTTGCTGCCAGCGCGGGAGGCTGCGATGCGCGAACTCGACGCACGAACGCGCGCGTCAGTGCACCACGCGGTGGTCGTGCTGCGCGACGAGGACAAGTCGGCCGCGCGCGCGCACTTTCACACGCCGCTGCTGTTCTCAGTGAGAGGTGGACCCGTCCAGCTGGGCAGGTATTAGGTTCTGTTAAGTGAAATCTTCTGCCTTACTATTCTCATGCGAGAAGGAGCAGAAGATGACCAAGAGAAAGCGACGCAATCATTCCTCAGCATTCAAAGCCAAGGTGGCGCTGGCGGCCTTGAAAGGCGAGCGCACGCTGGCTGAATTGGCTGAGCAATTCGATGTTCACCCCAATCAGATCCAGGACTGGAAGAAGCGCCTAACCGAAGGCGCCGAAGATGTGTTTGGTGGCCACGCCGTTGAGGCCGGGCATCAAGAGCAGGAGGTAGAGAAGCTCCACGCGAAGATCGGCCGGTTGGCGATGGAGAACGATTTTTTAGCCAAAGTGCTCGGGCGCGACCGATGAGCGAGCGCCGGGAAAAGATCCAAATGGAACATCCGTTGCCCAAGGCGCGGCGCTGCCAATTGCTCGCGGTGCCGCGTTCGACGGCGTACTACCAACCGACAGCGGTATCGACGCATGATCTGGCATTGATGCGGATTATCGACGAGATCCACCTGCAGTATCCGTTCTATGGCAGCCGACGGCTCTGCGATGAATTGGAGGACCGAGGGCATGTGGTCAACCGCAAGCGAGTCCAGCGACTGATGCGGTTGATGGATCTGCGGGCGCTGTACCCGCGGCGGCGAACCAGCCAACCTGGCAAGGGGCACAAGATCTACCCGTACCTGCTGCGAGACTTGCCAATCGAGCGTGCGAACCACGTCTGGGCGACGGACATCACCTATATCCCGATGGCGAAGGGGTTCATGTACCTGGTCGCGATCATCGATTGGTACTCGCGCCGGGTGCTATCGTGGCGACTGTCGAACACGCTGGACACGGCGTTCTGTATCGATGCCCTGGAAGAGGCCTTGCAGCGCTATGGGGCGCCACAGATCTTTAACACTGACCAGGGTGCGCAGTTCACCTCTGAGGCCTTCACGGACGTGCTCAAGAGTCGCGGTGTCGAGATCAGCATGGACGGCAAGGGTCGTTGGGTGGATAACGTGTTCGTCGAACGGCTGTGGCGCAGCGTCAAGTACGAGAATGTCTATCTGCATGCCTACGAGACGCCAGCTGCTCTGCGCGACGGACTGGCTCGATACTTCGTGTTCTATAACAGCAAGCGCCGTCACAGCGCGCTGGACCGACGCACCCCGGATGCGGTGTACTTTGAACAGGCCGCCGCTAAACTGGCGGCCTGAAATCCTATGAAGATTTCACTTACGGCGCTGTCCAGTTTCATGGGTCCATTTCTGTGCACGAGGCCAAGGGGCTGGAGTATCCGCACGTCATTCTGTTCGACCTGGTTTCCGGGCAGCGTGCGGCCTATGTCGAGGTCTGCGATGGTGTGACGCCCGCCGACTTGGAGGCGGAGGCGCTCGAGTATCGACGAGCGCGCGACAAGGGCGACAAGTCGCTCGAGCTGTATAAGTTCTATGTCAATGCGCTCTACGTGGCGATGACGCGCGCGGTCGAAAGCCTGGTGCTGGTGGAGTCAGATACTGCCCATCCGCTGCTCGCACTGTTGGGGCTGGAAGTTGCCGAGGCGGCGAATGTGTCGGCTGCGGCATCGGTGCAGGCCTCGTCGCGTGACGAGTGGGCGCAGGAGGCGCGCAGGCTCGAGCTGCAAGGCAAAGACGAACAAGCCCGTGCGATCCGCGACACCTTCCTGCAAGCCAAGACCGCGCCCTGGGCGCCATGGTCTGAGACGATGATGCGCGAATTGCTGCCACGGGCGCTCGACCGTACGCAAACTTCGGGCAAACCACGTCAGGCACTACTGGACTACGCGTTGTGGCATGGCCAACAAGGCTGGGTTGAGCAGTTGTCGATACAGGCGCGGTTCCAAGCCGCGCGCAGCCTAACCTCGGATTGGGGGTTCGGCGCGTTGGCTGCGGACGACATACTTGGCGACCATGCACGGCAGCAGAAGCTCGCCTGGCGTGCCGTCGCTTCGTTGCGTCAGCGCCATCTGCAGCCGTACACGGCCCACAATTTCAAAGAGATCCTGCGCCAATGCGACCAGTACGGCGTGGACCACCGCGGTCCCACCGGCGCTACACCGCTGATGCTGGGCGCGCGCGCCGGTAACGTGGCCTTAGTTGAGGCCTTGCTCGAGCGCGGCGCCGACCCACACATTGAAGACGAATTTGGCCACACGGCTTGGTGGTCAGCCCTGAACCGTGCCATGGAGGATGCCGAGTTCGCGCGTCGGTCGATCGCGTCCTTGTTCGAACGGATTGGCCCAGCGGTGCTTGATGTGCAGACCAACGGTCGCTTGGTGCGTCTGCAGCACCAGCAGGGCGAGTACTGGGTGTTGAGCTTAATGTTGGCCGGCTTCAAGACGCAGAATACGCGCTGTGTGGAGCGCTCACAGCGAGCGTACAAGTACCGGCAAGGTTTCTTTGCCGAGGCTCTGTACGGCACCCTGGAATCTCTGCCCGAACACCTATGGCAGACGACTCGCCGCAAGCGCAGTTACGTCAACGCCGTACTTGCGCGTGCCGAGGTGCACAGCCCTTACCAGCCGGCGCGACAGTTGTGGGTGCGCACCATTAACGGCCACTATCTGCCCAACCCGTTGATGCATTTGCGCGTGCACAGCGACAACGCCGGACCGGGCTGGAGGCCGGTATTCGAGGTGCTAAATCTGCCGTGGGTGGCTGCCGGGACGACGGAATCGGTCAATTCATACTGGAGCTTGGAAAAGCTCGTCGAGTCCGCAGAGCGGCGGGCGGCAGGCAGCATGGACACACTTGATCAGTCATCAGCGCCAACCACTGCATCGGCAGAGGATGCAGACCTTGAATTCTGACGCTGCGCGCCCGTGACGGCGGCATCCGCGCTGACTGGGCGCTCAGATGGCGGCGTGTACTTCAGCGTGGTAGTGCTGACTATGTTCAGCCACGGTGTTGCGAAGGTGTCGCTCGCCCAACGAGATAATCTGAGCAAGGCACTCTGATTTGATAGAGCGGACGAACCGCTTTGCGAACGCATTCGAATTGGGGCAGCCTGGTTTTCGCGCGGCGCTGCCTTCGTACTTATTGGCGATGACCTGTCGTTACCATCGAAGCAAAGTATCAGGCGTGACGATAGTCCCAAGTGAGAAGAGTCGCTTCCTGCCAGTGACGGGCAGAATCAACTCAAGTCGGGGCAGCTTCGACGAAAACGGCTGGTATCAGGATGTCGAGTGTGACAATTCTGTGGCGAGGAACTCTAATTCACTTGGTTCTTGGAACTTAACAATATGATTCTATTGGTGGGCGATAGTGGGATCGAACCACTGACCCCTGCCGTGTGAATGCGTTTCCACACCCTTTTGAGTTCAACGAGTTACATCGTAATACAAATTAAAACAGTCACATAGCCTCCCGTTGCATCACGCTCGATCCCGCTGGTTCGCGTTCGCGCTGTGGCAAAATTGTGGCAGAGAACCGAGGTTCAGCATATAAGCATCATCGTCGAAACCGTGGTGTCCAACTACGGAACTCGGTCAGCATGTCACTCGATGCAGTGCCTTCCCGCATTAAGTTGGACGAGGTCAGCGCCTTGCTTAAGAAGCAGTCTGGCGTGAACGCCATCCATGATCTGCATATCTGGTCGATGAGCACCACCTATATTGCATTGACTTGTCATTGCCTCACGACCGGCGGCCATCCCGGCGACGAATTTCTGGCGCAGCTCGCGCACGAGTTGCAAGGTCGGTTCGGCATGGGTCACGTGACAATCCCAGTGGAAGTGCACGAAGTGTTCGATTGCGTGCTTGAACCGGGTCATGTGGTCTAACGCAAACGACTTCCTACTTCGACCCATGCATAAATAGA
This sequence comes from Gammaproteobacteria bacterium, assembly GCA_965278995.1. Classification (GTDB taxonomy): domain Bacteria; phylum Pseudomonadota; class Gammaproteobacteria; genus JADJYF01. Next base: position 642,204 of record OZ257136.1, read on the forward strand.
AAGTGTCAATCGGAGATTTCAGCGCGGCTGAAACGTGATGACAGCCATGCCAGTGAGCGCGATGGCGGCCCCAGCCGCATCCCAGGGTGTCGGCCGAACACCATCGACCAGCCAAAGCCAGATGAGCGCGGCCCCGATATAGACGCCACCGTAAGCGGCATAAACGCGACCAGCGGCAGTCTCGTGCAGTGTGAGCAACCAAGCAAAGACGGCCAGGCAGAGCGCGGCAGGGACAAGTAGCCAAACCGAGCGGCCCTGTTTGAGCCAGAGGTAAGGCAGGTAGCAGCCGAGGATTTCGGCCACAGCGGTAATCGCGTAAAGCAAAAATATTTTCATGAGCGAACGGGGGCGAGAGCTTCGATGATACGGCATTCGGCAATGGTGCCGTGCTGGCACTGATTAATTAATTGTCGAAGCTCAGCGCGTAGCGCTTTCAGATCGGTCAGCTTGCGCTCGACTTCAGTCAGGTGCTGTTTCGCAATTCGGTCAACATCACAGCAAGGCTGGGCGCGGTCATCAGCGAGATGAAGCAACGCCTTCACCTCTTCCAACGAGAAACCGAGGTCTCGGCCACGGCGAACGAAGCTCAGTCGGCCAAGATCGCCGCTCGAATAGCGCCGATAGTTTGCCGTCGTCCGCTTGGGGAGCGGTAATAGGCCAATGCGCTCGTAATAGCGGATAGTTTCGATTTTGGTGCCGGTGGCCAGAGCGATCTCGCCAATACTGTAAGTGTCAGCCATCGTCGCTTGACCCTGTAGTTGCTATAGGGTTTATAACATGAGCAGTAGTCGTTTTCTGAAGGAAAACTCTCCATGCCTTGTTGCTCCAGTACGAGCGCCCCGCAAAGCGACAGTCCGGCGTGGCGTCGCGCGTTGTGGGTTGCACTCATTACTAATGGTGGCTTTTTTCTTGCTGAAATTGTCGCCGGCGTCGTAGCGCAGTCTTCCTCTTTGCAGGCGGATGCGCTCGATTTCTTGAGTGACAGCCTGAATTACGCTATCAGCCTTGGCGTCGCTGGCATGATGCTCACCTGGCGAGCCCGAGCCGCGCTCATCAAAGGTGGCACCTTGGTCGCGCTGGCGTTGTGGGTCCTCGGGAGCACGGTTTGGCACGCGCTCGATGGCACATTACCGCAGCCGAAGTGATGGGCGTGGTGGGACTGGCCGCGTTGCTGGCTAATGGCGCTGTCGCGCTCATGCTTTATCGATATCGGGCTGGTGACGCCAATATGCGCTCGGTGTGGATTTGCTCGCGCAATGACGCGATCGGAAATCTCGCGGTCATGCTCGCGGCCTTCGGGGTTTTTGGTACCGGCAGCGGTTGGCCCGACCTGGTCGTCGCAGCGATCATGGGCGGACTGGGTCTGTGGGGCGGCTGGCAAATTCTCCGTCAGTCGTGCGCCGAGTTGCGGAACGAGCGCAAGGCACCGTTGCCTGTGGCAAGATTAAATCCAACACCCGTTGTCATGATGACGCGCAAAGGGTAGCGTCCGCGATCACATTGCGATTGATGTCGCTCGAACGGCTGACTCCGCTCCACCGTCGCCTGTGCATGATGCTTGGCGAGGAGGGGTTGTCCGTCAGAGAGGCCGCCGAGTGGTTTCGAATTTCGCGGGGTTCGCTATACGACGAAATCAAGCCTATCCGTCAGACCTGCTCCGCTCAGGGACTTCTCGACTATTTGAGGGACTAGCCCGACACTTTTTCACTCAATTCCGTATCCCTGATCCAAGACCTGATTAGGGAGCGGAATCGATAATCAAAATCACCTTCGCGAGTACAAAAGGTGGTGTGGCTGCGCGGCAATGTGCGCCAATCGCAGGAAAATGGATTGTGTCTGCCCTTCGCGGTCGCGCTCAGCCCCCGTACCAGCCGAACGATCCGACAAAATCTATGGGCCAGTCTCGGTGTCGTAGCAGTGCTGATCCCGGCAACGATCGCCGGTCTGAACATCGGCGCAGCCGTGGTATTTCACGAAGGGTCAACGCTCCTCGCCATCGTCAACGCGCTGCGCCTGCTGGCGTTCGTCGACGAAGATACTGCTTTTGCTCCGCGCGGCGTTCGTCAGAACCATGGCGCTATGTCGGGCGATAAACTCGGGTAGCGCGGCCACCCCTGTCTACCCGGCACTTCGTGCGCCTGCGACCGCACCTTTACCTCCCCGAAAGGCAGGTCCAGCGGTCCTTACCGGTTCAGGATTGGTCTAAATGGGTGTCATTCCGGCTTCAGTCCGCGGCGGCCTTTTCCGGTGCCATATTTCATCCATACTTTTTTATTCATCATCATAACGATGTCACCATCCATGCTCTCCATTTCGATGCCGTCAGCCATCGCCATAGCCTTGCCGTGATGATTCACCATACGGCTGGTTCCATCGGGATGCAAAAACAGGGTCGAGCCGTCCTTGAGCATAATTTTTTCCGCTCTTGATTCCCCAGCGTTGGCGGCTACTGCGAACGAGAAGGTCAGGAGGAGTGCGAGTAATATATTTTTCATCAGAATTTACTTGTAGATACGCTAGATTGAACTCCACGCTCACACTACGCCATATAACGGCGCTTTGTGTGTCTGTTATCGGACCGACAAATCACGCCTAAAAGGGGAGTCTAACGCCGTCCTAATGAATCCAAATTTTTATGGTGTGCCCTGTCATATCGCTCCTGACCCTACGGAGGTCTCCGTAAATACCGGCGCGAAGCCGCCTCCCGGAGTACGGAAATTAGTCGTCTGTCCCTGGTACAGCCGCGCAGCGACGAGCTTGACCACGCCGTCATAGGCATAATTGCGGACATCAGCTTTTAGTATCGTTGTCGTTGCCGCCTCGGCGATGTACCGCTCGCTTGGCGCGACCAGCGCTTGGGCAACGTACGTACTCGTTGCGATTTCCTCCCACACGCGTTTCGTGAGCTTGTCGCCGCGATAGGCGGCTTTCCCGCCATAACCAGCGGCGGGTTTGAAAAAGAGCTTACGGCGCCAGGCCCACAGTGCGTCTCTATTCGCAGTTGTCATGCTTTCAGTGCGCGGGATTGCGGCGAGCAGTGTGGCAATTTCGTCATCAGCGACACCTGCCTCGCGCAAAAACGCACCATCGCAGAGCAGAGTCAGGTTACGTTTATCTGCATACAGCGCATGACCGCGTGGATGGGGGCTGAAGACGACCTCATCGGCGAGATACGCGAGCTTGAGCTCCGCTTGCGCCGGTTGCTCCAGCGCGAAATCCGTCAGTCGATTATAGATAAAATCGATCGGTAGGCCGTCGTGCCACATTTGTCCTCTTTCCCGGCGCAGTGTACGAGGATCGCAAATAATCACCTGGATTCCGCGACGTTCGAGTAGTTGCCGATACAGCAGAAACTCGGGATGAAGATACTGCTGCTCCGGTGCCTCATCGACGATCGCTACTGACAACAGCGAAGTGTCTCTGCGCTGCAGATGCCATTCCGTGATGAACACCTCGAACAGCGATTCCTCAACGGCGTCGGCTTCCATCGGCGCCAGCGCCAAAATCGTAGCACCTGCACAACAGGAACGATGCGCACGCGCCAGAACCGCGTTAAGCAGCGCGCCGCCCGGATTCGTATTGATCTCTATCAGTTGGGGCCCGTTAGCGGCTAAATGAAAGTCGTACCCAAGCAAACCACCGAGCGAGCCCGGATTGAAAGACGCTATTTCGGGCGCCCAGGCCAGCGCAGCACGCTGAAAATACGGCGTCGCAACGACAGCTTCCACCGCGCGGATTACGCACGCCATTTGATCGATATGCTGACGTGAAACGAACAGCGGTACGGACGCAAAAAGATGGGGATGTGTCTCGATCAGAGCACGGGACATGCCGCGTGTACCCAGATCCGCGGCGAGCGCACACTGCAAAGCCTCTTCATCCAGGCTGAGGCAGTAGCACGTTTGATTCAGTGTCTCCATCGAGGCAGTTGCTTGGCAATTGCTACCGCAACGCTCAGTCTGGGGATGTTCGGGATATTCCGCCATATTCGGCACCTCCGGCACCACGCACAAGGCTCAGACAGTTATAATCGGGCGAACTTCGTGAAGTATAGGCCCCGCGGGATACGTCACACACGAGTAGCGTCGGCTCGCCCTACGCGCGCGCGCTATTGCACTGGGTTGCTCGTGTATTCGATACTAGGGCCATGCGTCGATTTAAAACGGTCACGGTGTATCTTCTCCTGGTTGCGCTCCAGTTCCCTGCCCTGGCCAGCGCTGCAATGCTCGAGTGCGCGCATCACGCGGGCGGTCACGGCCAGGCAATGCATGCGAGTGGCGACACTGAAGCAGCTACGATGAGTGGCAAACACGACCATCATCATCCGGGTAAGGAACCTCAAACCCCCTCCTGCGAAAAGAAATGCACGTGTGTCGGCCTCTGTGCGGGGGGACTGACCGCTCTGACGTATCAACCGCAGCAGTTCGAATACCTTGTGGCTCACGATTGGACTGGTATCCGCCAGATCCAGGCAACTTCGACCAAACTATCGACTCCGTTTAGACCTCCGATCATCAAGGCGATTTAGTCGCTGCGGTTTTCCGCGTGTAGAACCCCGCCTTCGGCACGGCGCGCCAGCATCGGCCCGAGGTCCGTTGGTTCGTCGGCGGCAAGTCCGCGTGGGGCCGTCCAGGCCCTTCCCGTGGTCGTTCTCGGAGGTTTGCTGTGCATTACCTTTCGCAGTTGCGGATCCCTGTCGCTTTGGCGGGTGTCCTATTCATTGCCGGCTGCGCCGGCATTCCCGCCGATCGCGGGTTTTCGAGCAGCCAAGCGCTCATCAAGAGCCACGGTGGTCCTGACACCGGCACTCCGGTGCCGGATGCTGAGGCCAAACGACTGACAGCCGAGTGGCTCGCTGCTCCGCTCACTATCGAGTCCGCCCAGCGAGTCGCACTGACGCGCAATCCACGTCTGTTGCAGCAATACGCCAGGCTGGGTATCGCGCAGGCCGCACTCTACGACGCGGCGCGTCTCAGCAACCCTGTGCTCTCGTTCGCCTGGCTCGACAGCAGTGCTGGCGCGGCGCAGGTCGGCGCCGGTCTGGCACAGAACTTCGCCGAGCTTCTCTATCTCTCGCCACGCAAACGCCGCGCTAGTGGCGAACTGGCACGCTCGCAGCAGCAAGTTGCGGGCGAGCTGCTCGATCTGGCCGCCGAAGTCGAACGTGCTTACTACGCTTATGTCGGCGCCAGCTCGGTCGCGGAATTACGCGCAGCCATCGCCACGGCAGGTGAAGCGTCGGCGCAGTTGGCGCAGCGTTTCTTCGATGCCGGCAACATCAGCCGCCTCGAACTCAATCGCGAACTGGCGGCGGCGACGGAAACACGCATCGCGAGCGACCGTGCCGTCACTCAGACTCTGGCGGCGCGTGCCGAACTCAACACACTGCTGGGCCTGACCGCGGAAGAAGATCGGTGGAATGCGGCATCGCAGTTGCGTTTGCCGGTGAATACGGAAGACGAACTCTCGTTCCTGCAGACTATGGCGCAGGGCACGCGTTTGGATCTGCTCGCTGCGCGGCGATCCGTCGTAATCCTCGAAGACGTACTTGGGGTGACCCGCAGCTACCGCCTGCTCGGCGACACCCGTGTCGGTGCGCGGTACGAACACGAAAGCGATCACAGCAACCTCATTGGACCGACCTTGGCTATCGATTTGCCGGTGTTCAATTGGGGCGGCGGTAAAGTCGAGCGCGCGCGAGCCGAGCTGGATCTGGCGCGGGCCGAGGCCCGGCGACTTGAAATTGAGATCAGCAACGCTGTGCACCTCGCACAGGCGCGGGTGGCTATGGGGCGCGACCAGGTGAAGCGTTACCGCACGGAGCTTGTCCCGCAGCGCGATGAAGTCGTCGTGCGCGCGATGGAAATGCAGAACTTCATGATCATTGGCCAGTTCGAACTGTTACAAGCCAAGCGCGAGGCGTACGACGCGTATCAGGGATATCTCCAGGCCCTGGCCGATTACTGGATGGCACGGGCGGAGCTGGCGCGCGCCATTGGCACTCGACTGCCGAGCAGCGCGCAGATTGAATTCGGCGTAATTGAACCTACCAGCCTGCTTACGCCGAAGGAGCCCAGTGCCAGCATGAACGGGATAGGAAACCATTCGGCGTATGACTTGCGCCCCTCCGAAGCCAAGCCGACGCCCGTTTCACCGGCCGGGCATGACATGAAAGGGATGAAGCCAATGGACGGGTCTGATCAAAGCATGGAAGCAATGTCCGAGCCGGATGCAGAACAGCCGGCTGACGAGAAAGCTGCCTGCGAACGGCTCGAGACCGCGGACATGAACGATCCGCTGATGCAGGCGCTCGTTCAGAAATGTCGTGAACTAGCGCAGCCGGGGCGCCCTTCGAGCGGCGATCACGCGAACCATACCAGTACATCAACCACCCCACCGGCTACTGGCGGACCGCCGGCCGATAACGGCCAACAACCGTCCGTCGGCGAACACAAGCATTGAGGATTAGAGATGATTACCAGACGAATACTTCTATCGGCGCTGGGTCTCGGTTCGGTCGCTGCTGGATTAGCGGCCCGGAGCGCCAAGGCACAGTCCGAAGAACAGACTCCAGTAGTCGCCGAACACTCGGCGCACACGGACCATCAAAGTCGCCGATATCCGTATACGCCGGTGCGCACCTTGAACGGCTGGACCCTGCCCTACGTCATCAAGGACGGGGTGAAGGAATTTCACCTCGTCGCCGAAGAAGTCGAGCACGAATTCGCGCCCGGCAGCAGGGCCAGGTGTTGGGGCTACAACGGCACTACGCCGGGGCCGACGATCGAGGCGGTCGAAGGTGATCGCGTGCGCATCTACGTCACTAACAGTTTGCGCGAACCCACTTCCATACACTGGCATGGCTTGTATCTGGCCAGTGGCATGGACGGCGTCGGTGGCCTCAATCAACCGCATATTCAGCCCGGCGAAACCTATGCCTACGAGTTCACACTCAAGCAGCACGGCACGCACATGTATCACCCGCACGCCGACGAAATGGTGCAATTAGCGGTGGGTATGATGGGTCTTTTTATCATTCACCCCCAGGACGGCGAGCCAGAGAAAATCGACCGCGACTACGCGTTTCTGCTGCACAACTGGGCGCTGCATCCCGGCACTTACCGACCAGATCCCAGCATCATGCAGGAATTCGACTTGTGGACTTTCAACAGCAAGACCTGGCCGGCGATCGATCCGATTGTCGCTCGCAGCGGCGAGCGGGTGCGCATCCGCATCGGCAATCTGTCGATGTGGAATCATCCCATCCACCTGCATGGCGTACAGTTCTGGGTCACCGGTGGTGATGGCGGGCGCTGGCCTCGCTCAGCCTGGCGTAAAGAGGTCACGGAGATTATCGGCGTGGGGCAGATGCGCGACTATGAGTTCGTCGCCATTCCCGGCGACTGGGCCATGCATTGCCACATGTCACATCATACGATGGGCCCGATGGGTCATGGTATTCCCAATTCAATCGGCGTCGACCAGTCCGGCGTGGACCAAACCATCCGCGCGATGCTGCCTGGCTACATGGCCATGGGGAAAGACGGTATGTCCGAGCATGGCGGGCATGTCGCCATGGGTCTGACCGGCCCTGAAAATACCTTGCCTATGATGACCGGCGAAGGACCGTTCGGACCAGTTGAGATGGGCGGCATGTTCACCGTGGTCAAGGTGCGCGACGACCTCGTTGCTGGTGAATACAGCAATCCGGGTTGGTACGTCCATCCCCCGGGCACCGTAGCGAAACGCGTCAGCACGGACTCGAACTTCGGCAACCCGACACGCCACGGGACGCCAGCCGCACGCTCTGCGCCGGTACCTGCCATGAAGCCTGCAATGCCGGACATGCCCGGCATGAACCACGGCGGCTGAGCTTTCCTTAGAGGAGAACCCAAACATGAGCACAAGCAAAATCTTGCTCGCCGTCGGAGTCGCCGCCGTCGGCAGTGGCATCCTGTTCATTTACTTCGGCCTCTTCAATGTGGCTGCGGACGCCCCCCATATGAAGTCGACCTACTGGCTGATGAAAACGGTACGCGAACATTCGGTCGCTGTACGCGCGCATGGTATCGAGGTCCCATCGCTGGACGATCCGACCAAAATCGCCTCCGGCAGCGCTGACTACAACGCAATGTGCACCGGGTGCCACCGCGCGCCCGGGATCGCGAGATCGGAGATGGCAATTGGGATGTATCCGCAGCCACCGACGCTCGCTGACGTCAAACGAGACAATCCAGCCGAGACCTACTGGATCATCAAACACGGCTTAAAGATGAGCGGCATGCCGGCCTGGGGCTTGACCCACGACGATGGTCGCATCTGGGCGATGGTAGCTTTCCTGCAGCAACTCCCGCGACTCACGCCTGCGCAATATCAGATCTTGACCGCGCGGCGCGCGGGCGCTGTTGGCGGGCATGCGCATGGCGACGAAGCGGAAGGAATGGGGATGCCAGGTGCGGATTCTATGCCTACCGACGAACACGGGAGCAAAAGCCACGCTGATGGCCACAAGGGTACGCCGTAAACTGGACCCGGGCCGCGGCAGCGTTATGGGCCCCGTTCGTTCCGCAGCGAACTACCCTGCAGTTATGTTCGATAGCGCACGGTAAACATAATCTTCCCGATAGAGCCTGCTTGATTGATCGCAAATTTAGTGACGAGAAAACCACCTGAAAGGAAAACCCGATATGAAATATTCCATCTTGACTTCTGCAATCATTGCTTGTGCCTTGTCGGCCCCGTTCGCATCAGCGCAACAAGCTACTGATCCGACTATGCCTGCAATGAATATGGACAAGCAGATGCCCAAAATGCAGGAAAACTTGAAAAGCATGCAACAACAAATGGAGGTCATAAACAAGACGACGGATCCAAAAGAACGCGAGAGACTCATGCAAGCGCACATGAAGGCGATGCAGGAAAACGTCAAGGCGATGCGCGGCATGGGCGGCCCGATGATGATGGGCGAAGGCGAACAAGGAAGTATGAAAATGGCCGACAAAGAAGACGGCATGGCGGGGTGCAAAATGATGAAGGATCAAAAAATGATGGGGCAGCGCATGGACATGATGCAGATGATGATGGAGCAGATGATGCAGCGCGATCAGGTGAAAGGATCGATGCCGCACATGTAGCTTCATCTACCGTCAAGCGGCGCTCGGTACACGACTATGGAGATGCCGCCGCCGCTATGAACGACACACAGAAACACAAGCGATATGTTGCGCCGGTGCTTTCTGCTGCGGCCATGATGTTCAAACCGGGTGCGGAGCTGACGATATGGCTACTGGGTTAGCGTCAATGATGGCAGCACGGATTCCAGCTCGCATTGTTCGTCCACATAGAGGACGGAGCGGTGTAATGAAGGACATATACCGGAGGTTCTTCGGTGGATCCGTTGCGGTGCTCGTGCTCTTTACGCTTCGTACCGACGCCAATGCAGCCGAGATGGGCAGCATGTGCGGCATGATGGGAGGCATGCGCGGAAGCATGATGGGAGGCGCTGAGGGCACGACCCCGACCTACGCAACACTGATGACACTGCCAGCTATCACTGCAGAGAAACGCCTCGAGATTGATGCGCTGGCGAGCCAGCAGATCAGCGCTGGAATGGGGCGCCTCGCGATCGGGTCCGAAATGCTCGAGCGCGCGGCACAAGCCGGCGATCACGCGACCATGCAGCAATCCGTCGGCATGATGCATGCGGGTCTCGACGAACTCAGCGCAGGGATCGCGGCTCGACGGGCACTCGCGGAAGGCACGGCGCCGCGCAACCTCGCACTCGGTTGGTTCAAGAGCGAGATGAACCTTGCTTCTCCGACATCCCCAGACAAGCGACGCGGCATCGTGGGCCTGACGCCGTTTCACCGTTTCACCATGGGGCTGCTCATCGCGTTTGCGCTGGCGATGGTCCTGATGTACTTCCTCAAGATGCGGCGTACGACGGCCCTCTTCGGACGTATCGAGGCCAGTTCGGAAACGCCGCCACCCGGATCATCACCGCCACTTGCTGCACCTCCCCCCGCTGACGCCCCCACTGTCGCGGCGGCAGGGCAGTCGACTGGGGATCCATCCGCAGGCGTCGTTCCGGCGACGGTGTCGCCGCCCCCTGCAGCCGCTAATTGGCGTGGGCAGCTCCGCGTTGGGAGCATCATCATCGAAACGCCGAGCGTCAAAACATTTCGCCTCCTTCCATCGTTGCCTGAGAGCCCGCTACCTTTCACCTTTCTTCCTGGCCAGTTCCTCAATGTCTCGTTCTGGATTGGCGGTGCGCGAATGAATCGCTCGTACTCCATTTCATCCTCACCGACACAGCGTGAATACATCGATCTGACGTTGCGACGTGAGCCGCGAGGTGCAGTCTCGCGTCACACCAATGATCTGCTCGAGGTGGGCGATCTGATCGAAGCGAGCGGCCCGGTCGGGCGCTTTACGTTTACTGGAACGGAAGCGGACAGCATCGTACTCATCTCCGGTGGCGTCGGGATCACACCGTTGATGAGTATCATTCGCTACCTCACGGAGCGGGCATGGCAAGGAGACATTTTCTTCATCCACGCGTGCCGCGCTCCGGTTGATCTTATTTTTGCCAACGAGATCACTGCGCTTCAACGTGGCAATCCGAAGTTGCATGTCACGGTCACGATGGAACATCCGGAAGGTACGGATTGGAAGGGACCGCGTGGACGCATCACCGGGGAATTGCTCACGCAGACAGTTCCCGAACTGGCATCGCGCAGGATCCACCTGTGCGGGCCTGCCGTCATGATGGAATCGACCAGGACACTACTCACCGAACTGGGCGTTCCTCCAGGACAGGTGAAAACCGAATCGTTCGGATCAACCAGGCCGATCCCGAGTGCGGCCGATACCACCGCCAGAAAGTCTACCCCCGCAACGGGTCCGCTGGTGACGTTTTCCAAAAATAATAAGACCGCCAAAATTCATGTCGATCAGACCATTCTCGAGCTCTCCGAAGACCTCGACATCGGGATCGAATTCGCCTGCCGCGTCGGCACCTGCGGCATATGCAAAGTGAAGCTGACTTCCGGCGAGGTCGAGATGGCGGTGGAGGACGGTCTCGAGCCTGACGACAAGGCCAACGGCATCATTCTCGCCTGCCAGGCGAAGCCGAAGGCCGCCGTCGTCGTTGCGGCCTAGCCATGAAGGAGCGTGACCATGAAGGCATCGTCGTCGCTGGCGTGGTCTTCATTTTATTGCTGGCCTGGCTCGGCTTCCTTGTCCACCGCTCGCCACGCTTTCCGGGCAGCGGGGTGGGGGCGGCGTTCGGGATCACAGGGGCGGTGTTCATGCTCATTCCGCTCGCGTACCCGATAGTCAAACGCATTCCTTTCCTCAACGCTCGACTCACGTCGCGCGTTTCGATGCACTCGGTGCTCGTCCTGCACGTCTACGCGGGCATTCTCGGCCCTTTGTTCGCGATTATTCACACGGGACACAAGTTCGACAGTTGGCTTGGCATTACGCTGACAGCAGTCATGTTACTTGTCGTCGTGAGTGGATTTGCACTTCGCTACCTGCTCACCTATGTCGCTCACGAAGTGACTGACAAATTGGCCTTACTGCAAACTGCCAGGGGAGATCTCGACAGTGCGTGGGGCGTGCTCGAAACCTCACCGGCTGCCATGAGCATCCTGCCGAAAGCGCCTATCCAGCTGGCAGATCTGGCATCGCTGGGGCTCACGGTCCAACGCGCACGTTCAACCGTCGAGGTCATGCGCATCGCTGAATCCGTGGCGGACCTGGAGTATTCGGTCCGTCTCCACGAATTCTTCAAGCGCTGGTTCAGCCGGTCGCTGAAACTACACATCGTTCTATCCGTGGTTCTCTATCTGCTGCTCGCGCTGCACATCGGGTCCGGGATCTACTTCGGACTGCGCTGGCTGTAATGAAGCAGTTCGCGTTCTGGTTCGTCCTGATCGCCTTGCTGGCTACAGCCGCGTCGTTCGCTATCATGCATTTCGAGCAGGCATTCGCTGCAGTTCAGCAGTTCGTGCAGCCGGGTCCGCTGTCGCCTCGACACGCATACCTCAGCGAGCGGTGCGCCGCGTGTCACGAGCCGACCGTTGGCGTAACGGTGGCGAAATGCACGGCGTGCCATGCGGATAACGAGCGACTGCTCGCTAGTCAGCCGACCGCGTTTCACGCGAGTATCAAGGACTGTGCAGCGTGTCACATCGAACATCAGGGGGCAAATGTCCGACCGCTCGTGATGGACCATGTCGCGCTGGCGAAGATCGGCGCGCGGACACTTGCGCGCTCATCGCAACAGGACGCTGACAGCGCTGCGACGCTCGCGTCGCTGCAGACCTGGCTGCGCGTCAGGAATCCCGAGCAACTCGATGCAGGCACGTCGCGCGAAGTGCTCGATTGTGCCGGATGCCACGAGCGCAAGGACCCACATCTTCAACGTTTTGGACGCGACTGCGCGCAGTGCCACAAGATTGAAACGTGGGACATTTCTGACTTCCGGCACCCCTCATCGCACTCCAGGGAATGCGTACAGTGCCATCAACCGCCGCCAAGCCATGTCAGGGGACACGGCCGTGCGGACGAGTGTTTCGAGTGCCATAACACGGCTGATTGGATGGACATCGAGAACACTGGCTTGAACAGCCACCACTGACAGACCGCGTGCCGACGGCGGCCAGGTCACAATGCGAGGCGTTTTGTGATGACGTTCGAACTTCTCAATCGGCGCGGATTTATCCGCGGCTCCGCCGCGCTCGGCTTGTTGGCGGGACTGCAGCGTTTTTTGCCGGCCTACGCGGTTCAACCCAGCGGTCTGCAAACGCGTTCAGTCGGCGATTCGGAGGTCAGTGGGATAGACCTTGTCGTCCGCAGAGAAACACTCGATTTTGGCGAACGGCGCGGCAGCGCTGTTACTATCAACGGCACGGTCCCGGGCCCGCTCGTGCGTCTGCGCGAAGGCGACGACGCGCTACTACGAGTCACGAATGGTCTCGCGGAAGACACTTCCATTCATTGGCACGGATTGCTTCTGCCTCCCGGCATGGACGGCGTACCGGGCGTGAGCTTCGCGGGTATCAAAGCGGGAGAAACCTTCACCTACCGTTTCCCGATCCGTCAAAACGGCACCTATTGGTATCACAGCCACTCTGCGGGCCAGGAGCAGGCGGGCCACTACGGCCCACTGATTATCGACGCGGCCGGGCCGGAGCCTTTCCACTACGACCGCGAACATGTCGTCATGCTTTCGGATTGGACCTCCGAGGATCCCGCGCGCGTCCTGGCCCGGCTGAAACGGCGGCAAAACTATTACAATTTCCAACGACGCACAGTCGGCACCTTCTTCCGTGACGTGGCGAAAAATGGATTCAAGCGCACAATCACGGACCGATTGGAGTGGAGTCGCATGCGCATGGACCCATCCGACATTTCGGACGTCACGGGCTTTACCTACACGTTTTTGATGAACGGCTTCGCGCCGGAATCGAATTGGACGGCGCTTTTCCAACCGGGAGAGCGCGTGCGGCTGCGCTTCATCAACGCCGGAGCGGCGACTTATTTCGATTTGCGGATCCCCGGTCTCCCCATGACGGTCGTCTCGGTGGACGGCCAGCATGTGCAGCCGGTAATCGTGGATGAGATCCGCATCGCCGTCGCCGAGACCTATGACGTCATCGTCGAGCCGAAAGGTGAGCGCGCCTACACCATTTTCGCCGAAGCCATGGACCGCAGCGGATTTGCGCGCGGTACGCTTGCGACTGAAAAGGGGATGACTGCGCCGCTGCCGACGCAACGAGAACGCGTGGTCGCCACCATGACTGATATGGGCATGGGCGACATGGCAGGCATGCAGGGCATGGGCGGAGGCGAAGGCGTGAAGAGCGGCGATGACACGAGCATGGCCAACATGAAGATGCCGGCTGCGACAGCGATGGACCCCGCCCCGCCCGCCACCGACGCCATGCCGGATATGCCAGGAATGAAGATGGAGGCAGCCCCGGCGATGAGTGGTTCAATGCCGTCCGACAGTCCGGTCAAGCATGGTCCTGACGATCACGGCCCAGCAAATTCCGCCGTGCCGATGGAGAGCAAAAGCCGGTTCGATGAACCTGGCACCGGCCTGGAGGACAGCGGGACGCGAGTACTGCTTTACAGCGATCTCCGGAGTCTCCAGCCTGGCGGAGATCTCCGTCCGCCGGGCCGGGAAATCGAACTACACCTCACTGGCAACATGGAGCGCTACATGTGGGGCTTTGACGGCAAGAAATTCTCCGAAGCCGAGCCAATCCAGTTTCACTACGGTGAACGGGTGCGCCTCACCTTGGTAAACGACACCATGATGAATCACCCCATTCACATCCACGGCATGTTCATGGAACTGGACAACGGCGCAGGACCCTTCAAACCAAAGAAACACACCATCAATGTCAAACCAGCCGAGCGGCTGTCGTTGGACATCACGGCGGACGCGCTCGGCAACTGGGCGTTTCATTGTCACATCCTCTATCACATGGAAATGGGCATGTTCCGCGTCGTATCCGTCGTTGGAAACCACGCAGGAAACGCATCGTGAAACGTCACGCCTGGATCGCTAAAACGTCCGTCGCAGCCGCCCTCAGCATGTTTGGCCTTCTCGCTCCCTCGATCCGAGCGGCGGCGCAGACCGCTCCGGCGCATCAGGGCACGCACGGTCAACCGACTTCAGGATCGACGGCCGCCGTTGCGGATGTCGCGGCCATGAAGAACGGCGCGGGTACTGAAACCCAATCGCCGCCGGGAACCGTTGGAAAGAATTGGCCCGAGCCGGTCGAAGACAGCCAGCGGTTTGGTTATCTGATCTTTGACCAGCTTGAATACCGGCTCAAAAACGCTGCCGACGACACCGCGCGCTGGGACGTGCAGGGCTGGTATGGTGGTGACTACAACCGACTTTGGCTCAAGACCGAGGGCGAGTGGCGAACTGCGGGCGAACGTGGCGGCGAAGCGGAAGTCCAGGCCCTTTACGGCCGCCTGATTGCGCCCTTTTGGGACTTACAGCTTGGTCTGCGCTACGACCAATTCTCCGGCGCAGGCTACGACCGCTCGCGGGGCTTCGCCGTCATTGGCCTGCAAGGGTTGGCGCGTTACCGTTTCGAGGTTGAACCCGCATTGTTCATCAGCCAGGACGGCGATGTTTCCGCGCGTCTCACGGCCACCTATGAATTGTTGCTCACCCAGCGACTCATTCTCCAGCCGCGCCTGGATTTCGATGCTGCCGTGCAATCGGCGGAAAAATTCGGCGTGGGAGACAGTGTCAACAGCCTTGGGTTGGGCTTGCGCTTGCGTTATGAAATCAGGCGTGAGTTTGCGCCTTACATTGGGGTCCACTGGCTACGCCGGTTTGGCGAAACTGCCGACATCTCGCGACGTGATGGAGGCCGTGCCGAGGACATTGCGGTGGTGTTTGGAGTGCGCCTGTGGTTTTGAAACGATGAATATTTCAAAACTCATCGCCCCACCAATGAAACAATCGGGATAAAGCGATGGTAACTGATCCGGTATGTGGCATGCAGATCGACACCCGAACGGCAGCGGGCATTAGCGTGTTCGCTGGCCGCAAGTATTACTTCTGCTCCGCTGCTTGCAAAAAGAAATTCGAGGCAGACCGCTCCTCTTACGTTGGCACGCCGCCTGCTAGTGGCACCAAGCATCCCAAACTCGAGCATCCTCGCGCTCAAACAACTCGGGGATCGCCCGATAGCAGCCGTGGAAAGCCTGCCGTCGCCGGCGCGGTGGCGCCGGGTACTGCCTATACCTGCCCAATGCACCCGGAAATCGTGCGCGATGCATCAGGCGATTGCCCGATCTGCGGCATGGCGCTAGTGCCGATCGGGGGCACCAGCGCAGGCCCAGCCGACGATTCCGGGTTGCGCGATCTCGCGTGGCGCCTACGGTTCGGTGTCGCGCTGTCGATCCCGCTGGTGGTGCTTGCGATGGCGCCGATGATCGGCATCCACGAGCTGTTTGGCCTTGCGCCACGGCCACGCGGCTGGATCGAATTTGTGCTGGGCACGCCGGTCGTGCTGTGGGTCGGTCGGCCGATCCTGCGCAAATTCTGGTTCTCACTCGCACACCGCGCGCTCAACATGTACACGTTGATCGGGCTCGGAGTGGGACTTGCATACGCGTTCAGCCTCGCTGCCGCGTTATTCCCTGACCTGTTCCCAG
The DNA here is from genome assembly GCA_965278995.1 of Gammaproteobacteria bacterium. GTDB lineage: Bacteria > Pseudomonadota > Gammaproteobacteria > JADJYF01. The sequence goes on from OZ257136.1 coordinate 658,401, forward strand.
CGGAATTCCGCGAGCACGACGGTGCAGTGGGCACCTATTTCGAAGCAGCAGCCGTGATCGTGACCTTGGTGATCCTTGGCGACTTCCTGCAGTTGCGCGCAATGGGACAGACCAGCCAGGCGATCCAGCAACTCCTGAACCTCGCGCCTAACCTCGCCTGGCGTTTGCGCAACGATGGTAGCGAAGAGCAGGTGCCACTCGACACCGTTGCCGTTGGCGACCGCCTGCGCATCAAGCCGGGCGAGAAGGTACCGGTGGATGGCACGGTAGTCGAAGGCGCCAGCCGTGTAGACGAATCCATGATCACCGGCGAGCCCGTGCCGGTGGCAAAGGCTGTGGACAGCACGGTCACCGGTGCGACCGTGAACGGTAATGGCTCATTGGTCATCCGCGCTGAGCGTGTGGGCGCGGACACCCTGCTGGCACGCATCGTTCACATGGTGGGAGAGGCGCAGCGCACGCGCGCGCCGATCCAGCGGCTTGCCGACATCATCGCGGCTTACTTCGTTCAGATCGTCGTGGTTATCGCCGTCGTGACGGCGCTCGCGTGGTGGTTTTTCGGTCCGGAACCGAAATTCGCGTACGCGTTTCTGAACGCCATTGCTGTGTTGATCATTGCCTGTCCGTGCGCCGTCGGCCTTGCTACGCCCATCTCGATGACCGTGGCGATGGGGCAAGGCGCACGGGCCGGGATCCTGTTCCGCAATGCCGAGGCGATCGAGCGCATGCGAGACATCGACACAATTGTGGTGGACAAGACCGGTACATTGACGCTCGGCCGTCCCGCGCTGACTGAATTCGTGGTCGAGGGTATATCAGAAGATGAAGCGCTTGCCCTGGTCGCCGGAGTGGAACAGCTTTCCGAGCACCCGATCGGGCTAGCGATCGTCGAGGGTGCAAAGGCGCGCGGTCTGACGTTGCAGTCGGCCCGAGAATTTGACGCCGTAAATGGTCTCGGCGTGCAAGCGGATATCGATGGCAAACGCGTACTCGTGGGCAGCCGCGCCTTTCTCACGCAGCGCGACGTCGACGCGCAACCGTGGGAAGCGCGCGCGGAAGCCTGGCGGGCGGAAGCCAAGACGGTGGTGTTCTTCGCTGTAGACGGTATCGCCGCTGGCATCGCAGCGGTGGCCGATCCGATCAAGGAAAGTACACCCGAGGCCATCGCGGCGCTCAAACGCTCGGGCGTGCGCATCGTGATGCTGACCGGCGATTCGCGCAGCACGGCTGACGCCGTTGCGCGACAACTCGGAATAGACGAGGCGCTGGCCGAAGTGCTGCCCGAGGACAAGGCGGGTCATGTGAAACGCTTGCAGGCCGAAGGGCGCAAGGTCGCGATGGCGGGTGACGGGATCAACGATGCACCGGCGTTGGCGCAGGCCGATGTCGGCATCGCCATGGGCACTGGCACCGATGTGGCGATGGAGAGTGCCGGTGTGACGCTGGTCAAGGGCGACCTGCGCGGCATCGCGCGCGCCGCCGTCCTGTCGCGCACCACGATGCGCAACATCCGCCAGAACCTCGCGTTTGCATTTGGCTACAACGCGCTCGGCATCCCGGTTGCTGCTGGTGTGCTCTACCCCGCTTTCGGCCTGCTGCTGTCGCCAATCTTCGCTGGCGCTGCCATGGCGCTGAGCTCAGTCTCCGTGGTCACCAATGCGTTGCGTCTCAACCGGATCAAGCTATGAGCGGAGCGCAACCACACCTCAAGCACAAGGAGCAAGGAATGGCACGCGAGCATGATTCTCACAACGACGGCAGAACGCAGTCCGCGGCAAAGTGGGCTTTCATCGGGTTCCTCCTCATAGCCGCATATTTACTCATTACTGAGCACAGGGCACACCTCTTGGGATGGTTATCGTCCTACTGGATATTCTTGCTAGTAATCGTTTGCCCGTTAATGCACTTGTTCATGCATCGTGGCCATGGCCACGGAGGCCATGGGTCGGGTGAAGCCGCGGGCAAGTCGACCGGGGAGAAGCAATAGTGGATCACGTTACGGAACCGGCCTATGGCCTCTGGTCGCTGGTAGTCATCAACTCGCTGGTGTTCATCATCTTCGCCTTCAGCTTTGCCAAACCCCAATCGTCGCGCGACTGGCGCTCGTTCGGCGCGTTCTCGGCTTTTCTGGTCGCACTTTTTACCGAGATGTACGGATTCCCACTGACAATCTACTTGCTTTCGGGCTGGTTGTCGCAGCGATTTCCGGGCGTGGATTTCCTATCGCATGATGCCGGCCACCTGTTGGAAGTGATGTTCGGCTGGAAGAGCAACCCGCATTTTGGCCCATTTCACATTGTAAGCAACATCCTGATCGTCGCTGGGTTCTGGCTGCTGGCTGCGGCATGGAAGGTCTTGTATGAGGCACAGCGCAATCACCGACTTGCAACTACTGGTGCTTACGCCCGCGTGCGGCACCCACAATACGCCGGCTTTGTTCTGATTATGACCGGATTCTTGTTTCAGTGGCCGACACTGGTCACGCTCGTGATGTTCCCAATCCTGGTGTTGATGTACGCGCACCTTGCACGGCGGGAGGAACACGATGCGATTGCGGAGTTTGGTGAGGAATATGTCCGGTATGCTAGCAAGACACCGGCGTTCTTTCCGCACTTGTCTTCGTCCGCGACTGGGAAAGCAACCACCTGATAACCTGATGCGAATTTCATTGACGGACCCAACATCAGCAAGCAGGTACGTTTAAAAGCCTTGATAATTCCTAGAGCAAACAACAATGCAGATCGGGATGGTAGGACTGGGCCGGATGGGCGCGAACATGGTGCGACGACTTATCAAGGGCGACCATCAGTGCGTGGTCTTCAACCGGTCTGCGCAGAACGTGACGGACTTGGTAAAGGAGAAAGCTGTCGGCGCTTCCTCGCTCGCCGACCTTGTGAAGAAACTGCACAAGCCGCGGGCAGTGTGGTTGATGGTGCCGGCCGCAGTCGTGGACAAGTTCATCGCCGACCTGCTGCCGCTGCTCAAGCCCGGTGACATCCTGATTGAGGGCGGCATTTCCTGCTGGGTCGACGACATCTGGCGCATGAAGGAACTTGCGCCGAAGGGAATGCACTATGTGGACGTTGGCACGAGCGGCGGTGTCTGGGTGCCGAATGAGTTCAAGCAATTGTTCTAATCCTACAAAGTCGAATGGCCGCTCGCCTGGCACGCTCCCGCCGGTTACTGCGCCGCCCATCAAGCATCACTAGGGCAACCTGCGGGCGCATTTTAGTCGATTTGTCTGTTACGTCGGCGTCGTTAAGTATTCGATAATGTAGGAATGCGCCGCTTTAGAACGGCAATCGTCTACCTGCTATTGATTGCGCTCCAGGTCCCTGGCCTGGCGAGTGCCGCTATGCTCCGTTGCGCGCATCACTCGAGCGGCCATGGCAAGGCGATGCATTCCGCTGGCGCGGCCTCGACCGCTCACCACGACCATCAAAACCACCAGCGTGGTCGCGACCAACACGATCAGAGTCCGTCGTGTCAGGGTAACTGTACGTGTGTCGGCCACTGCGCGGGTGGGCTGAGCGCACTAAGTTATCAACAGGAGGCGATCGATTACACGTCCTCTCTCGGCTGGATTGGTTCCTCGTTGCAACACGCATCCTCTACCGAACTGTTCAATCCGTTCCGACCTCCTATCGTCCCGGCGATTTGATCGCTGCAGCGATCAAGCGTGAAGAACGTCGGCCCAGGCACGGCGCGCTAGCGCCCGCCTGAGGCCGCGTTCCTCGGCAGCAAGGCCGCCTGGGCCATCCTGGTCCTTCCCGTCGCCGATCCCGGAGGTTTACCGTGCATTACTCTTTGCACCTGAAGATTGCTGTCGCGCTGACGAGCGCCCTGCTGCTGGGCGGTTGTGCCGGTATCCCCGCCGATCGCGGCTTTCCTGGCAGCCAGGCGCTCGTCAAAAGCCACGGCGGTCCCGATGTAGGCGTGCCGCTGCCGGATGTCGAGGCCCAAGCTCAGACCGCCGTGTGGCTCGCCGCCCCGCTCATTGTCGAGTCGGCGCAAAGAGTCGCGCTCACGCGCAATCCGCGTCTGCTGCAGCAATATGCCCGGCTGGGTATCGCCCAGGCCGCGGTCTATGACGCCGCGCGCCTCAGCAATCCGGTATTGTCGTTCGCGTGGCTGGACAGCAACGCCGGCGCGGCCCAGGTCAGCGTAGGGCTGGCGCAAAACTTCGCCGACCTGCTCTATCTTTCGCCACGCAAGCGCCGCGCGAGTGGCGAACTGGCACGCACGCAGCAACAGGTCGCCGGCGACCTGCTCGACTTGGCCGCCGAGGTAGAGCGGGCTTACTACGCTTATATCGGCGCCATCGCCGTCGCGGAATTGCGCGAAGCCATAGCCACCGCAGGCGAAGCGTCGGCTCTTTTGGCGCAGCGCTTCTTCGAGGCTGGCAACATCAACCGTCTGGAACTCAATCGCGAGCAGGCGGTGGCGACCGAAGCACGCATGGCCGCGGAACGCGCTGCCACCCAGGCACTGGCGGCGCGCGCGGCACTCAATACCCTTCTGGGTTTGACCACCGAGGAGGATCGCTGGAGCGTGGACGCGCAGTTACGCTTGCCGGTGAGCATGGAAGACGAACTTGCGGATCTGCAGGCATTGGCACAGGACGCTCGTCTGGACCTGATCGCTGCGCGCCAATCCGTGGTGATCCTCGAAGACGTGCTCGGCGTGACACGCAGCTACCGCTTGATCGGCGACACCAGATTAGGCGTGCGGTACGAACACGAAGATGATCATAGCCTCCGCATCGGGCCGACCCTGGCAATGGATTTGCCGATATTCAACTGGGGCGGCGGCAAGGTCGAACGCGCGCGAGCTGAACTGGACCAGGCGCGCGCCGAAGTCCGGCGAATCGAAATTGAAATCAGCAACGCAGTGCGCCTCGCGCACGCACGTGTGACGAGCGGGCGCGGCCAGGTAGAGCGGTACCGCACGCAGCTCATCCCGCAGCGCGAGGAAGTGGTATTGCGCGCGATAGAGATGCAGAACTTCATGATCATTGGCCAGTTCGAGCTGTTGCTGGCCAAGCGCGAGGAGTACGACGCCTATCAGGGCTATCTCGACACCCTGGCCGATTACTGGGTCGCGCGGGCGGAACTGACCCAGGCGGTCGGGGCACGGCTGCCGAGCAGCGTGCGGATCGATACCGAAGTTGTTGAACCGAAAAGGCTGATTACACCCAAGGAGACCGGTAGCGGGCATGCTGGCCACGACAGCCGCGGTGCCACTGGTGGCATGTCCGGCATGGATATGAGCGGCGGCGGTAGCACGCGCGGGATGGACCACTCGGCGGACGAGTCGCGCTCCCCCAATGCCAAGCCAACACCCGCTCCACCTGCCGAGCACGACATGAGGGGCATGGAGACGATGCCCCAGTCCGATGCAGTTCAGCCCACTGACGAGCAAGTCGCCTGCGAACGCATCGAGAGCGCCGACATGAACGATCCGCTGATGCAGGCAATCGCGCAGAAATGTCGCGAACAGGCGCAACCGGCCACCCGCGCAGCGCCTGCCGACGCCAGCCAACAGCCGTTCGGCGGCGAACACAAGCATTGAGGAGAAGTGATGATCACACGACGCAATCTGCTGTCGGTGCTGGGCCTCGGCTCGGTCGCTGCTGGCTTGGCCACCAGGAGTACCAAGGCGCGGTCCGTGGAGAGTGCCGCAATGGTCCCCAATCACCCAGCAGGAGCCAATCGCCAAAGTGGCGGGCATCCTTATACGCCAGTGCGCAGCTTGAATGGCTGGACCCTGCCGTACACGATAAAGGGCGGCGTGAAGGAGTTTCACTTGATCGCTGAGGAAGTCGAGCACGAATTCGCGCCCGGTAGCACGGCCAAGTGCTGGGGCTATAACGGGACCACACCGGGACCGACGATCGAGGCGGTCGAGGGCGATCGCGTGCGCATCTACGTTACCAACGGTCTCAGCGAACCCACCTCGGTGCACTGGCATGGCCTGTATCTGCCGAGCGGGATGGACGGGGTCGGCGGCCTCAACCAGCCGCACATTCAGCCCGGCGAGACCTACGCCTACGAGTTCACGCTCAAACAGCACGGCACTCACATGTATCACCCGCACGCCGACGAGATGGTGCAATTGGCGGTCGGTATGATGGGCTTGTTCGTCATTCATCCCAGGGACGGTGAGCCTGAGAAAATCGACCGCGACTACGCGTTCCTGCTGCACAACTGGGCGCTGCATCCGGGTACTTACCGGCCGGACCCCAGCATCATGCAGGAATTCGACCTGTGGACTTTCAACAGCAAGACCTGGCCGGCGATTGATCCGATAGTCGCGCGCAGCGGCGAGCGGGTACGCATCCGCGTTGGCAATCTGTCGATGTGGAATCATCCTATCCACCTGCATGGCGTGCAATTCTGGGTGACCGGCGGCGACGGTGGGCGCTGGCCACGCTCGGCCTGGCGTACGGAGGTGACCGAGATCATCGGCGTGGGACAGGTGCGTGACTACGAGTTCATTGCAATCCCCGGCGACTGGGCTTTGCACTGCCACATGTCGCATCACACGATGGGCCCGATGGGCCACGGCATTCCGAATCCTTTGGGTGTCAATCAATCCGGCGTCGATGAAACAATCCGCGCAATGCTGCCCGGCTATATGGCGATGGGCAAGGACGGCATGACGGAGCACGGCGGGCACGTCGCCATGGGCCTGAAAGGTCCCGAGAATACGCTGCCGATGATGACCGGCGAGGGGCCATTCGGATCGGTCGAGATGGGCGGTATGTTCACTGTGGTCAAGGTGCGCGACGACCTCGTTGCCGACGACTATCGAGATCCGGGCTGGTACGCCCACCCGCCGGGGACCGTGGCGAAGCGGGTCAGCACGGACTCGAACTTCGGCAATCCTACGCGGAGGCGACCGACTGTTGCACGCACCGCGCCGGCGCCCGCAGCGACACCGGAAATGCCGGACATGCCCGGCATGAAGCACGGCGACTGATTCGCTTCCGGCAGTGACGACTACAACGAGATGTGCACGGGCTGCCATCTCGCGCCCGGTATGGAGGAATCGGAGATGACAGCGGGGATGTATCCGGAGCCGCCGATCCTCGCCAAGGTCAAGCGGGACAATCCGGCCGAGACCTTTTGGATCATCACGCATGGCTTCAAGATGAGCGGTATGCCGGCCTGGGGTTTGACCCATGAGGACGGTCAAGGACGACCTGCGGCGGCGACGCCATGACAGCTTAGCCGATCAAGGGCGATGGCTGCGTTCCGTGGTCACGGGCTATTTCGCGTACCACGCTGTGCCGACCAACGCCCAAGCAATTGGGGCGTACCGACACCATGTCATCGAGCTGTGGCGACGTTCGTTGAAACGACGCAGCCAGAAAGACCGAATGACGTGGGCGCGGATGGATCGGCTGGCGAACGAGTGGCTGCCTCCTCCCCATGTCCTTCATCCTTGGCCCGAAGAGCGCCTGGCCGTCAGACACCCAAGGTAGGAGCCGTATGCCTAAATCGGGCACGTACGGATCTGTGCGGGGGGTGCCGGGCAACCGGCATCCCTACCGCGATCGCGGTGGCTCAATTTGAAACCGGCGCCAATACGAATTGCGTGATAAAACGAAGCCGCCTGAAGGTGGCTTCCCGCGTATCAAATAAATACGCGCCACGCGGAGCAATGACGCGGCGTCATGATGATTGCAAACGCCCGCCGCATCGATGTTCGGTAACGTACATACATACACCTTGTTGTCGCATACAATGTAGAGGCTCGACCCGTAGGTCAGTAAAAGGGCCACTTACAGAAGGCCGAAGTTTGCGGAGTGCATTTGAACCCAATAGTACGAACACGGCGCTGTTTGCCGCCCAATTAACGTTATAAAGTCATCGAAGAGGTAATTCAATGAAAAGAATAATTCTTACGGCAGTATTTGCCGCATCACTCATCCTGTGGATAGGGGCTACCGCCCACGAAACCGACCCCGAGAAATTGGAACTCAAGGATGGTGGCACTTTGTTTTTACATTCTGACGGCACTAGTCGGATGGTGGACGCCCATGGGAAGCAGATGGATATGGCAGACGGCATGGAGATGGAGTTGAAAGATGGCCGCGTCATATTGATGAAGAATAAAATGGTGTGGATGCGCCACGGGACGCCCGGTAAAGGTCTTGAAGGCATGATGAAGGAAATGTAACTACGCACATTAGATTCCGCGCGCGCGCCGGAGTGTACATCCCTACTTGCATGCGGAACCAGTCGTGGGCCCCGATAAACTAATACGAGGAGATCCACCGGTTATGCCGGGGAGGCAGTTACCGTTTGACATATCAGGGAGTCCATCGCGGAAGGTCCAGACTGTGAGCCGCCAAAGCACACGGAATGGAGAACCGCGGTAAGCCCCATTCATAGGTAGGATCACACAATTGGCAAGCTGTGCCGTAACCGACCAAACGAGGCCGTCCTTGCGCTGAGCGGAAGTTACTGCGTAGCGAGATAGAGGTCTGAGCGCAGCGGATGGTCGGCGAACAGCGTCTTCAATCGCCGCGGAGTCAAGGCCTCGATATCCTTGTCAGGATGGATGGAGACCCGCTGCAGAACGTCGACCAGATAAGTGTATGGACTGATGCCGTGCAGCCGGCAAGTCGTGATCAGACTCTGGATGATGCCGACGTACTCGGCACCAACTTCACTCCAACAGAATAGCCACGCCTTCCGCTTATGCGAAGCTTCGCATAAGCGGAATTATGCACAGTGCCCGGTTATGCGAAGTACCGGATCCTGGCCGCGTTATAGCTTGATGATCCGGCGTTCCGCTTCACATAATCACAGCGCCCGGAGAAAACCAATCAGGCTGTCTGGTGGTCGGTACCGACACGGTGGGTATTCCGGCGCCTCGAGCCGCGCGAGCGCCCGCTCCTTCATGGCGAGGTCCGCCTCGATGTAGTGGTGCGTTGTGGCAGGGCTCTCGTGGCCGAGCCACAGCGCGATCACGCTGATGTCCACGCCGGTCGCTCTCATCGAGCGTGCCGCGTCAGCCGGCACGTCGAGCATTGCCCGTCCATCTACCACGCGAGACGTTGGTGCACGCGACGGTGTGTCGTTGCCCGGCGTGCGGCGGTGATCTGCGCAAGCTCGGCGAGGATGTCTCTGAGATCCTCGAGTACGTGCCGGCGTACTTCAAAGTGTTTAGTTATGTACGGCTGTTGGCGCCGATATCGTGATGCACCGGGGTGCTAGCGGGAGGGCCAGCGTTCGTGCTGCTCGTCAATGAAAAAGGCGTGAGCGTGGCTTCGGCCGCCTGTATGTTCGGAGAGATGCGGATGGTCGGCGAGCAAGTCATCGTGTTGATGCGACAGCACCTCCTCGTCGTCACGAGGCCATAGGCCGCGAGCGAGCAGCGTGCCGAGCACCGCCAATACCGCCATCACCCAAATCGCTGCCGCGATGCTCACCTTCGCCCCCAGCCAGCCAACAACGGGATAGGCAATCAGCCAGCAGGCGTGCGACAGCGAGAACTGCGCGGCGAACAAGGCAGGCCGGTCCCGCTCCGTCGAAGATCGCCTCAGCAAGCGGCCACCGGGCGTGACGACTGCCGCGTAGCTGGCACCCAGAAGCAACCAGCCCGCCAACAGCAGCGGCCATCGCAGCGTTGGTGTCAGCAGCGGCAAGGTGATGGCCAGTCCGATCAACAGGCCACAGAGCAGCGTGGCGGCGGTGAGCATTACTACGCGGTCACTGTATTCCTTGAGAACACGCGGCAACAGCAGCGCGGTCGCCATCGAGCCGCTGCCAAATGCTGCTAGCGCTAAGGCCACGGCGCTTTCAGGTCGTGAAAGTATCTCGCGGACGATGACCACGGTGTTGACAATCACCAGCGCGCTACCCGCAGCAGCCGTCAGGGTCAGCGCCAGCAGGCCGCGCAGGCGGGGCGTGGAGAGATAGATGCGCAGGCCCTGCGTAAGCTTGCGGCCAACGCTGAGTTGCGGCGCTGTTGCACGCGCGTGGGGCAACACCACCGACAGCACCAGCAATGCCGATCCCATAAAGCCCACCGCCGTGCCCAGAAACAGGCTGTGATAGCTGACGACCAGTAACAGCATCGCCGCCAGCGCCGGACTCAACAGGTTTTCGAGGTCATAGGCGAGGCGCGAAAGTGACAGTGCGCGGGTGTAGTCTTCCTCATCCGGCAGCACTTCCGGAATGGTGGCCTGGAAAGTGGGCGTGAACGCGGCAGAGCTGCTTTGCAGCACGAAAATCAGCACATAGATTTGCCAGATTTGATCCACCCAGGGCAGCACCAGCACGACTGCGAGGCGGCTGATGTCGAGGCTCACCAGCAGCGTGCGACGCGGGAAACGATTAGCGTAAGCCCCGGCCAGCGGAGCCACCAGCACATAGGCCACCATCTTGATAGCGAGTGCGGTGCCGAGCACCGCGCCCGCGTCTTTCCCGGCTAGATCGTAGGCCAATAGTCCGAGTGCGACTGTGGCGAGTCCTGTGCCCACCAGCGCCACCACCTGTGCAAGAAACAGGTGACGATAGGTGAGGTTCTTCAGGATGGAGAACATGGTTGCGCCAGTTCAGCCGGGCTGATAGAGCTTTTGGAAGTAGCCGCTAACGTTCACCGTGATGGTCACAGGCGTGCGGCCCTTGTTCTTCCAATACCAGCCTTGCGATCCCTCGAATGGCGCGGTGAAGCTGCCGTGGCCTTCGGACTTTTCGCGGTCTTTCCAATAGGTCGTGAATTTGTCGCCATCGTTCGGCTTCTCGCCGTGCATGTCGAAGTTCACCGGCCCGCCCTCGCTGACCCAGCTGAAGACGAAGGCTTCGCCCGCGCGCATCTGCGCCTTGATCTCAGCGCCCTCGTCGGCTTGCAGGGTCAGCGTCATTTCGCCGCTCTGGTAAGGCGTGCGCTGCTGGATGACGCTTGCATCGGGGTCCGTTGCGGATGTGCTGGCGGCAGGTGGTCATAGCCCGTGACCATATGCCTGGCACCGAGATACAGGTAGGGCAGTACTTGTGCGCCCTGTGCGGTTTCGATGAAGGCACCGTCGTCCTCGGCCACGCCATGCGCGGTAGCCATGCCGCAGCACAGCAGCGTGCCGACGCCCAGCAGGCCCGGCAGCGGCCGCGTACAGGCGCGGCTCTGGTTCGGCGGTTTGCTCATGGCGCGTTCTTCGGCTCTGCGGCGGGCGGAATCCCAGGGGTTTCAGTCGCGGCTTTGCCTTGCGTCGTGGCAGCCTCATGCGTGTGCTTTGGCGTCCTTCGTCGTTTCCTGCTTCAGCGGCGGCTGAGAGGCTTCATCGTCGTCATAGCTGTGCGCGAACGCGGGACCAGCGAACAGGGAGAGCAAAAGTGGGGCGAACAGTTTCAGTTTCATTGGAAAACTCCTTGGGATGGATGACTCACAGGGTCACAACAGAAATGGTTTTGCGTGCCACCAGGCGATACAGCCCCGGCAGCACGAGCAGCGTGAGCAAGGTGGAAGACAAGATACCGCCGATCACCACTGTGGCGAGCGGCCTCTGCACCTCGCTGCCGATGCCGGTGTTGAAGGCCATCGGCACGAAACCGAGCCCCGCGACCAGGGCCGTCATCAGCACCGGACGCAGGCGCGTCATTGCACCTTCGATAATGGCTTCATCGAGACTCATGCCGTGCTGGCGCAGATCGCGGATGAAGCTGACCATCACCAGGCCATTGAGCACCGCGATACCGGATAGCGCGATAAAGCCGACGCCCGCCGAAATCGAGAGCGGAATGTCACGTAGCCACAGCGCCAGGACGCCGCCGGTGAGCGCCAGCGGCACGCCGCTGAAGATCACGGCAGCATCGCGGACGGAGCCGAGCGCCATGTAGAGCAGGCCCGCGATCAGCAGCAGCGTTACTGGCACCACGATAGCGAGGCGTTTGCTCGCGGACTGCAACTGCTCGAAGGTGCCGCCATAGTCCAACCAGTAGCCGGACGGGAGTTCGACTTGTTCCGCCACCGCGGTCTGCACGTCTTTGACGAAGCTGCCGAGGTCACGGCCGCGCACATTGGCGGTCACTACGACGCGGCGCTTGCCGTTTTCGCGGTTGACTTGATTGAGTCCGGAGACGAGTTCGGTTTCGACCACCTCGCCCAGCGGCACATAGCCTCCCCCCGGCAGCGGTACCGGTAGACTTGAAAGCGCCTCCGGCTTGCTGCGCAGGCGTTCTGGCAGACGTACGATAATCTCGCTGCGGCGGTCGCCTTCGTAGAGTTGGCCAGCCACTTCACCACCGAGTGCTGTCGCCACCAAGTCCTGCACGTCAGCGACGTTCAGGCCCAGCCGCGCGAGCGTCTCGCGCTTCGGTTTGATGGTGAACACCGGCAGGCCGGTGGCCTGCTCGACAGCCACGTCGGCAGCACCCGGTACGGTGTTCAGCACTTTTCCGATCTGCGCGCCAAGTGCCACCAGCGTGTCGTGGTCATCGCCGAACACTTTCACTGCCAGTTCCGCGCGCACGCCGGCAATCAGCTCGTTGAAACGCATCTGGATCGGCTGCAAGAATTCGTATCGGTTGCCAGGGATGGGTCTGACCACTGCTTCCAGATCGGCCATCACCTGATTCTTGGACTTGCTGGGATCAGGCCATTCTTTGCGGTCTTTCAGAATGATGAAATTGTCGGCCACGCTCGGCGGTGCGGCCTCGGTCGCCACCTCGGCGGTGCCAATCTTGGCGAACACACGCTCGACTTCCGGCAGCTGCTTGATGGCTTCCTCCAGCTGTTTCTGCTGCGAGATGGCCTGCCCCAGCGAAGTGCCGGGGATGCGCAGCGCGTGCATGGCGATGTCGCCCTCATCGAGGTTGGGCAGAAACTCGCTGCCCATGCGCGTCACCAGAAAGCCTGAGACCACGACTAGAACACCTGCCGCGGCGAGCAATACCCACCGCAGGCGAAGCGCAGCCGCCAGCACCGGGCGATAGACACGACTCGCGCCGCGCATCACCAGGTTCTCTTTCTCCCCCATCGGCCTACGGAACAGCAGCGCCACAGCTGCAGGGACGAAGGTGAGCGAGAGCAGCATGGCACTCACCAAGGCCAGCACCACGGTGAAGGCCATCGGGTGGAACATCTTCCCCTCCACGCCCGTGAGGCTGAAGATGGGAAGATACACGGCCGTGATGATGAACACGCCAAACAGCGCCGGGCGGATCACTTCCTGGGTCGCCTCGAACACCAGTTGTAGACGCTCCTTGAGCGGCATCAGCGAACCGCATTCGCGCGCCTCGTGCGAGAGCCGCCGCAGGCAGTTCTCGACGATGATGACCGCGCCGTCGACGATCAGGCCAAAGTCCAGCGCGCCCAGGCTCATGAGATTTGCACTGACCCGGTTCGCGACCATGCCGGTGACCGTCATCAGCATAGCGAGCGGGATCACCGCTGCCGTCAGCAGAGCCGCGCGTACATTGCCTAGCAGGACGAACAACACGACGACCACCAGCAACGCGCCTTCGAGCAGATTTTTCTGCACCGTGGCCAGCGTCTTGTTGACCAGCACGGTGCGGTTATAGGCAGCCGTGACGATGACGCCTTCGGGCAGGCTGGCCTTGATCGCTTCGAGCTTGTCGGCCACGCCCTGCGCCACGGTGCGGCTGTTGGCACCAATGAGCATAAAGACCGTGCTCATCACCACCTCGCGACCATTCTGCGTCGCTGCACCGCTGCGAAGTTCCTGACCCAGCGACACCGTGGCGACATCGCGCACCCGCAGCGGCACGCCGCTCTGCGTCTTCACTACCACATTGCCGAGATCATCCATGCCCTCGGCCTGGCCGGGGATGCGCATCAGCCACTGCGCGCCGTTGCGCTCGATGAAGCCCGCACCCCGATTGCCGTTATTGGCCTTCAACGCGTTCAACACATCCTCGTGCGTTAAGCTGTAGGCCAGCAGCTTTGCAGGGTCTGGAGCGACCAGAATCTCCTTCTTGTAACCGCCAATCGGGTTGACCTCGACCACCCCCGGCACGCGCAATAACTGCGGGCGGATGATCCAGTCATGCACCGAGCGCAGGTCGGTTGGCGTCATCGCCGAGCCATCCTTGTTCTTCGCACCCGGTTCGGCATCCACGGTGAACATGAAGATTTCGCCGAGTCCCGTGGCAATCGGCCCCATGGTCGGTTCAAGCCCCTCAGGTAACTTGCTACGAGCAGCATTCATTCGCTCCGCGACTTGCTGGCGGGCGAAGTAGATGTCGGTACCGTCCTCGAATATCACCGTCACCTGCGCCAACCCATAACGCGCCAGCGAACGCGTGTAGCTGAGCTTGGGCAGACCCGACATCGCGGTTTCCATCGGAAAGCTCACGCGCTGCTCGACTTCTAGCGGCGTGTAGCCGGGTGCCGGTACGTTGACGATCACCTGCACGTTGGTGATGTCGGGCACCGCATCAATCGGCAGGCGGGTGTAGTTGTAGGCACCCAGGGCAGCCAGTGCGAGGGCGAAGACCATCACCAGCCCGCGGCGGGCAATGGCGAGTCGCAATAGTTTTTCGATCATGGCGGCGTCCTCTTAGTGGTCGTGTGACGCGCCGGATTTTTCGATGTCGGCTTTGATGACGTAGCTGTTCTCGGTTACATAGCGCGTGCCCGGCTCCAAACCTCCCAACACTTCCACCATGTCACCCTGCGGGGTGCCCAGTTCGAGCATCCGCACTTCGTAGGTCTCGCCCACTTGCGCATATACCACGGTAAAATCGCGGAACGCTTGCAGGCCCGCCGTTTTCACCGCCAGGGGCACCTGACGCACGGCAACGGCGACCTCGCCAGTGACGAAGCTGCCGGGCAGAAAGCTGCCGTCGTGCTGCTGGATCAGGACGCGCGCCTGCACCGCTTGGTTGCTGGATGCCTTCACATCGACGCGCGCGACCTTGCCGCTGACGCTCTCATCGCCATCCGCGAGTCGTAGTGTCACCGCCGCACCTGGTCGCACCCGCGCACGGTCTTTGGGGAACACCGACAGCTCGGCAATCACTGCACTGGTATCGGTGATGGTGAACAGCGCACGGTCTCCGGAATCCTCGCCCGGATTGGCGTCGCGCTCCGTCACGACGCCGGCGAGCGGTGCTTGCAAGGAATAGATTTGCAAACTGTCGTTGCTTTCGATGGTGGCAAGGGTTTCACCTGCCTTCACCGCATCGCCGAGCTTTTTGCCGACGCTGCGGATCAGGCCGGGAAACCTCGCACTCACCTCCCGCTGGCGTTCGGGATCGGCCGTCATCTGACCGTAAAGCGTGAGTGTTTCAGTGAGCGTTGCCGGGCCTGCCAGCTCGGTCTTGATGCCTGCTTCTTCCGCCACCTTGGCCGCGATGGTGGTGCGACCCTCGAAACTGTCGTACGCCCAGGCGTGGGTCTTGCCGGCGTGGATTGCGGTGACTTTCAGCGCGAACGAATGCGGCTCGATCAGCACGCCGTCGCCGCGCAGGAAATCGCCCCCCGGCTTGAACTGGAAAGTATTGACCTTGTTGCCAAGCCGCGTCACCTCGACCGTCAGCGTCACATCGCCGAGCGGCAGCGGTTTGCCATCCAGTGTCGGCCACGCACGGTATTCGGGCGGTACATTGGTTTCATACACTGCCAATTCGATGGTGAATGGCCCATCGGTGAGCATCAGCCCACGATGCGGGCCTTTGACGGGTTCGGCAGCCGGGGCTTCATGGCCGCCAGCGGCTTGGGGGGCGGCATCGGCGGGCGATTCAGTGCCGCCACAGGCGGCGAGGCTCAACAGCAGGCACAGCGGAAGAAATTTGTTCATGGCGGGTCTCACTCGGTAGGAGTCGTGCCCGGCACTGCGCCGGTCAGACGATCAATTTCGGTGGCGTAGCCGTAGGCTTCGACGGCGGCCTGGATGCGCGCGCGCTTGACTTCCAACAGCTCGCGCTGGGCGGCAACCAGTTCCAGATAGCTGTAGCGGCCGCGCTCGTAGGCGTATTCGGTCTGCTTGAGCGCGCTCTGCATACGCGGCAACACTTCGGTGTCGAGCGTGTCGGCGGCGTGGTGGGCGTGCTGCAATTCTTGAAACAACTCGAACAACTGGGTCAGCACCCGCACTTCGGTGGCGCTGCGGCTGGCATCCACCTGTTCGAGCTCGGCCAGTGCGGTGGCGATGGTGCCCTCGCCGCGGTCGCGGAAGGGCAGTGGGATGGAGAGGCCGAGCACGGCGGCAAAATCGTTCCCGGCCTCAAAGCGGCGCAGGCCCGCGCTGACTGTCCAAGCAGGTTTGCGGCGCTGCTCGGCAAGCTTGACTTCCGCCTCGCGCAAACGCGCCTCGGAGCTGAATTTGAGCAGGCTGGGATTGCTGTGGATGCGGGCGCTCAGGCTCTCGTAGGGCGCGAGCGCCGGCAGTTGCGAGAGCTGCCCTTGTGCTTCGCCAAACGCCGCTTCGGTATCACCCCAAAGCGCTGCGAGCTGGCGGCGGCTGGTGAGCAGCTCGTGCTCGACATCCTCGTGCTCCAGCCGGGTGCGCGCGAGGGCGGCTTCTGCACGACCCAGCTCGGCCTCCGGCACTTTGGCGGCCCGCACGCGCAAGCTTGCGGCATCTACGGTCTTCTCGGCCAGCGCGGTTGCTTCGTGCGTGAGCTGCAAATGGGCCTGATCGGAAAGCACCTGGATGAAGCGGCGCGCAGCCTCGCTGGCCGCATCGAGACGCTTCTCGGCCAGTTCAGCATCCAGCAGATTGCGGCCCTCGCTGGCGACGGCTACGCGCTTCACGAGCGCACCGCGTTCCAGTACCTGACGCAGGCTGATGGTGGTCTGCATCGCCGACACGCCACTTCTGGAGCCGGTGCCAAAGGCATCCTCAACATCAATGACGAGCTCGGGGTTGGGTGATGCTCCCGCCTGGCGGGTGCGTCCGTCCTGTGCGGTCAACTCATACCCAAAGGCTTGGAGATCGGGGTTGAATTGCAGCGTCCGCGCGACGGCATCTTGCAGGGTGATTGGTGCACCGTTGCCGGGGAGGGCTTCGGTCGCACCGCCAAGAATCGGGGCCAGCAGAAACGCACAGGTAACGAGCCTGCGCGCGGCAAAAAACGACATGGTGAATCTCCGTCAGACGGCCTCGGCAGCGCATTGCGCTTGGAGGCGAGACCCGGCATGGCCGGGCGCGTCAGCTCAAACGACGGAGAACGACGGTGGTCCGCGCAGTGGCGGGCGTAGAAACCAGTCCGCTCGTTTGGGGTCTGGCGGATCGGTGAGGACGGCAACAACGGGCGTTCGGGTTCGCCTCGGAACCAAGACGGCGACGCACAGCAGCACCAGCAATGGCAAATCCAACAGTGATTTGACAGCGGGTGCTTGCAGAGCCTGCAACTCGATATTTTCGTGCCCGTCCTGATGGATAAGCGACACGGAATGGGGATCGAGATGATGACCATCATCGTGTTCGCTGCTGCGGACATCACCTGCGATGGCATGGGCGATATCGAGTTCGTGGCTGCGACCATACTCACGGTCCGAGTCCATCCCAGCCCAGGCATGCAGCGTGTGTCCGTGCTCCTGTGCAACGAGATGTCGATGCGCGTGCGCACCCGTGAGCCATGTAGCCAGCAGAGCTACACAGATCAGCAAGGCGACAACCGGGGCTGTTTGGCGGAGACGGTTCAGCATTCTGAGGAGTGTAACCGATGCAATTCCGTCGACGGAAGTCGCCAGATGCTGCATCAAGGCCCAAAGTGGTGGGTATTGGCGGTCATCAGTGTTGGTACGCGTTTAAATTTGACCACCCGAGGGTGCGGACGAAAACTTGGACTACCAGGAGAGTAGTTCATGTACTCGTACGAAGACAGGATCCGGGCGGTTGAGCTCTACGTTAAGCTCGGCAAGCGAGTCGGTCCGACCATACGGCAGCTGGGATACCCGACTGAGAACGCTTTGAAGGCTTGGTACAGAACGTACCAAGGCCAGCGTGACCTGCCAACGGGCTATGTGCGAACGAAGCCCAAGTATTCGCACGAGCAAAAGGAGGCGGCCGTCAGGCACTACCTTGACCATGGGCGCTGCATCGCCTTCACGGTGCGGACCCTTAGGTATCCAGCTCGGCAGTCGCTGGCGGCCTGGATTGGTGAACTGCATCCTGAGTTAAGGGTGGGCGTCGTGGGCAAGCCGGAGCAGCCCTCACGTTCGCCCGAGTTGAAGCAGTCTGCGGTTATTGCGCTTTGCACCCGCCAAGGAAGTGCAATCTCGTTAGCCCAGGAGTTCGGCGTGTGCAGGCCGACGTTGTACAACTGGAAGGATCAGCTTCTTGGCCACGAGGTTCCAGCATCCATGAAACGTCAACGTGACTTGCCGACAGCCCCGGAGCGGGAGGCGTTGGAGCGCCAGCTCGAAGAGCTTCAACGCGACATCCGGCGCTTGCAGCTTGAGCAGGATCTGCTGAAGAAGGCGAATGAAATCTTAAAAAAAGGCCTGGGCATCAGCCACAAGCAGCTG
Organism: Gammaproteobacteria bacterium; assembly: GCA_965278995.1. Classification (GTDB taxonomy): domain Bacteria; phylum Pseudomonadota; class Gammaproteobacteria; genus JADJYF01. Next base: position 676,848 of record OZ257136.1, read on the forward strand.
ACCAATCGGGAGAAGACGCTGCTGGTTGATGCCCTGAGGCACACGTACACATTGGCCGAACTGCTCACTGAAGTCGGACTACCCCGCAGTTCCTACTTCTACCATCGAGCCCGTCTCGATGCCGCGGATAGGTACGCCGATGTGCGTCGCGCCATCACCGAGATATTCGAACGCAACTACCGTTGCTATGGCTAACCGTTCTCGACATTCCACTTTACCTCTCGCTCAGGGGCCGTCGCGGGGCTTTATGCCCAATTGGTTGTCGAGCCCCTGGTGATTCTGTTCGGTGTGGTAGTGCTCTGCATATTCCGTTACGGTGGTGCGAAGGTGGCGATCGCCAAATGGGATAATCTGATCAAAGCATGCTGATTTGATAGAGCGGACGAAGCGCTGCGTTTGCGTTCAAATTGAGGCTGCGCGAGGAGAGTTTGACCGTTTCTACGCTGACGGAGGCGAGAACCGCCTTAAATTGCTCTGTGAATAGTCCGAATTCCTGCGAGGCGATCCGGGATCGCTTCTACATAAGCGATTCAGTTTTGTATGCATTAACCTTTAGCCCATTCGGAGTGTAACCATGGCGCAAACCGGAGTCCTTCTCGACGCGCTGAAAAAGCTACTCAAAGCCCATGGCAAGACCTATAGCGACGTTGCCACCACGCTCGGACTTTCAACAGCGAGCGTCAAACGCTTATTCGCTGAACGGTCCCTCTCACTGGAACGTCTCGATCGCATCTGCGCGATGCTGAACATGGAGATCAGCGATCTCCTTCAGAAACTGGCCGAGGGCGATTGGCATCTAAAGCAGCTAACAGAAGAACAGGAACGCGAAATCGCCGGCGACATGCTCCTTTTGCTGGTCGCAGTTTCAGTGCTCAATCGGTTGACTGTAGAAGACATACTCGCAAGGTTTCATATTAATCGGCATCAGTGTATCCGCAAGCTCGCCTGGCTCGATCGCCAAAGACTTATCGATTTACTGCCGAAGGATCGCATCAAGCTTCGCGTAGCATCGAATTTCGCCTGGCGTCCGGATGGGCCGATCCAACGATTTTTCCGAGAGAAATTGAGCGCGGACTATTTCAGTGCCCGATTCTCAGGCGTTCAGGAGCGCTTACTCGTTCTGAGTGGGTTGCTGTGCGACACGTCAGTCAAACAATTCCAGCGCAAGCTCGACCACTTAGCGCAGGAGTTTGAGGAGCTGAATCGGGAAGACGGCACGTTGCCAGTCGAGCAGCGACCTGGCTATACCGTGGTGCTGGCAATACGCCCATGGACTTTGGGTGTCTTCGCCGAATATATCCGGTAACTGCCCGCGAATTCAGACCGTAGCCGGTCGGGTCACGGGCTTGCAGCAGAACTTCCTGTCGATATCCACGGTAGCGCCGAGCAATACCCGACGTCGCACGGGGCGCGCCTTCTGTGATCGACGTTGCGTGGCTTAGACAGGTGACCTTTACTTGCTAACGAGCGGGAAGAGGGCGCAGCTACGCACAGTGGCCGCCAAGCATCAGTAGAGGGCGATCATGGATCTTTTCGAAATGCGCGGGTATGTACGAAAACGCGTCGTTGCGGTGACGGAATTATCTGGTCGCAGGCAAGTCATGCGGGCCGACTGCTCCGCAGAATCGAATATCGTAGCTGCGCCAGGACATTTGGATTCTGTTTCGCGTTATCCAGGCAGCCTGCCATTCACGCTGATTAGCAAATTGCGCAGTAGGAAACGACCGTGCACGGCACGCCCCCGCATTGCGTCCAGTATCGCTGGTGTTGACGTAGTGTGCGCAAGGGCCCGTTCGGGCGACGCCGAATCAAGCTCATTACCGTATGACGCGCGCATTTCAGTGCCCATCCTTGCGGCGGATATGCGAGTCGGCGATTTAGTGTTCATTCGCGCGAAGGCGAAGCCGATGCGCGAAGTAGCCGCCGCGACGGGGTCATGGACCAACCATGTGGGGATAGTCGTCGACACTGGGGGTTCGGAGCCGGTGATTGGCGAAAGTACCTTTCCCCTTGCCGGCACGGTGACCTTGGCACGGTTCATCGCGCGATCCGAAGGCGGGCGCGTTGCGGTGAGTCGACTCAAGTCACCGCTCACCGTTGATGAAACCCAGCGTCTCACTGCGGCAGCAAAGGGCCGCGCAGGTATTGTCTACGATACGGGCTTCAATCTTCACTCGCGGCGCCAATTCTGCTCGCGTTACGTATCAGAGGTCCTGGCCGAAGCCACGGGCGTCTCAGTTGGCGTTGTCGAAACGTTTGGCCACTTGCTCGAACGTCACCCCGAAGCTGATCTGGGTTTCTGGAGGTTGTGGTACTTCGGATGCATTCCGTGGAACCGCGAGACCGTGACGCCAGCGAGCTTGCTGCAAGACCGTGAAATGACGCCCGTCTTTGACGGTGTCGCCGTCGTCGATGTGGCTCGGTAGTTATCCGATCTCCACGGGAAATTATCCCATGTTGCCAATCATACTTGTTGCGTTCGCGTGTTGCTTTCTGCTGGAAACGCTTACCCCAGGTTGGCGCCTCCCGCGCGTGCGCACGTGGTCCTTGCGCGTATTACTGAGCAACGGCTGCCAATTGCTGGTCGTACTGGTTGCCGGTTTGACCTGGGAGCGCTGGTTCTCTTCGTGGTCCGTATTCCATCTCTCGGAACAGGTCAACGCCGCGGCCGGCGGGCTGCTGGCTTATTTCATCGCCACGTTTGTTTTCTATTGGTGGCATCGGTGGCGGCACGAGTACCCCATGCTCTGGCGTGGCCTGCATCAGATCCATCACAGCGCGCAGCGTCTTGAAGTGGTTACATCGTTCTACAAGCATCCCGTAGAGATGGTGATCAATTCGATCATCGGAAGCGTGCTGGTGTACGCCGTACTCGGCTTGTCCGTCGAAGCGGGGGCGGTGTACACGCTATGCACGGCCCTGGGCGAGTTCTTCTACCACGCCAACGTCAAGACGCCGCACTGGATCGGTTACTTTTTTCAGCGCCCGGAAATGCATCGTGTGCACCACCAGTATGACCGACACAAAAACAATTATGGCGACATCACTTGGTGGGACATGTTGTTCGGCACTTATGAGAATCCCGCCGAATGGCATTACACCTGTGGCTTCGATGACGCGCAGGAGCAGCGCCTCATGGACATGTTGGCGTTCAAAGACGTGCACGGGTAGGCGATGGTGGCGCCAGAAGTAATGAGCAGTAACGGACAGTGCGCGCTTGGTGGGTTACGCGTGGAGGCCGCCTTTGCCACGATCGGCGCTGAACCACAGCGCGCCGTCGTCGTTACGGCGACTGCTCACCGAGGCCTTGTGGGCGTCGTGATCGGCGCGTGTCTGCGCTTACTCCGGCTCCTGTGGATCCTGAGCGTTGCTTCCGTCAGCGCGCTCTTGCCGTTCCGGATGGACCTTCGAAATGCCTATACCGCGCGGGTATACACCGATGCAGGCGTGGCGTTACGCGGGATCGTAACGAAGCGCGGTTGCTATCCTGCTGAGCGCAGGCACTGTCGCGCAACACCGCAGCGTTGGCGCGTGCGCAAAGTACAGGAATTGGTGTGGGCAGTGGCCGCAGCGTTGCCGGCCAGGCGTCGTAGCTCGGCCCTGCGGACCGATGGCGAAGTACCCTAGTTCTCGCCGCATCCTGGACGCAGTAATCGGCCAATGTTTGGCTGAATTGCGGTGGCGCAGTCGCGTCTCCACGAAATCAATCAGTCCACCCTTTTATCACTGTCTGGCGCGGCCCATCGCTGCCGCTGGACGGCACTGCCGTGTCCTAGACACGCTACTTCCCAGCAACCCCACAGTCGGTGTCAATGACGCCGCCTACGGGCAATCCCATCATCTGACCAAGGCCTTTCCAACAAGAATCGCGCCGCGCGAGGTCGCGATTCTTGCTATCCCGTGCGTCCGGCTTCAGGTGATCGTCAGCACTACCACGCAGTTCGTGATCGAACGGAGGGGTGTTATGACGCGGGAGTACCCAAAGCACATGGAAAGTTATCTGACGGACGGCGATGTGGCGGCCTTGCTCGGGATCTCCGTCACGAGCCTCAGGAATAAGGTCAGCGCCGGGGTGCCGCTGCCGCCCTATATCCGGCCGAGTGGTTGCCGCAAGCGCTTGTGGCCGTGTCGTCAAGTACAGGACTGGTTGACGGGTTACCTGATTGGCGCGGGTGAGCAGCGGCCTGGCTCAGGTGAACGTCCAAGCCGCCGTCAGAGAAGGTCGAGGTCTTACCGGTGAGATTTTCCCGCAAGCTCGCCGTTGGCGTCGCCGGCAGATCACTGACGTCAGATCCTTGTGAGGATGCGCCAACGGGCAGAGCGGCGCTAATAGGCCTGCGCCTCCGGGGCCTGATTTTCGGAAGTAATCGCAACCGGCGGGTAAGGCGCCACGCGCTTTAAGGCAACCAGTTGCCGGGTGCGACCCCGTTTCGGCTTAACCGCAGAGGAAGCCCGGGGCACGACAACACAACGTCGAACACAGGGTATCGGGGAAGGGAAATGGAATTCGAGACGAGAGCTAAGGGTACCGCGCACAAGGGTCGCGCCGAGTGCCTGTCCAGATTCGCGGCCATCTCGGCATGCCGTCTCGCGCGTGCATTGGTTACTCACCGTTGCGCTCAGCATCTCCATCGCGCGAGGGACGCTTTTGCCCAGCATCACCCATCTCCTGATCCCAACGGAGCGCGGGCGCTATGAGCAAGGCAAGTCCGAAACGGCGTTCGCGGGCGGAGGTCAGTACGCCGCTCACGCTACCGCTCGACGACATCGAGCTCTATGACCGCGATCCACGGCAAAGCCCGAACGCTGAATACACGCGGATCAAGGCCTCCATACAGGCGCAAGGGATCGACCAACCGCTGGTCGTCACGCGCCGGCCCGACGCCGAGCGTTATGTGATTGCGGCTGGCGGCAATACGCGCTTGAAGATCTTACGCGAACTATTCGAAGAAACCGGTAAAGCGCGCTATGCGCGAGTGGCCTGCGTGGCCAAGCCGTGGCGCGGTGAAGCCGAGGTCGTGCTTGCGCATCTGCGCGAAAATGATCTGCGCGGTGGGCTCAATTTCGTGGACAAGGCCCGCGCGGTACGCGAAGTCCGTCAGTTGATTGAGCAGGAGGAGGGCCAAGTGAGCCTGACACTGGCCGCGTTGACCGAGGTCCTCAAAGCTCGCGGTTATCCGATGAGCCGAACCAGTTTGTGGTTCATGGAGTATGTCGTTGATGTCCTGGCTGCGCGACTGCCGGCGGCACTTCGTGCCGGTCTTGGCCGAGACGAAGTTGAACGGATCAGAGGTTTTGAGCGTGCGGCGAGGGCGCTATGGCACGACCGCCTGCCTGCAGACAGCGACGATTTCGACGAGGTCTTCACGCTCCTGTGTCGCCGCTACGATAGCTCGGACTGGGATTACTTAAGTCTGCGCCAGGCCCTCGAAGCGGAGATCGCCGAGCGTCTCAATCAGACCGTGCATGCTGTTCGCCTCGCACTCGATGCGCGCCTGCATGGCGTCGCTGAAACGGTGCTGCCAGCGCGGGATGAGGGCGATGATGGCTGGCCGGAGCTGATCCAGCCCAAGCCGCGCTTGACCTCAGAGCGCGTCGTGAGTGTGGCGGCCCCAGACGCCGGCGCTGATCCTAATGAGGCAACGGCGAGCAGCGATCAGCCATTGACTGATCTGCCGACACCCCAGGAGACACCTGATCCACAGCCGACGCCGCTTGGCGATCCGACGCCAAAGACCCTGGCCGTGACGGTGCCTGCGAGGCCTCTGTCCCAACTGCGCGCTGAGGCGCTCGAGCTCGCGCGCGCGCTCGCCAGCCGTCACGGGTTGGGTGATCTCATTGTCGCGCTGCCCGATACCGGCACGGGATTCCTCGTTGTTGATGTACCGTCGCCGGCCTTACTCGAGCAACTGGACGAACCCACCTTGGCGCAGGTATCGACGTTGTGGTGGCTGCTGGTGGCGTGTTCGGAGATCACGGTCGCGCCGGTCGCCTGGTTGCTTCCGCACCTGTCGCCCACCTGTGTGCTCCATCGCGCCTTGCGCGAGCAGGACGCGGCGCTGTTGTTCAACGCCGTGTGGACACTTGATCCGGGGCAACTCGGCTTTCGTCTGTGGCGTACCTTGAGTGAGCAGGACTGGTCCGATCTCCTGGCCTTGATGAGCTGCTATCGCGCGTTGCATCGCATGGCCGCGGCCACTGATCGTGGTCTGTGGGAGCAGTCGGCATGAGTGCGAGCAAGGAAGCCGAGCTGGTCACCGCGGTCATGCTGTATGCGGTACGCTGTTTTGCCGAGGGTGATCTGCATGCCCTGAAGGAGATGAACTTCGGTCCGGCTGAGCTTGGCGCCCTGCGCGAGATCAGCATGAGCGATCTCTTTCGGGCGCGTGAGCTGAATGCCCATTGCCTGCAGGTCCGCCTCAACCGCGATGTCTATTGGCCAATGTTGGACCATCTGCGGCGCGAGCGCGAAGCGGAAGAGCTACAGCGCGAATTGATCCAAGCCGACGCGTCCCTCGACATGATGCAGGCGTTATTCGGGACCAACCCACACGAATACACCCGCCTGCGCCGCATGCTGACCGTCAATCCCGCTTTCGGGCGTACCCCGGAAGCCGATGAAGACGAGTCGACCGTGCTGTGGGAGGCCTGGCAGGCACTGGACAGCGAGCCCACGGCGGTCCTGCTGCCGACCGATTACCTTCGACTGCAACGCACGACTGGCATTTCTGTGCGCATCATCTGGAATCTCATCCAGCGCTGGCGCGCTTATGGCGGTGTCGGCATTAATGGCGCCGACGGATCGGCGCAAAGGCCTCTGACCGAGCCTGATTGAGCGCGCGCCGGCGGTGGCCAATAAGCCGTCGACAAGTGACGCGATGCCGCCAGGCGTGCGCTCTCTCGTACGCCGCGCGATGGGCGACCTGCGCCAAGCGGCCTCAGACACACCTCGTGATACGGTCCTCTACCTCGGCCAGCGTCACCATGCCTTCCCAGCGCTGCTGGTCGCCGATCCCGTCTTGGGGCCAGTCGACAAGATCATCTGGATGACGCTGTGGCAGCGCGGCGCGGGCGGTGGCACGCAGGCACCATGCCCCACCTATGCCGAGATCGCGGCCAATGCCCACGTCCGCTCGGACACCACCATCGCACGCGGGCTCGCCATTCTGCGCGCCACACGCTGGCTGTCGCTGTGTGCCCGCGTGCGTGGACCGCAGGGCAAGTTTCGGGGCAATGTATACGCGATGCATGACGAGCCGTTGCCACTGGCCGACGCCGTGCATCTCGATCCGGAATACCTGGCGTTTCTGGAAATGGCGACGTCTCACCCGCATCCGCGGGTATGCAAGGTGGCAGCCAGTGTACTCGCGTCGCTGGACGCGGATATCCATGGCGGCATCGATGTCACCGCCCGTGAACATCCGATCGCACGGCGACTGGAAGCCTTGAACGCGATTGCGCAGCCGGGTGCGTTCCGCTACTTCAGCTTTACGGCCGCGATCTTAAAAGCTCTCACGAACGCGCCGATACAAAGCGCGCCAGATCACCGACTCCAGATCCTGGAGTCGGCTGACCCACTCCAGGATCTGGAGTCGGATCGTAGTAGTAGTAATAATAAAACTACTACTACGGAAGAACATCTTCGCGCACCCGCGCGCGAGACCGTGCTCTATTTCCCGCGTGTCCTGAGCGACAATCAGCGTGCGCTGGCCCGCCACTACCTGCAGCGCGCGCCGGCCTGCGATCATCAGGCGATCCTCGACGAACTCGAGGGACGGTTACGCGCCGTGCGCAAGGGTGCGAGGGCACTCTACGATCCCTTGCGTTACTTTCATCGGCTGTGCGACGAAGCAGCGCTTGGCCGCTTTGTGGTCAATCTCGGCGGCGAAGTGCAGGCGGCACGCACGCGGCGCAACGCAGCGGCCGAGGGACAATCTCCTGGCGAACACCCGAGTGTTTCCCGGAGTGCCGCTGCGCCAATACCCGACAAAAGGCCGGGAAAAAGTCCCGTCGCCGGGATCCGCCAGCAGTTCAATCTGCCTTCTCGGCTGAAGCCGCCAACTTAAAGTGGTTTGTATCATCCTGTGATCAAAAGTTTCGGGCCGAAACTTTTGTCCACAGGCCGGCCCGAAACCACGCGCGATCGCGCGGTGGTTTCGAATGTCTCGAACACGCTCCCGCGTGCGTCAATCGCGCTTCGTGCCATCACCGTCGGCACGGCTAAACGAGAGACGCACCATGTCCCATCTGACCCTGGTCAACGAAGCGACGACGTCACCATCCGCCGCCCATTCGGCGACGGCCCGACCGGCACCAATGCCCGGGCCACTGCGCGGCGACGTGACGTTGGTCGTGCAAACAGCCTTCGCGCAGCGCCTCGTCGTCGGGCGAAGCGCGACTGTCGGGCGCAACGGGCTTCTCGGCTTGTTCCCCTTTGCCGACATGCTGCGTGCGATCTGGCGCGGTGCTGAAGCGGTCGATCCCTACGCTGATTGGTGGCTGCTCAAAGTCGAGTACGCGTTAGATCGCGCCGGGCGCGAATTGCACGAGCTGCAGCGAGACTTAAGCACCGCGCTCGTTGCGATCGAAGGACTGGTGATCGAACCTGCATCATCCGTCCAGCCGGTGTCGACGGCGCTCCAGTTCACGACCCCGCACGCTTTCCGCGGCGCACAGCTGATCGGCCGGTGTGACGGGATCGCACGCGCCGTTCTGTCCGCCCGCCATGTCGGCTGCATGCCGGCCGCCGCGCTGACCAAAACCTTGTGGCGCACCGGTCATGCCATGCGCCGCGCGTTCGGCGCGGCACGGGGCTACCGGCCGACCGGTGTCACGCGGGCCGATCTGATCACCTGCACGCCGCGTGCGGCGCTCGTCGTGCAACTCATGGGCGTGCTGCCGCCGGCAGTGCTGAACGATACGCTGCGCGCCGAGTACGCACCGGCACGCCTACCGATAACCACCTTTGAACAGCCCACAGTCGCGACAGCTGCCGCCATGAATGACGCGTCCGATCCCATCGACAGCGCGGCGCCTGACTCGGATCCCGCATCGGGCACTTTCCGCGATGACCTCGCCGAATTGTTTCCGACCACATGAACGGACTCTCCCACGACCATGGCCATCCCGGATGCCGCAGCGCGTTTCACGTTGGTGCTGCAGGCCAACGTGCCGCTCGACCGGCTGCTGGTAGGGCGCTTGCAGGCGATGAGCGAAAGCGTCCGACGACAGTGGCTACGCAGTCTGCTCATCGAAGGGTTTCTACTCGAATGCCGCATGCTGCAATTGGCGCAGGGGCGCTCTCATGCGCCGGTGTCTGCGCCCAGCGAGCGCCATCGTCTCGTCCCGACATCGGCACCCTTCACGTTGCAAGCACAACCCTGTTCTCCGGAAATCCGGACATCGCCAGGATCTCCTGCAGAAACACGCGATCCGACAGTACCGCCCCCAAGCGGCAACGACAAACCGCTCGCCTACCTGCGCCGTGTGATCGGTTGACGCATACGTCAGCGCCACACCACGGGACGGCGTTGCATGGCTGAGGACCGCTCGTGCCGGTAGCGATTGGCCTTGACGATGGTTATGCCTATACCAAGCTCGCGTTGCCGTCGGGCCGCGTCTTCGCGGTGCCCTCGCGCGCGCGCGTCGGCGCGGCGGCGGTGACCAGTCTGCGTATGCAACCGTCGACTGTGCGCGAGTACGAGACTGACGGCTGCCGCTATTCGGCCGGCGCGGTCGACGGTGAGTCGACCCGCTTCGACGATTACCCGCACTCAGCGTTAAATCGCGTCGTGGTTCAGCACGCGCTACAGGAAGCCGAGCTCGATGGCAGTGTGCTGCACGTCGTGTCGGGTCTGCCAGTCGGTGCCTTCTACCATCCTGACGGTGCGCGACGCACCGATCGGATCGCGCGCAAGGTGGCCAACCTGGCCGAAGTCGTGCAGCCGACCGATGGCCGCCTGGCTGCCGGGATCGCTTTCCATGAGGTGATCCCAGAGGCACTCGCCGCCTGGTACGACCACGTCGTGACGGAAACGCCCGACGGTGTCCGCGCCGAGACGGACCGGATGGGTTTGCCGATCGGCGTGATCGATATCGGCGGACGCACGACCGATTACGTCGTGGTTGAAAATCAGTCCGTCATTCATCGCTCATCCGGCTCGCTCGAATGCGGCCTGCTCGATGTCCAGCAACACCTGTTGGAGGGATTGCAAGTCCGCTTCAATCTCGAACGCCTGAGCGAGCGGATAGTGGAGGAAGCCATGCGACAGCGCACGGTCCGGCTGTTCGGGCGGACGCATGACGTCAGCGACTTACTGGAGCGGCCATTGCGCGAAGTGGTTGAGCGCATTTACAGCGAGACTCGCCGCCAGCTCGGCCAGGGCGCTGAGCTCGAGCGCGTGCTGTTCGTCGGCGGTGGCGCGGCGGCGCTGGCCGAGCCTATTCGGCACTGGTTCCCGAATCAGGTAATAGCGCCGATGCCAGCCTTCGCCAATGCTCGCGGCATGCTCAAGTACCTGAAGTATGTCGCGCGAGAGCCGGCCTGTTGAGTGCCAACGATTTTATCCGTCGCCACTGCGGTTTAGTGGCAATGCGCATCATCGGACCGTGCAAATGATGTCGCGAACCTATCGAAAGATTGGGCTCGCCGGTCCTGTTTCCCGGAACGCTTGTCGTCTCCGGAATTACCACCCAGTCGGGGAAGCTTCCCCGATCCTCGGGTGCTTTCTCCGCCGTTCGTTTCCGTAAGGAGTGAGTGCCATGAGCAATTCAGACCAGAAGTACTTTGATCTACAGACTACCGGGATCGGTTATCTCAACCGCGTCCGGGAGGTGACACCTGAAGGCGGCAACGCGTTCTGGAGTGTCACCATCGCTGCCCTACGCGGCAGCGTCGACAACGCCCAGTACACCTATTTTGAGTGTCGCGTGTCCGGCAAGCAGGCGCAGGAAATCGTGCGGCGCTTGGTCCCGGCCGTCGAGGGCCAATTGAAGGTTCTGGTTGGGTTCACCTTGAGTGACCTCAATCCGGAAGCTTTCACCTTCAAGCAGGGCGAGCGGGCCGGCACCACCGGGGTTAGCCTGAAAGCGCGCCTGCTGCGGCTCACTTGGGCAAAAGTGGACGGGCAACCGTTCTTCTCCGAGCGCGCCGCGTAGTTCGACGTCGTTACCGGGTGAGTTTCTCACCCGGTCCCTTTTTATCCACACCCGCTGGGGACTTCCCCGGCAAGGGTGGTCTCCCGGCATCCAAGGAGACTCCCATGACAATTAAGTCATCTACCGATAACCAGATTGAACCTGATCGCTTCGCCGATCTGAAACTGTCTGATCTCAACCTGACCGAGAAGGAGACGCTCATCGCACTTGCGCTCGCAGTGCTCGCCGCCCGTCATCGTCGCGGTTGTGTGCTGGAAACGCCGACTGCGGCCCGCTCGTATCTGCAACTCCAATGCGCGGATTACGAAACGGAAGTGTTCGGCTGCTTGTTTCTCGATTCCCGACACCGGGTGGTCGAACGAGCCGAGTTGTTCCGCGGCACGATTGATAGTGCAACGGTGCATCCGCGGGTCGTTGTGCAACGCGCGTTGGCGGCCAATGCGGCAGCCATCGTGATTTTCCACAATCATCCGTCGGGCGTCGCTGAGCCAAGCGCTGCCGACGTGGCAATCACCCAACGTCTGATCCAAGCCCTGGCGCTGGTCGACATTCGGGTGTTGGACCATATCGTCATTGGCCACGCCGAGTGTTCATCGCTGGCCGAGCTCGGCATGCTCTGAGCACGTCGTTTCATCAACATCGCTGCCGGGAAGACTCCACTTCCCGGCAGGGAGGGGCACTTCTCGATCGCGGATTATTCGAGGAGAGAGAGTATGTCTCAACAGAACGATCCAACAGAAACTCCGTTCTTCGGGGAGGTGATCTACGCATACACCCGCGCGCAGGCAATCGCCGATGGCGTCCTCATCGACGTCAGCGCAATTGCACGTGAGGCGGGATTTCGCTGGCCGGTTGCGCTCACGAATGCCGCCTGGCAGGACTGTGTGGCGTGGTCGGAAATCGACAATGCGGCGCAAACGTACCAGGATGAAGCAGGTCGTTTGTGGGACGTGGTCTTCATGGCATGCCATGCGGTGAGAACGCAGCGCACCGGCGGCCATGAGCTGCGGTTCGAGCTGGCGCGTGTTCCACGCGATGGCAGCGCTACCGACGCCACCGTCACTACCCTCAAGCTCCTCGTTGGGCCGGGCGACCACGGTGAACCGGTAGTCACCATCCTGCTACCCGACGAAGACTGAAGGGCAACATGCCAACTTTGAGGGTCATCCGGAAACGGATGACTCTTTTTTTTTAGCCTTCGCTCGTTCATCACGTTAGCGCGACCGGCTTCAATTGGGCAATGGGCGTTGACGATCAGGCGCCTGCTCGCGTTGAGACAATGGAGTTTTGTTTAGTAAAGGTGGTTAGACGTTGCGCTAGAAAGAAACCAACGCAACCACCGCAACCTCACCAGTACGTGTAGATCACCGTATGCAGGTGCTTGAAATTGCAAATGCAATAGCTATCAGATGCCCGCGACAGCACGGCGCGGTGCCACTTGCAGAGCCCGAACCGAATAGAGATAAGACACCAAACTCGTGATACTGTATGTAATAACAGTATTACTGCGGAGGCCATTACTGCCTGCAATAACACTATAAAAATCAGTTAATTCAATGTAACCGTACGCATTTTCTTCCATGACTAGCTATCAGGGTGACAAGACAACCGGCTTCCAAAGCCCCGCGCAAGATTACGTCGAGCCCGTGATTGATCTCGCCATCCGGTTGGATCTGCGACGGCCTGGCATCTATCCGGTTCGCGTCATCGGTCAGACGTTGTCGGAGCGCGGTATCCGGCACGGCGATGTCCTGATCGCCAATGCCGCCGCACAACCGCAGGCGGGAAAGGTCTGCGTCGCCTTCGTCAACGCCGATATCATCCTCGCGACGCTGATGCAGAAGGACGGCGGTTGGTGGCTAAGGCCGTCAAAACGGGAACCCCTGCCGGTTACCGACGACACCGAAATTTGGGCCATTGTCGAAAGTCTTGTGCGGTTCAAGGTGTAGCAATGCTGGGACTTATCGATGGCAACAGCTTCTATTGCTCATGCGAACGCGCCTTTAATCCCGGCCTTCGCAACCTCCCAGTCGTTGTTCTCTCCAACAACGATGGCTGCGTGATAGCACGCACCCAGGAGGCGAAGGATCTGGGCCTGAAAATGGGCGAGCCCTGGCACTTGGCGCGTACCCGTCCAGCGCTCAAGGACGTTGTGTGGATGTCTTCAAATTACGCGCTGTATGGTGACATGAGCCGTCGCATGTTTGCGGTGCTGAATGAGTTCGTTGCACGGGTTGAACCCTATTCCATTGACGAAATGTTTTTAGACCTGTCCGGCTTCGCGACCGATCTGGTCGCACGCAGCCGGGAAATCCGCGACGCAGTTCGGCGCATAGCAAAAATTCCAACCTGCGTTGGCATCGGCCCAACCAAGACCATTGCGAAGCTCGCTAACAAAGTCGCGAAAGCCGATCGGCATGGCTCCGGCGTCTGCGACTTATCACGCGTGGAGGCGCGGCAGGAAGCGTTTCCAACGCTGGCGATAAGCGAGGTCTGGGGGCTCGGCCGCGCCGCGCAAACGAAGCTAAAAAACGTCGGCGTTAACACCGTCGCCGAATTTGTCGCCTACCCCGCCCACGAAGTCCGCGCACTTCTTACAGTAGCCGGCCTACGTACGCAACAAGAGCTTCGCGGCGTGGCTTGCCTGTCTTTATCCCTCATTCCGCCGACTAAGAAAACGCTGGCGGTGACGCGATCCTTTGGCCGCGCCATCCTCAGCTGGCCAGACATGCAGGAAGCGATAGCGACTTATACCGCTCGTGCGGCCGAGAAACTTCGCGGCCATGGCCTGGTTGCCGCGGCCGTGCAGGTTTTTATGCACACCAATCGTTTTAACAATGACCCGGTGTATGCCAATCAGGCGACGGCCACGCTCGAGCCAACCGCAGACAGTTTTGCCCTCATCAATAGCACCGTGGATGTCGCCCGCGGCCTATGGCGTGAGGGCTTTTGGTACGCAAAAGCCGGCGTGATATTTATCGATCTCTGCAGGAAAGAGCACATGCCGAGCCAATTCTTTCCGTCACGCGACCCCGAGCGCTCGGACACCCTGATGAAAACCTTAGACGCAGTTAATCAGCGGTATGGTCGCGACACGTTGCGCCCGGGCGGCGCCGGCGCCATTCCCGCTTGGTCTATGCGCCGGTCGAATTTATCTCCCGCGTATACGACGTGTTTCGAAGACATCATGCAAGTACGGGCGTAAAGCTCGGTGGCGTAGGTCTCCCTACTGTTGGGCCTCCGTAGTGAGAGCGAAGTCGTGTCGGTATATGGTCGTTGCGGGTCGACAGCGGGCTTTATGCCACGACGTGAAAGTACCGACAACTCGTGCACACAGCCATCGCGATAGTTCGCTTATCCAAGGTAGCGAGCGCGACACAGGGCTTACCGACATCGAATTCGCGTCGGATAGGACACATCGTTTTGTGGACGTGGCCTAAACCCGCGTGGCAATGCAGTTCCCACTCCAACGCAAGGTCGCGATGAGGCGAGCGATGGAAAGAGCTAGCGGTGCAACAGCTGCACAGCGTCCAGGGCTCCATACGTACGCCGGATCGCTAGCGCGGATTAGTATTCACCGCAGCAACGAGGGATCCGCGCCGATCCGAAGGCGATGCCGAACCCATGCGCCAGCCACATGACAGGCCGGCACGGCCTGGCGTGGGGCTTGCCCGCCGCGAAGCGCCCTCGTCACTGCGCGAAGCGGGTAGTGACGAGGGCGGCGGCGTGAGGAATGGCGCGCGTTGAGGGGCGGTTTTTGCCGTGTTGCCGACGTGACGCGTTGCTAGAGTGCCGCCCACGTAGGAACTAAACCGTGGCTACTGCGGATCAGTAGCAAGAGGACCGCGCGTCCTCGCCTGCAAAGGCAAACAGCGTAACGGGTCGGCACAGACCTTCCCGACGATGCGTCGCAGACCGTGCAATGACGCAGCGACTTTACGTCGACGGTCTTGTTCTTCCCCCATGGTGCGCCTCTCGGCACCTTGGCACGCGTTCACACCGCGCTGCCGTTCTCCCCACGGTTGCCAGTCGGACACGCATTCTACGTGCGTCTTACCGACAACCATTTCCATCAATCCAAGGCATTCGCCTGTTACTTCAACAAAAGGAGGTGATCTCACCCATAAGCGCGCCCGGCAGGGCGCAGTTGGATCGCGTCGGTCCAAACCCCCGCAGGGGCCAACCGGCGCTGCCTGTCACCAGGCACATCAGGTGGACGGGAGTCGTGCCCCGGGACCCAAGCCGCGCAAGCGGAGCCAGCAGGGCTTAACCCTGAGGTTGGTCAGAAGCACTTACCGAAAATAGAACTGCACCATGAGAAACCTGAACTACCAACTGAAGCAACTATGTCGACGCAACCGGGAAGGGAGTTACATGACGCAGCGCGATCGCGAGCATGCGTTGACCTTGATCGCCGAGCAGCTGCATGCCCTCCGCTACCGCTCGATGACGGTGTACTCGTTGAAAGGCAAGCATGTGGAAGCCCTGGTCGGCCACTGGCGCGAGCAGGGCTTGAGTCCCGGCACGGTCAAGAACCGCATGGCCGCGTTGCGCTGGTGGGCGGAGAAGGTTGGCTTGCCGCATACCGTTGCGCGGTCGAATGACCACTACGGGATCCCGGACAGGCAGTTCGTCACGGCCGGATCGAAGGCGCGCCAGGTCGATGGCGCTCAACTCGCGCGCGTCCAAGACGCCTATGTGCGGATGAGCCTGGAGCTGCAACAGGCATTCGGGTTACGCCGCGAGGAAGCCATCAAGTTCCGGCCGGCCTACGCCGACCGTGGTGACCGCGTAGTGCTCAAGGACACCTGGACCAAAGGCGGGAAGGCGCGCGAGGTCCCCGTGCGTACGCCCCAGCAGCGCGAGGTCCTCACCCGCGCCCATCAGGTCGCCGGGCGCGGCTCTTTGATCCCGGCCGAGCGCAGTTACATCGAGCAGCGCCGCGTCTATGAACGGCATACGGCCAATGCGGGCCTATCGAAGATGCACGGGCTCCGTCACGCGTATGCCCAGGCGCGTTATCTGGAACTGACCGGCTGGTTGTCGCCTGCCGCGGGTGGGCCCACAGCGAAGACACTCACGGCGTCGCAGCGGGAGCGGGATCGCGAAGCACGGCTCACGATCAGCCTCGAGCTCGGGCACGAGCGCGAGCAGATCACTTGCGTGTACCTCGGTAGATAAGAGCCACGTTCTCGCAGAGCGAAACGACGCGGCGCGCGTTCCCGGTTTCCGCTTCACGGATCGGGCGAACGTCCAGAGCATGACGGGCATTCCGAACGTAAGCGACCGAACGATGACACACCCAACACGACTCATTCCGCAAGGCTGTCGTCTCGCCATCCTGTTGGCAGGCGTATCGGTGGTGTCCAGTGTATCTGCTCTCGAACGGGCCGGCCGATACTCGACCGTCAGCAGGGGGCCAAGTGCTGAGCAACGCGACCTCTTGGGTCGCCCGGTCGCCACACCCATCCCCGCATCTGCAGGCACCGTTGGCGCGGTGGTTGAGGTGGTATTGCAAGCGTCCGGATATCGCTTGTCGTCGCCGCCGAACGCGGACCCCGCGCGCGCGCAACTGCTGACGCTGCCGTTGCCCGCGGTACATCGTGAGCTCAGCAATCTCACCGTTCGGCAGGCACTCAAGACGCTGGCCGGGCCAGCCTTCCAGCTGGTCGACGATCCAGTCCATCGGCTGATCTCGTTCGAACGTTGCGCGGCGGTCGTGGAACCGCCCATCACCGCCGCAGCAGCGCCCTGATGGTTATCGTCCTCGCCATATTGTTGCTGCTCAGCGTGGTCGTGGGCACGAAGCCGCCTGTCGAGGAGTCCATGCCGGCTGTGGCCGTAGCACCGGCAACTGAAAGGCTCGCACCAATCCCGGCTGCTACCACCGAGCCACAGTCGGCATGCAGTACGGAGATGTCACATTACCGCGACCTGAGTGTCCCATTCGGCACAGGGGCGCTCAATGCGCGTCCGAGACTATGCCGTGCTGAGTAGACCACTGCGGCTGGCGATCGCGATTGCTATGGTGTCTACGGCGGCGACTCAAGCGGCCGATGTCGTTCGAACGCCAACCGCGGCGACACCAACAGCGCCGACCAGCGCGACCGAGACCGCGCTCTCTCCGTTCGCTCGCGCACGGGCCGAACTATGGGCCTTATCGCCGACCGAGTGGCAGCGTTACGAATTCCTCATGACCGGGCTGCGCGGCAGCATCAGCCCGGCCAACATCTCGCCGATCGAGGTGCTCGGCATCCACGCCAAGGATCCAGCGGAGCGGCGCGAGTACGCCGAGCGCTGGGCGCAGCTGATGCATGAGGATGTCGAGCAAGTGCTGGCGTTCCAGCGCGCGTATGACGAAGCGATGCGGCGGCTCTATCCGAATGAGCTGCTCATCGCCGACGGACCAGGCGCCATCGGTGCGCCGGTCGACATTACGCTTACCGGCCGCGATCGGCTGCTGCTGTTTGTCCACCCGCATTGCCCACGCTGCGATGCGGTGCTGGCCGATGTCCTGAAACAGCTCGACCGCGTGGCCGGGATTGACCTCTATCTCAGCCAGGTGGAACCGGGCGAACCGTCTGCCGTTCGCACCTGGGCCTCAGATCACGGGATCTCGCCCGATTGGGTCAAGCGCGGCCGCGTCACCTTGAACTTCGAGGCCGGCACGCTTGCCAAACTGGGGCACGCCGCCACGACGCTGCCGGTGGTGATGCGGCGCCGCGGTGACGCCGTAGCAGTCCTGTCGAGCGCGCCACTCCGATGAGTGTCGGTGCGGCAGCTATCGTGCTCACCTTGATAGGAAGCACAGCCCAGGCGGCAAGCGTTCCAGACGATGTGCCGACGGGGTATCGGCAAGTGGCCGCCGAATATGCCATCCCACCACGTCTCTTCTATGCCGTCGCGTTGACCGAAAGCGGCAAGCAGGTTGACGGCATTGCGCAGTTGCGCCCCTGGCCCTGGACCTTGAACATCCGCGGTGAAGCACATTACTTCGCACGCAGGCGAGCGGCCGAAGCGGCCTTACGCCAGGCACTCGCCGGCGGCGAGGACTTGATTGACGTCGGCCTGATGCAGGTGAACTGGCGTTACCATCGACAGCACCTGCGCACGCCCACCTCGGCGCTCGATCCGTACCGCAATCTACGGATTGCTGCGCGGATCTTGCGTGACTGCCAGCGCGAACATGCCGACTGGTGGGCGGCGGTCGGGTGTTACCACGCGCCGGCGGATCTCGCACGCGCCTCACGCTACCGCGAACGGGTACGGCATCACTGGCGACCGTCAAGTTCGCAGACGGTCGTTCCATGACGGCAACCAGAGCGTTGGTGGGGATTGCATTACATTGCTGGCTGACCGCGCCCGTGCTGGCTGCTGGGCTCACGGTGATTGTCGACAGCGGCAACACGCAACCCCTTGCGCCGTTCCTCGAGGTGTTCGACGGTGGTCCCGACGCGGACGTTGGCGAAGTACAGCAAGAGCGCTCACTCGGCGTCGGCGACCTGCAGAACCTGCTGCCGATCCACTCGGCCGCGCTAAGCCCAGGGACCGTTCAGCGCCGGGCGGCGGAGCGCCCGTTCAGCGGGCCGATGTTTCTGCTTGGCGCGGATCCGCGCTCAGAACGATGGCTGCTTCGCCACCGTGCGCGCTTGAAACGTCTCGGTGCGGTCGGTTTGCTGGTCGAGGTCCCCGATGTAGCGACATTACGCCGTCTGGCGACCCTCGCCGCAGGCCTTACCCTGCTGCCGGCTTCGGGTGACGATCTGGCGGCCCGCCTCGGGCTTACCCATTATCCCGTGTTGATCACCCAGGACGGGATTGAGCAGTGACACGCTATCCGTTGGAAGCGTTGCTACGACCGCCAGTCGAACTCTGGACAACGCTTGCGGCGAGCGCTGCAGGGACCATCGCCATCCTGGCACCATGGGCGCTGATGATGCCGCCGAGTCTCGCCTATGCTGCGGCGGGCGCACTGTTCACACTCGCACTCTGGCGTGCGAGACAGGCATGGCGGGTGATCCGCTACCAACGCAATCTTCGCCGATTGCCGGAATACCGGCTCAAAGCCTCGTGCATCCCGGTCAGGCGGACAAAGCTCTTTCTCGGACGGGGGTTCCGCTGGACGCCGCGGCATACGCAACGGCTGCGCGACACCCTGCGACCGGAAGTGGCCCATTACCTTGATCCGGGACTCGCCTATCGTTGGGCGCGGCGGGCCGAACTCGCGTGGGAGGGGAGGCCACTACTTAACTGGCTGGCGCAAGGCCTGCGTGCCCGCGCCTGGTGGAACCCGTTGCGACCGCTGCCGGCGGTTGGTGGGCTCGCGGCGTTGCATGGCGTAGAGCCGGACGAGCAGGACGTCTGGATGAACGTCAGCGAGCGGGTCGGGCATACGCTGGTGCTCGGCACCACGCGGGTCGGTAAAACGCGCCTGGCCGAAGTCCTGATCACCCAGGACATCCAGCGTGGTGACTGTGTGATTGTGTTCGACCCCAAAGGGGATGCCGATCTGCTCCGCCGCATCGTCGCCGAGGCGGACCGCGCAGGCCGTGCCGAGGACTTCATCTTTTTCCATCTCGGCTACCCGCAGGTCTCGGCACGCTACAACGCCATCGGTCATTTCTCGCGCATCACCGAAGTCGCGACCCGGATCGCGAACCAGCTACCAAGCGAAGGGAATTCGGCCGCCTTCAAGGAATTCGCCTGGCGCTTTGTCAATATCATTGCGCGCGCGCTGGTCTCCCTCGGGCGGCGACCGGACTACACCCAGGTCCGGAGATACATCAACGACATCGAACCCTTGTTCGTGGAGTACGCACGAGCGCATCTCGCGGCGAGGGGGCCGGCAGGGTGGGAGGCGGCCTTGGCTGTGGCTGCCGACCAAACGAAAGAAAAGAACATTCCGAACGCGCTGCGCGGCCGTAACCCCAAGGCGATCGCGCTGGTCAGGTATCTCCAGGATCTCGACCTCTACGATCCGGTTCTCGATGGCCTCGCCTCGGCGTTCAAGTACGATAAGACCTACTTCGACAAGATTGTCAGCTCCGTCGGTCCGCTGATGGAGAAGCTGACCACCGGCCGTATTGCCGAGCTGATCTCGCCCGATCTCGGCAACCCATCGGACGTACGCCCCGTCCTCGAATGGATGGATGTGATCCGTCGCAAGGGCATTGTCTACGTCGGCCTCGATGCGCTGACCGACACGACGGTCGCGAGCGCCGTCGGTAACTCGATGTTCGCGGATCTGGTCTCGGTCGCCGGCCATCTCTACAAACACGGCGTGACGGAGCGCTCGAACGAGACCGAGGTCGCCTCCGGCCCCAGACCACCGCCGATCTCGCTGCATGCGGATGAATTCAATGAGATGATCGGGGAAGAATTCGTGCCGCTGCTGAACAAGGCGGGTGGTGCGGGTTTCCAGGTCACCGCCTATACACAGACCTGGTCCGATGTCGAAGCGCGGATTGGCAGCCGGGCCAAGGCCGGACAAGTTGCCGGCAACTTCAATACGCTCATCATGCTGCGCGTCAAGGAGCTGGCGACCGCCGAAATGCTGACGGACCAGCTCCCGCGGGTAGACGTGCACACGTTGACCAGCGTGTCCGGCGTCGATGATTCGTCAGAGCCGGCGTCTGGTGTCGATTTCCGGTCGAAGAATGAGGACCGCCTGAGCAGCACCGAAGTACCGTTGCTGGCCGCCGCAGATCTCGTATCGCTCCCAAAGGGACAGGCCTTCGCACTCTTGGACGGCGGACAGCTCTGGAAGATCCGTATGCCGTTGCCCGATACGGGCGACGACCAGACCCTGCCGAAGGATGTCGACACCGTCGTGCAACAATTAGCACGCCACTACGCACGCAGGAAGGCGAACGAGAGCGGAACAGGCACAGCAGCCACGACAAATGGGTGAGGCGCGCCGCGCGCCGGCACGAACGGAAGCAGAGCAAGGCATTGTTGCAGGCACGCTCACCTTCGTCGCGAAAATTATCCAGTGGTTACTGTTGGCGTTGACACTCGCGGTAGTCATTGAATGGGTGGGAATGACCTGGTGGTGGCCCGAGGAGGGTGTTGCCCACAGCCAACGCATTTTGAGTGCGGAGCAGCGCTACCTCGGAGCTGAATTTCAGCGCCATCTTTTCTCCAGTGAACCAGCCCGGTTTGCCGCGGCAGTCGGCAATCGGATGTCGCATGTCGCCTTTGACCTGACCCGCTTGAATGATGTCATCACCTGGGCGAAAACCCCGCCGGAACCGGACGAGCCAAGTCTGCGGGCCGCAGTGCGTCGTTTCGTGAACAAGCTGACGGACTACCTCATCGCGGCCAAGCAAATGCTCCAAGTCTACGGAACAAGGTTGGCCGTCCTGGCCCTGGCGACCCCGGTGTTGGGGCTGTGCAGCGTTGTTGCCGTTGTTGACGGCTTGGTACGACGCGACCTGCGACGGTGGGGAGGGGGGCGCGAAAGCGGGTTCATCTATCATTGGGTGAAGCGAATAGCATTACCGCTCGCGACTGGCATCTGGCTGGTCTACCTCGCCATTCCGCTCACCGTACATCCGACGATTGTAATACTCCCGCTTTCAAGCACGCTTGGCTTGGCGCTCACGGCGACCGTCGGGAGTTTCAAAAAGTACCTCTGACTCGGGCAGACGCCAACGGTATCCACCGCCCTGCGCGTTATGGCATGTCTCTCACCTTGATTGTCGCTACAGAGTGGCACGCTGCACGGCGATCGCGAAGCAGCTATCGACCCTGAGCCGACGTTCGGCGAATCACGTTCAATGACTGCTTCACATCGGCGAGGAAGTCTTCATCTACCGCCCGCAAAACTGCGGTGCCGGCTGCAGGCGGTTATCGGAAAGGTTTCCGCTTCCGACACTCTCACCTCGACTGAGGATGCTCGGAGTTCCGCCTCTTGGTGTTCTGGTCGTCTGCCAGTTCGACCAATTCGAAATCCTCCATAATTGACAGAGCACGCCTAGGGTAGGAGACGGAGAGCCCCTCAACGTCCAACAGACGGCGCTTCAATCTGAAGGTACCACGTACTTCATGCATCTCGTACAGCTTTACTGGCCTCTCGCGGCCATCGAGCGCACTTGCTACCGCATGCTTGACGGCGCCTTCGCATCGGGTACCGAACAAGATCTCCACCAGCTCCAGCGGTGAATCATTCGTTCCCTGGGGACCAAGGTGGCGCCACTCCTTCTCGTACCTCCAGTCCTGCGCCTTTCGCAGCAGCACGGCTTCATTCACTGCTTCCCTGGCTCCCGCATGTCCGTCGAGCATCGCCGCAACTGCACTTGCGCGCACGTTTCGCCCACCACCATACCTCACCTGATGCAACTGTGATTGGGCTGTTGGCGGAACGCTGTATCCGAGACAAATGCCTCGGTGCTGGTCGCCGTAGTGGCTCCACATCAACGGACAGTTGTAGCGCTTGGCCAGTGACAGGATTCCTCTGTCGTATTGCAGCAGCAGCTCGCGCTCAATCTCGTAGGCCAGGAGGTCTCTGTGAGGGCCCGGCGGCGCCTCAGTGTACTCAGGGTTCGTGGCATTGTACGCCAGCGTGTCGAGTGTGCGCTGCGCCGCCGCTCTACTGTGCTTGTCAATGTGGGTAATCGTCTTGGGCCCGCGGTACTTTACGGCGCGCGCACCAGCCTTCATCTCTGCTTCGATGCGCCGACGTACAAGCTCGTAAACGGTCCGCTGCAGGGTCGGGACGTCGCAATCGGCTTCGACGCACGGTTTGGTGTCGAGCGGATCGTTGAACGTGCTTGGGTCGGCGTAAAAGACGAGGTCCCTACACAGAAGTTGCAGTGTCCTTGGACTGAACTGCCGGTACTTGAATAGGACGGGCGGAACTTCCTTCGTCACGATGCGCCTCCCTTGTTGCGTCTTCGGCCGAGGAGGAGCTTGCTCCGCTCTTCCGCCCAACATTCACGACCAAACCTTGAGTCCCTTGAACTTGAGCTGCGCTATGACCGGTGAGGCAGTTGTGTCTGGTACCACCACGATGAGGAGATCTCGTGCTCGGGTGAGTCCGACGTATCCGACGCGCCCTTCCTCATGGACCGGACCTGCGAGCACGTTCTTTACGTCCCGCGGCCTAAGGACGTACATCACGGCGTCGATGCTTTCGCCCTTTGCCTGGTGAACCGTCTTGACCGGCGGCAACGGAACAGACGTAGCGAGAAGGCCTTGATCCCACAGCGGGCTGTCCCCAAGCTCCTTCGTCGTCACGTTGTTTTTCCATGTGGACAGACAAGACAGTTCACATTGAAGAGAGATGTTCGAGAGGAGCACTTCTAGATTGCCCTTTAGCGCAGGGAGCCAATCGTCCTTCGCCTTCCTGTTGGCCGACGGTATGCCCACGTTTGTTGACCTTAGGAAAGCCCACACAAGACTTCTCAATTCACGAGCGGACGCATCGGCCGTGCCATTGACGATCGCTGATCGCAGCGTGGCGGGCGGCGATGAAAGAACGCGGAGAACGCCGTCCACTGCGAATTCGAATGCTTCGGCGATGTCCCCCTTGCGGTCCCGACAGATTGCGGCTCGCGCGAATTTCTCAGTTGCACCCTGACCCGTCTGATCACCTGCACCTGCGATTCGCGGGACCGTGTCCCTTCCCCTGCAGAGCACAGCCGAAGCTTCGTGAGAGTAGCCACTCGACTGGAGAATCTCCGCGAATGTTGGCAGGAGCTTGTCAATCGCGGCGTCGTTGTACATCAGAAGATACGCGCCATGCTTCCGAGTGGGCAGGTGTCTCGTGGTCGTGAAAGAAGCACCGCAGATGTTGTTTGCAACGTCTACGATCGCATTGATTGATCGCCTGTTCTGCGACAGTGTTTGCTTCAGGCCGCCAGCGCCTGGCTCAAAGTCGCGAAGGAAACTGCCATCGGCGTTGGCGAATTCGTAGATCGCTTGATTTGGGTCACCAACCAGAGACACAGTGGATCCCGCGTCCATGAGAATGCTCAGAAGCGCACCATGGACGTTGCTAATGTCCTGGGCCTCATCGACGAGGATGTAGGGGTAGCGGTGTGCCAGAATCTTGTGAAGGCGATCGTTGGCCGCCAGGGTTTCGATTGACCAGTAGCGTCCGAACTCGTGTGTGTAGGCGCCCGTTTTCCCGAGCTTGCATATCGCAGGAAGCGCTACTGCGTCGGGAACGCGTACCGGCTTGCCGCGAGTCGCGTTGTTGTGGAACAGCCATTTGCCTTTCTCTGAAAGCGAGACCGCAAGTTTATCGATGTTTTCTCCGTAGGTGCCATTGAAAAAGGTGAACCCCTTGAGGAATGGTTCATGCCCATGGACAAGAAAGGGCTGTCGCGTGCAACCCATCGTGGCGCTAGCATGAGGCGACAGGATGTGCGACGTGACGAAAGCGTCGGCCGTGCAGATCAGGACTCGGCTGGAAAGCCCTGGACGGTTCTTCGTCAGCGCTGCGTACTCACGCCGGAATGTATCGACCGCCACGTTGGAGTAGGACAGAAGTGCCACGTACTGCCGTGACGCACCCATCTGGCTCCTGACTTCGACCAAGCGACGAACGGCAGTGGCCGTCTTCCCGCTTCCGGCGCAGGCGATAACGCGTTGCCCTACCAAGCTAGCCTCAATGACTGCCACCTGCTCCGGCGAGGCAACAAAGGAGGTGGTCACGGCGCAGTTACGTACGTCAAAGCATCTGTGATGTACGGTGGAACCGTGAACGCCACGCCGGCTGGAACGATGGCAGCCGCCAGTGCCTGCGCGAACTCACCTTTCTTGACGTTGTTGCCTTTGTCGCGTTCGAACATCCCGCAAAACAGAGTGCGTGCCTTGTCGTCTTCTGAAGCTGCAGTCACTTGGGCCTCGAGGTCTGATGCAACCCCCGGATGGATTTCCGCCAGTGCGTTCAGCATGGCGGTGCGGTTCACCGGGTGCAGCGCGAGGTCGTACTCGAGAGTCTTCTGGGCGAAGTATGGCTGCACACACGAGTTCTTCAGCGCGCTGATTGCAGTGGCGGCCGCCGATGGCGTCGGAGGGTCTTTCAGCTTTGGATAGCCGGCTGTGTCCGAGTCAGTGAGGATAGCCACCCGGACAGGTATCGCGCTGTCGCCGAACAGCGGGGCGAAACAGTCGAAATTGAGGCCTTCTGTGCTTAGCACGCTAACGGACTGCTGTCTGAGCTTGATTCCGAGCTTGCTCGCAAGCGCGTCAACGAGGAATCGTTCTGCAGTTCCCTCAACTAAGATGAGGCGGCGCGCAAAGAACAAGTCGGCCCGGGTCACGTCAAGGTATCGTTGAAGCTTCTCCTTCTTCTTTCCGCCAAACACTATTTCGCGAGGAAAGAAGGCGCCGATCTTGTCGCTGGCTTGGTATAGGCAGGCCAGCGAGTCCAGCTTCGCGGTGCTCGCAAAATGCGGGGAGTGGCTGGTCACGAAGACCTGGACCGGCTTCTGGCCAGTCGGAGGTGTCTCAATGGCTTGAAGGTGTTCTAACAAGACAGCCTGCAACTGCGGATGGAGGTGCGCCTCGGGCTCTTCGATGATCAAAGCCTTATACGCGGCATCTGGGTTCAGCGTCAGCTCGCTGAGGACCACGGCCATATAGATGAGGTTGTTGTACCCTAGACCGTTTTGCTCTACGTCAAGGCTTTCGACTGCCAGTGAAAGGCGTGCGGCGATGCGATGGAATTCGGGCGGTGTCAGGCCAACCTTGAGCAACTGCTTGAGCGTCGGGCCCAGCATTGCGTCGTGGCGGTCCTCGATCGCTTTCTGTGTGCCGGCAACCGGTGCTTCCTTCTCCAGGTCACTTTCAAAGCACTTTAGCAAGCTGACTAGCTTGGTCTTGTCCGCGTCGCTCGCAAGTCGGTCGATGAGGCGCGCCAGTTGGCTTGTCCGGCCGGGACGCAGTCCCGAGGCGGGGTCTCGCAGCGGAGGAAGATAGACCGCCCGAAGGTCCTCCAGCATTTCGGCGGAAACAGCGTTTTCCTCGTGATCGCCACACCAGCGCCTTGGGCGCAGCCTGCCTGAAGGGCCGGAGGCACTGTACCTTACCCAAAGATGTGCCTCGAACTTGGTCGCCTCACCGGGGGCGACAGGGATGGGCTTAAGCGCTGGGAGAAAGTCCGCCTCCTCGTCGACGGTTAGGTCACGAAAGACGTAGTGGAACGTGATTTCTGAGGCCTTCCCGGCAGGCAACGTGTGCAGGTCGTATTCGTTAATGCGAACGTAGCCTTCCTCAGTGGTCGTCAGGAGAGCACGCAACGCGTCGACAACCGCCGTCTTGCCAACGTTGTTCGGTCCGACAAGGATATTGAGGCCTGCTCTGAAGCGAACGCTGAGTGCCTGAATGCGTCGAAAGCCGATGACATCGAGTTCGGCGAGATACATCACTCCTCCATAAATGTCCGTTATCGATATCGGTCCAAAATTCCACGCTCCCCGCGGAATGAGACTGCGACCCTTTGGCCCCCGGTTTCGGCCAACACGAATTCTGACGTAGTTTTCGGCATAGATCGCCTTAATTCCGGCCGAGGCCGAAGGGGGGTAAGTAGCCCTTGCTTGGCTGAAACTAACCGTCGGGTTGCCGATCTCAAGGGGACAGTCGCTGATTGATCTTGAAGGACCGCTCACGGCCCTAAGCGGTCTGTTGCGCTGCGGCATGTTTCTGACCCTTCGTAGGCGCTTGGCGAAGGCTAGCATCGTTCTGTAGGAATGCAGGCGGCGCCGGCCGGGTTAATCGCGCTATTCCGGTTCTCGGTTCTTCGTCGAAGTCAGACTGCGGGTGGCGGACGATTGCCGCCATGCCGATTGCAACAAAAACCTCTGCATGGATTGGCCTGCTGGCGGGCACTATTCTGAGCCTCTCATTGCCATTGAGAGACGCTCGCGCGGATGCAGACGCCGAGCGCGGTTCGCTTACCGAATTAGTCCACGAGCTCGATGCGCTGGTTCCGTTGCTCCGGGCAGCGGAGTCTCAAGCAGAACCCGATGCGCGTATCCGCCTCCAGTACGACTGGCTGCACCAGGACCTCGCGCGGATCCGACTCGGGATCCAGGAACACCTGAACGCGCCGCAGGCAGAGCCGCGCCGGTTTCCGCCCGTGCAAGGAGACTACCGTCGGTGAGCCGACCCCGTGACTGCCGCCCAGGACGCCGCCTTCAGCGCCGGTGCCGGCATCACACCGGACACGCTCCTGGTGGCGTGCGCAAGCATCACGCTGACGCTCGCCCTGATCTGGGCGCTCTGGCTGACGTTCGGGACGTTTGCTGCCTGGCAGGATGGCCGCGCCAGCCTGTTCGATCTCGCGTGGGGTGTCATCCGTGCCTGCAT
This sequence comes from Gammaproteobacteria bacterium, assembly GCA_965278995.1. Classification (GTDB taxonomy): domain Bacteria; phylum Pseudomonadota; class Gammaproteobacteria; genus JADJYF01. The sequence continues at coordinate 704,322 of OZ257136.1, forward strand.
CGTCCTGCTCGTGCTCGGTTTCTATCTGCGATGACCTGCCAGCTGCTGGCCCCGCAGCCTATTCCTCATTCCAATCTTTGTGGAGACTCGTCGATGAAATTCAATCTGCATACCTTCAACGCATCGCTGGGCGCAATACTGCTGGCGGGTGCGCAACGCGTGCATGCCGCCCTGCCGACGCCTGTCGCGCCCAGCACCGGTCCGGCGGCCGGTGACTGGATTGCGCTGATCAAGGGCTACATCAAGGATGGCGGGGTGGTGCTCGGCCTCGCCATCGCCGTGATGGGCTTTCTGTGGATTGCCTATCTCGCCTTCGCCAAGTTCAACGAGGCCCGGCAGGGCAAGGCCGAGTGGGCCGAGGTCGGCGTGCTCGGCATCGTCGGCGCCATCGTGCTCATCTTCGCGAGCTATTTGTTGACCGAAGCCTCGGGCGTGATCTGAGCGCGCATGACGACCCGCAATGACATCCTGCCCGAGCGCCTGAATGCCGAGCCCGCGATTTTCAAGGGTTGCTCATCGAGCGAACTCGGCGTGATCGTGCTCAGTGCCATCGTCGTCTGGCTGCCGGGGAGCCTGGTGTTGGCCGCCGCGCTCGGCGCAGTCACAATGGGATTCGGACTGGCTGGCATTGGCGTGGTTGGCACAGTGATAGGCGTTGCTACTGGCTTTCAGTCCATCAAGCGCAACCGGCCGGATGGCTATTACCAGCAGCGCCTCGTGCTCTGGCTGCAGGGGAAGGGATGGCGTCGCTCACCGCTCGTCCAGCGCAGTGGTATCTGGGATCTCGGACGGCGGGTCGATGGCGCGCTATAGGCTTGAGATTGATAACGTGCGCGCGCATGTCCGCTCGCTCTGGGTAGTCATCTGCCTGGAGATGCTGATCATCATCGGCCTCTGGTTTGGTTGGAGCCAGGCACCACAACGGCTCACGGTCCACCTGCCGCCGGATCTGCGTGCCGGCGCCGTGCTCGCCGTCGACCAGGTGCCACCGGCCAATGTGTACGGGTTCGCCTATTACATCTTCCAGCAACTCAATCGCTGGCCGGACGATGGCGCGAAGGATTGTGGGCACGCCATCTTCCGCGTCGCGCCCTACCTCACGCCACAATTTCGGGCGCTGCTCATCGCCGACATGGAGCAGAAGGGGCGTCAGGGCGAGTTGAGCTATCGGGTGCGCGGCGTGCAGGAATACGCCGGCCGCGCCTACACTGAGTCCCGCGTCGAGATCCTGGGTCAGGGCAGCTGGCTGGTGTGGCTGGACCTCGAACTGTTCGAATCCGTGAAGGGGATGACGGTCAAGCAGACGGCCATTCGCTATCCGCTCCGGGTGGTGCGCCAGGCAATCGATCTCGAAGCGAACCCGTGGGGTCTCGCACTCGATGGCTATGGGCCGGCCGGACCACAACGGCTGAGCGAAGCCGAGCTCAATCGCCCGTTCGAGGGCCATCCCCATGCGAGCTGAGCGCTCGACAACGGCCCTCCTGCGCATCGTCGCGGGACTCACCCGCTGCGCAGCTCTCGCCAGTGTCTGCGTCACGTCGGCGATCCATGCCGAGCTCCCCACACCCGAGCGTGCCGAGTGGAACAAGGTCCCGATTGAAGTATCCCTTGCCGTCGGTGTCGAACGCCAGGTCCAGTTCCCCGTTCCCGTAAAGGTCGGGGTTCCTGCCGGACTTGCGACGCGACTGCGCGTGCAGTCCGTCAGCGATACCGTCTATTTTCAGGCGTCAGCGGCGTTCGAGCCGACACGTGTCGTGGTGCAAAGTCGCGATGGGATACTGACCTATCTACTGGATCTCACTGCGACTGTGAGCGAGGCAACGACCCCGCCGATCCAAATTGTCGATCCGGCGATCAAAGCAAAGCCCGAGACGGTGGCTGGCGCTGTGGAGTGCGCGCCGCGCTCAACCATCGATCCCGTGGCGCTGACCCGCTACGCCGCGCAACAGTTATATGCGCCTGCGCGATTGCTGCAAGGGCTATCAGGCGTGGTACGCGTTCCGGTGAGTGCGAAGCCGATTGATCTAACTCGCGGCGTTACGCTGACGACGGTGCCGGTCATTGCGTGGCGCGGTGGCCGGTTCCATGTCACGGCCGTCAAGTTGACCAACACCGGGCACGCGCCCGTTGAACTCGATCCGCGCTCGCTCAAAGGCGATTGGCTGACGGCAACGTTTCAGCACAACCGGCTGCTGGCCGCGGGAGACGAAGCGGACACGACCGTCGTCTACCTCGTCTCGGCACGTCCAATCGCTGCGGCACGCTAACAGGCTCGATGGTACCCCCGACGCAGAACCGCCTGTTGCCGCTGCTGGTCAGCCTCGTCCTGGCCGCGCTCGTGTTTGTCGCCCTGAAGTCCTGCCAGGAGCCATCGGCTGGACCGGGTCGATTGAGCGCTGTCCCGGTTGCCCCGACGGCTGATGCCGACACGCCAGCCGATACGATCAAAACGCTGACCGCCAATGTCGCGGCGATGACGGCTGAGGTTGATGCGCTGCGCCAGGACAACGCGGGATTACGGCAGGACAATCAGGGCTTGATTGCGGGCCGTGAACAGCTTGAACGGCAGCTGACCGCACGCCTCGACGAGACCCTGGCTGCACGCGCCAAAGCCGTCGATGCCGGTCAAACCGAACAGGCGAGCGCGTTGTCGGCGCTCTCGGTACGGCTGGATGCGCTTTCCGATGCGCTCACCAACCTGTCATCGGCAGACGACCAGTCGGACATCCCAGTCGGGCTCGGGCTCGATGCCGGGGCAATGCCCTCCGATGCCCTGAACTGGATTGAACCCCTCGATACGGCCGAGGCCGGCACAGCGAGTCGCGGTGGCATTTCAGGGTTAGCAACCTCGTGGGCCGAGCAGGGTGAGGCCACAGCGGATACGGTGGCTGACGACTTCGGCACGCGACTCGATCAGGCGACACTCGAGCCCGTCTACACCGTGCCGCGGAACGCGACCCTGATTGGCTCGACCGCAATGACGGCCCTCGTCGGCCGTATTCCGGTCCAGGGCCAGGTGCGCGATCCGATGCCGTTCAAGGTCATCACCGGGGCTGACAACCTCGCCGCCAACGGTCTTACCTTGCCGGGTGTCCACGGCATGGTCTGGAGCGGGACGGCAGTCGGCGACTGGACGCTGTCCTGTGTCACCGGTCGTCTCGAGTCGGTCACCTTCGTCTTCGATGACGGCACCATCCGCACGGTCTCGAGTGACGATAGAAACGTCCAAGGCAACGACGGTAACAAGTCGCTCGCCTGGATCTCGGACGCGCAGGGGATCCCGTGCGTCAATGGCGAACGCAAGACCAACGCGCCGGCGTTCCTCGCGCAACGCATCGGCGTCACGGCGATAGGCGCGGCGGCTGAAGCGGCGGCTGCGGCTGAAACGACGACGGTCATTACCGATACCGGCGGCATCAACAAAGCGGTGACCGGCAACACCGCGCCCTACATCCTCGGCAAGACGGTCTCGGGCGGTAGCGACGAAATCGCGAAATGGCTGCTGGAGCGCCAGGCGCAGAGTTTCGACGCCGTGTTCGTGCCGGCTGGCGTCAAGCTCGCGATCCATGTCGATCGCGAACTCCTCATCGATCTCGACCGACAAGGCAGGAGGCTCTCCCATGCGAGCGCTGACGACACAGATCTTCATCCTGATCTCGATTAGCGGTGTGCTCGCCGGCTGCGCGAGCAGCAAGGACGCGGTTCTGCCGGCCAATGGCCCGAGCATGAAAGCGATCTACGACGCCCATTTCGAGGACATGAACGCCGCCTCGACCGACGGCGCGCGCGCGGCGGTCAGCAGCCACCCGCCGTCCACGGATGAGCGGACCCTCGTCAGCTATACCCGTAACAGCCAGACCGAGCTCGACACGCGCTTCCCGCGCCTACCCAATCCGACGCTCGTGATGTACGTTTTTCCTCATCTGGCCGGTCCGTCGCGCGTGCCGGTGCCCGGCTACTCGACGACCTTTCCGATGTATGAACGTGACGAATACGCGCTGCCCGGTGAAGTGCCAGTGCCGGCGATGCGGACTGTGCCGGCCGTTGAGCCACCGCCCTGAGCCGGCTACGGCGGCGGGCGGCGCAGCGAACGCCGGTCACGACAGCGCGGCTGAAGCAGGGCTATGCCCGACCACCCTCGTTCACGGACTTGTTGCCCTGGGTCGAGTACCTGCCCGGACCCAGAGCCTTTCTGCTCGAAGATGGCGTCAGTGTCGGGGCGCTGTTCGACATCGAGCCGGTCGGCACCGAAGCGCGTACACCAGCGTTCCTGGTCGAATTCCGCGACGCCATCCAGACTGCGATCAGCGAGGCTATCCCCGAGCGGGATGATGCGCAGTGGGTGGTGCAAATTTACGTACAGGACGAGCCAGACTTGACCGAACTCGCGCGGCAGGTCGAAAACTATGCCGAGCCGACGACGCGTGACAGTGCCTTCACCCGGCACTACCAGCGCGTCCTGGCCGACCACCTCGCACAAGTATCGCAAGCCGGCGGCCTGTTCACCGACACGGCGGTGACTGGCGGGCCGTGGCGCGGCCAGCAACGGCGGGTGCGGGCCACGCTCTATCGGCGCGTGCCAACCCGCGACCATCGCCTGTCGACCCTTGAGGTCGAAGCCGAGCTCAATGAAGTCGCGACCAAGTGGACAGCCGCACTCGCCGCCGCTGGCATCCGCGCCCGCCGCGGTACCGGCGCGGATCTCTATCAGTGGCTGTTGCCGTGGTTCAATCCGAGTCCCGCCGGAAATCCGCAGGCGAACCGCGCGCTGCCCGCGTTCGCTCCATATCCAGGCGACGACGCCTTACCTTTCGGCGCCGACTTCGCCGAGTCGCTGGTCCTGTCACGCCCGGAGTCCGATGCCGAGCAGGGCACGTGGTCGTTCGATGGCATGCCGCACACGGTGGTATCGATCCAGGGTCTGCGGCGGGCACCCGAGATCGGTCACCTGACCGCCGAGCGGCCGCTGGGCGAGCACGTCTACGCGCTGTTCGATCGCATGCCAGAAGGCACCATCGGGGTGATGACGCTGACCGTGGTCCCGCAGGACCGGATCCGCAATCACCTCAACCAGGTGCGTCGTGCCGCGGTTGGCGATACGGCGGAGGCCGCCATGACGCGCGAAGACGCCGTCATGGTCGAGCGCGCGATGGCGCAGCGGAACAAACTCTACCCGGTATCGGTGGCCTTCTATCTGCGCGCCGTCGATCGCAAGGCCTTGCGCGCCCACACCAATCAACTGCACGCCTTGTTGCTCCCGAATGGCCTGCAGCCGATTGGACGTGACGCCGATCTGCTGACCTTGGACAGCTACATCCGTAATTTGCCGATGGCCTACGATCCGGCGCTCGATACGCTCCGGCGCCGCTCCCGTCTGGTCTTCGCAAGCCATCTGGCTGCATTGGTGCCATGCTACGGGCGATCACGGGGCACTGGACATCCCGGGCTCGTGTTCTTCAATCGCGGCGCCGAGCCTTTGGTGTTCGATCCGCTGCACCGCGATGACCGCAAGAAGAATGCGCACCTGCTGATCCTGGGCCCGACCGGCTCGGGCAAGTCGGCGCTGCTGATCTACCTGTTGCTGCAGATGCTGGCGGTCCACCGGCCGCGCGTGTTCATCATCGAAGCAGGCGGCTCGTTCGCACTGCTGGCGGCGCATTGTCAGGCACATGGCCTCTCCGTGAATGCGCTCACCCTTAACCCGACTGCCGACGTCAGTCTGCCACCCTTCGCCGAGGCGCTGCGCTTGCTCGAGCGCGTACGCGCGCCGCGCCTGCTCGACGATCCGGAGGCCTTGGACGATGACGAGCGGGACGAGGAGGGCGGGCGTGACTTGCTGGGTGAGATGGAGATCGCGGCGCGCCTCATGATCACCGGCGGCGACGAGCGCGAGGACGCCCGCATGAGCCGCGCCGACCGACTGCTGATCCGAAACAGCATCCTGCTCGCAGCGCGTGCGGTGCGCGACGCCGGGCGCGATCAGGTCCTGACCGAAGATGTGGTCGCGGCCCTCGGCACGCTCAGTACCGATCCGACCCTGCCTGAGCATCGTCGGCATCGCGCGCTCGAGATGGCCGATGGGTTGGCACTGTTCTGCTCAGGATTAGCCGGGCATTTCTTCAACCGCGAAGGCCGGCGCTGGGCCGAGGTCGATGTCACCGTGCTCGAAATGGGGATCCTCGCGCGCGAGGGCTACGAAGATCAGCTGACGGTCGCGTACCTGTCAATCATGAGTCACATCAACGATTGCGTGGAGCGCCACCAGCGCGAGGCGCGTCCAACCCTGGTCGTCACCGACGAAGGCCACCTGATCACAACCAACCCGCTGCTCGCGCGCTACGTGGTCAAGATCACCAAGATGTGGCGGAAGCTCGGCGCCTGGTTCTGGATCGCGACGCAGAATCTCGAAGACTTTCCGGACGCGAGCCGTCGCATGCTGACCATGATGGAATGGTGGCTGTGTCTGGTCAGCCCGAAAGAGGAGGTCGAGCAGATTGCACGCTTCAAGGAGTTGACGCCACAGCAGCGCAGCCTGCTGCTCTCGACCCGCAAGGAGCCGGGCAAGTATGTGGAAGGTGTGGTGCTGTCCGATACGCTGGAAGCCTTGTTTCGCAGTGTGCCGCCGCCATTGGCGCTCGCGCTCGCCATGACCGAGCAACACGAGAAGGCCGCGCGTGCTGCGATCATGCGCGAACACGGTTGCTCGGAACTCGAGGCGGCCTACCGGATTGCGGCCGCGCTCGCGGCCTCGCGATCGACGCTTGTTTGAGCCACGACGTCTGCACACCCAGACGGGCGCGCAGGCGTACCGCGAGGTAACTGGGTCGTCATTGGGTGGGGTGGCTGTCCAATAATCACGCCTGCCGAAGGCGTGGTTTCCGCTTACGACCGGGATGAGGGCGCGGCAGGATGGCCGACATGTCTCGGCTGCCGCAACCATACTGGCTCGTTGGATTGCTCTACCTACCGGTAGGTTCCTTCGCTCAAGCGGGTGCGACGGCCGAGGCTGCGCTTCACATCGATGTATTCACAACCAGCATTCAACCGGTGATTGTCGGCACAGCTGCGGCCAATCCCGCAGTCGCTCTTCAGATAGCCGAAGTTGATGCCCTCGAGCGCCTCGATGTCTCGCTGTCGGAAGGCCTCTCGCCCGATCCGGTAGTCGCGCAACGCGAAGTGCAGCGGCGACTGAATGATCTGGACCAGGCGAAGCTAGCCACCCTGCGACGGTCCGCCGTCGGGCTCGCCCTGGCGGCACAGCTCGGCATCGACCGCACGCCGGCGATCGTCTTCAATCAGACAGCGGTGATTTACGGCATAACCGATCTGACTGTCGCGTTGCGTCACTATCAAGCTTGGGCGGCTGAGCCAAACTGATGCGCGCACTCCGGTTCATCCTCGCAATCATGTTTGCCTGCGCAAGCCCGTCGCCCGCACAAGCGGAAACTCTCACCACCCCGGTCATCGTGCAACGAACGACGGCGGCCGCGCTGTCCTGCATGCGCTGGACGCCAATCGGCACCTGCTTCTGGCTGCGGTGTACGGTCGGCGGTTGCAAAGTGCGGACATCGCTCAAAGTCGGGCATTACAACCCGGACCTGGTCGTCGCGGCGTACAACAAGCTGGGCGGCAATCCCTGGGTCGAGATGCGGGGCACCCTCGGCGCCGCGCAACGCGCCGCGGCGAGCGGTGTACTCGGCACACTACTGCCGTTTCCGATTGAAAGTGGCAGTAACCGGACGGAAGGCGCGCGCGGCCGCGGCGACCATCGCAATCTCGTCTTTCGGGAGACCGATGCGATTGGCCATCCGATCAGCACGTTCTCCAAGCTGGCCTTCGAACTCATTTGCCGCTCGCAGGCGACACCGCTGGTGCCGTACTTCCAGTCCGGGCTCGACGCGTTGGCTTGGCGCAGCCCGCTGCCGGAGAGTGTGTATCCGGAAAGCCTACTCCCGGGCCAGCGCGAAATTGGCAGCTGGCCGCTCCAGTCCTGGGGCAGTGTCTATCCCCGCAATGGCTGGACCACGCAGGCCGAAGAGCCCAAGGCAGCTGCGATCACCGCGCAGCGGGTCGGTGACATCGTGACCCGCGCCGGACAAGCACACCTCTACGTCGCACTCTCCGGCCCGAAAGGCTCCAGCCAGCGCGTCTGGCCACCGGGCCCCTTGTCCGAGATGAACGCTCGCAGCGGATCCTGGCAGATGCTGAGTCCGAAAGCAGACAGTTCGTGTGCCGTGTTCGGCAGCAACGATCTGACGGGACCAACGAGCTGGTCGAGTGGGCGCACCGCTGACGATGGCGAGTACGTCTGGAATCTGTGGCGACCCTATAAGTGCTGCAAATCGCGCGGCCAGTGGTTCGTCTACAGCATCGATTGGACAGGCTATCCATGACGAGTCCCGCTCAATCAAGCCCGCCTGTCATGCGCTGCCGGGTACTCATCGGCACCATCGCCGTGATACTGAGCACAGGCGCGGCGGGCGTCACCGAAGCCCCGACCGAAGATGGCTATTGGTATTATCGGATCGGCGGCGCGGAGCCGGTCTCGGCACCGGCCAATCCGCGTATTGTCACGCTGACGGTGGGTGGCTCGGCCGATCTGCGTCTCGGCTCGAGCTGTGGCAAGTTCGATCCAGTGATTGCCGTGCGCCACACCTTGAACGACATCGCGCAAGGCGCCGACAGCATGATGGCTGCCATGACCGCCGCCGCGACCGGTGCCATTGCGTCATTACCGGCGCTCATTCTGCAACGCGCGAATCCCGGACTCTACGATCTCTTCCAGAACGCGCTGCTGAAGGCTGAGGAAACCCTCCAGCTCGCGACCAAGTCCTGCGAGCAGATGGAATCCGATATCGCGTCGGGCAAGAATCCCTACGCCGATCTCGCGACCCTCTCCAAGGGGCAGGACTGGAAGGTCCAGATGGGGATCGGCGGCAACGATGTGGTCACCGCCAAGAAACAGGTGGAGACCAGTCGCGGGCGGAACGGTGTGCCCTGGATCGGCGGTAAAGCTGGCGGCACCGGACAGCCGGTCCTGCAGTTCACCGGTGACCTTGTCCGCGCTGGCTATAACATCCAGATGAACCGGCCACTGACGGCGAGTGGACCGGTGCCCGCGAGTGACGCCAGCCGACTCTCCACACTCTGGCCGACGCCGAATGACGCGCGCAACTGGGCCGTCGATGTCGTCGGCGAAAACATCGTCACCACCTGCGACACTTGCCGCAAGGACAGCGTGCCGGGGACAGGGCTACTGCCCAAGCTGCACGGCGAATCAGACACCGTTAACCAGGATCTGCAGAAGCTCGTCGATGGCACGACGCGCCCAACCCGCGACAATCTCGAAAAAATCACCGCCCCCGGCGTCGCCATCACCCGTCAGGTTGTCGAAGCCATCCGCGAGATGCCGGCTACCGAGCAGCGTCTCATCATCGGACGCCTGGTCAGCGAGATCAGCACGGCCCGCACGATTGAAAAGGCGCTCTATGCGAGGCGATTGCTGCTAAGCGGCCGCCAGGTGCCGGAGGTCTACGCAACCGAGGTCGCGCGCGAGCATGCGGACGCTTCCATTGCCGAAATCGACAAGGAGATCGAGACGCTGCTGTTCGAGGTCCGCGCGCGCAAGGAAGTGGTCTCGGACACCGTCACCGTATTACTGCAGCGCGATACCGCGCGCCGCCAAGCCTCGCTCAACGTACCGCCTGCCGGTCCGGTCGACCCGAGGCTATTCAAAGATGGCCGTGTTCAGTAGTCACCGACTGGGCAAACGACGCTGGACGCTGGGGCTCACGCTGCTCGCAAGCGTGATCGCACTGGGATTCGGCGTCGCGCTCAGACAGTCGATTTCGCCATCGACGATCGATGACACATCGAAAATTGTGCTCGACTACCGAATGTGGGCGAGTGGGGGACGCCTGAGCGCGATCGCGATAGTTATTGCAGCCTGGCCACGCATCATCGAAATCGGAGTGCGCATGGCTGGGCTGAACCTAGCGCATTTCCGCGCTCATCGATGGCGAGTCGCCGGGTGGCTGCTCGCCATTGAACTGATGGTTGGCCAAGACCTACCAGGGAAGCTGCTCGCATGAGCGTCGATAGCTACCTCGAACTGTTCACGACCCTCTTCGGCTGGTCGTTCTACAGCGTCCTCTGGGACATACTCGTCGCCACGGGGATTGTCTACCTGCCGTTCCTGGGCATCCTGATTGACCACTGGCGCGAAGCTGCTGAGCGCGCAGGATCTCATATCGCGGCACCTAACTCGCTTCGTAGCCTCGAAATTGACCTGTTCCTCGCGCTGACGATTGTCATACTCGCCGGGCAGCCTTCCGCCTTGACGCCACTGAATGCGACGACGCTGAGCTATATACCGCCGCCCACATTGAATAATCCGTCACCGGCAATCGCATCGCCGGGCGCATCGCAAAGTACCTTCGGTGGGACAGGGTTCGCAGGCTCGCCAGGGACCGTCAACCTACCCGTGTGGTGGTACGCCGTGCTGGCGACGAGCTCGGGATTGAACCACGCTGTCATTGCGGGACTGCCAACAGCAACTAACTGGCGGGCCATCGAGCAGCAGGCGCGTCTGGCTACCGTGACGGATCCGCGGCTGCGTCAGGAGGCCAGTCAATTCTTCAGCGAATGCTTTGTGCCGGCGCGCTCTAAATACCAGCAAACGCGACCGGACTCTCCCGAGATTGCGGCACAGCTAACGTCGAACGGCGACAACGATCCGGAATGGCTTGGGTCGCACGTCTATCGCGGAACGCCAGGTTATTACGACGCACTCCGTCCAACGATGCCCGTGGCAGGTTGGCCGTTCGAGGCCAGTCGCGATACGGAGTACGACCCAGGAGCACCGCCGCGAGCGGGCAGACCCACGTGCAAGCAGTGGTGGGAAGACAGCTCAAGCGGGCTGCGACAGAAGCTCCTTACCGAAGCAGAGGCGACGTCGGGCGGTTTGTCTGGACTGATCGTCGCTATCGCTCCAGGTCTCGCCAGTGAGCGCCAGAAGGACACTGTCGCCAAGGCAATCCTTAACAATACCCCACCGGTGTGGTCGAACAACGATCTCGCTAACAACAATAGCGGGACGACGGGTATCGTTGGCACGGCGTCGAATCTCGTCAAGGGGGGCCTAGCCTCAGCCGGAATCATCACCGCGTCCGCACTGCTTTCAGTCACCATGACCGTCGTGCTCCAAGCTTTACCGATGGTCCAGGCTCTCCTTTTGCTTGGGGTTTATTCCCTGTTGCCGTTGGTGGTGGTGTTATCAAGATACTCGCTCGGACTCCTGGTCACCGGTTCGATCGCAATCTTCACGGTCAAGTTCTGGTCGGTACTCTGGCATCTCGCGATGTGGGTAGACCAAAACCTCATCCAATCGATGTATCCGGATGTCAACTATTTCCTGCAAATCTTCGCGAATCCGGGCGAACACGACGCCAAACGGCTGCTGCTTAACATGCTTACAACAGTGCTCTATCTCGGGCTGCCGCTACTGTGGAGTGGAATGATGGCGTGGGTAGGCATTCATATCGGGCGCACAATCGATATGACAACTGGCGAAATGCTGCGGCCTGCTACCGAAGCAGGAAAGCAAGGCGCAGGAATTGCGCGAGCAGGACTTGCCCGAAAGGCGCGTTAGTCGAAGTCGTACCACCCGTGCGGATCAAGTCCGTTATCCAATTCGCCGGTCCGGTAGTTTAAGACGCCGTATTGAACTGACTCATTATCGTGACCGGAGTGGCTGTCTGCGGAAACAGGACTGGGCTCGAAGCCGACAATGGAGCGCAGAACGCCGATTGTCGAGCATAGCAAAGCTAACCCGGGGCTGGTCGCCCGATAGGAAAGAAACCAACGCAATAGGTCAATACGCATAGATACCCCACAGAGGAAACCTTAGCTGAGAATTCGAGTCTGCGCCAATAATTCGGCTCGGAGGTTGGTCGACGATGTCGCACCGACTCACTCACAGCATGAGGTGGCCTGCCACCGGCGGCGACGAGGTTCGCCCAGGCTGGGCCGACATTTCGCCCGAAGCGATCGACTTGGCCATTGACACGCTCACCGGCGGCGCCGGGCGGTTAGTGGCCGACACACTGGGCGCGCGCTGGAAGGCCGGCAAGGGCGAGAACGTCGAAACGTATGAGGTGCCGCTATTGCGCAAGGTCTACGGCAAGCCTGGCATGGGATAGTCCAGCCAGGACTACTACCAGGCGCACGACGCCGTTGCGCTCTCCGCGGCGCAGATCAAGCACTACGCCGGCGATAGCGCCAAGCTGACTGAGATTCGACGCGAGCACGCGGTCGACGTCCGCATGCTAGGACAGATGAAGCTCGCCGAAAAGCAGTTGTCCACACTCCGGAAACAGCGCAAGCGGGCGACCGATCTGGCGCAACGCCGGGCCATCGAGGCGCAGATGAAGTTGGTGATGGAGCCCATGACTGCGCTCAAGTACAAGGAGTTCGTGGCTGTATCATCGCGTGTAAACCTGACGGTCCTGGCCGAATTGATTAACGGCACAGCCGACTATGTTGGCGGGCACCGAATCAACGGCGCTGACCAGCTGTTCGGTCGCCTCAAAGCGCTGGTCGATGATATACGCGCAGCAGGCGTCGAGCAGAGGCCTCGGTTGCGGCTCGTGCGCGAGTAATCCGCCAGGGCGCCGGCCGGTTCGACAGCCGGCGCCATCTCTCTCGAGGTAGACCCCTGGATCACTCGACGCGCAGGTGTTCTACTTTGCGCGCTTGCTGCCTCGCATCAAATCTGCACGCCAGCTAGGAGGCCCCATGCCGCTACGCACGGTTATTCAGAGCATCGAGAAAGCCACGACCACGCTATCCACCGACGACGGTCGCATCCTTACGCGCCTGCTGCTTGAGGCTGTGATGCTCATCGGCACGGAGCTTGAGAAAAATAAACAGGCACACCACGACCTCGTTGCCAAACTGGAGGCGGCCGAGCGAGGCCTCCCAGATGATATTCCAGGGTCGCTGCCGCCGAGCTAACACTCAACGACGAGTAAATTACGTGCGTCCTCGCTCGAGGCCGGGTAGATATTACTGTTTCCGCAGAAGCAGTTATTCCCTCGCGGGCCGCGGCAGACGTATGCTCGTCGGGCTGCCACAACGCCGATCATCGGCACGTTAAGCAAACCAATTAATGCTCATCGATTCGGATCAGTATGTCCAAATGGCAACCCTCGAACTTCGAGAGGCCCTCGACAAATATTCCATTGCGGTTCTGACCGCAGACAAGCGCGGGAACCCAGCGTTTATCGGTACCGGATTTTGCGTCAACGCATCAGGAAAGACGTACTTCATAACGGCGGCGCATGTGGCCGACTCTATCGTCGGCGGGATGTTTCTTGGAAAAAAGAACCTTTGCCCATTCGTCAGTAAAGGGTACCTCTCTCGCCGAGAGTCTGATCCCCTAGATTTAGCCGTCCTCCCTATAACCGACGAACAAATGGCGGAAGTCGGCGCTGAGGTGATACGCGAAGCAATGGTCGATAGATCCGGTGTTTATCGGGATGGATTTCATTCCGTAATGGGTTACCCGGCTTCGAAGAACAAAGCAGGAAGCGCAATCTCTATCGCAGAGCGAAGCATCACCAGCGTCTGCTACGGGATAAATACTGACCGCATCGATGTAGATTATGTCGCATACAGAAAGGATCCGGAGCTTCATATCGCAGTCAAATACGACACCGCGATCAGCGCAGAGGGCCGAATACACCAGCCGCCCTCTTTGCGAGGTGTAAGCGGCAGCCCGTTGTGGGTCACTCAAGACAAATTTGAGTTAACCAAGGTCCTCCTCGGAGGGTTTCTCATTGAATATCACCGAAAAGGAAAAGTTGCATTCTGCACCAAAGCACAACACATGATCGGATTCATCCGTGCACGGTAGACTTAACATACCGTTGCAGCGGTTGCCCCGGTATTCCATCGTCGCCCAAGGGCGGGTTCTATAATTATGAGCGAGCAGATGCCCATCCCTGAAGCGCCAAGATTTACAGTCGAACAGCTACCGACGTGCCGAAGTACTGGCGACTATATGCCCGTGTTATTCGAGTGGCATCAATTTGTCGGTAGTCTCTGCTTATTCTTCGCCTGTATTCGACGTGAATCCCCCGCGGTTCGCGACATTGAATCAGTGAATTACGCAATTCTTATCGGGCTGTTAAACCGATGCGCTAGATTAATGCTGTCGAACGTTGCTTTGTCTCACGAAGGGCGATTCGGAGAAACCACCGCGCTTTTAGATAGATGCATATTCGAGTCCTGCCTAAAAATCGAGTGGCTTTGCCAAGATGGAACTGATGAGGCCTTTCGACGTTACATCGCTGACGGATTGAATTCTGAGATCGAGCTAAAGGCGAGAATTGAGTTAAACATCAAGACTCGACAAGCTGGGAAAGCTCTAAAGATCGAAGAGCGCATGCTCAGCTCTATAGAGCGGCATATAAAGACTGCCAATCTAACTGAAGTCGACATTGCCGGGGCTAAACGGCTCCCAAGCATCGCGAGCATGATCGAATTACGCGGAGAGGACCGGCTTTCGTACATAGTGAATCAGCGGATATGGTCTCACCATGTCCACGGAACATGGCCGAGCTTGCTGATGCACTATCTAGAGGTTCAACCAGACGGTTCATTTGAACTTCGAGACCACGATTGCGAAACTCACGAATATCAATTTATATTCACTGCTCTCAATGTGCTCCGTGCAATGCGCGCTTTTACGCTGTTTATTGTCCCTGAGCAAAGCGATCGGGAATCTTTAGAACAAACCTTAACTGAAACAGCGCAGGAGATAATGCGGATTAACGACGACCTCTTAGGAGACGACTTTGCATTCTCGGAGGGGACTTAACTATCCGATGGAGCTGAAGCATCCGCGCTCTGCCGTTCGGCTCACACAACCGCAATCAACGACTCGTCATCAGTCTTCGGCGTGTTGACGCGCGTCGATACCGGGCGGTGCGCGAACCCTCCCAGAACGGCCGCTTACAGCACATCGGCTGCCGTGGCGCTGTCGGTCTTGGCTCGGTCCAGCCACGCATCGTAGGCGCTCTCCGGTAGCACTACAGGCATGCGGTCGTGAATTTCCTGCAGCTCCGGAGCGGCCTCGCGACTCAGAATCGTAAACGTCTCCAGCCAGTCGTTATCGGGCTGTTCCTTGTCTCGCCAGGACGCCCATAGGCCGGCGAAAAAGAACGGCACGATCTCGCCGCCTTCCCCGATGCGCTGGATGAACGTCGGGACCTTGACTGCGGGCGTTACCTTCAATTCGTACCAGCCGTCCGCGGCGACCAGACAGCGCCGGTATTTCATGCTGTCCCGGAACGAGGGTTTCGTCGCTGCGGTCTCCGACCTGGCGTTGATGAGCTTGCAGCCGACCTTCACATCTTTCGACCCGTGCGGCACCAGACCCCATTTGAGCGGCACCAGCTCGCGCTGCCGTGTTTCTGGGTGTTCCCGGGCAATCAACCCTTGCTGCCTCGGCGCCAAGTTGTAGCGCGGGCGCAGGCCGGTAGGCGGCACGACACCGAGGCGCTCGGCCAGAACGTCAGCGGTGGTGTAGTTGGTGTCGACAGTTGGCATAGCGTCCGCACATGGCGGGCAGTGTATCGCGGCTGCGCTGCCGCGAGCGCGGCGGTACGCACCGGACCTGGTCAACACGTGGCCCCAGTGCGACAGGGGGGCGGGTGAATTCTCTGCAGCCGTTCTGCTGTAGACCGTCCCCGGCGTTTCACGTATTGGCCCGCGAAATTAACTGGGGGGTTGGGTTACGAGGCGGCTACATGGTCAGCCCGGCGGCAAGCGACTTAGGTCTTCTCGCGTGGGCGTTTATTGCCGCGCCTGCGCTGCAGCTTGGCTCTCTGAGTCGGCTGGGTGTCGTTCGGAACGCAGGCTCGGCTATTCTTGGTTCGTCCCGCTATCCACGATGAGCAAGCGACTACGACAAGGCCTGCCACAATACCAACGAGCAGCTGCTGGCCAACCTGCGACCACCAGCGTCGATTACTTTCCGATTGCTTCTGGCGGTGTTCGGTTCGTTGCTGTTCTTCGTACGCGCGCTGGCCTGCTCGTTGCTGGTCTTCGACATACTCAAAATACTTTGGTGTGAAGTGAAATTGCCGGTTTTCGAACCGAACGTTCCTGAATTGGCCGGAGCGAGCTGGAAGGTCGTGAACTACAATGTGCCCGGCCGCCTCCAGCGCTGTGAGTACGTCGACGAGGGCCCCGACTTCGTCCGCTGGCGTGATTAGCGAGCCGCGCGTCCTCGGAATAAACGGTAGGATCTGCCGCATTGACGCTGGCTCACCCCGCAACGCAGCTTTATGAAGCACCTCCCGAAACCGCTCTCGGACCTGCTGCATCTCGGGATTTTCAGGGAGCTGCGCTGACTGCCCCGATACGGTGAGCCCCGCGCTCAGCAATAGCGCAACAATTGCGACTCTTATCGATCGAGTTAAGAGCATGCCGGATACTTTAGTTCTGCCTTGAACCGTCGACGGTTCTGAAAGCCGCCAAACCCGCGATCACACTTTCATCACACCATCACACTTATTGTCGCCTCTGCCTAGACTGTACTCGTTGGTAAGTGGCTGTTATTCTTGCTGCGGGTGCTGCCGATTCTGCCTGTTGTGGGAACTGGCCGAACTGCAAAGCCGTGGACGCCGAGTTGCTCCCGATCGCATACAGTCATTCGCGCCTGACACCGGGAGAAAACGTTTACCCGAATTGGAGCGTGGTATTGTCGAGTTAATCCTCAAATCGACTGTTGGCCGGACGAATATCGTTATTTACTCACGTGCGACGGCGCAGAAAGCGCGAGAGTTAAACGCGTCAGGCCATAGAAACGTTGACGGGACTACTTGGCAGCGGACTCGAACAGTAACCGCGGAGTGGCCTAACAATTGGCATCACTCAGGCAAGCTTTTTCGCGAGTTCCTCTGCTTGTAAATGGGTATATCGGCGGAGCATTCGCAGATCCTTATGTCCAGTAATGCTGGCGACTTCCATGATATTCAAACCGCGCTCGAAAAGACGAGTTGTAGCTTCGTGACGCAGATCGTGAAAATGGAAGTCGTCGAGCTTGGCACGAACGGCTGCACGCGCAAACGCCTGTTTCGTGCCTTCGGCAGTAAGCCCGGAGAAAACGAAATTTTGATTAGTGGACTGAAGCGACTTGAGCGTCGTAATGGCGATACTCGATAGGGGCACGGTTCGCGCCTGACCATTTTTCGAGTCTGGTAGGTGAGCAATCCTTCGGTCTAAGTCGATCAAGCACCATTTTAGACTGAGTAGTTCACTTCTCCTCATTGCTGTTTCGATGGCGAGACGAACGAGGGGAAGTAGGTAAGGGTTCCGCGCTTTTGCGCAGGCATCCAAAAGGAGGGCTTCTTCGTCCAAGCCAATTGCGAGATCTGTTCGCAGGCGCCGTTCCCGGGCTTTCCCATTCGCAGGCATCTTGATGTCGCGGACGGGATTGAGGACGTAGATGCCCCATTCCTTTCGCGCGATCTCGAACGCGTGCGAAAGGACACCTAGATCGCGGCGTACCGTCGCAGATGCCACGACCTTAAGTCGCTCGTCGCGATATTGGGCAATGTCAACACTACGAATAGTGGAAAGAAACCGCGCAGCAAGTGCATTACGAGACAACGCTTTAACTCGGGCAATCTCGGAGTCGGCCCCTTTTTTCGCTGGCGAAACCTCAGCGACGTACCGTTCGAGCAGTTCGCCCAGCGTCGTGGATTCAGCCTCGGCGCGCGAAACAAATTCGCCGCGCGCCATTTCCACTTCTGTTGCTTTCGCCCATCGTTCGGCTGCCGCGCGGGTTTTGAATGTCTTGGTCTGACTCGGATAGCCCAGCACGCGGATTTGAGCTTGCCAGCGCGAGGGTCCTCGTTTTCGAAAATTTGCCATGCCGCACTCCTCATTCGAAAATGAGTGTGGCAACGCTGTGGCAGATGGTCAGTAAAGAACCCAGAAGTGCTTCTGAGTGATTCTAACTTACTGATTTCATTGGTGGGCGATAGTGGGATCGAACCACTGACCCCTGCCGTGTGAAGGCAGTGCTCTCCCGCTGAGCTAATCGCCCCCTGGATGGAGGGCGGCAATTCTAGGTCCGCGACTCCCTGCGGTCAAACCGCATGGGAACGGCGCGCGCGCAGTCCTGCCGCGGCACGCAAATTGCCTGCCTGCAATTTGGCCACTGGTACATTTCTGGTTAAACGAAGAGTCCCAGTGATCATCCACACCGCCGTGCGAATCAACCTTGCACCGCACCTCTGTGCTCAATGCACCTTTAAACGACAACGCCAACCGGACCGTAACGATGGAACAATTCAAGTGCACCTGTCGGCCCGACCAGCCGTTGTTTTTCGAGAACACTCACTGCACTGCTTGCGGTACGTCAGTGGGTTACCGGCCGGATACCTGCACCGTCGAGCCCTTCGACATCGATGAGCGGGGCGTCTGGCACCCGATCCGCGATAGGGATTCGGCGTGGCTGCCGTGCACCAACTATACCCAGTACAACGTATGTAATTGGATGGTACCTGCACAGGACGGAGGCGATACTTTCTGTCTCGCGTGCAGCCTGAATGAAACCATTCCGGATCTCAGTCTTCCTGAAAATCTCGGCTACTGGGCGCGGATGGAATCCGCAAAGCGCCACACGCTGCACACCTGCCTGGTTCTAGGCTTGCCCGTTTTTTCGAAAAACATCGATCCAGCAAAAGGGTTGTCGTTCCGTTTTTTAGCCGACCGGGATGCCAGTACCGAATTTTCTCAGCCGCTTGCCGGTCATCCCGCGGTGATGACCGGCCACGACGATGGCGTCATCACCATTAATCTCGCTGAAGCCGATGATATTGCGAGAACCCGCATCCGTGCGCGCCTCGGCGAGGCGTACCGCACATTGCTGGGCCATTTTCGCCATGAGATTGGCCATTATTACTGGATGCTACTAATCGAGAATAATCCGAAACTGCTGAATATCTGTCGTGAATTAATGGGCGATGACACACAGGATTACGAGCAGGCCTGCGCACGACACTACGAGCAAGGCCCGCCCGCGGACTGGGCGATTCACCACATCAGCGCTTACGCAAGCATGCATCCGTGGGAGGACTGGGCGGAGACCTGGGCCCACACGTTGCATATGATTGATTCACTCGACACCGCTCGGAACTATGGGCTGGCGGATCAAGCTCCGCGTGCTGCAGAAGCTTGCACCCAGTCGGCGGCTTCCCTGGTCGAGGCGTGGACTCCCTTGACCATCTCTCTCAATGCGCTGAATCGCAGCATGGGTCTGCCGGACGCATATCCATTTGTGTTGACCCCACAGACCGAAAGCAAGCTTGCCTTCGTGCACGAGATCATTTGCGCTACGCGATAAGTGCCAGCTTGGCGGGAGGACGTCAATTAGCAGTTCTTATGGTGTAATCGTTACATCAGAATCGGCAAAACCAACACGCGTCAGTGGTAGGTTGAGGTGGACCGACCTCGGCGAACTATGAGAGAGCGCCGATGCTTTGCCTATAATGCGCGCCTTCCTGGTTGCAGTGGTTGCCCGTGATGACCGTCGTTACTCGTTTTCCGCCCAGCCCTACCGGCTATCTGCACATCGGCAGCGCGCGCACAGCCCTTTATAGCTGGCTGTACGCCCGCCGGCATGGTGGGCGCATGGTCTTCCGGCTCGAGGATACCGACCGCGAGCGCTCGACCCAGGAAGCTGTCGACGTCATTCTCGAAGGGATGGCCTGGCTGGGGCTGGATTGGGACGACGGCCCGTATTACCAGACGCAACGCTACGACCGTTATCGTGAAGTCATCGCGCAGATGGTCACCGCCGGCACCGCCTATCGCTGCTACTGCAGCCGCGAGCGGTTGGACAAGCTCCGCGAGACCCAGACCGCAGCCAAAGCGAAGCCGCGTTACGACGGTCACTGCCGCGACAATCCGCAGGCTGATAACGGCGGTTCCTACGTCGTGCGGCTGCGCACGCCGTTGACCGGCGCAGTTGTCGTCAAGGATGTCGTGCGCGGCGATGTCATCATTCAGAACTCCGAGCTGGATGACCTCATCATCGCGCGCACGGACGGCACGCCGACCTACCAGCTCGCAGTCGTTGTCGACGACATCGACATGGGCGTAACCCATGTCATCCGCGGCGACGATCATCTGAACAACACCCCCCGGCAGATCCATATCGTCGAGGCGCTGGGCGCACCGCTGCCGGTCTACGCGCACATTCCGATGATCAACGGTACAGACGGCAAGAAGCTTTCCAAGCGGCATGGCGCAGTCAGCGTGCTGCAATATCGGGATGACGGCATCCTGCCACAGGCGCTGCTGAACTACTTGGCCCGTCTCGGCTGGTCACACGGCGACCAGGAGATTTTCAGTCCGCAGGAATTGATCGATAAATTCGACATCGTCGACATCAACAAATCGGCGGCGACGTTCGACCTCGCCAAACTCCACTGGGTCAATCAACAATATATCCAGACGTTGCCTCTGCCCGAACTCGCCGGACACGCCCGGCCGCACTTCGCCGCCGCGGCGCTCGACACGACCGATGAGGCGCTGTTTCTGGCCGTCGTCGAGGCGCAACGCACGCGCGCGAATACGCTGCTCGAAATGGCCGAGAAGAGCCGGCCTTTCCTGAGCGAATTCAGTACGTTTGACAGCGATGCCGCAACCAAGCATCTGACTGCGGCCGTGGCTGTCCCATTGCACGATCTGCGTGACCGCCTGGCCGCTCTCGAAGACTGGCAACCGGCGGCTCTGCATGCGCTGGTCGAAGCCGTGGCGGGTGCGCATGAACTCAAACTGGGTAAACTCGCGCAGCCTTTGCGCGTGGCTGTTACCGGCAGCGCAGCGTCACCGTCGATCGACGTGACCCTGCAACTTATCGGCCGCGAACGCTGCATTTCGCGCCTCGATCGTGCACTGTCTTACATCGCCGATCGCACACACGCGGCTTGACACTGAGGCCACCCTCACATATTCTGCGCGACCTCTGATGGCCCTGTTAACGAGTTGAATTCGTGAGGGTTTGCCAGAGGGGTCATGGAGTTGACCTCACTCGCCGGAAGCGACCCGGAGCCCGCGGGCTCGGTCATCGCGCATCGGGGCCATAGCTCAGCTGGGAGAGCGCTACAATGGCATTGTAGAGGTCGACGGTTCGATCCCGTCTGGCTCCACCATCTCAAGTCCCCTTCGTCTAGAGGCCTAGGACACTGCCCTTTCACGGCGGCGACAGGGGTTCGAATCCCCTAGGGGACGCCATACAAAAAACCGGCCACAGGCCGGTTTTTTTGTATGGCGTCCCCTAGTAGTCGATGAGAACCCCCGGGTTCGACAAACTCGCAAAGCGAGTTTGGACGCCGGCACCGCCGGCGCCCGCAGGGCGAGTGCGCGCCCAAGCGCGCACGAGTCAATCCCCTGGTAGTCGATGCGGACCCCCCGTCACTATCGCAATCAGGTGTTATCAAGCTGGGTTGTTTCGGTCAATTCGATCCGTGCGATAACCGTCGCGAGCAGTGCGGTGAGAGAGGTACAAAACGTGTCAGGAAGCGGCCTGAGCGGTTTGTCTTTCGATTCATACAGGGCGATTACGCCACGACTGCCGCCGTCTTTCGGCAACGGAAGAAGCAAGGTAAACGCATCATCGCGCAGATCCGGGTTCGGGTTTACCGTATGGCCGGTAGCGAAGACGCCATTTGCGATCATCTGTTCCAGGCTGCCGACAGATTTGATACCGCCATCTATCGGGTGCAGTTTCCCCTGTTCGGGCAGGTAGAGTGTCGCGGACATGTGCAGATGCTGGCCTGCCAGCGTATTCAGACAGGTCGCCACATCGTTCACAGTTCTCGCGCTTTGCAGCTTTTGAGTGATGGCATTGAAGAATTCGGCCTCACTGGCCCGTAGCCCGGCCTCTACTGCTTTATGACGCAACGCATTGGTTAGATGGCTTATCACCAGAGATACCGAAAGCATCACGGCAAAGGTGATCAGATATTCGGATTGCGCGACCGATAAGGAGAAGCGCGGCGGTACAAAAAAGAAATCGAAACACACCACGCCAACTACTGCCGAGAGAATGCCTGGCCCGCGCCCCCAATAGACCGTCGACACAACTACGCCGAGTTGAAACAGGGGCACGATATTGGTGAGGTCCAGCCGACCGAGCAGGGGAGTCGCACACAACGTGATCAAACCGCATATCGCCAGGCTTGCCACGTAACCATTGATGCGCATGATTAGGTGGTACATGGTCGCTTCAGTCCTTCATTCGACGCTGAAGTAAGTATCGGCTATCAAACATAAATATGGCATTAAGAATGGTGGCGGCGGAGGTTCGACAAACCTGCGGAGCAAGAATAGCTGCTAATGAGCCTGCGGGTGGTTGTCCGTTTCCATGCATACTCGCCATCGCCTGCTCTGTTGGAAGTAACTGATCTGTCCTCCGCCCCAGCCTTTAAATCCTGGTTCAAGGCGATTGCGTTCCTCGCCGGCGCCTTCGCCTGCGTGCTCTGCGCACAGGCCGAGCGTGCCATGCTCATCGTGGAGCCAGAAACCGGCCATGTCGTTCTGGCACGCAACGCCAATCGACCGAGCTATCCGGCATCACTGACCAAGCTGATGACGGTGTATCTTTTGCTCGATGCGGTAGCCGACAAGCGCCTGGCGTTGACTGATCGTGTGCCGGTAAGTGTCGCAGCCGCCGGGCAATTGCCGCGCAAGCTGGGGCTGCGCGCTGGCAGCCGGTTGACGGTCGAACAGGTCCTGCTGGCGATGATCGTCTACTCGGCCAACGACGCTGCAGTAGTTGCCGCCGAAGCGGTCGCAGGCAGCGAGCACGCTTTCACCGAGCGGATGAACGCTCAAGCACGCGCGCTCGGTATGACGCGCACGCGCTTTCGCAATGCCTCCGGACTGCCCGATCCCGGGCAAGTCACGACGGCACGCGATCTGGCGGTACTGGCGCGCGCGCTACAGCGTGATTTTCCAAGAGATTACGCTTATTTCTCACGTCAAGGTTTCGACTTCGGTCAGCGGCATGTGGGCACCCACAATAATTTTGTCGTAACGTACGCCGGGGCCGATGGTCTCAAGACGGGCTTTACCTGCCATGCCGGCTACAACCTTATTGCCTCGGCCCGGCGCAACGATCGCCGGCTGCTAGGTGTGGTTCTTGGCGAGCCCGATAGAATCTCGCGTGACCGGCATATGAAGCAGGCGCTCGATACGGCATTCGCTGACGCGACTGGAGCGCTTACAGGTCTTGATCTCAACAGCGTGCAGCGCATAACGGAGCAGGGCGGAGCCGATGCACCGAATCAGGACTTTCTAGCCGAGTCCTGTATCCATCCCGGTGGCACGACGCCGCAGTCGGTCGATATGCATCGCGCTTCCGGTTGGAGTCTTGAGTTCGCGCTCGAAGTCGAGCGTGACGAAGCGCTGGGCCGCGCGCGCAGCTTCATCGGGCGCTATGCCGACAAACTCCCCGGCGCGAGGCCGCTGCTCATTCCGCGCTGGGTCGGCACGATCATTTACCGGACTGCGGTTACTGGTCTGAAACGGGAGGACGCGCTGCGCACCTGTGTGTTGATGCGCCGGCGGCATCGCTTTTGTCTGGTTCATAGCCCGCACAACGCTGAGCGCGCGCTTACCTATGCCATGCGCACGATCAAACTGGCCGCTGCCGTCCGCGTACCGACAGCGAAACCGGGACCAAAGTGAGTCATGAAAGCGACACGCGCAAAAGGTCACGCGCTGCAAGCTGCAGTCAGACGTTCTGCATGAGGTCCAACAACAACGCCTGCAGCGGCAGCCGAAGCGCGCCCTCACGCTCGCGTGCCACCGTAGTCAGCAGCGGGTCGTCCAGTAGCGGAACAGGACCGTTGAACGCGAAGGCGATCAGGTTATCGTACTCGTCCGGCGTCGTGTACAGCACACGCCCTTCGAACGCTTGCGCTATCGGGGCGAGCAGGCGATCGCGCTCGGCAACATTGTGGACCAGCAGGTTGACGACAATCATTCCGTCGCGGGCAAGTCGGCTGCGGCATAAGGTGTACAGCGTATCGGCCGTCATCCAGTCCGGTGTGCCATGGGCGCCGAACAGGTCGACCAGGATGATATCTTCGACGGCACTCGACTCGCGGAGGTAGTCGCGGGCATCCTGGTGCACCACAGTCAGCCGGTTCGAGCGACGCGGCAGGCCGAAATAATCGCGCGCGATGGCAATCACGTCAGCTGAATAGTCGACGGCAGTCACGGTCAGCGCGGGCAGGTAGCGGAGCAGATGCCGGGCAATCGAGCCCGCACCGAGACCGAGCAGCGCCAGGCGCGCCGGCGACGGCTGGAACAGGCGGAACCCGAGCATCGTGCGGGCGTAATTGAACAGCAGGTCTTCGGGTTGGGCGAGCAACATCCCGCTCTGCAGGAGCTGGTCGAAACAGAGCCACCGATAGCGTTCGTTTTCGAGCACGCGGATATTGTGTTCGCCGATATGCGATTCGAGCACGAGTACGCCATCGTGCGGATCGAATTCCGTCTCCCAGCGTTGCAATTTGCGCCAGTCAGGCGGGGCGTTCATGGTGCAGGCAATCCGGTGCAGCGGGTACACTTCGGCATGAAAGTAATGAGGTACTCATGGCAACCCGGGACAAAAACGACCCCTGCATTTTCTGCGCGCTCGATCGCCCGGTCGTCGCGGCCAATGCGCTCGCGCGCGCGGTCCGCGATGCTTTCCCGGTTTCGCCCGGCCATACGCTGATCGTCCCTCTGCGTCATGTCCGTACCCTGTTCGAGACCACGGCGGAAGAATACGCCGCCTGCTTTGCGCTTGCGCGAGTCGTACATGAACAACTGGTCACGGAGTTCGCTCCAGCGGGCTTCAACCTGGGCGTCAATTGCGACGTCGCCGGCGGACAGTCGGTGTGGCACGCACATATTCATCTGATCCCGCGTTTTGCGGGTGATGTCGCCGATCCGCTGGGCGGCGTTCGCAACGTCATTCCGCGGGCGCTCGCTCCACCCTGAACGAGGGGCCATACCCGCTCTTAGTGAAGCGCGATCCCGCCAGTAGTGTCATGAAAACGTGAATTCCGGCTGTCTGTCTGTCGTTTCAGGGTGTTAAGGCAACAAATCTGACCAAAATTTGCATAAAAGCATTTCGATTCTGGCCTAAGCCCTTTAAGATGCGCCCCTGCGCGTCCCCGAGCGGGGCGCGACGACACGCCGGGCCGGCGTCACCGGCCAACACCCTGGCAGCATGAGACCGCCATCCGCGCGCTGCGGATAGCCGGCTTTGATGCCAACGCTTTTACTTGAGAGCAGCTATGACAGACCTTTCGCGGTATCGCAACATCGGAATTTTCGCTCACGTCGACGCCGGCAAAACCACGACGACGGAGCGCATCCTGAAACTCACCGGCAAAATCCACAAGATCGGCGAAGTGCACGATGGCGCGGCCACCACCGACTTCATGGAGCAGGAGCAGGAACGCGGCATCACTATCCAGTCCGCGGCGACCACCTGTTTCTGGCACGACTATCGATTCAATATCATCGATACCCCCGGGCACGTCGATTTCACGATAGAAGTCTATCGTTCGCTGAAAGTGCTCGATGGCGGCGTCGGCGTGTTCTGCGGCTCCGGTGGCGTCGAACCGCAATCCGAGACCAACTGGCGTTATGCCAATGACTCGCGCGTCGCGCGTATTATTTATGTCAACAAGCTTGATCGGATTGGTGCGGATTACTATCGCGTCATTGCGCAGGTCGAAAAGATTCTCGCCGCCCGCCCGATCGTCATGGTTTTACCCATCGGCATCGAAGACAAATTCTCCGGCGTCGTCGATCTGTTGACGCGCAAAGCCTGGATCTGGGATGACTCCGGCGACCCGCTCAACTATCACATCGAAGACGTCCCGGCCGACATGGTCGAAGACGTCGAGATCTGGCGCGAGAAGCTCGTCGAAATTGCAGTCGAAATGGACGACGACGTCATGGGGCGTTATCTCGATGGCGAACAGCCTGACATCGAGACCATCAAGCGCTGCGTCCGCGCCGGGACCATTCAGCTCAAATTCTTCCCGACGTTCTGCGGTTCGTCGTTCAAGAACAAAGGCGTGCAGCTGGTGCTGGACGGCGTTGTCGACTACCTGCCGGACCCGACCGAAGTACCACCCCAACCCGAAGTCGATCCGGAAGGCAAGGAGACTGGCCAATTTGCGATCGTCGATGCCGCGCGCCCCTTGCGCGCGCTTGCTTTCAAGATCATGGACGACCGTTATGGCGCACTGACTTTCCTGCGCCTGTATTCGGGGCGTATTGAGAAAGGCACGACCGTGCTGAACACCTTCACCGGCAAGACTGAACGCATCGGGCGCATCGTTGAGATGCATGCCAACTCGCGTAACGACGTCGATTCGGCCGAGGCTGGCGATATTGTGGCCGTACTCGGCATGAAGAACGTGCAGACCGGGCACACGCTGTGTGATCCGAAATTCCCGGCCACCCTCGAGCCGATGGTTTTCCCCGACCCGGTCATCTCGGTCGCGATTTCGCCGAAAGACAAAGCAGGTTCCGAAAAGCTCGGCATCGCGCTCGGCAAGATGATCCAGGAAGATCCGTCGTTCCGCGTCGAAACCGACCAGGAAAGCGGCGAGACCATCATCAAGGGCATGGGCGAACTGCATCTCGACATCAAGGTCGACATTCTCAAGCGCACGCACGGTTGCGAAGTCGAAGTCGGCAAGCCGCAGGTTGCTTATCGGGAAACGATTACGCAGCGCATCGAAGACGCTTACACGCACAAGAAGCAGACCGGCGGTTCGGGTCAGTTCGCGAAAATCGAGTACATCATCGAGCCTGGTGAATCCGGTAGCGGCTACACTTTCGAGTCGAAAGTCACCGGCGGTAACGTGCCGCGCGAATACTGGCCGGCAGTCGAGAAAGGCTTTGGTCTGTGCATCGGCGAGGGACCGCTGGCCGGCTACCCGATGCAGGATCTGAAAGTCATCCTGACCGACGGTGGCTACCATGCCGTCGACTCCTCGGCGATGGCGTTCGAAATCGCGGCCAAGGCGGCTTATCGCCAGACGCTGCCGAAAGCGAGCCCGCAGCTGCTCGAGCCGATCATGAAAGTCGATGTGTTCACGCCGGATGCTCATGTCGGAGACGTGATCGGCGACTTGAACCGCCGTCGCGGCATGATCAAGGCACAGGAGTCGAATCCGCTCGGCGTTCGCATCAAGGCTGAAGCGCCGCTCGGCGAGATGTTCGGCTACATCGGCGATCTGCGTACGATGACTTCGGGTCGCGGTCAGTTCTCGATGGAGTTCTCGCACTACTCGCCGTGCCCACGGAACATCGCCGAGGATGTCATCAAGGAAGCCAAGGAGCGCCGCGCCAACAAGTAGGCGCTGCGCGCTGCGGCGGCAAAATCCAATTGAGGCGCCGCCAGTCGGCGGCGCTCCTCACTGGTGCTCGTCTCAGGCGAGCGCCCGACTCACTACTTCATAAGTGTCGTTCGATAATCCCGTTACATCGCGGATGCGTTCGAGCGCCGCGCGCGCGTGGCCCTGACGTGCGGCATCGAACTTCCGCCAGCGGTCAAAAGCGCGGGCCAGACGAGCAGCGACCTGCGCGTTGCGCGGATCGAGCGCAATGATCTGCTCGCCGGCAAAGGCGTAACCCGAACCGTCGGCGGCATTGAAGCGCACGTGATTGCCCTGACAGAAGGCGCCGATCAGAGCGCGGACCTTGTTCGGATTGCGGATATCGAAAGCGGGATGCGTAAGCAGCGCGCGGACCTCGTCCAGCGTGCCGGGCAGGCGTGAACTGGCCTGCACGGCGAACCATTTGTCGATGACCAGTGGTTCGGCCTGCCAGCGCTCGAAAAACCAGGCCAGCGCCTGTGGTCGCTCCGGGCATTCGCTATTGGCGAGCGCGCTTAACGCAGCCATTGCGTCGGTCATGTTGTCGGCCTGCCGCAGCAAGCCCAGACAGCGCGCATTGAGTGCCGGCTGTTCGAGTTCCATCAGATAGCCTAGCGCCAGATTGCGCAGTGCACGACGCCCGGCCGAGGCCGGGTCCGGGCTGTACGGGGCATCGCTGTGTGAACGCTCAAACGCGTCGGTGAACTGCGATTCGAGGCGCCGCGCAAGTTCGACACGCAGTGCCGTGCGCACGGTGAAAATGGCGTCCGGATCGACTTCGTCGAATTGTTCGGCAATGTAGCCGGCGGCCGGC
This sequence comes from Gammaproteobacteria bacterium, assembly GCA_965278995.1. Taxonomy (GTDB): domain Bacteria; phylum Pseudomonadota; class Gammaproteobacteria; genus JADJYF01. The sequence goes on from OZ257136.1 coordinate 732,612, forward strand.
AGGCTGAGCGCTTCGGCGGCGAAAGCGGGGTCACGTGGTGCATCGTCAAGCAGGCGGGCACAGGCCTCGAAGAACGCCTCGGGAAACGTTACCGTGCCACCGGCGCGCGTGTCCTCGATGCCGCGCATCAGCACGTTCAACGCCAGTCGCTGGCCGGCCTCCCAGCGATTGAATGAGTCGCTATCGTGCGCCATCAGATGCGCGAGGTCGGCGTCGGAATATTCATGGCGAAGGACTACCGGCGCCGAGAATCCCCGCAGCAACGAGGGCACTGGCGCGCTCGCGATGCCGACAAACACATAGCTGGATTCGTCGTTTATCAGCGAAAGCACGCGCGTTGTCTCGCCACCTGCTGTCTCGCCTTCAAGGCATAGCGGCAGATCGTAGCCGTCGGCGCCGACAAGTCCTAGCGCCAGCGGAATGTGGAACGCGTGTTTGTCGCTCTGGCCGGGCGTCGGCGGACACTGCTGACGCAGCTTCAACGTATAGCGACGGGCGGCGGCATCGTACGCACCGCTTGCCTCGACTACCGGTGTACCGGCCTGCTCGTACCAGCGTTTGAACTGGGTAAAATCGAAGCCCGAAGCATCTGCCATCGCGGCAACGAAATCCTCGGTGCAAACCGCCTGACCATCATGGCGCTGAAAATAGAGGTCCATGCCGCGACGGAACGCAGCCGGCCCGATCAGCGTGTGGATCATACGAACGACTTCGGCGCCTTTGTTGTAGACCGTTGCCGTATAGAAGTTGCTGATCTCGATATACGAGGACGGCCGCACCGGGTGCGCCATCGGTCCGGCGTCTTCGGGAAACTGCGCCGCGCGCAGTAGGCGTACTTCCTGGATGCGTTGCAGAGCGTGCGAGTAGCGGTCGCCGCCGTACTGCTGATCACGGAACACGGTCAGGCCTTCTTTGAGGCTGAGCTGGAACCAGTCGCGGCAGGTCACGCGATTGCCTGTCCAGTTGTGGAAATATTCGTGGGCGACGACGCGATCAAGCATCATGAAATCCATGTCGGTCGCAGTGTCCGCCCGCGCCAGCACGTACTTCGTATTGAAGATATTGAGGCCCTTGTTCTCCATTGCGCCCATGTTGAAATCGCCGACAGCGACGATCATGTATTGGTCGAGATCCAGTTCGAGCCCGAACACTTCTTCATCCCAGCGCATCGCGCTTTTCAATGATTCCAGCGCGAATGTGGCCTGACTGAGTTTGCCCGGTTCGACAAAGATGCTGAGCTTGACCGCGCGCCCCGACGCTGTGCGGAAATCGCTGTCCAGACAATCCAGTCGGGCGGCAACCATCGCAAACAGGTAACAGGGTTTCGGGAACGGGTCGACCCAACGGGCCCAATGACGACCGTCACCCTCGTCACCCGAGTCGGCGAGGTTGCCGTTCGCGAGCAGCAGCGGAAAGCGCTCGCGCGCGGCGTGAATGGTCGTTTCATAGCGCGCCATCACGTCTGGACGATCGAGAAAATAGGTGATGCGCCGGAACCCTTCAGCTTCGCATTGCGTGAAATAACCGTCGCTGGAAGCGTACAGCCCCATCAATTGAGTGTTCTGTTCGGGCGCGATGTGCACTACGGTAACGAGCTCGAACGAGGCTGGAACACGGTGGACGGTCAGTCGTGCCGGCGTTGCTTCGCAGTCAGCACTGGTAAGTGCCACGTCATCCAGCCTGGCGCTGATGAATTCGAGCCCGTCACCGTCGAGAACGAGCGGCCCGCCGGCATCAGCAGCGGCTGGATTGCGCGCGATTGCCAGCTTCGCCGTCACGCGGGTGAATTCGACCCGAATGTCGATATCCAGCGCAACCGTAGTAATCAGGAAAGCCGGCGGCGTGTAGTCCTTGAGATAAGTCGTCTGCGGTGTCGGGTTCAGCATGGTCGTGGCGATACTCTATGTTGCGATTGCTATCAGTGAAGTTCCAGGTGCATCAGCTCGGCATTCAGTAGCCGACGTAATCGCCGTCCCGTCGTTCGCGGAACGCGCTGATCGCTTGCGCGTGATCGGGGCCGCTTTTGGCAATCGCGATGTGCGAGGAGATCAAATCGAAACTGCCGGCCATGTCACCGTTCAAGCCGTGATCGACAGCGCGCTTGATGAGTCTGACCGAGAGCGGCGGCAATCGTGCCATGCGCTCGGCCAAGGCCAGTGCCGCCGGCATCAGCTCGGCGTCGTCGTAGACATGATTGACGAGCCCGATGCGGAGCGCTTCGTCGGCGTCGATGATGTCGGCAGTGAGCAGCATTTCGAGCGCCATCGCGCGACCGACGATGCGTGGCAGAAAGTAAGCGCCGCCACCACCCGGCAGCAGGCCGATGCGCGCATAGGTTTCGGCAAAACGCGCGCTGCGCGAGGCGACGCGGATGTCGCAGGCAAGTGCGAGATCGAGGCCGCCGCCGATGGCCGCGCCGTTGATGGCGGCGATGACGGGCTTGTCGAATTGCGCGAGCCGTTTGGGGAATGCCTGGATGACATCCCAGATATATTCCTTGGTCACGTGCGGGCGATTGTCGGCATCGGCGCCCATCGTGCTGATGTCTCCGCCACTGCAGAAACCGCGGCCCGCGCCGGTCAAGATGACGACGCCGATGTCGGCTCTCGTCTGGCACTCGTCGATGAGCGCAATCAAGCGCCTGAGCATCGGGTCCGAGAATGCGTTCAGTTTTTCCGGCTGGTTCAAGGTCAATATTGCGACCTTGCCGGTCTGCTCGAAGATCACCGTATCGGTCATGGCGGATTCCTGGCTGTTTGCACACAGTGTACCGCGCTTGCTTCAAGCGACGCGGCCCGCCGCGTAACCGGATGACCAGGCCCACTGAAAATTGTGTCCGCCCAGGTGACCGGTGACGTCGAGCGCTTCGCCGACGAAAAACAGTCCCGGTACGGCGCGGGCCTGCAGGTCACGCGAGTTGAGTCCGGCCGTATCAACGCCGCCAACCGTCACCTCGGCTTTGCGGAAACCTTCGGTACCGGCCGGCACCACGGTCCAGCGATTGATGCGGGAACCCAATGCGCGTAGATGCGCGTCCGCCACATCGGCCAGCCGCTCACTGTTGGCAGGCAGTGTCGCGGCAAAGCGCTGGGCCAGGCGACGCGGCAGATGGGCTGCCAGCGCGTTGCCTGGCTGCTGACGCGAGCTGTCGCGTTTCGCGCCGAGCAAGTGTGCCGTGACGTCATGGCCGGGCGCGAGGTCGATATGCAATTCGGCACCCGAAGCCCAGTGCGACGACGCTTGCAGGATGGCTGGTCCGCTCAATCCGCGGTGAGTGAACAGCAATGCTTCGGCGTAACGATTGCCGGCCGTCTCGACGTCGACATCGACTGAGATTCCGCTCAGCCCAGCTAGCCAGTCGAGCGTTTCAGCAGTGAACGTGAGCGGAACAAGGCCAGGCCGTGGTTGCACGATGCCTACGCCGAATTGACGAGCCAGCTCATAGGCATAACCGGTCGCGCCGATCTTGGGTATCGACAAGCCGCCTGTGGCGACGACAAGACTGTCCGCTGTCAGCGCTCCGCCAGTCGTACTCAGCGCGAATGCGCCATCGGCGCGGCGTTCAACACCATTAATACTCGTCGAGAGCAGAAACTCGACGCTGGCTGCGCGGCATTCGGTGACCAGCAGGTCGATGATCTGCTGCGCGCTGTCGTCACAGAACAGCTGGCCGAGCGTCTTCTCGTGCCAGGCAATCCCGTGGCTATCGACCAGCGCAATAAAATCCTGCGGTGTGTAGGCGCGCAGCGCCGAAATACAGAAGTGAGGATTGGCCGACAGGAAATTCGCCGGTGTGCAGTGCTGGTTGGTGAAATTGCAGCGGCCGCCGCCGGAGATGCGGATTTTCTCGCCGATGCGCGCAGCGTGGTCGACGACCAGCACGCGCCGTCCGCGTTGGCCAGCCGTCGCGGCGCACATCAAACCGGCGGCACCGGCACCGATCGCGATGACATCGTGGCGTTTCAGCAATTCGACCTCATCGCTGGCGGCAGACCTGTAATTGTAGCGGCAAGAGCGAGAACCCACGCAATCGGTGGTCACCACGACCGATCATCACGACCGATCATGATGATGTTCATCCAGCCGCGATATAATTGCCGGCATTACCAAGCGCTGGCAGGGCAACCCATGCAGGTCGAGAAGAATTGCGTCGTCAACTTTCACTATCGCCTGACCAACGAACCTGGCGATCTGATCGAGGATTCCCACACGCACGAACCGATGACCTACCTGCACGGGCACGGCAACATCATTCCAGGTCTCGAACGCGAAATCGCCGGGCATATCGCCGGCGATCAATTCAGTGTGACTATTGCGCCAGCCGATGCCTACGGTCTGCGCCGCGCCGACGCCGTCCAGCGCATTCCCATGAAATCCGTGATGACACGCGGAAAATTGACGCCCGGCATGATGGTGGCCGTCAATACCGAACACGGGCCGCGTCATGTTCAGGTCATCAAGCCGGGCAAATTTACCGTCGATGTCGATACCAACCATCCGCTGGCAGGTGTGACGCTGACTTTCGCCGTCGAAATCATCGACGTTCGCACGGCCACCGAAGAGGAGCGTGCCCATGGCCACGCGCATGGCGCCGGTGGTCATCATCACTGATCGCCGAACGCGGCGACGACGGATTTTCGGGCCAGCTTCACAAGAGTTAACCGTTGCACAATGTCGCAACGTCGAACTTCTACCATTGACCTCGCTCCAAGATGTAGCGTATACCGAGATAGACCTGCCCCATTGCGGAGCATGACGCCCCTGGTCGGGATGTGACGTCCTAGGACACAGACCACCCGGTACGTCGCTGACCATGCCGTTGGCAAGCGCCGACCGCAGGGTGGGCAGGAGTGTAAAGCGGGATACGCGTTCACACGGCGAGCCCAGGTCGTGTGGTGGGGGGCGAGGTGATTGCGCCTGATGACCGGAGCGATCCGGGCAGCTGGCATAGCCCTTGCTTCGTTCAGAGGTGCAAGGCATCCGGATGGAATCCTCGCGAGAAGAATAATTCAGGGCGTTGGACGAATCTCGTGGATGCCTCTCCTCAAACGTATGAATGAGAGGCTGTTCCGATGAGTATTTTTCAGCATTACCGTTCGCGTTTCGAACACGCTCGGGAAGAGGAGTATTCGCTCGACGAATTTCTCGACATCTGCCGGCGCGACGCTTCCGCCTATGCTTCGGCAGCGGAGCGCATGTTGCTCTCCATCGGCGAACCCGAACTGGTCGACACCCGCAAGGATGCGCGCCTGTCGCGGATCTTCTCCAATAAACTGATCCGACTGTATCCCGCCTTCCGCGAGTTCTACGGCATGGAGGAAACGATCGAACAGATCGTGTCCTACTTCCGTCACGCCGCGCAGGGCCTCGAAGAAAAGAAACAGATCCTCTATCTGCTCGGTCCGGTCGGCGGCGGTAAATCGTCGCTGGCTGAAAAACTCAAAGCACTGATGGAGCAGGTGCCGTTCTACGCGCTGAAGGATTCACCGGTCAACGAATCGCCCCTCGGCCTGTTTTCGCCTGTCGAGGACGCACGCATTCTGGAAGAAGATTACGGCATTCCGCGCCGTTATCTGAGCGGACTCATGTCACCCTGGGCAGTCAAGCGACTGCACGAATACAACGGCGACATCACGCGGTTCCGCGTCGTCAAACGCTATCCTTCGACCCTGCGCCAGATCGGCATCGCAAAAACGGAACCCGGAGACGAGAACAACCAGGATATTTCCGCGCTGGTCGGCAAGGTCGATATCCGCATGCTCGAACAGCATGCGCAAAACGATCCCGACGCTTATGCCTACTCCGGCGGACTGTGCCTGGCGAATCAGGGACTGCTGGAATTCGTCGAAATGTTCAAAGCCCCGATCAAGGTCCTGCATCCGCTGCTGACAGCGACGCAGGAAGGCAACTACAAAGGAACCGAAGGCCTTTCTGCGATCCCGTTCGAAGGCATCATTCTCGCCCATTCGAATGAATCCGAGTGGCTGGCGTTCAAGAACAACCGGAATAACGAGGCGTTTCTCGACCGCATCTACATCGTCAAGGTGCCGTACTGCACGCGGGTATCGGAAGAAGTCCGCATCTATCAGAAACTGCTCGACCACAGCTCGCTCGCGGCCGCGCCGTGTGCGCCGGGCACGCTCGAAATGATGTCGCAGTTTGCCGTGCTCTCGCGCATCAAGGAGCCCGAGAACTCGAACATCTATTCGAAAGTTCGGGTCTACGACGGCGAGAGCCTGAAAGACATCGACCCAAAGGCCAAAAGCTATCAGGAATATCGCGAGTACGGCGGTGTCGACGAAGGCATGACGGGGCTATCGACGCGCTTCGCCTTCAAGATCCTGTCGAAAGTGTTCAACTACGATGTTGGCGAAGTTGCGGCCAACCCGGTCCATCTGCTCTACGTGCTGGAGCAGACCATCGAACGCGAGCAGTTCGCCAAGGATCTCGAACAGAAATATCTCGCGCATCTCAAGGGCTATCTCGCCACGCGCTATGCTGAACTCATCGGCAAAGAGATCCAGACGGCGTACCTGGAGTCCTATTCCGAATACGGGCAGAACATTTTCGACCGTTATGTCACCTATGCCGATTACTGGATCCAGGATGAAGATTACCGTGACCCGGATACCGGCGAAGTGTTCGATCGGTCGGCTCTGAACGCTGAACTGGAGAAGATCGAAAAGCCAGCTGGTATTTCCAACCCCAAGGATTTCCGCAACGAAATTGTCAACTTCGTGCTGCGGGCGCGGGCCAGCAATGGCGGGCGGGCGCCGTTATGGACAAGCTACGAGAAACTGCGTGAGGTGATCGAGAAGAAGATGTTCTCGAATACCGAGGAATTGCTGCCGGTCATTTCGTTCAATACCAAGTCTTCGACAGAGGATCAACGCAAGCATCAGGACTTCGTCGACCGCATGGTCGTCAAAGGCTATACCGAGAAGCAGGTGAGGTTGCTCTGCGAATGGTACCTGCGCGTGCGGAAGTCCGCATGAGCAAGGCCGCATGAACGTATTGATCGACAGGCGGCTGAACGGACGGAACAAGAGCGCGGTCAATCGCGATCGGTTCATCCAGCGCTACAAGGTACAGATCCGCGAAGCGGTTGCCAATGCCATCAGCCGCCGTTCGATTCAGGATCTCGATCGCGGTGAACGCATCGATCTCCCGCGCAAGGACATCAGCGAACCCCGTTTCCAGCACGGGCCGGGCGGGCGACGCGAAATGGTCCATCCCGGCAACAAGGAGTTCATCACCGGTGATCGCGTGCCGCGGCCAGAGGGCGGCAGTGGCCGGGGTTCGCAGGCCAGCGAAGATGGAGAGGGCGAGGATGCCTTTTCGTTCGTGCTCTCGCGCGAAGAGTTTCTGCAGTTTTTCTTCGATGATCTCGAATTGCCGGATTTGATCCGCACCACGCTGGCGACGATCATGGATACGAAGTCTGTGCGTGCCGGCTTCACGTCGAGCGGAGTGCCGGCCAATATCAACATCGTCCGCTCACTGAAGGGTGCGGCGGCACGGCGCCGAGCCATGCAGGGTCCGCGGCGCGCGCGGCTGCAGGAGGCCGAGCAGGCGCTGGTCGCACTTGGTGAAGCGCCCGCTGAAACAGGCGACGAGGCGGCACTCGAAGACGAGATTCTGGATCTCAAACGTCGCATTGCGGCGGTGCCGTTCATCGACACCTTCGATCTGCGCTACAACCATCGCGTGCGTCAGCCGAAACCCAACGCACAGGCAGTGATGTTCTGCCTGATGGACGTTTCGGGCTCGATGGACGAGGCGCGAAAAGATCTCGCCAAACGGTTCTTCGCGTTATTGCATCTGTTCCTGTCGCGCGCTTACGAGCGTATCGATGTGGTGTTCATACGTCATCACACGGTTGCCAGCGAAGTCGATGAGCAGGAGTTCTTTTCGGCGCGCGATACCGGGGGTACCGTCGTCTCCAGTGCGCTCGAATTGATGCGTGACGTGGTCGAGGACCGTTATCCGTCCGGTGACTGGAATATATACGCCGCACAGGCCTCTGACGGTGACAACTGGATCGGCGATTCAGCGCGCTGCAGCGCGCTGCTGCGTGACGACATCATGCCGCGCTTGCAGTACTTCGCTTACGTGCAGGTCGGTGTCGAACTTGAGCAGGGCTTGTGGGAGGAATACGCGAAACTGGCTGCCGATCGCGGCAATTTCGCCATGCGCAAGATCGGCACCCCGGCGGATATCTATCCGGTTTTTCGCGAACTGTTCCAGCGCAAACCGGCATGAGCAAAGCCTATCTCTCGCAGGGCTCGGAATGGAGTTTCGAGCTTATCGAGCGCTACGAGCGAGAGATTGGCCGGCTGGCAGCGGACTACCGGCTCGACACCTACCCGAACCAGATCGAGATTGTCAGCGCCGAGCAGATGATGGATGCCTATGCCTCCATCGGCATGCCGGTAGGCTATGCTCACTGGTCTTACGGGAAGGAATTTCTTGCTGTCGAGAACCGCTATCGCCGCGGGCAGATGGGGCTGGCCTACGAACTTGTGATCAACTCCAACCCCTGCATTGCCTACCTCATGGAAGAAAACACCATGACGATGCAGGCGTTGGTGATTGCGCACGCGAGCTATGGTCATAACTCGTTTTTCAAAGGTAATTACCTGTTCCGCGCGTGGACCACGGCGGATGCCATCATCGATTATCTGGTCTTCGCACGACACTTCGTCGAAGCGTGTGAACAACGCCACGGCGAGACCGCTGTCGAAGAACTGCTTGATTCCTGCCACGCTCTGATGAATTACGGGGTGGACCGCTACAAACGGCCGGCCCGTTTATCGGCAGCTCAGGAGCGCGCCAGGCTCGACGAACGCGAGCGATACCGACAGTCACAGGTCGATGATCTATGGCGAACGCTGCCACAGCGCGCCACAGCTAAAACCGCGCTGGAAGCTGAGCGGTATCCGGTCGAACCGCAGGAGAATCTGCTGTATTTCATCGAGAAGCACGCGCCAAATCTCGATTCCTGGCAACGTGAGCTGGTCCGAATCGTGCGCAAGCTGGCGCAGTATTTCTACCCGCAGCGTCAGACCCAGGTCATGAACGAAGGCTGGGCTACGTTCTGGCACTACACACTGTTGAACCGGTTGTACGACGAAGGGCGGGTCGACGACGGTTTTATGATCGAATTTCTGACATCGCACACCAATGTCATCGCCCAGCCGGGATTCGACAGCCCACGCTACGGCGGGGTCAATCCGTATGCGCTGGGCTTCGCGATGATGACCGATATCCGACGTATCTGCACCGACCCGACGGCGGAAGACCGCGAGTGGTTTCCGGCTATCGCCGGCTCCGACTGGCTGACCACGCTCGATTTCGCGATGCGTAATTTCAAGGACGAATCGTTCATTGCACAGTACCTGTCGCCGCGCCTGATCCGCGAGCTGCGGTTGTTCGCCGTGGTTGACGACGATCGGGACAGCGCAGCTGAAATCGCCGCCATCCACGACGATGCCGGTTATCGGTATGTGCGGCAGGCGCTTGCCGGGCAATACAACCTGGGAATGCGCGAGCCGGATATCCAGGTTCATTCCGTCGATCGCCGCGGCGACCGTTCGCTGACGCTTCGCCATCGGCGTCAGTTGCGGCGCCCACTGGCCGGCAGTGCCGACGAAGTATTGAAGCACGTCACCCGTCTATGGGGTTTCGACGTACGCCTGGAAGCAGAAGACGAAGACGGCAAAGTCGAATTGATAGGCGAAGCGCATCCCACGCATTGACCGGGCGCAGCCGCCTCCGCATGTCCCGCGGCCCTGCTAGAATTCGCGCCCATGATCAGTCTCGAATCCGTCACCGTCAGGCGCGGCACACGCATGCTGTTCGAGCAGGCCACGCTTGCTTTCCACGATGTTCAGCATGTCGGCATCACCGGGGCCAACGGCACGGGTAAATCGAGCCTGTTTCAACTGTTGCTCGGCGGACTCGCGCCCGATCTGGGCAACGTTCGTGTGCCGGTGGGTCTGCGTATCGCGCACATGGCGCAGGAAGTCCACTATTCGCCGCGAAGCGCTGTCGAATTCGTCATCGATGGCGACCGCGAACTGCGCCGATTCGAGCGCGAACTTGCCGCGGCCGAGGGCCGCGGCGATGACGATGGCATCACGCGCGCGCATGCCGGCCTCGATCATCTGCAGGCCTATAACGCACGGCATCGCGCGCTGCAGCTGTTGCATGGTCTCGGGTTCAGTCAAGCCGATTGCACACGGCCGGTCACGGCGTTCTCCGGCGGCTGGCGGATCCGACTCAACCTTGCACAGACGCTCATGGCGCCGGGCGATCTGCTGCTGCTGGACGAGCCGAACAATCATCTCGACCTCGATGCGACGACCTGGCTCGAGGCCTGGCTCAAGCGGTATCCAGGCACGCTGCTGCTGATTTCCCATGATCGCGATTTTCTCGATGGCGTGGTCACCCACATCGTGCACATCGAACAGCAGCGTCTCACCGCTTATCGCGGCAATTACTCGGCGTTCGAACTACAGCGCGCGGAGAAAGTCGCGCAACAGCAGGCGCTGTACGAAAAACAGCAGCGTCGCGTCGGCGAGATCGAGGCGTTCGTGCGTCGATTTCGCGCCAAAGCATCGAAAGCCCGGCAGGCGCAGAGCCGCTTGAAAGAACTCGAACGCATGCAGACCGTGGCGGCCGCCCATTTCGACTCGCCGTTCAATTTCCGCATTCTGGAAGCGGACAAGCAGTCCGACCCATTGCTCAGCCTGCAGGATGTCGACGTCGGTTACGGCGATCAGGTTGCGCTTTCCAATCTTCGGATTACGCTCCATCCGGGCTCGCGCATCGGCCTGCTGGGCGCGAATGGCGCCGGCAAGTCGACTTTCATCAAGGCGTTGACCGGTGAGCTGCCGGCCCGTCGTGGGCGGCGAACGGCAGGTGCGCACCTCGCCCCCGGCTATTTTGCCCAGCAACAACTCGAAGCGCTCGATCTCGAAGCAAGCGCGGCGCTGCATCTGCAGCGCCTGAGTCCGCTCGCCTCTGAACAGCAGATCCGTAATTTTCTCGGCGGTTTCGCATTTCACGGCGACCAGGCACTGGCACCGATCAAGCCGTTCAGTGGTGGCGAGAAAGCCCGCCTTGCACTGGCCATTGTCTGTTGGCAGCAACCCAATCTGCTGCTGTTGGACGAACCGACCAACCATCTCGATCTCGACATGCGGCACGCCCTGACGCTGGCGCTGCAGGAGTTTACCGGCGCCATCGTTCTGGTTTCGCACGATCGCCACCTGCTGCGCAACTGCGTCGACCAGTTCTACCTCATCAGCGATGGTCAGGTAGCCCCGTTCGATGGCGATCTGGAGGACTATCACCAGCTGCGTGCGCGTCGAGACACCGGCGATGAGGCGCCGGCAGCGCCGAGCACGCGATCGGCACAGAGTGCCCGCGAAGCGCGTCAGCAGGCTGCTGCACGGCGTGCCGAGCTTGCACCGATGCGCCAGGCGGTGAAGCGTACCGAGAGTGAGCTTGAGCAATTGCGTCAACGCCTGGCGACACTGGTCGCACTCCTGGCTGATGAAGCGCTCTATGCATCCGATCAGCGTGCGCGGCTGCAGACCTTGTTGAAGGAACGTGGCGCGCTCGAACAGAACAGGAGTGAGCTCGAAGCGCGTTGGCTCGAGCAACAGGAAGCGCTGGAAATTCTCGAGCAGCAGGAGGATCTGCCGGCATGAAGCAGGTACCTCGCGATGATGACGGCGAGCGCGATATGGGTGCGAGCGAACCCGTCATCGTTCCGCCGGGCGAACTCTCGCCAGCTGCGCTGCATGGCGTGGTCGAAGCTTTCGTGCTGCGTGAAGGAACCGACTATGGCGAGGTCGACGTCTCACTGGCGCGCAAAGTCAACGATGTTCTGGCCCAGCTCGAACGCGGCGAAGCCCGGATTGTCTATTCTGCTGAAACCGAGAGTGTCGATATCGTATTGGTTCCGCAACGCGAACGGCATCGCTGAACCGAGCTAAGACCCTCGGCCAGCAGTGATCCGGGGTAGTCCAGATGGGCGTCGCCGCGCAACCGCGACGGACCCACCGTGATGCGCCCGCCTTGGGGTAGAATGCGCCCCGGTCCCGCCCGACCGCCCCGGGGCAGTGGCCGCCTTCACTTACGAGAGCACCCATGGAACCCATCGTTCTACATCACTACGACCTGTCGCCTTTCTCCGAAAAGATCCGCCGTGTGCTGGCCTACAAAGGCGTTCCGTGGCGAGCGGTCGTTCAACCGATCATGGCGCCCAAGCCGGATCTGACGCCCCTGACTGGTGGTTACCGCCGTATACCGGTCATGCAGATTGGTGCCGACATCTATTGTGACACCGCATTGATCGTGCGTCGGCTCGATGAACTCGTACCGACACCGACCGTGATCCCGCCGGCACTCGCCGGTGCCATAGCCGTGATCGAGGACTGGGCAGATCATCGGTTGTTCATGCAGGTCGTGCCGCCGGTACTGGTCGAACTGCTGCCGGTACTACCACCCGAATTCCTCGAGGATCGCAGCGCGATGTCCAAAGGCTTTTCGCGCGAAGTGGTCACTGCCGCTGCACCTGCTGCTCTCGAGCAGACTTTGCATTCGTTTGACTATCTCGAAGCCGCTCTAAGCAAACAGCCCTACCTGCTCGGTGATGCTTTCACGCTGGCGGACGCGGCCTGTTTCCACCCGGTATGGTTCGTGAAGAACAATCCGAAGATGTTCGAGCAGGTGCGCGCCCGCGCCGGGCTCGCGGCCTGGGTTCAGCGCATCGACGATTTCGGACCGGGCAAGGTAACAGCGATGACTGGCGCTGCCGCGCTCGAACTGGCCGGCGAATGTGTGCCGGCCGATCTGCGCGGGGACTCAGTCACCGACGCAGGGTATAAAGTCGATGACATGGTCAGTATCGTTGCCGATGACTATGGGCTGGAGACGACAACCGGGCGCGTGATGCGGGTCCGACGTAATGACGTGACGGTGCTGCGCGACGATGCGACGCTCGGCGAAGTTGCGGTTCACTATCCGCGCGCCGGCTATCGAATCAAGAAACTCGCCTGAGTCCAGCGCGGGGCATAACGATGGCGAGCAGGCGCCAGTCATTGACCGCCGCTTTCAACGGCGGCTTGATCGATTTCCTCAATCGCTCGCCGACACCGTTCCATGCGGTGGCCGAGATGCGAGCGGCGCTGCTCGCCGCCGGTTTTGTCGAACTCGTTGAGTCCGCGGTATGGAAACTTGTGCCGCGCGCGCGGTGTTTCGTTGTCCGCAATGACTCTTCGCTGATTGCGTTCCGGCTCGGCGCCGGTGGGCCAATCGCCAAAGGCCTGCGCATGATCGGCGCGCATACTGACAGTCCCTGCCTGAAGCTGAAACCGAATCCGGTGCAGGAGACCGTCGGGTACCGCAAGTTTGGCGTCGAGGTCTATGGCGGTGTGCTGCTCAATCCGTGGTTCGATCGCGATCTCTCGCTGGCCGGGAGGATCACCGTTCGCGAACGACGGGGAGCGCTCCGCAATGTACTGATCGATCTACGCGTGCCGCTGGCGACCATTCCGAGCCTCGCGATACACCTCGATCGCGAAGCGAACGAAAATCGCAGCATCAACAAGCAGACCATGCTGCCGCCGGTATTCGGCCTGGCCGGCATGGGCGAATTCGATCTACAGCGGTATCTGGCCAGTGCATTGACCAAGACCGACAGCAAATTGGCGCGCGCCGACATTCTGGATTTCGAACTCGCTTTCTATGACACCCAGCCGGCGGCGTTAATCGGAATCGAGCAGGAATTCATCGCCAGCGCGCGCATCGATAATCTGTTGAGCTGCTACACTGGCCTGCGCGCGCTGCTCGATTCGCGCTCGACCAACAGCGAACTGCTGGTGTGCAACGATCACGAAGAAGTGGGCAGTGGATCAGCCGCCGGTGCGCGCGGCAATTTTCTGCGCAGCGTGCTTGCGCGGATTGCCGGCAGCGAAGAAGACTACGCACGCATGATGGCGGCCTCTCTGCTGATCTCGACGGACAATGCTCACGGCATACATCCGAACTTCGCCGACAAACACGACCCTCGCCATGGGCCGGTCATCAACAGCGGACCGGTGCTCAAATTCAACAGCAATCAGTCGTATGCCACGAACAGCGTTTCGGCTGGAGTGCTGCGCCACGCAGCGCTAGGTGCCGGGGTGCCGCTGCAAGCGTTTGTGACGCGGACCGACATGGGTTGTGGTAGTACCATCGGGCCGTTGACCGCAGCGCAACTCGGCGTCAGGACAGTCGACATCGGGGTGCCGACATTCGCCATGCATTCAATCCGCGAACTGGCCGGCAGCGCCGATGCCCACGCGCTGTATCGCCTGTTGCTGGCGGTGTTCGCGCTATCTACTACGGTGGTCGCTGGCGCCTGAGCGCGTTCGCGGCTCGCGAGCGTTACGGCGGCGGGTCGAGGCGCTGTTTTAACTCGGCGAGCTCGCGTTCGAGCTGCACGACACGTGTTTCAAGTTCGCTCAAGCGGTCGAGTTTCTCGCTGCTCAGGCTGAATACAGGATGTGGCGAGGTTGCAGTGTCGATGGATGCTCCTGCCGCCGCAGGCGTGCCGCTGAACAGGTGCGCATATTCGGAATCCTGGCGGCCAGTCGCGCGCGGAAGTCGCGCCACGAACGGTCCGTCGTCACGTTCCATCAAACGCATCAGCGTTGCGGCCACTTCGTGCGTATCGCTGAATATGTGCAGCCGTCCGCTGCGCGCTTTCAGTTCGCCTGGCGTCTGCGGGCCGCGCAACAGCAGCAGGCAGACGATGGCGAATTCGGCATCTGTGAACTGCAGCGTACCGAAAGTCGTATTGCACAGCCGCTGACGGTATTTCTCGACACTGCTCTTGAAATTTTCCTTGCTGCTGACCAGGTGCTTGGTCTCGAGGTCACGTACCGTGCGCTGGACCGTGCCAGGGTCGAGATTGAGCACCGGCTCGCGACTCGATTTCTGGTTGCAGGCGTTGACGAGCGCATTCAGGGTCAGCGGATACTGGTCCGGCGTAATCACGGATTTCTCCATGAGGCAGCCCAGCACCCGTGCTTCGTTCGGAGTCAGTTCAATGTTCAATGTCGCGCGCTACGTTATTCACCAGCCAGCTCTTATTCGCGCACCTCGGCGCGAGGGGCCGCAGTTTGTCACATTCCGCCGTCCGGCGCTAAGGACCCTGCTCCTAAGCGATCCGGTCGCGTCGCGCGAACATGACCGTATCGAGGTAGCTCAACACGACTCTTTTGTCCTGATTGGCCAGTGTGAAAGCGAACTTGACGATACCGCGGTCAGGTTTGCTGCGTGACGGGCGCAGTTCCAGGCACTCGACATGCAGGCCGATGGCGTCACCCGGATACACCGGATGGGGAAAGCGCAGTTCGTCAAATCCGAGAGCACCGATCACGGCCGCGGTCCACCGCGCACCGTTCAGCATTTTCTGCTTGATGCACAGCGTGTATTGACCTGAAGCCGTGAGTCCGTTCAAGCCGCGGGCGCGTGCCGCAACATCGTCGAGATGTATCGGCAAGGGGTCCCAGCGCGCATTGAACTCCAGCAGTTCCTCGCGGCTGACGTGATAGGGCCCGAAGTCGAACGTATCGCCGACCTTCAGATCGTCGTAATACAGGCCGCTGGCTGGCGACATGCGCGAAACTCCGTTCAGGCGTGAGCGTGGGTGTGTCCATGACCTTGCAGACCGACAGAGAACAGACGCCGCGGATTGTCGACCAGGATAGTCTCGATCTGCGCGTCGCTCAGTCCAGCCTCGCGCAGCCGCGGCAGGATTTCCTTGAAGATATGCGTCGAACGCCATTTCGGCAGCATTTTCAGCATGTCGTCGAAATGCGCGGCATACGGCAACGGCCGACCCAGCCAGCACATGATCGAGTCGTGTGAAACGAGCACCTTGTCGAGATGCCCGGCTTCGGCCAGCTTCATGATGCCCTCGACGCGGACTTCATCGGGCTGGAACATTGTGATGCCGAAACGATCGAAGCCGATATAGGCACCGCGCTCGGCAAGCGCGTGCCGGTACCAGTGATCGGTGGTGCCGTCCGAATGGCCGACCAGGAGCTGCTCGGCCGGCAGACCTTCGCCGGTGACGATGTCAATCTGATCGTGACCACACGTCGCCTCTTCGGTATGCGAGATGATCGGTACGCCGGTCGCTTTCGCCGCACGCGCACCGGCCGTGACGAGTTTACGTTCATAGTCGGAGACGACGCGCAGGCCAGTGGCAATTTTGATCGCGCCCGCTTTGATGCCGGTTTCGCCGATGCCCTGCTCGATTTCCTGAATATAGATTTCGGTGATTTCTTCGACCGGCATCTGCTTGAAAGTAAATGTATTGCCTTGCGCTTCGAAATAAGCACCGGTGGTGCAGATGATGCGCATCCCGCTCTTTTGCGACAGCTCGGCCAGAAACTCGACGTCGCGGCCCAGATCCATCGGACACGGATCGACAAAAGTCCGGCAGCCGTGACCGAGCAGCTCCTGCATCTGGTCGAGTGCGCGGGCCATGGCATCAGCGCGTTTGAAGCGTGGTGCGCGTGCATCGAGCTCCCAGCCGGGATAACCGACGAGAACATGTTCGTGAACGAGCGTGCGGCCGAGTTCCTCAGGGGTCGCGGTGCCGGTCGTGGTCTGGATGGTGGTCTGCGCCATGCTGTTTCCTTTCTGGTTGAGGGTTCCCCTGGACCTCTGGCAGGCCTGGTACCGCGTGTGGCGTCCTGCGCCGCCAGCCTGCCGATAGACACGGTGTGAACCCGTGCCGCGTACATCCTAGCCGAGGATGCCCTGCGCTGGACACGGGTCCGCGACCGCGATAGCCGGCGGTATCGCAACACGACTCCGGGGCAACGGCAGCTCGTGCACGCGCGAACGTTGCTGGTCGGCTATACGCGGTCCGCTCGACCATTTCAATTCTTTTCTTTCGATGCTAGTCTATCTCATTGTTTCACGTGCTATTTCGTAGCACCCAAAACGCCAGGATCGGCATCATCGGCCGCTAACAAGGGACATGAACAGATCCTTTCCGATCAGCATGGTCAACGACGATCGCACACCATCGGTAGATCTCGAAGAAGACTGGGGCCACCGGCGCGGCAACATTCGTCACGAAGTATTGCTACCGGCCGTCATCCACGACCGCACGGTTGGGCCGATTTCCTGTGTCATCGAGGATATCAGCGCTACCGGTATGCTGGTTGCGCTGGAACTGTTCATGGCTGAACCCGGCAAAGAACCGCTGCGTCAAGGGAGCCTGGCCGAACTCGTCTTCGCCCCTGACCCGGACGCGCCGGCCGATCGCATTCGTACGCCGGTGGAAGTCATGTGGCGGACGCCAATAGCCATCGGTGTGCAGTTCCAGAACATCGACGCGACTTTGCGCGAGGGGCTGCGAACGATCGCCAGGGCGGCGGTCGAGGGTCGGCTCGGTGGCCCATCGTCGAGCACGCTCGAAGCGACAGCCGATCAGCGCCGTATCATTCTGGCTTGTCGCAAGACCGTCGAGAAGCTGCTGCCGAATATCATCTGGGCCTTGCGTACGGAGGTGACGAAGCGCCTGCGGGCAATGGCTGAAACAGCGGGACCGCATGACAGTGTGCAACTACGAAGCGAAGCCGATCTCATTGACGAAAAAGCCAACGCCATCGGGCGGACTGTCGAGCGGCGTTTCCTGCAAGGGTATGCCGTGGCCAGCGATCTCGACCAGACCCAGGAATTGACGATGGCCCATCTCGCCCGCACTTTTGGTGGCGGTAAAACGGAGTCGACAGCCGGGCTGGTCGGCGAAAACATCACCGAGCGCAACTCGCGCATCGTTGCTGTCGGCCATGCTGCCGAAGAGCGTCACAAGGCCAAATATTTCGCGCTCAATGTCCGCCTGGCCAATGTCATCGGGCATCCGCTCGACCCGGCCAAGAATCCCCTGGTACCGGCCAACGCCTGCCGCATTCTGTGGGAAGCAACCGTCAGCCATTGCGATTCACCACATGTTCAGCGGAGCCTGCAGCACGCGCTGCAGAACCGCATCGTCCCGCTGCTCGGCGAACTTTACCAGGCGCTCGATGACACGCTCGACAAGGAAGGCGCACAGCGTATTTTCGACATGCGCTGAGGCGCTCGGCTCACGACACCAGCGCCGGTCGACGGCAGTGCCAGTCGGTGGTTTGCTGGTAGGCATGTCCTGCCCGAATCAATAAAGCCTCGTTCAGATTGGCTGCCAGCAGTTGGAAGCCGAAAGGAGCGCCGGCGGCATCGAAACCGGCTGGCAGCGACAGTGTCGGGTTGCCGGCAATGTCAAAAGGTGCGGTATAGCGCAACAGCTCTGGCCAATCAGTGTCGCGCGAACCGAAAGCGTCAAATTCCTTCAGATTCATGTTCAGGCGCATCAGAGCCGGTGAGACGATGACGTCGGCCTGAGTAAAGACGCGCGCGAGGTCGCCGCGAAAGATCTGGCGGAGATCGTGCGCGCGGGCATAGTCGATGCCGCTGGTCGCGATGCCGGTATCGAGCAGACCGGCGAGGCCGGGGCCATAGTCAGCGGCGCGTGCTGGATACGTGGCCGCATGTACCGCTGCGGCCTCGGCAGTACACAGTGGCGTCCAGGCAGCGATGACGTCGGCGGTCTCCGGCAAGGTGACTGCGACGATACTCGCGCCGGCGACGCGCAGGCGATCCAGCGCATCGTGCAGGGCGGTGACGATGTGAGCCTCCACCCCGGTGGTGGAGAACGCTTCGTCGAAACCGATACGCAAGCCACGCAAGTCGCCGTCGAGTGCGGCGAGATAATCCGGGACCGGCGCAGTCAGCGCTGTCGGATCGGCAGTATCGACACCGGCAATCGCACCGAGCAGGGCACCGCAGTCGGCAGCGCTGCGTGCCATCGGACCGATGTGATCGAGCGACTGTGACAATGGAAACACGCCGGCACGACTGACGCGGCCCCAGGTCGGCTTGAGCCCGGTCACCGCGTTGGCAAAAGAGGGAAAGCGGATCGAGCCCCCCGTATCGGAACCGAGCGCGCCGTAACACAGGCCGGCCGCAACCGCGACGCCCGAGCCGCTGGAAGACGCACCGCTCCAGTAGTCCGCTTGATGGGGATTGACCGGCACGCGAACTTCCGGATGGTGGTGCGCGACAGCGCCTTCGGTCAACTGCAATTTGCCCAGCACGACGGCGCCGGCAGCGCGCAGACGCGCGACAACAGTGGCATCGTGAAGCGCTGGTGCGACATCACCACGGACGCGCGGCATGCCGGCACGGGTCGCTACACCGGTAGCGTCGCACAGATCTTTGACTGCCACCGGCACACCATGCAGCGGGCCTCGGTAGTGGCCACGCAGGATGGCGGCTTCAGCTGCTTGCGCTTCGGCCAGCGCAGTCGCGGCCATCAGCGTGACATAGCTGCCGAGCTTGCTGTCATGGACTTCGATGCGATCGAGCAGCAAGCGTGTGATTTCTACCGGCGAGATTTCGCGCGTGCGCAGCCGGGCAGCCAGTGCAGCCGCGTCGAGGAAGGCCAACTCGGTCAGGCTGGCTAAATCAGTACGGGTCATGGCGTCATTGCTCAAAGTTCTGTGGGAAGGATATGTATCAATCAGCGGGGTATGGCGTCAACGCGAGCGCGCTTGCGGAGTGTCCGCCACTCGCCTATGGTCGATGCCGTGGTCCCGGGGGCCTAAGGAAAATCACCTGACATGATTCCGTTTTCTGTGCTTGATCTATCGCCGGTCATTCACGACAGTACGCCGGCGCAAGCGTTTCGCAACTCGCTCGATCTGGCCCGGCACGCCGAACGCTGGGGCTATCAGCGCTACTGGCTGGCAGAGCACCACAACATGCCGGGCATTGCCAGTGCGGCCACCGCGGTGGTCATCGGGCATATTGCCGGTGGTACGTCGACCATTCGCGTCGGCGCCGGCGGCATCATGCTGCCCAATCACTCGCCGCTGGTCATCGCCGAACAGTTCGGTACGCTGGAGTCGCTCTATCCCGGTCGTATCGATCTGGCTGTCGGTCGCGCGCCGGGCAGCGATCAGGGCACTGCGCGCGCGCTTCGTCGGGACTACATCGCGAGCGCCGATCGCTTTCCCCAGGATGTCCAGGACCTGCTCGCGTTGTTCGGGCCGGTCGAACCGCAGCAGGCCATCCAGGCGGTGCCCGGTGGCGGGCTCGAGGTGCCGATATGGATCCTCGGTTCGAGCCTGTTCGGCGCGCAACTCGCGGCGATGCTGGGTTTGCCTTTCGGCTTTGCGTCCCATTTTGCGCCCGACTCGTTGTTCGATGCGTTGGCCATCTACCGTCGGCAGTTTCGCCCGTCGGCACGTCTGGCCGAGCCTTATGTCATTCTCGGAGTGAACGTTTTCGCGGCCGACAGCGATGCGGAAGCGTTGTTGCTGTTCACTTCGCTGCAGCAGCAGTTCACGCGACTGTTTCGCGGCGCGCCGGGCAAGCTGCCGCCGCCGCGTGCCCAGATGGATTCGTTCTGGACACCAGCCGAGCAGGCCGGTGTCGCACACGCGCTGAAATACGCTGTCGTCGGCGGGCCGGACAAAGTCGCCAGCGGATTGACGGAGTTTATCGCCCGCACGCAGGCTGACGAACTCATGCTGACAGCGCAAATCTACGATCACGCCGCGCGCCTGCGTTCTTTCGAGATTACGGCGGGTTTGCGCGATCGTATAGCGGACATCCTGCAAGCGCGCCAACGGCAGGCTGCCTGTGGCGGCTGATAGTCGCGGCGAGAAAGGGGAGGCATATGACATTTCGTGAATATGGCGATTACGACGCTGTCGGTCTGGCGGCTTTGGTGCGGGCCGGTGAAGTCAGCGCAAGCGAGGTTACCGAAGAAGCCATAGCGCGTTGTGTAGCGGTCAATCCGCAACTCAATTTTCTTGCGCATGAGGCGTTCGATGTCGCACGCGAAGCTGCCGCCAAACGCGATTTACCCGATGGCCCGCTGAAAGGCGTGCCGTGGCTGGTGAAAGAACTCGCCAGCAGCTGGGGTGGCCAACCGTATACCAATTGCTCGCCTTACCTTAAAACCGTTATCGCCGCGGGCGACTCGGTGCTGATTGCGCGCATGAAAGCTGCCGGCATGATCCCTTTCGGCAAGTCGACGTCACCTGAGCAAGGTTGGGCGCTGGCCACTGAATCGAGCTTGCACGGCATTACGCGGAGCCCATGGGATCTGTCGCGCACACCGGGCGGTTCCAGTGGTGGTGCCGCAGCGGCTGTGGCAGCGCGAGTGTTGCCAATGGCCGATGCCTCTGATGGCGGTGGTTCGATCCGCGTGCCGGCCGCGAATTGCGCGCTGGTCGGATTGAAGCCGGCCCGCGGGCGCATCACGCTCGCGCCAGACGTGGTTGATTTCTGGTGCGGCGGTGCGACCCTGCACTGTGTCTCACGTACGGTGCGCGACACCGCGGCCCTGCTCGATGTAACTGCCGGCGCGTTACCCGGAGAACCCTATGCGCTGCCTCGACCACCGCGCGCGTTCGCTGCCGAAGTCGGTGCGCCGCCTGGTCGACTGCGCATTGCGCTCGTCACGGCGACACCGGAAGGCGGTACGTCACTGGCGCCGGAAATTGCACAGGCTGTCGATGTGGCGGCGAAACTGCTCGCGGATCTCGGTCATCACCTCGAGGTGGAGCCGGTGCCGTACGATTATCTGCCGTTGGTCCGCTGTTACACGGATATTGTCGCGGTGCAGACTGCAGCGTTCTTCGACGCCATGGCTGCTGCTGTCGGTCGCCCGGCGACACGCGGCGATATGGCGCCTTTGTACTGGACGATGATCACCAAAGGGCGCAGTTTTTCCGCCATCGATCATTCAAACCAGATTGAGCGACTACGCCAACTCAGTCGCGCGATGCTGACGACGATGGCGACTTACGACGCGTGGCTCATGCCGACCGTACCGATGCTGCCGCGAACGCACGGATATTACGACATGGCGCTCGACGTCGATGCCTATAACGAAACACGTATGGGCCCCGATTGCTGTTATACGGCGCCGTTCAATGCGGCTGGCTCGCCGGCGATTTCAGTGCCCATGAGCTGGTCGGCCGATGGTCTGCCCATTGGTGTGCAGCTGGTCGGTCGCGATGCGGATGAAGCCACGCTGATCCGCCTTGCCGCACAGATCGAAGCAGCGCGACCATGGATCGGGCACCGGCCTGCGGTCTGTGCCTGAGTCACTCTGGTCGCCGCCGCTGGCATCGGCGGCGCCGCGCACGCTGTGTACCGATTGCGGCATTTCGCGGACCAGCAGTGCGGAAAGATGCGCGACTGCCTGCCAGTTCATCAAACCGGATTATCCAACGCTCGAACGCGATGTGCATGGCCGTGCCCGCGATCCGCAACGACCTGACGAACTGCATTTCGGACCATTGCGGCGCATGCTTCGCGCCACCCTTGAACCGGCGCTTGCTGGTGCACAATGGAGCGGTATCGCGACCCGCATCGGTGAGCGGCTGCTCGACAACGGGACGGTCGATGCGGTACTGACGATGGCGCCCGCAGCCGACGATCGCTGGCGCCCGGTGCCTGTACTGGTGACCCGCGCTGCCGATATGGCGCAATGCCGCGGCATGCGCATGGGCTATGCGCCATTGCTCGCGCTGCTCGAACCGGCGCTGGCGCGTGGTTATCGCCGGCTCGCGGTCATCGGTATTCCATGTCAGGTTTATGCGCTGCGCGCGCTCGAGCGCGAACTTGGCTTCGAGCGTTTGTACGTCATCGGCACGCCGTGTTCAGACAACACCACGACGGCGCGTTTCCATGAATTCCTGGCGCTGTTATCCGACGCGCCGGAGACTATTACTTATCTCGAGTTCCGCGCTGATTATCACGTTGAACTGCGCTATAGCGATGGTCTGGTGAAAGCCATTCCGTTCCTGATGCTGCCGTTGTCGAAGCTGCCGGCGGATTTCTTTCCGTTGACCTGTCGCACCTGCGTCGATTACACCAATGTGCTCGCTGACATCACGGTCGGGTATATGGGCGGGCAGGGCGAACAGTGGTTGCTGGTGCGAAACGAGCGCGGCGAGGAGTTGCTCGCCGTGCTCGGCGGCGAATTGCGCGCGAGTGAGCCCGGCAGTGCGGGTAAACGACGCAGCGCAGTCAAAGGGTTTCTCGCCAACATCGAGCGTGCTGCCGGTGGTCTGCCGCTGCGGCGCATGCCGCAATGGTTACGCCCGCTGGTCGGTTGGTTGATGCCGCGCATCGGCCCACGTGGGCTTGAGTTCGCGCGTGCCCGGGTCGAGATGAAAGCGCTCGAGACAGTAGTGCATTTACGCCGTGAACAGCCGCGACGACTGAAATCGATGGTCCCTGCCCATGTCTGGAAACTGGTCGAGTCGTATGGCCTGAGGCCGGGTCCGGACGAACGACCTTAGCGGGCACTCGGCGACCGCGGCGCCGGACCGGTTGCTGGCGCTCAAGCGCCGATCATGGGAACGCTGAGTTTGGTTCGAAGGCTGGCAGCGACGGGTACCTGGGGAAGCTTACTACCGCTGCGATCGATGTGTACGGCGCCGGCTGCCGCTGTGACGATGGCGGTGCTGGCGGGTGCGGGCATCGAACGTCCGCGCCGCTCGGGCCCGCCGAGCAGGGCGAGCCAGCGTTGGCACCGATGCAGGTCGCGGGCGGTCGCCTGCACGCTGCTGCTGGCCGGGTCAGAGCCGCCAGCGTGCAGATTGAGGAGCTGCGATTCGAGGGTATCGATGCGGTTTTTCAGTTCGGCGTTGAGGTCTACATAAATCATGGCGAAGTCCGTTCGTTATTGGCATCCGCAGTCAATCCGATGCCGGCAACCGGCGGGTGTGTTACCGCGCCGGCCCAAGGCATCGAAATTCCGGTCGCAACCCCCTGCCGCAATCCGGACGGATACACTTCAGTGTAGTTCACATTAATTTACAGTTGTGTCGTCAGTATGACGCCTTGTTGCGCCGCAGTGTGTGCGCTTTCACACATTGACGCGCGGGGGGAGCTCACAGAGGGTGGACGCAGGCCTCCGCACAACAGGCGCAGCCTGCTGCGGTGACCTGATCACGCGTGATCAGAGACCGAGACGGCGGACTTTGGCGGATTTCGTTCCAGTTGCAGCAGAACGGCTGGTGCCGGCATCGAGGTGCGACGGCCACGCGCGATAGAGGTCGGCGCGCCGGCGCCGATCGCGGAATGTCGGCGCCACACCGAGTTCACGATTTTCGTGCAGTTTGTCGAGGTCGACCGTACCCCTGACCACCATCTGGACATTGGTCCGCGCCTCGGCCACCACGCCTCGCGGGTTCGCCCAGGGCTTGTCGCACGGGGACAGGATCGAACTGCGGGTCCAGCCGTTAGGCAACGGCCCGCGCGGCAGTTTGCCACCGGTCGCGCAGTGCACGAAATAGACCTGATTTTCAATGCAGCGGGCCTGCGCGCTGTGGCGCACGCGCCAGTAGCCGTGTTCCGAGAATGTAAACGACGGGCAGAGAATAATCTCGGCCCCTTGCTCGGCCAGCGTAGCGGCGCATTCGGGGATCTCCGCTTCGTAGCAGACGTTGAAACCGACTCTGGCGAAAGGCAGGTCGAAGGCATCGAGGGTCGTGCCCTCGCGCGTATGCCAATCAGCTTCGGCCGGGAAAATATGCGTCTTGTCGTGCATGTGAACCAGCCCGCCAGGGCCATAGACATAAGCGACGTTGTAGAAGCCGCCCTGTTTCTTTTCGAGGTGCGAGCCGGCAACGATGTGCTGTTTACGCCGTTTCGCTTCGTCGGCAAAGAACGCGCGATACGCCGCGGTGTACTGATCGACCAGCACGAAGTCGGTGACCGGGCGATTGCGCCAATCCTCGAAAGTCGTGAACAAGGCGAGCGTGAAGAGTTCAGGGAACAGCACCAGATCGGCGCCTTTGGCCTGATCGAGCAGCTTGACGGTCTGCGCGGCGAACGCATCGAAATCCTTGACCGGCTTGATGACGAACTGACAGGCAGCTATCGATACTTTTCTGGCCATAATGCCTCCCACGCAGGACTCTCTGATGCCTGAATTCTGCTCCGACATGATGCTGGCGACAAGCGCCCGCAGCGGTGCTGCCTGGCATGTCATTCGTGGTACATGAGGCAGTCATTTGATAGTGTGACCCGGTGACGAGGCGATCCATTCACCTGATGTATCGATGGAGGAGCGAAGATGACGCAGAAAGACATCCAGGTCTGCTTCAATGTGCATTTCGATTCAGTCTCCCTGTGGCTGGGTTCTTTTGGCGGCGAGGATTCGCCCTGCGATATCTCGCGCGGCGTACACGCCGGCAAAGTCGGTACGCCGCGGCTGCTCGATCTGTTCGACAAGTACGGCATCAAGACCACCTGGAACATCACCGGCCACTCGCTCGAGAGTTTCCCCAAGGAGTCGAAACTTGTCGCTGATGCCGGGCACGAGCTGGGGCTGCACGGCTACGCCCACGAGAATCCACTCGCGATGTCTGTGGAGCAGGAGACCGCCGTCCTCAACAAGACCTACGATCTGGTGGTCGAACTCTGCGGCAAAGCGCCGAAAGGTTATAGCGCGCCGTGGTGGGAGTTGAGCCAGAACACCATCGACCTGCTGCTCGCCAAAGGTATCGAATACGATCACAGTCTGATGGAAAACGATCACTCGCCGTATTACCTGCGACGTGACGACAAATGGACGAAAATCGATTACTCGAAACCGGCCGACAGCTGGATGAAACCCTGGGTGCCGGGACCGCTGACCGGGCTGCTCGAAATCCCCTGCAGCTGGTATCTCGATGATGCGCCACCGGTCATGTTCGTGAAGAAGTTCCCGAACAGTCACGGCTGGGTGCCGCCACGCGATCTCGGTCAGATGTGGACCGACCAGTTCGACTGGGTCTACCGCAACATGGACTATGGGATCTACAACGCCTGTCTCCATCCTGACGCATCAGGGCACCCGCAGATGCTGATGATGGTTGAGCGCCTGATCGATCACATGCGCGCGCATGATGGGGTGCGCTTCATGACGCTTGGCCAGATCAACAGTGAATATCGCGCGCGCCATCCTGTCCCGACCTGAGCTGGCGGTGTAGCGGCGCGCCGATAGTACGCCGCTGTCGTCAGACGGCGGCGTTTGCGGCGAGGGTGTTAAATGCGGCGAGCGACGACTCCAGCATCTTGCGCTCGAGATCCTGCACGATGAATACGATGCGCGAACGTCTGTCGTCATCTGGCCATCTCGCCAGATGCACCGGCGGATGAACGAGGTGCTGAACCCCGTTGATGACGACCGGAGTATCGACGCCGCGCACGTGCAGAATGCCTTTCACGCGTAACACCTGAGCGCCATGGCAATGCAGCAGCATCGTCAGCCAGATACCGAAAGCAGTCCAGTCGAGCGGCTGCTCGACGACCAGACTGAAAGAGTGGATGCCGGGAGCGTGGCGCGAGTCGCCAGTCGCGAGGTCATGGGTGTGACCGTGGATGTGTGCAGCGTCCGATCTGTTTACAGCCTCGTCACCCTGCGCGAGCCACGCATCGGCGACGCGCTCGGCTTGCGCCGCGCCAAGAATGTCGCCCTGCAACAGGCTGGCAGTATCGATGACCCCGCCGATTGCGCTTACCACCTCGGCCGATAGGTTGATCACCCGCAGGCGTTGTCGCAGTATCTCGGCGCTGCGCGCGTCGGCAAGGTCGGTTTTGGTCAGGACCAGCTTGTCGGCGGTGGCGGCCTGCTTGAGTGATTCGACATGGCGCTCGAGGCTGGTGAGTCCATTGACGCTGTCGACCGTCGTGATGACGAGTGCCACGCGGTAGTGATGGCGCAACTGCACGTCGCTGAGAAACGTGGCCATGATCGGGGTCGGGTCGGCGAGCCCGGTGGTCTCGATGATGAGGCGGCTGAAGGATGGGATCTCTCCGCGCTCGCGCCGCTGATGCAGCAGCAGTACCGCAGCTTTCAGGTCGTCGCGGATGGTGCAGCACACGCAGCCGCTGGCAAGCAGTACGGTGTTGTCGTCGAGCGCCTCAATCAGCTGGTGGTCGAGGCCGACTTCGCCGAATTCGTTGACCAGCACGGCAGCATCGCCGAGTGACGGGTCCTTCAGCATATGATTCAGCAAGGTGGTCTTACCGCTGCCGAGGAAGCCAGTCACGATGATGACCGGTCGGCGTGCGCTGTAGTTGCTCATGGTTGGCTCACGACTGCTGACGCAGCGCGGCAAGCAACTCCAGTGCGAGCGGATCTACCGGTCGTCCGGCGATGGCTTCGACGACTTGCCACACTTGCGGTAGATGGTCGACGAGCTCGGAGCGCCCGCGCTGACTCGAGACGACATACTGACCGCCCATCCAGTCATCGACGCGACAGCCGTAGTGCGCGAGCACCCGATTGATGAGCCGTACGCGCTGCTGGCGCGCACGATTCCGCTCGGCACTGCTGCTGTCCTGTTCACTATCACCGGCATCGGTGGTGGTTTCTGTCCAGTGCGGGATACCGGCAAAAACTGCGCAGAAACCACACACCGGCGCTACATCTTGAAGAAGACCAGCTTGTTGCCGTCAAGGTCGCGGAAATAACCGCCGTAGAAACCGCTGTCGCCACGCGGGCCGGGCGCGCCTTCGTCCTTGCCGCCGAGTGCCAGCGCCTTGGCATGCAGCGCGTCGATCTGCTTGGTGTCGGCAACGAAGATTGAAATCATGGTGCCATTGCCTGGCGTCGCGGGTTTGCCATCGAATGGCTTGAGCACTGCGAACATCGGCGAGCCGGCACCGGCCGACCAGCCGATGAAGCGGTCGTTGACCATGGCGCGTTTGGCGCCCAGCGGTGACAGCAGTTCGTCGTAGAATTTGCCGGCACGTTCGAGATCGTTGGTGCCGAGCGTGGTGTATCCGATCATGAATGACCTCCTGTGATACGTGTTGTCGTGAGAGCGAAATAGCCGGGCGTCGCACTGTCGTCGGCGCGCGCCCTCTGCCGGATCCGGCAGAGGGAATCATACACCAAGGTCGCAGCACATCATCAGAACACGATAGGCAGCTCGAGATAGCGTTCATAGATGAAATCGCGATGCGCGATCAGTGCCGGCGTCAGCACTTTCGCAATCGCCGGGTCGTCATTGGAATACGCGCCGCGATAAACCGTTGCCATCGGGCAGCGCTCGGGCGGCATCGGTGCGAGAAGTCCGCAGAACGCAGCCCAGTATAGATCCAGCGCCGACAATGCATCGCCGATCAGGAAGCGCTGACCGCGGGCGTGCTGACGACTGAGTTCAGCGTCGAGCATGCCCAGAATGCTGACCATGCGTGCCGCCGCCCGCGTGGCAGCTTCCGAGGAATAGCCGTATTTGTCGGCCAGCGTCTGGTAAAACCCGCGACCCGGATCGCCGGGCGGTAACGACTTCAGCGCTCCGTCCGCGAGCAGTACGCGCTTCGACCAGGCCAGCCCGTTTTCGCCGGCGATTTCGTTGATAAAGCCGAACATGCGCATGCGCAGCGCGATGTCCCCAGGTATGAGCGGTGGTTCGGGATTGAGTCTTTCGGCCAGGTTCAACTGGTCTATCCAACTTGAGCGCGGCCGCTCGTCGTTCCAGATCGCGACAGGCGCGCTCGACTGGGCGGTCCACGCGTACAATTCACTTTGCGTACCGTCCATGCCGAGATCGACATCCGAGGCCCCTTCGTCGGACGTGCACACGGACGTGTATGGTATCCCTTTGACGTGGAACAGTGCTTTGCACGCCTCACGCCACGGACCGGGTATCGCATAAGCGCCCAGTACCAGGCGTAATCCCGACAGCTGGCGGGCCTTGGCGATGCTCACGTACTCGCGTTTCAGATCGCCGAATCCAATCTCGGTCATAGCGGGTCACTCCTCATTGCTGACATAGCGGTTGCGAAGCAATTGTTGCACGTATACTGGGAGCCGGTGTCAATGGGGAGGATAGACATGACCACGCTGGAACAACAGGTGGCGGCCGTAATCGCGCGTGAAGCAATCCGCGATCTGCCGGTCCGTTATTGCGATTGTGTATGGCGCGACGATATCGACGGTATCGCCGCACTCTTTACCGAGAACGGCAGCTTCACGGCGGTCATCGACGGGCGTGAAATGCTGGTCGAGGGCCGCGCGGCTCTGCACGCAATGTTCAGTTCCGCGCTCGATTTCCGGCCGCGCCCTTATATCCACAATCATGTCGTCGAATTGCTTGGCCACGGCCGCGCCAGCGGCCGCTGTTATCTCGACCTACGCAGCGCGCGCAACAATATGGACTGGTTGGGCGCCGGCTACTATCACGATGCGTACGTCGAGACCGCCGACGGCTGGAAATTCCAGTCACGGCGCTTCGTCGCCTTACGCATGGACGAACTGCCGCCGGGCATGGAAGCCATTGCGGCGCCCCGCTAGGAAGCGCTGCAAAAGACAGAGCTTCCTGCGCCATGGCGACGTGCTGAAGCCGCGCGTATTCAATCCAGCGTGACGACGACCTTGCCCAGCGCGCGACGCTGGGCAAGGTGGGTGATGGCGGCACCTGCCTGCGCGAGCGGGAAGCGCGCGGATATGTGCGGGCGTATCTTGCCGTCGCGATAAAATGCCATCAATTCGCGATTATTGATGGCGTTCAGCGCCGGTTCGCGATCGCAGAACGAGCCCCAGAACACGCCGATGATCTGACATCCTTTGAGCAATGCGAGATTGAGTGGAATGCGGGGGATGCCGGCCGGAAAGCCGACCACCAGAAAACGGCCGGCCCAGGCGATCGCGCGCAGGCTCGCTTCGGCATATTCGCCACCAACGCCGTCGTAGATGACGTCCGCCCCGCCCGGCCCGGTGGCGTCCTTGAACAGTGCGGCGAGTGCCTTGCTGCCATCTTTGTCGAACGGACCGCCCGGATAGACCACGCCGCTGTTCGCGCCATGCGCACGGGTCAGTTCGATTTTATCTGCGGTCGAGGCGGCGGCAATCACGCGCGCACCCATGGCAGCGCCCAGCTCTACCGCGGCAAGGCCGACACCGCCTGCCGCGCCGAGAACGAGCAGGCTCTCGCCGGGGACCAACGCAGCGCGTTGTTTGAGCGCATGGTAGGAAGTCCCATAAGTCAGGATGAACGTTGCCGCGATGTCGAACGGCATGTCGTCCGGCATCGCAATGCATTTGATGGCCGGAGTCACTATCTGTTCGGCCATGCCGCCCCAGCCGACCAGTGCGATGACGCGATCGCCCGGTGCAAACGCCGTGACGTTGGCACCGACGGCGTCGATCACGCCGGCGACTTCGCCACCCGGCGCGAATGGGCGCGTCGGACGGAACTGGTATTTGTCTTCGATGATCAGCGTATCTGGATAATTCACGCCGCAGGCGTGAACGCGGATGCGGACATCATCGGGCCCTGGTACAGGCGCCTCGATTTCCGTCAGTTGCAGGGTCTCGGGGCCGCCCGGGCCGACACTCAGCATGGCTTTCATCAATCACTCCCAAAGTTGTCGCGAGCGTCGCTCGCGATCGTGGATTCAGCGCCGCTCGCAGGTTATCGTTGGGATTCTCCATCGCTATCCGACGACTTCGCGTGTATGACCAAGCGTAACATGCCACGGCGAGACTACTGATGAGCAGCACATTCGCCGCCAGCGCCATCAGTGCGGTGCCGTGGCGCGACGACGCGCGGATCGTCGGCGTGGTCAGTTTCGCGCATCTGGTCAGTCATTTCTTCCAGCTGATTCTGGCGCCGTTGTTCCCTTGGATCCGCGCCGAGTACGGCTACAGCTATGCCGAGCTCGGCTTCATCATGAGCGTTCTGTTCACGGTGTCGGGCCTCGGCCAGGCGGCGGCCGGTTTCATCGTCGATCGCTACGGCGCGCTCAGAACGCTGGCCGGTGGTTTACTCTGTCTGAGTGCCGGCGCCGTCGTGCTGGCTGCCAGCCACAGCTACCCGATGTTGCTGGCCGGCGCAGCGCTGATCGGAGTCGGCAACAGCGTGTTTCATCCGGTCGATTTCTGGTTTCTGAATCATCGCGTCAGCACGCCGCGGCTTGGACCGGCATTCTCGGCTCACGGGCTGTCGGGCAGTCTTGGCTGGGGCGCTGCACCGTTGTTCCTGGTCGGCATTGCCGCGCACCTGGGATGGCGCGTGGCCATCGTCAGCGCAGCGGCATTGCCGCTGGTCGCCATCGCGCTCGTTGTCTGGCAACGACCGGCGCTGATACGCGGCGCGCAAGCGGACGTCCGGCCCGACCTGCAGCAACGGCCATCAGGGCCGCAGGCGCCGCAGCACTCGCTGTTCGGGTTCCTGCGCGTGCCGGCCATCTGGTGGTGTTTTGCCTTCTTTCTGTTCGTCTCCGCCGCGCTCGGTGGGGTACAGAGCTTCGCCCCGACGATCTTCAGCGAGGCCTACGGTCTGCCGCGTACGACGGCCGCGCTCAGCGTGACGTTCTACATGCTGGCCAGTGCAGTCGGCATGCTGATGGGTGGCTGGCTGGTGTCGCGCAGTCGCGCGCTCGAACGGAACATCACGCTGGCGTTGGCGCTGTCGGTCATCGCCGCCCTGATAGTCGGCGCGCAGATCGTGCCGGCAACGCTGGCACTGGCGCTGATGCCGGTGATGGGTTTCGGTTCGGGACTTTCCGGGCCATCGCGCGACATGCTGATCCGCACCGCCGCGCCTGCCGGCGCCACCGGTCGCGTTTACGGCGTTGTCTATTCCGGTCTCGATGCCGGTATTGCGCTTGGACCGTTGCTGTTCGGACGCATGCTCGACCACGGACTCGACGCCGAGGTCTACTACGCCGTCGCGCTCTGTCTGTTCTGCGCAGTCTTGACTGCCTGGAGAGTGGCGCGGTTGACAGCGCGCACCGATTGAGCCGCGGTCAGTTGCCGCAATCGAAACGCACGGCGCCGTCCGGGTCCTGCTCTGGCCAGTTGCCGAAACCAAGCACACCTTTGCCGGTCAGCACGTCTTCCTCGCGGCGCAGATGTTTGCGCTGGCCACCATCAGCCACGATGTACGTGCCGTTGGTGCTTTCGTCGCGAATGCTGAAACGGCCGTGCCGGAAATTCAGTTCGGCGTGCTGGCGCGAAGTCAGTTTACCGTTGACCTGCAGACTGGCCTGCTTGCCGCGCCCGACGCTGCAACTCGTATTCTGAGTGTCGATACGCAAACGCTGGCCGGCATATTCGAGTACCAGTGCGACCTCGGCGGCGACGACTGCGACGCGCGGCTTGGAGCTGATCTGGGTCTCGTCGCCTGAACGCTCCCACGGCATCTTGTAGATTTCAAGCTCGCCATTCCAGGCTTCGGCCGGAACGTGATCGATGAGATGGATGCCGGGAAACATGAGGTCGGGCAACAGGTCGACGCTCTGTCTCGAAGTCAGGATTTCGTCGGCCTTGGCGAGTTTGATGATCTGCTGGGCAGCAACCGGAGCTTCGCCGACGAGTTCTTCGTCGCGCCAGGCCACGGCGCCGAAGTGCCAGCCGATCTTGATGTGCAGGATGCCCATTTTGTAGCTGCCTTCTTCACCCGCGCGGCGCAGCCCGGCTTGCATCTCGGTTGCGCAAAGTCCCGCTTTCAACGGGTCGGTGAACGCCACCATGATTTCGTCGCCGATGGTTTTGAGCGTTTCTCCGCCCAGCCCGCTGGCGGCACGCGCCAGCAGGGCAATGCATTGCGAGAGGTCGCCGCGTGCGACGGCGTCGCCGTATTGCTCGTACAGCCGCGTGCTGCCGGAGACATCGGCGAACAGGACGGCCAGCTTGGGCAGGGATTTATCCATGAGCTTCAGCCCCTAATCTTAATGCATGGCGCGGCCCATGTGGACTACTGCGAACTGGGTCGGTGCGTAACCCGTTACCATGACGGTCGCCGGGTTGCCGCCCGTTGTAGCCCGGAGTCGAGACCCGTTCGTGAAACAGACGTTATTCCTGCTCAGTACAGCAAGTTTCATTGTCGTTGCGGTGATGACCGTCATGACACCGCTGCTGCCGCTCATTGCCGATGAATTCGCCCGCACGGTCGGCAATGTCGGTCTTGTCGTCAGCGCTTTCGCCCTACCCTATGGTGCATTCCAGGTCGTGTTCGGACCGCTCGGCGATCGCTACGGCAAGCTGCGTACGATAGCGCTCGCCCTGGCCGCCTCGACGGTGTTCACGTTCGCCTGCGGTCTGGTCAGTTCGCTCCAAGGCTTGGTGCTCATGCGCTTTCTCACCGGTCTCGCCATGGCCGGTACAGTGCCACTGGCAATGGCCTATATTGCCGACGAAGTGCCGTTTGCCGAGCGTCAGCCGGTGATGGGCCGATATATCAACGGGCTTGTCCTCGGGCAGATTGCCGGCGGCAGCCTGGGCGGAATCGCCGCTGAATATTTCGCCTGGCGTCAGATTTTTTTCGTGTTCGCGGGACTTTCGGCGCTGATCAGTTTCTGTCTATGGTGGCAGGCGGGGCGCAGCACGGCGCCGCTACGGACGACACGTCAGGCGCCCGCCGCGATATTTCGCATCTATCGAAACCTGCTGACCGATCGTCGTTCGCGCGATGTCATCATCACCGGCACGCTGGAAGGCATGCTGATTTTCGGCGTGCTGGCCTATTTCGGTGCATTCCTGCGCCAGCGCCATGGTCTGGACTACGTCGTCATCGGTTTGCTGCTTGGCATGTATGGTGTCGGCGGGCTGATTTACAGCGCGGCTGTCTATCGTCTCGTCGCCGTGCTTGGAGAACGCGGCATGATAGTCGTTGGCACGTTGCTCCTGGGCGCAAGTTACCTGTTGATCTGGGTCGCTCCGCAATGGTGGTTGCTGCCGCCGGTGTTCACCGTGGCCGGTTTTGGTTTCTACATGTTCCACAATACGATGCAGACGCGCGCCTCCGAACTCTCCAGTGATGCGCGCGGTACGGCAATCGCTTTCTGGGTGTTCATGTTGTTCGCGGGGCAGGGCATCGGTGCCGTGGTCATCGGCGCCGTGATCGACGGGCTCGGCTACGGCGCTGCTTTCGTCGGTGCCGGTTTCGGCATCGTTGCGCTCGGCTGGTGGACGCAAGCCTACCTGCTGCGTCCGCGCATCTGAGCACGCCGCGCCAGCGACGTGCTCAGATGGTCTGCGAGAGAAGAACTGCAGCGTTTCTCTAGAGCGAACGCACGAAGAAATCGCAGGCCGCCGCGCTGGTCTCGTCGAATTTCTCGACATAGGCTGCGTAGTGGTCGGATTTGATGATCAGCAGCTCTTTCGGCCCCGGCACCATCGCATAGTGATCGAGGGCGATATCGGTCGGCGTCGTCGTATCCCATTCCGAGACGATCATCAACAGCGGAGTCGGGCTGATCAATTTCATGTAGCCGCTGACGTCATACTCCAGCATGTAGTCGAGCGAGCGCAGCGTAACGCGGTTCTCCCAGGTCGATTTTTTTGGATCCTTGTCGACGTAGCGATGAATGAAATTGTAGGTCGCCTCACCCGGGAACAAATGCGGCACATTCGGATCGAGTGAGCACATCTGCATGTACTGCGACGGCTTGCCCTCGACGCGACGCTGACGGTCGTCGTCCAGCATCTGACGAAAACCGGCCACGTTACCGACCGGCATGAACTGCTGCAGATTGCGTACACCGTTCATGAACGGGACCTGGCTGACCACGGCTTTGACGCGCCGGTCGAGCGCCGCGACCGCACATACCGTACCGCCGGTATAGCTTGTGCCCCACACACCGATGCGATTGGAGTCGCATTCTTTCTGCATCTGCGCAAACGTGATGGCGCTGCGGTAATCGCGCATCTGCATGACCGGGTCGATATCCGAGCGTGGTTTGCCGCCGCTGGTACCGAGGCATCGATTGTCATAGACCAGCACCGCCATGCCGGCCTTGGCGAAGACTTCGGCATATTCGTCCAGCGTCATTTCCTTGACTCCGGAAAAACCGTGCGCCATGACGACGGTCGGGAATGGACTCCTGCCCTTGGCCGGTTTGTACAACCAGCCGCGCAGTGTAATGCCGTCGGATTTGAACTCGATATCGCGTCGCATGTCGTCAACTCCCCTGGTGAACTCGGTAACGGTGGGACGGCAAGATATCGCCCTCGCGGGTCTGACGCCAGCCCACCGATGGCGGGCTCATTGTGGGCCGGCAGGTGGCGCTCTATGCTGAACGTCGTCGCGACAGCATGAGGAAAGCTGAGATGGGACGCTGGCGACCACCGGGTGCCCGGACCGAACCGTACATCACTGCAGCGGGCTATCGTGCATTGGAAGCCGAAGCGAGAGCGCTGTGGGAGCGGCGCCGTGAGGTTGTTCGTCATCTGGCGGCAGCCGCCGCAGAAGGGGATCGCTCGGAGAACGCCGAATACATTTATCGCAAGAAGGAGCTGCGCGAAATCGATCGGCGGCTCGGCTACCTGCAGCGACGCATGCCTGAATTGACCATCGTGCGTGCCGTGCCGGAGGACCGTGATCGCGTATTTTTTGGTGCGGAAGTCGAACTTGAGGATGCCACGCAGGCAGTCCAGCGTTACCGCATCGTCGGTCTCGATGAGGCCCGTGCGGAGAGTGGCACAATCAGCCTCGATTCACCGGTCGCGCGTGCGTTGCTTGGCCGGCGGCTGGACGACGAAGTCACGCTCGGCGCGGGTGAGAACCTCAGGCATTACTGCATCGTTGCAATCGATTACCCTGACCCGGCGACATAAGCGTATCCGGGATGAATTTCGGTGTTCCGTTAGAATTTGCCGCTGCGCATGTCAGCGATCGCCTGCATGATTTCCTCGCGGGTGTTCATCACGAACGGCCCGTAACGGGCGACTGGCTCGTTGAATGGTTTGCCAGCGACGACAATCGCCCGCGCGCCGTCGACGCCACCGCGAAGACGCAAGCGGTCGCCGGAGGACAACACCGCAAGGCGGCGCGCTTCGAGCACGCCGTTTTCCCGGGTGCCAACCACGAGTTCGCCAACGTAGCAGTAGACAAACGCATGATGCGCGCGTGGCAGGGCGAGGTCGTAAGTCGCGCCAGCGTCCAGCGTGATATCGACGTAGACCGGTTCAGCCTCAACATTTCGTATCGGGCCTTCGATACCCGCCATTTCACCGGCGATCAGTCGCAAGGCGACGCCCGGCGCCGGCGTGCAGGTCGGGACGTCGACAGGCGGAATATCCTGATAGCGCGGCGCCATCATCTTGTGACTCGCCGGCAGATTGACCCATAGCTGGAAGCCCCACATGCGCCCGTTTTCCTGCTCGGGCATCTCAGAATGCAGTATGCCGCGCCCGGCCGTCATCCATTGCACACTGCCCGCTTCGAGCAGACCGCTGTTACCTTGGTTGTCGCCATGGCGCATGCGTCCGGCCAGCATGTAGGTGACGGTCTCGAAACCGCGGTGAGGATGTTCGGGAAAGCCTGCGATGTAGTCGTTCGGATCGTCGGACAGAAATTCGTCCAGCAACAGAAACGGATCGAATTCGGGCAGGGCCTGACCGCCAATCACCCGAAACAGGCGCACACCGGCGCCGTCGCTGGTGGCCTCCCCGGTAACGATGCGTTCGACCTCACGTTCCATCACTGCTGTGTCTGTCATCTCGATCGCTCCGGTACTGCGACCTCGTGTGCCGCTCGTGCAACATACGCAGCCAGTGTCGCGCTGTCGATAGAACTGTGCATTGTGTCGATGCCCGGCGGGTGGGGCGAATTGCTTGCAGCGGCGCGACGTGGGGAGTCTTGACGCTGGAAAAAAAGCCGGTGTCGACGCGAGCAGGGTGCGCCGACACCGGCCAACGATTGCTGGCGGTAGTCCAGGATCCGCACCAACAGGCGCGGCTCAGCGACGCGCGGCAGACCCCGCAGGGTGGGGGACGCCGCCGCGTATCGCACTGAACGAGGAGTGCCGGTTGAAATCGCTTGCGCGAAGAATTGGGGTGTTGCGCTCGCCAGGTCTGCAAAAGTCAGACGTGACGGCCGCTACGGCCGCTCCAGTCGAAGAAGTATCGAGGGGCAGCAAACGCCTGCCCATGACCTGATTGGGGTGGTCAGGCGATGCGTGACAGTTCAATGGGGCCGCTTGCGACGGCGCCGGCAAGCGTTAGCGCGTCGTCCAGAACGGATCGGGGCGTCAGGCGGTGAGCGGTAGTTCGATCAGGCCGCAGGCGCCTGCGCTTGCGACGGCGCCGGCAAGCGTTAGCGCGTCGTCCAGAACGGATCGGGGCGTCAGGCGGTGAGCGGTAGTTCGATCAGGCCGCAGGCGCCTGCGCTTGCGACGGCGCCGGCAAGCGTTAGCGCGTCGTCCAGAACGGATCGGGGCGTCAGGCGGTGAGCGGTAGTTCGATCAGGCCGCAGGCGCCTGCGCTTGCGACGGCGCCGGCAAGCGTTAGCGCGTCGCCTAGAACGGATCGGGGCGTCAGGCGGTGAGCGGTAGTTCGATCAGGCCGCAGGCGCCTGCGCGGGCGACGGCGCCGGCAAGCGTCGGTGCTTCGAGTTTGCCCATGGCGTTCTTGAGATGTCTGCGCACAGTTTCCACCGAACGGGAGAGGATTACGGCCGTTTCCGGCGCGTTCTTGCCGGTCGCCGCCCAATGCAGGCACTCGCGTTCACGCGGCGAAAGCTGCGGGCCGGGAGCTACCGGGTTGACATCGCGCATGTGACTCGAGACCCACTGCTGAAAGCCGTGTGCTAGCAGCAGCAACGGCGCTGCATTGCGCGGTGCGAGCTCCTGCCAGCAGTAGTCATCGCGATTCACCGAAGCGGTGACAAACGCGAAACGCAGGCCGGGCAGATGTATCGGTACGGTGACGGCGTCGAGAAAGCCGACGCCCCGGAGATATTCCATGCACTGGTGTTGTAACGGGCTCAACCAGGTGGCCTGCTTCACTTCGCGCCAGTCGAGCGGGACATTCGAGCGATAGCAGGCACGCATGTAGGGATCGTGGCAGGAATATCGAGGCCACAGTCGGTTCCAACCGCGTGGAAGATTCCGTTCCGCGATACCCGGTACGGCCCAGGCGCCGTCGAACGTGCGCGCTATCGGCAGGTAGCCGTAATCGACGGCGTCGAAGCCGAGTGCAGTGACATGATCTGCCAACACGTCCATCGCACCATCGAAACTGCCGACCGAGTCGAAAATATGCGAGACATTCATCGAGCCATTTAAGCGCGACCGGCAATTTCAGGCAACAGCCGTGTAGACTTCAAACCGCGAGCGGACGCGACATCACCAGGAATTCGTCTTCATAACCGAGTTCTCGATAGAAATCGACGGCGTCGAAATTCCCGGCCAGTACTTTCAAAGCGATGCGCGATGCACCAGCGGCGCGAGCGTACGTTTCGGCGGCCTCGGTCAACGCACGGCCAAGCCCGCTGCGGCGATGTGCCGGATGGATATAGAGATCGGACAAAAACGCGCAAGCGCCGGAACTGCTCTCGATGGTCAGCGGTTGTCCGACCAGGACCTGTCCGACCAGCGAGTGCGCGTCGGTTGCAACGAACAGACCAGCACCGGCCTCAGCCTGGGCTGTCAGCAGATAGGTGACATAACTCACCGGGTCAACGATTCGCGCCTGCGCCGCGCTCTGTTCGCGTTGCAGCGTGGCGAGGATTTCGAGCGCAGCGGCGTCGCTGCTGCGGGCAGGACGTATCACTGATAGATAGCCAGGAATGCGGGCGAAGAGTGCGACAGGTGGACGGCGGCAACGCCGACCGCCCACCTGTTGCCAGCTGCGATCAGCTTTTCAAATGGCTGCCATCGCACATCGGCGGTTTCGTCGTGGCCTTGCAACCGCAGAAATACACTTTCTTCGAATCGATGGCGTCATATTTGAGCGGCGTCAGGTCGGTGCCTGCGTGTGAACCGTCGCAAAACGGCTGTTTGGCACTTCTGCCACACGCGCACCAGTAGTAACTCTTGCCGGCAATGACATCAATGCCGAAAGGCGTATCGGCCGCCCGTACAGGGTCGCTCATGATGGTATCCCTCTGTTGATTCAGATTCCGCAGTGCAATCGACCGATGTAGCCCTGCTTATTTGCGGATGCCTTCGACGCCGAGTTCGAGTTCAACGGTGGTGGAGGCCGGTCCAAGTTCATAGTCGAGGCCGAAGTCGGCCCGCGTCATGACATAAGTGCCAGAGAAACCGGCGCGATAGCCGCCCCAGGGATCGGCGCCCTCGCCGACTTTCTTGATCGGGATGTCGATAGCCTTGTCGACGCCATGAAAACTGAGCACGCCGCTCAATACACCTTCGTTGGCAGTGCCTTTGTAAGCCGTGCTCTTGAACGTTGCCTTGGCGAATTTTTCGACATCGAGAAACTCCGCGCTGCGCAGATGCTTATCCCGTTCGGCATGATTGGAGTCGATGCTGGTCGTATCGATGGCCAACTCGATGCTGCTGGCTTCCGGCGTAGCAGCGTCGTATTTGAAGCCGCCGGAAATACCGTTGAAACGACCATACAGCCAGCTGTAGCCGAGATGCTGGATGCGGAATTCGACAAAGGAATGGGTCGGGTCGACGGTGAATTCGGCGGCACCGGCCGACGCCGACAGACCGAGCGCGAGACCCAGCGCCGAGGCGGCGAGTGTCGTTTTCAGCAAAGATTGCATCATAAATCTCCTTGGGTTTAGCGGGCGCCTGCCCGGCGTTAATGGTTCGTTGTGGTTGACTGGAACAAATAGTTGTCCATGCCGATCACACCGTAAGTGATGCTGTGATGTGCGCGTACTCCGCTCCAAGCGATACCCGCAGCGCCGAGCGCGACATAGAACGGCAGCCAGTGTTCAGGGCTCGGATGCGCGCGTACTGCGTGTGGTGCTCTCGCGGCCCAGTCAAGCAGCGCGTCGAGATTGCCTTCGCCGACCTGCGTTGCCACCCAGTCTGGAAACGCGGTGACATAGGTGGGCAGGTCGACGTCCGGTCCCGGGCGGTGGCGGAAGCGAACGTCACCGAGATTGTGCGTGATACTGCCCGAACCGACAATCAGCACGCCGTCATCGCGCAATGGCGCCAGCGCGCAGCCGAGTTCCCAGTGATATCGCGCCGATTGGCGCGGGCACACCGACAGCTGCGTCAGCGGTATGTCAGCCTGCGGATAGAGCAGGCTGAGCGGAACCCACACGCCGTGATCGAGGCCACGTTTGCTGTCCGCCGTGACGCCGAAGCCGGCGTTACGGACGAGCGTGGCGAGCGTTTC
Organism: Gammaproteobacteria bacterium; assembly: GCA_965278995.1. Classification (GTDB taxonomy): domain Bacteria; phylum Pseudomonadota; class Gammaproteobacteria; genus JADJYF01. The sequence goes on from OZ257136.1 coordinate 772,789, forward strand.
AGCCAGCGCTAACGCGCCGGGCGCCGGGTAGCGCTGTTCGTAGAGCGCCGGCTCGAAACCGTTGAAATCATGCACCGTAGCCGGCTGCAGCGTGGTCAGCACGCGCGGTTCTGGCGTTTCCCAATGCGCCGAAATGGCAAGGATGGCGCGCGGACGCGGCAGAGAGCGACCGAGATCGCGCAGAAACGTACGGGCCGGGCAATCATCGAACACGAGTGTCGGCGCGCCGTGCGAGACAAACAAGGATGGCATGGTCACGGGTCGAGCAGCGCCTCAATAAACCACCAAGCGGCGCAGATAGTATTCAGAGTAAACATAAAATGGACAATACGGCAGAATACGAATTCATTGTTTCGCTAAAGAGGACAGTGATGGACACGCTTTCTGCCATGCGCAGCTTCCTGCGGATTGCCGACAGCGGCAGCGTATCGGGGGCCGCACGCCTTCTCGGTCGCTCCAAAGCCGCCATCAGCAAGCAGCTCGCCGAGCTCGAAGCCCATCTCGGCGTGCAGCTGCTGTTGCGCACGACCCGCCAGGTGCGTCTGACTGACCTCGGCCGGGCCTATTACGATCGCTGCCAGCAGGTGCTGGCCGATATTGACGCGCTGGAGAGTCTGGTTCAGCAGAACAGCGCGGCGCCGCGCGGTGTGTTGCGGGTGGCCGGCCCACAGACCTTCGCTGAATTGCAGCTGACGGCCGTGATCCATGCGTTTGTTCTCGCGCACCCCGGGCTCAGCCTGCATCTGACGCTGACCGACAGTTATGTCGACTTGATCGATGGCGATATCGATGTCGCCATCCGCGTCGGTCAGCTGAACGATTCGAGCCTGGTTGCGCGCCGGCTCGCCGGCACGACCATTCTGGCCTGCGCTGCACCGGCTTATCTGGCGCAGCGCGGCGTGCCGTTGACGCCCGATGCGTTGAGCGGGCATGCGCTGGTCGTCGACAGCAATTTCCGCTCACCGGCGAGCTGGCGATTTCAGCGCGGTGAGCAGAGCTGGACGATACGCGCGCAGGGCCATTTGCACGTCAACAGCGCGGTCATGGTGCGTGATCTGCTGCTGGCGGGGAGCGGAATCGGCCTGTGCCCGGAGTTTGTCGTGCGCGAGGCGCTGGCGCGCGGCGAGCTGGTCGAAGTGCTGGCCGATTTTCGCGCTTACGAGCTGGGCGTCTATGCCGTTTACCCGCAGCGCCGGCATCTGGCCGAGCGCGTGCGGTTATTCGTCGATTTCCTCGCCGACAGCTTTGCTCGCAGCGGCCGTTGAGCCGCACTCCTGCCAGGGGACCAAAGCGCCGGCGCAGCGGGCGAGCATTCAGGCGGTGGGGACGAGCACCACGACTGGGATCTCGCGACTGCCGGCCTTGGCCTGGTAGTCGGCGAAAGGCGCATACATGGCGACCATCTGCGACCAGATGCGCGTGCGTTCCGCGCCGCTCGCGGTGCGGGCCCGAGCCTTGAAGACATCCGTTGCGACCTGCACGGTGACGGCATCCTGGGCCAGCAGGTTGTGATACCAGCCGGGGTGCTTCGGGTCGCCGCCTTTGGAAGCAATGACCGCGTAGCCGCCATCGACCTTCCCGTACAGCAGCGGCATGACGCTGGGCTGCCCCGATTTGCGCCCTTGCGTGGTCAGGAGCAGGGTTGGCAGCGGTCCGGGCCCCCCTGCGAAAGTCGAATCCCACAGGTGGCCAGCTGCACCGTCCTGCAGATATTTCTCGCGGTGCTTGGCTATCCAGCCGGACGTGCTGGCTTCGATTATCGGGTCACTCATGCGCGGCTCCCAGGTAAGGTAGCAGTAAGGCGCGCATTGTCGCACACCCTACCGGCAGCAGACTGGGCGAAGGACTCGACGTGATTCGTCATCGATGTGATGATGGGCTCTCCAGAGCAACCCTCGCGATGCCGATGAGCCATGCACGCTTTGCCGCTGGAGGCTGAGTTCAGACAATTCGCCGACGAGCCGGGCTCGGTGGTCGATGGCGCGCTGCTCGTTGCGCGTGTCATTCATCCGCAGAGTGACGGGGCGTGGTGCCGGGCTGAATTGCGGCGTCTGGCCGACGGTGTCGCCATACCTGCCAGTGCACGCGGCCTGGTCGACACCTTGCGTGCGCTGGGATTCGCCGGTGCGGAAAACTACTACGACGCCGACAACAGCTCGCTCGAACATGTCTTGAAGGCACGTCGCGGAATCCCGATCTCCCTGGCCGTGGTCGTTCTCGGCGTTGCTGAGCAGCTTGAGCTGCCCGCCGCCGGGATCAACTTTCCGCGCCATTTTCTCGTTCAGCTCGACCGCCAGCTGGTTGACCCGTTCAGCATGAGCGTCACGGATAGCGCGACCTGCCGAAGCTGGCTCCGCCAGCAGGGTTTGCCGGACGCTGAGCCGTTCAGGCCGGCAGATTCGCTGGATATGGTCCTGCGCATGCTGAACAACCTGCGTGGACTCGCGCAAGGTCGCGGCGATCATGTCGGCGCGCTGGAGTTGTCAGACTATCAGCTCGCCATCGCGCGTGACGCCTTCCCGATACATATCGAACGCGTCGATCTATGGCGCGCCGTGGGCGCGGTCGACATGGCCCGCCACGATCTCGCGCAGGCCATTTCGCTCGCACCGACTGCGGCGGTCAAAACCGAACTCGAAAATCGACTGCGCGAGCTGGGGCAGTCCCGCGTCACGTTGCATTGAGTCATGACGTACTGAGTCTGACCGCGCCGCCATCACGACTGCAGCCGTACGCCGTCAGAATTCAAGCTGCCGGCTTGACGAACTTCAAGGTCATGCGATCGCTCTCGCCGATGGCTTCGTATTTCGCGCGATCCTTCTCGCCCATGGCGTAGTTGGGCGGTAATGACCACACCCCGCCTTCGTGGTCCCTGGTATCTTTGGGGTTGGCGTTGATCTCGCTTCGGGCAACGAATTCGAAGCCGGCTGCGGCAGCCAGACGCAGCGCTTCACTCTCGGCGAGATAACCGGTTTTCGCTGCTTCCTTACCGACCATTTCAGCGCTTCCGCGATGTGCGACGAGGCCGAGGGTACCACCCGGTTTCAGCACCTCGAACATCGCCTTGAACATGGCTTCGGCACGATCGTCGCGAACCCAGTTATGCAGATTGCGAAACGTCACGACCAGATCGGCACTGCCGGGCGGCGCCGCGACCGTGGTGACCGGTGGCATCAGAGCGGTGACAACGACTTTATCGTAGATGGCCGGTGTGGCCGCCAGCTTGTCGCGATACGCCTGAGCGCCTTTCTTGAAATACTCGACGCCTGTGCTGCCGTCGTAGTTCGCGCCGTAGTAGGTGCCCTGGTCGCGCAGGTAAGGCGCCAGAATCTCGGTATACCAGCCACCGTCGCCAGGCCAGACCTCGACCACCGTCATGTCCGGTCGTATGCCAAAGAACGTCAGCGTCTCGAGTGGATGACGCCAGCTGTTGCGCGCGATATTTTCTGGCGAGCGATGTGCGCCGGTGGCGGCCTGCTCGAGGCTGGTCGCGTCGGCCTGAATAAGAGGACTCGTCAACAATAGTGCGGCGAGCAGGGCATGACGGTGCAGGAGCATGGTGAACCTCGGCTTCAGGGAAAGTGGCAGACAGTGACGCGCATTATAGTCGCAGGGTCGCGACCGACGCGCCTGGCGCGCCGGCGTTATCACCAATTTGCCCACACCGGTACACATTCCGGCGGCAACGGCGACAGCCGGCCGAGCGCGGCCCATGATTGTCCCGGCTGATGAAAATCCGAGCCGAGTGAAGCGGCCAGCCCGTGACGCGTAGCGAGTGCCGCCAGATCACGCGTGATGTCCGGCCGCTGCAGACCGGAAATCACTTCGAGTGCACTGCCGCCAGCGTCGACAAATGCCGTTACCAGACGATCGAGTCGCGCACGCGTCAGCTTGTATTTGGCCGGATGGGCCAGGACGGCGATACCGCCAGCCTCGCGGATCGCGGCAACCAAATCCGGCATGCTGGCCCAGCCGTCGATGTAACCTCCATCACGACCGAGAAATTTGCGGAATGCCTGATCGACGCTGCTGGCAGCACGGATCTCGACCAGCCAGGCCGCAAAGTGCGGTCGTCCGATGACCCCATCGCCGGCATGCCGCGCGGCACCGGCGTAAGCATCGGCATAGCCACGGTGTGCGAGCTTCTCGGCAATCCGCTGCGCACGCTGCTGGCGGGCCATCCGCTGGCCGAAGAGCGCATCGCGCATGGCACGATGCTCGAGCGCAACCTTCAGCCCGAGCACGTGGATCCCGGTATGCGCATGAGCGGTGGAAAATTCCACGCCGGGTATCAACGTCAGCTCGGCCGGCACCGTCAGGTTGCGATAGGCATCGGCGGCATCGTGATCGGTAATCGACAACAGCGTGACACCAGCCGCCGACGCTGCGTCAATCAACGCTTGTGGCGAGAGCGTACCGTCCGAAGCGGTCGTATGCGTGTGCAGGTCAACAATCATGCGGCATTGTTTCGGAATAGTGCGGCGCACGCCAGTGCAGAAATTGCGTGCCATGCGCTCCTGGCAGCATTACCGCTTTCGGCTGTCCGTTAGGCGCGGCCGTCCCGGCTTGCTATTCTGGAGTCAGGTTCGACCTGGTGCATCGGCACGACAACTCGCGGAGTCAGTGAATAATGGGTTGGTCATCCACGCTCTCGCAATCGACGCCCTACCCATATGCTGTCGATGAGCTGTTGGAGGCTGCCAACGCCACGTTCGTTCGCGTGCGACATACACGCGAATCGAATGTTGCCGAGCCGATAGTTGCGACAGCCAGCCGCGAGAGCGTCGCCTACATCGAAGCTTTCTGGACCCATGTCAGCGCGGCGATCGCTGGTGATCCACGCGCGCTCGGTTCGCAGGTGCAGATAGTACGAGGAGGCGAAAGACACCTGATCACGATTGACGGTATGCGAGGAGCGATGCTCGCGGCTGATGGTGGAGGAAGTCCGGCATCGCGGATCAAAGCAGCAGCGCTCGCGCCGCTGGTCGTGATGAGTCAAATTCTCGAACAATCGACTTCGGCCTGGGCCGGCGAATTGCAGAGCGGTCGGTGTCCGCTTGCATTCGACGTCGATGCCGCACGTTATGTCTCGCTGCGTGCACTGCTGCCGCGACGCGACGCAGCTTCAGGTTCAGTCGGCGGCAATGCGCCAACCCTGGTGATGGGTGGCACCGCAACGGCACTCGCGATGTGCTGGAACCTCTTGCTGCAGCTGCCGCGTGCTTACGGCGAACTCGACGATGGTCGATTGCCGGATCGAGCGACGATGGAGACGCTGTGGGAATTCACCCGCGAACTCATCTTTCGCATCGGTGGCGGCAGTCTGGCGGCGTTCGTCGCGCTGGCCAGCGCCTGTACCTCGAATCCCGCCGCGATGTTCTGGGATGGCGCCGACGATCTCGGTCTGGCCAGACGCGGTGAACGTTATGCGTGGATGATGAACGCGCGTGCGGAAGAACGCTTCCGTGCGCTGCTGGCGAACGTCAATGACGCCCAGCAGGGTGAGTATGTCGGCTGTGCCGCGCTCTACGCGCGGACACAACCATTACCGCTGTCGCCAGACTACGCCGATGCCATCGACCCATCGCGCACGCCAATCGTGTTCAACGAAATTCTGCGCTGGATAACCGCTGTTGCGCGCGCCGAATATTTTCCGCAGTTCGATGATTAGCACGCACAAGTGCCGGGGGTCCGGCGGTGACGGACCTTCACTCCGTCACTGAGTGGTACGCTCCTCCGTGAAGGTCCGCCACCGCCTTTGCGCCGTGCCAGATGTGCCGCAGTTTCGTCGCCGGGATCTTCCTGCTGCGCCTGACTCGGTCCTGCCGGGCATCCGCGGAGGAGCGTACCACTCAGTGACGGAGCGGATGCCCGGCAGGACCGCTACTCCGCGTATGCAAATGACAGCAACCTAGTTCGTGCTGCAATTGCCTACCGAGGTTCGACCTCAGCAAGAAAACGCAGCATGACATCGGTTGTTTTCTGCGGCGCCTCAACTTGTAACCAGTGACCCGCGCCATCGATGATTTCGATGAAACGCAGATCATCGAAAGCGTTTGGAAACCACGCACGCCAGTTCGGATCGTAGAGCAGCACGTCGTCTTCCGCACCGGACGCGAAAGCGGCAGGCTGGGTGAAACGCGCGCTCTCCAGTTCTGGCGTCAGCGCCGCCATCGTCGGCAGATTGCGATACCAGTTGCAGGGTCCGCGAAAGCCGCTCATTCGGTATTGTGAAACGTAGTATTCAAAATCTTCTTGTGTCAGCCAGCGCGGCAACTTATCGGTTTTCGGTAACGCATCGAGCAGGCCGACGGTATGCGGGAACTCGAGCTGGCGCATCCAGGCGCCGTACGGTGAATCGGCCGACAAACCGTAGTAGAGCTGCAGCAGGCTTGCTTCGAGATCGCGCTCGAGTTCCGCTTCGACGACACCGGGTGGCTGGAAATAACGCATGTACCAGAAGCGATCATCGAAACCCGGTGGGTTGATGGTAGCGTCGGTCGGGCGCCAGAACGGGACCGACAGACCCATCACGGAACGGCAGGTGTCGCGATGCAGCAGGGCAGTATTCCAGGCCACCAGGCAGCCCCAGTCATGGCCGATGAGATTGAACTCCGCGTAGCCGAGTGCGCGCGCGAGTCCGGCGACATCACCGGCCAGGGCGCGAATGTTGTAATCGCTGATGGCCGGCGGTTTGCTGCTGCCGCCATAACCGCGCTGATCGGGCACGGCGACGCGGTAGCCAGCCGCTGCCAATGGCGCGATCTGATGCCGCCACAGGTACCAGCTCTGCGGCCAGCCATGCAGCAAAATGACCAACGGCCCGTCACCGCTGACGACAGTGCGCAGCGTAACGCCATTGGTCTCAATCATCTGGAATTCAGGTTCTTGCATGACGGCTCCTTGCGAGTGGTCGAAATCAATCGCCCGCTGGTGGCTCAGGACCCTGGTCCTTACCACAGGCGTGGCACCAGCGGATTCAGAAAATAATAGACGGTGAACGTGGTCATGCCGACCACCATCGGGCGGTAAGCCGCCCCCATCTGGTCGCGCGTGCCTTTGATGGCCAGTCCAAGACCACTGGCCGCGGTTACTCCGGCCAGCAGAAACAGCGCTGCTGTCAGTCCAAAGTCGATGAGGTCGCCCCGCCCATAAGCAGCGCCGGACGGCGGCGGCAGCTGCCAGTAAAGCGTTGCGCGAAAAGTCAACGCCACCATTGCGAGGGCGAGTGTGGCGCGTTCCAGCGCCCGCGACAGCCGTAAGATCGTATGATGCGTCATCGCCATGCAGAATAACCGGGGAGCGCCGGTGTCCGGCTGCAGCGCGCATGGTAGCGCGATAGCGGCAACATGCGTCCCGACCACTGGAATGACCTGAGAATGACCACGATACACCGCACCGCCAAATTCCAGATCGGCCAGGTCGTCCGTCACCGTCTATTCCCTTTTCGCGGCGTCATCTTCGATGTCGATCCGACCTTCAACAATACCGAGGAGTGGTGGCTGTCGATCCCTGAGGACGTCCGACCGAGCAAAGAGCAACCGTATTACCATCTGCTGGCAGAGAATGCCGAAACAACCTACGTCGCTTACGTTTCGGAACAGAATCTGCTCGTCGACGAAAGCGGCGGGCCGGTACGGCACCCGGAAATCGACAGTATGTTCGGTCAGCTTGCCAACGGCTGCTATCAGCTGAAGCGCAACCGGGCACATTGAGCCGACGTCACGACAGGATTCGCAGCCATGCAGAAGTACGCCGCGGGCGATGACGATGACATTGCCGACAGCGACGCTGACGTTGGCGTTGACGATACCGCGTTCGACGATGACGGCGATACCGCCAAAAGCAAATCGCAGGTAAAACGCGAATGGCGCGCATTGCTGCCGCTGGCCCGTGACCTCGTCGCGTTGCCCGAACGTCAACTGCGTGCAATGCCGCTCCCGGAAGCTGTCATGGAAGCGCTCGCGCTGGCGCGCAATTTGAAGCGTGGCGCGCTGCAACGGCAGTTGCGTTATTGCGTGGGCCTGCTGGCCCGCGAAGATCACGATGCCGCAGCGCAGGCCCTGGCAGCGCTGCGCAAACCACTGCACGCCGAAGTCGAGGCGATGCATGAAGTCGAAGCCTGGCGTGAAGCCCTGATCGACGGCGACCAAGCCACCCTGTCGAATCTGATTGCACGCTTTCCGACGCTCGACCGCCAGCACATCAACCAGCTCATCCGCGCCAGTCAGAAAGAACGCGCCGGCCATCACGCTCCGAAATCCGCCCGCCTGCTGTTTAAGTATCTGGCTGCACTGAGAGCTGGAGGCTAGGCGTTCCTGCGTCCCGTTTTACTCGGTGGCAAGGGTCGGTCGCGGCGTGGGATGCGCGCTTCGGGACACGCCACAAGTACGTCCATGTAGGCTGGAGAAAATACATCCCTGTATTTTCACGGTCCCGAAGCGCGCATCCCACACCTCGACCTGGGCCATGCAGGGGAAACAGGAACAGCACGCTAGCTCTTCCGTTTGCGGCCATGAACTTTTACAGGTGGTGGCGTCAGCTTTGATCAGGGACCCTGTGCGCACAGGGATGTGCGCACCGGAGCTTACATGGATGTACTTGCAGCGTGTCCCTGAGCAAAGCTGACGTCGCCGCCGGTCTCCGTGAAAGGCGCAAACGGAAAAGCAAATCGTCAAGCAGCGCAGAATTATGCTTAAATGCCGCTTATTCCGCGCGCCATCCTGCCGATATGCAACTGACCGCCCCCGATCTGTTCAGCTATTCCCCCTATTGGGCGGAATGCTATGGCATCGCGCCGTGGTTGCCGATGTCGCGTGCCGAAATGGATATCCTCGGGTGGGATTCCTGCGACATCATCATCGTCACCGGCGATGCGTATATCGATCACCCGAGTTTCGGCATGGCCGTCATGGGGCGCTTCCTCGAGGCGCAGGGATTCCGCGTCGGCATCATCGCGCAACCCGATTGGCACAGTGCCGAACCGTTCGCTGCGCTTGGCCGGCCCAATCTGTTTTTCGGCATCACTGCCGGCAATATGGATTCCCTGATCAACCGGTATACGGCGGATCTACGCATGCGCAGCGACGACGCCTATACGCCTGGCGGTGAAAGCGGACGGCGGCCCGATCGCGCAGTGATTGTCTACAGCCAGCGGTGCCGCGAGGCGTTTCGCGACGTCCCACTCGTCATTGGCGGCATCGAGGCCAGCTTGCGCCGGATCGCGCAATACGATTACTGGAGCGACGAAGTGCGGCGCTCGGTACTGGTCGACAGCAACGCCGATATTCTCCTGTATGGAAATGCCGAGCGCGCCATTGCCGAAGTTGCGCACCGCCTGGGTCGCGGCGAACCGCTGAGTGCGCTCGACGACATCCGCGGCACGGCCATTCTGAAACGCGAAGCGCCGGCCGGCTGGACCGAGCTCGATTCGACGCGTGTCGATTGGCCGAAGGATATCGCCCGGCTGCCGAATCCTTATCTCTATGGCGACGAAGCCGATAGCTGCGAACGCGGTGAGACAGGCACGGTTGACGCGAATGGCATCACCGTGAAGCCAATACGAATCGTGCCGATGCCGTTGCAACGGCGCGCACGCGAGACTGGCGGACCCATCTATATCCGTCTGCCCTCGTTCGAGAAAGTCAGCAAGGACGCCGTGCTCTATGCGCATGCTTCGCGTGTACTGCATCAGGAGTCCAACCCGCACAACGCCCGCCCGCTGATCCAGCGCCATGGATCGCGCGAAGTCTGGGTGAATCCGCCGCCTATCCCGCTGACCACGCCGGAAATGGACGGCGTGTTCGATCTGACGTATCAGCGGCGGCCGCATCCTTCGTACGGGGATGCGCGCATTCCGGCATACGACATGATCAAGACCTCGGTCAACATCATGCGCGGCTGCTTTGGCGGCTGCACCTTCTGCTCGATTACTGAACACGAAGGCCGCGTGATCCAGAGCCGTTCGGAAGAATCGATCTTGAAAGAGATCGAGGACATCCGCGAAAAAGTGCCGGGGTTTACCGGCGTCATTTCCGATCTCGGCGGGCCGACCGCGAACATGTATCGCCTGAACTGCAAGGATGACGCGATCCAGGCCAGTTGCCGGCGACTCTCGTGTGTCTATCCGACGGTGTGCAGCAATCTTGAAACGAGCCACGCGCCAACCACGGCGTTGTATCGCAAAGCGCGCGCACTGCCTGGCATCAAACGCATTCTGATCGCATCCGGGCTGCGCTACGACCTCGCTGTACTCGATGAGGAGTATGTGCGCGAACTGGTCACCCATCACGTCGGCGGTTACTTGAAGATTGCGCCGGAGCACAGCGAGGATGCGACACTCGCTAAAATGATGAAGCCCGGTATGAGCAGCTATTACCGCTTCAAGAAATTGTTCGATCGCTACTCGCGCGAGGCCGACAAAGAGCAATACCTGATCCCGTATTTCATTGCCGCCCATCCGGGGTGCGAAGACTCCGACATGGTCAAGCTTGCACTCTGGTTGAAGCGCAACAAGTTCCGTGTCGATCAGGTGCAGACTTTCTATCCGTCACCGATGGCGCTGGCGACGGCGATGTACCACTCGGGCCGTAATCCGTTGAAGAAGCTGAGCTATAAAGGCGAGCGGGTACTGGCGGTTAAGGATCCGGCTCAGCGCCGGTTGCACAAAGCGCTGCTGCGCTATCACGACAAAGCGAATTTCGACCTGCTGCGCGGAGCGCTTCAGACGATGAACCGTAACGATCTGATCGGCGAAGGCGAGGGTAAACTCGTACCAGCAGCCGAGTCGCGTCGGCAAACGAATGTCAAAACGACGGGCAAACTGCCAGCGAAACCCACTGGCAAGGCGCGTGCAAAAGCGGTATTCAAACCGGCGCGCGGTGGGCAGTGGAGCTGAACGACTAATGCAGAGGAGTTTTCAACATGTCACCTGAAGAAGTCGTCAATGCGTTCTGTGCGGCGCTGAACCACGATGGTCTCGACGCGTCGCTGGCGTATATCGCCGATGACTGCGTGTATCAGAACATGCCATTCCCACCGGTACGTGGCCCAGCCGGTGTGCGCGACGTGCTGGCCGGATTTTTTGAGCTGACCGGCCCGGTGCGTGTCGAAACACTGCGCCAGGTCGCTGTCGGCAATCTGGTCATGAACGAGCGACTCGATCATTTTGCGCCGCCCGGCGGGCGCGCTTTCGGGCTGCCGGTGGCTGGCGCCTTCGAAGTCCGCGGCGACAAGATTACCGGCTGGCGCGATTATTTCTGTATGCGCCAGTTCGCCGAAGGCACCGGGTTGAACCTCTGATCGTCAGCCAGCGCGGCTCACGATTTCGGCTTCGGCAGTTTTGCTTCCCGGACTTCCGTCGGTCCGCCGGCCTTGACCCAGGCACCGTAGCCACCAGCCATGTGGGCAACGGGCGCGAGGCCCATGCGATGGACGGACTGTGCGGCCAACGCCGAGCGCATGCCGCCGGCGCAGTAAAAAATGTACTTCTTGCCGGCTGCAAATTCCTCGCGGTGATAGGGGCTCGCCGGGTCGACCCAGAACTCGAGCATGCCACGCGGTGCATGCGTCGAGCCGGGGATGGCACCGTCGCGCCATAGTTCGCGGACATCGCGAATATCGACTATCAGCACGTTCGGATCGTCCTTGACCGCCAACACCTGCTCGACGGTCATGGTTTCTATTTCGCGTTCGGCGTCGGCGCAAAGTTCCTTGATGCCTTTGGTAATCATGACTTCCCCCTGTTATGGATGATGCGGCCGCTCACCGGATGCTGGCAGTGAAGCGCGGCAGGACTTTCTCGGTCAGCAGTTCGAAGTGGCGCATCATGGCGTCCTGCGGGATGAGTTCAGCATGCGTGAACAGCCATAAATAGTCGACATTGGCGCCAGCCAGCATCGTTTCGAGCTGGCGTGTGACGGTATCGGGCGTACCGCAGCAGGCGAAGCCGCGCTCGACCTGCGATTCCCAGGTGTTGGGAATGCTGCGGTAGTCCTCACCGGGATGGGCAAGCACGGCATTGAAACCGAAACGTGCAAAGAACTGCGTCCATTCCCAGCTTGCCATGCGACCCAGCCGCCAGGCTTCTTCTTCGGTATCGGCCAGCACGATTTCCCGTGCGATGCCCATGCCGCGGCCGAGCGGATAATCATGGCCGGCGCGGGCGTAGCCGCGCTGCGCCGCACGGATCTGCCCCTGCAGAATCGTCTTGTCGGTAATGATGGCGACAGGCACCAGGCCGCGCGAGGCCGCCAGTTCAACGGTGTCTTCGGAAAACCCGAAAGGTTCGAACAAAGGCGGGTAAGGCTTTTGATAGGGGCGCGGCGCAATACCAACCGCGGTGACGCGGCCGTCGGGCGCAATTCCGGCACCAATCTCACGGCTCAAATCACGCGCCGCCCAGTCGATGTTCGGGACCGGGATCTGCCAGTACTTGCCCTGATAACTGAAGCTCTCTTCGGTCCAGGCTTTTTTGATGATCTCGATGCATTCACCGTAAATTTCTCGTTTGGCCGCTTCATAAGCGGCCGGGTCGGTGAGATTGTCGGCAAGTCCTGGCAGATGCTGACCAAGGATGTTGACCCAGCGCGACTGGATGCCGCGGGCGAAGCCGGCGAATGCACGACCCTGCGTCATCTGATCGAGTACCGCAATGTCTTCGGCCACGCGGAGTGGGTTCGACGGCGGCAGTACCAGGCCCAACTGACCGACGCGGATGCGCTCGGTACGCGCCGCGACGTACTGATCGAGCATGATGGGATTGTTCGAGACGGTAATGCCTTCGACCTGCAGGTGGTGCTCGGTGAATGCAATCCCGTAATAGCCGTGTTTGTCCAGATAGCGGGCTTGCTCGATCAGATGCTTGAGCATGGTCTGATAGAGCTCGGTGTCCTGGCCCGCCATGCCGCGTTCGAGCGCACTTGCCGGACCGATCACTGGCGCATAGAAAATGCCGACTTCCATTTCGCTACGCCCTCAGAAAAGTTTGTGTTCCATGAATTCGGGCGTCACGACGCCGAGCCCGAGCCGTTGCGCTTCGGCATAGACGGCGAAGCCGGCCATGATGTCCTGCACCGCAGTGCCGACCGACTTGAACAGTGTGATCTCGCTGTCTGTTGTGCGAGCGGGAACGCCGTTCAGCGCGTCCGGCAACTCCAGCATGCGTGATTCGTTCCAGGCGCCAACCGCGATGGCGGCAAACGAATCGCCGGATTCGCCGCGCACCTGGTCCAGCGAGTCGACCAGGATGCGATCGGCGCGCGCGAAACAGGCTGGATCGATCTCACGCAACTGGCCACCAGTCGCGCCAATGGAATTGATGTGCTGGCCACGTTCCATCCACGCACCCTGGTAGGCAATGGCGTCGGCGTGAGCACTGGTGTTGGTGGCGACGACGACAATGTCGCACCCGGTGACTGCCGCTTGCGCGCTTGCGGCAGGTTCGACGCCAACGCCAAGTCGCGTACTCATTTCTTCGGCGAACCGCTCACGATTGACGGGCGTCGGCGAATAGACCCTGGCCGAAGTTATGTCACGCACCGCGCAGACGGCTTCAAAATTCGTTCGTGCCTCGAGACCCGAACCAATGATGCCGACTGTATGCGCATCGCTGCGTGCCTGGTACCGCGTCGCGATGCCGGTAGTCGCACCGGTACGTGCACCGGTGAGATAGGCCGCATCCATCAGGCACAGGAGTTCGCCGCTTTTCTCGTCGTAGATCAGGATGACGTAACGCACGCCGTGCACAACCGAGCCATTGAATATCTTGATGCCCATCCGCCCACCGTCGCGCATGACGCAGGGCATGATGCGGAAGAACCCATTGGAGGTTGGGAGATTCTGGCGCACCGGCATGACCACGTTGCCAAGCGCCTGTTCACGGATGCCGCTCTCGATGGCATCGATCAGCATGCGCATCGAGCTTGCGCGCTGGACGTCCCTCGGGCCCAGGATCAGAGGCACGGCGCGTCGCTCAGCGCGGATTCCGGCCGACAAAGAACTCGCTGTCGTCGAGTTCTTCGAGCTTGAATCCACTCTGAATCAAGGCGTGACGCAGCGGCTTCATCTGACGATCGACCAGCCGCATACTCGGCGCGCGCAGCGGACCGCCATTGAAACCCTGCAGCCAGCCCTGGTATTTCCACAGCATGCGATGCAGGAAATTCGAACCGGCGAGCACGGCCATTGCAGCCGTACTTGCCTGTCGGCCTGGAAAAATGGTCCAGTATTCGTCCATTGCCGTATTGATCTGACCGTCGCGGATCAGCTTGAAGATGCGTGGAATGGTCGCTCCGTAATATTCGTAATTGCTGGTACCCATGAATTGCATGTCGATCAGCGTCGCCATCGGCAGACCGTTGCTCTCGATAGGCTCGATGACCAGTACGCGATCTCGGAATCGGTTGTACACATCGACGAAGCCGCCGATGCTGGGCATGCCACCTTCTGCCTTGATAGCGACGATATTCGGGCAGTCGTCGAGCAGGCGCTCAATGAGCTGTGGACTGAAGCCCGCCGAAGGATGAATGCGCTCGAAACCCCACAGCGGGACCGGAAACAGAATGACCCCGAGTTGCGTGGCATCGCAGAACGCCCGCGTATAGGCGTAAATGGCCTCGGCATCTCTGGGATAGAACGTCGGGGGATAGCCGAGCAGGGCGAGTTCAGCGCCGCGCGTCTCGGTCAGCTGTGCCGCTGCGATGTTGTCTTCCAGCGAATTGAAACTCGCATGATGGATGAGATGCAGGCGGCCTTGCGCTTCCTCGGCGCCGCTGGCAACAAAGCGGGCATATTCATCGAGCGTGATGGCGACTTCGGAAACCATCAGCGTGCCCCAGAAGCCGTACTCAATCTCGAGACGGATATCATGGCGCGTGGCTGCGTCGTTGATGTCGGACAGATCGCGCGTGAACGTCGGCGTCACCACGTTGGCTACGCCGTGCATCGTTTCACGCGCCCAGACGCGCGCTTCGCTTCGCGAGAAAGGCAGTTTCATGAGCGTCTCCTACATCGTGAGCTTGAGGCCGCCATCGACGTAGATGGTCTGGCCGGTGATGTAACCCGCGGCCGGCAGCGCGAGCAGAAGGGTTGCCTGGCCAATCTGGTCCGGTGTTGCCCAGGTGCCGAGAGGAATGCGCGTGGCGAATTCGGCGTCAACGGCGTCGGTTGTCGACTCGCCGCGGGCGCGCGACAGATTGCTGCGCACCGTCAGTGAACCGGGCGTTTTGACCGCGCCCGGTGCAATCGCGTTTGCGGTCACACCATGCGGAGCGAGTTCGAGTGCGCACGAGCGCGTGAACGCCTCGAGACCGCCCTTGCTCGCATCGTAATGGCCCATGCCCACATAGCTTTTCCAGGTATCGATCGACGAGATATTGATCAGGCGTCCGTGCGCACCCGCGCGGATCAAGTGCGGAAATGCCGCGCGCGTCAACAGGAATACACCGCGCAGATTGATACCGATCACCTGATCCCACAGTGCCGTCGACATTTCGGCTATCGGCGACATCGGATAGACGGCAGCGTTGTTGACGACGATGTCGAGATGCCCGAAATGTTCGATAGTCTGTCGAACAAGCTCGGCGATGGCGGCCTCGTCAGCCATATCGCAGGTCACCGCGAGTGAACGGCCACCGGCTGCGACGATTGCCGCGGCACAGGTTTGATTTGCCTCGGCGTCGACATCGGCAACCACCACGGCGGCGCCGGCGACAGCGAGATTCTCGGCAATGCCGCGACCGATACCTTTGGCACCACCGGTGACGATGGCGACGCGGCCGGACAAATCGAACAGAGCGAGGGCACGTGCGTCCATCGTAAATACCTGACTCAGAAGAATACCGTGATGTTGTCGATGAGGTCGTGATCGAAAATGATCATGCGTTCGCGTAGACGCCAGCGCTGGTCGATGCGCGCCCAGCAGTCGCGACGGCTGCCAACGAAACAGTATTCCTCACGCCCTGAACGGCTGCGGAAAACCATGAAATTCGACGCCACCCGCACTACGTCCGGCGTTTCCACTGCGAGGATTTTCACATTGGAGACGAAGTGCCGCACGCGCGATGGCGGCTCTTCGGCATGTGCCGAGCCGGTACGCAGACGCGCGACGCGCAGCCCCATCGTTATGCGGTTCTCGTCGAAATGGGTCAGCAGATGCGGGCGATGAAAATCCTCCTCGCCGCGATCGAGATCCTGGCGCACGGGGCCCCAGTAGCGGATGTCGTCAGCCATGAGAGCCAGCCAATCCTCGAACTGGTCGTTGTCGAGCAACCAGTATTCGTCGACCAGCACGCTCTCGAATTCATGTCGCAGGACGAGACTCATCGCGACATCATCTCGTGCCATTTTGCGTACAGACCGAAAACGCCAATCTCGGTCGACGGCGGATGAATGAGCCCGGGTTTGTCATCCATGTGCCGCCCGTGACCGTGACCCATCTGATAGTTGAACGGATAGTCACGGCGCAGAACGCCGCCCTGAAAGCTGGCGATATCACCCCAGGCAACACCGTCATCCTGTTCAAAAATGCCCGAGGCGGAAAACGTGAGGCCCATCATCCTGCGTGTGATATCGACAACTTCCGGCGGCGCGTCACGCTCGATCAGACCGTACGACCACACATCGAGCGATTTCGGCCCACGCGGATGCCAGACCCGAACACTGGTAAAACCGAGAAACGAAATGATCGAAAAATTCGGGAATACCGTGCCGACGTGAATGGTCAGGATGAGATCGGCTTGCGCCGGTGTCAGCATTTCACGCGCTTCCTCGCGCAGGCGCGCGAAATGCGCTGCCTGAGCGGGGGCGAGCTCGCCGCCATCGACGTCGAAATTGATCCAGCCATGGCCGTTGCCGCAGTTGACTTCGAAGTCGCGCACCCACGGATTGTTACCGCGATAATCACCCTGCGGGCCGAGACCGATCTGCAGCATGCTGCGATGAAGCGCGCCGGTATGATAGTTATCGCCGCTGAACTGTTCGGCTGCGAGTTTCCAGTTGCCGCCCAGACGCCAGCGGTGACAGCCGGGCATCGCGACCGTCCCGTTGCGCGAGCGATTCAATACGATATCCAGATACCAGGCCATGTCACCGAGATAATCGATAAGGGCAGGCGCGTCTGCATTGCCGTTGGCGAACACGAGGCCGCGAAATGACTCGACTCGTGGTACCTCAATCAAACCCCATTCGTCGCGATCGAGTTCGTTGTGATAGGCGCTGTCGAGTTGCGGCACGCCGCGCAGACGGCCTTCGGTGTCATAGCTCCAGCCATGATAGGGACAGACGAACAGCTTCTGATTGCCGTGATCGCGCCGGCAGATCCGCATGCCGCGATGGCGGCAGGAATTGACGAACACGCGCAGCCTGCCGTTCGCATCGCGGGTGACCAACACGGGCTCTTCGCCCATGAACGTGGTCAGATAGTCATTCGGCTCCGGGACCTGACTCTCGTGCGCGACGTAGAGCCAGGAGCGGGCAAATATATTTTCCTGTTCGGCGCGATAGACGTCGTCCTGAATAAAAACTCTGGGACTGACCGTGCGCCGGTCGAGATCGACAAGCGATGCGAAATCGGACATGACTGCCTGCCGTTCAGTGCTGTTCGGTCGGCAGGTGTCCCCAGCTCGAACCGTTGGTATGGAGTTGCACCGTCCAGTTGTCGTCGTCGATCTCAATGGCACCCCAGCCGAATTCGACATCGAATCCGGACGGTGTCTTCATGTAGAACGACAGCATCTGATCGTTGGTATGCCGGCCAAGCGAAAGATCTATCGGCACGCCCTTGCGTTGACAGAGATAGTAGGTATCGCCGACGTCGTCCAGCGCGTTTACCTGGACCATGAAGTGATGCAGGCGTTTCGGCAATTTCATCTCCCAGAAAGCGAGCGAATGGTGCCGGGGATTACAGTGGAGGAAAGCGAGATTGAGATTGGACTTGACCCCTCTTTCGGGTTGCGGGCGGATCCAGTCGCTCATGCGCAATCCCATCACATCACGGTAAAAATGCAGGCTGGCGTCGAGATTGTCGACGGTCATCGTGATGTGACCAAAACCGAGATCGCCGGCGACAAAACCGGATAACGGACGGGGACTGTGGAATGGCTGGGCTCGGTTGATCAGCGGGCCGGCGTACGCCTCGCTATGGATACCATTGGGGTCGGTAAACGCGATCAGCTGAACGACGTGGCGGCGTTCGCACGCCGCGCTGTCGCCGGCCGTAACGGCAACGCCAGCATCGCGCAGGCGTGTGGCCAGCGCATCGAGGCTGCGTTCGTCCTGAACTTCCCAGCCAATCAGATTCAGATCGTCAATCGAGTCCTGCTGCAGAATGAAGCGATGGTGGTGTTCGTCCATGCGCAGTAGTTGGCTACCATCAGCTTCCGCCGGCAGTGCTTCGAGACCCAGTATGCGTGTTGCATAGTCGACCCAGGCGTCGAGCCTGCTGACGCCAAGACCGAGATAGCCGAGCTGAGTCGGCGTACCTGTCGCGACCATGATTTTCTCCCCTCACGAACAGCGATGCGAGCGCAATTCAAGCAGGCTCAGCGCCGTTACGCAAGCTTGCTGTGCGCGCCGCAATGCTGCGCATTGCAGCACCTGCGCGTGGGGTGAGAGCGGTGGTCAGCAGCCCGCCATGCGAGCGTAGAAATGGCGCATTTCGCTTATTGCCGGGGCTGATGACGAAGGTTGATTACTCAGGCTGATTATTCACGCAATGGACATGCGCTTGCTGGTCACTGCGCGGTTACCGTTATTGTTGCCATTGGTATTCCCGCTGCCATTGCCATTGCGAGCGCCGTTTCCATTGCTGCCGGCACCGCGGTTTCCATTTCCGCCGCGATTGGCATTGCTGCCATTCTGCGGACGCCGTTTGCCCTGATTCTGGCGTGGCGGATTCGGTGCAACGGACGTCGGCGCGACATGAGCTGCAACAGGCTGCAGGCTTTCGAACTGCGGAACGGCGACCCGCGGCAGGCTGCGGCGCAGCAGTCGTTCGATGCCTTTCAATTGCGCTGATTCCTCGCGCGAGACCAGCGACACGGCGGCGCCAGTCGATCCGGCGCGCCCGGTACGGCCGATACGATGGACATAATCTTCCGGCACATGCGGCAGCTCGAAATTGACGACCTGCGGCAGTTCTTCGATATCAAGGCCGCGCGCTGCGATGTCGGTTGCGACCAGCACCTGTACGCGTCCACCCTTGAAATCAGCCAGTGCACGCGTTCGCGCATTCTGGCTCTTGTTGCCGTGGATGGCAGCGGCGTCGATATTGTCGCGGAGCAGTCGTTTGGCGAGCCTGTCGGCGCCATGTTTTGTTCGGGTGAACACCAGCACCTGGTGCCAGTTGTTCGAGCGGATCAGATGACTGAGCAGTGCCGGCTTGGTGTCCTGGTCAATCTGGTAGACATGCTGTTCTACGGTCTCGGCGGCAACGCGTTCGGGGGTGACGGAAATTTCCACCGGTTGATGCAGCAGCCCTTTGGCGAGCTGGCGGATTTCATCGCAGAAAGTCGCTGAGAACAGCAGGTTCTGGCGGCGCGCCGGCAGGACGGCGAGGATGCGACGGATGTCACGGATGAAACCCATGTCGAGCATGCGGTCGGCTTCGTCCAGCACCAGTATCTCCAACCCGCTGAAACGCGTTACGCCCTGCGAGTGCAGATCGAGCAGTCGACCTGGCGTGGCGATCAGGATATCGACGCCTTTGCGCAGCTGATCGATTTGCGGGTTGATATTGACGCCGCCGAAGACCACCGCCGAGCGCAGCGAGAGAAACTTGCCGTAGTCGACGACGCTGGCATGGATCTGCGCCGCGAGTTCGCGTGTCGGCGACAGAATGAGTGCGCGTATCGGCCGATTTGGCGGCGTGTTTTCGGCCAGTTTCTGCAACAACGGCAGCGTGAAGGCGGCGGTTTTGCCGGTTCCAGTCTGGGCCGCGCCCATGACGTCACGGCCGCTCAGTACGGCGGGAATGCCTTTGAGCTGAATAGGGGTGGGAGTGTCATAGCCCTGCGCAGCGACCGCGCGCAGCAGTGTGTCGGCGAGGCCGAGGGAAGCAAATGTCATAGATATCCAGCCTTAGAATTGGGTCGGCGGTCGAAGTGCAACCGTCGTCGATTGAGCGATGAGTCTGGGCGCGGGTAGGCGTCGAAGTAACCGGCGGGCAGTACGCTGAAGTGCGCCGGCAGCTTAACTCAATTCGCGCGCCGTGTCGCGCGGCGCGGGTTGCAGAGCCGTCAGGACCGCCGGAGAGAACTCACAGCGGTCTATTGCAGGCGGATATTGAACGATACCGAGACGCGGTCTTCATCGGTCTGATTGGGCGTGACCCAATGTTTCAGCCAGCCCGGGAAGAACAGGATGGCCCCCTCACACGGCACCACGGCGTGGACCTCACTGGTCAAAGTGGTGCTCTGCTCAAGGCGCATGAAGCAGCGCCACTGGGAAGTCGGACTGCCTTCGCGCGCATCGAGAAACTGGATGACGCCCTGCTCCTCATGGGCGAATTTTAGATAGACCACACCCGAGAGCACGGTGTCCGGGTGCGTATGCAGGGCGTTGAAATCGCCTTTGCGGTTGACGTTGGCCCACAGCAGACCGTCGTCGAACTGACGGCCTTGCGCGAACTGCGGCGCGAGCGTGTTGGCCAGCGCCATGATGCGGCCGATGAGCCAGCGGAATTCCGCATGCCGGTAGAGGTCGTCCTCACTCTGCCAGCCGCCGAAATTGGTTTTCTCGACCCCTCTTTCGGCCGCCAGCAGGGCATAGATTTTGTCCACCATGATCTGGCGCAGGGTCGGCCAGTCGGGCGTATCGGCAGCGAGATCGGCTTGCCAGAGTGGCGTGTAAAACAGTCGTGTTTCGTGCATCTCGCGTGGCTCCCGCAGCGACGGCGCGAAGCGCCTGGCTGGCGGCGGGAGTGTAGCGCGCTGGTTGCTGCGGTCGCCAGAGAACGGCGCTGGCGCCTATATGTGATACAAAAATATGGACAATTTCAATTTTTCTGTAATACTTTAAGCAACCTCGACCACCGTGGTTGCGGTTGCCATCAGCGCGCAGAGGGAGGCGCAGCCGTATGCATACAACGACGCCGTCGACGGAAGAACTTCGCTTTCAGCACATCGTCGACAACGAAGAAAAAATCGAACCACGCGACTGGATGCCGGAGCACTACCGGCGCAATCTCGTGCGCCAGATTTCGCAGCATGCGCATTCGGAAGTCGTCGGTCAGTTACCTGAAGGCAACTGGATCACACGCGCGC
The DNA here is from genome assembly GCA_965278995.1 of Gammaproteobacteria bacterium. Lineage (GTDB taxonomy): Bacteria > Pseudomonadota > Gammaproteobacteria > JADJYF01. The sequence goes on from OZ257136.1 coordinate 794,049, forward strand.
CGAGCTTGCGGCGCAAGGCCATCCTGCTGGCCAAAGTGCAGGACGAAGCAGGGCACGCACTCTATCTGTACAGCGCAGCTGAAACGCTCGGCACCTCTCGCGAAGAAATGCAGGATGACCTGCTCAGCGGCAAAGCCAAGTACGCGAGCATCTTCAACTACCCCACACTAAGCTGGGCCGACGTCGGCGCTATCGGCTGGCTGGTCGACGGTGCCGCTATCGTCAATCAGATTTCTCTGTGCCGAACGTCCTATGGGCCCTATGCCCGGGCAATGGTCCGCATCTGCAAGGAAGAGAGCTTTCACCAGCGACAGGGCTTCGAAATCATGCAGACGCTGGCTGCCGGCAGCGCCGAGCAGCAAGCGATGGCGCAGGATGCGCTCAATCGCTGGTGGTGGCCGACATTGATGATGTTCGGTCCGCACGACGCCGAATCCGCGCACAGCCAGCAGTCCATGAAATGGAAGATCAAGCGCCAGACCAACGATGAACTGCGCCAGAAATTCGTCGATCAGACCGTGCTTCAGGCCAGGCATATCGGACTCGACATTCCCGATCCCGCGCTCAGCTGGAATGCTGAACGGGGGCATTACGACTTCGGTCCGATCGACTGGGCCGAGTTCCAGCGCGTGCTCGGCGGTAATGGCCCGTGTAATCGCGAACGCATGAGCGCACGCCGACAGGCGCAGACCGACGGCGAATGGGTGCGTGAAGCGATGCTGGCGCATGCGGAGAAGGAACGCCTGCGCGCCGCCGGGCACGCGGCCTGAACGGAGACTGACCAAGATGAGCTCGAAACATCTACCTCTATGGGAAGTGTTCATTCGCAGTCGTCGCGGACTTGACCACAAGCATGTCGGCAGTCTGCACGCTGCCGACCCGGCGCAGGCCATGCAAGCCGCACGCGATACCTACACGCGACGCCAGGAAGGCGTCAGCATCTGGGTTGTGCTGTCGGGCGCTATCCACGCCAGCCAGTTTGAAGACGACGCCGCGAACTTCGACCCGGCCGAAGATAAAGTTTACCGGCACCCGACGTTCTACGACGTCCCTGAGGAATTGAAGCTGTGAGCACCGCGCATGTCGAATACGTGCTGCGACGTGGTGACGATGCACTGATCCTGGGGCAGCGTCTTGCTGAATGGTGCGGGCATAGCCCGTTCCTGGAAGAAGACATCGCGATGGCGAATACGGCGCTCGATCACATCGGGCGCGCGCGCCTGCTGCTGACCCATGCCGGTACGCTGGAAGGACGGGGGCGCGACGAGGATGCGCTGGCTTACCAGCGCGGCGAGCGTGAATTCCTCAATGCCCTGATCTGCGAGCTGCCGATAGGCGATTTCAGCTTCAGCCTGATGCGCCAGTATCTGCTCGATGTATTTCATCACGCACTGTTCCAGGCGCTTACGCAATCGAAGGACGACGGCCTGGCCGCGATCGCGGCGAAAGCAGTCAAGGAATCGGCGTATCACGTTCGCCGCAGCGGCGACTGGGTTGTCCGACTTGGTGACGGCACAGCCGAGAGCCATCGTCGCATTCAGACTGCGCTCGATGAACTGTGGGGTTACACCGACGAATTGTTCATTGTCGACGCCGTCGAATGTGAGATGGCGTCGGCGGGAATCGCGCCGGTACTGGCGGACATCGCGGCGTGCTGGCAGGCTGCAGTCGATCCGGTGCTGGCAAGTGCCGGTCTGACCGTGCCGAAAGACGAGTGGCGGGCAGGCGGCGGGCGCGCCGGACTGCATACCGAGCACATGGGGCGTCTGTTGGCCGAGATGCAGTCGGTGCAGCGCAGCTATCCGGGACAGAGCTGGTGAATGCTGTCACGCAACTCGCCCCGACCGTGGACGCCATCTGGGCGGTCCTGGAAGCGGTCCATGACCCCGAGATTCCCGTACTGACGATTGCGGACCTTGGTGTTCTGCGCGAGGTACGCGTCATTGACGATGGTCTCGTTGTCGTCATCACGCCGACCTATACCGGCTGTCCGGCGATGCGAACCATCGAGCAGGATATTCGCATCGTGCTGCAGGCAGCGGGATACGCGACAGTGCAGATCCAAACCCAGCTAGCGCCGGCCTGGACCACGGACTGGTTGAGCGAGGCCGGTCGCATCAAGCTGCACGATATCGGTATTGCACCGCCGGTTGCCGCGACAGGCAATAAACGCGCGCTGTTGCCAGGCGCTGGTGACATCGCCTGCCCGCAGTGCGGCGCGCGCGAGACTGAGCTGTTGAGCGAGTTCGGTTCGACGGCATGCAAGTCGCTATACCGTTGCCGTGCGTGTCGCGAACCTTTCGATTATTTCAAATGCCTGTGAAGCCAATATGAGCCAGACCGCGTTTCATCCGCTCGCCGTCGAACAACTCGTGCGCGAGACCGAGGACGCGGTGTGCGTGACATTGGCAGTGCCGCCCGAGCTGGCCGCGAACTTTCGTTTTCGTCAGGGCCAATACCTCACCTTCCGGCGCCAGCTCGGCGAGACCGAAGTCCGACGTTCGTATTCAATCTGCAGCGGTGTCGACGAGGGTTCGCTGAAGGTTGCCATCAAGGCAGTACCGGGCGGCCGGTTCTCGACGTTCGCAACGCAGACGCTCAGTGTCGGCGATACGCTGGATGTCATGCCCCCGGCCGGCAGCTTCTCGACTGAACTATCGGCAGATAACGATCGGAATTATCTGTGCGTTGCTGCCGGCAGCGGCATTACGCCGATACTCTCTATCGTTAAATCGATATTGGCCGTCGAGACCCGAAGTCATGTCACGCTGCTGTACGGTAATCAGCGCGTTGGCAGCATCATGTTTCGTGAAGAACTCGACCGACTCAAGAATCGGTATATGGCGCGCTTCCAGCTCATTCATGTGCTGAGCCGCGAGAATCGCGATGTCGATATCCTGAATGGCCGCATCGATAATCGTAAAGGGGCCGAACTCTGTCGGCATCTGCTCGATCTGGCCGCCGTCGATGAATTTTTTCTGTGCGGCCCGGAAGGGATGGTCTCCGAAGTCTCACGTGGCTTGCGCGCTTTCGGCGTCGAGCCGGCGCGAATTCACTACGAATTGTTTGGCGCTTCGGCCGAAGATGCGGCTGCGGCCGTGATCCGACACCAGGAGCGCGCCCGCAAATTTGCCGGAACCAGCTGCGTTGTCACCGTCAAGGCGGATGGCCGTGAGACGCGGCTCGAACTCACGCCAGACGGCGAGAATATTCTCGATGCCGCACTGGACGCCGGCGTCGATCTGCCATACGCCTGCAAGGGAGGGGCGTGCGCTACGTGCAAAGCACGCGTGATCCGCGGCGAAGTCGATATGGACGTCAGACATGCATTGGAAGACGATGAAATTGCCGCCGGATTCGTCCTGACCTGCCAGGCCCACCCGGTCAGTGCCGAGGTCTACATCGATTTCGATCAGGCAGTCTGAACATCGGCGTCCGTGTGACTGCGTCAATCCTCAGTGCCGCCATCGATCAGGCGATCAGCGCTTGTGCACCGCGCGCGGGCTCGTTGGCGGTCACGCTGTTCGGCGATGTCGTCACCGTGCACGGCGGCACGCTGTGGCTGGGGAGTCTGATCGAGTCGCTGGAGCTGTTCGGCCTCAATTCGCGACAGGTGCGGACGGCCGTGTTTCGCCTGGTCCGCGAGCAGTGGCTCTCGGGCACCTCGCGCGGACGCCGCAGCTACTACCAGTTCACGGATTTCGGGCGACGCCAGTACGCGCACGCTGCCGAACGTATCTATGCCGGTGCTTCACCAGCCTGGGACGGCTGGTGGACATTGCTGATGACAGCAGGCGTTACGTCTGCCGTCCGCGACGAATTGCGCCATCGCCTGCAGTGGCAAGGCTTTGGCCAGCTGGTTGGTGGTGTGCTGGCGCATCCCCAGGCACGTCCAGCGGCACTCGCCGAGACACTCGCTGAACTGGCGGTTGCCGAACACGTTGTACTGTGGCGAGCGCGCACCGAGGACGCACCCGCCGTGCATGCACTGGTTGCGTCTGCGTGGCGCCTGGAGAACGTCGCCAGCCGCTACCGCGCGTTCTGTACGACATTCTCTACCTTGCAGGCGGCGTGGACGGCAACGCCCAGTCCGGCGCCGGCTGATGCGTTCCGGCTGCGCCTGCTGCTGGTCCACGAATACCGGCGTATCTTGCTCGGAACGACCGAGCTGCCGCCCGCATTGCTGGGCCCCGACTGGCCGGGAAACGCAGCGCGTGAACTGACCGCGCGGCTCTATGGCGACATACAGGCAGCAGCGGTCAAGCACTGCTGCGCTGCGCTGCACAATGCAGACGGCACATTACCGGCTCCGCAGTCAGCCTACTTTGTTCGTTATGGCGGACTCGCTACCACCCGGTTTCGTATTGCGGCTCGCTCTGCCTGAGAAAGCCACCTCGAGAATAAGCGCCGAAATCTAGGAGCCTGACCACGGCTCCTGCTAGCATGGGTACGGAAGACGGCACTACAGACAAGGAGCCTGGCGATGGCTGCAGTTGATACGACGACCCATTCGATTGACGCACTCGACGGTCCGCCGGGTCTGCCTCTGATCGGCAACGTGTTCGATATCAAGTTCGAGTCGTTTCATCAGCAGCTGGAGCGCTGGGCCGATCAATACGGCGCCATCTATCGCCTGCGGGTCGGGCCACGTCGTATCGTCGTCTTGTCGGAAGCGGAGTCGATCAAGCGCATGTTTCGCGAACGCCCGGACCTGTTCCGGCGAACGCGTGCGCTGGAAGCAGCCACCACCGAAATGCGCCTAAACGGTGTGTTCTCCGCCGAGGGCGACAACTGGCGCCGGCAGCGCAAGATAGTTGCCCTGGCGCTCAACACGGCGCATCTGAAACCGTTCTTTCCGACCCTGCGAGGCATCACTGAACGACTGTATCGGCGATGGGAACGCGCGGCGGCGCAGGGAACTCCGGTCGATCTCTGTCGCGATCTCATGCGCTATTCCGTCGATGTTACGACCCAACTCGCTTTCGGCATCGACGTCAACACGATTGAAACCGACGGACCGGTCATCCAGCAACAGCTCGACAAGATCTTTCCGGTACTCAATATGCGGGTGAATGCGCCGTTTCCGTATTGGCGCTATTTCCGCCTGCCGCGCGACCGAGCGCTCGACCGCGCCCTTGCCGATGTACGCACGAAGGTCGATCAGATGATTCTGGACGTTCGCGCACGCATGCAGGCCGATACTTCGCTGTATCAGAATCCAACCAACTTTCTCGAAGCGATCATCGCCGCAAAAGAATCCGAAGGGCTGGAATTCTCTGACGACGACATTTTCGGCAACGTTTGCACGTTGCTGCTGGCTGGCGAGGATACGACCGCCAACTCGATTGCCTGGACCGTCAATTATTTTCTGGAGTATCCGGAGCACTACCGGCGCGCCTGCGCCGAAGTCGACGCCGTACTCGGCGATCCCGCGCTACCTCAGGAAATCGAACAGACTGCCAGGTTGCCATTCATCGAAGCGGTCTATAGCGAGACCATGCGGCTCAAACCGGTCGCGCCGCTGAATGCAATGGAGCCGCTCGAAGATGTCGATATCCTCGGCTATCGCATTCCGAAAGGTACCGTCATCATGCTGCTGACGCGAAAGATAGGCATGGATGACGCTCGTTTCGGGCATGCCGCGACGTTCGATCCGGAACGCTGGCTGACCAGGGATAACGAGCGTCAATGTCCACACGATACCAGCGCATTCATCCCTTTCGGATCCGGCCCGCGCTTTTGTCCGGGTCGCAATCTCGCGCTGCTCGAAATTCGTATGGTGTTAGCGATGCTGTGTCGCAATTTCGAGATCGCGCTTGCCGATCCGTCGAAGAAAGTCGAAGAGCTGCTTGCGTTCACGATGATGCCGACCAACTTGAACGTGCGTCTGAAGCGTCGTCCGGCGTAATCCCGCACGCGTCTCGCGTTTTCGGTAAGGGGAGGGCGATATGAACCAGAGACTTATGGCGGTAGCATCCGTAATAGCCGTGATGGCAACCGGCGTACTGTTTACCGCGACGGCGGCGGCGCAGGGCGCCACTCCCTGTGCCGACGGCAGTGGCCCGAAGACCGCGCTCGAAAATTATCTGACAGCGATGCAACAGCATCGCTTCGCCGACGCTTACGCGTTTGTCGGCGTCAACATGACCGATGGCAAGAGTCGTGACGAGTGGGCTGCACTGCAAAAACTGTTTTACGAAGGCGGCGACGTCAACATTCTCAGCATCGATATCCGAGCGCCGCAGGGTACGGCAGCGGACAGCGCGTGCATGAATACCGCACAGGTGCCGAATGTGTTGAAATCGCGCGACAAGTTCAACAATCAGGGCACCACTGAGTTCGAAGTCTACGTTGCCGTCAAAGACGGCGAGGCCTGGAAAATCGACGGCCAGGAAACGCTGTTCGAACAGACGCAGGTCGATAAGTGGTTCCCCGGCGAGCAGATGCCGGAGTTCCGCGACCAATATTGATAGCGTGTCTGCCGGTCAGGCGGCGCGCTGTGTCATCTGCTCCAGCGCCTGGCGGTGGTCAGGAAAATGACTGGTCATGCGCTCGCAATAGGCTCGAGCGTCGGCTGGATCGTAGACCTGCAGTTTAGGCTTCGGTTTTTTCGGCTGGCGCGGAAAGCGACCCATGCCGGCCAGAATGCAGTACCACGACGTCGGGCTGTAGACCAGGCGCGAGGCCTGACTGCGTAACTCGGCGAGCAGATCGCCGCCTTTGTCCCACACCGTCAGGATCTGTGCGACATCGTCGGGGACGTGTTCGTTGTTGCGGTTGGCAATCCAGTATTCGGTGTCGTCGCGGCTGTTCAATTTGTAATGCATGAAGATGTAGTTCTTCACGCCGTCGAGAATGAGATTGACCTTCTCGTTGACATCGGCGCGATAGCGCTCGGTGAAGCCGCCTTGCTCGTAGCGCGTGATGAACGTTTCGACCGTGTCCTGAACAATCATGAGCGCAGTCGCTTCGAGCGGCTCGATGAAGCCCTGCGAGAGACCGACTGCGATGCAATTACGCTCCCAGCACCTCTCGGTGCGACCGATGCGCATTTTCAGGTGCCGCGCCGGCGTTGGGTCATCGAGCAGACCGAGATGGGTGCGTAATTCCGTTTCGGCAGCGTCGGCGTCGATATAATCGGATGAATACACATAGCCGTTCCCGTGCCGATTGGTCAGCGGGATCTTCCACGCCCAGCCATATTTGAGCGCGCCTGACATCGTCTGCGAGAGCAGTTTGCTGCCTTCCGGATGTGGCGTTGGCATTGCGACTGCGCTGTCGTTGAACAGCATATGTTTGTACGACAGGAACGGTACGCCCAGTGTCTTGCCGATCAACAGCCCGGCGAAGCCGGTGCAATCGATGAACAGGTCGGCGGCGATGCGACCGTGCTCTGGCGTCGTCACACCGGCGAGATCGCCGTTCTCGTGTCGCTCGACGGACTCCACTGTTCCGACGAGATGACGGACGCCGCGTTCAATCGAGTATTCCTTGAGAAACGCGCCGATCAGGCCCGCATCGAAATGATAGGCGTAGTCGGTCGTATAGGTGGTGTTGCTGTCGGGCAGTGGGGCAAGACCCTGGCGAGACAGGTAGTTCGAGACAAAGAAGGCATCCGGATGGGCATGCACGTCGAAATTGCGATTACGCAGCGTTGCATTCTGGAAGAACGCGCGGACGTTGGCGTCGTCGGCCTGTGAGAAGAACGGATGGTAGTAGCTCTCGTAGCCGGTGCGGGTCGACCAGTTTGGAAAGCGGATGCCGCATTTATAGGTCGCGTTGCAGGCGGGCATCCACGTCGATTCGGCAACGCCGAGCTTGTCGAAAAATCGCCGCATTTTCGGCGTCGAACCTTCGCCGACCCCGATGATACCGATGGCGCTCGACTCGAGCAGACTGATACGGAAGCCACGCGAAGACCAAGCCTGGGCCATCAGCGCCGCGCTCATCCAGCCGGCTGTGCCGCCACCGACAATGAGCACGTGTTTGTCTATCGGGTCGTGGTCCGCCATGTCGCCTGTCCCCCGTTACTGTCTGACCGTGATTCACGCATCGCGACACTCGGCAGGCCGCAAAAAAAAACCGCGGGACAGTTGCCCGTCCCGCGGTTCCGAGTCGACAGCTCCGCAGGGTCTAGGTACCCAGGCGGCGCATGGCGGTCTGCGTGATGTAGTTGTTGATGAACTCTTCGGCGGACCCTTGATTGTCCCAACCGGACTTCCAACCACCCTGGCAGGTTTCCGACTGGCAGAAACGGGTCACGCGCTTCGACTGGATGTCGTTGCTGATAACCCAGTTCCAGCTCCATTCCGGACGGCCATCCGAAGCCTTGATTTCATGCGCGCCGTAAGGCGTGACAGCTTCGTCGACCTTGTACTGACCGAAGCCAGGCTCGAACGACTTCCAGATCTCGCCGCGACGATCGTAGGAAATGGCCTGCGGGTATTCCACATTGCGGGCGTCGAGGTAGATCCGACGTTTGCTGAGCGGAGCGCGCGGGAAACCTGTCGGTTCGCCTTCGAGCACGATGACTTCCGGGATGAGCGACTTGCCGACGTTGTAGTAGGTGGTGCCTTTCGGTCCGCCGACTGTCGGGTGCGTCCAGTTCGGCTGATCCGGGCGCCATTGGTAGTGCATGGAGCCGAGGAACGGACCGCGATGAACGATTTTCCAGTTGCCCCAGGTCAGCATCGGGTCGCCGGCCGCCCAGGCATCCGACAGGAACAGATTGATACCGGCGACGAGCGGCTCGAAGCGCTGGTTGGTCGGGAATCGGCGCACGCGCTTGAACGCGGGCAGATAACCGAACAGTTCAGGGAACTTGGCCTGGTCGTAGTACCACTCGTTCATGAACGCCGTGCCCTTGATGTCGTTGGGCGCGGTGAACCAGACTGACTGGTAGCGAATCATGTTTTCTTTGCCCGGCAGGGCTGTCGCGCCGCCGGCCGAATTCGGGTGCACCAGACCCTGGGTCTGCTGCTGCGCCCAGACGAAATGGTATTCGTACTGAACGTCGCCTTCGGAATCGAGTGCGTAAGTCGGAATGGCGAAGATGTCGGAGTCGTGCCGGCCCCATGACAGGGTCACGTTGGCAATCGCTTCTTCACCGGTCTGCACGTCAGGGAACGGATGACCACCGATCCACGGTTTGCCGTCCTTGGTATAAACGTTGCCGTCCGGGCCAAACTGCGCCTGGCCCCAGTTCTTGAGCGTGGCGTCAAGGTAGAACGGCGGGAACATCGTCGTAATGTCAGTCTGCGTTGGCAGAATGGTGAACGTGCGCTGATCCTGCGAGACTTCCTGGAACAACATCGGATCGATCAGATCCTGAACCAGCTCGACGTTGTCTTTGCTGATGACATCACCGACCTTGACCTTGCCTTTGGTATAGGCCTCGATATTGGTCAGTTCTTCGGGGTACGCCTTGTAGGTGTCGCCCGTCTTTGCCGCCAGCGGCCACAGCGACGTGAGTACGCCGGCTCCGCCGATACCCTTCGCTGTCTTCTCCATGAAGAAGCGTCGGCTGTAGTCGAAATCGTATTTCCTGATGTGCATATTTCCCCTGCCTTTCCGATTGAATCTCGGTAGTACCTGTCGAAGCTGAGAACCGGATCCCGCTCCGCCTCGGGCACTCCTCAACGATGCGATGGATATCGCTGGCCGCATAAGGTAGCGCACCCGGCGTCATCGTCCAAGACCTTTGGCGTAGCGCGTCTGGTTCGGTCGAAGCGTAAGTACCGTGAGCGCGGAGAATGGTTCAACGCGTGTTCGATCGGCTGGGGCGGATACGTCCGGCAAATTCCTGACGCGCCGCAACATTATTTGAGTGCGTTGCAGCATATGGCTAAGTCTGCAGCGCTTTCGGAGTAGAATCGGGTCCCAGCCCGACTCGGAGCAACCGACCCAGATGGTGACGGCTATCGTTCTTATACAGACCCGGCACGGCCAGACCAATGCCGTCGCGCAAGCGTTGGCTGCGTTTCCGGAAATTTCCGAAGTCTATTCTGTCGGTGGCAGCTACGACGTGGTCGCGCTGGTTCGCGTGAAGACCAACGAGGAAATCGCCAACATGGTGACCGAGCGCATGGGCACCGTTGAGGGCATCGACCGGACCGAAACGCTCATCGCCTTTAAGACCTATTCCCGCCACGATCTCGAAAGCGTTTTTTCCATCGGTCTCAGTTGAACAGTTGGCGGGCGACGTGACTGCAGCCGGCATGCGGCTCATCACATTCGACCCCTTGCGCAGTATCGGGCTGGACGGCGCACGCTATATCAAGCCGGCGCTCCTGGAACAACATCTCGACGAAATAGCGCGCGCAGACTGGCTCGTGTTTCCAGACTATGCCGACGTCGTGCTGCTGGTCCACGGATTGCACAAACGCATCTTTCCGAGTCTTGCCACCTATCAGCTCGGATTCGACAAAGTCGAGATGACGCGCGCGTTCCGCGCCTGCAGCCCGGCCCACGTGCCGCAGACGCTGATACTGCCGAACACGATGGCCGGGCAGGCCGAAGTACTCGAACATTGGTTCTATCCATTCGTCGGCAAGCTGCCGCGCAGCAGTCAGGGTCAAGGTGTCTTCCTGATCGAGAACGCAGCCCAATGGGCCGACTACTGCGGGCAGTCGCCCACACTCTACGTGCAGGAACGGCTGACTATCGATCGCGATCTGCGCGTGGTGTGGCTCGGCGATCGGATTGTCGATGCCTATTGGCGTCTCGCCCTGCACGGCGAATTCCACAACAATCTGGCACGCGGCGGCGTGCTGTTACGAGAGGCGGTTCCCGACGCAGCGCTGGCGCTGGTCGAACATCTGGCGCGCACGCTCGACATCGATCATGCAGGTTTCGATATCGCCATGCAGGACGGCCACCCTTACGTGTTCGAGTTCAACCGCCTCTTCGGTCTGCAAGGCTTGAACGACATCGGCCTTCAGCCAGGACGACTGATCGGCGAACATCTGGCAGGCTTACGGTTTCGGGATCCGCAACGTCTTGCTGATCATCAAGCATCCTGACAGCACAAAGGGAAGAACGGCGAGATGTAATGTTTGGTCTGCTATGGCTATCGGCCAGTAGCTTTCATAGTGAAATGCCAGCACCAGGATGCCGAGGGGGATGACGCTGGTCGGTATCGGTGTCCCCTCGTAGTAGCGGACTTTTCCCGCTTGCGACAGCGCTTCGGCGCTGACGTTATAGCGTGCGAGTCTGCTCAAACCGCATAACGCAAAGAACACAAGGGCGGCACAGTCGAGCAGGCTGTTCAAACCGATGGCGTAGGCGGTGGCTGCGGGGGCGACCCCGAAAGAAATGACATCGGCCAGAGAATCAAGCTCACGCCCCAGTACAGAACTTTGATGGCGCGATCGGGCGATCGCGCCATCCAGGATGTCCAGCACGAGTGCCAGCACTACCAGGCCGGCTGCGATGTCGATGTAATGACGGGCGCCGACGTTTGCGTATGCGAGACAGAAGAATATCGCTACGACGCCGCAGCCACCGTTGCCGAGCGTGACAAAATCCGCCAGGTGAAACTCGCGCAGCATCGAAAAATGTTTGCCGCGAGAGGGCGACGCATCCAGTTTCATATTCCAGTTCCTTGTTACAACTGAGACGACCACGGCCAGACCAGCATTTCGCGCAGCCGCTGGTGTAACGGGCGGTCTTGCCAGGCTTTCAGCGTGACTTGTTTGGCTTTGCCCAGATCGTCTTCGAATACCTGCGTCATGGTTGCTGCGAACGCCCGATCGAAAATGTTCAAATTCGCTTCATCGTTGAGACTGAACGAGCGATTGTCGAAATTCGTTGACCCAACCGACACGAGATAACCGTCGACAATCATTATCTTGCAATGAAACATCGTTGGTTCGTATTCATGGATTAACGCGCCTGCTTCGAGGAATGGCCCCCATTTCGCCCGCGACGCCATGCGTACCATGTCAGTGTCGATATGTTTGCCAGGCACGATGATGCGAAGCACTACCCCGCGATCGAGCGCGGCGAGCAGCGCTCGGTAGGTCAGGTCGTCCGGTACGAAATACGACGCCGATAGATCGATCGTGTGCTCGGCCGCGGCAATTGCCAGCAGATACATCAAGTGCATGCTTTCGCTGCCACCCTGGGGCGAGCTCGAAAACATCTGCGCATCGGTGTTGCCGACGGCAGCTATCGGCGGAAAATAAGTTTCGCCCTGCAGTACTGTGCCTGTCACCTTGATCCAGTTGTCCAGGAACACCGCTTGTGCCTGAGCCGCTGCCAGACCGTCGATGCGGAAATGTTCATCGCGCCAGTGGTCGGGATCCTGGGCGTTCCCATTCCACTTATCCGCTATACCGACGCCGCCGGTAAACGCTACTCGACCATCTACCACAAGCAGTTTTCGATGCGTCCGATTATTGATTCGGCCGAAGTGGTACCAACTGAGCGGGTGATATCGCTGAACTTCGACCCCCGCATCTGTTAAGACAGCGATCAGGGACGTATCCATTTTCACACTGCCGAGCCAATCGAGCATCACATGTACCTTGACGCCTGCGGTGGCACGCTCGGCCAGCGCTTCCGCGAATTCGCGGCCAATGTCGCCCGACCAATAGATGTAGGTCTCGAATGAAATCGAATGTTCAGCAGCTCGAACGGCCGCCAGCATGGCGGGAAATATCTGGTTTCCGTTTGTATAGTGGTTAACGTGATTGCCGGATACGACGGTCGGTCCAAGCAGGTAGCTTACCTCGCGAAGAAACTGCGGGTCAGTCAACGGATAGCGATGTTCCAGCTTCTGTGCGATCTGTTTTTCGGCGGGAATGAGGTTCAGACCGACCACCACCAACAGGCCGGCGGTTACTGCGCTCAACACCATTAACCACATCATGCGTCTGGTCAGCATTGCTGGTGTGCCTCCCAACGTGATGGCTACGGCGAGATCGCCGGACGGCACAACAGGTATCAGGCCTGTGACATCACCCTTTGATTCGAATCAGGACAGGCGACTTAAGAATGGTCGCCAACCCCTGCGTGGAAGACACACTAGGACAGGCGACCTGATGCTTCTGTACGCCAGCACACACGCGCATCAATCATCGACGGTCGCTACTGGCAGACGGCTGGGCAGATACCTCAATCGTCGATGACAGGGCAGCGCCGCAAGTCGAGCGTGAAGGGCATCTCCGGTGACAAATGCGCATCGCGCCAGCGGAAACGGCCGGCGGTGTGACCGAGCGTTTCGAAGCGGGCCAGCCGCCGCGCTTCGGCTTCGCGCGCGTTCACCGGATAGCTGTCGTAGTGGCGTCCGCCCGGGTGGGTGACGTGATAGCGGCACCCGCCGATGACGCGCTCGTTGTCGCGATCGACGAGATCGAACGTCAGCGGATTGTGCGTGCCGATGGTCGGATGCATGCCGGAAGGCGGATTCCATGCCTTGAAGCGCACGCCGCCGACATAGTTGCCACGGACACCGGTCGGTTGCAACGGCACCGGGTAGCCGTTGCAGGTCACACTGTAGCGTTCGGGAATAAAGCCGGTCAATTCGACCTGCAGACGCTCGACTGACGAATCGACATAGCGCGCTGTACCACCAGCACTCGATTCCTCGCCGAGCACGTGCCAGGGTTCCAGCGCCGTGCGCAGCGTGAGCTCCACGCCGCGATGGGCAATGCTGCCGAAACGCGGAAAGCGGAATTCGAAAAACGGCAGATACCACGAGCGCTCGAACGCAAAGCCGCCGCGATTCAGATCGTCGATCACCTCGCTGAAATCGTTCCACACGAACCACGGCAGCAGGTAACGGTCATGCAGAGCAGTGCCCCAGCGGATCAGCTTGCGCTCGTAAGGGGTATCCCAGAACTGCGCCACCAGTGCGCGCATCAACAGCATCTGGGTCAGGCTCATGCGCGCGTGCGGCGGCATTTCGAACGCGCGGAACTCGACCAGTCCGCGTCGCCCGCCGGCGTGATCGGGCGAATAGAGTTTATCGATGCAGAACTCGGCGCGATGCGTGTTGCCGGTCAGGTCGACCATTTGATTGCGAAGTACGCGATCGATCATCCACGGCGGCAGATCAGAATTGCCCGCGCTGACCTGCGACAACGCCGTTTCGAGTTCCAGCAGGCGATCGTCGCGCGCTTCGTCGACACGCGGCGCCTGACTCGTCGGGCCGATAAACAGGCCGGAAAACATATAGGAAAGCGCCGGGTGGTTCTGCCAGTAGGTGATCAGACTTTTGAGCAGATGTGGCCGACGAATCACCGGAGAATCGGCCGGTGTCGGTCCGCCGAGCGTGACGTGATTGCCGCCGCCGGTGCCGGTGTGGCGGCCGTCGAGCATGAACTTTTCAGTCGCCAGTCGCGCCTGACGTGCTTCCTCGTACAGCGTGGTCGTCGTCTCTTTCATGCCGGTCCAGTCACGGGCAGGGTGAATGTTGACTTCGATGACGCCCGGATCAGGCGTGATCTGCAGCAGTTCGAGACGCGGATCGCGGGGGGCCTCGTAACCTTCGATGACTACCGGTTGTGCCAATTCCGCCGCGGTTGCCTCAATCGCATGGATAAGTTCAACGTAGTCTTCCAGCCGCGTCAACGGCGGCAAAAACACATGTAGGCGCCCGTCGCGGATCTCGGTACACAGTGCTGTGTGCACGACACCGTCTTCGCGCGCGCGAGCACGCGCCACGGCGCTACGCTGCGCGACCAGACGTTGCGGGCCGGGCACGCTCGGCAGTGCGCGGCGCGGTTGCAGCGGTTGTATCGGAGCAAACGGGTCGACCGGTGCCAGGGCTTCTTCCTTGCTTTCCGGTGCTGCCGGCAACGATTGCGTCGGCAGGCGCAAGCCGAGCGGGGAATCGCCCGGTATCAGAAACAGATGTCCGCGGCGCAGCGGCCACACGCCGCTTGCCCATGCGCCGTCAGTTGAACAGGCCAGTGGCAGCACGTACCCTGCCGGCTGGTTCAATTCGCCATCGAACAGGCGACGCAGTCGCTCACGTTCGAGGGCCTCCATGAGGCGTGCATCGGTCGGGTCGACATCGAGCGGCAGCGTGCCTTCCCGCCACAGGTAGTAGAAGGTGTCCTCAAACGCCGTCTGCACGTATTGCTGGGCCAGCCCCAGACGCTTGGCGAGTCCTGCGGCAAAGCGGGCGTCGGCACCGCGAGCGACCGGCGCGGTTTTACGCGAGAGCGCTGCGAGCAGCGCCGGGTCGGCCCATAACGCCTCACCGTCTCGGCGCCAGAACACGCTCAGCGCCCAGCGCGGCAGCGGTTCGCCGGGGTACCATTTGCCAAGACCGTGATGCAGCAGGCCGCCGGGCGCGTAATGTCGCTTGAGTCGTTCGACCAGCACTTCTGCAGCAGCGCGTTTGTCCGCGCCGTCAGCAGCAATGGTCCACTGCGGACTTTCGAAATCGTCGATCGAGACGAACGTCGGTTCGCCGCCCATGGTCAGGCGAACATCACCTGCCGCGAGTACCGCGTCGACCTGTTCACCGAGCGCGTCGATACGTGACCAGGTCGCCTCGGAGTAGGGCAGCGTAACGCGGGGATCTTCGTGGATGCGTACGACCGTATTGCTGTAGCTGAACTCAACTTCGCACTCGTCGGTGGCTCCCTCGACTGGCGCAGCTTGACCGTAATGCGCGGTCGCAGCCAACGGAATATGGCCTTCAGCGGCGAACAGTCCCGACGTCGGATCGAGTCCGACCCAGCCGGCGCCGGGTAGAAAGACTTCCGTCCAGGCGTGTAGATCGCTGAAGTCCGCCGTCGGCCCCGATGGGCCGTCCAGCGCCGCCTGATCGGCAACCAGTTGGACCAGGTAGCCGGACACGAAGCGGCTGGCCAGACCCAGGTGGCGAAGGATTTGCGCGAGCAGCCAGGCACTGTCGCGACAGGAGCCGCGCCGGCGACCCAGCGTTTCCTCACAGTTCTGCACGCCGGGCTCGAGACGGACGATGTAGTCAATGTCGGCAGCCAGGCGCTGGTTGAGTTCGACCAGGAAGTCGTTGGTCGTCGCGCGTTCGCGCTTGACTGTCGCCAACCATGCGGTCAATTTCGGGCCGGCTTCCTCGATGGCCAGGTAAGGCGCAAGATCAGCACGCTGGTCTTCGGCATAGGTGAATGGATAATGCGTAGCTTCGCCTTCGAGGAAAAAGTCGAACGGATTGATCGCGACCATATCGGCGATCACCTCGACATCGAATTTGAGCTCGCGCGCTTTGTTCGGAAACACCAGTCGTGCGAGATAATTGTTCCACGGGTCCTGCTGCCAGTTCAGGAAATGCTCGCGCGGTTCGACGTTCAGCGAGTAGGCTGTTATCGGGGTGCGGGTATGCGCAGCGGGCCGCAGGCGCAGCACATGCGGGCTCAATGCAACAGGCCGATCGAACAGGTAATGTGTGGAATGTCTTATCGCAACGCGTATGCTCACCAGCGGAATTCCTTAATGTTGGAACAGACTCTGCCGTCGGATGGAAATGGCACGGATCGTGTTAACACCATACTATGAAATTCTCCTGGAAGAATTACGATTCGAAAGGATTTTACGACGAGTTGATCAGTTCGCCGGGAAATTCACGCGCAGCCGGTCGCGAAGTTGCACGTCGCATCGGCTCGCTGACGACGGAAGAGATTCGCGAGCGACAGCTTGCTGCCGAGCTGGCCGTGAAAACCATGGGCATCACGTTCACGGTTTATTCGCAAGGCACCAATATCGACCGGGCCTGGCCGTACGACATCATTCCACGCACTATTTCGGGGAGAGATTGGGATCGGGTCGAGTCCGGACTGGTGCAACGCCTCACTGCGCTGAATTTATTCATCGACGATCTCTATAACGACCAGAAGATCCTCAAGGATGGTGTCGTCCCGCGGGCGCTGATCCAGGATTCGAGCAATTTTCGCGCGGCATGTGTCGGCATGAAGCCCAAGTTTGGTGCGTGGGCGCATATCTGCGGCAGCGATTTGATTCGCGATGCGGACGGCGTGTTCTACGTACTTGAGGACAATCTGCGCGTTCCGTCCGGTGTGTCCTATATGCTTGAGAACCGCAAAGTGACGAAGCGGGTGTTCCCGGAGCTTTTCGAATCGCAGAACATGCGCCCGATAGGCGAATACACCTCGCATCTGTTCGACACGCTGGCATCCTTGTCACCGCGCCCGCAAGATTATCCTGAAGTCGTGGTGTTGACGCCGGGCATTTATAACTCGGCCTATTTCGAACACTCCTATCTTGCCCAGCAGATGGGTGCGGAACTGGTCGAAGGCTCGGATCTGTTCGTTGATAGCGATGACTGTGTCTACATGCACACCATTTCGGGCCCCGAGCGGGTCGATGTTATCTATCGCCGCATCGACGATCTGTTTCTTGACCCCGACGTCTTCGAACCGGAGTCGGCGCTTGGTGTGCGTGGCCTGATGCGTGCGTGGTTGAAAGGGAATGTCGCACTAGCGAACGCGCCGGGCGCGGGCGTTGCCGATGATAAGGCGGTTTACACTTACGTTCCGGACATCATCCGCTATTACCTGGATGAGGACGCCATCATTCCGAACGTTCACACCTGGCGTTGTGGTGATCCGGCGTCGCGCGCGCACGTGCTGGCCAACCTCGAGCATCTGGTCGTGAAACCGGCTAACGAATCAGGTGGCTACGGCATGCTGATCGGGCCGGCCTCGACCGTGCGCGAGCGCCAGATTTTTGCACGACGGATCAAGGCAAACCCGCGCAATTACGTTGCGCAACCGCTGATTTCTTTATCGACGTGCCCGACAGTGTGCCAGCAAGGCATCGAACCACGACATCTCGATCTGCGGCCGTTCATCCTGCAGGGTGGGCGCCATTACGTCACGCCGGGTGGGCTGACTCGCGTTGCATTGATTAAGGGTTCGTTTGTCGTCAACTCGTCGCAGGGCGGCGGTAGCAAGGACACCTGGATTGTCGACTGATCGTTGCACCTTGTCGGCGCTAAACGACATGCCGCCCGAACGGGCCGGGGATTAGCGCATGCTGTCGCGTGTCGCCGAAAGAGTCTACTGGCTGGGGCGTTATCTGGAGCGCATCGAAAACACTGCGCGGCTGGTCAATGTCTATGGCAATGTGCTGCTCGATCTGCCACGGCCGGCGAAATTGGTCTGGGAATCATTGATCGCAATCACCGGCAGTGCGCCGACTTTCGACGAGCGTCATACGCGGGCCGACGAGCGTAACGTTGTCAAGTTCTGCCTTGCCGATCGTGCCAATCCGGCTTCGATTATCAGCTCCTGTGTCGCTGCGCGCGAGAATGCGCGGACCGTGCGCGAAATCGTTCCGGCGACGACCTGGGAGGCAATCAACGATCTGCATATCTATCTCGATGAGCACGTCGACGCCGCCCCGGCGCGACGCGGACGCGATGCTTTTCTGACGCATGTCATCAACTCCTGCCAGTTCATCGTCGGTGCCCTGGCTGGCACCATGAGCCGCGACGCGGCTTATCAGTTTTTGCGCGCCGGACGTTACCTCGAACGCGCCGACATGACATCTCGTATCGTCGATGTCGGCAGTGCCAACGTGTTTCCGTGGGTAACCTGGATGCATGGGGATGCCGGTCCACCGAGCGCTGGTACCAGTCCTTACGAAAGCATTCTGTGGATGAGCGTGCTGCGCTCGCTTAATGCGCTGCAGATGTACCGGCGGCTGGTTCCGGAGCGAGTCGTGGCCGAAGATGTCGTCCGCTTTCTGTTGCAGGACGAAGCATTCCCGCGCGCGATGGCACACTGCCTGAAAGCGGTATTGTCCTGTCTGGAACAACTACCGCGCAACGACATTGCTGTAGCAGGTACTCTGGCAGCGCTGACTCGACTGCGCGAAGCACAGGTGCCGGATTTGCTGGCGAATGGACTGTTCGATTTCATCGACGATATGCAGATCGAGTTCAATCATCTGCACAGTGTAATTGCCGAAACGTGGTTTTTGCCGGGCGAACCAGGGTAAGACGCTAGCATCCCTCCTTCTTGATTCAACGCTGTTGCGAGCCGGGTGCGCCTGCGCACAGACGCTCGGATTCCCTGTGCGACACAATCCGCCGTGTTTACGAAACCAGGCGGAACGTCAATGAATGAAATTTATCCAGTCCGGAATATACGATGCGGAACGATCCTCGCGTCAGCCATGGCGCTCGCTCTGTGTGGCCCGGTTGTTGCCGATGGCACCGGTGATAATTCGCTCGCAGCCAGCGACGATGCATCGAATACGTCGCACGCTGCCGACAACAGCGCGCGTAATAAAGACGACAGCAACGGCACAAACTTAACCCCGTTGGATCAATCGAGCAAACCCGGCGATATCGACATCACGCGGAACATCCGCCAGCACCTCGTTGACGACGAAACCCTCGGAACCAATGCCGAGAACGTCAAGGTGATCACCATAGACGGCAACGTAACTATGCGAGGCGCCGTCGCCAATGCGACCGATCACGCCAAAGTTATCGCCGTGGCCAAAGCGGCGGCTGGCACCGGTCAGGTCCAAGACGAGCTCGAAGTGATCGATCGCTGAATTTACGCAACTAACTACTGATTCGAGGAAACTAAAATGTCCAAGTCCAAAGCAGTTTTCGGCATCATGCCGACCGAAGCTTCCGCAGTTCAGGCTACCAATGAATTGAAAGCGGCGGGGTTTTCCGCTGATGATATTTCCGCATTGTTCCCAGACAAGCGTGGTACCAAGGATTTTGCCCACGAGCAAAACACCAAAGCTCCGGAAGGCGCGGCAACTGGTGCAGGCGTTGGCGGCGCACTGGGTGGCGGGCTGGGTTGGCTGGCCGGGATCGGCGCACTGGCGATTCCAGGCGTTGGCCCCCTGATTGCAGCGGGTCCGATCATGGCGGCATTAAGCGGCGCGGCGGCTGGTGCGTTGGTCGGCGGACTTACCGGAACGCTGATCGGGTTGGGGATCCCTGAGCTCGAAGCAAAGCGCTACGAGGGCAAGGTCAAAGACGGCAATATTCTGCTGTCGGTGCATGTAGACGACGGCAAGGAACTCGATCGCGCCAAGGACATCCTGAAACGTGCCGGTGCCGAAGACATCAGTTCTACCGGCGAAGCATCAGTCAGCGATCGACCCAAGGTCGCGCAGCGTTAACCAATCGGAGTTAGCAGGAAGCTCCGCAATCGCGGCGCTTCCTGCGACTCATCGCTTTCGACAGACCTTCGCCGTCTGGCCCGCTAGGCCGAGTTGCCCTGACCCTGCTGGTTGTTGAACTCCTCGTTGCCGTGGTCCCAGACGGTTGCCCAGGCCGGCGGCGGCAGTGAACGAAATGCTTCCTTGAGTCGTTCGTCCCAGTTGCGCTTGAGTTCTCGCAGATAGTCGCTGTCGGCTTCCAGCAGCAGGCGGTTATTGAGCACGAAAGAATCGGCTTTATAGGCCAGTACTTCTATCGGCGGTCCAACAGTGACGTTGCTGCGCATCGTCGAATCCATCGACACCAGGCCGCACAGCACCGCAGTTGGCAGGCTGGTGTTCGGTCGGAGGATGCGATCAAGTATGGGTTTGCCGTACTTACTTTCGCCGATCTGCAGGTATGAGGTCATCTTCGAGGTTGAAATGTGATTGCCCTGCGGGTAGATCAGAACGACGTTGGGCGGCCCGCCGACAATCTGTCCGCCGAAAATCACGCTGGATTCGAATTCGTGTCCGCCACCGGCTTTCTGCTGCTGCATGAGGCTGATCTGACCGATGTAATCGGCCGCGTCTTCCATATGATCGACCGTCATCAGGCTGATCGGCATACCCTGCTTGATGTCGTGCCGGAGCTGATTGACGATGCCCTGGCTGGTCGCGAGATTGCCACTCGTCAGCAGGCAGAACTGCCGTGAACCATCCAGCCCGAAAGAATGCATCTTTGAATACGTGCTTATCTGATCAACCCCCGCGTTGGTACGCGAGTCAGACACGAATACGAGGCCTGCATCCAGGTTTATCGCGAGGCAATAAGTCATCTATCGGGGACTGTGGCGGAGACTACGTCCGAGAGAGTAGGGCCGCCGACATGCTGACGCAAGCAGTTTCGCGGCGGTTGGTGATCGTCGTTCAGAGACTGATTGCAACATGATGTTTCTTCGTGCATTCAGTCCGCTGTACGCACCGTCACGGCGCGCCAGCGCTGGCCTCGACGACGCGATCGATAGCCACCTCGACCAGGCCCGTCGCGTGCGGATTGAAAGTGCCGCTGCGTCCTTCCAGATCGCCAGCACTCGCCAGCGGTCGGCCGTCGCGTGAAATCCGCGCGACAATTTCGACCCGATCGAAATCAGCCAGCGAGGTGCCCGGGACCATGGCCATCCGTTCGTCCAATGTCACCGTCAGCGGCAGTTCGTCGACGCGATGACGTGAAACCGCCAGCGGTACGGCGGGGCCACTGACTGCGCGGGCGAGGACGAACAATGTCTCGCCAGGGGCGGCGAGTGCGTTCAACGCGGTGGCCAGCGTAACTTTTACCTGGACAGTGACCGCGGCAGCTGGCACCGCTGCTGCCTGTGTGCCGCCAGCGGACGCAGTGGCAGGGGGGCGGCCATCGATCATTGCCTGCAACTCGTTCCGCAGCGGCTCATCAGGTGACATACCGGCCGTGGCCCGCTGCCAGGCCGTGACAGCGGCAGCGCGGTCACCCGCTTTGTCGCGGGCGATGCCGGACAGCACCAGCGCGCTGACGTTGTCGGGGTCAAGGGTCAGGATGTCGTCGATGATGGCAAGCGGCGCACCGGCGAGCTCGCCGCCAGCGCGCATAGCCAGTGCGTCGACCAGAATGAGCAGCGCGTCGACATCGTGCGGTGCGAGCGTGCGCAATTTCTCGGCAGCAGCGATGGCGTCATCGTAGCGACCGAGCTGCATGTTGGCGCGGGCCAGAACTGTCCAGGCTTCGCGGTCTTCCGGTGCGGTGACAACTCGCTCGCGTACTTCATCGAGTAACAGTTCGAGCGCGTTGCGCGGCTCGCTCAAGGCCTGCCCGGGATGAGCTGCCTGAAACTCCGCCACACGCGGCGAGCCAAGCTGCAGATAAACGACCAGGGCCAGCGCAGGGACAGCCAGCACGCAGAGCCACAGCAGGGTGCGCGCATGGCGTGGTGTCGACGGCAAGCTCGGCGTCGCTGCCGGCAATGCCGTGAGTACGGCGCGCTCGAGTTCCTCGCGCAAGGCCGGTTCAACATCAGCAGCGACTTCGCCGCTGGCGAGATCTGCCTCGAGCTCATCAAACCGACGCAGATGGTCGTTGGTTGCCGCATCGGACTCAAATCGTCGTGAGCGGCGCAGCGCGGGAACCAGAAGCGCTAACGCGCCGGTCAGCGCAAGCGCTGCAACAGCAAGCCAGAATGTCATCGGGTATCCCGTTCCGTTGCTGCACGCAGCGCAGCCAGACGTTCGCGCTCGGCAGCGTCCAAGGCCACACTCGTCGCCGGTCGCCGCGCGCGGCGCAATACGATCACGGCTGCGGCGCCTGCCAGCACGAATGGCCCCAGCCAGAGCGCCCACGTGATGGCTTTCAGCGGTGGACGATAAAGGACGAAGTCGCCATACCGATCGACGAGAAAAGCGAGGATTGCGCGGTCATCCATGCCGCGGTCGAGCATCGCGTAGACTTCGTTGCGCAGGTCCTGTGCGAGTTCGGCGTGCGAATCGGCCAGTGACTGATTCTGGCAGACCAGGCAGCGCAGCTCAGCCAGTAGACCTTCGAAACGTGCCTGACGTACCGGATCGGCGAAATTCAGCGGTGTGTCCGCTGCGTCGGCGACACTGACGGCGAAGATTGCGAGCAGGACGACCGCGGCGAGCATGGCAACGCGTTGCATGGTGTCAGCTACCCTGCAGCGCGCGGATCACCGGCAACAATTCGTCGTTCAGGATCTGTGCATCGAGCGGCCCGATATGTTTGTGTCTGATGATCCCGGCAGCATCGATGACGAATGTTTCGGGCACGCCATAGACGCCGAGGTCGAGACCAAGCTTGCCGTTCGGGTCGAACAGATTCAGTCGATACGGGTTGCCGCGGGCATTCAACCAGTCCTGCGCAGCCGGGCGTTCGTCCTTGTAGTTCAATCCGATCACGTCGATTAACTGCTTGCTGGCGAGTTCGAGCAGCAGCGGGTGCTCATCGCGACAGGCGACACACCACGAAGCCCACACGTTGAGCAGATACGGTTTTCCGAGGAGGTCGCCACGACGCAGATGGCGGTCCTCATCGGCGAGCGTGGCGAGCGCGAACTCCGCTACGGGTTTGCCGATCAACGGCGACGGCACGAGTTTCGGGTCGCGGGTCAGGCCGATACCAAGCACCAGCAGCAGTGCGGCGAAAATGCCTAGCGGCAGGGCAAAACGCATGGGCGCTCTGAGTTCATATTGTCACTGACGCATCGCGTGACACACGCGGTTGCCGGCGTCGAGCCCGGCGGAAACGCGGATCGCAGGCTGCCATCAAGCCGCCGCCGGCCATCAGGATGGCTCCCAGCCACAACCATCGTACGTACGGTTTGATGCTGATCCGCACACTCCAGGCGCCGCCATCCAGCGGCTCGCCCAGAGCGACGTACAGATCGCGCGTCAGTCCCGGCACGATGCCGGCTTCTGTCATCGCTGTCCCGCGGACCACATACAAGCGCTTCTCGGCAACCAGTTCGGCAACCTGCCGTTCGCCGTCAGTGACGACGAAATGTGCTTCGGTGCCCTCGAAGTTGGGACCCTTGAACGGCTTCGCCGAGACGAACGCAAACTGCAGCCCGCCAACCGTAGCGCTCTCGCCAGGCGCCAGTCGCAGGTGCTGTTCCAGCGTCCCCAGGCTGACCAGGGTCACCCCGATAATCGTGACAGCAAAGCCGATATGCGCCAGGAACTGACCGATAAACGACGCCGGCAGCGAGCCGAGCGCTGTCAACATCGAGTTGCGTTCGCGGACGCGCTGTACGACGCCGCCGACCGACGACACGATGATCCACAGCGCGAGTCCAAGACCGAGCAGCGCGCGCGGTGTGCGCAGTTCGCTACGCATGAGCAGAGCGCCGGCAAGTATGACGACAACCGCGAGAGCCGGACCGCGCAGGCGTAAGAACAGGCGGCCAAGCCGGTCCTGTTTCCAGCGGGAATGCTGACCCAGACCGATCAACAATGCGAGCGGCGTCATCAGGGGGATGAATACGGCGTTGAAATAGGGCGGGCCAACTGAAATCTTGCCGAGGTTCAGCGCGTCCAGCACCAGCGGATACAGCGTGCCGAGCAACACGGTCGCACAGGCGACCGACAACAGAACGCTGTTAGCAAGCAGGAAAGTTTCACGCGACGTCGTCTGGTAGCTGGCACCGGCCAGCGTTGCGGGCCCACGCCAGGCATACAGTACCAGCGCGCCGCCGACGATCACGCCGAGAAAAATCAGAATGAATACACCACGTGCCGGATCGGTGGCGAACGCATGGACCGAGGTCAGGACCCCTGAACGGACGAGAAAAGTACCGAGCAGGCTGAGTGCAAAAGTGCCGATGGCCAGCAACACGGTCCAGTTCTTGAAAACGTCGCGTTTTTCGCTCGCCGCCAGCGAATGGATCAGGGCCGTACCCAGCAACCAGGGCATGAACGATGCATTCTCGACCGGATCCCAGAACCACCAGCCGCCCCAGCCGAGTTCGTAATAAGCCCACCAGCTGCCCAGTGCAATGCCTACGGTCAGGAACATCCAGGCGAGCAGTGTCCACGGTCGGACCCAGCGCGCCCAGGCGCTGTCCAGATGGCCGCCGATGAGCCCCGCAACAGCGAAACTGAACGCAACCGAGAAGCCGACATAGCCGGTGTACAGCACCGGTGGATGAATGACGAGGCCGGGATCCTGCAGCAGCGGATTGAGGTCGGCGCCGTCCGCTGGCGGCGGAATGACGCGCAGGAACGGATTGGACGTGAACAGCATGAACAGCAGAAATCCGATGCTGACGATGCCCATGACAGCGAGTACGCGGGCGATGAATGCCGGTGGCAGTGTGCGGCCGGTCAGACTGACTGCGCACGACCAGCCGGCGAGCAGCAATACCCATAGCAACAGCGAACCTTCATGCGCGCCCCACACGGCTGAGACCCGATAGGCGAGCGGCAACTGCGAATTAGAATTGGCGGCGACATATCCGACAGAAAAATCGTTGGTGACGAACGCATGAGCCAGCGCAGCGAACGCGAGTGCGACGAACAGGAACTGGACGCGTGCGGCGGGCCGTGCCAGCGCCACCCAGCTGTCGATGCCACGCGCTGCACCAATCAGCGGAACGCCGGCCTGAACGAATGCGACGGCGAGCGCCATGGTGAGCGCGAAGTGACCCAATTCAATAATCATGGTCGATAATCATTGCGCGATCTGTTTGGCAGCGGCAGCTGCGTCGAGCGCCGAGGCGACTTCCGGCGGCATATAGTTTTCGTCGTGTTTGGCCAGCACTTCGGCGGCGACGAACACGCCGTCCTTGTCGAGTTTACCGTTGGCGACGATGCCCTGACCTTCGCGAAACAGATCCGGCAGGATGCCCTCGTAACGAACCACTCGTTCGTGCGCGAAGTCGGTCAGAGTAAAACGCACTTCGAGCGTTTCCGGATCGCGCAGAACGCTGTGCTCGACGACCATTCCCCCGATACGAAACGAGCGGCTGTCCGGTGCTTTGCCGGCGGCAACGTCGCTCGGGCTGTAGAAATACATAAGGTTCTTTTGAAACGCGGTCAGGATCAGCGCCGCCGCGATCGCCAGTCCGACGATACCTGCGACGATGACCGCGATACGCTTACGTCGTGGCGTCATACTGACCGGCATTGGCTGAATTTCGATGATGGCGGGTAAGTTGAGCGAGTTCGTGGGTTTCCGAAAGCCGCGCGCGCGCAGCGTTCAGCGCGAGCACGACAGCAGTGATCGCGTACGCGCTCCAAACGTAGGCCGCATAGCCACCCATGTGCAGAAATTGACTCAACGCGGTCATCGTCTATCTGGCACCCGCGCCGGTAAGTTCGCGGACCCAACTGCTGTTGCGGTCATAGCGCAGGATTTCGCTGCGAACGCGTTGCAGGAGAACCGTCGCAAAATACGTCATGAATGCACTGATCATGAGCAGCAGTGGGATGAGCATGTTGATATGGATCGATGGCGCGTCCATTTTCGATACAGTCGGACCTTGATGCAGCGTGCTCCACCATTCCACCGAGTAATGAATGATCGGAATGTTGACCACGCCAATGAGACTCAGGATGGCGCCGGCGCGGGCGGCGACCCGACGATCTTCGATGGCCGATTGCAGCGCGATGATGCCGAGATAGAGAAACAGCAAGACCAGTTCCGACGTCAGCCGGGCGTCCCATACCCACCACGCGCCCCACATCGGTTTACCCCAGATAGCACCGGTGACAAGCGCTAGAAACGTAAACGAGGCGCCGAGCGGTGCGCTGGCGCGCGCGACGATTTCGGCCAGCTTCAGTTTCCAGATCAGAGCGACTGCGCCGGCGGCGGCCATCACCATGTAGACGAACAATGACATCCACGCGCTCGGGACATGGACATACATGATGCGGAAGCTGTCGCCTTGCTGGTAATCGGCCGGTGCGAACCACAGCCCGCCAACCAGACCGGCCGCGAACAACGCGCCAGTGAGCGCAGCCAGCCACGGTGTGAGCGACCGGCTCAGTCGATAGAAGTGCATCAGTGACGCGTATTTATGCAGAACATCCACAGTGACGATCCCCCAAGTCGGACAGGCTGCGAGCCCGCCAGACTGCCAGCCGGTTCAACTCATGCGGATCCGCACAGCGGCGGCCGTTGCCCACGGCGTTAACGTCACGGCGAGGACCAGCAGACCGGCGAGGAAATACATTTCGGCATCGACGGCGAGTCCGAGTGCGGCGTTCGCCGTCGCCGCTGCGCCGAAGATGAGCAGCGGAATGTACAACGGCAGGATCAACATTGCCAGAAGCATGCCGCCGCCGCGCAGGCCGGCAGTCAATGCACTGATTGCCGTGCCGAGCAGGCTCATCGTCAGGCTACCCAGACTCAAGCTGGCCACCAGCGCGAACAGCGACGCGCGGTCCAGATCCAGTGCCATACCGAGAGGGACGCTCAGCAGCAGCACCGGCAGGCCGGTCAACAGCCAGTGCGCGAGGGCTTTGCCGAGGCCGAGCAAGGCAAGCGGTGCGCCACCCGCAACCAGCGCTTCGAGACTGCCATCATGGAAATCGGCGCGAAACAACGCTTCGAGCGACAGGCTGGCGGCGAGCAGCGCCGCTACCCACAGAATTCCGCCGGCGATGCGGGCCAGAATCTCGCTGTCGGGGCCGACTGCGAACGGAAACAGCAGCACCGCGAGGCAGAAGAACAGCAGCGGGTAGACCGCCTCGGCCTGACTGCGCGCGGCGCGGCGGCATTCACGGACGATCACGGCGGCAAGTTGGCGAGCCGTGTTCAAGCAGCAGGTTCCAGCGCAACGACTTCGACCGGTAGTTTCGACTCGAACGATTGATGGGTCGCAATCAGGATCACGCCGCCCGCCGCCGCATGTCGGGAAATCAGCGTCTCGAGCAGCACCCGCGCCTGTCGATCGAGCGCCGTGAATGGTTCGTCGAGCATCCACAGCGTGCATTCGAACAACGCCAGTCGGGCCAGGCTGAGCCGTTGTCGCTGACCGGCCGACAGCGACCGCACCGGCTTGTCGGCGAAACTCGTCGCTTCCAGTTGTCTGAGCGCTGCGTCGATTTCGCCGTCCCGCGCCAGCATTACATTCAGAAAGTGCAGGTTCTCTCGCCCGCTCAATTCACCATTCAGCCCGGTCTGGTGACCGACGTAATTCATTTCGCTGCGGAAAGTCTCGCTGCTGGCAATGTCGACGCCGCGCCAGCGCACCGTGCCGCTGTCCGGCGTCACGAGTCCGGCCAGCGTGCGCAACAAGGTGGTTTTGCCGCTGCCGTTACGTCCGCTTAGCTGCGTGATGGTTCCTGGGCCTGCGGATAGAGACAACGCGCCGAACAGTAGTCGTTCGCCGCGTTCGACGCCGAGGTCGCGTGCTTCCAGCATGAGGTATCGGAGGCGGTGGCGCGCGCCGCGCCAGGCTCAATCGATGATGAACTTGCCGCCGCGGCCAGGAATACCGCCGGTCGGCCCCTGGCCGGGAACGACGATGCGCGAGGATTCTTCGCGCGCCATTTCGCGGGCACGTTCGTTC
Organism: Gammaproteobacteria bacterium; assembly: GCA_965278995.1. GTDB lineage: Bacteria > Pseudomonadota > Gammaproteobacteria > JADJYF01. The sequence continues at coordinate 822,227 of OZ257136.1, forward strand.
AAGCGTTCGATGGCGCCACGGATGCCGTCCGGGAATAACGTGCAGGCTTCGCTGAGGGTCTCGGCTTCGAGCGGGAACTGTACCGGTATCGGGCCCATCTGCGTCATCAGGGTGGTGTCACCGATGAAGCGCCGCGAGCGCGTCGGGTCGACGTTGCCGTCCGGCGTTATCGGCACCAGTTGGCGAATCGTGGCCGCTCGCAGGTCGGTGATCGATTCTTCGCGATACAGATTGGCGGTATCTACAGTGAGCGAATCCACGCCCGGGGCGCCAGCGTCGGCCATAGTAAAATTCCTGACTTGCCAGTGGCCGGCATGGTAGCAGAATCAGTTTCGTAATATTTCAAGAGTTTGTTAAAGCTCGCATTTTTTGCACCGATATAGCGACATACCATGTACAATACGTCGATTAAAGAGCGCATAAATCAGTAATGAAAATTCTCGTTACGGGCGCGGCTGGTTTCATTGGTGCCCGCCTGTCTGAACAACTGCTCGAGCGCGGCGACGAGGTGGTCGGCGTCGACAATCTGAACGACTACTACGACCCGACGCTCAAGCACGCGCGGCTGGCCCGCTATGACCATCATGCCGGCTTCAGTTTCCGCAAGCTCGACATCGAGAACCGCAGCGCGATGGCCGCGCTGTTTGCCGAAATCCGCCCGCAGCGAGTCGTGCACCTGGCAGCTCAGGCCGGCGTGCGTTATTCGCTGGAAAATCCGCATGCCTACATCGACGCCAATATCGTCGGCACGATGAATGTGCTGGAAGGGTGCCGGCACCAGCAGGTCGAACATCTCGTTTATGCCTCGTCGAGTTCCGTTTACGGCGCAAATACGCGGATGCCGTTTTCGGTACACGACAACGTCGACCATCCGGTCTCGCTCTACGCCGCAACAAAAAAAGCCAATGAATTGATGGCGCATACCTACAGCCATCTCTATGGCCTGCCGGTCACCGGGCTGCGATTCTTCACCGTCTACGGACCGTGGGGGAGGCCGGACATGTCGTTGTTCATGTTCACCCGCAAGATCCTGAACGATGAGCCGATAGACGTGTTCAATTTCGGCCGGCATCGCCGCGATTTCACTTATATCGACGACATCGTCGGCGGCGTCGTGCGTTGTCTGGACACCGTGGCGACGGCGAACCCGCAATGGAACAGCGACAATCCCGATCCGGCCACCGCCAAAGCGCCACATCGGATCTACAACATCGGTAATAATTCGCCGGTCGAACTGCTGGATTTCATCGCCACCCTGGAACGTTGTCTGGGGCGGGTCGCGAAGAAGAACCTGTTGCCACTGCAGCCCGGCGACGTGCCGGATACCTATGCTGATGTGACCGCCCTGGTCGAAGACGTCGGCTATCGGCCCGCGACTCCAATCAAAGAAGGCATCGAGAAGTTCGTGTCCTGGTACAAGGAGTATTACAAGATCTCATGAGCGCCCATAACAGAACTGTCTCGGTCATTGGACTGGGCTATGTCGGCCTGCCGGTCGCTGTCGCTTTCGGCCGTCAAGCGCGGACCGTCGGTTTCGATATCAATCGGGCGCGCATCGCCGAACTCATCGCCGGCCATGACAACACACTGGAAATCGAAGATGCCGAACTGGCTGCTACCGAGATCCACTTCACGGCCGACCCCGCCGATATCCGCGCTGCTGATTTCCATATCATCGCCGTGCCGACGCCGGTCGATGAGGCCAAGCGACCCGACCTCACGCCCGTGCTGCGAGCCTCGGAAACCATCGGTGCGCACATCAAGCGCGGCGACATCATCGTCTATGAATCGACAGTCTATCCAGGCGCAACCGAGGAAGACTGCGTGCCGGTCCTGGAACGCGTGTCGGGCTTGAAATGCGGCACCGATTTCTTTGTCGGCTACTCGCCCGAGCGCATCAACCCGGGCGATAAGGAACATACGTTCACGAAAATCACGAAAGTCGTCTCCGGCCAGACGCCGGCGATCCTCGACATTGTCGCTGCGGTCTACGAAAGTGTAGTCAAAGCCGGCGTGCATCGTGCGGCAACCATCAAGGTCGCCGAGGCGGCCAAGGTCATCGAGAATACGCAACGCGATCTCAATATCGCCTTGATGAACGAACTCGCGCTTATCTTTCACCGCATGGGTATCGATACGCGCGACGTGCTGGCCGCAGCCGGCACCAAATGGAATTTTCTGAAATTCGAACCCGGTCTGGTCGGCGGCCATTGCATCGGCGTCGACCCCTACTATCTGACGCACAAGGCCGCCATACTAGGCTACATCCCGCAGGTCATCCTGGCCGGTCGCAGCATCAACGACGATATGGGGCGCTATGTTGCACAGCAGGCGGTGCGACAACTGATCGCGCAGGGCGGTGTCGTCAAAGACAGTGTGGTGACAGTACTCGGCTTCACATTCAAAGAAGACGTGCCGGATCTGCGCAACACACGAGTTATCGACATCGTGCGCGAACTGAAGACTTACGACATTGACGTGCAGATTCACGACCCCTACGCGAGCTCACACGAAGCGGAAGAGGAATACGGCGTGCATCTGAGCGACGAGGCGACGCTGAAACCCGCGCGCGTGGTCATTCTCGCCGTCCCGCATCGTGACTATCTCGAGCGCGGCTGGGCGGCTGTTACGGAGCGGCTGGCTGGCGCTACCGGTGCGGTCATCGATGTCAAAGGCCGCCTGGATCGGGCAGCTGTCCCGGCCGGCGTCACTTTGTGGAGGCTATAGCGGCATGAGAGTTGTGATGATCGGAACGGGCTATGTCGGTCTGGTTTCCGGCACCTGTTTCGCTGAATTCGGCGCCGATGTCACCTGCGTCGATGTCGATGCGGCCAAGATTGCCAAGCTCGAGTCCGGCACCATTCCCATCTACGAGCCGGGCCTCGCTGCAATGGTCGCCAGCAATGTCACGGCTGGTCGCCTCCAGTTCACGACCGACATCGGAGTTGTTGGCGGAGCCGACCTCGTGTTCATTGCCGTTGGAACGCCGAGCCGTCGCGGCGACGGATTCGCCGATCTCAGCTATGTCTACGAAGCCGCCCGTCAGATCGGTGAGAATCTGACGTCGTATACCGTCATCGTCGACAAGTCGACGGTGCCGGTAGGCACTGCGCGGAACGTCGCGCGCATCATCCGCGAAGCAAATCCGGGCGCTGATTTCGATGTTGCCTCGAACCCCGAATTTCTGCGTGAAGGCGCAGCCCTGTCTGATTTCATGCGCCCCGATCGCGTCGTGATTGGTGTCGAGAGCGACCGCGCTGAGCAGCGTCTGCGTGAACTCTATCGGCCGCTCAATCTGCGGGAGACGCCGATACTCGTCACCAATCTCGAAAGTGCCGAACTCATCAAGTACGCCGCCAATGCGTTTCTGGCTACCAAGATCAGTTTCATCAACGAAATTTCGACGCTCTGCGAGACGGTCGGCGCGGATGTTCACGCGGTCGCCAAAGGCATGGGCATGGATGGTCGCATCGGAGCCAAATTTCTGCATCCAGGGCCGGGTTACGGCGGCTCCTGTTTTCCCAAGGACACGCAGGCGCTGGTGCGCATTGCCCAGGAGCACGGCGTCGGGAGCCGTATAGTCGAGGCGGTGATTGAGGTCAACGCGGCACAGAAAGCCCGCATGATCAAGAAAATCCGCAATGCGCTCGGTGGCAACGAAGCGGGCAAGACACTGGGTGTACTGGGTCTGACGTTCAAGCCCGAGACCGACGACATGCGCGACGCACCGGCTCTGTCGATATTGCCGCCGCTGATGGAAAAAGGCGCCAGCGTTCGCGCGCACGATCCGCAAGGCATGCATGAAGCCCGGCAATTGCTGCCGGCTTCAGTCCACTACTGCGATCAGATGTATGATGTGTGTACGGATGCCGACGCCATCATCGTCCTCACTGAATGGAATGCCTATCGCGGACTCGACCTTGCGCGCGTCAAGCGCGCCATGCGTGGCAATGTCTTCGTCGATCTGCGCAATATCTACGAGCGCGCCACGCTCGAGAGTCTCGGCTTCCAGTACTATTGCATCGGGCGCTGATCGCGCCGTCAGGCTGAGATTGTCGGCCTTGAGCCGGCGCTGCTGACATGCTGTTTTCCTCACAGCCTTTCATCCTGCTGTTTCTGCCGTTGGCGCTGGTCTGTTATTACGCCGCCGGTGTTTCGCGCACGCCGCGTCTGTGTGTGCTGCTGGCGTGTTCGCTCGTTTTCTACAGCTGGTGGGACGTTCGCTTCGTGCCGTTGCTTGTCGGCACGGTGACCGTGAACTGGGGGTTGTCACGGCTGGCGCAGCGACCGGGCCGGCGTTGGCTGCTGGATGTGGCGATCGTCGGTAACCTGTTGTTGCTCGGGGCGTTCAAGTACGCCAACTTTGCTGCTGAGAACGTGCTTGGTCTGGCCGGCATCGCGTTCGAGCCCTGGACGATCATTCTGCCTCTCGGTATCAGTTTTTTTACGTTTCAGCAGATCTCCTATCTCATCGACGTTCGGCGCGGTGAGGCTGGGAGCTACAGCCTGCTCGAGTATGGTTGTTTCATCTGTTTTTTCCCGCATCTGATTGCCGGGCCGATAGTGCGGCACAACGAACTCATTCCCGAATTTGCGCGTCATCCGCTGCGCGATGCGAACGTCGAGATGATTGGCCGCGGGCTCGCGCTGTTCATCCTCGGCTTCGTCAAGAAAGTATTTTTTGCCGACGAACTCGCACCGATAGCGGACGCCGGCTTCGCGCTTGCGGCCGGTGCCGGGGCGCCGGGTACAGCGGCCGCCTGGCAGGGCGCACTTGCTTACTCGTTGCAACTGTATTTCGATTTCTCGGCCTATTCGGACATGGCCATGGGTTTGTTCGGATTGTTCGGATTCGACCTGCCGCTCAATTTCAATCGGCCTTATCGTGCGACCAGCATTCGCGACTTCTGGCGACGCTGGCATATGACCCTGTCGCGCTTTCTGCGCGACTACGTCTATATTCCGCTCGGTGGTAATCGCCATGGCGCGGTGCGCGCTTATGCCGCCGGCCTGCTCACCATGCTGTTATGTGGACTGTGGCACGGCGCGGGCTGGACTTTTGTCGCCTGGGGCGGTTTGCACGGACTGGCGGTGATTGGTAATCGGTTATGGGTGGCGACTGGCAGGCACTGCCCGGCAGTGCTTGGCTGGGTCTTGACGCTGCTGTTTGTCATCGTCGGCTGGGTGTTGTTCCGGGCCGAGAATTTTCAGGTTGCGGCGCACATGCTCGATGCCATGGGCGGGCACGGCGGCAGTGGGCAGGCTGACCCGGAGAACTGGACCTGGGTAGCCGTGGGCTCACTGTTTGCGCTGCTCGGTCCGACCAATGCAGAGCTTTCGCAGGCGCCGTGGCTGGTACGACGCACGGTCGCGCTGGTGCTGGCAACCTTGTTTGTCGCCGCGCTGCTCCGCGTCGGGCAAGGGCGTGGCCTCGAGTTCATCTACTTCCAGTTCTGACCGGAACGAGCACCATGCCTCGCTGGCCTCACTTCATCCGGACACTGCTTTTCGGCAGTCTGATACTGGCACTGGTCATCTACGCGTTCATTCTGATTCTGGATCCCTATCAGAACGTGCCGGTCTCGCCGCCACTGGCGCGCGCGCCAGTCAGCACCAATCAGCGTTTCGCTTATCCCGCGGTGGCCCGCAATCCGGATTTCGACAGCGTGATCATTGGCACGTCGACCTCGCGACTGCTCGACCCTGAACGACTCAACGTATTGCTCGATGCGCGCTTTGCAAACCTGGCGATGAACTCGGCCACGGCGAACGAACAGTGGCAGCTGATGGATCTGTTCGCCCGCCATCATGCGCACATCGCGAATCTTATCGTCGGCGTCGATGAGACCTGGTGCAATCGGCGCGAGCATATCGACGATTACACGTTTCGCGAGTTTCCTCACTGGATGTTCGACGACAACCGCTGGAACGACCTCCTGTACCTGTTCAATGACAAAGCGCTGGAGAATGCAGTGCGCATGTTGGAGTTGCTGACCGGGCGGCGCGAACCTAAATATCGCAACGATGGCTATCGCGATTTCACGCTCGATTTTCACGGCCGTGACGAACGCGCCCTACAGGCCCGCCTTTATGGCGGCGCTGGGCATGACTACGCGTTGGCCGAGGTCCACCCCAGCCGCTTGCACCCCGACTGGCACTATGCGCTGCTGCCGCAACTGCTGGCCCTGGTAAAACGCGCAGGGGACGCGCACGTTGTGCTGCTGTTCCCGCCGCTGCATGCCCGTTACGTGGCGAACATCGCCGAGAACATGAGCGAATGCAAAGCGCGGATCGTCGAGGCGCTGGCTGCCCTGCCTGCGGTGGCCACGGTTGACTATCTGTTTGCCTCCCCTTTGACGAGCAACGACGATCATTACTGGGACCCGATACATACCACCAGTGCGGTCGCACGGCTACTCGAAGTGGATCTCGCTCGCGCCCTGCGCGGCGAAACGCCAATATCGCCCTATGCGCGAACGCTGACCGCCGAATTGCGCCGGGCACCGCAGCCGTGAATGACGCCGGATCCTGGTATCTGTTGCAGACCAAGGCGCGCCAGGAACGCGTCGCCGAAGAGAATCTGGTGCGTCAGGGTTATGCCACCTGGCTGCCTCGCCTGCGCTTGCGCGCTCGCCGCGGTCCGCGCATCGAGGCGCTGTTTCCCGGCTATCTGTTTGTGCGCCTGCATCCGCATCAGGATAATTTCGGCCCGATACGTTCGACTATTGGCGTCTTGCGCCTGGTGCAGTTCGGCGCCGATTACGCGCGCGTACCGGAAGCGCTGGTGGTGGATCTCCAGGCCGCAGCCGATGCCGACGGTGTGTGTGACGCCGTCCCGGTCAGTCTCCGACCCGGCGATACTGTGCAAATCGTCGAGGGCGCACTCAGCGGGTATACCGCCATCGTGCAGAGTGTCCGCGGTCGCGAACGCATCGCGCTGCTGCTCGACATCACCGGGCGCCATGTCAATGTTCTTGCCAGGCAGAATTCATTGCAGATGCGTTGAGTAGCAGGTCCGGTTTGGGGCCGCCATACTGCATGTGGTATGTTCAATGTGTGAACATACTCATGCTAGATTTCGTTCTGATAACGAACACAGCCACATGAAACCCGACCGCGAATCCGCCTCGACGCCAGTGCGACTGGTGTTGCTGATCCGGTCGTTGGGTCGAGGCGGTGCCGAGCGGCAACTGCTCTCGCTCGCGGCTGGACTTGCCGAACGTCATGAGGTCACGATTGTGACGTTCTACGCTGTCGACAATGCGCTCGCGGCCGAACGCCATCCGGCAGTCGGCTGGCAGGTGATCGGCAAGCGCAGCCGCTGGGATGTGCTCGGCTTTGCGTTCAATGCCATCCGTGCATTCCGCTCGCTGAAGCCTGATCTGGTCTACGCCTTTCTCAGTACCGCCTCGCTTGTTTCGCTGCTTGCCCGGGTTGCCAGGCCGCAGGTCAAACTGGTTTGGGGGCTGCGCACCTCGTACATGGATTTCTCCCGTTTCGATCGCTTGTCGCGCTGGGCCAGAATGTTGGAATGCCGGCTCTGCCGCACTGCCGATTTGCTGATTGCGAACGCTGAAGCCGGCCGGGTACAGGCACTGCGTGAAGGGTTCCGGCCACGCCGGCTGGAGGTTGTGCCAAATGGCATCGACACGCAGCAGTTTCGCCCGGATGACGCTGCGCGCGCACGCGTACGCGGCGAGTTCGGACTGGCCGATACCACACCGACCATCGGTATCGTAGCGCGATTCGATCCGATGAAAGGACTGGATACGTTCATCGACGCAGTGGCGCTCTGCATTGACGCCGGACAGCCGTGGTATTTCGTCATAGTCGGTACCGGCGATGATTATTATCGCGCTCGGCTGGTCGAGGTTGCGCGCGAACGTGCACTCGGTGAGCGGTTGCTGTGGTACGACGGCAGCGCGGGCGCTGCGCATATGTACCCGGCATTCGATGTCATGACCTCGGCTTCGCGTGGCGAAGGATTTTCCAATGTCATTGCCGAAGCCATGGCATGTGCCGTGCCTTGTGTGGTGACGGATGTCGGTGTTTCGGCCGAACTCGTCGGCGAGACCGGGCGGGCGGTACCGCCCGACGATGCAGCCGCAATGGCGCGTGCCTGGGCGGACCTGCTCGAGATGCCTGTCGCCGAGCGTGTGGCGCTGGGCGCGCGGGCACGCGAGCGGGTCGTCCAGAATTACAGCGTCCCGCACATGGTCGCAGCGACCGAGTCGCTCCTGCTGAACGTGCTTGACTCGTGAACATGACGGCGCCTGCGTCTGCATCTCCGGCCAGCGTGCGGGTCGCTTATCTCATTACCGATCTCGATATCGGTGGTGCCGAAAACATGCTCGTCAAGCTGGTGACAGCGCTGGCCCCGGCATTCGAACAACAGGTCATCTGCATGAGCGGTCGCGGCAGTCTCGGTAATGAACTGACGGCCGCAGGCGTGCCGGTAGTTTCACTCGACCTGCCCCGCGGGCGTGCCGGAATTACCGAGCTGGCAGGCCTGGTACGAGCCTGGCGCGCGTTACGCCAGTTCCGTCCGCAGGTGCTGCAGACCTGGCTGTATCATGCCGATCTGCTCGGTAGCATGCTGGCGCCGTTCTGCGGCGCGCCCGCGCTGTGTTGGAACCTGCGCACAGCGGACATGCAACTCGCGCATTACAATCCGTTGACGCGATATGTGCGTGGTGCGCTAGCCATGATCTCGCGCTGGCCCGCCGCCGTGGTGGCGAACAGCGAAGCCGGCCTGGCCGCTCATCGTGCGTTCGGCTACACCCCGCGGGCCTGGCACGTGATTCCAAACGGGTTCGACCTGCAGCGGTTCCGGCCCGACGCGGACGCACGGCAGGCATTGCGGACACGTCTTGGACTGTCGCCGTCGACGCCGCTGCTCGGCATGGTTGCGCGCGTCGATCCGGCCAAGGATCATCTCGGGCTTCTCGACGCCTTGGTCCAACTGGGCCGCGATGACGTGCACTGCGTGCTGGTCGGCGCCGGCGTACTGCAACTGGCAGACGCTGTCGCCATGCGTCACCTCGCCGCGCGCGTGCATCTCGTCGATGTCTGTACCGATATCGCTGCTGTCTATGCCGGACTTGACCTCGCCGTGCTCAGTTCGGCATTTGGCGAAGCGTTTCCGAACGTGCTCGGTGAAGCGATGGCCTGTGCTGTGCCTTGCATAGTTACCGATGTCGGCGACGTGCGCGACATCGTTGGCGATACCGGCATAGTGGTGCCACGCAGTGATCCGGCAGCACTTGCGCAGGCCCTGACCGCGGCACTGGCTTGGTCAGATGACGAACGCGCGCGTCGTGGACTGGCGGCACGGACACGCATCGAGCACGCTTACACCATCGATGCCGTTGCTGCTCGTTACGCGCGTCTGTATCGCGAACTGGCGGCGTTGCGATCCATATGACCAGGGCCCTTAGCTTCAATCCGACGAGAGTGAAACGAACATGTGTGGCATAGCCGGCTTTCTGCGCCTGACGCCGCTCGCTGACGGGGTGCCATTCGAGCGCCGAGTGCGAGCGATGAGTGATGCGCTGGTGCATCGCGGGCCGGACGCCGACGGCGTATGGTGCAGCGCTGAGGAGGGCGTCGCTCTCGGTCATCGGCGTCTGTCGATCATTGATCTGTCGCCGGCAGGAGCGCAGCCGATGCATTCGCATTGCCGACGATTCGTGCTGGTTTTCAACGGCGAAATCTACAACTTCAAGGAGCTCCGCGAGACGCTCACCGCAGCCGGCACAGGTTTCAATGGTCATTCCGATACCGAAGTTTTGCTCGAAGGCTTCGTGCATTGGGGTGTCGAACAGACCTTGGCGCGCGCCAACGGCATGTTCGCGATTGCGCTGTGGGATCGCCGTGAGCGTGTGCTGCATCTGGCGCGCGATCGTTTCGGTGAAAAGCCGCTGTACTACGGCTGGCACGACGGCACCCTGCTGTTTGCCTCGGAGCTGAAAGCGTTCCGCGCCTGGCCAGATTTTCAACCAGCCATCGCACGCGACGCGCTGACGCTTTATCTACGGCACAACTACATTCCTGAGCCCCACTGCATCTTCGAGGGTTACTACAAGTTGTTGCCCGGCACGCGGCTCAGTGTGCGACCGGGTGAGTCGCGCAATGTGGCACCCGTATCGTACTGGACGCTGGCCGAAGCGATAGCACGCGGCGACCGCAATCAATATACCGGTACGCCGGCCGAGGCGGTGACGGCGCTCGATCGCGCACTGTCACGCGCTGTCGGTCTGCGGATGGTTGCTGATGTGCCCCTCGGCGCATTCCTGTCCGGTGGTATCGATTCCTCCACGGTCGTTGCACTGATGCAGGCGCAAAGCGCGCGCCCGGTGCGAACGTTCAGTATCGGCTTCACCATTGAGGCCTACGACGAAGCGCCGCATGCGCGCGCTGTCGCCGCGCATCTCGGCACTGACCATACCGAACTCTATGTGAGTCCGGAGGAAACGCAGGCCGTTATCCCCGATCTGGCGGTGATGTATGACGAACCGTTCGCCGATTCCTCGCAAATCCCGACGTTTCTGGTCTCACGTCTCGCACGCCAACACGTCACCGTCGCCATGTCGGGCGATGCTGGCGACGAATTGTTCGCAGGGTATACGCGATACACGCTGGCAATTGCGCTGTGGGCTCGCGTTCAACGACTGCCACTCGCACTGAGAACGTCGGCGTCATGGGTACTGCGCGCGATCGCGCCGACGCGCTGGGACCGTCTGTTCAGCACACTCGCACCCCTGTTGCCGGCGCGTGCGCGACAGCCGATGGCCGGCGACAAGTTGCACAAGCTGGCCAATCTGCTCGCTATCAGCGATCCGATAGCGATGTACTGGCGCCTGATTTCGTTGTGGAGTGAGCCAGCGCGTGTCGTCATCGGTGCGCCCGAACCGGCCAGCATCATGGCGCTCGCGGCCAACGCGCCGGCGGATCTCTCGCAGGTCGAGCGTATGATGTATCTCGATACGCTGCACTATCTGCCCGGTGACATCCTCGCCAAGGTTGATCGTGCAAGCATGGCAGTCAGTCTCGAAGCGCGAGTGCCGCTGCTCGATCACGAAGTTGTCGAGCTGGCGTGGTCGTTGCCGGAGTCATTTAAACTTCGCGATGGTGTGGGCAAGTGGCCATTGCGCGAAGTACTGGCGCGCTACGTGCCGCGGGCGTTGTTCGAACGCCCGAAAATGGGCTTCGGCATTCCGATAGATGCGTGGTTGCGCGGCCCGTTGCGCGCCTGGGCCGAGGATCTGCTGGCTGAGAGCCGACTGCGTGAGGCAGGCTATTTTGAACCCGCCGCAGTGCGCGGCGCATGGCAGGCGCATCTTGCTGGCGGCGAGAATCTGCAGTACCACCTGTGGGGGATCCTGATGTTCGAAGCCTGGCGCGCACGATGGCAGACGTGAGCGTGGTGCCGCGATGAACGCGGCGCAGGCACCACGTTTGCTGTTTCTCGTCACCGAAGACTGGTATTTCGTCTCGCATCGGTTGGGGCTTGCGCGCCGTGCTCGCAATGCCGGATACCAAGTGATCGTGGGCACGCGCTTTAACGCCGACCGCAGCCTGCTTGCGGCTGAAGGATTTACGCTCTACGACATTCCGTTCGAACGGTCGCTGCGTCATCCGCATGCTGACTGGCGCGCCTGGCGGTCTGTTCGCGCGCTGCTGGCGCGCGAGCGCCCGGACATCATCCATCTGGTCTCGCTGAAGCCGATATTGCTCGGCGGCCTGGCTGCGCGCAGTCAGGCGAACTGCGCTGTTCTTCTGGCGTTCACCGGACTCGGCTACATTTTTTCTTCGGGTGACTGGCTGGCGCGCGCAATACGCCCAGGCCTCGTGCTGGCGCTGCGCTGGCTGGCGAAACGAGCGCGCAGCTGGCTGCTGCTGCAGAACGAAGACGACCATGCTCTACTTGGGGCGCTCGGTATCGGCGTGCCGGCACGCACACGGGTGATCGCGGGTTCAGGGGTAGATATCGATCAGTTCAGCGAACGCGCGTTGCCGCCACTCACGCGTCCGCTGGTTCTGCTACCAGCGCGTCTGTTACGCGACAAGGGCGTTTACGAATTTGTAGAGGCCGCACGCGCACTGCGTGCGGAACACCCGCAGGCGCGCTTCGTGCTGGCTGGCGCTCGCGACGAAGACAATCCCGCGGTGGTGCCGGCGGCTATGCTCGATCAGTGGCAGCACGACGGCCTGATCGAATGGTGGGGGCATCGAACGGATATGGCGGATGTCTATGCGCAGGCGAGTATTGTCGTTCTGCCGTCCTATCGCGAAGGATTGCCCAAGGCACTGCTCGAAGCGGCGGCCTGTGGTCGCCCGTTGATTGCGACCGATGTTCCGGGCTGCCGCGAGATATGCCGGCATGAACATACCGGGCTGCTGGTATCGGCCGGCGACCCCGCTGCGCTGACCGCGGCGATAGCGCGACTGCTCGATGATGCCGCGCTCGCCGCGCGTCTCGGCGCAGCGGCACGAGCGCATGTACTGCGTGAGTACACGCTGGATGCGGTAGCGGACGCCACGCTCGCGCTGTATACGCAGATGCGCGACGGCTGATCCTGACCATGCGGATACTCGTGACGGGTGCCAATGGGTTTGTCGGGCGCGCGAGTTGTGCCGCGTTCGTGCGTGCCGGCGTCGACCTGGTGCCCGCCGTACGTAGCCCTGGTACTCCGGGAGCACGCGTGATCGGTGATGTGGATGGCAACACGAACTGGTCGTCCGTACTTGTCGGTGTCGATGCTGTCGTGCATCTCGTGGCCGTCACGCATGGGCGGGACAGCGATGACCCGGCAGCTTATGCTCGCTATCGTCGGGTGAACGTCGATGGCACGCGCGCGCTTGCCGAGCAGGCCGCCGCCGCCGGCGTGCGCCGCTTTGTGCTGGTCAGTTCGATCAAGGTCAACGGTGAGAGTTCGCTCACCGATGCCACGACTATCGTGCCCTATACGGCTGGCGATGTGCCGGCACCGCGAGACAACTATGGTCGCAGCAAGCTCGAAGCCGAACGCTGCGTGCAGGCACTGACACAGGCCGGCGCGTTCGAATCGATAACCCTGCGTCCGCCCTTGATCTACGGCCCGGGTCAGAGCGGCAATCTCCTGCGCATGATGCGCTGGGTCGCTGCCGGTAGACCGATGCCGGTTGCCGGCGTCAATAATCTGCGCAGCCTTATCTATGTCGGCAATCTTGCCGACGCCCTGGTGTTGGCGGCAACAGGCAGCGGGACAGCGCCCGAAGCGCTGCCGATAGCCGATATCGAATTATCGAGTGCTGCACTGATCGAGGCGATGGCATTGGCGCTGGCGGTGCCGGCGCGAATGTTCCGGTGTCCGCCGCTGCTACTCGAGCTGCTGGCGAGACATCCGCGCGGACGCGCGGTCGTCGAGCGCTTGTGCGGATCGCTGCGTGTGGACGCGCGTGCGGCACGCGATTTATTGGCGTGGTCCCCGCGTGTCGATCTGGCGGAAGCGATGCGCTTAACTGTCGCCGCTTACCGCAGCGGGCAGCCATGACCGTAACCGGCCTGCTGGCGGCGTTTGTGCTCGCGGCACTGCTCACGGCGCTGTTGACGCGCGCGCTGCTGGGCTGGCTGGGCGCGCGTATGCTCGACCATCCCAACGCGCGCAGCATGCACACGCAACCCACGCCGCGTGGTGGTGGTGTCGTCTTTGCCGGCGTTGTGCTGGCTGTTCACGCAACACTGCTCTGGCGCACCGATATTCCCATCGTTGGTGCGACGTGGTGGCTGGCCGGTGCTGCGTTCGCTGTACTCGGCTGGCTGGACGATCGTCATTCGCGCAGCGCGAGTCTGCGCCTCTCCCTGCAGAGTCTGATTGCGAGCGCGTATGTCATCACCTTTCTCGCGCCACCGATCCAATTGACACCGCTCTGGGGCAATCTTCTCGTGGGCGGTATGGCAATCGTGAGCATGGTCTGGCTGGTCAATGCGACCAACTTCATCGACGGCGCCGATGGCTACTGTGCAACCCAGTCGATGATGCAGGCCGTGGCTGGCGCAATAATTCTGCTAGCGCTCGGTGAGCATTCCGCAGCGTTCCTCGCGCTCGCTCTGGGCGGGTCCTGTGCCGGCTTTCTGCGCTGGAATTGGCCGCGTGCGCAGGTCTTCATGGGTGACTCCGGCAGTTATTTTCTCGGCTTCGAATTTACCGCACTCGCGCTTTACGCCACCAGCAAGGGCGCCAGCGCGTGGACCTGGCTCATCCTCGCTGCGCCGATCGTTGGCGACGCATCGCTGACGTTGCTGCGCAGGATGGTGAAAGGCGCGCGGCTGACCGAAGCCCATCGTACGCACGCCTACCAACAACTGTTACTGACCGGTTGGACACCGCGCCAGTTGCTTGGCGCACTGATCGCGAGCAATGTGGTGATCTGGTGGCCGCTCGCCGCGCTGGCTGAAACACGTGTGCTTCCACCTCCCTCTGCTGCGCTGATTGCCTATGCGCTTGCTGGTATCATGTGGCACTTCGCAACACGGCGCACCGCGAGGATCTGATCACCGCATGCCATTGCTCAGTCCCAGGCTCAAGGTCATCCTTCACGACGTGTTCGCCACGATCACCGCGTGGGGGCTGGCCGTGATCGCGCGTTTCAATTTCGAATTACCGCCGCTCGAATTCTTCAGCGCGACATTCGCTGCCATTCCACTGGTCATCATCTGTCAGAGCGTGCTGTCGTGGCATTTTGGTCTGTATCGGGGGTTGTGGCGTTTTGCGAGTCTGCCCGATCTGTGGAATATCGCACGCGCGGCCGTGCTCGGCGCGCTGACCATCGGTGTCACCCTGTTCCTGGTCAATCGCCTGGTCGGCATACCGCGTTCGGTATTGATCCTCTACCCGCTGTTCCTGATCTTCCTGCTTGGCGGGCCGCGCATGCTCTTTCGTGTATGGAAGGACCATGCACTCAGTCTGCGCGCGATGGGGGGCGGCCAGCGTGTCGTTGTAATCGGCGCCGGTTCAGGCGGTGAGATGGTAGTGCGTGACATGTTGCGAGAAGGGAGCTATCTGCCGGTCGGGATTGTCGACGACAATCCGGCGTTGGCACGCGCGCGCATTCACGGGGTGCCGGTGCTCGGCACGGTCGGCGAACTCGCCAGAGTGGTCGCGCGCCGCGAAATCGAGACGATAGTCATTGCCGTACCATCGGCCAGCAATGCGCAGATGCGACGCATCGTCGACCTGTGCGAAGCGACCGGTAAACCGTTTCGCACGCTGCCGCCGCTGCACGACATGATTGCGGGGCGGGTCAGCGTTTCGGCGCTGCGCGAAGTATCGATTGACGATCTGCTCGGTCGCGACAAGGTGGAACTCGACTGGGCGACTATCCAGGCCGAAATTGCCGGAAAATCTGTCCTCATTACCGGCGGCGGCGGATCCATAGGCTCAGAACTGTGCCGGCAGGTCGCCGTGCTGGGTGTTGCCAGTCTGGTCGTGTTCGAACGGAGTGAGCACAACCTGTATCTGATTGAACGCGAGCTGCGCGAGACTTACCCGCATTTGAATCTGCAGTTCGTGATTGGCGATATCTGCGATCGCGCCGCCGTCGATGCGCTGTTCACGCGCTGCAAGCCGGCGATCATTTTCCACGCCGCGGCCTACAAGCATGTGCCGATATTGCAGTCGCAGACGCGCGAAGCAGTGCGCAACAACGTGCTCGGCACGCTCGAAATGATCGATGCGGCCGATCGTCACGGCGCCGCCAGCTTCGTGCTCATCTCGACTGACAAAGCCGTACGTCCGAGCAGTGTGATGGGTGCAACCAAGCGCGTCGCCGAACTGCTCTGCGAGAGTCGTAATCGGCGCTCGGCGACGAAGTACATCACCGTGCGCTTCGGCAACGTACTGGGCTCGGCTGGCAGTGTAGTGCCGCTCTTTCGGGACCAGATTGCCCGAGGCGGACCGGTGACCGTTACACACGCCGATGCGGTGCGCTATTTCATGACTATTCCGGAAGCCGCGCAACTCATTTTGCAGGCGGCCGCAGCAGGCTCGGGTGGCGAGATCTTTGTCCTCGACATGGGTGTGCCGGTCAATATCACGTATCTCGCGGAACAAATGATCCGGCTGTCCGGACGTGAACCAGGCACCGACATCCGGATCGTGTACACCGGTCTGCGACCAGGCGAAAAACTGCGCGAGGCGCTGTTTCATGATGAGGAACAGCTCACACCAACGAGTCACGACAAGCTTCTGCTAGCGCAGCATACGCCGGTCGAGGCGCGCCGCCTGTCTGAACTGGTGGCGGCAATGGCGCGGGCCTCCGCTGCTTTCGATCAGGGGGCGATTATCCAGTTGCTGAACGAAGCGGTGCCTGAGTTCGCTGGCGTACAGTCGATGGCAGCTGAAGCCGCTAATGTTGTCACATTTACCCGGAGCGTTTCATGACTCAGAGGATCCGTAAGGCAGTTTTCCCGGTTGCCGGCATGGGCACGCGTTTTCTACCCGCGACCAAGGCCAATCCGAAAGAGATGCTGCCCGTAGTCGACAAACCGCTCATCCAGTATGCCGCCGAAGAAGCTGTCGAAGCCGGCATTGAGGAGTTGATTTTCGTTACCGGGCGCGCGAAGCGCTCGATTCCGGATCATTTCGACAAGGCCTACGAACTGGAAGCCGAGCTCCAGAAGGGCAACAAGACAGCAATGCTCGAAATCGTGCAGAACATTCTGCCGCGACATGTCTCGTGCATTTATATCCGCCAGTCAGAACCACTCGGCCTCGGCCATGCGGTGCTGTGCGCCCGTCCTGCCATCGGAGACGAACCGTTCGCCGTCATCCTGGCTGACGATCTCATCGACGGTGGCGATCGCGGCTGCCTACGCCAGATGGTCGACGTCTTCGAACATTACAACTCGAGTGTCATCGCGGTTCAGCCGGTACCCGCCGACCAGACCGACAAGTACGGCATCGTCGAAGCCCGCTCGCTAGACGAGCGAGTCAGCAAAATTCTGAACATCGTCGAGAAACCCAAGCCGGCTGTTGCACCCAGTACGCTTGGAGTTGTCGGGCGCTATATTCTTTCGAACGAGATCATGGGAATTCTGGCCACGACGCAGCGCGGAGCGGGCAACGAGATTCAGTTGACTGATGCCATCGCGACCCTGCTTGAACGTCATCAGGTACTCGCCTACCAGTTCGAGGGTACGCGTTACGACTGCGGTTCGAAATTCGGCTACTTGCAGGCAACGGTCGACTATGCGCTCAAGCATCCCGAAGTCGCCGATGAATTCGGTGACTGGCTACGGCATCGGGTGGGGTGACTGTGCCGCAGGATTGAGCAAGGTTCAGCCCAGATTATCGAACAAGGCGCGTTTGCGGACGAGTTCGGTCTGCAGAAACGTCAGCGCGCGCATGGAATGCTCGTCTTCCGGCTCGCCAGCGGCGGCAATGAGGTCTTCCAGTTCCTGGATTTCCTCTTCGAGTTCCTCGCGCTCGTTGTCGGCGCCTAGAATAGGAAAGAACGCCTCGAGCTGTTTAAGCTCTTCGACCAGATCGTTCCAGCCTTCGGATACATTCCCCGCTCTCATTTCCGCTGCCTCCGATCATCCATCAAATAAGCGGATTAGCCGATCATTGTGATTATTGATCTTATCATGATCACTTAATTAGCTGATCTTGGGTCGAATCATATAGGATAATGATTAACGAGTTCAACTATCTCGTTGAGTCTAAGCGTATTCATGACTGATACCCCGCATTCGATCTTCGGCGACTATGGCATCGTCCCCACCGCGACTGTGGCCCCTGAAGCGGCGCTGGCGGTGCTTTCCCAGCGCGAAGTGAACGCCCTGTGTCAGCACAGCAGCGCCAGCGTGCGCGCGCTGTTCCGTCGTTGCGCTCTGGCCGTCTTGAGCGCCGGCACCGAGACTGACGACCCGCGCAGCCTGTTCGACCGGTACGCCGATTTCGAGGTCGAGCTGGTCCAGGAAGACCGCGGATTGCGCTTGAACCTGCGCTGTGCGCCGGCCGGGGCGTTTGTCGCCGGTGAGATGATCCGCGGCGTTCGCGAGCATTTGTTTGCCGTCCTGCGCGATATCCTCTACATCAGCCATGAGCTCGAGTCGGGTACGGTGTTCGACCTCGGTACCCCGGCCGGCGTCACCGACACGGTGTTCAAGATTCTGCGAAATGCCGGCGTGCTGGTCGCGTCAGCCCGTCACGGGCTGGTGGTGTGCTGGGGCGGCCATTCGATTCCGCGGAACGAATACGACTACACCAAGGAAGTCGGCTATGCGGTCGGACTGCGCGGGCTCGATGTCTGTACCGGCTGCGGACCGGGCGCCATGAAAGGGCCGATGAAAGGCGCGACGATTGCGCACGCCAAGCAGCGGATAACGGACGGTCGCTACATCGGTATCACTGAACCCGGCATCATCGCTGCCGAGGCGCCAAACCCGATAGTCAATGCGCTGGTTATCATGCCGGACATGGAAAAGCGCCTCGAAGCGTTTGTCCGGCTGGCCCACGGCATCGTCGTCTTTCCCGGCGGTGTCGGAACTGCCGAAGAAATCCTTTATCTGCTGGGCCTGCTCTCGCACCCCGACAACCAGCGGTTGCCGTTACCGCTGGTGTTGACCGGGCCGGCGTCGAGCGCCGCCTACTTCACGGCCCTGGATGAGTTTGTCCGGCTCGTTCTCGGACCTACAGCTGCAGCCCGCTATCGCATCATCGTCGATGACCCGCAAGGCGTCGCCGAGTACCAGCGGCAAGCTATCGGCGACGTACAGCGCTACCGCGACGAGCATGACGATGCGGCCTATTTCAACTGGCGGTTGACTATCGACGCCGATTATCAGCGCCCGTTCGAAGCCACGCATGAAGCGATGGCCGGGCTGGTCATTTCACGCGATTTGCCAGGTCACCAGCTGGCCTCGAATCTGCGCCGGGTGTTCTCCGGCATCGTCGCCGGTAACGTCAAGGAAGGTGGCGTTGCTGCTGTCGAGGCGCGCGGTCCGTTTCAGATCACTGGTGAGCCGGTCGTCATGCGCGCCCTCGATGCGCTGCTCGGTCGATTTGTCGCCGACGGCCGCATGCGTCTGCCGGGGCAGGCTTATCACCCCTGCTATGAAATCGTCCGCTGAATCGGCGTCAATAACCGGTCAGCTCGACGTAACCGAGACCGACGGCACGACCGGCGCTATGTACCTCGACCGCGCCTTCCCAATAAGCAAAACGCGCGCGCCATTCCTGATCGGCCAGACGGGGTTGCAGATCCAGGCTGAGTCCATGGCGTGGCAGTGTCAGGCGCCATGCAGCGGGATAGCGGCGTCCACTTGCAGGACTCCGCCAATGCTCGGTTTCCTCGATGCGCACATCGTCTGCGCTTAGAGCAACGTGGTGCCCGCGCGCAGATACCAGGGTGCCAGCGCTGAAAGGGGAGGCTCGGCCGTCGCCCTCACGCAGGCGATAGAACATCACGTTGGCGCCGTCGTCGAGTTGCAATGCGAACCAGTCCCAGCCTGCTTGAGTGCGGGCCAGCGAACTCGTGCTCCATTCGCGATCCAGCCAGGCCGTACCAGTCACGGCGTATTTCTGCTCAGCAAGCGTGAGTGTGCCACGCGCAGCGAGGCGTGGAATCGAGTAGTAATACGAGGCATTGCCGCGCGTTGCGCTTTTGTGCGACAGCCCCTGTTCACCCTGCAGGACAATCGCGCTTTCCGGCGTCAATGCGAGCGTCAGTGCAGCGCCGGTGTCATTGGCTTGCAGTTCAAAGCGTTCGCCGCCGGTCTCGGCCAGGACCTCGATGCGCCAGTCATCCAGCCACACTGCCGGTGGCGATACGCTGGCGCTGGCGATTCCCGGCAGCGCTCGACTCAGCCGTTCGAATGTATGAAAACGCTGACCGGCAATATCACTGATGGCGAAATGTCCGAGCAGAATGCGCGGCGTGCGCCAGGCCGAAATCGAAGGAACCACGGTGCGCGCGAGCTCGAAACGGAACAACGTCAGCTGGAAACCGAAAGGGCGGCCTTGATCGGTTTGCAGGTGACCGGTGAAGTACCACCATTCGCTTCGGTAATCGAAATGCGGTCCATGATCGCGAGGAAACGCGAATGCATAGGGCTTATCGGCGCGCGCGAATCCTTCGTTGCCAACCAATGGCGCGAGGACATCGCGAAGTTCGTTTGCTGCCGGGTCGGTCGCCATGGCGCGATATGCCGGTCTGACCGCATACCAGGTTCCCACGGTACCGCCGAGGAGTAACAGCAGCGCGCGCCGCCGGCTACTCATAGCGCAACGCTGCTGCCGGCTCGATGCGCACGGCGCGTTCGACCGGATAAATGGCCGCAGCGAGTGCAGCGAGGATTGCGCAGAGTGCCGGGATCAACAGCGCGCGCGGTGACAGCGCAAGCGACATGCTCCAGCCGAACGAGCGGATATTGATCACATCGATCAGCAGCACGGCGACCAGCCAGCCGAGTGGAATGGCGAGCGTGGCGGCAAGCACGCCGATGGCGAGAGTCTGAGTGTAGAGGATCCGACGCAACAGGCCGGCGCCGCTGCCGACAGCGAGCATGACGGCGTACTCGCGGGTGCGTTCGAGGTGGAGTGCAAGCAGTGCGTTGAAAACGCCAAGCGCGGCAACCAGGGTCGAGAACAATGTCAGTACATCAGTCACTGCGAAAGTGCGATCAAAGATTGCCAGTGAACGATTTTTGAGTGCGGCATTCGACCACACGGCAAGGCCGCTGGCCGGCGGCAACATGGCCGACAACGCAATACGAAGTTTCGTTGTGTCGGCGCCCGCACGCGGATAAACCCCGGCGCCGTGCACGCGCTGGTCGCGCCAATGCTGGCGGTAGCGCGCCAGGTTGATGGCGACGACACCCTGTTCGTTGCCATAGTCGCGATAGACGCCTGCGACGCGAAACGTGAACGGACCGTCCGGTGCGCGCAGCGTCAGCGTATCGCCGCGACGCAGGTGGTGACGATAGGCGTAAGGCTGCGAGACGATGGCGATATCTTCGCGCGCCCACGCCTGCCACACGGAACGTGGGGCAGTACCATCGATGAATTCAAAGCCGCGCCTGGCGCGGAGTGGCAATTCGTAGGCATTGACCTGCACCACATCGCCGTTGCCATCGCTGAGCTGTGTCCGCCGGATCAAACTGAGTGCCGCGATATCCGGCAATGCGCGGATCGCGTCAATCAGCGCCGGCTCCAGTGTCGGCCGTCCGCTTGCATCGGTAGCTTGCGTGACGTAGAGGTCGGCGCGCAGCAGGTGATCCAGCCAGTCAGTCACTGACACTCGAAAGCTTGCGACCATCAGACCGACACCGATGCTCGTCGCCGTTGCTGCCATCAGGGCGGCGACTGCCATGCCGACACGACCCATCGCCCGCGACGCCCCGCGCAGCGCAATGCGCGCAGTGAGATTGAATTTCACATGACGCACAGCGCCGGCGAGCAGAGTCTGTACCAGCCAGGGCGCGATCAGCATCGCCGCGGTAACCAACAAGCCCAAGGCGGCAAAGCCGGCGATGAGTGACCGTGAAGAGAGCGCCAGCAGCGCCAGGCCGGCAAACGCGGCGGCCACCCCCAGCCAGCCCGCCAGCGTCAGACTTCGCGCCGCCTGCCCCTGCTGCCAGGAGTGACGAGCGGCATCGGCGGGCTCGGCGCGCGCTGCCGATAAGGCCGGCACCAGCGCAGCAAGCAGACTGACGCCGAGCGCAAGCACGAGCGCGCCAACGGCCAGTGCCGGAGACAGAATGACCTGTGCCGAACCGGCGTCGAAATAATGATCGCGCATGGTCTGTGTGACGGGTGCCGTCAGCCGGGTGGCGAGCGCGTAGCCGAGCGAAAGGCCGCCGCAGCCGCCGAGCAGACCGAGCAGACCAGCCTCGATCACGACCAGGCGTGCGATACCGGCGCGCGTCACGCCGAGCGCGCGCAACCGCGCGAAAAAGCCCTGCCGCTGCAAGACCAGGAACGACATGGTGTTGTAGATCATGAAGCCGCCGACCAGCACGGCCAGCAGACTCAACGCATCCAGATTGGTGTAGAACGCCTGAGTCAATGCAGCAGCGCTGCGCAGCCGCGCGCCGGCCGCTTCGACGCGAAACCCGCCGGGCAGCGCATGGCGTAACGTCGCGATCTGGGCCCCGCAGGTTGGTACGGAGGCGCAGTCGAGATCGATGCGCGACAGCAGGCCGCCAGCATCGAGTAGTTCCTGGGCGGTCGCCAGATCGGCGACGATCACCTCGGCGGTTGCTGTCGTCGTGCCGGAAAGCACGCCGAGCACGCTGAGCTGGTGACTCCCTGTCGTGGACTCGGCCGTCAGACTGTCACCCGGCGTAAGTGCCCATAGCCGGCTGAGATTTTCGCTCACCAGCACTGCGCCGGGTTGCAGCAGAAAGCGGCGGGCATCGAAATCTGCAGCTGGAGCACGGTCAGTAGTGCCGTCGTAGGCGGTGAGCGCGTCGATGCCGACCAGCCTGATGGTCTGTGCCTGGCCTTTGACCAGCACGCGGACGCTGCCGTCGACGATAGGGGTCGGCCTGGCCGCGGCCGCAAGTCGGCGGACGATCGCGAGCACGGACTCGTCGAACAGTCCGTCGGCTGTCGATATCTGATGCGTGGTGCGGCCGAATACGCCGGCAAGTGCGTCGGCGAACGACTGCCGAGCGCTCAGTTGAGCGACCTGCATGCCGACGACTATCGCCACGCCGAGTGCAATACCGCTGATCGCCAGCGCGCACTGTGCGCGATGGCGCAAGAGGTAGCGCAGACTTGCCCGGGACAGCAGCGTCACAGCAATGTCACTGCCGTTGATCGGCGAGCACGCCGTCCTTCAATTCGAGTACGCGATCGGCGTGACCGACCATATCCAGGCTGTGTGTTGCCATGAGCACTGCGGCGCCTGCGGCGCGCGCGCAGTGTTCAAACAGACTGATGACGTCGTGGCCGCTTTCTCGATCAAGATTGCCGGTCGGTTCATCGGCAACGATCAAGGCTGGCCCGTGCACGACGGCGCGCGCTATGGCCGTTCGCTGTTGCTCACCGCCGGATAATTCGTCGGGATAGCTTCCGGCCAATCCGGTCAGACCCAGACTGGCAAGCAGCGCCGCGACTGCGCCGGTATCCGGCAGCCCGTTCAATTCCAGCGGCAGCATCACGTTTTCGCGAACAGTCAGCGTCGGCAGCAGGTTGTAGGCCTGGAACACGAAACCAAGCCGCTGGCGTCGGAATGCCGTGCGCTGATCATCGGTCCACATCGCCATGTTCTCGCTGCCGAGGTGGATGCTGCCGGCGCTCGGGCGGGCCATGGCACCGACCAGATGTAACAGCGTCGTCTTGCCGGAGCCGCTGCGTCCGAGCACGGCAACGATTTCGCCAGCTGCGATGTCAAGTGAGAGGTCGGCGATGATGCTGCGGCTGCTGCCGGCATAACGATGCGACAGGCCGCGTACGCGAACCAGGGCCGGGTCAGCATTCACTTGCGGCGTCCGGACCGTCCGGCCAGAGCATATTCCTGACCTGCGGACTGACCGCACGTGACAATCTGCCACAACGCGCGTGAACCAGTTCCCGGCATACCGCACCGTCTCAACCTAGACTTACTCCACCCCATGTATCCTCCTAGGTCTTGCCCCGCCACGAGCGGGGCTTCTTTTTCGTGTGGCTGTCAGCAGCGTTGACGCAACCGCATGCGTCCACTACGGTCTCGCCTGCGGTTTCTGCGAATGTGCCGTGACGTCCGTCAAATGACAAGGCGACCATGAAACTTACCGTGATCATCCCGGCTTATAACGAGCGCGATACTATCGGCCCGTGTCTGGTCAAGGTCGTCGCTGCGCTGCCAGCCGTCGATAAGGAAATCATCATCGTCGATGACTGTTCGCGTGACGGCACGCGTGACTGGCTCACCGCGCACGCCGATGGCCTGACCGTACGTGACGCCGCGCTCGAACTCGATGCCGGTGGCCATCTGCACGTCATTGCCGGCACGGCGAGTTTCTCCTGCCGGGTACTCTGCCATGACGTCAATCGCGGCAAAGGCGGCGCACTGCAGACCGGTTTCGCGGCCGCCAGTGGCGACGTCATCATCATTCAGGACGCTGACCTCGAATACGATCCGGCCGACTGGACCGGCATGTTCGAGCTGATTGCCGGGCGCAAGATTGCCGATGTCGTCTACGGTTCGCGTTTCTATGGCAATCCACACCGCGCTCTGTATTTTCATCACTACCTGGCCAATCGGCTCATCTCGTTCCTGTTCAATGCGCTATATAACCAGACGCTGACCGATATCGAAGTCTGCTACAAGATGTTCACGCGCGAGGTGCTGCAGAGCCTGCACATCACGGCCGACGATTTCGGCTTCGAAGTGCAGTTCAGTGCGCAGGTGGCACTCGCGCGCAGGTGGCGAATCTACGAAATGGGCATCAGCTACTTCGGACGGACCTACGACGAAGGCAAGAAAATCAACTGGAAAGACGGCGCGAAAGCGCTGTGGTATCTGCTTAAGTTCCGCCTGCAACCATGACACAGGGTTGGGCTGAATGTTCCTGATTCCAGTTCGCTTGGAGGCTTTAGTCGGCCGCGGTGCGGGAGACGCGCTTCGGGACACGCCACAAGTACGTCCATGTAGGCTCGGAAAATACATCCCTGTATTTTCACGGTCCCGAAGCGCGCGTCCCACACCACGACCTGAGCCGTGCAGGGGAATCAGAAACATTCACTTCACACTGTGCCAATACGCCTGACCGTTCAATCCTTCAACGAAAACGGCGTGAAATCGGTTGCCGTATCGTAGTAATCCTCGTTCTCGGCGCGTTTGAGGCGGAAGACTGCAAAGTAGGTGAGTGGAGTCATGATGACTTCCACGCAGACCTTGAAAGCAAAGTTGAACAGCAGAACGAGTACGAGTGTGTGGGTACTCCAGATGCCGAGGAACGCTATCGGATAGAACACCAGGCTGTCGACGCCCTGCGCAACCACGGTTGAGCCGATAGTTCGCATCCACAGGTGGCGACCGCGGGTTCTCACTTTCATGCGTGCCATGATGTAGGCATTGACGAAATCGCCGATCCAGAACGCGATAATCGAGGCAACGACGATACGCCAGGTCGCGCCGAACACGAGTTCGAGCGCCGGTTGCAATGATGCGTTGAACGGTTCGGTAGGACTTGGCGGCATGTGCAGAATGACCTGCACCATCACAGTGGCAAAGATCATCGCGCCGAATCCAGCCCAGATGACTTTACGCGCGCGCGCATAGCCATAGACCTCGGTCATGATGTCGCCA
Source organism: Gammaproteobacteria bacterium (assembly GCA_965278995.1). Classification (GTDB taxonomy): domain Bacteria; phylum Pseudomonadota; class Gammaproteobacteria; genus JADJYF01. Next base: position 847,511 of record OZ257136.1, read on the forward strand.
AAAATGTAGCTGATTGGGAAAAACAGGTTGCCGGAACCGAACACGACCGTTGCGCCCAGCAGTGGCAGTGCAAACGGCAGGTCGACGGCGCAGACCTTGGCCGGCCCGATCAGGTTCGAGCACAGCAGGACGGTGACAAAACCCGCCATGAGGAGATCGTAATAACGATAATGTCTTGCGGTCATGCGCGAAGAAGCCTCAAGTCGGAAATCATTCAGGCACTGCTGTGCCGGCGGTGTTGCGTTGTTGCTCGTGCCCTGCGGCTATCGGGCGCATTGTTTTCAGGCTCGCGCGGATGGCCGGAAACGTTCGCATGGCGGTCGCCAATGTATCGGCGAAATGGATCACGTAATAGTCACTGCCCACTCGACCGCAGGCCAGCACTCCCGTCATGGCACGGCCGGCGCTGTCACCGTTCCAGCGATAGCGTGTCAACGCGACGGGGCCCAGCGCAAGCGGTTCGCGCATGGCGACGACGAAAAATCGTTCGTGCGTGGCGCGTAGTTCGGCAAGAAAGAGCTGAATGCACTGAACGTCGCTCAGTTCGCCGAGACGTTGCCTGATCGCGGCCGCCGGCATCGTCGTGATCATGAGGCGCGTCGCGGTCTTGAAGCCCGGCGGCAGGTACGTATAGGTGGTGCCCATCAACGAAGTTGCAATATGCGGACCGCGCAGCGTGACAGGCGGCACCAGTTCGAACGGCGGCGTCGGCGCCGCAGCCAACGCTGCGTTCGCCAGGGTCCCGAGCAGCGCCGCAACGCGGAGCAGCGGCAGCGGACCGCGCCAGACAGGGCGGGCGCTGGCCACACTCACGCGTGATTCAGCGACGCCAATGCGCAGGCCAGTCATCGACATCGGCAGTGTGCGGTGGCACATGCAGTATCTGCCTGAGTGCAATGCGCATGGCCAGCCGCCCGGATCGCGAGGTCGGCCGGGCATAGTCCTGCGGGCAAGTACCCGCGGCAACGGCACAGCGCAGTCGCTGTTTTTCCGTGAAGTAACCGGGCGGACCGTGCTGCTCGAGCAGCGCTTCGAATCGTTCGAACGCCGGTCGCGCAAACGGGCGTCGATGACCCAGGGTGTCGTGCAGCGGATGCTCGGGATGCAGCGTGAGTACCGGCATGACGCCGCGGGGAAAGGGGATGGTAGCTGCATGCGTTCGTCGGCTTGCCAGCAGATCCGGCAGCAGATGCGTATGCGGACCGCTCGGCGTCTGGTGGCGGTCAATGCGTTGATAGACTTCGATACGGCCCGCCGCAGACAAGACCACGCGTTGCGGACTGTGGTCGATCATCCGTTCCAGGACCGGATGACCGCCGACTGTCACTGGCTCGCCGCAATGGGCGCGAAGATAGTCGATCAGCGGGCCGTCGGCGGTTCGCACACAGTAATCGACGTTCGGCAGCCCAACGCCGAGATCGAACAACAGCGCATCGGCATCCTCGTCGCGCAGCGCCTCGCGGTCTGCACCGAGCTCGGTCAGTGCGGAGCGCGCGGTGCCGCGCCGTGCTGCCTGCTGTACTGTGAGTGCAAGACCGCACTGCCAGTCGTCGAGTCTGGCCGAGAGCGCTTCATAAGCGAATATCGCGAACTCCGCGCCGGCGGCGATATTGAATGCGCCGCGTGTGCTGACGGCGCGCAGCGCCCCGTCGTCCTGCCGCTGAACGGCGGCCGTATCCTGATATTCGGCGAGCGCGCCGAAGCCACCGATGCTGATGCCGGTCGCCGGACTGCGCAGGTGTTCGTGAAGCAAAGTGCCGAGTTGCTGATCCATGTCGTCGGTATTCTCGGCATCTACGGCCGCTGCCGGCAGATTGTCCTACAATCGCTCCCTCGGCACCATCGCGATACACCACCGACTTCGCTCTTGAGGGGGACTCCTATGCAATTCGGATACTCGGACAAGGTTCTGGCCTTGAAAGCGCGGCTCGAGCGTTTCATGCGCGAGCACATCTACCCCAGCGAGGAGCGCTACTTCCAGCAGATCGCCAGCGGTGTGCGTTTCGCGCCAGTGCCGATTATGGAAGAACTGAAAGCGATCGCACGCCAGACCGAATTCTGGAATATCTGGCTCCCCGGCAGCGAACACGGACAAGGTCTGACCAATCTCGAGTATGCGCCGCTGTGCGAAATCATGGGTCGCTCGCCGATGGCGCCGGAAGTGTTCAACTGTTCGGCGCCAGATACCGGCAACATGGAAGTACTGGTGCGCTACGGAACGCCAGAGCAGAAAGCGCGCTTTCTGAACCCGCTGCTGGCTGGCGAAACGCGATCGGCTTTCGGCATGACCGAAATCGAGGTGGCGTCTTCGGATGCGACCAACATCGAGACGGACATTGCCCGCGATGGTGACGAGTACGTCATCAACGGGCGCAAATGGTTCACGCATAACGTGCCGGATCCGCGTTGCGATTTGATCATCCTGATGGGCAAGACCGATCCGCACAATCCGGATCGCCACCGACAGCAATCGATGGTGATCGTGCCGTATCCGCATCCCGGCGTAATTTTCAAGCGGCTGCTGCCGATCATGGGCTTCGACGATGCACCGCATGGCTACCCCGAAGTGATTTTCGACAACGTCCGCGTCCCGGTTTCGAACATCCTTCTCGGCGAGGGTCGCGGCTTCGAGATTGCGCAAGGCCGCCTTGGTCCTGGCCGTATTCATCATTGCATGCGTCTCATCGGCCTCGCTGAGCGTGCGCTCGAACGCATGTGCCGGCGGCTGGCCACGCGCGAAGCATTCGGCAGTGCTATTTCGACTCAGAGCGTGTGGAAAGAGCGCATTGCCGAATCACGCATCCTCATCGAACAGTCGCGATTGCTGACGCTGAAAGCGGCCTGGATGATGGATACGGTTGGCAACAAGGCTGCGCAACAGGAAATCGCGATGATCAAAGTCGCTGCCCCGAATATGGCCTGCCGCGTAATCGACTGGGCCATGCAGGCTTTCGGTGGTGCCGGCATGACCGATGATTACGGTCTGCCGCTCGCTTATACCTGGGCCAGGCTGCTGCGGATTGCCGATGGCCCCGATGAAGTCCACCGCAACCATATCGCCCGCATCGAGTTCAAGAAATACGATGGTCCGTATAGTCCGGATGGCGCATCGGCACAAGTGCGCGCAGCGGATAAAACGCCGGAATTCGACGCTGCTCCGCGCTGGATTTCCTGAGTAGATGTACTCACGGAGGCGTAGTGACGCGATTGCGTCTGAAGGCGTCCTGCAAGCGATTCTCGAACACAGTCGCCGATCCGCGCCCGCCGATCAGGTTGATGACTGTGCGTGCGATGCGTCGAGGATAGAACAGGTAGCTGACAACATAGTTCAGTGCCATGAACGTGAGTCGCAGTACTGCCAGCTCCACATTCGAGACATGTCGACTGCTCACGCCGTCCGGACGCAGATTGGAAAACTTGCCGTTCAGTGAGACCAGCGACAGAAAATACGCGTCGTTCAATTCGACTTCGCCGCGCGCTTGCAGGTCAGCGAAGATGGCTGTGCCTGGATAGGCCGAGAAGATGAAGAACGGGACTTCGTCGACCCCGAGTACGGCCATGCGCAGTCCGAAACGAATCGTCTCGAAAATCTCGCGCCGCGTTTCGTCGGGAAAACCGATGATGAGATTGGTCCGCACGGTCAGACCGGCACGCCGAGCTGATCGAATTGAATTTTCCATGCGCCCCAGTCGCACGCGTTTCTTGATACGTGCCAGTGTTGTCGGCGCACCGCTCTCGGGCGCATACGCAACATAATCGCAACCTGTCGCTTTCAGCAGGGCGAGGATTTCATCGTCGAGCACTTCGCTTCGCGTGCCACTGGGCAAAGACCAGCGCACGCCGAGATTTTCTGCCGCGAGACGCTGGCAGAACTCGAGCGTCCAACCGCGTCGCGTAAACGCCGTGAGATCGTAGAGCTGGAACGAGGTGATGCCGTAGTGTTCGATGTAGTGCTTGATCTCGGCAATGATGTCGTCGATGTCGCGCATGACATAACGCGTCGTCCACATCTGCGGGCTGGAGCAGAACGTACACCGATAGGGGCAGCCGCGGGTGGCGATCAGGGGGATGTCTCGTTCCGTGCGAATGCCGTAAGACTTGCCGGCGGCCCAGAATCGTTCGAGATATCCAGCAGGCCAATGCGGCCACGGAATGTGCCCGATTTCGCGCATGCGCGGTAGACCGCTATTGTCGACGATGGCGCCGTCGCTGGTGCGGAAAGCGATACCCGGGACAGCCGTCATATCACCGGCCTCCCACGCTTCCAGCAAGCTGAGAAATGTCGCTTCGCCTTCCCCCTTGACAATGACATCGAGTGCCGCGCAGTCGCGCAGACAATACTCCGGCAGCGCCGTGAAATGTTCCCCGCCGCCAACCAGCAGCGCGGCAGGAAATCGTGCGCGGACCCGCTCGATGAGCTGGCGCAGCAAGACCCACTCGGCGGAAAACATCGAACTGAAACCAACCACGGCGGTATCGTCGGGCAGGCTGGCGACAAGTTCGGCAAGGGGCAGACCCTGGATCTGGAAACCAGGCAATTCGACCAGGCGATGGACCTGATTCAGACCCTCGGCAATCCCGTCGATGAAGCTGACCGGATACCCGTGGTGCAGTAGATAACCCGCGACATAAGCCATGCCAATGTGCGGCACCGCTTCGTTGTTGAACGCGCCCACCCGCGACAACAACGGCGGCCGCAGCAGAACCACGCGGGGTTTGACGCGCAGTTCTATAGTGACGGCCAGGCGATCGGAGGGCTGTAGCATGCGATGTTAGGCTTCTTTCAATGGTGTTCGCCACAGGTGATACGTATCTAGGCCACCTGGACTGCGTTCCGCACGATGACGCAATTGCCGGATGCCGCTAGGCTCGACTTCCTGTAGTCCCCTGTCAATCGACGTCGACTACGCCGTAAGGGGTCAGGCTTCCGCTGCACGGCTCAGGTCGTGGTGTGGGAGTTGCGCTTCGGGACCGTGAAAATACAGGGATGTATTTTCCCGAGCCTACATGGACGTACTTGTGGCGTGTCCCGAAGCGCGACTCCCACACCACGGCCGACCAACGCCACCAACTAAACCGGAACCGGGAAGCGAGCTCAAGTCCATAGTGAAGTTTCGGCCGGCAAAGGCCAAACTTTTGCCATCAACAGCGTATTTCGGCTACGCGGCCACGCGTGGACTGTTAGAATTGTGCACTTCACGCGCAGACCATCAGGACTCCTGGCCATGCAAATCGGATCGCTCATTCGCCGCGCGGCGCTTTATTACGGTGACGCGACCTGTCTAACCGAGGGCGCGCGCGACGTTTCATTTCGCGAATTCGATCGGTTGACCGATGTCATCGGCAACGCGTTGATTGCGCGCGGACTGCAAGCCGGTGATCGCGTCGGTGTGCTATTGCCGAACAGCATCGAATGCCTGGTTGCCTATTACGCGCTGGCCAAGGCTGGTCTGGTCAGAGTCGGCTTGAATACGCGCGAGACGCTCGATAATCATCGCTACAAGCTCGCTGACAGCGGCAGCCGCGCCGCTATCCACGATGATATCGATGGTCTGGATGTCGACATCGCCATCGGTCGTGCGGAATTCTCCGCCATGTTCGCGCAGGGCAACGACAGCCCCTGCGCAGTCGATCGCGCGCTCGACGCACCGCTGCGTCTCGGCTACACCGGCGGCACCACCGGCAAAGCCAAGGCGGTCACCTTGACCACCCGCGGCGAACTCGCCGAGCTGTCCGCGTTTCTGATCGATCTCGTACCTGATCTTGCGCCCGGGAATACGTTTCTGCATGCCGCACCGATAGCGCATGCGTCAGGCGCGTTTTTTCTCCCGGCCATTGCGCGTGGTGTGCGTTCCCTGGTCATGAAAAAATTCGATCCGGCAGAATTTATCGCGCTCGCCGTGCGCGAGCAGGCCAGCCACACGTTTCTGGTACCGACCATGCTTGCCATGGTGCTCGAGGAGCCGACGCTGGCCGGCGCGCACTTCGCGTTGCGCAAGATTGCTTACGGTGCCTCGCCCATTGCGCCGAGCCTGCTCGAACGCGCTCAGACCTGCTTTGGTCGCATTTTCGCGCAATGTTACGGGCAGGCCGAGAGCCCCATGGTCATCACGTGTCTGGCCCCCGAAGATCACCACCGGGCCGGTTCATGCGGTCGGCCATTTACGTTCGTCGAATGCGCTGTGTTCGACGATACCGACCTTCCGTTGCCGGCGGGCGAAGTCGGCGAAATAGTCTGCCGTGGTCCGCAGACGATGGCGTATTACTGGAATCGTCCGGAAGCGACCAGCGAAGCGTTCCGCAATGGCTGGCTGCACACCGGTGATGTTGGCTATCGTGACGACGACGGCTTTTATTATCTTGTCGATCGCAAGAACGACATGTTGATTTCAGGCGGCTATAACGTTTATCCGCGCGAAGTCGAAGACGTCCTGATGGCATTTCCCGGCGTCGTCGAAGCCGCTGTCGTCGGGTTGCCGGATGAGAAATGGGGCGATCGTGTGCACGCAGTAGTGGCCGGTAGAGCCGATCTCGATGTCGCCGCGCTCGCCGAGCATGCGCGTGCGCTGCTCGCCAACTTCAAGCGACCGAAAGACATCGAGGTATGGAGCGAATTGCCGAAAAGCGCAGCGAACAAGATCCTGCGACGGGAAGTGCGTGAGCGACTCCTCGCTCAGCGCGGGTGACCACCGACTTGTATTCGCGCCGTGCCAACCTTATATCTTGGACTAAGTCCGACAGACTGTTACAGCCATTGATGTACGAGATTCACAGATGACCAGTACCCATGTCACCGCTGCCACTGCAGCCAGTTTTCCGCAGGCTGTCATCGAGGCTTCGCATGAACGGCCGGTACTGGTCGATTTCTGGGCCTCGTGGTGTGCGCCGTGCCGGGCACTGGCGCCTGTACTCGAGACGTTGGCGGACAAGCTCGATGGCGCGTTGGCGGTGGTCAAGGTCGATTCCGACGCCGAGCCAGCGCTGTCCGGTCAGTTCGGTGTACGCAGTCTGCCGACACTGCTGTTGTTTCGTGACGGCAAGCCGGTGGAGCAGGCCGTCGGTGCTCAGCCGCTCGCCGCACTGGAACGATTGGTCGAACCGTATCTGGCGCGAGCGACAGACCCGCTGTTGTCCGCTGCGCTCGAAGCCCGTGCCCGCGGCGCCGGTGACGAGGCAATTGCGGTTCTGGAACAGGCGTTGGAACTCGCCGCTGACGACTATCGAATACATCCGCCACTGGCGGATTGCTACCTCGATGCGGGCCGAGTGGAAGACGCTCGTGCGCTGCTTGCGGGCCTGCCGGCGAACATTGCGGTCAACGATGCCGTAAAGCGTGTCGGCGCACGCCTCCATCTCGTCGATGCAATCGAAGCGGACAGCGACGATCCATTGGCCGCAGCTTATGCTGCTGCGCGCGCCGCTGCCGCCCGCGATGACTACGAGCAAGCCGTTCCCGCTCTGCTCGAATTGCTCGCGCGTCAACGCGATTGGGGGGATGGCGCCATCCGCAAGACTCTGCTCGATATCTTCAGTGTGCTCGGTTCCGACCCGCGGGTGAAACCCTGGCGCACGCAGATGGCGCGGACGCTGAACTGATTATTCCAGCAGTAGCGCAGCCAGCGCCTGGCGCTCGGCTGCGCGGAAATTCAGGAAATTTTCGGCGTACGCCTCGAATGATCCGCAGCGCTGCGCAATGGCGTCGAGCGTAGCCTGCAGGTATTCGGGTCGCGCTGCCATGACGATGGCGATGGCGTCCTCACGAGCCGCGCCACCGAAGACGTCGATATGCTGGTACTCGCCATTGCTGAGCAGGTAGTCGTCGAGGACCTCGGCGACAGGCACGCCCAGAGCGAGCAGGATGAGGGCGACCGCCACGCCGGTGCGATCCTTGCCGCTGGTGCAGTGGATCAGATGCGGCGCCGCGCCCTGAACAAGTAGATCGTGAATGACGCTGCGCATTTCGGCAGCGTGCTCGAACGGCATCCGTGCGTAGTTGCTGCACATGATGGCGAACGCAGTCGGCGCGTCGGCACCTTGACGATTGATCGCTTCGAACAGTTCAAGCGTGGTTTTCGGCAGAAATCCTCGATGCAGAAATGTCGGTGGTGAAGCGGCAGGAAACCTGTCAGGCGCTCGTTCTCGCTCCTCGTCATAGCGCAGATCGATGATCGTCTTCACGCCCAGCGCGGCCACGAGATCGACATCGGCAGGTGTCAGCCGAGCCAGTCCGTCGGCGCGAAACAGCTTGCCTCGACGGATAGTCCGACCATCACCTGTCGGCAGTCCGCCGAGGTCGCGTACATTTTTCGCGCCTTCGAAGCGCAGGATCCGATCAGCATGAGGTGCTTGCATAGGTCTCGTCAGGTTCAGGGCGGGGATGTCCTGAATGATACCCGAAACCTTGCATTTGCCTGTTACCGGGTCAGAGCGTCCCATCACGCAGCGGTAACTCGGTTCGCTGCACGATAGGTTTCAGGGCGAAACTGGTCTGAATATTCGCGATGCCGGCAATCCGCGTCAGCTTGTCCTGTAGAAAGCGCTCATAGCTCTCGAGATCCGGCAGCGCCACGCGAAGCAGGTAGTCGGAGGTGCCGGTCATGAGATAGCACTCCATCACTTCCGGATAGGTCACGACCTGATCCTGAAAACGTTCCAGCGACTCTTTCTCCTGGCTGCGGAGTGAGACGCTGACGAAAGCCGTGATGGGCAGACCGACTGCTCGCGCGTCGACCAGACCGACATAGCGGCGGATTACGCCGGCACGTTCGAGCGCTTTGACACGGCGCAGACACGGCGACGGCGACAGCCCGACGCGGTCAGCAAGCTCGTTGTTGGCCAGTCTGGCGTCGTTCTGGAGGAAGTGCAGGATTCGGAAGTCGAGGCGGTCTAACATGATTCTTGGCATTAAATTGTGATTCTATGCCGAATATAGCATTCGGATGCCAAATATACCGTCTCTGGCGCCATGATTCGCAATCGCGTTGCGCGCTGCCCGGGCTATCCTGCCGGCTTAACAGGCAGTACGGAACGTATCAGGATGCATGCGGGAGGAGCCGACGGGCTGGAGCGTGACTTGGCCGAATGGCGCGAGTCGCTCGACTATATCCATGACACTTTCGGCGTGGCCGGAGTACGCGAGATTCTCCGGGCGCTGCAGAACCATGCATTGACCCGCGGCGTAGCGCTCGCTGAAGCGACCCTGAATACGCCTTACGTCAACACCATCGCAGTGAGCGATGAGCCACGCTATCCAGGGGATGTCGCCCTGGAAAAGCGGATTGAGAACATCATCCGCTGGAATGCGATGGCGATGGTTCTGCAGGCCGCGGATAGTGGCAGCGGGGTCGGCGGACATATTGCGACCTATGCTTCCTGCGCAACGATGATGGAAGTCGGTTTCCATCATTTCTTCCGCGCGCGTTCGGCCGATTACGGCGGCGATCTCGTAATTCCACAACCGCATGCAGCGCCTGGTGTTTATGCGCGTGCGTTCGTCGAGGGTCGGCTGAGTGCGGCCGAGCTCGCCAATTTCCGCCGCCAACTGCAGCCGGTGCGCGGGCTGAGTTCGTACCCGCATCCGCGCCTGATGCCCGACTTCTGGCAGGTACCGTGCGCCTCGATGGGTCTGTCGACGCCGACTGCCATCTATCAGGCGCGCTTCGCCAAATATCTCGAGAATCGCGGATTGAAGCCGGCCAACGGTGGGCGGGTATGGTGTTTCATCGGTGACGGTGAGGCCGACGAACCGGAAGTTCTCGGTACTATCAGCATCGCTGCCCGCGAACAGCTCGACAATCTCGTGCTGGTCATCAACTGTAATCTGCAACGTCTCGACGGTCCAGTTCGCGGCAATGGCAAGATTATTCAGGAGCTCGAGCGCAGCTTTCGTGGCGGGGACTGGAACGTGATCAAGGTCATCTGGGGCAGCGGCTGGGACGGCCTGCTGGCGGCGGACCATCAGGGTGTGCTGCGGGCGCGCATGGAGGAAGCGGTCGACGGCGACTATCAGTGGTACTCCGTGTCGCCAGGCAATATTCAGCGCGAGCACTGGGTCGAGAACAATCCCGAGCTGGCGCGCATGATGAACTCGTTGACCGACGATGAAGTGCGCGACATCAAGCGCGGTGGGCAGGATCCTAAAAAAGTCCACGCGGCCTTTGCGCGGGCGCTGGCAACGAGCGGCAAACCTACCGTCGTCCTGGTCAAAACCGTGAAAGGCGATGGCATGGGCGCAGTGCAGGGGCGCAATACCGTTCATCAGAAGAAGAACCTGAAAGCGGCGGAACGAATCGCCTGCGCGCGCGAATACGGCATACCGCTCAGCGACGAGGCGATCGCGCAGGCAACGTTTTATCGGCCTGATGACGACAGCGAGGAAATCCGCTACATCGCCGCGCGTCGCGCCGCGCTGGGCGGTGCGCTGCCGCGCCGTGATGTTGCCTGCCGGCCACTGGCCACGCCTGGACTCGAGTATTTCCAGGAACTGCTCGACGGCTCACCGCAACGGGCAGCGTCGACAACCATGGCCGCCGTGCGACTGCTGTCGCGCCTGCTCAAACATCCGGATATCGGCCGCTACGTTGTGCCTATCGTGCCGGATGAAGCGCGGACTTTCGGCATGGACAGCCTGTTTCGCGTTGCCGGCATCTATTCTCCGGCCGGCCAGAACTATCGGCCGGTCGATGCTGACACCTTGCTGCCATATCGTGAGGCGGTTGACGGTCAGATCCTGCAGGAAGGGATCTGTGAAACCGGCGCGCTGGCCTCGTTTCTAGCTGCCGGAACCGCCTATGCGGTGCACGGCGTGCCGACAATCCCGTTTTATCTGTTCTATTCGATTTTCGGTTTTCAGCGCGTTGGCGACATGATTTGGGCCTGTGGCGACATGATGTGCCGCGGTTTTCTGCTCGGCGGGACTGCCGGCCGCACAACCTTGAATGGCGAAGGGCTGCAACATCAGGACGGACACTCGCAGGTCGTGGCCGAGACCATACCGAATCTGCGCAGCTACGATCCCGCTTTCGGTTATGAACTCGCGGTCATCATCCGTGACGGCATTCGTCGCATGTACGAACTGCAGGAAGACCGCTTCTACTACATCACGCTGTACAACGAGAATTATGCGATGCCCGCGATGCCCGCAGTCGACGCGACTGAGGGGATCCTTCGCGGCCTGTATTGTTGGCGTCGCGGCGGGGCGGACACTGGCCCGCGTGCGCATCTGCTGGCCAGCGGTCCATTGGTCTTGCAGTCCGTGGCGGCGGCTGAACTGCTGGCGGAAGAAGGCGTGCAGTCGGACCTGTGGAGCGTGACCAGCTGGAATGAGCTCTACCGCAATGCTGTGGCCAGCGATCGATGGAACATGCTGCATCCCGCCAGCGAACTGCAGCGCAGCTATCTCGAGACGCAGTTGGCTGGCGAGCACGGCGCGTTCGTGCTGGTCTCCGACTATATGAAAACGCTGGGGATGAAACTGGCCCGATGGATCCCGGGCGAGGTTACGGTACTCGGTACTGACGGCTACGGTTTGAGTGAGAGTCGCGCCGCGTTGCGTGACTATTTCGAGATCAGTCCCGCGTACATTGCTCTGGCCGCGCTCTCGAATCTGAGCCGGCAAGGCCTGATTGGTATCGAGCGTGTCAATGCGTTCATCGTGCGCCACGAGTTGGCGCGCGAGCGTCCGGCGGCGAGCGAGCGATGAGCGCTGTCCGCCTGGAAGTGCAGGTGCCGGATCTTGGCGAAGGCGTCGACAGCGGAACGGTCGTTGCCATTCGCGTGCGGTGTGGCGAGTCCGTGCTCGAAGAGCAGACCCTGCTCGAACTTGAAACCGACAAAGTAACGCTCGAGATCCCCGCACCGTGTGCCGGTGTCGTCACCGAATTGCGCTGTGCGACGAACGATGTGCTGCTGCCCGGTGCCGTGGTCATCGTGCTCGAAACGGCGTCGTCCGGAAGTGCGAAACCGGAAGCGGTTGCGCTGGCCTCGCCGAGACCCGCCGTTACAGTCGTTCAGTCGACGATTGCTGCCACGGCGGTCGAGGCGGACGTCAGTAGCGTCGAAGCGTCGTCGCAGCCACGTGCAGAGGGCGTTCCGGCCGGTCCATCGGCGCGTCGCGAAGCACGCCAACTCGGCGTTTCGATTGCTGCGGTCAACGGCAGTGGCGCACGCGGGCGTATCACCCGCGAGGACGTGCGCGGCTACGTGCGCAATACTCAATCAACGCTACCGCCGGCAGCGGCGCTTGAAACCCCGGCGCTGCCAGACGTCAGCTTGTACGGGCCGATACGGCGCGAGCGATTGACGGCCGTCGAGAACGCCATTGCGCGCAATATGGCACGCACGAGCAGCATCGTGGCGCAGGCCTGGGTCGGCCGGCAAATCGATATCACTGAACTCGAGTCCGCGCGCCGCACCTATCGCTCTCGGCAGGCGGCCGGAGAAGCGCCACTGACCCTGACCGCAATCCTGTGTAAAGCTGTAACGGTGGTGCTGGCCGCACATCCGCGTTTCAATGCGGCTTTCGACTCGCAGGTCGGTGACATTGTCTTTCGTGAATACTGCCACCTCGGTATTGCAGTCGATACACCGCGCGGTCTGATTGTCCCCGTATTGCGCGATGCCGAACGATGCAGCGTACGCGAGCTGGCGGCCCGTCTGCAGGCCCTATCCGAGGCTGCCCGCAACGACCACCTTGCGCCGGAATGTCGCCGTGGAGCTGGTTTTACCGTGAGTAACCTCGGTGGTCTCGGTATCGATGCCATCCAGCCGCTGGTCAACTGGCCGGAAGTTGCGATACTGGGCGTGGCGCGGGGCGCGCGGCAACTGGTCAAGACGTCCACCGGCATCGATGAACGGCTGCTTTTGCCGGTGACACTGGGGTTCGATCACAGGGTCATTCATGGCGCCGATGCAGCGCGCTTTCTCGAGGCCCTGGGCGGACTGCTGAGCGAGCCGATACGACTGCTGATCGAAGCTTGACGGTAACGCGGCCTGGCAAGCGGCACATGCGCCTGCCAGGCCAAGTGTTTTCGCGGTCAGACGACCATATTGTCGCGACGCTGCCGACGTGAGGCCAACAGGCCGAGCAGGCCGGAAGCTGCCAGCCACACGGCACCTGGCAATGGCACCGGTGCAACGGCGACACCGTTCAGCAGCAGACCTGTATTACCGAGCAGAGTCGCCGCGCCGGTACCCAGGTTGATACGATAGAGTCCCGACGAGAAGCTGCCCGGCGCTGTCAGGGTGGCATAAGCGAAACCGCTTGCGCTCGAAATATCGAAACCGACAAATGTGCCCGTGTCGAAACCGAGCGAACCAATCAAGGTCAGAGCGCCGCCGTTGGGCGACGGTGAGCCATCGACGCCGCCCTGGCGAAACAGGCTGTCGCTGACACTGTCGATGACGAACAGCGTGGTTGGTGTGCCGGGATCCAGATCGTTGCGGTCATACGCCGAACCGACCACGCTGACGCCACCAGCCAGAGCAGTATCGGTAGCGGCAATTGCGCCAGTGATCGGATTCGCACGCAGGTTCTGCCCGCTCGCGCCGGTGATGCGGATGCGATCGACGGTCGGATTGAAATCGAAGCCGAAACTGGAACCGGCGAGCGGCGTCGTAAACGGATCGTTGGCCGGACCGGTACCGGCCAGACTGGCCGCACCGCTGGTCAAATCGAGGGTGTAGAGGCGATTGCTGCTGCCGAGTCCATAGAGTTCGCCAGTCAGCGGGCGAAAATCGATGCCGAGCAGCTGCTCGCCGGCAGCCAGACCGGTTACCAGCGTGGTGCTGGTCAGGCCGGGTGTTGAACTATTGAAACGCACCAGACTGTTGCCGGCAGTGATAGCGTACAGTGCTTCGGCTTGTACACCGGTATGAATGCCGAGTACGGCCAACGCACCGAGCAGAGTTTGATTGATACGACGCATGATGTCCTCCTTCGAAATTGAAACTGGCGGCGCGCACCGCAGTGCGTCGCCGTCGCCCGAACCTGTCAAGCAGGTCGCGGCAACGCCGTATAGACAATCCGACGTCGATTGGATCAGTGCAGCGGTCGATGGAGATCACGGAATCGAAGAATGCTCAGTCAATTCGACAATGCTTGGCTCAAACGACGTAAAAAACTGGTCATGGCCACACCGACGACGTCGTAAGCTCGTCGCCTCGTGAAGCACACCTCCGAACAGCCAGGGGCGACGGCACCCCCGACCGCACCCGATCCGCTACTTCCAGCCGCGAGCTGGACGCCTTCGCTGCGCGAGTCGTGGCGAGCCGACTTAGGTGCTTCGATCGTCGTGTTCCTGGTCGCTCTACCGCTCTGTCTTGGCATTGCGCTGGCCTCGGGTGCGCCGCTGTTTTCCGGCATCGTCACCGGCATCATTGGCGGCATCGTGGTCGGATTCGCGTCCGGCTCGCACCTCATGGTGAGCGGACCTGCCGCCGGTTTGACCGCAATAGTGCTCACAGCAATCACCTCGCTGGGGTCGTTTGCGGCATTTCTGACCGCGGTCTTCCTGGCCGGCTTGATGCAGATCGGGCTTGGCATGTTGCGCGCCGGTGTTATCGGCTACTACTTTCCGAATGCGGTGATCCGCGGCATGCTCGCCGGCATCGGCATCATCATCATTCTCAAACAGCTGCCCCACGCGATTGGTTATGACGCCGATTTCGAAGGCGACGAAGCGTTCCAGCAAGCGAACAGCGAAAATACATTCTCCGCGCTGGGGCATGCGCTCCAGCAGGTCGAACCTGGCGCCATCATCTTGAGCGTGCTCGCGTTGGCGCTGCTCGTTCTGTGGGACAGACCAGCCATGAAACGCTTTGGGATGATCCCCGCGGCACTGCTGGCTGTCGTGATCGGTGTCGTCTTGAATGGGATATTCGCAAGTACCGGCAGTTCGCTCGCGCTGACTACCAGCCATCTCGTCAACTTGCCGATCATCGCCTCGGCGGCGGATCTTCGGGCAGCGCTGACGTTCCCGGATTGGAGCGTTCTGTCCAGCAGCGCAATCTGGACCCTGGCCGCCACGCTGGCTGTCGTTGCCTCACTGGAAACGCTGCTCAGCCTGGAAGCGACCGATCGAATGGATCCGCTCAAACGGGAGGCGCCTGCCAACCGCGAACTGGTAGCGCAGGGACTCGGCAACATGTTGTGCGGTCTGGCCGGCGGATTGCCGATGACGGGTGTTATCGTGCGTAGTTCGGCCAACGTCTTCGCTGGTGCCAGAACCAAAGCTTCGGCCATCTTTCACGGCGTGCTCCTGCTCGCCGCCGTGCTGATCATTCCCGCGTTGCTGAACCGGATCCCGCTCGCCGTGCTGGCCTCGATTCTCTTGTACACGGGGTGGAAGCTGGCGCATCCGCGGCAGCTCAAGTATTTCTTCAGCAAAGGCTTTCATCAGTGGGTCCCGTTTGTCGTCACGACCGGCGCCATACTGCTCAGCGATCTGCTCAAAGGTATCGCTGTCGGCTTGTTGACGAGCATGGTGTTCATACTGCTTGAACACCTGCGCGCAGACAGCTACCAAGTCGAATCCAGCGATGGCAAACTCACACGGTTGCGCTTGAACGAGCATCTGACGTTTCTTTCCAAGGCAAATCTGACCATGTGCCTGCAGCAGTATCCGCCCGGCTCAGTACTGGAGATCGATGGCAGTGCCGTCAAACGTATCGATCATGATGTCGCTGAAGTGTTGCGCGAATTTCTCGAATCTGCCGGTGAGCGGCGCATAGAAGTGCGCTTGGTTGGGCTGGACAGCATCACGAACGGTCGCGGTCTTGCTCATTGATGGATCACTGATGGCCGACTGATGGCAATCCGATGACGGAGTTCAGCGCCGCCGCTGCGACTTGCGATCCCGTGGCCGCCGCGCTGGCTGCTGCGCGACGGGTGCTCCCTGACCAGGGTCCTCTTGGTGTATTCATCCATCACAATACGCTGCATGCATTCCAGCATCTGCCGTTTCACGAGGCGGTCGAGCAAGGTGCCGCGTTGCTTGGCGCACGGCCCTACCTCGAACTCGAAGACTATCGGGCGGCTTATCGTACGGGGCGCATTGAGCAAGTAGACCTCGATTACGCGCTGCAGCGTGCGGGTGATGACGACATGGCTGGGGTGGCCGCGCTGGGAATGAGCCGGCTTGCGTTCCAGCGCCTGTTGATGCTCGAGGAACCCATTGTCGCCGACGTGGCCGGCATCGAATTTCGACTGCGGCGCGGGTTGTTGGCCGCACCATGTGAAAGTCTTTTTCGAGCGTGCCATGCGACTGTGCAGCGCTGCCCGCTGCCCGAGGTCGCTGCAGCAGCGCGGCCGTCGCGCCATCGCGATATCCTGCTGGCGCTCGGTGGTGCAGATACCGACCTTACAGTGACGCGTGAACTGGTACGTCTCAGTGCGGCATTTCTCGATCAGGGTCAGATGCTGGCGCCGATGCCGGGGCGGGAACTGGGGTTCCTGGCTGCCGTCGCTGCACTGTATGCGGCGGGGACCTCGGCCCCGCGTGGTGCCCCAGGCATCGAGCGCGATTTCGCCCGAGTCGCCGCCGATGCGCTGACCGCGGAAATAGTCATTGATGAGTCACTCGCTGCACTCGGCGTGCATGGCGCGCTGCTCGAACCGTTCGTGCTCGGTGCGGCCACCGCACTTGCCGGCTGGGGAGGGATGTTCGCCCGGTTCGAAGCGCATCCTGATGAGAGTGCCGGGATTGTCGCGACGCTGGCCGATTTCATCGCGGTGCGGCTGCTGATCGAGCGTCGTGCGATCGGGCGAGTTGCTGGAAGTGTCGGTGCGCCGACAGATTTGACTGAACTGCTCCGACGCTGGCCGGCACCGACGACCGATGTTGCTGCTCAGGCAGCCGCTCGACTGTGGACGTTGGCCAGCGCCATCGGCATGAATGCAGCGACCGTCACGGCGCTCACGCCAGCCGAACTCGACGCAGTCTGGCGCGAAAGTGCTGCGCTACCGCCGATCCGTCGGCGCGCCATCTGGCACGAAGCGTATGAGGGCTGGTATCGACGCCAGATCCTTGATGGTCTCGCGGCGCGACGCGCGGCGGGACTCATCGAAATTCCGCAGCGGCCCGCCGCGCAGTTTTTGTTCTGCATCGATGAGCGCGAAGAGTCCATCCGACGAGCCATCGAGGAGCAGGGGCTGCAGTACGAGACGTTGGGCGGTGCCGGCTTCTTTGGCGTCGCCATCGACTATCAAGGTCTTTACGATGTGGGACCGGCGGCGCATTGCCCGGTGGTCGTTACCCCTGAGCATGAAATTCTCGAGGGGGCACTCGCCTCTGAAGACAGCTGGCATCGTCTGCGTCAGCGTTTGCGCAGCGCCTGGAACCGC
This sequence comes from Gammaproteobacteria bacterium, assembly GCA_965278995.1. Taxonomy (GTDB): domain Bacteria; phylum Pseudomonadota; class Gammaproteobacteria; genus JADJYF01. The sequence goes on from OZ257136.1 coordinate 864,852, forward strand.
GTTCATCGTGGTACTCATCGTGGCTCGCGCACGCTGGCCGGGGGGGCTGGCGTGTCGCTGTTGTTTGGGCCGCTAGCAGGTCTACTGGCCATTTTGCGGGTGGCGATGCCGCGGGCAACGCTCGGGCTGCACGCCCGTGTTCGAGAGCGCTTGTTCCCGCTTCCGCAGACACGACTAGCGGCGCTGCGCGATGATCGCTCGGCAGAACGTTCTATCCGCGGCAAGCTGCTCGGCTTTTCGCTCGACGAAGCGGCCGATAGGGTTGCCGGCTTATTGTTGTCGACCGGCTTGTCGCAGCGTCTGGCGCCGATAGTCGTGCTGCTCGGGCATGGCTCGACCAGTCTGAACAACCCGCATGAATCTGCCCACGACTGCGGCGCCTGCGGTGGACGTCGTGGCGGTGCCAATGCGCGACTGTTTGCCGATATCGCCAATCGTGCTGACGTCAGAGAGGCGGTGCGTGCACGCGGCGTCGAAATTCCGGCAGATACATGGTTCGTCGGTGGTCTGCACGATACAGCGGATGATGGCATCGATTATTACGATCTCGATTCCCTGCCGGCTGCGCGAGTCAATGAATTTGCGGTTGCCGATCAAGTTCTCCAGACAGCACGCGAACTGAGCGCGCAGGAGCGCTGCCGGCGCTTCCACAATGCGCCTTTCGGGTTGTCGCCCACAGCGGCATTGCGACACGTCGAAGTTCGTGCCTCGCATCTCGGCCAGCCGCGGCCTGAGTACGGCCATTGCACGAATGCAATTGCCGTCGTCGGGCGGCGGCTGCTGACGCGCGGCCTGCATCTCGATCGGCGCCCGTTTCTGATCAGTTACGACCCCGACATCGATGTCAATGGCGCCATCATTGAACGGGTGCTGGCGGCAGTAGGACCGGTAGGTGCCGGCATTAACCTCGAATACTACTTTTCCTCGGTCGACAATGAGCGTTACGGTTGTGGTACCAAACTGCCACACAACGTGACCGGTCTGGTCGGCATCATGAACGGTCACCTGAGCGATCTGCGTACCGGTCTGCCGCTGCAGATGGTCGAACTCCACGAACCCATGCGTCTGCTGCTCATCGTCGAAGCGACGCCAGCCACCTTGCTGCAGGTCGCGGCGCGCCAGGCCGAAGTTCGCGAACTCGTCGTCAATGAGTGGGTCCAGTTGGTTTCGCTCGATCCGACCAGCGGTGCCATGCAATTATTCGAACGAGGGACTTTCGTTCCGTACCAGCCGAGCCGCCTCGAGTTCCCGCGGGTAGCGCGTTCGCGTGACTGGCATGGTCACTCACGTGCGCATCTCACCCCGGCCCTGATTGTTTCGGCGCTGGATACGCCTGTCGATGTTCCGACGAAAGTGGCCGCAGTTGCGCATGGTTGATCCAATAGCATCCGCAATTGTCGTCGCGATCCTGGTGCCACTGGTGGCGTCAGTCATTGCGGGCAGTCGCCTCCTGTTGGGCGACAGTCTGCCGAATGAACGCCGGATCTCCCATCTGCTGCAATTTGGTCTGGCGATATCGCTGGCAGCCAACCTGATTATTGCGTCGGGTTACGCCGGCATTTGGACTGGCGCGACGCGAGGCGAACTTGATTTCGGCAGCTGGCTCGCAATTGGCAGCTACGAACTTCCGGCAGTGTTTTTCGTCGACGGATTTTCCGTCGTATTCGCGCTGCTTGGTGGCGTGATGACTTCCCTGGTTGCCCGTTTTTCGCAGACTTATCTGCACAAGGATCCTGGTTTTTTCCGCTTCCATGTGCTGCTCGGCCTGTTCGCTGCGGGCACCCAACTGATTGCTTTCGCCGGCGCGCTCGATCTGTTTTTTGCCGGCTGGGAAGCGATTGGTATCGCCTCGACGCTGTTCATCGGCTATTTTCATGAGCGTGCCGAACCAGTGCGCTCGGCTGTACGTGCATTTGCCACCTACAGACTATGCGACGTTGGTTTTCTGCTTGCGATCGTTGCTGCACACGAGCTGCTGGGTTCAACGCGACTCTCCGATCTTGCTCGCGCCGATACCTTACCAGCGGTCGAAGTCACGCTGATTGCCTGTCTGCTGCTGCTCGCTGCATTTGGAAAATCAGCGCAGCTGCCGTTTTCGGGCTGGCTGGTTCGCGCGATGGAAGGGCCGACACCGTCGAGCGCGCTGTTCTATGGTGGGGTATCGATACACGCTGGACTCTATCTGTTATTGCGAACATCGCCGCTACTCGAAGCAGCGCCACTGGCTGCCGCTTTCGGTGCGACGGTCGGGGTGTTAACCGCGGCTTATGCCGCCGCCGTGGTTCGCACGCAAGCCGACGCCAAAGGTGCCCTGGCGCAGGCGACATTAGCGCAGATCGGTCTCATCCTGGCCGAGATCTGTCTGGGCTGGACGACGCTTGCGCTGGTCCATCTGGTGACGCATGCGATGTTGCGGGTATGGCAGTATCTGCGCGCACCCAATCTGCTGCATGACGCACATCATCACGATCACCATCATGTATTTCACCACGCAGGCCCGCTCCCGGATCGGCATCAGTCCGCGCGAGCACGGCGTTGGTCGCGTCGACTGTATATCGCACAGTTGCATCGTTTTCGTTTCGACGATCGCCTGGATACTTTCATTGCCCCGGTAGTGCGCCTGGCTCGACAGCTGCAGCGCCTCGACGAACGCTATTTCCAGGGCAAGCTCCCGGACAGCGAGCGGGAGCCATGATTGGCCTGTCAGGCGGCTGGCTGTTGCTGACATTGGTGGCGGTGCTGGTGGCAGTACTGGTAGTCGTGCCCGATCTCATCGCCGATCGGCGCATGCATCGCGCAACAATGCTTTATGCAGTGATGTCGGCGCTGGCCTTGTTCGCACCCTCGGCAGCGCTGTCCTATGGGCTGACAGGAACCGCGACTGTGGTGTTGGCCACGCAGGCCTGGCCAATGACCCGGGCTGGAGCCGCACTGCTGCTGGCAGCGGCCGTTGCCACGCTGGGCTGCGCCGGCGTACTGTTCTGGCAAACGTCCTCGGAGATGGCGTTTTATGCCTCGATGACAGCACTAGTCTTGCGCTGCGGGCTCGTCGGACTGCACGCCGGTGTAAGTGCACTATGCCGGTCGGCACCGGTCCTTCAGGCACAGCAGTTCGCTACGCTGTTGGTGCTGGCAGTCCTCCATCTCCGCCATGTCTCCAACCTGCCTGCTGCGCACGATGCGGCTGGCCTGCTGATATTGCTCGGCGCTGTCTCGGCGTTACTGTTTGCGCTGATCTCATTGGTTCAGCGCGACCTCGATGGCCTGCTGCGCAGCTCGATGCTGATGCACGGCGGTTTGCTGCTTGCCGCCCTTGGCGCGGCGGCTCGCGGCCATCCGGTCGCGGCGTTGTTTGTCGCATTGACCATGACGCTGGCGCTCGCCGGACTCAGTCTGACCGTGCTCGCGATCGAAGCGCGGGTCGGCAAGGTGAAATGGCTGAATGCCACGGGGCGCGCGCGCGCGTTCCCACGCCTTGCCGCGGCTTTCGGTCTGTTCGGCGCGGCCGGCGTCGGTATGCCCGGTACGGCAGGGTTCATCGCCGACGATCTCGTGCTGCATGCGCTGTGGTCGGAGAGCGCGGCTGCCACGATCGTGGTGACGCTCGCCAGTGCATTGCTGGCCATCGCGACACTCCGCGCGATCGCGCTGACGTTCATGGGGCCGCAGACACTCTCGACAGCGCCCGATTTGACCCGTGTCGAACGCGGTGTCGTACTCGCCTTGATCCTGCTGCTATTCGGTATCGGACTGGTGCCGCAGGCGATCGTGGCAACGTCAGCCACGCTGTTCGGCAAACCTGAAGTGCTGTCTGTCCCTGCTCATGAGGTTGTCACCCCCCGATAGCAAGTCACTTACGTGCTCTACCGCACGGTCGGAGTACAAGAAAGCCGTAAGCTTCGGTTCGACATAGCGTTCGCGATACTAATCGACCCGGACACTTCACCTCGAAGCGGATGCTATGAGCAATAACATGATTCACAACGTGGCCTGGCCGTCGTCGCGATATCTGTTCTCGCTATTTTTGAGCTCCGGTCGCTCTCCAAACGATCATTATTCAACCCCGAGAGGTCAATAGCATGAAACTCAAATTGCCTGCTGCCGCAGCTTTAATCGTCGCTCTCGCTTCCTCGGCCGCTAACGCGGCCGTTTACGAAGCGACCTTTGAGAACAACCTTGGTACACAGACTATTTCCAGCTCCATAACTGCTGTCGACAGTCTAGTCATGAGCGGAATGCTCACTTCGGGTGCTGGTTCGGTGGTTAACTCTACGACGTTTACCGCTGGCGCCGGCGTCGGTTCAATTTCACTCGATGCGGTGTGGCGGTCAGGAGCTGCAGGCGACACTTTGCGATTGATAGGTGTGAACATCGATTTGCTAGATTCGAGCAATGCTGTGGTTGCGACTGACTCCTTCATCGGCTTATTGGGAGGGTTTGCCCACTCATCAGTCGACTTCGCCGGTCTCATCGGTGGCGGCGCGTACACGCTTCGTTTAACGGGCACCAATACGAATGTTGGGCAATATCTGCTGGACGTATCGTTTGGCGAAGTACCGCTGCCGGGCGCGATTTCGATGCTTATTCCAGCGATCATTGGTTTAGGGGCTTTGGGTCGACGTCACAGCCTCCGTACATAGAGCAACGATCTGCTGAAGACCTTGTTGCCCGCTGAGTAGCGGGCAACGACCCAGCGCTTGTGCGGCGCAGATTACCAGATGGATCCCGTTATGCATGCGCGCAAGCAATGGCGACCGCATACTGAACCCTGTTACGCAGTTGCGGTGTACACGATGCGCTGTATCTAGGGCACCACGGGTTTCGATGCGGCGCAGTGCTGCGCGCAGTTCCGGTGCGTTCACGTTGCCGATGGTTAAGACTGCGCTGGAGCGCGTCGGAAGTCGAATTGGCTCCCCGGGACGGGCTCGAACCGCCGACCTAGTGATTAACAGTCCCCACTACATCCATTTCAGACTGTAACTGCCCTTAACACTTCGAATCATAAAAAAGGGCTGCAAAAGCCCTGAAATATAGCGATTCTCTGCCGCCCTGGCGGCATGATACGGGATGATATATAACACTCCTTAACAGGCCGATTGGTTACCCCGGGTAACCAGTAGCGACGCTTTATCACTTAGGCGCGCGGCCGGGTAACCATCAGGGTAACCAGGAGTGCGGCATGAGAAAGACACTCACCGACATCACGGTGACCAGGCTGAAGGCACCGGCTGCCGGCCGGCTGGAAGTCTTGGACACCATCACGACCGGCTTCGGGATCCGGGTCACTCCGCAGAATGCCCGCACGTATTTCGTGCTTTATCGGATCAAGGGCGACCGTCGCCTTCGTCGGTTGACGCTCGGCGACGCGCGGAAAATGAGCCTCGGTGACGCTCGCCAGGGCGCAAAGGACGCGCTCGAGGCGGCGCAACTGGGCAGCAACCCCAAGCTGAAACGGGAGGCCGCTGTAGAAGCCGCCAAGGCCGCCGACGACCAGACCGAGCGGAACCTATTCAAGACGGTTGCCGAGCTGTACATCGCGCGATACGCGAAACCGCAGCTGCGGCAGTGGCGCCCGGTCGAGCGGATGTTTCAGAAGAAGCTCACACCCGAATGGGGAAAACGACAGATCCATGCTATCACCCGGCGGGACGTGGTCGAGCTGCTCGACACGATCGGCGACAAGACTCCGATCATGGCGAACCGCGTGCACGCGCTGCTGAGCAAATTCTTCAGCTGGTGCGTCGAGCGCGACATCCTCAAAGTGACCCCAATGGCCGGCCTGAAGAAGCCTCAGAAGGAACGCACCCGGGACCGGGTGCTGACCAACGAAGAGATCCGGGCGGTATGGCTCGCGGCCGACCAGGTTGGCTATCCAGGCAGCGCCCTGGTGCGCCTGCTGATGCTCACGGCCTGCAGGCTGAATGAGATCGCCACTTTGACGAAAACGCAGGTAGGGCGCGACGCGCTCAGCTTGCCGGAGACCAAGAACGGAAAGCCGCACCTCATCCCGCTGATCAAGCCAATTTCCGATGTGCTGGCTAAATTGCCGAAGTTCGACGGCGACTATCTGCTTACCGGCACCGCGGGCAGGCGCCCGATGCAGAATTTCAGCGATATCAAAGTCCGCCTCGACGAAACCAGTGGTGTCACCGGCTGGACTTACCATGACCTGCGTCGCACTGCTGCCAGCGGCATGGCTGAACTCCAGATCGCACCACACATCATCGAGGCCGTCCTCAATCACAAGAGCGGGGCGGTATCCGGGGTCGCAAGGGTATACAACCGGTTCGACTATGCCGAGCAGAAGCGGGCGGCGCTTGAGCGCTGGGGTGCTGAGCTGGGCCGGATTGTTAAGGGCAGGGAGCGGAAGCGCGGCAAGGTAGTGCCGCTTCGGTCATGAGCGGTCGTGTAGCTGGGGGAGTTCGTCAATTGCGCCATGACCTCGCTGCTCACGAAAAGCGGGCGTGGGCCGTGCTCACAGAGTCGGGGCATTCAGCAGACGAAGTGAACGCGGCGATAAATGGAATGGCGGAGCCGCTGCAGCGCTTCATCCCTGAAGGCGATGAGTACAAAGCTTCTTGGTACGCGCTTCGAACCTTAATGGCGATCCGCGAGATTGTCCGTGCGCTCGACAGTGCAGCATCCGACGATGAGGAAGAAAGGATCGCGGTTTTTCTCAGGCTAGGACAGAGCTACGCACAGGGGTTGATAGGGCTCGAATTTCCCGATTTAAAGTCGTTCGTCGACAGCAAGGAAGGGCGAGAAACGGCGGCATTTCGACACCGCGAAAATCGCGACGCCGAGGCGCGTTCAAAAGAGTTCGCCGAGGTCTTTTGGCTTGAGAGCCCTGATGCGCGAATGGGCGAGTGTGCTGAGCATGTGAGAAAGCTGCTGTTGGGGCAAGGGATAAGTCGCGACATAAAAACCGTTCGCAGATGGATCGGCTCCGGTGCCCCGGCCAGCGCACGGCGCCCTGGGGCACCGAAAAAACACCCCTGAAAGAAAACCCCCTTCGTAATCTCCCCGTTGCGCGCAGCGGGAATTTTAATACCGCTTTTCGCAGCATACCGTGACTGCGCACTGTTTAACGTGCGCTCACAGTGCGGCGATCCTCGCTTACAAGCGCACCCTCTTTCGAGGGCATCACAATGCAGAAGCTTATCTCCACCCGCACAACCCGAGAGCGGTTCGGCGGTATATCCACGATGACTGAATGGCGGCGCCGGAAAGCGGGCCTCTTGCCCCCTGTCGTTACGATCAGCGGCCGTAACTTCGACGTCGAGCAGGACATTGGCGAGATTATTGCGGCCTACGCCGCCGCCGCAGGTGACGATGCTGTAAAGGGCATCGTAAAGCGCCAGATTACTGATCGTGCAGAATCCAGTTCGGTGGCCGCGTAGTGCGCGCCCAGGCGAACACGGCGGCGGTCACGCTCACGCCGTTTGAGAGCGTCACGTCTCGGCTGGAGCGCTTTCAAATGAAAGGGCCCGGCCGCGGAGTCGGGTTGTGTGCAGCGCATGAAGAAAAGCATCCGAGCTTGAGTGTCCAGGAATCCGACGACGGTACTGTTCTGATCCACTGTTTTGCCGGATGTAGCGCCGCCGATGTTGTCGCCGCGATTGGTCTGTCACTCGCGGATCTCTTCGTGCAGAGACCTGCAGACGACGAAGGTCGTCCCCGCCGCCGCAAACCATTTCTGTCAGCGCGCGATGTCCTCGATCTCCTGGAAGAAGAGCGCGTTGCGCTGCTCACCGCCGTTTCAGACATCAGAGCCGGCCGGCCGCTTGCACCCGATATGGTTGACCGCATCAGTGTTGCCGGCACGCGTATCCAAGCAATCAAGGAGGCTATCCGATGACCGCCACTAGCCCCGCCCGAGACGATGCACGAGTGCGCGCTCTGCAGGCGAAGGTCGACCTAATGGCGTTCTCGGTTGACTTCACCCGCATGTCAGACGTCGCCATGCGCCCAGTCAAATGGCTGTGGCGTGGACGAATAGCCCAGGGCAAGGTCACGCTCGTCGCGGGGCACCCGGGCCTCGGTAAGTCCCAGATCGCGGCGTCGTTTGCGGCCATAACGACAACTGGCGGCCGGTGGCCGGTCGATCGCACGGAAGCACCGTGCGGCTCGGTCGTAATCCTGTCTGCAGAAGACGATCCTGAAGACACCATCGGACCCCGATTGATGGCCGCCGGCGCAGACCTCACTCGAGTTTATGTAGCGCGGGCGATCCGAGAATGCGACGACGATGGCGTCGAGCGCCGGCGCCATATTGACCTTGGCCGCGACTTGGAACACCTCGACGGTGCTGACCGCCTACCTCGGGGGCATCGATTCGCATCGCACCTCGGACGTACGGGGGATCATGGCGCCGTTGTCGGAACTTGCCGAACGTCACCAGGCTGCTGTCGTCGCGATATCCCACCTTCGGAAGCAAGGCGGTGCCGAAGCCATGATGGCGATTACCGGCTCGATGGCGTTCGTTGCCGCGGCGCGGGCCGCCTACATCATCGCCCGCGACCCTGACGATGAACGCCGCCGACTCATGCTGCCGGCCAAGAATAACCTTGGCGACGATAGTACAGGGTTCGCCTACACGATTGAGTCCGTAACTGTCGGCGACGACATTCCGACCTCGCGTGTGTTGTGGGATAACCAGCTAATAGCCTTGTCGGCGGATGAAGCGCTCGGCCGTCCCTTGGATGATGTGGAGCGCACGGAGCGTACTGATGCCGCTGATTGGCTGCGGTCGGAAGTCGAGCACGGTCCTGTCGACGTCAAGGATCTGCAAAAGCGCGCACGCGATGCCGGACACGCTTGGCCGACGGTAAAGCGCGCGAAGTCCGCAATCGGCGCAGTCGCCGAGAAGTCTGCATTCACGGGGGGCTGGCGTTGGTCTCTGTCCAAGGAGATCAGCACCCCCAGCACACTGACCAGTGATCCCCTTCGTGTTGATAAGTCTCGCAAACCCAACGGCAGCGCGGCTTTCACCGAAGGAGATCATCCGATCCCCTTCGATGATCTCCTTGGGGCTGATATCGAAGACGAAGGGGATCACGAAGGAGATCATCGGATTACGCCCCTGATCCCCTTCGGTGAAACCCGCACCATTGCTCACGCAGAAGCAGCCGCAATAGCCGAAGAGGATCACCCAAGCGCGTGTGATCCCCTTTGCGGCTCCGAGAAATTCTGATGCACGCACTCCACATCCTATTCGAGCGTGGGCTCAGTGTCGCTGTTGAAGGTGATCGGCTGGTGGTTGCTCCAGCACACCGCCTCGACGACGCATTGCGCCAGTACATCCGAAGCAATAAACCCGTCCTGGTAGACCTGATTAGGACATGGGCCGTTCTCGAATCAGCGATCAATGCTTGCTGTGATGCCCGCCGCGATACGCCGGAGAATCGTGCGGCGTTGCTGGCTGATGCCTGGCACGAGCCTGCTGATTCTTGGGCCTGGCTGACGGCCTACTTCAATGGCGAATCAGCGCGGTATACGCACTGACCACGATGGTTACCTGCACTGCATGACCGTCGCACTCGACAACGCCGCACAGATGCCACCCGAAGCCGCTCTGCGCCTCCTCAAGCGGCCGGGCTTGAGTCGCGACCAGCGGGCGTCCTGCTGCAGCTACCTGGCAGGAGGTTTCTTCCAGCGCCCAATCAGCTGGCAGCGCTGGCGCGTGATCGGGCCGCGCATACGGATAGAACTCAAAGCTCGCGCACAGGCGGCGGGGATCTCAACCGAGCGAGCTCTGCAGTTGGAAATTGCAGCAGCAATCATCCTGGCGGTCGCCGAAGTTCCAGACGGGCCCGATCTTCTATCGGAAGTTCGGGCGTGCGTTCAGAACACGGTTACCGAATCGCTCCTCGGTGACTGGCGACATCCATTCGAGAGGTTGAGCGAAGTTCCAGAACAGTCGATTGACGAAAGCGACCAGGTCAGCGATGGGCGGCTCCTCGAGCGACTTCCGGCGATTGCGAGGCTGAGCCCGTCGGAGCGCGCGGCAATCGAGCGTTCAAGCCTTGGGCACGAGGCAAGCGGCGCCGAGCGCGCAACCCTGTTCAGGGCCCGGGCAAAGTTACGCAAATCGGTGTCGAAAAATAATTTCTGCTCGTGCGTAACAAAATGCGCCTGCCAGTGGAATAGAGGTAGACCGAAGGCAAAAGGACGAGTGATGGACGCAGTAAAGAACATCGAGGAGCTTCTGAAAAAGGGGACGCGACACGGGTCATCGGGTGGGGCGCGACAGACGATCCCCGTGTCGCGCCGCGACCTGGAGACTGTATTGCTCGCGCTGCGCGGCCCTGCGGCGGTGATGGACGGTCTCGGCGACGGCGTCATCCGAGTCGAACGACCGGCAGTGATGATCGAAACCTCGGCCGAGTTGACCCGCGAAGTCCGGGAGACAGCAACGGAAGTCCAGGCCGCGATCCTGGCTGGACTCATCGACCCCGGGAGCTCTATCGCGATGGCGGCATGCGAAACATTAAGCGTCCTGGACGAGTGCGGCGGGATTATCAGCTTGCCTTATCTCCAGTACCTCAGCTGTTTGCTTGAGCTCGATGACGAGCAGACCGAATTGGCTGACGCCTAATACCGCTTTCACCGAGCTGGGAAATTCCATGAACAGCGATCTCAGGAATGCATACCACGAAGCTGGACACACAGCCTGTGCGAAGGCGTTGGGCGCCGACTTCTTCGACGTTCGCATTGATTCCACCGGGGGGCGATGTTATGCGCTGTTTCGTGACGAAACTGATAAACGCCGAAATCGTGCATTTACGGCCGCAGGCGCAGTTGCTGAATACCGCTTTATGCAGATCGCAATGCCGCAAACGCTCGAAAATAACCCAGATTGGAAAAGCGATGCGCTGAGCATTCGTTGCGACCTGGCGCTGAGCTATCGCGTCGGTACCGAGGCCTACAACGACGCTTATCAATTGACGATGCTGACTGCCAGTTTAATCGTGAGTCGCAACTGGACAGAGATCGGCATCATCGCCCGCGCGTTGGTCGCGCACCGAACGCTTTACGCGGACGACGTCGATCGACTAGTGCGTGTGTTGCCGATGGACTGTTGTGTCGCTGACCCGGTGCCCGACACTGACCCACTTACCGAAAACGAAGTGCAAGCAGCAGAGAGACTGCTGCGCGCGCACAACGAGCGAAACACGCATTTCCAGCGGGCATTCCGCCCGAATTCTTTTAGAGGAAACCACCCTATGAGCGCACATCTCATCGAATCGAGCGACATCGGCCGCAGCGGCAGCGGACGCGACGCACAGACGCGTATTGCCAGCCTGGCGCGTGAAACGCAGGCCGCCGTATTGGCAGGCAAGGTTGCGCGAACTTCGCAGGCGGCCACTGCCGCACGCGATACACTGGATCTCATCGGTACTCACCGCACGCTGGGCGCTCCGTTGTTGACTGAGCTCGAACGGCGCATGACGGAGGTGGCAGCGTGAAATTGCCGAAATTGAAGTTCGCCAGCAGCAACGAGCCACGCGTTGATGACGACCCGCTTCTTCGCCCTCTCGCTGAACGTCTAAGTGATCTGAAAGTCCAGCGCACTGGTCTGGCCAAGCGGATTGCCGAGCTCCAAGGGAGCTCCGCGGATGGAGTCTCGGCGCAGGCGGCCGCATTAGTCGGTGGTGGCGATTTGGCCGAGATTGACTTGAGGAGTGAACGGCGAGGGCAGCTCGAGGTGGCGCGGTCTCATTTGGCAATTGTAACCGCCGCCATTCCGATGGCCGAACGGGCGGTCGAGGTCGAGCACAAAGCGGCAATCGACCGTTATCTCGACTCAGTGAAAGAAGAATACACCGCGCTGTCGAACCAGGCGGCGCAGGCGTTGATTGCTCTCGGCCACGTTCAGGAAGCCTCAGAAGCATTCCAGGCCAAGCTTCGCGCAGCCGGCGCGGGCGACTGGCCAGTTGGGTACCGCGGACCGGTGGGCATCGGCCGAGTAGGCACGCCAATCGAGCAAGATTCGTTGTTTGGTGCGTGGCTAATTGCGGCAGCACGAGCTGGCGCCATCGATATGAACGACATTCCGAAAGCGTGGCGAGAGTCCTGGGGCGTCCTGCGGGATCTGGCCCAACATTCGAAGGACTCAACGAACGGAAATAGCGCACGCATAAAGGTGTCGCGCATGGCGCACGAGGCGAGCGCACCAACAGCCAGAGCGCGGGCTGCTGATCGCAACGCCCGTCGTGCTGGTAGTCGCGGGTAGTGCAGTGCTGTTGGCGAGAGGCGGTTCGCAGCGTTTCCGCCTCTCGCCTTCCTTTTATCCAGAGTAGAGCAGATGCCACATGCGCCACCAAAGCACCGGCCAAACCAAGCAGCGCCCCATGCTAAGCATGAGCGGCCAAGGGAGAAGACGGCAAAGCGTGGGTATGGTTCGCGATGGCAACGTTTGCGCAAGCACCACCTTGTCCGTCACCCCTTCTGCGTGCAGTGCGAACATGAGGGGAAGCGTTATCCCGGCAACGTCGTCGACCACATCGTTCCGCATCAGGGCGACCAGGCGTTGCTATATGACGCGCTCAACCTTCAAACCTTATGCGCGACCCATCACAACTCGAAAACGGTTCGCGAAGACGGTGGGTTCGGCAATCCGCGACGGTCGCCGGCGCGATGACACACACGCACGGAAAAAAGTCTGGAGCCTTTCGACCATGACCGTATGCCTAGCCGTGCACATTTCTGGCCCACCCCGTTGAGTCGAGTTTTGGCTCAGCCGTGAGCACCCCAAAACCGCCCAAACATTTGCACCCGCCGACCAAAAAATGGTGGGCTTCGGTCGTCGGCGAGTTCGAACTCCAAGCGCATCATATCCGGCTGCTGACGCTTGCGGCCGAAGCGCATGACCGGTGCAGCGATGCTCGCGACGTCATTGCCGAGCAGGGGCCGTATTACCTGAATCGATTTTCCGAGCCGCGCTCCCATCCGGCCGTCGCCGTCGAGCGCGATTCAAGATTGGCTTTTGCCCGGCTGATGCGGGAATTAGATCTCGACGGCGCCCCCGAACCCGAGGCGCGCCCGCCGCGCATTCCGGGACGCTGATATGCCTCGTCGTGTACGTCATGGAAAGCGGCGTCGAGTGAAGGTCGATTGGCAGGTCGTCTGGCTCTGCACTGGCGTCGAGCCGGCGGCGGATATTCCCGGCATCAATCCGTTCCTGTTCGTCGCCCCGGAAGATACCGCACGCGAGCTCTGGCTCGAGCTGAGCGGCAAGGTGCTGCCGAACTTCATCAAAGCAAACCCTGGCCGGCGGCCGTGGGGCTGGTGGGTATCGGATGCACCAGCGCCGCGTGCCCGCGTCGGCGGCATCGGCACGCCGCTGCGGTACACCGGGATGCACTGCGGGATCCCGACTGGCTGGAGCACCACGAACAACCGGAAATCCTGCATGTTCAGCGGCGCTGCCGTCGACCCGGCCAATCCGCCAGTATTCGAATCCCAGGCTGCCTACCTAAGACGCCTGAACCTGCTGTCCCAGGCCGAGGCGCGCCGCCTGCGCGAACGCGATTTCCAGCCCGAGCCGATCGACGTCGCAGAGCTGCTGGCCGATGCGCCGACGGCTACAACTGCTGCGCGCCGCCAGCGCGCCGCCTCCCGTCATCACGAGGTACCGCCCGAATGATCGCCGAAAACAGCAACACTCCCGGCCGTAAACACGTTCGTCTGCCGCAGCAGATGCACGAAGGTCGACCAGTCGAACACGCTCAACCAGGCGGAAACCCCGTGTCCGTAGAGCAGGCGGCACGTGATTTCGTGCGCATATTGAACGAACTGCGAGGAGCCCATCATGGGTGAAATTACACGCGACCTCATAGAGGACGCTCAGCTCGTTCTCGACGAGAGCGGCGGCAGCCTGGTCCGCTCACATCTCCTCGAGGACGTCCCCGGCGACGGTGACTCTCAGCTATGGAATGCGGTCCTCGATCCGCGCATACCTCGCTACGGCAGCCCGCACCCCGTTGTGCCCGGCATCCGGGTCACCAACATATCGGCCAGCTCGGTCGACGATGGTATTGTCAAGGTCGTGATCACTTACTCGCGCCCTTCCTCGGAAGAGGACACGCCGTACGACCCGGACACAGGCGCAGCCTCCGATCCTGATGGGCGCGGAACACTATCGATGTCCACAAATATCATCGACGAGGAAACAAATAATGCCGTCGACGGTGTCGGCTTAATCGTTATCTACACCGGACGATTGACTGATGAAGCCGGCAACCCGGTTGAAGTCGAGGACGACCCTCAAGTCGCGACTATTACCGTCGGCCGTCCGATGTCCGTGGTGACCTTCACGCGCAAGGAGACCATATCGCCAATGCTCAAATCAACGCGACTTGTCGGAACAATCAATAGTCGCTCTTTGGGGTTCTTCAGCCCAAAGACTTTGCTCTGTAGTCGCATCGACGCGACGACCAGCGACGACGGCCTCACGTTCGATGTCTCGTATGAATTTCAGTTCAACCGCAAAACTTGGGATGCCGAGGTCGTCTACATCGACAAGGAGACCGGGCACCCCCCGCCGGATATTCAGATTAGTGGCGACCCGTACGAAGTAAAACGCGATGGACTTGTGGTTGCCCGAAACGGCGTATCTGTCTATCGCGTGTATCCGGTTTCTGACTTCGGAGAGCTCAACCTACCGTGGGAGACGGGAGGCAAGCGGTCTCTGTAACTGCGGCTCCAGGCACCTGCAGCGGCCCGCTCGACAATTATAATAATAGCGTTCGATGAGTTTTTGCGCTTTAAGGGAGACGCAGCCATGGCTGGTGATGAGCAGGAGACTGAAACGCACGAAAAGAAAACATTCGGGTTTGCTAACTACTGTGTAGGGTTTGTTGACCTACTTGGCCAGCGAGATGCGATGCGGGGCCATCAGCTCCTTCCTTCTATAACTACAGATGAAGAACGTGACGCCTTTGTGGCGTCGGTTCGGCCCTCAATTGGGAACATTCACAGACTTCAAACGCGCGCTGACGAGATGTTGTCGACGTTCATGGCAGACCCAGATGCTAGTGTGTTTGGTCGAGAACTCTCTCCAGACGAAATGGCCGTATGGATCGCTCTTAATCGATCCAATATTCGCTGGCAGCGGTGGTCAGACGGGCTGATTTGCTTCGCTCGATTGGGAAACGGTGACGTTTTATCCGAGGTAAACGGGATCTTCGGTGTTATCGCGTTGTGTGGAAGCTTGGCACTTCTGGGCCTGGCGAGTGGTCAACCTATACGAGGAGGGATAGAAGTCGCGTGGGGTACCGAGTTATATGCTGGCGAATTGTATGGCCCTGCAGTCGCGCGAGCATACGAACTTGAAAGTGAGGTCGCGCAGTATCCTCGAATTGTTGTTGGCCCATATTTGATCGGCTTTCTGCATCATGTGCTTCGCGAATCAGGCGCAACGATGGCCGCGCAGATGGACAAGTCGATGGCGGAGCTGTGCCTGAAGCTGCTCTTACGAGATTGTGATGGCAATTCCATCATTCATTATCTTGGGGACTCGTTCCGTGACGCGATCACGGAGGACCAGCACGCGGACCTATATGCCAGCTCATATGCATGGATTTGCGAGCGACTGGAATACTACCGCGAGGGGCGCGTGAGCCCACTGGCGTTTCGGTACCATCAGCTACGCCAGTATTTCGAGCATTTCCGCCCCGCTGATGGTGGGAAACCCGCTTAATTTGCAATCTTTCGCGGCCAGGCGTAGGTTAATAGGCAGCCGGCAGCAGTGCTACTAACACCGCTACCGGCCTAACACACCCGAAAACCTTGCAGGGAATTCGAGCATGCTGGCATCCATTCTACCGATCCGACCGCGCTTTTTGCGCGTTTTATCGTGCGCGTCTCCCCTGCAAACAGCTGGAGATGTAAGCCGATGAATACCGCAACTGAAAACCTTCCTGAAACCGACGAAGACATCGACACTAGCGACCAAATGTCGCGCGAAGCCTTCGCAGCTGCCTTGGCTGCCGGCATGCATCCGCGCTGGTGGCGCGGTCAGGGCAGCATTGAAAACTTTTCACGCTCCAGCACGTTAACTGAGGCGTTCGAAGAACTGTCCGGCCGCCTTATTTCGTTCGGCGGGATCCTCTGGAATATCGACGATATCGAGGACGTTACTGCTATTGGGAAAGCCCTAACCGAATTCGGACGAGAATCTGAATTGCTCATCAATCATTGGCGCGGTGCCCAGAAATTCATCGATCCCGTAGCAGCAAGCACGCCTGTAGTCGAGGTTGACGTATCGGCCTTGGATCTGCTGCCACCGAATGCCGCGAAAGCACAGACGAATACCGAGGCCCTTGATTCGGCCATCGCTGACGACACCGAAGATATGCGCGCGATACGTGCAATCCTGAACGAGGTTCCAGCCGAGAGTCTGGGGAAAATTCGTAACTTCCTCGATGCGTTTTATGGTGAGCGGGCAGAACACTTGAAAAGTGACGAAGAAGTCCCTGGTGACGGAGAAACCGAGCTGGCGACGTCTCCGGCAGTGGCATCCTATAAACCGAACTGGGTCCAGCGTCGCGCAGATAAGGCAATATCAATTTTAGGCGTTGTCGACTCACTGTCATTGTTGACCGGTCGCCTGTACGCGGTTGGCGATTTAATTTGCGCGACGGACCAATCAAATCTTGAGGACGGGACACTGACGGCGCTGGGCTTCATGATCCAGGACTTCGCGAACCAATTGGAAGGGTTCAAGGAAGAGGTCTACGAGCAGCTCGTGAAGCGGCAGAACGCCGCATAAGACGACCGCGTACGACGACTAAGGCGCCGGCCTGCACGCCTGGCCGGCGCCATCTTCCTGAACATGGACACCAACGAATTACACGCGGCTATCAGCGCCGCACTGGCAGTCTCCCTGGCGCCGTACGTCGCGAAGCTCGAAACCCGCCTGGCTGCTGTCGAGGACAGGGTAGCCGCCAATGTACCGCGCAGGCCCATCACCGAATCGACCAGGAAGCGGCACAAAGCGGTGCTGGCGAAGCTGGGCAGCCGTTGCCCCTGCTGCGGCGTTGCGCGCGTCCTGGACGAAAACGGGCGCGTCGTGGCGGCCGAATGGGACCATTTCTATTCTCGTGAGCGGCGGGCCTTTCAGGAAGTCTGGCTGGTCTGCCGGCCGTGCCACCTGCAGATGGGCGACCGCGTACGGTTTGCTGCAGCTTTTGAGGCCTACCAGCAGCGGGCGGCTAAGATTGAAGCCGGGCAGATACTGCTGTTTACGTAATCAGCGTGGAGCTTGCCAGCTTATTCGTTCCGCCAAACGCCGTCTTCAGAATAAGCCATGCAGCGTTCAACGCCAAAAGATTGCCAAAGAATATCCAGAACGGGACGTGCAACTGAGTTGGGGTCGGTTATCGAGGCAATATTTTCGATCCAGGTTTCTGGAAACACGAGATTACGCTCTCTCGGCTCGATCGGGGTCTGCATACGCCATGTGGGGCTAACTGCGAATATGTAGCCGTCTATCCGAATTAGCGCGGCTCCCAGGATCGCAGGACCTGCAAACCCCATTGTAGCGCTTGCACCGATAAGCTTCGTAATTGCCTCCCGAATGGACGCCGACACTAGAATGGCAGGGATCGATTTTGACGTACCTTCATCGAAGTCTCCGGCGTGTTCCACGCATTCGATAGCGCCAGACCGAAATACTTGTGTATAGCCAGTGATCGCGCCGTTCTTGTCGGCGTACGAATGTACCGCCAAACCGTCAAGATTCAGGGCTCGAAATGCCGTACTCCAAGAGCGCAGCGCGAAGCGCGCGTAATCGTGATACAGCAGACGGACATCGATTGACCGACGGTCACCCATCGATGCGAGAGGAATCAAATGAACCACCCACAATGGGCCACCGATCAGTGATCTTGGCGTTCGGCTGTCGAGTATTGAATTCAGTCGGGCCTGTCGAAAACTACGGGCGCGGTCGGATAAGGTGGCGCTTCGATCGAAAGCGACACGTAGTTGGTCATACGACAGGTCGGTGACGTGTGTATCGTTCCGCATTACGAACCTATGATGTGAATTGAACATGAATCGGTGCGGTCCATCAAACGATGTAGGAACGCGAACGACTAGTACGTATCCGCCATTTACGCGCACCTCTACAAACTGCACACCATTCAATCTTGGCTGAATTCCAGAATCAAGAATTTGCCGTAACCGGCGTTTTACTGCATCCGGAGGCTCAGTGGAAATCGGCTCAACGCCCGACGCTTCGCCATTGTCTTCGGAAATGCCAAAAACGAGGTCTCCGCCATCCGCGTTGGCCAAGCCACAAACGTCCTTCAGGAATTCGTGTTTCCCTTTATCATCGTTTGAGGGAAGCCCGCGCTTAAATTCGAGCGTTTGCGTCTCCGGCCAATGCTGGTCACAAATCTCCCGTAGCCGAGCGTCGTCGAGATCGTCCAGGAAGCCGAGCATAAGCGGTTACCGCGTGGTGAAATGTCCTAAGTGTAGGCGAAGGAACGAAAACGGCGTCAACGCCAGCCGGCGCACTATCGTCAAGGAACCCGCAGGCGGAATAAACTTCGAAGGTCTATAGTTATATGCTGCGGCCAGAGGCAGTGGCCGGTCGAGTAGGTGTCAAATTTACAGGGAGAGAATCATGGCTTCTGCACCGAAGAAGGTCGCCGAGCGCATTGTCGCCGGCATCAAGCGCTATCAATCTGTTCTCGAGGCGGCCAGGGCCCGCGACGTCGGCGAAGCGGATACTGTCACTATCATCAAAGATATGCTGGCAGACATTTTCGGGTACGACAAATATTCGGAAGTCACTTCCGAGTTCGCTATCCGCGGCACGTTCTGCGACCTGGCAACGAAAATCGACGGCCAACTACAGGCGTTGATCGAAGTGAAAGCGATCGGCCTCGATCTGAAAAGTGCGCACGTAAAGCAAGCCGTCGACTATGCTGCGAACCAGGGCGTCGACTGGGTGCTGCTGACGAACGGAATCGTATGGCGTGTTTATAGGATTGTGTTTGCGAAGCCCATCGACCAGGAATTGGTCATCGATATCGACTTTTCGAAATTAAACTACCGAAGCGCGGATCACGTTGACCAGCTCTATCTGTGGTGCAAGGAAGGCTGGATCCGGTCTGTCCTAAGCGAGTACCACAGCCAGCGGCAGGCGCTTAGCCGATTCTTCGTTGGTGCCATGCTCCTGACCGACCCTGTCGTCGAGGTAATTCGCCGCGAGTTACGGCGCGTCTCGCCAGACGTGAAAATCGACGCCGAGCAGCTGCGTGGCGTGATCGCCAATGAAGTAATCAAACGCGAGGTGATGGAAGGCGACAAGGCCGACGAGGCGAAGAAGAAAATTTCCAAGGCAGCGAAAAAAACGCTTCGAACCGGTCACGCGCCAGTCAAAGGAATTGGTGACTCCACCGCGGAGAGGATTGCGGCCGCTGACGCGGGGGAGACTGGCCAAGCGGAGTAGTTCCGCCAAAGCTGCGCTGCTAGCTCGGCCAATTCGCGAATGCCGTACAAAATGCCGTACAGAATTCGAATCCGCCTGTTGTCGCTCGCAAGCTACATCCATGACCCCACCGGTCAGCCCGGTGCGCCGGAAGACGTCATGCGTCGAAGCGGCAAGGGCCTGGTCGACGCATTCCATGAGTACCACGTCGCAGAGCTTCGAGGGTTGCGCACAAGATACCCACACGCGCAGCTGACGTGGCCCTCGGGAAAGGTGCCGACGCTGGGATGAGGCAGCTGGGTGTCGGTGTGGGCGATGAATACACGCGCGTCCTGGGAAGCGATGCGGCGCTATTCCGACGGCTGAGCGACCTGCAGGCTGCGATCGACGGTAGCGAACCAGGCGGTGAAGGGGCAGCGTAGCATTCCGGCTACTTCATCCTTAGGAGGTTACCGGGGAATTTCGAGTTTTTTAGAAACCGCTTCCCAGGAAAAATCATGAATTATTCCAGTGACAGCAGCAAACCATCGCTTGTTTCCAGGCATCGACGGCGAGTGACGCTTTAACCATTTTGACGTCATCGTGCTTCTGACGTCATAAGATTGCATCCAATAGCGATTCATATCTGTAGGGTCCGGAACAATTACACCGTTTATTCCTTTTTGCGCAACCATCCCGACTCCGCGCCGGATGTTGATTGTGCAGATAGCCGTATCTGTCGACACAGTGATTACGCGCTGGCCGAGTTCGTGAGTGCTTTGTATTATCGATCCTGGCGGCAGCGAAAACGAATTAAAGGCAAATACATCGGGTTTGTCGAACAGACGATTATGCCTGAATTTCTTCCTTAGCTCTGCCGCAGAGATTTTCGTGCCTGGAGTCTTCGATGCTGCTGGTAGCTCGCGGCTTTCTCCTGCTGGAAGACTGTACTTTTCAATCTCAAAATCCCAGTTGGCTTGAAAGTAAATTGCGATTGAGGTCAGGATTCCATATTCAATTGCATCAAGTCCTTTTTCACCTTCGAAATCAGATCGTGTAATTGCTCTGACAGAGGGCGACACCTTGCTAAGGTTCACAAAGAGCATTCCAACGGTCAGGTCGTACGGTCCGAGAGGTTCTCCGAACGTTAATCGATCAGATTTACTATCAATAAAGAGCGCAATCTTTGACGTTTTGGACAACGATTCGCTGATGAAATACGGAAACACGGCGATGCACGCAGGCAGGAGCGCTGCGAGTGCAATTCCCACATTTGTTAATGCATCAGGCGCTGCTGCATTCCGCCACACCGCAACTGCGAGACCAATAGCAAGACAGGCGAATACTGTAACTGCGATGCGAACAGCGTAAGAATCCACTTTTAAGCTCGCGGCAGCTATATAGGTATGCGAGCTAAAGGAAGCGGAATTTCGAGAACGTAGTGCGCCACGTACATAGCCCCCAGCACGACAGCAGCGATCCCGATGGCGCTCGCGATGCGAAATATAGTAGTTCGGACTTTATCCCAAACGTCAGCGCGGTGTTCTTGTATCAAGATATCGAACGATTCGTTAACTAGTTCTTCGATCGCGTCACGAGCCCGCCGAATTTCTCGCTCCGTCGCATACGGGGTAATATCGGAATTGCCGATTCGTTCGTGCTGAAAGAGCGCTTTAGCGTCTTCCATATTTCCACCGCGCGCGCCTACCTGGATGCAATGATCCATCAAGCATTTCTGATGACGCTGTAACGCTGAGTCCAGAGCACCAATGGCAACGAGTAAACGTTGATTTTCGATGCAGGCCTGCAGACGTTTGGTGATGCGATCCTTCAAAGTATGCATCGTGCGTCCTTGCGACTCATTTCACTAATTGTCGAGGGCGCAAATGGAGGTTTCAGCAACAACCCTTGTTGCATTCAATGCGCACCAGTAATTGCTCGCGTATTTTTATGGTTACCCCTTGGTTACCCCAAATGAGAATCGGCGGGCTTGGGATCGCAGATCAGGATCGTAACTAATTGTTATTATTGGCTCCCCGGGACGGGCTCGAACCGCCGACCTAGTGATTAACAGTCACCCGCTCTACCGACTGAGCTACCGGGGAATGGCGAAGCAGGCGCGTATGGTACTGATGCCCCACTGATCGGTCAATTGCGACACGGCTGCATGGGAGCGCAGGTCGACGGCAGGTTCGAACCGTGTCGTGGCTGGTCGTGTACCATAGCCGAGCCTCAATCGACCGCAAGCAGATACCCTGCAGATGTCATCGAACTCAGCACCGACGCCCAGAACGTTTCAACTGGTCTCCGATTTCGCGCCTGCCGGTGGGCAACCAGAGGCGATCGCGAGCCTGCTCGAAGGTATCGGAGCCGGTCTTTATCACCAGACGCTGCTCGGCGTGACCGGTTCCGGCAAGACCTTCACTGTAGCGAACATCATCGATACGACGCAGCGACCGACGCTGATTCTCGCGCCGAACAAGACCCTGGCCGCTCAGCTGTATGGCGAAATGCGCGATTTCTTTCCGCACAATGCTGTCGAATATTTCGTCTCGTATTACGACTATTACCAGCCTGAAGCGTACGTTCCTGCGTCCGACACCTACATCGAGAAGGACGCCTCGATCAACGATCACATCGAGCAGATGCGTCTGTCCGCGACCAAGGCGCTGCTCGAGCGCCCGGATACCATCATCGTGGCGACGGTCTCGGCAATCTATGGCCTCGGCGAGCCCGAAGAATATCACTCGATGGTGCTGCATCTGCGACGCGGCGACATCATCGACCAGCGCGCCATCCTGCGGCGTCTGACCGACATCCAGTACAAACGCAACGATTACGAGCTTGAACGCGGCACCTATCGCGTGCGTGGCGAGATCATTGATATCTTCCCGGCCGAATCTGAGCGCGATGCATTGCGCGTCGAGCTGTTTGATGACGAAGTCGAATCGCTGGCCCTGTTCGACCCACTGACAGGCGAAGTGCTGCGCAAGATCCCGCGATTCACTATCTACCCGAAATCGCACTACGTAACGACTCGCGAGACGGTTCTACATGCCGCGGAGACCATCAAGGTCGAGCTGAAAGAGCGACTCGAGCAATTACGTTCGTTGAACAAGCTGGTCGAAGCACAGCGGCTCGAGCAGCGGACCCGTTTCGATCTCGAGATGATGGTCGAGATCGGCTATTGCAACGGTATCGAGAACTACAGCCGTCATTTGTCGGGGCGTGCGGCTGGCGAACCGCCGGCGACATTGTTCGAGTATCTGCCCAAAGGCGCCCTGCTGGTCGTCGATGAAAGCCATGTCACGATTCCTCAGCTGGGTGGGATGTATCGTGGCGATCGTTCGCGCAAGGAAAACCTCGTCGAATACGGTTTTCGACTGCCTTCGGCGCTCGACAATCGCCCGCTCAAGTTCGAAGAATGGGAGCAGATGGCACCGCAGATGATATTCGTCTCGGCGACCCCGGGCGCCTACGAGCAGAAGCTGGCAGGCAGGGTGGTTGAGCTCGTAGTGCGGCCTACCGGCCTGATCGACCCGATTGTCGAGGTGCGGCCTGCGCGCAGCCAGGTCGACGACCTGTTGTCTGAAATTAATCTGTGTGCAGCGCGGAACGAGCGTGTTCTGGTAACGACGCTGACCAAGCGTATGTCCGAGGATCTCACCGATTATCTCGGTGAACACGGTGTCCGTGTGCGCTATCTGCATTCGGATATCGATACCGTCGAACGTGTCGAAATTCTGCGCGACCTGCGTCTGGGTGAATTCGACGTGCTGGTCGGCATCAATCTGCTTCGCGAGGGACTCGATCTGCCGGAAGTCTCGCTGGTCGCAATCCTCGATGCCGACAAGGAGGGATTCCTGCGTTCCGACCGCTCGCTGATCCAGACGGTCGGCCGCGCGGCGCGTAATATCGGTGGGCGCGCCATCATGTATGCCGACACCGTGACCGGCTCGATGCAGCGTGCACTCGACGAGATGAGTCGACGTCGCGAAGTACAGGTTGCTTACAATCTCACACACGGCATCACCCCGACCGGGATCCAGAAACAGATTGCCGATATCCTCGAGGGTGCGCATACGCCGGGCGCAGGCGGTGCTCGCCGTTCGCAACGGGCGACACCGGCACGCAGCGAGTATGCCGGTCTCTCGACCGAGGCGCTGATGAAGCGGGTCAAGCAGCTCGAGGAGCGTATGTATCGTCATGCGCGTGACCTCGAATTCGAAGCGGCGGCGCGCCTGCGCGACGAGATTGCGACCGTCAAGGCAAGCCTGCTCGATATGCCCGTTGCTTCGGGTCATTGAAGGTGCACTGACTCCCTGGTCCAAGTGTGGCCAGCAGCGGATTAATTGTGTATTCTCTGCGCCCTTCGCTGGCTGCCATGCCCGCTCGCCATTGCCACCCGACCGCCTGCCATCCGCGGCAGTCCGCCAGGGGCACCGGCGTGAGCTACTGGGCAGGCGCCGGCGACCAAGAAACGACAGGCGCGTAGCTCAGCTGGTTAGAGCACCACCTTGACATGGTGGGGGTCGTTGGTTCGAGTCCAATCGCGCCTACCAATTCATCCAGGGATAGTCCCGAGGAACCGGGCTTGCTGCCGTCGCTGGTCGCGTCTCGAACGCGAATCGACAAGCGCGGGTTCAGCAGTTCCGTATTCGATGACCGCTCGTACAGGTCACGGAGTCAGTCATGCCCGCCATTACCTTACCCGACGGCAGTCAGCGACATTTCGATCGCGCACTCACAGTGCATGACGTGGCTGCAGACATCGGCCCTGGCCTGGCCAAAGCGGCGCTTGGCGGCCGAGTCAACGGGCGCGAAGTCGATACCAGCTTCCTGATTGAACAGGACAGCGAACTCGCCATCATCACCGCGCGCGATCCGGCAGGCCTTGAGATTATCCGGCACAGCACCGCGCATCTGTTGGCACAGGCCGTCAAGCAGCTCTATCCCACTGCGCAGGTCACCATCGGTCCGGTCATCGCTGACGGGTTCTATTACGATTTTGCTTTCGAACGCGCTTTTACGCCCGATGACCTGGTTGCCATCGAAGCGAAAATGGTCGAACTCGCCGAAGCTGATTTCACGGTTACCCGCCAGATCATGTCGCGCGATGCCGCCGTCGAATTCTTTCGTGTCCAGGGCGAGCACTACAAGGCTGAAATCATCGCTTCGATTCCCGCTGAGCAGACGATTTCGCTGTATGGCCAGGGCGATTTTGTTGATCTGTGCCGCGGCCCGCACGTGCCGAGCACTGGGCGCCTGAAAGCGTTCAAGCTGACCAAGATTGCCGGCGCCTACTGGCGCGGCGATTCCGCTAACGCAATGCTGCAGCGGATTTACGGGACTGCGTGGGCCGAGAAAAAGGATCTCAAGGACTACCTCACCCGACTGGAGGAAGCCGAGAAGCGCGATCACCGCAAACTCGGGCGCAGCCTGGATCTGTTTCATTTCCAGGAAGAAGCCCCTGGTATGGTGTTCTGGCACGGCAAAGGCTGGACGCTCTATCAGGTCGTCGAACGATACATCCGCGACGTGTGCTACGCGGATTATCACGAAGTCCATACGCCGCAGGTACTCGACCGTTCGCTGTGGGAGAAGTCCGGGCACTGGGACAAATTCCACGACATGATCTTCGCGACGCAGTCGGAGAACCGTGAGTACGCCATCAAACCGATGAACTGCCCGGGCCACGTGCAGCTGTTCAACCATGCGCTGCGCAGCTACCGCGATCTCCCCTACCGCATTGCCGAATTCGGCATCGTCCATCGCAACGAGCCATCGGGCACCTTGCACGGGCTGCTTCGTGCGCGCCGCTTTACGCAGGACGATGGCCACATCTTCTGCGCCGAAGATATGCTGCAGGACGAAGTCAGTCGACTGATCGACATGACCTTCCGCGTCTATCGGGATTTCGGTTTTGACGACATCGAGGTTGCTCTATCGCTGCGCCCGGCGCAGCGCGTTGGCGACGATGCGCTGTGGGACAAGGCCGAGGCGGCACTTGCGCTCGCCCTCGAGACCAAAGGTCTGGCCTTCCGCCTGCAGCCCGGCGAGGGCGCGTTTTATGGCCCGAAAATCGAATTCAGCCTTCGCGATTGCATCGGGCGGGTCTGGCAATGCGGCACCGTGCAGGTCGATTTTTCCATGCCGGATCGCCTTGGCGCCCGCTATGTCGCCGCTGACGGCGAACGTCGGGTACCGGTCATGATCCACCGCGCCATCCTCGGATCGCTCGAACGTTTCATCGGAATTCTCATCGAACAGCATGCCGGCCGCTTCCCGGTCTGGCTCGCTCCGGTACAGGCGATTGCGCTGTCAATTACCGAAAAGTATGCCGACTATGCCCGCGGATTAGCGGAAATCCTGAAAAATCAAGGGTTCCGAGTCGATGCAGACTTGAGAAACGAGAAGATCGGGCTTAAAATCCGCGAGCACACCTTGCAGCGTGTCCCCTATCTGCTCGTCGTAGGCGAGCGAGAAATGGAACATCAGACAGTCGCCGTGCGTACGCACAGCGGAACCGATATGGGCGAAATGTCGATAGACGATTTCGTGCAATCGCTCCGCCGGGAAGTCGTACAGCGCGGCATGAGTATTTGAGTACCGGGAGGGTCGAAGTATAGCCGCCGATAAAAAGAACCGCGTTAATGGTGAGATCAACGTTTCGCATGTCCGATTGATCGGAGCAGACGGAACCAATATGGGCGTAGTGCCCATTGAAGATGCTCGCCGCCAAGCGGAAATCCATGAACTGGATCTGGTCGAAATCGTGCCCACGGCGGAGCCCCCCGTCTGCCGCGTGATGGATGTCGGCAAATTCCTGTTCGATCTGAGTAAGAAGCGCCACGCTGCCAAGCGCAAACAGAAGCAGATCCAGGTCAAGGAAATTAAATTCCGGCCGGGAACGGACGAAGGCGACTACCAGATCAAACTGCGCAATCTCAAGCGGTTCCTGGAGACGGGTGACAAGGTCAAAGTAACGCTGCGATTCCGCGGCCGTGAAATGGCGCACCAGGAACTCGGTGCAGTGATGCTGCGGCGCGTGGAAGCCGATCTGGGGGCACTCGGTAATGTCGAGCAGTTTCCAAAGCTCGAAGGCCGGCAGATGGTCATGGTCATCGCGCCCAAGCGCGTGTAGCAGTGGCTGCCGCTGCGGCGGGCCAGGTAATAAACGCGTCGGCGCAGCCTGCACGGGTCAGGCGGCGGGCGGCGCATTGATGGTGAACGGAGAAATGGAATGCCGAAGCTGAAGTCCAATCGCGGTGCGGCCAAACGGTTTGCGAAGACGGGTAGTGGCCGGATCAAGCGGCGGCAGTCTTTCAAGCGGCACATTCTGACCAAGAAGAGTCCCAAGCGGAAACGCCAGCTGCGCCACGGCGCGCTGATTGCCCACGCCGACGAAGCGTCGGTACGGCAGATGTTACCGGGACTCTGAGCCGAAATAGTCATTGAAGGATAGCGAACGATGGCACGAGTAAAACGCGGGGTGCAGGCGCACGCCCGCCACAAAAAAGTAATCGACCTGGCCAAAGGGTATCGCGGACGGCGCAAGAACGTCTTCCGTGTTGCCAAACAGGCAGTCACCAAGGCTGGCCAGTACGCGTACCGCGATCGCCGTCAGCGTAAGAGGCAGTTCCGCGAACTTTGGATCCAGCGCATCAATGCGGCGGCCCGCGAATTCGGCTTGAGTTACTCGCGCTTCATCAATGGTCTGTCACGGGCCGGTGTCGCCGTCGATCGCAAAGTGCTGGCTGACCTGGCGGTACGCGACCGCGACGCTTTCGGCGTACTCGCCGAGCGCTCCAAGGCTGCGCTCGCTGCTTGAACCGGCGCGCTGCGACCAGTCGACCACGGGTCGTAGCTGTGTAATGCGCGGCTGAGCGGAGCAACGAGCGCCAGTCGAGTGCCGCGGCCCGTGCGATAGCGACAGCACGCTGCAGACGTGATCACAGGGGAAGGTTTACCTTCCCCTGCTTTTTTGGGCCTGAATTTCGGGTCTTTCGTATCCAGCCTGCAATGCGATACCAGCCGACGGAATGCTCATGAGCGAGACACAAACCATCGTAGCGCAGGCCGGGAGCGCCATCGCGGAAGCTCGGACTCTCGCCGAGTTGGACGAGGTCCGCGTGCGATTCCTCGGCAAGAAAGGGTTATTGACGGCGCAGCTGAAGGCGCTTGGTTCGCTCCCCGAAGCCGAGCGGCCGGCAGCCGGGCAGGCGATCAACTCGGCCAAACAACAAGTCAGCGAGGCGCTCGAAGCACGACACGCGATGCTTGACGCAGCGCGTCTCGATGCCACTCTCGCCAACGAACGCATCGATGTCACCTTGCCTGGACGCGGCGACGCAGTTGGCGGCGCACACCCCATCAGTCTCGTCATGGAACGAATCGAGTCGATTTTCCGCCACGCCGGTTTCGACGTCGCGCAGGGCCCGGAAATCGAGGACGACTATCACAATTTCGAGGCGCTGAATATTCCGGCGCATCACCCGGCGCGGGCGATGCACGACACCTTCTACCTGGCCGACGGCAGGCTCCTGCGCACGCATACGTCGCCGGTGCAGATCCGCGTCATGCAGCAGCAGCCACCGCCACTGCGCATCATTGCGCCCGGGCGGGTCTACCGTTGCGACTACGATCAGACGCATTCGCCGATGTTTCATCAGGTCGAAGGCCTGCTCATCGACGAGGGCATCAGCATGGCCGATCTCAAGGGTACGCTGGACGCTTTCCTGAAATGTTTCTTCGAGCGCGACGACCTCGCGGTCCGCTATCGGCCGTCCTATTTCCCGTTCACTGAGCCGTCGATGGAAGTCGATATCAAACTCGACTCGGCGCATGGCATCAGCCACTGGTTGGAAGTGATGGGCTGCGGCATGGTGCACCCGCGCGTGCTGGCCAATGTCGGCATCGATGGCGAACGTTATAGCGGATTCGCCTTCGGGCTAGGCGTCGAACGCCTGGCGATGCTGCGCCACGGTATTTCCGACCTGCGACTGTTCTATGAGAACGACGTTCAGTTCCTCAAGCAGTTCAGCTGAGTTCGGACACGGGGACCGTTCATGAAGATCAACGAACAGTGGCTGCGCGAGTGGGTGGATCCGGCCCTCGATGCTGCGGCAATAGCGGAAACGCTGACCTTGGCCGGTCTCGAAATCGACGGACTCTCGCCGGCCGGGCCTGCGCTGGAAGGCGTCATCGTCGTCGAAATCCGTGCGGCTTACGGGCATCCCACGGTCGAGCGACTGCAGCTGTGCGAAATCTTCGACGGTTCGACCACTCAGCAGGTCGTCTGTGGCGCGCCCAATGCGCGGGTCGGTCTTAAATCAGCGTACGCCGTTCCTGGCACAACCTTGCCCGACGGTCGTCGCATCGAGCACGGCATGATCCACGGCCAGCCCTCTGCCGGCATGCTGTGTGCGGCGGCCGAACTGGCGCTCGGCGACGATGCTGCGGGCATTCTCGAATTGCCGCCCGACGCTGTTCCAGGTACGGCACTCGCCGTGGCGCTGGCGCTGGACGATACTGTCTTTGAGATCAATCTCACACCGAATCGAGGCGACTGCTTTTCTGTCATCGGCGTTGCCCGTGACCTTGCCGCTTTGACGGCAACACCGCTGCGCGACGTGACCGTCACTCCGATCGCTGCCATGACGGCGAGCCGTTTGCCGGTGAATATCGTCGATACGCCCGGTTGCCCGCGTTATGCCGGGCGGGTCATCACCGGGCTTGATCCGCAGGCGCGCACGCCGCTGTGGATGCAGGAGCGCCTGCGCCGCGTCGGCCTTCGCTGCATCCATCCGCTGGTCGATGTGACCAACTACGTGATGCTCGAGTTCGGTCAGCCGATGCATGCGTTCGATCTTGAGCGACTGGATCGCGCGATCGAAGTGCGTGGCGCGCGACCCGGCGAGCAGATGGAGCTGCTGGACGGTCAGGTCATCGAACTCGCCGAAGGCGTGCTGGTGATTTGTGACGCCACTGCACCGGTCGCGCTGGCCGGAGTCATGGGCGGGCAGGGCAGTGCCGTCTCGGCCGGGACGTCGAGCGTTTTTCTTGAAAGTGCATTCTTCGATCCGATTCGCCTGGCCGGCGTCGCACGCCGTTATCGTCTCCATACCGATGCCTCGACGCGTTTCGAACGGGGCGTCGACCCGACCATGCAGGTCCGCGCGATGGAACGCGCAACGCGTCTGATCCTCGATATCTGCGGCGGCCAGCCCGGCCCGTGCGAGCTGACTGCGCCACCAGCGGCACAACCGTTGCGGCCCGCCATTGCGTTTCGGCCGACGTCTGTTCAGCGCCTGCTCGGGATACCGGTAGCGGAGATCACCATTGCCGAAATCTTTGAGCGCCTTGAACTACAGGTCTCGCGCGCAGCGGATGTCTGGCAGGTGGTACCGCCATTCTTTCGTTTCGATCTGACGCTCGAAGCGGATCTGATCGAAGAAGTCGCGCGCGTTTACGGCTATGACCGTATCCCGGTGAAGTTGCCGACAGCGGCGGCGCTGCCAGCCGTTCCGCCCGCGTCTGGCGAACGCGAACGCCAGCTCCGCCGACTGCTGTGCGCGCGCGGCTATTTCGAGGCGATCACCTACAGTTTCATTGAACCGGCTTTGGCCGGATTGCTCGGGTCGACGTTGCCGACATTGGCCCTGGCCAATCCGATAGCGAGCGATATGTCGGTCATGCGCGCTTCACTGTGGCCGGGGTTGGTCGGTGCCGCGCGTCACAATCTGAACCGCCAGATGAGCCGTGTCCGCCTGTTTGAAATCGGTATGGTGTTCCTGCCCCAGTCCGACGGTCTGCAGCAACGCGTACATATCGGCGGACTGCGGGCCAGCTCGGGCGCCGACACGAGCTGGAGTAAAGCCTCACGCGAGGATGATTTTTACGATTTGAAACATGATGTTGAATCGCTTTTAAAAAACCTTGATCAGGTCGGCTGGTGGATTGAGGCCGCCAGCCATCCAGCGCTGCACCCAGGACAGTGCGCAAGTCTCCACACCGACGCCGGCGTGTGCGGTTATCTCGGCGCCGTGCACCCGGCCCTGGCCGACCAGCTTCGCATCGATAAGCGTATGTTTCTATTCGAATTGGATCTCGAGATGCTGGTAACTCAACCGATCGCGCAGTACCAACCGATTTCACGATTCCCGCGCGTCCGGCGCGATTTGAGCGTTGTCGTGCCCGAGTCGGTTAGCGCTGGTGACTGCCTCAGCGTCGCGCGCGCGGCGGCCGGCGAACATCTGCATGACCTGCAGTTATTTGACGTGTATCGTGGGCAAGGTATTGATTCCGGCAAAAAAAGTCTGGCTTTAGGCTTGATTTTTCAAGCTCGTTACAGCACTCTTACGGATGACGAAGTCGAAATCGCAGTACAGCGTGTACTGAGGCAGTTGGCGGAGCGTTTCGGGGGGAGTCTGAGGACTTGATGCGATGGCATTGACCAAAGCGGAAATGGCTGAACGCCTGTTCGAGGACTTGGGCCTCAACAAACGTGAGGCCAAGGAACTCGTTGAAGCGTTTTTCGAAGAGATCCGCATGTCGCTCGAAGCCGGCCAGCAAGTCAAACTGTCGGGTTTCGGTAACTTCGATCTGCGAGATAAAAATCAGCGCCCGGGCCGGAATCCGAAAACCGGCGAAGAGATCCCGATCACGGCAAGGCGCGTCGTCACATTCAGGCCCGGACAAAAATTGAAAGCCAGAGTAGAAGCCTATGCTGGAAGCATCGAACAATAATGAACTGCCCGTCATTCCAGGCAAACGCTATTTCACGATTGGCGAAGTGAGCGAATTGTGTGCGGTGAAGCCGCATGTGCTGCGCTATTGGGAGCAGGAGTTCCCTCAGCTCAAGCCCATCAAGCGGCGCGGTAACCGGCGCTATTACCAACGCCAGGACGTGATTCTGATCCGTCAGATCCGCAGTCTGCTGTACGAACACGGGTTTACTATCGGTGGAGCGCGCCAGAAGCTCTCGGGCGACGAAGTCAAAGCCGATTCAAGCATGAGCCAGCAGATAGTGCGGCAGCTGCGTATCGAGCTGGAAGAAGTACTGGATATTTTGCGTCGCTGAAGGACCTGTCGGTAGCGACTTCTGGAGCAGCTGGCCGGCGACGCTGGCATTGCCCCAGTCGAACCGCATTCTGCGGTAGGATCACACGCCTTCGACGATGTCTGTCGTCGATTTCGGCCAGGCGCTTCCCTGGGGTGAGCCTGGCCGATGACGCTGCATTGGAAAATCATGTCGGGGCGTAGCGCAGCCTGGTAGCGCACCTCAATGGGGTTGAGGGGGTCGGAGGTTCGAATCCTCTCGCCCCGACCATATTTTCCAGTCTCCTCAAAACATGACGCGATGACTCGGCAACACATGGATGTGTTACCCACAGTCCACGCCGTCACACCCCGTTCAGCACAAATCGCATCGCCTGGTATGGTCAAACTGCTCGTAATTTTGCTACTGGCCTGCGTTACGCAGTCCCAGGTGGCGACGCTCGCAGAGCAGGTCTCGACCATGCAACCGGGTACCTGGGTCCGCATTGCGGCAGTGAACAGCGCCGCAGACGTCGATCCAGCGAACACCGCCACCGCCAATCCACTATTCCCGCAATCGCCGCCATGGCGAGGAAACACGGGGTATGGCGCACTGTTCGAAGCGTGGAATAGCGGTGCCTTTGCGCCAGCATTGGGTACGTGTGGCTCGATCATTTACATGGGCGGTGGGCATACTGACTACTTCGGTAACGAGGTTATCGCCTTCGACGTGTGCGCCCTGACCTGGCAGCGTTTGAGTAACCCGTATGCGGGTCCGTTCATCTGGCCCGCAGCCGACGGCGCCTTCCCGAACGGCTCGCCGGCCGTACCGCATACCTATGATCGTCTCGTCGTCGGCGAGAACAAGCTGGTGCTGGTCGATTCGGCATTCAACACGTTGACGGCTATCGACGCCGGCGCCGCGTGGATATTCGACCTGCAGACCAGGGAATGGGCAGGCCCAATCAAGCATCGTGGGTCGATGGAAGGTGTCTCTGCGTTCGATTCGACGCGCAAGCTGGTGTGGTTTCAACCGTCAGCCAGTCGACTAGGTGAAATCACATCACTCAATCCTATCACTGAAAAGCTGACGTACTACGGTGCGCCGAACGCGGGCATTCTCGATGCTGTCATGGGCTATGACTCAGTGCGCGATCGCCTCGTGATGACGAGTTGCCGGCAAGACCCGTGTGTGGTTGCGGAACTCGATCCGGCTCATCCGCTCTTGGGATGGGTGAAAATGCCTTACCTCAATAAGCCTGCGCTGCATGGCCAACACGCAATGGCGTGGTCACCTGCGCGTCAGGGGTGGATCGTCTGGGACATGTACGCGGGCGCTGGTGTCTGGCTGATGAAGCACAACGGCGCCGCTTACGAATTCGTATCGCTCACTGATGCCGCTAACACCGTGACACCCACTGCCGGCATCGGTTCGTTCGAAAAGATGCAGCTCGTGACAGTAGACGCCGCCGAGATCCTGATTGGTACAGTGAAATCGAGCCAGGGAGTCTATGCGTTCCGACTGCCCGTGGCTACCGGCGCGCCGTCCGGTACATCGCTTGTAGTGACACCACCTATGGCGTCGCTCTGCCATCTGCCTGGCGTGTTTATCTGCGACACCTTCACGGCGCCACGGCCAAATACGTTACTCACGGGATCGTCGACGCCTGTTGTTGTCGGCGGCGAACTTGTCCTCACACTGCCGTCGAAAAGTGCAGCTGATGCCGGCGGGCGCTATTCGGTGACCTTTCCGCCGGTCGGTGAGGGCCAGACCCTGGCGCTGGCGTATCGCGTCAAAGCAGACGCCGGTGCGATGGCGCTGGAAGGCCGCAAAGAATTCACGCTGTGGCGCGGCTCGGCGCCATGTACTGACCTCGAACTCTCGCAGACACACCTATACAGTTCACCTCTGTTCATTCTTTACACGGAATGCGGCGCCCGCGGGCCGCGCAAATACGATCAAGGCGACAATTACCTGTTGCACTATCCTGATTACAACTGCCGGTACTCCGACACGCGCCTACCGATCCGTCCTGAATCTTGTGCCGTCACGCACGTTGATAAGTGGGAGCACTTCTATATCGAGATCGTAATCGGCAAATACGGCACCCCGACGAGCCGGTTGACCGCATGGCATAAGACGGAAGGCGGCTCCTGGAAGCGCTATGTCGACCTCGACGACTGGATGTTCACCGGCGATGGGGGGTTCGACCACTTCATGCTCACCAGCTATATGACGGGCAAGGATGCGACGATCGCGCATCCGCCAGGGACAGTGCGGTATGACGATCTGGTGTTGGCGACGGCGCCTTTCGGGGCAGCGTTGGGGCTCTAGAAGAACGGGGCGTGCGCGCCCTAGCAGGCAGGTGAAAAACTACTGCGCTCGGCGTGACCGCGTTGCGCGAGCGCGCAAAATCCTCATTTACTCTATGTAAACTCCGGTTCTGCGCGCTCGCGCGCCTTGTCCTGCTTTCGCTCGCTACGTTTTTCACCACCCTGCTAATTCGTAATGCCTGCGAGGCTTGGGTCTGATTCGTGAGAATCGCGGTACCCGTGGAACACAGATCAGGCCAATCCCGCCCGCTGATCGTCGGCGTGCAAGCCGGCCCTCGACTCGTTTTTCAATTCTAGCTGGGAAACATGCTATTCTGCGCTGCAGACGCGGGCATGCTGTTGATTGTTAGCCCATTTTACCTCAATGGGTTTAAGGGGTCCGAGGTTCGAATCCTCTCGCCCCGACCATTTTTCTTCGCCCTTACGTCTGTCCGTGAGCCGCCGCCCGCCGCGCCATCCCATCAGGCGGCGGTGCACAGGTTGGCGCGGCTTGACGTGGGGCTGCTGCACAGCGCCGATTCCAGCGGGCAGGAGGAGACGATGTTCCGCAGCGCGTTGATGGTTGCCATCCTGCTCCTGATGTCATTGCTGTTCGCATGCAGCGCCGAGCGCGTGCCGTGGCAACGTTTCGTTGCGGCGGACTATGCGGATTCCTTCAAGACCTATCTTCGCATGGCCGATAAGGGCGATGCGGAGGCCATGAATTTCGTCGGTATTCATTACTATCTCGGCACCGGAGTGACGCGCGATTTCGCACTTGCTGCACAGTGGTTTGAGCGCGCGGCGCTGGCCCATAATGCCAATGCTGCACGAAATCTGGGCACACTGTATCTGCGAGGTTTGGGCGTGCCCAAGAACAACGTCTACGCCTATGGTTGGCTGCATCAAGCGCAAATTTCCGGCAATGCGCGCGCCGGCCGCTATCTGGAGCAGGCCGAGCAACTGATTACGCCGAATCAAACCATGTCGGCGCGCCGCTGGATGGCGAAATATCTGGCCGAACATGCCGTTGCCCAGCAACCGTAGGTGGTCGCGGTTGATGATCTGTGACGCGTCTGTCAACGGACGTCGTCGCAACTGGCGGTGTCTTGGCGACGCAGCGACAATGGTGTGACGCCGGCCGGAGACACCGTGGAGCGAGACCTTGAGACCGGCGACAATCGACAACGAGACCAGTTGGTCTCTACACAAGACAACGGCGACGACGGTGTCCGCAGTGCGGAAACGTCGCCGCTCCAGTGACCTGAGGCGGGAACAGTAATCTATGTGCGGCATAGTTGGTGGTGTAGCGCAGCGCGACGTGGCTCCGATTCTGATCGAGGGGCTGAAACGACTCGAATATCGCGGCTACGATTCCGCCGGTATCGCTGTCGTACACCCTGGGGCCGTCCGCCGGATACGTGTCGCCGGCAAAGTGCGGGCGCTTGAAGACGCTCTGCATGGCGATCCGCATCCGGGCGGGCTCGGTATCGCGCACACTCGCTGGGCGACGCATGGCGAACCCTCTATCCGCAATGCACATCCGCACGTGTGCCGCGAGAAAGTCGCACTCGTGCACAACGGGATTATCGAGAATCACGAACGGCTACGGGCCGATCAGATTGCCGCTGGCCACCAGTTCAATTCCGATACCGACACCGAAGTGGTCGTCAACCGCATCTACGATTACCTCGAAGAGGGTGACGATTTGCGGGTGGCAGTTCAGCGCACGACGCGCGATCTGGAAGGCGCATTCGCGCTGGCCGTGCTGGCAACGGAACACGCCGATCGCATGGTCGTCGCACGCCGGGGCAGCCCACTGGTCATCGGGCTCGGCATCGGCGAGAACTTCGTCGCTTCCGATGTTTTTGCCCTGCTGCCGGTCACCCAGCGTTTCATCTTCCTTGCCGAAGGCGATGTCGCCGAGATCACGCGTGACGCCATCCGCATTTTTGACGAACACGGGCTGGCGGTCACTCGCCCCGAATCGATTTCGGAATTGTCAGCTGATGCCGCCGAGAAATCGGGCTATCGGCATTTCATGCTGAAGGAGATCTATACCCAGGCACGGGCCGTCGGCGAAACGCTGGAAGGGCGCATCGAAAACGGGGCAGTGCTCGACAGCGCTTTCGGACTTGGTGCAGCGTCGATCTTCGAGCACGTGAAATCGGTGACTATCGTCGCTTGCGGTACCAGCTACCATGCGGGGCTGGTCGCCCGATACTGGTTCGAAGCGCTGGCGGGCGTACCGTGTTCGGTCGAAGTCGCGAGCGAGTTCCGCTACAGGCGCCGGGTTGTCACGCCTGGCGCGTTATTCGTCACGATCTCACAATCTGGCGAAACGGCTGACACGCTGGCCGCATTGCGCGAGGCACGCAGCAGCGGATATGCGCACACGCTTGCCATCTGCAATGTGCCCGAGAGTTCGCTGACGCGGGAGTCGGAACTCGTCCTGATGACTCGTGCCGGCCCCGAGATCGGCGTGGCCTCGACCAAAGCATTCACAACCCAGCTCGTTGCGTTGATGCTGCTGGTCGTGGCATTGGGGCGCCGTCATCGGCTCGACCCTGCTGCGGAACGTGAATTGACGCGCCAACTCGAGACGCTGCCGGGCCGGATCAACGGCGTGCTGGAGTTGAACGAGCGCATCGCCGAGCTGGCCAAAGCGTTCGTGCATAAACATCACACACTATTCCTCGGCCGCGGCTCGATGTATCCGATAGCCATGGAAGGGGCTCTCAAGCTGAAGGAGATTTCCTACATCCACGCTGAAGCGTATCCGGCCGGCGAGCTCAAGCACGGCCCGCTCGCGCTGGTCGATGAGGACATGCCCGTCATTGCTGTCGCACCGAACAACGATCTGCTCGAAAAGCTGAAATCCAATCTTCAGGAAGTCCGCGCACGCGGCGGCGAGCTGTATGTATTTGCCGATTCGCGCGTTTCCGTGCCGAAGCAAAGCGGTTTTCACGTCTTCGATATCCCGCCGGTGGAAGACGCCATTGCTCCTATCGTTTATACGATACCGCTACAACTCCTCGCATACCACGTCGCTGTACTGCGTGGCGCGGATGTCGATCAGCCGCGCAACCTCGCGAAATCGGTCACTGTGGAATAAATGCCAGCTCGACTGAACAGCTTCGTAGTCGTGACCCTGCTGAGCCTGGCCCCCATGCCATTGGCGGCAGACAATGAGTGACGCTACTGCGCCTGTAGCCGCCGGTCTCGGTACCGTGCTGGTCGTTGATGATGACCGCGATATGCTCAATCTGTTGTCGAAGTGGCTCTCCGGCGCCGGATTCAAAGCGTTGACGGCAAGTTCCGGTGGCGACGCTCTGCGCGAAATATCCGCTTCACGGCCAGACGTCGTGGTGACCGATTTATTTATGGAAGAAATGGACGGTCTGACCTTGGTCACGCACGTCCATCAGCGCAATCCGTTGACCCCGGTAATCATGTTGAGCGGCCAGGCCCGGATCCCCGACGCAGTCAAAGCCACCCATCTCGGCACTGCGGCGTTTCTGACCAAGCCGATTGCGAAAGAAGCGTTCCTGGAAGAGATCAACCGGCATATCCGACCGCGGCCGCGCGATGCTGCCGGCGCTTTCGGCCGCAATATCATTCATCGCAGTAACGTGATGGCGGAGCTGCTTGAGCAGGGAGAACTCGTTGCTCAAGGCGATATCACGGTGTTCATCAGCGGAGAAACCGGCACTGGCAAGGAAGTCCTCGCCCGCGCCATTCACGCGGCAAGTCCGCGTCGCGAACACACCTTTATCGGCGTGAACTGCGGCGCTATACCGGAGCAGTTGCTCGAATCCGAGCTGTTCGGCCATGAGAAAGGTTCGTTCACCGGCGCCAACAATCGCCATGAAGGTCTGTTCCTGGCAGCCGACGGCGGCACGCTTTTTCTTGACGAAATTGGCGACATGCCGCTCGATCTGCAGGTCAAGCTGTTGCGAGTACTGCAGGATTTCGAAGTACGTCCGGTCGGTTCGACGCGCAGCGTACCTGTTAATGTGCGCATTATCTCGGCGACACACAACAATCTGGAAGAACTGGTCGCGCGAGGCGAATTCCGCGAGGATCTCTACTACCGCTTGAACGTAGTTCCGCTCATGATGCCGCGGTTGGCTGAACGCGCCGATGACATCCCGCTGCTGCTCGAACACTTTCTATTGCAGCAGGCGACAAAATCGGGCAAGAAAAAGAAACATTTCGCACCCGAAGCCATGGCTTACTTGAGCGGGGCATCGTGGCCCGGCAATATCCGGCAGCTCGCCAACGCGGTCGAGCTGTGTACAACGCTCAACATTGGCGACATCATTCCGCTCTCGATGGCGCAGCGCGCACTCCGCGAGGAGCCCGTGCAGATTAAGACGCTGAAAGACGCCAAGGCTGATTTCGAGCGCAATTATCTGGTCAGCATACTGCGCGTCACCGAAGGCAATGTCGCGAGTGCTGCCCGTATTGCAGGACGCAACCGGACTGAGTTCTATAAGCTTCTCAATCAATACGGGCTGGATGCGGCGACTTTCCGGGCAGCCTCAGGCGAGGATTGAGCGCGGACCGGCGAGGGAGGGAGAGCGGTGAGCGAGCGGATCCCAGTCAGAATCGACCCCGATATCGAGGACCTCGTACCAGGGTTCCTCGCTAACCGCTGCAAAGACGTACTGCGGCTCGAAGCGCTGGTTGCCGCTGGCGCTTACGCCGATATCCGTCTGCTCGGTCACAGCATGAAAGGTGCCGGCGGCGGTTATGGATTCGATCGGATCAGCGAACTGGGCGCCGCGATCGAGGGTGCCGCTTTGCGACAGGACGGCGCGGAAGTGCTGGTGCAAAGTGCTGCGCTTGCTGACTATCTTGCACGGGTCGAGATAGTGTCGGGTGATTAAGAGACAATGAGTCATCCTGCCGCCGTCGCGACATCGGGCCAGGCGGCGCGCGCTCCGTCGTCGTCATTGTTTTTCTATTTTGTTGCCGCTGCGCTTGGTGTGTCTTTCACCGGCGCGCTGATCGTCCTGGCCTGGAACAATGCGCTCGAAAACGAGACGCGCAATTTCTCGTTCGACGCAATCTCGGTGCACAACGCAGTCGACGCCAATATTCGTACGGCGGATGCGGTGATCGACAACCTGGCCAGTTTCATTGCTGCCGACAGCCGCGCGGCAGGTGAGCATTTCGAGGACTATACGGCAGGCGCCTTGACGCGCTATCCATTCATCCGCGGCATGGCCCACGTCCGGGTGCGGAACGATGGCGAAGTCGAGTTGCTGCATCGTTCTGGCACCTTCGAGCTGAAGGACGTCGCCGCGGTATTGGCGGCCCACGGCAATATGGATGCATTGCGACAGGCGATTGCAGTAGGGCGTCCGGCTGTCCCTTTTGTGCCGCGCGTGCAGGACGGCGCTGATGCAGCGACCCCGGTGTTGTTCCTGCTTCAGGCGACTCGCTCGCACAGTCCGGCAAAAACCCTCGAACTTGCGGCGCTGGCCATCGATCTGCCCGAACTCGTCCAGGCTCTCGCGTTCGAGCCGGCGATCCGCATCGCGCTGTATACCGAGTCCGAAGGCGTCGCCGGTCGACGGCTCGTCTATCGCAAACCGTTGGCTGCGGATGCCGAGGGCATCGTCGTCAAGCGATTGCGCGAAGAATATAGCGTGCGGCTGGAGCGTTTCTCAGTCCGACTGCTGGTTGGCAGGAACCTGCCGTGGTCGGAGTTCGATAACGGGCTGGTGCTCGTTGCTCTTGTCCTGGGAGTCGGCGTCACGCTGCTGATGATCGCACTTGCGCGTGCCAAGGATCTGCAGGCCCGTGAGCTCGAAGCACGCAATCGTGTAATTGAGGAACAGGTCAGTCAGCAGACCCACGAATTAGCCGAAGCGCGTGATCAGGCGCTCGAAGCATCACGGGTCAAGTCCGATTTCCTGGCCAGCATGAGTCACGAGATCCGAACACCGCTCAACGCCATCATCGGCATGGCCGAACTGCTGTCGGAAACCCGGCTGAGCGGCGATCAGGCGAACTATGTCGGCGTCTTCCGCAATGCCGGCGAAGCGCTGCTCAGTCTTGTCAACGATATTCTCGATCTGTCGAAGATCGAGGCGAGCCGCTTATCGCTCGAAACCATCGATTTCAATCTGCCTGAAATCGTCGAGCAGGCGGTCGAAATCTACGCGTTGAAAGCGGACGCGAAAGGTCTTGAACTGATCACCCGCATCGCGAGCGAAGTGCCGGACGTCGTCTGTGGTGATCCGGGTCGCCTGCGCCAGGTAGTTCTGAACCTGATCGGCAATGCAATCAAGTTCACTGAAAGCGGACACATCGAAACACGTGTGCGCGTGCTCGATCGGCCGGATGGCCTCCTGCGGTTGTGTTTCGAAGTGGCCGACACGGGTATCGGCATTCCGGAAGGCAAGCTCGAAACCATCTTCGGCAGCTTCACGCAGGTCGATAGTTCGATTACCCGAAAGTTTGGCGGCACCGGTCTCGGTCTGACGATTTCCAAACGCCTGGTCGAGCTGATGTCGGGACGCATATGGGCAACGAGCAGTGCCGGTACGGGCAGTACGTTCACGTTCGAAGTCGTGCTCGGCTGTGGCGCTAGCCCGGCGACCTCACCACAGAAAGCGTCGCGCGAATTGCCGCGAGTACTCTGCCTGACCGCACGCCCGCCGCTGGCAGCGATGCTGGTCGAATTGATGACGGCCTGTGGCACTGAAGCTGTGGCGCTGGCAACTGGTACAGCAGCGCTGAACGCGTTGCGGCAGGCGAGGGACTCAGGACAGCCCTACGGAGCATTGCTGGTCGACAGCGCCGGAGAGGACGCTTTCGCGTTTATTCAGGCGCTTCGTTCGGCAGACGATATAACGCCGGCAATCTGCCTGTTCGGGCCGTCGTCGGTCGCGGCTGGCGTCTTGCGCCTACAGGCGCTGACTGCGACGAGCTATGTCGTCAAACCGGTCAAACGCGCTCAACTGCTTGCGGCACTGCGTGCTCTGGTCGAGCCGAAAAGCACCGTCGGTGTCGTCGATAACAGCAAGTTCACGGTCGGGGTCAGTGCCAATCTTCTGCTCGTCGAAGACAACGAAGATAATCGTCTGCTGGTCGAGGCCTATCTTAGGCACGAACCGTATCGCGTCATAACTGCAGGCGATGGCGAGCAGGCTGTCGCCTGTTTTCAAGCCGAGCGGTTCGATCTGGTCTTGATGGATATGCAGATGCCGGTCATGGACGGCTATGCGGCAACGCGTGCGATCCGCGCCTGGGAACGCCTGCAACAGCGCGCGCCGACGCCTATCGTTGCCTTGACAGCGAACGCGATCAAGGAAGACCTCGAAGCAAGTCTCGCCGCCGGCTGCGACGAATACCTGACCAAGCCACTCAAAAAGCAGGTCCTGCTGGAGGCACTGGCACGCCGGCTCAGCGGCGCGGCTTAACAGCCTGTGTCACAGCTATAGGTTCGGACGCGGCCCGCACGGAGTGTTGCCCGGTGGCGACACCGGCTGACGCGAAGTGACGGCCGGCGGCACATCCAATCGGACAGCGACACCGTACACGGCTCCGGATGCGGACTCTGATTGCATCTTAAGATTATGAAAATAATGAATAAAGAGCATGAATGGCCGTTATGCTATCGAGTTGCCTAGCGTCGATGGAACAGTGCGGCGCACTTCTTGCAGTGCCACTTGCGGAGACCATCAAAAAGATCGGGAGGCAGACGGCGACGGCCGTCGGACAGATGCCTCACCTGGAATCGATTGGCGACTGGCACCAAGAACTAACGGACTGCAGATCATGCTGAGAATTTTTCGTCACTACATACCTAAAACACTGGTTCTGCTCGGCATGGCCGAGCTGCTGATCCTGTTCGTCTCGATCTACCTCGGGGCGAGCTTCACGCTGAGTCGCGGCGTCGGCGCCGCGAGCAGCGCCGACAGCGGGCTTCCTCTGTGGACTCAGGCGCTGGTATTTACGGCAGCTATCGTGCTCGGCATGACGGCCATGGGACTGTATCAGCGCGACCAGAGCGGGCAACCGGGTGCTGTCATTCTGCGACTTGCGCTCAGTTTCGCCTGCGGTTTCGTCGTCATGGGTACGGTCTACCTGGCGTTGCCTGAACTCATGGTTGGCGGTGTCATCTTTGCGACCGCGTTGATCTGCTCGTTTGTCGGCATTGCCAGCTGTCGTCTGCTGTGCATGGCGGGTGACAACGTGCCGCCCGGCCGCCGGGTGCTGGTGCTCGGTACCGGCGATCGCGCGCGGCAGATCGAAAATCTACGCCGCGCGCCTGATCAGCTCGACGTCGAACTCGTCGGCTACATCAATCTCGGTGGCGACGAACCGCAGGTTGGTCCAGAACGGCTGGTTGAGCTCGGTTCGCGAAGCCTGCGTCAGATAGCAGAGGAATTGCACATCGAAGAGATCATCGTTGCCTCGGATGACCGCCGCAAGGGCTTGCCGATAGACGACATCCTCGAATGCAAGATGTACGGGTTGCACATCATGGAAGCAGCCGATTTCTACGAGCGTCAGCTGGGTAAAATCCGTCTGGATACGCTGCATCCGAGCAATGTGATTTTTGCCGACGGTTTCAGCCAGGCCGTCATCAAGCGCAGCGAGAAGCGCGTGATGGACATCATGGTCAGTGCGCTGATGATCGTGGCGACTCTGCCAATCATGGTCGCCACTGCGATTGCTATCTACGCCGAGAGCGGTGGCCCAGTGTTCTATCGTCAGGACCGTGTCGGGCGACGCGGCAAGGTATTCACGCTGTTCAAGTTCCGCAGCATGCGCCAGGACGCTGAAAGCAATGGGGCGGTATGGGCATTGCAGAACGACAGTCGTATCACGAAAGTCGGTAACTTCATTCGACGCACCCGCATCGACGAACTGCCGCAACTGCTGAACGTCTTGCGTGGTGACATGAGTTTTGTCGGTCCCCGTCCGGAACGGCCGCAGTTCGTTGCGGAGTTGTCTAAAGCGATTCCCTACTACGATTTGCGGCACTACGTGAAGCCGGGGATCACCGGCTGGGCGCAGGTGCTCTATCCTTACGGCGCTTCGATCAACGACGCCCGCGAGAAGCTTCAATACGACCTCTATTACCTGAAGAACTACAGCATCTTCCTCGACCTCAACATACTGCTGCAGACGATGCAGGTTATACTCTGGGGCAAAGGCGCACGCTGATCGGGCTGGCTCCGCGTTATCGCGCAGGACGCCTCATGGCGTCGCTTGCGGCCATTGCCGGCAGGCAGGTGGTCATCGAAGCTCTGGCGAAGATGTCATGACCATGATCGGGGTGGTAGCGGGATACGTCGGGGCGGCGGCTTTCGGCATACTTGTCGCTCTGCTTGCCGTGGCGCCCGGCGGACGACCCGTCGGTCGGCTGCTGATGGCCGCGGCTGCGGTGACGGCGACCTGGTTCGCATTGCATGCGGTTTATTTCCAGTTCGGTGACGATTTTCCGCTCAGTCTGGTCTGGCTGCAGCAGTTCGAATTTGCCCGTGACGCGCTGTGGCTCGCGTTCCTTGGCAAACTCCTTTTCAGTATCGACAAGCCGGCCTACCGACGCCGTATTTTCATCGCGCTGACTGCGCTAGGTATCGCTCTGGTGGCAGCGTCTGCCGCTGCCTGGTTCCCGCAAGCCATGGTGCGGCTGCTGGACATGGACAGCAACGACGTCCGCAAACTCTATCTCGTAACGGCGCTGCTCAGCGCACTTGGCGGGATGGTCCTGGTCGAACAGGTATTCCGAAACACGGCGCGCGATTCGCGTTGGGCGCTGAAGCATCTGTGTTTCGGTATCGGGCTTATTTTTGCATTCGATTTCTATCTGTACGCCGATGCCGTGCTGTTCAATCGCCTCGACCTCGCCATCTGGACGGTGCGCGGCGCAGTGAATGCGCTGGCGGTGCCGATGATTGCGATTTCGGCGGCGCGCAATCGGGAGTGGGATCTCAATATCTTCGTCTCCCGCCGGGTCGTTTTTCATGGCGTCGCGCTGCTCGCCGCGGGCATCTATCTGATGGTCATGGCGGCAGCCGGCTACTATATCCAGGCGCGCGGCGGGGAGTGGGGGCGCGCGCTGACCAGCGCCTTCTTCAGTGCGGCCATACTGCTTCTGTTGACGCTGTTTTTCTCGTTTCAATTGCGTTCCCGCCTGCGCCTGTTTCTGGCTAAGCACTTCTACCGCAACAAGTACGAATACGGCGAAGAATGGCTGAAATTCACCCATGCGCTCGGTCAAGCGGCACTCGAACCCGAGTCGCTCAATCGCAACCTGCTTGCCGCAGTGTGCGATATCGTCGACAGCGTTGGCGGGATAATCTGGCGCAAGCTGCCGTCGGGCGGCTATGTCGTGGCCGCCAACGTCAGCATGTATGACGATTGCCGTACTGAAATCAAGGCGACCGATGCCCTGATCGTCGAACTCGAGCACATGCCGACGGTGTGGGATTTGACC
The DNA here is from genome assembly GCA_965278995.1 of Gammaproteobacteria bacterium. Lineage (GTDB taxonomy): Bacteria > Pseudomonadota > Gammaproteobacteria > JADJYF01. The sequence continues at coordinate 909,089 of OZ257136.1, forward strand.
GACGATGACATGCTCGAAAGCGACCGTGGCGTGGTGTTGCCGCAGTGGCTGCTCGACCTCCCACGCATCGCGCTGCTGGTGCCAATAGTGCATCACGACGAACTGCTCGCCATACTGGCGCTGGCCCGTCCACGCACCACGCATCGGCTCGATTGGGAGGACCTGAATCTGCTCGGCATCGTGGCGCGCCAGGCGGCGAGCTATCTCGCGCTGGTGCGGGCGACGGACGCATTGTCCGAGGCGCGTCAGTTCGAGACGTTCAATCGACTCTCTGCTTTTCTGGTACATGATCTGAAAAACGTCGTCGCGCAATTATCCCTGATCACCAGCAACGCCCGCCGTCACCGCGACAATCCAGCCTTCGTCGACGATGCGTTTACGACGGTCGGCGATGCGGTGGCCAAGATGAACCGTATGCTGGCGAGTCTGCGGCAGATGCAGTCCGACGTGGAAGTCGCCGATACGGTCGATCTCGAAGCGGTGCTCGATGCCGCGGTCAGCCACAAGAGCACAGCCGAGCCGCGACCGGTGTTGCGGCCGAGCGGGGTCCCGGTCATGGTCCATGCCGATCACGACCGGCTGATGTCAGTCATTGAGCATCTGTTGCAGAATGCGATCGAGGCCACGCCGGCCGATGGCCGGGTCGAAGTGGGCATTAAACAAGTCGGCGATGAAGTATTCGCGACGATCGCCGATAGCGGATGCGGCATGGATCGCGAATTCATCAACAATCGGCTGTACAAGCCTTTTGATACGACCAAGGGCAAGGCCGGCATGGGTATCGGTGCCTACGAGAGCCGTCACGTCATATCATCGATGCGCGGCAAACTCCTGGTCGACAGCGTACCGGGCGCCGGCACGACCTTTACGATCGTATTGCCGGTGGCGCGCAACGCCGACGGTCTGGTAGCAGCGGAGGCATGATGGGGAAACGGAAACTGCTGGTGGTGGATGACGACCCGGGGCTGCAGAAGCAGTTGCGCTGGTGTTTCGAGGATTACGAGGTGGCCTTCGCTGGCGACAGGCCGTCGGCAATGCGCGCGCTACGCGAGTCATCCGCACCGGTGGTCACGCTCGATCTCGGTCTGCCGCCGGATGCGGCCAACGCGTCGGAAGGATTGGCCGCCTTGCGCGAAATCCTGCAGTTCGCCCCGAATACGAAGGTGGTTGTTGTCACCGGCAACGACGATCGCGAGGTCGCCGTTCGTGCTGTCGCCGACGGTGCCTATGATTTCTACGAGAAGCCGATAGACCCCGATATTCTTCGCCTTATCGTCGAGCGCGCGCATGCGCTCAGCGAACTCGAAGCCGAAAAGGATCGCTTGACCAAGCAGGCCGCAACACCGCTGGCCGGCATCATTGCCGGCAGCGCGGTGATGCACGAAGTCTGTCGGCGAGTTGAGAAAATTGGTCCGACCAACACCTCCGTGCTGTTGCTCGGTGAAAGCGGCACCGGCAAAGAAATTCTGGCCCGCGCTCTGCACGAACTGAGTCCACGACGGAATCGCGATTTCATCGCGATCAATTGTGCGGCGATCCCGGAGAACCTGCTCGAAAGCGAATTGTTCGGCTATGAACGCGGCGCTTTCACCGGCGCCACGCGCCAGACCAAGGGGAAATTCGAATTCGCCGATCAGGGCACCCTGTTCCTCGACGAAATCGGTGACTTGCCGGCGTCGTTGCAAGCCAAGCTGCTGCGATTCCTGCAGCAGCGCGTCATCGAGCGCGTTGGTGGACGCGAGGAGATCCCGGTTGATACGCGGGTGATCTGCGCGACGCACAAGGATTTACGCGCACTCATTGCGGCCAGCGAGTTTCGCGAGGATTTGTACTATCGGATTGCCGAAGTCGCCATCACCATCCCGCCACTCCGTGCCCGACCGGGCGATACCGTGTTGATCGCGCGTGCGCTGCTGGCCCGCTTGCACGACATCCACCATGGCCGAATCAAGGATTTCAGTCCGGCAGCGGTCGTCGCCATCGAGTCGCATGAATGGCCAGGAAACGTTCGCGAGTTGGAGAATCGGGTCAAGCGTGCAGCGATCATGGCAGATGGCCGCTACATTGATGCCGCTGATCTCGAACTCGAGGCAACCGGCGGGACGCGGCTGTTGACGCTGCGTGAATGTCGCGAGGAAGCCGAAGCGGGCGCCATCCGGCGAGCGCTGGCCATGACGGACGGCCAGGTCGGCAAGGCGGCAGAAGTGCTGGGGGTCAGTCGGCCAACCGTCTATCACCTGCTGAAGAAGTACGGAATCCCTGCCTAATAGCGTCCCGGTAGCCAGGCGGCCGGGCGCGGCGGGCGCTCCTGCAGGCCGTTCGCAGAGGTGTGGCATACGGGGAAAACTTAAAAAATTACATCACATTAGCGAATCAATGATGTAATCTACTTTATAATTCGAGAGGATTCGTATAGGCTGGCTGTCAGCGTTTTATCGAGCGATTAGCGTGGCATGCGGGAAGGCCAGATCAACGACGCGTCAGCGGACTGTTTCGACGCGATGGGGAAGACAGTTTGCTCTCACGACAGGCATCTCAGTTCGATGAAGCGTGACCGCGTCAAGCAACAGCGTGGCCTGAATTGCGGCGGTTGGACGGCGATCGTCGGTACTGCGCTGTGGACGGTACTTTTGGGCCTGCCGTGCGCCGGGGTATCGGCGCAGACTATCGAAGAGGCGGTCGCACTGGCGATTTCCTCCAACCCGCAGATCCTCGGGGCTCAGGCCAGCATGCGTGCTGCCGGTCTCGACGTGAAGCAGGCCCGTGCCGGCTATCTGCCGAGCCTCGACGTCGACACGCGCTACGGCCGCGAACATACCAACATCAAACAATTGAGCGTCTCGGGTAATAACGACGACGATTTCTGGCGACGGGAAAGCGGTGTCACGGTCAGTCAATTGCTGTGGGACGGCAACGCTACACGTAGTGAAGTCCAGCGCCGGGTTGCTTTGCTGAACAGCGCCGAGCACAGCCTCGAAGATACGCAGAACGCGATCGCATTCCGTGCGACGGAAGCCTATATCGATGTCCTGCGCAACCAGGAACTGGTGCTGCTCTCGCAGGAAAACGTGCGCTCGCACGAGACCACGCTCGGTAATGTGCGCGCGAAACAGACCAGCGGTGTCGGCAACCGTGCCGACGTCGAACAGGCGAACGCACGGCTGGCGCTGATGCAGAGCATTGCGCTGGCGCGCGAAGGGGCATTGCTCGAAGCGCGTGCGCGCTATGAGCGCGTCATCGGCGAAGCACCGGGCGACCTGGCCAAGCCGCAGGCCGCGCCGTCCGGCCTGGTCAAACGTGGAGCCGTCAATGCCGTCGAATTGAGCGCCGCTACCGATAGTGCTCAGCAGCAGGCTGCGACTGAACATCCAGCCATTCTGCAATCGGGCGCGAACGTCGAAGCTGCAGTGGCCGCCATGCAGGCTGCCCGTGCCGGCTATCATCCGCGCTTGAACCTGGAAGGCGCCATGCGTCGCGACAACAACGTGGCCGGCGTTGGCGGCAATCGCAATTCGGATTCAGTGATGGTCGTCGCGCGCTGGAATCTGTTTCGCGGTGGTGCCGATCGTGCGCTGCAGCTCGCCGCCGCTGAACGAAAGACGGCCGCCGATGAACAGTTGCAGGACACCGTGCGGAGCATCGCCGAGAACGTCGCCATCGCGTATCAATCGCGCGCAACCAGCGAATCGCGGCTCGCTTTTCTTGGGCAGCATGTGACGTCGAGCGAAGAAACGCTGAAAGCTTATCGCGCCCAGTTCGAACTCAATCGCCGGACCCTGCTCGACGTGCTGAATGCTGAAAACGAGCTGTTCAATGCGCGTTCGAACTACGCGGCCGGTGTCTACGACGATCTCGTGAATTATTATTTTGTTGATGCCAGCAAAGGCGTGCTGGCAAGCAAATTCGGTGCCGCTGGCGTACAGCCCTGAGCCACGACGGACCGATACGGCACGCTTGCGAGCTAACGACCCTGGTCGTGCTGCTAAGGCCACTTTCGAGCACGCGCAGCGTGCCCGCCGCCCGGGAGGCCGAGAGCCACACGCATGCCCGCCGTCAATCGTACTTCTGATGAGCCATTACAATCTGCGGGGCTCCTGCGTGCGGATGATCCGCTGCTTGGGTGTCTGCACATCGTCACCCGTCTGCGCGGGCAACCGGTGTCCACCGAGGCGCTGGCTGCCGGAATTCCGCTCAAGGACGGCCGTTTCGGCGCCGACGAATTCGTGCGCGCGGCTGCCGCTCATGGCTATTCGTCGCGTCTGGTCCGCCGCAAGCTCACGCGAATTTCCACGTTGGCGCTGCCGGTCACACTGCTGCTCAACGATGGCAGTGCCTGTGTACTGACCCGCTACATCAGCGCGAAAGCCGTTGAGGTAGTCATTCCGGAAAGCGGGTTTGGTGCACGCGAAATTGCACTGGACGAATTGCAGAAACTCTATCGCGGCTATGCGCTGTTCGCGCAACCCGAACTGGAACCCGAAACGAGCCGCGACGGCGAGCCGCTGGCTCCGCGCCGGCGATCGTGGTTTTGGGGCACCCTCGTCACTTACTCGCCGTATTACTTCGAAGCGGCTCTCGCTGGCGTCCTCATCAACGTGCTGACAGTCGCGACCTCATTGTTCATCATGAATGTCTACGACCGGGTCGTACCGAATAACGCCACCGAAACGCTCGTCGTGCTGGCAACGGGAACCGCGTTTGCCATCGGTTTCGAATTTGTCGCACGCAGCCTGCGTGCCTATTTTCTCGATATCGCAGGGAAGAAAGCCGATCTCGTGCTGGCGAGCCGTATTTTCGAGCAGGCGCTGGGCTTGAAGCTTTCTGCACGACCGCAGTCGGCAGGTGCATTTGCTGCCCAGCTGCGTGAATTCGAAGCAGTGCGCGACTTCATCACGTCGATCACCTTGACGGCTGTGATGGATATGCCGTTCGTGGCGTTTTTCATCGTGGTCATCGCCCTGATCGGCGGGCCGCTGTATCTCGTGCCGTTAGCTGTGGTGCCGCTGGTGGTGCTGGTCGCGCTGATTGCCCAGGTTCCGTTGGCGCGCGTGACGCGCGCCAACCTGCAACAGGGCTCGCAACGCCACGGTCTGCTGGTCGAGTCGGTCGAAGGGCTCGACATCATCAAGGCCATGCGGGCCGAAGGGCAAATGCAGAGCCGCTACGAGGATTACACTGCCTTGACCGGTGCGACCGCCAATTCGGCGCGAATGATTTCCTCCACGGTCGTCAACTTCACCGGCGTGATTCAGCAATTCGTCACCGTGCTGGTGGTCGTGTGGGGCGTCCATCTGATCGCCGATGGCGAGTTGACGATGGGGGCACTGATTGCGACCGTCATGTTGACCAGTCGCGGGCTCGCACCACTGCAGCAGGTCGCTGCGCTGATGATGCGCTATCAGCACGCGCGCGCTGCCTATGTCACGCTCAACAACCTGATGCGGATGCCGGTCGATAGGCCTTACGGCAAACGCTATACCCATCGTGGCGAAGTCCGCGGCGCGATCGCAATGGAAGGTGTGTCGTTCGCTTATCCGCAAGCGTCTGGCGCGGCCCTGACTGAGCTGAGTTTCGCGCTCAATCCGGGCGAGCACGTCGCCATCCTCGGCAAGGTCGGTGGCGGCAAGAGCACGCTGCTGCGTCTGGTCTTGGGACTGTATCCGCCTGCGCGCGGCAGCGTTCGCGTCGATGGTATCGATATTGAACAGTTCGATCCGGCCGACCTGCGCCGCCATATCGGCTATGTCGGGCAGGAACCGACGCTGTTTCACGGCAGTCTGCGCGACAACATCGCTCTCGGTCTGCCACACGCCGACGACGAAGCCGTCCTGCGTGCCGCGCAGATTGCCGGCCTCGATACACTGATAGACAATCATCCGCGTGGTCTGCAACTGCAGGTCGGCGAACGCGGTCAGGCATTGTCCGGCGGTCAGCGCCAGGCGGTCGCCAATGCGCGTGCGTTCCTGCTTGAGCCACGAGTTCTGCTGCTGGACGAACCGACGAGCGCGATGGACAACAACGCTGAAGCGCGCTTCATGCACAATGTCGGCGCGTTCGCGCAAGGCCGCACGCTCTTGCTCGTCACGCACAAGCCCAGCATGCTCGCCATGGTCTCGCGCATCATCGTGCTCGATAACGGGCGCAGCGTCATGGACGGGCCACGCGATGACGTTCTGCGTCAGCTCACCCGCCCGGCCGTCACAGCAAGCTAGGACGGCCGCATGTTTTCGCGAAAACAATTACGCAACGCCGGCGACGACATCGATTTTCTGCGGCGCACCGACGCCGCGCAAGTGATTGAATCGAATCCGCTGGCGGGATCAAGCCTGTTGCTGATGATACTGATCATGTTCGTCGCTTACCGGTGGGCCGACCAGGCAGTGCTCGACGAAGTTACCCGCGGCGAAGGGCGCATCATTCCGTCGAGTCGGGAACAGGTCATCCAGAGTCTCGAGGGCGGCATTCTTGCCGACCTGCCGGTACACGAAGGCGATATCGTTGAAACAGGGCAGGTGCTGCTGCGTATCGACGACACCCGTACCGGCGCCTCGCTGCGCGAAGGGCAGGTGCAGTCGGCGACGTTGCGGGCCGAAGCGGCGCGTCTGCTGGCCGAAGCTAACGGTCGAGCGCCGCAGTTTCCGACCGACCTTCCGGCCGGATTGCGCGACCGCGAGTTTCGACTCTATGCGTCCCGAACGCAGGCCCTGAGTGAATCCATCGGCGCACTCCGTAACAGCCAGCAGCTTGCCGAGCAGGAGCTGGCGATGACCGAACCGATGGTTGCGCGCGGAGCGGTTTCTGAAGTCGAAATCCTGCGTTTGCGCCGCGACATTATCGAGTTGAAAGCGAACATTCAGGAACGCGTCAATGCGTTCCGCACTGACGCGCGCTCTGAACTTGCGGCAAAGGAAGCCGAACTCGGGTCGATAACCGAGATGTTGACGGCGCGCGAGGACCAGGTGAACCGCTCTGTGATACGGGCAACGGTTCGCGGCACGGTGAAGAACATCCGCATTACGACACTGGGCGGCATCATTGGCCCCGGGCAGGACATCATGGAAATCGTTCCACTCGAAGACAGACTGCTGGTCGAAGCGCGGATCCGCCCGGCCGACGTCGCGTTCCTGCATCCCGGTCAGCGCGCAACGGTCAAATTGTCGGCTTACGACTACGCAATATACGGCGGGCTGCACGGCAGCCTCGAACATATCAGTGCGGATACCATCGAGGATGAAAAGAACCCCGCCGAGAGCTATTACCGCGTCTATGTGCGGACCGACGCCGCACAATTACGCGGCAAGGACGGGCCGTTGCCGATCATTCCCGGCATGGTAGCCACCGTCGAATTGCTCACCGGGCACAAGACGGTGCTCGAATATCTGTTGAAACCGGTCCTGAAAGTGCGTGACAGCGCGTTGAAGGAACGTTGAGGAGCTGTAGTCGGGTTGAATATCGGTAATATTCCCGAAACCCCGGGTAATTGTCATGATTCGAGATGTATTTCAAGAATGTGTCGTCGGGCAGGCGCTTTAATTAGGCGTCGTCGCCAGTACCGCTGGCCTGTGCAGGACGGTCGCCTCATCGGGTGACATGGAGCGTTTGATGGAACTTGAGCTGAAGATCATTGCTGCAGATGGCAGCGTACGCAACGTCATAGCCAGGAGCGGTGAGCCGCTGCCGGTGGCGCCAGGCGAAACCGTGCTGCTTACGCCGGAATCCGCGGTCGAGCTCACTACCGTGCGGGACGGTGACGCGCTTGTGCTGCGCGGTGCCGACGGCGATATCCGTATCGAGGGTTTCTTCGCCAGTGGTGCGACCGACACGTCAATCGTGGTCACACCAACTGCATTAGTCTACGTCGACGAGTCCGGCTACAACGTCGTTACGTCCGAAGGCGCGTTCCTGTCGTCGCATCTGGCGCTGCCGGTATTCGAGTACGTCAATCTGCCTGAGCGTATTCCGCTTCCGGAAAATTTGATTGTATTCGTCGACATTGCTCGCGAAGCTGCGCTGCAGGCCGTCTCGGCTCCGCTGTTGCCGGTTGTGGCACAGGACGAAGACGATGAATTCGGCACTCACGAACTTCCGCAGCCGCCGTCGTTCGAGCAACTCGAATTGTTTGCGGGCAATCTCGATCAGGGGTCGGCGATATTCGCGGTATCGGTGGCTTCAGCGGTCGCGCGGGAAGGGCAGAGCATTACCGTCACCATCACGCGTTCAGGCAATCTCAGCGGCAGCGACACGATCGATTTCGCGACAGTGATCCGCGCCAGCGATGCCGATGGTGGCACCAGTGAGGCCGATTTCGGCTCGAGTCTCGGGCAGCTCCGCTTCGCGCCCGGCGAGTCGAGCAAAACAATCGTTATCGCGCTGACGGTTGACTCGCCGTCCGCGGAAGCACCGGAAACTTTTCTGTTCCAGCTGTCGAACCCGAGCACCAGCCGCAGCGCCGGCACGGTGGAGATTGCCGTCGGCAGCATCGAACTGACTATTGTCAGCAACGATCTCCCGAATAACAGCGTTCCCGCAGCACAGCTCACAAACGAGGACATTGCGCTGGTTTTCGCAACCGGCGGTGGCAACCCGATCAGCGTGACTGATGCAGACGGCGCGCCAGTGACCGTCGACGTCAGCGTACTGAATGGCACCTTGACCGCCGGTGCGAGTCCGCCGGGCGTCACGCAAAGCGGTAACGGTTCGGGCCATCTGGTTCTGACCGGTGTGCCGGCTGCGGTCAATGCCGCGCTCGAAGGTCTGAGTTATCAGCCGGCCCTGAACCAGTCCGGCAACGATACCTTGACTATCTCGACCAACGACGGCGTGGCGACGACGACCAGTGCAGTCGCCATCACGATTTCGCCGGTCAATGACGCGCCCGTCATCGATGCCTCAGCGACGCCGGTATTCGTCGGCGCAGTCGAAGGTGCGCCTCTGCCGGTCGGTGCCGTGGGTACAGCAGTCTCGGCGCTGATCGATGCAACGGGCGGTGGCGGTCTGAACAATGCCAGCGATGTCGACGGCGCCGGTCTCGGTATTGCCGTCACCTTTCTCGACACCTCGCAAGGCAGCTGGTTTTCGTCGATCGACAACGGCGCGACCTGGGTTGCCGTCGGTGCGGTCAGCAATGCGAACTCGCTGTTGCTGTCGACTGTTGGTGGTCGGCTCTATTTTCAACCGACCACAGCCAATTTCAGCGGCACGATTGCTGACGCTGCGCGTTTTCGCGCCTGGGATCTGACCAGCGACACCAATGGCGCGTTGGTCGATACCACCGTCAACGGCGGTGGCACCGCTTTCAGCAGCGCGACCGACAGCGCAAATATCACCGTCACGAACGTCAACGATGCACCGGTGCTGGACGCCAGCGCCACCCCGCTCATGGTCGATGCCGCTGAAGACGCGTCAGCACCCTCGTTAGCAGTTGGCACTGCCGTATCGGACCTCGTCGCCACCGGCGGCGGCATCGCCAACGTGACTGACGTCGATGGACCGGCTCTCGGCATAGCAATCACACAGCTCGATACCAGTGTGGGGCAGTGGTGGTTCTCGACCAACAATGGGGTGAGCTGGGCCCTGGTCGGCGCGGTTGCAACGAACAATGCATTGTTGCTTTCGGCCAGCGGCGGACGCTTGTACTTTCAGTCGACCACGGCTGATTTCAGCGGCACGCTGGCTACCGCGGTGACCTTCCACGCCTGGGATCAGAGCAGCGGGTCGAACGGCAGCAAGGTCAACGCCAGTGTAGCCGGCGATCCCAGTCCATTCAGCCTGGCGACCGACAGCGTTTCGCAGAACGTCGTTGCCATCAACGATGCACCCATCAACACCATCCCTGGTTCGCAGACCATCGGGGAAGATCTGCCGCTGGTGCTGTCTGGCGGTAATGCGATTTCGATATTCGATGTTGACGCCGCCGGTAGCCCACTGACCGTCACGCTGGCGGTGGGTAACGGCACGCTCGTGCTGGCTGGGACTACCGGCCTGACTGGCGACACCGATGGCAGCGATGGCGTCATCTCTATCAGCGGTTCGCTGACCAATCTCGATGCCGCGCTGAATGGTCTGACCTACCAGGGTAACCTCGGATTCAGCGGCACCGATACGCTCAACATCACGACGTCGGATGGCGGTGCTAACGGCGCCGGCGGTGTGCAACAGGATATCGACTCGGTCGCCATCACTGTCCTCGGAGTGAACAATACGCCGGTACTGAATGCTGCCGCGACACCGGTACTGTCAGCAGTCGATGAAGATGCTCTGTTCCCGACAGGGCCTGTCGGCACAGCGGTCTCAGCACTGGTCGATCCGACCGCGCCGACCGGCGGGCTCGACAATGTGACCGACCCCGATGGCCCGGTCACCGGGATCGCCGTCACCGCGCTCGACACGAGCAACGGACAATGGTGGTTTTCGATCGATAACGGGACCAATTGGGCGCTGGTCGGGGCAGTCTCGGCAAACAACGCGTTGTTGCTTTCCGGTACGGGTGGTCGGCTGTATTTCGATCCTACGACGCTCAATTTCAATGCAACCATCAGTAACGCGATCACGTTTCGCGCCTGGGATGGTTTCAGTAACGGCACGTTTACCGGCACCAATGGCACCAAAGCCGATACCACGCTGGTCGGCGCGGAATCGCCTTACAGCACTGCCAGCGATACCGCGAGTATCGTCGTGACAGCAATCAACGATGCGCCGGAGAATACGCGTCCGGGTCTGCAACTCGGCACTGAAGATACCCCACTGACGTTCAGCGTGGGCAACGGCAATCAGATTTCAGTCATCGATGTCGACATCGGTGCAGGCACGTTGACCGTCAGTTTGAATGTAAACAACGGCACACTGACACTGGCCGGTGTCGCAGGTTTGACGGGTGACACCAACGGTAGCGATGGTGTCATCACCATGACCGGCTCGGTGGCCAGTCTCAACACGGCGCTGAACGGGCTGGTTTATCAGGGGCTCACCGGTTTCAGCGGTCTCGACACGTTGACCATCACGACCAGCGACAACGGTTCGACTGGTGCGGGCGGCGTGCAACAGGATATCGACCAGGTCGCGATCGCGTTGACTGGTGTCAACGATACGCCGGTGTTGAATGCTGCTGCGACACCCGTCTTGAGCACGCAGAACGAAGACCCCGGACTGCCTGCAGGTGCGGTTGGTACCGCGGTATCGTCATTGGTCGATTTCAATCCGCCGGCCGGCGGTCTCGACAATGTCGCTGACCCTGATGGGCCGACGCCAGGCATTGCGGTGACGGCGCTGACTACGACCGATGGCGTGTGGTGGTTCTCTATCAACAACGGCGTGAGCTGGAATCTCGTCGGTGCAGTCTCTACCACCAATGCGCTGTTGTTGTCGGCGACCGACGGTCGGCTGTATTTCCAGGCCAATGCGAATTTCAATGGTGTCGTCGCCAACGCAGTGACATTCAAAGCGTGGGACGGCTTTACCGACGGCACTTACACCGGCACCAACGGCAACAAAACCGACACCACCATCGTGGCCGCCGAGAGTCCGTTCAGTGTGGCAAGCGATACTGCCAATCTGTCGGTTGCGGCCGTCAATGATGCGCCAGTTAACGCCACGCCTGGTTCGCAAACTGGCGCCGAGGATGTCGCACTCGTTTTCAATACGGCAAACAGTAACCTGCTGTCGATCTCCGATCTCGATGTCGGCGCAACGCCGCTTACCGTCACGCTGCAGGTTGCCAATGGACGATTGACCTTGTCAGGCGCGGCGGGGCTGACCGGCGATGTGGATGGAACGGATGGCACCATCGTCATGTCTGGCTCGTTGACCGATCTGAACGCAGCACTGAACGGGCTCACTTATCAGGGCAATACGGATTTCAGTGGCAGCGATACGCTGACCATCACGACCAGCGACCAGGGCAATACCGGCAGCGATCCCGGAGCCACCGGCGGTCCGTCAGACGAACAGGATACCGACACTGTCGCACTCAATATCATCGGCCTGAACGATGCGCCCAGTTTGAATGCTGGCGCGACACCGGTGCTGACAGCGGTGAACGAGGATGCCGGCGTTCCGACCGGCGTCGACGGTACTGCGGTGTCGGCGCTGCTCGATCTGAATGGTGGCGGCGGTCTGGACAATGTCGTCGACCCCGATGGTGCTGGCCTCGGGGTCGCGATCACGGCGCTGAACACCGGCACCGGCACCTGGTGGTTCTCGCTCAACAACGGCACCTCATGGGCGCTCGTCGGCGCGGTCTCGAATACCAGCGCATTGCTCGTTGCTGGAACTGGCGGTCGCCTTTATTTCCAGCCCACGACGCTGAATTCAAATGGCGTCATTACCAATGCGGTGACGTTCCGGGCCTGGGATCAGACCAGCGGCGTCAACGGTACGAAAGTGACGACAGCCAGCAACGGCGGTAGCACCGCGTTCAGCACGGCGACCGACACGGCGAATCTCACCGTCACCGCACTGAACGATGCGCCGGTCAATACCGTTCCTGGCACACAGGCCGGCACGGAAGACACCGCGTTAATCTTCAACGCCGCCAACAGCAACGCGATCTCGATTGCCGATGTCGACGCAGGTGGCAGTCCATTGACCGTGACCTTGTCGGTCAACAACGGTCGACTGGCACTGTCGCAGACAACCGGATTGACTGGCGACATCAATGGCAATGACGGCACGCTCAGCATCAACGGCACATTGGCCAACATCAATGCAGCGTTGAACGGTCTGAGCTATACCGGGTTGCTCGGGTTCAGCGGCGGCGACACGTTGAGCATGACGACTTCAGATGGCGGCTCGACCGGCGCCGGTGGTGTCCTGCAGGATGTCGATACGATCACGCTGACGATCGCCGGCGTGAACAACACGCCAACGTTGAATACGGCAGCGACACCGGTACTCGTCGCTCTGGACGAAGATGCTGGCGTGCCTGTCGGTGTCGTCGGTACGGCGGTTGCGGGTCTGATCGATCTGAGCTCGGTTGTCGGCGGTTTCGACAACATGACTGATCCCGACGGGCCACTGACCGGTATTGCAATCACCGCGCTTGACGCCGGTGCCGGGACCTGGTGGTTTTCAATCAACAACGGCACCACCTGGGCAACCGTCGGCAGCGTCGCGGTCAACAACGCGCTGCTGTTATCGGCGACGAACGGTCGACTTTATTATCAACCGAACGCCAACACCAATGGCCCGCTCGCCAATGCAGTGACGTTCAAGGCCTGGGACGGTTTCACCAATGGGACTTTTACCGGCACCAATGGTAATAAAGCGGATACCACGATAGTCGCTGCCGAGACGCCGTTCAGCGCAGTCACGGATACTGCGTCGATCACTGTCAATGCGCTCAACGACGCCCCGGTAAATACCCGACCAGGCGCGCAGACAATCGCGGAAGATGCGCCGCTGACGTTCGCCGGTGGAACGCTGATCAGCGTGTCTGATGTCGATGCCGGCAGTAATCCGCTGACGGTGACTCTGGCTGTGACTAACGGCACGCTGGCGCTGTCGGGAGTGGCCGGTCTGACCGGAGACACGAACGGCGCCGATGGCACCATCAGTGTGAGCGGCACCTTGGCCAATTTGAACGCGGCGCTGAACGGACTGGTATTCCAGGGGCTGACGGATTTCAGCGGTGCGTCGACTCTGACCATCACGACCAGTGACCAGGGCAACACTGGCAGTGGTGGTGTCCTGCAGGACGTCGATACGGTGGCCATCTCAGTGGTCGGTGCCAACGACGCGCCGGTCTTGAACGCCGCTGCAACGCCATCGCTGGCAGCAGCAAACGAAGATGCCGCAGCGCCTGCTGGTGTGGTTGGTACGGCAGTATCGGCGCTGATCGATCTGAGCAGTGTTGTCGGCGGTCTGGATAATGCGGCCGATCCGGATGGTCCGAGTTTGGGTCTGGCGATCACCGCGCTGGATACGACGAATGGGGTGTGGTGGTTCTCGACCAATAACGGCACGAGCTGGTCGCTGGTGGGTGCGGTGGCGGCGAATAATGCGCTGCTGTTATCGACCACCAATGGCCGTTTGTATTTTCAACCGACGACGTTGAATTTCAGTGGCACGGTGGCGAACGCGGTGACGTTCCGCGCCTGGGATCAGGCGACCGGCGTCAACGGCACGAAAGTCAGCACGACGACCAATGGCGGCAGCAGTGCGTTCAGCACGGTGACCGACACGGCGGACATCGTGGTGACGGCGGTCAATGATGCCCCGGTGAATACACGCCCGGGTGCGCAGGCCGGGTTCGAAGACACGCCGCTGGTATTCAGCACTGGCAACGGCAATGCGCTATCGGTGGCGGATGTCGATGCCGGCACTGGCGCGCTGACGGTGAGTCTCGGCGTGAACAACGGCACGCTGGTGCTGGCGCAGACCAGCGGGTTGACCGGTGACGTCGATGGAACCGATGGCAGCCTGTCATTCAGCGGCAGCCTGGCCGACATCAATGCGGCGCTGAATGGCTTGAGTTACACCGGTCTGCTGGGTTTCAGCGGTGCTGACACGTTGACCATCACGACCAGTGATCAGGGCAACACCGGCACGGGCGGGGCGTTGCAGGATGTCGATACGGTGGCGTTATCCATCGCCGGTGTGAACAACACGCCAACCTTGAATAACGCGGCAACACCGGTCCTGGCTGGTTTGAACGAAGACGCCGGTGCGCCGGCTGGTGTGGTCGGCACGGCGGTCTCGGCACTGGTCGACTTGAGCAGTGTCGGTGGTGGATTGGATAACGTGAGCGATCCGGATGGTCCGCTGACCGGCATTGCGGTCACCGCGCTGGATACGGCCAATGGCGTGTGGTGGTTCTCGACCAACAACGGCACGACGTGGTCATTGGTCGGCGCGGTGTCGAGCACCAGCGCGTTGCTGCTGTCGGCGACGAACGGTCGGCTGTATTACCAGTCGAACGCGAACTTCAACGGCACGGTGACGAACGCGGTGACGTTCAAGGCCTGGGATGGTTTCACCAACGGGACGTTTACCGGCACCAATGGGACCAAAGCCAACACGACCTTGGTGGCGGCGGAGAATCCGTTCAGCACGGCGAGCGATAGCGCGGATATCACGGTCAGCGCGGTCAACGACGCGCCGGTCAACACGCGCCCCGGTGCGCAGGCGGCCCTCGAGGATCAGCCGTTCACGTTCACCGGCGGCACGCTGATCAGTGTGGCCGATGTCGATGCGGGCGGCAGTCCGTTGACGGTGAGTCTGGTGGTGACCAATGGCACGCTGGCGTTGTCGGGTGTGGCTGGTTTGACCGGCGATACCGATGGCTCGGATGGGGCCATCAGCGTGAGTGGCACGCTGAGCGATCTGAACGCGGCCTTGAACGGTCTGGTTTATCAGGGGCTGTCGAACTTCAGTGGCACTTCGGTGCTGACGATCACGACCAGCGACCAGGGTAACAGTGGCAGTGGTGGTGCGTTACAGGATGTCGATACGGTGACCTTGACGGTGACCGGCAACAACGACGCGCCGAGTTTGAACACGGCGTTGACGCCGGTGTTGACGAGTATGAACGAAGACGGCGGAGTGCCGAGCGGGGTGGTTGGGACGGCGGTGTCGGCGCTGGTCGATTCGACCCTGGTTGGTGGGGGCCTGGACAACTTCAGCGATCCGGACGGTCCGGCGGTCGGTCTGGCGGTCACGGCGCTGGATACGACGAATGGGGTGTGGTGGTTCTCGACCAACAACGGCACGTCCTGGTCGTTGGTGGGGGCGGTGTCGAACACCAGTGCGCTGTTGTTGTCGGCGACGAACGGTCGGCTGTATTACCAGCCGAATGCGAACTTCAACGGCACGGTGACGGGTGCGGTGACGTTCAAGGCCTGGGATGGTTTCACCAACGGGACGTTTACCGGCACCAACGGGACCAAGGCCAATACCACGCTGGTCGGTGCCGACAGTCCGTTCAGCACGACGAGCGACACCGCCGACCTGGCGGTGACGGCGGTCAACGACGATCCGGTCAATACCAAACCCGGTGCACAGACGATTGGCGAAGATCTGCCGTTGACGTTCACCGGTGCGACGCTGATCAGCGTGGCGGACGTGGATGCCGGTGGTGATCCCTTGACGGTGACCTTGGCGGTCAACAACGGGACCCTGGCGTTGTCGGGTGTGGCGGGACTGACCGGCGACACCGATGGCTCGGACGGCACCATCACGGTAAGCGGCACGCTGGCCAATCTGAACGCGGCCTTGAACGGGTTGGTGTTCCAGGGTCTGAGCAACTTCAGCGGTGCGTCGACCTTGACCATCACGAGCAATGATCAAGGCAGCACGGGCAGCGGCGGCGCGAAACAGGATATTGATACCGTGGCCATCACGGTGACGGGTCTGAACGATGCGCCGGTGCTGAACGCGGCGGCGACGCCGGTGTTGAGTGCGACCAGCGAAGATGCCGCGGCACCGGTTGGTGTGGTCGGCACGGCGATTTCGAGTCTGCTGGATCTGAGCAGTGTGGTGGGTGGACTGGATAACGCGAGTGATCCGGACGGTCCGGGACTGGGAGTCGCGGTGACCGGTCTGGACACGAGCAACGGGGTGTGGTGGTTCAGCAATAACAACGGGACGAATTGGACCTTGGTCGGTGCGGTATCGGACACCAATGCCCTGCTTGTCTCGAGCACCAATGGTCGTGTGTATTACCAGCCGAATGCGAACTTCAACGGCACGGTGACGAATGCGGTGACGTTCCGCGCCTGGGATCAATCGAGCGGTGCGATTGGGACCAAAGTGAACACCAGCGTGAACGGTGGCAACACCGCGTTCAGCGCGACGACGGACAGCGCCGACCTCGTGGTGACGGCGGTCAACGACGATCCGGTCAACACCAAGCCGGGTGCGCAGACGGTGGCGGAAGATCAGCCACTGACGTTCGCCGGTGCGACGCTGATCAGCGTGGCCGATGTCGATGCGGGCGGCAATCCGCTGACGGTGACCTTGGCGGTTAACAACGGCACGCTGGCCTTGTCCGGTGTGGCGGGCTTGACCGGCGACACCGATGGCACGGATGGCAGCATCAGTGTGAGCGGCACCTTGGCCAATTTGAACGCAGCGCTGAACGGACTGGTATTCCAGGGGCTGACGGATTTCAGCGGTGCGTCGACTCTGACCATCACGACCAGTGACCAGGGCAACACTGGCAGTGGTGGTGTCCTGCAGGACGTCGATACGGTGGCCATCTCAGTGGTCGGTGCCAACGACGCGCCGGTCTTGAACGCCGCTGCAACGCCATCGCTGGCAGCAGCAAACGAAGATGCCGCAGCGCCTGCTGGTGTGGTTGGTACGGCAGTATCGGCGCTGATCGATCTGAGCAGTGTTGTCGGCGGTCTGGATAATGCGGCCGATCCGGATGGTCCGAGTCTGGGTCTGGCGATCACCGCGCTGGATACGACGAATGGGGTGTGGTGGTTCTCGACCAATAACGGCACGAGCTGGTCGCTGGTGGGTGCGGTGGCGGCGAATAATGCGCTGCTGTTATCGACCACCAATGGCCGTTTGTATTTTCAACCGACGACGTTGAATTTCAGTGGCACGGTGGCGAACGCGGTGACGTTCCGCGCCTGGGATCAGGCGACCGGCGTCAACGGCACGAAAGTCAGCACGACGACCAATGGCGGCAGCAGTGCGTTCAGCACGGTGACCGACACGGCGGACATCGTGGTGACGGCGGTCAATGATGCCCCGGTGAATACACGCCCGGGTGCGCAGGCCGGGTTCGAAGACACGCCGCTGGTATTCAGCACTGGCAACGGCAATGCGCTATCGGTGGCGGATGTCGATGCCGGCACTGGCGCGCTGACGGTGAGTCTCGGCGTGAACAACGGCACGCTGGTGCTGGCGCAGACCAGCGGGTTGACCGGTGACGTCGATGGAACCGATGGCAGCCTGTCATTCAGCGGCAGCCTGGCCGACATCAATGCGGCGCTGAATGGCTTGAGTTACACCGGTCTGCTGGGTTTCAGCGGTGCTGACACGTTGACCATCACGACCAGTGATCAGGGCAACACCGGCACGGGCGGGGCGTTGCAGGATGTCGATACGGTGGCGTTATCCATCGCCGGTGTGAACAACACGCCAACCTTGAATAACGCGGCAACACCGGTCCTGGCTGGTTTGAACGAAGACGCCGGTGCGCCGGCTGGTGTGGTCGGCACGGCGGTCTCGGCACTGGTCGACTTGAGCAGTGTCGGTGGTGGATTGGATAACGTGAGCGATCCGGATGGTCCGCTGACCGGCATTGCGGTCACCGCGCTGGATACGGCCAATGGCGTGTGGTGGTTCTCGACCAACAACGGCACGACGTGGTCACTGGTCGGCGCGGTGTCGAGCACCAGCGCGTTGCTGCTGTCGGCGACGAACGGCCGGTTGTACTACCAGTCGAACGCGAACTTCAACGGCACGGTGACGAACGCGGTGACGTTCAAGGCCTGGGATGGTTTCACCAACGGGACGTTTACCGGCACCAATGGGACCAAAGCCAACACGACCTTGGTGGCGGCGGAGAATCCGTTCAGCACGGCGAGCGATAGCGCGGATATCACGGTCAGCGCGGTCAACGACGACCCGGTCAACACGCGTCCCGCGGCACAGACCGTGACGGAAGACACGGCACTGGTTCTGACCGGCGCCAGCGGCCTTTCGATTGCCGATGCTGACGCCGGCGCGAGCCCGCTGACGGTAACGCTGACAGTCAACAACGGCACGTTGGCGCTTGCCGGCACGACCGGTCTGACCGGCGATACCAACGGCAGTGACGGCACGATCAGTGTCAGCGGTTCGCTCACCGATCTCAACGCGGCGCTGACCAGCGTGACTTATCAGGGCCTGCTGAGCTTCAGCGGTGCCGACACGCTAACGATGACAACCAGCGATCAGGGCAACACCGGCAGTGGTGGCGTGAAGCAGGATATCGATACGGTGGCCATCACGGTGACGGGTGTCAATGACACGCCGCTCTTGAACGCTGCTGCAACACCGGTCCTGGCTGGTTTGAACGAAGACGCCGGTGCGCCGGCTGGTGTGGTCGGCACGGCGGTCTCGGCACTGGTCGACTTGAGCAGTGTCGGTGGTGGGTTGGATAACGTGAGCGATCCGGATGGTCCGCTGACCGGCATTGCGGTCACCGCGCTGGATACGGCCAATGGCGTGTGGTGGTTCTCGACCAATAACGGCACGACGTGGTCATTGGTCGGCGCGGTGTCGAGCACCAGCGCGTTGCTGCTGTCGGCGACGAACGGCCGGTTGTACTACCAGTCGAACGCGAACTTCAACGGCACGGTGACGAACGCGGTGACGTTCAAGGCCTGGGATGGTTTCACCAACGGGACGTTTACCGGCACCAATGGGACCAAAGCCAACACGACCTTGGTGGCGGCGGAGAATCCGTTCAGCACGGCGAGCGATAGCGCGGATATCACGGTCAGCGCGGTCAACGACGCGCCGGTCAACACGCGCCCCGGTGCGCAGGCGGCCCTCGAGGATCAGCCGTTCACGTTCACCGGCGGCACGCTGATCAGTGTGGCCGATGTCGATGCGGGCGGCAGTCCGTTGACGGTGAGTCTGGTGGTGACCAATGGCACGCTGGCGTTGTCGGGTGTGGCTGGTTTGACCGGCGATACCGATGGCTCGGATGGGGCCATCAGCGTGAGTGGCACGCTGAGCGATCTGAACGCGGCCTTGAACGGTCTGGTTTATCAGGGGCTGTCGAACTTCAGTGGCACTTCGGTGCTGACGATCACGACCAGCGACCAGGGTAACAGTGGCAGTGGTGGTGCGTTACAGGATGTCGATACGGTGACCTTGACGGTGACCGGCAACAACGACGCGCCGAGTTTGAACACGGCGTTGACGCCGGTGTTGACGAGTATGAACGAAGACGGCGGAGTGCCGAGCGGGGTGGTTGGGACGGCGGTGTCGGCGCTGGTCGATTCGACCCTGGTTGGTGGGGGCCTGGACAACTTCAGCGATCCGGACGGTCCGGCGGTCGGTCTGGCGGTCACGGCGCTGGATACGACGAATGGGGTGTGGTGGTTCTCGACCAACAACGGCACGTCCTGGTCGTTGGTGGGGGCGGTGTCGAACACCAGTGCGCTGTTGTTGTCGGCGACGAACGGTCGGCTGTATTACCAGCCGAATGCGAACTTCAACGGCACGGTGACGGGTGCGGTGACGTTCAAGGCCTGGGATGGTTTCACCAACGGGACGTTTACCGGCACCAACGGGACCAAGGCCAATACCACGCTGGTCGGTGCCGACAGTCCGTTCAGCACGACGAGCGACACCGCCGACCTGGCGGTGACGGCGGTCAACGACGATCCGGTCAATACCAAACCCGGTGCACAGACGATTGGCGAAGATCTGCCGTTGACGTTCACCGGTGCGACGCTGATCAGCGTGGCGGACGTGGATGCCGGTGGTGATCCCTTGACGGTGACCTTGGCGGTCAACAACGGGACCCTGGCGTTGTCGGGTGTGGCGGGACTGACCGGCGACACCGATGGCTCGGACGGCACCATCACGGTAAGCGGCACGCTGGCCAATCTGAACGCGGCCTTGAACGGGTTGGTGTTCCAGGGTCTGAGCAACTTCAGCGGTGCGTCGACCTTGACCATCACGAGCAATGATCAAGGCAGCACGGGCAGCGGCGGCGCGAAACAGGATATTGATACCGTGGCCATCACGGTGACGGGTCTGAACGATGCGCCGGTGCTGAACGCGGCGGCGACGCCGGTGTTGAGTGCGACCAGCGAAGATGCCGCGGCACCGGTTGGTGTGGTCGGCACGGCGATTTCGAGTCTGCTGGATCTGAGCAGTGTGGTGGGTGGACTGGATAACGCGAGTGATCCGGACGGTCCGGGACTGGGAGTCGCGGTGACCGGTCTGGACACGAGCAACGGGGTGTGGTGGTTCAGCAATAACAACGGGACGAATTGGACCTTGGTCGGTGCGGTATCGGACACCAATGCCCTGCTTGTCTCGAGCACCAATGGTCGTGTGTATTACCAGCCGAATGCGAACTTCAACGGCACGGTGACGAATGCGGTGACGTTCCGCGCCTGGGATCAATCGAGCGGTGCGATTGGGACCAAAGTGAACACCAGCGTGAACGGTGGCAACACCGCGTTCAGCGCGACGACGGACAGCGCCGACCTCGTGGTGACGGCGGTCAACGACGATCCGGTCAACACCAAGCCGGGTGCGCAGACGGTGGCGGAAGATCAGCCACTGACGTTCGCCGGTGCGACGCTGATCAGCGTGGCCGATGTCGATGCGGGCGGCAATCCGCTGACGGTGACCTTGGCGGTTAACAACGGCACGCTGGCCTTGTCCGGTGTGGCGGGCTTGACCGGCGACACCGATGGCACGGATGGCAGCATCAGTGTGAGCGGCACCTTGGCCAATTTGAACGCAGCGCTGAACGGACTGGTATTCCAGGGGCTGACGGATTTCAGCGGTGCGTCGACTCTGACCATCACGACCAGTGACCAGGGCAACACCGGCAGCGGTGGTGTGAAACAGGATGTCGATACGGTCGCCATCACGGTCACCGGTGTGAACAACA
This sequence comes from Gammaproteobacteria bacterium, assembly GCA_965278995.1. Lineage (GTDB taxonomy): Bacteria > Pseudomonadota > Gammaproteobacteria > JADJYF01. The sequence goes on from OZ257136.1 coordinate 930,663, forward strand.
CGCCAACCTTGAATAACGCGGCAACACCGGTCCTGGCTGGTTTGAACGAAGACGCCGGTGCGCCGGCTGGTGTGGTCGGCACGGCGGTCTCGGCACTGGTCGACTTGAGCAGTGTCGGTGGTGGGTTGGATAACGTGAGCGATCCGGATGGTCCGCTGACCGGCATTGCGGTCACCGCGCTGGATACGGCCAATGGCGTGTGGTGGTTCTCGACCAATAACGGCACGACGTGGTCATTGGTCGGCGCGGTGTCGAGCACCAGCGCGTTGCTGCTGTCGGCGACGAACGGCCGGTTGTACTACCAGTCGAACGCGAACTTCAACGGCACGGTGACGAACGCGGTGACGTTCAAGGCCTGGGATGGTTTCACCAACGGGACGTTTACCGGCACCAATGGGACCAAAGCCAACACGACCTTGGTGGCGGCGGAGAATCCGTTCAGCACGGCGAGCGATAGCGCGGATATCACGGTCAGCGCGGTCAACGACGCGCCGGTCAACACGCGCCCCGGTGCGCAGGCGGCCCTCGAGGATCAGCCGTTCACGTTCACCGGCGGCACGCTGATCAGTGTGGCCGATGTCGATGCGGGCGGCAGTCCGTTGACGGTGAGTCTGGTGGTGACCAATGGCACGCTGGCGTTGTCGGGTGTGGCTGGTTTGACCGGCGATACCGATGGCTCGGATGGGGCCATCAGCGTGAGTGGCACGCTGAGCGATCTGAACGCGGCCTTGAACGGTCTGGTTTATCAGGGGCTGTCGAACTTCAGTGGCACTTCGGTGCTGACGATCACGACCAGCGACCAGGGTAACAGTGGCAGTGGTGGTGCGTTACAGGATGTCGATACGGTGACCTTGACGGTGACCGGCAACAACGACGCGCCGAGTTTGAACACGGCGTTGACGCCGGTGTTGACGAGTATGAACGAAGACGGCGGAGTGCCGAGCGGGGTGGTTGGGACGGCGGTGTCGGCGCTGGTCGATTCGACCCTGGTTGGTGGGGGCCTGGACAACTTCAGCGATCCGGACGGTCCGGCGGTCGGTCTGGCGGTCACGGCGCTGGATACGACGAATGGGGTGTGGTGGTTCTCGACCAACAACGGCACGTCCTGGTCGTTGGTGGGGGCGGTGTCGAACACCAGTGCGCTGTTGTTGTCGGCGACGAACGGTCGGCTGTATTACCAGCCGAATGCGAACTTCAACGGCACGGTGACGGGTGCGGTGACGTTCAAGGCCTGGGATGGTTTCACCAACGGCACGTTTACCGGCACCAACGGGACCAAGGCCAATACCACGCTGGTCGGTGCCGACAGTCCGTTCAGCGCCGTACCCGATACCGCTGATCTCAGCGTCAGCGCAATCAACGACGCGCCGGTCAATACCCGACCAGGCGCGCAATCCGTCAACGAGGATCAGTCTCTCACGTTCAGCGGTGGCGCATCGATCAGCGTTGCCGACATCGACGCGGGTGGTGGCACGCTGACCGTCACATTGAGCGTCATCAACGGCTCGCTGACGCTGGGCGGAACAGCGGGCCTGACCGGTGACACCAACGGCAGTGACGGCACGATCAGCGTCACCGGCACACTGACCAACCTTAACTCCGCGCTAGGTGGCCTGATCTATCAAGGACTGTCCAACTTCAGCGGCGCGGATACGTTGACGATCACGACCTCCGATCTAGGCAACACCGGTACAGGCGGCGCGCTGCAGGATGTCGACACGGTCTCGATCACGGTTATAGGAGATAACGATGCACCAGTGCTGAATGCGGCGGCGACACCAGTACTGGTAGCGGTGAACGAAGATGCCGTTGCGCCTGCCGGTGTGGTCGGCACGGCGATTTCGAGTCTGCTGGATCTGAGCAGTGTGGTGGGTGGACTGGATAACGCGAGCGATCCGGACGGTCCGGGACTGGGAGTCGCGGTGACCGGTCTGGACACGAGCAACGGGGTGTGGTGGTTCAGCAATAACAACGGGACGAATTGGACCTTGGTCGGTGCAGTGTCGGACACCAATGCACTGCTTGTCTCGAGCACCAATGGTCGTCTGTATTACCAGCCGAACGCGAACTTCAACGGCACGGTGACGAATGCGGTGACGTTCCGCGCCTGGGATCAATCGAGCGGTGCGATTGGGACCAAAGTGAACACCAGCGTGAACGGCGGTACCACGGCGTTCAGTACTGCAACGGACACCGCTGCGATCGTCGTCAATGCGCTGAACGACGCGCCGGTCAACACCAGGCCCGGTGCGCAAACCGTTGCCGAAGCGACGCCGCTTGTATTCAACGGCCCCAACGTGATTTCAGTCGCTGATATCGATGCTGGCGGCGCACCTGTCCGGGTGACGCTGTCAGTCGCGCATGGCAGTTTGAGTCTGTCGTCACTGTCTGGCCTCGATACCTCGGCCGACCCGGACGGCACCGATGGCTTGCTCGACATCACCGGCACGCTGACATCGATCAACGCCGCTCTGAATGGTTTGATCTATCTCGGCGCTACCGGTTACAGCGGGCCGGATACACTCACGATGACGAGCTTCGACCTCGGTAACAGCGGCAGCGGCGGTGCGCTGCAGGACGCCGATACCGTGGCAATTACGGTCACCGGTGTCAACGATACGCCGGTACTGGATACGGGTGCGACGCCGGTGCTGGCCGTCATCAATGAAGACGCCGGTGCACCTGCTGGCGTGGTCGGTACCGCAATTTCTACCTTGGTCGACTTGAGCAGTGTCGGTGGCGGGCTCGATAACCTGACCGATCCGGACGGTCCTTTGACCGGTATCGCGGTGACAGCGCTGGATACGACTAACGGTACCTGGTGGTTCTCGACCAATAACGGCACGAGCTGGTCCTTGGTCGGCGCGGTGTCGAACACCAGCGCGCTACTGCTCTCAGCTGGCACGGGGCGCCTGTATTACCAGTCGAACGCGAACTTCAACGGCACGGTGACCAATGCGGTGACGTTCAAGGTCTGGGACGGATTTACCAATGGCACCTTCACCGGGACCAATGGCACCAAGTTCAACACCACGCTGGTCGGTGCCGAGAATCCGTTCAGCTCGGCTAGCGACACAGCTGACATCACGGTCACTGCGGTCAATGACGCGCCGACCAACAGCGTGCCCGGCGCTCAGGCTGCGTTCGAGAGTACGCCGCGCATCTTCAATGTCGGTAACGGCAATGCGATTACCGTCGCCGACGCCGACCTTGGCCCAAGCGATCTTGCCATCACTTTGAGCGTGACCAACGGTACGCTGACGCTCGGCTCGACTGCCGGACTGGCGAGCCTGGTCGGCAACGGCACTGGAACAGTCACCTTCCTCGGCACCGTAGCCGAGGTCAACAATGCATTGAGCGGGCTCAGCTATCTCGGCAACACCGGTTTCAGCGGCGCTGATACCTTGACCATCACGACCAATGATCAAGGTTCTACCGGCAGCGGTGGCGCACTGCAGGATGTCGACGTGATTGCCATTGCAGTCGCCGGCGTGAACGACACGCCAACGCTGAACGCTACTGCGACCCCCGTGCTCGTCGCCGTCAACGAGGACGGCGGTGCGCCGTCCGGCATTGTCGGCACGGCCATTTCCAATCTGGTCGATCTGAGCTCGGTGATCGGTGGACTCGATAACGTCGCCGATCCCGATGGTCCGCTGACCGGTATCGCCGTAACTGCGCTCGATACAAGCAATGGAACATGGTGGTTCTCAACCAATAACGGGACGAGTTGGACACTGGTCGGCGCAGTCTCTACGACCAATGCATTGCTGCTGTCGGCGACCAACGGTCGCTTGTATTTCGAACCGAATGCCAATTTCAACGGCAACGTCGCCAATGCTGTCACGTTCAAAGCCTGGGATGGCTTTACCAACGGTACGTTCACCGGCACCAATGGGACCAAGGCGAACACGACGCTGGCTGGCGGCGAAAGCCCGTTCAGCGCTGTCAGCGACACCGCCAGTATCGCCATCAACGCCGTCAACGATGCGCCGGTGAATACGCGACCGGGCGCACAGGTCGTGATTGAGGATCAGCCACTGACTTTCAGCGGCGGAACATTGATCAGCATTGCCGATGCCGACGCCGGTGTCGGGCAGTTGACGGTAAACTTAAGCGTCAGCAATGGTACCCTGACGTTGTCTGGCACTACCGGCTTGACCGGCGATACCGATGGCAGCAACGGCACCCTGAGCGTGACCGGCAGCTTGACTGATCTGAACGCCGCGCTGAACGGTCTGGTCTATCAGGGCCTGCTCAATTTCAACGGCGCCGATACGCTTTCGATCACGACCAACGACCTCGGTAACACCGGCAGCGGTGGCGCGCTACAAGACGTCGACACCGTGGCAATCACGGTCAACGGTACGAATGACGCACCCAGTTTGAATGCCGCGGCAGTGCCCGTGCTGGCTGCTGTCAACGAAGGCGCCGGCATTCCTGTCGGCGCCATCGGCACCACGGTCGCCAGCCTGATCGATTTGAGCACCGTTGGCGGTGGTCTCGACAACGCCACCGATCCCGATGGCCCTTCGCTCGGCATTGCGATAACGGCACTCGATACGACCAATGGCAGCTGGTGGTTCTCGACCAATAACGGAACCAGTTGGACCGTGATCGGCGCAGTCGCAAACAACAATGCGTTGCTGTTGTCTGCAACTAACGGTCGCTTGTATTTCCAGCCGGGCAACGCGGACTTCAACGGCACGGTCGTGAATGCCGTGACTTTCCGCGCCTGGGATCAAGCGACTGGCACCAACGGCACCAAAGTTGATACGGGCGTCAACGGTGGAACATCTGCCTTCAGTACCGCCACCGACACCGCGAGCATTGCTGTCAGCGCAGTCAACGACGCGCCGGTGAACAGCGTACCGGTCGCGCAGGTGACCGCTGATGGCACCCCGCTGGTCTTCAATGTGGCGAACGGCAATGCGATATCGTTAGGTGACGTCGATGCCGGCGGCGCGAGCGTGCGCGTGACACTCGCGGTTGCCAACGGCGATCTGACGCTGGCCTCGGTGACTGGACTTGGCGCATCGACAGATCTGAGCGGCACCGACGGCACGCTGGATTTGATCGGTACGCTGGCCGATATCAACGCCGCGCTGGATGGTCTGCGCTACGACAACACAGCGGGTTTCGGCGGCAGCGAAACGCTCGCCATAACCAGCTTCGATCTCGGCAATACCGGCAGTGGCGGTTCGCTGCAGGATAGCGACAACGTTGCCATCACGGTCACCGGTGTCAACGACACGCCGGTGCTGAGCAGCGCGCCGGTCGTCGTGCTTAATGCCGCGAGCGAGGACGCATCGGCACCGAGCGGTGTGGTCGGAACGGCAGTCGCCAATATGGTCGATCTCAGCACGGTCGGTGGCGGCCTCGATAACGTGGCTGACCCGGACGGGCCGCTGGTCGGCATTGCCATCACCGCGCTGGACGGGGCTATCGGCACCTGGTGGTTCTCGACCAACAACGGTACGAGCTGGGCCGCAGTCGGCTTGGTTTCGGCGACCAATGCGCTGCTGCTGTCTGCGACCAATGGCCGGCTCTATTTTCAACCAACAGTAACCGATTTCAACGGCACGATAACCAATGCGGTGACGTTCAAAGCCTGGGACGGCTTTACCAATGGCACCTTTACCGGTACCAACGGGACCAAGGCCAATACCACACTGGCTGGTGCCGAGAGTCCGTTCAGCGCCACGACCGATACGGCGGATATCGCGGTCACTGCCGTCAACGATGCACCGGTCAACACCGTACCTGGCGCGCAAGCGGCGGTAGAAGATACCGCTCGCGTATTCAGCGCGGGTAACGGTAATGCGATTACGGTGAACGATGTCGATCTCGGTGCCGGTGATCTGTCGATGACGCTGAGTGTGACGAACGGCACGCTGACTCTGGGTTCGACGGCCGGACTCACCAGCCTGGTCGGTGACGGCACCAGCGCGATTACGTTCCTCGGCAGCATTGCCGAAGTGAATGCCGCGCTGAGCGGACTCAGTTATCTGGGCACTGCCAATTTCAATGGCAGTGCCACATTGACTGTCACCACCAACGACCAGGGGGCGACGGGAACCGGCGGCACCCAGCAGGATAGCGACGTCATAACGATCAACGTCGCCGCAGCCAACGATTCGCCGGTCTTGAACAATGCGGTGACGCCCACGCTTAACTCGGTAAACGAGAATGCTGCGGCCCCGGCCGGAGTGGTCGGCACCAGTGTTTCGTCGCTTGCCGATCTGGTTGGCGGTGGTGGGCTGAACAATATCACCGATATCGACAATGCCGCTGTCGGTGTTGCGCTGACGGCACTCGACGCCACCAACGGCACCTGGTGGTTCTCGATCAACAACGGCACGACCTGGGCGACTGTCGGCACGGTCTCGGATACCAGCGCACTGTTGTTGTCTGCTGCGACCGGACGCGTTTACTTCCAGCCGAATGCGAGTTTCAACGGCACCGTGGCCAACGCCATCACGTTCCGCGCCTGGGATACGTCATCCGGTACTCAGGGCAGCAAAGTATCGACGACAGGTGCGGGTACCGGTACGTCGGCGTTCAGCGCCGCCAGCGATGTCGCTGATCAAGTTGTCGCGGTTAGCACCGCCGCCATCACGGCCACGATTGTGCTGAACAACCTCAATGGCACAGAGGGGCTCAAACTGAACGGCGTACGCGGCAGCTCATCGCCGGGTTTCAGCGACTTCCTTGGGTTTACCATTGCTGGAGTTGGCGATGTCAATCGTGACGGCCGCGCTGACCTGATCATCGGCGCGCGCGATGCCGAAACGTTGACTGACTCGCAGTCGGCCAACAAAGGCCGCGCTTACATTGTTTTCGGCAACAGCACGGCCAATCTGGCGACGTTGGCCAATGGCACCAACGGGTTCAACCTGAATCTCTTGAACGGTACACAGGGCATCGCGTTGACCGGTGCGGCGTCGAGCGGACGTTTCAGCAACAACGTTGACGGCGGTGGCGACCATAACGGCGATGGCATTGCCGACATTCTGACCAGCGAGCAGAACTTCGCTGGCGGCAACAGCAATGGGTATGTGATTTACGGCGACAGCACGACCAACGGCATCAACGGCAATGGTCTGGGCGGTTTGAACAATCTGCTGGTGACGCAGTTGATAGGCAGCAATACCAGCGGCGCCAACGACGTCAACAGCGATGGCGTCGATGACGGCTTGCAGCTGGGTGGTTTGCTGGCGCCCTTGCAGGGCACCTCGATAGCGAACGGGGGCGACCTCGACAATGATGGTATCGATGACATCGTGGTTGGTAATGCCGAGCGCGACACGACGCGCGGTACCGATTCGGGTGAAGCGTTCGTGGTGTTCGGTGCGAGCAGCGCGACGTTGGATGGATTGAACGCGCTGGGCACGGCCAACGGCACCAATGTGTTGTCGTTCTTTGGTCAGGGCGCGAGCGATTTCACCGGTTTCGGGGTGAGCGGTCTGGGTGATATCGACCATGACGGTTTCGACGATTTCGCGCTCGGTGCGACGGGCCTGGCGCAGGACGGCAAAGTGTATGTGGTGTTCGGCGACACGCGCTCGAATCTGGCGAGTCTGGCCAGTGCGGTGAATACGAGCGGTTTCAATGCGACCTTGAACGGGGCGAATGGCTTCCGTTTGGTCACGCCGCCGTTCGCGCCGTTTGGCAATCTGCAGACCGGTGCGCAGCTGTCGGCGATAGGCGATTTCAACGGCGACATGATTGATGACTTTGCGGTGAGCTCGGCCGGGATCAGCATTGGCTTCGTGATTTTCGGCAAAGCGGGCGGGTTCACGAGCACGATTGATTTGACGGCTGTGATGAACACGCGGGTCGGCGGCTTCGCGATTGCGGCCGGGTTGAGCGACATTGCCGGGGCGGGTGATGTGAACGGCGACGGTCTGGCGGATGTGATCGTGGGCTCGCTCGGTTCGAACGAAGCGTACGTGTTGTATGGCACGAGCAATATTGCGGGATTGGTGCGCAATGTCGCGGCGTATTCGACGACGATGGTTGATTTGACCGATGGGGCATCGTTCAACGGCAGCGGGTTGACGCTGCAGAGCGGTGGCTATTTGAACGGCAAGGGCCTGCTGCTGGACGGTGTGGCGTCGTCGAGCGCGGGTGCGGCAGTCGATGGCATCGGCGATTTCAACGGCGACGGCTTCGATGACATCGCGGTGGGTGCGTTCAATGCGACGACGGCGACGTCGATAGGCAATCCGGCCGGGCAGGCGTATGTGGTGTATGGCGCCGACTATGGTGCTGCGGGTGCCGGGCTGGCGAGTCAGACAGCGACGGCGGGCAGCCAGGTGCTGCGAGGCGGAGCCGGTGTGAACGCGCTGTCGAGCGGCGGTTTCAGCGGGGTCGGGCATACGGCCGGTGCGGGCAACGATGTGATCCGGGTGAACGGGACGGAGTTCGGCGTCAATGGCGGCGGCGGTCTCGACATTCTGACGCCGGATGCGAATGGCATCAGCTTGAACTTCGATGCGCTGACGAACAAGAACCTGTATGCGAACATCGAGCAGATCCAGCTCGACGGATTTGGGGCCAACACTGTGCAGCTGGATTTACGCGACGTGCTGGAGATGAGCGGGTCGATGAACGAGCTGCTGGTGACGGGTGACAACGGGACGGACACGGTCCAATCGAGCGGGCAGGGCTGGCTGGCCAATGGCACGACCAGTCGCAGTGTGTTGATAGACGATACCGGATTGACGTCGTCGTTGACCTTCAATGTGTACAGTCATGCGGCGAGCCACGCGACCTTGCTCATCGAACAAGGCCTCAATCAATCACTGATTAGTTGAATAACAAGGCCTGGTTTCGGGTCTGGCAGCGACGACAGCTGGCCGCGGCGTGGGACGTGCGCTCCATGACACGCTTTGTCGCGGAGCGCTTTCAGCGCTTTATTGCTGGATTCGTCTGCTCGGATTAATTCGTGTCTAGTGCCCACCGCACATAGCGGTGTTGGATACGTGCCTGCCGCTGTCGAATTGTTACAAAATGTGAACTGCTGGGCCTTTCGAGTGACCCTGCTTCGTTAGACTCTGCCTCGTCTGCTGTTTATCGATTTGATGGTCAACGCGCCCACCGAGCGTGTACGGGGAGCTGTTGTCTGTGGATAACGCTCGCCCGATCAGGGTAAGCCGAGCAGCAGCGTTTCTGTCATGCCTGCGTCACGCCCGAACTCTAGCGTGATGCCGCCATCCCGCTGGACCCGCAGCGGTTTTCAACGACGAGGATACTTGCATGCAGCGTTCTGATTTTCCCGCCAGCCTGATCGAGCGTCGCAAATCCAGAACCGGAGTACCGCGCGCATGGTGACCAATCTGAGCGCGAACGAGGTGCTGCAAGAGGACACCGAACGCGATTTGACCAACATCGTGTTGAGCGACTTCGGCAATGGCAGCTTCACAGCGCGTTTGACCCTGTCCAACCTCAGTGCCGGCGTCTTCACCACCGCTACGGCAGGTGCTTCGACCTCTACGTTTTCATCCGGCGTATGGTCGGTCAATGGCTCGCTTGCCGCGGTGAATGCATTACTCGCTGCTGTCAGTTTCAAGCCCGCGTCCAATTTCTACGGCACTGTCACCATCGAAACTTACGTTTCGAATGGCGTCGACCCCGCGCAGACAGGGACCAAACTGGTAACGATAGTCCCGGTCAACGACGCGCCGACCGCTTCGCTCCTGACCGCGGGCGAACTCTATATCGAAGACACGCCGCGCAATCTGAAGAATATCGTTGTGTCGGACGTCGACAGTGCGAATGTCACGGTGACGCTGACTTTGTCAAATTTTGCCGCTGGAACACTCTCGACGGCGGTGTCCGGAGCAGTCACGTCGACGTTCTCGGCGGGCGTCTGGACGGCCAGCGGTGCGCGCGCCAATGTCAATGAACTGTTGGCCAGCGTGACGTTCCATCCGGCGGCGAACTTCAACAGCAATTTCATGCTGGCGGCAAGCATATCCGATGGCATCGCGTCTGCGATAAACGGTTCGAAGCTGTTCTCCGGCATAGCAGTCAACGACGCGCCGACCGGCACTAACTTGTCGACCGCTGAATCCTATACCCAGGGCGTGCCGTTGAATCTGGCAAATATCGTCATCAACGATGTCGATAGCACCGCTGTAGTCGCGACTTTGACCTTGTCGAATATCGCTGCCGGAGCGCTGTCGACCGCGACGTCGGGTACAGTGACCTCGACATTTCTGGCCGGAGTGTGGTCGGCTGTCGGTCCTGTGGCTAATGTCAACGCTCTGCTGGCAGGCGTCAGTTTCACCTCTGCTGCAGGTTTCGACGACAACCTCAGCATCGCGACAATGATTTCCGATGGCATTTCCGCGCCGACCCTGGGAACCAAGCAGCTGACCGGGATCGCAGTGGCTTCTGCGCCAACTGCAACAAACCTGTCGGCGCCGGAGACCTACAGCGAAGACACGCCGCGCAATCTGACCGATATCGTCGTCAGTGACAGTGACAGTGCCACGGTGACGGCGACGCTCACACTGTCAAATCTGTCTGCCGGTACGCTCTCGACCGGATCTTCCGGTTCGGTCACGTCGACTTTTTCGAGTGGCGAGTGGAGAGCGAGCGGTGCGCTTGCCAATGTGAATGCGCTGCTGGCAGCAGTGGCGTTCAATCCGGCGCCTAACTTCAATGGCGGCTTTAGCATTGCAAGCATGGTATCCGACGGCGTGACGCCGGCAATTACCGGAAGCAAAACGTTCATCGGAACTGCCGTCAATGACGCACCGGTACTGAGCGGCATGGGCGGCACCGTGCAGGCAACGGCTGGTGGTAGCGCTGTCGCTATCGATACCAGCATCACGCTGAGCGACGTCGACAACACTACGATGGCCAGTGTGGCTGTCGCGATCAGCGGTGGCTTCGCCGCCGGTGACCGCCTCAACTTTACGTCGCAGAACGGCATCTCCGGCAATTTTGTCGGCAGCACCGGTGTCTTGAATTTGAGTGGTACAGCGACGATCGCCAATTATCTGACTGCGCTGCAGTCGATCACGTTTCAGACCACCAGTACGGTCGCGGGCAACCGCACTATCGCTTTCCAGGCCAGCGACGGCAGCGCGACCAGTGCGTCGATAACTGCCGCGACCGTCACAGTTGCGGTTGCCGTCGATAGTGGCGGCGCGCTTGCAAGCATCATCAATCTGGCTAATCTGAACGGCGCGCAAGGCTTGAAGCTGAACGGTATCCGCGGCAGTTCATCGCCGGGCTTCGGCGATTTTCTTGGCTACACCATCGCCGGCACCGGCGATGTCAACCGTGATGGCTATGCCGATCTGATCGTCGGTTCGCGCGATGGCGAACGACTGACAGAATCGCCTGCAGTCAACAAAGGCCGTGCCTTCGTTGTCTTCGGTGGTAGTGCCGCACATTTGGCCACTTTGGCCAATGGCACGGCGGGATTTGACCTCAACCTGCTGAACGGCACGCAGGGCATCGCGTTGACCGGTGCGGCGTCGAACGGACGTTTCAGCAACAACGTTGACGGCGGTGGCGACCATAACGGCGATGGCATTGCCGACATTCTGACCAGCGAGCAGAACTTCGCTGGCGGCAACAGCAATGGGTATGTGATTTACGGCGACAGCACGACCAACGGCATCAACGGCAATGGTCTGGGCGGTTTGAACAATCTGCTGGTGACGCAGTTGATAGGCAGCAATACCAGCGGCGCCAACGACGTCAACAGCGATGGCGTCGATGACGGCTTGCAGCTGGGTGGTTTGCTGGCGCCCTTGCAGGGCACCTCGATAGCGAACGGGGGCGACCTCGACAATGATGGTATCGATGACATCGTGGTTGGTAATGCCGAGCGCGACACGACGCGCGGTACCGATTCGGGTGAAGCGTTCGTGGTGTTCGGTGCGAGCAGCGCGACGTTGGATGGATTGAACGCGCTGGGCACGGCCAACGGCACCAATGTGTTGTCGTTCTTTGGTCAGGGCGCGAGCGATTTCACCGGTTTCGGGGTGAGCGGTCTGGGTGATATCGACCATGACGGTTTCGACGATTTCGCGCTCGGTGCGACGGGCCTGGCGCAGGACGGCAAAGTGTATGTGGTGTTCGGCGACACGCGCTCGAATCTGGCGAGTCTGGCCAGTGCGGTGAATACGAGCGGTTTCAATGCGACCTTGAACGGGGCGAATGGCTTCCGTTTGGTCACGCCGCCGTTCGCGCCGTTTGGCAATCTGCAGACCGGTGCGCAGCTGTCGGCGATAGGCGATTTCAACGGCGACATGATTGATGACTTTGCGGTGAGCTCGGCCGGGATCAGCATTGGCTTCGTGATTTTCGGCAAAGCGGGCGGGTTCACGAGCACGATTGATTTGACGGCTGTGATGAACACGCGGGTCGGCGGCTTCGCGATTGCGGCCGGGTTGAGCGACATTGCCGGGGCGGGTGATGTGAACGGCGACGGTCTGGCGGATGTGATCGTGGGCTCGCTCGGTTCGAACGAAGCGTACGTGTTGTATGGCACGAGCAATATTGCGGGATTGGTGCGCAATGTCGCGGCGTATTCGACGACGATGGTTGATTTGACCGATGGGGCATCGTTCAACGGCAGCGGGTTGACGCTGCAGAGCGGTGGCTATTTGAACGGCAAGGGCCTGCTGCTGGACGGTGTGGCGTCGTCGAGCGCGGGTGCGGCAGTCGATGGCATCGGCGATTTCAACGGCGACGGCTTCGATGACATCGCGGTGGGTGCGTTCAATGCGACGACGGCGACGTCGATAGGCAATCCGGCCGGGCAGGCGTATGTGGTGTATGGCGCCGACTATGGTGCTGCGGGTGCCGGGCTGGCGAGTCAGACAGCGACGGCGGGCAGCCAGGTGCTGCGAGGCGGAGCCGGTGTGAACGCGCTGTCGAGCGGCGGTTTCAGCGGGGTCGGGCATACGGCCGGTGCGGGCAACGATGTGATCCGGGTGAACGGGACGGAGTTCGGCGTCAATGGCGGCGGCGGTCTCGACATTCTGACGCCGGATGCGAATGGCATCAGCTTGAACTTCGATGCGCTGACGAACAAGAACCTGTATGCGAACATCGAGCAGATCCAGCTCGACGGATTTGGGGCCAACACTGTGCAGCTGGATTTACGCGACGTGCTGGAGATGAGCGGGTCGATGAACGAGCTGCTGGTGACGGGTGACAACGGGACGGACACGGTCCAATCGAGCGGGCAGGGCTGGCTGGCCAATGGCACGACCAGTCGCAGTGTGTTGATAGACGATACCGGATTGACGTCGTCGTTGACCTTCAATGTGTACAGTCATGCGGCGAGCCACGCGAACTTGCTCATCGAACAAGGCCTCAATCAATCCATCATCAGCTGAGCACGCTGTCTACCACCCCCCGACCAAAGAAAAGGCCCCTGCATCGCTGCAGGGGCCTTCATGTCGGAGCTCAGTCTCAGGCTAAGCAGTCTTGGACTGCGGGTGCCTCACACTTGTCTCATCTCTGGGCTTAACCCTGCTGCTTGTTGCGACGAGCGCGCAGCCCGCCCAGCAAGCCGAGGCCCAGACCCATCAGCGCTACGGTACCCGGTTCCGGCACGCGATCCGCCGAGAACAGGAAGGTCGAGTTCATCTGCGCTTCAAAATCGCAGATTTCCAGACCGCCGCAAGCGAAGTTGTTGATAGCATCCGAACCGAAGTACGGGACTACCGCCGTGCTGTTAAACGTTTCCGAGGCGCGGTTGCCCGAGCCGTTGGTGTAGTCCAGGCGAAGTGCATTGTCGACCTGGAGATCGACGCCGTTAGCAGCGCTCAGGACATCGTTGGTTATGAACAGGTTGTTCTGATAGGTCAGGTCAACCGTGATCGTTGCCGAGCCGTTGCCGAAGATGGTCGTGGTATTGCCGAAAGCCGTACCGTTGGCAGCCGACAGGGGGCCAGTCGTAGCACTGGTCCGGCTGAACGACAGCGGCGGGACAACCGTCACGACACCACTCGTAATCAGTGTGCCGTCGGCATAACCGGTGCCGGCGATTTGATTCGCATTCACTGGGCCAAACCACAGCTGGAAGGTACCGGCAGAAGACTGCAGGAGACTCAGGGTGTCAGCGCCGAACAGCGACGCAGTCATCGGTATCGAGAACACGGCAGTCAGCTCGCCACCCAGGATTGGGATAGAGTTGTGACCATAGATGGTGGTGCCACCCGGGTCGGTGTTCGCGATACCACCCGCCAGTGCGTTATCAGCCAGGAAATTACCCAAGCTGCTACCGAGGCTGGTGAGGAAGGTCGACGACGCGATATTGCCGGTACCGGTGGGGTCGATCTGTATGCCACCGGCAGTCGCGGTGCCTGCCGTTGCTGCGCCGAGAACGATGGCGGCGCTGAGAAGTGTCTTTTTCATGGATAGCTCCGTACAAGCTGCGTTGTTATCAAATGGGATAATTGCCCTGCGCCTCACTTAGCATAGTCTGTGCCATTCCATAAAACTCATTTTAAATCAGGCAGATGAAATCCGCCCCGGTTAATTCTTCGCATCCCAGGCGCGCAATCTGTAAAGTTTGCTGACAGCAGCAACGGCCCGACTGTGACGGCATCTCGATAAAGCGCCAGCGAGCTCCCGGGTGATTCTATGTTTATTTATGAAAAACATAATGTTAGTTCATCTCTGCAGTGCCGCAATCGAGTGTAAACAATTCAAGAAGTCGGCGTTGGAGCAAGCTGATTTCCGATCCGGAACAGGCTCTGACCAGGTCGTCATCGAGCCGATCGACGGCGCTTGCTGGCGTCCTCTGGCCGGACGAGAAGACCATCAGATCCCCGCTATCCGGCCGCTAGCACGGTCGCGGCCGCAACGCGCACTCTGACCTAACCGTCGCGACGAGGTGCGCGCTTATAATGTATCCCAGCCTCACCCCACGGAGTTGCCCAGCGCATGATGAACCCGGCCAGGACCTTGCGGAACGCGGCGAGCGCACTTATCGGCTGCCTGGTGTTGACCCTCGTTGCCTGCGGCAATGTCGATGAATCGCTGGAGCAAATGCTGGCTGACGCTGATGCCAGCTGGCAGAAAGGCGAAGTCAACGCTGCACTTTTGATCTTGAAAGCAGCGACGCAGCGCTATCCCGATGCCGTGGAGGCGCGCGAGCAGCTGGCTGAAATGTATTTACGCCTGTCGAATCATGTTGCGGCGCAGAAGGAAATCGATAAGGCCGCCGAGCGAGGACTCGATAAAAAACGCGTAGAACTGCTGACCATTCGTGCCACCTTGCTCCGTGGCGATGTCCCGGTCGCGCTGGCGAAATTCGAAACGGATGCAGCCATTGAGCAGGACCCGGCCTTGCGCGCTTTACACGCGGAAATCCTCATGGCCGCCGGCAAGGTCGACCGCGCCTTCGATTTATTCACAGCCGCCGCAGCCGAGCCCGACGCGCCAGCGCTGGCATTCCTCGGGCTGGCCCGGATCCATGCCACGCGCGGCGAACTCATTACTGCCCGCAGCTATCTGACTCAAGCACTCACGCTCGACCCGCGCAATCCGAGCATCTACATGCTGCTGGCGGAAGTGGCCGATAGAGAAGGCAAATCAGACGAAGCCAGAACGGCAGTCGATCAAGCTGCGAAATGGAATCCGCTATCTCTCGGCCCGCCGCTGGCCCGCGTGCGTATTCTGCTCAAGAGCAAGCAATACGAAAAAGCGCGCGCCGAACTGGCAGCGCTCGACAAGAAAGCGCCGAAAAGTCCGATAGTTGCCTATTACAAGGGTCTGGTCGCGTACATGGCGGCTGATTACGAAGTCGCCGAAAACGAATTCCGCGAAGTCTTGAGTATGGCGCCAAGCCATACCTTGTCGCAGCTCTACATGGGTTTTCTGATGTACCGGAAGAACAATCTGGAGCAGGCCGAAAGCTTTCTCACCTTGTACTGGCAAGCACATCCGGACTACGTGCCGGCGACGAAGTTGCTGGCTTCCATTCAGATCAAGCGCAAGAAACCTCAGGAAGCGCTGAAAACGCTGGCTGACATCGGCGCCGATGCCGATGGCGAAATGCTCGGTCTGCGTGCCAATGCCTATTTCGCGACGGGCAATACCGAGGCGGGCATCAACTCGCTGCAGGCGGCGGTCTCCGCCGCACCGGACAACGGCAATTTGAAGACAGCCCTGGTGCTCAACAAAGCGCAACTCGGCATGGTCGACGAAGCGATCGCGCTGCTCGGGCCGGAAGCGGCCGTGGATCAGACCATGACCCGGCGCGAATCGCTGCTGCTGTATACCTATCTGACGCGCCAGGATTGGGACAAAGCCATCGAAGTCGGACTGGAGATGCAGAAGAAGTTCGGCCTGGATCCGGCCCTGTTGAATGCACTAGGCACCGCTTATATCGGCAAAAAGGAGCCCGAGAAAGCGAAAACACTGATGCTGCAGGCACTCGAAGCGAGCCCTGAGACGCCGACATTCCTGCGCAATCTGGCCATGCTCGAGCTGAATGCCGGCAACCTCGACGTCGCCCAGGGGTATATCGATCGCGCACTGAAGAGCGAACCCGACGATGCCGGTACGTTGACGCTGGCGGGGCTGGCCGCGGCGTCCCGCCGCGAGTTCGACCGCGCTGCGGAATTCTATGAGCGCGCACGTGCCGTCAATCCTCAAGCGCTCGAAGCGCGGTCACAGCTGGCGTCTCACTACGTCCGTACCCAGAACTACCCCAAGGCGGTCGAAGTAGCGACCGAGGCGCTCGAACTTAATCCCGGCGGTTTGCCGGCGATGCTCGATCTTGGCCACGGCCTGCGCGGTACCGGCCAGCTCGACGCGGCAGAGAAGCTGGCGCGCAGCGCCTTGAAAAGTTTCCCCGACTCGCCCAAGGTCCAGTTTCTACTGGGTACCATTCTGTTCGAGCGCGGCCAGGCGCCGGAGGCCGAAGCGCAGCTGCTGGCCGCGGACAAGGGTCTGCCCAGCAACGCCGACGTCAAAGTGGCACTGGCCAAAGCAGTACTCGCGCGCGGCGGCTTGTCTCTCGCTGTCGAACCGATACTGGGCGCGATTGAGCAGCTCGAAGGCAAATCGGCACGACTACTGGCATTGCGCGGCGACCTGGCGAGCGCACAGGATGATCCGGCGACGGCCACGACGTTCTACGAGGCCGCCCGTAAACTCGACGACAGCGATGGCTGGGCAGTCAATGAGGCCCTGGCGCTGGCCAAAAACGGCCGAGGGGAAGACGCGGTCGCCTTGCTGAAGGCGCGTATCGAGGCCCACCCCGAGTCAGTGCAGTCACGGTTTTATCTGGCCCAGATCTTTGAGCGACTCGGTCGCGGGGTCGAGGCCGCCGCTGCCTATGAGAAAGTGCTCGAACTCGCGCCGGACAATGCCATCGCGTTGAACAATCTGGCCCTGTTGCAACTCGAAGCGGGTAACGACGGTGCAGTTGCCTCAGCCGAGCGTGCCTATGCGTTGGCTCCGGAAAATCCAGCTATCGCCGATACGTATGGCTGGGTGATGCTGAACCGTGGCAAAGCCGAAGGTGCCCTGGACGCGCTGCGCTCGGCGGCGGAGGCGGCGCCTGACGACGGTGATATCAATTTTCACTTTGCGGTGGCGCTGGCGCGTTCCGGCAACACCGGTGCTGCCCTGCAGGCCCTCGAACGCGCCCTCAAAGGCGGCGAGTTTCCGTCGCGTGCGGCGGCGGATGACTTGCACCGGCAACTGCAGCCCTAGCAAGGTGCTCGCGGCAGCGCTGGTCGGGGCCCGCTATGGCCGCCGGTCAATTATTCATGCGGTTTATCGTTTTTGCTGATAAAGTGTTGAGCACAATGACTTATTATCTGTACACTTCAGAGTACACTTCAGCATGTTTCACCATCATTCGGACGGAAAGGACAGGACGATGAGGAAAGCACTCCAAGCATCTGCGTTGCGGTTCCTGACAGGTCTGCTGGTCGTCGCCACGGGCTTGTCGGGGTGTTCCAGCCTGAGCCGGATCCCATTCGTCAATCCGCACGACGATGCGCCGCCAACCGCGAACAGCGATGATTACACCTATATCATCGGCCCGGGCGATAATTTGAATGTGTTCGTCTGGCGCAATCCTGAGCTGACCAGCTCGGTTGCCGTACGCCCGGACGGCAAATTCTCGACGCCGCTGGTCGAGGACCTGCAAGCCAGCGGCAAAACCCCGACGCAGTTGGCGCGCGAGATCGAAAAGAAACTTGGCGAATATATTCGCGATCCGCTGGTCACTGTCACTATCGGCGGATTCAGCGGCGAATATGACGAACAGGTTCGTGTCGTTGGTGAAGCGACCGAACCGCAGGCGCTGCAGTTTCGCCGCAACATGACCGTTCTAGATGTCATGATCGCAGTCGGCGGATTGACTGAGTTTGCTGCGGGCAACCGCGCTTCGATTGTCCGCACTTCCGGCAAAGGCCACGAACAATATGCGGTGCGTCTCGAAGATCTCGTCAAGGACGGCGACATCGACGCCAATGTTGCCATGCAGCCCGGCGATATATTGATTATCCCGGAAGCCTGGTTCTGAGCCTGACGCACCTCCCGACGGAACGGCGTTGAAACCGGCATGAACGAACAGATCCAACTGCTGCGCCGACAGCTGCGCATGGTGTGGCCCTACCGTTGGGCTGCGCTCGGCTTGGCAGCCGCCATCTGCGGCTCTGGATGGCTGTACGTACTGTCCTTGCCGAACATTTACCGGGTAGATGCAAAGATCTTCGTCGATACACGCTCGATGCTACGTCCGCTGTTGCAAGGGCTTGCCATCGACAACAACTCGTTGGCCAGCTCCGCCAGTCTGATGAAGCGGACGCTGTTGACACGCCCGAATCTCGAAGACGTCGCGCGCAAGACCGATCTCGACCTGACGGCGAAAAGCGATGCTGAATTTGACGCTGTCGTGACCGGGCTTGCCGAAAGCATCAAGCTGAACGGCACGAGTCAGGACAACATCTACGAAATCGCCTTCGAAGATGCCGATAGGGAAAAAGCCAAGCGCATCGTCGATGAGCTGCTGAACGGCTTTCTTGAGACGGCGCTCGGCTCCAATCGCAAGGATACTGCGGTCACCCAGAAGTTTCTCGAAGAGCAGATCGACGAATACGAAAAACGATTGCTCGAAGCCGAGCAGCGCCTGAAAGAGTTCAAGCAGCGCAATGTCGGTCTGATGCCGGGCGAAGGCGACTCCTATTTCGCGGACCTGCAGGCAGCGAAAGATCAGCTCAAATCAGCCCAGCTGGAGCTCGACGAAGCGCGCGGACGTGCCGGCATTCTGCGCTCGCAGCTCGAAGGCGACGAGCCGGTCATCGGCATCATGGGCGACGACATGGCCATCGATGACACGCTGACCTCGCAATACGATGGTCGCATCGCGCGCCTCGAAGAATCGCTCGATCAACTGACGATGCAGTACACCGATAAGCATCCGGACGTTGCCGGCATTCGCGAGCAGCTCGCTGAACTCGAAGCGCGTCGCGAAAAGGAGTTGAAGAAACTGACCGCCGAGCGCAGTGGGGTGCAGGTCAATGGTGCTATCAGCGCCGGCGAGAGCCCGGTCTACCAGGAGATCAAGCTCGCGATGGCACAGGCCGAGGCCGAAGTTGCCGGACTGCAGGCGCGCGTGCAGGCGTATACCAACGAAGTTGAACAGCTGGAAAAGTCTGTCGATACGATCCCGGAAATCGAAGCCGAGTTGAAACGGCTGGATCGCGACTACGGACTGAACAAACAACAGTACGACGAACTGCTCAAGCGGCGCGAAGCGGCACGCCTGTCGCAACAGGTCGATCAGCAGGCCGACGATATCAAGCTCAAGGTCATCGAGCCGCCGCGAATTCCGCTGGTACCAATCGGGCCGAACCGCATCCAGTTCCTGTCGATGGTGCTGATTGCCTCGCTGGGTGCCGCTGCCGGCCTGGCTTTTCTGCTGGCACAGCTCAATCCGCGCTTCTATTCCAGCGATGAACTGAAAGAGATCGTCAAATTGCCGATCATTGGCACCATATCGCTGGTCTATAGCCACCGCCAGCGCACCGAGAGACGCATGGAACTGGCAGTATTCTCCGTTATGTTGCTGGTCCTGATCTCGGCATATGGCGGTCTGGTGACGCTGGAAATGATGCAATTCGACTTGAATGGCCGGCTGGCGAGCCTGCTCGAGAAAACGACATGAGTTCGATCGATCGCGCGATGAGCCGACTGAGCGGCGAGCCTGAAGACCCGCCTGGCGTAGAGCCGCGCGCCGCTGAAGCGAACGCAGCACCGGCAGCCGAAGCGACGGAAATGGAATCGGCAAGCACAGCAGGTGCGGCGAATGTCGTTGGCGCTATGCCGCTGGTGGAACCTGGTCCGGCAGTGAACGCACCGCCATCGGCCGTCGTCCCGGCTGCGGTGCCGTCCGCGCCACCGTCGACTGCGCGTTCTGAGCCCGAGCCGCAACGGATACCGAAGCACTTCGTGCAGCTCGATCTGGCGCGCATGTCGGCTGCCGGATTTCTCACGCCGGACCAGCCAATGTCGCGGCAGTCCGAAGAATTCCAGCACATCAAGCGCCGCCTCCTCGGCAACATGGTCCCGGGCATGTTGCCCGAGGGACGACCAACGAATCTGATCCTGATTACGAGCTCGGTTCCGGGCGAAGGCAAGACGTTCACGTCGACCAACCTGACCATGAGTATTGCGATGGAAGTCGACCACACCGTGCTGGCGGTCGACACCGACATCATGAAACGGGATTTGAGCAAAGTTTTCGGCGTAGTTGACCGCCCTGGTCTGTTCGATCTGCTGGGCGATCCGCGGTTGCGCCTGGAAGATCTGCTGGTGCGCACGAGCATTCCGAATCTGGTCCTGCTGCCGGCTGGCAACCGACGAGAAGGTAGCACTGAGCTGCTGGCCAGCATCCGTATGCGCGAGCTGACGGACGAAATCGCGATTCGATATCACGATCGCGTTGTACTGTTCGATTCGCCGCCAGTACTGGCGACGACGACCGCCACTGCACTTGCCCCTTTCGTTGGCCAGATCATCCTGGTTGCTGAGGCCGGCAATACCAAGCATGAGACGATCAGGGAAGCGCTGCAGCGTCTCGATCGGGTGCGTCTCACCGGCGTCATTCTGAACAAGTCGAAGCAGAGCGCGACACCCAGCTATGATTATTATGGGTCGTACTACCAGACCCGCAATTAGCCCTCGGCCGTCGGCAAAGTCCTGCGGTCCGGCGAGCGCGACTCATGGCAGCCGGATTGCGCTGGCGCTGGCGGTAGCGAGTGTCTGCAGCGCGGCGACCGCTGGCGAATGGTCGATTACGCCGCATCTGTCGATGCTGGAAACCTATACCGACAACGTGCTGTTGGCGTCGAGCGGCGAAGAAGGCGATTTCGTTTCGGTAATGACGCCCGGCGTATCAGTGCGGGGTACCAGCGCACGACTGAATACCGATGTCGACTACAACCTGCAGAAGCTGTTCTACGGCGATAAGACCGAGCTCGATGCGACCAATCATCAGCTGCAGGGCAACACCGAGGCCATACTGGTCGAGCAATGGTTGTATTTCGATGCGAACAGCCGTGTCTCGCAGCAGAACGTCACCAATCGTGGCCAGATTGCCCGCAATAATCGCGGTGGCAACAACAATCTGCGCGACGTGACATCGTATGAACTGACGCCGAGAATCGAACATCGCTTCGGTAGCTGGGCTAACACCCGCTTGAACTATTCCCATCAAGTTGTCGATCAGAGCGGCGCTACCGATATTCAAGATCCGGCCATCGCGAATTTCAGCAGCATCGAGGATTCCTACCTCTTTGAAGTAACCAGTGGATCGCGTTTCGGGCGCTTTCCGCTACGCTTTGCCACCGATGTCCGCGAGGTCAAGTTCGAAAACGGAACGACCAACGAGTTCAAGGTCATTACCGGCGAAGGTTCCTACATCTGGAGTCGCAAGATCAGATATACGGCCACCGGTGGCACCGAGAGTAATCAGTTTTCCTCCACCAGCGGACCGCAGGATGGCATGTTCTGGACTGTCGGTGCGACCTGGACACCAAGCCCGCGAACGAGCTTAAGTGGTAAATGGGGCGATCGGTTTTTCGGCAAGACGTTAAATATCGACGCCACTCATACCCATCGCCGCTGGGTGTTCGGTGCTCGCTATAGCGAGGACGTTCGTACCACCAATCAATTCGAACGCGATCTGATCCTGGTCCCGCTGGTCGACGAACGTGGTCTGCCGATTTTCAGCCCGGTAACCAGCAGCCAGTTGTTTGTCCCGATAGACAGCCCGACAGTCACCGATGACGTCTTTATCGAGCGACAGGTCAGTGCAAACATCGATTATCGTCTGCGTCGCGGTGATGTGCGTTTCGATTACTTTCAGTACGAACGCGAATTCCAGTCGGCGGGAACTTCGGAACTGACGCGCGGGGTGTCTTTCGGTTTGGAGCATAGCCTGACCCCGCGACTGACAGCGAATTTCGGCTGCAGCTGGCGCGAGAATACGTTCTCTGTCGACGAATCGACCGGCAGTTTCTACAGCATCTATCCCAGTCTCAATTACGAGCTTGGTCCGCATACCACGGCTCGTCTGCAATACGAGTATTCGCGCAATGACGGCGGCTCCGGTTCGGGTTTCGGTGCTATCGGCGGCGGAGTCGGTGGTGCACTGGGTGGGGGCTTCGGCGGCGGATTCGGCGGCGGCGGTGGTCTTGGAACCGGCGGCGAGTTCACGCGCGACTATACGGAAAGCGCGGTGACGGCGAATCTGGTTTTCCATCTTTAGCAGCCTGTCGGGCTTAGGGAATCGTGATGAGGCGAGTGAGAGAGCGAGGACAGATTGGCGCACACTCGAGGCGAATAGTGGTTCTATTTAACGAGAGTGCGCGCCAATATGGACCGCTATCCCACCGCCGCAGTAGATTTGACCTAAGTCCGACAGGCTGCTAGGGAACGCCGATGTACGAGTCATTTTTTCATCTGACCGGCAAACCGTTCCAGCTCAATCCCGATCCGAGGTTCTTCTTCCGCAGTCAGGGGCACAAGCGTGCGCTTGCCTATATGCGCTACGGTTTGCAACAGGAGCAGGGATTCATCGTCGTTACCGGCGATGTCGGTACCGGCAAGACGATGCTCGTCAACAACCTGTTCAAGGAATTGGACGAGCACAGCATTGTCGCCGCCAAGATTGTCTCGACCAACCTGAAAGACCTCGATTTGTTACGGCTGATCGCCGCCGAATTCGACATTCCATTCGAACGCAGCTCCAAGGCTTCGCTGCTGAACAAGTTAGAGACCTTTTTCAAAGCCTGTCGAGAGGAGGGCAAGCGCGTTCTGCTGGTGATCGACGAAGCCCAGAATCTCACACGTTCGGCGCTCGAAGAACTGCGCATGCTGTCCAATTTCGATCACGGCGGCGCGCCGCTCGTTCAAAGTTTTCTGCTCGGGCAGCGCGAATTCCGTGGCATTCTTCGTGCCCCCGGTCTCGAGCAGCTGCGCCAGCGCGTCATCGCGGCTTATCACCTGAAGCCGTTGTCGGCACCCGAAGTCAAATCGTATATCGAACACCGTATGCGAAAAGTGGGCTGGGAGTCAGATCCTGCCATCGACGATGCATCTTACGAGCGCCTGTTCGAAGCGACCGGCGGCGTACCGCGTCGACTCAACACGCTGTTTGATCGCGTACTGCTGAACTGCTATCTGGACGAATCACACGCCATCACGGTGGCGATGGTCAACGCTGTCTGCGAAGAAATTGAAACGGAACAAAGCGAGGATGGCGTGCCGCTCGAACCGGCAACGATACCCACAACGCCAACGATAGTGACACCCGAGATCGATACGCAGCACGCGACGCAACAGATTGCTGAAATCGCCAGCCTTGAACAACGTCTCGAAACAATGCAGCAGACGATTCAGACGCTGACCCGGCAGTTGCACGAGGCCGAGCGTGGACGCGCAATGGCTCCGGTAGTTGAAGCGGGTCTGATGATTGACGATCGCTCGCGGTTTCCATTGTGGACGACAACATTTCTGTCGCTCCTGGCTGTCGCAGCCATTGTGGGCATCACCATCGGCTTGTGGGTGCTGCGGCATTAAACCACCAGCTATCATCAATGCCCTGTCCGTCGATGTCGAAGAGTACTTCCAGGTCTCGGCATTCGAATCGTCGATTACACGTGAAGCGTGGGGCGAGTGGCCGTCGCGGGTCGAGAGCGCTACCGGAAAGCTGCTCGATCTGTTTGCGCGCTCTGACGTTCGCATTACCTGTTTCACGCTCGGCTGGGTGGCGGAACGCTATCCGCGATTGATCCGGCGCATGATCGATGAGGGCCATGAAGTCGGCTGTCACGGTTATCAGCACGTCCGGGCAACCGAGCAGTCACCGGCCGAATTCGCCGACGATCTTCGCCGTAGCAAGGATGCGCTGGAGCAGGCTGCGGGCGTCGCTGTCACCGGTTATCGCGCAGCCAGCTTTTCTATCAATCGCAGTAATCTGTGGGCGTACGAGACGATCGCTGCCGCCGGCTTTGCCTACAGTTCGAGCGTCTATCCGGTACATCACGATCTGTATGGAATTCCGGATGCGCCGCGGGTGCCGTTTCGACCGCCGATGGCACCCGGATTAACCGAGATCCCGGTGACGACCGCACGCATCGGCAAGCGTAATATCCCGGCTGGCGGCGGAGGTTATTTCCGCCTGTTTCCTTACGCACTGTCGCGCGCGTTGATTCGTCGAGTCAATCTAAAGGAACAACTGGCCGCTAACATGTACTTCCACCCCTGGGAGTTCGACCCTGAGCAGCCGCGGCCCGGCGGCTTGTCGTGGAAAACGCGTTTTCGCCACTACTTGAACCAGTCGCGCTCGCTGGCACGCATGGATCAGCTGGTGCAGGATTTTCGCTGGGCGCCATTTTGCGAGGTTTATGCCGATGTCATCGGTGGCCGTTGTGATCCCCGTATCGGGAGCGAACTGTTTGCGCGTCATTGATTGCGCCGATGGCGATGGTCCGCGCTGGGATGCGTTTGTCGATAGCCAGGTCGAGGCCTCGATGTTTCACTTGTTTGGTTGGCGTCGTGTGTTGAGCGAAGCGCTCGGCCATCGCACGCATTATCTGCTGGCCGAGAACGACGGTGTGGTCTGCGGCGTCCTGCCGCTGGTGCATGTCAAAAGCTGGCTGTTCGGCGACACGCTGAGTTCGCTTGCATTCTGCGCACATGGTGGCCCCTTGGCCGTCGACGCAGCGGCGGTAAAAGCGCTGGAGGCGGCGGCGAGCGCGCGCGCGCGTGAACTGAATGTCGGTGCGCTCGAGTATCGCCTGTTGTCGCCAGGTAACTCCGGAAGACTCGTCAAAAGGCTCTACGAAACCTTCGCCAAACCCATTGATGCGGACGCCGAAGTCAATATGCAGGCCATCCGCAGCAAGCAGCGCAATGTCATCCGCAAGGGACTCAAGAATGGGCTGACCTGTGCTCCCTCGACCGTGGCGCGTTTCTACGGGGTGTACTCCGAAAGCGTGCGCAATCTGGGAACCCCAGTCTTTCCGCGTCGGTTGTTTACCTGCATCCAGGAGACCTTCCCTGAGGCAGTCGAGATTCTTCTCGCTGAACACGAAGGGCGTGCCGTGTCGGGCGCGATGAATTTCTATTTCCGCGACCGCGTGTGCCCGTATTATTGGGGCGGAACCAGCGCGGCGCGCGATCTGAAAGGCAACGATTTTCTGGCCTGGTCGATCATGTGCCGGGCCGCAGAGCGCGGTGTCCGCGTGTTCGATTTCGGTCGCAGCAAGCAGGGCACTGGTGCCTATCAGTGGAAAGAGAATCTTGGCTTTACGGCCACGCCGTTGCACTACGAATACGAGTTGGTGCGCGATCGCGCGATGCCGGACATCAATCCCTTGAACCCCAAGTACCGCTATTTCGTCGAGAGCTGGAAGCGCCTGCCGCTGCCCGTTGCCGAAGTCGTCGGTCCGTGGTTGTCGCGCCACCTTGGCTGACGCCGTGCTCGCACCCGAGGTAAGCAGCGAGTGGTCGCGGCGCGCGCTCGTC
The DNA here is from genome assembly GCA_965278995.1 of Gammaproteobacteria bacterium. Lineage (GTDB taxonomy): Bacteria > Pseudomonadota > Gammaproteobacteria > JADJYF01. Next base: position 956,700 of record OZ257136.1, read on the forward strand.
ATCGCGCTCACCTGGCTGCTGGTAATAGCAGTTTATTTTCCGACGTTCGCTGACATGGTCAGAGTGTGGTCGACTTCGAGCACGTTCAACCATTGCTTTCTGATCGTGCCGATCGCGCTGTATATGGCGAGCCAGCGCCGTAATCTGCTCGATTCGTTACGCCCGGAGTCGTCGATCCAGGGTCTGGCGTTTGTGTTCGCCAACAGCCTGCTGTGGGTGGCGGGCGAGGTCATGAAGCTGGCGTTCTTTTCCCATCTGGCGGTCGTCGGCCTGCTCATCGGCGTCAGCTGGACGCTGCTCGGTAACCGCGTTTTCAACGCATACCTGTTTCCGTTCGCCTATCTATATTTTGCCGTGCCAGAAGGCGAGTTTCTCGTTCCGTACCTGCAGGATTGGACGGCCATTGTGCTGGTCAAAATGCTGCAGCTGACGGGTATGCCGGTATTCATCGAGGGGCGTTATCTCGCCATACCGTCGGGTAACTTCGTCGTCGCCGAGGCCTGCAGCGGCATCAATTATCTGATCGCGACACTCGCTGTCGGCTCGATGTTCATGTACCTCAATTTTGTCAGTTTGTGGAGGCGCGCCCTGTTCATGCTGGTCGCTGTCGCGGTACCACTCATTGCCAATGGCCTGCGTGCCTATGGCATTGTGATGATCGCGCATTTGAGCGGGTACAAATACGCGCTCGGCATCGATCATTTCATTTACGGCTGGGTCTTTTTCGGACTGGTCATATTTGCGCTGTTTGCACTTGGCAATCTGTTCAGCGATTTGCCGGATACCGCCGCGAGAGGCACGGTAGATTCCACTGCAGCTCCGGCTGCAAGTTCGACCAGGGCGCTGTCGGGAGTGCTGCTAGTGCTCATGCTCGCTGCGCTGGTTGCGCCTCGCGGGTTGTTGGCAGTTGCCGACTCGGCGCGACCGCTGGCGCCTTTGATCGTCCTGCCGACCGTCGCCGGATGGAGTGGGCCGGAATTGCGGGAGCCCGATCTGGGCACGACCCTGCACGGCGCGGATGCGCAGCTTGCGGCAGTCTATCGCGATGCGGCCGGGCAGGCCGTAATGGTTGAAGTCAGTTATCTGCGCAGCGAGCAGCCTGGTGCCGAGTTGATTAATCAGAATAACGTGTTGTTCGACAAGCATACCTGGAAGCAGACAGCGCACCGCCTTCGGGTCCCGTCGACAGCTACCGGAATTCGCGATGTCGAAGAACTCGCGCTACGCGAAGACGCCAGCGAAATCGATTACACCTTATGGTCGTGGTACGACACCTATGGCGAACGCAGTGCCAGCCGCCTGCCAATCAAGATGGCACAAGGGCGCGCTCGCCTGGCCGGCCAACATGCCGGTGGTGCACTCGTTACTGTCCGTACTGCCGCTGACAACAATTCCCGAGCAGTCGCCATACTCGAAGCGTTTCTGGCCGGCGGCAGCCTGGCGCTGGAACGCCTCTATCAGCCTGAATGACGTGGCTCTGATCGAATTACCATGATCGCGCCGATACGTATCGTGCACGTCCTGTTCCGCTTCGGCATTGGCGGCCTCGAGAACGGCATCGTCAATCTCGTCAACGGACTCGATCCTGCTCGATACCGACATTGGATCGTGTGTCTGGCGGATTATGATGCAGAGTTTGCCGGGCGGTTGACGGCTTCGAACGTCGAACTGCGTGCATTGGACAAGCGACCCGGCAACGATCCGCGCGTTTGGTGGCGAATGTGGCAGCTGTTGCGTGAGGTTCGCCCCGAAATTCTGCACACGCGAAATTTCGTTGCACTCGAGTTGCAGATCCTCGGGTGGTGCTGCGGCATACGGGGTCGGGTTCACGGCGAGCACGGCTGGGACGTCAACGATCTCGATGGTACGGTACGAAAGTATCAGTTTGCGCGGCGCGTGATCGGGCGCTTTGTGCAGCGCTATATCGCGCTGTCGGGCGATCTGGCGCGTTACTTGCGCGAGCGCGCCGGCATTCCTCCGGCAAAAGTGGTCCAGATCTACAATGGTGTCGATACCGCGAAATTTTACCCACGGCTGAGCGCGAAGGGTGCAATGCTGGTCATTGGTACTGTCGGTCGCATGAAAGCCGTCAAGCAGCAGACATTGTTGTGCCGTGCTTTTGTCGACGTGCTGGCGCGACGTCCCGCGCTGTCCGCCGAGCTGCGCCTGTGTCTGGTCGGAAGCGGTCCGCTGGAAGAAGAGTGTCGGGCAATCGTGTCAGCGGCGGGATATGCCGCTCTGGTCGAATTTCGTGGCGACTCGAGTGTGGTCGAGCTGGATCTGCGCACGATGGATATCTTCGTTCTGCCGTCGCTAGCAGAAGGCGTTTCAAACACCATACTCGAGGCAATGGCCTGCGGCCTGCCAGTGATCGCGACACGTGTCGGCGGAAATGCTGAACTGGTTCTCGATGGGGTGACCGGTAAGCTGGTCCCGCGCGACGATGTTGCGGCAATGGCGCTAGCGATCGAGCACTATGTGGACGATCCGGCGTTGCGCGCGGCGCATGGCCAGCGGGCGCGAGAGCGGGTGCTGGAACATTTCAGCCTGGAACGCATGCTTGGCGCCTATGACGACATCTACCGTCGACTTGCCGCATGATCCGGACTGTGGACAGCGGCCAAGCATTTCCTGACAGCATCCGCGGAGCCACGGCATGTGTGGCATAGCGGGCATCGTCGACCTGCGCGGCAAACGCGAAATCGGGCAATCCCTGCTGCGCCGGATGACCGATGCACTGACTCATCGCGGGCCGGATGAAAGCGGTCTGCATCTGGAACCTGGTGTCGGATTCGGCCACCGTCGGCTGTCGATCATCGATCTGGCCAGTGGTCAGCAGCCGATGGCAACCGAGGATGAACGGTGCTGGCTGACCTACAACGGCGAGATCTACAACTTTCTCGAACTGCGCGCCGAACTCGAACGCGCCGGCTATACGTTTCGCACACGTTCCGACACTGAAGTTCTGCTTCGAGGCTGGCAACATTGGGGCGAGGACTGTGTAAAGCATTTCCGCGGCATGTTCGCCTTTGCGATTTGGGATGCGGCACGCGCTACGCTGTTTCTGGCGCGCGACCGGCTCGGGGTGAAGCCGCTGTTCTACGCCGTACTTGACGACGGTCGCGTGCTGTTCGCCTCTGAGCTGAAGTCGATCATGCTATGTCCAGAAGTGCCGCGAGCCATCGATCCGCTGGCGGTCGAAGAGTATTTCGCTTACGGCTATATACCTGAACCGCGCACGATCTATCGCGCAGTGGCCAAGCTGCCGCCGGGCCACGTTCTCAGTCTGCGCCATGGCGATACTGGCTGTGTCAGCCGCGAATACTGGGATGTCCCGTTCAACTGCAACCACGCCATCACGGAAGCCGATGCATGTGCTGAACTCATCGAGCGCACGCGCACGGCTGTCGATATCCGGCTCGTTGCCGAAGTGCCGTTAGGCGCTTTCCTGTCGGGTGGCGTCGATTCTTCGGCCGTCGTGGCACTGATGGCCGGTTTGCAGAACGAGCCGGTGAATACCTGTTCGATCGCGTTCGATGTGCCCGGATTCGACGAATCCCAATATGCTGCCGACATTGCCCAACGTTTTGGCACACGGCATCACGTCCGCAAACTGAGCCCGAACGATTTTACGCTCGTCGACAAATTGATGGATCTGTATGACGAACCATACGCCGACAGTTCAGCGCTGCCGACCTACCGGGTATGCGAGCTTGCGCGCGAGCGGGTGACCGTTGCGTTATCCGGCGACGGTGGCGACGAAAACTATGCCGGCTATCGGCGGCATCGCCTGCATATGGCCGAAGAGGCCATCCGCGCCCGTGTCCCGCTGGCAGTCCGGCAGGCGCTGTTCGGCCCACTTGGCTCGCTCTACCCGAAAGCGGACTGGGCACCGCGCATGTTCCGCGCCAAGACCACGTTCCAATCGCTGGCCCGTGACTCTGTCGGTGCCTATTTTCATACCATCTCGCTGTTCAGCGACGACGCACGTTCGCGTCTGTTCAGTCCGGCGTTCAAGCGCGAACTGCAGGGCTACAGCGCCGACGCCGTATTGCGCCGACATGCGGCGCGCGCACCGACCGATCATCCGCTGTCGCTCATCCAGTATCTGGATATGAAAACCTATCTGGTCGGCGATATTCTGACAAAAGTGGATCGTGCCAGCATGGCACACGCGCTCGAAGTACGCGTTCCGCTGCTCGATCATCGTCTGGTGGAATGGATTTCGTCGCTTCCGCCGGAACTCAAATTGCACCAGGGCGAAGGCAAATACATTTTCAAGCGGGCATTGGAACCGTATCTGCCCGCGGACATCCTATACCGCCCGAAAATGGGGTTTGCAGTGCCGCTGGCGCAATGGTTTCGCGGCCCGTTGCGCGAGCGCATCGAACAGGCAGTGCTCGGCCCGCGGCTGAGGGATATCGGCTACTTCGATGCGCGTTACCTCGGCGAACTCGTGACGGCACATGTGTCCGGACGACGCGATTACAGTGCACCGCTATGGACTCTGCTGATGTTCGATGCATTTCTCGCGCGGGCGACAGCGTGAAAGCAGCTGCGCCATGGAACTTTCGATGGCGGCGTTGCCGCGACGGAGCGTGCCGTGTCTGAGATGCCCATCGTGGCGTTCGCCAATACGACCTGGACCGCGTTGTGGATGAACCGGCAGCACTTGTTGTCGCGTCTTGCAGCAGGCGGCAGGCCCGTCGCTTATAGCAATGGTGTGGTCCACTACGGGCAATTTCGCGGCACACCGCTGCATCAGACCGTAGTCAGACGCGACGGTGTGCTCGTGATGGAGCCGGGCTATCTCATTCCGTGTACTTATCGCGCCTCGCCGTTGCGTAGGATGGCGTTACGTCATCATTGTGCCAGGATCCGCGAAATGCTGGGCATCGCGCGTAGCGCGCCTGTGATTGGCATGTGTTTCGACCCCGATCTGCTCGACTATGTCGATGCCCTCCAGCCGGCACTGCGCATTTTTCACATCTATGATTCGTACAACAAGATGGGAAATGTCAGCGTGGATTTCACCGCTGCGCGCCGGCGTATACGCCAATTCGATGTTGTTACTGCCAGTTCGGCTTACATGTACGAGGACGTACTCGGTGTGCCGCCGGAGCCGCGTTTCGTCGTTCCTAATGGCGTAGATTATGCGCAACTCGTTGGCGCCATCGAAGCACCGTCAGCCACAGCGGACGCGATCAGGGCGCTTCCCGGAGCGCGGATCGGCTATGTCGGCAGCATCAACACCAAGATTGATTTCTCGCTGGTCGCGACGCTGGCTACTGCACTGCCGAGCACAAGTTTTGTTTTCGTCGGGCCGGTACGCACCGCGCTACTGGCGCGGAACGCAGTCGATTTTGCCGCGTATCAGCACATGCGTTCGTTGCCGAACGTATATTTTTTCGGGCAGGTGCCGAAAGAGGAACTAGCGCCCGTCATCGCGGCAATGGATATCACCTGCATCTATTTCCGTATCGATCGCGCCGACTGGGTCGAAGCGGTCTATCCGATCAAGTTGAACGAATATCTGGCGGTCGGCAAACCGGTCGTGAGTACGCCGATAAGAGTGGTGTGCGAAGCTTTCAGCGATGTCGTCGACATCTGCGGGACAACGGACGAGTGGGAGCGCACCTTACGGACGCTCCTCGCAAGCCGGGATGACCATGGCGGACTGGAGCGACGCCGCAACGTTGCAGCGAGCAACGACTGGTCGCGACGCATCACGCATCTTGAGTCGCTCATCGCGGCGACTGCAACGACTACTTGAGCTGGAGTAATGGAAGGCCCTTCGAACATTCCGCTCGTGGATCGCACGCCTTGTCTATACGCAAGCGTTCAGCTGCGCTGGTCGCGAACGTGATCCCATTTGCTGTGTCTAATACCGCGGACCTCGTCCCAGATACCCAGAGCCGCTGCGATATTGACCAGATAGAAGTAATAGAAAAGATATTTCAAGCGCGCTGGTTCGGCTCCATCTGCAATCATCCGCTGACCGCTGCGTGCCAGCGCCATGGACAACACCAGTGCAACCAGCGACAGGCGGTAGAACGTGCCATCGGCAGTCACGGCCAGCGGCAGATTGGTCAGCGCCAGCAGCACGATGAACGGCATTGCAAACCAGCGCAGAATCTTGTGCGAGACGACCTGGAACACGAACGCCGGTTTGTCTGCTTTGAGCAGGGCGCCGCCATAGCGTGTCATGGCACGCCAGCTGCGGTTGACGATGCGGCGTTTGCGGCGGAATTCCTTCTCGAACGAGTCGGCGCTCTCCTCCCAGGCGCGCGCACGCGGATTGAAAACGCCGCGATATCCAGCGGTGATGATCTGCAGCGGGTTGACGAAATCGTTGATGTCGTCTTCGCGTAGCGGCCAGTACAATTCGCGACGGATGGCGTAGATGGCGCCATCGCCGCCGACTACCGAAGCGCAGGACGACTCCATTTCCTTCAGTGCCAGTTCATAGCGCCAGTACAGACCTTCGCTGGCTTGCGCCTGTCCTTGGTCGGAATCGCTGTAGTGGGCTGCACCAACGACGAAACCGACCGCAGGATCGCGCAATGGGCGCACCAGTTCGCGGATTGCGGCCGGGTCGTACATCGCGTTGGCATCCGAGAACACGACAAAATCGCCGGTCGCGGACAGCATGCCTTGATTGAGTCCGGAGGTCTTTCCTTTACGTTCGTCCTGGCGACACAAGGTGACACGTGCGTCGCGCGCCGCTTCAGCCAGGGCAATGCCGTCGGTACCATCGTCACTGGCATCGGAGACGACCACCACTTGAAGCTTTTCCGGCGGATAATCAAGTGCCAACGCATTGGCGAGTTTGGCACCGATCACTGCGGCTTCGTTATAGGCTGAAATAATCAGCGTGACCGATGGTAACCAGGTCTCGTCCGCCGGCATGGCCACGTAGGGTTGGCGTACACGGGTCAGCACCCATAAAACGGCGGGGTAGCCGAGATAGGGATAGACGACAGCGATGAGCGCTACCCAGTAGATCAATTCGAGCATGGCAGTCGTTCCGGGTCGCAGCTGGAGAAATGACGATGTCGGCAAGCGGCAATTATAGGGGCATTAATGCCCGATCAGCAGATCCAACGGGGCACCCTGACAGCGAGGCGGACGCTGGTTTAGACTGCGACCCCATGATCGCGCATGCGGACCAGCGAAGCAGTGGCCACCGGCAGCGCGAACCTGCAACGAGGCGCTCGCTCGTTATCTGCTTGGTGCTTGTGGCCCTGCATAGCCCAGGTCTTGGCGCCACCAGTGCAGCCGAAGTGGCGGCGGAGATCCACCGCGAGCAGGTTGCGCTCGAAGACCTGTTGACCCGCTATACCGAGAAACATCCCGACGTGATCGCTGCTCGCGCGCGGCTCGCGGTCCTGGGCGAACGTCGGCGGCAACGCGCTTTGCAGGAGCCGGTCCCGCGCGTCGATGGCGCCGCTGCGCCGACCGATGTGCAATCTGTTCTGCCTCGCGCAAGCGCGGCCGTGGCGCCAGCGCCACGGCCGCTTGAACGGGAACGACGCCGCATCGAGCACGAAGACGACTTCAACGCTACCTGTGCCCGACCGGGCATCGTCGCCTGCTACGATTTTGAGGGCACAAAGCCATTGTCGAGCAAAGTCGGCAAGGTCGCTGGAGAACTGACGCCAGGTGCCGACGGCATGGTCCGTGCGCGTTTGGTGAACGCCGGCGCGGCCGGCGGAGGCCAGGTCGTGCGAATGGATTTCAGGGCGGCGGATGGTGCGGATCACGGTGCATTCGTTTTTCATCAGGACAGCTTTGCCGAAGGCGATCGGCTGACCGTGCAATGGCGGCAGTGGTTCACATCGTCGCTCATCACCCGTTTCGATAGCCGCGGCGCGCAGCGCCGGCCGACCGTCGGTGGTGATGGTCCGAAGCAGGTGAGCATCAGCGAGATGGGTGACCCACAGGGCTGTTCGTTTGGCGATATCGTCATTGGGAACGCCGGTTGGCTCGGGACGCATGTGATCTATCACGGATGCGGCTTGTGGTATCGGCCGATGGTGCTCGGGCCGGCTGGGCCTGAAGACCCGACCGACATGGATGTTCAGCCTGGCGGTGACAACGTTTGCCGGTATCGCTACTACGGAAATCTGCTCGACCCGGGCGTCGACTTTCTGTACCCGACGCAGCCGCGCAATCTGCTCGAGGTCCCGTCTTTAGGCGCGATCGTTCACCCCGCGCGCTACCACGGCTGTCTGGGTATCGAAGGGGGGCAATGGATGACTTTTCGACTTGAACTCGATATCTCCTTTTGCCGCGCGCTATGGACGTCGCCGGATGCAGTACCGGAACCCTGCCGGGCGACGTCGGGCCGGCTGCGATACTGGGCCAAGTTCGCCGATGACGAACGGCCATGGCTGGTCTATGACTATCCGATGCCGTTGCGTTGGCAGCCGGGGCATTCCGAACGCTACGGGCGCTTCATGTTCACGCCTTACAACACCAACGAAACCCCGCGTGCTGGTAAGCCGCTGGCGTATACGATGTATAACGACATCCTGATCGCCCGCAACGTCTCGAACTTGCCGTGGCCCCACCGTTGAGTGTCCAAAAAAACGCCGTGGCCATGGCGAATCTGTTCAAGGCATTCGAGACTGCGCCGCTAGTGGCTTCAGCTTAAACCGGTATACTTCCTGACTTCGACATGCGCCAGGTACGTTCCACGGCGTGGCTGAGACCTTGCTGACAACTCTACGTAAACAAAAGATTCCAGCGCATCGACATGTTTGAGACCCGGCCGGCTGTTGCCGTTATCATTCCTACTGCGCTGCATCCCACACGGGCAGCCTCGCTCGAAGCCGCAGTGACCAGTGTGCTGACGCAGGACGGCGTCGACGCGCGGCCGATCCTGGTCGTCAATGGTCCCGGCTACAGCGCGGAATTGCTGAAGCGCTGGCGCGACGACAGCCGCGTGCGCACGTTCTATCTTGAAGATGGCAATCTGCCGGCTGCGATCCGCTTCGGACGGCTGCAGGTTGATGAACCGTTCTTTTGCTTTCTTGATGACGACGACCTCTATGAGCCGCATACGCTCAAACTACGGGTAGCGGCATTCGAAGCCGGGCCGCAAGGCTCGCCGGATGTCGTTGTCACCAATGGCTGGCGGGATTCTGGGGACGGCAGCAGCAGATGTTATGCCGACCTTCAAGTGTTCGCGCGCGATCCGCTCCGCAGCCTGCCGGAGCAGAACTGGCTTGCCTCCTGTGGTGGCACTTTTCGTAGTGCGACTGTTGGCCCCGAGCATTTCGATGGCGTAACCCGCTATCTCGAATGGACGATGACGGCGTTTCGCTGCGCGTCGCATCTCAATATTCAATTCGTCGATATCGCCTCGTACCGTATCCGCGAAAGTGAGGAGTCATTGTCGAAGTCCGAGGGTTATCGCCGCGGAGTCGTCGACGGATTGGGAGCAATCGCTGCGCTGGCACTGCCCGACGATGTGCATGACGCAGTGTTGCGCAAACGCTGTCATGCACTACACGAACTGTCAGAATATTACAGAAGCTGTGGAAGCTTTCGAGGAGCGTGGCGCGTTCACCTGGCCTCGGTCAGAGAACGTGGAGGCTGGCGATACCTGCCGTACACCGCCAGGCTGTTGATCGCGAATTTGATGCGTCGATGAACAGGCATGATCACTTACGGGTGGGGCATCGCCGCCGCTCTATGCGCGCCGTCTGTACAACATGAGCGCCGCTGAACGACCGCTCAATCTGCTGACCTATTCCGCTTTGTATCCGAACTCGTTGCAGCCGCGTCTCGGAATTTTTGTCGCTCAGCGTCTGCAACAATTGCTGGCCGATTGTCCGGTACGCAGTCGCGTCGTTGCGCCGGTGCCGTGGTTCCCGAGCACTGCGCGCGTGTTTGGCGAGTATGGCGTTCAGGCGGCGGTGCCAGCGCGTGAGGAAGCCGGCGCAGTGACGGTTTATCATCCGCGCTACCCGGTGATCCCGCGAGTAAGTTGGCATATCGCACCCTGGCTGCAGTATCTGGCGACGCGACGACTCGTTGCTCGTCTGCATCAAATCGACCCGATCGATGTCATCGATGCGCACTTTTTCTATCCCGACGGCGTTGCGGCTACGTTGCTCGGAAGGGAGCTGGGGATACCGGTCACCGTTACAGCACGGGGCAGCGACATTACCGAGTTTCCGGATCATGCCCTACCGCGGCGCTGGATCCTGTGGGCTGCCCGACGGGCACAGGCGGTCATCACGGTCTGTGCAGCGCTGCGCGAACGTCTGATTGAACTGGGTGCCGATGGCGACAAAATCACGGTGCTGCGAAACGGCGTCGACCTGGCTCGATTCGCTCCTGTCGATCGAATCGCAGCACGGCGGGCTCTGACTATCGAAGGGCCGACCTTGCTCTCGGTTGGCAATCTGATCGAGTTGAAAGGACATCACCTGATCATAGACGCGTTGCGCGAATTGCCTGAATGGAAGCTCATGATTATCGGTGCTGGCCCCGAGCACGCCGCGCTCGAACAGCGCGCGCGCAATGCGGGCTTGAGCGATCGAGTCCGTCTCGTCGGCTTGGTCCCGCAGACCGAATTGCGCAACTACTATGGCGCGGCAGATATCCTGGTGCTGGCATCCAGTCGCGAGGGTTGGGCGAATGTACTGCTCGAAGCCATGGCATGCGGTACGCCGGTGTTGGCGACCCGCGTCTGGGGCACGCCTGAAGTGGTCGCAGCGCCGGCTGCCGGCCAGCTCATCGACGAGCGCTCGGCAAGCGGAATCGCGGCCGGTGTTCGCCGCCTCGCTGCGGCACCGCCGCCGCGCGAGGCAACGCGTACCTATGCTGAATCATTCAGTTGGGCAGATACGAGCCAGGGCCAGTTCGATCTGTTTACGCGCCTGTGCCGCGCCCCACCGGCCCGATGCGGCTCGCCGGCAGCTTAAGACCCCGGTATTAAGCCGTTGCGGCAACGGCCTCGACCTGGCGTGGCGCATAAAAATAATTGCGCAACATGCGCCCCAGATATCTGGCCTGTTGGCGGTCCCACGGCGTGAAACGCGGTAGTTGCAGCGGATGCGTGCTGGCTGTTGCCGTTCCGGGCGACGTTGTCAGCGCCTGACGATAACCGCACTCGTGGAGCATGCTCAGGTGGCGGGCTTCATAGTCCCGCTGTGGCTGGCCATTCGGATAAGCAAAAGTGTACAGCGGTTCGCCGACGATCGCCTCCAGTCTCGATTTGTTATGGGCTATCTCGCGCTGCGCCTCGGCGCTGCTCAGCCGCGCGAGTATCGGATGGCTGACGGTATGGCCGCCGATTTCCATGCCGGCGGCGTGCAGGCGGCCGATGTCGGCCGCGTTCATCATTAATTGCGTGGAGGGCGCGCCGCTGCGTCGGAGTATTTCGCTCGTAATCTCCTCGCGATGTGCAAAGTCGAGATATTTCAATTGGCCGAGCAGCGTCGCCAGGCACGCCTTACGGTCAGCTGTCAGCGACAGGATGCCAAGTCCAAGTTCATCCAGATCGATGCTCGGTCCGCGCCACGCGCGCACTGCCTCGATGACCCGGTCATTCCACATCATGCCGCCGTTCTCATAGCAGGTGGTCACGAAGAAAGTAGCGGGTAAACCGAGATGCTGCAGTATTGGCAGGGCATTCACCGCGTTGTCACGATAACCGTCGTCGAACGTGATGCAGAGCGCGGCGCGCGGCAGGGTGCCGGCGAACAGGCGGCTCACTGCGGTACGCAGAGGCATGATGTTGAAACTGTTCTTCAGCCAGCGCAGCTGATCGGTGAAACGCTCGATGTCGGGTTCATCGACAAGCAGAGCATCCGGTTCGGCAAGGACCCGATGAAAGAGCACGATCGATAGCCGGCGCTCGAAGCTGCCGGCGGCAAGGAGCGCATAGCGACACGCGCGACCTATCATGAGTAACTGTCCCGCGCGTTCAGTTTCACACCGGACAGCCGATGAAGTTGTCTGACCATGTCTTTATACTACTCCGGCTATTCAGCTGATTGCAGCGGCATAGAATTTTCCATTCGACGACGGCCCTGACATGTTGTTCTTTTGCGCCTATTTCGACTGGGCCTCACCCGACTGTGAGCCCACACTGCAGCCGATGCTGAGCGCTCGCCGTGTTGCCATCAAGAGGACCGTCGCGACTATCGGGATGGTCGGCGGTGCGCTCGCGCATGCCGCCGACTGTTGCGTCGAAGCGCAGGTCGGCGGCGTCCGAGCGTTTCTCCTCCGTCCCCGCGCTTCGCTGCGTGCGGCGGAAGGCGCAGTACTCGATCGGATACTGCAGACTTACACGCGCAGCGGCCGGCTCGAACCGCTTGCCGTCGGTGGACCGTTTGCCATCGTGCTGGTCGATACGATAGATCGGCGGGTGCTGGTCGCCAATGATCGTTTCGGCATCTGTCCGGTACATTATCGGCAGTACGGTGAGCGGCTGATGCTGTCCAGCTGTCTCAGTGCCATCGCCGGTAGCGATGTGCGGCCGGCGTTGTCCCAGCAGGCAATCTACGATTACGTATTTTTTCACTGCATTCCGAGCCCACGCACCATCTATCGCGATATCGCAAAACTCGAACCCGCAGCGCGCCTGTCCTGGAGCGCGTCAGGGGTGGTGAGTGAGCCCTACTGGCGGCCGGATTTCGCTGCGGCACGAGCGGCTGGCGAGACTAGCGGTCCGGCCCTGCTGGCAGCACTCGAACAGGCGGTGGAAGTGCGCGCGCAGAACCATTGCGGTGCTTTTCTGAGTGGCGGACTCGATAGTTCGTCGGTTGCCGGTATGTTAAAGCGCAGCACCGGTGAAGCGTCCACATTCACCATCGGTTTCGATGCCCCGGGTTACGATGAGTCGGCCTATGCACGGCTCGCGGCGAACCATTTCGGGGCGACGCATCACGAATATTTCCTCACGCCGGCCGATGTACGTGATTCGTTGACAACCATAGCCGCGCACTACAGTGAGCCTTTCGGCAATTCATCGGTTATTCCAACCTACTACTGTGCCCGATATGCACGTGAGCATGGCATCGAGGTGCTGTTGGCCGGTGACGGCGGCGACGAGTTGTTCGCCGGCAACACGCGCTATATCGAACAGGAAAAGTTCGACCGCTATACGCGCCTTCCGGCTGCGTTGCGGGCCGGAATCGAGCTGGGTTATCGTGCTTTGCCGATACTCGAACGCCTGCCCGTGAGCGGCAAGGGCGCTCGCTATATCCGCCAGGTTGAGATGGGTCTGCCTGATCGGCTTCAGTCGTATAATTTTCTGCACCGCTATCTGCCGGAACGGGTGTTCGACAGCGAATGGCTGGCCAACGTCGAGACGCAGGCACCGTGGCTCAGTTGGCGTCAGCGTTATGCAGAGCCGGCAACGGGCGATGCATTGCAACGCATGCTATATCTCGATTGGAAATTCACGCTTGCCGACAACGACCTTGTCAAAGTTAATAACATGTGTGAACTGGCGGGGATTGAAGTCTGCTATCCAATGCTGGCCGACGAAGTTGTCGATCTCGCTGTCGGCATGAACTCGGCCAGCCTGCTCGAAGGTGGGCGTCTGCGTGGTTTCTACAAGCGTGCGGTTGGCGATTTTCTGCCGAAAGCGATTGTAGAAAAATCGAAACACGGCTTCGGCCTGCCTTTCGGACTGTGGTTACGTGATGACGAGGGCCTTCGCGCACTGGCCACGCAGGCCCTTCACGACCTGCGCGGGCGTGGCATTTTCCAGGCCTCATTCATCGACGAGGCGCTGCGGCTGTACCGCTCGGCCGATGCGCCAAGTTATTTTGGCGAACTCGTCTGGATTCTGATGATGCTCGAACTCTGGCTCGCGACCCACTGACCCGCCTTTTTCGCGGCTTACATCCCCCGCACAGATCGTGCCTGATTGCAGCGCCACATGCTGAAAAGCGGTGTCGCGTCGCAACAATGAGCTGTGCCCGCCCGGCACCTCAACATTGTCACGAACTGTGAACTGTCACCCCTTTCTTGTGTGTGGTACCCGCTAGACTTCGCCCGCCATATCGGATACGTGCCCGCGCCACTTTGCCGCTTGCAGCCGCAACGCACCGCTCGCTCGCCCGTAATTAATTTCCAGTTCAATTGGTATTCAGCATTCCAGTCGACGGTGGCCGCTATCTGCCGATTCGACAAGTTGCATTTGACCAGCGCAAAACGAGTGTACATATGAAGTTCGCCTTTCCGACTTTCTCAGCGGCAAGTCACCAACGTCGCCCCGGCAGCGCGTTGCTTATCGTCGTTGGCATGCTGGGTATTTGTAGCGCCGCTTTTGCTGCCGCGCCACCGGCTTGGGTCACACGTATCGGAGCTGGACAATGGGCTGCGATCACGACCGAGAACTCAGCTAACGATGTTGATCCAGGCCTCGATGCTGCAGCTAATCCATCGTTCCCGGGAACCCCGCGTTACGCAGGCAATTCAGGCTATCGATCGGTGTGGGAGGCATGGAACAGTGGCGCGCTAGCACCAGAACTCGGTGCCTGCGGCTCAATCCTCCATTTTGGTGGCGCCAATGATTATTTCGGCAACGCCGTCATAGCGCTGAACCTGTGCGGCGGTTCCAGCGGCGCACCGGTCTGGCAGCGTCTCAGCAATCCGTACAGCGGTACAATAACCTTGCCGCGCTCGAACGGCGCGTTCCCTAACAACACCCCGGTGCCACCGCACACCTACGATCTGTTGACCTACGACCCCGTTGGTAAATCGCTGGTTGTTCTGGAGTCCTATCGTGGGACGACTGCGCCGCTGACGGCACCGAATGCGTGGGTGTTTGATCTCACACATCGCCAATGGCGCGGGCCATTTCAGCATCGAGGCGCGAGCACCGGCGTTTCCAGCTACGACACGCGACGCAAAGTCGTCTGGTTTCAACCGCAGCAGGGCAAGAGCGGCGAACTGACGGCATTCAACCCTGCCACAGGCGCCTTCTCCTACTACGGCTGGCCGGAGCGGGCTGGCGTCGGCAGCCTGGATTCATTGATGGGCTACGATCCACGTCGCGATCGGCTGGTTCAGACCAGCTTCCGAGGTGGATTGCGGACACTCGCCGAGCATCGCCTGGACGACGCCAGACTACCGTGGATCGTTGCGCGTCAGGAGAATGCACCGGCAACTTTGACGGGCCAGCATGCGATGGCCTGGTCGAGTCGCCGCGGTGCCTGGATCGTGTGGATGGCACAAGCCGGGGCGAACGTCTACGAATTGCGTTACGTGAATACCGCCAGTGATGGTGCTCCGGTTTATCGCTGGACTAACCTGACTGCCAGCTCCAACACGATAGTGCCGCTGAAGAGCGGCGTCACCGCGAATGGCACGTTCGAAAAATTTCAGGTGGTTGAGTTCACCGGCGGCACTGAAGTGCTGGTCGGACAGATGCGATTGGCCGATGGTGTATTCGCATTTCGACTGCCTGCTTCGACGGCGGCGCCAGGTCTCCTGCCGACAGGTAATTCGGGGCTTCCCAGCCCGGCCTCGCCAGTCGCAACGCCGCCTGCGGTGAAGCCACCGACAGTAGTGCCCCCTGTTGTGGTGCCACCGATAGTGCCGCCTCCGGCAAATCAGCGGCCGGCGACTCCATTTGCGGCGCAGGCAGCGGCCATCGCGCCAGGACATTGGGGCAGCATCAATGCAGACAATCTGGCCAGCGATGTCGATCCGGCGCTCGATCCTGCAGCGAATCCCAATTTTCCGAACTCCCCACCTTATCGCGGTAATAGCGGCTACCGGTCTATCTGGCAGGCGTGGAACAGCGGTGTTTATGCGCCGACGCTGGGGCGCTGCGGAGGGCTGTTGTATTTTGGCGGTGGCCACACGGACTACGCCGGCAACGAAGTCATCGGACTGGACCTGTGCGGCGGCACCAACGGCGGTCCGCGCTGGCAACGATTGAGCAATCCGTATCCCGGCCCGATAGTGTGGCCGTACCCCAAAGGCGCCTATCCCAACGGTACACCGGCACCGCCGCATACCTATGATCTGCTGGCATTCGATCAAGCCAGCAACTCGCTGGTATTGATGAATTCTTCGATTAGCGGGCCGCTTGCGACGTATAGCCAGCATGCCTGGTTGTTCAGCCTGACCACGCGCCGTTGGAGCGGTCCGTTCGAGCATCGTGGCGCGATGGAGGGCACTTCGGCCTATGATTCCCAGCGGCGCGTTGTGTGGTTCCAGCCGGAGCAGGGCAGACCGGGTGAACTGACAGCGTTCAATACCGCGTCCGGTACTTTCAGTTATTACGGCTGGCCTGCGGTGAATGGCGTCGGTAATCTCGATTCGCTGATGGGCTACGATCCGCTGCGCGACAAACTCGTCGTGGCGAGTTTCCGTTCCGATCCGCCGGTACTGGCGGAGCACGATTTGGCTAACCCCTCATCACGCTGGCAGACTGCGGTGCAGCGGTCCGCACCCGCTGGCCTTATGGGACAGCATGCATTCGCATGGTCGCCCTTACGCGGCGCCTGGCTCGTGTGGATGTCGCAGCGTGGCGGCACCGTCTACGAGTTACGTTACACGGGACTGAACGCCCACGGTCAACCGGAGTACACGTGGAGGCCGCTGACGGCAACGACCAACACTGTGTTACCGGTAGCAGCAAACGTCGATCACCTTGGCAGCTTCGAAAAGTTCCAGGTCGTGCGGACGGCCGACAACGTGGAAGTGCTGGTTGGGCAATTGCGTGTACAGGATGGCATCAAGGCGTTCCGCATCCCGCCGCCAGGCAGCGAACCGCCGCTCGTCCCACTGCCGCCAGGTAGCTGTGGCGATCCGGTGGCGTGCAAGATGAATGAGCCTGGCTGGGCTAATGTCTGCTCCCAACCCGGAGTCTTCATCTGCGACAACTTCGGTCGCGAAAACAGCCTCGATGGCCAGCTGATTGGAGGTGACACGACGCCGCACCTCGACTTGGCGAAGGGCCATCTGGTCTTCAACATCCCGTCGGGCAGCGGGGCAAACGCCGGTGGCCAGTACGCCGTGGCGTTTCCGCCTTTTGGCGAAGGCAAGTTTCTCGCACTCTCCTACCGCATCAAGGCCGATACGGCGGCGCTGGCGTTGGAGGGCCGCAAGGAATTCACCATGTGGCGAGGCTCGTCGCCGTGCACGGATCTCGAATTGACACAGACCCACCTGTACTCATCGCCGATCTTCGTGCCTTACACCGAATGTGGTGCCGGGCATTTTACCTTGCCTTTGGGACCATCCGATCTGCGTCTGCACTATCCGGACTACAACTGCACTTACCAGGGTATCAAGTCGAGCTTTAATGGCTGCGCAATCACGCACGCCAATGTTTGGGAGAACTTCTATATCGAGGTGAACATTGGCACTTATGGCCAACCCAATAGCCGGGTGGTGATGTGGCACAAGACCGAGGGCGGTACCTGGAAGCGTTATATTGAGACCAACGAGTTTACTTTCCGCGGGAACGGCGGGTTCGAGCACTTGATGTTGACGGTCTACATGACCGGCAAAGATCGGTCTATCGTGCATGCCCCGGGCGAAGTCCGCTACGATCACCTGATCATGTCGACAAAGCCGTTCAACGTCGACGCTCTGCTGGGGCCGTAAACCGCGGCTGTAACGAAGACTGATAGCGCGGGGCCGGCAGTGCCTGTACTGCCAGGCTTCGCGCCTGAATTGTATCCCGCTGACGGGTTGGAGCCTGGGTCCTGAGAGCGCTCCACTGCGTGCCGCGATAGCAGCCCCGATGGCGCGCTCCGATGGCGCGCTCCGATTGAAGTTCAATCCACGACAGGCCGATACCTAGGGCGCTGCCGGCAGCAGCATGCCTATAATCCGGCGCTAAGGACCCTGGTCAGAATTATCTCGCCAACACCGAGGGTGTACCGGCTCTCCGTTTTTGTGGAATTTTTTACCACGAGTTCACGATTGGGCAAAGACAGGATGCAAACAGGCGCTGCGCGCAACGAGAACCCGACGCCATGACCGGCGGCAAAATCACGATGGCGGCGATCTGGACTGTAGCGACGCGCTTTCTGAATCGCGGCATCGGCCTCATCAGCATGCTGATTCTGGCGCGGCTGCTACAGCCGGAGGATTTCGGCCTGGTCGCGATCGCGATGTCGGTTTACGCGATCGTGCAACTGCTCGAGGCTTTCGGCTTCGACACGGTGCTGATCCAGAACCAGCAGGCCACCACCGCACATTACAACACGGCTTGGACCATCAAGGCTGTGTTCGGCGTTATTCTTACGCTGTTGACCATGCTGGTGGCGGTCCCCGCGTCGAAGTTCTTTCGCGAGCCGCGTATCGTGCCGATGTTATTCGCGATCAGCCCGATGTTTCTGATCGGCGGACTGATGAATATCGGTATTGTCGATTTCCGCAAGAACTATCAATTTCACAAGGACTTCGTTCTGAACGTCAGCGCCAAGCTGGCGGGTTTTGTCGCCACCATCAGCCTGGTAATTTACCATCAGAGTCACTGGGTACTGGTGACCGGCATTCTGACTACAGCCGTCATACAGTTGATACTCAGCTACGCAATGCATCCATTCCGGCCGCGCTGGGACCTGACGCATCACCGCGAAATCATCGGTTTCTCGAAATGGCTGCTGTTGAATAATTTTCTCAACTACCTGAGCAATCGCTCACCCGAACTGCTACTGGGCCGACTGTCGACGCCGGCCGCGGTCGGCATTTTCAATATTGGCCACGAGATCGCAACATTATCGACCACTGAAGCGATAGCGCCGATCAGCCGCGCGAGTTTTCCGGCATTTTCCGCCCTCGCTCAACAGCCGGTCGCGTTGGCTCGTACCTATGTCGAAATTCTTGCATTCATCGCCTTGATCGCTATTCCTATCGGGCTGGGCACCTATACTGTCGCGCCCTATCTGGTCGAGGTCGCGCTCGGCGCGCAATGGACAGCAGCAGTGCCGGTAGTAGAAATCTCGAGTCTGTACGGCATGATCAACGCGGTCAACGGCAACTCAGGCTATATCTATCTGGCTATCGGTAAGCCACGCATTCTGTCGTGGTTGACGTTAGCTTCACTCGCGTTATTGCTACCCCTGTTGTATTACCTGTGTTCGACGCGCGGGCCGGTCGGTGCCTCGTTTGCCTTCTTGATCACGCTGGTTGTCATGACACCAATCAGTTGCTGGGTGCTGTCGCGTGTCGCCGGTATTGCAGTCAGTAGCCTGGTCGGCGCTGTATGGCGTCCGGCGCTGGCTGCCGGGGTCATGCTGTTCGCCATCAATGCGGCGGAAGGTCAGTTGAAGGTACTGCGGATGGACACGAACAATCTCGTCAACTTGCTCATTCTGGTCGGCGTCGGAGCTGTCGTTTATTGTCTGGCTGAGTTGGCGTTGTGGGCTGCCGCCGGGCGGCCGCCCGGACCGGAACTGCAGATTCTGCAAAAGGTCACCGCGTTCCGGCGTCGGGGATGGTCGACGCGACGCGTGTGAACGGTACTTTTTACCATTGCCGTCGCATCTGCCATCATGGTTTATGTAACCGTGCGATGAATTTCGGGATCAGTACATGAATGGCATCGAACTCGACTACGGTCATTACTACACACGCTGGAATCCCGATACACCTGAACACTATGTGCGAATGACAGCCAAGTATCGGGAGCTGCTCGGCCCCTATTGGCCCAAGGACCGCGCTGCGCAGATCCTCGAGATTGGTTGCGGCATGGGTTTCGCGCTGAACGCCTGCAAGGAAGCCGGTTTTGTTCATGCCTGCGGCATCGATGCCGACGTAAGCCAGGTCGCTGCGAGCCAGCGCAAAGGTCTAGCCGTGACCCGCGTCGATGACAGCACCGCCTACCTGTCCGATTTCACCGATCATTACGATATGGTGTTGGCTTTCGACCTCATCGAACATCTGCCATTGGATAAGCAAATAACCTTATGCGCCGCCATCCATGGCGCGCTCAAACCGGGCGGGATCCTGATGGCGACCGTGCCGAACGCCAATTCGTCGCTGGCCGCACGGTTTCGCTATAACGATCTCACGCACCATACCAGTTTCACGGAAGTCAGCCTCGAATTCCTGCTTTACACTTGCGGCTTCCGAACGATGACCATCGGCGCCGCAGAAGAGCGCCCGCGCGTGCCGAAGCCCAAGCGTTTGTTTGGTTCGTGGTTCATGCGCAGCTGGTATTGGCGCGCCATGCGCTACTGGCTGTTGTATTCACTGGTCCGCGGCTTCCGTCGGCTCGAATGCGTGGTCGAACTCGGTGCCGAAGGCCGCAGCATCCCGCTATCCCTGAATCTACTCTGTGTCGCAAAAAAGGACTGAGGTGCTCCACTCGTTCGACGTCTTCGACACGGTGCTGACACGTGTAGTAGGCGACCCGACAGCACTGTTCACGATGGTCGCGCAACGAGCGATCGAACGTGGTGTATTGGGCGGTGAGGTCATCACTGACTTTCGCCTCCAGCGTATGCAAGCTGAGCGTCGTGCGCGGCAGGCAACGATGGCCGAAGAAGTGACACTCGCGGAAATCTACGGCGAACTGTGTACCGCGCAGCAATGGTCGCCGGATATCGCCACGAAGTTAGCAGGGCTCGAAATCGAACTGGAGCTGCAGTCGGTCAGGCCGGTGGCCGAGACGGTGGCGCGAATTGCCACATTGCGTGCCGGTGGCGCGCGCCTTGTTTTCATCTCTGACACTTATCTGCCGCACGACACCATTGCCACCATGCTTATCGCAAGCGGCGCCTTCGTCCCTGCGGAGGACAGACTCTACGTATCGAGCACGGCCCGCATGACCAAGGCCCATGGCACATTGTTTCGCCATGTCCTGCAGGACATGGCCATTTCGCCGCGTGATCTGATCCACACCGGTGACAACCTGCACAGTGATATCGAGCAGGCGCGCAAGGTTGGGATCCAATCGCGCCATTTCGCGTGCGCCACGCTCGACCGTCACGAAATCAAATGGCACACAGTGCAGTGTAGTGCCGGTGAGTATCTGCATCTAAGCCAGATCGCCGGCGCATCACGTCTGGCGCGCCTCGACCGAAAGTCTGACGAGCGCGACATCGACGACGCACTTTTCGACATCGGTGCCGGTGTGGCCGGACCGCTACTCGTACCTTTCGTCGACTGGATATTGCGTACGGCGCAGGCGCGCGCCATCAAGCATTTGTATTTCGTCGCGCGCGACGGCCAGATCCTGCTCAAGATCGCTGAGCGCTTGCTGCCTCGGATTGGCGGCGCGCTGGACCTTCGCTATCTTCATGGTTCGCGTCAGGCCTGGCATCTGCCCGCATTGCGCGCCATTTCTGCGCGTGAGCTGGCGTGGATCCTGAACTGGGACCGTGGCGTGAATCTCGACGGTATTGCGCGCCGCATCGGGCTCACCGGCCAGCATCTGCGTGAACCGGCGACGACAGCCTTACAACGCCGCGTGACAGTCGGCGAACATCTCAGCCAGTCGGATTTGCGTCAGTTACAAGCGATGTTCGAAGACCCAGCGCTGTGTGCTGACGTAATGCAGCGCGCTGAACAGGCCCGCGCAACCTTGATTTCCTATCTGGAAGATGTCGGTATTTTTTCCGACCCCAATATCGGTATGGTCGACCTGGGCTGGCACGGTAATCTGCAAACGTCTTTGTGCGCGGCGATCCGTGGTTGGCCGCAGGCACCGCACATCACCGGCTTTTATTGGGGATTTATCCACGGTCATCGCTATGCCAGCGCTGATCTGGACAAGGTCGCATTCATGTTCAATCACGAGGGTCTTGCCGACAACACGCAGGAATTCATCAACTTCGCGAACTTCATGGAGATTTTCTGCACCGCCGACCACGGCACGACGACCGGCTATGCACAACGGGAAGGTGTCAGTCAGCCGATACTCGCCAGCAGCGCCGACGACACGCAGTTGCATTGGCCGCTCGCCGCACTACGTGACGGGATCTTCGCGTTTGCCGATCGCTATCGGTGGGCCGGGCGCGAAGAGTCCATGGAGGCCTACCGCACGGCTGCGCGCGAGGTCGTGCGCAGTCTGCGCACGAATCCATCCAAGTCGGAGGCCGAGGCAATCGGCAGCTATCGGTTTTCCAGCGATCAGGCAGAAACACGCCACTTCGAATTCGGCCCGCGCCTGAATTTCGCTTGGGCCTGGCGCGCGCTATACGATCCAGTCATGCGATCCAACGTGCTGTGGCCGGAGGGGCATATGGTCAGGTCGACTCTGCCAGCAGCCCTGCTCGCGACGCTGGCTTATCGCAATACCTCCCCCTTGAAGTTTGCACTCAAGGCAAAGTTGCCGCGTACTTACCAGATGTTATCAGGCTGGTCGCGCGCCATGGAACGCTGAGCGCGGTTGCCATCGATCGCAATCATTCAGCGCGCACCAACGAGACGTGCCAGGCGCGCTTTAGGAAATGCCAAGGCCCCGCGCAGCAGATACCGGAGAAACAACCGATGTTTCGCGCGCGACTGTACGTCTCCTGCGCCTGGCAGGCTACCTTTGATTAGTGCATACGTCTCCCAGTAAGCGAGGCGAGCTGCTGCCAGGTCGCCGCGACTGATCCACTTCGCATAGAAGGAGCCGCGACCGGTGACGTACCAGCTATCGAGTTTTTGACGGTCACTGTCCGTGCGACGCCCATGATCGTGTCGCACGACGATGTCCGGCACGTAGACAATTTTCAGGCCGGCGCGATGGACGCGGTATACGAACTCACAATCCTCCGCGGAAATCAGCGGACCACCGGCACCGAAATCCGGATCGAACGGGCCGACACGCTCGACTACTTCGCGCCGGAAAGCGATATTGCAGCCTGGGATCAGATTAAACAGCGCATCGAGGCTGAAAGCCTTGCGTTCGAGACCAGTCCGCAAACTGAGCGGTAAATCGAGCGGGTTGTGCAATTCGACGCGGCCGCCGAGCAGCGCGAGCTCGCGGTCAGCGGCAAACTCAGAGGTAATCGATGCCACCCAATCCGGTGCCGCAATGCAATCGTCGTCCGTCATCGCGATAATCGAACCACGCGCATGGCGAAGTCCGGTGTTGCGCGCGCAGGCGAGGCCCTGCTGCGGTTCGAAAACATAGGTCATTGGGATACCGGACGCACGCGCGAAATCCTCCAGTACGGCGCGCGTATCGTCATTCGAATTATTGTCGACGCACACCAGTTCCCAGCGCAATTGGTCGCTGGCCTGCTGTGCGCGCAGGCTGTCGAGGCTTTCCGGTAGTTTGGGCGCCCGATTGTAGGTACACAGGACGACGCTGAGGAGATAGGCGTCGTCTGTTCGATTCCAGGTGCTAGTGGTCTCCACGGTCATCTCCCGAATGGTGTCGGCTGCCAGTTGAATAACGGCGAGTTCGATCAGGCGGGAGCACGTTTCGCCTCGACTGCGGGTCAAGCTGTCCTCGCTCTCTCACTCACCTTGTAACGAATCCATTAGCTCGATGACAACGGCGAACTGGCCATATTCATCACCGGCGGTTGTTCTCCGCGATACGGTCCAGCACGCCGGCCAGGGTACCGGCGGCCATCTGGCGCGAATAGGTCTGTACGGTGCCGCGCTCCAGCACCGGGACGGTACCGGCCCGCAGTGCCGGCATCAGGCGTCGCAGTGTTTCGGCAATCGCCTGTTCCGACTCGATATCGGCAATATAGTCGCTGTGACAGGCGCGCATGAGATCCGCGGTATCGCCCGCCGGATCAACGACTGCAAGTATCGGGCGCATCGCACGCAGATACTCATAGGCTTTCGCCGGGATCTGGAAATTTGAATTGCCGGCCTGAAACAGAATCAAGGCGTCGGCCTCAAGCATCTCGCGCAACGCGTCACGATAGGCGATACGCGGTCGAAACTCGACCAGCGCCTGTAGGCCAAGGTCGGCAACGACAGCGCCGAAATGGTCGTCGTAAGCACTTGCCCGGAACACGAAACGAGCTGGATTCGCTGACCAGAAGTTCTCGTTCTGCAGGCGCTTCAGCGCATGAAAGAACGGCAGCGGATTCCGCTCCCATGGATACAGCAGCCCGCTGTGCAACAAAGTAAGAGGGCTGCCGGCCAGGCGAGTTGCCGGGGCGTTGCGTTCGATCTCGGCGAAGACACGTTCGTCATAACCGTTAGCTACGATATGGCAACGTTGCGCCAGCCGCTCGCCGTAACGCGCGCCATAACGTGCAAGATAGTAATCCAGCGCGCCGTGGGTCGTGAACGACAGGGCAGCTGCGCGGCGGACGACACGTTCTTCGACGCGTCGATAACTCTGCCATTCGGCAGCGTTCTTCGGATACTCGTCCTGCGCCATCGGATCGCGAAAATCGGCCAGCCATGGCAGCCCGGTGATCCATGCCAGATCAGCCGCGATGAGGTGGCTGGTCGCAATCGGGAAACTCGACATGATGGCATCGGGCCGTTCAGCGCGAATATAACGCAGGCCGCTGATCACGCCTCCTGCGCGCCAACTGATCCAACGGTCGGGGAGGCTGAGTCGACGCGAATACTTGCCGCGAAACGACAGCTGCCGCGCGTTGTCGAGGCCGAAAGCGCGTATGACCCGGGTCGCCGGCGTGATATCGGCCAAGCGTTCCGCTGCGGTATCCGGCAACGCCGATGACTGTATCGTCAGAACGTCGACGTCCCAGTCGAGATCCGCCAGGTCGCGGGCAAACGCGATCATCCGCTGCACGCCTGAGCCATAGGCTGGCGGAAAATGAAACGTGACCAGTAGCAGGCGCCGACGATGCGTTGCTAAGGTGTCGATTGCCATCGCCTCCGCAGCCGGCCTAGCGTCCGGCGCGTATTGAGCCACAGGCCGGCAAGCGATCGATCGTTGACGATTTCGATTGCAACACGTTCGCGGCGCGCCGACATCCACTGCTGCTTGTACTCGTCATCCCCACTCAGGAAATCCACGCACACGACCTTGTCGACATCGAGCACGTGCTCCATCAGCTTCATGGTCAGCAGTGTGCCGACCGAAAATTGAGAAAATTCAGCGTCGTAGGCGAGCTTGAATATATGCGCGACCTGATTGGCAACAAACCATAACTGGGCCGCCACCGGGCGTTTGTCGAGGGTCAGAATGCCGAGTCGGAGCTGCCCCTGCCGAGCCAGCAGCCGCATGAAGCCGGGAATGAACTCCGGATAGGGTTCTGCCTGTTTCCAGCTCGATTCGTATACCTGGCGGTAAGCGTCGAAGCCAGCCTCGACGTCTTCGAGCTTGTCGAGAATACGGATCTCGAATGCGTACTGCGTCTGCAGTTGAGCAGTTTTGCCTCGCACAGTGCTGCGCATCTTTTTGCGTCGGCTCTCGAAATAGGCCTCGAAATTCATGCCGGTGACATCGATATACCAGTTGCCGAAAGCGACAGAAGTCGATGCCGGCAGGCCACGCTGCGCAAAACGCTCACGTAGATGGTCGAGGTACCACGGCGTATCGGGTAACGGGCGGAGTTCGAGCACGGACCAGCTGCCGCGTTGGCGCGCAAGATAATCGACCAGCGCGTCGAGGCCATGTGCCGCAAGCCGTTGGTCAGCGCAGAGCAGCGGCTGATACAGGCAGGTGTAATAGTTGCCGAGGCTCTCCAGCCGCTTCATCCCGACCACCCCCTGAGCCCTGCGCTGCCATAACGGCAGCAAGGCGACAGGTGCTCCGCCGTCGTCCTCGGCGAGGATAAAACGCACCTGACCATCGGTGCCGACGACATTGGCTACAAAATTCTCGTACCAGGCCCGCGAGGCGAAAGCATCCGACGTCGCGCAATGAGCAAATAGCCCATCCCATGCCGGCGCCGGAGGCAGGGCATCATGCACGGAGACTTTCATCGGCAAGGTTCCAGATTCGAGCGAGGAGAGTAGTGCCACGGTGTCTGCATCTCGATGAGGTCGGCGGACGCGCGCGAGCGCGGTTCATGGAATGGAGCTAGCGGCCGAATCTAGCGGAAAATTGATAGTCCCGCAGCAACTATCTCGTCGATCGCGACGTATAATCGCCCTGTTTGCCGCAACCCTGCGGCCGCACTCATGAAGCGAGTCACCCTGTCTACATCACCATCTCCAGATCAGCCGCTGGCGGTCGTTCTCGGCAATCTTGACGACAGCGAGCCGACGTTCGCCGATGCCTGGCTGGCGCTAACGCAGGACTCGCTGGCGGACAGTCGCGATCTCGATATCACGACGACCGCCGAGTGGAGCGAAGCATTGCGTTACAGTCACCTGGACGGCGCACCTGCAAGGATCGCCGTCGCTGGTGCAGGCGGCGAGCTGGACGGTCTGTTCCCGTATTACCGCAGCGTCGAGCGTGTTCGCGGGATCCGCTGTCGCAAGTTGAATGCGCTGTCTCAGCTGTATTCGGGTCGGAATCGACTGCTGGCGCGAGAGCCAGCGCAATTTGCCGAAAGACTGCTCGATGCGCTGTTGGCGGATGAGGCGACGTGGGACTGGTTGTGCCTGACGTTGGTCGACGATTCGGCTTCGCATCGTGCCGTGGTAGCGGCAGCAGAGCGGCGGGGATATACCCTCGAAACAGTAGCCGTCAGCGATTCTCCTTACATTGACTTACCTGACAGCTGGGACACTTATTTCGACTCGCTGTCGAAGAAATTCCGCTGGTTATTGCGCACCAGTCGCAAGAAACTGGGCGAGGAGGGCGAACTCGGCTATCGCCTCTATACCACGCCGGCCGAAGTAGCTCCTTTTCTGCAGGCGATGTATGACATCGAAAAAGGGTCATGGAAAGAGGGCTCTGGCACCTCGATAACGGCGAACGACACGCAGCGTGCATTCTATGAGCGATTTTCGCCGGTCGCGGCCGAGCGTGGATGGTTGCGTGGCCACGTTCTGAGTTTTAACCAGGAACCGATAGCATATATTTACGGCATCCGGCTCGGACCTGTTTTCCATGATCTGAAAGAAAGCTACAAGGTCTCAATGCGCGATCACTCGCCTGGCCATGTGCTGAAAACATTTGCGTTGCCCGACCTGATAGCGGAAGGTGTCACACGCTATGACTTCTGCGGTAAATGCGACGATTTCAAGATGAAGTGGACGGCGTTGACGTATCGACGTCGCGATTTGACCCTGCATCGGCGGACTGTCCGCGCACACCTGTTGCGGGTGCTGGGGCAGATGCGTGGCTGGCTACGCAGTGAGTCGGCTGTGTCACCCGCGGGAGAATCTGCCTAGACCGACGCTTCGCCGACAACGGCGATTCACGCCTGGTACTCTGCTGTTACCTGGTCGAGCAGTCGGGCCAGTTCGACTGCCCGTTCGTGTCGCGCGAAGCGCGCAATGTCGGCCGGCGCTGGTCCGGACAATGTACCGGCGCGCAGATCGCGCAAAAAGTCCGAGAGCTCCTGGGTGATAGCGACGCTGTCTTCCAGGTCGACCACACGGCCGAGTGCAGCGGATTCGACCAGGCGGGCGGTTTCGCCGGCAGCATGGGCCATCGCAAACAGCGGGCGGCCAACGCGAATGTATTCGTACAGCTTGGCCGGGATTGCCGGATTGGATGGATAGCCCTGAAATATCAGCAGACCGTCAGCGTGAAACATTTCTGCAATGGCCAGCTGATAAGGCAATGCCGGCAGCAGTTCGACCATATCCCGGCAACCGCAGCGCTCGGCAATCGAACTGAACAGTGCATCGTTGCCGCTTGCGCGTAAGACGACGCGCAGTGTTGCCGCGTTCTCCGCACCGGACTGCTTGAGCATGCCGACAGCCTGCAGAAATGCGCTGGGATCGCGGTCGGCCGAGGCATAAATGATGCCGCTGTGCACCAGGGTGATCGGAGCGTCTGCTGCACGCATTATCGGTGCCAGACTGCGTTCGACTTCGCTGAAGATTTCTTCGTCGAATCCGTTCGGAATGACGACGCATTTGTCGGCGTGAACCTGGCCATGCCGGCGCAGGCAGATCTGGCGTGCGCCCTCGGTACAGAAGACCAGCCGCGTTGCCCGGCGCATGCAGGCGCGCTCGATCCAAAGACGCAGCCGGCGCAGGCGCGGATCATGCGGGATCCATTCGCCACTCCGTTCGTCCTGCTCAACCATCGGATCGCGGAAGTCGGCGATCCATGGGCGTCTGGAGACACGGGCCAACAACCAGCCGATGAGATGTGCCGTCGCTATCGGGTAAGTCGACCAGATGACGTCCGCCTGCCAGCTGCGCCAACGGCGTAATGCCAACAGCGATGCGCCGGGCAGCCAGCTCCACCAGCGATCCGGCAGCGCGAGCCAGTTCGGATAGCGGCCGGCCAGTGCGAAGTCGCGCGCGGTGTCCCAGGCCGCCGCGCGTTCGACTATCACCGCCGGTGGCACCTGATCGATCAGGTCGTCACGACTGTTCTCGTAGACCCGTGTCGTGACAGTCAGAACGATCGACTGCCAACCGAGCGCCAGCAGGTCGCGGGCGAAACAGAATGTTCGCAACAAGCCGCTGCTCTGGGCGAAAGGCGGAAAATGAAATGCGACCAGCAGCACCCGTCGCCGCGTGTCATTCGAGCGCTGACCTCCAGGGATAGGCGCCTTCGTCAGCAAGTGAGCGTTATCGCCCGGGGTCGTCATGAATGCGGCTGGCCGGCAAAGAATTTCACGATAGCGGCGCAGAAACGCTCGACCTGAATGGTACTCAACCCCTGGTGGGTGGCGAGAAACAGCAGCCGTCTGGAGAGCGCTGCGGCTTGCGGGAAATTGCCTGCCACGGCGCGCAGCGTCGGGTGCAGTTGTTCGCCAAAAGTGTTGAACGGCACGCCGAGATTGCTGAGTCGATAATCGACTGCGGCGCGATCCGGCAGCAGGATGGGATAGCCCCACGGACACGTTGTGGCATCTATCTCATGCAGCGGACGTTCGATTGCCGGGATCTCCTGCAGGCATTCGGCGATCCGTCGATAGTGCGCCCGGCGTGTCCTCGCGCACGCGACAAGGTCGGTGCGGGCGAGGATGCGGCGGGCAAGCGGCGGCATCGTCGATTCGATACTGTCTTGCGGAAACGGATACGCCTGTTCCAGCGGTGGCAGGGTGACGGGTCCGGTCAGCGGCGCGCGTACCGGGGTCGAGTTCAGCGCTTGTAAAACTGAAATATCGCTACCCGACAACGAGTCACTCAGAATTTGGCGCGCATGCGCATACTGGCGGTTCAGAGGTACGCCGCGCGGACGTGGCGGTCGCGGCAGGTCGTGACGGTTATAGCGGATTGCGCCACCGGTATAACACGGCACCAGCTTCTTGAAGCTGTAGACGGCGATGTCGCCACGCTGGCCGTTCAACGCCATGCCGCTGCCGTGCAGAAACGAATGGCAGCAATCCTCGACGAGCACGGGGCCGTGCCCTGGCGTGTTCCGCGGCAGGCTGCTCAAATCGAAGTCAAAACCGAAATAATTTATTACCACGACCACGGCATGGGCCGGTGTCAGCAGTTCCTCGAAAGGGCGTGCCGGTCGGCGCAGATCAGGCAGTACGTCGTAGTAGTCGACTGCATAGCCCGCGCGGATTATCGGTTCGACCACAGTCGGACAATGATAAGCCGGCACCAGCACTCGCCCGGGAAACGTCGAACGCATTGCGGCGAACGCCTGATATAGCGCGGACTGACCGTCAAAGGTGTAATGCAGCTGGTGGCCCAGTGTGGCGACCGTCGCTGGCGACCGTAAACCGAACCAGTCGCGAAAAGCGGCAGGCAATCGCGAACTCGCGGCGGTCTCGTCCGCGCGCGCAGCGACAGTCACGGCCTCAGTTCGCAGCGGGTGGCCAGGCGCCGACCTGACTCAGCTTTCGTTTCAGACCCGGCAGCGGGAAGCCCAGGCGATAAGCTTCCGTGGCCGCTTTGGCAGATCGCGAATAGTCCTTCAGCGCAAAATAGGTCAAGCCCAGGTTGTAGTGCACTTCAGCATTGTTCGGCTGCTGTTCGAGGACGGACTCGAAGGTCTTGGCTGCCGCGTCGTAGTCTTGGCGGGTGAACTGATTGACGCCCATCAGGCTGACCACGTAGGTGTCTTTCGGGAACAACTGCTGCGCATTGAGCAGATAGCACTCCGCAGTCGGAAATCGAACCTGTTCGGGATAGAACGGGTAGCCTTTCTTCGCCTGGTATTTCACTACTGCGGCCAGGCATTGGCGATGGTTCGGGACACGCTCCAGCGTGTAGTTGATGTCGTTCATGATGAACCGTGGATTGCCGTGGATGTCGCCGCGCAGCGCCTGCACGGTCGCGTTGCAGTGGTTGATCGTGATGTCCTTGACCAGAAAGGCGTTGGCCGGCGTTTTGTCCGAATAATTGATTCGATAACCCGGCAGGACAGTCGACGTGCACGTCGCGCTGCTGTTTTTCGCTGCGGTTATACCGAGAGCCGCCAGTATCAAGGCGCAAACAAACCGGCCGCTATTCCAGACTGATCGAGGGGGCAATGCGCTCATGTTCCGGGCTGTATGTTGATCGGCGGGCAGGCGGATTTGTGACAGTTCGTGACATGACGCTGTCAGGGTGTATGAACCGCCGCTACAGTACACGCAAGGCGCTGAATTTCCAACCGGCGGACGTTGCACGCACTGGTTTCAGCACGTGCTGAACTTGCCAGTCGCAGTGCCAAGCGCGATGATTGGACGCAACAATAGTGCCTGGACCTTGTCGGTCTGAATCATCGGCTCCGGTCGTCGGTTCGAAGTCGACGCTGATCGCCAAATGGAATGAATTCACGATGCCCTTACCAGAAATCCGCGCGATCCTGATTGAGATACTCAGTGTCGATATCGGCCGCGTCGCGCTCGACGAACATACCCGTCTGCTCGGCCATCTGCCGGAGTTCGATTCCATGGCTGTAGTCTCCGTCCTGACGGCAATCGAGGATCGTTTCGGGATAGTCATTGACGACGACGACATCGACGCCACCGTGTTCGAAACTGTCGGTACTCTGACCGCTTTCGTGCGCGCCAAATGCGCGCCCTGATGGCCACCTGCGCCGTCGTTCGCTGAACTGCGTGACGTTGAATCTGGAGCGCCAGTCCGACACGAGCACGTTCTCGCCGGAAGCCCCCGACGACACTCACGGTAAGCGTCCGCGTCGATCGGCGCCTGGCCGGCACTGGTGTGTGACGGCGGACTTCAAGACGCTGGGTGGTCGCCAATTGTTCTGTCTGCAGCATGCCCCAGCGGATGACGACGTGCGCTGTCGGGTCCTGCTTACGCCGCCGTTCGCCGAGGAGATGAACAAGTGCCGCCCGCTGCTGGCCCGATTGGCGCAGCAGCTCGCGAGCAACGGGTGCGCCGTGTTGCTGGCGGATCTGTCGGGTACCGGCGATAGCGCGGGCGATTTCGGCGCCGCCACCTGGGCACACTGGGTCGCGGATCTGCTGGCTGCCGATGACTGGCTTACGGCGCGCTACCCTGCAGCGCGTCCCGCGCATGTAGCTGTTCGCAGCGGCGCATTATTGCTGGCTGATATGCAGCGCGCGCGCAACGTCCTGGCCGGCAGGCAACTCGTGTTCTGGCAGCCGGTACTGAGCGGCGGGCGGTTTCTGCAGCAGTTTCTTCGCGTACGCAGCATGGCCGAGCGGATGGCTGGCGCCGGCGTATCGGTCGCTGAGCTGCAGGCGCAGCTGCAGCGCGGCGAGGTGGTCGAAGTCGCGGGCTATGCACTCACCGCTGAACTGACCGACGGCCTTGCTGCATCGAACCTCGGCGCTGAGCAACTGACAGCAGCCGCGCACATCAGCGTGCTCGAATTCAAACGCGGCGGTGGTCCGGTCAGTATGCCGGTAGCAGAGCTCACCGCTGCGTTGCTCGCCGCCGGGACAGAAATTTCGACGGAGTCGGTCGATTGCGACCAGTTCTGGGCGACCCAGGAGATTGCGCTGCCGACGGAGGCGATAGCGGCAACGTTGACAGCGCTGCAGTTGACGGCTGTGCGCTGAGTCGCGATGAACGAAACCGCGCTCAGCATGACGGTCGACGGTGATGAGCTCATCGGCATTCTGCACGCGGCTTCGCGCAAACTCGGCGTCGTCGTCGTTGTTGGCGGTCCGCAGTATCGTGTCGGCAGTCACCGCCAATTCGTGCTGCTGGCGCGCGCGCTGGCGGCAGGCGGCTTTCCGGTCTTGCGTTTTGACTACCGTGGGCTTGGCGACAGCGCGGGCGAGGCGCGGGACTTCGAAGCCATCGCCGATGATCTTCGCGTTGCTGTCGATACGCTGATAGTTCAGTCAGGTGCCGAGCAGGTGGTCATCTGGGGCCTGTGCGACGCCGCATCCGCAGCGCTCATGTATGGTTTGCACGATGGCCGCGTTGCTGGACTGGTGCTGCTCAACCCGTGGGTGCACACCGTTGAGGCTGAAGCAAAAGTGCGTTTGAAAACCTACTATGCGGGCCGCCTGCGCAGCGCGGAGTTCTGGCGCAAGCTGTTCAGCTTCGATCTTGACTGGCGTGATTCTGTCAGCAGTCTGTCGGGGTATCTGCGACGCGCGTTGGTCGCGGCAAGTCCAGCAGTCACGCACCAGGTACATTTCATCGACCGCATGCGTCAAGGCTGGCTGGTCTTCAACGGCCCCAGCCTCGTTATTCTGAGCGGCGACGATTTCACTGCCGGTGAGTTTCGCCAGCTATGCGCCGCCGATCCGACCTGGCGATCGTTGCTGTCGCGACCTTCGGTATTGACCGTCACGTTACCCGACGCAAACCACACGTTCGCGCGCATGGAGTGGCGCGAGCGCGTGGAGCAGGAGACGCTGGCCTGGCTCCAGCGCCTCGAAGCTGCGCACACCCTGCGTGAGAAGACAGGTGCGTAACCTGCTGCGCTGGTATCTTCTCATCTGCGGCGTGCTGGCCAATCTTGCCCTGGTTGGCTTGACCATGCTGGTTGCAACGGTCGGGATTGATGGATTGCGCGGCGCCGCACGTGACGGATTGCCCGGGATCCGCACGGCCATCGCAATACCCTGGCGCGAACTCGAGACCTGGCGCGCGACGCGGGCAGCACGCGGGCTCGGTCTGCAAGCCACCGTTGATGCCGCCGTCGCAGTCACCAGCGACATTCCGCTCTCCGCCGGCCTGGGTACCGGACGCGTGTGGCAGGTCGGCCCGGAACGCGATCTTCATCTGCCAAGCGAAGCAGCAGCGCTGGCCGCGCCTGGTGACATCGTCGAACTCGATGCCGGTCGTTACAGCGGTGACAGCGTGCTGTGGCATACCGACAATCTGATTGTTCGTGGCGTTGGTGGATTCGCGCACATCGATGGTACCGGTGTCGCCCTGGTCCAGGAGAAAGCGCTATGGCTTGTCCAGGCGCGTAACGTCCGCATCGAATACATCGAATTCAGCGGTGCGCGCAGTATCGACCACAACGGTGCAGGCATTCGCGCCGAGGGCGATGGCCTGCAGGTCGTCGCCTGCTACTTTCACGATAACGAGACTGGATTGCTCTCCAATCCGATAATCGACGGCCGTCTCGAGATTGCGTATTCGGAGTTCGCGCGCAATGGCCATGCCGATGGCCAGGCCCACCAGATCTATATCAATGCACTGGCGGAATTCATGCTGCGATTCAATTACATTCACGACAGTGTGGTCGGATCCGCGGTGAAGAGCCGCGCCGCCGTGAATCGTCTCAGTTACAACCGCATCGTCGACGGACTCAAGGGCTCAAGCAATTACACGGTGGATCTCGCCGATGGTGGCGAGGCCATCATCGTCGGCAATGTGCTCGAGCAGGGCCCGCACAGTGGCAACCCGGAGCTCATCGCATTTGCCACCGAGAGCGGACGCGAGCATTCGAAAGCATTGTTTGTCGTACACAACACGCTGGTCAACGATCGCCACGACGGCGTATTCGTGCGCAACTACGCCACTTTCGTTGCCCGTCTATACAATAATCTGCTGCTTGGTCCTGGTACGCCTTTCACCGGCTCAGCGCTCGCTGTCGGTAACGTACTGGTTCGCGATTCTTGGCCAGCACTGGCCGACACCACACTCGGCGGCGACGAGGGCAGTGCGGCGAACCGCGTCGTGCGTGGCCGTGCGGTACGCGATCGGGCCGCGCTCGACTATCGCTTGCGCAAGGACTCTCCGGCGATTGGTGCCGGGGTGCCACTCGAAGACACCGACGAACTCGCGATTACACCGCGATTCGAGTACCTCCATCCGCTCAGTTCGCAGCAGCGACCGACAGGCGAAGCTATCGCCGCTGGCGCACTGGAAGTCGAATAACCAGCGCGCTCAATGTACCGCCGGAACACGCAGTCAAACCAGAATTTCGAGCGGCTCTGGATGGCTCAGGAAACGTTGCGGACTCGCCGTATAGCCGTACGCGCCGGACTGCAGCACGACCACGAGATCGCCGATGGCGAGTTCAGGTACGGCCAGCTTGTCAGCGACGATATCGAGCGGCGTACACAACGGGCCGACGATCGATGCTGTCGTCACGACCGGTTCGGTGAGTTTATTGCCGATCACGACCGGGTAGTTCTTGCGCAGCACCTGGCCGAAGTTGCCGGAGTTGGCCAGGTGATGATGCAGGCCGCCATCGACCATGACGAAGACCTGCCCCTGCGAGATTTTAATATCGCTGACGCGGGTGACGTAGTAACCGGCTTCGCCAACCAGGTAGCGCCCGAATTCGACCACGATGTCGGTGCCTGCCAGCGCATTCGCATGCTGCGCCAGCGCGCCCGCGAGTGCGGTACCGACAGCCGACAGATCAAGAACGGGTTCGCCGGGGAAGTACGGGATACCGTAGCCACCGCCGATGTTCAGGAACGGGAAATGAATACCGGCATCGTGCGCCAGCCGGACTGCGAGTTCGAGCGTCAGCTGGTTGGCTTCGATGATCGCCTCGGCTTTCAGATTCTGCGAACCGCAGAAGATGTGCAGGCCGGCGCAGGCCAGGCCGAGCGTGCGCATACGCGCCAACACTGCCGGGACGCGCGCGACGTCGATGCCGAACTGGCGCGGACTGCCGGCCATCTTCATGCCCGACCCTTTGAGCTCGAAATCGGGATTGACGCGCAGGGCAACTCTTGCCGCGAGCCCGAGCGCCGTGGCGTGCCGCGCGATACGCTCGAGTTCGGTTTCCGATTCGCAGTTGAGGCAAATCCCGGCGGCCACTGCGGCCCGGATCTCCGGCTCCTGTTTGGCCGGGCCGGCAAAGCTGATTTCGACAGCCGGCATGCCGCTGTCCAGTGCAACCATCATTTCGCGTTGCGAGGCGACGTCGAAGCCGTCGACCAATCCGCGCATATGGCCGACAACAGCCGGCATCGGATTGGCCTTGATGGCGTAATGCAGCTTGACCCGCGCCGGCAACGCAGCGCGGAGCGCGGCGACCCGTTGCGTCATCGCATGACGATCGTAGACATAGAACGGCGTGCGCCCGACTCTTTCGACCAGACGCCCCAGCGGTTCGCCGTTGATGACGAGTTCGCGTGAGCGCATATCCAC
Organism: Gammaproteobacteria bacterium; assembly: GCA_965278995.1. Taxonomy (GTDB): domain Bacteria; phylum Pseudomonadota; class Gammaproteobacteria; genus JADJYF01. The sequence goes on from OZ257136.1 coordinate 992,097, forward strand.
AGTGGCCAGACGCGCGTGCATGGGCTTGTCGGCAGTCATCGTGATCAGGCCTGTGGCGTCGAGAGGAGCGTGGCGTACTCGGTCTGCAATTGCGGTCGATTGATCTTGCCGTTCGGATTCTGTGGCATGTCGTCGCGAAACACGATAGCGGCTGGTTGCATGAAATTCGGTAGCGCACGGCGGCACGCATGCTGGATATCAGCGGCGCTGATCGTGCTGCCCGGCAGTGCCCGCACGATCAGAACGACGGCCTGGCCGAGATCGGCGTGCGGCACACCGACAGCGGCAGCCGTTTCGATACCGCCGATGGCGTAGACCACTTCCTCGATTTCCTCCGGACTGACGCGATAGCCGGAGGTCTTGATCATGGCATCGCTGCGACCGACGAAATACAGATAGCCCTCTTCGTCCATGCGCACCGTGTCCCCTGACCACACCGCCATTTCCGGATTCGGTAGGCCCGCAGGCTGGCCCGGTGCCGGCTTGTAACGGGCGGCCGTTCTTTCGGGGTCGTTCCAATAACCGAGCGCCACCAGAGCGCCGCGATGCACCAGCTCACCGGGTTCATTGACTGCGGCCGGTGTGCCATCCGCCCGCACGACGAGAATTTCTGCGTTGGGGATGGCTTTGCCCATCGAGCCTCTGCGCTCGTCGATTTTCTCGGGCGGTAGATAGGTGGAGCGGAACGCTTCGGTGAGTCCGTACATGAGGAACGGACGCGTCTTCGGCAATTGTTGACGCAGTTGTGCCAGTACGCCATCGGGCATCGCGCCGCCGGAATTCGTGATGTAGCGTAATGTCTGAGTGACGGAGTCAGGCCAGCGCAATGGCGCAAGCTGGGCCCACAACGGCGGGACCGCGCCGAAGCCGGTGATGGCATGGCGGTCGAGCGCACGGATGACATCTTTCGGCAGCAGATAGTCGAACAGCACGCAGGTGGCACCGCGCAGCACCGTCGAGGTCAATTGATTCAAGCCGTAATCGAAGCTGAACGGCAGGACTGCCAGCACGCGATCGCGCTCGGTCATCTCCAGGTACTGAGACACACTGCGCGCACCGTCAACGATGTTGCGCTGGGAAATGATGACTCCTTTGGGGCGCCCGGTACTGCCTGAGGTATACAGGATCGCAGCCATATCGTTATCGATACGCGGCGGCGGTGTAAATGCCGCTGGCGGTGCATCAGCGGAACTGGTCCAGGTACTGGAGGCGATACTGAATCCGGTCGGTAACGAGCCGGGTTCCGACAGGACCACGTGCTGCAGATGCCGACAGTTCGCGATGATGTCCTGCAGATGCGCCAGTCTATCGGGGCTCGTGATCAGCACGCGCACGTCGCAGTCGTTCAGGATGTGCTCGACCTGGGCCGACTTGAGTATCGGATTGACCGGCACGAACACGCCACCGGCGGCAGTTACGGCATACAGCGCGTATGCAGTCAGCGGAATCTTGGGAAGGAAAACAGCGACCCGATCATTGGCCCGCAAGCCGATTTCCTGCAATTGCCGGGCAAGCTGAAACACCTCGTTGACGACAGTCTGGGCGCTCTGAGCGCCGCTTTTATCGTGTACCAGCAGCGTGCTGTCGGCGGCGCCTGCCGCGGTGTCCAGCAGCGTGTGGTGAAGCAGATATGCCATGGTGGACTTTACTGACGTTCCAACAGCGCGGCCAGATAACGGGCCGGGATAGCGTATGTTATCGCGCTCGGATCGCGCAGCGCATTCTCTTTTTTGCCTTTGACGAAGACCTGGTTGACGATGCCGATGACTCGCCCGGTGGCCTGTTCATAAACCGGGCTGCCGCTGTTGCCGGGATATGCCGTCGCATCGAGCTGCAGTACCTCGAATGGATCGCGCAGTGCGGCGATACGCTCTGCGCTGAGTTGCCCGGCATCACTGGCCGGAGTCGCCAGCGGCGTAAGCGCGGAGACGATGCCTTGATGCGTGACCGGATACAGACCGAGTACCGCACCAAGCGGAAAGCCTGTGAACGCGATCGCACTGCCTTCGCGCGGCACTTCGTCACCGACCAGTGTCAACGCCGGCAACGCCGGCCCATCGAAAGCGAGCAGAGCGAGGTCGTGACGCTCATCGACGGCCAGCAGACGTACCGGGCGATACTCGACCTGTCGTCCGCGCCCGATGAAGATCACGAACTGCTCCTTGTGCGCGTCGTCGAGTTCACGATCGACCACATGAAAATTCGTCGCCGCGCGCTGGCCGCCGTCGACAATAAAACCGGTGCCAAGCAACGCAGCCGGCGATCTTCTGGTGGCCGAATAGGTGCCGACGCCGACGATCGCAGGTTTGATGCGTTCGACCGTATCCGCCAGCGCAGCATCTGCACCCGACACACTGCCGCCGGCACACAGCAGCATGACCACCAGCGTCGAACGACCGATGCAGGACGCTGCGTCCATTCAGCTGCCGGCGCGCTCGACCAGCCGACGTTCCCACGCCAGTGAGGTCTGCACGATGACATCGAGATCGGCATAACGGGGTTGCCAGCCGAGCACTTCGCGAATTTTTCTGGCCTGCGCGATCAGCAGAGGTGGGTCGCCCTGCCGACGCGGCGATTCGACGACGCGCAGCGGCGCGGGACCCAGCCGCGAAACTTTATCGATGACTTCGCGCACGCTGTAGCCATGACCGTAGCCGCAATTCAGCGTGACACTGTCACCGCCGGCAGCAAGATACACCAGGGCATCGATATGCGCGGCGGCGAGGTCGCTCACGTGGATATAGTCACGGACGCCGGTTCCATCCGGTGTCGGATAGTCCGTCCCATAGATATTGACCTGTTCGCGGCGGCCGTAAGCGGCTTCCGCAGCGACTTTCACCAGCAGCGTCGAGCCCGGTGTCGATTGCCCGATTTCTCCTTCGGGGTCGCTGCCGGCGACGTTGAAATAGCGCAGGATGACCGCTCGCAGATCGTGCGCACGGCAGGCGTCGCCGAGCATCAGTTCGCTCATCAGTTTGGACTGACCATATGGATTGATCGGCGCCGTCGCGGTTTCTTCGGCGCAAATCCCGTCGGGCGGCATGCCGTACACCGCGGCGGTCGACGAAAACACGAACTGGCGGACGCCGGCTTCGATACAGCATTCGATCAGGTTGCGTGTGCTGCAGGTATTGTTGGCGTAGTACTTGAGTGGCTGGGTGACCGACTCGGGCACGATGGTGAATGCAGCGAAATGCATCACGGTATCGACATCGTGCTCGGCCAGTACGCGCAGGACGAGTTCGCGGTCGCCGGTATCACCGACGACCAGCGGACCGTACAACACCGCATCAGCCCGGCCCTTGCTCAGATTGTCGAGCGTGACGGGCGCGTGACCGGCACGGCCGAGCAGTTTGACGACATGACTGCCGATGTAGCCGGCGCCGCCGGTGACGAGAACTTTATTGGGCATGAACGGACTTCTCACTACAGGGAATTTCAGCGCGTCGCGTTCGTCGCGCGCGCGAGTAATAACAACCGGCGCATTTGCAGCTGCATGGCGTGCATCCGTCACGCCGGCAAGGCGTCGTCGACCGGCGCCATCTGATGACGCCGCGCGATTTCGATCGAAGCGACCAGCAGCGCGATGCACCACAGCTGTACTTCCGCTTTGATATAGTCGGTGAACAGACCGGAGACGAACACGCTCACCAGAGAACCACAAATACTCGCACGCATCAACGCCAGATTGCGCGTTTCGGGCGTCACTTTGATCCGTCTGAGCGTACCCATCATCGAAGCAATCGAAAAGCCGGCGATGATCATCAGAATAATCCCTGGTACGCCCTGATCGACAACCACACTCATGACCGTGTTGTGCGAAGAGCGCGCGCCAAAAATGGCGCGGTCCTGGCCTTCGCCAGCGGTCAGCCATTGAACATCCAGATAAAGCGGGCTCAGGTGCGCTGTGGTATTGAAACCGAGACCCTGCGGGTGATCGAGGAACATGCGCCATTGTGCCGCAATGATGACCATGCGGGATTCGGCGCTGCGATCGATTTCGGCGTCGTCCGACTGTACGGCTTCAATCGTTCGCATACGCTCCCAGTAGGCAGCCGGCGCGTAGGCAAGCAGGACACAGAACGCCATGGCACCGAGTGCGATGAGCATCTTACGGTAGTCGCGCGGCGCGAAAATATAATACGTCAGGCCGCCACAGGCAGCGCCTAAAAAGGCGCCACGACTCTCGGTCTGGACGATGGCGTTGGCGATGAACGGAATGGTCAGCAGTACAGCCCACCGGTACCACCCGCGTTGCGACAGGATCAGCGTCGCTGCGAACAGCAGACCGGTACTCAAATGCATCCCGAGTGTATTCGAATCGTCGACCCCGGGGCCGCCGATGAATTCGAGTCGGCCGGTGCCTTCGGCACCGAAAGCGAGCAGGCCGAAATAGAAGCAGCCGGCAACGTGCGCGGCGGCAAACCCGAGCAGACCGCGTTCATCCGTGACGAGTCGATAGATGACGTAATACAGGATGACGTATTTCGTCATCAGGATGACCCCTTCGAAGTGATTCGGATTGCCCCACGCGGTCTGCACCCACATCCACGCAACGTAGGCGACCAGCACTTTCGTGATCGTGTGTGAGGACCACGGTGTCATGCTTGGTGGCAGTTTGGCGCTCGGCATCGCGAGCAGCGTGACGATAGCGGCAATCAGCGACCAGCGGATATCCGGCAGCGCGGTACCCCACCAGCGCGACGGCGGGTGCAGGTAGAATGCGCCCATATAGGTATACAGGCCCCAGCGCGGGTGCGAGGCGAATGCCCGCATCAGGCCGACCATATACGAGACGGCGAAAAGAATTGCAGTTAACGTCATTGGCGATGGATCATTGCAGACGGGGCATCATCGCCAGAATTTCAAACGGAGCGGTCAAAACATGAAGCCACTGATGGTCAGCTTACTGGTTGTCGTCTTTCCCGGCCTGTGCATGGCCAATGACTACCCGACACTCGAACGCGTCGATAACGTATTGACCTGTATGAGAGAGAATGGCGGCCAGACGGTGGACAATCTTTACGCCTGCGCGTGCGAGATAGACATTATCGCACAACAGGTACCGTTCGAAGATTTCACCGAAGCGCGCACATTCGAGATCTACAAGCGGATGCCGGGCGAAAAAGGCGGTCTGTTTCGTGACAGTGAGCGTGCGAAAGAATTGACTGCGAAGCTTGCTGCAGCACGAGCCGACAGCCAGAAGCGATGTTTCATCGGCATGAAGCGTGCGGCCAAAGTGACCACTGCACCGCCGCCGGTAGCGCCCGCCGGTGCGCCGCAGGCAGTCGCGCCGGCGAGTGCCACGACGCACGATTGAACGGAGTTTGAGCAGTCCCGGTGAGCATTGGCGTACGGTTCGTCGGCGCACCGTTCAGGCGCGAGCTCGCGCGATTCCTCAAGCCTGTTTGTTGCGCTGCAAAAGTGTTGCAGCGTAGCAATCTGCCGCTGCCCGCAGCGGTTGCCGCCTAGGAAATTTTCCCTATAATTGCTTCCGTCCGCGCTCGCGGAACCTTCAGCTACGCGGCTGTCAGGAACTAACCAGCGAGCGCCTCGTGAGATGGTGTGGACACGAATAGCGGGCTTCGGCAGCAGGCCGATGCGAGCACAAAGTCGTGTCGAACAAGGTCGCGGCTTGCGCCGGCATGGTCGGTAGCCTCAGGCAGCCGAGCGCTGGCGCAGCGACCACAGGGGTAGAACACCGTTGTCGAATCTCGATGTCATACAGCGACGCCCGGAGCAGCCCATGCGCCCGGCGGCCGACGCCCGATGACCAAGCATACCTTCCCGTATTGAATCCGCCCCGCCGCTCTCCCGATACTCTGTGCCGATTTCACGATCTCGAGTTGGCCTGGAGTTTAAACGTTAAGAGATCAATCACGTGATTGTTAACAAAAAAGTGTGAAGGAGGAGGTCATGAGGAAAGCATCGTTAAAACGATGGCTCATTGCAGCAGCCTCTCTGGTAGCGTTTACGGGAACCACCCAGGTTGCCGCAAACGCCGGACTCGAGAAGCTGATGCAAGACCCCAACTACTGGGTATTCCCCGGTGGTAACTACTGGAACTGGCGCTATTCCGAGTTGAATCAAATCAACAATACGAATGTGCAGAAGATCCAGGCGTCGTGGACGTTCTCCACCGGTGTCCTGCGCGGACACGAAGGTGGGCCGCTGGTCCTGCCGGGCTCGGCAACGGGCCTGTCGCATGACACGCTGTATATCCATGCGGCGTTCCCCAACAACGTATTTGCCATCAATCTCGACACCCTCGAGATCGTGTGGGAATACGTGCCGGTGCAGGACTACGATGAAACCGTTCCCGTCATGTGCTGTGACACGGTTAATCGCGGCCTCGGCTTCGGCGAAGGCAAGATCCTGTTGCAGCAGGCCGACACCACGCTGGTGGCACTGAACGCCAAGACCGGCGAGAAAGTATGGTCGGTGAAGAATGGCGATCCCAAGCTTGGCCAGACCAACACCAACGCGCCGCATGTGATGAAAGACAAAGTCATTACTGGCATGTCGGGTGCGGAGTTCGGCGTACGCTGCTGGATCAACGCCTACAACCTTGCCGACGGCAAGCGTGTCTGGCGTGCGTACAGCATGGGACCGGATGCGGACATGCTGGTCGATCCGGCCAAGACCACCGCGATGGGTCAGCCCATCGGCGCCGATTCGTCGCTGAAAACCTGGAAGGGCGATCAGTGGAAGATCGGTGGCGGTTCCGTGTGGGGTTGGTGGCCGTATGACAAGGAGCGCAATGCGCTCTATTACGGATCCGGCAATCCGTCGACCTGGAATCCAGTCGTTCGCCCGGGCGACAACAAGTGGTCAATGTCGATCTTCTCGCGCGATGTCGATACTGGCATGGCTCACTGGATCTACCAGATGACGCCGCACGACGAGTGGGACTATGACGGCATCAACGAGATGATCCTGGCGGACATCAAGGTCAAAGGTAAGGATACCAAGGCCCTGGTGCACTTCGATCGCAATGGCTTCGGCTACACGCTGGACCGTACCAACGGTGCTCTGCTGGTGGCTGAGAAATTCGATCCAGCCGTCAACTGGGCGACGCATGTCGACATGAAGACGGGCCGTCCGCAGGTCGTGGCGAAATACAGCACGCATGCGAATGGCGAAGACACCAACAGCACGAACATCTGCCCGGCGGCCCTTGGTTCCAAGGATCAGCAACCGGCAGCGTTCAGCCCGAAAACCGGTCTGTTTTATGTGCCGACGAATCACGTCTGCATGAACTACGAGCCGGTCAGCGGCGGCGAATACGTGGCGGGTCAGCCGTACGTGAACGCCGTGTTGTCGATGTTCCCGGCAGGGCGCGTCTCGCCTGGTCCTGAGTTCGGCAACTCTGCCGACAACAACAACCTCGGCAATTTCATTGCCTGGGATGCGGACAAAGGCAAGATTGTGTGGTCGATCCCGGAACGTTTCTCGGTCTGGAGCGGCGTACTGGCAACAGCGGGCGATGTGGTGTTCTATGGCACGCTGGAAGGTTACTTGAAAGCGATTGACGCCAAGAGCGGCAAGCTGCTGTGGAAGTTCAAGACACCGTCCGGCATCATCGGCAACGTCCACACCTGGGGTCATGGTGGTCAACAGTACATCGGCATCCTGTCCGGTGTCGGCGGCTGGGCCGGTATCGGCATGGCAGCAGGCTTGATCAACGACACCGATGGTCTAGGCGCTGTCGGCGGCTACAAAGCACTCAACAACTACACCCGTCTGGGTGGCGTGTTGAGCGTGTTCAGCCTGCCCAAGTAAGGCAGCGGCAAGGCGCCGGACCCGCAAGGGTTCGGCGTTTAACCGGAATCGAACCCGGCTCGGTCGCTATCTGCGCCATGTCGGGTTCACCCGATTCCATCTTCGTCTGAGCTAGAATGTCGGCACCTCTCGCGATCATCGAGGGGGCGCAATTCAGCGCGCGTTTATTTCGCAGCGACCATGATGCTGACGCTGGCCTGCTGCGGTCTGTGCCGCATCGGGACGGCTAATTGAGTTTTAATCCTTTCAAGCGGGAGTTGCACTGATGTTCAAGATTTTCGGCGCCGTGGCAGTCATGACCGTGCTGACGACCAGCGCGCAGGTGATGGCCGATGAGCTTGTGGATGCGCATGTGGCCGAGGAGCATGTAATCGAGGCAGTTGTCACGCAGTGGAAGCCGATGGTGACTTTCGCCAAGGTCGGCGATACCGTGCGCTTCAAGAATATGATCGGTCACGACACCGAGACCATCGATGGCATGGTCCCCGACGGCGCCACGAAGTGGAAATCCAAGTTGGGCGAGGAGGCTTTCACTGCCACGCTCGACAAGGAAGGTGCCTGGATCTTCAAATGCAATCCGCACATGACTACCGGCATGGTCGGTGTGGTCGTCGTCGGTGAGGCGCGGCCGCCAGCCAACGTCAAACAACTCGAAGCGAATCTGCCGAATGTCAAAGTCGGTCGCAACATGGTCAACCGGGCGCTGAAGAAAATGGCGCAGGCGCTCGAAACCGGCAAGAGCCCATAGCGCGCGATTCCGCTGCGATGACTCATCGTGCGAGCAGTCTGGACGAGGGCTAACTGATGCAGTCATCTCATTGGCACATAGCATTGCCTAGGTTTACTGCCGCGGCGCTGCTGCTCACAGCATTCAGCAGTTACGCGGAAGAGGCTGCGCCGGCCCGCACGGCGCTCAAGGTCTGCGCCGATCCTTACAGCCTGCCATCATCGAACAAGGCCGGCGAGGGCTATGAAAACAAGATTGCCGAGCTGTTCGGCCGCCAGCTCGGACTGCCTGTCGAATTCACCTGGTTTCCGCAACGTCTTGGCTTCGTGCGTAATACGTTGACCAACAATGAGACGGCAGACGGTAGCTATCAATGCGATCTGATCATGGGCGTCGTCGAGAATTTCGAGCTCGCAGCGACGACCCGGCCCTATCTTCATTCGACCTGGGCGATGGTCTACGTGAAAGGGCGCGGCCTCGACTACATTCAGCGCCAGGAAGACCTGCTCGACCTGACGCCAGAGCAGAAGGGCGCGTTGCGCATCGGTATCTGGGATAAGGGCCCGGCCACGCAGTTCGTCGCACAGAACGATCTCATGGATCAGGCTGTTCCCTATCAGAGCATGAGCGGCGACGCACGCGAGGGTCCTGGCCAGATGATCGAGCGCGAGCTACTCGGCGACAAGGTAAATCTCACTTTCGTGTGGGGACCGATAGCTGGCTACTACGCCAAACAGATCAAGCCGCAGAAACTCGTCGTCATCCCGATGCACGGTGAGCCGGGGCTGCGTTTCGATTTTCAGATTGCGATGGCGGTGCGTTTCCCCGACGAAGCGTGGAAACGTCAGGTCGACGGGTTGATTGCTGACAACCAGAGCGCGATCGACGCTATCTTGCGCGAATACGGCGCGCCAATGATGCCGCTGTTGCTGCGCGAAACCGAGGACGACGATGACCATGACGATGACTAAGACGACAAGTAAAGTGAAAGCCGCGCTATTGCTGATGATGCTGACGATGGTCGCCGTCACGCCACTGCAGGCTGCGGATGACGCGCCGGCGGCATCACCCGAGCCAGTCACGTTTTCAGAAGCGGAAACACGCCTGTGGATGACCGATCAGCTGGGGTCCATCGACAAGACGATGAAATTGAACTACGCGTTCGAGAAATCCGGCACGCTCGAAGCCGGCTTTACTGACACGGTCAAGTTCGCGGTCCAGAAAATCAATGCCGATGGCAGCAAAGCGGCGACCGTGGAATTCTTTTCCGGTGCACGCAATTTTCCAGTGCCGCCGGTCGACAGTACGACGGTCAATCCGATATTGATGGTGTATTTCCAGGGCGATGTCTACGAAATGAATCGGCTGACCGACGAAGATGGCGCGGCGCGCGAGCGATGGCGCTATTTCCAGCGGCGCATCAAGCTCGCGCTGGCGGAATCGGCGGCGGTCAAACCGACCAGCTTTGAGTTCAACGGTCGGCAATGGCAAGGTTATGAGATCAGTTTCGACCCGTACGCCGACGATCCCCATAAAGAATCGTTGAAAGCGTTTTCGGCCAAGCATTATTCCGTCATTGTCAGCGACCAGTTGCCAGGCTACCTCTATCGCATCGAAACGCATGTACCGGGACCGAAAGCGGGTGAGTTTCTGGTCCGCGAAGTACTCCAGCTGGCCAGTATCGATTCCTGATTAGCCGGTGCCGCGGGCAACCCTGCCACAGTCCCGGCTAGCGACTATTGGTCAAGCCAATCCGTCTATCGCCGCTATAGAGCAGTCGAGCAGGACCTGGCATGCGCGTTCTTCACGTACTTCATCATTCAGCGCCGCATCTGGACGGATACGGCGTGCGCAGCCAGGCAATCCTGCGGGCGGAATGCGCCATGGGCCTGTCACCGGTGGTGCTCACTTCGGCGCATCATGAACTCGAGGTCGGGCGACTGGCCGCGCGCGAGACGCCGGATTGCGAAGTAATCGACGACATCGTATTTCATCGCACCCCACTGCCGGCGGGCTGGTCGGCGCGCATCGAACTCAAGACGCCGGTGCTGCGCGAACGCATGTTCATGCGCGTCTTGGGCCGTGCGCTGGAACGTCGATTGTCAGCGGAGCGATTCGATCTCATTCATTGCCATTCGCCGGTGCTGTGCGGGTTCCCGGCGCTGGCGGCGGCGCGTGCGCATGGCCTGCCTCTAGTCTATGAGATCCGCGCATTCTGGGAGGACGCCATTCCGGAAGTCGGGCGCACGCTGCCGCAGTCCGTGAAGTACTGGTTCGGTCGGCGCATGGAAAATCGCATGATGGCCAATGCCGATGCGATCGTCGCGATATCGACGCACATGATTGAGGATATTGCCGCACGCGGTTTTCCGCGCGAGCGCTTGCACCGAATACCCAATGGCGTTGATCTCGTCCATTTTGCCCCGCTCGCGCCGGTAACGCAGCTCGCCGAACGGTTGTCGATCAGCGGCCACCCGACTATCGGCTTCATCGGCAGTTTTTTTGGTTTCGAAGGACTGGACTGCCTGGTGCGCGCGATGCCAGCGGTATTGACGCAAATACCCGAAGCCAGGCTGCTGCTGGTCGGCGATGGCGATGTGGCGGGCGAGATCCGCCAGCTGATCGCAGCACTGCGACTCGAATCGTCGGTGCTGCAGGTTGGCCGCGTGCCACACCATGAAGTGGCAGCGTATTACTCGATTATCGATGTGATGGTCTACCCGCGACATCGCGATCGTTTGACGGAACTCGTCACCCCGTTGAAGCCGCTCGAAGCGATTGCAATGGGCAAGGCGGTCATCGGCAGCGATGTCGGTGGCATCAAGGAACTGTTGGACGAGGGTCGGGCGGGGTGGCTGTTCCGCGCCGGCGACCCGGGCGATCTTGCGCGCCAGGTCGTCCGGCTGTTGGAGGATGCGCCGGCCCGTGCAACGTTGGCTGCACAAGCCCGGGAGTATGCCGTCCGCGAACGCGCCTGGGACGCGATCGTTCAAGGCTATCTGCCCATATATACTGCTGTTACAGCGCGAAATGCCGGAGCGAGTTCATGACCATGCCGTTTGTCTGCCCGGATTGCCGCCAGCCCCTGGTGGGCGATCACTGCCCGGCGTGCAATCTCACTTTCGAGCGCAGAGCTGGCATACCGGTGCTGTTGCCGGGCGCACGCGCGCCGCAGCTCGAAGCGGCGGCCGAGATCGGTGCAGTCTATGACGACATTTACGAACACCGTACTTCGGTGTGGGAAGATCAGGGTCGCACGCCGGAGTTCATTCGGTACTTCGCTGATCTGGTAGCCGGTCTGTCGACTGGGCGCCTGCTCGAAATCGGTTGCGGCGAAGGCATCCTGCTTGCGACCCTGCGGGCCGAGGAAAAAGTTGCCGTCGATTTGTCGGCGACAGCGCTGGTTCGTGCACACGAGCGTACCGGCGCTGCCTGTGCCGTTGGCCTGGCCGAAAAGCTGCCATTGCCGGATGACGCATTCGACGTCGCAGTCAGTGTCGGCGTGATGGAACATTTTCTCGATGCTGATGGCGCCACTCGCGAGATTGCTCGCATCCTGCGACCGGGTGGCTACTACGTCGCACTGATCCACGTCGCCGTATCGCGTCGGCAGGAGGCCCTGCAGAAGGTGCGTGAATATATCTTCCCGGTGCCGAGGCCACTGGCTCTGGCGCGCTGGCTGCTCAGCAAGGTTTATCGCCCGATCATCCAACCGATACAGCATGGTTTCACCGTCGCCTCCGGGCGCGAGTGCATTGCTCGCAACGGATTCAATGTTCTTCGTTCGATAACACGCGAAAGCGATCGCGCCGCGCCGCTGGTCGGGCCGCATGTCGTCATCTACGTGGCGAGCAAAGCGTGAACGTCAGCGCCTGGCCGGCATCTGTCGTGTCCGGGCGATGATGGACAAGTGCGGGGGCCGGCCTGATGCACGGTGAACAAGCCCGCGAGCTGCACGCGGCGCTGCTGCGGGAGAACGGTGACTGCCTGAAGTTGATTGCGCCGGCGAGCATCATTGCCGAACTAGACGCAATCCCCGATGACGCGCCGTACCACGTGCTCCCGCAAGCAGAGCATACGCACTGGCAGCGGATGCGCGCGCATCCCGAGTCGCGCCTGCTTGAAGTCGTTCTTCGCGCAGTCCTGCTCGAGTTGATCATCGACTTCGAGCAGCGGGCGGCGCATCGACGTTATACGCCGGCCGTCATCGAGTGTTTCGAACGCTCTTACGCGCGCATCCTGACTGAACTCGCTGCGCCGGATCATGAGCCCTATGCCGCTCTGACGGACGTCGCACTGAAAGATCTCGCTCTGTGCAGGCAGCACCTGTTTCCTGCTGGCGCGCAGGTCGTCGATCCTAATGCATCGTTCAATCGCTCGCTGCTATATAGCGGTGGAATGACACAGGCACTGGCGTTTACGCGGTTGATGCTGCATACCGGAGGCAATACCCACTACTACCAGATCCATACGCATCTGAGCGAGATGGAGGACTTCAATCCGGACGGCTGGGACCGCTGTTACGTGAGACTTGCCGGGATGCTGCGTGCGAATCCCCGCATCAGAGGTATGGTTGGCGGCAGCTGGTTCTACGACCCGGCGCTCGAAACCGTCAGTCCGCGTCTGGTCTATCTGCGCAAGGTGCCACAAGGCAACGGTGCGGGTGTGTTCCGTGTACGGCTCGATACCGGCGGTGACGCCTTGGCAAAATCGGAATCGCGACGGCAACTCTACGAGCAGGGCAAGTACACACCGACAGCGTATGCCATCATCTGGCCGCGCGAGCCACTGCTGGCCTGGGCCGACAAGGTGGCGCGGGTCTAGTGCGACCGGCATCATGTTGAATGCCGTCAAAGCGACTGTCTATCGCCTGGGCGGGGCTGTCGGGCTGTACCGCCTCGCGCGCCACCTGACTGCCGGCAAGCTGCGCATCCTGTGCTATCACGGTGTCGCACTGCACGACGAATATCGCTTTCGTCCCGTGCTGTTCATGCGGCCGATGACGTTCGCCGGCCGGCTTGCTCATCTGACTCGTCACCGCTATCCGGTATTGACGCTCGACGAAGCGATGACTCGACTTGCCGACGGCACGCTGCCACGCGATGCCACCGTCATCACGATCGATGATGGCTGGTCCGGCACCGCCACCCACATGGCGCCGTTGTTGGCGCAGTACGGCCTGCCGTCGACGCTATATGTCGCTTCGTACTATCTGCACCAACAGACCATGGTGTTCAATGTCGCAGCGGCTTACGCCTTGTGGAAATCGACGCAGTCGACACTCGACCTGGCGCAGGTCGCGCCGACACTGTCAGGTATTTTCCCGCTGGCCGAGGAATCGTCGCGCGCAGCGGCCAGTGATCGCCTCTGCGCGTACGCCGATGGTTTGACTGCCACTGACAGGCAGACGCTGCTCGAGACGTTGTGCCGTGTACTGAACGTCGACCTCGCGATCATGCACCAGCACCACATGTTCCGCTTCATGACGACGGCGCAGGCGGAGGCAGCGCTGGCCAGCGGCATGGATCTGCAGCTGCACACACATCGCCACCAGCTGCCGGAAAGTTCGGGCGCTGCGCTCAGCGCCGAACTCGAAGACAATCGTCGCGCACTCGCCACCGTAACGAGTGCGCCATTGGTGCACTTCTGCTATCCGAGCGGCGAATACTCCGCAGTCCAATTACCGTGGCTGGCAGCCGCTGGCGTGCAGACCGCGACAACGACCGGCATGGGTTTCAATACGCGAACCACGTCACCACTGGAACTGCGCCGGTTTCTCGATTCTGACGTCTTGAGTGATGCAGAATTCGAAGCTGAACTCAGCGGATTCAAGGAACTTGTGCGAACTGCCGTTGCACGCCTGCGCCGCGTACACCCATCACGCTGACTAACTTTTCCTGATTCCTGGTAACTCGGTGGGCATTGGTCGGCCGCGCAGGGGAATCAGGAACAGCTAGCTATCGGCGATCAAGATTTCACCGACGCCACCATAAGCCATGTCGCCGGCCCAGCGTTGTGTGTGCCGGAAGACGGCCAGGCGTCGCGCTAGTGGTCGATGGTATTCGGCGACGTAGCGCTCGATCAGCGGCATCATGCCGGGTTCGAACACGCCGCAGTCGCTGAAATTCGCCGACATCTGCGCGGGTGTCTGCGCTAGCAACAGCGTTCCGCGCCGCATGCCGACACCGGCGTTGGCGCCGGTTTGTCCCAGCACGGCGATGGTGCCGGCGCTCATCCGATCACCGAGGTGGCTGCCGGCGTCGCCGGCGACCAGGATTAGTCCGCGACGCATGCGTTCGCCGGCATCGTCGCCGGCGTTTTTTGTGACCAGGATGACGCCGCCGTTCATGCCGCGGGTGGCGCCTGGCACCGTGCCGCCGAGCCGTCGACCTACGTGTCCGCGAACGACGATGCAACCACCGCGCATACCGCAGCCGACTGCGTCGCCCGCGTTGCCGTGCAGTCGGAGCGTGCCACCGCGCATGCCGCGGCCAAGTTCGTCACCAACCGTTCCGTTCGCCTCGATAGTCCCGGATTCGAGATTCGCGCCGAGGCGGCGGCAGGCTGCCGTCAGACCGCGGAATATCAGCATCGTCGGATCGTCGCCCGAAAGCGTAAAGACGTCGCCGAGCGCGGGTGGTCGGCGCCCGCTGCCGAGGCGCATGCGCGCAATCGCGGCCACGGATTTTCCGGCCAGTCGCTGCGGTGTAATGCCGCCGAGATCGATTATCTCGCCAGGGCGCTCGCGCATCACCAGCGTCAGAGCGCTCACGCGAGTATCTCGCGCAGCTTGAAGTGGAACGGTCCTAGACTGCCGCCATAGTTGCCGGCACTGATACGCTGGACGGCGTGGCGGCGCCCGCGACACGCAGCTTCGATGCCGACCCGGGTGGCGGCACTGATAGCGACGGTATCGAGGCCGTCGATGACGATTTCGAGTACCGCCCCGACCGTTGGCCCGAGTTCGCTGGCGACTGCGCCTTTCAAGGTCGGGCAGAACACGTGATTGGTCGAGGCCGGCAGCGTCTTGTATTTCGAACCGACCTTGGAACCGGAGCGGACGACGCCGCCGGGAAACGGCATGATGACTCCGGGGATTTTACGCATGGCGACGATAGCGCGTTCCGAGGCAGCCAATGCCGCAGCCTGATTGTCGGCGAGGATCAGAAAATTGCCGCCGCCAATCGCTTTGCACATGGCGGTCGTTTCCTCGCACAGAAATTCGCCGTCCATGACCGGAACGCGCCAATAACGACGGCCGCCGAGTTTTTTCGAGAGCTGCCAGCCGTCGCCGAAAAAGCGCAGATTCTTGCCCAGCGGCAGTGGTTCGCCGTCAGTCATACCGGCAAAGCAGGCACTGGTCGGTGCGGTCAGCACGCATTGCCCGACGCGGTTCTGCAATTGCTTGATCATTTCCTTGGTGCTCATCGTGAACAGCAGCACCGCCACACCGGGTCGGCCGTCCGGCGTCTCGCGCGCCGACAGCACTTTTTCGATACCTGCTTCGCAGCCGCAGGCAATCACCGAAGTCGCAAACCCGGTCATGGCCTGGGCCGCGTGCATCGCCCAGGTCGGATTGACCGCCGTGACGATCACACGCGTCGCTTTCATCGGGAACGCTTCGGCGAACGTGTCATCGATGAGCACACCGTTCAATTTCATACGCGCGGGCTCGTCGAATGGATGGCTAGCGCACCGCGACCGCCATCGATAATTTCGTCGTCAGAGACGCGTTGGGTGTCGGCGCGGACTGTCATGTACCGATCGAAATACTCGACCAACTCGCGCCCGATGGCAGGGTCGTAGTCAGGCCTGACGACGTGTGTCGTGCCGCCGGTGTCCTCGACCACACGACCGTCGCGGACAATCACGCGACCGTCCTTGAACACCAGAAGCGGCGTCGCGAACATGCGCTCGCGGTCGGCGTGCTCGGCATACACCGTGATATGCGCGCGCGCGCCGACACCAAGGGAACCGAAATCCGTGAGTCCGAGCGATCGCGCCGGGCCAGCGCGCGTCATGATCGCAATCTCGTAGAGGCTGTATTCGCGGTTCAGTGCACCGAGGTGACTGGCGGCAGCGGCCTCGGGATTGATGGTCGCCAGCATGTCGCGCCGAAAACTGCTGTCCATCAACAGTCGTATAAGATGCGGATAGCTGGTGAACGGCGCACCGTTCGGGTGATCGGTGGTGAGAAAAATACGCCACGGATCGTCGATCATCAGGAACAATTCGAGACCGATGGCCCATTGCAGCGCGTTGACGAAATTCTGGTTCTTGTAGCGGAACGGGACGACGCCGCAGCCGGCGTCGCATTCGATATCCATGCCGACCCATTTTTTCGGGTCGGCATATGCACTGCCGGCGTACTGGCGCATGGAGTCGCCGGATTCAGTCACGGTGCGGCCGAACATGATCTGGCCGACATCGATCGAAATATTCTTCTGGCGATTGACGGCTTCGGCGATCCGCGCGGCGCCGGACGAGAAGTGCCTGTCGCCTTCGGTTCCGTAACTATGGAACTGGACGTGGGTCAGGTGTGCGCGCAGGCCGTCGAGTGCGGAGATGGTCGCCAGCGTCGTGTCGAGATTACCGGGCACGCCGAGATTGCAGCCGTGAATATGCAGCGGGTGCGCCAGACCGAGTTCATGCACGGCACTGGCGAGGCTGAGCAGTATCGTCCGCGGGGTGATGCCGTAATGCGTGTTCTGCTCATCGAGATCGAGTTTGCGCTGATTGAATTTGAAGGCATTTATGCCGCCAGGGTTGACGACCTTGATCGCGAGTGCTTGCGCGGCATGCAGCGTCCAGGCAACGTAATCGCGGACCAGCTCAGGTGAGCGGCCCGCGGCCAGCGTGCGCAGCAGGAAATCGTCATTACCGAGCAGCACATAAGCGCCTTTATCGACCATCGGCGTATCGGCCATTTCCATGTGGGCCTGGCGCGCATTGGCCGGCAGCATGGCCGGTTCGAAACAGGCGACATAACCCATTTCCGCGTAGCGGTAGCCTGCCGTGCGCGTCGACGGCGCGGCGCGGCCGCAACCGGGTTGTGGATGGCGACCCATGGCGACAGCGTCAGCGGCGTGGTCTTCGGGCAGCATCATGCGCGCGATGTTGACTTTGCCGCCGCCGATATGGGTGTGCAGGTCGATGGCGCCGGCCATGACCACCCGCCCACTGAGGTCGATGAGTTCGTCGGCGTCGCGTGGATCTGCCGGCGCCGCAACGATGCGTCCGTCCCTGATATAGAGATCCTGCACAAGGCCGTCGATTCCGTTGGCGGGATCGTAGAGTCGCCCGCCGCCGAGTCGTGTCAACATGGTCGATCAGAGCCTCGCGGCGATGGCGGCCAGCACGCTGGCAACCGACGGTAGTTCACTTTCGCGCTGGCGTGCGAGCGCGACACTGACAACCGCATCAGCACGGACCAGACGCGCCGCGTGATCGACGCCCGGCGTTCCGACAGCAATGTAAACCGCCGCCTGCTCGGCGGCGGTAGTGCGCGTTGCAGCGAGAACTATCGTACGTTCAATAACGCTTGCGGGCGGTGGTTGACCGTGCCGACCGAAAGCATCCACCCACAGCAGCGCGTCGCTCGTGCCGCGTTCCAGCAGGGCTGCAGTCGAGAGACCCACCGGGTCGTAGGTGACCGTGTGTCCGCAGGCAATCCGCAGCGGATAACCGGTCAACCAGGCGCAGGTGCTTTGCGCCGTCTGGCCGCCGTCGTCACCACCGAGCGGCAGGGCAGCGGCACGCGTCGTTCGATTGAGCGCATCGACAAGCTCAAAGATTGTCGCGATTGCAGGTTCGCGTGTCGGCGCGAATGCGCCGGGCGCAAATACCAGCGCCGCATAGCGTGCGGATTGGAGTGCATCGGCGAGTTTGATCAGTGTCTGATGGGAGATGCTGCCGAAGCGCGCCGGCGTCACGCGCCGACCTTTGAGCAGCGCGAGCAGCATGGCGAGCGGTGCATGGAGCTCGGCGTTTGGTATCTTCAAGACATCCAGCGGGCCGCGCGCAGCTGGTGGCGTTGCGCCGAGGTATATGATCGTTCGCGTCGCGAGACGCGTGTCGTCCAGCGCTTGCTCAGGGTACACGCAGCGACGCAGGAAATTCTCGTGACTGGCGGTAAGGTCGAGTCCGATCATCAGGATCAGATCGGCCCGATTGCGGACTTCCGATAACGTCGTCGCAAACCAGCCGCGCGTCTGCAGCACACGACTCATCGCGCTCAGTGTTTCGCCGTGCAGATGATCGAGCGAGGCACCGCAACGTTCGGCGAGATGAACCGCGGCACGAATACCGTCGACGTCAGTGGCGAGTCCGCCAAATAGCGGATGGTGGGCGCGTTTCAGCAGGCTGGCCGCGGCCGCGACTGCAGTGGGCAGAGGGACTACCTTGCCCGCCACCATCGCTACCGGTTGCTGCGGCGCGCGCGCATATTCGACTGCGGCGCGACGACAACCATTGGCTTCGATATCGAAGCTGTGATCTTCGCGTGCACGAAGATGAAGGTCGTCACACAGCAGTGAACAAAACGGGCACGCAGCCGGCAACGTCGGCAGGATCTGCGCGGCGGCCAGGCCGGATTGCGACAACTTATTGCTCCCCGCGTCTTCTGTAATCACATTCCGTACAGGGTGGAATGTTTGTCATCAACCAGGATCAATAAGGCATTCACCCGGTCTGGATACGTTAGCACACGCCCTCGCCGTATTTCATCCGCCTACCGGTGATCGCTCACACCTGCACGCGTTGTCCAGTCGGCGCCGTATGGAGAGGCGCCGTGCCTTCGTGCAGTGCTGTCTCTATAATGCGCCCAATTCTGACTGGATGGTGCTTAGCTGACGTGTCAGCCAACGTTTCCTCAATCCGTGTTGAAGCACCTGCACGCCTGCATTTGGGTTTCCTCGATCCCGGTGCCAGCAGCGGGCGCCACTACGGCAGCATTGGGCTGGCGCTGGACACACTCACCACGACGGTCAGTACGGAGCCCTCTGCCACACTTGAGATCACGGGCCCTCATGCAATTCAAGCGCGCCTGATAGTCGATACGCTGATCCGATACTACGCACTGCCGAACAGCTTCTCGCTGCGGATCGAACAAGCTATCCCCGTGCATGCGGGTCTTGGATCCGGCACGCAGCTGGCGCTTGCCGTCGGCACGGCGATGCTCCGTACCTGCGGCCGCGATGTTGGTACTTCCGATCTCGGTGCACTTCTCGGGCGAGGTCGCCGTTCCGGCATCGGCATGAATCTGTTCGAGCACGGCGGCCTCGTCGTCGATGGCGGGCGTGGCCCCCTAACCGTGATACCGCCCATGATCAGCCGACTGGGATTTCCGCCGGACTGGCGCGTTCTGCTTGTGTTCGATGAGACTCATCGCGGCTTGAGCGGGAGCGCGGAACTCAACGCGTTCAGCGCCTTACCAGCAATGACGGCGTCGACTGCGGCGCATTTGTGCCAGTGCACCTTGCTGGGTGTGTTGCCGGCGATCGCCGAAGTCGATTTCCCGGCGTTCAGCCGCGCCATTGCCGAAATTCAAGCCGTGATCGGTGACTATTTTGCGGCCGTTCAAGCCGGTCGCTATAGCAGTCGGCGAGTCGAGGATGTGATCGCTTATCTGAACCGCCATTGTGGTGTCGTCGGTGTCGGTCAAAGCAGCTGGGGGCCGACTGCATTCGCGTTCCTCGATAGCGAGTCACGTGCAGAAGCTGCACTGGTCGACGTTCGAAAAGCTTTTGGTGATGTCGCGGGATTGCGTTTCATGGTGTGTGGCGGGCGCAATCACGGCGCCATAATAGAACCTCGGGCGGCGGCCACGACAACGGCGCGACGCAAGTCTGTCGGCTGAGCGTGCGCACGGCGTGAGCCCGTCGCTAGTGAAGAATCGAGCACCTGGCGGGTGAGCAAAGCAGTGAGTACGCCGAGGGTTACGTCCGTGAAAGGGGCGCAGCGTCGTGTGCTGATCCTCGCCCGTTCCGGGCGCTCATTGGCAGCAGCTGCGCGTGCGGCGGGCTGGCAGCCGTCCGTCATCGATCAATTCGGTGATGAAGACACCCGCAGCCTGTCACGGGCGTGGTGGACTGTCGCCGCCGATGCCGAATTGAATTTCGATGCAGACGAAACGCTGGCCTGTGTTGCGCGTGCTCAACGCGATACCGGCGAACAACCGATAGTGTTGAGCGCTGGACTCGAAAATGCCGCGCCATTGGTGGCCGCGCTCGAACGACGTTATCAAGTGCTGGCGTGTACGGCGAGTTCGCTCGCGGCGCTGGCGGCACGGCCAACGGCGCTGGCACGACTGGCGCTGCGCCCGCAGCTTCGAATTCCGGTAACCATTGCGCATCGCCCGCAGGTCGCGAATGGCTGGCTGGCCAAGCACAACGGCGCGTGTGGCGGTATGCACGTGCAGGCACTGACCTCGAAAGTTCGGGGACGAGCGGGCGTCTATTACCAGAGAGCCGTGAGCGGCGACAGCGTTTCAGTGATGTTCCTCGCTGGTGCCGATGCCTGCACACCGTGTGCGACGTTCCAACATCTGCGCTGGCATCCGTCGCCGAGCGAGCCGTACCGTTACGAAGGCGCGGTCTGCCTGCCGGCGCCGGACGCGGCATTGCTGGCGCAGAGCAGCGTCGTCGGCATGACGGTGGCGAGTGAATTTGATTTGCGCGGTTGCTTCGGAGTGGATTTCATCCGTCACGACGTCGGTACGCTGTATCTTGTCGATATCAATCCACGGCCGCCGGCAACGCTCGATCTCGTCGCAGACCGAGGCCGCATCTTTGCCGCCCACATGACGGCCTGTGCACACGGTAGTTACGTCTATCGACGGCCACTGACCCGACTAGCGCGCGCCCACCTTATTCTCTACGCCGAGCGTCTCTGGCGTGTTCCACCACGCTTCAGCTGGCCGGCATGGGTAGCGGACCGTCCGCCCGCGGACTCGGTTGTCATGGCCGGTGCGCCGTTATGTACGCTGTTGGCCGCCGCAGCGGATACAGCGGCTGCGCGCCGCAAGCTCGGCGAACGCTACGCGCAGCTGCGCGCGCAAATTGGACTTGCCGGGCGCTCGCCGCTGCCGGACACGATTGGTGTCCGGCAGCGGAGTTATCCGTAAGTCCGGTCCACAACAGGGGGAGTGTCCGATCATGACCAAGCTCGAACTCACGAATAGCTGCAACGTGAATGCGACAGTGCAGCCGCTGGTAGCGGAACTGCTGGCGCAGGCCGCCGATTATCGCGTCGCTGTCAGCCGACATGATGACGGCGTGACGTTTATCGATGCCGGGATCACGGTCTCTGGCGGCCTGGAAGCGGGTCGCCTGATCAGCGAGATCTGCATGGGGGGTCTTGGTCGCGTGGCGTTGTCTGCCGCTGCGCCGTTCGCGCGCTGGCGCTGGCAGGTCAATGTTACGGCGCGACATCCAATTATCGCCTGCCTCGGATCGCAGTACGCCGGCTGGAGCCTCAGTCACGGCGAAGGGAAAGGCGCATTCCACGCGCTCGGTTCGGGGCCGGCGCGCGCGATGGGCAGCAAGGAAGAACTGTTCGATGAACTCGGCTATCGCACGCCGCCGGGTCCAACAGTCATCGTGCTCGAAGTCGACCGCGTACCGCCGGCCGCAATCACCGACAAAATCGTGCAGCGCTGCGGCATCGCTCCCGAACAGCTGACAGTGATACTGACGCCGACGACAAGTCTTGCGGGAGGCGTACAGATTGTTGCACGCGTACTTGAAGTTGCGCTGCATAAGGTTCATGCGCTGCAGTTCCCGCTCGATCAGGTCGTCGATGGGGCAGCGTGTGCGCCGCTGCCACCGCCATCGCCGAAATTCATGACCGCGATGGGGCGTACCAACGACGCCATACTGTTTGGCGGCCAGGTGCAGCTGTATGTCGATGGCGATGACGATGCGGCTCGAACGCTGGCCGAGCAGCTGCCGAGCGCGTCGTCTCGCGATTTTGGCCGACCGTTCGCACAGGTTTTCAAGGATTGCGGCTACGACTTCTACAAAGTCGATCCAATGTTGTTCTCGCCTGCTCATGCGGTCGTGACGAATGTACGCAGTGGGAATAGTTTTGAAAGTGGACAGCTGCACGAAACACTGCTGGAGCAGTCCTTCTCGGGCTGAGTGAATGGCGAAACAAAGCGTAGCGCTGTTCACCGACGAAGCCGGCTGGCATGGCGCCGAACTGTTGCGATGGTTCGATGCTCACGGCTTGCGTGCGGTGGAAGTCTCCCTGACGGCCTGTCGTATCGAGCTCGATGGAGCAGGGTCGGGACTTGTTGTACCGGGTTTTGATGGCGAATTGCCGCACGCTGCATTCGTGCGCGGCGTACCCGGAGGATCACTCGAGGCGATTACGTTGCGTCTCGGCGTTCTTCATCATCTCGCCCATCTCGGTTGTGTGGTCATGAATACGGCGCGAACCATCGAACGTACTGTCGACAAAGGCATGACCAGTCTGTTGCTGCGCGCGGCCGGTGTGCCGACACCGCGAACGCTGGTGACGGAGACCGCGAATCTTGCCCATGACTATGTCGCCCGCGAACTCGCTCAAGGCCGCACACTGGTCAAGAAGCCATTGTTCGGATCCCAAGGCAATGGTCTGCGGCATATCCAACGCGAGGACGACCTGCGTTATCTGCTGCCTGGCGAAGTCGCCTATCTGCAGGAATTTATCGAGCCGGCAGCGGCCGACTATCGCGACTATCGGGTGATGGTCATCGAGGGTACAGCGGTCGCGGCGATGGAGCGGGTAAGCGAGCATTGGATCACCAATCGCGCGCAGGGAGCCGTCTGCCGGCGCTGGATTCTGCCGGCGCCAGTTGCGGATCTAGCGGTGGCCGCCGCTGCTGCCGTCGAAGCCGACTATGCGGGCGTCGATTTGATGCAGACGACGGAGGGTCGCTGGCTGGTGACCGAAGTCAACGGCATCCCTGCCTGGCAAGGGTTGCAGCGCGCCAGCGGCGTCAATGTCACCGCTCTGATCGGCGCGGCGATACAGTCACGACTTGCCCAGAGTGGCTGCTTCAGGCGCTGAATGAGCGAACGTCTGCTGGTTCTTGCATCGACGCTGGCACGAGCCTGTCGGCTGGATGTGGTCGCTCCGAAGCCGGGTAACGTCAGTCTGTGGTCCGCAGGGCATGGCATGACTGCGCAGGATTTTTTGCTCAGCGCGCAGGTCGCGGCACCGGCGCTGGCGCGTGCCGGCGCGAGTGTCGGCGAACGTATCGAGACTGCGGTCGCGGCGACGTTCGCAGCCATTGGCACCAACACAAATCTCGGTATCGTTCTGCTGCTGGCACCGCTCGCACGCGCTTGCGAGCTGCCTCACGGCAGCTTGCGCGAACGCCTTGCCAGCGTGCTCGAGACGCTCAGCCTGGCGGACGCCGAGTGCTGCTTCCGTGCCATCCGACAGGCCAGTCCGGCAGGACTTGGCACGGTCGAGCGCGAAGATGTCGCGCAGCCGCCCGCGAGCGATCTGCTGGCAGTCATGCGGCTAGCGGCGCCCCGCGACAGCATTGCGCTGCAGTATGCAACGGGATATCGCGACATCTTCGAGGGTGGTCTGCCGGTGCTGCGAGAAGCGCGCGAGCGCTGGCGCTCGCTCGTCTGGGCGACCGTTGCTTGCTACCTGCGGTTTCTGGTCGAAATTCCGGATACGCACGTTGTGCGCAAGCACGGCGAGGGCGCGGCGCAGCGACTGCAGGCGCGCGCCCGGGAGGTGGAATCAGCCCTGAAAGCGTGCGAGAATCCACGCCGATTCGCGCGCGAGCTCGACGCATTCGATCGCGAGTTGAAATCGGGGGGTGTGAATCCTGGAACGAGCGCTGACCTGACCGTGGCCAGCGTGGCGACGCTGCTGCTGATAGAGCGATCGCTGTAGAGTGCATGCGACATGCATACGCTGTTCGCCCCGACGACTGGAATCCTCCGCCCGTCACACCCGTGCCGGGAGCACAATCGAGCGCGTGGCTGTGTAATGCAGATACGCCGAACGAAACGCTGACGAGGTGTTGGCGCAATGTCCATATTCAAAGCACTCTTTGCAACACAAACTGCACACACAGCAGTATTAGAAGGAGAACAAGGCATGGCAGTGGTAGACAGAGTACTGGTGGGAGAATCGTTGGTCGGTGATGGCAACGAGGTCGCTCATATCGACTTGATCATGGGCCCACGCGGCAGTGCCGCGGAGTCCGCATTCTGCAATTGCATCACGAACAACAAAGATGGCTTCAGCAGCCTGCTGGCAGTGGTCGCGCCTAACCTGGCGGTCAAGCCGAACACCGTGATGTTCAACAAAGTCACCATCAAGGGTTCCAAGCAGGCCGTACAGATGTTCGGTCCGGCCCAGCGCGGTGTGGCAATGGCCGTTGCTGACAGCGTCGAGGATGGCACCATCCCGGCGGCAGAAGCCGACGACATCTTCATCTGCGTCGGTGTCTTTATTCACTGGCTGGCAGAAGACAACGCCAAGATCCAGGATTACAACTATCAGGCGACCAAAGAATCCATCCAGCGTGCGATTGCGCGCCAGCCAAAGGCTTCTGAGGTCGTGGCCAAGAAGAGCACTGCGGACCATCCTTTCCAGGCCCACAGCTGAGACATCGTCGGCCGCTTGCGGCCGTGTCGTGCGACTGAACGCCCCGTACTGCGGGGCGTTTCGGTTTTCACCGCACTAGGACATGCTACCCGCAGAACTGCAGGCGCGGGATCATCGATGCTGCCACCGCTGAGCGTACATGAAGTCGAATACTGGCCGGATACGGCCGTGCGGGTCCAGGGCCTTGCGGCGCAGCCATGGTTCGTGTTTCTCGATAGTTGCCATGCTGCAGGCGGCGGTCGTTACGATATCGTGGCCTGGCAACCGGAAACGACGCTCGTCACACGCGGCGCGCTGACCGCCATCGCCAGTGCCGGCCACACCGAGATTTCGTCAGCGGATCCGTTCGCGCTGGTGCAGGAGCAGCTCGAACGCGAACCACGCCATGCCGAACTGCCCTTCTGCGGCGGTGCCATCGGTTTGTTCGCCTACGATCTCGGTCGGCGTCTCGAACGACTGCCTGAGAACGCTACACGCGACATCGATGTGCCGGAGATGGCGGTCGGCATCTATTCGCGCAGTCTCGTCGTCGATCATCTTGCAGAGCGAGCCTGGTTCGTCCATCGCGATTTGGCCCCTGCTGATGTAGCCAGCACCTGCGTCGCGCTGACCGTGACACGCACACTGACGCCGGCTGTGTTTGCCACCCGTTACGTTGTCACTTCGACTGTTCGTCCGGACCGCGACTTCGCGCATTACGCGCGCTCGTTTGCCCGCATCAAACATTACATTCGAGAAGGCGATTGCTACCAGGTCAATTTCGCGCAGCGTTTCGCTGCTGCTGCCAGTGGCGATCCCTGGGATGCTTATCTGCGTCTCCGTAACCGAAATCCGGCGCCTTATGCCGCATTCATGCGCCTGCCGGGTGCCGCTGTGTTGTGTTCCTCGCCTGAGCGATTTGTCGCCGTGCGGGGCGAGGCAGTCGAAACACGACCCATCAAGGGCACCCGTGCGCGTTCGAGCGATCCGGTGCGTGATCGCGAGCTGGCGGACGAACTCGCCGTAAGCACCAAGGACCGCGCCGAGAATCTGATGATCGTCGATCTGTTGCGGAACGATCTCGGCAAGCACTGCGCGATTGGCAGCGTGATTGCGCCGCGGCTGTTCGAGATTGAATCATTTGCGCGGGTCCATCATCTGGTCAGCACTGTCGAGGGACGCCTCGCGCCCGGTGTGCGAGCGCTCGACGTATTGCGCGGCTGCTTTCCTGGAGGTTCGATCACCGGTGCGCCCAAGCTGCGGGCGATGGAAATCATCGAGGAACTCGAGCCGACCCGGCGCGGCATGTATTGCGGCGCACTGGGGTATGTCTCACACGACGGGCAGATGGATACCAACATCGCCATTCGCAGCCTGTTGCATTATCGCGACCGACTGTATTGTTGGGCGGGCGGCGGTATCGTGATGGACTCCGAGCTCGAAGACGAATATCAGGAAAGTCTGAACAAAGCCGCCGCCATGCTGAGCGTGTTCGCCGACGCCGAGGGCGAGCACGTCGGGCATTGAGCAGCATCGATGACATCCTCAGGCGGGACCTGCTCAGCCAGGGTCGATAGCTGCAGGTCTTCAAGTTCGGCGCCAGTCCGGCCGCTACTGCTGTATTCGCTGCCGTATGGAAGGCATCATGATGAAGCAACTGATCGAGAAGCTGGCTATCGGTCAGCAGATGTATCTGCTCACAGTAGTGGGGGCAATCATCATCGCCGCGAGCCTGTCGATCAGCGCTAAAGCGCCAGTCGAATACGCCTACGTGCCATTGGTCGCCGGCATTGTCGGCGCAGCCATACTTTTCCTATGCGCTTATCTGCTCGGTCGATTCTCGGGTGAACGCGCCGAGATCCTCGTCAATGCCATGAAAGCGATGGCCGAAGGGAACCTGACCATTAAGATTACGTTGAACGGACGCGACGAATTCGCCTGGATGGGCTGGGAGTATCAAACTGCGCGAAAGAAGTTCGCGGATATTATCGGCAATGCGCTGCTGAGTTCAGTACAACTGGACGCCGCTGCTCAGCAGCTTTCGGGCATCACGGAACAGAGCAAAGCGCATGCAAGCCGACAGAGCTTTGAACTGGCTCAGGTCGCCACAGCAATGCAGCAGATGAGTGCGACGGTCGACGATGTTGCTGGCAATGCACAGCGCGCCGCGAGCGCGGCGGTCGAGGCCGACAGCGAGTCGAAACGTGGCCTGGCTGTTCTACGGTCGTCCAGCGAGACCATCGAAGGCCTGGCCCGCGAGGTTAATACGACGGCCGAGTTGATAGCGAGCGTGAAACAGAACAGTCTGCATATCGGCACCGTGCTCGATGTGATCCGTGGCATTGCCGAACAAACCAATCTGCTGGCCTTGAACGCCGCAATCGAGGCTGCGCGGGCCGGTGAGCAGGGCCGCGGTTTCGCGGTGGTTGCCGATGAAGTGCGCAGTCTGGCCAGTCGTACGCAGCAGTCGACGCAGGAAATTCAGAACATGATCGAGCGCCTGCAACAGGGCGCAAGCCAGGCTGTAGCCGCGATGGAGCACAGCCGCGAGCGTGCCGAAGCAACCGTCGATCAGGCGCGCATCGCCGGCCAGTCACTCGCCGCAATCGCCGGCATGGTGCAATCCATTCGCAGCATGAACGTACAGATAGCGGCCGCGGCAGATGCACAAAGTTCGACGGCGACCAGCATCAACCGTAGTGTCGAGAGTATCCATACGATTGCAGCGGCGGCGTCGCAAGGTGCGGCGCAAGTGGCGGCTTCCAGTGACGACCTCGCGATTCTGGCCGCCGGCCTCAAAAAGAATTTCGCTCGCGTCACGATCGGCTGAGGGCGAGATAAAAAAAGCCGGTGAGGCGGACCTCACCGGCCAATGCAGCGCAACATAGCTCCCATGCGAGGAGGTCTGGTCTAATGCCCAATTAGTCCCAGCTAAGTGCGCCGCCTGTCTGATACTCGGTTACCCGGGTTTCAAAGAAATTCTTCTCTTTCTTGAGGTCGATGACCTCGCTCATCCAGGGAAACGGATTCGTCGCACCGGGGTACTGCTCAGGCAGGCCGATCTGCGCGCAGCGTCGATTGGCGATGAAACCGAGATAATCCTCGAACATGTTCGCATTGAGGCCGAGCACGCCGCGCGCCATGGTGTCGTGCGCATAAGCGACTTCGAGCTCGACCGCTTCGCGGATCAGGGCGACCATCTTCTGCTGGAACGCTTCCGTCCACAGCTGGGGATTCTCGACCTTGATCTGATTGATGACGTCGATGCCGAAGTTCATGTGCATCGATTCGTCACGCAGAATGTACTGAAACTGTTCGGCTACTCCGGTCATCTTGTTGCGACGACCCATCGACAGTATCTGTACGAAACCGACGTAGAAGAAAATGCCTTCGAAGACCACGTAGAAAGCGATCAGATCGCGCAGCAGACGTTGATCCGCTTCGGTCGTGCCGGTGCTGAAAGTCGGGTCGCCGAGACTCTGTGTGAACTTCAACGCCCATGATGCCTTGTTGTGCACTGCCGGCACTTCGCGGTACATGTTGAACACTTCCGCTTCGTCGAGACCGAGGCTCTCAATGCAGTACTGATAGGCGTGCGTGTGCATGGCCTCTTCGAACGCCTGACGCAGCAGATATTGCCGGCATTCGGGGTTGGTGATGTGTCGATAGACGGCCAGCACCAGGTTATTGGCGACGAGTGAGTCGGCAGTCGAGAAGAAGCCGAGGTTACGCTTGATGATCGTGCGTTCGTCTTCCGTCAGCCCGTTCGGATCTTTCCATAGGCTGATGTCCGCGTTCATGTTGATTTCCTGCGGCATCCAATGGTTGGCGCAACCATCCAGATACTTCTGCCAGGCCCACCGATACTTGAACGGCACCAGCTGATTGAGATCGGCCCGGCAGTTGATCATTTTCTTGTCGTCGACAGCCAGTCGGCGCGCGCCGAACTCGACCTGCTCGAGACCGGTCACACCGTGATCGATGTCGTCTTCGGCCTGCGCAACGACGGGTTTGGCAACAGCGGCTTCGATGATGCTGCTGTTGTTCTCTACAACGCGCAGCGCCAACGGCAGCTCTTGTGCCGGCAGTTCGCGGCTCGCCTGTTCAATGCGTTCGACCGCTGCCAGCGCTTCAGCCGCATGCATCGCGCGCGCACCGCGTTCGCGGGCGGGCTGCTTGAACGCGGCTATCGGGTCATCCCAGTTCAACATGCTCATACCTCGTCAAATGCGCTGGTGTGGGGGATCTGCTTCACTGGCAGGCCTCGCAGTCCGGATCCAGGATCGAGCACACTTTTGGCGCTTCCTGTGTTGCGTCCGTCGGTACTTTCTGCACGGCATTCAGTTTGCCGTCTGCAAGCGTGCTTTTCTCGACATGGGTTGCACCCATCGTGCGCAGGTAATAGGTCGTTTTCAGACCGCGAACCCAGGCCAGCTTGTACAGGTTGTCGAGCTTGGCGCCGCTCGGTTCAGCCATGTAGAGATTCAGCGACTGTGCCTGATCCAGCCATTTCTGGCGCCGTGAACCGGCCTCGACCAACCAACGCGGATCGACTTCCCATGCGGTTGCATACAGCGCTTTCAGTTCGTTCGGAATGCGATCGATCTGCGCCACGCTGCCGTCGTAGTACTTGAGGTCATTGACCATGACTTCATCCCACAGTCGGCGCTGCTTGAGATCCTCGACCAGGAACATGTTCACAACGGTGAAATCGCCGGACAGATTGGATTTGACGAACAGATTCTGGAAGGTCGGCTCGATCGACTGGCTGACGCCGCAGATATTCGAAATCGTCGCTGTCGGTGCAATCGCCATACTGTTCGAGTTGCGCATGCCGACACTGCGCACACGTTCACGCAGGCTGGTCCAGTCCATGCGAACGTCGTGGTTGATATCGACATAGCCGCCGCGACCTTCTTCGAGCAGCGCCAGCGAATCTATCGGTAGTACGCCTTTGCTCCACAGCGAACCATCGTAGCTGGGATAGACGCCGCGTTCGGCTGCCAGATCGGTCGAGGCCTTGATCGCGAAGTAGCTCACTGCTTCCATCGAAGCATCGGCGAACTCGACCGCTTCGTTCGAGGTGTAAGCAAGGCGCTTCTTGTACAGCGCGTCCTGGAAACCCATGATGCCGAGGCCGACAGGGCGGTGGCGGAGGTTGGAGGCGCGCGCTGTCGGCACACTGTAGTAGTTGTAGTCGATGACATTGTCGAGCATGCGCATCGCGATGCTGATCGTGTATTCGAGCTTGGCAAGATCAAGTTCGTGACTGGTGTCGTCGATGTGCTGGGCGAGATTGATCGAGCCGAGATTGCACACGGCGATTTCTTGACCAGCGGCGGTGTTCAAGGTGATCTCGGTGCACAGGTTCGAGCTGTGCACGACGCCCGTATGCTGCTGCGGTGAGCGCAAGTTGACGGCGTCCTTGAATGTTATCCAGGGATGCCCCGTTTCGTACAGCATGGCGAGCATCTTGCGCCACAGATCGACTGCGCGCAGACGTTTGAAATTGCGGATCTCGCCACGCAACGCTTTTACTTCGTACTCGGCGTATTTATGCTCGAATGCTTCGCCGTAAGCATCGTGAAGATCGGGCGCTTCATCAGGCGAAAAGAGCGTCCATTCGCCGTTCTCACAGACACGTTTCATGAACAGATCCGGCACCCAGTTGGCGGTGTTCATGTCATGCGTGCGGCGGCGGTCGTCGCCGGTGTTCTTGCGCAGCTCGAGAAATTCCTCGATATCCATGTGCCAGGTTTCGAGGTAAGCGCACATCGCACCTTTGCGTTTGCCGCCCTGATTGACCGCCACGGCAGTATCGTTGGCGACTTTGAGGAACGGCACCACGCCCTGCGATTTGCCGTTGGTCCCTTTGATATGCGCACCCATGCCGCGCACGGGCGTCCAGTCGTTGCCGAGACCGCCGGCAAATTTGGACAGCAGTGCGTCATCGCGAATGGCGCTGAAAATGCCGTCCAGATCGTCAGGTACTGTCGTCAGATAGCACGAGGAGAGCTGCGGGCGCAGTGTGCCCGAATTGAACAATGTCGGCGTGCTGCTCATGAAATCGAATGACGAAAGCAGATCGTAGAACTTGATGGTCCAGGTCTCCGGCTCGATCTCGTTGATCGCCAGCCCCATGGCGACGCGCATGAAGAACGCCTGCGGCAGTTCGAAACGCGTGCCACGGCTCTGCAGGAAGTAGCGGTCGTAGAGCGTCTGCAGACCGAGGTAGTTGAAGCTGAAATCACGTTCCGGCTTGATGGCCTGACCCAGCCGTTTGAGATCGTAGTTGCCAAGCCGCGGATCCATCAGCTCCAGATCGATGGCGCGTTTGATATAGCCCTCGAAATAGAGCGGGTAGCGCTCGACCATCTCCTCCTGTGTCGCTTCGTCCTTGCGCCGGCTGATGAAACTCAACGCTTCCTGGCGCAGTGTATCGAGCAACAGGCGGGCGGCGACATACGTGTAGTTAGGCTCGCGCTCGATAAACATGCGCGCACTCATCGTCACGGCTTTGGCGACATCGGCTTCGGCGACGCCATCAAACAGCGAGCGCAGCGATTCGTCGATGACGGCTGTCGATACGGCGCCACTGATTCCGCTGCAGGCTTCCTCGACGACCTTGCGTAAACGGACCTCGTCGAGCGGTACGCGCCGGCCGCCCGGCAACATGACTTCGATCTGGCTTCTGCTGACAGCCGGCTGCTTCTGCTGCTGAGCCTGACGCTCACGCGCGCGCTCATCGCGATAGAGTACGTAGGAGCGGGCGATTTTGTGCTCGCCGGCGCGCATCAAGGCGAGTTCGACGTGGTCCTGGATATCTTCGATATGCGTCGCGCCGCCGCTCGGCATGCGGCGGGTAAGGGCGGCCACTATTTGTTCGGCCAGTTCGTCGACGCGATGATGGATGCGTGTAGAGGCCGCCGCGCTGCTGCCTTCGACGGCCAGAAATGCTTTGGTCAGCGCCACCTTGATCTTGTTGCCATCGAACGCAGTGACTTTGCCATTGCGACGGATGACGCGGAATTCGCCCGGTGCCGTGGCGGCGATCTCGGCGCCAGCCAACAGGTCGACAGCGGCGCGCTCAGCGATGGCGCCGGTGGTGTCGCGACGGACGACAGCATTCTCGAGTTCCATATCCCCTCCTGCAGGCGGTTCGGCGATTTAGTTCGTTACGAGGACGAACTATTTTCTTATGTATACAGTGCAAGGTATTGTATAGCACCACAATAGAATGTGGTCAAGAAAATAAAAGACCACAAGATGATGTGTGTATTCTGTGGATGGGTCCAGCCCAGGCTGGGGGCGGTTGGTCGCACAAGCTGGGGATAGAACGGGGGATCTGGCGCCTGATCAGGGTCTTAGCGAGGCGCTCCGACGGCGCCGTCGGGCCGCTCACAAGCGGCTCTTGACGAGTCGCCCACGATGGCGCTCTACCGCCGCGCGCTGAGCAGCAGCACGGCCTGCTCAGTCGACTGCGCCACGCAGATAAACCGGCAGCGCATCGGCCGCAACAACGCGCGCCGCGGGCGGCACCAGGCGGGCGAGGCGGGCGACGTCTTCGGCCATCGGATAGGGTAGATCGAGCAGCGTCAGTGCAGCGGTGGCGGCGGCATAACGGCCGGCATGTGCCGCCCAACCGTGACCGACGGCGGACCAGTTGCCGGTTTCGTCGGGGATGGTGAGATCGGCCGGTGCCAAAACACGTTCTGTGCCGCAGCGCTTCCAGACACCTTCCTGCAGCACGAAAGCACCTGCATAGATTTCGCTGCGGCGTGCATCGAGCGTGCACAACAGATGACGCTGGCCGTACAGGCGATTGGCGCCAGCGGCAAGCGCCGCAAGGCTCGATATCGGGACCAGCGGCAGATCGCGCGCGAGTGCGAAACCCTGCGCCGTGGCTGCCGCGATGCGCACGCCGGTGAACGATCCGGGCCCGCAGCCGAAAGCAACCAGGGTCAGATCGGCCGCAATTCTACCTGCTTCCTGCAGCACGGCTTCAATCATCGGTATCAGCAACTCGGTATGCTGACGTGGCGCCACTTGATGCCTGACATGCACTTCGTCCGGACCCAGCAGCGCGATAGAACAGGCGTCACTCGAGGTTTCAAGCGCGAGGATCCAGTCGCTCATTCGACACCGGCGCCGGAGCGTGCCGGCTTTTCGCTATAATCCGCGCCCATGTTTGCTCCTCTCGCGTGGTTCATCGGTACCCGTTACATCTACGCGCGGCGCGGGAACCACTTCATCGGTTTCATTTCATTGACGGCAGTCGTGGCGACAGCACTCGGCGTTGCCGTGCTCCTGACCATATTGTCGATCATGAACGGCTTTGAGGGCGAACTGCGCGATCGCATACTCGGTCTGGCAGCGCATCTCGAGATAACTGTGGACAGTGACGACCCGGGGCGCTGGCAGGCGGTCGAGGCGATTGTCGACGGCCGCCAAGGCGTAACCGGGACTGCCCCATATCTGAGTCGCGACGTACTTGTCATGCACGCTGGTGTCGTTCGCGCCGTCGAAGTGCGTGGTATTGTCCCGGCCGCAGAACAGCGCGCAACTGAACTTGCGAGTCATCTGCATGGCGGGCGCGCCGAGGCGCTTGTCGGCGGAGCTTATCGCATTCTTATCGGCGCCGAACTCGCTAATTCGCTGGGCTTGCGCCCGGGTGATCATATGACGCTGATCACGCCGCAGCCGATAGTCACACCGGCTGGCCTGGTTCCGCGCATCAAGCGTTTCGAAGTCGCCGGTGTGTTTGAGTTCGGCTTACAGGAACACGACGGTAATCTGGTCCTGATCGCACTCGAAGACGCGCAACGTCTGTTCCGCTCACCGGGTCGCATCGACGGGCTTCGTGTGCGTCTCGCTGATGCGGGCCGGGCGCCAGCCGAGAAAGTGGCACTTACTGGCGCGCTGGTGGGGCAATCCGGCGTCGTGGTACGTGACTGGACAGACACGCACAGCAATCTGTTTCGCGCGCTCAAAACCGAGAAAGTGGCGATGTTTGTCATTCTTGCGCTGGCTATCGGCATAGCTGCGTTCAACGTCGTCTCGATACTGGTGGTGGCCGTCACTGAGAAACGTGCTGATATTGCCATCTTGTCGGCACTCGGTTGCGAACGCCGCGATATCATGCGCATCTTTCTCGTGCAGGGCGGCGTGACCGGAGCGCTGGGCGTCGTCGCCGGACTCGCCTGTGGCATTCTGCTTGCCACCAACGTGGCGCCTATTGTCGGCTTTTTCGAGGCGCTGTTCGGCTTCAAAGTATTGTCTCCAGACATCTACTACATCAGCGATATTCCCTCCGATCTGCGGACAGGAGATGTGATTGCTACGGCCGTGCTGGCCAGCCTGACGAGTTTTGCGGCACCGCTGTATCCGGCGTGGCTGGCGTCGTCCATGCAGGCGAGCGAAGGATTGCATCATGAGTGAATCGGTGATCGCTTGTCGCGGCGTGACCCGCCGCTATGTCGACGGTGCCAATGTCGTCGAAGTCCTGCGCGGGATCGATTTCGATATCGCCGCCGGCGAGACAGTTGCCATCACCGGCTCATCCGGTTCAGGTAAAAGCACGCTGCTGCATCTGCTCGGCGGCCTCGATCAGCCAGACAGTGGCGATATCACCCTGTGTGGATTACCGCTCGCGCAGACCGGCGAAACGGAGCGCGCGCGCCTGCGCAATCGCATGCTCGGTTTCGTTTATCAGTTCCATCATCTGCTGCCGGAATTCTCTGCTTTGGAGAACGTCGCCATGCCGTTGTTGATCGGGCGACTTGCGGTTGGTGCAGCGACAGCGCGTGCCGGTGCCATGCTCGAGCGTGTCGGCCTTGCTGCGCGGGCAACTCATCGACCAGCGGAATTGTCGGGCGGTGAACGTCAGCGGGTGGCGATCGCGCGCGCGCTGGTGACTGCGCCACGATGTCTGCTGGCTGACGAACCCACCGGTAATCTTGATTTACGCAATGCGCAGACGACCTGTGATCTGCTGCTCGAATTATGCCGCGACAGCCAGGCTGCGATCGTGGTCGTGACCCACGACGAACGCGTCGCCGAGCGGATGGATCGGCGTTACCGGCTCGAAGACGGCCAGCTGCGGCTCGCCTGAGCGGGGCCTGTTCACGGCAACTGTCGCCGGCCGCGCCAGCGTCGCACGAGATAGACGCGCCACACGCCGTTGACAGCGGCATAGCCGACAGCGGCGGTCAGCAGACCGCACAACGCACAACCGCACAGGAATGGCCACCATAACCGGTCGAGCAGTGGGCCGAGGCCGGCCATGGTGCCGTCGAACGCGAGATCGACCGCAGCGTGCCCGGTCGCCCAGGCGCCGACATGCACTGCGGTGTAGAACATCGGCAGGACCGTCACCGGATTGGTCAGCCAGACCGAAGCCATGGTGACCGGCAGGTTGACGCGGAACATCACGGCGAGCGGAGCGCCGAACAGCATCTGTGTCGGCAGCGGTACATAAGCCAGGAAGAAACCAAGGGCGACGCCGCCGGCAACCGTGCGGCGGCCGAGATGCCACAGCTTAGGGTCCTGCAGATAGCGCCCAAGCCAGCGCGTCGCACGGGAGTTCAACAGTGCATCGGGTGGCGCCAGGTGGCGCTGCAGCCAAACCCGCGGACTCACGCGGGTGTTCCGGCCAGCATCAATCCAGCGGACGTGACGGTCTGCGGTGATCGGTGGAGGGCGGCGTGCAGGTTCATGCGCGCGTAGCGTACACTTCGACGGTGCGATGCGACATCGCGCAAGGCATGGACGCCGGAACAGGATAGTCGAGTCATGGAAGACAGATGCGCGCGCTCGCCCTGAGCGTGCTGGTCGGAGTACTGGCCGGTCTCGTTGCTGTACCACGGTCGTGGTGGCCTGCCACCGCCCTGTTGGTGACCTGTCTGTGTCTCGCGCTGCGACGGCCTGCGCTGGTGCTGACCGGCGGCCTGGCGTTCGGTTTCGGCTGGGGTGCGCAGTCCGCGCTGTTGGCACTGCAGGCACGCGTGCCGTCGAATCTCGAAGGCGAAGTCGTTCGCGTCGGTGGTCGGGTCGCCGAGTTTCCGCAGGAACGCGCTGGTAGTCACACGTTCGTGCTCGACCGCATCCGCATACGCCATCAAGCGCTGAACGCGCCCTCGTTGCCGCGGCGCCTCATGGTCCAGGCCGATGACCTGTCGGCGCGGCCGCAACTCGGTGACTGGTGCGAACTAGCGTTACGCCTGCAGCGCGTACGTGGATTCGCCAATCCCGGTGGCCGCGATCGTGAACGTGACTACCTGGCCCGCCATCTCGGCGGACGCGGTCAGGTTGTACGTCATCCCGCCAATCTGTGTGCGCCGATTGCGTCCGGCGCAGCGCGTTGGCGGCGTGTGATCAGCGACGCCATTACCGCCGCTATGCCGGCGCAGGAGACCGCCGCTGTCCTTCGCGCATTGACAGTCGACGATCGCAGTGGCCTCGACGAAACGCAATGGTCTGTCATGCGCGCTACCGGCACCAGTCACCTGCTGTCGATCTCCGGTCTGCATGTCTCGATCGTCGCGCTCGGAGCGTTTTTCGTCTGTCGCTGGCTGGCGGCGCTCGCCGGCTGCCGCCGACAGGCCTATCCCGCCATCCGCGTGGGCTGGTATGGCGCGCTGCTCGCTGCATCAGCCTACGCCGTGATGGCCGGATTCGGCGTTCCAGTCGTGCGCTCAGCGCTGATGGTTGCCGCCGCAGCGGTGGCTGGTCTCAGTCAACGTCGCGTGCTTGGTTTCGATACCTGGCTGCTCGCCCTGCTGCTGCTGGTTCTGCTCGACCCGCTGTGCCTGCTCGGTGTCGGCACCTGGTTATCTTTCGGCGCGGTGGC
The DNA here is from genome assembly GCA_965278995.1 of Gammaproteobacteria bacterium. Taxonomy (GTDB): domain Bacteria; phylum Pseudomonadota; class Gammaproteobacteria; genus JADJYF01. Next base: position 1,029,050 of record OZ257136.1, read on the forward strand.
GGTGCTGATTGCGCTGGCCCATGACGGACCGCGTGGACTGTATGGAGCCCTGCGCACGCACGTGGTCTTGAGTCTCGCGATGGCGCCACTGACGGCCTGTCTGTTCGGTCAAATCTCATTCAGTGCACCGTTGGCCAATCTGGTTGCGGTGCCATTGACCAGTCTGTTTGTCGTGCCGCTGGCGCTGGCCGGCGTGGCTTTGCTCCCTTGGCATGCCGAGCTTGCCGTACTGCTGTGGGATATGGCCGGGCGCCTGTGGGAATATCTGTGGTGGTTACTCGTGCTGCTCGCCGAAAACGCGCCGCCGCTGGCCTCGGCCGCGCACTTCGATGCGGTTACCGCCTGCTGTGTCACGGCAGGCCTGCTGCTGATTTCTCTCCCTGCAGCACTGCGATTACGGCCTCTCGGTGCGCTGCTGCTCGCGAGTCTGGCTGTGCCGCAGAGCGTGCCGCTGGCCGACGGGGAGTTTCGACTGCACGTACTCGATGTCGGACAAGGGCTCGCTGTACTGGTGCAGACGCGGCAGAGCGCGACGCTCTACGATGCCGGTCCGCGCTGGTACGGCACCGGGCGCGACGCCGGCGCCGAGGTCGTCCTGCCGGCGCTCGCCCGGCTCGGCGTGCGTCGGTTGGATCGACTGATAGTCAGCCACGCCGACAACGATCATGCCGGCGGTGTTCGCTCGGTACTGGCCGGTCTTCCGGTTGCGACCGTGCGCTGGTCGCAGGTGGTTCCCGGCGTCGCGACCGCAGTCGCGCGATTATGTGCGGTGCCTGAACGCTGGGCTCACGACGGCGTCACCTTTACCTTTCTTCATCCGCAGGTGGGCGACAAGGGAACGCGAAACGATCGCTCCTGTGTGCTCTCGATCACGAGTCCACACGGCCGCGCGTTGCTGGCAGGTGACATCGAGGGTGGCACTGAGGCGCAGCTGGTCCAGCGCTATGGCGCCGAGCTCGCGGCCGATGTCCTGGTCGTTCCGCATCACGGTAGCGCGACCTCGTCGACAGTTGGTTTTGTGGCGCGGGTGCGGCCGCGTCTGGCAGTCATCGCGGCTGGCTATCGCAATCGCTACGGACTTCCACATCCAGGCGTCGTTGCGCGTTATCGCGATGTGTCCAGTGTGCTGCTCAATACAGCGATAACCGGTGCTATCCGTCTCGACGCGAGCGCCAGCGGACGGGCGGTGCAGTGCTGGCGAGGCAGCGGCCCTGGATTCTGGCGACAATCGCCGATACTGCCGACCATGGCGCTTTCAGGGTGTGGCCTGGTTTGGTAATGTCAGGCCCGGTCGCGGCGGCTCGTCGCGACGTTACTGGAGTCATTGTTTCGTGCCGGAATTCGAGTCAGACCGCCGTTCACTGCAGCTGCCGGGTGCAGTCCGTTCGTGTTCATTGCCTGCCAGCAAACCCGTTCAAGTTCCGGACAGTCACTGATGCCTGGCCCGGCCTGGCGGCAGCAGCGCATCGCAGCGGCCTGCCATCGACTGCTCGACGACATCTGGTACGGCAAACATCCGGCGCGAGCGTTGCTGGCGCCGCTGGGCTGGCTGTTCCGTGCTTATGTGTGGTTACGTCGTACGGCCTATACTTCGGGACTGGTCTCCGCTTATCGCGCTCCCGTACCGGTCATCATTGTCGGCAATATCAGCGTCGGTGGCACCGGCAAGACGCCGCTGGTCATCTGGATTGCACACAAGCTGCATGAGTACGGCTTCAAGCCGGGCGTCATTGCGCGCGGCTATCGCGGCCGGGCGACGCGCTGGCCACAGCAGGTGCGGTCCGATTCCGATGCCGTCACGGTCGGTGACGAAGCGATCGTGCTGTCTCGTCGTACCGGCATGCCGGTCGCTGTCGGTCCTAATCGCGGCGATGACATCGACGCGCTGTTGCGCCATGCCGACGTCAATATCATTGTCAGCGACGACGGTCTGCAGCATTACGGACTGGCGCGCGATATCGAAGTGGCCGTCGTCGATGGCGTGCGACGTCACGGCAATGGCGCTTGCGTTCCGGCAGGACCGTTACGCGAACCAACCGCGCGCCTTGACAGTGTCGACCTCATCGTGACGCGCGGCATTGCTGCTCGCGGCGAGTTCGCCATGCGATATGTTGCCGAGCGCCTGATCCGGGTCGGTGGCAACGGCGAGGCGGAACTGCTGAGCACGTTCGCCGAAAAGACAGTTCACGCCGTGGCCGGCATCGGCAATCCGGAAGGATTCTTCGCACTGCTCAAACGCCAGGGCTTCCGCATTACCCCGCATGTGTTTCCAGATCATCATGGCTACGTGCCGCAGGATTTCGCTTTCGACGATGACTGGCCGGTAATCATGACCGAGAAGGACGCTGTCAAATGCGAGCATTTCAACGACGAGCGCCTGTGGTACATGCCCATAGAGGCAGAGCTTCCTGAAGTTTTTGAGCGGCGCTTCAAAACGCTCTTGAGGAAAATATTCGATGGACAAAAAGCTGCTTGACCTGCTGGTCTGCCCGGTGACGAAAGGGCCGCTCATCTATGACAAGACGCGGGCGGAACTGATTTCGAAATCGGCGCGCCTGGCCTATCCGATACGCGACGGCATTCCGGTCATGCTGGAAGACGAAGCGCGCGAATTGAGTGACGAGGAAGTCGAGCGCCTGAACGCGTGAGTTTCAAGGTTTATATCCCAGCTCGATATGCGGCGTCGCGCCTGCCGGGCAAGCCGCTGCTGGAGCTTGGTGGCAAGCCGATGATCCAGCATGTCTACGAGCGCGCCTGCCGCAGCGGCGCAACGGAAGTCGTGATAGCAACCGACGATGAGCGCATTGCCACAGCCGCTGGCGCTTTCGGCGCGACAGTCTGTATGACCGCCGCGACGCATGTGTCGGGCAGCGACCGTATCGCCGAAGCGACGCGTCTGCGCGGCGAAACGCCCAGGCAGGTGATTGTCAATCTGCAGGGTGACGAACCGCGCATGCCTGCGGCTGTCATCGAACAGGTGGCGCGCTGTGCCGACAGTAATGATTGCGATATCGCCACCGTTTGTGAACCGCTTACCGCCGTGCAGCTGTTCGATCCCAATGTCGTGAAAGTTGTTCGTGACGAGTTCGATCGCGCGCTTTATTTCAGTCGTGCAACGATTCCGTGGAGCCGAGACGAATTCGCGGGAGGCGGGCAGACGAGCGCTGCGCTGGACTGTTTTCGGCGGCATGTCGGACTCTATGCTTATCGCGTCAGTTTTCTGCAGCGCTTCGTCGCGGCGCCGGTCTGCGCACTCGAACGTCTTGAATCGCTCGAACAGCTGCGGGCGCTGTCTTTCGGTGCTAAGGTAATTGCCCAGGATGCCGTCGAGGCCTGTGGCAGCGGTGTCGATACACCGGCCGATCTTGCGGCGCTGCGCCGGCATCCCGAGTACAGTTGACAGGTGGTGGCGAGCCGGAACTTGAGATGCCCCGACTGTTGTTCGTTTGCACCGGGAATATCTGTCGCTCACCGATAGCGGAAGGCATTCTGCGGGCTGCACTCACCGAGAATCACCTCGACGCTGAATGGAGCGTCGATTCGGCCGGCATCCACGCCGTTTATGGCCTGCCACCGGCGCCGCTCGCGATCAAAGCTGCTGCGGACTATGGCGCCGATATCCGTATGCTGCGTTCGCGTCCTTTCCGGACGCAGGACTTTGCCAGCGCCGAACACATCTTTGCCCTTGATCTCGGCCATCTTGATTTTCTGCAGGCCGTCAGACCAGCTGATTTCCGCGGCGGCATTTCGCTCCTGCCAGCGGCCAGTGGCGGCGGCGGGATCAATGTTCCAGATCCTTACGGCCGTTCGCGCAGCGATTTCATCGCCGCTACGCGATTGATTGCGGCAGGGATCGGCGTGCTGCTGGGGGATTTGTCGCGTTGGAACGGCGACGCCGGCGCTCAGCGAGCCCGGTAAGTGATTCGGCCTTTGGACAGGTCGTAGGGCGTGAGTTCGACGGTGACCTGATCGCCGGTCAGGATGCGGATGTAGTTTTTGCGCATCTTGCCCGAGATATGTGCAGTGACGATGTGACCGTTTTCTAGCTCGACGCGGAACATGGTGTTGGGCAGGGTCTCGACGACCTTACCCTGCATTTCAATATGATCTTCTTTTGGCATAAATGGCGCTGTTTCGACTCCCGATGGCGCGGGCCGCCAAGGAGGGGTAGGGGGCCCAAGTGCGCGTAGTGTGCCCTAACCGGCTGGTGAAAAACTACTGCGCTCGGTTGAATGCGTTTCGAGGTCGTTTGCTGCGAGCTACTGCGGGGGCTCGCGATGCCAGGTACCGGCGCGGAAGAATTCGAGCGGGGCATACTCGCGTTTGTAGGACATTTTGCGGCACTCGGCTATCCAGTAGCCGAGATAGACCCATGGCAGGCCGGCTTCGCGGGCCCATTCGATCTGTTTCAGCACGGCGTAGCGGCCAAGACTGCGCTCGGGCTGATCCGGCGCGAAAAAGGTATAGACCGCCGACAATCCGTCTTTGAGATGATCGACGACTGCGACTGCCAGCAGCCGGTCGGCGGTGCGGAATTCGAAAAACGACGTCTCGCACCAGCCGGCGGCAAGGAAGCTCATGTAGGCACCGGGACTCGTCGAGTCCATCTGCGTATCGGGATGTCGATTGCGCAGATAGGCCTCGTAGAGCCGGAAGTGCTCATGTTCGAAACGCGGCGGGCGGCGGATGACTTCGACATCCGCGTTCCGCGCCAGCGTGCGGCGCTGTGCTCTGTCGGGGGTGAATTCAGCGACTGCCACGCGAACCGCGACGCAGGCCGTGCAGGATCCGCAATGGGGCCGATAGACGTGCGTGCCACTGCGGCGGAAGCCATGGGCGGAAAGCCATGTATACGCTTCCGGCGTCAGCGGAATGCGCGGGTCGGCGAACATGGTGATTGCCTGGTTGCCGCTCAGGTAGCCGCATTCGTGCGGCGGCGACGTAAAAAAGCCGAGACGCGGCGCGGAGGGTTGCGATGGGTCGTTCATGGCGCAGGGGGTTTGATGTGCCAGGCGTCAGCGGCTGGCGCGCAGTCGATGCACCTGGCAATCGTCGCCAGAAAGCGCGCGCGCGGCCACATTTCCGCACCCATGCTAGCGAGGTGCGCGGTATGCATCTGGCAATCCAGCAACTGGTAGCCCCAGCGCGCGAGTTGTCGGCATAGTCCGACCAGTGCCAGCTTCGAGGCATCGCGTCGGCAGCTGAACATCGATTCGCCAAAAAAGACGGCACCGAGTGCCACGCCGTAGACGCCGCCTGCCAATTCACCGTCGCGCCAGCACTCAAACGAATGCGCGTAACCGAGGCGATGTAGCGCGACATAGGCGTCGCGCATGTCAGCGGTGATCCAGGTTCCGGTATGGCCGGCGCGTGGTGCTGCGCAGGCCTCGATGACGGCACCGAAGGCGCGGTCCCAGCTCAACTCGAAGCCGCCGCGACGTTCCGTTCTGGACAGGCTGCGCGAGACATGGACATTGCCGGGAGCGAGCACCGTGCGCGGGTCCGGTGACCACCACAGCAGCGGTTGTCCGTCGCTGTACCACGGAAAAATACCGCAGCGATAGGCGGCGAGCAGGCGGGTCGGAGAAAGACAGCCGCCGATTGCAAGCAGCCCATCGGGATCGGTCAGCGCGCTGTCAGGCGACGGGAAGTCGGTGGCCAGGCGGCGCTCACGTACCCAGTAGAGATTGGCAGTCGGTTGGCGTGCATCCATGACAGTGCTCGCTTGCACGGGATCAAGCCTGACGAAACGCGACGTGGCTTGCCAGCGTCTCGATGTGAGTCTCCATCGCCGCGCGTTCGCGCCGGACGAAATCCTGCACCGCGGACCGAAACCGACGGTCGCGTATGTAATGCGCCGACCAGGTCGGTATCGGGACGAATCCACGCGCCAGTTTGTGTTCGCCCTGGGCGCCTGCATCGAGGCTGTTCAAGCCGTGTCGGATGCAGAAATCGATGGTTTGATAGTAGCACAGCTCAAAATGCAGATTATCGTAGTGGGCTGAACAGCCCCAATGACGCCCATACAAGACGCCGCCACCCTGCAGCGCGAATGCGCCGGCGACGTAGCGTTCGCCAGCGCGCGCCAGGATCAGTACAGCAGCGCCCGGCAGGCGCTCTTCCAACGATTGAAAAAACGCTTCGTTCAGGCGCGGCTCTCCCCATTTACGTTCGAACGTCGAGCAATAGAATGCATGGAAAACCGACCAGTGCTCCGGCTCGATGGCCGCGCCGCACAGTACTTCGACGGTGACGTCGTGTTCAGCGACGAGTCGGCGTTCGCGTTTGATCTGTTTGCGCTTCTTGGAATTCAGCGCCGCCAGAAACGCGTCGAAGTCGGCGTAGCCGGCATTGAACCAGTGATACTGGCAGCCGAGTCGGAGCGACAGGCCGGCTTGTTCGTAATGTGCGATTTCAGTTGTCGCGGGAAACAGGCAGTGCCAGGACGACATGTCGTTGTCGTCGCAGGCCTGCACGGCGCTTCCAATGAGCTGCCGGGTAAGTTCGTCGCGCAGCGGGTCGTCTGGCCGAAGCAGCACGCGCGCGCCGGTTACTGGCGAAAACGGCACTGCGGAGACCAGCTTCGGATAATAAGACATGCCGCTGCGCGAATACGCTTCGGCCCAACTCCAGTCGAAGACAAATTCGCCGTATGAATTATCGCGGACATACAGCGGCAGCGCGGCGCGCAGTTCGCCATTGTCGTACAGTGCCAGATGCTGCGGGTACCAGCCCTGCGGCGCGAGGCAGCCGGTTGCTTCGACGCCGTGTAGAAAGCCATGGCGAAGGAATGGATTGTCACCGGCGAGCGCGTCCCAACTCGCGGCGGGAACCGAGGCGAGCGAGTCGAGGACGCTCAATTGCATGAGTCGGCCCGACGCCGGTCGGCGCCGGCTCTATTTGCCACTGATACGGACGCGACGGCCGATAGCGCTGCGGATGGCAGTGGCCGAACGTTTGAGCGAAAAGCGGGTTTCGCGATAGGTGTCGTCGGTGGCGACATAACGAAAAGCGACCTGCTCACCGTTCAGCAGGCCGTCGACCAGCGCCGATTCGAGGCGTTGGCCGACGACTTGCGCGAGTGTCATGACAGCGCCGTCCGGTGCCACCGTGCAGCGTTTGCCGACAGCGGCGTGAAATAGCGGCGTTCGGGTATCGACCTGAAACGTCGGGCAATGCGTGCTGGCCAGACCGCTGAATCCCGGCTTGACACGAAATTCGAGCAAGACCGTATCGCCGTGACGATAAAGCGCAATGACGGCGCCGTGATTATCGCGGGCTATTGCCCGCGGTGCGCTGCCGCGGGTGGTCTCGAGCGTCCAATCAGCCAACAGCTGCGGCGCCACGCTCGCCAATAAGACGAGACATGTGACGCGCCAAAGGCTGTACGTCGGTGACTTCATCGCGCTGCGGACGGTGCTGCCCGTAATGACCAGCTCAGGGCTTGGTCGTTTCGTGTCCCGGCGTAAAGACGGGAAACGGGGTGATCTTGTCGCTGCGTCCTTCCGCTTTGGTGATTTTGCCCAGCCCGGTTTTCTCTACTTCGTCGATGCGGACAACCGAGTGCATGGGAATATATGTGCGGCTGACGCCATCGAACTCCGCTTTCAGGTGTTCCTCGGAGGGGTCGACCAGCAGCGCTGATTTTTCGCCAAAGACAATTTTCTCGATTTCGATGAAGCCGAACAATGCGCTTTGGTGTACCGCCCGCGCATAAATTTCGTAGACCTTGCCCTGATTGTGAAACGTGACGCGATAGGTTTTTTTGGCGGCCATGGCAATGCTGTCTGCTGTGACTGGGCGGGGGCTGACTCATGCTAGCACACCGGCCCCCGGACACGCTGATGCCCAGCGCTTAGCGCGCCGGCTGACGCACGCCGGTGGGTTCAGGACAGTGAGATCGTGCGACCGGGGTCGAAGCCGTCGACCAGTTGATAGCCGTCATAACCACGCGGGTTGCACACGACGCGTACGCGATTCGCCCGGTAATCCGAGCGCGCGTGGACGTGGCCGTGGATCCATAAAGCGATGTCGTAGTCGATAAGAAGTCGGCTCAGGCTGTTGCAGTAGGCGCCTTTGAACACCGAGTTATCGGCGCCTTGCCAACTCGCGAACAGCGGCGCGTGGTGGGTCACGACGACGGTCGGGCCGGGATGGCTGACAGCCAGTTCACCTTCCAGCCAGTCGCGGGCGGCGTGATTGATGAGGACCAGATCAGCCGGCTTGAGCGGCCGCTCATCGACCGTGATCTGATGATAATCGTTCATATTGTCGACGAGCGCTTCCATCAGGCGTGCGTTCTCGCCCATGAAATCAGTCCAGAGGGTGGCACCGAGAAAGCGGACATCGCCGATGACCGTCGCCTTGCATTCGAGAAAGCGGATTGCGCTGCCGGCAACCGCAGCGCCGATATCGGACTGTACGCGGGCGATGTCGCCACCGTAGAACTCGTGGTTGCCAGCCACGTAAATGGTCGGCTTGCCGCTGCTTTTCAACCATTCGACGCCGCTGGCACCAACCCCGACGTCGCCCGCGGCAACGATCACATCGGCATCGGTTTCCGTGAGAACAGCGCCGCCGAACTCGAGATGAACGTCGGAAAAGTACTGAATTTTCATGCTGGCGGAGTTAGCGGCATCTGAGCGGCAATCTCGCAGACTGCCGGGACCGGGTCAAATCGGCGTCGGTCCGCGGTCCGGACCAAGCCGACGTCGTTCCGGCATTGTCCATGCCGCGCGGCGGCGGCGCAGCCGGCGCTTTGCAAACGATTGCGTCGGGCCGTCTGCCGGCTTTCGGTCGATAGACAGCTAGAGTTCAGGCCGATTAAAAGGTACCATCCACGTTCCTTTAATTTACATATGCTTACCGACTAATCCGAAGAAACCGATTTAGAACCTGACCAGCAGCCATGTCTCACGCCGTCCGCAAGCACGCCGATTTTGCGATTTCTGTATCGCACCATGTGATTCAACGCGTTAGAGAAGGGCTTCTGATTGCGCTGGGCGGATTCGCGCTGTTTCTGCTGATCGCGCTGGCCACTCATCATCCCGCTGACCCGGGCTGGTCGCATACCGGGACCAGCGATGTCGTGCGCAACCAGGGCGGCGTCGTCGGCGCTTGGATTGCCGATATCATCCTGTACCTGTTCGGTCGCTTTGCCTATGTGCTGCCGGTCATGCTGGCTTACGGCGGCTGGTCGATCTACCGCGAAGGGGTCGAGCGATTCTTCGGCAGCTATTTTCACATGGGCGTGCGCGGTACCGGTTTTGTCCTGACCACCATCACCGGCTGCGGACTGTACTGGGTCAGAGGTGGGCAGGGGCAGCTTGCCGATCTTCCCCACCAGGCGGGTGGCGTGCTTGGTGATGTCGCCGGCAGCGCGTCGTTGGCCGCTTTCGGCACCACCGGCGGCATTCTGCTCATGGTCGCGCTGTTCCTGACCGGTATCACGCTGTTTACGCACCTGTCGTGGCTGTGGCTGATGGATACCGTCGGCGATTACGCGCTGCGCGCCTATGACTGGAGTTGTCTGCGCTATGACGAACTCATCGATTACAGCGAAGGCCTGCGCGCACGGCGCGAACGCGAGGCGATAGTCAAGGAAGAGACGGAACGGCACGAACAGCGCGTACCGCCGCGCATCGAGCCGCGCATCGCGGAACCGATAGCGAGTCTGCGCGTCGAGCGCGAGAAGCAGGAACCGTTGTTCGAACGGGCCAGCTCGACCGCGCTGCCCGAACTCAGTCTGCTCGACATCCCGACCAATCGGAAAGGTGGCTATTCACCGGAAGCGCTCGAAGCGATGTCCCGGCTGGTCGAAATCAAGCTCCGCGATTTCAACATCGAAGCGGAAGTCGTTGCCGTGCATCCGGGGCCGGTGATTACGCGTTTTGAACTGCAGCCGGCGCCGGGCATCAAGGCGAGCCGCATCACCAATCTGGCCAAGGATCTGGCGCGCTCGCTGTCGACCGTCAGCGTCCGCGTGGTCGAAGTCATTCCGGGCAAGACCTGCGTCGGTCTCGAAATTCCGAATGAGCAGCGCGAAATCGTCGCGCTCGGCGACATCCTCAAGGCCGACGTCTACGAGCGCAGCCAGTCCAAGCTGACCATGGCGCTGGGCAAGGATATTGGCGGGCAGCCCACCGTCGTCGATCTGGCCAAGATGCCGCATCTCCTCGTTGCCGGCACTACCGGCGCGGGCAAGTCGGTCGCGTTGAACGCCATGATCCTGAGTCTGCTGTACAAGTCGACGCCGGCCGAAGTGCGCATGATCATGATCGACCCCAAGATGCTTGAATTGTCGGTTTACGAAGGCATTCCGGCGCTGCTGGCGCCGGTCGTGACAGACATGAAAGAGGCCGCCAACGCACTGCGCTGGTGTGTCGCCGAAATGGAACGTCGCTACAAGCTGATGGCCACGCTCGGCGTGCGTAACATCGGCGGCTACAACCGTAAAGTCGAAGAGGCCGCGGCGCAGGGCCGCCCGCTGCGCGATCCGCTGTATCGGGCATTGAATCCCGAGATGAGTGAGGCGCCGGAACTCGGCACGCTGCCGTATATCGTCGTCATCATCGACGAACTCGCCGACATGATGATGGTGGTCGGCAAGAAAGTCGAAGAGCTGATTGCGCGACTGGCGCAGAAAGCGCGTGCTGCCGGCGTGCATTTGATCCTGGCCACCCAGCGCCCGTCCGTGGACGTCATCACCGGCCTCATCAAAGCCAACATCCCGAGTCGTATCGCCTTCCAGGTTTCGTCCCGGATCGACTCCCGCACCATCCTCGACCAGATGGGTGCGGAAACGCTGCTCGGTCATGGCGACATGCTCTATCTACCGCCCGGTACTGCGATCCCGACGCGGGTGCATGGCGCGTTCGTCTCCGACGAGGAAGTCCACAAGGTCGTGACGCGACTGAAAGCGAGCGGTACGCCCGAATACATCGATGCCATTCTCGATGGTCCCAGTGAGGGTGGCGACGACGGCGCTGGCGCAGTTGGCGACTATGGCAGCGAAGGCGAACAGGACGAACTTTACGACCACGCTGTGCGTATCGTCACCGAAAGTCGCCGGGCATCTGTTTCCGGTATTCAGCGCCGCTTGAAGATCGGCTACAACCGGGCCGCGCGCATGGTCGAAGAAATGGAACGTGCCGGTGTGGTTGGCGAATTGCAGTCGAACGGCAGTCGCGAAGTGCTCGCGCCGCCGCCGCCGAAAAACTGATGCAGCGCCGCCGCTTCCTGGGCCGGTTGGCAGCGACCGTGCTGGTCCTGTCGAATGCAGCGATTGTTCACGCCGCAGAGGCGGCCGAGGACGGTATCGCCGAAATCGTTGCGTATCTCGAACAGATGCATTCGTTGTCAGCTGATTTTGAACAACGTCGCTTCGACGAGTACGAGGTGCTGATCGAAACGGCACAAGGCCATTGCGATATTCTTCGACCGGGACGCTTCCGCTGGATCTACCGCGAACCGTATGCGCAGTCGCTGGTCTCCGATGGGCAGACGCTGTGGGTCTACGACGAAGACCTCGAGCAGGTCACTGTGAGTGCAATCGGTGACGGTGGCAAAGGCACGCCGGCGGAACTGCTGGGCGCTGAATTCGCGGTGCTCGACCGCTATCTGGTCGAACGCCTGGCCGACGCCGATGGCTATCGCTGGTTTGCTCTGACGCCCAAATCGCAGGCTGCGGATTTCCAGCGGGTGGAACTGGGCTGGAAAGACGGCGAAGTTGCCGCCATGCGTTTAAACGATAATCTGGGCCAGTCCACGCGGCTGACCTTCAGCGCGTTGCGACGCAATGTCGAACTGGCTGAGAGCCTGTTTGCGTTCACACCACCGGCTGGCGTCGACGTTATCGAGGGCGTAGCACCCTGAGTTGGCGGCGTAAACAGGGATAGCTTGTGAAGCCCTGAGAGCCTGTGATATGGCTAGCCCGCATGTCCCCGCTCGCCGATCAACTCCGACCGCAATCGCTCGCCGAATTCCATGGGCAGGCGCATCTGCTGGCTGCCGGGCAGCCGCTGCGTCGTGCGCTCGATACCGGGGCTCTGCATTCCATGGTGCTATGGGGCCCACCGGGTACGGGCAAGACGACCCTGGCGCGCATGCTGGCCCTGAATGCGCAGGCTGAGTTCGTCGCCTTGTCGGCCGTGCTTTCCGGAGTGAAGGATATCCGCGCCGCAGTCGAACGCGCGGAAGCTCAGCGTGCGCACGGGATCTCGACTGCCGTGTTCGTCGATGAAGTGCACCGCTTCAACAAAGCTCAGCAGGACGCATTCCTGCCGCATATCGAAAACGGCACATTGACGTTCATCGGGGCGACGACCGAGAACCCGGCGTTCGAGCTCAACAACGCGTTGCTGTCGCGCGTGCGCGTATACGCGTTGCGCGGTCTCGAGACGTCGGCGTTGCGCCTGGTCATCGACCGTGCCCTGGAGACAATGGCAGGAGAACGGGTCATCGAAATGTCAGTCGCGTTACGCGATCGTCTGGCTGAAATTGCGGACGGCGATGCGCGCCGCGCACTCAATCTGCTCGAGCTCGCTGTCTCGCTCGCCGAAGGCGATGTCATCGACGAACCAATCATGAAACATGCCGTCGAAGGCGCCAGCGTTCGGCGTTTCGACAAGCGACAGGACGACTTCTACGATCAGATGTCGGCGCTGCACAAGTCGGTGCGTGGCTCGAATCCGGATGCTGCGCTGTACTGGTTCGCGCGCATGCTCGACGGCGGCTGCGACCCAAACTATCTCGCCCGGCGCATCGTGCGTATTGCATCGGAAGACGTCGGCAATGCCGACCCGCGCGCGCTTGGACTCGCCATCGATGCCTGGGAAGCGTGGCGTCGAATGGGACCACCGGAAGGCGAACTCGCTATCGCGCAAGCGTTGGTCTACTGCGCCTGCGCGCCAAAAAGCAACGCGGTCTACAGCGCGTTCAATCGCGCCATGGAGGAGGTCAGGAACGGTCGTTCGGAACCGGTGCCGGTGCACATTCGCAACGCCCCGACTGCACTGGCGCGTGCGCAGGGACACGGCGCCGCTTATCGCTACGATCATGACGAAACCGACGGTGTCGCGCTGGGTCAGACGTATTTCCCCGAATCGTTAGGTGAGCGCGTGTATTACGAACCGGTCAATCGCGGTCTCGAGATAAAAATTGCCGAGAAGCTCGCGCGTTTGCGCGGCGCTTCAAGTGCAAGGCCGGGCTCACGCGGTCAGCAATGAACGGATTCGTTCAGCAGATTGCCCTGGTCGCCCTCGGTGGCAGTGTCGGCGCGGTGGCGCGCTTTCTCAGCAGCACCGCGGTAACCGCTGCCTGGGGTCGCGCATTTCCTTACGGCACCCTGGTCGTGAATGTCACGGGTGCATTCGCTATCGGTGTGTTGTTTGTCGTCTTCGGCGAACGACTGGCCGGCGCCGTCGCCTGGCGCGCGCTGTTCATCACCGGCTTTCTCGGCGGCTTCACCACTTTTTCGGCATTTTCGCTCGAAGCTGTGCAACTCATTGAGGCTGGCGAACCGGCGCGCGCGTTACTCTATGCGGCAGCGAGCGTCGTACTGTGCCTGCTGGCGTGCTGGACAGGCATGGTGTTGACTCGCCAACTGTGACGATGCCATGCGCGGCGCGGCGCGGCATCCGCTGCAGTCTGCTACAGTACGCGCCGCGCGCGACAGCGGCGGTCAGTCACTGGATTGACCGCAATGTCGGCGCGCCGATATCGACTGACCACGAGTAGCCGCCATGCTTGATCCCCAACGCCTGCGTAACGACCTGCCTGCTGTCGCCGCTTCATTGGCACGCCGCGGTTTCGTGCTCGATACGGCTGCGCTGGCCGCGCTCGAAGCGCGCCGTAAAGCCGTACAAATGGCCACTGAAGAACTTCAGGCCGAGCGCAATCGACGTTCCAAGAACATCGGCGTGGCAAAATCGAAGGGTGAGGACATCGAACCGCTTCGCGAAGAAGTCACCCGTCTTGGCGAAGAACTCAAAATGCGCCAGATTGAGCTCGATGAGATCCAGGCTGAACTCGAGACGTTTGCGCTGGGATTGCCGAATCTGCCGAGAGCGGATATTCCGGATGGACGCGGGGAAGACGACAATCTCGAGATCCGCCGTTGGGGCGAGCCGCGCAAGTTCGATTTCGCACCGCGCGATCACGTCGAACTCGGCGAGCTGCGCGGCGGCATCGATTTCGAAGCCGGTGTGCGTATCGCGTCCTCGCGTTTCGCTGTTCTCAGTGGGGAAGTTGCGCGCCTGCAGCGCGCGCTGATCCAGTTCATGCTCGACACGCACACCGAGCAGCACGGCTATCGCGAAGTCTACGTACCTTTTCTGGTCAACGCGCGTGCCATGCAGGGCACCGGTCAACTGCCGAAATTCAAGGACGACCTGTTCGAGATCCCGACGCAGGGTTTTTTTCTCATTCCGACGGCGGAGGTACCGGTTACCAATCTCGCCCAGGACGCCATCCTGAACGACGCAGATATGCCTGTGCGCTACGTCTGCCACAGCCCCTGTTTCCGCAGCGAAGCGGGCTCGTATGGGAAGGATACCCGCGGCATGATCCGCCAGCATCAATTCGAAAAAGTCGAACTGGTGCAGATGGTCAGACCGGAACACTCCTATAACGCGCTGGAGGAACTGACCGGCCACGCCGAAATCATCCTGCAGCGGCTTGGCTTGCCTTACCGCGTCGTTACGCTCTGTACGGCCGATCTCGGTTTCTCGGCGGCCAAGACCTACGACCTCGAAGTCTGGCTGCCGTCGCAGGAACGCTACCGGGAAATTTCCTCATGCAGCAACTTCGAAGATTTTCAGGCTCGCCGACTGAAAGCGCGATGGCGCAACCCGGATACCGGTAAACCGGAGCTGCTGCATACGATTAATGGCTCCGGTGTCGCGGTCGGGCGCGCGCTGCTGGCAGTGATGGAAAATTATCAGGAACGAGACGGCAGTATTGCGGTACCCGAGGTACTTCGCTCATACCTGGGCGGCAAGACGACCATCAACGCAGTGCGCTGATGTGCAGCGCTCAGACCAGCTTCATCAGCAGGACGACGAATCCCGCGACAGCAAGCAGCGGTAAGATGAATCCCCGCCAGTCGCCGGGCTGCGCGGCCGGACTGTTGGTGAGCATGTCGCGCGCGCGCGGCCACAGCATGAACAGCATGAAGCCGAGCAGCAGTGCCGAGCCGACTTTCATCCACATTTCCATGACGGTTTCTGGCCTCTAAAATGACGCGGCCCCTGCGAAGAGGGGCCGCCGATTCAGGATTGTGTCTGCACGCGTTCCGTGAATTCTGCGTCCGCGTGCATTCGGCATCGCTTACTCGTCGCGAGCGAAACCGAGCAACTGCAGCAGGCTGATGAACAGATTGAAGATGTTCATGTACAAGCCGATCGTAGCCAGGACGTAGTTATCAACCTGACCATTGACCATGCGGCTGGTGTCGAACAGGATGAATCCGCTCATCAACATCACGATGGCTGCAGACAGCGCCAGGGAGACTGCCGGCACCGCGAAGAAGATATTCAGCAGCGCAGCGCCCAGGACGACCAGCAGGCCGACGAACAGGAAGCCGCCGAGGAAGCTGAAATCGCGGCGCGTGGTCAGCGCGTACCCGGACAGACCAAGGAAAATGACGCCTGTGCCGCCAAGTGCGGTGGCGACAATCTGCGGCCCGCCCTGCAGGGACAGATACTGGGTCAAGATCGGCCCCAGGCTGAATCCGAGCAAGCCAGTGATGGCAAACACGACGCCGATACCGGCGGCCGAATTGGCCGTTCTCGGCAGTACCAGCCAGATCAGCAGCATGGCGCCGCCAACGGAGAGCAGGTAAGTCATCGGCGGTGTCGCGATATAGACCGACAGCGCCGCAGTGAGGGCGCTGAACAGCAGCGTCATCGACAATAGGGTATAGGTGTTGCGGATCAGCTTATTGGTCGACAGAACGGCCGTCGACGAACGGGCTGAAAGAGTATGAGTCTGCATGGAAGGATTCCTCCAGTAATGCGTGTTGCATGAAGTGGGACAACGCCATCAGGGCGATGTTCACCTCTCGCCTGCGAAGATAATAGGGCCCGCAGATTAAATTTCAACTGCTTCCGTCGAAAAACGTCGGGAATCAGCCACGATTATCAGGCGCTAACTGTTTGATTGCGTGAACTGTCAGGTAAAAGCTTGCTTAGTCCTGGCAATTCGCGTTTCATCGCCGCTCGACGGGGGCGGCTCACGTTACGTCCCAATGGTTCGGCTGCGGATCGATGTTGAGAATGACGAGCGCGCGCTCGTCCAAGCGGGAGAGTTGGCATGAACGAGTCGGGCACCCTCAACGTCGCGCTGGATGTCGATCTCGTGCGCATGTTGCCGGCCGAAGCTGCCGCCGATCTCGAACTGCTCGACGCCGAAGTGGCTGTGCCGATTCTGGTCGGTGCGCCGAACGACGTATCGCTGCCGATCTGGGAACGATTGTCGCCGGCTATCGCGCAACGCTTTCTGCCTGAGCTGAATCTTGAAACGGCCGTGCTCGTACTCGGCAGTATCGATCCGACGCGGGCAGCGGTCATCCTCGGCGGGCTGCCCGAAGAAGTGCGCGAACCGCTGCAGGCTGCACTGCCAACGGCAACGCGCGTACAGCTCACGAAAATCATGAGTTTCCCACCCGATACCGCCGGCGCAATCATGGATCCGCGGGTGCTGTATCTGCGCCGAACGACCACCGTCGGCGACGCCATCGATCGGGTGCGCCAGGTCTCTGCGCAGCCGGGTCGGACCGGCGCGCGCCGCTTGTTTTATCTGGTCGACATGGCGGAACGGCTGGATGGCATTGTCGAAGTGCAGGATCTCATCCTCGCGCGGCCGAGCGACACGCTCGACATGTACGCGCGCAAGCCGCCGGCAGTGGCGGATGTCAGCATGACGACCGAGCAGGTCGTCGACATCATCGATCTGCATGGGCTGAGCAGCCTGCCGGTAGTCGATGCGGGAGGTCGACTGGTCGGCGTGATCCGTTACGACACATTGGTCGCCGCGACCCGCGCCGAAGCATCGGCCGGTTTGCAAACGATATTCGGTGCCAGTGCCGACGAAGGTGCGCTATCGAGCCCGGGATTCGCGATCAAGAAACGCCTGCCGTGGCTGCAGATCAATCTCGTCACGGCGTTCATCGCTGCTTCCGTGGTCGGCCTGTTCGAGGAAACTATTGCCAGCAATACCGCACTTGCCGTGCTGCTGCCGGTCGTCGCCGGGCAATCCGGCAATACCGGCGCGCAGGCGCTCGCAGTCGTCATCCGCGCGCTCGCGTTGCGCGAGATCAACGTCACGCACTGGCGCCACGTGATCATGAAAGAGTTCATCACCGCACTCGTCAACGGCCTCGCCGTCGCCGCGACAACCAGCCTCGGTGTCTACCTGTGGAGCGGCTCGAAAGGGCTTTCCGCCATCATCGGCATCTCGATGGTGTTGTCGATGGTCATCGCCGGTTTATCTGGCGCCGTCATTCCGATCGCGCTGACCAAGCTCAAGCAAGACCCCGCGCAGTCATCGTCAATCGTCTTGACCACCGTCACCGACGTCGCCGGGTTCTTCTCGTTCCTTGGCATTGCGACCTTGCTGCTGGCAACCTTGTAGCAGTGCCCAGTGTCCCGGCGAGAAGGGGATTTGATACACTGAAGGTGTTGAATCCGGGTGGTCGGTCTTGAGACGGCAGGCCCGAAGACTTGGCACGCGCTCAGCAGGCCAAGGTTCGCAGAACGCTTCGGAGAGGTGGCAGAGCGGTTGATTGCACCGGTCTTGAAAACCGGCAAGGGGTAAAACCCTTCGTGGGTTCAAATCCCACCCTCTCCGCCATATATTCGCGGTCCTAACCGTAATCCAAAGACGATCCTTTTCCGTCATCTCCAAATAAAGCACGCTAGCGGTATGTCCGAACCGACCAAGATCCGCGTTGCCGTGACGCCGCCTGCCGCTGCGTTAGAGCCAGGGGCCTTCGACGAATATCTGCAGCTTAGTGAACGCCTCGGCTTTGACACGCTGTGGCTGTCGGACATTCCGCTGGGCGGCCTTGGCGATCCGCTCTTTCACTTGTGTTATGCGGCTGCGCGTACCCAGCGCCTCAAGCTCGGGGCCAACGTCGTGCCGCTGGGGCGCAACCCGCTATGGCTCGCAAAGCAACTCGCGCAACTCGACCGGATGAGTAACGGTCGGGTGCTGCTGTCCTTCGTCCCCGGCCTCGGCACCACGGAGGAACGGGCCGCGCTCGGCTATGCCGATGCTGATCGTGGCCGGGCGCTCGAAGACATCATCGCCATGCTGCGCGTGTGGTGGTCAGGTGGTGAGGTGACAGGTCACTACCACGGCGCGCGCTTCGATAAGCTCTCGCTCGAACCTCGCCCGCAGCAACAGCCCCTGGAAGTGTGGCTGGGCGGCAAAGGGCCGCTGGCTCTGGAGCGGGTAGCGCGCGCTGGCGATGGCTGGTTGACTTCGCTCGTGACCCCATCAGAAGCAAAAACGGCGCGCACGACCATCGAACGACGTGCCAAAGCACTCGGGCGTCGCATTGATCCCGAACATTTCGGCATCAGTATTCCGTTTGCTCGTCATGTACCGCCGGAAGCGGCTCTCGGCGCGCTGCGTGCGCGTCGCGAGGACAAGGACCTGAGCGACATCGTCGCAGTCGGCCGAGCACAACTGCGCGAAATGATTGGAGCACATATCGACGCGGGGTTGAGCAAATTCGTGCTGCGGCCGTCCAATGCGCTCGACGCGGATGCAGACTGGCAGACCGATCTCGAGTGGCTGGCAGAGGCAGTACTCGACCTCCAGCGCTGAGCTAAAAATAAGTCAGCGCGAAATCAGCACTGATCTGTTGCGAGCATTCGACTAAGGGTGCTCTGCTTCGAAGCTGCCCAATAGTCCGTCACATCTCGTTTTGATCGAATGAAATTCGACTGACCTGCGCCCCTCAGCCGCGCTTCGTTAGGTCAGTTGTTCCAGTCTTTGTGACGTAGTTCCACACCGTAAAACGTGATGGGTGCGACGTATGTTACTGTCGGATGTTGGCAAGACCGGTTCAATTCCCTAAATTGAGAGAGAGGGCGGCAGAGTGATCACCAGACGATCAGAATCCCAGTTACGTGTATCCAAAATGCCAAGCGCGCCTAGCGTACGGTACGCGATCCAGGTGGTTATCGCCGCAGCTGGAATGCTGTTTAACCTGGCGGCATGGGCAGTCGTTGCGCCGGGCATTAATAACTTGCCGCCGGGTCTCGGCGGGCAGAATGGCCTGGTCGGCTCGCAAATCAGGCTCTTGAACATTGTGAGCGCTAGTTCGCCACCGCCGGACAATATCAGCGCGCCTCTTTTAGCAACCGATTTCGTCGATTACACGAGCAACGATTACGCAGGGGGTGAACTCACTGAGACTAGAAGTGCCTTCGCCGCAATTAACGGCTACACAGCGCTAGCAGGGACCTCTGCCACCGCAACGTCAGGCTCCTTGCATGCATTCGCAACCGGATCTATTTCGCGGCCTGACCGTCGCGCATTCGCGAGTACTCAAGCGAGCGCATTCGTCTCTTTCACAGATGTTTTAATCGTTGGAGATAACGGCTTGCACGGCGCAGATCCGACTGCCGATTTCAAGGTTAACTTAAGCATTGGGGGGCGTCTGTTCAAGTCGAGTGATTTTACATTTGGCGGCGCTGGTGTTTTTGCCCAGCTTTGGCTATTTGCATACGATCCCTTTGTTCCACTGGTTCCATTTCTCTCTGGTCGTAATGCTGAATACTACGCGCAAAACCGTCAAAGCTATGGGAATAGCGAAATCGAATCTCTTGTACTCGGTTCTTTCGAAAATCTGCCCCTTGGTTCGAAATACTGGGTTCACGCCGAATTGACCGTTGAAGCCGGTGTCTTTTGGGACTCGCGTTTTTCGCCTGAACTCAACGCTTCAGCAACTGCCGATTACAGCCACACCTTGAATGTCTTCATAGACCCAGGCGCAAATAATCCTGATGCCACATACACGACGGCAAGTGGCGTCAGCTTTATGTCACCAGCACCGGTTCCGCTTCCCGCGGCTCTGTGGCTTCTCGCTCCGGCAATTGGCGGACTGGGATTGATGCGCCGTAGGGCCGCTTACACGTCATCACACGCGAGTGCAGCCTGCTAGGAGCGTGAGGTATTTGCCCATTGAAATAGTACACCTCGCGTTCGGCTTAAGGCCCTAGTCAGAATCACCTCGTCAACACCGAGGGTGTCCCTGCACGCGCGTTGCATCAATAAACGATCTTTGCGAAGCCGGATCGTGCGCGCCTGGAGCAATAAAACGCGGCTTGTTTCTAGCTACTCAATTCTCTACTGGCGAGTGATGATTGCCACGTGACGCGTTAAAGCAGCTGGTTCTGTGCACGTTCGGAATTAAGAACATGGCCGAGATTCACTGACCGCGCTCCGTTGCGTTCAACCGTGACGCTTGAGGTGCCGGTTTTCGAAGGCTTGTCGCTCATCGGGTTCAGCTCCTTTTTCGCATCGAGTCCGATGCTACAGCGATACATCAGCACGCCTGGCCCATACCTACACGGCGGAGCAGTGCCACTCAGCTATGCCGCGCATGGGTTAACGCCGCAATTGCAGCGGCATTCCAACCTTGCCAAGCCAGTCAGCCGCTGTTTTTGGCAAGCGAGAATGTCGGAATCGTCCGACAGGAGCTCTCGCTCGTGGCTGACAGAGCATATATGCAGCGATTGTTAATCTCCTTTTCACGCGGTCCAGCTCAGATAAGGGGCTACCGTAGCCTGAATAACTACGCGGTTAAGGAATCATACGATGTCAGCTGTAGCCTTGAAGTCGACCAAAGTCATTACGGCCTCTCCGCAGCAGAACCGCTTGCTCGCAGCTCTGCCCGCAGAGGCTAAAGCCCGCATTTTCTCGCGGCTCGAACTGGTACCAATGCGTCCAGGTCAGGTTATTCACGAATCTGGCCGAACACCAAGCCACGTGTACTTCCCAATCGATTGCATCACCTCATTCGTCCAGGTAATGCAAGACGGGCATACCGCTGAAATCGCACTCGTGGGTAACGAAGGCGTCATTGGCGTTGATATGTTCATGGGTGGTGAAAGCATGCAAAGTCATGCCCTCGTGCATACCGAAGGGTCGGCCTATTGCCTGCCGAGTCGAATCTTCCAGAATGAATTCAATCAGCACGGCAATCTGATGCAACTTATTCTGAGATATACCGGCGTACTACTGATGCAGATGGGCCAAGCAGCAGCCTGTAATCGACATCATTCAATTGATCAGCAGCTGTGTCGTTGGCTCCTTTTAGGCTCGGACCGTCTGTCGATCAACACAATCGACGTTACACAAGAGCTTATCGCCAACATGCTGGGAGTGCGGCGGGAGGGCGTAACCGGTGCGGCCGGCAAGTTGCAGAGGCTCGGTGTAATCTCCTGTACTCGTGGCCGCGTTACTGTGCTGGACCGTAAAAAGCTCGAGAATCTCAGCTGTGAGTGTTATGCCGCTATCCGAAAGGAAACGGACCGTTTGGTGTCTTATCTGAGTGCCGCGAAAAGTGTGGCTCCAGTTCGAGGGCCGACGGTCCAAATCGTTCGGCCGGCGATGATGCGGCCAGTCTCCAGCGCGCTGCCGAGACCGGCAACAGATCCCGTCTAAGGTTTTGGGGCGGATAGGTCATGTGACGTATCCGCTCAAACATTGAGCCTCAGGGACCGCTTGAAGGATCCATGCACGCCGATTATCGTTAGATGGACAAAACACTTGGCGACGCGGCCGGTAAAGCACCATGAGTAATCGCATCCTCGTTTTTTACGGTTCCTATCGTTCAGATCGAATGGGCATTCGACTGGCGCATTATGTCGTCGACGGACTGCGGCACCGGGGCGACGATGTCGAGCTGGTCGACGCCAAGGAGATTGATTTGCCGATGCTTGACCGGATGTACAAGGAATATCCGGCGGGGAAAGCGCCTGCAGCCCTCGAACGGCTAGCAGGCAAGATTCGCGATGCCGACGGATTTGTCTTTGTTACCGGTGAGTACAACTGGGGCGTTCAGCCAGGCTTGAAGAACCTGACCGATCACTTTCTCGAGGAATGGTTCTGGCGCCCTGCGTCGATCGTGAGCTATTCGGCCGGACGTCTTTCCGGTGCGCGTGCGGCAAGCGCCTGGCATGGCACGCTGTCTGAGATGGGAATGGTCGTCATATCCAGCACGATTGCCGTTGGTCCTATCGGGCAAGCACTGTCGACTGAAGGTGAGCCAACCGGTGAGAGCGGCGCCGCGCTCACAAGAGCATTTCCCAGGTTTGCCGACGATTTGGCGTGGTGGGTAGAAGCGGCCAAGGCGCAACGCGAGCGCAAGGCGCCACCATATTGAACGTTGTCGGGCTTCGTCGCCTCAGTTAGCGCGCCCGACCACCGAAGCCGTCGCAATCAACTCGTTCAGCAATGCCATCGAAGCGGAGCCGGAGCAGCCGAACGGATCCAGCACAGCTTTTTCGGAATATTTCAGCAGCAATGACGGGTTGACCTTGGCGATATTGACCTGGCCCATCGTCCAACCGCCGAAACGCCGCTCGGAAACTTCCTCGTAAGTAAGGATATGCAGGCTGGCGTGGCGCGGGTCGCGCACGATGGCATTGAAGCGTTCGCAGACCTGGTCGCGGCCGCCTTCGAGAACCTGCAGAAAAATATCTTCGCTATAGCACAGCATGCCAGTGATGCCCTGCACGGAATTGTTCCGGCGCGACTGCTCGAGAATGGAATCGATCACGGCTTGGGTGAGGGTCTGGGCAGCGCGGCTGGCGTAAAGCAGGCGGACTAGCATAAGGGCCTCAGTCGTGCAGATTGATAAGCGAGAGAAACTCGCGGCGCAGCGCCGAGTCCTTGAGGAACGAGCCGCGCATGACGCTATTGACCATCTTGGTGTTGGCATCGCGCACGCCGCGCCAGTGCATGCAGAAATGATCCGCTTCCATGATGACGGCGAGGCCGTCAGGGCTGACTTTATTCATCAGCAGTTCGGCCATCTGGGTGATGGCTTCTTCCTGGATCTGCGGGCGGCTCATGATCCATTCCGCCAATCGCGAATACTTGGAGAGCCCGATGAGATTCGAGTGTTCGTTCGGCATCAACCCGATCCATAGTCGACCCATGATCGGGCACAGGTGATGACTGCACGCGCTGCGGACCGTGATCGGGCCGACGATCATCAGCTCGTTCAGGCGTTCCGCATTGGGAAACTCGGTGACCGGCGGTGCCGGTACGTAACGGCCATGGAACACCTCGTTCAAATACATCCGGGCAACGCGCCTGGCGGTGTCCTGCGTATTGTGATCGCTGGTGATGTCGATGACGAGGCTTTCAAGCACACCGATCATCTTCGCCGCCACTTCGTCCTGCAGCGCGTCGAGTTCGCCCGGTTCGATATAGGCCGCGATATTATCGTTGGCGTGAAACCGCTCTTTTGCCTGGATCAGCCGCGCACGGATGCGGGCTGAAACCGGCAGGTTGATCGCGTCAGTGAGTGATTTATTGACGTTACTCATGATGATGTTCTTGTGGGTCGTCGAAGACCGGGCGGTGAAGGACCGCTGGTGGCCGCTGGCGGGGCGCTGTCCCGGCCCGGACTTTAGCAGGTTTTCGCCGGATTGCCCGGCGTCGAGCAGGCGGTTCACCCCCGACAGCACCCGCGGTGAATGGTCACGCTGAGCCGTTATTCGTAATCACGCTGACGTGCGCAGCGACGACTCGCCAGCCCCCGTGCCCGGGCTGCGCCAGCCGTACCCAGGTCTGACTCTGACGGCCGATGCTGTCAGTCGCTGCCATCGACGGCCGCCAGAACTCAGTCATGCTGGTGCCAAAGTCCTCGCCATAGGTCGTAATCAGGGTGTTGCGTAATTCGCGGGCAAGACCGGCTGCAGACCGCGTCGCGCGAAAGGCGCGGATGGCGTCGATGCCGTACAGGTTTTCACCACCACCGAAGCGGACAGTCAAAGTCGAAGGGCAGAACATAGCGTCAAGCGTGGCGACGTCGTTGCTGACCAGTGCCTGTTCGTAAGCCGCAAATACGGCGGTCAATTCAGCGTGGATGGCGGGCAGGTTGATGTCCATGGGATCAGGTCAGCGCGGCGATCTTCGTTTCGCACCAGGGTTCCGCTTCGAGCGCGGCAGCAACGCGAAAGGCGAGGTCTTCACGCCACGGCGCAGCAATGATCTGTACGCCGAGCGGCAGCGCCGGCCGTTCGTCTTCCGGCAGCCACACCGGCACGGTGACTACCGGTAAGCCGATGCATGACAGGGGCTGCGCCAGCAAACCGAGACTCGGGCGCGCTGGCAGTCGCCGGCCGCCGAGTTCCAGCCACTCAGTTCCGAGCATCGGCGCCACGCAGGGCGTGGCCGGCGCAAGCAGAATGTCGAAGTCGGCAAACGTTTCAACGACACGACGGGCGAACCAGTGGCGCATTCGTTGCGCCTGTTGCACCCAGCTGGCCGGCAGCAGCGCTCCAGCCAGAAAACGGTCGCGCGCGAGCGGTTCGAAATCGTCAGGCCGTGTGCGCAAATTAGCCAGATGCAGATTCGCGCTTTCGGCATTGGTGATCAGAAATGCCGCCGCGCGAGCGCGTTCGACTTCCGGCAGAATAATTTCGCGGGTCGCGCCAAGCGCTCCGGCAACCAGTGAAACGGCGGCGTGGGCGTCGCTGTCTGCCATGGTCCGCCACCACCCACCGAGCACGCCGATGCGCAGATCGGCGATGCCGCGCAGAAGCGTCTCACTCACGCGTTCCACCGGTCGCGCAGCGCACGCCGGATCGTCGCTCGACGGCCCCTGTAGCCAGTCATAAGCGAGCGCCAGGTCACGCACGTTGGCAGCGAAAGGACCGAGATGATCGAGGCTCGCCACGAACGGAAAAGTGCCCGATCGAGGTAGACGACCATAGGTCGGTTTCAAGCCGAAACAGCCACATAGTGACGCCGGCACGCGGATCGAGCCATTGGTATCCGAGCCGAGCGTCAACGGCACCTGGCCGGCCGCAATCGCGGCCGCAGAACCGCCGGAGGAACCGCCGGCAGTGCGCGCGAGGTCATGCGGATTGCGGGTCGGCCCGTAATGGCTGTTCTCGGTCGTGTAGCCGTAAGCGTATTCGTCCATGTTGAGCGCGCCGACGAGGATGCCACCTGCTGCTTCGAGACGACCGATCAGCAGCGCGTCATCGCGAGCGGGCTCAGCATCACGCTCAATTTTCGAGCCAGCCAGTGTCGGCAGGCCGGCGATGTCGAACAGATTCTTGACCGCGAACGGTACACCAGCGAGTGGCAGCGAGGCGCGCGACGGATGCGCATCGACGTAAGCGGCACGCATTCGCGCACGCTCAGCCAGTAGCTGAGTGAACGCATTGACGCGCCCATCCGTCAGTGCGATCCGCGCCAGACAATCATCGAGCGCCGACTTCGCACTGACGCTGCCGCTTCGAACGCTGGCGGCGATGTGCGAGGCCGTCGCAACAGCGCGGTTCATTCGACCTTGCTCGCGAATGGTGGCGCGACGGGCAGGAATACGCTGCCAGATTCGTCATGCGGACCCAGATCAAACCCGGTGACGAGTTCGGCCATCGCTGCCGCCAGCGCAAAGTAAGTGAGTACGCCAGGCCGATGCGCCGGCGCGAGCGTCAGGTCCAGCGCGGCCGCGTTCGCCGTCACCAGCGCCTCGATCTGTATAGGTGACAGGGGCATGTGCCGACCTTAGCAGATTGCATGCCACGCGTGGCTTGCTTCTTGCACTACGTCTATCAGTTACTTCTGTCAGGCGGAGTCGAAATGGTCGCCGTAACGCTCGACGCTGAGCCGCAATCGCTGGCTATCGAACTCACGCGAACAGCCGTCGTCATGATCGACATGCAACGCGATTTCATCGAGCCAGGCGGCTTCGGCGCCAGTCTCGGCAACGATGTCTCACTGCTCCGCGCAGCCATCCAACCGTGCCAAAAACTGCTCGCCGCCGCACGTCAAAACCAGCTGCTGGTGATACATACCCGCGAAGGTCATCGCCCCGATCTGAGCGACGCACCGCGCGCCAAGGTGGAGCGTGGCGCACCGAGTCTGCGCATCGGCGCGCTCGGGCCGATGGGTCGCATCCTCATTCGCGGCGAGCCCGGTCACGACATCATTCCTGAGTTGTACCCGCGCGCCGGCGAACCGGTGATCGACAAACCAGGGAAGGGCGCGTTCTACGCAACCGACTTCGGCGCCATTCTGCATCACCACGCAATCGAGAATCTGATCGTGTGCGGCGTCACGACCGAAGTCTGCGTGCATACCACCGTGCGCGAAGGTAACGACCGCGGCTATCGCTGCATCGTCCCGGCGGATTGCTGTGCATCGTATTTTCCTGCGTTTCACACCAGTGCGCTGGACATGGTGAAAGCGCAGGGCGGCATTTTCGGCTGGGTCACAGACGCGGCACGATTGGTCGACGCGCTGGGCCGGACGGGGTGATTGATCGCATCTTTCGAGCACTTGTTTTCTGCATAAACACACGGAGCAACCTATGACGCCATCGAATACGGGCCGGCCGTTCAGTCCGGCGCTATGGGTCAGCGGCGACTGGAACGCATTTTTTGGCTTCGGCACCAATATCCTCGTGAATCTGCTCGTCCTGACCGGGCTGCTGCGCTACGTGCTGAAGATGCCGGACGAAATCGTCTTCGGCCGCATTCTGCCGGCAGCGGGCTTGATGCTCTTTCTCTCAACCATCTATTACGCCTATCTCGCTTATCAGCTCGCCAAACGCACGGGCCGTAACGATGTCTGCGCGCTGCCATCGGGCATCAGCGTGCCGCACATGTTCGTCGTGGTGTTCGTCATCATGCTGCCGATAGCAATCAGCAGCGGCGACCCGGTCAAGGGCTGGGAAGCCGGCCTCACTTGGGTATTCGTGCAGAGTTTCGTTTTGATGGCCGGTGGATTCGTTGCGCCGGTCATTCGTCGCATCACGCCGCGCGCGGCGCTGCTCGGCACGCTGGCCGGTGTCTCGATTGCATTCATCGCGCTCAGACCGGCGCTCGAGATGTATATGACGCCGCTGCTCGGCGTGGTGTGTTTTTCCGTGATCCTGGTCAGCTGGTTCGGTGGCGTTCGCTGGTTCCGCGGCATCCCAGCCGGCTTGATAGCGATTGCGCTCGGCTGCCTGATCGCGTGGGGCTCGGCCCTCGTCGGCATGCCGATTGGCGGCATGAGTGTGGCGAATCTCGGGGCGTCGTTTGCCAACTTCGGTTTCCCGGTGCCGTTACCGGCTTTCGGGCATGTGTTTGCCGGCTTCGAGTATCTCGGCGTCATTCTCGTCACCGCTATCCCTTTCGGTATCTACGATCTGGTCGAAGCGATGGATAACGTTGAGAGCGCCGCTGTCGGCGGTGACAGTTTCCCGACCACTCGCGTGCTCACTGCTGACGGCGTGGTCAGTCTGGTAGGCTGCTTGATGGGCAACCCGTTCATCAACGCGGTCTACATCGGTCATCCGGGGTGGAAAGCAATGGGCGGGCGCATCGGCTATTCAGCTGCGACCGGCCTGGCGGTGCTGGTAATGTGCTGGTTCGGGGTGATTTCGGTGATGACCTCGCTGGTGCCCGTCGTCGCCATTGCACCGATACTCCTCTATATCGGCATGCTGATCGGCGCGCAGGCGTTTCAGGAGACACCGCGCAGTCATGCGCCGGCGATCATCCTGGCCTTCATGCCACATCTCGCAGCCTGGGGCAAATTGCAGATCGACAACGCGCTCGGCGCCGCCGGCACCAATGCCGCGGCGGTAGGGCTCGATAAGCTCAGTCAGACCGGCGTGCTCTATCACGGGCTTGAAGTACTCGGCGGCGGCGCGATCCTCGGTGGTCTGATCCTGGGTGCGATTGCCGTGTTCATCATCGAGCGCGAACTGTTCAAGGCTGCTGCGTTTGCTGCCGTCGGCGCGGTGCTGACATTCTTCGGTTTCATGCATGGTGAGCATATCGGCATCGGACAAAGTCTCGATGTCGCCATCAGTTACGCGGGGTTTGCCGGTGTGCTGATGGCCTGTGCCCGATTCGCGGTGATCGTACCGGCAACCGCTCAGCATCATGACGGCGAGGTCGGGGTTTCGTCCGGTGTAGCGGCATAAACCGACTTCGCTATGGGTTGCGGCACATGGATGTGCCGGCACTGTTTTCTAACAACAGTCGGATTATCATGCGCCGTGTCGCCGCCATCCGTCGGCGGAACAGGACGCTGCATGAATCATTTCGCGCGCTGGCTGGCCGTCGTGCCTGCCGCCATTCTGGCCTGGTACGTCGTCGTCGGTATCGGCATGCTGCTGATCAATGTCGTGCACGGCTGGTGCCCGCCGGCAGCACTGATGTCGAATTTTTGTACAGCCTCGTGGTATCCGCCAACTGAGCACGGGCTGATCGTATTTTCGGCCGGGCTGTCTGCATTCGCCGTCGTCTTCGTTGCCAGCATCACGGCACCTGCCGCTCGCGTGCGCGTCGCCTGCGGCGTGTATGCTTTCGGTATTGCGGTGGCAGTAGTCATGGCCATGGAAACGCGCGCTTTCACCGAACTCGCTGCCGCGGCATTGGCTGGACTCGTCGCGATCGTCGTTGTGGCGCGCTGGTACGCGTGCCCTGCCGTTAGTGCGCAAACGCCCGTCCACGTGGCCAGCACATCGGGGAATTCACGCGTTGACTGATAACCTTAAGTCGGGCATCGATCCTGTCACCGTTCTGCGCCGCTATCAGCAGGAGATCTGGAACGAGGGCAAACTCGAACGACTGCCGGAAATAGTTGCTGACCCGTATCGCCGACATTACCCCGGCAAAGTCGAGACATTGACCAACGCTGAACTGGCCGAGCGAATCCGCTATTACCGGCGGGGATTGCATGACATCAGTTTTCACAGCGTGCTTGAGGTCGTCGAAGGACCGCTCATCACGACGGCCTGGGAGACCAATGGCTACACCCGTGACGGCCGCCATCTGTGCACCGCCAGCATCGAGATTTTCAGAATCGAGCAGGGTCTCATTACCGACGTCTGGAATGGGCATGGCAGCGATGGTCAATGGGCGTGGAACGTGGTCTGGGACCGCACCGTAGAACCGGGCGACATCGTCGACGTGCAGGGCCGCATCCGTGAATGGGGCCTGACGTCGAGGTCCTAGGTTATCGCCAAAGCGCCCCGCCGTCGCGCCGTCGCCCGGCGCTGTTTGCGGAGCCAGATGAACACGCCGGTCAGTGCCAACGTGGCGACAACGATACCACTCAGGCAGATGAGGATGCGCCCAGGTAGTCCGACGATGCGGCCGCTGTGCAAGGGCAGCTGCAAAGCCACGAACACATCGCCAGCCGTACCAGCCCAGGGTTGTTCGGTATCGACCAGCATGCCGCTCTGAGCGTCGAAGTACAGCCAGCTTGGACCGAGACCGGTGCCGTGCAGCGCGCCGATAGCGACACCGAAAACGCTGTACTCAGGTCCATAAAAAATACCGCTGACGGCGCCCGACAGCCCGCGTGCCGTCGCCTCGACGGCGGCGCGGCTCACCATGTCGTCGAAACCGAAAGTTGTCGTGTTTGCCTCCGACGGCGACAGCATCGTGCGCTGATCGAAAATCGTCGGACTGATTGGAGACAGCGTCTCGACCAGCGGTTCGAATACTTCGTGCTCGAGATTCAAGGCAATGCCGCTCACAGCCAGTATCAGCAGGCAGGGCCATAGCCATAATCCGCCTGCGCGATGCAGATCGAAATTGAAGCGGGCGCGCCCGGCGCGATGTTCGACCCGCCAGGCAGTCCGCCAGCGTACGAGCCACGGACGACCGCGCGGCAAGGTCAGCACGAACCCGACAAAACAATCGAGCGCCCACAGCATGGCTACTCCGCCCAGCAGCCACTGACCCCACAAACCGGGCAGGTGCAGACGTTCGTGCAAAACATAGATGAACGGCATGAGATGCACGCGATCGAAGCGCCAGGCGCCATACAGTCGTTTACCGGTGACGCTTGCAGTGGCAGGGTCGAAATAAACCTGATTGTAAGGCAGTACATATAGCTTGCCGCTGTCTGGGTTCAGGCGAGGTTCGAGGAAGGCGCTCCGCGCTTCGCCGGGCTCGCCGGCGAGGTCGAGATAACGCACGCGGACGCGATGATCGCGCGCTTGGAGGCGCTCCGCGATGACGTCGGGCGACAGCGCTGTCCCGCTGGTGCCCACCGTGTACAGGCGCGGATTCAGCCACACATCGAGTTCGTGTTCGAACGCGATGAGACTGCCGGTGATCCCGGAGACGATCAGGAAACCGGCGATCGCAAGACCGACCCAGCGATGCAGACGCAGCAGGTAAGTGCGCACGCCGGCGGCGTGGGCCGGCGTGCGCGAGATTGCTTCAGAAACGGTAGCGGACACTGCCGATGACTGTACGCTCGATGCCGTAGACGCAGGAGACTGCGCTCAGGCAATTGTCCACATAGGTTTTGCCGAGCAGATTCTTGATGTTGAGGGCCAGACGCAGGCGATGCCAGTCGTAGTGGGCAACGGCGTCGATCAGAACGTACGACGGGACTTCGAGCGTGTTCAAGCTGTCGGCGAAGCTGCGACCGACGTAACGCAGGCCGCTGCCCATTCCGAGGCGGGCAAAGCGACCATCCTGAATGGTGTAGTCCGCCCAGATCGACGCACTGTGTTTGGGGACGCGATTCGGTTTCAGACCCTGGTCGCCATTGTTGCTCTTGGTCACTTCCAGATCGAGCAGCGTGTAAGCGGCAGTCAGGTTGAGGCCGCGAACGGCACTGGCAACTGCCTCGAATTCGAGGCCGCGCGATTCGATCTCCCCGGTCTGGATCTGCGCGAACGGATTGACGGGATCGGCTGTCAGCACGTTCTGCCGGGCTAGATCAAAAGCTGCTGCCGTGAACAACAGATTACGACCCGGCGGCTCGAACTTGATGCCGACTTCATATTGATTACCGGTTTCCGGGTCGAAAGGCGCGCCGAAGAAATCCGTTCCCGCGACCGGCAGGAACGACTCAGCGTAACTCACATAAGGCGCCACACCGAGGTCGCTCATCAACCAGGTGAGGCCGGCGCGACCGGTGAAGCTGCCGCTGTCCTGCCGTTGACTCGTCAGTGCGTTGAGGTCATCGATATCGGTGTCGACCCAATCATGCCGGCCACCCAAGGTCAGCACCAGCCGCTCGGCGAATTTGATCTGATCCTGCAGATAGACACCAATCTGATCCTCGTCGCTGTCGGTCCGGGTGAACAAGGGCGGTCGCGGTACCGGCGCGCCGAATACCGGCGCGAAAATATCGAGCGGCGGCGCACCGGCCGGTGAGAAATCGAAGCCGGTGCGGGTCGCCGATTCATAACGTTGGTAATCGACGCCACCCAGCATCAGATGTTGCAGCGGGCCCGAGGTGAAAGTCGCCTGAACATGGCTATCGATCGTAAACGCATCGACCTTCGGCTTGGCTATCAGCGAGAAACGATCGAGTGTGCGTTGGTCACCCTGCAATCCGAGTCCGAACACTGCTTCGTAGTCGGCGTCCAGGGCCGCATACCGCGCATTCTGGCGGAACGTGATGGCGTCGTTGTAGCGATGTTCGAACAGGTAGCCGACAGCATATTGCTGGCGTTCGTAGCTTTCGAATTCTTCCTCACCAACGAACGCGCTGGTTGGCAGGTGACCATTTGGATTCGGTAGCAGAGTCCCGCTCGCTGGCAGAAATTGTGTCGAGCCGTTGGTGTCGTCCTGAAAATTCGCCAGCACGGTCAAACTCGTACGCTCGTTGGGGGTCCAGGTGACCGCGGGCGCGACGAACACGCGGTCGTCATCGATCTGTTCGATCTGGGTGCCGCTGTCCCGCGCCAGCCCGGTCAAGCGAAACTGCAATACCTCGCTCTGACCGAGATTGCCGGCGAAATCGAACTTGCCCTGGTAGCGATCGAAGTTGCCAGCCTCGAACTCGAGTTCGCGCAGGGGCTGGGCCGATGGCCGTTTGCTTTTGATGTTGACCAGACCGCCGGGACCGCTCTGGCCATACATCACTGAAGCCGGCCCGCGCAGGATATCGATGCGCTCGGCGCCGTAAGTATCGAAGCGAAAAAACGCGAGACCGTTGGAGCGCAATTGCAGTCCATCGCGAAAGAGACCGCTGCCGGATTGATCGAAGCCACGGATGCGGTAGAAATCCGTGCGCGCATCGGTGTCTGAGGAGGTGATGCCGGGCGTGTAGCGCAGTGCTTCAGTCAGATTATCGGCCTGCTGCACGTCGATTCGGTCCATCGGGATGACCGACATCGAGGCTGGCACTTCGAGCAGCGGTGTGTCGGTTTTCGTGCCGACCGATGACTGCGGCTGCACGAAGTCGAGGTTCCGGGCAAAGACGTGAACGACCTCGATGCCGGAGGTCGCTGCTGCCGGGGGCGTCGTTTCGTCCGCCGCGATGGTCGCAGGGGAGATGACGAGACTCAGTATGGCGTGAATGATCGTCGCCCGGCCGAAGAATGGCTGTCGCATGCTGTATGAATCCCGTAGTGAAGTTGACAAGCCAGCGGAGCGGATGAGGGCGGCGTTTCGCAAGCAGTGCTGAGATTATAAAAATAAATACGAACGATTATCAAATCGATAAACGAAACAGAAGCCTGCTTGAAGTCCGCCGACCGCAGTGCCGCTAACGCCTGGGCTGAAGAAAGCGCGACAAATTACGGCAGGCCATGCGGTTCTGCCCGCCAGGGCTTGGTCGAACAACATGAACATGCGCATCCTCGTGATCGACGACGATCCGGACATCCGGGGTATGCTCTCCGCAAGTTTCGGCCTGGGCGGTGTGCCTCTGGGAGCGGAACTGACCTATGCCGACACCGATGCCGAGGCACTGCGCCTGCTCCATTCCGATCGCCTGTTCGACGTCGCCCTGGTCGGCGTCGATGGCGAACGTGTCTCCGGCATGCAGTTGTTCAAGCGCTTGATGGAGCGCTCGCTGCGCATTCCACGGATCGCTCTGACCAACGGCCGTGACCTGTCGCGGTTGCGGCGTGCAATGGCCGATGGCGCGAGCGATTTCATGGTCAAACCACCGGCGGCCGAGGATCTCTTTGCCACCGTCACGCGCGTCCTCGAAAAAGTCGAACGGCGGCGACGCAGCTGGTCAGACAAAGCCGCGTATTCGGCGCTGCGCCGCGAAGTCGATCTGGCCGCCGAGATGCAACGGCGGATCCTGCCGGTGGGGTTTCCGACGCGCCCGCAACTCGACCTGCACGCGGCAATGCGCCCGGCCCGCGGCATCGGCGGTGACTTCTACGATATCTTTGAAATCGACGATACGCGGCTGGGCTTTCTCGTCGCTGACGTCTCCGGCAAAGGCATTCCGGCCGCGTTCTACATGGCAATCGCGAGTACCGCACTGCGGACGGCGGCAATGAGTGGCGCCGATCCGGCCTGCTGTCTCAACGAAGTCAATGAATTCATGGTTGCACGCAACATTCCGGGCATGTTCGTCTCGGTCTTCTATGGCGTGCTCGATACGGCAAGCTGGTCGCTGAACTGCGCCAATGGCGGCCACCCGCCACCGTTGATGACGGTCACCTCAGGCGCGCCGCCACGGCGCATCAGCTGCGACGGCGGGCCAGTCGTCGGCATCGTGCCCGGCGCCGTTTACGGCGCAAGCCAGTTCGAACTCGGACCCGGCTCGACCGTGGTGCTGTATACGGACGGCGTGACCGAAGCGCACGACAACGCGCGCAACGCGTTTGGCGAAGCCGCATTGAGTCAGCTGCTGACCGGTGTCAACGGGTCGTCAGCGCGTCAGATCATCGACAGCATCGAAGCCGGCGTCACCGGCTTCGTTGCCGGCGCCGAACAGCACGACGACATGACCGCATTGGCGCTTCGCCGCGTGGCACACTAGCAGGCGTGCGACACGCCTGATTAAAACTTCGTCAGCGGATGACCGTTGGCGACGTAGTCCTTCATCATTTCCAACGCGCGATCGTCAATGCCAATCAGGTTGGCAAACAGGTCGCCTTCTTCCTCGACGCCATCGTTGGTGTTCTTGCCCCAGCTCGAGCGCAGTACCTGTTTGATCGCGGCCAGCGCAGCTGGCGGCTTGTCGAGAAATTCGCGCGCGATGCCGTGGGCGGCCGCCAGGACGTCGCCCTCGATATAGTGATGGACGAGTCCTTCGCGTGCCGCTTCCTGCGGATAGAACGTGCGCCCGCGCAATACCCATTCGAGCGCTTTGCCGGTGCCCACCAGTCGAGCCAGTCGGGTGGTGCCGCCGGCACCCGGTAGAATGCCGACCAGAATTTCCATCTGGCCGATGGTGTAGTCACCGGGACCGGCCAGGCGGATGTCGCATGCGAGCGCCAGTTCGCAACCGCCGCCACCGCAGTAGCCGTTAATCGCGGCGATGGTCGGTTTGCGGCAATTGTCGACGTTTTCCCAGACCTGCCGCAGTGGCGTATGCGCGAACCGCGGATCGGCGAGCCCTTTGGCGCGTCGCGCTTTGAGCCCCGCCGTCATCTCGATGATCTCTTCGACGGAAAAATGCCGGATGAACACGCCGGGCAAGCCGCCGGTGAAGACAATCACGCGGACTGCATCGTCGTTCTCGAGTGAATTCATGACCGTGGCCAGCTGCGCGACCATGTCCGAGGTCAGGAAGCCTTTTGGTGGATTTGTGAAAGTGACGGTCGCGATACCGCCCATGATGCTGCAATCAACTTTGCCCATAGCTGCTCCCCTGGTGACGTGCTTACAATCGTGCCGCGCAAGATAGCGCTTTTGGGCTGCCCGTGTAACGGCCGGCCCGGCCCGACTGTGGAGATTGCAATGGCTGAACCAAATTGCTGGAACGATGCAGAAGTCTATGACTACGACGAGATCTGCGCCGCGCTCAATCGCTATCTCAAGCTGAAAACGATGCCGGTAGGCATGAAGCGTTTTCGTACGGTCGAAGAAATGGCCGCGATCCCACGCATTCGGCGTCCGAATCCGGCCGAGAAGCTTGCCACCGATCAGGTCGTCGGTCAGTCGCGCTGGATCGGCTGGACTATCGGCATCACGATGGACAACCTGATGGGCGCGCAGTGTGGCGCGGTTGTCGGACTACATCCGCGAGACCCCGAATTTCTCAGCGGCGAACGCATGAACGGCGTGTGGTACGGCACGCTGGAAGACAGCAGTCGGCATCAGGCGGCGATGCAGTGCGCGTCTTACGGCGATTACGAGGCGCTGGCTGTTTCGCCGCTGACGGCGCATCGTCTGGACAATCCCGACATCTGCCTCATCTATGCCACGCCAGGGCAGATGATCACGCTCATCAACGGGCTGCAGTACACCGGCTATCGCCCCTGCGCGTTCAATGTCGTCGGTGAAAGCGCATGTGCCGATTCGTGGGGGCGTGCGCTTGCGACCGGCGAAGCGTCGGTCTCGATACCCTGCTATGCCGAGCGCAAGTTCGGTGGTGTGCTCGACGATGAATTGTTGATTGCCCTGCCACCGAGCCTGCTGCCAGGTATCGTCGCCGGGCTTGCCGCGCTCGATCGCAATGGACTGCGATATCCGATCCCGAATCACGGCATCCAGAAATCGCCGCTCGACAGCATTGCCACGAGTTACGGCAAATCCTGAGCGCCGGGCGTCCGGCAACCTGACTTGAAACACTAAAGGAGCTATATCCATGGTCAATCGCAAAGACATCGTTCCACCCGGCATGGAAGCCATTCCCGAGCGTTTCCATTATTCACCAGGGGTATTGGTCGATGGCACGCTTTACATCGCAGGTCAGGTCGGGCGCGACGTCAATCTCAAGGTCGTGGAGGGCACTGAAGCGCAATTCGTCCAGGCTTTCGAGAACGTGAAGCGGGTACTGAATGCGGCGGGTGCAAGCTTCGACGATGTCGTCGAAATGGTCACTTACCATGTCGATATGCGCGATCTTGCCTTGTTCATGCAGGTCAAGGATCGCTACTACACCGGCCGCGTGCCAGCCTGGACCGGCATCGGCGTGACCGCACTGGCAATGCCGGGACTCATTATCGAGATCAAATGCACGGCGCGCCTGGGTAACTGAACGCCGCGAGCGGCAGTGGCCATGCTGGCAGCTTCGGGTATCATCCATACAGGTGGTAGGCGCTGGCCCAGCAATTCCGCTGCCGCTGGTGTCACGAACCGAGATGAGGAACCCGCATGACCGAGGTCATTGCTGCGCCGGACCTCCACGCCGAGGTGGAGCGCGAGCAATGGTCGCTGCTGCTCGACAATGTGCGCGCCTCGACCCTGCCGACCGCCCTGGTCGGCGCGCTGTTCGCAGCGTTTTTCACGCATTACGCTGGCCTGCCGCAGACCTGGTGGTGGTGGGGTGCGCTGCTCGCCCTGCTGTTGCTCCGCAGTGCCGTGACGCGGCGTTTGCGCGCTGGTCCGCTGCCGCCTTCGGTGGCTGGCAGCGGCCTGTTGCACGTCGTCATGTTTTCTCTTGGCACCTTATGGGGTGTGGCGCCGGTGATCATGGCGCGTTTGGTCGACGACGTCATGATGTTCACGGCTCTGCTGTTGGCGAGCGGCATGGCGATTACGGCTTTCGGCACTTATGGTATCCGGCCTTCGGTCGCGATCGCCTTTACGGGGCCGGTCGGATTGCTCAGTCTGGTCGTGATCGCCGCCACCGGCGACCCCACCTACTACGCTGTCGGGGTCGCGCTGCTGCTGCTTTACGCGCATCAGTTTGTTGTCATGCGCCAGGCGCGTAACGTGTTGCAGACGCAGATCCGATTGCGTGTCGAAAACTCGGTCCTGGCGGCGCAACTCGGTGGTGAGGCTGAGCGGACCAACGCTGAACTCGATCGGCGACTGGAGACAGAACGCATCCTGCGGGCTTCGCGTGATCGCGCTGAGCGACTGTCCGCCACGGATGCACTGACCGAGATCGCCAATCGCCGCTATTTCGATAAACGTCTGAAATCGGAAGTTTCGCGAGCGTTTCGCGAGCGCAGCAGGTTGTCTCTGGTGATCTGTGATATCGATTATTTCAAGCAGTTCAACGACGTCTATGGTCATCAACAGGGGGACCAGTGCCTGCGGACGTTTTCGCGGACGCTCGAATCGTTCTGCCGCCGGGGCGGCGACCTGGCTGCGCGTATCGGTGGTGAGGAGTTCGCGCTGCTCCTTCCGAACACCGATCACGCCGCCGCGATGCGACTGGCCGAACAGTCTCGCGCCGCTTTTGATGCGCTGGCGATAGCACATGTCGGCTCGAAAGCGGCGCCGAATGCAACGGCCAGTTTCGGCGTCAGTACGTTGATCCCGGAGAATCTGGAAGCCGGCGAGCTGTTGGTCAGCAATGCCGACCGTGCGCTTTACCGCGCCAAGGATCTCGGTCGCAATCGCGTCGCCAGCGAGTTCGAGACGACCGAGCCGGTCACCTGAACAGACACCTCGGCACCAGGCCGAATTTTCGCCGCTGGGTGCCGCCCGCTGAGCAAGTGCGATGAAAGACTCGAGTACCGACCTGCTGGATATCGTTGATGACCAAGACCGTGTGATAGGTCTGGCCACGCGTGCCGATGTGCATGCGCGGGGGCTGCGCCATCGCGCCGTCCATATTCTCGTGCATGATGGGCGCGGTCGGGTGTACGTGCAGCGGCGTTCCGAACTCAAGGACTGCCAGCCCGGC
The DNA here is from genome assembly GCA_965278995.1 of Gammaproteobacteria bacterium. GTDB lineage: Bacteria > Pseudomonadota > Gammaproteobacteria > JADJYF01. The sequence continues at coordinate 1,066,766 of OZ257136.1, forward strand.
CTGTGGGACACCTCGGCCGCAGGTCATGTCGATCACGGGGAAGACTACGCGTCGGCCGCCGCGCGCGAACTCGCCGAGGAACTGGGTTTGAACGGTGTCACGTTGACGCCTATCGCAATCCTACCTGCCAACGCCGGCAGCGGCTTCGAGTTCGTGCACGTCTATATCGCATGCGTCAACGCCGAGCCGATACCTGATAGTGACGAAATTGCCGAGGCTCGCTGGTGCGAATGGTGCGAACTTATGGATTGGGTCGCACGCGAACCAGAGCGTTTCACAACGACCCTGCGCACGATACTGGCCAATCACGCTGGCGAGGTCGCTCGAACGAACGAGGCGCAGGCCGTATGATCGGCCGCGATGGCTACGCGCAGCAGAACCAACGCTCATTTCGATGCCCACTGCACGCGGTGTTCGCGCCTCGCGTTGCATCTGGCGGAGGTGCGGCACGCGCATCCTGACTATCACGCCGCGCCCGTCGCGCCTTTCGGCGATCCCCGGGCGCGCCTGTTGGTGGTCGGTCTCGCGCCTGGGCTGCATGGTGCCAATGCCAGCGGTCGGCCGTTTACCGGTGATCATGCCGGCATCCTGCTGTACGAGACGCTGCATCGTCATGGCTTGGCGAGTGCGCCGGTGTCGAGACCGGGCGATCGGCTCGAGCTCATCAATTGTCGCATCACCAATGCAGTGAAATGTCTGCCGCCGGCCAACAAGCCATTGCCGGACGAAGTCCGCCACTGCAACAGCTATCTCGCCAGCGAGTTGGCCGACATGCCGGGCAACGGCGTGATAGTCGCCCTCGGTCGCATTGCGCACGACGCAGTGCTGCGCGCGCTCGGCCTCAAGCCGGCGAGTTGCGCCTTTGTTCACGGTGCAGTGCATGACCGAATCGCGCGCGGTTTGTGTCTCCTCGACTCCTACCACTGCAGCCGCTACAACACGCAGACCCGCCGTTTGACGCCGGCGATGTTCGACGCCGTCTTCGCCTCTGCACTGACCAAGCTGCAGAGTACAACTTTGTGAGCGAGAACGAACTGCGTCTGCTCGGCCTGCGCAAGCGTTGCCGCGAGCTGCCGAACAATGCCGGTATCTACCGCATGCAGGATGCCCGCGGGCATGTCATATACGTTGGGAAGGCGCGCAATCTGCGTAAACGCGTCGGCAGCTATTTCAATCGACAGGCCGGCAACACCGCCAAGGTCCAGGCCATGGTCGCGCAGGTGGCGGCGTTCGACATCATCGTCACGGCCAATGAAAACGAGGCGTTGATCCTGGAGAGCAATCTCATCAAGGAGATCAAGCCGCGATACAACGTCGTTCTACGTGATGACAAAAGCTACCCGTACATCTATGCCGAACTCGACGGCGAGTTCCCGCGCTTGCGTTTTCATCGCGGCGCGAGAACCGGCAAGGGGCGCTACTTCGGGCCTTACCCCAATGCAGGCGCGGTTCGGTCGACCTTGAACCTGCTGCAGAAGCTGTTTCTGATCCGCCAATGCGAAGACAGCTTTTTCCGCAATCGCAGCCGCCCTTGTCTGCAGCATCAGATCAATCGATGTACGGCGCCGTGCGTCGGGCTTATTTCGCGCGAGGCTTATCGGGCCGATGTCAACCACGCGGTCCTGTTTCTCGACGGGCGTGGTGCCGAAGTCATCGATTATCTGGTACAGCAGATGGAGCTGGCCTCGGCCGCGCTCGAATTCGAACGCGCGGCTCGCGTGCGCGACCAGATCGCAGCCATCCAGCGCGTGCAGCTCGAGCAGAACGTCGACGGTGCCGAGGGCGAATTCGATGTGGTTGCCGCCGCCGTCAAGAACGGTATCGGCTGCGTGCAGGTGTTCTTCGTTCGTCACGGTCGGGTGCTCGGCAGCAAGGCATATTTCCCCGCACATACCGAGGACAACTCGTCGGCTGACGTGCTCGAAGCGTTTCTTCCGCAGTTTTATCTGAGTCCGCACCGCGATCGTGATGTCCCACGCGACATCATCATCAGCGAGCCGATAGCCGAAGCGGACTGGCTGGCGGAAGCGCTTACGGCGACGCATGGGCGGCGCGTCGCCATCCGCGACTCGGTGCGCGGCGAGCGCGCCCGCTGGCTGCGCATGGCTGCCGACAACGCACTGGTCTCCATCGAGCAGCGCCTCGTGCACGAGACTGACCAGCAAGCGCGCATGGCGAGTCTGGCCACCGTACTGCAGCGCGACGATGACATCGAGCGTATCGAATGCTTCGATATCAGCCACCTTGCCGGTGAAGCGACGGTCGCCTCCTGCGTAGTTTTCGATCGCAACGGTCCGCGGCGGGCCGACTATCGCAAATTCAATATCAAGGACGCCGCTGCCGGCGACGATTACGCGGCCATGCACGAAGCGCTCAGCCGCCGCTACAGTCGCATCAAGCGCGAGGATGGCATGCTGCCAGACATTCTTTTGATCGACGGCGGGCAGGGGCAGGTCGCGCAAGCCCATGCCGTGCTGGATGAACTGCAGATCGAAGGTCTGCAGGTGATCGGCATTGCCAAAGGCGTAACGCGCAAACCGGGCCTCGAGCGACTGCTGATCCACGATAATGCGCGCGACTATCGCCTGCCGGCTGACGCTGCGGCATTGCACCTGTTGCAGCATGTCCGGGACGAAGCTCATCGCTTCGCGATTGAATCCCATCGTCGGTCGCGCGCCAAGACGCGCAGCCAATCACCGTTGGAGCAGATAACCGGAATTGGCGCACGCCGTCGCCAGCGCCTGATGCAGCACTTCGGCGGACTGCAGGGCGTTACGCGGGCAGGTGTCGATGACCTCGCGCGGGTGCCCGGCATCAGCCGCGACCTGGCGCAAAAGATCCACGATTTGATGCATGATTAGCCATGCTGACCTTGCCCAACCTGCTGACCCTGCTGCGCATCGTGCTCATTCCATGCTTCGTGATCTGCTATTACCTGCCATTGGAACGGGCGCACCTTGTCGCCGCCATCGTGTTCACGATTGCGGCGGTGACGGACTGGCTGGATGGCTATCTTGCGCGACGATTGAATCAAATCTCGCGTCTCGGCGCGTTTCTCGATCCGGTCGCGGACAAACTCATGGTTGCCGTAGTGCTCGTCGTGCTGCTCCAGGCTCGGCCTGAGTTATGGCTGGCCGGGCCGGTAGCCGTGATCATCGGTCGTGAAATCACAGTCTCCGCGCTGCGCGAGTGGATGGCTGAAGTAGGCGCGCGACGGAAAGTCGCGGTTTCGCGACTGGGCAAGGTCAAGACTACGCTGCAGATGATCGCGTTGATCGCAATGACTACCGGGGGCGGGCCAGACATGCCGGTCTTGATCTACGATCTTGGCTTGTTGCTGTTGTATGCAGCGACCGTTATGACCTTGTGGTCGATGGTCGACTATCTGCGGCTGGCGTGGCCCGAGCTGCGCGATTCCTGATACCCCGGCCTTTCCTTGACACAACAGGCTTCGAAGCTACAATGACGCCTCGCTCGGCAGTCAGGATGGTCGTATGTGGATCCGCATACGGGCTCGAGCGGGATCGGCGGAGCCGGTCGTCTGAAAATGCGGGAATAGCTCAGTTGGTAGAGCACAACCTTGCCAAGGTTGGGGTCGCGAGTTCGAGTCTCGTTTCCCGCTCCAATAATTGTCGCCTGAACCCCGCTTTCCTGGCGGGGTTTTTGTTTCGATCACAGCGCCAGGCATCAGGCGGGCACCCGGCTGGGTGGCAGAGTGGTTATGCAGCGGCCTGCAAAGCCGTCAACGCCGGTTCGATTCCGACCCCAGCCTCCATCGCGTTCAATGCTCCGGCTTTGATTCGGTAACGTTCTTCGAGAGTAAAGCACACCACTCCCGTGGTGAATGACTATCCGCTGTTGTGGACAGTCAAGATTCTTTACGTTTGCGTCAATCGGCCTAGTTACATGATTTATCGAAGATAATCGCTCCAGCGCCAGGCCCGGTGTGAGACGGGGGGTGGGATCGATGCGTCGTGTTGTCAAGGTTTTTTACAATTGTCCGACGTGAACCTAGACAACCCCCGGCAACTCATTGATATCGTTGCGCCTTGCGCAGCGTGTCTTGCCGGCTCAAAGCTTGCTTGCATCATGGCTACGAGTGAGCTTCAGGTGGCGTACGGACTGGGTCCAGTCAGCACTGAGCGTTCACCACGCATTAGATTTATACGAACCTGGCATCAAAAGGGATATGGCAATGAATCAGAACATTCATCGGATGGGGGCGAAGCTGCTCGGCGGCTTGGCTGTGATTTTGTTGCCCTTCGTGGCGCAAGCAACCGTGATCACGTTTGGTCCTGGGACTATCGGCTCACCGGTGACGTCGACAGCCGAAGGTATCTACACCTACGACACGCTGTCCGGTGGCCTTTTCCGCGACACCCAGGGTAATGGCGACGGATTCAACATGGAAGGTCTGTCCGGCGTAGGCGGTGTGCTACGCATCGTCCGTAACGATGTTGCTGGCGGTCTGTTCACGTTTGATCAGGCCGATGTCGGCTGGCAGTTCAACCTGGCTCTGGGCATCAGCTTCGAAGGATTTCTGTTAGGGGTATCCACCGGAACGGATACGTTCATCACGACGGCAGACAGTGCCTATTCGACGCAGTTCAGCAGCCTTCTGGCGGGGGTTCAGATCGACGAACTTCGGGTCACGCTGGCGGCCCCATCCGGCACAGCTTCCATCCTCGACAACGTCGTCCTGAACGAGCGTTCCTCGGTACCTGAACCGGCGACCGTGCTATTGCTGGGTATCGGTCTGGCAGGTGTGGCATTGCGTTCCGGGCGTCGTCGGTCGGCCTGATAACGACACCTGTTGACACGCGACGAAACCCCGCTACGGCGGGGTTTCTTTTTGGCCTGCGGCACAGCATGAAACAGCAGTTTGCTGGCAACGATGGTCGTCGCCAGGCGGAACATCTGACTAGTGTTGCGCCAGTGCGTTTTGCCTGTGCTTTATTGCGGTCGTCGAACGCTGTACGCTCTGCGCCCGGCGGCCGCCGGGCCGGCACGCAGCATCGTACCGACAATCACGATGTCCCCGCAGCATCACCGGCGGTGACCTCGGCGCGCTGTGCAGATTAATGCCTCGATCCAGGCCCGGGTGGCGAAACTGGTAGACGCAGCGGACTTAAAATCCGCCGACCGCAAGGTCATGCCGGTTCGATTCCGGCCCCGGGCACCATAGACGATTCCGCACAACGCCGTCCGAGACCGGGCCGCCGATGACGCGCGGCCAAGCCATCATCCCGCTTCAGGCGCGGGAGCGTCGGGCTACCCCAGCTACCAGTCCGAGCAGGCCGGTTCCGAGCAGGAGCACAGCCGGCGGCAAGGGCACCGGCTCAGCTTCAACCTGGAAATCAAGCACGATGCTGTCGAGCGAGACGCTGCCGCCGCTGGTCTGGTAGATGGTGCCGTAAATCGGTACGTCGATATAGCCGGTGAGCACATCCTGGTAGACGAAACCGTAAAGGGGCTGCTCCCCGATTACGTTGTTTTCATCGTCGTAAATCGGCTCGTAGCCGATGATCACTTCGACGTACTGTGTCACGTACTGCGGTTGCGTCTCGTAGCCGATGACGCCCTCGTGGTTGTAATGGTTGTCGGTCTGGATCCATAGATAGCCGGCGAAGCCGATATCCGGCAGTGAGCCGATGGTGCTGCCGGTCGCACTCCATGAACTCCCGCCGCTCAGCGCTCCGCCATTGTAGCTAGCGCCGTAGTAAGCGAACGAGAACGCATCTGAGGCACCGAGGGTGGCGTCATCACCGACGTAACTGCTACCGCTACCGGACAGGGAATGGCCGAGCACGCTGAAGCCTGGATTGGCCTGAACGGTGAACTGTGCGGAGAAGTAGTGCGAAGCGTAATAGGATTGCTGATCTGGCGGCGCATCGAGCGTGAAGCCGGGATTGAAGACGATTTGCGTGCCGGAAATCGACGGTGTACCGACGTTGTTCAAGGTGCTGTCGTCGTAGTTGATGGTCAGCGGCCCGGTATTGACCGATACAATGGCCGCCCCGGCCGGACTGGCGACGGCACACAGTGCAACGATACCCAAAGCGTGACGGTATGAATCTCTCATTGCTCTCCCTCTTATTGTGGTTGTTCTCGCAGCCGCGAGTGGTCGCGGAGCATGAGGCTGCGTTGTGACACAAATGTGAGGCAATTTGCAGTTCCGCCATTCCTTTGGATCGCACAATGAGAACCATGCGGCAAACTTTTGCCCTCAGTGCAGGTGACAACGCGAATCCGAGGCGTGCAGTGATCCATGTGCGCTGGTTCCAGTACTCGCCACTGGAACCGGTCTGCAACATGCCTTCTGACAGCAGGGCGGCGACTACGGTCACGTCGCGCACCTTCGCCTACCCAGCCCCGGACGACGCTGCCTCAGGACCTTGGTAGTGCAGTGCACAAACTCGCTCGCATTGTTGCTCATCTCATCCATTAGTGGGATAAATCTCACTGCGCATAGCTCGTTACAAGCGACTTGTGATACGGTAAACAAACTAGCTCACGTTACTTACGACGCCTAATGACAAAACATCGCGCGTCCAGAGGCGATGCTGTCCGCCCAGCGGCACCGCCGAAGCCATCGCGTCCTCCCGCTGTCGGGCTATTGTCGTCGTTGCCAACGGGCAGCGAGATGCGCGTGCTTGTGCTGGAACCGGATCTCGTCGTCGGCGCGCGACTCAACCGCCAATTGCTGCGCGCCGGTGGCGCAACGCTGATTGTCGACACCGCTATTTCGCTCGCGGCCGGTCTTGAGATCCTGCGCTCGCGGCCTATCGATATCGTCGTCAGCGCGCTCGACCTGCCGGATGCCGCAGGCAGTGCTGTGGTCCGTGCGCTACTCGCCGAAGATGAAGCCTTGCCGATAGTGCTGGCAGTGGAGCGCAGCAAACAGGACGATATGCTCGAATCGCTCGGCGAAGGCGCCGAGGATTTTATCGACAAGGGCCTGCGTGACGGTGAGTTGATGCTGCGAACGATGCGTTACGCAATCGAGCGCAAGAGTGCCGCGCGGCACCTGGCCTATCTTGCACATCACGATCGCCTGACCGGACTCGCCAATCGCGAACTGCTCCGCGATCGTCTGCAACAGGCCATGATCCGTATGGAACGCGCCGGCCGGATGACCGCGGTGCTGGTACTCGATCTCGATCGATTCAAATCGATCAATGACACACTCGGCCACGGCGCCGGCGACGAACTGTTGATCGCCGTCGCTTTCCGCCTTAAAAGCTGCGTACGTCGAATGGATACGATTGCGCGTGTCGGCAGCGATGAGTTTGCCGTCGTTGTCGAAGACGTCGAGGAAGAGGCGGATATCGACGCGGTCTGCGCCAAGATTCTCAGCGGTCTCGCCGAGCCTCTCCAGGTTCGCGGTCAGGAGCTGTTCATCACGGCCAGCATTGGCATCGCTTTTTGTCCCCTCGATGGCTGGGACGTCAGCGAATTGTTGAGGAATGCCGATACAGCGATGTTTCGGGCCAAGACGGCCGGAGGCGGGCACGCCTGCCGTTACACCGCTGAGCTCAACGTCGCGCTGAATGAGAGCATGCAGCTTGAGACAGCGCTGCGCCATGCGCTGGCCGAAAACGCGCTGTACGTGTGCTATCAGCCCAAGCTCAGTCTGCAGACCGGCAGGTTGGTCGGGGTCGAGGCACTGTTGCGCTGGCAACATCCGGAGTTCGGACTGGTGCCGCCGACCCGGTTCATTCCGCTGGCCGAAGAAACCGGTTTGATTGTGTCGATAGGCGAATGGGTGCTGCGCCAGGTGTGCGCCGACATGCGGCGCTGGGAAGCGCTCGGTTTCGAAGAGTTCAGTGTCGCAGTCAATCTCTCGCCGCGCCAGTTCCGTCACGGCGAGTTCAGCACCCTGGTCCAGAGCGTGCTCGAGGAAACTGCCGTCGATCCTAACCAGCTGGTCTTCGAGATCACCGAAAACCTGTTGATGGAAGACACCGAAGTCAGCCGCATCCAACTCGACGCCCTCAAGGGCATGGGCGTGATGGTCTATCTGGACGACTTCGGCACCGGCTATTCATCGCTGGCCTATCTCAAGCGGTTTCACATCGATGGCCTGAAAATCGACCGCAGTTTCATCCACGATATCCCCGGCAACGGCGACGAAGAAGCGGTTACGCGGGCCGTTATCGCATTGGGCCGCGCCTTGCACCTGGGCGTGGTTGCGGAAGGGGTCGAAACGCAGGTTCAACTGGACTTTCTGCTTCGCGAAGGCTGTGACGAGGTGCAGGGTTTTCTGTTCAGCCAGCCCCTGACCTTCGATGATTTTGTCAGCTGGCTGGCGGGCAGCGCTCGCGGCGACTGGCGGACTCGCGTCGCCGTTGGCTGATAGGTGCGTGGGCAGCGCGACGCGCGGTTGCCTTTATTGTCGCGAAAATTCCACAGCCGGATCAGGATCTGTCTGATTTTGCCCGTAATTCTTGCATTGCATTTCGATTGCAATAGAATAGCACCGTCTGCTTATTACAACTGACAGCGGTACTGCCGACGAGCGGCAGCCGTACACAGTCAGCCCGTAGGTACTCTGGCCCGGAGTGCCCGCACGCCATGGCTACACCGACGCTGGACAAAATTGTTGCGCTGCGGGAATGTGCGCGACAACGCACCGGCATCAACGACCAGCGCTGCTAGTCTGATGATGCGCGGTGTTTGCTTCGAATATTGACTGACGGGACCAGGCTACACGACACATGATGGAAGAACGCTATCACAGCCACACCGCGACTTCGCCAGCGCCCGCGCTGGGCGGCGCGAGCCTCCTCGACCAGCGCGTCGCGCATCCTGTCGAGCGTGCAGTCGACGCGGTACAGGCCTGTCTGAACCGGGCTTCGCAGGCACTACTCGGGCGCCAGGCCAATGATGGTCACTGGCGGTTCGATCTCGAAGCGGATGCGACCATCCCTTCCGAATACATCCTGCTGCAGCACTTTCTCGGTCGCTCGAACAAGGAGCGCGAAGAGGGTATCGGGCGCTACCTGCGCCGCCGGCAGGCGCGCAATGGCAGCTGGTCGCTTTACCATGGTGGCCCGGGCGACATGAGTGCGACCGTCAAGGCCTATTTCGCGCTCAAGATGACAGGGCATTCAGCAGATGCGCCGTACATGGTTCGCGCTCGGCACTGGGTGCTGACCAATGGCGGCGCCGAGAAGGTCAATGTATTTACGCGCATCGCGCTGGCGATTTTCGGTCAGTTGCCATGGCGGACAGTGCCGGCCATGCCGGTCGAGATCATGTTCCTGCCGCGCTGGTGGTTTTTCAATCTGAGCAAGGTCTCGTATTGGTCGCGTTGCGTCATCGTGCCGTTGTTGATCATTTTTGCCAAACGGCCGGTCGTGCATGTCGATGACCATCTCGGTATCGCCGAGCTGTTTCATACGCCGCCCAAACGCCTGCGTCACCTCGATCATTTTCATACCAGCACCCCGTTGAAGAATTGTTTTCTGGTGCTCGACCGCCTGATCAAGATGGTCGAACCGCTGATTCCGGATGCGATCCGCGGCCGCGCGCTCAAGCGCGCCGAGAACTGGATGCGCGATCACACCAAAGGTAAAGGTGGTATCGGTGCCATTTATCCGGCGATGGCGAACGCCGCGATGGCGCTACGCCTGGTCGGCGCAACCGACGATGATGCCGATCTGATGCGGACCATCCAGGCTATCGAAGATCTCGTGCTGGACGGTGAAAACGAAACCTATTGCCAGCCCTGCGTTTCGCCGATCTGGGATACCTGCCTGTCGTTATCTGCCCTGACCGAGGCGGGCGCCCAAGCTGATCACCCCGCCGTTCAGCAGGCAGTGGAGTGGCTGTTCGACCACCAGATTTTTGTCTCCGGCGACTGGTGCGATCAGGCACCGGGTCTCGAATCCGGTGGCTGGGCTTTCCAGTACGAGAACGATAAATATCCCGATGTCGACGATACCGGCATGGTTCTGATGTCCCTGCTGCGAGCCGGCGCACACGATAAGCAGCACAAGCGCAAACGCATCAACCAGGCACTGAACTGGCTGCTCGGCATGCAGAATCCAGACGGCAGTTGGGGCGCTTTCGACATTGGCAACAACTACGAGTATCTGAACAAGATCCCGTTTGCCGACCACGGTGCGCTGGTCGATCCAGGTACTGCCGACCTGACTGCGCGCTGTATCGAGCTGCTGGCCATGCTTGGCTATGACGCCTCGTTTCCGCCAGTCAAACGCGCGCTCGCTTTCATCGAACGTGATCAGGAAGAAGACGGTTCGTGGTATGGCCGCTGGGGCGTGAACTACCTGTACGGGACGTGGAGTGTGCTTGCTGCACTTGGCGCGATCGGCGAAGACGTTGCGCGCCCATATGTGCGCAAAGCCGTGCAATGGTTGCAGGACAAACAGAATGAAGACGGTGGCTGGGGTGAGAGCTGCAATTCCTATGATGACCGCGCACTGAGCGGGCATGGCATCAGCACGCCGTCGCAGACTGCCTGGGCGTTGCTTGGACTGATGGCCGCGGGCGCTACCGGCTGCCCGCAAGTGCAGCGCGGCGTCGACTATCTCGTTCGCACGCAGAACGCGGCGGGCGAATGGGATGAAGAAGAATATACCGGCACCGGTTTTCCGCGCGTGTTCTATCTTCGGTACCACGGCTACAGCCGTTATTTCCCGGTATGGGCACTGGCGACTTTCGCCCGCGCACGGGCCGGTCTGCCAACGCGCCAGGTCGAAGTCATGAACGACGGTCCTATTGACCTCGGGCCGATACCCGCCCTCGCCATGGCTTGAGTCGATGCTGGAGTACGCTGCACCCGTGCGTGACATGCAGTTCGTGATCAGCGAACTGGTCGGTCTTGCACGTGTCCAGCAACTGCCCGGATGTGAGGAAGTCACCGAGGATCTCGTCACTGCAGTGCTGGACGAAGCGGCGCGCCTGGCTGCAGAAGTTCTGGCTCCGCTGAATCGCTCCGGCGATCTCGAGGGTTGTCGTCTCGACGGTATTACGGTGCACACGCCGGCCGGCTGGCGGGCCGCTTATCAAGCGTTCTGCGACGGCGGCTGGGGCGCGCTGGCGATGAATCCGAATTATGGCGGTCAGGGCCTGCCCAAACTCGTCGCCACCGCAGTGGCCGAGATGTGGGACTCCGCCAACATGGCGTTCGCCTTGTGTCCGTTGTTGACGGGCGGTGCCATCGAGGCGATCGAGCATCACGGCAGCGATACGCTCCGCGCTCAGTATCTTGAAAAATTGATCTCCGGCAGCTGGACCGGGACGATGAATCTGACTGAGCCGCAAGCCGGTTCGGATCTAAGCGCGGTGCGCACGCGTGCCGTGCCGGAGGGCGACCACTATCTCATTACCGGCCAGAAGATTTTCATCACTTACGGTGAGCACGACCTGACTGAAAATATCGTGCATCTCGTGCTCGCGCGCCTGCCAGATGCGCCACCGGGAACACGGGGTATTTCGCTGTTCGTGGTGCCCAAGTTTCTAATCGAAGCCGATGGCAGTCTCGGCCGGCGCAACGATCTGCGCTGCGTGTCGATCGAACACAAGCTCGGCATCCATGGCAGCCCGACCGCGGTGATGTCTTATGGCGATCAGGGCGGAGCGGTCGGCTATCTGGTTGGCGAAGTGAATCGCGGGCTGATGCACATGTTCACGATGATGAATGCCGCCCGTCATGCGGTCGGTCGCGAGGGCCTGGCCGTCGCAGAAGGGGCTTATCAGCACGCGTTGAAGTATGCGCGGACGCGCGTGCAGGGGCAGGTGCCGGGTGGTGCCGAGCGGGCGACGATCGTCGAACACGGCGACGTTCGCCGGATGTTGATGACGATGAAGTCGCAAATCGAGGCGATGCGCGCGCTGGCTTATGTTTGCGCAGTCGAATACGACGTCGCCGCGCGCCACCCCGATAGCGCGGTGGCCGCACGCGCCGAGCGTCGTGGTGACCTGCTGACACCGATAGTCAAAGGCTGGAGCACCGAGACCGGCCAGGAACTGGCCTCGCTCGGCGTACAGGTGTTCGGCGGAATGGGCTTCGTTGAAGAAACCGGTGCTGCCCAGTATCTGCGCGATGCCCGTATTACGACCATTTACGAAGGCACTACCGGCATCCAGGCCGGTGACCTCGTCGGGCGCAAGACGCTGCGCGATGGCGGTGTTGCCATGCGCGAACTGCTCGACGATATGCGGGCAACACTGCTCGACCTCGCTGGCGCGAATGGCAACGTTGCCGTCGTGCGCAATGCCCTCGAGACGAGCGTGAGCGACCTGACTGGCGCTTACCAGTGGCTCCTCGCCAGCGCACCGGACCCGCGCCTGTCGGCAGCGGCCTCGGTGCCTTATCTGCGCCTGTGCGGCATCGTCTGTGGCGGCTGGTTGCTGGCCGATGCCGCTGGTATTGCTGAAGCAGCGTTGAGCGCCGGTAGCGGCGACGCTGCGTTCTACCGCGCCAAGCTGGCAACCGCCGAATTCTATGCTCGGCATATCCTGCCGCTGACCGGCGCGCTGGCGCGCATTATCATCGATGGATCAACGAGTCTGGCGGAGCTCGACACCGCGGTCCTCTGACTATCAACGGCGCTAATCGACGGGCCCTTCGAGGGCCGATCAAGGTCCCCCACCCTGGCCCGCTTCTGCTATCGTTGCGGGCCTGAACTCTCGGGGATAATCCATGCTGCAGGCTCTGATTGCCGCGCTCGACGCAGCCGTGACGCAATGGTGCGTCGGGCATAGTCACAACATCCGCGATTTGCGCCGTTACGCGCGTCTACGGGTGCCGCGACCGATGTTCCATTACATGGATGGAGCAGCCGACGACGAGGTTACACTGGCGCGCAATCAGGGTGATTTCAGCCGCTACGAACTGCTGCCGCGCTATCTCGTCGATGTCAGTGCCATCGATACGCGAACGACCGTGATGGGGCAGCCGATAGATTTTCCCGTCGTGCTGGCACCTACCGGCATGTCGCGGCTGTTCAACAACGATGGCGAACTGGCTGTGGCAACTGCCGCTGCCGAGGCCGGCACGGTCTATTCGCTGTCGACGGTTGGTACGCATTCGATTGAGCAGGTAGCAGCAGTCTGCGCGGGGCCCAAATGGTTTCAGCTGTACGTTTTTCGCGATCGCGAACTGGTGACCGAGTTCATCGAGCGTTGTCGTGCAGCGCACTATCACGCGCTGTGTCTGACCGTCGATGTCCCGCTACCGGGCAATCGCGAACGCGACCTGTATACCGGCATGGCAATACCGCCGCGATTCACGGCCCGCAGCTGGTTCGATTTCTGTCTGCATCCGCTATGGGGCCTGAAGTACGTGCTGTCAAAGCAGCCTTTTGAATTGGCCAATGTCGCGCATAAAGCAGGCGTTCAGGATCGCGAACTGACGACGCTGGTCGGTTATCTCGCCCGGCAGTTCGATCCCAGCACGACGTGGGATGACGCCGCCTGGATGATCGAGCAATGGAAAGGCCCCTTCGCCATCAAGGGCATCTCCTGTGTCGAGGACGCCGTCCGCGCGGCCGACATTGGCGCGACAGCAATCATTCTTTCGAATCACGGCGGCCGTCAGCTTGATTGCGCACCGTCGCCCATCAGCCTGCTGGCCGACGTCAAAGCCGCCGTTGGTGACCGTATCGAGATCATTCTCGATGGCGGCGTTCGTCGCGGGACGGACGTCATCAAGGCCCTCGCGCTGGGTGCGCAAGCCTGCATGATCGGGCGACCTTATCTGTATGGGCTCGGTGCCGGCGGCAAAGCTGGTGTGGCGCGCGCCATCGAACTGCTGCGCGCGGAAATCGTGCGCGACATGGGCCTGCTGGGCGTGACGCGCATCGATCAGATCACAGCGGAGTACATTCGTGAACGACCCTCGTTTTGAGTGTGATATCGCGATGTTGCGACAGATCCTCGCTGATTCCCGCAGCGTTGCCGTAGTCGGTTTGTCGGACAACTGGCATCGGCCGAGCAATTTCGCCGCGAAATACATGCTGGACCATGGCTACCGGGTGGTCCCGGTCAACCCGATGTATGCGGAAGTGCTCGGCCAGCGCAGTTATGCGAGCTTGCGCGAGATCCCGGAGCCGATAGATATCGTCAATTGTTTCCGCCGTGCCGAGGACATCCTCCCGCTGGCAATCGACGCCATTGCCATGGGCGCGAAAGTGCTGTGGATGCAACTCGGCATCGTCAATATCGAAGCAGCGACGCTGGCAGCGGATGCTGGCCTGCAGGTGGTCATGGATCGGTGCATCAAGATTGAGCATGCGCGTCTTTTCGGTGGCTTGAATTTTGTCGGCGTCAACACGCGTGTGATTTCATCCAAACGCTCCAAGATCATCGTGAATTGAGACTCAGGCAGAATGGCTGACCACCCCTACGGCATCGAGACACTGTGTCTGCACGCCGGTCAAATACCGGACCCGGCGACCGCTGCGCGCGCGGTGCCGATATACCAGACTTCATCCTACGTATTCGACAGCGCCGATCACGCCGCAAGCCTGTTCAATCTGCAGACTTTCGGCAATATCTATACGCGACTCAGCAATCCGACGACCGCTGTGTTCGAAGAACGCATGGCTTCGCTCGAGAACGGTCGCGCCGCGCTGGCAGTCAGTTCGGGCATGGCCGCAACAGCGGTCGCGCTGCTGACGCTGGTCGAGCAGGGCGACCACATTGTTGCCGCGCGCACACTGTATGGTGGCACGCATACCCTGCTTGATTTCAATTTCAAGCGCCTCGGCATTCAGGCAACGCTGGTCGATGCCGACGATCCGGAAGCTTTCGCGCGCGCGATCCAGCCGAACACCAAAGTGATCTATGCCGAGACCATCGGTAATCCGATCATCAACGTGCTTGATATCGAGCGCGTCGCCGATGTGGCGCACGCGCACGATCTCCCGTTGATGCTCGACAACACGTTTCCGACACCTTACTTGTGCCGTCCATTCGATTGGGGTGCCGATATCGTCGTTCACTCGGCCACAAAATTTCTTGGCGGACACGGCACAACCATCGGCGGAGTGATCGTCGAGTCGGGCAAGTTTCCCTGGAACAACGGCAAGTTTCCCGGCATGACCGAACCATCCGAGGGTTATCATGGCGTCCGCTTTTACGAGACTTTCGGCGATTTCGGTTACACCATGCGCGCTCGACTCGAACAGCTGCGCGTCATGGGGCCGGCGCAGAGCCCGTTCGACAGCTTCCTGCTGCTGCAAGGCATCGAGACGCTGCATGTGCGCATGGACAGGCATTGTTCGAACGCACTGGCGGTGGCGCGTTTCCTCGAAGCACACCCATTGGTTGCATGGGTACGCTACCCTGGCCTGGAGAACGACCGTTACCACGCTCTGGCGAAGAAATATACGCCAAAAGGTGCCAGTGCCATCCTGAGTTTCGGCATCAAAGGCGGGCGCGCGGCCGGCGCGCGGTTCATCGAAGCGGTGCAGTTTCTGAGTCATCTTGCCAACGTAGGCGATGCCAAGACACTGGTCATTCATCCGGGTTCGACCACGCATCGCCAGATGAACGACGAGCAACAGCTCGCTGCCGGCGTGACGCCCGACATGGTTCGGCTGTCAGTCGGTATCGAAACGCTGGACGACATCCTGTGGGATCTCGATCAGGCCCTGGTCAAATCACAGCACTGAGCCCCGGCGTCGTGGGCCTGCAAGGGAGTGTCTGAACATGAATGAACTGCTCCAATTGATTCAAGCGGCGCTCGACTCCGGTGATATTCTGACCGGTGCCGATGTCGCCAATCGCGCGGCCGGGGTGTGGCGTACCGATACCATCAAGGCACGTGCGATCGTACGGCCGACGTCGACTGCCGAGATTTCAGCGATCATGAGAATATGTCATGCACATGGCCAGCGCGTGGTTGTGCACGGTGGATTGACCGGGCTCGTACATGCCGCCGACACCGGGCCTGAAGATCTGATCATTTCGACCGAAAGACTCAATCGCATCGAGGATCTCGATCAGCTCGGGCGCACCATGACCGTACAAGCGGGTGTCCCGCTGCAGCAGATCCATGAGGCGGCCGAGGCGGTCGGTCTGATGTTCCCGGTCGATCTGGGCGCACGCGGCTCGTGCCAGATTGGTGGCAATGTCTCGACCAATGCTGGTGGGCTGCGCGTCATCCGTTACGGCATGACGCGCGACAATGTGCTCGGACTCGAAGCGGTACTGGCCGATGGCACGGTGGTGTCGTCGCTCAATCACATGCTGAAGAACAATTCTGGTTACGACCTCAAGCATCTGTTCATCGGCAGCGAAGGGACTCTCGGCATCGTGACACGGCTGGTGCTGCGACTGCGCACGTCGTTGCCGGCGAGACATACGGCACTGGTCGCATTTCCGCAGTTCGATTCGGTCTTGCGGTTTCTCTCTTATCTCGATGGCGCTTTATCCGGCAATCTATCGGCATTTGAAGTGATGTGGCCGGATTTCTTTCTGTATCAGCGCGCGAAAATCGGCGATGCGGCAGCGCAGATCGGGGCAGAACATCCGTTCTATGCCATTGTCGAGACGCTCGGCGCCGATCAAGCGCGTGAAGCGGAGACATTCGAGGCGGCACTGACCAGTGCGCATGAACAAGGGTTGTTGAACGATGCAATCATCGCCAAATCGGAGAGCGAACGCGCCGCCATCTGGCGCATCCGGGACGAAGTCGAGCACCTGTTCGAACTGGGTGCGATGATCTTTTTCGACGTGAGTCTGCAGACCCGGCCGATGGCTGACTACGTGGCCGAAGTCCGCCAGCGCCTCGCGGCCCAGCCATTCGAAGCGCGTTTCTTTTCGTTTGGCCATCTGGGTGACGGCAATCTGCATTTCGGCGTGGCAGCCGGCACTGAAACGGAGAGTCATCGTCATGCGATCGAAGCAGCGGTCTACGAACCGCTGGCGAAACTGGGTGGTGCGGTCTCTGCAGAACACGGCATCGGGCTGGAGAAGAAGCATTGGCTCGGCATTTCGCGAAGCCCTGAAGAACTCGCACTCATGCGTCGACTGAAACAGGCGCTGGACCCATCCGGAATACTGAATCCCGGCAAGGTTTTCGATCGTGATGAAACGCGCACCACTGCCTAGCGGGCTGCCCGTCACGCAACACGAGTCGGCGCTACGCACGCCGATCAGGCTGTTAGAATGTGCCCGAGCATATGCCGTCTACGAGTAACTCACGCGTGATTGAAACAGTCGCTACCGGCACCGCAGTGCCGTCGCCGTATCTCGGTTATTCCACCGTCAAGGACAACTGGCTGGACGCCAACGGCCATATGAACGTCGCGCATTACGTGACGGCATTCGATGATGGCTCGTGCCCGATGTTCGATGAGATAGGGCTGGGCTGGGGCTATACGCAAGGCGGCGAGTCGTCTGTTTTCATGGTCGGTTCGAGTATCGATTTCCGCCGCGAGCTACTCGCCGGTGACCCGCTCGAAATGACCACTCGACTGCTCGGCTGCGATCGTCGCCGTATTCATGTCTATCAGGAACTGTTCCATCGCGATCAACGTTATCTCGCAGCCCAGGCGGAATTCGTCTTCGTGCATGTCTCCTTGAAAAGTCGTCGCGTAACAAACATCCCCGAGACGGCGCTTGCGCGACTGACTGAAATCGCCAAAGCGCATGCCGAGATGCCGCGCCCGGCGTTCATTGGTCGCGCTATCGGCCTGAACTGGAAGCCGGGTTGAGGCGATGGGTGCCGTAGTCCACGCCGCGCGAGGCATCGTCGCCACGAGTCAGGTGCTGGCGAGTGAAGTGGGGCGTGCGCTGCTCGAACAAGGCGGCAGCGCAGTCGATGCCGCGATTGGCGCCAATGCCATGTTGAGCCTGGCCGAGCCGCATATGTGCGGACCAGGCGGGGACTTGTTCGCGCTGGTGTGGGAGCCCGTCGAGGGCGCGCTGCATGGTTTGAACGCGAGCGGCCGCGCGCCGCTGGGATTGTCGCTCGAAGCGCTGCGTGAGCGCCTGGGCGGGGCTTCACAGATCCCGGGCCCGGGTGTGCATTCGATTACAACGCCCGGAGCCGTCAGCGGTTGGGCCGCCCTGCACGAGCGCTTCGGTCGGCTGTCGTTGGCCGAGATTTTTGCACCGGTCATCGCGCATGCTGAACAGGGTGTGCCTGTTGGCCGCCAGACCGCACTGTGGTGGAAGCAGGCCGCCAGCGCACATCTGGCTGAAAGCAATATCGCGCATCTGCGCGGCGGTCTGGAGGCGACCTTTATGCCCGGCGGTCATTCGCCTGCAGCGGGCGAGCGTTTCTGCAATCCGGGTCTTGCACAGACGTATCGCACGCTGGCTGGCGAAGGATTCGGCAGTTTCTATCACGGCAGTCTCGCGTCGCGCCTGGTCGACTATCTCGAGCGTTGCGGCTCGGCGCTGCGCGCAATTGATTTCGCGCAGGCGCGTGCCGACTGGGTCACTCCGCTGTCGACTTCGTATCGAGACCATGAGATTTATGAACTGCCGCCCAACGGTCAGGGACTGTGCGTACTGCAGATGTTGAACATGCTGGAGACCTGCCCGGTGGCGCAATGGGGGCGCGACTCGGCCGACTGGTGGCATGCATTCATCGAGGTCAAGAAACTTGCGTTCGAAGATCGCGCGCGCTACTACGCCGACCCGGGCTTTGCCGAGATCCCGGTCGCGGCGCTCGCGAGCAAGACCTATGCGCGCGCGCGCGCCAGCCTGATCGGCGCCACCGCAAACCAACATCCACGGCATGGCGATCCGACACTGGCACGGGGCGATACGACTTACCTGACGGTCGCCGACGAGCACGGCATGATGATCTCGCTCATCCAGAGCGTCTATGCAGGTTTCGGCTCCGGACTGGTTCCGGATGGACTCGGTTTTCCGCTGCAATGTCGCGGCGCCGGATTTTCGCTGACCAATGACCATCCGAACGTCTACGGGCCGGGAAAACGTCCTTTCCATACCATCATCCCGGCATTCGTGCTGAAAGATGGCCAGCCGTACATGAGTCTCGGCGTGATGGGCGCCGATATGCAGCCGCAAGGTCAAGTCCAGGTCCTCGCCAACATGCTCGATTTCGGCCTCGATGCACAGGTTGCCGGTGATGTGCCGCGAATGCGTCACGACGGCAATAATCATCCGAATTTAACGCGAGAGGCCGATGCCGGTGTGATCTGGTACGAGGCTGGGATCGCGGATGCCGTCATCCAGGAACTGCGCAGGCGCGGTCACGACATGCGCGCAGTCGAGCACGCGGTGCTGCAGTTCATGGGCGGTTATCAGTGCATTCAGCGTGTCGCCGGCGGGTATCTCGGTGCAAGCGAGCCGCGTTTCGACGGGTGCGCGCTGGGGTATTAACCACGAAGCTTCCGTACCCTGCACGACGATTAGCGGGCGGCTCGTCGATGAAAGTCCGGGCGCGGACCTCTGGTCTGGGCGGTTGCTGAGACTCCAGGCGGTACAGCCGC
Source organism: Gammaproteobacteria bacterium (assembly GCA_965278995.1). Lineage (GTDB taxonomy): Bacteria > Pseudomonadota > Gammaproteobacteria > JADJYF01. The sequence continues at coordinate 1,086,208 of OZ257136.1, forward strand.
GCCCCCGGATCCACTAAGATGGGCGCCCCGCGTCCATCGCAGATGACACACCACTTGGCCAGACCTCGCAAGCAGACCAATCCCCGCATCGGTTTCGTCAGCCTCGGCTGCCCGAAAGCGCTGGTCGATTCCGAACGGATCCTGACCCAACTCCGTATCGAAGGTTACGAGATTTCGCCGAGCTACGAAGGCGCCGCACTGGTCGTCGTCAATACCTGCGGTTTCATCGACAGTGCCAAAGCCGAGTCGCTGGAGGCGATCGGCGAAGCGCTGGAAGAGAATGGCAGAGTTATCGTCACCGGCTGTCTGGGTGCGCACGAAGCGGATATTCGCGCGGTGCATCCGGCCGTCTTGAGCGTGACCGGGCCGCAGCAGTACGAGGCTGTGCTGGGCGCTGTACACGCCCACGCGCCCCTCGTACGTGCACACGATCCGCGCATCGATCTGGTCCCACCGCAAGGCATCAAGCTCACGCCGCGGCACTATGCCTATCTCAAGATTTCTGAAGGGTGCAATCATCATTGCAGTTTCTGCATCATTCCCAGCATGCGCGGACGGCTGGTCAGCCGACCGGTAGGCGACGTGCTCGACGAAGCCGAGAGACTGGTTGCTGCCGGCGTCAAGGAATTGCTGGTCATCTCGCAGGACACCAGCGCTTATGGCAGCGACCTGCAGTATCGCACCGGCTTCTGGCAGGGTCGCCCGGTCAAGGCGAGTTTCCAGGGTTTGTGTGAAGCGCTCGCGCGGCTCGGCGTGTGGGTGCGCCTGCATTACGTGTATCCATATCCGCATGTCGACACGGTCGTGCCGTTGATGAATGAGACGGCATTGCTGCCGTACCTCGATATCCCGTTTCAACATGCCAATCCGCAAGTCCTGAAACGCATGCGGCGGCCAGCGGCGACCGAGAAGACACTCGAACGCATCGCGGCGTGGCGCGCAGTTCAGCCGGCGTTGACGATACGCAGCACGTTCATCGTCGGTTTTCCCGGTGAGACCGACGCCGAGTTCGAGGACCTGCTGGCGTTTCTCGGCGAAGCCCGCCTCGATCGCGTTGGCTGTTTTCAGTACTCGGCCGTCGAAGGCGCCGCCGCCAACGAGCTGGCTGACCCGGTACCGGAAGCACTCAAGGCTGAGCGGTGGGAACACTTCATGCAGACTCAGGCTGTGATCAGCCGAGAACGATTAGCGGCGAAAATTGGCCAGCGTCTGACCGTGCTTATCGACAGCATCGATGAACATGGCGTCGCTATGGCGCGCAGCACGGCTGATGCGCCCGAGATTGATGGCGTGGTGCATTGCCACGCCGTCGGCGAGGCCGGGCCCGGTGATTTTATTACGGTCGCCATCACCGCCGCCGACGACTACGACCTCATCGGCGAGCGCCGTCTGCAATAACTATCTGCCGCGGAGAATGACTGACATGGCACGCGTCGCTTTTCTCGGCCTCGGTACGATGGGGTATCCGATGGCCGGCCACCTGCTTGCTGCCGGACATCAGGTCGCGGTCTACAATCGTTCGTCTGCACGTCGCGAGGCGTGGCTGGCGGAGCACGCTGGAACGACTGCGTCGACACCGCGAGAGGCTGCGGCCAATGCTGAGTTCGTGTTCTGTTGTGTCGGCAACGACGACGACCTCCGTGCCGTTGCCAACGGACCCGACGGCGCTCTGCACGCCATGGCTGCCGGCAGTGTGTTTGTCGATCACACAACGACCTCGGCCGAAATTGCGCGCGAGCTCGCCGCGTTGGCTGGCGCACGTGGCGTCGCGTTCATCGATGCGCCGGTATCCGGCGGGCAGGCCGGCGCCGTACGCGGTGCTCTGACCGTGATGTGCGGCGGCGACCTCGCAGCTTTCACGCGAGCGGAGCCGGTGATCGCGGCGTACGCGAGGGCTTGCGCACGGATGGGCGACAGCGGTGCGGGCCAGTTGACCAAGATGGTCAATCAGGTATGCATTGCCGGCGTACTGCAAGGGTTGGCAGAAGGACTTCATTTCGGCCAGCGCGCCGGACTCGACATGGCCGCTGTGATCGCCGTCATTGCGCAAGGCGCCGCGCAATCCTGGCAGATGGACAATCGCGCGCAGACCATGTGCGAGGGCGCATACGATTTCGGTTTCGCGGTCGACTGGATGCGGAAAGATCTCGGCATCGTTCTCGACGAAGCTGCGCGCAACGGCGCGCTCCTGCCCTTGACGCAGACAGTCGACGGCTACTATGCCGAACTCCAGTGCGCCGGTCTGAACCGGGCCGATACCTCGAGTCTGATCGAATACCTGCGGGCCCGCAGCGCTAAATCATAGGACGCTGGTCAAATAATCAACGCAGATCGCGCGCAACTTTCGCCAGAACTTTCAGGCCTGATACCAGCGTTTTTGAATCGGTTATCGCGAGCGTCTCGGTGCATTGCCGCCGATAGTGGGCGTCCTGCAGCAGCTTGTTGCTCGCGTCGCGCGCAGCGCGGCCGATAGCACTGCCATACGCTTCGGCAGCGCGCTCAGCGCCGCCCCTGGCGTCGTCTTCCGACCAGGCTGTCAGCATGAAAGCGAGGTCGATCGCATCGCGGCTCAGTACGGCGTTGTCGTTCCATCTATCGGCATTGGCCAGCCATTTCTCAGCGAAGCAGCTCACCCGGTCGAGAACGAGTACAGGAATAGTGTTGACCACGGTGCCCGAGACCTGAATGCGTGCTTCGAGAATAATCTCGAATTTTACGGGTTCACCGGCGACGGCGAGCACCGTGCGAATCCCATACTGATCAGCGCGGACATCGCGTAACACGCTGACGTCGGCGGGTGGTTCCGACAATAAGTCACCAAGTGAACGGCTGGTGATTTCACTACGCAACACTCGATAACCGGCAAGGTCCGAACAGATGAAGTCGATGTCTTCCGACTCACGGTATTCCGCCAGTTCCAGGGCCAACCGTGTACCACCACCGAAATAGCATCGGGCCCGTGCGAGCACGTCCCGGTCGAGGGCTTCGAGTACACGCCCCACATAACAGTGACGAGGCCGTTGATAGTCAGCCATGCATAACCCCACCGTTGAAACGGGTGACGAGCGTGTCAATCAGCAAGCGTTCGGACGGTTCCAGTTTGTCAGGCTCGATAAAGCGCCAATTACGCTCGTACAGGCTCCATGCATCGGCGTGAGAGAGAAACCGGATACGCCGGTTCCAGCAAAGTATCTTGAGCTGAGGATAGCGCTCGATCTCGACGATGGCCGTCGCCAGTGCGATATCGAGCAAGTCGACGAAGTCGGGTTGCTGAGCGGCGAACGCCAGGCGGCTAGCCAGGGCAGCCGGCAGCTTGATCCGCACTTCAGTCAGACCGGCCGAACTGTCGCGCGCACGCTGGGCACGCTTGGCGAGTCGCAACTGCTCGCTTCGCGTCAGCGTACTGTTGCGCGGACGCCCCGCTGCAGCCCGAATTGTCCCGGTTTGCGTGCCTTTCATAGGGCTGACGCTAGTCCCATTATGTTGACGTGTCAACATAATAGGGGCCGGCGGGGAGTCCCGGGCTGGCCCGGTGTCGCGCATCAGATCGGCTGTGCGAGAACCATCTTGGCCGCAGGTGTTGTTGGGCAGAGCAACCGGCTGGCGTGCGCGAGCCCAGCCTGACGGCAGTTATTGCCCTGTCGGCACGGGTCGGTGACAACGCGGCGCCGTCGGCCGGCCTGGGATGACGCTTAAACCCATGTGAGTCGCGCGAAAAGCAGGGATGCGGGTACTGTCGGGTCGTCGGCATCAGTCACCGCCAGCACCTCGATGGCACCGTTCTCGCGCCAGGCGTGGAGTCCCTCGAGTTTGTAGGGTTGCGAGAGCGTTTCAAGGTGCCGTAAACGACCGCTGGCATCAATGAGACCGACAGCCGCGCCAGCGCAGCGGCCGTCCTGATAACTGTTGTCGGTATCTTCGGCGACTGCGGTGAACACGAGCTCGCCGCCAGCCAGGACACTGACGTCGGTAAAACACAGCGGCACTCCGTTGATGGTACCAAGCGTATGCCATTCAATTGCGCGCGGAGTGACTGTCGGCAGGCTCGCGTCGGTGCTCAACGCCGCTAGTAGTGGTGCCAGTACGTAGCGGATGACGGCATTCGCTGATGCCCCCTTGTTGCCTCGCTGCAGCAGAATCAATTCATTGCCATGGACAGCAGCACCTTCGATGTTGAGATCCTCGAACACATCGGCCAGGCCGGCGTACAGCGCCGAACAGTCAATGGTCGAGGGCTGTGCCGTCAGCGCACCGGCGGCATCGATTGCGAGCAGGCTGCCTCGATTGCGTCGGCGCTTGGATCCGGAGCCGAGCGCGAGCAGCGCGCCTTGCGGGTGGCCGGCGAACGGCGGCAGCCGGGTCAGCGCTTCGAGGTCCGGCTTGTGGCGTTTGCGTTTTTCGAGGTCTTTCGGCAACTCGCCGTCGAACAGACGGTGGAGTTGTCCCGGGGCACTTCCGCGAGCTGCGAATATACCTAGATGCAGTTCGTCGTCGGCGACCACATAGAGTCTGTCGTCCGACTGCACCAACCCGCTGGCTGCAGTCAGAAAGGACGGTTTGCCCGGAGCGGCAGGCGCGTCGAGTATGAGCTGGCGCCGACACTGAAAATCGAGCATGTCAGACCTGGTTTAAATGACGGTGGCGCTTATCATCGCAGAGCCGGCGCGCGCGGTCATCGCTGGCGCCCGTGTACGACCCCGCTCCGCGACAGTGGCCTCCAGGGCGCCCTCAGCTGCTCATGCGGAAAAACGCTTCGCTCGCGCTGTCGGCCGGAAAAAACGTCTCGACGCGGATTTCGTCAGTGGTAATGTCGGCCGGCGTGCCGAAAGTCGAAATCATGCTGAACAGGCGCAATTCGCCGGCGTCGCCGCCGAGCGCGAGCGGCAGGACCGGCGGCAGCGAGAGCGTCGACAGGTTGTTATGCCAGTGCGCCGGCACGCTCGGATCGCGACGCAGCTCGGCAAGAAAAGCCTGGATGCCGGGACTGCTGTTGGCGAGCGTCTCGCGGTAGGCGCGCAACAGCATGATGGCGCCAACTTCGTCGAAATTGCGGATGTACGGGCGGGCGCCCGCGGCATGAAAGGTCAATCGCAGCAGATTGCGCCCGCCATCCGGGCAGCACGCCAGCCATACATCCGCGGGATCGCCAAACAGACTCATCAGGCGGACAAAAGCGCGGTTCTCCATCAGCAGATTGAAGTCCCGATCGACGACGACAGCAGGATACGGTTCGTGGTGATTCAGCATCCGTGTGAGCGCATCCTGCACCGGTGCCATATCCGCTTCGGCAAGTCCACGCTGACGATAAAACGGCGCGAATCCGGCGGCCTGTAACAGCGTGTTGCGCTCACGGAGCGGGATTTCCAATGCTTCGGACAATTGCATCACCATCTGCTGACTGGGGCGGGCACGCCCCGATTCGAGGAAGCTCAAGTGGCGCTGCGAGACTTCCGAATGCAGCGCGAGATCGAGCTGGCTCAACTTCCGCTGCGTGCGCCATTGGCGCAACAGGCCCCCGAAAGCGAGTTCGGGGATGGTGATGGTCATCTCAGGCATGGGACACTCCGGACCAAACGTCGGCAGCTGGCCGATGTCACTACGATACGCGTTACCTGTGGCGCGACAATTACGTCGGAGGTTATCGCGGCCTGCGCATTGCAAGGTTGCGGGAACAGTGACTAGCGGCGCTCAGTTGACGTTCCGCGTCTTGCCTGCCCAATACGGCGCACGGAGTTCGCGACGCAGGATCTTGCCGGACGGGTTGCGCGGCAGCGCGTCAACGAAGTCGACCGATTTCGGTACTTTGAAGCCGGCAATACGCGTCCTCGCGAAAGCGATGAGTTCGTCGGCATTGGCGGTCGCACCAGGCTTCAGTACGACGACGGCCTTCACCGACTCGCCCCAGCGCTCATCCGGAATGCCGATGACCGCAACATCGGCGACTGCAGCGTGACCGAAAAGCGCGTTCTCGACTTCAGCCGGGTAGACGTTCTCGCCACCCGAAACGATCATGTCCTTGACGCGGTCGTGGATGTAGAGATAACCCTGCTCGTCGAAAAAGCCGGCGTCGCCGGTATAAAACCAGCCGTCGCGGATGGCGTCGGCGGTCGCGTCCGGTCGTTTCCAATAGCCTTTCATCACGACGCCGTGACGGATGACGATTTCGCCGACGTCGCCGCACGGCACGGCACGACCATCGGCGCCACGGATTTCTATCTCGATGCCGGGGTAAGCGGTACCGCAGGAGCGCAGTTTGTTCTCGGCGTGGGCGGGCGGCAGCAGGCAGGTGCCGGCACCCGAGGTTTCAGTCAAACCGTAGAGGCCGAAGAAGTTGCACTTGAATATCTCCTGTGCTGATTTCAATAGTTCCTCGGCGATGGGTGACGCACCGTAGAACAGTTTACGCAGCGAGGAGAAGTCGACTGCACCGATACGCGGGTGTTGGGTCAGGATGAGGATCACGGCCGGCACGAACAGCGCGTAAGTGACTCGATAGCGTGGAATGAAATCGAGAATCGCGTTGGGGTCGACTTCCTTCATGATGAGGTTGGTGGCGCCCTGGCCGAGCGCGAAGATGCCCATGTTGGCGCCCGCGACATGGAATACCGGCATGCAGGTCAAGGTGACTGCACCGGCATCGAACAGTCCCCATTGCGCAGCTTCTGCGACGCCGAACAGCGCGCGGAAGTTTGCGTTGGTCAATTGCACGCCTTTCGGGTGCCCCGTCGTGCCGCTGGTATACAGCTGCACGACGTCGTCTTCGAGAGCCGCCGGCAGCTGAGGGTCGGTATCGTTCTGGCGATCGCGCCAGACATCGAACGCCGGCCAGTCCGGTAGTCCGTCATCCAGCGCGATGACTCGACGTAATCCAGCGCAGGCAGCCAGCAGCTGCTCGACCAGTCCATAGTAGTCGGCGCCGACGAACAGCGTTTCGCATTCGGCGTCGTTCAGGATATAGGCAATCTCCGGAACAGCGAGCCGCCAGTTGATGCCGACGACAACCACCCGCGCCTTGCAGGCGCCGAAAAGCAGCTCGAAGTAGCGGTCCGAATTCTTGCCGAGAAAGCCGATTCGGGCCTGCGAACGATGACCATCGGCCAGCAATCCGTTGGCGACCTGGCTGGTATGACGGTCGAAGTCGGCGAAGCTCGTGTAGCGTTCATCGAAAATCTGCGCGGTCTGAGCGCCATGTACACGTGCTTGATGTCGCGGGATATCCGCCAGCGACTGGATCTGATCGAGATCGAACACGGCTCCCCCTCCGCCTGTGACCGGGCAGCAGTGTACCGAATAGCGGCGGAAACTGAACCGGGTGCGACGGCCCGGGCACCCATCGTGTTAGTGTGGGGCATTGCGGCAGCGGGTCGCGGGCGTCGAGTTGTGGGAGCGAGACGAATGTCGAGGTCTACCGAGAGCAGCCTGCGGCGCATCGCACGATACTGCCCTGCGAGATGCCCAATGCGACAGATTGCCCCCTGGCGGGCCGGACCAATCCTGCTGTTGTCATTGCTAGCGCTGCTCGCCTGCAGCGAGGATCAGGCGCCCGTCAGCGCCGCGCCGCCGCACCCGTGGATCAAAGCACCTCAAGTCGCCGATCCGCAATCCGTTACGCTGCCGGCCTGGCTGGTCTATCGCGTTGATGCCAAGGTGATGGCGGAAGCCGTCGCCGAGCTCAAACACGAGCCCTACATTCAAATCAGCCCAAGCATGGCCAGCCACTATGTCCAGTCCGATGTCACGGTGCCGATGGAGATGCGCCCGTTCCTGGTCCGCGCCCTCGATGCGGGGCACTCCGAGATAAGCGTCGTGCAGTCGCTGCAGGGTTTGTGGACGCGCACCATTGGCGGCGACGGCTCGCCGCCCCAGGCGCAGCCACTGGTCGTACTGCTCGATCCGACCCCCGTCGATATCTTCGTTACGGTCGAAGCGTCGCCACCGCCCAAGAATGGTGGCTGAACCGAAAGGCCGCGCCGTTTATCTCGGCGTCGTCACGACTGCTAGAATGGCTCGACCATTCGCAAGTACAGCAAAGGAGACCGGTAGTGACGATACAGTCCGGAAGCATGGCGGCACGCGACCTCGACAGCATGTTGCATCCTCAGACGCATCTCGCGCAGCACTCCCGCAAAGGGCCGATGATGCTGAAGCGCGCCGAAGGCGTCTATATGTACGACGACCAGGGCAAACAGTATCTCGAAGGGCTGGCTGGACTGTGGTGCACGGCGCTCGGCTACGGCAACGAAGAGCTGGCGCGCGCCGCTTACGATCAGATGAAAGAACTCTCTTACGCCCAGCTGTTCGCGAGCAAGAGCCACGAAGTCGGAATACTGCTGGCCGAGAAGTTGAAAGCGATGGTGCCTCTGTCGCACTCCAAGGTGTTTTTCGGCAATTCCGGATCAGATGCCAACGACACTCAGATCAAGCTGGTCTGGTATTACAACAATGTGCTCGGGCGCCCGAACAAGAAAAAAATCATCGGTCGCGTCAAAGGCTATCACGGCATCACGCTCGCATCCGGCAGCCTGACCGGTCTCGCCGTCTCGCATAAAGGGTTCGACCTGCCGCTCGCCGGTGGCCGTTTCCTGCATACCGATCTGCCGCACTACTGGCGATGCGCGGAGGCCGGGGAGAGCGAAGAGAGTTTCGCCAGCCGCCTGGCCAGCAATCTCGAAGCGCTGATCCTGAAGGAGGGCCCGGAGACGGTGGCCGCATTCATTGCCGAACCGATCATGGGCGCCGGTGGTGTGGTGCTGCCGCCGCGGACCTACTTCGAAAAAGTGCAGGCCATCCTCAAGAAGTACGATGTGCTGTTCATCGATGACGAAGTGATTACCGGCTTTGGCCGCACCGGAAAAGCCTTCGGCGCCGATACCTATCACCTGCAACCGGATACGATTTCACTGGCCAAGGCGCTGACCTCGGCGTATCAGCCGCTCAGCGCGGTCGTGATCAAAGACGACATCTTCCAGGCGTTTGTCGATGCCGCAGACGAATGGGGCATGTTCGGTCATGGTTTCACCTACAGCGGGCATCCAGTCGCCTGCGCCGTTGCGCTGAAGACGCTTGAAATCTACGAGCGCGATCGCCTGTTCGAACATGCCGCAAAGCTCGCACCGCAGTTCCAGGAGCGACTCGCGCGTTATCGCGATCATCCGCTGGTCGGTGAAGTGCGCGGCGTCGGTCTGATCGGCGCGATCGAACTTGTTGCCAATCGCACGACCAAGGCGGCTTTCGAACCAGCCGGCAAAGTCGGTGCTGAATGTCTCAATCACTGTCACGAGAACGGCCTGATCTGTCGCGCTATCGGCGATGTCATGGCGTTCTGTCCGCCGCTCATCATCACTTCGGCACAAGTCGATGAGCTGTTCGACAAATTCGATCGTGCGATGGCGGCTACGCTGGCCTGGGCTAACGGCGAAGGCCTGCTCGCAGCCTGAGCGGGCAGTGCGCCCACCTGTTGCCAGCGCCATGCGCAGCGCTGTCGCAGTCCAGCGATGATCGGGCCGTCAGTGGAGCGCGGGATACTGGCAGCGGCGGGCCAGTCGCTCGAATTCGAGCGACTGCCTGGCCTGCACCCCGGACCGACACTGGTGCTGCTGCACGAGGGCCTTGGCTGTGTTGCGTTGTGGCGGGATTTTCCGGCGCGCCTGGGCGCAGCCACTGGCCTGCCGGTATTCGTCTATTCGCGAGCCGGCTACGGTGGTTCCTCACCGATCAGCTTGCCGCGACCACTCGACTTCCATACACGCGAAGCGCGCGACGTACTGCCCGCCGTACTCTCCGCGGCTGGCATCGATGACTGTGTACTGATCGGGCACAGCGATGGTGCCTCGATTGCGATTGTCTACGCTGGGCTGGCGTACGCCCCTCGGCTCCGTGCGCTGGTGCTCCTCGCGCCGCACGTCCTGACCGAAGACAAGACCCTGGCCACCATACGCGCGGCCCGGACTGCTTATGAACAGGGCCCGCTGCGCGAGCGTCTGCAGCGTCGTCATGGCGCCAATGTCGACAACGCGTTTCGCGGCTGGTCGGAGTGCTGGCTCGATTCCGGTTTTCTCGACTGGAACATCGAGCACGCGCTCGATAGCATTTCGGTTCCGGTGTTGACCATACGCGGCAACGACGACCCATATTCAACAGCGGTCCACGTCGAGCGCATTGCGGCGGGTGTTACGGGTGGCGTGACCGCAGTCGCGCTGGCGGATTGCGGGCACGTGCCACAGGCCGAACAGACCGATGCCTGTCTGACCGCGATCGCTGATTTCGTAGCGAGATACGCGAACGCTCAGCCGGATTGAGGTGTGTTTGAACCTGCCGCAAGTTGGAAGCGGCGGACTGCAGTACGCACCGAAGCAAGACCGAAATCGGCTATCACCAGGGTGGCCAGTGCCTGCCACTGCGCGGCGGCGACATCGTCGCCGGCGATGACCTGTGGTCGTTCCGCGCAGGCGAGATGAAAAAACAAGTCAGCAGTGGCGTATTCGACGTCGGCAAACAGATAGCGGTTCGGCGCCGAGAACAGATAGCACGGAGTGGCCGGCAAGACGTGCAGCGCGAGTTCTTCCGCCAGTTCGCGCGCAAGCGCTTGCTCCAGGGTTTCATCGGGGCCGACGAAGCCACCTGGCAGATCGAGCGTATTCTCCGCTGGCGCGTGCGCGCGTCGTGTCACCAGCAGATCGTCTCCGTGCGTGATGAACGCGGCAACGCCGCAGGCAACGTTATGAAAATAGCGGAAACCGCAGCCGGTGCAGACGAACTCGAGTCCGGCAGGTGGACGAGCCACAATCAGTCCGCACTGCGGACAGTGACGAAACGGGGCGGTGACTGCGATTCTATCGCCTGAGTCCATCAAGGAACGACCGATTCAGCCGGATTGCCGACAACGGCGCGACTCGCACGCTCAATCAATGCAGGGACTTGCGGACTGGTCAGGCTCTCGAGGAAGGCAACGAGATCCGAACGTTCAATTGCATTCAAACCGAGCGGCTTGATGAGCGGATCGAGACCGTCGTTCGGCACACCGCCGTCATCGTAGAAAGCGATGACATCGGCGAGCGTCGACAGCGAGCCGTCATGCATATACGGTCGGGTCAGGGCCACGTTGCGCAAGCTCGGAGTGCGGTATTTCCACCGATCAGCCGGCTGTTCGGTAATTTCGTAACGGCCCATATCGCTCGGGCGTCTTTCCGCAGAATCGGCGACAGCGCGGAGATCGTAGGCGAGCGTCGTTCCCGGCGCGACTTCGGCGCGGCGCGATTCGCGCCGCGGTGCCATCGAGGCGAGAAAACCAAGGCCGGTATTGTGCAGCGCCTGATCGGTCAACAAAGCGCTGTCGGGACCGATGCTATGGCAGGCGGCACAGTGTGCCTTGCCGCGAAAGAGTGCGAGACCGCGAACGGCAGCCGGCGTCAACGCGTCAGCTTGTCTGCCGTATGTGTAGCGATCAAATGCGCTGTTGCCGGCTATCAGGCTGCGCTGATAGGCGGCGAGTGCGCGGCCCAGTGTTTCCATGCTGAGCGGCGCCTGGAAAGCAGCTTCGAAAGCACCGCGATAATTGGGTAAGCCGGCCAGATTGCTCAGTACATAGCCGACTGACGGATTGGCCATTTCGTTTCTGGCCAGCAGCGGCCCCCAGATCTGCTGTTCCAGGCGATCTTCGCGGGCATCATGAAATAGCGTTGCGAGAAAGCCGACGTTGAGCAGAGTCGGCGCATTACGTTTGACGGTGCGACCTTCGACGCCGACAGCGGTCGCGATTTCGTTCGCTGTATACGCCTGTGCCGGCACGTGACACATCGCGCAGGAAATAGTGCGGTTCAACGACAGACGGCGATCGAAAAACAAACGCTCGCCGAGCGCAATCTGTGCCGCAGTTGGCGTCGGCCCGTTCAGCATTGCGGGCGATGGCAGCCCCAGCCAGGCATTGGCGGTGTGCGTCTCGTGGCTGGTGGTCGCGCTATCCTCCGAGTCGCCGAGCACAGTGCCATCCTCAGTTACCGACGGGACCAGGCCTTGCTCAAGAAGCAGCGTCTCGACGTCGGCTGCGAGGGTATCGGCGTGCAGAAAAGCGGTACTGTAGATATTGCGGATACGTTGCTGCGGGTCGATGAGAAAGACGCGCAGGATATGCGCAAACGCATGGCCCTGGGTTCGCTGAACCGATTGCTGATAGTTCGCCAGCGTCGAGGCCAGCGTCGTCGCTTCGGCCGTGGTGACGAAATCCCAGTCGATACCGGCCGGGCGGAATGAGTGTGCGTAACGTTCCAGCGTAGCCGGCGTATCGTGCTCGGGATCGAAACTGAAACTGACCAGGCGCAGGCGCGCCGCGAGGTCTGCTTTGCCAGCCAGCCGGCGCGCCACCTGGCTCATCACGTAGGAAGCCAGCGGGCAACCGTTGACGTCGTCGCAGCTGGTATAAATGAAAGCAAGTATGGTGACGCGGTTGTCGAACAGTGTGTGCAGACGGTGTGCGGTGCCGTGCGAATCGATGATTGACGCGTCGGCTGCCGGACCGAGAGGCGGTAGCGCATAGCTGCCGGCAACGGGTGCGGGATACTGCAGGCCTGCATAGCCCGGAGCGCTGATGGCCGGCTGCCCAGGAGCGGTTTGGTGGGCCGCAGCGCTGAGCGCAAAAACGGTCAGCAAGAACAGACCGGGCGCCCTTAGCGACGCCCGGATCAGGAACGGCATGCAGGTTTAGCAGCCTGTCGCTCAGTGCTTGGCGGCGAGCGCCGTTCCGGCTGCGGTCGCCTCGTCGGCGTACAGTGCACGTGCGCCGAAACGCATCTGATGCGGTCGGCCGAGTTTGGCGGCAGCAAAGTCGATCGCGAATTTCTGCGTCAACTTTTCACCATCCCAGGCATAGGCCTTGAAATACTGCACTTCGCCGGCGGCACCTTCCTTCTTGTCCCAGTTACCGAGTAACGACGAGGTGTAATAAATACGCTTGCCGTCCCAGCTCTGCGACAGCATGTTGACCTGATCGCCAATCTTCTGCGTGAAGATCTCTTTCGCTGCGTGCGGATTGGAGACATCGAACAACCGTGTCATGCCATCGTTCCAAGTGTTGACCCAGAGCAGCTTGTCATCGGCGGAAATCGAGATGTCGACCGGCAACGGGATTTTGCTCGCGTCGCCGATATCACCAACAGCCTGCGATTGCCATTCGCCTTTTTCGTCGACATAGAGCAGCCAGATCTTCGAGGTCAGCGCCGTTGTCGTGAAGCAGTAGTCATGCTGCGCACCCCAGGCACACCGCACTTCGAGCGGCGCCCCAGGTACGTCCAGGATCTTTTTCGGTTTTCGCGTATGCAGATCCCAGATCACGGCAGTATTGCCGAAACGCTTCATGGCTTCGGCATCGCCCATCATTTTGCCGAGATCCATCATGTAGTTGTTCCAGCCGGTGAATGAGGAGGTCACCAGTGCGTTGAGCCGTGGCAATGCGCGCACGTCGTAACCATAGCCGTCGGCGAATTTCCCCGATTTGATCGCGCCCTGCAGGTCGCCGTCTTTCGGCATCCAGTAGGTCGCGATGTATTCCCCCTCGTTGGTGTATTCGACGAGAGCGGTCTGCCCACCATGATCGGTGTGATTGGACAAGCCGGTGATCAGCATCCGACCGGGCATGGCATAGGTCGAATGCGGGCCGACGACACCGCCACTCTTGTCGACGAAATCCGTAATCGTCTTGAACAAGGTCGGCTTGGCCGGATCGGAGTGGATGTCGAAGATGAAAATCTTGTTGGTATCGAGCGTGGCGCCCCACAGATAGCGCCGGTCGTCGGTCAAGTCGGAATGATGTGCTTCGTTGCGGCCACCGACCGACAAGGAGGCGATGACCTTGCCATAGTCTTTGGCTGCCGGATTGACGCCGACCGTGACCAGTTTGTCCTGTTCGTCGCCCAGGCCTTCGACACCGAGAGTCCAGATGTAGACGTAGTCTTCCTGGCCGACAATCTTGGCCATGTACGGCGACAGACAGGTTTCGTCGGCAGCGACATCGGCCATCGCGCACACACTGAGCAGGCCCAGTGCAAAGTGCGCCCAGCGTGCCGCCAGCGTTCTGCGTAGTTTACCGTCGACGCTGCTGCCAATACGGGCTGATTGATGGACTGATTGGCCCGGGTGGCCCGATTTGTCACTTGTGCCAGCCAGGCAATGGCCAGACTGGAAATTGCGATAGCGATCGTTCATGCGTTTCCCCTTTGCAGACACCGTGCGGTTCGCGCCGCCTGCGGACCATAGCACCTCGATCCGGCGCCGACCAGTAGGCCAAATCACGTCTGGCCGAGTGCGCTGGTCGAGGCCAGGAACGCCAGCCGGAAGACCTCCGTTGCAATCGCAGCCAGTATCAGCAGTGCGCAATAGTCGGCCAGCGGTGCGATCGCCGAACCCAGTAGCGGTAGCAGGGCCGCAGTCGTGAGCAGTGGTCCGTATGCGGTCGGTTCTGCGCCCGTGGGCCAGCTCAACGCCAGTGCGCTGACACAGGCCGCGAGGGTCATCCAACTGAACGGGAGTCCGGCCCAGCCGGACAGTCCGAGCGCCAGCGCAACGCCAGCGACAGCCGGAACCAGGCGAAGCAAGGTCTGGTTCACGCCCAACCGTTCGCGCCCTTGGTCACCCGCGCACAACACCCGCAGCACAGTGGCTTGCAGCAACAACAGAGCAAGCATGATCCAGGGTGTGCTGGCGGTCAGCGTGGCGTAGCGTTGCGCAGCACTGACCAGGGTGCCTTCGAGACGATAATCAGCCGCACTCAAGCCGAGTTCGTGTTCCAGCAGCAAACGCACACGTGCGAGCCGTGCATCGGGCGCAAGCTGGCCGGGCGCAAGGCGAACGACGACGCGAGCCTCGTTGGCCGCTATCGCTACGTACGGCTCGACCACCGCAGCGCGCACAGCGCGCGGGAGTCGACGGTAGATCAGATTCAAATCGAACGCATTAAAGGCAACACCACCATTCAGTTGCTCGGCCACGCGCAAGGTCGAGGCGAGCGAGCGGACGAAGATGCGCCCAGGGAGCGCCTCCATCGCGACGTGTATGGCCGTAATGCGGTCGACTATCGTCGGCGTAAACCAGTTGTCGTCGAGGGCGTTATCGTGCTCGATAGCTGCGAGCAATTCGTCGTCCGGGTTGTTCGTTTCCTGTGCTTCGGGCAGCGTCGGGGCGGGCGGAAAAGCGAGCAGTATGTCGAGTTCAAACTCGTTATCCACATGTCGTGATGCCGTGACGCCGGCAGCGGAAGGGACATGCAGCCATGGCTCGGGTCGTGGTGCCTGCTCGAGCAGGACAATGCCGCCGGCGCCCAGCACGCTCGCAGCGACCAGCGGTGCTCGCCAGCGCGGTGTCGCGCCGTCGGCAGCGAGCGCAGCGCGGGTTGGCGGCAACCGGAGCAGCGTCGCAAGCGCCGGTAACAGGGTCACGCCGACGAACAGCGCGCTCAATGCAACGAGCAAGAGCAGCATGCCGAATTCGGCAAGTGCAGCGACGGGTGCGAATACCAGTGCAATACCGGCACAGACCAGGCCGATGACACCAGACAGTCCGATGACTGCGTGCACGGTCTGTCCGACTGGCGCAGCGACGCTGAAGGCCATCTGCATCCGGCCAAGCGACAGCGCGTTTGCGGCCAATGCCAGCGGTACCATAACCACGGACAGATTGTTCAAGGCGAGCCCGCTCCAGCCTGCCAGACCCAGGCTGCACAGGACGCTCGCCAGCGTGGTTGTCGTGACGATAAAAAATCTACGCCTGTCGCGCACTCGGCCGGCAATGACGAGGCCGAGCAGCGGCACGCTGAACGCAGCTCCGCGCACCAGGTCGTCGGCCAGCGCCCGGGCGCGCCGCTCTGCCTCGAGCGGCGCACCGCTCAGGGTCGCGTGCAGCGTCGGCAGTCGCTGCGCAAGAACGGTGGCAATCGCCGCGAGTGTTACAGGCCTGTTCTGCGTCGCGGCAGTCAGCAACTCACCTGCAGCGGGAAAGCTGGTCAGGCAGACCGGGCAACGCATATTGATGGCGTATGCCAGACGCGCAATCAGCGTGGGGGCGATACCGGCAGGCGCGAGGACGACTTCGATGAATGTCGTGTGACCGTCACCGCTGACCAGCGTGTCGCGATAGAGCGGGCTGCTGGTCAGCTCGGTCCAAGCCCGTTCAAGATCCACGTCGTCGCGTCGCAACGTGCGGTAATTGTCGGCCAGTGCGGCCAGTCTGCCATCGACATTGCGGACCAGCGGCGCGTCGAGCAGTGATTGAACGGCGCTAACACCGGGGATGCTGCGAAGATTATCGACCAGTTCGCCGATGGTTCGCAGCGTTGAAGGCGCCAGCAGCGGCCCGTCCGGGGTTGCGGTGATGACGACGAATTCCTGCAACCCGTAGCGCGCCGCAATTTCGCGCCGGTGTGCAGCGTCGGCGTCGCTTTCGAGGGTGGCGTCGTAATCGACCCTGCCCACACCTGACACCGCAATCGCCAGCAGCGCCAGACAAAGGCTGAGCGTCAGCCATGGGCGTCGCGCGGACTGCCGCAGCGCCACCGCAAGCGGTCGTTCGACATGTGCGGATGTTCCCAGGCTGGCTCTCGACTTATCGTTCGCGTTGGCGCCGCTTTCGCATGATAGCGCTGCGGTGGTTCATCAGGGTGCAAGCCCGGTTGGAAATTGTCGATGGCGATGCCATCATGCCGGCCCGCCGGTCATGGCGGAATGCCGTGGATGACGCATGACTGATATCGACCGGGATAGCATCTGGAAAGTGATGGCCGAACTCGCCGAGGTTGCGGCCCGCGAGACCTTGCCGCGCTTTCGCTTGCCGATGGTCATCGAGAACAAGCTCGGCGCTGGCGGGTTCGACCCGGTCACGCAGGCCGACAAAGCGGCCGAAGCAGCACTGCGCAATGCGATAGCTGCGCGCTTTCCCGAGCACGGTCTGCGCGGCGAAGAGGGCGAGGATCAGCCCGGCAGCGGGCCTTTTGCCTGGATCATCGACCCCATCGATGGCACGCGCTCGTTCATGAGTGGCATGCCGACCTGGGGGACGCTCATTGGTCTGCTCGAAAACGGCGTTCCTCGTTTCGGCATGATGAGTCAGCCGTTCGTCGGCGAACGGTTCATCGGTGGCGACGGTGTCGCAGAACTGGTGCGCGGAAGGGAAGTGACGCGCTTGTGCTGCCGGTCGACCACAACACTCGCGCAGGCCACCTTGTTTGCGACCACGCCGGACATGTTTGCGCCGGGTCGCGAGCGCGATGCGTTCGACGCACTGGCTGCGAATGTCCGACTCACGCGCTATGGCGCCGATTGCTACGCCTATTGTCTGCTCGCTGCCGGCCACCTCGATCTGGTGGTCGAAGCCAGTCTCGGTTTCTATGACATCGCGCCGCTCATTCCGATCATCGTTGCCGCCGGCGGGGTGGTGACTGACTGGTCAGGGCGACCACTGCTCGGCGGTGGACGCGCTGTGGCAGCGGCGACACCGGCACTGCTGGAAGCGGCGCTCGAACACCTTGCCGGCGCACTGTGACCGAGACGGCGAACCGTGCAGTCGTCGTGTGCGCGCGGTTCCAACCGCCGCACCGTGGCCATCTCGACGCCATCGCGCAAGCCGCAGCGAGCGGCGCGCGCGTATTGGTTGTCATGCTCGGTGCGGAGGAGTCGCGCTCACTGCGCAATCCGTGGAGCGATGCCGAAAGGCGCGCAATGATTACAAGCGGCCTGCCGCCGGGGACCGAGGTCGACATTATCGGTGTCCGTGATCGCCGCTACGATCGCCTCCGCTGGACGCGGAAAATCGAAGAGGCGGTGCGGCGTAAACTCGGGCCCTGGGCAACGGTGACGCTGCAGGCCGATCTCGAAACACGGAGCGACCTACCGCCATGGCCGGCAGCGTGGTTGACTGACGCCCGCGCAGCGCGATTCGTCGAGCGCGAGAATCTGCTGCGAGCTCTCCTGTTCTGGGGCGACACCCGCCACGCCCAGGATAGCGTCGCGACCCATCTGATACCGTCTGCACGAGGGTCGATGCAGGTCTTCGTCGCCGGCGAGGATTTTGCTGCCCTACGAGCCGAAGCGGCGTTCATTCGCGCCGGCAAAGCGCGTTGGGCCGGTGCACCGTATCCGCCGATTTTTGTCACGGTCGATGCACTCGTGTGCTGGGGCGTTGAAGTCCTGTTGATTGAACGGGGACGGCTTCCGGGTGCTGGTCTGCTGGCACTGCCCGGTGGCTTTCTCGACCCTCAGGAGAACCTGCTCGCCGCCTGCCGGCGCGAGCTGCTGGAAGAAACAGGCGTCGATGCCGGGGCGCTGGCACCGCTCACCATGGAGGTCTTCGACGACCCTTACCGCTCGCTGCGCGGACGTACGATTACCCATCTGTTTCAGTTTGTTTTCGATGCGGCTGCGCCGCGTCCACTGGCGGTGGGTGGCGACGATGCGCGACATGCGTTGTGGACGCCACGCACGGCGCTCCGCCCGCAGACGCTGTTTGAGGATCACTACGCCATGCTCCAGTGCATGTTGAATCTCGATTGAGCTGCTGTGCCAGCCCCGGTTTCAATGGTTCGGCAGCAGCGGCCGCTATGTTGAGGAGATGAACGCGACGTCATACTCAGATTTTCTCCTGCAGGCCCAGTGGTCCAGGCGCCTGTTCGCCGCACTGGCCTGCTGCGCGTTATCCACCAACGCGGCTGCGCTCGACCCGTCGCGTGGCCTGAGTCGCGCGGTCGACGAACTGGCCAACGCCTCGAGTGCCCAGCAGCTGCGCTTCGTCGACGCAGCTGTCGAAGAGCTCGCGAAAGCTCATCGACAGCTGAGCGCCGAGGCTGGCGGCGCTGCGCCGCGCTGGGCCGGCAGCACGCGCAACTTCAACAGCCGGCTGCAGGCGGCCGCTGCCGCTGCCCATCGCGGCGCAGCCGTACGTATCCTGGCTGAAGCGGATGGCACTGTGCGCGTCGTCGTCGGCTCGCAACCAGCACGTCAGTTCATGATCACGGCACCGACAGCAGGTGGCGGCGCCACGCTTGAACGGGCCATTCTGCGACGCTTCTGTCGCGACGACGGTTGCGGGCGCGCACCGGGCCGAAAGCGCGCCGCGGAACGCGCAACGACGCAAGCCATCGCGCGCACCTTGTTTGCCCGCCCGACTCATGGCCTGGCACCGACCCCCGCAACTCCCGTCAGCGATCGACAGGCCACTATACGCTCGGACCGTGCCGCGCTGGTCGCAGCGCTGCCGCCCGGCGACGATGGACTGCGCTGTCGCGCAGATCTGGCGCCACATGCGCGACTCTACGCCAGCGCCTGTCGCGAACTCACACGCGAAATCCGTGCCCTGGCCGCAGCCGTGCATGCCGCCGCTCGCCGAGGTGTGCATATCGCTTGGCCGATGATTGCACTGCCGCCGCGCCGCAACCCGTCAGACAAGCTGGTATTCAACGATCATGGCGACGAGGTCGTGCTGGCGTTGCCGGCGCTGGCTCGAGCGCCTGAGCTGCGCGCGCAACTGGTACCCTGGCTGCAGGAGCGGCTGGCCGGCCACCCGAGCGAGTTGCCGTTCGAGCCGCCGTCGCGGCTGGTTTACGCGGTGCGTTGAACTTGCATGACGGCGCGGGCGTCCGACGGAGTCGGTCAATCAAAGCTTCGCAGAGACAGCCATCGTCGCCCGAGATTCAACTGCATTTTCCACTGCATTCATTCGAGAGGATCAGTCGCATGACCCGATGTTGGAACGCTGCGAGCCTGCTCGCCTTAATGGTCGTTGCGGCAGCAGCCGGGGCGGAGGGCCGCTATCAGGCAGTACCGATACAATCGGGTGTCGAATACGGCACCGAGAAAGCGCTGATCCTCGATACGGTGGCCGGGCATCTGTGGATCTGGGTCGAAAGCCCGACCGTCGATGGTGAACCCGGTGGACGTTACGTCATTTACCAGGGTCAGCTCACGCCCGGGCGCGACATCGGTGACGTCATGATGAAACAGGAATGGGAGGCGCGACCGGACGGCGCCGCCACCGGCGAGGGCAACAAACACTAAGTCGGTCCAATGCGGGCTTGGCCCTCGCGGCGCCTTACGGTCTAATGCGACGGGGGACACCGTAGCCAAGCTGCGGCACGATACTCCCGGGCTGCCAGCCCGGGGCTGCACGCGCGAGGGGAGAGCACATGCCTAAATTGACTGAGGCCGAACGCGACGCGTTCCTGGCCGAACCTGCCATCATCATGAATATTGCAACGGTCGATGCCGACGGCGCGCCGCTGGTCACGCCTATCTGGTTCATCTACGAGGATGCGCGGATCTGGTTCACGCCACGCCAGCATTCCGAGTGGCTGCGCCATATCCGCCATGATCCGCGTGTTGCACTGAGCATCGACGAGACCAATGTACCGTACCGAAAAGTTGTGGTGCGCGGACGCGCGGCCATCGACTTCGAAGTCGGCAATGACAACGCCTGGCGCGATCGCTATCGCCGGATTGCCGCGCGCTATATCCCGTCCAACGATGCCAACGCTTATGTCGATGGCACCGACGACCAGCCGCGCGCGCTGTGTTCAGTCGCGCTCGACGGAGCGGAACTGCGGAGTTGGCGTATGCCGACCGGCAGCGAGCCGTACCAGGGTATCTGGGCCAAACGCTATTGGACGGCCGACGCCAAAGTCAGGCGTGAACCACCCCAGGTATTCGAAAAAGGCGTCGACTGACCAACAGCTACGGGAGCGCGTCGCGCGAGTACGCCGATTGTGCGCTCGCGCAACGCGGTTCTGCCCGGCGGCGTCTTTTTTCACCAGCCAGTCAGCGCTTTTGTAGTCAAGGTCATCCATGCCGCGCCTCGCCGCCATCGACTCGACTTACGCCTGGGTGCGGGTGTTCGCCTGTCTTGGTCTGACCACGATTGGCAGCGCCGGTATGTACGTGGTGGTCGTCGCGCTGCCGGCGTTCCAGCTTGATTTCGGCATCTCGCGGGCCGACGCCTCGCTACCTTATACGATGGTCATGGTCGGTTTCGGTATCGGTGGCATCGTCATCGGCCGAGCGGTCGATCGCTGGGGCATTGTTCTCCCGCTCACCGTCACCACACTCGCGCTCGGCGCATCGTTTCGACTCGCTGGCGCCGTCGAAGGCTTGTGGACGTTCAGCCTCGTCCACATTCTGATTGGGGCTTTCGGTTGCGCGGCGGTGTTCGCCCCGCTGATTGCCGACATATCGAAATGGTTCACCCGGCGACGCGGCCTGGCTGTTGCGATCTGCGCCAGCGGCAATTATCTGTCTGGCGCCATCTGGCCCGGCTTGCTGTATCGTTCGATCGCGGAACTTGGCTGGCGTGAAACCTATATTGTTACCGGCTATCTCGGCATGGCACTGATGCTGCCTCTGCTGCTTCTGATACGCCGCCACCCGCAGGTTGAGCAGACACTGGCCAGCCCGGGCGGTTCGGCTGGAACGCCGGCGCGATTAGGTCTGAGTCCGACCATGCTGATGGTGCTGTTGTGCGTGGCCGGACTCGGCTGTTGCATGGCAATGGCCATGCCGCAGGTGCATATCGTGTCGCTCTGCGGCGATCTCGGTTTCGGCGCCGCGCGCGGTGCCGAAATGCTGTCGGTGATGCTCGCCTGCGGGATCGTCAGTCGCCTCGTCTTCGGCCATATTTCCGACAAGCTCGGCGGCCTGCGCACATTGCTCATCGGCTCGGCGATGCAAGGTGTCGCGCTGGCGTTGTTCCTGCCCGCCGATACGCTGGTCTCGCTGTATATCGTAGCGGCGGTGTTCGGGTTGTTTCAGGGCGGTATCGTGCCCTGCTATGCGCTCATCGTGCGCGAATTCTTCCCCGCGAGCGAAGCAGGCAGCCGGCTTGGCATCGTGATATTTGCGACCATCGTCGGCATGGCCATCGGCGGTTGGATCTCGGGCGCGATCTTCGATTGGACCGGCTCTTACACCGTCGCTTTCGTCAACGGCATCGGTTGGAATCTGGTGAATCTTTCAGTCGTGCTGTTCCTGCTGGCGCGTTCACGGCGGGCGGGGCGCGACGAAGCGCCACAGTCGACCGAATTCGCGCCGACTGTGAGCTGACTTACTGCATTCAGCTGGTCTGCGTGAGGGCCTGCTGCAGCAGGTCGAACGCAGCGCGCGCAAAGATCTGCATGTTGGCTTCGCGATCCGCGCTGCCGGTTTCGATGCGCGCCGTGCGCGTGACCGGACCGCTCACGGCCAGCACGCAGATCCCGGGCGGATGCCCGTAAGGTGTACCAGCCGGGCCGGTGGCACCCAGTTCAGCAATGCCCCAGGTCGCACCGAGGCGCGCTCGAATGGTCTCTGCGCATAGTGTCACGTAAGCCGCCGTTAATGGTTCCTGTTTCGACAACGTCGCCTCGTCGATGCCGAGCAGATCGCGTCTCGCACGCAGCGTGTAGATCACGGTACCGCCGAGGTAATAAGCCGAGGCGCCGGCTACCGCGAGCAGGCCCGCCGAAATCAGACCGCCAGTTGAAGATTCAGCAACACCGACGGTCTGGCGGTGGGCTTTGAGATGGGCGGCGATAGTCTGGGTGTGCGTAGTCAGGCTGGTCATGGTGATAGGATGCACGCTTTGGTGGGGGACGAGGCGACGATGTCCGACGGGCAGCCGGAAGATCGCGCGTGGCGCTGCCGCGCAGTCGGAGATTATCACGATCTGGTACTTGAAACGGTGCCTCGACCACGGCCGGCGGCTGGCGAAGTACTCGTCCGCAATCGCGCATTCGCGCTTGGCTTTCCCGACATGCTGATGGTTCAGGGTCTGTATCAGTTCAAGCCGCCGCTGCCATTTTCGCCGGCGACGGAATTCGCCGGCGATGTGGTTGAACTCGGTGACGGCGTTGACGCGGACTGGCAGGGACAGGCCGTCATGGCGAGTGTCCGCAGTGGCGCCGCTGCCGATCATGTCGTCGTGCGTGCCGCCGATAGCCGGCCACTGCCGCCGGCACTCGACTACGCGCACGGAGCGGCATTTGCTGTCGGCTACAAGACAGCCCACGTCGGGCTGGTCGTGCGCGGTGGACTGGTGGCAGGTGAAACGCTTCTAGTGCTCGGCGCAGCCGGCGGCGTCGGGTTGGCCGCCGTTGAACTCGGGCAGCTGCTCGGCGCGCGGGTGATCGGGGTCGCGTCCGGCGCACACAAGTGCGCCGTTGTTCGTGCACGGGGTGCCGCAGAAGTTATCGATTCATCGACTGGCCGTTTACGCGAACAGGTCAAAGCAGTGACCAGTGGCCGCGGTGCTGACGTGATATTCGATCCGGTCGGTGGCGATGCGTTCGATGAAGCGCTGCACTGCATTGCGCCTTTCGGTCGCCTGCTCATCATCGGCTTTGCCAGCGGACGCATTCCACTCGCGCCAGCCAACTACGCGCTGATCAAGCAGATCTCGATCATCGGTGTGCGGGCCGGCGAGTACGGTCGTCTCAATCCAGCCGGTGGCGCGGCCGTCGAAAAGTCGTTGGCCGCATATGCCGCCAGCGGGCGACTGGTGCCGCGCGTCCATGCCATATTGCCATTCAGCGAAGTCATCACCGCGTTGGACGCCATCCATTCGCGCCAGGTCATCGGGCGCATCGTCATCGATACCACGCTCTGAAGGAGCCCCCATGCAACATCGACTCGAATTCTTCTTCGATTGCTCGAGCCCGTGGACCTACCTGGCATTTGAGTACGTTCAACGTCGCCTTGCCGGACTGGATGTCGACATCGTCTGGCGACCGATACTGGTCGGCGGGATCTTCAATACCATCAATCCCAGCGTCTACGCCTCACGTGAGCAACCGGTGCCGAATAAAGCAGCCTACATGAAAAAGGATTTGCAGGACTGGGCACGATTCGTCGGTCTCGAAATAGGCTGGCCAGACGTGTTTCCGATCAACAGCGTCAAAGCCATGCGCGGTGCTTTTGTCGCGATCGAAGCCGGCGTACTGGTGCCGTATGCGCGCGCCGTCTTCAAGCGGTATTGGACCGACGGTGTCGATATCTCGCAGGATGCCGAACTGGGCGCGATCGCGGCCCAGGTCGGACTTGAGCGGCAAGCGTTTTTCGAGGCGATCGCCAGTGCGGCCTGCAAGGACAGGCTGCGTGCGAACACCGAAGAAGTGATGGCGCGTGGTGGCTACGGTTCGCCGACGATGTTCCTTGATGGCGATGACATGTATTTCGGCAACGATCGCGTTGATCTGCTGCGCGCACGCATCAGCGGAACAGCCTGACAGGAAGCACGTTATGAGCGATCTGGTCACCTTCGAACTGGTCGATGGCATCGCCGATATCCGGCTGAATCGTCCTGACAAACATAATTCGTTGACCTTGGAAATGTTTGAGGCGATAACCGCGGCTGGTGACCAGCTGCGCGCAACGTGCAATGCACGCGTGGCGGTGTTGTCAGGCAACGGGCCGAGCTTCTGTGCGGGTCTCGATTTCAGCATCATGCGCACGATGCTGGGTGGGCCGTCGCAGGCACAAACGGCGCTGGCCACGCTGATGCGGCGCGACGAGCGGCCGGACAATCTGGCCCAGCGTGCCGCGTATGCCTGGAAGACAGCGGCAGTGCCGGTCATCGGCGCGCTCACCGGCGCCGCTTTCGGTGGCGGCTGCCAGATAGCACTGGGCTGTGACATCCGCATCGCAGCGCCGGATGTGCGAATGTCTATCATGGAGATCCGTTACGGCCTGGTGCCGGACATGTCGCTGACGCAAACGCTGCCGGATCTGCTGCCACGCGATGTCGCGATGGAATTGACTTTGACCGGCAGAATACTCGAGGCCGAAGAAGCGCTGCGACTCGGTTTGCTGACGCGAGTCGTGCCTGATCCGTTGGCAGCGGCGTTCGAGCTTGCGCGCGTGATCGCCGACAAGTCCCCTCACGCGGTGCGCGCCAGCAAACGGTTGCTGAATGCTGCCTGGCGAGCCGATGCGACTACCGGTCTGGCCCTGGAGGAGGGTCTTCAACTGACGCTGCTCGGCACGCCGAATCAGCTGGAGGCGGTCAATGCGGGATTGGAAAAGCGTGTCGCCACTTTTGCCGACGTTTGACTTGGTGTTCCCGATTCAGACTTACTCGGTGGCCATGGTCGGCCGCGCCGTGCTAAGGGGCAGGACCGAAGTTCAGACGGGGAGTTGGCCCGATCGGCGACGCGCACGTAGACCGCAGGCACTGATGGCCGAAGCGAAGAGCCATAGCGCGGCGGGTACCGGGACAGGTGCGGCGATGACGGCCAGACGGACTACGTCGAGGCCGTTGACTAGTTGGAATTCGAGGCCGGCGCCTAGTGTCGGCAGCAGCACGCTGCCGAACGAGCCGAAGACAGCGTCGGCGAGCAGGATATCGAAAGCGTTGCCGAGCAGTGGACTGAAACCATCGAGCAACTCGACCGCGAGTGTGCCGCCCAGTTGCGCGTCGCCGGCGACATCCAGCCAGTCGAAATCATTCAGGCCGCCGATCTGGACTGCGAACAATCCGCCGAGAATGGCATCGCCACTGATGGCGAAACTACCGGTCGGATCGCCAGGGTCTACAGACGGCGGCACATAGCCGGGGGCCAGCGTGCCAAATTCGCGCGTGATCAGGTTGCCGTCAAGGGTGCCGTGACCAACCAGGGTGCCGCCGGTGATATCGATACCGAAAGGGAGCGAGGCGGCAAGCGTGCCGCCATCGACGAACGTCTCTCCTTCGAGCTGTTGATAGGCATCGGTTGTGAGCGTCGAATTCTCGTCAATCGATATCTGCCCTCGATTTTTTGAGGTCTCAGTCAGCAGCACGTCGCTGCGACGGATGACCACTGAACCATCTACTCGATTATCGAGTGCGCCGCCGGTAATTGTGCCGTTCCTGAGCGTAATCGTCCCTTTATTCACCGTGTTGGCCAGATCGGCGCTACTGAATTCGTTATCGAGCAGAATCGTTCCAAGGTTGGTCAACAGCTCAGTCACGGTCAGCTGCGCCGTGTCGGGCGCGCTGAAGTTGCCGATTATGACGTCGGCGTAGTTGACGAACGTTTCGACCTGTACTTTGCCGCCATCGAAGACATCAAACAAGTCGTAATTATCGATGCTGTTGCTGACCAACCTGCCATTCCCGGCTATCCCGATGCCGCCCTGATTGGTGAGCGCGCCGTTGATCGTCACAATGGAATCGTTATCCCTGACGTTGAATGTCGTCACGGCATGGTTGATCATGCTGTTGGCAGTCAATGCGCTGCCGCTCAAGACATCTAATTCATTGAAATTGTCGATGCTCTCGGCCGTGGCGATGGCGTTCTCTTCGGTCGTGTACTGGCCGTAATTGAAAATCCCCTCGACAACGTCGAGTGTGGTTGTTTCGCCGGTGGCGGCAAAGCTGCCGGTACTCCGCACTTCGAGACGCCCGAGTGACATCGTTGCGCCGCCGGTCAGGTCGACCGCACCGGCGGTGTCCAGCGTGCCGATGATATCGAGACTGCCAGCGCTGACCGACAGTGTGCTGAAATTGACCGCCTCCAGCGCGATATTCCCGATAGCCGTGGAACTCACTGCACCGGTATACAGAATATGGGCGAAATCGAGCGCGCCAGGCGGGGTGCCGCTGGACCAGTTGGTCGCACCGTCTTCCCACGCGCCGTCAGTTCCGATCCAATTGACGTCCTCGGCTGCGGCAGTAAGCGGGGTGCAGAGGCCGACAGACAGGCCTGTGGCAAGAAGCGTGGTGGTGAAATATCTGTTCATGGTGAAGTCCCAGTATACCTGCTGATATGTTCAGGCATGCAGCGCGTGCGTGCCACGAACTGTGACGTGTATCTCACGGTGACAGTGCTTATCATGCGTTCTCAGCATCGTCGACAACAACGCCGATTTCGCTTGCCCACACCGAACCCGACAGCTGACAGCCGTTGGCGAGCGTGATGCGCGGCGCAGTGATGGTGGTCGGCTGCAATTCGCTGCCGACGATGACGCCACTCGCCAGCACGATTTCCGTTTCAGAAATGATCGGGCCGGCGATGCGCGCACCACTTGCGACGCGTATCGGTCCTTCACACACCAGCGCTGCATCAATGCGCGATGCACTGCCTATGGTCAGACCGCGGCGCGCTTTCAAATTGCCGCTGACCTGCGACGCCCGGCCGATGGTGAGCGTTCCGCGACAGACGATCGCGTTGCCAATACGCAGCGCGTCGTCCAGGGTCAGCGATTGCATGCACAGCACGGTTTCGGCATCGAGGCGATGCAGCGCAGGTGGTGGGATCCAGTCCCGCACTTCAGCCGGCGTTGGTTCCGAGGCCTGTTTTGGCAGATCGTCAGAGACGGTGCGGACGATGGGCGCGTTGAGTCGTTCGAAGCGTGTGCCTGCAGCCACCGTAATCGACGAAACACTGGAGACCCGGCCGTAAATCTGCGAGTCGCGCCCGATATGGGCGTGACCTTGCGTATGTAGCCAGCGCGCGACGATCGAGCGATCGCCAAGAATGAGATCGGTGCCGACGTAGACTGCGCGAAAAGTCGCGTCCGAACCCGCGTACAACTGTCCGCCGCAATAGATTTCCTGCTCGTAGACCAGGCCACCTTCGAGCAGCAGATCGCCCGTTGCCAGTACGACCGCGCGGACGCGTCGTTCGCGTTCGATGTCCGGCGTTCGCTCGAGGCGCGTGGTCTGACCCAGAAACGCAACGGCCTGTCCGGGACGAAATTCGCCAGTGTATGGCGCTGGCGGTGCCTGCGGGTCGATGCCTTGCTGGTCGAAAAAATTATTGACCTGATCGAAAAACGAATGAGCGAAATGCCGGATATTGGCGTCCTGCTGGCGCGAGACATTGAGCGGTCCGGCGTCAGTGCGGTAACGCCATTCACGTACAGCGGGCAGGAATGGCGCAGCACAGACGCATAGTGCAAGCACCCAGAACAGCACCTCCCAGATCATGGCCCATTGCCGTTTCGACGATAGCGCGGAGTTTTTTCCCAATGCAATGAGCGACTGAGCAGGGTGTCGAGAAACAGCGCCGAAAAGCACGCCCGCGTCACGTTCAAAACGCTGCTCAGGAAATTCACAAAGTTGAGCGGCAGCAGGCGTAGTCGCCGTCTCGAGTTGTCGAGATGCATTGCAGCCGCGATTTCGAAGAACGCCGCATAGTTGCCGAGCGAGCTGAATGCGACCATACCGATCAGCGTTGTCGTCGAAGTTCCCAGCGCCGGAACGCCAAGCATGTACAGGCCGAATGCAGCAAGGAAGCCTGCGATCAGCACCGGCGCCAGCACGTAGACGCCAAGCAACAGAATCCCATCGATACGTTCAGCCAGACTGAGACGGCGCGACCAGAGCGTCGCCCACGCATAGCGTCTGGCAACCTGATTGTGACCTTTCGCCCAACGCATGATCTGACGATTGCGTTCCTGCCAGACTTCCGGCACTTCCTCGTAGCATTCGCAGCGATTCTCGTAGGCGACCTTGTAACCGTGCAGAACAAGGCGGAACGTAAGATCGGTATCCTCGGCCAGCGCGGTCTCGCGCCAGCCGCCGACCGCGTGCAGTGCCGACAGCCGTACACCGCCAACCGAGCCACCGTATTGTGCAATCAGGTGCAGATTCATGCGCGCCTGCTGATCGACCTGATAACCGCCGGCTCGTTCCAGATCGAGCAACCGGGTCAGCAAATTGCGATCGACGTTGTGCGGCACCACGCGACCCATAACGGCGCCGACCTCGGCGTCGAAGAATGGCGCGACGAGTTGTTTGATCAAGCCTCGACCCGGCACGTAGTCAGCATCAAACACGATCAGAACGGCAGAATCGAGCGTGGCTGAGACATCCTTCAGGACGGCCGCTTTGCCGGGCATTCCGCTGGTGCGCTTCACCGGCACGATCAGATCGGGATGATTGGCGGAGAACGCCGTGATTAAGTCCCAGGTACGGTCAATCGAACGATCATCGACCGGCATGATGCGCAGTCGGTCCGGTGGATAGTCGACCTCGACCAGCGCTTCCAGCACATGCGCGACGACGGCCTCTTCGTTATGGCACGGCACCACCACTGTGACAGTTGGCCAGCTGGCGACGTCGACGTCGAGATAGGGATGGCGCTGGTGGGCAAACAGCCGGTTCAGCGTAAACAGTACGTGGCGCGCGGTATAAACCAGGATCAGCACGACCACTGTATAGAGTACGCCTTTCATCACAATGACGATGATCGGCAGAGCATCGCTGGCGACTATCCAGTCACGCAGCGTCATGGCACTACGGCTCCCAGCTCACCACCCACGCATATAACGACACGAACACGGCGATATCGAACAACAGACCGAAGACCGTGTACAGAGGCGGCATCAGCGCAAGGGTGAAATGCTGAATGAGAACGACGTGGGCAAGATATTGATACGGCACGACAAGGATGAGCCCGAGCAGTATCACAGCCGTGCCGCTGGCTTTTTTGAGCAAACCGTGATCGAAGGCGTAATAGGAGAACGATAGCAGCAGCGGCGCGAGCAACAGCAGAGCGGCGACAGCTCCAAAGCCATCGGCGACGTGTTTCGCCAGTGCGTGCGGGAACGGACTCGGTGAGGCAACGAAAAACAGGCAGGCAATAAGTTGAATGATCGCGACTGCCCAGACGAAATAGGCCAGCGGCAGGCGATCGCGACGCAGCCCGAAGAACGACGCGACCATGGCGCCGCCGGCGGTCCAGGCAATGGATTGCAGCGTTGCGTCGTCCGGCGCGCGCGCTTCGATCAGGGGCGTTGGCAGTGCGAATGGTATGGCTCCGAGCAAAGATGTCGGTTGTAGTTCAACCGTGCCGGCCAGACCGAGACGCGGCATCCAGAAGCGCAATGTGACGGCCCAGAATTCGCTGATCGCGGCGGCACCGGCGATCAGTAGCAAATATCCGAGCAGCAGTAGCAGGAGCGGATGAAACACGCTGGCGGACCTGAAATCGAGCCGTCGCAGTGCGCGATGACGCCGGATCAGCAGTCCGGATTGATTTCGGTAGCGTAGGCGATCGAGGATGCCGCGCGGTAGATGGCGCCAGTCAGCTTGCATCAGAACTCCGAGAAAATGCCGATTTCGACGCCGCGCTGGTCGTAGGCGCTGCTCTGAAAACCAGCTGCGGCCACGTTGACGCCCCATTGGCGGCCGACCCATTGTTTCCAGGTTGCACGGACTTCGTAGAATTCGATGTCGACTTGAAAACGCTGGGCGCTGAGCACCTGATAGGCCTGAGTTCCGCCACCGAAACGGACGCTGAAGGCGCGCTGTTGCGGCTGCAGATAGGAAACCGCAGCGTAACCGGCATTCGAGATGACCGACCCCGGATCGCTCTGATTGAGCGTCGTTCCGATCTGGAACAGCCAAGGGCTGCGCGTGTAATAAATCGCTTCGAGGTTCAAGCCGATATCGGAATGCGCGTCCTTGGCGTCGAAATACGACACGCCGACGGTCGTGACGAGTTGGCTGGCCGCAAGCCATTTTCGTGACACGCTGGCATCGCCGCGGACGCTCGGCCAGAAGAAACCACCCGCGCTCGAGCCCACCGAGGCCTGGCCGTACCAGCGATCGCTGAAGGTGTGGACATGGCCGACCGCACCATAGGTGCCGTCGTCGTCAAACCGGCTCAGTTCGACGATTTCTCCGAACCATTGATTGGCTGCGTCAGGGGTATGACGTCCGCGCCAGTAGACGCCGTAAGTCGAGGCAAAATCGTTATCGAGGTCGTAGGCAATGCCGCCCGCTTCGAGCTGAGTCCGCGGCGGTTCAGCCCTTACCGGATGGTTGAATGACAGGCAGCCGAGCATGACGGTCCACAGCAGCGCCGACTGTCGGGCAGGCAGGTCTCGCTGGGAACGAGCGGGGTGGTGGTCGTAGCGCGTTGCCAAAGTGCCTGCCGGTTGAAATCTGATCTACTATAAATATCCTAATACTATCATATAAATATAGATACTTCTTAAACATGAATATGGTTAAACGGTCGTAAGCCACGGGCAAAGCTTGCGGGTGCGTGCCTGGTCTCAGTGCGACAGCCCGGCGTGTTCACTCAGGCGCTGCAGTTCGCCGCTGTCACGCAAGGCGGTGATGGTTTCGTTGATCAGTGCCAGCAGGGCTGGATTTCCCTTGGCGACCGCCACCGCATACTGTTCTGTCGTGAGCACTGGCGAGCGTTTGAGGGCGCCAGGATGGGCCGCGAGATAGGCATCGAGATTGACCGCCAGGTTCAACAGACCGTCGATGTTACCGGCGACAATAGCCGCGGCAGCATCCTCAAAGCTTTCGAAATCAATTATTTGTGGGGCTCTGCCCGGCGGAAAGTCGGTCGCGCTCAGGGCTTCGAGGCCATCGCGGTCGTTGTGTCTGATGCGACCAAGTCGTCTGTCTGCGAGGTCAGTCCAGGTCGTGATTTGCCCATCACTGCGCTGCAGCAATGCCAGTCCGCTTTCGAAATAGGGCTGCGAGAAATCGACCGTCAGCGCGGCCGCCGGGGAGATGCGATGCATGGCGATGCCGAGGTCGACTGCGCCGCTCGCGACGGCCGGCAGTCGGTCCGGTTTACGCATGCTGCGCAGCTCGATTTTGTCAGCGTCGCCAAGAACGTGCCCAGCCATGGCATGGGCGAGCTCAATCTCGAATCGGCGTTTGGGAAAATGCGCCGGATCACGATGCCCGGCTTGCTCGCGCGCACCCTGGTTCTTGACGCTGACGATGATCCGGTCACGTTCGCGAATGCGCGCGAGAGCGTCATCTGCGGTCGCCGGCAGCGCGGCGATCAGGACCAGCACAGCGAAGGTACGGGTATAGCATGTCATTTTCGGCGCTCTGTACGGCATCACGTTTCCTTGGTACGGACCTGAATCCAACTGCGCGCGTCGTTGGCCTGGGCAAAGAAACACAGGTCGAGTCCAACAAGGCGCTCGAAGCCCCGAAACGCGCGCGCTACGACAGACGTGCTGAACGACGGTGAAACGATGGCCAGTATGGCCGGCCCGCGCCCGCGTTTTTCGCGCACAACGAATGCGCCGAGTTCGAGCAGATGCTCGAACGGTGGCAGTTCGCTGTTACCGAGATCCCACAAAGCCGCGCGCGCCGAGGCGTAACGGCTGTCATTCCACAGCTCAGTCAAGGTCTCGCGCGCGCCGGCCAGCGTGATGTCGCCGATCACCTGGACTTGGCAGGTTCTGGTGGCAGCTTCGTACGCCAGCGTGTGTTCCATGTGACGGCGGTGGGCCCGTCGGCTCGTGCGAATGATCAGCCGCGCTGGACGAACTCGACGACGTTGCCATCCGGGTCGCGCACCATGGCAATGGTGACACCGGGCATGAATTCGTTCTTTTTGACATCGAACGGCACGCCTGCTTTCTCGCAGTCTGCGCAGACATCGTCGATATTGCTGATCGGAAATGTGAGATAGCGAAAACCAAGGGCTGACTGCAAACCGAGAACGGCTGCCGGCGGGACCTCTTTGGGGTCGACCAGCTTGATGAAGCTGTCGCCAAATGCCAGGCGATGCATGGTGCCGAACCAGAGCGGCATCTCCTGCACTTTCTTCAAGCCCAGGACGCCGACATAGAAGTCAAGGCTTGCCGCGATATCCTTGACTAGCATGCCGATGTCGACGGCATTTTTGGCGGGTTGCATGCCCATGTATTCACTACTCCGCGCGATGGCATAAAGGGGTTGCATGAGTGTAGTCCTCGGGCGCGTCCGCGCCAAGGAACGTCGGCGTCCTCGCCCGCAATGTTCGACCGGATGTTAGCCGGCTTGATAGAACGCAGGCGCGCTCAGGATTTTGTTTTCCTGGTGCTGTATCAGCGCATAGACTGCTTCGGCATACAGCGGCCAGGCCGGATCGGCCAGCATGGCGGCACGACGGCTGGCCCTGTCGGCCAGATCCCTGTATCGCCACAGGTGTACAACCTGATTCAACTGACCGATATCGGTGGATGTATACCAGCCGACGCAATCGCCGAGGTACTGCTGCTGCAACGGCCAGCCGTGGCTTGCATAGATCTCGAGAAAGGATTTCATCCTGCCGGGGTGGAGCGTGTAGGTGCGATGGTCGACAATCATTGATAGGTCCTTAAAGTTCGAGCTGATACACCTCTGCAAACGTTTCGTATTCAGTACGCCAGCTGACGGAGGTATCGCCTTTGGCATTCATTCCGAGAAAATTGACCAGCCGATAGAGCCACTGGTCGAGCGAATGCCATTCGACCAGTTCCTGCTCCGCAGCGTCATTGCGCCCGAGGACGGATTGTGCCGACAGCTTGCAATGCGCCGCTTCGAGCATCAGTAGCTCGAGTTGATGATGCACTTTGCGTAATTCGTTCGCTGTTACCTCGCGGGCGTAATAGGGCGCAAGCAGGCTGCGCACGCTGTGCGGAACGCTCTCGGCGGTGTGGCCGCAGTCAGTGTCAGTGGCAGCGATTGCGGGCGCTGCAATGACAGCAAGGAGCAGGGCAATGACGAGCGGATAACGGGCCGAGAACATGCGTGCTGACCTCACTGGATGGGGTTGGCTACAGGCCAGCGGCCTGGGCACCACGTATTTGCCAGGCGATCCTAATCGATTTTGGCGGCAGCGACACCGTGGCGCGGGTCGTCTGGCAGCGTCGTTACTGCCTCCCGCGGGGCATGGTAACCTGCATCAGCTCTCATCGCGGCAGTGGAATTACTTATGCGTCTCGCCGGCAAACGGGCCGTCATCACTGGCGCCAGCAGCGGTATCGGGCGCGCGCTCGCCGTTGCTTTCGCTGCCGAAGGGGCGAACGTCGTCGTCAACTACGCGCATTCAGCCATGAGTGCCGAAGCAGTGGTTCATCACATCCGTGCGTCTGGCGGCATGGCCTGCGCCATCCAAGGCGACGTTGCCGATGTCGTTGCCGTGGAGCATCTCGTCGCCGCCGCCGCCGCCGCGCTGGGCGAGATCGACATCTGGGCCAATATTGCCGGCGCCGATATTCTCACCGGTGAGGCCGCGAAGCTGAGCGACTACGCCAAACTCGCCCGTCTGCTCGACGTCGACTTGCGTGGAACGATGCTGTGCTCGTGGGCGGTCGCTCCATTGATGCGCGTGGCCGGTCAGGGCGTTATTCTCAACATGTCATGGGATTTGGCGCTCCGTGGCATGGGCGAGCGCAATCCGGAGATGTTTGCCGCGGCCAAAGCCGGGGTCACCGGTTTCACGCGATCACTGGCGCGTTCATTGGCGCCAGTGATACGTGTGAACGAAGTGGCGCCGGGCTGGATTGCGACGGCGTTTGCCGAAGAATCGATGGCGAGCGTTTATCGTGAGCAGGTCATCGCAGCAACGCCGCTGGGTCGCTTCGGTACGCCAGAGGATGTCGCCGCCGCCGCTGTCTACCTGTGTTCTGACGAAGCCGCATTCGTGACCGGGCAGACGCTGAAAATCAACGGTGGCCTGTCGAGCTAGCAGCCTGTTAGCGAATCGTGTCAAACATCCCGCGCCAGACGAATTCCGCTGAACGCCCAGCGCTGGTGCGGATAGAAAAAATTGCGGTAGCTCGCGCGGACGTGGCCGTCCGGGGTCACGCAGCAGCCGCCTTTCAGCACCATCTGATTGCTCATGAACTTGCCGTTGTATTCGCCGACCGCGCCAGATGCGACTCTGAAGCCGGGGTAGGGAAGATAAGCTGACGACGTCCATTCCCAGACCTCGCCGAACAGTTGTAGTAGCGTTCCTGCGCTTGCACTTTTATCCTGCATGGCGCGCGGTTGAAGATAGCCCGTTGCAGCGAAATTACCGGTCACAGCGTGTCCGGCTGCAGCCGCTTCCCATTCGAATTCTGTCGGCAATCGCGCGCCGGCCCAACTCGCATAGGCGTCGGCTTCGTAGTGGCTCACATGGCACACCGGCGCCTGCTGATCGAGTGTTTCGAAACCGCCCAGTGTGAACGTCTGCCATTCGCCATCGCGTTCACGCCAGTAGGCCGGCATGCACCAATCTTCATGCACACGGGTCGCCCAGCCGTCGGCCAGCCACCAGCGAGGATCGTGATAACCGCCAGCCTCGATGAACGCCAGATACTCGCCATTGGTCACGGGTCGATTCGCCAGTTCGAACGGGGCGAGCAGAACAGCGTGGCGGGGCGTTTCGTTGTCGAAATGAAAGCCGCTTTCGTCACTCCCCGGCGCGACGCCGACTTCGACTATTCCGGGCGCCAGCGCAAGCCAGGCCAGTGGCGCCGCTGCAGGCAGCAGCGGGCGCTGCAACCCGCGATAGACCACGTCGAGCGGATTCAGGGACAGCAGATGCTTGATATCCATGAGCAGCAACTCCTGATGCTGCTCTTCGTGCGCCAGACCAAGTTCGACCAACGCCCTCACAGAGTCCCGATCGCGCTCCAGCATCACGGCGATGCGCTGATCGACAGCTGCTCGGTAAGCGCAGACTTCGGCCAGTGACGGTCGTGTGAGCAGGCCGCGTTGCGCGCGCGGGAACTGGGTGCCGATACCGTTGTAGTACGAGTTGAACAGATCGCGGAAAGCCGGATGGTACGGTGTGAAAGCAGCTTCGTGCTGCGCCAGCACGAAGGTCTCAAAAAACCAGGTGACATGGGCCAGGTGCCATTTTGCCGGGCTGGCGTCCGGCATCGACTGCGCGCAGGCATCTTCTGCCGTGAGCGGGGCGACGAGCGCCAATGAGCGGGCGCGGGTCGCTGCGTAGCGCTCGGCAAGTCCGGCTGATGCAGGGTGCGTATCGTGTAACGGGACAGTGACGGCCATGAACAGATTCCTCTGCGTCAGGACAACAGCACGAACTCGTGCACGCTGTCGCCGCTCACGGCGCCGGTGGCGTCATAGCGGCGTTCATGAAAGCGTACCTGGCCGTCACGCGTGATCAGTACCACGCTCGAGCAGCGCGTACCGTAAGTTGTGCCGTCGATAAAAATCGATGACAGCACGCGTTCGAGTTCACGACCGACGCCGGTGTCCGGCAGGTCGCTATCATCAGCCGGTGCGGCATCCCGCAGTACGGTAAGCAGCGCTAATGACAGGTCATCCGGGGCGGCGACAGTGTCGCGCGCCATGACGTGCTTGAAGCCGGCCCGCAGGCGCTCGGTTTTCGGCCATGGCGTATCGAGCGCGGCATTGCTGAGTGTATAAATTCCGGGCTCCAGTGCATGTGGTGTGGAGGCCTGATTGGAGTACCAGTTCAAATCTGTGCCGTCGTAGGCAAGCAGATTGAAACCGTCGTAATCGCGCGCGGTGGTAGCAAGTTCGGCGTTGAATCGGGCAGCGCTGGTCGCGGCGTGCAAAAAGTCGCTGACGATGAGGCCACGCGAACGCGGTCCGCGCCGTACCCGGTTACCGGACCGCACATTGGTTACGGTCGCAAAACGCCCGTTGACATTCACACCCAGCCAGGTGCCGCCGCTTTCGAGGTCGCGACCGGCGACGACGCCGTGCAGGTCGTCCCACGCCGCTGCTGCAGCGGTCGGGCGTGCATGGAATTCGTCGCGATTGGCCACCACGACCAGGCGATAATCGGGATCACAGTCGTGAGCGACGAGCAGCAGACACATTCAATAGTGCACCAGCGAGTGAACCCGGGTCGCTCCAAGTGCGGAGCGTCCATGGAGAAAATCGAGCTCGATGACGAATGCTGCACCGATTACGGTGGCGCCGGCACGTTGCGCCAGCGCAAGACTCGCGGCTGCCGTGCCACCGGTTGCGATGACGTCGTCGACCAGCAGTATTCTGTCTCTGCGGTCCAGCGCGTCTGTATGCATATGTAATTCTGCCGAGCCATATTCCAGGCTGTAGCGCACGCAATCTGTTGCTGCCGGCAGCTTGCCCGGTTTACGCAAGGGCACGAACCCGGCGTTCAATTCGCGCGCGGCCAGCGCACCGAAAATGAAGCCGCGAGCCTCCATGCCGAGCACCGCCGTGATACCGGCATTACGAAACGGCCCGACCAGCGCAGTAATAGCGAGTTCCAGCGTCGCTGGATCCTTCAGCAGCGGGGTGAGATCCTTGAACACGATACCGGGTTGCGGAAAACCCGCGATATCCCGGATCCTGGCTTTGATCGCTTCCATGAATGCGGTAATCCCTCAATTGCGTCGGCGGCGATGGTAGCGCTCGAGCCATCGTAACAGGGTTGGCGAGGCATGCGCTCGGCGCCATGCACCGGCGGCGAACTTGTTGGCTTCGGACAGCGTCGGGTAGATGTGGATGGTGCCGAGGATCTTGTTCAGACCCAGGTTGTGTTTCATGGCCAGAATGAATTCCGCAATGAGTTCGCCAGCATGCTCACCAACTATCGTCGCACCCAGAATACGATCGCGTCCAGGTACTGTCAGCACCTTGACCCAACCGCGATCGCTGCCATCGGTAATCGCGCGATCGAGTTCATCAAGGCCGTACCGGGTGACTTCGAAAGCAATTCCCTGCGCGCGCGCTTCATTCTCGCTCAATCCGACGCGTGCGATTTCCGGATCGGTAAATGTGCACCATGGTATGACCCGATAGTCGACGGCAAAACGCTTGAGATCGCCGAACAGGGCATTGACTGTCGCATACCAGGCCTGATGCGACGCGGTGTGAGTGAACTGATACGGGCCGGCGACGTCGCCGCAGGCGAAGACGCTTGGAAGATGAGTCTCCAGATAGTCGTTGACGGCGACAGTGCCACGCTCTGACAGATGCACGCCCAGCGCTTCGAGCCCGACATGATCGACGTTGGCCTGCCGCCCCACGGCAAGTAGCACGCGATCGAAAACTATATCGTGCAGGGTATCGCCGTCGGGCGTGGACTGACGCGCGCGCAGGTAATTGTCACCGTCTTCGGTACACTTGAATTCGACTGCTTTCGTCGCGAGATTCAGGGTGATGCCTTCGTCTCGGAAGACCTGCTCGATGAACTCGGAAACTTCGTCGTCTTCCCGCGGTAACAGTCGCGGCGCCATGTCGACGACAGTGACATCTGTGCCGAATCGTGCAAATGCCTGCGCCAGTTCACAGCCTATCGGGCCGCCGCCCAGGATCAGCAGGCGTCGGGGCAGTTCGCGCAATTCCCATAGCGTGTCGGAGGTTAGATACGGTACCTGCTCGAGCCCCGGGATCGTGGGGATCAGCGGGCGTGCGCCGGTCGCGAGAATGATGGCGCG
Source organism: Gammaproteobacteria bacterium (assembly GCA_965278995.1). Lineage (GTDB taxonomy): Bacteria > Pseudomonadota > Gammaproteobacteria > JADJYF01. The sequence continues at coordinate 1,124,304 of OZ257136.1, forward strand.
TGCCGTGAGTTCTCGAGAATCGACAGCAACCCGCCACGGCGAGATCAAGCGTGCGGTGCCGCGCAGGCATTCGACGCCGAGGTCGGTGAATCGTTCGATGGAATCGTGCGGTTCGATGGTCCGGATTACGCTTTGAACGCGTTCCATCACTTCGGCGAAATCGAATTCAGTGCTCGTACGTCGGATACCGAGACGTTCGGCCGTGCGCGCGTCGTGCAGATGCCTGGCCGCGCGGATCAGCGCTTTCGACGGTACGCAACCCGTGTTCAGGCAATCGCCTCCCATCCGCTCCTGCTCGATCAGGGTGACCTTGGCGTTGACCGCCGAAGCGATCAGCGCTGAGACCAGACCGGCTGAGCCGGCCCCGATGACGATGACATTGCGATCAAACTGGGCCGGCGGCGGGTAGCGCTGCAGAAAACGGCGGTACCTGTACCAGGCAAGCGTGTGACGGGCGAGCAGCGGAAACAGACCGAGCAGCACAAAAGAGACCAGCAGAGACGGCGACAGGACGTCACTGGCCCGTTCGATCTGGCCAAGCTGCGTGCCGGCGTTCACGAATACCACTGTTGGCGGCAACATGCCGAGTTGACTGTACAGATAGAACTGTCGTGCGGAGATCGGCGTCAGGCCCATCAGCAGATTGACGATGAAAAACGGTACCAGCGGTATCAGACGCAGGGTCAACAGATAGGTCGGGCCATCGGCACGGATGCCGCGGTTGAGGGCAGCAAGGCGATGGCCAAAGCGCGACTCGACCCGGTCACGCAGAAAATAGCGCGCCAACAGAAACGCCACCGTGGCGCCCAGGGTTGACGCAAAGGAAACGAGGACCGTACCCCAGAGCAGACCAAATACCGAACCGGCGGCCAGGGTCATGATGACTGCGCCTGGGATCGAGAGCGCCGTCGCGCCGGCATACACTGCGAAAGCGATTGCCGACGCTGCCACTGGATGAGCATCGACCACGGTCTGCAGGTGGTTCTGCTGCGCCTTGAGGTGTTCCAGCGTCAGATAGCGGCCGGGCTCCAGGAACACGAAGCCTGCAACGAGCACGACCACGGCTGCTGCAAGCAGCCAGCGGGAGCGACGCATAAACGCCATCCGCTGCTTAACAGCAACTGCCGCCGGTTCCGCTCGACACACTCTCTCCGGCGGCAGCGTAAGGAATGTCGCGTCCGCAGCCGGCGAAAATACCGTAGTGAGTGGAGAAATCGCCGATGAAATCGAAATGCTCGCGCAGTCGCGTGTCGTGCAGCATCCGCCAGCTGTTCCCGCAGACAGGAAACACGCGGCCGCGCTCGAGAACATGATGCTTATCGAGCACAAATCGTTCCGGCTGTTCATCGATGCCGCCGCGATAGACCACCGCCTGCCCGTAGTCTTCACAGTCCGACTCAAGTGAATCGAGTTTGAACAGTCGATAAGTCGCCGAATGAAAACCGATGTGGCCGATCCGCTCACGGATAACGGTATCGGTGATTGCTATCGGATTGTCCTCGACCAGCCGCGGATCGCGGAAGCCGCATTCGCGCGCAAGATTCTCGAAATCGTTCCAGTACAACGCGCCACTCAGGCATTCGCCATAGAGTACAGGGTCGCTGACCAGCGCTTTCGGTACGCGTCGGCTGGCGTAGACGTCGGAGAAGTACAGTTCGCCGCCTTCGCGCAGCAGCGCATGGGCAGCTCGTAGTACCGCCGGCTTGTCGATAGCGAGATTGATAACACAATTCGAGACGATCAAATCGAAACTTCCGGGTTCGAGCGCGAGCGCATCGAGCTGTTCGATGTAAGCCTGGTGAAACTCGACGTTCGGCACGGCATAGCCATTGCGTGCCATATGCCAGCCAAGGTGACGACGCGCAACATCGAGTTGTTCGCTGGTCATGTCGATACCGACCACGCTGCCGTGTGCGCCGACGAGTTGGGCGAGAACATAGCAATCGCGCCCGCTGCCGCAGCCCAGATCGAGTACGCGCATACCTTCGAGCACGGGCGGATAGACCAGCCCGCAGCCGTAGTAGCGCGCGCGGACTTCCTCGTGGACATTGGCCAGCAGGTTCTTGAGGTGCTTGCCGGGCGCCAGGCTGGTGGTGCAGGCCGTGGTCCGCAAGTCGCTGGAATCCTTGAGAACGGTGCCGTAGTAGTGCTCAACCGTATCCCGCATGATGCCGTCCTTCGTACCTGTTTAAGGCCGATACTGTGGCATGGCAGCAGGGACGCCGCCAGCATTTGATTGTCGTGTAGACTGTGCGCCCCGCGCAGCCCAATCTCATTTCGAGAACGAGAGTATTCAAGATGTCCGTGCCTGTCCGACTCCATCGCCGTGCCGCTAGTTTGGTGCTGATTGTTCTGGTCACTGTTGGCATGCCGGCCGTTGCTGCCGACAGCCGGGTGCTGAACGCGCTGCTCGACGGCGTGCTCGAATCGGACGTCAAGGATGGCTATGTCGACTATCCGGCGCTGGCGCGTAATGTCCGTTTTTTCAAATACGTTGATGCGATTGCCGAGTTCGATGCCGAAACCCTGACTACTGACGAGGAACGACTCGCATTCTGGCTCAATGCCTATAATGCATTGGCGATGAAATCGGTCGTCGACGGGATTACGCCGGTATCGATGACCGGTCGTTTCAAGTTCTTCCGTACCAATGAGCATCGTGTCGCAGGACGCTCGCTTGATCTGCAATCGATCAGGGACGATATTCTGCGCAAGCTCGGCGATCCACGTGTGCATTTCGCACTGGTCCCGGCAGCCTACTCATCGCCAAAGTTACGCTCGGAAGCCTACCGTGCCGATGAACTCGACCGACAGCTCGACGCCAATGCGCGCGACTTTCTGAACGACAAACGCAAAAACCGCTATTCGGGCGTGACACTGAAAGCCAAAGTGTCAAAAATCTTCGAAGAATTTGCCGAGGACTTCGGCGCCGACGAACGCGCCGTGCTGACCTATATCGCTCAGTTTGTCGACGCTGAAGACACCGCCGCCAAACTGAAACGCGGCACCTACAAAATCGATTACATGGAATTCGATTACAGCATCAACGGTCGACCGCTGAACTGACGGTTCCGTTGTGATGCTGAGGTTCTGTTGTGCCGGTGTTTCGGCGCTGGCGGACTTTCGCTCCGTCACTGAGTGGTACGCTCCTCCGCGAAATTCCGCCATCGCCTTTGAGCCGTGCTCGTTGCGCCGTGGTTCCGGCGCCGCGATCTTCCTGCTGCGTTTGACTCGGTGCTGTCGGGCATCCCCGGAGGAGCCTACCCCTCAGTGACGGGAGGGATGCCCGACAGCACCGCTCCACTGAGTTCGACGGCTCGATCGTCCGGTGCAGAAGTTTCGGCGCGTTAAACGATTAACTGCGCTTATCCAGCCGTTCCTTCAATGCCGGGTAGTCGACTTTGCCGGAACCGAGCAGCGGGATTTCTTCGAGGTAGACGACCTGGCGCGGGATCAGAAGTTCGCTTGCGGCGATATTACGAGCGGCTGTGACGAGCGCAGCGCGCTCGGCGTCGGCGACGCTGGTGAAGAGCATGATTTGTTCGCCTTTGCGCGCATCGGGGACTGCGACTGCAGCGTGGCGCGCATCGGGCCAGACTGACGCAGCGAGTTCCTCGACGGCAGCCAGCGAGACCATCTCACCGCCGAGTTTGGCAAAACGTTTGGCGCGGCCCTGGATACGAATGTAACCCTCGGCGTCGACGTCAACGATATCACCGGTCTCGTACCAGCCGGCACCGGCACGGTCGGTCCACGGCTTGATGATGTCGCCATCGCTGCCATGAAACAGATACCCGAGCATGACGTTCGGCCCATGGACGACAAGTTCGCCACCGTCGCGGATACCGTCGACGGGTTCGAGATAGTAGGACATACCGGTCAGCAGCTGCCCGACCGTACCCTGGCGGCTGGCGAGCGGATAGTTGACTGCGATGACCGGTCCGGCTTCTGTTGCACCGTAACCTTCGAACAGGCGGATGCCGAAACGCTCGAACCACAGGTCGCGCGTATCGTCAGTCAATTTCTCGGCACCGGCGATGACATAGCGCATGCGGTGAAAGTCATACCGGTGTGCATGGCGTGCGTATCCACGCAGGAACGTGGTCGTGCCGAACAGGCAGGTCACATTACGCTCGTAGCAGAGTTCCGGAATGATGCGATAGTGCAATGGACTCGGGTATTGAAACGACGGTGTCCCTTTCAACAACGGCAGCAGTACGCCGCCCTGCAGGCCGAAAGCATGAAATATCGGCAGCACGTTGAGCACGCGATCGCGTTGCGTCAAATCGATCAGCTGCTGGATCTGGGCATAGTTGGCCAGCAGGTTCGCATGCGAGAGGACGACACCTTTGGGGATGCCTTCAGAGCCCGACGTGAACAGGATGACGGCGGCGTCGTCAGCCGTTGCGCCGCGCCCGTACCAGCGTTGGGCGAGGTGCGGCAGTCGCGCGCAGAGTGCCGCAGTAAGTTTGATTCGTGAAGTCAGCGCGGTGCGTGCGTCTTCCAGGTAGATGACTTCGGCCCGATTCGCGATGGCTTCGATTTCGGGGCCGAGCGCGGCTGCTTCAACGAACGCGCGCGAAGTCAACACCAGCTTCAGACCACCGGTCTCCAATGCGGTGACGAGACCGCGCTGCCCCCCTGTAAAATTGAGCATCGCAACCTGGTAGCCGCGTGCCAGGCAGGCGAACAAGGTGACGACGCCAGCAGCGGTGCTCGGCAGCAGTACACCGAGCCGCTTCTCGTGCGGCGCGCGAGCGGCAATCAGCGCGCCAAGCGCAAACGCGCGCGTCAGCAGCTGCCGATAAGAAAGCGCGGCACCCGTGCTGTCTTCGAGTATCGGACTCGCATTGCCGTGGACAGTCGCCGCGCGGACCAGGGCGGCAAACAGCGTCTCGTGTTCGTAAACGGCGTTGTAGGCAACTTCGCGCATGATTGCGGCGATGCCTGCCGTCGCCGCATTGCGCCGTGGAGCGCCGATCAACTGCTCTGACAGGGAGAGCTTGCGCGGCGGCAGCAGCGTGATTGTCACCTGAGGTAACCAGCGTCGCGTGATGAGCCCGCCAAGAGCGTTCAGACGAAAATGTTGGAGCCCGCTCAGCGCAATCGGCAGGATGGTCGCATCGGCATGATCGGCGATCATGCCGGGGCCGTCGTATACCTTCATTGGTGTGCCGGTCGTCGTCATGCGCGCTTCCGGGAACATCAACAGTCGCCGATCCTCGCGCAGTAGTCGAACCATCGCTTTCAACGCGACGGCGCTATGCGTATCGAACTCAAGACAGGTGAAATAGCGCAGCAAGCGGCGGACCACCCACCCCCGGGTCGTACCGAGGGGCAGAGTGAACACGGGCGCGTCGGGCAAAAAAGCGTAGAGCAACAGTTCGTCGAGCAGTGAGACATGGTTGGCGACGATGAGAGTCCGTTTGCCGGCAGCCGACCAGTGCTGCAAACCGCGGATCTGGGCTCTGAACAGAACACGAAATACAGCGCGCAGCACTGTACGCAGCAGACCGTGAGCAGCACTGCCGCTGGTTTCAATCACAGGATTCGATGTGCGCAGTCAAATTGCGCGCGTCGGTCAGGAACGCAGCGGCGCGTGATCGCGGGTGGCGCACGGTGACGTCCGTGCCATGGTCGTGCCTGGACTCAAATCTTCCGGTCGTCGTTGCCGGCGTCACGCTGTTGCACAATCAAGCGCTCGCCGGGTTGCAGAAAACGCGTGGCCGCTTGCCCGTTCCACAAGCGAAGTTTATTTATCGAGACCTTGAACCGACGTGAAATCGTCCACAACGAATCCCCGGAACGGACTTTGTAGTGCGTTACAGGGGCAGCCTGCGACGCCGTCGCCACGAGCGAAGCATCGGCAACCGGAATATGCAGGCGTTGGCCGAGACGGAGCGTACTGCCGACAGTAATGCGATTGGCCGCAGCGAGCGCGCGTGCACTGATGTGGTAGTGGCGCGCGACGTCCCACAGGTTGTCGCCGTGGCGAACGACATGGACCGACTCGGTTTCCCCGCGCACTGTCGAAGTACCGGTAACCGTGGGGCGCGCCGCAGCGGTTCGCTCCGCGACGCGCGATTCCATGCCCGTGCTGCCTGGCAGGCTCAAACGCTGGCCAATACTCAACCGGGGCGACGTCAAACGGTTGGTTCGTGTGATCTCGGTGACGGAAACCGCGTGCCGCGCGGCAATTGCCGACAGCGTGTCGCCAGCGACGACGGTGTAATGCCGCGCCGGCAGCCGCTGTTCCGGCGGCAGACTGGCGAGCAATTCGCGCACACCGAGACCAAAACCGCGCGCGACCAGCACGGTTGTCGGCCGATTGTGCAACGTCGAGCGATAGCCGTAAGCCGCATTCAGCGCGTCGAATTCGTTGGGATACAGACCACTCTTGCGCGCAACGCGCCGGAGGTCGACGTTGCCGCCCACATCGAGCGCCTCGAAGTACGGTTCGGAACTGATGCGCGCGACGCTGACGCCGTACGCATCAGGACGCTGAATGATGGTGCTCAAATCGAGCAGGCGAGGAATGTAATGCCGGGTACCGGACGGCAGGTCAAGTGACCAGAAATCCGTTGGCCGCGCACGGCTGCGATTGCGTGAAATGGCGTCCTCGACCGTGCGCTCGCCGCAGTTATAGGCGGCAATCGCCAGCAGCCAGTCACCGTCGAAGCGCTGGCCGAGTTCAGCCAGGTAGTCGAGTGCGGCACTGGTTCCGGCGACGACGTCCTTGCGCCCGTCATAGGCTTCCGAGACCTGCAAGCCGAAACGGGTTCCCGTCGCGGGAATGAACTGCCACAGTCCGGCCGGACCACCCAGCTTCCCGGCGCTGTTGTTATAGGAACTCTCAATCAGCGGGATCAGCACGACTTCGGCAGGTAGTTTGCGCTTCTGGACTTCCGCCCAGACGTGACTGAGGTAGGGTTTGGCGCGCGCCGTCGCAGTGGCGATGTAGCGGCGACTGTAGCCGAAGTGTTTGAGTGGATCGCTGCTCCGCTGTCGCGGGGGTGCCTGCAGCGTCAGCTCTGTGCCGATGGTATGCCAGAGGTCCGGATCGGGCGGCGGCGTCGCCTTGTCGACCGCCGCTGACGGTGCTCGTGACCGTTCGACTGCGGGCTCCTCGATGGGTACCGGGCGCGTAACCGGGTTCGACGTTTCGATCGTCGCCAACGCCGCATCGGTGTGTGGTCGCGAGAGGAACGCGGGCTGCGCACAGGCGCTCAGCAGCACGATGAGTGCGCCACTCAGTCCGCTGGCGAGAAAGCCGCCTGGCGTGTGTAGAGACCCTGACATGAGCCCGATGCTAGGAAGTCAAAACCGTGAGGTCAACCCTGGACAGCCGCCTGGTTTTGTGAGTCGATTTCAAATTCCTCCCCCGCGCCGGATGATGAATATGAGCAAAAACAAACAGATAAATAAAACAGCTTCGTGATTGTGTCGTGCGCCGATAGTAAGACTATGCATGGCGCCAGCAACAACCGTTGCGCCTGCCGACTGGAGATGACAAGCTGCGCCGGCCTGCCGACCATCCCGTTCAGTTACCGCTCCGCATGACTCTGAGACCGACGCCTGGATTCACCGACCCGAGCTTTCGTGCCGGCCTCGAAGCCTGGCTGCAAAGCGCCCCCGGCGAGATTACGGCGACCATGGAAACGCAACTGCTGGGCCGAGTGCTGCCCGATTTGTTCGGCTACCACATCGTGCAACTGGGCACCCATCATCGCCAGGGCTTGCTCGACTCGAGTCGCATCACCCACCCGATACGCGTGCATCTGGCGGCCGACACGAGTCTGAATGCGGACCTGCATTGCGCCGAGGATGCGCTGCCGTTTTCACCAAACTCGGTCGACGTCCTGGTGCTCCCGCACGTGCTGGAGTTTGCCGACGATCCGAGACGGGTATTGCGCGAAGCGGAACGCGTGCTGATCGGGGAGGGGCACATCGTTCTGCTGGGTTTCAATCCGTGGAGCTGGTACGGCTTATGGTCGTTGCTGGGGCGATGGCAGGGACGTCCGCCCTGGTCCGGCCGCTTCATTGGTACGACACGGACGAAAGATTGGCTGCAGTTGCTCGGTTTCGACATTCTTCAGGTCGCCCGCGCCGGCTTTCGGCCGCCAACCCGGCGGAGCGGGGTGAACCGCCGACTCGAATTTCTGGAGCGGCTGGGGGCGTTCTGCTGGCCGTGGCTCGGCAATACGTATCTGCTGGTCGGCCGAAAGCGTGTCGAAGGCGTGCGACCCTTGAAAGCTAACTGGAAACAGCGGCGTCGGGTCGTTGCTGGTGGTGTCGTCGAACCGACGATCCGCGTGACCACGCCAGTTGGCGCTGAGCAGTGTAGCCATGAGCACTGACGACGAGCTGGTCGAGATCTTCACGGATGGTGCGTGCCGCGGCAACCCGGGGCCGGGTGGTTGGGGCGCTCTGATGCGCTATCGCGGGCGCGAACGGGCGTTGTCCGGCGCGACCGCCCAGACCACCAACAACCGGATGGAAATGACCGCCGCCATCGAAGCACTACGCGCGCTCACGCGGCCCAGCCGTGTGCTTCTGACGACCGACTCGCAGTATGTAATGAACGGCATCACGAGCTGGTTACCAGCGTGGAAAAGACGCGGCTGGAAAACGTCCGACAATAAGCCCGTCAAGAACGTCGATCTGTGGCAGGAACTCGAACAGCTGGCAGGTGGACACGAGATCCGATGGTCGTGGGTGCGCGGACACAGTGGGCACGTCGAAAACGAAACCGCCGATCAGCTTGCCAACGCTGCCATCGACGCTATGCTGGAACGCAATCCAGGAAGCTCTGCCTGACAGCCTGTCAAACTGGACTTCCCGCGGCGCTCGGATGTGCCGCTTCCGTAATCCACCCGCTTCGAGGAGCCGCTGCGTGCGCCAGATAGTTCTCGACACTGAAACCACCGGCCTCGATGCTGCGCTCGGCCATCGTATTATCGAAGTCGGTTGCATCGAGATCATCAATCGCCGTCTGACCGGGCGCCGCTTCCAGCAGTACGTCAATCCTCAGCGCGAAATCGATGCGGGTGCCGCCGAAGTGCATGGCCTCACCTGGGCCGATCTGCGTGAGAAGCCCGACTTCAGCGAGATCGCCGTCGAGTTCATCGAATTCATACGCGGTGCCGAGCTCGTCATCCATAACGCCCAATTCGACGTCGGTTTTCTCGATGCCGAGTTCACCCGCATGGGCCCGGCGTGGGGACGGACCGAGGACTACTGTTCAGTGTTCGACACCTTGCAACTGGCGCGCGAGATGCATCCGGGGCAGCGCAACAGTCTCGATGCGCTGTGCCGGCGCTATGAAGTCGATAATGCCCATCGCGAGCTGCATGGCGCCCTGCTCGATGCCGAGTTGCTCGCTGAAGTCTATCTCTCGATGACGGGGGGCCAGGCAGTTTTCGCACTCGATGCCAGCGGCGACAGCGGCCGGCACAAACCTGGGGTCAGAGCAGTACAGCGGCCGCGACCGGATGCGCTGCGGGTGGTCGAGGCGAACGCGCTCGAGCTGCTCGAGCATGAGCGCGCGCTGGCGCGACTGGACAAGGCCAGCGGCGGCGCCTGTCTATGGCTGAACTAAGGACCCTGGAATTCTGACCAGGGTCCAAAGCTGTCAGGCGGCAGTTGCAGCCTGGGTCATGCGCTGCAGATCGCCGCTCTGGTACATGCCGAGCACGATATCGCAACCACCGACCAGCTCGCCGTTGATGAACACCTGCGGAAACGTCGGCCAGTCCGAGTAACGCGGCAGGTTCTGGCGGACATCGGGCTCGGCCAGGACATCGACCGCGTGAAATTCGACGCCGCAGGCTTTCAGCGCCTCGACAGTGCGCATCGAGAAGCCGCATTGCGGAAACTGCGGCGTGCCTTTCATGAATAAGACTATCGGATGTGTCTCGACGATATTCTTGATACGTTCGATGCTATCCATACGCGTTCCTCAAAAGTCAGTCTGGCTATCTATCTATCAGTCTATCGATGGCCGTTCAGCGACGCCAACGGGCGATCGACCTACTATACCGCTCAGTCTAAATTTTTATTTCAGAATTGAAAACCTCGTACGCCGTGTGGTCGGGTCGACCCCAGCCGCCGCCGCCGGCTGTCGTCACGCTCAGGCGGTCACCGGTCTGCGCCTCGAGTTCGCATTTGCCGGGGATCGCCACGCCGTTCAGCGTATTCGACCCGCAGGCGCCGTCAGCACCCCCGGCGAGCCCCCACGGTGCCAGCTGGCGACGCTCGCTCAGGACAGTCACAGCTGCCGGTGCCAGGAATTCGAATTCCCGGACGATGCCGTCGCCGCCGCGATGACGGCCGTCGCCGCCGCTACCGCGACGGATGGCATAACGCCGGATGCGCAACGGATAGTTCATTTCGATGACTTCCGCCGGCGTGTTCAACGTGTTGGTCATATGGGTATGGACGGCGTCGAGTCCCGCCCCGAGTCGATGTGCACCACTGCCGCCCCCTATCGTTTCGTAATAGTCCCAGCCCGGGCCGCCCAGTGCGACATTGTTCATGCTGCCGTGACTGGCCGCGGGAATGCGCTCGGGGATAGCCTGCGCCAGCGCACCGAGCACGACGTCGACTATCCGTTGGCTGGTCTCGACATTCCCGGCAGCAACGGCGGCAGGTGCGCGCGCGTTGAGCAGAGTACCGTGTGGCGCTAGCAGGGTGAGGACAGACAGCGAGCCGGCGCAAGGCGGCGTAGTCGGCGGCATCAGGGCGAAAAACGCGTAAAACGCCGCTGCTGCAGTGACCGACAGAGGGCAGTTGATATTGCCTTCGACCTGGTGCGCCGTGCCGTCGAAATCGACCAGTGCATGGTCGCCTGTAATCGTGACGGTGACGGCGATGGGTACCCGTACAGCCGCAAAACCATCGCCGTCCATATAATCAGTGTAACGATAGACGCCGTCGGGCAGGTTCGCGATGGTATGTCGTGCCAGGCGGCTGCCGTAGGCATTGACGGCGTCGAGCGCAGCGTTGAATCCGTGTGCGCCAAGTTCGCTATGGAGCATGGCCACACGTTCGCAGCCGACCCGGTTCGCGCTGATCTGCGCGGCGAAGTCGCCGAGTGTCGCAGCAGGGTTGCGCAACCCGGATTCGAGCAGGGCCAGTGTTGCCGGGTCGAATCCGGCCGTACTGGAGAGGAGTCGAGGTGACAGCACCAGACCTTCGTCGGCCAGTGTTCGTGCCAATGGCATTGAACCAGGGCGCGCGCAGCCGATGTCGGCATGATGTGCACGATTGGCAACGAAAGCGAGCAGTCGACTGTCACTAAAGACCGGCGCTATGACGGTGACATCGGGGAGATGGGTGCCACCCAGATACGGGTCGTTCACGACCACCATGTCGCCCTCGCGCCAGGCCCACGCGCCGATCACATCGCGCATGGCGTAAGCCATGCTGCCAAGATGAACCGGGATATGCGCGGCCTGGGCGCAGAGTTCGCCTGCGCTATCGAACACGGCACAGGAGAAGTCGAGCCGGTCCTTGATGTTCGGTGACAGGGCTGCACGACGAAGTGTCGCGCCCATCTCGCGACAGCTGGCGCGCAAGCGGTTGACGACCAGGCTCAACTCGATCCGATTCACACTAACCCGCCCTATCTCATCGTTTCCATTGAATTTTCTGCGCCCGCTGTTGACTTGCATAATACGGCACTCTTTCGCACAATGCCGGGGATTCGGCGCACGCGCCGGCGGTCCGATGGCGCGCAGTTGCGGAGCAACCTCGACCGGGCCGGAGGTCAGACTGCTGAATCGCGAGCCCGGCCCCGAGGTCGGGCTTTGTTTTTAGAGATACGAAAGCCAGGGTTCTGCCAGCCATGTCTGCGACGACAACTTCAGCTCTGATGACGAATTATGGGCGACTCGACGTGTGCTTCACGCATGGCCGCGGGCCATGGTTGTGGGACGAGCAGGGTCGCCAGTATCTGGACGCGCTGTCCGGCATTGCGGTGTGCGGACTGGGACATGCACATCCCGATGTGACGGCGGCGATCGCAGCGCAGGCTGGTCGCTTGATGCACACCTCCAACCTCTATCGCGTTCGGCTGCAGGAAGAGCTGGCGCAAAAGTTGGTTGAAATCTCTGGCCTGGAACGGGTGTTTTTCTGTAATTCGGGCGCCGAAGCCAACGAGGCGGCGATCAAGATTGCGCGCAAATTCGGTCATGACAAAGGCATCGCCAGACCAACGGTCATCGTCATGGATGGAAGTTTCCACGGTCGCACGATGGCGGCATTGAGCGCGACCGGAAATCCGAAAGTCCATGCCGGATTCGGGCCGCTGGTCGAAGGATTCGTCCATGTGCCCTACGACAATCTCGATGCCGTCGGCGATGCTGCCGGGCAGGCTGAAGTTGTCGCCGTACTGGTCGAACCCGTGCTGGGTGAAGGTGGCATTGTGGTGCCGCAACAGCGTTATCTGACTGCACTTCGCAAGCTCTGTGACGATCGTGGCCTGCTGTTCATGCTGGACGAAGTGCAAACCGCGATGGGCCGCACTGGACGCTGGTTCGCGTTTCAACACGAGAACCTTCTGCCCGACGTCATGACACTCGCCAAGGGCCTCGGCAACGGCGTGCCGATAGGCGCGTGTCTGGCGCGAGGTGCAGCGGCCGACGTTTTCAAGCCTGGCAACCACGGCTCGACTTTCGGCGGTAATCCACTGGCCGCGAGCGCAGCGCTGGCGGTGCTCAAGGTCATCGAGCGCGACGAACTTGCCGAGCGCGCGGCAAGTCTGGGCGCGAGCATGCTGGCAGGATTCCGTCGTGCATTGGCTGGCAATACCGCCGTCAAACAGATTCGTGGCCATGGCTTGATGATCGGGATCGAACTTGACGCACCCTGCGGCGACCTCGTTAAACAGGCGCTCGCCAGCGGTCTGCTGATCAATGTCACAGCCGATAGAGTCATCCGCCTGCTGCCGCCACTGATTCTGAGCGACGAAGAAGCGGCACAGATAGTCGAGCGCGTGGTGCAGTTGATCGAAAGTTTCACAAGCACGGGCGATTGAGCGCGAGTCGATGGCGTTGCGGCATTTTCTCTCACTGCTCGACTTAAGCCGGGCCGAAGTCGTTCAGCTGATCGAGCGTGCGCTCGAGTTGAAACGCTGGCGGCGCGAAGGTCGGCGGCCGCAGCTTTTCGAGCGACGCACCCTGGCCATGATTTTCGAGAAGTCGTCAACAAGAACTCGCGTGTCATTCGAAGTGGCGATGGCCGAAGGCGGCGGTTCAGCGATTTTTCTGTCGACACAGGAATCACAGTTGGGGCGCGGCGAACCGCCGGAAGATACGGCGCGCGTGCTGTCGGAAATGGCCGATGCGATCATGATCCGCACGTACGCCCACGATACCGTCAGGCGATTCGCCGCCAGCGCCAGTGTGCCGGTGATCAACGGGCTTACCAACAGCCTGCATCCGTGTCAGGTACTCGCTGATCTATTGACCTGGTTCGAGCACCGCGGTGAGATTCAGGGTCACACGGTGGCCTGGATCGGCGATGGCAACAACATGTGCAATACCTGGCTGCAGGCTGCGCTGTTGATGGATTTCCATCTCAATATCGCCGTCCCTCCGGGTTATGAGCCGGACGCAGATTGCCTGGCAGCAGCCGGTCATCGCGTCACGCTGACCCATGTCCCGGCTATGGCGGCAGCTGGCGCCGAATTGGTCATGACTGACGTCTGGACCAGCATGGGCCAGGAAACCGAGGCACCTGCCAGACGGACGGCATTCGCGCCGTTTCAGGTGACTGCAGCGCTGATGACCGCGGCTGCACCGGGCGCCTTGTTCATGCATTGTCTGCCCGCACATCGCGGCGAGGAAGTCGCCGCCGACGTCATCGATCATCCCGACAGCGTGGTCTGGGACGAAGCTGGCAACCGCCTGCATGCTCAGAAAGCGCTGCTCGAGTTCCTGTTGAAGTGAGCATGAAACCGGTCGTGACGGGTCTGCCATTTGACAGCTTGCAGGGCCGTCGCTAGCGTGTCGCACGAATCTTCATATGTTGCATGTTCGAGTGGCTGACCCCCGTGGCATAGGCATGACATCCCAGCGCGCGCGCAATCGGCTCGTCGAGCAGTTGCGTACCATGGGCGTCACCGGTGAAGCGGTGCTCGAAGTGATACGGACGACACCACGCCATCTGTTCGTGGACGAAGCGTTGGCCAGCCGGGCCTACGAAAACACTGCTCTGCCTATCGGTTACGGCCAGACGATTTCACAGCCGTACATCGTGGCGACGATGACCCAGGCGCTGTGCACGAGCGGGCCGCTCGACCGCGTGCTCGAAATCGGTGCCGGTTGCGGTTATCAAAGTGCAGTGCTCGCGCAGGTGTCAGGGCGCGTGTTCAGTGTCGAACGAATCGCTGCACTGGCCAATAAGTTGCGCAGTCGACTGCACGAACTGCGCATCACCAATGTACGCGTTCGCCATGGCGACGGTTTCAAGGGCTGGGCAGCCAACGCGCCTTTCGATGCCATCCTCGTTGCAGCAGCGCCGGTCGATGTACCCGAAGCACTGTTGCAACAGCTCAGTGTCGGTGGTCGCCTGATCATTCCTATCGGCCGTGCCGGCGCGCAGGAGCTGTGTCTGCTCACGCGCACCGCTTCCGGCATCGAGGAATCCGTGATTGAACGGGTCAGTTTCGTGCCGTTACTCGAAGGCGTGGCCTGAAGCACGTCGCACGCGTGTCTCGTTTCCCCTGGCACAGGTCTGGCGCCGGCCGCGCATCGGGCAACCGTCCAGTCGGTTGCGTTATCGCGGCACTCAAGCGCCGCGGTTGTGCACTGGTCTCAGTGCTCGTGCTCGCCGGCTGCGTCAGTGGGACGCAGGCGCCCATCGAGCAGAAAGCCGTTGGCGCTTCAGCGCGACCGAACACTGCCCTGCGTCACCCACCGCGAACGTCGGCACCGCGCGTCGAAAAGACGCCTGCTATCCATGTTGTTCAGCGCGGCGACAGTGTGCACGCGCTGGCTTGGCGTTATCGCATCGATTACCGCGATTTGATCCGATGGAACGCCTTGCGCAATCCGGATCTGATCTATGTCGGCCAGCGTCTGCGTCTGTCAGCGCCAGTCGTTACCGCCAATACAGCTGCGTCTGAAGCACCGAGTCGGCCGGCGAAGTCCGGCGTCACGCATCATGCCGCGTCCCGCGAGCTTGCCGTCACGCGGACCTCGCCGGCAGTGGGGTCGGCGAAGGCAGCAGCCCATGGACCTTTACGCTGGGTGTGGCCGGCGGAGGGCAGAACGAGCACCGCAACGACAGTCTCGGGCACCAAAGGCCTTGAGATCCGAGGCACTCGCGGACAGTCGATCAAGGCGGCTGCGGCGGGTACAGTGGTGTACAGCGGAAGTGGACTGCGGGGCTACGGAGAGCTTATCATCCTGAAACACAACGATACGTTTCTGAGCGCGTACGCACACAACGACGTGCGGCTTGTTCAGGAAGGCGGCCGTGTCGAGACCGGCGAAGCAATTGCGCGCATGGGCAACACCGATACGAAAGATGTCATGCTCCATTTCGAGATCCGCCGGAATGGGAAAGCCGTCGACCCCCTGCAATTTCTACCGAAACGCTGAATCCGGATAGCGCCATGGCCGGCCCGCGCAGCAAAAATCCCGACCACGCTGCGACCAGCGGCCCGGCCGCTACAGACAGCGCATTACCCGACGATCCCGAACTCGATAGCCAATTGGATAGCGACAATCCTGACGACGCTGCCCTGCTCGATGAAGAGCTTGCTGTCATGGATGGCGACGATGTCACCGAGGATGATCCCGTGGCCGAGACGCCGGTGCAGTATCTTCCGGGCGAAGTGGCGCAGGGCGATATCGATGCGACCCGGCTTTACTTGAATGAAATCGGATTCTCGCCGCTGCTGACGGCTGAAGAAGAGGTCAAGTTTTCACGTCTCGCGTTACGTGGTGACGGGCCCGCGCGCAAACGCATGATCGAGAGCAATCTACGTCTTGTGGTCAAGATCGCGCGCCGCTACATGAATCGCGGCCTTGCTCTGCTCGATTTGATCGAGGAGGGGAATCTCGGTCTCATTCGTGCCGTCGAGAAGTTCGATCCCGAACGTGGTTTCCGCTTTTCGACTTACGCAACCTGGTGGATCCGCCAGACTATCGAACGCGCGCTGATGAATCAGACCCGCACCATCCGGTTGCCGATACATGTCATCAAGGAAATTAACATCTACCTCAGGGCGGCTCGTCAGCTGGCTCAGAAGCTCGATCGCGAACCGAGCCCTGAGGATGTCGCAACGATGCTCGACCGGCCGCTCGAAGACGTCAAGCGGATGCTTGGCCTGAACGAGCGTATCGCATCGGTCGATGTGCCGGCTGAGCGCGATTCAGACCGTTCACTGCTCGACACCATACCCGATGAGCAGAATCCCGACCCGGCTGTGCTGCTGCAGGATGACGACGTGCAGCGGCACCTTGAGACCTGGTTGGCTCAATTGAACGACAAGCAGCGCGCAGTAGTCGAGAGCCGCTTCGGACTGAACGGCCGGGACATCGCCACGCTGGAAGAAGTGGGAGCCGAGATTGGGGTGACCCGCGAACGGGTCCGACAGATCCAGATTGAGGCGCTGCGGCGGTTGCGGCAGATCCTGGAGCGCGAAGGATTCTCGGTCGACGCGCTGTTCGCGGAGTTGTGAAGCGCAAATCGTGTCGTCAGTCCATGAACAGGGCCGCGACCACGGCCCGCTGTTCTCCGACCAGGACATTGAATGAGCGACACGCCGCCCCGAGGTTCATCACTTCGAGGCCGACACCGGCAGCGGCGAGATAGCGGTGCAATGTGTGGTCGACGAAGCGCTGGCGAAGACCGGTGCCGAGCAGCAGGATTTCTGGTTTCAGTTCAAGCAGAGCGGTGCAGTGCTCGAGGCTGAAAGCGTCAACCGTGGCGGGCAGAATATCGGTTCTGATCGTCATCGGTGTGACCACGCAGGGCGAATCGATCCGCTGCTCGCCGACGCGGATCCAGCCATCGGCATAGCTCGAAATGGCGAGCAGTCCGGTGTTCTCATCGAAATCGATTTTCATGTTGCGTGGGGAACCAGGACCGGGACGCTGCATAATATAGCCGAGCCATCCGACTCGCTCACGCACGCGAGTCGTCCATTCCAGCGACGACGACGACGAACGCTCGAGCCCGCGCTCGCGGGCGTTGCCACGCGACTGGAACACGACACAGCACACGCCATCATCGTTGGAGAAAGACAATGCGAATCATATTGTTGGGGGGGCCGGGCGCAGGCAAGGGAACGCAGGGCGATTTGATCTGCGCACATTATGGCATTCCCAAGATCTCGACCGGCGATATGTTACGCGCTGCTGTCAAAGCGGGCACACCGCTCGGTGTTGCAGCGAAAGGAATCATGGATGCAGGCGGCCTGGTTTCTGACGAAATCATCCTCGGCTTGATCCGCGAACGCGTGCGTGAGTCCGATTGCGCGCATGGTTTTCTGTTCGACGGATTTCCGCGCACCATTCCACAGGCTGAAGGACTAGCCGTTGCCGGGATCTCCATCGACGTCGTGATCGAAATCGCGGTCGACGACGAGGAGATTGTCAAACGCATGTCAGGGCGACGCATCCATCAGGTGTCCGGTCGGACGTATCACATCGCGTTCAATCCACCGAAAGTGGCGGGCAAGGATGACGTCACCGGTGAACCTCTGATTCAGCGCGACGACGATCTCGAAGCGACGGTGCGAACGCGTCTGGCGGTCTACCACGACCAGACTGAACCATTGATCGCGTTCTATGCCGACCTTGCGAAGCGTGACGGAAAGATGCGTTACGTCGCGATTGCGGGCATCGGCGGCGTCGAAGAAATACGCGACAAAATATTTGCCGCACTCGATTCGAACACGCGTTGATTTCAAGTTTTGAAGTGCGTTGTCGACATTCAAAACGCGTCGATCATGCCGGCGGCGGGGTGGTGTGAAATACAAGCGAGTCGAAAAAAATGTTGTAAGTCCATTGCACATCTTTTTTTTGTGATGTATATAGGCGCCGTGGTGTTGCGTTCTTAACCTTTATCAATAGTCAGTAAGGGGGCCTCATAATGGCGAAAGCGAAAAAGAAAGCGGCGAAGAAAAAAGTAGCCGCAGTCACGACCAAGAAGACCGCGAAGAAGAAGGTGGCCAAGAAGGCACCTGCAGCGAAGAAGAAAGCTGCGAAGAAGAAGGTAGCCAAGAAGAAGGTTGCCAAGAAGGCGACCAAGAAGAAAGCCGTAGCGAAGAAAGCAGCTCGAAAAAACTAACGGCGCGCGAAAGCCAACCTGACGAACGCGAGCGGTTGCAGTCTGCGAAAGCAGAAGTCCGCGCCCGACTCGCGGCGCGCAGGGAGGCAGCCCGGCTACGGAAAGCCGAGCATACTAAGCGCGCAGCGATGAAAAGAGCTGTAGATACGTTCGCAAGGAAGTGGGAGCGGGAATACGATCGAAAGCACAAAGCTTCTTGATCGCAGCCCCGAGCCACGGCTACCGAGAGTTGCGGCGATGCCGATAGGCAACAGCCGCACGGTAACCTGTCGATTGAAGCCCTTCCCTGATGGGAAGGGCTTTTTTTTATGGCGGATCGGGCGGCGTTTGCAGTGCATTCGCCTGCTTTCCGGATTGTCCGTCGCATACCGCTACCGTGAGCCTGCCTGGCCGGTCGTGAGCGCGTGCGTCGCCCGTCACGTCGATAGTGATCCCGTATATGGCTGATCGAAAATCACCACCCTCGGTGCGCAATCCCGATGCGCGTAAGCCTGCGCCGGAGCCGCCTGGTACCCCTCGTCGCGTCGTCCGCGGTGCGTGGTTCTACCTGCGGCACCTGATTGTGTGGGCTGGCCTCGTCGGCTTCGCCTATTGGCTATGGCTGGATCGCGAAGTAGTCACGGCATTCGAAAATCGTCGCTGGGATCTGCCGGCACGGGTTTTCGCGCGACCGTTAGAGCTTTACGTCGGCGCCTCCCTGGCACCTGCCCGCCTGGCTAGTGAACTCCGCCAGCTCGGCTATGAAAAAGTTACGCAACCGGGCGCGCAAGGGCAGTTCGCACAAGCATCGGGCAGCATCGAATTCAGTTCGCGCGGATTTGCTTTCTGGGACGAACCCGAACCACCGCGCCACGTGCAGGTGCAGTTTGCCGACGGTCACGTCGCCGCTATCGTCAATCAACGCTCGAGCGGGCCGGTCGATCTGATGCGTCTCGAACCGCTCGAGATCGGGCGTATCAATCCGAACCGTTTTGAAGATCGCAAGCTGCTCAAGTTGGATGAGGTTCCAGCGGAGTTCGTCGCCAATCTTGTCGCCGTCGAAGACCGACGATTCTTTCGACACCATGGCGTCGACTTCACCGGCCTGTTGCGTGCGTTATGGGTCAACGTCCTTGCCCAGCGCGTGGCGCAGGGTGGCAGCACCCTGACGCAACAGCTCGTCAAGAATCTGTACCTGACTCACGAGCGGCGACTGTCGCGCAAGCTGAAAGAAATGTTGATGGCGGTCTCACTGGAGCGGCGCTACAGCAAGCAGGAGATAGTCGAGACTTACATCAATGAAGTGTTCCTGGGACAGGATGGCGATCGTGCCATCCACGGCTTCGAACTCGCTGCCAATTTCTACTTTGCCAAGCCCCTTGCCGAACTCGACGTCGCCGAGCAGGCGATGCTGGTTGGGCTGGTGAAAGGACCGTCTGCGTTCGATCCGCGACGGCGCCCCGAGCGCGCTTTGCAGCGGCGAAACGTTGTGCTCGGGGTAATGGCCAAGGCTGGCTTGATCCCGGCCGACTCACTGGCGGCGTGGCGCGCAAGACCACTGCATCTGCATACCGGCGCACGACCTGGCGGGCGCGATTTCCCGGCCTTCCTTTCGGTGGTGAGGCGGCAATTGTTGCGCGAGTACGATGCTGGAGTTCTGAACGCTGCCGGATTGAACATCTTCACGACGCTCGATGTCGATGTGCAACGTGCTGCCGAAGCTGGCCTGGCCGGTACCGTCGCCGCGATCGAAAAGAGCACGCGGCGCAAGGGGCTGCAGGCGGCGTTTGTGGCCGCAGCACCTGCCAGCGGCGAAATCCTGGCGATGGTAGGTGATCGCAATCCGCAGTACGCCGGATTCAATCGCGCAGTCGATGCTCGGCGCCCTATCGGGTCACTGGTCAAACCGTTTGTCTATGCCGCCGCGCTCGATCAGCCGGAACGCTACTCGCTGTTGACGCCGCTGTCTGACATTGCAGTGAACTGGACGGACGAGCGTGGTCGTAAATGGCAGCCGAAGAATTACGATGGTGACGAACACGGCGAAGTGACACTGCTATACGCGCTCACCCGATCGTTGAATCTCGCGACCGTGAATCTCGGTCTGCGTCTGGGTCTCGGCAACGTCGCGCGCTATCTCGAGCATCTTGGTATGGGCGAGCACCTTGCGCCCTACCCATCGTTGCTGCTGGGTGCCATCGATCTCTCGCCGCTGGCACTGGCCGAACTATATAC
Source organism: Gammaproteobacteria bacterium (assembly GCA_965278995.1). Lineage (GTDB taxonomy): Bacteria > Pseudomonadota > Gammaproteobacteria > JADJYF01. Next base: position 1,144,821 of record OZ257136.1, read on the forward strand.
AGTGGTCGCCAACGATGGCTTTCGTATACCGCTGCGGGCGATATCGGCCGTGACTGACCAACAGCAGAAAAAGCTGAATCGGTATGCATTGCGTTTGAAGCCCGTCATGCAGCCGGCTACGGCGGCACTGGTTCGATATGCGTTGACGCGCGTCGTCGCGGAAGGCACCGCGCGCGGGCTCGAGCGCGAACTACCCGGGATAGGGCCGCTCGCCGGTAAAACCGGCACCTCGAACGACAGCCGCGACAGCTGGTTCGCCGGCTTCGGCGGTAATCTGCTGGCAGTGGCGTGGATTGGTCGCGACGACAATGCGCCGGTCGGGTTGACGGGCAGCAGCGGCGCGCTCAAGGTATGGGCGGCAAGCTTGCGGACCGTCGGTATCGAAGGAGTGAAAGCAGGACTGCCGGCAGACGTACAATGGCAGCGTGTGGAGCTTGCGACGAGTGAGATCCTGCCGCCGGAATGTCCCGGCGGGACGTTGATCCCGCTGCACCGACGCAGTCCACGTACAACACGCGCTCAATGTGGCGCAGCGGCCGACGTCGCACCTTCGGGCGGGAGCATACTAGACAGGTTCAGAAACGTATGGCCGCAGGCAACTGGACAATAACCGTGCTGATGTGGGGCGCACTCGCACTCGCGGGCGGCTGTGCCAGTACCGGTGGATCATCGGCGCCGATAGAAGACCGCGCGAAAGCCAAAGCGACGACGAGCGCGCCAGCGACAGTGTCATCGGCGACGGCCAGCAAAGCATCGACAGCGCGCGCGATCCCGATGCCGGCGTTGCCGCCAGAAAACCCGACCGTGTTACCGCTGGAGGCGGGCCCTGACGACGAACAACTGGCGCGCGCCGAGTCTCCGGCAACGATGCTGCCGCCGGCCAATCCGGCCGTACAGTCATTGCTCGATCAGGCGCGTGAGGCGTCCGCGCGCGGCGAATGGGAACGCGCTCAGGCGGCGCTCGAACGCGCGCTCAAATTGAGTCCCGATAATGCCGCGGTCTGGACTCAGCTGGCCTACACGCATTTGCATCGCGGGGAATTGGAACAGGCGCAAGAGCTGGCCGAGCGGGCGCAGGTCCTGTCGTCGGCAGCGGGCCAGCAGGATCCGCTCATCTGGCAGCTTATTGCCGAGATCGAAGCTGCCCGTAAACGACAGCCTGCCGGCCCACCGTGACCCGCCGCTAAACACTACGTGGGCTGACTGGCGTCACGGACGCTTGGCGTAGCGCTCGATCAGATGACTGGGCAGACTGCCCTTGATGCTGTAAGCAAACGCAAGTATTTCCGCCACTGCGACGAACAGTGACTCCGGCACCTGCTGGCCGATATCGACGGTCGCGAGAACTTCGACAATCTGCGGGTCGTCGTCTATCGGCACACCATGCTCGGCGGCCACTTCGGCAATCCTGGCGGCAAGTTCGCCGCGGCCTTTCGCGATGACCCGTGGCGCAGCCTGCCCATCCCATTGCAGTGCGACAGCGACGGCGACACGATGGTCCATTCGATCAGCTCAGACACGCGCGTCGATTAACGGACCGGCAGGCAGGCGCGGCCCCTTATCGACGTCAAATAGACCGACGACCAGCTCACCGACTTCGAGACCCTGTGCCTGCAGTCCACGCCGAAGTTCGTCCTGGCGTACGGCGAGCTGATGATTGAAGCTGACATCGTCGGAGCCGATTCTGATCCCGAGTACATTGTCATGCAGTCGAATGCGGGCCGTGAATTCATGCCCGTCGTCCAGCAGCAGACTGATGATGACCTGGGCGCGTGCCGGTCTGTCTGGTTCGTCGCGGCGAGTGCTTTCACCGTCATACTCAAATCGCAGGATCTCGCTGTGCTCAGCGTGCTGCAGTGGCAACTCGACGACGAACTGCGTCGTTGTCGCTGTTGTCGTGGCGACATTCTGCAGATGATGAGCCTGTAATCGGGCCACGACATGATCAATCAATTCGAGCACAGTCGCGTCGATAGGCGCGCTCTGAGTGCTCGCATCGGAGACGTCAGACTGTACTGCCACCGGCGCCGCTGCGGTGCCCGCTGCGCCGCTTGAGGACAGGTCAGCACGGATTGTCGAAAGCGCCAGTCGAGCCACTGGAAACTCAGGTCCATGGGCTTGAACGAACGCAGTACGAGCGGTGAGCAGCGTGGCGCGCAGGTCACCAGTCATAACCGCTGTGATATCGGTACGGCCGCGTTCGATCGCGCCCTGCAGGCGTGCTTCCGTCGGCGTACCCGCTTGTTCAATGACGTTCCGCAAACTTTGCGCGTCGAGCAGCATCGCCGGCGCCGGTAGAGCACGCAGGACATGCGATGCAGGGACGGCCAGTTGTTCCGTATCCATCGAGGTGTGGAGCGGTGCGCCAGGCATGCCGTTTTCAGTCAGTGTCTGCAGCTGATCTATCAAGCGAATGGTCTGTTGCGGCGTTGCCTGTTGCGGCAGGGTGCGCGCCAGTCCACGCGCGAGCACGAATGCGACGGTCGGCAACTCCGGCGGCGGTGTCACGACTTTCAGCACGATGGTCGGTTCGAGCTGGCTGACCAGGACGGTCAGGCGTTGTCCGCTGATCAGCGTTGGCTCGCTGCGCGCAGTCAAGACCCTGCCATCGATGCGAAGTGCGGTGGAGTTATCCGTGCCATGGCCGATAACCTCGGCAGTCAACAGCTGATTGAGCGACCACGCGGCAAGCTCCGAGCTTCTCGTTGCGGCAATCAGCAGTGGCACATTCGGAAACTGGATCTGCATGGCGAGGACAGCGGCGGCGAGCGCGGGAACTTGACCTCGCAGCGGGATGAGCCGCAGGGCCGGCGAACTGTCAGATAACGAACAGGTGGGTCAGACATGCGTGTGGCAACGATGGCGGACTTACACCCGGTCGATACCAGTACCTGGTATGTCAAACGTGGCGACCATATCCACGGTCCATTCTCGTGGGAAATCATCATCCGCAACGTCGGTCTCGGCCGGGTCCGTGCGACAGATAGTCTCAGTAGCGATCGCCTGGTCTGGAAATCAGTCGAGGAGCTGGTGCCCTTGCCGAGTGGCGCATTGCGGGAACTGCCGGTACACGATGAGCGGCGCACCGACAGACGCGACACTGAGTCACCCGGTGATGCGGCGGAAGATCTCCGCGGCGGGCCAGACAGGCGCGCAGCAGAAGCACCAGAACTCCGCGCACGCCGCGCGCGTTCAGCGCGAGTGTGGGCCAGCCTGCGACCGTCGCCACCAGGTGTTCGTTGCACACTGCTGGTCACAGGACTCCTGCTGGTCATTCTGGTCGCGATTGCGATTGATATGGCGATGCCCCGCCAGCACACCACCGTGGATTGCACCAGCCCGCCAGGTGCGGCCACTGTCTGGGATTTCTGCAACAAAGCAGGCACGGAACTCGATGACGCCCGGCTGCAGGGACTGTCGGCGCGCAGCGCGCAGTTCAGCGGCGCGAGTCTGGCTTCAGCCCATCTGCAACGCGCCGACCTTGCTTATGCCGATCTCAGCGGCACCGATTTGCGGCTAGCGGATTTGTCCAATGCCCGCCTGCTCGGCGCCAGCCTCCGTCACGCCACCCTCAATCACGCCAATCTCAGCGGCGCTGATCTGCGCTATGCCGATCTTGGCGGCGCCAGTCTGGATGGCGCGCGCTATGCCGACGCCCGCTTCGATCATGCCATCTGGGTGGATGGACGCCTGTGCGCTTTGAATTCAATCGGACACTGTCGACATTAATTGGTATCACGGGCGGTGAGCGCGCCGCCGTATATCGGCGATGATATCCAACGCTTGAACAATTCATCTTAGGTGACTATCATCCGCCGTCTCAATTGCGGGGTGGAGCAGTCTGGCAGCTCGTCGGGCTCATAACCCGAAGGTCGCAGGTTCAAATCCTGCCCCCGCTACCAAATAAAAAGGCCCCGGGAGACGGGGCTTTTTATTTTGGGGATGGAGGCGCGGTTTGGCGGACAGGCTCGAAACTTTGTTGGAACCGACTATAGCCGGACTCGGCTACGAGCTGCTGGGCATCGAGCGCAGTCGTTCGGGAACGTCGCAGTTGCTGCGCTTGTTTATCGACCACGCCGACGGCATCACCGTCGAGGACTGCGAGCGGGTCAGTCGCCAGGTGGCCGACGTACTCGACGCAGGCCAGCTAGTGCGCGGTGAGTACACGCTCGAAGTGTCGTCGCCGGGCATCGACCGTCCGCTGTTCACGCTCGCACAGCATCGGCGCTTCGTCGGCGAATGCGTGGCGGTTCGCTTGCGCGCGCTGCTGGACGGGCGCCGGCGATTGCAGGGTGTATTGCGCGAAGTGGGCGAGGAAGACCTCGTTATCGAGAATGAAGGGATAGCAGTCCGAGTGGCCTTTCGAGATGTCGAACGTTCGAAGCTCGTCGCCGACTGGACGGCCCCGCGAAAGCGCGGCAAGCCTGCCGTGAACGATTGATACGCTTTAGGTAAGCGATTGATGAACAAAGAAATACTGACAGTCGTCGACGTCGTGTCCAATGAGAAGGGCGTGACCAAGGAGATCATTTTCGAGGCCCTTGAGGCGGCCCTCGCCAGCGCGACCAAGAAGCGCTTCGAAGAGGACGTCGATTGTCGCGTCGCGATTGATCGTGAAACCGGCGATTACCAGGCGTTCCGTCGCTGGGAAATTATCGATCCCGCGCAGGCGCAGCCGACCTACAGCGTCGATGACGAACGCCACGAAGATGCCGTGCTCTCGGCCGTCAAGATTGCCGCTGGCGAGTTGCCGCATCCCGCGCGCCAGGTGTGGCTGAACGACGCGCCTGCGGGACAACCCGCCCAGCTTGGCGGAGAGTTCATCGAAGAACCGCTGGCAGCGGCTGAGTTCGGGCGCATCGCCGCGCAGACCGCCAAACAGGTCATCGTGCAAAAAGTGCGCGAGGCCGAGCGTGCGCAGGTCGTCGAGGCTTATCATAGCCGCATTGGCGAACTCGTCATGGGCATCGTCAAGCGCGTCGAGCGCGGGAATGTCTATGTCGATCTCGGTGGTAATGCCGAGGCCATCGTTACCAAGGACCATCTCATTCCGCGAGAACTCGTTCGATCCGGTGATCGCATACGCGGTTACCTGTTCGATGTCCGTCCCGAGAAACGCGGCCCGCAGCTGTTCGTCAGCCGCACCGCGCGTGAACTGTTGATTGAACTGTTCAAACTCGAAGTCCCGGAAATCGGTGAAGGCGTCATCGAAGTCCTGCACGCTGCGCGCGACCCGGGACTACGCGCCAAGATCGCGGTACGCAGTCGCGACCAGCGCATCGATCCGGTCGGCGCTTGCGTCGGCATGCGCGGCTCACGCGTACAGGCAGTATCGAACGAACTGGGCGGCGAACGCGTCGATATCATTCTGTGGGACGAGAATCCGGCCCAATTCGTCATCAACGCGATGTCGCCCGCCGAAGTCGTCTCCATCCTCGTCGATGAAGACACTCGCTCGATGGACGTGGCCGTGGTCGAGGACCAGTTATCCCAGGCCATCGGCCGCAACGGGCAGAACGTGCGTCTGGCGAGTCAGCTGACCGGCTGGGAATTGAACGTGATGACGGAATCCGAAGCCGAGCGCAAGAATGAGGAAGAAGTCGTCAAAAATCAGCGTATGTTCCAGCAGATGCTCGACGTCGACGAAGAGGTCGCGATCATTCTCGTGCAGGAAGGGTTTACCTCGGTCGAGGAAGTAGCCTACGTGCCGGAATCCGAGATGCTCGATATCGAGGAGTTCGACGAAGCGCTGGTTCTCGAATTACGCCAGCGCGCGAAAGATATCCTGCTGACCCGTGCAATCGCCAACGAAGAGAAACTCGGCGATGCGCATCCGGCCGCCGACCTGCTCGGGATGGAAGGCATGGACGAAGATCTGGCTTATCGCATGGCCGCTGCCGGTATCGTGACGATGGATGACCTGGCCGATCTGGCAGTCGATGAATTGCTCGAACTGGGCGATCTCGACCAGGAGCGCGCAGCGGCGCTGATCATGAAAGCCCGCGAGCCGTGGTTCGCCGGAGCCGGGGACAACAATCACAGCGAGGAGCGCGCGGATGGCTGATGTGACAATTCAGCAGTTTGCCGGCGTCGTCGGAATTTCCGTCGACCGCTTGCTGCAACAGTTGGCTGAAGCTGGTCTGCCGCCGAAATCGGCTGCGGATTCCATTTCCGATGATGAAAAAACCCAGCTACTGACTTATCTGCGCAAAATGCACGGCAAGAATGAGTCGACGCCAGAACCGGCCAAGATCACGCTGAAGCGCAAGACCGTCAGCGAACTGAAAGTGCCCGCCGAACGCGGTCGGCTGCGGCCGCGCGGACCGAATCCGAAAGCGGCGACGACAACCAAGACCGTCAGTGTCGAAGTCCGCAAGAAAAAGACTTACGTCAAACGCAGCGTCGTCCAGGACGAGGAATCCGCGCGCATCGAAAAAGAATCGGCCGAGCGCGATCGGGCGCGTGCCGAGGAAGAAGCGGCGCGCCAGGTCGAAGAGGAACGGCTCGCCGTCGAGCGCGCGCATAAAGATGAGGAAGCGGCCGCAGAAATACGCCGCGCCGAAGACGAAGCACGCCGACGCGAAGCCGAACAGCATCGAAACGACGGCAACGCCGCACGCTCCGAGCCAGCTGCTGTGCCGCGTTCCATGCCGGCGGGCGGTGCTGCGCCGCAGTCGCGTCCGGCACCCGCCGCGCCGGCCGCTGCGCCGGGCGCAGACAAGAAAAAGGGCGCGTCCAAAGGCAAAGGTCGTGAACGCGATGACGACAATCGCAGCGGTCGCAAAGAACTGCACGTTGCCAGCGACAAGGCCGGCAGACGTCGCAAAAAGCCGACTTCGCGGCGCGTCGTTCCGACAGGAGCTGCGAAGCACGGTTTCGAACGGCCGACGGCGCCCGTCGTCCGCGAAGTTGCGATTCCAGGCAGCCTGACAGTGGCCGAACTGGCGCAGCGGATGTCGGTGAAAGCGGCTGAAGTGATCAAGGTGATGATGAGCATGGGCAGCATGGTCACCATCAATCAACTTCTCGACCAGGAAACGGCAACCCTGGTGGTCGAAGAACTCGGCCACAAGCCGAAGCTGATCCGCGAGAACGCCATCGAGGAAGATTTGCGTGAGGTGGTGCAGGACGCAGGCAATCTAGAACCACGGGCGCCGGTGGTGACGATCATGGGTCATGTCGATCACGGCAAGACTTCGCTGCTCGATTATATCCGCAGCGCGCGCGTCGCGGCAGGGGAAGCCGGCGGCATCACGCAGCATATAGGGGCTTACCGGGTCGCGACCGATCACGGGTCGATCACGTTTCTGGATACGCCCGGTCACGAGGCATTCACCGCAATGCGTGCCCGTGGCGCCAAAGTGACCGACATCGTCATTCTGGTCGTGGCGGCCGACGACGGCGTCATGCCGCAGACCGAGGAAGCGGTCAAACACGCGCGTGCCAGCAACGTACCGATGATCGTTGCCGTCAACAAGATCGATAAATCAGGTGCCGACCCGGAACGGATCAAGCAGGAACTGGCGAACCGTAACGTCATGCCCGAAGACTGGGGCGGTGATACACCGTTCATTCAGGTCTCGGCCAAGACCGGTGCCGGCATCTCGAATCTGCTCGAAGCCATCTCACTGCAGGCAGAAGTGCTCGAGTTGAAAGCACCGCCCAGTGGTCCGGCCAAAGGAACCGTAATCGAGTCCCGCCTCGACAAAGGTCGTGGCCCGGTCGCCACCGTACTCGTGCAAGGCGGTTGTCTGAAACGCGGCGATGTTCTGCTGACTGGGACGGAATTCGGGCGCGTCCGCGCGATGACCAACGCGCGCGGCGAACAACTCGATGTCGCCGGCCCGAGCGAGCCGGTCGAAGTGCTGGGTCTGTCCGGCACGCCGAACGCTGGCGACGAGGCGATGGTCGTCGACGACGAACGTAAAGCGCGCGAAATCGCCTCTTATCGACTCGACAAGGATCGTGAGGTCAAGATGGCTCGCTCGCAGGCGACCAAGCTGGAAAATCTCTTCGCGGCCATGAAAGATGGCGGGCCGTCCTCGGTACGCATTCTGCTGAAGACCGACGTGCAGGGTTCGTGTGAGGCGCTGGGCGATGCGCTGCGTCGCCTGAGCCACGAGGAAGTCCGCGTCGACGTCGTTTCCAGCGGTGTCGGTGGTATCAATGAGTCCGATGTGAATCTTGCGCTTGCGTCGCGTGCCATCATCGTTGGCTTCAACGTCCGTGCCGAAGCCTCGGCGCGCAAGATGGTCGAAGACGAAGGATTGGATCTGCGCTACTACAGCGTCATCTACGATGTCATCGATGACGTCAAAGCAGCCATCAACGGCCTGTTGTCGCCCGAAGTGCGCGAGTCGATCATCGGCATTGCGCAGGTTCGCGATGTGTTCCGCTCGTCCAAGCTCGGTCAGATTGCCGGCTGCATCGTCACCGAAGGGGTGGTCAGACGCAGCAGTCCGATACGCGTGCTTCGCGAGAACGTTGTCATCCACGAGGGTGAACTCGATTCGTTGCGGCGCTTCAAGGACGACGTCAGCGAAGTCCGCTCAGGTACCGAGTGCGGTATCGGCGTGCGCAACTATCTGGATGTCAAGCCAGGCGATCAGATCGAAGTCTACGAGCGCACCATCGTCGCGCGCACGGTCTGAGGCGGTCCCGGCGATGCCTCGTCGACCCGGATTCAGTCGTCTTGATCGCGTTGCTGCCAGTGTGAAAAAAGCACTGGCGGCACCGTTGAACGATCTCGTACGCACGCAAGCCGGGGCGCTGGCCTCAATCACCGAAGTGGAATTGGCGCCAGACTTACGCCGCGGCATTGTCTATTTGAGCTTGTACGGCGATGCGCTCGACAAACCGGCCTGCCTGCGCAACATCAACGCGCGCGCAGCTGATCTGCAGGGCGAACTGGCGGTCGCGCTGCGTACCAAGCGTACGCCGGTGCTGCAATTCCGGCTCGACGAGGCGATTGAGCGCGGCGACCGAATCGCCCGGCTGCTGCAAGCTGACGGCCGATCGGAATCCGCCAGCTGATGGGTGTACGGCGCCGGCGTGGACGCGATGTCAACGGTATCCTGCTGCTCGATAAGCCGTGCGGATTGAGCTCCAACGAAGCCCTGCAGCGCGCCAAGCGCACGTTCGACGCCATGAAAGCCGGGCACACCGGCAATCTCGATGTGCAAGCCAGCGGACTACTGCCGATCTGTTTCGGGGAAGCGACCAAGATCTGCCAGTTTCTGCTCGAGGCCGACAAGCGGTATGTATCCGAATTCACGCTCGGTCAACGCACGACGACCGGGGATTGCGAAGGCGAGGTCACTTCGAGCCGCCCGACTGAAGGACTCACCCTGGCTGCGATCGAGGCGGCAGTGGTCGGCTTCCGTGGCGCGATCGCCCAGATCCCGCCGATGCATTCGGCACTCAAACGTAACGGGCAACCACTCTACAAACTTGCGCATCAAGGCATCGAAATCGAACGCGAAAGCCGACAGGTGACTATCCATGCCTTCGACGTCTTGTCGTTCGACAATCCGCGACTCGTGGTCGATGTGACCTGCTCAAAAGGCACCTACATTCGGACCCTGGCCGAAGATCTCGGTGAGGTCCTCGGCTGTGGTGGGTTCGTGTCCGCGCTTCGACGTGAACAGGCTGGTCCTTACCGGTTGTCGGCGGCCAGCAGCTTTGCGGATCTCGATGCGTGCGGTGCGGCGGGAGCCGCGGCACTCGACGCGCTGCTTCTGCCAGTAGACAGTGCACTCGGCGGCATGCCGCGCGTCGAGCTCGGCGACGACGCCGCATTTTATTTTGCCCGAGGGCAGGCAGTGCAGGTCATCGGGCAGGGCTCGCAGCCGGGGTTGCTCCGCCTCTATGACGCCACTGCGCGCTTCATCGGTGTCGGCGAGATGTTGGATGATGGCCGTATCGCCCCGCGGCGACTGTTCAGGCCACAGCCCCTGGATCACCCGGTAATTTATTGCTGATGCGCGCATGACACGCTTGTTAGCAGGCCTCGCAGCGGTTAGAATGCGCGGCCATTTCTATCGAAATAACAGTCAAGTAGCGGTGTAGGGAGTCTGTAGATGGCTTTGTCCAACGAGCACAAGAGCGCGATCATCAGCGAGTATCAGCTGAGCGGCACAGATACCGGGTCGCCCGAAGTGCAGGTCGCACTCCTGTCGGCGCGAATCAACGATCTGTCGGAGCATTTCAAGCTCCACAAGCACGATAACCACTCCCGCCAGGGACTTCTGCGCATGGTCAACGGTCGGCGCAAGCTGCTCGATTACCTCAAGCGACGCGACGTCGATCGATATCGCGAACTGATCTCGCGCCTGGGATTACGCAAATAAGCGCGTCTTACGTCTGCGTCCCGCTATCTTCCCGCTCCCGCCGCGGCATTACGGCTGCGGCTGATCGTTATTTGAACAGGTAAAGTCTATGTCGCCCTCGAAGGTCACTTTTCAGTATGGAAGCAACAGCGTAACGCTGGAAACAGGACGTATTGCCCGGCAGGCCTCGGGCGCAGTGCTGGTGACGATGGGCGAGACGGTTGTTCTGACGACGGTTGTGGGCAGCCGGAAAGCCGACCCGACACGTGATTTCTTTCCATTGACTGTCGATTATCAGGAACGTACTTACGCTGCCGGCAAAATCCCCGGCGGCTTTTTCAAACGCGAAGGCCGACCGACTGAAAAAGAAACGCTGACCTCCCGCCTGATCGACCGACCGATACGTCCACTCTTTCCCGAAGGCTTCAAGAACGAAGTTCAGATTATCGCGACCGTGATGTCACTCGACCCGGCCGTTGACCCGGATATTCCGGCACTGCTGGGTGCCTCGGCGGCGCTGGCGGTGTCCGATCTGCCGTTCGACGGGCCGCTCGGCGCCGCCCGCGTCGGCTACAAGGATGGCGAGTATCTGCTCAATCCGAGCTTCGGCGCGCTGACTGATTCGGCACTTGACCTCGTCGTTGCCGGTACTGCCAGCTCGGTCTTGATGGTCGAATCCGAAGCTAAGAGTTTGTCCGAGGAAGTGATGCTCGGCGCGGTCGTTTTCGGTCACCAGCAGATGCAGGTGGCCATCAACGCCATCAACGAGCTGGCCGGCAAGGTGAAGCGCCAGCCGTGGCCATGGCAGGCGGCAGAACCGAAGACCGCGTTGAACACTGCGTTAGCTGAACAGTTCCGTCCCGCGATCGCGACTGCTTACGGCGTCGTAGACAAGCTTGCACGACGAGATCAGCTCTCGGCTCTGCGTAAGGAAATCGTCACCGCTTTGGCGGGCGGCGAAAATGCAGCCTGGAGTGAGCGCGAAGTCGCTGCGGCGATCGAGGATCTCGAATACACCCTGGTTCGCGGCAATGTGATCGAAGGGCGCGCGCGCATCGACGGTCGTGGTCGTGACGATATCCGAGCGATTACCGTCGAAGTCGGTGTACTGCCGCGCACTCATGGTTCGGCGCTGTTTACCCGCGGCGAAACCCAGGCGCTGGTCGTGATCGCGCTCGGTACCGAGAGAGATTCGCAGATCATCGATGCTATCGAAGGTGAGCGTCGCGAACCGTTCATGCTCCATTACAACTTCCCCCCGTTCTCGGTCGGCGAGACCGGGCGCGTGGGTTCGCCGAAACGTCGTGAAATTGGTCACGGACGGCTGGCGAAACGCGGCATCCAGCCGGTCATGCCGGACATGACCACCTTCCCTTATGTTGTTCGTGTGGTTTCGGAAATCACGGAATCCAACGGGTCCAGTTCGATGGCTTCCGTGTGTGGGACCAGTCTCGCGCTGATGGACGCTGGCGTTCCGCTCAGTGCTCCGGTCGCGGGTATCGCGATGGGACTGATCAAGGAAGGCGACCGTTATGTCGTCCTCTCCGACATTCTGGGTGACGAAGATCACCTGGGCGACATGGATTTCAAGGTGGCAGGAACGGCTGGTGGTATCACAGCCCTGCAGATGGACATCAAGATCTCGGGCATCACGCCGGAGATCATGCAGACTGCGCTGGCGCAGGCACGTCAGGGTCGCATGCACATTCTGGGTGAAATGAACAAGGTGCTTGAGCGGGCACGCACCGAAATGAGCGAGCATGCACCGCGCATCATCACGTTCAAGATCCCGCCGGACAAGATTCGCGACGTCATCGGCAAAGGTGGCTCAGTCATTCGCGCGATTACCGAGCAGACCGGCGCGACCATCGATATCGACGATGACGGAACGGTCAAGATTGCATCGGTCGACAACGCTGCCGGCCAGGCTGCGCGTGCGCGTGTGCAGGCCATCACCGCAGATGTCGAAGTCGGCGAAATCTACGAAGGCCGGGTGCAGAAACTCATGGATTTCGGCGCGTTCGTCAATATCCTGCCAGGCAAGGACGGTCTCGTTCACATATCGCAGATTTCGAACGAGCGCGTCGAAAACGTCAGCGACAAGCTGAGCGAAGGCGATGTCGTCAAAGTCCGAGTGCTCGAAGTCGACAAGCAGGGGCGCATCCGCCTAAGCATGAAGGCAGTCTGAGTTCCGGCGTCCAGGCCGCGAAGCTGCTGTCACGAGCAGCTCGGCCCCGCCTTGAACAAAGCGCGGTTACGCTACAGCGGACACCTGGGCTGATCGCATCTATCGATAAGGTCGACCGACCGGGTCAGCGCGCTTCGATCAGTGCGACTGTAGCCCGCGAGATACCTGCACAAGGCGTTGTCGCGCAAACCGGCAACGGCCAATGTTCAGCGACACCGACCGCGTCCAGCATGGCTTGCACCAACGGTGTTTCCTGCAGCGACAGCGGTCCGACCAGCACGCGATATGACCAGCGGCCGTCGCTCATAAAGATCCGCTGCACAGAAGTCCCGAAATCCGCGTTGAGTGCCGCCCACTGCCGCGCGTTTTCCTGGCGCGCGAAACTGCCGATGACAAGATAGCGTTGCCCGGCCGAGATCGTTGACGTCGGAGCATCGGTACTACCGGCCCACGCAGCCGCAGATAGGGCAGCAAGAAGCAGGGCAAGTGCCGGACCGAGCCGGCGAGCAATGCTGCACATGGAATGTCATGTCCTTGGAATCAGTGTTAACCGGCATTATATAGGACATGATTATCAATGGGTTGGACAATGATTGTTAACAATCGACTTAACTCCGTTACTGCACCACGTCGTCCGCCGCTGGCGCGCCAGAGATGGCTTTATTTTCACAGCCGATTACTCGTAAAATGCCCGGCTGACTCAGGGCGCCTCGGTAACTAGCGACGAGGTGGGTGCAGATGCCCGGCGGCGTCGACATCTGCGCTGCGCCCGACACACACCAGAGAACTTCGAGGATCAACATTCATGGTAACTATCAGACTGTCACGCGGCGGCGCCAAGAAACGCCCGTTCTATCACATCGTGGTCTCCGACGGCCGCAACAAGCGCGACGGTCGTCATATCGAGCGTGTCGGTTATTTCAATCCGCTTGCGACCGGGCAGGATCAGGCCTTCAGTCTTGATCGTGCACGCTATGATTACTGGATATCAGTCGGTGCTCAACCGTCAGATCGCGTAACCAAACTCGTTGGTACGCACGCTGCGCCTGTCGCCGCCGCTGCCTGAGTGCATTGCAGTTTGTAATCATGGGCGACCGTTCGAATTGAATCGTCCGTGAACGAGGCCGCCGTCGCAGCAAAGTCTGACGGTCTGCCGGACACGGGCAGGCAGCTGCCAGAGCAGCGGATTGTGGTCGGACTGGTCAGCGGGCTGTTTGGAACGCGCGGCTGGGTCAAGATCCACTCGTATACGCGTCCTCGCTCGAACATCGCCAGCTATGGCGACTGGTATCTGCGCCAGGGCGACACCTGGCTGGCATATAAGCCGGCAGAAACACGCGTCCAGGGCAATGGCATCGTTGCCCGCCTGAGCGGTATCGACGATCGGGATGTTGCCGCTGCGCTCGTCCGCAGCGAGATTGCCGTCGATCGCGATGCGTTACCGCTGCTGGCGGACGACGAGTACTACTGGTCGGACCTCCTTGGTCTGCGGGTGCTCAATCTGGCTGGGGTCGAACTCGGTGTCGTTCGTAGCCTGCTCGAGAACGGCGCGCACGACGTCCTCGAAGTGATTGGCGACACGACCCGGCTCATTCCCTTCGTTCGTGATGTTTACATCGTGAAAGTCGAGCGCGCAGCGGGACTACTGCATGTCGACTGGCACCCCGATGACTGAGCTTCGCGCCAGTCTGCGATGAAAACCTATACCGTCATCACACTGTTTCCACCGTTGATCGAGGCATTTCGTGTGACCGGCATCGTACGGCGCAGCTGTGAACAGGGCCTGGTCGCGATCGATACCCTCAACCCGCGCGATTTCACCGAAGACAGGCGAAGTACGGTCGACGATACGCCCTATGGCGGCGGACCTGGCATGGTCATGATGGTCGAGCCGCTGCGTCGCGCGATTGCGCAGGCCAGAATGCGGACGGCGATGTCCGCACACGTTGCCTGTCTCACGCCGCAGGGACGCCGCTTCGACCAGGCGGCGGCGCGTGAACTTGCTGGCCACCAACATCTGGTGCTCGTAGCCGGTCGTTATGAGGGGATCGACGAACGTCTGATGCGCGAAGATGTCGACAGTGAATGGTCGGTCGGGGATGTCGTCGTCAGCGGCGGCGAAGTCCCGGCGATGTTGATTATCGATGCCATCGTCAGGACGCTGCCGGGAGCGCTCGGTGACGCGCAATCGGCGCTGGAGGATTCTTTCGCGGCGGGGCTGCTCGATTATCCGCACTACACGCGACCGGAATCGGTCGCCGGCAGCGCTGTGCCGCCGGTCCTGCTCAGCGGCGACCACGCTGCGATCCGACGCTGGCGTCGCCAGCAGCAATTGGGTCGAACCTGGCTGCGACGGCCGGACCTTCTGGCGGCCATCGATTTGAGTACGGACGACGAAGCACTGTTACGCGAGTTCATCGAAGCGCACCCCGTACCTGCGGCTACCTGAAAACCGCGAACACGGCCCGAAAATCACCCCTGGCAGCGGAGGGTTGCTTGTTTTCTTGCGCTATCCTGGTGAAAACTCGCTCGATTTTGCTGTATTATCCGCCGCTCGCACCATTCCAGAGTAGCAGTCATGGCGGACATAATCAGAGAGCTCGAAGCAGAGCAGATGCAGCGCACACTTCCCGCTTTCGAGCCCGGCGATACCATTGTCGTGCAGGTGAAAGTAAAGGAAGGCAATCGGGAGCGGCTGCAGGCGTTCGAAGGTGTCGTCATCGCCAAGCGCAATCGTGGTCTGAATTCCTCGTTCACAGTGCGCAAGATTTCGCATGGTGAGGGCGTCGAGCGCGTCTTCCAGACGCACAGCCCGATCATCGCTGAAATCGAAGTGAAGCGTCGCGGCGATGTGCGCCGGGCCAAGCTGTATTACATGCGCGATCGCCGCGGCAAGGCCGCCCGCATCAAGGAAAAAATCAAGCCTGCCTGAGCGCTTGATTCAGCCCGGTACCGGATTTCCGGTACCGCCTCAGCCAACGCCAGATCCGAGCGTGCACGCCGCCGGCATCACTGCCAGCGTGAGCTTTCCGTCAAGCTGACTGTCGCCCGAAGCGTTCTTGCAGAAAGCGAATGATGTCGGCTGACTCGTACATCCACGTCGCTGGTTTCCCGTCGACGCCGTCAATCCGCAAACAGGGCACAGTCGTGCTGCCACCGCCGGCCAGCAGCACCTGTTGATGCCTGGAATCACGCAGTATGTCGCGTCGGTCGATAGTCAACCCCAGCGCTGCGATGGTTTGGCGAACGCGCGCGCAGAACATGCAGGAATCGTAATGGTAGAGCGCCATGCCCGCTGTCGCCGCATCGACTGCGGCCTGCGCAGCGGCGTCTCGAACGACCGGCGCAACTGACTTCGGCGCTGCTGAAAACCAATCATCCACGTGGCGTCTCTCCCGAGCTTAAACCAGTACTCGCGCATAACTTGCGCAGAATTCCCGGCAAACGCAAGCCTTGCATGAAGGAGCCGCCGCTGCATGTGCGGCGCAGCTCGCGACCACGCTGCTATGATGCCGACGTCCATCCAGCCGAGCACCGGAATGGCTGCTGCCAGTGACCACCCTGCGACTGTTCTCGCCTTTCTCGATCATCTGTGGGTCGAATACGGATTGAGCGCTAATACCGTTGCTGCATATCGCACCGATCTGAGCGACCTCGAACGCTTTCTTCTGACCCGTGATAAGGCACTGCAACAGGCGGACGAGGCCTGTCTGTTCGATTTCATGGCACAGTCCAGCACGCTTGCCGTGCGCACCCGAGCCAGGCGTCTGTCTGCAATCCGTCGTTACTATCAGTATCTCGTCCGCGAAAAAGTCATTGCAGTTGACCCGAGCCTGCGCGTTAGTGCGCCGCGTCTCGGACGCAGCCTGCCGAAATCGCTGACAGAAACGGAAGTCGATGCGCTACTGGGTGCGCCGGACACGGCGACGCCGGAAGGGCTGCGTGATCGCGCAATGATTGAACTGCTTTATGCAACTGGATTGCGCGTCTCTGAACTCGTCACGCTTGAAGTAACCGAGTTGAACTTGCGCCAGGGCGTCGTGCGGGTGTTAGGTAAAGGCGGCAAGGAGCGCCTGGTCCCGCTAGGCGACGAGGCGGCGCGATGGTTATCCCGCTACGCCATCGAAGCGCGCGGGCGACTTTGCCGCAGAGCGCTCGCCGACGCTTTATTCGTCACGCGGCGCGGCGCGGCGATGTCTCGCCAGGCCTTCTGGTATCTAATCAAGAAATATGCGTTCAGGGCCGGCATCCGCGCTGATGTGTCGCCACACACACTGCGCCACGCATTCGCCACGCACCTGCTCAATCACGGCGCCGACCTTCGCGTCGTCCAGATGCTGCTCGGGCACAGCGATATCTCGACAACTCAGATCTATACGCATGTTGCGGCCGCGAGACTGAAAGCGCTGCACGCGCATCATCATCCTCGGGGTTGAACCCGCTTTAGTGCTCGGCCGGCGGCACCACACTCATGACTTCTTCCAATGTCGTCTTGCCTTCCGCGACTTTGATCGCACCGGACAGCCGCAGCGGACGCATGCCCTGACGCAGCGCAACTTTGCGCAGATCAGCGGTCTGCATCTGCGGACGGATCAAGCTGCTGTGTTCTGCCGTCAGACGCATGATCTCGTAAATGCCTTCGCGTCCGCGAAAACCCGTGTGCCGGCATTCATCGCACCCTTGCGGCATCATCACGCTGGTCGGCAGTTTGACCCGATGGGGGCGGATCAGGGCTTCCCATGCGTCGGCGTTCAGCGTGCCGGGCTTGCGGCAATGCGGGCAAAGCGTACGGACCAGCCGCTGCGCCACGACACCGAGCAACGTAGCGCCAATCAGGAACGGCTGTACGCCGATATCCATCAAGCGCGTGACTGCTGACGGCGCATCGTTGGTATGCAGTGTCGACAGGACCAGATGGCCAGTCAGTGCCGCTTGAATGGCGACATCGGCCGTTTCTCGATCGCGTATTTCGCCGATCATGATGATGTCAGGATCCTGCCGCATCAAGGTCCGCACACCAGCCGCAAAATCGATATCGACACTGGCTTGTACCTGCATCTGGTTGAACTGAGGTTCGACCATTTCTATCGGGTCTTCGATGGTGCAGACGTTGACTTCAGGGCGGGCTATCCGTTTGAGTGCCGAATACAGCGTTGTGGTTTTGCCGGAGCCAGTCGGACCGGTGACCAGAATGACCCCGTGAGGCTGCACGACGACAGCATTCCACAGCGCCATATCGTGCTGGTTGAAACCGAGATTCTCGAACGGCTGAGTAAGTTTTTCGGGATCAAAAATACGCAGTACGAGCTTCTCGCCGAACGTCGTCGGCATCGTCGAAAGACGCAGCTCGATTTCCTGGCCGCTCGGAGTGCGCGTACGCATCCGGCCGTCCTGCGGGCGGCGTTTGTCGGCGACGTCGAGGCGACCCAGCGACTTGATGCGACTCGTAATCGCTCCGATCACGGTAGTCGGGAGTTGATGGATCAGATGCAGGACGCCGTCGATTCGAAAGCGGATATTGCTTTGCTCGCGTCGTGGTTCGACATGAATGTCGCTCGCGCGCTGTTCGAAAGCGTATTGCAGCAGCCAGTCGACGAGATGCACGATGTGGCGGTCGTTGGCGTCCGGTTCGCCGACCGTGCCGAGTTCGGTCAATTGTTCGAAATTATTGGTCAGCGAACGCTCGGCCAGCGAGGACTTGTTGCTGGCTCCGGTAATCGAACGGCTGACACCATAGAACTCGCGCAGGTAGCGCTCGACATCGCGCGGATTCGCTATGACGCGCGTGATTGTGCGCTTCAGGATTCGACTGAGCTCGCTTTCCCATTCGTTGGCGAATGGTTCCGCCGTGGCGATGGTTATCTCGCGTTCATCGACGATGACCGGGAGAAACTTGAATCGCGTTGCGTATGCCTGCGAGACGAGCGCAGTAACCGCTTCGACGTTGATTTTGAGCGGATCGATGCGGAAATACGCCATTCCGCACGCTTCCGCAATCAAGCGGGTAACGCTTTCGAGGGTCAGCGGTTCCTGGCTCGGCAGCGCACTCCGTAGTCCCAAATCCGCAATGCGGATGATCGGATGGCGTGCGTCGTTGGGATTGATAGAGCCGCGGATCTGCGCAACCTGCGCGTCGGATAACGCCTGCTGGCGCTGCAGCAATTCGATACAGATTTCGAGCGTAAGCGATTGTTGGCCAAAACTCGATGTAATCGTGCGCGCCATATTCATTGGGGCTGCGCCTTGCACGAAAACCCATCGTGGCCGCCGGATTGATCGATCGTCATGGATCACCGACCGTCGCGATTCGTTCTGTTGCGTGTTCGAGGCGCTCGATCAGAGCGAGCAGGAACTGGCGCTGAAATCGCAACTGGCAGTTGATGGAGGTCCTGTCGATGACGGTATCCCGCAGCCGCAGAACCGTCAGATCGGTGATGGCGACGATTCCGGCCGTTCGCGGTCGACGCGAGATGAGTCCCATCTCGCCAAAGCAATCACCGGGATACAGCCGGACAATATCTCGCCCGCTCTTGCGGACCGCGACTTCACCATCGACCAGGACGTAGAACGACGTATCACGCTGGCCCTCTTGTACGACGTCCTGGCCCTGCGCCAGCCGCAACCATTCGGCGGCGTTGATGAGCTCCCACAGGTCGCTGTCCTGAAAGCCCTTGAAGAAATGCAGATTACCGACCTGCTGATATTTCTCCTGCTGCGTCAGCCGGTATTTGGATTCCTTAAGGAAATCGAACACCAGTGCGATATCGGCCGCCATATCGACGCCGGATTTGTAGCGATGTCGTAATTTCTTTGCCAGCGCCTTGTCGATGATGCGCTGATAGACGCCCGGTACATCTGCCCGCAGTTCGCGTATTGGTGGCGGTGTGGTGTTCAGTATGCGGTGTTCGATTGCATCGATGTTCTCGCCATGGAACGGGTGCTTCCCGGTCAGCAGTTCATAAGCCACGACCCCGAGAGAGAACAGATCGCTTTGCGGCATGGCCTGTTCGCGACGCACCTGTTCCGGCGACATATACAGCGGCGAGCCGGCGTGTTCCGGTGCCATTGCCGAGGGTTGTCCGGGTGCAATGGCGACGCCGAAATCAGAAATCTTGGCTTCCTTGTCTTCCGTCAGCAATATATTCCGCGGTTTAACGTCGCGATGGACGACCCCACGCTTGTGCGCGTAGTCGAGCGCCATCGCGCATTGATAGAGTACCGCTGTGACGACACCTATCGGCAATAGATCGTTGACACTGGTGTGGCGATCGAGCGTGTCTCCACCATGCACATATTCCATGACGATGTAGTAGTGCAGGCCGTCGACGCTGGCGTCATAGATCGCCGTAATGTGCGGATGCTTGAGCAGGCCTGCAGTCTGCGCTTCATTGAAAAACAGTTGCTTATAGAACTCGCCGCTGTCAGAACAGGCAAGATGGTCAGGACGGGCGACTTTGACCGCGACTGGCCGATCGATGAACGGATCGTGGCCGAGGTAGACCGCCGCCATATTGCCTGCACCAATCTTCCTCAGCAGCCGATACTTCCCAAGCGTGGTGCCTTCGAGGTCGCTGGGGTCGGACTCGCTCATCGAGCGGTGCGCGGTGGTGAGCTGGAAAGTCGAGTCACAGTGAGCAGATTCGCACTCGGGGATGTCAGGCTTGGATTATAGTAGGCGTTTCCCTCGGGGGGCGTCCGGAACGCGAGCGTCGCGCCGCAGTCTCATCGCCGGGGCACAGGCTGTTGGCTCCGGCAACGGCCATTAATATAGCTGGTCAAACTGGCTTGAGGTAGTGAAATGATGAAGCAATACACGTTTGCCATAGCGATCCTGGTTCTGGTCAGCGCTGTGGCATCTGCAGACACGGCGGAGCAACGCATTGTGACCAGAATGCAGACGATGTTTCCCGATGAGCAGGTGACGGACATCGCAAAATCGCCGCTGAGCGGCATCTACGAGGTGCTTATCGGCGGCTCGGTGTTCTATATCAGCGAAGATGGTCGCTATGTACTGCAGGGCGATTTGATCGACCTCGACCAGCGCCGCAATCTGTCCAGCCGCAAGCGCGAAGTCGCGCGGAAAGAGGCGTTCGAGAACCTGGCCCCGGCCGATTTCGTCGAGTTTGCCGCCGCAGCAGGTAAACCGGCCAAAGTGCTCTATGTGTTCACTGACGTCGACTGCGGCTATTGCCGCAAGATGCACAGCGAAATGGCCGCGCTCAATGCGGGCGGTATTACTGTGAGATATCTGGCCTTCCCGCGTAGCGGGCTGGAAGGTGAATCTTTCACCAAGGCGGCAGCGGTATGGTGTGCCGATAACCGTCAGGAAGCGATGACTTTGTCCAAACTCGGCAAGCTGGTGAGTTCCAGACAATGCGACAATCCGGTGGCCCGCGAGTTTGAACTCGGCCACAGCATCGGCGTGACCGGGACACCGGCAGTTTATACCCAAGCCGGCCGTCAGCTCGGTGGCTATGTCCCGGCCGAGGAGCTGGTACGCATGCTGAAGGAAGGCAAGATTTAAGGCGAGCATCAGTCGGGCGCAGTGTAGGAGGGGATCGAGCCATGGAGAAACGGCGTTCACGGCACAAGCGTGGAGGGGCCAGGCGCGTCATCGTTATCGGTCTCGTGGTAGGGCTGATTGGCGCCGTACTCACGGTGATCGTGTTGCGCCAGCGCGGGCTGGCGCCGGATGCGCTGCTGGCGCGCGCTGAACAACACCTTGCTGCAGGCCAGGTCGCAGCCGCCATTATCGACCTCAAAGCCGTCAACGCGCGCGATCCAGCCAATCAACAGGCGCGACTGCTGCTCGGCACCACCTATCTCGGCACTGGTGATGCAGCCAGCGCGCTGAAAGAATTAAGAAAAGCGCGGGATCTCGGCGCCACTGCACCGAGAGTTGCGCAGGACATCGTGCGTTCGATGATCCTGACCAGTCAGTTCGATGAGGCCGCCACCGAGCTGGCCCTGCACGGCGTAGCGGACAAGCCGGAATGGCGAGTGCTGCGCGGCATGCTGGCACTTGCCCAGCAACGCCTCGACGACGCCCGGTCGACCTTCAAGGAAGTGCTTGCAGAAGTTCCCGATAACGCTGAAGCGCGCCGAGGCCTCATGCAGACGGAACTTGCTGCGGGTCGTCCCGAACTGGCGCGAACTGAGCTCGACAGTCTGTTGGCGGCTTCGGCCCAAGACCCTGTGCTGTGGACCATCAAAGGTGAGCTCGATCTCCATGATGGGCAGGCAGCCGCCGCGGCAGAGTCCTATCGCAAAGCGCTCGAACTGGCGCCAGGCGCAGTTCTGGCGCGTATCGGACTCGCTCGCGCCGAACTGGCTCAAGGTCATCCCGATAAAGCCACCAATCAACTCGACCAACTGGGGCCGTCGGCGAAGACCGACCCACGGGTCAATTTCATTCGCGCGCAGATTGCCGAGGCCAACAATGACAAGGATTCCGCGCTGCTGCTGTTGCGCGATGTTCTGCAGGAAATGCCGGCGCATCGCGAAAGTCTGGTGATGGCGGCCCGCCTGAAT
This sequence comes from Gammaproteobacteria bacterium, assembly GCA_965278995.1. Lineage (GTDB taxonomy): Bacteria > Pseudomonadota > Gammaproteobacteria > JADJYF01. The sequence continues at coordinate 1,166,868 of OZ257136.1, forward strand.
TTCAGTCTGGGTGAATTTTCGCGGGCCGAGGATTTCATCGGTCGGCTGCTCGCCATCGAACCGAACAACGCGGCCGCCAATCGGATGCTCGGCGCTATTCAGCTGGCGAGCGGCCGGCTCGATGGCATGGCACAGCTCGATGCAGCGAAAGCGGCGGATGGCACCAACCCGCAGGATCCGGGCATGCTCGCCCTGGTGGGTACCGCTTACCTGAAATACGGCAAGTATGCCGACAGCCAGAAAAACCTCGAGCGCGCTGTCGAGCTGGCACCGGATTCGTTGCCCATCCGAACCCAGCTTGCGTTGTCGAAACTCTCGACCGGGAAGCCCGAAGAAGCCGTCGCCGATCTCAAGGGCATCCTGACCGAGGATCCGGAATTCGTTCAGGCAGACATCATGCTTGCGTTGGCGTATCTGTCGTTAAAGCAGACTGACGCTGCTGTTGCTGCAGCCCGTGAACTCGTCGTCAAACATCCCGCTGACGCGTTACCGCATAACGTGCTCGGCTACGTGCTGGAGGCCAGCGGGAATAAAGACGGCGCTCGCGTCGAATACGAAGCGGCGTTGGCCAAGGATGCGGCGTTTCATCCAGCCAGCATCAATCTGGCGCGGTTGGCCATGGTGAGCGGTGACTTTGTCGCGGCAAAACGCTACTTCGACAGCATTATTGCGCGCGAACCGTATCAACCGTTCGCGCTGCTCGGTCTGGCGGCACTGGCGTTGAACGACAAGCAGATAGACGAGGCAGAGCGCCTGTGGCAGCTGGCGCGTGAACACAATCCTGATGCAGTCGCGCCGCGTCTCCTGCTGGCCAAGCATTATCGTTTGCGCAAGAACGCCGTGCAGGCTGAAGTGGTGGCGAAAGAAGCATTCCGGCTGGCACCGTTTGCGCCGCAGGTTGCAACCGAGTACGCCGCTGTCATGCTCGACGTCGGCAAAAACGATGAAGCGCTGACTGCCGCGCGCACGCTGGTCGAGCGAGCACCGGGTTCGGTCACAGGACTTGAATTGATGGCTCGCGCCTACAATCAGCTGCGCGACGAAGCTGGCCTCAAGGATACGCTCGAACGCATAGCTAAAATCGCGCCGGACGCCGTTGGTGCGCAGGTGCTGCTCGGCCGACTGGCCGGGCGACGCAAGGATTTCGAGTCCGGTCATCGAATTGCCACCGCACTTAAAGCTAAGGGCGACACGGCAGCGGCAGGACTCGAACTCGAAGGCGAGTTGTTCGAGATAGCTAATCAGGATGATCGCGCGCTGGCTGCCTTTACGGCCGCGTTCGATCGTGCGCCGGACAGCGCCAAACTGCTCAAGCTCGATCGCGTCGAACGGCGCCTTGGAAAGTCCGGCTCGCGACTGGATGCGTGGCTGGCTGAGCACCCTGACGACCTCCAGGTTCGCCTGGTGCAGGCAACCTATTTGCAGGAATCCGGCGCCACTGCCGGCGCCATCGCCAAGTACGAGCAGTTGTTGCAATCGACAGGCGACAATCCGGTCGCGCTGAACAATCTTGCGTGGCTTTATTTCGAGGCCAACGACGCACGCGCCATCGATCTCGCGCGCCGCGCCTATGAAGCCGCGCCGAAGCTGCCCGAGGTCGCTGATACCTACGGTTGGGTGCTGTTCATGCAGGGCCAGCGCGAGCAGGGACTCGAAATACTGGAGAAAGCGGCCCTGCTCGCTCCAGGCAATCCCGATATCGGCTATCACCTGGCCAGCGCACTCAATGACGCCGGGCAGACGGCGCGCGCGCGCGAACGGTTGGCACAGGTAATGGCAGGCACCTACGACGCATTCACCTTGCGTGCGGAAGCCGAGGCGCTACAAGCGCGATTGAAAGAGTAAGCAGCAGCAGTGTCGCGCCACTGACTCGCGCGGGAGCAATCAGTGCGAGACGTATTCGCGCAGTTTAGCCGTGGTGACGGTGCCATCCTTGTCCTGATAGTCGACCCTGACCGGTAGCCAGCCGAGCGCTTCGGCGCACCACACCGTGGTGCGGCGCCGCGCATCGTCGGTCGTCCGTTCCAACCGCAAGGTTGCATACCGGCCGTGCGGCGTGCTGATTTCTTCGCTCCCACGCGACTCGATGAGATAGGTTTTGAGCTTGTCTTTGTCCGCGATGCGGTAATTCAATGCCGGCGACTTCGTCGGAAGATCCTGCATGAGCTGAACCTGATAGACGAGTTTGTCGAGGACAGCAGCGTCGAGTGGCGCGGTCCAGTCCGCACCGGTATCGCCACGTTTTACAACGCCGTTGACGTAATCGAAAATCAGCTCATAGCGGCGCTTCTTGCGCGAATTGTCGTAAAGATAGTGGTCGGGCGCGAAGCGTCCGTCGACAATGCGCCCGCGGCTCGTTTCGCGGACACGGTCAGGATGCAGCAGAGCCGCCAGTCCGCTGGTCTCCATTGCGGATTCGAAAATGTAGGTGCCGTCTTTTTTGATGTCGAGCGTACGCCGCATGACCCCCAGTTTCAGCACACCGATGGAGAGTTCGTAGACTGCGACATAAGGATTCGCCTCGGCTTGGGCGCGATGGGACGAAAACATCAGTGCAAGCAGCACGAGACATGACAATGACAGAGGGCGCATGACGCTATGGTAGAATTTCGCCCGCTGAATACCAAGCAAAGCAGGCGAGGATGGACCACCGATTGCTCGAGATCTCCGCTGCTCGCGTGCTGGTGGTCGGCGACGTCATACTCGATCGCTACTGGTACGGCGCGGCGCGACGTATTTCCCCTGAAGCGCCGGTCCCCGTCGTGCAGGTCGCGCGCGCTGAAGAGCGCGTCGGCGGCGCAGCCAATGTCGCCGCCAATGTTGCGGCTCTCGGTGCGCAAACCCGCCTTGTTGGTGTCGTCGGCGCCGATGTGGATGGCGAACTTCTCGCTGAACTGTGCGCAGGGCTCGGCATCACGGCGGATCTGGTGCGCGCTGACGACTGGCCGACGATAGTCAAACTGCGTGTGGTCAGTCAGCGCCAACAACTGGTACGACTCGACTTCGAAGCACCTGCACCAGCCGACCTCGGCACGCGGATAGTGGCGGCCGTCGAGATCGCGCTGCCGGATGTCGATGTGGTGGTCGTATCGGACTACGCTAAAGGTGTCGTGCAGGATGCACCAGGGATTATTGCTGCAGCCAGACGCGCTGGTAAGCCGGTCATCGTCGACCCCAAGGGAACCGATTTCAGTCGTTATCGCGGCGCGACGCTGCTGACGCCGAATCTGCATGAATTCGAGGCGGTGGTCGGGCCCTGTGTCAGCGAAGTACATCTCGTCGAACAGGCGCTCGCCTTGATGGTCGAATTCGACCTCGAGAGTCTGCTCGTCACCCGCGGCGAAGCAGGCATGTCACTGATCCAGCGTGGGCGCGGTGCCATTCATCTGCGCGCGCATTCGCGCGACGTATTTGATGTCACCGGCGCAGGCGACACGGTCTGTGCGGTGACGGCGGCGGCGCTCGCCGCCGGCTGCGATCTGCATGCGGCCGTCACGCTGGCCAATGCCGCTGCCGGCGTCGTCGTCGGCAAGTTCGGCGCGGCCACAGTGACGCCAGAAGAGCTCGATGCGGCGCTGGTCGCCGAAACCGGAATCGCGCGCGGCGTACTTACGCACGTCGACCTCGTCGAGCAACGAGCGAATGCACGGCGGCGCGGCGAAGTTGTCGTCATGACCAACGGCTGTTTCGATCTGTTGCACGAAGGGCATGTGCGATTTCTCGAACAGGCCAAAGCACTTGGTGATCGACTGCTGATCGCGGTTAATGACGATGCCTCTGTGCGGACGTTGAAAGGGCCTGGCCGACCGCTGAACACTGTTTCATCCCGTATGCGCGTGCTGGCCGCGCTCGCGAGCGTCGACTGGGTCGTGCCGTTTTCACAAGCCACACCGCAGGAACTGATAGCGGAGATCCTGCCGGATGTCCTGGTCAAAGGAGCCGACTATGCGGTGGAAGCGATTGCCGGAGCAGCGGAAGTTCTCGCCGCCGGCGGTCGTGTTCTGACGCTCGACTATCACGCCGGACATTCGACCACGCAACTCGCTGCGAGATTGGGTGCCGGCGCGAGCGATCCCCCATGATTGTCGTCACCGGGGGCGCAGGTTTCATCGGCAGCAACCTGATTCACGCACTTAATGCGCGCGGTTGCGAACGAATTCTGCTGGTCGACGATTTCACCGATGGGCACAAATGTGCGAATCTGGCTGGCAGTGTCGTTGCCGACTATCTCGATAAGGACGACTGCCTGCGTCTGTTGCACAGTGGAGCCGACCTGGCGCCCGATATCGAGGCCGTCTATCACCTTGGCGCGTGTTCCGATACGACGCAGTGGGACGGGCGCTTGATGATGCGCGAGAACTTCACGTTTTCGCGCGCGCTGCTCGAATACTGTCTGCGCCGAAAGGTGCCGCTGGTGTACGCATCGAGTGCCGCTGTTTACGGTAACGGTACCGATTTCGCCGAAACACCAGCCAACGAACTGCCCTTGAATGTCTACGGCTATTCCAAACTGGTATTCGATCAGTATGTCCGCCAGCGATTGAACACGCCGCAAGCTGCGGGACATCCGACCGTCATCGGCTTACGCTACTTCAACGTGTATGGGCCACGAGAGCAGCACAAAGGGCGTATGGCGAGTGTTGCATGGCATTTCCACCGCGAACTCGGTCAGCACGGCCGGCTGGAACTGTTCGCCGGCTCGCATGGGTATGCCGATGGTGAACAGCGGCGGGATTTCATACATGTCGACGACGCTGTCGCCGTAACACTCTGGTGTGCGGTGCAAGTGCCTGCCTGTACGGGCATCTATAACTGTGGCACCGGAATGGCCGAGCCGTTCAATGCCGTTGCTCACGCGGTGCGCGACTGGCATGGCGTCGGCAGCATTGCGTATAAGCCGATGCCGACTGAATTGCTGTCGGCCTACCAAGCTTACACCCAGGCCGACCTGACGCGTCTGCGCGCAGCCGGATACAACGGGTCGTTCCGACCTGTCGCGCAAGGCGTGCAGGAGTATCTGCGCTGGCTACCTTCCTGAGACGACTGTATACGTTTGCGTTTGCCTGCCTGCTCCCGCTGCTGCTGCTGCGGCTGGTTGCCCGTGCACGTGGCAATCGCGCCTATCTCGACAGAATAGGTCAGCGTTTCGGCCTCTACCATCACCTCGCACACAGCTATCGGAATGGGAGCGGCGTGATCTGGCTGCATGCGGTCTCGGTCGGCGAGAGTATGGCCGCGGTGCCGCTCATCCGTGCGCTCCATGAGCAATATCGGGACGTCGCCATGGTCGTGACGACAACCACACCGACCGGGGCCGAGACCATTGCGCGGATGCTTGGCGATATCGTTCAGCATGTTTATTTCCCCTACGATCTGCCGTTCATCCTCGATCGGTTCATGGCGACATTTCGACCACGCTTGTGCGTCGTCCTCGAAACCGAGTTGTGGCCTAATCTGTTTGCACTGTGTCGGCAGCGTAGTGTCCCGCTGGTCCTCGCGAACGCGCGTCTGTCACCGCGTTCGAGCCGCGGCTATCGGCGCCTGCAACCGCTCTGCGGCGAGGTTCTGCGAGACATCCGCTATGTTGCAGCTCAGACCGAGGAGGACGCCGAAAGATTTCTCGAACTCGGCGCCAATCCTGCCAGTGTCGAGGTACTCGGCAGCCTGAAATTCGATCTCAGCCTGCCGGCCAGCCTGCGTGAGGAAGCAGAAGCCTTGCGTCGTGAGTTGGGTGTCAGTCGCCCCATCCTGATGGCGGGAAGCACGCGGGCCGGGGAGGAAGCTATTCTGCTCGCGGCACTTCGACTGTTGACCAATCGCATTCCCGAGGTCCTGCTGGTGATCGCGCCACGGCATCCCGAGCGCTTTGCTGAAGTCATAGAGCTGTGTCACGGTGCGGGACTGAAGCTGGCACGACGCAGCGTGCGCGAACCCTGCGCCGCTGATACGCGCGTCTATCTCGTCGACGGCATGGGCGAATTGCCCAAATTCTATGCTGCCGCCGACGTCGCTTTTGTCGGTGGGAGCCTGCTTCCGTTGGGTGGTCACAATGTACTCGAGCCGGCCAGCGTCGGTATTCCGGTGCTGGTTGGGCCGCACACCTTCAATTTTGCCGCGATCTGCCGCTTACTTGACGACTGCGGCGCACTACGTGTCGTGAACGATGCAGCCGAGTTGGCTGCTGCCAGCGCGGAATGGCTGGGCGACAGCAACGAACGCGACCGCCTTGGTCATCTTGGGCAGGACATCGTGCGGCGGCATCGCGGTGCGACCGAAAGGACAGTGGGCGTTCTGCGCGCACTGCTGGACGATCCATCGGCAAGCCCGCTGCAACGGAACGGCACCCGCTGACGATTTGGAAATTTTTGCCGGGATCGACAGTTTTCAAGCGGCGTCCTGCTAAACTTCCGGGGCGTCGCCCGAGCCCGCCGGTGGTGCGCGCCTCTACCGACAACTTACCGATGGAGCACTCTCAATGCGTCGCTATTCAAACCCACTTCGAATCACCCTGACCCTGCTCTCGCTCGGCGCGTTCTCGGGCGGTGTTACCGCACAGCAGGCCTATGCCTACCCCAACGCCGGCCAGTCCGAGGCGCAGCAATCCAAAGATCGCTTCGAATGCCACCAATGGTCGGTGTCGCAGAGCGGTTTTGATCCCAGCACTGCACCACCTTTACCGGCGCGACCGATGGCTGGTGCGGCGCCGGATCCGCGCAGCGGATATAGCGATCAGCGGCAGTCCAGCGGCAGCAGCATTCTCGGTATCGGCAACGGCGGGATGTTCCAGGGCGGAGGCATGATGGGTGATGCTGCGACAGGCGCCGCGCTTGGCGCGGCCGGCGGTGCCATTGCCGGTAACGCAGGTCAGGGTGCAGCCATCGGAGCCGTCGCTTCGACACTGTTCGGCGCGCTGAGCCGTTCAACGGACAGGCCGGCAGCGCCGCCTCCGCAGTCCGCCGACACCCAGTATCTGCAGCAGCAACAGGCACAGGCTGACCAGGCCTACAATCAGCGCATGCAGTTGCTTAGCGAATATAATCGGGCTTTCGGCGCCTGCATGAGCGCGCGGAGTTACACGGTACAGTAGGAAAACGAGGCGACGCGGCAGCGCTGCTGCCGCTGCGTCGAACGCTCAGCGCAGCAAGGCCTGGATGGCCTTGAAATGGGGATGCTCGGCCGTCCCCATCCACTCGAAGACGACAGATTCCGCGCTCACCACGCTGACACTCGATTGGCGCAGGCGATCGAGTGCATTCTGATAATTTTCCAGTCGGCGCGAACAGATGGCATCTTCGACCACGTAGACCTGCAGGCCGGCGGCCGCGAGGTCGAGGGCTGTCTGCAGCACACAGACGTGGGCCTCCATGCCGACGATTACCACTTGATGTCGCCCGCTGCGATCGACGGCCGCAAGAAAGCCATCGGCCCCACAACACGAAAAACTCGTCTTCTCGAATTCGATGGTCGCAGGCGGCAAGGCGCTGGCCACTTCGGGCAAGGTTGCGCCCAATCCCCGCGGATATTGCTCGGTCTTCAGAACTGGTACTTCGAGCAGCCCGGCCGCCTTTGCCAGCAAGCTCGTGTTCAACAGGACGCGGTTCAGCACCTTCCCCGGCATGGCGTCGCCCAGGCGCTGCTGCAGATCGATAACGACAAGCACTGACGCAAGTGCGTCGCATTTGTGTGTGAGCGAGGGCGGCGGCAGGGCGGTCATCTTGCGTGCGAATGCTCAGCGGGATTGAGCGGCGTTACGGTCGCCGGCGGGCCGACGTCAGCGAGCCAGGCATTGGCAATCGCAAGATCTTCCGGTGCGAGGCTGCCAGCGGCGCGCTTCAGCCGCAATGTATCGAGAATATAGTCGTAGCGGGCGCGAGCGTAATCGCGTTTCGCCTGCGACAGCCCACGCTGGGCATCGACGACGTCGACGGCGGTGCGGGTGCCGACTTCGAAACCAGCCTGCGTCGATTCGAGCGCCGTTTGCGACGACACGACGGCCTGCTTCAAAGCGTTGACGGAACTGATGCGCGTGACGATACCGAGGTACGCCTCGCGGGTCTGCCGCTGAACGGACCGTTTCGATTGCTCCAGGCGTTCGATGGCGGCCTCGTGATCGTGGGTCGACTGGCGCGTCCGCGAGACCACCGTGCCACCTTCGTATATCGGCACGTTGAGTTGCACACCGATATCGCCTTGATCGACCAGCGTCGAGCCGAAACGGCCGCCTTGTTCGTTGAAACCGTAGCCGCCGACGATATCGAGCGTCGGCTGATGCTGGGCGTACTGGCGACGGATCTCATGCAGCGCAATATCGGCCGCTATGACAACCGCTTTCAGACTTAAATTGTTCTGCAGGGCATTTTCCGTCCAGGCCTCGATATCGAGCGGCTCCGGCACAACCAGTTGCAGGTTTTCGCCCAGGGGAGCGAGCAGATCGCTATACGTTTCGGTCACTTCGCGCAGTGCTTCCAGCGCGTTCTCGGCTGCATTGCGAGCGCTGATCTCGCTCGCGTTCGCGCGATCAAAACCGGCTTGCGCTTCCTGCACATCAGTGATCGCTATGAGTCCGACATCGAAGCGCTGCTGGGCCTGATCGCGCTGACTCTTCAGCGAATCGATCTCCGCTTCGGCGAAGACCACGTTGTCGCGCGCGGCAAGAACTTCGAAATAGCGTTCGGAAACACGCACCATCAGTTCCTGTCGGGCGGCGAGTACTTCGAGCTGGGCCTGCTGCAGGCGTTTGTCGGCCTGTTTCAACGCCACATACCGGTCGAAGTGATAGACCGGCTGCGCGAGGCTGACCCGATACTCTTTGCCGGTATACGCCACCTTGCCACTGGCACCGAAAGAAAAATCGGCCTTGATGTCCTGTTCGACGCGACTGATACCAGCCGAGAACGACAGGGTAGGCAGGAACAGCGCGGCTTTGGCTTGCGGAATACCTTCAGCGACCGACAGCGCGATAGCTTCCGATTCCCGATAGGTCGGGTCTTTGGCCTCGGCGGCCGCCAGCACGCCGAGCAAATCGGTCGCAGCAGATACATTGGCGGCGGCGAGGCCAACCAGGCCGAAAGCGAGGCGCGCAAGCCGGCGCAAGTGCGCCGCTCGTCCCGTCACCGTCATCATCATGTACAGGGTCCTTTGATCAATAGGTCGCGAGCGCAGGGTCGACTTCGCGAGCCCACGCGTCGATCCCGCCGTGCAGGTTACGCAGATCGCTGAATCCGGATTGCGCAAGAAAATGCATCACCTGATAGCTGCGCATGCCGTGATGGCAGAGCACGATGGTCAGAGCAGCGCTGTCGAGTTCAGCCAGGCGGGCCGGGATGTCGCCCATCGGGATATGCACGGAGCCAGCGATTTGGCACAGCGCAAATTCCCAGGGTTCGCGCACGTCGAGGAATACGGCGCCGGACTGCACGCGCAGCTGCGCTGCATCCGTTGCGCTAATCTCGTCCAGGGAACGACTCAAAAGCGAAACTCTGGTGGCGTCTGCGCACCTATCAGCGGCGGCAGCGACGTCTCGAACAGATATTCGGTTGCCCAGGTGTCCTTGGTCAGTCGCGTGATCAGGAGTGCATCCATGACCGGTCCAATGCCAGCGACCAGGAACAGCCGGCCGTGGATGCTCATCTGTGCCTCGATCGCCGGGCGTCGCGCTGGCGAAGACCCGGTCACGACGATAACGTCGTAAGGTTCGGCCGTACGCCAGCCGTCGAGTCCGTCACCGACATGCAATTTGGTGTTGGCGATGCCGGCGCGGCGCAGATTCTGTTTGGCCCGCTCCGAAAATTCCTCGTACAGCTCGATACTGGTGACATGAGCCCCGAGCGTGCCGAGCAGCGCGGTGAGAAAACCACTGCCAGTGCCAATTTCCAGGATCCGATCGCCGGGGCGGATGTCGAGAGCTTGCAGCAGGCGTGCTTCGATTTTAGGCGACATCATGACCTGGTCGTGTCCGATAGCGATGCCGGTGTCGCAAAAAGCGAGATTTCGATAGGCCTCAGGTACGAACAGCTCGCGCGGTACCTTACCGCAGGCGTCGAGCACATGGGGATCGAGGACTTCCCAGGTGCGGATCTGCTGTTCGACCATATTGAAGCGCGCGGTTTCGAGATCCATGGGTACTCCGGTCAACTAACTCGCAGGACCGCGACGGTCATCGCGACAGTTATCGCGACATCGGGGCTTCAGCCATTCATCGATGGCGTGCACTTTCGGCTTTATGGGCCGCCGACTGCGGATCTGCAGTATATATCGCCGGCCTGATTCAGGCATCCGATCAGTCGGCGCAGAGCCCGACTGCTGACATATCGGCGGCAGCGCCGGCATCGACAACCTCCGACAACGCGTTCAGGAGTACCTCGATACCGGCACCCGCGCGTGCAGCCTGGAGCGTCAACTGCCGGCGCCAGCGACGCGCACCGGGTTGCCGTTGACACAGATTCAGGAGGTGACGACTGATGTGCTTGAATTCAGTACCGAGCGCGAGTTCGCGTTCGATGTACGGCAGCATTCTTTCAACAATCGTCACGAGATCGGAAGACGCACTGGGCGGGCCGAACAGTCGGGCCTCGAATTCACACAACGACAGCGGATCGCTGTAAGCCTGCCTTCCGATCATCACGCCGTCCAGCTGCTGCAGGTGAGTAGCCGCGTCTCCAGCGCTGTTGATGCCACCATTGAGCACGACGACGAGTGCCGGCATCTCCCGCTTGAGGCGGTAGACCCAGTCATATTCGAGCGGCGGAATCTCGCGATTCTCGGCCGGACTCAGACCCGATAGCCACGCTTTGCGCGCGTGAATATGGAATACGCCGCACCCCGCCGCAGCCTGTACGCCGATGAAATCGCGAAAGTAATCGTAGCTGTAGCAATCGTCGACACCGAGGCGGGTTTTCACGCTCACAGTCACGCCCGGTTCCACCGAATCGAGCATCGCCTTGACGCAATCGGCGACGAGTTCCGGTACCCGCATCAGGCAGGCGCCGAAAGCCCCGGCTTTCACCCGTTCGCTGGGGCAGCCGCAATTCAAGTTTACTTCGTCGAATCCGAGCTCCGCGCAGATGCGGGCAGCGCGGGCTAGCTCGAGCGCGTCACTGCCGCCAAGCTGCACCGCAAGTGGATGCTCGCTCGCATCGAACGCGAGCAGGCGGTCGCGCCTGCCATGCACGACGGCACCGCTCGTGATCATTTCGGTATACAGCCGAGTACGCGGTGCAAGCACGCGTGCCAGGTAGCGGAAATGTCTATCGGTACGCTGCATCATCGGCGCGACGCAGCAGCGCCAAGGACTGACCGCGTTGTTCATCGCTGATCGCCAGCCAGCGACGCTTCGACCAGCATTCGAGTGAAACCGGGACGTAGATAAAAGCCACGTGGCAGCGTTGCCGACGGCGAGCCTTCGCTGTCGGCTGCAGCGGTCAGTGCGCGGCCATCAGCCGCTTTCGGCCGGACCTGAAGGTAGCTGCCGAGACGCGCGTCGAGCCGATCGAAACGGCCGGTCGTGAGCAGTTCCATGTGCTCCTCCCAATCCTGGCGTAAGACATCCTCCTCGGCGGCCGTGGGTTGCCACAGCCAGGCCCGGCCGAAACGGCGTTGCGCCAGATTTGAAGCGGTGCCCGCAATCAGCGGCATCCACAGTACGTGGGCGAGCTTGCGTCGCACCAGCGAGGTTTCCCACTGCTGGCCTGCCAATGTCGCGAGATTGATCGCGCAGACGTGGGTCGATTCGCGCGGCCTGCCGTCGACTGTCAGCGGAATGGTCTTTAATTCGATGCCGATCTCGGCAAAATCCGGTTCCGGGCGCGAACCTCCGCGCGCGCCGAGTGCGCATTCGACGAGTTCGCCGATCCAGCCCTTATGTGTGCGTAGATCGGGCGGCAGCGCGCGGTCGAATTCGGCGGCAACTTCGGCTACCGTACAGCCGCCGAGTGCACGGGCGCGAGCCAGCAATTCACGGGCGTCGCGCGGCAGTTGCCGTCTCGCGGTGGCGCCTTTCACTGCACGCGGTCGGTTCACGTCAATGCTTCAATCAACAGCTTGCGCATTCGATCCTGCGCAACGCCGTCGCTGAACGGGCGATTGCGCCGGTCGGTGATGTAGAAATAATCCTCAACTCGTTCACCGAAAGTGGCAATGCGGGCATCGACGAGATTGACTTCGCACTGTTCCATGACGTGACCGATGGCCGACAACAGGCCAGGTTGATCAACGGCGATCACTTCCATGACCGTGCGGCGATTGGCGTCGTCGCGAGAGAACTGCACGGTCGGGGTAATGCGAAAATGCCGGTGACGCCGTCGGGACCCGATAGGCGCGACCGCAGGCAGCAGTTGACGGGCGATGAGCGCGCTGCGGATCCTGTCTTGAATTTCGCGCCGGCGAAGGTCGGATTCGATGGCGCGGCGCGACTCGGCCTCGAGCACCATGAATGTGTCGAGCGTATAGCCGGCTTCAGTGGTGATGATACGGGCATCCTGAATGTCCAGGCGAAGACGGTCAATGGCAGCAGTCGTCAACGCGAACAGATTGTCCATGTCCGCGGCATAGACAAAAATCGCGGTGCAGCCGCGTTCCGGCGCATCACGGATTGCGACTATCGGCAGCTCGTCAGGTTCAGCACCGAGCATGACCTCACTGTGCCAGGCTATTTCTTCCGGCCGATGACGCGCGAAATAGTCGCGTCGCAGCGTTGCCCAGAATCGCTCCAGTTTGCCGCTTGCGACTCTGGTATGGCGGCTGGCCAGGCAGGCTTTGGCCTCCTGCTTAGCCGCTTCGATGCGCAGTTCCAGGTCCTGCGGTTCCTGCGCACCGCTGCGCAGGATGCGCCGGGCGCCGGTATACAGTTCGCTCAGCAGCGACGCTTTCCAACTCGTCCATAGCTCCGGATTGGTGGCTCTGATGTCGGCGACTGTCAGCAGGTAAAGATAATCCAGGTGGACGAGATCGCCGACTGCGCGGGCGAATTCTCGCACCACGGCGACATCGTAGACATCCTTGCGGTGCGCGGTCGCCGACATCATGAGATGGTTGCGGACCAGCCAGGCGACCAGGTGGGTATCGTAATTGCTGAAGCCGTGGTCACGACAGAATGCGATGGCGTCTTCGGCGCCCAGAGCGGAATGATCGCCACCGCGGCCCTTGGCGATGTCGTGAAACAGACCGGCGACATACAGCAGCTCGAGTTTGGGTATGCGTTCTATCGCTTCGCGACAATGCGGTGGCTGGTCGTTGTCGTTGTCAGGAAACGAGAAGCGCCGCATATTGCGGACCAGGAATAGCGTGTGCTCGTCGACCGTGTAAACGTGGAACAGATCGAACTGCATCAGCCCCGAGACCCGGGCGAAGACCGGCAGATAAGCCCCCAGCACACCGTAGCGATGCATACGCTGAAGCTCGTGCCCGATACGACGCGGCTGGCGGATGATTTCCAGAAACAGGCTGCGTGAGCGGATGTCGGCCCGGAACGCGTCGTCGATCAGATGCAGGTGCGAGCGGATCATGCGGATAGTAGTGGCGCGCACGCCTTTGATCTCGGGGTGCTGCTGCATCAACAGGAACAGTTCCAGCAAAGCCTGCGGGCGACGCCGAAAAACGTGTTCGTCGCGAACTTCTATCTGGCCGTTGCGGATCTGGAACCGGCGGTTCAGCGGCGTCACAGCGATATCATCGGCATGACCCAGGATGGCGTCCTGAAACAGATCGAGCAGCATGTCGTTCAGGCTTGAGAGCTCGCGCACCGTGCGATAGAAGTCGCGCATGAAATTTTCGATTGGCAGATTTCCCTCACCGCCATAACCGAGCATCCCGGCGACTGTGCGTTGATGATCGAACAACAGGCGGTCCTCGCGGCGCTTCGCTGCCAGATGGAGCGCGCAACGCACCGACCATAGAAAGCGACGACCGGTATCGAGCGCCGCAAATTCCTCTTCAGCCAGAAAGCCGTGAGTGACCAGGTCATGCAGGCAGGCGGCGCGGAAATGGCGGTTGGCGACCCACGAAATCACCTGGATATCACGCAGGCCACCCGGACTCTCCTTCAGATTGGGTTCGAGCTGGCCGAAAGCGTCGTTGTATTTGCGATAACGCGCACGCTGCTCGGCCATCTTGGCTTCGAAGAAGCGGTCTGCCGGCCACACGGCCGACGGCGAGGTGAGCCGCATCATGTCCTCAAATGGGGCGCTCGCGCCGGCGATCAGCCGCGCTTCCATCAGATTGGTAGCAATGGTCACGTCGCCCGCAGCAGCGCTTGCGCACTCGGCCGCCGTGCGGACACTCTGGCCGACTTCGAGGCCGATATCCCACAGGAACGTCAACCACGCTTCGAGTGTTCTGGACTCGGCTTCGCTGTGCGTCTCGGCCAGGACCACCGCGATATCGATATCGGAGCCCGGATGCAGCTCTCCGCGGCCGAAACCCCCGACTGCGGCGAGCGCATGCGGTGTACTGTCGAGTCCGAACAGCTGCCAGCTTCGTTCAAGCACTGCCGATATCGCCCTCGCGCGTCGGTGGACGATATCCTCGGCATCGCGCGTGGCGACGAAATCCTGGGCGAGTTCAATCCCGATTTCCGCAATGAGTGTACGGAATACGTCGCGCGCATTGCCATCCGGCAGGCTGCCGAGCAGTGCGTCAGCGGCGGCGAAACTCGTCAGGTGGATACCGCAATCAGGCGTAGCCATGCTGAGCGCTCCGCGTATCGCTTGCGCTGAATACCTCGTCGCGCCGCGCTGTCAGCACCTCGTGACCGTTCTCGGTGACCAGAATGGTGTGCTCCCATTGGGCCGACAGGCTGCGATCCTTCGTCACAACGGTCCAATTGTCCGAGAGCACTTTCACGTGGCGCTTGCCCGCATTGATCATCGGTTCGATGGTGAAAATCATGCCCGGCAGCAATGCGAGCCCGGTGCCCGCATTGCCGTAATGAAGTACCTGCGGATCTTCGTGGAACTCGCGACCGATGCCGTGGCCGCAGTATTCGCGTACAACGGAGAAATTGCGCCCCTCGGCGTGCTGTTGGATGGCTGCGCCGACGTCGCCCAGGCGTGCGCCGGGTCGCACCAGATCAATGCCGATGCGCAGGCATTCGTAGGCGGTGTCGACCAGGCGCCGGGCTTTGATCGAGCCGTCGCCGAGGACGAACATCATCGAGGTATCGCCGTGAAAACCATCCTTGATGACCGTGATGTCGACATTGACGATGTCGCCATCGCGGAGGCGTCGGTCGGCCGGGATGCCGTGACAGACGACATGGTTGATCGAGGTGCAGATCGATTTCGGAAACCCGTGGTAGTTCAGCGGGGCAGGGATGGCCTGCTGCTGGTCGACGATGTAATCGTGGCACAGGCGGTCCAGTTCATCGGTCGAGATGCCCGGCTGCACATGCGGGATCACCATGTGCAGAACGTCGGCGGCCAGTCGGCCGGCCACGCGCATGCCTTCGATTTCATCCGCGGTCTTGATCGTCGCCGGCATATTGTTCAAGTATCCAAGTCATTGTTGCCACGAAGGTTCTATGGTATAAAGCGCGCGCCCAAGAGGCAATCACAGTCATCAATAACGCACACATATCGACACATGTGTCCGGGTGTCTGCAGCCAACGCTGCGGATCGACACATGGGGTATGTGGAGGCAAAACCCTCACAGGAGCAAGGTAACGATGAGCAATATCAGCATGCGCCAGATGCTCGAGGCTGGCGTGCATTTCGGTCACCAGACCCGGTTCTGGCACCCCAAGATGGCCCCGTACATTTTCGGGGAACGCAACAAGATCCACATCATCAATCTCGAGCGCACCGTGCCGCTGCTCGATGAAGCGCTGAGTTTTGTCGGACGACTGACTGCGCGTCGCGGCAAGATTCTGTTCGTCGGGACCAAACGGGCAGCGCAGGATACCGTCGCTCAGGAAGCAGAACGTTGTTCCATGCCGTTCGTCAGCCGGCGCTGGCTCGGTGGCATGTTGACCAATTTCAAGACGGTCAAGCAATCGATACGTCGCTTGAAGGATCTGGAACAGCTGATTACCTCCGGTGGTCTGGAGCGCATGTCGAAGAAAGAGGCGCTGCAGCTGCGTCGAGAACTTGAAAAGCTCAATCAAGGGCTGGGTGGCATCAAGGATATGGAGACGCTGCCGGATGCCCTGTTCATCATCGACGTCGGCCATGAGCGCATCGCCGTCGCCGAAGCCAACAAGCTCGGCATCCCGATACTGGCAGTCGTTGATACCAATAACTCGCCCGACGGCATTGACTATGTCATACCCGGCAATGATGACGCCATCGGTTCTATTGGCCTCTATGCCAAGGCCGTCGCCGACGCCGTACTGGATGGCCGGTTGACGATGTCGCAGGCAGCGACCGGTGCCAGTGACGAATTCGTCGAACTCGATGAAGCTGGCACCCCGATGACGGGTGATGGCGGCGGCGCAACCGCCGCGAACGGTTGAGGTAAGCAAGCATGGAAATCAGTGCCGCAATGGTCAAAGAACTGCGCGAACGTTCAGGCGCAGGCATGATGGAATGCAAGAAAGCGCTGGTCGAGACCGGCGGTGATGTCGAAGGTGCACTCGACGCGTTGCGCAAATCAGGCGCAGCCAAAGCCGCGAAGAAAGCGGGTCGGATCGCTGCCGAAGGCGCGATCGTCGCGGCCAGCAATGCCGATACGACAGTATTGGTCGAGGTCAACAGCGAGACTGATTTCGTGGCTAACGATGCCAATTTCAGCCGCTACACGGCGGCGGTCGCTGCCGCCGTGCTGGCGACTGGTGCGAGCGATGTCGAGGCACTGAAAGACGCCGTCGGCAGCGACGGCTTGAGCATCGAACAGATGCGCACGGAACTGGTCGGCAAGGTCGGCGAGAAGATTGAAGTCCGTCGCTTCGTTACGGTACCCCGCGCCGGACAGGTCGTGGAATCCTATCTGCACGGTCGACGTATCGGTGTGCTGGTCGTGTTGACCGGCGGCAGCAGCGAACTGGCGCGGGACATCGCGATGCATATCGCGGCGAGCAACCCGGTGTGCGTCAACGAGGCCGAAATCCCCGTGCAGCTGCTGGCCAAGGAACGCGAAATCCACCTCGCCCAGGCTGCACAAAGCGGCAAGCCACCGGAAATCATCGAGAAGATGGTGACGGGCCGTTTGAAAAAGTTCATAGCCGAAGCAACTTTGTTGGGTCAGCCCTTCGTCAAGGATCCGGACAAGACGGTCGAGCAGCTGCTGAAAGCGCAGGGTGCGACCGTTGTGCGATTCGTGCGCTACGAAGTCGGCGAAGGCATCGAGAAGAAAGAAGATAATTTCGCCGAAGAAGTCATGGCCCAGGCACGCAGCGCTGCGCAGCGCTGAAGCGGTCCGGAACGACGCGCCGTGTCTGCTGTCACCGTGGCTAGCGAAGCGCCCACGCCACATTTCAAGCGGGTCCTGATCAAGCTCAGCGGCGAAGCGCTGATGGGCGAGAACGACTACGGCATCGATCCCGTGGTGTTGTATCGGATTGCCGATGAAGTACTCGAGCTGCGACGCGCCGGCGTCGAGGTTGCTGTTGTCATTGGTGGCGGCAATATTTTCCGCGGTGCCGGTTTGGCCGCTGCCGGCATGGACCGCGTCACGGCCGATCAGATGGGGATGCTGGCGACCGTACTGAATGCGCTTGCCATTCAGGATGCGCTTGAGCAGCGCGGCATGTTTGCTCGAGTGATGTCGGCAATCAAGATCAATCAGGTCTGTGAGGATTACATACGTCGGCGCGCAATGCGTCATCTGGAAAAAGGTCGCGTCGTGGTTCTGGCTGCTGGCACCGGCAATCCGTTTTTCACAACGGATTCCGCCGCCAGCCTGCGTGCCATCGAAATCAACGCCGACCTTTTGATCAAGGCGACCAAAGTCGACGGCGTGTATTCTGCCGACCCGGCTCTCGATCCCTCTGCCATACGCTATGACGTCCTCGACTACGACGAAGTACTTGATCGCAAACTGGGCGTCATGGACGCCACCGCCATTGTGCTGTGTCGCGAGAACCGCATGCCGCTGCGGGTGGTCAACATGACGCAGCCCGGTGCGTTTGTCGCAGCTGCCCTCGGGCACGAAGTCGGAACGTTAGTCACGGTGCAAAAATAAGCGGATGTTATAAGCGGATTCAACATGATCAAGGATATCCTCGACGATGCGCGTACGCGCATGGGCAAAAGCGTCGACGCGTTTCGCGCAGACCTGTCGCGACTGCGCACCGGACGCGCGCATCCCAGTCTGATCGAGCACATCAACGTCAAGTATTACGGCAACCTGACCCCGATAACGCAGACCGCCAACGTCGCGGTCGAGGATGCACGTACATTGACGGTGACCGCCTGGGATCGCAGCATGATCGAAGCCATCGGCAAGGCAATCATGGAGTCAGGTCTCGGTTTGAACCCGATAGTCGCTGGTACCGTCATCCGCATTCCGCTGCCGCCGTTGACCGAAGAGCGTCGGCGTGACTTGATCAAAGTGCTGAAAAGCGAGGCCGAACAGGCCAAGGTCGCTGTACGAAATATCCGCCGCGACGCCATTGCACGACTCAAGGAGATGACGAAATCCAAGGAGTTGTCGACCGATGACGAGCGCCGCGGTGAGGAACAGACGCAAAAACTGACTGACGAGAACGTCAAGCGCATCGATGAAATCGTCGCGGCCAAGGAACGCGAAATGCTCGAAGTCTGAGCATGACACAATCCACTTCGAGCGAGCCGCGACTTCCGCGACATGTTGCCATCATCATGGATGGCAACGGACGGTGGGCGAACAAGCGGCAATTACCCCGTATTGCCGGCCACCGCGCCGGAGTCGAGAACGTTCGCGCTATCGTTCGGTATTGTGCAGAGCTCGGTATAGATACGCTGACTCTGTTCGCATTCAGCAGTGAGAACTGGCGACGCCCGCCAACTGAAGTCCGTTTATTGTTCGACCTTTTCATCGTCGTTCTGGAACAGGAAATCGAACGTCTGCATGAGGCTGGTGTGCGTCTGCGTGTGGTCGGTGGACGAGACGAGTTCCCGCGCAAGCTTCGCCGGTGCATCACCTGGGCAGAGGACATGACTTGCGAGAATTCGCGGCTTACGCTGGTCATCGCTGCGAACTATGGCGGTCGCTGGGATATCACCCAGGCCGTTCGCAAGCTTGCTGCCAAAGTAGCCAGCGCCGAACTTCGCGTCGAAGACATCAGCCAGGAACACATCGCCGAACAGCTGGCGCTGGCCGATCTGCCGGAACCGGATCTCTTCATCCGTTCCGGCGGCGAGCAACGGATCAGCAACTATCTGCTGTGGCAGCTCGCCTACACCGAGCTCTACTTTACCGAGTGCCTGTGGCCGGATTTCGATACGCTCGAATTCGATCGGGCGCTGGCCAGCTTCGCCTCCCGTCAGCGACGTTTCGGCATGACCGGCGAACAGGTGATTGGTGACGAGAATTGCACTGTTCTTGCCTCGGAAACTGAATGAATGATCGCGTGTCTGCACTGCTGGCCGTCCTGCATCGCGCGGGCCTGACTGGAGTGCTGGCGGAACGCGTACTCACCGCTGTTGTACTCGGCACGCTGTTCGTGGCCGGCACGCTGTGGCTGCCGTTGTGGGTCGTCGGCGTCATGGTTGCGGTAGCCGGCTTCATCGCCGCGTTCGAATGGGCCGCGCTGGCCGGTTTGGGCAGTCCGCAGGCCCGTTCACTCTACGCGGTAACAACATTACTATTCGCGCTGGTGCTGGTTGCGCTAGGTCGTGCAGCAGCTGACGATTTAGTCGCGCTGGGCTATCGCCTGTTGACGGTAATCCTTGCCGGTGCGGGTATCTGGTGGCTGGTGGCGGGCATCTGGATCATCGCCTATGAGCGGTACGAACGGCCGGCAGTCCGCGCTGCGGTACCACTCGCCGTGGCCGGGTGGCTTGCGATCGTGCCGGCGCTGGCGGCTGTCTGGCAACTGCTCACAGTTGCACCTGCGGCGTTGCTTGCACTGTTCGCATTGGTCTGGAGCGCCGATATCTTCGCCTTCTTCGTCGGCCGGGCGTTTGGTCGCCGCCGGCTCGCGCCTCGCGTCAGTCCGGGCAAGACCTGGGAAGGATTGCTGGCCGCACTGATCGGCACGACCCTGCTGGCCGTACTGGTGACGCGCTATCGGTTCCCGGAACAGTGGCCGCAGCTGGCCTTCCTGGCGATATTGACTGTCATCGCCTCGGTAATCGGTGATTTGCTCGAGAGTCTGCTCAAGCGTCTACGTGGCGTCAAGGACAGTGGCTCCTTACTGCCTGGCCACGGTGGCGTTCTCGACCGCGTTGACAGCATACTGGCCGCAGCGCCGATCTTCACTTTCGGTCTGGCCGTTTTGGGGAACTTATGACCATTGGGCTCACGATACTTGGCTCGACTGGCACCATCGGCGTGAACACGCTCGATGTCGTCGCGCTGGAGCCGGAGCGCTATACCGTTCATGCGCTGACGGCGAACGCCAATGTCGACGGTTTGTTTCAGCAGTGCCGGCAATGGAACCCATCAGTCGCGGTGATGGTCCAAGAGTCCGCAGCGGTGCAGTTGCGCAAGCGCTGCCGCGATGCCGGTTTGAAGGTTGACGTGCGACACGGCACCGAGGCGCTGGCGGCGGTCGCTGCCGATGGTGCGGTTGATTTCGTCATGGCGGGTATTGTTGGCGCCGCAGGACTGCTGCCCAATCTGGCTGCGGCGCGTGCCGGGAAACGGGTCATGCTGGCCAATAAGGAATCGCTGGTCATGTCAGGCCAGTTGTTCATGGACGCGGTCCACGACAGCGGCGCCGAATTGTTGCCCATCGACAGCGAACACAATGCGGTGTTCCAGTGCATGCCGGGTAATTTCAAGCACGGCCTGTCGCAGGTCGGCGTCTCGCGCATCTTGTTGACGGCCTCGGGCGGACCGTTCCGACAGGTACCGCTGGAAGACCTCGATCACGTGACGCCGGCGCAAGCATGTGCGCATCCGAACTGGGTCATGGGGCGCAAAATTTCTGTCGACTCGGCGACGATGATGAACAAGGGTCTGGAAGTAATCGAAGCATGCTGGTTGTTTGCGACCGAACCGTCGAAAGTGGAAGTCGTGATCCATCCGCAGAGCGTGGTGCATTCCATGGTTGAATATGTCGATGGTTCGGTACTGGCGCAGCTCGGCAATCCTGACATGCGGACGCCGATTGCGTATTCGCTGGCGTGGCCCGAGCGCTGCGCCTCCGGAGTATCACCGCTCGATCTGTTCGCCGTGCGTCGGCTCGATTTCGAAGAGCCGGATTACGATCGTTTTCCGTGTCTTCGCCTGGCCCGGGACGCGATGGCCGCTGGCGGTACGGCACCGGCAATTCTGAATGCCGCGAACGAGATAGCGGTAGCCGCGTTCCTTGATGGGCAAATCCGCTACACCTCGATTCCGAAGCTCGTCGATGCCACGCTTTCCGCGCTTGCAGCGAGGCCAGCCGACAGCATCGAAACGATTCTTGAAGATGATCACCGGGCCCGTGAACACGTTCAGCACCGCCTGCGGGCTGGAGGCCATTGATGGACTTGCTGCGAACGCTGCTATTTTTCGTGCTGGCACTGGGGCTGCTGGTTACGGCACATGAGTTCGGCCACTACTGGGTGGCGCGCCGTCTGGGCGTTAAAATTCTGCGATTTTCCATCGGTTTCGGCCGGCCGCTATGGCGCCGGCAGAGAGGCGAGACGGAGTTCGTGCTGGCCGCGATCCCGCTCGGTGGCTATGTGAAGATGCTCGATGAACGCGAAGGCGAAGTCGCTGCAGCCGAGCTCGACCGCGCATTCAATCGCAAGCCGCTCGCGGTTCGCGCTGCTGTCGTTGCTGCCGGCCCGATGGCGAATTTCATTTTTGCGTTCGCCGCCTACTGGCTGATGATGGTCATCGGCGTCAGCGGACCTCGCCCGATCATCGGCGATGTCACGCCGGACTCGATCGCCGCACGTGCCGGTTTGGCGACCGGCTTCGAAATTCTGTCTGTCGATGGCTCGCCGACGCAGACCTGGGACGGCGTCTTCCGCAAATCACTCGACGCGATCCTGGACAGCGCAGCGATCGAAGTCGTGGCCGTTGATACGGCGGGCAGCGAACGTCGCAGCATGCTCGATTTCAGTGACGTGACGGTCGACGACATCAGCGCGGGAGATTTTTTCACAGAACTCGGCGTAACGCCGACCCGCCCGAACATTCCGCCGATCATTGAGCGCGTGGTAGCTGGCGAATCGGCAGAACGAGCCGGCATGAAAGCCGGTGATCGCGTGCTTGCCGCTGCCGGTAAACCGATAAAATCATGGTTTACGTGGGTCGAACTCGTCCGCGCCAATCCCGGCAAAAAGCTGTCGGTTACCGTGCTTCGCGACGGCGACGAGATCGTGCTGACGATGACCCCTGCCGCAGTCGATAACTCAGGTCGACCGGTGGGGCACATCGGTGCACAAGTGCAAGTGCCGGATGCGCTCGATTCGATCCCGATGGGAATCGAACGCTACAGTCCATTAGCCGCAGTGCATGGTGCAGCTTCGCGTACGTATGACATGAGCATGACGACGTTCAAGTTTCTGGCCAAGATGGTCCTTGGCCAGGCATCGGTGCAGAATCTGAGCGGTCCGATCAGCATCGCACACTATGCCGGCGAATCAGCGCGGCTAGGGCCTGCGCGATTCCTCGAGTTCCTGGCACTGGTCAGCGTGAGTCTGGCCGTTCTCAACTTGTTGCCGATCCCGCTGCTCGATGGCGGACACCTGCTGTATTACCTGATAGAATCCGTCACGCGCAGACCTGTCTCCGAAACGCTGCAAGCTTTCGGGCAACAGGTCGGACTGGTCGTACTGCTGAGTTTGATGGGGTTGGCAGTGTATAACGACATCCTGCGCATTCTGTGAACGCTGGCGACAGAAATAATAATTACAGAATAATTTAATTTATGGTGAGAGCCTTAGTAGCAGGCTGGATACACGTCTTACTGATGCTCGCTGCGGCGTCCTGTTTCGCCGCCGAATCGTTCATCGTC
The DNA here is from genome assembly GCA_965278995.1 of Gammaproteobacteria bacterium. Classification (GTDB taxonomy): domain Bacteria; phylum Pseudomonadota; class Gammaproteobacteria; genus JADJYF01. Next base: position 1,189,895 of record OZ257136.1, read on the forward strand.
GATGATATCCGGGTCGAAGGTCTTGAACGCATCTCTCCCGGTGCGGTCTTCAACTACCTCCCGATCAGCGTCGGCGATTCGGTCGACGATACCAAATCCCGCGATGCCGTCCGGGCGCTGTTCAAGACCGGATTCTTCAAGGATGTCCGGCTCGAACGCGATGGCGATGTGCTTGTAGTCATTGTCGCCGAACGCGAGACCATCTCGGACATCACGTTCGAAGGCAACAAGGCGATCAAGACCGAGGACCTGCTGAAGGGGCTCGGCGAAGTCGGTTTCGCCAAGGGCGAGGTCTTCAACGAATCCAAACTCGACAAAGTGCTGCAGGAATTGAAGCGGCAGTACTATGCCAATGGCAAGTACGGCATCCGCATCGAACATGAGCTGATCCCGGTCGACGCCAAGACTATCGAAGTCGCTTTCACCGTGTCTGAAGGCGCTGCGGCGCGCATCAAGCAGATCAACGTCATCGGCAATCAGGCGTTTACTGACGAGCAGGTGCTCAGCGGATTCGAGCTGACCACGCCCAACTGGATCAGCTGGTTCACCAAGGACGACCAGTATTCGAAGTCCAAGCTGTCGGGTGACCTCGAGACATTGCGTTCGTTGTACCTCGACAACGGTTACGTGAACATGACCGTGGATTCGACGCAGGTCTCGATCACGCCGGACAAAGCCGACGTTTACGTCACCGTCAATATCACTGAAGGCGACAAATTCACTGTCGGTGACGTCAAGCTGGCCGGTACGCTCATCGTCAAGCCAGACGAACTGTTCCGCTGGGTGCTCACGCGCAAGGGCATGGTGTTCTCGCGCAAAGCGCTGACGGCGACCAGCAAGAACATCACGGATCGACTTGGCGACGAGGGCTACGCGTTCGCGAATGTCAATGCCATCCCTGACATCGACAACAAGTCACGAACGGCCGGTATCACGTATTTCGTCGATCCGGGCCAGCGTGTCTATGTCCGTCGGGTCAACTTCTACGGCAACGCGAAGACCCGCGACGAAGTCATGCGCCGCGAGCTGCGCCAGCTCGAAGGCGGCTGGATCTCGACCAGCAAGGTCGAGCGCTCCAAAGTGCGTCTGCGCCGTCTCGGTTATTTCGAAGACGTCAACGTCGAGACGCCAGCCGTACCCGGTTCAACCGACCAGGTCGACGTCAATTTCACGGTCAAGGAACGGCCGTCCGGCAATCTGCTGCTCGGCCTTGGCTTCTCGCAGTCTGCCGGTATCATTTTCAACACCAATGTCACGCAGGATAATTTTCTCGGCAGCGGCAAGAGTCTGAGCTTTGCGTTCAATAATAGCGAAATCAATCGTACGTTCCGCCTCGGCTACCTGAATCCGTACTGGAGTATCGACGGCGTTGCACGCGGGTTCGACCTGACCTACAGCAAGACCGATGCCGGTAATACGAATGTCGTGCGTTACGATACCAAGACGCTGTCTGGCGGCATGAACTTCGGTATTCCGATTACCGAGTATTACTATATCAATGCCGGCGTCAGCTACGAATCGACCGAGATCAACACCAACCCGCTGTTCCTCGACCCGATCATCGCTTTTTTCCTGTTCCGCGAAGGAAATCAGTACGACACCATCCGGTTATCGACATCGTTCTCGTACGACACCCGAAATGCTGCCATCTTTCCCGACAGCGGCACATTGCAGCGTATCCGCGCGCAGATGGCGACGCCGGGTGGTGACCTGAAGTATTTCAAGGTCGACTATGAAAGTCGTGTGTTCATTCCGCTGGCCAAGAATTACACCTTCGTCCTGAAGAGCAATATCGGTTACGGCGACGGTTACGGTGGCACCTCTGAATTGCCGTTTTTCGAGAATTTCTTTGCCGGCGGCCCGCGTACAGTCCGCGGCTATGAAGAAAACTCTCTCGGCCCGGAAGACATTTTTGGCCGCGCATTGGGTGGCAACGTCTCGATCGTCGGCAACGCCGAGGTCGTATTCCCTGTGCCATTCCTGGAGCAGTTCAAATCGGTGCGCTTGTCCGGGTTCGTCGATGCCGGCAACGTCTATGCCTCTCAGGATCGGGTGCGTCTGTCCGATATCCGCATGTCGACGGGTGTTTCAGGTATCTGGATGTCACCTTTCGGATTGCTCTCGGTCAGCGTCGCACAACCGTTTCGTGACCAGGGTGGCGACGAGGTTCAGCGCTTCCAGTTCAATTTTGGCGCTCAGTTCTGAGCCCCGAGACCCGATTACCTCTGGAAAGTTGACCGCTGCGGTTTCATAATCAGCCCGGCGCGGGGACCCGCCTAGCCCGGGCCGTCGCACTATCGAACAACGCGTGGGCCGGTTTCGCATGCGAAATTCCTGTTCACGCCTAGGTCAGTTCAGCCTAGGCTGACTAACCCTACGCCCCGGCGGCGACGCAGGCGGAGCCTGGCGCTTCTGCCCTTGCCTGACCGGGTCCGAGTATTGATGCACTGGAGTACTGCTTTGAACAGATTCGATCGTTTTTGCCTGGTTGCCGGCCTGTTGGTTCTCGCCCCTGTCGGCGCGAGCATCGCTGCGGACTACAAGATTGGTGTCGTCAATGCACCACTTGTGCTCGAGAAATCTCCGCAAGCGGATATGGCGCGCAAGAAGCTGGAGAAAGAGTTCGCAACGCGCGATCGCGACCTGGTTGCTGCGCAGAAGGACCTCAAATCCTCCGAAGATCGGCTGCAGAAAGACGGCGCGATCATGAGCGAATCCGAGCGTGCTCGTCTTGAGCGCGACGTGCTTAACAAGCGTCGCGAATTGAAGCGCGATACGACCGAGTTCCAGGAAGACGTGAACTTTCGTCGCAATGAAGAGATGGGCAAGATCCAGACCGTGATCGGGCAGGCGATTGTCTCGATCGGTAAAGATCAGGGATTCGACATTATCCTCCACAACGGCGTCGTGTTCGCGAGCGAAAAAGTCGACATCACGAATGCCGTCATCGAGATCCTGAAGAAGGGCGGCGCCCAGTAAAGCGCGGCCGCGTCGCCGATGAGCGGCGCCGGCCTGTCTGTCCTGGAGTTGTCGCGACGACTCGGTGCGAGCATTATCGGTGACGTACCTGTCGGTACACCGGTATCTCTGACACTGCCGAAACTGGCGACGAGCAGCGACATCAGTTTCGCTGTTCCAGGCAGTGACGAATGGCAGCACTCGAGTGCGTTAGCCATTATGGCAACGCCGGAAAACGGCAGCGGGCGCAATGGTCGATGCCTGCTGCAGGTGCGCGATATCCGCATCGCCTGCGGACGAGTCGTTGCGTGGTTGCCGGTGCGCCGGGGCGTGTCGGCCATGAGCGGCAAACTCCGCTTCCCAGTCGCCGAATCAGCCCATATCGCGGTGCAAGCGATCATCGAACCAGGCGCGATCGTCGGCGCGCATACTCACGTCGAGGCGGGCGCCGTGATTGGCGGTCAGTCTGTGGTGGGCGATTACTGTCGCATTGGTGCGGGAGCGGTCATTACCGGTACCACGAGGCTTGGCAATCGGGTCGAGATTGGCGCAGGCACGATCGTTGGCGAGGACGGTTTCGCGTTTATTCGCGATGGTACCCGCTGGTTGCGCATGCCGAGCTTCGGGGGCGTCCAGATCAAGGATGACGTTGTCATTCTGGCGCGAAGCGTTGTCCATGCTGGGGTGTTCGGTATGACCGTCATCGAAGCGGGTTGCGTACTCGACAGTCAGGTATTGATCGGACATGATTCGCGGGTCGGAGAGGGTTCGGCGATCGCCGGACTTTCGGCGCTGGCGGGAGCGAGCGTCATCGGGCGCGGTTGCGTCATCGGTGGCCAGGTCGGGATTGCCGAAGGTGTCTGTCTGGCCGATGGCGTCACGGTAACGGGTATGAGTATGGTCACCCGTTCCTTGACCGAGGCCGGCGGCCGCTATTCGTCGGGTTGGCCGGCAGAGCCGAGCAGAGCATGGTGGCGGCGTGTTGGCCGTTTGAAACGCATCGTGGATGCCAGTATGCCTGGCGACAGCGAGCGATGAATGAAGGTAACGGTGCCTTTGGCGCGTTACCGAACTCTGAAATTCATGACGTCTTGTCGGCGCTGACGACAGCGAGCGGCCGCATCGAGGCGTGGAGAGGGCTATGGACGATCTGGCAATTTCCAAGATTCTGGAAACGATGCCCCATCGCTATCCGTTTCTACTGATCGACAGGATCATCGAATACGTTCCCTTCGAATCGATCAAGGCATTGAAGAATGTCTCAATCAACGAGCCGTTCTTTCAGGGGCATTTCCCCGGGCATCCCATCATGCCTGGGGTGTTGATCCTGGAGTCGATGGCGCAGGCTACCGGAATGCTGGCGTTTTATTCCAACCGTGCGCGCAGTGAGACCGGCAATGTCTATTATCTCGTCGGTGTCGACAAGGCGCGCTTCAAACGACCTGTCACTGCGGGCGACCAACTGATCCTGCAGGCCAGACTCAAGCGACAGCTGCGTGGCATCTACCGTTTTGAAGCCAGCGCCGAAGTTAACGGTGTGGTCGTTGCCAGCGCCGAGTTCATGACCACCGAGCGGGCGTCCGACAGTTGATTCATCCCAGTGCACTGATCGATCCCGGTGCCGTGCTGGGCAGCAACGTACATGTCGGGCCGTGGTCGATCATTGGTCCGGGGGTCGAAATCGGCGACGGCACGCGCATCGAGTCGCACGTCGTCATCAAAGGACCGACGCGTCTCGGTGCAGACAATCATATCTATTCGTTCTGTTCACTCGGCGAAGATCCGCAGGACAAGAAATTCGACGGTAGCGATCTGTCGCGTCTCGAAATCGGCGATCGAAACACGCTGCGTGAATATTGCAGCGTCAATCGCGGGACGGCGCACGGTGGCGGCACGACGCGTCTCGGCGACGACAACTGGCTGATGGCTTATTGTCACGTTGCGCATGACTGCATGGTCGGGAATCACACCGTGTTCGCCAACAACTCGACGCTTGCCGGGCATGTCGAGATCCACGACTACGTGATCCTCGGTGGATTCACCGGGGTCCATCAGTTTTGCCGGATGGGCGAGAGCAGTTTTTCGGCGATTGCGACGATCATCGTACGCGACGTACCTCCGTTCGTGATGGTTAATGGCAATACCGCCGAACCGCGCAGCATCAATCGAGAAGGTTTGAAGCGGCGCGGGTTCAGCATCGAAGCGATTGCTGCTCTGAAGCGCTGTTACAAGGCGCTTTATCGCCAAGGTCGTGGGCTCGAGGATGCTTTGGCCGTATTGGAGGTGGAGAGTCAGGAGTGCCCGCAAGCGGCGCAGATGCTGGCGTTCGTCCGCAGTTCGACGAGGGGCATCGTCCGTTGAAGCAGCGCGGCCGAATCGGCCGCAAGGCACCTTCCGGTCGTTGAACGATGGCGCAGGGTCGACCGATGTGCGTCGCCGTGGTCGCTGGCGAACCGTCAGGTGACATACTCGGCGGCGCGTTGCTCCGAGCGCTGCGTGAGATCCACCCGGATCTCGTCGCTGTCGGCATGGCTGGGCCGGCGATGCTGGCTGCAGGGTGTGAACCTTACGCACATATCGATGATCTCTCGATCATGGGCTTGACGGAAGTACTGCGCAGCTATCCTCGCCTGCTTCGACTGCGGGCAAAGCTGGTCACGCGCTTTGCTGCTGCGGCACCCGATGTCTTCGTCGGCATTGATGTCCCGGATTTCAATCTCGGTCTTGCCTGCCGCCTCAAAGCCCGCGGGATCCCGACCGTGCAATACGTGTGTCCCCAAGTGTGGGCGTGGCGCCCGGGTCGCGCAGCGCACCTGCATCGGGCCGTCGATCGGCTGCTCGCGTTGCTGCCGTTCGAGCCGGCGTTCTTCGCTGACTATGGAGTCGAGGCACGATTTGTCGGCCACCCACTGGCCGACCAGTTGCCGCTCGACCCCGACCGCCAGGCAGCGCGACGCGCGCTCGGCATCGACCCGGGAGCCACACTGGTAACGCTGCTGCCAGGGAGCCGCCGGCAGGAACTCGTGCGCTTGCTCGCACCCTTCGTCGCCAGTGCGCAGTTACTCTATCGCCAGCGTCCGCAAGCGCGCTTCGTCTTGTGCCTGGCGCATCCCGCGCAGGTTGCCGAGGTGACGCGGCAACTGACGTTGCAGGCGCCCGAGTTGCCTTGCACCGTGGTGCCAGGTCTCGCCCGGCAGGTGCTGACGGCGGCTGACGTGGCCCTGGTCGCCTCGGGCACAGCGACGCTCGAAGCGTTGCTGTGCGAGACACCGATGGTGGTCGGCTACCGGCTGTCGGCACTGAGCTACCCTATAATCCGCGCCATGATGAAGATTCCTCGCGTCGCGCTGCCCAATATCCTGGCCGGTCATGCGCTGGTCCCGGAACTGTTACAGGACGAACTGACTGCGCCAGCGGCCTGCGCCGCGTTGCTGCACTGGCTGGACAACAGTGCTGCGCGTGAGGGTTACGTGCGCGAGAGTCGCCGTCTACATCACGCTCTGCGGGGCGACGCTGCTAACACCGCCGCTGCTGCGGTCCTCGAACTGGTGCCGAGGTGAAGGCCGACATCGCAAGACGATCGACGCGGCTGGCTATTGTCGGCGTCGATGAGGCCGGACGTGGCCCTCTGGCCGGCCCGGTAGTAGCCGCAGCAGTCGTGCTTGGCCCGCGGATCCCGCCAGGTCTCGGTGACTCGAAACAAAAATCTGCCGCTCAGCGCGAACGCCTTTACGCGGCGATATTCGCCAGTGCAACTGCGATCGGCGTCGGTCAGGCCGAAGTCGAGGAAATCGATCGCATCAATATCCTACGTGCCAGTCTGCGAGCCATGGAACGGGCGGTAGCCGCACTGACTTGCGAATTGCATGAAGTCCTGGTCGACGGCAATCAGCGCCCGGACCTGCCGTGGCCGACCCGCACCATCGTCGGCGGCGATGCCAGCGAGCCTGCCATCAGCGCGGCTTCGATCATCGCGAAAGTCACCCGTGATCGTTTGATGATTGAACTCGACGTACATTATCCGCACTACGGCTTCATCCGCCACAAGGGTTATCCGACGCGTGAACATCTTGCCGCGCTGGCCTTGCATGGTGTCTCGCCGCTGCATCGGCGTAGTTTTGCACCGGTCAGGCGCGTCCTGGAAACGGAACGTTCGCGATGAGTGCTCCGCGTTTCGTACATCTGCATCTGCATAGCGAATATTCCATCGTCGATGGTCTGGTCCGTATACCGGAACTGATCGAGCATTGTCAGGCAACCCAGGTCGCAGCAATCGCGGTGACCGATCAAGGCAATGTATTCGCGCTGGCGAAGTTCTATCGTGAAGCGCTCGCGGCAGGCGTCAAGCCGATAGCCGGTGCCGAAATCTGGGTCTCGCCGACGGATGGCGGGCTGGATCGTTTCCGTCTGGTGCTGTTGTGCCAGGATACGGTCGGCTACCGCAATCTCAGCCATCTGATGACACACGCGTTCCGTTTCGGGCAACGCGGCGGCGTAGCGATGGTTGAGGAGGAATGGTTGCATGCGACGCAGGTGGCCGGATTGATCGCGCTATCCGGCGGTGTGGGCGGTGACCTCGGCCTGTTGGCCAACGATGGGCGCACCGATGCGATGCGGGCGCGGATCGATAAATGGCAGCAACTGTTCGGCGATCGCTATTACGTCGAACTTACGCGCACCGGCCGCGAACGCGAAGAGCGCTATATCGACAGTGCCCTTGAATGCATCGAAGCGACAGGTGTGCCGGTCGTCGCGACCAACGATGTGCGATTCATTTCGCCCGAAGAGTTTGACGCCCATGAAGCGCGTGTCTGCATCAATCAGGGTCGCGCGCTGGCCGATCCGCGCCGTTCCCACGACTATTCCGCCCAGCAGTATCTGCGCTCCGAGCAGGAAATGTGCGAATTGTGGAGTGACCTGCCGGCAGCTGTGCAGAACTCGGTCAATATCGCCATGCGCTGCAATCTGGAACTGGTGTTCGGCAAGTATCATCTGCCCGAATACCCGGTAGAGGACGATGTCCGGATAGACGAACTGTTGCGCGAAAAGACTACTGTCGGTCTCGAGCGGCGCTACGCCAGCGGCGCCATCCGACAACACCCGGCGGGCGACAACGATGACGACGCCTACCGGCGGCGACTGGATCACGAACTCGAAGTCATCATCAAGATGGGGTTCGAGGGCTATTTTCTGATCGTGGCCGACTTTATCGAATGGGCCAAACAACATGAGATCCCGGTCGGCCCCGGTCGCGGTTCAGGTGCTGGCTCACTTGCTGCGTTTTCACTCGGCATCACTGAACTTGATCCGATGGAATACGACCTGCTGTTCGAGCGATTCCTGAATCCGGAACGCGTGTCGATGCCGGATTTTGATATCGATTTCTGCATGGACCGGCGCGATGAGGTCATCGATTACGTTGCAACGCGTTACGGCCGAGACAAGGTCGCTCAGATCATCACCCACGGCACGATGGCCGCCAAAGCCGTGGTGCGAGATGTCGGACGCGTACTGGGTTTTCCCTATGGTTTCGTCGACCAGTTGGCCAAGCTCATTCCGTTCGATCCGCAAATGACGCTGACGCGCGCGCTGGGCGAAGAGCCGGCACTCAAGCAGCGCTATAACGATGAGGAGGATGTTCACGCAATCATTGATCTTGCTCTGCGCTTGGAAGGACTGACACGGAACGCCGGCAAGCATGCCGGTGGCGTGGTCATCGCGCCGACAGCGCTGACGGATTTCATGCCGCTGTATTGTGAGCAAGGCAGTGAGGCACTGGTCACACAATTCGACATGGGCGACGTCGAGGCAATGGGGCTGGTAAAGTTCGATTTTCTCGGCTTGCGCACGCTAACTATCATTGATTGGGCGGTACGCGACATCAATCTGAGCCGCCAGGCTGATGACGCTCCTCCGCTCAATATCCTGCAGATCCCACTGACCGATACCGCTACGTTCGCCCTCGTGCAGACTGCGCGCACGACCGCCGTGTTCCAGCTCGAGTCGCGCGGTATGAAAGACTTGATCAAACGCCTCAAGCCGGACTCGTTCGAGGACATGATTGCGCTGGTCGCGCTGTTCCGGCCAGGGCCGCTGCAGTCGGGCATGGTCGACGATTTCATCGATCGCAAGCACGGCCGCGCGGTCGTGAAATATCCGCACCCTGAACTGGAAGCAATCCTGAAGCCGACGTATGGCGTGATTCTGTACCAGGAACAGGTCATGCAGATCGCCCGCGTACTGGCCGGTTATACGCTGGGAGCGGCCGATCTTCTGCGCCGCGCGATGGGCAAGAAAAAACCCGAAGAGATGGCGAAGCAGCGCGAGATTTTTGTCAGCGGCTGCGCCGTCAACAATATCGACGGCGCCAATGCGACATTCATCTTCGACCTGATGGAGAAGTTTGCCGGCTACGGTTTCAACAAGTCGCATTCGGCTGCTTACGCACTGGTCGCCTATCAGACTGCGTGGTTGAAGAAGCATCATTCCGCTGCGTTCATGGCCGCGGTGCTCTCAGCCGACATGGACTCGACCGACAAAGTCGTGCGCCTGATCGAAGAATGTCGCCATCTCGACATTCGCGTCGTTGCGCCTGACGTCAATCAATGCAGTTTTCGTTTCAGCGTCGCCGACGAACGAACCATCCGCTATGGCCTCGGCGCGGTCAAAGGCCTCGGCGAGGCAGTCATCAATGGCATGGTCGAAGAGCGCGACCTCAACGGACCATACGCCGACCTTGTCGACCTGTGCAAACGGAACGCCGAGCGCCGCGTCAACCGGCGAGCGCTGGAAGCGCTGATCAAGGCGGGCGCGCTTGACTCTTTCGGAACTCGGCGACCGGTGCTGATGGCCGCGCTCGATCAGGTCATGCAAATAACCGATCAGCACCTGCGGGCCGCACATTCAGGGCAGACCGATTTCTTTGGCCTTGCTGCCGGCGCCGCAGCGACGAGCGAGACACTGGTGCTCGATCTGACAACGCTATCCGGCGTGCGCGAATGGTCGACCGAGGAACTGCTGGCCGGCGAGAAAGAAACGCTCGGTCTTTATCTCAGCGGGCATCCGGTTGACCGCTACGCCGACGACCTCACTGCGTTTGCAAGCTGCACGCTGGCGGATCTCAAGCCAGGCAAAAAGCGGGTCGCTGGCCTGATCATGGCAGTACGCATTATCAAGACACGCCGTGGGCGGATGGCAGTCGTCACACTGGACGATAGAACCGCGCGGGTCGAAGTGACAGTCTACCGTGACGTGTTCGAACGCTATATGGATAAGCTGGTCACCGACCATATCGTGGTCGCCGAAGGCAGTTGCGACATCGATGAATTTTCCGGCGACCTGAGCCTGCAGGCCGAGGACATCGCAACTATCGATGAAGCGCGCAATCGCCATGCACGTGCGCTCGTTCTGAGCGTATCCGAGAGCGAAGTAGCTAACGGGTTCGTCGATCAATTGCAGCGCATCATCGGTGGTCATGCGCGCGGGCGCTGCCCGATAGCCATCGAATATGCACGTAGCGACAGTCGAGCGCGACTGCGCCTGGGTGAGGACTGGCGGGTGAATGTAAGCGACAATCTGCTCGACGGATTGCGACGCAAGCTTGGCGCCGAGCGCGTCCATGTCGAATATTAAGGACGGAATCGATGGCTGAAAACACACCGGAACTGGCGCAGTTCAATCTGCATTTTCTCGACTTCGAGCAGCCTATTGCCGAGCTTGAGGCGAAGATTGAGGAATTGCGCCTGGTCGGCAACGACTCCGAGGTGAATATCTCGGAGGAAATCGATCGACTGAAAAAGCGCTCGGCCGATCTCACGCGCCAGGTGTTTTCATCATTGAATGCCTGGCAGGTCTCCAAATTGGCCCGCCATCCGCGCCGGCCGTTCACGCTCGACTATGTCGCTCGTCTGTTCGACGACGTGCATGAACTGCACGGCGATCGTGCGTTCGCCGACGATCCGGCCATCGTCAGTGGCATCGGGCGGCTGGATAAAATCAGCATCGCATTCATCGGTCATCAGAAAGGCCGTAATACGCGGGACAACCTGCTGCGCAATTTCGGCATGCCTCGGCCTGAGGGTTATCGCAAGGCGCTTCGGATCATGGAGCTTGCCCAGCGATTCCGGCTGCCCTTGATCACGTTCATCGATACGCCGGGCGCTTATCCCGGAATCGATGCCGAGGAGCGCGGCCAGAGCGAAGCGATCGCGCGCAACCTCATGGTGATGTCGGGGTTACGTACACCGGTGGTCGCTGTCGTGATCGGTGAAGGCGGGTCCGGTGGCGCGCTGGCCATCGGTGTTGCCGATCGCATCCTCATGTTGCAATACGCGACATATGCAGTGATTTCGCCGGAAGGATGCGCCTCGATACTGTGGAAGAGTGCTGACAAAGCGGCCGACGCCGCCGAAGCGATGGGGATCACGTCGCAAAGTCTGCGCCAGCTCGGTCTCATCGACGAAGTCATCGAGGAGCCGCTGGGTGGTGCACATCGCAATGTCGAACTGGCGGCAACGCGTCTCGGCAGTGCCCTGCATTCAGCGATCCATGGGTTGCTGGCAATGAATCCTGAGGAACTTGTCAGCGCACGTCGCGAAAAGTTCGCGGCTATCGGTGAATACACCGAGAAGTAGCGGCATGGGCGGGACGCACGGCGGTCGCCGCGAACGGCCCTTGGTCAATATGCCGTAGCGAGCAAAGCCATGCATGACTTAATTGCTGCATTCGAGCGTCAGCTGGACGAACTGCTGGCGCGTACCGGCTGCCAGCGATTGCTTATTGCGGTAAGCGGTGGACGCGATTCAAGTGTGCTGCTGGCGCTCGCCGCGCGCGCCTGCCCGTCGCGCGGCCTCGTACTGTCCGCGTTTCACATCGACCACGGTCTGCAGGTAGCCAGCGGAGCCTGGGCCGAACACTGTATCGCGCAGGCTGCAGCGCTTGGCGTGAATTGCACGGTCCATCGTCTGACTGCGGGCCCGCCGTCCGGGGACTCGGTCGAAGCGTGGGCCAGGAGCGCGCGTTATGCCGCGCTGCAGGCAGCTACCGATAACACGACCTGTGTTCTGACCGCTCATCATGCCGATGATCAGATGGAAACCGTGGTGCAGCGCCTGCTGGGCGGCGCCGGGCCACACGGGCTCGCCGGCATCCGCCCGCTTCGTCGTTTTGGTGCCGGCTATCTCGCGCGCCCGCTGCTCGACTGCCGCCGGGCGCAGCTGGCTGCTTACGCCAGCGAGATGGGCATCGTGTGGGTCGAAGACCCCAGCAATCAGGACCCTCGCTACACGCGCAATCGATTGCGCCGAGCGGTGATGCCGATAGTCGAGTCAGCCGCCGATGGTGCGGCCGTCAATCTGCTCCGGGTGGCGGAGTTGCAGCACGCGGTGGCCGGTCTGCTCGACAGCCTCGCCGACAGCGTGCTCGACCGTGGCGGCTTGCCTGCGCATCAACTCGTAGCGGAAGACGTACTCGCCGCTGACAGCCGTCTGCGCCCATACATCGTCAAGCGCTGGCTGGCTCGCGCCAGTGTCACGCAGCTCGGTCGACACCTGCTGCACACACTGCTGCACTCATTGCTTGAAGCGCGCGAAGATGCTGCCCCGGTAGTGCGCATCGGCAGGCTCGAGGTTCGCCGCTATCGCGGCATCGCGTATCTGCTGACAGCAGCGCAACCGGAGTTGCCTGCAACAGCAGTCGCGTGGTCCGGAGAGACCCCGCTTGAATTCGGCTGGGGACGCCTGCGCCTGCTGCCATCAATCGATGGAGGCCTGAATGCCGGGCTACTCGGCTGCGGGCTGTTGAGCGTGCGTTTTCGCGGCGGCGGTGAACGCTGTCGTCCGTCGACGCGTCGACACGCGCAAACCTTGAAAAAACTGTTTCAGGAATGGGGCGTACCACCCTGGGAGCGCTCCAGCATACCGCTGCTCTATTGCGGCGAGTCGTTGGCGGCGGTCGGTTCGCTATGCGTCTGCGCGCCACTGGCAGTACCGTCAGGCGTACCGGCGCTGCGTCTCAGCTGGGAACGCTCGTCGCGCCGCTGATCACAACGGTGTCCGCGTGCGGACCAGTACAGTGGCGTCCTGGGTAGCGTAGTTTTCGTCATGCAGAGTGAACATCAGCCGCACGTCGCCGATATCCACCGCATCGCCCTCGCGGAGCTGCATCGCCTCGATCCGGTTATCGTTGATAAAGACACCGTTCAGCGACTCGAGATCGTTCAAGGTCAACGCGCCGTCTTCGCCACGACGGATCTCGGCGTGCAGCCGCGAGACCGAATGGTCGGATAAAGTCAGATCGGCTGAGCGGCTGCGGCCGATGCGCCAGGGAGTTTTGTCGATGACGTGACGCGTTGCCGGGGGATCCTGCAGGATCAGATAGGCGAGCGGCTTGCGCGGTGGCTCGGCCTGGGCACTGACGACCTGGCGTTTGATGCGCTGAAAGAACACCCACAGCGCACCGACTATCAGCGCGAACAACGCAAGTAGACTCAGATATAACGGCCACAGTGCGCGCGGTTCCGGCTGGGGCATTGGCGGCGGCGCGCTGATTGGCGGTGCCGGCACCGCTGTCGGTGCCGGCGGGCCCGCGACGACTGCAGCGGCTCGTGCCGGCAATATGACCGGTGCGAGCACGATGAAGCTCTGTCGCGCAGATTGAAACGACAGCGATAGATCAACGGCTCCTTCTGCACCGGCCGCTGCAAACGGGTTCAAATCAATCGTGAATTCGCCACCGGAATCGAGCGTTCCGAGCCAGTGCGTGAGTGCTTCGGCAGGGACGCTGAAATTGACGTGGTCGGCCTGGATGTAAGTACCGCCGGTGTCGTCTGCCAGACGTCGCAGGGTCTGCAGCGCAACGGATTGTCCGACCGAACGGGGCAGACCGATACCGTTGATGATGATGTTCTGCTCACGGGCCAGAGCGACAACGTCGTCATGGCCATATGCGTAGTCTTCGGCCAGTCCATCCGAGAGGATCAGGAGCGCTTTACGGGTTGCCGATTCGCGCCCGAGAACGCCGACGGCGTCGCGGACATTGCGAAACAGTTCGGTGGTCTTGCCGCCGGCTTTGAGCGCATGTGCGGCCCGTCGGACATCGTCTGTCGGGCTGCCGATGGCGGCCAGCAGAAACAGATCGGTATCGAAGCTCGCCAGCCCGAAACGAAAGTGCCCGCCTGCAGCAGTGAGAATGCGGTCAATATGCGCGATCGCCTGATCCACGGCTGGCTGACGTGCCGGGTCGCTGGTGTCGACAAGCAGCAATACAGCCGTGGTCGAACCCGGCGCCGGATAGCGTTCGCCGAGCACCGCGTCGACCACTTCTCCATGCCACTCGGCGACAGCATGATCGAGTTCACCGCCATCGCGCAGACGATAGTCGCAATGGAGCATGAGTGTGTCGGCCTGCGTGCAGCTGATCGCCATCTGTTCAGTGACGGTCATCGCGGCGAGCGGTCCGCTGACCCCATTCAACAGCAGTGCGCCTGCCGCCAGCAGCCATCGGCAGCATCGCTCAACGTGCCACATCGGCGCCTGGGGCCAGGTAATCAGGCGCTTCATTGAGCGGGAAACGAGGCGTCGGGGACGTCGAAGAACGCAATCGGACTGTCGACGCGCTGGCCGGGTCTGCTGGCTGCAGCCGGTGGAAGCCGTTCGCCGATCTGGGCTTGGCCTTTGCGCAGCATGTCACCGGCGGCGGCGACCGCTGCATTCAGGCCCGGGCTGAATGGCAGGCGGTAGGCACGCGGCGCGGTCGCGTCGGTTCCATCCGCTAGATCGTCTGCCCACAGGAAGATAGCGCCAGCCCGGCCACTCACCTTGTCAGGCTCTTGCACATGGCTGGCGATGAGCGCAAATCGTGACGGCAGCTCAGCGGTCGCCGGCCAGCCCAGTACGGCCGGCAAGGCCTGCAGGCTGACGACGGACAGCGCACCGACCAGCACCACCAGAGCACCTTTCAGCGCGCGCGGCCAGCGCGTGCCGGCCACCACCGAGAACAGCAGTACGGCCAGGCCGACGTAGGCGAGTGCGATACCGATGTACCCTCCAGTGCTCAATCAGGCAGCTCCCATTGACTTTGCAGAGATCGGACCAGTCGTCACGCGGCGTGCTTCGTCCGACCACAACGATGGTCTCGACGCGATCATAATCGATTTGCCGCGCCAGCTCGCCGTTGCGCAGGAAACACCAACCAAGTCGTCTCAAGGGGCGATGGCGTAGCGGACGATGTCGCGCAGCGTCGCGTTCATCCGCCGGGCAAACGCATTCACCCGAGCGTCGGCATGATCGGTTGGCAGCGTAATCAGACTGATGACCGTGAGTCCGTCGGCAACATGTACCGTCACCCGGCATGGCATCTGTGCGACAAACCCCGGGTCGATCAACAGTACTTCGCGGGCAATTTCGAGACTGCAGAAATGGATCACTTCGACATCGGGGAAGTCGGTATAACCGCGTCGGCGAAGACCTTCGCCGATTGTATTGCGCCCGGTAATGCGGAAATTACGCTCGGTGATCGCGAATTCGAGTTCAAACACGACATCGTCAAATGGTTTGTCGACGGTGTAGCGTTCGACGTGGCCAAGGCTTGCCGTGTCAGCGGTAGCAGCCGCATTGTCGGCATGGCAGTGCAGGGCGCTGAACTGCAGCACTCCGAGCAGCGCGGCACCGGCAAGCTTCATTCGCGGATAACGACGCGGGTACCGATATCGACAAATCGACGTAACGTGTGGAGGTCGGCGTTGCGCAGCGCAATGCAACCACGGGTCCAGTCGAGGGTCTCGTGGATCTGGAGTTTGTCCGGCGTTTCCTCACCGATACCGTGGATACCGATGCTGCCCCCGAGCGGGGTGTCCTGCGGTGGGACTCGCCCGTTACGCAGCGCGCGCAGAATGGCGCGAAACTCGGCCCGCGTGATGCGTTCGTCTTTCATGCCGTAGAAGGCGTCTTTCACGTTCGGATAGTTCAGGCGCAGGAACATGTCGAACTGACTACGATCGTTCAGCGCCACGATTCGATAGGTACCTATCGGGGTCTTGTTGTCGCCGATCTTGAGCTTGTCACCTTTGCCGCCGCGACCGAGCGCTATCGGGAAAGTACGCATTACATGGCGGCCATCGCGCAGGATCAGGACGCGTTCGGCTTTCTTGATCTCGATGTCGTAGGGGGCGGCTGCGTCGAGCTCGGCACTGGCACCGACAGCCAGCAGCGCACCGAGAGCGAGGGCAGCGCAGCGTCGGACGAAATACGCGCGGCGCAGGGCTGCGCGCGGCCAGGTCGGGGTTTCCGAACGCATGGTGTCGATGTTCAACGCTCCCTGGTATGACGGCGGCTCTGCGGCGTGGGGGATTCTAAAGGATATCGCGAGCCGCATGCTACGCTAGCGCCACCGCTACGCCGCTGGAATGGTGCATGGTCGCCGCGCCGAAGTACACGCAGTTTGCAATCGCCGTTCACTGGTTGAGTGCGCTCCTGGTCGGCGCGCTTTTCGGTCTCGGCTGGTTTATGGTTGAACTCCCGACGGGTCCGCAGCGAGGCTATTATTTCGCGCTGCACAAGTCGCTCGGATTGACCGTGTTCGGCCTGCTGATGTTACGCGCACTGTGGCGTCTCAGTCATCGACCGCCACCGTTCCCGGCTTTCGTGCCGGGTTGGCAGGTGGCGCTCGCGCGCCTGGTTCATCTGGCCTTCTATCTCATGCTGGCGTTGCAGCCGATCAGCGGCTACCTGTCGTCGTCGTTCAGTGGCTATCAGACGAGTCTATTCGGTGTGCCATTGCCACATTGGGGCTGGCGCGACCCGCCGCTGAACGAATTATTCACCGAGATTCATGTCCTGTGTTCCGTTGCCTTGCTGCTGCTGGTGGCGACCCACCTGCTCGGCACGTTGAAGCATCTGCTCTCCGGCGAAGGTCAGATGTTGCGCCGGATGTGGCCGTGGTAGTCGGTCTCGTGCCGCACGGCAGCGACGCTGACAGGTTCGGCATGGATGGTCATGACCGATACGGATGTTCAGACGATGCCTGAACTTCGTCCGCCCTCACTTCGGCGCCTGCTCCTGACCCACGACCTGGTATTTCTGGCGCTGGTCGTTATCACCGGCGTGCTGGCCGGAACCTGGGCGTACCTCTGGCAGCAATCGTCGGCGGAATCGATCCGCCTGAACCGGCTTGGTCATACCGGCCAGGAGATTCGAACATTGGCGTTCAAGCAACTGCGCGACGTCTCGCTCGCAGCACTGCGTGGCGATGGGCAGGCAACGGGTTCACATTCCGACTACGTGCGAACGATCCAGGAGCTCTACAATTCGCTGCGGCGGCTATCCGCCAATCGTGGCGAAGACTACGCTGTCCAGACCATGCAGACCGCCTACAGCCTGCTGCAGGCCAATTTGCGCGAGATCATGAGTGACCCGCAGGCACTCAACCGTCTGGTCCGCGCCAAAATCCTCGACCCGGACTTCGAGCAGCGCTTCGTCGGTGATTTTGAAACCGCGTTCGAGAACTTCAACGGCCTGCTCAATCAGCAGCTCGCCGCACAGGAGCAGGCCATCCGCTGGCGCAATCGGATAGCGCCGTACGCGCTGACCCTGCCGATAGTTTTCGGCATTGCTCTGCTGGTTTTTACGCGACGCGGCCTGGCGCGTGGATTCGTGCAGCCAATGCGAACGATCATGGAGGGTACACGCGCCATCAGCAGCGGCAGTTTGAACCATGTACTGCCAGAGGAAGGGGTCGAAGAGGCGCGCGAACTGGCCCGCGGCATCAATGGCATGGCGGCTGAACTCGAACGCAGTCGTAGCACCATACTCGAAGCGGAACGGCAGGCTGCACTCGGCGCATTGGTGCCGGTAGTTGCGCATAATATTCGCAATCCGCTTGCCGCCATCCGCGCCAATGCCCAACTGCTCGACGGCAGTGAAAATCCGGAGGAACTGCGTGATATCCGCCAGGCTATCATCGATACAGTCGATCGCCTCGGACGCTGGGTCACAGCGCTGGTCTCCTATCTGCATCCGCTGCACCCGCAACGCCGGGCAGTGCGTGCAGCGCTGATGTTCGAGGCTGCACTGGAGCTGCTCAAGCCACGTCTTGCCCAGCTCGGCGTCAGCTGTACGCGCGGCACATGGCATGCCGAGGTCGAACTCGACGCCGACAGCGATCTGCTGGAACAGGCGCTCTACGGCCTGCTGGTCAACGCCGTCGAGGCGTCGTCAGTCGGTGGTGTCGTGACGCTCGCCATCGAAAGCGATGGGGAACAGGTACGATTGACCATCGACGACCAGGGTGGCGGGATCCCGTTCAAACCCGAACCGAGTGGGCTCACACCAGGGCCAACGACCAAGCGTTTCGGTACTGGCCTCGGCATTCCCGTCGCCTTCAAGATCTGCAATACACTGGGCTACACCCTGCAGTTCGACAGCACACCCGGCAAAGGAACGAAGACAATCATCACAGCGCGTGCGTGTGCGATTGAAGTCAACGTTGACTGATAGAATCATGCAGTGAGCGCAACCAACGACGACGCAACGACGATGACCGATGCACCAGCGGCAAGTGTACTGGTTGTCGATGACGAGCTGTTGTTTGCCAAGGCGGTAGTACGGCATCTGCAGAAGAGCGGGTATCACTGTACGCATGCGCCGACGTTGGTTGCGGCACGCGACAGTGTCGCCGAATTAGAACCGGACATCATTCTGCTCGACATGCGCCTGCCGGACGGTTCCGGCCTGGATTTTTTGCGGCAATTGCGTGAAACCAGCAACGTGCCAGTGGTAGTCATGACGGCTTATGGCGAAGTCGACGATGCCGTGCTGGCGATGAAATATGCCGCATCGGACTATTTGAAGAAGCCGCTCGATCTCGACGAACTGCGCATGCAGCTTGGCAAAGTGCTGGCGACACGCGAACTTAACCGCCAGCTCGAGTATTCGCGTGCTCGAGAGGATGCCAGCAGCGGCCGTGCCCAGCTGCTGGGCAACTCTGCCTGCATTGCGAGAGTCCGCGAACAGATTGACAGGATGGCCGCGCTGGCGGCAGGTGCCGCGCCGCCGCCGACTATCCTGATCACCGGCGAGACCGGTACCGGCAAGGATGTTGCGGCGCGCCTGCTGCACCAGCGCTCGGCGCGCGCCGCGCGACCGTTCGTGCATGTCGATTGCGCGGCGCTACCGAAAGATCTGATCGAGGCTGAACTTTTTGGCCACGTCAAAGGAGCGTTCACGCATGCCGTCGCCGAGCGTGCCGGATTAATCGAAGCGGCCGATGACGGCGTGGTCTTTCTCGACGAGGTTGGCGAACTACCGCTCGAGCTCCAGGCCAAGCTGCTGGCGGTGCTCGAGCGGCGGCAGCTGCGTCGTATCGGTAGCAGTACCGAGCGACACACTGCGGCCTGGTTCATTGCGGCCACCAATCGCGATGTCGAGGCTATGGTCGCGGCAGGTACGCTGCGGTCGGATCTCTATTTCCGTCTCAAGGTCCTGGCGCTCGAGTTGCCGCCGCTGCGCCAACGTGACGACGACGCAGCGTTACTGGCTGTCCATTTCGCACGCGATATTGCCCGGCGATATGCCGCGCCCGCTGCGCGGCTGACTGCGGCCGCACGACAGCGTCTGTGTAGCTACCATTGGCCCGGCAATGTGCGTGAGCTCAGTCATGTGATGGAACGTGCAGTATTGCTGGCGAGTGGGGAGGATATCGATGTCGACGCGCTGGCCTTGCCGGCGGCTCGTCAGGCTGCTGCTGGCGCGCACGAAACTGCCGAACTCGATCACATGACGCTCGATGAAATCGAGAAAATGATGTTGCTGCGTGCGCTGGCGACGACCCAGGATAACGTCTCGGAAGCGGCGCGCCGACTCGGCATTACACGTATGGCAATGCGTTATCGGATGGAAAAGTACGCGATCCGCGCCAGTGACGCTTGAGCAGCGCTGCGCGCCGAATAACGCTCCTGATTCCCAGGCGGTCGGTGGCAATTGTCGGTTGCGGTGCGGGAATCAGCAACGTCATTCAGTGCAATTTCAGACGCGGTTTGCCTGAGCGGGTGAGCAGATCCGCGATGGTAGTCAGCGTCGTGCGGACGAAACCCTGCAGCGCAAGCTGATGCATCTTGTACAGCGAGAGATAGACCCAGCGCGCGAGTCTGCCCTCTATCGGGAACGTCGATGGCTGGCGGCCAAGCAGATTGCCCATCAGACTGCCGACTGCGCTGTGTTCGCTCAGGTTGATCAGCGAACCGAAATCCTTGTACACATACGGTGCGAGCGAATGGCCGCCGAGAAATCGCTCGATTGAGTGGACCAGCAGGCTGGCCTGTTGATGTGCAGCCTGCGCGCGCGGCGGCACCAGTTTGCCATCGTCTGACAGCGGGCAGGCGGCACAGTCGCCGAGCGAGAAAATGGCATCGTCGAGCGTCGTTTGCAGCGTGCGCCGGACGACCAGCTGATTGGCTCGGTTCGTCTCCAGTCCATCCAGTGTGGCAAGCACGGCAGGTCCTTTGATGCCGGCAGCCCAGACCTTGATCTCGGCTTCAATCGACAGACCGCTGCGCGTAACGAAACCGAGAGGCGTCGCCTCGGTCACCAGTTCGTTCGTATGCACGACGACGCCGATGGTCTCCAGCGCCGTATGCGTCGATTTGGAAACATTTTCCGGCAGTCCAGGCAGGATGCGTGGCGAACTGTCGATGAGATGAATGCTGATGTCGCGGTCGATATCGATGTTATCGAGACCGAAATTGACCAATGCGTGCAGCGAATGGTGCAACTCAGCGGCGAGTTCGACACCCGTAGCGCCGGCGCCAGCGATCGCAATGTGCAATTGCCCGGCGCGGATGGGCTCGTCTTGCGCATTTGCTGCATAGCAAGCACGGACCAGGTATTGATGGAACGCATCGGCTTGCTCACGCGAATCCAGGAACAGGCAATTTTCGGCGACGCCGGCAACACCGAAATCGTTGGTCACGCTGCCGATGGCGATGACCAGTACGTCATAGGAAAAACTTCTCTCGGGTATGTACTGGTTGCCCTGTGCATCGTAGGAGGCCGAGATAGTAATGCGCTGATTAGTGCGGTCCACCGATTGCAGGGCGCCGACGCGGAACTTGAAATGGTTCCAGTGCGCCTGCGCGAGATAGCTCAATTCGTCGTCGTTGGAATTCAAGGTGCCAGCAGCCACCTCATGCAGCAGCGGCTTCCACAGATGTGAGTAGGAACGGTCGACCAGCGTGACTTCGATCTCCGCATTCCTCGCGTGGCGCCGACCCAGCGCGGTGGCGAGTTCCAGTCCGCCAGCGCCGCCGCCGACGATGACTATCCGCTTTATCGCCATCTATCTATGCTCTGTGATGAAGTTATTCGCGCCCTGTTGGTATGATAGCGGGGAAGAACAGGCGCCACTACCGCGCCGCAGCAGACATTACCACGGGCGGTTACAGCGATGACAAACGAGCAGACCCAGACAGAAATCGAGGCAGCCGCCTTTCGTCGGTTGCGCGATTTTCTACGCGAACATACCGAAGTGCAGAACATCGACCTGATGAATCTGGCCGGATTCTGTCGCAATTGTCTGGCCAAATGGTATCGGGCCGAAGCCGGCGAACGCGGCGTGGAAATCGACTACGAACAGGCGCGCGAACGCATTTACGGTATGCCTTATGCCGAGTGGCGCGCACGCTATCAGGCAGAGGCGTCGAGCGAGCAGCAGGCGGCCTACGTCGCCCGTCAGGAATCATCTGGCCACTAGCAGGTTGATGAAGACGCCGACGCGCTGAGGCAGGGTCGCGCGCCGTCATGGGACTGCGATCGCGGCTGAATGCACTGCTCTCGTTGATCTTCGGATTGGCACTGGTGATCGCAGTAACCTATCTGCTCGCCGATGCGCGCCGCGCTGTCGCCGACGAACTGCAGGCCTCGACGGTGCTGGCCTCAACCCTGGTGCAGGGCATGTTGAGCGGCCCGTTGTCGCAGGCCGAAGCGCCTGGCGTCGCCGCGACGCTCGCCGAACTGGAAGCGCAGGTCGCGCTCCGCCATCTGCGCATCGAATTCATCCCGCCTGGAGGCAACGCAGCGGGAGCCAGAACGCAGACCGGACGAACTGGTGGCGGCGTACCCGACTGGTTTGCGCGCCTGGTTCGTCCGCAACCTGGTGTCGTTACCCAGTCCGTCGATTGGCGCGACGGCCATCTCGTCATCGCCGCCGATCCCACTGACGAAATAGCGGAAGCCTGGCGTGAAACACGCACCACGCTGCTGGTGCTGCTCGCGGTGTTCGGCGGCGCGCTGCTCGTCGTATTCACGTTCCTCGGTCGTGCGCTCGAACCTCTGCAAGGCATTTCGATTGCGCTCGAAGGTGTCGAACGCGGCAACTATAGCGCGCGCCTGCCGATGGTCGGCCTGCCCGATATCGATGTCATCGCCGAACGGTTCAACAATATGACTGAGGCGCTGGCCCGCAGTCAGACCGATAACGCGCTGCTCGCGCAACGATCACTGGCTATTCAGGAGGACGAACGGCGGCATCTCGCTCATGAACTGCATGACGAAATGGGCCAGTCGATTACGGCCATCAAGGCGCTCGCCGTATCGATTGCCGAGCGTGCTTCGACCGGCGATGTGACACTTGCCGCACGCGCGGCGACGATTATCGAAGTGTCGAGCGCCATTTATGATCGCGTGCGGCTGATGATGACCCGATTGCATCCGGTCGTACTCGATGAACTTGGTCTGGCAACGGCCCTGGAATTGATGATCGACGACTGGAACAGTCATCACGAAGAATGCTTCTGTCGCTATCTGGCGGTCCGGAATCTGCCGCCACTGTCGCAAGTCGCCCGAATCAACCTTTATCGCATCGTGCAGGAAGCGCTGACCAATGTTGCACGACACGCGCGCGCCAGCACAGTCGAGGTTGCGCTGACTACGACGTCGTTGCCACCTTGCATCACGCTGACGGTGTCGGATAATGGCTGCGGCTTCGAGGCTGGCAGGCAGCGCGGCGGTCTTGGGCTGGTCGGCATGCGCGAGCGGGCCGATGCGATCGGCGGCCGTTTCGAATTAGTTACGGGTGCAGCAGCGGGCACCTCGATTGAGGTGTGCATACCACTGTCGCAGGTAGGTGAAACAACTCCCGTCGGGGCTCAGGGCGATGCGCATACTTCTAGTTGACGATCACGCGATTGTTCGCGCCGGCTTCAAGACACTGCTGGAAAATCACGACGATCTCAGCGTGGTCGCCGAAGCGGCCAGCGGCGAGGCTGCGTGCCGACAATACGTGGCCCATGCGCCGGATGTCGTCATCATGGATCTCAGCATGCCCGGCATCGGTGGTCTGGAAGCAATTCGTCGCATCGTTGCCCGCGCTGCCACTGCCCGTATTCTTGTTTTCAGCATGCACGAGGACACAGTTTTCGTCGAACAAGCGCTGCAAGCCGGCGCCCGCGGCTATATCGGCAAGAGCAGTGCGCCGGTTGTGCTGGTCGAAGCAGTGCGCCAGATTGCTGACGGCAACGTTTATATCGAGCCGGAGATTGCGCAACGGCTGGCCTTTCAGAAAACCTCGGGCGAGGACACACCGATAGCCGCGCTGTCGACGCGCGAATTCGAAATCTTCTGCCTGCTGGCTGAAGGGCTGAGTGCAAACGACATTGCCACGCGCTTATCGTTGAGTTCGAAAACCGTGGCGAATTACGCCACCCAGATCAAAAGCAAGCTCGAAGTCAGTACCGTCGCCGAGCTGGCACGAATGGCGCTGCGTAACGGGATAGTCAAGCTCTAGCAGGCTGGTGAAAAACTACTGCGCTCGGTATGACTGCGTTGCACGAGCGCGCAAAATCCTCATTTACTCCATGTAAACTCCGGTTTTGCGCGCTCGCGCGCCTTGTACTGCCTTCGCTCGCTACGTTTTTCACCACCCTGCTAACAACCCAGGGAAGCGGCGATTTCGCTCAGCTCGGGAAATTTTCCCGATTACCACCAGGCCTGGACTCCCTACAATCCTGCCGGTCTGGCGGTAGCGCGACGCTGCCGCTGTCTCCCCGGTCGTGGGCAATCTGATGATAGACAGCGGAGCAGCGCCATGGCACTCGACTTTTCACCGCACCCGACGGTCGTCGCGCTGCGGGTTATCGTTTCTGTGCTGCTGCCGCTCCTCTCGCCACTCGTCCTGGCGGCCGACGGCGCTGGCTTTGATGATGAGGTCATCGAAGTTCGGGCAAGCCCGGGTGGCGGTGCCGGTCTGCCGGTAGACAAACTGCCATTCGCCGTCCAGGCAGCCGATGCCGACGCGCTGGAACGCGCCCAGGCGCTCGATTTGACTGACTATCTGGCGAGCCAGTTTGGCAGCGTCAATCTCAATTCGGCGCAGAATAATCCGTTGCAGCCCGATCTCCAGTATCGCGGCTACGCGGCGTCGCCACTGCTGGGCTTGTCGCAAGGTATTGCGGTCTATCAGAACGGCGTACGTATCAACGAACCGCTGGGTGATGCGGTCAACTGGGATTTGCTGCCGGAATCAGCCGTCCATTCGATGCAACTCGTCGGTGGCAGCAACCCGCTGTTCGGCCTGAATGCGCTCGGTGGCGCGCTCGCAGTCGACATGAAAAATGGGTTCAATTACGACCGTACCGAAGTGGAAGTCTATGGTGGCGCCTGGGGTCGCGTGGTGACCAGCGCCGAAAGCGGCGGCAACAATGGGCGCCTGGGCTATTACATCAATGTCAGCCATTTCGATGAGAACGGCTGGCGCGATGCCTCGGCCTCCAATGCGTTGAACGTCTTCAGTGCCGCCAGTTTTCGCGATGAGGCGACATCTGCAGACCTGAACTTCCAATACGCCGACAGTGACCTGACCGGTAACGGCCCGGTTCCGGTCGGGCTGCTCGAGCTCCAACGAGATGCCATATTCACCGCGCCGGATATCACCGAGAACGAACTGTTCATGTTTACTGCCAATGCTACCCGCGAACTGGCCGAGCAGGTGGAATTGGCCGGGACCGGGTTCTACCGCAACAACCGGACCGACAGCTTCAACGGTGACACCTCTGACTTCGCTGTTTGCGGATTAGGCACCGGCGATTTTTTGCTCGAAGGCCTCGACGACGATGAACTTGACGCGCTCGGGCTGGATGATGACGACGTGTGCAGTTCAAATGTACTGGGTGCCAATGACCCGGCTCAGCTGGAGACGCTGCTGAATGCGCTGGCACCGCCAGGTGACGAGCCGTTTAATCTCGATGATTTGACCGGCGATCTGACTGGCAGCGGCATCTTGGGCGATCAAGCGCTGAATAACATCAGCGGCCGCGATCAGGTCAGCTACGGCACGGATCTCCATCTGAATTTCCAACGTGATCTGTTCGGCCGTGGAAATTTCTTTTTGGCGGGATTCGCCTATTTTCGCGGCGAGGCGGATTTCGATTCGGTAACCGAGCTGTCGGGTATCGATCCAATTTCGCGCAGCACCCGGGGCCTAGGTCTTGGCAGCTTCGTCGACGAACTGGCAACGGACGTACGCACGTCGACTGCAACCTGGAGTTTGTATGTGATGAACGCGCTCGACGTGACCGAGCGCCTGACGGTAACGGTCGGCGGGCGCTACAACGACACGAACGTCGAGTTGGATGACCGCTCAGGAGCACGCCCGGAATTGAATGGCGATCACACGTTCAGTCGATTCAATCCGACCATCGGTGCGACTTTCGACCTGCAGCCGGACGAAAATATCTATGCGAGCTATAGCGAATCGTCGCGTGCTCCGACGCCAATAGAGCTGGCCTGTAACGACGACGTTTTTACGCGGGCGCGCGCTGCAGCCGTTGCGCGCGGCGAGGACCCGGATGACATCAACTTCGAATGCCGTTTGCCCAATGCGTTTCTGGCCGATCCACCGCTGGCGGAAGTCGTCGCCAAGAGTTTCGAAGGCGGCCTGCGCGGGCAGTTTGCCGGCGTCCGGCATCGCTTGGGCTATTTCCGTACCGATAATCACGACGACATCATTTTCCAGACCACTGGGCGTGGCACTGGACTGTTTGCGAACGTCGACAAAACCCGCCGCGTAGGTTTCGAGTCCGGCTTCAGCGGCGCGCTGCACAAACTCGACTGGTCGCTGGCCTACAGCTATGTTCGCGCCACCTTCGAAGACGATTTTGCGGTGTTGAGTCCGAACCATCCGCTGGCCGATGCGAACGGTGAGGTAGCTGTCAGTGCAGGGGATCGCATTCCGGGCATTCCGGACCATCAATTGAAAGTCGGCGCCGACGTTGCATTGCCCTGGTCAGTCCGCGTCGGCGGCGAGGTGCTCTACAACGCGGGCCAGTTCCTGCGCGGTGACGAAACCAACGCGCTTGCCGAACTCGACGGCTATGCCGTCGTCAACCTGCGCGCCAGTTATCGACACAGCAAGCATCTCGAACTGTTCGCGCGCATTACGAATCTGTTCGACCGGGACTTCGAGAATTTTGGCCTGATCGGCGACGATCCGAGCGAAGTCCTGCCCGGCCTCAGCGACAATCGCCCGCTGTTTGTCGGTGCCGGCGCACCGCGTGGTGGCTGGGTCGGGATCCGGCTGACGCTCTGACCTTTCTGATTCCCACACCGCAATGTGGGCACTGCAGCGGAATCAGCAAGCCATTCAGGCTGGCATTGGTGGCCGAGTGCGGCATATCTAAAGCCTTCGGCCGTTCTGTCCGCTATAGCTAACACCTGCGCTTCGAGCCGAACCGCACGGCGACCTTGGTGTCATTCCGCATCCGGTGCCACGAAGTTAGCTGGCGACCACCAGAGAGGGCCTAATGTACGATACCTCGCACTGCGTCCGGCAGGAGCTAACTGTCGCAAGCTGCTGGGCCGAGCATCGCTCGCCGTGAGTGCGGTCGTGTCCACTCCGCTGGCCGACGCGTCTGCTGTGACGCCGGCCGTGCCGGCAGTGGCCACTGCAGGCGATCGCATTGTCGAGCTGCTGCTGGTCGACGGCTATATCGAAGCCGATCAGCTGCAGCACGCCCGCCGCGTGCGGGAAAAGCTCGAGAGCCCGCATTCCCTGCTGAAAGTATTGCAGGAACTCCATTTCGTCGATCCAGCACAAGTCCGCACGGTCATCCGCGCACATCCGCAGGCACTGCGTCTGGGCGAGATTCTGGTCGAACTCGAGTTTCTTCGCGAAGCCGATCTGCGCTCGGCGCTGGCACAACAAGCGAATTCGAGCGAGCAGCGTCGGCTTGGCGAAATACTGGTCGACAGTCATTTCATCAGCGAACAGAAACTGACCGAGGTCCTGGCCGACCTGCTAGGCCTGCCAGTGCTCGAACCGCGGTTGTCGGACCTCGACAAGACCCTGATAGGTAAAATCACCCCGCGTACCTGCCACGACTTCGGGTTTCTGCCGATAGCCTATCAGGATGGTTCGGTTCTGGTCGCTTTTGCCGATCCGCTGAATACCGCCGGTAAAGCGGCTGCCCAGCGTATGCTCGGCGCGGCCATCATCCCGGCGATCGCGCGGCGTGGTCAGATTGCGATGGTTCTGACCCAGCTCGAGCAAGGCGCGCGCGTCAATCAGGCGGCGGCCGGGGAGCAGGGCGCGATTGCCTATGTGAACACCATCATCATGGATGCGCTGCGCATGGGTGTCAGCGATATTCACATCGAGCCGCAGAAAGGACGGTTGCGCGTGCGCTTCCGTATCGATGGCGCGATGATTGAGCACAAGGATTATGAACGTGAGCTGGCGCCCTCGATCACCAGCCGTCTCAAGATTCTGGCTGGCGCCGATATCGCCGAGCGTCGCCGCCATCAGGACGGCCGCATCCATTTCGACGCCAGCGAGGTCGGCGAAAATGTCGACATTCGGGCCTCGTTCTACGTCACCATCCACGGCGAAAAAGTTGTACTGCGGGTCCTGAATCGAAAGACTGAACTGATCAGTATCGACAACATCGGCATGGGGCCGAAAATGCTCGAGCGGTTTCGCCAGGATGCGCTAGACGTTCCGACCGGCGTCGTCATCATTACCGGCCCCACCGGCTCGGGAAAGACGTCGACGCTATACAGCTGCGTTGACTATCTGAACAACCCCGATACCAGCATCATCACCGCCGAGGATCCGGTCGAATACGTGATCGAGGGCATCTCGCAATGCTCGATCAATCCGAAAATCAACCTGACTTTTGAAGAAACGCTGCGCCATATCGTGCGTCAGGATCCGGACATCATCGTGCTGGGCGAAATCCGCGATCGCTTTTCGGCTGATACCGCCATCCAGGCTGCGCTTACCGGGCATAAGGTTCTAACCACGTTTCATACCGAGGACAGCATTGGTGGTTTATTACGCCTGCTCAACATGGATATCGAGGCGTTTCTGATTTCATCGACGGTGGTTTGTGTGGTTGCGCAACGGCTCCTGCGACGGGTCTGCCGCCATTGTGCCGAGCCCTATGCGCCGACACCGGCCGATCTGCGCCGTCTCGGGCTCGGTCAGGACGATCTGCGTGGCGCCGAATTCGTTCATGGCCCGGGTTGCAGCGAGTGCCGCTATACCGGGTATCGAGGTCGGGTGTGCGTATTCGAACTGCTGGTGTTGAATGAGATGGTCAAAGACGCGATCTTGAATCGACGTACGTCATACGAGATTCGCCGGATCAGTGTCGAGACGTCAGGCCTTGTGACGCTGGTTGAAGACGGACTGGCCAAAGCCGCGAGCGGCATTACTTCGCTGCAGGAAGTGATGCATGACCTGCCGCGGGCGATGAAGCCGCGCGCGCTGAACGAGATCAGGCGCCTGTTGGGAGAAGTTACATGAGTGGCCCACGCTCGATACTCGACATCATCGACGAACATCTGCATTCCAACGAGTTGAAGCTGCCGACGTACTCGCCGGTGGCTTCCCGCATTCAAACGCTGGTGCAGCGCCCGGACGCCGATGTGCGGCAACTCGAGCAGGCCATTCTGCAAGACCCGGCGTTATCCGGGCAAATTTTGCGCGTGGCCAATTCAGCGCTCTATGCCGGGCTGGCCAAGGTGAACAGCGTCGGCCAGGCAATTGCCCGTCTCGGCACCAGCGAAATCGTCAATCTCGTCGTACTGTGTACGCAAGCTGGCCAGTATCGTGCGAGCAGTCCGGTCATTCAATGCTGGATGGACGGTTTGTGGCGGCACGCCATGGCCACGGCGCTGGGCGCCCGCTGGCTGGCGGAGCGCTGCGGCTATCGGGACCGGTCCGCCGAGGCTTTTCTGGGCGGGCTCTTTCATGACATCGGCAAACTATTGTTGCTCACTGTCTTCGACGAACTGAACCAGAACGCGGCGACCGCCGGGCGATTTTCCGACGCCCTCATGACCGAGGTGCTGATTGCGCAGCATGCCGAGCAGGGTGCCCGTCTGCTGAAACACTGGAACCTCGGCGAGGTTTATATCGACATTGCGCGAAGTCATCATGCCGTGCAGCTCGACGAGTGCAATGCACTCGCTGCCGTTGTGCGCCTGGCCGACCTGAGCTGTACGAAGCTGGGATTGAATTTGATCGGCGATCCAGGACTGGTCGTGACTGCCTCGGCCGAGGCGACTTTGCTGGGCGTCAACGACATCACGATTGCCGAGCTCGAGATTACACTCGAGGACGCCATGCTGGAACTCGCGCGGGCGGCGTGATGGCCGCCGGTACGCCGACGCAGCGGTCGCCGGGTAGTCGCCCGTCGTGCTGTTGACGTCTTCAATCGTCGATGGCAATGCCCCATGGGAACTGGCCAACAGCGATTTTGCTGATCACTTCGTTGCTATCCGTATCGATGACTGAGACCTGGTGATCGGCGCCATCAGTGGTGAACAGGCGTTTGCCGTCGCGGCTGAGTGCAAGACCCCAGACGCGTTTGCCGACGGCTATCTCGCGGATGATTTCGAGCGACTGGGCATCCAGTACAAACACACGATTGGCGCGTCCGCCGGCGACGAACAGCCGTGCGCCGTCGCGACTGACCAGGATATCTTTCGGCTTGGCCTGGTCGTCGCTGAGCGGCATGCGGCCAAGGATCTTGCCGCTGGCGACATCGATTTTCTTGACTTCACCGCTGATTTCCGAGGTCGCATAGGCAAGTTTGCCATCGGCGCTGAAAGTAGCGGCGCGCGGCCGCGCACCGACCAGAATATTGGCCACGATGGTGTGTGCCGGTATCGCGATCAGATGCAGCATATTGGTCGATTCGCTGGTCACGATCGCCATGCTGCCGTCGGGCGAGATGGCGACACCTTCGGGTTCGATGCCCACTTCAATCTCGGCGACGACCTTGCCACTGCTCGGATCGATCACGGTCGCCTTGGCGTCTTCCTCGTTGGAGATATAGATGTTGCCGTTGCGATGGACGGCAAATGCCTCGGGATCATCGCCGCTCGGAAATCGACGAACGACTTCGAGCGTGTTCGGATCGATGACGGCCATGTCATTGGCCCCGCTGACGGCGACATAGACGGCGCTACCGTCCGGCGCGAGTCCGATCCCGCGTGGCCGCTTGCCGACAGCAATCGTTTTGATGACGGCGTACGTTGTCGAATCGATGACGGAAACGCTGTCACCTTGTTCATTGGTGACAAAGACCCGGCCGGTAACGGCTGCACAGGACAACGATACGAAGAGCAAAGCGAGAGATAATAGTAAACGCATGGCAGACTCCAGTCTGAGTGCTGTACCGTCAAAGACGCCGACGCGCCTCACTTGGCGCACTGATCCGGGCCGAGGCTATCGAGGTCGTCCTCGCCAGCGACACCCCGTACCGGTGCTTCGCCGACAATCTGACCAGCCTCGACCAGCAGCAACGGCTGGCGCAGCTGACCGCTGGGACGAAAGCTCATGTCGACGCCTTTCTGACCATCAAAAGCGAGCCGCGTTTGCAGCTGCGTCAACAGTGCCTGCGCGGCGTTGCTCGATAGATTACCGGGTGCCTCGGTATGCAGTTCAGCGAGACTGGCGGAGACCAGCTTGACGGCTGCCCAGCCGGCCCAGGCCGTATCGGTCATCGGCTTCGCGGTCGTTTCCTGATAGCGCTTGTTCAACTGGGCCGCGGCATATTTCTCGAAGCTCGAATGCCAGGCCTGCGCTTGCGCAGTGGATTGTGGTGCCTTGCGTTTCCATTGCTGCACCGCGTCAGCACGCATGGCATCGCTCGGCAGTACATGCAGCAGGTTGGTGCCGCAGAGCGTACGCAGATGATCAGCGCTGCTGGTCACGTTCAGTACCGCTATCGGATTGACCTCGGCGGCCAGCGGCGGCAGTGCGTCAGCGGCGATATCGGTGACGATGGCCACTGCCGGCAGCGCCACCGCTGCCGCCGCCGAGGTCACGGCTACCAGCTCATAATGGAGCCCGAGAAAGCGGCCTTGGGCATTGGCTTCGGTCAGCCCTTGCTGCGCACCAAGATGCGCGTCCGAACCCTGCTCGCCGAGATAGGCGAGGCGCAGGGTCAGCGCGTCGTCGGCGGATGCTGCCAATGTCATCAACAGCCAACCCAGGCCATGCGCTGCCGCAACGCAGCGTAGCTTGCGCAGGCGCCTTGCAGCAGTCTGTTGCGCGCCTGCCTGACATTCTGTTTGCGCGGCTAGCCGAGGGCGGGAGTCGGACTGGTGTTTTGTAATCATAGTCGGTAGTCTGGCTGCGCCGGCTGCAGTCCTCGATGGGCCGCTGATGATAGTGCATCGCGGAGCGAGTTACGCGAATCGGAGCGCGTTCTGCGTCGGGAAATCCTCACGCGTTGAGCCCGGTTGCCAGCAAGGCAGGCGCGTCGAGAGTCGCTTCAGGTCGACGGGGTCCGCGAGCAGCGCGGCGATGAATCATGTGACGCGGCGCCAGCAGGCAGTTCGCAAGTGAAGGAGTACAGCTATGCTCAAAGCTTTGCAGCTCGAACCGGAAAAATGCACTGGCTGTCTGCAGTGCGAGATGGCTTGTTCCTATGAGAACGAAGGCATATTCAACCCATCCAAGTCGCGCATCAAAGTGTTCACTTTTCATGACGAAGGGCGCTTTGCTCCGTATACCTGTTCGCAATGCGCTGAAGCCTGGTGCATGCATGCCTGTCCGGTAGAAGCCATCGTGATCAACGCGGCCACCGGTGCCAAAGACGTGCTCGAAGATGTCTGCGTCGGCTGCAAGGTATGCACGATTGCCTGCCCTTTCGGCACGGTCAATTACAACGCAGACACCGGCAAGGTGATCAAGTGCGATCTATGCGGCGGCGACCCAGCGTGCGCCGAGGCCTGCCCGACACAGGCAATCACGTATGTCGACGCTGACCACACCGGTCTCGAGCGCATGCGCGCGCACGCCGCACAAAGTCTGTCCAAAGCTTGATCCCTGCTGTTTCAGGAGCACAACCGAATGGCTTGGCAACGCAAAGTATTACGCGTCGATCTGACGGCAGGAACCTGCGCCGAGGAGCCGTTGAACATGGACTGGGCGATGAAGTACATCGGCCAGCGCGGGCTCGCGAGTAAATATCTGGCCGAGGAGATCGACGCCACCGTCGATGCACTCTCACCGGACAACAAGCTCATCATGGCGACGGGACCGTTGACCGGAACCAGCGCGTCGACCGGGGGCCGTTATTCGGTTATCACCAAGAGTCCTTTGACCGGTGCGATTGCCTGTTCGAATTCGGGTGGCTTTATCGGCGCCGAGATGAAGCAGGCTGGCTGGGACATGATCATTTTCGAAGGTCGCTCGCCGCACCCGGTGTATCTGTATCTGGAAAACGACCAGGCGGAACTGTGTCCGGCCGACCATCTGTGGGGCAAGTCGGTATGGCAAACCGACGAACTGCTGCATACGCATTACCAGGATCCGCTGATCCGTATTGCCTGCGTCGGCCGTTCTGCCGAGGAAGGATGTCTCTACGCCGCGATCGTCAATGACCGCCATCGTGCCGCCGGGCGATCTGGCGTGGGCACGGTGATGGCTTCCAAGCATCTCAAAGCGGTCGTTGTTCGCGGCACCAAAGGCGTTGGCAACGTGCGCGACCCGCGCGCGTTCATGCGCGCGACAGCGGCCGGCAAACAGGTCCTCGCTGCGAATGCAGTGACCGGCGTGGGTCTGCCGGCGATGGGTACGCAGGTCCTGATGAATGTCATCAACGAAGTCGGTGCCATGCCGACCCGCAACATGCGCGAAGTGCAGTTCGAAGGCGCCAGCCGAATTTCTGCCGAAGCGATGCATGAACCACGGGAGAGCGACGGCAAGCCGAATCTGGTCACCAACGCGGCCTGCTTCAGCTGCACGATCGCCTGTGGTCGTATCTCGACCATCGACCCGCAGCATTACTCCATCCAGAACAAGCCCGAATACATGGGCGCCTCGGGTGGTCTCGAATATGAAGCGGCGTGGGCGCTCGGATCGGATACCGGCGTCGACGACCTCGACGCACTGACGTACGCGAATTTTCTCTGTAACGAGGATGGTTACGATCCGATCTCTTTCGGTTCGACGGTTGCGGCGGCGATGGAGTTGTTCGACCTGGGGGCACTTACCACAGCCCACACCGGCGGGCTCGAGATGCGTTTCGGCTCCGCCGAAGCGTTGACCCGGGCCGCTGAACTCGTCTCCACCGGGGAAGGTTTCGGCCGCGATCTGGGCATGGGTTCGAAACGGTTATGTGAGAAGTACGGCCACCCTGAATTGTCGATGACGGTCAAAGGGCAGGAATTTCCGGCCTACGATCCGCGCGGCATTCAAGGCATGGGGCTCGCTTATGCGACCTCCAATCGCGGCGCCTGCCATCTGCGCGGTTACACCGTGTCGTCCGAAATCATGGGCGTTCCGGTCAAGACTGATCCGCTGTCGACTGAAGGCAAGCCGGAACTGGTCAAAGCATTCCAGGACGCCACCGCTGCAGTCGACTCGACCGGACTCTGTGTCTTCACGACGTTTGCCTGGACGCTGGAAGATATCGCGCCACAAATCGATGCCGCCTGCGAAGGCGGCTGGACCTCGCAGTCGATGCTCGAAGCCGGCGAGCGCATCTGGAATCTCGAACGCAAGTTCAATCTGGACGCCGGTTTGACGGCTGCCGACGACACTTTGCCGAAGCGTCTGCTGAAAGAGGCGGCCAAGACCGGACCGGCCAAAGGCATGGTCAATCGGCTCGGCGAGATGCTCCCGCAATATTACGCAGCGCGTGGTTGGGATACGGCCGGTGTACCGACGACTGAAACGCTGACTCGTCTGGCCGTCTAGCGCGGTCTCGAAAGCGTCGGACCTGGGCAAGTTCTGCAACGCGAACGAAGGAAATATCTCCATGCAGCATGTCGTCATCGGAGCCGGTCCGGCCGGCGTGATCGCCGCCGAAGCGTTGCGCAAGCTCCAACCGCAGGCGATTGTGACCCTGGTCGGCGATGAGCCCGAACCGCCTTATTCGCGCATGGCCATCCCGTATTTCCTGGTCAAGCAGATTGCCGAGCAGGGGACGCATTTACGCAAGACCGCCGACCACTATTCGACGCAGCGTATTGCCCTCGTGCAGGGGCGTGTGACCGCATTACGGCGCGAAGCGCACGAACTGGAACTCGAGGGCGGCACGCGCGTCAGCTATGACAAGCTCCTGATCGCAACCGGCTCACGCCCGGTCTCGCCGCCGATACCCGGTATCGGATTGCCCGGTGTGACCTCGTGCTGGACGCTGGCCGATGCACGACGTATTGCGGCCACCGCCAAACCGGGCGCGCGCGTGGTGCTGATGGGGGCGGGTTTCATCGGCTGTATCATTCTGGAAGCGCTTGCGCGTAGCGGGGCGACCTTAACCGTCGTCGAGATGGAGCCGCGCATGGTTCCGCGCATGATGAACGACACCGCCGGCGGCCTGATCAAGGACTGGTGCGAAAAGCGTGGCGTGAACGTGCATACCTCGACGCAGGTGACGGGTATTGCCAAGGTCGGAGACGCACTTGAAGTGTCGTTGAATTCCGGCGTCACTGTGATGGCCGACCTCGTCGTCTCGGCGACTGGTGTGCGACCGAATATCGAACTCGTCTCCGGCAGCGGACTGCGAACGGATCAGGGCATTCTGGTCGACCGGCACATGCAGACCAATGACCCCGATATTTTCGCTGCGGGCGATGTTGCGCAGGGCATCGATTTTTCGACCGGCGAATATTCAGTGCAGGCTATTCAACCGACAGCTGCCGACCATGGCCAGCTTGCCGCACGCAACATGGCCGGATTGCCCGGCGCCGTTCATCGTGGCTGCGTGAACATGAACGTACTCGATACACTTGGTCTCATCTCGAGTTCTTTCGGTTTATGGATGGGTAAGCAGGGCGGTGATGCCTGCGAACTGTTGAATCGCGAACGCTTCCGCTACCTCAACCTGCAATTCGAAGACGACGTACTAGTCGGCGCGACCAGCCTCGGCCTGACCCAGCACGTCGGTGTGCTGCGCGGACTCATTCAGACGCGCACCCGTCTCGGCGTGTGGAAGAAACGGCTCGTTGACGATCCGACTCGCGTCATGGAAGCCTATCTGGGCAGCACGCACGCTATCGGATTCAACGCCGCCGTTCTCAAGTAGCGCAGTGCTGGCCGGCGACAGCGCCGCTGGCGCAGCGGCAACTCCGGCAGCACGGAGCCGCCCCGGTCACGTCAGCATCACGTTCAAGCTGTTTGCTTCGCTGACTCGCTATCTGCCACCGGCGGCAGTGCGGAATATCGTGCAGATTGAGATTGCAGCGACCGCCAGCGTCTACGACGTGCTCGACTCCTACCACGTGCCGCGTGAGTCGGCCCATCTGGTTCTCATCAACGGCGTGTATATCCTGCCGGAAGATCGGGCGCGACCGATATTTGCCGAAGGCGACGCGTTTGCGGTCTGGCCACCCGTAGCCGGCGGCTGATTGCTGCTCATGGGTGAGTCTCCCGACGTCGACTTGCAGACAGCCGAGAGTCTGTTTCAGACCGGACTACGTCTGCATCAGGATGGCCAGTTGGCGCGTGCCGAGCATCTCTATCGTGAAACACTGCGTTTGCGGCCGCGCCATGCCGATGCGCTGAACATGTTGGGTGTGATCGCTTGCCAGACACGAAATTTCTCTGCTGGCGTCGATCTGCTGGGTCGGGCGCTGGCACTCTCACCGGGACATCCGGACTACCACAATAATCTCGGCCAGGCGCAACTTGAACTCGGCCGCGCCATACCCGCTCGAGCCAGTTTCGAGGCTGCCATCGCGGCGCGCCCGCGCTTCGCCGAAGCGCATTTCAATCTCGCCAATCTGCTGCTCACCGGGGGCGAGAACGCGCTCGCCGAACAACATCTGCGCAAAGCGCTGCGCGCCCGCGCCGATTATCCGGACGCACTGAACAATCTCGGTAATCTGCTGCGTCAGACCGGGCGCGCGCCGGAGGCGACGCCATTGTTTCGCCGCCTCGTGCAGATGCTGCCGGGATTCGCGCCCGGTCACTACAATCTCGCGCTTGCACTGCAGGCACAGTCGCTATTCGACGCAGCGGTGGGCGCATTCGAGCGCGCGCTCGGGCTCGATTCGACGGCAGTGCCGGTATGGGAAGCGCTCGGTGCGTGTCATCGTGAGCGCGGCGCGCTGACCGATGCCGAGAAAGCCTATACTGCCGCGCTGGCACGCGCACCAGAGCGGGCTTCGACCTGGACTGCGCTCGGGCTCACCCAATATGCGCAGAATCGTGCGACGGAGGCTCTGCTCAGCTTCACCCGGGCCGACGCGCTGGAGTGTAATCAGGCTGATACTCTGACCCATCTCGGCATGACACACGCGGCGCTTGGTCAGCGTGAGCAGGCACGTCGGCATTTCGAACGCGCGCTGAGTGCCGATACGCTGTGCTGCGACGCTTATCGTCATCTGAGCGAACTCGAAACAGATAGCGCTGCGGCGGCGGCCCTGGCAGCGCGTATCGTTACCGTCATCGACAGTTCGGCGCTGGGAGCCGAGCAGCGTGCCGGTCTGCAGTTCACCCTCGGCAAACTCTACGATGCGTTGGGCCGGCATGACGCGGCGTTTCAGACCTACGCTTCGGCCAATGCATTTCGCCATGCACGCGTGCATTACGATGCCGACGGCCAGGCGCGCTATATCGATGCGTTGATTGCGACGTTCGACAGCGCTTACTTCGCACGTAACGCCAGTCTCGGTGAGTTGAGCGATGCGCCGGTGTTCATCATTGGCATGCCGCGTTCGGGAACGACGCTGGTCGAACAGATCCTCGCCAGCCATCCCGCTGTCTTTGGCGCTGGCGAGCTGACGTTTTTCCCCGAACAGGTCGCGCGACTGCCCGCGCGAATGCAGAACCGCCAACCGTTTCCATTGTGTCTCTCAGGCAATATCGGCGCGAGCCTGAGTGCGCTTGCCGCCGACTATCTGGCCCTCTTGTCGCGACTGGCGCCGCGTGCGCGCCGGGTTACCGACAAGATGCCGTACAACTTTCTTTATCTGGGCTTGATCGCCTGCGTGTTCCCCAATGCGCATATCGTGCATTGCCGGCGTGACCCGATGGCGACGTGTTTTTCGCTCTACACGCACGACCTTGCCGGCAGTCATCCGTATTCCTACGACCTGGCGACGCTCGGCAGCGCCTATCGCGGCTATCAGCGTCTGATGCAGCACTGGCAGGCGCAACTGGGCGACCGCCTGTTCCATCTCGACTACGAGCAGCTGCTCGACAGGCCGGAGGCCGAGATCCGCGGTCTCCTCGGTTACCTCGGGCTGCCCTGGGAGGTACGCTGCCTGGCATTTCATGAAACGACGCGTACGGTCATGACCGCCAGCCAGTGGCAGGTGCGGCGCCCGCTTTACGACGGCGCGCGTGAACACTGGCAGGTGTATCGACAGCAGCTGGAGCCGTTGGCGGCAGCGCTGCATCGTGCGCCGCCCGCTACCTGACGTGCATCGGAGCCACGACCCTGCCATGCCCGGCTTGACATTTGAAATGGGCATGACCCATGCCGATTTCTACCGCATCTTCCCGCGCCTCGTTGCACCCCTGACCCCGCGTTATGACGGCTTGGGCACGATCGTCGAATGGCCCTCGGGCGCGCGATTGCGGCTGGTCATGTCGAGCGAGCGAATTCGGCGGATTGCCGGTCTACAGCTGCCGTACATTGCGCTCGCGTTCACTTTCGAAGGATTTTCGGCGACCGATGAAGCAAGCTTTCTGCGCCGCTTCGCGCAGGCCTTTCACAAAGGCGGCGGCTGACCATACGGAGCGGTGTGGGACGATGCAGACGGGCGACGAAACAGCGCCACTTTGGCGCAGATATTGTTGCGCTGAAGAGACAATCTCAGCGATTTGCTCTGACTTAGGGAATATTTTGTTGCAAATGTGTTGTCAAGGATTTTTTGTTGGTTTATCATGAGAACCGTTAATAAATGCTCCGCGAGTACCCGAGATTGCAGGCCCGACAGGCAGCAGACCAGGGACCTGCAGACCGGTAGAAAAACACAGCGTGGCCGGCTGATGGGAGCGACATCAAAAAATACAAGTGCTGACGTACTGTCGGGTCCAGGTACCAAGCCTTAGTCGATACAGTGTTAGGAGGAAGTGATGGCAAATCAGTATTCGAAGACCAAGCTAGCCGCGGCAGTCAGCGCAGCTGCTCTCGGTGCCGGTCTCACCGCACCTGCCGGTGCCGTGGTTGTCGTGGGTGGCAACGATGGCTGGGAAGTCAGCTTTGACGGTAACGTCAACGCCTTCTACACGGTCGGCGATTATGACAAAGGTTATGTCACGGAATCGACGGATATGGACAGCGCGCGCGTCCACTCCGGCTTCCTCCCGGCGTTCTTCAGTTTCAATGTGAAATCACCGACCATCAACGGCATGACCGGTAGCGGCCGCATCAGCTTTGCGCCGACCATTCAGACCGGCGGCTCGAAGACGCAGTTCAATGCGAATGCCGATCCTTCAAATAATCTTGATGGTATAGGCGGCGCGACGATCGATACTCGCGAAGTCGTCGCCAATCTGAACGGCGCTTTCGGCGAAGTCAGCTTCGGCCGCACGCTGTCGCTGTTCGGTCGCAACGCCATCCTGAATGACATGACGCTGTTTGGCGTCGGCTTCGCACCCGGTGCCGATCATTTCGGCTCGGTCACTTTCGGCCGCGTCGGGCATGGTTACACCTATCCCGATTTCGCTGCGCGTTTCCAGTACACGACGCCGAACGTCAACGGTTTCCAGGTCGCTGTCGGGCTATATGACCCGGCGACGATCGGCGGATTCACCAGTCGCGGATCAGAGGTCACGACAGGCACCGGCGGTCTGCTGGATGAAACGGATACGCCGCGTTTCGAAGGCGAAGTGAGTTACTCCACGGCGTTCAATGGCGGCAGCGCGAAGCTGTGGGTCGATGCGCTGTGGCAGGATGTCGATTCGAGCTGCTCGGGGTTGGCAATTGCAGGAAACGCGGCGGGCAGTACGGTAACTTGCGGGGACATCACCGCATCGGCTTGGGGCGCAGGCGCCAAGATCGGCTTTCAGGGCTTCGAATTCGTCGGTTACTACCACGACAACAAGGGCCTGGGTCTGACGGCGCAGTTCAACAGTGCGGCAGTGGCAGCCGATGCGTCGGGTAACCTCACCGAGCGCGAAGGCGATGGCTACTACATGCAGGGCACCTATACCTTCGCGGGCAAAACCAAGGTCGGCGTTTCTTATGGCGAGGGCAATCTCGACAGCGCCGGAGCGACTGCGCAAATTGGCGCCGGCCACGTCGAGCGCTCGCTGTGGACTGTCGGTGTTTATCACGATGTCAGCAGCTGGCTGCGTCTGATAGCCGAGTACAACCACGGCGAACTTGAGACCAGCCTCGGTGCCGGCACACCGGAAGCCGATACGTTCAGCGTCGGCGGCTTCCTGTTCTGGTAAGCCGATGAGCTGAGCGCTGTCAGCGCGAGATCGAGGAAGGCGCATCCCCGGATGCGCCTTCTTTTTTGGTGAGCTTTTTTCTCCGACAAGTGGAATGTTTTGGCCGCAGCGCGGGTCCAAGGCAGCGAATGCATTCATTCGATGGGGTTTGCCGGGAGGCTCCGCTATAATGCGCCACGCGCTTTTCCACCAGCTTCTGTTCGTCCGACTCATGAAAATACCGTTGACCGTGCCCAGCTGGAACCGCGTCGCGTTCGTCGTGGCGCCCGCGTTGGTATTGGCGCTGTTGATGAGCACGAGCACCGTGTGGGCGCTCGATCTGCTGCCGAATCTTTTCAAGAAAGAGGAAGTCAATGCTACTGTCTGGAAGTTGAACGAACAGTTCGTACAACTGGTCAAGATCGAATCCGACGCACCTGCCAACGAACATCCGCTGACGGTCGACCCGCTGGTGCTTGAGCAGGCGCTGGCCTCGCTGCAACTGTGGGTCGGCGGCGGCGTGTTTCGCGACGAACAGTCCGTCCCGGTCTATTCGACGAAACAGGCTTCACTTATCGCGCGTTACGTCGCTGAGGCCTTGAACAAGGCGTCGCCGGACGAAGACGTGACGTTCAATGTACGCAGTTATGTCGATGTACTGTTGGCGATGGGTCGGGAACG
Organism: Gammaproteobacteria bacterium; assembly: GCA_965278995.1. Classification (GTDB taxonomy): domain Bacteria; phylum Pseudomonadota; class Gammaproteobacteria; genus JADJYF01. The sequence goes on from OZ257136.1 coordinate 1,230,365, forward strand.
TGAATGGACGAGTGGGCGGGTGTTCTATGTCGACGGCAAGTTGAATCTGATCATCGGCGAGTATCAGAAGCGGCTCGACAAGGCGAAGAAAACAGTCGAAGGTTCTTTCGGTGTGGTTGACGACTTCCGCGACGTAAACTTCGATGTCGGCAGTCGTTCGCGGAAGAGCACAATGCCGGGGCGGATCGTGAATACCCAGGGTGTCGAAATCTATAATGAATCCAAAGTCCGACCGGACTGGGTTCGTATCGATCTGACCAAGGCCTCGCTTGCATTCCGCGAAGCACAGGTGCCGCTGGCGCAGCGCAAAGAAGAAACGAAAGCCAGGGCAGAGGCCGCCAAATTGACCGTCGAAAGACGACAGATGCGCGAGGAAATGGCACGTATGCGCAAAGAATTGCGCGATCTGCAGGGTGGTCAGGCCAGCGCCGGTGCGAGTGTTGCCTCGGTCGAGGAGCGTCTCGGTAAACTGATGCAGCTGCGCGAGAAAGGCTTGATTTCGGAGACTGATTTCGCCGCGCGCAAAAAATCCATACTGGAAGAACTCTGAGCGCTCGGTCGCGCGCGTAAGCGGCGAATCAGCATTGCAATGCGAGAGCTTTATCCCGCCTGCCAGCCGTGGCAAGTCGACCAGTTGGAAGTCGGCGACGGCCACCACATCCATGTCGAACAATGCGGCCTTCGTGGCGCGCTTCCTGTCGTATTCCTGCACGGTGGGCCGGGATCGGGCTGCAAACCCGACCATCGCCAGTTTTTCGACCCCAAGCGTTATCACGTCGTGCTGTTTGACCAGCGCGGCGCCGGCCGCTCGACACCTTTTGGCGACGTCAACGCCAATACCACCCAGCATCTGATCGACGATCTCGAACGGATACGCGAACACTGCGGTATTGCGCAGTGGGTTCTGTTCGGCGGTTCGTGGGGCGCGGCGCTTGCGCTGGCCTATGCCGAAGCCAGACCTGAACGAGTACTCGGCATGATTCTGCGCGGGACTTTCCTGGCGCGCCGTCGCGACGTCGACTGGTTCTTCCGCGATGGCGCGCGACGCCTGCTGCCGGCACAGTGGCAGCGATTCTGCGACATTACCGGTGCCGGCGACGATATCGACATGGCCGCTTATCTTCATGAAGCGCTGTTCGCCAGCACCGACGAACGGGCTGCGTGCGTGGCACACGCCTGGGACGCATGGTCGACTGCTGTCGTCATGTTTTCGCTCGAACAGGCGCCGGGCGATGGACCCGGCGATACGCGCGTAGCGCTCGCCAAAGCGCGGCTCGAAATGCATTACGCGCGTAATGGCTATTTTCTGGCCGAGAACCAACTGCTCGCAGAGATCGAGCGTCTGTCTGCGATACCGCTCACGCTGGTTCATGGCGCGCGCGACCTGACCTGTACGGCGGACGCTGCCTGGGCAGTTCATCGCGCGTTGCCGCATTCACATCTGGATATTCTGCGGACTGCCGGCCATCTATCGAGCGAGCGCCCGATGATCGATGCCCTGGTGCGCGCCAGCGATGCGCTGGCCGAGCGGCTGGCCGGTCACTGATACAACAAAGCCGTCCCGCCATGTTCGACCAGCTTCGCAGCGACGGCAGGCCCTTGATCATGGGCATCTTGAACATCACTCCGGACAGTTTTTCGGATGGCGGCTGCTACCAGAGCACTGCGGCAGCGCTCGCCCAGGCCATGCGCATGATCGATGATGGCGCGGATATCATCGATATCGGCGGCGAATCATCGCGCCCGGGCGCAGAGACTATTCCGGACGCCGAGCAGCTTGCCCGCATCATGCCGATACTGCGCACGTTGCTCCCTCAGCTGCCGACATCGGTTGTCGTGAGTATCGATACCCGCAGTCCCGTGGTCGCCGCTGCGGCGATTGCCGAAGGCGCGCATATCGTCAATGACATCACCGCCGGTCGCGCTCCAGGCATGCTCGAGCTGATTGCCGGCAGCGGTGCAGCGCTGGTCATGATGCATATGCAAGGCGACCCTGCGACCATGCAGCAGCAACCGCACTACGCGGATGTGGTGACGGAGGTCCGTGATTTTTTACTGAGTCGCGTTGATGCTTGCATCGCACTCGGCATCGGGCGCGAGCGTATCGCTATCGACCCCGGTATCGGTTTCGGCAAGAATCGCGAACACAATCTGCGCCTGCTTGCGGCATTGCCGGAATTTTCCGCCAGTGGTTGCGCGGTGATGCTGGGGACCAGTCGCAAGCGGTTCATGGGCGCGATCTGTGCCGAGACAGATTTCAAGCAGCTGGTCGGTGCAACGTGTGCGACGACCGCGCTCGGTGTTGCCGCCGGGGTGCGAATTTTCCGTGTGCACGACGTCAAGGAGAATCGCCAGGCTGCTGATGTGGCCTGGGCCTGTCGTGCCTATTCGCAGCCCGGCTGCTAACTGCACGCACTCATCAGCGGTTTACTCGCCGGCGAGTGTTTCTTCGGCGCGCTCTGCCGCAATGTATTTGCGCGAGTTGCGCAGATTCCGAAACACCAGCGGCGTGGCCTCGGCGGCGCCCGTCGCAAGACGCCCGATACGCTCTACGTTGGCGACCAGTTCGGCATGATGCGGGGATTTATCGCAGACGGGATCGGCCGCTTCGGCGTCGCCGGTCAGCAGATAGGCCTGGCAGCGGCAACCGCCGAAATCCTTGGTTTTCTCCGGGCAACTACGGCACGGCTCTTTCATCCAGTCGAGGCCACGGAAGCGGCGGAATGCCGCCGAGTCGTTCCAGATGTGTTCGATTGAATGGTCGCGCACGTTGGGGAATTCCAGGCCAGGCAGCTGGGTCGCCGCATGGCAGGGCAGCGCGCGACCGTCGGGAGCGACAGTCAGAAATATCGATCCCCAGCCGTTCATGCACGCTTTGGGGCGCTGCTCGAAATAATCCGGCACGACGTACAGAATTTTCATGCGCCCTTTCATAGCGTCCTGATAGCGGTGGGCAACCGCTTCAGCTGCAACGAGCTGCTCGCGTGTCGGCAGCAACTGGTCGAGATTCACGCGTGACCAGCCGTAATACTGCGTGCTGGCAAGTTCGACATAGTCGGCTTTCAGCTCGATGGTCATGCGAATGATGTCTTCGATCTGATCGATGTTCTGGCGATGCAGAACGATATTCAGCACCATTGGATAGCCATGTGCTTTAACAGCCCGCGCCATCTCGATTTTGTGCTGGAAACTGGCCGTACCGCCGAGAAAATTATTGAGCGCTTCGCTGCTCGCTTGAAAGCTGATCTGGATGTGATCCAGCCCTTCGCGTTTCAATCCGGCCACGCGCGCTTCGTCCATGCCGACGCCGGACGTAATCAGATTGGTGTAGTAGCCGAGTTGGCGCGCCTCACGCACCAATTCCTCGAGATCGTGGCGTACCAGCGGTTCGCCGCCAGAAAATCCAAGCTGCATGGCGCCTAGCGCGCGCGCTTCACGCAGCACTCGCAGCCAGTCGGCAGTGGCCAGTTCGGATTCGTAGCGCGCGATGTCGAGCGGGTTCGAACAGTACGGGCACTGCAACGGGCAACGGTAAGTCAGTTCGGCCAGCAGCCATAGCGGCCGACCGGAAAGTTCAGCAGGTAATCCAGCCATTGTCGCGTGCCTCGGCGAGGAATTTACGGACATCGTCGTCGAGTTCGGCGCCGCCGAAAGCGAGTTTGAGTTCGGCGATCAGTGCGCTGACCGAGCGTTGACCGTCGATACGTTTCAATATTTCTCCGGCGCTACCGCTCAACTTCACCATACCTTCGGGGTAGAGCAGCACATGACAGGATTGAACCGGCTCCCATTGCAGGCGGAACATCGCGGCAATCGTCGGTATGCGGGTGTCGTCAGATGAAGTCATCGGCTCAGGTGTCGCAGCTATGGAATGGCGGCATGTCGGCAATGTACGCCATCCACATGGCGTCGAGCATCGTCCACAACACATCGAGCTTGAATTGTAGAATGTTCAATGCGTATTCCTGCGCTTGCCGCGTGACGAAATGATCGAGCGTGACAACGAGCCCATGTTCGACATCGCGGCGCGCTTCTTTCAACCGTTTGCGAAAATAGTTGTAACCCTGTGCTTCGATCCAGGGATATACCGTTGGCCAGTTGTCGAGACGCTTCTGGTGGATCTTCGGAGCAAACAGTTCGGTCAACGACGAGCACGCGGCTTCTTCGAAACTCGCTGCGCGGGCGAAATTGACGTAGGCGTCGACAGCGAAGCGCACGCCGGGCAGCACGTGACGTTCATCCTCCAGCTCTTGGCGCTGCAGGCCGACTGCCACGCCGAGTTGTACCCAGGCTTCGATGCCGCCGTCCTCACCCTCGATACCATCGTGATCGATGATGCGCTGAACCCATAGCCGTCGCGCGTCGCGTGAGCGGCAATTGGCCATGACGGCGGCGTCCTTGATCGGTATGCTGGTCTGATAGTAATAGCGATTGGCGACCCAGCCGCGGACGGCTTCGCGCGACAATTCGCCGGCATTCATCCGCACCTGATAGGGGTGGTGAATGTGGTAATAGCGTTCTTTGCTGCGGAGTGCGTGCTCGAACTCGCCCCTCGACCAGGCAGGCTGTTGCGTGGCGGGTGGATAGCGGACTGCGAGCTGTACCATGCGACGAGTTGCGCTGGTAACGTAGGGAGCGGGTGGGGAATCCAGGAGACGCTTGCGCGCCTCCCGGACGGATACATCAACGGTTGTTGATGTACATCGTCACTTCAAAGCCGAAGCGGACGTCATTATAAGTAGGTGTTTCCCACTGCATCGCGATCACTCCTGTTCGTGGTTGGATAATCTTATCGGCGGCGCAACCAAACGGCGGCGCTCTCGACATAACGCGATACAGCATAATGCATGCCAGCCGACCGTCGGCGCGACCGCCCGGCACCCCAGGAAATCTGAATTGAAAAACAAACAGTTAACTTTGACTGACCGGTGGTTTTATCAGCCGCCATCGATATTTCAGACGGCAAGATTCGAACTGCTCGCAGACAGCCACACCCCTGGCTGCAGACAGCCGCGCGCCTCCTTGACTGCGGCAGCGCAGCAATTTTCGGAACGCGCTGGCGCATGATCTACGAAGGGGTCATTGTCACGACGCAGGTCGATGGCAGTGCCCATGTCACTCCGATGGGTTTTCGCCGCGACGGCGATGCCATTGAAGTGGCGCCGTTCCGCCCATCGCACACGCTGGATAATCTGCACCGCCACCCGCAAGCCACGTTGAACCTCACCGATGATGTCCGTATCGTCGCCGGCGCTCTGACCGGCAGACGCGAGTGGCCGGTCGTGCGGGCCACCGCGGTCGATGGCTGGCGGCTGGTCGAGACGCTCGCGCACTGGGAACTCGAGGTCGTCGAAGTCATCGAGGATGCCGAGCGGCCGCGTTTCCACCTGGCCGTTCGCAGCGAGCAGCTCCATGCCGGTTTCCGTGGCTTCAATCGGGCGCAGGCGGCCGTCATCGAAGCGGCCATCCTCATTTCGCGCCTGGACTGGCTCGAACCAGCCAAGCTTGCAGCGGAAATGGCTTACCTTAGAATCGCTATCGACAAGACGGCGGGGCCGCGCGAACGGACGGCATGGCAATGGCTGCTGGCGGCGGCGCGGGGCCATCCGCGCCATCGACTGCAGCTGGACTGACTGCGGCGCGCCCTGGAACTGATACAACGAATGACACGCACTGAGAGGTGACGATATGGGATGGCGCGAACGTAAGGACGAAGAAGTCTATTCGGAAGAGGAAGTCAACGCGCGCCTTGCCGAGGAACTTCCGCAGTGGTCGCTGCAGGAGAACTGGATCCGGCGCAAGTACAAAACCTCAGGCTGGAAAGGAACGCTGATGGTCGTCAACACCATCGGCCATCTCGCCGAAGCCGCCTGGCATCATCCGGATCTGACCGTCTCCTATGCATTCGTCAACGTCAAGCTGATGAACCACGCCGCCAAAGGCATTACGGCAAAAGATTTCGAACTCGCGCGAAAGATCGAAGAAGTCATCATGTGGCAGCCCGGCGCCGATCCGACCTCGAGTCTTGAAGGGACGCCGGACGATCCGCGCTTCAAGTACATCAAGTACGATTAGGTTTAGCGTCGTCCAGTCGAGTCCACCAATCGCGCTGTAACAAGCTGAAAATACGCATATTGCAGTATCGACGCGTACAGTCGCGTCCATTGCAGGCCGGAGCATTTCGACGGTATCCTTGACGGTATTGGTGACGGTAGCGGCATCCGATCTTCCGGGCGGCCACATCCCGAACACCGACAGGAGGCGCCATGCTCACCGACAAGCAAGCGAAACGGGCCAAGGCTGAGGAAAAGGCCTACAAGCTGGCCGACCAGGCGGGTCTATACCTGTACGTCGCCGAGACAGGCGTCCGGTCCTGGCGTTATGACTATCGTCTGGCCGGCCGGCGGCACACGCTAACGGTCGGCGTCTATCCGTTGATGACGTTGAAGGAGGCGCGAGACGCGCACACCGACGCCCGCCGGATTCTGGCCAAGGGCATCAACCCGGCGCTCGCCAAACGGCACGAGAAGCGCGCAGCCAAGGAGGCGGCGGCGAATTCGTTTCGAGATATTGCCGATCGCTGGATCAAGGCTCATTCCAGCGAGCGGTCGCCAGTCTGGCGAAAGACCGCTACCGCCTGGCTCAAGAATGACGTCTATCCGCTGTTCGGCGACCGACCCATCAATGCGGTAGCGCCGGCCGACATCCTCGACGTGATGCATCGATTCGAGAGTCGCGGCGCGCTGACATCAGCAGAAAGAGTGCGATCGATGTTGTCGCAGATATTCCGCTATGCCGTGCGGACGCTGCGCGCGGATAGCGACCCCGCGAACGCGGTGAGAGGCGCGGTGATTGTGCCGACAACGAAGCATCACCCGACGCTGAAGCCGAAAGACCTGCCCGCGTTTCTTGAAAAGGTCGACGCCTATGGTGGGCGCACCGAGACGCGACTCGGTTTGCGGCTGCTTTTGCTGACGTTCACGCGCAAAACGGAGCTCAGCGGCGCCCGGTGGTCAGAGATTGACCTCGAGGGCGCGGAATGGACGATTCCGGCGGCCCGGATGAAGGCGGGGGATGAGCATGTCGTGCCGCTATCGCGACAGGCGACAACGATTTTCGAGCATCTCAAAGTGCTGGCCCGCGGCTCGGACTTCGTATTTCCGAATCGCAGCGATCCGAATCGTCCAATGGGCCAGTCGCGATTCAATGACATGATCGCAGCAATAGGCTACACGGGCATATTCTCGCCCCATGGCGCGCGCTCGCTGGCGAGTACGGCGCTCAACGAGACGAAATGGCGCCCGGACGTTATCGAGCGCCAGCTTGCGCACAGCGAAAGAAACAAGGTCCGCGACGCTTACAACCGCGCCGAATACCTCGACGAGCGCAGGACCATGATGCAGGCATGGGCAGACTTGCTCGACCAGTTTGAAAAGGCCGATACCAACGTCACGCCGATCCGGCAGGGGGCAGCGTGAACAGGGCCGTATACCAGAAAATGACGAAAGCGCAGCTGGTCGACCTGCTGGTTCGACGGGATAGGACTGGGGCACAGCAAACCGCGAAACTTATTCGCGAGGTCGCGATAGCCACGACGCACACGAGTGCGCGCCTTCAAAAAGCCTTTGCAGTGATGACCGGAAAGGCGGCGACTGCGCACCTGGACTTTGCCCGCAAGAAGTCGAAAGCTGAGTATCAAGCTCGCCTTAAGAACGGACACCGTGACAAGGCAGGGACATACGCAGGCGTGATTCTCGAAAGGATGAAACTCAATCCAGCTAACTACGAATTGGAACATCAAACGATGCCAACAAAGTCGCAGGTCACAGGATGGATTAAAGAGACGGCTCCCGCAGAGCTGCGCACGAAAGGACGGCCAAAAGAGCGTCCAAAGAAAGTCAATTCGCGAAAAATGCGCTACGGCCCTTCCCGCATTTAATCGAGTTAATTAATTTAAAACAAATACAGATAGGCTCTTTCCGCATTTTCTATCGCGATACGTAGCGCGCTAAAACGCTGACCGGCGAATTACCCTTCCTTCTGCTGCCGCATCCTACAGAGTCCACCTGGACACAGCGCGCAGCAGGAGGCGACATGGAAATAGAACTCGTATTTGAACGCGCTGCAGAAGTGATTCCGCGCACCGGACGTTCGCGCTCGAAATTCTTCGAAGACATTTCGAAAGGGCTGTGGACGCCTGGTGTCGAGCTCGGACCGAACTCGACGGCATGGCCGAAGCACGAAACCGAAGCCTTGATGGCTGCGCGGCTCACAGGGAAATCGCCCGAAGAACAGATCGCGATCGTCCAGCGGCTCGTCAAGCTGCGTACCGAACTGTTCGCCAAGCTCAGCGCGCCCATCACGTCGAGTTCGCAGGCGGCAGCGTAGTGCGCGGCCCCACCGGCCCGAAGGCCGGCGGGAACACCTCAGACATTGGGAATAGCTGCCAGGCCGGCCCCGATTCTGCTGTAACTCGCCACAGTGATCAACACCCTCGCGCTTTCGAGCGTGCTGTCCTTCATCGTGTTGTGAATACTGTGCCTCAGATGAAAGCAGCGTTTTGGCGTATCTACGTCGCCGCGCGCCGTGAGCGCGAGCAGGGCAAGCCGTGAGCGGCCTTCCCTGGTTCCGAATGTATTCGGAGTTCGCGACCGACCCTGTCGTGCAAATCCTCGATCATGCCGATCAGCGGCACTACGTAATGATCCTCTGCATGAAGTGCAACGGCACTCTCGATCGCGCCATCTCAGACGACAACAAGACTCGCATCATCGCCCGTGTTCTAGGCCTCGACCTGGTTGCCACGGAAGCGGTGAAACGCAAGCTGCTCGATTTGCGTTTCATTGACGTTTCATGGCAACCGAGGAGCTGGAAATCGCGTCAATTCGAATCGGACAATTCGACGGATCGCGTCCGTAAGTATCGGAATAATAAGAAAGCAGGAAACGTTTCCGAAACACGACGAAACAGTTTCTGTAACGCACCAGATACAGATACAGATACAGATCCCCCTATAGTCCCCCAAGGGGACGATCATTTTGCTCGATTCTGGACGTTGTATCCCAGGAAGGATGACAAGAAAAAAGCCGTCATCGCCTGGCGCAAAATCAAAGGTGATGAGCACGCGAAGATTTTCGCCGCACTCGATGTTCTGAACGCATCACCGGAGTGGCGGAACAGGGATCGGAACTTGATCCCGATGCCGACGACCTGGTTGAACGGCCGGCGTTGGGAAGACGAAGCGGTAACACTGGCAGCGACTAAGCGCGACAGCGGCGACCCTGTGTGGCACTCGTCGCTATGAAACTGGCGTTCTACTCAGAGCAGGCTGTTCTCGGCGCGTTGCTGAACGACCCGACGACCCTGTCCAGGGTGCGCACCCTGCTACCGAGCCCCGAATCGTTCGGACACGAACACCACCGCATGGTCTGGGCTGCCGCGATTGGCCTGGAAGCCGACGGCGAGCCCATTGACCTGATCACACTCGCTGAACGCTTGGCAGCTTCCGGCCGACTCGAAGAGGTCGGCGGCACCGCCTACCTTGGTGGGCTGATGTCCAGCTCACCGTCAGCGGCGAATGTCGAATCACATGCCAGCAGCGTCGCGAAGGAGGCCAGCCGGCGCCACTACAAACACCTCACCGACACAGCCCGAAAGCGGCTCAACAACGATGACCCGGCAGTAGTCATCGGGGAACTGCAAGCGGCTATCGGCCGCGCAGAGGTAAACGGTGCGCGCACGACCTACGTGACACTCGACATGGTCGATATCGGTTTCGCCGCACTCGCAAGTTCCGAGCAACACCTCCTGCCCACCGGGCTTGCGCCGCTCGACAACATGCTCGGAGGACTCGAACAGGATCGATTGTATGCGGTCGCTGCGCTCACCGGTGGCGGTAAGACGGCAATGCTGTACGCGATGCTCCATCACATCGCCAACCAGGGGCACCCGGTTGGTCTGTGCTCCCTCGAAATGCCGGTGGGTGAGGTTTTCAATCGCCTGGCCGCGCATCGTTATGGGCTGAATCTCAGCGCGTTGACGCGGCGCCACGGTGACATTGCGCGTCAGCTCGATGATGCCTACCAGAAGGATCCGATGTCGATGCTGGACCTGTACGTCGACGACACCAGTGAAGACCTCAGTGCAATCGTCGCCCGCGCCATGGAATGGCATTATCGGTATGGGATCAAGGCAGTTTTTATTGATTACATCGGCTTGGTGCGCGTGAAGGGCAGCGCACCGCGACACGAGAAGATCGGCGAGTGTTCGCGTGCGTTCAAGAGCCTCTCGAAGCGACTGCACATCCCGGTCATTGTCGCGTGTCAGCTCAATCGAGAGGCCGCGAGGGAAGAGCGAAAACCGCGAAAGTCCGATCTCCGAGACTCCGGTAGCATCGAACAGGATTCGGATGCGATTATCGCTTTGCATCCGACCAGTGAACCGGACCGGTTCGGCCGTAGAACGATCGACATTGGCGTGATTAAGAATCGCGCCGGCTCGACCGGCTGGCTGAACGAGTCGATCACATTTGATGGCCGAACACAGCGATTCGAATTCAGCGGTGGGTCCGATCGTGGCGGGCGCTACTGATGGCCGACGCGCTGACACCGTTACTCGACGCCGCTGACGTCACTGCTTCGACTGATGCACGCATGGCCGCGATCCAGTCGCTGCTAGAATCGACCTGCGCTCGCCCGATACCCGCGCCCCGGTGGCATGCGCTTGCAGCACAGATCACTGGCGAGCTGGCGCAGCGCGCGCGCATTGAGGGCCGGCGTCCTGCCGATATCTTCGCGACCGAAGTCGAGGCCGCGATAGCGCTGGCGGCGCCGGAAGCGCTCAGCGCCGCGGCCAGGGCATTTGCCGAGGCATACGAAGTCGAACTACGACGGCGCGTCGCTAATCTGGTCCTCGACGCGCTACTCGGCGAGTGGCGCCATGATTCGGAAGCGCTCGACCTCGATGCTGAGGTGTCCGCGGATGATCCGCTGAATGCAGCCCATTTTGATCACCTCCTGCATCGCCTGCCTGACCTTGCTGCGCTGACCGCCGCTGAACAGGCCGCGCTTGCGGGAGCGCTCAACGGCAATGACCCCAACGGCGCACACCGCGCGTCCCTGCACAGGGCACGTCGGAAGGCGCGAAACGCCGTGCCGGAAATATTTCGATGACGGGCGTAACAAACAGCCGTTCCCGCCGGTATACGGCATGAGCACTCAATCTTTCGAGGTCCGGTCGGACGGCGCGCTAGTGTCGGGCGAGCACGTCATCGCCCGTATTCGCCCGGACCAGGCGCTAGACGTTGCGGTGCAGCTGATCAACGCGGCTGTGCGGCAAAGCCTTACCGGCTCCCCATCCGCCGACATCCAAGACAAGTCATCGAGGAAAAATTAGATGCCATTCGGGATCACCGACGAACTGATGGAGGCGCTGCGCAGCGGGCGTAGAGTTTCCGCTATAGGAGCGCCGCTCGACCTGTCGGTCCGTCGCGCGGTTCGCCTGCATCAGGCGCAATGTCGGGCTTACCTTCTCCAGAAAGACCGAACTGTTGCCCTGAATACGCCGCGCCGAACTGAGGTACCGCAAGTGCGTGCTGCGCGGGCGGCGCCAATCCTCGACGACCGCACAGCTGCAGAACTGCTGCATATCGCCTACCACGAGGCGGCTCATGGTGTCGTTTCGCTTGTATGTGACGGTCGGCCCACGAGAGTGACGATCGAGCGGACGGCCAGCACCGAAGGGCGTTGCGTGTGGGATCCAACGCGAGTTATGGCAGAAGCTGAAATCGCCATATACGCATCCGGTGCCTACGCCACACGCAAACGGCAAGGTGGCACGCTGATGGATACCGATGACGTAACACCTTCAGACGCCCAAGCAATCCGCCGCATTGCCGGACGTGATGCTCGTCTCGAGCTGGCCGGCATTTGTCTAGCCCTCGAGCTCGTTGATTCCCACTGGCCGGCGATACAACGAGTAGCAGACGCCTTGATGCAGCAGACAACGTTGAACGCCGCCGATATCCAGCGCCTGACCAACGACTGGTCGCGCACGGCCTGAATTTAAACTCACGGAGTATGACAATGCAGAACAGAATCGAAGCACAGCTTGCGACAATCCAGCGCACGCCAGCATGGACGGCCATGCTCGCGGCCGAGCGCGCCGAGAATTACCGCGCTCGTTTGGAAGCAACGAACCAGCACATCGCGGTGTGTAAAGACATCACGATTAGGGAGAAAAGCGCCGCTGAAAAGCTGCAGGCCGCTACCGATGTCTGCACCGCCGCCTATGCAGCGTACCAAGCTGCGCTTGCCCGGCTCGATGAAGTAGGCCGCACTAGCCGTGGTCTGTTTGCTGAGCGCATGGCTGCCGAGGCGATGAACGCCAAAGCGATGAATGCGACTGTAGACCCCCAACTCGCGAGCCTACTGCGCGATGCATACGCCGCAATCGATAGCGTGCGCTCGACGTTCGCGGCACGAGAGACGACGGAGCACGATCCCGTGAGCGGTGGTGATTGGCTGCTCACGTCTCACAACGGTGCCATCATTGACCGAGGTGTAGACGAGGCTCGCGCCATTGCGGATGAAGCCGTGCGGCTATCAGTGACGGTAACGGAGCCGGCCGAACTCGACGCTATCGTCGCAACACTGCGCGCCCGGCTCACGCGGTTGGCACCTTCGGCGATGGCGGCCTGACAAAGTGCGTACACCCGGCCCATGTTGCACCCTTTGCGCTGCGTTATCTCCGCGTGGCGGCAGCATGGGCCGGGCCTTTCGACCAGGTAGGGGGGGCGCCATTTTTCTTTGGGACCTGATTTCCGTCGAGCGTACATGCTGTTTCACGTAGTCGCAGTCACATATAAATCCTGAACCATGCCGGAGAAACCCCGAATCAAGACGTCCGCGGCGCGCTGCCTGGTATGCCAGACCGTGCTGCAGCCCCATGCCGACACCGGGAGGCCTCCGGCATATTGTGGGCCTGCGTGCCGACGAGAGCAGGAAAATGCCCGCGCCCGGTGCCGGCGTCGGTTAGGCCGTCTTGAGGACGAAAAATCACGCTATTTGAGGCTTATCGATGCGCGCGAAGACGGCGTATTCAAAACACCGATTGGCGCCCGACTGACGCCGCGCCGAGCACTTGCAAATTGTGACCTGGCGATTGCTCGTGAGATGAAACGATTGGCCGCCCTGACCGATCCCGACGAATTAACCGAGGAACTTTCACAATGAATGCGAGATCAGCCTCTGCAGCGGCCACGCGCGGCGCAGACCGACTGCCAGCGCAGCGTCAGGCAGTGCATCCGAATGCGGCCCTGGCCGCGTATCTGGAGAAGCATCGCGATCAGCTTGTGGCCGCGCTGCCGGCGCACCTCACGCCCGAACGTATGATGCGATTGGCGACCACCGCGCTATCGACGTCGCCGAAGTTGAGGCAGTGCGACTCAGCAAGCTTAATCGCGGCGGTGGTCACCGCTTCGCAGCTCGGCCTCGAAATCGGTGTCGGCGGTCAAGCTTTCTTGGTGCCGTACAAGGATCGCAACGGCGACCACCATGCTCAACTCGTACCCGGTTGGCAGGGCTTGGTCGACCTGGTCGCGCGTGCCGGCAAGGCTTCAGTCTGGACCGGTGCGGTATACGCTGGCGACGCCTTCGACTTCGAACTTGGCAGCGCGCCTTATCTGCGGCATAAACCGCTGGGCGAGCGCAATCCGGACAACCTGCAATTCGTGTATGCGGTCGGTTCAATCAAGGATACCGCGCACCCGATTATCGAATGCTGGCCCATCGCGCAGGTCTGGGCTCATCGCGATGAGTTTAATCGACAGGGCGGCGACCACTATTCATTCCGTTTTCCGGAAATGTACGCGCGCAAGGTCGTGCTTCTGCAGGTCGTGAAGTATCTGCCAAAGTCGGTACAGCTGATCGAAGCAATGGACCTCTCTGCAAACGATGACGGAATCGCGGCCTTACGCGGCGAATTTACCGTTCTAACTGGCGCGCCTGGCGACGACGGCGGCAGCGGCGATGGCTTGGCGCAGCTGCTCGAAGCAATCGCAGATGCCGGTACCTTGGACGAACTGGACCAGCTCACCGGCCAGGTCGACGCGCTGCCCAGCTCCCAGCGCAAGCATGCCGACGCTGCTCTGACAGCCCGTGCGAAAGCGCTCCGCTCGAAGTCCAGCAATACGTCTCGCGAGAAAGCTCCGACGGTCGATGAGTTTCTCGCCCGCGTTGATATCGCTACCACCGACGAAGCGCTCGATTTAATTCGTAGTGAGGCCAAGGCGCTGCCTGCGAAAGAGGCAGAAGTGGTGAACGCCGCGATCGTGAAACGCGCTCAGGCCATCAAAGGAGCCCCGTGATGCAGACTTCGCTCCCCGTCCCGACGTTCAAGGTCACAGCGATACCGCACCCGCTCCGAGAATGCCGCGAGCAGTTCTCGCTCGGGCATGGCTGCTCGGTCGAGGACGCCATCATATATTCCTGCGAACGCGCCGGCGCACCGGTGAGCCTGATGTATGACGGCGTCGCCATCATCGGCGATATCAAGATCCCGAAAGCGCAGTGGGCGACGACGTATCCGCAGCCCGGCGAGCACGTCATCGTGAAGGCGCTGCCGGGCGGAAAGATCGGCAGCATCCTGACTCAGGCCGCGCTAATCGGGGCGATGCTGGTCCCTGGGATCCGCGAACTATCTATCGGGCTACGGTTTGCAATTGCAGCGGCGATCCCGGCTGTAGGCACGCTGCCGCCTTCACTTGCTCATCGGCCATGACGTACTTGGCATTGACGGTAAGCCCCGATTTCGTCGTGATGAGCCAGGACAGTGCCGGCGCCGACACTCTCGGCCGTCCGGAACAGCCCGCACCGTCGTCGGCGGAAAGTTACGAAGACGCTTACCGGGATTTCTGGTTAGACGATGCCGACGGACCGGAACCGGTCGCGCCGGAGATCATCGTTCCCAAGATATACCCGGTCGGCTCGATAGCCATTGGTGGAATTGGTGCAATGCTTGCTGCGCCAGCTTTGGCGACTGAATTGAAGAACGTCGGGATGGAGAATTTCGACGATGCTTCGGCCCATGCGAACAATTGCCTCTTCGCGCTGCTGATTGCGTTTGATATTGGTCCGTCACATGTCTTCATGGTCGGCCATAGCGAGCGCCTCGGCAGACCGGCAGGCTTCGTCTATTCAGCGCCTTATTATCGTCCCGTGCCGCTCCAGCCAGGCCACATGCTCCATCCTCTGCCGTGCGATTCAGTCGACGGCTACAGCGCCATTCTAGACGCCTGGGAGCCCCCCGCTGCTGGCACCGGCACTGCCGCCTTTCACCGCTTGGTTTTCGACAACGTGGTCGCGGGCTGGCGGAAGCGGCGGCTGCGCCGCTGGTCGACGTTCGGCGGGCCGCTGCATACGGTCGTGGTGACCGCTGCCGGGCTGAATTTCAACGCGGCCGCCGAATGAACCTGAACGCCTACGTCGGTCAGCCTTACCAGGACCGCGGCTGCTGGGAACTCGTGCGCCTGGTGTATCGCGAGCAGCTCGGCATCGGCCTGCCCGGCTACGAGGACGAGTACGCGCAGATCAGTGACGAAGACCGCGCTGAGCTAGGCCGCCTGATCCACGAAAACCGCACCGACTGGTATGCGATCGCGCCGGGCGACGAGCAGGCCGGCGACGTGATCTTGTTCCGCGTGCTGGGCGAGCCCGTGCACATTGGCGTCATCGCCGAGCCGGGCATGTTTTTGCACGTCTACGCGCGGCACACGGCATGCACTGAATCGTATCGAAACCCAAAGTGGCGGCCGCGCGTCGAGGGAATATACCGGTATGGGCGGCCAGCGCCGGACGTTGCAATTGCGTAGCGGCAGGCATAGTCTAACTATTGCAGGGCTTAAGAACCCTCAAAGAGCGGTCACCGCAACCGGCGTGAACGCGGTTTTTTTGTGCCCGGATTTTGCCCGGGCGAAGCCTCCATGCCGGGCGTGGGTGAATACAATACCTTCGGGGAATTAGCCCGCCGTCTCTTTGCGGTTCTTAAACGCCCGGCACCCTTTTAATTGGAGGCAAGGCAAATGAATACCGCAGTAAATTCCCTTCCCGAAACTGTCGACAAAGGTCTATCGAGCGAGGCTCTCAAGGTACTTCTCGCAACGGGATTAGCGCCGCACTGGTGGCCGACCATCGACCCTGGAAGATTTCACAATCCCGACATATTTGTCGCGGCCCTCGAAGAGTTTTCGTTTCGTGTTCGTTCGATCTGCGGTATGTGGATCAGCGATGTCGATCCGGATTCCGATGACTCTCTCGGTGTGGGCCGCACGCTATACAGCCTCGCAATGGAAGCACAGCACCTATGCGACCTTTGGAATCGATTCATTCTCGATAACGACGAAGCGAGCGCGTCCCCCGACGATGACGAAGCCTCCGAAGATGAAGAGAAGGATGAAGATGGCGATTACGCCGATCCTCACGCGGAGTTTCTCGCTACCCAGGACGAGCGCGTCACTATTCCCATCCTGCAGGGCTTGCGCGTGATCGCAGCTGCGCTGAGCAAAGACCGGGCTGCTCAGTTAGACGTGATCATGAAAGGCGTTGGAGACCGTAGGACCCATGCAGACGTTGCGGGGGTGCAGTCATGAGTAACCCCACCGAACTGGCGCCGGAAAGCCTTCCCGAAATCGATGATCATGAAACCGACGATAGCGAAAGCATGTCGCGGGAGACACTGGCTGTCGCATTGGCGGCTGGTATGTACCCGCAGTGGTGGGGTTACCATAGAAACATTGACGACTTTGCTCGCGTCGACACGTTGACGGAAGCCATTAAGAAGCTGTCCGATCGCTTGACGTCGTTCGGCATATTCCTGGGAGATTGTGAAGATCTCACAGACGCCGGTAACGTTGGGACGGTCCTAGACGAGCTCGGTGCGGAGACCGCCTTGCTCTTGTCGCGCTGGCAAACGGCTCAGGTCTCTGTGAAGCCCGAAACCCAGACGCCTGAAACATTGGCAGAGGACGTCGATCAGGCGGCGCTGGCCAAGAGGCTACTCGGTATACTTTTCGACTACGTTCCACCGCCAGTGATGCGCGCCACGTACAATGCTTTCGCTGCCGCGATGAAAGGCGATCTGCCTGAAGCGAAAGCACAGCTGGACACTGTACAGATTGGCGCTGACGATAGCCCTAGGCTGTCTCGCAACGCCAACAACCTGTCGGACGCTCAGATCGAGGGGCTGCTCGTTGGTCTTACGCCGCAATCGCAGACGATACTGCGGAACCTGGCGGTTCGCTGGGGAGAGAAAGGCATCAAAACCGTCTCTCCTGGCGAGATGGAAGAATTGAAGTTGAAGCAAATCAACGGGCACGCCGCTGGGATCATGGGCGGCGCAGCGGCGTTAATCCGCGACATCGGCCAGGACGAAACTGAACTGCGGCTAACTGTGATGGCGTCAGAAAGTATTCTCAAAGGGATCTACGCCGCGGCAAAATCTATCCGGTCGGACGCGATCTCTGTTGGCGAAAGCATCGGCATTGATGAAGATGTTGTGAATCGGTATCAGGAAATTTTCGAGGAGAACGCGGATGACGCTGCGGAAGTGCAGGCATGAGCACTATACCGAGCAACGCCGAAGTCGCCTCGGGGCTTGTTTCGCGATTGCGCGGCAGCCTGCTCGCTGCAGGCTACGAGGATCCGGCACAGCACGCGCGTTTAATCGCAAGTTGGGCGGGAGTCGAAATCCGGGCGGCAAGGCGATGGCTCGAAGGACGCTTGCCAAGCTTTCGGTACCTGGACAACGTCGCTGCTGTAACGTCGGCACTCGGAATCGAAACGGAATGGTTATGGACTGGACGAGGTCCGCGCACGCGCGATCAACATAGCCCACCATCGGTCACCCATACCTTGCACTGAAGGGAGGGCGCCGGCTGGAGTGCTAGCCGGCGCCAATATTTTCGAGGCTGCACCGATGAATTCTCAAACTCAACAGGACGCCGAGCGCATCAGTATGACGGTCAGCGTTACGACGAAACGCAAGCTCGAGCGGCTGGCTCGGCATCGCGGTACCACGCAGCGCGCCGTGCTCGAGGCGCTGCTCGCCGATGCGGAAAGCGTTGCGACCGCTGCCCTGTCAGCCACGAATGAGCGGGCCTATTACGGCGGCAGCTGATACCCGCGACTGATGGATACTACAGACCTACACGCAGCCATCAGCGCCGCCCTTGCGACCTCCCTGGCACCCTACGTCGCAAAGCTCGAAATGCGCCTGGCAGCTGTTGAAGACCGTGTCGCTGCCAACGTACCCCGCCGGCCTATCACCGAATCGACGCGCAAGCGCCACAAGGCGGTGCTGGCGAAGCTGGGCAGTCGTTGCCCCTGTTGCGGCGTTGCGCGCGTCCTGGATGAATCTGGGCGCGTTGTCGGAGCAGAATTCGATCACTTTTACAGTCGAGAGCGGCGGGCCTTCCAGGAGGTTTGGCTCGTGTGCCGGCCGTGTCACCTGCAGATGGGCGACCGTGTTCGGTTCGCTGCGGCGTTTGAGGCGTATCAGCAGCGGGCGGCGCAGCTCGAGGCAGGGCAGATACTCTTATTCACCTAACGACTGTTCCCTCGTGGGTCATGTCCGGCGTATGCTCACCTCGCGCTGAAGTTGAGCGAGGGATCGCAAGTATGCGAATACGAGCTCCGCATATCGCGCTATTTCCTGAAGCTGTCTATTTTTGCCGCTGGCCATCGAGGGAGAATCTGGTGGACCCTTTTCTCTGGAAATGCCCATTCTGCGGTCATAACGCTACCATCACGGAGGCTAATTTCGCATCGAACAGGCACGAGTTCGAGAAGAACAACAAGTATGGATATCAAGCAATATTGTCGCGTGTAGTCACCTGTCCGAATCCTACGTGCCGTGAATTCACTCTTGATGTAACCCTTCACGACCACAGGCAGTTCGGTCCAAGCAATTGGCGTGATCTAGATGCGCGCGAACAATGGCGCTTAGTGCCTCCTGCCGAAATGATGATATTCCCCACATATATACCGACCCCAATATTGGCCGACTACAAAGAATCGTGCCTGATCCGCACGCTCTCTCCAAAGGCGTCTGCCACCTTATCGCGGCGTTGTCTTCAAGGCATGATTCGTGACTTTTGGGGTATATCTAAATCCAGGCTGGTAGACGAAATCGACGCATTGGCTGACAAAGTAGACCCCACAACATGGGCATCAATTGATGCAGTCAGGAAGATTGGAAACATTGGTGCCCACATGGAACGAGACATCAATCTCATCATCGATGTCGATCAAGATGAGGCTCAGCTTCTTATCGGACTGATTGAGACTTTAATCAACGACTGGTACATAACCCGATACGAACGTGATCAGAGGATGCGCAAGATTGTAGCGCTCGCCGAAAACAAGCAAGCGGAAAGGACCAGTGGCCCTTCCACAAGAGGCGATTGATGGCTAACGGTCCCTTGGACCGACCGCCTTCGCTCTGCGCGCTCGGCAGTGGCCGAACAGCACGTTAGGCGACTTGGAAACTCAAGAATGGACCCGGCGTTTTGGGCATTCGTAGCTGGATTAGCGGGCGCTTGCATAGGAGCAGCCGCAAGTATTTTTACTACTCTCATCACAGCACGGAGCACCCAGCATCTACAGCATGCAGCAGCTGAATTTGAGCGGAATAACGTTGCAAAGGAGTTTCAGCGTCTAAATTTGCTTCAGCTTCAAGAAGCATTACTGGACGAAATGCGCCTTGTGACGCGAGCATATCTAGAAGACTCGGCCGCATTCGCGAATAGTCCGGGCCTCAATCAAATGAATTTACTGAGCGAAGAGTTGAATCAAGAGCTCTTAGTCGCAAGCGGGAAAGTAGTAATTTTCGTTCAACGTGTGGCCGACGACGAGCTTAGAGCGGATTCAAATCGACTACGCGGGATGGTGACCGATCTGCTCCTCTCCAGTCCGGCTCTCGAATCTGGGGAGAAAATGGCTCGCCTCGCGAAAGCTCATCTCGCCCTTATGGAGAAGGTCGGAGAAGTTCTGCGACAAACTTATTAACGAGGCACGAGGCTGCGCGCAAATTCGGTATCACTAAGTGCTCTATAACTAACTCCCGCGCAACCAGGGTTGTAGCGGGCCTTCCCCGAGATTCGCGCGCAATATGCCATACCTAGGCGCTTGACCAGTCCGTACGCTGTCGAATAGTAGGCGCACCGTCCGCACATACCGCGATTCTACCAGCCCCCCATTGCGCCAGCGGCCATACTGGTTAACCATACAGTACGCCTCTCTCGCCCCATAATCCCTTCCACAGCCTCGACGGGGCGGGGCTGGCTCGAGCCTGCGAGCAGCATTACAGGCTACTTATCACTGACCGACCGCGGACGGCCGCGCAGCGCGTCCAGCTCGCCGAGGACGTCGCGTATCTGCTGCTGGCGCTGGCGCACTACATCGAGGGTCCGGCGGGCACACCGGGGCAGCCGGAAGAGCGCGTGCGGCGCCGCGGTGCTCGCCTGGAGGACGCGTTCCTCGAGCACCACCGCGCCGAGCTTCGCCTGCTGCGCTATAGGACGCTCCGGCGCGCAGCTGACGTTGCACTCGGTGCGGACGCTGGCGCCTGGCTGCGGCGGCTGGGCGTCGGTGTGGACGATGAGTACGCGCGCGTGCTTGGGACAGATGCAGCACTCTTTCGACGGCTAAGTGAATTGCAAGCTGCGATCGACGGAGAAGGAGCAGATTGTGACGGTACAGCGTAGTAGGATAATCCAGTCCAAGGGCGAAGCCGGTAATGCGGCCTTTTAATTTGCAACGTGAAGCGTGCGATGGCGGCAGATTTGCGCCAGGCTGTCCGCACTGGCGCAGCGACAAGGATGCATATGGCAATTCAAAATGATCCGGCGTTCTATCGAGCACTAAATGGCGAGGACGAACTGGGCGTCGTAATTCGCGCGCATACCTATATTGATTCCCGATTGATGGAACTCCTTTATGCATTTGCCGAGGCTCCTGACTACCTTAAGAAGTTAAAGCCATCGTATTGGAGCAAAGCGCACTTAGCGTGCGCGATGGGATTAAATGGGGAGCACCTCCAGCCATTGCTCGCCATAGGGAAGATAAGGAATAAGTTCGCGCATAATTTGCATGCAACTCTGACAAAGGAGAATGTAACCGAACTTTACAATGCGTTTGCACCAGATGATCGAGAGGCTGTTCACCTTGCTTATCAAGAGACTCAAAAACAAACTGCCGCAGATGGACCGGCTTCCTTTCTTCGCCTGGATGCGCGCGATCAATTTATTTTGATGGCAGTTACAATCGAAGCGCTCCTCGCAGTCGCTGTTTTAGAGCTCACCAAGCGCCCGGTTCGAGTAACCTTTGACACTAATGTCGCAGATAACTTCGATCTATTGCGTGTGGCGAAGTGTATGGGCTTCGAAACGTTCGTGACGTCTGTTACGAATAGAGAGCTATTGCCATCAGATATACGCCCGCTCGTGGACGGCGAAATCCTTGAACTCGGCGTATTCGACGAAAGCAGCTATGGCGCTGCGGTGCTTGGGCGAGACGAAGACGCAGAAAACTTCGAAAAACTGCTGTCAATCTTGAGCAATAACGCGTTCCCAAAATCTGGGGAGCGGGCAATTCTGAGCAATGGGCAAAAGCGGCAGCTTAGAGATGCATTAATCTATGCTTCTCATCTACACCACGGGCATGAGATATTCGTCACCGACGATCGAAAAGGCTTCATAAATGGCGGGCGCCGGGCATTGATCGAAGCGTTGGCTTCGAGTCGAGTTCTGAGTGCGGAAGAGTTCATAAAGAAGTTTCGAACGTAATGCTGTGGCAACTGAGCTAATAGTGTCGACGTCTGCTCGCAGAAAGGCGTAATAGAGTGGGTGCGCATTACAATGTGTCAGCGACGTCGAGCTTCATTTGCGAGTTTATTGTTGGTCGCCTGGCGGGATTCGAAAAGGACATGGCAATCTGCCTAGAGCCAATCCGGCCCGAGGTTGCTATTGCGATCGGAGCCAAACAGGGGACGCGAGCCTATTTACCTGCCATCATGACCTGTTGCGGCCTACTTGAGTTTCTCGGCGCGTTGTGGTCAGGGAAACCACGCGACGAATCCGGTCCAATAACTGCTGCCAAGTTTTTCACGGAAGGCCTACTTCCGGCGGCGTGGTCAGACGCGCGTGCGGTTGGAGCACTGTGGGCGATACTTCGTCATAAAATAGCCCACCACACACACCCATACTACGTTACTAAGTTTGATGGAGATCGGTTTGCCTGGATGGCGACTGAGCAAATCCTGCCACGGGCCTTCGCTATCGATTCCGCTCCGCCTGGGGCAATCGTTGAAACGCATTCAACGCCATGGGGCGTCCCATACACTCACAAATTTACAGTGAGCATTCGGAGGTTGCAGGTCGATGTTGTAAGCGCCGCGCATTTATTCATGGAAGTAATTTGCGACCCGTCGCGGACCGACCGACCAGTTCGGATGGCTAACGTGAATAATTGCCTTCGCGAGTTCATGCCGCCGGCCTGAACTACGCGTCTGGCGAGAGCAGGCTCACCAGGTAGGAGTAATTTGGTAGCCACAGTCGGATGACGGTATTGATGACGGTATTGGCGCGAAAACGTCTAAGAGTCCTGCATAAAAACCGTGGAATTAGCGCGATCCGCGCTTCAAGTACGTCAAGTACGAGTGAGCGCCCGACAAAGCGTTGTCGCGAAATCTCGCTTCTATCGATAGAAAAACTCAGTCTATCGTCAGCCCCGTAGCCGGCGCGGGATTCCAGTAGACTGCGCTCGCCTCGCGCGACTCCGGCGCCTGCCGAGGTTCTATCGATACATGTCGCATTCAGCTCGCGGCGACCGTCGATTGTTGGCGCTGTGGCCTGCCGCGACTGTGAGTTCCATGGATACCGACATCACCCCGATCAGACAGCGCATCGAAGCTTATCAAGCGGCGGGGAAAAAGCTGTTCGCGACATCCTCGTTCCAATCGCACAGTCTGGCGCTGTTGCACATCATCAGTCGTATCGACCGCAGTATTCCCGTGTATTTCATGAATACCGGGTTCCTGTTTCCGGAGACACTTGCTTTCGCTGAGCAGATCGCCGCCGATTTCGGGCTCTCCATCATGGGGCTGCGTCCGCTGGTGCCAAAAATTCATCAGCTCGACGATCACGGGCAGCTCTATTTTGCCTCCGATCCCGACTATTGCTGTTATCTGAACAAGATCCAGCCGCTGGAGCCGGTCCTGATGACGCATGACGTCTGGATCAACGGCATCCGCGGTGACCAGAACGACAATCGCAAAGCGATGCAGGAGGAAGAACGCGCGCCGCATGGCACGGTCCGTTATCACCCGATGCTGCATTGGACATCGCGCATGGTCCACGAGTACGGCAAGCAACATGCATTGCCGCCGCATCCGCTCGAAGCGGCAGGCTATCTCAGCATCGGCTGTGAGCCGTGCACGACGAAATATTTCGGCGACGGCAACGAGCGCAATTCGCGATGGTTCGGTCTGAACAAGACCGAATGTGGCCTGCATACGCAGCTCGTGCAGAAATAAGTCATGAAAGTGCTCATTACCG
This sequence comes from Gammaproteobacteria bacterium, assembly GCA_965278995.1. Taxonomy (GTDB): domain Bacteria; phylum Pseudomonadota; class Gammaproteobacteria; genus JADJYF01. The sequence continues at coordinate 1,253,973 of OZ257136.1, forward strand.
GTGGTGCCGGTTACATCGGCAACGAACTCGTCTACCGACTCGCGGCGGCCGAGGAGATCGATGAGATAGTCATTTACGACAACCTCGCCAAAGGCAATTACAACCTGTTCACCGGTCTGCGCAAGCTGCCGCAAGCGGACGTGCGATTCATCCGTGGCGACATCCTCGACAGCCGCAAGCTGCGCAAGATCATGGCGGGTGTGGATGTCGTCTATCATCTGGCGGCAACGGTCTCGACGCCTTTTGGCGATCAGAATCCGCACGCGTTCGAACAGACCAATCACTGGGGCACGGCGGAAGTCGTCTATGCCGTCGAAGACAGCGACGTCAAACGGCTGGTGTATCTGAGCAGCGCTGCAGTCTATGGACTCGATTCGCGGGTCACTTCGGTCGATGCGCCGCTGCGCGCCAACAGTCATTATGGCATCGCCAAGATGCGCGGCGAGCAGCATGTCTCGCGCCTGGCCGGGAAGCTCGCGGCTTTTATCGTGCGCGGCGCGAACGTCTATGGCTATTCGAAAAATCTGCGCGTCGATGCCGCCATCAACCGCCTGCTGTTCGATGCGCATTATGACGGTCGTATCACCGTGCACGGCACCGGCGCACAGCGCCGCCCGTTCATCAGCATCGCGCGGGTGGTCGAGTGCCTGTTCCAGCTGGCCTCGTCGGCTATACCGTCTGGCACCTACAATCTGGTCGACAAGAACCTCTCCATTGCCGAGATTGCCGCGACTCTGCGCGAGATTTACCCGACGTTGGAGATGATCTTCATCGACCAGCACATGCCGATGCAGGATCTGGAAGTCGCGCCAGACCCGCGCCTGGCCTCGCTGCTCCGCCTGCCCGAGAACACCCTGCTGGACGATCTGCAGGAATTCAAGCAGATGTTCACGTTCTGAACCTTCAGCGGCGACAAAGCCCTATACTGCAGGGTTATGAAAATTCCGAAAGGCCTCGAGCCGCTCATCGAAGACGGTGTGATTGACAGCGTCGTGCGATCGCTACGCAGTGGTAAAGAGGCGTCCGTCTATATCGTCCGCTGTGGCACCGAGATCCGCTGCGCCAAAGTTTATAAGGATATGGGCCAACGCAGCTTCCAGGCCCGGGCGCAGTACCAGGAAGGGCGCAAGGTACGCGGCAGCCGGCATGCCCGCGCCATGGACCGCAGCACCCGTTACGGCAAGAAAGAACGCGAATCGGCCTGGAAATCCACTGAAGTCGATGCGCTGTACAAACTGGCCCTGGCTGGCGTACGGGTACCGGCACCGCACGGTTTCTTCAGCGGCGTTCTATTGATGGATATCGTCGTCGATGCCGAAGGCCGGCCAGCGCCAAACCTCGGTGAAGTCGCGCTGACCGCCGAGTTGGCGCGCGAGTATCATCGGTTTCTGATCGGCGAAGTGGCCCGTATGCTCTGTGCCGGCGTCGTTCATGGCGACTTGTCGGAATACAACGTGCTGGTTGGCGTCGATGGCCCGGTAATCATCGATTTTCCGCAGGTCGTCAGCGCAACTGGCAATAATAACGCCCGCGCGATGCTGCTGCGCGACGTCAACAATCTCAGTGCGACGCTCGGGCAATTTGCGCCAGAACTGCTCGAAACACACTACGCGGAAGAAATGTGGGCATTGTTCGAACGTGGACTGCTGTTGCCTGACAGCCCGCTGACCGGGGACTATGTCGAAGACGACAGCGCGGCCGACGTCGAAGGCACCATGCTCGCGATCGAAGATGCGCGTGAGGAAGCCGAGCGGCGTCAGTTAGGCCGCATTGCAGCGGAACAGTCCTGACAGTCTTGGTGAGTAGCCGACTGTCAGGATTCGGCGCGTTGCCAGGTTCCCGAACGACCGCCACTTTTGCTCAGCAGCCGGACATCCGTAATGGTCATACCGCGGTCGACTGCTTTGCACATGTCGTAAACCGTCAACAGGGCGACCTGGACAGCATTCAGCGCCTCGATCTCTACGCCTGTCGGTCCGACCGTTTCAGCGACTCCACGACAGGTCACGCAATGCCCTTCGTCATCGAGCATCAGCTCGACTTCGACTTTGGTCAATTGCAGCGGATGACACAGCGGCACGAGTTCGGCCGTTCGTTTGGCAGCCATGATGCCGGCGATGCGGGCGACGGCCAGCACGTCGCCTTTCGGATGTCCGCCGCTGCCAATCAGCGCCAGGGTGGCTGGCGCCATGTGGATGCTGCCGGCTGCTTCCGCACGACGATGCGTCGACGGCTTGCCGCCGACGTCGACCATGCGGGCATGGCCGGCGGCGTCGAGATGCGTAAGTTCGTTCATGGCGCTGTCCTGTCGCGGCCGGCCGGCTGTTGTAAACTGGGTGTGAGTTCATCGAGAGTCGCGAGCCGCAATGCCGCTTAAAGTACGATTTTTTGCCAGTCTAGCCGAGTCCGTCGGGCGCCGCGAGGCGCAATGCGAATTCGTTCCAGGCATGACGACAGCCGATGTCTGGAGTCGCTTTCATGACGGCGCGGCGCTGTCGGCCGAGATCCTTTGCGCCGTCAATCACAGCTACAGTACCGGCGATCAACGCCTGGCCGATTGCGACGAAGTGGCATTTTTTCCGCCGGTAACGGGCGGCTGACATGCTCGTCCGTATCCTCGAGCAGCCATTCGATCCGCTGGAGGAACTGCGCGCTTGTCAGACAGCTCTCGGGCCACGCCTGCGACAGATTGGCGCGATGGCCTCGTTCGTCGGTTCGATGCGTGATTTCAACGAGGGAGTGCCGGTCACTTCGATGACCCTGGAACACTATCCCGGTATGACTGACAGTCATCTGGAATGCATCTGCGCCAGTGCCAGTGAACGCTGGCAACTGAACGAAGTTCTGATCGTTCATCGCGTCGGTGAAGTTCGGCCGCCCGATCCTATCGTGCTGGTGGCGACCTGGTCGGCACATCGTGCCCACGCGTTCGAATCGTGCCGGCACATCATGGAAGAGCTGAAGTCCACCGCGCCATTCTGGAAACGCGAAGAGACCGTTGCCGGCACCCGTTGGGTGACCAGCAATACGCCGGGCACCAGTGGAACGCTCGAACGCTGAGCGCGCAAGCAGGACAAGCATCGCAGCATGACCATGTTCATACGCGTCCTGGGGTCGGCAGCGGGCGGCGGTTACCCGCAGTGGAATTGCAATCATCCGAACAGTGCGCGTGCGCGCAGTGGCGATCCGCTGGCGCCGCCAAGAACCCAGTCTTCGATTGCAGTGAGTGCCGACGGTGAGGCGTGGACGCTGTTCAACGCCTCGCCCGATCTGCGCCAGCAGATCAACGACAATTCAATCCTGCATCCGCGACATGCGCTGCGTGACAGCCCGCTCAAGGCCGCGATCCTGACCAATGCCGATGTTGACCACGTCACCGGCCTCCTGAATCTGCGCGAGTCGCAACCGCTGGCGCTCTATGCGACCGAACGAGTGCTGTCAGTGCTCGCGGCGAACTCGATTTTCAACGTACTGAACCCGGCTTTCGTCGAGCGGCGACCGCTCAAACTGAATGCGACAGTGACGCCGGCGCAGGCTGACGGCCGCGAATTGGGCTTTACCGTGCAGCCGTTCGCGGTGCCGGGCAAAGTCGCGCTGTGGCTGGAGAACGCGCAGGCCGGCGCCAATTTCGGCACCGTCGACGAAGACACGGTCGCGCTCGAAGTAACCGGCGGCGGCGCCCGGTTCTATTACATTCCCGCCTGCGCACGCATGACGTCGGCACTCGCCGAACGATTACGCGGCGCTGAACTGGTGTTCTTCGACGGCACCTTATGGACCGATGACGAAATGATCCGCGACGGCGTCGGCGTCAAAACCGGCCAGCGCATGGGCCACATGAGCGTATCCGGCGACGACGGTACACTCGCCGCATTCAGTGAACTTGAAGTCAAACGCAAGATCTTCATCCACATCAACACCACCAATCCGATTTTGATTGAACGGACGCCCGAAAGAATCGCAGTCGAAGCGGAGGGCTGGGAAGTCGCCTACGATGGCATGGCCATCACGCTGTAACCTGAAATCAAGTGATCTTTGGCTTCCGAATCCGCCCATAGATGTAACACCCAGGCTCTCCGAGCTATTCGCGGATTTGGAATCCGACGTCAGCTCAACAACGCATGAAATGGTTGTACGCTGACAGTGCAGCCAGCTTCGACATCACCGCAATCGACGGCCAGCAGAATAAAACAGTCAGCTGCCGTCATCGAATACAAAATGCCGGAACCCTGATCGCCGGTGGCCGTGACGAGTAAGCCGCCGTCGGCATCGCGCGACAAAACCCCGCGCTGGTATTCCATGCGCCCGCGCCGTTTCTTCAGTAATCCGGTCGTACGAGCGCTGACGATCAGGGGCGCCCTGGCCTCGCTGCCAGCGAGTTTCAGCAGTGCCGGCTGCACGAACTGATAGAACGTCACCATCACTGAGACCGGATTGCCGGGCAGGCCGAAAAACCGCGCGTCACCGACCGTGCCGAAAGCGAGCGGTCGCCCCGGTTTCATGGCAACTTTCCAGAAGCGGACTTCGCCGACCCGGCTCAGCACTTCCTTGATGTAATCGGCTTCGCCGACCGACACGCCACCCGACGTGATCACGGCGTCGGCCATCGCGGCAGCTTCGAGCAGCGCGGCCTCGACGGCTTCCGGTCGATCGCGCACCACGCCCATATCGATGATCTCGGCATCGATGTGGCGCAGCATGGCGTATAGCGTGTAGCGATTGCTGTCGTAGATTTCGCCCGGCCCCAGGGTCTCGCCGAGCGAACGCAATTCGTCACCAGTCGAGAAAAAAGCGACGCGAATGCGTCTGCAGACATCGACTTCGACGATACCGAGAGAGGCAATGAGACCCAGATCGGCCGGGCCGATGCGATGCCCGGCGTGAAGTACCGTCTGACCGGCGCGGAGATCTTCGCCCGCGACGCGCACGTTCTGCCCACGCTTGTGTGCACCGTCGAGGCGGACCCGGGGACCGTCGCTGCGCGTATGTTCCTGCATGACAACCAGGTCGGCACCATCAGGCAGTGCCGCCCCGGTCATGATACGCACGGCCTGGCCAGGTCCGAGTGCGCCGTTGAACGGGCGACCGGCAAACGCGCTGCCGATGACGTCCAGTTCGCGTTCGCCACTCGCCGGCAGATCATCAACGCGAACAGCATAGCCATCCATCGCCGAGTTGGTGTGCTGCGGAACGTCTACCGGTGACAGCAGGGGATGCGCGAGTATGCGGCCGAGCGCGGTGCGCAGCGCCAGGCGTTCATAACCGCTGACTGGGACCATCTGGGCGAGGATGCGCGACATCGCCTCTTCGCAGCTCAGCGAAACGCCGTCATAGTCATCATCACAGCTGGGGTCGCGCAGCGTCATGCGAAGAATTTAGGCGCTGGCCGGTACTTCGCGCAAGCCCGCATGGTGCGCGACGTGGCGGAGGATATGCTGTGCGAGTGCGTCGGGCTGGTCGAGGTCGTAGACCGGTACGTCGAGCAGCGGCGCCGGCTGTTGATTCGAGGCGACGGCAATAACCGCGCGCGAAGCAGTCGTTTGCAGTGTGCTCGAGCATTCGACCCGGTGCACTTCCACTTGCGGAATCGATTCGAGCTTGTAGCCTTCGACCAGCACGAGATCGAGTTGGTCGAGCCCCAGGCGGTCGAGCAATTGCACCAACGTCGGGTCGGCCGCCCCCGGTGATTCGACGATCAGTGCCCAGCGCGCGTGCGATCCGATCAGCACCTGACTTGCACCTGCCGCGCGCAACGTATGGCTGTCCTTGCCGGGATGGTCGATATCGAAAGGATGGTGGGTATGCTTGACGCAGCCGACGCGCAAGCCGGCTGCAGCGAGGCGCGGAATGAGCGCCTGCAGCAGCGTCGTCTTACCGGTACCACTGGGTGCGATAAAGCCGAGTATCGGCACGCCGCGATGCGCGACCATCGTCATGCGCCGGCCCGCATCGCCGCCGCTGCGAGATCGGCAGCCGTGTTGATGTTGGCGAACGCGGTACATTCGGCGCCGAAGTCGACCGTTGCGCAGGGATGCCGCGCATACCAGGCATTGATTTTGCGCCCACCTTCGCCGAGGTACCGATCGAGGTCGTCCAGCAGCGCGCGTTGCAGCAGGGCAAAGGTCGGTTGCACCCGCTCGCCGGTGCGCGCGACAGCGATATCCACAGCCTGTTCAAGCAGGGCATCATGTAGACAGTCAACCAGATTGGCCGGTATGAATGGGCTGTCGCACGGCACGATCATGACCAGTGGCGTCGTCGCCGCGTGCAGCGCCGCCGCGATTCCGGCCAGCGGGCCGACATCGTCGTCGCTTCTATCGGGGATGAGACGCGCTGCCAGCGCGCCATAGGCGAACAAATTGCGGTTGACGCTCAGTATCAGTTCGTCGAGCTGGGGCTGCAGACGATCGATGACGTGCGCTGTCAGCGGGCGCCCGGCGAGTTCCAGCAGACCTTTGTCCTGGCCGCCAAAACGTGTCCCGCGGCCGCCGGCCAGAATGCAGCCTGTAATACGCGACCGCTGTGGAATCATCGTCCGAGCTCAGGGGTGCGCGGCTCGCGGTAGAGCGGAATGACCGTGGCGTTTCGCGCACCGGCCGATTCAACGCGGCCACCCTCGATCAGCAGGTGGTGGTCGCAGACTGTCGTGAGCGGTTCTTCGTGATGGCTGGCGAACAGGATACTCGATCCGCAGCGGCGCAAATCGAGGACCAGTTCGCAGCTCCGCCGTCGATTGTCGGCATCCATGTTCGCTGTGATTTCGTCGAGCAGCAGCAAAGCGGGTTTGAGAATGCGCGCGCGCGTCAGCGCTACGCGTTGCTGTTCGCCGGTAGACAGGCGTCGCGCCGGAGTCGCTGCGAGGTGGGCGAGATCGGCCCACACCAATGCAGCGCCGATTTCGGCACGCAGGCTCGCGTTTTGCGCGCCACGCAGTTTCAAGCCATAGGCGATATTGGCTTCGACGGTACCGTCAAACATGTAAGGCGATTGGTGCAGGTAGACATGACGGCCACGGCAATGGCGTGCTGCCGCCGATGTCGTCATTGGCAGACCGAGAGCGGCCAATCGCCCGCGTGTCGCGGTCAGCAGACCGGCCAGCAGTTTCAGCAGCGTTGTTTTGCCAGAGCCGTTGGCGCCTGTCAGCATCAGCAATCGCCCGGGCTCGATACGCAGATGATCGATTTCGAGTACTTTGCGTCCATCGCGGGTAAACGACAGGTTCTCGATATCGAGCAGGGCGGGGGCGCGTTCGTTCATCGAACCGGTACGCCGCCACCCTGGGCATAGCCGAGCGCAGCGTTCAAGCCCAGCGCAAAGGCCAGTAGAACCATGCCAAGTGCGATACCCTGGGCGAAATGGCCCTTGCTCGTTTCGAGCGCGATGGCAGTCGACATGTTGCGCGTGTGATAGAGAATGTTGCCGCCGACCATCATCGAACAGCCGACTTCAGCAATGATGCGGCTGAACGCCGCGATGACGGCCGCCAGCAAGCCAAACCTGACATCGTGCATGACCGTAGCCAACGCCCGCCACGGCCGTGCGCCGAGTGTCACGGCAGTTTCCCAGGCCCGCTGGTCGCCACCCTGAAATGCCGAATGCGCCATAGCGACGAGCAACGGCAGGCACAGCAGCATCTGACCGATAACCATGGCCGGTTGCGTGAACAGGAGATGCAGACCGCCGGCCGGGCCCTCGCCTGACAGCAACAGATAGACCAGCAGACCGACGACCACCGCCGGTACCGCCATCAGAGTGCTGGTGCTTGTAATCAACAATCGTCGACCAGGAAAGCGCGCGTATGCCAGCGCAAATGCCAGCGGCAGCGCGAGCGGCGTGGAGAACACAAGTGCTCGCAACGAGACCGAGAACGACACGCCGATGATAGCCCACAGTTCAGCATCGCCGTTCAGCAGCAGATGGACGGCAAGGCGCGTCGCTGCAGTCAGTTCGTTCACGTCGCTCGCCGCGGTAGCGGACCTCGTCAGCCGCCGGTATGGCTCATATGACGGAAGATGAGCGGCTGTGAGCGCAGATTGAATTCGTGCCCCTGCGGCTTGATGGCCATGCTGTCGACGATGGCCCGCTTCAGTGCCGGCATTGAATTCGGATGGGTGCGCACGACATGTTTGAGATCGACCGAGTGTTCCTGCCCAAGACATAGCAGAAGCTGACCTTCGACCGTCAGGCGAACGCGATTGCAATCGCCGCAGAAATTATGGCTATGCGGAGAAATGAAGCCGACGCGTGTGCCGGTTTCTGCAAGGCGGAAATATTTCGACGGTCCACCGGTAGTCTCGGCGGTCGGCAGCAGCGTGTAGCGCTGGCTCAAGTCGCGCCGGATCTCGTCGCTCGAATAGTACGCCTCGGCCCTGTCATGGTCGCCGATGACACCGAGAGGCATCTCTTCGATAAACGATATATCCATCCCGCGCTGGCTCGCATAATCGACCAACGGCAAAACCTCGTTCTCGTTGCGTCCCTTCAGGATAACGGCATTGAGCTTGATGTTCTCGAACCCCGCAGCACGCGCGGCATCGATACCGCGCAGCACCTGCGCCAGTTCGCCGACGCGCGTCAACCGACGGAAGGTGTCGGCGTCGAGTGAATCGAGGCTGATATTGATGCGGCGGACGCCGGCGGCTCGAATAGCCGTGGCCATACGTTCGAGTTGCGAACCGTTGGTCGTGAGAACCAATTCGCGTAATCCTGGCAGAGCGCCCAGATCCTGCATGAGTTTCAGCACGTTATTCCGCACCAGCGGCTCGCCGCCGGTCAGGCGGATCTTGGTGACGCCCAGTTCGACGAAAGCACGACCGATAAGCGCCAGCTCTTCGAGCGTGAGGATGCGTGCTCGCGGCAGGAAGTCCATCTGTTCGTCCATGCAGTAAACACAGCGGAAATCGCAACGATCTGTCACTGAAATACGGACGTAGTCGACGACGCGACCGAAGTTGTCGATTAATTGGTGGGGGAACTGCGCGGACTGCGTCATGGTGTCGTGGCGAGGCTCAAGGCGTTAAACGTGACTTGTCGACTAAGTGTAGCATGGGGGTTCGCAGCAGAAAGCCGCTGAGGTGATCCAGCCGCGGTGCGTCCTGGCCACGATATACAATGGCGGGTCATGAACGGACTCGCCGTGTTCCCGCCGCCTTTCGCCATCCGCCCGGCATGACGTTAGGGCTACTGAATCGGCGCATTGGCGCCATTGGCATACTCGGTTTCGCTGCCGGACTCCCGTTGGCGCTGAGCGACAGTACGCTGCAGGCCTGGTTGACTGTCAGCGGTGTCGACGTCGCCACGATCGGCGTTTTTTCGCTGGTCGGTCTGCCTTACGTCTTTAAATTCCTGTGGGCGCCACTGCTCGATCGCTTCCAGCCAGGCTGGCCGGGGCGTCGGCGCGACTGGATCCTGCTGACCCAGGCGCTGCTGGCGGCCTTGCTGGCCGCCACGGGGTTGCTGCACATCGGCAATCAGACCCTGCTCACGCTCGGTGCGCTGGCACTACTGATTGCGTTCAGCTCGGCGACTCAGGATATCGCTATCGACGCCTATCGCAGCGAAGTGCTGAGCGCCCCGGAGCGTGGTTTTGGCGCAGGCGTCTTCGTCGCTGGCTATCGTGTGGCGATGCTCGTCGCCGGTGCCGGCGCGCTGCTCATCGCCGATCACCACGGTTTTGCTCATGTCTATCTGCTGATGGCAGGCTTGATGTTGTTGGGCATGGTTGGCACCGTGCTAACACCTGCGCTGCCGCAGAGCGTCGCGGCTCCGGCGAGCCTGCGCGCCGCCGTCCTGGAACCACTGCGCGATTTCTTTCAGCGCGATGGCGCCGTGACCCTGCTCTGGATCGTGTTCCTGTACAAACTTGGTGACGCTTTCGCCGGGCGGTTGACCACGAACTTCCTGCTCAGCGAACTCGGTTTCACGTTGACCGAGGTTGGCGCCATCTACAAAGGACTGGGACTGCTGGCGACGCTGGGCGGGGCACTGTTTGGCGGTGCGCTGATGTTCAAGCTCGGGCTCTATCGCGCGTTATTCGGATTTGCCTGGCTGCAGGCGGCAACCAATCTCGGTTTCTGCGTGCTTGCCGTACTCGGCAAATCGTATGTCGCCATGATCACCGCAGTCGCGCTGGAAAATTTGACCGGCGGCATGGGCACAGCAGCGTTTGTCGCGCTGCTGATGGCGGCCTGCAACGCACGCTACAGTGCGACCCAGTTTGCGCTGCTGACGGCCGTTGCGAGTATCGGCCGCGTACTCGCCGGCCCGCCGGCCGGCGGCCTCGTGCAGGCACTCGGCTGGCCGGCTTTCTTCTTCCTGACGTTTCTGATTGCATTGCCAGCTATCGTTCTCATCCATCGTCAACGCGCGCTGATCGAGCGCACCGACGCTGGTCGCGCCGCCAACTGATTTGCACCATTGGCGGGCACGACGCTTTCCGTGCTAGCTTGCGACGTCGGGGGAGGGCAATCACGCGAACGGGGATCGCGCTGGCTGCCGGTAGATATTTAAGGGGAGAAAAGCTATGGCAGGCGTCGTACTGCTGTTCGTGGGCGCTGTATTGCTCGTGAACGGGATGGGCGGGCTCGGGAAGGTCGAGCTGCGCTCGATGGCGATATTGAATTTTCTGGTTGGCGGGCTCGCGCTGGTTGCAACGCTACTGCAGTTCATCCGCGCCGAGACGCCAGCGCAGTTTTTCGGCGTCGCGCAGTTCTTTCTCTTCACGTTCACTTATCTCTATGTCGCGCTCAGTATCTGGCTCGAACTCGATATGCGCGGCTTCGGCTGGTTCTGTTTCTTCGTCGCTTTTACGACTATTCCCTGTTCACTGGTCAGTTTTCAGAATGGCGACGTTCGGTTCGGCAGTTTCTGGCTGATTTGGGGCGTGCTGTGGTTCATGTTCTATCTGGTCAATGTGCCGGGTAAGGATTTCGGCAAATGGCTGCCCTACGGCAGCATCGCCGTGGGCTTTTTTACCTGCTGGATACCTGGCTTGCTTATCCTGACCAACCACTGGTAAACCGGAGTGTGGCGCAAGATGCTCATGGGACTGATAGCGCTGGTCATCCTCGTCGCCGTTGCATTCTTCACGCTCGGCTGGTGGTCGCGTCACGGCGAACATGCCGTTCCCGGTGTCATCGACACCGCTTCCATGCCCCACCTCGCACCCTGTGCAGCTGCGCCGAATTGCGTGTGCAGCGAGGGTGATGGTGGTACCGATGCCGCACACTGGGCCGCCCCGATAACCTGGCCGGCAGGTCTCGCGCCGGAGCAACGCGAGACGCTGCTGCGCACGACTATCGTTCAACTCGGCGGTGAGATCGTTGTTGCCTCAGCCGATTATGTGCATGCCACATTCACCAGCGGTGTGTTCGGGTTTGTCGACGATGTGGAGCTACGACTGACCGACACCGTGCTCCAGATCCGTTCAGCATCACGCGTCGGTTATTCCGATGGGGGCGTCAATCGGAAACGGGTCGAGGCATTGCGCGGCGCGCTTGATGCCGGGATTCGGTAGCGATTCACTTCGCCGCTGAGTGGCGCGCGGGAACCCGGGGCCATATCCGTCGGCAGGTTGACCGAGATTGATGCGCCGTGCAGCGGGTCGCTGGCGGGAACAGGGGCTGGCTACCGTTCAGCCATCCATCCCTGGATGGCTTCTCTACCGCACGCGCTACGCTGAACCATCCATGGCCCGCTTGCGCGTGAGGCGCGCCTGCCCCTGTTCCCGCCACCGACCCTCAGAAAGTCGGGGGTTCACGTCCTTCTCGACTTATTGCCACGACTTCTCGGCGCAACCGTTCTGGTGGCGTCCCAAAAGAATGACTCTTTGCGGAAATGTCGGTTTGACTGCGCCTGAAACGAATTGCCGTTGCCCAATAATGCGTATGAATTTACGGATTGGGAATCCGGCATCGCGTTCAAGCGGGTGGGCGGCGTAAGATCCGATGCGACCGTTACTCTGCGCCGCGTGTTTCGCAGGGGACCGCGGTGCCATATCGCGATGAGCTGGACGCTGCAGTGCAGCGTCCAGCTGCATATCGACTTCCTGAAGTCAATAAGGAGCATCTACCGCTAAGTCCGGCTATTCACTTGTTTGGCGTCAGAAAGAAAAACTTCGGAAAGCTACCTAATGAGTCAAGCGCTCTCGCGAATTATTAGTCTTGTGGCCGTAATCTGATGTTCGTATTTCCGAGCACGGATACGACGAGTTGGCGGAAGATGGGATCACTGTCTCCGACATTCTGGACGGAGTGGGCGCCGGTCGAGTAGTGGAAGACTACCCAGATTACCCGAAGGGCCGGTCTGTACTGGTATTACAGCTTGATCACGATGAAAATCCGATTCACGCTGCCTGGGGCATCCCGAAGGGTTTTGACCGACCCGCCGTATTGGTGACAGCCTATGGGCCAGATCCTGCCCGGTGGGATGAACAATTCATGGCGAGGCGCAAATGATGTCGAAACGAAAGACCAAATACATTCACGAAGGCCGCTATGTGGCGGGGGTGGAAGTTGACGTCATTGAAGACGAAACCTCGTGGTCGCCCTATCTGACCGTAGAAGATGCGAAGCGTTTGGATCAAGTCCGTGCAGCGCTCCGAGTTGGAGACTTGAAGGTCGCGACTGCAATGGGGAGGGTCTACACGCTGGAACCAATTGCGGCTGCTCACTGACGCCTGACCAGCCAATGTAGCGGACACCTCGGTGCTGCGCACGCCGGTGCCGCTCATCGCCGCGCATCAGCCTCGAGACACTGCCGCAGACGCACGTCATACGGCTTCAGGACACTCGCCACTGCGGTCCGCCGATACTTCGGCGCCGCCCCTTCCTCGGCGTTCAGCCAGCGCTTGACGATATTCCACGCCAGACCTGTGCGCCGACAGATCTCGTTGCTCGAAAGCCCTTCCCGATCTCTACATTCGGCTGTTCCTGAGTGACTGCTGCGGCGTTGCATTTCTTGGCAATAGCCCCGCTATTGCCCGCGAAACGCGCCTTGCAGCAGCCACTCAGGAACAGCCTCGGTGTTGACGAGATAATGTTGACCAGGGTCCTATCGGTAGCCAGTCCCCGTTCCCGCCAGCGACCTGCTGCACGGCATAGCAACCTCGGCTAGCCGGAAACCGTTGTTACGAGGTCACGCCATGGCGTGCCTCACAGCAAAGATTGCACACCTGTGCAACCTTTGCTGCTGCATAGTTAACCCGAAACCACGAACCAGGCAACAGCACCAATAGCCGCTGCGCCGGCTGCTATCCAAATCCAAGGCTTCGATGTGGCGGATTCAGGCGTAAGGACGAGGGGAGGTGTCGACTCTGTCGTTGTCTCGCCTACAGGCCCCAGCAGCACTTTGAACTTCTCGAAGAATTCGGCAGCGAGTTTTTCGGCAGTGCGTTCGACGAGGTGGCCGCCGAGTTGGGCGAGCTTTCCGCCGATGTCGGCTTTGACGTCGTAATGCAGCATCGTCGCGTTGCCGTCGGCGACGAGATTGACCTGCGAACGGATGCGAGCGTGGCCGGCCGGGCCGCCTTTGCCTTCGCCGCTCAAGGTGTAGGATTCCGGGGCGACGATATCGGCGAGGGCGACCTGGCCGGTGAAGCGCGCCTTGAGCGGGCCGACTTTGGCGCTGACCGTCGCTGTGAATTCCGTCGGTGACTTCGCTTCCAGCGCTTCACAGCCAGGGATGGCGGCACGCAGAATATCGGGATCGTTCAGCGCCGCGAACACCTGTTCGCGCGGCGCCTCGATACGGATCGCGTTTTTCAGTTCCATGCAGGAGAACTCGTCGGCGGGCGTCGGCCGCTCACAGTGACATCGAGTCGGCGCCTTTCAGGCTCAATATGGCGCGTGCTTCGTCCGGCGTCGCTATCTCGAGCGAGAGACCGGAGAGCACTTCGCGCACGGCACGGACCTGTTCGGCGGAATTGGCCGCGAGCCGACCCGGTCCACCCCACAGAGAATCCTCGAGGCCGACACGGACATTGCCGCCCATGGCTGCTGCTTGCGCTGCAACCGGGATCTGATTGCGTCCGGCGCCGAGCACCGACCATACGTAAGCATCACCGAGCAATCGGTCGGCGGCACGCTTCATGTGCATGATGTCTTCGGGATGTGCACCGATGCCACCCATGATGCCGAATACGGTCTGCACGAACAGCGGCGGCTTAACTTTGCCTTCGTCGAGGTAGTAGGCGAGGTTGTACAGGTGTGAGGTGTCATAGCATTCGAATTCGAAACGGATGCCGTTGGCATAACCGATATCGAGAATAGTCTCGATATCCTGGTAGGTGTTCTTGAACACCAGGTTGCGGCTGCCCTGCAGATGCTCGACTTCCCAGTCATGTTTGAAGTTCTTGAAGCGCTTCAACATGGGAAACAGCCCGAAGTTCATGCTGCCCATGTTGAGCGAAGCAACTTCCGGCGCGAGTTCCGCGGCCGGGCGCATGCGCTCCTCAACCGTCATATAGGGGCTGCCGCCTGTCGTCAGATTGATGACCGCATTCGATTCGGCGCGGATCATCGGCAGGAATTCGCGGAACAGCGCTGGATCCTGCGACGGTTTGCCCGTCTCGGGATCGCGTGCATGAAGGTGCAGGATGGCTGCTCCGGCCTGCGCTGCTTCGATGGCCGCGGTCGCGATTTCGCGCGGCGTAACCGGCAGTGCCGGCGACATCGACGGTGTATGGATGGCACCCGTCACGGCGCAGGTAATGATGACTTTGCGGCTGGTGCCCATCGTTCAACTCCTCGCGGCCTGCAGGCGTTTCCAGATACTGCCGGGCCGTAACGGCAGTTCATTGATCTCGATGCCGAAAGGGCTCAGCGCATCGCAGACCGCGTTGGTCAGAGCGCCCGGCACGGAACTCGGTCGGCCTTCGCCGATGCCACGCGTACCGAGCGGCGTGTGCGGGCAGGGTGTCGTCGCGTACGTCAGTTCGATGTCAGGCACGTCGGCGGCGGTTGCCAGCTTGTAGTGTTCGAAGTCTGCCGTCAGCTGCTGGCCGCGCTCGTCGTAGATGAATTCTTCGAACATCGCGTTCGAGAGACCCTGCACGATGGCACCGTGCATCTGGCCGTCAACGACCATCGGATTGATCACAGTGCCGACGTCTTCAGACGTCACCCAGCGCTTGATGACAAATTTACCGGTGTCCAGCTCGACATCGACGATACAGCAATCGGCATTGAAGCAGATCATCGGTTTGGCGGCTTCGAAAAACGCTGTCGATTCCAGCCCGCCGACTTCGCCCGGCGGCAGGTTGATCGGAAACATGATGATGCGCTCAACGGCGTCGCGGAAGGATTTCCGCTTGGTGCGATCGCCGATATAGATCACTTCGCCCTGCTTGAACTCGAAATGCTGCACGCTGGCCTCGATCTGAAAATCATGGGCCATGATGCGCGTAATTTTGTCTTTGATCTCGCCGCAGGCTTTGGCTACGGCGCTCACAAAATACGAGCCGGCGCGAGCGCCGATGCTGCCAGCACCGAAAGGCGTGGTGCCGGTATCGCCGGTTGTCAGCACGATATCGTTAGGCTCGATGCCGAACTGCGAGGCGATGACCTGGGCGGTCGTTGTTTCATGACCCTGCCCACCAGGGGCATCGCCACCGAAAACCAGCACTTTGCCACGTGGATCGACGCGCACAGTCGCGGCGCCATAACCCGGCTGGTTCTCCATCGGCACCAGCAGATCGGAAGCCACACCGGACAATTCAACACCGCAGGCGAAGCCGATGCCGAGATAACGGCCGTCGGCGCGCGCAGCGTGCTGTTCACGGCGAAAAGCGGGCAAGTCTATCTGGGCCATGAGGTTGTCCCAGACCTTGAGGAAATCGCCGCTGTCGTAGTACTCGTTGGTGACCGAGGTATAGGGCAGTACGGGAACCAGATTCTTCCGCCGCAATTCGCAGGCTTCCATGCCGAGTTGGCGTGCAACCATATCGACCGAGCGCTCCAGCGCGAAACGGGTCGGGAAATGCCCGAACGCGCGCGACGGTGTCAGGCAGGCCTTATTGGTGGTCGCCACGCGCAGCTTGATGTCGGCTTTGTGCCAGGTGTAGGCGTTCGGTAATTCGACCGCGCCGAGAAACGGCATGACAAAGCCCCAATACACACCGGTCGTGCCGGTGCCGTTGTTGGCGATACCGCGGTTGCGTACTGCGAGCAGGGTGCCATCCTTGCTGGCGGCGACTTCCATGGTGTTGATCTGGTCGCGTTCCTGCCCGATGTTCATCAGGCTTTCGTAGCGGGTTTCGACCCAGCGCACTGGGCGTTTCAGTTCGCGCGCGGCATACGCGATGATGATGTTCTCACGATAGAACGGTGCCTTGTTGCCGAAACCGCCGCCTTGATCGCGTGGCGCAATGACGCGGACTTTCTCAGCGGGAATGTCCAGAATATCGACCAGCGCGAGTCGGTCGATATGTGGGCGTTGCGTCGTAATCCATGCGGTCAGACCATCGGCATCGTTCCAGTCGCACAATACGACGCGCGGTTCCATCGGCGTAATGCCGGTGCGATGCACACGGAACCGTTCCTTGACCACGACATCGGCGGTCTGAAATATCTTTTCGACTTCGGCATCGTTGTCGGCCTGCGCTTCGGGCGTGTCACCGCCAGTGAACGTCATGGCGAAGATTTCGTTGCTGCCATCCGCTTCATGCACCAGCGCACTGCCGGGCTCGAGCGCGAGTTCAGGGTCGAGGATCGGCTCGAGTTCCTCATAGTCGATTTGCACGCACTCGGCCGCATCGACGGCTACGTACTTGTCGCGGGCAATGACCAGCGCGACCGGTTCACCGTGGAATTTCACCTTGTCTACAGCGAGCGGCCAGAACGTCGGATAGCGCGCCGGCAGATTGGGCTGCACGACTGCCTGCGGCATCGATTTGATGAGGCTCTTGATGCCCGCGCCGGTATACACCGCGACGACGCCGGGTACGGCCAGCGCTTCGCTGGTATCAATGGACAGAATACGGGCGTGGGCGTATTCGCTGCGAACGAACACGGCGTGCAGCATGCCGGGCAAAGACATATCAGCGAGATAGCGGCCGGTGCCGGTCACCAATCGCAGGTCTTCCTTGCGCGCAAGCCGTGCACCCAGCCAGTCGTGATCCGCTGCCGTCGCCATGAATCTGCGCTCCTTATGCCGTCTGCTGCATGATCTGGGCCGCCCGGCGCACTGCGCGAACGATGTGTACATAGCCCGTGCAACGACACAGGTTGCCGATCAGGCCGTGACGGATTTCTTCGTCGCTGGGATCCGGATTGTGCTTCAGGAAGTCGGTCATGTTCATCAGGATGCCCGGCGTGCAGAAGCCACATTGCAGACCGTGTTCGGCGCTGAACGCCGCTTGCAGTGGCGTCAGTTCGCCAGTAGTCAGACCCTCGATCGTCGTGATCGAATGGCCATCGGCTTGAACGGCCAGCATCAGACAGCTTTTGACGGCGTCGCCATCGAGGTGAATCGTGCACGCACCGCACACGCCTTCGTAAGTGCAGGCGACATGGGTTCCGGTCAGAGCGAGGCGGTCGCGAAGAAAATCGACCAGGAGCAGCCGCTCAGGGACGCTCTCTTCGTAAACAGTACCGTTGACCGTGAGGGTGATCGTTTGCATGGGGCGCTCCAGGCTCAGGCGCGGGCACGGGCGAACGCAGCAAGTGCGACGTCCACGCCCAGCGTTCGAATCAACTGTTTGCGATACGCCGCGTCGGCCGACATGTCGCTGTGCGTGTCGACACTGTCGGCGACCGCGTGCATTGCCTGGGTGACGGCATCGACGTCGCCCGCCGTGCCGAGCAGGGCTGTTTCCCCGACCGGCGCGCGCTGCGCGCCACCGGCGAGCCCAGTCAGGCTGACGCCAGCTGCGCTGCAGACGCCACTGGCGTCGAGTGTCACCTGAACGCAGACGCCAATAACTGGCAACGCATCCGTCACCAGTCCCCACTTGCGGTAGGCGCTGCCGGTACGCGCTGGCGCGACAGGCCAGCTCAACGCGAGCAGGATTTCATCGTCGCGTCTGGCGGTCTCCAGTGGACCGAGAAAGAAATCGTCGGCTGGAACGCGCCGGGTCGTGCCATCGGCGGCCATCAGATTCAAGCTGCCGCGCAGACCAAGTACGACGGTTGGCGTGCACGAGGCAACATAGTTCCAGCACACGCTGCCGCCGACGGTGCCGCGGTTACGGACCTGGCGATCGCCGACATGACTGGCGGCGTCGCGGAGCGCGGCAAATGCGCCGTCGAGCCGGGTCTCGCCAGCGACTTCGACATACCGCGTCATGGCGCCAATGGTCAACCCACCGGCATCCAGTCGAATGCCGCGCAGTTCGGTCACGGCCTGCAGATCCACGATGCACAGCGGGCGCAACATGCGCGACTTGATGGCCTGCATCGCACTCTGACCGCCGGCCAGGAACAGGGCATCGCCGGCCTCGTAGCGGGCCATTGCGGCCAGCGCTTCAGCGACGCTGCGCGGGCGTACGTATTCTTCTATCCGTGCCGGAAACATGCCGCACCTCCCCTGCCTGCACGCGCTGATGAGCGGTGATTCTAACACCACGGCGAGCCACGGAATGGGCAACCGTCTGAAGAGCGCATAATTAATCAATCGATGATTACTGGCAAGACGCGTGGCTCTCATGCAGCAAAAAAGTCGATGGAAACGCTGAGACAGCGGAGATTTTGCTGAGCAATCGAACTGACGACGGCTTGATTTTGATGAGCGATTGTTCATTTAATAGCCCAGCTTAAGTCGGGAGCAGCGCGCGTGGGGTATTCGATCGAATGTGTGGTGGCGGCAGCGAACCATCTCGGGGAAAGTCCCTTGTGGGACGTCGAACAGGGGCTGCTGTACTGGGTCGATGGGACAGGCAGGCGAGTCGGTCGACCGTCCATCTGGCAGCTCGATCCGCGCACTGGCAAAACCCGCAACTGGTCGCTTGACCGTGATGTCGGGGCAATGGCATTACGCCGTGATGGCAACGCCGTGCTCGCCCTTGATGACGGTTTCTATTTTTTCGACTTGAACTCGGGCGCACTCGATCTGATTCAGAAGGTCGACCCGGATCAACCGCGCAGCCGGCTGAACGACGGCAAAGTTGATCGACACGGGCGCTTCTTTGCTGGCGGCATGGACGATGAAGAAGAACTGAAACTGTGCGGCCTGTGGCGGCTCGATGGCGACCTGCGCGTCACGCAGGTCGAACAGGGCATCATCTGCTCCAATGGGCCGTGCTGGAGCCCCGACGATCGCACGTTCTATTTTGCCGATACCTTTCAGCAGACGATGTGGGCCTACGATTACGATATCGTCGGCGGGAACCTGTCGAATCGGCGCGAATTCGCCAATACGCGAAACGACGCCGGATTCTTCGACGGCAGTACAGTCGATGCTGAAGGTTGCGTGTGGAACGCGCTGGTCATCGGCGGCGATCTCATCCGCTATACGCCGGACGGGCAGGAAGAGCGACGCATCGGCATGCCGGTCAAGAACATCACCAGTGTCATGTTCGGCGGTGAGCATCTCGACGACATCTACGTCACGTCGATGGGGCGCGTCACACACCCGGCAACGCACGATCATTTCGTCCGCGAAGCACGCCCGCAATTCGGCGCGGGCAGCCTGTTCCGCATCCGCGGCCTCGGTATTCGCGGAGTGCCTGAGCCGCGTTTCGCCGGTTGACGACAATGGCGCGGCCAGCGCTGCCGAAACGCGCCCGTCGCGCGCGCGCCGTGGCAGCTGCCAGTAGCGCTGAATCCGCACCGTTGCCGCGTCAGCGGCTTGCCCCGGCTGAGCGGCAGCACCAGATCCTGGCTGGTGCGATCGCCTATTTTGCGACATCTGGTTTCGACGGCGGAACGCGCGAGCTGGCGCGTTATCTCGGCATCAGTCAGGCGCTCATCTTCCGCTATTTCCCGTCGAAGGCAGCGCTGATCGATCGGGTCTACGACGTGGTCTTCCTCAATCGCTGGAACGACAGCTGGGAACAACTATTACTGGATCGCACACGCGCTCTGGGCTCGCGCCTCGAATCGTTCTACCGCGACTACGCGCGCAGCATCGATCGCCACGAAGTCATCCGTATTTCGCTCTATTCAGCGCTTCGCGGGGAAAGTATCAGCGAGCGCTATATGGCGCGCGTCCGCGCCCGTCTGATCCTGCCGATGATCGTCGAAATCCGCGCGGCATTTGCGCTGCCGGAGCCCGTGGCTGTGCCACTGCACGGGCTCGAGGAGGCACTGGTCTACAGCCTCCATGCGCAAGTCATTTACTCCATCATGCGCCGCCATGTATTTCATCTGCCGGTCCCTGACGACAGTGATTTTCTCATTGGGCTGTATGTCGACGGCTATATGGCGGGATTGCGCGCGTCGTTTCTGCGCATCCACGAGCGCATCACGGTTCAGCGATCGGTCGGATAGCTGCGCCGGTAGGTGGGATTGTTGTCGATATTGCGCGGATAGCCGGGCGTAATGAGTATGCCGTTCTGCCCGCCGCGCAATTCATAGCGGGGTTCCACGCGTGGTGCATCGTAGCCATAGCCCGGTCGTCGCGAACCGCCATAGCCGGGAGCCGGATAAGCATAGCCGGGCGGCTCCAGGTAACCGTTCTGCGGATAGCGAGAGCCGCGATTGTCACGTCGCCCGTCGCCATAGCCGTTGTCATAGCCATCGCGGTAACCGTTACGAAATTCGCGATCCGCCAGTGGGCGTGCCTGGCGATCGCGCGGGGCGATGTCGTGCGGCCGCGGCTTGTGCTGCTCTGGTCGGCGGTCGTGACGCCAGTCGCGCCGTTGCTCGTCAGCATGCTGCCAATCGCTGGGCTGATTGTCTGTCCGGCGCGTACCCAGTGCGGAGCGCTTCCCATCAACGGCGCGGGTGACACCATTCTCGTAAGTGATTTCAGCTGACGCCAGACCCGCCATAAGCGTCGCCGCGCAAGCGAATGCGGACGAAAACCAACGGCGATGGCAGACAATCATGGCTCGAGTCTAGGCTGAAACCGCTAAGTTCGCACGGACCACCGTAGGCGGGGATGCTGGCGGGTGAACTGCATCACGCAACGCATGGCGATAAATCGAGCAGACAGTGACGTACGTGTCAGGGCTTGCGGACCACGCGTAAGCCGGTCTGGTCGTTGCCTTTGTCGAAGCGGAATTTGTCGCGTCCGGAACTGTGCAGCGCATCCGGTCCGCTGCCGTACCCGCCACCTCGCAACACGCGTACGGTACAGTCGCCGCCCTCGAATACCGAACCATCTGTCGGAGCGCCATCGTAGTTGCTGTTGAAACAGTCGTAGACCCATTCCTGGACGTTGCCGGCGGTATCAAACAGCCCGAAAGGATTTGCTTTGAAACGACCGATAGCGGTCGGTTGGCGCGGATCAAGACCGGTATCACAGGCGAAACAATGGGCATTCGAGCGGCCCAGCGCGCGACCCCACCAGTACGCAGTCTGGGTTCCACCGCGCGCGGCATATTCCCATTGCGCTTCGGTCGGCAGGCTGTATTCAGCGCCGCTTTGCTGTGAGAGCCATTTGACGTAGGCCAGTCCATCGTTCCAGGACACGAATGTCATGGGAAAGTTCGCTTCATCGGCAACATGTTCGATGTTCGGCATGCGCATGCCGGTCGCTTTCGCGAAACGCCGGAACTCGGCCACCGAAATTTCGTTGACGCCGATGGCGAACGCGCCGATGGTCACAACATGCTGAGGCCGCTCGGCCGGATCGGTCGAAATCGGATTGCCCATGGTGAACTTGCCAGGCGGGAGCCAGGCCATCAACGGGCCCTGGCCACCGGATTTCAGGCCGTCGCGAAAGGTTCCTTCTCGGGCAGGCGCTGTGGCTGCCGAGGCTGTTGCTGCGACGGGCGCAGGCGCAGCCTGCGGCGCGACTTTGCCAGGCGTCAGAGGCTCTTCCTTGACTGCTTCGAGCTCCACCAGGGTATCGTCGTCAGTCGGTGGTGTCGCTGGTGCAGTCGCTGACGGACCAGCCGAGGTCGTCGCCGTCGGTGCCGAGCCGAGCGTGCCGGTATACCAGTATGCGCCGCCGCCCAGCACGGCAAACGCCAGCACGCCGCCGATCAGCAGACCGACAGGAAATTTCCGCGCCGGCGGATTCTCGACGAGATAAGGCGTACCGGCAGAAACTGCCGGGCGCGCCTTCTCGGGATCCTCAGGTGGGGCCGCGGCCGTGACTTTGGGTGCCACTGCCGGTTCGAGCGAAAGTTCGGCTTTCTCGAGTACATCGACGACGATAACTGTCGTGTTGTCCTGGCGTGGCGCGCCGGCATCGGTGACTGCCTGCAGCAGCGCTTCGACGCAGGACTTCGCACTCGGCGAGGCCGCACTCATCGCGATAATCTGTTCGCTGGTCAGCGTATCGAGGCCATCGCTCGACAAGATCACGCGATCGCCAGCACCCAGCGTAAGCGCGACTTCGGGGCAGTCGATCTCAGCGATGTCGTCGCCGGTGAGGGCGCTCATCAGCATGTTGCGCGAAAAGCCGGCTTCGGCATCTACCGGCGTGCCTGCCTCGGCCATGCGGTCGAGAAAACCACCATAGCTGTGGTCGGCATTCTTCTTGGTCAGCTGGCCGCCACGCAACAGATACAGGTGGCTGTCGCCGACGCTGGCCCAGCGCAGATTACCGCGTTCGATGACACAGGCGACGAGCGTGCAGCCCATCCCTTTCAGCGCGGCTGTTTCGGCCACTGTCGCCGTAATCGAACTGTTGGCCTGCAGCACGGCCTCGTAGAGGACGGTGGACAACGAGGCGCTTGGGAAATTCTTTGACAGGTGGCGGTTGAACGTCTGCACCGCCATATTGCTTGCGACATTACCGGCCGCATGGCCGCCCATGCCGTCGGCGACGATAATCATCGAACCAGCTGTGTCCGCATCCTGATCACCCAGGTGGGTGATGAGAAACGCGTCCTCCTGGTAATCTCGTGCCCCATCAATCTGGGAACCTGAGATATCTAGACTCAGTACGGACACGAACGCCCTCTCGGACCTGGTTACGCCGCTACGTGAAGTTCGGGCTGCATGTTAGCAGCCCGCCTAGGAATAAAAAAGGTGCGCGCGTCCCACGCATGGCCGCGACCAGGCTGTCGTTATACTGTCAGTCAAGCCTTCATCTGAATCCCCAATCCGCCATGCCGGAGGCGGAAAACCATGTATCGAGAAAGCGTCGATTACGGCTTCGCGGCGGTCACCGGAATGGCGCGACAATGACCGCCGAGGAATCCGCAACCGCGAGAGCGTACGACTTCGAATCGCGGCTCGACTCGTGCGCCGCAGCGCTGCCGGAGTGCCTGCTGCTCGATCAGGTGCGTCTCGCTAAACGCCTCGCGGGGCTGCGCCGGCGAGTGCGCAAGTCCGGCCCGCACGCCACGGCAGCGGCGCTGACCGATGTCGAAGCTGCGGTCGAACGGTCACTCGCCGTCGTCAGCGCTCGCGCCGAGTGGCAGCCACGGCTGGATTTCCCGCCTGCGCTGCCGTTCAGCGAGCACGCCGAGACAATTGCTGCGTTACTCGCGCGACATCAGGTGCTGATACTGAGTGGCGAAACCGGTAGCGGTAAATCCACCCAGCTGCCGAAACTCTGTCTCCGTCTCGGTCGTGGCCTGACCGGGCGCATCGGTCACACCCAGCCACGACGCATCGCGGCCCGCGCCATCGCGCGGCGACTTGCCGAAGAAACCGCGACCAGCCCGGGCGGGCTCGTTGGGCACAGCATCCGTTTCGACGACAACATTGCCAGCGCCACGCGGGTCAAGGTCATGACCGATGGCATCCTGCTCAACGAGATTCATGCTGACCCCTGGTTGTACCAATACGACACGCTGATCATCGACGAGGTCCACGAACGCAACCTGAACGTCGAATTCATTCTCGGCTATCTCAAGCGGGTCCTCGCGCGCCGGCCGGCGCTCAAGCTGATCGTGACCTCAGCGACGCTGGATGTGGCGATGTTCGCCGCGTTCTTTGACGACAGTGTCTGCTACGTCATTCCGGGGCGCTCGCACACGGTCGAGGTTCGCTACCGGCCGCCGGAGCTGGCCGAGGACGACCGTGACAATGTCGACGTCGCCGACATCGATGACGCGATTCTCGCTGCCGTCAGCGAGCTCGATGCTGACGACTACGGCGACATTCTGGTGTTTCTGCCGGGCGAACGTGAAATTCGCGCCGCTGCATTGCGATTGTCGCGTGCGCAGCTCGCCGCAACCGAAGTGTTGACACTCTTCGGGCGCATGAGCGCTGCGCGCCAGGCACGCGTGTTCGAGCCGGGACCGTCGCGGCGGATCATCCTCGCCACCAACGTCGCCGAAACGTCGCTCACGGTGCCACGTGTGCGGCATGTCATCGATACCGGCATGGCCCGTGTCAGCCGCTACAACCCGCGCCGCAAATTGCAGCAGTTGCCGGTGGAAAAAATTGCGCGCGCCAATGCCGAGCAGCGTGCCGGTCGGTGCGGGCGGGAGCGCCCCGGGATCTGTATCCGGCTCTACGGCGAGAACGATTTCTCTGGACGACGCCAGAGCCAGGAGCCGGAGATCCAGCGGACCAATCTGGCCGGCGTGATCTTGCGCTTGAAAGCGCTCGGAATCGACGACGTCGAGCGCTTTCCCTTCGTCGAACCGCCAGCGACACGTCTGATCAAGGACGGTTACGGGGTACTGCAGGAAATCGGCGCGCTCGATATCGAGCGACGGTTGACGGCCTCTGGTGCACGATTGCTCCGATTTCCGACCGATCCCAGGCTTGCACGTGTGCTGCTCGCGGGCGCCGAACTCGGCTGTCTTAGCGAATGCGCCGTCATCGTTGCTGCGCTCAGCATTGTTGATCCGCGCGAGCGACCCCATGAACTGCGCGATGCCGCCGATCGAGCGCACGCCGCTTTCGAAGACAGGCGTTCCGATTTTCTGTGGTTTGTGCGGGCCTGGCCGCTCGCCGTTGAACTGCAGAGCTGGTCGGCCAAGCGCCAGGCGCGCCACTGCCGGCGCCATTTTCTGGCTGTCGTGCGACTGCGCGAATGGGTCCAGTTGCATGATTATCTGTTGCAACTGGCCCGCGCTGACGGCCTGGCGCTGAATCCTGTACCGGCTACCTACAAGGCCATCCACACCGCGCTGGCTGCCGGCTTTCCCAGCCATCTCG
This sequence comes from Gammaproteobacteria bacterium, assembly GCA_965278995.1. Taxonomy (GTDB): domain Bacteria; phylum Pseudomonadota; class Gammaproteobacteria; genus JADJYF01. Next base: position 1,279,139 of record OZ257136.1, read on the forward strand.
GCGAGTGGCAGGGCGATCATTACCTCGGTTGTCGCAATGCGACGTTCCTCGCGCACCCGGCGTCGGTCCTTGCGCGCCACGCACCGCGCTGGGTGATCGCGGCCGAGATGATCGAGACCAACCGACGCTATGCGCGGGTTGTCGCGCGTATCGAACCGTCCTGGCTCGATCGCGTCGCCGGCCACCTCATCCGGCGCAGCTACGACGCGCCGTTCTGGGACGTCCGTCGAGGCTCGGTCAGGGCGACCGAGATCCAGCGTTTGCACGGTCTCGTTATCAACGCGGCGCGTCAGGTCGATTTCGCGCGTATCGATGCGGCGGCCGCTCGCGCGCTGTTCATCGACTCCGCGCTGCTCGATGGCGAACTCGGCGAGGAGGTCGGTTTTCTGCAGCACAATCTCGCGCTGCTGGCGCGCATCCACGAGCTTGAAGCACGCGCACGACGTCGCGACCTCGCGCTGCCGCGCGCCGATCTGAAGGCTTTCTATGCTGCGCGAGTACCGGTGGACATCGTTACGCGGCGCGAACTGCTGGCCTGGTTGCGCAACGAGCCTGCGGCCGATGTCAGCCTGCGCATGAGCGAACTCGATGCGACCAGCGAGCAACTGGCCTCGGTTCACGCCTATCTGTTTCCGGATACGTTCGATATCGGCGGAACGTCGTGCACGCTGCGCTATCGTTTCGCGCCTGGCGAAGTTGACGATGGTGTCACGCTGCGCGTACCCCTGTTGCTTCTTCCGCGTCTGGCGCAGGCGCCGCTCGATCGGCTGGTGCCGGGCCTGCTGAGCGCCAAAATCGAAGCACTGCTGCGGGCGCTGCCGAAACGTTACCGCCGCCTGTGCTCGCCGCTGCGCGAATTCGCGATGGCCTGCGTCGAAGCGGTCGCAGTAGAGCCCGGCGCGCTGGCCGAGGTGCTCGCCACTGCGCTCGAACGCATGACCGGAATCCGAGTTCCACCAGCGCTGTTTGCCGACGCTGCGCTGCCGCCTCATCTGCGTTTCACGCTCGCGTTGGTCGACGCCACCGGGCAGGTCCAGGCGCAGAGCCGCTGTCTCGCCGATCTTGAAGCGCAGTGCGGCGCGGCGGCGCGTGCCGCCCGCGAGCAGGTCGAGTGGGGCGTAGTCGGACGCAGCAGCGGATCATGGACGCTGCCGCGCATACCCGTGATCGTCGAAGTCGAGCGTGCCGAGACAGTCGTACACGGCTATCCGGCGCTGGTCGACCGCGGCGACCACACTGAAATCGCGGTGTTTGATCAGCCAATGCAGGCGCGTCTCGCGCATGTCGATGGCATCGCCCGGCTGCTGGTCCTGCGCGTCGCGCGCGAACAGCGTGAAGTCGAACGGACCTTGTCTTCACGACCGGAATTCGCGCTGCTGGCGACCCGCTATGGGCACACAACTTCGCCGTCTGCGGCGCTGGTACTGGCTGCCGCGAGACGCTGGAGCGCGGGGCACGATGGTTCAGGCCATGCATCCGACTATCGACTTGCTGACGGACCACGCGATGCGGACGCTTTCGAGCGTCTGGTACAGCGCTTTGCCACTGCCGTCACCGTCGAGACAGCGACCGCTGGCAAGCACATGCAGACATTGTTCCAGCGCGGTGACGCAGCCTATCGCGAACTCGAGCGTCTGCGTGTACCGCCACTCAGCGGTGATGACCTCCGCTCGCAGATCAGGCACCTGCTCGGGCCGGCACTGATAGTTATCGTCGATGCGGGCAACACGGCGCACGTGGCCCTTTCATTTGACGCGATCGAACGGCGCCTGCAGCGGGCGGCGGCGAATCCCGGTAAAGACATCGTCAAGCTCGAACCGCTGGCGCCTCTGTGGGCTCGCTATCTCGCCAGCCTGGCCGAGACGGCTGCCGGCGATGAACGGGCTCACGCACTGCTGTGGATGTTCGAGGATTATCGCGTTGGTCTGTTTGCTCCCGAGCTTGGCGCGAACAAGCGGGTGACGCTGGCCGAACTCGACGCGGCGCTGAACACGCTCGAGCAGGTTCGTTTAAATACCATCCCGGCGGCGCCGTAAAGAGTGGACGTGTGCGCAGCGCAGCGCTGCGAGTAAACTACCTGCTGATGTCATTCGGATACGCCTGCGATGCTGAACCCACGTCCGCGCGCTGACGCTCGATGAGCAAAGCGCTCGATTTCCTGCTGGCCGCGCGTCCTGAGGCGATGTCCGCCTATTTCGGATTTCTCAAGCACAATGGCAGCCGTCTCGATCCCAAGACGCGGGCGCTGATCTCGGTCATCACCAAGGTCGCGGTGCAGACTGACAAAGGGCTGGTGCAATACACGCGTAAAGCACTTGAGGTCGGAGCATCGGCGGACGAAGTCCTCGACGCGCTGATGATGGCCTTCCCGGCGCTGGGGTTGAGTCGTATCGTGTGGGCAATCGATATTTTGATCGAACACGAAGTGGAAGGTTTCGCCTCGGCTATCGCCATGGCGCCGGCCAATGAATTGGCAGCCGAAAGCGCCAGTGAAGTGGCCAAACCCAGACTCAACGTCTGTGCGATGACCGCGCTTCCGCCCGATCAGGCAGTCAAGTACATTAGCGAAGGCCACCCGCTGCTGCTCTATCGCACAGCAGACGAAGTGCGTGCCTACAAGGCATACTGCTCGCATCAGGGTATGGAGCTGATGCCATCAGGGATCCGTGGTCGTCGGGTGACGTGCCGCCAGCACAACTGGCAGTTCGAGCTTCCCGACGGCAGCTGTGCACACGGACCGAAATGGTCGCTCACGGAATTGAGCGTAACTCTAGAGCATGGACGCGTCATCGTCGAATGGCAGGATTGAACGGCGCACGCCATGTATTCTTTCGAAACGCTTCTTCACGCCGGCGCTGACGAACTGCTCGCCATCCTTGCAGCGACCCGGGTCGGTCCGCTCGACGACGACGACGCGCGCCGCGAGCAGGTTGCCCAGCAGCTCGGGCTGCGCGTGTCGCAACTGCTATGCAGTGTCGGTTTCAATGTCGCGGTCCCACGGCAGGAAAGTCCACGCCAGGAGAACATCTACCGGGTGCTGGGTTATGCCGGGTTTCAGGGTCTGGCGGCGGCGCGCAATTTCGCCTTCATTCACGACGTTTACCGCGACTTGAGTATTAACAATATTCTCGAAATCTACAGCGTACTGAATCGGCTCGACGAGCCCGGTGCGCATTGGGCTGACGTCGTCTTGACACGCATGACCAATCTCGAAGCGCAGCTCGAAGAAACCATCAATCCAATTCTGATCGGCGGCTACAAGCTCGAGATCCGCGCGATCTACGAACAACATATGGCGTCAGCCGAATTCATCCGCGGACGATTGACGCCGAATCACGCCGTGATGCGCGATATCGCCAACGAAAATGCAATCATGCTCGAGCAGGGGGCAATAGAACCGATGGCGTTTCTGCAATGCGCCGGCTTGTCGAACGAAGAAAAGCGCCGCGCAATATTCAAGGGCCTGATCCCACCGGCCATTGCCGAGCGCTATATTCGTCTGGTCGAGCCGGACGAGGAACAACGCCTGTATCGCGACATCCTGGCCAGCATCAGCGGTCGCTAATTGAGACCGGCACAGTAGCGGGTGAGCAGGTCGGCGAACTCAGACTCGGTAGCGGCTGTGTTCAGTGGCTCGATTGACGTGCGGAAGCGCAGGCGATAATAGCTAGCGACGAGCGCGTCGCGGTCGACGCCACCGGCCACTGGCGGGGCGCTGCGCGCCAGGTAACGGTGCAAGGTTTCACCCGGAAGTGGCGCGAAACCGAGAGCGGCGAGCGCGGCCAGCAACGGTGAGAGTGTGCCGGATAAACCGCTGAACGGGACTGACGGCATGTCGGTGTCGCGATTGCGAACTGCGAGCGGACTGCGGCGCAGTCGCACATACAGCACCAGCGCGAGCGGCGGCACCAGCCAGGCCAGTTGACTGCGCAGTTCGCGCCAGTCGGCGCGCATCAGTCGCTGATAGCGATACCACAGCCACGACGCCAGATCCTGCGCCGACTGCCATCGCGACGCATACGCTTCTTCGAGGTCGAACCATGCCGATGGCGTTGAATCGATAATCTGCCATTCGCCATCGATCCAGGCCAAGGCCCAGGCATGAGCATGGCGGGCGCGCGCAATATACGCGCGTTCGAGCGTGCTGTAATTTTCTACCACATAACCGACCGCATAGCGTGAAGGTATGCCGGCCGCGCGGAGCAGCAACACCGTTGCGGTGGCGAAATATTCGCAGTGGCCGCGGCGTGTATGCGTCAGGAAATGCGCAAGTGGTGTACGCAGACCAGGTCGGGCGCGTTGCACCAGGCTGTATTTGAAGTGATCGATGAAAAATCGCCGGATGCGCTCTGCGCGCGCGGACGGCGGCAGACGGCTTAGTCCGATCTCGGCGCTGATCGTCTGGATGACCGGCGCGTATTCCGGCGGAACCACGCTGTCGGCTTCAGCCGGGGGTGGTTCCGTCGAGACGGGTTCCCCGATAGTTACCCGGTAAGGCAGCGCACCGGGTGGCGACTCTGCCATCAAGGTACCGAAACGGTTGTCCTGCAGTTCGGCAATCTCGCTGCTGGCGACCCGACGGCTGCCGCGCGGCACCGGCAGCAGCGAGAGTTCTCGGGCGTGCGTAAAATCGAGCGCCAGCGTTCGCCTGGTGGTGACCATCGGCACCCGCAGTGCCCACGTCTGACTGTCGGCCAGTTTATCGATGGCGGCAAAGGGCGCCTGCGTGGCCGTCCAGGTGCCGTATTTGAATCCGTCGAAACTCGCTTCCTGCAAAAATAACGGCAGCGTGAGATCCCGACTCGGGGTTACGCGCACACGTACCTGATCCGACAACTTGAGCCGACCGAGGGCACCGATGGCTGTAATCGCCGTGTTGGGGTCGCCGCTCATCCACGCGAATTGATTGAACCAGTAGGCCATCGACGATTCGAGAGCACGCTGCGTGGCGAGCACGCCGGCACCGGTCAGCACGGCGAGACCCAGCGCCAGTGCGATCGTTGCTACCCACACCGTCAGGAGATAACGCTGCGGGCGGGCAAGCACCAGCGCCCCGAGCAGCAGTGCGTCAGCGGTAACGATGAACCACCAGTCGGCCTGCGTGCTGGTACTGCTCGCGACCAGGCAGGTCATCAGGTAATGCGGTGCGATGTCGATGCGTGCAGCAGGCCGGTCGGCGCGACGCAGGCTGTAAAACAGCGCGCTGAGCGGGATAGTCTGTTGAGTGCTGGACCGTTGCACGAGAATGAGTGGAAACACACAGTAAGGCATGACGGCCAGGATTTCGTAGATCCCATGGACCGAGTAACGCGAGAACTGCACCACGGTGACGACCGCGAATACCACGCTGGTGAGATCCGCTGCGCGGTGAAAATCGAGTTCGCGTAACGACCATTTGATCGGCGCGAAGCCGATGCCCTCCAGCAGGGCAGCCATGACCACAGCACCCACCAGGTTGTCAGTCAGAGCACCCCACATCAACAGTGACGTGGCTACCCACAGGCGCGGCAGCAGTACCTGGCCATGCGTCGCGGCGTCGTTCACGGCGGCAAGTCTATGCGCTGGCTCATGTGCTGGCCGATACGCTGGAGGTCGGTGGCCAGATGCGTTATTCGTAAACGGAAGAGGCCGTCCTCCGGCACTGCGCCGGTCGCTGTGGAATCGTCGGGCACGACGCACAGGCACAAGATGCGTGTACCGCGCGTTCGCAGATCACGTGCGACCTGGTGGCGCGTCGCATCCCAGCGGCCGAGTACCATCACGACACTGGCGCATTGCGCGGCACGTGTCAGCAGCCGCGCCCCGACAGGAAGAAAATCAATCGTCGTGGACGGCCGCGCTTCGGCCAGATAGGTCAGCGCGCGTCGCGCATCACCGAGTCCGCGACCGGCACTCAGTTCAAGCAGATCGGTTCCTGTGAAGAGCACATCGAGGATCGAATCGCGCGGTCGTTCGCTGGCAGCGACCGACGCCGCCACCCGGATCACGCTCTCGAACAGCGTCGCTTCGCCGCTGCCGGCATAGGTATCGACGACCAGCGCGTGCCGGTCGAAGTATTCGTCCTGATATTCCTTGACGATCAGCTGACCGGTCTTGGCGAAACTGCGCCAGTGGATGTGTCGGCGCGGATCGCCCGGACGATATTCGCGCAGACTCGCGAATTCCTGTGAATCGCCGACCGCCAATGCGAGACTGACGCCGCCGCGCTGATAGCGGCGCTGGGTAACGACCTGAACGCGTGGCAGTGAATGGCGAAGCGGCAGGGCGAGCAGGGCTGCCGGCAGTTCGATGGGGTAGCGTGCATAGACCAGGCCCAGCGGATCGGGTCGGCGCAACTCGATCGCTTCGAACCTAATCCAGCCACGCCGTACAAACGTCGTGTCCACCCGCACGCGCGCGCTGCCGCCCGGTGGCAGGGTCGGGATGGCAGCCAGCGGCAGTTCGGCGCCGCGCGCAGAACGACGCAGTTCGACCCAGCGTGGAAATCCGATCGCGCGATCGAACCAGTTGCTGGCGCCACCGGACTGGCGCAACGCGGTGTGGAAAGTGTCATACGCAATGATCGGCTGGCCTAGACGGTCGTGCAGCAGCAGATCCCGCTCCAGCCGAAGACCATCGTTGCGGAATTCGAGCCAATAGCAGGTCGGCACGCCGTCAGTCACACAGTCGGGCAAAATTCGCCGCACGCTGATCCGCGGTCGCCAGCGCGCACTGGCCAGATGGCTGGCCGCCAGCAGCGCGAAAGCCAGTGCAGCCAGTTGATAAGCCAGCGTCTGATTGAGATCGACGCCGAACAGGGTGGCAGCAACAAACAGGCCGAGTAGCAGCCGGCCGCTGCGCGAATAACGATGTTCCAGCCATTGGCTCGTACGCGCGGCGAGCGGGAACAGACGAAACAGCGTGCGCGGCGGCAGGCGCATATTCAGTCTGATGTTGACTCGCGATAGACGAGCAGCGGCGCAAGTCGACGACCTTTGCGCATCAGCGCGGGACCGGCACGGATTCGAGCAACTCGGCGATAACGGTTGCTGCGCTCACGCCGGCAAAGCGCGCTTCAGCTCGCAGGCTCAAGCGATGAGCCAGCACCAGTGGCGCGAGTTCCTGGATCAGATCCGGAGTGACGAAATCCAGCGCGTCAGCCAAGGCCAGCGCCTGCGCGCAACGCAGGAGTGCCAGAGAAGCGCGCGGGCTCGCGCCGAGTTCGACATGCGCCGCGCTGCGGGTAGCGGCAACGAGACACACCAGGTAGCGTTTCAACTCGTCGCTGATGATGACGCTCGCAGCGGTCTGCTGGAATGCCAGTACGTCGGCAATGCTGGCGCAGGCCGACAGCGAATCCAATGGGCGGGCGCCGTTGTTGGCAGTGATGATCGCCATTTCCTGCTCGACGCTGACATAGCCGAGAGCGAGCCGCAGCGCAAAACGATCCATCTGCGCTTCGGGTAGCGGATAGGTACCGTGAAATTCCACCGGATTCTGCGTAGCAACGACGAAATACGGCGGCTCCAGCGTGAACTGTGTCCCTTCGAGACTGACCTGTCCTTCGCCCATCGCTTCCAGCAGCGCCGATTGCGTGCGCGGTGAAGCGCGATTGATCTCATCGGCAAGCAGAATATTCGTGAATATCGGGCCTTTCTGAATGACGAATTCCTGCGTGCGCTGATTGTAGACCGAGGCGCCGAGCAGGTCGGTAGGGAGCAGGTCGGGAGTGAACTGCACCCGTTGAAAGCGTGCCCCGATACTGCGCGCGAGCGCTTTGGCCAAGGTTGTCTTGCCGGTACCGGGGAAATCTTCAAGCAAGACATGGCCGCCGGTCAGAAACGCGCTGAGCAGATGCCGTATGACGCGTTGCTGGCCGGTAATCGCCATGGCGATGGTGCTCGACAGACGCTGCCAGGTCGCTCGCGCGGCGGCCGGGTCGATTGCGGTGGCGGTCGTGGCAGCGGGCATGCAGTCGTCCTTATGGTCAGTCGAGCGTGCGCTTAAACTGTTCGCGCGCGCGGCGTTCATGTTTGTCCAGCTTGCCCGAGCGCGGGTCTTCGACGATGCGATTCAGCTTGAGCGTTTCCGCCAGCGCCAGGCGAGCGGCGGCGCTGGCTGCTGTTTCGGAGTAGAGCTGGCGCGCCAATGGCGCGCCCTGGCGCTGTTTGGCGAGCCCGGCGATCACTATCTCGTACTCATAGGGTGGCAGGCGCAGACGCAAGCTGTCCCCAGGATGGACCAGCTTCGACGGTTTGGCGCGCTCGCCGTTGACCTCGATGCGGCCATTGCGAATGGCATCGACCGCGAGCGTCCGCGTCTTGTAGAAGCGTGCGTGATGCAGCCAGCGATCGAGCCGCTGAGCGTTGTTCTCGATCAAATCCATTGAGCGTCCGACTCGCTCGCGGTTAGCATGGATGGAAATTCTGTGCCGCGCATAGCCCGGCCAACCCTAACCCAGGTAAAGACGTGTGGCTACCGAAAGAGAATTGATCCCGCTGGCAATCGCGGTGCTGACCATCTCCGATACGCGGGATGAGGCCAGCGACAAGTCGGGCCAGCTGCTGGTCGAACGGATCCGTGCCGCCGGTCATGAGGTCAACGACAAGCGCATCTGCCGAGACGACCTCTATGCCATCCGAGCAATCGTCTCGCAGTGGATTGCTGAGCCCGGCATCAATGTCGTTCTCACGACTGGTGGCACCGGTGTAACCGGGCGTGACGGCACACCGGAGGCGCTCACGCCGCTGTTCGACAAGGTGCTGGACGGGTTCGGCGAGATGTTCCGCGTGTTGTCCTATGCAGATATCCAGACGTCGACCTTACAGTCGCGCGCGGTCGCCGGCGTTGCCAATGCGACTTATGTGTTCGCCTTGCCCGGATCGTCAGGCGCCTGCGCGCTCGGCTGGGACAGCCTGATTGTGCATCAGCTCGACTATCGCACGCGGCCGTGCAATCTAGTCGAACTCATGCCTCGTCTACTCGAGCGTTGAAGCCGCAGAAGTCCGAAATCGAAGGAGCGCAAAACGCTGTTTTGAACGATGTCCGGCGTCCCGCTCGTGGCGCTGACCCGGTCAGGTAGCGTATCCTTGAGGGCTGCGTGCGGCCGAGCATTCCGGACCATTCATGCTGGTAAAACTTTTCGTGGCGATCGCCGGCCTGGCCGGTTGCAGCGGCGTTGGACTTGGCGCGCTGGCCGCTCATGCGTGGCGTGCCCGGCTCGACCCGGCCGCGCTGGCGACGCTCGATCTGGTCTCGAAATATCTGCTGCTGCACGCGCTCCTGCTCATGGTGATTGCTCTATGGACGCGCAACTCAGCCGATACACGAATACTCGAAGTGGCCGGCGTGCTGGTTGTCGCCGGGATAGTTCTGTTCTGCGGTGGTCTCAGCGTGAGCGTGCTGAGCGGCGTCCGACAGTTTGCCCTTGCTGCGCCTCTCGGTGGCATGGCGCTGATGGTTGCCTGGCTGGCGTGCGCGGTTTATGCGCTGGTCCGATTGTGAGCGGATGGTGATGGGATTGGCATGCTGGATTAGTTGGGAGTTGAACGGAATGAATTTGCACAAGAACTACCCGCCGCGCGGCGGGCGCCAGACCGGTGCCATTGCTGCTGCTATTACGCTGGCAGCCGCGGCGCTGCTGATGGTGTCTGCAGACGCATTCGGCGGGCAGACCCTGACGATTACCCCGGACTCACCGGATGTCATCGGTGAGCTTGCCGCGACGACCGCCGTCTATGAGGACACCATTTCGGATCTCGCCCTGGCTTACAGCCAGGGCTACCGCGAGATGCGCATCGCCAATCCGACGGTCGACCCGTGGTTGCCGGGCGAGGGCACGCCGGTGATTGTGCCGAGCCTGTATATCCTGCCGTCGGTGCCGCGCAGCGGCATTGTGATCAATGTGCCGGAGATGCGACTGTATCTCTACGCCAGAGCGAGCCGTGGCGTGCCGCAGCAGGTGACGACGTTCCCGATCAGCATCGGCCGCCAGCAATGGAATACGCCAAAAGGAGCGACCACGGTCGTCGCCAAGGTCAAGAATCCGGCCTGGTATCCGCCCGAATCGATACGCAAGGAGCATGCGGCCAACGGCGATCCGTTGCCGATGATGGTGCCGCCCGGACCGGACAACCCACTCGGCTCACGCGCGCTGCGGCTTGGTCTGGAAGGATATCTGATCCACGGTACGGACAAACCTTTCGGTATCGGCATGCGCGTCACGCACGGCTGTATCCGGCTGTATCCGAAAGATGCCGAAGCGATCTTCGACCTGACCAGCGTCGGTACGCCGGTGCGCATCGTCAATGAACCGTTCAAGGTCGGCTTGTCGCGCGGGCAGGTGCTGCTGGAAGTGCACCCGCACCTGGAGGAAGACCAGGCCGCGTTTGCCGATCAATTCTCGCATGTCGTCAAACTGCTGCTCGACCGCGGCAAGGACTACAGCGTGCATCTGGTGTGGGCTGACATCAGGCGCGCACTCGAGGCCCGCAATGGTATTCCGCAGGCAGTTGGCACCTATACGCCGAAGACCACTCCTGTGACGCAGGCCACGCTGGGACCTCGCTTGTCAGCCGCACGCTGACCCAGTCCGCTGTGGCCGACCTGTCGGCGAGGCGAAAAAAAACCCCGCGTGAGCGGGGTTCTTTCCGAACGCGTAAGGAAAAACCTTACTTGTTCATGACCTTTTCGAACAGACGCTCGATGCGGTCCTTGTTCTCATTGCAGCACGCCATCGCAGCGTCAGCCGAGCTCTTGGCAGCATCAGCAGAAGCAGCAGCAGCCGTTGCAGCTTCCTGAGCAGCGGTAGCTGCCTTCAGTGCGGCGGCGGCATTGGTCGAAGCCGTACGTGCATCGGACAGTGCGCTGGTCGCTTTTGCTTCAACAGCAGACAGTTGTTCCGGCGTCACAGTCGAACAGGCGCTTGCCAGCCCGAGCACCACACACAGGGCGGGCATCTGTAGACGTCCAATCAGGTTTTTGCTCATCGTCGTACTCCTCCTAACTCAGGGGGCTAGATAAAAAAAAGACTAAATCTCTGCGAATCTCGAAGATTAGAATTTATTACTCGGAAATTCGATGAAGCAGATCATGAATGATTTTTGCAGTGCACGCAATTCAAATTTTCGTCGAACGCGTACGGGCGACATCTGTCGCCTTTGGGATTTTTGCACATTTTCGCGCGCCAGTGTGTGATTCCAGTCCCTTTCTCCTGGTTGCCGCAGCGCCCTGACCAAGCCGATAGACACGTTCCGGCGACTTAGTGAGGCGCGGCTTCCGGTGGTGGAGGCGGTAAGGCGCGGCCCCAACCGCTGCTGGCCGCACCGGGCGGTGCACGCAATCGTGTTTCGTGTTGCACCGCCACGAACTGCGAAATGGCGCGTTCGAAGCTGTCCATCTGATTCGCTGCGCAATAATCGCCGAGCCAGGCCAGCGATTTTTCCAGACTCAACGGACCGGCAATGCTGTAGGTATCTGGTGCAAGCGCTCCATAAGCGGTCAGATAACCCATCAGAAAATGATCAAAGGCAGCAGCGTCGCCAGGATTGGCGCGGGTCGATGTGAACTGATGACAGGAGCGGCTGCCCGCACCCCAGATGGCGTAATTGCCGCCGGCATCGGCCGCTGGCAGCAAGGGCGCCGCCGTGCCGCAGGCCATCGCCACGATCATCGATACGAGCCTCACGTTAACCCCGGGATTTTGTACTGCCGACTGAATTGCGATTTCAGGAAATCCATCTGATCGGCGAGAATACGGCGGTTCGACAGTGCCAGGAACTCCGGCCAGTTCGGCACAAACGGAATTGCCAGTAGCGGCATGCCGGCCTGCTCCGGCGTGCGGCCGCCTTTCCGCGTATTGCAGCTGCGGCAGGCGCTCACCACGTTCGACCACTTATCGCTACCGCCACGCGACAGCGGAACGACGTGATCGCGCGTCAAGGTACCCTCCGAAAATTCATGCCCGCAATACAGACATAGATGGGCATCGCGCCGGAACAATTCATGATTGTTGAGCGGCGGCGTCGCGCGCTGTGCGCCGTGCCCGAGACGGGTGTGCTTGACGGCGATGATCGAGTGTATCGTCACGCTCGAGCGGCGCCCGCTGCGTCTTTCGATCCCGCCGCGGAACGTGAACGCGTTCTCGCCTGTGGTCCACGCAATCAGGCTGCGACTGTGCAGGCACACTGCGTCCTGCCACGGGATCCACCGCAGCGGCGTACCCGTGATATCGAGTCTGAGTATCAGCGGCGTCGACATGGTCTCGCAACGAGCGTCGGTTATTGCATCCCGGTGGCTCCGGGCCCAGCGCCGATTCTCATCGTATAGAATCCACGAATCAAGCGCCCAGGTGTGACGGCAATGCCGCAGTCCGCTTCGGTTGCGCGGAGCCTGTCCATGTCGCACCTGCCGGAACTGCGCAGTTTGATGCGGCGCCTGCGCGCGCCTGACGGCGGTTGCCCGTGGGATCGCGAGCAGACTTTCGCCACCATCGTCCCGCATACGCTGGAAGAAGCGTATGAAGTCGCGGCCGCGATAGAAGACGGCCGCCTGGCCGAGCTGCCCGGCGAGCTCGGCGACTTGCTGTTCCAGGTCATTTTCTACGCCGAACTCGGTCGTGAATCAGGCCAGTTCGATTTTGACGATGTCGTCCATGCCATCGAAAACAAACTCGTTCGCCGCCATCCGCATGTATTTGCTGACAGCACGACCGGTAATTCGGCGACCAATACAGCTACGGTGAGCGCGCAATGGGAAGCGTTGAAAGCGCGTGAGCGCGCGGCACTTCGCCCTGTAACGGCCAGCGAGTTCGCCAGTGAATTGGATGATGTGCCGCTGGCGCTGCCGGCGCTGACGCGTGCGCGCAAACTGCAGCAACGCGCTGCGCGTGTCGGCTTCGATTGGCACGAGCCGGCTGCCGTGGTGGCGAAATTGGACGAAGAGGTGGATGAACTCAAAGCCGCGCTGGTTGACGGGACGGCAGCAGGTATTGACGACGAACTCGGCGACCTGCTGTTTACCGCTGTCAATCTGGTCCGTCATCTCGGGCGTGACCCCGAAACGGTGCTGCGCGCCGCCAATCGTAAGTTCGAACAGCGTTTCCGGCATCTCGAGGCAGCGCTGCAGGCGCGCGGCGAGACCGTCAGCGCCACTGACGACGCCGAACTGGACCGTTTATGGGAAGCCGCAAAAGCGGCCCTGCGCGAGGCCTGAAGAAAACCGGGTGCACGAGGCACCCGTAATGGACCAAAGGGAGGTGCGATGACGGTAACCAGCCGTCGACGCTGAAACAGGATTTGCAGATAACGTGCCAGTATTCGTTCGTTTGAATATCAACGATTTACGGCAGATTCGCGGTCGTGCAGTGTCATTTTGATGACGTCACCGGCAGGTAACGTCCGATAATTGTCACAACATCAGCGGCGTCAGCCGCAGTGTGGCTATCGATCGCGTCGAACGATGTAGTCGGCTATCAACCGCAGCGTGTCGCCGCGCGCACCGAGCGGAGCGAGACAGGCAATGGCTTCGTCGCACAATGACTGTGCTGTCTGTTTGGCCGCCGCCATGCCGAGCAGATTGGGGTAGGTTGGCTTGTCGAGGTCGGCGTCAGAGCCTTGCGGTTTGCCGATGACTTCCGTGGCACCTTCAACATCCAGAATGTCGTCCTGAACCTGGAACGCCAGACCGATGCAGGTCGCGTAGCGGTCAAGACGCTCGCGCAGAGCGCTGTCACGATTGTTGCTGGCAAGATAGCCGAGGTCGACGCTGGCGCGGATCAGCGCACCAGTCTTGTGGTGATGGATGGTTTCGAGTTCGCTTAAGTTGAGCTGCTGGCCGACGGCGGCGAGATCGAGCGCCTGCCCTCCAGCCATGCCGCGTGAGCCACTCGCCCGCGCCAGCGCCTGACTCATCGCCAGTCGACAGTCGGCCGAGGTGGCTGAAGCTGCATCTCCTAGCAGCACTTCAAAGGCCAGTGCCTGCAGCGCGTCGCCGGCCAGGATCGCCGTCGCTTCATCGAACTGGCGATGGCAGGTCGGTCGACCGCGACGGAGATCGTCGTCATCCATGGCCGGCAGGTCATCGTGGATCAGCGAATAAGCATGGATCAGTTCGACCGCAACTGCCGGTGCATCAAGGCGCTCGTCTGGCGCAGCCAGCGCGAGTCCAGTGGCGTAGGTGAGAACAGGACGAATACGCTTACCCGGTGCCAGCACGGCGTAGCGCATCGCTGAGTGCAAACGTGACGGTGGCGCCTCGGCCGCTGGCAGCAGGCGTTCGAGTGCTGCGTCGGCGCGGACCCGCAGTGCGGCAAGATGATCGGCTGGCGTCGACACGCGAAACTCAGTGGTCGTCCGGCACGACGAATTCCTGCAAGGCTTCCTGCTCACCGGTGCCAGTCAATTGACTGACTTTCTGTTCGGCTTCGCTGAGCGCGCGCTGGCAGGAGCGCGTCAACGCCATGCCACGTTCGAACTGCTGGATGGATTCTTCCAGCGAAAATTCGCCGTGTTCCATTTTCTCGACCAGCGTTTCGAGTTCGCCCATGGCGTGCTCGAAATCTATCGGAGCAGGCGTTTTGTCGGATTTAGCCAAGGCTGCGTTACTCGTCGGGAAGTCCGGCGTCCGCATTGAGGGGCGGTGTCGCGAGGCCGGCAACTCTACCCACGCCGGTCGTGACGGTCAACGTCGTCCGCCGGCGCTTGACCTGGTCTGAAGCAGCCACTTAGACTTTGTCCAGGTTTAGACTGAGTCTAAGATCACCCAGCAAGCACTGCCCGAGTCAGCGCTTACCGAAACTACTGAACGACGGGTATCGCCCGCCACATTACCAGGAGCAGCCCACCATGTCTTTGAAAGGCACCAAGACGCAGGACAATCTGAAAGCCGCGTTCGCCGGCGAATCGCAGGCCAATCGCCGCTACCTCTATTTCGCGCAGAAAGCCGACGTCGAAGGCTACAACGACGTTTCCGCTGTGTTCCGTTCGACCGCTGAAGGCGAAACCGGACATGCGCACGGCCATCTCGAATATCTCGAGGAAGTTGGCGATCCGGCGACTGGTGAGCCGATAGGCAGCACCGAACTCAATCTGAAAGCAGCGATTGCTGGCGAAACGCACGAATACAGCGATATGTATCCGGGCATGGCCAAAACCGCGCGACAGGAAGGGTTCGATGAAATCGCCGATTGGTTCGAGACCCTGGCCAAGGCCGAAAGGTCGCACGCAAACCGCTTTCAGAAGGCGCTGGACTCGCTCGGCTGAGCGTCAGGCTCCTGGTCGCCACGAAGCCGGGCATGCCCGGCTTCTTTTTTCAGCACGCAAGCGGAGAGCGGCATGGCAGACAGCACATCAGAGCGGCGTGAGGGCAGCCTCGAGGCGCCGACGCGTCACCCGATAGCGTGGAAAACACCGGGTTTCTACGACGAGCCGCAGTTGATGGCGGAACTCGAGCGGGTCTACGACATCTGCCACGGATGCCGTCGCTGCGTCAGTCTCTGCAATGCGTTCCCGCGTCTGTTCGACCTCGTCGACGAGTCGCCGACGATGGAAGTCGACGGGATAGCCAAGTCTGATTACTGGAGCGTCATCGATCAATGCTATCTATGCGATCTGTGCTACATGACGAAGTGCCCTTACGTGCCGCCGCATGAGTGGAATGTTGATTTCCCGCACCTGATGCTGCGCGGCAAGGCGGTTCATTTCGAACAGCACGGCGCGTCTCTGCGCGACAAACTGCTGACGTCAACCGATGCCGTCGGCAAGCTGGCCTCGATTCCGGTCGTCGCCGAAGTCGTGAACATGACCAATAGTCTGGCGCCGGCGCGCAAGCTGATGGAAAACATCGTCGGCGTGCATGCCGAAGCGCCGTTGCCGAAATTTCACAGCGATACGGTACGTAAACGAACCGCGCGGCGCCCGACCCAGACAGTCAATTCCGTCAAATCCGCACCCGAGAACACTATCGGGCTGTTCGTGACCTGTTACGGCAATCGCAATGCGCCCCAGCTGGTCATGGACATGATCGACGTCTTCGAACACAACGGGGTCAGTGTCGAGTTGGTGCGCCAGGAACAGTGTTGCGGTATGCCCAAGCTGGAACTCGGCGATCTGGTCTCGGTTGAGCGCCTGAAAGAGGCCAATATCCCGCCGTTGCTCGAACTGGTCGAACGCGGCTTGGCATTGACTGCGCCAGTGCCGAGCTGCGTATTGATGTATCGTCAGGAACTGCCGCTGCTGTTTCCTGATGACCCGCGCGTCAGCCGCGTTAGGGCAGCATTCGTCGATCCGTTCGAATTTCTCGTACGTCGACACCGCGCCGGGGCGCTGCGTACGGATTTCAAGCGCGGCCTCGGCAAGGTGGCCTATCACGCACCCTGTCATCAGCGCGTGCAGAATATCGGCCTGAAAACCCGGGAAGTGCTCGAACTTGTGCCGGACACCGAAATACTCGTCATCGAGCGCTGCTCCGGCCACGACGGTACGTATGCGGTGAAAAAAGAGAACTACGAGTTCGCCCAGAAGATTTGCCGGCCGGTCGTCAAGCGCATCAGCGATGGCGCGGTCGATCACTACATCAGCGACTGCCCGATGGCTGGCGACCTGATCGAGCACGGCATGGCGGACGACAGTCACGCCGAGTCCGCCTTCAGCCTGTTGAAACAAGCCTATGGGATCTGATTCCTCATGAAGAAATTGACGCGCGCCGATCTGCATACGCTGGAGGCTTATCACGAACTCCGGTCTGCCATGCGCACGACGGTCATGGCGCACAAGGCCGTGCGTAACGTGTTTGTCGGCGAACACGCCGGGCTTTATTTCGAGGATCGGCTGACTGTTCAGTATCAGATCCAGGAGATGCTTCGCGTCGAGCGCATCTTTGCGGCGGAAGCGATTGAAGAAGAGCTCGCGGCCTACAATCCGCTCATTCCGGACGGTAATAATTGGAAAGCGACGTTCATGCTCGAATACGCCGATGCTGACGAGCGCCGTATCGCATTGACTCAGCTGCGAGGTGTCGAGGATCGGGTGTGGGTGGAAGTCGGGGCCGAAAAGCTGTTTGCCATTGCCGATGAGGATCTCGAACGCGAGAACGACAGCAAGACCGCCGCCGTGCATTTTCTTCGTTTCCCTTTCTCTCCGGCGCAGATTGCGCAGCTCAAGGAGACGACGAGTTTTGCCATCGGCATCGATCACGACAACTACCGCGCTGAAGCCCGGAATCTACCGCTAGCGACGCGGGCAGCGCTCATCGCCGATCTGGATTGACTGCGCGGCGCAGGCGCCAAGGACGCTGGTCGACATTCAGCGAGCTTACACAGCAGCGCTTCGATTTGGCATAATGGGCTGATTATTCATCCAGCTATCGAGGCCGCCAGCGGCCGTACGGGCACTTTCACTTGAGCGCAAGTTACGACGCCGCCGACATCGAAGTCCTGACCGGGCTGGAGCCGGTACGCAAGCGGCCGGGGATGTACACCGATACTTCGCGGCCCAACCATCTGGTTCAGGAAGTCGTCGACAACAGCGTTGACGAGGCGATTGCCGGCCACTGCGCTCTGATCGACGTCATTTTGCATGTCGATGGTTCCGTAACGGTTGCCGATGACGGTCGCGGCATGCCGGTGGATGAACACCCAGGCGAGAAAATCAGCGGCGTCGAAGTCATCCTCACGCGGCTCCATGCCGGCGGCAAGTTTTCGCGCAAGAACTACAAGTATTCGGGCGGCCTGCATGGTGTCGGTGTATCGGTGGTCAATGCCCTGTCGCAGCAGCTCGAAGTGCGCGTCAAGCGCGGCGGGCGTGAATACCTGATG
Organism: Gammaproteobacteria bacterium; assembly: GCA_965278995.1. GTDB lineage: Bacteria > Pseudomonadota > Gammaproteobacteria > JADJYF01. The sequence goes on from OZ257136.1 coordinate 1,296,930, forward strand.
ACTTTTCGCGGCGGCGATGTCGCCAGTCCACTGACGGCTGTGGGTACCGTCGGTGTGCGCAATACGGGCACGCAGATTCGCTTCTGGCCTGACGCCCGTTATTTCGATACCACCCGATTCCAGGTCTCACGACTCAAGCATCTGTTGCGCGCGAAAGCAGTGCTGTGCCCTGGTCTGCGCGTGCGCTTTGCCGACGAGGCGAGCGGCGAACGCGAGGAATGGCTGTTCGAACAAGGTCTCGCCAGCTATCTGATCGAAGCAATGAATGGCGCCGACCTGGTTCCCGGTGAGGGTTTTGTCGGTAACCTCGAAGGCACGCACGAAGCGGTCAGCTGGGCACTCGCGTGGTGCACCGACGAGACCGAAATCATCGCCGAATCCTACGTCAATCTGGTCCCGACCGTACAGGGCGGCACCCATGTTGCCGGTCTCCGGCAAGGCCTGCTCGACGCGGTGCGCGAGTTCTGCGACAACCGCAATCTGTTGCCGCGCGGGGTCAAGCTCGCGCCTGAGGATGTTTTCGAGCGGTGCACTTATATTCTTTCCGTGAAAATGGAAGAACCGCAATTCTCCGGCCAGACCAAGGAGCGCCTGTCGTCGCGCTCCTGCGCCGCGTTTGTCGGTGGCGTGGTGCGCGACGCGTTCAGTCTGTGGTTGCATCAGCATGTCGAAGCGGGCGAGCGCATCGCCGAACTCGCCATCAGCCGCGCTCAGACCCGGCTCAAGGCGACCAAGGTCGTGCGCAAGAAGATCACCGGCAACGGTCCGGCCCTGCCCGGCAAGCTGGCTGATTGCAGTGCGCAGGATCTGGAGCGGACCGAGTTGTTTCTGGTTGAAGGGGATTCCGCCGGCGGCTCAGCCAAACAGGCTCGCGATCGCGAGTTTCAGGCCATCCTGCCGCTGCGTGGCAAGATTCTCAATACCTGGGAAGTCGACTCCTCGCAGGTGCTGGGATCGTCGGAAGTTCACGATATTTCGGTTGCGCTTGGCATCGATCCGGGCGTCAACGAACTGGCCAATCTGCGCTATGGCAAAGTCTGCATCCTGGCTGACGCGGATTCCGACGGCCTGCATATCGCGACGCTGTTGTGCGCTTTGTTCGTCAAGCATTTCCGCGCACTGGTCGAAGCCGGCCGCGTGCACGTGGCAATGCCGCCGTTATATCGCATCGATATCGGCAAAGAGGTCTTCTACGCCCAGGACGACGACGAGATGAATGGTGTTCTCGATCGTATTGCGGCCGAGAACAAAAAAGGCAAACCGAATGTGCAGCGATTCAAAGGGCTGGGTGAAATGAATCCACTGCAGCTTCGCGAAACGACCATGGCGCCAGAGACCCGGCGACTCGTCCGACTGGCCATCGACAATGCCGAAGAAACCGAGGCGCTGATGGACATGCTGCTGGCCAAGAAGCGCTCCGGCGATCGCCGCAGCTGGCTCGAACGCAAAGGTAATCTCGCCATCCCTTCCTGAGCTTCGGGAACCAACTGCCATGACGACGAACGGATTTGACATCGAGCAGTTGCCGCTGCGTGAGTTCACCGAGCGCGCCTACCTCGATTATTCGATGTATGTAATCCTCGATCGGGCGTTGCCGCATATCGGCGACGGCCTGAAGCCAGTCCAGCGCCGTATCGTCTACGCGATGTCCGAGCTTGGTCTTGATGCCACTGCCAAGTACAAGAAATCTGCGCGGACGATTGGCGATGTCATCGGCAAGTTTCACCCGCACGGCGACTCGGCCTGCTACGAAGCGATGGTCCTGATGGCACAGCCGTTCAGCTATCGTTATCCCCTGATCGACGGGCAGGGCAACTGGGGTTCGACCGACGATCCGAAATCGTTTGCGGCGATGCGCTATACCGAGGCCCGGCTGACTGCGTACGCCAACCTGTTGCTGGCCGAACTTGCGCAGGGTACCGCCGACTGGGTGCCGAATTTCGACGCCACGGTTGATGAACCCTCGGTTCTGCCGGCCCGCCTGCCGAATGTGCTGCTGAACGGCACGACAGGCATTGCCGTCGGCATGGTGACCGATATCCCGCCGCACAATCTGCGCGAAGTCGCGGCCGCCTGCGTGCATCTGCTCGACAATCCCAAAGCCAGTGTCGAAGAGCTCGTCGCATTCGTGCCGGCACCGGATTTCCCCGGTGGTGGTGAGATCATCACATCGCGCGCCGACCTGCTAGCGCTCTACGCCAGCGGTAACGGCAGCGTCAAATTGCGTGCGCGTTACGAGCGTGACGGCGACAACATCATCATCACTGCACTGCCGTATCAGAGTTCGGGGTCGAAGATCCTCGAGCAGATAGCACAGCAGATGCAGGCCAGAAAGCTGCCGATGATCGAGGATCTCCGTGATGAATCCGATCACGAGACGCCAATACGGCTGGTGCTGGTGCCGCGCTCGAACCGCGTTGACGTCGAACCGTTGATGCAGCATCTGTTCGCGACGACCGATCTGGAGCGCAACTATCGTATCAACCTCAATGTCATCGGCATGGACGGCCTGCCGGCGGTCAAGAATCTACGCGATCTGCTGAGCGAATGGCTGGTGTTCCGCACCGAGACGGTCAGGCGACGTCTGCAGTTCCGACTCGATCGCGTACTGGCGCGGCTGCATATCCTGGATGGATATCTGATCGCCTTTCTCAATATCGACGAGGTCATCCACATCATCCGCACCGAGGACAAACCGCGTCCGGCGCTGATGACGCGTTTCGGTCTGGACGAAATCCAGGCCGACGCGATCCTCGATCTGCGTCTGCGCCATCTGGCGCGCCTGGAGGAAGAGCGTATCCGGGGCGAGCAGCGCGACTTGAACGCCGAACGCAAGAAACTCGAAGCGACCCTCGATTCGAAAAAGCGCCTGCGTAATCTCGTGCGCGACGAAATTACCGCTGACAGCGAGCGTTACGGCGACGCGCGTCGTTGTCCGCTGGTCGAACGCGTGGCTGCCGTCGCCCTGTCGGAGACCGAGCTGGTACCGGCTGAACCGGTGACGGTGGTGCTCTCGGCCAAAGGCTGGGTCCGCGCGGCCAAGGGGCATGATCTCGATCCGCGCGAACTCAATTTTCGCAGCGGTGATGCCTTTCAGGCGGCAACGCGCGGGCGCAGCAATCAGAACGCGGTGTTTTTCGATTCGACCGGTCGGGCCTATACCTTGCCCGCACACAGTCTGCCGTCGGCACGTGGCCTCGGTGAACCGTTGGCGGGTCGGCTGACGCCACCGGATGGCGCGAGTTTCGCCGGCCTGGTCATGGCCGGCACCTATTCCCACGTGCTGCTGGCCAGCGATTTCGGCTATGGCTTCGTTGCCGAGATTGAAAGTCTGGTGACAAAGAATCGAGCAGGTAAGCTGGTCCTGAGTTTAGCGCCGGGGAGCGGTATGTTGCCGCCCGTAGGGATTGATGATTGCACCACCGACTGGATTGCCTGTGCCACCAGCGAAGGTCATCTGCTGATCTTCCCGGTTGCCGAGATGCCAGTTCTGACGCGAGGTAAAGGCCAGAAGCTGCTGCAGATCCCGACCGCGAAACTGAAAGCGCGGACGGAAGTGATGCTGGCAATGACGGTACTGCGCCCGCAGGCCGAACTGCGCGTGTTTGCCGGGAATCGTCATCTGACCTTGAAAGACGCCGACCAGCAGCACTATGTTGCCGAGCGCGCCCGGCGCGGGCTCAAACTGCCACGCGGCCTGCAACGGGTCGACCGACTGGAACCGGCGTCGCGTGAGCCTTAACAGCGTGGTGAAAAACGTAGCGAGCGATGGCAGGACAAGGCGCGCTCGTGCAACGCTGTCATGCCGAGCGCAGTAGTTTTTCACCAGCCTGTTAAAGAAAAATAGCGGGCCGACGAGAGCTCGGCCCGCACAAGGGGAACGGATCAGGGAGGGTAGGGTTGTTCCGTTCTGGGACCGTTATCGTCCGCAGCTCGGCGGGACTTTAGTAGACTTTGCCGAGACTGCGTTGTTAATGGGCGTCAGACCACGAAAGGGGAGAGTGAATCATGCTTCGATTAGAGTTCGCGCTGCGGCGCAAGGCAGGGATGAGTCGTGCGGATTTTCAGCGCTATTGGCGCGAAGTGCATGGCCCGCTGGTGGCCAGACATTCGAGCACACTGAATATTCATCGCTATATTCAATTGCACACATTGGATGATCCGATCAACGACGCGCTCGCGAGCGCACGCGGTGGCATGGAGCCGGCTTACGATGGCGTTGCCGAGTTGTGGTGGACATCGCCGGAGACGCTGCAGGCCGCTGGTGGCGCGGCTGGCCAGGCTGCATTGCAGGAACTGCTGAACGACGAGCTGAACTTCATCGATCTGCCGAATTCACCGATGTGGTTCGCATACGAGTACCCGCAGGTCAATCCGTCGGAAGACATCGTCGCGCGGGAACACAGTCCGCTGGTCAAACTGTTTTTCTGCCTGCGCCATCTGCCGGCACAGACATTGGAACAGGCGCAGCTCTATTGGCGCACCAATCACGGCCCGTTGATCCGAAGTGTGGCGCCGGGCTTTCGCATGCAGCGCTATCTTCAGGTGCATTACTGCGAGGATTTCCCGTCCATCGCCGCCATGCGTTCAGCGCGTGGCACGACCACCGCGGCTTACACCGGCCACGCCGAAGCCTGGTTCAATCGCGCCGACCTCATGACCATGGCCAATGTGCCGGAAGCGAATCGCGCGATGGAACTCGCCATCGAGGACGAACGGAAGTTCATCGACTTCCCGCGTTCCGCGATGTGGATAGGCAAGGAACGCGTGTTTATCGATCGGCGCTGAGCGTTGTTAACAGGCGGGTGAAAAACGTAGCGAGCGACGGCAGGACAAGGCGCACGAGCGCGCAAAACCGCAGTTTACACGCAGTAAATGAGGGTTTTGCGCGCTCGTGCAACACGGTCATGCCGAGCGCAGTAGTTTTTCACCAGCCTGTTAATCCGCGCACGGGTCGCGCAGCTCGTGCAGCGGAATCTTGGCGGCGGCGCCTGCGACTTCGCGGACGAAGCGCGGCACAAGATAACCGGGCAGACGTATGCGGAGCTCGCGCTCCAGCGCCAGTGCCTGCGATTCGCCGACTTCGAAGTGCGCGGCGCCGCTGACTCGGTCGAGTACATGGACGTAATAAGGCAGTACGCCGCAGTCGAACAGCGTCTGTGACAACTCGGCCAGCGTGCCGACATCGTCGTTCACGCCATTCAGCAATACCGCTTGATTCAACAGCGTGATACCGGCATCGCGGCATCGACGCATTGTGCTCGCGGTCTCATCATCGATTTCGCGCGGATGATTGGCGTGCACGACGAGAACACAGGCGTGACGTCGCGCACTCAACATCTCCAGCAGTGCGCTGGTCATGCGCGAGGGCAGCACTATCGGCAGACGGGAGTGTACGCGGATTCGCCGCACATGCGGGATTCGGCCCAGCGCATCGAACAGTTGGCCCAGCTTGTGGTCATCCACCATCAGCGGGTCGCCGCCGCTCAGGATCACTTCTGTAATGTCAGTATCGCGCGCTATCTGCGCGAGCGCGTCCGCGATGCGCCCGTCGCCGGCGATCGCCCCATAGGGGAACTCGCGCCGGAAACAGTAACGGCAGTGGATCGCGCAGGCGCCGGTCAGCACAAGCAGGGCACGGCCGGCGTATTTCTGCAGTAACGGGCCGGCCTCGCCAGCCGCGCGTTCGCCGACCGGGTCGGGCCCGAAGCCGGCCACGCTGCGCAATTCTTCGGCCAGCGGCAGCACCTGACGGAGCAGCGGATCGGCCGCATCGCCAAAGCGCATGCGCGAGGCGAAGGCGCGCGTGACGCGAAATGCAAACCCGTTTGCGGAAGTGGTTGCCAGAGGAATATCGGCGCCGGCCAGGCCAAGCGCGGCGAGCAGCGCCTGTGGTTCACGATAGGCAAGACGAAGTTCCGCTTGCCAGCGCAGCGTTTCCTCCATTTCATGGCTTCGGGCTATCATATGCGCCGCAAAAATCTCTGGACCGGCAACGTTTATGGCCTATTTCAGTACCAATCAGTTCAAACCCGGCATGAAACTGCTGTTTGACGGTGATCCCTACAGCATCATCGAGAACGAGTTTGTCAAACCGGGCAAGGGCCAGGCGTTCAATCGTATCAAAATCAGAAACCTGAAGACCGGCAGAGTCATCGAAAAGACGATGAAATCAGGCGACACGGCGGAAGGGGCGGACGTTCTCGATCTCGATCTGCAATTTCTCTACAGCGATGCGGCCGACTGGTATTTCATGAATCCGCAGACCTTTGAGCAGCTGATCGCGCCGGCTGCGACAGTGGCGGACGCAGCGAAGTGGATCAAAGGCCAGGAAATCTGTCAGGTAACACTGTGGAATGACGTGCCGATAGCGGTGTCGGCGCCCAACTTTGTCGTACTGCGCATCACGGAAACCGACCCCGGACTGCGCGGAGACACTGCCTCAGGCGGGACCAAGCCAGCCAAGCTCGAGACCGGCGCCGTCGTCAAGGTGCCGTTGTTCATCGAACAGGGCGACCTTCTGCGCATCGATACCCGCACCGGGGAATACGTCTCTCGAGCGAAGGAAGAATAGGCCGCTACGGTGACGGGCGACGAGGCCTGGCGGCCGACGGCGACGATCGCGACGCTGGGCCGTCGTGCGGCGCGAGTGGCAAGGATTCGCGCCTTCTTCGCTGAGCGCAGTTGTCTCGAAGTCACAACGCCGGTCGCTGTGCGGCGGGCGAGCAGCGAACCGACGCTGACCAGTCTGGCCATCGATGCAGTACAGGCTGATGCTCCCCGCGGCTATCTCCGCACCTCGCCGGAAGCGGCCATGAAGCGACTGCTGGCGGCCGGCAGCGGCGACATCTATCAACTGGGCCCTGCATTTCGCGCCGAAGAACACGGCCGGCATCATCGCACCGAGTTTACGCTGCTGGAATGGTATCGGGTCGGCTGGAACCATCACGCATTGATGGACGAAGTCGAGGCGCTCCTGCGTGAGCTCGCCTACACCGGTGCGGTGCGACGCATCTCGTATACGACCCTGTTCGCCGAAGCGCTTGGCCACCCGCCGCAGGACCTGACTAATCGCGCGCTGGCCGACTGCGCGGAACGCGCCGGTCTGAACCTGTCAACGACCGACAGAGACGACCGCACATTGCTGTTGGATGCGCTGTTTGCCTGCGTCATCGAACCACGCCTGGCCGGTCTCGGTGCCGTACTCTTGCATGACTATCCGATGGAATTGCGCGCCTATGCGCGCCTCTCGTCATCGCCGACACCGGTGGCGGAGCGCTTCGAGTTGATCATCGATGGCCTCGAGATAGCGAATGGTTACCACGAGATAACCGATGCGGACGAACAGGCTGCCTGCTTTGCGCAGGACGCCGCCGTGCGCGCCGCGCGCACGCTGCCTGGCGTCCCCCCGGACGCCGATTGGCTCGCCGCCCTGCGTGCCGGCCTGCCGGCCTGTGCCGGCGTCGCGCTTGGCCTCGAACGACTGCTGATGGCGCTGGACGGGCAGGGAGCAATCGACCAGGTCATCAGCTTTGCCGATGAGCTCTGCTGAACCATCGGTGATAGGGAGTGAAGGGAGTTTCCTTAAATCAGTCGGTTAGATACACTATCTCAGTCAAAACATAACTTTGCGCCTCGGATGACCGTCTACCGCATCGACAAACTGATGGCCGAAGCGCGCAAGCTCGCCGCCGAGTACCGCCGGGCGACGGGCAAGACGCTCGCTATCAGCGGCGAGATTGCGATCAGTGACGCCATTTCGCTGCTCGGACTCGAGCCGGCACCGGGCGATGCTGAAGGGTACGACGCCATCCGCCATCTTGCGCACGGCCCCGAACTGCTGCAGATCAAGGCACGCGCCGTATTCGACGACAGCCGCCGGCCCCATCGCCTCGGTCAACTCAAGCTCGACCGCGCCTGGGATGCCGTTCTGCTGGTCCTGATGAACGAAGACTACGAACCGCTGGAAATTCTCGAAGCGCGCCGGCCGGGTATCGAAGCAGCGCTGGCCGACGCCAAACCGAACAAGCGTGGAACGATCTCCGTCGGTCGATTCCGCGCCATCGGGCGCCAACTGTGGACGCAGGAGAGCGGACCAGTAGCTGTCGCCTCGTGAGTGTGGGTGGGCCGCGCACGCCAGTCACTGACGCGGTCATCGACCCTGCCGTCGTCCCGGTTATTGATGAAGACGTCGCTGCGATACTTGGCGCCAATGGCCCATTCGCCGAGATCCTGCCAGGTTTCAAACCCCGCCGTGAGCAGCAGGAAATGGCCGGTGCCATCGCCACGACGCTGCGTGCACGTGAAGTGCTCGTGTGCGAAGCCGGCACCGGTACCGGCAAGACGTTCGCTTACCTGACGCCGGTCCTCCTATCCGGTCTGAAGACTGTCATTTCGACGGCGACGCGAACGTTGCAGGATCAGTTGTTTCACCGCGATCTGCCGCTGGTCATGCGTGCGCTCGGCAGCACGAGTGACATCGCCCTGCTCAAAGGCCGGGCCAACTACGTCTGCCGCTTGCGGCTCGAGCGTGCGTCCGGCAGCCCCGAGATCGATTACCGTCGCTGGCCGCTGGTCGAACGTATCCGTCAATGGGCCGGACTGTCGGAATCCGGCGACCTGGAAGAACTCCCCGAGCTGGACGAAGACGCCGCCTTGCGCTTCATGGTGACGTCGACGGCCGACAACTGCCTCGGCCAGGAATGCAGCCACTTTGACGATTGTTTCGTTGTCCGCGCGCGCCGCGCAGCGGCCGCAGCCGATGTCGTCGTCGTCAATCATCATCTGTTGTTCGCCGATCTCGTGCTGCGCGAAACAGGTTTCGCCGAACTGCTGCCGACCGCCGAGGCAATCATTCTCGACGAGGCGCACAAGCTGCCGGATATCGCATCGTCGTTTTTCAGTCGTTCGATCTCGGGCCAGCAGCTCGGTTATCTATGCCGCGATGTGCTTGCTGCCGCTAATGCGGAAGCACCCGATATGCCGGTTCTGATGACCGACATTGCGCGACTCGAGCAAGCCCAGTCGGCACTGCGCGCTGCGCTCGGTGGCGCCGCGCGGCGGCTGGAATGGGATGAGTTGCGACGCGACCGCGACATGGCGCGGTCGATTGAAGTGGTTGCGTCCGCGTTGGCCGAACTCGCCCACGATCTCGGCCTAGCCAGTGAACGTGGGCCGTTGCTCACGCATTGCCAGGAACGCGCCGTCGACCTGATGGCGAGATGGTCGGCGTTTGAAGCCGCGGCGAGCGATACGCGCGTGCGCTGGGTCGATGTCGGGCCACGCAATTTCACGCTGTACGACACGCCAGTCACGGTTGCCGATGAATTCGCTGCCCGCCTCGAAGCATCCTCGGCGGCCTGGGTCATGACCTCGGCTACGCTCGCGATCGCCGGTGAATTCCGGCATTTTCGCGCCACTCTCGGTATCCATGAAGCCCGCGAAGGATTGTGGCCAAGCCCGTTCGACTACGCGCGTCAATCGCTGATGTATCTGCCTGCATTACGTTGCGAACCGCGCGATCGCGAATTCGAAAGTGCGCTGGTCGAGGCCGCATTGCCGGTGCTGCATGCCAGCCGCGGGCGGGCGTTCTTTCTGTTCACGAGTTACCGCTCACTTGATCTGTGTGCCGGGCTGTTGCGTCAGCACGCCGATTTTCCGTTGTTAGTCCAGGGCGAGGCACCGCGCACCGAAATTCTGCGCCGATTTCTCTCGCTCGACCGCGCCGTACTGCTCGGCACGGCCACGTTCTGGGAAGGCGTCGACGTGCGCGGCGACCAGCTCAGCGTCGTCATCATCGACAAACTGCCTTTCGGCGTGCCCGATGACCCAGTCATGAAAGCGCGCATTGCGGCACTGTCGGCGGCGGGCGGCAATCCCTTCAATGACCTGCAGGTACCGGCGGCGATCACGGCGCTGAAACAAGGCGCCGGCCGCCTGATCCGGGATGTCGGCGATCGCGGTGTGCTCATGATCGGCGACACGCGCATCCGTCGACGCGGCTACGGCAAGGCGTTTCTGCTCTCACTGCCCCCGATGCCACAGACCAGCGACATCACCGATATCGAAGCGTTCTTTGCCCATTCCTGAGCCCGCTGATCCTATACTGCGACGCGCGATCAGGAGAGAAGAAGTGGCGTCAAGCGAGTCGATGATTCAACAGACCAGCATCATGCTGGCCATGCAGAACGACATGAACTGTCGTGTCGATGCCGACTGGCTGGTGCGCGATCGCGCCTGGTATCGGGCGATCTGGATCGAATGTGCCGAACTGATGGACCATTACGGCGGCTGGAAATGGTGGAAACACTCGACGCCGGATTATCCGCAGGTCCTGCTCGAAATCGTCGACATCTGGCATTTCGGGCTCAGTGCGCGCATCGATTCTGGTGGCGATGTCACGCGCAGTGCGGCGCGCATCGTTGGCGAGTGGGAAGCAGCATCCCCCGCGGACGATTTTCTTGTCGAAGTCGAACGACTCGCGAGCGTAGCGCTGACCGAACATCGCTTCGAGGTGGCGGCCGTGCGCAATCTGCTCACGCTGAGCGGTTTCGATTTCGATGCACTGTATCGCCACTATGTCGCGAAGAACGTCTTGAACGTGTTCCGCCAGGACCACGGTTACCGCGATGGCACCTACCTGAAGCTATGGAACGGACGCGAAGACAACATTGTTCTGGCCGAATTGCTCGGCAGCCTGGACAGCGCTGCAGCGGATTTTCGCGAGGCGGTCTATGCGGCCCTGGTCAACGCTTATCCCGGGCAGCATTCAGCCAGATAAGCCGTCGCACGAGCGCGCTCAGTCAGCCTGCGCTTCCAGCCAGCGCTCGGCGTCGAGCGCGGCCATGCAGCCGGAGCCGGCCGAGGTAATCGCCTGACGGTATATCGGGTCGGCGACGTCACCGGCGGCGAAAACGCCGTCGACGCTGGTTGCCGTGGCATGGCCGTGCGTGCCAAGCCCGACCTGAATGTAGCCGCCCTGCATCGCCAATTTGCCCTCGAACATCGCCGTGTTCGGCTGGTGACCGATGGCGATGAAGGCGCCGTGTACAGCGACTTCGCGCGTGGTATCGCTGGCAACATCGCGCAGACGAACACCCGTTACGCCGCCCTGGTCGCCCAGGACTTCGTCGAGCACGGTGTTGAACGCGATGGCGACGTTACCGCGCTCGGCTTTGGCGAGCAGGCGATTGCTCATGATCTTCTCGGCACGAAAGCGATCGCGCCGATGTACCACCGTGACGTGCGAGGCAATGTTGGCCAGATACAGCGCTTCCTCGACGGCCGTATTGCCGCCGCCGATCACCGCCACCGGTTTGCCGCGGTAGAAAAAACCGTCACAGGTCGCGCACGCCGAGACGCCACGACCCTTGTAGGCGTCTTCCGAGGGGAGCCCCAGATATTTCGCCGACGCGCCGGTCGCGATAATCATTGCATCGCAGCTGTACGTGCCGCTGTCGCCATGAAGAACGAACGGGCGCTGCCCGAGTTCGACGCGCTGAATGTGATCGTGGACGAGTCGCGTGCCGAAGCGCTCGGCGTGACGTTTCATACGTTCCATGAGTTCCGGCCCGAGAACGCCTTGATCGTCGCCCGGCCAGTTATCGACATCGGTTGTCGTCGTCATCTGACCGCCGACTTCGACCCCCGTGATCAGGGTCGGCTCCAGCGCGGCGCGCGCGGCATAGACGGCGGCGGTGTAACCCGCCGGGCCGGAGCCGACGATGAGCAGTCGATGGTGGGTCGGGGTGGCGTTCGCTGGCGTGTTCATGGCGCGAATCCTAACAGATGAAGATATCGATTTGCGCTGGGGGCCGAGCGTCGCAAGACACTGTGGGTACGGCAGGCTAACGCTTTTATTTCGGGCTTAGTTTTCAGGCTTATACTTCGGGCCTCGCAAATGCGCCGACGAATATCGATAGAGTGGTGTCACCATGAGTGAATTCAAGTTGCCGGCCGAGATGCGCGCCGTTGCCGTCAGCGCGCCGGGCGGTCCGGAAGTTCTGCTGCCGGTCAACTTGCCGGTACCGCAACCGACCGGCGATCAGGTCCTGATCGCGGTCGCCGCCGCAGGCGTCAATCGACCGGACTGCCTGCAACGCCAGGGTCTGTACCCGGTGCCGAAAGACGCCAGTCCTTTGCCCGGACTCGAAGTCGCCGGACAGGTGGTCGCACGGGGAGAAACCGTGACGCGCTGGCATGTTGGCGATCAGGTGGTTGCCCTCGTGCACGGTGGCGGATACGCGGAGTATTGCCTGGCGGACGCCGGTCATTGTCTGCCGTGGCCGAAAGGACTGCCGGCGGTCGAGGCAGCCGGCTTGCCCGAAACCTGTTTCACCGTGCATCACAATCTGCTCGAACGCGGCCGTCTCGCCAGCGGCGAGACGCTACTCGTCCACGGTGGCAGCAGCGGCATCGGGACGACCGCCATCCAGGTCGCGCGCGCGCGCGGCGCGCGCGTTTTGACCACCGCCGGGAGTGATGAGAAATGCACTTACGCCGTGCAACAGGGTGCCGACAAAGCGTTCAACTACCGTGAGAGCGATTGGGAAGCGGGGGTCCGCGAATTCGTCGGCGCTGCCGGTCTCGATGTCGTGCTCGACATGGTCGCCGGGCCTTATGTGATGAAAAACATCCGCCTGCTCGGCAACGACGGGCGTTATGTCATGGTCGCGTTTCTGCAGGGCGCCACGGCGGAAGTTAATTTCGGTCACGTTCTGCCTAAACGGCTGACTATCATGGGTTCGACCCTGCGCCCGCAATCGGTCGCCAGCAAGCGCCGGATTGCCGCAGCAGTCGAGGCCGAGATCTGGCCGCTGGTCGCGACCGGCCAGGTCAATTCGCAGGTGCATGCGGTGTTTCCGTTGGCCGACGCGGCCGCTGCGCATACGCTGATGGAACGCAGCGCGCACATGGGCAAGATCATCCTGCAAGTGGCTTGAGGAAGCGCAGAACTGTGAACTCGCGCAGCGGGCGCGCCCACCCGAACGGAGGCAATACCGGCTTCGTTCGGGCATAATGCGCGTTTTCGACGGCCCAGTAAGGAGACTCCGCGTGCGGTCCAGTTATCTATTTACCAGCGAATCTGTTGCCGAAGGTCACCCCGACAAAGTCTGCGATCGCATCTCCGATGCCATCGTCGACACCTACCTTCGAGCCGACCCGATGGCGCGCGTCGCCTGCGAGACACTCACCACCACCAATCGCATCGTTATCGCCGGTGAAGTCCGCGGTCCGGATTCGATTACCACGGAGACGCTGGAAACTGTCGCGCGCGACGCAGTCCGCTCCATCGGTTACGAACAAGGCGGGTTTCATTGGCGCACTGCCGACGTTGCCATCCATCTGCACAAACAGTCGTCTGATATCGCCCAAGGCGTCGATAGCGGTGCCGACAAAGACGAAGGTGCAGGCGATCAGGGCATCATGTTCGGTTACGCCTGCCGCGAGACCGAGGTGCTGATGCCGGCACCGTTGTATTACTCCCATCGAATTCTGCAGGATCTGGCCGCCGTTCGTCACAGCGGCAAGGAACCGGGTCTGGGACCCGATGCCAAGAGCCAGGTCACGCTTCGTTATGAAAACGGCAAGCCCGTGCGTGCCACTTCCGTGGTGGTCTCGACGCAGCATGCCGAAAAACTTTCGCAGGCCGATGTGCGCGAGATGGTGCGCCCCTATGTGGAGGCCGCGCTGCCTGCCGGCTGGATGTGCGACGACAAAGACTTCTATGTCAATCCCACCGGACGTTTCGTCATCGGTGGTCCGGATGGCGACGCCGGCCTGACCGGCCGCAAGATCATTGTCGACACCTATGGCGGCGCTGCGCCGCACGGCGGCGGCGCGTTCTCCGGCAAAGATCCGAGCAAAGTCGATCGTTCGGCGGCCTACGCGGCGCGCTATCTGGCCAAGAACGTTGTCGCGGCCGGCCTCGCCGAGCGTTGCACGATTCAGCTCTCGTATGCGATTGGCGTCGCCAAACCGCTCTCGCTCTATGTCGACCTGCATGGCACCGGCAATGTCGAGGAAGCGAAACTCGAAGACGCGCTGGCGCAGGCCATGAATCTGACTCCGCGTGGTATCCGCCAACACCTGCAGCTCAATCGGCCAATCTATGAGCGGACAGCGGCGTATGGTCATTTCGGCCGCGCGCCGGAAGCGGATGGCGGCTTTTCCTGGGAAAAGACCGATCTCGCCGACGCGCTGAAAACAGCGCTCAGCTGATCCGCTCTCGGGCGCGCGACGTAATGCGCCCGTATACGCTTTTTTGATTCATTAGACGGGGTTACAGGCATGCGTCGAGGTACCAGCAGCAACAGCGGCACAACGCGAGCGAAAAGTCAGAGCGAGGTCAAGGGCAAAGCACCGGCTCGCGCACTGAAGGACTACGTGGTCAAGGATCTCGCCTTGGCAGATTACGGCCGCAAGGAAATGGATCTGGCTGAGCAGGAAATGCCAGGTCTGATGGCGATGCGCGCGGAATTCGGTCGCAGCAAGCCGCTGAAAGGCGCGCGCATTACCGGCTCGCTGCACATGACGATTCAGACTGCGGTACTGATCGAAACGCTGCAGCAGCTCGGTGCACAGGTTCGCTGGGCGAGCTGTAATATTTTCTCGACGCAGGATCACGCGGCAGCGGCTGTGGCCGAGCGCGGCACGCCGGTATTTGCGGTCAAAGGCGAATCGGTCGAAGAATACTGGGAATATACCGACAGGATCATCGACTGGGGCGATGGCCACGGTCCGAACATGATCCTGGACGATGGCGGTGACGCCACCTTGTTTGTCTTGCTTGGTTATCAGGCCGAAACGAATCCGGCCGTACTCGACGTCAAGCCGGGCAGCGAGGAAGAAGCGCTGCTTTACGCCCAGCTCAAGCGGTCGCTGAAACGCGACCCCGGTCGATTCCATCGCATCGTCCCTGCCATCCGCGGTGTGACCGAAGAGACGACAACCGGCGTGCATCGGCTGTATCAACTGCGCGATCGCGGTGAACTGCTGTTCCCGGCCATGAACGTCAACGATTCGGTGACGAAATCGAAATTCGACAATCTCTATGGCTGCCGTCATTCGCTGGTCGACGCCATCAATCGCGCGACCGACGTCATGTTGTCAGGCAAAGTTGCCGTGGTGGCCGGTTACGGCGATGTCGGCAAAGGTTCCTGTCAGTCGCTGCGTGGCCAGGGCGCCCGCGTGATCGTGACCGAGATCGATCCGATATGTGCGCTGCAGGCAGCGATGGAAGGCTACGAAGTCGTGACGATGGACGAAGCCTGCCGCATCGGCGACATTTTTGTGACCACCACCGGCTGCTGCGACGTCATTACCGAGCAGCACATGAAGCGCATGAAAGATCTCGCGATCGTGTGCAACATCGGTCATTTCGACAGTGAGATTCAGGTCGACAAGCTTCGCCGTTACCGTTGGACCGAAATCAAGCCGCAAGTGCATCGCATCGCGATGCCGGGTGGCAAGAGCATTCTGCTGCTGGCCGAAGGTCGACTGGTCAACCTGGGTTGCGCAACCGGCCACCCGAGCTTCGTCATGTCGAACAGCTTCACCAACCAGACGATTGCGCAGATCGAGATGTTCAACCATCCGGAGAACTATCCGATAGGCGTGTACACGCTGCCCAAGCTGCTCGACGAAAAAGTGGCCCGACTGCATCTCGGCAAGCTTAACGTCAAGCTCGATGTGCTGAATCGCAAACAGTCGAAATACATGGGACTGGATGCCGAGGGGCCGTTCAAGCCCGAGCACTATCGTTACTGAGTCTGTCTTGAGCGACGCTTTCGAGTCGCGCTGCTGAGGCGGTCCCCGCCAGCCGTCCGTGCCGGGCGGCTGGTGCGACCCGAGGTGACACATGCGGTTGCGGAATAGCAAACAGGCTTACGGCATCGTCACCAAGTTGCTGCACTGGCTGACGGCCTTGCTCATCATCGGTTTGCTTGTGCTCGGCTGGTACATGGTCGACCTGACCTATTACGATCGCTGGTACCACGATTCGACTGAGACCCACAAAGCGCTGGGCATGATCGTTTTCGCGCTCGGGGTTTTGACCCTGGTCTGGCGTCGGGTGTCGGCATCACCCATTCATCTGGCGAGCTTGAAGCCGTGGGAACGCGCGGCCGCGGCAGCCATGCATCACACCTTGTTCGTACTGGTGTTTCTGATCCCGACTACCGGCTATCTCATTTCGACGTCGGCTGGCAAAACCATTGCGATTTTTGGCTGGTTCGAAGTCCCCGCGCTGATCGCCGTTAGTACCGGTCTGCGCGATCTCGCCATTACCTGCCACTTCTATCTTGCTTACGGTACGGCGGCGCTGATTGCGCTGCATGCCGCCGCCGCGTTCAAGCATCAGTTGTTCGACCGGGATGGCACGCTCGCGCGCATGTTGTGGCGGTGAACAACGGTCACGATAGCGGCTCGGCGAGTGCACGGGTATACTCGGCGGTCCCTCAGCCTCGCTCAAAATCCCGTGCCGCTCGAACTCTATAACTCCCTGACCCGCCGCAAGGAAGTCTTCCAGCCCGGCGACCCCGAACGCGTGACCATGTATGCCTGTGGCCCGACGGTCTATAACCCGCCGCATATAGGCAACGCTCGGGCCGCGGTGGTCTATGACGTGCTTTATCGGGTTCTGATGCGCCACTATGCGCACGTCGTCTACGCCCGGAACATCACCGACGTCGACGACAAGATCAACGCAGCCGCGGCAGCTGAGGGCGTTGACATCGGCACCGTGACAGCGCGCTACACGGCGGTTTATCACGCCGATGTCGCTGCGCTTGGCGTATTGCCACCATCAGTCGAGCCACGCGCGACCGAACATATCGACGGCATCATTGCCATGATCGAACGCTTGATCGCGCTCGATAACGCTTATCACGTCGACGGTCACGTGCTGTTTCACGTGCCGTCATTTGCCACCTATGGCGCGCTGTCGGGGCGCGCACGCGAAGAAATGATTGCTGGGGCCCGGGTCGAAGTAGCGCCCTACAAACGCGACCCGGCGGATTTCGTGCTGTGGAAACCCTCGCCGGGAGATCTGCCAGGCTGGGGCAGTCCGTGGGGCCGCGGCCGACCGGGCTGGCATATCGAATGCTCGGCGATGATTGAGCGCCATCTCGGCCTGACGGTCGATATTCACGGTGGCGGCAACGATCTGAAATTCCCCCATCATGAAAACGAACTCGCGCAGAGCTGCTGCGCCCATGCCGGCGCGCCGCTCAGTCGCTACTGGGTGCATAACGGATTCGTCGAATTCGGTGCAGAGAAGATGTCGAAGTCCCTCGGTAATGTGCTGCTCGTGCGCGCGCTGCTCGACCGTTACCCGGGAGAAGCCATCCGCTTGGCGCTCGTTCGCAGCAAGTATCGCGAACCGCTGAATTGGAGTGACGATGTCGTGCAGCAGGCCAAAGCCCAACTCGACCGGCTGTACGGCGCGCTGGAACGGCTGGCGCCGTTTGCTGGTGACGGCGCCATCGGCGAGCGGCCGTCATCAGCTTTTCAGGAGGCCATGGACGACGACCTCAACACACCCAAAGCGCTGGCTGTGCTGATGGAGACAGTCACTGCTGCCAATCGCGCCACCTTGCCGGCCGAATGCCGTCAATTGCGCGCGGAATTGCTGGCCGGTGGCCACGAACTCGGCATTCTGAACCAGGAACCGGCGACGTGGTTCCGTTCGACCGCCGGTGGCGATGTCGATGTGCCGGCGATCGAAGCGCTCGTTGCTGCACGCGTCGCTGCCCGAGCAGCCAAGGACTGGGCTGCAGCCGATGCCATCCGCGATCAGCTGCTCGTCCTCGGTGTGCAGATCAAGGACGGCGCGGAGGGCACGCAATGGCGGATGGAGTAAACCAGCCGCCGGTGGCGTTTCAGCCCTCGGCCGAGATCCTCGAGGCACAGCGCGACATCGTCGAGACATTCAGCCTGTTCGACGACTGGACAGACCGCTATCAGCACATCATCGATTTCGGTCGTCAGGCGCCGCCGTTTCCGGAAGCATGGAAAACCGAAGCGAACCGTCTGCATGGCTGCCAGTCACAGGTCTGGATAGTGACCGAGCAACGCGACGAGCGATTGCATTTCGCCGCGACCAGCGACTCGGCGATTGTTGCCGGTCTGATCAGCATTCTTCTCGCGGTCTACTCCGACCGCCGCCCGGCCGACATCCTGGCCACGCCACCGGATTTCATCAAAGATATCCAGCTCGCCGAACATCTTTCGCCGACGCGCAGTAACGGTCTGCATGCGATGGTCCAGCAGATCCGTCAGCTCGCCGTGGCGGCCATGGTGGCAGCGGGTGGCAAGAAATCAGGCTGAGCGCGCGCGGCCGCAGGAACGGGGTTCAGTCGCTCAATTCCGTCCAGATGCGCGCGAACGATTGATGATGATCCTTGAAGAGTTCGATCAGGCGCGGATCGAAATGGCCGTAAGGGTCGATGCGGTCGTCGCCGACGGTCAAAATGTGCACGGCCTTATCGTGGTCGAAAGCCGGTTTGTACGGGCGCGTTGAACGCAGCGCGTCGTAGATGTCGGCGAGTTGCACGATGCGAGCGGAAATCGGGATGGCCTCGCCTTTGATGCCGTTGGGGTAACCGGTACCATCCCACTTTTCGTGATGATAATGCGCGATCTCGGCACCGAGACTGAGCCGCGACGAGGCGGACAGGATCTGAAAACCGTACAAAGTATGGCGATTCATTTCTGCGCGTTCGTCAGCGTCCAGTGCGCCTTTCTTTTTCAATACCGCCGCATCGACGCTCATCTTGCCGACATCGTGCAGCTGAGCGCTATAGCGAATCTCATTGCACCAGTCGTCGTCCATGTCGAGCAGCTTGGCAATCGCGTAGCTGTATTCGTTGACACGGATGATGTGATTTCCGGTTTCCTCGTCGTGAATTTCGGCCGCGCGGGCGAGCAGCGTCACCGAAACCTGGAACGCGGCCTCGGTTTCCTGTTGTAGCGCGATAATGCGTTCGCGTTGTTCGGCGAGCTGCCGATTGCGAACGTTCAGTGTCTTGTTCTTGGCTTTGATCTGGTCGAGCATCTCGGCCCGTTCAATCGAATGGCCGACAACGCGCGCTATCGGTGCGACCAGTTGTTCGACATCGGTCGCGAACGGGACGGGCTGTTTGCTGTTGCGTCGTCGGCAGTTGATGAGCTGGACGACGCCAATGACTTCGTTCTGCAGATTGCGCAGCGGGAAGCAGAACATCGAGCGCGTCTTGTAGTTATGCCGTTCGAAATTGGGGTCGAATCGATACGGACTGCGCTTTGGAATATTGTAGACGTCGTCAATCAGGACGGTGCGACCTTTGTCCGCAACGTGACCGGCGATGGTGCCGCTACCGATGGGGACGATGAAATCGGCCCGTTTGACCTTGATGGCGTCGTTCTGGATGCTGGCCGGTTCCAGCCAGCGCGAGCGACCGCGGCCACGTGTGATGAAAATCGTGCCGGCTTCGGCGCCGGTCATGAGGCGGCTCTTGCGCAATACCTTGTCGAGCAGTTCGCGCGCCGTCTGATTTCGCTGACCTTCAACGAATTGCAGGAACTCGAGAACCTGGTCTGAACTCACGCTGTTTCCCCGACGTCTGGCGCGACAAAATCCCGCTGGTTGGCGCCCGTTCCGACGCCTGTGGAAACCATAGCACACACCTTCGCCCGATTTCTTTTAATTCTGGTGTCCTGATTCGTGTCCAGGCGTGTCATCGGGACGTAGTCCACATAATCCCTTGGGCTATAATGCCGGGCTTTCAACCATGGCTATGACGCCCTACGCCGGGCAATCACGCAATGTCGCACTCATTTCAGGAAATCAAGGCGCTCGACCTTCCCGCACTGGAGCAGGACATGCTCGACGCCTGGGATCGCGAAGGGACCTTCTCCGAATGTGTGAACAGTCGCGCCGGCGCGCCGACGTTCACGTTTTACGAAGGTCCACCGACGGCTAACGGCCGCCCAGGCATACATCATGTGCTGGGGCGAACGATCAAGGACGTCTTTTGCCGTTACAAGACACTGAAAGGTTATCGCGTCGAGCGTAAAGGCGGCTGGGATACGCACGGCTTACCGGTCGAAATCGAAGTCGAGAAAGAGCTCGGCCTCGACGGACGCGCCGAAATCGAACGTTACGGCATCGCCGCTTTCAATGCAGCCTGCCGCGCAAGTGTTTCGCGCTACAAGCGCGATTGGGATGAATTGACGCGGCGCATCGGCTACTGGGTCGATCTCGAGCAGCCCTACGTCACGTTCCACACCGATTACATCGAGTCGGTGTGGTGGCTGTTGAAGCAGATGCACGAGCGCGGCCTGCTCTATAAAGGTCACAAAATCCAGTGGTACAGCCCCGGCTCGGGTACGGTCCTGTCATCGCACGAAGTGAGCCTCGGCTACGAGGAAGTCACCGATCCCAGCGTCTATGTGCGCTTTCGCCTGCTGGACGCCGAGAACACGAGTTTCCTGGCCTGGACGACAACCCCGTGGACGCTGATTTCCAACGTCGCGCTCGCTGTCGGCGACGACCTCGAGTACGTCACGGTCGAGTGCGACGGTGAGCGGCTGATCCTCGCCGCCGCGCGATTGGGTGTCCTCGATGGCGAGTACTCCGTAATCAGCACGCAGCGTGGGCGTGATCTGGTCGGTCGTCACTATGAGCCGTTGTTCAGAGTCGAGGGTATCGATTATCCAGACGATACCTGGCGCGTTTGCAGTGCCGCTTATGTGACGGTCGACGATGGCACCGGCATCGTCCATATCGCACCTGCTTTCGGCGCCGAAGATCACGACGTCGGGCGTCGCGAGCAGTTGCCGCTAGTCAATCCGGTAGCGCCTGACGGCCGCTTCACGGCCGCCGCGCCGCTCGTCGCCGGTCTGTGGTTCAAGGATGCCGATAAACCGATCATGCGCGATCTCAAGTCGCGCGGGCTGCTCTACAAGCGCGTCGATTATCTGCACAACTATCCGCACGACTGGCGCAAAGGCACGCCGCTGATGAGCTATCCGGTCGAGTCGTGGTTCGTGCGTACAACGGCCGTCAAGGATCGCCTGGTCGCGCTCAATCAGACCATTCACTGGCACCCGCCGACAATCCGTGACGGGCGTTTCGGCAACTGGCTCGAGAACAACGTCGACTGGGCGCTCAGCCGCAAGCGCTATTGGGGTACGCCGCTGCCGATCTGGATTTCGGATGCGCCTGACTCCGAGTATTTCGAAGTCATCGGCTCGGTCGCCGAATTGCGCGAGCGATGCGCCGGTCAGATGCCGCCACAGGCGGAACTCGATCTCCACCGACCGTTCGTCGATGGACTGACCTGGCCCGCACCGGATGGTGGCACCATGCGCCGCGTGGCCGACGTCTGCGACGTCTGGTTCGATTCCGGCGCCATGCCGTTCGCGCAATGGCATTATCCGTTTGAGAACAAAGAAGCGTTCGAGCGCAATTTCCCGGCGGATTTCATCTGCGAAGGCATCGATCAGACGCGCGGCTGGTTCTACACCCTGCATGCGATCGCAACCCTCGTGATGGACGACGTTGCGTTCCGTAACGTGGTTGTCAACGGCCTCATTCTCGACGAGAAAGGCGAGAAGATGTCGAAGTCGCGCGGCAACACCGTCGAGCCGATGGCTGTCGTGCGCCGTTACGGCGCCGATGTCGTGCGCTGGTACATGATGAGCAACTCGCCGCCGTGGGACAGCATGAAATTCGCCGAGCGCGGTCTGATTGAAACACGCGGCAAGTTTTTCGGAACGATCGAGAACGTCTATCGGTTCATGGCGAGCTACGCCAATATCGACGGGTTCCTCGGCAGCGAATCAACCGTCGCATTGGCCGAGCGTACCGAGCTCGATCAGTGGATCCTGAGCCGCCTGAATACGACGGCGCGACTGACCGACGAGGCGTTTGCCGCGTATGACTGCACGCGCGCGGCGCGCGCGATGGAGGATTTCGTCGACGAGCTCTCGAACTGGTATATCCGCCGTTCGCGTGCGCGATTCTGGGCGGCCAAGAAAGCCGCCGACCCCGGTGCCGAGATTTCCGCCACCAGTAAACTCGCTGCCTACCAGACCACCTGCGAATGCCTGTTCGGGCTGGCCCGCATGATGAGTCCTATAGCACCGTTTTTCAGCGACTGGCTCTACCGCCGGCTGAACGAAGTGACTGCGAGTGAGCCGCATACGTCGGTCCATCTGGCCGCATTCCCGAGCTGCGACGCCGCTGTCGTCGATGGTGCTCTGGAACAGCGTATGGCGCTCGCACGTGGCATCGTGCAACTGGTGCTGCTGCTGCGGAATCGCAGCCAGATAAACGTCCGCCAGCCGCTTGCGCGCATGCTGGTGGTGACCGGCAGCGCGCTCGATCAGGCCAGTATCGCTCGCGTGCGCGACATCATCCTGGATGAAGTCAATGTGCGGGCCATCGAGTACATCGACGACGCCAGTGGCATCGTCAAACGGTCGGCCAAGGCGGATTTCAAGAAACTCGGGCCGCGGCTCGGCAAGCGAATGAAAGCGGTCGCCGCAGCTGTTGCGGCGTTAGACGATGCCGACATCCGGCGCCTGCAGACCGATGGCTCGATCGAACTCGACATCGGTGGCGAAAAGTTGCGCGTGACCAGCGACGAAGTCGAGATCCTGAGCGAAGAAATCGGCGAATGGAGCGTTGCCCAGGACGGGCCGCTCACCGTCGCGCTCGATACGCACATCGATGACGAGCTCCGTGCGCAAGGTTTTGCCCGCGAAGTCGTTAACCGTATTCAATCACTGCGCAAAGCCGGGGATTTCGACCTGACCGACAGGATTCGTGTCGAGTGGCAGGCGACGCCGGCGCTGGCGACGGCGATCCGTGCCAATACGGCGTTCATCGCCAAGGAGACACTCGCCGACCAGCTCATCGAAACGGATGAGGCGGCCGGCGAGCAGTGCGAGACATTCGACATCGGCGACGAGCGTCTGGTCGTCGGCGTCCGGCGCCTGGCGTAAGATGAGGTAGCGGCGAACCAAGACCGGTCAACGAGGGCAGACGAAGTATATGACAGACACTATTCTGCGCGCCGGGCTGGGACTTGCTGCCCTGTTCGCCGTGCTGCTGGTTACGCCGCAACAATCCGCGGCCGCTGCGGTCGGCTCCCCGACGGCGATGGTCGAGGATGCCGTTACGCAGGTGCTGGCCATCCTGCAACGCAAAGAACTCGATCGCGAGCAGCGCTGGGATGAGATCGGTCGGGTGATCAATGCGCATTTCGATTTTCGCAGCATGTCGCAGAGCGTGCTGGCGACCAACTGGCGGGGCGCAACGGTCGAAGAGAAACGGCAGTTCGTCGAATATTTTTCGCAGTATCTGGAAGACACCTACCGTAACAAGATAGAGGCTTACACCAATCAGAAAGTCGCTTACGTCAGCGAACAGGTGCGCAAGGATCGTGCGGTGGTCGAGACCGAGATCCTGGCCGATCAAGCGCGTATTCCGGTGACCTACCGATTGAAGAACAACGACGGTGAATGGTTCGCCTACGATGTCGTCATCGAGGGCGTGAGTCTGGTCAACAATTACCGCAATACCTTCAGCGCGATCATCAAGGCCGAAGGCATGGAAGGGTTATTGACTGATCTCGAGGGGCGCATCGCCAATTACAAGGCCAAACACGGCGGTCTGCCGCCGCAGTAAGTCCCATCGCGATGAGACCAGTCTGGCCGCGTCATTCGGCGGCGGCCGAACTCTCCGCCACTTTGGTTTCGAGCTGGCTGATCAAGCCGGCGATGCCTTCGGCGCGAACGATGGTCTGAAAGCTGCTGCGATAGTTCCGCACCAGACTGACCTGTTCGATGACGACGTCGTAGGCGGCCCAGCCGGATTTGCCGAGATACAGTTTGTAATCGACAGGAATATCGGCGTTGGCTGTCTTGATCACGGTATTGACCGTCGCCAGGTTAGCCGATGACTGGCGTTCGCCGACAAATTCGACGCGTTCGTTGGTATAGCCGGAAATTTTCACCCAATAGGTATTCGACAGCAGATCGCGGAACAGGCTGGTAAAGCGCGCGCGTTCGGCTTTGGTTGCCTTCCTCCAGTTGGTTGCCAGGACGCGATTGGCCATTGCCGTGAAGTCGAAGTGTCGCGCAATCACGGCTTTGACCTGGCGCTTGCGACTGTCGTCGTTCAAGGTGGTGTCGGCAAGTGCGGCCAGCACGCCGTCAACTGTATCGTGAACGACAGCCAAAGGTGTATCGAGGGCCGGAACGGTTTGTTCGGCGGCAGGTTCGGCAGCTCCTGCGCACGCGCAGAATACGAACACCAGGGCCAATGTCGAAAGCAAGCCTCTGCTCAAGCCCGCACAGCCACGGTTTGAATAGTTCATGCATCCCCTCCCTTATTTCTTGTCGGTTTCGAAGATGTACTTGCTGATCAGTTCTTCCAGGCTGATGGCTGACTCGGTATCGACAATCTCATCGCCGGGGTTCAGCATCGCCTCGGAGCCGCCCGGTGTGATCTTGACGAACTTATCGCCGATGATGCCTTCGGTACGGATTGAGGCAATCGAATCGTCCTGCAGGCGGACTTCGTGGTCGAGTTCCATATGCACAACCGACTCATAGCTTGTCGTATCGAGCTCAATGGCTGCGACCTTGCCGACCCGCACGCCGCCGACTTCGACAAAAGCGCCAGGTTTCAAGCCGGAGGACGAGACGAACCGCGCCGCGAGACGGTAGCGATCGCCGCCCAACAGTTCGATGTCGCCGAGCTGAGTAGCCAGTCCGGCGACGCACAACAGGCCAACCAGCATGAACAGGCCGACGCTCAATTCGATTTTCGCACTACCCATTGAATGGCTCCCCAGGGCCCTGGTCAGAATTAGCTCGTCAACACCGCAGCCGAATGTAGAGATTATTTTGACCAGGGTCCTTAGTCACGCGGTCACAGCAGCACGGCGCTGACGATGTAGTCGGCAAACAGTACTGCAATCGAGGCACTGACGACGGCATCCGTGGTCGTGCGGCTGACCCCTTCGGCGCCGAAAGCAGGCTCGCGCGCAAGATGCAGCAGATAACCCTTGCCGGCACAAATCCACACAATCAGAAAGCCGAAGATCAGCGATTTCACGAATGCCATCAGCACATCCCGCCACAACACGCTGTCAGCCATGCCGACAAAATAAGCGCCTTCGCCGACATCGAGCAGAACGACGCCGACCAGCCATCCGCCACCAATGCCGACGACGCAAAAAATGGCTGTCAACAGCGGTACCCCGAGCAGTCCTGCAATGAAGCGCGGCGCGATCAGATAGCCGAACGGATCAATCGCCATGCATTCGAGCGCATCGATTTGATTGTCGCTGCGCATGATGCCGATCTCCGCGCACATCGCAGAACCGACGCGTCCGATCACGATCAGCGCGGTCAGCACTGGCGCCAGTTCGCGAATCAGGCTGAGACCGACGGCGGCGCCAAGCTGGCTCACGGCACCGAAGCGAACCAGCGTATCGTGAAACTGCAGCGCCAGAACCATGCCGACGAATGCGCCCGCTACCGCGATTACCGTGACCGACAGCGAGCCCATGAAATGGAGCTGGCGAAGGGTAACCTGATGCTGGCGCCAGGGGCGTACCAGATGCACGCTGACGGCGCCGAGGAACAGTCCGAAGCGACCGAGCGTAGCAAGCGGGCTCAACCAGCCCGACTGCAGCGGCGAAGCGCCGGCGCTATTCATCGATGTCTGCCGTCAACCGATTGAGGTAGGCATCGGCATCGACTTCGTGGCGCCGGACCCGGCGTTCGAGTAGCGACTGCGTGTAGTCATCCGGTGTCGCGCGAACTTCCGCCAGCGTGCCGATGGCGCGCATGCCGCCACCGCCGATGATCAGCAGGCGATCGGCAATCTTAATTGCGCTTTCCAGCGCATGGGTGACCACGACGATAGTCATCTGGTGCGCTTCGCGAAGCTGCAGTATGAGATCGTCCAGCTCGGCTGCCGTTGCCGGGTCGAGACCCGAGGAAGGCTCGTCGAAAAATAGAATGCGCGGATCCATGATGACCGCGCGCGCGAGTCCGGCACGCTTCAGCATGCCGCCCGAGAGCTGCGCCGGCAGATAGTCCTCGAAGCCGGCGAGGTTCATCATCTCGAGTTTCATGCGGCTCATGATGCGGATGGTCGACGGATCGAGCCGCGTGTGCTGGCGCAGCGGCAGTTCGATGTTCTCGATCACGGTCATGGAGTTGATCAACGCGCCGTGCTGGAAAGCCACGCCCATGTACCGACGCAGTCGGTAGACCTGTTCGCGTGGCGCCGGATACAGCCGTTCGCCGAGCAGATCGATGGTGCCGGTCGTCGGTGCCGTCAGGCCCAGGACATGGCGCAGCAGCGTCGTCTTGCCGGCACCGCTGGCGCCCATGATGACGAAGATCTCGCGTTGCTGAACCTGGAAGTCAATCCCGGCCAATACCGCCACGCCGCCATAGCCCGAACTCAGTCCACTAACCTTCAGCGCAGGCGCAGGGTCGATTCCGTGATGACTCGATTGCATGTGCAGACTGTGGTTACGCGCTCGCCCATGGTGGGTCGACAATGGGTGGAAAGTGGGTGCGTTGCCTGTTTGTCGGCCGTACCGCGTTACACTGAACACGCCGGCATGTGGCCGGCAGAAGTATCCTCCGAAACGGATCGAGCGGGAAGCGCTGATGGAAAACGGTATCGTCAATCGCAGTGAAGTGGAGATCCTCGCGCACGGCCGGCGGTGGCTGGCGGCGGGGGAAAGGGTCGCGCTGGCAACGGTTGCGCGTACCTGGGGTTCGTCGCCGCGCCAACCCGGTGCGCTGATGGTCGTGAGCGACACCGGGCGTTTCGAAGGCTCGGTCTCCGGCGGGTGCATCGAAGCCGAACTGATTGCACGTGTGGGCAGCGATTTTCCGGCCGGGCTGGAGACCATCGAATATTCCTCCGATACCACGCGTTCGCTGCCGTGCGGCGGGCGATTGCTGCTGGCTGTCGAGCCACTGGCGGCGCTCGGTGACATCGGTGACCTGATCGACGCCTTGGGCCGGGGCCAGCGCGTGGTTCGCACGCTCGATCTGGGGCAACGCCAGGCTAGCTGGGCGTTGGCCGGAACGGACAGCCGCACCCGTTACGCCGACGACCTGCTCGAAGTGGTCTATGAACCGGCCTGGCGGCTGCTCGTGATTGGTGCGGGCGAACTCGCCGCCTGGGTGTGTCGATTCGCCGCGCTACTGGGGTACGCTATCGACGTCAGCGATCCGCGTCCCGAGTATGCCGACGCCTGGAGCCTCGGCGATTTCCCCGTTGCACCCGAACATCCGGATGACCACATCGCTGCCGCCAGGAGCGATGCACAGACCGCTATCGTGGCCCTGACTCACGACCCCAAAGTCGATGACCTCGCGATGCTTGAAGCGTTGTCGACACCGGCTTTCTACATCGGCGCGCTGGGCTCGTCGCGGACCACCGCCAAGCGCGCCGAACGGCTGATCGAACATTTCAGCAAGACACCGGCCGATGTCGCCCGCATCCGCGCACCTATCGGCATCGATCTCAACACCCGCAAACCGCAGGAGATTGCGTTGGCCGTACTGGCCGACATCACCGCCGCGCGCAATCACGTCGAGGTCACGACCAGGCGCCTGGCCGACACCCTGGCATGATCACCGGCCTGCTGCTCGCCGCCGGCCATGCCCGGCGTTTCGGAGCCGACAAACTCGCTGCGACGTTGGCCGATGGCGTGCCGGTTGCGCTGCGCTCGGCTGCGCAGATGGCTGCTGCAGTCGATCAGTTGCTGGTTGTCGTCCAGACCTCGACCAGCGTCAGCGCACGACTGCTCGAAGCGGCCGGCTACACGCTGGTGGTCTGTGCACAGGCCGTCAACGGGATGGCCTACAGTCTTGCCGGCGGCGTCCGCGCGAGCGCAACGAGCACCGCCTGGGTCATCGGACTGGCCGACATGCCGCTCCTGCAAACCGCCACCATCCAGCAGCTAATCAAGCATTATCGCGATAGTGATCGCATCATCGTGCCGCAACATGCCGGGCGCGACGGCCATCCGGTGATATTCCCGGCGCGTTACGGCGAGGCATTGCAGGCACTGGAAGGCGATCGCGGTGCACGGGCGCTGTTGCAGACCCATGCCGGCGACATCAACCATGTCGAAGTCGATGACCGCGGCATACTGATCGACATCGATACGCCTGAAGACCTCGCGAAGCTCGCCGCTGAGTAACGGTTCCTGCTTCCCAGTGTGTCGGTGGCCATGGTCTGCCACAGCGCGGCCTGCGCACTGCAGGGGAAGCAGGAACCGTTATTCGATGATCAGAGTCTCCAGCGGCTGCGGGCGCCCGATAGCGTAACCTTGCGCGAAATCGATCGACAGTTCGTGCAGCAATTGCAGCGTCTGGGCATTTTCGACGAACTCGGCGATGGTCTGTTTACCCATCACATGGCCGATATCGTTGATCGAGCGGACCATCGCGTAGTCGAGCGGATGCGTTGCCATGTCGCGAACGAAAGCACCGTCGATCTTGAGAAAATCCACTGGCAGCTGCTTCAGATAAGTCAGCGAGGAATAGCCGCTGCCGAAGTCATCCAGCGCGAAATGGCAACCCTGTTCTTTCAGGGTGCGCATGAAGCGCGTGGCGTGCGCAAGATCGGCAATCGCCGCTGTCTCGGTGATTTCGAAACACACACTGCTGGCGCGGATGCCGTTACCGGTGAACTGCTCGAGGATATAGCCGAGCAGTTCATTGTTGCCGATGGATTGCCCGGACAGATTGATCGCACACATGGCGGGCACGGCAAGACCGGCATTTGTGCGTTCGCGCAGCCAGTCGAATGTGTGCGAGATCACCCAACGGTCGAGGCTCGCAGCCAGCTTGTAGCGTTCGGCAACCGCCAGAAATTCGCCTGGCATGATGAGCTGACCCAGTTCGTCGCGCATACGGACAAGGATCTCGCAATGCATGCCGGTTTTCGGTTGCTTCAGCGCGCTGATCGGTTGCACCGCCAGCATGAATTGATCGTCATGCAGAGCCTGCGCGAAACGCGCAGCCCGGCGTATCGTGCCCTGGCGCAGCTTGATCGGCGCATCGTCGTCTTGATAGACATGCACGCGATTACGCCCTGATTCGCGCGCTGCATAGCGGGCGGCGTCGGCCATGCCGAGCATTTCACCGGGCGAGGCTGCGCCGGGTTCGAGCATCACCAGCCCGATGCTGACCGACAGGCGGAAACGCCGCGATTGCCACTCGAAATCCTGCACGGCGATAATGCGATGGACGCCGTCCAGCGCGCTGCGTGCCGCTTCCAGTGAACAATCCTCGATCAGCATGGCGAATTCGTCGCCGCCGATGCGGGCAACGGTATCGCGCCCGCGAGCGAGCGTTTTCAGCTGTCGCGCGACGTGGCGCAACAGATCGTCGCCGGCCGCTTTGCCGCAGCTGTCGTTGACCAGTTTGAATTCGTCGATTTCGATGACGGCGAGTGCATGCCCAGGCGTTTCGCCCGGCGGATTGTCGAGCAGCTGATGCATGCGCTGCTCGAGCGATTGACGATTGACCAGTCCGGTCAGCGGGTCATGGCGCGATTGAAGTGCGAGCCGGCGGCCGAGCTTCCAGGCGTCGTCGATATTTTCGCAGG
The DNA here is from genome assembly GCA_965278995.1 of Gammaproteobacteria bacterium. GTDB lineage: Bacteria > Pseudomonadota > Gammaproteobacteria > JADJYF01. Next base: position 1,326,574 of record OZ257136.1, read on the forward strand.
CCACCAACAGCAGCATGTCACCGCCGACGTCGAGCGCGCGGCCGAGATGTCGCATGCGCACGCGTTCGCCGTTCTCCATGATCTGGTGCATTTCCCAATGATGCACGCGGTCCGGGAACTGGCGGGCACGCGCCAGATGCGCTTCGATCTGTCGGCGATCGGCGACACGATACAAATCGGCAAACGAATGACCGAGCAGCATGTCGGGTCGATAGCCCAGCGCCTCAGCGGCATGCTGGCTGACATGGCGAACCACGCCGGCGCTGGTCAGGGTAAAACTGTTGCCGGGGGCGTGTTCATAGAGCAGCGCGTAAGGCAGGGCAAGGCCGTCCCCGCTGCTCGAGTTCATGACATTGTCTGCGGACTTCGCCCAAGCTTGCGTGCTCCCGGTGGTCTGCGCACGCAGGCTGGCCAGCGTGTCGCGCAGCGCGAGCTGCGTATGGATACGCGCAACAAGCGTCGGCAGATGGCCGGGCTTGACGATGTAGTCGTTCGCGCCGAGATCCAGGCTGCGTTGAATATCTGCAGCATTCCCGCTGGCCGCAAGCATGATGACGGGCAGGTCAGTCGCCGGATAACGGTCGCGAAGTCGCCGCAGCACTTCGTCGCCGCGCATGCCGGGCATCACCAGATCGAGCAGGATGACGTCGAAAGGCCGTTGTTCGACCAGCGCCAGACCGCTTTCGCCATCGGCGGCCGTGACCACTTCGAAGCCCTTGGCCACGAGTCGCATCGCCACCGCCTTGCGGATGGTCGCGTTGTCGTCGATGGCCAGTACTGTGGGCGTCGCGGGCATGGGCTACCTCGGATCCGCGCGGAGTCCGGCGGAAATCGAGCGGGATTTTCACTCAGTGTAGAGCCTGGCGAGCGAACTACGACACTAATTTTCGCTCCCGGTCGACGCGCGTGCGCAAATTGTGATGGCCGTCTAACTAACTGCAGAGGCCAAAGAGCGGCTACGGCTTGACGAGTTTGAACAGCGGCGGTAGTTCGCTGCTCACGTCGTCGTCTGGCTCGTGCTCACGACTACCGAGCGCGCTCGCCGCGGCAGCCAGCGCCGCGCCCTGCCAGGCTTGTCCAGAGGCTGATGGCGGGCCGTAGAGATGGCGTTCGAGTTCGCCGATGGCCCGCCCGAGTTCGCCACCCGCAGCAACGGCAATGGCACCGAGGGTGCGTGGCCGCGCAAGCGTAGTCGTGCTGGCCGCCCAGGCCAGCAGCGCTTCACGAGCCGCCAGCGGCTCATTGCGCGCGCAGGCCTGCGTCAGCGCGCGACGCGCACGTCGGCGGTTCCCCGCCAGCGCCAGATCGCCAGTTGGCGCGACCGGGCCGTCGCGGTGGCTGCGGCGAACTTGCCAGGCCCACAGCGCCAGTGTCGCTAGCCAGGCGAGCGTCGCCAGCATCGCAATACTGCGCCAGCGGCGCATACCGGCATTCTCGATCACCGGTGCGGCGCCGGTTGCTGGCGGGGCAGTCGGTTCGATGGCGGCGGCTGCGGTAGTATCCGCAGCGCCGGTCGAAGCCGGCGGCGGTTCACTCCGCGCGCCGCTGACGCTCAGTGCACGCTCGGGCAAGTGCGCGATTTCAAGACTGTCGGTCTCCGTATTCCACCACGGGATCTCGATCGGCGGGAAACGCAGCTCACCATTGGCATTCGCAATAATCGCGAATTTCTGTTGTTTCACGGCCGTGAAACCAGTCGCCGTATCCTGTTCGTTGCTTTGCGCCTGATCCGGGTACAGTTTCACGCCGGCGATATCAGCCAGTTTGAATTCAGGCAGCTGACCGGCAATCAGGCCGTCGGCCCACAGAAACAAGGTGCGAGCGAGCGGCGTACCAGCGGTCGAGGTATTGCTGTCTGGTTCCCACTCTTCGTAGAGGCGAAGTCGTCGCGCCGGCAGCCAGTTGGCGCCGGCCGGGAAACTGGCCGGAACCGGCCGGACCTCGAGATGGATCGCTTTCGATTCGACGCGTCGGGTCGTCAAAGACTGCGAGAACGGGTCGAAGAACGAGCGTGTTCCCGTCACGACCTGGGTCGTCAGCACGACCGGGTTGATGGTCAGCCGACCGCTTTTTTGCGGAAACACGGCATAGCGCTGTTCGAATGCTTCATAGCTCCGGCCATTCACTTTCTCGACGTATTGGCGACCCTGCCCCAGCGGCTTGACGATCGCATCGCTGCTGGTCGTCAGCGCTGAGAAGCGCGGACTGCTCAGTTCGACGCGATGGAGCAGGCGAACGGTGTAGGTGACCTGCTGCTGAACGTAAGGACTGCCGGGTTCGGCGGCGACTTCAAGCAAGATATCGGCGCTGTCGTCCTGCGGTCCGGCGGCTCCGCTGACCACTTCGAGTGTGCGCGGCAGGCTCTGTTCGCGGCCGAAACGGATCGCCGGCAACTGCACGCGTCCGGCCGCCCGCGGCATTGCATTCAGTGTCCATGAGGTCGACTCTTCACGGCGACCGTTGATCCAGCTGATGGCGGTCTGGCGATTGCGCCCGATAATGTCGAACGTCGCCTCGAGCGGCGTGAAGTCCGGTTCGCCATCGACTTCACCAGTGGCGCGGAAGGTCAAGCGGGTCGACTCGTTCAGGACGGCCGGGTCGGGCGTGATATCGAGCTCGACGGTGGCCTGTGCAGCTGCTGTGCCGACCAACAGCAACAGTCCCAGCACGATTTCTGCACGGCGGAGCGGGTGCCGTCTACTTACCATGGATCACCTGCCGACTGCTGGTTGCCGTAAAGCTGTTTGTACTGGTACTGGAACTTGCGTCGCAGCAGTCCGGCTGGATCGTCCGGGATCTGGCGCAGCCACTGCTCGGTCGCTTGGGCTTCTTCGGCGCTGGCGGCGACATCGTTCTTCGCCCGTTGCTGGCGAGCCGATTTGGCGTCTTTCGGTTCGTCGTCGCCTGCTTTCGCCTGTCGCTCGCGCTGCTTGTCGGCGGCCGACTGCTGTTCGCCGGCACCGGATTGCGATTTTTCCTGTTCTTCGCCCTGGGCGCCGCCACCGGCGTTGCCAGCCGACATGTTCTGGCGCTGCTGCTGATCTTTCTGGCCGCCGCTCATGTCGTTGTCGCCGCCTTGCTCGCCCGGCTGGTCCTGCGGTTCTTTCGGTTTGTTTTGCGGCTTGCTCGACTGCTGATCGGGCGGTGGGTCCTGCTTTTGCTGTTCCAGCAGTTTTTCGACCAGTGCTTTGTTATGCAGTGTGTCGGCGTCACCAGGCAGTTGGGTCAGCGCGCGATCGTACGCAGCCAGGGCTTCGTCGAGCCGGCCGAGACGGGCCAGTGCGTTGCCGCGGTTGTATTCGGCCTGCGGGCCGTCGGTGGCGTTCAAGTCAGTCAGCGCGGCGTCGAACTCACCGCTGCGATAGCGCGCTGCGGCGCGCCAGGCAGGGTCGTGAAAGCGCTGCGCGGCGCCAGCATAATCGCCGTCCTGAAACGCGCGCTGGCCGGCCTGATCTGGGGTCAACCACCAACCAGCCTCGGCGGGCCGGGCGAGCGTGCCCAACAGCACGGCCGCCGCCAGCACAATCAAACCACGACGAAACGCCAAAGCTGCGAGCGGCAACAGCGGCAGCAGCAGCCAGGGGCCGAACTCACGCCACTGGCTGCTGCGCAAATCCTGCAGGCGTTGCGCTTCGTCAGCGTGCGCCGAGGCCATGAAGCCGAGCAGTGCGCGGATATCGCTGTCGTCTCTGGTGATGCCGGCATAATGACCGTCGCCAGCTCGCGCGAGGGCGACCAGTTGTGTCTGCGGCAGACGATTCAGGATGATTTCGCCGCGACCGTTCTTGGCAAAACCACCACCGGCATCGGGGACTGGCGCGCCTTCGGTGGTGCCGATGCCGAGCACACTCAACTGGAATGGCGCGTCTTCTGCCAGCGCGGTTGCCTGCGCCAGTGCCTGTGAATCGCCACCGTCTGTCACCAGCAGCACATGTCCGCCGCGGATCCCCCCTTGCGCCAGCAGTTCGCCGGCACGCTTGATGGCCGCAGCAGGAGCGCTGCCCTGTACCGGCATGATGGCAGTTTCGAGTGCCGGCAACTGCGCCAACAGGGTGTCGTTGTCGTCAGTCAGTGGCGTGACCGTGAACGGCTGCGCGGCAAATACCAGCAACGCGGTCTGACCGGTTGTTCTCAAGCGCAACAGATCGGCGACCTTGAAACGTGCGCGTGCCAGGCGCGATGGCTCAAGGTCCTCGGCATTCATCGAGGCCGACAGGTCGAGTGCGATGACCAGTGCTGAATCGCCGCGGAATACCGGCACCGGGGCACGTTCCCACACCGGTCCCGCGAGTGCAGCGATGGCAAGTCCGCCGGCACACCACAGCAGCCAGCCGGCACGGCCGCGACGGACAGTACCCGCGTTTTCGAGCACGAATGGCAGCAGAGCGGGATCGCACACGCGCGACCACGCGCCGCCGCGCTGGCGTGCGCGGAGCGCGTACCAGACCAGCAGCGCGAGGGGCAGCAGGGCAAACAGCCAGGCCGGACGCAGAAAATGAAAATCCGCAGTCATGCCGGCAGACGCTGCGAAGCACGGCGGGTCTGGAGCAGCAGAAGCGTGGCGACCAGACTCAGCGCCAGCGCCAGTGGCCAATAGAACAGTGCCGTGGTCGGGCGGAAATGTTCGCCGTTGTGATCCAGCGGTTCGAGTTCGTCGAGCGCAGCGTAGATGGATTCCAATTCCTGCGTATCGCGGGCCCGGAAATACTGACCGCCGGTTTTTTCGGCAATCGCTTTCAACGTGGTTTCATCCAGATCGGCGGAGGGATTGATGCGGACCGTGCCGAAAAACCCGCGCTGGATCGCTTCATCCGCGCCGACACCTATCGTATGCACGGTCAACCCGGCGCTGGCGGCAAGTTCAGCGGCGCGCAGCGGTTCGATGCCGCCGGCCGTATTGCGCCCATCGGTCATGAGGATGAGCACCTTGTGCGTAGCGTGCTCGTCGCGCAGGCGTTTAACGGCAAGACCCAGCGCATCACCGATGGCGGTCTGCCGGCCGGCCAGCCCGATCACCGATTCGTCGAGCAGCTGCTGCACGGTATCGCGATCGAAAGTCAGCGGCACGTGCAGGTATGCCTGCTGACCGAAAAGGATCAAGCCGAGTCGATCGCCGACACGACGGGCGATGAACTCGCGTGCGACCGACTTGATCGCCGTGAGCCTGTCCACTGGCCGTCCGTCGAGGACGAAATCCGTTTCGCGCATGCTTTCCGACAGATCAACTGCGAGCATCAGATCGCGGCCGCTGATCGGCACTTCGACGGCTTCACCCAGCCATTGCGGGCGCGCTGCGCTCGCGACCAGCGCGAGCCAGGCAAGTACGGCCAACAGCAGTCCACTGCGTGGACGACGCAGACCTCGCGCGGCGCCCAGCAGGATTTCGAAATCGATCAGTGCCGGTACACGCAGCGCGGCGCCAGCCGCGCTGGCTGCGGCTGGCAGCAGCAACCGCACCAGCCACGGCAGCGGCAGGACGGCAAACAGCCACGGCCACTCAAACTGAAACACGGGCAGGGCGCGCAGGCAGTCGTTCAAAACAGCGCCTTGCCAGCGCTGTCGCCGAGAGATACGTCGGATGCTCGATGAGTTCCGCGGCGCGTGCCGAATAGGGCGCTACCAGCAGCACCCGGGCGGTGGTCTCGGGCCACGGCTCACCGGCCAGCTCGCCAAGTACGGCCAGCCAGCGCGCATCCGTTGCCGCGGCTGCGCCTGATCCGCCGTAAATGAGCGCGACCTGTCGCAGCAACTGCGAGAGCGATCGCGCCAGCGCATGGGCATCGTGGTTCGCGGCATAGTGCGCCTCGGCTCGGGAGAGTCCGGCCAGCGCCTCGCGGCGCGTGCGGTAACGACGATGGCGTAGCCACAGCCAGCCTGCCGCGGCTGAGGCCACCACCAATACGGCGAGCGCTATCCACCAGCCCGTCGCCAGAGGCCACCACGAAACCACAGCCGGAAGGTGAATGTCACGCAGCGGTAGCGTTGTCTGATCGGTCGTCATCGTCCACCCAGCAGACGCACCAGGGTCGCGACCGGGTCGGCCGTGGTATCCGTGACAGTGAACAACAGGCGCTGTGTTCGGGCGATCTGGCGCAGCGTATCGACGCGTGCCGCGAACTGCTGGGCATAGTCGGCACGCTGAGCTGTCGAGATATCGGCCAGACGCAGCGTTCGGCGCCCGTCGGCAATTGCGGCGGGCCCGTCCAGATCCGGGAACTCAGCCTCCAACGCATCGTGCACCGCTATCAATACCGTGTCGGTATGTTGTGCAAGGCGTGCCAGTCCAGCCGCAGCGGTGTCGTCAAAGGCGCGGAAATCGCTGATCAGAAATACCAGGCTGCCAGGTTTTGCGACGCGTTGCAGTCGCGTGATCGCATTGGCAAGCGGCGCCTCGGCGGCGGCCGTCGCCCCAATGGCAATGGCCTGGCGGCAGGCCGGCGCGGTGTCGGCGAGCAGCTTGACCCATTGCAGCGCGGCTGTGCGACTGCGCCGCGGCGGCAGCTCGTGATGCATGGCATCGGCAAAGACGAAACCGCCGACGCGGTCGCCGTTCTGCTGCGCGCGCCAGGCCAACACGGCAGCGAGGCGGGCGGCCTGCACGGCCTTGAACACGCCGCGCGTCGCGAAAAACATCGGCCTGCGATAATCGACGCAGAGAAACACCGGTCGCTCGCGTTCTTCGCGAAACAACTTGGTATGCGGTTTACCCGTACGCGCAGTGACCCGCCAGTCGAGCTGACGGATGTCGTCGCCCGGCTGATATGGCCGCGATTCGTCGTATTCCATGCCGCGGCCACGCAGCGCCGAAAGAAACTGGCCGCTTTGGCTGGCGCGAATGGTTCGCGACCACGAGGGTAGGGCGCGGGCACCGGCAGCCAGCCGCATCAATTCGCGCAGTTGCGGTTCGACGCGTTCCAGTCCGGGAACTAGAACGCTGGCCACTTGCGCTGCCTGCGTGGCATTCATGGCAGCTAGCTACAGGTGAGGCCGATTCACGGCACGGCCACGCGGCTCAGCAGTTCGTCGACGAAGCGGTCGGCCGTGATGCCATCGGCAGCGGCTTCGTAATTCAGGATGATACGGTGGCGGAGCGCATCGCGCGCGACGTTCTGAACATCGGCCGGACTGACGAAATCTTCGCCGCGTAGCCAGGCGTGCGCACGCGCAGCGCGATCGAGTGCTATCGTTGCGCGCGGGCTGCCACCATAGGCAAGCCAGCTTGCCAGATCGCTGCCATAAGCGGACGGCGCGCGCGTCGCAAAGATGATTTCCATCAGATAATTTTCGACGTCGTCGCTCATGTACACGCCGAGTACTTCGCTGCGTGCGGCAAAGATCTGCGCCTGATCGACGACCGGCGCATGGCGAGGATTGGTATTCCCTGGCGTCACCGCCGGTGCGGCGGCTTCGTCCCGCGCCAGTTGCAGGATGCGCTTTTCAGCAGCGTGATCGGGATAGCTGACCTGGATGTGCAGCAGGAAGCGGTCGAGCTGTGCTTCCGGCAGCGGATAGGTGCCTTCCTGTTCGAGCGGATTTTGTGTCGCCATCACCAGGAACAGCGGCGGCAGGGGATACGACACCCGACCAATCGTTATCTGGCGCTCGGCCATTGCTTCGAGTAAGGCTGACTGCACTTTGGCCGGCGCGCGATTGACTTCGTCGGCCAGCACCAGGTTGTGAAACAAAGGGCCCTGCTGAAAGACAAAAGAGCCGTCCTGCGGCCGATAGATTTCCGTGCCGGTCAAGTCAGCCGGCAGCAGATCGGGCGTGAACTGAATCCGATGAAACTCGCTTTCGATGCCTTCGCCGAGCACCTTGATGGCACGCGTCTTGGCCAGCCCGGGTGCGCCTTCGACGAGCAGGTGGCCGTCGGCGAGCAGGGCAACGAGCAGTCTTTCGACCAGGTGATCCTGGCCAATGATGCGCTGGGCGACATAGTCGCGCAGCCGGAACAATGCCTCGCGGCTCGATGTCTTGGTATCCACGTGGGCCTGTTTCGCGTACTCGGAAGTGGGACGGAGCTGGTGCATGGTCAGCGCCAGGGCGTCGATTCTAATGGCAGAAGGACCTGCCGGGAACCGGGAGAGTTCCCGGCCGACTACGCGCGGGGGCGATTACAGCATGCCTTATGTCACAGTGCACTGGTAAACTCGGCGCCGCGTCCAACCCCTGCAGGACTCACAGCAGAATCAAACATGGCAGCAGTTCACGGTTATAGCGGTATGCGGTTACGAGCAGACGGGGGCTTCACCCTGATCGAAGTCATGGTCGTCGTGGTCATTCTCGGCATCTTGGCCGCCATCGTCGTGCCGCGCATCATGTCGCGCCCCGATGAGGCCCGCGTGGTGCGGGCTCAGCAGGACGTTCGTGCGATTGGCGCCGCGCTCGACCTTTACAAGCTCGACAATCTCGCTTACCCGACAACCGAGCAGGGCCTTGAGGCGCTGGTCAAGAAGCCCGCAAGTCTGCCACCGGGTTCACGCTACAAGGACGACGGTTACATCGATGCCGTTCCGACCGATCCGTGGGGCGGCGAATATCAGTATCTGTTCCCGGGCCAGCACGATACCTACGATCTCTACACGCACGGCGCTGACGGTGTTCCCGGTGGCGAGGGATTCAATGCGGATATCGGCAACTGGGCAGCGGAGTAAGCGACCACGCAGGCCGCACGCCGACGACGCGTGCGGCTTCACCTTGTTGGAACTGGTCGTCGTCGTTGCCATTATCGGTACGATGGTCGTGCTGGTTCGCCTGCAGGCGCCCGATAGAGCACGGCAGCGCATGGCGTTCGAAGCCGATCGCTACCTGCACACGCTGGACGACTGCCGGCTGACGGCGGTGCTGTCGGCGACGCCTGTCGGAATCCGCAATCTGAACACAGCCTACGAACTCGTGCGCTATCGCGGGTCGTGGCAGGCCCGCGGTGACGAACGTGTTTCATTGCCGCCCGAAATGCTGCTGGCGACGCGCCGAGCTGCGGTGAATCGCCCGTCGCAGACCGGCACCTCCACAGCGCCCGACGTCGTTTGTCTGCCCAGCGGCGAAACCACGCTCCCCGCCTTGCGTCTCAGTCATCGCAGCAAGGCCGGCTACTTCGAATTCAACACCGACCTCGATGGCCGGAGCGTGGCGACATGGATCGCCGGAGCACCGTGAACAAACCTGACCAAGCTGGTTTCACGCTGCTCGAAGTACTGGTCGCTCTGGCCCTGGTCGCGGGCGCGCTGGGTGGCACATTGGCCGTGTTGAGGCAGGCGATCGACACGCAGTCCTATCTGGAGCGGCGGCTGCTTGCACAATGGGTGGCCGAAAACGTCATGAACGAATTGACGCTCGTTGGCGGTGACCTCACAGCGACTGAAAAGAACGGTCGCGAGACCATGCTCGGCCGACGCTATCGTTACACCATCAGCGTCACACCGGTCGTCGACAGTTTGGATGGGTATGCCGGCAGCGACGATGCCGGACATCAGCGCAGCGATATCCACCGCGACGACCGTGACAACAGCGACAGTCTGGGACTCTCGACCGAGTCAGGACCGGCTTTCGATGATGTCGTGGTTGATGTTCGCGATGCTGTACGCCAGGTTACACCGCTCGCCAGATTGAGCCGTCGGCTGCCGCGCGAGGCGGCGCTGTGACGCGGCGAACTGCCGGCTTTACGCTGATCGAACTGCTCGTCGCGGTCAGCATCTTCGCCATCATGAGTGTGCTGTCGTATGGTGGGCTCCGACATCTGCTATCGCTCGAGCACGGCTTGCAGGCGGCTGCCGGACGCTACGATCGGCTAGAATTCGCAGCCATCATGCTCGAGACGGACTTCAAGGAATTGCGCGCACGCAGCGTGCGCGACGCACTCGGCGAACCGGAGCCGGCGCTACGGGCCGGTCTCGCTGGCGAACTATTGAGCCTCACCCGGCATGTCTCGCCAGTGCCGGGCGGCGAGACCGATGCGGTGGCACTGCGTCGCGTTCGTTACCGGCTCGAGGAGGGTCAGCTCTATCGAGACGTGTGGAGTGCACTTGATCGTACGCCTGTGACCGCTTTTACGACACGTCGCCTGCTGACCGGCGTCGAGGGTCTCGCTGTTCGTTTCTTTGCTGGTGGCACTTGGCAGGACAGCTGGCCTCCCGGAAGCGTCGGCACTTCCACCGCAACTGCGGGGGCGCTGCCGGACGGTATCGAATTCCGCTTCGATCTCGGATCTGGACGCTACCTGCGCCGGCTGGTGGTGCGCGCGCAATGAGTCCAGCACCTCATCAAGCCGGTATCGCTCTGCTTGGCGCGATGATGCTGGTTGTCATCGTCGTCGGCATCGCGGCCAGTGTCGGGTTGCGATCGGTGCATGACATCAGTGTCAGTACACGACTGACCGAGGCTGCAAACGCAGCCGTGGTCTTCACGGATCTCGAACGGCAGTCGCAGGCGGCGTTGGCCGCTGACAGCAAACGTGGCGAGACGGATACGACCACCGAAATGTGGGCCGAGACAACTTTGCTGAGCGCGCTAGCCGGTGGCCAAGGCCGGGCTCAGCTGCACGACCTGCAAGGTCGTTTCAATGTAAACAGCCTCGCGTTCGATCCGGCCGGCGGCGGGCTCGGTACGGGGGCCGGCGTGATCCCGCCAACCCCGGTCATCACGGAGCGTTCCGATGGTGCTGGCAGTTCAGCGACGACCAGCGCGCTCTCAAACGCGATGTCCGACCCATCGACCGACCCATCGACGACGGCACAAGCGGCAGCGGAGGATGGCGCCGCACCGAAAGCCCCCAATGCCGCCGCAGCCGATGCAACGGTCATCGACCCCGGCATGCAGGCACTGGCAATGCTCCCGGCTGTCGCCGCCGCGATCGCGGCGACGCCGTCAGCTGCTGGCGCAACAGCACCCACGGCAGGCGCGACTGCGCTCGTTTTGACACCACAACAGGTCGCCATCGCGCGTTTTTCACTGTTGCTCCGTACGCTCGATCTCGACGAAGCGTTGCTGCCCGCGCTGCTCGACTGGATGGATAGTGACAGCGACGTTCGCTTTCCTAACGGCGCTGAAGACGACTATTACACCGAGCTGCCGGTGCCGTATCGCACCGCCAATCAAGCGCTGGTCGATGTCACCGAGCTCGCACTTGTTCGCGGATTCGATGCCGATGTTCGCGCAAAACTCGCACCGCATATCATCGCTTTGCCGGGGCAGTCGCCGATCAACGTCAACACCGCCGACGAGACTGTGCTCATGAGTCTCGCGCCGGCAATGGATGCGAGTGCGGCGAAGATGGTCATCAATGCACGCCAAGTAAAGCCATTCGAGAGCATCGACCAGTTCATGAATCTGCCGGTACTGTTCGGCCGGCCGCTGGTCGCTGTCGGCCTGGCAACGGCGACTACCTATTTTCAGCTCGACATGAACGTGGCCAGCGGTCGCTCGACGACGCAGGCCCGCGCGCTGCTCGGGCGCCGCGATCAGCTGAAAACGAGCGTCGTGCAACGCAGCCTTGGTTATCTCGATGAGTGACGCGGCCCTTGCCTGGATCGAGGTCGACGACCCGACCCGCTTGCGCTGGCGCGAGGCGGCGGGAGCATGGACCAGCGGCAATTACGCTGAGTTTGCCGCAACCTTGGCCGGGCGCGAACCGACCTTGCTGCTCGATGGCGCTCTGGTCACCCTGCTGCTCGCCGAGCTGCCGACAGGCGATGCGCGAACCGTGCGCCAGGCACTGCCTTATGCGATCGAAGAGCGGCTCGCGCAGCCGCTGGAACAGGTTCGTCTGGCGCATGTACCGTTGGCTGTCGGTCGCTATCTGGTCGCCGCGATTGCCCGCCCGCTGTTCGAGTCCATCGTGCAAGCGCTGAGAGCGGCCGGGCTGCGCCCGCGCGCCGTCGCACCGGAGTTCTGCGCGCTGCCACTCGCTGCCGCGAGTTGGACCGTCGTTCTTGACGGCGACATGGCGACTGTACGAACAGCCGTGTACGCCGGCATCAAGGTGACGCAGGCTGCGCTCCCTGGACTCATTGTGGAACTCCGGCGCGAATTCCCCCTGACCGAGGGTATCGACGTCTATGCCAACGATGATGCGCAGAGTACGTTCCCGCGCAGCGCCTGCGCCGGACTTGCGCTCACCTGGCATGCGCCTATCGATGACGAGATGGCGCTGGCAACGCTCGCCAACGCTGCGCCGCTCAGCCTCGTCGACAGCGTGCGTGACCCGCGACTTGCCGCTCGCAGCGCCAGACTCTGGGGTGCGGTTGCGGCCTGCACAGTGCTGCTGATCGTTGGCTGGCCGGCGCTGCTGGTTGGGCAGAACCAGCTGCAGACGCGGGCGGTGGCCGCTTTGAGTGCTGCCAACCACGCTCTGTTCAAGCAGACTTTCCCCGACGTCACGCGCGTGGTGAATGCCCGCGTGCAGGCCGATCAGGCGCTCCTCGCGATGCGCGGTAACGTCGTTCCACCGTCGCGGTTTCTTGAACTTCTGGCGCGCCTCGATGCCGTCAGCTCTGCGGATTTTCCGGCTGACACTCGCATCGCGATCATCACGTTTTCCGGCAGTTCATTCGAACTTGCGGTTGAAACAATGACCATGAACGATACCGAGACCCTGCGCGCAGCGCTGGTGGCTGCGGGCTTGAGCGCTGAGATGTTGTCGACGGAGTCGGCGACCGACAAAATTGTTTCGCGACTGCGCGTCGGCGAGGGCCAGTGATGCGCGCCTGGCTGGACGATCGCAGTACGCAGGAGAAGATCATTCTCGTCGTCGGCGCGAGTGTGGTTTTCGGTGCTGCGTATTTTCTGTTTCTGCTCGAGCCCCTGATGCAGAGCAACGAACGCCTGGCGCTGCGTGTGCAGGCCGAGAGACGCCTGCACACGCATTTGACCGAGGTGAATCGTGAAGTGCAGTCGGTGGGCGCGCCGGGGCAGATGACGATACCGTCGCCGGTCGCACCCGGTGCACTGGTCTCGGTCGTAACGGCGACGGCACAGACGGCCGGTATACAACCCTACACCAGACGCATGACGCCACTCGGCCCCGATGCATTGAGCGTGTTCTTCGAGGCCGCGCCGTTCACGGACTTGACCACCTGGTTGTTGCGCTTACGGAACGACCACGGTATCGACGTCGAACAGGCCGCCATCAGCGCCAACGCCGTCGCTGGCCTCGTCGACGCGCAGTTGAGTCTGCGTAATCGCGGCGCCGCGCTGCCGCCGCGACCGCAGTAGCGTCGCACTTACACCAGTCGATTCATGTCGAAGATCGGCAGCAGTATGCCGAGTACAACGACCAGCACGACCAGACCCATGATCAGGATCAGGGCTGGTTCGGCGAGCCCCATGAGAATGGCGATTTTCATTTGCAGGCCCCGTTCGTGCGCGTCGGCGGCGGAATCGAGCATTTTCGGCAATTCACCCGAGCTCTCGCCGTTGGCGACGAGATGGGCCAGCAACGGCGGAAGCCCCTCGACCTGAGCCAACGCCTGGCTCAGCGCAGTGCCTTCGCGGACGCGCTCAATCACGCGGTCGAGTTCGAGCCCGGTCGCTGTGTTACCGACCGACTTGGTCGCGATCGTCAACGCCTCCAGCATGGCCAGTCCGCTGCCGAGCAGAATGGCGAGCGTGCGCGCAAAGCGCCCGCCATCTGCTTCGCGCTGCATGCGACCGGTCAGCGGCAGCCTCAGAAGCAGTCGATCGAGCGCAAGGCGTGGGCCTGCGCGACGTAGCGTATGACGCACGAACAGGCCCAGGCCGAGCAGACAGGCGGCAACAATCAGTCCGTAGCTGCGTACGAACGCGCTGGTCCCGATCAGGAAACGCGTTATCGCCGGCAGTTCCCGATCCATCTGCTCGAACACTTTGACGACTTCCGGCACGACATAAGCGAGCAGACCGGTAACCACGGCAATCGCGACCACGGTCAATACGGCCGGATAAATCATGGCGACTCGCAAGCGCTGCGCGAGCCGTTGGCGCTCTTCGAGAAAATCAGCGAGACGGTTCAACACAGTCGGCAGATGCCGCGTCTGCGCACCGGCCGCAACCGTTGCGCGATAAACAGCGGGGAACACCCGCGGAAACTGATCGAGGCCGTCGGCCAGCCCATGGCCTTCGAGCACGCGGGCGCGCACATCGAGTGCGACGCGCTTGAACTCAGCGCCCTCGGATTGCTTCGAGAGTGCCGTCAGCGCATCGTCTACCGGCAGGCCCGACGCGAGCAGTGTGCCCAGCAGGCGGGTGAACAGGACAACTTCGTCCGCAGAGAGCCGTGCTCGTGGCGGACGCGTACCGCTCTCTCGGCGCGAACTCGACACGCTGAGCGGGACCAGTCCCTGATCGCGCAGACGCTGACGCGCCTGCTGAAGTGTGTCAGCTTCAGTGACCCCACGTCGGCGCGCCCCATCGGCGGTCAGCGCCAGATAATCGTAAGCGGGCACGGCTGCGCGCGGCCAGTGTCAGGTTGCGAGCGTGACGCGGATCAGTTCTTCCGCGGTGGTCTCACCGGCCAGCACTTTGCCGAGGCCGTTGGCGAACAGGCTCTCCGAATGACGCCGCACGCAGTCTTCGATAGCAGGTTCACCGGCATCATCATGAATGAGGCGGCGAACTTCCTTGTCGATGGTGACGAGTTCATAGAGCGCGGTGCGCCCACGAAAACCTATCTGCAGACAATGCGCGCAACCCACGGCTTCGAACAGCGTACCGGAGGCGAGCGCTTCGTCAGTGGTCTGAAGTCTTGCGGCGAGTGCGTGATCCGGCGTCAGTGGATTTCGGCAACGCGGGCACAATCGCCGCACCAGCCGCTGCGCCAACACGCCGACCAGACTGGAAGCGAGCAGGAATGGCTCGGTGCCCATGTCACGGAGGCGGGTCAGCGCGCCGACCGCGGAATTCGTATGCAGGGTCGAGAGCACCAGATGTCCGGTCAGACTGGCCTGCACAGCCACCTGCGCGGTTTCGAGATCGCGGATTTCGCCGACCATAACGACATCCGGATCCTGGCGCAGAATGGCGCGCAGACCGCGCGCGAACGTCATGTCGACTTTGGTGTTGACCTGGGTTTGCGCGATGCCGTCGATGTAATACTCGATCGGATCCTCGACCGTCATGATATTGCGGCTGCGGTCGTTGATGCGGGTGAGCGCCGCATACAGGGTCGTTGTCTTGCCCGAACCGGTCGGGCCGGTGACCAGAAAAATGCCGTGCGGCAGATGCACGATGCGATCGATATCACCCGTCGTCGCGGTATCCATGCCGATCTGTTCCAGATTCAGTCGGCCGGCCTGTTTGTCGAGCAGACGCAAAACCACTCTTTCACCGCCGCCGGAAGGAATCGTCGAGACACGCACGTCGACCGGCCGGTTGGCGATGCGCAGTGAAATGCGGCCATCCTGCGGTACGCGTTTCTCGGCGATATCGAGTTTCGCCATGATCTTGATGCGCGAGACCAGCAGTGGCCCGATGGCCGCCGGCGGCTCCATGACCTGACGCAGGACGCCATCGACACGCAGTCGAATAGACAATCGCGATTCGAACGGTTCGATGTGGATATCAGACGCATTCTCGCGAATGGCTTCCGCGATAACGCCGTTGATCAGGCGGATGATCGGTGCATCGTCGGCACTTTCCAGCAGGTCGGTCGGTTCGCGCAGGCCTTCGGCGAGCGAGGCCAGATCGAACTCGTCGTTGATGTCGGCGATGACCTGATCGTTGCTCTGTGCGTTGCCCTCGTAGCTCAACTGCAGCGCGCGTTCGAATTCGTCGTCGGAAAGTGCGAGCAGTTCAGCCGGGTGACCGATTACGCGCTGCGCTTCGGCCAACGCCGAACTGGCCGTACCGTGACGGAACACCACCACCGGCGCTTCATCGTCGACTCCTTTGCGCACGAACACGCCGTGGCGGCGCGCGAATGCGAACGGCACGTTCATTCGAGCAGTCCGTCGATCGCCGGCAGGCTCGGCGCCTCCTGGCGCAACAGATTGCGACGTTTCGGTTCGGCTTCGAGCTGGCGTTCCTGCAGATAATCGTAACGCTTGGCGGCGGTGGCCTGGTTGCCGGCTTTATCGCGCACGATCGATGGCCGCAGGAAGACCATCAGATTGGTCTTGGTCACATCGCTGCGGGCATTCTTGAACAGCTGGCCGAGCAGTGGTATGTCACCAAGGAACGGCACTTTCTGGTCGTTCTCGCGCAGATCTTTCTGGATCAATCCGCCCAATACGACGATGTTCTTGTCATCGACCAGCACCGTGGTTTTGATTGACCGTTTATTGGTGATGAGGTCGGCGCCCGAGGTCGAACTGTCGACGCTGGAGACTTCCTGTTCGAGTTCGAGCGTCACCGTGTCGCCTTCGTTGATCTGCGGCTTGACGCGCAACAGGATGCCGACGTCCTTGCGCTCAATGGTCTGAAACGGATTGTCCGGCGTGGTCGTGTTATTGGTGAACTGCCCGGTGACGAACGGCACGTTCTGGCCGACGACGATCTCCGCTTCGGCGTTATCGAGCGTCATCAAGGTCGGTGTCGACAGCACGTTGGTATAACGGTCCGAGCTCAGCGCGCGCAGCAGCACGCGGATATCGCCGGTCCGCATCAGGCCGAAAGTGAGACCGGTACCGAGCTCGAGCCCGTTCTCGCCGAGCGCGCTGTCGATGCCGCCGGATTGCACGCCGGGAAACAAGGTACCGGTGACTAATCCGGAATTCGTTCTACTGGTCTGCCATTGCACGCCGAGTTCGTCGGCGCGCTGGGTCGTGAGTTCGGCAATGATGCCCTCGACCAGGACCTGTGCGCGCCGCACGTCGAGCTGGGCGATGACATCTTTCAATACGCGCATATCCTTGACCGGAGCCTGGATAATCAGGGTATTGGTCGATTCATCGGCCTGGATCGACAAGCCCGCCGGGCCGGACGGCGCGACCGGCGGCTGGCCGCCATCGAGACCCTGACCCGAACTTGATTGCCCGCTCAGTACACCTTGCAACACCGGCACGAGATCGACCGCCGAAGCAAAACGGAGTGGCACGACTTCGACGTGATCGGGCCCATGATCAGGGCCGTCGAGTGCGCGGACGAGTTGCTTGTAGCGAGCCATATCGACCGGCGCACTATGAATAACGATGGTATTCGTTCGGGGATAAGCAACGAATGGCTGCCCGCCGGGCACCTGGCCTTGCTGACCGCCGGGGCCGGTCAGCGCATTCAGCGTGGTGACGAGATCCTCGGCCGACGCATTCTCGAGTTGAACCAGATCGATGGAGAGGTCGGCGTCGATATCGAGTTCAGCGATCAGCCGCATCAGTCGTTGTACGTTGGCGCCTGAGTCAGCGATGACTATAGTATTGCTGGCAATGAAGCCAGCAAGATGAGCTTCCTGTGGCAGCAGCGGGCGCAGGATGGCCACGAGTTCAGCAGCGCTCACATGCTTGACGGGAATGACCGCGGTGACCAGCGCATCGTTGCCAAGTACGCGCGGGTCGGCGCCGCCTTCCTGTTTGGCGATGGCGTCCGGCACTATCTTGATGACCTTGCCACTGGGCACGGCACTGAAGCCGTGCACTTTCAATATCGACAGGAAAATATCGTAAAGGCCGCTAGCCGAGGTCGGTGCCGAGGAGATGACCGTGACGGTGCCTTTGACGCGCGGATCGACGATGAAATTCTTGCCGGTGATGTCGGCTACGCTGGCGATGAATGCGCGGATATCCGCATCGCGCAGATTGAGCGTGATCTCGCCGCTTTCGCCACGCACCACGCCGGCCTCGGTTTCGGCGCCATCGACCAGCACCGGCTGCAGCCCGCCCAGCGCCAGCAGCGCGCCGAGCACGGTCGCTGTCAGTGCGCGCAAATAGCGGCGGCGCATATTCATAACTATTCTAGGTATCGATGACAAGATTCTGAATCCATGGGACTACTTTATTCCAGCGCCTGCGCCGTGACAAGGTGAAGCAGATGGGTATCCGCTGGCGGGCAGCGGTTCGAGGAGGCCCTCAGTTCGGGCCGGGAATGCCGGACATCCCCTCCGTGGTCGGCAGTGCCGGCGGAAAGTTCTCTGGCATACCGTTCACGATCAGGGCTGCGCCGCCGGCAGTCTCGGGCAGCGACACGGCGAGCAGTTCGCCCCCTTTCTCGACCACGATGCGGTGCGTCTCGATGTAACGGATGATGGCATCCCCCGGCAGACTGTCGCCGATGCGGTAGTCTTTGAACGGTCCGCTGCCGCCGTCGATGATCGCGCGCCGCGCGGCAGGTTCCGTGGCAAACACCACGCCGCGCAGCGTCACGCCGAGCCCGGCCTCTGGCAGTTCGCCTGGCGAGGTTTCGGGCAATTCGGCGGCGGCCGGCGGTTTTACTGCGGCTGTGGCCGGGACATCTGCCGCCGGTGGTGTGTATCGCCCAAACAGCAGGCTGTTGGCGAGACTGCCGAGATCGGTTGTCGGGTTGCTGTCGGTGACCGTCGAGCCACCCGACGCTGTTGCTGTGCGGTCCGGGAGTCGGGCAGCTGCGCGGGCGTCGAGCAGCCTGCCGACTTCGCGCGTGCCACCGACCATCAAGGTCGCAGCCAGGAGAGCACAAATAGCACCCGGCAGAACCCAGCCGCCAAGGGCGGCCGACATATACAACGTGCTGACGGGATGCCGCGAGCGGCCGACTGCATTCATAAATACGGGTTCGTGGCGAGTGTGCGGTTGCTGTTCGGGTTGGGCCCAGCTGGCGGACCGCATGCTTATAGCATGTCCGCGTTAACGGAGCCGTGACACGTGCACCGAGGGCGCGAGCGACGTGTTAAGGCGACTGATTCGCCTGAGCCTCGTTGACCGGTAATAGTTCTTCGGCCATGCGATCTTCAGCATCCTGCACGGCGTTCTCGACTGCGACGCTGGCGATGCCGGTCAGGGGTTCGCGTTGGCGGAGTGCATCCCAGGCGGACTTGTGCTGGTATTGTTCCAGGAGTTCCCGGTTCATCTGATACAGCGCGAGATTGTGTGTCTCGGCCTCATGCAGAGCTGCGCTGGTCGTCGCCAGCGTTGCTTCGAGTGTCTGACGCGCAGTCTCTGTCTCGGCCTGCTGCGTGCGCATGGCTTTGTAGAGGTCAGCGACTTCGTGGAGTTTTGCGTCGGTCAGTTTCAGGCGTGTCTGCGTTTTTTCGAGCTTGCTGGCCAGGCCGGTCTCGCGGCGAGTGCCGGCGGCGATGCTGGCTTCCGCAGTTTTCAGGGCCGTCGCGCCAGTCTCGGCTGCGGCAGTTGCCTGTGCTAGGGCACGTTCCTTGCCGGCGAGTTCACCGCGCAGGCGCGCGACTTCGGCCTCGGCCTGGGCGCGCTGTTGTGCAAGTTGTTTCAGCAGACCTTGTGCTTTGAGCAGCGCCTGCTGGGTCTGCTGAACGCCACCTTCGGCCTGGGCGGCCCCACTGGTTATCAGCAGTGCGCTCAGCAACGCAGTGTTGATGATGGCCAGTCGGCGAGTGGATTTCACGTTAGAACCGCGCATTAAGGTCGAACTGCAGCACGTCGATGGCGAGCGGCGGCCCGTCGATTTCGTTGGCCGACAGATACTGCGCACGGAACCACAGATTGCGTGCCAGGCCATAGCTGGCCCCGACGATGTAGCCACGCGAATCCGTCCCGCCGAGATGGAAATCGGAATCGGTAAACGCGTCCAGTACGGCGTCGCGTTGCAGGTAGCGGTAAGCGCCGGTGACCTGCCAGTCGCCGAACTTCGAGATCACCGGCCAGCCGACCAGCATTTCCATCCGCCAGCCGAGCGTGCGGTCCTTGATCGGGTACAGATAAGTCACGCCACCGGTGCGTTGCGTAATCTCGCTCTCGTCGAAACCATAGTTCTTGACGATGTCGGCGGTCAGGATCACGTGATACGGCGCGAGATGGGCGAGGTCGACTGAGCTCGTGATGTTGAGCAGCCGATAGTCCGAGGCCAGCCCGAACAGCTGATCGTTCAGACCACCGTCCAGATTCGGGTCGTTGGCGATGTTGTAGAGCAGATTGCCTTTCTGCAGGAAGTCCGGTGCGGTGCTGTTGGTCAACGTGCTGCCGAGCGGGTTGCGCCGACCGATGGTGTGAATGTAGTCGTAGAACGCGACGCCCATCTGCACCGAGTTCTGGTTGTCGAATTCCCAGATGCCATGCAACTGGCCGGCGGCCAGCCACTTATCGGCGCTATCGAATTCGACCTGGTCTATCGGGAACAGTGCGGCCGTCAGATTCAGCGAACGGCGCCGGTCAGGCATGGCGTTGAGACCTTTGTCGCCCAGGCGATAGCGGAACGTGGCCGCAACGCCATCGAAATTCAGATCCTCATCCCAGACCAGATCGGTCGAATAGAACGGGTTCGGCAGCCGCCCGACTGTGGCAGTCAACCAGGGTGCTCCGACGCTGGCCGGCGCGTTGTATTGGGCGAAGGCGCGATCCAGATTGATGTCGAAGCCGCGACCATAGTCACCGAGCGTGACGTTGGTTGAATCCGGATTGCGGCCGTCGCCGGTGGCGACGCGAGCGTCGAACAGCCAGCGATCGGCAATCGTCGCCGCCACTTCGAAGCGCCCACGCAAACGCCAGCGATTGACGTCTTGTGAGGTGTTGAAAAAGGCGTTTGGCCCGGCCGCACCAATACCACCGGCCTCGTTCACTTCGAGGATATCCAGATACAGGTTGTCCGGACTCAAGGTGCCGGGATTCTCGTTGCCGTACTGGTCGAGCTGATGGCGTACGCGAAAGTCGCCAGAGAGCTTGAAGTTGCTAACCCAGTCGGGCAGCGCATCCGGCGTACCCCAGCGCTCAGCCTTGGCCTTGGCCTCGACATCGGCCAGCACATCGCGCCGGAGTTCCGAGCGCACCTGCTCGCGGATCTCCTGCTTGACCATCTCCGGCACATACGGCACCCGCACAACCGACCCCGAAACTCCGACACCCGATCCCGGGACACCCACCGAATTCGGCGGGGAAGAACCCGGGACACCCACCGAATTCGCGCCACCGGAATTCGGGACACCCATCGAATGGGCCAACGGATCCTGGACAGCCACCGTCTGCCCACCCGACTCAGCGCTGGCTGTCGCCTGCGCCTCCTGCTCAGCCTTGCGCACCAAGGCGTCGGCCGCGTCGCGGTCGAGCACGCCCTGGGCGACGAGGGCGTCGACCAGATTCAGCACGGTTGCTTTCAGGGTCAGGAGATCCTGGCGCTCGTCGGCGGCGGCTGGATTGATGGCTGTCCCGAAACTCATGACGGTGGCCGTCAAAAGGGCAATCGTTAATCTAATCAATGGCTTCACACGGGTTCCAGCTTAAAATGGTTCGTTGTCTTGGCGGCTTCAGCGGGCCGACAGGCGCCACTTGAGCGGCTGCGGCATGTCGGCTGGCGGTGGATCGTCAAAACGCAGTCCGCTCAGCAATGTGCGCAGTGCGCGGTCGGCTTCTTCGTTGCCGGTTGAATCGGTCAGTTCAAAACGTTCGACGCCGCCGTCGGTGGCAATCCACAGCTTGACCGTGACGGCATACCGCGCCGCCCGCGCGTCATCGCTGCTCGCCAGCAGGTCCTGCAGGTCGCGCTGGATCACGCCGACGTACCAGCGGTTGCGGTCGCCGCCGCCGATCAGTCCCCGACCCCCTTTGCGCGCGCGCAAACCGAAGCCGTCGCTGCCGGCGACGCCGTCGGCATCGAGGCCGAGGTCTTCGCCCGGTGGCGGCTCGTCGGCCTCGGCATCGTCGGCCACCGGTTCCGGTTCGGGTTCCGGTTCGGGCAATTCGACCTGCTCTTCGGGCGGTGGCGGTTCTTCGAGTTTGGGTGGCGGTGGTGGAGGAGGCGGTTGAACCAGCGAGATCTCCTGCACCGCAGGCGGCTCTGGCGGGCCGGCGCCACCGAGGCCGCGCAAGGCGAACCAGCCGACCAGCCCGAATACCAGCAGCAGGCCGAGCCCGCCGATCAGCGGGCCGCGCCGACGCCAGAACGACTCGTCCTCGTCTTGCTCTTGCTGCCAGGTCGACACGGTCGCTACGGCTCGAGACGGGTCAACTACTTGACCAGCTTCTGTGTGACCAGCCCGAGATGCGTGATGCCGACCCGCCCGACCAGATCGAGGACATCCATCACCAGCTGGTATTGCACCGTCGCGTCGCCTTTGATCACGACCGGCAGTTCCGGGTCGGCGCCATAGAGCGAAGCCAGGCGCGATTCGAGTTCAGCCATCGTGACCGGGTAGGTATCGAGATAGATATTGCCTTCGGCCGTAATCGTCACCGCTTTGGTCTTGGGCTCGGCCAACGATGGCGTGTTGCTGGCTTGCGGCAGATTGACTTTCACACCCTGCACTGAGGCAGTCGTCATGATGATGAAGATCAGCAGCAGCACGAAAGTCAGATCGACCATTGGCGTGATGTTGATGTCGTCGTACGGTTCGTTATCGCCTTTGACGTCTCCAGCCATCGCTCGATACTCCTCAGACGCCGTGAACTTCGTTCAGCCGCGCGATGAATTCATCGGCGAAGACGTGCATGTCGGCGACGAGTTCTTTTGCTTTCGAGCCGAGGTAGTTGTAGCCAAACAGCGCCGGAATGGCGACGCCAAGCCCGGCGACCGTTGCCAGCAGCGCTGCTGCCATACCGGGAGCAATTGCCGAAATATTGACGTCACCAGTCGAAGCGATCGTGGCGAATGTCACCATCACGCCGACGACTGTGCCGAGCAAACCGATGAACGGTCCGCCGGAAATCGCGATCGTCAACAGCACCAGCAGCGCGTTGAGCCGTTGATGCTCACGCACCATCGTTGCATCGAGCGTGGCGCGAATGGCGTTCAGGGATTTATCGGCGAGGCCCGCACTGCCAGACTGCTCAGTCAGCCGCGTACGAACTTCATCGAGCCCCTGGTGATAGACCTTGAACAACGGCGACTCGCCAAAGACTTTATGGCCAGGCAGCAGGCTGTCGAGCTTCGCCGAGGTGACTTCAGTGCGATACGCAGCCAGAAACCGATCGCTCGCCCGGCGGCACCGCGCCAGATAAACCGCTTTCATGAACATGACGAGGATGGCAATCGCCGCCATCGCCACGCAGACCAGAATGACAATCTGCTCGACGATGGCATCTTTGCTGCCGAACACGAACTGGATGATGGTCGCGAAATGCCCATGCGTCTCGACGCTCTCGCCGCCGGCCTGGTCGGGCGTCTCGTCCGCGCCGTAACTGATGGCGGCGTCGTTGCGTTCACCTTCGACGACTGCTTGCGCCGAGAAATAACTCGCCGTGCGCGCCTGCGAGAACACGCGCAGTTCGTCGATATGCATGGCCAGCAGACCGCTCCCATCCAATCCGCCGCCGATGGCAACCGGTCCACCCATTTCACTGGCATAGACTTCGGCCTGGCCGACCGCCGCGCCGTCGACAAACAACGCGAGCTGACCGTTGGCGACACTGAGCGCAACGTGCGTCCATTGACCGACGACCAGGGCGGTCGGCTGCCCAATCTCGACGGCACCGAGACGCGCAACAAGCCGACTGTCGACGACACGCAAGGTCAAACGCTGTTCGTCCCCTTTGCGATCGAGGACGTAACCCTCGCCGGTATCAGGCGCATCAAATTTGACCCACAGACTGAGTCCCCAGCCGGACGCCGGCAGCATTCGCAGTTGCGGCGCATCAGCGAGTTGCAAAGCTTCAGTACCGACCAGATGGGCGCCATTGCCGATGATCGAGACAGGGTCGGGCACCACTGCACCAACGGCGCTGGTCGCGTAAGCCGTACTGTCGACGATTGCACCGGTCGCATCGGCAAAGTGCAGCGCAGCGGCGGTGCCGGCATCGAAGGTATTGGCGGCATCTTCACCGCGCGGCGCGGTCTGATTGCCGAAATAGAGGTAAATCTTATTGTCTTTGGACTGCGGCGCGAGCGTCGGCACCTTGACCCACACCAGCGCAATCTGCGCCGCGGCATCGAAGCGCTCGACGTGATACTTCAGTGGCGTGACATCATCGCCCGCGACCAGGCGAAAATCGGCACCGCCATCGAGGCTGTTCAAGAACTGCGGGAAATTGCCTGAATGCAGTCGGAGCAATACCGGCATGTCGGTGACCGCGCCGCTCAGATTCAGGCCGGCAGCCGTGGTATCGATGGTGATGGTCTTACGCGACGGCCAATCCGGGTTCCACCAGGCGGTGGCAGCACCGCTAAATAACAGCAAGATCAAGGCAAGCGGAGCGCTGCGTAGCGTCATCAGGGCGAACTTCCGTGAACAGGGGAGTGGCGGACTCATCGTGGCCGCCAATCTATTGCAGCAAGGTGACAGCGCGATGACAGCGACGGCCTGCGCCGCGCCGAAAGCTCAGAAATCGTAGCCGACGCTGAAGTGCACGCGTTCGTCGCCTTTGTCAGTGCGATCGCCAGCGAGGAGAGGGTAGGCGTAGAACAATGCCGCTTGAATGTGATCGATGGCGGCAAAGCGCAGGCCCAGGCCAGCGCTCCACAGAAACTGACTGGGGTCGCTGCCGGGTAGCGGGCTCTTGATGTTCAGCAGCACTGCGTCCGAGAACGTCAGCAGTTGCAGCGACTTCAACCAGACCCAGTCGGCCGGGCGCAGATCCGGCGATCGCAGTTCGCCGCTCCAGGCCACCGCATCGTCGCCGAGCGCTTCGGCCTCAATGTAACCGCGCGCGGAATCGACGCCGCCGGCCGAGTAGGATTCATTGTTGACCAGCGGGCCATCGGCCGCCTGTACTTCGAAGCGACCGAACACGCTCAAACCGCGCCAGAGTGGTTGCAGATGATCGGCGCTCGCCCGCACGGTCACGAAATCCGGCTGCGCCTTGAAGCGCTTCGCTTCAAATTCTTTCTGCGTATTGCCGAGCCCGCGCGGCGCGAAGCTCAAATTCAGATTCAGATGACTGACAGCCGAGCCGTGAAACCAGGTGCCGCTGTAGCTGCTGCCGAACATGACGTAAGAGATTGGCGTCTCGATTGCATCGAGATCCTGAAAGCCGATCTCCTCGTCGAAATCCTTGTAATCGAGGCCGAGGCTCACACTGTGGACGTAACTGCCGAGCGTCGTCAGCGGCACGGTGTAACGCGCACCGGCGATCGTCCCTGAGCCGAGCACGCCCAGCGTGCCAATGGTGGCGACATCGGTATTTGAACGCACGGCATAAAGTGCGAGCAGATTCGGGGAATCAGCAAACCGCCATAGGTAATTGCCGACGAACACTTCGACTTCCTGCGGATCCTGCGGTGAAACCTGATACGAGGCACCGATGCTGTGCTCGCGCTGCCACAGATTGTCGTAACGCAGCGAAGCGCCAAGACGCAGTCGGGTGGTGTCGGCGGCAAAGCGATCGTTGATCTCGACATTCCCGTGCAGGGGCAACTCGTCTTTGACTTTGAGTTCGACGTCGAGTCGCCCCGGCGTGCGGCTCGGTTTCAACACCGGTGTGATGGTTCGGTCGGGCGACCCTTGCGCCAGCAGTGCCAGTTCGCTTTGTACCTGTGGCAGACTCGGCACTGTGCCGGGCGCCAGCGAAGGCACCCGCGCCTTGATCCGACCGAGGGAGAAATAGCGCGATCCCGTTACCCGGGTGCGGCCGATGCTGGCCTCGACAACTTTCAGACGCACCAGGCCTGAATTCACTTCCTGCTCTGGAATATCGATGTAGACGCTGCCGTAACCGCGTTCGTGATAGAGGTTCTCCAGTTGCTGCTGGGCGGCAGTGACATCGGCAATCGAGCGGCGCTCGCCGAGATGACCATAAACTGCGCGCTCGATATCGATGCCCGGTAGCAGACTGTTACCTTCGACCTGGAATTCCCAGATATCGAATGTCTCCACCGCGGCAGCAGGGTCGTTCGCCTGCGCGACAGCGGCAACGCTGCCAGC
Source organism: Gammaproteobacteria bacterium (assembly GCA_965278995.1). GTDB lineage: Bacteria > Pseudomonadota > Gammaproteobacteria > JADJYF01. The sequence goes on from OZ257136.1 coordinate 1,352,429, forward strand.
CGGATCCGCCGCCGTTTCAGTCGACGGCTGCGTCGCGACGTCCGCGGCAACCGTCTCAGCATGGCCGCCCTGCGCGGCGACCAGCAGCGACAGGTACACCATGGCCGTATGAGCCATCGCAGCAGCTCTGCGAGCACGGGCCACGTTCATTCGCCAAACCCGAGAAACTGCACCGTGACCATCGAAGCCAGACTGGCACCGAGATCGTTCGCCGATGGCTCCTCATCCGGATTCGCACGCTCGCTTGCACCGGCCGTCGCGGCGCTCGTCGCACTGCCGGCTGCGGCACTCGCGCTGGCAAGGCCGACAGGCACGCTGACTGCGGTCGTCGGTACACCTGCCGATGCTCCGCCCACGGAAATATTATCCGCGCCAAGCACCGCAGTCGCCGCGATGGTGAGATTGCCAGCCGATGAAATACCGGCATCGCCGGCATCGACGACACCGCGCGGCGCAAACAAGAACACATCGCCCGGTGCGCGACCCGGCGTTCTGACCCCAGCCTGGATGCCACTACCGGCAATCGCGGCTGGGATTTCGATGACGACATTGCCTTGTGCGTCAAAGCTCGTTGTCGGTGGCGGTATCGAAAGCGCCGAACGTGCGCCTTTGCCGGCGTTAATGTCGCCTTCGGCCGACCAGATCAGAATATCGCCTCCGTCGAGCACGAATACGCGCGACGTGTTGACGAGAAAATCACCCAGCGTATAGGCATTGATATCGCCATCACCGTGCACGACCAGGCCAAGTTGAGCTGGCGACTTGACGATGGCGCCGGTGGATGCTACGCCGGCATTGACCTGGCCGCCGGGCACCAGCGCGTTGATACTGCCGCCGTCGAGCGTGTTGATGCGGCTCAGGAATGAACGCAGATCGCCGGGATAGTTGTCGCCTGGGAACAAGGTCGCGATAGCGCGTTCGCCGCGTGCGAACGACTGCCCGGGGCGACTCGATTCGAGGCCAGACGCTTCAAGCTCCGCGAACAACACCTGCATAACGACTTCACGCTGCAGCGAGAGTGTCAGTGCACTGAATTCCGTCACACCGGCCGCATTCAGTGCGCTCTGCAGTTCGCCGGCATACGGCGAATCGGCGCCCGTCAGATAGCGTGCGGCAAATGCGGCCAGCGCAGGCGGTGTCGCATAGCCGGTCCACAGATTGATATCGGCGCCGCGCGGCGCGAGCGCCGGGTTGCCGAGATTGCCGCGACTCTCGAGACCATTCGACGCCCCGAAATCGATTTCGCGCCCGCCAATCAGATCGACCGCACCCGGGCCGGCTACGGCGAGCAGACCGTTGTTCTCTGATAAGCGCCCATCCGGCCGCCGGCTGGTGTTGTACATGATGTCGCGGGCGGCCTGCAGGATCGAGCGATCTGTTACGCGCGCGTGTTGCACGGTCAAACTGAGATTGGCGATGTCGACGCCTGCATACACGTTCACAGCCTTGGCCAGACTCAGACTCAGCGTTTCGAGCCCCAGTGTGCCAATGGTGCCGGTACGCGCAACGATCATCGCCGGCTGCTCATCGAAGCGATGAACGGGTAGCGCGGCGTGACCCTGCAACAAGTCGCGCCACAGTACACCGTTCAAGACACTGGTTGGTGTGGCCGGTGTCGGTAACGTCGTGATATCGGCATCCGATTGCCGAATATCGCCGGCGCCGAGTGCGCTGATATTCCGACCAGCCAGCAGATTCAGCTCGCCGCTTGGCGCAGGGAACAAATCGAGACGCTCGCTTACGACGATATCGCCTTCGAAGCTGCGTGCATTCAACGAACCAGGCAAGGTTGTCAGCAGTATCGGGTCGGCCTGGCGATCGTTGTCCTCACGATCATTGTACTGAGCAGCGATACGATCGCCACGTGCGCTCAAGGTGATATCGCGCGCCAGTGTGTCTAGTGATAAACCAGCGTTGATACCATAAGTGAAGAAATACGTGGGCTGAGGGAAGAAGAACTCCTGGACGAGCCCTTGTGTCGGGTCTTGTTCTGCGACCGTTGGATTGAACGCGGTTTCCATCGCGATGCCGGTACGCGCTGAGACTGTCAGCCGCGCATCGCCGAGCGCAAAAACCGGCGCCATATTGTTGTTGCTGGCGAGCGCCTGAAGATTTTCTTCGGTGCGGATATGACCCGTACCGCGCCCGAGCAGGAAGGTGCCGCCACGAACAGCGCCACCGATAGTCGCGACGAGCTCGCCGCCGCCGGCGATGTCGAGATCGCCGCTCTGCATGCTGAGCGGCATTGCGTTCGTCGGCAGAGCAATGGTCAGCCCTTCAAGGTTGCCGCCAATATCGAGTTGGATATCACCGCCGCCCAACGTGCCGAGCCCCTGAAACTTGGAGGGGTCGACTGCCCATACCGCAGGATAGATTTTATCGGGCGCGTAGATTTCGAAAAACCCGGCCACACGCGGCAGATAATCTGGCAACGCATTCGCCGGCGCGCCGATCACATTGCCACCGACAGCAACGCGAATATCGCCACCGTCACGGAGAAAGTCACCGCGGAGGAGAACCTCAGTGTCTTCCGCGCTGAACGCGCCAGTACCGCGATTGACGCCAGCGGTATAGACCGCCGCGCTGCCTGAGCCGAGTCGTAAATCACCACCGGCGGAAATAGTAATCGCACCGCTACCAGTACGCACGACCACATTGTTGGCGACTATGACGTCGCCATCGATGCGACTGACCGCGGTCGGATCGGCCGCACCCAGCGTCGCGCCGCCGACCAGTCGATACGACCAGGAATCGCCGGTCCGCACGAAATCCCGTTCGGGGTAGGAACTGACTGCGCCGCGTGCGAAGCCATCGCTCAAGTTACTGTCCAAAAGGAGATCACCGGCGGCGCGCAAGCTCATCACGCCGGCTTCGCCGTTGTGTCGTACACCGAACAGATCCCAGTCCGTGCTCAACGTAAGGTCGCCGATGCTGACTATCTCAACCCCGGGCAGCAAGTGATAGCGCGTATCACCGCTCACACCGAGCGCTGTCTTGATGGTAGCGGCGTTGGCGAAATAGACCGCATTATCATTGTTGATGGTCGTCAGCAGAATGTTGTCGATGGTACTCGCTGTGTAGCTGCTGAAAGCCTCGATATCGACGCGTTCGGCACCGACAATCGAGGCGCCCGGCGGCACAAGTCGCAATCCCGCCGGACCAAGCCGCGGCACGCGCAAATGCACTGTTCCCGTGTCGCTCGCGATTCCGCTGGCATCGCTGCCGCTGACGTCGATGACTGCACCGGCATCGAGAGTGAGATCGCCGAGCGTGGTGCCGAGTTCGATAGTTCCGCCGGCATTGCCGCGCGCAAGCGCGCGGGCGCTCAACTGGGCGCCAGCAGCGACCGTCAGACCATCGCGCGCATACAGGCGAATGCTGCCTGCGGCGGTGTCATCACTTTCGCTATGGGCAAAGATGCGCCCGGCAACGTCGAGCCGCCCACCATCGACGCTCAAAAGCACGTCGCGCGCGCGGATGACATCCCCGGCCGCCAGAGCGAGATTGCCGCTGCTGAGTGCGAGATGGCGAGTCTGGCCAAACCCACCCGTGTTCAAACTCGCGTTCAAGGTGGTAAGACTCGTGGCCAGCGTCTGCGCTGCTGCAGTGAATGAACCCTGGGTCTCGCTTGCGCGAGCTGCGCCACGCAAATCGGCATCGGCAGCGACGGCGATCGCCCCGTTAGCGGCACGCAGGTGGATGGCGCCAGCAGCACCACCGCTGCTGGCCCCGGCTACGCTGATTGTTGCTTCGCCGATGGTGATGCCGCCGGCAGCAGCGTTGATTGTCAGTACACCGCCGCGTGAGCCGACGGTGCGATCGCCGAACAGGTAATCGCGCCCGCTGAGATCAATCGCAGCACCGTCCGCGATGTTCACACCCGGTGCCGAGCGCGCGTTCAAAGTGAGCGTGCCGGAAGGCAGCACGAATCTGCCCGCGTGCGTGATACTGGTGGCATTGACGGTGTAGCGCGCACCGAGACCGGCGGCAAACGTGGACTCATTCGAGGACGTAACCGCCTCGGTGACCAGCGCGCCTGCGATATCCAGGTCGAGTCGGGTGCCTGCCGCAGCGCTCATCACCGGTGCGGCAAGCGTCACATCGCCGGCAAACGTGAGGCGGCTGTCGGCGTCGACGGAGAATGCTTCAGTCAACGCAAACGTGGTGTGTTGAAATCCACTGAAAGCAAACTCGCCGCCGGTGCTTGTGGCCATCTTGCCCTGCAATTTGAGCGCACCTGTGCCGGAGCTGGCGGGCTGCGCGGCGACCCCGCGCGAATTACCAAACCGCAAAATGTCGGCGCTGAACAACGCCATATCGCTCGCGCTGCCGAAACCGCGCACGCCGGCCGCATCGAGAGCGAGAGTGCCAGTGTGCAGATGAGCCGCGCCGTAGATATCGACACTGGTTGCGCTGTTCAAAATGAGCGCGTTGGCCTGCAGCGCGGACAATTGCGCATTCGATAAAGTGAGCCCGCCTGGCGCACCGATGACGTCGCCGAGATTGATACGCGATGCGCTCAGGCTGATTGAACCTCCGCCAGCAGCCAGGTCCCCGTTGAAGACGAAATTGCGACTGGCTTCGAGCGTGATCGAGCCGCTTGCTGCGAGCAACGCATCGTTGGCCACGATTAAATCGCCATGCGCCCCGGTTGCCGAGTTGCGTTGAAGCGTCACCTGGGGGTCAACCGAGACCCGCGCAAACGCACCGTCACCTTCAATGCGATAAGCGCTCAAGGCCTGCGCGCGGCTGGTGCCGCGGCTGGTCAGCGTGCTGCCTCGAGCGAGGCGAACCTGCTCAGTGCCGGCGAGAATGATTTCCTGCGCGCTCAGCTCAACGTCTTCATCGAGCAGCACGTCGCGGGCCTGAACGTGGATGACTGTCTGGTCACCGCCAGCGGAACTGCTGGCGTCGCGTTCGCGTACGCCGCCGAGCAGAATATTGGCGGCGGCAAACTGTTGCAGTTCACTGGCGAGCAGTTCGACGCGGGTGGTCGACGCTGTGTGCGCATTGACCACTGCAAGGCTATCCGCAGTGATATCGACCAGTGCACCGCGACCACCGCCGGCGCTGGCAGCGGCCAGTTGCCCGGCAATGCGGATGCCCTGATCTGCCGACAGGCTCAATTGCCCGGCGTCTGCCGCAACGCCGGCTCCGGCAGCAGCGTGAAAGCGCGACGACAATAGTTCGTTGTACTCGGCGCGAGCGCGAAATTCAGCGCCGGATTCCACCGTGTAACCGGCGGTCCGCGCGTTCTCGATAGTCGTACCGGCGTAACCGAGGCGCCCGGCAACTCGTGCGGTGAGGCCGTCGCCTTGAGTCGGTGTTGCGAATGCGCTCAGGTCGCGACTGCCTGCTACCGGCGTGATCAGGAAAGCACCCGGCAGTAGTGCATAGCGTGGTGCGAGTCGTGCATAGGTGCCGCCTGGCAGCGCAGCGCTGTCGGCCAGCGTAATCGTGCTGCCAACAGGAATACCGGCAGCGTTGGATTCAGACGGGTCGTAGGCACCGAAAGCGTTAACGATGCCAGGCAGGATCGCGAACGCTCCCTCGGCATTCGCCGCGGCAAGTATGTCGCGCCGCCCACCCGGACCAGGCACGAACTCGAACGTCAGCAAGTCACCGCCACCACGAATGTCGAGCAACGCACCGGTCGCGATATCGATTGTCGGGGCCTGCAGGTTGATGCGTTTGGCCGGCGCCGCATCGACGATCCGCACCACATCGCCGAGGTCGTAGATCCAATCGGTGCCGAACTCGCTGCTGCCGAACAAGGTGATCATGCCGGCCGCGCTGGTCGAGGTCGTGCTGCCCGGTGCCAGGGTCAAGCTGCCCGTCGCGGCCAGCGTAATCTCGCCCAACGGGGCGTACACAGTGCCGCCCTGCACGATATCGACCGCATTGAAGCGCAGCGTGCCAGCCGCCGACAGCGGTGCGCTCGATTCACTGCCATGAGCGATGATTTCCAGGCGACTGCTGGCGCTGGTCAAATTGATCGCGTACTCGGTCAGCGTTGCCGGGTAAATGCGCGACGCCTCCATCCGCACATTGGCGAGAGTGGTCAGCGAGCCAAGCAGAGTGCGGGTCGTCTCACCACCGTAACGGATGCCGCGTGCGCGGATGTCGCCAGTGCTGTTCAGCGTCAAACCCACAGTACCCGCATTCGCCGTCAACTGATCGAAGACGACGTGATTGCGCAGATCGAGATGACTGCCCGCGAGCGTCAGTGAGCCTGCGCCCACAGTCGGCGTCGCGCTTGCTCGCAGCGCGCTGTTGGTCGGGCCGACCAACAGCAACGGCGCCTGCAGTCTGGTCGCCGCTGCGGTCGCGGCTATCACCGTGGCATCGAGATCGAGCGCCCGACCCAGAGTCAGACTGATGCCATCGTCAAATCGCAGCTTGCCAGGTTCGCGTGCCGTACTGAACGTGATCACCGGTTCGGCATTCAAGCGAAGCTGATCGAAACCGCCTTGGGTGATGCTGCCTGCGGCGACAACGGCGATCCCGTTACTTGCCAGCGGCATGGCAACGCCTGCTGCCGGAACGCTCGGCGTGGCCTGTTGAAGCACGATTTCACGGGCACGCAATGGAAACTGCGTGAACTGCGGATTGCCCGGATCGTTGGCGACGAATTCGCCCGGGTCACGCTCGTTCGGATTCAGAGCGACGGTCAAACTGCCGCCTGCATTCAATGCGCCGCCACGTTGACCGCTGATACTGCCACCGAGCACGATGCCCTCTGCGGCGCGGAGCACGATCGAGCCAGCGTCGCTGCCGATAGTCGTCGCTTGTGCGAGCCCGGGAGTTATAGGGCTTGGCAGATCGAGCACGCCGACAGCGCCATCGACGTTCATCGTCGAGCCCGGTGCGGCGAGAATATAGCCACGCACAGCGCGCAGCGTAATCGCGCCGCCATCGAGTATCTCACCGCGACGCAGCCGCGACTGATCGCGTTCAATGCGCGCCGCGCCGCGCGCATCGAGCACGGCGTGGGTATCGAGATAGATGGCCTGGTTAGCGCGATAGCCGCGTTCGTTGACCGCGCTCGGTGTCGTCAAGGTGAGATTGATGCTGCCCGCTTGGGCGCGCAGCGTGCCATCGACGAGAATGTCGGAATCTGCGCTGAGCAATATCGCGCCCTGTGGCGTCACTTCGAGCAGCGAGCCGCTGCCGATACGTATGCCGGCCTGCGCTGACGCAACGCCGGGGGCGCGCGCGATCGATGCACTGAATCGCGTCGCTGCGCGGCGCTCGGTGGGTAGAACAACGAGTTCGCTCAAGTCGGCAAGATCTGAACCGCTGGTCGCCGTTAACGCGCTCCGCAGCAACTGCCGGTTGCGCGGCAATACGCGTAGTACGGAGCCCGGCGTGAGCGCGATGCCGCCACGGCCAGCGTGCAGATCGAAGGCACCAAAGCCGTGATCGGTAAAAAACTCGGGGGTGAGCGACAGACCGCTGCTTGCGCTGCCGCCGAGCGTGATGGCAGCGGCATCCAGGCGCAAGCTGCCGCCTGCATCGAAACCGATTGCGCGCAACTCACCGCCGAGAACGAGCTGCGTCACCGTTGCATCAGCCGGGATTGCGCTGCGCAGATCGATGCTGCCGGCAGTGCCGAAACGTACTAAGCCGCTGTTGTCGCGCCAGGCTCCGGCATTGGCGTCGATAAGGCTGCCGACGGCGAGGGTGAGGTCGCCTTCAGATACAAGTTTGATCGAGCCGGCGTCAATTGCGAGCGGTGCCGATTGCGCGCTGCGGTTCGCAAACAGATCCGCGCGATCGTTGACCCAGGTGCCGCTGACGTCGATGATGGCATTGCGACCGAGTTCAATGTTGCCGCGCGTACCACCGAATTGAACGGCCTTGATGTCGACTTCGCCGCCGGCACTCGTCAATCTGCCGTCGAACTGTATGCGCGTCGCCGTGAGCGTGAATTCACCATCGTTACCCAGTGCAAGCTCGACATCCTCAGGGATCGACAAGCGGCCGACGCTGGTGACGTCGAGCCGGGTAATGCCGCTGCTATCGAACAGCGACTGGAAAATTGTCAGCGGCAGATCGGCCGGCAGCGCTGTCGCAAAGTCAAATTGAGAACCCGGCCGGTCGACGCCGAAGCGGACGTTGGTCGCATTGACATCACCGCCTTTGGCCAGCACCAGCTTGCCCCCGAGCGGGAATTCATCGTAGGGTCGAGCACTGCCACCGGCGCTGCCCGGGCGCTCGCGCTGCCACGTGCCGACGACAGCGTGGCCATCCAAATCACCGTTCAGCGCGATCACGTTGCCGTTGATGGTGAGCACACCGGCATCCTTGCCTTCAACGTAGCCCTGCTGAAACACGCTGCTTGCACCGTTCTGCGCAATGCGGAAACTCTCGGCCACACCCCATTTGCGATGCAGGACATCCATCGCACCGAAGATGCCGTCGTAGACGACGTTCGGGTTGGCCTCGGCGATATCGATCACACGCCCGGCGCGAAGTAACCGGGTGGTTTCGATATAACCGTCGAGATAACGGATCTGCCCGCCGGCGAAATCAAGCGCGGACTGCGGCTGCAGAACGATATCGCCTTCGCTGCCAAGCGTGATGGTTCCACCGGTGGCCAGCCGCTCGTTGACCGTGCGTTTGACCTCGGCGTACAGCTTGCCGACATCGGCAACAGCAGTGCCTTTGCGCAGATCGACAGTGATGTCCTGGCCGCGCAGGATGCCATTGCGCTGTACCGGAACGTCGGCGAGTTCGTTACCGAACAGTCGAAGCGTGCCCTGGTTGCGAGCCATCGGCACCAGCGCACTGCGGTCGCCGGAAACATCGATGCTGCTGCCGGCCTCGAGAAAAATGCGGCTGCTGCGATCGCTGCCGGAAAGCGGCAGATCGGGGCGGCTGGTTGCAGTCAACGCGACCTGCCCGCCCGGAGCGCGGATCTGCGCTCCGGATTCAAGATGGATGCTGTGACCCATGGCTTCGATGCGTGAGCGTGTCTGCGGTTGGGCATCGACTGCTGTTGCGCCATCAGTCGACGGCACAACCTCGGTGACACTGTCGCGACCGAGCGTCAGCGTTCCGCTGCGCGCCGCTACCGGCACGCGTGAACCATTCGCCGAGGTGAAATTGGCCGGCGTTGCACGATCGCGCGCCAGCAGACGGATAGAACCGTTGACGTTCACCGTCGTCGTTGCCTGCACGCGCCCCGACTGATTGACCGCGAGTCCGACCAGGGTGGTGTTGCCGCGCTCGGTCAGGATCTGCCCGAGATTCGTCACCGAACCGCCGGTATCGACTTCGACCAGCAGACCGCGCAGATCTTTGTCAGTCGCGAGATAGACCTTGTCTTGACTGCCGGCCAGGATGGTCTGCCCGCCGGGTGTTTCGATACGCCCGCTGTTGACGACTTCCGGCGCGACTATCAGCACGCGATCGGCAGCCTTGATCTGCGCGCCTGATTCGATCGCGATACGTGCAGACGTATTCGACGTCCCGTCGAAAGCGGGCAGGGCGGCGGTGACGCCAGCGCTCGGGTCGGCGTTGATCGCACCCGTGATGCCGAGCGTGTTGAAGACGTTGTCACTCACATTCAAGGTCGAGGCAGTGAGTGCCTGGGTGTTGACCCTGGCATCCTTACCGAAGATCAGACCGTTCTGGTTGAGCAGAAAAATCTGTCCGTTGGCATTCACGCTGCCAAGAATGCGACTGGGGTCTTGCTGATAGATGCGATTCAGCGTCGCCGAGGTGGACGACGGCTGTTTGAAATTGACGGTGTCGCCCGTGCCGACATTGAAGCTCTGCCAGTTGAGAATTGCCCTATCGGTCTGCTGTTGGATGGTGCCGACGTTTCCGCTGACGGAATAGTTGGCGCTGCCAGTGGTAACGAAATGCGACAGGCCGACACCGCAGGCGCCGCAAGGCACCGGCAATTCGGCGTGCGCCGAGGGTGCAATCAACAACGGTATCAGCGCTGCGAACAAGGCGTGGGCCAGCGCTGAGCAGGGGCTTGCAGAGCTGCGCGGCCGGCATTTTTCACAAAACGCAGGCGTGCGGATAGAGCGCTTGCAGAATGCGGGGCGCATGATCACCGTTGTGCTTTAAGAGACTACGTAAGACCGGCCCTGTAATAGGCGCCGGTCACCCGAGTCGGTTGGCGACAGCAGGCGCTGCCATCAACCATTAAGACGAGAAGCGACGATTGGGCGACGCCGTATGACTGGCGTCGCCCTCGCGTGAACCCTTATGGCGTCCAGTTCGGATTCGGCGCGACGACCGTACCGCGGGCGGCGTTACCGCCGACCGTAGACTTGATCGGCGTATGGCAGACGTTCACCTTGCCGGTTGCATACTCACGGGTGTAAGCATTGATGGGCCGAGTCGTCGGCGCCAGCACGTTGTCATACACCAGCGCGCTGGTCGGCGTAGCAAGCCAGCCTGAGCGACCAAAAGGATAGTTGCTCTGGCAACCCGCCAGGTTCGAACCATTTGCACAACCGACCGGGTCGACTTCGTTGTTCAACTTGGTCAACGTGGCCAGGCTGTTCAGACCATTGGTCGCGTTGGCACCGCAGAGCGAATTGTAGACCGCGGCTTTGCTGGCAATCGTGTCATCCGGATCAACGGCCGCGTTATACGGCAGCGCATTTCCGCGCAGCTGGCACGACTGCTGCGACCACAGCCAGTAGTCACCATCATGCGCGTGCTGCAGTGTCGGGGCGACACCGTCAATCTTGATGAACCGCCAGTTGCGCAGCTTATCGGTATTACGACCTTCGACGCTCAGGTTGCCAATCGCGTACGGGTTGGCGGTCGCGTTGAAGTTGTGCAGGCAGTTATCGACGTCCCCGGATCCGCTGTTGCCGATAACGGTGGTGCCGTTCGGTACGCGCGGAGTAACGATGTCGATGGAGGTATCTGCCAGGTTGACGTCGCACGGGAAGCTCGAAACCAGCGCATTGATGGTGGCCTGAGTGCCGGAACCATCCACGCGACGGCAGATCTGCACGTTACCCGTCAGGCCAGGAACCGCTGTGCCATCCGAGCGCAGCAGCTGCTGCCAGGTCACGATGCGACCCGTCAGGATTGAATCGATTTCACTGCGCATCAGCGACGGCATGCAAGCCAGCGATTCAGCGTTGGTGGTATCCGGGCGGTCAGTTGCACTCAACGTGATGTCGTTGAATGCACCGTTGGCCGGGTTACACACACTCGCCGCCGGGAACTGGGCTTCCTGCAGTTTGCGATACAGGGCCAGCGTGACCGGGTTGTTGAACAGCAGTGCACCCAGGGCGTTCTGCGTCGCGAATGCGCGATCGCCTTCGGTGCGGAACGGCAGACCGGTGCCATCGACTATCGGTGTATTGATACCGAAAAATTTATCCGGCTCGATATCCGAAGTACCCATTTCAGTGAACGCGTTGACCGTGTAAGTCGCCGCGCAGCCGATGGCCGGCACCAGCTGACCTGGCGCGCCGCCCGGCAATTGAATGCCCGGTGCGCCGTTCGCGCCCGCAGTCACAGCAATGTTGCAGACGGCGGGAGATACATTCAGGAAGCTGATCTGGCCGCCATTGGCGTCCGTGTTCTTGGTCTGGACCGGGCCGACACCGACACCGGAGCCGCCGCGATCACGCTTGATGACGAGCAGTTTCTTGCCATTCGGCAGGCCGGTCTTGGTCGCACCGGCAGCCGCTGTACGGCAGGCAACGGCCCAGTCGTTGCCGGGGCGGTCGATATTGGCACCCGAGGTCGATTTGACATAGAGCAGGTGGGTATCGGTATCGCAAACAGCAGCGACGGCGAGTTCCTGCGCGCTCAAGCTGGAAGCGGTGGCACCGCCCCAGTAGACCACGGTATCGGCATCGGTATTGCTGGTGGGGATATAGGCGAGCACCGAGGTGCTGGCCAGCGCGAGGACTGCGCTAACAGCGCAACTCAGCGTCAATTTGGGAGAATTCATTCGTTACACTCCAATGGAAATCTTGTATCTCTAGCGCCGATCACGTGAGCGTTCAACCGACGCGGCGGCGAGCGATGCCGGCAAGCCCGGCCATGGCCGAGCCGAGCAGCCAGACCGCACCCGGCACCGGCACCGGTGCCGGCACGACATAGCTCAGCGAGGCGGCGCCGGCATCGAAGCCGAGTGTCCACGAGCCGGCGAATTTGGTGAAGTCGCCTTCGAAGCCTGCATTGTCGCCCTGGTCGGCAAAGAAGGCATAAAACGGCAGACTCTCGCCGACCCCACCGACGCTCGCGAAGTTCGCACCGCCATTTGAAGACGGCGTGAAGTACTGGTTTTGGTTGGCGGCGAAGAACGCATTGGTCGAGGCCAGATTGGCATTGACTTTGTTGGTGCGGAAATCAGCGAAGTTCAACGCAACCTGGTCGAGTCCGTTGAACGAGCCCGAGCCCTGCTCCGGCAGTGTATCCAGATTGGTCGAGGTGCTCAGACCGCCATACAGCACGCTGGGTGGATCCGAGAAGGCGTCGCCGATGCTGGCGCCAGCGATGTTCCAGCGCACGGTGCTGAGGTCGGTCTGCAAACCGAGCCACTGCGAAAGGGTATCGAGACTGGGCCCGAACAGCACGCGGCTGAGATCGGCATTGGCACGGAAATCCGTGGTCGTTTCGAGCAGGTTGATCACAATGGAACTGGGGGCGCCTGAATTGCCGTTGGTGGCGGAGAAGAACAGGCCCTCAATATCGATAGGCGCCGCACTCGCCAGACCACTAAGCGATAGTGTCATAGCGGCTGCGAGCGCTTTAAGTTTCGGGTGAGTCATATAAGCGTTGCTCCCTAAGGTAAGCATAAAAATATTGCGACCAGTTCTGCTCGCCAATCCGTGCAGGAGTAAGCTCGGGCTTTCGCATCTTGCTCACTCCGCAGGCTGTATCGCTCACGTAGAGAGTGCAAGGGGAAGATTTCCTGCGTTTGACGGTTGGTTGACGTTTTGATGACGCGAGTCTGGCCCGCCTTCATGACGGCTTGATGACTGTTCAGTGACGCAATAATGACGCTGAAACGCGCGGCGGCCAGACTGAGCTGGCCGCCGACGTGAAATGCTTGGGAGAAGTTGCGCCACCGACAAAGTCGCGCAACTGCGTGAGCGCTACCCGGCTTTCAGCCGACGCGGCGGCGAGCGATGCCGGCAAGCCCGGCCATGGCCGAGCCGAGCAGCCAGACCGCACCCGGCACCGGCACCGGTGCCGGCACGACATAGCTCAGCGAGGCGGCACCGGCATCGAAGCCGAGTGTCCACGAGCCGGCGAATTTGGTGAAGTCGCCTTCGAAGCCTGCATTGTCGCCCTGGTCGGCAAAGAAGGCATAAAACGGCAGACTCTCGCCGACCCCACCGACGCTCGCGAAGTTCGCACCGCCATTTGAAGACGGCGTGAAGTACTGGTTTTGGTTGGCGGCGAAGAACGCATTGGTCGAGGCCAGATTGGCATTGACTTTGTTGGTGCGGAAATCAGCGAAGTTCAACGCAACCTGGTCGAGTCCGTTGAACGAGCCCGAGCCCTGCTCCGGCAGTGTATCCAGATTGGTCGAGGTGCTCAGGCCGCCGTGCAGAACGCTGGGCGGATCGGAGAACGCGTCGCCGATACTGGCGCCGGCGATGTTCCAGCGCACGGTGCTGAGATCTGTCTGCAGACCGAGCCACTGCGAAAGTGTGTCGAGGCTGGGCCCGAACAGCACGCGGCTGAGCCCGGCATTGGCGCGGAACTCAGGGGTCGTTTCGAGCAGGTTGATAACAATGGAACTGGGTGAGCCTGAACTGCCATTAGTGGCCGAGAAGAACAGGCCTTCCTCACCGATAGGCGCCGCATTGGCCAACCCACAGAAAGACAGGGTGATGGCTGCAGCAAAGGATTTGAGTTTCAATTGGTTCACGGTGAGTTCCTTAATATAAAGCGTCATACATTCGTTTTTGTTATCGCCGAATCGAGCAGTCAGGCGACAGCGGCAGCGGTTGCTCGAGGACTCACAGGTCATCGGAACAAGCGCTTACGGCCGCCTACGCAGTACACGCTATCGGCCGCTAATGCGTCAAGACGGGCTCCACCCCGCAGGCCACCCATTTATGTGATGTAGTCCACGATATCGCTAACTGAGAATGAATATCAAGTCCGGTCGGCGGCGCGATGACGCGGCTTTGCCCTCCAGCTACGCTATGGTAAGTTACATGTAACTACCTGGAGAGCCGTGATGGGCACTACCGAATCCCGCACCTCACACGACAAGGTACGTGAACATCGTGAGCGCCTTCGTGCCAAGGGTCTGCGCCCAATTCAGATCTGGGTACCAGACACACGCTCCAAGAAGTTCAAGACTGAAGCGCATCGCCAATCCCTGACCGTGGCCCAAAGTGAACAAGAGCGTGACGACCAGGCTTTCGTCAATTCAATCAGCGCTTGGGATGACACTTGAAGCGCGGCGAGATTTGGACCGTGGCAGGCGGCCCTGGCTATGCCGGGAAGCCGCGCCCCGCTGTGATCGTGCAGGACGACACGTTTGATGCGACAGCGTCGGTGACCGTTTGCCCGTTGACCACCAATCCAACTGAAGCACCGCTGTTCCGCCTTGCTATCGAGTCCAACGAACGTAATGGTCTGCGAGCCCCATGCCGGATAATGGTCGACAAGCTCACCGCCGTACCACGCGTACGACTGGGCAAGATCATCGGGCGGCTTGATGACACCGATCTGAGACGGCTGAATTTATCAATGCTTGTGTTTTTGGGCCTGGCGGCTTCTCCTCGCGCGCGGAGCGCACGCCAGTCTGAGTGAAGAGAGGCTATCCGCCCCTTGCGGGAGTAAATGCGCAGAATATCGGGCAGCCAAATCGTGTCTACGAAGTGCTTAATCGCAAGCGCCCGTTAACGATGGCCATGGCGTGGAAATTACACAAGGGTCTGGGAATTCCAGCTGAGTCGTTGATCAAACAGGCGGCGTGAATCCACCCCACTTTGCGCTGACGATCAATTGGCGCCTGATGCGACACAATCAAGCCCCCCGCTTACTCGACCGAATATCCACAACAGGTGAGACCTCGACGGTCGGGTCGAAGTGTGCGATTCCTTCTTCCTCTTCTAAGTCAGGTACGTCGCTATCGAGCGGTGGAATCGGCCCGAGGCTGTCGTCCAGGTGGGCTTCCAATCCGGCTTCGGGATTGGACTCGAGTCTAGCGATATCGCGTTGCTTGGCGCCTTTCGGCGCCCGCCGCTTGACCACGCCACCGGCATCC
The DNA here is from genome assembly GCA_965278995.1 of Gammaproteobacteria bacterium. Lineage (GTDB taxonomy): Bacteria > Pseudomonadota > Gammaproteobacteria > JADJYF01. Next base: position 1,367,655 of record OZ257136.1, read on the forward strand.
TGCGCGCGCAGCGTCTCCAGCCCATAAACCATGTTGCCGTAGAGTCCGGTATCAATGCGGTCGCGGGCGATGTCGGCGATGAGCGTTGAATCGATACCGCGTTTGCCGTCGGCATAGCCATAGACGAGGGCGAGTTCACACAGCGTATTGATGACGCGTGGAATACCGCCGCTGTTCCAGAAGACCAGGCGAAGGGCGTTCTTATGAAACAGATTGGGGTTGCCGCCAGCGACTTCGATGCGATGGCGGATGTACTCGGCTGTTTCTTTTTCATCCAGCGGCTCGAGCTTGGCCAGCACACTGATGCGCTGGGCGAGCTGGCGGAGCTCATGGCGCTTGAGCAGATCGTGCAGCTCGGGCTGGCCGACCAGCAGTAGCTGCATGACCATGTGATCGTCGGCATTCACATTGGTCAGCAGGCGCATTTCTTCCAGGATCTCGGGGTCGAGGTTCTGCGCCTCATCGACAATTAATAAGGTGCGCTTGCCGGCGGCATATTGCTGGCACAGGAATTCAACGAAATCCTGATAGAGCTCGACCTTGTCTTTATCCTTGAACGGCAGTCCGTAAGCCAGCGCGACCCATTGCATCAGATTGCCGAAAGACCGGTGGGTATTAGAAATCAGCCCGATGGTGACCGAGTCGCCGAGGTTGTTCAGGAGCTGGCGGATGAGAGTGGTCTTGCCCGAGCCGACCTCGCCGGTGATTACCGACAGGGTCAGCTGGTTGCTGACCGCGTACTCCAGCATCGACAACGCGAGCTGGTGCTTGCGGCTCTGGAACAGATAAGCCGGGTCGGGCAGCAGACTGAACGGTTTGGCCCGTAAGCCGTAAAATGCTTCGTACATGGGCTGATTGTCTTATTTTTTAGTGACCTGTGAACTTAGCCTACGCTGAAACGCGAACGTGATCACTATTATCCACAAGCGCGCGTTCCATGCGCCTCAATATTCCGTCGGATTCGTCGATGAGGTGCGCAACTATCTGCTCAGCGCGAGATTTCGAATCTGCATTGGCATAGACCCGCATCTGCGGGGCATTTCCGGATGGCCGCAGATGGGCAATGTCGCCATTGCGAAAATGGATTCGTATGCCATCAAGTACGTTGATTCTGGCTATCGTCCGGAAGCCGCTAGTTTCGTTAAAGAATTGTTCCAGCAAGGTTTTTATAGCAAACCATGGCGCTCGCTCGGCCTCATCCAAATCATCAAATGCCGCCGCGCCACTAGGTAAACCTTGGTCTGATTCACCCGCTTCAAGGTAAATTTCAGTCAATGGCCCACCTGGGGACAAATGCAAGATAAGTTGCTGACTCGTCGATTGCGGGAAATCATCGATAAGTCCGGCGCAGCCGAAGCGCGGCGGCAGACTCGCCCAGAGCTTGCACAAATTGAAGTCGCACGATTTTGCGGCATATAAGTTAGCCAACATTGGCAGCACGGCGTCACGTGTGGGAAGCGCCGCGAGTTCGCCTTGCTGGGTCTTGATTGGCGTGCCTAGCATAAACCCCCCGTTGGCCTCCCATCCCGCAATCCGAAGTCCATGATTTGACTGTTGCATAGTCAGAAGCGCGGCAGCAATAAACGGCGATCCGATACGAGTCAGCTGTAACTTGACTCCATGCGCTCCGAGGAGTTTCTCCAAAGCATCGTTGGAGCTTATCGGTATCGCAGCCGCTTCAATCTCAAGAAAAATCGCGGTAACGAGACCAAGCAAATCACCTGGAAGAAAAGTCACTTCGATTTCGGAAGCAGCGTCGGACGCTTTGTTCGAAACCGCAATAACCAGTGGTCTATCCGAATCGCCATCGGTTGAGACGATTACGTGCGGCGAAAAGCCGCGTTGAGCAGCCTCGATAGCCAAATTTCGCATGTCAGTTAGCAGCTTGGCAGAGATGTTCTCTGTATCAAGCGCAATAAAAGTCTCGCTGCGCCCCGTTACTTCGACTTCAGCGCCCAGCGACAGCAAAATTCGCGGGAGCAGGTCGCGACCAACTGCCGAATGCTGATAGACCAGCGCGCGCAAACCTGTAAGACCTCGAGGTGCAAAGTACTGTCGATATCGCTCCAGATAGTGAAATTCCGCCGCGGGGTCTACGGCCGGCAACCCGAACGGCTGTTTGAGCATGCCTTTAGAATCGAAACGGGAATTGGCTGCAGACAGCCGATATTGCTCTTCGCGCACTCTCCCCATCTGTTCAATGATCCCGGCTTCATCCGACTTCAACAGTTCGCCGCAAGCCTTATAGAGCTTGATTCCGTTTCGATCGAACGGAATATGACTCCCTGTAACCATGAGGCTGGCGCAACGCCGACTGAAGGCGTAAGCGGCTAAAGCCGGCGTCGGAATATGGCCAGCATTCTCGATTTGTAGCCCAAGATCATCAATCGCTGCCCCAGCGGCGCCCATTATCCGTGGGGTACTGGGGCGCAAATCACCCGCTATCAGGACTGTAGATAAATTGTGGATATCCCCCGTTGCCAGAAGTGCGCAGAGCGCGCCACGAACGCTGATGAATGCCTCGATGTCGGTAATGTCTTTGACCAGGCCGCGCAAGCCGCTCGTCCCAAAGGCTAATGGTTCGGGAACGTAATCAAGAAAAGTAGGAGTAGAAGGCATGTACGTTCCGAGCTACGAGGCGTAGCTGTAAATGAACCCCGTCGAGCTGGTCGGTCGCCGTTTCTGTATTTTCGCGCCACCATGGATCGAGCAAAATGTCGCAGTGCGACAAAATGCGCATACTTCAGTCATGAAGTGTCTGTAACATCGCGAGTCTGTTAGTATTAGTCTGGGAAATATGTCCATGATGCAGAACGTCCCAAGTAGCAAAAACGTTAGTTACGAGCGCAACACGTTGTGAGCAGAAACGCTTTAAGCATCACGCCAATCATTCTTGCTGGTGGCGGCGGAACACGCTTGTGGCCGCTTTCACGTGGTCATTATCCAAAGCAGTTTTTGGCTGTTAGCGGTACGAATTCATTATTGCAGCAAACGCTGGAGCGCTTGACCGGCGACAGCGACCTGAGCTTGTCCGCACCGCTCGTAGTGTGCAATGAGGAACATCGGTTCCTGGTTGCGGAACAAGCACGTCAGATCAACCTAGATCTGGCGAGTATCATTCTCGAGCCAACGGGCAGAAATACCGCGCCCGCCTTAACTGCCGCCGCGCTGATCGCGACCACAGGGTCACCTGACCCTTTGATACTGATGATGCCAGCGGATCACCTCATAACAGACCCTGCCGCATTTCGGAGCGCGGTACTAACGGCGGCCAAGCACGCGCTTTCTGGCAAAGTCGTCACCTTCGGTATCATACCAACAGAGCCTGAGACAGGTTATGGCTATATTGAGATTGGCCGGCCTCTAGAGCACGCTTTGGTGCCCGCCCATGCACTCAAAGGCTTCAAGGAAAAACCTGATCTGGCGCTCGCACAACACTATATCAGTAGTGGTAACTATCTGTGGAACGCTGGGATCTTCATGATGAAGACATCAACCTGGTTGAAGCACGCGCGCCAGTTCTGCCCGGCGATAGTAGACGCGGTGAGCGCAGCTGTCACAGGTGGCAGGGAGGATGGTGATTTTTTTCGGCTAGAAAGCGCGGCATTTTCCGCCAGTCCTGCCGACTCTATCGATTATGCGGTGATGGAGCCCCTGTCCGCGCTGGGCGATGAGGCGGTAGTAGTCGCACTCGATGCTGGGTGGTCAGACGTTGGATCCTGGGCCAGCCTTTGGCAGGTTAGTTCTAAGGATGCCGATGGCAATATGTTACGTGGCGACGTATTCGCAATGGATGCGCGAGATAATATCGTGTTTGCCGAACATCGACTGGTTGCTGCTCTCGGGTGCGAGCATCTCGTTGTCGTGGAAACTGCCGATGCAGTCCTCGTCGCTGACAAGTCCAGAAGTCAGGATGTCAAATCCGTTGTTAATTGGCTAGCCACGCAAAACAGAGCGGAGCGCCTAACTCACCGGCGAGTGTTTCGGCCCTGGGGTAGCTACGAAGGAATTGACGCCGGCACGCGGTTCCAAGTCAAACATATCGTCGTCAAGCCGGGCGCCGCGCTGTCGCTACAGATGCATCACCATCGAGCCGAGCATTGGATAGTTGTTGCCGGCACAGCCAAAGTTACCCGTGGAGAGGAAACGTTTCTGTTAACTGAGAACCAATCTACCTATATTCCAGTTGGTGTTACGCATCGATTGGAGAATCCCGGTACGATCCCATTGGATCTGATTGAGGTGCAATCGGGTAGCTACCTTGGTGAAGACGATATCGTCCGATTTGAGGACCGGTATAACCGGGAGAGCTGACTATGCACTTTGACTTAAAACATGCCTCAGTGGCGATATTGGAATTGGGGGATTCATGATTTCACAAGCAAATAGTTCTTTTAAGTTCGGGCCACTAATCGCCACCGTTCTGCTTGGTGCAACGTTTAGTGTGTTTGGCGACGAGCAGGCAGCCGGTTACTTGATTCAGGCTGGTGATGTACTCGGAGTATCCGTATGGAAGGAAGAAGATCTAAGCCAAGAAATCTTGGTTCGTCCCGATGGCGGAGTGTCATTTCCTCTGGCTGGTGATCTCGTCGCGGCAGGACGGACAGTTATTGAAGTCCAAAAAGAAATCGTTGGCCGGATCGATGAATACATTCCGGAACCAGTTGTTACTGTGCAAGTAATGAAGATCGACGGTAACTCAATTTTCGTGTTGGGGAAGGTTACTCGACCCGGCGCATTTGTTATGTCGCGTCCTTTGGACGTTACGCAAGCATTAGCACTTGCAGGAGGACTGGCGACATTTGCGGCCGAGAACGACATCTCCATCCTCCGTCGTTCCGGAAGTTCGCAATCGGCCATTGCGTTTCGCTATGGGGACGTACAGCGAGGAAAGATGCTGGAACAGAATATATTGTTACAACCCGGTGATGTTGTAGTCGTGCCGTAAATCTAATGCGTCGATGCCGACTACAAATTAACGTCCTTCGCTGCCCGAGGTTATTTGCCGTCGGCGACGGAATTTTCTGATGTACGAGGCTTATTATCGGCTGAACGAAAAGCCTTTTGCCATGACGCCCGATCCGGCATTCTTGTTCCTCGGCTCAAAGCATATGGCGGGCTTAACGATGCTTCGCTATGGGCTTATCAATAGAGCCGGAATAACGGTCTTGACGGGGGCAATTGGAGCCGGCAAAACCACACTTATAAGGCAATTACTAAACGAGATAACAAAGGATACGACCGTAGGCTTAATTTCGAATACCCACGAGTCTTTCGGAAGTTTGATGCAGTGGGTTTCAGTTGCTTTCGGGCTTGCTAGCCGCAGCAAAAGCAAAGCTGCCCTTTACGATCAATTTACTAAATATTTAATCGCAGAGTACGGGGCGGGCCGTCGGGCAGTGCTGATTGTCGATGAAGCACAGAATCTTGACGACAAAACTCTCGAAGAGTTGCGACTGCTTACGAATATCAACGCGGACAAAGATCAACTGCTGCAGCTTGTGCTTGTGGGGCAGCCGGAACTACGTAATCGCCTGCGCCGAGGAAAGCTAGTCCAGTTTGTGCAACGTATCGGAGTGGATTACCACCTGTGTCCTCTGACTGTTGATGAAACTCATCGCTACATTGATTTCCGGATTACGGTAGCTGGTGGAGAATCGGGATTATTTGATCCGTTGGCTTGCCGATTCATTCACTACCAATGCGGCGGTATTCCGCGATTGATCAACGCTGTTTGCGATACAGCCATGGTGTATGGGTTTGCCACCAATGAAGCAGTAATTCGCCTTGAACTTGTTTACAGCATGATTAGCGAGCGGATCACGTCGGGATTATTAGCGGCCGCTGGCGTCATCGCGTCAGAGGACAGCCAAAGTCAATTAATTGAGCGCGTGGAGGAGAACCTGCGGCGCGCAAAAGACGAATTTGAAGCCGAAGCTGTGCCGGCGACAACCGTTGAAGTCGGACAGAGCACTCAAAGAGTGATGGAATCCAAATGACAGGTCGTTTGAAGCTATTGTTGATCGCAGGTGCACGGCCTAATTTCATGAAAATTGCGCCGGTTATTCGCGAGATTCGTCGTCGAGACGAATCATTCTCCTATTCTCTGGTGCATACCGGACAGCACTATGATGAGGGTATGAGCGACATTTTTTTTCGTGAGCTTGGTATACCGACACCAACCCATTATCTAAATGTTGGAAGCGGCAGTCATGCGCGCCAGACAGCCGCTATTATGACTTCGTTTGAACCAATCCTTGAGCAAGAAGCCCCCAGTTGCGTTGTCGTATTTGGCGATGTTAATTCGACACTAGCCTGCTCAATCGTAGCTAAGAAGCTCGGGTACCCTGTCGCGCACATCGAAGCTGGTCTGCGGAGCGGGGATAGTTCTATGCCAGAAGAAATAAATCGGATCGTCACTGATGCTATTAGTGACTTCTTTTTTGTAACCGAAGAAAGCGGATTACGGCATCTCACGCGCGAAGGTAAGTCTGAGGACGCAATATTTCATGTCGGTCATGTCATGATCGATAATCTTTTTTTTGAACTGACGAAATTAGAGGAAGACTCCGAGTCACTAACAATATCTTCGGAGTTGAAATCAACTTTTAATCGCTATGGGATTGTGACACTTCATCGGCCATCAAACGTCGATGATGAACCGATTTTTCGTGGCATCGCTGGTGCGCTTGCTGAGATTAGTCGCGATTTGCCGCTCGTATTCCCAGTGCATCCTCGCACTCAGTCGTGCCTGCGGCGTTTTGGCATAAGTCTGCCCAGCACCATAACGACTACTGAGCCCCTGGGTTACCGGGATTTTTTGAATTTGTGGCGTGATGCTGCTCTTGTCATGACAGATAGCGGCGGTCTGCAGGAAGAGACCACGGCACTTGGCGTGCCGTGCCTGACTCTGCGAACGAACACCGAGCGTCCTGTAACCGTAACGGAGGGCAGCAATCGCCTTGTTGGAGTTAATCCTGTTGAGATCGTCAAGGCGGCTAAGAATGTGCTTCGACGTCGCGAAGAACCAACAGAGATTCATCGGCCGAAATATTGGGATGGAATGGCGAGCGCCAGGATACTTGATGCGCTACAAACTAGCTTGAGCGGTTGTGAGACGAAAAAATGAATCGCTCTAGGTGTCAATGCGAAATCAGTCTAGACAATCTTAGTATTCGCGCCAGATCGCGATGCACCTGTCTGAGAATGAACAAAATTGCAATCGTGTTGCTGTGTTGTTCCGGCAACTTACCGGCAATTGCAACTGAAGTGACGTGGCAACCATCTGCGCGCTCAATGATGCGAATAGAAGATAATATCCGCGGCGCCTCTCTAGAGAAAGAAAGTGCATGGGGATTTGATACCGGAGGAGCTGTTAACCTGCGTGCACGAACCGAAACGCTAACTAGCGAGATTGTTCCTCGCTTCAATTTAAGGCGATTTATTATCGGGGACAACCTCGATGCAGATGAATATTCCATAACGTCCACCAACGACTGGGTACGGGAACGTTCCGCTCTCGGTTTGGATTTTTCATATAGTCGAGACTCCACACTAACCAGCGAAGCAACAGACGCCGGCCGGGTCGATGACGTAAAAAATCGCGACTCAATTATCGTTACGCCGTCAGTGTCCTATGCGCTAACAGATGTGGTTTCAGCACAAAGTTCTTTTACGTACAACGACGTAAGCTATGTTGACGTCGGCAACAGTGGACTAATTGACTATACCTATTTGCAAGGCACTGCGGGGCTGAATTACCAATGGGGTGAACAATTATTGTTCTTTGCGAATACGTCGGTCAGTAACTTCAAGGCACCGGAAACAGAAAGCACCACGCGAACTTACGGAGGGCAGACCGGTGCCACCTTGACGTGGGACGAGAATCTAACGCTTACAGCCGCGATCGGTTGGAACTCAAGCGACATTAAGTTTGTCGAGCAACAAGTCATAGTCGTAGCCGACCCATTCCCTCGACTGGCACTTGTTTCAGTAAAAGATGAGGCTTCCAGTAGCGGTCCAATTGCTAATGTGTCTATTCGAAAGATCTTCGAGACAACAGTAATGAAGTTCGATTATGTGCGTCAAGTTAGTCCCAGTGGCAGAGGTTCACAAAGCAATAGCGATCGGGTAACGCTGAACGTTGTGACACGGCTCAATGACCGATTGAGTTTGATATTCGATGGGCAGTATGACTCTCGCACAGCGGAGGGGGCCACTAGCGGTGGGGCGGTTCTCGGCGGCGGAGCAGCGCGAGACCTCAATCGCGACTATGCAGAAGTTAGAGGCGCCATCCGCTATCAGATATTCGAAGAATGGTATCTGAGCGCGGCATATCGATTTGGTCATAGGACGAGTACCAACCTAACGAATGTCGATGTCGCGGATTCCAATTCAGTGTTTCTAACGGTCGACTATAACGGATTGCGACAAGACTATTGGGGTGGATATTAGATATGGACGAGTCAGCAAATATTGCGTCGAATGTTAGCGACATCATCCGTCGCCGGTTGCCGCTAAGTCTATTCGTGGTACTGATTTTGTTGTTGGTTACGCTCGCCTTGGCTCTCGGCCTTCCTTCGCTTTATAGATCGAGAGCAGTAATTCTTATTGAAGCGCAGGAAATGCCTCAAGACCTTGTGCGGACGCTAGTTACCAGTTTTGCTGATCAACGTATTCAGGTTATCTCTCAGCGCGTGCTAACTAACGGTAATCTTTCAACGATTATAGATAAATACGATCTTTATCCCGAAGAGCGAAAAAGTGATCCGCTGGAGCTGGTTCTGGATGCAATGAGAAAAGACATCAGCGTAACGCCGATTAGCGCCGAAGTTGCCGACCCCAAAGCTGGCCGGTCTGTCCAGGCTACAATCGCATTTGAACTTGCATATGAGAATAAGTCACCGGCGCTTGCGCAACGCGTTGCAAACGAAATTGCCAGCTTGTTTCTAAGCGAGAATCTTCGTCAACGGACGGAATCATCTAAAGAGACGCTTACTTTTCTAACGATAGAATCCGAAAAACTGGGTAAGCGGGTCGCAGACCTTGAGGGAAAACTGGCGCAGTTTAAGAAGGGCAATGTGGAATCGCTTCCAGAGATGACCAACTTAAATATAGAGCTGATGAATAGAACCGAGGGGGAAATCAGGTCGCTCGATGTTCAAACACGCTCTCTAGAACAGCAGCGGGTTTATTTAGAGTCCGAGCTCGCACAGCAGAAGCCAACTATGGGTTTATTTTCTGAAACTGGAGAACGAATTCTTGGTCCTTCAGATAGGCTAAAAGTGTTGGAGTCCGAATTTACTCCACTTGCTGCTCGGTACGGTGAGAACCACCCGGATGTCGTTGCAAAGCGTCGAGAAATTCAATCGTTGCGCGAACAATCGGGACCCCCATCTTCAAATAGTGAAATCCTACTTCAGCTGAAAAAAGCGCGCAGCGATCTGGCGATCGCAGAGAAGAAGTATTCGGATGACCACCCAGACGTTAAGCGTCTCCGGCGTGAAGTATCGGCTCTACAGCAAAACGCTAGCAATGTTTCTTCTCTTGCAATCCCTGAAGCAGTCAACGCTCGTCCCGATAATCCTGCATATATTCAGTTACAAGCACGTTTGGAAAGCACGATTACAGAGTTGAGGGGGCTTCACTCTCAACGTGCCGAACTCGGGACAAAATTAGTGGAACTGGAGACCAGGCTCACGAGTTCCCCTGAAATTGAACGTCAGTACAGGGGTTTGACACGAGACTACGAGGCTGCGCAAGCAGAGTACCAAGAGGTAACAGCCAAACGTCAAGACGCCGAATTGGCAAGTAATCTGGAAACCGAACAGAAAAGCGAAAGGTTCGCGTTGATTGAACCACCGGTTATCCCTGAAAAACCTTCGAAACCGAACCGATTTGCCATAGGACTTGTAGGATTCGCACTTTCTGTTGCTACAGGTGTGGGTTCAGGAGCGTTAATAGAAAGATTTGATGATCGTTTGTACGGGCGTATGGGGGTATTAAGGGCACTTGGCGTCCCTCCGCTGGCGATAATTCCAAGAATTGAAACAGCAGGAACTAAGCGCAAACAGCTTCGAAGTAAGCTTACTTTAGCTATCGTCATAGCGGCCTTGATATTCGGCGCACTTTTGCTCGTGCATTTTCTTTTTCGCCCGATTGATATCTTGTTTTTCCAAATCGTTCGAGCTTTGACTACATAGCGGCGATACCCCCGGAATTAGATTTAAGTGTAGATTGCGGAGATCAATTCGTTGGAAAGAATAAAACAGGCACTAGACAAGGCCAGACAAGATCGTGAACGAATCGACGAAGCTGGCTTAAATAAAGGCTCAGTAGACCGAGATCAATCGTCTACGACGACTGAGAACGATATCAAATACTCTCAGACGAAAGTTCAGAATCTCATCCCTGAGGTGCTACGTGACAATCGAGTGATATATGGTGAAGCCGATCGAAGCGGCCTTACTGCATATAAAATGCTTCGTACCCAGGTACTGCAGCGCATGACAGCTCGTGGATGGAACGCCCTAGCTGTCACGAGTCCAGCAGCGTCTGATGGCAAATCACTGACGGCAATCAATCTTTCAATCAGTCTTGCGCGAGAACTGCATCACACAGTGCTCTTAGTTGACATGGACCTCCGCAATCCAAGTGTTCATCGATATTTCGGTTTGCAACCGGAATTAGGTATTAGCGACTATTTGCTTAAAGGTAAATCAATGGGCGAGATTCTTCTGAATCCCGGAATTGAGCGATTAGTATTATTACCTGGTCGAGAGCCCATCGAAAATTCCTCTGAGATACTAGCTTCCCCTGCAGTGGGGAAACTAGTCCAAGAGTTGAAAAACAGGTATCCAACCCGCATGGTGCTTTTTGATTTGCCTCCGGTACTAGCGACGGATGACGCTCTTTCGTTTGCCCCATTCGTTGATGCTTTTCTGCTCGTGCTGCGAGATGGCACAACCACTCGAACGGCCCTTGAACGGACAATGGAACTCATGAAAGATGCTAATATTCTCGGGACTGTATTAAATGCATCGGAAGAAAGGATTTCGAGCTACTACTGACGCGAATGGCTTTGCGACTTTCGGGGACCCGAATGCTGTTTCCGTTCAGTGGCACCGCCGTCCTACAAGCAGGCTGCTGCATATTGCGGTTCCGAACAACCAGAACGCGGCTGGGACAGGAATCGGAGTCGTTAGGAAGCGGATATAGTCCTGCCCTACAAGAGCCTAGCCTACTACTTGCCAGAGGTCGTTGATGCCTGTGAGACGAGTACTCCCGGGTCTCGATCCTGGGAACGCCAAGGTAGTAAATGCAGTTCCATCGTACAAAAAATAGTGGGCTGTACGAGAAGCATCACGATATGTCCCTAGCATTAGTCCGTTGATGTTGATGTCCATAATCTCGGTGTAAGACTTAGCGCCCGGATGATCAATTATCGTGTAGACCTTATCGCGATACATATAGCCATGAACGATTAGTGCAGCGTCCATGTAAAATCCCACAATCGAACTATCGTTGCTAATGCGTCCGGCCGTGGTTCCACGGGCATCCGGGACAGTCAGCGACGTAAAGGTCAAGCCATCGTATAAGTAACCATGAGTGACGCTGCCGAGGTCGGAGTAAGTGCCAACGAATTCGCCTTTATTGTTGAGCTCCCCGTATGCTCGTGAAGAGCAAACCGGGAACTACGATGCTTGAAAATATTCCGGCGGCATAAAAGTAATTGGTGTTACTTGTCCTGGTGGAGTATTGCCCCCGCCATGTCACCGGCATCGTTGACATCCCAGGCTATAGTCTGAGAGGGACCGCCAAAAATGTTGATAGTGCTTTGAGGATGGTCGAGAGTGACAAAACTCGTTTCCTCGGACAGAAATCTGTGTATCCCCATCGAATCTCGGTAAGCGTCCGGTCAGTACCGCCTATCGCCTGATGTGACGCCGCGAGAACATACGTGTCCGATCAGAAATGGACACGGTGGACGTGTCCGCTTGAGGATAAATGGACACAGTGGATGAAGCGGGTGAGCGGCAGAAAACGAGGCGTGTCATGCGCTCGCTGGCCGAGAAGCAGACGATAGTCGAAGAAGCCATGCGGCCGGGTGCGTCAGTAGCAGCCGTTGCGCGACGGCACGGGCTAAACGCAAACCTGTTTTTCGGCTGGCGCCGTCTCTACGAGCAAGGATTGTTATCGTCGCGCACTCGGGCGTCCGTGCTCGTGCCAGTTGTAACTATGCCGGTGAACACTGAGGTCACCGCCGATCGCACTCCGTCAACAGAGCTTGCGTCGCCAATTTCTGCCGCCGGTGTGGTCGAAATCGAACTGCCAAACGGCACCCGACTCTGGCTCCGCGGTGCAGTCGAGGTCCCGCTAGCGACTGCCGTTTGCGAGGCATTGAGCGTCCGATGCTGACGCCGCAAGCGGGCGCCCGCATCTGGCTGGCGGCCGGTGTCACCGACATGCGTAAAGGCTTCGATGGTCTGGCGGCATTAGTGCAACTCGCGTTGAGTGAAGATCCATTCTCGGGTCAGCTGTTCGTCTTCCGTGGCCGCCGTGGCGATCGCATCAAGATTTTGTGGTGGGACGGTGATGGTCTGTGTCTGTTCGCCAAGCGCATCGAGCGTGGCTACTTCGTGTGGCCACAAGCCACGTCAGGCGCCGTATCATTAACCAGCGCGCAGTTATCGATGCTGTTAGAAGGAATAGATTGGCGCCATCCGCAACGAACAAAAACACCGCAATTTGCCGCATAAAAGTGCTGCATACGCTGATCGTGTTTGTTAAAATACAGGCGTGGCAAACGAGCAAACATAGAAATGGACCCATGAAACTGGACAGCGCCGTAAGTGAAATCTTCATAGGATTTCAGGCCGCCAGTTTAGCGGCGGCCTGTTCAAAGTACACCGCATCCGGGGTGCGTCGGTCCAGCGCGCTGTGACGGCGCTTGCTGTTATAGAACACGAAGTATCGAGCCAGTCCGTCGCGCAGAGCAGCTGGCGTCTCGTAGGCATGCAGATAGACATTCTCGTACTTGACGCTGCGCCACAGCCGTTCGACGAACACGTTATCCACCCAACGACCCTTGCCGTCCATGCTGATCTCGACACCGCGACTCTTGAGCACGTCCGTGAAGGCCTCAGAGGTGAACTGCGCACCCTGGTCAGTGTTAAAGATCTGTGGCGCCCCATAGCGCTGCAAGGCCTCTTCCAGGGCATCGATACAGAACGCCGTGTCCAGCGTGTTCGACAGTCGCCACGATAGCACCCGGCGCGAGTACCAATCGATGATCGCGACCAGGTACATGAACCCCTTCGCCATCGGGATATAGGTGATGTCCGTCGCCCAGACGTGGTTCGCACGCTCGATTGGCAAGTCTCGCAGCAGGTACGGGTAGATCTTGTGCCCCTTGCCAGGTTGGCTGGTTCGCCGCCGCGGGTACAGCGCCCGCAGATCCATCAACCGCATCAGTCGCTGGACTCGCTTGCGGTTGACCACATGCCCTCGGTCCTCCAATTCATCGCAGAGCCGTCGGCTGCCATAGAACGGATACTGCAGGTGGATCTCGTCGATAATCCGCATCAATGCCAGATCATGCGTCGATACCGCTGTCGGTTGGTAGTACGCCGTCGAACGCGGCACCGCGAGCAATTGGCAGCGCCGCGCCTTGGGCAACGGATGTTCCATTTGGATCTTTTCCCGGCGCTCGCTCATCGGTCGCGCCCGAGCACTTTGGCTAAAAAATCGTTCTCCATCGCCAACCGGCCGATCTTCGCGTGGAGCTTCTCTACCTCCTGCTCTTGATGCCCGGCCTCAACGGCGTGGCCACCAAACACATCTTCGGCGCCTTCGGTTAGGCGCTTCTTCCAGTCCTGGATCTGATTGGGGTGAACATCGAATTGCTCAGCCAATTCAGCCAGCGTGCGCTCGCCTTTCAAGGCCGCCAGCGCCACCTTGGCTTTGAATGCTGAGGAATGATTGCGTCGCTTTCTCTTGGTCATCTTCTGCTCCTTCTCGCATGAGAATAGTAAGGCAGAAGATTTCACTTAACAGAACCTAATACCTGCCCAGCTGGACGGGTCCACCTCTCATTACCCGATGATGTTGACGCGCTTAAAGCATTGGTGCGGGCACAGCGTGTAGAGCTCGAACGCCTGAAAATCCAACTGGCGCGTTTGCGTCGCACACAGTTTGGTCGCTCGTCGGAGCAACTGGCGGCTGAGATCCGGCAGCTCGAGTTGGCACTCGATGCGTTGTCGGGTGAAGCGAGTGTAACGCCGGTGTTGGCCACGGTGACTCCGCTCTCATCGAGCGTGTCGCGCAAGCCGGTACGTCGACCGTTACCAGCACATCTGCCGCGCGAGACGCTGGTGCATGCGACGGCGTGTCGTTGCCCGGCCTGCGGCGGTGAGCTGCGCAAGCTCGGCGAGGATGTCGCTGAGATCCTTGAGTACGTGCCGGCGCGCTTCAAGGTCATTCGTCATGTGCGGCCGAAAATGAGCTGCCGCGCGTGTTCGACCGTGGTGCAAACGCCGGCGCCATCGCGGCCACTGGTGCGCAGCCTCGCTGGCGCCGGGCTGTTGTCGCATGTGCTGATCTCGAAGTATGCCGATCACCTGCCGTTGTATCGCCAGGCGCAGATCTATGCCCGCGAAGGCGTGTCGCTGGAGCGCTCGACGTTAGCCGATTGGGTGGGTGGGGCGAGTGCCTTACTTGCACCCCTGGTCGAGGCGCTCGGTGCCTACGTGATGAAGACCGAGAAGTTGCACGCCGACGACACGCCGGTGCCGGTGTTGTCGCCGGGCGCCGGCCGAACTCGAACGGGACGGCTGTGGACGTACGTGCGCGACGACCGGCCGGCTGGCAATCCTGCCCCGCCGGCAGTCTGGTTCTGCTACTCAGCTGATCGTAAAGGTGAACACCCGGCCCGTCATCTACGCACGTTTAACGGCGTGTTGCAGGTCGACGGTTATGCGGGCTTCGACCGACTGTTCAATGACGATAATCCAACCCACCCACGCCGCGAGGCCGCTTGCTGGGCGCATGTGCGGCGCAAGTTCTATGATCTGCAGGTCGCGACCGGCTCACCGATAGCGGCCGAGGCCCTGCGTCAGACCGCGGCGTTGTATCAGCTCGAAGGCAGCGTGCGGGGTCAAGCGCCACCGGAACGTCAGGCGGTGCGCCAGGCGCGTGCCGGTCCGTTGCTCGATACCTTACATCGTTGGTTGCACGAGGCGCTTGCGTCGGTGGCCCCGCGCTCGGCCTTGGCGGGTGCGATCCGCTATGCGTTGACACGCTGGCGCGCGCTGACGCGCTACTGCGACGATGGCCGCATTGAGATCGACAACAATGCCGCTGAGCGAGCCTTACGCGGCGTGGCCTTGGGCCGCAAGAATTATCTGTTCGCCGGCGCTGATTGCGGCGGCGAGCGTGCTGCCACGTTCTACTCATTGATCGAGACGGCGAAATTGAACGGCCTCGATCCACAGGCGTATCTGCGTTACGTGCTCACGCACCTGCCTGAGCATCCGAGCAACCGCGTTGCCGAGTTATTGCCATGGCACGTCGCCGAGCACCTGGTCGGGCCGCTCGTCCAGGCCGCGGCCTGACGGTCCGCGCTGCGACAGCGAACGAGCCCTGGCCCAACCTCCAAGACTTGCTCGACGAGGGTGGCAGTGTGACCATCGGTCGGATTGCGCCCATCCCGTGTGCGGCCATCGCCGCTGACGAACACACCATGCTGGTGGCGCTGATCCGGCAGCCAAAAGAAAGCCTCGCTGAAATCCTAGTCCGACTCGACCTTGCTCTCGGCGACGTAAACGTCACCGGCGACACCATCGACGACATCAACACCTGACCCGCGTCAATGCGGTCTGGGTCGGACGCTTACGGTATCGAGAAGGTTGTGAAGGTATAAGTTTCGGCGCAAACCTGCTCCACAGCTCACGCCGCCAGTATTCCAACGACAATTGTTAGCTTCATTCCCATCTCCTTGGCTCGTCGATCGAACCCTTTGCCCATCGCTCCACCACCGGCTGAGACCAACTGCGCCACAACTAATGTTGCCGGACCTTCCCGTCTGAATGTCGCCACGCATCCCTCGCAAAGCTGACGCCACTCGGAGCGCAGCGACTTAGACGGCAGATTATGGATTATTGGCTTAGCCGTCTGTCAACTGACGCTTCTTTCTGCGCATGTGAAGATATAGCTCGCCAGTCATGACGCGTGCCCGGGATCGTCGAGCACGATAAGGTCAAGACGCGGTAGCTGATCAAATTGAGGCACGTCAAGAATGGCCCGTGGAATCTGGCATCTTTGCTCTAGCCCAGGTTGTGCTGCAGGACGTTATCCAGGGAATTGAGGTAAAATCTCGTCGAGCCTGCGGAATTTACGGCAGTTCTGCAAAAGTTCGCGAACTCACGCCTCCAGTTGAGTGTAGAGGTGCCGATAGCTAACCACGGCATTTCGTGCGGGCACGCAGAAGGCCCCTTTCCGCGCACCTTGGCGTACTTTCCTATGCGCTCCATAGAGCGGGATATGCTCGGTCTGGCCTCTGTCCAAATGCGCAGGGTGCCTGCATATACCAGCTCCATCGAAGGCAATGGGCATCGCTAATCCGACGTCGGCGCCAGAAGGCCGTGACTGGTAGCTAGAGCGACGGCAGGTCTTGCGCGCTTTTCAGAATAGATCCGCTAGGAATTGCCTCATTGAATGAAACGAATCTTGCACCGCTTGAGCAAGCATATGACGTCGACTATCCACGACATTGTATCGATAGAACGTCGGGCCGCGTACGTAATGCTGAGCGGCCATTATAAATCCCTGACTGAATGAAGCCCCCGGAGCATTGCTCTAGGGAATGTTAATCAAAAATTCTGGAGAATATGAGAGGGCCCTGGTCCATGTTTTTTTACAAGAGCCTTATCGCAGTAGTACCTCAAGTACTTCTGATAGCTTCTATATGTATTGTGAGTTTGCCGCTTAATGCAGCAACCTATTTCGTTGACTACGTAGCGGGAGCGGATGTGAATGCTGGCACTCAGCAGATGCCCTGGAAGCATGTGCCGGGAATGGACGGTTGGGTAGGAAATGCAACGCTCAGTTCAGGCGACCAACTATGTTTTAAAGGAGGTATCACTTGGCCGAAGCGGTTATCCGTTTCCCCGTCTATCCCGGGAACCTCCAACAACTTAATTTATAAGGGAGACTGTGAAGGATGGGGAGTAGGCCGTGCTGTTATCGATGTGCCGTCCTCTGAAGGTGTCGGAACAGCCATCGTCGTAAAGCAGCGCGACAATATCACCATAGAGGGATTTGTAGTTGCTCTGGCGAGCGCGTCAAATGCGTTATGGCACTGCGCAATCTATGTAGAGGGATCCACTTGGGATTACGTGACTGGGATTGTTGTTCGTAATGTAGAGATCAAGAATTCGCCTTCGGGTCTGCATCTACTTAACTTTGTTCTTGGAGCAACAATCGTTGGAGTAGATTCCCATGACAATTCGTTTCCCGACTCAGTTCGACCCCGCATTTCAAGTGGCATTCATATATCGGGGACTTCTGGAGCGACTGTCACGAATAGTCGCTTCTATAGAAACGGCGCCACGACTTTTGACGCGACTGGCACCAATGAAGGACGGGGAATTACAATATCAGGTGGGACTACCCCAACGGCTAATATTACGGTTCAAGATAACTTAATCTGGGACAATGGCAGTCCACTTGGTGATGAAGGCACTGGTATCGAAGGAGCCGATGCGTCGTTAGTCAGCATCATTGGAAATCAGGTTATAGGCGGAGCAACCGCAGCAGAATTAAAGAGAGGCTGCAACAGCTGGATAATAACCAACAATACATTTTATGGGCGCTCCAGCGGAGTTTTTCAATACGGGTACTATGGTGGAGCACATTCCAGTCTTTCGCGCATCGAGTCCAATACGATAGTGTCATTGGTAAATTGCAATGCCGCCGCGATGAAAATCAGTTCTCCAAACAACATAGTTAGAAACAATACAATTGTACTCCCTGGTTGTAATGATAGCGGCGGATTAGAGTTGAATAATATGTCGACGAACTGGTCTTTTAGCAGCTACGATTTCAACCTATCTAATAATAAGGTTGTCGGAAAGAAAAACCAGCTTATTACGGTTACTGCAGGTCCGACATTCAAAAAGTATCTTGTCGGTGCATGGCGCCTTGCTTATCCAAATCAGAACTAAATAAATCGTTAGCGCATTTGGGGTTTAACCCTGAAGCGGGAGAGCAAGAAACTTCATGCTTCTGCGTTTTCTAGTGTGCTTAGCAATTTCTGCTCTCTCATGGCAGTGCATGGCCGAGATTTCAACGCCAAGGCTGGACGGAAGGGCGCAAGCTAACGCTGGTCCGGAGCGCGGGTTCTATACATTCCGATGGGAAGACAAGAGCGGTAACGTTCATTTTGCGGACGTCGTCAATGACCGAGATTTTTCCTGGGTTCGAAAAGCTGGATTTAGTCTGGTTTCTTCTCGGGTATCGTTAGAGAATTTCCGTAGTCGGCCAATTTCATCATCATTTCTTGACGGGCTTCGGCATGGGCTTGCCAGCGTACGGAATAGCGGAATAAAAGTTATTCTGAGGTTCAACTATAATAATGGCAATGAACGAGGCAACGATGCGAGTATTGATTGGATCGTGCGACACATTAACCAGTTATCGCCAATCCTGAAAGAAAATGCAGACATAATATTTTCATTGCAAGCAGGATTTATCGGAGCTTGGGGTGAATGGCATAGCTCCACTCATAATCTCGACTCCCCGGGCATGCGGAAGGTTGTCGTAGACTCAATACTGGCTTCCGTGCCTGCAAGCACGAATTTGCAAATTAGATATCCGCAGCACAAACAGGAATTAATGACTGGCGCTAGCCCAGAATTAGATGCCAAGTATCAAAGTCGAATTGGTTTTCACAATGATTGCATTCTGTCAGCACCAAATGACCTCACATATCCCAATGGTAAAACAGAAAGTTTAACCCGCTATGTTGCCGAGCAGAGCGTTCTCGTACTAGTTGGGGGCGAAACTTGCCGAGTGTATCCACCAAGAACCGACTGCAAGATGGCTATGCAAGTCTTCAGGGAGCATCATTACTCATACCTGAATAATGATTATGACCCTAAAGTCATTGCTCATTGGAAGAGCAGTGGTTGCTATGACTCGATAAGAGCGCATCTCGGCTATAGACTCACGCTCCGTTCCGCTAGTATTCCTGACCACGCAAGAAGAGGGCAGCAGATGCAGCTCGCGCTAGACATTAAAAATACGGGTTGGGCAGCGCCAATATCAAGCCGTGAATTGCTAGTGGACCTTGTTGGTGCTGACGGAAAAAACACTTATCGAATTCCCCTTGGAATATACGCAACCAATCTTAAGCCTGGGATTACAACCTGGGCAAACGGCATTCACCTACCAGCGGACCTGGTTCCTGGTAATTATGACGTATATATCGTTGCGCCGGATCCATCTGCCCGCCTGTCAACACGTCCAATTTATTCTCTACCCTTTGAGAATCCAAATTATGAAGTGCGTACCGGTCGCCTTCCGATTGGCGCACTCAATATCACAGAAGATTGAGTGTGATGCTCCGGGCAAAGCAGCGTCGATGTTATGGAGCTCGAATTTAGATGCGGCTTAGGCGCCAAAGATTGCTGTTCAATCGGACTGGAGGTGGTGCTGCGGTAACTGTCGCGATTGGCACGTTGATTGGGCAGGGCGCTGTCCTTATTAGTAGCCCAATATTAACTCGTCTATATGGCCCAGGGGTGTATGGTGAATATTCTGTCATCATAGCGATTGTTGGCCTGTTTTCCACTACCAGCGCGTTGCATTATGAATTGGCAATAACATTGCCTGAAGACAACGAGCGGGCGCGCCATTTAGCAATATTGGGGCTGGTCATGGTGGCGCTAACAACGACAGCGCTAACTTTCCTGCTATGTTTTCTCAGGGTGCAGATAGAAGATATTGTTCGAATCACCCTGAACTTCAAATATATCAGCGCGATAGCTTCGGCGCTCCTGCTGACTGGCTTCGGAATTGTACTTAGCGCTTGGGTAGTGCGACACCGAGACTTCGATACACTGGCCAAATCAAAATGCGCACAAGGGTTACTGCAAGGCATCGCGCAATCCGCTTTCGGCTTCGCCAATCCGAATTTGAAGAGCCTTGTTCTGGGCCAGATGGCCGGGCTTGTCTCGAATCTATGGTTTCTTCAACGTCAGAATTCCAGCTCGCGTTCGCTATTCGGCAATCCGCTTGCCGTTAAAACTTTTCGAGAGGTTGCGTCCAGGTACAAGGATTTTGCGCGTTATTCCACTGTCTCAAGTTTCATAAATGCTATTGCGTTAAATACTCCGACAATATTTATATCCGCGATTCATGGGCCTCTTATTGCCGGTCTGTATGCGCTTAGTTACCGGATCCTGCAAATTCCGATTCGATTAATTGGGCAATCGGTTTCTCAAGTATTTTTTCCGCTCGCTGTAAGTCATCACCGAGACCATACTTTGCCGCAAAGAGTTCTTGGTTTATTTGGCGGATTGACAGCTTTCGCTATCCCGAGCTTTGTAGTCTTGGCAATAGTGGGGCCTTCCTTGTTCAACGTAGCGTTTGGTGCGAATTGGCGAGAAGGAGGATACTACGCATCTTTCTTGTCGCCGTGGATGCTTGCACTCTTTATTACAACGTCAATGTCTACTCTCGTTAGCGTACTAGAACAACAAAAGCAGGAAGTGCGATTGCAAGTTTTGTATGTGGCTTCAACTGTAATTGCGCTTTGCATTGCTTTTTATATGGAATCTCCGCGAACTACTATCCTGTTAATTTCAATTGGGAGCACCGTGATACTGGCATGGAAAGTAAGGTGGCTATTGCGAATTGCGGGTGTAAATATCCGCGCTGCAGGCACTATATTGATGCGCGAATTCGTGGTGTTTAGCCCAATTTATTTACTGCTAGCCGCATGCGCGTGGTATATCGCAGACGACATCGTGATTCTGTGTTGTGGATTTGCGGCATTGATGGGAATGCATTTTCTGAATTACGCGTATCGTGGACGGTATCAATCCATGCTATCCGAGACGGTTGCCTAGGCAGCTCCAGCTCTAATTGTAATAGGTCAAATTCGCGATGAATGTAACCTATGTATGTTACGGAGAAATTGGCGGCATGAGGCACTATGCCGAAAACCTTTCGACCGCAGGTTCAATAAATGCATGTGCGTCGCTAAGAATCGTGCCAGCAGAACCTGATTCCAGCAATGGGATTACAAATCAAACGATCCGACGCAGTTGTGCTTTTTTTAGGAAGCTGACGCATAGGTTGAAGGTGCGATATAGCGTCCGATTTCACCAAGCTCTTGCTAAGACACTTGTCGACGAATCAGCCCCGGATATCGTTCATTTCGTAAATAAAATTCCATTGCTACCTACAGTTGTAAAGGTCCTTGATAGTTACGGTGTGCGATCTATATACACAATTCACGATCCAGTAGCACATCAGGAATACAGGAGCCGATGGGGCAAGACAATGGAGTGGTACTACCGAAACATACAGATTCCGTCATTACTTAATAACTGCGCGGCTATACATGTGCACGCTCACTCGCACAAACAGATTCTTCTGGATTTGTATGGGAAAGATCTAGAACACAAAATATATGTGGTTCAGCACGGCGCAGGGTTAACTGCGCCAATGCAAAACGGAGACTGCTTCCCTAAGGAGCTGGAGCAACTTCGGTCAGACTGCCCTACGCTGCTGTTTTTTGGTCGAATTGAGCCATACAAAGGGCTGCCGCTGCTTATTCAATCGCTAAGGTTGCTGAGTCAACGAAGCATTGACTTCCAACTGATTATCGCCGGTGCAGGAACTATCGACGATTTGAACCAACTCGAACCCAAGAATTTTATTGTCTTGAATCGATTTATCGAAGACAACGAGATAAAGGCAGTCTTCGATAAGTGTCATGTAGTAGTCTTGCCTTATATCGCAGCTACCCAAAGTGGAGTAGTGCCACTAGCGTATATGTTTAAGAAGCCGGTTGTTGTTACTAATACAGGCGCCATTGCTGAGCTCGTCGAGGATGGTGTAACTGGACTAGTGGTGCCACCTGGAAAAGTATCTAAGTTGGCAGATGCCATTGC
This sequence comes from Gammaproteobacteria bacterium, assembly GCA_965278995.1. Classification (GTDB taxonomy): domain Bacteria; phylum Pseudomonadota; class Gammaproteobacteria; genus JADJYF01. Next base: position 1,389,833 of record OZ257136.1, read on the forward strand.
TCGAATGATTGCCGATCTTCAATTATCGGCATTGTGGGGAGAAGCTGCATATGAATATGCCGAAAATCATCTGTCAATGAACGTGATCGCAACTCAGCATCTTGACAAGTATCGCGAACTAATCGGCTATGAGGTCAATTCAACTCGCCGAGACAGCAAGCGGAGCGTCGAATGAGCGCTTTCGGTGCGGGGAGCATAACTAGCATAGTAAACCTCGTGCTTTGCTTGCTGCTTTTATGGCATTCAGCCAGGAACGCGCGAGCCGTGTCTCTAGTATGGTTCATGAATGCCTACTTTGCGTGGTTTTTCCTGTTGATGTCCAATAATGGACCTTACTCCCGTAGCCGTGGTTTCACGGCAGAACTCATTACAGTAAACCAGGCAACTATCGACTATTTAGCAGTCTACGCGCTCGCGTGCAATGTGCTTTTTTTTATTGGTTATTCAATATTATTTTCACTCTCGGGCGGTAATCGGTATCCCGCTCGCTGGGAGGCGGATGGCTCGGCGCGGTGGGTCAGGTTTGCGGCACATATATATTTGGCATTTCTCATTGTTGGATCTTTATTGTATTGGTTGAAGATGCGGAATTTGGGATATCGCGGCTATGTTGAGTTTCAGTTTCAAGGTTCAAACTGGCCTGTAGTGTTTTTGTGGGCATCGGCACCGTATGCGTGCTTGATGGCGATGCAGAAGCGGTTTGTGCTAGCAGTTGCCGCAACCTTGCCATTTATGTTTTTTGCACTGCATTTAAATGTTCGCTCCTTCGCATTGCTATCGCTTATACCGATTTCGATTGTGTTTTATTTTCAAAAAGTTCGCGTGGCGAAAAAATTCGGCGCCGATTCGATCAAATTATTTATCAAAGGGCTCCCAATAATATTAATACTCATAGCGACGAGTATAGTCATCACATACAACAAGCAATCGCGATTACACGGGGTGCCTGACGAAGGTCAGCTCACAGGGTTGCCTGATTCTGGTCTCGTATATGGAGCGGGGTTGGTCTTCTCAGCTACATTAAAAAGTGATATCCATTTAGGATTTAACAGCCTGCAGAAATATTTTGTGACGTTAGCGACCCCATTTGTCAAACTTGGGACAAAACTAATGGGGATTCCTGCGCCGCTACTTGAAGATACGCCAGTATTTATGGCGCGCGTTATTGATGGCGTACCCAAAAACTATTCTGTTTACCATCACTACCCAGTGTTGTGGTATTCAGACGCGATTGTCAGTTTCGGTCAGTGGGGCGTCATATTGGGACTTCTATGGGGTGCCGTGGCTGCACTTTGGGAGCGATTCTTGAGAGTAAGTTGGACACTCTGTGCTCTACTTTTGCCATTTTATTGCTGGCATATGTACATGCTAATTCGAGGTGCGACTGCAGTTGCAGCTGTGCCTATTTCTTACGCGATGTATGTATCACTCCTTGTGTTCCTGCTCGTGCGATTTTTCGCCAGGCCTACGCCCATCGCTGGCAAAAGCAGTCCGGTCACACGACAACATGGCAGCAGCATCCTGCAGGAGCGCCCAAATGGTACGAATATCTCGCCGTAGTGCGGGTGTCCCAATTGGAGACAAGAATGCCGCTGGAGAAATAAGAATTAAAGTTCTTCACGTCGTGGGCGCCCTGATCGCAGGTGGAGCTGAGCGATTTGTCGCCTCTATGTGCTGTGAACTTAGCAAAATAGGCTTGAATGTGCGGCTATTCGTAATGAGTAACCGGGAGGACGAAGCATCTTCGGATCTCAGGCGAGCACTAGACACAGCAAATGTAAATGTTATCTATTCTACTGAAGCTTTAGTGAGCGCCAATTGCGTATTGCAGTATGCTAAAGCATTGAATGAGTTTGACCCGGATATCGTCCATCTTCACACTCCCAATACGGAATTGCTTCATTTTCTTTCTCTTGTAGGTCGAAGAGTTTATCCAAAACTCACGCGCACAATACACTCGACCAAGCGTCCGCCAAAGCTGATTCAGCGAATAGCAACATGGCTCAACAGAGCGGCCGTTGAGATTGCTTGTAGTAATGCCGTAGCAAGTACTCGTTCTGTACGGAGCAATAACTCGTCAATTGTTGTGCCGAATGGAACTCGATTCGACTGGGAAATTGCAAATGCAGATGTGCAAGTGGCTATGCGGCGACTGCTTGGTTTAAAACTCGATAAATATATTTTTGTAAATGTCGGTAGGATGGGTGGAGGTACAATCCACACCTCGCCGAAAGCGCACAACGTTTTGATCGATGCGTGGAAGAAAGCTAATGCTTTGTGCTCGGTCATTGAACTGCATCTGCTCGGCGATGGTGAACTTGCAAGTGCGCTTAAGGCCCAGGTGAACGCGATAGATAATGTTTTCTTTCACGGTGTCGTTGCCCGCCCTGAGCAGTGGCTCCTGGCTGCAAACTGCTTTGTATTGCCAAGCCGATATGAGGGAATGCCGATCGCAGCTATAGAGGCAATCGGAACTGGCCTGCCGTGTATTTTCAGCGACATTCCTCCATTAAAGGAACTGTCGCCAAGCAAATGTACTTGGGTTCCTGTAGACGATGTAGCGCAACTATCGGCTGCCCTTCTTGCTGAGACGCAGGATGGTCAGAGCCCATTGATAGAAGAAACGGAAAGATTCAGAGAAACTTACGGGATAGCTCAGGCTGCAAGCAAATATCGAGATTGCTATTCGAAAATGATGAGCATCCAATAAGGTTTGTGCAGATTATTGTGTGTATCCATGTATCCATGTATCCATGATGCAGTGAACATGTTGAATTGCGATGCCTAACCATGTCGATTTGAGTACGTTTCATAATGAATGGTATCGGCCAGGTCATCTGGCGCTGCGAATGCTTTGGTATCTGTTGGGGTCTCTCGTAGTAAACTCCGCGCTCCCGTCGTCCAAGTTGCGTGTATATCTGCTACGAATGTTCGGAGCCTCAGTCGGCCGAAACGTGGTTATTAAACCTTATGTTCGCATTAAATATCCTTGGAATCTTTCTATAGGCGACAACGTGTGGATTGGTGAAAGCGTTTGGATAGATAATCTTGCCAAGGTCGCTATCGGCAACAACGTATGTATTTCCCAGGGTGCATTGCTGCTCTGTGGAAATCACGATTTCTCGAAATCAAGCTTCGATTTGTTGATTGGTGCAATTAGCCTTGAAGACGGAGTCTGGTTGGGCGCTAAATCCATTGTGTGTGCAGGAGTCACCTGCCATACGCATGCCGTCCTGACGGTTGGTTCAGTCGCAACAAAAGCACTTGAAGGTTACTCGATTTGTCAGGGCAATCCTGCAACAAAAATAAAAGAACGCTGCATTTTGTGATTACTAATCCGGTAGTGGTCCCATCCGCTGTTCACGCGTGTCCGAGTTAAAGCATCTCCCCAAGTGAAGGCGTTACCATGTCGTTGGCTAATATTATGAGCTCTCGGGTGCGTGTAGTTTCATACTGACCTGTGTCGCTAATCGATGAAAATCCTTCACGTAATTTCTTCGCTTGATCCTGCAGCAGGTGGCCCACCACTCGTCGCTATCAGACTCGCAGCCGCACACTCCAGGCTAGGTCACCATGCTACTGTTTTAAGTTACTCTGCGGCAGGTGCCTCGGCTCGCATTGAAAGTTCGCTGAAACGCGTTCCCGATGTGGGTAACGTAAAAGTCAGATTCCTACCGCACTGCACCCGCGTGGAATCTCTTTTCGCAAACGACGCAAGAGAGATACTTTCATCAATTCTTCCCGAAACGGACTGGATTCACATTCATGGAGTTTGGGAAAGATTGTTAAAGGTAACTGCAGATATGGCCTATCGAGCTGGAGTGCCATATTGCTACAGACCTGCCGGAATGCTTGACCCGTGGAGTTTAAATCAGAAGGCGTGGAAGAAAAAGATAGCCCTTTCTATGGGATATCATAGATCCTTGTCGAGAGCCGCATTTATACATGCACTGAACTCTGCCGAGGCTGAACTACTCGGACCACTAAATCTGGAAACGTCCGTCGAAGTATTTCCAAACGGAATATTTCATGAAGAGGTATTTCCGTTACCAGAGCGGGGGTCATTTAGAACGCGATTTCCCATTCTCGGAAGCCATCGATACATTTTATTCCTTGGCCGACTGCACATGAAGAAAGGCTTGGATTATTTATTAGGTGCATTTGGACTGCTGGCCGAAGAATTCCCCGAACTTCGGCTGGTGATTGCTGGGCCTGATGATGGCTCTGGCGAGTGGCTTGAATCAGAATTGCGCCGCGCGTCATATCGCGAACGAGTGCTTTTAACTGGCCCGTTGTATGGGGCTGATAAATATTCGGCGTATGTCGATGCTTCGATATTTTGCTTACCAAGCCGACAAGAAGGATTTTCCGTGGCGGTTATAGAAGCACTGGCAAGCGGAGTTCCGGTAGTAATTTCCGAAGCAACGCATTTTCCGGAAGTCGCGACATCAGGTTCAGGAATAGTGGTTAACTTGTCGAATAAAGAAGTGGCGGATGCGTTAGCTACAATTCTTCGAAATCCGAAATTAAGCGAAAGCATGGCTCATGCTGGAAAAGCATTGATAACCGAAAGCTACTTATGGGATGTAATCGCTCGCGACACAGTAACTGCCTACGAGAAATACATTCAAAATGTTAATGCTTAAGGCAAGTTGTGGTTGTAGCGTTTGCGCCGAACTTCAACATGGCAGCGTATGAGATCGCGCATTTATCGTACAAGCGCCCTGATCTAAACTAATAATTCTTTAGCGCTATTGCCATGCCAAATGTATCTGAAGCAAGTCGTGAATCAAACTCGCACGATCCAAAAAGCGTTCGGAAGCGAAAGATATATTTTGTAAATCGCTATTTTTACCCCGACCATTCTGCTACGAGCCAGCTCTTGGGCGACTTGGCATTTTATCTGGCGACCGAAGGATTCGACGTAAACATAGTCACAGGTCGGCAGACCTATGATGATTCTAACGCTCAGTTATTGCCGCAGGAAATAATTAACAACGTCCATATTTTCCGGGTGTGGACATCTTCATTCGGGCGTAGCTATTTATTGGGCCGCAGCATAGATTATTTGTCGTTTTACATCACCGCGCTTTGGTGTCTATTCAAGCTGGTGCATTCGGGTGATTTGTTGGTAGCCAAAACCGATCCGCCCTTGATATCTGTTGTTGCGGCAATTATTGCCAAGATTAAGAATGGAATACTTATCAACTGGGTTCAAGATCTGTTTCCTGATGTTGCAGAAGTGCTCGGAATTAAAGGAGTTAGTAGTATCGGGCCCTTATTGAAATATTTGCGTAATAAATCGCTTAACCTAGCCCACCGCAATGTAGTCATTGGTGCGTCAATGAAACGGCTGTTGATTGACGCGGGAATCTCTACGTCAAAAGTTCAAATTATTCACAATTGGGCAGATGAGGATTCTATTCATCCGATCTCTTCTGAGATTAGTTCATTACGCATAAAATGGGGACTAGCCGACAAGTATGTTGTTGGATATTCCGGAAATATGGGGCGTGCTCATGAGTTTGAAACGCTTCTCGATGCGGCAGAGATGCTGCTTTCGAATACCCAGGTGTTTTTTTTGTTCATTGGGGGCGGGGCACAACGAGCTTTTATAGAAAGTGAAGTTGCACGTAGAGCATTAGTCAATGTTCGATTTTATCCATATCAGCCGCGTTCTGATTTGGCTGAAAGCTTATCGGCGCCTGATCTTCACATTGTATCGTTGCGTCCTGCTCTGGAAGGTCTGATTGTTCCTAGCAAGTATTACGGAATAGCTGCTGCCGGGCGGCCAATACTATTCATTGGGTCCCAGTCAGGAGAGATTGCTCAGTTAATTAGCGCTTCTTCTAGTGGCGCTGCCGTAGATATCGGGGACGCTAAAAAAGTTGCAGAGTTCATTGAGCGTCTCGCTAGCAATCACGGCATTGGAACGCAAATGGGGGAAAATGCCCGGAATTATTTTGAAGACCACTTTACTCGTACTCTATTATTGAGCGCCTGGCAGTCATTACTAGCCAGTATAGATGACGAGAACAGGTAGCTTATTTAGTACGAGTCGATTCGAATCGTTGTTATTTTGATTTCCTGCGCGACCATGAATGAACGAGGTGCCCGATGGCAGCTAACAAAGTAGCTCTTATCACCGGTGTAACCGGCCAAGATGGAGCCTACCTGTCCGAATTCCTGTTGAAAAAAGGCTACGAGGTCCACGGCCTCAAGCGCCGGTCGTCGAGCTTCAATACTGGGCGTATCGACCATCTCTACCAGGATCCGCATGTATCAGACCGTCATTTCGTGCTTCATTATGGTGATTTGACCGATTCGACCAACCTGATCCGCATTGTCCAGCAGGTCCAACCCGACGAAATCTATAACCTGGCCGCTCAGAGTCATGTGGCGGTGTCGTTCGAAACGCCGGAGTACACGGCCAATGCGGACGCCCTCGGTACGTTGCGACTGCTCGAGGCGATCCGGATTCTGAAGCTGGAGCAGAAGACGCGGTTCTACCAGGCCTCGACCAGCGAGATGTACGGCAAAGTGCAGGAAATCCCGCAGAGCGAGACAACACCGTTTTATCCGCGCAGCCCTTACGGCGCTGCCAAAGTTTATGCGTACTGGATAGCCGTTAACTATCGAGAAGCTTACGGCATGTTCTGCAGTAACGGCATACTCTTCAACCACGAGTCACCGATACGAGGGGAGACGTTCGTTACCCGCAAGATAACCCGCGCCGTTGCTCGTATCAGCATGGGTCTTCAGGATCAACTCTTTCTCGGCAATCTGGATTCGCTGCGGGATTGGGGCCATGCCCGCGATTACGTGAAAGCGATGTGGTTGATGTTGCAGCAGTCGGAACCAGATGATTTCGTGGTGGCTACCGGCAAGCAGATATCCGTTCGGGATTTCGTCAATGCCGCCTTCGCCGAAGTAGGGGTGGCACTTGAATGGCAGGGCGACGGTGTCGACGAAAAAGGTGTGGACCGGGCGAGCGGTAAGACCTTGGTCCAGGTCGACCCGCGTTATTTCCGCCCGACCGAAGTCGAGACGCTGTTGGGCGACCCGAGCAAAGCGCTGGCCAAATTGGGGTGGCACGCCGAGACCACGCTTGAACAGATGGTTGGCGAAATGGTCGCAGAGGATCGGCGGGATGCCCGTAAAGATGAACTGTGTCGAAACGAGGGCTTCCGCGTTTACGATTACTACGAGTAGCCGCCCGATAACCTCGCCGCTATGCTGCCGTCGCGGAGCCATGACGCAGACTGCAGGAACCACCGATGTTGAACCCTGATTCCCCTATATTTGTCGCCGGCAGCGGCGGGATGGTCGGCTCGGCCATCGTGCGCGCATTGCAGGCACGTGGGTGCACTCGCTTGCTCACACCCCGTCGCCGCGATCTCGACTTGCGCGATGGCGCGGCGGTTCGAGCGTTTTTTGAGCGCGAGCGTCCGGCGTTCGTTTTTGTTGCTGCGGCGAAAGTCGGCGGCATCCTTGCCAATAACAGCTATCCGGCCGATTTCCTCTACGAGAATCTGGTCATCGAAGCGAACATCATTCACTCGGCCCATACCTGTGGCGTCGAGAAGCTCCTATTTCTTGGCAGTACCTGTATCTATCCTAAACTCGCTCCTCAGCCGTTGAAGGAGGAATACCTGCTGACTGGCCCCCTGGAACCGACCAATGAATGGTATGCGGTGGCCAAAATTGCGGGCATCAAGCTATGCCAGGCTTATCGTCGCCAGCATGGGAACAACTTTATTTCCGGCATGCCGACCAATTTGTATGGCCCTTTCGATAATTTCGATCTGCAGAGCTCACATGTCATGCCGGCGCTGCTGCGCAAGTTTCACGAGGCAACGGTGCGCGGCGAGCCAGAGGTCGTCGTGTGGGGTTCCGGCAAGCCGTTACGCGAGTTTCTGCACGTCGACGATTGCGCCGAAGCGTGCCTGTTTCTGATGCAAAACTACGAAGGTGAGGAACACGTCAACATTGGAACAGGGCGGGATCTCAGTATTCTCGACCTTGCCCACAAGATAGCCGAGGTGGTCGGCTACACTGGGGGGCTGGTGTTCGATGCCACCAAGCCGGATGGCACGCCACGCAAGCTGGTCAATACCACGAAGATCAACGCGCTTGGCTGGCACCCCCGCCTGGGGCTGGACCAAGGTCTGCGCGAGACGTATGAATGGTTCAAGGCGCATGTCGTTGTTTGAGATAGAATTACCGCCCTGGCGATAATCCTTGAATCTGGCGGCGGCATAACGCGGCCAGGCTGACGATGACGGGATCACGCCGACCGACAGGGATCTGATGTGGAAGCTGCAACGCGATATTTGAAGTTCTCGGCTGCCGGGTGGGCGTTGCTCGCCATCATCGCGGGCCTGGCCGGATTCCTCTACTACGACGCGCTCTCGACAATGGTCGAGTGGTGGTCGAACCGCGAGGAATACAGCCACGGCTTTCTCATTCCCGTGATCACGGCCTATCTCGTCTGGCAGCGCAGCGATCGCCTGCGCGAGATGGAATTTACCGGTGCCTGGCAGGGTGTCGTGCTGGCCCTGATCGGGCTGCTGATGTACCTCATCGGCGAGCTCGCGACGATTTACACCGTCATTCAGTACGGCTTCGTCGTGTTTGTGCTCGGTGTGGCCTGGGCGTTCCTGGGTACGGCAGCGTTCCGCATTATTTCGGTGCCGCTCTGCCTGCTGTTCTTCATGGTGCCGTTCCCTAACTTCATCTACAACAATCTTTCTTCTCAGCTCCAGCTACTGTCGTCTGAAATCGGCGTGGCCGTGATCCGACTTTTCGGTATCACGGTATTTCTCGAAGGCAATGTGATCGACCTGGGGTCGTTCAAGCTGCAGGTCGTCGAGGCCTGTAACGGCCTGCGCTATCTGTTCCCCTTGATGACGCTCGGCGTAATCGTTGCCTACTTCTACCATGCGCCGCTATGGAAGCGACTGTTCGTGTTCGCCTCGACCGTGCCGATTACGATCCTGATGAACAGCTTCCGTATCGGTGTCATCGGTGTGATGGTCGAGTATTGGGGCCAGTCGATGGCCGAAGGTTTTCTGCACGATTTCGAAGGTTGGGCCATCTTCATGGCCTGCTTCGGCATTCTGTTCATCGAAATGTGGCTATTGTTGCGCTTGACCAAAGACAGGCGCCCGCTGGCCGAAGCTTTCGGCATCGATCCACCGTACCCGGCCGCGCCTGGCGCAATCTGGCAACCGCGGCCTGTGCCACGCTCGGCTGTGATTGTAGTTGTACTTGCCGCGCTGACGCTCGGGCCTGCGCTGACGCTGCCGCATCGCGTAGAAACGCCGCCGGCGCGGGAAATGTTTGCCTCCCTGCCGCTGACGCTGGACCAGTGGGAAGGCAAGAGCGAGCCGATGGAGCAAATCTATCTCGATGCGCTCAAGCTCACCGACTACGCAATGGTGAATTACCGCGATAAGGATGGTCACTACGTCAATTTCTATTCGGCCTATTACGAATCTCAGAAGAAGGGGCAGTCGGCACACTCGCCGAAATCCTGCCTGCCTGGCGGTGGCTGGGTCATCGAATCGCTCACCGACCATACCGTTCCGGAAGTCGCCATCGGTGGCGTGCCGCTGGTGGTCAATCGCGCGCTGATTGTGCAGGGCGATAATCGTCAACTCGTCTACTACTGGTTCCAGCAGCGTGGGCGGGTAATCACTAACGAATATCTGGTGAAGTGGTTCGTGTTCTGGGATGCCCTCACGCGGAACCGCACGGACGGCGCGCTGGTGCGCATCATCACGACCGCGCGCCCGGGGCAGGAGATCGCCGAGCTCGACAAGACGCTGGCCGATCTCGCTGCCGATATCGTGCCGTTGCTGCCCGCCTATATTCCGCAGTAAGTCTCCGGTGCTGGCTTTCTTCGCTTTCATCGTCGCCATGTTCATCAGCATGGTGCTGATACCGCCGCTGATGAAATCTGCTCAACGCTATTCGTTCCTGGATACCCCGGACGAACGCAAGCTGCACGAACGACCAACGCCCCGCATCGGTGGCATCGCCATGGTCGCCGGTGCGGTCACACCGATACTGGTATGGGTTGACCCAACGCAGCAGGTGCTGGGCATGCTCTACGGCATCGCCATCATCCTGATCTTCGGCGTGTGGGACGACCGCGCCAACCTGAGCTACAAGATCAAGTTTGCCGGGCAGCTGCTGGCTGTGATCGTGGCGGTTTACTACGGCGATATTGTTATCCGCTTCGTACCCTTCCACAGCTACGAGCCGATACCGGATTTCATTGCCAAGCCGCTCACGGTCTTCGCGCTGCTCGGCATCACCAACGCGATCAATCTTTCAGACGGCCTCGATGGCCTGGCCGGCGGCACCACGCTGCTCAGCGTCGGCGTAATGAGCCTGCTCGCTTATGCACTGCAGGACCGCTCGTTGTTCATCATCGCCATGGCGCTGATGGGCTGTATTGTCGGGTTTCTGCGCTATAACACGCATCCGGCGCAGATCTTCATGGGCGATTGCGGCAGCCAGTTTCTCGGGTTTTCAGCCGGCGTTCTGGTGATTGCGCTGACGCAGGACGCCAACGCCGTGTTGAGCCCGGCGATGCCCCTGCTGCTGCTCGGCCTGCCGCTGATCGATACGTTTCTGGTCATGGGCCAACGCCTGTATGAAGGGCGCTCTCCATTCAAGCCCGACCGCAATCATTTTCATCACAAGCTGCTGGAACTCGGTTTCGACCACTACGAAGCCGTCGTCATCATCTATTCGCTGCAGGCAGCGCTGGTGACGCTGGCTTATGTGCTGCGGTTTCAATCCGATCTGATTTCGTTTTCGTGTTTCATTCTTGCCTTTGTCGGGACTGGACTGATGTTTCGCGTCGCGCACTCGGTCAAGTGGCGGGCGCGTGCTTACCAGACCATGCAGACGCCGACACCGCTCGCCAAATTCGCGCGTGGCCTGAAGCAGAGTGGGGTGCTGTACATCGGGCCGGTGGTGTTCTGCGCCGTGACGATCCCGCTCTACGCGATCGCAACGCTATTTCTGACCGCGAGCTTTCCTTCCGATGCCGCGTTCACCGCTTATCTGCTGTGCGGCTTTGCCGTGCTTGCCATCGTGGTCCAGCGCCAGGAAGCGAGTTATGCGCTGCTCGAGCGGCTGTTGTTCTATGTGACGATTACGACCGTCGTCTACTACTGGAGCAGCTCGGCCCATGCGCTTTCGCCGTGGCACGAGCTCGAGCGTGCTTATCTCGTTGTGCTTGTCGGCGCGTTGATGGTGTCTTACCGCTTCATGCCGGAACGCACCTTCAGGGTCACGCCGACGGATTTTCTGATCATCTTCATCGCGCTGCTCGCCCCGACCCTCTCGGGCTCGCTGTTCCCGGATAACGGCATTGCCGAAATAGCGTTGAAAGTGCTGATCCTGTTCTACGCCGCCGAGCTGATTATTTCGCGGGCGGGCAAGCGAACCTGGGTACTACGCGCCGGGCTGCTCGGCGTGCTGGGATTACTGGCGGTGCGGGTGAGTATGGCGATGTAGGAGGGCGTGTTCTCGTCCGGTCTGCAGCTACCTGGTAGGCTGCTACGGAATCAGCCCCAATATCGCGGCTAGATCGAGATGCGCGGGAGGCTGTGTCGGGAGTTCAAGAGCCCCACCGGTGAACGTTTCGTCTTGCTGGTAGGTGCCGTTTGCGGGTTGTCGCAGGCGATGCAATTGTTTGCTTTGAACATCGATTAACCAGACTTCGGGAATAGCGTGGCGAGCATAGAGCGGGACCTTTATCTGTCGGTCGTAACGCGGCGTGCTGTTGCTGACTTCGATCAGTAACAGAATATCGGGTGGTCCTGGATGCGTGTCGAAGTAGAAGTCAGCGCGTGGCTTTAGTAAAGCGACGTCTGGCTGCGGCTCCGAATAGTCATCGAGTCGTACGGCTGATTGCGCACTGACGATCGCATGGTCGCCTACCGCGTTGTAAAGGAATTTTTCCAACGCGCGGACAATGGCGCCATGCCGGCTACCGATCGGTACCATGTCGATGACCTCTCCCTGTATCAGCTCGACCTGCGCATCCGGCGCAAGCAGTCCCACTTCGGCCATCCGATAGTATTCGTCGACGGTGAGGCGGTGCCTGGGTATCCAGTCGTCGGTCGGATGCTCAATTTGTTCGTGGGGCATGGTGCTCATGGCGACTTCTTGGTGGCTTTTTCGTTGTCTGGTGAATTCGGCGATGGATTTACAGCGCAAGAATTGCAGTGATGTCGATACTCACTGACGGCTCCAACGGTAGCTCAATCTCGCCGCCGGTAAATATCCGCGTCTCCTGGTAAATTCCATTCACCGGCAGTCGCAGGCGCTGCAAATGCCGGTGCTGAACATCAATAAGCCAGACTTCTGTAATGCCATGCCGGGCATAGAGCGGGAGTTTGACCCCACGATCGTAACGTAGCGTTCGGTGGCTCACTTCGACCACAAGGAAAATATCTGCCGGGGCAGGGTGCCGCTTGGCGTAAGTGCCAGCGAGCGGTTTCAATAGCGCAATGTCCGGCTGCGGCTCGGAATATCGGTCGAGTCGCACTGGTCCTTGCGTTCGGACAATGGCACCAATGTCGACTGCCTTTCGTAGAGAATTGCTCAGCACATCGACGATTATCGCGTGCCGGGTCCCGATAGGTACCATGTCGATGATCTCTCCTTGTATCAACTCGACCTGCGCATCCGGCGCAAGTAGTCCCACTTCGGCCATCCGATAGTATTCATCGACCGTGAGGCGGTGCCTGGGTATCCAGTCGTCGGTCGGGGGTTCAGATTCTTTATGAATGCTCGTAACCATGATGACCTTGCAAAATCCGCTACACGTCAGCGCCCGACTCAAAGATTCAGCAGATCAGTTATCTCGATAGTGACTGATGGCTCGAGCGGCAACTCGATTTGCCCACCCTTGAATATTCGCGACTCCTGGTAAACACCTGCGAGGGGCTGCCGGAACTGATGCAACTGCTTGCGTTGCAGATCTATCAACCAGACTTCAGCGATGCTATGGCGGGCATAGAGTGGAATCTTTCTGCTGCGATCATATCGCAAGGTACTATTGCTTACTTCGATGAGTAGTAGTACGTCGTCAGGGTCTGGTAACCTCTCGGCATAGTAGTCTTCACGCCGTTTCAATAGCACGAAATCGGGTTGTGGTTCTGAATATTGATCGAGACGAATAGGCGACTGTGCGACGGCAAAGGCCAGCTTTCCGGCCGCCGGCACCAACAAATCAGTCAGCATGATTACGGCAGCCGCATGCCGGCTTCCAACAGGTACCATGTCGATGATCTCTCCTTGTATCAACTCGACCTGCGCATCCGGCGCAAGTAGTCCCACTTCGGCCATCCGATAGTATTCATCGACCGTGAGGCGGTGCCTGGGTATCCAGTCGTCGGTTATCTCGGTGGTCGATTCGTCAGCAAGCGTGCTCATAGCAGGGGTGGGGCTCCGTCCTGGTTCCCGGGAGACGTATTCAGTGTAGACCTTGCCTGGTCGATGCCATAGCGGCCGAGGGCGGTGGCCCGAGCCGTGCGCAGGTCTCATCCTGGTGCATTGTTACAGTTTTTTCGTTTTTCGCCGTGTAATATGATGCCCCGCACAAATTCCCTCGCACAGTGAATCCTCTATGAAAGCAGCGTTCCGTCTCGTCATCGTCGGCCTGGTTGCCACGCTCGTCGCCTGTGGGGGTGCCGAGGACCGCAAAACTGTCTACATGAAAAAGGGGCAGGAGTTCTACGAACAGGGCAATTACGAGAAAGCCCGGCTCGAATTCCAGAACGTGCTGCAGATTGACCCGAAAGATGTCGAGGCGCGGTTTCACCTGGCGGAATCCCTCGAAAAACTCGAAAACTGGCAGGGTGCGGCGAGCCACTATCTCGCTGTCATGGGCGAGAAACCCGACCATCGCGGCGCGCTGCTCAACATGGGCCGCCTCTTCCTGCTCAGCAACAACAATGACAAAGCGCGCGAGAACGCCGATAAGATCCTGGCCAAGTCACCTGAAGACGTCGAAGGTCTGACCTTGATGGCAGCGGTGGAGGCCAAATCCGGTGACCGCGTCAAAGCGATGGAGACTATCGAACGCGCGCTCAAGCAGGATAAACAGAACGCCGAAGGTGCCTCGCTCAAGGCGTCGCTGCTGCTGCTCGATGGCAAGGCCGACGAAGCCGTGGCCATCTTGAACGACGCCATCGCGGCCCACCCGGAAGAAGTCGCGCTCAGTATCAACCTCGCGCGTGTCTATGCCTCGGTTGGCAAGCACGATGAGGCCGCCATCGCCTTTGCCAAGGTCATCGACAAGAAGCCGGACGTACTCGCCTACCGCAGCGCTTATGCGCGCTTCCTGATTGGGCTGAAGCGGAACGACGAAGCAGAGAAAGTCCTCAAGGACGCCATCACCAAGTTCCCGAACGAGCAGGCCGCCAAACTGGCCTATATCGAGTTCCTCTCCGGCACGCGCAGTGTGAAAGTCGCGATCGAGGAATTGACCAAGATGATCGCGGCCGAGCCAGACAACACGGCGCTCAAGTTCGCGCTCGGCAAAGTCTACGAGGCGACCAATCAACTGGACGAAGCCGGCAAGCTCTATGAGGGTGTCGCCGCAGCCAAGACCGAAGGGCCGGAGATGCTGCAGGCCAAAGGCCGTCTGGCAGTGGTCAAAGCACGCCAGAAAGATCTGGCCGGAGCCCGAACGCTGGTTGAGGAAGTCCTGAAAGAGAATCCGCGCGATGCCGATGCGCTGACGCTGCGTGGCACCCTGCTGTTGAACGAAGGCGATGCGGCCGGGGCGATTGCCGATTTCCGCACCATCCTGCGCGACGCGCCGGCGAACGTCGCCGCGGTTCGATTGCTCTCGCGTGCGCACATCGTCAACAAGGAGCCGGAGCTGGCCAAGGATGTTCTGAAGCAGGGTATCGAAGCCAACGAGCAGGCGGGTGTGCTCGGGCTCGATCTGGCGAATTTCCTCGCCTCGCAGAACGACCTGGATGAAGCGCTGACCACGCTGGATTCAGTGCTCGCCAAGAACCCTAAAGAAATTCAGGCGCTCGAAGGCAAGTTCAAGATCTATGTCTATCGCAAGGATCTCGACAAGGCGGCGGAAGTCGCCGAGCAGATGAAGACCATCGGCCCGGAGTCGGTCAAGGGTTATCATTTTGCCGGTCTGGTGCAGCAGGCAAAAGGCAATCTCGAGGCGAGTATTGGTGAGTTCCAATCGGCACTCGACCGTTCGCCGGAAGCGGTCGAGCCGCTGTCGCAGTTGATCAAGAGCTATCTCGCGCTGAAGCAGCGTGATCAGGCGGTGAAGAAGCTGAAGGACGTCATTGCTGCGCAACCGGCGCATTTCGTTGCGCATAATCTGCTCGGCGAACTGTATCTCGCCAACAAGGAATATGACCCGGCGATTGCCGAGTTCAAGACGGCCATCGAGCAGAACGCGAAATGGCCGATCCCGTATCGCAATCTCGCCACCATCTACGCCAGCACCAAGCGCGGCGACGAGGCGGTTGCGGTCATGAAGCAGGGCATCGAAGCGACCGATGGTCAGGCATTGCTGGTGACCGGGCTCGCCAGTTATCTCGAGCAGACCGGTCAGCTCGATTCGGCTATCGAGCAATATGAAGCCGCGCTGAAACAAGCCCCGGACTCACCGCTGGCAGCGAACAATCTGGCCATGCTGCTGGTTGAGTATCGTACCGACGAAGCGAGTTGGAAGCGTGCCCGTGAACTGGTGACGCCGCTCCGCAACGCGACGCAACCCGCGTTCCTCGATACCGTCGGCTGGGTCGAGTACAAACTCGGCGAGTATACCCAGGCTGTACAGTTCCTGGAGAAAGCCGTTGAAGGCGCCCCCGACGCGGCGCTCATGCATTTCCATCTCGGGATGGCCTACATGGCCAGCGGCAACGCTGTCTCGGCGCGCGATCATCTCTCCAAAGCGGTGGAGGGCAACGTCGAGTTCAAGGGCATCGAAGATGCCAAGACGGCGCTGGCCAAGCTGGATGCCGAGGGGAAGAGCTGAGGGCGTAAGAAAAAGCGCGGATTCTACTGCCAGGCGTCATGAGTGAAGTGCCAGGAGCACCTCTGGATGAGTTGCCGCTACCCTCAGCAACGTCTTGGCAGCGCCGGTAGGTTGCCGCCGCCCTTGCCCCCAATCTTGAAGGGTACGCGGGGAAACGCCCAACAGACGAGCAAATTCTTGCTGTGACAGCCCGGTTTTGGCCCTGGCTTCTGCTATAGGCAGAAGTTTCACCTTGGTGACTCGTGCGGCCTTGCCGCGGCGCATCTCACGGACCGAAGCGAGCAGGTCTTGCTGGAATTTCTTCATTTCAGATGGCATCTTCAATTCCTCGTTTCAGTTCCTTTAGGAACGCCGTGGGCAAATTATCAAACTTCGCTTTCTTATAAACGATCAATAACCATACAGTATTATCCGGTGATATAAGGACAACATTGATGAGGGACAACACCTTCTTCCTTGCATTAAGCGGAGGAAGGTCGCGCGACGAATGGTCACAGCGACTCGTTTGCGTGGTCATCTTGCAATTAGCGATATTTTGCCACGCTGCCGTCGCGCTCGAGATCAGCGGCTACGCCGCCGCGGAAGCGCGGTTTTTCGTTCAATCACCGGCATTGCATGGGCAACCGGATACCACCGGCTCACTGGTCTTGCGCCCCGAGTTCTACCAGGCCTGGCGGGACGGTGACGACAGCCTCCTGTTCATTCCGTTTGCGCGGTTCGATCAGTACGATTCGCGCCGTACGCATGTCGACATCCGCGAGCTCTCTTATATTCACGTCGGGCCATCGTGGGAATTCCGTACTGGGGTGCGCAAGGTATTCTGGGGTGTTGCTGAATCGAATCATCTGGTCGACATCATCAATCAGACGGACTTCGTCGAGAACATCGATCAGGAAGACAAGCTCGGCCAGGTGATGCTGAATCTCGCTGTGATCCGCGACTGGGGCACGGTCGATCTTTTTGTTCTGCCCGGTTTCCGTGAGCGACCATTCGCCGGGCGCGATGGCCGCTTTCAGTTGCCATTGCGCGTGGATACCTCGGCCGTGCAATACGAATCGGCCGCCGCGGATAAGCACGTCGACTACGCGCTGCGATATGCCAGCAGTTTCGGCGTCTTCGATACCGGCCTCTATCATTTCTGGGGGACCAGTCGTGAGCCGCGCTTTCGGGCAGAGCGCACTGCCTCCGGCGAAGATGTGTTTGCCCCGATCTACGACATCATTCACCAGACCGGCGCCGACGTGCAGGCCACCGTTGGAAGCTGGTTGTTCAAGCTCGAAGCCTTGCATCGCAGTGGCCAGGGCGACGCTTTTTTTGCAACCGTTGGCGGCTTCGAATACACCCTGGTCGGCGTGTTCGGCTCGGTGCTCGATCTTGGCCTGCTCGGTGAATACCACTTTGACGAACGCGGTGAATCCGCGCTCACCGGTTTTGATCACGATGTTTTCGTCGGCTCACGCCTGGCGGCCAACGATGCAGCCGATAGCCAACTGCTGGCGGGTCTCGTCAACGATCTCAACGGGCAGGGCCAATTCGTTTCTGTCGAAGCCAGCCGCCGACTTGGCGATCGCTGGAAGCTCGAAGTGGAAATGCGCTGGTTTCTTGGCGTTGTGCCCGATAGCCCGCTGGCCGGGTTTCGACGCGATGATTATGTGCAGGTTGAGTTGCAGTCTTATTTTTGAGGGCGAGAGCGTTACTTGGCCGACATTGATGCGTGATGTATGCTGCGGTGCACCAGAATAAACGGTCATGTGGCCATGCGAACCACTCTTGCGATTGACGATGACGTACTCGCTGCGGCAAAGCACCTTGCCGAGCGCGAAAAAAAGACCATTGGCGAAGTCATCTCCGCCCTGGCCCGACAAGGTCTTTCCCGCAGCGGTCGCTCCTCACAGCCTGAGCGCAATGGCATTCAACTGTTGCCAAAGGGTAAGAGTGCACGGCCGGTGACGCTCGAAGTTGTAGCCGACGGAAAAGCATCGCTTACGCTGCTGTGAATTCCAATTGAGCGACATCTCCGAGTCGCTGTATCGAAGCGCCCCGCTGAGGGCCACTGCGCCACTACGTCCAACACTACCTGTGCGATACTCGCGCCTTGCCTGAATTCAGGGGTCGGTGGTGAACGGGATATTGACCAATGTGGTCGTCTTTCTGGTGGCCGCAGTTGCTGTTGTACCGCTGGCCAAGCGGCTGCGGTTGGGGTCTGTGCTCGGGTATCTCATCGCTGGTCTGCTGATCGGGCCTGGCGTATTCGGCATCATTCCAGATGCCGAGGTCATTCTGCATTTCGCTGAATTCGGCGTCGTTCTGCTGCTGTTTCTGATCGGGCTCGAATTGAAGCCGCGCCGGTTATGGGAGTTGCGCCGTTCGATCGTCGGTGCCGGTGTGTCGCAACTCGTAGCGACCGCGCTGGTGCTCGGCCTGGTTGCTCTGGCGCTCGGTGCGAGCATGCAAAGCGCGCTCGTGATCGGACTGGTGCTGGCGCTGTCGTCGACTGCCTTCGCACTCCAAATCATGACGGAGCGGCGCTGGAACGAGTCGGTTACCGGTAAGACAGCGTTCTCTATCCTGCTTTTTCAGGATATTGCCGTTATCCCTCTGCTCGCCGTCATTCCGTTCCTCGGCAGCAGCAGCGAGTCGCTCTCGGCAGGCACAATCTGGTTGGATATCGGGCGGGCGGCGGCGGTCATTGTCGGCATTCTGGTGCTTGGGCCACGCGTGGCGCGGCCACTGTTCCGCATCGTTGCGGCGACTGCTTCGCGCGAGCTGTTCACCGCGTTGTCGCTGCTGATTGTGATCGGCATGGCGTTGCTGGTGAGTCGGGTCGGCTTGTCGATGGCGCTGGGTGCATTCATTGGCGGTGTGCTGCTGGCCGATTCCGAGTATCGGCATGAACTCGAAATCGATATCGAGCCGTTCAAAGGCCTGCTGATGGGGCTCTTTTTCATGGCTGTCGGCATGTCGATGGATCTCTCGCTGGTGCTCGAGCGCCCGGTAATACTGTTCGGGCTTACACTCGCACTGGTCTTGATCAAGTTCGGTATCGTACTCCAGCTCGGGCGGATGCTCGGTGTCGCGCCCACCCAGCGTTGGCAGCTCGCCGGGCTGTTGTGCCAGGGCGGTGAGTTCGGTTTCGTCGTCTTCGGCGCGGCGGCGACGGCTGGCGTGATGCCGCAGGCCCAGGTCGACATGCTGACAGCCGTGATTGTCTTGTCGATGGTCATGACGCCGGTTGTGATGGCTGTTGCCGAAACGGTGATCGATCGCATGCTCTGCCACCCGGAAGACCGCGAGGCTGATGAGATTGACGACGCCACGCGCCCGGTCATCATTGCCGGCTTCGGTCGTTACGGGCAGGTGGTCGCGCGCCTGCTGAATGCCAACGCCATCGATACGACCGTCATCGATCATGACCCGGTGCAAATAGAGCTTCTGCGCCGGCTCGGGCACACGGTTTACTATGGCGATGCTACGCGCCTCGATTTGCTGCGCGCTGCCGGTGCGGCGAACGCGCGCCTGCTCATCGTCGCGCTCGATGATCCGGAAGCGACGCTGCGCTTGGTTGACTTGGCGCGCGAGCATTTCCCCTCACTGGCACTCAACGTACGGGTGCGCAATCGCTCCGTTGCCTACGAGCTGCTCGACCGCGGCATCGAGAATTTCGAACGTGAGACGTTCGCGGCGGCCTTGAATACCGGGACAAGAGCGCTGATCGATCTGGGCTTTGATAACGAGCGAGCATTCCGGGCTGCGAATCTGTTTCGTAATTACGATGAAGCGATGGTGCGGAAACTACTGACGGTTCGTCGTGACGCCAAACAATTGCCACTGATGGTTGCGCAGGCGCGCGACGATCTCGAACGCTTGATGCAATCTGAGGCCGGCCAGACCGAAGTCCGCGAACGCAAGGTCGTTGGGCGATGAGAAGCGAAGCGAACATGGCCCAACTGCGCCGGGTCGCTGCCGGCATGACGGCACCCGAGTGGCTCGGGTTAGGTATTGTCCTGGCACTGGCGGTTGTCATCGGAGTTGCCGGGATCACAACGCTTCCACCAGACGAACACGAAGTACTGGTCTTGCGCACCGCCTCCGAGATGCATACGCGCGGCGACTGGATTGTCCCGTATTTCAACGGCGAACCACGACTCAACAAACCACCGGTGAGCTATTGGTTCACTGCTGCAGTGGCAACGCTAGCGGGGGCAGGAGGCGCCATAGAGCCGTGGCATGGCCGTGTGCCTTCGTTGCTGGCGGGCTTCGGTATGGTGACGCTGCTGATCGTCGTCGGCGGCCGGTTGTACAGCACAGGCGCGGCGCGCTCGGCTGCAGTTCTGCTGGCCACTTCCAGCGCGTTTTACACCTACAGTCACGACGCGCGACCGGATTTTCTGTATGCGTTTTTTTGCGGCGCGGGCATCTTGTGTGGGGCGCTGTCGCAATTCGGGAACACCCGCTTTCAGCGGCTCGCCGCTTATGCGATGTGGACGGCCTATGCGTTGGCAACCTTGACCAAAGGCCCACAAGCACCGCTGATGCTGCTCGTCGCCGGCGGCATCTTTTGCTATATCCGCCGCACCTCATGGCGGATGTTCGCACCGCCTGGAGCGGTCTTGCTGGCCGTGGCGCTCGTACTGCCATGGTGGTTGGCGCTGCGATATCAGCTCGTCGACGAGGCGCTGGGGCAATCGCAGCTCGCCGGCAGCCTGCTTCGACCGTCGCTCGGCAACCTGTTTGACGGCTACTACTATTATCGTCCGCTTCAATTACTGTTGCCGTGGTTGCCGTTGATCCCCGTCGCCTGGTACATGGCCTGGCGCTCGGAGCCTCAGTACCGGCCGATCAGCGGTTACCTGGCGCTGTGCGTACTGTGTCTCGTGGTGGGTTTCAGCTGCGGGAGCCAGGAGCGCTATTTCTATCTGCTGCCTGCGCTGCTGCCGATGTGTCTGCTCGCCGGGCACGGTATCGAGCGGCTGCTCGATGCGCATTCGCGACCGACGCTGGTGCTGTGGTTCATCCAAGGCGGCGTGGTGATCGCCGCATTAGCCTGGCTGTTCGCTGGCTTCGACGCCGCTTGGCTGCTTGGCCCGGTATTGACGCTGGCCGGTAGTATCGGCTTTTTTGCCGGCGCTCGTGACGACCTTCGACCGATAGGATTGTTCGCTGCCTGTGTGGTGATGGTCGCGCTGGTTTATGTGATCCCGCAAACCTCGGACCAGCTATGGAGCGCAGACCGGCACAACAAGACGGTATTGGCCGAGGCGACGGCTAAACTCGTCAATCCCGACGAACCGCTTGTGACCTATCGCCTCACGCCGGAAGTGTATGTTTACACGAGCGCTCGACGCATACCTCGCATGAGCGATCTTGCCGCTCTCCATCAGTTCGCCCGCAGCACGCGTGAGCATCTCATTTTCGTACTGACACAGACCCGCTATGTCGGCGAGCTCTCTCGCGATTTCGACGTTGAGCCGCTGCGGCTGATGCCACCGGAGGCCGACGATCGTGCCGGACTGTACCGCGTAAAACTGCGTGAGTTGCCGTGAGCGTTCGAGCATGACCGATACACCGGATAAACTGCTGGCCAATAACGCGCGCTGGGCAGAGCAACGGGTGACGAGCGATCCGGGGTTCTTCCACCGCCTGGCCAGCCAGCAGGTGCCGCGCTATCTATGGATCGGTTGCAGCGACAGTCGTGTGCCGGCTAATCAGATCATCGGCCTCGATCCGGGCGAAGTCTTCGTACATCGCAATGTCGCCAATCTCGTTATCCACTCCGACATGAATTGTCTGGCCGTATTGCAGTACGCCGTCGACGTACTTGAAGTGGAACACGTAATCGTATGTGGCCACTATGGTTGCGGAGGCGTGCGCGCGGCCATGACTGACGACCTTTCGGGCGTCATCGCCAACTGGCTACGACCGATACGCGAACTGGCCGAGATGCGCCGCGAAGAACTCGACGCACTGCACGGCGAAGCACTGCAGGCGCGATTGTGCGAGCTGAACGTCGAGCGGCAGGTCGAGAACGTCAGTAATTCGACGGTCATTACAGCGGCCTGGAAGCGGGGCGCTGACGTCGCCATCCACGGCTGGATTTATGGCTTGACCGACGGCCGGCTGCGCGACCTCAACGTATCGCGCGGGACGCAGCGATGAATCCAGCAGACAGCTACGGCGTCGCCGTCTGAACGATCGATTTCTTCAGCGCCTGCATGTCGAGCAGCACAGCAGATCTGTTTTGGCTCGCCAGCGCCTCGTTACCGATGTGCCCATGGGTTTCCAGCAGACTATAGGCTTCGCGCGCGCGGGGTCCCGCGGGCGCTGCCATGATGGTGGCGGCAAACAGTGCTTCCATTTCCGGGACAGCTGGTTTGGGTTCACTGGTACGTAACGCGATGATGCCAAGCTTGTAATAGATTTCGGCAGTTTCAACGGGATTCTGCATGGTCTGGATCTGCAGAATGGTGCGTAACAGACGGGCGGCAACAAAATACTCGACGGCAGCCAGGGGATTGCCTGGTGCCGGCGTCAGGCGCGTTGCATGTTCGAAGATCTGGGTGGCGCGCCGAAGATTCGGGGTCCCTTCGACACTGCTGGTCAGGCGGGTGAGCGCCTGGCGCCAATGCGCATACCGCTGTTGCAGAGCCTCCGGCATGTCCGTGCGTTGGCGATAGCTGTCGACGAACTGCTTGACCCTACCCATGTCACCGCCGGCGCTGGTCAAAATGCTGATGCGCAAATATTGCACCGGCAAGCCACGCTGGTCAGCTCCAACGGGGTCGGTCTTTGCGTCGAGCAACTGCTGCTCGAGCAACGTGAGGGCAGTATCGAAATCGCCGGTCGCCATCAGCAGAAGCGCACGTGCGCCCGGGGTCAGCGCAGGTGCCTTCATGCTTGCCATGAGCCGGCGCCCGATATCGCGTTGTTCACGGACGCGACTCTGCGAATGGCAGGCGACGCACTGCGCGGTCAACTCGAACAGCGAGTAGTAGGCATAGGCTGGCCAGTGTTCGCGAAACGAGACTGCGGTGTCCTGCACCAGCCGCTCCGGTGAACGAGTCAGCACGCTCGGTTCAGCGCCCCCAGCGCCGGTGTGTTTGAGCAGCGCGCCGGAGGCATCGGTGAGCGTCTTCAGCTGGGCCTCTATCTCAGGCTGCTTCCACGCTGCGTTGTTTTCGGGCAGTCCGTCGAGCGCTTCGACACTGCGTGGCAGCAGATAGGCGATCGCCTCATAGACGCTCTGCATGCTCGTCTTTATCGGTGTCGCAGCCCACGCTTCGGGCGGGCCATAGAGCGCGAACAGGCACGTCAACACGCGCGCCAGCGTTGGGGTAATGACGCGCATGCGGGTGCTCAGCGAACGAGTGTGACCGGGCAGTTTGCGTGACTGGTGACCTGTGTGCTCACGCTGCCAAGCAGCAACTTGGAGAAACTCGATTTGCCCCGTGTACCGAGTACGATCAAATCGCATTGATGATCGACGGCGTAATGGCAGATGGCTTCGGCGACCTGACCCCACAGTTGCACGGTACTGCCGATGTGGACGTTTTCACCGCAGGCTTTGACCGTCTCCGGCAGAACGGTGGCCGCGGCGTTTTCTTCGACCGTGGTGCGGATCTCGTCTGCCGTCATCGAAGAATACGGAACGGTCGCTGGCCAGATGGCCGGGCCCATCGCATTCAGCATGACGGCGTCGTCGTTATGCACGGTCACGATGGCGATGCGTGCCCCCGTTGCGCGCGACAACATGCCGGCAAAACGCGCCGCGTGCAGCGCGTGATCGGAGCCATCGGTTGCGAGCAGGATATGGTGTAAGGATTCCATGGCAGTCACTTCCTCCGCACAATATGATGACGACACGATACCGCGCCCGGGCCGTCGATGACTATCGGGTTTATCGGATCGGTTCGGGGATAGTGCTGGCGGACGCAGTTCTCAGCGAAAAATGCTGCGGCGCAGGGGAGAGATATGATACTCAAAGGTCTACGTGTGCTCGATTTCACCCAGTATCTGGCGGGTCCTACCGTGACCCGCCTGATGCAGGAAATGGGCGCCGACATCATCAAGATTGAACGTGCGCCAGGCGGCGATCCCTCGCGCAGCCTGCCCGCGGTCAAGGATGGACGCAGCGGCTATTTTGTCCAGCAGAACCTTGGCAAACGCAGTCTTTGTCTGGACCTCGATCATGCCGACAGCGACGCAATCATCCGTGAACTTGCTCAGCAGGTCGACGTCGTCGTCGAGAATTTCGGGCCGGGTGTGATGGACAAACGCGGCTGGGATTTCGCGAGCTTTTCGGCGCGCAATCCGCGGCTGGTGATGGCCTCAATTTCCGCTTTCGGGCGCGATAGCCCGCTCTCGCACCGCACCGGTTTCGATCTTATCGCGCAGGCTTTCGCGGGCATCATGCATATGACCGGGCCGGCCGATGGGCCACCGCACTTCGTCGGCATCGGCATGGCCGATGTCTCGGCCGGCGTGCATGCGTTTTCTGCGATAGGCTATGCCTTGTTCAATCGCGAACGCACCGGCGAGGGTCAGTATCTCGACATCTCCATGATCGACTGCCTGATCCACATGCATGAAATCTCGCTGCAGGTGCATCAGGTGACAGACGGCAAGTTCGTGCCGAAAAGGGTTGGCACGCATCATCCTCTGCTGTGCCCGTGTGGTATTTTTCAAGGGCCGACCGGCTACATCACAGTGCTGTGTACGCAGGTGCAATGGCCGAACATGTGCCGTGCGATGGGCCGGCCGGAATTGATTGACGACCCGCGTTTTGCCGAAGCTGCTGTACGTGCCGGCAATCAACGCGAGCTGATCCCGCTGATCGAGAACTGGATGAAAACCTTTCGCGACGATGCGGCGGTCCTCGATACGCTGGAAAAACATCGCGTGCCAAGCGGGCCGGTATTGAGCCCGGTCGATGCGCTCTCCCACCCTTATTTCGAGGGGCGCGGTGCGATTCGCGAAGCGCACGATCCGATACTGGGCGCGCTGAAATTGCCGGGATTCCCGCTGCGATTTTCCGGCCAACAGTCCTATCCAGCCGGCGTTGCACCGCTGCTTGGCCAGCACAATGGGGCAATCCTGTCTGAGGTACTCGCCTACAGCAGCGAGCGCATCGGCACACTCGAACAAGCCGGCGTGCTGTTCGCCGGCGACCGCTGATCCTGGCAGCCCGTATATCTGGAGCACGACGCATGAAATTGATGTGGTTTCACCTGATGCCGTATACCGAGTTGCCGGCAGATTTCAAGGATAAGCATCCCTCGGTCTGGATCGACATCGACCCGGCGCTGTTCGACCCCAAGCGCGGCCACCTGATGTACAACGATTTCATTGATGAGCTCGAATACGCAGCCGAAGTCGGCTTCGATGCGATCTGCGTCAACGAACATCACGCAAACGGCTACGGCATGATGCCGTCACCGAATCTGATCGCCTCGACGCTGGCGCGCAGCACACGCGACGCTGCGCTCTGCATCATGGGCAATTCGATTGCACTGTATAACCCGCCGACGCGGGTTGCCGAGGAAATGGCGATGATCGACGTCATTTCCGGCGGGCGCATGATCGCTGGCTTCCCGGTCGGCAGCCCGCAGGACGTCTGCTACGCCTATGGCCAGAACCCGAGCATGCTGCGTCAGCGGTACTTCGAAGCGATCGAATTCATCGTGCGGGCATGGACGGAAGACAAAGTCTTTTCCTTCGACGGGCGCTTCAACAAACAGCGTTACGTGAACGTATGGCCGCGCCCGATACAGGCGCCGCATCCGCCGATCTGGATCCCGGGCGGCGGCTCGGTCGAGACTTGGCGTTACTGCGCGCAGAACGACTACGTGTACTGCTTTCTATCCTATTTCGGTTACAAGATTGCGCGCGAGCAGATGCACGGCTATTGGGCCGAAATGGACCGCCTGGGCAAAGATCGCAACCCTTATCGGGCTGGTTTTCTGCAGTTCATCGGAGTCGCCGAAACGCGCGCCGAAGCGATGGCGCTGTATCGCGAACCGGCCGAATATTTCTACGGCCGATGCCTGCATGTCGATCCACGCTGGGTCGTACCACCAGGCTACATGACGGAAGCGACGATTCGGGCTCGGGTCGAGAGCCAGGTGCAGATAGCGGCGAGAGCATCCGCTGGCGGCGGGCCCTCAATCAACCAGAACGCGCAGACGTTTGAGGGCATCGTCGAGAACGGCTATGTACTGGTCGGCAGTCCGGACGAAATCGCCGAGAAGCTGCGTGAAGTCGCCATTGACCTCGGTGTCGGCCACCTCATGTTGTTGCTGCAGTTCGGCAACATGGGCAAGGATCTCGTCAAGTACAACACGCGGCTGTTCGCCGAGAAAGTGATGCCGCAGCTCCGCGACCTGTTCGATGACGAGTGGGAAGACCATTGGTGGGTCAAACCGCTGGCGCGGAACGAACGGGCAGTGACGGAGGCGGCCGCATGAGCGGCGCATTGACGACACGCACGGTCACGGTCAATGCGCACGCGGCGCGCGTATGGTCGAAAGGGGCGGGGCGGCCGCTGGGCTTTCTGCCCGGTATCGGTGGCCTGCCGAAATGGACACCAATGCTGGATGCACTCGCGGAACATCGCCAGGTCATCGCGCCGTCGTTGCCGGGTTTCCCGGGCGCGGCAGGCCACGACGATCTCGACACGCTGTTTGACTGGCTGCTCGCAACGCGTGATCTGCTCGTTGCCGCCGGCCTGGACGGTGCCGATCTGGTCGCCGTGTCGGTCTCTGGCGCGCTGGCCGCGGATGCGGCCGGCGTCTGGTCGAACCTTATTGGCAAACTGGCGCTGATTGCGCCTTTCGGATTGTTCGATCCAGCGGAGCCCGCGCTCGATGTGTGGGCACTGCGCCCGGGGCATCTGGCCGGCTACATGTGCCGCGACGCGGAGACGTATAAGGCTTTCGTCGAACAGCCGGATGACGCCGAACCGATAGAGTGGAAAGTTGAACAGATGCGTGCGCAGGAAGCGTCGGCGCGGTACCTGTTCCCGACCGGCAACACCGGGCTTTCGCATCGGCTTGCGCGCATTCGCAATCCATTGCTGCTGCTTCGCGGCGATAGCGATCGCGTCATGCCGGCAAGCTATCTGGAGCGTTTCAAAGCCGGCGTCAGCGGCCCTGCCAGCCTGGTCTCGATTGCAGGCGCGGGGCATCTCGCCGATCTCGATCAACCGCAGGCTGTCGCAAGCACCCTGCTCGAATTTCTGGGGAACTGATATGGGTCGTTTGACCGGCAAAGTTGCACTGATCACCGGTGGCGCGCGCGGGCAAGGCGCGGTCGAAGCCGAGCTGTTCGTCCGCGAAGGCGCGGTAGTCATCATCACTGATGTGCTGGCCGAGGCGGGGCGGGCGACAGCGGCAGCTACCGGCGCGCATTTTCAGGTGCAGGACGTCGCCAGCGAAGCAAGCTGGGCGGCGATCGTCGCCGACATCATAGCGACGCATGGGCGGCTGGATATTCTGGTCAACAACGCAGGCATTTTCGTCGGCGGGCGGATGGTCGACACCACGCTGGACGACTACGAACGCGTGCTGGCCGTGAATCAGCGCGGCGTCTTCCTCGGCATGAAAGCGGTGGCGCCACACATGAGCGAAGCGAAACGCGGCTCCATCGTCAATATTTCTTCGCTGGCCGGTATGGAAGGCACCGCAGGCGCGTTTGCCTATACCGCGTCGAAATGGGCCGTGCGCGGTATGAGCAAAGCGGCAGCACAGGAACTGGGGCGGTTTGGCGTGCGTGTGAATTCGGTCCATCCCGGCTTCATCGACACCGACATGATGCATCAGACGCCGGCTGTGCAGTCCGGCAAACTCGACCGTGCCATTCGCATGGTGCCGCTGGGCCGAACGGCGGAATCGATCGAGGTCGCCAACCTCGTCCTGTTCCTGGCTTCTGACGAAAGCTCGTATTGCACCAATGGCGAATTCACCGTCGACGGCGGCCTGCATCGTTAGCAGGCTGCTGGTGTTTGCAAGCCGCAGGCGAGCCGTTTAGACTGCGGCCATACGCTCTGGTACGGTTCGTCGGCGTATGGCGGTCAGGGGTCAGGCGCCAGCGCGACTGATCAACAGGCGGAACCGCCGCTCGGCCAGTTCGTCGCGGAGCTCAGAGGGCATCGTCAACGATGTCGTGTACTCGCCGACCTGGTAAAAATACAGCGCCTGGGCGCGCAGCAGAGATTCGGCGTCGTCAAAGCCGGCGGCACGAAAAAGCGCGCTCAGGTAATCGATGCGCTGATGATCGATCGTTGCGACCGCCTCGGCAGCATAGCGATCGAAGCGCGCGAATTCGCGCATGGCGACGTCGTGACGCGAATCGTCGGTGTGATGCGTGAATTCGATGACGGATTTGATGAGATTGGGCGCGTCGGTAATGTGCTTGACGTCCAGACGGGCGATGAATGCCTGCTGGTTGTTCCGCCACCAATCGACCATGTGATGCAGGAGTTCGTCGCGGTTCTTGAAGTGCCAGTAGAAACTGCCTTTGGTAACGGCAAGTTCGCGAGCCAGAATTTCAACCTTGACGTTACCGATACCGAGCGAGAAGAGCACGTCCAGCGCCTTCTTGAGCCAGGCATCACGGTGCAGGCTGGGTTTGGTGCTTTTGGTCATGCGACACGCGTTCCTGAAACTGGGGGAGGGCGACGGTCCGGATTCTAGCCGACTTGCCCGGCTGCACAACATCGTCGGCACGGCCGGCCATACGATTGGAGCTCACCGCCGGGTGGCGGCGCGCAGAACAGGTTTCACGACAGGTTTCATGAAGTAAACGGATTTACTGGTTGCTTCCTCCTACACTGCCATGCGGAGTCGCTTGTGTGCGGCTTCTGCATGATGGCAACAATATTGGGGCCTGGATGGCCCTTTTTTTTGTTCGCCGAAAAGGGCGTGGGAAGGGTCGTTGTTGCTGAACGGAGCGCCCCGCCGGTGATACCTTAGCGCCCTCATTCACAAGGAGCGCACCATGAGCCCAGTGCCGAATAACGACCATTTCGATTTGACCGGCAAAGTTGCCCTCATCACCGGCGGCAGCCGCGGACTCGGGCGACAGATGGCGCTCGCTTTTGCAGCGCGCGGCGCCGATATCGCCGTGGTCAGCCGCAAGCTCGACCAATGCCAGGAAACCGCGCGCGAGATCGAGGCGCTGGGTCGACGCGCGCTGCCGTATGCCTGCCATGTCGGGCGCTGGAATGAACTCGAACCGATGGTCGATGCGGTCTACGCCGGACTCGGCAAAGTCGACATCCTGGTCAATAACGCCGGACTCTCGCCGCTCTACCCGTCGTTGGATCAGGTCAGTGAAGACCTGTTCGACAAAGTCATCGCCATCAATCTGAAAGGACCTTTCCGCCTGATGGCCCTGGTCGGGAGCCGCATGGAGGCGGGCGCTGGTGGCACCATCATCAATATCTCGAGCACTGCGGCCATGACACCGAGTCCCTCGGCTCAGCCGTACGGCGCAGCCAAGGCTGGCTTGAATTCGATCACCCGGGCGTTTGCCCATGCCTACGGCCCAAAAGTGCGGGTCAACTGCATCATGGCCGGTCCGTTCCTGACCGACATTTCCAAAGCCTGGGACATGGAGACCTTCAACAAACGCGCCGAGCGCATGGCGCTCAAACGTGGCGGTCAGCCCGAAGAAATCGTCGGCGCCGCGCTGTACTTCGCCAGCGCCGCCTCGAGCTTTACGACCGGCTCGATACTGCCGGTGGATGGCGGGTGGCTGGGGGGCGAGGACTGAAACACGCCTTTGTTGTTCCAGTTGTCATAAAGGTGGTGTCCAGTTCGTCAGCATCAGCGGAGCCTCAATCCGACTG
This sequence comes from Gammaproteobacteria bacterium, assembly GCA_965278995.1. Classification (GTDB taxonomy): domain Bacteria; phylum Pseudomonadota; class Gammaproteobacteria; genus JADJYF01. Next base: position 1,419,724 of record OZ257136.1, read on the forward strand.
AAATGTCGGATATTGTTGGTGACCAGAATCGCGCCCGATGATAATGCCTGTGCGGCAATCATCATGTCGATATCACCGATTGGTTGTCCGGTGCTGGGTAGCTGATGCCGGATTTCGGCGTACCAGTCTGCGGCATCGGTGTCCCATGGCAGCGTGCGGACCACATTGATGAACTGTCGCACGGCGAGACGCAGATGATGCTCAGGAGGTAATCGCTTCAACCCATAAAGCAGCTCGGCACGAGTCATGACAGAGATAGCAATCATTCCGTGATCCGCTGCAACTCGACGACCCGACCGCGCAGCTCGCCGATCCGTTGATCAATACCATCGCCCAGGGGCGTCTACGCAGAAGCATTCCGCTCGGTGGTGCCGGTGCGGGTCGAGAATCCGAGCGATCCGGCGCAGTACGTCGACGTCGATCGTATTTCCGTCGTGACCTTGATCGACGCTAATGGCACGGTCCTGCAACTGCAGTTCGACGTGTGAGCCATGGCCGTTGACGAAGGCGTTTTTCAGCAATTTCGCGCCGTGCACTGGGCCGATGTCGACTTTGATCTCCGCTTCGCTAACTTTGGCGCAAGCTCATTCAGCATCGCTTCTGGCATGTCACGCTATAACCTTGGGATCTCCCTTGCTGGCGATCAGACAGCCAGGCTCGTGCTCGGCAATGAGATCGCCTGCTACGACGGACCCACACTGTTGCTGTCGGCGTTAACGAACAACTTACAGTACTTCCCCGGCGTCGACCTCACGACTTACGGGTACAGTACGGTCGCCTACGTGCACCCTAGCTTGATCCATATCCATGCGCGACCAACGCGCGTTGAATTTGATACGCCGAGTGGTCGGATTGCAGTGGAGCTGAGTGATCCACCGTACACGTACACGTACACCAGCAACCACAGCACCTCGTATTTTGACATTCACCAATTTGTCCCTAACTGAGACGACTCACCATGGCAACTCTCTATTGGCTTGGGATCGCTGACGCCATCGCGCAGATCGCCACCATCGCCGTCAGCGGTTATGACGCCGCAACGACCTACGCGCTCGAAGTGAACGGCGTGCGTGTTGCGGCGACCAGCGGCGGCGGCACCACCACGGCCGTCGCGACAGCGCTGGCCGCTGCGTGGAACCTCTCGACGCATCCGTATGCGACGGGCGTCACCGCCTCATCGAACACCAACACGGTGACCTTGACCGCTGATGTCGCCGGTGTGCCGTTCGCAGCTGTCTCGATGGCCTCCGGTGGCGCCGGCACCATTGGCGCGTTCACCGTCGGCACCGCGGCGACCGGCAAGGAGCATTGGAACAATGCCGACAACTGGTCGACCGGCAGCGTGCCGGTGTCGAGTGATGATGTGATCATTGGCGATTCATCGGTGCCCATTCTGTGGGGTCTCGATCAGAATGCCGTCGCGCTCGCTTCGCTGACGGTGCGCCAGTCTTATACCGGCGTGATTGGTCTGCCGGCGGCGAGCTTCGCCACCACGGCCGCCGGCGGCGCACCAGCGGCGGTGACCGAATACCGCCAGGACTATCTGCTGATCGGCGCCGATCGCGTGAGTCTCGGCGAGCACGATGGTCCGGGCGATCCGAATGGCGCACAGCGCATCAAGTTGAACAACAACCGCGCGGCCGCCTCGACCACGGTCGTGCATCGGACGACGCAGGTCAGCGGCGATCTCGGGCTACCGGCCGTGCGTCTGCGCTTGGCGCATGCCTCTGCGACGCTTGAGGTGCGCAAGGCGCCTGGCGGAGTAGGGCTCGCGATCGACAAGCCTGGTGAAACCTCGACCGTCGGCACGGTGACGGTGGTCGATCCGTCGAGCGTTTCGCGGGTGTTCATCGGCGACGGCGTGACCATCACGAACTATCGCCAGGCCGGCGGGCGCAATCTGCTACAAGCAGCGGCGACCATCACGAGCGCGATCGTTACTGGCGGCGAGCTGGTGCTCGAAGGCACCGCAGCGGTCACCACCTTGACCGTCAGCGGACCTGGCGCGACAGTGGAAGCGAACAACAAGCCATCGGCCGGCAGCGCGCTGGTGACCGCGACCGTGAGCGACGGCGGCGCCTTGATCGGCACCGGCTCGATGGCCGCGCGGACGTGGGGCACAGTCAAGGTGACCGAGGGCGCGCTCGAGGTGGATGATGCGATCGTAACCGTGACCACCTATCAACTGCCGTCCGGTCGACGGCGTGTGAACGTCACGCGCTGACGCGTAGCACATTTGCGTGGATGCTGGCGTTTTCGGTTACGGCTGCATGTCTACATCCGATCCGCCTCCGGAATGAGTATGTTAGGGATGGGCTCGTACCAATCGAAAGGACCATCTTCGATAGTGCGATTATGGAGCCAGCAAAATGGCCAGACATGTTCGTTGCCGAAAATGTCGGCATAGATCAACTGCCCTGCGTAATACGCCACTCCCGTACCAGTTTGGTAGTTCGCCCAATCTTGTATAGGCCGGGTAAGGTGATAAAGCGGCGCGTCGATCGAAAGTGACTCTCCACTACCTAAGAAAACGTGCGGCGGGATGCAGTGAGGTCTGACATCTGCGACGTTACCGACACCGTCTCCGCCAGTAAAACATCCCTGAATGTAAAGCCGTTTCAGCATTGCTGGCGTGCGCCCGTGATTAACAATTTTGATTGTGGACTTGATTTGAATGACTGGGGTCCCATTCCGAGTAATTTGTTCGACGACTCCCCATATGGACAAATAAACATGTGCCCGCTCCGTAGTGGGTATCGTTTGAGCCATTCTGGCGGTCGCATCTGCGCTTACTTGGGCGGCCTGCGCGGCTCGTCTCGCCTCACGCACAGCGTTCTGCATTTGGTCATATTGACGCGCAGCAGTCTCAGAGGCTTCATTCGCCATTTCAGAGGTAGCTACCCACAGCTTGAAGGTATACCGAGCGAGCAGCGCAGTAACAGTAAAAAGGAAGACGGTGAAAAGCGCGATAAGCGGATCGGCATGTTCGTCGATGACGGTCCACGCGCAGCCCGACATTGCCACCACGTCGGGGCTGTGCGATTGAACGCAATCACTGAATTCATCGATTGGTTTTAGGCCAAGGTAAAGCCCAACGACAACGACAGCCGACAGCGTCCATGCTTTCAATTTCATATCAGCAACCTGTAGGTATCCCGACCTATTATGGAGTAACCCATTCGATCGCACCGCGCTCGAATCCGACCGCTCGGAACGAATCATCGCCACTTTGCAGAAGAGTGAAGCACCGCTCGGTGCAGATAAAGACAGCGTCTTCGACTTCCTCCCAAACAAGCCTGTCTAGTATTTCGCCAGTCGCGCTTCTGGCCTTGACTCGCTTTCCTCTATTTTCTGTTTTCGGCATTGCGTTTACCGAAAAATCGCGTAAACTTGTCATCGTAGATTTCCTCTATATGGAGATAACGAAATGGTAAAGGGAGAGAAGATTTCAATTCCCGCATACGTAACCTCAACAGCTTTATATAATTTTATCAAAGACTTGCGAGAAAACGGAATACCACCACATATTACCAGAAGTGTAGTTAAGGGTTCAAATTCAGGAAAGGCGACGATGCTACTGTCGCTGAGGTATCTCGGCCTGATTAACACAAACCAAGAACCGACCCAAGAACTCAAGCAACTAGTTGAATACCCAGAGAATTATTCAGAAAATCTGAAGAGTCTTTTGCTATCGAGCTACCCATTCCTATTCGACGGCACTATCGACCTCAAGAATACGGTTACGGAGAAGGTAGTAGAAAAATTCCAAGCCGCCGGGGCCTCTGGCAGTACGGTTGCAAAGTGCATGGCGTTCTTCCTCGGTGCCGCTAAGGTCGCTCAAATCGAGGTCTCCAGCCGGGTTAAAGCGCCTTTGCCGACCGTGAATACTCGGAAAAAGAAGGCGAACGCCGCAGGCGGAAACAATACGGCCACCATGGACGATGAATCGCAGAACGATGCAGAGATCCCTCCGGACATGGACAGGATCACTGTGCCGCTTCGCGGTATGGAAGACGGAATCATCTATTTTCCGGAAGGCTTAGAAGGTGACTCCGCCAAGCGCGCAATCAGGATGGCGGTCTTCATTCTGCGCGAGTACTACGGACTTGAAGACGATGACAGTTAGGCGGCCCCAGCTTGAGGAGCCGGAAGGAGGTGACTGATGATGTTACAGGCAGCCCACGGGGCGCTACCGCTCGTGGGCACGGAAAGAAGGCCCTAACGGCAAGATCGCCTGTAAAACAATCAACCGTAGGGCCGTGGTAGCTCCGTGCTTGTCACATACGCTGGCTTTCCCCTTAACCGTCCCCGGTCCGCATGGTCTAGATGCGGGAACCCGGGAAAGGAGGTGATTGCTCATGACACAGATCAAGCTCCCGTTGCCTGTGCCAGAGGGCTACGTATTGCGATTCGTCGCGTACATAACTCTCAAAAACGGCCGGCGCCTATACGCAAAAGCGTGTGGGATCCGAGCCTTCCCGCTAGTCGTTAAAGCAGAGTAAACAACTTGCTGGCGTGTGTGACCCTTTTAATTCTAGGTTTACGAGGCCATAAAATCTATCGTCAGTGCAATTGATTGCACAGCGCTGTATTCCATTCACGGTAATGTGCGCCGGTCAGAGGCCGGCGCTAGGAGCAAGGGCTCAGTGCGAGCCCGGCCCGAACTCGAGCAGGTACTGCACCGGCAGCGACTTGAGGTACTTCAATTCCCGATCGAGGATCTCCAGGCGCTGCAGCTGCCAGTGCAGGACCGGCAGCTGGGTCACCGGCACGCCGTCGCGATGTCCCGGCGGGTAGAAGTGGCCTTGCTTGACCTCATAGCCCTCGAAGCCGCGCCACGGCATGCGCCCGCCCAAGATCTCGACCAGCAGGCGCGTCGCTGGCGGCATCGGTCGGCCACGCGCATAGCCCTCAATGGTTTTCTCATCACGTTCGAGCAGGCGCGCCAGCTCGCGCCGGCTGTACTCGGTACGGCATAGCATTAGGTGTTGGGTCACATCATCAGGGTGGATCACGGTGCTGGCTCCCAGGTTGGTTTTAGGGATCCAAAGGAGCGGCACAAGCGGGCAAAAGTCGGGCGGTGCCAAAGCCGCTCAATGCGCTGCGGTGTGCTAAAAATCACAAACCGAACGCAATCGCCGAATGCCTGCGTGATTTTACATAATATACATTATGCGCATTATGGCAGGCGCTGAAACCCGGACCCGATGGCTGCCAATTGCGCTGGGAAAGTACCGCGGGATCTGCCTATCGGCACTGCGCGCTCGAGGATGGTCAACGGCATCTCGCGGGGCAGATTAAAGCGCACGCGTGATGTAGAATTTACTTAAAAATAGTATTTTATTTATTTGTTTTTAGTGGCTTATTTTTCGATACTTAATCCAGATTCTCGCCACGCGCGCATGTGTCCATCGAGCGTTCGAACGTCGGTGTAACCGGCATATCGCATGGCTGCTCTGGCCAGCATGGCGCGCGGCCCCAGTTCACAGTAGACGACTATCGGCTGGGTTTTATCGGCCGGCAAGTCAGTCACCGCGCCTGGGAACGATTGTATCGGCATCAACCGTGCACCAGGAACGTGCCCGGCGGCATATTCCTCCGGTGAGCGGACGTCGACAATCAGAGGCGGTGCTTTGGTCGTTATGGCCTGACTCAACGCCGCCGCACTGAGTGAGTCGTCCGCGCCGAAAGACGGCCATGCGCTGGTAACGACAGTGAGTAGAACGGCGAGGAAACCTGCACGGTGCATAAGTTCACACAAATAGGTAGACCTGGCGCGAAGACGGCAGGCCGTCAGTCTCGATGACGCCAGTGGCGTTTGCAAGCGCCCCGCCAATCAGCACCCGGCACGGTCGGGATGTGTTGCCTTCGCTGCTAGTCTGCACGGGCGCCAAGCACGGCCTTCGGCCTGCTGAAGTGAGCAATGGCACCTAATAACCAAGTGTTCTATCCTTATGCCCGAAACGTCGCGCTAGCGGAGATGCCATACAGAGCATGATTCCATTCTCGATGATCATGGTCATTGTCGCAGGCTTGCTGGTTGGCCTGCTGCTCGGTATCACAGGCGGTGGCGGTTCGATACTGACCGTTCCACTGCTGGTCTACGGCGTCGGCTTGGAAGCGAAGACCGCGATCGCGACCTCGCTCGTCATTGTCGGCACGGCGAGCCTGGCCGCCCTCATTGTGCATTCGCGCGCGGGTCATGTTCGGTGGCAGCTTGGTATTCGTTTTGGCTTGGCCGGTATGGTCGGCGCGGCCGCCGGTGGGTGGCTCGCTCAATTCATCGCCGACCCTGTTCTGCTGTTGCTGTTCTCAGGCGTGATGATCGCGTGCGCGCTCGCGATGCTGCGCAAGCGCGAGTGTGTTGAAGACGATGGCGGCAACGCGGCGATTGCCGCTCCTGGTCGCAGTGCGTTCAGGGTCATCGGCGATGGTGTACTGGTCGGACTGGTAACTGGCGTGGTCGGCGCCGGCGGCGGGTTTCTGATCGTGCCTGCACTCACCTTGCTCGGCGGACTACCCATGCGGGCAGCAGTCGGCACCTCATTGCTGGTCATTGCAATGAATTGCCTGGCTGGACTGGCTGGCCATGTCGCGCATGTCGAAATCGATGTCAGAGCGGCCGTGATCGTCGGCAGTTGCGCGATCGCAGGAACGCTGCTCGGGAGTCGTCTGGCAGGGCGCTTGTCCGGCCCGCAACTACAGCGGTGCTTTGGATTATTTGTCCTCGTTATCGCGGCTATACTGATTGTCATCGAAGGGAGTCAATTGCTGGCGCGAACGTTCGGGGTTGAACGTTGGCTGGCCGGCAGTGCCTTGGTGATCCTGGAAGCAATGCTTCTGCTTCCAACTATTCGCAGGTGCGTCGACGTTGCGACGACGCCGCAGATTCGTCGCTGAGCGCGAAACTGACGACGCCATGAAGTGCTGAGCTAATTCGGGGGAACGACGCATGAGCACAACGAACAAGATCAGAATTGCGATCGTCGGTGGCGGAACGGGTGGCATGGCGGTCATCGCCGCGCTGAACCAGCTGCCAGGCCGTGAGCGCCTCGACGTGACGCTGATTGAGCCGGCCGACTACCACTATTACCAGCCCCAGTGGACGATGGTCGGTGCTGGACTGTTTCCGCGCGAGGTCACCCGCCGGCGTATGGCGGATTTGATCCCGGACGGGGTGAACTGGATCAATCAGCCCGTCGCCGAGTTCGCGCCTGCTGATAACCATCTCACGACGTTGGATGGCCGGCGTGTCGATTACGATTATCTGGTGGTGGCGGCCGGGATCAAGCTCGACTGGCACAAGATAGAGGGTCTGTCGGGCAATCTCGGCAAGCACGGCCTATGCAGCAATTACAGCTATGAATCGGTCGCCTCGACGTGGGAGAACATCCGCAATCTCCGCCAGGGGACGGCCCTGTTTACATTCCCTCCACCCCCAATCAAATGCGCGGGCGCACCGCAGAAAATCATGTATCTGGCTGAGGATCATTTCCGCCGCACGGGAGTGCGAAATCAGATCAAGGTCGGGTATCGGTGTGCAGCGGATGCGATTTTCGCAGTCAAGAAATACGCCGCAGCGCTCAACGAGATCTGCGCTGCGCGCGACATCGACACCCAGTTTGCGTGGAAACTCACTGCCGTCGACGCGCCCGCACGTGTGGCGACCTTCGAACACACCAAGAACGGTGAAACACAGAGCGAGAAATACGATCTGCTGCACGTAACGCCACCGATGAGCGCACCCGAGTTCGTTGCCAACAGTCCGTTGGCCAACGCTGCGGGGTTCGTCGATGTCGACAAGGGGACACTGCAACATGTGAAGTTCAGTAATGTCTTCAGCCTCGGCGATGTCAGCAGCCTGCCGACATCCAAGACTGCCGCGGCGATCCGCGCTCAGCTACCGGTGCTGATCACGAATCTCGGCGCAGTGATGGGTGCACGAAAGCCGATCGCGGCTTATGACGGCTATACGTCCTGCCCGTTGATCACCGGTTATGGACGCCTGATCCTGGCTGAATTCGATTACGACTTGAACCCGAAAGAGACTTTTCCATTCGATCAAGGCAAAGAACGGCTCAGCATGTATCTGCTGAAAAAACATGTGCTGCCTTACATCTACTGGAAAGCGCTTGTTGCCGGTCGCCAGTGGCCGTGGCTGATGCCTGAGCCGCATCTCAAATCTTTTTGAAGCGGAATGCCGCGTCGACAACTGAAGGGGAGCACTATCGATGATTGAACCGGGTTCCATTGCTGGCGCGGTCGTGGGCGGCAGCCTGATCGGACTGGCGGCCGCACTGATGCTGGCCGTGAACGGTCGCGTGCTGGGGGTCAGTGGCATTGCCGCCGGCCTGCTCGTCCCGGGCATTTCCGACCGACTGTTACGTGCGTTGTTCATTGCCGGCATGATTGCCGGCGGCTACGTGATTATCACGGTGATGCCGCAGGCGCTGCCGGGTGCGCTGACTTCAGAGCGTGGCATACTCATTGTCGCCGGCCTCGCTGTCGGCTTCGGCACGCGTCTCGGCAGCGGATGCACCAGTGGACACGGCGTTTGCGGGATGGCGCGCCTGTCGCTGCGCTCAATGACCGCGACCGGTGTTTTCATGGTAACGGCCATGTTGACCGTCTACCTGATCCGCCATGTGCTTGGCGGTGCCGCATGAAGGGCTTCAGCTTTTTTGCGCTTGGCGCCTTGTTTGCCATCGGGCTCGGTTTCTCCGGCATGACGCAACCGACCAAAGTCATTGGTTTTCTCGATGTGCTGGGGGCCTGGGATCCCACGTTGTTATTCGTCATGGGCAGTGCCGTGGTGGTGAACGCCATCGGCTATCGATTGACGGTCGGTCGTCCGCATCCGTGGCTGGCGGCCCGCTTCGATATTCCGAACCGCAAGGATATCGATGGCCAGTTATTGACCGGCGCCGCGCTGTTCGGCGTCGGTTGGGGGCTGGCGGGCTTCTGTCCTGGCCCTGCGCTGGTTGCCATCGCGAGCGGCTCAGTGGATGTGCTCATCTTCGTCGGCGCAATGTTTGCGGGTTTTGCGCTGAAGGAACTCCTGGTCCGACCGCTGCCTCCGGCTCTCGGTCTCGGTGCCCCGCCCGGTGTGCGTTGAGGCAGTCAGATAATCAGCTGCGGACCTCGCGGCACGATGCCGGTAGGGTTGATGCTGCGATGGCTGGCGAAGTAATGACCTTTGATGTGTTCCATGTGAACGGTGGCGGCTATGCCGGGCATTTCGTAGAGACGTCGTAATAATGCGTGCAACCGCGGGTAGTCGCGGATGCGCCGCAGATTACATTTGAAATGGTAGTGGTAGACCGCGTCGAAGCGGACCAGCGTCGTGAACAGGCGCCAGTCAGCTTCGGTCAAGGTATCGCCGCATAGATAACGGTGGCCGTCGAGACGGTCTTCCAGCCAGTCGAGCGTGTCGAACAGTTCCACAACTGCTTCGTCATAGGCTGCTTGCGTGGTGGCGAATCCGGAACGGTAGACGCCGTTGTTCACGGTTGTGTAGATGCGCGCATTGAGCGTATCGATTTCCGCGCGCAACTCGACCGGATAGTAGTCACCAGGGCGTGCGCCGATGCCATCGAAAGCAGAATTCAACATGCGGATGATTTCCGCCGATTCGTTGTTGACGATGGTCGCCGTGTGTTTGTCCCATAAGACCGGAATGGTGACGCGCCCGCTGTAGTCGGCTTGTGCTGCGGTGTAGATCTGATGCAGGTACGCGGCGCCCTGCAGCGGATCGCCAATCACCCCGTCACCCGGCGCGAATGTCCAGCCGTGTTCAGCCATATACCAGTGCACGACCGATAGCGACAGGTGCTGCTCGAGGCTTTTCAAATGGCGGAAGATGAGCGTTCGATGCGCCCACGGGCAGGCATGCCCGATGTACAGATGATAACGGCCGACCTCGGCGCGGAAGCCGCCGCTGCCGGTGGGTCCGGGCGCGCCATCTGGCGTAATCCAGTTGCGGAATTGCGTTTCGCTGCGCACGAACCGGCCTGCCGACGCGGTTGTGTCGTACCACTGATCGTGCCATTGACCCTCGATGAGCAGACCCATGCACCCTCCTCCTGCGCTGCAAACTGCGCGCGCGGCCCTTATGCGGACGTGGCGAACAGCTGATGAAAATTCCTCGTGGTCGCTTCCGCCAGCACCGGCAGACCCTCTTCGCGCAGCGTCGCCAGATAGTCGGCGGTATGTCGGACATAGGCTGGTTCATTGCGCTGGCCGCGTCGCGGCACCGGCGCAAGCCACGGCGAGTCAGTCTCGACCAGTAGACGCTCCAGCGGCAGCCGGCGTGCGGTTTCCTGCAGCGCGGTGGCGGTCTTGAACGTAACGATGCCGGATAGCGAGATATAAAAGCCGAGATCCATGGCTGCGCTCGCGGTGTCCCAGTCATCGACGAAACAGTGCATTACGCCGCCGACATCGGCAGCACGTTCCTCCTGCAGAATGCGGATGACATCGGCAGCCGCCTCCCGGCAATGCACAATCAACGGCCGGCCGATTTCACGAGCGGCGGCAATATGCACGCGGAACCGATCGCGTTGCCACTCGAGATCGCCGGTACTGCGGAAATAATCGAGACCGGTCTCACCGAGTGCAACCACCCCGTGTCGGGCGGCGAGTTCAACGAGTTCGGACACCGTCGGGTCGTGTGCGTCAGCCTCGGTGTTCGGGTGGACACCGACAGAGGCCCACACGCGCGGGCTTCGAGCCGCAACTGCTGCGACGCCTGGAAATGTCTCCAGATCGACCGAGACGCACAGCATCTGGCTGACGCCGGCTGCCACGGCACGGGCAATGATGTCGTCCTGCGCGCTCTCGCTCGCTTCGATCAGCGGCAGATGGCAATGCGAGTCGATCAGGGTGGTGGCGGCGTCATGCATGCCGGGCAGTGCTCGAATCACAGGAACGCGGAGCCTGAGCGGGCCCGCAGACGTGAATTACATCGTATGGGTCTGGCGGTCGGATTTCAGCGCCCCGGCCAGCTGAGTTTCAATCTTGTTGCGGGTGGCGCCGTTATCGAGTTCGCTGAACTGCACGCCGATACCGGCAGTGCGATTGCCCTGCGCGCCTTTCGGTGTGATCCAGACGACTTTACCTGCGACCGGCAGCTTTTCCTTGCTGTCAGTGAGGGTCAGCAGCATGAAGACTTCGTCGCCAAGCTTGTAACTTTTGTTGGTCGGAATGAACAGGCCGCCGTTTTTCACGAACGGCATGTAGGCCGCGTACAGCGAACTCTTGTCGCGGATGGTGAGCGACAGAATGCCTTGCCGAGGATTCTTGCCGACTGCACTCATACGGGGGTCTCCAATTGCGTCATCCGCCGCCAGCTCATCATCAGATGTTCGACCAGTTCTGCGCTCCGCACTCCACTCGAACGCTGTGCCGCTGCTCGGGCTTCGGCAATTGCGTCAAGAAAGAGGAATAACCGCTTTGAGTTTAATTTATCTGAGATTTCCTGCAACTGTCGTCGCGCATCGGGCGGCAGTCGCAGATGCGCGGGTGTGATGTCATCGGCCAGCAGGATGGCGGCCTGAACGATAGCTTCCAGAGCGTCCAGATAACGCGGCAGTTCGATGTCGCCATAGCGGGCGGCTGCCGACAGCGCATCCCAGCGTCCACGCAATGCGGCCGCGAGGTCCTCGATGACGTCGTTCAGCAGCCGACTGCGAGTGCCGGCCAGCTGATCGCGGATGGCAAGGGGCGCACCGTGCAGGACGACCTCGTCGTCAGATGCCGATGATTCTCCTGCCAGCGCGAGCCACGCTGCGCGCGCATCCCAGTCCGGCAGGCTGACGGCCAGACGCTGGCAGCGGCTGACGATAGTCGCTGGCAGCAGACCAGGGCGATCGGCAACCAGCAGCAGCATCGCGCCGGCCGGTGGTTCCTCGAGAATCTTCAGCAGAGAATTGGCTGCCGCCTGGTTCATGCTGTCCGCCGGCGCGATCAGCGCGAGTTTCCGCCCGCCGTAATGTGACTTCAAGGTATAGAACGAGATCAGTTCTCGAACCTGATCGATGACAATGGTTTTGCGGTCTTCTTCGGGTTGCAGAATTCGCAGGTCGGGATGATTGCCGGCCTCGTAGAGCAGACAGCTTCGGCAACTGCCGCAGGCCTGCATCGCTGATGGCTGTTCGCACAGGCACAGCTTCAGCATGGCTTGTGCCAGCGCGAGTTTACCCAGGCCGGGGCGGCCTGCGATTAGATAGGCGTGAGCAAGCCGATCGGCGGCGAGCGCGCGCGTCAACGCCTGCCAGGCAGATTCAAGCCACGGATACGGTGCACTCACGCGCAGCGCTCGTCGACAATCTGGCGGAGGCGCTCGTGCACCGCCGCCATGGACTGAGCGGCGTCGACAATAATAAATCGTGACGGTTCTGCTGCAGCCCGCGCCAGGTAGCGTTCGCGGACCCGCACGAAGAATTCGACCCGCTCCAGCTCGAACCGATCGGCCGGGCCGCGCGAACGCGCGCGAGCGAGTGCAATATCCGCTGGCGCGTCCAGCAGCACCGTGAGGTCCGGTTGCAGATCAGGATGCACGAGCGCCTCGGCCGCTGCGATTAGTGCCTCCGACAGACCACGCCCGCCGCCCTGATAGGCGTAACTGGCGTCGGTAAAGCGATCGCAAACGACGGTCTCGCCACGGGCAAGTGCCGGTCGAATGAACTGTTCGAGATGCTGCGCGCGTGCCGCAAACAGCAGCAGCAGCTCAGCCATCGGCACCATGGCGTGGTTGGTCGGGTCGAGCAACAGTGCGCGCACGCCCTCGCCCAGTGGCGTTCCACCCGGTTCGCGGGTAGCAAATACAGTGTGTCGGCGGACCCTGAGCCGCTCGGCCACGCAGGTTGCGGCAGTTGTCTTGCCGACCCCTTCGATTCCCTCGAGGGTGATGAATCTGGCTGGTTCCATGCTCATCGCTTCAACTGATAACGCCTGACTGCCGCATTGTGCTCGTGCAGCGAGTTCGAGAATTGATGACCGCCGTCGCCTTTGGCGACGAAGTAGAGTGCGTCGCCGGTAGCCGGATTCAGCGCCGCGTTGAGCGCCGCTTCGCCAGGCATGGCTATCGGCGTCGGCGGCAGTCCGCCACGAGTATAACTATTGTACGGGGTGTCCCGCGTGAGATCGGCGCGTGTCAGGTTGCCGTCGAAAGCGGCACCCAGACCGTAGATCACGGTGGGATCGGTCTGCAATTTCATGCCGCGCACCAGCCGGCGCAGGAAAACGCCGGCGATCGCCGGCCGCTCGTCGGCCTGGCCGGTTTCTTTTTCGATTATGGAGGCCATGATCAGCGCTTCGTAGGCGCTCTTGTACGGCAAACCACTCTGGCGCGTAGTCCACAGGCGATCCAGTATCTGTTGCATGCGTTGCTGGGCACGCGCCAGGATCAGGCGGTCTTCGGTCCCTGCCTCGTATTGGTAGGTCGATGGAAAGAACTTGCCTTCGAGTGCCGCTACAGGAAGTCCGAGCGCGCGCGCCAGCTCACTGTCGCTGACGTCTGTCAGCGTATGCACCAGATGTGGCGCTTTGCCGAGCGTGCGGCGCATATCGTCAAATCGGCATCCTTCGATGAACGTGACCTGGAATACCCGCGTTCGGCCAGCGACCAGCGCCGCCAGGATCTGCGTCGGTGTTTCGCCGTCATTGATTTCATAGGTTCCAGCCTTGAGTCGATGCGCGACGCCATCCAACCGTGCGCGCAGCGCGAACAGCCAACGATGCGTGACGAACCCTTCGCGCTCCAGGTCGGCCGCAATGCGCGTCAGATTGCTGCCGGGCGTGATGGTTATCAGCACCGGACGGATCAGCGCGAGCGGGCGTTGCATCATGCTATCCATTTCTTGCCAGCCCCAGACACCGGCGAGCGCCACTACGACAAGTGCACCAGTCAGCGCTTGTAGAACGATGCGCAGGGTCTGCTTCATGGCGTGATGGCCGCAACCCGTAGGATTTCGGCGAGACGCAGTGTCAATGGGCCAGGAGCGGGCGCGTACTTCCGCACACGGTGGATATCGTTTACCCCTCGCACACCGATGACGGAATTCGTGATGAACACTTCGTCGGCCGCGGCTAAATCGCCCAGGTGAAGGCGTCGCTCGATGACCGTCACGCCCTGCATTTCAGCTGCATGAATGACGGCCGCCCGCACGATGCCGCTGACGCCGCATTCGTCAAGTAATGCTGTATGCAGTGCACCGCCCTGAACTAGAAACAGATTGCTTCGGGTACCTTCAATGAGCTGGTCGCGGATATCGAACATCAAACCTTCGAAGCAGTTCTCGGCTGGCCATTCCCGGCTGGCCAATACCTGGTCGAGACGATTGAGGTGCTTGATTCCCGCCGTGCCCGGATTGGTGCTGAGGCGGTGCGCGCAGAGCCACACCGCTACCCCGCTCTCACTTGCATTCGATGCTGGCCACGGCGACATCGTAATCAGGCGCCGCGGTTGAACTACCGGCGGCTCCCGGTAGCCGCGTCCGCCACTCCCGCGCGTGACGATAAGCTTGAGCACGCCGCGGTCATGGCCGGCTGCGACTCGACTGCATTCGTGTTCGAGCAGGTGGGCGTCCGGTGATGTAATGCCAAGCTGTCGACAGCCGCGATCGAGGCGCGCCAGATGGGCATCAAGCGCCAGCAATACGCCATCGTGCAGCGCCACTGTTTCGAAGACGCCGTCGCCATAGGCGAGCCCGCGATCAGTCAGCCACACACCGCTCGTCGGTTGGCCGTCGAGCAAAGCGATACTCATGCGGGTCGCAGTGGAGCAGGAACGAGAATCCGCAGGACCACTGCCTGCGCTTGTACTAAAACTTCCGGAATACCAGCGTGCCGTTAGTGCCGCCGAAACCGAAAGAATTCGACAAGGCGACGGTCAGTTTCATTGGCCGTGCTTCGTTCGGAACGTAGTCCAGATCGCATTCGGGATCCGGGTTATCGAGATTGATTGTCGGCGGTGCGACCTGGTCGCGTATCGCAAGGATCGAATAGACCGCCTCCGCGCCGCCTGCCGCACCGAGCATGTGCCCGACCATTGATTTCGTCGAACTCATGGCCAGCTTATAAGCGTGGTGCTTGAACAGCGATTTGACGGCATCGGTTTCGGCTTTATCACCGGCTGGCGTCGACGTGCCATGCGCGTTGATGTAGTCGACGTCTTCCGGATTGAGTTTGGCATCGGCCAGCGCCATCGCCATGCAGTCCGACGCGCCTTCGCCGTTAGGCGATGGTGCTGTCATGTGATAAGCGTCGGAATTCATCGCGAAGCCAACCAGTTCAGCGTAAATGTGCGCGCCACGCGCGCGCGCATGGTCGAGGCCTTCGAGCACCAGGATCCCGGCGCCGTCGCTCAAGACGAAACCGTCGCGCTCGGCGTCCCACGGTCTGCTCGCGGCTGTCGGGTCGTCGTTACGGGTCGATAGTGCCTTGGCCGAGGCGAATCCGCCGATGCCGGTGGGGCAAGTCGCGAATTCGGCACCGCCAGCGATGATCACATCCTGCTCGCCGCGCTCGATCGTGCGCGCTGCCAGGCCGATACAATGCGCTCCGGTCGAGCATGCCGAAACGATGGCGTAATTCGGACCACGTATGCCGTACTTGATCGAGAGATTACCGGCGACCATGTTGATGATGTTGCTCGGCACGAAAAACGGCGAGATTCGCCGCGGGCCGCCATCAAGAAACGACTGGTAACCTTTTTCGATGCCGGGCAGACCACCGATACCTGAGCCGATGATGGTGCCGATACGCTTGCTGTTGGCCGGCGTTATTTCGAGGCCGGAATCTTCGATCGCCTGAATTGCAGCAGCAATGCCGTAATGAATGAAGGGATCCATCTTGCGCGCTTCTTTCGGCGAGATGTACTTCGTGACGTCGAAGTTTTTGATCTCACCGGCGATACGCGCAGAAAACTCCGACGCATCGAACGACACTATCGGCGCAATTCCGCTGACGCCGTTCTTGATGTTCTCCCACGACGCCTGCACCGTATTGCCATTGGGCGCAACCAGCCCCATGCCCGTGACCACCACTCGCTGCGTCAACTTATACCTTCCTCGTGCTGCGGGAGCTCAAAAACGGAAAAGGCCGCGGTCCGTTATCTGAATCGCGGCCTGCTCTCGAATGCCTATGGGTGTTACGCGTCCAGGTGATCGTTGATGTAGTTGATGGCCTGCTGCACCGTGGTGATCTTTTCGGCTTCTTCATCGGGAATTTCAGTCTTGAATTCCTCTTCGAGCGCCATCACGAGTTCGACGGTGTCGAGCGAGTCAGCCCCGAGGTCGTCGACAAAAGACGCTTCGTTCGTGACTTCTTCTTCTTTTACTCCCAACTGCTCGACGACGATCTTCTTGACACGTTCTTCGACGCTGCTCATCGTTTGAGATTCCTCCCGATTATGGTGCCGCCTAGACGACGGCGCCTGCTAGTTTATTGAAAACAGACCAAACTGCAAGCAAGCCGGCAATCCGTCTGCATTTGTGCGCTGCGTTTATCGATTTCAACTGCAAAAACATTGAATTACAGTTAATCGATAATTTCAGTGCGAATTATGTCATGAGCATCCCGCCATTCACGTGCAAGGTCTCTCCCGTGATATAGGCCGCTGCATCGGAAGCGAGAAACACAACCGCCGCGGCAATCTCGCTCGCGGTGCCCATGCGGCCCAGCGGGATCTGCTTCAAGACCGCGGCCTGCTGCTCAAGCGTCAGCTTGCGGGTCATATCGGTATCGATGAATCCGGGCGCAACAGCGTTGACCGTAATCCCACGACTGGCGATTTCCTGGGCGAGCGATTTCGAGAAACCGATAACGCCGGCTTTGGCGGCGGCATAGTTGGCTTGCCCGGCATTGCCAGACACGCCGACGACTGACGTGATGCTGATGATACGGCCGAAACGCGCCTTGACCATCGCCCGCAGCGCGCGCCGCGTGAGCGCGAAGACGGCATCGAGATTCGCCGTCATCACGGCATCCCATTCGTCGTCTTTCATGCGCAAGAGCAGGTTGTCGCGGGTAATGCCGGCGTTGTTGATCAGGATGCCCGGCGCGTGACCACGCCGGTCGAGTTCGGCGAACAGCGCCTCGATGGAGCCCTTGTCGGCAACATCCAGCGGCAGTGCGGCGAGCAGTTGCCCGCTGCCGCCGAGCGCGTGCTCGATACTGGCGATGCCGGTCGCCCCGGTTGCTGTGCCGATGACGGCATGACCCGCTGCGATCAGTCCCTCGGCGATGGCGAGACCGATACCACGACTGGCGCCGGTGATGAGTGCAACACGACGTTCACTCATGAGTTCCCCCCTGCAGCGCTGTTTGCAATTGCGTGAAATCCGCGTGCGAGCCAAGTGAGACCAGTTGTTGCGCGCGATCGATCCGTTTGATCAGGGCGGCGAGGACCTTGCCGGGGCCGCATTCGGCCATCGTCGTGATGCCCTGCGCGGCGAACAACTCGATGGTCTCGATCCAGCGTACCGGGGAATGAACCTGGCCGACCAGTGCGGCCCTGATTGCGTCCGGCTCGGGATGCTGCGCGACATCGACGTTATGCACGACCGCAATCTGCGGTGTAGCGAAAGCGCATCCTGCCAGTCGCTCAGCCAGTTGGACGGCAGCTGGTTGCATCAACGCGCAATGTGCGGGCACGCTCACCGGCAGACGTATGGCGCGTTTGGCGCCGGCGGCAGTAGCAAGCCGGCAAGCGGCATCGATGCTGGCGGCATCGCCCGCAATGACTATCTGACCGGGGGCATTCAGATTGGCGCAACTGCACACACCGCCTGCTTCGCTGGCCTGGCGGCAGACACGTTCGAGCGCGTCCAGCTCCAGGCCGAGGATTGCAGCCATGGCTCCCTGCCCGGCCGGCACTGCCGCCTGCATGTAGCGCCCGCGATCGGCGACCAGTGCGATACCTGTCGCGAAATCAAGCGCGCCGGCGCAGACCAGCGCCGAATATTCACCGAAGCTGTGGCCCGCCATGTAGCGGGGTCGCGCGCCGCCGCTGTTGACCCAGATATCCCAGGTCGCGACGCTTGCTGCCAGCAGTGCGGGCTGTGTGAACTCGGTGCGGTTGAGTTGCTCTTCAGGGCCTGCAGCAACGAGTTGCCATAAATCAAAACCGAGAACCGCTGAGGCCGACTCGAACCGCTGGCGAACTTCATCGAATTCCGCCAGCGCGGCCATCATGCCGACGGACTGCGAACCCTGACCGGGGAAAACAACGGCAAAATTCCGGGCGTCCGGCGTGCTCATGGGGCCTCCGAATGAGCGAGCAACTCCTCGAGGCGCGCGCTGATACGTTCCGGAACATCCTTCTCGACTTCGAGCACGGCGACGTCGATCGCGTGCGCAAATGACAATGCGTCGGCGCTGCCATGGCTCTTGATGACGATTCCTCGCAAACCAAGCAGACTGGCGCCGTTGTAGTGGCGCGGATCGGCACGCTTGCGCAATGCGCGCAGCGCCGGCAGTGCAAACAGCGCCCCGATTCGCGTGAACAGATTGCGCTTGAATTCCTCGCGAGCGATATCGCTCAGCATGCGGGCCACGCCTTCGCTGGCTTTCAGTGCCACGTTCCCGACGAAACCATCACACACGATGACATCGACCTTGCCGAGAAAGATGTCGTTACCTTCGACGAATCCCACATAGTTCAAGGCACTTTGTTCGAGCAAGGCTGCAGTCTGCTTCACGCAGTCGTTGCCCTTGATTTCTTCTTCGCCGATGTTGAGCAAGGCGACTGTCGGTCGTTCGCGATTGTCGACTGCCTCGCTCAGGACGGAGCCCATAACGGCAAATCGGAACAGCTCAGCCGAACTCGAATCGACGTTCGCGCCGAGATCGAGCACGTGGGTCGGGCGCGTGATGCCGGGCATGGTTGCGCAAATGGCCGGTCTATCGATGCCTGGCAGCGTTTTCAACACAAAGCGCGCAATCGCCATGAGCGCACCGGTATTGCCGGCGCTGACGCAGGCGCGCACCTCGCCTGCTTTGACCAGGTCGATGGCTTTGCGCATCGACGATTCACGTTTCGTTCGCAGCGCAATGGAAGGCTTGTCGTGCATTTCGACAACTTGCTCGGTATGCGTGATGGAAATGCGCTGGCGGTGTTCGGCAGTGACGCTGGCCATTTCGCGCTCGATGGAGGTCGTGTCGCCGACCAATACGAGATGCAGATCGGCATGCCGTTGAAGCGCTGTCAGCGCGGCCGCCACGGTGACCGTCGGACCATGATCGCCGCCCATGGCGTCGATGGCGATCCGGCTCATGGTGAAGAGAGCTGCCGCGTGGTGATGACGAACGCGTACATCGGGCGGATTCCTGCCGGATTCATGCGGGTACAGAGTACGAACGAGACCGGACTCGCGAACGAACGCCGGCTCGTGATGTTTCGGTACGTCGCCCTGCGGCAGCGCACCGTATCGTCAGACCTGGGTCTTCAGTTTATTCGGCGTCGCCGAGGACTTTTTTGCCGCGGTAGTAACCGTCTGGGCTGATGTGATGGCGGCGATGGGTTTCGCCGGTGGTGGGATCTTCCGACAGTGCCGGCTTCTTCAGGCCGTCGTGAGCCCGACGCATGCCGCGTCGACTCGGTGTCGATTTATTCTGTTGTACCGCCATCGTGCTATCTCCGTGTCCCAGTCAAAAATATTCAATACTCGTTGTCGAACGGATGCGCCGGGCAGCCACTGCGCCGTGAGCTGCGCGCTAATGCCGGCTGCGCATCAGCGCTTCTGCTTGAGCAGGTCGGCGAGGCCGGCAAACGGTGTTCGCCGATCGACTGCGCCGCCCTCTCCTTCGCCGTCACGACTGTCATCGACTGGCGCGCTCCCCGCTGCCGCCCCGCAATCCGTCTGCGTGTGCGCCAGCATCATCGGAACTGCCAGCAGGATTTCATCTTCTATCAATGCCACCAGCGCCAGCTTGCCACCCGGTGCATCGACACAATCCTCACTATCATCACGGCGCCGGCTCGGCTCAGCGATCGCCGTTACCGCAACGTGTGTTGCTACTGGCACCGGCATCCACTCGAGACACCGCTGACACCGCCCTTCCAGATCGACGGCGACCTCGCCTTCGACCAGCCATCGCCCCGGCTCATCGCGAGCGACCGACAGCGTGACCCGGGCTGCCTCGACGATACGATACTCTGCCGTGATCCTGGCCAGACGTGCAGCTGGAACCCGGCCATGGACGCGTTCGCCGGCAGCCCCGAGCGGACGGCAATCGATCTCGTCAGTCAGTTCGCGGTCCATCGAGGCGCGGCATTATAGGCCAAACATCAGGCGGTTAGAATAGACGAAATCGGCCACGACACTGGCCCCTGACCGTTTGAGCAGGCCCTCGATGGAATAGTCGCGGGGTGTGAAGTCGACAATTTTCTCGGCACCAATGACGTCGCGGGCGACCTGGCCAGTCGTTCCGAAGTCATCGATAAGACCCAGCGCCAGGCCGCGTTCGCCCGTCCAGAACAAGCCCGAGAACAGGGTCGGATCGTCGGCCAGCTTGTCTCGTCGGCTGAACAGAACGGTATTGATGAACTGCTGATGGACTTCGCCGAGCAGCGCATGCACGTGTTCGACGTGTTCCGGTTTAATCGGCGAGAACGGATCGAGAAAGCCTTTGTTCTCGCCGGCCGTCAGCAGACGGCGTTCGACCCCGAGTTTGGCCATCGACTCGACGAAACCGAAACCATCCATGCGCACACCTATCGAGCCGACAATGCTGGCCTTGTCGGCATAGATGCGATCGGCTGCCGCGACGACGTAATACCCGCCGGACGCGCACATATCCTCGATCACCGCATACAGCGGAATCGCCGGATACTTGGTACGCAGGCGCCGGATTTCGTTATTGATGTAACCGGCCTGGACCGGGCTGCCGCCCGGACTGTTGCAGCGCAGGATCACGCCCTTGGTCGAGGTGCTTTCGAAAGCGGCACGCAGGCCGCTCACGATGAGATCCGCACTGGCCTCGCTGCCATGGGCAATCACACCCTGCAGATCGACCAGCGCCGTGACTTTCTCGCCACCCAGCGAGGCGGCGAGCTTCCAGTCGGCCGGTGCCGACATCAAGAGTACGATCGTGACGTACAGAAACGCCAGCAGCTTGAAGAATATGCCCCAGCGCCGGGTGCGGCGTTGTTCTCGGAGCATTTCGAACGACAATCGCTCGGCGAGTTGTCGTTCCAACGTGCTGCTCGACGAAGTCGGCGGCGGATCATCAGACGACGGTTCGCCTGGTTGCTCCCAACTCATGAATTAATTCTCCTCATTCAGCAAACCGTTAACAGGCAAATGAGCGCAGCCGCGCCGGCAGCTCGGCGAAGCGCTCGAGCAGGAGTACTGGCCGCAGTGCCTCCAATTGCTCGCGGGCATGCGCGCCACAGGTGACCGCTACGCCTTTCACGCTGGCGGCGGCAGCCATCTCCAGATCGAACGTCGTATCGCCAACCATGAACGCTGCAGCGGCTGCAATGCCGGTTTCCTCAAGGAGACTCCGGACCATTTCCGGATGCGGTTTGGCGGCACATTCATCGGCTGTACGGGTCGCAATGAAGTGATGGCCGAGACCGGTCTCGCGTAGTGCACGGTCCAGGCCGGTGCGGCTTTTGCCAGTGGCGACGGCCAGCAGAATACCGGCCGCCTCGAGTTCAGCCAGCGCTGCCGGCACGCCGTCGTACAGCGGACTGGGGACATCGACGGCAGCGAAATAGGCCTGTCTGTAACGCTGACCGATAGCGCTCACCTGCGCGACCACGAGCGCTGGCGCGAGGCTGGTAATAGCGACACCGAGATCGAGCCCGATAATCTGGCGGATCGCCTCAGCATCAGGCGGCGTCACGTCGCTGGCGGCGAACGCCGAGCGCATGGCGTGCACGATGCGGGCTTGCGAGTCCATCAGCGTGCCGTCCCAGTCGCAGATCACGAGTTCGATCATGCTGTAGTCCGCAGGCGCTCGAGCACGCCAGCGAGCTCGGTTGGCAGCGGCGCTTCGACTGCGATACGGCGACCACCGACAGTGAATTCGACCCGACAGGCGTGCAGGAACAGGCGCCGCAAACCCAGCGCCTGCAACTCAGAATTGAAGTCCGCCTGGCCGTAACGCGGATCGCCGGCAACGGGGTGCCCGACAGCCAGCGCGTGCGCGCGGATCTGATGCATCCGCCCGGTGACCAGGCGCAACTCGGCCAGGGTGTGGGCACCGGCAGGCCACCGCGCTTCGATGACGGTTTCGGCGAGCTTGCCGTCGGCGTCGGCGGCGGCCCGCCGCTCGCCATCGGCGCCACGAACGGTGCCCAACGCAAGTTCGATCCGCTTCAGTGTGTCCGGCAAATTCCCCCGCAGCAGCGCCTGATAATGCTTGCTCACGCGGTTCTCGCGCAGCGCGTCGTGAAAAGCGCGCAGGTGCCCCATCTCCTTGCACAGCACGAGGCAGCCCGAGGTATCGCGATCGAGGCGATGAGCGAGATCGAGGCGTTCGACCTGCGGGCGCATCGCGCGTGCCAGTTCAATCACGCCATAGCGAATTCCGCTGCCGCCATGGCAGGCAAGGCCGGCTGGTTTGTCGAGCACGATGAAATGCTCGTCTTCGAAACGCACGCAGCTCTGCAGTTGTTCTACACGCGCTGCCGGCACACTCGCCGGGCCGTCACCACTGGCGTGCTCCTCGACCGGCGGAATGCGGATCTCGTCGGCAGCGATGAGCCGGTAGTCCGGCTTGACGCGCCCGCCGTTGACCCGCACCTGACCGCTACGCACGAGTTTGTAGACCAGACTCTTGGGCGCATCTTTCAGCCGTGAAAGCAGGAAATTATCCAGCCGTCGGCCAGCGTCACCGTCCGCGACGCGCTCCAGGCGGACGGCGCTACGTCGGGTCGTCATAAGATCACACGGGTCACGATTGCTGCGGCGGCTCAAGGTTGATATAGTCGGCGCCGCTCTCCCACGCTCGACGAGCGCGGAAAAAGACAGCGGAAAACACTCCGTACGATGGGTCCTTGCGGGCGAATCCGCAAGCAGTTTAGCAAACCCGTCAGAGGTCGAGACCACGGCTTTCGGCGCCTCGTGGCGCATGGTCGAGACAGCGTTAGGCGCCATCCACATTCCGCCGGCATCCAATGCACACTGACGTTCGCTGCTCAAGGTCCGGAGACCGCGAAATGGCAGCCGTGGCGAGATTCCACGTGCACTGTAGAAACCAGCACCGGCTGCTGCAATGGCGGCGGTCGGGGCACGGGGTGCCGCGATACGTGGCGATGGTGACCGTTCAACCGCGAGCCGAAGATGCGCTGAATGCGCCGCTCGCCTGCGTTCCGCCGCCACCCCGCAACAGGATCTTGAACAATGAAGAGAATGCTGGTCAACGCGACCCAGCCCGAAGAGCTGCGCGTTGCCTTGGTCGATGGCCAACGCCTGTACGACCTCGACATCGAAGCAACGGGTAAGGAACAGAAAAAATCCAATATCTACAAAGCGAAAATCATCCGTATCGAACCGTCGCTGGAAGCAGCGTTCGTCGATTATGGGTCGACCCGTCATGGCTTTCTGCCACTGAAGGAGATCTCGCGCTCGTATTTCAAGGATAAAGGCAAGAACGCCAACGGCGGTCGGGTCAATATCAAGGAAGTCCTCTCGGAAGGCCAGGAAGTCATCGTCCAGGTCGAGAAAGAGGAACGCGGCAACAAAGGCGCGGCGCTGACGACATTCATCAGCCTGGCTGGCCGGTATCTTGTCGCGATGCCGAACAACCCGCGTGCGGGTGGCGTTTCGCGGCAGATCGAAGGCGACGATCGCGATGAGGCGCGCGAAGCGATGGCCGGGCTCGAGATCCCGTCCGACATGGGGCTCATCCTGCGAACTGCCGGGGTCGGCAAGTCGACTGAAGAACTGCAGTGGGATCTCGATTACCTGCTGCAGCTGTGGAAAGCGATCGACGAAGCGGCTGGCAGCCGCCCTTCGCCGTTTCTGATCTATCAGGATCGCAACGTCATCATCCGTGCCATCCGCGATTATCTGCGCAGCGATATCGCCGAAATCCTGGTTGACGATCGCAAGCTCTATGACCTGGCGCTCGATTTCATGCAGCAGGTCATGCCGCAGAATCTGTCCAAGCTCAAGCTTTACGAGGACAGCGTCCCGCTATTCAATCGCTATCAGATTGAAGGGCAGATCGAATCGGCTTTCAGCCGCTCCATCCGCCTGCCCAGTGGCGGTTCCATCGTTATCGAGCCGACTGAAGCGCTGATCACCATCGATATCAACTCAGCCAAAGCGACCCAGGGCGGCGATATCGAGGAGACCGCGTACAAGACCAATCTGGAAGCAGCCGAGGAAATCGGTCGTCAACTGCGTCTGCGCGATCTCGGCGGCCTGATCGTCATCGATTTCATCGACATGATGGCAGCCAAGAATCAGCGTGCCGTCGAGAACCGCGTGCGTGACTCAGTGCGCGTCGATCGGGCGCGCGTGCAGATCGGGCGCATCTCGCGTTTCGGATTGCTCGAAATGTCGCGTCAGCGGTTGCGCCCGTCCCTGGCCGAGTCGAGCCACGTCGTGTGCCCGCGGTGCGAAGGTGTGGGTACCATCCGTAGCGTCAAATCGACCGCACTCGGGGTACTGCGCATCATCGAAGAAGAAGCGATGAAGGACTCGACCGCCAAAGTCACTGCTCAGGTGCCGGTGGATGTCGCAACCTATCTGCTGAACGAAAAGCGCCAGGATGTCACTGGCATCGAAGTCCGCCAGGACGTCGCCATCCTGCTCATTCCGAATCAGAATCTGGAAACGCCGCATTTCGAGATCCAGCGAATTCGCGAACAGGATCTGCCCAAAGTCCATCTCGGCGAAAGTTACGAGATGGTTTCGGAAGTGGAGAGTCCGGTGGTTGATTTCACGCGCGCTGCGGCGCCACCGCTGCCACAGGCAGCGGTGCGTGAAGTCAAACGCACAACGCCCATGCCGGAAGCACCTGCACCGGCGCAAGCGCCTGTGACGCCTGCCAAACCGGGTTTCCTGTCACGCTTGTTCGGTGGTCTGTTCGGCGCGACAGCGCCGGTTGCACCGCCCAGACCGGCCGCGCCGGCAAACCCGGCGCGTCAGCATACGCCGCGTGGCGACGGTGAGCAGCGCAATGGCGATAACAATCGCCGTGGCGGCCGAAACAGTGGCAATAACCGTCGCGGATCATCCCCGCGGGAAGCGCGCGAACCGCGCGAGGCCCGCGAACAACGTGAACCTCGCGAGGCGCGTGAACCGCGTGACAACCGTGAACCGCGCGAGGTACGCGAGCCCCGTGAGAATCGTGAGCCACGCGAGAACCGCGACGTTCGCGAACCACGGGAAAACCGTGAACCGCGGGAAGCACGCGAGCCGCGGGAAGGCGGCGACCGGGCCGAACGAGGCGAACGCAGCGAGCGCGGGCGTCGCGGTGGACGCCGCTCGCGCCAGGGGCGCGGTGCCGGACAAAGTGCAGCAGCCGTGACTGCGGTCGATGGCGAGACTGCGCTGAACGAAACGAGCGAACCGAATGGCAACATTGCTCCGCCGGACCAGCAGCCAGACAGTCCGCCTGAACATCCGAGCCGCGGACCACGCGGCTCCAGCGCGCCGCATGCAGCGAGCAGCCTGCCCGCGCTGGCGCTGGAAAGTGCCGGTGCATTCGACGAAGTGCATGATTCGGCCGATTTCGATGTCGACGACGAACCGGCCGTGCGTCATCCCGACCTTTATGTCGCGCAAGATCAGGTCGACGACGATCTGGACGGCGATGATGATGACGGTGACGACAATACGACCGAGGTCGGCAGTAGTGCTGCCGCTGATCAGGTCGAGGACATCCCGGCGCCATTGTCGACCAGCACCTATGTCGACGTCGACGATGAAACGCCGACAGTGGTCGGGGCCAATCAGGGAGTCGCAGTGACTCCTGCTGAGTCGAGTCCGCTGGCAGCCGAAACCTGGCCGGAAGGTGCCGATGAAGCACTCGCCTTGGTGCAGGCGGCTGACGATAATGCGCCGGATCGCCCAGCCGACAGGAGCTGACAGCCAGCTTACCGCGGCAGCAGCGGCTGTCGCGGTTAACCTAGAGTATGCTCAGGCCAGCATTTCGCGAGTTGCGTGAAAGCGGATATCCGGCCAGCGCTCCTGCGCCAGCTGCAGGTTGACCATGCTGGGGGCGAGATAAGCGAGCTGCCCGGCACCGTCGATGGCCATATAGTTCGATGAATGGCTCTTCAGCTTGTCGAGTTCACCCGCTTTGTCGCTCGTGACCCAGCGCGCAGTGCTGACTTGTACTCCCTCGAATATACATTCCACGCCGTATTCGTGTTGGAGCCGCCAGGCGACGACGTCGAACTGGAGCATGCCGATGGCGCCGAGGACGATGTCGTTACGCGCGACATAGTTGAAGACCTGGGCCGCACCCTCCTCGCATAGCTGGGTCAGACCTTTGAGCAGCGCTTTGCTCCGCAACGGATCGACCGTGCGGACACGGCGAAACAGCTCAGGCGCAAAACTCGGGATGCCCGAAAACGTGAATTGCTCACCTTCGGTGAAGGTGTCACCAATCTGCAGCGTGCCGTGGTTGTGAAAGCCGATGATATCGCCAGCCCACGCTGACTCAGCCATGCCTCTCCCCTGCGCCATGAAGCGCAGCGCGTTCGCTATCTGTATCGGGCGCTTCAGGCGCACGCTGTACAGGCGCATGCCCTCTTCGTAATGCCCGGAGCAGATGCGCACGAACGCGATGCGGTCGCGGTGATTCGGATCCATATTCGCCTGGATTTTGAACACGAAACCGGAGAACGATCCCGCCGTCGGATCGACCACGTCACGATTGGTTGCGCGCGGCAGCGGGCCTGGCGCCAGCTCGCAGAAGGTATCGAGCAGCTCGCGCACGCCAAAGCTGCGCAGTGCGGTGCCGAAAAAGACCGGCGTGATGGAGCCGGCGCGATAGGCCTCACGCGTGAATCCGGTGCCCGCTCCAGCTACCAGATCGATCTCTTCGCGGAGCGTCGGCAGACTGTCCGGGAACAGGTTTTGCGCGATGGCGTCCTTGAGGCTGACGGTCGCGTTCGTTCCGCTATCGGCATCTTCGTCGCCACGACGATATGGCGTAATCGCATCAGTCCTGAAATCATAGATGCCATCGAAATGCTGCCCAGAGCCCAATGGCCAGGTCAGCGGAGCACAGCGGATCTTTAGAACATTCTCGATTTCGTCCAGCAGATCGAGCGGGTCGCGTGCATGTCGGTCGAGCTTGTTGATGAATGTCATCACTGGAGTGTGCCGAACTCGGCACACTTCGAGGAGCTTGATAGTCCGCTCCTCGACGCCACGCGCACCGTCGATGACCATCAGTGCGGAATCGACGGCGGTCAACGTGCGATATGTATCCTCGGAAAAATCTTCATGTCCCGGCGTATCGAGCAGATTGATCACGCAATCGCGATAGGGGAATTGCATGACTGAAGACGTCACCGAGATGCCACGCTGTTTCTCGATTTCCATCCAATCGGAAGTGGCATAGCGAGAACTCTTACGCGCTTTCACCGTGCCGGCGACATTGATCGCACCGCCGAGCAGCAACAGCTTTTCCGTTACCGTGGTCTTGCCGGCATCGGGGTGGGAAATGATGGCGAACGTCCGCCGACGCGCGATCTCCAGACTATCCTGCGACATGCGTGATTCCTGCACTGCGACACTGCTCAGCCATCGACGTGGCCGGCAGCCCGGATTTCAAGTACGACCACCGCTACCGCAAGCCCCCCGTCGTCGGTCAGACTGACGTGATTGCCGACCAGTCCATGCTGATCGAACAGACGCGCTGCAGTACCGCTGACAGCGATGCTGGGTTTGCCGCTCGGCGCATGCACGACGCGGATCTGGCGCGGCGCGACGCCCTGGCGAAAGCCGGTGCCAAGCGCTTTCGAGGTAGCTTCCTTGGCGGCGAACCGCATCGCGAGGTAGCGCGCCGGGCGTTTGCTGCGGGCGAATTCGAGCAGTTCCTCCGGGCTCAGGATGCGCTGCGGAAAACGCTGACCGAAACGCGCGTACGCCTGTTCGAAGCGGATCACTTCGGCGATATCGACACCCAGCCCGAAAATCACCGCGACGCTCCGCACGATGAGCAGTCCAGGATGGACTTATTCAGAGTTTCATTAATCATCGCTATGAACCGGATCCTCGCGTGCCCGGGCGGGCCGTCGCGATTCTACGAGTTTCTCCCTCCGCTCGTCTCGAACAGTTTGCGCGAAATGAGCGGGCGCCCATCGAGATGATGATCGAGCACATAGCGCATCAGACGTTTGGCTTCGCGACGTTCCTCGCTGCCCAGCGGCCCGGCATCGGCCAGCGCGAGCAGCGTCGTCCCCTGCAGATGGAAACCATGGCTATCCACACCGTGACGCAACGGGCCGCGATCGACGAGATACTGATACTCCGCCTCGGCTTCGATTGCCTGGCCGGTCGTTGCATCGACGTTCAACTGCAAGCCGAGACCGATAGCTTCGAGCAATCTGAGTTCAAAGCGACGTAGCAGCACTTCGAGCTCACCGTCACCGACCAGCGCTGCGAGCGTCGCCGCATAGACCTCGAACAACATGGGATTGGGATCGTGCGGTGCCGTGAGGCGCATGACCAGTTCATTGACGTAGAACAGCGAATACAGCCGTTCACCTTCAAGCAGGGCCGGTGCAACGGCGACTTCAGCAGTGATCACGTTCTGCAGTTCGCTACGGCCACGCAGTTCCACACTCAGCACAGCCAGCGGTTGCAGCGTCGCGGCGAGACGCGAATTGCGCCGCAGAGCGCCGCGCGCCACCGCACTGACCCGACCCTGTTCCGCGGTCAGAAAATCGACGATCAGACTCGTCTCGCGGTACCGTCTTCGATGCAGGACGTAGCCGGTATCCAAGCTGCGTCAATCCGCGAGCCCGATGATCTGCATCGCTTCCGGACTGTCCGCCCAGCCGCGCTTGGTCTTGACCCAGACTTTGAGATAAACGCGTCGGCCCAGCAGCGTTTCGAGATCGTGCCGTGCATCGGTCGACATGCGCTTCATGAGCGCGCCATCCTTGCCGATGACGATGGATTTCTGGCTGTCGCGGTCAACCCACAGCGTGGCATGGATGTGCGTGACCTCACCCTCTTCCTTGAATTGATCGATGATCACGGTGGTCCGATAAGGCAACTCGTCGCCGAGATTGCGCATGGTTTTTTCGCGGATGATTTCACCGGCCAGAAACCGCTCTGAGCGGTCGGTGATCTGGTCGCCCGGAAACAGGTGCGGCCGCTCTGGGGCGAAAGCACTGACTTCCTTCAACAACGCTTCAAGTCCGGCGCCCGTGCGCGCGCATATCGGGACGAACGCGGCGCAGGGGCGGTTCTCAGCCAGTGTCGCCAGACGCGGCAACAGCGCTGATTTGGCTTTCAGCAGATCGTGTTTGTTCAGCGCATGGACAATAGGAATGGTCGCTTCCACCAACATCTCGTAGACGAGATCGTCGTCAGCCAGCCAGCTTCGCGAATCGCTGACCAACACCGCGCAATCGACATCGCTCAAAGCCTGGCGCACCTGACGGTTCATGAGCCGATTCAACTGGCTTTTCGGCTGACGCTGCCAGCCCGGGGTATCGACAAAAACGAATTGCGTCGGCGCCACGGTATGCACACCGAGGAGTTGATAGCGCGTCGTCTGCGGCTTCCGCGAGGTGATGCTCAGCTTCTGGCCGAGGATCGCATTCAGCAATGTCGATTTGCCGACGTTAGGGCGACCGACTATCGCAATCAGACCACAATGCTCAGTCATTCAGTCCGCCTCCTTGAGTTGCTGCAGCGTTGCCCGCGCTGCGGCCTGCTCGGCCTTGCGGCGACTGCGACCTTGGGCGATCACCGGCGATGGCAGCGCCGGTGTGAAACAGGTCACGGTAAATGACTGGTCGTGCGACGGACCACTGACAGTAGTCGTTTCGTAGCGCGGGAGTCCTGCCGACGACTCTGCAGAAATTCCTGCAGCGCAGTTTTCGGATCCTTGTCGGTGTGCAGCGGGTCGACTTCAGCGAGCCGCTCGGCGAATAGTTCGAGCACAACGGCGCGACAGGATTCGATGCCGCCGTCAAGAAAGACGGCGCCGAGCAGCGCTTCGAGTGTGTTGGCCAGGATCGAATCGCGGCGCCACCCGCCGCTTTTCATCTCACCCTCGCCCAGCACCAATGACTGGCCAAGATCGAGGTCGCGCGCGATGTCGGCCAGGCATTCCCGATTCACCAGTGCCGCGCGGGTGCGCGTCAACTGGCCTTCGTCCGCGCTGGGGAAACGCTGGAATAGAATTTCGGCAATCAACATGCCGAGCAGTGCATCGCCCAGGAACTCGAGTCGCTCGTTGTGGACCGCATCCGCGCTGCGATGGGTCAATGCCCGCAAGCGCAGGCGGTCGTCCCTGAACACATAAGCGATGCGGATCGCAGGTGCGTTCACGGACAAAGTCGGCCAGCCACTGTTCAATCCGTTTTCGGCGGTGCGAATTCGACCACCTTGCGGTAGTTCATGACAATATCGAGATTCGAGAAAAACGGCGCACGAATCTCGTAGATCATCATTGCGACCTTGTTCGGCGATCCTTTCTTGCGCCCCACTTTCAGCACTTTCATGAGTCGCGGCATGTCGAAATCGTCGACGTCATTGACATCGAACTGGCGCATGATGGCGCGTGCCATTTCGAGCTTGTTCAGCCGATAGCCTTCCGGGTTCAACTGCAACTTGTCCATGGCCTGGTCGACTTTGAATTTTTCGTTATAGACCGGCCATAGCTTCATGAACCCCAGTGCTGCCACGGCGAGCACGACACACCCCATGATCAATCCAGTCAGGGTGAGGCCGCGTTGTTGCTTTGGTGATTTCATCTTTTTCATCTCCCAGCCTCAATGAATCGTTGTTCCAATGCGCTTCAATTCCGGACCACGGTCCCAATTCATCCAGATGAAGAAGGCCCGCCCGATCAGATTGGCGTCCGGCACATAACCCCAGAATCGTGAGTCGCGACTATTATCGCGATTGTCGCCGAGCACGAAATAATGTCCGGCCGGGACCTGGAACTCGCCGTTGATGGTCGGCATTGTCGGCGTCACGATGATGGTGTGCTCAATCTCGCCCAATTGCTCGAGGAACAGGTCAGCGCCGGTATGTTGCGCCGCTGATCGTACACCAAGGTAGCTTCCTTGCGGAGCCTCCGGTACTTTTTCACCGTTGATATACAAGGTTTTATTCTCGTAACGCACGGTGTCTCCCGGTAGACCGACGACCCGCTTGATGAACGGTGTGGAAGGATCCAGTGGATAGCGGAAGACCACCACATCGCCGCGTTGCGGCGCACCGAGTTCGACTATCTTCCAGTTCAGCACCGGCAGGCGGATGCCATAGGTGAATTTATTGACCAGGATGAAGTCGCCGACCAGCAGTGTTGGGATCATTGAACCCGACGGGATCCGGAACGGTTCGACAAGAAACGATCGCAATAGCAATACGATGACGAAGATCGGGAAAAACGAGCGCGCATAGTCGACCAGCAACGGCACCGGCGAGGCGCCGCTACCGGGTGCGCTGACTTTCCCGCGTCGAGGCGCGAAATACAGGCTGTCGGCGGCCCATACCATTCCGCTAGCCGCCACGAGCAGAGTCAATACTGCAGCAAAATCCCACACCATTGCTATTTCCCCACCTTGAGCACAGCCATGAATGCCTCCTGGGGAATTTCGACAGAACCGAACTGTTTCATGCGCTTTTTCCCGGCTTTTTGCTTTTCTAGCAGCTTGCGTTTGCGAGTGATATCGCCGCCGTAGCACTTCGCTGTGACATTCTTGCGCAGCGCTTTGACGGTCTCACGGGCAATGATTTTCGAGCCGATGGAGGCCTGGATGGCGATATCGAACATCTGGCGCGGAATAATCTCGCGCATGCGCGAGGCGAAATCGCGTCCGCGGCGTTGAGCCTGATCGCGGTGCACGATGCTGGACAGCGCATCGACTTTCTCACCGTTGATGAGAACGTCAATCTTGACCATGTCGGCAACTTGATAACGAACGAAATTGTAGTCCATCGAGGCATAACCTCGAGTCGCCGACTTCAGCCGGTCAAAAAAATCTGTGACGACTTCCGCCATCGGCAGCTCGTAACTCACGGCGACCTGGCCGCCAACGAAATTGAGCTTGGTCTGCGTGCCACGCTTTTCCACGCACAGGCCAATCACGTTGCCGAGATGGTCCTGCGGGACCAGGATATCGACCGCAATGATCGGTTCGCGAATTTCCTCGATTGTTCCAGGCTCCGGCAGGCGCGCCGGATTGTCGATCAAGGTGACTTCGCCGCCGCGCGCAATAACTTCATACACCACGGTCGGCGCCGTCGTGATGAGATTGATGCCGTACTCACGCTCGATGCGCTCCTGGATAATCTCCATGTGAAGCATGCCGAGAAACCCGCAGCGAAAGCCGAAACCGAGCGCTTCGGAGGTTTCAGGTTCGTAATGCAACGCCGCGTCGTTCAAGCGCAGCTTACCGAGCGCTTCGCGAAAAGCCTCATATTCACTGGAATCTATCGGGTACAGACCTGCGAACACGTTCGGCTTCGACTGTTTGAAGCCGGGTAACGGTTCGCTTGCCGGCCGCAAGGCGTCGGTGATGGTGTCACCGACCGGGGCACCATCGATTTCCTTGATGCCAGCCACCAGGTAACCGACTTCGCCGGTGTGGATGGCGTCCTGTTTGACGCGCTTGGGCGTGAAGATGCCGACTTCGTCGACATCGCAATCGCGCCGAGTCGACATCATGCGGATTCGCTGTCGCTGACGCAGTACGCCGTCGAATACGCGGACCAGCGAGACCACGCCGAGGTAGTTGTCGAACCAGGAATCGATAATCAGCGCTTTCAGTGGCGCATCGGCATCGCCGCGTGGCGGCGGCACCCGCTCGACCAGCTGCTCGAGCAGTTGCGGCACGCCGACGCCAGTCTTGGCGCTGATATGGATGGCGTCGGAGGCATCGACGCCGATGATGTCTTCGATTTCCCGGCAGACTCGCTCGGGCTCGGCTGACGGCAAATCGATTTTGTTGAGCACCGGGATCACTTCGAGACCCTGGTCGACGGCGGTATGGCAGTTGGCGACAGACTGTGCCTCGACGCCTTGCGCTGCGTCGACCACCAGCAGTGCGCCTTCGCAAGCAGCAAGCGAACGCGAGACTTCGTAGCTGAAGTCGACGTGCCCCGGAGTGTCGATGAAATTCAGCAGGTAGTCGGTACCATCGACAGCGCGATAACCAAGCGAGACGCTTTGCGCCTTGATCGTAATCCCTCGCTCGCGTTCGAGATCCATCGAATCGAGCACCTGTTCGGCCATTTCGCGCGCTTCCAGCCCCCCGCAGATCTGGATGAAGCGGTCTGCCAGCGTCGACTTGCCATGGTCTATATGCGCGATGATCGAGAAATTGCGGACGTTTTTCTGAGGGACTCGCATGACACAGCCGGTAAAGCGGATTGGGCGCCTTAGGACCCTAAGCGCGAGGCGGATTCTAGCGCACGAGCGCTCGCGGGGCACGAAGTCTCGTCGCCAGCGTTACAGTTCGCTCCGTGCCGACCAGGCGGCGAGTCTGTCGGCGTCGAAATAGCCGCTGCACACCAGTTGTTCACCGTCCAGCAAAACCGGCACGCTCCAGCCGTACAGCTGCTGCAGGATGACGGAATCGTCAACATCGACGACGCGCAGGCTGAATGAGCGCTGCCTGTCGCACCAGGCCACCAGTGCTGTCTGAAAGTCCTCGCACAACGGGCAGTCCTGGCGCGTCACCAGGGTCAGACACGGCACCGTGGGTGCCGCGCCCCTGGCCTCAGTCACGCTTGGCCGGCACTTTGACCGCCAGGAATAATGGCCCGCCTTGCCGCTGGATCAGTATGGGGACCGTCTTGCCTGGCTGGAGCGCGGCCGACAATTCGCGGAATCTGGCCAGCCCGGTCACTTTTTCGTTATTCATTTGCAGGATGACATCGCCTGCGCGCAGGCCTGCCGAATAGGCTGGCCCTTCTTCGATATTATCGACCAGCACCCCGCCCTCGGGGACCTGCGACTGTTCGCGCTGGGTACTCGACAGCTCGATGACCGAGAGTTTCAGCACGGTGTCGACTTTGGCTTTCTGAGGCTGGTCGAGTTCAGCGACTTCCGGTTGCTCTTCCGGCAGCTTACCAATCTCGAGCCCAATCTGCAGACGCTTGCCATTGCGAATGACTTCCACACTGATTTTGTCGCCAACGTGGGTCGTACCGACCAACGGTGGCAGATCAGATGAATGGTCGATGTGCGTGCCGCCGAAGCTGATGATGATATCGCCGGTCTGAATGCCGCCTTGGGATGCCGGACTGTCATCCAGTACTTTGGAGACTAGCGCACCTTGCGGCTTGTCCATATCGAATGACTCGGCAAGTTCCTGCGTGACATCCTGGATCAGAACGCCCAGCCAACCGCGTGTCACGCTGCCTTTGTCGCGGATCTGCTGATAGACGTTCATCACGACTTGTATTGGGATGGCGAAAGAAACCCCCATGAAGCCGCCTGTGCGGCTGTAGATCTGCGAGTTGACACCAACCACTTCGCCGTCGAGATTGAACAACGGACCACCTGAATTACCGGGGTTGATCGCGACATCGGTCTGGATGAACGGCACGTAATTCTCGTTCGGCAGACTGCGCCCCTTGGCGCTGACAATTCCGGCAGTGACGCTGTAGTCGAAGCCGAAAGGCGAGCCGATGGCGAGTACCCATTCACCGACTTCGAGTTCGTTGGAATCACCGAGCTTCACGGTCGGCAGTGGAGCGCTGCTCTCAATTTTGAGCACGGCGATATCGCTGCGTTGGTCGGAGCCGACAATCTTCGCGCTGTGCTCGCTGCGATCCGACATTCGCACGATCACTGCATCCGCCTCACGAACGACATGAAAATTGGTGATGATGTAGCCATCCTTGGAGATAATGAAGCCCGACCCCAATGACGATCGCGGGTCCTGATCGGGCGACATGCCTGGCCCTTCTTCACCGAAGAAGCGGCGAAAGAAATCAGACAGCGGGCCTTCTTCGGGAAATTCGGGCACGCCACCACCGCCGCCGTAGCCAGGTGGTATCTGCTTATCGGCCTGGGCAATCTTGATGGTCGTGCTGATATTCACGACGGCGGGACTATTGGTCTTGGCCAGCGTTGTGAAGTCAGGCAATCGCCCGCCGTCGGCAGATACGGGCAGGCTGCACAGATTGCCGGCAACCATCGCTAACAGCACTATCGTCTTCAACACGCGCATGGCCTCTCCATCATCATTGGTGTGGCAGTTCTGCCGATTTCGGCTGCGTCACTGCGGCGGCGATCTTCTGCACCGTGGTCTGCGGCACTTCGCCGACGACCGTGACCTGATGAGCGTCGATGACGCGGCTGAACGCATTGACGGCTCCGCGCGACGAGTAGCCCTGCACCGGGACGTCGCCGGTCATCAGTTCCTCGATGAACACGGAGACCATGGCCAGGCCATCCGAATACACCATGTGACTGACCGGCATGCGACTCATCGCCATATTCTGCACCCGGGTTTCCTTCAATTCGAAGCCGGCAGGCAGCCACTGAACCTGCCACGCGACCGGGCCGCTGGCGCTGCTCTCGCCGGCTGGGGGTGCGGGCTCCTCGTTCATCTGCCAGTTGAACCCGGTGCCGCTGATTTCAGGCTGCAGCAGGGCATCCGGTACGTCGTCGAGGACACTGATCTGCGTGAATTGTACCTGCTCGAGTACATGCGCGCCCGGCCCGAGTATGACGGATTTGAGCAAAAGCCTCGAAACATCGTCAACCCACAGCCGGTAGGAATATCGATCGTTGGAGCGGGGTGTCACGCTGACCACACTGGCAAGTCGCCCGGCCACGCGGTCGCGACCTTCGATAGTGAACTGGTAAGTCTCGACCAGCTTGTCTATCGGTGCTGAGAAACCGATGCCAACGAGATCGCGCGGCGGATTGCGCTCGACCATCGCCGCCTGATCGTCGGCAAACAGGCAGGTGACTTTAGTGCCGTCGCGGATGACTTCGCGTGCCGGCCCCGACAATGACACCAGTCGCTCGTATTCGACGCCGCCGTCGAACTTGTGCACCAGTCGCATTGCATCGAGTTGGGATTCGCTCTGGTAGACGAAGACACCGTCATAGTTCAGCTGTCGAGTGGCGTCGGCCATGCCCTGCAATAGCGCCTGCACGGAATCGGTCGCTGCCGCTGGTACGGCCAGGCAGACGAGCAGCAATGACGGACCGACCTGGCGCAGACGCATGACGCTGAACTCAGCGCGGCTCGAAGCCGACGATCCGAACGTACGGGTGTACGCCAGGAACGCCAAGACGCGCCCGTTGTTCGTTGAAATTCACCAGATAGCCGTTCATGCGCTGCTCGTTGGTAAAAGAGACGGTCGGCAGCATCGGCGGTTGTTCGTTAGTCACGGCAAAACGAGCCGGAACCGGCGCTGTGCCGCCCGTATCTACACTGCGCGCGAGCTGCGGCGAGGATGTCGAGGCAGGTTCCGGCGGACGGATAACCACGGTCAGCGCAAGTGCGGCGATGCCAGCAGCAATGGCCCAGCTGGCATACGGGGTGCGCCGCGGATGGGGTGCTGCCGCTGCCATTGCTGCATCCGGCGCACGGTGACTTCGTGGTACCGGCGTGGCGGTCTGCGGAACCGCTCGCAGCGGCGCCCGGGTACTGGCGTCTGCCGGTGCCGCCTCTGCTCCACGCAAGAGTTCGCCGATGAGATGGTAACGCCCCCAGGTCCGCCGCAGTTCGTGATCACGCCCGAGTTCATCGAGCAATTCGCGACAGGCATCGGGAGTCACTTCGCCGTCCATCAACCCTGAAATGTCTTCTTTGTTCATCGGGCAACCCACCAGGTCGGTTAATGTTCCAGCAACGGTTTCAAGCGTTCGTCGATCGCTTCCCGCGCGCGGAATATCCGCGAACGCACCGTGCCGATGGGGCAGTCCATGGCCGCAGCGATATCCTCGTAACTCAGGCCATCGACCTCGCGCAGCGTGATCGCCTCGCGCAGGTCATCTGGCAGTCGTTGAACAGCGTCGGCAATCGTCTCCCGGATTTCGTCGGTCAACAGCAGGTGCTCTGGCGTCTCGAACGATTTCTGCAGTTGATCGAGTTCATACCGTTCGCCGTCTTCGTTGGTGCCGAGATCGGCTTCTCTGGGTCGTCTGGCGACTGCGACCAGGTGATTCTTTGCCGTGTTGATCGCGATCCGGTATAGCCACGTGAAGAACGCACTGTCGCCGCGGAATCGCGGCAGTGCCCGATAGGCCTTGATGAACGCCTCCTGGGTCACGTCGAGCGCATCGGCGGGTTCGCGAACGTAGCGCGAGACCAGCTTCACGATGCGGTACTGGTACTTGAGTACAAGTAGATCGAAAGCTGATTTGTCACCTTGCTGTACCCGCCTCACCAGTTCGATGTCGGTCATGCTGTCGCCCATCGCCGCGCTATCCCTGTATCATGGCGACAACGCCGTCCGAGCGAGCATGAGCATCGTAGACCATGAGGTTCCGGGTAAGTTCGGCGCAGGTGTGCCGGGGCCAAGCGGGATTATAGCAAGTCTTGCCGGCAGGGCGCCCGCCCGTCAGCCCGGCAGTGAGCAACAGCACCCATGTCTGAATACGAATCCTGCGATGTCCTCATCATTGGCAGCGGCGCTGCCGGACTGAGTCTTGCGCTCAATCTTGCTGCGACCCAGCGTGTGGTCGTGCTGAGCAAGAGCGTGGCCAGCGAAAGCGCCACCCTGTATGCCCAGGGTGGGATCTCAGCAGTCATGGATCATGCCGATTCAGTCGAGTCGCATATCGAGGATACGCTGATTGCCGGGGCTGGTCTTTGCCGTCCCGAGGCAGTCGACTACATTGTGCGGCACGGACGGGAACGCATCGAATGGCTGATGAATGTCGGTGTGCCGTTCTCGACGCGCGTGTCGAAATCGGGTGCTGTCGAGGTTCACCTGACGCGCGAGGGCGGGCACAGCCACCGCCGCGTAGTGCATGCCGCCGATGCTACCGGCAGAGCCATTGAGCAGACACTGCTCGAACGAGTCATCGCAACGCCGGGCATTACGCTGCTCGAACGGCACATGGCCATCGATCTGATCAGTTCGGGCAAGCTCGGGCAGAATCCCGACAGATGCGGCGGCGCCTACGTCTTCGACACGGTCAACAGCCAGGTCAAGACCATCCGCGCACGCTGCGTCGTGCTCGCCACCGGTGGTGCCGGCAAAGTTTATCTCTATACCAGCAATCCCGACGTCGCTACTGGCGACGGTATCGGCATGGCGTGGCGCGCCGGTTGCGCGATCGCCAACATGGAATTCGTGCAGTTCCACCCCACCTGTCTGTATCACCCGCAAGCGAAAACGCTGCTGCTGACCGAAGCGCTGCGCGGTGAAGGAGGTCTTCTGGTATTCGAAAACGGCGAGCGCTTCATGCCGCGTTTCGACGCCCGGGCCGAACTCGCTCCCCGTGACATCGTCGCACGCGCCATCGACCATGAAATGAAACGTCTCGGTCTCGATTGCGTCTATCTCGACATCTCGCACAAGCCAGCCGATTTCATTCACGAGCATTTTCCGAACATCGACGAGCAGTGCCGTCGTTTCGGCATCGATATGACATCGCAACCGATACCGGTGGTGCCGGCCGCTCATTATCTGTGTGGCGGGGTCGTGACCGATCTCGAGGGCCGGACCTCGCTGCCGGGGCTGTATGCTATCGGTGAAGTCGCCTGTACCGGGCTCCACGGAGCGAATCGCATGGCGAGCAACTCGCTCCTCGAATGCCTGGTTCTGGCCGACTCGGCGTCCCGTTCGATTGCGGCCGGCATCGAGAACTGGCCGTTGCTGAAAAGCGTGCCGGCGTGGGACGAGAGCCAGGTCACCGATGCCGACGAAGAAGTCGTCGTTGCGCACAACTGGGACGAACTGCGTCGTTTGATGTGGGATTACGTCGGCATCGTTCGAACCAGCAAGCGACTCCAGCGCGCCCGTCGGCGCGTTGATCTGCTGCATGCGGAGATCAGTGAGTTCTATGGCAATTTCCGGGTTACCGGCGATCTGATCGAATTGCGCAACCTCGTTCAAGTCGCAGAACTGATCATTCGGGCGGCGCTGAAGCGGCGCGAAAGTCGCGGCCTGCACTACACGCTCGACTACCCGCTGACCGATGACGCCAATCAGCGCCGCGATACCGTCCTGCGCGCGGGTGATTTCAGCTGATGTCAGCTGCGGGCGAACTCGATGGTCGTGTCATCCTGCTGACCGGCGCCAGTCGTGGTATCGGCAGTGCCGTGGCAACTGCATGTGCGCGTGCCGGTGCAACGATGCTGCTGGCTGGGCGCGACGTGCGTGCGCTGGAACGCCTCGCTGATGTGCTCGAAGGGGCCGGTGCCACGCCGCCCGTACTGGTGCCAATCAATCTCGAAACGGCCGGGGTCGACGATTACAGCGTTGTCGCCGAACTTATTGCAGCGCGCTTTGGGCGCCTCGATGGATTTGTCGCCAACGCAGCCATGCTCGGTGAGCCAGCGCCGCTCGCCAACTACGACGGTGTGGCGTGGGCGCGAACGTTCCAGGTCAACGTCCATAGTGTCTTTCTCCTGTTGCAAACCTGTCTCCCGTTGTTCCGCTCAGCGGTCGATCCGGCGGTCGTGTTCTCGCTCGCGGCCGAAGGTCTCGAGGCGCGACCGAACTGGGGCGCCTATGCGGTCAGCAAGTACGCCGTGCGTGGCTTGATGGAGTTGCTGGCAGCGGAATCGCGCCATACATCACTGCGCGTCAACGGCGTCGTACCAGAGGCGGTACGGACACGTCTGCGTCGGCAGGCCTTTCCCGGTCTTGATGCCGACACCCTGCCCCTGCCCGAGACGCAGGCCGACGCCTATGTCGCCCTGCTCGGTCCGCGCGGTGCAGGAGTTCGAGGCCGCTGCATCGCGGTCGCGGGCGGCAGTTTTCGTCTGTAAGCGGCAGGATTTGCCGCCTCGGTGCCCGGCTGAGGCAGTATTCTGGCGGAGCTGCCGCTTTCGCAGGTTGACCGGTGTCGGAAGATTGACGCCACGCTTCCTGCGCCTCCGCAGGATTCTCGTGTCGAGCCTGATACTTCCCGAATTAAGTTATCCAATACAACTACTTAATTGCCAATGCTTGAAATAGATCAAAGCGCTATCGGCAAGCGCTGGCACGAAATTCGCATCGTCGGCAGCAACTTCCGATGAGAGCGCGTTCGACGATGAGTACACCGATAAAACACATCATCAACGAAGGCCCGTGGCACAGCTTCCGGTTTTCCGGCGAAGTGCTTCCCTTCACCGGCGATGAACCCGCAGAGCGCAATATCGTCTCGGATTCGACGAAGCTGCGCATTGCCAACGCACTCCAGTGCAGTCTGCACGTGCGTGACGTCGTCAAAGGCTTCGCCCGCGAAGTACGGCGTATTGTCAGAGGCGTCTCGGTCCGCTATCGCAACAATCCGCATCGCATGGCGATCGACGACGGGGCGCGGGAACTTAATCGATATAGTTACGAATTGAATCTGGTCGGAAAGTATCTCGGCGAAGTCACGTTCTCGCGGAACGATCCGCTGCAGGAAAACGAACTCGAAGTACTCGAGGTCATTCTGTGCACGCTCATCTACCCGCTGCGTAACGCGCTGCAGTACGAGCGCGCACTCAAGATTGCGCTGAAAGACCCACTGACCGGTGTGAGTAACCGCGCAACGATGGGCGGGCACCTGACCCAGCACATCTCGCTCGCACAACGGCAAGCATCAGATCTATCGCTGCTGATGATCGATATCGACCGATTCAAAAGCATCAACGACCGCTACGGGCACATCGTCGGTGACGTGGTGTTGACCAAAGTCGCTTCGCATATCGTCAAGTGCACCCGCACGAGCGATGGGGTATTCCGCTACGGCGGTGAAGAATTCGTCGTCGTGTTGCCGAATACGGGAACTGCCGGCGCCGAGCTGCTCGCCGAACGCATTCGCGGAGAGATTGAACAGATGACGCTGGAATCACTGCCTGCAACTGTGCAGGTGACTGTCAGTGTCGGTGTCGCCCACTATCTGGCAGGTGAGTCGCAGCTTGATCTCCTGCAGCGCGCCGACGATGTTCTGCTTGCTGCAAAACGCAGCGGGCGCAACCGGGTCGTCGTTGCGACAGTCAATCCACAGACCCTGTCATCAGCTGGCTGAGCATCTCCGGCCTGGCGAGTAGCGCAAGGAGCTGCGGCTCGCCCAGTACAGGCACACCCAGCGCTTCGGCTTTGGTAAGTTTGCTGCCGGCCTCGGCGCCGGCGATGACGAAAGTCGTCTTGGCGGAGACCGAACCCGCTACACGGGCGCCTAACGATTGCAGCGCTTCTTTTGCAACGTCGCGCGTCAACGAAGTCAATGTACCCGTGAGCACACAGATTACGCCGCTGAGCGGCGCTGCTTCCGCTGCCGGCTGACCTTCGTGCTCCTGCCAGTGCACGCCATTGGCAAGAAGACTGGCAATGAGTTCGTTGTTCATCGGCTCGGCAAACCAGTCCACAATGCTGCGAGCGACAACCGGACCGATATCTTCGATCGCTTCCAGTTGTTCGGCGTTGGCGTTCGCTATGCGCGCAACTGAGCCTAGCGATCTCGCCAGATTGACCGCCGTCGCTTCGCCAACTTCGTGGATCCCGAGCGCGAACAGCAGTCGTGGGAGCGTCGTTTGTCGCGACTGCGCGATGGACTCGAGCAGACGCGCCGCTGATTTATCGCCCATGCGATCGAGTGCGGCGAGCGCTGCCGGTTCGAGCCGGTAAAGATCAGCGGGCGTTTCGACCAACTGCTCACGGACCAGCTGCAATACGACCTTATCGCCGA
Organism: Gammaproteobacteria bacterium; assembly: GCA_965278995.1. Taxonomy (GTDB): domain Bacteria; phylum Pseudomonadota; class Gammaproteobacteria; genus JADJYF01. The sequence goes on from OZ257136.1 coordinate 1,461,691, forward strand.
GCCCGGCGATATCCATCGCCCGCCGCGAGGCGAAATGTGTGATCTGCTGGACGCGGCGGGCCAGGTCCTGTTCGGGCACTGTCTCCGGCGGCACATAGGCTTCGGTGCCCGGTGGGCGCTTTTCCAGCACCACGCGCACGATTTCGGGAATGACATCGCCGGCCCGTCGAACGACAACGGTGTCTCCGACGCGGACATCCTTGCGGCGGATCTCGTCCGCATTGTGCAGTGTCGCATTGGTGACCGTCACCCCGCCAACAAAGACCGGCTCGAGCCGCGCGACCGGCGTCAGTTGCCCGGTACGCCCAACCTGGACCTCGATAGCCAGCACCTGGGTCTCGCGTTCTTCAGGCGGAAACTTGAATGCGACTGCCCATCGCGGCGCGCGCGCTATGCTTCCGAGCTGCTCCTGCTGGGCCAGTGCATTGACTTTGAACACGACGCCGTCGATTTCATACGGCAGTTTCGCGCGCCTCTCAGCGAATTCGGCGTACTGATCGAGGCAGGCCTGCAGGCTGTCCAGCAGCCGTGTTTCGGGCGAGACCCTGAGTCCCAACGATTTCAACCAGGCCAGCAGGGCGAATTGCGTGGCTGGTCGTGCGTCGCCATCGCATTCGCCAATACCATAGCAATACAGCGTCAATGGCCGTCCTGCCGTCACTCTGGCGTCGAGCTGGCGCAAACTGCCAGCTGCAGCGTTGCGCGGGTTGACGAACGGTTTTGCGCCGTTTTCGAGCTGGCGTTCGTTCATCGCCGCGAATCCGCGTTTTTCCATGTAAATCTCGCCGCGGACTTCCAGACGTTCCGGGGGATTGTCGGCGTGCAGCGCCAGCGGTACGGCGCGTATGGTCCTGACGTTCGCTGTGACATCCTCACCGTTGGTGCCGTCGCCGCGCGTGGCCGCACGCACCAGGATTCCGTGTTCGTAGAGCAGACTGATGGCAAGACCATCGAGTTTGGTCTCTGCCACGAACTCGACCGCCACCCCACCGAGCAACGTTGTCACACGCCGATGAAAATCGCTGAACCCGTCGGCATCGAAAACGTTGGCCAGCGACAGCATCGGCTGTGCATGAGTGACCGTGGAGAACTGCGCGGCTGGCGCGGCACCGACCCGCTGCGTAGGCGAATTGGCTTGAACCAGTTCCGGAAATTCCTGCTCCAGCGTCTCGAGTTCGCGCAGCAGCTCATCGTATTCGGCATCTGTGATCAGAGGGTCATCATGTACGTAGTACTGGCGATTGTTGCGTTCGATCTCGGCCCTGAGCTCGGCCGCGCGCACGCGTTCGCGTTCAGTGAGCGGCATGGCCAAAACGAGCTGCCCGACCACGCAGGCGCGCGATGGCTTTGGAATCCAGGCGTGCTTGCGGTGTTGCGTAAAGTTCAGCGCCTACGATTTCTGTCAGGCGCTGAGCGGTATTCAACAACAGCTCGAACGCAACCGGGCCATCGAGGGCACACGGCAACTGCAGAAACAGGGCGACACCGGCCGTTCGAAATGCCTCGATTCGGGCGAGATCGAAGGTGCCTGGTTCGAACATGTTAGCGGCGCTGAAAACCGCCTTTTCGCATTTCAGTTCACCCGCGCCGAAATGATGGAAAATCGACATCTCGCCATGTTGCATGCCGACTGCGTTGAACGCCCGAACGAGTGCCGGACCGCCTATCGGCTGAGCTTCGCGGGCCCGCACGTAGAGCATGATCAGACCATCATCGGGCGGCAGCGTTTCTGCTGGACCGGATGCCGACCGCGATGCCGATCTCGACGAACGTGGCGACGCTGCTGCGGTTTCAGGTGCGCCGAACATATCGAGCTGATCGGTTCGCCGTCGCGCGTTGCTAGGTTCCGGCGCAACGACGGCGTCGTTACGCACGACCGGCAGTTCCTCCAGAGCCCGATCCTGCGGTGGCAGAATGACATCCGGTGGGAGCGAAAGACGTGGTTCCACCGGCGTCGATCCGCGCGGTGCGCGACCGGCCGGAGCGGCTGACGGTGGCTGAATGCGAGGCGTCGACGGCTTGACCACGATCTGCCAGTTGTCGCCCCCTGCATCGTCCCGGTCATCGGCGCCGTCGAGGGCCGACGGTTCGTCATGATCGAGAATGACGTCCGGGATCTCCATCCGCGCGAAGCGTCTGTCGTAGGTGACCCGCGAATCCTGTTTGCGTTTGCGCACACCGAAGAAATAGACGGCAGCGACTATGAGCACGCCGATGATGATGAGCAACGTACGCAAGGACATGGCAGCGCCTGACGGCTTGCGTCCGGCCCGGACTCAGGCTGTCGCCGCGAGTTGCACGGCTTCTTCCATGTTGACCGAAACCAGCCGCGACACGCCCGCTTCCTGCATCGTGACGCCGATCAGCTGCTCGGCGATTTCCATCGTGATCTTGTTGTGCGTGACATAAATGAACTGCACATTCTTGGCCATCGATTGCAGCATCTCGGTCAGGCGCACGACATTCGAATCGTCGAGCGGTGCATCGACTTCGTCGAGCAGGCAGAACGGTGCCGGATTCAATTCGAAAATCGAGAAGACGAACGCCAGCGCTGTGAGCGCTTTCTCGCCACCCGACAACAGGTGGATGTTGCTGTTGCGTTTGCCGGGCGGCCGGGCCATGACGGTGACGCCGGTTTCAAGCAGGTCGTCGCCGGTCATCTCGAGATAAGCGTGCCCGCCGCCAAACAGGACTGGGAACATTGCCTGCAGCCCGTTATTGACCTTGTCGAACGTTTCCTTGAAGCGAGTGCGGGTCTCGCGATCGATCTTGCGAATCGCTTCCAGCAGCGTGTCCAGCGCCTCGGTCAGGTCTGCGTTCTGCTTGTCGAGATAGTCCTTGCGTTCCGAGAGCTGGGTGAATTCTTCGATGGCGGCAAGATTGATCGGCCCGAGTCTGGCAATCCGGCTGGCGACCGATTCCAGTTCGAGCTGCACGGCCGCTTCGTCGTCGTTTTCGCCCAGTGCGGCAGTCACCGTCTCGAACTCCTCGCCGGTCTGCGCGAAGCGACTCATCAATTCCTGCTGGCGGACTTCGAGTGCGCGCTGATCGAGCCGCGCCTGTTCGAGGCGCTGCTGCTTTTCGGCAATGGCCTGCTCGATGGCGGATTTCGTCGAAGTCGCCTGGCGCATCGTGTCGTCCAACGCGTTCAGTGCCTGGCGCGCTGAGGTCAGCCGATGGTCGGCCGCCAATCGCGCTGCGAGCGCGGCTTCCAGCGCTGTGCCCATTTCTGCGCGCGGCGGCACCGCTGCGGCGATGGCCGTTTCGATCCCGGCACAGCGCTGGCTGGCCTGCGCCAGGGCCTGGGCATTTCGCTGACCGGCCTCTTCCAGTGTCAGGCGTCGCGCTCGAAGTTGTTCAAGATTGAGTTCGAGGCCATGCGCCTGATCGCGTACTTCGCGCCAGCGCAGGCGAACTTCATCCAGTTCCCGCTGCACGGAATTGCGGGTCTCGGCCAGCGCCTCACGCTGGTCGGCGTGCTGGTTCATTTCGCGTTCGGCCTGGACCCGTTCCTGGCGCAGCAGTTCGATGGTTTCACGCTGTTCGGCATGGCTCAGTGCCAGCCGTTCGAGCTCAGCGGCAACATCGGCCGCACGAGCCTGGCGGCGCTGGCATTCCGCTTCCAGGCGGCTCAACTCGTCGCGCTGACGGGCAGTCTCCGCCAGCAGCGTTTCGAGCTGCTCGCTGGTGCTCTGCTCATCGGTCTCCGTGTCACGTTGGCGCTGCTGCGCCTGCGCCAGCTGCGCGCGCAGATTGGCGGTCTGCTCGTCGTGCATTTCGACCCTGGCAGCGAGCTCGGCGAGCTGTCGTTCCCGCGCCAGTATCCCTTCGCTCTGTGCGCCACGACCCGGGCGTTGCAACCAGTTGTGACCGAGCAGCGTACCGTCGGCCAGCACGACCAGCGCAGCGGCGGGGATCTCGGTGCGCAAGGCACTGGCCGCAGCAAGATCATCGGCGACATATATGTTATCCAGCAGCGGCCCAAGATCGACTCGACTGCGGACCTTGGTTGCCAGGCGTCGCGGGTCGACCCCCTGCGTTGCCGCCGTGGCCGTGGCCGACATTTCGATGACGGTAACGCTGGCTGCCGCTAGCGCACTGGCCGAGCCGGTGGCAATCCGGCCGATGAGCTGCTGGCCGCAGATAGCGCCGAGTGGAATGCGCAGCGCAACTTCGAGCGCCCGTTCCCAGCCTGCTTCGATGTCGACGTATTCCGCCAGACGCGTCAGGTCGTCGATACCATGATTGTGGCAGAACGCCTCGATCGCTTCCTGATCGTCACCATAAGCGGCTTCCTGCAGCGCGCGCAGCGAGGCCAGCCGGCCACGCTGTTCTTCCAGCAGGATTTGATGTTCGTGCAGCGCTGCGCCGAGCGCCTGATTGGCGCCGCGGCTTTGCGACAGATTGGCGCGAAGCGCATTCCGTGCGGTGCTCAACTGCCCTTTGTGATTCTCGGCGACCTGCAGTTCTGCCCGAAGCTGATCAATCCGCGCAACGAGGTCGGTCGTAACGTGCTTCTCAACTTCGGCGTCGAGTGCGCGCGTGCGATTTTCGGCTGCGGCGAGCGCGCTGAGCAGCGCTTCCAGACGCACTTGCGCGCCGTGCTCGCGCTGCGCCAACGTGGTGTGCTGCCGGTTGAACGCATCCCACTCGTGCTGCCATTGTTCCAGTCGAACTTCAACCGCCTTCATCGTTTCAGCTGACGCCTGAGCATCGCCCTGCAGACGGGCCAGCTGCGGCTCGACCTCACGCATTCGCGCAACGGAACTCTCCAATTGCGTTGCGTCTATTGCCATCCCGCGCGTGAGCTCGTCCTGCGTGCGGCGACCGGCCTCCAGATCGCGCGCCAGCGATTGCTCGCGTTCGTCGGCGTGCTTCAGCGCCTGTTCGAGCCGCGAGATATCGGCACTGTGGGCATAGAACTCCGACTGCACCGCATTGAACGACTCAGTCGCGCCGTTATGTGCTTCACGCGCTGCGACCTGTTCCGCTTCGACACTGCGCAGCCGCGCGACTTCCGCTTCAAGTTCAGTGGCGCGCTGCTCGGCATCGCGTTGACTGCGTTGTCTGTCAGTATCCAGTGCCCGCCAGCGGACGGCGAGGCCGCGCGCGTTCAGCCGGCGCTCGTCGGTTTTGAGCAGTTGATAGCGTTCGGCTGCGCGCGCCTGGCGCTGCAGATGCGAGAGCTGTTTGCCGAGTTCATCGCGAATATCGGTCAGACGCTCGATGTTCTCGTTCGCATGACGCATGCGAGTCTCGGTCTCGCGACGACGCTCCTTGTATTTGGAGATCCCTGCCGCTTCTTCGAGAAACGCGCGCAATTCCTCTGGTTTTGCTTCAATCACCCGAGAAATGGTGCCCTGTTCGATAATCGAATAACCGCGCGCACCGATGCCGGTGCCGAGAAACACGTTGGTGATGTCTTTACGCCGGCAGCGTGCGCCGTTCAGGAAATAGGACGAAATGCCATCGCGGGCGATGGTCCGTTTGACCGAAATTTCGCCGAATCCGGCATACTGCCCGCCCAACGTGCCGTCGCTGTTGTCGAAAATGATCTCGGTCATGGCCTGGCTGACCGGCTTGCGCGTATTGGAGCCGTTGAAGATGACATCGGCCATCGAGTCACCGCGCAGATGCTTGGCCGAACTTTCGCCCATCACCCACATCAATGCATCGATGATGTTGGACTTGCCGCAGCCATTCGGCCCGACGATGCCGGTGAGGTTGCCGGGGACGCTGATCGACGTGGGATCGACGAACGATTTAAAGCCTGCTAGCTTGATTCGGTTGATACGCATGGGCGCACAGCATACCCCATCGCGATCGCACGGCACAACGCTGCGCAGGCCCAGCGAGACATGGATTAATTAATTGATATTCATATAAAAAGCATGACGACAGCGACACTGGAAAAGACCGGCTCGAACGCCCACCTGCTGCAGGTTTTCGCCAACCCCAAGCCGGACCGGGATTTCCTGATTAGCATCCGGCTGCCGGAATTTACCTGTCTGTGTCCAGTCACCGGGCAGCCCGATTTCGCCGAGATGGTGCTGGCCTATATCGCCGGCCCGCGGTGCGTGGAATTGAAATCACTGAAGCTGTATATCTGGTCATTTCGCGATCAGGGGGCGTATCACGAGGCGGTGACCAATCTAATACTCGACGACCTGATAGCGGTCTGCGCACCACGTTATGCGCGTCTGACCGCGGCGTTCAACGTGCGCGGCGGGACCTATCCGACGATTACGGCCGAGTATCGCGACCCGAGTTGGCTACCTGCCGCCGATTCAGTACTGCCACCGGCCATCTGATGCGTCCCGGTTTCATCCAGGGGTTGCGCCATGTGTTGCATGGTTTCCGTCTGATCGTAAAGCCCGGGATCCGACGCTATGTCGCCATCCCGCTGGGCATCAACATCACCGTGTTGCTGATCGCGCTGTGGAGCGTGGGCATGGCGGTGAATGCGCTGCTCGATCGTTATCTCGGCAGCTGGCCTGAATGGTTGCATGGTTTGATCTGGCTGATCTGTGTTGCGATCGCCGGGCTGTTCGTTTTTCTTTCGTTCGCGCTGGTCGCGAATATTGTCGCCAGTCCATTCAACAGTCTGCTCGCCGAAGCTGTCGAGGCGACCCTTATCGGTCGTACGCAAATGCCGGCGATCGATGCCGGCAAACTGCTGCGCGAGTTCGGGCGTAGCCTGTATGCCGAAGCGCGCAAGTTCCTTTACATCGCATTGCGCGCACTGCCTTTGGTGCTGTTGAGCCTCATCCCCGTGCTGAATCTGGCTGCACCGCCGCTGTGGTTTGCGTTTGGTGCATGGATGCTGGCGATGGAATATCTCGATTGTCCGCTCGGCAACCACGGAAGTTTCTTTCCAGCCGTCCTCACCAATCTTCGTCAGCACCGCGCGATGGCACTCGGTTTCGGCAGTGGCGTGACCTTGCTGACCTTGACGCCTGTCCTGAATTTTGTGGCGATGCCGGTAGGCGTGGCCGGCGCGACCAGCCTGTACTGCGCGCATTACGGACCCGCACCGGTGGCCGGCAATTCGTGACGCCACCGACAGGGCGTTATGCGCCGACGCCCAGCGGGCCTCTGCATTTCGGTTCGGTCGTCGCCGCGGTCGGCAGCTATTTGAGTGCGCGCGCGGCCGGCGGTCGGTGGCTGCTGCGCATCGACGATCTCGACGGTCCGCGCGTTGCCGCGGACGCTGCCGACGAGATCCTGCGGACGCTGGCGGCTTTGGCGCTGAACTGGGACGGCGCGGTTGTGTACCAGAGCACACGCAGCGAAGCGTATCGTGAAGCGCTGGCAGAGCTCGGCCGACGCGCTCATCTGTTCGGCTGCCGTTGCACGCGTAGCCAGCTTGGAAGCGGCGCTTATCCCGGCACCTGTCGAGCGCGTTCGCCGCAACCCGGACTGGCGTGGCGCATCGAGGTCAACTCGCAGCTGATAACAATTGCCGACGGACTCCAAGGTCACTATCGCGAATGCCTGGCCGAGACGGTCGGCGATTTCGTCGTGCAACGGGCTGATGGTATTGCTGCTTACCACCTGGCCGTCGTCGTCGACGATGCCTGGTCGGGTGTCGACTCCGTCGTTCGCGGTGCCGACCTGCTGGCTTCGACACCGCGCCAGGTCTATCTGCAACAGGCTCTCGGTCTGCCGACTCCGGCCTATCTGCATCTGCCAGTCGTCGTCGATGCGAGCGGCGAGAAGCTCAGCAAACAGACCCACGCACCACCGGTCCGCCCCGAACATGCTGCCGATGCCCTCTTCCACGCGCTCTGTTTTCTCGGCCTCAACCCGCCGATGGAAGCATTGGGAGAAACACCGGCCACGTTGTTGCAATGGGCGCTTCCGAAGTGGTCAACGGTAAACCTGGATCCGCGAGCGCGGACTTATCGCTGGCGACCAGATGGCATCGCGGGCTCGGCGTAGCGGCGATGTCCGGCATCCCTTCCGTCGCTGCGTGATACTCACCTTCAGGGATGCCAGACAGCACCCGGTCAAGCGCAGCAGGACGATCAAGATCCCAGCGCATCAAGGCGGTGGCGGACCTTCGCAGAGGAGCGTACCACCAGCGACGGAGCGAAGGTCCGCCACCGCCGGAACCACGGCACAGCTGACTCGAACGCGATTGTTACAGCGCTGCCGTGAACATCCGCTGCAATTCGGCGTAATCGCGCGCCACCGCAATGTGAGGATGATCGCGCACAACGTTATCCGAGGGTTGAAACAGCATGCCGCTATCGGCTTGATCGATCATGCTGATATCGTTGTAGGAGTCGCCGGTCGCGACGACCTGGTAATGCAGCGACTGGAACGCCTTGACCGCATGGCGCTTCGGATCGGCCTGACGCAGCCGATAACCGCTGATGCGACCGTCAGTCTCGACTACCAACGTATGGCAGAGGATGACCGGATAGCCGAGTTTGGCGACCAGCGGTGCGGCCAGTTCGTGAAACGTATCGGAGATAATCGCAACCTGGAAATGACGTCGCAGCCAGGCCAGGAATTCGGCTGCACCGGGCAAGGGATCGAGCGCACCGGCAGCGGCCTGGATGTCGTTGTATCGGAGTCCGCGCTCGGCCATGATGCGAAGACGGTAGCGCATCAGTTCGTCATAGTCGGGAATATCGCGCGTGGTCAGCTTGAGCTCATCGATTGCGGTACGCTCGGCGAGGCTGACCCAGATCTCCGGCACGAGGACGCCTTCGAAATCGATGCAGGCTACTTTCATTGAGTCCTATCCTGTTGAATGGTATGTCATGTTCAGCGAAGAGGCGGCGAGTCTACCAGAGCTGACCTGCGAGACCCACTCGACCCCGTCGAGGCCGTGGCGGCGTTGGCTGCTGACCACCGTTCTGCTCGTCTTCATGCAAACCGCGCAGGCGGTGGAAGTGAGTGCAATGGCGCTGTTCAAGGATCGCGCGGTATTGCGCATCGACGGCCGGCAGCAGCTGCTCAAGATTGGCGCATCATCACGGGAAGGCGTGCGCCTGATCAGTGCCAATGCGGCAGCAGCGCGTATCGCTATCGACGGCGTCGAGCACGACCTGGCGCTGGACGGGCGTATCCAGAGCGCGTTTACGGCGGCACCGGCAACGCAGGTCGTGCGCCTCGTGCCGGGCGATGGCGGGCATTATTTCGTCGATGGGCAGATTAACGGCAACGGCGTCAATTTTCTGGTTGATACCGGCGCGACGACGGTCGCGATGAATAAACATTTCGCGCGCAGTATCGGGTTGCGTTACAGCGTCGAAGGCTCGCGCGGCGCAGTCGAAACGGCGTCCGGCGTGGTTGCCGCTTATCGCGTCATACTCGATGAAGTGAAAATCCAGTCGCTGCGGCTGGTGCGAGTCGAAGGCACGGTGATCGACGGCGACTATCCAAGCAAACCGTTGCTGGGTCAGTCGTTCCTCAATCGCCTCGATCTTCACCGCGCCGGCGCTGTGCTGGAAATTCGCGCCCGCTAGCCGGCTGGCACATGGCGGGGTGAATCGCCCCGTTCCCTGAGCAAGAAAGTCGAGGCTGATAAAGCTCGATGTCAAGTTATCTTTACATTGCGTCAGGAAATGCTTGCTGCATCCAAGAATCGGGCGAAACGACATAAAAGCATGAATGGATTGATTTTATTCTGTTAACGCTGGGATCGGCTCGGCAACAACTGTCAAAATTCTTTACGTAAGCGCACTTCGTAGCCCAGCAGCGGCTAAGGCATTATTGAACTAAGCGTTTGAATACATTGATAGGTTGGGCAGGGCTCAGGTGCTGGCGTGAATCTTGCGCGGTTCGGCTGCAGGAACCCACGCGCCGTCACGTTGGTCGCTCACAGCACGCGATTATCGAATTCCTCATTCACCAGGGAAGAAGACATGAAATTCATGAATAGGGATGTCGGGATCAGGCGAGCGCTGAGCGTGGCAGGCCTGGCCGCAGCAATGCTTTGTGCTGCCCCAGTGTCAGCCACACTGATCGTCAACGGCTCATTTGAGCAACCGACGGTACCCGTCGGTGGGTTCACGAATTTCCTCGGCGGCTCCGCAGCCATCCCGGGGTGGACCGTTGTCGGTGTCGATTCATCGGTTATCAGCGGCTCGTTCACCCAGAACGGGATCCTGTTCCAGGCCCAGAACGGGCTGCAGTGGGTTGATCTCGCGGGCGTGAATTCGAATTCGACGACCAGCGGGCTGCGCCAGAACGTTGCCACGATTGTCGGCCAACTTTATGAACTCAGCTTTTACGTTGGCTCGGCATTGGACAACCGCATATTCTTTCCGACCACGGTCGATCTGAGCATCAATGGCGGCGCGCGCGCGCCGCACTTCAACGCCAATGCGCCCACTGACAAGCTCAATTGGAAGCTGTTCACGGAACAGTTTACGGCGACGAGCACGACGACCAGCCTGGCGTTTTTCAACGGCGCCGCGTCCAACAATTTCCTCGCCGGACTCGATAATGTGTCTCTCGTCGAGGTGACTGCAGCCGTTCCTGAGCCCGGTAATTTCGTCCTGGTAAGCCTCGGCCTCCTCGCGCTGCTCGCGCGTCGCAGAACCTGAACAGCGGAAACTCAGCTGCGCTTGCGTTGCCACAGGACTTCGCCCGCGCCGGAGTCACGTGCCACCACGCGAGCGCACACGAACATCAGATCGGATAAGCGATTCACGTACTGAAGTGCGTAAGGACTGAGCGATTCGCTGGCGGCAAGCGCCAGCAACCGACGTTCGGCGCGCCGGCAGACCGCGCGAACGAGATGCGCAATCGCGGCGCCACGGCTTCCACCCGGCAGGACAAATTCCTTCAGCGGCGGCAGTTCGTCGTTATAGCGATCGATTCCCGCTTCGAGCTTGAGCACGGCCGCTTCCACAATGAACGCGCTCCCTGGGATCGATAGTTCGCCCCCGAGGTCGAACAGGTCATGCTGAATATCGAGCAATAGCTCGTGCATGTCTGGACGCAAAGTCTCGGTCAGCAGCAAGCCGAGATTGCAGTTCAATTCGTCGATATCGCCAATCGCCTCGACCCGTAAACTGTGCTTGGCGATGCGCCCGCCGTCGCCGAGACCGGTCGTGCCATCGTCACCGGTACGCGTGTAGATCTTCGACAGCCGATTACCCATGACAGTAAACCTCGAGCGGGGGGAGACAAACTCTAGAAGCGCACGCGTCGAGTGTCAAAGGACGCTGCTTTTGCAATCGGCTGAACTCGTCATAGCTGCCGTCGGGCATCCCTGCCGCCACTGACGGAGCGAAGGTGTGCCGCCGCCGGAACCGCCGCCGCATCGATGGACAGACAGATCAGCGTCGGGCGAGCTATAATCCGGCGCCCGCCAGGCCCATCTTTCTCCTGCCTTCAGTTCATGAACGAATCGCCCGTCGCACCGACCTCAGCATCGATCAGATACTCAGTCGTCATTCCGTTTTACGACGAGGCCGGTAACGCCGGTGCGCTGATTCGCGAGATTGGCGAGGCGCTGCGCGATCACGCCGACTACGAGATCATTGCGGTGGATGACGCGAGTATCGATGGCACCGTCGCCGAATTGAGGCAGGCGCTTGCTGCCAGCTCACAGCCCGGTAGCGTACTCGTTCATGCGCGTAATCGCGGCCAGAGTGCAGCGTTGTGTACGGGCATCGATGCTGCGAGTGGTGACTGGATCGTCACGCTCGACGGTGACGGGCAAAACGATCCGGCGGATATTCCGACCCTGATCCGCCATCTGCAGAACAGCGCCCCACCGCCGGCCCTGATCTGCGGTCACCGCTGGCGGCGTCAGGACGACACGCTGCGGCGGCTATCGTCACTTCTGGCCAACGGCATTCGTGCACGTCTGCTGGGTGACGAGACTCCGGATACCGGCTGCGGACTGAAACTCATGGATCGCCGGGTGGTTTTGCAGCTACCGCGCTTCGATCACATGCATCGCTTCCTGCCGGCGCTGTTCCGCCGCGCCGGCGCGCACGTCATTTCGCTGCCGGTCAATCATCGTCCGCGCCTGCGCGGCCGCTCCAAATACGGCGTATGGAACCGCCTGTGGGTCGGCATAGTCGATCTCATCGGAGTCATGTGGCTGAACCGACGGGCATTTCGCCCCTCGGCCATTGAGGAACATCGCCATGGGCGCTGAACAGATCTGGATAGCGGTCGGCATGCTCGGCAATCTGCTGTTCTTTTCCCGCTGGATAGTGCAGTGGATCGAGAGCGAACGCGCTGGCCGCAGTGTCATACCGCTGGCGTTCTGGTTCTTCAGTATCGGTGGCAGCGTCGTGCTGCTGGCATATGCTATTTATCGTCGCGACCCGGTCTTTATCGTCAGTCAGTTGCCGAACAGCATCATCTATTTCCGAAATATTCACCTGGTCAGGCGCGCCCGCCGTCAGGATGCCGCGCCGTGATCCTGGCGCGCTATTTCGTCCGTGAAATGCTCAAGCTGAGCGCGGCCATCGTCGCCGGTCTGTTCATTCTTTATCTGAGCATGCGGTTCGCCGGCGCCCTCGGCGAAGCTGCCGACGGCAAAGTCGCACCCCAGCACATTGCGCGGATCGTCGGGCTGAAAATGCTGGTGTCATTGAAAGACCTGTTGCCGATGGCCCTGCTGCTTGGTTCTTTCGGCGCCATTACGCGGCTGCAGTTATCCTCGGAATGGGTGGCCATGCGCGCAGCCGGTATCAGTCACCAGCAGCTGCTTCGCCCGGCGCTGACCCTGTCCGGCGTGTGCGCGATCATTGTCGGACTGGTCACGCTGCTGCTCGCACCAAAGGCCGAATTCGCGCTGCGCGAACTGCGTGAACAGACCGAAAATGAAGCCACCATCGCCGGTGTCAAAGCCGGCCGCTTTCGCGAGATGGGCGGTGGCAGCCGGGTGTTCTATGCCGAATCGATCTCGGCCGACCAGAAATACCTGGAAAACGCGTTTGTCCGCACGCGCAGCGGCGATGACGAAGGCGCCATGCGTTCCAGCCGCGCGTTCGTCGAAAGCGACATCGTGCGCGGCGACCGTTATGCGGTGTTCGAGGCTGGCAAGAACTATTCCGGACAGCCCGGCCGCCAGGACTATGTCGTGACCGACTTTGACCGCTACGCAGTGCGGATCGAGAACCGCGACCCGCCGCAGTTCGGTCTGCACGTCGGGTTTGTGCCGACCGGCGAGCTGCTCCAGCATGAAGGCAGCGAATATGCCATCGAGCTGCAATGGCGCCTGGCCTTGCCGGTCTGCACCCTGCTCGCTCCAGGACTGGCGGTGCTCATCGGTCTCGGTCGCTGGCGCGGCACCTGGTATCTGGGTTTGATTACGACCGTGTCGGCCTACTTCGCCTATACCAATGTGCTCGGTGTCGGCCGCGCGCTGATGAAGAAAGGCGTACTCCCGCCGATGTTGGGATTGTGGCCGATACACCTGGCGTTCGTTGCGCTGCTGGTGCTGCTGTTCCTGTGGCAGCGCCAATGGCTACGCCTGCCGCGACGCACGGTTGCCGACGCCGAGACACTGGTCGCATGAGACCGGCGGGCGTAACGGCTACACTATGCGTCCAGTTGAACGGGCGCGCGAAAACAGCCTTTTATCTGACGAAGACAAGACCATGGCCGAATCCACACTGAACGCCCTGCTGGGCAGAAAAATCCTGGTGCTGGACGGTGCCATGGGCACGATGATCCAGAAGCATCGGCTCGATGAGGAGCATTTCCGCGGCGAACGTTTCGCCGCGCACGCGCGCGACCTCAAAGGTAACAACGACCTGCTGACGCTGACTCAGCCGAAGCTGATCAAAGGCATCCACCGTGCGTTTCTGAATGTCGGTGCCGACATCATCGAGACCAACACGTTCAACTCGACGACCATTTCGCAGTCCGATTACGGACTCGAAGCCTGTGCCCGCGAATTGAATTACGCCGCCGCCCGCCTCGCCCATGAAGCCATCGTCGAGTATCGCGCGGAAACCCCCGCTTGCGGGCCCAGGTTCGTAGCCGGGGTCATCGGCCCGACCAATCGGACTGCCTCGGTCTCGCCTGACGTCAATGACCCGGGCTTCCGCAATATTCATTTCGACATCCTGCGCGAATCGTATTATGAGGCGACTGCCGGTCTGCTCGACGGTGGCGCCGACCTGATCCTGATTGAGACGATTTTCGATACGCTGAATGCCAAGGCCGCCATCTTCGCTGTGCGTGAATGCATGGATGCACGCGGGGTCGACCTGCCGTTGATGATTTCGGGCACTATCACCGATCGCAGCGGACGCACGCTGACCGGCCAGACCACCGAGGCATTCTGGAACTCGGTCCGCCATGCCCGCCCGGTCGCCATTGGATTGAATTGCGCGCTCGGCGCGAAAGATCTCCGTCCCTACATCGAAGAGCTCGCGCGGGTCGCCGATACGCATGTCAGCGTACACCCCAATGCCGGCCTGCCGAATGCATTCGGCGAGTACGACGAATCGGCCGACTACATGGCCGGCATCATCGGCGACTTCGCGGCCAGCGGTCTGGTCAATATCGTCGGCGGCTGCTGTGGCACCACGCCGGAACACATCCGCGCGATTGCCGCTGCCGTCGCCGACCTGCCGCCGCGCCGCCTGCCGGAAGTTACCCGCCATTGCCGATTGTCCGGCCTTGAACCTCTGAACATCACGCGCGATATCGGCTTCATCAATGTCGGTGAACGAACCAATGTCACCGGCTCGCCGAAGTTCTCGCGCTTGATCAAGGACGGCGACCTCGACGCTGCCGTCGAAGTCGCCCGCCAGCAGGTCGAGAGCGGTGCGCAAATCATCGATATCAATATGGACGAAGGCATGCTCGACTCGGTCGAGCTGATGCGCCGATATCTCAATCTGATCGCGTCCGACCCCGATATCAGTCGCGTCCCGGTGATGATCGACTCGTCGAAATGGGATGTCATCGAAGCCGGCCTCAAGTGCCTGCAGGGCAAAGGCATCGTCAATTCAATCAGCTTGAAGGAAGGCGAAGAACGGTTCATCGAACAGGCCAGGCTGGTCCAGCGCTACGGCGCAGCCGTCGTTGTCATGGCGTTTGACGAACAGGGGCAGGCCGACAGCGCGGCGCGCAAATTCGCCATCTGTGAACGCTCTTATCGCCTGCTGATCGGCGTCTGCGGGTTCGCCCCCGAAGACATCATTTTCGACCCCAACGTGTTGACTGTCGCGACCGGCATCGCCGAACACAACGACTACGCGCGGGCATTTTTCGAGGCGACGAAGCAGATCAAGCAGAAGCTGCCGTTTGCCATGGTCAGCGGCGGCTTGAGTAATGTGTCGTTTTCGTTCCGCGGCAATAACCCGGTTCGCGAAGCAATGCATTCTGCGTTCCTCTATCACGGCATTCGCGCCGGCCTCGACATGGCCATCGTCAACGCAGGCCAGCTCGGCATTTACCGCGAAATCGACGAAATGCTGCTGAAGCACATCGAAGACGTGCTGTTCAACACCGACGAGAACGCGACCGACAGGCTGATCGATTTAGCCCGCACGGTCACCGGCGAGGGCCAGGTACAGGAGCGCGATCTGGCCTGGCGCAATGCTTCAGTCGAAGATCGATTGAGTCATGCACTGGTCCGCGGCATTGCCGATTTCGTCGTCGAGGATACTGAGGAAGCACGGCTGAAATATCCGCAGCCGCTCCACGTCATCGAAGGTCCGTTGATGGCCGGCATGAGTGTGGTCGGCGATCTGTTCGGCGCCGGCAAGATGTTCTTGCCGCAAGTTGTGAAAAGCGCGCGGGTGATGAAAAAAGCGGTCGCCCATCTGATCCCGTTCATCGAGGAACAGAAAGCGGCCAGCGGCGATACGCGCGCGGTAGCACGCATCGTGCTGGCGACCGTCAAAGGTGACGTTCACGACATCGGCAAGAACATCGTCGGCGTCGTGCTCCAGTGCAACAACTTCGAGGTCATCGATCTGGGTGTGATGGTGCCGATGAAAGACATCCTCGATACAGCGGCGCGCGAGCGCGCCGACATCATCGGCTTGAGCGGCCTCATCACACCGTCACTCGAAGAAATGGTGCTGGTCGCACGCGAGATGGAAAAACGGCAGCTCGACGTACCACTGCTGATCGGCGGTGCGACGACCTCGCGGACGCATACCGCCGTCAAGGTCGCACCCGCTTATCGCGGCGGACCCACCGTGCATGTCAAGGACGCCTCTCGTGCCGTGGGTGTCGTTACCAGCCTGTTGAGTCGCGAACTGCGCGCCGGCTACGTGGCCAAGGTCGCCGATGAATATGCCACGGTGCGGCAGCGCCATGCCGATAGACAGAGTACAACCCAGCTCGTTGCGCTGAGCGAAGCGCGCGCCAATCGCCTGCCGACCGACTGGTCGCGGTATGAGACACCGCGGCCGGTACGGCCGGGTGTGCATGTGTTCGACAACTATCCACTGGCCGATCTAGTCCCCTTCATCGACTGGACGCCGTTCTTCATGACCTGGGAACTGGCCGGCAAGTATCCACGGATACTCGATGACGAAGTGGTTGGCGAACAGGCGCGGCAGTTGTTTGCCGACGCCCGACGCATGCTGCGCGAACTCGTCGAAGGTGGCCGTCTGCAGGCGCGTGGCGTTATCGGGTTGTTCCCGGCCAACCGGATCAACGACGAGGATATCGCGCTGTTCGAAGACGAGACCCGCCAGCAGCCGCTGGCCGTCGTGCACAGTCTGCGCCAACAGAATCGGAAACCGAGCGGGCAACCGAATTTCGCACTGGCGGATTTTCTTGCCCCCGATGAGTCGCACGTGGCCGACTACATGGGCGCGTTCGCTGTCACTGCCGGCATCGGGCTCGAAGCGATCGTCGCGGCCTATGAGGCGGAACTCGACGACTATTCCTCGATCATGGCCAAAGCGCTCGCTGACCGCCTGGCGGAAGCGTTCGCCGAGCATCTGCACCAGCGCGTACGCAAGGAATTCTGGGGCTATGCCGGCGACGAGCGTCTGGCGAGCGAGGACCTCATCGCCGAACAGTATCGCGGCATCCGCCCTGCACCCGGCTATCCGGCTTGCCCGGATCACACCGAGAAGCAACTGCTGTGGGAGCTGCTCGATGTCGCCACCCATACCGGCATCCAGTTGACCGACAGTTACGCCATGTCGCCGGCAGCCTCGGTGTGTGGCTGGTATTTCTCGCATCCTGCCGCGCGCTATTTCGGTGTCGGCAAGATCGGGCGCGATCAGGTTGCGGATTATGCCGAACGCAAAGGCATGAGCCTGCCCGAGACCGAGAGATGGCTGAGCCCGATACTGAGCTACGATCCCGACGAATGAACAGGGCAGTATCTCCATTCGCCGGGCGCGTGCCATGCGCTGATCTGCTCGCCTCGCCCACGGCACTGGACACAGTGCTGGTTGCCGGCTGGGTACGCACCAAGCGCGAGTCCAAAGAGTTCGCCTTTCTCGAAGTGAACGACGGCAGCGGGCTGGCCAACCTGCAAATCTTTGTCGATACGTCCAGTCCTGGCTACGAGCTGCTTGGCAGCATTGGTACCGGCACTGCCGTCAGCGTCCGCGGCGCGCTCATCGAATCGCCGGGTAAAGGTCAGCGCTGGGAGCTCAAAGCCAGTGAACTCGTCATCGTCGGCCATTGCGACGAGGATTTTCCGCTGCAGAAAAAGCGTCATTCCGACGAGTTCCTACGCGGCATCGCGCACCTTCGTGCACGCACCAACAAATTCGGAGCCGTCGCCCGTATCCGGTCTCGCCTGGCTTACGCTGTGCACCAGTTCTTTCAGGAGCGCGGCTTTCATTACGTACATACGCCGATCATCACCGGTTCGGACTGCGAAGGTGCCGGCGAGATGTTCCGCGTCACCACGCTCGACCCTTATGCCGGTGAGCGGCGCGGCACGCCCGACGATGATTTCTTCGGGCGTGAGGCGCATCTGACTGTTTCCGGGCAGCTCTCGGTCGAGACCTACTGCCTGGCGCTGAGCAAAGTCTATACATTCGGCCCGACTTTTCGATCTGAAAATTCGAACACCAGCCGGCACATGGCCGAGTTCTGGATGATCGAACCGGAAATCGCGTTTGCCGATATTCACGACGACATGCAGCTGGCCGAGGATATGCTGCGTTACCTGTTACGTTTCGCCCGCACCGATTGCGCGCTTGATCTCGATCTGTTCGCCCGCCATGTCGATACCACGCTCACTGCCAGACTCGATCAGATCGAGCACAGCAAGTTCATCCGTCTGCCGTATTCCGAGGCCATCGAGATCCTGCAGGGAGCCTCCAAGCGCTTCGAGTTCGCGCCGGTGTGGGGCGCCGATCTGCAATCGG
Organism: Gammaproteobacteria bacterium; assembly: GCA_965278995.1. Lineage (GTDB taxonomy): Bacteria > Pseudomonadota > Gammaproteobacteria > JADJYF01. Next base: position 1,479,981 of record OZ257136.1, read on the forward strand.
AACACGAACGCTACCTCACTGAAGTGCATTTCAACGGCCCTGTATTCGTTTACGACTGGCCGCGCGAAATCAAGGCGTTTTACATGCGTGGCAACGATGACGGGCGAACGGTCGCCGCGATGGACCTGCTGGTACCGCATATCGGCGAACTGGTCGGTGGCAGCGCGCGCGAAGAGCGCCTCGACCGACTGCAGGCGCGACTGGCGGAGATGAAGCTTGAAGCAGCGGACTACTGGTGGTATCTCGATACACGACGCTACGGTAGCGTGCCACATGCCGGTTTCGGTCTCGGCTTTGAACGCTTCCTGATGCTGGTCACGGGCGTGACGAATATTCGCGACGTCATCCCGTTCCCGCGCACGCCGCGCAATCTGGAGTTCTGACGAGGGAGAACGAGATGACGACGAGTAAGCCCAGCTATGTCTGCGGCACCAGTGAGCTGCCGTTGCTGTTCCAGACCGTCGGCCAGGCGCTGGACCTCGCCGCCGAGAGACATGCCGAGCGCGATGCGCTGATCGTGTGTCATCAGAACGTGCGCATGAACTACCGCGAACTGCAGGCAGCAGTCGATGCGCTGGCGGCCGGACTATTGACGCTCGGGCTCGAGCCTGGCGATCGTATTGGCATCTGGTCACCGAATCGCGCCGAGTGGGTGCTGACCCAGTTCGCCACGGCCAAGGCCGGCTTGATCCTGGTCAATATCAATCCGGCCTACCGCCTTGCCGAGCTCGATTACGCGCTGAATCAGGTCGGCTGCAAGGCGCTGGTCACTGCCGAATCGTTCAAGAGCAGCGATTACGTCGGCATGCTGCGCGAACTCGCACCGGAGCTGGCCGCGAGTCAGCCTGGTCAGCTCGCGGCGCAGCGCCTGCCGCATTTGCGCAGTATCGTCTGCATGGGCGAAACAGCGCAGCCGGGCATGTTCTGCTTTAGCGATATCGCGGCAGCCGGCGGCGACGCCGAGCGTGCGCGGCTGGCCACGATTGCACCGACGCTGGATCCCGACGACTGCATCAACATCCAGTTCACGAGCGGCACGACCGGCATGCCGAAAGGTGCGACGCTGACCCACTTCAATGTTCTCAATAACGGCTATTTCGTCGGCCAGGCCATGCGTTTCTCCGAACACGATCGGTTATGCATTCCAGTGCCGCTCTATCATTGTTTCGGCATGGTGATGAGCGTGTTGACCTGCGTCACGCACGGCGCAGCGATGATCTTTCCTGGTGAAGGATTCGATGCCGGCGATGTGCTTCGTGCCGTCGCTGCAGAGCGTTGCACCGCTCTGCACGGCGTGCCGACGATGTTCATCGCCGAACTCGATCATGCCGATTTTGCGGTGACTGATTTGTCGCAGCTTCGTACTGGCATCATGGCCGGGGCGCCCTGCCCTATCGAAGTCATGAAACGCGTGCGCCAGGACATGCACATGGACCAGGTCACGATTGCTTACGGCATGACCGAGACGAGTCCGGTGAGTTTCCAGAGCAGCACCGACGATCCGGTCGAAAAGCGGGTCTCGACTGTCGGCCGCATCCTGCCCCATGTGCAGGTGAAGATAATCGACGCCGATGGCCGTATCGTCGCGCGCGGCGAGCGCGGTGAATTATGTACGCGCGGCTACAGCGTGATGCGCGGCTACTGGAATGAACCGCAGAAGACGGCCGATTCAATCGACACCGGCGGCTGGATGCACACCGGGGACCTGGCAACGCTCGACGACGAGGGCTACTGCAAGATAGTCGGGCGCGTGAAAGACATGATCATTCGAGGCGGTGAGAACGTCTATCCGCGCGAGATCGAGGAATATCTTTTTCGTCATCCTAAAATTCAGGAAGTTGCCGTCTTCGGCGTGCCGGATGCGCGCTTCGGCGAAGCCGTCGCGGCCTGGGTTCGTCTGCGCGATGGCGAGGTCGCCAGCGAAGAAGACATCCGCGCGTTCTGTCGCGGGCAGATTGCCCACTACAAGGTGCCGGCTTATATTCAGTTCGTCACCGAGTTCCCCATGACCGTCACCGGCAAGATTCAGAAATTCGTGATGCGTGACGAAATGGCTGCGGCGCTCGGCTTGAGTGAAGTACAAACGGCCTGAGAGCCCCTCTGCTGCCGGTTGCCGTCACTTCGATAATGGGATTTGCGCGAGGATCGATCCCGCGAGGCTGGCGAAATCGCCGTCGAAATGATGCCCGCCCGGCAGCGCCAGCAGGCGGGTATGTGCTGCCGGCACACTCGGGCACACCGCCTCGTCGTCGTCATTGCCGTAAATACATGACGTGGTCGCCGACGCAAGCTTGCTGATCTCGGGCAGCACCGGACGCCCGTCGGCGCGACTGCCGAGCCACTGGCCGACGTGGAATTCGAACGCAGCCAGTTTGCCGGGGCCGATCAGCACGGTTTGCGCGAGCAGCCTGCGGGCATCGTCAGGCAATCGATTGACGGCAAATGGCAGCACGTCGGCGCCTTGCGAATAGCCGATCAGAATCACCCGCGATTGATGCCAGCGCGCGGCGTAGTGACGCATGATGCGGGCGAGGTCATCAGCGACGCCCTGCGGAGTCCGCGCAGTCCAGAAATAGCGCAGCGAATCGAGGCCAACTACCGCGAGGCCGTGCGCTGCCAGTGCCGTTGCGACGTCTTTGTCGAGACCTGCCCAACCACCGTCGCCGGACAGCATTAGTGCAAACGTATCGCCACCCCCGATTGCGGGAATTTCCTCCAGCGGCAAGCCCTCCAAAGACGGTGGCGCAGTGGTTGCGGTCGTTGGCTTCGCCGGCCCGAGCGCCTGCCAGGCGGCTACTACCGTCGCATTTGCGGCACCCTTCGCGCCACTGTTCATCGGTTCTGGAGGGCGATTTCCGGAGGTCACCGCAGCAATGAATTGGCGGCTTGCCGATGGGGTGCAAGCGGCCTCGTCGCTGCCCGGCACAGTGATCCATGTTTGCTTCAGCGCAGCGCTCGGGAGCAGGTCGACACCGTGGCCATCGGCGCGCGGCGTCGACCGCAGACTGCCGTCGTCGCAAAGCGGTCTGGTGAGCGACAGGGTCGGGCAGAAGCCAAAGGAAACGCCGCCGTCAAACGTACCGGCCGGGGCCTGCGCGAGCAGCGCATAGACCAGGCTGGCACCATCGGCGTTACCGAGCAGACGGGGCGTGAAATACGTCGGCAGCCGCGCGTAAGCCTGGACAAAGCGGGCGAGATTCTCGACATCGCCGTCAAGCTCGATACAGTCGCCCTGGTCAGTCAGCAACGTCTGGTTCAGGCGCCGCAGATCGATACCCGCCACCAGAGCACCGTGCTCCGCCAGCAGACGAGCGGTGCCGCTGAGGGTTTCATTCCAGCCAGCAGCGCTGGAGAACAGCATGATGAAGTCGACTATCTCACCTGCCGGCCTGAACAGCTGGACGTCCTCGAAGCGACCATGGCTGATGCGCTCGTCGGCGTTCGACGCGCCCGGCAACAGACTGCCGAGCACGACGAATACAGCAATCCTGATGACAGTCGGACCACGCGGCCAGCGCTTGGCCGTAGATTTCATCCAGCGCTTCAACGGGCAATCACGCCTTTCCATCCGCCGGCGATCAGCGCCGCAATATCGGTCAGTACGAGCAGCGGTGCGGTACCGCCCGGTGACGCGAGATAGCGCGCCTCCCATGTCGGATCGAATTTTTCCTTGAAACCGCGCAGGCCCTGGAAGTTGTAGAAATGCTCGCCATGCGCAAACAGCAGGCGCCCGAGACGATGCCAGTTCGGCGCCAGCGGATGCTCCTCCATGCCGGATAGCGGCGCCATGCCGAGACCGAAACGCTGATAACCCTGGGTCTGGCAGTGGCCAATCAGTTTGGCGAACAGAAAATCCATGGTACCGCGCGGTGCATCCGGCAGATGGCGCATCAGATCGACGCTTGCCTCGACCATCCGCGCAGTGCTCATGACCGTGGCAAACGCGACCAACCGCCCGCCGCCGTAGACCAGTGCGACCGGTAGACGACAGATGTAGGCCTCGTCGAAGACGCCGAGCGAGAAGCCTTTTTCTGCCGCGTTATGTTCCGCCAGCCAGGCGTCAGAGATCACCCGCAGCTCGCTCAGAATGTCAGGTACACCTGCTGCCGGGATCACCTCGAAGCGCAAACCTTCGCGTTCCGCGCGATTGACGCCGTGCCGAAGATTGGCGCGCGCTTTTCCCGCCAGAGTGAAATCCGCCAACGGGAGATAGGCATCTTCGCCGAGCTTGAACACGCGCAGACCGGTATCGAGATAATGAGCCAGATGCTCTGGCCGCACCTGGTAGAACGAGGCGCGCCCACCGGATTCACGCGCACGCTCAATGAATCGCCAGATCAGTTCCGGCCACTCCGCTTGCGGACCGACCGGATCGAACAGGCTGATCCACGAGCGACCATGCCGGCCGAACATGACGAACGCACTTCCGGCTGCGGAAAAGAGCAGGTGCTTGTCGCCCATCAGGGCGAGACACGCCTGCGCCGCCTCCTGTGAACTGACAATATCCGCCACGCGCGAGAGCGCAGCGTCATCGGGTAATGACAGCCGTTCAATGCGTGGCCGCAGCATGTGGCGAAACGCCAGCAGCAGAGTCAGTAGTGCGACCGCAACGAGCGCACGCAGCGAACGCGGTGCGTTGCCATCGAATTCGAACTGCCACCACAACTCGTGGCCATAAGCGACGTCGCGATAGACGAAAACCAGCATGCCGGTGAGTGCCACCAGGATGCCGAGCACCGCCAGCAGCCAGCCCCCTGTAAACGGCTCGGCCAGCAAGGCCGCTTTTCGCGTGAACTGTCGGCGCGATACGGCCAATGCCACCACCAGCACAGCCAGCATCGTTGCCTCGGTCAGCGCGATACCTTTTGGAAAGGCCATCACAAAACTCAAGACGGCGAGCACAATACCCGCCCACCACGCCGCATCCAGCCGCCCGACCATGCCACGCGCCACCAGCAGCAACGCCAATCCGGCGATACTTCCAATGAAATGCGAGGCCTCGACCAGCGGCAGCGGTACGTGCAATGCCAGCAGCTCAGTTGCTTCATCCGACGTCGGCGTCACACCCGAAATCAGCAGGACCACGCCGACGATCAGCGTATAGCCAGCCAGCAGCATCGGCGACAGGCTCGCTGCAGCCCGTTGCATCGGTGCAGCGGCGCCGTGGCGCAGCTCATTGAACAGCAGCAACCCCAGCGCGAGCGCGAGTGGCAGAACGTAATAGAGCAGACGATAAAGGACCAGTGCCCCAGCCAGCTGTTCGGCCGGCACGTGGCCACCGAGAGCGGCCAGCATGACCGCCTCAAAAACCCCGACGCCGCCGGGGACGTGACTGATGACGCCGAGCGTGGTGGCCATGGCATAGACGGCGATGAACACCGGGAACTCGACTGACCCCGATGGCAACAGGATCCACAGAACCGCCGCTGATGCCGCGATATCGAGCGCCGAAATCAACAACTGCTGCACAGCCAGCGCGAAACTCGGCAGTGCAACCGCATAGCCGAAAATGCGATAGCGGCGGGACTGCCAGCAGTGCAGCAGAACGACAGCGGCAGCGACGACGATCAACCCCGCCATCGCGCGCAGCAGCCATGGCTGCATATGCACGGTCGAAGCGACCGCAGGTGCGCCCCATAACAGCGCCAGTGCGCCGACCACAGTGATCCCGAAACCGAAAGCAATGGCATTGAAAGCGATCGCCCGCGATACCGTACCTGCTTCGAGTCCGGCAGCACTGTACATCCGCATCCGTACCGAGCCGCCGGTCAGTACGCCAACGCCCATCGTATTGCCGAGTGCATAGGCGATGAACGAGGCTTGCGCGACGACGCGATACGGTACTTTGACGTTCAGATAACGCAGCGCTGACCAGTCATACCCGGTCAGTGCCACATAGCTCAGCAACATGGCCGCAATGGCGAGGATATGTTGCGTCGAACTGGTGCCGTGGATGGCGACGACAACCTGCCCGAAATCGAGCTCACGCGTCAGTGCGCGCAACGCCTCGAACAGCAGCAGGCCGATGATCGCGACGACGGCGCCGATCAGCCAATGTCGTCGCGCATACAGATGCGCGAGCCATCGATTGTGCTTCTCGATGTCGCTGCTGTTCGGAAGCGCCGACGCCACTGGCGGTTCGCTCAAGGCAAATCGCCTGCCTGCAGATGGCAGTCAACCACAGGCGCCGCTCAACCCTCTCTCGCTGCTGCCCACGCGTCAAAAGACTTACCGCTGGCGGCCAGTTCAGCCAGCAGGGGCGCTGGCGTCCAGTAGGTATCGCCATAGCGCTTGCGATATTTCTCCATGGCCGCGACGACATTCTTCAGGCCAACTTCGTCGCCATAACGCATGGGGCCGCCGCGGTAGCGCGGCATCCCGTAGCCATGCACGAAGACGACATCGATATCGCTCGGCCGGGTGGCGATACCCTCGGCCAGGATCAGCGCACCTTCGTTGATCATCGAGTACAGCAGGCGTTCGATGATCTCGGCATCGGAGACTTCGATCTGCGGCACGCCAAGGCGGGTCGCTTCCTCTTTCGCGATGCGCGCGACTTCCGGATCCGGCACGGCATTGCGGCCTTCATACTTGTAAATACCGGCACCGGTTTTTTGACCGTAGCGACCGAGTTCGACGAGTTTGGCCACCATACGACAGTAGGCCGGGTCATCTGGCTTGTCCTGCCATTCGTTGTTGACCTTATCGAGCACATCGAGCCCCGATAGATCGGAAACACCGTTAGGGCCCATTGCCATGCCCCAGTCGTAAGCGACTTTGTCGATGCGCTCCACCGGCACGCCTTCGAGGATCATGCGCTGAGCCTCGCGTACGTAGGGGAAGAACATCCGATTGCCGACAAAGCCGAAGCAAACGCGGACCAGTACGGCCGTCTTGCGAATGGCTTTGGCCATCGCCATCGACGTCGCAATGACATCGTTGGCCGTTTTCGCACCGCGTACGATTTCAAGCAGGGTCATGACATTGGCCGGTGCGAAGAAATGCCAGCCGATGACATCCTGAGGGCGCTTGGTCGCCGCCGCGATGACATCGACATCCAGCGTCGACGTATTGCTCGCGAGTATCGCGCCGGGCTTGGCGACTTTATCCAGTTCGCCGAAGATTTCCTTCTTCAGCGCCATGTTCTCGAATACCGCCTCGACAATGAGGTCGCAGTCGCCGATGCCGGAATAATCCACCGTGCCTGAGATCAGCGCCATGTTCTGCGCCATCTGCGCCTCGGTCATGCGACCTTTCTTGACCGTATTCTCGTAATTGCCGCGGATGATGCCGAGACCGCGCTCCAACGCCTGCGCATTAATCTCTTTCATCACGACCGGAATGCCGACATTGACGAAATTCATGGCGATTCCGCCGCCCATGGTGCCGCCGCCGATGACCGCAACTTTCTTGATCGGCCGCAACGGCGTATCGGCCGGTACGTCCGGCACCTTGTTACAAGCGCGCTCGGCGAAGAACAAATGGCGCTGGGCGCGCGAATGCGACGACGTCATGCACTGCATGAACAGCTCGTTCTCGCGCTTCACGGCCTCCTTATACGGCAGCGTAACAGCTGCTTCGACGCACTGGATGATCTGTCCAGGTGCGAAATACCCGCGCGTCTGGCGCGCCGAGTTCTTGCGATACTCGTCGAAAAAGCCAGGCGGGACGGCGTCGCCTGCAATGACTTCTTCGCTCAGGCGACGCGGCTTCGCGCCGTCAGCCAGCAGTTTGCGTGCATAAGCAACAGCCCCGGCCTTGAGGTCTTCGTTATCGAGCAGATGATCGATGGCGCCGGCTTTGTGCGCCGCCTTGGCCGACATCGGTGCGCCCGAGATCATGGCGTCGAGCGCAGCCTGCGGTCCAATCAACCGTGGCAGACGTTGGGTGCCGGTAGCGCCCGGCAGCAATCCCAGGCTCACTTCCGGCAGGCCAATCTTGGCCGACGGCACGGCCACGCGATAATGGCAGCACATTGCCGTTTCGAGGCCGCCACCGAGTGCGGTGCCATGGATGGCAGCGACGACCAGCTTGGTCGATGCCTCCATCTCGTGGATGACTTCAGGGAGCCACGGGTCCACTGGCGGCTTGCCGAATTCGGTGATGTCGGCACCGGCGATGAAGGTGCGTCCCTCGCAGATCAGGATGGCCGCTTTGGCTGCGACGTCAGCCGCGAACTGGCGAAATGCGTTCTGCAGACCGGCACGAACCGGCAGTGACAATGCATTGACCGGCGGATTGTTGACCGTGATGAAGGCGATATCGCCATCGCGGCTATAAGTGACTACGTCTGCCATGAGTTGATCCTTGTGTCGTGCTGAAACGATTATTGATTGACGTCGATGACGACGCGGCCTTTGATCTCGCCGCGCAGTATGGCAACGGCCAGTGCCGGCACGCGCGCCAGCGGTTCGACGGTGTAGACGCCCTGCATGGCTTGCGGATCGAGCAGCGTCGCGAGGTCGTCCCAGGCACGCTGGCGTACCGGCATCGGTGCCATCACCGAATCGATACCCTGCAGCGCAACGTTACGCAGCAGGAACGGCATTACCGACCCCGGCAGATCGAATCCGCCGGCCAAGCCGCAGGCGGCGACGATACCGCGATACTTCAGCTGCGACAGAACCGTCGCCAGGGTAGTCGAACCGACGCTGTCAATCGCGGCCGCCCAGAGCTCCTTCTCGAGCGGTTTGCAGCTGCGCGCGAGATCGCTCCGCGCGATGGTGCGGGAGGCGCCGAGATGCACGAGATAGTCCGCTGTTTCGGGTCTGCCCGTACTAGCGACGACTTCATAGCCGAGTCGCTTCAATAACAGAATGGCAACTGAGCCGACCCCGCCGGCGCCGCCGGTCACGAGTATCGGCCCGCCGGCGGGCTGAACGCCGTGATCGCGAATCGCGTTGACGGCGAGCATCGACGTATAGCCGGCCGTACCGATGGCCATCGCGAGTTCGCTGGTGAAGGCCGCCGGCAAGCGGACGAGGAAATCGGCATTCACGCGCTGTTTCTGACTATAGGCGCCCCAGTGTCGCTCGGAAAGTCCATAACCGTTGACCAGCACGCGATCCCCGGCCTGCCAGCGTGTGCCGGCACCATCAGCAACTGTCCCGGCAAGGTCGATGCCGCAGACCATCGGCAGTTTCTGGCATATCGGCACCGTGTTGGTGACGGCAAGGCCATCCTTGTAATTGACGGTTGAAAATTCAATATCGATCAGCACGCCGTCGCTCGGCAGCTCGGTTTCGGTCAAGGTCTTCAAACCGGCACGGAATTGCCCGTCCGAATCCTGGTCGGCCACGATGGCCTGGAACTGCCTGCTCATGAATACTCCACTGGCGTGCGAGGTCAAGCCGACTCGCGCATTAATCGATCGTAATGAACAGCGAGCGGCGAGGTTGGCCGTCGATCGCGCGGCTGATATGCCCCTGACCATCGACATCCTCGGCCAGCAGAATGTCTCCGGGCCCGAACTGCCGATGGCTGCCGTCGCCGATTTCGATATCGAGCCCGCCATCCAGGATCACGATGTACTGCCGCTGCGGCGCGTTGTGCCAGTCAAAGTCGTAGTCGCCGTCGGTATGTCGGAAAATGACGCCGCTGGCGGGATGACGCGCAGACAACCAGCCGATTTCGCCGCGATCGTCGAGTTCGACTTCGGTATCCTCGAAATGCGACTGGCCGTCGCTGCCGGTATACAGGCGCGTTACGCGCAAGCTGCGCCGATTGGATGGCAAGTCGGATGACATGGTTGAAACTGCCGGGGTCGTGTCTCGGGCTGAGTTCGCTAGAATAACGCGCGGGGCGGTCCGGCCGCCAGATTGATCAGCGCCGGTGCGTCGTCGTCTCGGCGATAACCTTACCAGCGGCGACCCGGAGAGACCATGAACAAACCTGCGGCTGCCTGGCAGCATCCCTTTGCGCGTGTCGAAGACGTCGCCAGCACCTTCGCTGCCCATGACTACATCGCTGAGCGTGCGCTCTGCCTCATCACCAAGCTCGCTTTCGACCTCGGCAAGCCGGTCCTGCTGGAAGGTGAAGCTGGCGTCGGCAAGACCGAAGTGGCCAAAGTGCTGGCAGCGGCGCTGGATACGCCGCTCATCCGATTGCAATGTTACGAGGGCCTGGACGCCAGCACGACGTTATACGAATGGAACTACGCCCGTCAGATCCTGCACATCCGCCTGGCCGAAACCGAGGCCCACAGCCAGCCCGGGAACGACAGCATGCGCCGAACTGAGCTCGAACAGACGATTTTTGGTCCTGAGTTCCTGTTCGAGCGACCGTTATTGCAGGCGATCCGCCACCCGGGACCGCGCCCAGCCGTTTTGCTGATCGACGAAATCGATCGGGCCGACGAAGAATTCGAAGCGTTCCTGCTCGAAATCCTGTCCGACTACCAGATCACGGTCCCCGAAATCGGCACATTCGTCGCCCGCCAGCGCCCCTGTGTGATCCTGACCTCGAACCGTACGCGCGAATTGAACGATGCGCTGAAGCGCCGCTGTCTGTATCTGTGGATAGACTATCCAACCCGCGATAAGGAGCGCGACATCATCCTGAAACGCGTTCCTGGCATCGATAAAAAACTCGCCTTGGCCATCGCCAAGGTCATGCAGGCCTTGCGTGAAGTCGATTTCTACAAGCGTCCGGGCGTGGCCGAGGCACTCGACTGGGCGCGGGCGCTGCTCGGTCTCGATATCCGGCGACTTGCGCCTGAAACGCTGCTCGAAACCGCCGGCGTCGTGCTGAAGTATCGCGACGATATCAGTCGTCTCGAGACGCTCGACTTCGCCGCTCTGCTCGACGGTCGCGCCGTCGAACGCTGAAGGTCAGGCGCACGGCGTGACTAATCCACTGTCGAAGAAGCGGATCTCGACTGAGTTGGCCGGGCCGCTGCTGGATCACACGCTCGCGCTGTGTCGCGCAGCGCAGCAGGCGGGCCTCGCCGTGACGCCGGCACGCACGATTGACGTCTGCCGCGCGCTGGCCACGGTGAACTGGCTTGTGCACGACGATTACCGACTGGCCTTGCGGACCAATCTGGTCGCCTCCCGCGAAGATGAAATCCTCTTCGATCGCGTGTTCGACTGTTATTGGGGCGTGCTCGGCGAGACCCCGGGCGGCGGTCTGCTGTTCACCCGTGACGAACTCTTGCGCGGCTCGCTGGATGCCGGTCACGCCAATCAGGCGCATCGCGACATGCTGACCGAGACCGAGACTGTCGGAGTGGAGGAAGTCGCGCGCCGTGCCAATCTCGACATGCGCTGGGATCCGGCTGCACCACCGCTCGAACAAGTCATACGCGAACTCGCGCGACGTCTGGCGACACGTCCATCGCGGCGTTTTGCGCCGGCACGGCACGGCTCGCGCATCGACTTCCGCGGGACCATCCGGCGCAATGCCCGGCATGGTTTTGACCTGCTCGACCTTGCGCGCACTCAGCGCAAAACGCGAAAAACACGGATAGTTCTGCTGTGTGACGTCAGCGGGTCGATGGATGCTTTCAATCCGTTTCTGCTGCAGCTCATGTTCGGCCTCCAGCAGGCACTGAAAGCGAGCCGTACGCTGGTCTTCAGCACGCGCACCAGCGAGATAACCACTCTCCTGCGTCGACGCTGCGTGAGCGAAGTCCTGGCCGCGATCAGCGACAAGGTTCGGCACTGGTCGGGTGGCACGGACCTCGGCGCGGCGCTCGGCGAACTCAACCGAGGCGTGCTGCGCGAAGGGTCGTCGCGCTCGACAGTGTTGATAGTCATCAGCGATGGTTACGACAACGGCACGCCAGGCATCATCGAGCGCGAGCTCCAGGCAACGCGTCTGCGTATCCGCACGCTGGTCTGGATCAATCCGATGTTCGGCGCCAGTACGTTCAGCGTTCGCGCCGCCGGAATGCGCGCCGCACTGCCTTACATCGATCATTTTCTACCGGCTTTCAATGCCGCAGCACTGCATACCCTGGTCAAAGGGCTCGCGGCGCTGAGGTGAAGACCATCGCCGCCACTGAGCTCCACGCGCGCACCTCGCCGCAGCGCCTGCTTACTGCCTTGCTGCTGGCGTGGAGCGGTCTGGCCGGCGCCGTCAGCTACCTCGACGATATCGGCTTTACCGCGCTCGCCGCTGGCGGACCGCTGGCCGATGGCGCTAGCGTCCGTATCGATCAGGTCGAGGCGTCGACCGCTGCCGATCCGCTCAATCCGGTCTATCGCGCCGACCCCGCCAATGCGGCGTTCAGCGGGGTGACGTTCATCGATCAGACCGCCGGCCCGAGCCCACTTTTTTCCGGTCACGCTACTGGTGTCGCACAACGGTTTGCCGGTAACGATGCGATGACGCCGGGCATCGCGACGGTCGACAGCTACGACGCCAACGACTGGCTAGGCGCTGTCCTGTATGGCGATGCGGTCGGCAGTCTGCGGCCAGTTGCCGGCACCGGAGTTCTCGCCAACCACAGCTGGGTCGGCAGCACCGAGACGATGGTACAGGCCGCCGATCTCCTGCAGCGGCTCGACTGGCTGGTGCTAACCGATGGCTTCGTGCAGGTGGTTGCGGCACAGTCGACCACGCGCACCCTGCTGGCTCCCGGCTACAACGTTCTCGCTGTCGCGGCCAACGCGTTGCCGGTCAACGGTCTGTCACCGGCTATCGATACGTTCTATGTCGCCGGTCGAACCTTGCCACAGGTCAGCGTACCGCTGCCGACGATCAGCGCGGCGGTAGCCGTCGTGACGTCGGCGTCAGCGTTGTTGATGGCAACCGCTGCAGCGAGCAACCCAGCGCCAGAATTGCTGAAAGTATGGTTGATGGCCGGCGCCGACAACCGTACGCGGAATGTCAGTGGCGCCGATCTGCAGGCCTATACAGCGAACAGCGCCAACGGTCTGGATCCGCGTTACGGCGCTGGGCAGTTGAACATCCGCAACAGCTACCAACTGGTACTCGGCGGCGAGCGCAACAGCATCGAAGACGGCGGTGTGCCGGTCAGCACCGACGGTTATGACCGCGACGATGCCTTCGGCGGTGCCGCCAGCAGCAATAGCATCGCCAACTATCCGCTGGCAGGCATCGTCCGTGCGGGGCGATTGGCGATCAGTTTGAGCTGGCTCGCGCGGATTGTTGACGATGCTGGACTGTTCGACCCTTCGCGAACTCTCTACAACATCGATTTGCAGCTGATTGAGACGGCCGGCGGCGGGATCGTCGCGAGTTCGTCGAGCTTGAACGACAACACCGAGAATCTCCGCGTCGCGGTGAGCCCCGGACACAGCTACACGATCAGGGTGGTCAATGCACACGGTGCCGCGTTCAATTGGCCCTATGCGATTGCCTGGCATCTCGATCCCGACGGCGATCGCGATACCCTGCCTGACCGTCACGAAACCACGGCCTGCCCGCTCGCCGATGACGCCGACAGCGATGACGACGGTCTGGCCGATGGTGCAGAAGATGTCGATGACGATGGTGTCGTGGATGCCACTGAGACCTCGCCCTGCGCTGCCGACAGCGATGGCGACGGCGTGCAGGATGGCACTGAGCGCGGCGTTGCCACCGGGGTCGCCGATCCCGACGGCGCCGGACCCTTGCTCGGTACCGATGCTTCGCGCTTCCAGGCCGATGCTGACCCGGCCACGACGACATCGGCGACCACCGCCGACAGCGACGGCGATGGCTTTGTCGATGGACTCGAAGACAGCAATGCGAACGGGCGACTCGACGCCGGTGAATCCGATCCGGGCTCAGCCACTTCCGTGCCGCAGCACGGCGTCACCGTGCCGCTACCAGCATGGGCGTTATGGCTGCTCGCGGTCGGTCTCGCTGGTTTAGCTCAGCTGATCCGCAGTACCAGCTTGCCCATCTGCTCGGATTCGAGCATGCGCCGATGAGCAACGACGGCCTCGTCGAACGGGTAGACATGATCGATGACCGGGCGCAGCCGCTGCGTGTTGACGAACTCGATCATGGCGCGGAATTCTTCCGGCCGGCCCATGGTTGTGCCCTGAATGCGGACCTGACGGAAGAACAATTTGGCCATGTTCAGTCCGGTCGTCGCATTGCCCTGAGTCGCGCCAAAAAACACGTAGCGACCACCGTTATTTAACGTATCGAGCGCATCGTGGAGACCGTCGCCGCCGGCACTGTCGACGATGAGATCGATGCCGCCGCTGGCCTCACGCAGTTTTTTGGCCCACCCCTTCTCGCGGTAGTTGAAGCCAGCCGTCGCACCGAGTGCAACGCCGGCGGCCAGTTTCTCCGCACTGCTCGAGGTGACATAGACTTCCGCGCCGTGACCGCGCGCCCAGGCCAGCGCAAACGTTGCGCAACCGCCGCCAATGCCGGTAATCAACACTTTCTGACTTCGTGCCACTTCGCCGTGCGTGACCGTCGCCCGCCATGCCGTGAGGCCAGCCAGCGGCAATGCAGCCGCTTCTTCCCAGCTCAGATAAGCCGGCTTCGGCACCAGCGAACTCGCCGGTACGCACAGATATTCGGCAAACGTCCCTTGGTCGGGCATGCCGAGCACCCGGAATGTCGGTCCGCCGCACCGCGGATCGTCGCCCCACTCGAGCGCCGGATAGAGAATGACTTCGGTCCCGAGGAGTGCCGTCTCGACGCCCGCACCCACCGCATCGACGAGACCGGCGCCATCGGAGCCGGCTACTGCCGGAAACTGGATGCGCGGGTAGGCCCCAACCGTGATCCAGACATCGCGCCGATTGAGTGCTGCGCATTTCACCTGCACGCGGACTTCGCCCGGGCCGGGTTCCGGCGTGGCGATGTCTTCGAGGGCGAGCTTGTCGGGTCCGCCGATTTCGCGCAGTACCAGTGCTTTCATCGGATCATCGCCCCTTGAATTCAGGTTTTTCTTTGCGCGTGAAGGCGACAATCGCGTTCCGCGCATCTTCGGAGTATCTGGCCAGTCCGGCAATCGCGCGCGTCTCGAGTTCCATCTGCGTTTCCAGGGTATTGCTGTGGCTGTCGGCAATCAGCCGCTTGCTCTCGCCGTAAGCGAGCGTGGGGCCGGCCGCGAGTTGATGCGCAACAGCGAGCGTGCGGGTCATCAATTCATCATCCGGCACGACTTCGTTGATCAGACCCCACGCCAGCGCCTGATCCGCGGTCAACACGTCGTTCAACAGGATCAGCTGCATGGCTTTGACATGGCCGACGAGTCGCGGCAGGAACCAGGTGCTGCTGCCGTCCGGTGACACGCCGGCCTTGGTATACGCTTCAGTGAATTTGGCCGATTTCGCGGCAAACACCAGATCGCCGGTGATCGCCATGCTGAAACCGGCACCGGCAGCGACGCCGTTGACGGCCACCAGATAGGGCGCGTTCATGCGAGCGAAGCGCGCGATCGCGGCGTGCAGTCCGGTCGTCGCGTAGCGCATGTATTCCGACATCTGCTCGCCCTGGGCGGCAAAGCTGTGCAGATCGCCGCCAGCCGAAAACATCTTTCCAGCGCCGGTCAGGACGACCGCGCGGATCTCCGGATTCGAATCGCAGTGTGTCGCCACTTTGACCAGTTCCTCGGACATCGGAACGTTCAGGCTGTTCGCCGCTTCGGGCCGGTTCAGCGTGATGATGGCGACGCCGCCGTCGCGCTCGAAAGTCAGCGTTTCGTAAGTCATGCGTAGGACCTCGTTGCCGGCGGGCCGGCCGTGGATATTAAGAAACAGGGATTAAGGATCAGGGCTGAGATTCATCGGTGGATGGCCACGCGCGTCGGCTTTCGAGCTCGGCCAGTACGGCCATGCGTTCAGCGGGCGTGAACAGAAGCCATGACGATATTTCGCGGAGCGTTCGATAGCAACCTCGGCAGTAATCCGTCGACGGGTCCATGATGCAGACACCGATACAGGGCGACGCGAGCTGCTCAAGGTGATTCATGCCGGATTCACCGCACGCCTACCCGATCGTTTCCAGTTCACGACCGGCGAAATCGGCCAGATAGTCGAGACCCGCCACCGCGCGACTGCCGTACCAGGACAACATCTCGCCGTCGACGAGTCGGACCGGCGTGCCACCGCCGAGCAGCTGGCGGACTTCGGCCACATGTTTGTCACGAAACGGATACGGCTCGCTGCTCAATAGACACAAATCAGGCGCGAGCGCTGCCATCGCCGCGGCGGTCAGCGACGGATAACGCTGCTCGTGGTGCAGCGGCACGGTCTGCCACCGGACCAGTGCCAGCGTTGCCGCGATATAGGTCGCCGGGGTCACGGTCATCCAGGGTTCCCGCCAGATCAGATACAGCACGCGTCGCGTCGGCCACTCGGCACTCGAACGCGCCATGCGTTCGAGCCCCTGCTCGAAGCGCAGGCACAGATCCTCGGCTTTGGCTTCCCGCTGAAAAATCGACCCGAGCAGGCGATAAAGCGCGAGATTGTCCTGCGGGACCAGCGGATGCGTGACGATGACGACGACACCCATTGAACACAACGCGTCGTAAGTCGCTCGCGTGTTCTCGTCGATGTTGACCACGACATGGGTCGGCGCCAAGGCGCGCAAACCGTCAAGGTCGACATCTTTGGTTCCGCCGAGTTTCACCACTCCGCCGAGCGCGCTGCGCGGATGGATGCAGAAGCCGGTGCGGCCGACGACCTGCCCGCCCAGGCCGAGGTCGAACAGCAGCTCGGTAATGCTCGGCACCAGCGAGACGATGCGGGCATCCGGTCCCGCAATCGTGTGCTCGCAGCCGCTGGCATCCCGCCTACATGTTGCGCCGGTATTCGCCGCCGACATCGTAGAGCGCTGCAGAGACTTGCCCGAGTGAGGCGTGCTTCACGGTCTCGACCAGCTCCGCAAAACAATTCGCACGGCGGCGTGCAACTTCCTGCAGTACGCGCAGCCGTTCGGCGGATTCCCCCGCATGAATATCCTGGAAATTGCGCACGGAGACGATTTGATCCTGCTTCTCTTCCTCGGTCGAACGCATCAGTTCAATCGTCGTCACCTGATCTTCCTGCCCTTGCTTGGGCAGAAACGTGTTGACGCCGATCAACGGCAGACTACCGTCATGTTTCTGGTGCTCGTAATACAGGCTTTCGTCCTGGATCTTGCCGCGCTGGTACATGGTATCCATCGCGCCGAGCACGCCGCCGCGTTCGGAGATGCTCTCGAACTCTTTGTACACCGCCTCTTCGACGAGATCGGTCAGCTCGTTGATGATGAACGAACCTTGCCACGGGTTCTCGCAGAAATTCAGCCCGAGTTCGCGATTGATGATCAACTGGATGGCAACCGCGCGCCGGACCGAATCCTCGGTCGGCGTAGTGACTGCTTCGTCATACGCATTGGTATGCAGGCTGTTGCAGTTGTCGAACAACGCGTACAACGCCTGCAGCGTGGTGCGGATGTCATTGAAGCTGATCTCCTGCGCGTGCAGGCTTCGCCCGGAGGTCTGGATGTGATACTTCAACATCTGACTGCGCGGGCTTGCACCATAACGTTCGCGCATCGCACGCGCCCAGATCCGGCGGGCGACACGCCCGATCACGGTGTATTCCGGATCCATGCCGTTGGAGAAGAAGAAACTCAGGTTGGGCGCGAAATCGTCGATGTTCATGCCGCGCGCGAGATAGTACTCGACGATGGTAAAACCGTTGGAGAGCGTGAACGCGAGCTGGGAGACCGGGTTCGCACCGGCTTCTGCGATGTGGTAACCGCTGATCGATACGCTATAAAAATTGCGCACCTTATTGTGGACAAAGAATTCCTGCACATCGCCCATCATCTTCATGGCGAACTCGGTGGAGAAGATGCAGGTATTCTGCGCCTGGTCCTCCTTGAGGATGTCGGCTTGCACCGTGCCGCGCACGGCAGCGAGCGTCTCCGTCCGGATTCGGGCATACGTCTCGGCATCAACAACCCGATCGCCGGACAAGCCGAGCAGCCCGAGGCCGAGGCCGTCGTTGCCGGCTGGTAGCGGACCTTTGTACTGCGGTCGTTCGCGGCCTTTGAAATACTCGGCAATCTTCTTTTCGGCAGCAGCCCACTGGCCGTTGCTCTTGAGGTACTTCTCGACCTGCTGATCGATGGCGGCATTCATGAAAAAAGCGAGAATGATCGGCGCCGGCCCGTTGATGGTCATCGACACCGACGTTTTCGGCGAGCACAGATCAAAGCCGGAATAGAGCTTCTTGGCGTCGTCGACCGATGCAATCGAGACGCCCGAATTACCGACTTTGCCGTAAATATCCGGTCGCTCGTGTGGATCCTCGCCGTATAGCGTGACGGAATCGAAAGCCGTCGACAGGCGCGCTGCCGGTTGACCCTGCGAGAGATAGTGGAAACGCCGATTGGTCCGCTCGGGGGTGCCTTCACCGGCGAACATCCGGGTCGGGTCCTCGCCTTCGCGGCGATACGGGAAGACGCCGCCGGTATAGGGATAACCACCCGGCAGGTTCTCTTTCATCAGGAAACGCAACAGGTCGCTCCAGCCGTCGAAACGGGGCGGTGCAATTTTTGGAATGGCCTGATGGCTCAGGCTGGTCTTGTAGTTGTCCCCTTCGATGGCCAGGCCGCGGACCTCGTAGCGGTATTTCTCGGCCGTGATGTCCTGCAGCCGCTCCGGCCATTCGACCAGCAACAGGCGTGGTTCGGCACCGAGGTCATCGAGCGCAGCGTTATAGCGCTGGCGGAGCGTCAGCAACGTCGCATCGCCGCCGGTCGTCAGTGCGTTCTGCGCATAAGGTTCCAATGCAGCCGGCAATGCACTGTCGGCGAGGCTTTTCAGCGTCTCCCAGGTATGTTGCGCACGGGCGGCGGCATCGCATAGCGTTTCGATATCGCTGTTGACACTGCGACCCTGTTCGGCAATTTCTGCCAGATACCGGGTGCGACTGCCGGGAATGAGCACGGTCGCTCGCGGCTCTTTCAGCGTCGTGTCGAGCACCGGCAACCACTGCTCGGCGGGCAGACCGAGTTTCTCGGTGAGCTTGCGACACAGATTGGCGAACATCCAGGTCAGACCCGGGTCGTTGAACTGGCTCGCGATGGTCGGAAACACCGGGATGTCGTTATCGGCGATCTCGAATTCCGCGTGATTCCGTTTCCACTGCTTGCGGATGTCGCGCAGCGCGTCTTCGGCGCCACGTCGGTCGTACTTGTTCAAGACAATCAGCTCGGCGAAGTCGAGCATGTCGATTTTCTCGAGCTGACTCGCCGCACCGTATTCGCTGGTCATGATGTACAACGGGATATCGACGAGGTCGACAATCTCGCTGTCGCTCTGGCCGATGCCTGCCGTCTCGACAATGATCAGATCGAACCCGGCCGATTTGAGGCAGGCGATCGCGTCGGCCAGCATCGCATTGGTCGACAGGTGCTGGCGACGAGTCGCCATCGAACGCATGTAGAGATTCTCGTGGCGCAGACTGTTCATGCGGATGCGATCGCCGAGGAGTGCGCCGCCGGTGCGTCGTCGGGTCGGGTCGACCGCCAGTACGGCAATTCGCTTGGTCGGGAAGTACTGGCAGAATCGCGACAGGATCTCGTCCGTGACACTGCTCTTGCCGGCGCCACCGGTGCCGGTGATGCCGATAACCGGCACCGCACCAGCGGCCATCCGCCATTCCTTGCGGAGTTTATCCAGGCGCGTCGGCGTAATGGCGCCGTCTTCGAGCGCCGACAACATCTGGGCGATGGCCAGTGTATCGGTAACCGTCAGTCGTTCCGGCACGCTCGAACCTCGCCGTGCCGCTACCGTGCGATTGACGAGATCGGCAATCATGCCGAGCAGTCCCATCCGCATGCCGTCGTGCGGATGATAGATACGCTCGACGCCGTAAGCTTGCAGGGCTTCGATTTCTTCCGGCGTGATGGTGCCGCCGCCGCCGCCGAACACACGGATGTGGCCGGCGCCTGCTTCGCGCAGCATATCGACCATATAGCGGAAATATTCGTTGTGTCCGCCCTGATACGAACTGATGGCGATGCCGTCGGCATCTTCCTGCACGGCCGCCCGCACCACATCGGCAACCGAGCGATTATGGCCGAGGTGGACGACTTCGACGCCTTCGCCCTGGATCAGGCGTCGCATCACGTTTATCGCGGCGTCGTGACCGTCGAACAAGGACGCTGCTGTAACGAAGCGGAGCGGGGCCTGGGCGGTGGCCGACTCCGGGATGGCACTCAAATCTTCTGCGCTGCTGCTCATGGTTTTCTGTCTCCCCTTCGATTCCCACGTGGCAGCAAGGCCAAAGCCATCTGCCGCTTCAATGATTCATGCAAAAACTGGATGTGCTGCGCGGCTTCCGGCGTCGCGAGCCACTGGTAAACGATGCCGATGATGGCGGCACAAAATTGTTCCGACGTCCCCGCGACATCGACGTCAACGTCAATGCCACCACTCGCGATGCCTTTCTCGATCCATGCCGCAACGTCCCTGCGGCGACGTTCATGAATATTGGCGACGACCTGTTTCAGTTCAGGTTCCGGACCGATGGAATCGAACCACAGCATATAGAACGCGCGAATGTGATCGGTTCCTTCGACCACGAACCGATAGTGCGCGTCAGTCGCCTGCGCGATGGCTTCGAGCCCTACCTGGTCACGCACCGCGCGGCGCAGTTCGCGCAACCAGGAATCGCCGATGGAACGGATGATGAACGCGAACAGCCCGCCTTTGTTACCGAAACGATAGCTGGCGAGACCACGACTGTAACCGGCACGCTCGCCGACATCCTTCAGGGTGGTACCGGCGGCGCCGCGTTCGCAGATCAGCGCGACGGCGGCATCGAGCATGCGCGCATCGGACAGCGCCGAGCGGGCGGCCTGGGTCCGCCTCTCTGGCTCGAGGTTCAACTGGCTGCTCATGGACGCGGATTATGCGGGTCCATAAACTTGTTTGCAACAAGCAAGTGTGGCGCTGCAGGCCATCTCATCCATACTGACTACATGGGAAAGCGACGGATTTTGCTAGTGTTGTGTACATCGTCATGCCCCACTGGTCGCTCATGCGTCTGACCCGTTATGCGTATTATCTGCTTGTCGGCATGGCTGTCATTCTGATCCTGTGGGCCGAATTCGCTGCTGAAACCTTACTTCGTCAATATCTGCTACGCCAGGAGCACAACCGCGCTGCCGAGACCTTGACGCAACTGCGTACGCGTATCGAAAAAGTCATTTACCGCGACCTTTCGGCGGCGCAGTCGCTGGCCGCTTACATCAGCATTCATCCGCAGCTGGACCAGGCTGAATTCAGCAGATATGCCGCTGCGTTGATTGGCCCGGGCTCGACGTTGCGACATTTGTCGGCCGCACCGGGCCTCGTGATCCGCTATGTCTATCCAATGGCCGGCAATGAGGCTGTCCTTGGTCTCGACTATCGGAACGTGCCACAACAATCCGCGGCCGCACTGCGCACGCTGGAATCGGGCGCCATGGTCATCGCCGGACCCATCAAACTGCTGCAGGGTGGCAGCGGCATCATTGCGCGATATCCCGTGCTGATCCCGGCCGATGTCGGCAGCGGGCGCGTTCCGACGCCGTGGGGCGTGACGTCCGCGGTTATCGACAGCGACACGTTCTTTCATGCCGTCGGCCTGGATGTTTCCCGGCCGCCACTGGCGATTGCTATTCGTGGACGCGATGCGGCCGGACCGCAAGGCGAGGTGTTCTTCGGCTCGCGCGAGCTGTTCGAAGCAGACCCTGTGACAGCAACGATCAGTCTGCCCACCGGCAGCTGGCAACTGGCGGCACGACCGCGTGATGGTTGGCTGGCAGAGGATTCCGGCGCTTTCTGGGGCGTCCGTGCCGCAGGTCTCGCGCTGCTGACGGTGCTTGCCATGCTGATGACTGCACGCAGCGTTCAGCAACGCCATGCGCAACAGGCCGATCATGCGTTACGACGCAGTCAGCAGGACCTCGTCAATGCCATCGAATCGATAGACGAAGGTTTTGCACTCTGGGATGAACAGGACTGCCTCAAGATTTTTAATGCACGATTCGTTGAAATCTTTGCCGGGGTCCGTGACGCCATCCGCTTCGGCGCCAGCTTCGAGGCAATCATGCGGGCCTCGGCCCAGCAACAGCTGGTGTTGACCGCGAAAGAACTCGAGGTCTGGGCGAGCGAACGCCTGCACCAGCATCGCTCGGGAAATTCGCTGGTCGAAGTCGAATTGCGCGACGGGCGATGCCTGCGCATTTCGGAGCAGCGCGCACCGGATGGCTATACCGTTGCCACCTATACCGACATCACGGAAGTCCGTCAGGCCGAACGAGCAATCCGTCACCGCGCGTTCTACGACACATTGACCGAACTGCCGAATCGGGAGAATTTCACCAGCCTGCTCCTCACCGCTGTGCGAACCAGCCAGCGCCACGCCATGCAATGCGCGGTCATGTTCATCGATCTCGACCGATTCAAAAATATCAACGACACCTTGGGCCACGAGACAGGTGACCTGCTGTTGCGCGAGGCTGCACTGCGGATCTGCGCCTGCGTACGCCAGTCAGACACGGTGGCGCGTTTCGGTGGCGACGAATTCACGGTGATTCTGCGTGATATTGAGGATGTTTTGAATGCAGCCCGGATAGCCGAGACCATCATTGCGAGTCTGTCCAAGGAATATCGCCTGAGCGGGCATGTGTTCTACGCCGGCGCAAGCATCGGGATCACCATATGCCCGGATGACAGCGAAGACCCACAGGTACTGCTACGCAATGCCGACATGGCGATGTATCAAGCCAAGGCGCGCGGACGAAACACGTTCCGCTTCTTCACCAGCGCCATGACCGCGCATGCCGAGAGTTTCGTTGCCATCGAGAACGATCTGCGCCAATCCATCGGCACACCGGAATTCAGCCTCCATTATCAACCGTTGATCAGACTGGTTGATGGTGCACTCGGCGGCGCCGAAGCGCTGTTGCGCTGGCAACACCCGCTGCGTGGCGCAGTCTCGCCGGCAGAGTTCATACCGGTTGCCGAGGAAACCCGACTGATTGTCGATCTCGGAGGCTGGGTGCTCCGGGAAGGCTGCCGGGAAGCGGCGCCGTGGTGCAAACTGGCCGACACCCCTCTAACACGGCTCTCGGTCAACGTTTCCAGTCGCCAGTTCTGGGGCGGATTCAATGCCGACTACGTTCGCGGCATTCTCGACGAAACTGGCTTCCCGCCCGAAAGCCTTGTGTTCGAAATGACGGAGTCTTTGCTGATCGAGAACGACGATCGCATTTCGACCACGCTGGCCGATTTCCGCGCGCTCGGCATCGGTATCGCAGTCGACGATTTCGGCACCGGTTATTCAGCGCTGAGCTACCTGCGCCGGTTCCCCGTCACCATTCTGAAAATCGATCGCACTTTCATCAACGACATCGAACATGACGCCGATGACGCGCATCTGGTCGAATCGATCGTAGCGATGGCGCGAGCGCTGAGGATCACGGTCGTGGCCGAAGGCGTCGAATCAGCCGGGCAGGCCGATATGCTGCGTGAGATGGGCTGCGAATTTGCGCAGGGCTACCTGTTCAGCCGGCCACTGCCGGCTGCTGCTTTCGAACAACACTTGCGCGGCGCGCGCGCGTTAGCGATAGATCGGCAGATCCGGCTCGGCTGAACCTTCCCGAAACGCTGTCGATCAGGTGGCCGTTACCGGTTCGAAAATCAGATCTGCGCCGCCCTCCCGAGCGACGAATCTGCCCTGTACTGCTGCGCCGAGTATGGGTGTCCCGGCCAGCCACCGCCCCAGCGCGCGTGGACCTTCACACAGATCGACCAACACCAGGGTATAGGGCAGCTCGTCGGCGAAAGCGACGTGGTAGGCATGATGGGCGACCGTCCAGCTATGAATGTGGCCGCGCCCGCTCGCAGGCTCCCAGGTCACCTGCCTGCTGTAGCAATGTGCGCATAGCAGTCGTGGGTAATGACGCAGCACTCCGCATGCCGCGCATCGCTGCAAGATGAGCTGACCAGCGACAACGCCATCCCAATACGGCTGCGACAGGGCCGTCGGTTCGGCTATCGGTCGGGCATGCGGTGTGTTCATCGATTCAACCACGACGCAGGATCGCAATGGCGCCATCGCCCATGTCGCCATAGCCAGTGACCAGGCCGATATCCGCATCGGCGACCTGCGCGCGCCCTCCATCGCCGCGCAGCTGGCGGACGAGTTCGACGATGTGATTCAAGCCCCACACGTGGGCCTGCGAGAGCAGACCGCCGTGCGTATTGGTCGGCAGCGCGCCACCTGGACGCAGCCGGCCATCGGCCACGAATGGGCCGCCCTCGCCTTTGGCACAAAAGCCCATGTCCTCGAACTGACGTATGACAGCGTAGGTAAAACAATCGTAGACCTCGGCGACATCGATATCGGCCGGCGTCACCCCGGCCATGGCAAACGCCCGCGGCGCCGCTTTGGCAAGACCGAGACTGGTCAGGTCGACTCGCTGCGTGATCGACGCCGGCGAGTCCGGATGGCCGGTCGCGACGCCAGCTATCAAGACCGGACGATGGTCGGTATCGCGCGCGCAGGCCGCCGCACTGACAACGACAGCTGCACCGCCATCACTTTCCAGACTGCAGTCGAATAACCGAAACGGATCGGCAATCATGCGCGAATTACGATGGTCTGCCAGCGTCATCGGTTTTTTCATCAGCGCATTGTCGTTGCGCAAGGCATGAAGACGCATGGCAACGGCGACTTCACCGAAATGTTCGACCGTGGTGCCGTACAGCTCCATATGGCGACGCGCCATCGGCGCATAAATCTGGGCTGGCGCAACCATGCCCATGCCGAGTTCGTATTCCGTGACGTAGTGGAACTGCGGCATCTGGTGGATACGTGCGCCAGCGCGGTTCGAGCCGGCACTGACGTTACGTCCGAAAGCGATCAGGACATGACGGCAGATGCCATTGGCAACGGCCATCGTCGCACACTGCAAAGCCATCGTCGGGCTGGCACCGCCATGTGGAATCAGCGCCGAGAAGCGCAAGTCCGGGATGCCGAAATTGTCGATGAAATCTTCGGCGATACCGCTGACAACCCCGATAGGTAGAAGACCGTCGATGTCCTTGGGGTCAAGTCCGGCATCGGCGATAGCTGCCAACGATGCTTCGATCTGCAACTCGAATGCGGTTGCCGTTGCATTCCGGACATAGGCGGTCTCGCCTATTCCACTGATGCAGGCCCGGTCAGTCAACGAGTCGTTCATTGTCTTGCGCGTTTTATTCGGCGGTTGGACGCGATGCTTTGTTGCGGGTCCGGGGCAGCAGGGCGTTGCCGATAATCTGCTTCATGACTTCGACCGTTCCTCCGCCAATGCGACACATGCGCGCATCGACGAAAGCGCGGGCTATCGGGTACTCCGACATATAGCCCCAACCGCCGAACAGCTGCAGACAACGGTCCATGACCCGGCCCTGCAATTCGGTCGTGACCAGTTTGGCTGCGGCCGCGTCAACCGCGTCGAATTGACCGTGCAAATGCAGCTCGGTGCAACGATCGACGAAAACGCGTTGCGCGAGTACTTCGGCATGCAGACCCGCAAGTTCGAAGCGGGTGTTCTGGAAGTCGGCCAACGTCTGGCCGAACATTTCGCGCTGCGTGACGTAGTCGATAGTCCAGCGTAGCGCTGCTTCGGCGCTGGCCACACCACGGATGGCCTGAATCAAGCGTTCCTGCGCGAGCTGCGTCATCAATTGCGCGAATCCGTCGCCTTCTGCACCGAGCCGATTGCTGATCGGTACGCGCAGATCGGTGAAAAACAGTTCCGAGGTGTCCTGGGCCCTGCAGCCGATCTTCTCGAGTTTGCGCCCACGCGTGAAGCCGGGTCTGTCCGTCTCGACCAGGATCAGACTCACGCCTTTACCTCGCGCCGCGGGATCAGTCTTGGCGGCCAGCAACAGCAGATCAGCGGTGTGACCGTTGGTAATGAATACTTTCTGGCCATTGATGATGTAATCGTCGCCGTTCTGTACGGCCTGCGTGCGCATGGCCTGGACATCGCTGCCGCCGGAGGGCTCGCTCATGCCGAGCGCAACGACGATTTCGCCACGCGCCATGCGCGGCAGCCAGGTTCGCTTCTGTTCCTCTGACCCGAAATCGACCAGATACGGCGCGACGATGTCCGAATGCAGATAGAACGTCGGGCCGGTCGCGCCGGCCGCCGCGAACTCCTCGATCAGAACAGTGCTGTGAAGAAAATCGCCGCCCATTCCACCGTAAGCATCCGGTACATTGCAGCACAACAGGCCCAGTTCGCCGGCGACATGCCATAACGAACGAGGAACCTCGCCAGCACGTTCCCAATCGGCGTGGTGCGGTTCGACGTGTTCAGCAAGAAAGCGCTTGACCGAAACGCGAAAAATTTCATGTTCATCGCTGAACAGCGTGCGCGGGATCATCGACTAGCGCCCCTGCCAGCGTGGTTCACGCTTTTCCGCAAATGCGGCAGCACCTTCGCGCGCATCCTGCGAAGCGATGACCGGAGCGGTGATTGCGTGCTGACGCGCGAACATTTCTCCCAGCGGCCAGTCACGCTGCTCGACCATCACACGTTTGCTTGCTGCCACCGACAGCGGTGCATTGCCGATAATGCATCGCGCCAGCCGGATCGCTTCGGCGAGTGCTTCGCCGGTCTCCGTCAATCGATTGACCAGGCCAAAATGCTCGGCTCGTTCGGCGCTCAGCATGTCGCCCGTCAGCGCGAGTTCCAGCGCGATGCGTGGCGGTATCAAACGCGGCAGGCGCAGCAGTCCGCCGGCGCCGGCAGCGAGACCGCGTTTGACTTCCGGAATGCCGAATTGCGCAGTTCGCGCCGCGACCGTCAGATCGCAAGCCAGCATCGCTTCGCAGCCGCCCGCCAGCGCATACCCTTCGACCGCCGCAATCAACGGCTTGGTCGGCGGCTGCAGGACCAGACCAAGAATGCCGCGACCCTCGATGCGGATGACTTCTCCACGCAGGAACGCTTTCAGGTCCATCCCGGAACAGAACGTGCCACCAGCACCAGTCAGGATGCCGACGCGCAGGTCGTCGCACGCTTCCAGTTCATCGAGTGCGGCGCAGACGCCGACAGACACCGCCCGATTGATGGCATTGCGCGCTTCGGGCCGGTTGATCGTGATGATCATCAGTCCGTCGTCGCGTTCGACCAGAACTTCGGACATTGCCCGCAATCTCCTACTGACCGGCCATTGACCGGCTGCTGGCGCAATTGTTATTGAAATGCGTACTCGAGCGTCGGAAACGAACGCGCTTTGACTTCGCTGACGTAGCTGCCGATGGCGGCCTGGATCGAACCGCCGGCACCAAGGAAGTTCTTCGAAAAACGGGTGCGCTTGCCTGGCGCAATATCGATCACATCGTAGAGCACGAGGATCTGGCCGTCGACTGAAGGGCCGGCGCCGATGCCGATGACCGGTACCGAGGCAGCCGCCGTGATTTCGGCCGCCAGCGCCGCCGGTACGCATTCGAGCAGCAACATGTCGGCGCCGGCTTGCTCCAGTGCACGGGCATCGTCGCGCATCTTGCTCGCCGTCGCTTCTTCGCGACCTTGCACCCGGTAGCCGCCGTATTTATGGATCGCCTGCGGGGTCAGACCCAGATGGGCGCACACCGGAATGCCGCAATCGGTCAGCCGCGCGACCATATCGATTTCGAGTTCGCCCCACTCAAGTTTGACAATTTCCGCGCCACCTTCCTTCATCAGTCTGGCGGCATTGCGCAGACAATCGCGTTCCGAGGCGTAGCTCATGAACGGCATGTCAGCCATCACCATCGCGCGTCGCGTACCACGGGCGACGAGCTGGGTGTGATAGATCATGTCTTCGACGGTCACGGGTATCGTCGTCGCGTGCCCCTGCACGACCATGCCGAGGGAATCGCCGACCAGGATGAGGTCCACACCGGCCGCGTCAAGGATGCGCGCAAACGCTGCGTCGTAAGCGGTCAGACTGGCGATGATTTCACCGTTCGCTTTCATCTGCCGGACCGTCCGCGTGGTGACTTTGGCGGCGTCTTCGTTATGTGCACTCATCGAAGTGTCTCCAGCCAGTGGCGGATGGCGGCAGCAATCTCGTCCGGCGAATCCTCCTGAATGAAATGCAGGCCTTTCACGCGGACTTCGCTGCTGTTGCGCCAGCTGCGCGCGACATCGCCCGGCGCGCCGTTCATGATCATGCCCGGCTCGGCACTGATGAACAGTTTCGGTATCGGACTGTCTTGCATGAATGCGCCGTAAGCATCGACCAGCGCACAGACGTCGGCCGGCGTGTCACCCAGCGGGATCTGCCGCGGCCAGGTCAGGGTCGGTCGCCGCCCCTCACCGGGCTCGCGGAACGGCGCACGATAGGCCTCCATCTCATCGGCGCTCAGCTTGCGCAGGATCGAAGCCGGCAGAACATTCTCGACGAAGACATTTTTCTGCAGGACAACATCCTCGCCTGCTGGCGAGCGAAAAGTTCGAAAGATATCGACTGCCGCCGGCGGCCATTCGTCCCAGGACAGACGCTTGACGATACCTTCCATGTGGCATACACCGGCTACCGCGTCCGGGTGCTGCCGGGTCCAATCGAAGCCGAGCGCCGTACCCCAGTCATGGATGACGAAGACGATGTCCCTTTCGATTCCGAGAGCGGCCAGCGCACCAGCGAAATAGTGTTGATGATCGGCCAGTGTATAACGCTCCGGGCCGGAGTCTGGAAGCTTGTCTGAATCGCCCATGCCGATCAGGTCGATGGCAACGCATCGCCCGAGATCCTGCAGTTGCGGCATGATGTTCCGCCACAGATACGACGAGGTCGGATTGCCATGCTGGAAAACCAGCGGACGACCCTGGCCCATTTCGGCATAGGTCAGGCGCAAGCCGTCGACTTTCACGCTGCGTTTCGCGGCAGACCAGGCATTCATAGCTTTATTCCTCCTGCAGCGTGCCGGGTGATGACAGTGCTCAGCGCGCTGCCAGGCGGGCCGCCAGTGCGACGATGCGTTCGGCCTGGGTCAAATGCGGTTTGTCGACCATCTTGCCGTCCAGATTGAGGGTGCCTGAATCGGGATTGGCGTCAAACAGAGCGATCACGGCATGCGCATGCGCGAGTTCCGCCGCCGACGGCGAAAACGCGCCGTTGATGACAGCAACCTGATCGGGATGGATGCAAATCTTGCCGGTGAATCCATCGCGCCGCGAGTCGTTGCAGATCCGTTCCAGTCCTTCCAGATTGCGGAAGTCCGCCATGACCGTGTCGATGGCCTGCACGCCTGCGGCATGTGCGGCGAACAGACACAGCGAACGCGTCATCTCGTACGGACTGGTCCAGTGCCCGGAAGTGACCGTATTCGCGCTCGCGCCGACAGCAGCACCAAGATCTTCGGCACCCCAGGTCAGACCTTTCAATCGCGGCGTCTCGCGGGTGAATGTACCCAAGGTGAAAATTGCCCGTGCCGTCTCGGTCGCTACCGGCAGAATACCGATGCTGCCCGCCGCAAGACCATGCTCGGCTTCGAGAATATCGAGGTAATGACCGACCTGGACGAGATCGTCGGCCGAGTTGGTCTTCGGCAGAATGATGCCGGCCGGCGCAGCCGGTGCGACCATTGCCAGATCATGAAGGATCAGACCGCTATCCAGCGGATTCACGCGCACCCAGAACTCGACCCGCGGATTCGTTCCTGCTCGCAGGAAATCACGGGTCATTTCGCGTGCCAGCGGTTTGCGCGAAGCCGCGACCGAATCTTCCAGATCGAGAATGACGCAGTCGGCGCCGATGCCAGCTGCTTTGGTCATCTTCTTGTCGCTGTCGCCGGGGGCGAATAAGAGTGAGCGCAACATCAGACGGGCTTCCTCAACATCAGGGCGGAACGTTTGCACACGGCAACCAGCTGGTTTTTCTGATTGTAGGCGCGGTGGGCGAAAATGATCACGCCGTTCTGCGGGCGCGATTTGCTCTCACGGATCTCCAGCACTTCCGACTCGACGCGGATGGTATCGCCGTGGAACAGCGGCGCCGGGAACCGGACTTCATCCCAGCCGAGATTCGCGACTGTCGTGCCAAGCGTCGTATCGTGCACGCTGATGCCGACCATCAATGCCAGCGTAAAGCCGCTGTTGACGATGCGCTGACCGAATTCAGTCTCGTTGCGGCAATATTCCTCGTCTAGATGCAGGCGCGCCGGATTGTGTGTCATCGCCGTGAACAGCACATTATCGGTTTCCGTCAGCGTGCGGTGAATGGCATGGGTGAAAATCTGTCCCACGCTGAATTCTTCGAAATATAGTCCTGCCATGGTTCCTCCCCTCAGGATAAATAATGCAATGTGGCCGAATTATAGTCGCTGCTGTTCGAACAGCGCGGCATGTCGTTCACGCAGCAGATTTTTCTGGACCTTGCCCATGCTGTTGCGCGGCAGGTCGTCGACAACGACGATTTGCTTCGGCACCTTGTAGCCGGCAAGCCGGGTTTTCAGCTCTCCAATCAACACATCGCCCGGCAACGATGTGCCATTGCCGACGACTGCAGCGACGACCGCCTCGCCATAATCGGCATGCGGGACACCGAAGACGGCGGCCTCGATGACGCCGGCACAGCTCTCCAGTTCGCGCTCAATCTCTTTCGGGTACACGTTCAGACCACCAGTGATGATCATGTCCTTGCTGCGTCCGACGATATGCAGATAGCCGTCGGCGTCCAGGTAACCCTGATCGCCAGTACGGAAATAGCCGTCGGCAGTAAAAGCTTCGGCGGTGGTCTCTGGCAGTCCCCGGTATCCACCGAACACATTCGGCCCATGAACTTCAATGTTGCCGATAGCGCCGCTGCCGAGAATTTTGCCGCCGTCATCGACGATACGGAGCGCAACGCCCGCCAGAGGTGGACCGACCGAGCCCGGCTTCCGCATGCCATGCAGCGGATTTGACGTATTGATACCGGTTTCGGTCATGCCGTAGCGCTCGAGAATGCGCTGCCCGGTACGCTCCTCGAAAGCGCTGAATGTCGCTTCGCTCAGCGGTGCCGACCCGGAAATGAAAACACGCACACTGGCGCAGCACTCACGTGTGAATGCTGACGTATTGAGCAGCCTCGTATAATAAGTTGGCACACCGGCCATCATGGTTGCGCCCGCCAGTGCCGCGATGACGGCCCCCGGCTCGAAGCGCGGCAGAAATCGCACGCGTGTTCCTGCCAACAGCGCTGGCCCGAGCGTGATGAACAAGCCATGCACGTGATACAACGGCAGCGCATGCACCAGGATGTCATCGCCGCTGAATGCCCACGCCGCGACCAGCGCCTGCGCATTCGTCAGTAGATTACCGTGAGTGATCGGGATGCCTTTCGGTTTGCCGGTCGTACCGGACGAATAGAGCAGCGCAGCGGGCTCGCCGACGGCGACGCACTGCGTTGCGAATGTCGGTGCCGCGGACTGCCACCGGTGGTCGATGTAGTCCACACCGTGGCCACCAACGGTCAGAATGCGCTGGACTGATGGGCTGTCAGCTGCGGCAGCGGTCACCCGGGTCAGCAGTGCGTTTTCGCACACAACCAGACGCGATGCCGAATCCCGCAGGAAAAACGCCAGCTCAGTCTCGGTATAAGTCGGGTTGAGCGGGTGATAGACGCAACCGGCGCGCAGGCAGCCGAGATACAGCCACAGCAGTTCGAGCGACTTGTCGGCAACGACGGCGACCCGATCGCCGGGTTCGAGTCCGAGTTCGACCAGGGTGTTAGCTGCACGCGCCGACCACTGCTCGAGGTCGGCGCCGGTGTAACAGTCACCAGTCGGGGTTTCCACGCAGCAATCCTCAGCGTTGAAGCGCTGAGCAAAATGCGCATACAGATTCGCGTTGTTAGTCACCGGCCTGCTACAGCGCGCGCGCGATCAGTTCCTTCATGATCTCGTTCGACCCGCCGTAAATCATCTGCACACGGCTGTCGGCGAAATAATGCGCTATCGGGTACTCCATCATATAGCCGTAACCACCATGGAGTTGCAAGCAACGGTGCGCTGCCTCGAACTGCTTCTCGCTGCACCACCACTTGGCCATCGACGCGGTCTCGTTGTCGAGGCGCCCGGCTATCAGCTCGACAATACAATAGTCGACAAACACGCGTGCTATCCGCGCTTCCGTCTTGATCTCGGCCAGCGTGAATTTGGTGTTTTGAAATTCGGCCAGGGCCTGACCGAAAGCGCGGCGCTGTTTGACGTACTCGATGGTGCCTTCCAGCGCCTGCTCCATGGCGGCGACGCCGGCTACAGCGATAATCAGTCGTTCGCGCGGCAGTTGCGCCATGAGCTGATAGAAACCCTGCCCGGGAACGCCGCCGAGAATATTACCGGCCGGTACGCGGCAATCGTCGAAGAAGAGCTCGCAGGTATCCTGCCCTTTCATGCCGATTTTCTTCAATGGCTTGTTGCGGCGGAAACCCTCGACTTCGTCGACTTCGACCATCAACAGCGAAATACCTTTGGCGCGCTCGTCCGGATTGGTCTTACAGATCACGCAGATCAGGTTCGCGTTGTAACCGTTGGTGATGAACGTCTTCGATCCATTCAGTACATACACGTCGCCATCCAGCATCGCGCGTGTCTTCACTGCCTGCAGATCTGAACCGGTACCGGGCTCGGTCATCGCGATCGCCGCGATGAATTCGCCGGTTGCCATCCGCGGCAGCCAGCGATGGCGTTGTTCCTCGGTCCCATAGCGCATGAGGTAATGCGCAACGATACTCTGTATGCCATTGCCAAAACTGGAGACGCAGGCGCGCTGGATCTCTTCATAGGTGATGACGTCGAAACCGAAATCGCCGCCACCACCGCCGTATTCCGCCGGAACGTCCGGGCACAGCAGACCGACTTCACCGGCCTTGCGCCACACCTCCGGTTCGGGATGGCCCTGCTCGATCCAGCGATCGCGATGCGGAACGAATTCGTTCAGGACGAACCGGCGCACGGCGTCTCGATACGTTTCGTGATCGGGCGTGGTCCAGGGCGAACGATACACATTCATGCGACTGCTCCGGAATACTGTTGGAGGGTCAGACGCACGCTATGGCGCGTGCAGACCAAAAATCGACACGCTCGCCACGTTACGGAACGGATGCCCACCCAGATTGTGCGTCAAACCCAGCGTCGGATTGGAGAGCTGCCGTTTACCAGCGCGCCCGAGCAGTTGCAGATACATCTCGTAAGCCATGCGCAGGCCGCTTGCACCGATAGGATGGCCGAAACATTTCAGTCCGCCATCGATCTGGCACGGGACCTCGCCATCGCGGTCGAACTTGCCATCGAGCACATCTTTGATGGCACCTCCTTCTGGACTCAAACCGAGGTCCTCCATCACCACCAGTTCAGTAACCGAAAAACAGTCGTGCACTTCCGTCATGTCGAGTTCTTTGGCGGGATTGGTCACGCCGGCTTCTCTGTAAGCCCGTTCGGCGGCAATCCGCGTCGTCAGCAGATAGCTGCCGTCCCACGCCGTATTCGACATCTCGAGACCATTGCTCGGGGCGAGCTGCATGGCCTTGATTGTGACCAGATCCCTGAAGCCCATCTCGCGGGCTTTTTCGACGCTGGTGACAATCGCGCATGCGGCGCCATCGCTGACACCGCAGCAATCGTAGAGCCCCAGCGGATAAGCGATCATCGGCGCATTCAGTGCCTGTTCTTCAGTGATCTCGCGCTGCAGATGCGCTTTCGGGTTGAGCGCACCGTTGATATGGCTTTTGTAGGAAATGTGCGCCATCGCGCGTTTGAGATCGCTCATGTCACAGCGGTGTTTCGCGGCATAGGCGCTAGCCAGCTGGGCGAATGCGCCCGGTGCCGTCGCATTCGGCAGCCACAGGTCGTCGAAGGTGCCTTTGCTGCGCTCGGGCAGACCGCCATAGCCGGTATCTTTCAGTTTCTCGACGCCAACCGCGAGCGCGATATCGCAGGCACCAGCGGCGACCGCATACGCTGCGCCACGCAGCGCTTCAGTGCCAGTTGCGCAGAGATTCTCGACCCGTGTGACAGGTATGTTCGGCAGCCGCAGAGACATGCTGAGCGGCAGCGCCGACTTGCCGGCGCTCTGTTCCTGAAAAAACAGACCCAGCCAGGCCATCTCGATGTCGTTGCGTTCGACCCTGGCGTCGGCCAGTGCTTCGTTGAACGCTTCGACAATCAACTCTTCGGGCCCGCAGTCCCAGCGTTCGCCAAACTTGGTGCAGCCCATGCCGATGATCGCAACTTTGTCCTTGATGCCTTTGGCCATGTCTAGTCTCCTGGCAGCCTGTCGAACTTAGGCTGAATCTATTGCGGTGGTGGGCTGACCGAGCAGAGGTGCCGGTTTCCAGAAATAGCGCCGGAAGTTTCGTTTCGGATCGAAATCCTTGATGCGGAAGACGAGCCGAACATTGTCGCCCACCTTGATCTGTCCGGCGGCGAAATCAGTGAACTCGAGCATGATGTTGGCGCCGTCCTGAAACTCGACGTTGCCGTAGATGTAAGGCGGCGACGGCGTATAGGCCAACCAGTCTTCGGTGAACGATTTGACCCGCCCGAGCAGATTGGACAGTGTCTCGGGTTCCTGCGAATCCGCGGCGCTGCATTTCACACACACCAGACTGCGCGGAAACTGCAGCGTATTGCACGCGCGGCAGCGCCCGCCCAGCATGGAGTTGATATCGCGCCGCTTGCGATAGTAAGCCGACAGTGCAGTCCGGTTATCGCGTTCGGAACGAATGCCGAAATCGATCGAGATCTGATTGCGCAACGAGAGAAAAAACGTGTAGTTGTCGGTGCGTCGATGCGCATCGAGATAATGCTGCGGTCCGCGACCGGGCTGCACCTGGCTCAACTGCGCGGTGGTCTCGATGAGGATGGCATCGGCGCCCTGGCCGAAACCCACCAGCATGATGCGCTCGCCCGGCGCCGCCTGCCCGAGCGCCAGCGCCAGTTGCAACAACGGCTGCGCGGCACCGCAGTCGCCGCACTGACCGACCAGGGGGTCGACAAAACGCCGGGCGTCGATATCGAGTCTTTTGGCCAGTGCGCGCGCGGTATCGAGTGAACCGTGCAGCGCAATGCGATCAATGTCCTTGAGTGCAATGCAAGCTGCGGCTGCAGCGCGTTCCATGACCAACGGCACGATTTTGAGATAGCCCTCTTCGCGTACCCAGCGTTCTTCCAGGCTGTAGTCGTATTCGGCGTCCGACGCGCGATACTGATCGACGAGGTCTTCATGGCAGGACGCCGCAGCGAGAAACGTCGCCACCGGTCGACCGTCGCCGACGAGAACAGCACCGGCACCATGCCCATAGAGCATTTCCTGCGCACTGCCGGGCCGCGTTTCGCGGCAATCGCTGGCCAACAGCAGCGTCGTGGCGCCGCCATGTGCGAGGCGCGCCAGTGCAGAAGTAGCGGCGCGACGGCTGCCCGCGAGATCTTCGACCATGACCTGGTTATCGAGAACCAGCGCGTCGGCGACCAGACCACCGTTGCTGCGATCGGCAAACGGCAGCGTCGTTGAAGCCAGATTGAGTTGCGTTACCGGCGTGTCCATCCCCGCCAGGCAATCGCGCCCTGCTTCCACCGCCATGGTGATGGCGTCTTCGTCCCAGTTGGCGACAGCGCGTTCGCCTGCGGCCAGTCCGCGCAACGAGGGCACCGCCCAGCCGACGGCGCCAAGAATTGCCTGGCGTGACAGCCGCAACGGCGGCACGTAGGCACCGAAAGAAAGTATTCCGTAAGTCATCGTTGCTGTCTCTGCGCAGGACTGGGGTGGCCGGCGGGCCGCCGCGAGTGTACTGGTAGCGCACGCCCCCCGCCAAGACGCGCGTGGCCGAGCCATTCTCGCAGCTTAGTCAGCGGCTGGAAACGAGATAACGTCGATCGCAGCTACAAGCCTGCCGGGCGTTTCTGCAGTTTGCGCTGCAGCGTGCGTCGGTGCATGCCGAGCCGCTTGGCCGCGACCGAGATATTGCCGGCGCAGGCTACCAGGGTCTTCTGGATGTGCTCCCATTCGAGCTGGATTAATGGCGTCGGTCGGCTGCTGACATCGACCGCGACCTGTTCCGATCGCTGCCGAAACGCGGCGACGATTTCGTTGGCGTCGGCAGGCTTGGTCAGATACTCCACAGCGCCAAGTTTGATCGCACGGACGGCTGTCGTAATACTCGCATAGCCAGTCAATACGACAATGCGTGCGTTTGGGCAGGCAGCCAGCAGCGGTTCGACCAGGTCGAGCCCGGAGTCGTCACGCAGACGCAGGTCGAGCACGATCGCGCCAG
Source organism: Gammaproteobacteria bacterium (assembly GCA_965278995.1). Classification (GTDB taxonomy): domain Bacteria; phylum Pseudomonadota; class Gammaproteobacteria; genus JADJYF01. The sequence goes on from OZ257136.1 coordinate 1,516,180, forward strand.
GCTGTTCGCGGGTCGCGACAGCACAGGCACCCTCGCCGTCGGCAGCGCTGACGACGCGATAGCCGCGCCGCAAAAGTGCTGCACTGAGTGCAGCAACGAAATCAGGGTCGTCATCAACGATCAGGCAGGTCCCGGCCAGGTCTGATTGCGGGCCGTTCATGCCAGGGACAACGGCGCCAGCGGCAGGGTAATGCGCGCACTCGTGCCCATCCGCGGGCGGACATCCAGTGCGAGGGTGCCACCGAGACGCTCGACGATCGAGCGCGACAGCAACAGTCCAATGCCCATGCCATCCGCTTTGGTTGTCAGCGCTTCGCGGCCAATGCGTGCACGAATATCGGGAGCAATGCCCTCGCCATCGTCGTCGACGGCCAGTTCGAAAGCGTGCTCGTCCCAGGTTCCTCGAACCGTGACCTGCCGGCTGGCGGCATCGGCGGCGTTATCGAGCACGTTGACGATGGCCTGCCCGATGACGCGATCGGCGACGATACTGGGCGCAGGACGCTGCCCGTTCCAGATCTGTGCCAGATGCACTTCAGGACGTCGTTGATGCCAATCAGCGACGAGCGTTTCGAGATAGTTCGCCAGATCCACCCGCTGCCCGCTCTCTGCTCGCAGATTCCCGGCGCCGGCCGCCATGCGCGAGAGAATCTCCTTGCACCGTGCGACCTGCTGTTGCAGTCGGCGCAACTGGTCGCGATCGACCGGACGAACCGCGGTTTCGGCGAGTTCGCCGGCGAGGATTGCGATAGTCGACAGCGGCGTTCCGAGTTCATGCGCGGTACCGGCAGCCAGCGTCCCGAGCGCGAGCATGCGCTCGTTTTCGAGTGCCGCTTCGCGCAGGTCGGCGAGTTCGCGGTCGCGCACGCGTTGCCGCCGCGCGATGCGGGCGACAAACAACGCCACACACACAGCGCTCAGGACAAAGCCGTACCACATGCCCCACACGTGGAGATCAAAGCGGCCTGCATCGCCCTGCAGATGGCCATGCAGATGCACATCCACCTGAGGAGCGGCTGGTTGAATAAACATCAACGCCGTGTAGCAGGTGCCAGCCAGCAGCGTGATGCCGGCGGTGGAAGCTGGCGGCATCGCAGCGGCGGCGAACACTATCGGCAGCAGAAAAAGCGAAATAAAAGGATTGAATGCACCGCCAGTGAAATAGACCAGTGCCGAGAGCGCGACGATATCGGCGCTCGAATGGAACAGATAGAGACGCTGGTCGCGACCGGTGCTGCTGCGAAGCAGCCAGGTCCCCCCCGTCAGCGCGGCAAGCAGGAGCAGGATGAGACTGACTGCCGGCCACGGCACCGCCACACCGAAAATCCTATCCATGGCAATCAGCGCGACGACCTGGCCGCCGATCACGACCAGGCGGATGAACAGCAGATAACGGAGTGTCGTATCCATCGGCACATTATGCCGCGCGCCGCCGCCACTGCGCTGCACTGCGACGCTATGTCGCAGTGCGCCAGACAGGGTTACAGCACCGTTTCGGCGACCAGGCGGATTTCCTCGGCACTGCTTGCCGACAGGATCATGGTGCCGAAATCTCCGCGTTTGGACGCCGCTTTCCAGCGCGAGAGCTGTTCGCGGATATGCGCCGGCGGCCCGACCAGACAGCAATCGTCGATGTACTGATCGGGCACTGCTGCGGCCGCTTCTTCTTTGCGCCCGGACAAAAACAGGTCCTGGATCTCGATCGCCGCGTCCACGTAGCCGAGTCGTTTGGTGTAGTCGTTATAGAAGTTCTTTTCACGCGCGCCCATGCCACCGATATAGAGCGCGAAATGATGTTTGAGTTGCTGGCGACAGGCCGCGAGATCCGGCCCCATGGCCATGCGCACGAACGGCGCAAAGTCGAAATTCGTCATGCTCTTGCCGCCCCCGGCCTTGTCGAAGCCCGCTTTCAGCGCCGGTGCGAACATCTCCGGGCGGTCGGGGTTGATCCAGATCATGAAACAGCCGTCGGCGATTTCAGCTGCAGTCGAGACCCCCTTCTCAGTCGCGACCCCGGTATAGATCGGGATGTTCGGATTGCCGTGCAGGATGCTTTTCAGTGGTTTGCCCAGGCCCAGACTGCCTTCGCCGCGAAAAGGGATCTGATAGTGCTCGCCTTCATGCGTCAACGGCACCTCGCGTTTGAAGATAGTTCGCATGATGGAAATATATTCGCGCGTGCGCCCCAGCGGTTTGCCATAGGGCTGGCCATACCAGCCTTCGATGACCTGTGGGCCTGACGGCCCGATGCCGAGCATGAAACGCCCGCCCGACAGATGGTCGAGCGTCATCGCCGTCATCGCGGTCATTGCCGGTGTGCGTGCCGCCATCTGCATGATGGCCGTGCCGGCCTTGATGCGCGTGGTCTGCGCGAGGATCCAGGCGACCGGCGTGACAGCATCCGAACCCCATGCCTCCGCACTCCAGACCGAATCGAAGCCTGCCGCTTCGGCAGTGTGAACGAGGTCCATCGGTAGTTTGACGTGCGCGCCGGAATAGCCGACAACGAGTCCGAGTTTCATGGGTTTCTCCTTTGCATCAGCGGATGTCATTCAGAATCTCGCCAAAAGCCTCGATCACTTCCAGGCATTCCGTCCGCGAGGGATAGTGTTGACCTGGATTGACCGGATTACGTGTGCGTATGCAGAGCCAGTCCGGATTGACCTGCTCTTTCATCGCACCCATGCGATCGACCCATTTCTGTTTGTTGCCCAGGCATAGGAACATATTCTCGATCTGGTCCAGCATGTCTGTGGCTTCAGCATCCGGCGAAAGACCTTTCTCGGCGTAAAAACTCCACTCGCGTACCCAGCGATGGCCGTGCTTCTCTCGCACACGCGGATCGTCGGACAACCAGCCCTCGAAACCAATCGTGATCTGGAAATCCAGTTTGTTCCGCTCTGCTGCCCGTTCGCGCATGCTCTTCACGGCCGGCGCCAGCTCACTGACATGCGGCGGGAACCACAGGCACCAGCCTTCGTAGTTGAGCGCGCGTTCCATCGCTTTCGGTGCGAACGCACCAATCCAGATCGGCGGGCGCGGCTTCTGATACGGGTGTGGCGTGAGGCGCACGCCTTCATAGTGGAAATACTTGCCGTGATAGTTGAATTCTTCCTCGGTCCAGGCCCCGACGATGCAATCCATGGTCTCTTCGAAACGTTTGCCACGACCGTCGAACGGCACACCGAAACAGCGGAAATAGTCCGGGTGATAGCCGACGCCGGCACCGAACACGAGACGCCCGCGGCTCAAATTGTCGACTGCGGCAAGCGATTCGGCGAGATGGATGGGGTGATGGAAAGTCGGCTGCATGACCGTGCACGCGAGCTGTACGCGATTGGTCACGGCAGCCAGGACGGCCAGTTGCGATGTGGTATTCGGCCACCAGGTTTCCGGCCGTTGGTGGCGTTCCGGTACCCACAAGCCGTCGAAGCCGACGCGCTCGGCCAGCACGCTCTCGGCGATGCAATGATCCATTGCATCAGCGACCTCGTCAGGGGTTGGCGTCGCAACCTGATCGTAGACGCCGAAATGCGTGTCGGGCATGTACGCTATTTTCATGAGCTCCTCGCTTCAGTTCTGCAGGCCGGCCCGGTGATGGCGCACGACCTCGGTATATTTTCGTGCGGCCGTCGCGCCGCAGTGGCGGCCGATTGTAACCGAGACGCTGGCCGAGTCTGCGTACCCAGGCCGGACCGACCGTTGCTGCCGTTCAGGATTAATCGTAGAGTCCTGGCCTATCGCGGAAGCATGCGTGTATTCCGCTCTCGGCGCCTGACCGCAGTGCCGGGAGTCGGCGAACAGCCACACTCATTGCAGCGCAGCATCGAAGGGGAGGAGTCTTCATGGCAACGATAGAACGTGAGGTCATTGACCAGGTTTCGCGCGGGATCGCCGTACCCCGCCCCACGCTGCGCCAGCGCATCGCCGAACGCGATCGGCTGACTGCTGAGACCGGGCACTACTATGGCGTGACCGAGCTCAGCCTCCGCGACGCCGACCCGATCAAATACGAACGTTTTTACGCCAAGCTGCACAGCGCGGTGCTGGCTGCACGCGAATCCGCGCGCTTCGTTGCGGCCAGTCCCGGCTCGCGTGAAATGGGCGAGTGCCTGTGGGGGATCGCGACACCGGAAGGCGACACGCTCGCCGTGTCGCTCGGGTTCCTCTCACATACCGTGATCTTCCCGGTCTCGGTCCGTTACATGGCCGATCACGACTATGACGTCAATGACGGCATCGACGACGGCGATGTCTACGCAGTCAGTGATGGCCTGACCGGCGGTGTGCCGCATCCCGGCGATTTTTATTCGTTCGTGCCGATCTGCATCGACGGCGAGATCGTCGCCTGGGCCGTCGGCATCAATCATCTGATGGAAAACGGTGCGCCGGTCGCCGGCAGCTGGGCGACGTTCTCGGTCGACACATTCATGGACGGTCTGGTCTGCCCGCCGATGCGCACCGGGCGCAACCTGAAACAGGAATCGTGGTGGCGCGCGATCTGGGAGCGCCGGACGCGCGCAGCGACGATGAATATTCTCGACGACAAGATGCGCCTCGCCGGCTGTGCCATGGTACATGCCGCGACGCATGCGCTGATCGCCGAATTCGGTCTCGATTATTACAAGCGCGCCATCCGCGAAGTAATCGAGGAATCGCGTCGCATGGTCGTCGACAACATGCGCGCGACGATGGTCCCGGGCACCTACAATGGCTGCGCGTTCCGGTTAGTTAAGTACAAGGGCCTGCAGCATGTCTGGTCGCATGCCGACAAGAACACGCTCATTCACGTGCGCGGCAGTATAGAACCGAACGAAAAAGGCTTGCTGCTGGATGCCGAAGGCAGCTCAAAATGGGGTTATCACTCGTATAACGCCACGCCCGGTGGCACAGATTGCGCGGTGTTTCTCGGCATGATCAATTCGTTCGCGCACAATACCAAAGTGACTGCCGGGATCGATCTCGCGGTACAGCGGCATTATCCGAAAGGCAGCATCTACAATCCGGATAACGAATTCACCAGCAACGCCAATCTGTGGGCGCAGACAGTTGCCCTGAACAGCATCGGTTTCGGCGCCGTGAGTCGCGCGATGTTCTCGCGCGGCTATCTCGAAGAGGCGTTTACCATCGACGGCAACTGGGGCGCTTTCCAGGGTCAGGGCACGACCGACGACGGCACCAGTTACGGCTTCACGAATTTCGAATGGCTGGGTGGCACCGGGCGCGGCGCCTGGTGCTATAAAGACGGCGAGCCCCTGGTCTGGGCGGCCTGGTCACAGATGGCGACAATTGGCGATGCCGAGGAATTCGAGAGCACCGTACCACCGTTGTTCTATCTCGGGCGCAAGCTGTTACCGGGCTATTTCGGCTACGGCAAGTATCGCGGTGGGCCCGGCAATTCATCGGTGCACTGGTGCGTGCAGCCCGGTAAGCATGTCGGCCTGACCCGGCCTAACGGCGGCCTGTCGTGCACCCCTTCCGTTGCGCTCGGCATGTCCGGCGCTTACCCCGGCCCGGGCAGCTTCATGATTTCTGCGCGTGGCACCAACCTCCCCGAATTGATCGCTGACGGCGAAACGCCGCGCGATGCCCGCGAATTGCTTGAGATGGTCGATGCTGGACGGCTCACCGTCGAGAACCTGGAGATCTGGAAAACCGACTGCCCGGAGCTGGCGCTGAAAGATAACGATCTGTTTGTCGATGCAGCCGGTTCATCCGGCGGCTGGGGCGATCCGCTCGACCGCGATCCGGCGTTGGTCATTGCCGATCTCAACGACGGCATGTGCCCGCATTACGATTTCGTCAGTGCCATGCACGGGGTCGTCGCCCATTGTGATGCAGACGGACAGTGGCAACTCGATCGGCCGGCAACGGAGACCAAACGCGTTGCTCTGCGCCGCGCCCGCCTGGCCGAGTCAGTCACAGTGGAACAGTGGTGGCAGAGCGAGAGAACGCAGGTCGAGGATGGTGCGTTTGTGCCTGAAGTCCGCGAGATGTATCAGCAGAGTTTGAGCTTCGACAAGTTCCACAATGAGTTTCACGGGTTCTGGCAATTGCCGGCCACTTTCACTTACGGCGAGGACTGAGCGATGCCTGACCAGAACGCCGTCAGCCGGGAGCTCATTGCCCAGCTCGTCAACGGCACGATCGATGATGACAACGTGCTCCGCCTGCAGAAAATGCCGCGCAAGGACAGCGCGCGTTTCTTCAACTACATTGCCGTGCTGCAGGCACGGGTCGCCTGGCCCGAACGCATCCTGCTGCGGCTTGGCGACAAGCTTTACATCGTGGCCTCAGCCAATGGCGGGCGCGTAACGAAATGTGAATGCGGATTCGATTTCGGCGACTACCGCGAAAACTGGAAATTGCGCTGCCGCATCCGCACGCGAAAAACGCTGGCAGCGATGGCCGAAGTCTTCGATCCGGCGCCAGCGGTGCCTGAACCGGGGTGGCAGGAAGTTCGCGAGTTCTTTTGTCCTGAGTGCGCAACGCAGCACGCCGTAGAGGTCGTTGCACCGGGGTATCCGATAGTCTTCGAGATGCTGCCGGACCTCGATAAATTCTATCGCGAATACCTGGGACAGCCGCTCAGCGATGAAGCCGACGACTGGTATACCGACCGATCATCGCGCGTCACCGCGCAATGGTCCTCAGGCATAGCGTAACCAGTCACCGTCCGTCCATGCCGCGCGAGTGAAGCGCGGCCGTCACAGGGGAGTATCGCCATGAGCATGCCTGCCGCGCATATCGGCGGAGCACGGGAATATATTCTCGCGCTCGACGCCGGTGGCACCATGACCGACGCCATTCTGGTTAAGCCCGATGGCACCTTCACGGTCGGCAAATCGATCAGCCGGCGCGACGATCAGGCGCGCAGCTACCGCGATTCCGTTGCCGATGCCGCACAGTCCGTCGGCCTCGACAGCAGGACGGTTCACACCCGGTGCGCGGCCGATATCTATTGCGGCACCGGCATGCTGAACACCATCCTGACCGGCGAAGGGCGCAAGGTCGGCTTGATTGTCACGCGCGGGTTCGAGGACATCACCGTCATGGAGGGCGGCCTGACTTATCTTGGACAGAGCCAGGCCGAAGGGCTGCATCAACAGTTGCATCGACATACGCGCCCGCTCGTCGATCGGCGTAACGTCGTCAGCGTCAGCGAGCGCATGGGCGGTGGCTGCTACCAGGGCAATATTCATCTGCCGGCAGGCCATACGCTCATCCCGGTCAATGAACGGCAAGTCGCAGAAGGCGCGCGCAAACTCCTCGACAGCGGCTGCGAAGTGATCGGCATACTGTTCCTGTATTCCTTCGTCGACCCGCGCCACGAGCACCAGGCCCGCGATATCGTCGCCGCGCTGGTGCGCGAACGCGGACTCGAAGTACCGGTAGTCTGTTCGGCTGATGTCGCACCGGTCGCCAAGGAGAACAGTCGCCTGAAGAGTCTGCTGTTCCAATGTTTTGCGGCAGAACAGGTTCGTGGCTCGCTGCAGGATGTCGAGCGCGAAGCGCAGGCCACCGGTTTCACAGGTCGGCTGCTGACGTTGTTGTCGTATGGCGGTGCCGTGAACATGGATTACCCGCGCCTCTACGAAACCATGATTTCAGGCCCGATTGGTGGCCTCATCGGCGCTCAGTTCATTGCCCGCGAACTCGGCCTCGACAATATCGTGACCGCTGACATGGGCGGCACCAGTTTCGATGTCGGCCTCATCGTCGATGGCCGGCTCGGCATTGCCAAGAGCGCCGACATCGCCGGTCATCGTCTGGCGCTGCCGATGGTGCAACTCGATTCGGCCGGCAACGGTGCCGGCAGTGTGGTCTGGCTGGACGAATACAAGCGACTGCATGTCGGCCCCGAATCGGCCGGTGCCGGCGTCGGTGTCTGCCATACGTTCGATCGGCTGACCATCACCGACATCAATGTCGCACTCGGCTATGTCGACCCCGATTATTTTCTCGGCGGCCAGATCCGTCTCAATCGCGAAGCGGCATTGGCAGCACTGACGACGACCATCGCCGAACCGCTCGGTCTCGATGTCTACGCCGCCGGCGCCGGCGTACTCGGGCTCATCAATGCCGAAATGAATGACCTCCTGCGCACCATGGTCGCGGCCAAAGGTTACGACACGCACGATTTCACCATGCTCTACTACGGCGGCGCCGGCCCGGTACATATGCATGGCTTCGCCGAAGGGATCGCGTTCAAGGACGTCATCACGATGCCGTGGGCGGCAGGTTTCTCTGCTTTCGGGGCAGCCTGCGCCGAGTACATGCATCGCTACGATCGCGGCTCGCGCATACTGATCCCCGCCAACGCGGGCGACGTCGAACTGAGTGCGATTGCAGTGGATATCGATCGTGCCTGGCGCGAACTCGAAGACGAAGCGCGACGCGAAATGGCCGCCGAAGGTATCGCACCCGATGACCTGACGTTCCGTTACGGCGTCTCGGCACGCTATATCGGACAAATCGAAAGTTTCGAAACGGCGCTTGACTCGGGCCTCATGCGTGGCCCCGACGACATCCGCCATCTGGTGGCGGCGTTCGAGGCGATGTACGCCAAGGTCTATCCCGAAGGTGCCAAGTTCAGCAGCGCCGGCTATTCGCTGTCGGTCGTCAGTCTCGAGGCGATTGCGGCCAAGCCACAACCCCGCTTGCGGCAGCATTCCATGAGTGGCGCAATGCCGACGCCTGCGGCCCTGGTCGGAACGCGCGAGGTCTATCACAAGACCGGCTGGGTGCGTTTCAAGGTTTACGAGATGGCCGAATTGAAGCCGGGCAATCTCATCGTCGGGCCAGCCATCATTCGCGATCCGATGACGACGGTCGTCATCCCGCCGGACCGAAGCATGTGGCTGGATACCTACCAGCTGCTTCACTATCGTTAATTCAATTTGGCTGACTTCATCTGGCTAGACGGAAACCTGTTATGAAACTGACCACGTTCACCCACGACGGCCGTACGCGCATTGGAAGAGTCGACGGGGATCATGTCATCGATCTCACTGCAGCGGGATTACCTGGCGACATGATCGCCCTGCTCGATGCTGGCAGCGAGGCGATGCAGCGCGCGGCACGTGCCAGCGGACCGCAACTCGCGCTATCAGCAGTGACGCTGTGTGCGCCGGTGCTTCGTCCGCCCAAGATCCTGGCCATCGGCTTGAACTACAAGGATCACATTGCGGAAACGGGGATGGAAACACCGAGCTTCCCGATGTTTTTCAACAAACAATCGACCTCGGCGCATGGCCCGCATGCACCCATTCATCTGCCACGGGTGTCCGACAAGCTCGACTACGAAGGTGAGCTTGGCTTCGTCATCGGGCGCCGTTGCCGACATGTGCCACGTGAACGCGCGCACGAAGTCATTGCCGGTTATGTCGTCTGCAACGATGTCAGCGTGCGCGACTGGCAGATGCGCGCACAGACGTTCACGCTTGGCAAATCGTTCGATACGCATTGTCCTTTCGGCCCCTGGCTGGTGACTGCCGATGAAGTGCCGGACCCGCATGCGCTCGACGTCAAGACCTGGGTCAACGGTGAGCTGCGTCAGGACTCGAACACCAGCCATCTCGTGTTCGACTGTTTTGAGCAGATTGCAACGCTGACGGCAGCGTTCACCCTGGAACCGGGTGACCTGGTCCTGACCGGCACACCCAGCGGCGTGGGCATCGGTTTCAACCCACGCCGTTTCCTTGCGGTCGGCGACAAGGTCCGAATTTCGATTGGCAATCTCGGCGTGATCGAGAACGAAGTCATTGCCGAACCGGCCACCACCGACAGGATCTGAACGATGCACGCCTGGCAATACGCGCGTAACGGCCACTATGCCGACGTTCTCGAATGGGGCGAACGCTCGATGCCGGAACCCGGACCCGGCCAGGCGGTGATCCGCACTGCCGCGGTATCGCTCAATTTTCCCGATCTGCTGTTATGCCAGGGGCAATATCAGAACCGCGCCACGCTACCCGGCGTGCCGGGCGTCGAAGGCGTCGGTACCGTCGTAGCTGTCGGCCCTGGCTCGTCCTTGCGCGTAGGCGAGCGCGCTGTCGGCTTTGTCCATGCAGGCGGCACGCTGGCTGATTGTTTTCTGGTCGAGGAAGGTTCGGCGTGGCCGGTGCCGGCACACGTCAGCGACAGCCAGGCGGCGGCACTGAGTGTGACTTACGGCACCTCGTATTTCGCGCTGGTGCATCGCGCCCACCTACAGACCGGTGAAGTGCTGCTGGTGCTCGGGGCATCGGGTGGAGTCGGACTGGCGGCAGTGCAATTAGGTAAGGTTTTCGGGGCCGAAGTGATCGCTGCGGCCGGCAGCGCAGAAAAGCTCGCGGTGTGTCGCCAGGCTGGCGCCGATCACGTCATCAACTATCGCGACGAGGACATCGTCGAACGGGTCAAGGCGATCACGGGCGGACGTGGCGCCGATGTCATTTACGACCCGGTCGGTGGCGACCTGTTCGACCAAGTCAAACGCTGCATCGCCTGGGAAGGCCGCATTCTCATCATCGGCTTTGCCGGTGGGCGCATCCCGACCATCGAATGCAATCGCATGCTGCTGAAGAACATGGCAGTGATAGGACTGGCTTGGGGCCAGTATCTCGAACGCGACCCGGCACGCGCAGCGCGCTGTCAGGCACATCTCTACGATTTGTTGCGCTGCAGTGCGATTGATCCAGTGATCTTTCGCCGCCTTCCGTTCGCCGAACTGAAGCACGGTCTGCACTTGATTGAGGGTCGCGAAGTCTACGGTAAGGTCGTCATCGAGCGATGATGCGCGCGCGAAGAATAGTGCTGTTTTCACCGGGTGCGACGCATTATTTTTGCGCTGCAGTAATTTCAGTGCTGGCGTTGCGGCCGGCAACTGCTGCGTCTATGATGAATTGCGAGTGACGCCAGGTAGCAATGTTTACCCATGTTTGATTTCATTTCCAGGCACGCGACCTCCGTGCCTGTGTCGTGCCGCCGATGATCTCGAGCCGTGCCTTGTCTGCGAGCGGCCGGTATGTCGTATCGACTTCGAGTTCCTGCGGTCAGGCGGCTATTGCCCCGACGAATGACGATTTCTCAACCTTCCTTTTCATCCCGACTTCCGCCCTGGTGCCGTCAGGCGGGCGTTTTGGTGCATACCCTGGACGGCGCATTTGAAGAGGCAATCAGTTTCATGGACATTTATGTGGGTAACCTGTCTTACGACATCACCGTAGACGAACTGCGCGAAGCATTCGAACAGCATGGCGAAGTCACCAGCGCCAAAATTGTGACCGATAGAGATACCGGCCGCTCGAAAGGCTTCGGCTTTGTCGAGATGCCGAACAAGGCCGAAGGCGCGGCAGCGATTGCCGAACTCAACGGCGCGATGTTGAAAGGGCGTACAGCGAGGGTCAACGAGGCGCGCGCGCGCGAAGAACGACCGCGCCGCTGACGGCCTACCGGCAAAGCGTCAGGCTAAGACGTCGCTGGTATTGGAAGGGGGGAGCCCGCCGCAAAGGCGGCGGACACTCAGGACCAGGGCCCTTAGCGGTCCTCTATCTCGCGTTTGACCTCATCGAGCACGATGCGGGTCTGCTCGTGGATATCGGCTTCGCCATTGGCCAGCGGAAACAGCACGAACTTGGACGCGCCAACCGCGACATATTCGCGCAGCCGCGCGATCAGGTCAGCCGGGCTGCCGATGCAGAACAGCGGATTCACGTCGATATTCTCACCGATGCCGGTGCGCTTGACGAACGGTGAATTACGCACTGCGTCATCGTCAGGGCTGCCGATTCGATAGGCGAGCGACGTTCCGTAATGATCATCGTCGATACGCCGCCCGAGGCGCGTTGATTCCGCCCGTATCCCTTCGATTGTGGTCTTGACGTCGGCCGGGCTGGCGATGCCGCCAATCCAGCCAGTGCCGTATTTCGCTGTTCGCTTGACCGCGGCATCGCTCGTGCCGCCAATCCACAGCGGCAACGGTTGCTGCACGGGTCGCGGCGCAATCGTGGCGTTGCGATACTGGAAAAAGCGACCCTCGAAGGTCACCGATTCCTCGCTCCACAACCGTGCCATGAGTTCGAACATCTCGTTCGCAATCGAACCACGATGATCGGCGCTGCGACCACTGGCCGCCCACTCGGCCGCCTGCGGATAGCCGACGCCGAACATCGGCAGTAAACGGCCGTTGCTGAGGTAATCGATCGTCGCGCATTGCTTGGCGAGCACCAGAGGATCACGCAGCGGGGCAACGATGGCATTCATGCCGAACTTGATTCTCTCGGTGCAGCCAGCCAGCGCAGCAAGCGTGGCGAGCGACTCGAGATAAGGATCGGTCGAAATCAGACGATCGGACTGCCACACGGAATCGACACGATTGCGCTCGAGCATATCGACCCAGCGAAAAAATCCGCGGCCGTCTTCGAAAGGATAATTCAACAGGCCGAAGCCGATACGAATACTCACACTTACAGCTCCATCGGAAGTTTGAAATACTGCTGCATCATGTGGTCGCGGTGCTTGATCAGTAACGGTGACAATGCTGCCCTTACTGCTGGCGCAAGCGTTTCCAACATCACGCGGAAACCGGGGTCGACCGCCATCTGCGCTGGCGGCAGGATGTCGAACAGATTGCAGAACGCTGCCCAGTAGAAATCCAGCGCAGTCGGCGTCGTACCGACAAAGTAACGGCGTCCACGTGCACGTTGTTCCGACAACACGGCATCCAGCAACGTCAGACTCGTTATCTGGCGTGCCTCGGCAGTGGCTACATCGCTTTCGTTGTAGCGATACTTGCGCGCCATGTTCAACACCATTTCAGGCGGATTGCCGCTCTGCATGGCCGGCTGAAACAGGCTCAGCCGACGGTTCCAGCCGAGTCCGAGTTCACCGCAGATCTCCTGGGCAAGCCCGAGCAAGCGGACGCGGTCGACGATGTCCTCCGGCACCAATGGGCGCTGCGGCGCGAGGCGTTCAAGCAGAAACAGGATGTCGTCCCAGCGCGAGATCGGACGCTCATCATTCCAGGCCACGACAGGACCGCTGTTGACACCGGCCCAGGCAACCAACGCCTCGTTGGCGCCGCCCATGATCTGCGCCGCCGCCACATAGTCCAGGCGCTTGTATTCGATCATCGCCTTGGCCGCCTGCCCCCACGGGCTTGGCGTGCCGGCGACGACAACCAGGCGCAGTCCGTTGCGTGTAATGGCTTCTTCGACCGTGATGTAGTTCATGACGTGGTTCTCCGATGACGTTATGGTCTTCGATCAGGTCGGTCTATACCAGTCGGGACGGACGGCTAATGAACGTGCCGTGTTTCCGGTGGTAACCCTGACCATTGAAGTTGTCCGCGTCGTAACCCTGCAATGGTGACCAACGCGGTTAATAACAGAAAAAGCGCTGACGGTAACGGCACAGCTGAAGGTGCGAGCGTGCCAAATGAAATATCGACATCCAAATTAACCTTGGATGCCCGTGGCAGAAAAACAAAATCGAAGCTTAACTCGTGATTGCCAGGACTCATCAGCGTACTGACGAGTCCCAGATCGATGACATGCAAAGGCCCTGTGTCCTGACTATCTGAAGCTGGCTGCCACAACAGCTGGTTATCCAATAACACCCTGAGCGTGAAGCCATTCCGTGCGTCATCGGCAGAATCATCGTACGGGTAGTGGATGACCAGATGCGACAGCGGATCGAGCATGTCTGCATCCAACGCAAACAAACTGGCGGCATTCAATGTTTCAGTGAGCGTCAAGGACGCACTTACATCCACCTGCCCAAGCAAAGTGAACGCGGCACCCACGGTGTTCGCGCCATAAAGTTGGGACGCCGTATATTCTGAACCACGTGCACGCACAGCTAAATCAATGGCGCGTGTGCCATCCTGGTCCAGATTTCCGTCGGCAGCGAGCGAAGCTCCCGCCAGCAGATGTAATCCCAGGGCAGTCTCGCTATGCACGGCGACGCGATGCACAGCGCCCATAGTGTCGGATTCACTCACGGCGTTGACGACGGATAGCTCTCCGCTGATTCGCGTTGCCTCGGCCTGCGCGACCGCACTGCGCCCACCGAAACTGCGGGCGATTGCACTGGCGCTTGCATCAACGGTCTCCAGCGAAGCAACCAGCGCATAGGCCAGCACTTCACCGGCCCCATGCGCTTCGGCGCTGGCACTGGCCACACTGGGCGTCAGTGACGGACTGAGCGGGCCTTGAGGGTCCGGCAGGTAAGGATCGCCCACGGATGAGAAATAGTCGTCACCGACCAGCGCCTGCGAAACAACCGTCAATCGGTTACTGCCCTCATTGATTCCGCGCGCACGCGACGCAACCCGAGCGAGGGCATCGTTGCCGCGATAGCCGAATGCCACGTCCTTGACCTGCAAAGAACCGCCCAGCACATCTGCACTTGTCTCACTTACCGCATTTCCACCATGCTCGCCGCCGACGGCAAGTCCGTTGGCGCGATGTTCGGCGGTAGAGGTCAGCGTGCGCGAACTCGCGGACAATATTGCGATGGCCTCGCCTCCGGTCGGATACTCCCCGTTATAGTCATAGCCACCGTCACCCGCAACGGCGCTCGTTTCGGCACTCAGCGTGCCACCTGCACTTGTCCGCAATATGGCAGCAGCGTCTCCACCATGACCACCACGCACGGAGTATGGTGAAAAATTGATGGAGTAACCCGAGCCACCGACGCCACCCCTCGCGCTTACCGTGATATCCAGATCGTGCTCGTGGTCAAAGGACAATACGGAGCTGGCCGCACCGCCGTTACCGCCAAGCACATCGTGATCGGTAAGAAGATGGGTGAATTCACCGCCAGAGCCGGCCTGAGCGTCTTGCACCAGAGTCAGTTTACCGTCAGCTTCAATCGATTCCGCGTTCAGCAGATGCGACGCCGCACCATCACCTCCGTTCGCGCCACTCAAGCCTCCCCCGCCGCTACCACCGATTTGCTGCACCGTGACGGTCACCGAACCGCCACCGGTCGATACCACGGTCGCGAATGCATTGGCCGCCCCACCGTTGCCGCTGGTGAGTGTCGCATCGTAGAGTCCGCCGGCCGAGCCTCCAGCGCCGCCTGCCGCGCTAACCATAACGTTGGTTTCGCGTCCATGCTGATTGATAGCTGTCGCGCTCGCGTCGGCCGTCCCACCATCTCTTCCGATTGCGACTTGGTGACCGGTGCTCCAGATGCCCGTCGCACCCGACCCGCCCGTGGCGATGCTGCTCAGGGTCACATTGGACTCTGTCGCCAGGCTCTGGCCGACAACGTTACTGACCGCATTGCCGGCCGAGCCGCCGCGTAGTGCGCCGGAAAGGCTGTCGATCCAGGCGCCGTTGCCGCCGTGAGCGGTGCCCGCCACAAAGACGTCGGCACCATCATGCGATGTTTCACCGCGCAGATTGGTCACAGCGTTGCCGCCGTCAGCTGCCAATCCGCGTTCATTATTCAAGCTGGAATCGAACCCCCGCATCCAATTCCCGTTTCCACCCACGCTCGTTCCATTCAAATCCAGTCGACCGCCATCATTGCGGACGACGGCAATTGCCGAAGCGTCACCGCCTTTCGCGACGGGCAGATTCGGCACGTCTAGCGCGCCGCCGATACCTGCATCACCTCCGATAGCGACGACACGGATGAACGGGTCGGAAAGTTCAATGGTGGTATCGAGTACGCTGGCAGCATCACCGCCGTTGCCGACCTGACCGCCTTGACCGCCATTCCCACCGATGCCGCCAGTAGCGTGTTGCGTGAGTCGAACGGTATCCGCGCCGACAACACTAACGGTGTTGAACATCGCGACATCAGCTCCATCGCCAGCCATCATTCCCACATTATTGGCAGAAGCGTCGGACGTATCGGTACCCAGGTCGCCGCCCGCACCACCGATGGCTTGAGTAGATATGACGAATTCGCCGATATGCCCATTCGTGAGCAATGTGACACTACTCGGCAGGACTACGGCCGCGCCGCCATCACCTGCTCGACGCAATATGCCGGGAACGCCTTGAATATCGGAAGACGCATTCGCGCCTTGACCTCCCATGGCCGAGACGTAGGCTCCGGTATTGGCGCTCCCGTAGACGAAGCTGCCGCTGATGTGTGCCTCAGCGATTGCCGCACCGCCGGTGATGGCCGCTCCTGCCTGGCTGAAGTGTGCATCGCCCCCACCTGCGTTCACGAGCGCGAAGGTCGAGCCGCCGAGAGCGTTGGTCGCAGTCAACGACGAGAATGCGTCACCGGCACGACCGGCCCCGCTGCTACCGCCGGCTGCATTCTGTGTTAGATACAATGTACGGCCCGCCGCACCACGCGCAGCATTGACGACAACGGCGTTTGCACTGTCACCGCCGCCACCGCCGCCGCCCACCGCTAAGGCCTTGGCCCGTGCGTCGCCGAGCGCCGAATAGGCATACGCATCGACCACGACCTGCCCGCCGACAACGCCGTTCGCGCTGACCAGATAACCGCCACCACCCGTGCCACCATAGGCTTCAGCACTGGCGCTGGCTTCGGCGTCACCCTGAGTAGTCGCCGAGGCAGTGGCAATGGCCGCACCACCGTTGCCGGAGAGTGCGGCTGGATTGTTCAGATCGAGCGTCTCGCCGGCGTTTCCTCCATTGCCCGCGATACTCGTTGCGGCCACTCGAACGTCTCCGTTGGAAACAGCGCCTGAGGCCGATGCGCTCGCATTGCCTCCCGCACCCCCCGCCCCACCTTGCGCACCCTCACCACCGAATCCGCCACGCCCACCGATAGCCGCGACAGCAGCAATGCCGCCGATGTGCTGAACGACCAATGCAGATCCGTCGCCACCGCGACCGCCCTCGCCCCCGTTGCCGCGCAGCGCGCCGGTGTGTCCTCCCGCACCGCCGAATCCGCCAGCACCGGCACGGACGTCTAGTGAATTGGCGCTGTCGATATTCGAGAGCGAGCGAGCGGCGTTACCTCCCGCGTCGCCGGGGCCTCCGGTCCCGGGAAGCTCGCTGCCGTCTGTCCCTAACGTACCAGGACTGCCATCGGGTACATGAACCGAAACATTGGCAGCTTGTGCCGCCGACCAGGAGACGACAGTCGCCAGTGTTATGGCGCCAACGATGCGAGTGCAGATACGGAATTTGCTCGGCATTGCCCCGTCCATGGACTTGGATTTCGCTGCAGTTTAGTTGAAAAACGCTACCGGGCGTGTTCGAAAATAAAGCCTCTCATAGCGTAACGACAGCGCGACTTCGCCGATTTCGCAGTTCCTCAGTCTCCCCGTTCACGGCAGTGCCGGCATCACTTCCTTGCCGAACGAATCCAGTGACCGCCTGCTTTGCGCATATGTCAACGTACCCCGCGCAAAATCACCGATGAAGTAGTTGCTGAACCCGTGAAAACGTCAACGCCCGACCCGTCGACCAAAGCCAGCAAACAGTTCAGCTGCCAGATAATGCACATCGGCACGATCACCGGGGCGGCGACGGCGCAGATAATCGTTCAGCAGGCGACCGTCGGAGGCGCGTGCGTAGTGGGGTTCGAGCAGGTTCAGCCGATAGCGCTCCACAGCGCGTGCCACGCGGCTGATAAACAGGATGGTACCGTCTGCCTCGACGCGCTCGACCAGGCCGACATGGGTCAGTCTATCGTTGGCTCGGCCATCGCCATTGAAGTCCCAGGTATTGTCGAAAAACACCAGATCGCCCGGTGCGGCGCCGGGACCATTGTGCAGACGGCCGTGGCGGCGAACGTTGTCGTAGATTCGACGAACACCGTTGACGCCGGGTGTCTCCACGCTGCCGGCATAAAGGTCGATGCCGTGAGCCAGATAAACCGAACGCATGACGCCGGCACAATCGTAGCCAACACGCCGACCGCCCGAATTGATCAGTGTCGCACCGAGCAGCTTCCGCGCGCTCAGCACCAGTGCGTCCTGCACGGCGGATGACTGAAGCGGCGGCTCTGCTTCGCTCGGCGGCGGCTCCGGTGGCGCAGCGGGTTCTTCGCGAGGCGTACTTGCGCAGCCGGCGAGAAAAATCGCGCCAGCGAGCAGTGCGACGCGCCAACTGCGAACGCGCTTGGCGAACCCAGGGCGTACGTTCAAGACACATGATCCGGCGAGTAAAAAAACAGCTGCATCAACGACAGTTTGGCAGACCCTATGCTAACGTGAAACGTAGTCATGCAACGTAACGATAGAGACAACTGCTGCCAACCAGGTGACTGCACGAGTACTTATGCTCAGCTTTTTTGACGCCATCAAAGCGCAGGCTGAAACCCAGCAATATGTCACGACCTGGACTGTGCTGCCCGGCAACCAGCGCCCGTGGCGAAAATCCGGTCTGGTCCTGGCGCGGGGTCAGCATTACACCCTGCTGGCCGACGGCGTTATTCACTGGTCGGAACGTCATCCGCAGCTACATGGCGGGCCCGGCTTTCATCTGTGGGCGCGCGTACATCCTGGCGGACGCATCGTCAACGTCACACGCCAGAGCGGCAGCTTCGTCGCCGATGTCGACGGCGAACTCGAACTCGGTATTTATCTCGGCATGTGGCAGGACGACTTCGGCGCCTTGGCGACACCGCAGTCCGCTTATGCTCGCCTGCACGGCGAACTACCGGTCATTGCTATCCGATGGCCAGGCACGGCGCAGCACGGATTGGAAAAACTGAGCGGAATTGTTCATCACCCTGGCCTGGATGCCGAGATTGCCCGACTGCGCTCACCGGCGGTGCTGCCTGCCGGCTGGGACTATCTGCGCGAGACCGGCATCACGGATATTTATCGAAGCTGCGACCATCACGGACGCGGCGCCATCTGCCTTGATGCCAGAGATGACCAAGGCATCATCCGCAAAGCGGTGGACTGGGCGTTGACCCCGACGACGAGCCTCCACTGGCGCTGGCGACTCGATCAACACCCGAGCGAAGTTGCCGAAGACACCCACCTCACCCACGACTACGTTTCGCTCGCAGCCGAGTTCGACAACGGCCGCGATCTGACCTGGATCTGGAGCAGCAGCCTGGCCAGGGATTACCACTTTCACTGCCCGATCAAAGTCTGGCAGAAACGCGAAACGCACTGGGTCGTACGAACGGGCGAAGATCCGCGAAGTTGCTGGCTGGACGAATATCGACGAGTTCACGACGATGTCAACGCCGCCATGGGCCCGCCGCCGTCGCGCATCGTGGGCATATGGTTAATTTGCGTCGCGACTTTTCAGCACGGTACAGCGCACGCTGCGTTCACCGGCATCGAACTGGTCGATGGGAATCAACGATTGTCCGTGCTGTAGCCGGGTGCTACAGCAATCCCGGGGGCGTTCCTCCTCGCCTGCCTTCGCGGCTCGGCGAGCGACTCAGACCTGGGCACTGGTCCTGATTCCTCTGCACGGCGCAGGTCGCGGTGTGGGAAACGCGCTTCGGGACCGTGAAAATACAGGATGTATTTTCCGAGCTTACATGGACGTACTCGCTGCGTGTCCCGAAGCGCGTTTCCCACACCGCGGCCGACCCTGGCCACTGTGTAGCCGGGAATCAGGAACACGTTTTTATATGGCGGCCACCCTCAGCGAAAAGCCGGCATCACTTCCTTGCTCATCAACTCGATGTGTTCGTCCGACCAACTCGGATCCAGACCCGGCGGCACCGCCCAGGTGTAGAAGCGATTGCTGCCCGTGGCCGCGACATATTCCTTGATCATCGTTATTGCCCGCTCCGGGCTGACGATGTAGCAATCATTGGTCTCGATCGAAGCACGTGTCGCCGAGACCGGTTTGATGAAGCCCATGCCGGCTGCGCTGAACCATTCGCCATAGCAGTTCTGCTGATAGGCGAGATGTTCGACCGCCTCGGCCCAGCGTTTCTCAGGGTCGCGCGCCACGTGCAACCAGGCGTAACCTGCCGCGACTTCGTAGTCGTCCGGATCCCGTCCGCAGGCTTTCAACTCGTCGCGGTAGACTTTCGTGAACGGGCCTATCGGGCCGACCGCAATGTACCCTGCTCCGACGCGCGCAGCACGTTTGACCGCAACGTTACTGAAGCCCGCTATCCACAAGCGGGGATTCCTCTGCACCGGCATCGGGCGAAGCTGGATGTCTTCGTACTGATGATACTTGCCGTGATAGCTGAAGCGCTCACCGGCAAACAACCGCTGAATGATCTCGATACCTTCATCCATGCGCTGCCCGCGCGTTTTCGGGTCGACGCCCCAGGCCCGCAGTTCCTCGACTTTGTAACCGACGCCGAGACCGAGTTCGAGTCGACCGCCAGAAATGACGTCGAGTGTGGCGGCGTCTTCAGCGACGCGAACCGGGTCGTGCAACGGCAGCAGCAACACGCTGGTACCGATTCGAATTGTCTTGGTGCGGGCTGCAATGGCACAGCCGATGGGGAGCATCGAGGGCGAATAGCAGTCCTCGAGAAAATGATGTTCGGATAACCAGATATCGTCGAATCCGGCTGCTTCGGCCCGCACAATCTGATCGAAACAGGCGTGATAGAGCGCCGTGTTGTCGCGCTGCCATTGCGGCGGATTACGGAAATCGTACCAGAGGCCGAAACGCAGTTTCTTGTTGTTCACGTCATCACTCCTGTTGGCAATAGTTGCCTGACTGCAGGACGCTACTGGCGGCTCTGCAGACTGTCAAGCTGCGGTCGGCACAGCGATGGCGCTGGCTTATGGCGTCAGCCCTGCGCTAGATTGCCGGAATCAACACGGCGAGCTTTCCATCAGCATGACCGGCATCGAGTTAATCCGACGCGAGATCCGCGTATTGAGTTTTGACCTGTATGGCACGGTGGTCGATATGCAGGGTGGCTTGACGGCCGTGGCGACGCCGTTTTTACGCGAGCGAGGGTGGGATGGCGATCCCGATAGTTTCGTGACGTGGTGGCGTCGGACACATTTCGAGAATTCGATGATCGACAGTCTGTGCAACAACGGTCACACGCCCTATCGCGAGATCGGGCACCGCGCCGTCAGCTATACCTTGGAGCGGGCCGGTTTAGCGCATGACAACGACGACGTCCGCCGACTCGTTGCGGCGATCGAAACACTCCGCCCGTTTCCCGAAGTGCCGGCGGCGCTGACACGTCTGGCTCAGCGTTTTCGACTGGTCATCCTGTCGAACGGCGATCGCGACATGCTCGAGGCGGCCAAGCCTCATCTCGGCTTCACGTTCGAGCGCGCCATATCCGTTCAGGAAGCGGGCTGTTTCAAACCGCATCGGCGGACCTATGCGCGCGCCTGCGAAATCCTGGACCTCGCGCCGCTGCAGGTCATGCACATCGCCAACCATGCGTTCGACTGCATCGGCGCCAAAGCTGCCGGCATGCGTGCAGCGTTTATCGACCGACGCGGCCGGCCTTTCGGTCAGACGCCGCATGTGCCGGATATCGCTGTGACTTCACTGACTGCGCTCGCCGACCTGCTGACCTGAACGGGGCGATTGCGCCGACAGCCGATTGCCGGTGCAATGCGACCGGCTCCATCAAACCGCAAGCACAAGAGAGCAATAATGAGCAAACGTTCTAACGGGATCACAGTTGGTGTATTTCAGAATCTGTGCGACAAGCCCTCGGGCGATCCGGCGGTCATTGCCCGGCGTGCCGAGGAACTCGGTTTCGATTCGTACTGGGTGCCGGAGCACGTTGTCATGCCGCAAGGTTCGGCCGACGTCTATCCCGGCAAACAACCCGGCGAAGCGCCACCGGCCTACCTGTTCAAGATGCCCGATCCGCTGATTGCACTCGCCCGTGCGTCGGCGACGACCACAACACTCAAACTGGGAACTGGCGTCGCGCTTGTCCCGGAGCGGCATCCGATCACGGCTGCGCTCGAAATCGCCACGCTCGATCATTACTCGGGCGGGCGCTTTCTTTATGGCATCGGCGCTGGTTGGAATGAAGCGGAATGCACCGTCATGGGCGGCGATTTCGAACATCGCTGGACGCAGACCCGCGAAGCCATCGAAGTGATGACCCTGCTGTGGAGCGGCGAATACGTCGAATATCATGGCAAGTACTATGATTTCCCACCGCTGGTCTGCCTGCCGCGACCGGCCCGGCGGCCGCGGCCGCCGGTACTGCTCGGCAGCATCGGCAATCCACGCGTCTACAAGCGTGTCGGTGAATGGGCCGATGGCTGGTTGCCGTTCACGGCCGACCCGCAGGCGATCGCCGACGGCAAGGCAGCCATCACGAAACACGCCAAAGCGGCCGGCCGCGATCCGGCAACACTCGAGATCATCTTGTTCTCCACGCCGGGCGGGGTCATGCGTACACGTGGCGAACTTGCCGAAGTCGCGAGTGCAGGGGCCAACGGCGCAGTGCTATGGCTGAATGGCGCAAACGAACAGGAAATTCTCGAAGAACTCGGCGAACTCGCTCGGGCCGTCTTCTGAGCATGAGTGCGAGCGTTGCGCTGACCCACGGTTTCTTCGGCCATCCGCGCGGTCTGGCCACGCTGTTCTTTACCGAGATGTGGGAGCGCTTCAGCTATTACGGCATGCGCGCGATTCTCATCCTGTTCATGACCGCCGGGCGCGATGTCGGCGGTCTCGGCTGGTCAGTGGCCGATGCCGGCGCTGTTTACGGCATCTACACCGGCTGTGTCTATCTGGCCTGCCTACCCGGTGGCTGGCTCGCTGACAGACTGCTCGGCCAGCGTCGTGCCACCCTGATCGGTGCCTGTATCATTGTTCTCGGTCACCTCAGTCTGGCGTTTCCTTCAGTAACAAGTTTTTATATCGGACTGGCGCTGCTGGTCGTCGGCACCGGCTTGCTCAAACCGAATATCAGCGCCCTCGTCGGCCAGCTGTATCCGGTGCAGGACCCACGCCGCGACGCCGGTTTTTCGCTGTACTACATGGGCATCAATCTCGGCGCGTTTTTTGCCCCACTGGTGTGCGGCTGGCTGGCCCAGAGCGCGGGATTCCGCGCTTTTCTGAGCGCGCGCGGCATCGATCCGGCGTTGTCCTGGCATATCGGATTCAGCATGGCCGCCATTGGTATGGTGGCCGGAATAGCGCATTTCCTGCACGGCGCGCGACACCTCGGCGAGGCCGGACGACAGCCGTCCACGGGACAAGACCTGCAGGCTCGGCGCACCGCGTGGCGCCAGTTGAACCGCGCTGCCGCGGTCGGCTTGACCGTGCTCGCTGCGGTCTCGGCTGCAGTGCTATCCGGCTGGCTTGAACTGGGTGCGACCTCACTCGGCGATCTGTTCGGCGTGCTCCTCCTGCTGACGACCGTCGGGTTCTTTGCGTGGTTGTTCCTGGCCGGCACCTGGACATCGGACGAACGGCGACGGCTGCTCATGATCCTCGTGCTGTTTCTCGGCGCGACTGCGTTCTGGTCGCTGTACGAACAGGGCGGCTCAACATTAAACCTGTTTGCCGAGCGCAATACCGATACCACGGCTTTCGGGTTCGATTTTCCGGCGAGCTGGATGTTGTCACTGAATCCAATCCTGATCATTGGCGGACTCGCCCCGGCGTTTGCCTGGCTGTGGCTCAAGCTGGGGCCAAGAGAACCCTCCAGCGCGGCGAAATTCGCACTTGGCCTGCTGTTCATGGCGCTCGGCTATGTCGTGATGATTGGCGCTGCTAAAGCCGCTGCAGGTGGCAACCTCGTCAGCCCCTGGTGGCTGGTCGCGATGTATGTCCTGCATACCATCGGCGAAATGTGCCTGAGTCCTGTCGGCCTCTCCGCCATGACCCGTCTCGCACCACAGCGCATCGCCGGCCTGACCATGGGGGTATGGTTTCTGGCCAGTTCCATCGGCTCCTATCTCGGCGGCCGCGTTGCCGGCTTCTACGAGACCTTGAGTCTGGTCCAGATCTTCGGCGCGCTGACGATTTTCGCGCTGGTCTCGACCTGCCTGATGGCTGCCTTGATCAAACCGTACCGGCGCGCGCTCGATCTGTAAGAGTTCGCGAACACCTGGTGGCTACGTTCGGCCGCGGTGTGGGCCGTGCAGAGGGTACTAACACAGGTCCGCGACGATTCCGTCTGTCAGATGAACAAGATCGTCCGGCGCGATTTCGAGGTCGAGTCCACGGCGGCCGCCGCTGACGTAGACGGTCGGATAGGTCAGCGCTGAAGAATCGATGACTGTCCGTAGTGCTTTGCGCTGGCCGAGCGGGCTGACGCCGCCGACCACGTAGCCCGTCGTGCGCTCGACCAGCTTGATGTCGGCCAGTGCGACTTTCTTTGCGCCGACCGCCTTGGCCATCGCTTTCAGGGTCAACATCGCCGACACCGGCAGCACCGCGACGGCGAGTTCACGGGTCTCGGTCTCGACCACCAGGGTCTTCATGACCCGCGCCGGTTCGAGGCCGAGCTTTTCAGCCGCTTCGAGGCCGTAGGATTTGGCCTGCGGATCGTGCGCATATTCATGGATACGATAGGCGATCCCGGCTTTGGTGGCCGCCTTGATCGCTGGTGTCATCGCGACCTCTCTACGCGGGTGCCAGCAAGCTGCTGCAAGGCGACCAGCGGACCGTTATCGATGCGGATCAGGCCGCGCCGCGGCCGATCGAGATCGATGATGATGAAAGTAATCATGACGACCAGCAGGGCCAGCACCACTACCACCGCCGGAGGGCGATGAGCCGCGATCCCGCTTGCGAAACCGACGCTGGCCACGCTGGCCGCGAACGTCGCGAACAATAGATAGAGCACCACTTCGGGCACGTGCTGATCGAGTGCCGCATTGGTCGCCGCCAGCGCATCGATGAGCGAATTCAGTGCCTGCACATAGGCGCCACTGGTGGCCATTCGATCATCGGCAACAGTAGCAGTCATTGCCTGCGACCATAGTTTATCGATGAGCCCACTTGAGTCGGTCAGCAAACGTAACCGCGCAGCGCTGTCGGCCAACGTAGCGCGACTTTCCTCCACCCGGCTATCGATATAATCACGCAGAGTCGCACGGGCCGTCTCGCGGATGCCGTCGTGCAGGAGATCGAGTCGAAGATACGCCGTGCTGATCGCATTCGCTTCATTGACGACCGCTGCACTCCGCCGATCGTAACGCTGCAAGGCCAGCGAAAAGGTAAAGCTCAGGATCAGCGCGAGCAGACCGAGCATCGCGCCTTCCAGCGCATTGACCTGAGCCTGCCAGGACTCAGTCGTGCGATGGGCCCGATGGCGTCCTGCTCGATAGCCGAGTTCGAGCGCCCCCAGCATGCACATGAACAGAACGCCGACGATCAGGGCGCTGCTATGCTGATAGAGCGTTTCGTTCATTGTGCTTTACCGGCCGGGCAGTCGTCGTTCCCCTGGCCGAAAGTACGGGCGCGTGCCGGTGTCCTGCGCGTCAGGTTGCAGGATTGGCGAACAATACGCCCGCCGTCTCCAGCCGGGCGATATCCGCTGCGCTGTAGCCAAGCACCTCGCTCAAGACCTCGGCATTATTCTCGCCCAGCGAAGCGGCGCTGAGCGGCGGATTGTGTTCGAACTTGGAGAATCGCAGCGGCATGCCGGGCATCATGACTTCGCCGAGCTTGGGGTCCTGCACCGCGCGGATGGTGCCGCGATTGCGCATATGCGGATGATTGACGACTTCGGAGATTTTCAATATCGGTGCACAAGGCACTCGTTCGCGTTCCAGCGCGGCGAGTATGGCCTGGTCTGACGGCATGCTGTCCATCCACGCCTGCACGATGCCGATGACTTCGTCCGCAATTGCGACACGCAGTTCGTTGGTCGCATAGCGCGGGTCGTCGGCGAGTTCAGGGCGACTGATGGCGCGACACACGCTCGCCCATTGCGGCTGCAGCGAAATCACGCAGATCCAGTTGTCGCGGCCCTTGAAGATGCCGAGCGGGCAGACGGCGAAATGATGATGACCGGATCGCGTCGGGTTGCAGGCGCCCTGCGTCATGCTGTAGAGCTGGATATTCAGCTCATGCGAGTGCGTGTAGGCGTCAAGCAGCGAAATATCGAGGAACTGGCCGCCGCCGCCACGTTCGCGGTGCAACAGCGCGAAACCAATGGCGCATGCGGCATGCACACCGGTGGTGACATCGCCCAGTCCGGCCATCGGCAGTGCGGGTGCACCTTCCGGGTCGCCGATCATGCCGGTAATGCCACTGTAAGCTTGGGCGATGTAATCGAAGCCAGGCAGCGCGGCGAGTTCGCCGCTCTGACCCAGAGCCGAGATTGAGCACATCACGAGTTCCGGATTGAGCGCGTGCACGACATCCCAGCCGAAACCGAGCCGCCCGATGACGCCAGGCGCGAAATTCTCGATGAACACATCGGATTTCTTGATCAGCTCGCGCAGGATGGCTTTGCCTTCCTCAGACTTCGCATTCAGACAGAGGCTTTCCTTGCCGCGATTCTGCTGCACGTAATACGCGCTGCGACCGTTGCGTTGCGCCGGCAGCACCCTGGCGACATCGCCGAGCGGCGGAAATTCGACCTTGATCACTTCGGCGCCCATTTCGGCCATCAGACGCGTCGCCGTCGGGCCGGCCAGCACGTGGGTCATGTCGAGGACCCGATAGCCGTTCAGAATATGCGTGGGTCGCGGTGCCATGCGGCCTCCAGGGGTCAGCGCGTGCCTACCGTCGAACGCAGCAGCGGGCGCCGCTCGAGTCGCTCGTATTTCCGCGCTGGCGTATTGACTATCTCCGTCAGCGGCGCTGCGCCGAGCGCGCGGCTGAGGCGCTCGGCCGGAACTTCGCCGTAAGTCGTCGTGCGCTGGCGCGGTTCGCGTCCGCTGGCCGCGATCATCGCCAGCATTTCTTCCGGCGAAGTCTCCTGGCCGTGAGCGGCACCTGCAGCGCGGGTGATGCTCTCGTTCATCAACGTACCACCGAGATCGTTGGCGCCCGCGTTCAGGCAGGCGACGACACCGGCATGCCCCATCTTGACCCATGAGGTCTGGATGTTGGCGATATGCGGGTGCAGGACCAGGCGCGCAACCGCATGCATGAGGACCGCTTCACGGAACGTCGGGCCTTTGCGCGCGCGGCCTTTGAGATAGAGCGGTGCTTCCATATGGACGAACGGCAAAGGGACGAACTCGGTGAAGCCACCGGTCTCGATCTGCAGATTGCGTACATGCAGCAGATGACGCGCCCAATGTTCCAGGTGATCGACATGCCCGTACATGATGGTCGCGGTGGTGCGGAAACCGACGCCATGGGCGGCGCGCATGACATCGAGCCATTGCGCCGTGTTGATTTTGTCCGGGCAGATGATGGCGCGGACTTCGTCGTCGAGTATTTCACCGGCCGTACCGGGCAGCGTGCCGAGACCCGCCTCTTTCAGGCGTTGCAGATATTCCGGCAACGGCAGTCCCAGCGTCGCTGCGCCCTGCCACACTTCGAGCGGCGAGAACGCATGCACATGCATGTCCGGCACCGCTGTTTTTACCGTGCGCAGGATCTCGAGATAGGTCTCGCCGGTGTACTGCGGGTGAATGCCACCCTGCATGCACACTTCCGTAGCGCCGCGTGCCCAGGCTTCCTCGACGCGGCGCGCGATTTCTTCCGGCGCGAGATCGTACGGTTGCCCACGCAGATTCTCCGACAGCTTGCCTTTGGAGAACGCACAGAACTGGCACTTGAAATAGCAGACATTGGTGTAATTGATGTTGCGATTGACGACGAAGCTCACAACGTCGCCATTGGTCGCGCGGCGCAGCGCGTCAGCACTCTGGCAGACTGCAGAGAAATCGTCGCCACGGGCACGGAACAGCCGAACGATCTCGGCTTCCTGCAGCAGTACTCCGCTGTGCGTGCGCTCGAGAATGCGGGCAACCTCGCTGGATACAGACAACGCAGGCGTATGCAGCGCGGTGATCACTGCGGACGGCGGCGCGACCTCCTCGCCCGGCGACCAGTCGTCCGTGCGCGGATAACCGTCGGCATCGCTCGCCTGCAATAGCGCGGTCTGCAGGCGCGCGTCGACCCAACGCGCGCTGTCACGAACATACCGTGGGTACAACGTCAGGCGCTCGTGCAGATGTTTGCCAGCGGCAGCCGTATCGGCGGCCAGCTGCGCGAGATGCGGCCACGGGGCTTCCGGATTGACATGGTCCGGAGTCAACGGCGAGACCCCGCCCCAATCGTTGATGCCGACGGCAAGCAGCTCGGGCAGACAGCCAGGACTCAGGTTCGGGGGTGCCTGCAGGCTCATCTCGGCGCCGAACAGGAGGCGTGCCACGCTGAGCGTCCACAGCATCTCCTGCAAATCGGGTTCGGGTGCATCATGCATGCGTGTATCCGCCTTGGCGCGGAAGTTCTGCACGATGATCTCCTGAATATGCCCGAACTCGGCGTGGATCGCTCGGATCGCAAGCAGCGCTTCGATGCGCTCACGACGCGTTTCGCCAATGCCGATCAGAATGCCGGTGGTAAACGGCACCGCCAGTCGACCTGCAGTTCGCAGCGTTTCCAGCCGCACAGCCGGCCGTTTGTCCGGTGAACCGTGATGCGGCATGCCTTTCGCGCACAACCGCTCGGACGCCGACTCGAGCATGATGCCCATGCTTGGCGACACCTCACGCAGGCGCGCGCATTCGTCGGCGCTCAGCGTCCCGGGATTCATGTGCGGCAGGAGCCCGGTCTGTTCAAATACGGCGCTTGCCGCTGCATGCAGATAGTCAATCGTCGAGCGGTAACCTAATCTGGCCAGCGCATCCCGCGCAGTCTTGTAGCGAACTTCGGGTTTCTCACCGAGCGTGAACAGCGCTTCCTTGCAGCCGAGTCGTTGGCCGGCACGAGCCAGTTCGACGACTTCGTCGATGCTCATGTACGGGTCGCGCAGACGCTTGGGCGCCTTGGCAAACGTGCAGTAGTGACAGACGTCGCGACACAATTGCGTGAGCGGAATGAAAATTTTCCGCGAGTACGTGACGCCATTGCCAAAGCCGCGATCGCGCAATGCGGCCGCAACCGGCATCAGGTGGTCGAGACTGTCGCTCGCAGCAAGCGTCAGTGCGTCGCTGTCAGACGGCGCCAGACCGGCCGCTGCGGCGTCGAGAATACGATGTAGGTCGGTCATTCAGAGCAGGCGTGAAGCAGCCGCAATCTCGCTGTGGTCGGACCGGCTATTATGCCGGGGCAAGACGCGGCGTGCGATACCGCTGTCGCAGAGATAGGCAAAGCTTTCGGTCTCGCTGTCATACGTCAGCAGGGTCTGCAGATCGAGCGGCGTGTCGATGTCGAGTGCAAAGCTCGGCAGGAACTTGAGTTCCGGCGTAATACCGACCGCACTTGCCGCCTGGCAATGCGCGTGAAAGCTGCCGCGACCGAAGTGAAACGGGATTGCATCGACAGGGCTGACGGCCAGTGCGTTGGTGCCGTCACGCTCCCGGTCCGGCACGACCGTCACCGCCGGCGCGCCGCGATGTGCGCTGATGAGGCTGTCAATGTCGCGCGGCGAGACCAGCGGAACGTCACCGGGGATCATCAGCATGCCATGCTGGCCGTGCGTCTGGAGCCACTGACCCGCTTGCGCGATGGCCGTTGATAATCCAGTCGCCGTTTCCTCGACGAACAATCCGCCAACTCTTTCGACGGCATAACGCGCGCGAACTTCGCGCGAAACGACCACGACGCCGGACGCGAGACGGCTTTGCGCGACCGCGCTCAGGACATCGTTCAACATCGCCTGCGCGAGCGATTCGCGCTCTGCTGCAGACAGCAGCGGCGCAAGCCGCGATTTCGCGTTCGAGTAACGTTTGACTGGGACGACGACCCACATGGAGATTCAAAACGACTGGATGAAACCGAGGGCAGTGTGCGCCAGATTGATCCGGTCGTCCAGCGACACCATAAGGCTTTGCGCAGTCCTTACCTGGAGGCCTTTGGCGGCAATTTGGGGTACCAGCGCGGCATCCGTTTCATCGACGATATAACCCTGAATGAGCGCGCCATAATGGTCGGCAATGGCGCTTGCCGAGAGCGGCAGTGAGAGTTCGTTCATGATCTTTGCAGTCGGCCCTTTGACAGCGGCTCCGGCGATGATCGGCGACACCGCGATGATCGGTGCGCTGCAACGCAACAGCCGTTCACGCAGGCCGGTAATCGCCAATATCGGATCAATGCTCAGAAACGGATTGGAAGGGCAGATGATGATACCCGCGAGCGCAGGATCTTCGAGTGCCGCAATCAATTCGGGGCTGGGCTCGGCTGTTGTCGCGCCGGTATAGCGAACCGCGCGAATACGCGGAGCGCAGCGTTCGCGCACGAAATAGTGCTGGAACGCCAACACGCCCGCATCGGTGTCGAGTTCCGTTCGTACGGCGGCGTCGGTCATCGGCAACGCCTGATGGTGGATTCCGTGTGCTGTATACAGCGCCCGGGTCACGGCGGTGAGTCCGAGTCCGCTTCGCAACAGTCCGGACCGATAGACATGGACTGCCAGATCGCGATCGCCGAGATTGAACCAGCCCTCTCCGCCCAGCGCGCGCAGCGTCTCGATGAACTGCCAGCTTTCGTCGACCCGTCCCCAGCCGGTCACCGGATTGGCAAGACCGCATAACGTATACATCAAGGTGTCGAGATCGGGTGACACATGCACACCCAGATGTTCGAAATCATCGCCGGTGTTGACGACGAAGGCGAGTTCCTCCGGACCGAGCAGATGCGTCAGTCCCAGCGCCAGTTTGGCCCCGCCGACGCCGCCGGTCATCGCCAGATAGTGCGCCATACTCAGACTCAGGAAAACAGATCGTCAGCAATCGGGCGCATGATTTCTGCGGCCGTGCCAGACGTTGCATCGACGGCAAAACCGCGTACCAGTGCGGCCGGCGTGCGTTCAGTGCTCTCACCCATGATCAGGGTGGCCATGGCAGCGATCGAATCCGCCCGATTGATCATCGTGACTTTCAATTCGCGGCCGAACATATCGTGCTGGCCGCGCCGATCGTCAAGCACCTGCAGACCGGCACAGCCGATGGCGCCGCCGGTCGTTCCCAGACGCCATGGCCTGTTCAGACTGTCAGCAATGATGATGCCGACATGCCGCCCGGTCGCCGCTTTCAACGACGAATGCAGTGCAGCAGCGCTGGCGTCTGGATCGCGCGGCAGCAGCAGCGCTGATTCACCATCTTCGTGCTCGATGTTCGACTGATCGATACCGGCATTGGCACCAACATGCCCAAGACGATGACGCACGATGACGACACCGGGTTTACTGCGCATGACGACGTGGGATTCTTCGAGGATGAGTTCGGCCAGGCGCGGATCCTTACCGGTCTCCGCAGCCAGAGCAAGTGCGGCTGCCCCGGCGACAACGCTCGCCAGCGGCAGCAGGCGACGCTCGGCCTTGGAGACGATTTTCTGCGCCACGACCAGGATATCGCCATCGACGAGCGTACAGTCATTGGCGGCGAGCGCCGCCAGCAGCAGTTCGGCAAGATTGTCGCCCGCGCGCACCAGCGGCATTCCTTCGAGTGTCGATAATGTGATCGCTGGCATGGGTTTCCATTCGCTTCGGTGACGTCGCCGGGCCAATGGCCGGTGAATGCTGGACTCCGCGCATGCCCGACAGGATTCTCCCCTGGCGCCTTGCGGAATTCCCCGGTTACACCGTCATTGGCAATGCTGCTGCAACGTTAATGTAGCAGCCTTTACCGGCAGCCGGCGACGTGCCTCGTCGTGTTGCCTGTGCGATATGATGACGCCCAGCCGTATCGGGTAATATTCACGGCCGCTGCGCGCAGCAGCCCAGCACGATTGCAACGGAGCGTGTCATGTCCCCTGAAATCAGCCCTGAAACCGGCCCAGCGATTTGCCCAGTCATAGGCGAGCTATCGGCATGAAGATCGGTGTATTCCAAATCCTGCCCGACGGTCGCGGTGACCCCGCCGTCGTCGCCAAAGCAGCCGAGGACCTGGGCTTTCATTCCTACTGGGTACCCGAGCACGCGGTCCTGCCGGTCTCGTTCGCATCGTCTTATGTCGGCGACCCGGATAGCGACGCACCTCCGCCGCCCGACTACCTGTGGCAGATGCCCGATCCATGGATTGCACTGACTCGCGCGTCGGCCACCACGTCGCGCATTCGGCTGGGCAGCGGCATTTGCCTGGTGCCCGAGCACCATCCACTGATCCTGGCCAAGGAAGTCGCATCGCTCGATCACTACTGCGGTGGACGGATCAATTTCGGTATTGGCGCCGGCTGGAACCGTGAGGAGTCGGAACTTTTTGGTGTGGATTTCGATCATCGCTGGGGGCAGACGCGCGAATGCATCGAGATCATGAAAGCACTGTGGTGTAACGATGCCGCCGAGTATCACGGCAAGTACTACGATTTTCCGCCGGTGCGCTGCTATCCGAAGCCGGCGCAGCGCCCTCATCCGCCGATCATGATCGGCAGCTCGGGCTCGCCGCGGGTGTTTCAGCGAGCGGTGACCTGGGGCGACGGTTGGATCCCGGTCATGAAAGATCTGGCGGAGTTCGCTGCCGGTTGCCGCGAGATCGACGAGCGCTGTGCCGCTGCCGGACGTGACCGCGCCAGCGTCCACGTTGCACCATTCGCGCTTGAAGGCCAGTTTCGAACGCCCGAAGCGCGCGACACGGTCTTCGCAGCCGGCGCCGACGAACTGATCATTTGGCTGCAGGCGCGCGAACTGAATGACATTCTGGATGAACTGAAAGGGCTCGCCGCAAGTTTGCTGGCGCGGGCCTGACCACGGCACAACGGGAGTAAACAACATGGGAATGCTGGACGGTAAAGTAGTTCTGGTGACGGGAGGCGGCCGCGGCATCGGTCGCGAATTCTGCCTGGCGATGGCACGCGCCGGTGCCCGAGTCGTCGTCAACGATCTCGGTTCGAGCACCGATGGAACCGATATCGAAGGAACTCCGGCGCAGGAAGTCGTCAGCGAGATCAAGGCCATGGGTGGCGATGCGCGGGCCAACTACGGCAGCGTGTCGAATTACGATCATGCACGCGGCATGATTGAAGACGCGATCAGCCATTTCGGCCAGCTCGACGGTGTCATCAACAATGCCGGCATCCTGCGCGACCGCATGTTTCACAAGATGAGCATTGACGAATGGCACGATGTCATCAACGTGCATCTGAACGGCAGTTTCTATGTCAGCCGTGCAGCCTCCGATCATTTCCGTGAACGCGAGACCGGTGCTTACGTGCACATGACGTCGACCTCCGGCCTGATCGGCAATTTCGGCCAGGCCAACTATGCCGCCGCCAAACTCGGCATCGCCGCATTGTCAAAAAGCATCGCGCTCGATCTCGGGCGCTACAAGGTCCGATCGAACTGCATAGCGCCGTTTGCCTGGACCCGCATGATCGGCACCATTCCCATCACCGACGAAGTGCAACGCCAGCGCGTCGAACGCCTGAAAGAAATGACACCGGACAAAATCGCGCCAATGGCCGTTTTTCTGCTCTCCGACGCCGCACGCGACGTCACCGGCCAGATCTTCGCTGTTCGCAACAACGAGATCTTCCTGATGAGCCAGCATCGCCCGATGCGCTCCATGCATCGCGGTGACGGCTGGACCCCGGAGTCTATCGCCGAACATTGCATTCCAGCCATGAAAGGCGACTTCTACGCGCTCGATCGCTCGCAGGACATCTGGCCTTGGGATCCGGTGTAGATCGACAATGTTTATTGGCGGTTCAGCGGTGGTCATATCGCGGTCGCGAGCGCTGTGGCGGTGGCCTCACCGAGGTTGCAACGCCGTGCAGCGGGTCGCTGGTGGGAATCGTTGGTCGTTTGGAGAGGGACTGACTGAGGTTGACGCGCCGTGTAGCGATAGCTGTACCGAGGTTGCTGCACTGTGCAGCGGTAGCTGTATCGAGGTTGATGCGCTGTGCAGCGGGTCGCTGGCCGCGTCGATCTTTCGAAGACGGTATGACCGAGGTTGCTGCGCCGTGCAGCGGGTCGCTGGCGGGAACAGGGGCTGGCTACCGTTACGCTATCCATCCCTGGATGGCTCCACTACCGCGCGCGCGGCGCTATACCATCCATGGCCCGCTTGCGCGCGAGGCGCGCCTGCCCCTGTTCCCGCCACCGACCCCCACAAGGTCGAGGGTTCACGTTCTGCTCATCCGGTCAGCACCCCGAGCTTTTTGCGGCGCAACCGATCAGACGGCGCTAATGAAGATCTGCCATCGTGCGGCCTCACCACGCACCCACGTCGAGAATCTGATCAACGCCGAACGAAGGCGACAATCCAATTCGATTCTGAACTTGTACATGAGACGATGACATGAAAGATCACGCGGCTTTGATCGGGACGGTCATCAATCGGCAGGTGGCGACGTATAGCGAGAAGGACACCATTCTGTATGCGTTAGGGGTGGGGTTGGGGACGGATCCGCTGGATGAACGCCAACTGCGGTATGTCTATGAAGACGGATTGACGGCGCTGCCGACCTTGGCGCTGGTGATTGCGTATCCGGGATTCTGGATGCGCGATCCGGCGTATGGATTTGACTGGCAGAAAGTGCTGCATGCCGAGGAAACCCTGACCATTCATCGTCCGTTGCCGGTGGCGGGAACGATTACGGGCGAGACCGTCATCGAGGATGTCGTCGATCGGGGTGCGGATAAAGGATGTTTCGTCTATCTGCGTAAGGAATTGACAGCGGCTGATGGTACGCCGTTGGCGACGGTCGGGTCGAATACGCTGGCGCGTGGTGATGGGGGTTTTGGAGGCACCTCGAAGGCGCGTCCGGCGATGCCGGCACCGCCGGAACGGGCGGCCGATGTCGTCTGCGATTTGCCGACCTTGGCACAGCAGGCACTGATTTATCGACTGACGGGAGACCTGAATCCGCTGCACGCTGACCCGTCGATTGCGCGCAATGTCGGCTTCGAGCGGCCCATTCTGCATGGGCGTTGCACCCTTGGTGTCGCCATGCACGCGCTGCTGCGCAGCTGCTGCGATTACGACGCCACGCGTCTGCGTACCCTTGCCGTGCGATTCTCGGCGCCGTTCCTGCCTGGCGAGACGCTGCGTACCGAAATCTGGCGTGACGGCGAAATGGCTTATTTTCGTGCCAGTTCACTCGAGCGCGGCGTGGTCGTGATCAACAACGGCGCAGCCCGAATTACTGCCTGAGCGGCGGAGGATAGACTGCATGCAACGGATATTGCACGGGCTGCGCATCGTCGAAGGTTCGGCTTTCATCGCCGCACCGATGTGCGGTATGACCTTGGCGCAACTCGGTGCCGATGTGATTCGATTCGATCAGATCGGAGGCGGCATCGACTATCGTCGCTGGCCGGTGACCAAAGACAACACCAGTATCTACTGGGCCGAGATGAACAAGGGCAAACGTTCGATTGCGGTCGATTTGAAATCGCCGGCCGGGCGCGAACTGATTGCCGACCTGATCTGCGCCGACGGCGAGATGGGTGGCATTTTCTCGACCAATCTGCCGGCGCGCGGTTGGCTCGCCTATGAGACGCTGGCGAAGCGCAGGCCGGATCTGATCCAGCATGAAATCGTCGGCGATCGTCACGGCTCAAGCGCGCTCGACTACACCGTCAACGCCAAAGTCGGCTTTCCGTACCTGACCGGGGCCGAAGACGACCCTCGCCCGGTCAATCATGTACTCCCAGCCTGGGACATCGCGACCGCTTATCTTGCCGCCATCGATATTCTTGCCGCCGAACGGCATCGTCGCCTGACCGGGGTCGGGCAGCAGATCAAGCTCGCACTCGCCGATGTCGCCCTGTCGGCGGTGGGTAACCTTGGCCTGATTGGTGAAATCCACATCAACAATGAGACGCGCGGCCGCAACGGCAATTATCTTTATGGCGCGCTCGGTCGCGATTTCGAGTCCGCCGATGGCCAACGCGTCATGATCATCGCCATTAGCGCGAAACAATGGCAAGGGCTACTGAATGCGACTGGCCAGACCGACGAAGTCGCGTCACTCGGCGCCAGTCTGGGACTCGATTTCAATCAGGAAGGCGATCGTTACCGGGCCCGACATGCGCTGTGTGCGCTGCTCGAACCGTGGTTCAAGCGCACGCCATTTGCGACCATGTCCAAAGTCTTCGAGGACTGCGGGATCTGTTGGGATAAATATCAGACCGTCCGCGAACTGGTCGAAACCGATCCCGATTGTTCGCCCGACAATCCGATTTTCTCCCGCATCGAACAACCTGGCATCGGCACCTATCCGGTGTGCGGCACGCCGATGCATTTTTCCACCATCGAACGTTCGCCGCCGCGGCCTGCTCCGCGCGTCGGCCAGCACACCGATGAAATTCTGGCCGACCTTCTTGGGCTCGACAGTGCGGCTATCGGCCGGCTGCACGACCAGGGCGTCGTCGCCGCTGCGGAGTAGACGATGAGCACACGCCAGGAGAAATTCTCCGGAACCAAACCGGTGCAGCAGCACCTGATGTTCGCCACCGACAAGCTAGAGAAGTTTTTGATCGCCGAAGTCGATGGCTATCAGGGCCCGCTCGAAGTGCGCGAGTTCAAGGGCGGGCAGTCCAATCCAACCTACCAACTCATCACGCCGACGCGCCGATACGTCCTGCGTCGAAAGCCGCCGGGTGTACTGTTGCCTTCGGCGCATCAGGTCGATCGCGAATTTCGTGTCATCGACTGCCTCTATCGCGCGGGGTTTCCTGTACCGCGTGCGTTTGCGCAGAGCGATGACACCTCCATCGTCGGCACCATGTTCTATATCATGGAAATGGTCGAGGGCCGGATTCTTTGGGACCTCTCGCTGCCTGGCCACACGCCGGCCGAGCGCGGCGCGATTTACGACGCCATGGTGCAGACACTGGCCCATCTGCAACGGCTCGATCACATCAAGGTCGGATTGGATGGATTCGGCAAGACCAGCGACTATATGGCGCGCCAGATCCATCGCTGGAGCAAGATCTATGTCGCTTCCGAAACGACGCCAATCCCGTTGATGGACAAATTGAACGAGTGGCTGCCCAAGAATATTCCGGCTTCCAGCGATACCTGCATCATTCACGGCGACTACCGTCTGGACAACATGATTCTGCATCCGACCGAACAGCGTGTCATCGCGGTGCTCGACTGGGAGTTGTCGACGCTTGGCGATCCGCTCGGTGATTTCACCTACCACATGGCGCCGTGGGTGATCCCGCCTATCGACGAACGCGTATCTAGCCTGGAAGGTCTCGATCTCGCCGCGCTCGGCATACCGACGCAGGCGCAGTACCTGGCCCGTTATTGCGAGCTGACCGGGCGAAAAGAGATTGCCCATATGGATTTCTACAATGCCTATACCGTGTGGCGGCTGGCGGCCATTTATCAAGGCATCATCAAACGGGTACAGGATGGCACTGCGGCGAGCACCGATGCGCCGAGCACGACTGATATCGTTGAACAGTTTGCCGAACGTGCCTGGGCCTTCGCGCAAGGCCAGCGTTGACATGAACAGCCGCCTTTTCGACAACGTCACCTGATGGATGCACGATGACCTCAGCAGCAGACAAACTCCGCTTCGAGCCGTGCGAATTGCCGCCGGCGCTCGCGACATTGCGGGCCGAAGTACGCGACTTTCTCGCCACCGCGCTGGTCGACGTACCGGTCGTGAAACGCAGCCACAGCTGGGAAGCATACGATACCGAGTTTTCGGCCCGGCTCGGTGAGCGCGGCTGGATCGGCATGACACTGCCGACTGCTTACGGCGGACATGGCCGCAGCGCGTTCGAGCGTTATGTTGTGGTCGAAGAGTGCCTGGTCGCTGGCGCCCCGACTGCTTTTCACTGGGTCGCTGACCGGCAGAGCGGACCGTTGCTGGTGCGCTACGCGACGGAAGCACAGAAGAAGACCATCATCCCGCAGATCACGGCGG
The DNA here is from genome assembly GCA_965278995.1 of Gammaproteobacteria bacterium. Classification (GTDB taxonomy): domain Bacteria; phylum Pseudomonadota; class Gammaproteobacteria; genus JADJYF01. The sequence continues at coordinate 1,553,943 of OZ257136.1, forward strand.
GCCGGGCCTGTTTCGCCATTGGCATGAGTGAGCCGAATTCCGGCTCCGACCTGGCCTCACTGCGGACACGGGCCGAGCGGACCGCCGACGGCTGGCGCGTCAATGGCACCAAGATCTGGACCAGCAATGCGCATCGTGCAAATTACATGATCGCGCTGTTCCGAACCGATCCCGATCCGGACAAGAAGCACGCCGGCCTGTCGCAATTCCTGATCGATTTGCGCGTGACCAAAGGCATTACGCCGCGCCCAATTCAGAATCTGGCCGGTGGGCGAAATTTTAACGAAGTCTCGTTCGTCGATGCCGAACTTCCGGCCGATGCGCTGATCGGAATCGAGGGCCAGGGCTGGCGTCAGGTTACCGAAGAACTTGCCTTCGAGCGTAGCGGCCCGGAGCGGTATTTGTCGTGCTTCTTCCTGCTGCGCAAGCTCGTCGATGTCGTGCGAGAGCGGGCCTCGCCGGCGACGCTGGCACGGATCGGTTCGCAGATCGCATGGACGACGACACTCAGAAACATGTCGCTCAGCATCGCAGCGAAGCTCAATGCTGGGCAGGATCCGGCACTCGAAGCGTCGGTCGTGAAAGATCTTGGCTGCCAGTTCGAACAGGCCATGCCGGGACTGGCGCAGGAACTGTGCGAACTGGAGCCAACGCTCGAGCATTTTGGTTCGGAGTATCAGCAGATTCTGGGATCGCTGGTGCAGGTGGTACCGTCGTTTTCACTGCGCGGCGGCACTCCGGAAATCATGCGCGGCATCATCGCCAAAGGTCTGGGTGTGCGATGAACGAGACGCAGCAGATACTCGAAGACTCAGTCAACCGCTTGTTCGGTGACCGCCTTGGCTGGGACGCCCTGACGGCAATCGAAGAACATGGCTTTCCGGCGGCGCTGTGGACGGAAGTCACCGAGCAGGGCATCCATAAAGTACTCGCTGACGAGAGCGCTGGCGGTATGGGCGTCGGATGGGCCGATGCGTATCCAGTGCTGCGCGCGTGTGGACGGCACGCCGTGCCGCTGCCGATACCGGAGGCCATCATCGTCGAATGGCTGGCGCGTCTGGCCGGGGTGACCCTGCCAGAGGGGATCCCCGGGTTGCTGCCGAACGTGATCACGAACGACGCACTTAACGATGCGACGCTCACCGTGGATAACGTGCGCGTGGCGTGGGGCCGCCAGGCCGATTTTCTGGCCGGGGTGAGTGCGCGTGGCGATGACGTCGAACTGGTGATCGGCGCAGCGAGCGGGTTGCGTTGCGCCGACGAGGAAAACATCGGGCGTGATGCGCGTGATCGCATCAGCGGCACGACGCCGGTACTGATCCGCGCGGCGCTGCCGCTGCCCGCTGATTGTGTCCATTGGCTGGGTGCGCTGGTGCGCAGCGCGCAGATTGCCGGTGCCGGTGCAGCGGCGCTGGAGCTCGCTTTGAAGTACGCCAGTGAACGCGCTCAATTCGGCCGGCCGTTGGCCGGGTTTCAGGCGATTCAGCATTACCTGGCCGATCTCGCCGGTGTCGTCGCTTCGGTCGACGCCATTGCACTGGCGGCCTGTGCCACGCTCGATCGGCGCGGCATGGCCTTGCATGGGCGCAACGCGCGCTTCGAAATCGCCGCTGCCAAATGCCGGGCCAGCGAAGCGGTGGAAAAACTCACGCGGTTGTCTCATCAGGTGCATGGCGCTATCGGCTTCACTTACGAGTATGGTCTGCATTTTCTGACACGACGCTTGTGGGCCTGGCGCGCCGAATACGGCGGCGCCGGCGAATGGGGCGAGTATCTTGGCCGCATCGCTGCCGATGTCGGCGGTGACGGCATCTGGCCGGTCATTACCGATTGAGTTTGGGAGAGACGCATGATCGATAACGATCTGATCCTGGAAATGGATGGCACGCTCGGGCGACTCACCCTCAATCGACCCGCCACGCGCAATCCGCTGGGGCAATCCGGCGACGGTCGGCGGTTCCGTGCCGCGGCCGATGCCATCAACGGCAACAAGGCGCTGCGCTGCGTGATCATGACGGGAGCCGGTTCCGCGTTTTCAGCCGGCGGCGATCTGAAAGCCATGCGCGAGCGCAGTGGCGATTTCGGTGGCAACGCGCTGGAACTGCGCGATCACTATCGCGAGAGCATTCACGGCATCATCCGCGCGATGTGGGACATCGAAGTGCCGGTCGTCGGCGCCATCAATGGCCCGGCTATCGGGCTCGGTAACGACGTTGCGTCGCTATGCGATATACGCATTGCGGCTGCCTCGGCGAAATTCGGTGCGACCTTTCTGAAAATGGGCCTGCTGCCTGGTGACGGTGGTGCCTGGTTGTTACCGCGCCATATCGGCTGGTCGCGCGCTGCGCAATTGTTCTTTACCGGCGAAGTCGTCGACGCAAAGACAGCCTGCGAATGGGGTCTGGTTTCCGAAGTCGTCGCCGATACCGAGCTGATGCCGGCGGCGGAAGCCCTGGCAGCGAAAATCTGTCTGCAACCACCGCAAGCGCTGCGCATGACCAAGAAACTGATGCGCGATGGCACCATGGCGAGTTTCAGCGCGGTCATGGAAATGTCGGCCGCACTGCAGGTTACGCTGCAACATACCGAGGATCACATGGAAGCGGTGAATGCGTTTTTCGATAAGCGCCAACCGGAATTCAAGGGGCGTTAGGCGCGCGCGGGTGTTGCTATTGACGGCCGCGCGATGAGCGGGTCGATCCTGTGTATCACCCGTAACCTGCCGCCGTTGACGGGTGGCATGGAGCGACTTTGCCAGCAACTGCTGGCCGCGCTCGCCGACGACCATGACGTTGCCGTGATCGGGCCGCCGGGTTGTGCGCCGTGGGTGGACCCGCGGGTGACGACGTACGTTTGCCGGAGTCATGCGGCCGGACCGTTTCTGGTCGAGGCCGCGCTGCGATTGCTTTGGCTGGTGCTGACGGGTAAGCGACCGCATTTGCTGATAGCGAGCAGCGGTTTGACAGCGCCGCTTGCGTGGTTCGCGGCGCGGTTGTGGCGATGCCCGTATATCACCTGCGTGCACGGACTCGACCTGGTCGTAGCGCATCGGCTGTACCAGGCGCTGTTTCTGCCGGCCATCCGGGCCTCAGACAGGGTCGTCGCCAACAGCATCAATACGGCGAAGCTCGCCCGCGCTCAGGGCGTAACCGAAGCGCAACTGCGGGTCGTCCTCCCCGGCATCCACTGGCCAGAAACCCTGCCGCCAGCCACCGCCGCGTTTGGGGACAGGCATGATATTCGGTCCGAATTTCGGGACAGGCACGGTCTTGGCCACCGTCCAGTGCTGCTCGCAGTCGGCCGGCTTACTGCCCGCAAGGGACTACCTGAGTTTGTTGCCCATGCCTTGCCGCTGGTCGTACGCGCCGTGCCCGACGTGCTATTCGTCGTCATTGGCGAGGAAGCACGTGACGCGATCCGCCGTGAGCATTCAGTTCGGACGAGATTGATGGCGGCGATCACTGCGGCGGGTATGACCGAGCACGTCCTGTTGCGCGGGCATGCTGACGATGCCGAGGTGGTGGCAACGAGCGTGGCGGCGCAGGTTTTCGTGTTTCCCCTGCTCGCCGTGGCGGGTGACGTCGAAGGTTTCGGTATGGTCGCGGCCGAGGCAGCAGCCTGCGGGCTCGGTACTGTCGCATTTGACGAAGGAGGCGTGGCAGATGCCATCGTCGCCGGTGTCACAGGCCGGCTGGTAACTCCCGGTGATTACGCCGGTCTGGCTGCGGCCATCCTCGACGAGCTCGCTCTCGCCGGTGACGCGTCGCGTCGTGCTAGCTGCCGAGCCGCCGCTCGACGGTATGCGTGGCCTCGTTATGCTGCAGAACTGACCGCCGTGGTCGACACGCTCCTCGATGAACGGGGCGGCCTGGAACCGCGGCTAACCGGGGACTATAAGGAGCGGGGACAGGCACGAATGATAATTCCGGACAGCCACGATAAACGGACTGATGAATGAGGACAGGCATGAACGATGATGATCCGCTATCGAGCGAACTCGAATCGATTCGGCGCTTCTATGACGGCGAGTACTATCGCGAGGTGCCTTCCCGGATCGTGGCTAGTGCCCATCATCGGCGACTCGCCCAGCGGCTTGGCGTGCAACAGAACATGGCTGTCCTGGATGTCGCTTGTGGTACCGGCGCCTGGCTGTCAGCCTGCGCCGCGCGCGGTGCCGCCATAAGCGGCGTCGACCTCTCAACCCGTGCTATCGCGTTCTGTCAGGCGGCGTTACCGAGCGGTGAGTTCATGGCGACATCGGCTGAGCAATTGCCGTTCACGAATGCGCATTTCGACCTTATTACCTGCCTCGGATCGCTCGAGCATTTTGTTGATCCGCTGCAAGCGCTCACCGAGATGCGTCGTGTGGCCAAATCACAGTCGAGGATCGTTATCCTGGTACCCAACGCAGATTTTCTTACGCGTCGACTCGGGTTTTTCGGAGGCACTTACCAGACCCAGGCCAAAGAACAAGTGCTCACCCTCTCGGCCTGGGCCGAACTGTTCGACGCAGCAGGTCTGAAAGTCGAACATTGCTGGAAAGATTTGCACGTACTATCGAGAGCCTGGATCGTTCGTAAACCGTGGCCGCTCGTCCCCGCTCGACTTCTCCAGGCCTGTGCATTGGCGCTCTGGCCGCTCCGCTGGCAATACCAAGTGTATTTCTTGTGCACAACGCGGGGTCTCTAGCCGCCCTGGGTTACGCTCTTGGTTTCTGGGACCCACGTGCATTCAAACTGGGACAGCCACTGAATTGACCTGCCGTGATTGACACCTGAGCTCAATACAAATTAATGTGAAGCTGACGGCAGGAAGCCGAGAAATAAACGCACTGAGGATGTCAAGGATGACCAGACCACGCGCCGCGCTAGTAGCACTCGCTGATACACCCTTCTATCACTGTACCAACCGCTGCGTACGCCAGGCGTTCCTGTGCGGGGTCGATGCAATCTCTGGCCGCTCTTTCGAGCACCGCCGCAACTGGCTACTTGAAAGGCTAGAGCTACTAACGCACACCTTTGCCATTGAGCTGTGTGCTTACGCGCTGATGAGCAATCACTATCATCTGGTGGTGTACTTGCATCCGGCGCGTGCTGCCACCTGGTCAGCATACGAAGTTGCGGTACGCTGGCGGAGATTCTTTCGCGGCCCGCCTTGGCTCGAGCGCTATCTCCAACATCAGCCATTGGCGCCCGGCGAACTTGCGCAGCTGGATGTTCTCGTCCCGCTATGGACTGAACGTCTCTGCAGTCTGAGCTGGTTCGAACGCTGTTTGAATGAATATCTTGCACGCCGTGCCAACGCCGAAGATGGTTGCACCGGGCACTTCTGGGAAGGCCGGTTCAAGTCGGAAGCGCTACTGGATGATCCGGCCGTGCTCGCTGCCATGGTATATGTCGACCTCAATCCGGTACGCGCAGGGGTTGCCGCTTCGTTGCCAGAGTCTGACTTCACATCGGTGCAGCAGCGCCTGCGGGAAATAAGTGCTACAGCGGCCAGTACACGCGAGCAGAGACCGCTGCTACGAGCTTTCGCCGGCGATCGCCCCCAAGTCGGTGCTACCGACACATTGCCGTTTCATCTGCAGGACTATCTCGACTTGGCCGACCTTACCGGGCGTGTGGCGCGAGCAGACAAGCCTGGCGTTATTGCCCCAACCGCGCCGGCGTTACTGACCAGTCTGGGGATAGCCCCAACCGAATGGTTTGCGACCGTCACCCAGATCCGGCGTCGCTATCAAAGCTTCATCGGCGCCCCGCGCCGATTGAGACAACTAGCAAACGACCGAGGGTGGCACTGGGTCCGTGGACTCAGTGCGGGTCGCCGCTTCTATTGTCACGCCAATGAATAGCGCGTTTTCGGCGTGGAATTAAATCGCCGGCGCATTCTTTGAATGATAGTGGTCTTCTGCGAGTGCGCTACTGCAAGATCCCGCGTCGGCACGCTCACATCTCGAGCCCTACCCACGACTACAAAGTTCGTTACTCGACACTTGTAGTCGTTCGGCAAGGCCTCAAGACTATCTCCCTGATTAAATCGACGGATCCCCGGAGACTTCAAATCCTAAGACGGATCTGCAACGATGGATGTCCCGAATCCGCACTTGATGGATGTCCACGAACTAAACGTCCACGAACTAAACGTAGCCCGGGCCGGTGATTGCGGCGCTTGCGGCCAGGAAGTCTTCGTTGATCGTGATACCGAGTCCCGCTTCGGTCGGCGGTTGGTAGACGACGCCGGGCACCGCGGCATACGAGGGGCTGCACAATTCATCGCGAAACGGGTTGTAAGCTGTCGCATCCGCTTCGAAATAACCCGCATTGGGCAGCACAGCGAGCAGATGTAGTGAGGCCGCCATATTCAGGCCGGTCAGCGACGTATGTGGGTGGATGGCAATCCCGGCAGCAGCTGCCAGACGCGCGATGCGCAGGCCCTCCGTAATTCCACCCGTTTTGGACAAATCCGGTTGCCATACAGTCACCGCGCCATCGTCGCGCAGACGTTCGAAATCGAACCGTGTGTAATGGTTCTCGCCAGCGGCAAGCGGTAGTCGGGTGATGCGCGCGGCACTGCGGTACGCGCGATAGTCATGGGCCGGAAACGGCTCCTCCAGCCAGCCCACTTCGCAGTCCTCCAGCGTCGGCGCGACCGCACCGACATCGGCCAGACTGTAAGCCGTGTTGGCATCCGTCAGGATCTTGATTGCATCGGGCAGTGCTGCTCGTACCGCACGGACCCGTGCGCAGTCCAGCACGGGCGTCTCGCCAAGTCGCAGCTTGAGCGCCCGGAACCCGGCCCCGACGTAACCCTGTGCCTCGTCGGCCACGGCGGACGGCGGCGAAAACCCGAGCGTAATGCCACCTGCATACGCCTCACTCGCGCGACGCTCTCCACCCAGCAGCGCGTACAGTGGTTTGCCGACCGCCTTTCCATGGATGTCCCAGAGTGCCATGTCGATACCGCTGAGGCCGATGACGGCGGCGGCACCGCAGCCGTGGCTTGCTAGCTGCATGCGGTAGACTCGTTGCCATACGGCTTGCGCGTCGAGCGCATCGAGTCCGGTGACGAGTGTGGCCAGCGTCGTATTGATGAGCTCGGCAATTGCCGTCGGTGCCCGCCCGGCATGCGCTTCACCCCAGCCGCGCAGGCCTTCGTCCGTATCGACGCGCACAATCACCGCATCGCGTTTGACGGTCCGCCCGATGCCCAGACTCACCTGGTGTTCGGGCGGGACGGCAAACGAAATCGGAAACGCGCGCACACTCGTAATCCGCATGTCGTTACTATACCGCTTCCAAATCCCGGCCAGCGCATGCGCCGCATGTAACACCATGCCCCGACAGGAGAGCACCCATGAAACACACCATCCTCGGCGGACCGTTCACACTGGCGGACGGCACTCCTCTGCCGTTGTCGCGGGCGATCCGCGCCGGTGATTTCATCCTGCTCTCGGGCCAGTTGGGGCTGGATGAGCATGGCAACCTAGCCGCAAGTTTCGACGATCAGGTCAGGCACTGTCTGCGCAACATCGAGGCGCTGCTTGCCGGTGCGGGCGCAGGCCTGGACAGTGTCTGCAAAGCGACAGTCTGGTTGACCGATGTCGCCGATTTTGCGGCGTTCAATCGAATCTATGCCGGGGTGTTCAGCAGCTCGCCCCCCGTCCGCTCGACCGTCGTTTCCGGACTCGTACTGCCCGGTGCGAAAATCGAGATCGAAGCAATGGCATACGCCCCGGCGTAATGCAGCGAGGTTTGACCGTGGCAGCAAGCATGCCCGATACCCTCCAACCACCGATGAGTGCAGCGCTCACTGAACTTTTTCAGCGCCTGCTGAACGAAATGCCGCAGCACGAAAGCAGCGAATGGAGCGCCACCGAGGGCGGCGTCGATCCGGCGGTCTACAGCGACCCCGGCATTCTTGCCCGCGAAATCGAACATGTCTTTCGTCGCATGCCGCTCTGCCTAGGCCATGCCGATCAACTGCGCGCGCCCGGCAGTGTGCTGGCACGCGATATTGTCGGGCTGCCTCTGCTGCTTACCCGTGACCGCCAGGGCCAGCTCCATGTCCTGCTCAATGTCTGCCGGCATCGCGGTGCGCGCCTGCTTGCCGGCGAAGAATCACTCTGCTCCCGGGCGGGGCTGACCTGCCCCTACCACGGCTGGACGTACGAATTGAATGGCGCGCTGCGCGCCCTGCCCGGTGCGGCAGGATTCCCCACCCTGGACAAGTCCAGCCGAGGGCTACGTCGACTTACCGCCACCGTCAGACATGGTCTGATCTGGGCAATCATGGATCCGCACGCCGAAAACCTCGATGTCGCCGATTTTCTCGGCGACATCGACACCGATCTCGCCGCGCTCGACCTCGGCAGCCATCGCTTCTATCGACAGCACGCGCGACGACGCAAGACCAACTGGAAGCTGATGATGGACGCCTTCCAGGAGGTCTATCACATCAAGACCTTGCACAATCGAACGATTGCGCCATTTTTTCTCGACATGAAAACAGCCGGCGAGAGCGTCGGCCTGCACACCCGTATTCTCGTTGGCCGCGACCGCCTGCCCGAAGCGAAAGAGCTGCCGCCGCAACAGTGGGACTTGCGACGCCATGCGACCTTGACCCACGCCATTTTTCCAAACAGCCTGATCATCTATCACCCGGACGCGACGAGTCACATGGGCATGTTCCCCATCACACCGGACGAAATCCTGTTCGTACACACGTTCTTCACACCGAACGAAGTGCGATCAGACAAAGAACGCGCTCACTGGGACAGAACGTTCACCATGATCGACGAAGGCGTGTTCGGCGCCGAAGACCTGTTCATCTCCGAACAGATCCAGCTCGGCGTGCGTTCCGGTGCCAACGACCGCCTGATCTTCGGTCGCTTCGAACAGCACCTGCAACGCTTCCACGGAAATCTCGCCCGGATCCTGAATCAACACCGCTGACTCCAGCGCCCGACACCGGTCGTTCGACGCAAGTCTCGCGAATACCCTGAGAGATCCGTCCCACAGTGCCGCAACTCCGGCACTAGATAACGCTCAACCGCTCAAATTGGATTCCGCTTGACCAACTGCCGTGCAATCAACACGCGCTGGATTTCGTTGGTGCCCTCGCCGATGCACATCAAGGGCGCATCGCGGTAATAGCGTTCGACATCGAATTCTTCGGAATAGCCGTAGCCGCCATGTACGCGCATCGCCTCGGTGGCGTTCTCGAGTGCGGCCTCCGACGCGAACAGTTTGGCCATGCCGGCTTCCATGTCGCAACGTTCGCCGCGATCATATTTGCTTGCCGCCTGCTCGACGAGCAATCGCGAAGCTTCAACCCGGGTTGCCATGTCGGCGAGCTTGATCTGGATCGCCTGATGCTCGCATATGGGCTTGCCGAAAGTGCTGCGCTGCTGTGAATAACGCACCGCGTCGTTCAGTGCGGCCCGAGCGACACCGACACCGCGGGCAGCCACATTGATCCGACCCAGTTCCAGTCCGCCGACCGCATGATGAAAGCCGTGACCGGGTTCACCACCGAGTATGCGCTCGGCGGGAATGCGGAAATCGGCAAAACTCAGCGCAACACTTTCAACGCCACGATAACCGAGTTTCTTCAATTTGCCGTCGATGTTGAAGCCCGGCCCGCGCTCGGCCAGAAACAGTGTCATCCCTTTGTGGGCCGGCACCGCTTTGTTATCGGTCTTGCACAGCACGGCATAAAGCGAGCCATACATGCCGTTGGTGATCCACATCTTCGAACCGTTCAGTACATAGTCGTCACCATCGCGACGAGCCACTGTCTTGATACCTTGCAGATCGGTGCCGGCATCCGGTTCGGTCAGGCACAACACGCCGTGCAGTTCGGCGCTGGCCAGTTTCGGCAGAAAATGCGCCTGCTGCGCAGCCGTGCCGAAACGAAGAATCAATTGACCCAGCATCATGTGCGTATTGATGACACCAGCCAGGCTCATCCAGGTTTCGCACAGCAGCGTAATCAGCTTCGCGTAACCCGAGGCATTCATGCCCAGTCCACCCCATGACTGTGGATACATCAGACTGAACAGCCCGAGTTCCTTCATCTGCCGGACGATATCGTGCGGGTATTCATCGGCGTGATCGAAATGGCGCACGTGCGGTCGCACTTCTTTTTCGAGCCACACCCGCACGGAGTCGAGGATCTGTGTCTCGTCTTCGCTGCTGAATTCGGTGCTTACTGCATTCATGGCGTGTTCTCCAGTCGTAGGGGCGTGATTTCGACGACTTACTGGCGCAAGCCGGCCTGCCGCAACAGCGGCATGACACGCTCACCGAAATATTTGAGTTCCTCATGATAATCGAGCCACGACAGAATGAAGCCATCGATTCCCATCGCGTGCACGGACTGCATCTGCTCGACGACCTGTTCCGGCGTACCGACCAGCGGGTATCCGCCCCAGCCAGCAATGAAACGTTCGCCAAGCAGGCGCACGGTTTCCTTGTTGCCGAAGGAACTGCTCTCGATGCCGAGCATCTGCATGATGTTCTCGGTTGCTTCCCAATCGCCGGCGCGAATGATGCTGTCGTAGAGTTCGCGCGCTTCGGCTTCGGTGTCGCGGCAGCACACCAACCCGTAAGTCATCACGCCGCAATCGCGCCCATAAGCCAGCGCGCGACGTTTGACGTCGTCGATTTTCGCCTGCGCCTCATCGACTGTCGTGATCGTAATGAAATTGAAATCGACGTGGCGGGCGGAAAACTCCCGCCCTGCTTCTGAACTGCCGGCATTGACCAGCACCGGAAATGGCTGCTGCAGCGGCTTCGGCAGTAAAAATCCGCCCTTGATATGGTAGTAATCACCGTCGTGATCGAAATCCTGTTCGGACCACGCGCGTTTGATGCAGGTCAGCCATTCGTCGGCCATGCGATATCGCTCGTCGTGATCGCGTTGCTCGATGCCGAACATCTCGATCTCCGGGCGAAACCAGCCGCAGACCACATTCAGGCCGAAACGTCCGCCGGAAATATTGTCGATCGTGGCGCCCTGCTTGGCCGCCAGCAGTGGATGCACGGTCGGCACATGCGAAGTCGCGAAGACCATGATGTTCTCGGTATTGCAGGCCATCGCCGTGGCCCAGGTGAAGACTTCCAGATTCTCCGCATTGAAGCGGGTCGTCCCGCCAAAGTGCTTCCAGCGACCCACCGGTACGAGCAGTTCGAGACCGAGCCTGTCAGCCAGCTGGCTGATGGCGACATTGTGTGCGTAAGTCGGCACGAAACTCGTCGGGGCATGCGTGATGGTGCAGCCGTTGCTGCAATTCTGGCCGAAAATGCCGAGCTTCAATTTGTTCGCGTTGAACAGTGGCACGTGTTCGCGGCGCCAGGCACGAATATCATCAATGTGTGTCGGTGGATCACTGATCGTCACTGGCGTGTACTCTCTTGCCTGCCCGGCGGTAGTTTACACTGCTCGCGCTGCCCGACCTTGTTCGCGAGACGAAACATGTCGACATTGAATTATCTCGCTTACGGTTCAAATCTGTTTCCACCGCGCCTGGCCGCACGCATCCGCATCGTGGCCGAAAATGGTTCCGTAGCGCTGCCCGATTACGCGCTTTCGTTTACCAAACGGGGCCGGGATGGCTCAGCCAAATGCACGCTGATACCACGCATCGATGCGCAGGCCTGGGTCGCCGTTTACACCATCGAGCAGGCCGACAAAAGCACCCTCGACATCATCGAAGGGGTCGGTCATGGCTACACCGTGCAGTGGCTCGAAAGTCCGCTGTACGGTCGTTGCTTCCTGTATCTGGCTACCGCTGACGCGCTGGTCGACAATATGCGGCCATTCGACTGGTACAAAGCGTACGTGCTCGCCGGCGCACGCTATCACGCGCTGCCAGCGCGCTATATCGCCACCATCGAGGCCACGCCAGCGATCGCCGACCCGGATACCGACCGCGCGACGATGAATTTCGCCCAGATTGGCTGACCATCGCGCACTGCCACGACGCCGCCGAAACGCCGGCACCGCGTGGCAACTACCCGATAGTCGAGAGACTCAGCCGAGCACCCCATGCCGCCGACAGAAGTCCGCCGTCAGACCGGCGATCAGTCCCGGTTCTTCGAACATCGGATAGTGGCCGACTCCGGGCAGATGTATGGCTTCCCCTTTGGGCAGCGCGCGAGCGCTCTCGTCGACGAGTTCGCGCGGCACCCAGAAATCGTCTTCGCCACGAATAATCAGCATCGGGCACTGCACTTCCGGCAGTCGCGCAAATACATCATGTTGTGACCACCCTTCGAGATCGCCGACTGCGCTGACCTGCGCGTTGCGGTGCTGCCAGCGCAACTCCTCGCGTTTTTCTGTCGAGACGTCGCGGCCGAGCGATTCCAGCGCGGCGCGTTCCATCATGTCCTGCCAGCCCGGCGCCCATGACGGATGGATCAGATGACTGGGCCGTGGAAAGGTCGGTGACCGGCCCAGGCCTTCCATCGGAATGCCCAGCGCCATCTCGCGCCAATGATTCACGGCGTAGTCGAAGGTGATGTCGCCGCCGATAGAACAACCCGTCACCACCGGCCGTTGCAGACCGAGTGTGCGGATGAACGCGTGCACGAATTCGGCATGCTCGTGAATGCTGCGATGCTGGCGCCAGTTCACTGGGTAAGATCGCGAATGGCCGGGCAGATCGAGCGCGTAAGCGTGGAAACCGAGTTCAGCGTAGAGCGGCAGGATGTACTGGTATTCGAGCGAACTGGCGCCGGCCGTATGGACGCACACCAGTGGCACGCCGTCGCCGAGTTCGTCGTAGAACGTACGGGTGCCGTCGACTTTGAGATAGTGACCGCGGATATCTTCTGAGCTTGCCATGATTGTTCGTTTCCAGAGGTCAGCCGGCGACGGCGCGCAGCGTATAAGCGAGTTCGAATGTTGCCTCGGTCAGGCGCCCGGCTTCGATAAGGTTCCCTTCGATGCGAATCAGTGAGGTCATTTCGCCGAGGCGCGTCAATCCCGGATCATCGGCGAAATCGCGCTTGCCGGGAAAAGTGAGATCCGCCCACAGTCGTGTTCCGCTCAGCAGCAGCTGCCAGGCGCTCTCGGCACCGCATAGCTTGAATGTATAACCGAAGGGCGAAACCTGGCTCTGATGATCAATGACCCGGCCTTTGTAGATTTTCAACCACAGGATGTCGTCATCGACTTCCAGCTGAATGGCGCCATCGAAGACCTGGGCCTGAAGCGCGAACGCGGCATTCGCATTCAGCGCAGCCACCAGTCGTTGCTGGATAGTGGAGTCGGCGAGAAAAGTCATTGCATAACCTTAAAGTTGCTGGGCTGCAGATGCCATTCTCCACAGCGAGGGTGGCGTGACGCAAGTAGCCTAATCAGGTCTTCCGACAGATAAGGAAAAGTTATATTGTGCACTTGCACATTCGCGCTTCCCGCCAGGATTTCATGGATATCCGCAATCTTCGTTATTTTGTCGAGATAGTCGAACAAGGCTCGATGAAACGGGCCGCCGAATCCCTCTATGTGGCACAGCCCGCGCTCAGTCAGCAGGTCAAGAAGCTGGAAGAGGAACTCGGCGTCAAACTCCTGTTGCGCTCGGTCCGCGGCGTTGCACCAACCGCTGCCGGCGAACAATTGCTGCATCACGCCAGACGTATCCTCGAGCAGATGAATGATGCGCGCCTGTCGGTCCAGGCCGGGCCCCACGAGCCGCACGGCAGCGTGGTTCTCGGCCTGCCATCCTCAATCAGTGCGGCGCTGAGCGTGCCGTTAATTCTGCGCATGCAGAGCGTACTGCCCAAAGTGACGCTGCGCGTCGTCGAGGGCACCAGCGGGTTCGTCCTCGAATGGCTGCGGGCCGGCCAGATTGATCTGTGTGTTCTGCACGGCGTCCAACGCGAACCGGGTGTGACTGCCGAACCGCTGTTGCATGAAGAACTTTATCTGATCGAGAGTGCCCGCGCGCCCACGCGCAAACGCAGCGTCCGTTTCGCCGAAGTCGCCGCCATGAATCTGATCCTTCCCGGTCGCCATCATGGCCTGCGCGACCTGCTCGACCGCATTGCCGAAGAGCATGACCTGAAACTCGCCCCCATCGTCGAAATCGACGCTTTTACTCAGATGAAAGCGCTGGCCAAGCTCGGACTCGGCAATACCATTCTGTCGCGCGCCGCCGTCGCCGAGGAAGTCCAGCGCGGCGAATTGAATGCCGTCGGTATCCGCTCGCCGCGCATCGAGCGGCACATGTATCTCGCTCGCGCCAGCAATCGGACACCGAGCCAGGCCGTTCGCGCCATCACCGATCTGCTGAAGGATTGCGCTGCGGCATTCGACGGCGAGTACTGGCGCATGGTCCGACCGTAACGGGGTCGGTCAGGCGCTCCGTTGGCGTACAAGCCAACGTATAAGCAACCCTTATCCGAAATATACCGGAGCTATCATTTACACAGACTGCCCGGACTCGCTAAGCTGCGTCGGCACGGTACCAAGGGAGGTCACCCATGTTCGAAAAGTCCTGGATGAAAAAATGGCAGGGCGCGGTCAATAAGAACAGCCCGATGAACTGGATTGGTAAACATTTCACGGCCGAGCTGCTGTTCGGTTTCGGCGATCATCAATACGTGGTCTCGTTCGACAAAGGCAAGATTGCCGGCGTCACCGATCAGATCGGACCCGAAACCTGCTACCGCCTGGCCATTCGCGGTCCGGCCGAATCCTGGAAAAAGTTCTGCCAGAAAACGCCGCCCCCGATGTACAACGATCTCTGGGCGATGGCGCATCCCCTGCACGGCCGGGTCACCCTCGAGGGCGACCAGATGGTGCTATGGCAGAACATGCGCGCCCTCATGTGGGCGCTCGACCGCATGCGCGAAATCTGAGCGCGGCGAATCAGGGAGAATTCCAGTGGCCAAAATTGCACGCAAAATCGAATCCGGGAAGAAAGCCAGAATCGAGCCCATCGTCGGGCGCTACATCTGGGTACCGTTCGAAGGAACCGACTACCGCATTTACTTCGAGGAAGCCGGCGAGGGTATTCCGCTCATCTGTCTGCACACTGCCGGTACTGACGGCCGCGAATGGCGTCACCAGCTGTGCGACCCGAAAATCAACCAGCATTACCGCGTCATCGCACTCGATATGCCGCGCCACGGCAAATCGATCCCGCCGTACGACTGGTACAAGGAAGACGACGAATACAAACTGACCGCGCATTTCTACGCCGGCATCATCATGGCCTTCTGTCGTGAATTGGGCTTGACCAAGCCGGTCATCATGGGCAGCTCGATGGGCGGCAACATCTGCCTGCATCTGGCTGAAAAATTCGAGAAGGAATTGAAAGCGCTGATCGCTATCGAGGCCTGCGAGTATTCGCCCGGCTGGCATCTCGACTGGTTGCGCCACTCGCACATCCATGGCGGCGAAACCTGCGCGACCTCGGTTTTCGGTCTGATGGCGCCACAGAGTCCGGATAAGTATCGCTGGGAAACCTGGTGGTACTACTCGCAGGGCGGGCCGGGGGTGTTCAAGGGCGATCTGTATTTCTACAGCGTCGATCACGATTTCCGTGGGCGCACCGAGAAACTTTCGGGCAAGGTACCGATGTTCTACATGACCGGTGTGTACGATTTCGCCTGCACCCCGGAAATGACCGAACAGGCCGCTCAGAAGACGAAGCATTCCGAGTGCATCATCATGGAGGAAATCGGCCATTTCCCGATGAGCGAGAATCCGGATGTCTTCAATCGCTATCTGATGCCGGTGCTGGATAAAATCCGCACATTGAAATAGCGCGGCGAAAGGCACCCGGCACGCCTTCGGGCCGAGTGCGCGGAAACACCGCCGGCGCCACGTGCGCCGGCACTATTGTCATGGTCGGCCACCACCGTTCGCGGAACGTCGCCGGCCGTCGTTGTTGAGTTCCAACAGCCGAGCAGGATTACGCCATGCACGAAGAACACCAGGAAACCGTCGCTCAGCTCCGCGACACCATCCAAAAAGTCTGTCAGGAGTTTCCTGGAGAATACTGGCGGGCGCGCGATCGCGAACGCGCCTATCCCAAGGAATTCGTCGACCGTCTGACAGAACTCGGGCTGCTCGCTGCCTTAATACCGGAAGAATATGGCGGCAGCGGCCTGCCGATTTCGATGGGCGTGGAAATCTTGAAAGCGATCCATGAGTTCGGCGGTAATGCGGGTGCGTGCCACGCGCAGATGTACACCATGGGCACAGTGCTGCGGCACGGCAGCGACGCGCAGAAAGAGCAATATCTGCCGGGGATCGCAGCAGGTGATCTGCGGCTGCAGGCTTTCGGTGTGACCGAGCCGACTGCCGGTACCGATACCACCAGCATCTCCACAATGGCGGTCCGCGATGGCGACCGCTACATCGTCAACGGCCAGAAAGTGTGGACTTCGCGTGCCGAACAGTCCGATCTGATGGTGCTGCTGGCGCGCACCACGCCGAAAGATCAGGTGATCAAGAAAGCTGACGGTCTGTCGGTGTTTCTGGTCGACATGCGTGACGCGAAAAAGAACGGCATGACCATCAAGCCGATACGCACCATGATCAATCATTCGACGACCGAGATCTTCTTCGACAATGTGCCGATACCGGCCAGCAGTCTGATCGGCGAGGAAGGCAAAGGATTTCGCTACATTCTTTCGGGCATGAATGCGGAGCGCATCCTGATTGCTGCCGAGTGTATCGGTGACGCGCGCTGGTTCATCAAGAAAGCGTCGGACTACGCGCGTGATCGGGTCGTATTCGGGCGCCCGATAGGCCAGAACCAGGGGATCCAGTTCCCGATAGCGCAGGCGTTTGCCCAGACCGAGGCAGCCGAGGCGGTGCTCGAAAAAGCCTGCCGGCTGTATGAATCCGGCGCGAACGCCGGCATGTATGCCAATCTGTCGAAGATGCTCGCCTCGGAAGCGTCGTGGGCCGCTGGCGATACCTGCATGCAAACCCATGGCGGCTTCGGGGTTGCCGAAGAATACGACGTCGAACGCAAATTCCGTGAAGCGCGGCTGTATCGCATCGCGCCGATCTCGACCAATCTCATTCTGAGCTACCTGGCCGAGCACGAGCTCGGGCTGCCGCGCTCGTATTAGGAGAATATGCCGTGAGCACCCTGCCCCGTTTCGATGCCTGGGTCGATGGTCGCGCGCTGGCGCCGCTGTCGGGGGAGTATTTCGAGACAGTCAATCCGTATACCTCCAAGGCGTGGGCCGAAGTCGCGCACTGCGGCAAAGCCGAGGCCGATCTCGCCGTTGCCGCTGCTTCGCGTGCGTTCAACAGCGGCCCGTGGCCATCGATGAGCGCCACGCAGCGCGGTGCGCTGCTGCGTCGGCTGGGCGATCTCCTGGCGCTGCACGCCGAGGAGCTGGCCGGATACGAAGTACGCGACAACGGCAAGCTCATCAGCGAAATGGGTGCACAGTGCGCGTATATCCCGCAGTGGTACTACTACTTCGGCGGGCTGGCCGACAAGATAGAAGGCGCCGTCATTCCGATAGACAAGCCGGATACGTTCAATTTCACCGTGCACGAACCGCTCGGCGTCGTCGTTGCCATCACGCCATGGAACTCGCCGCTGCTGCTGCTTTCTTTTAAACTTGCGCCCGCACTCGCGGCCGGCAATACCGTCGTCATCAAGCCGTCCGAATTCACCTCGACTTCAACGCTGCGCTTTGCCGAGCTGGTCGCCGAAGCGGGGTTCCCGCCCGGCGTCGTCAACGTCGTGACCGGCTTCGGTGGAGAAGTCGGCGCGGCGCTGGTCGAGCATCCGAACGTTGCCGCGATCGCTTTCACTGGTGGCACCGACAGCGGTGCGCGCGTTTATGAGGCCGCTGCGCGCGGGCTTAAGCGCTGCACGCTCGAACTCGGTGGCAAGTCGCCGAACATTGTCTTCGATGACGCCAATCTCGACGACGCCGTCAAAGGGGCGATTTCCGGCATCTTCGCCGCCACCGGGCAGACCTGTATCGCGGGTTCGCGCCTGCTTGTACAGGACGGCATCTACGATGCATTCGTTACGCGCCTGGTTGCATTCGCGCGTACTGCGCGCATGGGCGACCCGATGGATCGCAATACGCAGGTCGGCCCGGTCACGACACCGCCGCAGTACGCCAAGATCCTGGACTATATCGCCATCGCCAAAGGCGAAGGCGCCGAGGTCCTGCTCGGCGGCGGCCCCGCAGCGCGCCCGGAATGCGGCGAAAGCCAATACTTCATCGAGCCGACGATTTTCGGTGGCGTCAACAACGGCATGCGTATCGCCCAGGAAGAAGTGTTCGGCCCGGTGCTCTCGATCATCCGTTTCACGACCGATGAACAGGCAGTCGCGATCGCGAACGACATCGCTTTCGGTCTCGCTGCCGGCGTCTGGACGCAGTCGATCAAGCGCGCGCTCACGATCTCGAGAGCGATCCGTGCCGGCACCGTGTGGGTCAACACGTATCGCGCCGTCAGTTTCATGTCGCCTTTCGGCGGCTACAAAAAAAGCGGTATCGGGCGCGAAAACGGCATCGAATCGATGCGCGAATTCATGCAGACAAAAAGCGTCTGGATCTCGACTGCTACCGATGTACCCAATCCTTTCGTCATGCGCTGAGCGCGATACCATGCATGCTTCGTCTATTGCCGTATCGCCCACCCCGCTCATGCACCGCACAGCAGGTACACAGCCATGAGCGTCAGCACCGGCGCGCTGGATGGGCTTCTCGTCGTCTCGCTCGAGCAGGCCGTAGCAGCGCCTTATTGCACCCGTCTGCTGGCCGAAGGTGGTGCGCGCGTACTCAAGCTCGAACGGCCGGAAGGCGATTTTGCGCGAGCCTACGATCAGGCGCTTGCCGGCGAGAGTGCCTATTTCGTGTGGCTCAACAGCGGCAAAGAGTCGCTGGTCGTCGACCTCAGCTTGGCCGAGGACAAAGCGCTGCTGATGCGCATTCTCGCGCGCGCCGACATCTTCGTGCAGAACCTGCGCCCGGGTGCTGTCGATCGACTCGGTTTCGGCTATCAGCAGCTGCACGCGCATAACCCCAGACTCATCATGTGCAGCATCTCGGGCTACGGCCGCAGCGGATCGTACGCCGACATGAAAGCGTATGACGCGCTGATCCAGGCCGAGACCGGCTTGTGCTCAGTCACCGGGCCACCCGGGCAACCGTCCAAAGTAGGCGCTTCGATCTGCGACATATCGACTGGCCTGACCGCTTATGGCGAGATCCTGAAAGCGCTGTATGCTCGCGAGCGGAGCGCGGGAGGAACGCACATCGATGTCTCGCTGTTCGGCGTCATGGCCGAATGGATGGCGGTGCCGCTGGCCTACCTCGAATACGCCGGCAAGTTGCTCGGCGGAACCGGCATGGATCACGCCCAGCTCGCCCCTTACGGCGCGTACGCCTGCGCCGACGGCCGGATTTTCGTGGTCGTGCAGAATCAACGCGAATGGGCGCAGTTATGCCGCGACGGACTCGGTCGCCCCGAGATGGTCGAAGACCCGCGCTATGCCACCAACATCACCCGCGTCGAACATCGCGATGCGCTTCGCGCCGACATGGAGGCTGTGTTTGCCGCTTATCCGATGCAGGCGCTTGCGCTCAAACTGAATGCTGCCGGTATCGCCTGCGGCAGCATCAATGACATTCGCGGACTGCAGCAGCACCCGGCGCTGGAACGCAAGCAGGTGTCCGTGGCAGGACAAACGATTTCGCTCGTGCGGCGCACTGGCGATACGTTCGATGGTGCGCCGGCGGTACCGGCGCTGAACGCTCACGGGGAGATGCTGCGTCGCGAGTTCGCCTGAATTTAGCTCGCGTAGTTCGCGACGTTTCATCGATCGATTTCATCAATTAACGGGGGGAGACCATGTTACGTTTTTCAGGATTACTGCTCGCTGCGGCGCTCAGCGCGAATGTGGCCGCCGAGGATCAATGGTGGCCGTCGAAATGGGGCAAGGACGATACGCTCGGTGCGTTCAACATGCTCGGCCCGGAGGCAACGCTCAAAGCGGCCAAGCTGATCAAGACCGGCAAGACCTATCGTCTCGGTATCGAAACCAACAGCAAAACCCCCGCTTATCCGCCGCGCAGTTTCGAAGTCACCGTTTTGGCCCCGAATCAGTGGGGCGACTCGTCGCTAGGCGACAATAAATTCAATTTTCTCGACGACACCATGAACGGCTGGATGGGCGTCGGCTCGCAGATTGACGGCCTCGGGCATGCCGCAACGGCCGGCGTTTTCTACAATGGCCTGAAGGCGCAGGATTTCGCCAAGACCGATGGCCTGCTCAAGTTCGGCATTCACAACGTTCCACCGATTGTCACACGCGGCGTTCTGCTCGACATGGCCACCTGCCGCGGCAAGGACATGCTGACAGAAGGTACGGCGTATCTGCGCGAAGACATCATCGCCTGCGAGAAACGCCAGGGAATCACCATCGAGAAAGGCGATGTCGTGCTGTTACATTCAGGCTGGATGAATCTGCTGGCGACCGATCCGGCACGTTTTGGCAAAGCCGAGCCCGGTCTCGGCGTCAGTGGCGCAGAATACCTCGCCGAAAAAGAAGTGATGGCCGTTGGCGCGGATACCTGGGCAGTCGAAGTGCTGCCGCCAGAAAATATCAAGGTGCTGTTCCGCGTACATCAGGTCCTGTTGAACTACAACGGCATCTACATTTTCGAGAATCTGGATACGCGCGAACTGGCTGCCGACAAAGCTTACGAGTTCATGTTCGTGCTTGGGCCGGCGCGCGTGACCGGCGCTGTGCAGATGATCATCAATCCGATAGCCATCCGCTGAGGCCAGTCGCGGCATGACCATTCATCGCATCGACGGGCCCTACTTCGAAGACTTCGAGGTCGGCCAGGTCTTCGCTGCACCGGCGGTTACCGTGACCGATGCGCATGCCGCGTGGTATCAGGCCCTCACCGGCGACCGCATGCGGCTGCCGCTGGATCAGGTGCTGGCGCACAAGGTAACGGGGAAGCCTCGCGCGCTGGCGCACCCGATGCTCGTCATCAATCTGGTCAACGGTCAGACCACCTACGCGTCACAGCACGTCAAAGGCAATCTGTTCTATCGGGGCCTGCTGCTGCAGGCCCCGGTTTTCATCGGCGACACTCTGACGACCGCGACGAAAGTTGTCGGCCTGCGCCAGAACCAGATCAAGCCGGGTCGCGCAGCTACCGGTATGGTCGGGCTCGAAATGGAGACGCTTAACCAGGACGGACGCTGCGTGCTGAAGTACTGGCGCTGCCCGATGATCCCGTGTCGGGATGAGGCGGCGGACACCGGTCGCAAGGACAGCTTCGACTGGATCCCGGAATCTCTCGGTGCAGCGGAACTCGCTGCGGCAGTGCCGGCCGACTGGCAGGCGGCGGCGCTCAATCCTGCCGCTTACGCGGTACCGGCGCCGCTGCTGGCGGTCGGCGATCGCGTGATCGTGGGACCGCAGGATTCCGTAACCTGCGCACCGGAGCTGGTCCGCCTGACCGGCAATATCGCCTATACGCATACCGACGCGACGCGCAGTTATCTCGGCCGGCGACTGGTCTACGGCGGACACACCATCTCGCTCGCGCTGGCGCAAGTCACCCGCGCGATGCCGAATATTGTCACGCTCATCGCCTGGCAGGGCTGCGACCACCTGGGTCCAGTCCTGGAAGAGGACATCATCCGCTCGGAATTCAGTGTCACCAGCCGTGAGCCGATAGCGCACGGTGGCGACTTGTATGAACTGCGGATCGAGAGTTTCGCGCAGCGTCGCGATGCCGGTGCTGCTGAGTATCAGGAAAGCGCGGTGCTGGATTGGCGACTGGTGCTGTGGAGTATGTAGTCGCTGTGCAGACTACAACCCCGCGCTGTGGCCGCCATCGACGGTGATTACGTTACCGTTCATGAAGACTGAAGCGTCGGAAGCGAGAAACAGAATTGCGCCGTCGAGATCCTGCGGTTGACCGAAACGCCCGGCGGGAATATGGCTTCGCAGCTTTTCGCCGCCC
Organism: Gammaproteobacteria bacterium; assembly: GCA_965278995.1. Classification (GTDB taxonomy): domain Bacteria; phylum Pseudomonadota; class Gammaproteobacteria; genus JADJYF01. The sequence goes on from OZ257136.1 coordinate 1,575,929, forward strand.
GGGGTTTTCAGCCAATCACGGTTCATCTCGGTCTCGAAATAGCCGGGTGCAATGGCGTTGATGCGGATGCCCCGTGCGGCGAGATCGACGCAGAGATCCGCGCCCAGGTTGATCAGTCCGGCTTTGGCTGCGGCATACGGCGCGAGATGACCTATCGGTCGAATGCCGAGCACTGAGGCGATATTGATGATGCTGCACGGTCGCCCGTCGGCAAGCCGACAGCGAATGATGGCCTGTGCCAGCGTCCAGGGACCACGCAGATTCGTTTCGTAGACGCTGTCCCAGTCGTCGTCGCTGTAGCGCTCCGGCGACTTGACGATGGCAATGCCGGCATTGTTCACCAGCACATCTATCGGTCCATCGCGCTCGGTTTCCTCGACACAGGCCCGGATCGCGTCGCGATCGCGCACATCCAGCGCGGCGAGCCGGTAGCGACCACCGAAAGCCTCGATACTGTCGCCGAGTTCGCGCAGTTTGTCGACGCTGCGCGCGGCCAGGATCACTTCGGCGCCGGCCCGTGCCAGGGCCCAGCCGAAACGTCGGCCCAGGCCCATTGACGCGCCGGTGACGAACACACGCTTACCGGTGAGATCGAACAACCGACGTGGGTCATCGCTGTCTGAGATATTCATGAGCTACAACTTTCAGGCAAAGAATCCCGACCTACAGGCCGAGCTTCGGTTTGACCCAGGCAGCAAGCCGCGCAATTGCCGCGTCGGCTTCCGGCGCGCGACCGGCCATGAAATGAAAGACGTGCTGCATTTCAGGTACGACATCGAGCTTGATTTCGACGCCAGCAGCCCTCGCCCTTGCCTCGAAACGCACGGAGTCGTCGAGCAGTGTTTCATCGCCACCGGTCTGGATATAGTGCGGCGGCAGACCTTTCAGATCGGCCTGCAGAAGATTCGCTTTCGGGTCCTTGCTCGACGCGCCGCCGAGGAATGTCGACGCCATTCCGGCCAGCACTTCGGCTTTGACCAGGCAATCGCGCGCGGCATTGGTCTTCAGCGAGTCACCGGTGCCCTCGGGGTCATACCACGGTGACATCGGCATCGTGGCGACCGGCAGCGGTAAACCGCGTTCACGGATACCGAGCAGCACCGACGTCGACAGAGCGCCGCCTGCGGAATCACCCGCGGTGCAGAGATGTTTCGCGCTGTAACCTTCTTCCAGCAGCCAGGTATAGGCCGCCACAGCGTCTTCCACCTGCGCCGGATGAGTCGATTCGGGCGCGCGGCGATAATGCAGGATGAGCGCTTTGCAACCGATGGCTTTGGCAAGATGCCCGAACATCTTGCGATGCGTGTACATCGAGCCGCAGACATAACCGCCGCCGTGCGTGCAGAGTACGACGCGATCGGCAGCCGCGCCTTGCGGAATGGCCCACATGGCCAGAACACCACCGGCATCGACCTCGACATAGTCGACGCCGCCGGGTTCGCCGGTGATATCGCCCCAATGTTCGAACAGGTCGCGCATCTCATCCAGGCCCATATCCGGCTTGCTGGCCATGGCCGCAAGCCAACCGTTGTACAGTGTCTTGATCGCTTCCGCTTGTGGACTTGCCATGGTTCGTTCCTCGGTCGTTTACCGCAAGGATTGCAGGGTATCAGTGGGTTCTAGCCGCTGCCGGCTCAACGCGCGCCGACGTTCAGCGACGACGGTTCGAAATCATCCTCATCCATGTCCGGCTTGTTGACCAGGGTCAACATCTGCAGCGTCGTGCAGTGCTTGTTCTGGACATCGATAGCCGCCGATGAATCGAACAGCGGCACGCCGCTGCCGGCGTTCTCCGGCATGTGATAGTCAGGGTGACCCAGACCGGCCATCAGGAACTTCCATAGCACGCCGGCACGATCATAAACCTTGCCGAATACCGGCAGCATGGTCTGCGCGTCGATATAGAAATAACGTTTCGATAATGGATGGCCGCTGAGTTTAGGTACCCCTTCGAGTATGTGCACTTTGCGCAGCTGCCAGGTCACGTTAGGGAAACAGCCGGAATGCCCGTGAAAGTCGACGAAGTGATAATCGTGGCGACGGGCTTTGCGCTCGGATGGCGTGATCTGATCGTGGCGATACATCGGCAGCAGAATGTAACGGTCGCCGCCGTAGGTCCAACTCATGTCCATCAAGCGGCCGGTGTAACCGAGAAAGTCCTCGATCATGATGTCGCTGCCGAGAAACGCGTCCGTGCGCATGGTCGTCGCCACCCGCCGCACGCGACGCAGCAGCGGCACGTACATCCAGCCCTGCTCTTCGGCGGTGTCATCGCTGTTGTAGAAGATCAGCAGCTTGGTCTGCGCGACATCACCGGGCTCCAGCGCGGTCAGCGTAATGGCGTTGTAGACGCGGTAGCTGTTCTGCTCGACTTCAGGAATGGGTGCAACGACATGGCGATACATGAAGCGCATCGAAGCCGCTTCGAACTCGAGTTCGCGTTCGATTTTCTGGCTGCGCATGTCGCGGTAGTGCCAGTACATTTCCGGGATCTCGCCGCCATCGCCAGCGTAAGCATAACGCATGTTCCAGGCGAGTTTTTCGCCGGCGCGCGGGTCGTCCTGACTGAGTTCGCCACTGAATGGCCGACCGCCGGCGTAATTCAACAGCTCACCCGGGTTGGATCCAAGCTCGACCTGACCGGCATGCTGTACGGTTGCTTCGACGTAGCTGGGATGCGGATCGAAAGACAGCGGTTCGCCCACTGTGACCGTTACCCAGCCCTCTTTGATCAACGCGGCGAAATCAGGATCCAGGACCGCCGCCATCTGGTCGACATTGTCGGCCGTGATTTCGGTACCGACCGGTGGCGATGCGGCAGTTGCCGCAGCAAGATCGAAATCGAAGTCGCCGGCGAGCGCCGACAACGGATTGAGGCTGACCCAGAGACAGGCTGCCAGTGCCAGCCGGACACGCTGCAGATGAACGCCGAAACACTTCACTGATTTCCTCCGGGCATCGTTGCGGCCAGCGGCCAGCGCACGATGGATGACGATGAATGGGTATCGACCGGGTTCAGCCGCTTGAGGGCCGCTGCGCGCCGGTCAGTTATCAATAGCGCCCACAGCACGGCGCGAGCATGCTGAATCCGTCGCTTCAGGCTTCCACACCTGGATCGTACTCGTCGCCGAGCATACGCACGATGGCCCAGGCAGCCATGCCGCGCACGCCGGAATCCGCGTCTTTCAGCAGCGGGATAATCCGTTCCAGCCAATCGCGATCCTGGCGCATACCGACCAGCCATACCGCCTGCATGCGGATATCGACATTGTCGTTGTTCAGCGCCCAGGTATAGATGTGCGTCGGATCCCCTTTGATGTACGCCCATGATTCGATGACGCGAGTCGCGACATCGGAGTTCATATTGCAACATGCGATCAGGACATCCGAAATCTTGAGTGCAATCGGCGCCGGCATGCGGCGCAGACTCGCTGCCGCCAGCGACGGATCGAGCCCTTTACCGTAGGCAATGATCTCGATCAGCTGTTTGATTGCGTCATCCACACCAAACCCTGCAGCGCTCGCCGTGGCTGCAATCTTGGTGCGTAGATCGCCGGCTTCGCGAAGATGCGCAATCGCTTTCTGCGTGTCCAGATTATCGACCCGGCCTAGAGCGACGGCGACAGCTTCCTGCGCTTCGCTGGTGCCGCTGTTCGACAGTTCGATCAGCTTGCCGAGGGAACGCTCGCGAGCGCCGGTGTCCATCAGAACGAGATAAGCGTAAGCCTGGGTCGCGCTGTCGGTCGCTTTTTCAACGATAAATTTGTTGATGCGGGCTTCCTTGTCGTCAACCGGGATCGTCTGCAGCGCCTGCAGGGCATAACGAATGACCCATTGATCGTTTAATTCCAGGGCCTTCATCAGGAATTCGCCCATGTCATCGCGCGGTCGGCTGGCCAGCGATTCGGACAGGAACTTCAGAAACACACCGTCCGGGTTCTCAGTGGCGTAGCGATACAGCAGATCGACACCGGCCGGATGCTCGATAGTCAGCAGCATGTCGATAGCCGAACGCATCGTGGTCCAGTCCGGATGACTGACCGAGTTGGCGAGAAACTGCAGCGCGTCCTTGTCGCCGACGTCGGCCAGCGTGCCTGCGCCTGCAATCTGATCGAACTCGTTGTCTGACTGGCGCAGCTGCTTGGCAACCGCCACCGCCTCGCGGACGGCGCGTTCGCTTTCAGTGGCATCCGTGGCACAGGCACATGCGCCATACCCGAGCAGGACCAGACCGCAGAGTGTGGCAGGCTTGACGATCATGTAATTCCCCTCAAACGAAGCAGGCAAGGGGCTAACAGTAGCAGATTATCTGTGAAAAGCGTGTGTAGACGCTCACGGATAGCGGCAAGCTTAAACGAAAACGGGAGACACCGTTGTCTCCCGTCAATTCAGCTAACCGCGGTGGCGCAAGGCGCCGCCGCGGTCACACGACTCAGAACTGGTACTTCAGCTCGAAGAACAGCTCGTCGTAGTTGCGCAGGCCACCGAGACCCTGACGGGCGATACCAAGCGTCGACTGGGTGAACGGGTATTGGCTGACGCCGCCACTTCCGTTCGGGCCGATGCCGATAAAGTTGGTGAACGGGCCGACGTCGTGCGTCGTGTTCTCGTCACCTTCCCAGATGATGTGCGCGCCACCCTTGACCGACCAGTGGTTGTCAATGAGCCACTCCAGGTTGGCACCCGCAACATGCGAGTTGGTTGACTCTTCCCACACGTAGAAACCAACCGGTTTCAGCTTGTCACGCATGTAATTGCCGATGACGAAGAATGTGGTGATGAAGTTGTGCTCATCGACAAAGTAACCGGTGTTCTTGTCGCCTTCGTGATCCCAATACCAGGTATCGAAGATCTGCATGGACAGGAAGAACGTGCGGTCCTTGTTCAGCAATGGAATGAAGGTCGGACGATCGAATCCGATTGAATAGCGCATCACTTCGCTCTTATCGACCCAGTCGACTGAACGCGTGTTGTTGACAAGCTCATCGAAGGTCCACGATGACTCGACACGCACCACCACGCCTGACATCTGTTCGAAGTAATCGAACGACAGACCGAGCGTATGCGACTGCGAGAACACCTGCGACGTTTGACCGCCGGCAACCGGACTGCAGAAAACGCCACCCGTCTCACCGCAATTGTTGAGACCCGCCCACAGGTTGGCGAAATTACCGTCAGCCAACGCTTGCCGCGCGGAAGCCTGCAATGCCGGATTCGTCGAGGCACCGCTGGCCAGCAGGCGCGCCGCTTCCTGAGGAGTCGTTACGAAAACCGGGTCAACGATGCCGGTAAGGGCGCCGAAAGGTGTCGGATTACCGCCAGCGATGGCAGCAGATGCCTGTGTCGTCAGATTCCCGGTCGGGAAAAAATTACGCGCCGCACCCAGATCACCTATCAACACGTCGTTCGGCAACAGGCCGGCCACGTTACGCGTCGGTAAGTTGACTGAATGGAACTTGAACACCGGCACGTCATTCCAACCGTACCAATGCGAGAGCGCTACTCGGAAATCGCTGATACGAAACTCCCAGCGTGCGCCTGCTTCGGTATTCTCGATATCCCAATCCGGACGATCGTTGCGCGACAAACCGACAGGCTGGCCGAAACCGGACGGCAGTCGGTTGTCCTGCGGCCCTTGCGTACCGCAAATGTCGCTGACCGGGATCGCGGTGCCCGTGCTCGCTGTGTAGTTGGAGGCAGCTAACGCACTGAAGCAAGGCTCAACCGAAAAGTAAGTGTTGAATATCGCAAACGTACTGGTGTCCTTGGAGAACGGGTGCGCCCAGAAATTCGACGGATTACCCAGACCAATCTGCTGGAACTCATCGAAGTTCCACACCACCTGCACGGCGTTGTCGGTCAGCGGACCAAGGTCGCCCGCTTTCCACTGAATGGAGGTCATCCACTGCGGAATGCGGATGTCTTCGAACGAATCGAAGAAGAAGTGCTGGCCGAAGTCGACCGGGTTAATCAGGTCCTGCAGGCGGAAGAAGTCGGTCTTGCCCCACACGATCTGCTGCTTGCCGACGCGGATCCACCAGTCACCGATGACACCGTCCGCGTACAGCTCGCGAAACGGATACAGGCGTCCGTTGGAGTCCGTATTGGCCATGGCGACATCGAGATTGTCGACGTTCATATCGACGCAACGCGAACAGTCGAGGTTCAGGTTGGACGACTTCTGGACGACCAGCGGAAAGGCCGAGACATTGTTCAGACCATTGCCCAGGTTCTGCACAATCTGGCCGTTCTTGCCGCGGCGGAAATCGACCTCGAAGTTCTTGCTGAGCCACGCCTGATTCTGCAGGCCCTGCGAGACGATCTTGCCGATACCGCCGGTCGAGAAGGCGCCGTCTGCCGCGACAAAATCGAAGCCGCCGTAACCGAGCGCGTCATTGGCGAAGGTGAACTCCGCGCGATCCTGCAGCGAAGGCCTGGTCGAACCGTCGCCGATGCGGTCGCCCGACAGGTCACCCATGTCCTGGATGATGTCGTACTCTGGCCGAACAATGGCTGCAAAGGTCAGTTCGTCGAAGACGCCGACATCTTCATATTTCAAGAACGATTCGACCTGCAGGCGCTGGATCCACTGCCCCAGATACGCCGGCCCGTTGCCGATACGCGATCGGACTTCACTCTTCAGGAACCCTTCCACCTCAAGCTCGCCGCCCAAGGCGTCGACCGTGATGCGGGCGTGCGCGGGCACCGTGACTAACGCCACTGCCAGCGAAGCAAGGGTCGCTCGAAAAGCGCCTTTCAAGTGCTTCATGGTTATCTCTCCCATGTTGTCCCCCAGTTGTCAAAGGCCTGCCCGGCCCAGTTGCGGTGCAAAAATGCAACGGCCTAAACGAGCAAGCACGTGGATTCTGCCACGAATGTTGCGAAAGATAAACAGGGTTTTCGTTGCACTTTCACCACATGCTAACGGTATTCGGCTGGCTTGCGCCCAGTCGGGCTTCATTGCACATTAGCCCTCCTTTCTCATCGTCAACCAGGAACCGGATCGAGCACCTGCCATGACTGACACCCAGCTGAGCGCCGAATTGTTTCGCCGTGCCTGCGGCCTGTGGGCAACCGGCGTGTCCATCGTCACGACTGCCGACAGCGGCGGCCGGCCTTATGGCTTGACCATGAACGCGGTCACTTCGCTGTCGCTCAATCCGCCGATGTTCATCGTCTGCGTCGACAACGGCTCAGATACCTTGAAACCGATGCAGGACAGTCAGGTGTTCTGTGTCAACGTCCTCGCCGACACCCAGCAGGACCTCTCCAACCGGTTCGCCAAGAAAGGCGACGACAAATTCACCGGCGTCGCTTTCAGCGCCGGCGTGACCGGCGCGCCGGTGCTGGCCGGAACGCTGGTGTCGATAGAATGCGTCGTCCACAGCATGGTCGCCGGCGGCGACCATCAGATTGTGTGCGGCGAAGTGCGACGGCTGGTCGTGAGCGACCTGCCCGAAGTTCAACCGTTGCTGTATTACGGTGGCCGCTATGCCGCGCTGGCTGCGCGTTGAGCGCGACCGTGGGCCGGTCCGCGGCCTTGTGCACCACAGCGCCTTGTTGGTACTTTAGCGCCCTCGTCAGCGTCGGTTCCGGGGGGGACGAATGGCGCCGCGCCGGTGCGCAGCAGCGCAGCTTGGCGGCGACTATTGAATCGTTTCTGCTGCCGCTCGATTACATATTGGCTTAATCAAAAAATGGTACACCTAATGAGTGCACTTCGTTTTCGTTTCACGACCACGCTCGCGATGGCTTGCGCCATCACGCTCTCTGGCCCGGTATTCGCCGCCAGCGAGGGCGAAACAGCAGCGCCCGTCCGTACGGCGTTGAAGACCGATTTCATCGATGCGACGTACCTGCCAGGGCTGCAGCGTGTCGTGGTGACGGGTCATCACGGCGTCATCGGCACGCTCGAAGTGTCGGACACCGGCGCCCGTCTCGCCCTGCTCGCCGATCATCCTGAGGAAGATTTCACCACGCTGGAGAAACTTTCCGACAACGAAGTCATGATCGGCAGCGCGACCGGCAAGGTCTATCGTTACGACGGCCAGAAAGTCGTCGAAATCGCGGCACTGTCCGAGTTCCAGGAGCCGGTGCTTGATATTGCAGTCGACGGCACCACCGTGTGGGTCGTCGGAGCCCGCGGCTTGGTGGCGAAAAGCGCGGACGGCGGCGCCACGTTCGAAAATATCGAGATTACCGATGTCACGCAGCCGTTGGCGACTTTCCCGGCCGGCCAGCCGGCTGACTGGTACCTCGGCGTGAGTAATCTGCTGCCGGAGACGGTCGTCTTCAATGCGACTGTCGGTGGCAAGCCAGCTGTCGTCGATACCGACTACACGCTCTATCCCGATGAGGGATTCGTGCAGGTGCTGACGCAGCTCGACGAGGAGCCACTGCCCACAATCGCCTACAAATTCAACCCGGGCCCGCCGTTCCGTCTCGGTGACGTCTCGTGGAACGTGGTACTCGCCGGCAACGGGCGCGTCACCATGGCCGGCGAGTTCGGCATGATTCTGCAGAGCGACGATGGTGGCGCGACCTGGACGCGTCGTGACACACGCATCGTGCCGCGTGAGCCAGAACCGGCGTATTGGCTGGGTGGTGCGCAGAAAGGCGATGAAATGTGGCTGGTCGGTGCAGCTGGCGTGAGCGAACATAGCGACGACGGCGGTGTGACGTGGATCGACAATCCGAAACCAGGGCGTGAGGGCATTTTCGGTGTCGCGCTGCTAGAGGACGGCACGCCGGTCATTGCCGGCGCCGTCGGCCTCATCGGCAAACTCGACAACGGCCAGTGGCAAGTCGCTGACCGTAGCGAACTCAAACTGTTGTCGTGGTTGCGCTCGCTGGTGCCGATGCCGGATGGCAGTCTGCTCGCGACCGGCGGTCGCGTGACCGCCATCCGCCTGAAAGACGGCGCCTGGACGCGGGTGCCGGTAGATCTCTGAACGCATCCCACGGCATATGCTGAACGTGCGGCGGCCTGCGGGCCGCCGCACGCGTTTCAGGTCGTGGACTTTGCCGTGACCGGATAAGTAGCCATGATTTCCTTACGCCGGAAACACTGCACCGCGTGGTCGTTGACCAAGCCGGTCGCCTGCATGTGCGCGTACATGATGGTCGAACCGACGAACTTGAAGCCGCGCGTTTTGAGATCGCGGCTCAAGCTGTCCGACTGCGGACTCGTGACCGGATAATCGGCCAGCTCACGGCGGGCATTGACCTGCGGGTGGCCGTCGACGAAAGACCAGATGTAGTTGCAGAAGCTACCCCACTCTTTCTGTACGTCGAGATAGGCACGCGCGTTGCCGACTGCGGCGACGATTTTCTGACGGTTGCGGATGAGACCGGGATCGAGCAGCAGGCGCTCGATTTTCGCTTCTGTATAGCGCGCCACCGTGGAAGCATCGAAACCGGCAAACGCGCTTCGATAATGTTCGCGTTTACGCAGCACGGTGTACCAGCTCAGCCCGGCCTGCGCGCTCTCCAGAGTGAGATATTCGAACATCAGGCGGTCGTCTCGCACCGGCACGCCCCATTCACTGTCGTGATAAGCGACATAGTCGGGCTTCGACAGATCGACCCACGGGCACCGTTTACGTCCGTCATCCATCACTGGCTTGTTCGACGCCGTTTTCACAGCAGTTCAATTGCCAATGCCGTTGCTTCGCCGCCGCCGATGCATAAGCTCGCTATGCCGCGTTTGCGGCCGAGATCCTGCAGCGCGTGCACCAGTGTAACGACAATGCGCGCACCCGAGGCGCCGATAGGATGACCGAGCGCACAGGCGCCGCCGCGCACATTGAGCTTGGCGTGCGGAATGCCGATGTCATGCATCGCGGCCATTGCGACGACGGCAAACGCTTCATTGATTTCGAATAGGTCGACGTCGTCGACATGCCAGCCAACCCGAGCCAGCAGCTTGTTGATCGCATGCACCGGCGCCGTGGTGAACCAGCCTGGTTCCTGTGCGTGTGACGCATGCGCCAGAATGCGTGCTTGCGCCGTGACGCCCAGTTCGCGGGCGCGGGCCTCGTTCAACAGGATGACCGCCGCCGCACCATCGGAAATCGAACTCGCATTAGCCGCGGTTACGGTACCGTCCTTGGCGAATGCTGGCCGCAGGTGCGGGATCTTGTCGAGTTGCGCGTTGCCCGGCTGTTCATCGGTATCGACCGTCACCTCGCCTTTACGGGTTTTCACGGTGACGGGAACGATTTCGCGCTTGAACTGCCCTTTAGCGATGGCGTTCTGCGCACGCTTCAGGGACTCGATGGCGTAAGCATCCTGTGCTTCGCGGGTGAAGCCGTACTTGCGGGCACATTCTTCGGCAAAACTGCCCATCAGCCGGCCTTTTTCGTAGGCGTCTTCAAGGCCATCGAAAAACATGTGGTCAAGCACTTCCCCATGACCGAGCCGCATGCCGCTGCGCACTTTGGGCAGCAGATAAGGCGCATTGGTCATGCTTTCCATACCGCCGGCGACGACCACACCGACAGAACCGGCGCCGATACCATCCATCCCCTGCATGATCGCTTTCATGCCCGAACCACACATCTTGTTGACCGTTGTACACGGCGTGGCGAGCGGCAGGCCGGCGCCGAGTGCAGCCTGGCGTGCCGGCGCCTGACCGAGACCGGCAGGCAGGACGCAGCCCATGATGGTCTCTTCGACCGCTTCGGGTGCGAGACCGGCCCGGCTCAATGCGCCACGGATTGCCGCTGCGCCGAGCGCCGTGGCGCCGACTTCGGCCAACTCTCCCTGCAGACCACCCATGGGGGTACGGGCAAGACCGGCGATGACTGTCGATTCACTCATGAGTTAGCTCCCTTGTTCTGGCCTGAGTTTCCTGGCTACGGCGCGCCGTATTCTAAACCCAGCCGTTCTATGATGGCGTCAGCTATCGGGAATGCCGACGTTGCCGCAGGAGATGGCGCGTTGCCGACATGCAGGGTGCGCGGCGTTGCAAGCAGCATGAAATCGTGAACCATCTCGCCGTTGCGACGCACGGCCTGCGCGCGAATGCCGCAGCTAAGCTGAGTCAAGTCGGTCAGCTCCAGCGCCGGGCAATAGCGGCGAACGGCAGCAAGGTAGGCGCGACGACTGAGTGTACGGGCGAACTCGCCGATGCCGGCGCGCGGAAATTTCGTCAATAGACGCCAGGTGCCGGGGAATCGCAGGACGTCGCCTGCGTCGCGGGGAACGAGTGCCCACGGCCGATACGTCTCGCGCGCAAACGCCAGCATCGCGCTGGGGCCGAGCGTTATATCGCCTGTCGTCGTGCGCGTCAGATGTACACCGAGAAACGGCAGCCGTGCGTCCGGCACCGGATAGATCAGCGTTTTAACCAGCCCACTGCGGGTACCCGGCAGCGTGTAGTAGTCGCCGCGGAACGGCACGATGGCAAAGTCGATAGCGAGGCCCGCCAGCCGCGCCACTCGGTCGGCCTGCAATCCCGCGCAGACAATCAGCCGGCTCGCGGCAAAGCTGCCCTGACTGGTTTCGACGATGACTTCGTCGGCGCGCTCGATGATATGTGTCACTTCAGCGTGATGGATCACGGCGCCATCGTGAGCAAGCAGCAGTTCAGCAAGTCGCCGGCACAACGACGGATAATCGGCAATGGCCGTGTCGCGGACGAAGATTGCCGCACGTCCGCGAATGTCCGGTTCCCGCTCGATGATGGCGTTCGCATCCAGGCGCTCGATCGCGAGCCCGTTGGCCACGGCACGCGCGGCCAATGCGTCGAGAGCAGGCAGTTCGTCGGTCGACGTCGCCACAATCAGTTTGCCGCAGCGTTCGAAAGCAATCGCGTGCGTGCGACAGAACGCCTCGGTAGCAGCTATCCCCGCGCGGCAAAATCGCGCTTTCAGGCTGTCCGGCGGATAGTAGACGCCGGCGTGGACAACGCCGCTGTTGTGACCACTCTGATGCGCCGCGACGCGGTCTTCCTTCTCGAGGACGGCGATGCGTGCCAGCGGGTAAATTTCCCGCAGTCGCCAGGCGGTTGCCAGACCGACGATGCCGGCACCGACGATCAGATAGTCGTAGCGCGTCTGCACGCTCACGAACAAAACCGCTGCTGACTGGCCAGCGCGCTCGACAAAGCACGCGAGGTCGGCGTCACTGCTGCTACCATGCGCAACAACGTTCCAGAGACTGTGCCGGCGCCCCGCTTCGATGACGACATCCGCACCCACACCCAACATCGTCTGGCATCCGCATCAGGTCACCCGCGCCGAGCGCGAGCGATTGCATGGTCATCGCGGCTGCGTGCTGTGGTTCACGGGCTTGAGTGGCGCCGGAAAAAGTACCGTGGCCAACGCGCTCGAAGCGCGATTGCATGCGCGCGGCAGCCACACGTATCTGCTCGATGGCGACAACATCCGTCACGGCTTGAATCGCAATCTCGGCTTCAGCGCGGCAGACAGAACCGAGAACATCCGCCGCATCGGTGAAGTCGCCAAACTCATGGCTGATGCCGGGTTGATTGTTCTGAGTGCGTTCATTTCACCTTATCGCGCCGACCGCGACGCAGTGCGGGCCCTGCTCGCGCCTGGCGAATTCGTTGAAGTACTGTGCCAGGCGACACTTGCTACGTGCGAGAGCCGCGATCCAAAAGGCCTCTATCGCCAGGCCAGGGCCGGTATGATCACGGACTTTACCGGCATCGATGCCCCGTACGAAGCACCGCTGCAGCCCGAAATAGTGCTCGACTGCGACCACCGAGACGTCGCCACGCTGGCCGGCGTGATGGTCGATTATCTTGTCGCTCACGGTGTCCTGTCGGATTGAAGCGGGAACGTACCGGCGTCCACCAGCAGCTTGCCGGGATTCATGAGACCACGCGGATCAAGTGCCGCCTTGATCGTCCGCATCACGCTGAGTGACGTTTTATCGGCATAGTGCGCAAGTAGTTCGCGCTTCAGATGTCCGATACCGTGTTCGGCGCTGTAACTGCCGCCGAGCGCATGCGCACGGTCATGCACGAGTGCGCTGATATCGGCGCCGTGCGCAAGTTTGTAGGCCTCAGCTTCGACAGCTGGCGGCGCCAGCACATTGAAATGCACGTTGCCGTCGCCGAGATGTCCGTAAATCGACAGTCGAACGCCAGGATAGCGTTCGACGATCGACGCCTGCACTTCGTCGATATACGAAGCGATGTCGCCAAGCGCCAACGAGACATCGTGTTTGACTGAGCCGCCCAGGCGCTTTTCGGCCGCCGGGATTGCTTCACGTATCGCCCACAATGCGCGCGTCTGGGTAGGCCCGCTGCCAATCACGGCGTCGACCACCAGACCGCGTTCGAGTGCCAGACTCAGTGCCTGCTCGAACTGCTGCTCGCCGCCTGCCAGGCATTCAACCAGCACCTGGTGCGCGTGTGTCAGGCCGAGAGGCAGTGCCACCTCAGGCATCGCTTCTGTCAACCGGCTGAGCGCTGCAGCCGTCATGTATTCGAACGAGGTCACGCCATCGCCGGTCGCCTGGCGCAAGTCGGCAAGTAACGCGCATGCCGCGCCACAGTCCGCTACCGCGAGCCAGGCTGTTTGGCGCGGACCGTCGGGGAACAGTTTGAGGACTGCCGCAGTGATGATGCCGAGCGTCCCTTCAGCACCGACGAACAACTGCTTCACGTCGTAACCGGTGTTGTCCTTACGCAGCGCGCGCAGCTCGTTGCACACGCGCCCGTCCGCCAGCACGACTTCGAGCCCGAGCACAAGATCGCGTGCTGTCCCATATTTGAGCACCGCCAGGCCGCCGGCATTGGTCGACAGATTGCCGCCGATCTGGCAACTGCTCTGCGAGCCCATGCTGAGCGGCAGCAACAGACCGTGGGCGCTGGCGGCTGCCTGCGCATCGGCGAGGATCACGCCTGCCTGGACTGTCATGGTGTAGGCATGAGTATCCACAGCCAGGACGCGATTGAGACGTTCGAGACTGATGACGATTTCGCTGCCGGAGTTATCCGGTGTCGCACCACCGCAATAGCCGGTATTGCCGCCTTGCGGCACCATGCCGATGCCATCGCGCGCGCAAATGGCGACGACAGCGGCTACTTCTTGCGTGGTTGCCGGACGGACCACGGCACGCGCCGCGCCGTGATACAGGCGCCGTTCGTCGACGACATAGCGGAGCGTGGTGTCAGCAGCGGTCAGGACATGTTCAGACCCGACCACTGCGGTCAGGTCGGCCAGGGTCGCCGTGGTCACGCCGGCACAACGTGCAGGCCGGGGTCAGGCCGCGCGGGCGGCTTCGGCGGCGTGGTGAAACGACGCACAGCGCTTGAAGTAGTTCTCGGTGGTCTTCGGCATCGGCACGCGCGCGAACGCTATCCACTCGATCAGGCGTTTCCCCTCGCGGACGAGCTTCAAGCCCTGCTCGAACATTGCGCTGTAGTCGCCCGGCAAATTGCGGTCCGGTTCGAATGACCACAGGTTGTCGCCGGTTACGACGAAATCCGGCCACACACGAAAAATCGCCGGGTCGGTCTTGATCGTCTCGCTTTCGAGTTTGGCGGCCATCGCATATGCCGTCACGCGCGCCGCCAGACCAGAAAATCCTGAAACCCCAGCAAACGTCTGCAGCAGGTTGTCCGCGATGCTGTCGATCGCCGTCATGGTTTGCGCAATCTTGATGTAACGTGTCTCGTAGAACTCCGCTACCGGCATGTAGAACACTTTCAGCGGTTCGCCCCAGAGTTCGTCGAGTCCTTCCTCGCCGCTGTAGTGTTTGACCTGTTTACCGAGATCGAACGCCTCGAGAAAACAGGATTCGCATTCGAGCATCAATTCATTCGTCGGCGTGATATCGATACCCCGCCGATTGAGCTCGAAGATCATCGTGAAGATATCCGAGCCGCGGTTCAGCAGAGCCCCGGCCAACATCGCCGCGTTGACACGTTTGCGATCGGGCTCAAGTTCAGTTTCGTAAGCGAGACGGGCTTCGGGAAGATTGTAACCAGGGGTGTTGATGCCCGGTTCGGTATGATGGAAGACGCGTTTGGTCAGGTGGTCGATGAGTTCACGGCGGGCGGCGGGTTCGTCTTTTGGCACTTCGTAACGGCGGATCCAGTAGCCGTCGTAGTAGACGCAGCTCTTGCCATCGCAGTCGCGGACCGTGCCATTGACGACGGCACTGTCACCGGCGGGTGGCTTGAGCTGCGACTGTTCGTGTAGGAACGTCGGCATGTGAACTAGATTTCAACCATCATTTCGGTGCGCTTCACAACTGGCAGCAGCCAGTGGGCGCGTATCATACTCACTCACCCGCCCGACAGGAACGGGGGAAAGTAAAATAGTGTGCACTGCGTCACCGGAGCCCCGCGCCAGCCGTGGTGCCGGCGTCGCGGGAATTGCCCGTTCGCATTTTAATTCAATTATTTAGCGGCAATAAAGACGCCCGAAAACGGATCTGAATCGAATGATGAGAGCAGACCACATGCATCTCGGCGCCTTCATGCGGCCGGTCAGTATCCATACGGCGGCCTGGCGCTACCCGGGCGCATTCGCCGACGCCAACTTCAATTTCGGCCACTACCAGCGCTTCATTGCGACGCTCGAACGGGGTTGTTTCGATGCTTTTTTCATGGCCGATCACCTGGCTGTGCTCAACATGCCGATGGCGGCGCTCAAGCGGAGCGCGACCGTATCGTCGTTCGATCCGTTGACGCTGCTGCCGGCGCTGGCGCCATTGACCCGCCATATCGGTCTCATCGCCACCGCCTCGACCACCTATAACGACCCCTATCACGTCGCGCGCAAGTTCGCTTCGCTGGACCACATCAGTGGCGGGCGCGCGGGCTGGAATGTCGTGACTTCGGCCAATCCACAGGAGGCGCAGAATTTTGGCCTGGATGCGCATATGGACCATGACCTCCGCTACGTGCGGGCACGCGAATTCTACGAAGTAGTGACCGGCTTGTGGGACAGTTGGGCCGACGATGCATTTGTACGCGATACGGAGCAAGGCATTTATTTCGACCCCGCGCGCCTGCACGTTCTCGATCATCGTGGCGAGTATCTGCGCGTACGTGGTCCACTGAACATCGCACGACCGCTGCAGGGGTGGCCGGTGATCGTCCAGGCTGGAGCGTCTGATGCCGGCCGACAGCTCGCCGCTGAAACGGCCGAAGTGGTGTTTTCCGCCGCCAACGAGCTCAGTGCGGGACAAGCGTATTATGCCGACCTGAAGCAGCGAATGGCTGCTTACGGTCGACCAGAGAATGCACTGAAAGTGCTGCCCGGCGCGTTCGTCGTTGTCGCCGACACTGACGAACAAGCGAAAGAGCGCAAAGCACTGCTCGACAGTCTGGTTCATTCCGACAGCGGCATGGCAACGCTCTCGGTACTCCTCGGTTGTGACGCTGCTGAATTCGAACTCGACCAGCCACTGCCCGAGATCCCGGAAAGCAACGCAAGCCGCAGCGGCCGCGAGAAACTCGTCACCATGGCGCGCGAGCGCAATCTTACCGTGCGCCAGCTGGCGCAATATGTCGGCGGCAGTTTCAGCACGCTGGAATTGATCGGCTCGGTCACCACCGTCGTCGATCAGATGCAGCAATGGTTCGAAAGTCGCGCCTGCGACGGTTTCAACGTGATGTTCCCCTGGCTACCCGGCGGACTCGACGATTTTGTCGACCGTGTCGTACCGGAATTGCAGCGCCGCGGACTCTTCCGCAGGGCTTACGCCGGCACGACTCTGCGTGAGCACCTCGGCCTGCAACGGCCGGATAATCGCCATTTTCCGCGAGATTCGATCTAGCAGCCTGCTGCGACTGCGGCCAGAGTTTCTGTGGCGTACCGGCCCATGCTAGAGTCGGGCGGCCATGTCTCCCGCCACGCTCACTCTGCCCCGACCCGATGACTGGCACGTGCATTTGCGCGACGGTGCGCTGTTGCGCGAGGTCGTACTGGCCAGCGCGCGCGATTTTGCGCGGGCCATCGTCATGCCGAATCTGCAGCCGCCGGTGACGACCGCGGCGCTGGCCGATGCTTACCGGTCGCGCATCAGGAATTGTCTACCGGCGCAAACGGCATTCGAACCGTTGATGACGCTCTACCTCACGGACCATACCGACAGTGCCGACCTCGCAGCGGGCGTCCGCGACGGTATCGTTACAGCAGCGAAACTCTATCCGGCAGGTGCAACGACGCACGCCGAGGCGGGCGTTACCGACGTAGGCCGACTCGAAGCTGTGTTCGAAACGATGAGCGCTGTCGGCGTTCCACTGCTGGTTCATGGTGAAGTGGTCGATGACACGGTCGATATTTTTGATCGCGAAGCGGTTTTCATCGAACGCATCCTGGAACCGCTGCGCAGACGCCACCCGCAACTTAAAATTGTTTTCGAGCACATCACGACGGCCGCAGCGGCAGCCTACGTCAGCGCCGCCGATCCGAGTCTGCTCGCGGCGACCGTCACGCCGCATCATCTGGCGCTGAATCGCAACGCGATGTTCCGCGGTGGCATTCGGCCGCACGCCTACTGCCTGCCGGTCATCAAGCGCGAACGGCATCGACTGGCACTGCTGGCGGCAGTGACCAGCGGCGACGCCCATTTCTTCCTCGGCACCGATTCGGCGCCGCACGTACGCGCGAGCAAGGAATCCGCCTGTGGTTGTGCCGGGCTCTATAACGCGCCGACAGCGCTGGCAACTTACGCCACGCTGTTTGACCAAGCCGGGAGGCTCGCTGCTCTTGAAGCATTTGCCGCGTTGAACGGTCCGCGTTTCTACGGCCTGCCGGTCAACTGTACACGCATTACGCTCGAGCGGACCGCAACGCCCGTTACCCCGGAAACGATGACGCAGACGTCCGGTACAGTCACTGTTTTCGAACCACCGTTCCCGATGAACTGGCGCGTCGCTACGCCCTCATGATCGGTGCGCCATGGCTGGACTACGAGCGTGCACATGTCTGGCATCCCTACAGCACAGTGCTCGATCCGCCACCGGTCTATCCGGTACGGAGCGCCGAGGGCGTTCGCATCACGCTCACTGACGGACGTCAATTGATCGACGGCATGGCCTCGTGGTGGTCGGCCATCCATGGCTACAATCATCCGCGTTTGAACGCGGCCGTCACCGATCAGCTCGGCCGCATGGCGCACGTCATGTTCGGCGGCTTGACGCACGAGAGTGCGGCCGAACTTGCGCGCGATCTGATTACGATAACGCCGGCCGGGCTTGAGCATGTGTTTTTCGCCGACTCTGGATCGGTCGCCGTCGAAGTCGCGATCAAGATGGCATTGCAGTATCGAGCCGCCCGCGGTGAAGCGCAGCGTACGCGTCTGCTGACGGTGCGTGGCGGTTACCACGGCGACACTTTTGGCGCGATGGCGGTATGCGATCCGGTGACCGGCATGCACAGCCTGTTCAGCGCCGTACTGCCGCAGCACCTGTTCGCACCGCGACCTCAAGTGCGCTTCGAAGCGCAATGGAACGCGCAGGATATCGAAGCGCTGCGCACGCTCGCACACGATCACGCGAGTGAACTGACCGCCATCATCCTGGAACCCGTCGTACAGGGTGCAGGCGGCATGTGGTTCTATCATCCACGCTATCTGACCGAAGTCCGTGCGCTCTGCGACGAACTCGGCCTGTTGCTGATCGCCGATGAAATTGCGACGGGTTTCGGCCGTACCGGCGCACTCTTCGCCTGTGATCATGCCGGCATCGCACCCGATATCCTCTGTCTCGGCAAAGCGCTGACCGGAGGGTACATGACACTGGCAGCGACACTCGTCACGCGCGAGGTCGCCCAAACCATCTGCCGGACCGAGCCGGGCGTGTTCATGCACGGACCGACGTTCATGGCTAACGCGCTCGCCTGTGCCTGCGCGCGCGAAAGTATCGCCCTGCTGATAAACAGCTCGTGGCGCGCAAACATCGAGCGCATTGAGCGCGCGCTCGCCGACGGACTTGCGCCGGCGCGCGCATTGCCCGCGGTCGCCGACGTGCGCGTGCTCGGCGCTATCGGGGTGATAGAAACCCGCGCGGCCGCCGATCTGCGCGCACTCACGCGCGCATTCGTCGAACGCGGCGTGTGGTTGCGTCCTTTCGGTCGTCTGATCTACGTCATGCCGCCTTACATCATCGACGACGACGACCTTGCACGCCTGACCACGGCCATGGTCGAAGTCGCCGCCCAGTTGCACTGAGCTGGCGCAATCATCGACATGACCCCATGAGGAAAGTACCGGTACTGCCGCCGTTCGACCCGGAAGTGATCCGCGCCATGGCGCGCTGGCCCGACGTGCCGCGGGTTTATGGCTGGCTGCGACTGGATTGCCGTGGCGCGTGGCGCATCCGTGACGAACCGATCACGCATGCCCGCACCGTGGCATTCCTGGCGCGTCATTATCGAGCCGATGAGAGCGGCGCATGGTATGTGCAGAACGGCCCGCAGCAGGTCTATGTGGCACTCGACTATACGCCGTGGATTTATCGCTACAACGGCAACGACGGCCATACCGCTCTCACCACGCACACGGGTCTTGCCTGCAACACGCTGGATGGCGCGTATCTCGACGACGACGGGAACCTGCTGCTCGAGACCGACTACGGCATCGGTGTGCTCGACGATCGCGATCTCGCCGCCGGTGCCGGTCTGATGCTGCCGTTGGATAGCGCAGAGCCTTCTGCACTGCGTTGGCAGGACCGCACGCTGCCGCTGGTGTCGCTGGCGCGCGCCGATGTACCCGCGCGTTTCGGCTTCGTGCAACGACCGCAATGAGCGCATCCCGGCTAGTGTTCTATCGCTGTTTCACCAGGTATGGGAGAATTCGTGTCGAGACGTACGCACCAGACCACTTCCGAAAAGGACCCATCATGAACAGACTGTTATCCGCAACCACGCTCGCCATTCTGGCCGCGCTCGGTGTGGACGCGGCAGCGGTCGGCACGTCGCTGGAGACCGAAGCCGAGAAGTACAGCTATGCAATCGGGATCAACTTCGCGCAAAGCATGATGCGTCAGGGCGCGCCGCTGGACGCCGATTCGGTCTACATGGCACTGCGCGATGCGTTGGAGGGTTCCAAACCGCGCTTGAGCGGCGAAGCGATGTCCGTTGCATTGCAGTCCGAAGCGCAGAAAGCCGGCGAACGGAAACGCGGCATGGCGACCGAAAACCTGCGTAAGGGCAAGGAGTACATGGCCACGAACAAGGCCAAGGCCGGCGTCACGACATTGCCCAATGGCATTCAGTATGAAGTCCTGCGTACCGGCGACGGCGCCCATCCGGCAGTCAGCGATCGGGTCAAAGTCCACTACGCCGGCAAGCTGACCGATGGCCGCGAATTCGACAGTTCCAAACGCCGCGGCGAACCTGCCACTTTCGGCGTTGGCGAAGTCATCCAGGGTTGGCAGGAAGTACTGCCGTTGATGGCGGTCGGTTCGCGCTGGCTGGTGACGATTCCACCAGAACTCGCTTACGGTGTAACGGGCGCCGGTGCCGCCATCGGCCCGAACGAGACGCTGGTGTTCGAAATCGAACTGCTCGATATCGTCCAATGAGCGGCCTGACGCCTGCAGTGCCCGGGCACAGCGCAGGCAACGTTCGCCAGCGTGATCTGTCGTGGCTGTAATCGAGGTCGAGCAGAAGGAGTCTGACGGCCGGCGCATGCTGTTCAACGTCACGGTGGCTGACACTGCCGGCAAGACACATCATCGCGTCACCATGAACGACGACACCTATCAGCGACTGACCAACGGTACGGTCAGTCCGCAACTGTGCATCGAGGCTGTGTTTCGATTCCTGATCGAACGCGAGGCGAAAACCGATCTGATGGCAAGTTTCGATGTGAATGTGCTGCAGATGTCTTACGCCAGTTTCGAACGCGACCTGCATAACTATCTGTAAATCTCGCTCATCCTGGGCACAAGGTGCCGCGAGCGGCCCGATTGCCTAGCGCTGCGCGCAGCGCACTGCCGCCGATGATCGCGACCGAAGCGCCCAGCGTTGCCGCCCGCCGCAACAGATTGCCGCTGTCCAGGCGGACCTGAGGCGCAGCCAGCGGACCTTCGATAACAACCGCCTCGACGATGTTCAAACTTTTCAGATCCACCCCGCGACGCGCCTCGGGTGTGAACGCCAGCGACACGGTGCGGGTGCCGAAATCAATCTGTCCTCCACCGGTGACACGCATGCGCTGGGTGCGCAGAGCAAGACCTTCGGGCTGGTCGACGTGCCCGCCAATGATCGGAAATTCGACCGCGAGACATTCGAGAATGGCTGCTTCGTCCTTGCTGCGAAATGGATTGAACGCGGCAAACAGACTGCCAAAGACGGTGGTGCTGGCATTCTCGACAGTTCTGCGAATGCGCCCTTCGCCGACACTGTGGAGGGCGAAATGACCGTCAGAAGAGGCCGCGATGGCCGCAACGCTGGCACCCCACCCGCGCACATCCAGGGTGAAATCGACCGGGGTGTCGTGCACGAAAGGCGCGACGGCAGTCCACGTTTCAAGCGGCACGCCGTGCCCTTCAAGTTGTACATGGGTAGCGGCCTGTGACCGCACATCAATCGCCAGGGTCAGCGTACCGGCGCCGAGGCGGGCGTGCCCGTCAGTCAGACGCAGTCGTTCACCGCTGATGACGAGCGGCAACGCGAGTTCGCGCAGTACCGTATCGTGCCAGGCAAGGGTGTCCGCAGTGACCGTCATCGTCAGCGTATAACCGGCAAGCCACGCCGGAAGACGCCAGTTTGGTAACGACAGGTTATCTACAGCACCGACCGGCAAGGTGACCGCAGCGAACAATATCGACGACACTGATTGCCAGGCCAACCGCGCCGGCCGCAGCCTGCGTGTCACTCGCACAAACCGTCGCCGCCGCGCGCGAGCCACGGATCGAACAGCACCGCCAGTTCATGGCGGCGCCAGCCGGCCAGCTGCCTCGCGATCAGGCGGCCACCGATGGCGGCTTCAGCCTCGGCCCGGGTCGCCAGCACCGCCGGACTCAGTCCTCTGTCGGTGGCGGCGGCCTGCAGGGCTGCAAGCAACGTCTTCAACGCCGCCCGGCCGTCGGCGTTCAATCGCCGTTCCGGTACACCGCTGTCGCGCTCGTGGCCTGCTTCGCGCGCCTGCGCCATGGCCTCGATCATGGCCGGACCAAAGCGCCGCAATGCCGCCGCATTCGGCGCCTCGACCGTACTCAGTTCGCGCACCGTGCTGGCGCCGCGTGCCGCGAGATCGAGCAGTTCATTGTCACGGATTACCCAGTTACGCGGCAGATTTCGCGTACGGGCTTCGCGTTCGCGCCAGGCCGCCAACGCAACGGCGCGGCTGCGTGCTGCGCCGGCAAACGCGCTCAGTCCCTTGACCCGTTGCCAGGCAAGCTCCGGCGGCAGCGCGTAGAGTTCCTCCTTGAGCAGCGCCTGGCAGTCTTCTTCCAACCAGCGCTCGCGGCCGAGCGACCGCAATCGAGATTGCAGCACATCGGCCAGCGGCAACAGGTAACGGACATCGTCCGCCGCATAGTCGACCTGTTCCTCACTCAGCGGGCGCTGCCGCCAGTCGGTGCGCGTCGCCGACTTTGCCAGCGTCACGCCCAGTAGCTCACGAACGAGGTCACCATAGCCTATCTGCTCGGTGTAGCCGCACAGAGCAGCGGCGAGCTGCGTATCGATCAGGGGTTGCGGCAGTGTACCGGCGGCCTGGTACAGCACTTCGAGATCCTGGCGGGCGGCATGCAGCACTTTGCTGCCGCGGTTTGCCGCCAGCGCTGTATACAAAGGCGAGAGCGAGCCCAGCGCAAGCGGATCGATACAGGCAATGCGGTCGGCAGCCGCTATCTGCACCAGACACAGTTCAGCGAAATACGTACGACTGCGTTCAAACTCGGTATCGATAGCTGTGGCCGGCGCATGGGCGACAACCGCGCAAAGCTCGGCCAGCGCGTCGGCATCGCGGATGAACCAGATGGGCTCGGCCACGGTCTCAGTCACCGGCAGCGATCGCGACGGGGACCATCCGTTCGCCCATCGTGACGGGCCGATTACCGATGGCTGGCGGAAAATCTGACTCGAACGTGCGCTGCGTGCTATTCACGGACGTCATTATGACCGGGAACAAGGTCTTAAACACCGATGCAGGACAAATACGCTAGACTAGGCTGTCGCCCGACGAACGCCGGACGGATCGCGGAACACACACATACCATGACATATCGCGCTATCAAGCTCATTTTCCTCAGCCTGCTTTGCGGGTTGGCGGGTGTGGCGCAAGCCAACGCGCCGCTGGTCCCGCTCGACGACCTCACGCCGCAGGCCGAACATCGCCGCGCGACGCGGCTGATCACCCATGTGATAGCGAACTATCACTATCGTAATGTCGCGCTCGACGACGACCTGTCTCGCGTCGTACTCGAACGCTACATCGAAGCGCTCGACCCGACCCGCAGCTATTTTCTGCAATCGGACATCGACGACTTTCAGCAGCACGCCACCCGCGTCGACGATTACCTGCGCAGCTCGAGCTTGAACCCGCTGTTCGAGATGTTCGTGCGCTTCCGCGAGCGTTTGCGCGAACGAACCGATTTCGCCGTTTCCGCCCTCGATGAGCCGTTTGATTTCACGGCCAACGACAGCATCGACTTCGATCGCGAGAACGCCCCCTGGCCAGTCACACAGACAGACATCGACTCGCTCTGGCGCAAGCGCGTGAAGAACGACGTTCTGTCGCTGCGACTGGCCGGCAAGAAGAACGACGAGATCAAGGAAACCTTGAAAAAGCGCTATACGGGGTTGTTCCGTCGCACCGCGCAATTGAACAGCGAGGATGTCTTCCAGACCCTGGTCAACGCCTACACCACCGCCATCGATCCGCACACCTCGTATTTCTCGCCGCGGACGTCAGAAAATTTCAAGATTCGCATGAGCCTCTCGCTGGAAGGAATCGGCGCAGTACTGCAAAGCGAAAACGAAATGACCTTGGTCCGTGAAGTAGTGCCGGGTGGCCCCGCTGCACAAAGCGGCAAACTCCACGCCGACGATCGTATCGTCGGCATCGGGCAGAACGACAAGGGTCCGCTGGTGGACGTCGTTGGCTGGCGACTAGACGATGTCGTGGACCTGATCCGTGGTCCGAAAAACTCCATTGTCCGCTTGCAGATCCTGCCCAAAGGCACCGGTCTCGATGGGCCGACCTCGCTTATCTCGATCACACGGAACACGATTCAGCTCGACGATCAGGCTGTCAAAGGCTCCGTCATCGAGGAGCCCTCAGCTAGCGGGACGATGCCGATTGGCGTAATCAACGTGCCGACGTTCTACATGGATTTCGAAGCGCGCAGCGCCGGCGACGAAAACTACCGCAGTACCACCCGCGACGTTCGCAAGATCATCACAGATCTGAAGCGGCAGAAAGTGGCGGGCCTGGTCATCGATTTGCGCGGCAACGGTGGTGGCTCGCTCAGCGAAGCGACCGAGCTGACCGGCTTGTTCATCGATCAAGGGCCAGTAGTGCAGGTCCGTGATTCGCAGGGTCGCGTACAGATCGAACGCGATGTCGACGCAGGCGTCGCCTATGACGGCCCGCTGGTCGTTCTGATCGACCGCAACAGCGCGTCGGCGTCGGAGATTTTCGCCGGTGCCATCCAGGACTACCATCGCGGCGTGCTGGTCGGCGAGCCGAGTTTCGGCAAGGGAACCGTGCAGAATCTGGTTGATCTCAATCGATTCGACCAGAGCATGGAAGGTAAACTCGGCCAGCTCAAAGCCACCATCGCCCAATTCTTCCGGGTCAGTGGCAGCAGCACGCAGTTTCGCGGCGTCACGCCTGAGATCGTTCTGCCGACGGTAGTCAGCCTCGACGACCAGGGCGAACGCTCGCTCGATAACGCGCTGCCATGGGCCGCGATCGAGGCTGCCAGCTACACCCCGTTGACGTTATCGAAAAATACGCTGGCCACAGTCACGCGCGAACACGACGAGCGAATTCTGCATGACGATGCGTTCAAGGCTCTCGTCGATATGGAGACCGCCATCAAGGAAGCACGCGAAAAGAAGCAGCTTTCGCTGAACGAAGCCGAGCGGCGCAAGGAGCACGATACCGCGCGGGCCGAACAGCGGGCGCGGGAAAATCGCGTTCGCGTCGCACGCGGATTGAAACCGGTCAGCGATGACAGTGACCCCGAACTCGACGCCGAAGGGGAAGTCGTCGAAGCGCCGAAAATGGACGAAGCGGAAGAACGCGCGCTCGACATCGTTCTGAACGAAGCCGGACACATCTTGAGTGACTGGGTCGACGCCAGCAGCACCGACAAACGATTGGTTGCGAACGAGACAGTGGTCAAACCGGCACCCGGCCAACCCGCTGCCACAGGCGGCGGAGCCGGCGAACAACTGCACTAGCAGCCTGGTGACAATCGACTGCGCCCGGCATGACCGCAGTCAGGCCGGGCGCCTGGCTTTGAATCGCAACCGCATATAGTCGAGCGTCCAGTGTCCGTCGGCGTCACATAGCTGTGGCGCCAGCATTGCGGCGACTGCGGCGTACCAGGCATCGCGTTCGTCCGCCGGTATCGCGGCGGCAAACGATTGCGCGAACAGCCTCAACCAGTGGCCAACATCGCCTGCCAGCGGTGTCGGGCGCGAGAACAGCATGATGAAATCAAGCGCGAAGCCCTGTTCTTCGAGCATCGACTGATACGTATCAGCGGACGGGAAAAACCACGGATTGTGCGCTGCCGGCTCGATGCCACGCACGCGCAGAGCGGCTTCGGCCGCTGCGACCACCCGTTTGATATTGCCCGCACCGCCCATTTCACCGACAAACGTGCCACCAGGGCGCAGACTGCGCCAGACCCCTTCGAGCACCGCTCGCGGCTGTTTCATCCAATGCAGCGCGGCGTTGCTCACCACGCCATCGAATTCGCCTGAATACGGGAGCGTGTGGCCATCGACGACCTCGGCGGCCAATCCGCGCGCGCGCGCTGCCGCGACCTGCTCTGCGCTGCTATCGACACCGAGCACGTCGAAACCGCGTTCGCGCAACTTAAGCGTCAGCGTGCCGTCGCCGCAACCCAGATCGAGCACGCGCGACCCTGCCGGCAAATCAATCAGACCGAGCAGTTCACCACCAAATGCGGCCACAAAGCCGGCATGGCGGACGTAATCTTCAGCATTCCAGTGGGTTTCAGTCATGGTCGTCTCCTCCCGCAATGGCGGCATCTTTACCGAGCCTGCGCCGACTGTCTATTCTTGGCACGGTGTACCGGTGACTGGCAGCACTGGACAAGGCTAATCCGGATGGCTAGCGTGCAGCGATGAATCGTACTGCCGGGATCTCATGAAACATTCATCGTCGCGCCGACGCTTCCTGCTGGCAGGTGCGCTCGCGGGCGGTGGCCTGCTGGTCGGCTACGGCCTGTTCAAACCGCGTGACCTGCTGGGGTCGGCCAGTGTGCTGCCGGTTGCGAACGGCGAAGTAGCTTTGAATGCCTGGCTCAAGCTCGCCCCTGACGGACGTGTCACGGTCGCGGTGCCACGAGCCGAAATGGGCCAAGGCGTGTACACCGCGCTGGCCATGCTGGTCGCCGAAGAACTCGATGTGCCGTGGGCCAGCGTCACCGCCGAACAAGCGCCGATAGCTGCGGTGTATGGCAACGTGACTGCACTGCTTGATACCGCGCCATTCGATGAACTGGACGACAGCTGGTTGCCACAGACCGTCCGCTGGTCATTTGCGCGCGTCGGTCGCGCGCTCGCCGTGCAGGTGACGGGCGGCAGTTCGAGCGTCCGTGACGCCTGGTTGCCGATGCGCAGTGCCGGCGCAGCGGCGCGTGCCATGCTGATCCAGGCGGCCGCCGCACGACTCGAAGTCGCGCCGGACGACCTGCATACCGACAACGGCCGCGTCATTCACGCCGCCAGCGGACGGTCGGTCGCTTTCGGCGAACTGGCCGCCGAAGCCGCGCACTGCACGCCACCGGCCCATTTGCCGCTGAAAGATCTGTCCAACAGCCGACATCTCGGTCAGGCACGTCCGCGCCTCGATCTCGCCGCCAAATGCGATGGCAGCGCACGATTCGGTATCGATACACGCCAGCCGGGAATGCTGTATGCCGCCGTCAAAGCCAGCCCGGTATTCGGTGGCCATCCCGTGGGAGTCGATACCGCAGCGTTTGCCCGCCAACCTGGCGTCGTCGACTGTGTCGTGACTGGCGATGCTGTCATTGTGATTGCCGATAGCTGGTGGCGAGCGCAGCGCGCGCTCGATCAGACGCCGCTCACGTTCGAGGGGGGCGACACGGCGGCGTCCGATGCAACGCTGATGAGCGACTACGCCGCCGCGCTCGACGCCGGCGACGGCTACACGTTCGAGGACCACGGCGATGCGCAAAAGGCGCTGACGACTGCCGGCGCGACGATCTCGGCTGAATACCAGGTCCCACTGCTCGCGCATGCGTGCCTGGAACCGATGAACTGTACGGCCAGACTCGATCCGGGCGGCGCCGAGATCTGGTGCGGCAATCAGGCGCCTGATCTGTTCCGCATGATCGCGGCTCGCTTCCTTGACCTGGAAACGTCTACGGTCGTCCTGCATACACCGTATCTCGGCGGCGGCTTCGGACGCCGCCTCGAAGTCGATGCGCTGTTACATACGCTGGCCGCGGCACGTGCGCTGCCCGGCCGCTGCGTACAGTTGATTTACTCGCGGGCGGAAGATTTGCAGCACGATATGTATCGCCCGAGCGCGCTGTCGCGTTTCCGTGCCCGCTTGGCTGCCGACGGACACATCGCAGCCTGGGCCAACGATATCGCGTCGCCATCCGTCTCGAAATCAGCCATGGGTCGCCTGTTTCCAGGACTGCCGCTGGCTGGCCCGGATCGGAGCAATATCGATGGGGCAGCTTTTCTTCCTTATGCGACCGCAAACCGGCGCGTGCGCCACGCCAGTGTGCCGGTCACCGTTCCGGTCGGCTATTGGCGCAGCGTCGGGCATTCGTTCAACGCGTTTTTTACTGAATGTTTCATGGATGAACTGGCACTCGCGGCTGACCAGGACCCGCTCGCTTTCCGCCTTGCCTTGCTCGATGCGAAACCGCGTCATCGCGAAGTACTCGAGGTGCTGGCGCGAACCGGAGCGTGGTCCACTCCGCCTGCGCCTGGTCGTGCACTAGGCCTGGCTATGCACGAATCGTTTCACAGCATCGTCGGGCAGCTCGCCGACTTGTCGGTGGTCGACGGCGCTGTGCGCGTCCATCGGGTCGTCTGCGTGATTGATTGCGGTCAGGTCGTCAATCCCGACACTGTCGTGGCACAGATGGAGAGCGGAATCGTATTCGGCCTGACCGCAGCGCTCGACGGCGCGGCGCCGCTGATCGAGGGCCGCATCGCTCTCGATGGAATGGCAAAATATCCGTTAATGACCATCGAGCGGATGCCGACAATTACAACCGTGATCATTGACAGTCTCGCGCCGCCGGGCGGCGTCGGCGAACCGGGTACACCACCGATAGCACCGGCTGTCGCAAACGCGGTATCGCGCCTGACCGGCAAGCGGATCCGCCGCCTGCCGATACGGATCTGAGTGCCGTTGTCAGGCCGCGCAGGAGACGCCGGTACCACCCAGTCCGCAGTAGCCCTGCGGATTCTTGGCCAGGTATTGCTGGTGATAATCCTCGGCATAGTAGAACGTCGGCGCGGTCAGAATTTCGGTCGACACAGCGCCGAATCCGGCTGTCGCCAGCGCCCGCTGATAGACTTCCTGCGACGCGCGCGCTGCGGCCTCCTGTGCCGCACTCGTGACATAGATGCCGCTACGGTATTGCGTGCCAACATCGTTGCCCTGGCGCATGCCCTGCGTCGGATTATGTGACTCCCAGAATGTCTTCAGCAGCGAGGCATAGCTGAGCTTGGCCGGAAAAAACACGACCTGCACGACTTCGTTGTGACCGGTCATGCCGGTGCAGACCTCCTGATACGACGGATTCGGGGTCAGTCCACCCTGATAGCCGACAGCAGTCGAATAGACGCCTGGCACACGCCAAAAGCATTTTTCGGCGCCCCAGAAACAACCCAGGCCGAAATAGGCCAGCTCGGTTGCAGCCGGGAACGGCGGCTTCAAAGTGGCATCCAGGACGAAATGTCTGGCTGGCACAGCGACGGCGACGGGGCGACCAGGCAGTGCCTCGGCTGCCGACGGCAGCGCCAGTGATTTGCGCGATCCCAACATGATTGCTTGCTCCCATTGTGACGCCCACATTGCCGGGCGCAGGTTGCGCTGCAGGCGGCGCTTTGCGCCTGCTCTGCGATGAGTCTACCATTGCCTCATGACGCGAGGCTGCACAAGCCATGATTGACCGTATCGAAGTCTATTGTGATTCCTACGGCGTATGGTATTGCGGGACGCGCGATCGTCTGATCAATGCAGGCATTGCGACCCGCGATATGTTCCCGTCCAGCGCCGAGTCGTGGCGCGGCAACGGACTCAGTCGCGAAGCACACGAACCGCTGTGGTCGGTTCAGCGCAGCTCGGCCAACCGCTACAAGGTCATGTGGGGTCTGTGCGTCGAGCATGAGGCAGACTGAGCGCGGCGAATAATTTGTCGCCGCGCACGGACTGTCATACGCATGGGCCCAGTGGCACGGACAGTCGCAGCGAAGCGAGCCGGAGATATCTACCAGGAGTGTCAAATTGAGCGTAAACGTGCTCGGAACCGCGCTTGAATCGTGTTCCATGGATCCGTTGACCGGGTTCTTTCGTGACGGCTGCTGCAATACCTGCGCGGATGACGTCGGCCAACACACCATCTGCGTGGAAATGACCGAGGAATTTCTGCTGTTTTCTCGCGAACAGGGCAACGATCTCCTCACTCCGCAACTGGCCATCGGCTTTACCGGTCTGCTGCCGGGCGATCGCTGGTGCGTCTGCCTGCCGCGATGGGTCCAGGCCTATCAGCAGGGCGTGATTGCTCCGGTACATCTGCGCGCCACGCACGCCGAGGTCGCCGCCACCGTACCGCTCCGCGTTCTCGAACAGTATGCGTTGCGCGATAGCTGAGCCAAGCCAGCACGCACGATTTGCACTGATCCGGCACGACGGCTGGCCGGGCGTGCGCTGTCACAGTGCAAATGTTTCTGCGCGATGTTTGCCAGCCATTACAATTGCCTGAAAAATCGATGATCTCGATTGGCATACTACCTGCAGCGCTGAAAACGTGGTCAGGTCTCCCCGAAAGCCCTGGTCATCACTCCTCTCCAAGTGCGACCCCGGGGGGCGTTATTCGCCCCCCTCTTGCACCGACCCCGGCATAAACAGCCGAAGCCGGCGCAGACATGTTTCAACCCTACACGCTGTTCATTGCCTGGCGCTATCTGCGCACGCGGCGGCGCAACCGCTATGCGTCGTTCGTTTCGCTCGTCTCGGTTGCCGGCATCGGTCTCGGTGTCGCCGCGCTGATCATCGTGCTCTCGGTGATGAACGGTTTTGAACGCGAAGTCGTGCGACATGTGCTCGGTATGTCATCGCATGCCCTGATCGCCGCACCCGGCGCTGGCCTGCCAGACTGGCAGGCCACTGCGGCTGTTCTCGCCGCCGACCCTCGTGTCGTCGGCGTCGCGCCTTATGCCCGCGGCAGCGGCATGTTGAGCCATCGTTCGAAGGTCACCGGCGTCATCGTCGAAGGTATCGTGCCATCGAGCGAAACAAAGGTGACGGCGATTGCCGACTATCTGCAGGATGGTCACCTCGATGCGCTCGTTCCGGGCGATAACCGTGTGCTCCTCGGCGACGCGCTAGCCCACACGCTGGACGTCGCTCCGGGTGCACTGATTACGCTGCTGGTGCCGGACTGGGACGCACGCGGCACGGCGCTGGCGCCGCGCTATGTCCGCTTGCGCGTTGCCGGCATCTTTCACGTCGGCATGCATGAGTATGATGCGCGACTCGCATTGATGCATCTCGACGACGCACGCGCCATCTTCCGGCTGCACGACGCCGTCTCGGGATTGCGTCTGCGTTTCACCAGCCCGGATCTGGCACCGCGCGTCGCCAGAGAACTGGCGCAGTCTATTTCGACTGCCCTGCAGGTTGTCGACTGGACGCAGTATCACCGCAATTTTTTTCTCGCACTGGCCTCGCAGAAGCGGATCATGTTTGTCATCCTGGTGCTGATCATTGCGGTGGCCGCATTCAACATCGCAGCCAACATGATCATGGTCGTGACGGAAAAAGTGCGCGACATCGCCATTCTTCGCACCATCGGCGCAACACGCGGGCACATCGTCGGCATATTTCTCGGCCATGGCCTGCTGCTTGGCATACTCGGTGCCGCGCTCGGGGCGCTGCTCGGCGCCTGGGGCGCACACGAGAGCGTTGCTGTCGCGAGCCTGCTTGAGCGCGTGCTCGGCGTCGATCTGATCAATTCGGAAGTTTATTTCATCGACTATCTACCGGCCGATCTCGAGTTGGCCGATTTGCTCAGCGTGACGGCGGCAAGCCTGTTGCTGTCTTTACTGGCGACTGTCTACCCGGCGCTACGCGCTGCCACTATCGAGCCCGCACAGGCAGTCCACCACGACTGACTGTTTTTGCTCGCTTTCAGAACATCAGCCGCTCGAAAAAACGCGGGTCCCAGTCAGCGCTGCGCGCGAGCAGAAAGGCTGTCAAAATACTGCTGACATTCCGCTCTGCTTCGACGACTCGTCGCGAAGCTGCGGAGTTACCAACGCTGCCAGGTGCATTGCCATTGCGAACCAGCGCACTGCGTTGCAGGGGGTCAGCCAGGGCTGCCTGGGTACATTCATACGCATCGAGCAGGCGGCGAAAAGCAGCGGCATCGTAACGACACATGATCGCGGCGAGGCGCTCCATCGGTGTCAGCCGCAGACGTTCCAGCAGCCAATCGCGTTTGTCCGCGCGGGTGTTGCTGTGGCCGAGCAGAAACATCAACCCGGCAAAAGTGATCAGGCGGCTGCTGCGCAGTTTCGCTTGACGCAGATGCCAGCTGTCTTCGCTATCCGACGTGAACTTGAACTGCTGCCAGCCGGCGTAGGCATGCAAGTACCGGCAGAGATCGTTGCTGAGGCTGGTCCAGCCACGGCGAGGATCGACGGATTGAAAATACGCGCCGTACCAATCGAGTACTGCAGCCTGCAGGGCGACGAATGCCGGCGCGTGTAGAACCGGCCGGGCATCGAGGAGCAACTGCATGCGTTTGCCGAAAACCTCGGCAGGTTCGGTAAGACTGCCATGCTGATCTGCGGCAGTCAGCGCTGCGGCGGATACCGCTGTTCGATAAATGCCTGACGTTTTCGCCGGTTTCAGCTTGATAGCATCGAGCAGTTGCAAAGCGCGCTCGAGATCCTGTTCAAGTGCGCGCGGATCTGCCAGAGGTCGCGCGATCAGAATGCAATCGAGGTCCGATTCCGGATGCGCTTCGAGGCGTCCCAGTGAACCGCCCAGCGCCACCGTCACCAGCTGCTCGAAAGCCGGTGAGGCTTGCGCGAAGCGTTCACGCAACTGCAGCAACGTAGCCTCGGCATAGCGCCGGCCGACAGCAAGCGTTGGATGCGAATCGAGGAGCAATGGCGGCGGTGCGGCCATCAATGCCGTCGGCGTCGCGCCGGAATGCGCCGTAGCCGGCCGCGAAGCTGAGCAGCCATCGGCCATGAAGTTTTACCGTAACGCTTATTGCGACGCACAAGGCAGTGCATATAATGGCCCGATCACCGCTTCAAGGCTGCTAGTAAGTTATGGAAATCAAAGGTAAAGTTGGAATCATTACCGGCGCTGCCAGCGGTATCGGGCGAGCCGCCGCAGCGGAACTCGTCAAACACGAGATTGCGGCGCTGGCGCTGGTCGACATGGCCGACGCCGTTCATGAGGTCGCCCAGCAGCTCGCCAGCAGCGGTGGTGGAACGCCGGTGCGTGCCTTCCAGGGCAACACCACCGATGCGACATTCCGTCACGAAGTGTTCGAAACCATGCGCCACCAATTCGGCCCGGTCAACATCTGTGTGCCTGCTGCCGGTATCACTCGCGACGCGCTGGCCGTCAAAGTCAACAAAGACAAGGGCCGGGCACATATTTATCCGGTCGAGAGCTTTCGAGAGGTCGTCGAAGTGAACCTGATTGCGCCGGTCTACTGGGCGCTCGAAATGGTGGCCCAACTGGCCGAACATCGCTTTACGCGAGGTCTGAAGCAGTGGTCACCGGAAGAAGGGACTCAAGGTGTTATCG
The DNA here is from genome assembly GCA_965278995.1 of Gammaproteobacteria bacterium. Lineage (GTDB taxonomy): Bacteria > Pseudomonadota > Gammaproteobacteria > JADJYF01. The sequence continues at coordinate 1,609,115 of OZ257136.1, forward strand.
TCTTCATCGGCTCCGTTTCCTCCCAGGGCAACAAAGGGCAAATTGCGTATGCCTCGACCAAGGTCGGCCTCGAAGGCGCCGCTTCCACCTTGATGAAGGAAGCGATGTACTACGGCGTGCGCTGCGCCGTGTTGCACCCGGGCTTCACGGACACACCGATGGTGCGCGCACTGGGCGACGACTACATCGCGACACACATCCTGCCGGCGACACAGATCAAGCGACTGATACGCCCGGAAGAAATCGCCGATGCTATTTCGTTTCTGATCCGCAATTCGGCGATCAGCGGTCAATTGTGGGCTGATGCAGGCTGGCACCCGATGCCAACTTGAGAACTGCTCAGCGCGCGTCGGGCCCGTAGTAGCGCACGCCACGCGACGGGTGTTCTTGAACGACGAGGCAATACAGACCGGCCAGTTCGACCTGCAATCGCTGCCACAGCCATTCGGCGATGATCTCCGTGGTCGGCAGCTCAAGGCCGGGAATCTCATTCAAACAGCGGTGATCGAGTTCGGCTTTGACGGTCGCAACCTGGCGCTGCAAATCGTCGAAATCGACCAGCCAGCCGGTCTTGCGGTCGAGTTCACCGCGCAAATGAACTTCAATATTGAAGGTATGCCCATGCATGCGGCTGCAGGGATGGCTGGCCGGCAGGCCCGGCAGGTAGCGCGCGGCGGCGAAATCAAAACCATAAAAGAGTTCCATGGCCGATCATAGCATCGGCCCACTGACCGGTATCGCTGAATGCGATAGCCCGCTAGGATCCACTGACAGGCCGGCACCGGACGGAGTCGGCCAGGGCGAGCATCAGACCTCGGCAGTCTCAAGTTTGATGACGAAACGCACGCTGTAGTGGGTGCGCCGCCGACCAGCCCGCCCCAACGATCTCGATTCTGATAGACAGTCGAATGAACAATCCTCTGAAACGTGTGCTGTGCGTTGACGACCAGGCCGAAGCGGCCGCTCTGATGGCGAGGCACCTGGCGGGCACATTCGACTGCACCACGGCAGCCAGCCCGGCGGAAGCGCTGGCGCTGTTCGCCGAGCGTGGACCGTTTGCCGTGGTTGTCGCCGACTATCTGATGCCCGACATGAACGGCGTCGAATTGCTTGGCCAGATCCGCCGGCGCTCGCCGGATACGGTCGGCGTGCTGGTGACCAGCGCCGACGACATTGAAGTCGTCATCCGTGCCCTGCATGACGGCAACGTGTACCGCTTTTTGCGTAAACCGTGGATTGCCGGCGAGCTGCAGCATCTAGTGCGCGAAGCTAGCGAGCATTATCGATTGCTGCAGAACGAGCGTCAGCTGCGCGATCAGCTGGCGCGGACCAATACCGCACTGGATGAGAAAGTCCAGGATCTCGATGAGGCCAACGAACTGCTTGAATACTGGGTCGAGTTCAGCCCCGCCGTGCTCTACAGCCTGTCCTGCGAAGGGGGTGAGTTTCGCCCAAGCTATATCAGCAAGAACTTTCTGCGGCTGACCGGATATGAGCGGACTGCTGCAGTCGTCAACCCCGAATTCTGGAGCGACCTCATGCTGGCTGAGGCCAGACCGGCCTATCGCGAAACGCTGGCTGGGCTGGTGACGGGCGACGACAGCCATCGCGTGCTCGAATACCGGATCAGGCATCGTGCCGGTAACCTTATTACGGTCGTCGATTCGGTACGCGCCGAACGCGACGGCGACGGCCGCACGGTGGAACTGGTCGGTGCCTGGATGGATGTCTCGGCACGCGCCTGAGGACGGCGTGTTATCGAGTACTTTCTCAGCACTACACAGTAAGCGACTGAGCTAAAATAATTATTGACTTTTACTTAACACTTAACTCAAGATAACTCCCACAAGATACTAAAAAATAAATATATCCTGATTTGCGAGGTCTGGTCCCATGCACACGAAGCCTATGCACAGTGCTGCTGGTGACATCCGGTCTGACATGCCCATGTTCTCGTCGTTTACCAAGGCGGCAAGATTCAATCCCATTGCCGGGGAGTTCATCGCTCACCCGGCGCAGTTCCCGCTGCGTTTTCGACGCCGCCCGACCCTGCCCTGGAGCAAACGCGACGGGAACAAGGCGGGCGGAGATGTCGGTTTGAGTTTCTTTGCTGAGAAATATATTCCGGCCGGTACGCGGCTGGATGTCGAAATACCGCTCCGCGGCCAGGTTCAGCATTTCCTCGGGCGAGTCGTGATGGTTCGCGAAATCGACCATGGCTTCGAGATAGGGCTGTGGTTCGCTTCCCCGGACGATGCCTCGCGAGCGCGCATTGTCGAACGGATCTGCCATACCGAATGTTATCTGCAGGACCGCCATCGCGTGCGTAACTGAGCATGGACTACGTCCATCAATACTGGCTGTTCGCAGCCAAGTTTCTGACCGTCATCGTTTTGCTCACTGCGCCTGTGATGATTGTGGCGCTGTTGCGCAATCGCCGCAGTTCGAACAACGACGAGCCGTCGATCGCCGTCAAGCGGATGAACGACAATCGCCGGCAACTGCGTCGTACGGTCGAAGCCGCCCTGCTCGACGGCAAAGCACGTAAAGCGTATGTAAAATCGTTACGCAAGGCAGACAAAGAACGCCATGAAGACAAGACCACCGATGTACGTGGCCGGTTGTTTTTGTGCCGCTTCACCGGCGACCTTCGCGCCAGCGCGGTCGCCTCGCTCCGCGAGGAAATCACCTCCATCCTGAGCGTCGCGCGTAACGGCGACGAAGTCGCTGTCGTACTCGAGAGTTCCGGTGGAACCATTCACGGCTACGGCCTCGCCGCATCACAGTTGCGCCGCCTGCGTTCTGGCGGGCTCTCGCTGACCGTGCTGATTGACAAGGTCGCAGCGAGCGGTGGCTATCTGATGGCTTGTGTTGCCGACACCATTATCGCTGCACCCTTTGCCATCGTCGGCTCGATTGGCGTGGTTGCGCAGTTACCAAATTTCAATCGTCTGTTGCGTCGCCACGATGTCGATTTCGAACTGATTACTGCCGGCAAGTACAAGCGGACGCTGACCATGTTCGGCGAAAACACCGACGCCGGACGTGAGAAGTTTCAGGAAGAGATCGACGAAGCGCATGTCCTGTTCAAGGATTTTATCCGCGTCAATCGTCCACAGCTTGATCTCGAACGCGTAGCGACGGGCGAATACTGGTTCGGCACGCGCGCACTTGAACTGGGTCTGGTCGATCGTCTGGCGACCAGCGACGAATATCTCGAACAGCGCCTGCAGGTCGTCGAAGTATTCCTGGTCACCGCCGTATTACCCAAACGCTGGGGGCGTAAACTGTTCGCGCGCGCCGCCGCCTATTTCGGTCTCGCGCCGTTCTGAATTGACCAGGGCCCTCAGGCCCGGTGACGCCGTTCGAATGAAGCCAGTGCTTCGGCGACAGTCGCATAATGAATATCGACTGCGTCTTCGATTGTCGCTGGATATCCTCCGCCCATCACGACAGCAACCGCCACACCGCGCTGCTCGGCTGCGCACAGCACCAGACGATCGCGACTGACAAGCCCGTCCTTGGTTAGCGCGAGGCGGCCGAGACTGTCGCCCTCATAGGGGTCGGCGCCAGCGTTGTAGATGATTAAATCAGGTCTGGCGACGGCGAATACATACGTGAGGCCGAGATCCAGGCAACGCAGGTACATCGAATCATCGGCCCGGTCCGGCACACCAATATCGCAATCGCTGCTCGCCTTGAGGTGCGGATAATTGCGCGCCGAATGCAGCGAAAACGTAAATATTCTGTCGGTGCCCGCCAGGATCCGCGCAGTGCCGTCGCCCTGATGGACATCGCAATCGACGATGGCGATACGACGCGCAGGATCCAGCTGACGACACAGCAAAGCCGCCACCGCGGCGTCGTTGAAAACGCAGAAGCCGGCGCCGGCAGCCCGTTCCGCGTGATGTGTCCCACCCGCAAGACTGACACTGATGCCGTCGGCCAGCGCATAGTCGACCGCCGCCAGCGTTGCGCCGACCGCTCGCAGTGAACGTTCGGCGAGCGCTGCGGACCAGGGCAGGCCCAGTCGGCGCAGTTCCGCCTTGCTCATCGAACCGTCGAGGACCCGCGCGACATAGCCGGGGTCGTGCGCAAGATGGAGCCTATCCCGCGAGCAGGCCGGCGCTTCTTCGAGTCGGATACGGAGTGCCAGATCGGCATCGAGACGTGCCCGCAACAGCGCATATTTCCGCATGGGAAAGCGATGCCCCGCCGGTAACGGCAGCGTAAAACGGTCGGAATGCAGAACGCGCATCAACGCGTCAGCTCAAGCGTCATCGGTGTTCGTCGCGCACCCGCCGCACTTCGTCGGCAATGATCCGGATGCCGGCTTCGACTTCCGCTGGGGTCTGCGCGTAGGAGATTCGGATGCACTCCTCGGCGTGCTGCCAGGACTCGGCTAACCCCGGGAAAAAATAATGACCCGGAATGACCAGTACGTCGCGACGCTTCAATCGTTCGTAGAGCGCTTTGGCGCTGATTGGCAGATTGGGGAACCACAGCCAGAGAAAGATCGCGCCTTCAGGTTGATGGACGTAGTAATCGAGGCCCTCGAACGACGCCTGACACCACGCCAAGGCCTGCCCGAGCCGCTCGCGGTAGTATGGTTGGATGACGTCCCGCGACAGGCGCAGCACTTCGCCGCTCTCAAACAGCGACGTGACAAGACTTGCGCCTAGACTGCCACTGGCCAACGTCATCACAGCATTCATGCTCTGCATCAGCTCAACGATTTCGGCGCTCGCCACGACGATGCCGGTACGTAGTCCGGGCAGCCCGAGCTTCGACAGGCTCATGGTGTAGATCACGTGTTCATCGAACCACGGCTCGGCGTCGGCAAACAGGATATTGGGAAACGGTAGTCCGTAAGCGTTGTCGATGATCAGCGGTACACCAAGGCGCCTGGACAGGTCGCTCAAGGCCTGCAGCTCATCACGCGAAATGACATTTCCGGTTGGATTGGTCGGTCGACTCACGCACACCGCACCGGTTTCAGCGCCGGGTGCGAGCTGCGCGAAATCCACGCGATATTTGAAGCGATGATTTTCCTGTATCTCGATCGTCGGGCGCACTGAGCGCACCGTATCCGGATCACGCGCGATATCGGCGTAACCAATATACTCCGGCGTCATCGGCAGTTGCAGATACCGCTGACTGCCATCGGGAAACGCACCGGCAAACAGATTGAACAGCATATAGAAGCTGGCTTGGGAGCCGGCTGTCATCAGCACGTTCTCGGGTCCGACCTGCCAGCCATAGGTTCGGCGAAGCAGTTGCGCGACCGCCACGAGAAACGGACGATAGCCTTGCGGACCGTCATAGCTGCCACTCAGCCGGGTGAACGTGTCATCTGTGAGCTGTTGCTCGAGGAGCTGCCGGAAGAGCGCCTGCATGGCAGGGATCCGGGCTGGATTGCCACCACCCAGATTGCACATCGCCCGCCCGCTCGCCAGCACCTCGCCGAGGTCGTCCATCAGCAGCCGGGTACCGGTATGCCCACCGTAACGCAGCCCGAATTCCGAGATCTGAAAACTCATGGCGATAACCGCTGGCGCCGCATTGGCGGAGCGCTAGTGTAATATCGCGTCCACCATGAACACAGCCGCACACCCCGGCAAGCTTGCGCGACTGGTCGCCAGACTCGGCGTACTGCGCGCCCTGTTGCTGGGCAGCGCCGCACTGGTCATCGCAGCCACGCCATTCGCTGATGGCACCGTCTATATTCATGATTGGCGCCTCGTTCCCTCCGTCATCGCACCCTCAATCATGATGATGCTGGTATTCGCGATCCCGCTCGATGTCACCATGGCTTTCGTCTTTCGGGCCGATGCCGACAACCAGGAACGGCTGCGGCTGGACAGCGTGATCCGCATCGAAGTCGTCACCTACGTCGCAATGCTGCTGGCGTGGACGCCGTTCATGATCAAAATCGTCGATTTCACGCCGCTGCAATGAAGCACTCGGAGCGTGGCGCTGCCCCGCTTCAGGTGATTGTTGAATTTATCGACCCCGTCACAGTTATAACCTTGATATTTTATAGGCTTAGGTCTATTATTTATGGTAATTGTTAAGCTTATGATCTAATTGCCTGATAATTTTACTAATCCTGTGACACCGTTGATCAATAACACGAGATTCGACCGCTGGTCCTCACTGAAATACGCTGATGGCCATCGCTGAAAACAGCGCTGTCCGCAGGACCTCACCGTCATTCCGCCAGCGGCTGAGTCGGTGGCTGACGCGTCCGCTGCGCCTGACCGTCGGTAACTCGCGCCTACGTTTCGACACCCTGCAGGATTTTGAATTTGCGATTGTCTGCCGCACAGCAGTCCCGGCAATGCGGGTTGGCGAACTGCAGCTGCGTACCGAACAGCAGTTGAGCGAAGAAATCGACAATCTGGCCAATCTGCGATCGCGTTTCGGCGAGATACTGCTCGACCGCCGGATGCAACGCCAGACCTGTGCCGATGCCCTCGAACGCATCGGCGTGCAAGTGTTCTCGAAAGATCACGACTGGCGCACGATTTTCATGGGCCTGCTGGCCAGTCCGCAGTCGCTTGAGCGCCACCTCGAACTTGCGCTCGCGACGTATCAGAACTACCTCTCGGCACGAAGCACTATCTGCACCGCGTTTATGGCACAGAAGCGAGCCACCGCAGACATACAATCTGCAGCCATCGTCAGTGCTGCGCCGATGCTCGAGACCGGCGTCTTCAACGCCGATGAATACCTCGCCGAAGTGCAGGAACATTCACTACAACGCCTACCGCAGGGCGAAGCCGTCTGCCTCCGGCTGGCCGACGGCGCGATCATTCCGATTGTACTCGCACGCCATCAATTCTCGCTCGCGCATGAACGCGATTGGACCTTGATTGCCGACGATGGCCAACGTTTCTCGTTACGCGAAGGGGTTAATTCCATCGGCCGCAGTCAGGACAACGACATTCCTCTGGGTGCCGGATTCCGCAACGTGTCGCGCCACCATCTAGTCGCACGAACGCTGGGCAAAGATGCGCTGGAATTGACGGACGTATCGTCCTACGGAACGTATATCCCGCCTGCCGCCATCGCGTCCTGACGCAACGCGCTAGACCGGCACTTTCCGCGGGCGACTGCGCGGTTCGGGCAATTCCGCTTCCAGTGAAACGACCGCCTGCCGTGCCCTTTGCTCGATCAGCGAACGTATCGGTTGCAGGATCTCCGCGTAACCATTGCGCCGACGAAAGCGCTCGGCCTGTACGCCCGCTCGCGCCGGCATCTGTGCAGCCAGCATGCGCAGCTCGTCGTGGACGTATCCCGCTTTCAAGCCCGCGTCGCCGGCAAACTCCGCCCAGCGCGCCGCTGTCACCCAATCAGGCCGATCTTCACCACCGATAGTAAACCCCATGCGCGCGTTCATTTCATGGTAGACATGCGTCGACCAGAGGCCGAAAAACGGCGCCAGCCGCGGTCCGTGCGAACCGTAGACGAGCGCGAGCTGTTTGGCATGCCCGGCACCGAAACCGCACAAAAAGCTGAACTGGAACCAACGCAGCAGCATGCGCAGGTCGAGTGCCGGAGCCGCACTGTAGCGACGTACCAGCGCCATAATCTCGTGCAGACACAAGCCTCCTTCACGCTGGTACTTGGCACTGGCCGGGAGTCCGGCAAGCTGGCAGAAATCCTCCATATGCAGAGCGGTCGGCCGGCTGGCGCCGATATCGCGATCGACCCGCGTGACACACAGCATACTGACCTGCCCATGCAGCACTTCGGTGGTGGCAACGGACAAACCGCAGTCAGCAGCAAGCGCCATCACAAACGCTTCATTCAGGACCGACTCGCGCAGGCCGGGACGGGCTGTTTTCAGGATATGCGTACTTAGTTCGTCGCCGAACACCAGCGCCACCTGACCATCGACCAATCTGACGGGCAGTTTGTCGAATTCACCCGACAGGCTGACCCGCAGCCCGTCCGCCTCGGCAAGCAGGGGATGTATCGGCAATATCGCCATCGCGTTACGCAGTTCGTCGGGCGACAAACGGCGTAAGGCGCTGGCCGCCGATGGCACTTCGCCCGGCACCTGCAGACGCAGCGCTCCAGCGCAGTCACCGGCCAGGCGCGCCAGCAAGCCGAGTTCGTTACTTTCCGATAAGCCAAGACTCTGCGCCAGGCGTCGCCGTAACTCGCCGTCCGGGAGAAGATTCGCGAAGACGGCGCGCACGCCTTCACCATGATGGGTCGGCCGCGAGCGCGGCAACGTCAGCGAGACCGGGTAAGGCAGTGCCTGCTCTGCAGCGGTTTCGCCCCCGGCATAGACGAACGCCCAGTCCCCCGGTCTGGTTTCAACCAGATGACCGGCAAGCAGCGGGCCCAGCCAGACTTCAAGCTGTTGCGCCATCGACCGATTCCAGGTCGGCCCAGTTTCGCTCGCGAATCTCGCATTCCAGGCCGAGCGCGGCCAGGACGAGCAAGACTCGACCCAGCTCGACGGTCGGTTTGCCATGCTCGAGGTCAGACAAAAATCGGTTACCGACATCACTCAACGCAGCGAGCTCAGCCTGACGCAGGCCCTGCTGCCGACGGCGAGCGCGAATGAGGCGGCCCAGTGCGTCTGCGGTCATACTTCCACCCCGTACAGATCGATTTCCTGACTTATAGCGACATTAGGTGAGTCTCGGCGAGACTGACTAGAATATTCTGATTAGACCAGTTTTTAAAGAAATACATCCTGTACGGGAATATATTCTCGATTATTAGGTAGTCTGGAGGAAACAATCAGTTTGGAAGCTGGGTCGCAGTCAGGCTAGCGTTGACGCACCGCCCGCCTATGCGTCCGCTTGCGACCGTAGGCTGAGGAATTACTTGAGGGTGAGGAGACGCAGCCAGCTGCCAATGCGCTGGCCCGCAAAAACGAGATTACGCTCAGCGTCGGCCAGCGCGTCGGCCAGCGATACCGGTCGGTATACGGCTGCCTCCAGGGCGTCGAACAGACCGCTGGTCATGACAGCTTGGTCGTCGCTCAGACTGCCACCGACGGCAATCACTGGAACGCCATAGCGGGCGGCCAGGCGCGCGACGCCTGCCGGTGCCTTGCCATGCAGGGTCTGACTGTCGATGCGCCCTTCGCCGGTAATCAGATAGTCGGTATCGGCCAGATGGCGTTCGAGATCGATCGCTTCGAGAATGAGGTCGACGCCAGGCCGGAGTTCGGCGGCCAGAAAGCCGAGCAAGGCCGCTCCGACGCCGCCAGCGGCACCGGCACCCGCACGATCGACCAGCGCAGCGCTGTCGGTGACCCCGAGTTCCACGGCCAACGCATAAAAATCGCCGAGCGCCTGGTCGAGCTGCGCGATTTGAGCGGGCCCGGCGCCTTTCTGCGGACCAAAAACCGCTGCCGCTCCGAGCGGTCCGCACAGCGGATTGTCGACATCGCAGGCCGCGATGACTTCAATCCCGCGCAGCCGCCTGCGCAAATCGCCGAGTTCAATGGCGCGTACCTGACTGAGCGAGTGCCCGTTCATGTAGCCCGCCAATGGAACCCCGCCGCCATCGAGAAACTGCACGCCCAGCGACTGCAGCATCCCGCTGCCGCCATCATGAGTCGCCGAGCCGCCAACGCCGATGATGAGGCGCCGCACGCCCAGCGCAAGCGCGGCATTCATCAGTTCGCCGGTACCATAAGTCGTCGTCAATGCAGGATTGCGCATGGCGGGCGGCACGAGCGCAAGTCCCGAGGCCTGGGCCATCTCGATGACGGCTGTTGAGCCATCGCCAGTCAAACCGAAGCAAGCTTCCACCGGCAGACCGAGAGGATTGATGACCGTGCGTCGATGGCGTTTCCCGTGGGTCGCTGCGACGAATGCATCGACGGTGCCTTCGCCACCGTCAGCCAGCGGGACCAGCACCAGTTCGGCGTCCGGCAGAACCCGGGCAATGCCAACTGCCAGTGCCTCGGCGACAGCCGCGGCGGCCAGACTTTCCTTGAAGCTGTCGGGTGCGATAACTATTTTCATGCGCCGCTCATGCTGGATGCCGCTCATCGATGATGTCCTGCGCGTTCATCGGCGCGCTGCCGTTCAGCCAGCAACGGTCAATATCGGTATGAGCGACGCCGTGGCGATGCCGCGGCGCCGCCGCTCAAACCGAAAGGATTGAGTAACGCAGTCCGTATTCGCAACGCCGTGGCCGTATCGAACGCGCGGAGCAGCAGCGGTTCACGCCCGGTCACGACTGCCGCGGGTTCACCACCCAGTAGCGCGAGACGATGCCCGACCAGCGCGGGAAGTCGCACGCCGGGCAGCAGCACGCCCAGCAGATTGAGCGGGTCGGCCGCACTGATCACATCGATGCGCTGGTCGGCCCGCTGTTCCAGATTTTGCTTACGACCCGCCCGCAGTGCGGCGACTGCCTCGGGCAGTGCAAACTGTTCGCCGGAATACCCGGCAACGAAACGCCCGCCGCGGATTTCACCGGCCGCTTCCAGTCGACGTAACGCCCACAACAGATGCCGCCATGGCGGCAGACCTGACTCGCGCTCGAGCAGCTTGCGGAATACCACGCCGTAACGGCGTAACAACATGCGCGCGATGCTCTCGGCAACCTCGCTGTCGCACTCCACGCCCGCTGCACTCGCAGTCGGGCGTTGGATCCGCGACCAGCGCCCCGCGTCGGCGATGGACGGTGCCGTCGTCCGTCGAGAGCGACGCCCCGGCGATTGCCGCTTCGCCGATGGTGTGGTCAGCGCGCGCAGCCCGGCAAAGCTGTCGCAGCTCACCAACCCGGCAGCAGCGAGTTCGTCAAGTGCGTTCTCGGTCTGCGTCCACAGCAATCCGGTACCCTCGACGAGATCGTCGAAAAACGCCGCGCCGTGTGCGGCAATGTAGTCGAGTACCGCGGCCGCGGCGCCAGTGGGTGCCGTACCTGTTTCAGGACCAGCCGCTGCCAACCAGGCGCGCAACGCGGTCCGTTGAACCAGCGCGAGCGGCGTGTTCCGCAGCGTGCCGGCAGGTCTGGCTGTCGAACTGTGCTTCGGCGTCAGACGCAACCATCGGTAACGGCCGGCGCGGATCAAATCGTCGAGCATCGCGCTGTGAAAACCCCGTACACGCTGCGGCAGGATATCGGCTTCCCAGGCAGCGGCCGGCGATTCGAAGCCGCATAACTGGGCGACGACCGCCTCCAGTCCTGCGGCTCCTTCGAGCCGACTTGCCGACGCAGCGTACTGCCAGTCGACGAGAAACATCATGAACGTCGCACTGGACACGGATTCGATTTCCGCGCGCAGCCGATTCAATGTGTACCGATGAATGCGAGCCAGCAAGCGCCGCTCGCACCACTGCTCGCCCTGCACCTCGACCAGATATTGGCCACGCATGATGACACCGCGTGCTTCGAGGCTGGCAAGTGCCGCGCGCACAGTGGCCAGTCCAACCGGAAACAGTTCTGCTAGCGTCGCGGTCGCCTGCGGACCCGTCATTTCAAGTCGGCTCAACAGCAGCGCTTCCAGCGCAGCGTCGGCCGTGGCATGCGTAGACGAGCAATACGCTTGCGCCACCCGACTCTGCCGATAGCGGGTCGCGGGCCACACAGCGGCGAACTCGTGGCGCCTTTCGGTCGCCACCCAGCCCGGCCTGGGGTGGTCGACCTCGACCACCCGACCTGCCTCGAGCAACTGCGCGAGCCATTCATCCACGGGCAGTTCGGGTGAACCGCGCGCGCCCTCGCTCATCGGCACGGTCATCGTCGCGACATCGCCCTGCCCTGCCCAGCCCAGTAGAAGTACGGCTTCGTGCAATTCGTCCGCAGACTGCGGCTGCGGCCAGACTTCGCTGCGTACACGCGCTATGGCGCCTGGATCGAGTTGCCCAAGATCGCTGGCAGTCGCTGGATCAAGCCAGCGCCGGCTCTGCACGGCCTGGGTGCGTCGCTCTTCGAGTGGCGCATCGTCGAGAAACGCATAAGGGTTGGCATTCAGGACCTGGGCCGCGAACGGCGACGGTTCCGTCAAATCGCGCGCAACGAGGCGCTTTCGCCCCGCCGCCATATCGTCCAGCAAACGCTCGAGCGCGATGACGTCCATCGCCTCGTGCAGACAATCTGCGATTGACTGCGTAACCAGAGGATGATCGGGGATCTCGCGTCGACCGTTCAGATTTTCGGCACAGGCAAGTTGATCCGGGAACACTACCGCCGCGAGATCATCGGCGTTCATGCGCAACAGTCGCGGCGGCACTTTGCGGCCGCTGCGAAAGCGTTCGATCGCAAGCGCACAACCCGCCACCCATCGCCACCGGACTTTGAACATCGGCGCGTCGAGCAGCGCCTGCGTGAGAACGTCGCGAACAGTCGCGCTGTTCAAGTAACGCCAGACCTCTTCGAGTGGAAAACTGTGCACAGCGCCGAGTGAGATGACCAGTGCATCCTCGATCGCAGCTGCCTGCAGCTCGAAATTGAAGGTGCGACAAAAGCGTTTGCGCAGCGCCAGTCCCCAAGCCTTGTTGAGCCGACTGCCGAAAGGCGAATGGATGACCAGCTGCATACCGCCCGACTCATCGAAAAAGCGCTCCATGACCAGCGTGTCCTGCGTCGGCATCGCGCCGAGCGCTCGATACCCGCTGTACAGATAGTCGGCTGCCTGTCGGGCTGCGGCGATCCCGATACCAGGCAGGCGGGTCAACCACGTGGCGAGTGTATCGAGCGTCTCGCCGCTATCGACCCTGGCCGCGAATTCCGCGCGCAGACGCGACACGGCGAACGAGAACTCGGCGCTTCGCGACGGCGCTTCGCCAAGCCAGAACGGCATGTTCGGCGGTTCACCGGCGGCATCTTCGACGCGTAGACCAGCCGGTTCGACGCGCAGGACCCGCCACGACGTATTACCGAGCTGAAAAATATTGCCCGGCAGACTCTCGATGGCGAAATCTTCATTCACGGTGCCGACCAGTTCGCCGCGTGGTTCCGCGATGACATCGTAGTCAGCGCTATCCGGGATTGCGCCGCCGCAGGTGATGGCAGTCAGTCGCGCGCCGCGTCGTGCACGCAAGCTGTCATTGATGGCATCAAAATGCAGATAAGCCGAACGTCGACCGCGCGCGAAACTGAAACCCTCGGCCAGCATCACAATCAACTGACGGAAGCTGTGCTCGCTCAGTTCGCGATAAGACCACGCGCTGCGACACATTTGATACAGTGACTCGACGGTACAGTCGCCACAGGACACTTCGGCGACGACCTGCTGAGCAAGCACGTCCAAGGCGCCCGACGGCAATTCGAGCTGGTCGAGTTCGTCTCGTGCCAGCATGTCCTGCAGCGCGATCGCATCAATCAGTTCATCGCGGGTCTGCGGGAACAGGCGTCCTCGCGCAATCCCGTCGATGGCATGACCCGAGCGTCCCACCCGTTGCAACAAAGTGGCTAACGAGCGGGTCGAACCCAACTGGCAGACCAGATCGACATCGCCTATGTCGATCCCCAGTTCCAGCGAAGCAGTCGCCACCAGAACTTGCAGCTCGCCCTGTTTGAGCCGGCGTTCGGCGTCGAGGCGTCGCTCTCGCGACATGCTGCCATGATGTGAACAGACAGCCGTCTCGCCGAGTTCATCGGCCAGCGCGCGAGCCAGCCGCTCGGCCATGCGTCGCGTATTGACGAATACCAGCGTCGTACGATGGCAGGCTATGAGTTCGATCATGCGCGCGCGGATCTCGCCGGCAACTTCCGCCGAGACCACGGTTTCCAACGGAGACAGTGGCATTTCTATCGCAATCTCGCGCGCGCGGAGATGACCCTCGTCGATGATCTCGCAATCGACCGCGCGAGCAGCGATTGGCGGAACACCGCACAGGAATTCAGCAATACGCGCCAGCGGCCGCTGCGTTGCCGACAGACCGATGCGCACGGCTGGCGTACCGGTCAGCCGGTCCAGCCGCGCCAGGCTGAGTGCCAGATGCTGGCCTCGCTTGTTGCCGGCGAGTGCATGAATTTCGTCGACGATGACGGTGCGTACTGTCTTCAGACTTTCGCGTCCGCTCTCACTGGTGAGCAGGATATAGAGCGACTCAGGCGTCGTGACCAGAATATGAGGGGGATGCTTGCGCATGTGCGCCCGCGCCGTTGTACTGGTGTCACCCGTGCGCACAGCAGTCGTCAATGGCGGCACTTCATCGCCGAGCGCGTTGCGGAGTGCCGCCTGGATTGCCGCCAGCGGCTGTTCGAGATTGCGCTGAATGTCATTGCTGAGCGCTTTCAGCGGCGAAACATAGAGCACGCGTGTCTCAGCTGCCAGAGTGCCGTCGCGCAGAGCGCCGGCGAGTTCGCTGATTGCAGTCAGAAACGCAGCGAGTGTCTTACCTGAGCCAGTCGGCGCTGCCACCAGGGTATGACGGCCACTGGCCAGCGCCGCCCAGGCCCGTTGCTGGCACCGCGTTGGCGCCGCGAACGTCGCCTCGAACCAGGCGGTGACAGCAGGATCGAACGTCGCAGGCAGCATCGGTGGAGGTTAGCGCGAACTGGACTGGAAGACCACGGTGCGGGCTGTATGGCACTGCAGTCGAGGCAGGAACCACGGCACGCATTCAAGCAACGGCGTCGAGCAGCGCCTCGATGCGGGATTTTGATTCGCGGATAATATCGACACTGACTTGCGGATCGAACTCCGGGCCCAGTATCCGCATTGCCTTGATGGATTCGGGACGCGGCGCATCGCGTCGCGGCGGATTCACCAGCAACGTGTGGTAACGCGCGACAATGACGATTTCCGGCAGGCTGATCGGCCCCTCCTCGGCGAAAGTCCAGCCGTCGGCATGCCGGACTGCGCGGGCGACATCATCGCCGAGCGCCCATTTGCGGCAGATGGATTCACCGACAGACGCCGCATGTCTGGCTAGCAGTTCATCGACCTCAGCCGGCGCGGCGTCGAACGCAGGTTCCCGTTTCGCTCGTTCGAGCAGCGGCAGCGCACCGATGTTGCTGAGCAGTCCGGCGATCAGGGCTTGATCGGCAAGCGGTTTGGCAACACGTTCGGCGATGACAGTCGCAGTCGCACCGATACGTACTGCGGACCCGGCAAGTTCGGCAAATCGTTCGCGGATGTCGGGTGAGTCAGCTTGAAAAATATCCTTCAACGAAAAGCAGACGACGAGTTCGCTGACGGTCACCCAGCCAATGCGCATGACCGCCTCGCGCAGGGTCGATACAACTGCAGTGCCGCGACACAACGGACTGTTCGCAATTTTGAGGATCTTGGCTGCGACCGCCGGATCAGCTGCCAGCAGGTCGGCAATCTGACGATTGTCGCAATTGGCATTCGCGATCGCTTTGCGGATCCTGAGTGCAATCTCCGGCAAGCTCGGCAGCCGCAGGCGATCGGCGGCCAGATCAGCCTCGATCGCTCCCAGCAAATCGGCTTTGTCGGCCTGCGGCGGGCTTCCGGAACGCTCGGTCCGTCTGGCGTGCTCGCGCAACAGGGCCACTTCCGTCCGCAACATCTTGGCACAGACGACCGGGCCGATAGCACGCACTTCGAACATTGACGGCCGCAGGGGTGCCAGCGCGTCGGATGCCTGTGACGTGCCGCCAGCGACGACGCGCGAGTTGCCGTCGGCATCGCAGATAGTCACCGTTCCATCGAGCAGGAAATAATCGTGGGCATCACTGTCGCCGCGCGTCAGCACCCGGTCGCCGTCGCGGAAACGCTTGAGCTGGGTGCGGCTGGCGATCACAATCAACTGTTCGGCGGTGAGCCGGCCGAACAACGCGAGCAGCCGTAAGCGGCCGGGCATGACTGTTTCGGCGGCTTTCTCGCGGTTCATGGGAGCACTGGCTGCATACAGCGGTGCATAGCGGCTACCGCGCACGCAAGCTTTACCATCGCTGACCAGGAATGCCCAGGCCATCACATGTTCACCACCGAGTCCGCCCATATGCATCCTATCGGGGTCGTCCTGACCGACCTCGCCGACGACGACATCGCACGCAGTCGACGTCACGTAATCTCGCGTATTGTCATCGACCCGGCGTATGCGGATGCGCTGCTCGGCATCGATGCTTATTCTCATCTGATTGTGTTGTTCTGGCTGCATCGCCAGGAACCGTCAACGACACTGGTTCATCATCCGCGTGGCGACCCGACGCTGCCGCTGACCGGCATACTGGCCGCGCGCGGCCGCAATCACCCCAATCCTCTCGGCCTCGCTGTCGTCGAACTCCTGGAGCGGCGCGATTGCGTGCTCGACGTGCGGCGACTCGATGCCTACAACGGTACGCCAGTACTCGATATCAAGCCTTACGATCACTACGACAGCGTTGCCGACCCGCGCGTACCGGAGTGGTTTCGCGCACGCGCAATGACGAAACCGGGCTGACACGTTACAGTGGCGTCGTGAAGTTCCATCTGACCGTAATCCCCGCCGCCCTGGGCTTGTTTGTTCCACGCGGTTGCACTGCTGCCCTGGCCTCAAGGTCGAGGCTCGTCCTCGCTGTGGTCGTCGCTGTCGTCCTCGATTCGGGCACCAGCACCGCACAAGCCGACGAACAGACTTACGGCCAGTGGACAGTACGCTGCGAAGCTACTGCCACCGCGGCCGCCCGCGAATGCATCATGTTTCAGAATCTCGTGTTGCGTACCGGTGGTCAGCCGGTGTTGCAGTTTGCTGTCGGTCTTGCACCAGCAGACGGAACGCCCACTGTCGTGCTGAGCTTGCCTTTGGGTATCGCGTTGCCGCCAGGTGTCGCCATCCGTATCGATGACGGCACCGCTGCGAAATTTCCGGTCGAGCGCTGCGAACCGGACGGCTGCCGGGCGGGCATGAAACTGCGACCGGCCACGGTCAAACAGCTCGGCGCCGGCGATAAGTTGACGATCACGTTTTTCGACGGTGAGCGCAAGCCTATCGAGATGCCATTGTCACTGGCCGGATTCACGGCCGCTTACCAGGCCCTGGCCGCCAGTCGGGCGGCGGAGACAGCAGCTGCAGCGGCGGCCCCAGACTGAATCGACTGCTGGCAGCGTCGGCTGTCAGTCGCTCCGAGGCACTACCGCGCGGGCACCTGCAGTGACCCCGAGTTCGGCCAGTTCTCCGGCGTTCACCTCGAGAACATAACGCACCGGCTGCGGGACTGACAGGTAGTCGAGTGCATGCGGCACGGTGCGGGCCTGGATACCGACGAGCGTACCCTGCGCGTCGATGAAGGCCATATCGAGCGGCAACAGCGTGTCCTTCATCCACATCACCACCGGCATGTTCCGCCCGAAATCGAACCACATGCCGCTGCGTGCCGCCATTTCAGTACGCCCCATCAGACCGACCTCGCGAGCGGCCGGCGTCTGCGCCAGTTCGACTTGAAAATGCACGATCACACCATCAGGGCGCAATAACAGCAGCTCAGTGAATGGACCGCTGGCGCGTGCGCCGACACTCGCGGCGAACGCCAGCAACATCAATGCGGTCTTGATGCATCTCACTTTTGCATGCGCCCATAGCGCTCCAGCGCAGACACGCGTGCCGCGGCGAGGTCAACGATAGGAGTTGGGTAGTCTGGAGCGAGCGCTTGCGGTTCGTGTACAGCATCACCATCGAGGTGGGCCAGTTCCGGCACCCAGCGCCGAATGTAGTTGCCTTGCGGATCGAAGCGGCGACTCTGACTGTACGGGTTGAATATGCGGTAAAACGGTGCAGCATCAGCACCGCAGCCGGCTGTCCATTGCCAGCCGAGGGTATTGTTGGCGAGATCGGCATCGACCAGCGTATCCCAGAACCACCGCGCGCCGGCCAGCCAATGCTGTCCGAGGTGCTTGCACAGCAACGAGGCAACGACCATCCGCACACGATTGTGCATGGTCCCGCTGCCCCACAGTTCACGCATGCCGGCGTCGACGAGCGGAAATCCGGTCAGCCCGCGTTGCCATGCTTGCATGTGCTCGCTGTCATACAGCCATTCCATCCCGGCATATTCTGCACGCAGCGGTTCCGTCGTTGTCGTCGGATAGTGGTAGAGCAGGTGATACGCGAATTCTCGCCAGATTAACTGGCGTAACCAGGCCAATGCCGACGATTCTATTGCGCTGTCACCGAGCGTTGCTGCGCTCGAGCGCACGGCATGCCAGATCTGGCGCGCACTGAGCTCGCCGAAATGCAGGTGGGGCGAGAGCTCGGAAACGCCGGTCACAGCGGGGTAATCGCGACGCTGCGGGTAATCGCGCAGTCGCGTTTCGATGAACGTATCGAGGCGGGCAAGCGCAGCCTGTTCGCCGAACGTCCAGCGTGCGCGTATGCCGCCTGCCCAATCGACGCGTGGTTCGAGCGCTAGTTCGTCCAGCGCGAGTCCGGTCGGCCAGGCAACGGGCGCCGCGATCCGGGCTGGCGCGGTAAGCGGCTGTGCCGGCTCTGGCTGCTTGAGACAGGTCCGCCAGAACGGCGTGAACACGCGATACGGGCCGCCAGTGGCCGTCGCGATCGTAAACGGCTCGAACAGCAGGCGCCCATTGAACGAGCGCAAGTCACAACGTCCCTCGAGTGCGGCCTTGATGGCGCTATCGCAGGCGATGCCGGCCGGCTCGTAGCGGCGGTTCCAGTACACCGCCCGTGCGCCGGTGCTGACGAGCAGTTCGAGCAGGATGGCTGCGCTGTCTCCGCTGCGAATAAGCAGGCGGCTGCCACTCGCCAGCAGGCTCGCGCTCAACGACTGCAGCGACTGATGTCGCCAGTAACGGCTGGCCGCTCCCGGCTGCCATTCGCCAGCGTCGTCCTGGATGTACAGCGGAATGACCGGCGCGCCCGCCGCTACCGCCGCGCTGAGTGCAGGATGGTCCGCCAGACGCAAGTCCTGGCGAAACCAGACGATGATCGGCTCCATCGAAATGACCTCTTCCGAAATGACCGTTTCGCGGCACGGAATTTGGCCGCCCAGCCCGGCAACGTTTACCATGCGCGCTCGGCGCCTGCCCGACGACAAACGTCGGCGCGGCGTCTTCGGATTCGCCAAGGCCACAACGCGATCATGGCCGCTTACCACCGTGGAGAACAAATCCAATGTCACGCTGCCTTCTGCTCATAGCTGCCGTACTTGGCTTGAACGGGACCGCGCTCGCCCACGGTCCGAGCCGTCAGAAAGTGACCGAGACAATCACTGTGCAGGCGCCAGCGGCCACCGTCTGGTCGATCATCAGCGAATTCTGCTCGATCGAACACTGGCATCCGGCTGTGCACGCGTGCATAGGTGAAGGCGGCAACGCCCCGGGGGCCACGCGTGTGCTCACGCTCGGGGCCGATGACGGTCCGCAGATCCACGAAGAACTCCTGCAGTACGATGCAACCACCATGAGCTACAAGTATCGCATCACCAAAACAGCCATGGAGGCGCTGCCGGTTACGACCTACTCGGCATTTCTGTCGGTCAAGGACAACGGCAATGCGACCAGTACGGTGGAGTGGCGTGGCGGCTTCTATCGCGGCTTCCCCAACGGCAATCCTCCGCCTGCGCAAAACGATGAGGCGGCCGTCGCTGCAGTGACCGCGACCTACCAGGCCGGTCTCGCCAACATCAAAAAAATGGCGGAACAATAAGTGCCGCGAGCGGCCGGCTACCGGCCAAGCTGTCATACGCTGCTGACCTGTCTGACAGTATTCTCGACGATATTCGTGCTGTCTTATGGAGCGCCCGCCAGCGCCGCGCCGGCAGCGCACGGTGCGCTTGCCTTCGTTACCAATCAGGGTGCCGATACGGTGTCGGTCGTCGACCTCGATCAAGGTACGGTCATCGCCACGGTCAACGTTCCTGACGAACCGGCCGGGGTCGCCGTCGATAAACGTCGACGGCTGGTTTTCATCACCAGCGCAAAACATGGCGAGTTGACAGTAATAGACGGCGATACCTTCGCGGTCACCGGCAGTGTGACGACGGGCGACGGGGCACTCGGCGTCGCCGCCGATAGCATCACCGGTCGCGTCTATGTCGCGGGCTGGTATGACGCCACGCTCCGCGTCCACGACAGCCTGTCGCTGGGCATGCGCGGTCAATATCACACCGGCAAAGCACCGTCGGGTCTGGCGGTCACGCCTGACGGCCGCTATCTACTGGTGTGCAATCGCGATGACAACGAACTCGGCGTGATCAGCCTGAACGACGGTCTGACCGTCGCCCGCATTGCCGTCGGGCGTGCCCCGTTTGGCGTGACAGTCAGCGCCGATGGTCATACCGCCTATACCGCCAACGTGCAGAGCAACGACATTTCCGTCGTCGATCTCGAAGCGCTGCTGGCGACATCGACGATCGCTGTCGGTGCCATGCCCTATGCCATCGTCCACGATCCGGTCCGCCAACGCCTGCTGGTAACGAATCAGGAAGACAGCACAGTGTCGGTTGTCGACCTGCTCGAACAGAAGGAACTGACCCGGATCGCTGTCGGTGACTATCCGGAAGGCATCGCCATTCGGGTACTGTCGCGGCGGGCTTATGTTGCCAACTGGTTCAGCAATTCGCTGTCGATTATCGATCTTGATTCGTTGAGCGTCGTCGGCGAGGTGCCGACCGGCGATGGCAGTCGCGCTTTCGGCTCGTTCATCCTTGAATAGCCGGGCTCACCAGATCGCCCAAGCCTGCCCGAAAATCGGCATAGCGCGGGGCGCAGCTCAGAGCGGCCCAGGTCGATGCCGGATCGCAGCGTCGCGAACCGCCGTCACGAACAGTGACCCCGGCGAAGCGCGGCGGCATCTGTCCGAGTAGCCGCGCCAGAAAAGCATAGTAATCGGCGCGTTGTACCGGTGCGCCGTCGGCAATAAGGCCGAGACGAACGACATCCCGACAATTCGCAGCGGCGCGCAGCGCAAGCGCGGCGTCTTCAATGCGGATCAGATTCAGCCATTCGGTGCCGGTACCTGGCAGCAGTTCGTCGTGCACGATGCTGTTTCTGCCAACCACGCGGCCAGGGCCGTAAAGCCCGGCAAATCGGATGACACAGGCGTCGAAACGGGCCGCGAGCCAGGCCTGTTCAATCGCCAGCAATCGTTCCGCGCGCGGTCCGCTTCCAGCGGCCGGCGTTGCCGCATCGACGACGCCGCCATGGCATTCGCCGTATACCGCTGTGCTCGACGCGAGTACGCCACGAACGACGGCACAGGACTCGAGCACTTTGACGATGGTGCTGATGGCGTCACCCGCATCGGGCACGGAAAATGCCGATGGCGGCAACAGAACATACACAACGCCGCTGAAATCGCGCCGTACTTCATCCGGCAACATGCCGGCGCCGAGGTCGGCATTCACGGGCCTCGCGCCGAGCGCTGTCAACTCGGCATGACGCGCCGTCGTTCGCGTTACAGCCAGCGTGCTGCCTGCCGGCAGGCTCGACACGAGATAGCGGCCCAGGTAGCCACAACCGAGGATGAGATTCGCGTAAGGATGATTCATGTCGATTTGATCCGTTCGAGTTCACTGTTCCGCCCCGTGCTCGAATACGCCTGCAGTCACCGAGACAAGTGGGCCTGGAGGCAGCCAGTGCGGTTGCAGAGCCAGCGACGATTCACATACCATCAATGCGCGAACCGATAGATTGAATCGGCGCGTTTGCGAAAGTCGGAGGCAGTTTAGTGACCGCGAAGATCCAAGTACCCGCCGGTGGCGCCAAGATTACGATAAGTCAGGGCAAGTTGCAGGTTCCCGAAAACCCGATCATTCCGTTCATCGAAGGTGACGGTATCGGTGCCGATGTCTGGGCCGCGAGCAGCCGGGTGCTGGATGCAGCGGTGGCCAAAGCCTATGGGGGCCGCCGCAAGATCCATTGGATGGAAGTTTATGCGGGCGAGAAAGCCAACAATCTCACCGGCAGCTGGCTGCCCGACGAAACGCTGGATGCCTGCCGTGAATATCTGGTCGCGATCAAGGGCCCGCTCACCACGCCCGTTGGTGGCGGCATACGATCGTTGAATGTCGCGCTTCGCCAGATCCTCGACCTCTATGTCTGTCTGCGCCCGGTCCGCTGGTTCCACGGCGTACCGTCGCCGGTGCGCAAGCCGCAGGATGTCGACATGGTCATCTTTCGCGAGAACACTGAAGACATCTATGCCGGCATCGAGTTCGAAAACGGAACCGAGGACAACCGCAAGTTCCTCGAACTGTTCGCGAAAAATTTCCCCGATCTGTACAAGAAGATCCGGTTCCCCGGCACGTCCGGTATCGGCATCAAGGCGGTGTCGCAGGAAGGGACTGCGCGCCTGGTTCGCGCAGCGCTCAAGTATTGCGTCGAGAATAAACGAAAGAGCCTGACTTTCGTGCACAAAGGCAACATCATGAAGTATACGGAAGGCGCCTTCCGTAACTGGGGATACGAAGTCGCCGAGAAAGAGTTCGCCGCCCAGACTTACACCTGGGAACAGTGGGAGCGTACCGTCGCGGCACACGGCAGCAAGGCCGCCAACGACGAACAGAGCAAGGCACTGGCGGCTGGCAAGGTGCTGGTCAAGGATGCCATCGCCGATATCACGCTGCAGCAGGTACTCACGCGACCGAGCGAATTCGACGTCATCGCGACGATGAACCTGAACGGCGACTATTTGTCGGATGCCCTCGCCGCCCAGGTCGGCGGTATCGGTATCGCCCCCGGCGGCAATATCAACTACGACACCGGCCATGCAATTTTCGAAGCCACGCATGGCACTGCGCCGAAGTATGCCGGGCAGGACAAGGTCAATCCGGGCTCAGTGCTGCTGTCAGGCGAAATGATGCTGCGCTACATGGGCTGGACCGAAGCCGCAGACGCCATCATCAGCGCGATGGACAAGACCATCGGGCAGAAGACTGTCACTTATGATTTCGCGCGCCTCATGGAAGGCGCTATCGAAGTCAAATGCAGCGAGTTCGGCGACGCGCTGATCAAGAATCTGTAGCATCCCGTTGGCAGATCGCGACCACCAATTGCTGGTGCGGCGGGCGGCGGCCGCGATCCACGACGGCTTCGTCAACTACAACAATAATTACCGGCGCATCACTCAGCGCGCGCGCGCACGCTTCGAGCAACGCGACTGGGCCGGTGCCCGCAACGATCTGAGCGAACGCATCGAGCTCTACGAGAAATCGGTGCTGCGCACGCTGTCGGCAGTGCGCCGGCAGCTCGACATCTACACCGATGATCTCCGCATCTGGCAACAGGTGCGGGCGGCGTACTGGAGCAGAGTCGACGACGTACCGGACGGCGAGTTCTCAAAGACCTTCTTCAATTCGGTTTATCGCGACATCCTGCGCAGCCTCGATATCGATCCGACGCAGGTCTCGGATACGGCCGATGTCGTTGCCGCCGAAGCGCCATTGCGTTACCCCGCGCGACAGCACAATTACATCAACTGGAGCAGCGTGCGCGCAATTGTCGAGCGTCTGCTCGATGATTTCCGTTTCGAAACGCCGTATGTCGATTTCGAAGACGACGTGGCGTTCATCTGCGGCGAGATCGAACGCATCGTCAGCCCTGCCGACGTCGCCGATGACTGCGTGCGTCGTATCGAAGTCATGCATGACGTGTTCTTTCAATCGAGCCGCGCGTTTGTCGTCGGCAAACTGTTCTGGGCCGAACATGATTCGCCGTTCGTGCTGGCGTTTGCCAACAGCGCCGACGGCATCCGCGTCGAAGCTGTGCTGACATCACCGGACGACGTCAGCGTCCTGTTCGGTTTCACCCGTTCGTATTTCATGGTCGACGTCGACCCAGTCGAAGGCGCAGTCTATTTCATCAAGTCGATGATGCCGCGCAAGCCGCTTGATGAGCTCTATACCATTCTCGGCCGTGCGCGCCAGGGCAAGACCGAGAGATATCGTTCGTTCTTCAGGCATCTGGCCGACTGCGACGACGAATTCGTGCATGCCGCCGGCGACCGCGGTCTGGTCATGCTGGTGTTTACGCTGCCGTCATACGACCTCGTCTTCAAGGTGATACGCGACAACTTCGGTCATCCGAAAAACGTCAGCCACGAAGAGGTCAAGAAGAAATACAAATTCGTCTTCAATCACGACCGCGCGGGGCGCCTGATCGACACCCAGGAATTCCGCAATATCGAATTCCCGCTGGCCAAATTCGACCCGGCCGTGTTGGAGGAACTACTGACCAGCACGTCGAACACGGTAAGGATCGACGGCGATCAACTGGTCATCGACCATCTCTATTCCGAACGCCGCGTAACGCCGCTCAATCTGTATTTGAGGAATTTCCCTTACGCCGACGCACAGGCGGCCATCATCGACTACGGCCAGGCGATCAAGGATCTGGCGATGACCAACATTTTCCCGGGGGACCTGCTGTTGAAGAATTTCGGGGTGTCACGCCATGGCCGCGTCATTTTCTACGACTACGACGAACTCTGCCTGGTGACCGATTGTCAGTTTCGCGACCTGCCGGAGGCCGATTATCCGGAGGACGACATGCTGGCGGACAACTGGTTCTTCGTCGGCGCTCACGACATCTTCCCGGAGGAGTTCATTCGATTTCTGGCTATCGAACCCGGCTTGCGCGCCGCTTTTCTCGACTGTCACGGCGACCTGCTGACGGCCAGCTACTGGCGCGAGATTAAAGAACTGCACCTGCACAATTGCGCACCGGAAGTCGCGCCGTACTACCGACTCGGCTCGCGCCGACTGCAAACCGGCTGACATTTCGTTTGATTAGCCGGTTGAGCGGGCGGCAGCGCACGCTCAACCGGTGCACGGACTGCTTGTGTAACTAACTAAGAATTATTATTATTTAGTTAGCTGATCGCAGACGCTGCCATTTCCGGACAAACGTGTGACTCTGACCAAACTTCGCCACGGCGACCGCGCTGTCGTCACCGCCATCGAAGCCGACGATCCGGGTTTGACTGCCCGCTTCGCTGCGCGCGGCATCGTGCCGGGGATCCAGATCGGTGTGCTGCGTGCCGGCAATCCGCTGCTGATCGGCGTCGATAACGACCGCTGGGCCATCAACGCCGTCGAAGCGGCGCAAATCCACGTCGATCTCATCGAGAAACCCAAGCGCTCCCTGCTCGCCCTCCTGCTCGGTTCATGAGCATCACTCTGGCCGCGCTCAAACCCGGTCAGGCGGGTGTCGTCGTCGGCTACGCCGAATTCGACGACGTCGTGCAACGACTGATGCAGATGGGCATGGTGGAAGGCACCCGCATCGAGATGATTCGATATGCGCCCGCCGGCGACCCGCTGGAAGTCCGCGTGATGGGCTATGCCCTGTCCCTGCGTAGTGCCGAAGCGCGCCTCGTCCTGCTCGACGAAGTTGACTGAACGATGAGCCGTGAGCTGCCGCGAGGCGCGCTGCCGGTAGTCGTGACCATCGGCAACCCGAATGCCGGGAAGAGCACGCTGTTCAACCGGCTTACCGGACTCAATCAAAAGGTCAGCAATTATCCCGGGGTGACGGTCGAGCAGGTCGCGGGCCTGGCTGATCTCGGCGCGATGCACGTCAGCCTGGTGGATGTGCCGGGGACCTATTCACTGGCGGCGATGTCGCCCGACGAGATGATTGCTGTCGATGTACTCGGCGGCAACGTTGCCGGTCTCGCCGCGCCGTCGGCCGTCATTATCGTAGTCGATGCGACCAATCTGCGACGCAACCTGTTTCTAGCCAGCCAGGTGCTCGAAGCAGGTCTGCCAACAGTCATTGCGCTCAACATGGTCGATCGGCTGGCCGCTGAAGGCATCGCGATCGATGTTGCCACCCTGGCCGCGCGTCTTGGAGTCGCCGTCGTACCGATATCGGCGGCACGTGGCGAAGGCATTGTCGAACTGAAGGCGGCCGTAGTTGCGGCGCTGACGGAGACAGGGTCGCGCACGCTCGAGATTAATCCAGCGCAGAGTGCTGCCCTCGCCGCGCTCGCCGGCGAACTCGGACTGCCGGACAGCGCCACTGCCAGGCTGGCACTGCGCCGGGCGCTCATCGACGTTGGCGGCTACGCCGAGCAGCGCCTCATCGAGCGTTGTGGACCCGCCGCGACGACCCATCTGGAACACGCTCGCGCTGCCGTCGGTGCCGGGCGCAATCTGGCCACGCTGGAAGCGCGCGATCGCTATAGCTGGATCCAGCACCAGTTGGCTGGCGTCGAACAGCGCTCGGCCAGCCAGCGTCGTGCCGCACTCGATCGGCTGGATAAAGTAGTCAATCATCCGATCCTCGGTTCGCTGTTGTTCGCGCTGGTCATGGCCATGGTCTTCCAGGCTGTATTTGCCTGGGCCGGTCCGCTGGTCGATGCGATCGACTATCTGACCAGTCAACTCGGCGGTCGTGTCGCCGCTGCGCTCGGGCCAGGCATCGTCACCAGCTTCATCACCGACGGCATCATTGCCGGCGTCGGCAGCGTCGTGGTCTTCCTGCCTCAGATCATCATTCTGTTTACGTTCATCATTGTGCTCGAAGACACCGGTTACATGGCGCGCGCCGCGTTCCTCATGGACCGGGCCATGCGTTTGCTGGGTTTGTCCGGCCAGTCGTTCATCCCGATGCTGTCGAGCTTCGCCTGTGCAGTGCCCGGCATCATGGGTACGCGCGTCATCGCCAACCGTCACGATCGACTCGCGACCATCATGGCTGCACCTTTCATGACGTGCTCGGCGCGCCTGCCGGTCTACTCTCTGCTGATCGCCGCTTTCGTCCCCGACACGCGTTACGTCGGCGGATTCATTAACCTGCAGGGCCTGGTGATGTTCGGCCTGTATGTGCTCGGCATCCTCGGCGGCGCGTTCACGGCATGGATGATCAGCCGCCTGTTCTGGGCTCGCGCCAAGACCCGTTTTCTGCTCGAGATGCCGCCTTATCGCATGCCGAATCTGCGCTCGGTGCTGGCCAAGCTGCAAAGCCGCGCCGTGGTTTTTCTCAAACGCGCCGGTACGATCATTTTTTCCGTCGCCCTGGTGATTTGGGTACTGGCCAGTTTTCCGCGGCCGCCGTCGGCTGAAGCCGGCACTGGGGTAGCTGTCAAAGTCGAACTCTCAGACAGCTATCTCGGCCAGTTGAGTCATGGTATCGCGCCGCTGTTCGCGCCGCTCGGCTGGGATTGGAAAGTAACTGCCGCGGTGCTGGCCTCGTTTCCCGCTCGCGAAGTCGTGATTGCCGCGCTCGGCACCATCTATGCCGTCGATACGGATGCCGACGACGGCACCGCGACCCTGACCTCGCGTATCCGTGCAGCGCGCCATGCCGACGGCCGCCTGGTCTATACCCTGCCCATGGTGCTCGGCCTGCTGATCTTCTATGCCTACTGTCTGCAATGCATTTCGACCATCGCTGTCATGCGCCGTGAAACGGGCACGTGGGGGTGGCCGGCGTTTGCCTGGTTCTATATGAGCAGCCTCGGTTATCTCGGCGCACTCGCAGCGTTTCGCCTTGGAACCTGGGCCGGCCTCGGCTAAGCAGCAGAGCGCTGTATCGTCGCGGCCTGAAAGGCCTGGATGCGTGCAGGCGAAATGCTCTTGCTGGTCATCGTGCCGGCTGCCCCTTATCATCGCCGTCCTTCAGGCCGAGCCGAGGAGCTCACTGCCATGTTCCAGAATACCGACGACGCGCGTATCGCCGGTTACCGACCGCTGATCCCGCCTGCTATCCTGACTGAAGAGTTACCGCTGTCGGAACAGGCTTCGAATACGGTCGCGAGCGCGCGCCAGGCTGCCGCCGCCATCGTGCGTGGTGCCGACGACCGGCTGCTGGTGGTGGTCGGGCCGTGCTCCATTCACGATCCCAAAGCGGCGCTCGAATACGCCGATCATCTGCAAGGCGCGATGCGCGAACTGTCCGACGCGCTGTGCATCGTCATGCGCGTGTACTTCGAGAAACCCCGCACGACCATCGGCTGGAAAGGACTCATCAACGATCCCCACCTCGATGGCTCGTTCGACATCAACAACGGACTGCGCGCTGCGCGGCGTCTGTTGCTGGATCTCGCTCAGCGTGGTATCCCGGCGGGCTCGGAGTTTCTCGATGTCATCACACCGCAGTTCATCGCCGACCTGATTGCATGGGGTGCGATCGGCGCGCGCACCACGGAATCGCAAATCCATCGTGAACTGGCGTCGGGGTCATCGATGCCGATAGGCTTCAAGAACGGCACCGACGGCAGCGTGCAGATTGCCATCGATGCCATCGGCGCGGCGCGGCATCCGCATCATTTTTTGTCGGTGACCAAACAGAGTATTGCGGCCATTGTCAGTACCTCAGGCAACGATACCTGCCACCTGATCCTGCGCGGCTCGAACAGCGGCCCGAATCACGATGCACAGTCGATCGAGGCGGCGGCGGCGGCGCTGCGCGCGGCGGATCTCCGCGATCGACTGATGGTCGATTGCAGCCACGGCAACAGCCTGAAAGATCACCGTCGGCAACCGGAAGTCGCGCGCGAGCTCTGTCAGCAGATCGCTGCTGGTTCCCAGTCCATCTGCGGTGTCATGCTCGAAAGCCATCTGAAGGAAGGCAAGCAGAGCCATCATGCTGCCACCCCGCTGGTCTACGGCCAGAGCATCACGGACGCCTGCATGTCATGGGCAATGACCGAGCCGGTGCTGCACGAACTGGCCGACGCCGTTCGCCAGCGACGCAGCGCGCGCTGATTCTCAGCGTCGCGCTGGCGCTGTCGAGCTGTGCTGTCAGCGCGACACCGTCGCGCATTGCGTCCTTGAACCTGTGCACCGATACCCTGCTGTTCGAACTCCTGTCGAGTGCCAGCATCGTGTCCGTGACACGCCTTTCGCGCGAGCCGGACTTGAGCCCGTTTTACGCTCGCGCCGCGACCATGAACGTCAATCGCGGCGAAGTCGAAGAAGTGCTGGCCATGTCGCCGGACCTGGTCGTCACCGTCAGCGGCGGCAGCGGGCTGGCCGAGCGTTTGTTCGAGCGTTACGGTACCGCCGTATTGCGTCTGCCGCACGCGAACGATTTCGCCGGCTATCGCCGTAATCTTCGTCAGCTGGCGAACATACTGAACGTGAGCGCCCGCGCCGAGCGGCTGATTGCAACGCTCGATCAGGCGCTCGCCGTGGCGCCTGGCAATCAGTCGGGGCACCGCGCGCGCAGCGCACTGCTATATCAACCAAACGGCTATACGCCCGCGCGCGATTCGTTGATGGGTGAAATTCTGCGTCTGGCCGGATTCCGCAACCTGGCCTACGCGCGGGGTTATCGGCACGGCGGCTTCGTGAGTCTGGAGAATGTGCTGTTGATGCAACCCGAAATTGTCGTCTTCAGTACTCGCGACACCACGCGACCATCGCTCGCCGAAGAACTGCTGAAGCATCCTGCTCTACGGCACTGGACCGCGACTGAGCGGCCGCGCAGCCTGCGCGTGCCCGAGCGTCTATGGACGTGCCCGGGCGCATTCAATGCCGATGCGCTGACCGCGCTGCAGTCTGTGCATTGATGTCTTGCCTGGATAGGTGGCGCTGATGACCTCGACTCACAGTGACGGTGCCGCCGCGCTGACCCAACTGCGACTCTATGCGCTGCTCGGTGGTCTTATCGCTGCGTTGTTCGTCGTTGCGCTCTGTCTCGGGCCCGTCAACGTGTCGCCGCTGGCCCTGCTTGATGCGTTCGCACCGGGCGACGATGACCCGCTGGCAATCATCGTGCGTGAAATCCGCCTGCCGCGCGCCCTGCTGGCAGTCATCGTCGGTGCGAGTCTTGGTCTGTCCGGCGCAGCGCTGCAGGGCTTGCTGCGCAATCCACTGTCCGAGCCCGGCATTATCGGCGTGTCCGGCTGCGCTGCACTCGGCGCGGTCATTGCGTTCTACAGCGGTACGGCGGCGGTTGCGTTCTGGGTGCTGCCGGCAAGCGGCATGTTCGGCGCGCTCGTCGCGGTCCTGGCGGTACAGTTGCTGGCAGGACGTGGTGCTGACAGCGCCACGCTGATCCTCGGCGGCGTCGCCATCAATAGTCTGGCCGGCGCAATGACTGCGCTGGTGCTGAATCTCTCGCCGAATCCGTTTGCCGCTTATGAGATCTTTTTCTGGTTGCTCGGTTCGCTGAGCAACCGCAGTCTCAGTCATGTATGGCTGACTCTGCCGTTTTTCGTCATCGGTTCGGGACTGCTGCTGCGCGCAGCGCCGGCGCTGGATGCGCTCGCTCTGGGTGAGGACACTGCAGCGAGTCTCGGTGTCGATCTCGAGCGCGTTCGCCTGCACATCATCGCCGGCACTGCCTTGACCGTCGGCAGTGCCGTTGCCGTTACCGGTGTGGTCGGCTTCGTCGGACTGATAGTCCCGCATCTATTGCGGCCATGGGTTGGACATCGGCCTGGCGCGCTGCTCGGCGTCAGCGCACTCGGTGGGGCGGCCCTGGTACTGGCAGCCGATCTCGGTACGCGCATACCGCTGGCCGGTGGCGAATTGAAACTCGGTGTCGTGACCGCCCTGCTCGGCGCGCCGTTCTTTCTGCGCATGGTGCTGACCTTGCGGCGTCAGCCGGCATGAGTGGTCTGCAGACCATCGACCTGTCTATTGTTCGAGGCGGCACGCAACTGCTCGCGCCGCTGGCCTTGACCGTGCACAGCGGCCAGATGCTCGGCATCATCGGCCCCAACGGCGCCGGCAAGTCGACGCTGCTGCGCAGCCTGGCCGGACTCGAACGACCGAGTAGCGGTCAGGTTCTACTGGATGGCCGAAACCTGACGCAGTTGCCGCGTATAGCACGCGCCCGGCTGCTCGGCTATCACGCTCAAGATCCACGGCTGCACTGGCCGCTGTCGGTCGCCAACGTCATCGCACTCGGGCGCCTCGCCCACGGCAGCACCCTGGCGCGCTTGAACGACGACGATCGCGCAGCTGTCGCTGAAGCCGTCCGCCTGACCGGGCTGGGTACGCTGCTCGATCGCCGGGCGGATAGTTTGTCCGGCGGTGAACTCGCGCGCGTGCATCTCGCGCGTCTGTTCGCCGGGCGTCAGCCGATCCTGCTCGTCGACGAGCCGACATCGAATCTCGACCCACGTTACCAGGCTGAAATCCTCACCCTGCTCGCGCGTCACTCCGCGACTGGCGGCACGGTGGTGGTGGTCCTGCACGATCTCAATCTGGCGGCCCGTCACTGCCATCGATTGCTACTGCTCGCAGCCGGGCAGGCACAGGCCGACGGCACGCCCGAGGCCGTGCTGACAACACACCATCTCGAGACCAGTTTCGGCGTGAACGCGGATTATCTGACCGATACCGGCATCGACCGCGCGCTCGCTGCCGGCCGGCGCAACCACTCGACACAATGACCGGGGCTGAACGTTCTGCAATGCACAGGCCGTGGTGTGGGAGACGCGGCCGACCACGGCCACCAATCGAATGCATTTCAGGAAGGGTCCATTAGAATCGTCCCATCTGACTGACGAGTTGATACGCCAATGTCACCTGCTGCGAAATTGCGCTTCGGCCTGTGGTATTCCTTCCGCAATCCGGCCCGCTGGGCAGTCGATTACAGCGATCTTTATGCCGATCATCTGCGCCAGGCGGCGTGGGCCGAGACCATCGGCTACGACGACGTGTGGCTCACTGAACATCATTTCTGCGCGGACGGCCATGCGCCCTCCATCCTGCCGCTCGCGGCCGCAGTGGCGGCGACGACAACTCGTCTGCGCATCGGCACCGGTGTTTTACTGCTGCCGCTGCACCACGCGGTACGGGTCGCTGAGGATGGCGCTGCCATCGATATCCTGTCGCGTGGTCGCTTCGAACTCGGTGTCGGCATCGGATATCGGCCGCAGGAATTCGCCGGCCTCGGTACCAGCCCGGCCGACCGTGCTGCGGCGACCAATGAAGGCTTGACGATCATCAAACGACTGTGGGAAGGCGAGACGGTTGATTTCGACGGCCGGCATTATCAAATCAAAGGTGCGCACCTGCAGCCGCCGGTAGTGCAGCGGCCGCGCCCGCCGCTGTGGGTCGGCGGTTTCGCGCCGGCAGCGGCGAAGCGCGCGGCGCGCCTTGCGGATGGGTATATCGGAACTGGCGAGATGGTCGAACAATCGCGCCTGTTTCGCGAAGAATGGGCGCGACTGGGCCGGCCGGGGCACGGACGTCTGGCCGGCGGACATTTCTGGCTGATAGTTTCGCGCCAGCCGGAGCAGACATTCACTGCCGTCGCACCGCATGTGCTGTACCAGATCGAGGTCTATAACGAATGGCTGAACGATGCCGGTCAAGCGCTGTTTCCGACGGTGACGCAGCTGCAGGACCTGCGCACGCTCGGCATCTTGAACTGCGTCACGCCCGCTCAAGCAGTCGATCTCATCGGCGAGTATGTCGAGCGCACCGGCATCGAACGCTATTACACCTGGACCATCCCCCCGGGCTACCCAGTCGCTCGGATGGATGAACATCTGGCGCTGTTCGCCTCAGATGTCATGCCGCATTTTCGTTGAGCGGTCAGGAGCCGACGCCCACCCTTATATTCATATGAGGAATTAAACTAATTCTCTTAATTCCCTTTACGGCAGAATGTCCCATCAGAAACGCAGGAGCGCCGCGCCATGGGACTGATCAACGCCACTTTCACCAGCAACCCGCTGACCTCGTCAGCGAACCTCGCCTGTGCGGAAGGCGAACTCCGCGGTCTCGATGCGGAGGGTACGATCGACTGGGCACTCGAGCTCGCCAGCACCCCGGTACTGACCACCAATTTCCGTCCGGGCTCAGCAGCACTCATTCATCTGGTCACGCGCCACGCGCCTGGTATTCCGGTGATCTGGATCGACACCGGTTACAACACACCGGCAACTTACCGGTATGCCGAGCAGCTGACGCGCGAATGGGATTTGAATCTCCAGATCTATACGCCACGGCTTACAGTCGCACGCCAGGCCGCGCACGGCGGCATTCCCGCCGCCAGCGCCGCCGCATTCGCCGAATTCAATCGGCAGACCAAGCTCGAACCGTTCGAACGCGCATTCAACGAACTGAAACCCGACGTCTGGTTCACCGGCATCCGCCGCGAGCAGTCGGACTTCCGCGCCAGCTTGGGCGTCGTCTCGCGCGGTGCCGGCAATTCGCTGCGCGTGGCGCCGTTACTGGCCTGGGGCGACCAGGCTGTCAGCGATTATCTCGCCCGCCATGGCATTGCCGACAACGACGACTACGTCGACCCGACCAAGCCCGGCACCAAACTCGAATGCGGCATTCAGCTGCTGCGTTGAGCTCAGCTCGGCAACTGGCGAACTACGCTTCGACAGTCACCGGGATCTTGCCAATACGGGCCTGCCATTCGCGCGGTCCGGTCCGATGAACGGAGGTACCACGGGTATCGACAGCCACCGTCACCGGCATATCCTCGACGACGAATTCGTGGATCGCTTCCATGCCGAGATCAGCGAATGCAACGACCCGCGAGGCGCGGATCGCTTTTGACACCAGGTAAGCGGCGCCGCCCACTGCCATCAGATAGACCGCGCCGTGGCGCTTGATCGATTCGATCGCCAGCGGGCCGCGTTCGGCTTTGCCGATCATGCCGAGCAGACCGGTACGCTCGAGCATCATGTCGGTGAATTTGTCCATGCGCGTCGCCGTGGTCGGGCCGGCCGGGCCGACGACTTCGTCACGCACCGGATCGACTGGGCCGACGTAGTAGATGAACCGCCCGTGGAAATCGACGCCTTCGGGCAATTGCTCGCCGCGATCGAACAGTTCCTGGATACGCTTATGCGCAGCATCGCGGCCCGTCAGCATCGCGCCCGACAAGAGCAGCGTTTCACCGGGCTGCCAGGTCGCCATTTCGGCCGCTGTCACGGTGTTCAGATTGACGCGGCGCGCGCTGTCGCCGGCTGTCCACGCGACCGTTGGCCAATCCTCGAGGCGGGGCACCGGCAGACGCGCGGGACCACTGCCATCGAGCGTGAAATGGACGTGACGGGTCGCCGCGCAGTTCGGGATCATGGCGACCGGCTTGGAGGCCGCATGTGTCGGATAGTCCATGATCTTGACGTCCAGCACGGTGGTCAGTCCGCCGAGGCCCTGTGCGCCGATGCCGAGCGCGTTGACTTTGTCGTAAAGCTCAATGCGCAGAGACTCAAGTGAATTACTCGGGCCGCGCGCGATCAGCTCCTGCATGTCTATCGGATCCATCAGCGATTCTTTCGCCATCAGCATGGCTTTTTCGGCAGTGCCGCCGATGCCGATACCGAGCATGCCGGGCGGGCACCAGCCGGCACCCATCGTCGGCACCGTCTTCAATACCCAGTCAACGATGCTGTCGGACGGATTCAGCATGATGAACTTGGCTTTGTTCTCCGAACCACCACCCTTGGCCGCTACCGTGATTTCGAGTTCAGCGCCGGCCACGAGTTCGACGTGAATGACGGCCGGCGTATTGTCCCGTGTATTGGTGCGAGCACCTGCCGGATCCGCCAGCACCGATGCGCGCAGTTTATTGTCCGGATGCAGGTACGCGCGCCGAACACCGGCGTTGATCATGTCAGTCAGCAGCATCTCATCGGCCCAGCTGACCTGCATGCCGACTTTGCAGAACACATTGACGATGCCAGTATCCTGGCACAGCGGTCGCTTGCCCTCGGCGCACATGCGTGAATTGATCAGGATCTGCGCCATGGCGTCCCGCGCCGCCTGTGACTCTTCGAGTTCATAGGCGCGCGCCAGATTGGCGATATAGTCCGGCGGATGATAATAGGAGATGTACTGCAGCGCGTCGGCGACACTTTGGATGACATCTTCGGATTGAATGGCGAGCACGGCGGATTCCTCGATTATTCGGCACAGTTTACCTGTGCGGATTCCGATCTGGCGACCTGACTCGCTCACTGCTGCCAGCGCCTCGCGCGGCGTCGAGCATGGCGGCAAGCGCCTCTGCAATACTGGTGCGGACTACCGCGATATCACCCAGACGGTGACTGAGCAGCAGACACAGGCTGGTCAGAAACACCTGTTCGTCTTCCACCGATACGCCATCGATGGCTTGCGCAAGTTCGTCGTAAAGCACATCGACTTCTGCGTCGTCGAGCGTTGCCGGCATCACTGCTCTCCCTGCGCCCGGGCGAGCGCCTGAACCAATTCGCCTGCCACCCAGCGCCGCCATCGCGCGCAGACATGTCGATCGGGGCGGACCAGATAAAGGGTGCCATCCGTCGCTGCGAAAGCCTCGAACAACCGGCCACCATAGTCGTTCTCCTGCACCAGCGGCGCAACAACCTCGACCGTCGCGCTGCGTGCAATCACGATCACGCGCAGCGGTACGCGGCCGACCATCGTCGACATCGTCAGTGCCACGAGTTCAGCCGGTATCGACCCGTCCTGCGAAAAATACAGCGCCGTGAATCCCGGCCCGAGGCGATCGAGTAGAAAGTCACCGCTGGGTAGTCGTCGATTGGGCAGAGCGCTGCCGGCTGCCGGTCCGGCAGTGAACGCGGCCTCGGCAGCGGTATGCGTGGTCAACGGACTGTCGCCATAGGTGTACGGTTGCGATTGGCGCGGGTCGAGCAGGCGCCGCGCGAATGCATGCCCGTGCGCCAACGTCAGCGCGGCATCGCGCAGACGTTGATAGCCTCGCGTAGGTGGCGTCATGAAGCGGGTAGTTCGGCCGGCCAGCGCGAATATCTCCGCCGTCGCTCCGCGTCTTTCAGGCGTGTAGCTGTCGAGCAGCGTCTCGGGCGCCTGGCCACGCAGCACCCAGGCCAGTTTCCAGCTCGCATTCATGGCGTCGGCCAGGCCCGAATTCAGTCCGCGTACACCGAATATCGGCACCAGATGCGCAGCATCGCCGAGGAACAGCACCCGGCCATGACGGTAATCGTCGAGGCACAGGGTATAAGCCTTGTACAGACTGAACCATTCGAGGGCCCACGGTTCACGCTCGCCGAGCATGCCGATGATCGCTCCGATTCGTTCTCGAACGACTTCCTCTCGTATCGCATGGCGCTCGTCTTCACCTGGTTGCAGTTGGTAATCAATGCGCCAGATATCTTCCGGTTGCCGATGCACGAGTATGGTCGCACCAGGGTTGGCAACCGGATCAAAAAACGCCCGCCGCTCTGTCGGATACTCTGAACGCAGCTGAACGTCGGCAATGACGTAGCGACCCTCGTAGGCGTCGCCGTGCAGCTTCAGATCGAGCAGCTGGCGTGTAACGCTGCGCGCGCCATCTGCCGCAAGAACGTAGCGACAGGATTGCTCGTAGCTGCCGTGCGCCGTCGTCACGCTCAATTTGACACTGTCTGCTGTCTGCGCCAATCCACTCAGGCGATGTCCCCAGCGCAGTTCGATCAACGGCTCCGCGCTCGCCGCTGTCGCCAGATACAGTTCGATGTACTGCTGCTGCAGGTTATACATCGGGAAATAACGCTCATGTTCCGTATGCGGCATGGCGAGGCGGAAGACCGGGCGAGCGCGGTAGTAGGTCGTGCCATGGGTCCATGGTAAAGCGCGCTCGAGCAGGCTTTCAGCAACACCCAGTTGAGCCAGACTCTCAATGCTATGGCGGGCAATGCAGATCGCGCGACTGCCTTCAGACACGCTGCGTTTGCCGTCGATGACGATGACGCGCACGCCCTGGCGCGCAAGCGCCAATGCGGCGGTCAAGCCAACCGGGCCGGCGCCGACGACGATGGCGTCGGCACAGGTCGTCGTCACAACCTCCTCCGGTGTCCGATAAGGGAACTCGGGGTAGTCGAAGAACAGTGATTGGCGCGGCGCGCGTGGCGTGCTCACCGCTACGTCAAACACCAGCTGAACGCTCGATCCGATTCAACGACAGACCGACTCAGCGTTGCCATCCCGGCGCCTCTCAAGCACAATTGCAGCGCATCATAATAACGCCTTGTCGCGACGCGGAGTCACACCGTCAGGGACAAGTACCGCCACAGCATAGGGAGCGAAACATGGCTCAGTTCAAGCGAGCGGCACTGGCCGCAGCGATTGCCACCACGTGCTCGACGCCAATCAGCGCCGAAGTACTCGAAGAAGTCGTGGTCACCGCACAGAAACGTGAGCAGAGCTCTCAGGACGTCGGCATCTCGGTCTCGGCATTCACTGGCGAGCAGCTGCAGCAGCTCGGTTATACCAACGCTCAGCAAGTCACCGCACTAGCGCCGGGCGTCAGCACCATTCAGCCCAATGGCCCCTCGAACTATGCCATCGCTATCCGCGGTTCAGCCCAGAACGATTTCATCAGCAACCAGGAAAGCCCGGTCTCGATTTATATCGACGACGTCTACCTGAGTCAGATGTCGAGCGCTGGCTTCATGCTGTTCGACATGGAGCGCGTGGAAATCCTGCGCGGTCCGCAAGGCACGCTGTACGGCCGTAACGCAACCGGCGGCTTGGTCCACTATGTAACACGCAAGCCGTCCGAGGATTTCGACGCCTATGCTCAGGCGACCGGCGGTTATTACGGCCAGGCCAAATTCGAAGGCGCCTTTGGCGGCAAGCTGGCCGAAGGCGTGATGGGGCGCGCATCCGTCTCGACCCACAACAACGACGGCTACGTCGAGAACCGCGTGCTGGGCGACGATATCAATAACGCCAACGATTACGCGGCAAGGGTGCAACTGCTGGTCGAACCGACAGCGACGACCTCGTTCCTGTTCAACGCGCGCGGCGCGCTCCAGCAGATCCGGACCGGCTTCTTCGAGCACGTGACGGCCAGCGCCGATCCGGTTACGGGTTTCGGCACCAATACACCTGACCTGCCGAATGCGCTGCTGGGCGGCTATCAGGATACCGATGGCGACAACTTCGCCGGTGACTACGACAACTTCGGCCACCAGGACATGGAGTCCTATGGTTTCTCCGGCACCTTCACCTGGGAGGCACAGGAGAACCTGCAGGTCGTCTCGATCACCGACTATCAGACCGTCAAGCGCGACTACATCGAGGATTCGGACGCCTCGCCGTTTGCCAACTTCAATTTCTTTCAGGTCACTGACGCCGATCAGTTCTCGCAGGAACTGCGCTTCATCGGCGACCAGGACCGCTGGCGCTGGCTGGCCGGTTTCTTCTATCTCGATATCGGCGTCAACGATGCGAACGGCGCTGAGACACCGTTGACCACGGCGTTCGTCAATGATTTATTCGTTCCGCCACTCGGCGACGGACTAGGCCTCCCCGGACCGCTAATCGACGGACCTGGAGGCGCGCTCGGCACCGTATCCGAAGGTGACGGCACCTTCCTCGGCAATGACAACCCCTACACCACCGATACCTCGAGCTGGTCGCTGTTCGGTCAGGTTGAATACGACTTCACCGAGCAGTGGACCGGTATTGCCGGTTTCCGCTGGATCGAAGAGAACAAGGAACACGAGTTCAACAACAACCTCGTCGACTTCCAGCCCGGTACACGTCAGCGCAATGGCAACCCGAACATCATTGCCAATCTTGGCCCCTATAGCGGCGAGATCGACGAGAGCATGTGGTCGGCCAAGGTCGAACTCGAGTTCACGCCGACCGAGGACTTGTTGACCTATGTCAGCTGGAATCGCGGCGTCAAAGGTGGTGGATTCAATGCGCCCTTGGACGTGACCGATTACTTTTCAATCTTCACACCTCCACCGCCGGTCGGCACAGGTATCATTCCGCTGACCGACGACAACATGCGCTTCGACGAAGAAAAACTTGACGCCTATGAAGGCGGGTTCAAGATGAGCCTGTTCGACGGGCTCGCGCGATTGAACGGTTCCGGCTACTACTATGATTACCGCGATTATCAGGCGTTTCAGATCATCGGTCTGACCACCTTCCTGTTCAACGCCGATGCCGAGACTTACGGTTTCGAGCTCGAATTTCAGGCTTCGCCGATAGACGGTCTCGACTTCCTTGCCGGCGTCGGTTACATCGACGTCACCATCAAGGATGTCGATTTGGACGGTATCGGTACAGCGCTTGGCCCTGAAGATACCAAGCCCGTGCAGACACCGAAGTGGAACACCACCGGCCTGCTCCGCTATCAATGGCCGGCATGGCAGGGGCATCTGGCGGCGCAGGCCGACTTCACCTACCGTTCCAAGCATTTCTTCAGCCTGACCCAGGCACCGGCCAGCACGCAGGGCAAGTACGTGATCGGCAACGCGCGTCTGAGCTATACGCCGAGCGATGAGCGTTGGGAGGCAGCCGTGTTCGTCAACAACATTGCCGACCAGAATTATCTGGTGCAGACTTTCGACCTGGGCGCCGTGCTCGGCATGACTGAGCAGTATTTCGGCATGCCACGCTGGGTCGGCGGCAGCGTGCGGGTCAATTTTTAAGGAAGCTCTGAATAAGTCCATCCTGGACTTCTCAGAGCACGGAAAGGGAAAAGTGCGATTTTCCCTTTCCTTCACTTTCGATGGTCTTCGCCCATCGAAAATGGCGGCACGTCCGTGTG
Organism: Gammaproteobacteria bacterium; assembly: GCA_965278995.1. Classification (GTDB taxonomy): domain Bacteria; phylum Pseudomonadota; class Gammaproteobacteria; genus JADJYF01. Next base: position 1,648,389 of record OZ257136.1, read on the forward strand.
CCGCAGGAAGCGCTCTGGCGATCTGTTAACCAGCTCACGCAGCTTCTGCACTTCGACTTTACCGAGTGCCGTGCGCGGCAGGGCGTCGACGAAAACGACGTCCTGCGGATGCTTGTAACGCGCCAGGCGGGCGTCGAACAAAGCGAGAATCGTGGCCGGCGGGACAGACGCTCGCGCCACGGCAACGACAACCGGTACTTCGCCCCACCGCGCGTCAGCACGGCCGGCGACCGCCGCTTCGACGAGCAGCGGATGGCCATGCAGCACGCGCTCGAGTTCCGCCGGGTAGATATTCTCGCCGCCGGAAATGATCACATGCTTGATGCGGTCCTTGAACCAGTACAAGCCACGCTCGTCTTCGCTGGCAACATCGCCGCTTGCGAACCAGCCATCGGTAAAGGCCTCGGCAGCGCCGAGCGCACTCGACCAGTAGCCGCTCGCCACATGCGGACCGCGAACCTGGATTTCGCCGGCCTGCCCCGCCACGACGTTCTGCCCTTGACCATCGACCAGGCGGATTTCGCTGTGCAGACCGGCACGACCGATGCTCCCGACCGTCGTATAGGCGTCGTCGGTACGCTGATAGATGGCGAGCGGGCCGGTCTCCGTTGCGCCGTACACCTGGATGACCGGCACACTGCGCGCGTGCCAGGCCTCGATCAGCGCGAGCGGCACATCGGTCGAACCGGTCGTCACGGCACGCAGCCTGTTCAGGCGACACGCGGGCCAACTCGGATGCTGCAACAAAGCCGTCATCGTCGCCGGCACCTGCACCGTCAGCGTTGGCAGCCCGCTGTCGATCAAATCCAGCGTCCGCGCCGCATCGAAACGCGTTTCCAGGATGACACTGGCACCGCGATACAACGCCGGCAGCGTCTGAATATTGAGTCCACCGACATGAAACAGCGGTAACACCGTGAGCACAATGTCGTCAGCGCACAGGTCGTGCATGTGAATGGAATTCAGCGCATTGAACAGCAGCGCGGATTGCGTCAACACCACGCCCCGCGGTGTACCGGTAGTCCCCGAGGTATAGACTAGCAGTACCGGCGAGTGCGGTTCACCGCTGGCCGCTGGTACGGCAGCGTGATCGCCCAATGTCGCTGTCGGCAATTCAATGTGCTCGAAGCCGAGCCTCAGACAAGGTCGATGACGAAACGCATCGGCGCTGTCGGCGCAACTGGCATCGATGACGACGAGACTCGGACCGGCGTCATCCAGCACCGCGTCGAGTTCACGCGTCGACAGGCGCCAGTTCAGCGGTATCAGGATCAGGCCTTGGCGCGCGCAGGCGAACAGCAGCGCAATCAGGTCGGGCGTATTGAGCCCCAGCCAGGCGACCCGTTGACCGTGCGCCAGCGCGCAGGTATTCGTCAACAGGCTCGCCAGCTGCAAGATGCGCGTGTGCAGCTCGCGGTAACTCAGGCTGCAGTCCGGCCCGATAATGGCCGGTTTATCCGGCACGCTGCCAGCATGTCGGGCTATCCAGCCCGACATGTCCTTCATGGATAGCTCTCGCCAGCCAGATAGAGCGCATCACGGCCGATGCGTTCGATGCACAGATCGGCGCTCCATGGCAGCATCAGCGAACCGCAGCGGCTGTCACGATACAGTCGCTCGAGCGGCCAGCGTTTCAACATGGCCTGACCACCGCAGGTGCGGATGGCCTGCTGGCACAGTTCGTTGGCGTTCTCCATCGCTGTGTATTGCGCGGCATAAGCGCGCATTACCTGTTCCCGACTGGGATCGACACACGCTTCGGAAACAGCCTGAAACCACAACGCTTTGGTCTGTTCGAGACGAATGCGCATCTCGGCTACATTATGCTGTTTGATGGCGCTGCCGCGCCGGATTTCGCCGCGCTGTCCGGGCAGTTCGCCGCGCAGATAAGCGCTGGTGAAATCACAGGCCGCCTGCGCGATGCCGATATAAGTCGGCGTCAACGTCATGAACATGTGCGGCCAACGGAGCGCCGCCTGGTAGTAAATGCCGGGCGGCATCAGCGCTTCGTTATCGTCGACCCACACGTTGTCGAGAATGAGATCGCGCGAGACGGTACCGCGCATGCCGAGCGGATCCCACTCCCCTTCGACACGGACGCCTTCGGCACTCGCCGGCACTGCGATATAGAGCGTGTTGCGCCGACTCGCTGCACTATCGGCGGACTGTTCAGTGCAGAGTACGCCGTAATAGTCGGCGTGCCCGGACAGCGAGGCAAAAATCTTCCGCCCACTGATGCGCCAGCCGCTGCCGTCGCGCCGAGCCGAGGTCGCAAACGGTACCGCGCCGGCAGCCGCGCTGCCGCCTTCGGAAAACGGCTGCGAATAAATGGCGCCATCGTTGACGATGCGCGCGTAATGCATGGCCCGGCGTGCGGCGTGTTCGCGCCGGTCGCTGTCGCTCATATCGATTTCATCAGCCAGCGGCCCGGTCCACAGACTGGAGCAGACGTGCATGTTCCAGGTCAGTGCGGTCGCGCCACAGTACCGCCCGATCTCTGCCGCAGTCAGCGCATAGGCGCGGAAATCCGCGCCCAGCCCACCGTGTTCGCGCGGCACGCAGATGCTGAGCAGCCCATGGGCACGCAATTCAATGTAGTTCTCGGTCGGGAAGCGCGCACTGGTGTCGTACTCGGCGGCTCTCCCCGCGAAACTTTCGGTACCGAGCTGGCGGGCGAGGGCTGTCAGCTCAATCTCAAGTTCGCTCAGGCGAAATGCTTTGGGGTCGAATATCGGCTGGTTCTGCATGCTAGATCACCCTGCCCGCTTCGACGACGATACGATCGTCCAGCGCAATCGTGCAGTTCCTGATTGGCAAATCGAAATGCCCTTCGGTATACCGGCCAGCGTGCTCGTTGGCGCCGGTGGAATAGAGAAAATTCCCGGCAAACGCACGTAGCTCAGTGCCGTTGAGATCGCGGCGGTCATACAGCGCGAGCGCCTCGTAACGGGCACGGGTGTTCAAACCCCAGCCGACATGACTTACACCATAGGCCTCGCGGTCACCCCACGCCGCCAGATACCGCCGCATCAGTTCGGCGTCGGTGCCAGTGCCATTCACTTCGACCACGAAATCGTTTTCGATGATCAGTTCGACCTGCCCTTCGAGGTAGCGTTTGAAGGTGAGGTTGATATCGCCGACGTCCATCACGAGACGTCCGTTGACTGCCCGTGAACGCGGAAAATTCACCACGATGCCGCCTGGCCAATGCGCGATCATGCCGGGCTTGTCGCACCATCCCCAGACGCCGCCGGTGCGCGCCTCACCGAGATCGATATCGAGTGCGGTGCCGGCGGCGGAACGCACGGTCATGCGCGTAGCCACGCGGCAGGCCTTGATTGCAGCGCGCACTGCCGCCTCATCGGCAGGCTCGGGCACGAGTCGCTCGAGTGCGTCCGGATGTTCATTCGAGACCATCAGCACGCGCGATCCGGCACCGAGGATCTCCGGCAACTGGGGCGCGTGCAGCAGCCCTTCGACCGTGAGATCGATAACGAGCGCGCTGGCCTTGAGTGCCTGCAGTGCGGCCTGATGGCCGTTCAGAACCTGACTTGCCCCGGTCGATCGTATCGGCACTGGCGCACTCTGCGCGGGTGTCGGCACCGACACCTCGAAGCTGTTGGCGCCGAGTGCAGCGAGCGCGAGCCGAGTCAGCTCCCGATTCTGCGGGCGCGACTGCGACTCCGATAGAATAGCGACGCTGGTACCAGCCTCGACCCGGCACAGTTCGAACACGCGCTGAAACGCCCGCAGCCACCGGTATTCAATCGTATCCTGCAACATGCCGCCGCCTCGCGTTTCTCGAATTTAGGGACTGCTGTGAAGACCGACACACGCTACCTTGAAAGCCTCGCTGCTCAGGCAGTTCGCCTCAATGGCGGCGAGACGCGGAAAATCCTCGATATCGAGACCGTTACGCCGCGCGATATCGAGCTGCGGAACGACGCAGATGTCGGCGATGGAAACGCGCGTGCCGACGCAGTAGCGCGAAGTGCCGCCCGCTGCCGTCAACCACAACTCGAGTGCGTCCAATCCTTCGAGCAGCCAGTGATTGAACCAGCGGCGACGATTACGGGTATCGATCTTGAAGGAATCGCGAAGAAAAGCCATGACTCGAAAACCGTTGACCGGCTGTATATCGCTGCACACGAGTTGCGCGAACTGTCGCGCGCGAGCACGCTCGACCAGCGTGTCGGGCAGCAGCGGCGGGTCCGGATAGCGCTCGTTCAGATACTCGATAATCGCCAGCGACTGACTCAGCACTACGCGCTCATCGGTATAAACCGGCACCATTCCCTGCGGATTCAGTGCGCGGAACTCGGGATCGTGCTGTGCGCCCGATGTCAGATCGATATCGATGGCGCTGACACTCAGCCCTTTCAGCGCCAGCGCAATCCGTACACGCGCAGCTGAACTGGCGCGGGCATAGTCATGCAGTTCATACATTGCCGATCACGCGCCCTGTCGGATCATGGGGGAGCGTCGAGCGCGATTCCGTCATGGTCGATTCAACCGTCGTTCTGCGCGACGTTGAGCACCAGTCCATCGAGTTCGTCGGTGACTTTGACCTGGCAGGTCAGGCGGCTATTTGGCAGGCGGTCGGCGGCAAGCTCAAGGGTGGAATCCTCAATCTCGTCCGGCGGCCCGACCTTATCCATCCACGCCTCGTCGATATAGGCATGGCAGGTACTGCAGGCACAACTCCCGCCGCAGATTGCCAGGATGCCGGCGATACCATGCTGGATCGCGCCTTCCATCAGCGTGTTGCCATTGGCGACCTGGCACTCGTGGCGCTCACCGTTAACATCGACGTAAATAATTCTTGGCATGGCGAAAATTCTGCTCCGAATGATTAACAAAACTCCGAATCAGTCCATCCTGGACTTCTACTCGCCGCATCCACGGGTCTTACCCCTGCAGTCTGATCAGGCGCGTGCCAGCTGCAGCAGATCGACTGTCATATCCGCGGCCTGGGCGACGCTGACAGCGGTGCCCTGCATCAGCAGTTTACGTACCGCCATGTGATCCGCTGCACGATTGACTGAGTCAGTGCCGACCAGTGCACCGTCACGAAAATAAACGACGGAAAAGCCAGCCGCTGTAACCTCACCTCGAACAACGCAAGCATCGTAAGGCAGACCGATGCCGGCCATCTGCAATTTGACGTCGTATTGATCCGACCAGAACCACGGTACCTGGTGGTAGATGGTGTTGTCGCCGCACAGGCTGGCTGCGGCAACTTTCGCCTGATCGACTGCATTCTGCACCGATTCAAGGCGCAACTCGCGCCCCAGAAAGCCGTTGTAATGCAGCGTGCAGTCACCGGCAGCGACAATGTCCGGATCGCTCGTACGGGCACTGCCGTCGACGATGATGCCATTGTTGCAGGCCAGACCGCAGTCAGCGGCGAGTTCGGTATTCGGGATGACGCCGATACCGGCGACCAGCAGGTCGACGTCGAGATGTTCAGCTGCGCTCGTCTCCAGCAGCAAGCCAGACCCGCTCCGCGCAACCTGATGGATGCCGGTATTCAATCGAATCTCGACGCCGTGCTGACGATGCAGATCGGCATAGAAGTCCGAGATCAGTGGCGAGACGGCCCGCGCCATCAGTCGGTCCTGCGCTTCGAGCAGGATGACTGACTTGCCGAGTTGCCTGGCAATCGCAGCCACCTCGAGACCGATGAATCCGCCGCCAACGACACCGATACGCGCACTGCGGGCCAGGCAGTCACGGAGTGCCAGACTGTCGTCCAGCGTTCGTACGTAATGGATGCCGGGCAGGTCCGCACCAGCGCAGGACAACGGTCGTACGCGGGCGCCGGTAGCGAGCGCCAGACGCGCATAGTGGAGATGTTCGCCGCTGGCCAGTGTCAGTGCGTGTCGCTCGCGATCGATACCGAGCACCCGCTCGCCGAGGCGGACTTCCACGGCCAGCTTGTCGTAATAACTGGCCGGCCGGAACAGCAGTCTTTCGGGCTCCAGATCGCCGAGCAGGAATTTCTTCGACAACGGTGGCCGCTGATACGGCAGCGCCGTTTCCTCGCCGATCAGGATCAGACGGCCATCGTAACCGCCTTTACGCAGGGAATCGCAGATCTGCAGACCACATTGCCCGGCACCGATGACGACGACTGGGTACGCCGACGTGGGCATGATGGCTGATGGATCTGGGCTTAGGGTTAGGGGCTTATGCGTCAGGCTTCAGGTCTGGCGCTTCAGGTCTGGCGCGCAGGGATCAGCACCACCAGCCCGGCCAGCTCCGGCGTCATCTTGACCTGGCAGCTCAGACGGGAATTCGGCTGACGCTCAGCTGCCGTGCACTCGAGCATGTCGCCTTCCATATCGCCGACCGGCGGCAGATTGGCAACGCTGCCGGGTTCGATATAGACATGGCAGGTCGCGCAGGCACAGCCGCCACCGCATTCAGCGACGATTCCGGCGATGTCGTTCTGTACCGCCGCCTCCATCAGGCTCCAGCCGGTCGGAACGTCGATGGTAAGCTCGCGGCCATCGGCTTGTCGATAAGTTACGTTGGGCATGGCTCTGCTACATGTTGGGATAGTTTGGTCCACCGCCGCCTTCCGGCGTGACCCAGTGGATATTCTGCGACGGATCTTTGATATCGCAGGTTTTGCAGTGAACACAATTCTGCGCGTTGATCTGCAGCTGCGGCTGCCCGTCGACGTCGACGAATTCGTAAACACCAGCCGGGCAATAGCGCGCTTCCGGCCCGGCATAGCGCTTGAGATTGACCGCCACCGGCACGCTCGCATCGCGCAAGGTCAGATGACAGGGCTGATCTTCTTCGTGGTTGGTATTCGACAGAAAGACCGACGACAGACGATCGAAAGTCAGCTTGCCGTCCGGTTTCGGATAAGCAATCGGCTCGCATTCGGCAGCGGGTTTGAGCTGCAGATGATCCGGTCGATGATGGAGCGTCCACGGCGCTTTGCCGCGAAGCAGAACGGTGTCGACAGCTGAATACGCCATCGCTGCCGGCAGGCCCCAATGAAACGACGGTTTGATATTCCGCACGCGATAGAGCTCATCCCACAACCAGGTCTGGCGCAGCCGGTCGCTGTACGACACGACTTCACGAATGGTCTGGTTACCGCCACGCAGCGCGTCGAACACCGCCTCGGCCGCTGTCATGCCGGATTTCATCGCCGTATGACTGCCCTTGATCTTGGGCACATTGAGAAAGCCCGCGCCGTCGCCGATCAACAGACCGCCCGGGAACGTCAGCTTCGGGATCGATTGGAACCCGCCCGCGCTGATCGCCCGCGCGCCATAGGACAACCGTCGACCGCCTTCAAAAATTGTGCGGATCGCCGGATGCGTCTTGAAACGCTGCATTTCTTCGAACGGACTCAGATAGGGATTCTGATAATCGAGACCGACGACAAAACCGACCGAGACCAGGTTGGCATCGAAGTGATACATCCACGAGCCGCCGTAGGTCGCCCAGTCCATCGGCCAACCGGCCGTATGCGTGATCTGCCCGGCGACATGCTGTTGCGGCTGAACTTCCCATAGTTCCTTGATGCCCAGCCCATAGACCTGGGGCTCGGCGTCGGCGCGCAGCTTGAAGCGTTCGAACAGCGCTTTCGTCAACGAACCGCGACACCCTTCGCCGAACAGCGTCTGCCGCGCATGCAATTCCATGCCAGGCGCAAAATTTGGCCCTTCCTCGCCGTTGCGCAGGCGACCCATGTCGCCGGTTGCGACGCCTTTAACGCTGCCGTCTTCGTGATAGAGCACTTCAGCGGCAGCAAAACCGGGATAGATATCGACACCCAGCGCTTCGGCCTGGGTCGCCAGCCAGCGGCAGACATTGCCGAGACTGACGATATAGTTGCCGTGGTTGTTCATCTGCGGCGGCGTCGGCAGCCGGAACGCCCTTTTCTCGGTCAGAAACAGAAAGCGATCGTTACCTGCCGGCGTCGTCAACGGCGCGTCGCGCTCGCGCCAGTCCGGTAACAGTTCGTTCAGGGCACGCGGTTCGAGCACGGCCCCGGACATGATATGCGCGCCGACCTCCGACCCTTTCTCGATCAGGCACACGCTCAGTTCTTCGCCGTGCTCCGCAGCCAGCTGGCGCAGACGGATCGCCGCGGCAAGGCCGGACGGCCCGCCGCCGACGATGACGACGTCGAACTCCATTGCTTCACGTTCCACCGCCGTGCCCTCTGCCTGTGCCTGTACCGCCAGCGACTACTTCGACAGCTCGTCGACCATGGCCGGCACTTCCTTGAACAGATCGCCGACAAGTCCGTAGTCGGCGACACCGAAAATCGGGGCCTCTTCGTCTTTGTTGATGGCGACGATGACTTTGCTGTCTTTCATGCCGGCAAGATGCTGAATGGCACCGGAAATCCCGACCGCGATGTAGAGCTGCGGCGCAACGACCTTGCCGGTCTGACCGACCTGATAATCGTTCGGCACATAGCCGGCATCAACCGCCGCGCGCGACGCGCCGACCGCAGCGCCGAGTTTGTCGGCGAGTGCCTCGATAATCGCGAAATTCTCCGCGCTGCCGACACCGCGACCACCCGAGACAATGATATCCGCCGCGTTCAGTTCCGGGCGGCTCGACTTGGTCAGCTCCTCGCTCAGAAATTCCGATAGGCCGCTGTCGGCCGCCGCCGCTACACTCTCAATGCTTGCACCGCCACCACTGGCAGGAGCCGGATCATAGGCTGTGAGGCGGACCGTGATGACTTTCTTGGCGTCGCTGCTGCGAACCGTCGCAATGACGTTGCCGGCATAGATCGGCCGCTGGAAGGTGTCACCCGATTCGATACCGATGACATCCGAGATCTGCGCAACGTCGAGCAGTGCTGCAACGCGCGGCATGACGTTCTTACCGGTGGTGGTCGCCGCTGCCAGCAGATGCTCGTAGGGGCCGGCCAGACTGACCAGCAGCGGAGCGAGATTCTCGGCCAGAGCGTGGGCGTACTGCGGCCCTTCGGCATACAGCACTTTGCCGATACCGGGAACGGCCGCCGCTGCGCTGGCAACGGCCTGGCAGGCCAGCCCGGCGACCAGGACATCGACGGTGCTGCCCAGCCGGCTGGCCGCGGCAATCGCATTCAAGGTGGCCGGAGCCAATGCGGCATTGTTATGTTCAGCTAGGACCAGTGCGCTCATCTCAAATCACCTTGGCTTCGTTGCGTAGCTTGTCGACCAACGCCTGCACATCGGCGACTTTGACACCGCCTTTGCGTGCCGGCGGTTCGGCGACCTTGACCAGGGTCAGGCGCGGCGTGATATCAACGCCGAGTTCGGCTGGCGTCAACGTATCGAGCTGCTTCTTTTTCGCTTTCATGATATTCGGCAGCTTGACGTAGCGTGGTTCGTTCAAGCGCAGATCGGCCGTCACCACCGCTGGCAGCTTGAGACGTAGCGTCTGTATCCCGCCGTCGACTTCGCGCCGGACCTGCAGTTGACCGTCGCCGAGTTCGACACCGCAGGCAAAGGTGCCCTGCGGCCAACCGAGCAGCGCCGCGAGCATCTGGCCGGTCTGATTGGAGTCATCGTCGATGGCTTGCTTGCCGAGGATGACCAGACCGGGCTGTTCACGGTCGATGATGGCTTTCAGCAGCTTGGCCACGGCCAGCGGCTGCACTTCCTCATCGCTTTCGACCAGGATGCCGCGATCGACACCCATGGCCATCGCTGTACGCAGGGTTTCCTGGCAGGTCTTCGGTCCGATGGACACGGCAATCGTCTCCGTTGCCTTGCCGGCTTCCTGGATGCGGAGTGCTTCTTCCACACCGATTTCGTCGAATGGATTCATCGACATCTTGACGTTTGCGAGGTCGACGCCAGTGCCGTCCGATTTCGGGCGCGCTTTCACGTTGTAATCGATGGCTCGTTTGACGGCCACTAAGATCTTCATCTTGTCCTCCCGCTCACATTCAGTTGGATCTGCGCCGCGTGGACCGCTGAAATGCCGCCCGCGAGGCAGGCAGCCCCGCCGCCTGACACAAGCTCGTTGCAAGCCGCGATGTTACCAGTAACGACTTGATCACAAAAGCCGGCGGCTGCCGGTAAATGCGTCTCCCCGAGAGCTTGCTGCAGGTGCGATGCTATAGTGCCGGCCTCGACCGAAAGCTGCCGCGCCCAGGCCGGGCGCAGCGTTCTTTGCGCTATGTACGGAGATGACCATGACCACGACCGCCGATGCGAAACACGCGTCCCATTCGTCTGCTGAAGCCCGCTTCGACTGGGCCGACCCGTTGCTGCTGGCCAGCGCGCTCAGCGAAGACGAACGCCTTGTCAGTGCCGCAGCGCACACCTTCTGCCAGGAACGGCTGTTACCTCGCGTGCTGGAAGCCCACCGCCACGAACATTTTGATCGCGCCATCATGAACGAGTTCGGCGAACTCGGCTTCCTTGGCGCGACGATCCCCGAAGCGTATGGCGGCGCCGGTATGAGCTATGTGTGTTACGGCTTGATCGCACGTGAAGTGGAACGGGTCGATTCCGGGTATCGCTCGGCGATGAGCGTGCAGTCGAGTCTGGTCATGCATCCGATCTACGCTTACGGTACTGAAACGCAGCGGCTCAAGTACCTGCCGAAACTTGCCAGCGGCGAATGGGTCGGTTGTTTCGGCCTGACCGAACCGGACCACGGCTCCGACCCCGGCGGCATGACCACGCGCGCGCGAAGCGTCGACGGCGGCTATGTCCTTCGCGGCAGCAAGATGTGGATTTCCAACTCGCCGATAGCCGATGTCTTCGTGGTGTGGGCCAAAACAGACGACGACGTCATCCGTGGTTTCGTTCTCGAACGCAGCATGGCGGGGCTGGCGACGCCAAAGATCGAGGGCAAGTTTTCACTACGCGCCTCGGTTACCGGTGAAATCGTGCTGGACGATGTGTTCGTTTCGAGCGATCAGCTGCTGCCGAACGTCAAAGGACTGCGCGGGCCGTTCGGTTGTCTCAATCGCGCCCGCTATGGCATCGCCTGGGGTGCAATGGGTGCAGCCGAGTTCTGCTGGCACGCGGCGCGCCAATACACGCTCGACCGCCATCAGTTCGGGCGCCCGCTTGCCGCCAACCAGCTGGTCCAGAAAAAACTGGCCGACATGCAGACGGAGATTGCGCTCGGCTATCAGGCGGCGCTTGCTGTCGGTCGCGCTATCGACGCCGGCACGGGTTCGCCCGAGGCGGTCTCGCTGATCAAACGCAATAACTGCGGCAAGGCGCTCGACATAGCGCGCGTCGCGCGTGACATGCACGGTGGTAATGGCGTTTCCGACGAGTACCACGTCATCCGGCACGTCCTGAATCTTGAAGCGGTCAATACTTACGAAGGCACCCACGATATTCATGCCTTGATCCTCGGTCGCGCGCAGACTGGAATTCAGGCCTTCATGGCCTGATTCGCGCTGCCCGCCCCGCGGGCATTGCGGGGCTGAACAGACGGCCCCGAGGTCATCGCCGGCTGCGCGGCACGCCGCGTTTGCAGGGCTCACGCCGTTGTGCTTGAATTCGGTCGATCTACCACCGCAGGGGGAATTCCCGCTACGGGCGTTCCGGTGGTAGTGGCTCGCTGTACGGGAGGAGTTATCGGATCCGGGCGCGACCGTACTCAAGCGATCGTCAGTAAAAAAGCCGGGCGGCTATCACGCGCGAAGAACAATGCCGCCTCCATAAAGGGATCGACATGATGAATATCTATGTGGGCAACTTGCCCTACAGTGTGAAGAGCGAGGAACTGCGCGAGGCCTTTCAGCCATACGGCAACGTATCGTCGGCGGAGGTCATTTTTGATCGACGGACCAAGCGTTCGCGAGGTTACGGTTTCGTGGAGATGGACAACGAACAGGAAGGATTGCGGGCGATCGAGTCATTGAACGGTTCGGAATTCATGGGTCGCGAGCTGCGCGTCGACCAGTCCCAACCGCGCGACCAGAAGCCGGAGCGTCGTAGCGAAGACGATGCGCCACCGCGGCGCGCACCTCGGACCAGCAGTGTCGAGAATGCAATCAGCGCGCAACCGGCCAGTGGCGGTGGCGTGTTCGGTTTCGTCAAGAAACTGTTCGGCTGATCGACTGCGCCGTGTCGCTGGCCGAACACGGCGCAGATTTACCGCCCGCTGCCCGGTCCGCGTGGCAGGCCTATGGCGCGATGCTCGCGAGCAAGGACGCTCACTTTTCTTTTCTCGACAGTCTGCATCGCCGCTATCAATATGGCGGCACGCGCACGCTGTCCGAAATTGCCCATCTCGAACAACTGCTCGCCAATCACGACCACTGCGTCCAGCATTTCGCTGCTGAGATGCGCGCACTCGGTGCCGCTGATCGCGCGGCTCATGCGCAGCTGATCGATGCGATGACCCGCCTCAATCAGGAGATGGTGGCACCACCCACCCGTGGGGCGAACCACTGATCGCACCATTTCGCGCGGCCGGGGTTCCGTCTGCGGCGCTATAGTTGCCGCCAGGTTTACTCTCACGGAGGACGCAACGATGCCGATACCGGCGCAGGAACGCACGCTCTACAGCGGTGGGACCATCCTGCCGCTGGCCGGCCAGGCGCAACGTTGCGAGGCCATCGTCGTTGAAGGTCGTCGGATACTCGGCGTCGGTCGGCGTGACGACATGCGAACACTGGCCGGGCGCGGCACGCGCCACGTCGACCTAGGTGGCGCTACCGTCATGCCCGGGCTGGTTGATGGCCACCCGCACATGCTGCATTTCGGCGCGCTCGAATGCGGTCTCGTCAACCTGCTCGATGCCACCTCGCACGCTGACATCGTGGCGCGAATCCGGGCGCGCGCTGCAGTAACTCCGCCGGGCGAGTGGATCCTGACGACGCCGGTCGGCGAACCGCATTATTTTCAGCGCCGCAGCTACCGTGACCTTGTCGAGGGCCGGCTCCCTGATCGCACGGTCCTCGACCATGCAACGTCGGCGCATCCGGTCTTCATTCAGGCGTGGGCTCCGGTCACGCCGAACGTGTGTGCTTTCAACAGTGCCGGACTCGAGCGCGCCGGTATTTCCCACGCCACGCCGGCACAGGTGTGCTCAGTCGAGATTGAAAAAGATGACACCGGACGTCCCACCGGAATTCTTCGCGGCAAGGTCAACAACTACTACTGCGACGACCCGTTCTGGCTGCAAATCGCCGCGAAATTCCCACCACCTCCAGCTGAACTGTGGGCATTCGGCGCGCGCTATGCACAGGCAGATTTTGCACGCATGGGCGTCACCGCGCTGTATGAAGCCCATTGCATGGAAGCAGAGCATATCGCCGCCTATCGAACGCTTGGGCGCCAGGGCGAACTGAACGTCCGCGTCGTCGCCGGGCTTGAACTCTTTAACAGTCCGTTTCAGCCTCATCTCGAGGCGACGCCTGAGCTGCTCGCCGAACGGCTTGCTCTCGGGCTGGCACTGAAAGCGTTGAACGACGATCAGGTGCGCGTCAATGGGGTGACGCTGTCGCGCGGGCCGTGCTGGCCGGGTTATCTGCGCCAGCACGAACCTTACCAAGGTCCGGACGGTATGCCGACGCGCGGACATACTTTCGTGCCACAGTGGGCCGAACCGCACGCCATGAACTTCTGCCTCGAACACGATCTCCGTTTCAACATGGTGCTGGGTGGACTGCGCGATCACGATGACTTTCTCAGCTCCCTCGCCGCGCTCGATTGCCGCGACGACATCGCGCAGCGCAACTGGGTTCTGCAGCATTCGATCCTGATTGGGCGCGATCACATCGAACGCTATCGGGATTACTGTTTCGAGATGACCACATCGGTCGGTTTTTCGTGGGGGAAAGGCGACCTCTACGGCGAACGCATGGGCCGGCACGTGTGGCCGCACCTGATCCCGTTACGGCGGATGATCGAGGCCGGCCTGAACGTCAGTTGCGGTCGCGATTGGGGCCCGAACAGCCGCTTCGAGCACATGGCGCTCGCACAAAGTTTCGAGTTCTACGGCTCCTGTCATCGCAACGATACGCCCGACCACGCGGTCAACCGCGAACAGGCACTGGCGTGCTGGACGACCAATGGCGCACGCCTCATGCAGTGGGACGGACTGGGCACGCTGGTGCCTGGAGGACTGGCCGATCTCATCGTTGTCGACCACGACCCGCTCAGCTGCACACCGGATGAATTGCGCGCAACCACGGTCATGCAGACGATGTTCGACGGCAGGGTGGTGTGGGATAGTGGCGCGCTGTGAGCGGCTGTCAGATGGCGCCGTCGTCCCACAGTCGCGTGGCTTGCGCGAAATATTCCGGCTTGCCGGTCGTCCAGATCTCACCCCAGTGGCGTCCGCCACCATCGACGTTCAGCGTTTCGCCGTTGATGAAGCGGCCGCCGGGGCCGGCGATGAACAGACAGGCTTCGGCGATTTCCCACGGTGAGCCGGCCCGCATCAGCGGATTGGTGCGCGGGTAGCGCGCGCGGGTCGACTCTGAATAGACCGCCCAGCCTTCCGTTTCAATCGCCCCCGGCGCGATGCAGTTGACGCGAATACCAAGAGGCGCCCATTCGACCGCCGCGTTCTCCGAAAACGCAATGACGCCGGCGCGCGCGGCGGCGGTATGGGCAACGCCGAACAGGCCCTGCTGAACAACCACGATATTGACGATGTTGCCGCCACGTCCGGCGCTTCGCCAGCGCTGCGCAGCCGCCTGCATCATGTGCCAGGTGCCATGCAGATTGGTGTTGACGACGGCATGCCAGCCTTTCTCGGTATAGTCGATGGCCGCCTGTGGGAATTGTCCGCCAGCGCTGTTGATCAGCACGTCGATGCCGCCGTGCTTTTCAATAATCGCCTCGAACCCTGCCTCGACCGAGTCGCGATCGCGAATATCGAAAGTCTGGCAACTTGCAGTCAGGCCGCTGACCGCATTGATGGCGTCGGCAACAGCCTCGAGCTTGGCCTGTGTCCGCCCGCCCAGGATAGTCGTGGCACCCAGGCGCGCCGCCAGCCAGGCTGTTGCACGGCCGATGCCGCTGCCGGCACCGGACACCAGCACGGTCTGGCCACGTAACAGCTCGTTGGCAAAAATGGTCGGGTGATCGCGCAGCTCGTCGTTGCTGCGCGGGATCGAGAGCGGTTCATTCATGGTTGTTTCACTGTGGCGGGCTACTTCAGCAGCTCGCGGCTGATGATGAGTTTGCGCACTTCGGTCGTGCCGGCACCGATTTCGAGCAGCTTGGTTCCACGGTACAGGCGATTGATCTCGGATTCCCAGATATAGCCGATGCCACCATGGACCTGCACGGCTTCATCCAGCACGCGGTTCAGCATATTTGCGCAATACATGACGGAGGCTGCCGTATTGGCGTGGATCATGCCGCGCCCGCCGCCACCGACTTCGAGATCGTTGGCTTCGGCCAACACTTTATGATTCAGCGCTTTCATCGTTTCGACCCACACATACATGTCGGCGAGCTTGGACTGCACCATCTGGAAATCTGCTATCGGCCGCCCGAACTGATGGCGGGTCTTGGCATACTCGATACTGAGTTCAAGCGCGCGTTCGGCCATGCCGACACACAGCGGCGAGATCACGGCCCGCTCCAGATCGAGTCCGCTCATGACGATGGCAACGCCGTCGTTCTCAGCCCCGACGCGGTTCTCAACCGGTACTTCGCAGTCATCGAATACGAGTTCGCCGGTCTGACTGCCACGGAACCCCATCTTGATCAGTTTCTGCGCGACGCTGAAACCCTTGAAGCCCTTCTCGATGATGAAAGCCGAAATGCCGTGCGGGCCGCGCTCCGGCGCGGTCTTGGCATAGACCAGCAGAACATCGGCAACCGGACCATTGGTGATATAGAGCTTGCGCCCGTTCAGGATGTAATGGTCGCCACGCAGACGCGCCGTGGTTGCCATCGAGCCGAGTGCGTCGGAACCGGCGCCCGGTTCGGTCAGGCCGAGAGCGCCGATTTTCGTCCCATCGCAAAGCCCCGGCAGATAGCGCCGGCGTTGATCCTCGTTGGCGTTGCGATACAGGTTGTTCAGGCACAGATTCTCGTGGGCGACCCAGCTCAAGGCGAGTGCATAGTTCCAGCGCGCGAAGGCCTGGCCGACCAGGCCACTGGTGAAAAAATCCAGGCCTTGCCCGCCGTAGGCCTCCGGCACGGTGAGCCCGAAATAGCCCATTGCACCGATGGTCGGAAAGATCTCGGGTGGCCACCATTCCTCGTTATCCATGCGCGGTGCCAATGGATAGAACTCGGCGCGCGCGAAATTGTCGGCCGTATCGAGCATCGAACGCTGATCGGCATTCAGATCAAAAGCATTGTGGGTCGTGTTCATGTGGGCACTCAGCGTTTACGCGCGGCGAAAAACGCTTCCAGTGTCGCCAGCGTGGACTCGCTGGCAACGATGTCGGCAATGGATTTGGCCTCGAGTTCGAGCTGCTGCTCGAGGGTATTGTCGAGACTCTGGCGCAGCAGCCGTTTGGCGCGCCCGACGGCACCCGATGGTGCACTCGCCAGCTGCTGCAGCGTGCGTTCGACTTCGACCTCGAAATCGGCATCATCGACCACCCGCGCTATGAGACCGATGGCGCACGCTTCATCGGCCGTCAGTGTCGGATTGGTCGCGATGATATCGAAGGCGCGCTGCGCACCGACCAGCCGCGGCAGAAACCACGTCGCGCCGCCATCGGGTGTCAGACCGGAACGCGTATAAGCGAGGTTGAACCGCGCCGAGCGTTTGGCAATGGCCAGGTCGCTCATGCAGACCAGGCTTACACCACCACCGGCAGCCAGCCCGTTGACGGCACACAGGACCGGCGCCTCGAGGCGATTGAGCACGGTGATGGCCAGATGGAACCAGCCTGCCATCTCGCGCACATGGGTCTGCAGGTGTGCACGTTCGCGCAGGAATTCATTCAAGTCGCCGCCGACGGAAAATTTATCGCCGCTCGCACTGAGCAGCACTGCGCGAAGTCCGCTCGCCGCTTCGCAAGCAATCGCCGCCCGCGCCAGTTCCTGCGTAAATTGCGCACCGACGACATTGTGATTGGCCGCATCGTCAATGAGGATCCGTCCGATGCCGTCGGCCAGCGTGAACTTGATTTTGTGGTTGCTCATAGCGCGATGCTCCGAATAGTGCCGGTATTGCCGGCCTGATCATGAAAGTCGGGAGGTCCCTTAAACTTAATTCAGGGCCTGAATCATTACCCGCCGGTCGGCGCAGCTGCTTCCGGCTTGCTGATCGCAACTTTGTCGCGCACATGCGCCAGCAGCAATGCGTGCAGCGCATTCATATCGCCATCGTAAGCACCGTCCCGAATGCGGACGCAGAGTTCCTCGATCAACACGTCTGGCGAAGTTCCGGGCGCGAGACCCAGCCAGTTCTGCAATCGCAGTTCGTCGTCACCCGGCACTCTCTGCCACTGCGTCAGTTCGCGCTGGGCGATATCGAGCAGATAGAGCGTGCACATCGCGTGGTAACGATCGAGCCCGTCGAGTTGACCGCTGATGCCGTCGACGAATTCGCGTACGGTGCGAATCAGCTCGGGCAGGTCGGGATTGTCGTGCGGCATGCTTTATCGATCCGGGCTCGTCAATCCAGCTGACCGGCAATGGTTTGCAGGAGATCGTATTCGATCAGACAGGTATTGCGGCCGCAGGCCGCGTAAGCCGGCGAACGCCGCCCCTGCAAATGGCCATAGATCTGCATGACATTGAACAGTGCCCAGCGCACCTGGGCGAAGATTTCCCACCAGCGTGCGGCGACTCTGTCCACCGGCTGCCCGCCGGCGGCGGCATAAGCAGCGTAAAGCGCATCGCGCGTATCGAATCCGCCAGCCTGTCTGTCGACCAGCCCGAAACGCCACGGTCGCGCGCAGAACCAGCCCAGATCTTCCAGCGGGTCGCCGAGATGCGCGCATTCCCAGTCGAGCAACGCGCGAATACCGTCAGTCCCGACGATCATATTGCCGTTGCGGAAATCGCCATGCAGGAGCACTTTGACGGTGCTCGGCGGCCGTTCCCGCTGCAGCCAGCGGAACGCATACTCCAATGCCGGATGCAGCTCGCCGTAATTGCGATAGTGCGCATACTGCGCCGCCAGCGGATCGATACTGTCCGGCACCTCGGCCAGCAGTGCGCTCTTGGCCGGGTCAATCGCGTGCAGGCGCGCAAGTATCGCGCCCGCCTGTGTCACGAACACGTCGCGCGCACCGGCGTAGGCCGGGTCGTGCAGGAGTTTCTTCGGTAGTGTCTCGCCGGCGACCCAGGCCATCACATAGCCACGACCGAGGCCGTCGGCAGGGACCAGTTGCATGAGCGGTTCCGGCACCGGTACGCCATGCGCATGCGCTATCCGCAGCAGTTCGAACTGCGGCTGCGGCGGCAGAAACGGCGAAGTCGGGAAAGTGAAGGTTTCCTGGCGCAAGACCAGGCGCCGGCGACTGGTGCCGTCGACCAGATCGAACAGCACGGTGCGATTCGAACCACCCAGCGTGGCGACATCCACGGCGTCGACTCCGACAGCATTGCCGTAGTGCCGCCGTAGCGCCCCGGTCAGGCGTTCGACGATGATCTCAAGGGCATCCTCGAGCGGCGCAACGGCATTCATCTTGGCCGGCCTGCTAGAGCGGATAGCCTACCGGCACGCCGTCCTCGACGATTTCGATGTACTCGGTGATACCGATGCCGTCGCGGTCGCCCCACTGCCAGCGGGTCAGGCTCTCGGCAATGCGCGATTGCAACCAGACATCGTTGACCTTGCGCCGATTGCTGAGCGGGGCATTGCGTATGACCTCACCTTCCATCACGGCGGCGCGGCGAGCCGTGCGTACTCCCAGGCGGATAGCTCGGGGATCCTTGGTTGCAGTCCATTCGGTGAAAACGTCCAGATCGGTGATCTCTTCATACTCACCATCAAACTGCAGGACACCGTGACGCCGGGTGATGCCGTCGCGCCCGGTGATCTTCAGCAGCATGAATCCACGGTCAGGCCCGAAGTTTGCGATGAACAGCCGATAGAAGTAGATATTGGTCCAGAAACGCGGGCCCCATGAATGGTCGCGCCAGCCGAAGCTGTCGAATTCCCAACGTTCGGGCCCGAGAACGATGCGCCCGCGCGTTTGTGCATGCTGATTGAAATGACCGAGAGAGAAATCCCGGCCATACATCGTTTCCTGGGTCGCCGACGTCGGTTCGCCGCCATGTACCGGTGAGTTTCCGACCAGATCGAACTCCACTTCACCAGACACCCGCGGCGCTTCTTTGAACAGGCGCTTCGCGTCACGCAGCATGTCCGGGTCGGACAACAGCATCAGTTCGCCGCAATAGGACATCGAGACGTGGCGCAGCGGTTCATGCACGGTATAGCGGAGACCGCCCGCAGCGAAACCATCGTTGTGCTCGATCTGCGGCCGCTGAAACTGGCACGCGATGCGGCCATCCGGCAGATACAGGCACACCTGCGCTTCGGCATAACCTTCGTTGACACGGTTGCCGATACGCATCCAGCCGCCGAGCCCGCGCGCCGGCTCGAAACCGTTGACGTAGACGGATTCATTGAAGTTCTGATCACGGGTCGGCGCGTGCGTATGTTCGTCGGCCGCCGTCAGGCGCATCTCATTCATCGGTCTCGGTCTCCCCGTCTGCGTTCACATCGGCCATGCGACCGGCACACCGTGCTGCAGCCGCTCGACGTATTCAGTCATGCCATATCCCAACCGGCCGTCCCATTCAAATTCGGTCGCGGCTTCGGCGATCCGCGAGTGCAGCACCGTGCCATCGATGTCACGGCGGTTGCTGAGCGGCGCACAGTTCAATACACGTCCACGGATGACGGCGCGGCGGCTGGCCGTGCTGGCAGTTATCAGGACACCGGTCGGGTCCTTGTCGTCGTCCCAGTCGGTAAAGACATCGAGATCGCGAATGTCCTCGTAGCGGCCGTCGAAGAATAACACGCCGGCGCGACGGACCGTCCCGTCGCCATTCGCGATCTTGAGCAGGGTAATGCCGCGATCGGCGCCGAAGCTTGCATAGAAACCACGGTCGAACAGGATGTTCTGCCACAGGCGCGGACCCCAGGAATGATCGCGCCAGCCGAACCCGTCGAAGTCGAGCGTCTCCTCGCCGATACGCCAACGCGCGCTGACAGCCGTATGCTGATTGAAATGGCCGAGCGAAAAATCGCGCCCGAACATGGTCTGCTGATTCGGACTGGTCGGCGCGCCGCCGTGTATTGGCGAACAGCCAACGTGGGACCATTCCAATTCACACTCGGTGCGTGGCGCCTCGGCAAACAGCCGGCGTGCGTCGCGCAGCAGCGCACGGTCGGTAACGAGCATGACTTCGCCGCTATAGCGCATGGTAACGGCACGCAACGGTTCGACGACTTCGTACGACAACCCGCCAGCCGCGAACTGCACATTGTCGCTGATGCGCGGGCGCTGGAACTGGCAGGCGATACGCCCATCGGCGAGATACAGGCACACCGCAAGTTCGGCGTAGCCCTCATTGGCCCGATTACCGAGGCGCAGCCAGCCACCGGCGCCGCTGGCATGATCGAAAGCATTCACGTACACGCTTTCGTTGTAATGCTGCTCCGGCCCCGGCTGATGCGGAAACTCGTCGACAGGACTCAACAGATAATTCGACATGGCGACCTCACGTGTCGGTTCAGGATAATATGGCCCCTGCCCGAGCGATGCAAAATCGCCGGTCCGGCGCTCCGCAGCGCTCTCGTTTACCCACTCCATCCGTTACCGGGACCAAGCGATGAACTTCAAATTCTCAGACGATCAGCTAGCCATCCGCGATGCCATCACGAAATTGTGCGCCGATTTCACTGCCGACTACTGGCTGGACTGCGACAACGAAGGGCGCTTCCCTCAGGAATTCGTCGCTGCGGTGCGCGACGGCGGCTGGTACGGCATCGCCATGCCGGAAGCTTACGGCGGGAGCGGCCTCGGCATCACCGAAGCCTCGATCATGATGCAGGCGGTGGCCGAATCCGGCGCCGGCTTTACTGGTGCCTCGGCCATTCATCTCAATCTTTTCGGCCTGAATCCGGTCGTCGTGTTCGGCACCGAAGAGCAGAAGCGACGCATGCTGCCGCCGCTGCTGCAGGGCCGCGACAGCGCCTGTTTCGGCGTCACCGAACCGAACGCCGGACTGGATACGACAAACCTGCAGGTCCGCGCCGAGCGCAGCGGCGACGGCTACAAAATCTACGGTCAGAAACATTGGACGTCGATGGCCAAACGCGCCAACAAGGTTCTGCTGCTGGTTCGTACCCAGGCCCGCGCCGAGGTCAAGAAGAAGACCGAAGGACTGTCGCTGTTTTATACCGACTTGAACAAGGACTACGCCGAAGTCCGTGAAATCGCCAAGATGGGACGCAAGGCGATCGACTCCAACGCAGTTTTCTATGACGGCATGCCGGTACCGCAGGAGGACCTCATTGGCGAGGAAGGCAAAGGTTTTCATTACATCCTGCACGGCCTCAATCCGGAACGCATCCTGATTGCCGCCGAAGCGGTCGGTCTCGGCCGCTGCGCGCTCAAACGCGCCGTCAACTATGCCAATGAGCGAGAAGTATTCGGGCGCAAGATCGGCATGAACCAGGGTATTCAGCATCCGCTCGCGCGGATCTGGATGGAACTCGAAGCGGCCAACCTGATGACGTTCAACGCTTCGACCCGCTATGACGCCGGTGAGGAGTGCGGCGCCGAAGCGAACGCCGCGAAATACCTGGCCGCAGAAGCCGGGTTCAACGCCTGCGAACAGGCTGTCCTGACCCACGGCGGTATGGGTTATGCAAAGGAATATCATGTCGAGCGCTACATGCGCGAAATCATGATCCCGCGCATCGCGCCCGTCAGCCGCGAGATGATTTTGAATTTCGTCGGCGAGAAAGTACTCGGACTGCCACGCTCGTTCTGATCGACTGATACGGACAAACCAACATCGGCGCAAGTCGCCGGATATCGCCCAGGGGGAATACAGCATGCGTTTCGGATTTATGGAAGATTTTCGCAACCCGGTCAAATGGCGTCGGCCGTTTCCGGAATTTTATCGCCAGATCCTCGAGCAGATTTCGCGCTGCGAGGAACTTGGTTACGACCACGTCTGGCTGACTGAACATCATTTCACCGAGGACGGCTACAACCCGTCACTCATGACGACAGCAGCAGCGGTGGCGACGCGCACGCAGCGCATCCGCATCGGCACATTCATCCTGCTGTTGCCCTACCAGCATCCGCTGCTGGTCGCCGAGGAAATCGCCAACGTCGACATCTTCTCCGACGGCCGCTTCGACTTCGGCATCGGTCAGGGCTATTCCATTCACGAGTTCAATGCGCTGTGCATGAATCGCGCCGAACGCGGCTCACGGATGCGTGAAGGCATCGACATCATCAAGCGGCTATTCACCGAGGAGAGTGTCAGCTACGACGGACGCTATACGAAGTTGAATGGCGCAAAACTGTCACCGCGCCCGGTGCAGCAGCCGCATCCACCGATCTGGGTCGGCGCGCGTGGACCGAAAGCAATCAAGAGCGCAGCCGAGATGGGTTATCACCTGATGGCAACCATCGGGCCTGATCCAGCACCGCTATATCTCGACACGCTGAAAGCCAACGGTCGTGACCCGGACGCATTCAACATCGCACAACTGCGCATGGTCTACACGGCAAAAACCGAGGATCAGGCCTGGGCCGAATGTCAGGATCACCTGTTCCACATGCTGGAGTTCTATCAGGACATCCTCTCCGAAGCGAACGATGCTGCGGGAGACGACGCGCCGCTGCCGGTCACCAAACCGTCTGACATGCGACACTCGGTTCTGGCCGAACATTTCATGATCGGTACACCCGATCAGGTGGCGGCTAAACTGGAGACTTTCCGCCAGCAGTTCCGCTGCACGGATTTCATCATGGGCACGCAGTTCCCGGGCATCGATCCGGCAAAAGCGACGCGCGCGCTGGAGTTGTTCGCCAAGGAAGTGATGCCGGCATTCCGCGACTGACAGGCTCCATAAAAACTACTGCGCTCGGCATGACCGCGTTGCACGAGCGCGCAAAATCCTCATTTACTGCGTGTAAACTCCGGTTTTGCGCGCTCGTGCGCCTTGTCCTGCCTTCGCTCGCTACGTTTTTGAGCGACCAGTCGATGTCGTAGCCGCTACCCGGCTTATCCCGTGCGAACTCAGAGCGTCTTGACGATGCCGTCGAGAATGGCGTTGTAGAGACCTTCGAGCGAGCCGCGCACGTCGTCTTCACTCGCGCCTTTAGGCGTCCAGTTGCTGCCGTAGCTGACGCTGGTACCACCATTGGCGGTATCGGCGAGCGTTACGACCGCGCAGTAATGTTCAAGCGGAAGCGCCGTGTTTTCCAGAATGGAATACGCGAATACGGCGTTTTCATGCGCGACTTCCATGCGTTCGGTTACGCGGCCGCCATCGGCCAGCACGATCGTGCGAACTGCGCCGACACCTTCGCCGATCACTTCGCAGGACTTGATTGCTTCGGGCAGGATGTTCTTGACCCCACCAAAATCGTACAGCGCGGCGAAAATCTTCGCGCGCGGTTTGGCGATATTTCGTTCTACCAATGCGTCGTAAGCCATGAGCGTTGTTCCCCTTTTGTCTGGCCCTTCAAAACGGCCAATCAATACGAAAAGTTGTTATCCCGCCGGAGTTCGCTGTGGGCACCCCGCGGGCCGGACAGCTTAGCCCGCGACGTGACGCGGGTCGATAGCGGCGCGCGATGTACTCAGCGGACGCCGAGTTTTCGATTGGAATAGATGAAGTCGCGAACGCGTGGCTCGATTTCGGCGCGCCAACGTGAGCCGTTGAAGACACCGTAATGACCGACATCCGACTGGATGTAGTCGATGCGACGGCTGGGTGGGATATTCACGCACAAATCATGCGCAGCCTGAGTCTGGCCGATGCCGGAAATATCGTCTTTCTCGCCTTCGACCGTCATCAGCGCGCTGCGGCGGATGCAGCCGAGGTCGACCTTGCGCCCGCGATGCACCATGGTGCCCTCGGCCAGCTGATGTTCCTGAAACACTTCATGCATCGTCTGCAGGTAATACTCTGCCGGCAGGTCCATCACCGCCAGATATTCATCGTAGAACTTGCGATGAGCGGCGACTGAATCCCCGTCGCCGGAAACGAGGTTCTGATACAGGCTCTTGTGCGCACTCAGATGGCGATCGAGGTTCATGGTCATGAACCCCGTCAGCTGCAGAAAACCGGGATAGACACGGCGCATGACGCCGGTATGCGGAAACGGCACCTGCATGACGACATTGTTCTCGAACCACGACAGCGGCTTGCTCTTGGCCAGTTGGTTGGGCTGGGTCGGACTGCGGCGCGTGTCAATCGGACTGCCCATGATGGTCACGGTCGCCGGTTGACAGGGGTCGTCCTCGTCGGCCAGGAGTGCGGTCGCCGCGAGCACGGCCGGCCCGGGCTGACAAACCGCCAGCACGTGCAGGTCCGGGCCGAGCAGACGCATGAAATCCATCACATAATCGATGTAGTCATGCAAATCGAAGCCGCCCAGCGCGAGCGGCACATCGCGGGCGTCCTGCCAGTCCGTGATGTAGACGTCGAAGTGATCGATTAGCGCCGCGACCGTGCCACGCAGCAAGGTTGCGTAATGGCCGGACAACGGCGCGACTATCAGCAGCTTCGGCGCATATTTCTGGCTTGCCGGCAGGACCGCGGCGTCGCGCTTGAAATTCAGCAGATGGCAGAACGGCAATGCTTTGACGGTCTCGAGCGAGATGGGAACGCGGCGTCCGTCGCACCACGCGTCAGCCAGTCCGAACTCGGGTTTGCCGTATTTCTGCGTCAGGCCCTCGAACACTTCGAGCGCGGCAGAAGTCGCTTTGGCGGGATAGGTATACGAGAACGGGTTGGCCGGGTTGTTCAACATCAACCGGCCTACGTTCGCCGCTGCCCGCCACGGGCCGACTGCAGCATGGGTCATTTCGTAGAGGTGGTAGAGCACCGGCTCCCTCCTAGCGTGGTTGACGAAGACACTGTACGACGCCGTTGACACATCTGCCGCGATGCAGCATACGTCAGCCGCCGCGCGATGAACAGTCATCAGACCGTAACGAATCGTCACGTTGGCAAGCACCGTGGTCCGCGATGGAGTGCTATGCTGGGTCGACCTATCGGGTAGCGGCCGTCGGCTGGCCGGACTTGTGTGATGCAGGAGCAGCTCATGCCACTCGAACGACTTGATCATTACTTCGTCTACGCTGCCGACCTCGATGTCTCGCGGCAGTTTTATGCCGAGGTACTTGGCCTCGAATGCGGACCGCGGCCACAGTTCGATTTTCCGGGCCATTGGTTCTATCTCGACGGGAGACCGGTGGTCCATGTCGGCAATGATGCTTTCGCCGGCGGTTTCGTTACCGAAGGCACCACCAGGACAATCGCTGGACCGACCGGGCCGGTCGATCACATCGCCTTCCGCGCCAACGACATCGCCAGCTTCGAAGCGCGGTTCCAGGCGCGGGCCCTGACCTACCAGCGACGCGAAGTGCCAGATTTCGCACTGTCGCAGCTGTTCGTCAAGGATCCGGACGGCGTCACCATTGAATTGAATTTCTTCGACCAGGCGGCCTAGAAGACCGTGGCGCGCGCCGCTGCCGGCCGCGCTCCGGCGCTTGTTGTCTGTCTGCTGGTGACGGGGTGCGCCGCGGCGGGCGACTTCGATCTCGACCTGACTGAACTGAACGAGTTGAGTCCGCGGCCGGGCACGCGCATCGAAGCCGGCAACCTGGCCCGTTACAGTCCGCTGATCGATGCCGATATCGCGCGTCTGATTGCCGGTAACGCTGCCGGAGTCATGGTCGGACCGCCGACATCTTTCGACCCTCACCCCGCTTTCGTCTACGCGACCCAGCAATTCCGCGGCCAGCCGGCATTGACCGATAATCCGGGCAAGCTTGCCGATTTCGCGCAAGGCCGACCTTTCCCCGGCGAATTGCGCCTGGACGACGAACACGCCGGCGCCAAGGCCGCCTGGAACATGCGGTATGCCTATACGGGCGACAGCGGGCTGATCCCCGAGATCCACTGGCAACTCCGCGATTGGCGGAACGAACAGGTTCAGGTGCACATGCTGTTCAAGGCGCGCAGCATGCGCTTCATGTATCGAACCGTGCAGGAGCCGCTACCGTTCGTTGCCGACAATCCGCAGGACGCCTACGGCGCGTTTCTGATGACCGCTGTCGACGCTGGCAGCTATGACGGCGCGCAGGCGCTGGTCTTCGCCAACCGCGATGAATCACGCGAACTGAATGGCTGGGTCTACATTCCGCAGCTTGGCCGTACGCAGACGCTGGCTTCCTTCTCGACCAGCGAATCGATGTTCGGCAGCGACATTCTGCCGACTGATTTTCTGCTCTACTCCGGGCGCATGGTCGATATGCGTTGGCGCTACCTCGGCACCACCTACATGCTGCTGCCGATGTACCGGCAGGATCAGGTTGAACTCTCGACGACCAAGGCGCGCGAGTACGATTACTGGCACGTCGACGTCGAGGGTCGTGCCGGCTGCTTCCCGCGCGTTCACTGGCAGCTCCGCCCGACCGTCATCCTCGAAGGCATAGCTACTGATCCGGCCGCGCCAGTCACCCGCCGCGTGTTCTACCTCGATCAGCAGACCTACGTTCCGGCACTATGGAAAATGTACGGTGCCGACGGCGGGCTGTGGAAAATCGCCATCGGTGCTTATGCCCACCCCGACTCGCATATCGCGCAAAACCGCGAATCCGGCGCACCCATCCCGACCGCCTTCACGACGCTCGATATCCAAACCAATCGCTGCACCACGCTCCAATTACTGACTATCGTCAACACCGACAAGGTCAAAGCCGACGACTTCGACACCAGTGCCATGAACAGCGGCGGCCGCGGCGAGTTCCGGCGGAGGTAGAGGCAGGATTGTGCCGGGGTGCCGGCCGTGACCGCGACTCCGTCCAAGGCGCTGTCGTACTGGCCCTGGCGGACCTAAAAGAAGTTCCGGTCCACCAGGGCCAGTACGACGGCGCCGGAACCCCGGCACAATAAATCGATCTCGACGTGACCCAATTCGGCTATTCCAGGTCGCGCGACGCTGCTCGAATGAGAACCCTATAATCGCCGTTCCAAACCCAGGGGGAACACCTCATGAAATTCAGCCTGCATGTGCAGACCCGTATCACTGACTGGCAGATAGTCAAATTTCTCGAGGACCTCGGCTACGACGCCTGCTGGGTGCCCGATACCCAGATGATGTGGTCGGACTGCTACGCGACGATGGCGCTGGCCGCACACAACACCTCGCGCATCCGCATTGGCACCGGTGTTGCGATTACCGGTACCCGAATTGCCCCGACCACGGCAGCAGCCATTGCTTCGATCAACGCGATTGCACCGGGGCGGGTATTTCTCGGTATCGGCACCGGCCATACCGCGATGCGTGTCATGGGTCAGGACCCGCTGCCGATCAAGGAATTCCGTGACTACCTGCGTGTCGTTCGCGCCTTGTTGCACGGCGAAGAAGTCGATTTCACTTATCGCGACCGCACGACCAGCATCGTCTGGCAGAACCACGGGCCGGGTTTTCGCAATATCGAAAACCCGATCCCGATATATGTCGCCGCCAACGGGCCGCGCGCGCTGCGCAGCGCCGGCATGTACGGCGATGGACTGGTCTCGATATTCAACGAACAGAAAGACGTGCTGGAATATAATCTGAAACACATGCACGAAGGCGCCGCCACGGCTGGCCGCAGTGCCGTCAACTTTCACACGACGACGCTGACGAACGCCGTGATTCTGCACGCCGGGGACAAGCTTACCGATGATGCGGTCGTCGAGCGCGCCGGCTCATGGGTCGTCACGGCGCTGCATTTCGTCTACGAAATCTGGCGCTACACCAAGGATGACGCTGTTGTCCCGCAGTACATGAAAGAAATCTGGGAGGAGTACGTCGACCATGTCGATAATTTCCCGCTTCCGCCCGAAAAGCGCCATCAGGTGCTACATGAAGGCCACTGCAGCTTTTACGCTGCCGGTGAACGGAAGTTCATCACGCCGACAATGATCGACGGCACTTCGCTGGTTGGCAGCCCGGCCGAAATCGCCGAGAAGATCCGTCAGGCGGAAAAAAACGGCCTGAATGAAGTCAGCCTGCTGCCGCCACTCAGTCACGTACGTGACGTGGCGCGCGAGTTCGCCGAAAAAGTCATTCCGCTCTGCTGAGCACCATCAACGGCCAGGTTCGAGCTGCTCGTATCGCGGCAGATTACCGCCGATGTCATCCCACGACGCGGCATCGGCGGTATAAATGTGGCCCCCGTGCACAACGCCGGGCATGTCGGTAAACAGGCCGGCACGCACGCGCACGATTGTGGCGTCATCGCGCTGGCTGTAGATCGGCGACCCGCAACGACCACAGAAGTAGCGCGACTTGCCCGGCGTTGCCCTGTAATGTCGCAGACAGTTCTCAGGATCACGTAACGTAAAATCCCCTTGCGCTACCGGCACCACCGCGATGAACGCGCTGCCAGCAGTTTTTCGACACTGCGCACAATGACAACACATGAGCTCGCTCGCCGGAGCACGCACCTCGACTGTCACTGCCCCGCATAGACAACGCCCACACCACGGCGTCTCTGGCACGTTGACCGCGCTCATTTGGGTTGTCCGGCGAAGCCGATGTTGAGCGAGTTCTTCATAGGTCGAGGTCAGGGTTCCGTCTATTGTCGGTATCCAGGGCGCATGGCACCATGCGCCGCGAGACTTGATCTTAGCCCACTGCAGGAAGTTCGCCATGCAATTGCCCGTCAGTCCCCGCCCGCGACGGGTGCCACACCGTTCAGTGGCCCGGCTGAAGGACGATAAGCATCGCCGTGCTCGCGCCATGCTTGCCATCGTCCTTCTCGCGCTCACGCTGTCGGCAGCAGGTGCACCCGCGATTGATGGCAGTTGGGTCTTGAACGAGGACGCCAGCATCGATCCCGACGATGCCTTCGATGACATGCTGCGACGCGATGCCTACCCTGTGCCCTATATCGAGCCGGGCCCTGGCGAGGCGACCTCGTCGCGCGATGCATCGCAGACCGAGTATTGGGAAACGGTCAGAAAAGGCAAGGAGTCCCATTCCTTGAAGAACCTTCAGCGCCTGGGCGCCGCGTACCCGCTGGTTATCGCCGAGCGCGTCGATATACGGACCGTCGGTAACGGTTTCGAAATCGTCTACGACGAAGCCCTGCCCCGCGACCTGCAAATCAACCCCAAAGGGCGCGTCTTCTCCGCCAGCGGTGACGAACTGACCCATGACACCATCGGCTTCACCATCGCCTATTGGGACCAGGACGTACTGGCACTCGAAACCGATCTCCCAGAGGGCGGCAAAGTCTACGAGCGTTTCCGCGTCTACGACAATCCGCGTCAACTCGAATACATGATCAAGCTCGAGATGCGCGTATTGAAAGAACCCGTCGAGTTCAAACGCCTGCTGGTGCCCGCCGGGAGCGACGAGTAGCAGGCTGGTGAAAAACGTAGCGAGCGAAGGCAGGACAAGGCGCGCGAGCGCGCAAAACCGGAGTTTACATGGAGTAAATGAGGATTTTGCGCGCTCGTGCAACGCGGTCATGCCGAGCGCAGTAGTTTTTCACCAGCCTGCTAGCCGGTGAGCGAATTCGCCAGCTCGTCGCGAAACTGGGGATGGGCAATTGCGATGAGCGCCTCGGCCCGTTGCCACAGCGATTTACCGCGCAATCTCGCAATGCCGTATTCGGTGACGACGTAGTCGATGCAATAGCGTGGTGTCGTGACAACGCTGCCGGGGGCCAACGTCGCGACGATTTTAGAGCGCGCATCGCCGGCCGTGGTCGAGGTCAGTGCGATGATGGAGACACCTTGCTCTGACTGGGCCGCCGCTTCGA
This sequence comes from Gammaproteobacteria bacterium, assembly GCA_965278995.1. Lineage (GTDB taxonomy): Bacteria > Pseudomonadota > Gammaproteobacteria > JADJYF01. Next base: position 1,678,298 of record OZ257136.1, read on the forward strand.
TGTAGTCCAGACTGCCGCCGACACCGCTGATTTGAACCGCGCCGAGTGTCTCGCCGTTACTCTGCCCGTGCAGATCGATCTCGATTGCGGAATTGATCGAGACAAAGCGAGGCAGCTTGGACAGCTCGAGCGGATTGTGGGTCACCGTCATGGGCTGCATGTCGACCTGGGCATGGCCATCGCAATAGCGATACAGCGTGCTGTCGCCGGCTAATTCGCCGGTCAATACACGCGTACCGGCGTGCGTGCGCTCCAGAAACGTAACCAGACTCTGCGAAACCATACCGGAAAACAAGTTGACGCCCGGCACTTCGCACAGCCGACCGAGTACGCGATCCGGAACTGCGCCGATACCGAACTGTACCCAGGCCTGCTCTGGTACCAGACTGAGTACGTGTTCGATGATGCGTTCGTCACGGGCTTCCGGCTGACCGGTGTCGTAGGTCGCAAGCGGCAGCGATGATTCACACGCGAAATCGATGCGCGACAGCGGAATGCGGCTCAGACCGCCGGTGACCGGCATATTGCTGTTGAACTCGGCAATGACGAGATCGGCGTTGTCGATGAAATGCCGATTGGCGCCGAGCGAAATGCCCAGACTCACTGTACCGTCGGCCAGTGGCGGCGTGGTCTGCACCACTGCGACCGATGCATGCAACGGGCCGCCGCGACAGATTGTTCGGGTCAGATCGCTCAGACGTATCGGCACGAAACTCACTTTTCGTCTGTCGTTTTCCTTGAACAAATGGCGGATTTTCGGCGCTGCCTGCCACGTCAGGTAATGAAAGTTCTGACCCAGACCGCGCTCGAGGAAGCCATAGTCGCCGAGTGCCAGTCCCGAACAGACCGTCAGATTCCGGAATCGCTCGACCTCGGCGCTGAAGGCCGAAAAAAATATCCGTGGCTCGGCACAGGCGCCAGGAAAATACGCCATGCAGCCGTCGGGGATTGCCGCCACTGCGGCGCTGGGACTGACAAGTTTCATGACCGGTGTACTGCTCGAATTTGCTGGCGGAGAGCGCCAGTGTACTGGAACGCGACGGTGGCCGCGGCGTTGGCGGGCGCACGGTCAGAATGTTATAAGACCGACTTCATCGCACCGGCACGGGCGCACGGCATCGCAAGACTCGCGGCCGGCGCGCCTATCATTCAGTACGTTATTTCGAGGAGCTACGCATGTCCGGCATCCTGCATCAGAAATCCATCATCATCACTGGCGGCAGTACGGGCATCGGCCGCGCAACTGCGCTGCGCTGCGCCGAGGAAGGGGCACTGCTCGTGATCGCAGACGTCAATGTCGCTGCCGGTGAGGAGATATGCGCCGAAATAACCCAAGGCGGCGGCCGCGCGCGTTTCGTCAAGACTGATGTCACGCGCACCGACGATGTCAAAGCAATGATCGCTGCAGCCGTCGAGAGCTACGGGCGTATCGATGGCGCTTTCAACAATGCCGGCATCGAGGGCACCTTCACCAGCATCACGAAAATGACCGAGGCCGACTATGACCGCACGCTCGCCGTCGACCTGAAAGGTGTCTGGCTGTGCGTCAAATATCAGATAGAGCAGTTCCTCAAACAAGGCAGTAGCGGGTCGATTGTCAGTACGGCGTCGGTCGCCGGACTGGTCGGTACGCGCGGCGGTTCAGCGTATTGCGCTGCGAAGCATGGCGTCGTGGGTCTGACCAAATGCGCGGCTCTCGAATACGCGCGCAAGGCAATTCGTGTCAACGCGGTCTGCCCTGGTGTCATTCAGACACCGATGGTCGATCGCATGACAGCCGAATCCGGTATCGCGCACCAGGCGCTGATCGATCAGGAACCGATGGCCCGCCTGGGCCAACCGCGTGAAATCGGCGAGGCGGTGATCTGGCTGTTGTCCGACCACTCGTCGTTTGTCACCGGGATCGCCATGCCGGTGGATGGCGGCTACGTCGCACTCTGATATCGCTACTCTGATTGGGCCGGCAACACGAACTCAATCGAGCCAGCTCAATCCTAAGGTTCCGCGCAGGAAATAAGCCGCGCAGCACAGGCAGGTCAGGCCACCCCAGAACTTCAACCAGTTCTGGCGGCCGCGCACGCCAAGGATGAGAAAAACAATACCGACCGCGAGCGTGAACACAACGGTCGCCGTGACGAGGTCGGCACTGCTTTCGACCGGCACCGCAGCGCCGGTTTCGGTCATGCGATAACGCATCAGCCTGAGTCCGGCAGACTGCTGGCGTCAGGACTTGCCGGCGCTCTCGGCCAGGCGTTTCTTTTCCAGTTCACGCAGTTCGCGACGCATGATTTTGCCGGTGGTCGTCATCGGCAGACTCGTTACGAACTCAATCAGGCGTGGCACCTCGTGGCGCGCGACCCGACTGCGCACGAACTCGCGCAGTTCCTCGACCAGCGTCTCGCTGCCCGCGACACCTTGCTTCAGGATGATGAAGGCCTTGATGATCTCGGTGCGTACCGGGTCTGGCACGCCGATAGCCGCAGCCATCTGCACTGCCTCGTGCTTGAGCAGAGCGTCTTCAATCTCGCTCGGTCCGATACGGTAGCCGGAACTCGTGATGACATCATCACCACGGCCGTGGAACCAGAAATAGCCATCGTCGTCCATGTGCCCGACGTCGCCGGTAATGAGCCAGTCGCCGATGAACTTGTCGCGGGTCGATTCCGGCTTGTTCAGGTACTCAAGCAGCATGACCGGATGCGGGCGTTTACAGGCGATGTGACCTTCGGTGCCATGGGCAACCTCGTTACCCTGGTCGTCGATGATGGCGCAGACCGTGCCCGGCGTCGGTTTGCCGAGCGAACCCGGTTTGATCGGAAAGACGTTGCCGTTGTTGCCCAGAATGACATTGCATTCGGTTTGACCGAAACCCTCGTTGATGCTGAGCTTAAGTTCCTTCTGCGCCCACTCGAGCAGACCCGCGCCGACCGCTTCGCCGCCGGACAGCACAGCGCGCAGTTTTATCTGGTAACGCGACAGGGGATCTTCGACCTGCCGCATCAGTTTCAGCATGGTCGGCGTCAGCAGCGCCAGCGTGACTTCGTGCTCGGCCAGGATGCGATAGGCGTAGTCCGCATCGAAGCCTTTCATCGCTGTGGCTACGACCTTGCAGCCGTGGAACCAGCCCGGCATCAGGACATCCATGAGACCGGCCATCCAGGCCCAGTCAGCTGGCGACCACAAGGCGTCTTTCGGCTGCGGGAAGAAATCGTAGATAAACTCTAGACTCGGCATGTGACCCAGCATCATGCGGTGCGGTTGCACTGAACCTTTCGGCATGCCGGTGGTGCCCGAGGTGTAGCTGATCCAGGCAATATCCTCGGCGCGCGTGCGGACGTTGGTGAATTCCGTCGAGGCGCCGTCGATGGCACGCCAGTAATTCGTCGAACCGTCCGGCTCGCCATCGATAACGAGTATGCGTTCGAGCGTCGGGCACTCGGCACGCAGTGCAGCAATCTTCGGATAGTTGGCCATGTCCGTAATGACCACCCGCGTACCGGCATCGTTGAGCCGGTAAGTAATTGCATCACCGCCAAACAGTACCGAACACGGCCCGGACACCATGCCGGCTTTCCAGCACGCGACATGCGCAATGGCACATTCCGGATCCTGCGCCAGGACCAAGGTCACGCGGTCGCCGCGCTTCAGACCATAGCTGAGCAAGGTATTCGCGAGCTGATTGGCATAACGACGGACGTCGGCGAAGGTATAGCTATGGACTTTTTTCGCCGCATCTTCATAAACCAGGGCGACCCGTGCGGGGTCATCTGCCCATCGATCACAGACATCGTCGGCGATGTTGTAGAACTCGGGAATATTCCATTTGAAGTTGTCATAGACTTCGGCGTACGTTGCGCCGCGCTGCAGCAGATTGGTCATACTCTCCCCCCTGAAAATGATATCGCGCTGCCTCGGCCGACCCGGTTGGCGAGCACCCGCGCAGCGCGGGTGGCTAACGATATCACATGCTCTTGGCACACTACTGCCTCTGATCCAGTGCTCTGATCGCGCCGGAGCCGTCATCAGTTCGAATGAGTTCAAACGCCACCGGCGCGCACCAAAATTGACGCCATCGCGAGCCCGTGACTATAGTCCCGCGCCCATCACACCCGGTATGCGAGGAACGCTGAGGCGCGCATGAAACATTTCGAAGCCAGCTTCGCGCAGTGGGTCATCCGCCGGCGCTGGCTCGCCATCGTGCTCGGCCTGCTGCTGGTCGCCTGGTGCGCCGCGGGATTGCGCGACCTGCGCTTCGATTCGAGCTATCGCATTTATTTTGGCGCCGACAATCCTGAACTCCTCGCCTTCGAGGCGCTGGAGAAAACGTACGCCAAAACCGACAACGTCCTCATCGTACTGGCGCCGAGCGGCGGCGACGTGTTCACGCGCGAGACGCTTGGTGCCATCGAAGAACTGACACTTGAAGCCTGGCAGCTACCCTACTCGACACGCGTCGACTCGATAACGAATTTTCAGTACTCCATCGCCGACGGTGACGACCTCACTGTCCGCGACATGGTCAGCGATGCCCGCGCGCTAAACGATGACGCACTTGGCGCTATCCGTCGCGCGGTGCTCGGCGAACCGGCACTGAACGGGCGCCTGGTGTCGGCCAGCGGTCATGTGACCGGCATCAACGTGACTGTCCAGATCCCGCCAGCTGCCATGTCGCAATCGACACCGGAAGTTGTCGGTGCGGTTCGCGAGATTGCTCGCCGATTTCATGAGCGCCATCCGGAAATCGCCGTTTATCTGACCGGCATGGTGGTCATGGATAACGCCTTTTCGGAATCGTCACTGGCCGATATCGAGACACTGGTGCCGCTCAGCATTGCGGCAATGACAGCGCTGCTGGCTGTCCTGATTGGTGGCTTCGTCGGCACGGGCGTCACGCTGTTGACGATTGCACTGTCAGTGATCGCGGCTCTCGGTGTCGGCGCCCACCTCGGTTACCCGGTCAGCCCACCGACCTCGGTCGCTCCGATCATCATTCTGACTGTCGCCATTGCCAACTGCGTGCATCTGCTCGCCAGCTATCGACTTGTCGTGTCTCAGGCACCCATTCCCGACGCTCAGCACGCACGCGATGCAGCGCTGATCGAGAGCCTGCGTACCAACCTGCAACCGATTGCCCTGGCCATGCTGTGTGAGGCACTCGGCTTTCTGACCTTGAATTTCTCCGAAGTCCCGCCGTTTCGTCACCTTGGAACAATCGTCGCGGCTGGCGTAGTCATGTCGTTCGTTCTGTCGGTGACTCTGCTGCCGGCGCTGATCAGCCTGCTGCCAGGCTACCAACCAAGAGCACGCGCGACTGGCGGTCTGCGCATCGAAGTCATTGCCGATGCAGTCGTCCGCCATCGTCGCGTTCTGCTGTGGTGCATGTGCGGTGCCGTCGCGGTGCTGGCATTGTGCGTCCCGCGCAACGAGTTGAACGATGTCTTTCTGCGCTATTTCGGCCCATCAATCACGTTCCGAACTGACACCGATTTCGTGGTCGACAATCTGACCGGGCTCTACACCATGAATTTCTCGCTGGCTTCGGGCAGCTCGGGCGGGATCAACGAGCCCTTTTTCCAGGCCGACGTCGAACGATTCGCCGATTGGCTCGAATCCCAGCCCGAAGTTGTCCATGTCGATCGCTTTACAAGGATCCTGCAACGACTCAACCGAAACATGCACGGTGACGACCCCGCTTTCGAACGATTGCCGGATTCCCGCGAGCTGGCGGCGCAGTATCTGCTGCTGTATGAGATGTCGCTGCCCTATGGCCTCGACCTGAACAACCAGATTAATGTCGACAAGTCATCGACCAAAGTCGCAGTGACCACCCGGATCCTGTCCAGCAATGCCATGATCGCATTTGAAGCACGCGCGCGCTCATGGCTCGACCGCGAAGCACATACGGTGCACGAAACGCGTAGTGCAGGCACCGCGCTCATGTTCGCCTATATCGGACAACGCAATATCCAGTCAATGCTGTTCGGTACAGTCGTCGCAGTTGCGCCCGTCGCTGTGCTGCTGGCGTTCGCGTTCCGCTCGTGGCGTCTCGGCCTGATCAGTCTGGTGCCGAATCTTGTTCCTGCAGTCATGGCTTTCGGGCTGTGGGGTCTGTTCGTCGGTGAAGTCGGCTTGTCGCTGTCGGTAGTGACGAACATGACATTCGGAATCGTGATCGATGACACCGTGCATTTCCTTGCCAAGTATCTGCGCGCTCTGCGCGAAAAAGGACTGGAGCCAGGCGATGCTGTCCGCTATGCATTCCGCACGGTCGGGCAGGCTCTCGGCGTGACCACACTGATCCTGGTCACCGGGTTTCTCATCCTGGCCTGCTCGAGTTTCGAACTGAATGCCGGTATGGGTCTGATGACAGCGCTCATTATCGGCATCGCTCTCGTTGCCGACATCTGTCTGTTGCCACCTCTGCTCATGCGCTTCGTGCGTCGGCATTGAGTGGCAAACCCATTGCCAAGCAGAGGACGCACGATGTTTCGCAAGCTATGGCTGATACTCGCGCTGGGACTGGGAACCGTAACGCATACCGCCGCAGACGATGCGCCGTCTGCGGCCGCGCACGGGCTCGCATTGATGCAGACCGCCGACGACCGCGACCGTGGCTGGATCGACGGGCGGGCAAGCTTGCGCATGATCCTGCACAACCGACAGGGTCAACAAAGCGAGCGCCAGCTGCACATCGAAAGTCTCGAAGTCGAGGGCGACGGCGACAAGAGTCTGTCGATATTCGATGCGCCGCGCGATATCAAGGGCACCGCGCTGCTCAGCTTCACTCATGCGCTGATACCGGACGACCAGTGGCTGTTCTTGCCGGCGCTGAACCGAGTCAAACGCATTGCCTCAGCCAACAAGTCCGGGCCCTTCGTCGGCAGCGAATTCGCTTACGAAGATCTGACCTCGCAGGAAGTCGAGAAATATACCTATCGCTGGTTGCGCGACGAGGAGCTCGATGGACACGGCACAGCGGTGATCGAGGCGCGCCCAGCCTATCCGCATTCCGGCTATACACGGCAGATCATCTGGCTCGACCTGACCATCTATCGACCGCTGCAGATTGAATACTACGACCGCAAGGATGCGCTGCTGAAAACACTGACGGCGAGTGGGCACGAGCAGTACCTGGAAACCTACTGGCGCCCGGCGCGCATGCAGATGGTCAATCATCAGACCGGCAAGCGGACCGACCTGCTGTGGTCAGATTACGCCTTCCGGCTCGGCCTTGACGCGCGCGATTTCGACCAGAACCGGCTCAGGCGTGCGCGTTGAACGTCTGCGGTGCTCAAGTTTTAGCCTCCGGGTGAAGACATAGCCGGTACGACGGCTGCCGGTTGCCGCCCTCCCGGCAAATCTTGCCGGATGGGCTAAAGGAAATCAGGCAGCGTCCGATACAGACCTCGGAGGCGGTGAATATCCGACATTTCTGGATATATCCGTCAAAGTTCAATGACGTCGCGGGCAATGCCCCGACGTACCCGTGAAGGAGCGCATACCATGCCTCAGACAATCAATACCAACGTCATGTCGCTGAATGCTCAGCGCAATTTGAACCGGACCCAGGGCGAGCTCGCCACCACGATTCAGCGCCTGTCTTCCGGACTGCGCATTAACTCTGCCAAGGATGACGCTGCCGGTCTCGCTATTTCGAGCCGCATGAGTTCGCAGATCAGTGGCCTGTCCGTTGCCATTCGTAACGCCAACGACGGCATCTCCATTGCCCAGACCGCGGAAGGCGCCATGGACGAAATGTCCAAGTCCCTGATCCGCGCCAATGACCTCGCTCTGCAGGCGGCCAGCTATAACACGTCCGCCGACCGCACTTCGCTGAACCAGGAAGTCACGCAGATTATCGACGAGCTCAGCCGCGTCGTGAATCAGACCCGCTTCAACGGCGAGAAACTGATGAGTGGCGGGTTCAGTGCCGACATCCAGGTCGGCACCAACGTCAACGAAACCATCAACGTCTCGGTCAGCAACCTGTCGCCTACCGGCCTTGGCGTTGCGTCCGAGTACACCGCCATCAATGCTTCGAGCAATTCCGTGTTCGCCGATCGCATCCGCAATACGTTTGACGGCGTGCTCGACGGCACGGCCGACGCGATCAACGGTGCGGTTCTGACGGCCGTTGCCGCCAGCTCCAACTCAGTCAACAAGATTACCGCGATAAACGCTGTCAGCGGCACCACCGGTGTGACCGCGTTCAGCTTCGGCAATGCCGCGGTCGCCGCCACTGACGTCCTCGACGCCGATGCAACAGGCGCTGTCGGCCAGACCATCGGCAACGGTGCGGTGGTCATCAACGGCGTATCGATCGACGGCAATGGCGCGCTGACGACGATGGACGACTTGATCACCAACATCAACGCCAAGAGCGGCGAAACGGGTGTTACAGCGGTCCGTGATGCAGGCGCTGCTGCCAACCAGAGCCGTCTGGTGCTGCTGAACCGCACGGGCGCAGCTATCACCGTGACGATCAACGTCGCCGCGGCAGCCACGGTCACCGGCTTCGCCTCCGGCACCACGTCGGTCGATGCCGGCGCCAACGGTCTCATCGTACTGAACGATTCGCTGAATACGACTTCTGTGTCATATGATGCTGCGGCTACCGGTTCGGCAATAACGGGCGTCTCCTCGGCAACCACGACTTTGACCAATGCACCGGTCAATTCGCAGACCGTTTCGACGCAGTCCGGCGCAAACCTGGCCATCCTGGCGTTCAAGGCCGCGCTTGACCAGATCAACAGCGACCGGGCCGTGCTCGGTGCCAAGTTGAATCGCTTTGACGCGACCATCCGCAACCTCGAGAACGTTCGCGAGAACATCACCGGGGCGCGCGGACGTATCCAGGACGCGGATTTCGCCATGGAAACAGCTTCGCTGACACGCGGTCAGATCCTGCAACAGGCGGGTATCGCGATGGTCTCGCAGGCCAATTCGCTGCCGCAGGCAGCACTGTCGCTCCTCCAGTAATTGAGCTGGGACGAGTAACAGTCAACGGTGCCCGGGACCGCGGTGGTCCCGGGCGCCTTAGTCAGCGCGAGGTAGCGCCATGGTCACAGAGATCGCACACAGCAGAATACAGGCAGCATTAAGCGAAATGCGCGCAGCCCGGACTCCCGCCAACGAGGCGAGTGGAGTCGGCGCGACCCGCAACGCTGAGGCTAAACTCAAGGCATTCTCGAGCAACGGTCCGGAATCGATTCCAGCGGTCGAACCGGGCGCACTGGCGTCAGCCGTCGAAGAGATCGAGCAGAATCTGCAGAGTCTGCAGCGCTCGCTCCGCTTCAGCATCGATGAAGCCAGCGGACGCACGGTCATCACCGTCGTCGACAAGGAAACCGACAAGGTCATCCGGCAGATCCCGCCGGCCGAAGTGATCGCGATCGCGCGACGCATCGAAGACGCCGTCGGCCTGTTCGTCGAAGACGAGGCCTGACCGCCAGCAGATTATCCTGCATTGCTTTGGCCTCGTAATTGCTAGTTGCAAGACTGGCTGTGCGGCCGACGCCGCGAGGATGCGTTCATGAGTATCAGTACACCCGGCGTCGGTTCCGGCCTCGACATCCGCGGCATTATCAGCCAGCTGATGACCATCGAGCGTCAGCCGCTGGTCGCGCTCGGGACCGAGCAGATCGGACTCGAAGCCCAGTTCAGCGCAGTCGGCAAGCTCAAAAGCGATGTCTCGCTGCTGCGTTCGGCGATGACGGATTTGTCCGATCCGGCCAAGTTCAAGTTCGCCAAGGCCGTATCCACCGATGACAAGGTGTTGACGGCGAGCGCCGACAGCACAGCCGCGAAAGGCACCTTTCAGATCGACGTCAACCGTATCGCGGAGAACCATCGCCAGGCAGCGACGAATTTTTTCCTCAACACCGACGTCGTGAAAATAGGCGCCCCGGAAGCAACCATGAAGATCAAGGTTGGCAGCGACGAGTTCATCGTCGAAGTCGGCGACAAGACGCTTGGCCAAATCCGCGATGCCATCAACAACGCCACCGACAATCAGGGTGTGACCGCCTCGATTCTGCATGACAACAGTGGCTATCGCCTGACACTGTCGGCCAATGAGACAGGCTCCGACAACGCCCTCACAGTGGGTTACGCAACCAAACTGCTCCCGAACGTTCCCGGTCCGGACCTCTTCGCGCTGACGACCCTGAACGGCGACCGCGATGGCAGCGGTGGGTTCACCGAGGCCGACCTCGACGCCGAACTGATCATGGAAGGCGCGTTCACGGTGACCCGGACTCGAAATGCCATCAGCGATATTATCGACGGCGTTACCTTGAATCTGGTCGACGACGGTGAAGTAACGCTCAAGATCAGTCGCGACGACGCCAAGATCGCCGGTTCGGTCAATCAGTTCATCGGCGTCTACAACCAGGTCGTGAAAACAATTTCCGAGCTGCGCGGTAACGTACTTGCCTCCGAGCGCGGCGCATTGAACAGCCTCTCGACCCAGTTTCGCAACCTGTTAAACACCGATGTCGGTAACGGTGGGCGCTATTCCTTCGCTTCCGAACTCGGTATTACGACCGGACTCGACGGCCGCCTGACGCTGAATACGTCGATCTTCAACAACGCGTTGGCTCAGGACGCCGAAGGCGTCGCCGACATGTTCGCCAATGACACGACCGGTCTTGCCACGCGCTTCGAGTCTCTGGCGAAGTCTTTCGTCGACGCCGGTGGTGTGTTTGACAATCGCGAACAGAGTCTACGCTCGCGCATAGACGACATTCGCGACGCACGAGTGAATCTTGAATACCGGTTGACGATCAAGGAACAGGCGCTGGTTCAACAGTACAGCGCGCTCGATTCGCTGGTGGCCACGTTAAACACCACCAGCAATTATTTGACGACACAATTTGCGGCGCTATCGGGCAATTCCAAGTAAAGCCCGAGAGGTTCGACGCCGCTACACCATAAACAGATTGCGCTCACCACGCCGCCGCGCTGCACGATCAGAACTTTGTTCGTGCACCGCGTCACCCGCATAAGGAGTATCGATGAGCTATCCACAGAAGGCATTCAACGCGGTCGACGAATATGCCCGCCTTGGCCTCAGAACCGATATTGAAACTGCCAGTCCGCATCGACTGATCCTGCTGCTACTCGACGGCGCACTTGATAAGCTGCGCACTGCGCGGCGTGCGATGGAACACGGCGATATTGCCGCCAAGGGCAAACACATCGGCTGGGCCACTTCGATCATCGACGGCTTGCGCGCAAGCCTCAATCTGGAACGTGGCGGCGCCCTGGCCGACAATCTCGACCAGCTCTATGACTACATGACACGCACGCTGGTGACCGCCAACCTGCACAACGACCTCACCAAGCTCGCTGAAGTCGAACAACTGCTGCAGCAGATCCGCGCCGGCTGGAAAGGCATAGAAAATCAGGTTGAGCCGCCCCGTGATGCGCTGAATGAAATCGGCTCCACCGCGTTGCTGGTCGGCTGAGGCCGGCATGGGCTACGCACTCCAGGCCGAAGTCTGGGCAGACGCTGTCCGGCGCGGGATAGACGATCTCGAGAAAGCCGCCGTTGTCGCTGACTGGGTCACGGCCAATATCTGCGCGCAGGCCCTGAACGATCAGCTTGCGGCGCCACCGCGAGACAACACGACGCTGGTTCTCGCAGTTTACCTGCAAGCGCAACCGATACTGGCGCGTGTCGCCTCGTCGGCCGCTGTCGCACGCGACGATGTCGCCGAGACTATGCGGCATGTGGCGCGCGGACGGAAAGCCGTCAACGCTTACAGCTGACCGCGCGCGCGTTGTGGCATCAGCGCCGCATTGGGGCTGCCGGCGCTGTCGGCAGGTCATGCGTGTATCGTCGAACTTCGGCATAATCCGCGCGTGTACCCTCATCCGACTCTGACCTAGCCGCCCCACCGCATGCACAAGGCCAATCTCGACGTGCTCGTGATCGGCGCCGGATTCGCCGGCGCAGTCGTCGCCGAAAGACTGGCGAATGCCGGCCGCAATGTCCGGGTCATCGAGAAACGCTGCCATATCGGTGGCAACGCTTTCGACCATTACGACGCCCACGGCCTGCTCATCCACCAATATGGGCCGCATATCTTTCACACGCAGTCCAATCGTGTATTTGCCTATCTCTCGCGCTATACCGCCTGGCGCTCCTATGAGCACCGTGTCCTGGCCGAGGTCGATGGCCAGCTCTATCCGATGCCGATCAACCGCACGACTATCAACCGCCTTTATGGCCTGACCCTGGACGAAACCGGCGTCGCTGCGCATCTGGCGACAGTGGCCGAACCCTGCGAGCAAATATCAACCAGCGAACAGGCCGTGCTGGCAAGCGTTGGCCGCGATCTCTGCGATAAGTTCTTTCGCGGTTACACCCGCAAGCAATGGGGACTCGATCTCTCAGAGCTGTCGGCGAGCGTCGCCGCCCGTATCCCCACCCGCACGGATGACGATGATCGCTATTTCTCCGACAGGCATCAGGCCATGCCGCAGGCTGGCTATACCGCGATGTTTCAGGCCATGCTCGATCACCCACGCATCACTGTCGAAACCGGCGTCGATTATTTCGAAGAACGCGCTTGCTACGCGCCGCGCCTCACCATCTACAGCGGTCCTGTCGATGGTTATTTCGACTACCGGTACGGCCGCCTGCCCTATCGATCGCTGGAGTTCGTCCACGAACACCACGCACAGCCGCGCTATCAGAGTACCGGCACGGTGAATTATCCGAACGACCACGCCTATACCCGCATAACCGAATTCAAGTACCTGACCGGGCAAAGCGCGCCGACGACCTCAATCGTCAAAGAGTATCCGTGTGCAGATGGCGACCCTTATTATCCGATACCCAATCCTGCCAACGAACAGACCTATCAATGCTACAAGCGCTTGGCGCGCGTGACTCCGGACGTCTTCTTTGTCGGACGCCTGGCACAATATCGCTACTACAACATGGATCAGGTAGTCGCCACGGCGCTGAAAACTGCGCGTGAAATTACGGGTCTCGACGACGAATACTCCCGCGATGAGCAGTGAGCCGTCAGAGCCTTCCGCCACGCTGCGAGTGGCCGCGGTCGTTGTCACCTACAATCGCTCCGCGTTGTTGCAGCAAGCCATTGCAGCACTGCTTGCCCAGACCTGCCAGCTGGCCCGTATCGTCATTGTCGACAATGCGAGTACAGACGACACTACAGCAGTCATGCACGCGCTGGGTTGGACCAATCATCCGCTGATTACCTGCCTGAGCAACGCAGAGAACCTGGGCGGGGCCGGCGGTTTCTGTACCGGCATCGCGCACTGTCTTAAAGAAGATCTCGATTGGATCTGGCTTACCGATGACGACGCCATCGCCGAGCCTGCGGCCTTGGCCGCGCTGCTCGCCGTAGCGCCCGATCCTTCCAATGTCTACGGCTCTGCCGCGGTCTGTACCGGCAACGACGGCCGCTCCGAGCTGTGCTGGCCGGTGACCATCAATGCACCCACTGGCGAACAGGTGAGCCGCGATCCGGCGGCGCTGCCTGCACTCACACCGACAGCGAGTCTGCCGTTCCTGGGCTTTCTGATCGCGCCCACGCTGGTCCAGCGTATCGGGCTGCCGGACGCAGCATTCTTTATTTCAGGCGACGATATCGAATATGTACTGCGTGCGCGTCGATATGGCGCCGCCAGCTATCTCGTCCGTGACAGCCGTCTGCATCATCCACGACCGAGTGATTATCATTTCTCTGTCGCCGGCCGCCGTGTCTTCTGCCTGCGCCTGGCGCCGTGGCGACGTTACTTCTATGTGCGAAACAAAGTGGTCATCGCCCGCCGACATCTTGGGCTGGCGCTGTATACGGCCACACTGCCCGGTTTGCTGCTTCGGCTGCTGGCGACACTACTTCACGAACCCGACAGAAGACGCCAACTGCGCGCCTACCTGACCGGTCTGTGGGATGGCTGGCTGGGACACCTCGGCAATCCGCCCGCGCGCCGCCAGCTGTGACCAGCCGCCATGACATCGCCAGCCGCTGAGCAGCCCGTGATATCGGTGACAGCGCCGAACGGCACGACGCACCCCTTGCGCATATTGTGTCTGTTCAAACGCCGCTATATGCGCAAGGACGTGATCAGCGATCGCTATGCGCGCCTGTACGAACTCCCGCGCGAACTGGCCCGACTCGGCCATGAAGTGCTGGTTATCTGCCTCAACTACCGCGGCGAAGGCCAACCGTTCGAGGCAACAGATGCCGGCGGTGACGGTCGCCTGCTCTGGCAGTCGTGCGATCTCGGCCGCCTGCTGGTTCCTGGATTCCTGCGCTATCGACGCCAGGTTTCCGCTGCTATCGAGCGCTTCGCGCCGGATATACTGGTCGGCGGCTCGGATTCCCTGCATGCCGCTATAACTCGGACTTTCGCCCAAGCCTGCGACCGGCCGTTTGCACTGGATCTCTACGACAACTATGCAAGCTTCAGCCTGAGCCGGCTGCCTGGTCTGGCAGCGGCTTATCGACGTGCGCTCCGCACAGCCGATGCCGTGAGCTGCGTCAGCGAGCCGCTCCGCGCCATGATAGAACGCGAATACAGGCCGCACGGACTTACGGTGACGCTCGAAAGCACCATCAGCGGCGCACTGTTCCAGCCTTGCCCGCAAGCAGCAAGTCGCAGCCGCTACGACCTGCCGGCAAACCGTCTACTGATCGGCACGGCAGGCGCGCTGGACGCCTCGCGTGGAACAGCAACGCTGTTCGAAGCCTATCGTCGCCTGCGCGCAGAGCGCGACGACATCGGGCTGGTACTGGCCGGCAAGGTCCATCTGTCGGTACCATTGCCCGATGCACCGGATATTTACGCTCTTGGCGAATTGCCGCATACGGCAATGGCGGAGTTTTTCAGCGCGCTCGATGTAGCGGTGATCTGCATGCGCGACAACGAGTTCGGTCGCTATGCTTTTCCGCAGAAATTATATGAAATCATCGCCTGCGAGATACCGGTCGTGGCAGCGCGCGTCGGTGCGATCGCAGCGACATTGAGCGAATGTCCCGGAGCACTGTACGATCCGGACAACTGCGAGAGCCTGCTTACCAGTCTGCGGTTCCAACTCGCCGAGCGTCACCGTGTTGCGCGCCGGCCGCCGACCTGGGTCGAACAGGCGGCAAGACTTGGGGCGCTGCTCGAGACGGTGGTTGAGAGCCGCCCTCATCGGAACCTGCGCAACGCGTGAGCAAGATGTTGCCGCCTGTCGACGAACGTATTTATTCTCCGGCACCGCTGCTCCGAGAGCCGCGTCGCTTGTTCCATCAGATGACGCGTGACGCATGGCGTTCGCGGAGTCTTGCATGGCGCTTGGCAGTGCGCGATATCAAGGCACTTTACCGGCAGAGTGTACTGGGCTACCTGTGGGCATTCATGCCGCCCCTGCTGATCGCCGCAAGTTTCATCGTTTTGCGCGACCGGCAAATATTCACCAGTACAGCAACACCAGTCCCTTATCCAGCCTACGTTATCGTCGGTGCACTGGTGTGGCAGAATTTTTCAGACGCCGTCCTGGCTCCACTTCGCATGGTCGTCGGCAGTCGAGATATGCTGGTCAAGATCAGCTTTCCGCACGAAGCGTTGATCCTGGGCGGCGTCATCGTAACCTCGTTTGGTGCACTGGTGCGTGCCGTCGTCGTGGCACCGGTGTTGTTTTACTACGGAGTCCAGCCCGGCTTCGGCGCCGTGCTCGCCATCCCCGGTACGGTAGCTCTGATTGTCACTGGGACAGCAGTGGGGCTGCTTCTCGCGCCGGTCGGAGCACTTTATAAAGATGTCGAAAAATCGCTCGCACCGTTGCTCATGCTGTGGCTGTTGGTGACGCCGGTAGCTTATCCAACCAACAAGCTGATCAGCATACTCAACCCGGTATCTCCGCTACTCGATGCGACTCGCGCAGCCTTGCTCGGTATCGATACGCAGGCATGGCCAATCTGTTTCGTTGTAATCCTGATGAGCGGAGTCACGTTGTGCGTTGGTTGGCTTTTTCTACGGCTTGCAATCCCGCACGTCGTCGCCCGGCTGGGCATGTAGGCGATGCCGTCAGTTGTCAAATCGACGGCACCCGACGACGCAGTAATCGTCGCGCGCGGTCTCGGCAAGAAATTCTGCCGGGATTTGAAACGCTCTCTCATCTACGGGGTTCGCGACATTTTTTCTGAAATCTGTTGTGATACTGCTGACTTCGGCACCCTCAGAGAAATGGAATTCTGGGCCCTGCATGCGGCAGATTTCACGCTCGCGCGAGGTCAGAGCCTCGGCATCATTGGGCATAACGGCGCCGGCAAAAGTACGCTGCTCAAATTGATCGCCGGTTTGATCAAACCCGATACTGGAGAACTTCGGGTTCGTGGTCGAGTCGGTGCGCTGATTGCGCTCGGTGCCGGCTTCAACCCGATCTTGACAGGCTACGAAAATATCCAGGTCAGCGCGGCTCTGCTCGGTTATTCGCGCCGTCAACTCGCGGCATTAATCGACGATGTCATCGAATTCTCTGAACTTAGCGAATTCATACACACTCCGGTACAGAACTACAGCAGCGGAATGCATGTCCGCCTGGGCTTCGCGGTTGCAGTGCATTTCGCTCCAGATATCATGCTGGTGGATGAAGTACTGGCAGTCGGCGACAGTCTGTTCCAGCGCAAATGTTTTGACCGCATTCTGTCCATGCGCGAGGCCGGCACCTCTTTTATCATCGTTTCACACAGTCCGTGGCAGATTGAAGGCCTATGCGATTTGGCGGCCGTAGTCGAGCGCGGTCGATTGTCGCCAATAGCGCCGGCCAAAGAAGCTCAAGCTCTCTACCATGATTTGCGTCAACAGGCCATGTCACCGAACACTGCCGGCAGTCACACAACGCGAGAAGGTACGCATAGCCTGTATGTCGAGCAGGTCACACTCGAACATGCGGCCAACGACTTGCAATCCGTGGTGAGCGGTCAGCCTCTGGCGATCGTTGCGCGCGTGCGGACCACGCGACCTTTGCACCAGGTTCGACTGCGCTTCGAGATCTGTTCGGCCAGCAATACCATGGTCGCAATGCTGACAACCAATGGCTTGAGCGAAGCCCTAACCTTCGATGGCGAGCACCAAGTGCGCTTCAGTCTCGAGGCCTGTCAGTTGACCAGCGGCTGGTATTACATTGACGTCATCGCGGTCGACAGATTTGTACGCCTGGATACCTGGCGGCGAGCACTTGAGTTCAAAGTCTTGCTGCAGGACGACACGGCACGCAATCTCACCGGAGATCTTGGTACATTCGTGTGCGCCGGACATTGGGAGTTCGACTGAATGTGCGGCATCCTCGGTACGCTGCGCACCCGCGCTGATCTTGCACCTGCAACATTCGACCGCATGCTGGATACGCTGGAAGCTCGCGGTCCGGACGGCCGCGGCGTGCATCGCAGTGACGACGGCCTGCTCATGTTCGGACACCGACGTCTGGCAATCATCGACCTTAGCGCGGCGGCGCACAACCTCTGAACAGCATCGACGGCCGTCTATGGCTGACGTTCAACGGAGAGATCTATAACTATCGCGAACTGCGTGCGGAATTGATTGCTGCGGGACATCGTTTTCGAACGCATACTGATTCTGAAGTGATTGTAGAAGCGTACGCTGCCTGGGGCCTCGCCATGCTGTCACGCTTGCGCGGCATTTTCGCGTTCGGCTTGTGGGACACCGAACGTCGCGAACTGTTGATCGCCCGCGACGCGCTCGGCGTAAAACCGCTGTACTATGCGCACTACGCCGAACACTTCAGTTTCGCTTCGCAGCCCAAGGCTATTTTGGGCGACCCAGCTTTCGATGCCAGGATCTCGCCTACTGCAATGCGCGATTTCCTTGCTTATGGTTACGTGCCACGCGATCGGGCGATCTTTGCCAACATGGCAAAACTGCCGGCAGCTCATTATGGCATCTACCGCGACGGGCGTCTTTCGATCGCCCGTTACTGGGAGCCGGACTGTCGACCACTGAGCGGCGATGCCAATGATTGTGCTTGGCAACTGCGTGATGCGCTCGTTGACGCAGTTCGCACGCAATTGGTGGCAGACGTCCCACTCGGCTGCTTTTTGAGTGGTGGTATAGATTCCAGCTTATTGGTTGCGCTGGCCCGTGGCACTGGCATACCACTGAAAACATTCACGTTGGGTTTTGATGACGCAGCCAGCGACGAACGGATCTACGCACGACGAGTCGCGCGACATTTCAACACTGAGCATTTCGAGCACGTGCTCGACGCAGGCCAGGCCCTGGCTGGACTGGAGTCGCTTACCGAACATTTCGATGAGCCGTTTGATCCTAACGGTCCATTGCCGTTCATGCAGGTCGCGCGCATGGCCCGGCAACACTCGACCGTCGTTGCGCTCGGCGGTGACGGCGCTGACGAACTGTTCCTGGGCTACCTTCGCTACGATGACTTCGATGCACCTCCGTGGGCCTCCGCTGGTCTCTCACGCAGCGGATGGCGTGCGTTGCGCAAGGGTGGCCTGTGCGCTTCGCGTCGAGCCTCACCAACCGAGCTATCGCGCTATTTTGCCTACGAAGGCTGTCTCGATGACCAGGCACAAGCCTTGCTGCTCGACAGTAAATTCCGCGACCGGATCGAAGACCAGGCTATCGACCTGATGCGACCATGGTTCAGCAGCGACATCCCAGCGGTCTGTACAGCGCGCGCCATCGATATGAATCTGTATCTGGTCGACCATATCCTATGCAAGGTCGACCGCGCCGCGATGGCCAGCGGCGTTGAAGCTCGCGTGCCGTTCCTCGATCCTGCTGTCGTCGATCTCGCGCTCCGTATTCCTGCCCAACTGCATTACGCCAGCGGTGAACGCAAAGCGCTGTTCAAGCAGATTGCCAGGCAATTTCTACCTGTCCATAGCGTGAGTGTGCGCAAGAAGGGTTTCAGCAGTCCACTTTCGCTGTGGCAAAATAACGCGTTCCTGGGCTTGTTTCACAGCCGGCTGGACCGCGGCAGATTGCTCGACCAGGGAGTATTACGCGATGACTGGGCGCGTGGACTTGCGCAGATCACCGCTGCTGATGCGGCGCGCGGAATGCGCGCACGTTGGTTACTCCTGACTGCGGAACTGTGGGCGCGGCGATGGCTGGACAGGGACGCAGTCGCGGCGGCAGCATGAGCCTGCCAGTACACCCGGCCTTGTATCAACGCTGGCGCGAACGCTGGCTGGCAGCTTTACTCCGACTTTCGAAACGGCGTTCGCGTCGCCACCTTGAAGCCTGGCTTGTCGACGCAATTACCAGGTTCGAGTTGCGTGGCCCTGGCATCATGCTGAACGTCGGCGCCGGTGGTGAGATAGCCGACATCCTGGCGCGTCAGGGTGTCAAGGCGTGCTCCGTCGACCTGGATAGCGGGCGCCAACCAGATCTACTTGCCGATGTACGCGATCTTGCGCCGATAGCGGATGCCTCATGCGAGGCCGTGTTCATGCTAGAGGTCCTGGAACACGTAAGCGAACCGCAACGCGCCGCCGCCGCAGTCGCCCGTGTCCTGAGACCTGGTGGGATCCTGATAGCTTCGACACCATTCATGCTGCCGATGCATGATCAACCGTTCGATTTCTTTCGCTATACACTCCATGGACTGTACTGGTTGTTCCGCGATTTCGAGTGGCTGAGTCTGCGCGAGCGTAACGGCTACTTCGCCGCTATCGCCGTACTGCTGCTGCGCCCGTATGCGCAACTCGGTGATACCGGCCGCAACCGGGCCTTTCTGCTATCGCTGGTGCTGGTCCCGTTGGCGCTCGCGCTGGAACAGTTGGACCGGGTGGCACCGTCGTTGGATGCGACTACCGGCTATTTTTTTATCTGCCGAAAGCCATATGACCTATCTGGCTTGTCGCCACTGGCATGACGACCGCTTACGGAAGCGATCTATGTATTGTCGTGCGCGAGAGCGGTGAACGCACTGCAGACGTGTGCGCAGCGCTGCTTGCCAAGCTACTGCCTTCGGCAATATTGCTGCGCATAGCGGCGGGCGATTTCATGACGGTCATGCAGACGTCGCTCGAAGCCGGACTGCGCAGTGGCCGACCATGGACACTCTGCATCGACGCCGATGTCCTGGTGCTGCCAGACCTGCACGGGATCCTGGCTGAAGCGCGCAGCGCCGACCCCGATGTGTTCGCCGTGCAAGGGCTGGTCCACGATAAGTTCATGCTGTGCAGACGCCCTGCCGGCAACCATCTTTATCGGAGCGAACTTATCCAAGAAGCGTTGACTGTGATGCCACGTATCGGGACGCTTCGTCCGGAAACAAAGCTGATTCAGGCGATGGGCATCAAGGGTTATGGACTTCTACAATCCCGTACATGCATCGGTCTTCATGATTACGAACAGGCCCATATTGATATTTACGCCAAAGCCAGCCTGCACGCTCACAAGCACGCGGACCTTGCCCAAGATCTTCTGCCGGCATGGGCTGCGTTGAAGGACACCGATGTTGATTTCCGCATATGCCTGTCAGCGTGGGCAGATGCACGCAATGGAAAGACCACTCCGACCCTCGCACGCATCGACACGGCTGCGGTAGCGGAACGCGCACTCTTCGAACTGGAGCTGGCGCCGCAGGCACCGCTGATCGGACCTCCCGAGGTGTGGCGTTCGCGGGGACTCGAGGACGCCATCCGTATCGACGTATCCGGATTGGCGCTGCAGCGCGCGTTCGACGCCGCTGTATTTCCGGAACGTTCTGTGTACGCACTCCTCACGAATCACGGTATGTGTGCGGCGCGCCTGGTCTGGCGCTGGTGCCGAATACTTGCTCTACTGGTTCGGCCGGTGACACGCTGGACGTGAGCTCCATGGTGGCGCCCTTTCGGCTGGTGTGCGCGATCGACTCACTGACCGGCGGTGGCGCCGAGAAAGTTTTGACGGCGTTGACTGCGCGACTCGATCCGACGCAATTCGAGATTCAGATTGTGCTGACTTTGGATACGGTCAACCGGCAATCGGTCGCTCCGACTATCGGTCTCGTACCGCTCACGCGACGACCGCCGGCGAGACTCGATCGTGCACGCCTGGCCTGGCCTGACCGCCTGTTCGATCATCTGCTCGCCGCCGGCTTCCGTACTTTCGCGGGTGAAAAACCAGCTGACCACCATGGCTCAGCCATTGCACAACAACATCTGCAGCAGCTGGTCCGTACACTGCGTCTGGCCAGCGCTCGATTCGGCCGCCACTTGCGAGCATGGGAGCCCGATTGCGTCCTGAGCTTTCTGCCTTATAGCAATCTAATCGCCCTACTTGCTCAACAATGGTATCGCTGGCCTGGCGCGCTGGTACTGTCTGATCGCAATTATCTATCACGCGAGCTCGCAGGTCTGCCGTGGCCGATGCTGCACGCACGATTCATACGCGCCTATTATGGACGGGCGGCCCGGCATGTTTGCGTGTCTAATGCAGCTGCAGTCGACCTTCGAGCATCATTCGGCGTTGCCAGCGAACGTATTGTAACGATTGCCAACGGGGTTGACGGTGCTGACCTTGCCGCGCGTGCTGCGGACGCTTTACCCGATTCAGCACCAATTCGTACTCCAGAGCACCTGTGGCTGGTAGCTGTCGGCCGCCTGCAGGCGCAGAAAGGGTTCGATATCCTGCTCGCGGCGCTGGCTCAGCCACGTGCCTCACGCTGGCAGCTCTTATTGCTTGGCACTGGCCCCGACGAAACCGCACTCCGTACGCAGGCCAGGCAACTCGGGCTCGCAACCCGTATTCATTTCCTGGGGTGGGACGCCAACCCCTATCGTTGGCTGGGCCGCGCCGACGCGTACGTGCTGAGTTCGCGGTGGGAGGGCATGCCAAATGCGCTACTCGAGGCGCTCGCTTTGGGCCGCCCAGTGATCGCTACCGATTGTCAAAGTGGACCGCGTGAGATTTTGGACGGCGGTTGCTACGGACGGTTGGTCCCGCCCGAAGCGGTGGAACCACTGGCCGAGGCGCTCGGGGATTTCGCCGACGACGCCAACGTCCGTGCGCATTACTCAGCGCTCGCGCTGGAACGTTCGCAACGTTATTGCATAAACCGCATGGTCACCGAATATGCCAGGCTACTCGAGCAGGTAATTGGCGAACGACGTGGCGCTGGCGAGCTGCCATGATGGCGATCAAAGTGCATTCCTTCGATGTGTTCGATACCTGCATTACGCGACCGTTTCTGAGCCCGATAGATTTGTTCTACGACGTGGCTTTACTGTTGCGCGATGTCGCACCGGCGAGCTGGTCGCCAGACGAGTTTGTCGCCGCCCGGGTGAGGGCCGAACAAGCCGCACGACAGCGGCATGCGCTGCGCGAAGATATACGTTTCGACGATATCTTTGAAGAATTTGCCGAGCTGACGCCCTGGCAGATCGCAACCGCTACCGCAAGGAACGCAGAGCTGGCCGCAGAACGTAATTGCTCGATTGCGATCGCTTCGACTATCGCTCGCATTCACGATCTACATGCGCACGGCGAGCGCGTAATTTTCATCTCTGACATGTATCTTCCTGGGGATTTCATCCTCGAACTGTTGCGCGGTCACGGCGTAGACTGCGCTCGTTCTTCGGTGTACGTCTCCGGTGATATCGGATTGACCAAAGGCAGTGGGCGCCTGTTCGAGCACGTGCTTGCCGCAGAACGGCTGGCCAGTCATGAGCTGATTCATGTCGGCGATCATCGCCGGAACGACTGGCGAGTGCCACGGCGTCTAGGCATTCAAGCCAAGCGGTACGTAGAAAGTCTCCCGAACCGCTATGAACGTAACAAGGAAACCTGCGTTGCGTTCTGTAGCGATTACAATCATTCGGCGATTTCCGGCCTCAGTCGAGGCGCACGACTGGTCACCAGCGGGGACGCCACAATTGCCCGCCTGGCTGCTAACGTCATTGGCCCTTTCTTGACCGCATTCGTCGCTTGGGTGCTGGCAGATGCCCGGGCGCGCGGTTTGGAAACTTTGTACTTCGTCTCGCGTGACGGTCAAATCTTCCTGCGGATCGCACAAGCGCTTGGCGGCGATATGCCACGCTGCCGTTACCTGTACGGCTCGCGCCAGGCATGGTTCCTGCCCGCAGTGACGAATCTGGACGCCACTGCGCTGGAGTGGGCCTGGACACGTGGAATGGCGGTAACACCGCGCGATATCTTGCGCCGTCTAGAACTCACTGACGACGCTACTCGAGCTGTATTTGCCGGTCATGGCTACTGTGAAGAATATCTCGACAAAGAACTGAACAGCACCGCGCTCAGTGCGTTCATTGACATCCTGTTGTCTGAACCACTGGCCTCAACGATTGAGCAACGGGCCCGACTGACCCGCGTCGATCTGACTGCCTATCTGGCGCAAGAAGGACTGCTGGCATCACCGACTGCCGCTATCGTCGATGTCGGCTGGACGCTGAAGTGCCAACGAGCGCTGAATGAGGTCATCAATCTCGCCGGCGGCACGCCGGTGCACGGTTATTACCTCGGTGTTATCAGTGGGCACGTACCGCTCGCCGAGAGGGGGCGGTGCATACCGTTCGTCAGCCCAACGGTCGGCGATCTGGACAGTCCGCTGCGCGGCGACTGGTTCTTCAAGTTGACCACCATGCTTTTGCTCGAGCATCTGTTCACGGTCGCCGACCACCCGAGTGCGAGCGGCTACCAACGTGGAGCCACAGGGATGGAACCGACCTTCAAGGCCGAGCATCGCGATCCGAAGGTCCTTGAGTTCGCCCATCAAATGCAAACCGCGATCGTCGATTACGCCCGCCGCGTCGCTGCGTCGCCACATGTGGACCCCACCTCACGCGTATATCGCGAGCGCGCGTTTACGGCTGCCCGAAAGTTTGCCACGGGCCCGGAAGCGGCGGATGTGCGTGGTGTCGCCTGGTTGCCTACGAACAAGGACCAGTCCCACGATCCGCGACATCAGGCTCGCCTTGCCGATAGCCTGAACTGGCTCGACCTGGTCCGTATGGTGCGCTACGAGTTTGGGCCAGGCCATGCCGCGTTCTTCGCACCGAATTTCGCCTGGCTGGCTGGCTCGGCTGCCCTGTCGCCTGCACCCATCCGCTGGCTATACCATGCGCTCACAGGCGTGCGCCGTCTGAAACTGCAGGCGACGCGCTGAAAACGCACAATCGCGCTCCAGTCAGTAGCTCATAACGGCTACTATTTTTGTGGGGAATACACATGAGCACGGTCAATCACTACGCCATCCCGGCCTACACCACCCAGAGCGGCTTCACTCTCGACGTCAATATTGTCTACAAAACGTTCGGAACGCTCGCGCCGGGCGGTGACAACGTCGTTGTTGTACCGACCTTCTATGGTGGTCGGCACCCTGAAACCGAATTCATGGTGGCGCCGGGCCGCGCGATCGATATCGACAAGTACTTCGTCGTCGTTCCGAACATGTTCGGTAACGGCCTGTCGAGTTCGCCGAGCAATACAACCGCGCCTTACGGCGCCGGCGCTTTTCCGCTGATGACGCTGTACGACAATGTCATTTGCCAGCATCAACTATTGACGGAACATCTGGGTGTCAAGCGTATCCGTCTCGTCACCGGGTTTTCCATGGGTGGCCAACAGTCATATCAATGGGGCGCGCTGTTTGCCGACATGATTGATGCCATTGCGCCGATCTGCGCGAGCGCCCGCACCGCCGAACACAACTACGTGTTCGTCGACAGCGCGGTTCAGGCACTCGAGCTGGACCCCGCTTTTAACGCTGGCTGGTACCAGTCTCCGCCGGTGCGAGGCTTGCGCGCTTTCGGGCATGTCTATTCGGCCTGGCTGTTTTCGCAGGATTTTTTTCGTGAACGGCTTTATCGCCAACTGGGCCTGCATTCGAGGGACGATGTCGTGCGTTTTACGCAGGCATATTTTCTGCGCAACGATGCCAACGATCTGATTGCCATGGCGCGAACGTGGATGTCGGGCGATATCAGCGCCAATCCGCGCTTCAGTGGCAATTTCGAGCGAGCTCTCGCCGCGATTACCTGCCGTACGATTGTCATGCCGGGGGAGACCGATCTGTATTTCCGCGTACCCGACAACGACTACGAAGTTGCCCACATGCCACGGGCCGAACTCCGCGTTATCCCATCCAAATGGGGGCACGGGGCCGGCTTTGGCATCGACCCGGCAGACAATGCGTTTATCGACCGCGCACTGGCCGACCTGCTGAGCTGAGTGGCAGTGCGGATGCCGAGATGAGCAGAACGTTACAAGGCATTGCCCAGCTGTGCGCAT
This sequence comes from Gammaproteobacteria bacterium, assembly GCA_965278995.1. Taxonomy (GTDB): domain Bacteria; phylum Pseudomonadota; class Gammaproteobacteria; genus JADJYF01. Next base: position 1,703,546 of record OZ257136.1, read on the forward strand.
TGCTCGCGCTGGCATCGGGCGCGAACGCTTTCGAGACGATCAGCATCGGCAAGGCGAATATCAAGCCGAGCTTCGGAACGTTGCTCGGGCTGCAGCGCGGTAACGGCATCAATTACGGACTCGGCGCGCTCGACAGCATCGGCGAAACCGAACGCTCGGTACTGTATCTTGCGTTGAAACCCAAGCTGGAAGCGACGCTCGCGCTGGCGCCGACCGAGGTGGCGGGCGCCTCGTCGGTTTACGGCGGCGTTTCTTTCGTTGCTGCGACGACCACGCTGGATGGCGAAATCTCGGGGCAGATTGCCCGTTCGGGTGATCAGGCTTTCGACACCGACCATGCTTTTGTCGGATGGCGGAACGATACGATTGATCTCTCGGTTGGCGGCCAGGAATTCTCCGTCGGCGATGGCTTCATCATCGGTGACGGCAACTTCAACCAGGGCGGCGAAGACGGCCAGTACTGGACTGGCGCCTTTCAATCCTGGCGCAACAGCGCTGTGCTCAAGGTCAACACCAAGCCGCTGCGCGCAGATCTGTTCTGGCTGCGCACCGATCAGGATTTTCGCGACAGCCGCGTCGCCGGTATCAATATCGAAACGACTACGGCCGATACGATTGGCACTTTCGGCGCCATGTATCTGGAAGTCCTGCAGGGCGGTGCTTTCAACCTCGATGGCATCGAGGCCTGGGATCTGCGCGCGGCGAGGGTCAAGATTCCCGGTATTGCCAACCTCGAACTGTTCGGTGAATGGGTACTTGAGCGCGGCACTGACAAACAAGCTGGGGGGCGCCCGAACGACGCCGTCGGTTGGTATGTGGAAGCGCAGTACACTTTCCCTGCGCTGCCGTGGACGCCACGCTTCGACTATCGCTACGTGCGGATGTCCGGCGACGAACTCAGCACACCCGAAAACGAGGAATACCGCGGACTTTTTTTCACGATTTTCAAACGCGACTGGGATACCTGGTATCAGGGTGAGATCGCTGGCGAATATCACCTGTTCAATCAGAATCAGGTGACGCAGATGTTCAAACTCAAGACATTTCCGCGTCCAACCTGGGCGCTGACGTTCTATTATTACCATCACGAACTGGAAGAACCGCAGTATTTCGGCACGCCGGTCAGCAGCACGAACTGGGCCGACGAGTTGAACGTCGGCGTCGAACGATTTCTCGGTCCGCGGTTCTACGGCTATGCCGGCATCGCCTGGTCGACGCCGAACACAGCCGCAGAAGAGATTTTCGGCGACGAGAACTTTGTGGTGGTGCAGACTTTCCTCTCTTACACGTTCTGATATCGCCGAGGCCAAAGAATGAACATGGGCATGAGCAGCATATTTCCGCACGACCCCGTCAAGGACACCGCTCCCGCCGAATTGCCGGCAAGCCTCGGCTTCGGGCGTACCTTCACCGATCGCATGTTTACGCAGACCTATACCGCCGACAGAGGCTGGCACGACGCACGCATCGGGCCGTATCGCCCGCTGACGCTGGATCCGGCGACGACGGTCTATCACAACGGGCAGATGATCTTTGACGGCACGAAAGCCTATCGACGTGATGACGGCCACATCAATCTGTTCCGTACCGAGCTGAACGTCGAACGCTTCAATCTGTCTGCCGAGCGCATGGGAATGGCACCGGTCGATCCTGCGCAGCATCTCGCTGCGATCGCTGAGCTGGTGCAGCTCGAACATCGCTGGGTGCCGTCACGGCCAGGCACTGCGCTGTATATCCGGCCCGTCATGATCGCGACGGAAAAAACGCTAGAAGTGCGCGCCAGCCGGGAGTATCTGCACTACATCATTCTCTCGCCTGTGGCGCCCTACTTCGCCGACGGATTTGCGCCTGTCTCGGTCTATGTCTCGCATGATTTCGTCCGTGCCGTGCCCGGTGGCACCGGTGAAGCGAAAACGCCGGGCAACTACGCCGGTTCGATCGCGGCGACCGAAGTCGCTCTGGCGAAAGGTTATCAGCAGGTCCTGTGGCTGGACGCCGTCGAACGGCGCTATATCGACGAAGTCGGCGCTATGAATATTGCCTTCGTGCAGCGTGACACCGACATCATCACGCCCAGCCTGACCGGCGCGATACTGCGTGGGGTGACTCGTCGCTCATTGCTGACGCTTGCCCCTGATCTCGGCTACCGGGTGCAGGAACGGCGTATCGAGATCGATGAAATCATCGCCGGACTCGACGACGGCAGCATCACCGAAGTATTCGGCATGGGTACCGGCGCCGTGATTGCGCCTGTCGGACGCCTCTCTTATCGCAATCGTGAAATCGTCATCCGCGACAGCCGACCGGGGCCGGTGGCAACACGGCTCTACGAGGAACTGACCGGCCTGCAGTATGGGCGACGACCGGATACATACGGCTGGACCCGGACTATCGAGATCCCGGATGCAGGCGCGCGCGATAGCGGTCGCTAATCTGTCGAGGACGCGAGGAATACGCCATGGCGACCGTCAAATTGATCGAATACGAACAGGCCAGCGCCGAAGTGCGGGCCATCTACGATGACATTCGAGCAACGCGGAAGAGCGATTACATCAATCATTTCTGGCAGGCATTGGCGCACAATCCGGCCGAGCTCGCGCGCACCTGGAATGCCATCAAGGAGGTCATGGCGCCAGGAGCGCTGGACCCACTGACCAAAGAGTTCATTTACATCGCGGTATCGGTGGCCAATTCCTGCGAGTACTGCATACATTCGCATACGGCCGCAGCGCGCGCCAAAGGCATGACGCCGGAACAGTACGGTGAACTGCTCGCCGTTATCGGCATGGCCCATCATACTAATGGCCTGGTCGCGACCCTGCAGGTCGAGGTCGATCCGGCGTTCAAGGTCTGAGGACAGGTCGCATGGTCGCCAACCTGCCGCGAGAACTGATCGAAATCTATACGCGTGGCGAATCGGCCTACGAGCGTACACGGCTATGGCGGTTCGAGGCGGCTTTCGGTCATATCCCGACTGATTTCTTCGGTACGCTGATCAATGCCGTGGTGTTGTCGTTACTGCTTGCCGGCCAGACGCCGGCACCCATGCTCGGTGCGTGGCTGGTTCTGACGTCGCTGCTTGCCGCAGCCCGGCTGACAGTCGGCGTGGTCTGGAGTGCGCGCGCCGCTACTGAACGTCCGCTGCTGCATCGCGCGTTTTCCGGCAGCTTGATGGTTCACGGTCTGGTGACCGCCATTCCGTTCCTGCTGCTGACACCCCCTGACGCCGTCGCCGAGCGCTGTGCCATCCTCGTCTGGCTCGCCGGCACGTCGGCCTGGGTCGCAACTGCTTATGCATTCGTACTCGAAGCCGCGCTCGGCTTCATGTTTTTTCAGTTCGCTCCAGTCACCGTCATGTTGCTGCTGTCTGGAAATCATTACTGGCAGCTCGTCGGCGTCGCCTGTTTCGCTTATCTGCCAGCCATGAGCATGGTCGTCGTGCGGAACCATGCGCTGATCATGCGCGGCCAGATTAATCATTTCGAAAAAGAGGAACTGGCCGCTGAACTGCTGCGCGAGAAAAGCGCTGTCGATGCCCGCAATATCGTGCTCGCAGCCGATCTCGAACAGCGCGCGCGGACCGAGCAGGAATTGCGCGAAGCCAAGGATCGGGCCGAACAGTTGGCCGCTGAACTCGAGAAATTGTCCGCTCTCGACGGCCTGACCGGTATCGCCAACCGCCGGCGTTTCGACCAGTTGTTTGAACGCGAATGGAACCGCGCCGCTCGCAGTGGTCACCCGCTGGCCTTAATCCTGTGTGATATCGACTATTTCAAGGAATTCAACGACCACTATGGCCATCAGGCAGGCGACACCTGTCTACGGCAGTTGGCTCATCTGCTCGAATCAACGCTGCGGCGCGGAGGTGATCTGGCCGCCCGTTACGGCGGCGAAGAATTTGCCATCCTGCTGCCCGATACCACGCTCGCCAACGCCATTGCGCTGGCCGAGACGCTGCGCGAAAGTCTGCGCAAACTGGCCATTCCGCATGCCGGCTCGCACATCGGAGCGAGTTTGAGCGTGAGCTTCGGCGTCGCCGCGGCGCTGCCTTCGCGTGGCCGATCGACGACGGAACTGTTGCGCGAGGCGGACGAGGCGCTGTATGGCGCTAAAGCCGCCGGCCGCGATCGCGTCGCCGTCGTCAACCCAGGCTCGGCGCGCGAAAACATTACCGACGCACGCCTGCACTGACCGCCACGCCGCTGCCGCCGCGCGGTATAGTGCGCAACCCCGAACAGACCGGAGAACCGTAATGCCTACAGCCAATCCGACCGACGGTTTCGTCATGAATCAGACCATGTTGCGCGTTCGCGATCCTGCCGTCAGTGTCCCTTTCTACCGCGATATCCTCGGCATGACCCTGCTCGATCGCTACGATTTCGAAGCCATGCAGTTCTCACTTTATTTCATGGGCTATCTTGCTCCCGGCGAATCCATTCCGACCGACCCTGCGGCGCGCGCGCGATGGGTATTCGGCCGCCCGGCCCTGGTCGAAATAACCCACAACTGGGGCACCGAAAGCGACACTGCATTCGGCGGTTACCACAACGGCAATGCCGACCCCAAAGGCTTCGGCCATATCGGCATCTCTGTCCCGGACGTCTACGCCGCCTGCGCGCGCTTCGAGACCCTGGGCGTCGAGTTCGTCAAACGCCCTGACGATGGCAAGATGAAAGGTCTGGCGTTCATCAAGGATCCCGATGGCTACTGGATCGAGATTCTGAGTCCGCACGGCCTGAGCGCAATCGTGACCTCCTGAGATCAAGCGTTTTTGATGGTCATCCCGCCATCCACGGCGAGGTGCGTGCCGGTGATGTATTGCGACGCCGGCAAAACGAAATTCAAGGTTGCGTGCGCCACTTCTTCGGGTTCGGCATAGCGTTTGAGTGCGACCCGTCGGCGGGCGAATTCCGCTTTCAGTTCTTCCGGGATGCCGGCGGTCATGCCGGTGCGGATGGGTCCCGGGCAGATACAGTTGACGGTGATCCCGCGCGTGCCGAATTCGACCGCAAGCGAGCGCGTCAGACCGATGACCCCGGTCTTGGCCGCGGTATAGGGGCTGATACCTTTGGTCGCGCCGAGACCCTCGGTCGAGGCGATATTGACGATACGTCCGGCACCCGACGCCAGCAGCTGCGGCAGGCATTCGCGGATCAGCAGCGCCTGCGAGGTCAACAGTACGTCGAGCGTCCGAGCCCACACGGCGACAAAATCCTCGGCGTCCAGCGTCCGCTCGATGGCGATGCCGGCATTGTTGACCAGGATATCGAGGCCACCCCAACGACCCGCAATCGCAGCGACTACACTGGCGCGGTGTTCGGCGTTGCTGACGTCCAGAACCCAGCCGGCGGCGCTGCCACCGGCGCCCGTGATCTCCGTAACCACCGCAGCAACTTTGTCGGTATCGAGATCGGTGACGGCAACGTGCGCACCTTCGTCAGCAAACAAGTGCGCGGTCGCCCGCCCCATGCCGCTCGCCGCGCCGGTCACCAGCGCGACCTTGCCGGCGATACTGCGGCTCAACGTGCTCAATCGTGTCATGCCTCACTCCCCTGCGTTCTGTTTAGTTCAATGAAGACGCTCACCGGCGGTCCATGGGAGAATCTTACCAGCCGCACTCGTCCGGCGCGCCGGGCACATCGACCGTTGCCTCTTACAAGCTTTCACTGAGCATTCGAATGACTAAAACAACCGCCGAGCGCCCTGCCGGCACGCGCGCTCGCCGTCTGCGCCCGCTGCGCGGATTGCTGCCTTTCCTGGTCCCATATCGCCGAACTATCGTGCTTGCTATCGGCGCCCTGCTGGCAGCAGCAGCGGCCACGCTTGCCATGCCGCTGGCAATGCGTCAGGTCATTGATGCGGGCCTCGGGGGCGTAGCGGCAGATCAGGTCGACCGTTCTTTCATCGCCCTGTTCGTCCTGGCTCTCGCCGGCGGCGGCTTCGCGGCCCTGCGTTTCTATCTCGTTTCGTGGCTGGGCGAGCGCGTTGTCGCCGATCTGCGTTCAGCGGTATTCAAGCACGTGCTGAGCTTGAGTCCGACGTTTTTCGAGACCATGCGACCGGGCGAGATTCTGTCGCGACTGACGACCGATACCACGCTCATCCAGACCGTTGTCGGCAGCAGTCTATCGATAGCGTTGCGCAGTTCGCTGACCTTGATTGGCGCGCTCGTCATGCTGGTCGTAACGAGCCCGCGTCTGGCATTCGTCATCGCTCTGCTGATCCCGGCGGTGGTGCTGCCGATCATTGCGCTCGGGCGACGGGTACGCGGATTATCGCGTGCCAGTCAGGATCGCGTTGCCGACACCGCAGCACTCGCTGGTGAAGTCCTGAACGCCATGCAGCTGGTTCAGGCGTTCACGCTGGAACGCCTGCAGAGTTCGCGTTATGACACTGCCGTTGAAGGCGCTTTCGGTGCCGCGCGGCGACGCATACGCCAGCGCGCGGCATTGACTGCTTATGGTACCGGCGTCGTGTTTGGCGGTCTGGTCCTGGTGCTCTACATGGGCGCTCATGATGTCGTTGCGGGACGTATGACCGGCGGCGAGCTGAGCCAATTCCTGCTTTACGCCGTGTTCGTCGGCGGGTCGACTGCCGGCCTGTCGGAGATCCTCGGTGCTCTGCAGCAGGCCGCTGGCGCGACTGAGAGACTGATCGAATTGCTGGCGACGCGCCCCGAATTCGACCCTCCGGCGAAGCCACTTCCGCTGCCGTTGTCGGCGCGGGGAGAGCTGATTTTCGATGCGGTCACGTTTCACTATCCCTCGCGCCCAACGCAGGCCGCGCTACACGATTTCTCACTGACCGTGCGGCGTAGCGAGACCGTCGCTCTGGTCGGACCGTCAGGTGCAGGTAAGTCGACGGTGTTTCAACTAGCACTGGCGTTCTACCGACCGCAAGCCGGCAGCGTGAGTCTTGACGGCGTCAATTTGTGTGACGCCGCACCGGAGGCAGTGCGCGCCCGTATCGGCATCGTCCCGCAGGATACGGTCCTGTTCGCCGATACCATCCGCGAGAACATCCGCTATGGCCGGCCGGAAGCAAGCGACGAGCAGGTCGAAGCCGCGGCACAGGCGGCCGCCGCGGATGAGTTCATTGTGCGGCTGCCACAGGCTTATGCAACCGAGGTCGGTGAACGTGGTGTGCGGTTATCAGGCGGCCAACAGCAGCGCATCGCGCTGGCGCGCGCGGTCTTGAAAGCACCGGCGCTGCTGTTGCTCGACGAAGCGACCAGCGCACTTGATGCCGAGTCCGAGCAGCTCGTACAAGAGGCGCTCCGCAACTTGATGCGCGACCGAACGACGCTGATCATTGCCCACCGCCTGGCAACGGTCCGCAGCGCCGATCGCATCATCGTCATGGACGCAGGACGCATCGTCGCGAGCGGCACGCACACCGAACTGAGTGCAGCCGGTGGACTCTATGCGCGTCTGGCGGAACTGCAGTTTCGCGATCCGCCGCCAGCCTGACCGGCAAGCGACCTGCCTGGATATTTCCTGGGCGACTTGCGGGCCAGCCATGGGCGCGCGATGATCGCACACCCCGACAGGAGCGCCCGGCGATGAAATTTTACGACTGTGCAGTCGCACCGAATCCGCGCCGTGCGCGCATCTTCCTCGCCGAAAAAGGGATTGCCCTGACCACTGTCGAAATCGACATTCTCGGCGGGGAAAATCTCAAGCCGGCATTTCTCGCCGTCAATCCGCGCGGCTTGCTACCGGTGCTGGAATTCGACGACGGCGCACGTATCGACGAAGTCATGGCGATTTGCCGCTATTTCGAAGAGACCGTCCCCGAACCGCCACTGCTCGGGCGGAATGCCCGCGAGAGGGCACTGGTCGAATGCCTGCAGCGCAAGATGGAGTTCGACGGCATGATTGCCGGCTCCGAAGTGTTCCGTAACCAACATGCGGATTTCGCCCGTCGCAGCATTCCCGGCGGTGGCTCAGAAGAAATCCCGGCGATTCCATCGCTGATCGAGCGCGGACAGCAGACCCTGGTCCGCTTCTTCACCTGGCTGGAGCACTACCTGAGCCAGGCACCGTATGTGGCCGGCGAGGTGTTCACCATGGCCGATATCACGGCGCTTTGCGCGGTCGATTTTGTCGGCTGGATCAAGATCGGTATCCCGCCGCAAAATCAGCATACGCTCGAGTGGTATGCACGCGTCTCGGCCCGACCCAGCGCGCGCGCCTAGTTCACTATCAGCAAGTCCTCGACGTCGTTGACGTCGCTCGCAATCAGCGCTTCCTGCTGACGCCGCCACATGAGGGCGTACAGGCCATCCGCCGTGAGCAGTGCGACGTGTCGCCCACGCTCGGCGATGGCGCCATCCTGCAGCACGATGATCTCGTCCGCATCGACTATCGTTGACAGGCGGTGCGCGATGACCAGTGTGGTGTGACCGCGCGATACGGCGGCCAGCGCACCCTGAATGTCACGTTCGGTGCGCGTATCGAGTGCCGAGGTTGCTTCGTCGAATATCAGAATACGCGGCTGTTTGAGAATGGTTCGCGCAATTGCGACACGCTGTTTTTCGCCACCGGATAATTTGAGCCCACGCTCGCCAACCATCGTCGCATAGCCATCCGGAGTGCTAGCAATGAAATCATGGATCTGGGCCAGGCGCGCGGCCTGTTCGACTTCCGCCGATGTTGCGCTCGGGCGACCGTAAGCGATGTTGTAGTAGACGGTATCGTTGAACAGCACCGTATCCTGCGGCACGACGCCGATAGCTTCACGCAGACTTCGTTGGGTTACTTCGCGGATGTCCTGACCATCGAGTCGGATCGCGCCGCCGGTAACATCGTAGAAACGGAACAGAAGGCGCGCGATGGTCGACTTTCCGGCCCCGCTCGCGCCCACAATCGCGATACGTTGACCAGGCCGTGCGCGAAATTCGAGTTCGCGCAGTATCGGACGGCGAGGATCATAAGCGAACGTGACGCGCTCGAATACCAGATCACCGCCGCCTGGCGCCAAAGGCGGTGCGCCCGGTCGGTCGCTCACTTCGGCATTGACATCGAGCAGATGAAACATGGCTTCCATGTCGGTCAGCGCCTGCTTCACTTCGCGATAAACGAAGCCAAGAAAATTGAGCGGCATGTAAAGCTGTATCAGATAGGTGTTGACGAGCACGAAATCACCAACGCTCATGCGTTTGTCGAGCACGTCGTGCCCGGCCATCGCCATCACCACGATGAGCCCGCTGCCGATAATCGCTGATTGCCCGATATTGAGCAGTGCCAGCGAACGTTTGCTCAGCACTGCGGCGCGTTCGTATCGTGCAAGCGCTTCGTCGAAGCGGCCAGCTTCGAAGTCTTCGTTACCGAAATATTTGACCGTTTCGTAGTTGAGCAGACTGTCGACAGCGCGTGTATTCGCGTAGTTGTCCGTCTCGTTCATCTGCCGCCGGTACTGCAGACGCCATTCGGTGATGAACAGGGTATAACCGATGTAGCCGACGATGGTGGCCAAGGTGGCCAGCGCGTACCGGATGTCATACAGATACCAGAGGATGCCGCAGACCAGTGCTATTTCGATCAGCGTCGGAATGATATTGAAGAGCATGAACGTGAGCACGAAGTCGATGCCCTTGGTACCGCGTTCGATGGCCCGCGATAATCCCCCGGTCTGACGTTCTAGATGGAAGCGGAGCGCCAGTGCATGGACATGGCGGAACGTTTTCAGAGCCACGTCGCGTATAGCGCGCTGCGCGACGCGGGCGAAGACGGCGTCACGCAATTCGGCGAACACGACCTGCATCACTCGCAGCACACCATAACCGACGATCAAGGCGAGCGGCACCTGCACCGCTGCCGCAGCAGGGTTCGCGATATCGTCGATCATCTCGCGATAGAGTAGTGGCACGTAGACCGTGGCGAGCTTGGCACAGACCAGGCAACCAAGCGCCAGAACGACTCGGCGGCGCATACCATCCACTTCGCGCGGCCACAGGTAAGGCGCCAGATCGAGCAGTGCTCGCCATTCGAATGCGCCATCGCGTCTGCGCCCGGAATGGCTACGCTGGATCTCACTCATGCACGCTGCACTCGAAATTAATTGACCAGTATAGCCGCGCTGGTGCGCGCGCATTACACTCGGTGTTCAAATTCAAAACACGGGTGCTGCGTCATGTCCTCGCCAAGCACAGTAGAAAGCAACACGCTGGAAGCCGTCTTGAACTATTCAAGTCCCGACTGCGCGCGACCAGCTTATTACCTCTACGCACCGGCCACTGGCGCGCCGCCGCCACCGCCAACCGTGAAACACGCCATGCCGATACACGACTTGCGGCCACTGCTATCCGACATCAATCTCGACCTGCAGGGTTTCGCGATGATCCCGGCGCCACCGATATCAGCCGACAGCCTCGACGATGCCGCCATCGTGCGTGACTACTATCCCGCCTGCGTAGCAGCCGTGAAAGCACATACTGGTGCGACGCGCGTACACGCGTTCGACCACAACGTACGTAACAAGGAACTCGCAGCTCGCGCCGGGAGTAACGTGCGTGAGCCGGTGCGCTTTGCGCATAACGACTACACCGAGATCTCAGCGCCACAGCGGATTGTCGATCTGTTCGGCGACGAAGCCGAAACGCTGCTGGCGAGGCGTTATATGTTCATCAACTTATGGCGGCCGTTGGCTCATGTCGTTGTCGATGTGCCGCTCGCCGTGTGCGACGCCCGCAGTCTGACACAGGACGATTTTGTCGCGACTGATCTACGCTATGCGGATCGCCAAGGTGAGGTGTACAGCGTTCGTCATCGAGCCGCTCACCGCTGGTACTACCTCCCACGCCAGCAGCCGAGCGAAGCGCTGTTATTGAAATGTTTCGATTCGTCGACGAGCGGTGTTGCCCGATATACCGCGCATTCGGCGTTTCGCGATCCCGGCGCGCCGGCCGACGCACCGAGCCGGATCAGTATTGAAGTTCGGACGGTTGTTTTCTACTGAGGGCACTTCTGATTATCAGGGTAGTGTAAAACGTAGCGAGCGAAGGCAGGACAAGGCGCGCGAGCGCAGTCGTTTTTCACCACCCTGTCAGGACCGACAGGCACCGGTGGTGCCCATCGGTACTCCATGTCGGCAGGTTCAGCCGGCCATCTTGAGTTGGGGTGCAGCCGGATGCAGGCTGGCCGTCGCGCTCGGACGCGCGCCGATACGCTTGTACCAGGCGTGCAGATTCTTGAGCTCAGGCTCGACCGGCTGGCCGACATCCTTGGCGAAGTCCATGCAGCAGTAGAGCACGATATCGGCTAACGAGAACTTGCTGCCGGTAATGTAGTCGCGACCGGCAATCAGGCCATCCAGCCAGACCCGCCCGGCTTTGGCTTTTGCTTTCAGGCCGTCGGCGGCTTCAGGAATGCAGTGCACACGATTGCGGAAGATTTCGATGCCTTCAGCAAAGCGAAACCCGTTATACATATGCTCCGTGATATTCAGTTCGACCCGTCGGATCCACATGCGCGTCTGCGCGCGCTCGACCGCGTTCGAACCGACCAGTACCGGCAGCGGCTGCGTTTCCTCGAGGTATTCACAGATGGTGACGGTCTCCGCCAGCACGGTGCCGTCGTTCAGTTCAAGCGCCGGGGTCTGACCGCCCGGGTTCTTGGCCAGGTAGGGCGCAGCGCGGTTGGCGCCCGCCAGCAGGTCGAGATCCTCGGCGTCCAGTTGGAGCCCCTTCTCGAGAGCAAACATGCGCACCAGGCGCGGATTCGGGCCGAAAGAATTCAATAACTTCATGGTCTTCTCCCAGTGAGGCGCCGCGTCTGCCGCTTGGCGTCGGGCTCATCACATCCATTGGTTGTAAATCGACTGCAGATCCGAAGGAACGGCCGTTATAGGGCCAGGGTCGAAACCCGTCAATGACTGCGCCGGTAGTCGCCCCGTTAGTCAGCCATTCCGGCCGCTACCCTGCATGATATCTGGCGCAGATTTATCATTAGAGGATAGTTTATGTATTGTCTTTTATTTATTGATAAATATGATCTTAGTCTTTATGCTTTATGAACAAATGGATGAGCAGGCTGGTGGCCGCATGAGGACAACGTACACGAAGCTCGCCGCGATATTCTGCCTGCTGGCGGTGCGCGCGAGTGCTGACGACCTGGCTACGCCCCTCGGCGAAGAATGCCGCATTGCTGGCGCTGAAGTCGCACTCGCCAGCGAATTGGGTTCGGCCGGCTTCATGCAGAATCTCGCTGGACATCCCGATTCGATCAAAGCTGTCGCCGGACGACTGTTGACCGAGGCGTTTTCACGCGATACCGACGACGCCACGGCGGGCTGCAAACCGGCCTGCCAGACCGCGCCTGTTACCGAGGTCGTCTATCGCGTGGCGCCGACCGCGTTTCTGGCCGATGCGGAACAAAATGACGTCTGCCGTCAGTTCGAGAGCACGACCAGTGCAAAACCGTTGCGCTTCGCTCCGGCGCCTTTCGCGACGGTCGATGAAGTCAATGAATGGATTATGGATTTCTCGCAAGGCCGCGGTGACGCCGGCCATGAGCTTTACGAACGCTGTTCGTCGAATTGCAGCCCTCGCTATACCTTCCTCATTGCCGAGCAGAACACGGGCTTCAGCGTCAAAGCCGAAGTGCTGTGCGGCCTCGCTCGGGACAAAACCAGAAATCAATACCGCATCTCGACCGCGCTGCGGCGCAGCTGTGGACTGAACTGAAGCGGCACGCTGGGGTGACCGCGGCAGGCTGGGTGACGGTGGGCCAGCGTTTGGGTTGGCCCGCACTGATCGTCAGTTCCTCGGCGATACTCGCAGTGGGTTTCGCTTTCGGTCACGAGACGCTGTTTTTCAACCTGTCTTATGCCTGGCTGGTGCTGTGGCTTCTGCTGCTCGAGCGCCTGCTGCCATATCGCGTCGATTGGCAGCACCCCGATGGTCAGCTGGTTCCCGATCTTGCGCATACCGTGGTCAGTAAAGGCCTCGTGCAGGCTTTCATCGTCAGTCTCATCGCGAGCGATTTGCTCGACGGCCGCACACCGACACCGCTCGCTGCCTGGCCACTGGCGGCGCAAGTGCTGTTCGGTCTGGTCGCGAGTGAACTGGGGTTATATGCCATCCATCGGCTGGAACACGAATGGCCACCACTGTGGCGTTTTCACGCGGTCCATCACAGCGTGCGCAAACTCTGGCTGGTCAACACCGGCAGATTCCACGTCATCGATTCGTTCGACAGCGTACTGGCCAGCCTGCCGTTCCTGCTGCTGTCGGGAATTTCGATGGATGCCATTGTCTGGGTCAGCGCGCTGACCGCGTATATCGGCATCCTCACGCATTGCAATGTCGATTTGCGTTGCGGTCGCCTGAGCCTGCTGTTCAACACGCCCAATCTGCACCGCTGGCATCACGCCGCCGATGCGCGCATCGGTAACAACAATTATGGCGAAAACCTGATGCTGTGGGACCAGCTATTCGGCACGTTCTATCGACGTGACGATGTCGAAGTCGGAACGATAGGCATCGCTGACCGCATGCCTGCCGGTTTTTTCGGTCAGCTCGCCGTGCCGTTCGTCTGGGGCCGCTATCAGTCGGCCGCGCGCTGACTGCTCCAGCGCAGCCACCACCAGCCCAGTCGCCCCGCCGATCGCAGCGGCCAGCGCGCTGGATTCAAGCCGACAGCCTGGCCAATCATGCTGACCAGAGTACGTACGTGGCGCAGACCGTACATGCCGGTGGCGAGGCGCTGGTAGCGTCCGGCGCAGCTCGCCCGGTCATAGGCCGGTGCGGCTGGCAAGCCAGCGATATTGGTGCTGTAAAAAGCGTAACCGAGTTCGTCGTCGTCTGCTTCACCGACGCGGCCGAGCGCAACGCGCAGGCGCTGAACCAGCGTCATCGGCTGACGATACCGATAGCGCGCGCCGTGCTCGAAGAACAGGCGGTAGTGCCGCGCTTCGTCTTGCGCAATGCGATGACAGATGTGCTTCAGCACCGGATCTCGCGTGAAATCGCGCAACGCCGAATAAAACGAGCACGTGCCTGACTCCACCACACAGCGCGCCAGCAGCTCCGCAGCGAGCGAACCGCGGACGGAGTCCGCGACGCCGAGCGGAATTCGATAACCGGCGCGAAACCGTGCGAGACTTGCCGCGAAATTGAAATCCGGGTCGATGCGCTCGGCCCATTCACCAAGCGCGGCGCCGTGCTGAGCTTCCTCCTCGCCCCAGACCGTGGCAGCCGCGCGAAAGTCAGCGTCTTCAGCGAAGATGCTGTGCAGATAGGTGACATAATCTGCGCTGTTGGCCTCGACCACAGCCGCCGCCTTGACCACCGCCAGCAGCTCCGGCTCGACGTTGCCAGGCGCGAGCGTTGACCAGGGAATATCGTTCAGGCGCCAACGCGCGCTCATGCTTCGATCCGCGCCAGACTGACCAGCCGCCCCGCAGCGGCCGACAAGACACGACTTTCGGTATGATGCGCGCTGCTGGGAATGGATGCTGCGATCCTGCGTGCATTGCCACGCAGCGTCGCGAGTCGCACTGTTTGTGGAATCCGCTGTCTCACGCCAGCATTGTAACCGTGCGCGCCGCTTCCGGCGTGTACTATTGTCCATTCCCTCAAGCCAACGCCGCCTGGTGGTGTGGTCCCTCCGAGGTCGCCGGTTTGTCAGAAACGCGCTATCGCTTCACAGTTCTACCGCAACTGCCGGCCGCTCTTGGCGTGCTGCGCAGGCCCGTTGCGAGGCTGGCCGAGCACGCGCTCGGACTGGATGGTTTGAACGCCGTCTATGATCGCATTCCACCCGGCCTGGATCCGCAAAGTTTTGCTCGCGCCACGCTCGACGTCGTCGGTGTCGATGTCGCGGTTGAAGGCGGCAGCCTGGAACATCTGCCGGCCACTGGCGCCTGCCTGGTTGTCGCCAATCATCCGCACGGTGGACTGGACGGTCTGGCCATGCTCGAAGTGCTCCTGCGTCGTCGCCCGGATGTCCGCATCATGGCCAATCATCTATTGCAGCGGTTTATCGAATTACGCGATGTATTCATCGGCGTCGATCCGTTTGGCGGTCCGCAAGCGGCACGTTTCAACATCCGCGCGGTGCGTCAGGCGCTGACGTGGCTGCGCCGCGGCGGATTGTTGATGATGTTTCCCGGCGGCGAAGTGTCGAGCGTGATCCCGTCGCGGCGAACCATCGCTGATCCAACCTGGGATTCCGGCGTCGGCTGGCTGGCCGAGAAAAGCGGCGCACCGGTGGTTCCGATCTTCATCGACGGCCGCAACAGCGTACTGTTCCAGTTCGCCGGCTTGCTGCATCCGCGGCTGCGTACCGCCTTGCTGGTGCGCGAAATGCTCAATCATGCCGGCACCGTGATCGAAGCACGCTGCGGGCATCCAATAGATGCCGAAACGCTGGCTGCTCTCGGGGGACGATCTAAGATTGCACCGTTTCTTGAAACAGCGACCTATCTGATCAAGGCCCGGCGTCGCTATCGCCGGCCGTGGCGCTTGAAACGCAGCGGTGATGGCCGCGAGGGCAACGAACCGATAGCCGAGGCAGTCGTTCCGGCGTTGATGTCGGCGGAAGTCGCCGGTCTGCCACCCGAACAGCTGCTCGTCGCCGGCGGCAATCTCGACGCCTGGTACGCACGGGCCGATCAAATTCCGTCGCTGCTGCAGGAGATCGGGCGGTTGCGCGAACTCAGTTTCCGCCAGGTCGGCGAAGGCACGGGCAAGGCGGTCGATATCGACCAATACGACAGCACCTACCTCCACCTGTTCGTATGGGATCGTGTGAATGCCGCGGTGGTCGGCGGCTATCGTCTCGGCGAAGCCGACCGCATTCTCGCGCGTGAAGGCTCCAAAGGTCTGTATGTGCGCTCGCTGTTTCGCATCGAGCGACCTTTGGCGACAGAGCTGGGTGCTGCCCTCGAAGTAGGTCGCTCCTTTGTCCGCCCGGAACATCAACGTAATTTCTTTTCGCTGCTGCTGCTGTGGAAAGGCATCGGTGCCTTCGTGGCGCGCCACCCGCGTTATCGTGTGCTGATCGGGCCGGTCAGCATCAGCAACGACTACCACCCGCTGTCGCAGCAGATCATCGTGCGCTTCCTGCAGGAGACCAGCATGGAAGCCGAACGCGCCAGTCAGGTGAAGCCGCGTAACCCGTTCCGCTCGCGCTCGGCAGCGACCCGTCTAATCGACCTCGACGTCAGCGATCTGCGGATCATTGCCGCCCTGCTCTGTCAGGTCGAGGACGACGACGTCGGAATTCCGGTTCTCCTGCGGCAATATCTGAAGTTGAATGGCCGCATTCTCGGCTTCAATGTCGACCCCGAATTCAACAACGCGATTGACTGCCTGCTATGGCTCGACCTCGCCACCACGGACAGTACCCTGCTGCAGAAATACATGGGGCGCGAAGGTGCGCAGCAATTTCTCGCCCACCACGGATTTGCCATCGCCGATGGCGACGACCCGGGCTAACAGGCCGACAGGAAAACCGTCAACGAGTCCTGCAGCACCAACCTGGCACTCATAAGCACGCAACTTCGACGAGATTGTCCGAAAACGTCGGGGCGTGACCCATGTCGACGAACTCGGCTGAACTCACCACATTGACCGTGCCGTTGCGGTTGCGGCTGCGCCAGTAGCCCAGCGTTGCCACCACCACACCGGCCGGTACGTCATCGGACAGTTCCGCCCGCGCCTCGAACGAACCGCGATCATTGAATACGCGGACATAGGCAGCGTCGAGGATGCCTCGGGTGGCGGCGTCCTGCGGATGGATGAGTACGAACTGCTCGCCCTGTTTGCGCTCCTTATGCGCTTCGTTGGCGTAACAGGAATTGAGAAAACCGTGACTTTTCGGCGACAGGATATTCAAGGGGAAACGCGCCGCAAGCGTCGGATTGCTCATCGGTGACTCGCGCGGCGCAACGTAGTCCGGCAGCGCGTCGAGCGGCTCACCGCCCTGCTTGCCGGTATACATCTGACGAAATACTTCGGCGACGAAATTGCCGTTGGACGCGCCCGAGGCGCGAAGCTCGCATTTACCCGATGGTGTCGGGAACATGCCTTCGGCGTGCGGCGCCCGGCGGTCTGGCGGTGCCACGCTGACATGCGCATAGCCCTGCGTCTTGAACGTGTCCAACGTGTGGCCGGCCCGCGCCAGCGCATCCCAATCGAGATAATGTTCGATCATGTCGGTATCGGTCCGCGTGAACTGCGGATCGTCGTCAAAACCAAAAGCGCGCGCCAGACGGCGGAAGATTTCGGTATTCGGCACGGCCTCGCCTGGCGCCGCGATCGACCGCTGGTTGTAGGTCAGATAAAAGTGCCCCCAGGACAACACCATGTCGTCCATTTCAGCCGCCATCGTCGCTGGCAGAATGATGTCCGCGTAAGCCGCGGTATCGGAAATGAAATGTTCCGCCGCGACAACGAATAAATCCTCGCGTTCGAGGCCATGCACAGTCTTGTCGCATTCCGGCGCTTGCGTCACAGGATTCGCGTTATAGACCATGATCGATTTGATCGGCGGGCTGAGCGGCAGTTCGCCCGTCAGTGCGCGCCCGATCTGCAGCGCATTGACGACGCGCGTCCCGGCTGGAATGTAATCCGGCCGCGCCACGCGATCGAAACGTATCGGCATTTCCCATACCGGCATCTGCAGCGCGCCGCCGCCGACATGACGCCAGGCACCGGTCAATGCCGGCAGGCAGGTCACGGCACGGATGGTCTGGCCGCCGCCGTGATGGCGCTCGAGCGCAACACCGAGCCGGATCGCCGCCGGCTGGGTCGTGGCATATTCCCGCGCCAGCTGTCGGATATCGGCGGCTGGCACGCCGGTAATTTCGGCAGCCCACTCGGCCGTGCGTGGGCGCGCGCGCGCCGCCAGCTCGTCGAATCCGACCGTATATTTTTCAACGTAATCGCGATCGACGAGTTGTTCCTCGATCAGGGTATTGATCAGCGCCATCGCCAGCGCACCGTCGGTGCCCGGCTTCGGCATGATGTGCCAATCGGCGTGTTTGGCTGTACGTGAGCGATAGGCATCAATCACAACCAGCTTGGCGCCGAGCTTGCGCGCCTCCTGCACGACATGCCAATGATGCAGATTGGTGCTGATGCTGTTGCACGCCCACAGGATGATGTAGCGGGAGTGGATGAACGATTCCGGATCGACGCCGCCGGTCGGTCCGACTGTGAGGAGCCAGGCCGTGCACGAGGCTTCACCGCAGAAAGTACGTTCGCAGACCGTTGCACCGAGCTTGTTGAAAAACGGGTCGCCGACGTTCAGACCCTGCAGGATGCCCTGATTGCCGAGATAGCTGTAGGGCAGGATTGCCTGGGGGCCGTGCTCGGCGATGATCGCCGACCAACGGGTGTGGATCTCGCTGATAGCTGCGTCCCAGCTGATGCGCTCGTAGCGGCGCGAACCGCGCGGGCCATTGCGCCGCAGCGGATACAGGACTCGGTCGGGGTTGTAGTGATGGTCGGCGAAATCATTGAGCTTGACGCATAATCCGCCGCGCGTCAGCGGGTGCCCGGGATTACCGCGGACCTTGACCAGACGGCCGTCCTCGACGTCATAGAGCATGGCGCAGGTATCCGGGCAATCGTGCGGGCACGCACCGAAGTGCGTCGTCTTCGTGGCGGGCGTGGTCATGGCCTCTCTCCTCGGTGGCCAGTCAAGCTGGCGCAGCAGTTCTGGCACAGTGGGTCCGCCGAGAGTATACGGATTCACGCCGATTGCATAAGCTTTGAGCCCTTACGGCCGGCCCGAGCGCCGGCCACAAACAACCCCGCAGCCGAGGAGAGACCCGTATGCATGTCAATCAGCACACCAATATCGCCACGCATCATCTGCCCGGGCTCGAACACCAGACGCTGGCGGGACGAACGGACGGCCTGCAGCAGCTCGAAGTCTGGCGTCAGACCATCACGGCGGGGGCGGCCACGCCGGTCCACCGCCATGATTGCGAAGAAGTCATCGTCTGTCTGAAAGGCCACGGCGTGTGCCATTACGACGGGCGCGAATTTCATTTTCGGGAAGACGAGAGTCTCGTCATCCCATCCGGCGTCACCCACCAGATCTGCAATGCCGGTGACACCGATCTCTATATCGTGGCGACGCTTGCCATGGCGCCGGTGCGCGTCGAAACCGCTGACGGCCAGCCCATGGCGCTGCCGTGGAACGCTGCCGCCGCATGAGCTGGCACACCGCGCACGTTCCCGGTACGCCGAGCCTGGCTTATGACCATGCCGGCAGTGGTCAGACAGTCGTCATGCTGCATGGCATTGGCGGCAATCGCCGCAACTGGCATGGTCAGCTCGAAGTGCTCGCCGCCGGCCATCACGCCATCGCCTGCGATGCGCGTGGCTATGGCGGTAGCGACGACTATGACGGGGCGCTCGATTTCGCCGACTTCAGCCATGATTTGCGTCGACTGCTCGATCATGTCGGCGCGGCGACTGCTCATCTGTGCGGACTATCGATGGGCGGGCGGGTGGTGCTCGATTTCTACGAACGCTACCCGGAACGTGTGCGCAGCCTGATACTGGTCGATACGTTTCCCGGTTTCGACGTCTCGTTCACGCAAGCCGGCCGCGAACGTTTCGTACGCGATCGCCGACAGCCGTTGCTGGAAGGCAAGACGCTCGGCGATATTGCGCCGGCACTCGCCCGCAGTCTGGTTTCCCCGACCGCAGGTCCGGCCGTGATCCAGGAACTCATCGACAGCATGTGCATGCTGCATGTCGAATCCTATCTGAAGACCATCGAAGCGATGACCATGTATACGCCGGTCACCGACGTCAGCAAGATCCAGGTGCCGGTGCAAATCATTGTCGGCGCGGACGACAAGCTGACACCGCCATCTGTGTCGCGCAAGATGGCTGAGGCGATCCCGAAAGCCCGCCTGCTGGTGCTGGAGGACTGCGGGCATTTGAGTAATCTGGAGCAACCGCAGGCGTTCAACGACTGCGTACTGAGCTTTCTGTCGCGCAACGCATGACGCCAGCCGGCGTCATGCGTTGCTGTTCAAGCGGGCTTGCTTAAGGAAACTCTGAATAAGTCCATCCTGGACTTCTACTCGCCTCATCCCTGAGGCTCGCCCTTGCAGGGCTGCACTGCGTGCGTTCAAAATCGCTCCAGGCGATTTTGTCAGAGTACGGAAAGGGAAAAATGTGATTTTCCCTTTCCTTCATTTTCAATGGTCTATGCCCATCGAAAATGGCGGCACATCCCTGTGCCCCAGAAAGCTCTGCCTTTTGCAGAGCTTCCTTAAGCCGCGACTTTCGAGGTCGTATTCTTGGTCTCGTTGTCGACGACTATCGGGCAATCGAGATATTCCAGCAGCGGGGGCTGACCCCACGCCTCGGTCATGTATTTGATCCATTCCGCCGTATACCAGGCTTCGGCTTTGGCACGCGACTCCCACAGGTAGATGCCGCCGGCCTGTTTGTTGTCTTCCGTCATGATGTAGTACTTGCGCGTCAGCCCGTCTAGGCCTTCGTATTTTGGCGCTGTGGCCAGCATCTTTTTCTTCAACCCTTCGATATCGGGGGTATTGATCGGGAACAGAACGCGAACGACGATCATGGCGAGCACTCCTCTACTGTTAGAACCGACAGTTTACAGGATACCCGCGCTGGCCGCTTATGCCGACGCTTCGACGGGCTCCATGACGACGGCGTCGATGGCGCGGCATTCGAGACGGTCGCGACCGCGCAGCTTGGCTGCATACAGCGCCCTATCGGCCTGTTCCAGCAGTCTGCCGGTATCGTGTTCGGTCAGCAGGGTGTGATAACTCAGACCGATGGAGACGGTCAATTTGCCGCGCTCCGCACCGCTGTGTGCAATGTCGAGCTCGCGCACACCTTGAATGATGTTGTCGGCAATCGTCCGTGCATCGTTCAAGCTGAGTCCGGACGACACCACGCAGAACTCCTCCCCGCCGTAGCGGAATACCAGATCGGTAGCCCGACGGGCCGAGGTCCGAATGACATTGGCAACAGCGCGCAGCGCACGATCGCCGCCGACATGCCCATAAGCGTCATTGAATTTCTTGAAATGATCAATATCGATCATGTACACCGCAAGTGCTTCTTCGGCGCGGCGCGCACGATTGAAGACGTTGACGAACAGTTCGTCGAAAAGCTGGCGATTGTAGACATTCGTCAGCGTGTCGGTATGCGACAGCCGGCTGATAGTGCGGATGTTCTCTTCGTTGCTGCGCACGAACACGTACAGCGTAAACGACATGGTCACATGTGCGAGGACAAATATCAGCATCGCGAGCGGTTCGTAGGCCGACCAGCGCAGGCCCAGCACGACCAGCGAAGCCAGCAAGGCGGAAACCGACCAGCGCAAACCGTCGCGTGCGCCGGCAACCAGGAACGCGACCATTGGAAAGACCATCTGCCAGGGCTTGTTGTCGAGCAGCTCGTTACCAAGGTAAAGGCCACTCAGCATCACCAGCAGCGTCGCACCGAGAAATAGATTTGCACCGTGCCGTAAGTTGTTATGGCGCCAGTTGATATGCCAGCACAGCGCCGCAACCAGTGTCAGATAGGCGGCGCACGCCAGCGTCAATCCGCCAGTGCCGATACGGTAATAGACCGGTACCACCACCGCGGAGACACCAAGGGCGACATAGAGGAACAGCTGTAGAACCTCACGCCGGAAGTCCCGCAACCTGGTATCACCGAAATCCATGGGCGTATTTTCAGAAACCTCGAGCGGTAGCGTTCGACGCGAACGTCGTCGCGTCATCGACCCCCCTGTACCCTTTAGTTAATGCGTGCTGCGGGTAAAGGTTCGCACGATTTCTTATTTTCTGAGCTGCCGGGACGTCGTCCGTTGCCGGAACGGTAAGTCAATATCCGCTGCACCCGCACAATAAAGCAGTGTGGGCGCGGCGAATATGGCCTGTATCACTTGTTTGCGACGCTTGACCGATGTTCACAATGTCTTTGCTTCATTGGAGCTGTTGACACTCACAACGCGGCGGCGTTCATTCTTTGTCGAGTCCGAGGCGCGCATGCCATTCGGCTATCGCTTCCCGCGGGTAGCCGTCAAAATGCTGGTCGCGCGGCCCGGCGGCGACCTCGACCCAGGAGGCTCTGGAACCAAGCATCAGGTGGGTCTTTTCAGGCGGCAACGGCAACGGCGTATCAATGGCTGAAGCAAACGGGTGAATAAGCTCAGGCCAGCGCGGATCCCATACCCACAGCGCACTTGCGCAATACCGGCAGAAATGCCGCTCAGCCGGACTGCGTTTCGCGCGACCGCCCGCTTCTGCCGGCATCAGCGCCCGATAGACCGAGACATGCTGCTTCCCGCGCACCGTGAGCGTAGCCGCTTCGCCACCGAGATTGATGGCATAGCCACCACCACCGGCAGTCTTGCGACAAATACTGCAATAACAGATGTTGAACGGGTACGGGTGCCGCGATTCGAGTGTGAAACGCACTTTGCCGCAATGACAGGATCCGGTGAGTTTCATGGCGTGACCCCAGACGATGGGCTGGCGGCCAGCACCATGGCCAGCGTCTGGCGATCGAGATTGGCACCAGACAGGATGAGACCGACGCGGCGACCGCGCATGCGCTCGCGTTCGTTCAGCAATGCCGCCAGCGGCGCGGCACCGGCGCCTTCGGCAAGATTGTGTGTGTCGGTCAGATAAAAGCCGATAGCGGCCAGAATGTCGGCATCATCTACCCGCACGATGCGATCGACACCGCTGCGCAGATAGTCCAGGGCATCGACCTGCGGAACGCGGACGGCCATGCCGTCGGCAAGCGTATCGACGCTCGCCGTCGAGATCGCGCGGCCAGCTTCGAACGAGCGGGCGTAGGCATCGGCGCCCGTGGCAACGACACCGATCAGCTCCGTGTTCAAACCCAAAGCATCGCGCGCCGCAAGCAGACCGGCCAGTCCGGAACCCAGTCCAACCGGCGCATAGACCGCGTCGAGATCGGGTACAGCGCGCAGAAGTTCATAGGCGTACGTGCCGACGCCCTGTACCAGCAGTCGCGAAAACGACGGCATAGCGTGCAGGCCGCGCGCCACCGCCAGCATCCGGGCATGCTCTAGGGCGGCATTGAAGTCTTCGCCATGCTCGATGAGTTCAGCGCCATAGGCACGCATTGCCCGGTTCTTGTCGCTGTTGTTGCCGTGCGGAACAACGACCACGGCAGGCAGACCGTAGCGGCGGGCCGCGAAAGCGACGCTCTGGCCATGATTGCCACGCGTGGCACAGACCACGCCGCGGACCTCGCCCTCGGTATGAATGAGTTGATGCAGATACCACACCCCGCCGCGCACCTTGAAAGCGCCGGTCGGCAGATGATTCTCGTGCTTGACCCAGACTTCGCAACCGGTACGCGCAGCAAGCAGCGGCCAGGCCAGCTGCGGCGTCGGCGCCAGAGATTCATAGATGACGGCCGCGGCCGCCTCGAAATCGGCCGTCGTCAGTGCTTGCTCGATTAGAGTACGCATGGCTTGCTATAGTCTTACAGGCTGCGCCATGGCGTAAAGCAATCCGGCGGCGCAGGACCACATCACCAACAGCCGCGTCACAGGTGTTTCAGGGGTGGACGCGCGCGTTCCGCGAGGACTGCGCGCAGGCACCTGGACCGGGCTTACAGCAGGGGAGACCGCTATGGCACAGGCCTTGTCCGTCGAGGATCTGCTCGACGCCTATCGCACCATGAAAACGATCCGCGAATTCGAAGACCGCGTCCATGTCGAATTCGCCAAGGGCGGCATCCCTGGATTCGTCCACCTGTATGCCGGCGAGGAAGCGTCGGCCACCGGTGTCGCCATGCATCTGCGCGATGACGACCGCATTGCCAGCAATCATCGCGGCCACGGCCATTGCATTGCCAAAGGCGTCGAAGTCAAAGGCATGATGGCCGAGATCTACGGCAAGCGTACCGGCACCTGCCACGGCAAGGGCGGCTCAATGCATATTGCCGATCTCGACATGGGCATGATGGGCGCGAACGGTATCGTTGGTGGCGGACCACCACTCGCCTGTGGCGCAGCGCTGGCGGCCAAGATGAAAGGTACCGGCGGCCTGGCCGTCGTGTTCTGCGGCGATGGCGCCTCGAACCAGGGCACCACGTTCGAAGCGATGAATCTCGCCGCGGTGTGGAAACTGCCGGTCGTCTTCGTGTTCGAGAACAATGGTTATGCCGAAGCAACTTCGAGCAAGTTCTCGGTCGCGTGCAAAGATATCGCCGAGCGCGCAGTCGGTTTCGGCATGCCAGGTCGGATAGTCGACGGTCACGATTTCTTTGCCGTGCACGATGCGTTCGAAGAAGCCGCTGCACGCGCACGCAGCGGCGGCGGGCCGTCGCTCATCGAGCACAAACTCGATCGCTTTTTCGGTCACTTCGAGGGTGACAACCAGAACTATCGGCCCGCCGGCGAGGTCAAGCGTCTGCGCGAGGAGGTCTGCTGTATCAAGCGCTTTGCAGCGCAGGTCACCAGCAGCCATGGTGTCGAGGCGGCCCAGCTCAGCGCCATCGATGCCGAAGTCGCTCGCCTGATCGACGATGCCGTAGCGTTCGCCGAGACCTCACCCGAACCGGGACCCGAGGATCTTCTGACCGACGTTTACATCAAATATTGAGGAGCGGCGGCCATGGCTAGAAAAATCACTTATCAGCAGGCAATCAACGAAGCGCTCGACCAGGAAATGGCGCGCGACGAGTCGGTCATCATCATGGGCGAGGATGTCGTCGGCGGCACCGGCGCCGGCGGCGAAATGGACGCCTGGGGCGGCGTGCTCGGCGTGACCAAGGGACTGTGGGGCAAGTACGGCGATCGCATCATGGATACGCCGATCAGTGAAGCCGGTTTCGTCGGCGCCGCCGTCGGGGCCGCCACCGCCGGATTGCGCCCGGTGTGCGAACTGATGTTCATCGACTTCGTCGGCGTCTGTTTCGACCAGATCTACAATCAGGCGGCCAAGTTCCGCTACATGTTCGGCGGTAAAGCCGAGACGCCTGTCGTCATCCGCACGATGTACGGCGCGGGCTTTCGTGCTGCTGCTCAGCATTCACAATCGCTGTATCCCATGTTCACTGCCGTGCCCGGCCTGAAAGTCGTCATTCCCTCCAGCCCGTATGACGTCAAAGGTCTGCTGATCCAGGCCATTCGTGACAACGACCCGGTCATTTTCTGCGAGCACAAGGTTCTCTACACGCTCGAAGGCGACGTGCCGGAAGAGTCTTATACGATTCCTTTCGGTGAGGCGAATGTCGTGCGTGAAGGTGATGACATCACCATCGTCGCCCTCGGGCGCATGGTGCATCAGGCCATGAAAGCGGCAACGGCACTGGCCAAACTGGGGATCAGCTGCGAAGTGATCGACCCGCGCACGACCTCGCCGCTCGACGAGGACACCATCCTCGAGAGTGTAGAGAACACCGGCAGACTGGTCGTCGTCGATGAAGCGACACCGCGTTGCGGCATGGCCGCCGATATTTCCGCGCTGGTTGCGCAGAAGGCATTCAGAGCGCTGCAGGCGCCGATACAGATGGTTACCGCGCCGCATACACCCGTCCCCTTCAACGGCACGCTGGAAGATCTCTACGTGCCGAATGCCGCGAAGATCGAGGCCGCTGTACGCGCCACCATGGAGTACGCCTGATGAGCACTGCCGGCATCATCGCGATCACGATGCCCAAGTGGGGACTCTCCATGCTCGAAGGCAAGGTCATGGCCTGGCTTGTCGAGGAAGGCGCCACGATCAAGCTTGGCGACGAACTGCTCGACATCGAGACCGAGAAAATCGCCAACACGTTTGAAGCGCTCGATGCGGGCGTGTTGCGTCGTTGTGTCGCGAGCCCCGACGACGTGCTGCCGATCGGCGCCTTGCTCGGTGTACTCGCCCCGGCTGCAGTTGCCGACACCGACATCGACGCGTTCATCGCCGAGTTCCAGCAGAACTTCGTGCCGCCCGAAATCGACGAAAAAGACGGCGGCGACGGCTACGCTTTCATCGACGCCGGTGGCTACCGGCTGCGCTATTCGAAAATGGGGGACGCGGCGCGCGCAATCATCCTGATTCACGGTTTCGGTGGCGACGCCGATCGCTGGCTGTTCACCCAGGAACCGCTGGCCGCGAATGCGAGTGTCTATGCGCTCGACCTGCCCGGTCATGGGCAATCGGGCAAGGTCTTGAGTGATGCAACCGTTGGTGGATTGGCGGCTGTCGTCATCGCCTTTATGGATGCACTCGATCTCGCTCAAGCAGAGCTCATCGGACATTCGCTGGGTGGTGCGATTGCACTCAAAGCGGCGATCGATAACCCGACACGCATCAGCGCACTCGCTTTGATTGCGCCAGTCGGACTCGGCGCCGAGATCAATGCGCGGTACATCAACGGTTTCATCGCCGCCGAAACGCGCAAGGACATGAAGCCGCTGCTGGAACAACTCGTCGCCGATCCCGCATTGATCAACCGCGGCCTGGTCAATGACATGCTGCAGTTCAAACGCATCGACGGCGTGCCGCAGGCGTTGGCGGCGATCGCCGCCGGCTTTCAGAACGGCACGTCGCAGACCGTCGATCTGCGTGCCGCGCTCGGTGATCTGCGTGTGCCGATCAAGGTCATCTGGGGCAGCGAAGACAGGATTATTCCGGTCAGCCACGCGCTCGGTTTACCGGGCACGACGCAGGTCCACGTTCTTCCCGGTTATGGTCACCTGGTGCAGCTCGAGGCGGCGGCCGAAGTCAATCGACTGCTGGCTTGAACTGACCTCAAACTTATTTCCAACCCGGTCCGTGGCCGATGCGCACGGACCAGGCCGCTACCGTTCCAGTTCCCGCCATGCCCGTTCGAAAACCGACCCGAGATGAGATCATCGAAGCAGTCGGTACGAATGCGTTCAAACGCGGGCGCGACTACTTTCAGCACGGCCACGTTCTCGAACTGGAGGTCAGCGATGGCTCCGACGAGACGGTCATCACGGCGGTGACCCGTGGCAGCCAGGGCGAACATTACCGGCAGGACATCGGCATCGAGATAACACCTTTCGGTGCGCTCTTCGACGGCGACTGCAGCTGCCCGGTCGGGTACAACTGCAAACACGTCGCGGCAGCCAGTCTGGCGTATCTCGACATGAGTGACGACGTCGCGAACCGACCCGCGGCGCCCGGGCGCGAGACGGCATTGTTCACGCGCTGGCTCGAAGCGCTGGCGGTTGCCGGTACGGTGACGCAAGCACGCAGCAGTGGCGAACGGCTCGTGTGGGTGCTCACGACAACCGCTGCGTTCGACAGCATGCCGGCGTTGCAGATTGAAGCGCGTGAAGTCAAACCGCATCGGCAAGGCGGCTACAGCAAAGGTCGGCGTATCGATATTCCGCGGCTGGCGCTCTCGCACAACGCTGAACGCAGTGCGTCTCCTGCCGATCGCGAGATCGCCGCTCTGCTGCTCGCTGGCGGCGAATACTGGCGCGGCCCGAGCTTGAACGGCAACTCCGGCTATCACGCAATGAAAGCACTGGTCGCCAATGGCCAATGTTACTGGACGACGACCGACACGCCAGCGCTCATGGCGGGCCCGAAGCGGTCGCTCGAACTGGTCTGGAAAACGCATCCGCAGGACGGCGCACTCCAACTCGTCTGCAGCATCACCGGTGGCGGGTTCATCGTGCCGACGACGCCGCCACTGTATCTCGATCCGGCCAGCTATCTCGTCGGCGATCTCGACGCTCTGGGCCTGACGGCCGTTCAGTTGCCACTGGTCATGAATGCGCCGCTGATCCGGGCCGAGCAGGCGGGCGAACTGGCTCAACTCATGGTGACGCGCTTTCCAACGCTCACGGTGCCGCCACCGATGCCGGTAAACGTTCGCGAACTGGTCGGGCACACACCGGTGCCCACGCTCGAACTGCGTGGCGGGCCGGAGGGCGACGAACCCTGGATGACACTTGATTTTGCATATGCCGACGAACGCATTCACGCACTGCCGTCGACGGCAGTGGCCGTTCTCAGCGCTGCGGCCGGGTTGACGCGCGTGGTGCGCGATCTGGCGGCCGAGCGTCACGCGCACACCGAACTGCACGCGCTCGGCTTCGTGCAGTCACCGTCCAGCTCGTTCGGCCAGCCGGCGACTCGCGCCGTCTATGCCGCCAACACCAACGAACCGCAAGTTTTCGCCAGCACCTGGTCACATTTTCTACGCGAGAGTGTCTCCGCTCTGATCGCCGCCGGCTGGCAGGTGACTACCGCCCCCGATTTCGACCTGCGTTTCGAATCGGCCGACTGGTCAGCTGATATTGACGACGAGGCGAGCGGCTCGGACTGGTTTGCACTCGGTTTCAAGCTGGAAGTCGCAGGCCAGTCGCTGCCCCTCCTTGAGGTACTGGGACCGGTACTGGACGCAGACTGGACGCGACTTCCGCCGACGGTCAGCATTGCCATCGGACCACGCCGTTTTATCGAGGTGCCGGCTTCGCGCCTGCGCCCTCTGCTCGAGACGCTGCGCACGCTGTTTGCCGGTAACGGTCGTCTGACTGACGACGGCAGCAGACTGCGTGTACCGCGAACCGATGCACGCGTTCTGCAGGATCTCGAAGACCAGGGCCTGGCGCTGCAGGGCGGCGCGCGCTGGCGCGAACTGGCGCGCAGACTGAGCGGGTTTACCGGCATCCGCGAAGTGACCCCTGAACCGGGTTTACGTGCCGAGCTGCGCGACTATCAGCGGCGCGGGCTCGATTGGTTGCAGTTCCTGACCGAGTACGGTTTCAACGGCATCCTCGCCGACGATATGGGCTTGGGTAAAACCGTACAGACGCTGGCCCATCTGCTGACTGAAAAAGCCGCGGGTCGACTGGTGCGCCCGGCCTTGATCGTGGCACCAACCAGTCTGATGGGTAACTGGCAGCGCGAAGCGCTGCGCTTCGCACCCGACCTCTCGGTCCGCGTGCTGCATGGCCAGACCCGTCACGAACGATATGCCGAAGCGAGTTCGGCCGACATCCTGCTGACAACGTATCCGCTGCTGCCACGCGATGCCGTGCAGCTGGGTAAACTCGCGCTGCACAGTCTCATACTCGACGAAGCACAGACGATCAAGAATCCGCGCGCGAAAGCGGCTCAGGTCGTGCGGCGACTCAACGCCGAGCACCGCTTGTGCCTGACCGGGACACCGCTCGAGAATCATCTCGGCGAACTATGGGCGCTGTTCGATTTTCTGATGCCCGGCTTTCTTGGCGATTCGGAAACATTCCGGCGCATTTACCGCACGCCGATAGAAAATCATCGCGACACTGCGCGTGAAGCGCACCTGGCGCGACGCCTCGCGCCATTCATGTTGCGTCGGACCAAACAGGAAGTCGCTGCCGAGCTGCCGCCAAAGACCGAGATAGTGCAACCTGTCGAGTTCGGCCAGGCACAGGCCGAACTCTACGAAAGCATCCGCGTCAGCGTCGATCGACGCGTGCGAGAAGCAATCGAACGACAGGGACTGGCGCGAAGCCAGATCACGATACTCGATGCCCTGCTCAAACTGCGCCAGGTCTGCTGCGATCCGCGGCTGCTTCCGCAGGACGGCAAACGCACACCACCGGCGTCAGCTAAACTCGCGCTGCTGCTCGAACTGCTCGATGAATTGTTGGCCGAGAACCGCCGTGTGCTCGTGTTTTCGCAGTTCACTTCGATGCTCGCGCTGATTGAAGCGGAGCTCGACAGTCGCAGTGTCGCCTATACCAAGCTGACCGGGCAGACGCGCCGACGCGACGAAGCCATCGACCGCTTCCGCAATGGCGAAGTGAAGCTGTTCCTGATCAGCCTCAAGGCCGGCGGCGTCGGCCTGAATCTGCCCGAAGCCGATACGGTCATCCACTACGACCCCTGGTGGAATCCCGCCGCCGAAACCCAGGCTACCGACCGCGCCCATCGCATCGGCCAGACGCAACCGGTCTTCGTCTACAAACTCATCGTCGGCAACAGCGTCGAGGAAAAAATGCTCGAACTGCAGGCGCGCAAACGCGCGCTCGCCGCTGGTGTTTATGCGGGTGGTTCGACCGACAGTTCGCCGCCGCTGAACGCTGAAACCCTGGCAGCGCTGCTGGCGCCGATAGAACAACCGGACTGACTCGCTTACTCTTTCGGCCTCTCCACCATCGCGCCCAGCAGCGGCAGCACGGCAGCTGCGGCCGACTCGCCGGCGCTCCAGTCCGGCTCGAGGATGCTGAGGGTTGCGTAGCCGGCTTCGAACAGTGCGGTATCGGAATACTCGTCAGCCAGCGCGCGGGCATCGACAGCCATGGTGCTGATGACTTTGGCGCCTGTGGGCACCGGCGGGTAGGCGAGTTGAAAGCCGCCGTAGCGGCCAAGTCTGGCCAGGCGGAGTCCTTTGACGACCTGGCCGACGGGATAATTCAAATTCAAGATCACGCGGGGCGGCAGTAGCGGTGCTTCACCCTGACGCACTTTGACCAGTTGCGCGACCAGCTCGGCCGCCATCGCCGCCGTGGCCGGATAGGCGGCGCGACTGCTCGGGAATCGCTCAGGTGTGGTTTTCGCTTCAGCCAGCAGCAGACCGGTAGAGACGGCGATAGCCGGCACATCGTTGAACACGGCCATGACAGCAGCGCCGACTGTGCCCGAACTGACCACATTGCTGCCGAGATTCTGGCCGAGGTTGGAGCCGGAAACGACCAGATCCGGCCGCTTACCGGCCAGCAGGTGATTGAGCGCAAACGATACGGCGTCGGCCGGACTGCCATCGACTGACCAGACGCCCGGTCGTTGCTCTACGACCGCAAATTCGCCAAGCGTAATCTTCACACCCATGCCGCTCTGCTGCGTGAGCGGCGCCACGACCGTCACGTGATGCCCGGCAGCTTTGAGGGCATCGGCCACGGCGACGATTCCCGGTGCGTCCCAGCCGTCGTCATTGCTGACCAGGATATCGAGCCCGCCCTGCGTATCGGCGAGTGCGATGAACGGCAGGCTGAGCGCACACAGTAGAACAATGATCAGGTGCACAGGGACCTCCGATGAACAGTACGGGACCTCTCGTGCAGCGAGGCCAGGATTAGGGAGCAACCGACCAGCCAGGGGCAACGATGCAGGTCGGGGTCGCTAGGATGCCATAGTCCCTCCCGGCAGCCTTACTCAAAAATTATTCGCTTTAACCGCTATAGTGACAGGATATGCCTGGGAGAGCATGGAGTATGTCGAGGATCGACCTCATCGGTGGCCCGCTCAAGGTCGTCGGACAAAGCGGGCAACGCTCGCTGTCGGCAGGGAATGGAACCCGGAGTATCACCACCCAGACAACAAAGGCCACCCAGGTGACGCAGGCAGCGTCAATTCTCGTTGTCGAAGACGAACAGATAGTGGCAATGGACCTCGAACTCAGCCTCGCCGAGATGGGTTATGCGATCTGCGGGACGGCCGCCACCGGAGAGGAAGCTGTTCGCCTGGCCCGCCGCCATCGACCCTCGCTCATCCTCATGGATGTCATGCTGCGCGGAACCATGGACGGGACCGAAGTCGCCAAGGCCGTTGGTCACGGCATGCGGATCCCGGTCATCTACCTGACCGCGTTCAGCGATGCGGCAACCGTGTCACGCGCTGTATCGACAGCGCCCTATGGCTTTTTGACCAAGCCTTATCAAGCGCACGAGCTGCGGGCGGCCATTGAAGTGGCGCTCTACAAAGTGCAGATGGAACAGCGCTTGCGCGATTCGGAGCAGTGGTTTGCGGCGACCTTGCGCTGCGTCGGCGACAGCGTCATCGCCACTGACCGGCGCGGTGTCGTTACGTTCATGAATCCGACTGCCGAAAGTTTGCTCGGTTGGTCGTCAGCCGAGGCTACCGGTCAACGTATTGATACGGTCATGCGCCTCGAAGACGGCCATGCCATGCGGATGATCAATCCGGCCTACCGCGCGCTGGATACCGAAGGCGTGGTCGATATCCATCGCGGTGCGCTGCTTCGCCGTCGCGATGGCAGTCTTGTTCCAATCGATGACTCGGCTGCTCCGCTGCGCGACGCCGACGGCCGCGTCATCGGCGCGGTGCTGGTCCAGCGCGACGTCAGCGAGCGGATCCGCCAGGAAGAACGCCTCAGGGTCAGCGAAGAACGCTTTCACAATGCGTTCGATCTGGCGGCATCGGGCATGGCACTGGTGACGCTCGACGGCCGGTTTCTGCAGATCAATTCCGCCCTCGCGACGCTACTGGGTTATGCCGAGGACGAATTGTTGAGCCTCACGCAGTACGCCGTGACGGTCGACCAGGATGCCCAGTTGGAACGCGCCGCCCTGTTCGAACTCCTGAGCGGCCAGAAGCCTGCCATTCAGATCGAAAAACGCTATCGACACCGCGATGGAAAATCGATTTTGTGGACCCTGGTAAGCGTCTCGCTATTGCGCGATACCGGCCAGGACGTCTGTTTTCTCTACCAGGTCTACGATGTCACTGCGCGCAAGGCGGCCGAGTATCGTCTGGCCATGATGGCCTACTACGACCCCCTGACCGGACTCAGCAATCGCACTCGTCTGCGTGAAGAGTTTCAACGCATCATTGCGCAAGCCCGGCGACGGGATATGCCGGTTGCGGTCTGCCTGCTCGATCTCGACCGCTTCAAGCAGGTCAACGATACCCTGGGGCACGAGCTCGGCGACGAACTGCTGGTCGAAGTTGCCCATCGGCTGCAGGGCGCGCTGCGTGAAACCGATTGCGTGGCGCGCCTGGGTGGCGACGAATTCGTGCTGTTGCTGCCGGAGCTTGAAGTCCTCAGCCACCTGCAGACCGTGGTGGAAAAGCTGCGCCAGGTGCTGTCGGTGCCCATTACGTTGAACCACCGCGAAATCGTCGTTACTGCGACGATAGGCATCGCACTGTATCCGGCCGACGGCGTCGATTTACCGGCGCTGCTGCGTAACGCGGACAGCGCACTCTATGCGGCCAAAGCCGATGGCCGCGACCGCGTTCGACTGTTTCAGGCCGATCTCGAACGCCAGGCCAACGAGCGTCTGGAGCTCGAGTGCGGCTTGCGCAATGCACTCGCGCGCAATGAACTGGCGCTTGTCTATCAGCCCTATGTGCGGCTTGCCGACAATACGATTGCCGGTTGTGAAGCGCTGCTGCGCTGGAACCACAACGGCGAAACCCTGAGTCCGGCCCAGTTTCTGCCGATAGCCGAGGAAACCGGTCTCATCCTGACTATCGGCGAATGGGTTCTGCAGGAAGCCTGTCGCTGTGCCCGCACCTGGAGCCGACCACTCGACATCAACGTCAATTGCTCGCCACGCCAGTTTCGCGAAGACGCCATCACCGACGCCGTAGTGCGCGCACTGCGGACTACCGAGTTGATTCCAGCGCGCCTGTGTCTTGAGATCACAGAAGAAGCGATGCTGCACAGCACTGACGCCTTGTTGACACGACTTCGCGAGTTGGAGACCGCAGGTGTTCGGCTTGCCATTGATGACTACGGTACCGGTTATTCCTCACTCGCGTATATCAAGCGCTTCGCACCCAGCTGCCTCAAGATTGACGCTTATTTCATCCGCGATCTGTTGACTGACCGGACTAGCGCCGAAATAGTCGCCGCAACCATTGCCATGGCCCACAAGCTGGGCGTGAAAGTCATTGCCGAAGGTGTCGAGCAAGGCGACCAGGCGCGCCGGCTTCTCGAGCTGGGTTGCGATTTTGCACAGGGCTACTGGTTCAGCCGACCGGTCGATTCTGCGACCGTCGCGCGCCTCATTGCCGATGGATGCCTGCCGCCGGCCGGGTAGCCGGCCATCGCGAAATTCCCCATCGCTGACACGGGATTTACCGGCTAGAATACCGCGTTTATTGCCGTCCGTACGATGAGGGGAGTTACCGTGGATTTCGCCTATAACGACAAATGTCAGCAGCTGCTCGCTGAAGTTAAAGCTTTCATGCACGAGCACATTTATCCGATCGAGCATCAAATTTTCGACTTCACGCATGACCCGGCCAATCTATGGGTGGTGCCACCGCAGGTCGAGACGCTCAAGGCAAAAGCCAAAGCGCAGGGACTGTGGAACCTCTTTCTGCCGCACGAATACGAACCTTACAGCCCCGGCCTGAACAATCTCGAATATGCGCCGCTGGCCGAAGAAATGGGTCGCGTCAACTGGGCCTCGGAAATCTTCAACTGCAGCGCGCCCGACACCGGCAACATGGAAGTCCTCGCGCGCTACGGCTCGCCCGAACATAAAAAACGCTGGCTCGAACCGTTACTGAACGGCGAGATTCGCTCGTCGTACCTGATGACCGAACCACAGGTAGCGTCTTCGGATGCAACCAACGTCGAGACCTCCATCGTTCGCGATGGCGATGAATACGTTATCAATGGTCGCAAGTGGTGGAGTTCCTGCGTCTTCGACCCGCGCAATAAAATCTATATCGTCATGGGCAAGACCGACCCCACCGCAGAGCGGCACGTCCAGCAGTCGATGATCCTGCTTCCTGCCGGTACGCCCGGATTCGAAATCGTGCGTCCGCTGCGCGTTTTGAACGATCTGCATTCGCCGCACGGGCATGCCGAAGTACGCATGACCAATGTGCGTGTGCCGGTAGACAACCTGCTTCTCGGTGCCGGTCGCGGCTTCGAGATCGCCCAGGGACGCCTCGGGCCAGGACGAATTCACCATTGCATGCGCCTGATCGGTGCCGCACAACGTGCACTCGACATCATGTGCGCGCGAGTCGAGAGCCGTGTCGCTTTTGGCAAGAAGCTCTCTGAACAGTCGAGCATCCGTCAGGACATCGCCAAATCGCGCTGCGAGATCCAGCAGGCCCGCCTGCTGACGCTGTGGGCAGCCGATCGGCTCGACCGTGAGGGCAACAAGGTCGCCAAAGATGCCATCGCCATGATCAAGATCACGGTGCCACGCATGTGCCAGGAAGTTGCCGACCGCGCCATGCAGTCGCATGGCGGCATGGGCGTCTGCCACGATACGCCGCTGCCGGAGATCTTCTCCTATGCGCGTGCCATACGTCTCGCCGATGGGCCGGACGAAGTGCACATGTCGCAGCTCGGCAAACTGACCATCCAGCAGACGCTGGCGGGTTGACGGACTAACCCGTCAACTGACGCCCCGGCGCGGCCAGGCATCCGACCGCCGCGCCGGCAATTTCTGCTGCACTGCTGAATTCCAGACACTTTTCAGGGAGCACCCCGTATCATGAGATTCCGTCTTGCCGCCTGGGTCATGCGCCATCGCGCAGGCGTAGGTATCGCCTTCATCATTGTCACGCTGGCATTCATGGCCGGCTTCCCGCGCGTTCAGATCCGCACCGTCTTCAACGACCTGCTGCCGCTGGACGATCCGTTCGTCAAAGTCTTCTTCGACCATAGAAATTTCGGCAATCCGCTGACCATGTCAATCATGATCAAGCGCAAGAATGGCGATATCTATCACCCGGAGACGCTGCTCAAAGTCTGGCAGATGACGCGCGATATCGACCTTGCGCCGGGTATCGATCACGATCAGCTCATCTCCATTTCAACTGAGAAACTGCGATACGCCGAAGCGACTGCCGATGGCATCGATATCCGCCCGCTGATGTCCGATAAGGCGCCGAGCACGCCTGAAGACGTTCGCGACTTCCGCCGCCGCATCGAGCAGTCACCGAACGCCCAGCTGTTCTATGTTTCCGGTGACGAAACAGCCACGCTCATCAACGCCTCCTTTCTCGATACGGTCGACTACGGCGAGGCGTTCAACTTCGTCCAGAATCTGGTATTGAAAGCCCGCGATGCGGACCACGATGTCTATCTGGCTGGCCAGCCAGCATTGACCGGCTGGGTCTACAAGCTGCAGAAGCAGACCTATAATATTTTCGCCGTGACGCTCCTGCTGCTCACGGTGGCGCTGGTGCTGTACATGCGTAACATCGCTGGTACGGTCACCCCTATCGTGTGCGCCGCTGTCGCGGCGGTGTGGGGATTCGGCTTCATTGGCTGGCTCGGCCGGCCTATCGAGCCTCTGCTGATGATCGTTCCGTTGCTGCTCATCGCGCGATCGTTCTCACATTGCGTGCAGTACACCGAGCGATACTACGAAGTACTTTCGGTGCTGAAAGACCGCGTCAAAGCCGCTGAAGTCACCATGGCCATCATGATGGCGCCGTCCATCCTTGGCATCATGACCGACGTCTTCGGCATCGTCTTCATCGCCATCGCGCCGATCAAGACGATGGAAAACCATGCGATTTTCTGCGGCATGTGGGCGCTCTGGATCATCCCGACCGGCGTATTCCTGATCTCGATCCTGCTCTCCTACCTGCCGATCCCGAACAACATGGATCAGATTGTCGGTGGCGAAGGCAAGGAATCGGGCATTCACCTGTTCCAGGAGCGCCTGCTCGATCGCATCTCGCGACTGACTTTCGGGCCGCCGGCCAAATATACCGCTGTCGTCTGCATCCTGGTCGCCGCAGGCGCGGTCTATCTGAATGCACAGATCAAGATCGGCAACCCGGTCGAAGGCAGCAATCTGTTGTGGTTCGACTCCGAGTTCAACACGGCCGTGCGTGCCATCAATGACCATTTCCCCGGGATGAACACGCTCGAAATCGTGCTCGAGGCGAAGGTGCGTAAAGGCGATCACCGCATTGCGCGAACGGCGGAAGTCGTGGCAGTAACGGCGCAACTCCAGCGCATGCTCGAGAGCGACCCCGAACTCGTGCCGCGCGCCACACTCTCGTTTGCCGACTATATGGCCGAAGTCAATCGCCTGTTCTCAGGCGGTAATCCGAAATGGCTGGCGCTGGACCCGACCGACGAGGCGGTCAACGCCGCTGGTTTTGCTGCCATGATGGGCTCCAGCCCGATCAACTTCAGCCACATCGTCGACTTCGAGGTGCACGATTCCACGGTCTCGCTCTGGTACAAGGACAACAAGCAGGAGACCGTCGATGCGGCGCTGGCCAGCGCCAGAAGGGCCGTCAAAGCGGTCGGCGAAGAGCACCGGGAATTCAAGGTGCGTCTGGGTACCGGCGTAATTGCGTTGCAACAGGCCATGAACAATGTCGTCGAACGGTATCACTGGCTGATCCTGGGCCTGGTCAACGTCGCGGTCATGGTCATCTCGGCTTACGCCTATAAATCGATCGTTGCCGCCGTCCTGCTGCTGATCCCGGTCAACATGTCGAACTTCATGCTCGGTGCATCGATGCATGTGCTCGGCATCGGCATGGACATCAATGCTGTTATCGTCGCCGTCATGGGTGTCGGTGTCGGCATCGACTATGGCATCTATCTGTTGTCGCGAATCTGCGAGGAATACACCGCGCACGGCAAAGATCTCAAGAAAGCCATCAACGCCGCACTGACAACGACCGGCAAAGCGATCATGTTCACCGCGACCATCATGCTGATGGGCATTCTGCCGTGGTATTTCCTGTCGGATCTCAAGTTCATGGCCGACATGGGCATGCTGCTGGTCGCTATCATGCTGATTAACATGGTGCTGTCACTGGTCGTGCTGCCGCTGCTGGTGTGGTACATCAAGCCGAAGTTCCTCGACAATGAAGACCTCATGGTCGGTGAGAACATCGACCTGTCGCAGTTCGCCGGCGAAGCGCACAGCGTGTAGTTTCCCAGCTGGCGGCCGGCATCATGCCGGCCGCCAGAGGGTCTGCTCATGAATTTCCGTATCGCTCACTGGATCATGCAGCGCCGCGGGGCCGTCAGCATCGCCTTCATTGTCGTCACGCTGGCCTTCATGGCCGGCTTCCCACGCGTCCAGATCCGCACCGTTTTCAACGACCTGCTGCCACGCGACGACCCCTTCGTGCAGGTCTATTTCGCCCATCGCAACTTCGGCAACCCGATGACGATGGCCATCATGATCAAGCGCAAGGATGGCGACATCTACCATCCGGACACGCTGCAGAAAGTCTGGAATATGACGCGCGATATCGATCTCGCGCCCGGTATCGATCACGACCAGATTATTTCCGTCGCTACCGAGAAGCTCCGCTATGCCGAAGCAACCGCCAAAGGCATCGATACCAAACCGTTGATGGATGACCACGCACCGCGTACGCCTGAGGAAATTGCCGAGTTCAAGCGTCGCGTCAGCATCTCGGTCAATGCGTTGACATTCTTCGTCTCACGCGACGAAACCGCGACCCTGGTGAATGCCGCGTTCCTCGATTCGATCGACTACGGCGAAGCCTTCGCCTACGCCCAGGGCCTGGTCGAACGGGCCCGCGATGCCGACCACGAGGTCTACCTGGTTGGCCAACCGGTGTTGACCGGGTGGGTCTACAAGCTGCAGAAACAGACCTACAAGATTTTCGCGGTCACTGTCAGTGCGCTGATTGTCCTCCTCGTGTTCTACATGCGTAACATCGCCGGCGTCGTCACGCCCATCGTCTGCGCGTTGGTCGCGGGGTTGTGGGGTTTCGGCTTCATCGGCTGGCTCGGTCGCCCGATAGAGCCACTGCTGATGATTGTGCCTCTGCTGCTGGTGGCGCGCTCGTTTTCACATTGCGTGCAGTACACCGAGCGTTACTACGAAGTGCTGATGCATCTGAAAGACCGGGTCAAAGCCGCCGAGATCACCATGGGGCTGATGATGGCACCATCGATCCTCGGCATCTTCACCGATGTCTGCGGCATCGTCTTCATCGCCATTGCGCCGATTAAGACCATGACCAATCACGCCATCTTCTGCGGAATGTGGGCGTTATGGATCATTCCCACCGGCATTTTTCTCTGCTCGATTCTGTTGTCCTATCTGCCCGTCCCGAAAAACATGGACAAGATCATCGGCGGCAAACAACATGAGTCCGGCATTCACCTGTTGCAGGATCGCTTGCTGAACAGGATCTCGCGCCTGACTTTCGGCCGGGCGGCCAATATGACGGCAGTCGTCGTCGTCGTGATCAGCGCCTTCGCACTCTATCTGAATACGCAGATTAAGATCGGCAATCCTGTCGAAGGCAGCAACCTGCTGTGGTATGACTCCGAATTCAACACCGGGGTGCGCGCAATAAATGCGCATTTCCCTGGCACCAACACTATCGAGATAGTGCTCGAGGCGAAAACCCAGGACATCGATCACCGCGTCGTACATACCCCGGAAGTTGTCGCAGTTCATACCGAGTTGCAGCGCCGACTGGAGAGCGACCCGGTGTTGCCACCGCGTGCAACACTCTCGTTCACCGATTACATGGGTGAAACCAATCGATTGTTTTCAGGTGGGAATCCGAAATGGCAACCCCTTGATCGAACGCCCGAGGCCATTCATGCCGCCGCTTTCGGCGCGTTGCTGGGCAGCAATGCGATCAATTTCGGTCACGTCGCCGATTTCCAGTTTCAGAACTCCACTGTCTCGCTCTGGTACAAGGACAACAAGCAGGAGACTGTCGACGCAGCATTGGCCAGCGCGGCGGCAGCCGTTGCTGCTGTCGGTATCGACCATCCGGAATTCACTGTTCGTCTCGGCACTGGCGTGATCGCTCTGCAGCAGGCGATGAACAACGTGGTCGAGCGCTTCCATATCATCATCATGGTGATGGTCAATCTCGCCGTGATGGTCCTGGCGACGTACGCTTACCGTTCAGTCGTTGCCGGCATCATTCTGCTGATCCCGGTCAATCTGTCCAATCTCTATCTGGTCGCGGCAATGGAGATGCTTGGCATCGGGCTCGACGTCAATGCCGGCATCGTCGCCGTGATGGGTGTCGGCGTCGGTATCGATTACGGCATCTATCTGCTGTCGCGCATCTGCGAGGAATACACCGCTCATGGCCATGATGTGAAAAAAGCCATCAATGCGGCGATGACGACCACCGGCAAAGCCATCATGTTCACAGCCGTCATCATGCTGATTGGCATTCTGCCGTGGTATTTTCTCTCCGATCTGAAGTTCATGGCCGACATGGGCATGCTGCTCGTCGCCGTGATGCTGATCAACATGGTGCTGTCGTTGATCGTGCTGCCGCTGCTGGTCTGGTATTTCGAACCGAAATTCATGAAGCGTCAGGATCTGCTGGTCGGCGAAAATATTGATTTGACGCAGTTCGCCGCAAGGATTGACAACATCGCTTGAGGACCACCGTCAGCGTCGGCGACTGCCCCCAAGCAGCGAACCGAGAATGCCGCGCACAATCTGCTGACCGAGCTGCGAGCCGATAGCCCGAACCGTGCTTTTCAACATGGCTTCGCCAGCCGATTGCCGCCGCGAACTGCCTGCCGCAGGGGCTTGTTGCGGCGCCGGAGCGGAGGTCGGCGGGCGCGACGTATCTGTCTTCGATGGGGCCGACGATTCAATCCCGCCAGCATCCGACGCCGGCTGCGCCTGGGTACGTCGTTTCAGCGCTTCGTAAGCGGAATCGCGATCGATGGCATTGGCATATTTGTCGTAGAACGCCGAGCCCATCACCAGACCACGACGTTCGTGC
Source organism: Gammaproteobacteria bacterium (assembly GCA_965278995.1). Lineage (GTDB taxonomy): Bacteria > Pseudomonadota > Gammaproteobacteria > JADJYF01. The sequence continues at coordinate 1,743,935 of OZ257136.1, forward strand.
GTGGCCAGGGCGCCGATACTCGACTCCGGCGGCCGTATCAGGGTATGCGCAACGGGCGTCGGGCGCCCCTCAACGTCGAGCACTGAAACCAGCGCCTCACCGGTGGCAAGCTCGGTAACCAGGGTAGCCACATCGACCCCGGGATTGGCCCGGAACGACTCTGCCACCAGCTTCACGCTCTTGCGGTCCTGCGGGGTGAACGCGCGCAGAGCGTGCTGAATCTTGAGCCCCAGCTGGCCGAGCACGCTGGCTGGCACATCGCCCGGGCTTTGCGTGACAAAGAATACGCCGACGCCCTTGGATCTGATTAAACGAACGACCTGTTCGATTTTTTCGAGCAACGCCGTCGGCGCACCGTTGAACAGCAGATGGGCTTCGTCGAAAAACAGCACGAACTTCGGTTGCGCCAGATCGCCTGCCTCGGGCAGCGTTTCATACACCTCGGACAGCAGCCAGAACAGAAAACAGGCGTAGAGATCGGGCGCCCGTGCCAGCAGTTCAGTTGCATCGAGCAGATTGATGACGCCACGACCATTGGCATCGACAACGAGCAGGTCGGCAATCGCCAGCGCCGGCTCGCCAAAAATGCTGGCCGCGCCTTGTTCCTCCAGCGTCAGCAGCTTGCGTTGAATGGCGCCGACGCTGGCCGCCGTGATGTTGCCGTATTCGAGCGTCAGCTCGCGAGCGTGTTCGCCGAGCCAGACCAGCATGGCGCGAAGATCCTTCAGATCAAGCAACAACAAACCGTTGTCGTCGGCAACGCGGAAGCAGGCATACAGCACACCGGTCTGGGTTTCGTTCAGATTGAGAAGCCGCGCGAACAGCAACGGACCCATTTCAGAGACCGCGATGCGCACTGGCACGCCCTGCTTGCCGAAGACATCCCACAACGCTACCGGCTGCGCCCGCGGTGTGTAATCGGCGATGCCGATACGTTGCACGCGATCGGCGATTCTGGGGTTGGGTGTTGCTGCCCGCGCCAGACCGGACAGGTCGCCTTTGACATCGGCCGCGAAGCATGGCACGCCGAGGCGTGAGAAACCTTCAGCCAGGATCTGCAGTGTAATGGTCTTGCCGGTACCCGTGGCGCCGGCAATCAGACCGTGGCGGTTGGCGGTTGCCGCCGGCTGCAGTATCGGTTGCCCGGCAGCCGCGCCAAGCAGAATTTCTGCAGTCATCGAAAGGACCTCCTGATCCGCACCAGTCAACGTCTATACGCGATCAAATGATGCCCGATACGCGTAATCGCGCAATGTCTGCTGAACTGTAACCGAGAGCGCCATAGATTTCGGCGTTGTCCTGACCGAGCGTCGGAGCTGCGGTGCGGACACGCACGGGCGTTCGCGAAAATTTGGCAGCTGGCCCGGTCAGCGGTACCACGCGACCGTCGGCGAGTTCCGTCGGCTGCAGCATGTCACGCGCTTGAACATGGGGATCGAGGGCAGCCTCGGCGTATGTATTCACGCGTGTCACGGTAAGCCCTGCAGCGGTGAACCGGGCGACGACCTCGGCAGTCGTACGTTCACGACACCAGGCAGCGACTGCACCATCGACTTCGGCCCGCCGAACGATACGTTCGGCCGCTTTCAACGTGGCCAGTTCAGGACATTCGAGCAGGGCGCACATCGAGCGCCAGTGACTGTCGAGCAGGACGCCGCCGTAAACATTGCCGTCCGTGCACGCGTACACATTCACCGGCGCGGCGATCGCGAATTGATTGGCCATGCGCGGAATAGGCAGACCCAGTGCGCCGGCGGTCAGATTGCCATTGCTCTGGAAGATCAGGCCGTCGACCAGTGCGACATCGACGTGCTGCCCTTCGCCGGTGCGATTGCGATGCTGGAGGGCGGCGAGCGCGCCTACTGCGCCATGCATGCCGCCCAGATCGTCACCGAGAAAAGTCGGCGCCTTGGTCGGACCACCGTCGGGCTCACCGTTCTGCGAGGTCCAGCCACAGAAATTCTGCGCTATCGGATCGTAGCCCGGGCGTTCCGCATAGGGACCGAACTGGCCAAAACCACTGATCGAAACATAAATGATATCCGCCTTGACCGCTGCGACGTCGGCATAACCGACACCCCAGCTTGTCAGTGTCCCAGGCTTGAAGTTCTCTATGACGATATCTGCTTTCCGGCAAAGCGCGAGAAAAATATCGCGACCTTCCGGCAAGCGCAAATCGAGCGAGACATTCTGCTTGTTGCGATTGACAGTTTCGTGGGCCAGCGTCAATTCCGAGTCCGGCAGCATTGGTGGCAATACACGACACACCTCGCCAGCGGGATGCTCGACCTTGATTACTGTCGCGCCGAAATCGGCCAGCACGCAGGCCGCCATCGGGCCTGCCCAGGTCGTCGTTGCTTCGACCACGACAATGCCATGCAGGGGGCCACGTACGTCATCCCGAGCCTGTGCATAGAATTTCTCTTTGTCCATCGCCTGCGTCTCCCCTGGTATGAGCCTGCCCGTGCTGCGTTACAGGGCATTGTAACGGGCTGCGCCATCGCATGGTGCGACGCCATCGTCGGGCTTCCAGCCGGGGCGCAGCGGTTAAACTTCGCGCCCCGCCGGTCGCTAAAACAGCCCAAGGAGTTGTTCATTCACTTCAGCGGGATATCCTCTCATGTCGGTCATCATTGGCATCATTCTCGTACTGGGCTGCGTCGCCGGCGGCTTCGTTCTGTCGCATGGCCATCTCGCCGCGCTGTGGCAACCGTATGAGTTGCTCGTCATTGGCGGCGCGGCGCTCGGGGCTTTTGTCATTTCCAATCCGGGCAGCGTGGTCAAAGCAACTTTCAAGGGTCTGCCGACGCTGCTGAAAGGTGCCAAGTACAGCAAGCCGTTTTACATGGAGTGCCTGTCACTTCTGTTCGAACTCCTGACCAAGGCACGCAAGCAGGGCATGATGTCGTTGGAAGGCGATGTCGAAGACCCGAAAGCGAGCGAAATTTTCAAAAAATTTCCGCGCGTCGCCCGTGATCACCACATGCTCGAATTCATCACCGATTACCTCCGCCTGCTTGCTTCGGGCAGCATCACCAAACCGTATGAGCTCGACAGTCTGATGGACGTCGAACTCGAGAGTCATCACGTCGAAGGGCATAAGCCGGCGGCTGCCCTGCAGCGCGTTTCCGACGGTCTGCCCGGTTTCGGGATCGTCGCGGCGGTGCTTGGCATCGTCATCACCATGGGCGCCCTCGGTGGCCCGCCGGCTGAAATCGGCGAGCACGTGGCCGCCGCGCTGGTCGGTACCTTCCTCGGTATTCTGCTCGCCTACGGCTTTGTTGGCCCGATGTCGGTGCTGCTCGAGCACATGGCAGCCAACGAAAGTCAGGCGCTGATGTGCATCAAGACAACGCTGGTCGCTTCACTGCAGGGCTATGCACCGCAAATCGCCGTCGAATTCGGACGCAAGGCCATTGGCGGCACTGACCGGCCGTCATTCTCCGAGCTCGAGAATCGCATCAAGGGTCGCTGAGTACCGCCGCCATGGCCGAAGCCGAACAAGCGATCATCATCAAGAAGATCAAGAAAGGCGGCCATGGTCATCATGGCGGCGCCTGGAAAGTCGCGTTTGCCGATTTTGCCGTTGCCATGATGGCATTCTTCATGTTGATGTGGCTGCTGGCTACAACAACAACCGTGCAGCAAGCCTCGATCTCGGCCTACTTCAACGATCCGCTCGCCACGACCGGCTACTCCGGTAATGGTGCCGGCAATCCGGCGCTGGATGGTGGGGACGGCATCCTCGACGGGCGCGGGGCGAATCCGTTCACCGGCAAATCCGAAGACGAAGAAGCCACCAGTCATGCGCAGAAAGGCGAAGCGGAGAGCGACGGCCAGGGCGACGGCCAAAGCGAAGATGAAGGTGAAAGCGGCGGCAATCCCGAAGAACTCGAACGAATCCGACTCGAAGAGATGCTGGAAGAGTTACGCGGCGTGATCGAAGGCGGCAAGGCGCTCGAGGAATACGCCGACCAGCTGATCTTCGATATGGCGGCCGAAGGTCTGCGCATCCAGATAGTCGACAAGGAAAACCGCGCGATGTTCGATCAGGGTAGCGCGACCCTGAAACCCTATGCCGGCAAGATCCTGAGCGAAATCGTCAAAGTCATCAACGATGTGCCAAATCGCGTCAGCATCTCCGGCCACACCGATGCGATGCCGTATGCGAGCGAGAACGGCTACAGCAACTGGGAGCTCTCCGCCGATCGCGCCAACGCCGCGCGACGCTCATTGCTGGCTTCGGGCTTGCCCGAGAGCAAGATCGGTCGCGTGGTCGGCCTAGGCCCGTCCGATCTGCTTGATCCCAGCCAGCCGCAGGCACCCATCAATCGGCGGATCAGCATCGTCGTGCTGCGCGGTGACTATGGCCGCACCGTTGGTCTCGACGGCGCAGCTTCGGAAGGTGACGTGGCAGGTCCCGACGAAGAAGCGACTTCAGTGCCGCCTGAAGCTGCACCGGAACTGCCGCCAGCCACCGAACCGACAGCCAGCGCTCCAGCCGTTCCAACGCCAGGCGCCACACCGGTGGCCGAAGCCTCACACTGAGTGCACTCGCTCAGACAAGCTGACGCGCGCTCAGCTCATCCTTCAGATAGGCATAGTAGATCGGCGCCGCTATCAGCCCGGCTATCCCGAAAGCCGATTCCATCACCAGCATGGCAAGCAGCAGCTCCCAGGCGCGGGCCTGAATATGGCTGCCGATAATGCGCGCGTTCAGAAAATATTCGAGCTTGTGAATGGCGATCAGATAGATCAGCGAGGCCAGCGCCACACCGAGAGATTGACTCAGGCTGACGACGAAGATCACCGTATTCGAAATCAGATTGCCGAGTATCGGCATGAGCCCGGCGATGAAGGTGATGACGATGAGCGTCTTCGTAAACGGCAGGTGGATGTCGACCTGGGGCAGAACGATGACGAGATAAATCGCCGTGAACACCGTGTTGATCCCCGAAATGTAGACCTGCGCGAAAACCACCCGGCGAAACGCGGTGGCGAGACGACGCGCGCGCTCGGTCAATGCGAGCACCAGCGGGCGACCGCCTTCATGGACTTGCTCGAGCGAGACCAACGCGCCGATGACCATGCCGATAAGGATATGGGCGAGCGCGCGGCCGAGGCCCGCACCAGCAACTTGAAAGACATCGGCGTGCGCCCGCAACCACCGCACCGTGGCGCTGCGCAGCTCCTCGGTGTCGGTCGGAACGGACGCATTGACCCACTCCGGCAGGCGTTCACGCGAATGCTCGATGATCTCCGCCATCCGCTGGATCAAAGCGGGCATGGTCTCGCCACTGTGCCGCAGCAGCGACGCGAGGCCGAGACCAGAGAACAACAGCAGGGCAATGACAACGGCTGCAATCAGGGCCACTGCCAGGACGCGTGGGCGTTCCTGATCGGCCGCCAGGTTGTAGCGCGACGGCACCAGCAGATCGACCAGCGCGTAGACCAGCAACCCGGCGATCAGCGCCGGTAATAGATTGAGCAGCAACACGGCGAGCAGACCGAGGCCGAAACCGATCCAGGCCGCGAGTTCGTAACGCAACGGAACCGTTGGATATGGCTTGGGCGCGCGCCGCTTCTTCATTGTCCTCGGATCCCCGACCGTTCCCGCACCGTACTCGAGCGGCGGGCTCTTGAGCCTGCGCGCCGCCGCAGACTAACTCGTTAGGCGACTGACCACAACGCGATGTCGACCTGGGTCATGACCCAGGCGCAGGCCTGCAGACGATGTTAATCTACAGCCCATGGCTGCCAATCCACTGCGTCTCAAACCCATCACGCTCGACAACAACACCGGACTCGCCCGCAGCCTCGGCCGCTGGGATCTGGTCTTTATCGGGATCGGCGCAATCATTGGCGCCGGCGTGTTCGTGCTGACCGGCACGGCTGCTGCGACCAAGGCCGGGCCTGCGCTGGTGATGTCGTTTGTCGTCGCCGGATTCGCCTGCGGTTTCAGCGCACTGGCTTACGCCGAACTCGCGGCGGCTGTCGGCGGTAGCGGCAGTGCTTATGGCTATGCATACGCGACGCTCGGTGAGAGTTTCGCCTGGATCATCGGCTGGGCGCTGATCCTAGAATACGGCATGGCGATTTCGGCCGTGGCCAGTGCCTGGTCGGGGTACGTGCAGAATATGCTGGCGGCGGCGCATATCCAGCTGCCACCGGAGCTGGTCAAGACGCCGTTCGAGGGCGGCGTTGTCAATCTGCCGGCAAGCGCGATCATCATCGTACTCGGCTGTCTGCTGGCGATGGGCGCGCGTTCGAGTTCGAACGTCAACGGCGTCATCGTGCTGATCAAACTGCTCGCATTGGCGGTGTTCATGCTGGTCGCGATCGGCGACGTCGATCCAGCCAACTGGCATCCGTTTATGCCTTTCGGCTGGAGCGGCGTGATGCAGGGCGCCGCTTACATTTTCTTCGCCTATATCGGTTTTGATGCGGTCTCGACTGCCGCCGACGAAGCGCGGGATCCAGCCCGCGATCTGCCTTTCGGCATCCTCGGTTCACTCGCACTGTGCACGGTCATCTACATTCTGGTTGCCGGACTGCTGACCGGTATTGCGCCCTACACCACACTGAACGTTTCGTCGCCGGTCGCGGATGCGCTGCTTCAGCACGATCATCGGATCGCCGCGGCATTCGTCGCCGCGGGTGCTATCGCCGGTCTCACTTCAGTCATGCTGGTGATGTATTTCGGCCAGACGCGCATCCTGCATGCGATGTCACGCGACCGCCTGTTGCCGGAAGCGCTGGCCCGCGTCACGCCGACGACTCGCGTACCGCTCATCGCCATCACCCTGGTCGGCGCCATCACGGCGCTCGTCGCCGGCTTCGCGCCAATTGACGCCATTGCCGAACTAGTCAACATCGGCACGCTGTCAGCATTCGCGGTTGTGTGTCTCGGCGTCATCGTCCTGCGGCGCTTGCGCCCTGATCTGCCGCGGCCGTTTCGCACGCCGTACAGCCCGCTGATCCCAGCGCTCGGTTTTCTGTTCTGCGTCTACCTGATGTTCAATCTGCCGTGGGCAACCTGGGTCCGATTCGGGATCTGGATGGCGCTCGGCGCGCTGTTCTATGCCTGCTACGGCTATCAGCGCAGCCTGCTGGCCAAATCATCCGCCTAAGCTTCAGCGCACGACCGGCTTGAACTTGATGCGATGCGGCTTGTCGGCGTCGTCACCGAGACGTGCGCGCCTATCAGCTTCATAATCGGCATAATTGCCCGGGAACCATTCGACTTTGCTGTCGCCTTCGAAGGCGAGCATGTGCGTCGCCGTTCGATCGAGAAACCAGCGATCGTGTGAAATGACGATCACGCAGCCGGGAAAGTTCAACAGCGCTTCTTCCAGTGCGCGCAGCGTTTCGACATCCAGATCATTGGTCGGCTCATCGAGCAGCAGGAAGTTGCCGCCGCGCAGCAGTACTTTCGCAAGATGCACGCGATTGCGTTCGCCGCCGGACAACTGCCCGACATGTTTCTGCTGGTCTCCACCACGGAAATTGAACCGCCCGCAGTAGGCGCGGGACTGCAGCTCATATTCGCCGATGGTCAGGATGTCGTGACCGCCGGAGATTTCCTCCCACACAGTCTTTTTCGGGTCGAGCGCGTCGCGACTCTGATCGACGTAGGCGAACTCGACGGTGTGACCGACCTTGATCGTCCCGGCATCGGGCTGCTCCTGCCCGGTCAGCAGCTTGAACAGCGTGGTCTTGCCGGCACCGTTGGCGCCGATGACACCGACGATGCCGCCTGGCGGGAGGTTGAACGACAGGCCGTCGAACAGCAGGCGGTCGCCATACGCTTTACGCAGATCGGTCGCCTCGATCACGATATCGCCGAGGCGCGGACCAGGCGGAATGTAGATTTCATTGGTCTCGTTGCGGGCCTGGAATTCCTTCGATTGCAGCTCTTCGAATCGTGCCAGACGCGCGCGGCTCTTGGCGTGCCGGCCTTTGGCATTGCTGCGGACCCATTCAAGTTCTGCCGAAACCGTCTTGCGATGGGCAGCCTGTTCGCGCTCTTCCTGTTTCAAACGCGCTTCTTTCTGCTCCAGCCATGAGGAATAGTTGCCTTCCCACGGAATGCCATGGCCGCGATCGAGTTCGAGGATCCACCCGGCGACATTGTCGAGAAAATAGCGATCGTGCGTCACGGCGACGACCGTGCCCGGATACTTTTCAAGGTAGCGCTCGAGCCATGCGACAGAGTCGGCATCAAGGTGATTGGTCGGTTCGTCGAGCAGCAGCATCTCTGGCTGTGACAGCAGCAGACGACACAATGCGACCCGACGCCGTTCGCCGCCGGAGAGTTTGGTCACGTCGGCATCCCACGGCGGCAGACGCAGTGCATCGGCGGCAATTTCGAGCTTGCGTTCGACTTCCCAGCCGCCGGCGGTATCGATGTTGTTCTGCAGTTCGCCCTGCTCTTCGAGCAGCGCGTTCATTTCGTCGTCGCTCATCGGCTCGGCAAACTTCATCGAAATTTCGTTGAAGCGTTCCAGGAGTCTGATCGTCTCGCCCAGCCCTTCTTCGACGTTGCCGCGCACATTCTTGGCCGGGTCGAGCTGCGGTTCCTGCGACAGATAACCGATTTTGAGCCCTTTCAGCGGGGTCGCTTCGCCTTCGATTTCGGTGTCGATGCCGGCCATGATCCGCAGCAGGGTCGATTTGCCTGAGCCGTTCAGGCCAAGCACACCAATCTTGGCGCCTGGGAAAAAGCTGAGAGAAATATCGCGCAGGATATGCCGCTTCGGCGGCACTATCTTGCCGACACGCTGCATCTGGAATACGTACTGGGCCATGGCTGCTGTTCGTTGCTCAGGTCTGATCAGGCGCGGACTATAAACCAGATCGCCGTCGCCGGGCGCGGTGGCCGCCACGACCAGGCTTAGGGGGTCGCCGACAGGCCACCTCCCCGCCTCGTTGTTACGGGGCCGGGTGGCCCCATAACGGCGTGATCAGCGTGTCTCCGGCCAGCTGCCGCGCTAGTGCTTGGCCTGCATGACGGCTGTGCGTGCCGCCTGGCGGAAATAGTGCATCAGGCTATCGACATCCTCGTCGGTGAAGTGGCGGAATACGGGCATGCCAGTGGACAGTTTGGCGCCATTGACGACGACTTCCTTGAACGCGTCGCGCGACAGCACAATAGGTGACTCGCGCAGATCCGGGGCATAACCGCCCGAGACCACGCCGCCGCCATGACACAGGAAGCAGGATTGTGCATACAGCGCTTTGCCGCGGGCGGCAAGCTTGTCGTCAATCTTGAAGTCCGGTGGGTCAGCCGGCACCGCGAAAGCTGGCGGCGGCGATGGCGGCATCGGCACCTTGCTGTCGAGCGCAAACGTGATCAGACGGCGCGGATGGACTTTGTACTTCCAGCCGTGCTGTGCCGACAGGGTGCCCGAGATGAGTCCGGCGCCACCCCAGCCGACCAGCAGCGAAATATACTGCTTGCCGTCGATGGCATAGGTCACCGGCGGAGCGGAAATACCCGACCCGACGTTGACCGACCACAATGCATCGCCGCTGATCGCATCATAGGCGACGAACAACCCGTCTGCGCGCCCCTCGAAGACGAGATTGCCGGCCGTCGTCATGGTGCCGGGATTCCACTGCGGTGGCAGCGGTTTCTGCCAGACTTTCTGTTGCTTGATCGGATCCCAGGCAGTCAGAAACGCCGTGCCGTAGTCGCCGGGCGTGTCCTCGGTACCGAACTCGACGCCGACGCTGGCGAAGAAATGCGGTGAGTTCCACGTCTTGGGGTCGAGACCGCTGTCTTTGAACACGGCGGGCATTTCGATGGTTGGGATATACACCAGGCCGGTCTTCGGGTTGTACGACATCGCGTGCCAGCTATGCACACCAAACGGACTCGGCCAGACCGTTGCTTCGCCGTCTTCATAGCGGGCACCGGGAATTTCGACCGGGCGGCCGGTCTTCAGATCGACTTTCTCGGCCCAGGTGACCTTGCCCAATTTTTCGGCCGACAACAGTTCGCCGTTGGCGCGATTGATGACGTAGAAGAATCCATTCTTCGGCGCATGCAGCAGCGCTTTGACATCCTGCCCGCCGAACTTGATGTCAGCGAGCACGATATCCATGTTCGAGTTGTAGTCCCAGGTCTCCCCCGGCGTGGTCTGATAATGCCATTTGTATTCGCCGGTATCGGCATCGACGGCAACGATCGAACACAGGAACAGATTGTCGCCGCCATCGGGGCTGCGAATTTTGCGATTCCACGGCGACCCGTTACCGGTACCGAGCAGCACCTGGTTGAACTCGGGATCGTAGGTGATCCCGTTCCAGGTGTTGCCGCCGCCGCCATGTTTCCACCACTCGCCGGTCCAGGTCTTCGCTGCCATTTCCATGGCTTTGTTCTCGAAACCGTCGGCCGGGTTACCGGGTACGATCCAGAAGCGCCAGGCCTGCTTGCCAGTTTCGATATCGTAGGCTGTCACATAGCCGCGTGCCGCTTCATGTTCGGTGCCGCCATTGCCGATGATTACTTTGCCGCGAAACACTTTCGGCGCACCGGTGATGTAGTAGGAGCGGCGCGGGTCGATGGTCATGGTCTCCCATTTCATCACACCGGTTTTCGCATCCAGTGCGACCAGTCGCCCGTCGATCGTGGCGATGATCAGCGTGCCTTTCCAATAGGCCGGACCGCGGCTCGAATCCCACATGATGCGCAGACGTTCACCGGCATGTTCGATCGACTTCGGGTCGTATTCCCATAAGAGTTTGCCAGTCTTCGCATCGACCGCGCGCGTCTTGCTGTAGCTGCCGGTGAAATAGAGCACGCCATCGACAACCAGTGGCGTTGCAACCAATGACCGATCGTCGGGTAGATCCATAAACCAGTCGACGCCCAGGCGTTTGACCGTTTCGGTATTCACGGCATCGAGCGGACTGTAGCGCTGTTCGCTGTAGTTGCGCCCGTAGGCCGGCCAATTGCTGCCATCGCCATCGGCGGTCAGTGTCGCATCGTCGACAGTAGTCGCAGCCGGGACAGCGTGCGTTGCGAGCAGCAACGCAGCACCGGCCAGGCGCTGATAGAACCCTCTCATCAGTACATCTCCCCTTGTAATGATCGCGGCGCCTGGCAGCTCATGTCAGCCAGTACCATGGCCGGATTCTAATGCATGTCACGGACGCAAATACGGGTGAGAATATCCCGATGCGCCGAGCCGCCAGCTACACCGATCGCAAGACCGCCCCCCTGCCACCGCAGCGGCCCGCCGGGGCGAGGTCATGAACCTGCGCAACGAATTGTTCGCGCAGGCCGAGATCATCGCCGCGCGTCTCGCCCCGCCACCGCTGGCGGCTGTGCTGATCGTCGACCCGCGACCTGCACCGGGCCGCAATACCGAGTTCGGCCTGCTGACGCTGGCCGACGGCTCAGCCGGTCTGTACTACGCCTGGCTCGGTGAGAGCCAGGCCGACATGCACTCGCACTATACCGAGAGCGCGCTTATCGGCCATTCGGCGATCGCCCTCGCCAGTCAGTTTCTCGGTAGTTCGGATGCCGAAAGATCAGTCGGTATTGCGGCCATTAACGCGCTCACTTCGCACAGCTGGCGGTGCGCCGATTATGCGCCGGCACCAGCCATCGACTCGCTCGCCGGGCTCGACCTCGGACCGGGCGATCGTCTCGGCATGATCGGCTATTTCGCGCCGCTGGTTGGCCGCGCCTGCGCGCTCGGTGCCGAGGTCAATGTCGTCGAACGTAAACCGCAGTTCCTCACGGAGCAGCCTGGACTGACCGTCACACTCGATCCGCGCATACTGCTTGCCTGCAACAAGATCATCTGTACCGGCGCCACGTTATTGAACGACAGCCTGGAAGACATGCTCGGTTATTGCCGCAAAGCAGATGCGATTGCACTGGTGGGGCCGACAGTCGGATGCTTTCCCGACGCGCTGTTTGCCCGCGGCATCGACATCGTCGCCGGTTCCCGCATCGTCGATGCTGTCGGCGCGCGCGCCCGCCTTCAGGCCGGCGATAAGATCGGTGACTGCGCCACACGCTATGTGCTCAGACGCCAGGACTATCCCGGCTTCGAGCAACTGTTAGCCGTGGCCTGTTCGCGCACACTACGCTGATGATGCAGAGCAACATCGACGCCCTGAAGTTCGAGCCTTGCGTCCCCCAGCAAAGAATAGGATTATTCCCGTCGGCGGCCTGGGGAAGAGGTCGCCCCGGGTTTCGACGATGCGTCATCACCGGTGCGATAGTCGAGGGGAGCACTTTCGCGTGTGTCAGCGGCGGGATGGATATCTGGGGATGTCTCGACCCGTAATCGGTTGGCAGGCGCGCTGGAGTGCAGGGGGTCCAAAACAGATCGAGAGGACGCCAATGCGTCACCGGGAACGCCCCGGGACCGCGGCGCGGACGGCAGGATGGTGACTGCGGGCGTATAGCCTGCGCAGCCCTCTCCGGCCACGGCCAATGGCACGACCTCTCGCCGTAACCAGCAGGTCAGTTACTCATGGGTTTACGACATCGATTCGCCGCACTGATTATCAATAATCGCGGCATTTCACTCACCATTCTGATGCTGATCACGGCGTTCTTCGCCTACGGACTGCGCAGCGTCGAAATCAAGACCGTCTTCTCGGATCTCTTTCCGAAAGATCATGAGTTCGTGAAGACCTTCAAAGATCATCCGAACTTCGGTAATCCGCTCACTGTCACCATCATGATCAAGCACAAGAATGGTGATATCTATAACCCGGAAACTCTGAGTAAAGTATTTCGCATGACGCGCGACATCGACCTCGCGCCGGCTGTCGATCACGACCAGATTCTGTCGCTGGCGTCCGAAAAAGCACGCTACGCCGAAGCGACACCTTACGGCATCGATATCAAGCCGATGATGGAAGATACGGCGCCCGACACTGAAGAAAAAATGCAGGAGTTCCGCAAGCGCGTCGACCGCTCCAACAACGTTCGCAAGTTCCTCATTTCCGAAGACGAAACAGCAACCCTGCTGACGGCAACGTTCATCGAGTTCAGCCTCGACTATGGCGCGACATTCAAATTTGTGCAGGATATGGTTGACAAGGAACGCGACGCCAACCATGAAATCTATGTCGCCGGTCAACCGATACTGACCGGTTGGGTCTATACCTACCAGCGCCAGATGCTGATGATTTTCGCCATCACGGCGGCGCTGCTGGTCGCCTCTTTGGTGCTGTACATGCGCAACGTGCCGGGCGTTGTCGCACCGATCACGGTCAGTATCGTCGGCGGTATCTGGGGTTTCGGTCTGACCGGCTGGATCCATCAGCCGATAGAGCCGCTGATCATGGTCGTGCCGATGCTGCTTATCGCACGGGCTTTCAGTCACTGTGTGCAGTATCTGGAACGCTACTACGAAGTGCTTTACGAAGTCGGCGACAAGAAGAAAGCCGCCACCATCTCGCTCGGCGTGATGATGGCGCCAGGTATTCTCGGCATCATTACCGATATGCTATGCCTGTTCCTTGTCGCCATGGCGCCGATACCGGTAATGGAACGCTTTGCCGTGTTCTGCGGCTTCTGGGCGTTTGCGTTGATTCCGACCGACGTTTTCCTGTCATCGATCCTGGCCTCCTATCTGCCAACACCGCAGAACGTCGATGTGCTGACCGGCCACACCGAAAAAGTCACCTGGCATACGCGTCTTATCGTCGGACTCGGCAAGGTCGCAAAACTCAGCCACGGCAAACTCGCGCCGGTAACGACAATCGTCTTCGTCGTCATCTTCGCCGTCGGTTTCTGGCTGCAACACCAGCTCAAGGTCGGCAATCCGGTCGAAGGCAGCAATCTGCTGTTCGACTCATCCGATTTCAATACGGCGGTGCGCGCCATCAATTCGCACTTCCCTGGACTGATGACGCTCGAAATTGTGTTCGAGGGCAAAGGTGGCAAAGAATCAACGCGCATTCTGCAGGAAAGCGAAACTCTGCAGACCATGGTTGCAATGCAGCGCCTGCTCGAAGCTTACCCGACACCGCCGGAAGCAACGCTCTCGTTCGCCGATTACCCTTCGGAAGCCAACCGCATTTTTGCCGGCGGCAATCCGAAATGGTCACCGGTAGACCCGACTGACGACGCCGCCAACAGCGCAGTCAACGCGCTGATGCTGGGTTCGAGCCCCAAGGCCTACAGCCACGTTATCGATTTCACCCTGCAAAACGGCACCTTGTCGCTCTGGTACAAGAACAACAAGCAGGAAACGGTTGATATCGCTTTGCAACAGGCAAAAGAGGTTCTCGCAAAAATTGGCGCGGACCATAAAACGTTCACTATTCGCATGGCGACTGGCGCCATTGGCCTGCAGCAGTCAGTGAACGATGTCGTCGCGCAGAACCGCATGGCAATCCTGATCTGGCTGAACGTGCTCATCCTGATCGTCTGCAGCCTGGCTTATCGCTCCATCATCGCCGGCATCATCCTGCTGATCCCGGTCAATCTGTCCAACGTGCTGCTGGATGCCGTGATGGTGATGATGGGGATTGGCCTCGACGTCAACAGCCTGCCTATTGCCTCCATTGGTATCGGTGTGGGTATCGATTACGGCATTTACCTGGTGAGCCGCATGTGCGAAGAGTTCCAGGACTCCGGCCATTATGGCGAAGCCATCGACAAGGCCATTACGACTTCGGGCAAGGCCATCACGTTCACTGCGACCATCGTTCTGATCAGCATCATCCCGTGGTATTTCATGTCGGACCTCAAGTTCCTCTCCGACATGGGCTTGCTGCTGGTGATGGTCATGACCATCAATATGGTGATCTCATTGCTGGTACTGCCGCTACTGGTCTGGTGGATCAAGCCGAAGTTCATCTCTGACGAGCATCAGCTGATCTCGGAGAAGATCGACTACACCGCGCACGCGGCGACGCACTGAGTTCCTATTGAACCCATAGGGTCTGCCGACCGACCTGAGGCACCCGTACCGGGGTGCCTCAGGCTGTTTAATCGATGACACCGTGACTCAACGCAACGAACTGCTCGACCTCCTGCAAAGTTTCGCCGCACAAGCTGCCGTCCGGCCCTTGAGCCTGGGCGAAGTTGCCGATGGTCTGGGCGGTTCCGCGTTCTCGCTGCTCTGTATCATTCTGAGTCTGCCGTTTCTGACACCGATATCGCTCGGGCCGCTGGCCATGCTCGGTGGCATAACGCTGGCGGCAGTTGGCTGGCAGCTCCTGCACGGACATGCCGCACCGATGCTCCCGGCCCGCGTCCGGGCGGTCGAGATGTCGGCCAAAGTATGGGGCGCGCTGCTGTCGACCTGCGCGCGTATCGTCAATTTCTGTCAGCGCTTCAGCCGCCCCCGGCGACCCGAATGGGTCGAAGGGCAACGCGGAGCGACGCTCCGTGGCTGGCTGATCGTGGCCAACGGCCTGTTGATGGCCGTGCCTCTGTTCGGTATGCCATTCAATAATGCACTGCCGGCACTGGCTGTCATCGTCATTTGCCTGGCCGAACTGGAAGACGACGGAGTGCTGGTATTGGCCGGCATCGGTCTGACGGGACTGTCCGCGATTTACATACTCGGCGTGCTCGCCGTCATCGCCATTTTCGGCACGCAGGCAATACAGCATCTGCTGTGATGAACGCGTATGATCGCGCGGCGCGGCGCTCACCCGTTTCAGAATCATGAACAAACGTTACAGCCAACTCTACGATCTCTGCATCCTGCGCCGACCCTGGTGGACACTCGTTGGTCTGCTGGTAGTGCTCGCAGCCGGACTGACAGGACTGCCGGATTTCCGTCTCGATGCATCGGCGGACTCGCTGCTGCTCGAAAACGATCCGGCCCTGAAACAGTATCGCGAGCTGTCGCAGCGCTACGGGATGACCGATTTCCTGTTCCTGACCGTAACGCCACCTGACGACCTGCTGTCGCCGGCCAGTCGCGAATTGCTGGCAGCACTGCGCACCGATCTTCGCGCACTGCCGGCGGTCGTCGAAGTCGTCACGATGCTCGATGTGCCGCTGGTCAAGAATGTGCCCGGGCGACTGAGCGAAGCAGTTAAAAACTACCGCACGCTCGAATCGCCGGATGTCGACCTCTCGCGTGCACGTGAAGAACTGTCGAGCAGTCCGCTGTACCTCAATTTCGTCCTGAGTGCAGATGGCAAGACCACCGCCATGCGCATCAAACTTCGCGCCGACGATAATTTTACGCGGCTTCAGTACGAGCGCGGCACCCTGCTCTACCAGCGCGCGACCAGCGGCCTGGAACCGGCATCGGCCACCGAGCTGGCGTCAATGGAATCACGTTATCAGGCGCTGAAGGATACGCGCGACGCGGAAACCCACGCTGCCATCGACGCGCTGCGCGGCGTGCTGGCGCAGTATCGTGAGCGGGCAGAGATCCATCTTGGCGGCGTACCGATGATCGCCGACGACATGATTGGCTATGTCCGCAACGACATCATCGTCTTCGGCATCGGCGCGTTCGTGCTCACCCTGGCCATGCTGGGCTTTATTTTCCGCGAGCTGCGCTGGGTTCTGATCCCGGTGCTGGTATGCGCCTACACAACTGCTTTCATCATGGGTCTGCTCGGTCTCATCGGCTGGAAATTGACAGTAATCTCGTCGAATTTCCTCGCTCTGACCCTGATCCTTGCCATTTCGATCAATATTCACCTGATCGTGCGTTTTCGCGAGCTCTACCGCGAGCGACCGGGCACGAGTCATGCCGAGCTTGTCCGGCAGACGGTTTACGACATGGCGAGTCCGTGCCTGTATACGTCGGTGACTTCGATTCTCGGTTTTGGGTCACTCATGAGTAGTGCCATTCGACCGGTAGCGGACTTCGGCGCGATGATGGCACTCAGTCTGTGCATCGTCTATTTCGCGGTGTTCTCACTGGTGCCATGCCTGATGCTGCTGTTCCCCGCTCGAGCGCCGGCCCGCGATGACGACGATGCGGAAAGCGGTTTCACTGTCGCGCTCGCGCGCATTACCGACAAACGCGGCAACCTCGTGCTGGCACTCAGTCTGGCGGTGCTGATCGCGGGCGGCTTCGGCATTGCGCGACTTGAGGTCGAGAACAGCTTCATCAACTACTTCCGCCAGGACTCCGAGATTTATCAGGGTCTGAAACGCGTCGATGAAACACTGGGGGGCACCACTCCGCTGGAAATCGTCCTGCATTTTCCGCCACCGGCTGTAGTTGCCGGCGGTGACGCTGAGCTCGAAGCGTTGTTTGAAGACGACGACGCACAGAAGTCAGATGCCTGGTTCACGGCCGCAAAAGTCGAACGCATCAAAGCCGTGCACGACCGCGTGGCGGCGATCCCGGGAGTTGGAGCGGTCATGTCGCTCGCCTCGATCGTGCGCGTGGCGGAGGATCTCAATCAGGGCAAAGAGTTCGATCCGTTCGAGCTGAACATCATCTACAAACGTCTGCCGGAATCGCTCAAACAGGAGCTGCTTGCGCCGTACGTCTCGATAGATGCCGACGAAGCACGCGTATCGCTGCGCATTCAGGACTCCATGCCCGAGTTGCGCCGGCAGAAACTGTTGACGCAAATCAGTCATGAACTCGAAGATGGACTGGGCCTGAAGCCGGCTGACTATGAAATCGCCGGCCTGCTGGTGCTCTACAACAATATGCTGCAGAGTCTGTATTCATCGCAGATCAAATCAGTCGGTGGTGCAATGCTCGGCGTCATGTTGACGCTATGGCTGTTGTTCCGCAACCTGCGTGCGGCCATCATCGGCGTCATCCCGAACGCGGTGGCGGCAGTGAGCGTTCTTGGCTTCATGGGCTGGGCTGGTGTACCGCTCGACATGATGACCATCATGATCGCCGCCCTCACCATGGGTATCGCGGTCGAGGACTGTATCCATTACCTGTATCGCTACCGGCTCGAGTTCTCGGTGTTTGGCGACGGTCTGAAAACCATGTATCACTGTCACGCGAATATCGCGCGGGCGGGGTTCTACACCACGCTGGTGGTGTGCTTCGGATTCTCGATCCTGGTACTTTCGAACTTCACGCCAAGCATGCTGTTTGGCATTCTGACGACGGTGGCGATGGCTATCGCAATTCTCGCCGCACTCACGCTGATGCCGAAACTGCTGTTGTGGTGGAAGCCATTCAGTGTCGAACCCAAAGTAGAACCGCTGCGCGTCAGTCCACCATAGTCTCGGTCGCCGCCTCCGCCAGCTCCGGCCGAAGTGTAGCCAGCTGTCGGAGCATCTCGGCGACACTGGCGCGCAGTTCAGGGCTGGGATGTTCGAACTGCAGGCCGACGCGATACATCTCGAAACCCGATTCCTCAACCAGCGACTGGTGCACCACGCGGGCGCGGAGATTCAACGCGCAGGGGGCGTCGGCACTGGACAGCGAAATCAGCAGAGATTGATTCAGTTCCAGCGACTCCGGCACCGTCAACATGAGACCGCTGGCAGAGATATCTTCGAGCGTCGCACGGAATTCACCAGCGTCGCCGTATTCGATATCGAGTCGCTGAACGAGTCGCGCTTCGGAACGCCGGCCGTCCTGCGGCGGTTGTTCGACGAGAATTTCGAGCACGCGCTGCAACCGCGCTTCGTCAGCGGGTGTCAGGCTTTCGAAACGCAGACCGTATTCGGTTTCGCCGTTGATCTGCGTCAGGCGCAGAATAGTCGAGAGTATCGGGATGCAGCCGCCCCGCCCGTAAGGCAGCAGCAGACAGACTTTATCACCGACGCCGCCGGGCATATCGGTGCAGCGCACGCGCGCGCCGCCCCACGAAATGTTGCGCATGGTTGCTGGACGCGGCTGGCTGCGATCGGCATTGGCAATTTCAGCTGGCGCATTGACCGAGATGCGGAGCTGACGTCGCTTGTCTTCGCTGTCGTCGTCGCTCGCAGCAGGTTCTACCGGCGTCGGCTCGTTTGCAGCGGCGTTGGCCTGTGCCAACCGTTCGCGGAGCAGCAGCAGCGCCTCGTCGAACGCAGCATCCGCTGCGCGCAGCAGCTCGGCCGGATTGGCCATCGAGGACCCGTTGTCGGCAGCACATGATACCGCCAGAGGAATGACGCCAAACTTAGCCCGGTGGTGCGCAACGCTGGTCGCGAGCAGGCGGGCCAGCTCATGCATTTCGCTGGTATTGAGTGCCGAGGTGTCCGGACTTTGCATCTGCGGTTGACTGACTGAAGACATTGCTCTGCTCGTATGGCACTTGACCCTGTCGCACCCGCCTGCGCGCCGTGCCGACGATATCCGAAACCCGGAACACCTTCTTAGCGGCAGGCACGCCGACAGGTTGAGCAGGACGCAGCGGATTCGGCCGGAAACGTGCCGGGCAGCTTGGCCAATCTCGTACACTTAGCCCTCTGCCAGTGACTGGACCAACAGGACGACAGCAAGCTATGACGGCGAACGTGACTGAAAGCGGCGGCGGGGCTGCACGTATCGGCAGCGCGAAACTCTATGCGACACAACGCCGCCTGAGCGGGCAGCCGCCCGGCGCTCTGGTCGGCGATCCGAACGCCGACACCACTGTCATCAACGTGATCGTCTACGACAACCTGCAGCTCGACGAGCTTCCGGCCTGCACGGTCGACGATATCGCGACCTGCCGGGAACAGGGCCAGCGGCTGTGGCTGGACATCTCCGGGCTGGCCGATCTCGCTGCAATCCAGCGGATCGGCGATCTATTCGGCTTGCACCCGCTGGCCCTCGAGGACGTCGTACATGTGCGCCAGCGCGCCAAAGTCGAAGAGTTCGACGATCATCTGTTCATCGTCGCTCGCATGGTCGACTCACCGGAAACGCAACGCCTCGAACAGGTCTCGATGTTCGTCGGTCGCGATTTCCTGATCACGTTCCAGGAACATGCCGGGGATTTCTTTCAGGCTGTCCGCGAACGGCTGCGCCACGGTCGCGGCCGCGTGCGCAACAGTGGGCCGGATTATCTGGCTTATGCCCTGCTCGATGCGGCCATTGACGGCTACTATCCGGTACTGGAAGCACTCGGCGAGAATCTTGAAACGCTCGAAGGCGCTGTTATCAACGAGCCGGCGCCGGGGCAGATCGACGCCCTCTATCAGGTCAAACGAGAGTTGCTCGATTTGCGACGTGCGCTATGGCCGGTCCGCGACATGATCAGCGCGTTGATCCGCAACGACACACCCTGGATTGCGGACAGCACGCGCATTTACCTGCGAGATTGTCACGATCACGCGATCCAGCTCATCGATGTCATCGAAACATATCGCGAAATCGCTTCCGGCCTGCTCGATGTCTATTTGTCGAGCCTGAGTGCGCGATTGAATGAGGTCATGAAAGTGCTGACCATCATTTCGACCATTTTCATGCCGCTCAGCTTCATTGCCGGCATTTATGGCATGAACTTCAACACGGAGATTTCACCGTGGAATATGCCTGAGCTGCACTGGCGTTTCGGTTATCTCCTTTCGCTCGCACTGATGAGCGCAGTCGCCGGCGGATTCATGTACTTCTTCTGGCGCCGGGGCTGGCTGGGCGGCGGCCGCAACAGGCGCTGAAGCGGTCAATGCCAGTGCGGGGCCAGTCCCAGTTCACGGTTCTGGCAGCAGGCAAAACCCTTGCGCGGATACCTGCAGCGGCGCGTTGAACTTGCTGCGGAAGTTTTCCATGGCGATCCCGGCCGTCAATTCGACTATCTGCGCATCGCTGAAATGCGCGCTCAGTTCGGCAAAAAACGCGTCGTCCACTGCCAGACCCGTAATAGTCATACGTTCGCCGTAGTCCAGCGCAAGACGCTCTTCAGCACTGTACAGCGGACTGTCGCGCCACTGGCCAAGTGCTGCCACTTTGTTCTCGCCGCCACCATTTTCGATCGCACGGAACGAATTGATGTCGACTCAGAACGGGCAGCCGTTGATTGCCGCGACACGCGCGTAGACGAGCGCCAGCAGGACTTTGGGCAGCAGACCGGATGCATCGCAAGCCGCGTAAAGCGCTTTCGCCGCCTGCAGAATGGCCGGTCGATGCGCGAACACGCGGGTCGGATTCAGAACGTCGCCGTACTGCTCACGTTCGCGTGCGAACATGTCCTCCAGCAACGCGTCGCCACCGGCATCAGTGATTTCTCGTACTCTCGGCATGTTGCCCTCCGTTCAAAGAGTGCCGGCAAGCCTGTGCTTACCGCCATCAAGGCACTATTGTTGCGCGTCGCCATCGGCTTGGCGACAAGACTTTGCCAACGGCTGCTCCGCCGCCCGTCGAGGTGCATGGTATAAAGTGAGCAAAACCGGAGCGAGTCGTCGACCATGAACCAGCGCGCAGAGGCCGTCAGCGAGCATTCCACGCAGCTCCGTTTCGATAATCGCTTCGTGGCCGAGCTGCCGGGCGATACGGTGACCAGCAATTTCCGTCGTCAGGTCGAAGGCGCCTGTTATTCCCTGGTGAGTCCGACACCGGTGCAGGCCCCGGTTCTGGTCGTCTGCGCCCGCGAAGTCGCCGAAATGCTCGGGCTCTCACCCGCAGACTGCGCGGCGCCGTGGTTCCCGGACGTGTTTGCCGGCAACCGCCTGCTGCCTGGCATGCAACCGTATGCAACCTGCTATGGCGGCCATCAGTTCGGCAACTGGGCTGGTCAGCTCGGTGACGGTCGCGCCATTAATCTCGGTGAGACGGTCAATCTACGCGGCGAGCGTTGGGCGCTGCAGCTGAAAGGTGCCGGGCCGACACCCTACTCGCGTGGCGCGGATGGACTCGCCGTGCTGCGCTCGTCGTTGCGCGAATTTCTGTGCAGTGAAGCGATGCATCATCTGGGTGTGCCGACGACACGGGCGTTATCGCTCTGTCTGACCGGTGAAGAAGTCGTGCGCGACATGTTCTACGACGGCCATCCCGCGCCGGAACCTGGCGCCGTAGTGTGCCGGGTCAGTCCGTCCTTCACGCGTTTCGGTCATTTTCAGATCCTTGCCGCGCGCGGCGAGCACGCCCTGTTGCAACGTTTGGTTGACTACACCATCGCCACGGATTTCCCCGAACTCGGCCTGCTCGCGTTGCCCGATGAGGCCGCGCGCAGATCGGGATATCAGATCTGGTTCGCTGAAGTATGCCGGCGCACTGCCATCATGGCTGCGCACTGGATGCGGGTCGGTTTCGTCCACGGCGTGATGAATACGGACAACATGTCGATCCTGGGCCTGACCATCGACTACGGGCCGTATGGCTGGCTCGAGAACTACGATCCGGACTGGACGCCGAACACAACCGACGCGCAGGGCCGCCGTTATCGCTATGGCCAGCAGCCGGCGATCGCCCTGTGGAACCTGGTCCAGCTCGCCAATGCGCTGTATCCCCTGTTCGACGACGTTGCACCCCTCGAAGCGGCGCTCGACGTTTACGGCGCGACCTACCAGCAGGTTTGGGCCGAGACGACCGCAGCCAAGCTCGGGCTGACCGCCAGCAACGACGCCGACAATGCCGCACTGGCCGACGACCTGTTCGGGCTGCTGGCAGCTGTTGAAACCGACATGACGCTGTTCTTCCGCGCGCTCGGCGAGCTCAATGTCCATTCACCGGCTGAGTTGCGTGCCGACGCGCTCATTGCGCATTTTCATGCCGCCTACTACGTGCCGGCGCAGCTCGATGCGGATTATCGCGCGAAACTCGAGGCCTGGTTCGCACGTTATGCCGCGCGCGTTGCGCGCGACGCTGAGCCCGCCGGGCAGCGCCTCGCCCGGATGGCCGCCGTCAATCCGCGTTATGTGCTGCGCAATTATCTCGCTCAGCTCGCCATCGATCAGGCGGCAGCCGGTGATTTCGCCCTGGTTGGCGAACTACTCGAGGTCCTCCGACGACCCTACGACGACCAGCCGGAATACGTGCGCTTTGCAGAACGGCGTCCGGACTGGGCACGGCATCGGGCGGGGTGTTCGATGCTCTCCTGCAGCTCATGAGCAGCGCGGTTAACGGCAGCAATGCCGACGCACCGCTTCGCCACGATCTGACGCGACTACGGCCCGATTATGCCGGTGGCTCCATCGTCAATCTCATGTGTTCTATCGGCGGCGCGTTTGGTGCGCCGACGCCTGGCTATGCGCCACTTACACTGCTGCCAACTGAACGAGTGGCGGCGGCGAAGCGCGTGGTGCTGGTCGTCATCGACGGGCTCGGCGCCGAACTCCTTGCCCATATCGATACCGATGGACCGTTGCGTGCGCTGCAGGCTGGCACCATGACTTCGGTCTATCCGCCGACCACCGCGAGCGCGGTGACAACCTACATGACCGGACTCGCCCCGCAACAGCACGGACTGACCGGCTGGTTCATGCATTTTCGTGAAATTGGCGCCGTCACGGCCATCCTGCCATTCATTACGCGCGGAGGCGGCAGCTCGCTCGCAGCGGGTGGCGTACCGCTGGCCGCACTGGTCGACTCTCCCAGCTTTCACAGCCGGCTCGATTGCCGATCCGCCGCGCTGCTGCCACAAGCGATTGCCGACTCGACGTTCAGCCGCCAACTCGGTGCCGGCGCCGATCGCATCGGCTATGCGTCAATGGCCGATTTCGCGCAGCGTCTGACCGAGCACTGTACTGGCGGCCGGTATGGATACACCTATGCGTACTGGTCGGAGCTCGATCACCTGGCCCATTGGCACGGACCGTCGAGTACCGCGGTGGCCGAGCATTTCAGAGCCCTGCAGACCGTGCTTGAACCGCTGGCTGCGCTCAGCGAGCGTCACGGGACCTTATTGCTGATTACGGCGGACCACGGCTTCATCGACAGTGGCGCTGCCGAGCGCGTCGATGTCGAGCGACATCCCCGATTCGCACAGATGTTGAGTCAGCCGCTCTGCGGTGAACCACGCACGGCGTATTGCTATGTCCGCGCATCGGCAGCGACGGCGTTCGAACGCTATGTCAAGGAATCCCTATCGACTTACGCCGAACTCGTTCCCAGTGCAGAGCTCATTGCCGACGGCTGGTTCGGCCTCGGTGAGCCGCATCCAGAACTGGGCGCGCGTATCGGCGATTACGCGCTGCTGATGCGCGAACGCTATACCTTGCGCGATATCGTCGCTGGCGAACGCGATTTAAAACTGCGCGGTGTACACGGCGGAACCAGCGCAGCCGAGCAGCGTGTGCCCCTGCTCATCGCGGGTGGCTGAGTTTAATTGACCGTGACTGAGGCTCCTGCCGCCCTGCTCAGCGGTAGTCACCCGCCGGGTTGAATCCTGCATCCGGAGCGAGCACGCCTTTGCCGGGCACGAAATTGATCTCCAGACGTGTACCTATCGGATCCTCGAACAGCAGCGAATAGTAACCGGGTGCCCATGGTCCGCCCTCGGGAGCGTGTACAATGCGCGCGCCCAGCGTTTTGACAAAGGCGTGCGTGGCATCGACATCCTCACGGCTGCGCGCGCGAAAACACAGGTGATGCAGGCCGATGCTGTTCTGAACAAAGCGTTCGTTCTCGAACGCTGCATCGCATTTACTGACACCGACAGCGGTCCGCGCACCGACGAAATAGATCATGTCCTCGCCGTCGAATGTCCGCGTCATGCCGAGATAAGCCAGCAACTGCTCGTAGAATGGCCGACATTCAGCCCAATTGCTGACACTCAAAATGACGTGCGCCATGCCGTTGATTTCAATCATCTGCATTACTCCTTAGCCGACCGCAAACCATACTGCCGTAGTTACTATCCAGCTCGCTTCGTTCGCTGCTTCGCCGATAGCCATGCCCAGACGATTGCGGTCCCAGCCGGCTTCGCGAATAGACAGCCAGACCTGCCACAAACGCAGGCAGATGGTCACATGCCCAGCCGTGAACGCCACAATCGAAATACCGCCGCCGCCGTATTCCCAGATATTCCAGGCCAGGGTCAGCTGCGGCACGCCTTTGCAGAACACGGCGAAGCTCGCACGCACCAGCGGGTCGGAGATCGGCAGCGCGTAGCATCGACCGATGAAGATGGCGGCAAGACAACCGCCACCCGTGATAAGAGCGGTCGCTGTATCGACATGATTCCAGCGCGCGGTCGCCGTCACCAGCAACGCTACCAGGTTGACACTGCAGACGATTGTCCAGAGCGCATAGATGGCTACTGTCTGACGTGAAACGCGGCTCGCATACGTACGATGCGCATTGATTGCGAGGACCAGATTGACGATCAGAAACGCGACCCAGAACAGGAACCAGGTTGTACTGACGCCCTCGACTGAATCGCGCATGGCAAGAAACTGCGAAACACCGAAAGCACAGGCACAGAAAATCTGCAGGACAAACAACGTGTCGGCCGTCAAACGCGCGCGATCGGGCGCGCTCTGCACCACGCTCACGTGAGTACGACGACCGCGCTGCCGCTGGTTTTTGCCTGCCCGTGCTGATCGGTCGCGCTGATGGCAATACGGACGCAACCTGCACCATCGTCGGCGACGAATTTATCGACAATCGTTCCGCGTGCCGTAATCGCGTCGCCGATACGGGTTGGATGCAGGAATCGCGTGTCAACAGCGCGGATCGCGGTCTGTGGCGCCCATTGCGTCAACATCCTGCCGGTATATGCCATCACCAGCATGCCGTGCGCGATGACGTCGTCGAGACCCGACGCGCGAGCAAAATCGATGTCCACATGAACAGGATTATGATCGCCCGACGCGCCGCAATAGACGGCCAGCGTCTGGCGCGTGATAGGTGGCAGACGCAGTGGCGGCAATTCGTCACCGACCGTGATGTCCGCGTATTTTGGGGCCAGTTCAGGCATGACGGATGATTATCGTGCGATCGAATTCAGCGACAGTTTCGCCGCCCTGATTACTGACCCGATTATGTTGAACGAGGAACTCCAGCGCGCCGTCTTTCTTGTCGTAGATGTCGGTCACGACGGACTCGAACGTCAGCACATCGCCAGCACAGGCGGTGCGATGGTAGGCGAAGGACTGCTCGCCATGCAGCACTTTACCGAGCGGAATATCGAGCGCCTTGAACCAGTCATATGGATCGGGGCGCTCCATTTCTAGACAGAACAGGAACATCGGAGGTACCGGCAGCGAGCGATAACCAGCGGCGCGCGCCGCCGTCTCGTCGCTGTAGACAGGGTCCGTTTCGCCGATGGCTTTCGCATACAGGCGTAAACGACCTTTCTCGACTTCGGCGTCGAATGGCTGGGTGCGATAGCCGATGAAACTGCGATCAAGCATGACAGGATCCCGAAATGCGACGGCCGCGAGAATAGCAGAAGCGAGTGCCGCTGCGTCAGGGCGTGGGAACCCGTCGCAGCTTGCGCAGATCGCGGATCATCCGCCGGCCGAGCGGTGCGACGAGCCACGGCACCAGGCGCGACAGCCACCATACGAGGCGAGCGTAAGTGGGAAACACGATGACTGCCTGATTGCGACGCACGCCGTCGAGTATGCGTTCGGCTGCCGTCGCTGCCGGGACTTTCGGCAACGGGATCTGCTCGATCAGCTTTTCTTTCGGCACGTTTACCGCAACGCTCGCCGAGAAGATGTTGGTGTCGATGAAACCGGGGCAGACCACGCTGACGCGCACACCGAGGTCTTCACCTTCGGTGCGCAACGACAATGACAAGCCGACGACCGCATGTTTGGTCGCGCAGTACGGGGCGTTGGTCGGGAACGCCGTCAGGCCGGCAAGCGAGGCGATATTGACGATATGGCCCGAGCCTTGCGCGGCCATGACGCGATAGGCGGCGTCGGTGCCATGCACAACGCCCATCAGGTTCACTTCGACAATCCGGCGCCAGTGCGCCACGTCGAGATCGCGCGCATCGCCACTGACCGCTTTACCGGCGTTGTTGAACATGTAGTCGAGGCGCCCGTGACGGTTCACGGTGGCGGCCACCACCGCAGCAACGGCGTCAGCGTCAGTGACGTCCACGACGCAGGCCTCGGCTTGGCCTCCGTTTGCCACCAGGCGTGCGCTGGCGGCTTCGACACCGGGGCCATCGATATCCGTCAGGACGACACGCCCGCCGCCGGCACTCAAGGCCGCTGCGAGCGCGTGACCGATACCCGATGCCGCGCCAGTGACGATCGCCACTTTCCCCTGGTATTGCATGCCCGCGCTCCCACTGCTGGTCCGCCCCCGCGGTCGAGGCTTATGATGATACTCCGCCGCGTGACCGGAACGCTGCGCTCAGCACGGAATCGCCTTCATGAATGCATCGTCCAACCTGCTGCCCTGCGTCGAAGTGGAACCCGCTGGCGTAGCCAACGCCGCCATCATCTGGCTGCACGGGCTGGGTGCTGACGGCAATGATTTCGTGCCCGTAGTGCCGGGTCTGGGACTGTCCGCCGCTGTGCGCGCGCGCTTCGTCTTTCCTCACGCGCCCGCCATACCGGTGACCATTAACCAGGGTCATGTGATGCCGGCGTGGTACGACATTCTGGAAATGAATCTCGACCGCAAAGTCGACCAGGGTCAACTGCGCGCCTCGGCCGACGCTGTCGGTCGCCTCATTGCGCGCGAACAGGCGCGCGGCATCGCGAGTCAGCGTATCGTCGTCGCCGGCTTTTCGCAGGGCGGCGCAGTGGCATTCGAACTCGCGTTGAGCTATCCCGCGCCGCTGGCCGGTCTGATTGCGCTCTCGACCTATTTCGCGACCCAGGATACCGTCCAGGCGAATCCAGCCAATTGCGACCTGCCGATACTGATCTGCCATGGCAAGCACGATGGGATGGTTCCCGAACGCATGGGGCAGGCCAGCTATCGCCGCCTGGCCGAGATGGGCTACGCCGTCGATTACCGGACCTATCCCGTCGAACATGGCGTCGACCTCGATGAGATCCACGACATCGGCGCCTGGTTGAACGCCCGCCTGGGTTGACCGGCTGCGCTACGAGCCGCACTTATCGAAACTATCGCCAGGCTCTCGTTTACAGCTATCGCTTGAACTCATTAAGCTGCCCACGCTGGTGGCATTCATACATTCTGGGGGAGGAAGAAAACATGGAATTCGGATTCGTTTTCATGGGCGACGTGAATATCCACGGCGACGTCAAATATGCCGAGGATCACGGCTTCTCACATGCCTGGCTGTACGACAGCCAGATGCTCGGCAGCGAAGTCTATGCCGCACTGGCGCTGTGCGCCGATCGCACGACGCGCATCAAGCTCGGACCGGGCGTGACCAATCCCGCCTCACGCATCGCTCCGCTGTCGGCTTGCGGCATGGCGACCATCAACGCACTGGCGCCAGGTCGCGCAATCATGGGTATCGGCACTGGCAACACTACGCGACGGACGTTGGGTATGCCGGCGGCCAAAGTCTCCGAACTCGAGGAACACGTGCGCGTCTGCCGCGACCTGTTCGACGGCAAAGTCACCGACTACAGCGAAGGCTCCCGCCATCGCAAGATCAAATTTCTGAATCCGACGCTCGGCTTCATCAATGTTCACGATCGTATTCCGATCTACATCTCGGCGAGCGGCCCGAAAGTCGCGCAACTTGCCGGCAAGGTCGCTGATGGCGTGATTCTGTTCGGTGCCGTGCATCCCGAGTTGGTTAAATGGATGATTGACAATGTTCGCCAGGGTGCCGAGGCGGCTGGACGCAATCCGGACGACGTCTACGTGCTTTCGATGACGGCGTTCTATCTGACGGAATCCGACGAACAGATTGAGACCCGCACGGTGCGCGAAGCCGTCGGCCCGATGGTGGCATCGAGCAGTAACATCTTCGCGCTCTCCTGCCACAAAGATCCGACTGCCATCCCCGGGTCGCTCCGCGACGAACTGATGGCGTTCTCTGGCGTCTATCGTGAACCGGATGCGCCGATCGAGACCCGTCACCTGAAGCTTTACGAAGGTTATCTGCAGCATCTCAAGGACGAACACGAAGCGCTGATGACGAAGAAGATCATCCAGGCAACGACGTTAACCGGGACAAAAAGGAAGTGCTCGGCATGATCGAGGCGATGCGCGATGCCGGCGTTGACCAGGTCGCGATTCAACCGATACGCGCCACCCGCGAAGTCGTCGATCAGGTCGCCCGGGAAATCATGCCGCACTTCGCGAAAGGCTGAATAACGCGCTCCCGCCTGAAAAGCGATCGCTGATTCTTCTGCACGGCACAGGTCGCGGAGTGGGGAGCGCGCTTCAGGACCGTGAAAATACAAGGATGTATTTTCCCGAGCTTACATGGATGTACTTGTAGCGTGTCCTGAAGCGCGCTCCCCGCTTCGCGGCCGACCATGGCCACCGATATATTGGAATCAGCAATCGCTCTTCAAGCGGGAGCGCCTTCATGGGCTAACAGCCAGCGTTTGCGCTGCAGGCCGCCGGCGTAGCCGGTGAGCGCGGCGTCGCTGCTGATGAGGCGATGGCAGGGTACGACGATCGCAACGGGATTTGCACCGCAAGCCGAGCCCACGGCGCGACCGGCGCGTGCCTGACCCAGACGCGCTGCCATCAAGGTGTAACTGAGGGTGCGTCCGGGGGGGATCGCGCGCAGTGCGCCCCATAGTTTGCGCTGAAATGCCGTGCCGCCAGTCATCACCGGAATCGCGTCGAGTGCGGATAACTCACCGGCGAAATAGGCGGTCAGCGCCGCCTTGATCGTTTCCGGCATCGCTTGTTCGCCGTGCTCGAAACCTCGCCCTTCATCCCCGTAGTGAAGTCGCAACAAACGATGCATGCGTTCCTCGCAGTCAACCCAGTCGAGCGCGCGAAGCCGGCCCTGCGTATCGCACACGGCAAACATTTCGCCAAGGGGCGTGGTGAGGCGATCAAACAGGAGAACTTCGAGCGGCGATGGCTGAGGCATGGACTTATTCCTTGGCGGTGCGCTGCCGCACGGACTGAGGCGAAGCGCTGGCGACGTCCGGCGCGGCGACTGCTGGGCTTCGCTCGCGTCGGCCGGACGCAATAGACAATACTATCGCCATGCGCGACAGAAACCTCGTGTTAATTGCTGAGACGGCGCCAGAGCGGTTCTAGCGGGCAGGTCTGACCGCCCGCTCCAGGTCACGCTAGACGAAGCGGTCTACTACGACAGATTAGCCGGTCACTCGTTTGCTGAGCACAATCGCTCAGGCCGCAATGTCGATCCGACGGCTTTCGCGTAGTGGAGGCGCGGTCGGACCATAAACCTCGGTTATCCAGCCGGCACGACGCCTGCCGATAGGGCCGTGGTGTTCACGCGAGACGACAGCGGCATTGGCCTGCGGATGCTCGTCAATCTCGATTTGACGACTTGCTGCAACCATCCAGCCACCGCGAGCCTCGTAGTGACGCGGGCGCGAGATGCCGCCCGCAGCGGGCGCCGCTGCGTCGGATTCGTTGCCAAATGATTTGACGGCGAGCGCGACTGCCGCGAGACCCGCACCTATCGGCCCGCCGAACAGCGCACCGCCAGCGACGCGGATTGCCGGGTCGAGGATATCGCCGCTCATACGCCGATAAAGATTGCCGACCAGAGGAATGTGCTGCAGTGGGTTAACGAGGTCGAGCACGTCGCGAAAAGTCAGACCATCGTCGCCGAACATGCCCGAGATCCCAGCTGCGACTTTGCTGGTAACCGACTGAATGGCGGCGACGACGGGATTCGATGAGATGGCCAAGCGGGAACGTCCTCGTCAACGGCAGACAGTGCACCGATCAGAGCAATTCCTGTGCCTGATGATGGGGTGCTCGGCGAGCATGGATGTGCGACCCATAACCGGCCGTGCCGGGCACCCCGGCATCGTCCGCACGCGGCAACACTTTGCCGTATACCGGCCGGTGTTCGCCGCGTGGCCAACAACGTGCAGGACATCGCTGCTTGCGGCTTGCCTGTCGCGAGTGCCACGATGCCGTAACCACGACAACGCGAGAGCACCTCGCAGGAGTCAGCCCATGCACGCACTTCTCCTCGCCTTTGCGATTACCGGCGCACTCAACTTCACGCCCGACGGCCTGCCTGTCGCGCCGACTAATCTCGCGCCCGGTGCACAAACGGTCGATCTGCGCGAACCGCTGGTTGCGCGAACACGCGGCGCACGACTGGTGCTGCTGATGCGCAGTAGCGCAGTGACTCAGACACCGGGTGACGCCAGCCGCGGCGCGTTCGAGGCGGCGCTGCCACGAGGTTCGGTTACCGCCCATTTGCGCGACGCCAGCGGGCACGAACTGATACTCGAACACACCGGGTATACCTATCACCGTGGTTACGCCGGCCTGCTCCTGACCAGCGCAGCGGCCCCGCACAACGAACGCTACGACGCGCTGGAAATCGACAGCCAGGTGGCTCTACCGAACGTGCGCTTCATCTGGCTCGATCGTGGCGCGCGGCAATTGCAGGATCTGCGTCAACTGCCTTAAGACCTTTACGCATCGACAACCAGGGAGCGCGCCATGTCGACTTTCCGCCGCGTCATCACCGGCCACCGTGCCGACGGCAAATCCATCGTTGCCAGCGACCGTCCAGTCAGCGGCATCGCCGTTCCCGGCATGCCGGGAGTCGAGCTGACCACACTCTGGGGTGCAGATAACACGCTGCGCTTCCCCGATG
Source organism: Gammaproteobacteria bacterium (assembly GCA_965278995.1). Lineage (GTDB taxonomy): Bacteria > Pseudomonadota > Gammaproteobacteria > JADJYF01. The sequence goes on from OZ257136.1 coordinate 1,775,384, forward strand.
ATGGCGCACAGCCTGCATTCCACAGCTGGTTCGCTCCGCCCGGCGGTTTCCGCTTCATAGAATTCATCATCGGCCCGGAAGGTGCACCGTTTCCTGCCAGCGAAGATGCCAGCGAAGATGCCAGCGCCGATGCCGCCGCCGTCGAGCGACTCTTTCCCGGCCTCGCCTCGACCATGGACCCGGACGTCCCCGGCATGCACCGCTCCGCCACCATCGACCTGCTCTACGTGGTCAGCGGCCGCTGCGTCCTCGAACTCGACGACGGCTCGACCACCACCCTGAACGCTGGCGACGTCGGCGTGCAAAGCGGCACCATGCACGCCTGGCACAACCCGTGGAACGAACCGTGCCGGATCCTGGGGGTGATTATCGGGGCAGAGATGAAAGAGCTCGCGCTACGTGCTACGCCTCGATGACATCCAGCGCGTCACCAGCGAACTGTGCATACTCGATCACAGTGCCGTCGGGATCCCTGACGCACAGGAATTTCGCTTCGACGCCGGAGGGGCGAACACCTTTGGCGGTTTCGTAGGGCGATACCGGGCCGACGAATTCGACTCCCTTACCGGCCAGATAGGTGGCGACGCTGTCGATGTCGGCGACTTCGAAACACAACCGGACGATGCCGACATTATCCAGCGCCTTGTAGGCTTCACCTGCGGTCGGCCGATCGAGAAACTGGATGATGTCGAGAAACGGTACCGGGTTATCGCCGGGAATTTTCATGAAGACAGCGCGGAATCGACGATTAATGTCCAGTCCGAGCCCCTGCCAGACGCCCGCGCCTTCCTCGAAAATCTGATCGGCGAATTTTTCGAACCCCAGCATTTCATAAAACGGAACGGTTCGTTCCATGTCACGCACGCAGATGTTCGCGTGGACCATCCGACGGATCTGAACGGCTTTCATCGCTCGCCTCCTATGTCTGTGCTATGAAATCGATTCGCGTGCATTTTACTATTGCGGCGACCCGCAACAACAGGCACTCGGGCAGGACAGCGCGGCACGTGCGCGATTAAAGCCAAGTGAAAAGGTACGTCACGCAATGGCCACTGTGCTTCGTGCGGTTCATGCTGATATCACCACACTCGCAGTCGACGCGATAGTCAACGCTGCAAATTCATCGCTGCTCGGGGGTGGCGGCGTCGATGGCGCCATCCATCTCGCGGCCGGACCTGAACTGCTGACCGAGTGCCGGTCACTGGGTGGTTGTGCGACCGGTGACGCCAGAATTACTGCAGCGTATCGCCTGGCTGCGCGCTACGTCATCCATACGGTCGGCCCGGTCTGGTCTGGCGGCACCGGAAACGAACCGGCACTCCTGGCGTCGTGCTATCGACGCTCGCTTGAGCTGGCGGCGACCAATGGCGTTCATACATTGGCATTTCCCGCCATCAGCACGGGCGTCTACGGATATCCGAAACATGCGGCAGCCGCGATTGCTGTCGCCACGGTTCGCGCGTCGCTGGCGACGCTTGGCGCATTTGACGAAATCGTTTTCTGCTGCTTCTCGAACGAAGATCGATGCATCTACGAGAAGCTGCTCACTGCTTGAGCGTCGGACCGGATCTGAGGCGTCAAAACGCCGAACGGTTGAGTCGTTGAGTATTCGGGCCAGGCTGTGTAGTCTTGCCCACGGGTGCCTACGCTGCAGAATCCCGCAGAGACGTAGTCAGGTAATTCGTGCTGGTCGGGCCGCCGCACGACACAAGTGACACCCATGATCCGTCTTTACGGCCCTTGGCAGCACGTTCTGCCTGCATTATCAGTCGGCCAGCCGTCATGCTGACCGCCATCGTCGCCCTCTTCGTCGTCACTTACGCGGCGATCGCACTCGAGCATCCGCTGAAGATCAACAAGTCAGCGTCGGCCTTGATCGGTGCCGGCCTGCTGTGGACTATCTACGCTGTAGCGACGGGCGATTCCGAGCGCGTCACAGAGCAACTCGGAGAATCGCTGCTCGGCACTGCCCAGATAGTGTTCTTCCTGATGGGCGCCATGACGATAGTCGAAGTCATCGATGCGCATAATGGTTTTGAAATCATCACCCGGCGGATCGCAACGAACAGGCTTTCCTCGCTCATGTGGTTGGTGTGTATCGTCACGTTTTTTCTGAGTGCCATTCTCGACAATCTGACCACCACCATTGTCATGGTCTCGTTGGTCGGCAAACTCCTCGCGAAGCACGAGGATCGCCTGTTCTTTGCCGGCATGATTGTCATTGCTGCGAACTCAGGCGGCGCGTGGTCGCCTATCGGCGACGTCACGACCACGATGCTGTGGATTGGCGGTCAGATCACCACCATGGCCATTATCCAATCCGTGTTTCTTCCGTCCGTCGCAAGCCTGCTGGTGCCATTGGCGTGCACGGCTCATACCTTGCGCGGCCGCGAGGTGATTGCCCCAGATGCGACCAAGAGCGAAAGAAGCCTCGACACAACCGATTTTGAACGAAATCTGATGTTCTTCCTCGGCCTCGGCATTCTGATGGCCGTGCCGGCATTCAAGACCATGACGCATCTGCCGCCGTACATGGGCATCCTTTTTGGTCTGGGCATTCTGTGGCTGGTCGGCGATCTGGTCCACCGCCATAAGGAAGTCGACTCGAAACAGCACCTGACGCTGGTTCATGCGCTCAGCCGTATTGACCTCAGCTCAATTGTATTCTTCATCGGCATCCTGCTTGCCGTCGCCGTACTCGAACATACGCATATCCTGAATACGTTGGCGACGTGGCTGGATCATGTCGTGAAACGGCAGGACCTGATCGTTCTCATCATCGGCCTGGCCAGCGCAATCGTCGACAACGTACCGCTGGTTGCCGCGTCCATCGGCATGTACAGCTTGGTGGAATACCCTCCGGATCATTTCCTGTGGGAGTTTTTGGCCTATTGTGCCGGCACCGGTGGTTCGATTCTCATCATCGGCTCGGCCGCAGGCGTCGCTGCCATGGGTCTGGAGAAAATTCAATTCATCTGGTACCTGAAGAAGATCAGCGGCCTCGCGCTGATCGGCTATCTCACCGGTGCCGGGACCTATCTGTTCCAATATCACGTGACGCATTGACGTCCTGTTCTCACCTCTCACACGCGCCGATTCCGTATACTGTGTCTGCTCCCCGCGAGGCCATGATCATGTCGCCCCCCGAAATACCCTTGCTGAAGCTCGATATCGTCTCCGATATCGTGTGTCCCTGGTGTTATATCGGCAAGGCGCGACTGCAGCGCGCGTTGCCCGAGATCGATCCGTCTATCTCCATTGCAGTGCGCTGGCTGCCGTTCGAATTGAATCCGACGCTGCCGGCTGACGGCATGCCGCGGGCTGAATATTGCGAACGCAAGTTCGGATCGGTCGAACGCGCCAATCAGCTTTATGCGCGGGTCGCTGCGGCAGCCCGGCAAGACGGTCTGGCGATCGCTGTCGAACGTATTGCGCGCACGCCGAACACGCGCGCGGCGCACGTGCTGATTGCTCTGGCCGAGGAAGCCGGGCTGCAGGATGCCATCGTCGACGCTCTGTTCAAGGCCTATTTCGTCGACGGCCGCGATATCGGCGACACGACGACCTTGGCGGAGATTGCGACCGCGGCGGGATTGTCCGTCGAACAGCTGGCCGCCGCCCTGACCGACCCGGCGCGTCTTGGCGCAATTGCCGCATTCGAACAGGCGGCCGATGAACAAGGTGTAACCGGTGTCCCGTCTTTTCTCGTCAATGGTCGCCTGCTGTTCAGCGGCGCCCAGGACCCGATCACCATTGCGCGTTCGCTGGAACGCGCCTATCAACGGCGACTTTGAAATGACCCGACCGCGCATACTGCTGACCAATGACGACAGCCATGATTCTCCGCTGTTTCACGACGCCATCGATGCGCTGCAACGTATCGGCGAGGTCGATATTGTGGTGCCGGCAACAGAGCAGAGCTGGAAAGGCAAGTCGATGACGCGCCATGGTGCGATCTACGCCGAACGCATCGAGATCCACGGCACGCCGGCGTGGTCGGTCACTGGCACGCCGGCGGACTGCGTGAACCTGGGCCTCTACAATCTGCTCGACGTGCGACCGGATATCGTCGTTTCGGGTATCAATATCGGCAAGAACATCGGCCTGAGTTTTCTGTTCGCCTCGGGCACCGTCGGTGCCTGCCTGGAAGCGAATATTGCCGGCCTGCCGGCGTTGGCGCTGTCCCAGGAATTGACCTCGGAAGACTTCTGGTACTGGGATGCCAATCGGGCATTTCGCGACGACACCCGCGCGACCGTCAAAGCGCTATCGGCCTCGCTCATTCCGCGTTTATGGCAGGAACTCATCGTTCCTGGCCATCACGAGCCGACGACGTGGAACGTGAATTTCCCGCAGTTCGCCGAAGCTGTGCCACCATTGGTGCACACTCGCCTGGGTCACTCCTACTACCACGGCTGCTTCAAGCAGCGCGGCGACCAGTACCATCATAATCTGACGACCGCCGTCGTCGACCCCGCACCGGATACTGACGACGCCGCCGTCAAAGCCGGCCAGGTCAGCGTGACCTTGATCGATATGCGGACGCTCGGTCAACAGGTCTGAGCGCATCGGCTGCCCAGAGAAGCGCTGCAAAACGCAGAACTTCCAGCGGCACACGGACGTGCCGCCATTTTCGATGGACTTATTCAGAGTTTCATTAGAATTCCGCTTCGACTGCCATGCACAGGTAAGACACCAGCGGCGCCGCGCGCTTGTAGGCTTTGGCGACATAGGGAATGAAATCCGCGCGCAGGATTTCGCTATCATCGAAGTACAGGCAGGCGATGAAATCCTTGCGCTTGAGATCCGCGATCAGAGCGTGTTCCGGCGCATAACCGCGCGGCGGGCGCGTCAACGACTCGCCGACCAGTGCCCAGTCACGCGCAAAGCTTTTCGCCTGCGTCGCCGCGCTCCAGGCGCGCGGATTGTCGACGATAAAATCGCGGATCGCATGCAGCACAGGCGGTTCCGGATGCCAGATGCCGGCGCCGAGAAAACAATTTCCCGGCTCGATATGCAGATAGAAACCCGGCGCGTGAACGTCGGCGCCAAGTTCGTGCCGGAACTGAATCCCGACGTTGGTCTTGAACGGTGTCTTGTCGTTGGCAAACCGGGTATCGCGGTACGGTCGCATGAGCGAGCCGCCGACTTTCTTCGGGATGGCGCGAAAATGCGGCGACAGCCGCTTCAGAGTCGGCGCCATCGCCTCGATGAATGCGAGCGCGGGCATGCGCACTTCATTTTCGTAGCGCTGTTTGTTGTCGTTGAACCAGGGTCGGTTGTTATGTTTCGCGAGCTGCTTCAGAAACGGCAGACAGCCTGGCGGGAAGCCTTCAAATAGTGCCATGGTCCAGTCCTGGTCCCCTTATCCCGCACTACGACGACAAACCGGCTTCGGCGCGGATATCGATGCCGACGGCGGTCCAATCCTTGTTACCCCAACCGTTGGTCACCGCTTCGCTGAAACGCGCTTCGAGCAATTCGCCGAGGCGCATGCGGGCATCGCAGGCTGCTGCCGTGCTCGCCGCCAGACGGACATCTTTCAAGCCCAGTTCAAGCTTGAACAACGGCCGCTCCCAGTTGCGTTGGTAAAGCATCCGCCCATAGTTCTCGTACAGCGGGCAGCCGAAAGGTGACGCGACGAGCATGTCGTAGAACGTCGCCGGATCAAGACCGGATTTCTCGACCACGGCAAACGCCTCGCCCATCGCTTCGACCGCAGATGCAATCAGAAAATTGAAATTGATCTTGGCGATATTAGCGGCGCCTGTGTCTTCGCCGAAATCGAATATCTTGCGGCTGAGCGAAGTCAGCAGCGATGCGACGCGTGTTTTGGCCACGCTGCTGCCGGAGAGAATGAACGACGGCAGGCGCGCTTTGACCGCATCGGGTCGACCGATGATGGGCGCTGCCAGATAGTGCGCGCCGACCGCGGCATGCTGTTCACCGAGGCGGCGGGCACAGGCTGCTGATATCGTGCTCATCGAGACATGTACCGCACCTGGGCCCATGGCTGCTACGACGCTGCCGTCGGCGAAGATGGCTTCCAGTGCTGCATCGTCGGCCAGACAGCTGAAGACGATGCCACCCGGCTCACACACGTCGCGCGGCGAGGCGACGATCCGGGCGCCGCGGTCGGCAAACCGGTCAGCTTTGGCCGCCGTGCGGTTCCACACCGCGACGGTATGGCCGTCGTCGAGCAGGTTTTCGATCATGGGCGCGCCCATGAGGCCGACACCGAGGTAACCCAGATGCATGCAAAAGTCTCCTTGAAAAGTTCGCGATGGCGCTCAGCGCAGGCCGAGAGAGCCGGGATTCATCAGATGGTCTGCATCGAGATGATCCTTGACCCCTTGCAGCAGTTGCTGCAGGGGCGGATTGTCGATCATTTCCTGATACGGATAGTACTTGCCGAGCTGCAGATGGCAGCAGCCGTGACGATCGTAGAGATCACGTAGACCGTCGCGCAGCGCAAGCGCAACGGCGCGCTTCCCGGTATCGGCCGGTATGTCTTTCCATCGTTCGGCGAAATCGTCTTCGATCAGGCTCAAACGAAATTCACCGAGTGCATCGCGCCAGTAGATGCTCGGCTCAATGACGAATTCAGTGCCGGCGAAGCAGGTCAGATAGGAACTCTTGATCTCGTGCTGTTCCATCAAGGCGCGATGCTCGGCGAAATACGCTTCTGTCGCCGAGCCAACCGCGACAGCCTTGGACAGCGGCATGAAACCATGCACCGGCAGCCAGATTTCGCCGTTGGCGCCGAGCAGCACGGTCCGGACACCGCCGAAAGGATGCGCGCGAAACACGGTCGGCAGCGTGTTATCGATTTCCCGCCCACCGGCCTCGATACAGAACTGTCGCGCCGTCATCAGGGCGATATGCGCGGCATCGCGCGAATAACTGTCGAACGTCATGTGCAACGAGTACTTGACCTTGCGCAGAAATGATTTGCCGGCGGCTGCCACTTTGAAGGACGTCCACAGCCCTTTGATGCCACCCTCGCTACCGGCGACATCGCGGAGCACAGCGAGCCCTTCGCTGAAAGTGAATCCCTGACCCTCGAATCCAGCGTTGTAGTACGGATCGAAGCCGTAACATTCGGCACACAAACGCTTCCGCGCGAGCACGGTCTGGGTCGCAATCATCGCCTCGATGGTATCGAAACCGAAAGACATGAACAGGGTCACCGCGGGCGCCTCGATAAGGCGCAGCGTAATCTCGGCTTTAACGCCGAAAGCGCCGGTATCCGCAGTGAAGATGCCGGTCAGATCGGGGCCGAAATGGCGCCAGAACGGTGTGCCGTGCCGGTGCGCCGCCGAGCCGGTCTGCAGCACGGCGCCGTCGGCCAGCACGACTTTGAGTCCGAGCACACTTTCGGCAACCGTGTTGTAGATGCCGGAGCCGAGAAACAGGCTGTTCTGCGACACGGCGCCGCCGACTGTCGCGTACATGCCGGAGAGCGGCCCGAAATAAGGTGTGCGCACGCCGTGTTCGGCGAGCGCTTCATAGAGCGCCTTCCAGGTGCAACCCGCCTCGACCGTGACATACATGTCGGTCGGATTGATGTCGAGAATGCGGTTCATGCGCCGCAGATCGACCAGCATCGAGGCCTCGCGTTCCGGTTGATAACCGCGCGTATACGACATACCGCCGCCACGTGGCACAACAGCGAGCCCGCCGCGCGTCGCGATGCCAACGCAGGCGGCGAGTTCGGCTGCGTCAGCGGGCTGCACGACCATCGCCGCGATCGCACCGGGAACGTAGCTGAGATCGGTCGAGTAGTAGCGGCGCTCGTGCTCCGACGTCAGGACATGCGCGCTGCCGACGATGCTCTTCAGCGCGTTCAGAACGCCGTTCTCATCATGACGCATCAAAGTCGAACTCATGGCTCGCCCTCTTTCGAATTTACCGACACTACATCGCGCGCCGGCTGAAGACCGGCGACACCGGCGGCGCGTGACCGGTCTCAGCCAGACAACGTGCCTTCAATTCATCGATCGTACCGCCTTTATCGAACAGACCTGGATCTACGCGCGAATCGCGCATGAGGGCACGCAACGCTGTCGTCGCCTCGGCATCGACGTCGCCGTGCTCTCCAGCCACGACACCATAGCGGCGTGCACCGAGCGGGGTTACCAGTCCGCGCGCGATATCCTGCGCGACGAGTGCCGGTTCGCGTGCCAGTGCATCGCCCCAGCCGCCGCCGCCCCAGGTGTCGAAGTACAGCAGATCGTTTTCATTCACCACCACGCGATCGCATTTCGAGGGCAGCAATGTCTCGCTGCCATCAGCGCGCAACAGCCGTTTCGCGCTCCGCGCACCGGGAAGGCCACCGTTGACGCCCCACGGATAAGTCAGCCATCGATCGTCATGAACGGAGATTTCGCCCGGTTCGAGAAAGCGGTAGGCAACGCGCACGCCGTTGCCACCGCGATGCAGTCCTGCTCCGCCGGAATCGGGCAGCGTCGTATAGGTTTCAATGCGCAGCGGGAAATAGCTTTCGAGAAATTCGTTCGGTACGTTGGTGAAGCTCGGCCACAGCGAATGACCGTCCGGACCGTCGCCAGCCGGGCGGCCGGGAATCCCGCCGAATCCGATCTGGTAAAGCTGAAACCACTCACCTCGGCGGTCATAGCCGGAATACATGAAATGCGGACTGTCGGAAAATCCCGCTGCGCACATGAGATCAGGCGCACCCTGCCCGAGCAGTCCACTGATGATGTCGAAAACGCGCCCCAACGCATGTGTGCGACACGACAACGCGGCCGGATAGCGCGGTTTGAGCAGCGTGCCTTCCGGAATACGGACTTCCATCAAATCGTAGAATCCGTCGTTGAACATGATCTGCGGGTCGAAGACCATGATCATGAACACGCCGCAGAACATCTTGAACATTTCTTCGTTCAGAAAGAAGTTGATCGAGCCGACCGACTGCGTATCGGTGCCGCTGAAATCGAAGATCACCCGCTCGCCTTCACGCCACATCGTGCAGGCCAGTTTGTACGGCCCCATGCCCATGCCGTCGTCGCAGATGTAGTCCTCGAAATAACGTCTGGTCTCGGGAATGGCCTGCGTGATCAGATGTGCCATGGCGCGCCGATTCCGTGCCAGCAATTCGGCCATCGCAGCATGCAGGACATCGTCGCCAAAGCGCGCCGAGAGTTCCACGCAGCGCCGCGCAGCTGTGCGGCAGGCCGCAACGATGGCGTTAAAATCGCTATGGTTCCATTGCGGCAGGCGGCAGTTCCGCAGGATCAGTTTCAGCAGGTCTTCCTGCAGACGATCGCCTTTGTAGATCTTGACTGGTGGAACGACGATGCCTTCCTCGAAGATCTGTCGCGCATCGGTCGGCAGGCTGCCCGGCACTTTGCCGCCGATATCGGTCATGTGCCCGAACATCGCGGCCCATGCGATCAGGCGACCATCCTTGAATATCGGTAGCAATACCAGCCAATCGTTGGCATGACTGATGGCACCGTTGCAGGCATACGGATCGGTCGTGAGGAAAATATCGCCTTCTTCGATAGTGCCATCGTATGCAGCCATGAAACCGTGGATGAACGAGCCGAACTGGCCGACCACCATCTTGCCATCGCGATTGGCGATGAGCGGAAATTCGTCGTGCTGTTCGCGGATACCGGGCGACATCGCGGTGCGAAACAAGACGGCGTCCATCTCATAACGCGCGTTTTTCAGTGCGTTCTCGATGATATCCAGGGTGACAGAATCGACGTTGACCGGCGCGAACGGTGTGGTATTCGATTCGATGAGTCTGGCGGTCATATTGAGTCCCTCAGACGTCCGGAGTGATCAGGATATTGCCGAAATCATCGACCCGGCCGTGATGCCCGGGCAGGATGAGCGTGGTCGAGTCCATTTCGGTTACGACAGCCGGCCCCGGTATCGAAGCGCCGGCGCCGAGCAGCGCACGATCGTAGATGCCTGCAACCAGCCGCAGGCCGGCAATGAACACTGGCTGCTCACCATAACGGGCAGCGGCAATGTCCGCGCCGGGCGCAAGGCACCGCGCGCTGACGCTGGCAGCGAGGCCGAGCACGACCGCGCGCAGATTGACGATTTCTTTGTCGGCCGGCAGTGCGAACGTGAATAGTTGCTCGTGCATCGCGTCGAATCGCCCGCCGATGACGGTCAATGATTCCGCGATATCGTCAAGTTCGAGATCGACGGTCAGCGACAGGCCCTGCCCGTGATACCGCAGATCGATCTGAAAGCTCGTCGTCTGGTCCGCTGCAGCGACGCCCTCACTGGCCAGAGCGGCACCAGCGGCAGCGGCGAGTTCGACCAATACCGCACGGATCTCCTCCGCGCTGGTTTCGCTGAAACGCCGGATGAACGTGCGCGAGGCTTCGTCGCGCAGGCGCGTCGTCGCGTCGCCGTAAGCGCACAGCACACCTGGCCCGGGTGGAATGATCACCGGCCACGAGCCCATCAGGCGGCCCAGGGCATTGGCGTGCAAAGGGCCTGCACCGCCGAAAGCAATCAAGGCGAAGTCGCGCGGATCGTAGCCCTGTTCGACCGAGACCAGTCGCAGCGCGCCGAACATGTGTTCGTTGACGATGTTGTAGATGCCTTCGGCAGCCTGTTCCAGCCCGAGGCCAAGCGCAGCGGCCACTTCGGCGACTGCTGCTTGCGCACACGCCGGGTCGAGGCGCATATCGCCGCCAAGCCTGGCCGCCGCTGGCAGATAGCCAAGCACGACATTGGCGTCGGTCACGGTTGCCGCAGTTCCGCCTTTACCGTAAGCCGCAGGACCCGGATCGGCACCGGCACTGGCCGGCCCCACGCGCAGCGCACGGGTCAAGCTCGGGACGTGCGCTATCGAACCGCCACCGGCACCGACCGTGCGCACGTCGATGGATGACGCGCGCACGGTGACATCGCCGACCGTCGTCTCGCGGCGCAGCCGCGCAGTTCCGCGCTGAACCAGGGCGACGTCAGTCGAGGTGCCGCCCATGTCGAGCGTCAGGAGGTCCTCGAAACCGGCGGAACGCGCCACCCAGATGGCGCCGGCGACGCCGCCGGCGGGGCCGCTCATGAGCAGATTAACCGGATAGTTCGCTGCCGCAACGGCACCGGCCAGGCCGCCATCGCTGCGCAGAATATTGAGTTTGACATCCTGCATGCGGCGCGCCAACTCGGCTTCGAGATTCTGCACATAGGAAGCCACGCGCGGGCGAACATAGGAATTGGCCACCGTCGTTACGGTACGCTCGTATTCCTGCATCTCGGGAATGACTTCTGCCGAGATCGAGACTGGAATGCCGGGCAGTTCCTCGGCGGCGATGTCGCGCACGCGACGCTCGTGCACATCGTTGGTGAACGAATTGATCAGACACACAGTGAGCGCTTCAATGCGGCCGGCCGCCAATGCGCGCAATCGCGGCCTGAGCGTGGTTTCGTCCAGCGCACGAACGATGTCGCCGCGGGCGCCGATACGTTCGTCCGCTTCGATGGTCAGTTCCAGTGGCGCCATCGGTTCGGATTTTTTGTAGATAACCCAGGCGCCGAGCCCACCCGGTACGTAAGACCGCGCGATCTGCAGTACCTGGCGATAACCTGCGGTCGTCACCAGACCGACACGCGCGCCGGTGCCGGTCAGCACGGTATTGGTCGCGACGGTGGTGCCGTGCATGACATGCGTGATGGCAGCTGGCGCGATGCCGGCGCGCTCGCATACCCGCTCGATGCCATTCAACACACCGAGTGACGAATCTGCCGGCGTGGATGGGACTTTGGCAGTATGAATTTCGCCGGAGTGTTCATTGATCAGCAGCACGTCGGTGAAAGTCCCACCAACGTCCACGCCAAGTCGATAAGTTGATACCACGATAGTCCTCGGTAGTTCGCCGCCAATCCTGCCTTCACCCGGGCACTCTACGGCAGAGCCATTACGCAATCTCCGAGAGCGCTGGTCAAGCGCCCGCTGACCCACCTGGATTCAGGTGTCAGCGCCTGCTAGGCTTCTGACCGACAGGCTGACCGCAGCACATCCGCCCGCGGTGCCGAGATGAGGACCGACTGCCATGAGCCGTTCCACGAACAAATCCGGCGGCACTCCGGGGCAAGCCCGCCACGCCGTACTACCCGGTGCCACGCACGACGAGTTCGCCCGCCAGGAGTTTGTGCGTTCGTACAAGGAATATCTCGTCAAACACGTTCATGGGGGCAATCGCGCGCGGTACGAGTCCGCCGTGAAGCCGGCTTTCGAGCAGCGCCACAGTCGAACACCGCAGGATCGTTTCGAAGTCCGCGACGCCATGACGACCGACGGCTATTACCAGATGTTCAGCGCGCTGCTCCGGACCAGCCAGGAAATGATGTGGTCGGCCTGTCAGATCCCCGTTGACCGCGAACTCGACCGCTTGAATGCGCAGGTCAAATCGCGCCTGCCGCAAGCGGGCGCCGGCGGCACGCTCAAACTCGATCCCACCGTAAAGACGCCGCGCTATCACACGGCCGTCGACATCCACTGCCAGCCAGGCGGCTACCACAGCGAATTCGCGCAGGATGACGCCTCACCCGGCATGGTCTATGACCGCGCCGTACATTTGTACGCGATGGGTCAGATGGGCCCCTATAACGATGACATGGGCGCGAGCATCGTTGCCTGGTTGAAACAGCAGCATCCGCAGTTCAAGCCACGCCGCATTCTCGACCTGGGGTGCTCGGTCGGACACAGCACCGTGCCGTATGCGTGGGCGTTCCCGCAAGCGGAAGTTCATGCCGTCGATGTCGCCGCGCCGATGCTGCGCTATGCGCACGCCCGTGCCGAAGATCTCGGAGCGCGCATCCATTTTTCTCAGCAGAACGCCGAGAACATGAATTTCCGCGATGGGCAGTTCGACCTGATCGTCTCGCACATCCTGCTGCATGAAACATCGGATAAAGCCATCCGCAATATCATCGGCGAATGCCATCGCCTGCTGGCCGCCGGTGGCATGATGCTGCATGCCGAGACACCGCCCTACAAGGACATGGACGCTTTCGATGCGTTCATGCTCGACTGGGATACTCGCAACAACAACGAACCATTCTGGGCACGCTCGCACGAAATCGATTTGCGCACATTGTCGACGGACGCCGGTTTCGATGCCGACCACCAAATCGAAACACTCATTCCGAGCGCATTCCAGGTCGCCGAAGCTGCACGCTCCAAGGTCTTCCAGGGCGGTGATTTCGGCGGTGGCGGTCTGTGGTTCGTCTACGGCAATCGCAAATGAGATTGAAGCGCAAAGCCAAAGGCGAACGCCCGATATTTTTCTCTGATCCCGCGGTCGACAAGGTCATCGCAATGGTCATGGGACTGGCCGGCGAAGTCGCTGTGATGCGTGACCGCCAGGATACGGTCGAACGTCTGCTCGAGACCCGCGGCCTGCTCAAGCGCGCCGAAATAGAAAACTATCTGCCGCCTGCACAAGTCATGCAGGATCGCGCTGCCTGGCGCGAAACTTTTCTCGGCGAAGTATTGCGCATCGTCGCCAGCGAACTCGAAGGCGCGGCCAGCGGCGATACAGCGCCATATGATGCCGCCATCGCGGCCGTCGTCGAGGACATCACGCCGCGCCGACGGGGGCGCCGCGACAAGGCAGCGTGTTAGCGAAGCAGTGGCATCACCTGCTCACCGAACTGCCGGATACCGGGTACGAAATCCGGCCAGCTGAACAGCATGCCATCGATGCCGGTAGCTTGCGCGATGTCATCGATCTGACGCGCCACCGTCGCCGGTGACCCGAGTATCACCGGAATGCTCATGAATGCCATGTTGCCTTCTTCGATACTCTGCGCCAGTGCATTCTTCAGGTGCGCGCTGGTACCGGCTGCGTTGGTATCGAGCCCGGCACTGGCCAGCATATTGCTGATGGCACCGCGATCCGCGCGCTGGACGATATCCGCGGCGATGCGTTGCGCTTCATCGTCGGTATCCGCCAGCACCATCTGATACAGCGCATAGATACCGACTGTGCGGCCGCTGGCCGTGGCGCGTGCCTTGATGTCGGTGACGCCGGCCTCCAGTGTCGATCGCGCGCTCATCACGAACTGATGATCGGCCATCGCGGCCACGAACTGTTTACCGCGCGGCGACTGACCGGCACAGACTATCGGGATCTCGCGACCCGGTTGCGGGTAGACCGTGCAGTCGTCGAGCTTGAAGAATTCGCCGTCGTGGGTGCAGCGGCCATGCGCCCACAGCGTTTTTATGATGTGCAGATATTCGGCGGCGTAATCGTAACGGCGCTCATAGTGATCATCGCCAGGCCACACGCCCATCTGCGCGTATTCGGCGCGATTCCACCCGGTGACGATATTCAGACCGCAGCGACCATCGCTGATGTCGTCGATGGTTGCCACCATGCGCGCAACGACGGCCGGATGCTGGCTCAGAATCGAAATCGAAGGATACAGCTCGATGGTGTTCGTGACACTGGCGAGCGCCGCCATCAGGGTGAACGACTCCAGGCAGGCGTCCCAATAGCCGGTCTCGCCGCCGAAGCCACGGTATTTCATCATCGACAGCACGAAATCGAGCCCCTGTCGCTCAGCTTCCAGCGTTATTGCCCGGTTATGGGCAAACGTCGGCGCATACAGCGGACTGCCGGCCGACGGAATATAGCCATTGCTGCCATTGGGCAGCAAGACGCCGAACTTCATGCACGATCCTCACAAGGCCGGAGCGAAATGTCCGGGCGCTGGTGGCAGTATACGGATTTCGTCAGAGACCAAAAAATGCGTACGACTTGCGTATACTCGAAGCACTGCCTGCGCCTTCAGGGCGTCGTACCGCTACCAGTCGCGGAGTTGAGTTCATGACCAGACGCTTTCTCGTTCTGCAGCACCTCGCGGTGGAACATCCAGGGATATTCCGCGATTTCATGCGCGCCGACGGCATCACCTGGGAAACGGTCGAACTCGATGCGGGCGAAACGTTACCCGATGTCGCCAAATACGATGCACTGCTGGTCATGGGTGGGCCGATGGATGTCTGGGAGGAGCATGAACATCCCTGGCTGATCGCGGAGAAAGCGGCAATCCGTCGCGCCGTGGTGGACCTTGAGAAACCCTACTTCGGTTTCTGTCTAGGTCACCAGCTGCTGGCCGCGGCGCTCGGCGGCACCGTCGGTAAAGCGGCTCAAGGAGAAGTCGGCGTCATGCCGGTCAAACTCACCGAGGCCGGCGCAACCCACGCTTTTCTGGCCGGTGTGCCGTCGCAATTCGACGCGCTGCAGTGGCATGGTGCGGAAGTTGAAATGGCGCCGCCAGGCGCCAGCGTTCTCATCGCTTCGGCGGCGTGTCCGATCCAGGCGCTGGCTGTCGGCACGCGCGCGTTCAGCATCCAGTTTCACGTCGAAGTCATCGCCAGCACGGTCGACGACTGGTATGACATACCCGCTTATCGCGACGGTCTGCACCGCGCGCTCGGCGAGACCGGCGTCGACGGCTTTCGTGCCGCTGCAGCCGCCGGCATGCCGGCGTTCAACGCGCTGGCCCGCCGCCTCTACGACAACTGGCGAACGACTGCGCGCGTGTGAGGGCGCTCAGTCCGGAGCCGGCAGTGCAGGCCGCTCGACCACCGCCGGCGAGACCAGCGGTAACAGCATCAGCACGCGCAATCCCGGTGCGTTATCGGCGAAGCGCAGTTCACCGCCATGCAGACTCGCAACCGCCTTGACCAGGCTCAAGCCGAGCCCTGAACCAGGCAGGCTGCGGCTTTGGTCGAGTCGCGCAAACCGCTGCGTGACGCGATCGTACTCGCCGACCGGAATGCCGGGGCCGGCATCGCGAACTTCGATAATCGCGCGCGCATTCTCGGCTCGCAAGGTGACGCCGATAGCGCCGCCGGGCGGGCTGTACTTGATCGCGTTGTCGAGCAGATTGGCGACTGCCTGAAACAACAGATTGCGATCGCCTTGCGTAACGAGACTGGAGCCGATATCGGGCACCAGCAGCAAAGATTTGTCCTGCGCGAGCCCAAGATAGAGTTCAACTGCATCTTCGACCAGGCGCGCAAGATCGACGGCCTCGATGTCGGCATCGTAGCTGCGCGATTCGATGCGCGCGATATTGAGCAGACTGGCAAATGTCGCCAGTAGTGCATCGGCCTCGGCAACGCTGGTTTCGAGTTCCGCACGCAGCTCAGCCGGCGCCCCGCGCGCTGCGAGCTCGATGCCGTTACGCAGGCGTGTAAGGGGCGTGCGCAGGTCGTGCGCAATGTTGTCGGATACATGGCGGACCGCCGCGAGCAGCGCTTCCAGTCGATCGAGCATCTGATTGACGTGCTGGGCGAGAATATCGAATTCGTCACCGGTACCGGAATCTTGCAGCCGGCTCTCGAGACGCCCGGCAATGATGTCGCCGGTCGCTTCGGAGAACTTTCCGACCCGCGCGAGCAGGCGGTTGCTCATAAACAAGCCGCCAACCGTCGCCAGTACGACTATCAGACCACCACCGCCGAGCAGAGCGCGATTGAATACGGCTTTCAATTGCTGGAGCTGCTCGATATTGCGACCCACCAGCAGATGCAGACCGTCGCGTAACAGATAGACCCGTCCACGTGCCGGCACCACTCGACCGTCGACGCGTTGATGAACGAATTCCACCCAGCCGTCGCTGTCCGGGCTGACTTTCGGCCATTCGCGCAGATTACCGGCCAGCGGCTGATTATCGCGGGTGGCAAACAGATACAACATGGTGCCGCTGCTGTCGGTGCGGATGCGATGCACGATGACCTGCGCCAGGCGATCGAGTCCATGCTCGATGTACTGTTCGGCCAGCCCGGTGATCTCGGCTTTCAGGGTCGCATCGGTTTCTCGAACCAGCAGACCGATGGTCGACCAGTAGAAGAACAACGAGAGCACGATGACCGAGACACCGAACAGCAGGCTGTAGGACAAGGTCAACTGGAACGTTGTGGTGCGCAACAACACACCGAGGCGATTGGTACGACGTGCCATCCCGTCACGCACCAGTCGCGCTTTCAACGGCGAGCCGATAGCCGACGCCGCGCACTGTCTGCAGTAGCGCGGGTTCGAACCCGCGATCGAGTTTCGCCCGCAGACGACTGATGTGTACGTCGATGACGTTCGTCTGTGGATCGAAGTGATAGTCCCAGACGTGTTCGAGCAGCATCGTTCGGGTCACGACCTGGCCGGCATGACGCAACAGATACTCGAGCAGGCGGAATTCGCGGGGCTGGAGTTCGAGCGGGGTGTCACCGCGTCGAACGCTGCGCGCCATCAGATCCATTTCGAGATCGGCCAGTTTCAGTACGGTGGTCGGGCCATCCGGCGCAGTGCGGCGAACGAGCGCTTCGATGCGCGCTTCAAGTTCGCTGAAAGCGAATGGTTTGACCAGGTAGTCGTCACCGCCGGCGCGCAGACCGGCCACGCGATGATCGACTTCGCCGAGCGCACTCAGAATGATCACCGGCACACGTGAGCCGGAAGCCCGCAACGTGCGCACGACCGTCAGGCCATCGACTTCCGGCAACATGCGGTCGAGCACGATCAGGTCGAACTCAGCAGTCGTTGCCGCGATCAGGCCATCCCGGCCGTCGGCCGCCACGTCGACGCTGTGGCCGGCCTGGATGAGCCCGTTACGGATGAACTCGCGCGTGTCGCGGTCGTCCTCGACGACGAGCAGATGCATGGCTGACTCCCACTGAAGACCCGGTATGAAGAGGACATGTGCCCTCCATGCCCGGAAAGTTGCGTGGGCCGGGGCCTACGCCTGCGACGCGCACATTACAGAAATTTAATCCGGCGGACAGCGCCGCGTAATGGTACGCACTCTATCCTTCGCTCCACTGAATGATTATCCCGAGGAGCCAGACATGAAGCATTCCATCGCTCTATTGTGCCGCAAAGACCTGCGCAAGGTGACCTGGGTCGGCCTGCCGATGCTGCTCGGTGCCGCGGTTCTGCAATCGTCCCTGCCGGCTTTCGCCATAGACACACCGGCTGCCAGCTTCGCCCAGCCGCAGATGGCCGACGTCATCGAGGCGGCGCAGCCGGCTGTAGTGAAAATTGAAGTTGCCAAAAAAGCAGGCGGTGTCGCCCGACTACAGGGTCATGCTGTTCCTTTCGGTAATGGTAACGGCAATAGCATGGGCAACGGCAATCCGCTCGAAGAATTCATGCGCCGCTTCGGTCAGGGCGGGCCCTACGCTTTCGGTCAACCAGACGCACCGCAGGGCAAAGTGGAAGGCCTCGGTTCCGGCTTCGTCGTCGACGCCGACGGCTACATCGTTACCAACAACCATGTCATCGACGGTGCTGACGAGATCAACGTCACGTTCGTCGACGGCAAAACGCTGCCGGCGAAACTTCTTGGCGCCGATCCGCTGAGCGACCTGGCGCTGCTCAAGGTCGAGACGACCAGCAAGCTGCCGGCAATCGCTTTTGCCGATTCCGACCGCGCTCGTGTCGGCGACTGGGTCGTCGCCATCGGCAATCCTTTCGGACTCGGTGGCAGTGTCACGGCCGGCATCATTTCGGCGCGCGGCCGCGATATCAATTCCGGTCCGTACGACGACTATCTGCAAATCGATGCGCCGATTAACAGCGGCAACTCGGGCGGACCGATCATCGATGCCTCCGGCAAGGTGGTCGGCGTGAACACCGCCATCTATTCACCGAACGGCGGCAACATCGGCATCGGTTTTGCCATTCCGGCCCACGAAGCGGAGCACGTTGTCGCCGAACTGCGCGAACACGGTGCGGTGACGCGCGGCTGGCTCGGTGTGCAAATCCAGCCAATCACGGCGGATATAGCCGAAGCGCTGAGCGCTCACGATACCGGTGGTGCACTGGTCGCAGCGATCGTGGACAAGGCACCGGCGACCCGCGCCGGTGTGAAAGTCGGTGACATCATCACGCGCTATGGCGATACCGTGATCAAGGAACCACGCGACCTGAGCCGGGCGGTTGCTGCAACCGAACCGGGCACCAAAGTCACGCTTGAAATCCTGCGTAACGGCAAACCGCAGCAATTGACGACGGTGCTGGATCGCAACGCGGAGACTTCAGTGGCCAGCGTGCGACCGACCGCGGGCGACAATTCGGCCCAGGCCGACGATGCACTTGGCCTCGCCCTCGGGCCGCTCTCGCCGGACGCACGCACTGAACTCGGTCTCGAGGCCGCGTTCCAGGGCGCGCTGGTGGTCGGTGTGAAATCCGGCGGCCCGGCCGATACCGGTGGCGTTCAGCCCGGCGACATTATCGTCCGCGTCAATCGCGACGCCGTTGCCGATGCCACTGCCGCCCAGGCCGCCTTGCTGGCGGCGCGCGCCGGCGATGCACCGGTCGTCGTCCTCGTCCGCCGCGGCGATCAACAGTTCTTCACGACCTTGAAAACCGCGTGACCTGAATCCTCCTCCCAGGATGTCTCCCAGCCCTCCCAAGGCGTTACCCCGGCTCCGGCCGGGGATTTTTTTCGCTCGCTACGTTTTTTAACTCTCTAGATTCTCGAACAGCACGCTCGACAGATATCGTTCACCGGCATCGGGCAGGATGACGACGATTGTCTTGCCGGCGAAAGCTGGCTCAACGGCCAGACGCTGAGCCGCAACCACGGCGGCACCGCAGGAAATCCCGCACAGAATGCCTTCTTCAGTTGCCAAGCGGCGACCCATGGCGACAGCAGTCTCATTGGAGACCCGCTCGACGCGATCGACCACGGCCAGGTCGAGCGCACCGGGAATGAAGCCCGCGCCGATGCCCTGAATCTTGTGCGGTGCCGGCTTGAGCGGCTCGCCGGCCAAGGTCTGCGTGATAATCGGGCTGGATTCCGGTTCGACAGCGACCGAGACCAGGGCGTGGCCGCAGGTCTGCTTGATGAAACGTGAAATGCCCGTGATCGTGCCGCCGGTGCCGACACCGGCAACCAGCGCGTCGACATGGCCCTCGGTCTGCGCCCAGATTTCCGGGCCGGTGGTCCGTTCGTGGATGGCGGGATTGGCCGGATTCTCGAACTGCTGCGGCATGTAGTAACGGCCCGGTACGCTGGCGACGATTTCCTCGGCTTTCGCAATCGCACCTTTCATGCCTTTGGCGCCTTCAGTCAGCACCAGCGTTGCACCGAAAGCTTTGAGTACTTTGCGCCGCTCGATGCTCATCGTATCCGGCATCGTCAAGGTCAACTTGTAGCCGCGGGCGGCGCACACGAAAGCCAGCGCGATGCCGGTATTGCCGCTGGTCGGTTCGACGACTTCAACGCCGGGCTTAAGCAGACCTTTTTCTTCCGCATCCCAGATCATTGCCGCGCCGATGCGGCATTTGACCGAATAGGCTGGATTGCGTCCTTCAATTTTGGCCAGTACGGTCGCTTGCGACGGACCGATGACGCGATTCAAGCGCACCAGCGGCGTATTGCCGATGGACAACGAGTTATCGGTAAAAAAAGCCATGAGCGTTCTCCTGTGGGTCGTCGTGCGCGTTTCCGGATTGCGCGCCGCCGGCACGGCGTATCGGGACCATCAGAGTTTACTGATGACCTGCTCGCCGAACAGGCGAATGTCGGCCAGCGCTTCGGCCTGTGGCGGTCCACCTGGTTGGCGCATTCGCAGCATCACATAGTCTGGCTGGATAGCCTCTTTCCACATCTGCAATTGTTCCAGGCACTGCGCCGGCGAACCTGCAATCAGTCGATCGCGGGCCGCCACTTCGAACGTCAGATCCTCGGGCGTCTTGACGTCCTTGATGTAGTCGTCATGAACATAGGCGCCGTAGTGGTAATACCAGCGATGCGTGATCATGGTCGGGCCGCTCTTCGCGACGCAGGCCTGCCAGTTCTCGCCAATGACGCAATCGCGCATCAGCACGATGTAGGGTTTGCGGCCATAACGAGCCGCTTCGGCGCGATACTGGCTGGCGTAGTCCTTGATCACGGGAAGCGACTGTATCGGATCCGCAATCCAGCCATCGCCCATACGCCCTGCGCGTTCGAGTCCGGCAGGCACCCAGCCCGCCAGCCAGATCGGCGGCCCACCGGGCTGATAGGCTGGCGGTGTCACGCGAACATTGTCGATGATGTGATACTTGCTGTCGTAGCTGAACGGCTCGCCGGTCCACGCTTTGCGCAGGATCTCCACGCATTCCTCGGTGCGGCTGGCGCGCTGCTTGATCGGCACGCCGAAAGCGTCGAAATCGTGTGGTTGATAGCCGATACCGAGCGCCGAGATCATGCGACCTTTGGTCGCTTGATCGACCACGGCAATATCTTCCGCCAGTCGTATCGGGTGATAGAGCGGCGCGAGCAGTACGCAGGTGCCGACTTTGATGCGTTTGGTGCGCATGCCGATGAGGCCGGCCATGAGCACCGGTGCCGGCAGATAGCCGTCTTCCTGCTGATGATGTTCGGTGAAGAAGAATCCATCGAAGCCGACGGCCTCGCACAACTCGGCCTGTTCCACCAGTTCATCGATGACGCGCGCAATGTTCTTGCCGTCCGGCGCATCCTGGGTGCAGGGAAAATAGCCCACAGGCAACATAATCAACTCTCCTCGTCCGCTGACTGAAAGCAGAGCTGCCGTAACAATGCCGGGTCTGCCGCGAGCCGGCATTCTGACAAATGCGGCGGTCAGCGACTACCGGATGTTGCGGTCGGACTCGTCGTGCAGGGGTAGGCCGCCTGCAGTATCTGCGTGACGAGTACCGGCGCTGGGAGATTGGCCGCATCGGTGCGGACAGTCAGCGCATCAACCACGACCCGGGCAAGCGTAGCGTGCTCGATATCGGCGGGCGGGCAGGCCGTCGGCGGCGCCGGCTCGGCACCACAGACCGGGCATGGCACCACATACCAATCGCAGATGCCGGCCTCGAAGCCGGTATAGCCGGCAACCAACGCACGCTTGCAGGTCCGAACAAGCTCTGCACCGGTAGCTGCTGCGCAAGCCTCGGCACCGGCCATCAGCAAGGTCACGAACAGCATGCAGCACCACCGCCAGCGATTCATGGCGCAGGCCTGTTCAGTTCGATGACAACGGTATAGCCAGCGTTACGCCAGAGCGCATCGGCTTTGCGCACATAGACATTGGGGTACTTATAGTAGTCGCGCAGAAAGTTGAACGCAGTCGGTTGTCCGCGCAGAAAAATGACACCATCGGCGGTATCGTAACGGGTGTGCTCGTCGAGACGCTTGCCGTACCAATCGGCGACCTCGCTCACACCGGCTCGGGTCGCCAGCACGATCGCGCCGAGTTCTGACCAGCCGGAACGGAGGCGGCAGTCGGGCGGCTGACGACCCCAGGCGAGACCGATGATAGAAGCTTTCGGATACGCAGGTATTTCGCTGTCGGCAGTCTGCGGCAGGCAGCGCGCGCGTTTGAGATCGGAAAAGCGCAGACCAGCGAGGGTCTCCAGACCTGTCGCACTAGCCCACGGTGCCAACGGCGCCGCTGCAGCCAGGCCCGCTACCTGCCCGAAACAAAGTACAAGCGCTAGACACGCGCGTATCGAGGCAGAGTTCACCATGATTTCCGAGTGTACGCCGATCCGATTGCACCGCGCGCCGCGGCGCCTCAATAGGCGGCTTCGTTCACCCATGTCGGTTCGCTGAGCGCGTAAAGCTGCTCGCGCAGTTCGAGGATATGACGTTCCCAGTAAGCCTGTGAGTTGAACCACGGGAATGCGAGCGGAAATGCCGGGTCGTCCCAGCGCCGCGCCAACCAGGCCGCGTATTGCAGCATACGCAAGGTTCGCAGCGGTTCAACCAGCGCAAGTTCGCGATAGTCGAAATCGGCAAACTCGTGATAACCCTCGAAGATGGCAGCGAGCTGGCTACGCTGCTCCTCGCTATCGCCGGACAACAGCATCCAGATGTCCTGTACCGCTGGCGCCATGCGCGCATCGTCGAAATCGACGAAATGCGGAAGGTCGTCCCGCCACAGCAGATTGCCGGCATGGCAGTCGCCGTGCACACGCCGATAGCGCACGCTCTCGGCCTGGCGGAAACGATCGGCACACAGCGCCAGTACATCGCGGGTCAGACTCGTATAAGCGGGATGCAGATCCGCCGGTAACGCGTGAGCCAGTACGTAAGCCACACTGTCGGTACCAAAGCTCGACACATCGATGGCCGGGCGGTGAACGAACGGTGAGGCCTGCCCGACCGTGTGCATACGTGCAAGACAGCGCCCGAGTACGCGCAGATTGTCGCGATCATCCAGCTCCGGTGCGCGGCCGCCACGACGCGGGAACAGCGCAATGCGGAAATCCTCGTACACGATCAGACTCACACGTGGATGTTCGCCGAGCGGCGCCACCACTGGCAGACCATGCCGCAGCAGTTCGAAACAGAAGGCGTGTTCCTCGCGCAGTTCGGCGTCGTTCCAGCGGCCCGGCCGATAGAACTTCGCAATCAGTGGCTCATGCTCCTCGATGCCGACCTGATAGACGCGATTCTCATAACTGTTCAGTGCCAGCAGGCGGCCATCGGTGACATAGCCGCGGCTCTCCACCGCAGCGAGGATGAAATCAGGCGTCAACCGTGCATAAGGATGCGCTTCGATGGTGTTCAGTGCCGCAGTTTTTCGGCCATCGCCGCAATCTGATCGAGTACTGGCAGCACTGCGTCACGCGAATCCGATGGCAGCGCGAACACCAGTTCGCTATAGCCGAGGGCCACTTGTGCGCGCAGTGCCGATTCGTCGAGCGGCGCATAAAACAACGCCAGCGTGATGTCTTCGAAACGTCGCCCGCGTTTGGCGCAGGCTTCGCGCAATTGATCGATGGTTGCGCCACCAGCACGGCCGCCTATCGGAAGCCAGCCATCTGCGTACTCGGCAACCCGATCGACCACGTACTTCGAATTGGCGCCGAGCCATATCGGTGGGCCGCCTGCCTGGACGGGCTTGGGGTAGGACCACAGCTTGTCGAAGTTGACGAACTCGCCGTGAAATTCCGGCTCGTCCTCGGACCAGATGGTCTTCATCGCCAGCACACGTTCACGCAGGACCCGCCAGCGATTTTCGAACGCGACGCCGTGATTCTCGACTTCCGGTTGGTTCCAGCCGGCGCCGATACCGAAAGTGAAACGCCCGTTCGACAATCGATCGACAGTCGCGACTTCCTTGGCCAGCGTAATCGGGTGACGCTGGGAGACCAGACAGATGCCGGTACCGAGCCGAATGCGCTCAGTCACCGCGGCGGCGGCACCGAGTACGACGAACGGGTCATGCGTCCGCTTATAGGGCTCGGGCAGCACGCCTCCCGGCAGAAACGGCGAAACCGACGTCAATGGAATATGCGTGTGCTCGGGCACGAACAGCGAATCGAGTCCGCGCTCCTCGACCGCGCGCGCCAGCGCCGTCGGTTGGATCGACTGATCGGTCGCGAAAATAATGACGCCGCAATTCACCATGGACCAGCCGCTCACTACAAGTTCATGGGGGGATCCTAATGCATGGCTTCGGTCCCGCCTACCTCGTTCGACGAGCGCGACGCATTTCACCGATAATCAGCGCTTGCGGTCGCCAGACGGCCCTACTCTCAACTGCGCAGGAGCAGCCACGATGCAGCGATCAGTCAATGTCATCGGTGTCGGTATGACAGCGTTCAAGACGCCGAAACATGCCGAACCTTATACCGTCATGGGCGGCGCAGCCGGGCGCCTGGCTCTGACCGATGCCGGCGTCGACTATCGAGATATCGAACAGGCCTATGTCGGCTACGTCTACGGCGATAGCACCGCCGGCCAGCGTGTGATCTACGACATCGGTATGTCCGGTATTCCGGTCTTCAACGTCAACAACAACTGCGCGACGGGTTCCAGCGCGCTCTTTCTCGCCCGTCAGGCGGTCGAATCCGGCATGGTCGAATGCGCGCTGGCGCTCGGCTTCGAAACGATGAGCCCGGGCGCACTCGGCTACATCTTCCCGGACCGGCCCGCACCGCTCGAGAAATTTACCGACGTCGCGAAACGGAAATACGGCGACAGCCAGGTGCCGATGGCGCCGCTGCTGTTCGGCGGCGCCGGGCGCGAGTACATGGAGAAGTACGGCGCCAAAGCGGAGACATTCGCGCGTATCACGGTCAAAGCACGTCGCCACGCGCAGCACAATCCGAATGCCGTATTCCGTGAGCTGCTATCGCTCGAAGAAGTCATGGCAAGCGCAAGCGTGTGCGATCCGGTTACACGGTTCCAGTGCTGCCCGCCGACCTGCGGCGCTGCTGCCGCAGTGCTATGTTCCGACGATTTCGTGCGTCGTCATGGCCTCAAAACGCAGGTGCGTATCGCGGCCCAGGCAATGACCACCGATACCGCTTCGACCTTCGGCGACAGTCTTATCAGCACGGTCGGTTATGACATGTCGCGCGCCGCAGCGCTCAAGGTCTACGAGGATGCCGGCATTGGTCCGGAAGACGTCAAGGTCATCGAACTGCACGATTGCTTCAGCACCAACGAAGTGCTGAATTACGAAGCGCTCGGGCTGACAGCGCCGGGCACGGCCGAGCGCATGATCGAAGACGGCGACAATACCTACGGCGGCAAGTATGTCGTCAATCCGTCTGGTGGATTGATCTCGAAAGGCCATCCGCTGGGCGCCACCGGGCTGGCACAGTGCGCGGAGTTGACCTGGCAGTTGCGCGATCAGGCGGGCGCGCGACAGGTCGACGGTGCAATGATTGCACTCCAACACAATATCGGTCTCGGCGGCTGCTGTGTGGTGACGCTCTACGAGCGTGTCGCCTGAGTCGGTGTTGCGTAACGATACCGTGGGGCGAGTCGCGGCAACCTGGGGAATGGCCGGGTTCAGTGCCCTGTTGTTGTTCGCGATCGTGCGTTTGACGGTTATCGCACGCGCCGGATTCGAACTGCCGTGGCAGCCGTTGCACTGGGTCGCGCTGGCGTTGAGCGTCACCGGTATGGCTTATTTCGAGGGTTACCGTGCTTTTCAGCGCTCCTATGCACCGCGGTTCGCCGCGCGTGCCGCCGTCCTGCTGCGCGAACCGACGGTTGTCCGTCTGGCACTGGCGCCTTTGTTCTGCATGAGTTTTTTTGATGCACCCCGCCGCCGCGTCATTGCTGCCGCCGTGCTGACCTCGGGCATCGTTGCGCTGATACTCACCATTCGTACGCTGCCACAGCCGTGGCGGGGGATCATTGACGCCGGGGTCGTCACAGGGCTGGTGTGGGGCCTGGTCGTAACCCTGTTCGCGGTCGGTCGCGTGCTGGCCGGCCAGCGGCCGGCAGTGGACCCGGACATCGCCTGATCGGTGCAGTCCGCTGCGCTGGCCGCGCATCGGTCGGGCGTTATCAGTTTATGCCTGACGGGTTTTGATATTATTAATGATAATCGTTATCATTATTATTCATTACCTAGTTGGAGCATTCCCATGCGTACTCTGATCTCGAGCCTGCTCGCCATTCTCCCCACGCTCGCTGCACCGCTGGCCGTCGCCGACGTCGTCGGTGTTCAACTTCCGCTGGATTGGACCCGCGGCGATTCTGGCACTGCCTTCGCCGAGTTCGATAGTTTTGCCGGTTTTGTCGGTGGTATCGGTCAGGTCGCAGCGACGGCACAGGCGGGTTTCACCTCTGCACAGCTGGCGCAAAGCGGCAGCATCGTCACGCCCGGCGGTGTGACCGCCGGTGGCGACCGACTCTACGTGCATAGCTATAGCAGCAGCTGGTCGCTGACCGGCACGGTCGGCTTCGACATCACGCGCGCCATCCTGCAGGTCAAAGAAAGCACGGGCTCGGGTACGCTCGCTTATACGGCGACCCTGGCTGGCTTCGCGCCGTCCAGCGTATCGGTGTACTCCGATGGCGGCAGTACCCCGGATTCCATCACCCGCTATGTGTGGGATTTGAGCAGCATCGGAGCTGTCCTCACCAATCCGGCCATCAACCTGAGCGGCCCGGGCTTCACGTTTATCTCGTTTGACTCGTTCAGTCTGGATCTGGCCAGCGCCGCACCGGTACCGCTGCCTGCAGCTGCCTGGCTGCTCGGCGGAGGTCTCGCAGTCCTGAACGCGCGACGCCGTCGTAGCGCCTGACAGCGCGCGCCAGCGGCCAGCGCTCCGAGCCCATCACACGCAATGGGCTTGGTTTGCGGAAGGCATGCTGTCGCGAAATCCTGATGCTTGCGAGTTCCAACCGTCCGCCTGCCGCCGCGGCATGGCTGGCTGTGCTGTGGGTCGTCCTGTCCCCGGCGCATGCCGCGGATGAAATCGTCATCACCGGTCAACGCGAACGACCGCTCGTCATCGATCTCGAGCCGACGGCCTCTGCCTCGCGAGTCGACCTGGCGGCATTGAAACGCGCTCAGGCCGGCGACGTGTTCGATGCCGTCCGCGATATGCCCGGCGTCAGCATCGAAGGCGGTCCGCGCACCAGCGGTAAGTCGTTCAGCATCCGCGGTTTCTCCAGCAACGAAGATGTGATGGTCCAGATCGACGGCGTCACGCAAAATTTCGAGAAATATCGCTACGGTTCAGGCGTCGACATCGATCCCGAACTGCTCAAGACGATCACTGTATATCGCGGTGGTGCGGCGACCACACAGGGCTCAGGTTATATCGGCGGCGTCGTGCAGATGGAGACCAAGGACGCCTCGGATATGCTGGAACCCGACGAACGTTACGGCTTTCAAGCCAAGGCTGGCTACCAGACCAATAACGATGGCGCGCTGTATTCGGCGACCGGTTATGGCCGGCCGCTCGATTTCCTCGAGACCCTGTTCAATGTCACCAAGCGCCATACCAATGAATTCGAACTGCCTGACGGCACCCGTTTCCAGGACTCGGCCGAAGGGCAACTGAGCGGACTCGGCAAGCTGGTCCTGCGCACCGACGAAATTCGCGTGTCCGCCGTACAGCGCTATGGTGAAGACAGTGGTCTCGAACCTTTCGATATCACCGGCGGCGTGAGCGGGGTCGGCGGCAATGTCCGTCGTAGTACGACTGAAAAAGCCACGTCGCTTCGCCTGCAGTGGGATCCGGCTAGCACGCTGCTCAATATCGATAGCACGCTCGGCTTCATCGACAAAAACGTCACGGACGAAGGCAGCGCTATTGCTGGCGTCGATGCCGATGGACAACCTATAGGTACTGATTTCTTCGACTATCAGATCTGGACCCTGAACACCGGTAATACCTGGGCCTTCGACATTTTCGGTGTGCATCAGATCCTGCAGACCGGCGTACAGGGCAATCGCGAGCGCCGCGAGGCGGTGCGGCAGAATCTGCAAGGCATCGGATTTAATCCGTCACAGCCCTCGGGCGAGAAAGAGTCTCACGCAATTTATGCCGAGCACACGGTGGAATGGCACGGTGCGCGTGCGACCGGCGGCATACGCCGCGATTGGATCACGGTAGCGCCGGGTCACGACACGCGCGCCCTGCTGACCGCCCGTGGGCTGGACGAAACGATTGGCTTCGCGCGCAATTCGCCGAGCTTCGGCTTGAATTACGGCTATGCACCGCTCGATGTGTTTTATCGCTGGAGCAAAACTTTCCGCGCACCGCTGCTCGATGAATACTTCGCGCGCGGAACGTTCAGTTCCTGTTTCGAATTCTCGGCCTTTACGCGCAACCCTGTACCACCCAGTCTGAATCTGCCGCAGGCGCCGGTATCTCCGGACATCAACGACTTCGCCGATATTTTCGCCTATCTCGCTGCGCTTACACAGTACAACTCAGTCGATCTGCCGGCTTATCTCGCCGCGCTCACCACCACAATCGATAATTTCAATGTTGCTTTCTCCGCTTACCAGACTGCGCAGGCGGCATTTCTGAATGACCCGGCTGGCGAACACAATGCGTTCTGTGGGGAGGCTTACGAGCCCGAGCGGGCAATTACGCGCGAGGCCGGCTTCGCACTCACGTTTGCCGATGTGCTGGCTGCCGACGACAGCCTGCTGCTCAAGTTGACCTATTACGACATCCGCGTCAGCAAGCTGCTGGAATCGATCTATGAGAATGCAATCACCCATGAGATCAGTCAGCCGGGCAACGAAGTGCGCAAAGGCTTCGAAGTCGAACTGCATTACGCCGAAGAACGCTGGTTCGCCGATTTTGCCCTGACCACGCTGGGCGGTTACTTCCAGTACAACTTCTTCGCCGACAACATCGACGCGAGCGTAGCCGCACTCGGCAACCCCGGCACCACGCCACTGTTCAATCAGCCGGCCAACAGTTTGAGTTTTACTTTCGGCGTACGTCCGGGCTGGAATGTCGAACTGGGCCACCGGCTGCGTGCGATAGACACCCGAGCAGTCACAGTCGGCATCATTCCGAATTGCCCCGGTGGTCTGTTCACCAATCCGGTGTGCAACATCATCGGCCGGCAGAGCGGCTACATCACCTCGAATTTCTTCGCTGCGTGGCAGCCTGCGCCGGCACTCGATCTGCGTCTGACGATCGATAACGCTCTGAACAAGCAATTTGAACTGGCGGGTTTCGGCGGGGCGCTCGGTGCCACGGCACCCGGCCGCGATGTCCGGTTGAGCGTCAGCTATCGATTCTGAGCGGGCTCGCGCCCGGACGATGAGACGAACCAGGCACGGCGCGCCTGTCGTTCGAGGGCGCGGCGACCCGACAATGCCATCAGCGCCGCACCGAGCATCAGCATCGGTGCCGGCAGCGGTATCGGCGTGGTCGGCGGCGGCTCCACCGGCGGAACGACAATGGTTGCTGGCCCGATATCGACTGCAACTGCTTCCAGACTGAGACTGGTCGACACGGCAGCGAAATCGAACGTGTAGACCGAGGATGCGGCATTCAGATGCCACAGATAGAGATATTCATTGTCGACGCCGGTACCTTCCCCGCCTGGACCCGAGGCGGAACCCTCATGCAGTACGATCTTTGAACTGAACGTCTGGCCGAGCAGTTTGACCGACGTGTCATCCAGGTCCGAACCAAGTACGGCCACCTGCAGCGCGACCGTAATCGGGTGTGTACCGAGCGCGGTATGCGCAGCAGTCGGCTGCACGATCAGATCGAAATCGAGGATGTCGGAAAAACTATAGATATTGGCACTGCCGGTGATGAACGCGGCCGGTGCCGCAGTCGACCCTTTTTTTTTGGTGAGCAGAATCGCGCCGTTAGTGAGAGTCCCGAAATTACCCTTGTCGGGCGTGGTATCGGGCAGCACCGGAGCGGTACCTAAAGGCGGTGGATTGCCGAACGCGTCGTAGTGCACATACACACTGCCGGCGGTGCCCCGATTCCAATCGCCCCACGCCGCCGGACCCGGATCTTGAAAGGCGACAGTCACAGCCAGCGCCGTTACGGGTAGGCCCAAAGCGCCGACCGTTGCGCCCAGGAAAGCGCCAGTAGTAGTCCGTCGTGACATGCCCGCAGCCTCGGTTGTTCTATGCAAGCTCTATAATAATACGAATCGTTCTCACTACTAGTATTATTATTGAAGGGAATTTACCATACGCGCAACCGCGCTGGCGGACAGAACCATCGATTTTCAGCAGGAGTAATGGCATGAGTGCGCTTCCGGCAGATCTGGACACGGTAGGTCACGAGGCACGCACGTTTCGCGATCGCTTCCTGACCTTGCAACTGGCCACCTGCTCGAACGACGGTGTACCGACAGCCAGCTATGCGCCTTATGCGCTCAGCGCGGCGGATACGTTCTACATCTACGTAAGCGAACTTGCTGCGCACACGCCCAATCTGCACGCTGGCCGCCCGCTCAGCGCGCTGTTCATCGAATCGGAAGCAGACGCCGAACACGTCTTTGCGCGCAGACGGCTGACCTGCCGTTGTGAAGTCGAATCGCTGCCGCGAGGGGATGACCGCTTCGATGCCGCACTCGACGCGCTGCGTGAACGTTTCGGCCCGTTCATGGATCATTTGCGGACATTCCAGGACTTCCATGCGTTTGCCTTGATTCCGCGCCACGCGATTTACGTGCGCGGCTTTGCGCAGGCGTATGAACTGCCGGATGCGGATTTCAATGCCATCCGCCATCAGAACGAACAAGGCCATCGCAATGCGTGAGCGCGCGTGCTCGATAATGTTCGCCGTCGTGTTGCCGGCTCTGGTTTGCGTTCTGTCGACGCCGGCCATCGCTGCCGAGCGCATCGTCTCCATTGGCGGTTCTGTCACCGAGATTCTGTTTGCGCTCGGCGCAGGCGATCAGCTCGTTGCGGTGGATGCCACCAGCATTTACCCACCTGCAGCGGATGCGCTTCCCGACGTCGGCTATCTACGTGCGCTGGCGCCGGAACCGATACTCGCGCTGAAGCCCGATCTGGTGCTGTGCGAAGC
Organism: Gammaproteobacteria bacterium; assembly: GCA_965278995.1. Classification (GTDB taxonomy): domain Bacteria; phylum Pseudomonadota; class Gammaproteobacteria; genus JADJYF01. The sequence goes on from OZ257136.1 coordinate 1,806,631, forward strand.
CGACGCCGGTCCACCGGAAACGCTCGCGCAGCTGCACGCTGCCGGCACCGCCACGGTCATGATCCCGGATGAACCCAGCGCTGCTGGCGTCGCGGCAAAAATCCGCGCTGTCGCTGAAACAATCGGGCGTAGCGCGGCCGGGGAAGAACTCGTTGCCTCGCTCGAGCGCGATCTGAGTGCAACTGCCGCAAGTATCCCGCGCGTCGACGGCAAGCAACCGCGGGTGCTGTTCGTGCTTCAGTTCGATGAAGGCTCCGTGATGGCCGCCGGGCGCGGGACATCGGCTGATGCGATCATCACACTGGCTGGCGGAATCAATGCTGCCGCGGCGTTCAACGGTTATAAAGCGATGAACGGTGAAGCGCTGCTGGCGACTGCCCCGGACTACATTTTGACCATGGAGCGCGCCATCGCCGGGCTGGGCTCACACGATGCTGTGCTCGCGCTGCCGGCGGTCAGACTGACACCAGCCGCCAAAGCGGGCCGCCTGGTTGTCATGGACGGCTTGTTGCTGCTTGGCTTTGGTCCGCGCCTCGGTCTTGCCACGCGACAGCTTGCTGACGCTATTTACGCTACTGACTGAAACACGCCCGGTACACAGTGGCGTGATCACGCACGAACTGTTCTCGCCACGCGCGCGTGTCATCTCCGCCTGCCTGACAACCACCGTAGTCGCTGCACTGATCAATCTGGCGTGGGGACCTGTCGCCGTTCCACTGGCCGATGTGATCGCGATTCTGAGTTCCGGAAGCAGCGCGTCTGGCACCCTTTCAGCGAGTGTAGTGCTCGATCTGCGCGGCCCGCGCGTCCTACTGGGCGCATTGGTCGGCGCGACTCTGGCGGTCGCCGGCGCCGCATTTCAAGGATTGTTTCGCAATCCGCTCGCCGATCCCAGTCTGCTCGGCATCTCGGCCGGCGCTGCCACCGGCGCAGTCGCGTTTATCGTCCTCGGGCGCGCGCTTGTGCCCGTAGAATTGGGATCAACCAACTGGTCAATTTATGGACTGCCGATAGCCGCCAGCCTTGGCGCAGTACTGGCGGCTGCCCTGCTCTATCTGCTCGGGCGGCGAGCGGGTGCGCTGGATGTCGCGACCTTGCTGCTGTCAGGAATTGCCATCAACGCGTTGTGCTCGGCGCTATCGGGGCTATTGATTTTTACCAGCGATGAGCAGGAGCTCCGTGAGCTCACGTTCTGGTCACTCGGTTCCTTGTCGCGCGCGCATTGGTCGACTCTACTTCCAGCACTACCGCTGCTGGTGGCCGCCATGAGTGGCTTGTTTGCCTTGGCTGGCGCAGTTAACGCTCTCGCTCTCGGAGAGGCAGCCGCCGCACATCTCGGTTTTCGAGTCGAACGCCTGAAAGGTGTGCTCGTTCTCGCCACCGCTGTCGCCGTCGGTACAGCGGTGGCACTGACCGGCGTGATTGCGTTCATTGGTTTGATCGTTCCGCATGCAGTCCGAAGTCTCATCGGAGCCGACAATCGCTATGTATTCGCCGCCTGCGCTGGTGCTGGTGCTACGCTGATGCTGCTCGCCGATCTCCTTGCGCGCAGCGTTGCCATGCCGGCGGAGATGCCGATAGGCATTTTGACCAGTTTGCTCGGCGGCCCGTTTTTTCTGTGGTTGATGCTGTATCGGCGCAGCGTCCTGGCGATGCCATGATAACGACCACGGCCGTCACCTATCGCGTCGGTCATCGAGCCTTGGTCGACGACTGCACCGTGGATTTCGCAAGCGGCGGTGTGACCGTCGTACTCGGACCGAATGGTGCCGGTAAATCGACCTTATTGCGGCTGCTTGCCGGCGACCTGTCGGCAACCGCCGGCGGTATTGCGCTGGCCGGTCGCCCACTCAGCGAATGGCCGCTGGCTGCGATCGCCAGGTTCCGCGCTGTCGTCACCCAGTTCAACCAGATTGCCTTTCCCTTCACCGTCGCCGAAGTTGTCGCACTCGGCCGACTGCCCCATCGTGCTCAAACAACGGCTGCAGCGGACGCCGCTGCGGTAAGCAACGCCCTGCATTGCATGGGAGTCGCGGAACTGGCCGCACGCAGCTACCCGACACTGTCCGGCGGTGAACAACAACGGGTTGCCATTGCGCGTGCACTGGCGCAGCTGGATGTGCGCAATATCGCTGCCGGGCAAACGCGCTATTTCCTGCTCGATGAACCGACGGCCAGCCTCGATCTGGCTCATCAGCACACCCTCATGCGTCAGCTGCAGGAAATCGCGCGCGCGGGCTGCGCGGTGATCGCGGTTCTGCATGACATCAATCTCGCGCTCACCTACGCCGACAAGGTGGTAGTGATGGACAACGGTCGTATCGTGGCGGCGGGCATTACGGCCGAAACGTTGACTGTCGAGTGCATCGAGCGCGTATTTCGAGTGGCGACCCGACGCGTTACGACCGGCCCCGGCTGCGAAACCCTAATTTTCGGTGGCGCTGTCTGCGCTCCGCCGAGACTGTCATGAACATCGTGCGTGCTAACATCCACCGCACTACTCGGAATAATCAGCCTTTTCTCCATTGTGGATTGTATCGATGACCATGTCAGGCCCGTCGGTGTTCGACTTCACACCACGAACGACCGTCATCCGGACCGTCGCCGCGAGTTGGGGCGCAGGCGGCTTCATTGCGATATTGATCCTCGCGCTGCAGAAGCTTACTCCCGTCGCGCTGGATGCCCTGCGCCACGAACTGACGACGACGCACTGGCTGGTGCTGGTCTCGAACAGCATATTCATGGCGTACAGCGAAGGTTATCGGGGATTCCAGTGCGCTTATTCGCCGCGACTCGCGGCACGCGCACTGTGGCTGTATCGCCATGCCGACTGGCGGCAATGTCTGGTGGCGCCGCTGTTGTGCATGGGTTTCTTGCAGGCGCCGCGGCGACGCATGATCAGTGCGTGGGTCCTGACCGCGATGATCACCGTGCTCGTGATCGTCTTTCGAAGTCTGCCGCAACCGTGGCGCGGGATCCTCGACGCTGGCGTTATCGTCGGGCTGGGCTGGGGCCTGCTGGCGACATTGGCAGCGTGCGTGCAGGCGATGCTCAAACCAGGCTCAACGGTCGATCCTGAAGTCTGCTGAGACCCGCTCAGGCACGCCCAATCGGCAGCCCGCAGACCTGCCTATTGCGCAAAACACGGCGCGCCCTTACATTCGCTAGTCTACGTACAGGTGCCGTCGACTAGCGTAAGTCACGGTGAAACGAGAAGACGGTGCGCTGCCACGCAGCAATCCCGTCACTGCCCCCGCAACGGTAAGTGGGTGCGCTGCTGATACTGCCACTGTGCTTCGCACGGGAAGGCCAGCAAGCGCGCGCAAGCACCCCACGAGTCCGGAGACCGGCCTGTGCGCTGTTGTTTCGTCATGTCGCGGAGGGCGACTGTTGAGCATGCGCACGCGCGTCCTCACTCTATTGTCTTTTTTCGTTCACCGGACCGGTAACGGGCGGCCACGCCGGCCCGTTGTCCTTGCTCTGGTTCCCGTTCTCGCCATCGTTGCTGCTTCGGTTGCGTCACCACAAATGGCGCTCGGCGCGTCGGCGCTCGAAATGGATGAGTTGATCGTAACCGGCGTTCGTGAGCAGCGCCTGTTGCTGGCGCCTCGCAGCATCGCGGTGATTACGGCGGACGATATCGCGCGCAGCGCTTCCAGCAATCTCGTCGACTTGCTGGCGAAGGAAGCGAACGTCAATCTGCGCAGTTTTTTCGGCAACGACAAATTCGCCGGTGTCGATATCCGCGGCATGGGCGATACCTTTTCGAGCAACGTCCTTGTGCTGATCGACGGCGTACGCATCAACGCAGTTGATTTGAGCGGTGCAGATTTTTCCAGCATTCCGCTCGACCAGATTGAGCGCGTCGAGGTCATCCGCGGCGCCAATGCCGTTCGCTACGGTAACGGCGCTGTCGGCGGTGTGATCAATATCCGCACGCGACGCCCGTTGCCGGGGACTCATGCGCAGTCGCGACTCACTGCCGGCAGCTTTGACAACCACGGCGGCGCGCTGTCGGCCAGCACCGGAATCCGCGGCCTCGAACTGGACCTGCGCAGCTCACTAAACGACAGCGACGGCTACCGTGATAACGGCCAGTTCTACAAGAAGGACGGCGCTTTCGGTCTGCGTTTTCGTGGATTGAGCTGGTTGGATGCCTATGTCCGCGCCGAACTGCATCAGGATCGTTACGGTATTGCAGGCCAGATCAGCGGTACCGCATTCAGACGTTCATCGAAAGCCCGCCAGGCCACTGCTACACCAGACGATCATGGCGAAACCATGGATCGACGTTACCGTGCCGGGCTAAATGTCGACGGCGGACGTTTCGGTCGCTACAGCGGTCTTGCCGCTTATCGCGCTCGTACCAACCCGTACGTCATCGGCTTCACATCGTTGCTCAGCATCCGCGAACAGGAAAGCACGATTGAATCTGTGACGCGCGACTATCAGGGGACCTACACGCTTCCACTCACGCTGCTCGGGAACAATCACGAACTGGTGTTCGGCTACGAAGATCTGAACGCCGATTACGAGCGTCGCGAAAACGGCCGCGGTTACCTCGATCGCAGCCGCAGTTTGAATGGGGCTATCCGCGATCGTTCCGGCTTCGTCAGTTCGCGCTGGTCGCTGCCACATGCGTTCGCGCTCGATCTCGGTTATCGCCGCGATCAATTCGCGGTGCGGCGGCACGAGGAACGCCTGCAGCGTGTGTGCGACACCGTATTTATCGATACGGTCGTCAACACGACCGTGTTCGTCGAAGTCGCGCCCGGTGTATTCGTCCCGATAGCCGTGCCCGTTACGGTCTCGCTGCCAGTGGAAAGCAACTGCCGCGGAGAACTCCTGGTTGCCACCGGCCAGCGCGAAACCTGGCGCAATTCAGCCTGGGAAGCCGGCCTGAGCTGGCAACCGACGAACTGGAGCAACATTTATGTCAGCCATCACCGGAGTTTTCGCAATCCGAATGTCGATGAGCTGACGCTGGCTACCGGCGACCTGGCGCCACAACGCGGCAAGCACTGGGAAATCGGCCTTCGCATGCAACCCACCGAGCGCTTCGAAGCGGCATTGTCGTTGTTTCACATGCGCGTGGCCGACGAAATATTCTTCGGTTACGACCCGGTCATGCGCCGCGAAGTGAACCGCAATCTCGATCAGGGGACGACCCGTATGGGCACCGAGATCGAATTGAAGTATGACTTCACGGCCGTGCTTTCCGGTTGGACCAACCTGAGCTACATCGACGCCCGCATCGTCGGTGACGATACCTTCATTCCGCTCGTTGCACGCGACAAGATTGCCGCTGGTATCGAGTGGGAACCACTTGCTGGATTAAGTTTTTCGGCCTCGTGTACGCATGTCGGTCGTCGTTTCGACGGTAACGATTTCGATAATCGCAGTTTCGATCACCTCGACGCCTACCATGTCGTCGACGCCAAACTACGTTGGCGTGCGCCACATTATTCTGTCGCCGCGAGTGTCAGCAATGTACTCGACGCCATCTATGCGACTGCCGGATACAGCGGCACGCTCTATCCCATGGCGCCGCGTTCATTCATGGTCGAACTCGCGTTCGACATCTGAGCGCTATTCCTCGTACAGGTACCTGTCATGCGATTACTTTTCTCCCGCAACTTTACTGCTTTTACCAGCATTCTCGCACTCGCAGCGTTGGTCATTACAGCAGCACAAGCCGGTCCTTTCGCGCCTGCTGCCGGCCAACCCGGCAGCACCGCTGTGTCCAGTAACGATGCCAGCATCACGGCCTGGGCGACCGGCTATTCCGCCTACCAGGTTGGTGCCAACGTCGATACTACCTGGCAAACGCCGGGTCTGGCGCTGGGATCGGCCACTGGCGACAGTTTTGGCATTGTCGGTCTCGGCGACGCCGGCCGCATCACGCTCAGTTTTGCCGGTTCCATCTACAACGGTCCGGGTTGGGATTTCGCGGTTTTCGAAAACAGCTTCAGCGACACCTTTCTCGAACTTGCTTTCGTCGAAGTCTCCTCCAATGGCACGAGCTTTTTCCGCTTTCCGAGTTTCTCGTTGACGCCAGCTGCAGTGGGCGCTTTTGGAACGATGGATCCGACCAACATCGACGGCCTTGCCGGCAAATACCGCCAGGGATTCGGAACCGCTTTCGATCTGGATATTTTTCGTACCACGCCAGGGATCGACATCAATGACATTCGATTTGTACGCATCGTCGATATCGTCGGTAACGGGTCGAGCGTCGACAACTGGCCGACCAACCTCGGCGGTCCGCATCCGATCTATGACCCTTATCCAACTATTGGCAGCGCCGGCTTCGATCTCGATGCGGTAGCCGTGCGTTATCTCGATGCCGACCCGCCGCCCGTCGATGTGTCATCGAAGCAGGTGCCGATACCAGCTACGTTCGCGCTATTACTTGCCGGTGCGCTTGGCATGGCCGGTGCGCGTCGATTGGAAAGGAAATCAATGTCTCCCGATTTCATTCACTACAACAGGAACCACCTATGAAAGCGCTCCCCTTGATCACACTCGCGGCCTGGACCGGACTGGCGGCCGTCCCGGCAGCCCATGCAGCTCTTGTCAGCTTCGAAGACGTCGTCATGCCGAACGAGCAAAGCTATTCCGGTCCTGGCGGCGGACGCTACTGGTCCGGGCTGGTGCCGCCTGCCAATGGTCAGGTCGACAGTCAGTTCGTTTCGGGCAACGCATCATTTCCGAACACGAACAACGAGTGCTGCGGTGGCGCGACATTCTGGAGCGGCTTCGCCTATTCGAATACAACGGATACAACGACTGCTGGCTTCGGCAATCAGGTCAGCGCGTTCGCTGGTGGTGGCGCCGGAGGCAGCGCGAATTATGCAATCGCTTTCGCCGGTGCATTCAACCCGCTGCGTCTGTCTTTCGACAGCCCTACGACGCTGAAACGCGCAAATCTGACCAATACAACCTATGCCGCCTTGTCGATGCGCGATGGCGATTCTTTTGCCAAGCGTTTCGGCGGCGTCAGCGGCGATGATCCGGATTATCTGCTGTTGACGATCACCGGTAAGGACGCCAATGACGACGATACCGGAACAGTGGACTTTTATCTGGCGGATTTTCGCTTCGCCGACAACGCCGACGACTACATACTCGACAGCTGGGCAGCAGTCGAACTGAGTACGCTGGGCGCGGTCACCGCTCTGGAGTTCACGATGACGACTACCGATGTCGGGCAGTTCGGGCCGAATACTCCGTTCTATTTCGCTATCGACAATATCGAGCCGGTTCCACTGCCGTCCGCCGTCTGGGTATTCGCGCCCGCACTTGGCTGGCTCGCTGCTGCCGGGAAGCGACGCAAGCACGGCGTTATTGTGCGCTGAAGAACGCTGCTAAAAATTGCGACTTCGGCATTCGAGCCGAAGTCGCTCGGTATCATCGAATCGGCGACGCGCGCCGCCGCCGGTACAGCATCACAACAGCACTCATCGCCATCCATGCCGGCGGCAATGGTATCGGCGAGATCGAACCATGCCCGCTGCCATAAACAGCGGTCAACGCGCTGATCATGTCCGGTGCGAGCGGGAACAAAGGCCCGTCGTAGGCCGACGGAAGCGTGCCTGGCAAAACGCCGTCATCGCTGTTGACGAAATGCCCCATGCCGAGCGCATGACCGAGTTCGTGTTGCGCGACGGCGTAAAACAGCGTCAATGACCACCCGGCACCGAAACGCTCAGCATTGAAGACAATATCTCCAGCCAGACCACTGGCTGTATCAAAAGGAAAATAGGCATACGCGTTGGCGCCATCGATGTGCGCGACCTGGCCGATGCGGATGTCGGCCAGGCCGGTCGGATCATACTCACCGCTCTCCGGCAACGGACCGTTATCGCGCACTTCACGGAAATGTATCGGCAGCACTGCCGCGTAGTCCCACAGCGCTGCCTCGAACGCTCCGCGAAGCGCATCGTTGGCAAGCGCTGAGCTGCCGCGTGCCGGTTGCAGGGCACCATCCAACAGGTTGTCGTAACTGTAGGTCAGCGTTATCGGACTGCCGATACCACCCGCTAGCGGCCACGCTGCGTACATCGGGTAGTAGCCGGCTGCATACACCACGGCAGGTGTGAAAAGGCTCAGAAGCAGGAATGTCTTAAGCCTGTGCATCGTGGCGACTCCGTGTTCGACGCGCGAACATCACGCTGCTGATCGCAGTGCCCGCCAGCCACAACGATGGCGGCACGGGGACGGGCGTCACCTGCCAGCCGATGTCCGCCAGGCCGGCGTAATCGAGGTCGGTTGGCAACTCACGCAGACCCCTTTCAGTGCTCGGATCCATCAGCGTCTCCTGCGAGACTCCATCGACCGTCCTGTAGATGCCATTTGCCCAATGCAGCGCCAGCGAGTCGAGTGGAACCGCCGCGCCGTAGGCCGCGACCGACTGCGTGCCTGTAAACGCGCCGGCCTCGACCTGGGAAAACCACGAGTCTGCTTCACCGTAGCCAAGAATGTGCGCCAACTCGTGTGTCGCCGTGGTCACAAAATCCGGTCGCCCTGGGACAAGCGTGTTGCCCAGGTCTGGGCCATCGAGACCGAAGTACCAATCGTTATTGGCGTTGAACCAGATGGCGCCGCCCCACGGACCGAAGTCGCTGGCCACAGCGCCAGCCGCATTCGCCTGACCGCGATACAGCACACTGTCGACAAAGGACGCCGGTCCAGTGGCAGTGAGCGCCGAACCGACACCAGCGAATCCCAGCACGCCGGGTGCCGATGATGAACCGCCAACGAAGACGCGAAGCGTGTTGGCCGGAATCGACTCATTTAGCACAGTCACAGGCGGCCCCTGCAGACTCGGATGCGTGAACGTTACCGACCAATTTGAGCCCGTGCCGGGTTCGATCGCACTCAACTGGTCGGAAAACCCGGCATAAAAACTAGCTGCCTGCTCGAGCACGGCACGACGTTCGAGTCGCGGAGTGCCGTTCACCTGATCGGTGAAAAAGCCGCGTGTGTCGTAACGATAATCGAACTCGATGATGAGTGCCCGCGCCTCCCCCGCCGCCAGCAGGGCCAGCGCCAACACGCTGCCCTGATAGATGGCGGTAAGACGTCGCGATGAAGTTGCGGTGTCCGCCGGGAAACCACTGCGATCAACGCCCGGAGCAAGAGCGCCGACGGACACCGCGTTGAGGAGCGATCGCAGTGGGGGGAGACGGTGGCGGCCGCTCATGCGCAAGCAGACCGTTTGCGGCAGTGCAGAAGACCCACGAGCAACGGCCCGGCAAGCACCAGTGCGCCAGGCAGCGGGACTGCGCTGACGGTCAGATAACTCGCGCCGGGGCTGTTCGAGTTATTGAGAAATCCATGCAGAAACTCGTTGCCGGAAATGTCGTCGCTGCCCGTCAAGGCAATCGCGAAAGCGGTGTTGGCACCGCTGATCCAATCGTTGACGATGCGCGACACATCGAAACTGACTGCACCGAATCCATCGACACTGGTCTGCGCAGCGGGATCTGCCGCAACGATGTAATCGTTGAAGAAAGTCAGCCAGTCTACCGGTCCACCGGGATTGGTATCGTCGGTAATGCTCAACAGCGGATTGGCTGTCACCGCATGCGCCGAAACCAGAAAAGGCGTCGTCGAATCGGCATCGGCGTTAAAGCCGCCCGCGACACTCTGCACAGTGAGCGTTGCACTGACCGGCCCGCTCAGACTCGCGATCGCCGCGCTGTCGAAGGTCAGGTAAATCGTTTCGGCGCCAGCGCCGCCAAACGGATTGTCGGTCGAAACGCGATGTACTGGCCGATTGTCGCCGGCGTATCCGCGTACACGATTGGTTCCGGTGAAGAACGACGAGGTCATGACGTCTTGCTGGACGGCGATGACAGCTGCTGTCGCGCTGCTCGCGGCGCTCGCCAGCAGCAGGAAGCAAAGACCTTTAAGGGCTTTCGATACTGCGTTGTTCATGCAGTCTCCCCCCATCCCGCGCGGCGGCGCGCGATGCCAGCCAGGCCGGTCAGCAGCGCCGAGCCGAACAGCCAGGCAGCGGCCGGTACCGGGACAGCGGCGGGGCCGATATCCACAGCCGCTTGCGTGAATGACAAATGCGGACCGCCTTGCAGGACGAAGGAATAGCTCGCGGCAGCTGTCGGCAGCGTCCACGTGAATAACAGGTGTTCGAGCAGAACCGGGCCGAAGACCGAATTGAAGTCAGCCTCCTGGTAGGTGATGGTTTTGGAATCCCACTGCGCGCCGTTCAAGCTGACCGGCGCAATTGCGCCACCGAGACTGTCGAATTCAAGGGGCGTGCCCCAGGTCTCGGTCTGCAATGCGACGGTCACCGGCCCGTTTGCCGGCCCCTGGCTGCCATCGACCGTGATCGTAAAAATTTCAACGCCACTGAAGTTGTACAGATTGCCGGATCCTGCGACGAACGTGCCAGCGTTCCAGCCGAATGTCGCGGAAGGCGTACCCGACTTGCCGACATCGACTGGACGTGGGCTCGGGCCGCCCGTGAATTGATCCCATTCGGCCCAGGTCGTGCCGGCGGCGCCACGCGTCCAGCCGCCCCAGGTTACGCCGGCGTCGCTAGGCAGATCGAAGCCGAATCCGGCCGCGTAGGGATTGGGGCCGGTAGCAAAATCGGCCTGCGCAGTGCCGGCGACGAGCGCGAGCGCCAGGGTGGCCGTTGATGCGACCGTTGATCGATAGCTGATTGTCATCTCGTCATCTCCTCAAAGCTGAATTTTTTTATGGACAGTTTCGTCGCGGTTATCTGACGGCATCGCGTACTTATCTGCTGTTAATTAATCTAAATGATAATCCTTATCATTAGCAATAAGTGCGTTATGTGGAATTTCGGCGGGTTGGCTGGCGCTCGCCCAAACTCACAGCGCCATGATTTCCTCTTGCAGTATTTTCAGTATTTACTGTAAATTCATCACGCCTTGTAGATAGCTCGCTTGATCGGCCATGAACCTCACGCCACTGACGCAGAATTTCGTCCTCCACTTCGGTGAAATGGGTAGCCGCTGGGGCATCAATCGAACGGTCGGACAAATCTACGCGCTGCTCTACGTCGCCGAGCAGCCATTGAATGCCGACGACATTGCCGGCGCGCTGGGTTTCTCACGCTCGAACGTGAGCATGGGTTTGAAGGAATTGGAGTCCTGGCGCCTGACACGCGTACAGCACCTGCCGAATGATCGGCGCGAATATTTTTCTGCACCCGAAGATGTGTGGACGATTTTCCGCACACTGGCCGACGAACGCCGCAAACGGGAAATCGACCCAACTTTGTCGCTGCTGCGCACGTCACTGATGAGTGAGGCCACCACGCCGGCCGAGCAGCATGCGCAGAGTCGCATGCGCGAAATGCATCAGCTCATCGAACTCGTCACGCTATGGTTCGACGAGATTCGGAGACTCGAACCCGAGACACTCGTGCAATTAATGCAAATGGGTTCAAAAGTCACACGCCTGCTCGAATTCAAGGACCGCCTGAAAGGCGTTACCACCCGGAAGTCCGGACCTGCGGCCGCCGACTCATGAGCGTGAGGTAGTTGCCATGCATGCCCTCGACCCCGTCTTGCTAGCACGTGCGCAATTCGGCGCAAACATCACCTTTCACATACTATTTCCGACCATTTCTATCGCCCTGACCTGGATCCTGCTGTATTTCAAGCTGCGCTATAACGCATCGCTCAGGCGTGGTGACCCGCAGGCTTCGGTCTGGCGCGAAGCCTACCGTTACTGGGTCAAAGTTTTCGCACTGACATTCGCACTCGGTGTTGTCTCCGGTGTGACCGTGAGTTTTCAATTCGGCACCAACTGGCCCGGCTACATGGAAACGGTCGGCAATATTGCCGGGCCATTGCTGGCTTACGAAGTGTTGACGGCATTTTTTCTGGAAGCGACGTTTCTCGCCATCATGTTGTTCGGCGCACGTCGCGTGTCGAATCGCCTGCACACGCTTGCCACACTGCTCGTAGCCATTGGCACGACGCTGTCGGCGTTCTGGATCCTGGCTTTGAATTCGTGGATGCAGACGCCCGCGGGATTCACCCTCATCGACGGTCGCGCTCACGCGACCGACTGGGTTGCCGTGATCTTCAACCCGTCGTTCCCGTATCGTTTGACGCACATGCTGCTCGCCTCAGGGCTCACCACGGCTTTCCTGATTGCCGGCATTTCTGCTTACCGGATTCTCCGCGGTGACCGCGCCGCCGAGGTCCAGATGACATTGCGCACCGGCATCTATCTCGCCGCGCTGCTGATCCCATTGCAGATCGTAGCCGGCGATATGCACGGTCTGAACACCCTCGAATATCAACCGGCGAAAGTCGCGGCGATGGAAGGCATCTGGGAAACAGCGCGTGGCGTACCTGTGCTGCTGTTCGCCCTGCCCGACGGCGTTGCGCGCCGTAATGATTACGAACTCGGCATAACTGGCGGTGCCAGCCTCGTCCTGACGCACGACCGCAATGGTGAGGTACGCGGGTTGAACGAATTCCGCGATGCGCACCCTCCGGTATTCGCGCTGTTCTGGGCGTTTCGCGTCATGGTCGGCACCGGTCTGTTGATGCTGGCAGTGTCGTGGCTGGCAAGTTGGCACCTCAAACGCACAGGTGAACTTGCACCATGGCTCTGCCGCGTTCTCGTTGCCATGACGTTTGCTGGTTGGGTCGCCACTGTCGCCGGCTGGTACGTCACCGAGATTGGGCGCCAACCGTATCTGGTCTACGGTGTACTACGAACAGCGGACGCTGCCTCCAGCGTGCCTGCCGGCATGATTGCTACGACACTGGCGATGTACCTGATCCTGTACCTCGGTTTGCTGGTTGCATACGTATTGGTCTTGTTTCATCTCGCGCGAAAAGCTGACACCGGACTGCTTGCCCATGACAGCATCGTCGCTCCCGCAGGGAGCGCGTGACGCCATGGAGTATCTCGCTGACGGCCGCTGGTTACCGCTGGTCTTTCTGGCGCTGATGGGATTGGCCATGCTCGCGTACGTCGTTCTCGACGGTTACGATCTGGGTGTCGGTATCCTGTTCGCGCAGGCGGACGACGCGCAAAAAGACATCATGATTGCGAGCATCGGCCCGTTCTGGGATGCCAATGAAACCTGGCTCGTGCTGGGTATCGGCATATTGCTGGTTGCGTTTCCGCTGGCGCACGGCGTCATCCTGACATCGCTCTATCTGCCTGTTGCATTAATGTTGGCGGGATTGATCGCGCGAGGCGTCGCTTTCGATTTCCGCGTCAAAGCCGCCGCTGGCTACAAACCGGCATGGGATAGTGCTTTCCATCTTGGTTCAGTCGTCGCCAGTTTCGCGCAGGGATTGATGCTCGGCCTTTACATAATCGGCTTTCGTCATGGTTGGGGGCCATATCTCTTCGCGCTGTTTACGGGCTGCGCACTGCTGGCCGGCTATACGCTACTCGGCGCGACCTGGTTGATCATGAAAACTGAAGCTGAACTGCAGCTCCGTGCCATCGCCTGGGCACGCCGCAGCATGTGGCTGACCGGCGCCGGCATCGCGGCCGTTTCGGTGGTCACGCCGCTGGTCAGTTCACGCATTTTCGATAAATGGTTTGCGTTCGACAATTTCTTGGTGCTGTTACCGATACCGGCTGCAACCGCGTTGTTGTTCGCCATCGTCCTGCGCAGCCTGAAGCGAATTCAGCTGCAGTTGATAGTGGGTAACGAGCACGGCGCGTGGATCCCATTTGCCGGTGCCACAGGGATATTCATTCTCGCTTTCTGCGGCCTTGCGTACAGCATGTTCCCCTACCTGGTGGTCGATCGCATCGACATCTGGCAAGCCGCGAGCGCGCCCGAATCTCTGAAAGTCATTTTAGTCGGCGCCGCTATCGTGCTCCCAGCCATCCTGGGTTACACCGCGTTTGCTTATCGTGTTTTCCGCGGCAAAGCGCGCGAACTGCACTACGACTGAGAAGCGTCAAACAGGACCGTGACCTTTGATATAAGTCTCGAGATATTCGATGTGCGTTTCCTGCTCGCGTATCGTTGCTTTGACGACGTCGCCGATAGAGATCATGCCAACCACGCCGCCATTTTCCAGCACCGGGAGGTGACGGATGTCGCGCACCGTCATTTCTTGCATGCAATCCTCCAGACGCTGCGTCGGTTCGATGGTGATGACATCGCGGGTCATGATTTCGCCGACTTTGACTTCAGTCGCCTTGAGTCCTGGCAGCGCCACCTTGATCGCGCAATCACGCTCAGAAACGATGCCGACCAGCTGATCGCCGCTCGTCACCATCAACGCGCCGATACGATGTTCGGCCAGTAGCTGCAGAGCGAGGTGCACGCTGTCATCAGCGGATACGACGAAGCGCCGCGCGGGTTTGGCGGCAAGAATATTGCGAACGGTGACCATGACGGGATCCTTGTGCTGGCAACGGGAAATCATGCGCCCGCGCCGCAACGAGACCCGCACGGGCATCGTCAGACTAGCGATTGTTTGAGCACCTTGGCATACGGATAAGCTACGTATGACCAGCTGCGTTCACGCTGTATTGAAATAGCTCCCGGCGCCGCGCAGGCAACGCTCGGTTTGTGCCAGCAGACGCTCGACGATGGTAGCCGCGCTCCACTGCCCGTCAACCAGATCGACTGCTTCGCCGACGATGACCGGTGCCCGGTTGATGTCGCCGGCAGCCACCGCACACGCGAAGGCGGCACGCTCCTCGATGAGTGTACTGTCGAGACCGTCAGCTGAATCCGGCCAACGCGCGGTGGTCTCGTTGACGAGTGTTCGCAGTGCATAGCCCGGCGGCCAGTCCCAGCCGCGCAGGCGATCGAACACCGCGCCGCGCACGGTGGTGTCGCCAGATGCAGTTACGGCGGCAGCCTTGGCCTGAACTGAGGCCAGCGACTCGATGGCGCTATAAAACGCCGTCCCGACCACTACACCAGCGGCACCGAGCATCAGCGCGGCAGCGCAACCGCGACCATCGGCAATGCCGCCGGCAGCAAGTACCGGCAGAGGATCGACCGCGTCGACCACGGCCGGAACCAGGGCAAGCGTGCCGCGCGTGCCGCCGTGGCCGCCGGCTTCGCCACCTTGCGCGATGACGACGTCGACACCGGCAGCGACAGCGGATCGCGCCTGGGCAACGCTTTGCACCTGGGCCAGGCACAGCGCGCCGGCTGCTCTGATCCTGCCGACATAGGGCTCGAGCGGTCCGAACGACAGCCACACGGCGGCCGGGCGTTGACTCAACGCGAGATCGAGTGCATCTGCTACTTGCGCCAGTCGCCAGGTGATGAACCCGACGCCGACTCGCGCAGATCCTGCCGCCTTGAATTCGCGTTCGACCCAGGATAGGTCGGCATAGCCGCCGCCAATCAGTCCAAGTCCGCCGGCGGCGGTCATCGCAGCGGCGAGTCGTCCGCCGGCAACGCCCGCCATCGGAGCCAGCACCAATGGATGACGGATGCCTGCCAGTGTCGTAAATGGCGTCGTGATCACGGTCAACCTCGCGTTGCAGACTGAAGCCACAGCGGCAGCGTCCCTGTCGATGATTGTACGCGGTCGACGTTTGGTGGGTTGCGGTCCGTTCGGCCTATACTTCAGGAATACTGGCCAGCGTCGACATAGGTTAGCTGTTGCCAGCTCATCAGTGGTGCGTCAACGCCTGCCCTGTCACGATGCCGACGCGCCGCGCGCGGATGAATTGTTGAGGACGCCTACGCGATGTCGGCAAGACTGCCCCACGATATTTCCCAGGAGATGGTTCGGGAGCCTCTGCTCAGCGCGGGCGATGCACTGCTGATCGCCGCGTTTGCGGCGAGCTCCGATGGCGTCATCATTCTCGACGTCGATCTCCGAGTCGCCCGCATGAACCCGGCTGCAGTCACCGTGACTGGTTGGGACGAAGCTGCGGCACTGGGACGCTGGTGGCACGAAATCATCGAGTGCACATCGCTCGCGGAAGCCGCTGCATCGAGGCCGCCGGAAGGCCCGCCTGAACCTGGGACCTGGCAACTGGACCTGCGTCATCGTAGCGGGCGCCACCTCAAACTCATGGCCAGATTCGAGCAAGTACGCGATACCCATGGCGAAGCTGTACTCGCAACGCTTGTCACTTTGCTCCGACACGAGCCGGCACTGGCACTGCAATCGGCACTCGACCGCAGCGAACAGCGCCTGCACATCGCACTCGAAAGTGGCCAGGTCGGACTGTGGGAATGGCATGCAGCGACCGATACGTTCCGTGAATATGGTGCCTGGGTCGGTCGAACGGCGCACACCGTGCACGGTGGTTCCTGCACCGGCCGCGACCTGCTCGCGCACACCCACCCCGATGACGTCGGTGCCGTCAGCGCTGCGTTGCTCGCCCATCTGCGCGGTGAATGCGCGACCTATGAAGTTGAGCAACGCGTACGACTGGTCAATGGCGGCTATGTGTACTTCCTTGCGCGCGGCCAGACCGTCGAGCGTGACGCCAACGGCAAATCCTTGCGACTGATCGGTACGTATACCGAAATCGGCGCGCTGAAAGCACAAGCTCAACGTTTGAAAATCGCACTCGAGAACGGTCACGAAGGTCTGTGGGAATGGGAACCGGACGCCGGCCAGATAACCTTTTCTCCCGAATGGTATGCGATGCTCGGTTACCCCGAAGGATCCTTGCGCGATGCACGTGGCGAATGCACAGACATCGTTCACCCCCACGATCGTCAACCGGCGATCGAGGCACTGCTGCCGATGCTGAGAGGCGAGTGCGACGATTTTCAGGTTGAACAGCGTTATCGTCATCACGACGGCCACTATCTCTATCTGCTGTCGCGTGGCAGTGTGCTCGAACGAAGTGCCGAGGGGCGCGTGCTGCGCGTACTCGGTACGCACGTTGACATCACGACGTTGAAAGAGACCCAGGCTCGCCTGATCGAATCGCGCGGTCTGCTCGAAACCGTCATCGACGCGTTCCCGCAGCGCGTGTTCTGGAAAGATCTCGACAACCGTTATCTCGGCGGCAACCACCGTTTCGCCTACGACGCCGGGTTGGCCGGCGCCGATGAACTCGCCGGACGTCATATTGAGGATCTCGGCTGGCCCGAGGCTGTCGACCGTTACATCGAAGATGACCGGCGCCTGACTACCGGACTGGAACAGAAGATCGTCGTCGAACGCGCCTTCCAGCCGATACGCGGCGATGCGTTCTGGTGCGAGACAACCAAAGTCGCGCTGCGCGGACCGGACGGCGCCGTCACCGGCATCCTCGGCATGTACGACGACGTCAGCAACCGACGGCAGCGAGAACGACAGCTGGAGGTCGTCGCCAATGCGCTGACCAGCGGAAGCCAGAGTCGCTTGCTCAACGCGTTAACTCGCGCTGCGGCGGAACTGGCCGACGCTGATTACGCCTTTGTCGCGCGACTTCATGAAAAGAACGGCGAGGCGACGGTCACTGCCTGCTATCCCTCGCGCAAGCCGCTCAGGAACTGGACCTATAGCGTGGCTGGTACGCCGTGCGCATTTACCGTGGGGCGAAACCGCGGTTATTTTGTCCGCGATATACGTGCGCAGTTTACCGAATCTGAATTGCGCGACCGGCTACAGGTTGCGGCCTACGCCGGCCAGCAACTAAAAACTCCAGATGGGCAGGTCATCGGTATTTTCGCCCTGCTCTTCAAGCAATCGCCACCTGACGAGGATCGCGTGCGCGCAGTGCTCGATATCTTTGCCGCCCGCGCCACTGCCGAACTCGACCGAGAACGAACGCATGCCGATCTGCTAGCGAGCGAAAGGCGCCTGAATGCGGCGATGGCGAGCGGCAATCAGGGCATCTGGGAATGGGAGCTGGACAGCGATCAATTTACGACCATGGGCGCGCATTTCCTGGCACTGGGCTATGACGGCGCTCCGCGTTCCACGACCGGCATCCTGGTCTCAGATCGCATTCATCCCGACGATCGCACGTTCATGCTTGAAGCGCTCCACGCCTACTTCCGTGGTACGCAGGCCACCTACGAGCGCGAAGTGCGCATGCGCGATGCCGGCGGCACCTACCACTGGACACTCATCCGCGGCGAGGCCTGCGAGCGCGATAGCGCGGGTCGTGTAACGCGCATGATCGGTACGCATACCGACATCTCCGCACTCAAGGCCGTACAGTCCGCGCTGGAGCGATCGCAGGACTTCCTGGAACTGATTATTGACACGGTTCCGCAAGCGATATTCTGGCAGGATCGCGACTTTCGCTACCTGGGTTGCAATGAGCGTTTCGCGGCCATGGCCGGCGTAGCGCGACCGGAGGACATCGTCGGTAAACGGGATGCCGAACTGTGGTGGGCTGAGAGCTCGGCCAGTTTCATTACCGCCGATCTGCCATTGCTGGCCGGAACACTCCCTTATCTGCAGGTCGAGACCCGGCTGTCCGACACTCTCGGCGGGACGCAGTGGGCAGAATTGATCAAAGTGCCGATGCGCGACAGCGCCGGTACCATCATCGGCCTGCTCGGTGCTATACACGACATCTCGGCGCGCAAGGAAGCACAGGACCGCGCGCAACATCTGGCCTTGTACGACCCGCTGACCAATCTGCCGAACCGACGCTATTTCACCGATCGATTGGAGGCGAGTCTGGCCGCCGCGACGCGTCATGGCACGACCGGCGCGCTACTGTTCATCGATATGGATCAGTTCAAGCGCATCAACGATTCGCTGGGTCATTCCGTTGGCGATGGCCTGCTTCAGGCGGTTGGTCAACGCCTGCAGAACGTGACACGTCAGGAAGACATGGTGGCACGGCTCGGTGGCGATGAATTTGTCATCCTGCTGCCCGACCTGGCGACTAATTTCGAGACCTGCGCTCGCCAGGCCCGGCTGGTTGCGGAGAAGATCCACGACTCTCTCGGGCAACCATTCCAGTTCGAACGGCATCAGTTCCACGTCACGCCAACCATCGGCATATCGCTGTTTCCAGAACCGGGTAAAGGTGTCGACACTGTCCTCAAGGAAGCCGACACCGCGATGTACAGCGGCAAAGCCGCTGGCCGCAACGTCACGCGGTTCTTCCGCCCGGAAATGGAACAGGGTGCACAGCAGCGATTGCGTATCGAATCCGACATCCGCAAGGCGCTGGCAAATCACGAGTTCGAGCTCTACTACCAGCCGCAGGTCGATGGCGCAGGACGGGTGACCGGTGCCGAAGCGCTGTTGCGCTGGAATCATCCCGAACAGGGCATGATTCCACCGGGCTTGTTCATTCCAGTTGCCGAAGAGCGCGGCTTGATTGTCGACCTAGGGCGCTGGGTCCTGCGCGCGGCGATGACCACCTATCGCGGGTGGCTGGATAGCGGGGCCATCGCGCCGGCCGAGTTGTCCGTGAATGTCAGTTCGCGACAGTTCCGCGCAGACGATTTTGTTCTCGATGTCGAACATCTGCTGGCGGAATTTAGCATCCCGGCCCATCGCATCGTGCTCGAACTGACTGAAGGTACCGTGATTGAGGATGTCGGTGCGACTGTCGCCGTGATGGAACGCCTGCGCCGGCTGGGCATGAAGTTCGCCGTGGACGATTTCGGTGTCGGCTATTCGTCGCTGTCGTATCTCAAACGACTGCCTATCGATCAGCTGAAAATCGATCGCTCGTTCATTGCCGACATCGGGCAGGATCAGAACGACGAGGTGATCTGCCAGACCATCATCGCCATGGGGCGGCACCTCGGACTGCAAACCGTTGCCGAAGGTGTCGAGACAGCTGCTCAATTCGCTTTTCTGCAGCAGCTGGACTGCAACCGCTACCAGGGCTATTACTTCCTCCAGCCGTCGCCAGCCGATGTCTTCATCGCCTACTGTCGCGATGCCAATCCTGCCTGAAGAGCCCCGTCCGGAACCGTTTCCCAGCCGCCGCCATGATTTGAGCGGTCGATTCGACCTCAGGCCGGCAGGCTGCTAGATTGCGCGCCACAGCCGCGATCGCGGCTAACTTCCGGTACAGCCAACGATGCGCGACCTGCTCGATCGATTGCAACGCCGCCTGCCGATATGGTCGGCCGGCATGGGCGGCGGATTGGCGGGGGCAGAGCTCGTTGCTGCCGTCAGTAACGGCGGTGGGCTGGGTGTGCTGGGGACAGGCGGCCTGCGCGGCGCGGCTGTCAGTGCGCTGCTCGAACGAACTGCCGAGCTGACATCGGCGCCTTTCGGCGCCAACATCATCCTGCCGATGTCCAACGGCTCGGATATCGAAGCCTGTTTCAATGCCCGCGTGCCGGTACTGGTGCTGTTCTGGGGCGACCCCCAACCATTCGTTGGCGACGCGCATCGCCGTGACATGTACATCGTCGCGCAATGCGGTTCTGCCAGCGACGCTGTGGCGGCCGCTGACGCGGGCGTCGACGCGGTCATCCTGCAGGGTATCGAAGCCGGCGGTCACGTCATGGCCGTGCGGCCGTTGCGCGACACGCTGGCCGAAACGCTACCCGCGCTGGGCCCGGTTCCAGTCATCGCTGCTGGCGGTATCGCCACCGGTGCAGATATCGCCGACGCTTTGAAGCTCGGAGCCCGCGCGGTCTCGATGGGCTCGCGCTTCGCTGCCTCCGAGGAAAGCCGCGCCCACGTGCGCTACAAGGAACGCCTGGTGAGCGCGCATGAAGATGACACGGTCCTGACCGAGTTGTTCGATCGCGGTTGGCAGCAAGCCTGCCATCGCGTCATCCGTAACGAGCAAGTCGAGACCTGGGAACGTGCCGGACGCCCGCCACCTGGATTGCGAGCGGGCGAAAACGACGAAATCGGCTGTATTGTCCGAGGCCACGAGCGTAACCCCGTAAGACGCTTCACGGTGACCCCGCCACTGACGGACTTCGACGGCGATATCGAAGCGATGCCGCTCTACGCTGGTCTGTCGGTTGCGCGAATTTCCGATATCAAGCCGGTAAGCGTACTGCTCGAGCGCCTGCACAGCGAACTGCGCACCGCCGTCAAATGAAGCCACGAGGACAGAGTCAACCATGCGAGTCACTCAACCCCTGCAACGCAATCTACAACAGATCCCGGATGAAATTGCCACTGTCGACGGTGCTCGACACTGGACCTGGCGCGAACTGACCGGAAGGATCACGCGGCTCGCCGGTGGACTGCGTGGTCTCGGTGTCGCGCCTGGCGATCGCGTGGCGATCGTCGCGCTCAATTCCGATCGCTATCTCGAAGTGTTTTTCGCCGTGCCGTGGGTCGGTGCTGTCATCGTACCGGTCAATTATCGCTGGTCGGCCGCCGAGGTGGCATTTTCGCTGAATGACTCCGGCACGCGCGTCGTATTCATCGACCGGACATTCTGGCCACTTGCCGCCGAACTCCGCGAACTCTGTGACGAGCGACTGACCATTATCTGCATCGATGACGACCTGCCGGGTCGCGATGCGGTGCACGACATGCTGATAGCCGACGCACCCCCACTGGATGAATACGCGAATACCGCTGACTCGTTGTCCGGCATTTTTTATACCGGCGGAACCACCGGGCGCTCCAAAGGTGTGATGTTGACGCACGGCAATCATGTCAGCAACACGCTGCAGTTCGTCACCCTGGTCGGCGCGCTGCCGGATACTGTTTATCTGCATGCGGCGCCGATGTTCCATATCGCCGATGCGTTGTTTGTCTACATGATCACGCAGATCGGCGGGCGGCATATTTTTGTTCCGCGTTTCGAACCGGCCAGCTGCGCGCGGGCCTTGCAGGAACACGCCGTTAACGACACCATCCTGGTCCCAACCATGATTCAAATGCTGCTCGAACAGCCCAGCTTTGCCGACTTCGATTTACGTTGCCTGCAACGGATGTTCTACGGCGCTTCGCCGATGCCGGAAGCAGTCGCGCTCGATCTCATGCGTAAAATGCCCTGGGTCGCTGCCTGGCAGCTCTATGGTCAGACTGAATCAGCACCGCTGCTGACCGGCCTCGATTCCCGCTACCACACCACCGAAGGTCCTTATGCCGGCCGTCTGCGCTCGGCTGGCCGTGCAATGCCTGCGACCGAGATCCGCATCGTCGACGAGCAGGATAACGAAGTGCCGCGCGGCTCCATCGGCGAAATTGTCGCCCGTGGTCCGAATGTGATGAAAGGCTATTGGGGTCGCGATGATCTCACCGCGGAAGCGCTGCGAGGCGGCTGGCTGCACACGGGCGACGCCGCTTATA
This sequence comes from Gammaproteobacteria bacterium, assembly GCA_965278995.1. Taxonomy (GTDB): domain Bacteria; phylum Pseudomonadota; class Gammaproteobacteria; genus JADJYF01. The sequence continues at coordinate 1,828,782 of OZ257136.1, forward strand.
TGGACGACAGCGGCTTCATATTCATCAGCGATCGATTGAAGGACATGATCATCTCGGGGGGTGAGAATGTTTATTCGACAGAAGTCGAACAGGCCATGTATCAGCATCCGGATGTCCTGCAATGCGCCGTCATCGGTATTCCGGACGACCGCTGGGGCGAGCGCGTGCACGCCGTAGTCGTGCCGCGTCCCGGTGCGACGCCGGATCCGACGGATCTGATGGCACATTGTCGCAAGCTCATCGCCGACTACAAATGTCCGCGCTCAGTCAGCTTCCGTGATGAGCCGCTGCCGCTCTCCGGCGCCGGCAAAGTGCTCAAGACCGAGCTGCGCAAACCCTTCTGGAGTGGGCGCGATCGCCAGGTGAATTGAACGCAGTTGAAATGAACGATCGTCAACTCGAACTGGTGGAACAGAGCGTGGCGATCCGCCGAAGCAGCTTCTCGGTCGTTGCCCAGTCCATGCAAGCATCGGTAATCGAGACGCCATAGACCAGATCGCGCTGGCCTGGCGTAAAGGGCTGGTTGCCCCAGGCCAGGTGGCTTTCGAGCATCAAGCCGACGATGGCGCGCGCGCCCGCCATGCGCTGAGTAACAACGTCCAGTGCGACGTCGACCTGACGCGCCGGATCCTTGCCCGAATTGCCGTGACTGCAGTCGATCATGATCGCTTCGGGCAAGCCTGCGTTGGCGAGCTGGTCGCGACAGCGGGCAATTGTCGCTGCGTCGTGATTGGGCCCGCCGCCGCCGCGCAGGATCAAGTGGGCCAGGTCGTTGCCACGGGTGCGGATCACCGCCGTGCGACCGTCACTGTCGATGCCGAGAAAATGATGGGCTGCCCGTGCACTCTGGATAGCATTCAGTGCGACCGCGATATTGCCATCGGTCCCATTCTTGAAGCCGCAAGGCGCTGACAGACCGCTGGCCATTTCGCGATGGGTCTGCGATTCGGTGGTGCGCGCGCCGATCGCGTACCAGCTGATCAGATCGCCGAGATATTGCGGGACGACCGGGTCCAGCGCTTCAGTCGCCGCGGGCAAACCAAGTTCGGCAAGTTCGACCAGAAAGCCGCGCGCCAGCGACAGTCCGCGCTCGATATCGAAGCTGTCGTCGAGCTCGGGATCGTTGATCAGGCCTTTCCAACCGATGGTTGTCCGCGGTTTTTCGAAATAGACGCGCATGACCACCAGCAATTGCGTGGCGAGTTCGCTCGCGAGCGAGGCCAGCCGCCCGGCATACTCACGCGCGGCAGTGAGGTCGTGCACTGAGCACGGCCCGACCACGACCAGCAATCGCGAATCCATGCCACCGATCAAGGCGGCAATTTCGCGGCGCGCGGTTACAACGGTCGCCACCCCGGCAGCCGTCAACGGATGGCCGGCATGCAGGACTGACGGCGCCGGCAGCGGCGATACGCCGACGACATTGATGTTCTCTATCGGAGTGCTGGCTGGCGGAATTGTTGTCATGCCGCATGATAACCCGACGCTGCGATTGTCGGCACCGGTGCGAGTCGCCACCACCCCGTTTCAAGCAGCGTGTGTCGCAGTAGAATGGCGCCCATGAACAACCAGCACATTCGCGTCCAGCCGATGACACCGGCAATTGGCGCAATCATCAGCGGCGTCGATATTTCGCGCGATCTCGATGCCGCCGTCATCGCTGAAATCCGACGCGCATTTCTCGACCATCTGGTCGTGTTCTTTCGCGATCAGTGCTTGACGCCCGACCGTCTCGTCGCATTCACGCGCCGTTTTGGGGATATCGGCTATTACCCGTTCGTAGCCGGCATGGAGGGCCATCCGGAAGTCGTCGAAGTGATGAAGAAAGAAGACGAGAAAATCAATTTCGGCGGCCTGTGGCATACCGATACCAGCTATCTCGAGCGCCCACCTCTCGGATCGGTGCTGTACGCGGTGCAGGTACCGCCGTTCGGCGGCGACACGCTGTTCAGCAATATGTACCTGGCTTACGATTCGTTGTCCGACGGCATGAAACGGCTGCTCGCGCCGCTGCGGGCGATCAACAGTGCCGAAAAGCCGGATGCTGCTGTCACCCGTGTACATCGCATCGCGGAGAGCCCTCGCCACGCGGATGTCGTTACGACAGCCATCCATCCCATCGTCCGCACCCATCCGGAAACGGGTCGCAAAGCACTCTATTGTGCAAACGCTCATACGGTCGGCATCGACGGCATGACCGTCGAGGAGAGCCGCCCGCTGCTGGAGTATCTTTACCGCGTGCAACAGCGTGAAGAGTTCGGCTGTCGATTCCAGTGGGCCGCAGGTTCGGTCGCGCTGTGGGACAACCGCTCAGCCCAGCACAACGCATTGAATGATTACCATGGCTATCGCCGGGTCATGCATCGGGTCACGCTGGAGGGCGACATTCCGGCGTGATCGGCACTGGCTTGCGGTAAGTCTCCTGAGGGCTATAGTGGTCATTCAATATACCGGCAAGACACTGGGGAGATTTAGCCATGGCCGAACGCTTTTTTTCCGACGATGAACTGCGCGAGATGGAACGTCGCACGGTCGATCGGTTGACGGATGCCATCGATGCCGGCGATGCCGACAAAGCCAGGAAAATCGCCAAACGCATGTATAACGAATTCCTGAGCATGCACGACCTGTATCGCAACTGGGTCACGGCCACATTGAGCGAAATCGGACGCCGCTACGGCGACCAAGCGCTCGACGAAATCATGGTCGAAGGCGTGCGTGCGTGGTGGAAGCCAATCGTGCAGAGTCTGCCAAAAGAACCCGAAGCGCTGCCAGCGAAAATCAAGATGTTCGCCGCCGGTCTGCAAGGCCATCTGCAGCCGCTCGAAATCGTCGAAGATGACGAGAAAATCGAAATCAAGATGAAACCTTGCGGCAGCGGTGGCCGCCTGATCATGGAAGGCAAGTACGAAGGCAAGGACGCATTCCTGAAAATCAGTGCACCGCAGGCCATGACTTACGGGCGACCTGATTACCCCGTCTACTGCGCCCATGAATATGCGATGGAGAAAATCGACATCGAAGAAAACGGCCGCCCGTTTGTCGTTGTAGAACCGGCGGCGAAACTCGGGCGCGACTACTGTTCGCTGATCGTCTACAAGGATCCGGAGGCGGTTCCGCTCAAATACTACGACCGCGTTGGATTGACGAAAAAGCCTGCTGCTTGATGCGCTCGCGAGCGCTGCCTGCAGACCGATCGTGTTCGGTTCACGGCCCTCAGGGGAGTGCTGGCAGCTCGCGGCGCATGACTTCGGCAAAACTCGCCAGCACGCGTAAGGTCAGCCCCCAGATCACGTGCTCGTCGAAGCGGATGCCGGGGAACACGCTGGCGGCACTGCCGGACGGATAAGCAAGTTCGGTCACCGCATCGGCATCGAACAGATGCCCGATAGGAACCCAGAACACACTGGCGACTTCTTCGGGCAGTCGCGGCGTGGCAACGCCGTGCCCGGCCCCGGCGACGTAGTAGACGAATGGCGACAGAGTCAGACTACCGCGCACACTGGTTGGCTGTATCGGGCGGACTGGCAGCGGCCCCAGGCGATGGTGCGGCAGCAATTGGAGGCCGACCTCCTCCCAGGTTTCACGTTCGGCGACGGCGTGTGCATCGGCATCCCCCGGACTGGCGCGACCGCCCGGGAAAGCGACCTGTCCTGACCACGGGTCACCTTCACGCTCAGCACGCCGGATGAAACAGACTTCGAGCCCGCCAGCGCCATCGCCGAGGATCATCGCGACGGCGGCATGGCTCGGGTGAGCGAGGAATGCCGCTGGCTCATGGCGACGGTCGCGAAGCGCGCGTTCGATTTCAAGAATGGTCAGCACATGCAGCCTGTCAGCGCGCCACACCGAGATCCGCTGGGGGATAGAACGGTTGGTCGCCCAGTGCATCGACTGCATCCCAGAAACTTGCATCGGCGTTCAGCTCACCGACTTTCTGCGGGTCGAGGACATTGGACTGCCGGCGGTAGTTCCATTTGTCCGGACACAGCCGCACCGCTTCCTTGAAATGATGCTTGGCGCGCTCGAGCGCGCCCTTCCCATACAGGTAGTGGCCGAGTCGCACATGCGTCGCCGCGCGTACATCCGCCTCGTCGGGACCGCGCAGGCGCTTCCGCACCTCGGCCGGTGACAGCACATACTGGCTGGCGGCACCATTCCGCACCCAATCACGCAGCGCATCGATGTAGCCGTCGCGGAGCGCCACGCCGCGTTCGGCCGCATCATCCGGCACTTCGAACGTCGTGCGATCCATACTGCGCACCATATCGCAGGTGCCGGCTGATTCCGGCGGCCTGACGAGGTGCCCGCGCTCGTCTATCCAAACAGCCTGCGGCACGTTCACAATGCCATAGAGTTCGGCCACGATATGCGCCTCATCGATCAAGCAAGGATAGGTGGGCGGCGACTGCCGTGCCCACAAATCTGCAGACCAGCCCATCAGGCGAGCCAGTATGGCCGGGCGTTCCGCGCAGTCGGCGGCGCGAATACGCGCTTCGACGGCAGCTTTGCCAGCGGTATCGAATGCGATCGCGATGATCTCCAGTCCCTCGCTCTTCAGTTCCTCGTAGACTGCCTGCCACACGGGCAGGTCAAAGCTGCAGCCTCAGTAGGAGCCCCACGAATACATGAAGACTTTCTTGCCGCGATAGTCCGACAAGGTGTGCAATTTTCCGTCGATATCCGGCAGGGTGAAATCAGGCGCTTCGAGGGAGAACAACGTATCGCGCCGGACATTGACGCTCTCGCCGAAAGCCCACGCTTGCCTCGGCTCATCGCGGACCATCGGCAGACCGAGATAGCGCGAGAACGCGGCCAAATCGACGTTACCTTTGCCTTCCAGCCAGCTTGCGTCAGTCCGCACGCAGGCATCGCCGCGACACAGCCCTTCGGCTTCCAGTTTCCAGCCGGTGGCGGCCGCCAGATCGCCGACATTCAGCCAGAGTTTTTCGCCGTCGACACGGGCATCGAGGCCCTCAGTTACGCGATCGTCATACAATATCGTCGTTGCGGCCATGGTTTGTTCCTCGTCTGCAGACGGAATTTAAGGTACCAATCTAGCCTGCCCGCTTGTCCTTGGGAAGCGCGCGCCGGCGACACATTTCAGGACGACTCCCCGGATGCCATTTCGACATCAACTCCGCGTGCGCTACGGCGAATGCGATCAGCAGGGCGTGGTGTTCAACGCCCATTACATGGCCTATATCGACGATACGACAGAAGTCTGGGTGCGCGGTCTTTCGCCGCAAGGTGACTACCGCAATCTGGACTGGGAGTGGATGGTGGTGCGCTCTGTCATCGAATGGCAGTCACCGGCGCGCAACGGTGATCTGCTCGACATCGACACAGCCATCGTGCGCTACGGAGAAACGTCGTTCGATTTCGGTTGCATCGGCACCGTCGCCGGCAACCCCGTCTTCACTTCGCGCACCGTCTGCGTCAGCGTGGCGCCGGTGACTTTGGAGAAAATGGCCACTCCAGCGGCCGTGATGGCGCTGCTGGGCGAGGCGGAAGATTGGGCCGTACCAGGCTGAATCGGCCAGCAAACGGCGCAGAACACCCTTACACGATCCGACTCTGCCCTTCCCCCCAATAACGATCGCGCAGCACGCGCTTGTAGAGTTTGCCGGTAGGCAGTCGCGGCAGTTCAGCCTCGAAATCGACAGAGCGCGGGCACTTGATGTGCGACAGGTGCTCGCGACAGAAAGCGATGAGTTCGGCTTCGAGCGCTGGTCCTGGAGCGATGCCAGGCATGATCTGGACGACGGCTTTAACCTCTTCGCCGAGATCCTCGTTCGGCACACCGAAGACGGCGGCGTCCTGCACTTTGGGATGCGTGATCAGAAGATTCTCGCACTCCTGCGGATAGATGTTCACGCCGCCCGAGATGATCATGAACGTCTTACGGTCGGTGAGGTGCAGAAAGCCGTCGTCATCGAGATAGCCGATGTCGTTTACTGTACTCATGGTGCCGTCGGGCGAGCACGCTTCAGCCGTCTTTTTCGGATCGTTGTAATACTCGAACGGCGTGGCAGTCTTGAACCAGAGCGTACCGGCAGTGCCCCGCGGACATTCGCGCAGGTCGTCGTCGAGAACATGCAGCTCACCGAGCAGGATGCGCCCGACCGTGCCGGGATGGGCCAGCCACTCAGCGCTGTTGCAGGCCGCAAAACCCAGGCCTTCGGTCGCGCCGTAATACTCGTGGATGATCGGTCCCCACCACTCAATCATTGCGTGCTTGACCTGCTGCGGGCAGGGTGCTGCCGCATGCACGGCGAACTCGAGTGAGTCGAGTCGGTAGCGCTTGCGCACTGCCTCTGGCAGTTTCAACAGGCGGCTGAACATGGTCGGAACCAGCTGGCTGTGCGTGACCTGATACCGCTCTACCAGCGCCAGATACTGCTCGGGATCGAAGCGCTCCATGATAATGCTGGTACCGCCCATGCGAATGGTCAGACCGACAGCCGCATTTGGCGCGGAGTGGTAGAGCGGCGCGGGCGACAGATAAATCATTCCTGGCCGGTACTGCCACAGCTTGAGCAGGAACTGATAAAGCGGCAGACCTTCGACGGGCGCAACATCGGGCAGCGGCCGCAGAATGCCTTTCGGGCGCCCGGTCGTTCCGGACGAATAAAGCATCGACGTGCCGAGGCATTCGTCCGCAATCGGGGTGGTCGGCATCGCCGCAACAGCGCCCAGATAATCGATACCGAGTGCGGGTGCTTCGCCACCATCAACCACCAGGCAGAGCTTGATGCGCGGACACAACGGCAACGCTTCAGCAACTATTTCGAGTTTCGCCTGCGAGGTAATGAGGATCTGCGAATGACTGTCATTCAGGATGAACGCGAGTTCGTCCGCATTAAGATAGGAATTTACGCAGGTGTAATACAGTCCCGCGCGACTGCCGGCGCCGCAGGTCTCCAGATAGCGCGCGTTGTTCTCCATGAATATCGCGTAGTGATCGCGCGGGCCGAGCCCGTGGCGTCGAAACAGATGCGCCAGCTGATTGGTCCGCTTCTCGAACTCGCCGTACGTGATGACCTCGCCGGTCGCGGCCATGATGTAGCAGGGCACGTCAGCTCGCTCCTGCGCATATTTACCTGCGTACATCGCCGCTCCCCCTGATCGCGGTTCGAACTATGCTCAGCGACCAGTGCTGGTCGAGCGTTTCTCGATATCAGCCAGCACCGGCAGCAGATATTTCTTGAACTGCGCCGGGTCTTCCGACATCGGAAAATGGCCCATACCTTCCATCAGGGTGTAGGTCGCACCCGGTACGGCATCGGCCAGCGCTTTGGAGGCCGCAGGATAGGCCGACCAGTCGTACTCGCCGCTCAGTACATACAGCATGCATTTGCGGGTATCGATATTCTGTGCGGTCTCACGCAGGTCATGTTCGATGCCGTAGTAATTGAGATCGCCGGCGAACACCGCTGGGGCGCCCTGACTGTACATCCACACGGTTTCGCGTACCGAGACGTCGGGTGCGTTCGGCGAACAGAGGCTCATCATTGCCGCCGGTTTCGATTCATTCGACAGGCGCGGATGATGCCACCACTGCGAGATCAGGCGGTCCATCTCACCGCTCCACATCGACGCTTCGAGGCCGATGCAGGCGCGGAATGCGTCGGGGTGATGGAGCGCCAGATCGCCGGCCAGATGTCCGCCCATCGAACAGCCCATATAGACCGGTCGTTCGAGCTCCAGCGCGCGGACCAGCGCCACCCAATAGTTCATGAACCAGGTTTTGGTGAGTCGATATTCCTCTTCCCAGTAGCGCTTGCCGGCAGGTGGCAGTGACTTACCGTGGTAAGGAAGATCGACGGCAAACACGCTGAAGCGCGAAGTGATTTCGCCATCTTCGAGCAGGTGGCGGAACTGCCGTCCGTCGGAGCCCGCCGTATGCTGGCAGACCAGCGGAATGCCCTGCCCGGCCTGTTCGACATAAACGCGGTATTCGAGACCCTCGACGTCGAGGTAAAGATAGCGCCCGGTAATAGCTGAATAGCGTGCCATGGTGAACTCCTCAAGCCGCGCTCAAGCGGGCGCGCACGCATTCACCCATGACGGCGTGAATGCGACGCAGCGCGTAGTAGTAGGCGTAAGCCGATTCGAGATCGCCACCGAACTCGAACGGGTGATGAAACGATGCCGCGAACCAGTCGTGATAGAACGGGCGCGGCTTCTCGACCAGCATCTGTTCCCAGACCTCCACCGGTCCACCAATATTGATCGTATACGGATCAAAACCTTGCGTGCCGTGCTGAAAATTGGCGACCTGGCCATTCTCGACGCGCATGAAATAACGGTCGTCGCCGACCACGAAACGCAGGTCGCAATACCAGAAACGGGCCGTCAGCTTGAACTCACGATCGGCGTTCAAGCGCTCGCGGATTTCGGCGACAGGCAAGAGCAGGGTCGTACCCATGAACATGACTCCTTCAAACAGAGCCAGGCAGATCCCGTCTGAGGGACCTGCCTGCGATATCGTGGACTTCAGCCTTTCGAGGCCATGAACGCCTGCAGCGCAGCCTGCTGATCGGCCATCACTTTGGCGCCGGCGGTACGTGCGTTGGTGGCGTCGATGGCACCTTTCAGACCTGGCACTTCAGCGACGATATCCCAGCCATAGACTGCCTGGCATACCGGTGCCGCGTAGATGAACGTATGCGCGGCGAAGATATCAGCGTAGGAAAATTCCCCAGCCAGGTACGGCTTGAACGAACCGAGACGGCGAAGCGCCGCCAGGCCTTTCTCGATCACCGGCTTCACTTCCGTCACGGCGGCGTCATTGCGCGCTTCGCCGAAAAAGATTTCCGGATAATGGCGTCGCGCCGGCAGCTCGACATAGAGTTCGAGCACCTTGACCAGTTCGCGAACTTTGGCAGCAGCGAACGCATCTTTCGGCAGGAGCGCGGTACTCGGTACAGATGCATCGACGTAGTCGACTATTGCCGAGGTCTCAGACAGAAAACCCTTGTCGGTTTCGATACACGGCACCTTGCCCATCGGGCTTTTCGACGTGTAGTCGCTTTCCTGGCTCGGCATCGCCGCGACTTCCTCGAACTTGGCGCCTTTCTCGAGCAGGGCGAACTTCGCCATGTTGTAGTAATTGCTGACAGCGAATCCGTAGAGCTTGATCATGGGCTGAACTCTCCTCAAGTGGCGTGTAACTCTCAGGGCTTGTGGCGCCGGGTGTGGCCGGTCGCGGGCGCCGCACAGTATACCCGCTCGTCAGTCCGGGATAGTCACCGTTGGGCGCGATCGCGTTATCCAGCACTACATCGAGCAACCGATGCGGCGCCCGATGTCGGCGTATTTGTCCAGCCAGCGCAGAACCGTGTCTTTATCTTCGGTCGGACAGCGCGGGATGGCGCGCAGCACGAATCCGGAATCGGCAAAACGCCGCAAGTCGTCCTCCTTGGTCTCAAAGATATCGAACATCGATATCGACACGGAGTCCGGATCGCGCCCATTGGCGCGCAGACGCGCATGCAGATCGGCGACATCGGCCGCCAGATCGCCATGAAACAAATCTATCGGGATCCAGCCGTCGCCGAAATCAGCCACCCGCTGACGACCCCACGCCGAGCCGAAAGTGCCCAGGATCACCGGCGGATGCGGCTGTTGGACCGGCTTGGGATAGGACCATACGCGATCAAAATTGACCCACTCGCCGTGAAAGCTCGCCTCGTCCTGCGTCCATAGCGCTTTCATGGCCCGCACGCGCTCCTCGAGCACTTTCCAGCGCTTGGCGTAAGGCGTGCCGTGATTCTCCATTTCCTCCCGGTTCCAGCCGGCGCCGACGCCGAACAGAAAACGTCCGTTGGAAAGCTGATCGACTGTCGCCACGGTCTTGGCGAGCGAGAGCGGCTCGTGTTCGACGACCAGCGAAATACCGGTGCCAATCTTGATGGTTTTCGTGACGACCGCTGCAGCGGCTGCGCTGACGAACGGATCGGACATATGTACGTATTCGCGCGGCAGTGGTCCGTTGCCCGGCCAGGGCGTCAGACGACTGGCCGGAATATGCGTGTGTTCCGGAAACCAGACCGACTCGAAGCCGCGCTCTTCGGCCGCGATCGCGAGATCGTCGGCACGGATCGAATATTCCGTATTGAAGCTGAAGACACCCAGTTGCATTGCTGTTCCCCGTATCCGATTGCTTGAAAATGACTGGCCCGGCTGACCTCGCCGCCGGCCGCGCTCAGCGACTTCGCTCGACGCTGGCCTGACCGGCGATGCCGAACTGATCGAGAATTTCACGCGTGTGCTCACCGAGATTCGCACCGCGCCGATGCACACCGCCCGGCGTCTGCGCGAAATGTACCGGCACGCCGGCAACTGTCAGCTCACGACCCAGTTCGGGCAGCGCCAACGGCGCGGCCATGCCGCGCAGTCCGACGTGCGTGTCGGCCATGATGTCACTGATATCGTTGACCGGGCCGAAAGGGACTTTGCCACCCAGCGCGACGGCACACTCCGCGCGCGTGCGCTGGCCACTCCAGGCCGTGATCGCTGCACGCACCAGCGCGCCATGCGTGACCCGCGAGGGGTTGCTGGCGAAGCGTTCGTCACTCAGCATGTCAGCGCGACCGATGATTCCGGCGAGTGTCCGCCATTGCGCTTCTATCGGGCATCCAATGGCAATCCAGCCATCGCTGGCCTCGAAAATCGAGAATGGGCAGACCAGCGGATGTTCGTTGCCTTCGGCGCCGGGCACCCGGCCGGTGACCGAGTGCTGGTAGACGATGCGTTCGCACAACCCGATCATCGCATCGTACATGGCGACATCGAGGAACTGGCCGCTGCCGCTGCGTTCGGCATGCCGCAGGGCCGCGACGATCCCGAAAGCGAGCATGATGCCGGGCACGATATCACCGATACCCGGGCCTGCTTTCATCGGCGTGCCGGGCCCGGTCACGCTCATGAAACCGCTCATGGCCTGGGCGACGATATCGAATGCCGGCCAGTTCATATACGGGCTGTCGCCTGTGCGCGGATCGCCGAAACCCCGGATCGCAGCGTAGATCAGCCGCGGATTGCGTTCGCGCAGAATCTCATACGACAGCCCGAGCCGGTCCATCACACCCGCGCGATAGTTCTCGACGACAACATCGACACGAGCGGCGAGGTCGCGTGCGATGGCGCAATCGCCCGGCTGCTTGAGGTCGAGCACGAGACTGCGCTTGTTGCGGTTGACGCTGTGGAAGTACCCGCCTTGACGACGCTCGGTATCCTCCTTGAACCAGGGCCCGAGACTGCGTGAGAGGTCACCTTCCGGCGGTTCGACCTTGAGCACATCGGCGCCGTGATCGGCAAGCATCATGGTGCAATAAGGGCCGGACAGGACCTGCGTGAAATCGAGGACGGTGACGCCGCGCAACACGCCATCGAGGCCGTTGGCAGGTTGCACAGTTGCAGTGCTCATTCGGAATGACTCATTAACAGCAGTGCTCTTTCAACGGCTGGTCTTCACTGAGCTGGCTTGCCCAGCAGATTATCGGAAATGATCCGCAGCTGAATTTCCGAAGTACCTTCGAATATCCGGGTCAGACGAGCGTCTCGCCAATACCGTTCGACCGCGTAGAGTTTGGTATAGCCTGCACCACCGAAAATCTGCAGAGCGTCCGAGGTCACGCGCTCGGCCATCTCGGAGGCAAAATACTTGGCCATCGAGGCCTCGGTATCGGCGCGTTCGCCGCTGTCGATGCGCGCGCACACCGAATACATCAGCTGGCGCGCCGCTTCGATAGAGGTTGCCATGCGCGCCAGTTTGAAACGCAGGTCCTGAAACTCTGCAATCGGATGACCGAACTGCTGTCGTTCCAGCGCATAGGCGCGCGCATCTTCGAATGCCCCTTGCGCCAGACCAATGGCCCGCGCTGCAGTATGTGCGCGTGCTTCGTCGAGTCCGCGCGCCAGCGCATAGAACGCTCTGCCCTCTTCGCCGATCAGCGCGTTCGCCGGCAGGCGCAGACCGTCGAACGCGAGTTCGAAGGTTTTCCAGCCGAAATAGCCGATCTTCGGGATCTCGGCTCCGTGCACCCCGGGTGGCAGGGAACCGCGTTGCTTGTCGATCAGGAAAGCGCTGATGCCGAGATGGCGTCGCTCAGGCGTCGGCGGCTGTGTCGTTCGTGCGAACAGCAGGATGTAGTCGGCGCCATCGGCAAACGTGCACCAGTATTTATTCCCGGTAATCACCCAGCTATTACCGTCGCGTACCGCGCGACAGGCGATCGAGGCGAGGTCCGAACCGGTCTCCGGTTCAGACAACGACATGGCACCGAGATACTCGCCGCGCGCGACGCGCGGCAGGATTTGCGCACGCTGCGCGTCGTTCAGCAGGTCCATTGTCAGCGTGCCGTTACCGCGCGCGATGATGCTGGCCACGCTCATCCAGCCTCGCGCCAGCTGTTCGGCAATCAGGCAGTACTCGAAACACCCCAGCCCGCTGCCACCGTGGACTTCGGGAATACGAATGCCGAAGTAGCCCATCTCGGCGAGCTTGTCGCGTAGCGCCATCGGGATCTCGCCCTGGACCGGGTCAAGCGCGTTTGCGACCGGCAGGACTTCGGCCAGCGTGAATGCGCGCGCCGTATCGCGGATCATGCACCGCTCGGGCGACAGCTGATAAGCGGCCTCGCCGATACTCATTGCTGATAACCGCCGCGACGCTCAGGCCGTGCCGGAGCGCAGCACGCCAGCCGCGACCAGTGCCTCGATGTCGCTGGCCGATTTGCCGAGCAGCCGCTGCAGCACTTCGGCATTATGTTCGCCGAGCAGCGGCGCAACATAGGGCAGATCGGCGGGATAACCCGAGGTCTTGATCGGCATGCCCGGGATTTTGAATTCACCGGCGATCGGGTCGTTGATGGTGCGGACGGTTCCTCTTTCAATCAAATGCGGATGATTGACGGTCTCTTCGATACTCAATATCGGCGCGCATGGCACGTTGTAGCGTTCGAGATGCGCCACCGCCGAGGCCACGTCAGGGAATGTCCGCAGCCAACGCTCAATCAGCGCAATGACCGCAGGTAGATTGGCAAGGCGCACCTGGTCGGTGCTCCAGTCGGCGTGAGTAATCAGGTCTGGCCGTTCCATTGCGGCACACAAATCTTTCCAATGCTGCAGGAACGACATCAGCATGATGTCGCCGCCGGTGCCGCGATAGACGCCGGCCGGACAGACATAAGACATGTGGCGCCCGGCCCGCATCGGCTTGCTTTCACCATGGGTCGCGCTGTACTGATGCACGTTCGCTTCGTGACAGTGGTAATAGCAATCGAGCAACGCGATATCGAGATGCTGGCCACGCCCGGTACGCGCCCGATGCAGCAGCGCTGCGGCAATCGCGAATGCACCATGGACACCGGTAGAAACGTCGCCGAGCCCGAGTAAAGGGATATAAGGCGAATCGTCGCGCTCGCCGATCATGGAAGTCACTCCCGCATAAGCCTGCGCGATGAAGTCGTAACCGGGCTTGTGCGACAGCGGGCCGCGCTGACCGAGCGCCGATATCGAGCACAGGATGATATCGTCGCGCAACGCACGCAGGCTGTCGTAATCGAGCCCCATGTCGGCCATCACGCCAGGCTTGAAGTTCTCGACCACGACGTCGCAATGCGGCACGAGTTCGCGTATCAGTGCGAGTCCGTCAGCCTGGCGGAAATCGACACAGAGACTTTTTTTATTCAGGTTCTGTTGAACGTAATAGAGACTGCGCTCGTTGCGCAACTTGGAAACGTTGCGCGTCATATCGCCACCGGGCGCCGATTCAACTTTGATGACATCCGCGCCCATTTCGGCGAACAGTCGCGAGCAGGTCGGGCCGGCCAGCGCTCGCGTGAAATCCAGCACGCGGATGCCAGTCAGCAGATGTTCTGTCGGGATGGTCATGGCGGATTCCTTTTGGCCCGGGCTCAGCAGGCACTATCAGCAGGCGCACTCGGCGGCAGTCACCGTCTGCGCCATCAGTGTATGGATGGTCATCGGACCGACCCCGCCGGGTACCGGGGTATAGGCGCTGGCCCGGGCGGCGGCGCTCTCGAGTTCAACGTCGCCGACGCCGCCCGGATGATAGCCGGCATCGACAACGACAGCGCCATCTTTGATCCAGTCTCCGCGAATGAAAGCCGGCTTGCCGACCGCGCCGACCACGACGTCGGCTTGCCGCACGAGACTGGGGAGGTCCTGCGTATGTGAATGCGCGACCAGCACTGTCGCGTTTGCATTCAGCAACATCAACGCCATCGGTTTGCCGAGTATCGGACTGCGCCCGACGACCACCGCGAGTCGGCCCGCCAACGGCACGCGATAGTGGGCAAGCAGGCGCATGATGCCGGCCGGGGTCGCCGACCCGAAGGCAGGCTCGCCCATGGCCATGCGCCCGAAGCCATGCGCGGTCACACCGTCGACATCCTTGGCCAGTGCGATGCGATCGAAACAGGTACGTTCGTCGATTTGCGGTGGCACTGGATGCTGCAACAGGATGCCGTGAACGTCCGGATTGGCATTCAAGTGTTCGATTGCCGCCAGCAATTCGGCTGTCGTGGTCGCCGGGCCGAGTTCCACTTTCAGTGAATCCATGCCGACCCGCCGACAGGCATTGCCTTTCATTTTGACGTAGGTCGCTGACGCCGGATCGTTGCCGACGAGTATCGTCGCGAGTATCGGCACTCGCCCGCCATTGCGCTGGCGCAGTGCGACAACGCGCGCCGCCAGCACGGTTTCTGCAGTCGCCGCCAGCGCTTTTCCGTCGAGTATCGTTGCAGACATCGTGTTCCCCGTTGCGGCGACCGCTGACACCCGTGCTGGTCGCGCAGACCGCGCAATCTAGCACAAGCGTGCTGGCAAGCAGTCTTTCTCGCACCGGCAATTTGTGGGAGATTAGCGGCCATCGTCGCAACGCGATGGTCAGCCCATTCAGCAGGAAGGAAACCAGGCTATGCCCGAGATTACCTACGGCGAAGCAGTCCGATTGTCTCCTCGCCTGCGCCGTGTCACAGCGCCTAACAGCGGACGCATGACGGGGCCGGGGACGAATACCTATCTGGTCGGTGAGCGCGACATTGCGGTGGTGGATCCGGGCCCCGCAATCGAGACGCACATCGAAGCGCTGGCACGTATCTGCGGCGACCGCCTGCGCTGGATCCTGGTCACGCATACGCATCGCGACCACTCGCCGGCGGCGGCGCCACTCGCCGCGCTGACCGGTGCCACTCTCATCGGCAATATTATTGCGAACGACGGCTTTCAGGACGACAGTTTCACCGAGGCGAAAGCGCTGGCACAGGACGACTGCCTGCGGACCGATGAATTCTGCCTGCGTGCCCTGTTGACGCCTGGCCACGTCAGCAATCACGTGTGCTATCTGGTCGAGGAAGACGACATCCTGATGACCGGCGATCACATCATGGGTGGATCGACCGTGGTCATTCTGCCGCCAGCGGGCAATATGAAGGACTATATCGAATCGCTCGAGCGCATGCTGCACTATCGGCTCACGTATATCGCGCCAGGGCACGGCGATCTAATCGGCGAACCGGAGCGTGAGATCAGGCATCTCATCGCACATCGCCTCAAGCGTGAACGCAAGGTCGTCGACGCGCTTGCCGCTCACGGGCCGTTGCCGGTGTCGACGCTGACGCCAATAGTCTATGACGACGTTGATCCAGTGCTGCACGAATGGGCGGCACGTTCTCTACATGCACACCTGATCAAGCTCGAAGCCGAGATGCGTGCCCGGTGCAGCGGCGACAGCTGGTCGCTGACCGCGTCTGCATGAACCCGTCCTCAGCGCCGGAAGGCGCGGTTCAAAACGACCAGGATAGACTCATCGATCCAAAGTTGTGGGTACCATCCTGACCGTCGAATTCGCGCGTGCGAAAGACCTGCGCGTACGACAATTTGGCGTTGCCATAGATCACACTGGCGCCAACGATGAGATCGCCAACCAGCCATTTGCTGTCGACCTCGTGGCTATCCTCGAAAGTATTGCCGTCGAGAAAGATATTGCGCCCGACCAGGCGCCCGCCGGCGCCGGCAAACCCATAGATGCCAAGTCCGCGCCCAGCGCCGGCCATTCCGCTGACCGTGGTCGGTGCATTGGCATCGCCGCCCGGACGGATCAACGACGTACCGAAATCATGCGGCAGATTCCAGCCCATACGTGCTTCAGCGCCAAGTGCACCGTAATCCATCACGTTGCCCACTGCTGCTCCAGCGTGGGTGATGAGGTCATAGCCGAATTTCCCGACGACGTCGCCGCGCAGCACGCGCCATTTGCGCTCGTAGTAAATGAGAATTCCAGGCTCATTGGAAAGCTGGTTCTGCCAGCCTCGCGGCTTGTCGATATCGCGAATGTCGTGGACCAGGAACTGTGCTTTTTTGGCCAGCGAAGCCGGTCCGATCATGCCGCCCTGCAGTTCGAGCGTATCGGCAACGCTATCGGTTTTGCTGACAAAGCTGATTTCGCCGTATAGCCAACCGGCATACGGGCGATCGTCTTCGACCAGCGCAACAGATTCAGTATCCTCCGGCGTGAACATCATCTGGCCGACACCAAATCCGACGTTGAACTGGCGCTTGGGATCTTCGACAACCAGCGATTCAAACGCGTTCAGACGGCGGACCAGGCTCAACAACCACGGCGGCACGCCGCGAGCACCCTCGAGCCGCTTCAGATCCGGCGATATCCAGCTCAGGCGCATGCCGTTGGTGTATTGTTGATCGGTGTCGCCAAACAGATCGTTTTCGAATAGAAACGTGAAGGTCTGCGGGTTGGAGCGGACGGTGGATTCGGCTGCCGCTACCGTTGTCGTCAATGCACTCAGGCAAACTAAGAGCACGCAGCGTAACAGGGGCTGGCAGAAGCGACGGACATCGCGTGTCCTGGTCGGGGCGGAAGTACGCTTGTTCATAAGCGCATCATAACACCGTGGGTTACGGAGAGAACTTCATGCATTGGATGAAAATGGGGGACATCGAAATCGGCCGCGTGCTCGAGTCCAATGGACCGTTCATGCGCATCTATGACTTCTTTCCCGACGCCACCGCTGATGCTCTGGCGCCGCACCGGGCATGGCTGGAGCCAGCTGCGCTCGATCCGGCAACGGACATGCTGATCATGCCGATACAAAGCTATGTTCTACGCACGCCGCGCTCCATCGTGTTGGTCGACAGTTGCGTCGGCAATCACAAGACGGTCAGCTGGTTCCCGGCCTGGCACAACAAGAACGATGACGCCTTCATGCGCGGACTTGCCGCACTCGGTCTCGCGCCCGAGCAGATCGATTACGTGCTATGCACGCACCTGCACGTCGATCACAGCGGGTGGAACACCCAGCTCGTCGATGGCCGCTGGGTGCCGACGTTTCCCAAAGCGCGCTATGTGTTGTCAGCGACAGAATGCGCCGGCGCTGAAAAAATGCATCGCGAACACGGCGACCCGACCTATCTCGAAAACGTGCTGCCGCTGCTTGAAGCCGGTCAGGCGGTGCTGGTCGCCGACGATCATCAACTCGATGACAACGTATGGCTGGAACCCACGCCCGGGCATACACCCGGCCATTGCGCCATCGCGCTCGCCTCCCGCGGTGTTACCGGCGTGATTACGGGCGATCTCATCCACAGCCCGATACAGTGCGCGTTCCCGCACTGGAACTTCAAATATGACTACCGCAAGCCGCTGGCTGCCGCGACACGCCAGCAGTTCCTGGAACGCTACTGTGCGAACGGCGCGCAGGTGTTGACCGCGCATTTCCCGCTGCCGTCCTGCGGCCGCATCGAACGTGAGGGTGACGCATTCCGTTTCGATTACGGCACCGCGTGAGGTCGGCGCAGGCAGCGTTCAGCCGTTATCGTGCAGGCGTCGCAGCCAGTCGGCGAGGTCGTGCGCTTTCAGATGCGGCTGCAGTTCGAGCATGACTGCCGCCACACCGCTCGCGTGCGCCGTCGCGAATGACGGTCCCGAGACGAAATCATAGCGATTACCGGGTACCGTCGTCAGCAGTTGCTGACCGGGTATGGTGACGCGCTCACCGGGCACTTCCACATCGCCGCGACGGTTCTGCTCGACGGCAATGACGTCGCGTATGCCGGCCGGAAAGCTTTGCCCCGGCTCCTCACCGATGGCGCCGAAAACGACTGCGCCCAGTTCGACGGCGCGTTCGACCAGGCGCGTCAGCAGCGGATCTTCCGGCCCGGCAACGCTGAGATTGATGATGCGCGCACGCACTTCAATGGCATAGTCGAGCGCGCGCGCCAGCGTGTTGGTGCTGCACAGACCGTAGCCGTAGACCGGTTCCCAGCAGCCGCGCAGCGCGTATATCTGCGCGTCCGGCGCGATACCGTGAATCCCGATACCATTGCCGCTGCGCGCAGCGATCAGACCAGTCACCGCCGTACCGTGAAATTCCGCCGGCTGCACATTGGTTTCGGCCCCGACAAAATTGCGAAACTCGACGAGTTGCCCACGCAGATCCGGATGTTCGCCGTCGACCCCCGTATCAATGATGGCGATGCGCACATTACGGCCTGAGCCACGCTGCAATATTTTCGAAACGCCGCCCTGCCGGGTACGCATCTGGAGATCGAAATACGGATCCTTGGGTGGCATTCCGGAGACGCGGTGGACGAGATGACGCTGCGCACTGGCGACCCTCCCATCGTGGCGCAGGCGCGCCAGCAGCGGAGCGACAGCGTCGCCAGCCGTCAGTGCAAACGTGAAACAGTTCGTCTCGAGCGCGGCCAGATGGCTGCCTTCGACGAGATGCAGACGATAGTCGTGAGCAAGGGCTGCGGCGGCCGCGGCCGGCGCCGGCGTCGCATCGTCGATCAGAACAACGATTGCCGCAGGCGCTACTGCCAATTCGGCTGATCGCGCAACGATTGGGTCAGCAACGGCAGGCTGGATGCCCGACACGCCTCCCAGGGAACACACCGCAGTCAGTACGACCAGCGGCCGCCGCCAACCGGTGGGGCGCATCAGCGCCGTCTATCTGGCCGTGACCCGACGAAATCGACCGGTTCGACGAACAGCGTACGTTGATCGTCACGAATTTCGCCGAGCGCGGCCTGCATGGTGCGTTGACCGACGTCGACCTGCACGGTGAGAACCCCGATGGCCGACGGACCTTCGACGACTTCAGCCTGGTGACGTTCGAGCCAGCTCGCGACCTCAGTCGGCCCAACGTCGTCGCGCAATACCACGCGCATGTGCGGTCGGCTTAACTCCGAACGACCCGCCGGCCGCGCACCCAGCGTCTGGAATCCCTGCTCGTCGCTGGTGCTCTCGGAACGACCGCCGAGCGCGATGGCCGACAGCAGCGCCACCGACAGCACCATGACTGCGGCAGCCGAGACCAGCGGCAGCGGCTCGATCGCATCGCGCAGTCGATTGAACTGCCGCAGCAACCAGCCGCGTGACAATCTCGGCCCGGTTTGTGCCTCGATCTGCTGCGTCAAACGAACAAAGGCCTGAGCAGAAGCCTGTTCCACGGCGGGTTCCGCGATCACGCGCGCCAGCTGTTCTAGGCGGCGCAGTTCGCGACGACAGACCAGGCAGGCACTGAGGTGGGCGCGCACCCTGTCGTGCTCGGCCGGCAGCAGGCTGCTGTTCACATACCAGGGTAGCAGTTCGACACTCTGCTCATGGGCCATAGAACTCGCCGGATTGTCAGCGCCGTGCATCGCGTCTCTCCTGTGTCATCGCCAGTTCCAAAACCGGGCGCAATCGTTCACGCGCATAGAACATGCGCGTTTTCACCGTATTTACCGGGCACCCGACAATTTCGGCGATCTCCGGATAGGTATAGCCGTAAAAGAACGCCAGATGAACGATGCTGCGTTGAACCAGCGGCAATTCCGCGACCGCTGCCCGGATTTTCGCGATCAAAGCGCGTTGCCCCAGCAACTCGGTGAAGTCGCTGCCATCATCGATATCGACTTCGCAATGGATTTCGCGACCGGCCAGCCGCTTGGTCGATTTAAGGCGCTTGAGCGCTTTCTTGTAGGCGATACCGAAAATCCAGGTCGATACTTTGGATTGGCCGCGGAATTCATCGGACTTGTTCCACACCACCATCATGGTGTCATTGATGGTTTCCTCGACGTCATGATGATGACCGAGTATGCGGAATACGAACTCGAACAAGCGCGGGTAGAAATCCCGATACAAGGAGGCAAAAGCATCTGCATCGCTGTGCAGACTGCGTAATCGCCCCAAATCCTGATCGAACTCGGCATCGACGGTGTCAGCGATTCGTCCTGTCATAGGCTCCCCGCGGCCGCTGGGCGGACCGCACCTGTGCATGTTCAGTCAATGAGTCCCTGCCGCCCGCCAGTTGGTTCAGGCGGGCTGCACGCAGCCGGCGCACTCGGGCCCGGTACTGCCGCCGCTGTTCATTCAACCATGGTAGGCGGCGCCTCGCTGCCCGACCAGTCGGGCGTTACCGCCGCCTGTCCGCCATAGGCAAGCCAGTAGAGCAGGCCGACGATCAGCAGACACCCGGCCAGCAGTGCCAGCAGCCATTGCCCGCGGTGGCCACCGGTCGCCGCCATTCGGCTGCGCCCCGCTAGCGGCACCCGACGCGCATCGAAATTCAGGACCGTGGGTGCCACCACGACAGCCTCGTCACCGCAGTCACGGAGCAGAGTCCGGGCCTCCGGGTCCAGATCCGGCGCAGGCTCGCGCACCGCTTCCGGTGCGCCGGCTGCGGGCCAGGCCGCGAACAACGCACGCCATTCACCGACGCTCTGCGGCCGGTCCCGCTCGTCGAAAGCAAGCGCCTGATCGACGGCATTCAGCAGCGCCGGAGGATAGCGCCCTTCGCCGAGCCTGGCGGCACTGACGAATGTGTCACGCGAGGTTTTCAGAATGGCTTCACTCCGATCGATGGCGGGCATCGGCGCGATGCCGGATAGGCAACGATAGACCGTCGCGCCCAGCGCGTAGATATCAGTCCAAGGGCCTTGTCGATCGCCACGACTGTAATACTGTTCGAACGGCGCATAGCCGGGCGAAACCACACTGGTCAGCGATTGCGTATGTTCCCCCAGCGCCTGGCGCGCCGAGCCGAAATCGAGCAGAACCGGGCTGCCGTCTTCACGCACGAAAATGTTCGCCGGCTTGACGTCACGGTGGATGAACCCCTGCGCATGGATTACTTCCAGTCCGTCCTGCAGCGGCCCGAGCAGCGCAAGGATCGCTGCTTCATCCAGCGTCGTGCAGCGCTTGAGGCGCTGTTGCAGACTTTCGCCCTGCTGATACTCCATGACCATATAGGCCGTACCGTTAGCCTCGAATACGCTCAGCACACGAACGATGGCCGGGTGTTCGAAACGGGCGAGCGTCCGCGCTTCGGCGATGAACCGCTCGAGCCCCCACGCGTAACGTTCGGCGTGCGCCGCCGAGGCTGGCTGCACGGAAGCGTCACTCGTCCGGACAGCCAGCTCCAGCGGCAGATATTCCTTGATGGCGACGGCCCGCGCGAGATTCGCATCACGCGCCAGATAGGTGATGCCGAAACCCCCGCGACCCAGCACGCGCTCAATCTCGTACCAATGCAGCGCAGCACCAGCCGCCAGCGCCAGCCGCGACGCCGCCGGAGCGGAGGTCGGACTCGTCATGTGCGGGCGAGTTGCGGCACGGGCGGGAGTGTTCGGCATTCGCGCATGCGTTGAGGCGACGCCTTTAGTGCGCTGTGCGATGGGCGTGAAAACGCAACAGATCGACGACGACATCCGACGGTCTTTCGACCATCGGCACGTGCCCCATCCGCGGCATCAACACGCATTCACAGGTGCTGAATACGCGGCGGAGGATATCCAGCCCGGACGGATGCAGAACGCGATCGCTGTCCCCCCACACCAGCAGCGTCGGCGTCGGGATTCGCTCCGACAGGTCGTCGAGCGCGCGCGGCTCGCTGAACATGTCATCGAAGATTTTAGCGTTGAAAGGCGTTTCGGCGAGCGCACGTGCCAGCAGCGGTTTGATGAACTGTGCCGGCATCGGCGGCGCAGTATGAAAACACAGCGCAGTCAACCGTGCGAACGATGCACTGTCGGTCACCAGCAGCGGATTGTCGCCGGCTTCGAGCAGGTCGAGCATTTCACTGTTCTGCGCGCTCCGCGCGCCGGCGGGTGCGAGCAACCACAGACTGTCGACCTGGGCCGGGTAGCGGGCGGCATACATCGCAGCCAGGTAGCCGCCCATGGAATTACCGCCGAGATGAAACCGCGTCAGACCAAGCGCTGTTGTAAATGCCGCCAGTCGATCCAACTGCTCATCCAATCCGTAGCGGGCGGAGGGATCACGGGTACTGTCACCAAAGCCCGGCAGATCCGGCGCAATGACCCGGTAATGCGGCGTCAGCAGACGAGCGACGACAGTCCAATGGTCTTTGTTGGCGGCAAAGCCATGCAAAAGAAGCAGCGGTTCGCCGCGCCCGCCGTCGAGATAAGGAATGCGATGGCCATCGATCTGCACTGCGCGAAGCCGCAATCCTGCCATCCGCCGTGCCAAGGCCATGACGACCGCGAGCACCGCACCAGGCGCGAGAAAATAGGCTGCCGCGGCCGCGCCGAGCAGCAGCAAAGTAGCGCCGAAGATTGCTGACATGAAGGATTTCCGTGAGTGGATGAATAACGGCGGACCGCGCAATCAGCCAGCTGCTGAGTGCGGTCCTATTGCCGGCAGCAGGATGCGCGACGGCCTCGCGGCGTCGTGGTACACGCGCTGCAGCGCGGGTTCGAGGCGCACCGCCGAATGGGCAAATTCCCCCGTATTCGGATTGCGATCGTAGCGCGGAAAATCGCTCGAGGTGACCATAACCCGCAGGCGGTGGCCGGCACGGACGACGCTCGCGGTCGCCCACAAATCGATGGCATAGCGCATGGCGATACCGGGTGCGAGCAGACGCCGCGTGCAGCCGTCACGAAGCGAGGCCCGAATGACACCATCGCAGAGGTTGATGCAACGACCGTCCGGATAGACTTCGCACAGCTTGAGCATCCAGTCGGTGTCAGGCCCCGAGGTACTGGCATAGAGTTCGGCCGTTACTGGCCCGACTACCTCGAGGTCATGCTCGAGCACTGCCGAGGTATAGGTCAACACATCGCGGCGCGACAACAGCGTGCGCTGATCGACGGGTCCGGCGACGTATTGCGGCGGTAGCAGCAGATTCCCGCCGCGCGTCGGGCACGGATTGTTCGGATCGTAGACATAACTGTCCGGTGTCTGATCCGACGTTGGGGCGGCCTGCGTGAGCTGGCCATCGGAACCGAAATACCAGGCGCTTTGCCGGGTCCCCGGTGGCGGCCAACTCGCTTCGTCGCGCCAGCGATTGACGCCTTGCACGAACAATCGTACCGGCGCTTCGTCATCGACGCCGTTACGCTGCCCTTTCAGCCAGCGATCAAACCAGCGCAGCTGCAGGCGCGTGAGATCTTCTTTCAGATCGAGGAACAGACCGCTCGCGCGAAAACCGAAGTCACATTCGCCGACGACGCTCTGGAACATGCCGTGCGACCACGGCCCGACAATCAGGCGACTGTGTCGACGCGCCAATTCACTGCCACCGTTGGTCTGCATGCCGGTGAAATGCTCGAGGTCGGCCGCCAGCAGCAGATCATGCCATCCCGCAATGCTGAGACTCGGCACTTCGACCTCGGCGTGGCGGTTCGAGAACAGCAGCGAGGAGGTCCATGCGTCGGGCGTAGGGTGGCGAAGGAATTCGTAGAAGAACGGCAGAAACCGCTCATCCTCGGGATGGGCGGCCGCGAGTTCCGCCAGCGGCAGCGCAGCGACCGTCTCGGCGAAGCCGTCGATAGCGTCGAACAGGTCCAGTAGCGGTGGGCCGAAGTCGGTCGGAGCGGGTCGCGAGCGGATCAAGGCGGCCGGGCCGATAGCGCGTAAAGCCCACATCGCCAGCGTACCCAGATTGAGCGCTCCGCCGCGCCAGAAATGATTGCGCCAGAAGTCGTTCGGTGCAGTCGTCGGCGATATCGCACCCAATGCTGGATGGCGGCCAAGCGCAGCGAGCCAGGCCGTGCCGCCCATGTACGACAAACCGTAGCAGCCAACACGGGCACTCGAAAACGCCTGCTCCGCGCACCAGGCGACACTGTCGTGACCATCCTGCCGCTCGTCGCGGTAAGGGAAAAACACACCGCCTTCGGACGCCCAGCGTGCACGTACGTCCTGGATAACGACGGCGTAGCCCGCTTCAGCCGCGCGCACCGGGTCGAGGGTCAGCGCCGTCACCGGCCACAGTTCCTTGTTGTATGGCGTGCGCTGCAACAACACTGGATGACGGTCGGCATCGTGGGGCCGATAGATATCGGCGCGCAGTATCGTCCCATCGCGCATCGCTATGCCGACCTGCTTGTCGACGATGACACTCATCGGTAGCACCACGACGGCCAGGCCGCAGGCTCGTGGTCGTGCTTACCGCTCATCGACTTTACTTCCGTTGCGCCTTCGCGCAGGCGCCTTGCTGGTCATGAACCGTTCGAGCAGGCTGTGGTGCATCGAGAGCAAAGCCAGCCAATTGCTGAGAAACAGGGCGCCGGACTGGGTCTGCGAGTACATGCGACGGGCCGGGCCCGCTGCCGTGGTATCCCACATCGAGGAGACCAGACCCATCTGCTCCATATGGCGCAGCGCCCGATAGACCGTGCCGGTGTTGTAGACGCCGAAGCCCATCTCGTTCAATCGTTGCACCAGCTCATAGCCATAGCCGGACCAGTCCTTGAGCATGGCCAGCAGGTGGGCCGTGAGCATATCGCCGGTCGGATGGATGGAAGCCGGGGCCGCAGCCTCGTTGGCAGGTTCGCTCACCAGAGTCTAACTCCTCAAAAACTGACAGTTCTTGAATCCATCTATATGCAGATTGCATCTAGCTGTCAATTGCTTTATCTTGTGCATCGCAACATAGCTGCTCAGTCAGCACCACACAGCCCCAGTACCTCAGGAGATCCATCATCATGGTCAGCAAGAAATCAGAGGCGACCGAAGTCGTCGAACAGGTAACATCCAGCGCACAGGCCGTTCTTGAGCGCGTCATGAACAGTCATGAACGATTCACTGCAGCGCTTACCGTCAGCCGCGCACGTACGGCCAGGGTCGCCGACAAGTTCTTCGAGATCATACTCGCCGGCCAGCGCGACGCGCTTGAGCTCGGCAAGTCGATGACCGCCGATCCGTCGGCTTACAACAAAAACATGGAAGCGATTCTACACTCGCTGACAACTGCCCAGGAGCGCGCCATCGATCTGGCCAAGACCGTCTACCAGGAACAGTCGGAAGCAGCTGCCGAAGCACGCGTTCTTGCCGAAAAAGCGTTTGAAGCCAGCAAGACCCTTGCCAAGCCGTTCGAGAAGTTCAATCCGCTGCTGGCTGCAACTGCCAAGTGATGGCGACAAGTTAAAGCCGCCACATGAAAATGACACCAGCCGCTTTGTCGTTCACCGACCTGGCGTACAGCCATGTCGCAACCTGAACGCTACGGCAGTTTTGACGCCTCGCCGATAGCCGGGATCGGCGGCGCGTTCGCTCATGACGATGCGATTGAACGGACCCTGACGCCGCTATGGCGTGAGGCTCAGTTCGGCCTCGAATGGCTGCGCTTGCGCTGGAGCCCGGTGTATTACGGCGCAGGCGTGCCGCGTGGCAACGGCCAGCCGGTATTGTTGATTCCAGGCTTCATGTCTGGCGATCTGCTGATGCTTGAAATGCATCGCTGGTTGCGCCGCATCGGTTATTCATCGGCGTTGTCGCGGATCCCGTGGAACAACGACTGCCCCGATATCACGGCACGAAAACTCATGCACCAGGTGCGTGCATTGTCCAGTGAGTCGAACGCCAAGGTCAGTTTGATTGGCCACAGTCTCGGTGGCATGCTCGCCAAGAGCATCGTGCAGGAAATACCCGATTTGGTCGACTGCGTGATCACGCTTGGTTCGCCATTTCGTTCACTGGTCAAGGCACATCCGGCGATAGTCGGAATCTGGGACACGCTCAAGCTGACCAAAGGCAGTCTGATTGGCCGCAATCTGCGCGCCTCGTGCGGCACCGGCCACTGCACCTGCGATTTTGTTCGCAACATGAATCAACCGCGCACGGTACTGCCACCGCAGTTTGCGATCTATTCGCGGAAAGACGGCGTCGCCGACTGGACGAGTTGCATGGATACCGACCCCGCGCGTAACTCGGAAGTCAATTGCAGCCACATCGGCATGGTCTTCGACAGCAAGACGTATCGTGCGGTCGCCGCACGTCTCGCACAAGCAACCGGGTCAAACTCGGCGCAAAGAGGGGAGAAAAAATGAGTGACGACGATGAAGTGAATCCGATGCGCTTGTGGCGCGAATGGTTCGTCAAGTCCGAAAAAGGGTGGAGCGATGCGCTGTCCGAAATGATGGGCAATGAGCATTTCTCTAAAGGTATGGGGCGCTATATTCATGAAGGACTGCATACGCATCGCATGTTCGCCGAATCGATGGCGCAATACCTCGCCAATCTGAATATCCCTTCTCGAGGCGATATCCTGGACATGAACGATCGTCTGGCGCAGATGGAAAATACCCTGAACCAGATTCAGGTCGAGTTACGCCAGCAGCGTGGCCAGTTGGCGCGCCTGGCCAGTGAGGATGGGACGCCGCCGGCAACGAGCAAAAAGCCGTCGCGGACCCGCCAGCCAACACCCAAGAGCACACCATGAGCGCGGCCACAAACGCGAGCCACGTGCCATGGCAACGCTAGGCAAGGCCGCGCGCAATACCGTCGATTCGGACCTGGAGCTACGTGTAGGCCGCGCCCTGGAACGCGCGATCGCGCGCAATATCCCGGGCCTGGTCCTGCCGCAGACAGAGTCCGAACTCGACGTCGGGATGACGCCCAAAGATCTTGTTTTCAGCGTCGAAACGGCACGTCTGTATCACTATCGGCCTGTGCAGGACGAGATCTACCGGGTCCCGGTGTTGCTCGTCATGTCACCGGTCGCCAAAGGCTATATCCTCGATTTGACTCAAGGTCAGAGCCTGGTCGAGTATCTATTGTTGCAAGGTCACGACGTCTACATGCTCGATTGGGCCGCGCCACGCCGTGAACAGAGCGGTCTCGGTCTCGACGACTACGTTTGTTCGTTGCTTGGCGGTTGCATCGAAGCCATGCAGGAAGATACCGGCGAGGACGACGTCACGCTGGTTGGTTATTGCATGGGCGGCATGCTCAGCTGCATGTATACAGCGCTCAATCCTGACGGTCCGGTCCGCAATCTGGCCTGCTTCACGACACCCGTTAACGGCGACGGCATGGAGCTCTATAAAAAGTGGATGTCGGCCAAATCGTTCGATATCGACCGATTAGTGCACGAGCTCGGCAATATTCCCGGTGATTTCATCAACAGCTCGATTCAAGCGCTTCGCCCGCTACAGCGCAGCGCCAATCAAATGCGCTTGTTAAACAACGTCGAAAACGACGCATTCGTCAAAGCGCATCTGCGTTTCGACCGCTGGGCAGTCGATCAACTGCCAGTGCCCGGCAACCTCGCGCGGGCTATGGTCAAAGATTTCATCGTCGGCAATCGGCTCATTGACCGCAGCCTGGAATTACGCGGCAAGCGCGTGGATTTTGCTAATATACGCGTACCCTTCCTGCACGTTGCGGCACTGTTTGACCATATCGTGCCGGCCGCGGCTTCGCGCGATCTGATTGGCATGGTCGGCAGCGCGGACAAGCAGGAAATCGTCATGAAAGGCGGCCATGTCAGTCTCGTCGCAGGCGGCAACGCAGTGTTCCGTCTCTGGCCCCAGCTCGATCAGTGGTTGAGCACGCGGGCAACTTGAGACTGCTGGCGCTCGACCCGTTCCAGGAGTGACCCGATGAGTGAAGAAGCAGTGAAAGCGGCGCTGGCGCATTACCCCGTCAAAACGAATTTGAAAGGCGCTGAATACACCATACGTACAATGACTCAGGACGACGGCCCGGCTCTGCTCGAATTCGCGCAGAGCTTGTCGCCGCATGACACCCTGTATCTGCGTCGCGATATCACTCAGCAGCGCGGGATCGACGCCTGGGTCAAGGATTTACGCGACGGTATCGTTTATTCACTGCTCGCTGTCGATGCCGAAGGCGTGGTCGGTTATTCGACAGTCAATCTGAACAAACTCGAATGGACCCGTCATGTTGCCGATCTGCGCGTGGCCACGGCGGGGCGGGCTCGCGGCCGCGGACTCGGTCGCCTGCTGGCGCGCGAAGCGTTCAATATCGCGCTGGCGCTCGACATCGAAAAGCTGTTCGCGCGCATGACACCCGATCAGGAGGGTGCCCGGGTACTGTTCCAGGAACTCGGTTTCCGTCCCGAGGCGCTGCTGAAAGATCATGTCAAGGATCGCATGGGCAATTATCATGACCTGCTTCTGAAAGCGTGCAGCGTGCAAAATTTTCTCGCGCAGCGAGTGGCTTACGGCGTCGACGGCTGAGCCGCCTGCTCCGTCTGACGCCGCATATCAGCGGTGCAGATTGAAGCGCGCCGGAGCGTCCCCATATTGAACGTCGAGCAACTCGCACAGATCGTTTCCGCGTTGTGTGTCGCCCACGTTCATTCAGGCGCAACGGTACCGAGATCAAGCCGGCCATGAAATTCAAAGATTATTATGAAACGCTCGGCGTCAAGCGCACCGCCACCGACGCTGAGATCAAGCGCGCCTATCGCAAACTCGCGCGCAAGTATCACCCCGACGTCAGCGAACTTGCCGACGGCGAGGAGCGCTTCAAGGAAGTGCAGGAAGCCTATGAGGTGCTCAAGGATGCTGACAAGCGCAGCGCCTACGATCGTCTGGGTGCGAACTGGCGACAGGGCGAGGACTTCGCGCCGCCGCCAGACTGGACGAAGAATCCCGGCTTCCGACCCGGTGGTGCGCGCGGCACCCGTGATTTCAGTGATTTCTTCTCGAGCATTTTCGGAGACGGCGGCCCTCGTGGACAGCCCGATGTATCCAACTTCCAGATGCGCGGGCAGGACTACGACGTGAAGATCCAGATTGCGCTGGAAGATACTTATCTGGGGCGCAGTCGCCAATTCACATTTGCGGTGCCCCAGGTCGATGCCCATGGCGAAGTCGTCCGACTGCCTAAAACAATCAATGTGTCGATCCCGAAAGGCATTGCCGAAGGACAACGTATTCGTCTCCCGGGTCAGGGCGGCGTCGGCTTTGGCGGCGGTCCTGCTGGCGACCTCTTGCTCGAAGTGGAATTCGAGCAGCACGCGCTATATCACGCACAAGGCCGCGATATCTACCTCGAACTACCGCTGGCTCCATGGGAGGCAGCGCTTGGTGACAGAATCAAGGTGCCAACACTCGGTGGAACAGTAGAGCTCGGCATTCCGCCCGGCTCACAGTCAGAACGTCGACTTCGTCTCGCCGGGCGTGGCCTGCCTGGCAAGGTTGCCGGCGATCAGATAGTCGTACTGAAGGTCGTGTTGCCCACGGCAAGCACGCCTGAGCAACAGGCCGTGTATCGCGAGATGGCGCGCCTTATGCCGTTTGATCCGCGCGCCACATTGAGGGTATGAGGCCATGGTGGATGACGAACCCATTGCGTACACGACGGCGATTTTCGACGAATTGACCAACCTGGCGCTCGCCGACTTCTGTGCGCTGGCAGGGATCCAGGCCGCTCTCGTCCATTCGTTGGTCGACGAAGGCATTCTCGAACCGCCCGGTGCAAGTTGGGAACACTGGCTGTTCTCCGGTCACAACGTGCTGCGTGCCCAGCGCGCGCTGCGCCTGCGTGAAGACCTTGGGCTGGACCTCGCCAGCGTTGCCATGATGCTGCCTCTGCTGGACGAAATTATCGAATTGCGCCGCCAGCGACGCATACTGCTGCGCCGTCTCGGCGACTGAATTCGTCGGCTTCCGCGAATGCGGATCACGTATCTGAGCGCATCGCTGCTAGAATCCGCGGCTTACGATCAGGCGGGTACTCGGCCATGTCGGTAACCAAGCGAGAGCAGCTGCTCGACTGCGCCGCGCGCCTGTTTCGTGAGAATGGCTTCAAGGCGACTGGCATCGATCGGATCCTGGCTGAGTCCGGTTGTGCGAAGATGACCCTATACAACCACTTCGGCTCCAAGGAAGAACTGATCCTGGCCTGCGTGCGACGGGCAGACGAAGCCTGGCGAAATTCCGTCATCAAAAAAGTCGAAGCGCGGAGCCATGAGCCGCGAAAACGCCTGTTGGCCATTTTTGATATCGCCGGCGAAATGGTCGAGGACAAAACCTTCTGTGGCTGCTTCTTTGTCCGTGCCGCCAACGAATTTCGCGAACACTCCGACCCGGTGCATGCCGCGGCAGCAGAAAATAAGCGGCTATTCACCGACTATCTGGCACGCCTCGCCATCGAGGCGGGTGCGCATGATCCCGAAGCGCTGGCCAAGACGCTGGTCATGCTGCTGGACGGCGCAGTCGCCTCTGCGCATGTCAGCGGCGACTCACTCGCCCCCGCCCTGGCGCGGTGCAATGCCGAGTTCCTGCTGACCAAATACCTGGCTTGACCGGCGCGCCCTGCGGCTATACTAGCGGCCCTCGGTGGCACACCCTGGGGAGGGGTTCATGGCCAAGTCGCGCGCGCACAAATCCACTGCAACAGGTTACAGCCTGCCCGAGCTGTCCGGACTCTATGGGCCACCGCCGTTCGAGTATCGCGATGCCGAACAGATGCTGGTGTTGTTCCGGACCGACCCGGCCGTCCTTCGGCGCCTGATCCCGGAGCCGCTGGTCGCCGACCCGCAAGGCCGCATGTTCGTCGCGGTGAGTCATTTCTTCACTAGTGGTTTCGGTCACTACAACGAGGCGACCATCGTCGGGCTCGCGACTTTCAAGCGCCGGCCGGTCAATTACAGTCTCTATCTCATTCTCGATAACGACATCGCCATCTGCGGTGGACGCGAAATCTGGGGCTTTCCAAAAAAGCTCGGTAGAGTCGAACTGAGTCATCGTGACGGTGTGCTGCGAGGCACCGCCGAGCGCGGTGGCATCTGTCTCATCGAAGCTGCCATCAGTTTGGCCGAGTTCGGCACCCCGGAGGAGCTTGCCGGTGGCAGCCTTGAATACGTGTGCCGCAAGCTGATTCCTTCGGTGACCTTGAACGCGCCACCCGCAGTCTGCCAGCTGACGTCGACAACCCTCACCAACGCTGTCGTGCGCGAGGTCAACAAGGGGCCGGCGACGCTCCGCTTTGGCGATTCGCCGGCTGACCGCGTTGCCACGATCCCGGTGCGCAGCGTCGACGGCGGCTTTTACTACCGTACGGATTTCACCCTTGGTGACGGCGAAGTTATTCACGACTACCTCGACTGAGCGAAAATCGCAGCCCGCAATCGTCGCGGCGCTTTCCTGCCGCGCGCCTGGTGCGGCGACCGATAGCTCAATGAACTCATCGACAGGAGCACATCATGGATCTCGGATTGAAAGGCAAGAACGCCATTGTGACCGGTGGCAGCAAAGGCATCGGTCGCTGCACCGCGCTCGGGCTCGCCGCTGAAGGTGTCAACGTCGCCATCTGTGCGCGAGGTGCCGAGGCGCTGGAAAGCACGCGTCGAGAACTTGCCGCACTCGGCGTCAAGTCGTATGCCGCAGCTTGCGATGTCGGCAATGCCGATGCACTCGCTGCTTTCATGATAGCCGCCCGCGATGCGCTCGGTGGGGTCGATATTCTGATCAACAATCCATCGGGCTTTGGCATGACGGATGACGAGGCCGGCTGGAAAGTCAGCGTCGATATCGATCTCATGGCGACCGTCCGGGCGACCCAACAAGTGGTGCCGTGGATGGAGGCTGCCGGCGGTGGCGCGATCGTGCATATTTCGTCGATCTCCGGTCTCGAGCCCGGCTCACCACCGGCCTATGGCGCGGTCAAGGCTGCGCTCGTCAATCACGCCAAGACCATGGCCCAGTCGCTTGCGCCGAAAAACATTCGCGTAAATTGTGTCGCACCCGGTTCGATCTATTTCGAAGGGGGTTTCTGGGACATGGTCAAGACGCACAATCGTGCGATGTACGACGGTATTGTCGCCGGCATTCCTTTTGGACGCATGGGCAAACCGGAGGAAGTTGCCGACGCCATCGTCTATATCACATCGAGCCGCGCCAACTGGATCTCCGGCGTCACCCTGGTGGTCGACGGCGTCCAGCACAAAGGCATTTTCTAGCGTATCGCCACTGCCGTGCCTGAATCACGGCAGCGCGCTCAAGCGGGTACGAATACAGTGACTGAGAATCCCTATTACAGCCAGACGCTCCATGGCCCCTGGCAGACTTTCGATGCTGGCAACTTCACGCTCGAGGACGGCGGCTGCATCCATGGTCTGAAGCTTGCCTATGCCGTACACGGCACGCTCAACGCAGCGAAAGACAACGCCATCCTTGTTCCGACCTGGTATTCCGGTACCAGCAAGGTCATAGAGCAGTTGTTCGTCGGCCCGGGCCGGGCACTCGATCCGGCGCGTTACTGCATCATCGTGGTTAATCAGATAGGCAATGGCCTGTCGAGTTCGCCGCACAATACGCCGCCGCCTTACGATGGCATGAAATTCCCCCACGTGCGTATCGGCGACGACGTTCGCGCGCAGCATCTGCTGGTGACCGAGCATCTTGGCATTCGAGAACTGGCGCTCGTCGTCGGTGGTTCGATGGGCGCACAGCAAACCTATGACTGGGCTGTGCGCTATCCGGAAATGGTCAAACGCGCCGCGCCAATAGCCGGTTTCGCGAAGAATACCGATCACGATTTTCTCTATACCCAGACCTTGATGGATGCGATTACCTCCGACCCGGGCTGGGCTGGGGGCTGGTATCGAGAGCCGCGCGACGTTCATGGCGGACTGCGCCGCCACGCCGGCCTGTGGTCGGTGATGGGACTATCGACAGTGTTCTATCAGCGCGAAGCGTGGCGCGGTTTCGGCTTTACCTCGCTCGAGGATTTCCAGGTCGGCTTCATGGAAGGATTCTTTGTTCCGATGGATCCGAACAATCTGCTGTGCATGGCCTGGAAGTGGCAGCGTGGCGATGTCAGCCGCCTGACCGGTGGCGATCTTGCCGCCGCGCTCGGCCGCATTCGCGCCAAGACTTATGTGATGCCGATAGACACCGACATGTTTTTCACGCCGCAGGATTGCGCCCGCGAACAAGCCCTGATTGCAGGCAGCGAATTTCGCGTTCTGCAGAGCGTCGGCGGACATTTCGGCTTGTTCGGCTTCGAGCCTGAATTCCTGCAGACACTCGATCGGCATTTGAACGAGCTCCTGGCTTGCCAGGTCTGATCATCGATTGAAGGAGTATGACCGTGACTGATGTGAACCAAGTCTGGCGCCTGCGCAAACGCCCTGTCGGCACCTTGACCGACGACGTGCTGAGTTTCGCGGAAGAAGCGATCCCTGAGCCCGCCGACGGCGAATGCCTGTTCCGCTTGAATTATCTTTCGCTCGATCCGACCAATCGCATCTGGATGAGCGATATGGATCAATACATGCCGCCAGTCGAACTCGGCGCGCCGATGCGCGGCGTCGTCTGCGGTACGGTGGTAAAGACGAAAAATCCCGCCTACAAAGTCGGCGACGTCGTCTCCGGACTCGGCACCTGGGCGGACTATCAGCTGGGCACACCGGCGACCGTCAATCCGATGGGACCGACCGGTCCGGTGCCGGTGATTGATGCTTTCGGTACCTTCGCCGTAGTTGGCCCGACAGCGTATTTCGGCCTGCTCGATCTCGGGCAGCCCAAACCGGGCGAAACCGTGGTGGTCTCGGCGGCGGCTGGCGCCGTCGGTTCGATAGTCGGTCAGATTGCAAAAATCAAAGGTTGCCGCGCAGTCGGCCTCGCCGGAAGCGACGAAAAGTGTCGCTGGATCGTCGACGAACTCGGCTTTGACGCCGCTATCAACTACCGCAAGGAAGATGTCCCCGCGGCACTTATGCGCGCCTGCCCCAAAGGTATCGACGTCTATTTCGATAACGTCGGCGGGGCGATCCTCGACGCCTGCCTGAAGCGCATGAACTTCAAAGGCCGCGTTCCGACCTGCGGTCTCATTTCAAGCTACAACGCGACAGAGCCAGTGCCTGGCCCGTACAACTACGACATGATTCTGATGCAGCGCCTGACGGTGCAGGGCTTCATCGTGCTCGATTACGCCAACCGCTATCCCGAAGCGATCCAGGCGCTCGCCGGCTGGATGGCGAGTGGCCAACTCAAGGTCCGTCAGGATGTCGTCGATGGACTGGCACAGGCGCTGAACACTTTGAAGAAACTCTACACCGGCGAGAACACCGGCAAGCTCATGATCCGCGTCAAGGACGTCTGAGTCCGCCGGCCTGGCGAGGCCGATAGCGTGAACTGCCATTGCAGGGGAGTACGATGAATTTATTCCGACAGAATATCGGTGCAGTGGCTGCACTTTCCATGCTTTGCATGTGCGGCATCGCAACCGCCGACGATCATGCCATCGGCAAGGTTGCCTTCGAGAAAGCCTGCAGCGGCTGCCATGGCGTAACGCCGATACCGCGCGCACTGCCCCGCGAACAACTGGCCAAACTGCCGCCAGAACGCATTGTCAAAGCCCAGACGTCTGGTCTGATGATGTTGCAGGCAGCGGCACTTACTGAACTCGAAAAGCGTGCCGTTGCGATTTATCTGTCCGAAATCCCCTGGGGGTCGGTGCCCGACGACAAGACGCCGGAAGCACTCGCGATGTGTCCGACCGTCACCCCGATGCCGGCCGACGCACTGACCCGACCACACTGGTCGGGCTGGGGGCTCGATTTCGACAACACCCATTTTCAACCCGGCGCGCAGGCCGGTCTCACCGCCGCCGATTTGAATCAGCTCGAACTGAAATGGACCTTCGGGATTCCCGGCGCGACGACGGTTGCCTCACAGCCCGCAGTCGCCGGCGGACGTCTGTTCCTGGGTGGGCAGAACGCCAGCATCTATGCGCTCGATGCCAGGAGCGGGTGCGCGTACTGGAAGTTCGAAACTGCCGGCGACGTGCGTGGCGCCATCCTGATCGACCAACGCGACGATGGCTCATTCGTGCTCTATGCCGGCGATCGCAAAGGCTGGTACTACGCGCTGGAAGCCGAGACCGGCAAATTGCTGTGGAAAGATCAGGTCGATACGCATCCGTGGGTTATGATCACGGGCTCGGCCGCGTTACACGAGGGCGTGCTCTATGTGCCCGTCGCCTCGTTCGAAGAACTCGCCGGTGGCTCGCCTACGTACGAGTGCTGCACCTTCCGCGGCAGCGTCGTCGCCTATGAAGCCAGCAGCGGCAAGCGCCTGTGGCAAAGCTATGTCATTCCCGAAACCCCGCAGAAAACCAGGCTGACAACGACTGGCACCCAGCTGTGGGGGCCGTCGGGCGGCGCGGTATGGTCGCAACCGACCATCGACCCCGCCGCAGGCGTGCTCTACGTCACCACCGGCGACAGCTACTCCTCGCCTGCGGCCGACACCAGCGACGCCGTAGTCGCCATTGATCTGAAAACGGGCGCAATCCGTTGGCACATGCAGGCCACCGCCGACGATGCATTCACGGCCGCCTGCGCCGCACCGAACGCCGACAAAGTAGCCAAGGAGGGTTGCGGTCCGGACGTTGATTTCGGTGCTTCGGCAATCCTGCGCCGCTTGCCTGATGGCCGGCGCGTTCTGCTCGCCGGGCAGAAGTCGGGCGTCCTGCATGCGCTCGACCCCGATGGGCAAGGCAAGGTCCTGTGGCAGGAGCGGCTATCGCCTGGCGGCGTGCTCGGCGGCATCGAGTGGGGATTCACCGCCGACGAACGTTATGTCTACGTTCCGATATCGGATGTCTGGGAAACGCGCAGCGCACCCGGTCACGCCGGCGGCATTTACGCGGTCAGCATCGCCGATGGCAAGCCGCTGTGGAATACGCCGGCCGCAGCGCCAGATTGTCTGGAGACACCGGGCTGCAATGCCGGTCAGCCAGCCGCAGCGGTCCTCATTCCGGGCGTCGTTTTTTCCGGCTCGATGGACGGCCACATGCGTGCTTACGATCCGGCGTCCGGCGACGTGATCTGGGACGTCGACAGCAAAGGCAAACATGCCACCGTCAACAAGGTGCCGGCAGCGGGCGGTTCGATCAAAGGGGCCGGTGTCACGGTCGTCGACGGCTGGGTTTACTTCGGATCGGGCTATGGACTGTGGGGCCTGCCGGGTAACGTATTTCTCGCTTACGGCCCGAAAGGGAAGTAACTGGCGGCAGGCTACCGCATGTTCCGGTCAGCGATGCTGGCCATCGGCAGTTGCCGCGAGCCGGCATCGCGACTAGGCTTTGCCGTTACAGCGCATCATCATCGGAGGGGAGAACCATGGTCGACGTCGCCGCCATCTCGGATATCGATTTCTCAGTGGAAGAAATGGAGCGTAACGTCGCCCGTTTCTCGCAGCAGAAAAGCTCCGACAAAGCATTCATCGACACGCGCATTCCGGGCCACGAACGCGAGATCTTCAGCATCATCGGCAACGGTGTGCAGGAAGACGCCGAGATGCGCCCGCAGATCCCGGCGCAGGATTTTCACCTGGCCATGATCCGCGCCGAAGCCGGCAAAGGCGCTGCGCTGCATGCCCATCTGACGCAGGAAGTCTTCATGCCGTTGACTGGCCGCTGGTCGATATTCTGGGGCCCAGACGGCGGCAAGGAAGTCATCCTCGAACCGTATGACGTGATCTCCGTTCCGGTGCATGTGATGCGCGGATTTCGCAATGCGGGAACCAGTACCGCCATGATGTTGGCTGTCATCGGTGGCAACGATCCCGGCCGCGTCGGCTGGCCGGAATCGATGAAGGAAATGGCTCGCGCCGCCGGTCTGGTGCTTGATGAACTGGGCAATCTGCGCGAAGTCGAGACGGCCTGAGCACAACCCATGAACGCGGTGACGCCTGTCGACCTGACTCGCGGCGCGCCTGGCCACACGCCAGGCCACGTCCTGCGCGAACACTTGAGCAACAGCGAAATTGCACGCTACGAGCGCGACGGTCAAGTCACGCCACAGTGGCGACTGCCGGCCGACGAACTCGCGAAACTCAGGTTTGCACTCGACGCTCTGCTGGCCTCACGGAGTGATGTGCGGCCGGATTTCGTCGCGTTGCCGCATACGCCATGGTCAGCAACGGATGGCGTCGACATCGCTCGGGCGTTCTTCGAACTGGCGACGTTGCCTGCGCTGCTCGACATCGTTCAGCAGATCATCGGTCCGGATATCATCCTGTGGGCCTCTGCCGTGTTCTGCAAACCGGCTGCAACCGGTCTCGAAGTGCCTTGGCATCAGGACGGCCAGTACTGGCCGATACGTCCACGCGCCACCGTGACTGTATGGATAGCACTCGACGACGTCGATGTCGGCAATGGTTGCATGCGCTACATTCCGGGTTCGCATCGCATGGGCGAATTCAGCCATGACGTCAGTCCGCGCGAAGACCTGGTCTTGAACAATGTCTTGAACGATCCGCGCATCGACTTGACGACCTTGCGCAATATCGAATTGACGCCCGGACAGGTCTCGTTGCACGACGTCGCGCTGGTACACGGTTCGCAGCCGAATACATCGGGGCGACGACGCGCCGGCTATGCGCTGCGTTATATGCCGTCGACGTCGCACTACGACCGGGAACTCGCGATGGGCGCGGTTTCAGCGACTGTGCCGGTCGAATTCAAGCAACGGCCGATCTGGCTGCTGCGCGGCATCGACCGATGCGGGCAGAACGATTTCACCACCGGGCACACGCACTGGTAGGCGCTCGGCGCCTATCCCCTGCCTGAACGCTGACGATCAACTCCATACCTGTGCACCATGTAGCGACAGTCGATGCATTGGCCGCACAAGTGCCAACGGGTGCGAAGTTAGCGCTGTTCAAGGATTGCGGTGTGCCGATGGCGCTTGGTCGCGCTTTGATCCGGCGCGGACTGCGCAACCTGCATGTCGTCACCGTACCAACCGGCGGCATCCTGCCAGACATGCTGATCGGTGCCGGCTGCGTACAGACCATAGAGACTGCCGGTATATCGCTCGGCGAATTCGGCCCCGCACCGCGCTTCGTCGATGCCGTGAAGAGCGGTGCCGTGCGCATACTGGATGCCACCTGCCCGGCCATTTACGCCGGCCTGCAGGCGGCCGAGAAAGGGCTGCCGTTCATGCCGCTGCGCGGCCTGCTCGGCTCCGATATTCTGACCTACCGGCCTGATTTTCGCGTCATCGACAATCCGTTTGCCGACCACGATCCTATCGTCTTGCTGCCGGCGATCACGCCGGATTTCGCGCTGTTTCATGCACCTTTCGCCGATAGCGACGGCAATGTCTTTATCGGCCGTCAGAAGGAACTGAAGCTGCTTGCGCATGCCGCACGCCGCACCCTTGTTACCGTCGAGCGCATCGTCGATTTCAATTTGATGGAGCGCGAAGAGTTCGCCGCCGCGAGTCTGCATGCCCTGTATGTCAGCGCGATTGCGGTAGCACCACGCGGCGCACGGCCGTCGAATCTGCCCGGTCACTATGAGCTCGATGCGGAAGCGATGGCGGCTTATGCGCAGGTTGCCACGAGTGCCGAGCGGTTTGCCGCGTGGCTTGCGCGCGAACTCGATTGCCGACCCGATGCTGCGGCCTGATCACGGCGCATCTTCACCGTGACTGCGGACTATCGCGACGAAGAATTGCTGATAGCGACACTCGCCGACCTGCTCGCCGGGTGCGCTCACATTGCTGTTGGCGTGCTCTCGCCGCTGCCTGGTTCCGCCGCCCTGCTCGCCCGCGCGCGAAATGCCGGTGGTACACGGGTCTCGATTATCGGCAGCTACCAGGAGCCGTATCGCACGGATGGCGGAGTCGACCTGTTCGACTGCGCGGCGCAAGGGCGGATCGATGCGTTTTTTCTGAGTGGCGGGCAAATTGACGGCCAGGCGAATATCAATCTGACCGGGGTAGGCACGTATCCCACGCAGGACATACGTTGGTCCGGTGCTTTCGGCTCAGCTTATCTATATTTCCTGGTGCCGCGCGTGATCCTGTTTCGCGAAGAACATACGCGCCGCGTGTTCGTGCCACGCGTCGATTTCATCAGCGCTCCAGGCACCAGTGCGCCGAACGTCTATCGGCCAGGGGGGCCGTACGCTCTGGTCACGGGGCGCTGCGTGTTTTTGTTCGACCGCGTTCGCGCACGCTTCCGTCTCGCCAGCGTTCATGCTGGCCACAGCGTGGAGGAGGTGCGCGACGAAACCGGTTTTGATTTCGACTGCCCGGTGCATGTCGCGCAGACTGCTGCGCCGGATTCGGCGACCTTGTCCGCGATCCGTGGCGACGTCGCCCGCGCTATTGCCAACCCCTACCCAGCGTTCGCACAGCGCTTGTGGGGGGTGCAGCAGCAAAAGAAAACCAATCACAGCGCCTAGCATTGCAGGGAGCGTCCATGCATTCGATTCTGCAGGGGATCCGGGTTGTCGAAGCGGCGACCTATGTTGCCGGCCCGGCGGCCGGTACCATCATGAGTGACTTCGGCGCGGACGTCATCCACGTCGAGCCACCCGGACAGGGCGACCCCTATCGTCATTTATATACCTTGCGCCCGTTACCGGAGTGCGAAGAGAACTATCCCTGGCTGCTCGATTCGCGAAACAAGAAATCAGTTGCCTTGAATCTGAAACACACCAACGGCCGCGCGGCGATGTATCGGCTACTCGCCAGCTGCGATGTCTTTATTACCAACTATCAACCGGCTGTGCTTCGCGATCTGGGGATCCGCCATGAGGATGTCCGTAGTTTGAACGCTCGAATGCTGTACGCACATATCACGGGCTACGGCGAAGCCGGGGCGGAAACCGAGAAACCCGGCTACGACGCCACAGCGTGGTGGGCACGTTCCGGACTGATGGACGCCATCCGGCCGCGCGGCGGCGATGTCGCCCTTTCGGCGCCCGGGATGGGCGATCATCCGACTTCGGTCGCGTTGTTCGGCGCCATCATGCTCGGCCTTTACCGCCGCGAACAATGCGGAGTGGGCGGTAAAGTCTCGACGTCGCTGATGGCCAATGGGGTCTGGTCGAACGGAATCATGGCACAAGCGGCGCTATGCGGCGCGACGCCGACCGAGCCGTTTACACACGCCGAGTCGCCCAATCCACTGCTCGCGGTCTATCGGACGCGCGACGATCGCCACTTCTCGCTGGTCATGGTCAAAGAAGCGCACGAATGGGAACAGTTTTGCGCCGCGATCTCGCGCCCCGACCTGCTGCACGATCCGCGTTTCGAAACTTCACCGCTGCGGCGCGCGAATGCGCGCGAGCTGGTGGCCATTCTCGACGCCGAGTTCGCCCGCCGGACGCTGGCGGAATGGACCGCAACGCTCGACCACCATCGCATCACTTTCGGCATCGTCCAGCGGTCATTCGCGCTGCCGGACGATCAGCAGATGCGGGACAACGGCTTGTTCCGCGAGCTGGTCGACAGTCCTGGCAGGGAGGTTGTCGATTCACCGATCTACGTCGATGGTGTGACGAAGGTTGCGCCGCGCCTGGCACCTGAGCTCGGCGCCGATACCGCTGGCGTGTTGCGTGAACTCGGGTATGACGACGCCGAACTCGCGGCAATGTTCGAAGCGGGCGCCGCGATGCAGGCCTGACACCATGGCCACGCCGTCTGAACAATAAATCTAAACACGCGAAGACAAGGGGAATCTCATGCAATCGTTGTTCGTCACCGCGCTCTGCTGCGCCTTCCTGTCACCCGGTCTGGTAGCGGCCGAGGATTGGTATCCATCCGAGTTCGGCGCGAGTGACACGCTCGGCGCCGTCAATCGCTTGTCACCTGCTGGCGTGCTCGAAGCAGTGAAGCTGGTCAAGACCGGCAAGACCTACCGTCTCGGCGTCGAGACCGGTCCAGCCTCACCGGCTTATCCGCCACGCAATTACAAGATCACGATATTGCAGCTCGAAGACGGTACCGGCACGCCGTGGGGCACCAATCAACTGACCAGCAATGACGACCTGTTGCAGACCTGGGTCGGTATCGGCAGTCAACTCGACGGACTTGGCCACATCGGCGTCAATCACGTTTACTACAACGGCGTCCCGGCCAAGGATTTCGTCAAGGTTCCCGGTCTGACCAAATTTTCGATTTCGGATATCCCGCCCATCGTGACGCGCGGCGTACTGCTGGACTTCGTCGCGCTGAAAGGTCAGGGCATGCTGCCGGCCGGAACGGCCATCAACAGCGCCGAAATCAAGGCTGCCGCCACCGCTCAGGGCGTCAGCATCCGCAAGGGAGATGTCGTGATCCTGCATACCGGTTGGCAGGCGATGGCGACCACCGATCCGGATGCGTTCATCAAAGGCGAACCTGGCCTCGGTGTGGATGGCGCCAAGTACCTCGCCGCCGCCGGCGTCGTTGCCGTCGGCGCCGATACCTTCGCCATCGAAGTCCTGCCCCCAGAGACTGCCGGACTCTCGTTCCCCGTGCATCAGGAGTTGATTCCGAAACACGGTATCTACATCCTCGAGAACATGGATACGCGCGAACTCGTCAAAGACCAGGCCTGGGAATTCCTGTTCGTCTTGGGCCAACCGCGTTTCGTCGGCGCCGTCCAGGCGATCATCAACCCGGTTGCGATCCGCTGAACAGCACCGAGTCAGGCGCAGCAGGAAGATCGCGGCGCCGGAACCATGGCGCAACGAGCATGGCTCAAAGGCGATGGCGGACTTTCGCGGAGGAGCGAACCACTCAGTGACGGAGCGAAAGTCCGCCAGCGCCGAAACCCCGGCACTGCAATTCAAAGGCTGATCAGTCGGGCTGACTTTCCTGACCCGGCTCAATGAGGGTGCAGTGGTAGCGCGCACCCGGACAGAGTCGCGGCGTGATGAACTGCAGAGTCAGTGCCGCTGTACTTTGCATCGGGTCCAGCGGCAGTTCGACCTGGACCAGCGGTGCTTCTGCACGACAGGTAAATCGCCCGATACCGCGTACGATCAGACGTGACTGTTCGAGCTGTACTGTTGATGAGCGAACGAAGAACCAGCCGAGATGCGCGAGCTGACCGGCCTCGGCACGGTAGAAGTCGCCGCTCAAGCGCACCACAGCCTGTTCCGGATGCGTGTCTATCCACAGTTGTACCCGCCAGCTGCCAACCCGACCTTCATAGGTGCCACTGGCACGCTGCACACCTGCCAACAGCTGCTGGTGGGCCTCCGTGTTCCATGGTGGCGACGGCGCCAGCCCGTCGACCGCGAACTCCCGACAGGCTTGCGGCAGTTGCTCGACCACAAATGCACCGGTGCGGCTTGCCGCGCCGACCGAGACGACGTCGATACCTAGCATACGACCGCGTGGTTCATCTTCTGACTCGCTCCAGTGCCGTGCCCTCTCCAACATCACTGTGACTCCC
The DNA here is from genome assembly GCA_965278995.1 of Gammaproteobacteria bacterium. Taxonomy (GTDB): domain Bacteria; phylum Pseudomonadota; class Gammaproteobacteria; genus JADJYF01. Next base: position 1,871,229 of record OZ257136.1, read on the forward strand.
GCTAGCCACGCTGCAGCCCGTGAACGACGCCCGGTGGTCGTCTTAAGCCCAGCGCGGTGGACTGGTTCGATACGGGCTTGAGCCTACGTCCGGGAGCCAGATGGAGATGTGCTAAAACGCACCATATGTCGCCAATAAGTGGGCGACAGCGAGCTGGGGCTGGGACCGGCGCCTATGCCATAATCGTCGTCATTACCGTTTGAATCCGCTCACATGCAAGCACCTGCCGTGGCCGGCTACGGCTGGCGCGCCAACCAGCCATGATTGAACGCATACTTGCGGCCGGGCCGCGCGGGCGGTGGCTGGCTCTTCTATTTCTGCTGACGGTCAGTTTCGCGGCGCTCGTGGAACTGCCATCGCTTGCCATCGATCGCAGCGACGACCGGCTGATCAGCGAGGAGAATCCCGGCTGGTTGGCGTTCCAGCGCATGCAATCGGCTTTCGGCGGCGAACAGTCAGTCGTTATCTACCTGCATGCCGACGACTTGTGGACGGAAGCGCGGCTGAAGGAACTGCAACAGCTCACGTTCGCACTCGAAGACACACCCGGCATCACGGCCGTCAACAGCCTGCTCTCGGCGACGAACATCCGCGACAAAGGCGACTACGTCGACGCCGGCCCGCTCGCCACCATCGTGCCGAAAGATCCGGACCAGCTGGCCGCTCTGCGCGACGATGCGCTGTACAGCCCGATCATGCGTCGCAATGTCATTTCAGACGATGGTCTGGCCACAGCAGTCTCGCTCAGCTATGACAGCAATCCGTCTGATCCTGACCACGACCTCCACATCTACCAGGTGATCGAAGAGCGACTGACACCGCTACGCGCGCATTTCGATACCGTGTTCCAGGTTGGCCGGCCCCGCTTGAATCACGAGATCGATCGCGGTCTCAAGCGTGATCTGAGCGAACTCATCCCCGCTGCGTTCGTCGTGCTGGTGCTGGTGATTGTATTTTTCCTGCGCTCGCTGCGCGTGCTCCCGATACCCGTCGTGACCTCGGTCCTCACCATCCTGTGGACTTTCGGTTTCATGGCTTATGCCGGTATTCCGTTGACGCTGTTGACCGCCATGTTGCCAGCACTGATCGTGGTTGTCGGCGCAGTCGAAGACGTACATATGATTGCGTCCTACTGTGAAGGCCTGGTTGCCGGCAATCCTGATTCCAGAGCCATCGGTGTCCGCCACATGGCGCGCCAGCTGGCGCTGCCGCTTGTCATCACCGGCCTGACCACAGCCATAGGCTTCGTCGCTAACATCATTACCGACATTCCGCTCATTTTCGAATTCGCGATCGCCAGCGGTTTCGCGATGCTCGCGAATTTCGTTGTCACCATACTGACCGTACCGTTGATGCTGCACTGGATCGGGCCGCGCCAGAGCCAGCTCGAACATCACGATGGCATGCCCCGAGGTATCGTTGGTGTCATCGTGCGCGGCATCGAGTACCTCGGTGAGCGCGGCGCTACCGCTGTCATCTCGGTGACGGTTGCACTGCTGGTGTGGTTCGGTAGCTGCGCCCTCGACGTCAAAGTCAACAACGACCCGTTGTCCTATTTTCCATCCGACCATCCATTCGTCCGCGATGCCCATACTGTGCACGAACACCTCGCCGGTCTGCAGGTATTCAGCGTCACGCTGGAAAGCAAACGCAAAGATTACTTCCGCACCGAACCAGGCTTGCGAAAAATAGCGGCGACCCAGGCTCTGTTGGACAGCCAGGATCTGTTCGACAAGACGCTGTCGCTGGCGACGCTGCTTTCGCTTATGCATCAGGAAATGCACGCAGGTGACACGACCTTCAATCGAGTACCGGATGCCGCCGAGGATATCGATCTCTATTTATCCAGTTTGACGGCGAACGACCTGAAACCGTTCGTGACCAAGGACTATCGAATAGCGCGTATCAGCGTGCGCCACAACGTGACTGATTCAGTCCGCCTGAACGCCGCCATCGACGAACTCGAGACAGTATTGCCTCGCGTCGTCGGCAATAAAGTCCAGCTCGCGTTCACTGGCAAGAACCTGATGGTGAACCGAACAGCCGAATCTCTGATCGACGGGCAGATCGCCTCGCTCGCTCTGATTCTCGGCGTCGTGTTCGTGATCTTCAGTCTGCTCTATACCTCGTTTCTGGCCGGACTGCTGGCGCTGGTCCCGAATATCATCCCGCTGGTGCTCAATTTCGGCACCATGGGCCTGCTCGGCGTTCCGCTGAATCCCGGCACTGCGATGGTCGCAGCGATCGCCATCGGCATCGGTGTCGATGACACCATCCATCTGATGACGCGCTTTGGCACCGAGAGCCGCCAGCATATCGATGAGCGCGACGCAGTCCGCGCGACAATCCGCGGCGAGGCCGTTCCGGTAATCTCGAGTTCAGTAGCGCTCGCACTGGGCTTCGCCGTGCTTGGTCTGTCGAGCTTCAATATCACGGCACAATTTGGCCTGCTGGCCGCGGCAACCATGGTCTATGCGGCAATGGCCGAACTGCTGATCACGCCGATAGTGCTGAAACATCTTCGACTTGCGACCGTGTGGGACATCGTTGCCCTGAAACTCGATCGTCAGGTACTGGTGAGTTGCCCGCTGTTCCTCGGCATGTCCGAATACGATGTGCGCAAGATAGTGGTGCTATCCGATATCCAGGAATTCGCAGCTGACGCCGTTGTTATCGAACAGGGCAGCGTCTCGCGCGGTATGTATGTGATCCTGCAAGGCGACGCCGACGTCGAGATCGAGAAAGAAGGTCTGCATCTGAACGTCGATACGCTGGAACCGGGAGACCTGTTCGGCGAAATCGGGTTCTCTGGCGAAGGCATCGAACGCACGGCGACAATCGTCGCCAGGACGCCGCTGACGGTCGTCCGTTTCGACGCCTCCAGCGCGCGAAAGGGTTTGCGCTTTTATCCCGGAATCGCCACCCGCCTGCATCAGAACATCAGCATCGTGCTCGGACAGCGTCTGGTCGAATCACACCGGCGCCTGCTCGACGCAACCCGCATTGCGGTCGAGTAAGCCGCTGCGGCGGATAAGCGCTACTGGAGCGCAGCCAGTACCGCGTCGAGACTCTGCTTGGCGTCGCCGAACAGCATGCGGGTGTTGTCGCGGAAAAACAGCGGATTGTCGACGCCGGCATAGCCACTGGCCATGCTGCGTTTAAGCACGACAGCGGTCGACGCTTTCCACACTTCCAACACCGGCATCCCGGCTATCGGACTACCGGCATCTTCCTGTGCCGACGGATTCACGATGTCGTTGGCACCAATGACGAGAACGACATCAGTCGTCGGAAAATCTTCGTTGATCTCGTCCATTTCCAGCACGATGTCATACGGCACACGCGCTTCGGCCAACAGTACGTTCATGTGCCCCGGCATGCGGCCGGCGACAGGATGGATTGCAAATCGCACCGTCTTGCCGCGATTGCGCAGATTCTTCGTGATCTCATAAACCGTGTTCTGCGCCTGGGCAACGGCCATGCCATAACCCGGCACAATTACCACGCCGCTTGCTTCGCGCAGCAGCTCGGCGGTTTCTTCGGCACTGACGGCAATGACTTCGCCTTCAATGACTGCGGCAGTCGTCCCGCCTGCGGTGCCGAAACCGCCAGCGATGACCGCGAGGAAATGCCGATTCATCGCGCGGCACATGATGTAACTCAGGATAGCGCCGCTCGAACCGACCAGCGCGCCGGTCACAATCAGCAGATCGTTCGACAACATGAAGCCGGTGGCCGCCGCCGCCCAGCCTGAATAGCTGTTCAACATCGAGACCACGACCGGCATATCGGCGCCGCCGATAGCCATGACCATATGCACACCGAAAGCAAATGCTATCGCCGTCATCAGCAACAGAGCGAACACGCCGCCGCTCAGCGTCTCACCGCCGACGAAAGTTGCACCGAGCCACAGCGAAATCAGTCCTAGAGCCAGATTCATCCAGTGGCGGCCCGGCAGCAGCAGCGGTTTGCCATCGATGAGTCCGCGCAGTTTGCCGAAGGCGATAATCGAACCGGTGAACGTCACTGCACCGATCAGAATACCGAGATAGATTTCCACTTCGTGGATACTGCGCTCGACACCGCTGAAGTGACCGAAATCGTGCAGATAGGTCGCATAGCCGATCAGCACCGCAGCCAGACCGACGAAGCTGTGCAGCATGGCGACCAGCTCTGGCATTTCGGTCATCTGCACGCGCTTGGCGGCGAACACGCCGATACCGCCACCGATCAGCATGACCAGACCGAGCAACCAGATGCCACCGACCTGATCGCTGAATATTGTCGCGGCTATCGCGATAGCCATCCCCGACATGCCGTAGGCATTGCCACGCCGCGCAGTCTCCGGATTGCTCAGTCCACCAAGGCTTAAGATAAACAGGACCGCGGCAATGATGTAACTCGCGGTGACGATACCTGATGTCATTGCTGCTGCCCTCTACTTGCGGAACATACGCAGCATGCGCTGCGTGACGAGGAAGCCACCCGCCACATTGATCGTCGCGATCAAGGTGGCAACGGCGGCGAGCAACGTGATCATGAAACCCGGTGCCGAAATCTGCAGCAGCGCGCCGATCACGATGATGCCGCTGATGGCATTGGTGACACTCATGAGCGGGGTGTGCAGTGCCGGTGTCACGTTCCAGATGACCTGATAGCCGACGAAACATGCCAGCACGAAGACCGTGAAATGCGACATAAAAGCGGCCGGTGCAACCGCGCCCAGACTCCATAGTGCAATCGCACCACCGGCCAGCAACGCCAGACTCGTGACGGGATTGGCCTTGCCAGCACCGGCACCATGCCCATGCACAGGCGGCGGCGCAGGTCGCGCCTTGGCCGGCGCGGCTGACAACTTCGGTGCCGGTGGCGGCCAGGTGACTTCGCCATCCTTGACGATGGTCGCGCCGCGGACCGCTTCGTCTTCCATGTTGATGACTGCGACACCATCTTTAGCGGGCGTCATGTCGGTCAGCAGATGGCGCAGATTCGTCGCGTAAAGCTGGCTCGATTGGGTTGCAAGTCGGCTCGGCAGATCGGTGAAGCCGATGATGGTCACGCCATGGCGCTCAGCGACTTCGCCGGGAACGGTCAGCTCGCAGTTGCCGCCCTGTTCGGCGGCGAGATCGACGATCACGCTGCCATTGCGCATCGACTCGACCATCGCCGCAGTAATCAGTTTGGGCGCTGGCTTCCCTGGGATCAGCGCAGTCGTCACGATGATGTCGACTTCACTGGCCTGCGCCGCGAAGAGTGCCATCTCGGCGTCGATGAATTCCTTGCTCATGGTCTTGGCGTAACCGCCGGTGCCGCCACCTTCTTCCTTGAAGTCGAGCATGAGGAACTCGGCGTCCATGCTTTCGACCTGCTCCTTCACTTCCGGCCGCGTATCGAATGCGCGAACGATTGCCCCCATGCTTTTCGCGGCACCAATGGCGGCGAGTCCCGCCACGCCCGCACCGATGATCAGCACCTTGGCCGGCGGTACTTTGCCGGCAGCTGTAATCTGGCCGGTAAAGAAGCGACCAAAACGATTGGCAGCTTCCACGATTGCCCGATAGCCGGCGATATTGGCCATCGAACTCAGCGCATCCATTTTCTGCGCGCGCGAGATGCGCGGCACGCTGTCCATGGCAAGCACGCTCGCGCCAGTCGCTGCGAGTCGCGTCAGCAGATCAGGATTCTGGCCGGGCCAGATGAACGAAATAAGTATGTGGCCCGGACGCAGGAGGTCTGCTTCGTGCACACCGAGCGTCGGATGTGCCTGCGGCGCGCGCACCTTGAAAATGATATCCGCCGCCTGCCACAGCGCACGAGTCTCGCCGACGAGGCTGGCGCCAGCGTCGACATAAGCGTTGTCGGCATAGTTCGCCTGCGCGCCGGCGCCGTTCTCGACCAGCACTTCGTAGCCAAGCTTGGTCAGTTGCTTGACGACATCGGGTGTCGTCGCCACCCTTCGTTCACCCGCCTGGATTTCGCGCGGTACGCCGATCTTCATCTGCATTTCTCCTCACCAGCGAATGAACCGTCCGACCCGCCTGGAGGCGGATCGGCGCGGGATTGTATATTGCGTCGCAGCATCGAACAATGCCGACCGTGCGCGCTTCGGCCGTTGCTGGCTGGCCAACATGGCAGGCATCAGTTAATGTCGACCGGATACTGCAGCGGAGCCCGAAAGATGAGCAATATTGCCAATGGCCGAATCTTCAACACGGCTGACGAACTGTACGATTATATCGGTAAGCCGATGGATCTGGCGCGTGCCAAAGCCATCGATCATCTCGATAAATATTGCCGTGCCTTTATTGAACGTTCACCGTTCGTGTGCATCGGTACGGCGGCGGCCGATGGTCGTGGCGATGTGTCGCCGCGGGGCGACGCCCCGGGTTTTGTGCAAGTCCTGGACGACAACACGCTCTACATTCCTGATCGTCCCGGCAACAACCGCATGGATACGATGACCAATATCATCGCCAATCCACAGGTCGGATTGCTGTTCCTGGTGCCGGGCTTCGAAGATCTGTTGCGCGTCAACGGTCGCGCCGCTGTTATCTACGACGAGACCCTGTTACGCGATGCGACCGTCAATGGCAAAACACCGAAAGTCGGCATCCGAATCGCTGTCGATGAGGCTTATCTGCATTGCGCCAAGGCGGTCAAGCGCTCCAAGCTTTGGGCTGAAGACAGCCGCCAGGATCGCTCCACCCTGCCCTCGCTCGGCAAAATGATCCTGGAGCAGACTGCGCCCGTCGATGCACCGCCGGCAGCAATGACCGTCCATGAGGTCGACGCCTTCATCGAAGAGAATTACCGCAGCAGTCTGTACTAAGGAAGCTCTGCCTTGCGCAGAGCTTCTCTTACAGGCTGGTGAAAAACTACTGCGCTCGGCATGACCGTGTTGCACGAGCGCGCAAAATCCACTTTGACTGCGTGTAAACTCCGGTTTTGCGCACGCGTGCGCCTTGTCCTGCCGTCGCTCGCTACGTTTTTCACCAGCCTGCTAATTCAACTGTCGTCAAAGCGACCGTGGCGGCCACGGCCGTCACTGAATCGCAGAGCGCCGGCCAGTCCTTCGGCGCTGACAACTGACGCACTGTTACGCCATTCGCTTTCAAGCGCGGCGCGTTCGTCCAGGCCTTGTTGCAGGTAGACCGAGAGCCGATCGGCGCGCACGCAGGTTTGCGGGAACCGCGCAATTTCGGCTGCCATCGCTTCAGCCGCAGCGCGTGCCCCGCCGTCGGCAACGACCTGCTCGCAGGCGCCGATGCGCAGTGCTTCCGTGGCGCTGACCTTGCGACCGGTCAAAATAATTTCGAGTGCGCGCCCGTGACCCACGAGGCGTGGCAGGCGCACCGTTCCACCATCGATGAGTGGAATTCCCCAGCGTCGGCAATAGACGCCGAAATACGCGCTTTCTTCCATGATACGGATATCGCACCACAGCGCGAGTTCGAAACCTCCAGCTACTGCCGACCCGGCGATCGCGCCGATGACCGGCTTGCTGAGCGCCAGACGGCTCGGGCCCATCGGGCCGCGCGGCACGTCACCGCCAGCCGGTGGGAAATCCAGCTCGGCCAGCGGCTTGTTCTGCCCGATGAGCGCGCCCGCGTATTTGAGATCCCAGCCTGCGCAGAATGCGCCACCTTCGCCCCAGAACACGGCCACGCTGGCCTGCTCATCGGCCTCGAATGCAAGGAATGCTGCCACCAGCGCATCCGCACTGTCGGGGTCCATAGCGTTTCGCGCTTCCGGGCGGCTATGGATGACGGTCGTCACCGCGCCATTCTTTTCCACTCGTACTGTCATGTCCGGATGTCGCCTGCGTTCAGCGCTCGACGACGGCAAGCTCGGCACTGACGGCGAACGTACGCGTGAACTGCCGGCCCTTCGAGTCCGTCATTTCAGCCGTCAGCGTTCCGCCATGTCGTGGCTTGAAGAAAAAGCGGAAACTCGGATCTTCGCTGATGGAAATGTCGGTCTCAGCCGTCATGATTTGCTGCCCGTTGAATCGCACGACGACACGAGTGACGTATTCGGCGGGAATGAATGCACGAGTACGCTGATCCAGTTGCAATCCAGTGATATTGGGGTGGCGGATGAGCAGATGCGCGAGCGCGAGGTCACTGTCGGCGCTGTCGTTGGCGGCGCGGAACTGCATTTCCCCGATGCGACTCCGCGCCTCTTTCAACTTGAGAAAAGGCGGCGGTTCCGAACAACCGCCGCTCGCCCGCGTATACCCGCTAACCATATGCAGGACGCCGTCGCTGGTCTCGGCGACGACGCGAACATCAGTGTACTCGTTGATGCGCAAACGCATGGCAAGGTCGGCTTTGCCCATAGCCGGGGTCAACTCGAATCGTCCGGCGAGCGGTTTCGGATTTTTGTCGACGAACACATGCACCTGGCGGATATAGTAATCCTCACGCTGCGGAATTTTCGCGTTGATGCTGATCGGTACGACGCCAGAATCCTCCGCTCGAGCCGGAATGCGCAGCTCGACGACCGCCGTGTCGCTGACGATATCCCGCCCTTTGAAATACTGCGGTTTGATATACGCATTCCAGAGGTCGACTTCAGACTGCTCGGCAGCCACGCACGCAGCAGCCAGGCTGTGTAAGAGCAACACCCAACAGGTATATCGAATCATGTCGCGACGACGCTTCCGCTCAGGTTGTCCGGGTGTCGAGTGCTGGGCGCAGGTTACGGCGCATGCGCACCGCAGCTTCTGCACCACCATAGTAGCTCTCCAGCCGCTCACCTTCGACATAGCCGAGGCGCCGATAGAATTCACGCGCACCCGGATTGGCGGCGCGAACCTCGAGCAGCACGGCACCGATGCCAGCAACCAGAGCGGTGTCGTCCAACCACGCTAACAGGCTCCGGCCGAGGCCATGTCGCCGATAGACGGGCGCTACGGCCAGCAGTAACAGGTGCGCTTCTTCCTCGAGATACTTCATGCTGGCGAAACCAAGCACGGTCGCATTGCCGGCGGTGGCGACGATGACATTGGTTGCGCGGTCACCAATGCTGCGCCGGACGCGTCCTGTGGTCCACCGCCAGCCGAGTCCGTGTTCAATGGTGTCTCGACTCATGCGTGCGATGACCGGTGCATCGGCAGGCCGTGCGAGGCGTATCGTTATTGCCCTGGCGCCGGTCATGGCAGGTATTCCGAAATTCGTCATGGAGCCGTGGCTCCGGCGGCGCGGGGCGTCGCTGGAGCCAACTCTGGTCGCGCGCCCGCGCGCTGTCAAGACGACTCCACCGGGCGCCGGGAATGGCCTGTCCACGCGCTCGAAATTGAATGGAAAACAGGATCCTACGCGGTCGCCGTTGGCACGCTGGCGCAGCCCGCATTGAACCGGTCGAGAGCCGCCCTGCCAGCTCAATGGCCTACGCAACGGGGGGCGAAAAAAAATTAATGTAAATTCTTTAATATCAGATTTTATTTAACATAAACAATTATATAGATATGTATTTTAAGATTTTACAATAAATAAAAATATCGCTCATATCGATACTATCGATACCCGGGACCGCGTTCACAAGGTGATCTCACCGAGATATGGGGGAGCATCTGGGCGGCGCTTGCGGTAAGCTAGCGCCAGGCAAAAATAGATTGGACTCAGTTCCTGTCTACGTTGACGCCCGACGGCCCCACAAGAACGCAACACCCTTGTATCCGTCCAAGCCCGGCTTCGGCCGGGCTTTCTTTTTCTGCCCCCGTTAAGCGTCCTGCAACGCGTCGACATTGCGCCGAGCACAGCCGTGCTCCGCTACAATCATCACAAGCACAGGACGACCGGCATGTTACAAGCACAGCAAATTCAGATCGGACAACAGCTGTTTGACTATATCGACCATCGTCGCACGGCAACTGCGCCGGCTGTCTACCATCAATCGGTAACGGAATACACCAGCGCCGCGATCGCAGCGAAAGAGGCGCAGGTACTTTTTCGTGAGCAACCTCTGTGCCTCGGCTTGAGCGCAATCCTGCCGACGCCTGGCAGCTATTACACGCATGAACTGAGCGGTCTACCGATACTGCTGACGCGCGACGAACGCGGGCAGGTGCATGCGCTACTCAACGTCTGTCGTCACCGCGGCGCACGTGTCGCCGAAAACTGTGGCACCGCCCGCTCATTCGTCTGCCCCTATCACGCGTGGAACTATGGCAGCGACGGCCGACTGCTGGCGCGTCCGGAAGAAGCATCGTTCAAAGACGCTCCACGCACTCAGCATGGCTTGACCCCGCTGCCGGTAATCGAACGCGATGGCATGATCTGGGTGCTGCCGACGGTCGGCGGCGAACTGCGCCTGGCGCCGGATTTCGATACGTTGAGCACAGCCCTCGCCGGTTTCGATCTCGGCCGTCAGCACCTCTACGCGAGTCGCGTACTGACTCGGCGCATGAACTGGAAACTTCTGCTCGATACCTTTCTCGAGTCTTATCACTTTTGCGTTCTGCACAAGCATTCAATCTGTCCGATTTTCTTCGACAACCTGACGACATTCGATACTTTCGGTCCACATTTCCGCGTTATCGGTGCCCGCCGTACCATCGAAGCGATGCGGCATGAGCCGACGCAGGAGTGGAACCTGCTGCCGCATATGGTCGCCATTCACGTTCTGTTCCCGAACACCGTGCTGGTCTGGCAGCTCGATCATCTCGAGCTTTGGCAGATATTCCCGACCGCCGGTGCACCGGAAGAATCAACCGTCCTGTTGTCCCTGTACACGCCGGAGCCGGCGCTGACGGAGAGTGCGCGGCGACATTGGGACAAGAATCTGGACCTCGTCGTGCACGTCGTCGAAAACGAGGATTTCCCGGTCGGCGAAGGCGCGCAACGCGGTTTTCATACGGCGGCTCAGCAGCACATCGTGTTCGGCGCGAACGAACCGGCGCTCGCGTATTTTCATCGAACGGTGACCGCGATGCTCGCCGCAGCGGACTGAGACACTGACCTGACAGCAAACTTTCAGCAACGGCGCCCGGTCTGGCGGGCACCGCGCCGCCGTCAGCTCACGCTTCGCCTTTGACGACCTTATCCATGTACTGCTCAATCGACAGCAGTCCGCCTTCCTGCTCGGTGCGACCGATATCCTGTGGCCGCAAGACGTCCTGGAAACCATCGATCCGTTTCCACACGCAGAACGGCGTCTCGTTCTCGACGCGCGGTACATAGCGCGACTGCGCCAGCTTTTGATAACGGTGGATATAGCGCGGGCAATTGACCCAGGTCTGCGTGATCGCAACGCGCACAATCAAATCCGCTTCCTTGTACCTGGCGAGCAAGGGATCCTGCGGCGTGATTGAAGCGCGGCCCTGCAGACGCATGCGGTTGGGTACTTCGAAATCGATGAACAGAATGCCGATCTCGGGATTGCCGGCGATGTTGCCCATCGAGTAATACATACCGTTGCCGTCGTAGCTCGGGAATGCGATGGTCTGGTCGTCGACAATCGTGATGAATCCCGGATCGCCGCCTTTGTAAGATACCGTCGGGCGACCTTTATGATCGACCGTGGACAGGAAAAACATGTCCCGCGTGGAGACAAAATGCTTGTCCATGTCATCCAGCGCCGTCTTGATGATGGCTTCCTCCATCCGGTCGGCCATCTTGCGCGTTTCGAATTGCGCTTGAAGTTCGCGATGCTTGTCCCCGTAAATCGTACTCATGGCCGGTGTCCTCCCCTCTGCCTCATTGACGATATCGTCCCCGCCCGGATGCTAGCAAATGCATCTCCCTCCCGGTATTGCATTCGCCACCGTACTGCGGATGGCGGCAAAGCTCAGCGCTTCGCCATCAGATCGCGGATCTCGGTCAACAGCTTGACCTCATCGGACGGTTCAGCCGCCACAGCTGCCGCTGGCGCCTGCTCCTCTTCGCGCAGTCGCTTGAAGGTATTCATGGCCTTGACCGCGATGAATATGGCAAAAGCGATGATCACGAAGTCGAACACGGTCTGCAGGAAAGCGCCATAACGTATGGCCACTGCCGCTGTCTCGCCTTGCGCAGCTTTAAGCACCAGCGCCAGCTCATTGAAATTGACGCCGCCCAGCAGCAAGCCTATCGGCGGCATGACCACGTCGCTGACAAAGGATGAGACGATTTTGCCGAAAGCAGCCCCGACGATGATGCCGACCGCCATATCGACCACGTTGCCTTTGACGGCAAATTCCTTGAATTCCGCAAGCAATCCCATATGCGCCCCCTTCCAGCAGGATTTCAGATATGTCACTCAGGACCTCAGTCCGTCTGACCGGGGCAGTATACAAAACCATACACGGGTCGCGCGGCGCTTGGACAAACAGGAACCGTTGCCATGCCCGACCTGCTTTACGCGCAGCGTCATTGCCTTGCGGGCCACCCTTGTGCTGTGATTCCCACCCGCTCTTCGCTTCGAGGCCAGAATCATGACTGCACTCATCAAAACCAACTGTCCGCGCGATTGTTACGATGGCTGCGGTATCGTCGTCGAGACGCGCGCTGGTGGCCGTCATCGGGTGCTGGGTGATCCCGATCATCCGGTCTCCCGCGGCAAGTTGTGCAGCAAGTGCGCAGTCGCTTACAACGGGGTATGGCAGGATCCGGCGGCGCGACTGAGCCATCCGCTCAAACGGATCGGCGCAAAAGGCAGCGGCAGCTTCGAGGCCATCAGCTGGGACGAAGCACTGACCACCGTGGCGACGAGAATGAACGCCGCACTGGCCGATCACGGCGGCGCTTCGATCCTGCACACACATTACTCGGGGACGCTGTCGCTCATCGGCTACCTGTTTCCGAATCGACTGTTCAACGCCATCGGCGCCTCGGAAGTCGATCCGGACAGCATCTGTAATGCCGCCGGACATGTTGCCTGGTCGCTGATGTTCGGCAATTCGCTGATGGGCTTCGACCCGCGTACGGCGCGCGATAGTCAATGCATTCTGGTGTGGGGCGCGAACCCGTCGCATTCGGCGCCACATGCGCACGAGCACTGGTTGCCTGAAGCACCGGGTGCAGTTGTCGTGGTCGACCCCATACGCACGGAAACTGCCGCCGCCGCCGATCTGCATCTTCAGCCAAGACCAGGCACTGATGCAGCACTGGCTTTCAGTCTGCTGCATTGTCTGCAACGCAACGGTCGTTTCGACCATGCCTATATCGACGCCCATACGGTCGGCTATGCCGATATCGTTGACGACATCGCGCGCGCGACACCGCAGTGGGGTGAAACACAGACCGGCGTGCCGGCAGCCGATATCGAAAAAGCGGCACAGCTCTACGGCGCCGGACCGGCGCTGCTGTGGTGCGGACAGGGCCTGCAACGGCAGACCAGCGGCGGCAATATCATGCGTGCTGTTGGTCTGCTGCCGACGCTGACCGGCAATATCGGCAAACCGGGCGCAGGTTTCTGTTACCTGAACGTCACGCCGATCAATGCCGGCGTCGATCTCGGCTGGCTTTCCGGCGCGGAATTGGCACCGGGCACAGGCCGAAAGGTGAGTCACATGGCGCTGGCCGAAAGTCTCGAATCCGAGGAGTTCCAGGTCTTCTGCTCATGGAACACCAATCCGCTGGCGTCGGCGCCTGAACAGACGCGCCTGCGACGCGCATTGCAACGCGATTCATTGTTCACGGTGGTCTGCGATGTGTTCATGACAGACACAGCGGATTTTGCCGATATCGTGCTGCCAGCAGCGAGTTTCCTCGAATACGACGACATCACGTTCAGCTATTTTCATCTCATCATGGGTGCGCAATCCAAGATTGCCGCGCCGCTGGGCGAAGCACTGCCGAACGCCGAGATCTTCCGCCGCCTGGCGGCCAGCATGGGGCGCAAGGAAGCAGCGCTGTTCGAGAGCGACGAAACCATGATTGCGAAAATGATGCAGCAGATGAATCCCGGATTCGACTTCGACGAACTCAAGCGTCGCGGACATTTCGCGCTCGGCGAGGCCCCGGCAACCTGGTGGTCAGACCAGACGTTCGCGACACCAAGCGGCCGTATCGAAATCGCCTCGCAGCAAGCGGTCGCGATGGGGCAACCGCTGACCCCGCAACCGAGCGCCGACAGGCCGGCGCCGGAGGGCTGGCTGCGACTGCTGACACCGGCCTCGAAATGGCGTATGAACGATTCCTACGCGAACGATCCGCATATCGCCGACCGCTCGGGGCCGCCCGCGCTGCATCTGAATCCGAGTGACGCCGTACGCCTCGGTGCGCGCGAAGGTGCCGCCGTCAAAGTGCGTAACCCAACTGGTGAAATCAATCTGACCGCGCGCCTCGATGAAGGTGTGCTGCCGGGGACTGCCGTTACTTATAAAGGTCGCTGGCCGCGCCAGGAGAAAGATGGCAAGAACATCAATTTCATCCATAACGCACAGATGGCTGACATGGGCCAGAGTACCAGCGTGCATTCGACGCTGGTCGAGGTCGTGCCAGGCTGAGTGACTGGCCCAGAGTACGGAACAATCAGGGAAAAACGACAATCCCGGCGCCAGGCAGTTCAATCGTGACCTGGCGACCCGGCTCCAGCTCGGCACGTTCGAGAAATCGCCGCGTCACTACCGCGCGGATATTTTCACTGCCATCGAGGCTGCTGACCGTGAGGTGAATGCTGTCACCAAGCGACGCCACCCGATCGAGTACGACGACAATGCTTGAGGATTCCGTTGCCGCTGTTCGGCCACTCTTCAGCAGTCCGACATCGCCGGCCGCGATACCCCATTGCACGGACTGACCCCGACGTAACGTCGTGGCCATGGATACTGCTATGGGAATGACCACCTCGGTGCCGCCCCACGCGACGGTCGCTGCCGCGGCCTCGCTGTCGATTGCAATGACGGTCGATTCGAACAAATTGGTAAAGCCGACCAGACGTGCCACTTCAGCGCTGGCCGGCCGGTTGCGCACGCCGTCCGGCGTACCGTCCTGCAGCGTCTTGCCGTGGCTGAGCACGATCATCCTATCGGCAAGCAGGTGCGCTTCCGTTAGTGAATGCGTCACCAGTACGACCGGAATGTTGAGTCCCGTACGCAGCACTGCAAGTTCTTCGTACAGCCGTTCACGACTCATCTGATCGACCGCCGCGAACGGCTCGTCGAGCAGCAATACACGCGGCTCACGAACCAACGCGCGCGCCAGCGCTACGCGCTGCTGTTGTCCGCCAGACAGTTGCGCCGGTCGCCGCGCAGCCAACCCGTACAAGCCGACTGCGTCGAGCGCAGAGGCGGCACGCGCCAGGCGTTCAGCCCGCGGCAATCGGTGAACCGCCTCGGCAACGTTTTCCTGAACGCTCAGATGGGGGAACAACGCATAGTTCTGCAGCACCATACCAACACGACGTTCACGCGGATCGACCCACACGCCGCTCGCGCTATCCTGCCAGCATTCATCACCGACCGAAACGCGGCCAAGACGCGTCCGCGTCAAACCCGCAATGGCGCGCAATACCGTAGTCTTGCCGGCGCCCGATGGCCCGACCAGCGCCAGCAGTTCACCAGCAGCACAACGCACCCGCGCCGCCAGCGGAATGGGCGACTCCTCAGTAAACTCGGCATCGAGCATCAGGTTCGGCCGTAGGCAGCAGGTGGACTGCCGCCGAACCACGCGCTGATCAGCAACGCCAGAAGCGACGCGAGCAACAGCGTCGCCGACATCAGACCGGCACCTGCCATGTCGAAAGCCTGCACACGATCATAGATGGCGATCGCAACGGTGCGCGTCTCGCCGGGAATATTGCCGCCGACCATCAGAACAACACCGAACTCGCCGAGCGTATGCGCTGCTGTCATGACGAGCCCAGTGAGAATGCCGGGCCATGCCAGCGGCAGCTCAATTCGCCACAAAGTCCTCCAGCGCGACAGTCCGCAAGTTTGAGCAGCATCCAGCAGATCAGGTGAGATGGATCCGAAAGCGCGTTGCATGGGCAGAATGGCGAACGGCAGATTGAACACGATGCTCGCCACCAGCAGACCACTGAAGGAAAACGCCAGCGGCGTGCCGAATACGCGTTCGTAGAATGCGCCCAGCGGCGAGGCGCTACCCATCGCGACCAGCAGGTAATAGCCGAGCACGGTCGGCGGCAGTATCAGAGGCAAAGCCAACGCTGCCTCGATCAGCAGCCGGCGTCGCCGCCGGCTGTAAGCCAGCCAGCGCGCCATCAGCAGCGCGCCGGGTAACAGGCAGGCTGCGGTGGCGCCAGCGAGCGCGAACGAGAGCCGCAAAGAATCCCAGTCCACGATTACTCGTCCGGCAGTTCAAAACCGAAGCGCGCAAAAATATCTCGCGCCTGCGCGCCAGCCAGCCACGCATAAAATTCGAGCGCTGCCGGCGAGGCGCGCTTGAGGGCAGCCATGCGCTGGCGCAGCGGCTGATGCATCTCGGCCGGCACCAACGCATATTCACCGGCAGCAGCAAACGTCGGTGCGCGCGCCAGCGACAACGCGATGAGTCCGCCTTCAGCCGCGCCGGTGAGCGCAAATTGCGCAGCTTGCGCGACATTCTCGCCCAGCACCAGTCGCGCTTCGATGACCGGCCATAGACCGCGCGCCTGGAGGGCGTCACGGGCTGCCCGTCCGTAAGGCGCATGCGCCGGGTTGGCGATGGCGAAGTGCCTCAGGCGCCCGTCTGCAAGCGCGCGTTCGAGATCATCGAGCTTGGCATCGGCGTGCAGCGGCGAACCGTGCGGAACGAACAGTGCCAGTCGACCGATGCCATAGAGTTGGCTGTCATCGCGGGCAAGACCCAGTCGGGCAAGTTCCAGCACGAGCGTTTCATCTGCCGACATGAAAATATCGAAAGGCGCACCTTGACGGATCTGGGCGAAGAAATTTCCGGACGATCCATAGCTGGCGCGCACAACCTGCCCGCCGTGCTGGCGGTAAGTCTCGATCGCTTCATCGAGCGCGAATTTCAGATCGGAGGCGGCCGCGACGAGCGGTACCGGCTCGGCAATGGCCGCTGTGCCCGTCGCGGTGAGACAGACGGCGACAAGCAGCTGTCGGACCCGGACTTTCCATCCGGCATACACTGGAGCGATGCTGACCATGCAGTGATCCGGGGCGCCTATCGCTGCGTGTTCATGGTTGGTGCTGCCTCATCGTGCCTTTCCTGCGTACCACGCAGTGTAACCCGCTGATACGACAGCGGGGCGTCGTCGTCACAGCATCGTGGCGGATGGCGATTATCGCGGCCACTGCACTTGCAGCAGGACGTCGGGCCGGTGATAGTACCGGCACCCGCATTACAGCACCTTGAGTATCGTTGCCATGAGCAGTCCTGCCCCATTTCTTCATTCCGCGTGTCCACACGATTGCCCATCGACCTGCGCGCTCGAAGTGGAACGTCTGGCTCCGGATCGCATCGGGCGGGTTCGCGGAGCGGCGGCGAACAGCTATACGGCCGGTGTCATCTGCAGCAAGGTCGCGCGTTACGCGGAACGCATTCATCATCCTGACCGCCTGACCCTGCCGCTGCGACGCACTGGCGAGAAGGGTTCGGATTCATTCGTTCCAATCAGCTGGGACGCGGCGCTCGACGAAGTTGCCGAGGCATTTCTGACCGCCGAACAACGGCTGGGCGCGGCCACTGTCTGGCCATATTTCTACGCCGGCACGATGGGTCTGGTCATGCGCGATGGCATCAACCGTCTGCGCCATGTCAAACGGTATTCCGGGCAGCATTCGACCATCTGCACAACGCTTGCCGGCAACGGCTACCTGGCGGGGACGGGCCGTATCGCCGGCACCGACCCGCGCGAAATGGCGCAGGCCGATGTCGTCGTCATCTGGGGGACAAACGCAGCGGCAACGCAAATCAACGTCATGACCCATGCGCTGGCAGCACGCCGCGAGCGGCGCGCGCAGATTGTCGTCATCGATACCTATCGCAATGCGACCGCGCGACAGGCAGACCTGTTCGTGTGCGTGCGACCGGGAACCGACGGCGCTCTCGCCTGTGCCGTGATGCACGTGCTGTTCCGCGATGGCCATGCCGACTGGGACTACCTGGAACGTTATACCGACACGCCTCATGAACTTGAGCAGCATCTCGCCACGCGCGACCCGGCCTGGGCCAGTGCGATTACCGGCGTACCGCAAGCGCTTATCGAACAGCTCGCGACACTCATCGGAACGCATCCACGCTGCTTCTTCCGACTCGGGTACGGATTCTCGCGCCAGCGTAACGGCTCGGTAAACATGCATGCAGCGCTCTCCATTCCCGCGGTCACCGGCGCCTGGCGCCATCCTGGCGGTGGCGCGTTCTACAACAATGGCGCGATTTATCATTGGGACCGCACCTTGATCGATGGCCTGGATGCCTGCGATCGCGAGGTGCGTCTGCTCGATCAATCACGTATTGGCGCTGTGTTGACGGGTGAGCGCTTTGCGCTGGCCGACGGTCCGCCAGTGACCGCCATGCTGATCCAGAATACCAACCCGATGTCGGTTGCACCGGACTTGAACCAGGTTCAGGCAGGTTTTGCGCGGCGCGATCTGTTTGTCTGTGTCCACGAACAGTTCATGACCGAGACGGCAAAAATGGCGGATATCGTCCTGCCGGCAACGATGTTTCTCGAACACGACGACCTCTATCAGGGCGGGGGCCAACAGCACATCCTGTTTGGGCCGAAGATAGTCGAAGCCCCGGGCGAATGCCGCTCGAATCACGACGTGATCTGCGGGCTGGCTGAACGTTTGGGCGCGGTTCATCGCGGGTTCGCCATGAGCCCACGCGAAATCATCGATTGGACGCTGCGCACATCGGGTTGGAACGATCTGGCGACACTCGAACGCGAACATTGGTTTGACGTTCAGCCGCCGTTCGAAGAAGCGCATTTCCTGAACGGCTTCGGCCACGCCGACCGGCGTTTCCACTTCGCCGCCAACTGGACCGCTGCCGGACTCACTGCGTTCAGCGGCCCCGGCGCTGCCGCCGCGATGCCGCGCCTGCCGGATCATTGGGACGTCATCGAAAATGCGACTGACGAACATCCGTTCCGGCTGGTTACTGCGCCGGCACGTCAATTCCTGAATTCCAGCTTCACGGAAACTCCGACGTCAAAACGCCGCGAACAACGACCGACTCTGCTGCTGCATCCAGCCGATGCCGCGCAACTCGGTGTCGCCGATGGTGAACGGATTGCCGTCAGCAATGTACGCGGCGCAGTGAGTCTGCACGCGGCGTTATTCGACGGCTTGCAGCGCGGTGTGGTCATTGCCGAGAGCATCTGGCCAAACGCCGCTTACCCGGAAGGTCTGGGCATCAACGTCTTGACCGGCGCTGATCCGGCGGCGCCGGTCGGCGGCGCGGCCTTTCACGATTCACGCGTTGCGCTGGCGCGGTGTCAAGGCTGAGTGCTGCTGGAGACCCACGGACTGGCAAAGGCGAATTCCGTGCCGAGGCGCGCAGCGACGGCCTGCGCGTCGGTGCGCGTAACGTAGCCATCGCTGATCAGGCGCCACCAATCGCGCCCACTGACTTGAACCGGTTCGACGGTAACAGCGTAACCGGCCTCGGCCAGCCGCATTCGCATGCCGTTGGCGGCATCCGCTTGCGGATAGGAAGCGAGGTTCAGGCGATAGCGGCCGTCCGCCTGGACAATTCCAGCATCGGCTTGCGGCTCGGTTTCTGCCGCCCATACCGTGAGATCGGCCGGAACAACCGGGGCCAACGGCAGCGCGTCCGCATTGCGCGGTGCCATGAACAACGTCAATGGCGTCTCTATCGGATAAGTCTGCCCATTGCGTTCGATGTCGATGCGTCCCTCGAGCAGCACGACGAAATCACGGGCGTCTTCGGCTTTGCCCCACACATCCGTTCCGCGTATGCCGATAGTCGCTGTGCGCACCTGGGCGCGAATGTCGCGCTTGCGTCCGACTAATGTCGTGGTAAACCGGAAAGCGCCTTTCAGAACGTCGAGAAAACCCGTGAAGGTACCAGACTCTTCGACCGGCTCCTGCAGCTCACGCAAGGAGAAATCTGCCTCTGCGCCAAGCTTGATCACACTGCCTTCGGACAACGCCAGTATCACTCTTGCACCGCTACCGGTATGAATGACATCACCTGCTTCCAGTGCACGGCCAGCAGACAGCGGTTCGCGCACACCGCCGCGTTCGAGCCAGGCAGGTGCCTGCAGCAGACGTACGGTTGCCGGGGCCGCCTGCACCGTGCATGACAACAGGGCCAGAACCAGGCCCGTCCAGAATCCGTTCATGCGCTCCCCTCCCCGATTACCCCGACCCATGATAGCAGTCGACCCCGGTGGTGGCCTGCGACCAACTGCTGTGGTTGGCTGTTCCGTCTACGAAAAGATGGCGGAATTGGATCAGCGTGAACGAACAACGGGGCCCTCGGCCCCGTTGCGATCATCCGGTCGAGGTGCTCGCCTCAGCTTCCGACTTTGATCTTCTTCGGCTGGATCTGCTCTTTCTTCGGAATGCTGATTTCCAACACACCGTGAACAGTGCGCGCCTCGACTCGCTCGGAGTCGGCTGTGTCGGGCAAGGTAAAACGACGATAGAAATTGCCGTAGATACGCTCGACCCGGCGCGCGTTGGCACCACTGCCCTCGCGACGGTCGTCGACGCGTTCACCGCGTATTGTCAAAACGCCGTTGTCCATCGAGACCTCGATAGCGTCAGGCACCACACCCGGTACGTCGGCAGTAATCACATAACGCGTCGCTTCCTCATGCACGTCGACTGCCGGTACCCAATGACTGACCGCCGAGGTCGAGTTGTCATCGCTGCTGGTCAGAGCGCTGCCGAAGGCGCGGTTCATATCGTCCTGCAATCGACGCAGGTTCAAGAACGGATCGTAATGGGTAGTACGCATGCTGAATTCCTCCTGAGCAGCAACCATTGCTGCTGATGGCACATAGATGGGTTTCAAGCGCTGCGTTTCAAGGGCAATCGGCGCATAAAAGATCTCGCCAATTCGGCGGGGTCGTCGAACGATAAACTCGGCTACCATGATCACCTGTTCAGGAAAGCGAGGAACACTTCATGATCGATTTGTATACGGCGGCGACGCCGAACGGCTGGAAAGTTTCTGTGATGCTCGAGGAGATAGGCCTGCCCTATACCGTGCACCACGTCGACATCACGACCGGCGTGCAGAAAGAAGCATGGTTTACGGCCATCTGCCCCAACGGACGTATCCCCGCCATCGTCGACCGCGCCAACGGCGATTTCGCGGTCTTTGAATCCGGCGCCATCATGCTCTACCTGGCGAAACAGACCGGCAAGTTGATGCCACTGGATGCACGCGGCGAATCGCGCGTCACTCAATGGCTGATGTTCCAGATGGCGGGTATCGGCCCGATGATGGGCCAGGCGAATGTGTTTTATCGTTATTTTCCCGAGAAGATCCCGAGCGCGATCGCGCGCTATCACAATGAATGCCGCCGCTTGTTCGAAGTGCTCGATCGCCAGCTGAGCGGGCGTGAATTCCTGTGTGACGAATACAGCATTGCCGATATCGCGAACTGGTGCTGGGTCCGCATTCATTTCTGGGGCGGATCGAGCATCGACGGACTCGATCATTTGAACTCATGGATGAGCCGGCTTGAAGCGCGGCCGGCGTGCCAGCGCGGTATCGCCGTTCCAAAACCGGTCGACTGGAAAGCGATGGAAGACGACCTTGCGAAAAAAGACAGCACGGTGCGCGGGCTGGTCACACGCTGAATCGATGACCGCCTCCGCTGGCGCCTGTTGGCGCCAGCGGATGTTCCCGAATCATTCCTTCAAGCGGCCGCGCGAAGCGCCGCAATGCGCGCTTCCAAAGGCGGATGGGTTGAGAGCAGAGTACCCAGTCCGCCGGCGATTCCGAAAGCCGCCATGCCGTCCGGCAGCGCTTGCGGATCATGTGCCTGTTGCAGTCTCTGCAGCGCGGCGATCATCTTCTCGCGCCCGGCCAGGCGGGCACCGCCCGCATCGGCGCGATACTCGCGGTAGCGACTGAACCACATCACGATCAGCGATGCGAGAAAACCCAGTACGAGCTGCGCAACGTAGTAGCCGATGTAGTAGCCGCCACCGTGACCCTGGCGATTGCCGCGATCGAGCACGCCAGCCAATAGATGCGCGAAGACCATGACGAACGTGTTCATCACGCCCTGCACCAGGGCAAGTGTCACCATGTCGCCATTGGCGATATGACTGATTTCGTGCCCGAGTACCGCTTCGACTTCGTCTTTCGACATGTTACGGAGCAGTCCGGTGCTGACGGCGACGAGCGCTTCGTCCTTGTTGGCGCCGGTCGCAAATGCGTTGGGCGTCGAGGTTTCGAACACGGCCACGGCAGGCATGCCGATGCCGGCAGCAGCAGCTTGACGGGCGACGACGTCGAGCAGCCAGCGTTCGCTGTCATTGGCGGGATGTTCGATGACCTGCGCACCCATCGCGCGCATCGCCATCGATTTCGACAACAACAGCGAAATGAATGAGCCGCCCATGCCGAAGATCGCAGCAAACAGCAGGATGCTGCCACCGCCCTGTCCAGGCTGGTTGAGGCCGAGCAGATTAAGAACGATGGAAAGAACGAACAGAACGGCGACATTCGTCGCCAGAAATAATCCGATACGCAACATAGGTGTCTCAGTCCCTCAGTCAGTCAGGCGTGCAGCCCACACTGTGCATCACATGGGGACTGCGCCGGCGATTTAAACCCCGCCTCGTGATGCTGTCGCCGTCGGCCGTGGCCTGGCGGTGACTTCGGCCAGCGGCATCTCGATCACGACGCGCGTGCCGGTGCCCGGGGTGCTGGTTAATTCGACCCGCCATTGGTAGCGGTCGGTGATGCGTTTGACCAGGCTCAAACCAAGGCCCTGCCCGCCGACCTGATTGCCCGCCGCGCGGAAATATGGCGTGAAGACGCGACCCAGATGCTCGGCGCTGATACCGATGCCGCTGTCCTCGATGGTGACTCTGCCCGGCAGTATTGACACGGCGATCGTCCCCTTGTCGGTGTAGGCGCAGGCGTTCCGCAGCACATTGCCGAACACGATATCGGCTATGCGCGGCGCACAGGACACTGACAGCGTGGCCTGCTCATCGAGCGTGAACGTCAACCCTTTGTCACCGTAGATCATGCGGCAACGGCCAAGCTCATGCGCGATGATTTCATTAACGACGACGCGTTCCCGCGGCAGAATGCCGTCATGTTCGCGGGCCAGCAGCAGCAGAGCCTCGGTCAGTTCTTCCATATCGAGCGCAGCACGGCGGATTTTCTCAATAAGCGCGCGCGCCGGCGGTTCGAGCGTCGTTCTCTGCAGCAGGGTGTCGCTGGCCATGCGAACAACGGTGAGCGGGCTCCGCAATTCGTGACTCGCTTCGCGCGTGAACAACCGTTCGCGTTCGATGAACCGATCCACCCGTGTCATAAGGTGGTGCAGCGCGCCCGACAAATGCTGTATCTCGGCGTCGGCACCATTTCCCTGCAGTGTGCCTTCGAGCGCCGCCAGATCAGGAGTCTCGACATCAAGGTCGCGGACCATGCGCGAGAGGCGGATGACGGGAGAGACTGCTTGTCTCGCGATTCGGTAGGCGACCCAGGCCGAGGAATACAGTACGACCAGCATCAGCGCGAGCGGGACAACACCAAAATACGTTGCCAGATGCTTGACGTTATTAGCATCGAAAACCAGATACAGACGTTGGCCGTCCGCTTCGCTGACGTGGACAACACCAGCACCTACCGGTGTATTGATTTCATGAATGCCGGTACTCAGGCCGACAAATTCTTCAGGCAACTCACGCGTATCGATATCGAACACATAGCCAATCAGCGCATTGGTATTTGGCGCCGGCGTCTCGCGCGTAATCTTGCGCCGTGACCAGAAATAGTCGGCTTCATGTTCGAGTGCCGAGACTATCAGCATTTCGCGAATGGCAAACTCCGCAAGATAGACGCCAGCGACCGCTGTCGCGCTGATCAGAACTATCTGCAGGACGAAAGCCCGCCACAGGTGGGCATTCAGTCGCGGCCGTCGCTCACTCGACGGCAAGTCGGAAGCCGGCACTATGCAAGGTATGAATGAGGGGGCGCGCGAACGGCCGATCGACGGCCTTCCGCAAGGAATACATATGACTGCGGAGCGCATCGCTGTCCGGCGGCAGATCGCCCCACAGCAGGCGCTCGATCGCGCGCCGCTCGACGACCCGTGGCGATTCCTGCATCAACAGCTTGAGGATCTTCAGGCACGTCGGCGTCAGTGCAAGTTCCACGCCCGCACGCGCCGCTTTCAACGTAGTTGGATCGAGCACCAGATCGCCGACCGTCAGCGCGCTCTCGAGCGCACTACCGCGCTGGCGCCGGATCAGCGAACGCAGCCGCGCACCGAGTTCGGGCAGGTCAAAAGGCTTGACCAGATAGTCATCGGCCCCGCTGTCGAACCCGGCCAGCTTATCGGCCAGCGTATCGCGGGCGGTCAGCATCAATACCGGCACGCTGGTGCGCGCTTCATGGCGCAGGCGCTGGCACACCGCCAGGCCGTCGATACCGGGCAACATGACATCGAGAACGACAGCGTCATACTGGTGTTCGCAGCCGAGGCGCAGGCCGGCGTGGCCGTCAGCGGCATAGTCGACGCTGTAGCCTTCGCCTTCGAGGTAATCGAACACCAGTTCAGCGATATCGCGATGGTCTTCGATGAGGAGGATGTCGGTCATTCGCCCGTCGTTCCGGCGCTGCGCGGTAATCCCTTATACACCTTGCCTCGATCAGCGCCAATTGCAACCCGACCCGGGCTATCAATGCCTAGTCGAGGAACAGGGCGAGCAGCGCGCTGGATACCAGCGCAGCGACCAGGGTCGAGACAACGATGGTCTTGGCGACCTCTTCCTGACGCAAGCCGTACTGACTGGCAAAAATGAACGCATTGATACCGGACGGCATGGCAGCGAGGAGCACGGCGACCTCACGCCACAGCTCAGTAACGCCGGCAGCGACACAGGCCAGCCACACGCCAGCCGGGCATAACAGATTCTTCAAGACAACGAACCACACCACGGCGCGATAGGTGCCTGCGATACGGTACTGCGCCAGGGTGATGCCGAGTGCGACGAGTGCGCAGCCCGGGCCCGCCGCCCCGAGCAGTTCCAGCATGCGTTCCAGCACCGGGCCGAGCTGCCAGCCGGACAGATTGACCGCGACGCCAAGTGCAAGACTGGGGATGACCGGATTTAGAACCACCCGGGCCAGTGCACGTCCGTGGGGCGCCAGCCCGCGGCGCGGCTCCCCCTCGCCGGCTTCGATGGCATAGGTTGCCAACGGGAACATAACCGTGCTCTGCGTGGCGAGGAGTATGAACAGGGGCACCGTACCGCGCTCGCCAAATGCGGCCAGCACCAGCGGGTAACCAAGCATCACCATGTTGGCATACGTTGCCGCCATCCCGGCGATGCCCGCCTCGCGTCCACGCCAGCCGAGCAGGGAATCAGCCAGCTGCCGGCCAAGCAGAAAAGTTGCAATCACCGGCAGATAGAACGCCAACAGGAATCGCCACGGTATTGTCGGCGGGAGATCCGCTCCGGCCAGGCTGTTGAACAGCAACGCCGGAATCGCCAGGTAGTACATGAAGCGAACGAGTCCGGCGCCGGTGTCGCGATCGAACAGCCCGCAGCGCGCCAGGCCATAACCAACGCCGACGGTGCCGAATACCGGGACGACAACTGCCACGACAGCGTTCATGTCAGTTCAATCAAATGATAAAAAAACCCGACGCGGACGGGGTACTGTCCGCGTCGGGTTGGGGCTTGGCCTGGATCAGGCGCTCGCAGCGACGCGTGTGATATTGGACGGCGTGATGCGGTCAGTGAAGTTCGGCCAGACGCGCTCGGTGAGCAGCTCGAGGCTGCGCATGCAGGCGTCGTGCGGCATGTGGTTGTAGATGAACATCCAGAAGTAATCCACCGGCAGCTTTTTCAGCAGCGCTTCGAGCTTTCGATTGACGGTTTCCGGGCTGCCGTGAATGACCAGACCACGCTCGGAAAGCGTCTCGAACGTCGGCGGCAGATCGAATGGCCCCTCGCCCGGACCGGCGATAGCTGCATTGAAACCGAAAGGAACGAAAAAGTTGTTCCAGATGAAAGAACCCGCCTCACGCGCAATCGCTTCCGCTTCGGCATCGGTATCGGCGACGATCAGTTCGCGGCTCATCGCCATGCCCTGACCGAACTTGTAGTTCAGACCGACCTCGTTGGCGGCTTCCATGCCGGCGCGGAAATGTTCTTTCACGACGTCATAGTGGGTCATGATGGTGACTGGCACGATCCCGCGGGCCATGCCCCACTTGATCGAACGCTCAGACGTCGCGAACGGCATGAACATGTCCGGGATCTGCTTGTTATACATCGGCGGCGCAATGCCGATTTCCTCGATGTAGCCGTCTGCATTACAGCCCTGTCCATAGTTCCAGGCCACTTCCGCCGCAGCCCATTTGATGTCCTTGGTCGGGATCTGCCAATGCTTGCCGGCAAAGCTGAACGTATCGTTTTTCCACGCCTTCATGATGATCTCGAAGTGCTCTTCGAACAGCGATCGCTTGAGCTCTTCGTAATCCTCGCCACCGGCCGGTTCGGACAGCCCAACCTGCTGACCGAGTACATTGACCCAGCGCGGCTGGTAGCCACGGGCGAAGCCGGCGAACACGCGCCCCTGCAGCATCTGCGAGACCATCGCAATGTTCTCGGACAGATTGATCGGATTCTGCGACGGCAGCACATTGCCGAGCTGACCGAACTTCATCCGCTTGGTCTGCAGGCCGAAGTACAGATCGAGAATGACCGGATTGGTCGAGACCTCTTCGCCTTCGACATGGAAATGATGCTCGGTGAAACCGGTGCCGTAATAACCGTGCGCATCCATGTACTGGATCTGTTCTGTCAGCTCGCGCAGCATCATTTGATAGAGATCGGTCCGCTTGCCGGCCATCCCCTTCAGGATGTCTTCCTTGTGACCGACGGACGGCAGATAAAAGGCACCTACTTCCATACTCGCATTCCCCTCAGACTTCGAAATTCGGTCGACTGCGGCGATGGACCACAGCCCTGTGGTTTCAGGTTACTACGCCCCCACCGCACGCGTCCACCGGCGCGAATGCTGGTTTTTCAGCGTGATACGGCTGCCCGCCGCACAATCTGACGGTACTTGCGACAGGCTGTCGCCGCGCCTAGTTGCCGCAGGCTCACTTCAGTATAGTGTCGGCTCGCGCGCGCAGCGGTAAGGACCCTGCGGGCAGTTTTCCATTCGAACCCCAGCGGATTTCTATGTCTACTTCTGCCATCCGTACTGCCCAGAGCTTCGTCACGGACGAACCCTATTACGAACCGATAGGCGAGGAGATCAAGGTTTTCGCCGCCGCCTACAGCAACCGCCTGCCGGTACTGCTGAAAGGACCGACTGGCTGTGGCAAGACCCGCTTCATCGAATACATGGCGTGGTATCTGAAACGCCCCATGGTCACGGTGGCCTGCCACGACGACCTTACTGCATCCGATCTGATCGGGCGCTATCTGGTTCGCGGCGGCGAGACCGTGTGGGTCGATGGGCCGCTGACCAGCGCCGTGCGGCAAGGCAGCATCTGCTATTTGGACGAGGTCGTCGAAGCGCGCAAGGACACCTCGGTCGTTATTCACCCGCTGTGTGACGATCGCCGCCTGTTGCCCATCGAAAAACTCGGCGAGCTGCTCGCCGCGCCGCCTGAATTCTGCCTGGCGATTTCCTACAATCCGGGTTACCAAAGCGTGTTGAAGGATCTCAAGCAGAGTACCCGCCAGCGCTTTGTTGCGCTCGAATTCAACTATCCGCGCGCTGAAGTCGAGCAGACTATCATCGAGCGTGAAACCGGCATCGACCCCGCGGTTGCCCGCCAGCTGGTCCGTTTCGGCGTTATGACCCGCAATCTCAAGGGCAGTGGCCTCGACGAGGGTGCAAGCACGCGCCTGCTGGTCAACGCGGCCAAGCTGATTGGCGAGGACATTTCGCCCGTCGTCGCCACCGATGCCGCCATCGCACAGGCGCTGACCGATGACGAGGATATGCTGAAAGCGATCCACGAGCTCAGTCGCTCGATCTTCTGATGCGCCGGTCAGCCCTGTCGGGCGCCAGTGGCGCTGGATACTGCCGCCGATGAGCAGCCCTGACGCCCGGCAGAACTTTCTCAACCTGATCCGAATCCGAAAGGATCTCGAGCTCTTTACCGCTGGCGCACTTGCCCGGCACGGCAATATTGACGACATCATCGCGCGGATCGCCGCTCTCGAGCGCTCCGACCAGCAGTTCGTCTATGAGTGGGCCGAACTCATCGCGCGCTCGAACAACGAGCTAGCCGCGCATTTCATCAGCCGAGCCCCCGCTGCATTCGAACGCATGGAACGCGACGGCGTACAGAGTTGGCTCGATCTCGCGATGATGCTGTTCGACAACCGTGGACTCGGCTTCGCCATCGACGTCATCGAAAATGTCGACGCTTTCGTCGGCGAATATGCCAGCCGTCACGTACGCTGCGGATTCGATGAAGCAAGCGTGTTCCTGCGCCATTTCGTGCGCGGACTGGGTGGTCGTGAACTGCGCATCGCAAGCGACGAAGCAACATTCACCGACACCGAAGCGCTCTATCTGCCCGAAGCCATGAACGTGTTCGCGGCCGGCGATGAGAATTTCACGCTATATAAACTGACCGCAGTGCATCTGTGGGCGCAGACCTGGTACGGCACGTGGCGGTATCAGGTGGTCGAGCGGTTGATGAGGAATTTCGACACCGAAGCCGTGCTGCCGATATTCAACCGGCTGGAATGCCTGCGGCTGGACGCCTGCCTGGCTCGCGACCTGCCCGGCGTCGCGCGCGAACTGGCCGCTTTCGGCGATATCGACCCGGAGGCCGCTGCGGCCTGGAACAGCTGGCGCGACCAGGCTCACGAACTGCTCGCACCGGAATCGACGGCTGAGGATTCGCTTCGCCTGATTGCCGAATTCACAGCCCTTCCGCTGCCACCGCTCAAGCACTATCAGGGTGAGATGTTCGCCGGGAAAGTGCGCGACGCATTGTTCGCCCGGGTTGAACGGGAAAAAGCCGCCTTTCAGCGCGCGATGAACGAGCTGCGCGACAATCCCGACGGACCGGAGGGCAATGACGGCGATCCATCGCAGAAACAACTGGTCGATCTGCAGGAAGCCGAGGACGGTGGCGACGAGAGCTCGGAGAAGGGACTTTCCGTCATGCTCGATGGCGACATGAGCAAACTGCCGGAACATCTCAAGGATCTGGTCGGCTCGATTCTGCAGGATTTCGGCGAGATCCCTGACGAGCATCGAGACCCGATGGAACTCGGCGAGTATCGCGACGAACTGTTGCCGCAAAGCGAGAGCGACGGTGACACCGATGCCGATCTGAATGCCGCCGGCACCTACACCTATCGCGAATGGGACTGCGTCCGGCAGCGGTTCCGCGAGGGCTTCTGTACGCTGCGCGAACTGACTGTGCCGCCCGCCGATGCCGCATTCGTCGACGAGACGCTGGCCAAACATCGCGGCGTGATGAAAGCAATCAAACGCAGTTTCGAAGCGGTGCTGGCCGAATCGCGCCTGCAGCGTCGCCAGTCCGATGGCGACGACATCGACATCGACGCGGTGATCGAAGCGTATGCCGATGCCATGCAGGGTCGCGAAATGAGCGAGTACCTGTATACGCGATACCGCAACCAGGAACGCAATATCGCCGTGATGTTCATGGTCGACATGAGCGGTTCGACGCTGGGCTGGGTCAACGATGCCGAGCGCGAAGCGCTGGTGCTGCTCTGCGAGGCACTCGACATGCTGGGCGATCGCTATGCGATATTCGGATTCTCCGGGCGCACCAACAAACGTTGCGAAGTCTATCGCATCAAGGATTTCACCGAACCCTACAATCTCGAGGTGAAACAACGCATCAGCGGTATCCGGCCGAAAGCCTACACCCGCATGGGTGTCGCCATCCGCCATCTCGGGCACCTTCTTCAGGCCACCCGGGCGCGCACCAAACTGCTGATCACGCTCTCCGACGGACGCCCTGAAGATTACGGCGGCTATAAAGGCAAATACGGCATCGAAGACACGCGCCATGCGCTGCTCGAACTGAAGCAGAGCGGCGTGCATGCATTCTGCATCACGATTGACAACGAAGCGCAGGAATACCTGCCCCACATGTACGGTGCCGCCAATTACGCGGTCATCGACGAAGTGCCCAAGCTGCCATATAAAGTTGCGGACATCTATCGACGCCTGACGACTTGAGGTTACTCAATTCCCCGTCACGCGTACGCGATTCTCTAAACGACCGATGGGTGGGATCTCGATGCGGATGCGATCGCCGCTCTCAAGCCAGCGCGGCGGATCGAAGCCGGCGCCAACGCCACCAGGTGTGCCCGTTGCGATGATGTCGCCGGGGAACAGCGTGATGCCGGCCGAAATCGTTTCGATCAAGGTCGGAATGTCGAAAATCAGGGCTTCCGTATTGCTGTTCTGACGCAGCTCGTCGTTGACCCACAGTCGTATCGGCGTGTTGCGGTGGTCGAGCAGATCGCGCGTTACCGCCAGCGGCCCCATCGGGCAGAACGTGTCCTGCGATTTACCGAGCAGCCATTGCTTGTGGCGCTTCTGCACATCGCGCGCGGTGACATCGTTGACTATCGTGTAACCCCAGACGTGATCCATCGCAGCGTCACGCGAGATGCCGCGACCTTTGCGCCCGATAATCACGGCGAGCTCGGCTTCGTAATCGAGTTGGCTGGTCACCTTGCGGTCGTAAAGTATCGAAGCGCCAGGACCAATCACACAATCGGGCAGCTTCGAGAACAAAATCGGAAATTCAGGGGCTTGCTCGCCGCCACCGGTAGTGTCGAGACCGCGTGCGGCGATTTCACGTACATGTTCGTGATAGTTCTTGCCGACGCAGAAGATATTGCGGCGCGGCAGCGGTATCGGCGCCAGCAGCTGGACCGAGGAGAGACTCACCGGCTGATCGACGTCGCGAAGCGGAAGCAACATGCTCTCGGACTCGAGCAACGCGAGCAGACCCCGCTCGGCGCGTTGCGGCGGCAGGTCGAAAGGCGTCACGGCGGAACCGTCCTGCGAAAGCACGCCGACTTCCACTCGTTGCGACGTGCGATAAGTGGCGATACGCATGTTTGGGGCTCCTCGCGACAGAGCCGGAGTATAGGGCAATCCCCGCCCGTTTAAAGACGGCTCATCTGCAGCCGCTAAAGCCCTTCATGGCTATTGCGGAACAAGCCCGGTCGGACGACTGGAAAGACAAATATTTCAAAGCGCTGAATGAGTTCGATCACGAGGGGCGACGACGTGCCGAGCAATTGACACGGGTGAGTCGCGAACTGCTGGGCGTTCTTGAGCGGTTTCGCGGTGCGGACGACGAATTCGACCACGAGCTGGACACGCTCGGCCGTTCCCGGCAACTCGACGAAGACCCGCAGCAGGCCCGTCTGCGCGAACTGGTTGCCAAGCTCGCGCGCAGCGGGCAACGCCTGCCGACCACCGCTATCGAGCCGCCGGCAGAACGGTCGCGAACCCTCACAGAGAGTTCAGCAGCTTCTTATCTTGCGCTGGTCAGTGCACTCGCCGACGCGCCGGCGGGCAGTACGTCAGATTCAGCTCCGCTGCGAGCCGCGCTCGGCGAACTGAAATCCTATCTCGAAGTGGCCACGACCCAGGCCGAACAGGTCGACCTCGTGACCACCGTCGCCGGCATGCTGTCGGACATTCTCGCTCAATCTGGAACACAAACCGACGCCGAAAGAACGTTCGCGGCTCGCGAGGCGCTGCAGACCCTGGTCGATCGTCTGTCGCTGCCGGAAGCAGCACAAATACGGCTGACTGCGCTCACCCCCCAATTGCAGCACGCCCAGGATGGCGCGACCGTGCGCCGCATCGCACGCGAGCTGGCTGATGTCCTTGTCGACCATATCGACAGCATGCATGCCGAACTCGCCAGCCTGAATGGATTCCTGATCGTCATCAAAAACCGACTCGGCGATGTCGCCGGCTTTCTGCTCAGCGAAACCAGCGAACGCAGCGCTGCCACGGCTGCGCGCAGTGCGCTCGATACGGCAATGGGGCAAGCGCTGAACAAGCTTCGTGAGCAGACTGACGAGGCGACCAGTCTCGACCAGTTGAAGCACGACATCCAGGCGAAGATAGCGCTCATCGATGGCAACGTTGCGACTTATCTGCAGACGGAATCGGCCCGCGCTGTGCGCCTGGAATCCGAACAGGCAGCGCTGGTCCGTCAGCTCGACGAACTCGAGAGCCAGTCCGATAAACTGCGGCGCAAGCTTGCCGATGCGCAAGCACTGGCAGTGCGCGACAGCTTGACCGGACTGCCCAACCGTCACGCTTACAACGAGCGGATCAAACTTGAACAGGCGCGCTGGCAGCGCGACCAGCGTCCGTTGAGTCTGGCCGTGCTCGACATCGATCGCTTCAAATCGATCAACGACACGTTCGGCCATCCGGCCGGCGACCGGGTGCTGAAACACCTCTCCCGCGAGCTCGCCGGCCAGATCCGCGGCCAGGACTTCTTCGGGCGCTATGGAGGCGAGGAATTTGTGCTCATTCTACCTGACACGTCACGCGACAATGCGCTCCGGCTGGTCGACAAATTGCGCCGGCACATCGAGACCTGCCGCTTCAAGTTCAAGGACTCGCCGGTCAATGTCACGTTTTCCTGCGGCGTCGCCCAGTTCCGCGCATCCGAACTCGTCGAGACGGTGATCGCGCGCGCCGATGCGGGTCTGTATGCGGCGAAAAACAATGGCCGCAATCGGGTCGAAGCGCTGGATTGACAGGCTGGTCAAAGACGTCGCGAGCGACGGCAGGACAAGGCGCACGAGCACAGTAGTTTTTTACCAGCCTGTCAAGCGAGGGTGCCGCTGATGTAGGTCTCGAGCTGCCCGATCACGAATTCCTGCTCGGCGATGATCGATTTCACCAGATCGCCGATTGAGATCATGCCAATCAACTGTCCGTCCTCCAGCACTGGCAGGTGCCGAATTTTCTTCTCCGTCATGATGCTCATGCAGTCAGGAATCGATTGCTCGGGTGTCGCGTAGAGAACTGCACGCGTCATGATCGCGGAGACCGGAGTATCGCGCGACGAACGGCCCTCGAGAATGACTTTACGGGCGTAATCGCGCTCGCTGACGAGACCGGCAATCACATCGCCTTCGCTCACAATCAAGGCGCCGATACCCTTTTCGGCCATCAGCCCGAGGGCGTCATAAACCGTTGTTGTCGGCGCGACTCGCCAGACCTCATGACCCTTGTCTTTGAGCAGTTGACCGACCGTGCGCATGGGCATCTCCTCCAGACATTGAGCCGCTGAGTTCTCTCGACGCTCTACACTCTACACTTTAGTACATCACGTCGCGCGTGCCACCCTGCCGGTGCCGGCGTCTGATGCCTGCGGTACACTGGCTCTTTGTTGGTGCAGACAATTGGGGAACGAGATGACGGCAGTCGTGGTATGTGCGCAGGACGGCGCAGTGATGCGAATAGAAATCAATCGACCGGAGCGACGCAATGCGCTGAACGAAGACG
The DNA here is from genome assembly GCA_965278995.1 of Gammaproteobacteria bacterium. Classification (GTDB taxonomy): domain Bacteria; phylum Pseudomonadota; class Gammaproteobacteria; genus JADJYF01. Next base: position 1,904,807 of record OZ257136.1, read on the forward strand.
TCTGTGCCGGCATAGCTGCGGGCATCGCCACCGCCGAATCGACACCCGCTGTGCGCCTCATCGTGCTGACCGGCAGCGGCGAGAAAGCGTTCTGTGCCGGCGGCGATATGAAGCCGGCGGCCGATGGCGCGCCGTTCACGATGAATCCCGCCGACCCACGCCACTATGTGATCAGCCTGTTCCGGCGGATGGAACAATGCGGCCTGCCGATACTGGCACGGGTCAATGGCCACGCCCTGGCCGGTGGGCTCGGCCTGGTCTGCGCCTGCGACATGGCAATCGCGGCATCGACCGCCACTTTCGGTGTCCCGGAAACACGGGTCGGTCTGTTCCCGATGATGATCCTGTCGTACATGATGCGCATTGTTCCACGGCGCAAGCTGTTCGAAATGACGATCACAGGCGAGAATTTCGATGCCACCGAGGCGCTGGCGCTGGGTATCGTCAACTATGTCGTTCCGCCTGCCGAACTCGATGCCAAGCTGGAGTGGCTGGTCGCACGCATCGTCGACAAGTCGCCAACCGGTATCAAGCTCGGCAAGCAGGCGTTTCGTGCGATCGAGGATATGCCGCTGGACAAGGCCTTCGAATATACCCAGTTGATGCTGCCGATCATGGCGCAGACTGAGGACGCCCGTGAAGGCATGGCGGCATTCAACGAGAAGCGCCCGCCCCGCTGGCCCGGTCGATGAAACTTGCTGCCCGGAACGGACAGCTGCGTATCGGCTGTGGCGCCGGCTTCTGGGGTGACAGCACCGACGGTCCGCGCCAACTGGTGGCACACGGCGACATCGACTACCTGGTCATGGACTATCTGGCCGAGATCACGATGTCGATCCTGGCGCGAATGAGAGCGCGCGACGCGGAGTCCGGTTACGCCACCGATTTTATCGAGCATGTCATGCAACCGCTGCTCGGCGACCTCGTCGAACGCGGCATCAAGGTCGTGACCAATGCCGGCGGTATTCATCCGTTGGCCTGCAAGCGCGCGCTGGAGTCGATTGCGGCAGCCGCTGGCGTGCCGCTCAAGGTCGCAGCAGTAACCGGCGACGATCTCACCAGCCTGGCTGCAAGTCTGCGCGATGAGAAGATCGGCGAAATGAGCAGCGGCGCCCCCTTGCCTGCGCGTCTCGCGAGCATCAACGCCTATCTCGGCGCGACGCCGATAGCCGCCGCATTGGCTGCCGGCGCAGATGTCGTGATCTGCGGGCGCTGCGTCGACAGCGCGCTCGTCCTCGGCCCGCTGATACATGAGTTCGGGTGGGCTGCCAACGACTACGATCGCCTCGCTGCCGGCTCGCTCGCCGGCCATATCATCGAATGCGGGACGCAATGTACCGGTGGCCTGTTTACCGACTGGGAGACGGTCCCCGGCTGGGACGACATGGGCTTCCCGATAGCCGTGTGTCGCGCCGACGGCAGCTTCGATATCACCAAGCCACCCGGCACGGGTGGGCTGGTCAGCTGCGCAACGGTTGCCGAACAAATCATCTACGAAATAGGCGATCCGGCGTGTTACCGCCTGCCCGATGTCGATTGCGATTTCACCGCAGTGCAACTGACCCAGACGGCACCGGACTGTGTGACGGTGCGCGGCGCGCGCGGTCGTACACCCGGCACGCACTACAAGGTCTCGGCAACCTGGGCCGATGGTTATCGCGCGACAGCGACAATGATGATCGGCGGTATCGCCGCGCGCGCTAAAGCCGAGCGCGTCGCGGCCAGCATTATCGCCCGCACGCGCCGGCAGTTCGCTGCGGCAGGGATCGCCGACTATCGCGAAGTCTCGGTAGAAGTGCTCGGCGCTGAAAGCACTTATGGCCCCCATAGTCGCGCCCGCGACACGCGTGAGGTGATCCTCAAACTCGCGGTCGCGCACGCCGACAAACAGGCGCTCGAACGCTTCGCGCGTGAAATCTATCCGGCGGCAACGGCCATGGCGCAAGGCCTGACCGGTTTTGCCGGCGGACGACCGAACGTGCAGCCGGTCGTGCGGCTGTATTCGTGCATGGTGCTGAGATCGCGCGTGTCCGTCGCAGTGATGGTGGGGGAACAGTCAATCGAAGTGGCGATTGATCCAGGCGTGGACGCAATACCCCCGCCCCGGGAGTCGCCTGTGGCAGCCCGTGCTCCATCTGGCGAACAGGTAACAGTCCCCTTGATCTCGCTCGCGCATGCGCGTTCCGGCGATAAAGGCGACAGTGCCAATATCGGCGTGCTGGCGCGGCGCCCGGAAGATGTCGAACTGCTGCGCCGCGTACTCAGCGCCGAGGCGGTCGCCGCCTGGTTCGCCCATCTTGTTCGTGGTTCGGTGACGCGCTACGAATGGCCTGGACTGAACGGGTTCAATTTCGTTCTCGAACAGGCGCTGGGCGGCGGCGGTGTCGCCTCTTTGCGCCACGACCCGCAAGGCAAAGCGTATGCGCAGATGCTGCTCGACATGCCCATCGCGGTGCCGGCAAGCCACGCGCGCGATCTCTCCTGAGCAGCGGTCTGTGAAGACTGCGACTGCGGTATAGTAGCGGCCCTACCGACCCGATCCACGGCGCCCACGCCGGAGTACCGAGCACGAACCGCATGTTCGAGAGTATCCTCATTGCCAATCGCGGGGAAATTGCCTGCCGCGTGATCAGGACCGCGCGCGCCATGGGGCTGCGCACCATCGCTGTTTACCATCACGCCGATCGCGGCGCACCACATCGCCGAATGGCGGATTCAGCGATTGAACTTCACGGTGATATACCAACCGCTGCATATCTCGATCGCGCGCAGTTGCTCGCTGCGGCGGCAGCGAGCGGTGCGGCGTGCGTCCACCCCGGCTACGGCTTTCTGTCCGAAAACGCGGCATTCGCGGCGGCGGTCGAAGCTGCGGGGCTGGCTTTCATCGGCCCGCAGAGCGATGTCATCGCGCTGATGGGCGACAAGATCCGTGCCCGCGATTTCGCCGCCGCCAACGGTGTCCCGGTTGCGCCGAGCGTGCAGCCCTCAGGCGACCTCGCCGCGTTCGTCGAGGCAGCCGAGCGCATCGGCTATCCGCTGCTGATCAAAGCCGCTGCCGGCGGTGGTGGCAAAGGCATGAGCATCGTGCGTAATGGCCGCGAACTCGCCGACCGTGCAGTGACTGCAATGAGCGAAGCAGAGCGTTATTTCGCCGATGGTCGCATTTATGCCGAACGATACATCGAGCGTCCGCGTCATATTGAAGTGCAGGTTGTCGGTGACGGCGAAGGCAACGTCGTGCACCTGTTTGAACGCGAATGTTCCATTCAACGTCGCTTCCAGAAAATCATCGAGGAGTCGCCGGCGCCGCGCCTGCCGGCAGCGCTGCGCGACCGCATCTGCGCTGCCGCGGTCGAACTCGCTGCGGGCGCGCGCTATCGCAATGCCGGGACAGTCGAGTTCATTCTCGCTCCCGATGGCGAATTCTATTTTCTCGAAATGAACACGCGCTTGCAGGTCGAGCATCCGGTTACGGAAATGGTCTGTGGCGTCGACCTCGTTGCCGCGCAGCTTGCCGTTGCCGCCGGCGAAGGTCTGCCATGGACACAGGACGAGGTGCGTCAATCAGGCCATGCCATCGAATGCCGCATCTGCTGCGAGGAACCCGCTCATGATTTCCGCCCTGCTACCGGCAGTGCGCGAATCCTGCACCTGCCGCAGGGCGATGGCGTGCGTTTCGACGGCGGGATCCAGGCCGGGCAGATCTTGAGTGCAGCGTTCGATTCGATGATCGGCAAACTCGTCTGTCACGGCCCCGATCGCGAAAGTGCGCTCGAGGCGATGCGAGCTGCGCTGGCCGGGTTCGTCCTGCTTGGCGTCAGCAACAACATCGATTACCTGGGCATGATCGTCGACCATCCGGCGTTTCGCGAAGGCGTTCTGCACACCGGCTTTATCGTCGAACACGCCGCGGCGCTGGCCCAACCGGAACTCGACCCCACCGACCGAGCTGCCCTGCTCATTGCTGCCGCACTCGGCGTCGACGAGTTCCATCGGCTGGTCCACGACACACCCGAACCGCACGCCTCTATCGGCGGCTGGCGGAACTGACCATGGCGCTGGATTTCACTTTTCATCTCGAGGGTGACGCGCATGCGGTCAGTATTGCAGAGCGCTCGCCTGAACTTGTGTTGACGGTCGACGGATCGCGCCATGTCGTGGCCGAGGCCGTTGCGCTCGACGGTGATCAGATCCTGTTGACGGTCGATGGCCGCAGCTACGCGGTGTGGCGCACACACGAGGGCGAGCGCATACATCTGCATATCGGCGGCCGCAGTTTCTCGATTGGCTATGCCGACGCCATCAGCGCCGCCCGCGTACTCGCCGGCGGTGACGACACACTGCGCGCCGACATGCCCGGCGTCGTCGTTGCCGTGAACGCTACGGCCGACGGCAATGTTGCGCCGGGCGACGTTCTCCTGGTCATCGAATCGATGAAAATGCAGATCAATATCGTCGCTCATCGTGCGGGCCGCGTCGCCTGCGTGCATGTCGAACTCAATCAGAGTTTCGACAAAGGGGCCGACCTCGTTACCATGCATGCGGAATCCTGATGGCACGCCTGACTTCCAACATTCAGACCGGCTCGGCGGAGTTCCGCCGCCACTACGCCCACAATCAGCGGCTCGTCGCTGAACTGCGCGAGCGCCAGCGTGCAGCGCGTCATGATCGACCGTCGAAAGATGTCGAGCGCCTCGCTTCACAGGGCAAGATGATGCCGCGCGAGCGCATCGAGCGCCTGCTCGACCCGGGCACGCCGTTCCTCGAGTTCTCGACCCTGGCGGCGAACATGGCCTACGACGGCGAGGCGCCCGGCGCGAGCTGCATCACCGGCATCGGAATCGTGCAGGGCCGTGAAGTCATCATCCAGGCCAACGATGCCAGCATCAAAGGCGGCGCCTGGTATCCGCTGTCGATCAAAAAAATCGTGCGCTGCCTCGATATCGCAATCGAGAACCGCTTGCCGGTGATCCATCTGTGCGATTCGGCAGGCGGCTTTCTGCCGCTGCAATCTGAATTGTTTCCCGACAAATACATGGCGGGGCGCATTTTCCGCAACCAATGCACGTTGTCCAAGCTCGGCGTAAAACAGCTCGCGCTGGTGTTCGGCCAGTGCACGGCGGGCGGCGCTTATATTCCAGCGCTGTCGGATTACTCGGTTATCGTCCGCGGCACTGGCGCGGTATTTCTCGCCGGTCCACCGCTGGTCAAAGCCGCAACGGGCGAAATCGTGACGTCAGACGCACTCGGTGGCTGTGATCTGCACACGCAGATCAGCGGGACCTGCGATTACCCGGCTTCGACCGAACTCGAAGCGATTGCCATCGGCCGCGAGATCGTCGGGCAGTGGGCGCAGGCGCCGAAATGGGCGCTGCAACGCGATCCTGTCGAAGCGCCTTATTACGATCCCGATGAACTCTACGGCATCATTCCCGACGACATCAAGCGCGCGTTCGAGATGCGCGAAGTGATCGCGCGCATCGTCGACGGCAGCCGCTTTCACGAGTATCAGCCTGCTTACGGTACGACACTGGTCTGCGGCTACGCCAACATCTGGGGTTACAAAATAGGGATACTTGCCAACAACGGCGTGCTGTTCAATGACAGCGCCCTGAAAAGCGCGCATTTCATCGAACTGTGCAATCAGAACGAGACACCGCTGCTCTTCCTGCAGAACATCACCGGCTATATGGTCGGGCGGGAATACGAAGCGCGCGGGATCTCGAAAGACGGTGCGAAAATGATCATGGCGCAGGTCGGCTCGCGGGTACCGAAGTTCACCGTCATGTGCCATGGCTCTTTCGGCGCGGGCAACTATGGCATGTGCGGGCGGGCGTTCGATGGCCGCATGCTGTTCAGCTGGCCCAATCATCAGATTGGCGTGATGGGCGGCGAACAGGCGGCGAAGACACTGGCTGAAGTCAAACTGCGCCAGCTGGAGCGCCGCGGCGAACAACTCGACCAGGATGTGCTCGATACGGTCTATCGCGAGACGCTGGAAGCGTATCAACACCAGATGTCGGCGTATTACTCGACGTCGGAGGTGTGGGACGACGGCATCCTCGATCCAGTCGATACGCGCAATGCATTGGGAATAGCCATCAGTGCATCGCTGAACGCGCCGCTGACTGACGGCGGCTACGGCGTCTTCCGTTTCTGATTGCCTGCCTGTCGAGGAAGCAATCGCCGTGTCTGCTGCTGCTCCTGTCCAGTTTGATGAGCTTCCCACCGCCAGTGGCCAGCGTATCGGTGTCGCCCGCCTCAACGCCGAGAAATCACTGAATGCACTGACGCTGGAAATGATCGACCTGCTCGGTGAGAAGCTGCCGAAGTGGTCAGTCGATCCGGAGATTGCGTTCGTGATGCTGGAGGGTACCGGGGAACGCGCGTTCTGTGCCGGCGCCGATCTGCATCGCCTGTATGCAGCCTGCCTCGCGCATCATGCGACGCCTGAGCGCAATGACATCAGCGCCAACCGCTATGCGCTCGAATTCTTCTCGCGCGAATATCGTCTGGATTATCTGATTCACACTTACCCGAAGCCGGTACTGTGCTGGGGCCATGGTGTCGTGATGGGCGGTGGCATGGGTCTGCTGGTCGGCGCCAGCCACCGCGTAGTGACTGAGCAGGTCCGCATCGCGATGCCCGAGATCACCATCGGCCTCTATGCCGACGTTGGCGGCAGTTGGTTTCTGGCGCGCGCACCGGGCAAGACCGGGATCTTTCTCGCGCTGACAGCAGCGCCCTTGAATGCGAGCGATGCGTTGTTCGCTGGCCTGGCTGACATGCAGATTACGCAGGCGCGCAAGCCAGCGGTCGTCGAAGCGCTTTGCCAACATGGCTGGCATCACGATGCCGACAGCAATGCCCGCGCACTCACCGGTCTGTTGCGACAGTTCGCCGAATCGACGCTCGCTCACGGCCCGCTGCACACGCATTTCGATCGCATCAACACACTGTGCAGCCACGACGACACGGCGGATATCGTCCAGGCGATCACGACTCTCGACAGCGAAGACGAGTGGCTGAAACATGCCGCCGCAACCCTCGCGGCAGGCTCGCCGACTACCGCCGTGCTATCCGTAGCACTGCAAAGGCGCTTGCGCCACGCCTCGCTGGCCGAGGTGTTCCGCGCCGAACTGGTTGCCTCACTGACCTGCGCCGCCCGCCCGGATCTCGCCGAAGGCATCCGCGCCCTGCTGATCGACAAAGACCGAAGGCCGAAGTGGCAGCCGGCATCAATGGCGGATGCAGAGCGCGGCGAACTCGAGTCGTTTTTTGTGAATCCCTGGCCGGATACCGAGCATCCGCTGGCTGATCTTGGTCAGCACGAGTTATCTGCGCAGTAGCGGTTCTCCTGCCGTTGGAACGCATCACGCGGGCATCGCTCCTTTAAGCGTATCAAGATCCGCCGAGGTAGCCACGACGGCAGCCGAACTTGGCGTCCCCGACCAATTGTGGATTCGCAAATGCCGATTGGACTCAAGAATTGATCACGCTTTAAAGCAGAAGTATCCCAGCTTCTGAATTACCTGGCGTCCACGACTTCACCATCCACGTAATACCAGCGCCCGCTCTCGCGAACGAAACGACTGATCTCATGTAGCCGTTGACCGCGACCAAGCTGCCGATAGCGCGCGACGAATTCGACGATAGCCGTATCGCCAGTGGCGACGTGGCGTTTGACCTGCAATCCCAGCCAGGTCGAAACGTCCGGCAGGTCGGGAGATAGATGAGGCGGGCGCGTTGAAGGGTGCCAGGTCGCCAACAGGTACGGCGCCAAACCTAGAACATACGCGCAGTAGCGCGAACGCATCAACGCTTCCGCGTCAGCGGCGGCAGCGCCTTCGTGCAGTGCGCCGCAGCAGGCAGTGTAGAGGCGTTCCGTGCCACATGGGCACGGCTGCACACGCAAGTCGGATGCAGCTGATCGGCCTCGGCGTTTCGATTGCGCCACGGCGTCAGTCCCTTAACGCCACGCCCGCCCGCTACTTTAGAACGCTACCTGCAACGCCTTGCTGACGGCCGGGATCGCCGCAATGAGTCGCATGGTCGCGCCATCGAGCGGCTGCGAGACGCCGACCACGGCAATGGCCTGCTGGCTGCCGTTGGCGACGCCGACCTGCATGCGCGAGATGTTGATGCCCTGGCGGCCGAGGATCTCGCCCATCGCACCGATTACGCCCGGCTGGTCGGCGTGGCGGGTGAACAGAAGTTGGCCTTCCAACGGTGTTTCGACGTCGTATGCGTTAACACGAACCAGGCGGGGATAACGGCCATCGAACAGCGTGCCTTCGAGGCAGATGCTCTGCGTCGCAGTCGTCGCGGTCAGACGAAGAATAGAAAGGTAATCGCGTGAGTCCGGCGAACTGATCTGACTGACATGGATACCCTGGCGCCGCGCCAGATGCAGCGCATTGATCGGATTGACCGGTACCGAGTGATGCTCGCATAGCAGTCCAACCAATGCCGCGCTTGCCAGCGGCCGTGTCTCGAGCTTGGAGGCTTCGCCGAACACGCCGATTTCGAGCGCCGTTATTTCCGCCTCACTCATGCGGCAGAGCAATCTGCCGAGTTTCTTCGCCAGTTCGAGCATCGGCCCGAGTTCAGCCAGCTTGTCCGGCGCGATGCTCGGTGCGTTGACCGAATTGATCACTTCGCCGCGCAGCAGGAAAGCCGCAATCTGGTGTGCTATTTCGACCCCGACTGCCGTCTGCGCTTCGTGTGTGGAGGCACCGAGATGCGGTGTGAATTGAATGTTCGGCTGCGCCAGTAACGGTGACGCACCAGGCGGTTCGACATCGAATACGTCGAGTGCGGCGCCCGCCAGATGCCCGCTCGCCACCAGTTCGACCAGTGCGCTCTCGTCGACCAGTCCGCCGCGTGCGCAGTTGATCAGTCGCGCTCCCGCTTTCATGGCAGCCAGCCGTTCGCGACTGAACAGTCCGCGAGTGCCGTCAGTGACCGGGCAATGCAGGGTGATGAAATCGGACTCGGCAACCAGCGCATCGATATCCATTTTTTCGACGCCACGTTCAGCGAATGTGCTGTCGGTGACGAACGGGTCATAGCCGATGACGCGCATCTTGAGTCCGCGCGCACGCTCTGCGAACAAGCGACCGATGGTGCCGAAACCGACGATGCCGACAGTCTTGCCCGAGACTTCCGAGCCGAGAAACGTATTGCGTTCCCATTTACCCGCGCGCACCGACTGATCGGCTGCCGGCAGATTGCGCGCAAGCGAAAACAGATGCGCGATGGCGAGCTCGGCGGTGGTTGTCGCGTTGGCGTCCGGCGTATTCAGCACGACGATGCCACGTTCAGTTGCACCGTCGAGATCGATGTTGTCGACACCGATGCCGGCGCGGCCGACGACCCGCAGCTTCGCAGCAGCTTCAAGCAGTTCGCCTTTGATCTTGGTTGCGCTGCGCACGATGATCGCGTCGGCTTCGCGCACGTGCGCCAGTGCTTCGGCGACCTTGAGTCCGGGCGTGAAATCGACTTCGAGCTCGGGATACTGGGCGAGCGCCGCCAACCCTTCGGGCGCGAGCTCGTCGGCTACGAATACCTTGTACATGGATGTCATCCTTGTGATCAGGCGCCGCTCAAGCGGCGCCGTTGTCAGCGGCCAGTTGCGCGTACGCCCATTCGAGCCAGGGCAGCAGCACGGTCAAGTCGCTCGCTTCTACAGTTGCGCCGCCCCAGATGCGAAGACCGGGTGGCGCACTGCGATATCCGTTGATGTCGTACGCGACCTGTTCAACATCGAGCAGCTGCGCCAGTTGCTTGGTGATTTCGGCCTGGGCGTCGTTGTCCCTGGCCAGAAACCAGGGGGCGACTATCTTCAGACAAATCGAGGTGTTCGAGCGCGTCGCGCTGTCAGCGGCGAGAAACTCCACCCACGGCGTTTTTGCCACCCATTGCGCGAGCACGTCGAGATTGCGAGTGGAACGTGCGCACAGCGCATCCAGTCCGCCGATACTCTTCGCCCAGCGCAGTGCGTCGAGATAGTCCTCGACGCACAACATCGATGGCGTGTTTATGGTCGCACCTTCGAACAGTGCGTCGTCGAGTTTGCCTTTCTTGGTCAGACGGAACAGCTTCGGCAGCGGCCATGGCGGTTCGTAGGACGTCAAACGTGCGACGGCGCGCGGACTGAGTACGATCACACCATGCGCGCCTTCACCGCCGAGCACTTTCTGCCACGAGAACGTGACAACATCGAGCTTGTTCCACGGCAGCGGCATGGCGAACGCAGCCGAGGTTGCATCGCAAATCGTCAACCCGGCGCGATCGTCCGGGATCCAGTCACCATGCGGCAGCTTGACGCCCGAGGTCGTGCCGTTCCAGACGAACACGACGTCGCGCGCGAAATCGACCTGGGTCAGATCGGGCAGCGCACCGTAGCCGGCGGTGAGTTTGCGCGCATCGGCGAGTTTGAGGACCTCGAGCACATCGGTGACCCATTCGAGGCCGAAACTCTCCCACGCCAGGACGTCGACACCGCGCGGGCCGAGCAGGGTCCACAGCGCCATCTCGACGGCGCCGGTGTCGGAGCCGGGCACGATGCCGATACGGTAGTCATCCGGTACACCGAGCACCTGGCGGGTCTCAGTAATCGCTGACTTGAGGCGCGCGGCACCCGGTTTGGAGCGATGCGAACGGCCGACCAGCGCAGCATCGAGCGCACGCGTCGACCAGCCTGGTCGTTTCGGGCACGGCCCGGATGAAAAACACGGATTGTGCGGTTTGATGGTGGGTTTCTGCATCTCTCAACTCATGCAATGCGGCGGTGCAATATGGCGCGGCGAATTGTACCGGGGGTGAGCGCGATTGCAATGAGGATACGGCGTGATACGCGCAGCGCTAGCGGGACCGACGCGCACGCTCAATGAAAATCCCGTGAGGTCGTGACCAGACGACCAAGCAACGGCGTGTGATCGCTCAGCCGGTGAGCGATCACATGCACGACTTCGCCTTCACGCTGGACTTCGCCGATCACACCGAGCAGGCGGGCGCCGAGCAGTTCGCGGCGCTGCGCCTCGACCAGGGTCGACCACACAATGAGATTGATGAAGCCGGTTTCGTCTTCGAGCGTGACAAACACGACCCCGGTAGCCGTACCCGGCCGTTGGCGCGAGACGACCAGACCGGCAGTACGGACAGCCTGACCATGCGGCGTCTGCGTGAGCATCGCTGCGGTCAGGCAACGACGCCGTTCCAGATGCTGCCGCAACAGCGCCAGCGGATGACGACCGAGGGTGAAACCGAGACTCGCATAATCGGCGACGATATCCTCGCCCTCGCGCGGCCGCCGCAACAGGGGTGTCCCCTCATGGACTTCGGTTCCGGCGAGCAGCGGCAACGGGACCTCGATACCGAGTGCCGCCCAGCTGGCCTGATGTCGATTACCGGCCAACGAGCTCAGCGCACCGGCTCGCGATAACGCACCGATAGCGCCACGATCGAGCGCTGCACGCTCCGCCACATCGGCAAGCGTGGTGAATACGCGCGCAGCGCGCGCGTATTCAACGCGTGCCGCCGCCGACGCTGACAGACCCTTGACCATGCGAAAACCGAGTCTGACCGCCGGTCCGGCGCCGTCGATAACTTCCAGCGTGCAATCCCACCTGCTGATGCCGACATCCACCGGGCGCACAATCACACCGTGGCGACGTGCATCCTGCAGTAGCTGCGCTGGCGCATAGAAACCCATCGGCTGACTGTTCAGCAGCGCGGCAGTGAACGCCGCCGGTTCGTGGCGTTTGAGCCAGGCCGAGACATAGGCGAGCAGCGCGAAACTCGCTGAATGCGATTCAGGGAAACCGTATTCGCCGAAACCCTCAATCTGGCGGAATATGCGCTCGGCGAATTCCGCTTCGTAACCGCGTGCGCGCATGCCATCGACGAGCTTGGCGCGAAACTGTTCGATGCCGCCGTTGCGTTTCCAGGTTGCCATCGAACGGCGCAGTTGATCCGCCTCGCCAGGCGAGAACCCCGCTGCGACCATCGCCAGCTTGATGACCTGTTCCTGAAACAACGGCACACCGAGCGTTCGTTCGAGCACCGCGCGGACTTCCTCGCTCGGATACGTCACGGCCTCTTCGTCATTACGCCGGCGCAGATACGGGTGCACCATCTCACCTTGTATCGGTCCCGGTCTGATCAGCGCGATTTCGATCACCAGATCGTAATAGCAGGCCGGGCGCAGGCGCGGCAGCATCGCCATCTGCGCGCGCGATTCGATCTGAAATACGCCGACCGTATCGGCGTGCTGGATCATGGTGTAAGTGGGCTCATCCTCGGCCGGGACACTGGCCATATCCAGCGCGTGCCCCGAATAGTCCCTGATCAGATCGAAGCTGCGACGGATGGCACTCAGCATGCCCAGGCACAGGCAGTCGACTTTGAGCAGGCCGAGTGTTTCGAGATCGTCCTTGTCCCATTGAATGACCGTGCGCTCGGGCATCGCCGCGTTTTCTATCGGTACCAGCTCAGACAGCGGGCGCTCGGCAATGATGAAGCCGCCGACATGCTGTGAGAGATGACGCGGGAAACCAATCAGCTCGATGACCAGCGCGAGCACGCGGCGCAGGACCGGATTGTCGGGGTCGAAGCCGGCTTCACGCAGACGCTCGGGCAGAGCCGCGCCACGATCCCACCAATACAGATTGCGCGTCAGTCGACCGACCTGCTCAACGCTCATGCCAAGCGCCTTGCCGACGTCGCGCACCGCGCTGCGCAGCTTGTAGCGAATGACGGTGGCAGCGAGCGCTGCGCGTTCGCGGCCGTACTTGCCGTAGATGTACTGGATGACTTCCTCACGCCGCTCGTGTTCGAAATCGACATCGATATCCGGCGGCTCGTTACGCTCCCTGGACAGAAACCGTTCGAACAGCATGTCCATGCGCGCCGGATCGACTTCCGTGATCCCGAGGCTGTAACAGACCGCCGAGTTCGCCGCCGAACCGCGTCCCTGGCAGAGGATGCCGCGCCCGCGCGCAAACAGGACGATATCGTGCACTGTCAGAAAAAATGCTTCGTAGCGGAGTTCGGCGATGAGCGCGAGTTCGTGCTCGACCAGCCGGGTGACTTTGTCCGGAATACCGGCCGGCCAGCGTTGACGCATGCCGGTCTCGGTCAGAGCCCGCAGATGCGCACTCGGCGTCAAGCCCCCGGGCACCAGTTCGCGCGGATAGTCATAGCGCAATTCGGCCAGGGTGAAGGTGCACCGCGCGGCGATGGTCAGCGTCTCAGCGAGCATCGCGCCCGGGTAGATCCGGGCCAGCCGCGCGCGGGGCCGCAGATGACGTTCGTTATTCGCCGGCAGTTCCAGGCCGGCGGTCATGACGGTTGTGCGCAGGCGGATGGCGGTGATCGTATCGAGCAACGGCCGACGCGCCGCCCCATGCATCAGGACGTCGCCGACGGCGACCAATGGCAAGCTGCCGGCCAGCGCGGCCGTCCGGGCCAGGCATGCGTCGTCGGTACCGCCATAGAACAAACCCACACCGACCCAGCCGCGCCCGGCAAACCAGCGCTCGAACCACTGCGCGCGCGCGGCATCGTCGTCGTCGCCACCCGGTAGCCAGATGGCCAGGGCCGATGACACCAGCGTTTCGAGATCGGCTCGCTCGAGTCGGTACTCGCCTTTGTCCGTGCGGCGGCGACCACAGGTGATCAACGCCGAGATCTGCCGATAAGCGGCCGCATCGTCGGCCAGCAGCACCAGTCGTGTGCCGTCGTGCAGCCGGAAGCTGCTGCCGACGATGAGCTTGAACCCGCCATCGCGCGCGGCCACGTGCGCGCGCACGGCACCAGCAAGGGTGCATTCGTCGGTCAGCGCCAGCGCGGTATAGCCGAGCGCCTGCGCCGCGCCCACCAGTTCCTCGGGATGCGAAGCGCCGTGCAGAAACGAGAAATTACTCAGACAGCAGAGTTCGGCGTAGGCCGGAGCAGGCGAGCTCGACAGCGACATGGGCAGGCACCGGGCGGGTTATCTGGTTATATATACAGTTATCGAATCCGATTTGCATCCTTCCGCCGGCTTACGACGCAGTTCTCATCAGACGTTCTGGACAAAGCCCGGGGCCGTTGGGAGAATCTGCCCGCCACAGGAGCTCTGCCTAAGGCTGAGCTTCCAACAACAGTTCCGCACAAGAAAATGTTCAGAGGGTGATTACCATGAAGTTAGGAAACATACTGGCCCTGGCGCTTGCCAGCAGCGCGGCTGGCCTGCCACTCGGCGCAGCGCAGGCCCAAAGCGGCATCGAAGTCGGCGTGCTGACCTGCTCGGTGGTCCCGGGCAGCCGCGTCAACCTGCTCGTCCGCTCGACCGCCGACGTCAAATGCGTCTACGCCAAAGGCGGTCAGTCGGAAGAATATGTCGGTGAAACCGGTATCGCCCTCGGCCTCGACCTGAGCTTCAAGCAGGACGAAAAGATGGCATTCACGGTTATCGCCGCGTCGTCTGACGTCAGCCCTGGGGCGAAAGCATTGGCCGGCAAATACGTCGGTGCAGAAGCTTCCGCAGCAGCGGGTCTCGGCCTCGGTGCCAAAGCCCTGCTTGGCGGCGGCGCGAAAAACATCGGCCTGCAGCCGCTCGCGATCGAATCGAGCACTGGACTCGGCGCCTCGGCTGGTCTGTCGTTCCTCTACATCGAAGCCGCTGCCAAGTAAGCAGCTCCGGTGTGCCCTCACCTCACCGTCGCAAACGACGATGAGGTGAGCGGCGTTGGTTCCCCTCAAGTTCGCCCGTCGGCGTGCCGACACGGTCGGTAGATGACCCAGGGTAGAACCATGCGCTCGATGTCTTGCCTGCTGGCCGGTGTATTGCTGACTGGCGTGGTTGGCGCAACCGAACCACCACCGTGGCCGGCCATTCCGCGCGATCGCGTCGCGCTCGATCGCCTGGCGCGCGCCCGTTTCGACGATGCCCGCCAACTGATTAACGGTCCGCTAGCACCGACGATTCAACCGCTGGCACCGGGCCTCGATTGCCGCGCGCTCTATCAGCAGCGCGTTGCGCTCAGCCGCCAGCAGCTCAACTACCGACCCTCGTTCTGGGAAGATCCGCGCAGCCAGACCGGCGTATTCATTGGCGCAGTATGGGCACCCGCGTTCTATTACCTCCCCTATCAGGCATTCACGGAATATCGCGCCAGCGCGCGGGCACCGCAAGTGCAGGCGGATATCGACGCACTGCGCGCCGCTTCGGCACAACAGCGCTGCTTCGAGCGTTGAATCACCGCTGAGGACCCTGGAGCCGCGTCGCTTTTCGGCGCCGGTCAGGGCTTGTGCTATAGTCGCGCGCCGCGCGACAGCCCCGTGGAGCACCTGCCCCCATGTTTGAAGTTCTCGAAGTTCTGAGTCCCGATCCCATCCTCGGCCTGATGGCCGCTTACCGCGAAGATTCCCGCACACAGAAAGTCGACCTCGGCGTCGGCGTCTACCGCGACGAAGCCGGCGCCACGCCGATACTTGCCTGTGTCGCCGAAGCGGAACAACGCTATATCGATCAAGCGACGACGAAAACGTATATCGGCCCGCCGGGGACACCGGAATTCAACGATGCCGTCCGCCGACTGATGTTCGGCCGCGATCACGGTGTGCTCAAAGACAAGCGTGTTGCCGGCGTGCAGACGCCTGGCGGCTGCGGCGCGCTTCGCGTTGCCGCTGAACTGGTCAAGCGCGCTCGGCCGGAAACCACCGTCTGGGTCAGCGATCCGACCTGGGCCAATCATGTGCCGCTGCTCGGCAATTCCGGCCTCAAGATCAAGACGTACGCCTATTACGATCAGGCCACGCGCGGGCTCGATGCCGAAGCCATGATGGCGGCGCTGGCTGAAGTACCGGCAGGTGATCTCGTGCTGCTGCATGGCTGCTGCCATAACCCGTCCGGCGTCGATCTCAAGGCCGAACACTGGCATCGCGTGGCTGAACTCGCCAATCAACGCGGCTTCATCCCGTTCATCGACCTGGCTTACCAGGGACTCGGCGACGGACTGGAAGAAGACGCCATCGGCGTCCGCATCATGGCCGCCGCCTGCCCTGAGCTGGTACTGGCAAGTTCGTATTCCAAGAACTTTGGACTCTATCGCGAACGTGTCGGTGCGCTCCAGATCGTGAGCACGAGCAATGGTGTCGCCGGCATCGTCCAGAGCCAGCTCGGTTCGGTCGTGCGCGGGATCTATTCCATGCCGCCGGCACACGGCGCGGCCATCGTCGAGACCATCTTGAACGATGAAGCACTGAATGCGAACTGGGTCGAGGAGCTGACCGTCATGCGCAACCGCATCAACTCGCTCCGCGACGTACTCGCCGTTCGTCTCAGCGAAGCCGCTCAGCGTGATTTCAGTTTCATCCGCGAGCAACGCGGCATGTTCTCGTTCTTAGGCATCACCCCGGAACAGGTGCGACGTCTGCAGAGCGAGTTCGGTATCTACATGGTCGATTCGAGCCGCATCAATGTGGCCGGTATCAACGGTGGCAATATCGACCATTTCATGCGCGCCTGTGCGGCGGTGCTTCGCGCCTGAAATATTACGGCGCTTACAGTGCGCTGTGCAGCCGGCGCAACAGCTTGACGCCCGGCTGCGCATCGGCCGTCGCTGTTCGGGCTCCGCGCGCGAGCGTCTCGCTGGTCATGGTGGCCAGCGCCGTAAGCAGTTCGCGCGGCGCCGATTTGCGCGCGCACAGATAGAAACGTTCCTGCACCAGCGGCGTGAACCGCAGATCGAAACGCGCAGCAGCCTCGGCCGTGCCGAGCGCAACGTCAGCCCCGCCGCTTGCCACCGTTGCCGCCACCGCGGAATGCGTGTACTCCTCGTCGCGATAACCGTTGATCGCACCCGGCGCTATACCGCGCTGCCCGAGCAACCCATCCAGGACCAGTCGCGTGCCGGCCCCGGGCTGGCGATTGATCAGACGCAATTCGCTGCCGGGAAGATCGGCGAGATCGGTCACCGGCCGGTTGGCGCGTGACATCAGGCCGAGTACGCGCAGCTCGAGCAGAAAGACCTGATCGCGCGCGTCATCCAGCAGGGCGAGCAGCGTCGCGGCGACCGAGTGGCCAAGTTCTCCCAGCGGCAGATGAAACCCGGCGATATCGACTTCGCTGCGTTGATAGCGACGCAGCGCACCTTCGCTGCCGGTGAGATCGAGCTGGGGCAGCCAGGATTGCTGACTCAACATGGCGACCAGCTCGGTCACGCGCTCGCTGCTGCTGGACGCGATACGCAACGTTCTGGGGCGTGCGCCCAGTGCGACGGCGAAACCGGCGGTAGCGGTGTCGGCCGCAGCAACCAGCGCCGCCTGGGTCTCGAGTCGCACGCGGGCGCGGGCGTCGAGCAGCGCGCGGCCAGCGGCCGTCAAGGTCGCGCCGCTGCCGCGCTTGAGGTTTACCAGCGGCGCCCGCAGGCGTTCCTCCCAGCTGCGCATCAAGCCCCAGGCATGGCGGTAGGAGACGCCGGTTGCGTGCGCTGCGAAATTGAGATGCCCGCCACGCTCAACTGCTTCGAGCAGCTCGAACAAGACCGGCTCGATCACGACCACACTGTCGCCCTCGACCACCCGCCAACCCAATTCGAGTGCGATTTTCATGTCCTGTCGGTATCGCCTGTCGTTATCAGCCCGGTGACAACGCCGCGGCCAGCCGCTCCACCCCACTGTTCGCACACTTTGCTCATGACCTGCAACTGACCCTGCTGGGGGACCGGGTTGCACCCGGCTTGCCTTACGGAATATGTTTCGGTATGCCTATCTTATGCCACCGCAGGGCCCGACATACACTCGCCGGATATGTCCCGGCTTGGGTATCTGGCGTGCTGCTGGGGGCCTGCCTGGTGGCGGCGACTCCAATCGCGGCGACGCCCATCAGCCGCGGCGAACAGCTGCAGGAAATCATCATCACCGGGCAGCAGCCGGCCGTCGAGCGTATCGGCACGGTTTATCAACTCGAGCGGAGCGACTTCGAGGCGCGCGGCGCGCGCACGCTGGATGAAGCAATCGAACTGCTGCCTGGTGTGAACGTCCGTACCGGCGGCCAGGGCAGCCCGCGCATCGATGTCCGCGGCTATCGAACGCGCCACGTCAAGCTGCTGTTGAACGGTGTGCCTTTCGGCGACACCTTCGATGGCCAGTTCGACCCGACGCTCATTCCGACCGAGAACATCGCCCGTATCAAGATGACGACGGGCGCGAGTTCCACGCTCTATGGCGATGGCGCGCTCGGTGCTGTGATCAACGTCATCACGCGACAAGGTGGCAACGGGCAGTCGGCTTCCTCACGCGCCGAGTATGGCAGCGGCGATCACTATCGGGTGAATGGCAGCTATTCCTGGGGCGATCAACGGAGCGCGGTGTTTGCGGCTGGCGGCCGCCAGTCGCGCCGCGGATTTCCGCTCGCCGACAGCTTCACGTCAACCAGCCTGGAGCGCGACGGACTGCGTAACAACAGCGATCGCGAACGCAACAATGCCTACTTCAATGCCTATCGCGAATTGACGCCGACGGTGGATTTCGGTGCGACGTTCACCTACGCCGAAGGCGGCTATGGTGCACCCGGCTCGGTCGTCGACGACGATGCCGATCCGTTCGCTAATCGACCGCGCTGGCAGCGTGTCGACGATCAGGAATCGTTGTCTGCGCAGCTTACGCTGGCCTGGGATCCGGAAGGCCCGTGGTCGGATCGCGCTTGGGCTTATCTGAATAGGCTTGACGATAACGTCAATCGTTACTCCGATCCATTCTCGCGCACCCTGGCGGATGTGAGCTTTCGCGGGACGTTTACCGACGACGCCCATTCGCGTGTCTACGGCGTTCACAATGAACTGCGCTACGACCACGCTTTTGGTGGCGCCGTCACCATCATGGTCGACCGTCGCCAGGAACATTTCGTGCAGGATTGTCTGACGCGTGATATTCCTCTGGTGCCGCCGACGCCGGCACCGACGCCGACACCTAGTACACCGGCCGTCACGCTTGCCACGGCAACCAGCGCGACGTTGAATTTCAATTATCTGTCGACAAACAATTTCAGTGCGACGAATTCAAGTGGTGCGAATCAAACGATCGCTGCGCTGAATCTCGTCAACAACGCCGGCGGCGGCGTCGACTTCAGCCTGCAAAGTCTGGCTGCAGGCAATTTCTTCGTTGCCGGAGGTTCCGGTCCGCCGGTGCCGGATACCTACATTTCACGGCTGTATTTCCTGCCCGATGCCACGGTCGACATCAGCGACTGGAGTTTCGTCAACAATCCTGCCACGCAGGCTTCGACCGGCGGTGCCGTGAACTTCTTCCCGCCTGGCGGCGGCGACATCATCAACAACTACGGCTTTCGTGGCCGCGTCGGCTGGCAACGACCTGGCGGCGGCGGTGGGGGCGCTGATCCGCTGTTTGACGGTGAGACGGCCTTGTGGAGCATCACCAATACCAGCATTGCCGAACTGCTCGGTTTTCAGGCCCAGAGCACCGGCGGGCGACCCAACGCATTCGCCGCAATCGAATTGCGGCAGGTCGACACCAGTGGCTTCTGGGGCGCCTCGGAACCGCCGACCGGCGGGCCCGGCGGACTCGCTGTCTTTCTCGTCGCACCGACGTCGTCGACGACGCTGACTGGACCATCCGCGCCGCCTGTTGTCGTCGCGCCGCCATCGCCATCGACCCCGGGCAGCGGCGCACCTATCGTCAATGTTCCACCGGCGGGCAACGCCTGCGGCAGCGGTGGCGATGGCTCGGGCGGCGGCACACCGACGCGCTACGACGTCGTCAGATTTGCGCTGCGGCCATTTTCGCAGGACCGCACTCTCGACGTAGCCACAACCGCTGTTGAAACCAGCTTCCAGCCGTGGCCCGAACTCGATGTCGTCATCGGCTACGCGCGCCATTGGCTGACACGGGACGACAACACGGATGCGTCGGACTACAGCTATTCGACCGGCCTGAGCTATCCGCTGCGTGCCGACCTTCGTCTGCGTGGCGGTGCCGGCCGCAAGGTCCGCATGCCATCAGTGCAACAACTCTACGACACTATCTCCGGCGACCCTTCGCTCACCGCGGAGACGTCGATGACGTATGAAACCGGGTTTGATTACAGCGGAATCGACTGGCTGGCGGTGGGCCTGAGCGTGTTCCGCAGCGATGTACGCAACTTCATCGACCGCGATCCGCTGACCGAGACTTTCGCCAATAATCAGCGCTATCGTTTTCAAGGCGCAGAACTGACCGCGCAAAGCAGGTTCAGCGAACAGACCCGTATCGAGGGTTCGTACTCCTATCTCGATGCATCGGACCATGGCGAATCCAGTGCGCGTGACGAACTGCAATATCGTCCTAAACACAAACTGGTCGTGCAGACCACGCATCGACTGCCGGGCGGCGCGGCGCTGACCGCGGCCGCTCAGCACGTCAGCGGCGAATTTTATTTTGCCCGCCAGGGCGAACCACAAACGCGCTCGCTGAACGCCTACACGCTGGTCAACCTGCGCCTGGCGCAAACCGTCAGCGCGTGCCGCTGCACGCTGTATGCCGGTGCCGACAATCTGTTCGATGAGAACTACGAAGAAGCCGTTGGCCTGCCGCAAAGCGGGCGTTTTCTCTACGGCGGGGTCGAATTCACCTTGTTCTGATGCCGCCGCGACGCCACTCACCGTTACACAGGATATTCGTGAATATGAACGGATTTACCTATTTGAGGGCAGGCTCCTTGCGTGCCAATCTCGCGCGGGCAGGTGCGCCCGAACGCGGGCCAGGGAGTCTGGTCGAGGCGTGGCGCGCCACCCTGCACCATTACGCCCAGAAAAAAATATTAGCGCTGGACCCCGGAGTAACCACGAAAATGAATCTTCTCGCACCTTCCGCCCTCATCCTGGGGCTCAGTGTCACCTTCAGCAGCGCCACGCTCGCGGCAACCATCACCGTGACATTCGACGAAGCGGACATCAACGCCAATGACACGTTGACCGCCCAGTACCAGCCGCTTGGTCTCATCTTCAGTAGCGGCGGCACGCTCGCCAAAGTGAAATCACCATCGAGTTTCGGCCAACCATTCGCTGCTGACGGTAACGTGCTGCATTTCGATGAAAAACCGGTTCATGTGTGGCTCTCTATTATCAGCAGCATTACCGGCGGCCCGGCCAGCGCCATCTCGTTTGATTTCCGTCGTCCTGCCAGTGCGGGAACGATTAATATTGCACTTCTCGATGCTCACAGTAATCTGGTGCACGATTTCCAAAATATCCTGTGGACCGGACCGGACTGGCAGGTGTTCGATTACGACGGCAGTTTCGGTAACTTCAGTTCCGTACTGTTCTACGCATCCGACAAGTTCGTCATCGACAATCTCAGCGTAACGACTGTCCCGCTGCCGGCCTCCGTCCTGCTGCTGGCGGCAGCGCTGCCATTGGTGCGTCGCAAGCGGGAATGCAGCCTAACCTGACCAGTTGGCCCGGGTCGGTTCCCTGAGGGCGGTGTTTCGATGACAATTGCGAACAGTGAGAGAATCGGATTGCGACGCCAGCCATGAGCACTGCCAGTGACATCACTCTGCTGATCGGCATCGATGACACCGACAATCTAGAGACCCGGGGCACGGGTTTCCGTGCGCGCCAGCTGGCAAGTGGTCTGCAGGCCAGCGCACTGGCGACCACGCACGGCATCACGCGCCATCAGCTGCTGGTCGATCCTCGCATTCCGTATACCTCGCACAACAGTTCGGCTTGCCTGCGCGTCACCCCGCGCGGTCAACTCGAGGCCATCCGCGAATTCTGCCGCGAGTATCTGCTCAGCCAGTCGGCGACCGGCGCTGATGCCGGTCTGTGCCTGGCCCCGCTTGCCGCTGCGCGCACCGTGATCGCTTTCGGTCTGACCGCGCAGACGCAGGTCCTCGACCAGGATCTCGCGCGCGAGACTGCGAGTGCCGCCGATATCTATCTCGAAGGGCTGACCGGCACGCGTGGCGGTATCATCGGCGCACTGGCCGGCGTTGGCCTGCATGCGCACGGTAACGATGGACGTTACATCTGGGTTCGCCGTATCCGCGAACTCGACGACTGCTGCATGACCATCCGCGACCTGGTCGAGACCACTGGCATCGAGCGCGTGGTCGTGCTCGATGGTCCGGATATCACCGCGCAGGACCACTTGCGAGTTGCGCTCGGGCGCTGGGCGCGGCCGATACGCATTGACGGTCATGCGGTTCTACTCGTCGAAAGGAGCACTGATGAATCGGCCGATTACGTCGTCGCTGACAAGCAACGCATCAAAGACTTCCAGGCCTGAAGCCTGGATCGATCGGGGCGCCGCGCATTACGCGGCGCTGCTCGGTATCGGCGTCATCCTGGCCGGTATCCATCAAGCCTGGAATCTGAAACTCGGTTTGCCCGGGCATTACGGCCTGATCTGGATGGCCGGTATCGTTGCCTCCCGACACTGGTCGCAGGCGACCTGGGCGGCAACGCTGTGCGCCGTCGGCTACATTGCCGGCACGGCAGGGTTCACGGGGTTTGCTCAGCACGGGCTGACACAGGCGCCGGCTTATGCCATCAGCACGATTGTCCTCGATGGGCTGTGGCGTGTATGTGGGCCGCGATTCGCGCGCACACCGGTAGCGGCGCTGGCCGGTGGCCTGGCGTTTCTCATGAAGCCGCTGGTGATGCTCGCGCTGGCGTCGTTCGCCGGCCTCACGATCGGCTCACTGCGCCACGGCAACCTGTTTCCGTTGGTGACGCATTTCGCTTTCGGACTGACCGGCGCCGTGCTCGGTACCCTGGCCTGGCGCGCAGCGCATCCGGACACCGCCGCCGCCGGGTAAGCGCGTCGATGTCGCCGCTGCGCCAGGTGACAAACGAGAGGCGCTCTCGGCAATGCTGGCGGCGCGTGCCGCTGCTTGCCGTTATCGTCGCCCTGCTCCAGCTGCCGGCAGCGCGCGCCGAGACGCTGCCTTTCATCACCGTACAGTCGACCACTTCGACCGCGAGCACCGGGCTGTTCGACGATCTGCTGCCACGTGTCCGCGCGGCACTCCACCTCGACATACGTGTCATTGCCGTTGGCACCGGTCAGGCGCTGAAGAACGCCGCTGACGGCAACGCCGACGTCGTGCTCGTACACGCACCGGCGGCCGAGGCAGAATTCATCGCCGCAGGACATGGGGTCGAACGACTACCACTGATGTACAACCAGTTCGTCATCGTCGGGCCCGCGCACGACCCCGCCGGTGTCAGCCGTGCCAACAGCGCCCGCGACGCGTTCTCGCACATTGCCACACATCACGCAACGTTTGTATCTCGTGGTGACTTGAGTGGCACACACATGCGCGAAATGGAGCTGTGGCGGGCTGCCGGTGTCACTGTCACGCCCGCGCACGATCTCTGGTATCGCGACAGCGGCAGTGCCATGGATCGCGCGCTCGCGGTGGCTGTCGAACTGGATGCCTACACGCTCGCCGACCGCGCGAGCTGGCTCGCGTTCACCCGACGTCGCAATCATCGTCAGCTTTATGCCGGCGACCCTGCGTTGTTCAATCAGTACAGCTTGATTCTGGTCAATCCGAGCCGACATCCGGCGGTCAAGGCGGCGGCAGGGCGGGCTTTCATCGACTGGCTGCGCGGGGCTGACGGTCAGGCTGCCATCGCGGCTTTCCGGGTGGCTGGCGAGCCGGTGTTTTTTCCGAATGCGCAATGCACGCCAGGCACTGCCGGCCACTGCGCGCCGTGATCGCTTCGATCAAGGTCTTTGAAACGTCCGCTCGATCTCTGCGCGCTGGCGCGCAATCTCCGCTGCACTGAGTTGTTCCGCAAGCAGACGCGCGGCCTCGGTGTGTCCTGCGCGCGCAAGAGCGAACAGCAACAGCGGCGTCGGTGGCGGCTGCCGTGTGCTATCGAGCTTGATGCTATCGACGGACTGCTCACCGACCAGAATCAAGGCCGCCAGCGCCGCCTCGCTCTCGGGTCCGCCCACAGCAACCAGCCGACGCCATCGCGCGAGCGCGTCGGCCTGGCGACCGCTGCGCCAGAATGCGATCCCGAGCAGGCGCTGTGCCGGCGGCGAATAAGCCGCGACGGGCGTGCACAGATCGATCAACGCGGGCAGCTCGGTTGTCGCCTGAACGCCGCGCAACCACGCGTTGAAATGTGCCACGCACAACAATTCGAGTGCAGCCTGATCGCCCGGCGCGCGCAGCAGCGCAGCGTCCGTATCGACTATCGCAGCAGCATCGTCGCCGAGCATTGCGGCCGCGCGCGCGCGCAACAGATGATCCTGAACATACGTGCTTTCGCGTTCGGCCCGCGCTACCGGCCACAAGCTCACCAGCAGAATGACCCCCACTATCGCCGGCGTCTGCCACTGTTTGCCGATTGCGCGACCGGCGAACAGTCCACCACTCGCGATCGCAGCGAGCGGCACCAGCGGCAGACGGAAACGATCGCTGACATAGGTCACTAACAGGCCGCCGGCATAGAGCAACCCCATGCCGAGCAGCAAGGCGAACTCACGACGACGCCAGCCGGCACTGCCGGCAGCGCTGAAGCCGGCACAGCCGCAGGCCAGCACAAATGCCCAGCACAGTGGATTCCAACGCAACCAAGGCGATTGTGCGCGATGAAATGCATAGGTCTTGTTGTTGTATTGCTCGACGTTGTTCACGAGATAAAAAACTTTCGACGCCAGCAGCGCGACCCAACGCTGCGGATCAGCCGCGATGTCGGACCGCAGTAGTGCGCGCCAATAACGCGACATGTGCTCGATGTCGGTCGGCGCACCAGGATTCGCCTGGCCGTAAAGGCGCTCCGATTCAAGACGAGCCGGATTGGCCTGGTCGTCGTATGAACCAAGACGCGTGCGCTGTACGAAGTAGCGCCCGTTTGCACCGGTGTGATTGGCCGCCCACAGATTGAAATCGCCCTGCCAGGGCAGCACGCGCCAGCTCCCGCCGAGCTCGTGATTGATTGCGCTCATGCACAGGAACACCAGCAGCGCAGGCGCCAGCATGGCGCCGCCGCGCATGACCGTCCAGCCAAGCTCGCGCCACTCGAGTGCGGCGAAACACGCCCAGCACGGCATGAACATCAGCATTTGCGGGCGTGTCAGGGTGGCCAGTGCAAACAACAGACCGGCGCTGGCCAGCGCCGCACCCGAACGCGCTGCGCGCGCTGCCAGGCAACGCTCGATGGCTGCCAGCATCAGCGTGATGGCGAGCGTGATATCGAGCGCATCGGCGGCGAAATAGAGCGCCACTGGATAGAGCCCGAAAAGCGCAGCGGCAAACAACGCTGCACCCTCAGTGCGCCACAGCTGCCAGGCCACCCGCCACACCAGCGCCGTGCTGAGCAGATGCAGGAGCCCATTCAATAGCCGCGCGTTGAATGGCAGTGCGGCCAACGAACTGCCGGCCAGGCGGACGAATGCGAGCAGGGCTGGATAGAGCGGTGCGCGATAAAACGGTTCTGCCGGCAGGTCACCTGCCGCGATGTGCGCGCTCAATTCGATAATTTCGCGGGCGTCCAGCACCGGAAACATGCCGAGCGGAGTCGCGCTATACCACAGCAAGAAACCCGTGCCATAGATCAGCACGGCACCAGTGATAATGATCTTCCGCGCAGACGCGGACAGCGGCGCCGCGATGCGTCGGTTCACGCCGGCAGGCGTGTTTCCGCCTCGACTTCGCGGTCGAAATCCGTACTGCCTTCAATCTCGACGAGCTGCGGGTAGAAACGACGGAAATCGGCGGTCATGCGCGCAATCGGCAAATCGACATATTCACCGCGGTAGGTCAGGTATTCCATGTGCTGGCGACCTTCGAGATCGAACGGTTGATAAATCGAATCCTCATGGCCATCGAATTCGAGCGTGTGAATGCGGAATTTCTCGCATAATTCGCGATTGAACGCGGGAGTCGCTTTGCGCCAGGCGCCCCCCAACCATATCGTGGTATAGCCATGCCAGATGAAGACATCGGTCTTCATCGTCTGGCGCATGCGTTCAGTCGAGAGATGATTGCGTACGTCGGCAAAGCCGAGCGCAGCGGGGATGCCGAGCGCGCGACAACAGGCGGTGAGTAACACGGCCTTGCTCACGCACCAGCCACGGCCCCAGGCCAAAGCCTGGCTGGCGCTGAGGCCGGCCGGCGTCAGTTCGATTGAATATGCGTCGTACCGTATGCCATCGCGTACTGCATAGTAAAGCGCACAGGCCCGTTCGCGATCATCGGTGCCGTGACCGTGCTCATGCGCGAAAGCAACGACCGCAGAATGGTCGGATTCGACTGTCACGCTGGGCGCGAGACAGTCCTCGGGAGCTGGGACAGGCGGCGTATTCATGCCCGGCAGTGTAGTAGCAGCAGCTGGCAGAGCACAACGCAGGTCGCTACTTCGCGGCCTGCTCTCGCACATAGCGCGCTATTTCGTCATGGGTCGCGAACCACACACCGGGCTTGGATTTCATATAGCTGACGAGGCGTTCGAGCATCGCCATGCGATAGCGGTGACCAATGACCTGCGGATGCAGGGCGAGGATGTATAAGGTGCCTTCCTCATAGGCGCCGTCGAACTCGTCGCGCCAGATCGAGTAGACATCCTCGGCGTTGCGCAAAGCCACATGCTTGCTGGGCCAGCTCACCTGAAACACCGGCCAGTCATCCAGGATCCATTCGACCGGCAACTCGACCAGTCCCGTATCCTCACCGTTGGTCATCAACTGGTAGGGCCGATCGTCGGCCATCATGCTGCTTTCGTACGTAAAGCCCATCTCCTTGACTATCTTGATCGTCGATTCGGTGAGATCCCAGGCCGCCGAACGAAAACCGGTCGGCCGGTGTCCGACATGTTTGAGAAAAATATCCATTGCTCGTGCATAAACCTGCCGCTCCTCCGGTTCGGTCAGTCGCAGCGGATTTTCATGAACGTAGGAATGAAAACCGATCTCGTAACGCGGGTGCTTGATCAGCTCCTTGATGACTTCCGGATGAAGCTCCATCGACATCGCCGGAATGAAGAACGTCGCCGGGAGGTCGTGGCGCGCAAGCAGCTTTAACACACGCGGCATGCCGGCACGTGCGCCATATTCGCCGCGCGACATGTATGACGGACTGGACTGTTCCTGAAAACCGATCCAGACCGGTTCGGTATCGAAATCGAACGATAAGCTGACCGCAACGCGGGCACCATCCGGCCATTTTGCTGGGGTGAGGTCGCGACCCGCGCGCACGATGTTGACGTGCTTGATGATCTGTTCCGGCGTCCACGTCCATATCGGTTCGCTCTGCGGCGTACCGCTGTCGTCGTGAGCCATACTCGCTGCTGGGCCGAGCAGCGCGCATGCAATCACCATGGCCAACGCAATTCGCCCATTGATCGTGCAATTCATGTTCCTTCCCTCACGCAGTCATCACACAAGTTCGACATCGGTGCGCGCTTCGAACGTCACTTCGCCCTGCTGCTGCAGATAATCGCAGACCAGGTCATAGATCGGCGGACCCTCCATCGGCTGATTGACGGCCGCCCATCCTGCCACTGCGTAATCGCGCTCCGCCTGCAGCGGTTCTCCGCCCGGGAGCAGCCGCAGATCCGCGATGCGCGCGCCGGCGGCGCCGTCGATGCGCAGGCGATAAGCGAGCCCGCTCGTCCGCACCATGTCGCCGCCCTGCTGATAATAGGGATCCGGATTAAAGAGGTTGTCAGCGACGTCTTCCAGTATGGTCTTGATGGTCGCGCCGTTCATGCTGCGACGATACGCTTGTGGATAGGTGATGGCAGTCTGATTGTAGACGTCCTCGCGCGTAATACTTTCGCCGGGCAGAACGCTCGTCCCCCAACGGAAGCCCGGTGACATGGCGATTTCAGTCTCGAGCGTTGTGTTCAGCGCGGTACAGATCAGATCGTCAAACGTGCCGGCGACGTTGCCGCGCCGATAGAGCAGCGAGCGGCTTCGCGCGAGCGTCTCGCCGAGCATCTCCGCATGCGGCTCGCGCAGCCGCTGGACCAGGGTCTGCATCTCCCGATCGGGCGCGATGGCATCGGCAAACAGCGGGATCAGGCGATAACGGAAATCGCGTACGCCGGACGGACCCACGTCGAGATCGAGACGCGACAGAAACTTGCCATGCGAACCGGAGGCGACCAACAGAGTGCGCCCGACCCGCACTGCCT
Organism: Gammaproteobacteria bacterium; assembly: GCA_965278995.1. Lineage (GTDB taxonomy): Bacteria > Pseudomonadota > Gammaproteobacteria > JADJYF01. The sequence continues at coordinate 1,932,952 of OZ257136.1, forward strand.
GTGGCAGAGCGTCATGCGTGTGCCCGCTCAGAATGACGTCGATTCCGGCGATCCGGGTCGCCAGCTTGCGATCGACATCGAAACCGTTGTGACTCAGCAGAACGACCAGGCCGGCACCATCAGCGCGTGCGGCAGCAACTTTTGCGCGTAAGGATTCTTCGCGTATACCGAATGACCAGTCGGGAATCTGGTAACGCGGATTCGCGATCGGCGTATACGGAAACGCCTGGCCGATCACCGCAATGCTGATGCCACCGCGTTCGAAGCGCGCGGTGGAATCAAACACCGGCTCGTCCCATTCAGCATCGAACACGTTGGCAGCGAGCAACGGAAATTTGAGCGAGCTCTGCAGTTCCTTCACGCGCGCCTGGCCGTACGTGAATTCCCAGTGCGCGGTCATCGCTTCGACGCCAAGCAGGTTCATGACCTCGACCATGTCATCCCCGCGACTGGCGAGCGCCGTGTAGGAACCCTGCCAGGTATCGCCACCGTCGAGCAGTAACGTGCGCCCGGGCCGCTCGGCCCGGATCGCCTTGACCACATGCGCCAGCCGATCGACGCCACCAACTGCGCCGTAGCTGCGCGCCAGCGCCGCGAAATTCGCGCTGGAGAGCGCATAAGCAAGCGCGCTGCCAGGCGCGATACCATACGCGTCGAGATAGGCTTCCCCAGTCAGATGCGGCGGCAGTCCGGCGACCTCGCCGACACCACGGTTGACAGCAGGCTCCCGAAAATAAACCGGCAGCAACTGAGCGTGGATATCCGTCAGGTGCAGCAGCGTGACCTGACCCAACGCATCGAAACGCAATAGTTCGTCTTCGGTGAGGCGCTGCGTGGCAAAAGCGCGGACGGGATCCGCATAGCAGACGCCGCTTGCGCCGAGCGCCAACGCGAGCTGCAGAAAATCGCGTCGCGTCAGCATCGTTCAGTTGCGCACGGCGGGTGTCTCGACCGGCAATCCGCGTGCGCGCCAGGCCAGATAAAGCTCCAGATTCACATATTCAGGGGCGCCCGCTGGATACGGCTCAGCGCGGACGTCTTCGTTGCAGCCGATGATGCGCCGGTGCAGTGAGCCGAGCGTCTGCCATTTCAAACGATAGGCAGGAAATCCGTTGGACATGCCCTGGCTCAACCGCTGCGCGCGCAGATAGTTGCCGTGGTTCATCTCATGACAATGCGTGCAGGCGAAATCGAGCTGCCCGCGCCGTTCCAGATAAAACGCTTTGCCGGCAGCAAAAAACGGTGCTGACGGTCCGTCGATGACCGGCGCCAGCGGCAGGTCGAGCGATTGGTGTTGCACATAGGCCGTCATCGCCAGCAGCGCTTCAGACTCATAGGGCCAGGGCTCGGCCTGCATCCGCTCCGTGCGGCACTGATTGATGCGTTGTTCGAGGTTGATCAACTGTTTCCGCTCAGGCGCGTACATCGGATAACGCGCGCCGACACCACGCATGGTGCTTGCGGCATCTTCATGGCAGCTCGCGCAGGTTTTGCCAGCCATGCCGTCGACTGTCGACCAGGCTTCCTCACCACGCTCGACCCACAGAAATCCCGGATTCTCGAAGTCGTCGTCCTGCATCGCGCGTGTCTCGGGTGCGGCGTAGGTGTAACCGGATCGACGCTCACCGACAGCGTGACGGCCCCAGTCTTCCATGTCGTCGGCGCGTGTGGCCGCGAGCACGGCACACAGTGCGGCAAAGCCGGCGAGCAGGCCGGCCCGCCGCCGTGCGATCACGGCTCGACCTCGATCGGTTGCGTGATCGCAAACCGTATGCCGTCGTCGTCTTCCCACTCGAATTCGAGTTTGCCACTCTGCTCGGCCACGACGTAGAACGAGAAATACGGGTTGGCCGAGACCGCCGGGTAGAGTTTCACGCGCAGGACTTCCGTGCCGTCCAGCCGACAGACGAAACGGTGCACGATCATCTGCGGGATGAGTTTGCCGGTGGTTTCGTCCTTGCGTTGCCCGGATTCCATCTTGTGCGACAGCAGCGCCTTGACTTCAAACGGCTGCCCGCGTTTAACCCGCGATGGAACCTTGACCCTGGGTTTGTCCATGCTTGCTCTACCTGCTCAACCGCCGCAGCCGCCAATCGTGACTTTGACTTCGTTCGCAGCCCGCCATACGCGGCCATCGGAGATTTCGGCCAGCGCAATGACACGTTGCGTACGGGCGAGGCGGATACGCGTCGCGATACGCGCTCTGCCACTGGCCGGCGTGAAGAAGAAACTGGCGACTTCGGGATTCGGATTCAACTCGGCGAAAAGATGCACCGCTTTGACATACACCGTCGGCGTAAACAGCAACTCGACCGAAACGCCGAGCGGAACGGTGTTGCCGTTTTCGGCGATAGCCGGCGTGGTCAGCGTCAACGGACCGGCCTGCGGTTCGCGGCCGCCCAGCAGTTCGGCGATGGCGGCTTCGGTCGCAGCAGCACCACCGCCTGCAACACTACCTAACGGCCAGGCCAGGGCCAGGCCGGCGAGCAGACGCAGCAGTTCGCGCCGCGTCAGTTCGACGCTTTCATCAATCTGCTCAAACATATCTCCACCCTCCCACGCCGGGCGTGCCATACGTGACTGGCCACATCCTGATCACTACTTAAGCGTGGCGAGAAACGCAACGACATCCTCGATCTGCTGCGCAGTCAGGATAGGCTTTCCGACATACGCATGCAGTACACGGTTCAAACCCGCGACGCGATAATACGCCGGCATGATGGTCGCCGGGTTGAGTGCCTTGGCATCGACCATTCTCAGGCGCAATTCAGGCACGCTTCGGCGGGCACCAATCCCAGCGAGATCAGGTCCGGTCGTACCGGCGAATTCGGCGGCGACCGGCAGCGCGTGACAACCGAGGCAATTACCTCCTTCGCGATCGATGGCGACGGCTTGTCCGCGGTCGACATTGCCCGGCGACGTCGTCAGCGGCGCCGCAATACCCCCATCACGTATGACGTACGGAACCAATGGCGAGTCAGCCGCAGGTGCGGCGGACGACATCAGGCCGAACAGCAGACATATCGCGAACGTGCCCGTGCCAGACGGCACGAGTGCGGTGACTATTCGCGACAGCGAGTTCTTCAGGGCGCTGTCCAGCCGGGCGGAGCACCACCCTGTTCCGGCGTCAACGGTGGCGGCAGCTTGCGCTTCTCACCCGCACCGCCCTCGCCCGGGTCGCCGGGTATCGGTTGACCGGCCATGTAGCCGACGACTTCAAACGGACGATCGGCGCCAGCATACGCAGCGGTGTAGCAGGCTTGCGTTTCATCGGCATCCTTACCCGATGCAGCGACCCGCTCTGCCACTTCAGCAAACGCGGCAAGCGGTGCGTATTGCGGCAAGCCGGATTCGGTTGCGCCACGCGGGCGGCCAGCCGGGATCCGCTCGCGCTGACGACGCGCCAGTCGCAGAAGAATATTCCACGCTCGCTTGTTGTCCTTGATCGGTTCGACTTCAACCTGGCCGCTGGCTTGAAAGTCGCGCCAGATAGCCTCGCCTTTGGCCGTACGGATGACGACAATCGTTGCCCTGTCGGTACCGACGCCACCGCAGGCGATGTCGGCGAGTTCGGCAGAGAAATCGCCGCAATGACGGCACTCCGGGCGTTGGTATTCACCCATCGCTTCTTCCAGCGGAATGCGAGCGATATCGCCATCACGCTTGTAAATCAGCACTTCGCCTTTGACGTTGAACTGCTTCACTTCGCTGAGCGGAATGCCCATACGCTGTTCGATACGCTCAGTCATGAGTTCGGGCATGAAGACCTCGGTACAGAACAACCCGACGCTGAACGATATGCGGTCGGAGAAATCGCGCAGAAATTCGCGCTGGCGTTGAATGATCTTGGGCTTCTTTTTCTGCGTGACAAGAAAGCTCGGATCCATGTACTCCATCTTGCGCAAGGGCGTGATCTGGCAGGGCACGCCGACGAATGCGACCTGCTTCAGGTCGCGCGACTGGACTTCGGTCAAAGCTAGATTGTTCGGGCAATAGGTATACCAGCTGCCGGCGCTCGCTTTGATTTCGTCATAGGTCGTGACGACTTTGGGCGTTGGGAAACAGGCGTCGTCGCCAGGCCCGACCGCCGAAACGACTGCGCCATCGATGTTGCCAGTCTCCCGCGCCCAGGCCAGGAGCGCGGTGACGATGCCACCGTCTTGTCCTGCTTCGGCGAGGTCGGCACGTTTGGTGCGGGCCACGAAAATATGGCGGAAGACGCCAAAGATATCTTCATAGGGGCGATTCTCACCGAACACGACATCCTTCAAATGCGGTTCACGCGGATACAGGCGCGGACAGACGGTCGCGCAGACGTCGCAGCCGGCACCCTCGCTGACGCCGCAGAAATCGAACGCGGCAGATTCCTTGGCGGTCTGCTTCGGTTTGCCATCGATATATTCAATGACGTTGTGCGGACATACCACGACGCAGCTGCCGCACTCGCAGCAGGTGCCAGCGTCGACGACATCGTTCATCATGTCTTTGAAAGAATTATGGAGTAACGGCTTCAATTGGGTATCCTCGTATTTCCGCCCCGGCCACCGTCAACATTCGGCAGGGTACGGAAGCATTCTCCGATATTTCGGGCGCTTAAAAAACCTGGGGAGTTCAAGCAATCATGGCTGCACCGTTGACGGCGACGAGCGACCGCACGCTCAGCAACAGTTTCCTGAGCGATACCATGCAGATATGCATCGTGACGCGGGACATCTATCGGACCATGGATGGCATGTCGCAACTCGGTCTCGGGCCCTGGGCCATCTATACATTCGATTCGACCACCGTCCGCAACATGACTTTCCGCGGGCAGCCAGCCGATCACGCCATGAAACTCGCACTCGCCTTCAACGGCACCATGATGTGGGAAATCATTCAGCCGACCAAGGGCATCAGCATTTATACCGAATTTCTCGACAAGCATGGCGAAGGCATCCATCACACGGCGTTTCATTGCGGTGACCTGAGCTGGGAGGCCCGCTGCGCCGAATTCGAGGCCCGCGGCTTCACGATGATCCAGTCTGGCCTGTGGCAGGGCATCGTACCGTATGCCTACTTCGATACCGAAGCAGCCACGACGACGGCGTTCGAGCTGTTTATCATTCCCGCCGATATGACGATGCCGGCACCTGAAGAATGGTACCCGGCACCGCCGCCCGGTCTGTGACCACGTAGCTGGAACAAGAGTGACACCATGAACGAACAACATCCCCTTCCACCAGGCCTGACTCGACGTGCATTTATTTACCTGGCCGGCCTCGCCGCGTTGGCTGCCGGCCGCAGCGGTGGTGCACAAGCCGCCGCCAATACGGCTGCCCCGGCCGACGTCGCCGAATGGAATGCGCTGCTCAAGGAAGTCAACGCTTTCCCGCTCATGAGCGCGCTGTTCGGGCGCCGTTCACGGCGATTCGGCTGGGGCATGGAAATACCGCACGGCCCGCTTGCCTATAAATCGGAGCTGCCGCCAACCGCGCTCGATGACTTCGAACGCTCCATGCTGATCGCCGCGGGCCTCGGTGTTTCCGGCTGTCACAACGGGATCCCGCACACGACCTCACAGCCGGGACTGTGCAATTATTCCGTTCGCTATACCGGGCGCACACTGCCCGGTGCGGCCGGTGTCGGGAACGCCGACCTGTTTTATACCCAGGACGACGGCACCTATTACGTCAGTACGCGGGATGCATCCGGCGATGGCAACTGGGCCACCAAAGGGCGCTTGAGCGCGGCCGAGTCGTTGATCGAGACCGTCCAGGCGCACACCCGCAAATTATCCGATAAACGCATCGCCCCGCCGCGCTCGGCGCCGCACTACAGCGACCACAATGTGTGGAACGGCAACACGCCGGGATCGACCTTGTTCATCCCCGTCGGCAATGTGTCCGAACAGCTGCTCGATTTCCTATTCATCGTCGCCGGCTCAGGCTTTACCGTCATGGACGACCTGCACGGCCGCCCGGCCGGCGCACTGGAACCATTCATGAAGAGCGGCCTGCTCGATGCCGCACGCAAATATCCGCTGTCGTACATGGAGCAATATCTGCTGACCACGTCAGCGGTCGAGATGGGCATCATGGGCAACAATATGGCGCTTGCGCTGCAGCCGCTCGGCCTCGGCGGCTGGTTCTATTCCGGCGTCAGTCCGTTCTCGATCATGGGGGCAGCGGCCAAGGCCGGTGAGCCGGGTCTCGGTTTCACGCTGGAGATGAAGGAAGGTTGGGGGGTCCCCAACGCGCTCGGCCTCGAGGGTGTCTATCAGGCCTACTCGCCGCCGTTCTATGCCGACATGCGCGCGGCTATCGAGGCTCTTCTCGAAATAAAGTTCGGGCCCGGCGGGACCTATGATGCGGCCACCCCCGGTCCATTTGCCGACAACCCTGGCGTGAAAAAAACGGCAGCGCGACCGAGCCCCGAGCTGGTCGACTGTGTCACCGCGATCGCCCAGTACATTTACGACACTTTCGGCAAATTCCCCGGTACCGTGCCGAGCATTCTCATTCGCTACTACACGCAGGCCCATCGCCTGGAAACCGGCTTCTACGATAAATTCTTTGCCGAGGGCAGTTACCTGCCGAGTCACGCGCGCAGCGCGGCACGCTGGAAGAAGAAGCTGGGGCTGGGCTGAGCGCGCTGGCGCTTTACAACGCCGCCCGCAACGTAAACAGGAAGGTGTCGCTGTCGAAATCCTGGCGGCCTTCGACGCGCGAATATTCGAGCGCGCCGGAGACACCCCAGGTCGTGTAATAGCGAACGCCGATACTGAGTTCAACTTCGTCGTCGTCATCGGGCTGAACGCTGGAAAAACCGACCGGCAGACCGCCGGCGGATTCGCCGTCATTTCGGCTCAAGTCGTTGCGGTATTGCGCCATCACGTACGGTTCGAATCGGCCGAAGCTGTAGCCGATGTCGCCGCCGATGACGACTTGCGACAAATCGACCTGGCGCCGGCCTATGGTCTTGAGGCGGCCGGCGGCAGCGCTGGCTGCGCTACCAGCCTCGACATACCTGCCTTGCGCTTCTTCGGTATACAGGTAGCCGAGCTTACCGCCGAGATTCCAATTGCCGATGCTCGTGAGCGCATTGAGATTGCTCGCCGCAAACCAGCGATCGGCACTGAAGCTCGCCTCGATATCGGTGCCGTCTACCGGCGACACGCGATCCTGATCGTAATCCAGCCACGCGTAACCGCCGGTCGCGTCGATACTGAAAATGTCGGTCAACAGGATGGCCGCATACGGGGCAACCGTGTAGCCGTCGTTGTCCTGTCCACCGCCGTTGAAGACCGTATCGGCGGTAGCGCTCTGATAGCCGCCGGCCAGGCCGAGCAGGTAGCGCCCGGCGAACAGTCGGTCGAGACCGCCCAGCGCGTTATGCGCATGTGCGTCATAGGCCAACGAGTTGCCCGCAAAACTGAAGTCGCTGTCGAAATCGGCGTAGGCGTAACTGCCCCATAGCGCGAATACGCTGCCCTGCCCACCATCGCCGGCAGCAAGGACATCCGTGCTGAACGCTGTCGCGGCCTGCGTCTCGTCGTCGGACGCGCGGCCACTGCGCTCGCTCGCGACACTGCCGTAGCTGCCGCCGCTGACGCGCAGGCCGGCGCTGTTCGTTACCGAACTGCCGACACCATTGAGGCAGGCCTGGAATGCCTCGCGGCTGCAGACTGTGCGTTCCGTGTGGCCATCGGACGCCAGCACGGGTGCGGCGAGCGACAGCGGCACCAGGACGGCGACGAGTCGAGCTGGGTTATTCATACGCGTCTCATCATGACTGACATTAATTGCGGATGGGAACTAGCCGTAAAGTATAGAAATAAAACCCAGGTTCATCCAGTCTCAGTGGCTTATCACCGAAATGTCGGCCTGGGTACAGATATTCTCTGTATGCTATTGATATTACGGACGAGATTCTCGATGGCGCGAAGCGACATCCGGGCTGGAGGTGTGGGCGGACTGTTGGCATCCGGCACTGTCGTACCGTAGCCCTGCTGGTCGATGAGCACGGTGCCGTGGTCATTACCGACCTCGATAGCCGATGCTTTTGGCTCACCGTCCTCGTTTTCCAGCAGCACTATGGTGACTGACTCACCGACGACTTCACCACCGACCGTTGTTCCACGGATTCCAATCGTCGCGACGACGCCGGTACGTACCTGCATCGCCCGCGGTCGCTGGCGAGCTATCAGTCCGGTCACAAATCGAAATGCGCCGCGCAGAACTTCAGCGCTGAACACGCCGTCGGCGCCGCTACGCACTTCGCCGATACGGAACTCGCTTCCCGGCCCGAGATTGAACCGAGTGCCGTCATCGAAACGGACCGCGATGAAGGAACGCGCAGCGGTCACGATGCGGTCCTGTGCATACACGGGTGCACCTTTTTTCAGCACGACGCCGGTGCCTCCAGCCGGCAGACGCTCGGCGACGCCGGTCATTACCGTGACTTCGCCGACCGGTTCGGCCGCGATGACATACCACGGCGACCACAGGATCAGGAGGAGCAGATTTGAACATACAGTCAGGCGCATGGCGACGTGTCCTCAAGCCAGGGCGGCCTGGAGCAGGCCCGCTTTATCGGCTTAACGCTAAGCGCTCGCGGGCGTCGGCGCAACTGTGTTGGCAACAGTGGCGGGCAGCAGCCCGGGGTAGTCCGCCGGCCCCTTGCGCTATTATGACGCCCGGCCCCGGGCCTGAACCGGCGCCACTGCCAAGCCACCGTAGCGCGGGATCCCATGCCTATGCATCTCGACGAATTGAGACCTTGCTTACAGCACTTCGCCACCGACACGTTTGGCGAGTCGGCGCTGGTGACTGATCTACGCGAATCGGACGGTCATGCCGGCTTGACGTTTCTGTTCGACATATGCGAGGGCGGCGGCGGCAGCCGGTCTTATGTCATCAAGCTCGCGCCGCGCGGCGTCAAATTGCACGGCAATACGGATGTCTATCGCCAGGCTCCGTTACTGCGCGCATTGCAGGCCGACGGCGTGCCCGTCCCACCCGTGCCGTGGGCGGCCGAATCCAATCCCTGGTTCGATACCCCATTCATCGTCATGGAGCGTTTGCCTGGCGATGTGTTTTTCGTATGGGATCCAGCCGCAGCTTTTGCCCGCACGCAGGCTGTCGCCGAGCCGCTGTGGCGACTGACTGCCGCCGCGCTGCCAGCCGTGCATCGCTTCGACTGGGCGCGGCACCTGGCGAACTGGGAGCAGCCTGAAGCGCTGCCGGCGCAGATCACGCGCTGGGAAAGGATTTATGCGCAGGCCCCCGAACCGGCGTGGACTGCGGCCGGCGCAGCCACGGCGCGCGCGCTCGAGGCGACGCTGCCGACCGGGCAACCCATCGGACTGTTCCACGGTGACTACCAACCTGGCAATGTGCTGTTCAAAGACGGCCGCCTGACCGGCATCATCGATTGGGAAATTTCCGGCATCGGCGCTCATCTACTCGACATCGGCTGGCTGATGATGGCCGCCGATACCGCCAACTGGCATCCACAATGGCGCCCGCTCTTTCCGCCCTCGCCCGATACGCTGCGAGCGATCTACGAAGACGGCATGGGCCGCCGATTCGATGACATTCCGTGGTATCAGGCACTCGCCGGCTACCGTCTGGCGTCGATTGCCTGCCTGAACGTCAAGCTGCACCGCAAAGGTCAGCGTCACGATCCGATTTGGGAAAAAATGGGGCTGTGTGTGATGCCGATGTACGAACGGGCACAGGCACTGCTGGCCGACCTGTAGCAAACAGATTCAGTATCCCTCACCGGTAAAACGCGAGCGACACGACGCCCGTCGATGATCGGCGCCTGCCGGTCATCGACGGTAGCCCGTGTGGTCACCCACTCAGGCGCTGGGAAGCGTCGCGCGCCGGCGCAAGCCCGTCAGGCCGGCGAGCGCCGACCCGAACAACCACACTGCAGCTGGCACAGGTACCGGAGCGACGTGCAGAAGCGCACGAATTTCTCCGGCCGGCGCGGTGCTGGTGTGAATATTCAAGTAGGCCTTGTCAGCATCGAGACCCGCCAGCAGTGCCACCAATGCGCTGTTGGCATTGCCGCCATTGGCCGTGACAAATGCCGCGTTGTAGGTCGAAGCGGGAAGCGCTGGCAGCAAGTCGAATGTCTGATCGAAGCTCCCGGCTTTCACGCCTAAGGGGAACGCGAAAGACGGCGTCACCGTCGCGACGCCTGCATTGCCTGAGTTGGCGTTCGTCGTGCAGCAATGGACATGGGAGGCCGAGGTCAGCCCGGTCAGCCCGCTGAAATTGAACTCGACTCTCAACGTCGCCAGATCCAGATCGAATGTCAGTTTCGCCGAACCCGTCCCGAGCGATCCGGTGCCGGTTTCGTCCTGAAAGATACCGGTATAGATGACCTCATGAGCTGAAGCGGGCAGGTTCGCGGCAAGCCCGGCAACCAATGCAAATATCGCGATCGATTTCATGTTAATTCTCCCAGGTGACGATGACGCCGCGGCGAGTGTCAGGCACAAATACCGTGATAATTCGCCAGCGCGCGGATGTGATAGGTTTTCCCCGTTACTGGGTGCCCCTGGCCCAGCTAACGGTTCAAGGCCGGAGCCAGTGGACTCGGCAATATACGGCGCGGTCGTGAATCTGCGCCCGGTCAGGCCAGCAGCGAGCGTTCCAGCCATTTCATGCCGATGACCCCGCCGACGATAATCGCGACGAACGTCAACATCGAGCCGACAGCAAGCGTTGCCACGCCGCTCAAGCTCTGACCGACCGTGCAGCCGAGTGCGACGACGCCGCCGACACCCATGAGCACAGCGCCAAGTAGATTGCGCCAGGTATCGTCAGCGTCGGCGAATCCGCTCAGGCGGAAACGGCGGCTGAACAGACTGCCGATGCTGCCGCCGATGATGGCACCGAACACGCTGGCCGCGCCGAATTCAGGCACGTGTCCGGCACTGTAGCGTTGCACATACTCGAGCGCATCGCCGCTCGGTCGCACGTAGCTCAAGGATTGCGGTAGAAACGGTTGAGCGGCGAATTCATCATAGGCAAGCCCGGTCAGCGCCCAGCCGGCGACGACGCACAGACCCACGCCGAGTCCGCCGATCAGCAGTCGCGGCGACTGGCGAAAGCCTGCTTCCTTGAAACAATAAATCAGCAGCGCGACAGCGAGTGTCAGCGTCACCAGCCAGGTCAGGCCGCGCTCGCCTCCGAAGCCTGCATCCGCCAGCAACGCGGCCAGCGATTGGGTATGCCCGTCCGCGAGCGGGATTGCGGTCGCGCTCTCCAGCCATACGCGGGTGGGACCAAGTACGCCGCCCAAGGTGGCGTAGGCCGAGATCCCCAGAACCACCAGTACCACCAGCGAGCGCAGATCGCCGCTGCCCGCGCGAACGAGATTGCGACTCGGACAACCGCCGGCGAGCACCATGCCGATACCAAATACCACACCGCCAAAAAGATTTCCCACCCAATGAATGCTGGTGCCGAGATACATCGACAGCGTCAAGTCGACCACGCCGAAATGGCTGGCAGCCTGGGTGCCGATCAAGGCAACCGCGCAGGCCAGCAGCCAGGCGCGAAAACGGCGATAGTCCTGGAACGAGACGATATCGGCGATGGCGCCCATCGCACAGAAATTCGTCTGTTGTACAAGCAGCCCGAAGCAGGCACCGATGGCAAAGCCGCCCCAGGCGAGATAGAGCATCGCCGCTTCCTGAATATGTGCCCGCAGTGCATCCATCGTGAACAATGCCGTCGACCAGGTTCCTGAGCACCGTCATGCTAGCATCGACGCTCGAAAGTTATATCCTGAGCGACACAACCGTCGACCCCAGTTCGCGTATCACGGTCTTGATCCAGGAGTTGCCATGGCCGATCTATTGCTGGATACCAAGGGACTCAATTGTCCGTTGCCGATCTTGAAAACCAAGAAAGCCATGGCCGGCGTTCCGCCTGGCGGAACGATTGAAGTACTGGCGACCGATGGCGCTGCCGACAACGACTTTCGCGCGTTTTGCCGCACGACTGGCCACGAATTGCTCGAAGCAACGCGTGATGGCGACGTCTATCGCTTTGTGATCCGGCGCCAAGCCTGACCCTGCATTTCGTCTCGCGTCGAGACTACGATAATGACTTCGGGCTGGCCGTGCTCATGATAGAGTGCGGCTCCCCGACCAGGTCCAGTGAGCGCCTCATGCCACCCGTCCGCCCCCGCGACGCTGCCAGTCTCGTCATCCATCGCCAACGTACGACGCATCATGAAGTACTGATGGGGAGACGCGGCAACAAAGCACGCTTCAAACCCGGCGTGTACGTGTTCCCCGGTGGCGGTCTCGAGCGTGCCGATTATCTCGCGCAGCCGGTGCGCGGTCTGGCCGACGACGTCCCGCCGCTGCTGGCAGTCGGCGGATCGCAGACCAAAGCCAACGCTTTGGCCATGGCCGCCGTGCGCGAAGCGGCCGAAGAAGCCGGTCTGCTGTTCGGCGTACCCGGCGCCATCGGCAACGTTCGTCACGCGACCTGGAACGGCTTTCGCGAACGTGCGATCGCACCCGATCTCGGCACACTTGATTTCCTTGGCCGCGCGATCACGCCGAGCGTGCAACCAATGCGCTTTCACGCACGCTTCTTCTCTGCCAGCGCCGACCTGTTTTCAGGCGATCTGCTCGGTGACGGCGAACTGGAAGACCTGCGCTGGATCCGTCTCGACGATACCGCCGGCCTCGAAATGATGATGGTGCAACAGATGATCCTCGATGCACTGAAACGACGCCTGGCTGGCGAGCATGCCCCTGCACTGCGACTTTTCTTCAACTGGGGCCGACGCAACATCGTCGATGCGTGAAACTGCGACGAGCTATATGATGCCAAGTCACGGGCAAGTCGCCAGGTAAAGCCGCCAATCTCCTGGAACGCCCTTGAGATTGTGCGTGCCACTGTCCGCGAACTCAGAGCCGGAGCCAACCAATAGATCTTTGACCGTTCCGGATACCATGATCTGTCCGCCGGCTGCTTTGCTGCATACACGCGCACCTATATTGACTGTCATCCCTGCAAGCTTGTTACCGATCTGTTCGCATTCACCGGTATGGACGCCGGCGCGCAATTCAAGATCAAACTCACGGAGGCGATCTCGCATCTGTGCCGCGCAGCGAATTGCGCGCCCGGGACCCTTGAACGACGCAAATAGACCATCTCCCGCCGTATCTATCTCTCTCCCGCCGAACGATGCAAGTGCTTCTCGAGCCAGGCGATAGAATTGTTCAAGCAAGTCCTTCCAGCGTCGGTCTCCGAGCTTTGCTGCCAATTCAGTAGATCCAACCAGGTCCACGAAGAGAACCGTCTCCAAGACCGTGTCCATCGATTCCGGTGCATGCGTTCCCGTCAAGAACTCATACACCTGAGCAAGAATTAAATCTCGGCTGGAAGCATAAGGACAGAAGTCGCCTCCGGGAAGTACGACTAGCCTGGCGTCCGGAATCTGTTCCGCGAGATAGCGACCCATCGCCAATGTAGCAATCGGATAATGCTCCGAATGGAAAATAAGCGCCGGCACTCGAATAGATTTGAGAAACGGACGCGCGTCCAGACTGGTGGCGTAACGCATCGTTTCTTTGGCGCAACGAGGGGTGCTCGATGCACGAAGCATCCGTGCCAGCAGACGAATTGAATCTGGGTCGCCAGATAAACTTGGATTGAAGCGGGCGACCCATTCCTCTGTACCCCAGCCGTCCCGCATGGATCTGCTGATTTCGATGGCAGACTCCCGTGAATGTCCGGCGTCGTATCCAGGCTCTCTATAGGCATAGGCAGCGCCATTACACTCAATTAACGCGCTGAGTCGTTCCGGCTCGGTTCCAGCAAATAGCAGACCCGGCATTGCTGATTCTCGATTCACAAATAACGCCGGCCGCTTGAATCCGGCAGCGTCCATCACGACGCGAAAATCTTCGGTCGCATCCTCCCAGGTCGGATTCGTCTTGAACAGGACGGGGTCTGACATGCCGACGCCGCGCGGATCGAACATTGCGACACGGGCGAACGATGCCAGACCGTCATAGAAGCGGGAACTCATGTGCTGTTCCCAGGCTAACTCCTGATGGAATCCGAGCCCTTCACAGCACAGCAATTCCAGTGGCCCGTTACCAAATACCTGGTAAGCGATCTGCCCGGAGCTGGTATCGGCATATTGAATTTTTGGTGGCTCAGTCACCGGTCACATTCTGCTCATGCTGGCGCGCTGTTCTGTGAAGGACTTTAGCAAGTGGGCAGCGCTTTGCGAAGGTGAAACAACGTTAACGCAGCGGAGTCTCGTCGACATAGCGATAAACCAGCCAGGTGCATAGAACCCCGAGCACGCTGATGCTCAATGCAGCTGTTGCGAGTGGTGCGATGGTGATGACCGAACTGATGATGAGCGGGCCGGCAGCTGTGCCGCAATCGCTCAACAGGCGCCAGATGCCGAGAAATTCCTCGCGCTGCGCGGGTGGCGCGAGATCGGCACCGAGGGTCAACACGATGCCGGTCGACAGGCCGTTGGTCAAACCGACAGCAATGCCGAGTAGCAGCAGCGATGTGTAGCTGTCGACCAGTGCGAAGCCGGCCATCACGAGCGCAAACAGCGCGGCACTCGGCAGCGCCGTGGCGCGCCGTCCGTAGCGATCCATCAACACGCCAGCCGGATAGAACATCAGCACATCGACAGCGGCGGAGACTGCCACGACGAACCCTATCGTCGTCGCATCGAGTCCCAGTTCAACGCCGAGCAAGGGCAAAAGGACGCTGCGTGCAGCACGCAGCAGCAGGAACAGAACGGCCACCAAGCCGACACTACCGAGTACCTCGCGATGATCGACCAGTACGCGCGGAGTAGCGGTCCAAGACAACTCGCGACGCGGTTGGCCATGATCGCTGGCAAATGCAAGCACGCAGCACATCGCAGCCAGCACGCAGCCCGCGCCGATCAGAAAACTCGGGCCATAGCCGGCACGTACAGCGAGCGCAGTACCAGCCAGCGGACCAAGCAGTGCCGACGCGCGCAGACTGCCGGCGATCATCGCGATGACGCGACCGCGCTGCTGCGGCGGGACACGGGCCGCTACATAAGTCAGGCGACCGAGCAGAAACGCGCTGCTGCCAGCGCCGTTCAATACGGCAATGGCGAAAAACCAGCGGATGGCGTCAGCCATTGCGTAACCGACATAGGCCAGCCCGATCAGCGTCGTCGCCAACACCATCACCGCCTTGTCACCCCAGCGCGCAGCGAACATGCCTGCCGGTATATCCATCAGCATCATGCCGACACCGTGTGCGCCGACCACGGCTGCGGCTTGCGCCGCGCTGCCGCCGAGCGCCAGTACATGCAACGGAAGCAGGACCAGACTCGCCTGCGCCGGTATACCCAGCAGCAAAGCGGGTAGATAGATCGGCAGCAGTACAGGTCGATGGATCATGCCGTCAGCGGCAGCCGGCGGCGCACACGCGAGTTCATCGCTCAGCCGCGCGACACATGCATCTGGCCACGCGCCAGCGACAATCCCGCGCCGCACAGGCAGAGCGCCGCACCGAGAGCAAAACACATACTTATCGCGTGCCCGAGCTGCGGGTAAATGGCCGGCGTGATGGTTACCGGACCGAGCAGCAGAGCAAAGATCAGTGCAACCATGCCCATGCTGGTCATCTGACCAACCACGCGCATCACTGACATCACACTCGAGGCCTGGGCATACGCACTACGATCGACGGAACTCATGATTGCGTTCGCATTCGGCGAACTGAACAGGCTGAAGCCGAGACCGGTAGCCGCCAGGCACGCGATCACGGCGGCGAGCGGTGTGTTCGCATCGAAGCTCGCAAAACAGGCCAGGCTGATGGCGACCAGCCCCATGCCAAGAGACGCGATCAGGCGCGGCTCGACGCTGTCCGACAGTCGACCAGCCAGCGGCGAGAACACCGCCATCACGACCGGCTGCGCCATCATCACCATGCCGGTGGTGCCGGGCGCTTCACCTTTCAAGAATTGCAGATAAAGACTGACTAGAACGACATTGGCGAATGTCGTCGTGTACATCACCAGCGAAGTCAGGCACGACAGCGCAAAGACACGGCTGGTGAAAAACAATCCAACCTCGAAGATCGGATGCGGATGGCGCCGCTCATGGCGCACGAACAACCACAGTCCCGCGGTACCGGCAATCATCATCGTAAAACCGACAGTCTGCGGCAGCAGCGCGAGCCCGGCCATCAATACGACAATACCGATCGCATAAAGCACTGCGCCGAGCACGTCGAATTCGCCGCGCGTGTCGGCCCGCCATTCGAGCGGCAGGCGCGTCAGCCCGATCCACAGTGCGGCCAGCGCCAGCGGCAGGTGGACGAGAAAAGTCAGGCGCCACGACACCAGTTCAACCAGCCAGCCGGCAGCTAGCGGGCCCGCGGCAAGCCCGATATAGATTGCCGAAACCGAGTAACCGATAGCAGCACCTCGCCGCGCCGGCGGGTACACCGAGGTGATGATTGCGATATGGGTTGCATAGAGCATCGCTGCAGCGATGCCTTGCAGCAAGCGCCCGCCGATCAAGGTGATTTCGTCGACAGCCAGCGCAGCGACCACTGAAGTGACAATGACGCCAGCCGTGCCGAGCAGAAAAATGCGTTTGCGCCCGTACATATCGGCGAGCCGCCCGAACACCAGCACACAGGCCGCGCTCGCCATCAGATAGCTCATCGGGATCCAGCTCAGCGTCACGGCGTCGATAGCCAGCGCGTCGGCAATTTCCGGCAGCGCGACGTTGACCGCCGACAGCATCATTGCTGTTGCGATCGAATTCAACATCACCATCAGAACGGCTGCGCGATTCGCTCCCGCCGTAGCGACGTCCAGTTCAGCTTTCTCCGGCTTCACGTGCACGCAGTTCAACGCGTCGAATCTTACCGCTCACGGTCTTCGGCAGGCTATCGACGAACTCTATCTTGCGTGGATACTTGTAAGGCGCAGTAACTTTCTTCACGTGTTCCTGCAGTTCGCGCGCCAGTGCCTCGCTGCCGCTGTGGCCCGGCGCGAGCACAACAAACGCTTTCACGACCCAGCCGCGCGTCGCGTCCGGACTGGCCACGACCGCGGACTCCGCAACAGCAGCGTGTTCGATCAAGGCGCTTTCGACTTCGAACGGGCCGATGCGATAGCCAGCCGACAAAATTACGTCGTCAGCGCGGCTGACGAACCAGAAATAACCATCGGCGTCGAGGTATCCGCGATCTCCGGTGATATACCAGTCACCAATGAAACAGGCCTTGAACCGTTCTTCGTCGCCACGGTATTCCATGAACAAGCCCGGTGCGCGTACCGGTTTGACGCGGATCGCGATATCGCCCTCTTCTCCAGTGGCAACCGGAACCCCGGCGTGATCGATGATCGCCATGTCGATGCCCGGCATCGGTTTGCCCATCGAGCCGAAGCGTGGCGCGATGGCTGGATGATTGCCACACACCAGCACCGTCTCGGTCTGACCGTAGCCATCGCGTATGGTCAGCCCGGTAGCGCGCTTCCAGGTCTCGATCACTTCAGGATTTAGCGGCTCGCCGGCACCGACACAGTGACGCAGCCGCGGGAACGAATAATGCCCGAGGTCCTGCAGCACGAGCATGCGATAAACAGTCGGCGCACCGCACAGGGTCGTGATCGGATATTGCGCCAGCAGCTCCAGCGTCTTCACCGGGTCGAACACCGGCGAGTGATGCACGAACAGCGTGGCACCCATATTCCACGGCCCGAAATAGCTGCTGTAAGCCGCTTTGGCCCAGCCGGTATCGCTGATGTTCCAATGCAGATCGCCTGGCTTGAGATCGAGCCAGTAGCGGCCGGTGATGGCATGCGCGAGGCCGTAACCATGACAATGAATGGTCATCTTCGGATAACCGGTAGTACCGGAAGTGAAGTAGCACAGCGCGTCGTCGTCGAATGCGGTATCGACGGTTGTGAAGTTGTCGTCGGCTGCAGCGACGATAGTGTCGTAGTTCGACCAGACTGCGCGCTCACCGCCGATGATCACGCGCGCGCGGAGCGTCGGGCACAACGCTGCAACCTCATCGAGTTTGGCGGCGTTGGCAGCATCTGTCACAAAACACACCGCCTTGGCCGCATTCATGCGGTAAGCGATATCTTTCGGTGAAAGCTGGGTCGTGCCGGGCGAGCAGACCACCCCCATTCGCAGACAGGCCGTGATCAATTCCCACCACTCGAGATTGCGACCGAGCATGAGTACGAGCGTATCGCCGCGTTTCACGCCAAGCGCGCTCAATGCATTGGCTAGCTTGCGCGAACGTTGTGCGAGTCCTGCGAACGTCAACGACTTTTCGTTGCTGTCGTCGTCTATCCACTGCAGCGCGAGCCGCTCGGCGTCGGTCTGCGCCCAGCGATCGAGTACGTCATGAACGAAATTGAATCGCGCTGGCGGCTGCCAGACGAATTCGGCGCGAGCAGCTTCATAGCTCGTCGCCTGGGCGGCGTCAGTCGGGGCGTGATCCATAGCGTCGTTTCTCCCGGGGCCGGTGAGGTGAAGTCGTTGTTAGAACCAGCTGTCGGCCATGGCTAGACAGGTGTCATCGACTTGCGCGAGCAGCGCGGCGCGCTCGGCCACGCGCGGCATTTCGTAGCGATAGAAATACTGGCATGCCTGCAGCTTGCCGCGATAGAACGCCGCATCCGCACCCTGCGCTGCAGGTAGTGCACGGTGTGCCACCAGCGCCTGGCGCAACCATATCCAGCCAAGCACGAGATGGCCGAAAGCGTCGAGATAGTGCGTTGCATTGGCCAGCGCTCGTTCGGTTTCGCCGGCAGCCCCGACTGCGCTGATGCAGGTCGTCGCGTTGTCCATTGCGCGCAACGCCGCTGTAAACGTCGCGCAATACGGCGCAAGTTCGGTCAGCGCTTCAGCCTCGGCCAGTGTACGCGCGTATTCGGCGTGCAGCGTGGCGACAGCGGCACCGCCATCCTGGGCAATTTTCCGCCCGAGCAGGTCGAGCCCCTGGATGCCGTGGGTGCCTTCGTGTATCGGATTCAGTCGATTGTCGCGATAAAAACGTTCGAGCGGAAATTCGCGCGTATAGCCGTAACCGCCGAGGATCTGGATCGCGTGCTTATTGCCTTCCAGGCAGAATTCCGACGGCCATGATTTAGCGACCGGGGTCAGGATATCGAGCAGCAGTCCGACCCGGCGGCGCTCGGCGGTGTCCGTACTGGTGCGCTGCACGTCGACCAGCCAGCAGCAGTACAGCACCAGCGCAAGCGACCCTTCAGCAGCGCATTTCTGCGCCAGCAGCAGGCGCTTGATATCGGCATGCTCGACTATCGGCACTTGTGCGGTGGTCGGATCCTTCTCCCCAGGTCGGCGACCTTGCGGTCGCTCGCGGGCATACTTCAGGGAATGCAGATAGCCGGTATAGCCGAGCACAGTGGCTGTCATGCCGATACCGACACGCGCCTCGTTCATCATGTGGAACATGTAGAACAGGCCGCGGTAGGCTTCGCCGATGAGCCAGCCATGGCATTCGCCGCCCTCGCCAAAATTCAGCACCGTGTTGGTCGTACCGCGAAAGCCCATCTTGTGATTGAGTCCGACCAGCGCAATGTTGTTGCGCACACCCAGGCTGCCGTCGTCGTTGACCCGGTACTTCGGCACGATGAACAGCGAGATGCCTTTCACGCCAGGAGGCCCGCCAGGGATTTTCGCCATGACGAGATGCACGATGTTCTCGGATAGCTCGTGCTCGCCGGCGGAGATCCACATCTTGGTGCCTTTCATCAGATAGTGCCCGGCCGTGCTCGGCTCTGCTCTGACCGCGATATCCGACAGCGACGAGCCGGCCTGCGGTTCGGACAGACACATGGTGCCGAAATAACGGCCTTCGATCAGCGGTCGCAGGTAGCGCTCTTTCTGTCCCTCGGAGCCAAACGTTGCAAGCAGATTGCTGGCGGCGTGCGTCAGAAACGGATAGGCGTTTGCCGACACGTCGGCGGCAGCAACAAACGCGCACGCCGCCTGCGCGACAACGTACGGTAACTGCATGCCACCGTAGCGTGCATCGGCCGAGATACCCATGAAACCGCCATCGATATAGGCCCGCAGCGCCAGCCCGACTTCAGCGATGAGGTGAACGCGCGTGCCGTCGAGAGTCGGCTCATTGGCATCGAGCTTGGCGGCAAACGGCGCAAACTTGTCGGCGGCCAGCTTGTGCGCGGCGGCGATCACGGCGTCGAAGACTTCGCGGTCGTGCTCACCGTAACGCTCGGTGCGTATGAGCGCCAGCGTATCGAGCAGTTCGTAGAGGATGAAATCGATGTCGCGCGGATTGAGTAGCAGGCTCATGAGACCGGACCGGAACTGGATGACGCAGGGGCGCTATTGAACCACAGAACACCCGGTTCCGGGCTGGC
Source organism: Gammaproteobacteria bacterium (assembly GCA_965278995.1). Classification (GTDB taxonomy): domain Bacteria; phylum Pseudomonadota; class Gammaproteobacteria; genus JADJYF01. The sequence continues at coordinate 1,953,361 of OZ257136.1, forward strand.
TGGCCGCTGCGCTCAGGGCGCTCCGGACGGCACCATCGACAGCGCACTCAGGTCGAATTCAGGTGCCGTCACCGGCTGCGCTTCGACCAGGGTCACACCGGGCGGAGCGAGGGTCAGACTGCTCAGATCGTAGTGGGGCTCGGCGGCCCGTTCATGCTGGATGAGATCGACGCCGACCTCGGCCACGCTCAAGTGCGAGGTATCGATGGCCGGCGGCGCTATGGCAACGGGCTCGATCAGGATGGCACCCGGTTCGGCCATGCTGGTCGCCAATGCCTGCGGCGGCGCCGATTGCGCGCGCAGTACCGCAGCACTTGGCGCGCGTGCCGCGTCGGCCTGCTGCAGCGCCGTCGGCGCGCTCGGCGCGGCGGCTGCAGTCGATGCCGCCGACGTCGCAACGGTTGCTTTCGTCGGCTCCGTCGTTGGCGTTGGCACGGACGCGGCTTGTGCCGGTGCTGCCACCGCATTCATGGCGACGGCTTCGACGACTGCGCCTGCCTGTGCCAGCACTGCGCGGTACTTGGCGGCGTCCGCTGCAGCCAGCCCTTTCTTGATGACGACCGCCTGGCCGCCGAACATTTTTTCGACGCGCGCGGCGTCGGCATTGAACAGTCTGGCGAGATTCGCCCGCACCTGACTGGCGTCAGCACCGTCGACCAGGCGCCCGCGAAACACGATGGCGTATTCCGCGGCAACTTCCGGTTCAGCCATGAGGTTGTCCTGTCCTCGCCCGTCGCATTGACACTATCGGCTCAGCATACGTGATCATATCGATGCGAACATCCCTGGCACTTCCCAATTGCGGCTCAGGCAAGATACCCGCCATCAACAACGATCGAGCTGCCGGTCGTGTAGGACGACGCATCCGACGCCAGGTACAAGACGGCCGCGGCCATTTCTTTCGGCTCCGCGGCCCGCGCCAGCGGCGTATGCGGAAGCTGTTTCGCCATGAACTCGTCATCGTCATGCAGTGCCTGCGCAAAGCGCGTGCGCGTGAGCCCTGGCACCAGCGTATTGACGCGGATACCGAGAGAACCACACTCGCGGGCGAACGCTTTAGTCATGTTGACGATGCCGGCTTTGGTGATCGAATAGATGCCCTGCTTGTCGCCGGGCGATAGCCCATTGACTGAGGCGACGTTGATGATCGTCCCGCGACCCTGCTTCCGCATGCGCTGGCCAGCCTGCACGCACATGAAGAAATAGCCGCGCAGATTGACTTCGATGGTCTTCTGGAACGAGTTCACATCGGTATCGAGAATGTGACCGTAATAGGGGTTGGCCGCCGCATTGTTGACCAGGATATCGAGCTGGCCATGGCGTCGATCGAAGCCGGCGTAGAATGCCTCGATCGATTCCATCCGACCGATGTGACAAGCCTGCGCTTCCGCACTGCCGCCGCCAGCCGTAATGGCGGCAACGGTTTCATCGCAGCCATCCGCGCCGCGACTGAGCGCCACGACGTGGGCGCCGTACTCGCCGAGGATACGGGCGATTTCGGCGCCGATGCCGCGGCTGGCGCCGGCGACAACCGCCACTTTGCCGGTGAGATCGAACTGATTTTTTGGCATCGCGCTGCTCCATGACGAGTCGGTTTGATCAGGCCGGTCATCATACCAGCGACGACGGACGCATCCCGACCACCGGAACCACTCACGCCACAGACGTCGGCTTGGCGCTATCATGGCGCCCGATTTGACGACCTGCCGGTGCCCGTGCCCGGCCGCAGCCGGAGACCCTGTCATGAGGACGCGCTTGCCGACCCCGACGAACCTGACCTATCGGCGCGCTGCGCTGGTGGTGGCCATGTCGCTGTCTGCTGCCGGCACTGTCGGCGCAGCTGTCGAATCGAAGACGGCCGAAGCGCCGATCTACGCGGTACAGAGCGATGCGCGCCTGCTCGCCATGAAAGCCGACCGACGCGGCCCGTTTGCCGCCATCCGGTGGTTCTGCAAGGACGGCAGTCGCCTGCCGCCGGAACCCGATGCCTGCAAACCGCACGGCGGTGGCGCGCAGCACGGCGAATGGTCAAGTACGACGCAGGCGCTCCGCGACGACGGCTATCTCATCGCCAACTTCTTTGCCGATCTCGACATCGACGCCCTGCTGGCGAACCCGGACGCACCGGCACTGCTGGCTCAGATGGGTATCGAACGGTTCCTCATCCGTGCCGACGACGGCTGGATCCTGCGCCAGGCGCGCTACTATCGGGGCGCTTATCAGGATGAAGGCGAACGCAAAGGTGCGGATCGTCTTTTGCGCGCGTTGGCGGCGACACCGGGCTGGGTAAGCACACGTTATCTCGAACTGCGCACCTTGACCGCGCTGGTGCCACACGGCCCGGATACGTCTTCCGCCAAGTCGGTACGCCAGGTTGCCGCTGCGCTCGCGGCGCGCGATAACGCGTTCATGTCGCTTCGCAACAAGATTCACGCGACGCCATCGGCCAGCGATGCAGGCAGTGTGCGTGCCTATGCGGCAAAGCTCGCTGACCCGGCGCGCGCCGCCGAGTTCGAGGAACTGGCCGCTGCTATCGACGCCCTCTATACCCGCAGCAGCAGTGCCAGCCTGCAGGCGCTACAAAAGAAAGACGACGCGCTGACCAGTGCCGTCAATGCTTATCTCGCCGTACCGGATACCACCGCCGCGCGCTACATCGGCAGCGCCGCGCTGCTGGCGACGATGCGTGACGCGCTCGGCCGCACAGCAGACAGTGGTGAACGCGTGCGCCTGCTCGACGCCAGCCTGCAGGTTGAGACCGACCATTTCATTGCAGCGACCGAAATAGCGCCGACGCTCGCGACGGCGACCCGACGAGCGCGTCTCGAGCTGCTGCGCGCATCGATCGATGCGCTCTACGGAACTGGCCTGCTGTCGCCGCGCCAGCGCGGCGCGCTCACCGCTGAATTGCAGCGCTTGAACGTCGCCAATCTCGACCTGGTCGCTTATCGCGCAACGGTCGACTATCTCGCCCATGCGCCCCTTTGGGCCGAGCGTCAGTTCGCCTTTCATTTCGGCGCGGGTGTCGACACGCTCTCGCGTATCGAGCCGCTTGCGCGGCAATTCGTACCCGATCAGCTGCGCGGCAGTCCCATGTTCTTCTATGCAGCGGTCATCGACGGTCTGCTGCGTGATGCCAACGCGCTGGCCGGCGTCTCGCATCGTCTGTTCGATACCGACACTGCCGGCGGGGTACGCGCTCTGAATCCGGGGCTGGCGCGCGGCGTACTGCGTGACGGGCGAGGATTGCACGTCGCCGACTTCAAGGCCGACGGCATCTACCTGTTGCCGGAAACGACCAGCGATCTGCCGCCGGTGGCCGGCATCATTACGGCCGGCGCCGGCAATCCGCTCTCGCATGTGCAGTTGCTCGCGCGAAATCTCGGCATTCCGAATGTCGCTGTCGACAGCGCCGTACTCGAGCGGATGAGTACGCATCGCGATGAGCCTGTCGTGCTTGCGGTCAGCGCCGGAGGTGTCGTTCGCCTGGTGGCGGACGGGCCCGACTTCGATGCCGTATTCGCCCGTAACACCGAGAGCGGAAAACCGCAGATCGTGCCGGAACTCGACAAGCTGGATCTGCAACGACGCCAGCTCATCGACCTCACCGATCTGCGCGCCGCGGATTCAGGCCGCACAGTCGGACCGAAGGCAGCGAAACTCGGCGAGCTCAAAGCGCATTTTCCTGAGGCAGTCGCCGATGGCGTGGCCATCCCTTTCGGCGCATTTCGCGCCCTGCTCGACCGCCCGTCACCGACGGCCGGTGTGAGCATGGCCGACTACATCGTCGCCGGCTATCGCGCTCTGGCTGCGCTGCCCCCCGACGATGCCTCGCGCGCAGCAGCAACCGATGCATTCCGCCAACGGCTTTACGACTGGGTCGCTGGCAGTACAGTTGATCCCGGGCTGGCCGCCGAGATCGAAGCCGCGTTGTCCGCCCGTTTCGGCGCCAGCGGCAGTTACGGCGTCTTCGTCCGCAGCGATACCAACGTCGAAGACCTCCCCGGCTTTACCGGTGCCGGACTCAATCTCACCCTGCCGAATGTGGTCGGTGTACAGAACATCCTCGCCGCCATTCCGCAGGTGTGGGCTTCACCGTTTACGGCGCGTGCGTTTTCCTGGCGTCAGGCGTTGATGCGTGAGCCCGAACATGTCTATCCAGCGGTCCTTCTGCTGCAAAGTGTCGACGTCGACAAGTCCGGCGTGCTCGTGACACAGGATATCGACAGCGGCGATCGTGGCTGGATTTCCGTCGCCATCAACGAAGGCGTCGGTGGCGCAGTCGACGGCCAGTCTGCCGAGTCCCTGCGCATTCACCTCGACACGGGCGTTGTGCGGTTGACTGCCCAGGCCAGCGCCGTGACGCGCCGCCAGGTCAATCCGGCCGGTGGATTCAGTCTGTTGCCGGCGAGCGGTGCGGATGCGGTGTTGGCGGAGAACGAAATCAAGCAGCTGATCACGTTTGCCCGCGAACTGCCGACGCGCTTTCCACCGATAGTCGATGCCGACGGCAAAGCGGCTCCGGCCGATGTCGAGTTCGGCTTCCAGAACGGCAGCTTGCGACTGTTTCAGGTCAGGCCGTTTCTCGATAATCCGGCCGCGCGTCGCAACCAGTACCTGACCGAGATGGATCCGCCATCAGCAAATCTCCGCGAGATTACGGTCGTACTCGATGCCGCACTCAATTGAAGCAAGGACGAGGGAAGCCTGGTGAAATCGACTTTAGAGTGCCTGCGAGCTGTATCGCGACCGCTGGCTGTCACGGTGCTGGCTCTCACCGGCAATCTCGTCGCGGCGTTTCCGCTCGACGATGCCGATGGCACCGGCATCGGTCGACTCGAAGCGCAGCGTCGCGTTGAAGCCGGCACGCTGGCTGGCGATAAACAGCCGCCCGGCGCGCTGCTGCCGACAACAGCAGTCGATCTGCGGTTGCTGAGTCAACCTGACTTTGCCATTCCAGCCATCGACAATGATTTTTCGAGTGACCTGACAGCGGTACTCGGCGATGCTGGCGGGCGCTATTCCGTCGCGCTGCTCGATCTTTCGGACTTCGCGCAGCCCGTTTATGCCGAGCATCGCGCGACGGAGATGTATAACCCGGGCAGTGTCGGCAAACTGCTGGTCGCACTCGGCTGGTTGCAGCTGCTCTCTGATCGTTATCCCAACGACACCGCAGCCCGATCACGCCTGCTGCGTGAGACGACCATCATTGCTGACGACGTCATCGTCAGCGACAGCCATACGGTGCGGCGCTGGGATCGCGAAAGCGAGAAGCTGATCCGCCGGCCACTCGCTGTCGGCGACCCCGGCAGCATCTTCGAATATCTCGACTGGATGATCTCGGCCAGTTCGAATGCAGCTGCCTCGGTCCTGATCCGCCAGGGTATGCTGTTGAAACATTTCGGCGACGACTACCCGCTGACAACGCAGGCAGCCAGTGATTATTTCCGCCAGGCGCCGCGTGCCGAACGCGAATCGCTGTTGAGCGATTTTCTGCAATCACCGGTGACGCGTAACGGTTTCAGCCTGGACGAACTGCGCCAGGGCAGTCCATTCACACGCCGCGGCAAAGCCCTGGTCTCGGGCACCAGCAGTCATGCCAACGCGCGAACCCTGATGAAGCTGCTGGTCGCCATCGAACGTGGCACCCTGGTCGACGTGTATTCCTCGCAGCTGCTCAAGCGCCTGATGTACCAGACTGAGAGGCGCATTCGTTATGCAACTTCGCCGGCACTGAATACGGCTGCGGTCTATTTCAAGAGTGGTTCATTGTTCGAATGTCGGCCAGAGCCGGAGTTCGTGTGCAGGGCCTACGCCGGCAACATCAAGAACCTGATGCATTCGGTGGCCATCGTCGAAGCGCCGGCGGCCGAGCGCCGCCTGTATTACATCGTCGTCGTCATGTCGAATGTGTTACGCAAGAATTCAGCGGTCGATCATCAGGCACTCGGAACGACTATCCACCATCTGATCGAGCGGCGGCATCCAGCGCCGCCCGTCGTCGTGCCGGTTGCGGGAACGAAAAAAGATTCCGTGACGGAGTAAACGCCGACGGCGGCGAATCAGTTGCGGGCGATCTGCTGTGGATACATGGCGTTGTGAAGAACCGAAGCAAGGTTGCTGAGCCATTCGCCGCCGGCCGGATTCTCGGCCAGCGCCACCAGGATATATGTCCCACGCGGCGATTCGACGATGGCGCTATCAGCGTGCCATTGGTTCCAGCTACCTGACTTGCGGAATATCTCGACGTTCCGCCCGCGCAATCCCTTGACGAACTTGTGTTGGATGGCAGGGTGCGACAGCATGGCTTTCATTCGCGCACTCAAGCGCCTGTCCAGCAACTGCCCGGTCTCCAGCATGTAGTAGAAGCGGGCGACCTGCATGGCCGTGGCGCCATGCGACAGATTGTGCAGCGGGTCGCGCTGGAAAGCCGGATTCTTGCCGTACTCCTTGCCGACCCATAGACCGCCATTGACGGCCGGGTCGTAGAACCGGAAGCGCCGCGAGGCGAGCACTTCGTTGACGCGACGATTGCCGACGAGATTCATCACGTGCGTCGCATCGACATTCGACGACACCCGGATCATGTCCGTCATCGAACGTTCCAGTGCCGGGGTCAAACGCAGCCGTCCTTTTTCGATATCAACGAAAGCAGCGAGCAGGATGCCGATTTTGGGCAGGCTGGCGGCATAGAGCATTTCGTCGCCGTTGACTTCGGCAACGCGCGGATGGTGCCGATTGCTGATGTCGACCAGAGCGACGGCGAGCTGCTTGCTACGCACCGCCTTGAGCAGGTTCAACCGGGCCAGCCCGCGTTCGAGCAGACGCTGCATCGAGGCGTCGTAGGAATCGCGCAGCATTGGATAGTAGCCGACGCGCTCGACGGCATTTGCAGTCGTGCGCTCTGCTGCGCTGAGACTGATAGTGAAAACCATCAGGCTTACAGCTAGGATGTAGCGGGACATCATAGGTCCCGGATTCTGCCCGCAAAAGCGCCCCGCCACAACCTGTTTCTCCCTCATGATTCCAGCGCCACCCAACGCCCTCGATCGCACGCTCATGCGCCGTGCGTTGATTCTGTTCGCAAATTTCATGCTCGTCATCCTGGCCTATTACCAGGTCAAGACCGCCAGCCGCTCGCTGTTGCTCGAATACGGCGGGCCTGCAGCTTTCCCGTATGTATGGATCGGCTCGGCAGTTGTTTTACTTGGGTTTATCGGCATTTATAACCGGCTGGTTGAACGCTTCAGCAGGCTGCAAGTGGTGCTGGGCTCGCTGCTCGGGTTCACCGTCCTGCTGGTCATATTCCGCTGGTACCTGATCGACGGCGGTCTGTATACGGTCGTGGCCTTCTATATTTTCGTCGACATCTTCAGTGTGGTCCTGGTCGAACAGTTCTGGAGTCTGACCAATAGCATCACGCGCGCCGATGAAGGCCGCCGCACCTACTGGTTCATCGCCTCCGGCGGCCTCGTCGGCGGAATCGCCGGTGGCATGCTCGCTGGTGCGCTGCTGCGTTACACCGCATTGCGCACGGAAGACCTGCTGTTGTCCTGCGGCGCCATGCTGATGGTTACCGCGCTGCTCAATGTCGCAATGAGTCGCCAGCGCATTTTTGCCGAAGTCACCGACGACGCCCATGTCGCGCTGCGCGGTGACGGACTGCGCGCAGTGCTCCAGAACCGCTACCTCGTTCTGATCGCCGTCGTCGTGTGCATTTCACAGCTGGCCGAACCGATAGTCGAATTCCAGTTCCTGAGCGCAATCGACGCGTCCTACGTCAACAAAGACGCACGTACGGCTTATATCGCTGATTTCTTCATGCTCATGGGCTTCATCTCGATTGCCGTCAACGTTATCGTCACGCCATTGATCCATCGCCATCTCGGGATCATTGCCGGGCTCGCCATGCAACCGCTGCTGCTCGCTGGCGCGACACTCGGTTTTGCATACAAGCAGAGCCTGGCGATGGCAGCGACCATGAAGATTGCCGATCGCGGATTGTCCTATTCGATCAATCGGGCGTCGAAAGAACTACTCTATGTCCCCATAGATCCGGTGCTGACCTATCAGGCCAAAGCCTGGATCGACATGCTTGGCTACCGGGTGTTCAAGGTCCTCGGTTCGGGCTTGATCGTGGGCGTTACGCAGTTCGTACCGATGCCGTCGATTGCGCGCGACCTGAGCTGGTTGACCCTGCTGCTGTGTGCAGTGTGGTTGCTGGCGGTTTTCGCGCTCGGCCTGGAACAGAGTCGTATCCTCGTCACCCGCCGTGCCTGAGCGGCCCAGCGCCGCACACCGGTCATCGCTTTCATCACCCACCGAGGTTCACATGCATTGCATCAGGCTGAAACCGGGCCGCGAAAAATCGCTGCTGCGGCGCCACCCGTGGGTATTTTCCGGCGCCATTGCCGAGGTCGAGGGCGACCCCGCCAGTGGCGCGACCGTGCACGTCATCGACCATCACGGGCGTGGGCTTGCGGTCGCGGCGTGGAATCCGGTTTCGAACATCCGCGCTAGGGTGTGGGACTGGGACGTCGAGACCGACATCGGCCCGGCGTTCTTCGAGCGACGCATTGCGGCGGCCATTGCAGCCCGCGCCCCGCTGGCTGCGGACGGCGCCGGCCGCCTGGTCAACGCCGAATCGGACTGGTTGCCAGGCGTCATCGTCGACCGCTATGCCGACGTTGTCGTCGTGCAACTGTCCAGTGCCGGCAGCATGCACTGGCGCGAGAGCATCCTCGATGCCGTACACCGGGCAACGTCGGCACGCGCCATCTACGAAAAATCGGACAGCGACGTCCTCGCACTGGAAGGGATCCAGGCACGCAGTGGCGCAGTGCGCGGCGAGTTGAACACGTCCATCGTCGAGTTCAGCGAAGGGGGGCTTCGCCTGACAGTGGACCTCGCCCATGGCCACAAGACCGGCTACTACCTCGATCAGAGCGAGAATCGTGCGCTGATCGGCGCACTGGCTGGAGGTCGCGATGTGCTGAACGCGTTCTGCTACACCGGTGGCTTCACCTTGCAGGCACTGGCCGGTGGCGCACGCAGCGTGTTGTCTGTCGACAGCTCCGCCGATGCGCTGGCCCGCGCCAAGCTGCACGTCGCCATGAACGCGTTGCCGGAAGCTGCCTGCACCTGGGCTGAAGCCGATGTCTTCAAGCATCTGCGCCTGCTCCGCGATCAGGCCCGCCAGTTCGATCTGGTCGTGCTCGACCCGCCCAAGTTTGCACCGACGGCCGCTACCGCCGAACGTGCCGCGCGTGGCTACAAGGACATCAATCTGCTGGCGCTGCGCCTCTTGCGCCCAGGTGGACTGCTCGCGACTTTTTCGTGCTCGGGCGGCGTCAGTCCGGATCTCTTCCGCAAGATAGTTGCCGGCGCTGCGCAGGATTCGGCGCTCGATGTGCAGGTTCTGCACACGCTGCAGGCGACCCCCGATCACCCGGTCGCGCTGGCGTTCCCGGAAGGTGAATATCTGAAAGGCCTGCTGCTCCGCGTTGTCTGAAGTCAGTGACGCGAACACTGCCAGGGGCATCAACCGTCGTGCGCATCGTTCTGGCATCTACCCGAAACCCGATCTGAGAGGAGCTCAATACCTGTGAACTACACGACTTTCACCATCGAGAAAGACGGTGCCATCGACTGGCTCACGCTCAACCGGCCGGAGCGCATGAACGCGATCACGCCGCTGATGTGCGATGAGTTGCAGGACTATTTTGGCGGACTGCAGCGCGATCATGACGTTCGCGTGGTCGTGCTGAGCGGCGCGGGACGTGCGTTCTGCGCTGGCTACGATTTGAACGAGGCCGGCGGAGTCAGCGCCGGGCCCGTGGCCGGCATGCGCGTGCAGCGCCAGGTCAGCGAAGTATTCATGCGCATGCGGCGCTGCCCGCAACCAATCATCTGCCTCGCGCACGGTGCGGCTACCGGCGGCGGCTTCGCTTTCATGCTGGCTTCGGATGTTCGCATCGTCGCCGACAACGCGCGCATGAATGTCGCCATGGTCAAAGTCGGCCTGACCGGCTGCGACGTCGGTATCAGCTATTTTCTCCCGCGCTGCGTCGGCGCTTCGGTCGCCGCGGAACTGATGATGACCGGGCGATTCATCGACGCCGCGCGAGCCGAGCGGCTCGGCCTGGTCTCCTTGGTCGTCGGCCTCGAAGAGCTTGAGCGTGCCGGCAGCGCGATGGCGATGGACATGCTGAAGACGTCGCCTCTTGGACTACGACTGACCAAGGAAGGGCTGAATCTGGCAATTGATGCCAACAGCTTCGAAGCGGCCGCCGCCCTCGAAGATCGCGGCCAGATCCTGTGTGCGTCAGCCGGTTTCTTCGAAGAAGGCATCGCCGCCTTCCTCGATAAACGACCGGCGAAATACAGCGATGAATGACCTGGCAGCATCGCGACTGGCGGACGCACGTTACGCCAGCCTGGCTACGTTCCGGCGCGATGGACGGGAAGTCCGCACGCCGATATGGCTGGCCGGCAACGACGGGCGCCTGTACATCTTTACTGGCGGCGACTCGGGCAAGGTCAAACGCATCCGCGCGAGTGGACGCGCGCGTCTGGCGCCGTGCACTGCGAGCGGTGTCGTTACTGGCGAATGGGTTGAAATGCGTGGCAGAGTGGTTACCGAGCCTGGCGAAATCGCCGACGCCTACACCGTCCTGCGGGCCAAGTACGGCTGGCAGATGCTGGCGCTCGACCTGGTTGCCCGTGTCACGGGTCGCTATGCGCGCCGAGCCATCCTGGCCCTCGAATCACCTTGAGCGACGTCAATACACGCTTCCCTATTTCTAATAAATCAATACAATAATCATCTGTAAGTATACGAATACAAAAGTTTATTGACCGACGTGGAGGGGCCGTGGACAAGGACGCGCGCATCCGGCTTTTCGTGCCGCTGCAACGCCTGCCGCAAGCGCTGCAGGATAAAGCAGTGGCGCTCGCGCGCCTCCAGGACTATGCGCGCGGCCAGGCCGTTTATGTGCAGGGCGAGCAGGACGACCTGGTCCATTACCTGTTGAGCGGCACCATCGAATTCATCTGGCACGGCAAAGTCATGCGCTCGGTCTCGGCCACCCACAAAGTCGCGCTGCGTGCGCTCGACCCGGTCGGGCGTAAACGATACACGGTACGTGCACTTGACCGCGTAACGATCGTCACGTTCAAACGGCAGGCGCTCGATCGCCTTGTCAGTGAGTACGAAACGGAACCCGGTGCGGCTGAACTCGAAGTCAGCGAAATTGCCACCGCGCGCTCATCGGACTGGATGATACGCATGCTTCAGTCAGAGTTGTTTTCAGTTCTTCCGGCGACCAGTATCCAGAAAATCTTTGCGCGGATGGAACAGGTCGTACTCGAGGCCGACGCCGTTGTCGTACGCCAGGACAGTCCCGGTGATTACTATTACGTCGTCGAACAAGGCTACTGCGAAGTGTCGCGCACAATCGCTGCCGGCCGCGGCCAGATCCACCTTGCCGATCTGGGTCCAGGCACCACTTTCGGTGAAGAAGCGCTGATCTCCGGCAAGCCGCGCAACGCCACGGTCACGATGCTTTCCGATGGCCGCCTGATGCGCCTCGCAAAAGATGACTTCTACGAGCTGATTCTGAGCGCCGTGCTGAGGCCGATCGAATACGGCGCCGCCTTGACCGAAATTGCTGGCGGCGCTGTCTGGCTGGATGTGCGCTATCCCGAAGACCACGCCGCCCAGGCGCTCCCCGGCAGCGAGAACATCCCGGTCAACATGCTCCGCCTGCAGTGCAACCGCTTGCGTCGCGACTTCCGCTACCTGGTCTGTGGCGACGACCGTGAACAATGTGCCATCGCAGCCTTCCTGCTGGGTGAGCGCGGCTTCGACGTTCTCTTTCTGAACGTACCGCTCAGCCAAATTGCAGCCGAACATCCCACTGCTTTCGTTCAGCCGGAAGCCACCCACGCGCCTGCGCCGCGCGGGACGGTGGTCAGTTTCCCTGGCGCCGAGTCGCACCATCCCGACCTTCTGGAGCCAGATGTCATGGAACCCAATGAGATGGACGTCGATGCCATGAACGACAGACAACAAGACAGCCCGTTCGAAGACACCATCACCCGAATCGCGAACTTATACACAAATGCCGAAGCAGAGCGGGCAATGAAAGAGGTAACGCCGGTGGACAAATATGCGGATACAGCGACTGGTCGCGATCTCGCGGATATCATCGAAGAGCTGTCAGAACGGCACGACGAACTCGCGCCAGGGGCCGATAGCAGCCCCGCACTTGAGAGTAACAGCCTCCGCCAGATTGATGCAGCGGGGCTTCTGCACGACGGCATCAGCAGCATCATGCGCGAAATGGAAGCACGTCTGCGGCAGCATGTTGCCGCGGCAGTGGAGAGTCGCAGTAGCGCTCTCGCACATGACTATCAGCTCAAGCTCGCCCGCATGCAGGACTCGAAAGAGGAAGAACTGCGGGCGCGCGAAGCGAAGATCCGCGAAAGCTACAGTGCGAAACACGATGAAAAGGAACAGTTGCTGCGCAGTTACTACAAGAAACTCATCGCGCTCGCCAACAATATCAGCCGGCAGAAAGCCCATCTGCAGGAAGCCCGTCGCCAGTTCGAGATCAAACTGACGTCAGCCAATCAGCTCTATCGCGAAGTCGAAGAGATGCGCCAGATCCTGACCGAACAAATCGGTCTGCTCGACCAGCAGGCGCTGGAAGAGCTGCCAAGAATGAGTTTTTCTAACCAGGTTGAACGCTTTCAGGCGTGAATTGCAGCGATCAGCTGATCCCACGCCGTGAATTCACCGTCGCCGTCCATCGTCGCGTAGAGCGCGACGCGATCGAGCAGACCGGCGTAACGTTCGCGCATTCGCACGCCGATTTCGGCAGGCGGCGCGACGATGGCCAGATGTTCAATCAGTTCGTCGGGGATGATGTCCCCCATGCTGTCGAGCTTGCCTTCGCGCATCAGGCCGTTCAGCTGACGAGGCAGGTCACCGAAACCGTGGTATTCGAGGACTGCAGCATAGCTTGGCGTTGAACCGTAGAACGCCATCTGCCGGCGCACCAGACGTTCCATCGCACGGCGTGACTCAACGGTGTCGCCGGTGATGACGAATACGGGCGCGTAGAGTTCGAGATCGGCCACAGACTTACCGCGCGTACGTGCGCCTTCGTCCAGCGCCGGACGCACGACATCGCGAAGGTAACCGGCCGAGTGCATCGGATGGACATGAAATCCGTCAGCAACTTCGCCGGCGGCCCGACACATGCGCGCATTCACGCCAGCCAGATAGACCGGAATATTCGGCTGCGCCAACGGCCCCGGATTGAAGAATTCGTTGATCACCTTGAAGCGGTAGAACGGTCCTTCGTAGTCCGGCCGAGTGCCGTTCTGGAAGGTCTCCCAGATCGCCCGCATGCAGCGGATGTAATCGGTGACGCGGGCGGCCGGATGTTCGAAGGGCATCGAAAAGCGGCGTTCGATGTGGGCCCGCACCTGCGTGCCCAGCCCGAGGCGGAAGCGTCCGCCGGAGTCACGCTGGAGATCCCACGCGATCTGCGCCATCGAGAACGGTGAGCGGGCAAAAGCAACGGCGATATTGGTGCCTATCTCAAGCTTGCTGGTTGCCGCAGCCGCGTGGGCCAGTGGCAGGAAAGCGTCCGCTTTGGCCTCGAAAGTCCATACGCAGTCGAATCCCTGTCGCTCGAACTCGCGCGCCCGCGTCGCAATCGTTGCCGGCGCGGCCGGCGACATCAGAGTATCGATTTTCATACTGCTCTCCCCTGTGGTTCTGGCTGCGGGCGCCACGATATCAGAATCTCCATTGACCGGCAGCGGCAGGCCAGCGGTCAATAAGGATGATGGAAAACGAGCGCAGCAGCTCTTTAGCAGGCTGTTAAGCGAAATCGATGCCGAGCACTTTGCCGAGGTCGGCAATAGCCTGCGCCTCGCTGACGACCTTGATGGTCGTCATGCCCATCTCGCGAGCCGGACGCAGGTTGATACCGAGATCGTCGAGATACACCACGGAAGCTGGTTCGACCTGCATGCGCTCACAGGCCAGCGCGTAGATCCGCGGGTCGGGCTTGCGGATCCCCTCCTTGCTCGATTCGATGATGGCATCGAAGAGTGCCATGACGACACGAACGTCGGCGGCCTGCTCGGCGGAACTGGACATGCCCGTGCCGGTACCGGCGTTGGCATTATTGGTCAGGCAGACTACCTGGTAATCGCGTTTGCAGCGTTTGAGTACTTCGACCATGCGCGGCCGCACTTCGCCGCCGAGCAGCCCGATGACATCATGGCCGGGGATGCGATGGCCGGCAGCAGCGGTTTCAGCGGCGAACGCGGCATCGAATTCCTCGACACTGATGCGGCTCGATTCGAAGCGCGCCCAGGCATTATCGGTGTGGTTGACGGCATTGACGCCGCGGATGAAGTCTCGCGGCAGTCCACGCGCACTTTCATAGCGATTGAAGGCGTCGAACGGTGAATCTGTCAGTACACCGCCGAAGTCCCAGAGTACGGCCCGATATCCCATGCTGCATTTCCTGTCATTGAATTCCGCCATTTTCGCAGATCTCGCGCAAGCGGGAACTCGGCCTATAATCGTTGACTTCCGAAAGTCTGCGCCGTCATCGCAAACCTGCAGCTTGCGTATGGCGGCAGCGCGCCTGCCCGGGCGCCCCAGTCATTGCCAGTTATAGAGGACGACAGTCAGCGTGAGCACGTCATCGAATCCGCCGCCATCCGCCGCGACATTGGCCATTGCCGCCGTCAAACAAGGTTTCGAGCGAGGTGGCTATATCGCGAGCGACAGCATCGCGACTGCCGTCTACCTGGCCCAGGCGCTGTCCAAACCGGTGCTGGTCGAGGGCCCGCCCGGCGTCGGCAAGACGGAGCTCGCGAATGCAACGGCCGCACTGCTCGGCAAGCCGGTCATCCGGCTGCAATGTTACGAGGGACTCGACGAGGCGAAAGCGCTGTATGAATGGAAATACGGCAAGCAACTTCTGTATACCCAGGTCTTGAAAGAGAAGCTTGGTGATCTCATGGCCGGCGCCAACGGGCTGAAAGAATCCATGAACCGCCTGCACGAATTCGACGATACGTTCTTCAGCGAGGAGTTCCTGGAGCCGCGACCGCTGCTGAAAGCATTGTGGGCCGAACACGGCGCGGTGCTGCTGATCGATGAAATTGATAAATCCGACCAGGAGTTCGAAGCGTTCCTTCTTGAGTTGCTCCAGGACTATCAGATTTCGATCCCTGAGCTCGGCACCATCAAGGCCAAAACCATACCAGTAGTTTTTCTGACCTCGAACAATACGCGCGAGATAGGCGATGCACTCAAGCGCCGCTGCCTGCACCTGTATATTCCGTTCCCCGACAGTCGCCTGGAACAGCGCATCATCGAATCGCGCGTACCTGAGCTGGAAGCCGACCTGCGCACGCAGATAGTGAATTTCGTGCAGTCACTGCGTACGCTGGATCTGAAAAAAGTGCCGGCGGTAAGCGAAACCATCGACTGGGCACGTACCGTGGTGCTGCTGCACGCGACTGAACTCGACAGCGCCCTGGTCCGACAGACGCTGAACGTTCTGCTCAAATTTCAGGACGACATCGAGAACGTCGATACTGAAATACCGGTCTTGACCCGCCAATCCGCCAAGTCATCGTGACGCAGGTCTTAAGCAATTTTATCAAGGCGCTACGCGCCCACGATCTGCGCGTATCGACCGCCGAAACCATTGATGCGGCGGCGGCGCTCGCGACGGTCGGCTACGACAATCGGAACTTGATGCGTGTCGCGCTCGCGCAGGTACTGGCGAAAACCATCGACGACAAAGCACGCTTCGACGACTGCTTCGATCGCTTTTTCCACTTCGAAGATATTGCCGTCGTCGGCAACAGCGGCACCGAGACTGCCGAACCCGGCGATCTCCCACCGCCAGAAATGGCGGTCGGCAGTGGAACCGCAGATTCTCCACTGGTGTCGCTGCTCGAAAGCGGCGACAACGCTGCGCTCGAACAACAACTGGCGGCAGCTTCACGCCAGGTCCAGCTGCAGAATATCCGTCTGTTCACGCAGCGCGGCATGTATATCCGTCGCATTCTCGAAATCGTGGGTATCGAGGCGCTCGAAG
Source organism: Gammaproteobacteria bacterium (assembly GCA_965278995.1). GTDB lineage: Bacteria > Pseudomonadota > Gammaproteobacteria > JADJYF01. Next base: position 1,969,503 of record OZ257136.1, read on the forward strand.
ATCAACTGCATGTCCTGGTCCGCGCCGACGAGCATGACCCGCGCCTCGAACGCCTGCGTGAACTGCGCGCACGCCTGCTCGATAATGTGACGGCCGTGGTTGATCGCCAGATGCTGCTGTATACCGCCAACGCCTGGCCCAGTCTGCGCGAGGAAATCCTGAGCAAGACGCCGCTCGCGCGCCTCGAGATGCGCGATTTCAAGGTCATGCAGGAACTCGTGCGCAAGTTGGCCAAACGACTCGTTGCGCTGCATGCCCGTCGCCGTCGAGTCGCGCATCGTGGCCAGCTCGACATCCGTCATACCATCCGGCGCAATATCGAATACGACGGCCTGCTGTTCGATCTGGTGTGGAAACGCGTCCGCGTCGAGCGCCCGAAAGTGATTGCGGTGTGCGACGTCTCCGGCTCGGTCGCGCAGGTCGCGCGCTTTCTGCTGCTGTTTCTCTACAGCATGACCGAGGTGATCCCGAAAGTACGTGCGTTCGCGTTCTCGAATCAGCTCGGCGAAGTCACCCGCCTGTTCGAAACCCAGCCGGTGGAAGCAGCCGTACAGACCACGCTGAAAACCTGGGGAATGGGCTCGACGGATTATGGCGGCGCGTTTGCCGAACTCGAACGCCTGACCCTGGCCGACATCGATCAGCGCACGACGGTGTTGATCCTCGGCGATGCACGCTCGAATTATGGCGACCCCGGCGAGCGTTCGCTCCGCCGGATCCACGAACGCGCCCGCCGGGTGCTGTGGTTGAATCCTGAACCACGCGCCTTCTGGAACAGCGGCGATTCGGCCATGCGCACGCTCAGCACCGCCTGCGATCGCGTCGAACCGTGCCGCTCGCTGAAACATCTCGAGCGGATTGTGAGCGAGATTGCGCGGACGGCCGTGTAAAATTTTCAGTGCCGCGTTTGCTCAGCAGATCGAACCATCCCGGAGAAATACCATGCACGCTTTCCTTGCCGCGCTACTACTGCTTGTCTCGACGTCCGCAGTTGCGGCAGATTCGCCTCCCACTTGGTCGGCCGATCCGAAGTTCGATATCGAAGGTACTTCGGAAACCGAAACCATCGTGTTCATCGCCGGGATGTCCTACGGCTTGAGCTATTTGAACCAGGCCTACAAGGATGCCGGCGTCGGTGTCGGCATCTGTCTGCCAGACGACAAGAAATTCATCGGTGCCAGGGAAATCGTCGACATCCTAAATACGGCCGGGAAAAAAACCTATAGTTCGGAGGCGGCCACCAGCACGGTCGTGCAGGAGCTGGCCAAGCGGAATCCGTGCAGCTGATGTATGCCTGGCCGTCGCCACTCGCTCACGCAGCGTCGAGCTTCGCCAGATAATTCTCGATATCCGGTGCGAAGGCCGGGTGCTTGCACAGTCGCACCCAGTGCGCCAAAGCGAGCGGAAAGCGTGATTCCGTCTCACTGTCGAGGATTTCGCCGAGACCGCATTCGGCCAGCGCGTTGCGGCTGCGACGTTCGATACGGACCATGACCAGTTCAACCGCAAAGCAGATATCGGCGAGCGAGAGCTTGGAGCCGACAAGGGTGGCTCGCGCTGGCGTGAGTGCGCGTTCGATGCCAGCCAGATACGACAGAAGGGCCTCGCGGGCCCGCGCCTGCAATGTTGCGTCCGGCGCCCCGTTCAGCAAAGACAACAAATATAGCTGCGTGTCGCGCGCCAGCACCAGGCTGGCGTCGAGGAAACTGTCGATACGTGCCGATTCGTAGACCGAGCAGCCATACAGCATCGCGTCCGGCGCACTCAGGCGCGCTACCGCCCGCATGATGCTGTTCGATTCGAAAATGCCGACTTCGCCATCCGGGCTGAACGCGGCGGGTACGGTACCGAAAGGGTGCGCGTTCAGGAATGCCGCCGTTTTCTGCAGCGCGATGCCTTTGAACCCGGTCGTGCCGACGGTCGCGTCAGCCGCCGCCGCTGCTTCTTCCGGTGTGAGCGGACGCGCCTCGAAATCCCACAGCCAGCCCGGCAGTTCAGCCGGGGTAGCACCGCGCAACTCAATCTCGACACCACCCAGACGTGCCGCGATTGTCGCTTTCCAGACCCGCGGATTGGGCAGGTAGGAAAATATGCGCAGCACCGGACCGACGGCGTTCAGAACCGCTCCTTGATACGGCACATTTCCATATGGCAATTCCTGATTGACTATTTCGCGGTCCAGCCACCGTCGATAGACAGCGTCGTGCCGGTGATTTGCGCCGCTTCGGGTTGGCACAGATAAAGCGCCATGCTCGCGACGTGGTCGATGGAGACGAATTCCTTGGTCGGTTGCGCAGCGAGCAGCACGTCGCGTTTGACCTCTTCTTCAGTGATGCCGCGCGCTTTTGCCGTATCCGGGATCTGGCGTTCGACCAGTGGCGTCAACACATAGCCGGGGCAGATGGCGTTGCAGGTGATGCCATGTTCGGCAAGTTCGAGCGCGATGGTCTTGGTCAGACCGGCGATACCGTGTTTGGCGGTCACGTACGCTGACTTGAAAGGCGATGCGGCCAGAGCATGGGCCGAAGCCATCATGATGATGCGGCCGCTACGCGCGCGCTTCATGGCTGGAATGGCCGCTGCGCTGGCATGGAAAGCGGACGACAGATTGATCGCGATGATGTCGTTCCACTTGTCTATCGGAAACTCTTCGACCGGGGCGACATGTTGAATGCCGGCGTTGTTGACCAGGATGTCGATGCCGCCGTGGCGCGCGATGACTGCATCGACCATGGTGCGCACAGCGACGGGGTCGCGCATATCGGCCGGGTCATAGCTGATGGTGCCGCCGTGGGCACCGAGGCGCGCGATAAGACCTTGAACGATGGCCTCGTCGGCAAAACCGTTCAAGGTGACGTGAGCGCCGGCTTGGGCGAGTTTCTCGGCGATGCCGAGTCCGATACCGCTGGTCGAGCCGGTCACGAGAGCAATACGCTGGTGCAACATACGGTCAGAAACTCCTGGCGCCGGTGGCGCTGTCGTTGGCTATTGATAACAGGCGCTCACAGCCTGATGTGTCATCCTACCAGCCTGCCCGCCGAGCGCCAGCCGGACGGTCCCCCGGCTGAGACGGGGCAGGCCGCGTCGAGCCCGGCGTTGTGCTACGGTATTGGTATGTCGAACAAACCGCCCCGTTCCAGCCCCGAATCCGCCGATCGCCGGCGCTTTCTGGCACATGGCGCGCAGGCGGCCGGCGCCGTCAGTCTGGTTGGTTTTCTGCTCGGCACGTATGGTGAGCAGGCGCGTTCCGGCCCGATTTCCGCCCTGCGTCCACCCGGCGCCATCGCCGAAGAAGATTTTCTCGGTGCCTGTGTTCGTTGCGGATTGTGCGTACGTGATTGTCCTTTCGATACGCTACGGTTGGCCCGTTACGGCGAACCGCTCGCGACTGGCACACCCTATTTTGTCGCTCGCGAAATTCCCTGCGAAATGTGCGAGGACATCCCCTGCGCGAAAGCCTGCCCGACCGATGCGCTGACGAAGACGCTGACCGACATTCGCGATGCCGACATGGGCGTCGCCGTCGTAACTGGCATCGATACCTGTTACAGCATTACCGGCGTCGGTCATTGCCAAGCCTGCTACATGGCCTGCCCGATCAAGGACGTCGCCATCACCATGGAGATGAAACAGGACAAAGGGCGCGTGTACTGGGAACCGACCGTACACCGCGAAGCCTGCACTGGCTGCGGCAAGTGCGAGAAGGACTGCATCCTGGCCGAAGCCGCCATCAAGGTGCTGCCACGCGCACTGGTTCGTCACGATATCGGTCACGACATCGCGTGAGCGGTCAGTCCCGCGTCACGCAATGACGGCGACAACGACGGCGACTCCGCCACGCCGCTGGTGGCGGCATCATCAATGGCTGTTGGCGCGACGTACGGTCCAGTTCGGGATCCTCGGCTTGTTCCTGCTTGGTCCCTGGTACGGCATCTGGTGGGCTAAGGGCAATCTGGCCTCCAGCACCTGGTTCGGGCTCGTCCCGCTGACCGATCCTTACATCGCGCTGCAGTCGGCGCTCGCGCGTGGCACCCTGCCCCGTACTGCACTGATCGGTGCCGCACTGTGTATTGCTTTCTACTGGCTGGTCGGCGGGCGGGTGTATTGCTCGTGGGTGTGCCCGGTAAATGTCATCACCGATGCCGCACACTGGTGCCGCGAACGCCTGCATCTGCCGCCCGGCTGGCGTCCGAAACGCTCCTTGCGCCACTGGTTGCTGGTGATGACGCTGGTGGTCGCGGCGGTAACCGGCAGCATCGCCTGGGAACTGGTCAACCCGGTCACCATGGTGCAACGCGCGCTGGTCTTCGGCATGGGCCTGGCCTGGCTGGTCATCGCTGCGGTGTTCCTGTTCGACCTGCTGGTCAGCCGACGTGGCTGGTGCGGACACCTGTGCCCAGTGGGTGCGTTCTACGGTCTTCTCGGGCATACCTCACCGCTCCGCATCGCCGCACATGCGCGCGAGGACTGCACGGATTGCGGATTGTGTTTCGAGGTCTGCCCGGAGCCACACGTGATCACGCCGGCACTCCGTGGCAGCGGAGCGGATACGCGCCTGGTGGTGTCCGGTGACTGTACCAATTGCGGGCGATGCATCGATGTGTGCGACGATCGCGTGTTCAAATTCACCCAACGTTACGGCTACCGCGAACCGCAATGATCCCATCGTGCTCCGCGCGCCGCTGGCTGGTCGCGTTGTTGTGCTACACGCCGTTGGCTCTCGCCACGGTCGAAGTGCCGGTCAACATACCCTATGTGCTGGTGCGCAATGCCCTTGCCGAACGCATTTTCACGCAGGCGGACGAAAGCATCCAGGTGCTTACTGACAGCAGTCGCTGCAACAGCCTGGTCTTGTCGCAGCCGCGCATCGAGAGCAGCGGCGATGGCTACATGCGCGTGCTCGTCCGCCTGGTTGCGCATGGCGGTACGCCACTGGGACAGAGCTGCATACTGCCGTTCGACTGGGCCGGTACGATTGAACTGCGCGAAACTGCGTTCATTGCTGCTGAACCATACGCCGTCGCTTTCCGTATCGCCGACTCCAATCTGCTCGACGAGAGTGGTGTACGCGCAAGTGTCCCTGGCGTGCTCTGGAACTGGATTAAGCAATACGTTCATCCGCAACTGGAAGCGTTTACGTTCGATCTGTCGCCGCTGTTCGACGGCACGCGCGAGCTGTTGACCAACGCGGTGCAGACAACCCCGGACGCGATCGCGATCAGTCGCGACTCGCTGCGGCTGGCGAGTGCCACGCCAGCCGCCACCGCGCTCAGCACGGTCATCGCTTTCGAGCCGCCGTATGTTCCGGCGGCACCGCTCGACGTAACACCGGCCGCTCCGCTGAGTGCGGAGCAACTCGCTGCGTGGGACGCCGCCTGGCAGGCATGGGATGCATTCGCCACCTGGACAATCAAACGCCTGGGCAGCACTGCCGGAGACGAACTGCGCTCTGCCCTGCTCGAAACCCTGGTCGAGGCCCGTTACGAATTGCGCGATGCGCTGGCCAGCCCGACACGCGCGGCCGATCCGATACGCACGCTGTTTCGCAGCACCTGGACGCGCCTCGCACCGCTGGTCCCGCAAGCCGCGTCGACGGTCAGCGGCATCGATGCTCTGCGCTATGTGGTGTTTGTCAGCGCCGGCGATGCGCTGAGCGCGCTGGATTCCGCTGTCGGGCCTGTCGGTCTGCAACTCGATCAAGCCACACTGCAGAGTCTGGCCCGGGCGCTGCTGCCGAGCGTCGCGGCCGAAGACCTTACGTACGATACAGCCGTCGATGCCGACTTGCGTGCGCTGTTCGGCTTCCCTTCAGTGCTCGAGGTTCCTGCACAGTTCGAGCCTGTTACCCTGTGGAAATGGCTGTTTCGCGAGGCCCTGGCCGCGACTGCCGATGCGACACTGCTGGCCAAACTGAATCGTTGGGTGCCGGGCACCGACGACCTGGCCAGTTACATTGCCAGTATGGAAACGCTGCTCCGCGATATCGCCAGCGGCGAGAGTAAACGCGGCAAGGTCCAGGCGCCGTACACAAATGTCTACGGTACGCTGTTGCGCGCCACTGCCTGGCAGGAAACCTGCTGGCGCCAGTATGTCGAGAAACGCGGCGCGATCGTGCCGCTGCGTTCGAGTGCGGGCTCTATCGGTGTCATGCAGATCAACAAACATGTATGGCGCGGTGTCTACGCCGTCGACCAGCTCGAGCGTGATGTCGCTTACAACGCGCGCGCCGGCAACGAAATTCTCGTGCACTATCTGGTCGACTACGCGATCACGAAAAAAGAACACGAGTCGAGCGGCGACATCCACAATCTGGCTCGGGCAGCTTACGCCGTCTACAACGGTGGTCCGCGGCATCTTCGCCGCTATCGCGATCCGAAAGAGAAAGCCTCACTCAAAGCCATTGATCAGGCTTTCTGGACCAAATATCAGCGAATGCGTGACCAGGGTCCCGAAGCCGTCAAGAGCTGCTTCGGCTCGTGATCTACAGTCAGGGATAGAGTCGTTGCTGCGACCAGCCGTCGCCCTCGCGCTCGAAGCAATGGCGTTCGTGCAGTCGAAACGGGCGTTGTTCCCAGAACTCGATGCGTTCGGGCACGACTCGGAAGCCGGACCAGAACTCCGGTCGTGGCACGCGCCCGATGGCGAAGGTTGCTGCATAGCGGGCAACCCGGGCTTCCAGCTTGAAGCGGCCTTCCAGCGGCGCCGATTGTTTCGATGCCCACGCACCGATCTGCGAATCTCGCGGACGCGACGCGAAATACGCATCGGCCTCGGTCTCGTCGACCAGTGTCGCCAGCCCTTCGATACGCACCTGACGAGTCATCGACTTCCAATGCAGACATAGCGCGACCCATGGATTGACTGCAATGTCGCGAGCCTTACGACTGCCGAGATTGGTGTAGAAAACGAAGCCTTGCGCATCGATGCCGCGCAGCAATACCAGACGCAACGACGGCCGGCCATCTGCGCCGACTGTCGCTACCGACATCGAGGCAGGCTCGAGTTCATCGGCGCCGCGCGCCGTGGCCTCAGCCAGCCAGATGCCGACCAGTGCTATCGGATCGTCCGAAGTCATGGCGGCAATCAGCGTGTCCGGCTCAACCGAAAGGGTGGCGAAGAATAATCGTATCAGCGCGATCAGCACCGGTCGAAACGATATCTATCGGCGTCTCGGCGATATCGGCAATGCGCTCGAGATAAGCGCGCGCGTTTTGCGGCAGTTCGTTCCACTCGCGCACGCCGACCGTCGATGAACTCCAGCCCGGCAGCGCTTCGTATATCGGCTTCACTTCGGCCATCGCCTCGGCCCCGGTCGGAATTGCTTGCACGCGACCGGCCGCCGTTTCGTAGCCGACACAGATGCGGATCTCGTCGAGCCCGTCGAGGACGTCGAGCTTGGTCACGCACAGACCGGAGACGCTGTTCAGCTGCTGCGAGCGGCGCAGTGCGACGGCATCGAACCAGCCACAACGACGCGGTCTGCCCGTCGTCGCACCGAACTCATGTCCACGCCGGGCCAGATGTTCGCCCATTTCGTCGAATAGTTCCGTCGGGAATGGACCGGAGCCGACCCGCGTGGTGTAAGCCTTGGTGATGCCGAGCACATAGTCGAAAACGCACGGGCCGGTGCCAGTGCCGGTAGCCGCAAAGCCGGCAGTCGTGTTTGACGATGTCACGTACGGATAGGTGCCGTGATCGACATCGAGCAGAGTGCCCTGCGCACCTTCATAAAGTACGTTCGCGCTGCGCTGATGATGCTGATAAAGGATCTCCGTCACATCACCGACCATGGAACCGATAAGGTCGGCATCCGCCATCTGTTGATCGAGGATCTGCTGAAAATCGAGTGTATCGGCCCGATAGTAATTGGCCAGTACAAAATTGTGATAGTCGAGGACTTCGCCAAGTTTGGCCGCGAAGCGCTCGCGATGCATGAGGTCACCGACACGCAGCGCGCGGCGCGCCGCTTTATCCTCATAGGCAGGTCCGATGCCGCGCCCTGTTGTGCCGATAGCGTGTGCGCCGCGGGCTTTCTCGCGCGCCTGATCGAGTGCGACGTGATAAGGGAGGATCAGCGGGCAGGCATCGCTCAGGATCAATCGCTCGCGCGCCGGCACGCCACGGGCCTCGAGCATGTTGATCTCTTCGATGAAAGCCTGCGGTGAAACCACCACGCCGTTGCCGATCAGGCATTCGACGTGATCGCGCAGGATGCCCGACGGGATGAGATGCAACACGGTTTTCTCACCGTCAATGACGACCGTGTGTCCAGCGTTGTGCCCGCCTTGAAAACGTACGACCGCGTCGACCCTATCGGTCAACATGTCGACGACTTTGCCCTTACCCTCGTCACCCCACTGGGTGCCGACAACGATCACTGATTTACCCAAGCTGTCCCCCGTCACAACGGTCACTGTATGTCATGAAATATCGTCGAGCTGCCAGGATCCGCTGCTGTTGACGAGTTCCTGGTCGCATTCGAGTTCGCGCGCGCCGCCAATCTGGTCCGGCAACGCCTGCACTACGGTATAACCTGCCGCACGATAATCGCGGATGACGGCGAGCAGTTCAGGCGCCGAGCCGGACGGTGCAAAAATGCGCGGCAGGCTCGCGATCGCGCTCCGTCCGAGCGCAGCCAGCACTTTCAGATCCGTGCTGAATCCGGTTGCCGCGCGAGCCCGGCCAAACGCCTGACCAATATTGTCGTACCGCCCGCCCCAGGCAATCGCCCGGCCTGCGTCCGGAGTATACGCCGCGAACATGATGCCGGTGTGATAGCGATAGCCGCGCAGTTCGGCGAAATCGAGGTGCAGATCGGCACCCGCCACGCGATCGCGGATCCGCAGAACAAGGTGCTGAACATCGTCGAGCGCCTGACCGACAGCAGGTGGCGCGCCGGCCAGCGCAGTCCGTGCCTGCGCGAGTACCCGGTCGTCGCCATTCAGCTCGAGCAAGGCCTGCAAATGGCGTCTCACCTGCGTCGGCGCATCGGCCAACGTCAGTTCCTCGGCCAGTCCGCTGGCGTCTTTCATCAGCAGACATTCGAGCAGACGCGATTCCTGGCTGCGTTCAAAACCAGCATCGACGCAGATCGCCCGAAACAGGCCCATGTGCCCGATTTCGAGCGTAATGCGCGAGACGTCGGCCGCATTCAGCACTTCGAGCAATAGCGCGACGATTTCTGCATCGGCTTCGATGCCGGCATAGCCGTACAGCTCCGCGCCGATCTGCAACGGGTTGCGCGAGCCGGCGAATTTGTCCGGCAAGGTATGTACGACCGGACCGATGTAGCACAGACGCTGCGGTGCCAATGACGGCAACCGATGCGCGTCGATGCGTGCGACCTGCGGCGTCATATCCGCGCGTATTCCCATCATGCGACCGGTCAGTTGATCGGTCATCTTGAACGTCTGCAGGTCGAGATCCTCGCCGATGCCGGAAAGCAGCGAATCGAGATACTCGATGAGTGGCGGAATGACGAGTTCGTAGCCCCAGCGCTCGAACAGGGTCAGCAGTCTCCGGCGCATTTCTTCCAGCGCGCGCGCATGCGGCGGCAGCACTTCGTCGACGCCGTCGGGCAGTAACCAGCGCTTGCTGTCAGGCATGGTCTATCTCACCGGGTATAAGGAATACGCCGCCAGCCAGGACAGCGAACCGGGCGTCGGCAGGGTCGCGCGTCAGGCAGCCCGGCTGCGGTCAGCACGGTCTGCGTGTAGCGTTCTCAACCGCCCCCTGCTTTACCGAAATACTTGAAGAAATCTGAGCTGGGGTCGAGCAGCAGAACGTCGCTTCGGCCCTTGAAACTCGACTTGTACGCATTCAGGCTGCGATAGAACGCATAGAATTCGGGGCTTCGATTGTAGGCGCTGGCATAGACCTCGGAAGCCTTGGCATCGCCAGCACCACGCACGATTTCCGCATCTCGATAGGCATTGGCAGAAATGATGGTGCGTTGCCTGTCGGCGTCAGCGCGAATCGTGATGGCTTCTTTCTCACCGCGGGCGCGGAATTCGCGCGCCACCCGTGAGCGTTCCGAGCGCATGCGCTCATAGACATTGCTGCTGACTTCGGCCGGCAAATCGATACGCTTCAAGCGCACGTCGACAATTTCCATGCCGAAATCGCGGCCCCGCTCGTTGGCGGTACGCGTGACGATTTCCATGATCTTGCCACGTTCGCCTGAGACGACTTCCTGCACGGTACGCTTGCCAAACTCGCTGCGCAGGCTGTCGTTCACTTTCTGATACAGCAGCAGGCCGGCGCGTCGGGCGTCGCCACCGGTCGACTTGTAGAACTGTACGACGTCGGAAATACGCCAGCGGGCGAACGAGTCGACTATGACGTCTTTTTTCTCGCCGGTCAGAAACCGCTGCGGTTCGGCGTCTATGGTCTGCAGGCGACTGTCGAATGTGCGGACGTTCTGCAGGATTGGCACCATGAAATGCAGGCCCGGTGAGAAATCCGAACGCCGGATTTCACCGAGGCGGAACATGATCGCATGCTCATATTCGTAAACGCGGAACGTGCAGGTATACAGAACCACCGCGATGACGGCGAGAACGAGTGCAATGCGTGCTGCCATGTCAGCGCACCTCGCGCGCGCGATTGCTGCGTCTTTCGAGCAGACTGCCTTCGATTTCAGGTGCGTAAGGTACGTTGTCGGTAGTGGCGTCATCACCCGCCCGCGGCGCAGGGATCGCGCCGGCTTTCTCGAGCAGTTTGTCCATCGGGATATACATGAGGTTATTGCTGTTCTTGCTGTCGATGACAACTTTGCTGGTGACCGACATCACTTCTTCCATGGCCTCGAGGTATAGACGCGTGCGCGTCACTTCTGGTGCTTTTTCGTACTCCGACTGGAGCTGCGAGAAGCGCTGAGCTTCGCCTTCTGCCTGCGCTATCACACGTTCCCTGTAAGCGTCTGCCTCCAGGCCGATACGTGCACCTTCACCAGCGGCACGCTCGACCACCTCGTTGCGATAAGCTTCGGCTTCGTTAATCTTCCGTTGCAGGTCTTCGCGCGCCTTGATGGCGTCGTCGAACGAAGCTTTGACCTCTTCCGGCGGTTTGGCGGGCTGCATGTTCACGCTGGTGACTTCGATGCCGGAATCGTAGGAATCCAGGATCTGCTGCAGCAAGGTCTGTGCCGAGGTCGCAATTTCCGCGCGACCCTCAGTGATCACGAAATCGAGTTTGCTCTGTCCGATGATGTCGCGAATCGCCGATTCCGTGACCCTTTGCACCGAGACATCGGGGTCGGCAATGCGGAACAGATAAGACTGCGCGTCCTTAATGCGGTACTGCACGGCCAGTTCAACTTCGACGATGTTTTCGTCGCCGCTCAGCATCGCGGTTTGCGCGGTCAACGTCTGAATGCGTTCGACATTGACTTTGATGACATCTTCTATCGGGCGCGGAAAGCGGATGTGCGGTCCGGGCTGCAGCGTCGCGACGTAGCGGCCGAAACGCATCACCACACCACGTTCGGCGGGATCGATGCGGTAAACGACTTCCCAGGTCAACAAGGCGAACGCGAGCACCCCGATGACGACCCAGACCAGTGCGTTGTCGCCGGAGCCGGTGCCTTGCGGACGCGGGCGGCTGCCGAACAGGCCGCTCAGCTTCTCCTGCATCTTGCGTACGACTTCGTCGAGATCAGGTGGGCCCTGATTATTGCGTCGGTTCCCCCAGGGGTCGCGATCGTTGCCGTCTGGATCATTCCAGGCCATTGATTTCTCTTAGCTCGGTGCGGTTCTGGGTGAGGACCGCGATTGTACGGGGGGTGTCACTCGGGTTCAATCGCGTGGCGCTTCGGCTGTGGCGACTTCGCGTTGCGCCGTGGCGACATTGTCTGCGCCGAGTGAGCCGACGAAATCGACTTCCTTGACCAGCGCAGCGATTCCGGGTGCGCGCACCAACGGCTGCCAACGTGCCGCCGAAAGTGTGACTTCGAGCAGCCACCCGCCGCCGGGCAGCACCAGTTCGTCGTTGACCGCGCCGAGCGCGTATAGTTGCGCACGCAATTTTCCAGCGCCCGGCGCCAGCTGCAAGCGACGCAGATCCTTGTGCTGATTGAGATGTTCGGCAATTGCCTCGAGTAACAGATGGATTCCGTTTCCGGTCAACGCCGATAACCATACGCGCACCACCTGGCCCTGGTCGTCGCGTTCAATTCTTGCCTCGTGCGCGTCGAGACTGTCTATTTTGTTATAGACCTCGATTACGGGGATGGCTGCTGCGCCGATACGCGCCAGCACTGCCTGCACTTCGCTGACCCGCAGATCACGTTCATCGGCACCGGCATCGATCACATGCAATAGCAACTGCGCATCGCGCGTTTCGTCCAAAGTCGCCTGAAAAGCGGCAATAAGTTCGGGCGGCAGGCGGCGAATGAAACCGACGGTGTCGCTGAGTACAACGGGATGCTCACCAGGCACTTCGATCGTGCGCAATGTCGTATCGAGCGTGGCGAACAATTGATCGGCGGCATAGACCTCGGCCCTGGTCAATCGATTGAACAGCGTCGATTTGCCCGCATTGGTATAGCCGACGATGGAGACGGTCGAGAGTTGTGCACGCCGACGCGAGCGCGCACTCTGCTGCCGCTGCCGTTTGACACGCTCAAGACGTTCGTTGATCTGCTTGATGCGCATGCCGAGCAGCCGGCGGTCGGTTTCAAGCTGTGTTTCACCGGGGCCGCGCAGACCGATACCGCCTTTTTGGCGCTCGAGGTGCGTCCAGCCGCGCACCAGGCGGGTCGACAGGTGCTCAAGCTGGGCGAGTTCAACCTGCAGTTTGCCTTCGAAAGAGCGCGCGCGCTGCGCGAAGATGTCGAGTATCAGCCCGGTGCGATCGACGACGCGGCACTCCAGCGCGCGCTCGAGATTGCGTTCCTGGGCCGGCGATAAATCGTGATTGCAGAGCACGACTTCAGCATCGTGTTCGCGGCGCACAGCAGTAACTTCCTCGACTTTGCCGCTGCCGATGAAGAATTTCGGATCGGGAACTGCGCGACGCGCGACCACGGTAGCGCATGGCTCCACACCAGCCGAGCGGGCCAGTTCCTTGAATTCTTCGAGCTCGTCGCCCGGCGCTGTCTGGCCGAGGATTACGTGAACGAGAACTGCGCGCTCGCCGCCCGCGGGTCGATCAAACAAGCGCGCGTGTTCCGGCTGCCGTCAAGCGACAGCCTCATCGCCGGCGTCGCCGGCTTCATCGCCCTGGTCGGTCCGCGGCAAGCGCACATTGCGCGCCGGCACCACGGTCGATATAGCGTGTTTGTAGACCATCTGACTGACCGAATTCTTGAGCAGAATGACAAACTGATCGAACGATTCTATCTGCCCCTGCAGCTTGATGCCGTTGACCAGGTAGATGGATACCGGAACACGCTCCTTGCGCAGCGCGTTCAAGTACGGTTCCTGCAGCGATTGACCTTTGCTCATGGCGGTCTCCTTGTTGTTGTTCTGCGCGATCACGGTGCGGTGCGTGGCCGCCGACGTTGCGCTTTTCGGTGCATCGTCAATACGCTCGAAGGCCCTACTGTAGACCATAATGCCAGGCTTGGAAAATTTCAAAAGTCTGCAACCAGCAGTGTACGCGCTCTGCGCAGTCGCTCTGTGCGCTGTCGAACCACGTACAACACGGTTCCCGGCGAAGCCAGGTCAACTGGCGTTTGGCCAACTGTCGGGTCGCGATAGTGGCGCGTTCGACCATCTCCGCGCGCGATAATTCACCGTCCAGGTGACGCCAGGCTTCACGATATCCGACCGTACGCAAGGCAGCATGCGCCGGGGTAAGGCCATCGATACGGCGCAGCGCCTGCACTTCGTTCAGCAGTCCGCGTTCAAGCATGTCGAGAAAGCGCCCGGCGATCCGCCGATGTAACGTCTGCCGCTCGGCCGGCGCAAGGACTATCTTGATGAGCGGCAGGGCAAGTGGCGGCAGACTCGGTGCTGACCACAATTCGCTCATTGGATTGCCGGTCAAAGCATGCACTTCGAGCGCGCGTACCAGGCGCTGCGGATCCTGTGGATGAATCCTGGCCGCAGCTGGTGCATCGACTGCAGCCAGACGCGCATGCAGAGCGGTAGCGCCATCCCGTTCCAAATCATCGTAAAGCGCACGGCGCACGCTGGCATCGGCCGCCGGGAGCGCGGCCAGCCCGAGTTCCAGTGCGCGAAAATACAGTCCGGTGCCGCCAACCAGCAGCGGTATGCGCCCGCGTCCACGGATGGCTTCAATCGCGTGCAATGCGTCGCTTCGGAACTGTGCCGCCGAGTAGATGCCGGTCGGCGAGCAGATATCGATCAGGTGATGGGGAATGCGTCGACGCACCGCCGGATTCGGTTTGGCCGTGCCGATATCGAGACCGCGATAAACCAGCGCGGAATCGACACTGACCACTTCGCACGGCAGCTGGCGCGCCAGCGACAACGCCACGCCGGTCTTGCCGGCGGCGGTAGGTCCCATCAGAAAAATGACCGGCGCCTGCGCGTCTGGCGGCAGACCGACGTCAGCCATGCGGCGGCGCGCCAAGGTTGGCCCCGGATAGCGGTACCAGCAGGGGTTCCAGGGCGACGTTCGCTGCGCTGGCGCCCAGCTTCAATTGATCGACCAATGCTGAATTCGGGCGCCCGCCTTCACCGTAAACGAGCACGGCCGCCGCCGCCCGCGCGGTCGCGAAGAGCAGGTCGCTTGAATTCGCCAGATCTTCGGCCAGGCGCATGATCAGGGCGCCAGCGGGGACGGCTGGAAAGACCGCCGGCAGGCCCCGAAGAACGAATCCCGTCGGCCCGAGTTCGTCAAATTCGAATCCACTCGCGATGAGCCCGGGGCGGTGTCGTTCGAGCGTGCTCGCCGGCGCCACCGTGACCCGCTCAGGCGTCAGCAGCGGGCGGCTGGCAGCGGGAACCATTCCGAGCCGCCGACTGAGCACCGCGACCCAGGCCGCCTGCAGATCCAGCGCAAATACGGCGCCGTCTTTCAAGGTCAGCAGGTAACGTGATTCGACCAGCGCGAGCAGCTGACCGAGTTGAACTGCGCCCATCGCTTGCGCTGGGCGATAGCTGCTCAACGGTGACATGGCGCGCGTTGCGGCTGGGCCGCTGCCTGACCGATAACCGGCCTGTGCCTCGCGGACCGCGGCCGTGGTTGGCGTCGGACTGCCAGTCAGGACTGCATCGCCACCATCCAAGGTCTGGCGAACCACGCCATGGACAAAATCGTGCACCATCCGCAGGTCGACGAATCGCACTTCGAGTTTGCCCGGATGCACGTTCACATCAGCGTCCGTGAGCGGGGTTTCGAGAGCGAGCGCATAGACCGGGAAGCGCCCAGGGGCAAGCCGCTCGCCGTAAGCCTGGCGCACCGCATGAGCGAGTTGGCGGTCGCGTATCGGGCGACCATTCAGGGCGAGGAACTGCACATCGGACTGACTGCTGGCGAGCTCGCTGGCACCGAGCCATCCGCTGATCCGCAACGCGCCGGCAGTTTCACTCACCCGGGTCGCGCGTTCCAGCAGCGCTGCACCGAACAGCGCGCGCCAGCGTTGCATCGGTTCGTCAGCCCGCGCCGCGCGCAGTCGCACGCCGCGACTGCCGGCCTGGATCAGCGCCAGATCGAGCGCAGGCACGGCAAAGCCGAGGCGTCGAACCAGCTGCTGCACGTGCAGATATTCGGTCCGGCCTCGTTTCAGAAAACGCTTGCGGGCCGGTACGTTGTAGAACAGTTCGCGCACCGTAATACGCGTGCCCGGGGGCCCCTGGTGCGGGACCGGGGCTGACGGTTCCTGACCGGGACTCGCCGTTACGCGCCAGCCATGGGCCTGGCCCGGCTGGCGCGAGACAATTTCAAGTTGAGCGACGGCGGCAATGCTGGCCAGCGCCTCGCCACGAAAACCGAGCGTGGCGATGGCGGCCAGTTCGCTGCTCTCGCTGAGCTTGCTGGTCCAGTGCCGGCGAAGTGCAGCCGGCATGTCCTCAGGCGCCAGACCATCACCGTTGTCGCGCACGACAATGCTGAGCAGTCCGCCGTCCTCGAGTTCGACCTCGACCTGCGTAGCGCCGGCATCGATGCTGTTCTCGACCAGTTCCTTGACGACCGACGCTGGACGTTCGATGACTTCACCCGCTGCAATCTGATTAATGACGTAATCGGATAACGGTCGAATACGGCGGGGCTCAGGCAACATCTGCGCAGTGTACTGCGGGTCGTAGCGCGGAGGCCCGCCCCATCAGCGGCAATTCGCAGCGGCGCGTCGTCAGGGGATACGCAGCAATTCGCCGGTCTTCACCATTTCCGAACGCAGGTTGTTGGCGAGCTTGATACTGTTGATGGAGACGTCGTAGTGCATGGCGATGCCGGACAAGGTCTCGCCGGTACTGACACGATGCGCGCGATTGTCGGCCAATTGCGTGCCGACAGGAGCGCTCTGACCGAAATAGCTGGTTACGCCACGCATGATGGCATCGGCCAGCTGTCGGCGATAAGCGGGGCTGCGCAGTTTCTTCTCTTCAGTCGGATTGGAAATGAACGCAGTTTCAACGAGTATCGACGGGATGTCGGGTGATTTGAGCACCATGAAACCGGCATGTTCGACACGCTTGCGATGCACAGCGCCTAATCGCTTGAGCGCCGTCAGGACATGATTACCGAGGTCGATGCTGGCCTCGATCGAAGCTGTCTGTGAGAGATCGAGCAGAACGGATTTCAGCACCTGATCCTTGTCGTCGAGCGTGACACCGCCGATGAGATCAGAGGCATTCTCGCTTTCGGCCAGCCACTTGGCCGCTTCGCTGCTGGCGCCTCGCTGCGATAGAACGAACACCGACGAACCTTGTACGCGGCGATCGCGGAATGCGTCGGCGTGGACAGAGATGAACAGGTCGGCTTTACGCGCACGCGCTTTCTCCATGCGCGTGCGCAGATTGAGAAAATAGTCGCCGTCGCGGGTGAGCACGGCGCGCATACCGCGCTGACTGTTGACCCGCCCAGCCAGTTCGCGGGCGACGGCCAGAACGATGTCCTTCTCATAGGTGCCGGCGGCGCCGATTGCGCCGACGTCGTCGCCACCATGGCCAGCGTCGATGGCGACCACGAACTCGCGTTGCGGCCGGCGTGGTGCGGCTACCGGTGGTGGCGACTGCAGCGCTACCGGGACCACTGCGACCGGACGGGAGGCCGCCGGCGACATCGGCGTGCGCGGCATCGCAGGGACGACCGGGAGCGGAGTCGTCCGTCGCGGCCGGATTACCAGTACCGGTACCGCAGGAGCCGGTGAAGCGAGTCGGATAGCGACGCGGTGGCCGGCACCCGGTGCCGGCGGCAGCGCACCGCTCGAAACCTGCACCGGTACCGCAAGGTCGAGCACCACGCGCAGGTCGCGCTCGCCGCGCAAGCCCGAGCGCAGAGCGCGAACGCGACTGGCGGGCGGCAGGCTGAGCGGCTGTCGCGCTCGCGCGCCCTGAAAATCAATGACCACGCGGTCCGGATTGGTCATGGTGAAAACGTGATAGCGCGCCGGGCCGCTCAATTCGAACGTGACCTGCGAAAGCGCCGCTTGATGCACGGCACGCACGGTTTTGAGCTCGACAGCCTGGAGGCCGCCCAAGTACAGAAGTAGTGGTAGAAATGCCAGCCAGCGCATGGGCTTACAGTTCTTATCTCAACGATTCTCGCTATTGTGTTTAGTTGTCACTGATAATTCAAGCGTTCCTGATGTCATTCAACTAACTTGATGATTTCGAAGCAGTAAAGTAGCGAGCCATGATCCCGCTACCGGCCGCAGTGAAGGCCTGCACCGACAATTCGCGTGCGCTGCCGGCGATTTCGATAGCAATGTCGAGGTCGGCTGGCGGCAGCACGCCAGCGCCTTTTTCCGGCCATTCGATCAGGCATTCCGTACTCGGGCTGAAATAATCGTCGATGCCGATGAATTCCAGCTCGAGCGGAGCAGCCAGTCGATAGAGGTCGAAGTGATGCACATAGCGCCTGGCCAGCGCATAGGATTCGACCAGCGTGAAGGTCGGACTCTTGACCGCGCCACGATGACCCAGGGCGCGCAGATAGCCACGTGCAAACGTCGTTTTACCGGCAGCCAGTTCGCCGCGCAGATGGATACAGAGCCCGCCGTGGGCGAGCAAAGCAAGGCGGGCACCGACTGCCTCCATTGCAGCGGCGTCAGGCACGCACAGGAACGATGTCATGGCAGCGTCAGCGCTGGATTCACTGCCGCCTGCAGATAATCCATGAGATCACCGGCCAGCAGACCGCGTTCGCCGCGGCTAGCGGCGGCACGGTCGGCCGCCACGGCGTGCAGGCAGGCGCCATCGATAGCGGCTTCGTTCAACGACCAGCCTTGCGCAAGCAGGCCGGCAATCACGCCTGTCAGCACATCGCCCATGCCACCACTCGCCATGCCGGGATTGCCACCACGGATTATGACGGGACGGGCTGTCGGGTCGGCAGTCTGCACGACCGTGCCGGCACCTTTCAGCACCACTACGCCGCCATATTGGTCGACCAGCCCGCGCGCAGCAGTGAGCCTGTCTTCGTGGATGGCGGCCGTATCGGTCGCGGCCAGTCGAGCAGCCTCGCCTGGATGCGGCGTCAGGATGCGTTGCGCGCACCTATCCGGGTCGCGCGCCAGCAGGTTGAGTGCATCGGCATCAACAACCATCGGGCAGGATAAGTCGCGAGCACTCGCGAACATCGCGCTGGCCCATTCCGATAACCCCAGTCCGGGACCGAGCGCGACCACGCTGGCGCGGCTGGTGAGCGCGCGCAGCTCGGCCGGCGTCGCGACCGCGTGAACCATCAACTCCGGGCGGCATGCATTGAGCATGGCAGCGTGGGCCGGATGCGTGGCCAGTGAGATCAGTCCGGCACCGACCCGGGCAGCCGCTTCAGCGGCCAGACGGGCCGCGCCGCTATAGCCCGGCGCACCGCCAATGACGAGGACATGCCCGAAATGCCCTTTGTGTGCTGTTCGCGCGCGCGCGACGAAATGAGCGCGGATATCGGCGTAGCTGCGTGTATGACCGCTTGGCTGGACGTCGGCATAGGCCGCCCCAGGTATATCGAGATCGGCCAGAACGAGATGTCCTACACAAGCCGGGCCGTCGCCCGTCAGCAGCCCTGGCTTGAGCGCGATAAAACTGACCGTGCAGTTTGCGCGGACGACCGGGCCGGCAGCGCGCCCGGTGCGCGCATTCAGCCCGGACGGCAGATCGAGACTCAGTATCGGCGAGCCGGCCTCGTTCATCGCGGCGATGGCTGCCGCATAGGGTGCACTGATGGCGCGTTCCAGTCCGGTGCCGAGCAGGCCGTCGACGATGACGTCGGCCTCGCGGCAACACTGGCCGCTGTCAGTGATTCGTGCCGCGGTGGTGGTCAACGCTTTTAGATGCCGTGCAGCGTCGCCACCGATCCGTGACCGATCGCCAGGCAGCCACACCTCGACAGCGAGGCCGGCAGCATCGGCAAGTTTCGCGATGACGAAGCCGTCACCGCCGTTATTCCCTGTGCCGCATACGATGGCCACGCGTGTGGCCGTTGGCCAACGCGCCCGCAGGACTTCGAAAGCGGCCAGCCCGGCACGCTGCATCAGTTCAGCGCCGGACAATCCGAGTGCGGCGGCGGCGTGGTGATCGAGTACACGACTGGCGGCGCTGTCGTAGAGCGCGCCGCTGTGCGCCGCGGTCATGGCGCCGCCGGCACGTTCAGCAATGAAGCGCGATAGTGTTCGAGTTCAGCAATCGAATCGCGAATGTCATCCAGTGCCAGATGATGACCTTGTTTGACGAACGGCGGGAGCCCGGGGGCCCAGCGACGCGCGAGTTCCTTCAGCGTGCTGACGTCGAGATTGCGATAATGAAAATACGCCGCCAGGGTCGGCATGTAACGATAGAGGAAGCGACGGTCCTGACAGATGCTGTTGCCGCACATCGGCGAAACGCCAGCCGGCACATACTGGCGCAGAAACTCGAGCGTAGCCTGCTCGGCAGTGGCCAGGCTCCAGTTACTTGACCGAACGCGCGCAGTCAGCCCCGACGTCCCGTGCTGGCGTGTGTTCCATTCGTCCATGCCGGCCAGTACCGCGTCGGCGTGATGGATAGCCAGTGCCGGACCGTCGCGCTGTTCGCGTAGATGGACGTCGGTCACGACAGTCGCTATTTCGATGATCGTGTCGTGCTCCGGTTCGAGCCCGGTCATTTCGAGATCGATCCAGATGAGATTGTGTTCCGACAATTCCATCGCGTCGTTACCTCAATAATCGTGACGGCTCGCGATGGCGTGCGAGAGCGTCGACCCATCGACGAATTCGAGCTCGCCGCCGACCGGAACGCCATGCGCGATACGGGTCGCGCGGACGCCGTGCCGTCGCGCAACGTCTTTCAGGTAATGCGCCGTGGCCTCCCCTTCCATGGTCGTGCTGGTCGCGACAATCATTTCCGTCACCGCCCCTGCGGCCAGGCGTTGTTCCAGCTCGGGGATGCCGATGGTCGCCGGTGTCACGCCATCTATCGGCGACAACCGCCCCATCAACACGAAATAGCGGCCGCGAAAATCCGCAGCCTGCTCGATCGAGGCAACGTCCAACGGACTTTCGACGACACAAATCATAGCCGGGTCGCGATGAGGGCTGCGGCACAGCTCGCAGGTCTCGGTCTCGCAGAACGTTCGGCAACTGGCACATTGGCCGATTTGATCGGCCGCGCGGGCCAGCACTGCAGCCAGTCGCCGTGCTTTGTCGCGATGCTGTTCGAGCAGATGGAAAGCAATTCGCTGCGCCGATTTCGGCCCGATGCCCGGCAGGAACTGCAGCGCACTGATCAATTCGCTGAGCAGCGGCGAGGGGTTCATCAAGGCATCATCACGTTGGAAGTACGTTTACCAGGCAACACTAGAACGGAAGCTTGATGCCTGCGGGCAACTCGAGCCCGGCGGTGACACTGGCAAGTTTCTCCTTGCTTAGCGCCTCGATACGCCGGTTGGCATCGTTGACTGCGGCCGCCACGAGATCTTCGAGCATGCTCTTATCGTCGTTCATGAGCGGTGCATCGATGTGCACTGTCCGTACGTCGTGGCGCCCGTTCATGACCACCTTGACCATTCCGCCACCGGCGACGCCCGTCACTTCGGACGACGCTATCTCGCGTTGGACCCGCTCCACTTCGGCCTGCATCTGCTGGGCCTGCTTCATCAAATTGCCGATGGCGCCTTTCATACGGATTACTTCATGCTGATTGGTGAATACTCGTTACTTCGTGCGTACGCCTGACAGCGCGCTCAACGCGACGAAACATCTTCGATCGTCGCGCCAAAAGCGTGTTGCAAGGCCAGCACGTTCGGGTCGCTGCCGATCTCGGTTTCGGCACGACGCTGTCTTGCGGCTGCGGCGGCGAGCTGCTGCTCCGATGGTGTGGTAAGTCCATCGCCCTGCGCCACCGTGACCGTCACGCGCAATGGGCACGCGAGGGCGGCAACCAGCGCATTCTGCAGGGTCTCGACCAACCGCTGTGCGGCTAGTCGTTCATACTGTGGCGCCACGACCAGTTTGAGCAATGCACCGTCGAAAGACGCCAGCGCGCTGTTTCGTGCCAGTTCGCGGGCCAGCCCGGTCAACCCGGATTCATCGACAATGCGACTCCAATCCAGCGTCTGGCCCGGTTGCCACGCTAACGGATTGGCCGCAACGACTGACGGCATCGCGGCAATGACGTCCGGCGTAGACGATACCTCAGATGCGCTCAGCGCCGGTGCTGGCTCGACGATGCGCAGCAGCGGTGCACCGGGCGGAACCGTCATCTGCGGAGCCACAGCAGTTGCCGCTGCGGATACGGTCGTCTGGGCTTGCGGCGGAGGCCGGCTCGCCAGCGATGGCCGTTCTGGTGACGCTGCCGGTCGCGCCGTCGTTGCCGCCAAGACCTTGCGTGTCGCCAATGTGTCGCCCGACGCATCAGCCGGACGAAACGCCAGCATGCGCAGCAGAATCATCTCGAAGCCGGCTTCGGGATCCGGACTGATCGCGAGGTCGCGCCGCCCGGTCAGGGCAATCTGATAGAACAACTGGCACTCGTCAGCGGCTATCTGGCCAGCCAGGTCAAACACCAGCGGTTCGTCTTCGACCGTGTCAGCTTCGGCGCCTAGCGCATGCACCACCGCTATCCGTCGCAGCAGGCTCAGCACTTCGGCCAGCACCTGCGCATAGTCCGGTACATAGGTGCTCAGGTCGCGCGCCCGCGCAACCACGCCGCTAGCATCGCCGAGCGCTATCGCCGACAACAGCTTGAATACGCGCTCCTGGTCGACGGTACCGAGCATGATCGCCGCCTCGGCAACATCGACTCGTCCGCCACCGTGGGCGATCGCCTGGTCGAGCAGACTCAGAGAATCGCGAACGCTGCCACCCGCAGCCTGGGCAATCAGCTGTAGCGCCGGCACGTCGTAAGCGATGCCCTCGGCATCGAGAATTGTTGCCAGGTGGCGCGCCAGTTGAGCAGCCGACAGCCGCGTCAGATTGAACTGCAGACAACGCGACAGAATTGTCACCGGCAGCCGTTTTGGATCGGTCGTAGCGAGCAGGAATTTGACGTGAGGCGGCGGCTCTTCCAGCGTTTTCAGCAGGGCGTTGAACGAATGATTCGAAAACATGTGTACCTCATCGATGAGATACACCTTGTACCGCGCGCGCGTCGGCGCGTACTGCACATTGTCGAGCAGCTCACGGGTCTCATCGACTTTGGTTCGCGTCGCGGCATCGACTTCAATCAAATCGACAAAACGCCCTTCGTCGAGTTCGCGGCAAGCCGAGCAGGTGCCGCACGGTGTGCTCGAGACGCCGAGTTCGCAGTTCAGCGATTTGGCAAAGACGCGCGCAAGCGTCGTCTTGCCCACCCCGCGCGTGCCGGTGAACAGATAGGCGTGGTGCAGCCGGTCGCCGTCCAGCGCATTGACCAGGGCTTTCAGGACATGCCCCTGGCCCAGCACTTCGGCAAAATTTCGCGGCCTCCACTTGCGTGCGAGTACCTGGTAGCTCATGGCTTGCTCATCGTCACTGCGTGCCGGTCCGGTCCTACCGCGCAATGTTCGCCGCATGACCCCGGGATCAAGGCGGCGGCCGTGTCAGCCACACCCCGGCACCCGCAGTTACTGCTACCGCTGCTCCCTTCCGGGCCTGACGGGGTTTACAGTGCTGCGCCGCGAGGGGGCCGACACGTCCACCATGGAACGTCCGTGACGGGCAGTGTACACCAGGATGATGACCGAGTTGACCGGCCACAGAAATCCCGCCGCACGTGCGCATTGTTTCCGCTAGAGTAATGCCTGGCGCGGGCGGACTGGCCACCCGGCGATGGAGAACCCAGCATGCGTATCGGAGTGCCCCGAGAAATCAAGAATCACGAGTACCGCGTCGGACTGACACCCGGCAGCGTACGCGAACTCGTTCATCATGGTCACCAGGTCCTGGTCGAATCTGAAGCAGGTGCCGGCATCGGCATGCACGATGCGGATTATCGGGCGGCCGGCGCAGCGATTGCGGCCAGCGCAACGGAGATCTTCGCAACCGCCGAGATGGTCGTAAAGGTCAAGGAACCTCAGCCGCAGGAATGTCGCCAGTTGAGTCCGGGACAGCTCCTGTTCACTTATCTGCATCTGGCGCCCGATCCGGAACAGACTGCGGCGCTGCTCACCTGCGGCACAACAGCGATTGCGTATGAAACGGTGACCGATACGCACGGTGGCCTGCCTCTGCTGGCGCCGATGAGCGAAGTCGCCGGACGGTTGGCGGTTCAGGCCGGGGCACATTGCCTTGAAATGGCGCAAGGGGGTGCGGGCATTCTGCTCGGCGGCGTTCCTGGCGTCGCTCCGGGTAAAGTCATGATCATCGGCGGCGGTGTAGTTGGCGACAATGCCGCGCAGATCGCCATCGGTATCGGTGCCGAAGTCACGCTGTTCGATCGGTCGCTTGATCGACTACGCCATCTCAACGATAAATATGCCGGGCGCCTCAAATGCGTCTATTCGACGCAGGCCAGCATCGATCAGTGGTCGCGCGAAGCGGACCTCATCATCGGCGCCGTGCTCATCCCGGGTGCAGCCGCGCCCAAGCTCGTTACCCGCGACATGCTGAGGCATATGAAGCGCGGCGCGGTCGTCGTCGATGTCGCCATCGATCAAGGTGGCTGTTTCGAAACCTCGCGCCCGACAACTCACCAGGCGCCGACTTTCATCGAAGAAGGGGTCATCCATTATTGTGTCGCGAACATGCCAGGCGCAGTGCCCCGTACTTCGACGTTCGCGCTGAACAACGCCACCCTGCCCTATGTCATCGCGCTCGCCGACAAAGGGGTCAGAGCCGCGCTCGCTGCAGATGCGGGCCTCATGAACGGACTCAATATCCATGCCGGACGGTTGACCTGCCTGGCGGTGGCCGAAGCGCTGGGCCGCGACTACACGCCACCACTCGCAGCGCTGGCGATATAGGCAAAGGCAGCCCGCTGCCGAGTTGACGCCGTCAGTCTCGCGACGTAGCGTTACTGCGCCGCTACGCGTCTGGCGGCGACGTTCGCCACGAATTTTGAGACCCCAGACATGCCGTATCGTATTTCTGTCGACACCGGTGGCACATTCACCGATGTCGTCGTCACCGACGCTGCCGGGCACTATACGGTGGGCAAGGCGCTGACCGACAGGCGACGCGCGTTCGCAAGCATCCGCGCCGCGCTCGATGTTGCGGCAATGGAGCTGGCTCTCGATGTCAGTGCCCTGCTCGCCGACACCTCGATGTTCATTTACGGCACCACGCGCGGCACCAATGGCATCGTCGAACGGAAGATTGCACGCACCGCGTTTCTGACCACCAGCGGCTTCCCCGATATCCTCCTGCTCAAGGAAGGCGGCAAGGCCGAGCCGCACAACCTGCAGGTCGAATACCCGCAGCCGTATATTCCACGCCGCCTGACGTTCGAGGTGCCGGAACGCATCAATGCCGAAGGCGGCATCGAACGAGCGCTCGACGAGACAGCCGTACGCGAACTGTTGGCGGGATTTCCGGCCCGCCGTATCGAAGCGATTGCTGTCTGTTTGCTATGGTCGATCGCGAACCCGGTGCACGAACGACGAGTCGGCGAACTGATCGAAGAAATTCTGCCCGGCGTGCCGTACACGCTGTCGCATCAGTTGAACCCCATCTTGCGCGAATATCGCCGCGCGTCGTCGACTGCCATCGATGCCTCGCTGAAACCGCTGATGCAGGAATACCTGCTCACCCTGGAAACCGATCTTCGCGCCGCCGGTTATCACAACGACATCCTCGTCAGCACGTCTTTCGGCGGCGTCATGCATCTCGGCGACGTGGTGAAGAAGCCGATATATCTGGTCAAATCCGGTCCGGCGATGGCGCCGATAGCCGGCCTCGCTTATGTCGCTGCCGAGGGACTCGCGCAGGACATCATCGTGTGCGATGCCGGCGGCACGACGTTCGACGTCAGTCTGGTCCGCGACGGCTCGATCGAATACTCGCGCGACACCTGGCTCGGGCCCCAGTGGGTCGGCGACAACCTCGGCATGGCTTCGGTCGCTGTGCACAGCATCGGCGCAGGCGGTGGCTCGATTGCCTGGGTCGACTCCGGTGGACTGCTGCGCGTCGGCCCGCAGTCAGCCGGTTCGGAACCCGGACCTGCGTGTTACGGGCGCGGCGGAGAGCACCCGACAGTCACCGATGCCGCAGTCGTGCTCGGCTATATCGACCCCGCGCATTTTCTCGGCGGCCGCATGCAACTCGACGACGAGGCCGCACGCCGCGTGATCGGGCGTTTCGGCAATCTCATCGGCTTATCGCTCGAGCGCGCCGCATTCGCCATCATGACTGTCGCCAACGAAAACATGATTCAGGCGATCAAGGAATTGACCATCAACGAAGGGATCAATCCATCCGACTCGACCCTGGTCGGTGGCGGCGGTGCTGGTGGTCTCGGTATCGTACCGATAGCAGCTGAACTTGGCTGCCGCAACGTGCTGGTTCCGCGAACGGCCGGTGCCCTGAGCGCGTCGGGCATGCAGTTCTCGGACATCATCACCGAAGCTGGCGCAAGCAAGTTGACGACCACCGAGCAGTTCGATTTCATCGGCGTCAATGCGGCGCTGGCCGATATCGACGCGCGGCTGGACACGTTTGCAGACAGTCTACGTAAACGGGGCCTGCACGATATCCGAAAGCGGTACTTTGTCGAAGCGCGCTATCGCTTCCAGGTGTGGGAACTCGAAATCGAAATTACCGGCAATCAGTTCGCGAACGCGGCAGATGTCGAGGCGCTGGTGCAGGAATTCCACCGCGTGCACGAACGCGTGTTCGCGGTTACCGATCTCGGCCAGCCGGTCGAATGTCTCAACTGGCGTGGCCGCCTGATCGCGGGTGTCAACGCGCCGACACTCGAACCGGCGCTGGGTGGTCACGCCGGCACGGTGACTGCTGACCGGCGCCGGACCGTCTATTTCAGTCAAGGTCAGCTCGAGACGGCGATTTTTCGTGGCGACGAACTCGCCCCAGGCGTCGTCATCGACGGCCCGGCAATCATCGAGGAAACCACTTCGACGCTGGTCATCAATCCCGGCGCGCAGGCGCGGGTCAGCGCCGGCGGGCGCTACATCATCACGCCTCCGATGGAGACAGCAGCATGAACAAGCCGACTGCACCAGCCAGTGTCTACACCATGGATCCGGTTCTCATGGCGGTGCTGGCCAATCGTCTGAATGCCATCGTGCGCGAGATGTCCAACACGCTGCTGCGCACGGCGCGCTCGGCCGTACTCGCCGTCGTGCGCGATTTCTCCTGCTCCATCGTTACTGCCGACAATCAGCTGCTGTGTCCAGGCGAAGGTCTGCCAGTGCATATTTTCGGCAGCGCGCTGCAGACGCAATCGATGTGCGACGTACATCATGACCTGACTCCGGGCGACGCTTTCCTGCACAACGACCCCTACATGGGCAACACGCATCCCGCCGATCACATGATCATGTGCCCGGTATTCGTCGACGGCGTGCATCTGTTCACGACCTGCGCCAAAGCGCATCAGGCCGACTGCGGTAATTCGATCCCAAGCACCTATCACGCTTATGCTCGCGATATTTACGAAGAAGGCGCCCTGATCTTTCCCTGTGTACGCGTGCAGAAAGACTATGCCGACGTCGCCGACATCATCCGCATGTGCAAGCGACGCATCCGCGTGCCGGAACAATGGTATGGCGACTATCTCGCAACCATCGGCGCCGCGCGTATCGGCGAACGCCGACTGTCCGAACTTGTGCGCCGTTACGGCATGACGACCATCCAGCAGTTCGTCGGCGACTGGTTCGCTTATTCCGAGCGGCGCATGATCGAAGCCATCCGCAAGCTGCCGAGCGGCCGTTTGTCGAATATCGGCCGCTACGATCCACAGCCACCGGTACTGCCTGATGGCCTGGCTATCCGCGTCGATATCCAGGTCGACGCCGAGGCCGGCCGTATCGAAGTCGATCTCACACACAACGAAGACAACAAGGACTTTGGCCTGAATCAGTCCGTCGCCTGCGCGACCAGCAACGCGATGGCGGGCGTATTCAATTGTCTGGACCACGACGTACCACATAACGGCGGCAGCTTTGCGCGCGTAACCGTCAAACTCCGCGAAGGCTGCATCACCGGTATCCCGAAATTCCCGCACAGCTGCTCGATGGCGACAACGAATATCGCCGATCGCATCGTCAACACCACGCAAGCCGCTTTCGCCGCAATTGGCGACGGCTATGGCCTCGCCGAAGGTGCCGTCGGCATGGGCGCCGGGGCCGGCGTGATTTCGGGCAAGGACTGGCGATACGGCGGCAATCCCTACATCAATCAGGAATGGGTCGTCGTCAACGGCGGGCCAGGCACGCCGACGACTGATGGCTGGCTGAATTACGGTCTGCCGGTAAC
The DNA here is from genome assembly GCA_965278995.1 of Gammaproteobacteria bacterium. Classification (GTDB taxonomy): domain Bacteria; phylum Pseudomonadota; class Gammaproteobacteria; genus JADJYF01. Next base: position 1,997,461 of record OZ257136.1, read on the forward strand.
GGGTGGCTTGATGTATCGCGGCAGTGTCGAAGTCGACGAATCAAAATATCCTATCCTGTTCCGTTCTCTTCGGGTCGCTTGCGGTCGCGGTGGCGCCGGGCGTTTCCGCGGCTCGCCCGGCGCAGAAGTGATCTATGGGCCGAGGCACGATCCGATGATGGTTGTGATTTCGTGCGACGGTCAGCATTTCCCGCCGCAAGGCGTCTGCGGTGGCCAGCCCGGTCCGGCAGCGGAGACCTGGCGGGTCCGCGTCGACGGCAGTGAGGAGCGGCTCCCCGGTGTGGTCGAATGCCACCTCGAGCCCGGCGAATGCGTCCGCGGCGTCGATGCCGGCGGTGGCGGCTACGGTCCACCGCTGGAACGCGACCCGCAGCGCGTGCTGCACGACGTACTCGAACGCTGGGAATCGATCGAACGCGCCAGCGATCTGTATGGTGTCCGCTTCACCGGCGCTGTCGACGACGATACGCTCGCCGTCGACCAGCCGGCAACTGCCGCCCGCCGGGCGGAACTCGCCACCTGAGCGGCCGAGCATGCTCATCTTCCGACAGTTGTTCGACGTCGAGTCATCGACCTATACCTATCTGCTTGGCGACGGCGAACGCAAACAGGCAATCTTGATTGATCCCGTATTCGAGCAGGGTCGGCGTGATGTCGCACTGCTGCAGGAACTCGGTCTGACGTTGATAGCTGTCGTCGATACGCATTGCCACGCCGATCATGTCACTGCTGCATGGCTGCTGCAGCAGCGCACCGGCGCGCGCATCGTGATCTCGAGCCAGGCCGGGGTGAGCGGTGCTGACCGCTATGTCACCCAGGGCGACCGCATCGAATTCGGTCGACGCTATGTCGAAGTGCGCGAAACACCTGGCCACACCAATGGCTGCATCACCTGCGTGCTCGACGACGAATCAATGGCTTTCACCGGCGATGCCATCCTCATACGCGGCTGCGGACGGACAGATTTCCAGCAGGGCGATGCCGCGCGTCTGTATCGCTCGATCCATACCCAGGTGTTCTCGCTGCCGGAGAACACCCGGTTGTATCCGGCACATGATTACAACGGTTTGACCGTGACCAGTGTCGCCGAGGAAAAGCATTTCAATCCGCGCTTCGGCGGCGAGATCAGCGAGCGCGATTTCACCGGCTACATGAACAACCTCGGGCTGGCACACCCGAAGAAGATGGACCAGGCCGTGCCGGCCAATCTCAAATGCGGTCGGCCGGACAACAATCGCCTGCCCGACGATACGCCGACCTGGGCGCCATTGACCTACACCTTCGCTGGATTGTGGGAGTTGGAACCGCGCTGGCTCGAAGAACATCTGGCAGCCGTGCATGTGCTCGACGTCCGCGAAGTCGATGAATTCGAAGGTCCGCTCGGGCACATCGCCGGCGCACAGTTGATCCCGCTTGGTACGCTTGCCGCGCGCATGACGGAACTCGCGACCGATAAGCCGATAGTGACTGTCTGTCGCGCCGGCGGACGCTCAGCGCAGGCTGCCGTGTTACTCCGCCGTGCCGGTATCGTCGACGTTGCCAATCTCGGCGGCGGCATGCTGCGCTGGCGCGCCGGTGGCCATGCAACGATTGGTGGCGCGACCGGCTGAGCGCTGCGTCAGCGCCGCTGCGCGAGCGGTTATACTCCGGCGCGAATTCACGCATCGCTCGGGGGAGCCACCGCTGATGAGCTTGTTCATTGATTCGACTGCGCGACGCTACGCGCGAATTCCGCGCCTGACTTCGTTACTGTCAGCGATGCTCACCATGCTGTCGTGGTCTACCGGCGCGCTGGCCAGCGAAGGCATTGCGATCGGCGGTATTCCGCTCGAGTTTGTTCTGTTCGCAGCGACTCTGCTCGGCGTCGCCGTGTTCCATCATCACACCCTTGCTGTCGGCCTGACGGGTCTGGCGGCGATTACCAGCTACAAGGTGCTGGTTACCGGCTTTCACACCGGACCAGGTCTGGGTGGTCTGCTCGGTCACCTCGGTCACGAGTGGGTGACGCTGGCCAATCTGTTCTGTCTGCTGATGGGATTCGCGTTGCTCGCGCGCCATTTCGAGAAAAGTCATGTGCCGGTGATCCTGCCGAAATATCTGCCGGACGACTGGAAAGGCGCTTTCCTCGCCCTGGTCATGGTCTTCGTGCTGTCGAGCTTTCTCGACAATATCGCCGCTGCGCTGATCGGCGGCGCCATGGCCCATCAGCTGTTCCGCGCCAAAGTTCATATCGGTTACCTTGCTGCGATCGTCGCTGCCTCCAATGCCGGCGGCTCCGGCAGCGTGGTGGGCGATACCACGACGACCATGATGTGGATTGACGGCGTTGCGCCGGGCGATGTCTTGCATGCTTACGCCGGGGCCATCGTCGCGCTGATCGTCTGCGGCATTCCAGCCGCCATCCAGCAGCAGCGCTACTCGCCGATCCTGAAGAACGCCCACGCCCATACCCATGTCGACTGGAAGCGGCTGTATATCGTCATCACCATCCTGGTCGCAGCGATGGCGACGAATATCTATGTCAATGCCGCACACGCTGAAATAGCCGACCGCTTTCCCTTCATCGGCGTGGCCGTCTGGATAGCTATCGCAGTTACCGTATGGCTGCGCCGGCCAGACTGGGAAATTATGCCGGAAACGGCGATGGGTTCGGTCTTTCTGCTCTCGCTGGTGACCTGCGCCTCGATGATGCCGGTGGAACAACTGCCGCTGGCGTCGTGGGCCGCCGCCATGGGGCTTGGTTTCGTGTCGGCCGTCTTCGATAACATCCCGCTGACGGCGCTCGCGCTCAAGCAGGGCGGTTATGACTGGGGCGTACTGGCTTACTCAGTCGGCTTCGGGGGCTCAATGATCTGGTTCGGTTCGAGCGCCGGCGTGGCGCTGGCCAATATGTATCCGGAAGCGCGTTCAGTGACCCAGTGGATCCGTCACGGCTGGCATGTCGCGCTCGCGTATGTGATCGGATTTGCCGTGATGATGGCAATCGTCGGCTGGCACCCGCACCCCAAGTCCGGCGATCAGGCCCGCGCGGTCGAACCGCCGTCGACAGTCAGCACCGTGCCTGTGCAATAAGACGCTTCGTCGGACGCGAGGTAGAGGCAGGCGTATGCGACTTCATCGGTTGTCGCCGGCCTGCCCATCGGCGCAATCAGCTTGGGATTCTCCGGTGAGAACAACTGGTCGAGCACCATCTCGACCATCTGCGTTCTGACGAAACCCGGTGCGACGACATTGGCGCGGATATTGTTGTCGACGTAAGCGACCGACATCGAGCGCGTGAGATTGATGATGGCACCCTTGCTGGCGGTGTAGGTGTGCGCGTCCGGTGCGCCTCCCATGCCGAAAATGCTCGCCACATTGACGATTGAGCCGGCGTGCTGCTGCTTCATCTGGCGGATGACCAGACGACTGACGTAGAACACGCTGTCGAGATTGATGGCCATTACTTCACGCCATTTGTCTATTGGCGTCGTGTCTATCGGATCCATCGATCCGATGCTGGTGTCTTTCAGGCTGTAACCGACGCCGGCGGCATTCAACAGAATATCGATGCGGCCAAACGTCTCGATGCAGCGGTTGACTGCTGCCTCGGCGCGGTCCGGGTCGGAAAGATCGGCACTGTACACACTGCCTTCGCCGCCCGCTGAGTGAACCAGCGCCAGTGTTTCGTCGAGATTTGCCTGGGTCCTCGCCACGCCGAATACAACGGCGCCTTCACGCGCAAACATGACCATGCAGGCCCTTCCGATACCGGTACCGGCACCTGTGATCAACGCAATTTTGCCCTGCAGTCTGCCCATCGTGGTGATCTCTTGTTTTTGCTTTGCTCAGCTATCGATTACGATTGATCTGGTGTTCACTCGTCGCGCACGCGGCCGAGCAAGCGAAGCAGATCTTCATGCAGCTCGAACCACACCGTGTGGTAGCTCTCCTGTCGCGCATCGCTGACCGCGGCACGGTCGCCGTCCTCGGCGCGCGCCAACGCTGCCTCGAGTTTGGTTGCGTATACCCGTAATCGCGGCGCTGCGAGAACCATCTGCTGCAGTATCGGCTCGAAGCGTTCATGCAGCTGACCGAGACGGCCGACGATCCGCTCATCGTAATCCCCGTCGCTGTGATCGTTGGCGACCCGCTGCCCACCGATATCGCGCGTCTGCCAGTCGGTGATGAGCTGCTTCAGCTCGCGGTTGATGACTTCGAAACGGTCGTAAGCGCTGACGAACGCAGAGTTCGCACGGAGTGCGGCATAGAACCGCGAATACTCGCCACCGACGATCATCTGCCCGGCCGGCGTCAGCAGATAGCGACCGTCGGCGCCGGCAATCCGTCCGCCCGCCACCGCGGTTGCGAGCGTGCGCTCCACTGCCGCCACCGGCAGTCCCGCGACACTTGCAATCGCTGCCGCATCGCCGTGTTTCTTGATGGCAACGCCATGCATGACCAGATGCAGTTCGATCGTCATTTCATCGCCTCCGACTGCGCGGCGCGCAGCACCTCGATATCCGCATGTCGGAGCCCGGCACCTTTGTCGCGCAGCAGACGCGAGTTTCGCTGCTCGAGCTTGAACAGTGCATCGGCCTGCGGTGTGTCGTAGTGATACTTGACCCAGTCGGCGCACAGCAGCCGGAACTCCTCACTGCAGGCCTGCGGCACGAAGCTGCGACTCAGACGATTGTATTCAGCGATGTCGAGGACGCCGCGAGACGTACGATAGCGGTCGCGCTTGGCCGGAAGGTTGGTCACGCCCGGGCGCAGCGGTCCGACCGAGGCCGTTGACGCTTCGCCGTTCAGGATCGAATACGGAAAATAGCTCAGTGCGCGCGCTGGTTGGGAGGTGTGCTGCATCATGGTGTATTCATGCATGCGCTGACTCGGGCAGGTGATGTAACCGACCAGTTCGCCAAGAAACAGATTGCCGTATTCGTCGTTCAACAACGGTCGGAACCGCTCGGCACGTTCGTCTATCAGCAGCCAGTCGTCAGGATCGTAGACTCCGGCGATATGCGCGAACTCCTTGCCGACGCCGAAATAGACCAGGGCACCAGCGTCCAGTTGCTGGTCACGCGTCCAGCCCGCCATTTCGGCCCACAGCCTGGTCGTCGCAATCTTGATACGTGCGGTCAATTCGTCGAACGTCGCGGTCAATTCTTCGCGGCTGCTCATCCCTATCGGAACATGCCCTTCGCTCAGATTGTCGGCGGTGTACAACCCGACGGCAACGATATGCTCGCTTTTCATTTCGGGCTCGGATTCGAACGAGCCCCAGTCATCGAGCAGGTTAACGTGCACACCTTCCAGGATCATGCTGACAGTGAGGTTGTTGTACGGGATATCCTGGCCGACGTCATCCAGCCACGGGTAGTCGTACTCCGACAGCTCCCGAAAATCGCGCACCAGCATTTCGCGATTCTCGCCAACTTTGTACGGCCCATGATTATGGATGGTCAGGCGACTTTCGCAGGAGACCAGAAAACCGTATTGCGCAATCGTTGCCATGAACGCTTGGGCAGCGGTATGCAGCGCGTCGCCCTGCCGGCATTCGAACGCATCGGCATGGAACACCTGCAGCTTCTGTTCCGGAAAGATCTGGCCGCGGTGGCCAGCCTGACGATTGGTCAGATTGCCGTTGTTGCGGTGCCAGGAGAGCTGAAAGCGCTTCCAGAAATCCATCACGTAGACGACATCTTCGACCGCGTCGGTCGGTTTGATGACGCCCCAGTTGATCAGCATCTCGCGGCCGAGCAGGTAAAAACAGGGAATCGTCCAGGCCACGATCTTGATCCCGGCATGGCGGGCGCGATCGCCGATTTCCTCGGCCGACATGGCCGCTTCGATTTTCTTGAGCAGGGTCGGATAACGATAGAAACAGTTGAGATACGAAAACAGAATATAGGCAGAAACCGGGAATATTTTCGATTCCTGCACTGTGCGAGTCGCGCACAGCCAGTAGGTTTCATCGGCATTCTGCTGGATGAGATTATTGGTTTCGAGCAGCTGAGCGTAAGTAAGCTTGGCATTCGACATGAGCGCTGATTCCTGATGAGTGGGGGCGCGCTTCAAGCGCGACCAAGACGCCAGACGTGGGCCGGAACGGCGATGCCGGCGGCGTAATCTTCGCCGGTGCGCGAGCGCGCCGAACATTCCACTTCGAGCCGATCGCCATCCTTGATACCGGACAGCCGCACATTCATCAGACAGGGAATGCCGTATTCGCGAGTCAATATGGCGAGATGCGAACGCGTCGTCCCGCCGGCGCACAGCACGCCTTTGAACTGTTCCAGCACCGGCGCTGTCAAGGTGCCGCCGGAATCATCGACGATCGCGATGGTATCTGCCGGGACCCCTTCGTTGAGATATTTCAAGACTTTGTCGCTGGTCCGCACATAACGCGCAACACCGAGAAGATTGCGGGCATGTGTGACTACGTTGTCGCCGGCACCGCGCAGTTCGCGACCAGCGTCATCAGGCGCAGCAGTCAGCGCTTCGGGATGTTCGAAACTGAAGTCCTCGCGATAAAGCCCTGAGTCCTTGTAGGCATGCGGGCGTTCAATGGCGGATGACATTGCGGACGGCTCAAATCGATAGCCGAGTTCGAGCAGCCGCGTCTCGATGGCCGTCATGTCCGCCTTGGTTATCACGTCGTAGCCGACGCCGGCAACAAAGGTCTCCCATGGACAGCCTGCTTCGGCAAATCGCCTGCGCATGAGGTCTTTCAAAGCGCTGTTGTACGCCTCGACAACCGCAAACTGCGCTTGATAGCCGTATTTGTCCGAATCTTCGTATAAGGTCGCCATGATTCCCCTCTCACCGGTACTACCGACAGTTCAAAGTTGCTCGTATCGTCGCGGATGCTCGGTATAGCGTTCACGCAGCCTGATCAGTTCTGTCGGGCCGAGGCCGCAGCGCTCCGCCAGGAATGTGCCAACCGAACCGTACTCGGTATCGACTACGGCGAACGCCGATTGTAAATAGGATTCACGCGTCTCCAACAGCGGCATGATGAGTGCGCGACCAGCCTCGCCGCTCAGCGTGACACCGTACTTCTCGCGTACGCGGGGGATTTCGGCTTCAGCTGGAAAATACCGTGCTGACAACATGAAATCGTGAATCACCGTCGCGCGCGGCACACCGAGCGCGGACAACAGCAGGGCCGAGCCGATGCCGGTACGCTCTTTGCCAGCCGAACAGTTCAATAGCGCGCATCCATTCGAGGTGGCGAGCAGCAGCTCGAACATGCGTCGGTATTTGTCCGCCGAATCGACGATGAACGAACGCATGATCGCGTGAATCGCTTCCACTATTGGCGCCGGATCGACGCTCGCTGCGAACAGTCGATGGAAATACTGGCGGTCGCCGATGCCGGGCATGATACCGAGCACTTCCTGGCGCGGACTGCCGGGCAGCATGGCCGCTTCGTTGACGAGCTCATCCTGCACGCGGAAATCACACACGGTGCGGATTCCGAGCGTCGCGAAGAACTGCAGGCCGTCAGCGGTCAGATTCGCCATATGACCGGAGCGGAACAGTGTGCCCCAGCGCATGCGCCGACCGTCATCCGTTAGATAGCCGCCGAGATCGCGAAAATTGACGCATCCATCGAGCGGCAGATCACGCTGTGCAACGACGAGCGATGGTCCGCTATCCGGGGTCAGTGCAAAGTAAGGCCGGCGCCGCCCGGTCAAGCCCTCGACCACTGCGTTGGCGCGCTGTGCACGGAGCAGCGGCACAGCCGAGGCCAGTGCTGCCGGCGTATCGGCGACCCGCACCGTTACTGGCACGTCGCCGAATGCTGGCTCCCAGTCAAGACGATAGCTGCCATCGCTGATGCGCTCGACCGTGATCAGGGTGACGGGATCCGCGTTCTGTGGATCGGCATTCACCACAGGCGTTTGGACGCAATGGCCGCGCCGGCAGCGAGCGACTTGAGTTTTTCATATGCGATTTCCGGATGCACCGGGCCATACTTTGCAAAGGTACCGAAACCGCAATCGGTCGCGGCCAGCACCCGCTCGCGGCCGACGATATCCGCGAAACGACAGATGCGCTCGGCGACATACTCCGGATGCTCGACATAATTCGTCGACGTATCGATCACCCCTGGCATGAGGACCTTGTGTTCGGGCAACGCGATATCACGCCAGACCGTCCATTCATGGGCATGGCGCGGATTCGCCGCTTCGAAGCTCAGCACTTGCGGTTTGGCCCGCACCAGCACATCGGCAATCTTGCTCAGCGGAATGTCGTAGTCGTGCGGGCCTTCGTAGTTGCCCCAGCAGATATGCAGACGCGACATATCCGCCGGTACATTGACCAGCGCTGCGTTCAGCACCTCAACCTGACGTTCCGCATGGGCGATGAACTCATCGTCGCTCAGATGTTTGTACTGGGTGTGACGGGCCATCGCGAGATCGGGGCAATCGAGCTGGATCACGAAACCGGCGGCGTGGATGGTTTCGTATTCTTCGCGCATCGCCAGTCCAAGCGCTTCGAGATAGTCCTGCTCGGTGGCGTAGTAGCTGTTGGGCAGAAACGCGCTGATCACGCCGGGCGACGACGCATTGAGAAATCCTTCGACAGCACCGCTGCTGGCGAGAGCAGCTTGAAAATGCGCAATGTCCTTGTTCAACGGCCGCCGATCCCTGACTGCGATTTCACCCGTGCAGGTTGGCCTCCTGATTGGCGGGGCCTGATTACGCGAGGCCGTCAACTGCATGAATGCCGGAAAGCGTTCAAGGTCGGCCGGCGGCTTGCGCGGACTGTCACCGGAAAAGCCGCTGCAGCGATCCTTGATATACGTCGAATAGCCGATTTTCGCCATCTCGCCATCGCTGACAATATCGACACCACAGGCAACCTGTTTGCGCACGACGTCGCGCACAGCCTGTTCCGCAGCGGCATCGAATTGCGCATCGCTGACTTCCTCGCCAGCTTCGCGTGCAATCAGCATGTCGGCAAGTCCGTCGGGTCGCGGCAGACTGCCGACATGGGTGGTGAGGATACGATCGGTACTGAGCTTCATGGCTGACTCCTGCTCGATGGGCACGCGGGGCGGCGACAGTATACGAATCTTCGACGCATGCTGCGGCCGATCACTTTCGACACCCATTGCTGCACTGCGAAACACGCGACGCGGTCTGAGCAACGACTATCTCGCGAGGCTGGCGGCGGCATAACATAGCGGACATGGACTGGACAATCAGTGGCTCCGCAGCGGGCATGCAGGCTCTCGATGGCATCCCGCAAACGGCGGGCGTCTACGACATCGAGACACCCATTGCTGCCCAACGTCGCGGCCGCTTCACGCTATCGCTGCCAGTAGGACTATCGCCAACTGCGCCGGCACCGCTGGTCTTGGTGCTGCATTACGCCGGCCAGCCGACGCGCTTTTACGGCCGGCCGCTGTTGACCGGCCTCATCGAGCCGGCGTTCCGCCCGCTGAACGCCATTCTGGTGGCACCTGAGTCCGTTGGCGGGCAGTGGCAGGAAGAGTCCAACGAGGCGTTCGTGCTTGAACTCCTGCGTCAGATCAAAGCGGCTTACGCGATAGCACCGGCGCGCATCGTCGTGACGGGTTACAGCATGGGCGCCATCGGCACCTGGCACTTCGTTACGCACTATCCGGAACTGTTTTGTGCCGGCATCCCGATAGCCGGTTTTCCGAATCGTGACTTGCGCAGCGCAGTGCCGATACACGCGTTTCATTCGGCCAACGATGAACTGTTTCCGCTGGCGCGACTTCGTGAGGCTATCGCTGCAGCGCGCGCGGCTGGAAGCGCCATCGAATTGACCGAGACCGCGGTCAACGGACATTTCGACGTCAATGGTTACGGGCGCGCGCTGGCCGTGGTCCCCGCCTGGCTCGAAGCGCACTGGAACGCCGCCGCGCTTTAGCGTTATTCGACAGAATTCTCAATCAACCGGAGTGCAAGATGATCAATCGAACGCTGTTGACTGTTGGCCTGCTCGCCACCTGCGTCGTCACAGGCATGACGCTTCAATCGCGCTTTGCGTATGCGCATGGCGACGAAGCTGGCGCGCATGCCCACGCCGGCGACGGCGCTGCGTATGCGGCTAAAAGCACCGGTACCCGGCTGCTGAGCGCCGGTCCGGTCACCATCAAAATGCTCGCGGAAGCGGCCAATCTTGGCCGCGGCGATCTTGAGGTTGGCGAACTGGTGCTGCCACCGGAAGCCGGCGCCAGCCCGGCGCATCAGCATGGCAGCCTGGAAATCTTCTATGTTGTCGAAGGCGTTCTCGGCCACGAGGTCAATGGCGTCGCGAATCGCCTCGAGCCGGGCGATGTCGGCATCGTCAAACCTGGCGATACGGTGGTCCACACCGTGTTGTCGAAAACTGCCGTCAAAGCCGTCGTAATCTGGGTTCCGGGTGGTGAGGCGGACAGTCTGGTCCAGCACGCGGGCTTTACGGCGAGCCCGTTGCCCGCCCCATAGTCTTCCTGGTTACGTCGGCAGCGAGCAGCGCTTCTATTTCGTCGCGCAGCACTGCGCGACCGGCTGCATCGAGGCCAAGGTCAGCGCGCAGGCGCGCGAAACAGGATTCGAGCTTGCGACGTGTGGTGGGCGCGATGGCGTCGGCGAGATGGGTGCCGCTATCGGCGTCGATCAGTAACGCTTCTCGCCGCGCGTGATTGCGCTCGGCGACGAGTTGCGCATGCAAAAGCGCACGACCGAGCACTACCCACGGGAAATTCGGCTCGGTAATTGGCCCGAGACGCAGCTCATGACCACCGAGAGGCTGACCCAGTATTTCGATACGCGCCAGCGCATCGGCGCCGGCCAGCGCACTCAAACCACCGATCAACGCACCGATACCTGCGCCCAGAAACAGTGACGCACCGCCCAGCATGACGTCAACAACACCACCGGCGAGCGCACCGGATGCCGCGGCGGTCATGGCCAACTGTACCGTGGAGAGTCCGAATACGCTGAAACTGCGCGCCGAGAATACATCCGAGGTCAAACTGGCGACGGCCTTCTCTTCGGCCTGGAGACCTGCATGACGATACAGCTCCTGCACGGCGCGGCGTGCCATACGTTCAGTCGCGCGGATGCGCTCGCGCAAACGTTCGCGGGTTCGCTCCTGTAATGCCGCATCGGCCACGTCGTGCGCCAGCGGCTCAGTCACCACCGTCGTCAGTACCGCACATAACAAATCGGCAATCTCACCCGCCGCCTGGCGACGACGCTGCACACGGTCATTGGCCAGCACTGCCGCAGCGCGCTCGAGTTGTGCCGTCCACTGATCGTCGATGGCTCCAAACGCGCGCAACAGAGCCAGACGCTCGTCGAAATCCGCGTGTACGGCATTGAATACCCGCACGATCGAAAAAAACTGGCCCAGCGCGGCGCGCCACCGAGCAACATGATCGCCCGCCCCGATCAAATTAATCAGCGCCATTCGCGGCCTGCCCGTCCAACGCAGCACCTCCATTTCTGCTTCGTATTCGGGCCCGTAAGGCCTGCTGCCATCGACGACATATAGAATGCTGGCTCCGTCGATCAGCGGGCGCAGCAACGCGCATTCATCGTGAAAGCGCGGGTCGTCGACATGTTCATACAGGAACGCCGCAACCACTTCCGCGCGTGTCCCTGCGCCGCGGTCGTGCGCCTGCAGCCAGGCGAGCACTTCCCGCGCACGCTGAAAGCCCGGTGTATCGATCAATTCGTAGAGTGTCTCGCCATCGCATCGCATGGGATAGCTGCGCGCGTGCGTTGTCGTACCCGGATCCATGGCAATCGCGACGCTGTCGTCCTCGGCGAGCGTGGCGACGATACTGCTCTTGCCTTTGTTGGGGTGACCGACGATGGCGAAGCGCGGCACACTCACGGCGTGCCGACCTCGACATAGAGCTGCGGGTCGGACAGGCGCGCAATGGCGCGGCTCCAGGTCAGGTGCTCGCGCTCGCTCACGCTTCCGGTACTCTCGGCCACGGGAACGATGACAATCGTGGTGCCAGCCCCGAGCTTCGCACGGAGGGCCGCGAGAAAGTCGAGAAGTTCCAGCAACGGTGGTTCCCAGGCGCGCGTGAACACCGCCACTGCGGCGCACTCGCTCATGCCAAGCGCTGCCAGCGCTGCCGTATCGGCGTCCAGTGAGCGTTCGCCGCCGGCATCGACGATGTCGGTGACCTGCAGAGCGAGATGTCGACGGGCGTAATCAGCAACGGCGTCGCGCTCGATGCTGCCTGCCCAGATCACGGCACAGACCTCTCTCACCGAACGTGGCACGTGGCCCACAGCCGGCAGTGCGCGTTCAAGCCGGGCATGCTCGGCGCCGCTCGACGCCGTCTCGACCAATGGGTTATCCATGCGATCGCAGAGCGCTGTCACCCTCGGGTCTTCGAGCAGCAGCGCCGCAGTCCTTATCTGTAACCGCCACTGGCTCAGCGCAAGCAACAGCAGGCGCGGCAGCAATCCGTAGCAGAGCAGCGTCAACACAATGAACGGCCACCAACCGCCGAGCACCTGCGAGTTGCGAGCTATTGGCGGCGCCGCACCGGTCAGACGAAAAAACTGCGATTGCTCGATCAAATGCAGATCGGGGACTGCGCCAGGCAGGAACGCCTGCCAGGGCCAGGCCAGCGCGGTGACGGCGGCATGCACCGTGCCGGCCTCGACGGCAAGCGTCGTACTCCAGCCGAAAGCCAGATCGGTGAACGCTACCAGTACAACGGCAGTGACAATGCAGGCCAGTTGGAACATGACTGCCGCCAACTGCGACCAGGACTGGAACTGCCACTGCGCGAAGCGCCCGGCTGCGGCCGAACGACCAGCGTGCCAGCCGAACAGTCGCGCTGTCTCCGCCGGCGGATACGCCAGCCGTCGAAACAGCGCAGCTGCGAGCGCACCGACGTGGACGGAACGAAGCAACGGTGCGAACCAGCGAAAGCCAGGTATATCGGTGGCGAGCAGCAGCAGACCAGGCACTGCCAGCAGCGCCGGCAGTACGACGAGTAGTGCCAGCAGGGTGATCAGATTGACCGGGACTGCCCCGGTATAATGAAAAGCGGCCAGCGCGACGGCCACACCGCTGCAGCCGCCAAGCAGTGCCATCAGCACGCTGACCAGGCGCCGCGCCCGTTGCAACCGCGACCCGACCCCGAGTCCTGACCGATAATCAGCGCGTTCGACCTGCTGCCACCAGCGCCGCACACGGCGCAGCCGATCAGCGTTGCCTATGCGTTGCGCCAGACCGCGATCGCGCTGCAGACGTTCCGCATAGGACGTCGCCCGATCCGCTTCCAGCCAGAGCGGCACATCAATCGCATCTTCGAACAGGGTAGACGAGACAGGCAGCGATGGCATCGCACCATCATAAACGCCGATGGGGCTAACGGCAGCCACAAGTGGCTGCCGTCAACGCCTTATTCAATGAGCCGTCTGAACGAGACTTACTCGACGACGCTTGACCGAAGACAGCAGCGCAAGTCCGGCACCAAACAACCACGCTGCTGGCGGCACAGGTACCGGGACAATACTGGAGATACCCGACAAGGTCAGCACGGTGTTGGCCGAATCGACGGCGAGTACATCGATCGAGCGCGATGACAGGCTGAGACCCTTGTCAGAGAGACCGAAACGAATGAGGAAGGTCTCGCCTGGCCCAAGGGCCAGCGCGTTCCACTGCAAACCAACGGTCGCATCGCAGCCCGGCCCGCTCAGGCAGTCTGCATCGAAGCCCTCGGTCAGATTGTTGTTCTGCTGAAAGCTCGACAGCACCGTATCAATCGGATTGATGAACGCCCGCCCCTCGCGCCGACTTGGGTCCCCTGGCAGCTGCGCGCCCCACTTCTCCGTCACCAAATCCAGGAAGTTGACAGAGTCACCGTCCGGATTGGCGAACACCATGAAACGCAGATCGTTGAAACTCTCCGTCACACTGGTGTTCTTGATGCGGTAATCAAGCGTCAGCAGATCGCTGCCTTCGCCGGAAATCGCAAAGCTGTATTGCAGCAGCGAATTGAGGGCGACGACGCTGTCCGGGTCGTCTGCCGAACCAAGCCCCTGCACGAACAGCATCGGTTCGAGTTGAAAGACATTGCCAGCGTCACCGTAGGTGGCATTCGCCAGGCCGCCGCCGGGCGTCAGGCTGCCGGCTGGCCCGACCGCCGCGGGCGCGGCACCGGCCGAGGCCATCAGCACTGCGAGCGCGGCGTTGCGCAAGCACGGCGAAAGTGGATGAAACAGCGTGTTCATGATGCAAAACTCCTCAACAATCGAAATGGGTCGTTACTGGATTGCGTATCAACGCGCCGGCCGCTCAGCATCGCTCGGGCTGACCAGGTCATACTCACGCACCACACCAGGCGCGATCCAGTTCTTCTCGGACGATTCCACCGGATTGATTCCCGGCTGAGTGACGACGACCTTGAGCGCCGGGCGAAGCAGGCCGCAAGCCGGGCACAGCGGCGGATTCGGATCGTCCGGATTCGGGTAGGCTTTGCGCAATGAAATGAGAATCGACAGCGTGCCGGTCTTGCGTACGCCCTCGGCGAACAGATCGTCGGTAATCTCGTCGATCAATTCGTTGATGGGTTTCGCCTTGGACGGGTCAAGTCTGGGATCCATCTGAGCATCCGACCAACCCTCGACCAGTCCGACTTGAACGCCGCTGTCGTTCAGCGCCACGACGGCCTCACCGGGTGCCAGCACATGCGTCAATACGATACCGGTACTTGGGTCGGTGAACAGGCCACCGGGCACTTCGAAGCCGCGTTGGATCGACACCACCTTGTGGATTTCAGTGCGGGTACTGTCAACGCCGCGATCGGACTCCGATCCGGCGACCAGGCTGCGCACCGGCAAGAGATTTTTCGCGCCTGGCGGCGGAACTGGAATCTCCGATTTCGGCACGCCGAGCAGCGCTAGAAACGCCAGCGCCTGCTTGTACGCATCGGCGTCCGACAATTTGACCGGGATCGGCAAGGTGGTCGAATTCGGATTGAACGATGCCCGGCGCAGGAACGCGATGTCGCCGAGTCCAGGCGTCTTGCTATAGGAGAGCATGGTGTAAGCGCCGGTCGGCGACTCACGCAGCCCGGATTCAATCACGCATTTGCCGCTGTCCGGCTCCTTGACTGGCGTCGAGGTCGACTTGCAATCCGGCGCAACGTTAATAGCGTTTCGCCCGAACAACGCTGTGCTGACCCTACCCGGCTCGAAACCGCGCGAGATCGCGCCGTCGGGTTTGATCTTCATGAGCTTCTCGACGATGGGCGCACCGCTGTCTCCGAGCAGCGGTCTCAAGGCGCCGCTGATCGCAGCGCGCAGTTGTTCCCTGGGATCGGCCGTTTGGGCCAGCGCAATGGTCGGCGCCAGCACCAGTGCGGCAATGGCCGCTGTTACTCGCATAGTCATCAACATGTCCGGTCTCCTTGCATGGCAGCGCGCCGCCAGTGAACCCGAGTTCGCGTGCGCGACTGCAGTGGTATCGATAGAGGTCTGGTGTGCCTATCGATTCAGGGGTTGAAGGCGTCCTGCGCTACCGGGTCGCAACCGACGTAGCCCATCCACGCGTAATAGCTGCGGCCTGACGGTGAGCCGAAAGCGCCGGTATTGTTGTAGCGCTCGTTCAGCAAGCGATTGAGCGCACTGCTGGCAGTCGCGCCGATGGTCATCGCGGTCGGACATTGATCCTGACAGGTGCCGAACCAGTTCCATGGATCGTATCCGGCACAGGCAAACCGATTCGGCTTGTAGTGATTGGTGACCCAAGCAGTCGATACCGGCTGCGCATGCCCGGCAAATGCCGTCGCCCAGTAGTTGCCGTTGAAATCACTGGTAATGAACATGACGCCGTGGAAACCGGTCATCACGTGCAGCCCTTTCGCCGAGCCGGGCTTTTTCATCGCCACCCGCATATTGCTGAAGTAATTGTCGTTCAGACTCAAACACGACGAGGCGTGCAGGATCTTGAGATTGCTGTCGCCGACAAACATATTGCCCGAGCCGCCCGCGCCCATGACCAGGCTGCAGCTGCCCAGCGCCGAGTTGCGCATGAGCGCGCCCCAGCCGTTACCGGCATCGAAACCGTGCGCGGCGACGATTGCTGCATCCGGCCAGTCGACGTAGGAACTATCTGCGCAGCTCGCGTTGATGGTGGGGTCGCAGAATCGCTTGACGGTCATGTTGCCGTCGATGAACTTGCCGGTGCGTTGATGCCCGATGATACCCATGGCGTCGTACCACGACTGCGCCATGCCCGGCCACGAACCGCGATTGGCGTCGGTGTCGCCCGGCGCGCAGTTACCCGAACTCCAGTTGCCGATTGCGTACATGTCGACTTTCAGTGCATGGGCCGACGACAGCGCGGCGGCCATGAGCACACCGACGAGCGTCTTGATCAGCGGACTAGCCCGCCATTGTGATGGTTTCATTGCGATTCCTCCTGGTTTTGGTGACCGCGGAGTCGCCGGCCGACATCTCAGGCACTGTTTTGGTCGCCTGTTTCGTATCGTTCCCGCCATTCCGCCCAAGGCCCCTGGGGCTCAGCTGAAAAATTTTCAGCCGACATCCAGCGTGTAACAAAGTTTCACGATTAACGTAGAGGGCGTCAACGCGCCATCCGATGTATTAGCGAGAACTGCATCACGGGACCGGGTTGGTGCATCGCGAGCACCTGAAGTCGGATGGCGCCGTGAAGTCTGTACGTCGGCCAGGCACGATGCCTACAATGGCTGCACCCCACCGGGACGCCCTCCCCGCCAGCCACCGCGCCGGACCAGACTCGCGTGGAACAGCCAGAAGGACTATGGCCGCTCTACCCCGCATTTCGAGTTTCGCGTTGCAACCAGGGTTGGTACTCGGCCGCAAGTATCGTGTCGAATCACGGCTGGGCGCCGGCTGGGAAGGCGAGGTCTACAAGATAGTGGAGCTCGGCACCGGCATCGCGCGCGCGGCCAAGCTGTTTTTCCCCCATCGCAATCTGCGCAATCGCGCGGCGCGCTACTACGCGCTCAAGCTGCACAAGCTGCGCCATTGCGGCATTCTGATCCAGTATTACGCGCAGGACGTCGTCGAATTCGAAGGCCGACGAATCACCATGCTGATCTCGGAATTCGTCGAAGGAGAATTGCTGAGCGAATTACTGACGCGACAACCCGGTCGCGCGTTGACACCCTTCGAAGCCCTGCACCTGCTGCACTCGCTGGCGGCAGGCATTGCCGACATTCACATGGCGCGCGAGTATCACGGCGATCTGCACACCGATAACGTCATCGTTCGTCGACACGGTCTCGGTTTCGAAATCAAGCTGATCGATCTCTATCACTGGGACATGCCCCGGCGCGAGAACATCCAGGGTGATGTCTGCGATCTGATCCGGCTGTTCTACGACGCCCTCGGCGGTGCCCGGAAGTACCGCCATCATCGCCTCGAAATCAAAGCGATCTGCTGTGGCCTCAAACGCTCGCTACTGGTGCGCAAATTCAAGAACGCCGGGCATCTGCGCGACTATCTTGAGACGATGCTGTGGGACTGAACGGGAAGACCTTCGTTAAGCGTTGATCAGATTCCTGACGTGGGTGCGTGGTCGTGGTCTCGTGACGGGACACGCTGCAAGTACATCCATATAAGCTCCGGCGCGCGCGGTAGTGGAGCCATTCAGGGACGGATGGCGTAACGGTAGCCAGCCCCTGTTCCCGCCAGCGACCCGCTGCACGGCGCAGCAACCTCGATACAGACACCGCAACACAGCGCGTCAACCTCGGCTAAGCCACCGTAGCAGTCTGTTGCGCTAAGGGCGCTGCCAGCAACGAATCCATGGCTTCTTCAATGTAGTCCGGCAGCACCCTTTCGGCGCGATACACGCGCATCCGCTCAGACGGCACTTCGTCGAAGTTGCCGATGTCGCCGCGGCAGGCGGCGTGGCCGCACATGCAGTGGAAGCGGAACGGAAAATCAATCTGGGTCAGCGCGTAGTCGAAGAACAATTCATCGCCGGCGGCAATGTCGTACCGCGCGACCAGGTAGACGCCGGTGCGGGAAAATTGAACGTGGCAGTTCGGTTCGCAGGCGTGGTTGACGTAGTCGTCAGCCCCGCCTGACAGACCCAGATAGGCGTCCGGCCCGATCTGCAAATAGCCATCGTGTCCATGCGCTTTGGCGACGCGCGCAACATCGGTGCGAACGAGCGGTTCCCCGGCGAACTTCAAGAGCCGCTCGCCGGCCCTGACTGCCGTCCGCGTGAATACGCCTCGCCCACCGCAAGATTCCCTGACTTCGATGTCTCCTGCCATGTCCATGCCGTGCCCTTGTCGCTGATTCGTGGCCAGCCGCGTTTTATCCGTGATCTCCATCAGAAACGCAAGCTTTCAGCGACCGCCAACGGCAGCCGAATTACAGCATCGTATAGCCGCCGTCCACCGCCCACGACTGACCGTTGACATAGCTCGATTCGTCTGAGGCCAGATAGACCGCCAGGCCGGCAACTTCAGCGGGCCTGATCCAGCGTCCGAGTGGCACGTTGGCATTCATGCGGGCGGCTACTTCGTCTTGGGTCGCGCCTGTAATCGAAGCGTGATTGGCCATGAAACCCTGTGCCATGTCGGTATCCACGACCCACGGACAAATCGCATTGACAAGCACATTGAATGGCGCCATCTCGAGCGCCAGACATCGTGTGATGCCGACGACGGCATGCTTGGATGCGTTATAGGCGCTCTGGTTGCGCGTACCGCCTTTGCCGGCCGTCGAGGCGATGTTGATCACCCGGCCGCGCTGACGCGCGATCATCGCCGGCAGAACTGCCTGCGTGACATGAAACACGCTGTAGACGTTGCTTTCGATAACCTGCTTGAACTGCTCGAAGCTGTAGTCGACGAAGCGTTCGGCGATATGGATTCCGGCGTTGTTCACCAGGATATCCAGCGGCCGCCACGCTTCGGCACTCGCCACCATCGCCATGACTGCCGCGCGATCGGTAACGTCGCAAGCCAGTGCCTTGACCTCGACGCCACTGATGCGTGCGATGTCGCTGGCGGTCTCGGCCAGTCTATCGGCGTCGCGCGCGTTCAAGACGAGTGCCGCACCTTCGGCGGCGAAGGCTTCGGCAATGGCACGCCCGATGCCGCGGCTGGCTCCCGTGATGAGCGCTGTTTTGCCCTGCAGTCGAATTCCCACTGCTGTTCTCCTGTTATTGTGACGTGACGGCCTGCGGTCGTTCGCCGGCGATGGTCGTACGGTACATGAGTCGCTGGTGCCCTTCGTAGCCGCCGTCGGCGTAGTGCACGACACAGCGGTTGTCCCATATCAACAGAGTCCGATCGCGCCAGCGATGGCGATAAACGAATTCATCGCGCGTCATATGGCGGAACAGGAATTCGAGCAATGCTCGGCTCTCCTCGGCATGCAGACCGACGATGGCCAGCGTATACACATGATTGATATACAACGCCGGCCGACCCGACAGAGGATGGCGGCGGACCAGCGGATGAACCTGGGTCTGTTCGGCCTCGGCAGAGACGACTATCTGCATCGTCCGGCTGGCGTCGTCGCGCGCGAACAGCCCTTTCGGGCCATACGATGGTGCTGCCGAATGGACAGCCTGGAGCCCTTCGAGCATGCGCTGCATTGTCGGCGACAACGCTGCGAACGCCCGATAGCCGTCCGCGAACACCGTATCGCCGCCGACTGGCGGCGTGTCGACGGCATAGAGCACGGTGGCACTCGGTGGCGATTCCTGAAAGCTCCAGTCGGAGTGCCACAAGCTGCCGAAGATCGGCGCGGTTTCGCCAGCGGCGCGTTTGACTTCGATGACATGCGGATAATCCGCCATCGGCTTCACATAAGGGTCGTGTCCAAAACGACCAAGCGCGCCGCAGAACGTCTGTAAGGTAGCCGGCGTGAGGTCCTGGCGCGGAAAACTCAGTACGGGATAGGTGGTCCACGCTGCCATGATCGCGTCGCGCATGGATGCCGACAGCGGAGCCGACAAGTCGACGCCGGTCATGCTGGCAGCGAACCCGGCCCGCGCCGGCTCCACTGCAATTGTTTGTTCACCTGACATCATCCCGTCTCCCTCGATCGCTGCTCGCCACGCATTGTACGTGCCGCCCGGGCCGCGGCGAACCCGCCGCCGTGGCCCGATGCAGCAGGCAGCATCAACAGCTATGCTAGCGGGCAGCGGTCGTTATCCCAGGAGCAGCGCCATGGCTTTCGAAGAACAGATCCCACGCCGGTACGTCACACGGGCCGACATGGAACAGCGCGTGGCCCGCTTCAAGGATCTGAAAGGTTTCGACGGCGGTTTGCCGGACAGCGCCATGATCGGCGCAGAACGCGTCCTCTATAACGTTCTCGGCTTTCAGCCACCGCCTGGTGAATCGACCGGCGTGGTCTCCCCTGTCGGTGCCAAGGCCGCGCGCATGTCGTCAATCAAGATCATGGAAGGGTTCAATCTCGGCTACTGCGAAGCGCTGCCGGGCAAAGGCCCGATGATGCACAATCACGACACCAACGAAACCTTCATTGCGATGACTGGCCGCTGGCGCGCGAGCTGGGAAGACGAGCATGGTCAGGTTGAGCATATCGATCTCGAGCCGCTCGATGTCATTTCGTTCCCACCTGGCCTCATCCGACGGTTCGAGAATGTCACCGATGGTCCAGCCGATCAGTATTCGGTGCTGATGTTCGTGATTGCTGGGGACGCGCCCGGCGCCGAGTTCAGTCGCGAAGCCCTTGCCGAAATCGACGCGGCCGGTCTGCTCAAATCCGCACAGAGCGGGAACGAAACTGATACCGACGACTGGGTGCGGCCGCACACGGATACGAGCACCTTCCGCGCCGCCTGAGCGACGCACCTGATCCTGGTCGGCGACTGCAGTCGCCGACTCCCGCCTGCGCGACCTGGACTTTGGCCCCGACACTGACGCATGCATAGCGCGCCCATACAGCACGACCTGGTCCTCATCGGCGGCGGACACGCTCATATCGAAGTGTTACGGCGGTACGCGATGCGTCCGCAGCCCGGCGTACGTGTGACCATGATCAGCCGCGAAATCGAAACGCCTTATTCCGGCATGTTGCCCGGCTACGTCGCCGGCCACTACAGCCATGACGAGATCCATATCGATCTCGGTCCGCTGGCCCGGGCGGCCGGTGCGCGCGCGTACCACGATGAAGTCGTCGCACTCGATCTGGAGCGCGGACTGGTCCAGTGCCGCCAGCGACCGCCGGTCGAATTCGATTTTCTCAGCATCGATATCGGCTCGACACCGTCATTGCAGGCAGCAGGCGCCGCATTGCACGTGGTGCCGGTAAAGCCTGTCAGCAGCTTCACGGCACGCTGGGCCGCGCTGCTGGCGCGGGCAGTCGAGTCTTCCGGCGATTTAGGTATTGGCGTCGTCGGCGGTGGCGCGGGTGGTGTCGAATTGCTGATGGCTGTTCGCCATCGACTTCTCGCTGAACGCGCGGCTAGCGCCAACGCGCACGGTACGCTCCACTTCACACTGGTGACCGCCAGTGACGACATCCTGCCGACCCACAATCGACGCGCGCGCGCACTTTATCGGCAGGCGCTGGCGAGAGCCAAGGTCGAGGTCATCACTGGCCATCGTGTCAGCGCCGTCGACGCTGCCGGCGTGATATACGACGATGGCAGCCGGCAGGGTTTCGATGAAGTGCTGTGGGTTACCGAAGCAGCGGCGCCCGAGTGGCCACGAGCGGCCGGCCTCGCCACGGATGCCAGCGGCTTCATCCGGGTCGACGCCTGTCTGCGTTCGATTTCCCATCCACAGGTGTTCGCGGCCGGCGACATCGCCGCCGTCGATGCGCACCCGCGACCGAAGTCAGGCGTTTTCGCTGTGCGTCAGGGACCACCGTTGACCGACAATCTGCGCCGCGCATTGACCGGTCAGGCGTTGCGGTCGTTTACGCCGCAACGGCAGTTTCTTGGTTTGATCAGTACCGGTGATCGTCATGCGATTGCCAGCCGCGGTCCATTTGCCATTGGTGGTGACTGGGTCTGGCGCTGGAAAGATGCCATCGACCGCAAGTTCATGCGCCGCTATCAGGAACTCGACAAACTGTTGAACATGCCTGCCAACAGCATGCCGCAGTCGGCTTCGGCCAGCGATGCCGATGCACTCATGCGTTGCGGCGGCTGCGGGGGGAAAATCGGCGCCGATATTCTGCACGCAGCGCTGTTGAGTCTGCCGCGCGCTGCTGATGCATCGGTAGTCATCGGCCTCGAGCAACCCGACGACGCCGCCGTCGTGCGCGTCCCGCCCGGCCAACTCTCCGTGCAGACCATCGACGGTTTTCGCAGCTTCGTCGACGACCCCTGGCTGTTCGGACGCATCGCCGCCAACCATGGCCTAGGCGACATCTACGCCATGGGCGCGACGCCGCATACCGCGCTCGCCATGATCACCCTGCCGCTCGCCGCAGCGGAAAAAATGCGCAGCGACCTGCAGCAGATCATGGCTGGCGCGCTCGACATCTTCACAGCTTGCGGTACCACACTGGTTGGCGGACATACCGCTGAAGGTGCGGAGCTCAGCGTCGGATTCTCGATCAATGGCCATATCAACGAATCGGACATCCTGCGTAAATCCGGCGCCGCAAACGGTGACGCACTGATCCTGACCCGCGCGCTCGGCAGCGGCGTACTGCTCGCCGCCGCCATGCGCGGTCAGGCCAGATCGCGCTGGGTCGAGGCAGCGCTCACGGCGATGTGTGTGCCACAAGCTGGCGCCCTTGCCTGCCTGCGTGCGCATGACGTCCATGCACTGACCGACATCACTGGCTTTGGGCTCGCCGGACATCTGTTTGAGATGTTCGGCGACACCACACTCACTGCCGAGGTGGCGCTCGACAACCTGCCCATACTCGACGGCGCAGTCGCACTCGCCGCGCGGGGCTTCGAGAGTTCTCTGCTGGCTGAGAATCTACGCGTGCGCGAGCACATCGACGCCAGCAATGATGCTAGGGGTCACTCGAATTGGCCACTGAGTTTCGATCCGCAGACTGCCGGTGGTCTGCTGGCTGCTGTGCCGATGGCCCAAGCACCGGCGTGCGTCGCGGCGCTTCGTGCAGCGGGGCACCCCGCAGCGACTATCATTGGCCGATGTCACAACAGAGCGGTCGGTGAAGCGCCGCAGCGGTTTGTCTGTGGAGACGCGAGCTGAGGCGAGACATGGAGCAGTTGTGCAAGCGGCTTTCACACCTTGGCGATACCGCTGTCATAGCGGGGAATTCCTTCCGGCACCTGAAGCCAGGTATGTCGACGTTTCTCATACAGCGACATCGATGGGGCCGGAAAATCGGCATCGGCGAAACAACCGGCAGCGATCCCGACCATGAGCGGGATCGCCTGCGGCATCTCGAAGTAGACGTTGCTGCCACAAGTCGGGCAGAAATGGAACACGAGGTCGTCCCCCCGATCGCCCGTCCTGCAATAGACTTTCGCGTCACCGTGTATGGCGACGTCGGCCACGGGGAACCAGGCATCCAGATGGTAGCTCGACCCGGTACGGCGCTGGCAGAACTCGCAATGACACATGAAGATGTGCTGCGGTTCGCCGGATACAACCACTGAAAGTGAGCCACAGTGGCATTGAGCGGTTCTGTTCAATGGATTACTCCCTGTGTAGGATTCAATGCGCTTGAGAAACATGCCGATGACCGGCCAACGAGCCCGAGTTTGAATCGACTCGTCAGCGACGACAATACATCATCGAGGTCAACCCCATGCCAACCGATTATCGACTTTTGCTGTTGACCTCAATACCCGGC
This sequence comes from Gammaproteobacteria bacterium, assembly GCA_965278995.1. Lineage (GTDB taxonomy): Bacteria > Pseudomonadota > Gammaproteobacteria > JADJYF01. The sequence goes on from OZ257136.1 coordinate 2,021,214, forward strand.
TCGGAAGCAGAAGTCACCACGATTGCCGGCAGGTATTTTGATAATCCAACCGTGATTTTCTGGGAGATGGGCAATTCGTCGACGAAATCACAGGTGTTGGCGCAGATCGAGGATACGGATTACAACCTCATCATTTCCTACGTGAATGGGATCATCCTTAAAGCACATCATTTGCGGCGGGCAAGCCACGGCGCGATCAATATTCATCCGTCCCCGCCCGAACATGGCGGTTGCTGGGGTGTCTGGTGTCAGCCGGTAGTCAATCGAGCCAGTCGGACGCACCACGGTGTAACGGTGCATGAGATCGACGGTGAAATCGATCACGGCCCGATCTATCTGGCAGAACGATGGGAAGTCCCCGCCAACGCGACCATCCAGAGTGTTTTCGAGCGCAGTATTGCGGACTCACTGCGCATGCTCGAGATCGTGTGCGAACGCATTGCGAACGGCTCTGCGGGGACCCGATGCTTTGCGCCGATCAACGAACAATGGCATCCGACCAACCGGCATACGCCCATTGAAGAAATGCGTGGGTGGTTCGCCGCCCTGGATCCCAGTCATCCGGCACACCAGGAACGCGTGTTCCTGAATCACCCGCGGGCTATCATCGCTCCGCCGTATTTTGACGATATGTAAAAGGCTGGCGATCGCCCTGCGATTTCGAAATATTCATTAGTACAACAGGAAAAATAACGATGGCAACAGGCACCGTCCGATTGCACCGCGTGCTCCGCGCACCGGCCGAACGCGTTTATCGTGCGTTTCTGGACGCAGACGCCATGGCCAAATGGATTGCACCCTACGGCTTTACCTGCAAAGTCCACCACATGGACGTAAAAGTCGGCGGCACGTTCAAAATGTCGTTTACGAATTTCACATCCGGTAACAGCCACTCCTTTGGCGGTGAGTATCTGGAGCTTATCCCATCAGAAAAGCTCCGCTATACGGACAAATTCGACGACCCTAATCTTCCTGGCGAAATGCAGACCATCGTCACCTTGACGAAAGTCTCGTGCGGCACTGAGCTCAATGTCGTGCAGGAAGGCATACCCGAAATCATTCCGCTGGAGATGTGCTACCTCGGCTGGCAGGAATCACTTGCCCAGCTTGCGAAACTCGTGGAGCCGGAGATTCCGGATTAAGTCAACCGTCGCCTGCAGTCCGCGATCGTAACTCTTCGATCAGCGCCGCCGGCGATCCACTGGCAAGTGCGTCATTGAATTGCGTTCGATAGACCATGACCGCGCTGACCCCCATGAACACGAGGTCGTAGGCGCGCCAGCGCCCGCCGCGAAATGCCATTTTAATGTCCACCGGAACGTGTGCGTTCTCCCATAGCACTGCTATCTTGACCGTCGCGAGCGCAGCGCTCTTGAAGGTCTGATCGATGTACTCGACGCTCTCGCCGGTGTATCGCTCCTGCAAGCGGCTCAGGTAATAGCGGCACAGGTAGTGCGCAAAACTGTCGACAAACGCCTGCTGCTCGCTGGCGCTGAACTGCTTCCAGTGGCCACCAAGCGCAAGCTTGGAAAACAGATAGGGGTCGAACATCTCGCGGGCGATTTCACACAACCGTTCGCGCTGCGCGGGAAGTCGCGAAGCGCCGGTGTAACGCGAGTCGGTCAGCACTGCGAGAGCTTTCGCGATGTTCGCGCGCAGGACGTCCTGCGGCGATTCTGCGCTACTGTCCGCGACCTCACGCGACGAACCCGGCCCGCAGGCGAGCAATAGGACCGCGAGCAGCATCGCCTGCAGCAGCTGGACTACGGAAGGTGTATGGCGCGTACGCATCGTCTGAACTCTTGTCGCGATCATGATAAGCGAGCGATGACGGCAATACCTGTGACGCGGCTCGCAGCGCCGCACGCTGGCACTCAGGTCACGGTCAGCGCGCCGTCGATCATCAGAAGGTGGCCATTCAGATAGGCGGAGTCATCGCTCGCGAGATAGGCAACGGCCGCCGCGCTGTCTTCGGCCGTGCCGAAACGGCCCAGCGGGATCCGCTCGAGGTTCCAGGCGCGCCAGTCCGGATGGCGGGCGAAATGCGCAGCACGCAGCGGCGTTTCGACCGCGCCGGGACCAATGGCATTGACCCGGATCCCGTACGTTGCCCATTCGGCCGCAAGGTGGCGGGTCATGCTCGCGACCGCGCCTTTCGACAGTCCGTATACCGATACACCGGGCACGCCGATGACGGCGAACGTCGATGCAATATTGACGATGCAGCCGCCACGACCGCAGGCGACAAGCTGGCGCGCGAAACGCTGCGCCATGAAATAGCTGCCGCGCACATTGATGGCCTGCACGTTGTCGAATTCCTCCGGCTCGACATCCAGCGCCGCTTTCGACAACGGCACGCCGGCGTTGTTGACGAGTACGTCGAGACGGCCGAGCGTCTCCAACGTACCGGCGACGACTTCGTCGATCGCGGCGATCGAGCGTACGTCCAGAACCAGTTCGCACGCGCGACCGCCGGCCGCGCGAACCGCGTTAGCGGTCGACGCTAATTCGGCGCGGTCGAGTTCCGTAATCGCGACATCGAACCCGTCCCGCGCGAGGCGCACCGCAGTCGCTGCACCGATACCGTAAGCGGCACCGGTGACGAGTGCGACGCGACGGGTCAACGGATCCGGCTGTGTCATCGGACTTCACCTCGCGGCGCGTGACGAGGATGACAAACTGCGGCGCGAACGGACGAGCGTATGGCTGCGAATAAGGACATGGTTGAACCACGAACAGGTGTGCCACAAGTATAAGGCAGGCCGGTGGCGGCCGGACAACGCGGCTCTGATTGAAACTCGCTGTTCGCACCAGGGCGGACAGTCTTTGCGTTTGCAACCCGCGCCGCCGACTGGTATGTGGAACGCGCTGTACACATCTGACATCGCTTTTACCAAGATGCCGCGCCGGCTGACCGCGCGACTCGACGACATTGCAATATTCCACGATGGAATGCATGGTAGCCAAACATAACGAATAATTTGTAGCGATTGAACTAACTACTGGATATAATCACATATAAAGAAATATCGAGTAATGCCATGGAAGCTGCATCCTCGCTCCCGCCTTATCAACACTTTCCGTGCGCACCAGATGTCATGCCACTGGCAGTGCTCGAAGACGCCATCGCAACCCTCTCTGCAACGATTGCCGCCGCCACCTGGCGCATGCTCGTGCTGCTGGCCGAGTTCGACCGGCGTGAGGGTTGGGCTGGTTCCGGCATTCAATCCTGCGCGCATTGGTTGAACTGGCGCTGTGGCATCGATGTCTGCGCGGCGCGCGAAAAACTCCGCGTGGCGCGTGCGTTGCCGCAGCTGCCGTTAATCAATGCCGCATTTGCGGCCGGTGAGATAAGTTATTCCAAAGTGCGCGCGATGACGCGGGTGGCCACGGCGGAGAATGAAGCGGATTTGCTGCTTTACGCGCGCCACGGCACAGCCGCCCACGTCGAGAAAATCGTGCGCGCTTATCGCGGCGTGCAACGCATTGCCGAGCGCGAGGCCGCCAATCAGGCAGAAGCCTCACGGGCTGTGCATTGGTATTACGACGACGACGGCATGCTGGTGCTGAAAGCGCGCCTGCAGGCCATTGCCGGGGCGATGCTGCTGAAAGGCCTGACTGCAGCGATGGATGACCTCGCTGCTGACGATGAAAAAGTTTCCGCGGAAACGTCAGGCCAGGCCGATGAGCCATTCGCGGCGCGCCGGGCCGATGCGCTGGCCCATCTGGCTGAGCAGTTTCTGGCCAGCGGTTCGAGCGCGAGTCGACAGGCAGAGCGGCATCAGATTGTCATTCATGTCGAGCCTGCCAGCTTGCATGAGCACGCTGGCCAGGACGGTGGCCAGCGTCGCTGTGAACTCGAGCACGGGCCGGCCCTGGCCATGGATACGGCACGACGGCTGGCCTGCGATGCGAGCCTGGTCGTCATCGCGGAAGATGCCGACGGTAATCCGCTGAATGTCGGCCGACGCACACGCTCGATACCGCCAGCCATCCGCCGGGCACTGCACGCACGTGACGCCGGCTGCCGCTATCCGGGCTGCCTGCATCATCGCTACGTCGATGCCCATCACATCCAGCATTGGGCCGACGGTGGCGAGACCGGTCTCGATAATCTCGTCCTGCTATGTCGTTTCCACCATCGTTTGCTGCATGAGGGCGGGTTCACCCTCAATCAGGCAAGAGACGGCAGTTATGTGTTCAGGGATGCGCACGGCAGCGTCGTGCCACAAACCCCGACTCCGTTGGTACTGACTCAACCGCTCGCCGCGATGATGGCTGCTGGCGGAGTAAACATTTCCGCGGAAACTGGCCGCTCGCAATGGCGCGGTGAGCGGTTGGATCTGCGCATGGCGATGGACGCGTTGATCCAGAGTGATGCGCGGGGCTTAACGTCTATTGCCATCCAGCAATAGCCGAACAATGTCTTGAAGATTGTTGGCGAAAGAGGTGGGAGTCGAACCCACCAGACACGCATGCGCGCATCTCACCGGATTTGAAGTCCGGGCGCCCCACCGGGAGACGATGCTCTTCCGCCTGCGATGCTATCAGCCTGTAGCGGCCCTTTACACTGGTACCAACTGAGCAACGCGACAATCAGCTCTTTCAGCGCATCAACACGTCCACGCCCCACTCGCGTTAGAGCGATAGCCGAGCGCGCCATAAGCGGCGTCGACCAGGCTCTGGCCGCGCTCGTTCATGAGTACGCCGGTACCCATGCGGTTCATCGCGTAACCGAAACTCAGGCGGCATTCGGGGTCGGCGAAACCGAGTGATCCGCCGGCGCCGACATGGCCGAAAGCCGGTTCGCTGATCAATAGTGAGCTGTTGACGGCTTTGGGCACGCGGCGGTTATCGGTCGCTTTCATATAACCGAGCGCGAAGCGCGTCGGGATCAGCAGGGTCGCGTCGTCATAAGAGGCCATCGATACGCGCGCCATCCGCGCCAGCGTCTCCGGCCCTACGATGCGCGTTCCCCAGTGGCTGCCGCCATTGGCGAGCGGTGCATACAGGCCAGCCAGCCCGCGCGCATGGGTGACTCCGTTGGCCGATCCAATTTCGGCTTGATGACACTCGGGCGAGTTGGCATCCACCAGCAGGAAATCGCGCATGAACAGCTGCGTCGGCGTTCCGGGCTGGCCGAGTGCGGCCTTGACGAAACGGGTCCCCAGCCATGCTTCGTCCGGCACTGCCGGGAGCATTGGCGAGATGCGGGATTCGATTGCCGGTGGCGCGCCAATCCAGAAATCGATGCCCAGTGGTCGCGCGACCTGCGCGTCGAAAAATGCGCCGAGGCGCTGCCCTGCAGCGCGGTGAACGAGTTCGCCGACCGTCCAGGCCATCGTAATCGCGTGATAACCACCACGAGTGCCCGGTGCCCAGAACGCCGGCTCGGCAGCAACGCGCTCGACCATCGCGGCGTAATCGTAAAATCCACCTGGTGACACGGGGCCGCGTACATGCGGCACGCCGACACTGTGATCGAGCGTCTGGCATACACGCGCTTCCTCTTTGCCACCGGCGCCGAATTCAGGCCAGTAGTCCGTGATCAGCGCATCCAGATCGAGCTTGCCGCAGTCGGCCAGCATATGCGCACACAGTGCCATGGCGCCTTTGGTCGACGAAAATACCGTGCACACCGTGTTGCGATCCCAGGCCGCACCATTCCGCGTTTTTCGCCCACCCCATAAATCGACAACCGTCATGCCATCCAAGGTCAAGCACACGCTGGCACCGACTTCGTCGCGTGCGGTGAAATTATCGATGAACGCGGCAGCAACCGCTTCGAAACGCGTGTCGTAGCTGCCTTCGAGATGGCCAGCAGGCGTGTCGCTCTGGAGTTGTTTCAACATGTCATTCCTCTGCGTGTTGTCCGGATGATTCTGTCGGGTTGATGCTGGCTCCGCGCGCGCTGCGGCCAGCGTTCAGGACGACGCGCACTTCGCCCTGGCGGCGGGTCAGGCCGATGCGATCGAAATATTCCAGTATCTCAATCGCGGCGTTGCGCCCGATGCCGGCGCGATCGCGAAATGCCGCAGCACCAAACCTGCCGTCGGTGTTGTCGCGCGCGAGATCATGAACGACCGCTGTGAACCGCTCGATCATGTCCGGCAGAAAATACCGCTTGGCGCTCACTTTGATTATTCGCCCCTGGCGCGCGGCCGCGGCCAGAAAACGCTCGAGTTCAGGCTGCGCAAGTTTGAGCGGCGCCAGCATGTCGTGGACCACCGGGACGCGAGCGTCCGGCACGGCGAGTAATGGGTACACTCGCCGCCACAGCGCTTCTTCGCGCGGATCGCGCTTGGGCTCATACCCGGGTAGATGCAGCAGCCCGCCGGCACGGCCAATAACGCCACGGCCAACCAGGTCATCGAGACAGGCATCCAGCAATGGCCTCGAATATTTAATCGGCAGACGACGCACGAGGTCGATACTGCTGGCGCCGGCACTGCCGGGTTCGGCAGCGTGATAGTCGCCAAGCGCCGCGCAAACGTCCAGTTCTAGCGCATGCCAGCGTGCCTGGGTGACACCGCGAGCGACGTTGGCCGCGCCATAAACGACGATGCCGGCATCGCGCCATAGCGCGGCGGCGTCTGCGTCAGTCAGATTGAAGCTGCGCTGGAATCGCTGCAGATCGAGTCCATCGGGCAGCGCGTCCAGCGCTGCGCCCAAGGCCGTGGTGGTGGCGTTCGCGGTGAGCGCGTCGAGATAAGCCAGCCGTTCGCTGCGACGTCGGCCGCGAATGTCCGGCAATGGGTCGACGACTTCGCCACCGCCAAGCGTACGTCGCGCGGACTGATCGCGCAGCACGACCCGGTCGCCGCGCACCGCGTGCAGCTCATGATCGAGGAGAATCTGAACCAGCGCCGATTCGCCGGGAGCAATGGCCCGGCCATCGTACGTTATGAGTCTGCCGGTACTGTCGGCGGCGCCGATATGCACGTGCACCGGCGTGCGGTTGGCGAGCGCACGTGCTTCACCGGCAACGACACGCACACGCGCATCGATCCGGCGCGAACTGAAGTGCGCGGAACCGGCGACTATCCAGTCGCCGCGCGCGATATCGCCATCACGCACGCCGGCGCCGGCAACATTCAGCGCGCACCGTTGACCTGCATATGCCATGGTCGCTTCACGATTCTGCGCATGCAGTCCGCGCACACGCAACTCTCCACCGCCTGGTGCGTGATGAACGCTGTCGCCGACCGCTACCTGGCCGGCGAACACCGTGCCAGTGACGACACGCCCGGCGCCTTTGATGACGAAACTTCGATCGACAGCAAGACGGAACGCTCCACTTTGTTCGCGCGCGGGCAGGTCAGCCCGTGCCGTTAGCAGCGCGCCGCGCAATTCCTCGATACCGTAGCCGGTCAGCGCCGAAACCGGCACTATCGGGCATTGCGTGAGCGCCGTTCCGGCGAGCAACGCCCGCACCTCGGCCGTCACGGCAGAGACTCTGTCCGGCGCTACCCGGTCGCATTTCGATAGTGCGATAACGCCGCGTTCGACGCCAAGCAGATCAAGAATGGCGAGATGCTCGGCAGTTTGCGGCATCGGCCCATCGTCAGCGGCGACAACAAACAGCACGACGTCGATACCGCTGACGCCAGCGACCATGGTGCGGATAAAGCGCTCGTGGCCAGGCACATCGACAAAGCCGGTCAGACTGCCATCGCCGAGATCGCGATACGCGAAGCCGAGTTCGATGGTCATGCCGCGCGCCTGCTCTTCGGGCAGGCGGTCGGTATCGACACCGGTGAGCTGTCGAACCAGCAATGTCTTGCCGTGATCGACGTGACCGGCAGTAGCGACGATCACGCGGCCGGGATCCGCCCGGGCAACTCGGCGAGCTGCGCGATGAATACTGCCTCGTCATCCAGGCAACGAAGATCGAACAACAGTGCGCGATCGGCAATACGCCCTACCACCGGTCGCGGCAGCGCTCGGAATGCACGCGCAAGTTTTTCGACCGCGCGCCCGCCGCTCGCACGCGGGGTCAGTTTGAGCGACCAGCTCGGCAGCAGATCAACTGGCAGCGCGCCGCTGCCGATCTGGCTGCGGCAGGCGACGATGTCGAGCGTCGCCTGCTCACCGAGCGCTGTAGCGAGCAGCGGCGCCACGCGAGCGGCCTGTTCGGCGATGACATCTCCCGCGCGCGTCAACAGCCTTAGAGCGGGCAGGCGTTCAGGCAGCCGGTCGGGATCGCCATACAAACGCAGCACGGCACCAAGCGCGGCCAAAGTGAGCTTGTCGACGCGCAGCGCGCGCTTCATCGGATTACGCTTGATCGACTGCACCAGATCGGCCCGGCCGGCAATGATCCCGGCTTGTGGTCCCCCAAGCAGTTTGTCGCCGCTGAAAGTCACCAGATCGGCACCGGCTGCCAAGGTCTCGGCAACGGTCGGTTCGCGCGGCAGACCGTATTTCGTGAGATCAACCAGCGTGCCGCTGCCGAGATCGACGACGAACGGCAAATCGCGGGCGTGCGCAAGGGCAGCGAGTTCAGTCTCGGGCACCGCCGCCGTATAGCCTTCGATATGGTAATTGCTGGTATGCACTTTCATCACCAGCGCGGTTTTTGCACCGATGGCGCGGCTGAAATCCGCCGCGTGCGTGCGGTTGGTGGTACCCACTTCGACAAGCTTCGCGCCTGCTCGAGCCATCACGTCGGGAACGCGGAACGCGCCGCCGATTTCGACCAGCTCGCCGCGCGAGACCAGCACTTCGCGGCGCAATGCGAGCGTATTCAGGAGCAACAGTACGGCCGCTGCGTTGTTGTTGACGACAGTGGCCGCCTGCGCGCCCGTCAGTCGACAGATCCAGGCCTCGATCAGGCTGTCGCGATCGCCACGCTTGCCGCTCACCAGATCTAATTCGAGATTGGCCGGGCTGGCAGCAACCGCGCAGATCGCCGCGATCGCTTCCGCGGGAAGCGGCGCACGCCCCAGATTGGTGTGCAACACCGTGCCGGTCAGGTTGAAGACCGGCACCAGTGTCGGCGCCATGAGTTCAGCCAGCTGCGCTGCCGCGGTCTGCAGCAGCGTTGCCGTGTTGTAATCATTGCCGTCGGTCGAATCCGTAAGACGCACTCGCGCAGCAGCCGTCGACTCGCGCAGCGCGTCGGTCACCAGTTCGCGGCCGTAATGCGCGCACAGCGCTATCGCCTGATCGGTTCGCAGCAGTTCATCGATCGACGGAAGCGCTCGCCGCTCGCTCACGGCAACTCGCAATACGGATTGGACTCGATCGCCTGGTGAACTGCGATATTGCCGTGCGGCCCGGCACACCACGACGGCATCACCATGCTGTAGAGTCCAGGCCCGCCGGCAACCAGTATCATTATTTTTCCCGGATCGCGCACAGCGGGAATTTCAGTCTCCTGCCCGGTCAGCATTTTCGGATTGATCGCGTAAAGCACGGCGCGCGAATTCACGGCGCGCAACGCAAGTTCACGTTGGACGGTGGCACGGTCGAGACCAGCGCCGGCCAGCACCATGGCATGCTCGGGATTCAGCACGACCGTCACTGCGGCAGTACCACCGAGATAGGAATTGTTGCTGCCCCGATTGGCGATCACTGCTGCCAACACGTCGAGCAGATGCGTTGCGCTCGCCGCATCATCGGCGTCGCCACTGAACAGCACGGAATGTGGAGCCTCAGCGCTGACTACCGTCACCACGCTGGCATCGTGCGCGTAACCGAAGGTCGTATGCAGCGGCGGAAACGGCGAGGACGCCTCGTCTTCAGCGATGCAATAACTGAACTTCGCTGGCGTGCCATGCAGTGCCATGTCGGAAATGCCGGGCCACGCCCCGCCGATATTGATCATGGCCAGGCGCAATGCACGGCCGACCGAGGCGTTGGCGCGATGGCCGGGTCCGAACAGGCCGAAACCGCTGGCAAAGCCGCCACAACTGTCGCGCGCCGGTCCGTTGACGATGGCCAGTGGCGCCACGCAATGCGTGGTCGATTGCATTTCGGCCAGATCGAAGGCCGGCTGACACACCGCCCGGATCACCGCAACGACGACCGGCATGTAGTCGGGCAGACAACCAGCCATGACAGCGGCGACCGCGACTTTCTCGACAGTTGCCTGACCCCAGCCCGGCCCCATCGTGCCGAGCGCGATATCGCCATCGAGACCGCTGGCGAGCACCATGCGCGCGACGCGTGGGGCAGTTGGGATGACGACCGGCAGACCATCGGTACAACGCGCCGCGTGCAGCTGTTCGAGCGCTGCTGTCTCGTCGGCTGCTCCCAGCAACGCGCTCATCCGTCCGTCAACCGCGCCAGCACGGTCGTCGCGATATCAGCCGCCAGCGCGGCCATGGCCGCGCGGCCTGTGCCCGCGACCGGATGCGGAAGCAGCACACGCGGAATCCCCGGCATGCCTTCGGCAGCAGCGACAAAATCGCCCTGTTGCCAGAATTTCGTCGTCACCAGCGCGACTGCCGGCCGACCGGCGCGTGCCACTGCAATGCCGTCACGCACGGTGCCGGAAGTGCAGCTGCCTCAATGCCCATAGGCCGTCACGACTGCGTCGCACTCGGCAGTCATTTGCGCGACCAGCGCGGCACCCGCAGGCGTCGATGCCCCCGGCTTCGCGTAGCGTTTGAACTGCGCCTGCGGCAACAGTGCAGTCAACGCGGTCTCGACCGCGGCAAGGAATGCCGCCGCATCGGGAAAGCCGTTGGCCAGTAGACCGATAGTCGGTGTAGTGGCGTCGGCGAGGCGTGGTACATAGGCCTCGGCGGCGCGACCTGCGCTCGCACGCGGATCGTGGTATTCAATACTCATGCTCAGGGCTCATGGTTGAGGGATCGTAGGCGAGGTCATGCTTCACGGATCAACGCGCGCTCAGCGCGCTTTGAATTCCGGTTTGCGCTTCTCGACGAAAGCGCGCATGGCTTCTTTCGAATCGTCCGACTTGCTGAGCTGACCGGTCATCGTCTGTTCGAAACGATAGCCATCACGCAACGTCATTTCTTCAATCTGATTCAGCGCATGCTTCGCCAGCCGGATGGCGAGCGGGCTCTTGCCGGCAATATCGCGCGCGATCACCAGTGCGGTCTCCAGCAGTTCCGCCACCGGCACCGACGCCTCAACGACGCCTAGACGATAAAGCTCGGGCCCGTAAACGCGCATGCCGGTCAGCATCATGCGGCGCAGTCGCGAATGGCCGAACAGACGCTGGGCGTGACGGCCACCGCCGAGCAGACCGACATCAATCTCGGGCAAACCAATACAGGCCGTGTCAGCTGCCAGGAGAATATCGCAGGATGCCACAAACGCGAGTCCGCCACCGAGCGCCGCGCCATTGATCGCAGCGATCACGGGCTTCTGACATTCCATGATGCTGTGGTACGCCTCGCGCGCACGACGACTGCGCTGCCAGTGCGCGCCATCTTCTGCTACCGCCCCGCTTCGTTCCTTCAAATCGGCGCCGGCACAGAACACCTTGCCGGTGCCGGTCAGGATAGCAACGCGGATATCCTCGCGATCGCTGATGGTGTCGAAGACCCAGGCCGTCTCAGTCAGCAGCTGCTGGCTGTGTGCGTTGACAGGTGGATTGGCGAAGCGGACGAGCGCAATGTGCTCCTCGACGACTTCGAGCGTGACGATTTCCGCTTGCACGATAGACACCTCCCCGCGAGTGGTCTGGCCGATTTTCTGCGGCAAGTATACCGGCGAGCGGGTGTTCCGAAGCCACCCCGACATACGCCCTTGTGCACCGAGCCGATATACTGTGTCACCTGTTCCAGCCTCCATCCACTTCTGTCGAGCGGAGATCGCGCGCCATGAACGCCAACGCCAGCCCGTCCCAGTCCGCCGACGCCGAAACGATAGACATGCTGCGCGACAGCGCGCTGGCCTATTGTCAGCGGGCGTTGGGTGCCGCGCGCCTGCGCGCACTGCGCGGCGCACGTCCGGCTTTCGATCGCACGGTCTGGCGAGACATGTGCGAACTCGGCTGGACCGCCATCGCTGCACCCGAAGCTGCTGGCGGGCTGGACCTGGGTGCTGTGGCAATCGGCGCTGTTGCCCGCGAGCTTGGGCGGGTCGTGGCGCCGGAACCGTTCCTCGAAAGCATTGCCGCGGTCACGCTGCTGGGCGCAAGCACGCAACCCGCAGCGACGCAGGCGCTGGCCGACGTCATTGCCGGCACCCGTCTGATCGGTGTCGCCCTGGCCGAAGCAGCCGAGTTTACCGGCCACACCGACATCGTGATCAGCGCTGTCGCGCACGGCGGTGGCTATCGTCTCGATGGCACAGCGCGCGGTATCGCTTTGGCCGGCGATGTCGATGCCTGCCTGGTCGTTGCGGAACTTGCCGGCAAACCGGCGTTGTTCCTGCTCTCTGTGGACGACGCCGGCGTACAGCTTGCCCTGCGCGAGCAGGCCGACGGCACCAGCAACGGTACGCTGACCCTGACAGCAGCGCAGCTCGATGCCGCGCGCCTGCTGCTGAACGGTGCCGACCTCGATGCAGCGCTGCACCAGGCCCGTGCCGCCACCACCTTGGGCACCAGCGCGTATCTGCTCGGTCTGGCCGAGCGGATTTTCGATATCACGGTCGATTACCTCGGTACGCGCCAGCAGTTCGGGCGGCCGATCGGCAGTTTTCAGGCTCTGCAGCATCGCACCGTCGATCTCTATATTCATAAGCGCATTACCGAAGCCGTCGTCGACGAATGTCTGGCTGTGTTCGATGCGAGTAGCGATCGGGCGACGCAGACGCTCGCGGCAAGTCGCGCCAAGTACCGCGCGAGCGAGACCGCGCTGCTGCTGTGTCGCCAGGCCGTGCAGCTGCATGGCGGCATCGGTTACACCGACGAATGCGATGTCGGCCTGTATCTCAATCGTGCACTCACGCTGGCAGCACGCCATGGCAATGCCAGCTTTCATGCCCGGCGCCTCGCCTCGCTCGTCAAACACGACGATGACGCAGCGACCGCGGGCGCCAATGCGGACCTCGTCGTACCTCCTGACGGGGACTGGAACGCACTCAGCGATGAGGCCTTCCGCGCTACTGTGCGCGGCTGGTTCGAAGCCGAGTATCCGGTCGAGATGCGCTATCCGTCGCGACGCTATCGCTGGTCGGAGATCAAGCCGTGGTATCTGAAGCTCTCGGCCAAAGGCTGGGTCGCACCGGCCTGGCCGCGAGCACACGGTGGCATGGGCTTGTCGCCCGGCAAGCTGCTCATATTCATCGATGAGCAGGAGCGTCTGGGCATCGGCCGCTCGCCCGACATGGGCATCCAGATGGTCGGCCCGTTGCTCATCCGACATGGCACACCTGAGCAGCGTGCGCGCTATCTGCCGAAGATCCTGGCTGGCGACGAAGTCTGGTGCCAGGGTTACTCTGAACCGAATGCTGGCTCCGATCTCGCCAGTCTCAAGACCGAGGCGCTAGCCGAGGGCGACGAGTTCGTCATCACCGGCCAGAAAACCTGGACCACGCTGGCGCAGGATGCATCGCACATGTTCTGCCTTGCACGCACATCGAAAACGGGCAAGCAGCAGGAAGGCATCAGCTTCTTTCTGATCGATCTCGATCAACCCGGTATCACCATCCGACCAATAAAAAACATCGCCGGCGATGAGGAATTCTGCGAAGTGTTTCTGGACAGCGTGCGCGTTCCGGCCGATTGCCTGGTCGGGCGTTTGAACGAGGGTTGGGGCATTGCCAAAGCGCTGCTCAGCTTCGAGCGCATTTTCATCGGCAGTCCGAAACAGTCGCAATATGCGCTCAAACGCCTGCAGGTGCTGGCCAGCGCAAGCGGGTTGGATCGGGACGCCGCTTTCGTCGATCGCCTGACCCGCTTGAAACTCGATGTGCTGGATCTGGAATCGACTTTCCAGCGTTTTGCCGACATCGTGCGTCGCGGCGAGACGCTGGGGCCGGACGTCTCGCTGCTCAAGATCTGGGGCACCGAGACTTTCGGTCGCCTGTCTGAATTGATGGTCGAAGCGGCCGGCGCTGATGGCGCAACGCCCGGCAAACTGTCTTTCGGCAACGATAGCGCCAACGACAGCGTTGACGTCATGAGTCAGTTCTACAATGCGCGCCCAGCGACCATTTACGGTGGCTCGAACGAGATCCAGCGCAACATCATTGCCAAAGGCGTACTGCGGCTGCCCGGTTCGTGAGCCATGGACAATATGCATGGCCATGCCGGTGTGATGCGTTACAATCCCATGTGAACATTCATTCGACATCGATCCATGCATGACGGGGGGAACGTGGTCCAGACTCAATATACATCGCCAACTACACTCGCAGATGCCGTTACAGCGCTGCGCGGCGCGAACGGCTCGGCGAAGGTCCTGGCCGGCGGCACCGACCTGCTCGTGCAGATGCGCGCGGGGCGCCTCAAACCCGCACTGATCGTCGACCTCAAACACATTCCTGAACTGCGCAAAATCACGGCTGAGGCCGGTGGGTTCCGTATCGGTGCTGCGGTTGCCGGAGCTGAACTCGGCGAACACGCTGAAGTACGTGAAGCCTGGCCCGGCGTCGTCGAAGGATTGGAACTGATCGGTTCGACCCAGATCCAGGGCCGTGCGTCTCTCGGTGGCAACCTGTGCAACGGTTCACCCGCTGCTGACAGCGTACCCGGCCTGATCGCAGCCGGCGCCACCTGCGCCATCGTTGGTCCGCAGGGCACGCGCGAAGCCAAGGTCGAAGACATCATCACCGGTCCGGGGCGCACCTCGCTCGCTGCCGGCGAGTTCGTCGTCAGCTTTCTGCTGCCGGCGCGGCCGGCACATTCAGGTGATGCGTATCTGCGTTTCATTCCGCGCACCGAAATGGATATCGCAGTGGTCGGCGCTGCTGTCAGCGTGACCTTGGACGCGAATGGCGTCTGCACGGCGGCGCGCGTCTCGCTCGGCGCCGTCGCACCGACGCCGCTGCTGGTCGAGGCCGGCGCACAGGCGTTGATCGGCACGCGCATCGATGACGCGGCGCTGGCCGCACTCGCTGCAGCCGCCAGCGCTGCCTGCAAGCCTATCTCCGACAAGCGCGGCACGATCGTGTACCGCACCAAGGTCGCCGGCGTCCTGGCCCGCCGCGCAGCCGTCATAGCCCGTGATCGCGCGAGGACCTGATTCAATGAGCAAACATCACATCACCGCCACCATCAACGGTGACCCCGCGGAATTCCTGTGCGAAACACAGGCCACCCTGCTCGACGTCCTGCGCGACGAGCTCGGTCTGACCGGCAGCAAGGAAGGCTGCGCATCCGGCGATTGCGGCGCCTGCAGCGTCATGGTCAACGGTCGACTGGTCTGTTCCTGCCTGGTCCTCGGTGTCGAAGTCCAGGACGCCACCATCAACACCATCGAAGGCGTCGCCACTGGCGAGGATCTGCATCCGATACAGAAACATTTTCTGCAGGAAGCAGCGCTTCAGTGTGGCATCTGCACACCCGGTTTCATCGTTGCGACGAAAGCGCTGCTCGAACGCAATCCGAATCCGACCGAGACCGAGGCCCGCTACTGGCTGGCCGGTAACCTGTGCCGTTGCACGGGCTACGATAAAATCATCAAGGCTGTTATGAACGCTGCCGCGGAACTGCGAGGAGCTTGAACCATGGGTAACGAAGAAAAAGAACTGAAAGCGATCGAAGAAGGCAAGAGCCCGTATCGTTACATCGGTACGCGCCCGATACGTCCGGACGGTGTCGACAAGGTCACCGGCCGCGCCAATTTTGGTGCCGACCTCAAGCTTGCCGGCATGCTCCACGCGCGCATCGTGCGCAGCCCGCATGCGCACGCCCGCATCAAGTCGATCAATTGCGACAAAGCGCTGGCGCTGCCCGGCGTCAAGGCCGTCGTCACAAGCGTGGATTTCCCGCAGCTCGACCCGAGTGACAAAGCCGTTGGCGAAGTCACGGTCAGCTATCACGACATGTCGCATAACGTCCTTGCGCGCGATAAGGTGTTGTATGACGGTCACGCTGTCGCGGCGGTCGCTGCAACGACACCGGCCATCGCCGAAGAAGCGATGAATCTGATTGAAGTCGAATACGAAGTGCTGACACCGGTGATGTCGGCGCTGGACGCAATGAAGCCCGGCGCAACGGTACTGCATCCGGCGCTGTTTACCGAAGGCGTCGAGCCCAAGCCGACCACGGCCTCGAATGTCGCCAAGCGTACCGAGTTCAGTCTCGGCGATCTGGCGCAGGGTTTCGCGGATGCCGACGTCATCGTCGAACACGAATACAGCGCACAGACCGTGCATCAGGGTTATATCGAGCCGCATGCCTGCGTCGCCAGCATGACCACGGACGGCATGGCCACTATCTGGTGCAGCAGCCAGGGCCAGTTCATGGTCCGCGCCTATGTCGCCAAGCTGTGCGGCATGGAAGTATCCAAGATCAAAGTGCTGCCGGCAGAAATTGGTGGCGGCTTCGGCGGCAAGACGGTCGTCTATCTGGAACCGCTGGCCGTGGTGCTGGCAAAGAAAAGCGGCCGTCCGGTCAAGATGGTCATGACGCGCGATGAAGTTTTCCGCGCCACCGGCCCGACCTCAGGCGGCCACGCCTGGGCCAAGATCGGCGCCAAGCGCGACGGTACCATCACTGCTGGCGAAATCGTCATGGAGTACGAAGCAGGCGCCTACCCCGGTTCGCCGGTCGCGCTCGGCTGCATGACAGGATTTGCGCCCTACGCGCTCACCAACGTCAAATGCGTCGGCTTCGATGTTGTGGTGAACCGGCCGAAGGTCGCCGCTTATCGCGCACCGGGCGCGCCGATTGCCGCATTCGCGGTCGAGTCAACGCTCGATCTGCTGGCCGACAAACTCGGTCTCGACCCGATAGAACTGCGGCTGAAGAATGCCGCAGTCGAGGGAACGCAGGCGCCTTACGGCGTGAAGTTCAATCGCATCGGCTATGTCGAGACGCTCGAGGCGGCGAAGAACCATCCCAACTATGCCATCAAGCTCGGCCCCAATCAGGGTCGCGGAGTGGCATCGGGCTTCTGGTTCAACATCGGCGGCAATTCCAGCGCCTCGGTTGCCGTCAACGAAGATGGCACTGTCATCGTCGTGACCGGGAACCCGGACATCGGCGGCTCACGGGCCTCGATGGCAATGATGGCGGCCGAAGTGCTCGGTGTCGATATTGCACGCGTGAAACCACTGGTCGCCGATACCGAATCGGTGCCCTACTCCGACTTGACCGGCGGCAGCCGGGTCACATTCGCGACCGGTAAAGCCGTGATCGAAGCGGCCGAGAATGTGGTGCAGGATCTGCGACGTCGTGCGGCAAAGATCTGGAAAATCGATATCGAACAGGTAGAGTGGAAGGACGGCTGCGCCATCGCTATCGAGACCGATCAGCGCAAACCATTGACGATAGCCGACATCGCCAAGATGGCCGGCCGTACCGGCGGCCCGATCAGCGGCAAGGCGAATATCAACGCGGCCGGTGCCGGACCAGGTTTCGGTACGCATGTGTGCGATGTCGAAGTCGATCCGGAAACCGGTCACGTCACGGTACTGCGCTATACCGCCGTCCAGGACGTCGGCAAAGCCATTCATCCGAGCTATGTCGAAGGTCAGTTGCAGGGCGGTGCGGTGCAGGGCATCGGCTGGGCGCTGAACGAAGAATACATCTACGATGCGCAGGGCCGGCTGCAGAATACGGGCTTCCTTGACTATCGCATTCCGGTTGCCTCTGACATGCCGATGATCGACGCAGTGCTGGTCGAAGTAGCGAATCCGGGCCACCCCTATGGCGTTCGCGGCGTCGGTGAAGTGCCGATAGTGCCACCGCTGGCCGCAGTGGCCAACGCCGTCTCGCGCGCCGCCGGCGTGCGCATGGGCGATCTCCCGCTCTCGCCGCCGAAGATCCTGGCGGCCATCGACGCCAAGTAGACTGGCAGCCGCCATGGCGAAGGTCGTCCTACCGCATGAGGTAGCCCGCACCTTCGCCGGCGGTATCGCCGAACATCAGGTTGCGGCTGGTGATGTCCGCGAGCTGCTCGACAATCTGGATACCTTGTTCCCCGGCATCGGCGAACGTCTGCGTTTGCGGATGGCCGTAGCCATCGACGGCGAGATATTCCAGGACCCATTCATCGAAGCGATTCGGCCGCACAGTGAAGTGTTTTTCCTGCCGGCGATCGAGGGCGGCTAAGCGCACCTGTCGTCACGGATCCTGACGACAGGGAATTACTCCAGCGGCAGATCGCACACCTGACCGTTCTCGGCCAGCTGCGCGGCAGATGGCACCAGCATCGGCAGAACGCTGCCCATGCGTTTGGCGCAGGTCAGCAGCTGCTGCATTTCCGCCGAGGTCTCGAATTGTCGACCAAAAGCGAGCGCTCTGGCTTGCGCTTCGTCGCGTTTGCCGGCGCGACACAGCGTGCCGACTTCCGCCATCAGTGCTTCGCCGTCAGACTGCAGCGCGGCCAACGCGCCGGGTTCGAGTTCGCCCACGCAGCCTTGAACCTCCTGCAGCTGCTCCATCAGCAGCTGCATCTGCTTGTCGTCCAACTCTAACGCAGCAACGGTGCCACTCATCAACGCCAGACTGACCGCGGCCAGTCTGGCGCCGAGTGCGATGCGTTCAACAATCATTGAACGCATCGCGCGAGTGCAGCGTTGTCGACTCAACGGTAGCCGCCCTGACCGCCGAGGATCGCACCGAACACGGCGCCAGCAGCGGTTGCTGCCAGCCGGCCCGAACCATGACCGACCTGCGAGCCGAGATATCCGCCGAGCGCACCGCCGACAGCGGTACCGAAGTTCGGCGAGCGGGCATAACCACCGCCATAGGCCGGGGCGCCGTAACTCTGCACGACATACCCCGGTTGCTGATAAGCCGGCGCATAGACCACCGGCGGCGGCGGGTAATACGGCTGGTAGACGACGACCGGCGGCGGCGCGTAGTAACCCCGGTTGATAATCACCTGGGCCGGGTAGCCATAACTCCGGGCATAACCCCCATAGCTCGGGCCATAGTTGTTATGGTAACCGTGTTGCTGATGCCGAAAATGACGGTTGTCATAGCCGCGGTCGTTGCCGTGATGCCGCCATCCGTCCGCGCTCACCTGACTCGCCACCAACAAGCAGGCCAGTCCAACCATTGCAGCCAGCGGGCGACCTATGCCGGCCATCAGTGCTGTGGTCTTCATCGCAATCTCCTTGCGTTCATGCGTGATGTCGTTGCCGGATGCACAGCCTTCTGGCGCCCGTGCACGAAATATAGGCCGGCCTCACTAAACGGAAGCTGAATCCGGTCACAACACGCGAGCACCCCGACCGGCGCAGCAGGCTTTATCTCGGCGCCTGTTCGTTACATACTCAAGCTTGGTCAATGTGAGTAAAAAGGAGGTGATCCAATGTCTAGTGAGATTAATTTGGTATCCGTGCAGCCTTTGGATCTCGGCATGATGACGGAGCGCGTCACAGCATCTCATTGAGGGTGCTGGATCGCTATCCAGAGATCGAGGTTGTCGGTATCAATCTCACTGAAGGGCCGCCGCGTGCGGCCCTTCTTTTCAGATGCCGCTCAGCTCCCCGGAGCGAGCGCTTCCAGGGCCTTGTAGTCCGGACCCGGCTGACCGTCGGGCCGCAATGGCTGCAGTACCACCTGATCGGCACCTTTGGCAAAATACTCCGCCAGACGCGCCTTGATCTGGGCCACACTTCCCCACGCCACCATCGCATCTAACAGACGTTCGCTGCCGCCATTGGCCACGTCGCTCTGATCGAAGCCGAGCCGGAACCAGTTGTTGACGTAATTCGGCAGCCCCGTATAGAAAGCGAGTGCCTCGCGCGCGACTTTTCGGGCGACTACCGGATCGCTGGTCAGGCAGATCTTCTGTTCGCAGATGATGGCGCCCTTTCCACCCATCGCAGCGCGCGCCATTGACGCCTGCTGCGGTGTGATGTTGTACGGAAATGACCCCAGCGAACGTTCCGCCGACAGTTTGGACATCTGCGGTCCGAGGGCGGCAAGCACCACCTGCTTGACGTCTGGTGCGCCGCCAAAAGCGGTCCAGGCCTGATCCATCCGGTCGAGATAGGCGCGCATGGTGGCTATCGGCTTCTGATACGCATGACCGCGCATATCGGCCACCAGCGGCGCATGCGAGACGCCGAGACCGAGAACGAATCGGCCATCGTAGAGACGGTTCAAGCTGTTGTGGCCCATCACTGCGGCAGTTGCGTCCCGCGCATAGATGTTGGCAATGCCGCTGCCGACAACAAGGCGCTTGCTGTGACTGAGCAGATAAGCACCGATGGCGAACGGTTCGTATGCAAGCGCTTCGGGATACCACAGGTTCGAATAGCCAAAGTCATCGACCGTACGCGCGAGCTCCGCGCATTGCCTGGCGTCGAGCGCGTCGGTAAACGTAAAGACGCCGAATTTGCCAAATTTCATGACTTGCCTCCTGCCGATGAGTGGCGCAGCATACCGCCTCGTTCGCGGCAACGGTAGCGTTGCGCGGGCATGCAGCAGTCCACTGTCGGCGCAGAACTATCGATGACTATCGACCTGTTGAAACGTACGCCGCTGGCCCGCCGCGTGGCCCTGACGCGACTGCTTCTCCTGCTGCTGGTACCACTGACCATCTGGGTCACGATGCAAGATACCGTCGTCGCACCAGGGGCTGTCGGTCTGCAGTTTGCGCGCCCCGTCACCTGGACTTACCTCACCGGGACGCGCGTTGCCGCTGTCGACACCGCGATTCGCTACGACGCCGATGCGCTTGCAGCGGCGTTGACCGAAGGTAAAGCGTCGCCGCTGTTCGCCATCCTCAAATATCCGCATCCGCATGCCGGTGTGAATCCGATGATCGGCGTCAACGTGAGCCTCGTTTCCGGCACCGAGACACCACAGCAGGAATTGTCTCGTCGTGTGGATGAAGTTCAGCGCAACTCGGGCGATGCGCTCGAGGTCCTGCAGCCAATCACGCCGACAACTATCGGCGGCTACGCTGCTGCACGCGTTGTCCTGCATGCCACGAAAACAGCCAGTGCTGGACCGGCCCCGGACAAAATGACCGTCGTTGCCATCGTCGCCGACAAGCTGTCGCTGATGATCGCCGCATCGGGTGCTTTCGACGGTGAAGACGCCGTCGAAAGTACGCTGGAGGAGTTCCTCGCCTCGTTCGCCTTGGTGACACCTTAAGACACGCACCATTTCCCTGCAGCACCCGAACTGTGGCATAACACTCGGAGCAGGTGACACGGCGGTACTCGACATGCGATGGCGTGGCGGCAGACAGAGCGACAACGTCGAGGACCGACGCGGCGAAGCAACCCCGCGCGGATTTCGCGGTGGTGGCGGCGGCGGTTCTCTGCTGCCGCTGGTCCTGCGGCTGTCCCGAACGCCCGGTGGGCTCGTCATTCTCGTGATCGGGGCGCTCGTCTTGTGGTACTCGGGTGCCGACCTCGGCACCCTGACGGGCGCGCCCGGCGCCCTCGACGACCGGAGTGCAGCCAACCCACCGGTGGAAGACGCCGCCGAACGCGAGCAGGCCGACTTCGTTGCTGTCGTGCTGGCCGATACCGAGGACACCTGGAGCGCATTGTTCGCACTCGGCGGGCAAACCTACGAACGTCCGCATCTGGTCCTGTTTCGCAAAGCGACGACGTCGGCCTGCGGACTCGGTGAGGCCGCGATGGGCCCGTTCTATTGCCCGGGCGACCACAAGGTCTATCTCGATTTGAGCTTCTTCGATGACCTCGCCCAGCGTTATACGGCGCCGGGCGATTTCGCCCAGGCTTACGTGCTCGCCCACGAAGTCGGCCATCACGTGCAGACCCTGCTCGGCATCTCGGCGCGCTCGGCCGAAGCGCGAAAGCATATGGACGCCACTGCCGCAAATGCAGACAGCGTGCGGCAGGAACTGCAAGCCGACTGTTTCGCCGGAATTTGGGCACATCACGCGCAAGCGACCCGTCAGGTGCTCGAAGCGGGCGATATCGATGAAGCGCTGGCTGCAGCGAGCGCCATCGGCGATGACCGTCTACAGCATCAGGCGCGCGGTTACGTCACACCGGACTCGTTTACCCATGGGACGTCTGCGCAGCGCGGCCGCTGGTTCCGGCTGGGCTTCGAGCAGGGCACAGTCGTTGCCTGCGATACGTTCGCCGCCGCCAAACTCTAACAGCCTGTTACGGCACGAATGGCGGCGGTTCGAGGTGACGGGATCGACGTCGAATCCTGTATAGTCGCCTCAGGGCACGGTCGCCCCGTCACCGGCACGCGCCCTTGAACATTGCTCCGCTACCGCGACTTGCACGCGCCGACATGTTGCGTCTCACCACACAGCGTATCGGCCCGAATCTGGTCAAGATCCCGCTCTTCGTTGCACTCATGCTGGGTTTCGGCTGGCTGGCCTGGACCACGAATTCGACGCTGCTGTTATGGACAGCCTATCTAGCGCTCGGCTATCTCTGGATGAGCATCGTCACCTTCATGCACGATGCCACGCACCACACGCTGTTCCGCCGCCCCTGGCTGAATACTTTGTTCGGCGTAATCGCCATGGTGCCAATATTCGCGTCATTCATCGCCTTTCGCGAAGATCATCTCGAACACCACCGACACAACCGCTCACCCAAAGACCCGGATGCATTCACGATGGGCAAGCGGGGACCGCTCGATTTCGTCTTGTTCTATGCCTATATGGTTGTCGGCGCAGTATTGAGCTTCGTGCATTTCAATCTGCTCTATCCCCTTCACGGCTTCAATGCCCGCCAGTGGGCGATGCATGTATTCGAGACTGCGCTCAAGGTCGTCGCTTATTGGGCGCTGGTAGCCTGGGCAATTGAGCACGACGTACTCGCAAAAGCCCTATCACTCTGGTTAATCCCGATCTTCATCTTTTCACTATTCAATTCGATGCGCTTCATCGCCGAACACTACGGCACACCGTGGAATCAAGGTCAGTTGCTGGGCACACGCACCGTAATTTCGAATCCGCTGAATGCGTTTTTCTGGAACAACATCAACTGGCATATCGGCCACCATATCTACCCGCGGGTGCCGTGGTATAACCTGGTCGAACTGCATGAGTTGCTGAAACCTGAGATTGAAGCGCAGGGTGCGGTCATCGACAAGAGCTATCTCGCCGTACTGTTCGATGCGCTACGCAGAGGGCCGGAAACCGAGGCCCGCCTCGCGCAACGGTTGCGTACGCGTGCCGCCTACTCAGTGCAGGAGCGGCGCGCCGCCTGACGTTTCGTCCGGTCCGCCAGCCAACCGCGTCTCGGCGTCGAGACGCTGTTCCGGATCGCGCGCCAGCCGCTGCCCGCGCAACCAGACCTCCAGCTCGGCCGCGGGCTGCGCCGGGCTCAGGAAATAACCCTGCATTTCGTCGCACTGATGCAGTGTCAGAAAATCCAGCTGTTCGCTGGTCTCGACCCCTTCGGCGATAACGACCAGCCCCATGCTGTGCGCCATGGCGATGACAGCCTGCGTAATCGCCGCATCGCCCGGATCGCTGACGATATCGCGTACAAACGATTGGTCCACTTTCACCTGATCGACCGGCAGTTGCTTCAGATTCGCCAGCGACGCGTAGCCAGTGCCGAAATCGTCAATCGCAATGCGTATGCCGAGCGCTTTCAGCTCATGCAGGATTTCCCCCGCCCGACGTCGGTCATGCATGACGGCGCTCTCGGTGATTTCGAGCGTGATGCGGTGCGGATCAGCGCCGGCGGCGGCGAGTGCCGAGCGCACGTTCGTCACCAGATCGTCCTTGGCCAGTTGGCGCGCGGAGACATTGATGCTGACTTGCAAGGACAGACCGGCGCGCTGCCATTCGGCCGACTGTCGACAAGCGCGGCGCAGAACCCAGCCGCCGATCTGATGGATCAATTCCGATTCCTCGGCCTCGGCGATGAACACGCCGGGAAGAACCAGACCATGCTCCGGGTGATGCCAGCGCAGCAGCGCTTCCACGCCGACCACCAGACCCGATACCAGTGCCAATTGCGGCTGGTAGTACAGCGCCAGCTCATCGCGTCGCAGTGCCTGGCGCAGTTCGTTTTCCAGGGCCAGACGGCGCTCGGCATGGACATTGTATTCGTCGTCGTAGTAACCGACGCCATTACGTTCGCGCTGCTTGACCCGATGCAGCGCGGCATCGGCGTGCTTGAACAGCGTTTCCGCATCGTGCGCATCACGGGGAAACAGGCTGATACCGATGCAGCCGGTGATATGGATCTCCTGCTCGTGCGCATGAAAAGGTTCCTGGCTGACATCGAGAAATCGTCGAGCCAATGCACCAGCGGTTTCCGGTTGACCGAGACCGGTCAACAGAATCGCGAACTGGTCGCCATCCCAGCGCGCAATCGTGTCATGCGCACGCCCAGCCATGCCCAGCCGTGCGCCGACTTCGATCAGCAGTTCGTCGCCGACCGCATGTCCGTAGCTGCTGTTGATGTATTTGAAGCCGTCGAGATCGAGAAACAGAACTGCGACCAGATCCCCATCGCGACGCGCGGCAGCGATCGCCTGCGATAACCTATCGGCGAGCAGTTCACGATTAGGCAGATGCGTCAGTGCATCGTGAGTTGCCTGGTGCGCGACCTGCCGCGAGAGCGACAGCGTCTCGGTCATGTCGTGTAGCGCCACCACGACACCGGAACATTGCCCGTCGACGCCTTCTATCGGACTCGCCGTAATCCTTACAGCATAAGGGTCGCCAAGCCGGCGTGTCAGCAACGCGTAGGATGGCGAACGCACCGGGCGATGCTCGGCAAGTGCCTGAGCGATGACCTGGCTGGCCTTGTCTCGCTCGAGTTCGCTTGCCGACCAGAAGATGCGTGAAATATGCCGGCCGATGACTTCGCGCCGCGGCTGCTCGCTCAATCGCTCGGCGACCGGATTCATATACGTGATGAGGCCGTCGAGATCGGTCGTGACCACAGCGTCGCCGATAGCGTGCAGCGTTGCGCGGGCCAATTCGCGTTCCTGGCGAAGCACGCGCGCCGAACGTTCGATGCGTCGCCAGCTCCACAGCGGATAGCTGCACACTGCGGCCAGGAGTGCCGGCGCCGGTGCGAACCACCACTGCATCGACTGCAGCAGCAGTGCCGGCACCATGACGCTGGCACCGGCAATCGCAACAGCGCAATAGAGTCCCTGACGCGGCGACAGACGCGGATACAACAGCGCCGGCAACAACGCAAACAACGACAGCATTGCCGCGTAAGTAAAACCTTGTACAGGCAGGATCCAGTTACCGCGGCGCAGGTTATCGAGCACCGTGGCATTGAACTCGACGCCGGACATCGGCTGCGCTTCGCCGGAGACCGGTGTAGCCAGCGTCTTGCCGAGTCCGGCCGCGGTCGCACCAACCAGTACGAATTTGCCGACCAGACTGGCCGCGATATAGTCATCGCGCAGTACGTCGACGAATGACACTTCGCGAAAACGGCCGGGTCGCCCTTGAAAGTTGAGCAGCAGGCGATGATCGCGTACCCAGGTATCCGGCAGCACTTCGGCACTGGCGGCACGACGCTCGCCCGGCAGTTGTGGCCAGGCGGCGGGATCAACGCGTTCGAGCATCGCTAGCGCGAGGGTTGGCCATACCGGTGAACCCAGCCCGGCTTTGAGATAAACGCTGCGTGCGATGGAATCGCGATCGAGCTCGGTGTCGACATGACCGAGTTTGGCCGCAACGTTGGCCAATACCGGCAACGGCAACACTTCGCGCAGTGGTCCGGTTGCCGCGAGATCGGGAAACACCGGCAGTACAACTGTACCGTTGGCGGCAATCGCGCCGGCCAGATGGCGATCGCCGCCATCGGCATCTGCACTTTCGGCAAACATGATGTCGAGCGCGACACTCTTCGCGCCGTAACGGGTCAACCGTTCGACGAGTTCGCCATGACGATGCCGCGACCATGGCCAATGCCCTAGTTGGCGCAGGCTCTTGTCGTCGATAGCGACGATGACAATGTCTTCCGGCGCTGGCGCGGTATGCAATACCAGCGCCGTGTCATAGATGAGGTAGTTCCAACGCTCAAAGGCGCCCGACATCACTGCGATGCCGATGATGACCGAGAGCACTCCGGCCAGTCGCGCGGTTTCGCTCCGCGCCCACTCCCCGAACATGAAGAGCGGCTGGATCACAAGGCCAGTATGATGAGCGGCAACAGCAGTACTGCCCACCAGCGCGAGCCATGCCGACCCGGTACTTCAATGCGCTGGGGTGCGCCATAGTTGCCTTCGAAGCCGTCCGCGGCAATGCTTTTCACGCGCATGAAATGCGGACCGCCTTTCTTCGGCAGCTCAAATGTCGCCACCGCTTCGGTGACGCGAACATCGATCAGCGGCGCGCTGAACTGCTCATCTGCAGCAAGCTGAAACTGGAATATCTCGCCCGGTTCGCCGGCACGCCAGCGCACGCTCATTGAATTGCCTTCGACAGCCGGGGCATCCAATGCCGGCGCAGGCGCGATGCGTCGGAACTGTTGCACATCGCTGAACGGTCCCTGGCCTTCCATCGCGTCGATGGCGGCGACCCGCCAGAAATAGATGCCGAGCGGCAAGGATGCCGGCGTACTCGCGCCGGCCGTACTGACGCTGTCGTCATCCATCACCAGCTGAGTGAATCCATCGTCGCTCGCGACCTGCAGGCGATAACGTGCAATGGTCGTACTCGCACCCCAGTTCATCGATGGTTGATCTTCGGACACGCCGGCACCAGGTGCCGGCGTCGTCAGCAGCGGCGGTTCCGGGCGGGCGTTCAGCGTAAACGGACGTTCGGCATCAAGTCCTTCGAGATCCTGCGCGTCGATGTCGCGGACGCGCAGCACGTAGTCGCCGTCGGGCGGCGCGTCGGCGCGCAACTGCGCACTGTCGGTGCGTGCGTCGAACAATAACTCGGACGTTGCTGCTGCCGGCAGGATCTGAAAACGATGCCCCTTGGCACCTTGCTGCAGCGGAACCGTGAACGACAACGGCACGCGTTCGACCACCGCCGGCAGCGCTGCGAGATTGGGCGGCGACAGCAGAATCACCGGCGCCAGCGGTACCTGCGCTGCCGCGGCAACCGTTCCATAGCCGGCATCGACATCGACCGAACTGGCATCGGTGGCGACATCGACGGTGCCTTCGATGACTTCAGCTCGGGTATCGGCCGCCGACGCATTGACCCGATATCGGGTCCCGCGGACCGCTGTCACTGCCGCAGGGGTCGAAATCTCGAAACGCCCCGGCCCGCTGGTCAGCGGCGTGACAACGTTCTCCATGCGGCCCTCGATCAGCCGCACCTGGCTGTCGTAATAATCGGTATTCTCGTAGTGCCCCAACTGATCCAGATGCAGTTCTGCCTGCGCGTGAAGCAGCACGCGCGACCCGTCACCGAATTCGAGCGTTGCGTTGGACTTGCTGCCGGTCCGCAGAATATCGCCGCTGCCGAGTTGCATGCCGGGCGTTACCGGCTTGCCGGCCTGACGACCGCTGACCCTGGCCTCGCCTTTGACGCTGACGACCGTGACCACCGCGCTGGCACGTCGTAACCATTCAACCGGAATGCGCAAACGTGTGCCGGGCGAAATGTGCAGTGGATCGGTAATCTGGTTCAGCTTCTGAATGCGCGGCCAGTATTTGACTCCGGCAAGATAGCGCGAAGTCAGACTCCAGGGGTTGTCGCCGTGTTGCACGGTGTAAACCCAGTCAGCAGCCTGAGCAGCTGACCACACCGGACAGGCAAGAACGACGACCAGCCAGTGTAGAAGCAATTCGCTACGCCGAACTCGAATCAGGAACATGGAACATCCTTGGCTCAAATAAACAGCAATGCGGTGGCGGCAGAGATTGCCGGACAGCAATTTCCGCGGGCATTTTCGCTTCATACCGCGTGATGGATGAGGATTTTAGGCTATTGGATATCGTAGCGTCATCGGGCAACGACAACGCGTTACGCAGTGGCATGGCGCATGACCGATTTGAGCGATATCCTTGCCGCGCCGCGCATCAGCGCATCGTTCTGTCTGAGGCTCGCCCATGACGACGTCGTCACTCCAACAGGTCGACTTTTATTTCGACTACATTTCGCACAATGCCTATCTCGCCTGGCATCGGCTCCCGCTGATGGCGGCCCGCCACGGGTTTGCGGTGCGCGCTGTCCCGGTACTCTTCGCCGGATTTCTGAAAGCCTACGGACAGCTCGGCCCAGCGGAAGTCGCGCCCAAGTTGCACTGGATGAATCGAGACAATCTACGCAAAGCGCAGGTGCTCGGCATACCGTTCAATGCGCCGTTCAAACATCCTTTCAATCCGCTGCTGTTGCTTCGTCTGACGGCGCTGGACATGAGCGAGACCGACAGACACGCCCTGACCGGCAGACTCCTGCACGGCGTGTGGGTCGACCGTCTCGACCCGGAAGATCCGATAACCCTCGCCGCATATCTCATCGACCATGGTCTCGCGGCCGGCAAGCACTTGAGTAGCGCCGGCAGCGACCACGCCAAGGACCGGGTGCGCGCCAACACCGATGAGGCGATTGCTCGCGGTGCTTTCGGCGTACCGACCATGGTGGTCGGTGACGCGGTATTCTGGGGCAACGACGATCTGGATATGCTCGAACGCCATCTGGCCGGCACCGACCCGCTGGCGCAGAGCGCCCTCGCCGAGTTTGAACAAGGCTGGGTCGATGCTCGCGCACGCGGCCGGCATCGACCACGCGCGTAGTCGTCTCAACTATCACCACCAGAGGATCATCCGATGATTAATTGCTCTACCGCACGCTTGTCCACTTTCGTCATTGCGCTCATCGCTGGTGGCGCGGCACAGGCGGTCGAACCCGCTGTCGATACTGCCGTGGAACAGAGTGAACGCTATCAACGCGGCATGGAGACCTTGAACAAGGTGACCGGCGACTCTGCCCGCCGCACGCTCGATAATCTTAAGGACATCGCGCCCGATCTGGGCCGCTGGATAGTCGAATTCGGTTACGCCGATATCATCTCGCGGCCGGGACTCGATCTGCGCACGCGCGAGCTCGCCACGGTCGCTGCCCTGACTGCGCTGGGAACGGCGCAGCCGCAACTGCGTGCTCACGTCAACGGTGCCCTCAATGTCGGGGCCAAACCGCAGGAAATCGTCGAGGTTGTCATGCAGATGACTGGTTACGCCGGCTTTCCGGCAGCTCTGAACGGTATCACCATCGTCAAGGAAGTCTTCGCCGAACGCGGCATCGTGGTCGTGCCAGCGGCAACGAAGGAATAGTTTTTCACCAGCCTTGGACACTTTCATGCTTATATGGCCACCTGCATCCGGGCAGTGGCGGGCTGGCGCATCACCCAGCGTGAGGATGAATGCGCATGGCAGTCGAAATCTTTTTGCGGATCGATGGCGTCAACGGTGGTTCGCGCAATTACTACCACAAGGGCTGGTCGGACGTCGTCTCGTGGAAATGGACTCTCGCCACTCTGCCGGCCCCCGGTGAGACGACGCTGGAAGTGGATCGGATCCAGGTAATCAAGCGCATCGGCATGGACAGTCCTGGCATCATGAGTTTACTGGCCGAGGGTCGCGTAGTTCCGAAAGTCGAACTCGACATGGTCCCAGTCGTCGGCAAGCGCGAAGCTCAGCAGAAACTGATGGGTGTCGTGATGGAGGATGTTCGTATTGCTGGCATCGCCACGGGCGGTTCGGCCGACGATGCCTTTTTCACCGAAGAACTGACCCTGCGTTTCCAACGTGTGCGTTTCGAATACAACCAGTATTCCGAAGCGACGCCGGACGCCGCCTCAGGTGCTGCCGAGACCTATGGTTTCAATTGGGACGCGGCCAAACCAGCGAACTGAGAGCGATCGCCAGCCGAAAGTTTCAGTTTGCTTCGATGGCGCTGTTCAAGCGTTCGCAGGCGCGTACAAACCCTTCCTGAAATGCTTGCACCACGGCTTTCGCCGACTGTGCCTGGTTCATGAGGCCGACGCCCTGCCCGACCCAGTAAGTCGCGAGTTCGCGAGCGCCGGCATGACCGCTCTGCGCAAGTTTATCGACTTTCGCCAGAGCGGGTTCGCTGATCAACGTCTGTGCCGGCATCGGTAACGGCGTCGGACTGCCCGGTTGTTCCCACGCATCCGTCCACGCGGAGCGCAGCTGTCGCGATGGTTTACCGGTGCGGCTGCGCGAACGCACGGTGTCGCGCGAACTCGCCGCCAGCATTTTTTCTTTGACTATCGGATTGGTTTCCGCTTCGTGCGTCGTCAACCACACTGATGCGGTCCATGCGCCAGCCGCACCCATCGCCATACATGCAGCCATCTGTTCACCGGTGACGATGCCACCGGCTGCGAGTATGGGAACGTTTCGATAAGCCTGGATCGCAGCATGCACTTCAGGCACCAGGACCAGCGTCGAGACCTCGCCGCAATGTCCACCCGCTTCACCGCCGGCAACGACGAGTATGTCGACACCCGCTTGAACCTGTTTGATGGCATGCTCTTTCGCGCCGACCAGCGCCGCCACCGGAACGCCATGTCGGCGACCGTGTTCGAGCATGCTGGCGGGCGGCACGCCGAGTGCATTTGCAATCAGCCTGATCGGATGCGCGAACGCTACGGCCAGACTTGCGGCTGCGCCATCGGCCTGCATGTTGCGGGCAAAATGCGTGCGTCCGGCGCGACCCTCGGTAAGCCCTTGCGCATCAATGCCGCGACTGGCCAGCACACCAGCGGCGAAATCGAGATGCGTCTGCGGCAAGCTGGCAAGCACCCGTTCGCTGTCAAACGTGTCGCCTTTGCCATCGAAGCTGTCCGGTACGATCAGATCGACGCCATAGGGTTTGCCATCGATATGGGCGTCAATCCAGGCGAGTTCTTCTTCAAGCCTGTCGGGCGACAATGCGGCGGCGCCGAACACGCCCATACCACCGGCACGCGATACGGCAGTAACGACGTCGCGACAATGGCTGAACGCGAGCAGCGGAAACTCGATACCGAGCATCGCGCATATCGGCGAATTCACGTCAGCGTCCTTGATAGACCGGTTTGCGCTTCTCCATGAATGCGCGCGGGCCTTCCTGCGCGTCTGCTGTTTTGAACACGGGCGCGGAAATTTCCGTTTCCAGTTTCAATGCCTGCATTTCGGGCAGACCCAGACAGGCGCGTGCGGAACGACGAATGGCTTTGACCGCGATGGGTCCATTGGCGGCAATCTTCTCCGCGATTTCCATCGCCTTGCCCATGTAATCGTCGGTGACATAGTTCAGAAAGCCGAGCGCGAGCGCTTCGTCAGCCGAGATCAGATCGCCGGTCAGCAGCAGTTCCATCGCTTTCGCGAAGGGCATCTGGGTCGGCAGTCGCACGGTCGAACCGCCGGCCGGGAAAATCGCCCACTTCACTTCCTGCACGCCGAACTTCGCGCCCGGCGCGGCGACGCGGATGTCGGTGCCCTGGACCATTTCCATGCCGCCGGCGATGGCATGACCGTTGATGGCGGCGATGACCGGTTTGACTGCGTCGAAGCTGCGCAGAAATGCACATTCGAAAATGCCCGGTTGGGCGAGCACTTTTTCATCCCATTCGTTTTCCGCCTGGCGCGCGCCGGACATCAGTGGAACGAGCTGCCCCAGATCGGCACCGGCACAGAACGCACTGCCGGTGCCGGTCAGAATGACGACGCGGACGGCGTCATCATCACGGGCGGCGTGCCACGCTTCGTAAAGACGCGCGCCGACTTCCGGATTCACCGCGTTGCGGGCATCCGGGCGGTTCAACGTAATGACGGCGATGTGACCGGTGACCGCGTAATCGACGATAGCCATTAGCGTGTACTCCTTGCTTGTAGAAAGTGATTCACTCGGCCGCGTAACAGGCTTCTAACGTACTACGCGTGTCATCCGGCCAGGCCCTGCGCAACAGCGGCGTCGTGCCGCGCGCGCTCAGGGCTGCCGAGCAGCTGCCGATTCAGTCCGATACGTTTGAACCAGTAATGCAGTCCGAGGATATCGGTGAAACCGACGCCGCCGTGCACTTCCGTTGCGGTCTTGGCGACGAACTTGCCGACTTCAGCGGTATGCGCCTTGACGTGGGCGGCCATGACACGCGCTTCATCGGGAAGCGCATCCTGCGCGTGAGCGGCATACCACATCAGCGCGCGACAAGGTTCCAGCGCCACGGCCATTTCGGCACACAGGTGTTTGACTGCCTGGAACGAACCGATCAGCCGGCCGAACTGTTCGCGCTGGCCGGCGTAGGCGACCGCGGCGTCCTGCATATGCTGTGCGGCACCCAGCGTGTCAGCAGCAAGAATGACGCGACCGAGGTCGATTAAACGGCGCGCGACGGCACCATCGATACTGCCAGGCAGGCACTCAGCGATGACATTATCAAAACGCAGCTCGCCGACATGGCGGGTGCGATCGATGGTAATCAGTCGCTCGCGCGTCAAGCCGGAGGCGGCAGCATCGACCAGATGCAGACTGCCATCACGCGCTGCAACCAGCACGATGTCGGCCTCGAAATCGAGCACGAACAGCGCACGTCCGGAGAGGCGACCGCGAATCATATCGATGCCTGCATTCTCACGCGCACCGCACAGTTCGCTCAGCGCCGCGCTGGCGACACATGCACCACCCGCGATCCGCGGCAACCATTCACCGCGTTGCGCCTCGCTGCCGGCCCAGGCCAATGCGGCCGGCACCAGCACTGCGCTCGCCAGATATGGCAGCGGAGCGACATGTCGACCCAGGACTTCGGCAACGAGTGCCGCATCAAGCAGCGTGAGCCCGGCGCCGCCGTGGCGCTCGTCGATGATGAGGCCGGCCCCGCCGAGCGCGACGAAAGCCGCCCAGACATCGGTCGCTCGTGCTTCGCCTTGCTCGGCAAAGCGTCTGGTGCGCGCCAGCGGTGCCGCACCTGCGAGCAGGCGGTCGAGGCTGTCCTGCAACAAGGTCTGTTCGCTGGAAAGACTGAAATCCATGACGTCAGCCCTCAGGCCAGCTTCGGTTCGCGCGGCAGGCCGAGCGCGCGTTCGGCGATGATATTTTTCTGGATCTGCGAGGTACCGCCGCCAATGATCAGACCGAGAAAATACATGTGATGCTGTTGCCAGAACCCGCCGTCGCGCAGCAGCGGACTGCCGCGATAAAGCACGCCGAGTTCGCCCAGTGCGTCGATGGCGAGCCCTTCGAGGTCGTGACGCAATTCAGTGCCGGCCAGTTTGACCAGCATGCCCGGCAATCCAGCGCTGTTGCCGGCCAGCTGCGCGGTGAGGATCCGCAGATCGTTGCAGCGTAATGCCAGCATACGACCCTGGATGCGCATCAGGCGTTCGCGGAACAATGGTTCGTCGAGCAGGCGCCGACCGTCGATGGTTTCCTGTTCCAGCAGAGCAACGAGCGCGGTGTAACGGGCCAGCGTGGCGTTGGGATTGCCGAGCATGCCGCGTTCGTGACCGAGCAGCGTGTTGGCCACGGTCCAACCATCGCCCCGCTGGCCGATGATTTGCCCCGCCGGCACACGCGCATCGGTGAAGAACACTTCGTTGAAGCTCGCATCGCCGGTCATCGTGACCAGCGGGCGGACTTCAATTCCTGGTGTCGTCATCGGCAACAGGAGGAAACTGATGCCTTTATGCTTTGGCGCAGCCGGTTCGGTACGGACCAGACAGAACATCCAATCGGCGAGATGAGCCGTACTCGTCCAGATTTTCTGGCCGTTGATTACCCACTCATCGCCGTCGAGCACGGCGCTGGTCTTGAGACTCGCGAGATCGCTGCCGGCATTCGGCTCCGAATAACCCTGGCACCAGATCATGTCGCCGCTGAGCGTCGGCGCGATGAATTGCTCGCGTTGCGCCTGTGTGCCGTAATGCAGCAAGGTCGGGATCAGCATCATGATGCCCTGGCCAGCCAGTCCCGGGTTGATCTGCGCGCGCGCGAACTCCTCGGCGATGATGCGTGCTTCGAGAATATCCGGGGCAGCGCCGTAGCCGCCATACTGTCGCGGGATCGTACGCCCGGCGTAGCCGTGCTCGATGAGGAGACGCTGCCAGGCCAGCGTCGCTGGAGCGCGCAGATCCACCACGCGCGGCGCCAGTGCGCCGTTTGCGTTCAGAAACGCACGCACGTCCGCGCGAAAGGCCTCGTATTGCGGGCCGAAAGTCAGGTCCACGATTGCTCCCCTTGTGTGGCCCGTCGGGTGTGGCCTTCGTGACCGGCCCTCTCGACCGGCAACAGTCTAACCGAGTGCGAAATGGGCGGCGAGCGCGCGATCACGACACGACCTGGAAGGCGACGTGATTGCCTGACGTTACCGCGAGCAGCTGACTGCGGTAGACTGCGATGCTCGACCGCTACCTACTTTCCTGTGCAGACGCGAAGCTATCCATGAGCCTGCTGTTGATTCGCCACGGCGAGACTGAATTGAATGCTGGGCGTATCGTCCAGTTTCCTGATACACCGTTAGGCGCGAACGGACTGGCGCAGGCCGAAAGCCTCGGCCGCAGTCTCGCCGAGCGCACTATCGGTCTGGTACTGACCAGCGACTATCTGCGTGCACAGATGACGGCCGAGCGCATCGTCGCGCATACCGGCGCGCCGCTCCGCACCAGTGCCAATCTGCGCGAACGGAATTTCGGCCAGCTGCGCGGCAAGTCCTATACCGAATTCGGCGCACTCGATATTTTCGCCGCCGACTATGCGCCACCCGGTGGCGAAGCCTGGCCCGAGTTCAACGCCCGCGTCGATGGCGCATGGCTCGAAATCCTCAACCTCGCCGAGGATCTCCCGGGTGACCTCGTCGTCGTTACGCATGGTCTTGTTCTGCGCTCACTGCTCGAGCGTCGGCTGGACGTCAGCATGCATGCCGATTGCGCCGGCATCTCGGTAGCCAACACCGCAGTCACGATAGTCGAGCGCGTCGCGCCTTGGCGCGTGCTGGAGCTGGCGGCAGTCGGGCATTTGGCTCACGGCCCTGCGGACGTCGCACCGGTATGACTGATCGTGAAAGGACTTCGCTGCCGGATTGGGCAGCTCCGCAACTCCGTGTAACGAGCCCGACACCCGCGTGGTTCGACTGGGCCGTGCAGCGCCCCCTCAGTTCACGCGTCATCGACGTCGAGGGTTGTCCGATACATTATCTGTTGTGGTCCGGCGACGATGCGCGAGCCGACAGTCGCGGATTGTTGCTGGTGCACGGCGGCGGCGCGCATGCAAATTGGTGGCGCTTCATCGCGCCGTTCTTCACCCGCGATTTCCGCGTCGCGGCGCTCGATCTATCCGGCATGGGTGATAGCGGACGACGCGAGACCTACACCGCCGGTCATCGCGCGCAGGAGATCCTGCAGGTGCTCGATGACGCCGGACTCGGTGGGCAACCATTCGTCGTCGGCCATTCTTTTGGTGGTTATATGACAATGCGTTTCGGCGCGTCTTACGGCAAGCGGATCGGCGGCGCCGTCATTGTTGATTCACCGATACGCCGACCCGGACCGGACAACGACGACCAGGTCGCACGTCGCGCACTCAGCCTGGAGCGTCACTATCCGTCATTCGATGTCGGTCTCGAGCGTTTTCGTCTGCTGCCGCCGCAGGACTGTGCAAATCCGTTCCTGGTCGAATTCATCGCCCGCCATTCGCTTCGCGAGAGCAGCGCCGGCTGGACCTGGAAATTCGATGTCGGCGCCATGGGTTCGCGCCGCTGGGGCGAACCGTTCAATGAACACCTGCAGGCGTTGACCTGCCGGGCAGCGCTGATCTTCGGCGAAAAGAGTGCGCTCGTCAGTCGCGATACGGCAGACTACATGTCTGAGTTGATGGGGCCGCTCGCGCCGATCATCGAGATCCCCGAAGCGCAGCACCATCTGATGCTCGATCAGCCGCTTGCCTTTGTTGCGGCACTACGCGCGCTGCTGGCTGGCTGGATTACGGCCGACAGCGTCAACGACCGTGGCTCAACCGCTTGAAATGGAGATCATTCCGCACCAGGGTGTCGACGAACTGCGCCTCGGGATAGAGCGCGGCGAAGTCGAACTGGCGTTGGGCCCGCCTGACAAGACCAGCCGTGACATGCATGACGACGGCGCAGTCTCCGAAATCTGGGTCTACCGCCTCATGCGACTCGAACTGTCGTTCGATTCTGACAATGAATACCGCCTGTCACATATCACGTCCTACCATCCGTACAGTCTGATCCGCGGCTTCAATCCGATGGGTCTGACCGGTAAATTTCTGCTGCAGAAATTTCCCCATCTCGATCTGGACGTCGAAGTCACTGCCGATGAAAAATACTATACCGACAAGATTCTCGATCTCACTTTCGGCATTGCGCGTGGCAAAGTCGTGAGCGTGACGGTGTTTCCCGAGTTCGACGAATCGGGCAACCATATTCTGTGGCCAGTTGCGGCTGGCCGTGAATAGATATTCAGCATTTTCATTACGTGCAGGTCAACGATGAAATACACCAGCTTGGGCAAACTCGAAGTCTCCGTCATCGGTCTGGGCTGCATGGGCATGTCGCAGTCCTATGGCGAAGCCGACCCGGTCGAATCAGAGCGCACTCTGCATCGCGCGCTCGATCTCGGCGTAACATTCCTCGATACGGCGAATGCTTACGGTAATGGCCGCAATGAGGAACTGCTCGGGCGCGTACTACCGCCGCGACGACATGAATTCGTGCTTGCGACGAAGTTCGGCATCGTCCGCCACGCGGATGGCACACGCGGCGTCGATGGCCATCCTGCACAGGTCGCGCAACGCTGCGAAGAAAGCCTGCGTCGGCTGAACACCGATCACATTGACCTCTACTATCTGCATCGACTGGATCCGAAAGTGCCGATAGAAGAAACCGTCGGCGCGATGGCGGACCTCGTCCACGCCGGGAAAGTCCGCCACCTGGGATTATCGGAGATCTCGGCCAAAACGCTGCGCCGCGCGCACGCCGTGCATCCGATCACGGCGGTGCAATCCGAGTACTCGCTGTGGACCCGCGATCCGCAGGCGCATGTCCTGCCGACCTGTCGCGAACTTGGCGTCGGTTTCGTTCCGTTCAGTCCGCTCGGCCGCGCCATGTTGACAGGCCGATTGAACGACGGCGATTCCCTGCCAACTGCAGATCTACGCGCTGACATGCCGCGTTTCACCGGCGAGAACTTTACCCACAATCGCGCTCTGGTTGCCCGTCTGGAGGTCCTGGCGGCCGACCGTGGCGTGACTGCCGCGCAGCTCGCGCTGGCCTGGCTGCTGGTGCAGGGCCAGGGCATCGCGCCGATTCCCGGAACCAAGCGCGTGCTCTGGCTGGAGGAAGATCTGCGTGCCGCCGAGCTCCAACTCGACGCCGCTGATATCGCGACGCTCGACACCCTGTTTGCGCCAGCCAATATCGCCGGGGAACGTTACCCGGCGTCGCTGATGGCATCGATCGATCGCGATTGAGCGGGTCGTCGGCGCAGGAGAAATGCACTACCTGCAACAAACAGCCAGGTGACGCCTGGCAGCGGCACGGACGTAACGACAGCGCCGATACCGTCAGGACCGAAGCGTAGTTCCAGCTGTCGCCCGTTGCCAAGCAACGGCAAGATTAACTGGTCGAATGCACCATCAAAGCTGAGTGCGCTCAGAAAATCGAAGGTATCCGAGAGTCCAGGTGCAAAGCCGTCCAGCAAGACGATTTCGAGCGTGCCGCCGAGATGCGCAACGCCGCTGACATTGAGCACATCGTATTCGCTGCCGGCCGCGGTTCCGCCAATTTCTATCAGCAACCGGCCGTCGGCGCCTTGCGTGAAGTCACCCTCGATGTTCATGACGCCAGGAGATTGACCAACATCGACCAGGCCGTGGTTCTCGACCATCGCTTCGATAGTGCCGCCGCTGCCGTTCAGGGTGCCGGCCAGCCCGACCAGGAGATCGGTGGCGATAACACGCCCTCCGTTACGCACGGTCAGTACCGATGATCCGCCTGCAGTACCGTTGCGGAAATAGATGCCGGTAACCGGATCGAATTCGTAATGTTCACCAACGGAGACTGCTGCCCCGCCATCGAGCAGTGAGCCAGCGCCGTCGACGAGGACAGTCGCTGGCGCCGTGCTGAACGTATCCGGTAGCAGCAATCCACCGAGAGCAACGCCGCCAATGCCGCTGGAGGGTTCATCAATCTGCAGGCTGGCGCCGCCGGTGATTTGTAGACTCGTGCCCTGCTCGACGACAACGCTAGTCGACAATTGGGGGCTGGAGCCCGTCTGCGTACCATGGACGAGAACGGCTGATCCGGGACCATCGACCGACATCGAATGTGAGGCGAACAGGATCAGCAGCGCGCTTTGTTCACCTTGCGCCGAAATCTCCAGACGCCCGCCGTTGCGGATGACGGTAGTACTTTCCCCCGCGAGTGGCGAAAAACCCTGGTCGATGAGCCCGATAGTCCCAGCACCGGGTGCCGACATGGCCAGCACCGAGCCGACGCCATCGATAACCGTGTGCAGCGCGCCCTCTCCCTGTCGGAGCAGTAATGAGGTTTCCACGCGCGCCCCGTCCAACACGTTCAACGTGCCCGACGCAGCGCTAAACGCACCCAGAGTGCCGCTGGGTGCGCCGACATGCAGCACCGTTCCGGCGCCCTGCACAGTCAGCGTACCCTCACCGACGCCGCCCAAGGCGACCGACGTCAAGGTCGCCTCGTTGCCGCCGGACAGGAGTGCACTGCCGGCGATGGCCGGCGCATAGGGACTGCCGATAGCCGCGCTGAGGCCGTCCGCGTCGACTGTCGCCGCGTAACCGCTGATGATCCACGGTGCACCCAGGACTTCCGGGGTCGTGCCGTCGGGGACTGCGTCATAGTCCAGCGTATAGAACGTCGTCGTCGTCACTCCGGTCGCGCCGGCCTGCGGGCCATCGTTCACCACCCAGCTCTGCAGCTCATGGGCAACACCGACCCAGCCAGCCGGCAACAACGGCAGCACGGTTTGATAATGCGTCAGCTCGTCGCCGCTGTAATAGTCCGTTGGGGACTGCCAGTTGCGTAGATAATTGCCCGTACCGGTAATGGTCAGGCGCCCCTGGTAAGCATCATCAAAGTACGTGAATACCGTCGTATAGGTCTGATCCGGGGAGTGCGTGATGACTGAAGGCGAACCGGTATCCAGCGATTGCGTAAACGGATTGTTGAACGACCCGAGAAAATTCGAGTTCCACTCACCGAACATGCTTGCCGCGGTATGCGTGCTGATACCGATGTACTGATGCTCCTGGAGCCCGAAAGGCGTCACGCCAGCGACACTCATTGTCCCGCCCAGGAAACCGTAAGTTGTATTGTTCCCGGCAAACTGCGTCGCCGCGCCGATGTTGTTGAGACCGGGGATGAACTGATCGTCGCTGTTGCCAAGGTAGGCATCAAAGGTGACCCGGTTGATCAGCGCTGCGTTGGTGAGAAACGTGAATTCCAGCGCCTGAGTCGGGTTGCTGGCGACCGTTGCGAGTAAAATCAGCGCCCAGGTGGTTCGTCGTGTATAGGTGTTCATCGTCATACTCCATCTGTTTGTCGGTAACCGGCGCTGTTGCGCCCTTTGCCCGCTTGGCTGGTGCCGCCTCAAGAGCGGGCGTTCGTCGTCAATGCAGGCCAATCTAGGCCTCATGCACGCCATTCGCATCCACCATTCGGACTAGAAACAGGACTGCCGGCAGAGGCCGGCCGCAGCGCTGGCAGCGTTGCCGGCGTGCCCGATGGACGATCCGGGGTCAGATGCAGGAATGCCTGCAGCGTCATCCGGCCGCGCGCCAGCAGGGCTATCAGTTCGCCCTGCCGACGCACGCCAGTCTTGCCAAAGATGCTGCGCAGGTGCGAGCGCACAGTATGCGGCGACAATCCCATGACCGCCGCGATCGCGGCGACGGATTCACCCGCACCAAGACGCTCGGCGCATTGCGCTTCGGCACGCGTCAGTCCGTAACGCGTGATCAATAGTTTGTGGTCGACGCCGGAAGTTGCCGAGATATCGCGCACGTAGACCGCCACCTGCACATTGTCGATCAGGGCGTCAAATGGCGAGCACCTGACCGGGACGGCGAGCACTTCGAACTGCGGACCATGCCGGGTACTGTCGTTCAGCAGCAAACTTTCAAACGGGCAATTGATACCGCTGGTACGTGACTGCGCGCGTTCGATCATCTCGAGCAGCCGGCGCGTTAACGACGGCGTACTGGCGACCAGGCCCTGGCCTGTGCAGCGCAGTCCGTCTGCTCTGTTCAGATAGCCCTCGGCCGCCGCATTGGCATATTTGCGATGTCCGTGCCCGTTCAACAGGATGACACCGACACTGCAGCCATCGAGCAACGCTTCCAGTGCATGGCTACGTGTGCGCAAACGCTCGAGGCGCAGGCGGACGCGAAAACTATGCTGCAGCTCGGGCAGGTAGGCCGCGAGCAGCGCTTGCGATCCAGCACTGAATGGCTCACGACCCGACTTGCGAGCGGCAGCGAACAGCATGGTGTGTTCGTCGTCGAGCATTGCTTCGAGGATGATGGCACGACCGCCCGCGCTATCGTTTATTTTGAGGCTTATCTCGGGGCCAATTGCGCGACCAGTGTCGACCCGAAACTGTCGCACGGCCTCAGTGCAGGCTGCGGTTTCGACGCCGCCGACGATACGCAGACTCGGCACTTCGTCCGTCCCGACGAACGCCAGCGCCTGCGCGCCGTCGGCGCTCAGATCCCTGGCCAGAGTAGTCATGACGTCCGCGAACCGCTCGGGATGCAGCGCCGCGTGATGAATTCGCGTGATCAGATCGGAACTGATCCTGGGGTGATGATTCATGCTCGTTCCCTCGTTCATGTTGCCGACACTGCGCGCCAGCGCGAGCTGACGTCTACGGCTTATGTTGTAGCCCAGGTCAGGGCGCGGGCGATGTGTGAAAGCACACGCCGGAGAGCGCATTTCTGCGCGATGTCGCAGTCAGCGGAGGGGGAGTTGCGGGGTAGCTGCGAGTTGCAGCCGGCGACCCGTCAGGCAGTCGATCAGAAGGCTAAGGGCCGTGGTCCTTAGTGTGGCCGACCAGCGCCGCCATCGCAGCTCGACTGTAGGTCTCGGCAAAGACCCCGTGCAGCGGCACGCCATAGCGGCCGGCCATCGCGGCCAGTTCGCCAGACGCGCGCAACGTGGCCAGCGCTTGATCGATGCGCAGGCGCAGGTCTTGATCCGCGGCCCGCGTCGCGACGTGCATATTCCAGCGCAGTGCCGACGGTGCAACGTAATCCTTGACCAGGGCGCAGTGCGTGGCCGGTATCGCGTTGGTCTGTTGCAGCAACCAGCCGACGGTCGGCCCCCACACCAGCCCAGCCTCGGTGGTACCGTCGATGACAGCCGCAAGGACTGCCTCGGGGGAAAAATAATTACGCGTCTCCGCTGCCACGGCGCGGGCGGCAAAATGTGCGACAGTCTGCGACTGAATCGCAAGTCGGTGCCCGCGCCAATCCGCCGGTAGCGCCGGAAACTCGCCGGAGCAACTGACAAGTTCGAACGCCGCGCCGTAATAGGCCGCACCCAGCGTCAGCACGGATTCGCCGGCCAGCGAGTCCGAGGCCGGCCCTGGCATGCTGAAAATCGCATCGCATTCGCCGCGAGCCAACCGCCGCGTCGGAAAATCGTTCTCTTCGATTTCTTGAATGGTCGTCGCGTTGTCATGCCACACCGCGAGGTAACGACGCCCAAGCACGCCAGCTACGCGAGCCGCCACCTCGTAATCGAAACCACGGTTGCCAGCGCGCATGCTGTAAGGAGGCTGCTCGGCAGCCAGGCAGACCTTGAACTCGTCTGCCGCAGACACATTGCCCGCTGCACAGCTCAGCAATCCTGCCAGCAGTAAGCTGCCAATATTCGCGCGCGTGCCATTCATCAATCGGCTCTACTGTGGCAACGCGAAAACGGCCAGCGCGCTGCCGAGTGTCACCGAAGGCGCTTCGCCAATGATGCTGACAGCGATACCGCCCCCACCACTAGCCAAGGCGACATATTGGCGGCCATCGATCTTGTAGGTGATCGGCTGACCGCGCACCATCGAACCAGTCTGGAACTTCCATAGCAGTTTGCCGGTGGTGTCATCGAGCGCGAGCGCATACCCCGTCTGATTTCCAGTAAAGACGACGCCACCGCCTGTGGCCAGCGCTCCACCGACCAACGGATAGCGATCCTTGTATTCCCATTTGATCTTGCCGGTCGACGGATCGATTGCCGAGAACTTGCCGTAAGCGGTGCCTTCCTCTCCCTGCGTGACACCCGGACCGCCACCCCAGA
Source organism: Gammaproteobacteria bacterium (assembly GCA_965278995.1). Lineage (GTDB taxonomy): Bacteria > Pseudomonadota > Gammaproteobacteria > JADJYF01. The sequence continues at coordinate 2,063,427 of OZ257136.1, forward strand.
ACGGCTGGCCGCTGACGAATACCGTCGTCTCGGTTTCCATTTTCGCGCAGCTCTCTATGACCGGCACGTACATGAGCTTGGTCGCGCCGCTGTAGGCATAAGTGAACGATCCGTTGTTGCCGCCGACATTACCGGGACAGACGAAATTCGTATTCCCGCCGGGCATCGGTACATATTTCTCGTCGACCATTGGCCGCCCGTTCGCATCCAGCCCGCGCGCCCAGTTCAAGCTGTCGACATACTGCGTGCCCTGCAGGAACTTGCCGGTGTCGCCATCGAGGACATAGACATATCCGTTTCGGTTCGGCTGCACCACGGCGCTGACGGTCTTGCCGTCGCGCTGAACGTCGACCAGGATGAGGCCATTAGTGGCGTCATAGTCCCACACGTCGTGCGGGGTAAACTGGAAATGCCATTTCAGATCACCGGTGTCCGGATCGAGCGCGAGCGCCGAATTGGTATAAAGGTTGTCGCCTTCGCGCGTTTCGCCGTTCCAGTCCGGTGAAGGATTACCGACAGTCCAATACAGCAGATCGCGTTTGGCGTCGTAAGTCCCGGTGACCCACGGTGGGCCACCGCCAATCTTCCACGAATCGCCTTCCCAGGTTTCGACACCGGGCTCGCCAGCTGACGGTACGGTGTATCGCCGCCAGCGGCGCTTGCCATCGGCAATGCTATAGGCGTCGAGGAATCCGCGCGCACCGTACTCACCACCGGCGATGCCGATGATGACCATATCCTTGACGACCAGCGGCGCAGCGGTGGCACTGTAGCCGAGCTTGTAGTCATCGAGCGTAACGTCCCAGGCAATCTTGCCGGTTGCCCGATCAAATGCCAGCAATCGCGCATCCAGCGTGGCCATGAAGACCTTGTCGCCAGCGACCGCGACACCACGATTGGTCGGTCCGCAGCAGATGCGGATATCGCCCGGCAGCTGGTGTTCGTAGTGCCACAGCATTTCGCCGCTGCGCGCAGACAGGGCAAAGAGATTGTTGTACGAAGCAGTGAGATAGAGCACGCCATCGGCAACCACTGGCGAGGCTTCGAGCTGGCCCGGAATGCCGGTCTGGAAAAACCATGCCGGCGCCAGTTTGGCGACGTTGTCTCGATTGATATCGGTAAGCGGACTGTAGCGCCAGTTCTCGAAATTGCCGCCGTACATGTGCCAGCCGCTCGTGTCGTCCGTTCCTGCCGCCAGCCGCTCGGCCGTCATCGGTGCGAGGTTGACTGCCTCACCTGCGGTGGCCGCTTCCTCCGCCGGAACCTGCGCCATGACAAACGCAAGTGCGGCTCCTGCCATCGCTGGCCTGATCCAAGATCTCATGCTGTTATCCCCTTAACTTAATCTGGGCCTGACGACTCGAACTCGCGCGAGCGAATTATAGAGGCGAATCCGGATCGAATTGAGGCTTGCGCTTTTCGCGATGCGAGCGCACACCTTCGGTCGCTTCAGGGGTGGTGAACCCGAGCATCTCAAGCGCTGTCGATGCATCGAAAGACGGGCCGGCCATGCGGTACCAGTTATTCAAGGCGTACTTCGTCCAGCGCGTGGCGGCTGGTGCACTGTCACGCAATTTTTCGGCAATCGCGAGTGCACGTGCCTGCAGCTGATCGTCCTCGACACACAGCGAGACCATGCCGATGCGCTCGGCCTCTTCGCCGCTCATCGGTTCGCACAACAGCAGGTAGTATTTTGCTTTTGCCATGCCGCATAACAGCGGCCAGTTGATCACTGCCGAATCGCCGGCGGCAACGCCAAGGCGGGTATGGCCATCGACTATCTTCGCCGACTTGCCGGCAATCGAAATATCGGCGAGTAGCCCGGCCACGAGTCCGGCACCGACTGCTGCGCCGTTGATGGCGGAGACAATGGGTTTCGAGCAGTTGATGATGTTGTAGACGAGATCGCGCGCCTCTTTCCACGCCCGCGCGCGTGCGTTGTGATCGTCGATCATGGCTTCGATCATGCCGAAATCGCCACCAGCGGAAAACGCACGCCCTTTACCGGTCAGAATGACCGCGCTTACCTCGGGGTCGTCGTCGATTTCACGCCAGATGTAGGTCAGCTCGCGATGCCCCGCCTGGTCGAGCGAGTTCATGGTCTCGGGCTTGTTGAAACTGATGCGCAGAATGCGCGGTGATGGACTGTCGAGATCCAGAGCCTTGTAGGCAGCGTAACGATCGAGCATGGCGGTCCTTGTCGATGACGGCAAAAAGAGGGCGACAGTATACGTCCGGCGCACGCCGAATAGCGGCGACGACCGCGACACCGGTCACCCGGAACCTGTATCGATCGTTGACGATCCGGCAGCAAATTTGTTGCAATGCGTCACAGCGCGGATCACCGGGAATGACGCAGGCTAGGCTCCTGCTCCGAGGAAGCGTCTCATGGCCATCGAGTCACCTGTCGCTGACACTGTTACCACACCGTGTGTGCTGTGCGGCGCCATCGCCCGTCGCCGCTTGAGCGATGACGGGCGGCGCCTGTGGTTTGAATGTTCGGGCCCGCGTTGTGGTGATTACGAAATCACCCTGAGGGCGCTGCATCGATTGCATGATGGCGCCGAGCGCGAACAGATGCGCGCGCTCGTCGCGGGCCTCGGTGTCAACGCCGAGCGTATCGTTGAAATCGTCATGAGCGGTACGCATGAACCGAGCGCCTATGCCGTACCGCGACGACCTGCCCTGCGACGCGAAACAAGGCCGCGTGTCATCTAATCGCGCCCAGCGTCGTCTTTATGTGCAGAAAACCTTGGTTTAATTGCCGGACACTCACCGTGCGTTCATAACCAACGGCGTGTTCTGTGCCAGAATTGGCCGCAATGACGAGTTCGAACCTCCGGGCGCGCCGCCTGCGCGCCATCACTATCGTTGTGCTGCTCGCTGGCGTCTGCCCGACGCCGACGCCTGCGCAAAGCGCTGTCCAGCGTGTGGTTGACACCATGCCGGGAGTACCGGTTGATACCGTCCCGGTGACAACCGTGGTGATACCGAAAGATCTGCGCTCGCCGCGCGCAACGATGGAGACATTCCTGACCGCCATGAGCGAAGTCGGTGAAGGCTCGTCGGCGAGCCTGAGTCGCGCGATCACGACCCTCGATCTCGACAAGATCAATCCGCTGGTCCGCTATGAGAAAGGCGGCGATCTGGCCTGGATGCTGCGCGAAGCACTGCGTCGCACACGCGAGCCTGATACGGCCCGCTTCGCCACGCGCACCGAAGGCAGCCCTTACCTTTTCCAGAGTTATGCGACCGGACGCATCGAGATTGCCTTTACGCCTGATATCGGCTGGCGCTTCAGCCGCGACACGCTGAGTGCGCTGCCGGCAATCCTCGAAGAGCTGCGTCTTGCTCAGGCGCAGGACGCCAAATCGCTCGGTGCCGATCTCGCGCTGCCAGTCTATCTGCGCCTGCGTGCGCTCGTACCGCAACGCTTGAAACAGACCACGCTCGGTCTGGAACAATGGCAGTGGCTGGGCATCGCCGCGACTGCAGTGCTTGGTCTGCTGCTTGATCGCGCCGTTGCATTCGCCTTGCATTTTGCCGTGCGCAGCTGGCGACGACGGTACGCACATGGAGCGTTCCGCGAATTGTCGGACGAGATGCTGCGGCCTTTTGGATTGATGACGATGGCATTCGCCTGGTGGGCCGGCTTGAACGCACTCGGTCTACCGGCCGGTGTACTTCTGGTGCTGCTGGTGTCAGTCAAATTCATGGCCTGCATTGCCTCGGTATGGGCTGCCTATCGACTCGTCGATCTGCTGCGCGCGCTGCTCGAAGACCGCGCACTCGCCACCAGCAGCCGGCTGGACGACGCCGTCGTACCGCTGGTAACGAAGTCGCTCAAGCTATTTGTGACAGTGCTCGGCATCCTCTTCATCGCCGATAATCTCGATATCGACATCACGAGTCTGCTTGCCGGTCTCGGGCTCGGCGGCCTTGCCCTCGCGCTGGCCGCCAAGGATGTCGCCAGCAATCTGTTCGGCTCGATCACAGTCCTGCTCGATCAGACATTTCAAGTTGGCGACTCGGTTGTCATCGGTGACGTCGAAGGAACAGTCGAACGCATCGGTTTTCGTTCGACCCGCATCCGTACATTCAAGAACTCGCTGGTCTCAGTGCCGAATTCGCTGGTCACAACAGCAAGCGTGGACAATCTCGGCAGCCGCATCTATCGCACGTTTCATTGCAAGCTCGCGATCGCTTACGGGACCTCACCGGAGCGCATCGAGGCCTACTGCGAGGGCATCCGCGAACTCGTGCGCGTGCACCCATACACGCGAAAAGATCAGCATCAGGTTTATCTGCATGAGCTTGGCGATAACGCGTTGCTGGTCATGATCTACCTGTTCTGGCAGGTCCCCGACTGGGGCACGGAGCTCCGCGAGCGGCATCGCTTTTTGCTCGATTGTCTGCGCCTTGCCGCTGCGCTCGGCATCGAGTTCGCCTACCCCATGCGCACCGTACACGTGAAAGCTTCGCCAGATGACCCACTGCTCGAAGGACTGCAGACAGGGCTGCAGGTTGCGACGGATTCCGGGCGCGAACCATCTCCCGGCATGCCGGCGATTTCGCTGGCGCCGGCCGACGTCCGCGCATTGGCGCGTACTATCGTGAGTGCGACCACCGGTGTCGGGGTGATACCACCGCCGGTTGGGCTCGCCGACTACCTGGGCGAAGACCTGCGCACCTGAGGGGAAGCGACGCGCCTTTTGACGTCACCGCGGAATTCGGCTACACCACGCAACCAGTTCGATAATCGATAGACCTCCAGGAGAACCCCCGTGGCCGATCTACTTGTTGAAATCAAAGATGCCATTGCCACCTTGACGCTCAACCGGCCGGACGCGCGGAATGCGCTCAGTCTCGACATGCGGACCGGATTGCGCGACGCGCTGCAGGCAGTCGAGCACGATGACGCCGTCCGCTGTGTCGTGATCCGTGGCGCCGGCGACCATTTCATGGCCGGTGGCGACGTCAAGAACATGTCTTCGCGCCTGGCCAACACGCCGACTGCCGAACTCAAAGCAGAGTTCATGAATCGAATTCATGACCTGCACCCGATCATGTTCGCCATGCGCCGCATGCCGAAACCTGTCGTCGCGAGTGTAGCCGGTGCCGCGGCTGGCGCCGGTGTCAGCATGGCGCTGGCGAGCGATCTGGTCATCGCCGATGCCAATGCATTTTTCACGCTCGCTTATGTCCACATCGGCACAAGCCCGGATGGCTCGGCGAGTTTCACGCTGCCGCGCGCAGTCGGCATCAAGAAAGCGATGGAAATCGCGCTGCTCGGCGAACGCATCGATGCCGCCACTGCGCAAGCCATCGGCATGATCAACTTCGTCGCGCCTGCCGGCACGCTGGAAGCGGAAACCGCCAAGCTGGCTGCAAGGCTCGCCGCCGGTCCGACGCATGTCTACGGCAACACCAAACGCCTGCTGTATCGTTCACAGGAAAACGCGTTCGAGGCGCAGCTGCAGATGGAAGCCGAAATCTTCGCCGATTGCGCGACACGCGCCGACTTCCGCGAAGGCGTCAGCGCGTTCGTCGAAAAACGCAAAGCAAAGTTCACTGGCAAGTAAGCAGGCTCGATTTCTACGGGGCTATCGATGATGCGCGAGTGGGCGCATCGTCTGCTGCTGACAGCAGTAGCGACGCTATTCACCTTGTTGCTGGTCGAGGCGGGTGCACGCTTCGCATTTCGTTATCTGCCGGACTCTGTCATCGGTGTCATCGCGCACGTGCGGCTGTGGGGCATCACGGGGCCGGTGCTGGGCCCGAGCTGGACTGCGTATTGTGTCGGTGACGTGGAATTTGGCGCGCGCAACCTGCCAAATCTGCGTCGCGCGCCGGTACAGTTCGGCCCCGCTCGCTATCACCTCGATACACGGACTTTTGGTGACGATAACCACGGCTTCCGCGGCAGCACGGCCGGACCGCCGTGGGATGGCGTCGTCGTCGGCGACTCCTTTGCGTTCTGTCATCACGTCGACTACAGCGACTGCTGGGTGCATGAACTGGAACAGGCCAGCGGACTTGCCATTGCAAACCTTGCGGTCCCCGCCACCGGCTCAGTCAGTCATGGCCGCTACCTCGAGTCATTCGGCCGCGCGCTCAAGCCGCGCCTGGTGATCTGGGAATACTGGATCAACGATGTGCGCGACGATGCCGAGCAGATTGGCCGACGTCACCTGCCGTGCCCGAGCGCAGAGGACGTGCCGCCTGCGCGAAATTGGCGCGAGGTGCTGAAGCGGAGCTCCATCGTTGCCAACCTTGCGCACGCCGCGCTTGCGCGGCTGCACGGCAGCACCGTTGCATCGGATACGACCGGCCGCGGCGTTAATTTTCAAACTACTGCGGGCCGCCCGCTCGTCATGTGGCCGAACGAGGCTGGCGCACCGGCCAGCGAGGCGATGCAATCTGCCCTGCTACTGACGACCGGCGCCATCGGCAGCGCAGCGCGGCGCACGCAGGCGCTGCATGGCCAGTTCCTGTTACTGCTGGCACCGAGCAATGTGCAGGCCTACGCTGGTCAACTGACCGGCGCCAACACGCTCGCCGAATTGCAGGCCGAAGACTGGATGAGCGATCAGATCCTCGCTTACGCGACAGACAACGATATTCCCGCGCTCGACCTACGCCCCGCCTTTCGCGCCGCAGCTGCCACGGGCGCCGATCTCTACCCAAGCTACGACGTGCACTGGACACCGGCCGGCAATGCACTTGTCGCGCGCGAAATCATGCACTGGTTGAAGGGTCATCAATAAAAGCTCACAGCTTGCGAATTTCTTTCGGTTGGCCGGTCGAGCCCTTGGTGATGCCGACATAGCCGGCGCCGCGGGCAGAGATCTTGCCGTAGCGTTTCGAGAGTTCGGGGCCGGCGGCGGTCATGCCGCCGTCGACGATCAGCGCTTCGCCGGTCACGAAGCGGGAATCCTCGGTCGCAAGGAACAGAGCCGCCCCCGCGATGTGGCTGCCTTGACCGATTTCCGGCCACGGTTGTGCTTTGGCGAAAGCTGCTTCAACTTCGGCGACTTTGCCACCGGTCGCGAGCGGCGTCGAGATGAATCCGGGGCAGATCGCATTGACACGAATGTAGTCGGCAGCGAGTTCGACGGCGCCCGATTTGGTCAGACTGATCACGGCCGCTTTAGCTGCCGAATAAATCATCGGTCCGGCGTCACCAGATAATCCTGCAATTGAAGCTGTGTTGATAATCGAACCACCTTCGCCCTGACGCTGCAGAATACGCGCCGCGTGTTTCATGCCGAGAAAGACGCTTTTGGTCAGCACGTCAAAGGTGTAATCGAAGGCCTCGACCGTCGTCTCCGTCAATGGGCCGATAGCGCCGCCGACACCGGCATTATTGAAAACGATATCGAGACGGCCGAAAGCAGTGGTCGCACACTCGAACATGGCAATGATGTCGGCTTCGCGGGCAACGTCCGTCTTGATAAAGCGGACATTCGCGGTGTGCCCTGCGGCCTCGGCAAGTGCGACAGTCTCGGCTCCCGTTGCTGCGTTGAAATCGGCGATGACCACGCGTGCACCCTCGTCGAGAAAGCGCAGCACCGTCGCCCGCCCCATACCGCTCGCGCCACCCGTGATGACGGCTACTTTGCCTGCCAGTCTCATGCTTGCTGTTCCTTGTAGTGTAATGAAAAGCGCCGATGCGCCCGCCAACCTGTTCCCTACGATGCCACGCGCGCGGAACGCACGTGACCGAAATTTTTCTCCAACTCACGCCGCACGCAGACGATTTCGGATTGTTCATTCAGCGCGACATCGGTCCAGCGAAGGACCTCACCGGCTGGAATCGCACGCAGTAATCGACAACCGTGGGCGAGACCGAGTGGCAACGCGCCATGTGCTTGCGAAGCGGGCGCCGGCATCAGTCGACCCCATACCGTAAAGCCGCCCTCGCCATCGAGTACTTCGCCTACTTTCAAATCGCGTTTGGCGGTGGCGACGACGTCGGCGCGCCAGGCGTCAGGTGCACCGGTCGCTTCGCCGCGCAGGGCAACGCTCGCGACCGAGATGCCGAGTTCGAGCCCGATCAGGTGATACGGTTTATACATTGCACTGTAGCGCCCGCTGTCATCGGTACGCAGACCGTACTCGGCAAAACAGCGGCGTACGTATTCGTCGGGCGCCTCGAACACGACGTAGACACCCCAACGAAGATCGCGCGCTATCGACGTACCGTCGCGCGCCAGGCTCGAGATCACTTCGACCATGCCGCTGCCATCGAGCACACCGCCGGCGGAGCGCGGCTTGAGGATCTGCGGCAGTTGGTCGACGTCGCAAGGTGGAAACGCGAGTCCGTTGTCCGACGGTATCAGCCCGGTTGCGTTGGCGACAGCGCTCATCTCGATGGCCGATTTGGTGCCATCGAGAAACGAATTGAACATCTGCGCATTCATGCCGCCTTGAGCCGCCTGCTCGGCGCTCAGACCGTAGTGGCTCCAGACCGTCTCCGGCGTCGAGGCGTGATAAGCCGGCAGATACTTGGTGCCTTTACCAGCGGCAACGACGTGAAAACCGCTGGCCCGCGCCCAGTCGACGAGTTCGCAGATCAGAGCCGGCTGATCGCCATAAGCGAGCGAGTAGACCACGCCGGCAGCACGCGCCCGCGCCGCCAGCAGCGGGCCGACCAGGGCGTCGGTCTCGACATTGACCATCACGATATGGCGGCCATTGTCGATCGCGCAGAGCGCATGACGGATCCCGGCAGTCGGACTGCCGGTGGCATCGATCACGACGTCGAGGCCATCGGTCGCAATCAATGCCTGTGCGTCATCCGTGACACAGGTCCCCCCGGTACGTCGCGCCGCCGCGAAATCGAGCGCGGCGTAACGCTCGGCCGGCCAGCCGATACGCGAGAGCGTGTCCCGTGCGCGCGCCGGCGACAAATCGGCGATACCGAGCACATGCAAGCCTGGCGTGCGCGGCACCTGGGCCAGGAACATCGCGCCGAACTTGCCGGCGCCAATCAAACCGACCCGCACCGGCCTGCCGCTCTCGGCGCGCGCGGCCAGCAGACGATGAAGATTCATGCGCGGCGCCTCACGCCGCTGCCTGCGAACGCGCAAGCTCGCGCAGGCAGTCGTCGGCCAGCGGCACTATCGGGCTGAAATCGCGATGCGCTATCCACTCCGGTCGCTTGTAGCGGCGGATGTGATTGTCGACATGGCACAGACTGAGATAGACAATCGTTCGATCGAAAGGCGACATGTTCGACGGGCTGCCGTGCACGAGATTGCTGTGGAACAGAATCACTGAACCGGCCGCGCCTTTCGGCGCGACTATGCCGCCTTCTTCGACCAGGCGCGTGATGGTGTCGTTATCGATCGTCCACAACGGATAACTGGTCGTCGAGAGATCGTGGCCGGCTTCCAGCGTACCGTGACGATGGCTGCGCGGAATGAACATCAGCGCGCCGTTGAACTCGGTGACATCCTCGAGAAACAGCGCGATATTCATGGCCCGCGGTGATGGCATCAGGTCATCTCGCGCCCAGGTGCCGTAATCCTGGTGCCATTGCCAGACATCGCCATTGAAAGCGGCTTTCGCGTTGATTTTGTACTGGTGCATGTAGACCTCGCCGGCCAACAACTGGCGAACCGGATCGAGCAGGCGCGGATGACAGCCGAGGCGGCGATACGCTTCGTTGTAGTGATGGGCGGCGAACGCCGTGCGCGCAGTCTTCTGGTCTTTCTCGCGCACGACTTCCTGCCGCTGCAGCGCGAAAATGCCCTGCGCTTCGGCGCGCAGCAGGTTGACTTCAGCGGCATCGAAGACATTCGGCAGGAAAAGGTAGCCTTCCGTCTCGAATTGGTCGAGTTCGTTGTCGTTCAGTTTCATCGCTCCCCCTCGTCACGGTGCACTCCCGGCCTGCTGTCGGCTGACGGCCTTGCACCGTCACGCTGCGCCGCCGACAATCCGCGGGCCGGCCAAGAATACAACGACGGAGACGCTCATGGCAGTGCGACTCGGCTTCATCGGACTGGGTGGGCTGGGCAGCGTGATCGCTGGCCGGCTGCGCGCAGCCGGTCACGAACTCAGCGTGTGGGCGCGTCGTGCGGAATCAGTCACCGCGATCGCGGCTGCCGGTGCACGCGTGGTCGCCACGCCAGCGGCACTCGCCAGTGAGTGCGATGCGGTGTTTCTGTGCATCACCGATACGGCGGCAGTCGAAAACGTCGTATTCGGCGCGGACGGCATTGCCGCGGGGGCACGGCCAGGCACCCTGTTGATCGATCATTCGACCATCCACCCGCTCGCCACACGCGCTTTCGCCGAGCGGCTGCGCGCTGCTGACGGCATGGCCTGGGTCGATGCCCCGGTTACCGGTGGTGTCATTGCAGCGCGCGAAGGGCGGCTTGTCGTCATGGCGGGCGGCGATGCTGCCGATGTCGAACGCGCGCGACCGTGGCTCGCCAGCTACGCTGCCCGCGTTACACACATGGGCGCTGTCGGCGCCGGGCAGGCAACCAAGGTCGCCAACCAGATGATCATTGGCGCGAATGTCGCCGTCGTTGCCGAAGCGCTCAACTATGCAGCGAATTTCGGCGTTTCCGCGCCGTTGCTGCCAGACGCACTGGCCGGTGGCTGGGCCGATTCTGCCGTGCTGCAGAATCACGCGCGTCGCATGGCGGCGGCGGACTACGCCGGCGATGTCAACGCGCGCATCATGGTCAAGGATCTCGACATCGCCACCGACATGGGCCGCGAGACCGGCAGCCCGCTGCCGGTCACCGCGCTGGTGCAGCAGATGTATCGCCATCTGATCGCGAACGGCGATGCGGAGAAAGGCCAGATTGGGCTGATGTGGCTGTACCAGCAGAAACCATTGTGAGCATGCGGCCGGCGTTTCGGCGCCCGTCTCCGGATACGCCGACGCCGGCCTGTTGCAGGCTCATCAAGCCTTGCGGATCACCACATCGACGTATTCCGAGGGCACGACGAGCGTACCGTCCTTCGCGACATTGAGCGATTCCAGCAGAGCACACAGTTCGGATTCCAGCGCGGGAGCCTTGTCGCCGAGTGCGATGAACGCCTTGTGTATCGGTCCGTAGTAATCGCGGAAGAACGACACGAAATGGTCGACCGACAGATAGCGGAACATGAAGGTTCGTGGATGAACGTCCAGCGACACGGCCGACGGTCCGAACCACATATCGAGCGCGTCGCGGGATCCCCACACGGACGGCGGCATCGCGCCGGGCAACGGTGGAATATGACGACCGATCATCGCGAAAATCCGACCGATGAAACCAGTGGGCGTCCAGTTCGACAGCGCAATCGTGCCCCCCGATCGACAGACCCGGAGCAGTTCGCGCGCGGCGCGTGGCTGGTCCGGCGTAAACATCACGCCAAACGTCGATATGACCGCATCGAAACTCGACGCGGGGAAGGGCAGCGCTTCGGCATCGGCTTCCTTGAAATACACGTTCAGCCGTTCGGCCAAGGCGCGTTCCCGTCCGCGTTCCAGCAATGCGCCGACGTAGTCAGTGGAGGTGACCTGGCAAAATCGTCGTGCTGCCGCGAGTGTGGCATTGCCATTGCCGGCGGCCACGTCCAGAACGCGACTGCCGGGTCTGAGCTCCATTGTTTCGCAGAGCTGTTCACCGACCAGCTGCAAGGTCGTGCCGATAGCGGCATAGTCGCCGGCGCCCCACGTGGCGCGCTGCCGGGCCTTCAATGCATCGAGGGCGGAAATGGGTGCTGTTTCGATGGCGGTGGCATTCATGTGAGATACTCCTCGTCAGGTATGGTGGTTGGACTTCGAGCGGTGACGGGCAACCCGTTGCCGCGCGTTGTCTCTGGTGGTATTGAACCGCTCCCGACCTCCGCTCGCTTGGCGGACGGTTGGGGAAGTCCTGGTGATTTCATGGGGATTTGCCGGGCTGCCCGGTCATGATCTACACATTCGACGATTACGAACTCGACACCGGCACCGAGGAGCTTCGCCTCGGCGGCGTCACCCACGCGCTGGAACCGCGGGTGTTTGCGCTGCTTTCGCTGCTTGTTGAGAACCGTGATCGCCTGCTGTCGCGCGACGAGCTCATCGAGAAGGTCTGGGACAACCGTGTCGTCTCCGACGCGGCGGTCGCCAGCTGCATCAAGTCAGCGCGCCGGGCGGTCGGCGATGACGGCGTCGCGCAACGGATCATCCGCACGGTGCACGGCCGCGGCGTCCGCTTTGTGGCCAATGCCGGGATCAAGGCCGTTGCCGATTTGCCGCATATCGCCATGACCGGCAGCGTCGTCCAGGCGCCCGAGCGTGCCGAACCTGGTCATGCCGGCAGACCTTCGATTGCCGTACTGCCGCTGAATATCCTCGGCGATCAGCAATCGCCGCATACGCTGCTGGCCGACGCGATCCCCCACGAACTGATCACGTCACTCGCCCGCCTGCGGTGGATGTTCGTGATTGCGCGCGGCTCCAGCTTTCGTTTTCGCCAGCCTGCACCGGATGTCATTGCCATCGGCAAAGCGTTACGCGTGCGGTACTGTTTGTCTGGCTCGGTGGAGATCTCAGGCAATCGCATTGCCATCACGACCGAGCTCTGCGATACGCACGATGGCGAAGTGCTGTGGGGCGAACGTTACGCCTTGTCACTCGACGAAGTGCAGGAAGCGAGCACGCGCATTGTCGGCAATGTCGTCAATGTTCTGGAACTCCAGATCCCGCTGCACGAGGCGCGCCTCGCGCGACCCGGCGTTTCCGGGACGCTCGATGCATGGTCGGCCTACCACCTCGGACTTCAGCACACCTTCCGGTTCAACCGGCACGACAACCGCATCGCCACCGACAGGTTCGAACGCGCAGTTGCGCTCGACCCGCATTTCGGACGCGCTCACGCAGGCCTCTCCTTCACGCATTTCCAAAGTGCCTTTCTGCGTTATTCGGCGGCGCCGGCCGATGACGCACTGGCGGCACGTCGAGCAGCCGAAAAAGCCGTGGAGATAGATCCAGCCGATCCATTCGCCAATTTCACGATGGGTCGCACCTATTGGTTGAATGGCGACATGGAGACCAGCCTGACGTGGCTGGATCGCGCGATCGTGCTGTGCCCGAGTTACGCGCAGGGAATTTATGCACGCGCCTGGGCGCAGACCATCGCGGGTCGCAGCGAGGAAGGACAAAGAAATGCCGACATGGCGCTGACCTTGAGTCCGCTGGATCCCTTCGTCTACGCCATGCTCGGCACGCGCTCCCTGGCCCACGCAGCCATGGGCGAATTCGAACAGGCCGCCCATTTCGGTGAGCGCGCCGCGCGCTCACCCGGCGCGCACGTACTCATCGCGCTGATTGCCTGTGTCGGTCATGTACTCGCGGGGAATCGTACGGCCGCCGAGCACTGGGCGGCCAACGCGCGCCAGCGTCGCTCCGACATCAGCGTAGAGGAATTCCTGCTGGCGTTCCCGTTATGTAATCCGCAGACAAGACAACGCGTAGCAACGGCACTCGCAGAACTGGGATTCTGAGTAACTATTCGACGGCACCTTCTCGATGAAGGGCCGCGACTCTGCCGAGGAACAGGATAACGCCTGAGTTATTGTCGCGAATCAGATAGAGGAAGGGATGGTTGGCGACAAATTTCCTGTATTTGGGGAATTCCTCCATTCCTTCATACTCCATGCTGGTGGCCACAGCGGCTTCGGTGCCGTTTTCGTCGACATTGATGAAGCTCTTTTTGCATCATGCTACTGACACGCAAGCCCACCTCGGCGGCAATTCCGTAAAAATCGGCCTCAGCAGAATAAATGACGTCGAGCCCCATGGACTTCAGCGCATCGTCAAGAGTCAGCATTGTCACGGTCTTCCACCTGGGCAGTGCGACGTGGACCATCACTCCGCTCGGCCGACTGCGCCGGTTCAGTTACGTCGATACAACCGACCGTTGCTGCATAGACGTTTCTGACGGCAAACTCGAAGGTCTCGTCGAGCACATAGTTCCGGGCGACCCATACCGAATCGGCCACTATCAGCTCGTGTGGCGGGATTGCCATACCATCCAGAAAGAACGGATCGCCACCGCCTTCTGACTGGGCAAGGATTGCACCGAGCGCCAAATGGGGATTTGCCGGACCAGCGGAGAACCCCAACGTCCTCTCAAGTGCAGCTTGGGCGTTGCCTTTGGCGCCGAGAGCGAGCAGCGCCAATGTCAGCGCAGCCGAGAAGGGCGATATGCAGCAGTCGCCAGGCTGTTTCGCTTTCGCGTACAGGGCGAAAGTAAAGTCGTTCACGCCTCGCGCGATTGTCTTGCGGTCATTCTCCGAGGCAGTAACACGCGCTTTCAAGTTCGACATGTCTCCATTGACGTTGAATGGCGCGGCCGTCTTCGCTACTCCGTTCCAATACTAGCAACTTTCAGTCAGCCGTCAGCCCTCTGCTGCGACGCGACAAGAGCACGTCTGCGTTGCCCTGAAGGAGGCTTTTGTGAGTAATGTCAGATCTGATGGAATGCCGGACCCCGATATGCCGGGCCGGACCAGCTCCGCGCCACAACACTTTAGCGAACCTGACGGAAAGTTTATGATCGCTCGCCAACTCTGCAGGAAACCCGGCTCATGCGCGTGATCGATTATCCCAAAGACATGAAGAATCATCTCGGGGAAGAACTCGGAGTCTCTGACTGGGTGACGGTCGATCAGGCGACCATCGACAAGTTCGCCGAAGCGACCGGTGATCACCAGTGGATCCATGTCGATGTCGAGCGCGCCAAAGCGGAAATGCCCGGTGGGAAGACCATCGCGCACGGCTTTCTTACGTTATCGCTCGTGCCGCGACTCGGTGCCACCATCTGGATGATTACCCACCGCAGTCGCGGCGTGAACTATGGCTTGAACAAGCTGCGTTTCACGGCACCGGTACCGTCCGGCGCACGGGTGCGTCTGCGCCAGAAACTGCTCGCTGCTGACGACGTCAAGGACAACGGCATTCGACTGACGTTCGAGAACACGGTGGACATCGAAGGCCAGACACAGCCGGCGCTGATTGCCGAAGGGCTCAGCATCGTTTATCCGTGAGACGCCCTGATGCCGAAATCACCCCGCTCAGACGCTGACAACAAGCTCGACGCCGTCGTTGCCGCGGCCCGTCGCGCGCGTGACGAACGCGAGCTTGGTTACCGCGAGCGGGCTTTGAAGCAGTATCCGTGGATCTGCGGGCGTTGCGCGCGCGAATTCACGCGCGTCAATCTGCATGAACTGACCGTCCATCATCGCGATCACAATCACGACAATAATCCCGAGGACGGCAGCAACTGGGAGTTGCTATGTCTGTATTGTCACGATAACGAACACGCGCGCCTGCTCGAACAGCGCAGCGGCGGCGCAACGGCTGCCGGCAAGCCCAGCGCCACCCACCAACCTTTCGCAGCGCTGGATACGCTGCTGCGCAAACCGCAATAGGGCTGCAATCTACTTGTCGATATGCACCACGCGGCGCGTGTAGCGCCATTCGCCGTCGTCCTTGCGCAAGGTGTCGTTGTATCCGCCGGTAATCACCAGTTCCGACTTGCCGTCCTTGACTGCGAAATAGATCAGATTGCAGAAGCCCGTAGCGGTGTTGCCGGTCACGTCGAAGCTGACATTGACCATCATGTGGCGCACACCGCCGCCATCCCATGAGCGCTGATAGGACTGCGCGAACTCGCGCAGCTTGGCGTGGCCAGGATATTCGCCATAGATTGGACTCACGAACACGCCATCCGGCGTGAAGCAATCGACCCATTCTTCGAAGCGGCAGTTATCGATGGTGATGGCATAACGCGCGTAGAGCTCGCGGATCTGCTCGCGGTCGTCGGGCGTTCCGGTAATTTTCGGCATGATCTCCCCTCTCGGTGACGGTACGGGCGTACCGCTGCTATAGTCGTCACCAACATAGACGTACCGCCCTTCTCATGCAAGGCTCGATGTGACGCCATGAACCGTCAACTACCGGTCACATCCGACCTCGTCGCCGACGCCGCGCTTGGCTGCCTGCAGATCTGGGGCGCCAGCGCTGACGTCGAACAGACGCTGACGCTGCCGGGAGTTGATGCCTGGGTCTACTCGCGCGCGTTTCACGGCGAAAAACTCGGTGGCGACGTCCATTTCGTCTCGACTTGCGGGCATGGCCTGATCGCGCGATTTGCCGTCGCCGATGTCGCCGGTCACGGTCTCGAGACAGCCCCACTGGCGCGCGGTCTGCGCCAGCTCATGCGCCGTCACATCAATCAGCTAGATCAGACCGAATTTCTGCGCGTACTCAATCACGAATATCTGGCCCAGGCCACGCGAGGTCGTTTCGCGACCGCCCTCCTGGCAAGCTTTCATCGGCCGACGCGACATCTGGTCGTGTGCAATGCGGGGCACCCGCGACCGCTGTGGTACCGCTCGGCGACACGCGCCTGGCAGCTGATCGATTTCGACCACGATCTCCCGGCCAGCGGTGGCCTGAATCTGCCCCTTGGCATCATCGAGCCGACCAACTATCAGCAGTTCGCGTTTCCGTTGAGCCCGGGCGATCTCGTTGTGCTGTACAGCGACGGCTACTCGGAATCCGCCACGCCGCACGGGCTGATCGGCGAACGCGGCCTGCTTGCCGTCGCACAGGGGATCTCGGCGCACGAACCGCGGCATTTTGGGCCGGCACTGAACGCGGCCCTTGCTGAACTCGCGGGTGAGGCGCTGTCGTCAGACGATCGCACGCTGATCGTCATTCGCCCGCATTTCGAGGAACCGCCACCGCTCAGCGTTGGCGAGCGGCTGCGCGTGCTCGGCAAGATGATCGGACTACTGCCCGTCTGAGGCTGATTCGGCCCTGGCTGCCGCAGCTTTATCCGCGGCAGCAGCACCGGCTTCCAGCGCTTCGCGCTGTTCGCGCCGGTGCTGCTGTGCGGATTCGCGCGCACGGCTGTCGTTATTGAACCAGCGATATCGGAGATTGCCGATCAGCCCGGAGATTGGCCGCGTAATTGCGCCTTTCAAGGTGCCATCGCCAGCGCGTTCCACGATTTCATCGAAGTTCGATTGCGGCTCGGCCGGCGTACCCCAGATGCGAAATTCCGGACCACGCTGATAGCCGAAGTCGTTCTTCTCGTCCTGCATCAGATCCATGCTGTAAAGGATTGCGGCTCCACGACCCAGCATATCGAGATGAGCATTCAGCTCCAGTGCGCTGTCGAGCAGATCTTTGCCCGGTTCGTATTTCACGCCACCCGTTGCCGTCAGCGCGACGGTTGGACTCAGGACCAGAAACTGTTCGACGATAATGTCGCGCCGTTCGTCTCGCAGCAGATGAATATCGATCGTGTCGTATTCGATACGCGAGATGTAATTTACCAGCCGTGCGACGGCGCCCGCGCCGAATGCGCCCGTCGGTACGTAGGAAAGCGTCTCGCCAACCAGGCCAAACAAGTCCGATGCACCGACCAGCAGGCCGCTGCCCGGCGGTAACGGCCGGAACAGGCCGTCGCGGCTCGTCATCACGACGTCGAACAGAACGTTGTTGCGTAATTGCGAGAAGTTCGGAAACGCGCCAAACGCCTTGATATCGCCACCGAACAGGCCTTTGATGCGTGGTTTCTCGCCTGGCACGAGTTCAGCGAAGAACTGGTTCAGATCGAAATCCTTCACGGTGCCGGTCAAATCGAGCTGGTACGGTTCCGGCAGGCCGGCTTTGAAGCGCGTCGCGCCGTTCAGTTTGATTGCGCTGTCATGAAAATGGGCGCGAATTTCTTTCAGAGCCAGCTTCGTTCGACGCAGGTCGAGTATCCCGCCAACTTCGGTGAACGCCAGATAATCGGAATAAAACAGCTTGTCGATATGGACGTCGATAATCACAGCGGCAGGAACCACTTTCCATACCGCTGTCTCGTCGGGAACCTGATTCAGCGCAATCTTGACGCGCTTCGTGCCGTCGACCGGAACCACACCCGTGCCGCGCGGATTGATGGCCGTGATCGAAGCGAGAATATCGTTCAAGTAGAACACCTCACTGGCGACATCGATACGCAGCACACGCGGCTCGTCCGGCTGTGGCGCGTAATGCACGACGATGTCGGCGTCGCTCGGCCCGGATTTACCGCGCCCGACCAGTGGCGCTGTAACATCGAAGCCGCGACCGTCGGCGGCGAGTTCGCCGGCCACCGGTAATTTGAAGGTCTCGATGGCGAGCGGCTTCTTTGCTGCGAGTTCAGTCAACTCGATATTCGCCGCGATCTTGCGCGAGTCGTCGACCTCGACCGTCATCGTCAACGTACCGCCTTTCAGCTTGTGGCCAGGCATCACTGCCGGCTGTTCGAGGAGTTGCGGCAGATCGGCCCGCATTTCACCCGACAGCATCGTTAACGGCACGGTGCGCCCGGGCTCGATGTGCATGCGGACATGGCCAGCCACAGCCGGTTTGGCCGGCTGTGAGGCAAAGATCAGCACGAGATCTTCAAGCAACACGCGGACTTCGTCCTGTTCGACACGCAGACTGGCATCGGAGCGCACCGAGAATTCATGAACGAGCGCCTGCGCGCCGTCGTTGATTCGGATTGCATCGACCCCTAGCGGCGCTACGGTGTTGGCACGCAGGATCGTGCCATCCGAACGAACGCGCAGACTGGAATTGATCTCGGCGAAATGGATGTTTGTCATGGTCAGGAATTCGCCGAGTGTCGCCGACGACAAATGCTCGATATCGAGTGCCGCAGCGCCAACGAAATATTGCGCTAGCTTTTCTCCGGCTCCGAGCCGGGTTTTCACTACCAGCCCCGGCTCGGCTTCGAGCACGACGCGGCCACGCTCGCCGACGCGCACTTCGGCATGCGCGTTCCGGGTCGCAATCGAGTCACCCGCGACATCGATGGCAAAGTCGGTAGTAGCCTCGATCGGCAAGGCCGGCAACGGCTTGCTCAGAGCGGTGGCAAAAAACGGCTGCATTGCCGCTGCGGCGACGTCGACAGTCAATTTGCCACTCGCCAGATAGCGCGGCGAATTCGAAGCCAGTCCGCTGATAGCAAGCTCTGTACCGCCGCTCAGTACGGTGTGCCCACCGCTGGTTACGGAAATGCCTGATAGCGAAATCGAGGCGGCATCCGCTGAATACATCAGATAACTCGAGACGGTGAGGCCCAGATCGCGTACGAGCGGTTCGGAGCCGCGCTGCACCGCGAGTCGTTCGATCCGCAACGGTGCCATGGCAGTCAGGCTCAGCGTGCCCGCTGACGGTGCCGTGAGTACCAGGTCCGCGGCGGCGACGCTGCCAGCGAGCTGAACGTCCGGCAGCAACGGGTTCAACCAGGCGAGTTCAAACCCGCGCGTGGCAACGGTGGCGAGTTCGCCGGTGCGATTGGTCAACTCGACGCCGTCGTCAGTGAAGACCAGGTTGAACGGCCGCAGTCCGCGCAGTTGCAGCGCTTCGGGATGCGCCGGTTCATGCACGTCGATTTCGGCTTTTTCGATCGACAAAGTATCGGCCCTTTGCTGGATAAGCGCTTTGAAACGTGCGCCGAGGCCGGCAGGCAGTCGATAACTGCTCACCCGTCGTGCAATGACCGGCAGCTTGCCGAGTGCGTCATAGTCCAGTTCGCCATCCACACGATAGCGCCAGCTGCGCGGTGGTTCTCCGCCTGATTTGCTGGCCGCTTTGACGTTCAGATTCGCCAGCACTGAATCGCCACTGGCCACCTTGATGTCGTTCAAGGCAAAGCGAACGAAATCACTCGACCAACTGGCGGTGGGCTGCATCGTTACCGTCAGCGCCTCAAACAACAGCGGGTCGACTACTGCATCCGCAGCGGCCTCTTCGTCCGCGCTGGCAACAATGTCATCGGCAGGCGTGGCTTCTGCAGCTGTCGCGGCTTCGCTGTCGGGACCGACTGCACCATCACCGGCCGGACTGGCAACTGCAGCAACGCGAAGATCCGCCAGCGTCGTGTCCGCCGTCGCATTCAGCTTTAAGCGCGCCGCTTCATCGACCATCAGCGCATAACGCCCGCGTAGTTCGCCAGTCATGGCGTAGCCGGTGGCCAAGCCGTCGAACCAGGATAGTGGCACCGGTCCCAGCTCGATGGTGGCCAATTCGCGCGGGACCTCGAGCACACTGCGCGGCGCGGCATACGGCACGACGATTGGCGCCGTGAGTGACGCTTGCAGACGATCGATACCGGCGGCGTCGCGTACGTTCACGCTGAGTTCGGCCAGGGTGAACGTGGTGGCATCGAAGTCAGCGCGAGCGAGTGAATGCAGGGCAGCATTTGCCGGCACTGTCGGTGCATCGCCGAGCAGGGCAGTCAGAGCTGACACCCGCGTCGTCGAATCAAGGGTCAGAGTGCCCTTCAAGGTCATCGTATCGATTTCGAGATGCCCACGACTGGTGCTCGCAATGTCTGGCAATGGACTGTTGCCGGCATACGGCGTAAGCAAGGGGGTGGCAGCCGTCAAGGTGTAGTCAGCGCTGAAGCGACCGTCCTCACCGCGATACTGCCCATCGACTTCGAGCAGAGCGGGTTCGTCCACACCGAGCGCGAGTTCGATATGTATGGATTCCGGCGTCAGGGTCAGCAGCTGCCTCCCGTCAGACTGCTGCAGTTCGCGCGACGATGTGGATTCTGCTGCAGGCTCGATGCGCAGCCGTAGAGCAAGCGGTTCAGGCCGGATCCCGTCCTGCGTGAGCAGCGCCGTGCGCAGCTCGACACCGAGCGCGCTGACCCGACCTCGATTGATTTGCGTGGCGGCGAGTGTGCCGCGAATATCCGCTGTCTGTGTGCCTATCGGGCCGGCGTAACGCATGGCGAGTTCGAGGTTGCCGGTCGCGAGCGGTGCCAGTCCGCTACCGTTGAGCACCAAATCGATGGTGTGACCGCCGCGGAGCAGAACATTCGCACGGGCATCAATACTGTCGAGTACCAGTGCATAACCCTGATTCAACAAAGCCAGCACGCCGGCAAATGGTTTATGCGCGGGCAACGGTGGTACCAGTTCACGCAGATCGAGCACGGCGCCATGCAGTTCGACATGGCCGACCTTCAGCGTATGCGAGAACAATCCGAAAAGATTGAAGCCGGCGTCGATTACGCCGACCTGATAAACGGCGCCCTCGTAGACCATCCGTAGACCACGCAAATCCAGCGACCAAGGCGTAACGTGGATGTAATCGATATCCAGTTCTTCGACCAACGGCGCGAGTTTCTCGAGT
Organism: Gammaproteobacteria bacterium; assembly: GCA_965278995.1. GTDB lineage: Bacteria > Pseudomonadota > Gammaproteobacteria > JADJYF01. The sequence goes on from OZ257136.1 coordinate 2,084,608, forward strand.
GCCAGTTCGCGCTGCGTTGCCGGGCGCAACCAGAACGCGCTGATAGCGCCGACAACGATGAGCAGCACCAGCAGGACGACATGGCGACGACGCAGCGTGCGCGGCAGGACAGACGGCACGCCGTTGGTGCTCGCACTGTCCGCGCCCGTACCGGGCGGCGGCGGCAGATCAGTCATTGCTGTGCTTTCCTGGCCTGTCTTCGCGCCGGCACAGCTCGCTCAATCGGTGCTCGGCCAGCACTGCGGTACTGGCGGCTTCGGCGGCCCGCACGAGCGTCCAGACCTCACTCACGCCGGCCTTGCCGGACGACAGCAATCCCTCATCGTCGGCATCGCGCAGCGCCGACTGCACTTCGGCAGCCGTTGTCGTTTCCCAGGCACGGGCCGGCAGCAGGCCCGCAACGCGAGCGGTATTGCTGGCGAGCAGACCGGCCAGTTCCAGCGCCGTTACGACCGGTTGAACGAGCGATTCCGGCAACAGCAGGTGACGTGCCAGCGCCGGCACCGTCCACGGCAGCTCACCGCGATAATGCCGCTCGCCGATCAGCTTGCAGACAGTGAGCGCCAGCGCTTCGCGTTCGCGCGCGCCCAGGCGCGCCTCTCGCCGGCGCATTCGCAAATGTTCGGGGTGTTGATAATAGAACGCGACGTTGGCGCCGACCAGGAGAATGAGCCAGGCCAGATAGATCCAGACGAAGAAAATCATCAGGCCGGCGAACGCCGAATAGACCGCCGTATATTGCGTCGACCCTGCGACGAAACGGGCAAACCCCCAGCCGACGGTCTGCCAGAGCAGGCCACCGGCGATACCGCCGACCAGCGCCGAGGTGAACCGGACGCGCGTGTTCGGCATGAAAAGATAGATGAACGTGAATGCGGCAATGATCATCAGATAAGGCAGCAGGAGTGCAACCCGTTCGAACACCGCACCAATCAGGGTGAAACTCGCCAGATAGTTGACCACGCTGTTGCTGCTGACTGCGCCGGTGATACCAAGTGCGGCAAAAATCAGCACTGGGCCGACGACGAGCACGCTCAAGTAATCGCTGAAGCGTTGCTTTGGCGTTCGCACAGCGCTGATCCGCCAGCTGTAATTCATCGCGCTTTCGATTTTCTGCATAGTCGAAATGACCGTGTATAGCAGCGTCGCGAGCCCGATGGCGCCGAGTACGCCGACGTCCATGTTCTCGACAAAGCCAACGATGGTGGCGGTCATCGCCGCCGCCTGCGGACCGAGAGGCGCAAGCAGCTGCGCCAATGCGGGTTGGAGCTGATTGTGTACGCCAAACCCTTTCAAGACCGAGAAACTGACGGCCAGCAACGGCACCAGCGAGAGCAACGTGGTGAAGCCCAGACTGCCGGCGCGCAATGCGAGTTCGCCATCGGCCAGATCACGCAACAGGACGTGGCCGTAACGCAGCAGTCGGATCACGCCGGCGCGCGTTGAGGGTACACCGTCGAGGCTCGCTGACCCCCAGATGAAATCCTGGATGGCTTGAATCAAGCGGCGGCCTGATCTCGCCGGGCCTGTCCCGGACGACCATGGAACGGGCGATGGAAAGAGCCATCTTTCATGACAGCGAGAATACGACGCAGATCCTGCAGCAGCGTGATATCGGCCAGCGGATCGCCATCGATCAAAAGGAGATCGGCCAGATACCCCGGCTGGATGCGCCCGAGTCGTTCGCCGCTCCGACCTGCCCAGGCCTCGCCACCATAAGCAGTTGCGGCGCGCAGCGCTTCCCATGGCTGCATGCCGAACAGATTTACCAGGTGCTCGAGATCGCGGCTGTCGGTCCCTATCGGCAACCAGGCGAAACCGTAGTCGCCGAAAGGCAGCACGCGAATACCCGCCTGGTGCATCTTGCGCATCGTTGCACATCCAGCCTCGAGTTCGCGCTTGTTGCCTATGGCTTCCGCGATCGCTGTCGTAATGCCCCATCCGCTCGCTTCGTAAGTCGTGTTATAGCGCGCCGCGATGGCGGGCGTTACCCAATGACTGTCGGCATGGCGGGCAAGTTCCTCGATAGTCGCGTCACTGGCAAACGTCGCGTGATTGATCAGCTCGACGCCGTAACGTATGCACTGACGCACGCCACTATCCGTATGCGCATGAGCAGCGAGCCGTTTACCGAGATTCAGCGTCGTTTCGCAAATCGCGCGAACTTCGTCTTCCGTCATCGGGTTGATGTCGCCAGGCAGCCGGCCCAGGGTAAAACTGTCGCCGGAGTTGTTGAACTTGACGATATCGACACCTTCGCGAATGAGCTCGCGGATTGATTTGCGGAATTCCTCCGCTCCGTTGCAGATCAGACCGATGGACGGTACGTAGCGATCGAGGCGGGAGTCATCGCCGACGCCGCCACTGACGGTGTATTCCGGCGTCGAGGCCAGAATGCGCGGCCCCGGCAATTCCCCCTTATTGACGGCGTTCCGCACCACCACTTCCAGCCTCGGCTTGGCCGAAGCGACGCCGATCACGGCCGTGAATCCGTAATCGAGATAGGTCTTGGCATTCTTGACCGCAACCAGCAGGTTCTCCTCCACCGGCAGCGCCGTGATGTCGGCCAGACTGGTCGCGTTGCTGTAGGTGAAATGGCAATGCGGATTGACCAGCCCCGGCATCAGGGTGGCGCCCTGCCCGTCGATGACCTCGTCGATATTGTCGCGCGGCAGGCTCGTACCGGCGTCGGCGACTTGGACTATCCGATTGCCACTCACCAGAACTTCGCCGGGCTCGCAGCGCGGGCGCGTGCCTTCAAAGAGATTGACGTTGCTGAACAGAATGCGACTCATGCTGTACTCCCCGCCTGGTAGCGTATGGACCGATCAGGCCGCTGGCAGCAGCACTCAATGGGCCAGCGGCGCGGTATCGACAGTGAGTTTAACGCGCAGCTGCGGCGGTATCGACTCACTGACATCCTGGCCTGGTGCACTTGCCCAGTATTGCCGGCTGAAGACAATCAACGAGGGAACGTCGGCTTCGACAACGTGACTGAAACGGAGCGTATTCCGGCCGCTACCACGCAGCGCCACGTTGCACGGCTGCAGGCAACCGTTGAGGCAGGCCACTTCACGAACGTCCAATTCCCCACCACCTGCGGCCAGTGCTGCACTAATCTGCTCTGCCAGACGCAGCCCGGCCCCTGCCTCGCTGCTGCCTGGGTGAGCCGCGCGCGCGCAGGTCCGACACACATAGATCAGCTGCGCTTCGCCGCTCATTGCCAGTGCCAGCCGCGACGCGCCGTTTTCACCGCAGTCGGTTCTCAATCTGACCGAGACCACCGATAGCGACTTTGACCACATCGCCGCTGGCAAGAAAACGCGGCGGGTCGAAGCCGATGCCGACACCGGCAGGCGTGCCGGTCGCGATGATGTCGCCGGTGGCCAGCGTCATACTGGCGGATATCGCCTCGATGATGGTCGGAATATCGAAGATCAGATCCCGCGTATTAGCGTGCTGGCGCAATTCGCCGTTGACCCAGCACGAGAGTTCGAGATTTTCCGGGTCGACTTCGTCGGCAGTCGTCAACCACGGCCCTATCGGGCAGAACGTATCGATCGATTTGCCGAGCAGCCATTGTTTGTGTCGCGACTGCAGATCGCGCGCGGTGGCATCGTTGATCACGCAATAGGCCCACACGTGTTGGTAGGCATTGGCACGCGTGATCGCGCGACCCGGTCGCCCAATAACAACACCGAGTTCGCCTTCGTAGTCCATCTGCGAAGTGATATTCCACGGCACGACGATATCGTCGTGCGCGCCGGTCATGGTGCACGGCGCCTTGCTGAAGACTATCGGAGCTTCGGGAATGATGTCCTGGCCATCGCGCGCCGACGAGTCGAAACCGCTGCGGGTGAACTCGGCCGCATGGGCCGCATAGTTCTTGCCGATGCACAGCACGTTCTTGCTCGGTTGCTCGATGGGTGCCAGAAGCTGAACCGCCGCCAGCGACAACGGCGGACCGCTGGTACGCGGTGGCGTGCCGGCGAGCGAAGCGCCGATCACGGCGATCATGGCATCGCTGCCACCGGCGACAGGCACCAGCGGCGTTACTGTTCCGGCACCCTCATCGACCAGACCGAGACTGACAGTCGATGGCTGACCATGTCGATAACGGGCAATTTTCACAGGGAGTCCTCGGTGGTAATTGAGTCTGGTGGGACTGCTCCCGTTGACGACTGCTCGCGATCGATCAGCCGCTGCGCCTGACGTCGTGCCTGCAAGCCGGCTCTATCCGCCAGCACGCTGATTTCGACGGCTCGTTCCGGGTAGGGATCGTCGACTATCTGCGCCTGGATCGCTTCGAGTATGCGTTTGTCCTCGGCAAATCCCGCTTCGATGACGCGCTGCATCCAGGCCTGCGCCTGCGGGCCGAGGCCGTGATCCCGCGCCATGACCCACCAGTAGTGATGCGATGTCGGCGATTCCGGCGTGGTCATGTGTTGAAACTTGACGAAATATTCGGCGCGCTGATCCGGCGCCGGAGCACGATTGACGATACGGGCGGTGAAGACGTGCTCGGCCGGCGACAGCGAGGTCCCTATATCAAAACGATCGACTGCTATCCCAGCCAGCCCACAGGCATCGCCGTAGAATGGCGGCAGTGGTTTGTCGATGAATGCCTGGCGAAACGAAACTTGCTCATTCTCGACCACGCATTCCGGCGGCGTGCCATAGTCATCGTCCATTTCGAACGTCGAACGATGAGCAAAAGCAAAATGCGTCAGATCGAGTACGTTCTCTTTCAGCATCAGGTAATTTGCTTTGACGTGAATATAGCCGAGCGCGGAGACCCAGTCGCTCGAGGTGAGCCACGGGTAGTTCGGCACACGAGCCTCGTCGGCAAGTGCCGGATCGCCGGTCCAGACCCACACGAACGGCGCGCTTTCGACGACAGGAAACGCGCGTACACACGCAGTCGGCGGGATCTGAACCTGCGTCGGAATGCGTGCACAGCGTCCGTCGTCCGTGAAGCGCAGACCGTGATAGCCACACACCAGTTCGTCGCCCTCGAGCCAACCGAGAGACAACGGCGTGCCGCGGTGCGGGCAACGATCTTCGAGCGCCGCCATCGCACCGTCCGTGCGGCGATACAGCACTATCGGATAACCCAGCAGCCGGCGCGAAACCAGCTGGCCGGGACCGAACTCGGCCGACGTCGCGGCTATCCACCAGTGATTGAACGGATAGTTCGGCCGCGGGCGCGCGTAATAAGGGGCGCGCGCGCTGGTCGGACTGGGCTGCGTAATGGTCGCCATCGAATCGTTCCGTCAACGCCAGGCGAAGGTCGGCTGTTCGTAATGCGCAACGCGGGTAGCACGGCCGAGCAGACAGACTTCGCGAAACTGATAGAGGATTGCAGCAGTCGGCGCCGCAATCCAGGAATCGCCCACCGGCATGCGCAGGACCGGCTCACCGCCATCCGGTGAAGCCTCGAGCAGCGGTGCATCGCCACGCATGAATTCGCTGACCGGTATGCGATGTATTGCCTCGACTTCCTCGGGGTTCGCAACAAGGCAACGGCGCGGACCAGCCCACACCACGATTGGCGTGATAACGAAACCTGAACGGGTGACGAAGTCGTCGAGCCGGCCGATGATATCGGCCGTCGTCAGAGCCAGGCCGACTTCCTCGCGCATTTCGCGCAGCGCCGTCATTTCCGCCGTTTCACTGTCGTCTACACGACCGCCCGGCAGCGCCCATTGACCGGGATGACTGCGCAACTGGAGCGAACGTCGCGTAAGGATCAGCGCGGCCGCATTTTGCCATTCGCGATGCACCGGCAGGCCGGAGAGATCGGCACCGTAAGCGCCATCGGTGACGGCCAGCGCTACCGCTGATGCTCGCCCCTGCCCCGCGCTGTCGTGCAGGCGCTCGAAAGCGGCGAGGTGGGTCTCGATTCGCAACTTCAGCGCGACATCGCAGGCGAGCGTCATGAATGCGGGCCCCGCAAAGTAAACGGCGGCAACACGCTCTGGCTGGTCTCGATGATATGCACGGCTCCCCCTGTTCGAGTTCTCGGCAGCTTGCAACACGCCGCCGGCAGCCGCTCTGGCAAGTTACCACGGCGATGCGTTCCACCCCAACCACGTCGGACTCAGGACCCGGGTCCTGAGCATGGTCTTTTGGAAGCGGCTGCGGCACTATTCTGCCCCGTCTCCAGGAACGCCCGACCATGCATCTTGCCCTGACCGAAGAACAGGCCTTGATCCAGGATACCGCGCGCCGCTATGCCACGACCGAGCTGGCCCCGGTCGCAGCCCTTCTCGAAGCAGCCGACGCCCGACCACTGTATCTGGCCAAACTGCATGCGCTGGCCGAGCTCGGATTCATGGGCCTGAATGTCTCGCCTGATTATGGCGGCACGGGCGCCGGCGTTGTCGCTTTCAGTGTCGCAATGACCGAGATCGCGCGTGGCTGCGCTTCCACTGCCGTGACCATGTCGGTCAACAATCTGGTCAGCGAAGTCATTCAGGCGATGGGCACCGAGGCGCAGAAACAGCGCTACATTCCACGCCTGTGCAGCGGTGAGTATGCGGCCGGTTCGTTCTGTCTCTCGGAAGCGGTGGCCGGCTCCGATCCATCTGGCTTGAAAACGCGCGCCCGCCGCGACGGCGACAGCTGGATCCTCGACGGGACCAAGATGTGGATTACGAGCGGCGAGTATGCCGGCGTGTTCGTGGTCTGGGCCGTGACGGACAGCGCGGCAGCACCCGGCAAAGGGATTTCCTGTTTCCTGGTCGAGCGCAGCAATCCGGGCGTCACTGTCGGGCGTGCGGAACGCAAGATGGGCCAACGGGCCTCGGCCACCAATCCGGTCGTGTTCGATCAGTGTCGCGTCGACGCCGAGGCCATGCTTGGCACGGAAAACGACGGTTTTCGCATAGCGGTCGGCGAATTGACCGGCGGACGTATCGGCATCGGCTCGCTCGCTCTCGGTGTCGGCCTGGCCGCGCTCGACGTCGCCCGCAACTATGCCACCCAACGCGAACAATTCGGCCGACGCATCGCCGAGTTCCAGTCCATTCAGTTCATGCTGGCCGACGCCTATACCGAAATGGAAGCGGCCCGCCTGCTGCTCATGAACGCGGCCTGGCAGAAAGAGACCGGCGCGCCATACACAAAAAGCGCGTCGATGGCGAAACTTTTTGCCACCGAAGCGGCGAATCGCGCCTGCTATACCGCGCTGCAATTGATGGGCGGTATCGGCTATACCGAAGAATATCCACTCGAACGCCATGCACGCGACGCGCGCGTGACAACCATTTACGAAGGCACCAGCGAAATTCAGCGCGTCATCATCGCGCGCGAATTGCTGAAGGAGGTCGCATGAATTTCGACATACCGGCACCGCTAGCCGCCTATCTGAATGAGCTCGATGAATTCATCGAACGCGAGATCAAGCCGCTCGAGGCAGTCGACGATAACATCCGTTTTTTCGACCATCGACGCGAGCATGCGCGTACCGACTGGGATCGCGGCGGACTGCCGCGTCACGACTGGGAAGCGCTGCTGGCCGAAACCCGACGCCGTGCCGATGCCGCTGGCCACTACCGCTATGCGTTCCCCGCGGAGTTCGGTGGGCGCGACGGCACCAACCTCGGTATGGCCGTGATCCGGGAGCATCTCGCTGGGAAAGGTCTCGGCCTGCACTGCGACCTGCAGAACGAGCACGCCATTGTCGCCAACAACATCGGCCTGTTGCTGATGTTGAACTACGGCAGCCCGGCGCAGAAAGCGCAATGGGTCGAAGGGCTGGCGAATGGCACCGCGTTTATCGCTTTCGGTATCACCGAGCCCGACCACGGATCCGATGCGACACACATGGAAACGACGGCGGTGCGCGAGGGCGACAGCTGGCGCATTAACGGCGAAAAAACCTGGAATACCGGCATTCACACCGCGCCCTGCGATCTGATTTTTGCCCGCACGGCTGGTCAAGCCGGCGATGGCGACGGCATCACGGCTTTCCTGGTTCCTACAGATGCGGCCGGCTTCAAAGTCGAGGAAATGCTGTGGACGTTCAATATGCCGACCGATCACGGCCGCATCAGCCTGACCGACGTCCGCGTGCCGCATTCGGCGATCCTCGGCGGTGAAGGTCGCGGCCTGCAGGTCGTGCAACACTTTTTCAACGAGAACCGGATCCGACAGGCCGCCTCGAGCCTCGGTGCGGCGCAATTCTGCATCAACGAATCGGTTGCTTACGCCAAGGTCCGCAAACCTTTCGGTAAACCGCTGGCCAGCAATCAGGGCATTCAGTTCCCGCTGGTCGAACTGCAGACACAATGCGAGATGGTACGTGCGTTAATCCACAAGACCGCCTGGATGATGGATACCTATGGCGCGTTCACGGTTTCGGACAAGGTCTCGATGTGCAATTTCTGGTCGAACCGCCTGTGTTGCGAAGCGGCCGATCGCGCCATGCAGGTCCACGGCGGCATCGGCTATTCAAGACACAAGCCGTTCGAACACATTTATCGCCATCATCGTCGCTATCGCATCACCGAAGGCGCGGAAGAAATCCAGATGCGCCGGGTCGCTGGCTACATGTTCGGGTTCATGAATCAGCGTGCGCCGAAAGGGGTGATCGAATAGCACGCCGCATGCACCATCAACGCATAGGAGAGACACCATGAAACTTGAATTCTTGATGAGTTATCAGGCACAGCTGAACGGGCTGCTCGATGTCGGGACCGGGCCGCGCGGGCATCGCATGATTGCCGAAGTTGCGGGTGGGGAATTTTCGGGGCCGCGATTGAAAGGCAAGATCCGCGGCGCGGCAGCAGCGGACTGGCTGACTATCGGCGACGGCTACGGGCACCTCGATGTGCGGGTGACATTCGAGACCGACGATGGCGCTTTCATTTATGTCGAATATTTCGGCTGCGTCGAAATGACGCCGCGCGTGCAGGCGGCGCTGGGCGGCCACGGGAGCACCGAGTTTGGCGAAGCGTACTTCTTTGCCTCGCCCCGTCTGCAGACCGGCGACCCGCGGTATGCGTGGGTGAACAATATCGTCTGCGTCGGCCAGGGGCGCGCCATCCCCGGCGGCGTCGAATATCAGGTGTATCAGGTCGTCAACGACTGACAGGCCGGTGATGCGGGGATTCAAAAGTTGTAGGAAACTTCGAGTCCCCACGAACGCTGCGAACCCGGGTGGATGAATGAACCGCCGAATTCCGGCGCCGATATTGAAGGTGAATTCAGGCGCATAGGGAATTTCATTTCCTTCGGTCTGCGGGCGATTGCGATTCTTGTCGATGGTGCCATCCAGGTAGCTGACGCCACTGAACACTGAAATCTGATCGGTCACCGAAATCGCCAGCGCGAGTTCGCCGCCGGTGATCGAGGCCTCGTCGATGTTCGAGACGACACGCAGCAGACCAAACGGGCCGACGAAGAAATTGAAGAACTGCATGTCGTCGATCAGCGTGTGGAAGACAGCGCCTTCTACCTTGGCGCGGCCTCCGGCGAGCGTACTCTTGAAGCCGAGTTCGAAAGCGTCGGAAGTTTCCTTGTCGAATTCGTCGGCAATGCTCAAGCCGGCATTGACGCCTGGATTATCGAAGAACAGATCGATCGTTGCCTGACTGCCCAGGTTGTTGAAACCGCCGCTCTTGAAACCGCGTCCCCAACTCGCAAACAGCGACACCTGTTCGACGACATCCCAGCGGAGACTGACTTTGGGCTGGATTTCGTCCCATACTTCGCTGCGGTCCGGGATCGCATTGTTGATGGTGCACGTGGTGAAATCGACAAAGGCTGGATTGAGCGGCGAGCCGGCCACGCCGTCATCGCAACCAAAGAATGCCGTGGTATAATCGACGAACCGCGAGCGCTGCACATCCGGCGGCGGCACGGTCGAACTCGCGTCGCGATCCTCGCGGTCGTAACGCAGCGCAAGCGCTGCTTCCAGCGTGTCGGTTACATCGTACTAAACATTACCGAATACTGCCCACACCGAGGTCTCGAAGTCGTCACTGACCAGCGCTTCCGTCAACGGATTGACCAGCGACCCGAACAGCGCGCTGCCGTCATCGACGAGCTGGGCGACGCCGACCTGGCGGTCCAGGTCCAGGTGATAGAACCCAACCTGCCAGCGCAGCTGCTGATCGGCTTTTGATGTGAGTCGGAACTCGAAGCTGCGGTCGTCCTGATTTCGCGTCTGGTACTGGTAGCCGTCGCAGGTCGTCGGCGTATAGGCGCCGTAGAACGAGCCACCGGCGACAAACGCAAATGGCGCCGGATTACCGGTATTGAATGTCGGTGCCGGGAACGGCTGGCCAGCGGCGGCGAGTGCTGCGGCAGACGCTACGCAGGCAGGCTCGCCTGCGAAAAAGCCAAAAGCGCCGCTGGTCCCGTCGGCGAGGAAACTCTGCTCGACGTCACTGTAGAGAAACCACCCGGTCAACATGGCCCAATCGAGGTCGTAGTCCATCTTCAGCGAGAAATCCATCGATTCCTGGTCGTTCTGCGGGTCGACATTGTTCTGAAATACGAACTGGTGCTCGTTGACTTCCTCGAATAGCGGCGCACCGCGCGGAACTGAGCCGAAGACCGGCAACGCAAACACGGAATTGAAGCCGATAGCCGCCGCATCGACTTCACCGTAATGAGCCTTGAAATCGAAGCTGAGATCCTCATTCGCGTCCCACTTAAGCCGACCATTGACGTTGTAGTTCTCGAAATCGTCGACGATATGACTGTTGTCCTGGAATGTGTTCTTGTAGAAGCCGTCAGTGTCGCGATAGTCGACGTGGACGCGACCGAACAACTGGTTCGGCACCAGCGCGCCGCCGGCGCCGGCGGAGACCGTATAGGTATCCTGGCTGCCTGCACTGGCCCGCGCGTCGGCCTCGAATTCCTCGCCCGGAGCCCGCGTCGTGACGATCATGGCGCCTGACGCCGCGCTGCGGCCGTAGAGCGCGCCTTGCGGACCCTTCAGGATTTCGATTTGCTGAACATCGGCGAACTCACGGTTGAATGCGCTCGGATTGGTATGCAGGATGCCATCGACGATAAATGCAAAATTCGCTTCGCCGTCGCGCGTACCGTTGATGCCACGGATGCTGACCTGGGTGTCACCCACTTCGGCGGTGTTGACCAGCGACACTCCGGGTGTCAGCGCGATGAAATCAGGCGCCCGCTTGATGCCAGCGCGCTCGATATCCTGAGCTGAAAACGCTGTGATCGAGGCCGGCACATCGCTGATTGCTTCCTCGCGCTGACGCGCGGTGACAAGCACTTCCTCGACCGATTCCTGAGCTGTTGCATCGGCTGCCGGTAAACCGACAAGCGCGATCAACCCGAACATGGGCAGGGTTCGATGGCAGAGCATGAAGTTCATGGCGGCAATCCTTGTCCCGATGGCGCGTGCAGTAGATATCACACGAATCGCCGAGCCAGCGCAATACGCAGCTTGTACAGCCAGCATGCCGGCACGCAGGACGCTTGCATGAGCGCGCGACTGCGAGGATGCTGCCGCTCCTGCAGGTGAGTATTCGGAGTCGGCGCGTCATGTTGGAATTACGACCCAGCTGTGAACATTGCAACAGGCCACTGCCACCGGCGTCGGCCGACGCCATGATCTGCTCGTTCGAGTGCACGTTCTGCCGAACCTGCGCGACGACGCTCCTTGCGAACGTCTGCCCCAACTGCGGTGGCGACTTCAGTGCCCGGCCGATACGGCCTGAAACGGACTGGAACGGCGGTAACAGCCTGGCCCGCTATCCGGCATCGACGACCGTCAAGCATCGCCCGGTCGACCTGGCGGCGCACGCCGAGTTCGCCCGCCCCATCGCGCCGATGGCGCCAGCCTCACGCTGACGCTGACTGGCCGGCCGACGTCAGTCGCCGAGACAGCGTGCAATACAGTCGATGAACTCGGCCTCGGTCTGCACGGTGGCCAGGGTATCCGCCCGTACGGTGTAACCGTGTGTGTGTGCTATCGCCTCATAGCGCGGCAGACGCGCCTGAAACAGGCGCGGGAACATCCACAGCACGAAATCGTCTGGGCAGATGGCCTCGACCGCCGCGACCGCGTGATCGCGCATATACCGTTCCAGTTCGACCTGTAGAAAGTCGCTGCGGTAATACAGTGGCTTCGGCCCGGCTTCGGCGCGGCGCAGCAACTCGCGGCCATTCTCCGCTGTCGCCTCGATATAGAGGATCAACGAATGTTCCGCGAGGACGTCGAGTACGCCCGGCGCATCGAGCTCACACAGACTGCCGGCCGAATCGTTGATGAAATGCTGATAACCGTAGATGTTGCGCGCCTTGGCAATGAATTCCGGAACATCGAACATCGCCGCGACTTCGGCATCCCGGTAGAGCTGCTGGCGGCGCCTGAACTCGGCCAGCGCCAGACCGCCTTGTGCCGGATCGCCGAGCTTGCCGAGAAACGTCAGCACCGCGGTCAGATTGTCGACCGTGATGTTGTTCGCGATGTAGATCGAATCCGAACGCAGGAGATCGCGCAGGAAAGGTACCTGCATCGCTTGTTGCTTGATGTTGTCGAGTATCGGCTCACTCAGATAACGCGTGCCGATTCGATAGTCAGCAGAGTAGTGGAACCAGTGAGCCTGGCGCAGACGGCTGGAGAGGTGCGTCTTACCGACGCCCGACATACCGAGCAGCGTGATTGATTTCGCGCCCCAGTCGCGAAACTCCTGTGCGTTCATTCTCATGGCGCGAGAATACTACGGCAGGCCCCGCAGTACCCACCTGGTCTCGGCCGACGGCGTCTATCGGCGGCCGCCGGTTGGGTCAACCAGTGGGAGCACCATCGTTCAGATGAACGGCGGGCGACCGTTCAGCCGAATTCGCGGTGGTTCAGGCGCGGCGGCGAAGACCGGCCAGCCCGGCCATCGCGGAACCGAGCAGCACGAGTGCGCCTGGTACCGGCACCGGTGCCGCAGTGATCTGCAGGGTATAGAGAAAATCAGTCGACAGCGGTTCGTTCTGCGGATCGGAGTCCGGGATGCCGTTGAAATCGAAATCAGCGTAGCCGGATACAGCAACGTAATAGACGCCAGCGGTCGTGATAGTGTAAGTCAACAGCGCGTCGTAACCAGCGCCGTTGTCATCGTCATTCGCCAACTGCACGCCGCCGGTGCTGTACAGACCCACGAGCGGATCATCAGTCTGCAGGTAGCCATCAGGCGCCACGACTGAGATGGTCAGCAGCTGGTTGGCAGCGACCGTGAAGCTGTAATAGTCGGCCAGGCTATCGTCAACGAGCGCACCGCCGAAAACCGACCCTCGAACGCCGAGAACAGTGATGGTGCTGAGCGGTCCGTCGAGCGCGAACGGATCGACGTTCTGAGCCGTGGCCAGCGTGCTGTTGTCGACCAGCAGATTCTCGGTGGCCGCGTGGGCATTCGCCCCGGCCATGGCTGCCCCTATCAGGCCCAGCGCCGTCAGTGTCCTTCTCATCGTCGATGTCTCCGAAAGCTGAAAATTGGATGTCTGGATAATATCGTTTTGCCGGACCAGCTGTCCCGGCTTGATTGTGAAAGATCTTGTCCGTTTGGGCACGGTCGACACAATCACCCTGCCTTGGGGCCAACCGCGGAGAACGGCCGTCCATGATCGAGCGCCGAACAGAGCCCGGTATAAACCGCTCGCAGGCGTTCTCGGTCCGGTCGTGGACCACCTGCCGTCAGCAGTCGCGTGGCTAGCGTTCCGCGCTGCGTCAGTTCCTCCAGCAGCAGCGCCGTCTGGCTATCGGGTATCGGCCTGGCTCGTGCCAGCAGTGCCTGCCAGGCCTGCGCTCCGGTCACGGGTATCGCTGGCAGTCCTAGCGCAGCAAGCACCCCGGCGTCTTCGACTCGGACCGCTTCGCCGTCCCGCACTGCACGCACGAACAGATCCGCCAGGACCGCTGTATCGACAACAGCCTGGACCGCCAGCGGCCCGCCGCGTTCTTCGTAGAGATCCTGAACTACGGCGCAAACGGCCATCGCCACGGCGAGATCGGCCGCCGGACCTTCCTGCGCATCGAGTACCCGGATCTCGATCGCGCCGCGCTCGAAGCGCGCGATCGCGCCTCGGGAATTCAGCCACTCGCCGCGCAGCACGCCGTCGGTATCGAGCGGCGCTATGGCGGTATACATCGGTTCGAGGATCCGCGCGTGGTATTCGTCGATGCTGCCGACGTAGTCCGGGATGACGCGGCCGGTGATTTCCGGTACGCGCCGCTGATTCAGACGATAGACTTCGAGGCGGGTGTCGAGGAATCCGCTCGTCACGCCGTCACTATAGGGCGAGGCCGCAGCCAGCGCGGGCAACAGCGGCAGTAACGTGCGGATGGCGGTATGCAGGCGCACGAATTCGGCATCGTTGGCGAACGGCAGATTGATGTGCATGCTCTGCAGATTGGCCCAGCCGTGACCGCGGCAATCGAAGATGCGGTCATAAGCAGCATAGATCTCGTTCTGTTCGTGTGGCCAGAGTCGCTGTTCCGTCAGCGGGTTCATCCATGGATGCATGGGCCCCGGCATGATGCGTGCGTCATACACGGTCAACAGCTCATCGATGCGCCGCAGATCTGACGAAAACGCGCGAGCTAGTCCGTGCAGTGTCGGCGACGGTCCGTTGGTCTTGAGTTCGATGACGTGCAGGCTCAGTTCGTTCGACCAGGCTAGCGGCCCGTTCGCAAAATCGGCGGTTGGCTCTCCAGCAGCGTCTTCCAGTAGACGATCGGCGATTGCACGTACATCGAGCGTGTTGCGATCGACAATCGCGTATTCGATTTCGATGCCATAGGCGCTGAACGCCGCCAGCGGGCGTACGTTGCTCATGCGGTTTCGAATTCGAGCCGCTTGCGGGCGATGATGCGACGGAGCAGAAAGCCCATGATTTCGCGATACAGGGCGTCTTTCAGAATTTTGTCCTCGGCGCCCGAGTCAATATTGGGATTGTCATTGACTTCGATAACAACGGCGCGTCGGCCAATCCGCTTGAGATCGACGCCATACAGACCGTCGCCGATGAGCGTTGCAGCGCGGACCGCAGCTTTGACGATATCAGCTGGCGCTTCGCCGACAGTCAGCGTATCGACAGCACCCTCGGCCGAGGTTCGCCCGGCCGCATCGCGCTGAATGACCTGCCAGTGACTTTTCGCCATGTGATAGCGACAGACATAGAGCGGGCGACCATCGAGTACACCGACCCGCCAGTCGAAATCGGTTGGCAGAAATTCCTGTGCGACGACGAGATCCGAGCCATCAAAGAAACGTTCCAGTGCGCGGTGCAGTTCTTCGGCATCGTTGACTTTGATCACGCCGGCCGAAAATGAACTGTCGGGGGCTTTCAGGACACACGGGAAACCGGTCACCTCTTCGACTTTGTGCGCGTTACCGCGATGGACAATGAGGGTCTTTGGAATGGCGACTTCGTATCGTTCGAGGAGTTCGGCCAGATAAACCTTGTTGGTACAGCGGATGATCGAGCGTGGGTCATCGATAACGACCAGCCCGGCCGCTTCTGCCCGGCTCGCCATACGAAAGGTGTGATGATTGACCGCGGTCGTCTCGCGTATGAACAGGGCGTCGAATTCGGCCAGCCGCCCGGCATCGTCGCGACCGATGAATTCCACTGCCAGTCCGACGGCATCGGCGGCACGTTCGAAACGCCGCAAAGCTCTGGCATCAGAAGGCGGCGATTCCTCTTTCGGATCAACCAGGATCGCGACATCGAAACGCGGTGTTGCGCGGCGCTTTCGCGACAACCGTCCGCGTGCGAAATGCCCGGCCGCAGCCTCGGCAACAAAGGCATGATGGGTGTCGGGAATTTCGTTAGGGCCGATCAGATTCACCGAGCGAAGTTCCCAGCGCTTGCCACTCCGTTCGAATCGCGCGCGAAGGAAAGGTGCCGGAAAGAGATTGAAAAGGGCCTGCGCCATCGCATCATACCGACCGGCGATATTGCGACCGAAATAGATGCTCAATTCGTAGCTGCGCGAGCGTAGCGGCCGCAATAGCGTCTGGATGCGTTCGTCGAGATCTTCCGACAGTGTGCGAACCACACTGCGCGAACGCAGATCCTGAATCGTGCCGATGCTCGGCAGCGGGCGATGCCCGCGTGCCTCGGCCAGCAACGACACGTAATAACCCGCGGTTTGATAGCGGTACGACCGACAGAGATTGAACACTTTGGCGCCGCGCATGCCGCTGTAGCTGCTGTCAGTGAGATAGTCACCGGCGGAAATGGTCTGCACGCCGGGAATGGTCAGATCCCAGCGGCGTGGATTGTCGACGACGAACAGCACGGTCATGTACGTGGCTCCAACACCAGCAGGCTCGCATCGTAGGTCATCACGCCGAGCAGGATGGCACCGATGACGCGGTCGATGTGAATGGAATAGAACTGTCCTTCCGCCAGCGGATTCGACAGATACGGGTCAGCGATAACAACGGTTTTGTCGGCCCGGTTGTAGCCGCTCAGCACGACGAAATGCCCGGCTGGCTCGCCGTGGATGTCGTCGGGTTCATCCAGCGGACCCGAGGTGCGCGCATGGCGATACAGGTAGGTCACGTTGAGCCCGGCGATCACTGGAGCTCCGGCACGCAGCATGTTCCGCAATTGTGCGCGCGTCAGATCGACGAAACGCAACTCGCCACCCAGAGCCAGAAAATCGCAGTAGCCGGCGCACGCAAAATCGAACTTTGCATCGCGTTTGCCCTTCGCGCGCTGGCGCAGCCGTTCGGCGATATCGATGTCGTTGCTGGCGAACCACGTCGGATCGAACAGGTGCAGATTGAAAGTATAGATGGTTGCAGCAAAGCCGCGCCGCAGCGCGTCGCAGGCGAGATTCACTTCGAGTGTACCGCCGGTCGCGAGCGGTGTGACCGAGGCGATGACCTCGTCAAGCCGAACGTCATAGCCATGAAAGCGATAGACTGCATGCAGGCAGGTCGGCCCGCAGGTGATGTCATCAGGCTGGGCCTCGATGCGGACCGGCAATTCGAGGACATCACGCAAATGCAGCTCCTGCCGTCACTGGCCACACGCGACGAGTAGGGAGCGCCACCTTTGCGCAGCGTGCGCTTTGAGGACCGCCCGAATTCATGTTTAATGCAATCACTCAGTGCCATGATAACGGGTCGTTGCCCCGGACTGTAGCCGGCGCTGCTGCCTGGCGGTCATTACGGCACCATCGGCACTAGCAATACGGGCACCGCGCGGCCCATGCGGGAGTCAAGCCATGAAATTCGGATTGTTCTACGAACTGTCGACGCCACGTCCGTTCACCACGGAAAACCAGCGCATGGTGATCGAGAATGCCATTGAACAGACCGTGCTGGCCGAGGAACTCGGTTTTTCCAGTGTGTGGTGCGTCGAGCATCATTTCCTCGAGGAATATAGTCACTCGAGCTGCCCAGACATGTTCCTCACAGCTATCGCGCGCGAAACCAACCGTATCCGGCTGGGTTTCGGCATCGGCACCTGTGTGCCGGCCATGCATTCGCCGATACGCTGGGCCGAGAAAGCCGCTTTTCTCGACATGCTCTCCAACGGTCGCGTCGAATTCGGAACCGGACGGTCCTCGACCTGGAACGAACTCGGTGGATTCAACGCCAATGTCGATGACACCAAGCGCAGTTGGGACGAATACTGCCGCGTGATCCCGAAAATGTGGACCGAAGAGCGATTCTCCTACGACGGCACGTATTTCAGCATGCCGGAACGTTGCGTCCTGCCCAAACCGGTGCAGGTGCCGCACCCGCCGATGTGGGTCGCGGTCACTGCGCCAGGCACGGAATTCGATGCCGCCGATCGCGGCATGGGTGCGCTGATCCTCAGTATTTCCGACGTCGAGCGGAATGTGCCACGCATCAAGGAATACCGCGAACGCATCAAGCGATGCCGTCCGGTAGGTTCATTCGTCAACGATCAGATTGCGATTGCAAACTGGTTGTACTGCCACGAAAACAACGATTTCGCGCGCCGGCGCGGCGATGAACTCGTCGAGACTTTCGGCTACATGGCCGGGCAGACCGTGGAAGTCTCTGAAGCGTATCCGGCCAACAATTACACTGCTCTCGGTCTGCTCGGCTCGCTGCGCCCCGATCCCGGCGCACCTGGCGAGGCCAGGAAGCCGCCGGCGAGCGGATTGTGCTTCGGCGACCCCGGCGCAATCATCGACACTGTTGGACGCTGGCAGGCAGCGGGTGCCGATCACCTGATTTTCATGGTCCAGGCACGTGAACATCTGCCGCAGAAAGACGTTCTCGACAGCCTCCGCCTGTTTGCTGCGGAAGTCATGCCGCATTTCAACGTCGGTACGCGCAAAGTGGCGGTCGGTGCATGAGCGCGCCCGAACTGCTTTACGGCCATCGCGACAGCGCCACTGTGGCGCTTGCGGCAACTGCTCTCGACCTCACCACCAGCGATACCGTCGTCCTGCCCGACGCCGAAATTTTCTACAGCCTGTTCGAGCTGCCAATGCACGTTGCACTCGAGCGTCTGCCACGCAGCCTGCATCCAAGCATTCCTGCGGTGATGGGCGTGACGTTCATACGCGCCAAGGATGGTCCACTCGGCCCGTTCATCTTGGCGTATCTCGGCGTCGCCTGCCGTACCGGCATCAAACCGCGACATTTCATCACCGGTGCTTTCTGCGACAACGTCGAAGCGGCCGATTTTTTTGCACGGCGTTACGGCTTCGCGATACAGATGGCGGAAGTCCAGTATCACGAGACCTACGACCGCGTGCGCGGGCATATCGGCCTGAACGGTCGCTCGCTGCTGGACCTCGTCATCGCTCAGTGTATTCCGCTGGTCGGCGCTGGCGCGACCATCAAATATTCGCCGCCGCTCAATGCAGTATCGGTCGGCGGCAAACCGGCCCTGGTCCAGTTCGAGGCGGCTTACGACTATAAGCGGGTACTGCGTGGCCGACCGCAAACGCTGCAATACGATGCCGCCGGCCTCGGCGACAGCGCCGTTGCGCCGACGCAGCCGATAGCCGGTAGTCATGCAATCGTTGACTTGCATCTCATGCCGGTGCGCTTCCAGGCCCATCTCGACGTTCCCGCTGAAACCGGCGGCGCGACCAAGGTTCCACGTTGAGTACGACCATGCCGGCCGAAACCGTATCGGCGCAGCCGCTCACGATCGCCGATCTGCTCATCGCGGAACTCGCGAAACGCAACGTCGCGCATATCTTCGGTATCCCGGGTGATTACGCGCTTGGCCTGTTTCACGCGATCGAGGAATCTTCGATTGCGCTGATCAATACCTGCGACGAACAGGGCGCGGGATTCGCCGCCGACGCTTACGCGCGGGTTCGCGGACTCGGAGCGGTCGCCGTGACGTATGGCGTCGGCGGGCTCAAACTCGTCAATTCAACCGCACAGGCCTATGCCGAGCGTTCGCCGGTTGTCGTCATCAGCGGCGCACCGGGCGTGAGCGAGGTTGCCGGCGACGCCCTGCTCCACCACCGCGTGCGCGATTTCGGCACGCAGATGCGCGTGTTTCGCGAAGTAACGGTAGCCCAGGCCGTACTCGACGATCCGGAAACCGCAGCGCGCGAGATTGAGCGCGTACTCGCCGCTGCCGCCCGCCATAAACGACCGGTCTACATCGAACTGCCGCGCGACTGCGCACTGCTGCCGGTGGAACCCGATGAGGCCCGCAAACCGCCGGCAGCGCCGCGTGCATTCGATCCGGCGACCTTGGATGAGGCGCTCGCCGAAGCACTCGCCATGCTGAATACGGCGAGCCAGCCGGTGATACTCGCCGGTGTCGAAATTCATCGCTATGGTCTGCAGGACCGCCTGATCCAGCTCGTCGGCAAATCCGGCATCCGCTTCGCGACGACCATCATGGGTAAATCTGTCGTGAACGAAGAGCTGCCCGGTTTCGTCGGCGTCTACGCTGGAAGTCTGTCCAACGAAGCGACTCGCGCGGCTGTTGAAACCAGCGACTGTGTGCTCAACCTCGGCGCCATGCTGACCGATTTGGATACCGGAATTTTCACCGCCAGCCTCGACCCTGCTCGGATGATCGCCGCTGGCGCGGAGGGTCTCAGCATTCGGCGTCATCACTATCACGGCATCGATCTGGCGAGCTTCATGACCGCGCTGTGCGGCGCCCGCTACACCCAGCGTGGCACGCTGCCGCCAAGCTGCCATGCCGGCGCCAACACATTTACTGCACGCAACGACGACGCCCTCACCATCGAACGTGTGTTCGAATGCCTGGATGCCATGTTGTCAGAGGACATCGCCGTCATCGCCGACCCTGGCGATGCGCTGTTCGGCGCCATCGATCTCACCATCCATTCGCGGACCGAGTTCATCGCCTGCGCCTATTACGCGTCGCTCGGTTTCGCCGTGCCGGCCAGTATCGCAGTCCAGCTCGCCGAGCCCGGCTGGCGGCCGCTGGTACTGGTTGGCGACGGGGCATTCCAGATGACCGGTCTCGAACTGACGACGTCGGCGCGCTACGGGCTGACGCCCATCGTTGTGGTGCTCGACAATCAGGGCTATGGCACTGAGCGGCCGATGCTCGATGGGCGCTTTAATGATGTCCATCCGTGGGCGGTGGCCGAAATCCCGCGCCTGATTGGCAGCGGCCGCGGCTACACCGCGCGCACCGAGGGGGACTTCGTCAGCGCACTCGCCTCGGCCCTGGCCGATACCACCACCCTGGCCATCCTGCACGTCCATATCGCCCAACACGACATCTCGCCGGCACTGGCCCGGCTGACCAGCAATCTGCGCAAACGGGTCTGAACGAAGGACCAGGACCCTGAGTGCGGCCGTCGCCGCGCTCAACCCCACCCCTCGACCTGCCGCTATCAGGATCCGACGGCACCGGCGTGCCGTTCCGTACCCTGCTGGAGGAGGACCACCCATGAGCACGCAAGAAACGCAGTACCGCCTGATCACCCGCAGCGACATGGACGGCCTCGTCTGTGCCGTACTCTTGAAGGAACTCGGGATGCTCGGCGAGATTGTTTTTCATCATCCGAAAGACGTGCAGGACGGCAAGGTTGCCGTCACCGAGCGGGATATCCTGACCAATCTCCCCTATGTTCCCGGTTGTGGACTGTGCTTCGACCATCACGCCAGCGAGGCGCTGCGCAACGACGGCAAGCCGACACCCGGTTACATCCTGCAACCGGAAGCCAAATCGGCAGCTCGAGTGGTCTACGATTATTTCGGCGGCAAGGCGAAATTTCCACGCATCAGCAACGCGATGATGGAAGCCGTCGACAAAGCCGACTCGGCTGGATTCAGTCGTGATGACGTGCTGCATCCCGAGGGTTGGGAACTGCTCTCGTTTCTCATGGACGCTCGGACCGGCCTCGGCCGCTTCCGCGACTTCAAGATATCCAATTACCAGCTGATGATGATGTTGATCGATTGCTGCCGCGATCTGACCATCGATCAGATCCTGGCTCTGCCCGATGTGCATGAACGCGTCGAATTGTTTTTTGCCCAGCACGAGCTGTTTCGCGATCAGATCCAGCGCATCGCCGAAGTTCACGGCAACCTCGTTGTTCTCGACTTGCGCGACGAAGACCCGATATATGCCGGCAATCGATTCATGGTCTACGCCATGTTCCCGGACTGCGATCTGTCGATGCACGTCATGTGGGGCCGCGAAAAAATGAACACCGTATACACCGTCGGAAAATCCATCTTCGGTGCACGCAGTACGGTTGAAATCGGTGAAATGATGCTCGAATTCGGTGGCGGCGGTCATCATGCTGCCGGGACCTGCCAGGGGCCGAACGAGTCTGCCGAAGACCTGAAACAGACGCTCATCGCACGTCTGAGTTCTGCATCCGGTGACGAAGCAGTCGCTGCGTGACTTTCGAGACAACCACGACTGCATAATCCTTACGGTTGATGCGGGCGAGCTCCGCATCCCGACGCTCCGATCAGCAGTCGGTGGCGCGGCGCTGGTCTATACTCCGTCGGACGACACCGCGACGCGCCGCATGGCACGCCGGGTCATCAACCTTGTCCAACAGGAGTATCAGCATGGATCACCCGCAATCTATCCGCGTCGTGCTAATCGCCATCCTCACCGTCGCCGCGCACGGTACACTGGCAGACGCAGCCCCGGAACACTCGATGACAGGCTGCCTCGCCGCCGCCGCAGGCGCATTCCGGTTGACCGATCTCGGCTTGCCTGACGGTCCAGCTGCCGTCGAGATCGCATCAACGAGCGTTGATCTCACACCGCACATCGGTCACAAGATTGAAATCACCGGTAGTACGGTCAGCGGTGCCGACACGGCCGCTCACACGATGAAGGTAACCGCCATGAAGCATCTTGCCGCAGCCTGCCCATGAAGTATCGGCATTTTTGAGGAGCTGGTATGCGACTCATCGGATTGCTCGACTCGCCGTATGTTCGACGCGTCGCCATCTCGCTTCAACTGCTGGGTCTGCGCTTCGAGCATCAGTCGATCTCCGTATTCCGGGCTTTCGACGAGTTCGAGAAAATAAATCCAGTCGTCAAGGCCCCGACCATGGTTCTGGATGATGGAACCGTATTGATGGATTCAACCATCATGCTGGAATACGCTGAAGCCGTCGCACACCCGCGCAGTCTGGTGCCGACAACCATTCCGGAACTCGGTCGCGATCTTCGGATCGTCAGCCTGGCCTTGGCTGCCTGCGAAAAGAGCATTCAAATCGTTTACGAGCATGAGCTGAGACCCGCCGAACGGCAACACCAGCCGTGGGTGGATCGGGTCACCGGGCAATTGCTTGCTGCATGCGATTTATTGGAGGGTGAGTTTCGGCAGCGCCCGATGCCTGCACCGAGCGCGGCCATGAGTCAGGCATCCGTCACAGCGGCGGTCACGTGGCATTTCGTGCAGAAAATGATCCCGGAAGTGGTACCGCACACCCGCTGTCCGTTGATAAACGCCTATTCACTGCAAGCGGAATGCTTGCCGGAGTTCAAAGCGGCACCCCATGGCGATTCGACGTTTGGCTATGCGAGCTGATTTATAATTGAAGCCGACCCAGAAGGAGTCCCCATGGCCATCGACTACACGCTCACAGCCGAGCAGCGCGCCCTGCAGCTGCATGCCCGCCGTTTTGCCCGCGAGGTGTTGAGTCAGGTGCCCGGTGCGACGCGGCATCTGCCGACACCGGCGGAGCGTTTCCTGGCAACGCGGCCTTACTACGAAGCCGTCGTCCGCGAAGGTTTTCTGCGCCGATTGATCCCGCAGCCTTTTGGCGGCGAGGGGACTGGCCTGATGGACATGGCGATCGTGACGGAAGAATTTTATGCGGTCGATGTCAATGTACCGCTTACGCTGCTGGCGACCTTGCTCGGACTGATGCCGCTGTTCGTGGGTGGCTCGGAAGAACAGCGTACGACCTTGGTCGCGCCGTTCCTCACTGGCACTGGCACACCGCTGGCAGCACTCGCCAATAGTGAACCGGGTGGCAGCGCGAACTACGCGTCTCCGGCGCCGGGCGAAGGCGTTCGAACCACGGCGGTACTGGATGGCGACGAATGGTCGATTTCAGGCACCAAACAATGGATGCTCGGTTCGGGATGGGACGGGCACGGTGCCGATCTGCTGTGCGTCGTGTGTCGCACCGATGCGACTGCCCCGCCCGACGGCAGTATTTCGGTCATCGCCGTGCCGCGTCCGGAGCGTGGTCTCGAACTGTTGCAGCTCATGGAAACTTTCGGCAATCGAGCCCATGCCGCGCCGCGTTTTCGTCTGACTGACGTGCGTGTTCCGGCGCAGAATGTCATCGGTGCGGTTGGTGGCGGGCGCGGCATCATCGATGCAAGTTTCACCAGCACGGCGGCTCTGGTCGGCATCATGGGCGTTGGGTTGATGCGCGCGGCTTTCGACTTCGCTCTCCATTTCGCGCGCACGGAAAAGCGCGGTGGCATTCGGCCGATCATCGAACATCAGGCTGTCGGTTACGCACTGGCCGATGCCAAGACCACGCTCGAAGCCGCGCGTAATCTCGGTTGGCGCTCGTGCCATGCCTTGGACGTACAGGCGCCCGGCGCAACGGAACTGGCGCTGCACTCGAAAATTTTCGGTTCCGAGTCCGCTGTCAACGTGATCACCAAACTGATGAGCGTCGTCGGTGTCGACAGTTACGACCTCGCGCTGCCGCTGGCCGGGTGGCTGCAGGATGCCGCTGTGCTGCCGCTGTTCGACGGCGGCAACATGGGCGTTCGACGGCGCCAGCTGCACGAACTGCTGATGAGTGCGGACTACGATACGCTGGCTGCGGCCGGCGGCGCTTGACAAGCACGGCAGCCGCACGCAGTATCCCGCCCCCTATGAGTTCACATCTGTCCAAGTGCCACCCGAAAAACCTGCGCATGGTCCTGCGCTGGGAGCCGCGTCGTTGCGCGTGCCTGCGGTTGAGTAGAACTTAGAACACCCGTTTTCAGATCTAGAAGCCGCAGCTCCCGCCCGGGACCTGCGGCTTTTTTGTTTTCAGCGACAGGAATTCTCATGAACGTGCCAGCCGCTTATATCGGGGTGATCCTCATCTGGTCGACCACCCCGCTCGCCATCAAATGGAGCAGCGACGGCGTAAGCTTTCTGTTCGGCGCGCTGTCGCGCATGACACTCGGCTTTCTGTGCGTATTGATCCTGTGTGCGCTGCGGCGTGAGTTCCTGCGTTTCGACAAAGCTGCGTTCAAAGCGTATGGGACAGCCGCTATCGGTATCTTCCCCGGGATGTTCTGTGTCTACTGGGGCGCGCAGTTCATTCCCTCGGGCTGGATAGCGGTGGTCTTCGGTTTGTCGCCGTTGATCACGGCCGGGCTGGCTGCCGCCCTGCTCGGCGAGCGCACGCTGACACCGGCACGACTGCTGGCCCAGCTCTGCGGTGTAGCCGGGCTGGCCGTCGTTTTTCAGTCCGGACTGGCGCTCGGGCCGGCCGCTGTACTCGGTATCGTCGCCGTATTGTTCTCGACCTGCTGTCACACCTTGAGCGCCGTCCTCTTGAAACGCCTGCAGAGCGATCTGCCGCCAACTACGCTCGTTGCGGGCGGCCTGGGCTGCGCGCTGCCCGGCTTCGCGCTGTGCTGGTGGCTGTTCGACGGCGAGCGACCGACGAACCTGTTGCCGCATACGCTGGCCGCCATCGTCTATCTCGGCGTCGTGGCGACGACGGCGGGCTTTACGCTCTACTACTACATCCTGCACCACCTGGCCGCGAGTCAGGTTGCTTTGATCACCTTGATCTCGCCGATATCGGCGCTGGTGCTCGGCAATCTGCTGAATGGCGAAGCGCTGCAGGCGCGCACGGTGTTCGGAGCGGCGCTGATCCTGCTAGCGCTGATACTGCACGAACTGCTTCCTGCAGCACGGCGGGCTACATCCCGCTCAGATCGGCCAATGCATCAAGCACCATGCCCGTCCCGGCAGCGATAAGCAGAATATCATTGGCGACGCGCACGTACTGGGCGCCGGCAGGCGGAGGGCCAAGGTTGATGATCACGGCCGGCGGCAGCGGGTAATAGACGATTTCACGCGGCAATGGCTGACCAACCACCCAGCGTTTGGCAAGACCAGGCGGCATGCAGCCATTGCGCTTCTTGGCGAGGCCGGGCGGGCAACGACCATGTGAGAACTCATCAACATAATACTGATGAACGATCACGCGATGATGATCGGTGAAATAGTGCTGATTTCCGTCTTCGTGGCCCCCATCGTGACGATCGTGTCGGTGTTCGCGATCATCGTCGCGCTGGTGCTGTTCCTGGCGGTCGTGTTTGCCGTGACCGTTACCGTGTGAATCCTTGTCTTTGTCGGCATAAGCGGGACTGCACGCGAGCAGAATGGCGATGAGCGTAGCTGCGCTTTGCACCGGCTTGAGGTGACGTTGTTTCATGGACCTGCTCCTGAGCTTGGTTTCGCAGCCATAGTCTAGGCTTATGGCTGAATGTGCGATTAACGGACTCGATAGACACCGGCCCATTGCTCTACTCCGTGATGCGGTTGGCATTCGGCAGGAAAATCATCTCGCGAACGTCAGCCCGCGCCGTGTGGTCGGTCGTCGCTACGCAGCTCCCCTTCCCAGTGCGAAACCAGCACCGTCGCGACACTGTTGCCTACGACATTCGTTGCCGAGCGACCCATATCCAGAAAATGGTCGATGCCAAGCAACAAGAGCAAGCCGGCTTCCGGAATATTGAACTGCGCAAGCGTCGCCGCAATGACAACGAGCGAGGCGCGTGGCACGCCGGCCATACCTTTCGACGTCAGCATGAGAATGGCGAGCATCATGATCTGCTGGCCGGCCGAGAGCTCGATGTCATAGGCCTGGGCGATGAACATCACGGCGAACGTGCAGTACATCATCGAGCCATCGAGATTAAACGAGTAGCCCATCGGCAGAACGAAGCTCGCAATGCGGTTGCTACAGCCGAAACGTTCGAGTTCTTCCAGCGTTTTCGGATAAGCCGCTTCAGAGCTGGCGGTGGAGAACGCCAGCAACAGCGGTTCGCGAATGCGGCGAACCAGACGGACTACGCGTGTACCGAGAGCGAATGTCGCGATGCCGAGCAATATCAACCACAAAATAACCAGACCCAGATAGAACTCGGCCACGAACAGGCCATAGACCGCAAGGACGCCGAGCCCACGACTTGCCACTGTGCTCGCCAACGCGCCGAACACGGCAAGCGGTGCAAACAACATCACGTACGAAGTGACACGCAGCATGATATGCGCGCCGGCATCGAGCACGTCGATGACTGTACGCGAGCGATCGCCGAGCGCCGCCGTCGCCGTTCCAAAAAAAATCGAGAACACCACGATCTGCAGGATTTCGTTTCGAGCCATGGCGTCGATGACACTGGTCGGCACGGTATGTTCGATGAATCCCGTCAGCGTCAACGCGCCGGCTTCGATTCCCGATTTCGCATTCGCATCTGGCAGCGGCAACTGCAGGGCCTGACCTGGTTCGAGCAGATTGACCAGCACCAGCCCAAGGGACAACGAGGTCAATGAAGCGAAGACAAACCAGGCCAGCGCTTTTACGCCGACGCGCCCGACCGTGGCGACGTCGCTCATACGCCCGATACCGACAGCAAGTGTGGTGAACACCAGCGGCGCGATGATCATCTTGATCAGGCGCAGAAAAATCATCGGCAGCAACGCCAGCGCGCTGGCGAAACCCTCAGCTGAAGATGCGAACTGCGTATTGACCAGCCATCCGCTCGCTGCGCCGAGCACGAGCGCGATGAGTATGTAGGTCGTCAGTCGATTAGTCAGCATGAGCGCATGATGCACGTAACGCCCGCCCATCGCGAGCCGGCCGTCGCTGACATCGTCGCGGCCAGGAGCTTAGTGGCGTCCGAACATCGCCACCAAGTAGTCTGGAATCAGGAACCGCTGTTTGGGCGCCACTCTCCGGCTGCCGGGGCTGAAGCACACACGCTCACATCCCGTACCAGCCGGCAGCGCGCAGGCAGGCTTTGAGGCCGGCGGTGACGGTCGTGGCCGGCGGGTCGGGTCGATGGGCGACGCCGAGTTCGGTCACACAGGTCGCGACAGCGCCATCGAAAGCAGCGGCGCTACCGCCGAGTTTCCACCAGCTGGTGACTTTCTTTTCAGCCATGGGATCGAACGCGGATGCGGCGGGTAGCGGTGCCGCGACGACGGGTGCCATTGCTGTTTCGGGCACCGTCGTGGGAGCGGCCACTGCAGGCCCTGCCGCGCCGGACGTACCGGTCGAAGCAGCAGATGCGGCAGTTGCCGCCGCCGTTGTTGTCGCAACAGGCGTCGCTGTCTGCTGCCGTTTTTGCGCCAGCCACTCCGCTGCCGGCGTCTCGACCGCGCTGCCAGCCACGCTGTCTTCTGATTGCCCGGCGACGAACCAGCCGCGGTCTTTCATGCACTGGCGGAACGCTGCCGGCTCGGCGGTCTCACGACCACCGCAGGCGCTTTCGTCGGCACTCATCGCACCTGGCGAAGCGCCACGCTTGAAAGTGACGCTGGCGCAGCCGCCCGCCAGGAGTATGGCCACGACCAACCATGGGATGAGCGCGGTCCTGCCTGTCATCGCGAATCTCACTGCAATAAACCCTCGTGAATGATGAAATCGCTAATCGTCTCGACGCCTTGTCCCTGACGCAGATTGGTGAAAACGAACGGCCGCTCACCGCGCATGCGCAGCGTGTCGCGTTCCATCACTTCGAGCGAGGCACCGACATAAGGGGCGAGATCGATCTTGTTGATGACCAATAGGTCGGAACGCGTGATGCCTGGGCCACCCTTTCGCGGAATCTTCTCACCTTCGGCGACATCGATGACATAGATGGTCAAGTCCGCGAGTTCGGGGCTGAAAGTCGCTGCCAGGTTATCACCGCCGCTTTCGACCAGCACCAGATCGAGGGCGGGGAAGCGACGGCACAAATCGTCGATCGCGGCAAGGTTCATCGAGGCATCTTCGCGGATGGCCGTATGCGGGCATCCGCCGGTCTCGACACCGACGATGCGGTCGGCCGTGAGGGCCTCGCTACGGATCAGAAATTCGGCGTCTTCGCGCGTGTAGATGTCATTGGTGACGGCGGCAATCTCGTAGCGATCGCGCAGACGTTTGCACAACGCGTCCATCAGTGCAGTCTTGCCTGAACCGACCGGGCCGCCGATGCCGACACGCAGTACCGATCGCTGAACAGAGGGTGCAGCTTCCATAGGAATTCTCCTCGCTCGCCCAGACCGTCATGAACGGAACAGGCGGGTGTATTGGGTTTCGTGCAGACAGCTCGCAATGGCGAGCGCCGGCAGTGTGGCGCCGATGTCGTCGTCTTCCAGACTACGGGCGTAGTCAATCGCGGCCGGGATACCAGGCGCGAGTTGCAGCAGCAGGCGCTGCCCGGCAACCTGACCCAGCGGAATCAGTTTGACGCCTGCCAGTACCTGGTTCTCCAACCAACCCCAGGCATAAGCCGTAGCGCAATCGCCGCGCGAAACGTTCCAAGCCACGCAGGCAATGGCCAGCAATGCAGCGTACGGCGCGTCGTCAGCGTGTACCCAGGGTAGCGCGGTACTGACGCCGAGGTCGCGCAACAGGCGCGCCAGCGCGTGCCCGCGATCGCAGTCGTCAGCGCGTAGTTCGCGCGTGTCGCGGCGTGCCAGCAGCGCACGGCTGTGGTGCGCGAGCGCAGCTGCGTCGTCAATCAGTGCCGCGCCATGCAGTCGATCGAGCAGCGGAAGGTCGACTCGCGCAAGCCCGTGCGCGAGCTGTTCACGCAGCCAGTCAGCCAGCGTCGCTTCATCGTTCACCCAGCCGGCAGCAACTGCCCACTCGAGGCCCTGCGAGTACGCGTAAGCACCTACCGGCAGCGACGGGCTGGTCAACTGCAACAGACGGAGACACGCCAATCCGGCAGCGGGTCTGGCCTCGGGGACTGTCACTGTCGTTGCTCCGCCGGCGCGTGATCGTGTTCCTGACCTTGATCATGCGCGTCGCGAACGTCGTGCTCGCTGACGTGCTCATGCGGGTGATGGCTGTGTCCGTGATCATGATCATGGGCATGAACGTGGTTATGGTCATGTACCGGTGCGCTGGCCGCGACAGCGTGCGAACGATGCGCGTAGGCGCCCGCTTCCGGTTCGAAGCGAACCGACTCGACCGTCACACTCAAGCCGAGCAGTCGGAGCATGTCATCGAGCACGTGATCCGGCAGATAACGCAGCCAGCCCGGCCCGACCTGCAGCGGCACGTGGCGATTGCCGAGGTGATAACAGGCGCGGGCGAGTCGCAACGGATCAGCGGTGCGTGCTGTCGAGACGGGTTCGGCTGCGGCGCGAACGCGCACCAATACCCCTTCCTCGGCGCGCAACAGATCGCCATCGGCAAGCTGAGTGCCAGGCGGGAGGAATAACCCGGCCTCATTGCCGCTGTCCAAGCGCACGCGCTGGCGACTGCGTTCGCGACGAGCATAGGTCAACGTTAACGTGTCTGTCGCCTCACCAGCCAGCAGCGTTTTTTCGTGGATATGCAGCATGGTCAGAACAGAAAATATCGTTGCGCCATCGGCAGCACGTCGGCTGGTTCGCAGACCAGCAGTTCGCCGTCGGCGCGCACTTCGTAAGTCTGCGAGTCAACTTCTATCTTCGGGCGATAGTCATTAAGAATCAAATCGGCTTTGCTGATCGCTCGGGTGTTGCGAACGACGCCGATACGTTTGGCCAGCCCGAGGCGCTGTGGAAGGCCGTCGTCGACGGCCGCTTGCGACAGGAACGACAGCGACGTCGCGTGGCGCGCGCCGCCGAGCGCGCCGAACATGTGCCGATAATGCACGGGTTGTGGCGTCGGGATCGAGGCATTAGGGTCGCCCATGGGGGCTGCCACCAGCATGCCGCCTTTCAAGATCAGACTGGGTTTGACGCCGAAGAATGCCGGCGTCCACAGCACCAGATCGGCGAGCTTGCCGACCTCGATCGAACCGACTTCGTGTGCGATGCCATGCGTGATGGCCGGGTTGATGGTGTATTTCGCGATATAGCGACGCACGCGGAAATTGTCGACGCCGGCGCTGTCCGGGCCAAGACTGCCACGCTGGACTTTCATTTTGTGCGCTGTCTGCCAGGTACGGATGACGACTTCGCCGATACGACCCATGGCTTGCGAGTCAGACGAGATCATCGAGAACGCACCGAGGTCATGCAGAATATCTTCGGCAGCTATCGTCTCGCGCCGGATACGCGATTCAGCGAAGGCAACATCTTCGGCGATGGACGGTGACAGATGATGGCAGACCATCAGCATGTCGAGATGCTCGTCAATCGTATTGACCGTGTATGGTCGCGTTGGATTGGTGCTCGACGGTAATACATTCGCTTCGCCGCAGACCTTGATGATATCTGGCGCGTGCCCACCTCCTGCACCTTCAGTGTGATAAGTGTGAATGGTGCGCCCGGCAATCGCCGCGACCGTGTCTTCGACGAAACCGGACTCGTTCAAGGTGTCGGTATGAATGGCGACCTGCACGTCGTAACGTTCGGCAACGGCCAGACAGTTGTCGATCGCGGCCGGGGTCGTGCCCCAGTCCTCGTGCAGCTTGAGGCCGATAGCGCCGGCGACTATCTGCTCTTCCAGCGCCTGCGGCAGGCTCGCATTGCCTTTGCCGAGATATCCAATGTTGACCGGCAGCGCGTCGGCCGCTTCGAGCATGCGCGCGAGGTACCACGCACCCGGCGTGCAGGTCGTCGCGTTGGTACCGGTGGCCGGCCCGGTACCACCGCCGATCAGCGTCGTGACGCCGGACATCAGCGCGTCCTCGACCTGTTGTGGACAGATGAAATGGATATGCGCGTCAATGCCGCCGGCAGTGATGATACGGCCTTCGCCCGCAATCACTTCAGTACCGGGACCGATGATGATCGTGACGCCCGGTTGTACATCGGGATTGCCCGCTTTGCCGATGGCCGCGATACGGCCATCGAGGATGCCGATATCCGCTTTGACAATGCCCCAGTGATCAATGATGACGGCGTTGGTAATGACGAGATCGACCGCCTCACCGCGCCGACGCTGGCTCTGCCCCATGCCATCGCGGATGACTTTTCCGCCGCCGAAAGTCACTTCTTCGCCATACACCGTGAAATCGCGTTCGATGGCGATGAACAACTCGGTGTCCGCCAGCCGGATCCGATCGCCGACTGTCGGCCCATAGAGTTCGGCGTAGCCGGCGCGGGATAACCGGCTCACGGCGCTACCTCCAGCGCACCCATCACTTTGCCTTGAAAGCCGTAGATTTCACGCAGTCCTGCGTAAGCGACGAGGACGACTGTACGGGTCTGACCCGGCTCGAATCGCACGGCGGTACCTGCCGCGATGTCCAGCCGAAATCCGCGAGTCTGGTCACGCTCGAAACTGAGGGCCGCATTGGTTTCAAAAAAATGATAGTGCGACCCAACCTGGATTGGACGGTCGCCGAGATTTGCCACTGTCACCGTTACCGAGTGGCGCCCGGCGTTCAGTTCGATGTCGCCAGCGGCGGGAATGATTTCACCGGGGATCATGCGCGTATCCGCCTCACTGTATCGGGTTGTGTACGGTGACGAGCTTGGTGCCGTCAGGAAACGTCGCTTCGACCTGCACGTCATGGATCATTTCGGCCACACCATCCATCACGTCTTCCACGCGCAGAATGGTTCTGCCGTAATGCATGAGTTCGGCGACGCTCTGACCGTCGCGCGCACCTTCGAGTATGGCAGCGCTGATCAGGGCAATCGCCTCCGGATAGTTCAAACGCAGACCACGAGCGCGTCGTCTTTCGGCGACCAGGGCCGCCGTGAACAACAGCAGCTTATCTTTTTCTCGCGGGGACAATTCCATCGCACTCGTACTCCCGAACCGCTACCTGACACTAAAAAGCGAAAATCATGTTCGCCAGATGCGCGGCGGAATCGCTGCGCGTCCAAGGACCAGTGGCCGCAATGCCGACCACAGCGCGCGCCAGGTCTCGAGCAGCGGTTCGATACCCGCAGCGAGCCCGCGACAGACCAGAAATTCGTCGAACATCGTCGCCGCACAGAGCGCTCCGACAGCGCAGGCACATAGCGCGCGGGCACACTCCAGCGCAGCGTTACCCGCATTACTCGCAACCAATATTGCTGTCGCGGCATGGCCGCGCATGCCGGGCGGCAGACCATTACGACAGGTCAGGCGGTCGAGCAGTCGAGGTTCTCCCGCACGGTAAATTTCCAGGCGCTGATCGAGGCTGCCCTGCATGAAACGTTCATCGTTTGCCGGGCGGCCCAGACACAGCAGTTCCCAGCCGAAAAATTTCGCGCCTGGCGCGAGTTCAACCCGCGTCAGCAGTCGAGCTCGCGCGCCGTCGAACACCAGCGATTCCTGCGGCAACCATTCCAGCGTTGCACCCGGCGCCAACCGGCATTGTTGCGTCCATTCGGCAGTCGCGCCGCCGGAGCGATACCAGCGCGTCGCACCTGGCGTAGTCAACAGCACGTGGGCCTGTTCGGCGAGCTCGAGCGTCGTGCTCAAACGATCACCCCCAACGACGCCAGCCGGCGGATGCAGGGGATAGGTATGGCATACGCCCTCCGCTTCCGGATAGAACGGTCGCTGTACCGTCAACGGTCCATGGTGACGACGGGCGACCATCGCCGTGCGCCCATTGCGAACGGCATAATCGAGCGCCAGCGCCGCCGACCAACCGGCCGGCGCAACAATGTCTGGTGACTTCGCGGGCGCATTCACGCGCCGAGCAACAATCCGCCGGCAGTGACCAGCGCTACACCAATCGCATTTAGTGGCCGCTTCCCTGACTTCCGCATCTGCACGCCCAAGCTGAAGCCGGCAGCGATGGTCAGTGCGCTCGCGATCAGCAACACGGCGAACAGCGGCAGCGCATGACTTCCCAGCAGCAATTCGGCGCCATGCGCATAGCCATGGCCAGCTGCACACAGCGCCATGATCACACCCGCGGCAGCGGTTGCCACGACCTGACGAACAACCAGTGCTGCGCCCAGCGCAACCAGTGACAAGGCAATCGCAGATTCCGCCATCGGCCAGGTGACCCCGGCAGCAGCGGCCAGCGCAGCGACCGCCATCGCGACCAGGAAAATCATCGGCAACAGAAATTGTGCCCGCCCGCTCTGCTGGGCGGACCACAACCCGGTCGCCAGCAACGCAGCCAGATGATCGAGACCCGTGAACGGATGCAGAAACGCATCGAGCAATGTCACAGGCGTTGCCATAACGCCGGTATGCGCAGATACCTGCGGTGCGATGACGGTAAGTGCTACCGCCAAAAGTAAACTCGGAACAACGCGACTATCGGTAACAGCTTGCATAACAGGGTTCTCGCTCGAAGGGCTCAGGAACGAACAGTGTGCCGGGGGTTCGGCAGCGGCCAGAACTTCGGCACGATCGATCCGACAGCACGAGTCCGGGACGAATTCGAAGTGCCTAGCAACATCGTTCACACCGTCAGATACCGCCGCACCAACGCATCGTCAAGTTCGGCAATCGCGCCGGTGGCGACGGTGCGGCCTTTGTCGAGTATGCAGTAGCGGTCAGCTACGCGCCGCGCGAGGGGCAGTTTCTGCTCGACGAGCAGAACGGTCAATCCGAGTTCCCGGTTCAGCCGCATGATGACGTCACCGATTTCATGCACGATATTCGGCTGGATGCCTTCAGTCGGTTCGTCGAGCAGCAACAGGCGCGGTTCAAGAATCAGTGCGCGGCCGATGGCGAGTTGCTGCTGCTGACCGCCCGAGAGATCGCCACCGCGTCGCTTCAGCATCTGGCGCAGAACCGGGAATGTCTCGAGTACCCGTTCATAGGCGCGCCGCCCGCTGGCACCGCCGCGTACGGCAAGACCGATGCGCAGATTCTCTTCGACAGTCAGACGGGGAAAGATTTCACGACCTTGGGGGACATAAGCAATCCCGATGCGTGCACGGCGCTCGGCCGACTGGGTGCTCAGCGACTGACCATCGAAACGCATTTCGCCCGACTTGATCGGCAACAGACCCATCAGGCATTTCAGCACGGTCGTCTTGCCGACACCGTTGCGCCCCATCAAGCAGGTACAGGAGCCGGCGGGTACTTCCAGCGCAAGTTCCCACAGCGTGTGACTCTCGCCGTAGTACTGTTCGAGTCCGCTGATGCTCAGCATCATGCCCCCAGATAGACTTCGATTACGCGCGGATCGTTCTGCACTTTATCCATGTCGCCTTCGGCCAGCACATGACCCTCGTGCAGGACTGTCACGCGCCGAGCGATCGAGCGAACAAACTCCATGTCGTGCTCAACAACGACCACTGAATGCGGGCCGGCCAGCGAGATCAGCAGCTCCGCCGTGCGCTCGGTTTCCTGATGGGTCATTCCAGCCACTGGCTCGTCGATCAGCAGGAGCTGCGGCTCCTGCACCAGCAGCATGCCGATCTCCAGCCATTGCTTCTGCCCGTGCGAAAGTGCGCCGGCGCGCTGCGCTTTGTGCTCAAGTAGACCAACCGTGACGAGAACCTCGTCGATCCGATCGAGTTCAACACCGCCAAGGCGCGCACGCAGACTTGCCCACACACTTTTGTTGGCGCGCATGGCGAGTTCGAGATTTACAAACACCGAGAGCTGTTCGAATACGGTGGGTTTCTGGAACTTGCGGCCGATACCGGCGAGTGCGATCTCCGGTTCGCTCAACGTCAGCAGATTGATGCTGTCGCCGAAGAACGCGCTGCCCTGATCCGGCCGCGTCTTGCCCGTCACGACATCCATCATGGTGCTCTTGCCGGCGCCATTCGGCCCGATGATGCAGCGGAGTTCTCCGGTCTCGATATAAAGATTGAGATCGTTCAGTGCGCGGAAGCCGTCGAAGCTGACAGTGATCCCTTCAAGGTAGAGGATGGCGCCGTGCAGCGTGTCGCTGTCCGGGGCTCGCATCGGTCCGGTGGCGAGACCATGCGGCGCATCGTAAGGCGCCGGTCCGCGAGGAACGGAGGTGGTCATGCAGCCGCCTTGCGCACGAAAAAGCCGGCGATACCGCGCGGCAGCAGCAAGGTGACCAGTACGAACAATGCGCCGAGAATGAACAGCCACGCTTCCGGCATCAAGCCGGTAAATTCGGTCTTGGCGTAGTTGACGAGCACAGCTCCGATAATTGCGCCGAACAATGTTCCGCGACCGCCGATAGCAACCCAGATCACGAGTTCGATTGAATTCAGCGGAGAAAACTCGCCTGGATTGATGATACCGACCTGCGGCACATAGAGCGCACCGGCAATCCCGGCAATGATCGCCGAGACGACGAATATCCACAGCTTGAAGCGCTCGACACGGTACCCGATGAAGCGTGCGCGGTCTTCGGCGTCACGGATGGCGACAACGACCCGGCCCAGCTTGGAATCGCAGATCGCGCGACAGGCGATAAAACCCGCGGCCAGCGCCACCGCAGTGGCTACGAACAGGCCTGCGCGCGTGGTATCTGCCTGCAGGTCGAAACCCAGCAGCTCCTTGAAATCGGTCAGGCCGTTGTTGCCGCCGAAACCCATTTCATTGCGAAAAAATGCCAGCAGCAGCGCGTAAGTCAGGGCCTGTGTGATGATCGACAGATAAACGCCGGTCACACGCGAACGAAAAGCGAACCAACCGAATACGAATGCAAGCACGCCGGGCACCAGCACGACCATCAGCATGGCAAAGCCAAAGCTCGAGAATCCCCACCAGTACCACGGCAGATCGGTCCAGTTGAGGAAGACCATGAAATCCGGCAGCAGCGGATTGCCGTAAACACCCCGCGCGCCAATCTGTCGCATGAGATACATGCCCATGGCGTAGCCACCGAGCGCGAAAAACGCGCCGTGACCCAGACTCAGGATGCCGCAGTAGCCCCACACAAGATCGACCGCGAGCGCCAGCAATGCATAGCACAGATACTTGCCGAGCAGCGTCACGCTGTAAGTGGAAAGATGGAAAGCCGAATCCAGCGGCACGACAAGATTGGCCAGCGGCACGAGCACGATGAGCACAGCCAGGATGGCGAGAACACAGCGGTCCGGCAGACGTCCGGTGGCGTTCAAGGCGGATGCGCGCAACATGTCACGCCTCCGCTGAACGACCACGCTGCGGGAACAGCCCGCGCGGTCGTTTCTGAATGAACAGAATGATGAAAACCAGCACGAAAATTTTCGCCAGTACGGCACCCGCAAACGGCTCAAGCAGTTTGTTCGCCACACCGAGAGAGAGACCGGCGACCATGGTGCCCCAGAGATTACCGACACCGCCGAACACGACGACCATGAAGGAATCGATGATGTAGCCCTGCCCGAGATTCGGGCCGACATTGGTCAGCTGACTGAGCGCGACCCCGGCCAGACCGGCAACGCCGGCACCAAGGCCGAAAGTAATCGCGTCGACCCAGCCGGCGCGAACGCCCATGGCGCGCGCCATGGCACGATTCTGCGCCACGGCGCGAACCTGCAGACCGAGAGTCGTGTAGCGCAGGATGGCCTGCAGCGCGAAGAACACCAGAATACTGAAGACAATGATGTAGAGCCGGTTATAGGTGAACGCAAGCGCATCGCTGATAACCAGTTGCCCGCTCATCCATTGCGGCGTGGCGACCGCGCGATTGAGCGGCGAGAAATACGAACGAACGGCCTGCTGCAGGATGAGACTGATGCCGAAAGTGGCCAGCAGTGTTTCCAATGGCCGACCATAGAGGAACCGTACCACACCGCGTTCGATCACCACCCCGGCAATCGCGGCGACAATGAAAGCCGCCGGCACCGCAACCAGCAGTGAATACTCCAGCTGTTGCGGCATTGCCTGCTGCACTACCCAGGTGGTGTACGCCCCCAGCATCATCAACTCGCCGTGCGCCATATTGATCACGCCCATCACGCCAAACGTGATGGCAAGTCCGGTGGCCGAGAGCACCAGCACGAAGCCGAGACTCAAGCCGAAGAACAGCGTTTCAATGAATCCGTAAAACGTGCGCCAGCGATCGATGGATTGCAGCGCGCTGCGCGCCGCGGTGCGGACTTCGGCATCCGGCTCGCGCGGTTTGCCGTCAGCGCCCGGTTCGATCAGGGCCGCGAGACGGTTGCGGACGGCCGTTGCCATCGAGGTTCGCACCACTTCGATGGCGACCAGGCGGCGCGCTGCGTCGTCGGCCGACAGGTCAGCCA
Organism: Gammaproteobacteria bacterium; assembly: GCA_965278995.1. Lineage (GTDB taxonomy): Bacteria > Pseudomonadota > Gammaproteobacteria > JADJYF01. Next base: position 2,122,247 of record OZ257136.1, read on the forward strand.
GCGCAATTGCTTCGGTCAACGCGATTTTCACATCGGCGTCGGTCTCGCGCGTGAGCGCTTGAGCCAGCAGCGTCACCGTTGCCGGGGTAAGATCGTCGAGCAGCGATGCTACTGCGGCCTTGCGCATCTCGGGATCCGCGTTACTGAGTCGCAACCGGGCTACTTCGCCCGTGATGGCGATGCGCATGGCATTGTTGATGGGAACTTTCTTGAGTTCGGCTTTGGGCGCAGTGCCGAGTTCAGCGCCCGTCAGTGCGTCGGTAAGGACGAGCGTCTCGGCCGACCCTGTCTCAGGCAAACCAATGACGAACGTACTATCGGTTCGCCGCGAATACAGTTGCCCCTCTTGCAGGGCGTGCAGTACGATTTCGGCGCGCGGGTCCGCGCTCGCCGCAATATGGGCAATAGCCGCGATTTTGACCTTGAAGTTCATTGACTTCAATTCCGTCAGCCCCGCAGTCAGGCTGTCTGATGGCGTTGCTGCCAGTGTCGGCGGGCTCGTCAAGAGCATCGCCAGGCAAATGCCCACCGCGCCTGCTATCAGCCTGCTTATAGTCACGATACTCCAACCTGCCAGATGTCGATAAGGTGAGGTCGGTGATCCCGTGCCGCGCCGAAAGCGACGCGACACGGGCCACCGTCATTACTGCGTCAGAAGACGCGCTCGGATCAGTAGTTCTGCCCCGAGCACTTCTTCGTCACGGTGTTGTAGTTGCCGCAGTTCAGCGCCGACGTCCAGTCAGCTTCGAGAATCTTGCTGTCCGGCAGGAAGTCCGACCAGGCATCGCCCGCCACCAGGCCTTCGGTCTGCCAGACCGTCTCGAACTGACCATCCGCCTGAATCTCACCGATCAGCACGGGTTTCGTGATGTGGTGGTTCGGCAGCATCTTCGACATACCGCCGGTCAGGTTAGGCGCTTCGACGCCGATGATGGCGGCCTGCACAGCTGTCGGGTCGGTCGTCTTCGCAGCCTCGACTGCTTTCACCCACATATTGAAGCCGATGTAATGCGCTTCCATGGGATCGTTCGTCACCCGCTTGTCGTTCTTGATGAACGTCTTCCAGGTCTTGATGAACGCGGCGTTAGCCGGATCGTCGACGCTCATGAAGTAGTTCCATGCCGCCAGATGCCCGACCAGTGGCTTGGTGTCGATGCCCGACAGTTCCTCCTCGCCGACCGAGAATGCGACGACCGGAATATCCGATGCCGCCACGCCCTGATTGCCCAGTTCCTTGTAGAACGGCACGTTGGCATCGCCATTGATGGTCGAGACCACGGCCGTCTTCTTGCCGGTTGAACCGAACTTCTTGATGTCAGCCACGATGCTCTGCCAGTCCGAGTGACCGAAAGGCGTGTAGTTGATCATGATGTCTTCCGCCGCGACACCCTTGGCCAGCAGATAGGCCTCCAGGATCTTGTTCGTCGTACGCGGATAGACATAGTCCGTACCCGCCAGCACCCAGCGCTTGACGGCGAGATCGTTCATCAGATAATCGACCGCCGGAATGGCCTGCTGGTTTGGCGCGGCGCCGGTATAGAAGACATTCTTGGATGACTCCTCACCTTCATACTGAACCGGATAGAACAGCAGCCCGTTCAGCTCTTCGAATACCGGCAGCACGGATTTGCGCGAAACCGAGGTCCAGCAGCCGAACACCGCCGCCACTTTTTCTTTCTCGAGCAATTCGCGCGCCTTCTCGGCGAACAACGGCCAGTTCGAGGCCGGGTCGACGACCACTGCCTCGAGTTTCTTGCCGAGCAGACCGCCTTTCTTGTTCTGCTCATCAATGAGCATGAGCATGGTGTCTTTCAGCGTCGTCTCGCTGATTGCCATCGTGCCTGACAGGGAATGGAGGACGCCGACCTTGATGGTTTCCTCAGCCCGGACAGGCGTGGTGGCTACCACCAAGGCGGCGACCATGGAACACAGGTGTGTGAGTTTGAACTTCATTATTGGAATACCCTCTGTTTAGTGCAGTGCTGCCCGCTCACGCGAGCTGATCAAAGCTGTAACTGGAATGCCAGCCGAATTGCGCCGACCTCAGAGCCTGCCGCCGTTGGCGAATAGTTCAGCCCTTTGGTGGCGATATCGCCGTACTGGTAGAACAACGACACGCGCGCGTTGTGGCCATCGATGACGTAGTTCACGCCGCCTTCGATTTCGTCGCGATCCGCGCTGCCGTTCGGGTTGACTTCGGAATATCGGATGTAAGGCTGGAACTTGCCGATGCCGATGGTCGTCGGGAACAGGTAGAGCGCGACCAGCGAGTAGGAATCACCGTCGAACATGCAGAAGCAATCAAGGGGTGAATCGCCGATTCCGTCGAGGTTGCTATCCAGCTCGGTAAAGGCGGCGGCGCTGTAATCCGCGTCGAAATCCTTGTACTCGCCGTTGAAAGTGATAACGCCTTTATTCGGCAGCACTTTCTCGAAGATCAAATCGAAGCTGTAGCCGAAGAAATCGCCCGGATTCGCGAACGAGCCGGCACCGTCATCCTGCGACTGGAACGCGAAAGCCAGGGTGAGGATGTCACCGCCCGTGCCATAGTAGGTTCCGCTGGTGTAATAGCCCGGATTCTTTTCGACTTCCAGGAAGTTGTAAGCGACACGACCGGCGAACATCAGGCTGTCGTCCTGGTTCGGACCGGCAGGACCGGCACCACCCGATGATTCGAGCCCGTTGAAGACACCGAACACGTATTGCAGTGCGCCTTTCGGCCCGACCGCGCCCCACAAGTTCACACCGTGATCTCGCGCATAGACGCCAGCGCCGCCGGCACCGAAATCGACGCTGAAATCAGACGAATAAAACGGCGTCTTGTAGGCGTCGTAAGTCGTCGAATAGTAGGGACCGTTCAGTTCCTGTCGTTCGGCCGGAACCAGCAGCCGGCCAGCCCAGATATTCAGGTACGGCGAGAGCTCGAACTTGGCGATGGCATCGAGTAAAGCAAATTCTTCAAGCGCGCTGTTGCCGCAGAACACGCATTCCGTGTTCAGTTCGAACTTGATCTTGTCGTGGATCTGGCCGTTGATATAAATACGTGCGCTGTCGGCATTGAAGTCGTTCGACCAGTCAGTGCCATTGGGTGCACTATCTTCCGCGCTGGTGAAAGAACCGCGCGCACCAGCCCCTACGCTGATCCACTTGGTGTCGTCTATGGCGATCTTGCCGCCGGCATGGACTGAGGCTGCTGCGAGTAAAAGTCCAGAGGCCAAAAGCGCCTGACCCGGCCGCTTCCAGTTATTCATCGAAGGTCTCCTTGCGAGTCACGTGATTGCATTGCGCCTGTCCGGGCAGCGGTGACTCAGCGACTTTCATGCCAAGTCGGGAAAACGCATCGAATCATTCAGTTAACCGGCCACACCGTGGCGCATAGCCAACAGATACGCACCGCTGTCGGGCAAACTGCGAAGTCATGCACGATAAAAGGGAGGAATTGTCAAAAGCGTCATGGTCAGGCGGAGCTGCCCCATGAGCCGCTCATCGCTAGCGCGGCATCGGCACCCACGCAGTGCGGATCATGCGCCCGCACTGCGCTGGATCAGTGCGCGCCGGCGTCTCCGGCAAGCGCGTTGGTTTGCGGGCGCGCAATCCAGACAAAGCCGAGCAGCGCGACGAACAGCAGCGAGCTTGCTGCAAAGATATCGTTGGCGGCCAGCATGAATGCCTGCTGATCGATCAATCGATTCACCTGCGCCGCAACTTCCGGTGCCGTCCATTGCGACTGCTGCTGCAGCATCGCCGACGCGCCAGACCACGCGTTGTTGGTGATGTTGATATGTTCGACGAGATACGCGTGATGCATCGCCGCGCGATCTTCCCACACCGTGGTCACCACCGAAGCACCGAAAGCGCCGGCCGTGATGCGCGAAAAATTCATCAGTCCGGTACCTGACGCGATTTTGTCGGGCGGCACACCGGCGAGCGCGAGGTTGTACAACGGGATGAAGAAGAATGCGATCGCAGCGCCCTGGATCAGGGTCGGCCACAGCAGCGTCACGAAATCGATTTCGGTATTGAAATGCGAACGCATGCGCAGAACCACGGCAAAGATCGCGAAGCCGATGGTCGCGAATATCCGCGCATCGACGCGGTTGATGTAGTTGCCGACGATGGGCGACAGAACGATCGCAATCAGCCCGACCGGAGCCATGGCGAGGCCGGCCAGGGTCGGCGTGTAGCCCATGTGCTGCTGCAGCCAGAGCGGCAGCAAGACGATGTTGCCGAAAAATGCACCGTAACCAACCGAGATGGTCAGCGTCGCCGCCCAGAAATTACGGTTCGCGAACAAACCCAGATCGACCACCGGGTGTTCGTCGGTCAATTCCCAGATCAGAAACACAACGAAACCGACGGCCGCCGTGATCGCCAGCGCGACTATCTGCGGCGAGGCAAACCAGTCCAGCTCCTTGCCTTTGTCCAGCATGATCTGAAACGAGCCGATCCAGATCACGAGCAGGGCGAGGCCGACCAGATCGACCGGCCGATGTACCCTCGGCGACTCCCGTTCGCGATACAACCACCACGTCGTCGCGGCCGCGAACAGGCCTACCGGCACATTGATATAGAAGATCCACGCCCAGTGGATGTTGTCGGTGATCCAGCCGCCCAGCACTGGCCCGACGACGGGCGCAACCAGCGCCGTGAGCGACCATAGCGCAAGCGCCATGCCGGACTGCTCGCGGCGGAAACTGCCGAGCAGCAGCGATTGCGAAAGCGGGATCATGGGGCCGGCGACGGCACCCTGCAGCACTCGCAGCAGGATCAGCTGCTGCAAGGTCGTTGCCAGTCCGCACAACCACGAGACCAGCGTGAACAGCAGCACGCTGGTCGTGAACAGGCGCACGGGACCGAAACGCTGAGCCAGCCAACCGGTCAACGGCAGGGCAATGCCACTGGCCACAGCGAACGAGGTGATGACCCAGGTGCCTTGGCTGGGCGAGACACCGAGATCCCCCGCAATCGCCGGAATGGATACATTCGCGATCGAGGTATCGAGCACATTCATGAAGGTCGCCGTCGACAGGGCGACCGTCCCCAGCGCCAGTTGCCAGCCAGCTAATGGGGGCAACGGGGGCAGCGCTGCGGGCGTTGCAACAGGCGCGTCAGCCGGCGACTCGTCCGCAACCAGTGCGGTGCTGCTCACTGCTGACGCTCAGCGTGCTGCAGCCACGCCAGGGTGGCTAAGCCCCAGATTGGCGGCCATGATCTCCTCAATACGAGCATCGGCGGCTCTGCTCAGACCGTCGAAGATGTCGGTGCGCTTCAGTTCGTCATGTTCGGCGGCTGGTGCCAGACGCGCGCCGGCATCGTCGTGAATGTCGACTTCGACCTGCATCGATAGTCCGACCAGAAGCGGATTTTGTGCGAGGTCTTCCGGCTCGAGATCGATGCGCACCGGGACCCGTTGTACGATTTTTATCCAGTTGCCGCTGGCGTTCTGCGCCGGCAGCAGGGCAAATGCGCTGCCGGTACCAGCACCGAAGCCGACGAGCGTACCGCGATACTCCACCTTGTCGCCGTAGAGGTCAGCACTCAATCGGACCGGTTGACCGATGCGCATTTTGCGCAGTTGCAGCTCTTTGAAGTTGGCATCGACCCATACCTGCGACAGCGGTACGACCGACAGCAGATTGCTGCCGGGCTGCACGCGTTGCCCGACCTGCACTGCGCGCCGCGCAACGTCGCCATCGATAGGCGCGAGAATGCGGGTCCGGGCCCAGGCCAGATAGCGTTCGCGCACGCGTGCGGCGGCGCGCTGCACGTCCGGATGCCGCTCGAGCGTAATGCCATCGGTCCGCGCGCGATGGCTGGCGAGACGTTCTTCCGCTGCCCGGATGGCGGCCTGCGCCGCACCGGTCGCGGCTTGCGCTGTGGCCAGCGCGGCTTCGGCATGCTTGAGTTCTTCTTTGCCGACGGCACCACTGGCAACCAGCGCAGCACGCGTTTCGAGGTCGTCAGTGGCTTTGGCGGCTTCGGCTTTCGCGCGAGCCAATTCGGCTTGGCGCACAACGATATCAGCGGCCAACGTGGCGTTGTCGGCATACAACGTGCGGACGTCACGCACGGCACGGGCAAGTTCGGCTTCGGCCGCCTCGAGAGCGATATGCGTATCGGCGGCGTCGAGTTCGACCAGCAGCTGACCACGCGTCACGCGATCGGTATTACGGACTTTGACGGCAACGACTGTGCCGCCGACCTGCGGTGTGACGACGACGACGTTGGCCGCGACGTAAGCGTCGTCAGTCGCTTCGTAGTAACGGGCGACATGCCAGTAATAAGCGCCGCCAGCGATAGCGCAAGCAATGGCGAGAATGGCGATCAGCCACAGCAGCGGGGCACGGCGGCGGCGGGCGATCGGAGTTTCAACGGCAACGGCATCAGACATTGGGCGTGAGATTCCTGGATCAGCGAGCGGCGGCGATGGCGTCCGGTGCAAAACCGCCGCCCAGCGCACGAATGAGCGCGATGTCGAGTTCGAGCGCGCGCGCGTCCAGCGCCGTTACGGCGCGACGTTCGCGCAATACTGCGGTTTCTGTTGCGAGCACCGTCAGGTAACCAGTCAACCCGGCCTGATAGCGGGTCAGTGCGAGCGCATAAGCGCTATCGGCGGCGCTTTGCGCTGCGGTCTGCGCTTCCCGCCGACTGGTCAGCGCGCGAAGGGAAGTCAGTGCGCGTACGACATCCTGCACCGCGCCGAGCAGAGTATCGTTGTATTCTGCAGTTGCGGCATCGACTTCCGCGCTGGCGAAGTCGAGTTTCGCACGCAGCCGACCGGCATCGAATATCGGTAAGCGCACGGCCGGGCTCAGACTATAGCTGCGCGCTCCCGTCTCGAATAATGAGGATAACCCGAGCGAGGTGATGCCGGCGAACGCGTTCAGATTGACACTCGGGTAGAACTCGGCTTTGACCGAGTCGACTCCCGCCAACGCCGATTCGATACGCCAGCGCGCGGCGACGACATCGGCTCGCCGCCCGATCAAATCAGAGGGCACATCACGCGGTACCGGATGCGGGATGAATGCAGTCAATGTCGGCGTGAGCATCGCAGTTGTCGATCGATCGACCACAGCCAGTTGCGCGAGCGCGTTACGCAGCAGTTCGATGCGTTCATCAAGCAGCGCGAGCTCTGTATCGGCTTGTGGAACCGCGCCCTCCGCCTGCCGCAGTTCGACCTTGGAATCGATGCCTTTGGCGACCCGTACTTTGACCAGATCGACGATGTGCTCGCGCTGCGCTCGTGTCGCGACAACGACGGCGCGTTCGCTGTGCAGTCGGGCAAGCTCGACGTAGACCTGCGCGACGGTCGCCGACAGGACCACTCTGACGGCTTGTTCCGCCGCCGCTTCGGCCGCTGCCCGTGAAGTCGCAGCTTCAACCGCCGCGCGATTGCGACCGAAGAAATCCAGCTCATATCCCGCTGCGAAACCGATGGTCGAATTGATCTCGTGATCGCCGGCAAGGCTGGCTGGATAAATACTGTGTTCAGCATAGCGTTGCGCCGTGCTGTCGACGCCGAGGGTCACCTCGGGCAGCAGACGCGCGTTCAGATAACCGATAGCTGCTGCCGTACCGCGCAGACGGGCCTGTGCGCGTTCGAGGTCTGGACTATGGGCGAGCGCACTCTCGATCAAACGGTCGAGTTCCGGTTCACGATAGGCTTGCCACCACGCGCTCGTTGGCCACGCCGCGAAGCTGGCATCGCTCGGCATCTGTTCGAACGGCAGGGTTTGACCTGACGGCGCAATTCCGGCGCTGCTGACACACCCAGCCAGTGCCGCGGCCATTGCGCCAACTGTAACGAGTCGCTGGCAAAGCGCTGTATTCACCCAGCCAGCGCGCCTGGCCAGTCTGCACTTGGCAATACTCATGAACAGGGGTCAGTTGACGGCGCGTTCGGCGCCGCCCCAGTAGCCGGCGCGCAGCGCTTTCTTGTCGGTTTTGCCGACCGCGGTTTTGGGAATTGCCGGCCACAGTTCAACTGATTTCGGTGTCTTCACACCACCGAGTTTATCCTTGCAGCGCGAGACTATCGTCTCCGCGCTGAGCACACAGCCCGGTTTCAGCACCACGATGGCTTTGATCGACTCGCCCCAGTGATCGTCGGGTACGCCGATCACGGCGCATTCGAGCACTTCCGGCATGGCCAGTATCGGCGCCTCGACTTCCGTTGCGAAGACATTGAAGCCGCCGGTGATAATCATGTCTTTCTTGCGGTCGACGATGTACAGGTAATCATCCTGATCGAGATAGCCGATATCGCCGGTGTGATGCCAACCGTACTTGCGCGCCTCGGCTGTCGCTTCAGGCCGGTCGTAGTAGCCTGGCGTCACCAACGGTCCACGGCAGCAGATTTCGCCGCGCTCACCGCGCGCCAGCGCCCGGCCATCGTCGTCCAGGATCGTGACTTCGGTGCAGGAAGTTATCTGACCGCAACTTTTCAAGCGTTCCGGATGCTCACCGCGGGCAGCGGCGGCAACGACTGCCGGCGCCAGCATCGAGACCAGCATCGGGACTTCGGCCTGCCCATAGCACTGACAGACGACCGGACCGAAGATCTCGACGCCGCGACGAAACTTGTCCGGTGAGACGGGTGCTGCGGCAATCAGCAGCTGGCGGAGGCTGCTCGTATCGGTACGACTCGCCGCAGGATGCTCGAGCAGCGCGTAGTAGGCCGTCGGCGGCAGAAAGATATGCGTCACTCGATGCTTCGCGATGGCTTCGAGTACGGCGCCAGCGTCGAAGCCGGCATGCACCACCGTCGTGCCACCTTCGGTGCCGAAAATGCCGATGATGACACCAGCCGCATGCGTGATCGGCGCAACGGCGAGATGCACGATGTCGCCGGTGTGCGGACCGACGTAATGCTTGAGCCCAAGCTCGAACATGGTGACGATGTTCTGGTTGGTCATCTCGACGCCTTTCGACGGCCCGGTGGTGCCGCCGGTAGGCCAGCGCGAGAACGCAAGCCCCGGGCTGCCGAAAGCATCGGACCAGTCGGGTACAGGCGTCGCGGCGCCGGCAGCGCAGAAGCTCGCCAGCGCAGGACTCCCGCAATCGTCGCGGTCGAGACAAATGCTGCCTTTGAGTTCCGGCAATACTGCCATTGCCGCACGCGCTTCGGCGGCTACGCTGGAATGGAAGAACAGCCAGCGCGTGCGCGTGTATGCCATATACTCGCCATTGCTGGCCGCTGCATTGCGAACATTGACCGGTACCCAGGCGCCGCCTGCGGCCATCGCCGCGAATACGCCAATGACAGCCGTTGGATGATTCGGTGAATACACCGCAATCGAATCGCCCAAGGTAAAACCGGCCGCGTACAGACCACGCGCAACGGCATCGATCAGTACGGAAGCCTGCGCGAACGTATAAGTGGTGTCTTCGCCGATCAGAAAAGCACGGTCGGGATGACGGCGCGCACCGCGCAGAAAATAATCTATCGGTCGCATGAGAACTCTCGAGCTTGATGCAGTGTCGCGCAGGGTATGACCGCAGACCGCGAGCACCGGTATCCTCGCCTCTCACTACCTGCTTGGCAAGTCGCTGTCGCTGTCGCCTGACCAGGCCTCCACCGACCTTGCCGTGACCGCCACCGCCGAATTCGGCTACGCTTACGGATTGATTCAAAAGCGGGGAGACTTTTCATGGGAATTGAAGAAAACAAAGCGCTGGTCGCGCGTTTCTGGGCGGCGTTCACAGCCGGACGCTACGAAGAAGTGCTCGGCCTGATGGCGGACGATGCGACCTGGTGGGTAGCCGGGACGACGGCGCTGTCGGGAACCTACACCAAAGCGGCGTTTGCCGACCTGTTGGCCGGCGTTACCGCACAAGCACCGAAAGGGCTCAGCGTGACGCCGACCGCGCTCACGGCAGAGGGTAATCGCGTCGCGATGGAAGCCAAATCCTATGGCGAATTCGCCAACGGTCGGGTTTACCAGAACCTCTATCATTTCCTGATGGAGATCCGCGACGGCAAATTCACTGCGATCCGTGAATACCTCGATACCGAGCACGTTACGGCAACTTTCGCCCCGTAACCCGGGTTGGAGGAAGCGCTGCGCCAGCGGCGTTTCCTTCGACACAGGGATGTGCTGCCTTTTTCGCAGCGTGCTTAATTCGCGAGTGAGAGGTATCCGCGTTGCAGAGCGTGTTCGAGCGCGGCGAAACCTTCGAGCGCCTCACCGTAAGCTTCGCGCAACTGTTTCAATTCGAGTGCGGCTTCAGTCGGAATACAGGTGCTGTGGCATTCTTTGCCGAGCTGCAGCACGCTGTACAGATATCGCGCACGTAAACAGGCCACCATGCGTGCAGTGTCCGTAAATGCGCCACGCGAGATAGTTCCAGTCGCCGCACCAATCAGATTGTGATTGATGCCCTGGATTTCGAGTTCGAGTTCCTGGTGCAGGCGCCGGTACGTCGCCTCCTCTGGGGTTGCCAACATCGCTGCATACTCCTGGCCTGATGTCGTCAGACTTCCTGACTATGGGATTAGCGGCCGCGCCCATGCAGACTGGAGCCATTCGAAGCACGGTCGTCGCGCGCTTACTCCGGTCGAGGACGGGTAGCGATGGCAAGGCGCGAAAAGCCTGACTGGCCGGCGGCATCCATCGCGCGAACCACCGCTTGATGAGGCGTGCGACCGTCGGCCACGATGCGTAGCGGCACACTGACTTCACCTTTGGCGGCGCGTTTCAGCGCGGCAACCAGGGTGTCGAGTTCATCGTTACGCAAACTGACGCCATTGACGGCATACGCGCCGTCAGCCGATATGCTGACTTCGAGCATGTCCGGCGGCGCTGCCTGCGCGCCCGAACTCGCTTCCGGCAGCGTGATACTGAGTTCGGTCTTGCGCGCGAATGTGGTCGTCAACATGAAAAAAATCAACAGTAGAAGCAGCACGTCGATCAGGTTGATGGCGTTGTTGGTCGCGTCGATGGGCGTCACGCGCGATCGCTTGAACTTCATGTCGAGCGCGCCACCGCTGCGCTCGCGGGCACCGCATGCAGGCTGTTGGCCAGGCGCAGCGATTCCTGCTCGAGCAATACCATGAACGAATCGACGCGATGGCTGAGGTAGCGATGCGCCACCGTGGCAAAGATTGCAATAATGAGGCCGGAGACCGTTGTGATCAGCGCCTCTGAAATGCCGCCGGATAGAATCGAGACGTCCGCGACGCCGCCGTGTACGCTGATCTGGCCGAACACGCGCATGATACCGAGCACTGAACCAACCAGACCCAGCATCGGTTCAATCAGCGCCACAGTCCCCAGCACGTTGAGATAACGGCTGAGATCGTGGACGACCAGCCCGGAGACTTCTTCCATGCTCACCTTCATTGCCTCACGCCCGTGCTGGGCATTGGCGAGGCCCGTCGCGAGCAGCAGACCGAGAGGTGAGGATTGCTGCAACTGCCGAAGTCGGGCCGGATCGAGCTGCTTGTTCTCGAGCCAGGCACGCACCTGAACCAGCAGTTGCGGCGGAATTACTCTCTCGTGGCGAAGGGTGAGCAGTCGTTCACCGGTGATCGCCATCGCCAGCACCGAGCCAAGCAGTATCGGCACCATCAACCAGCCGCCCGCCACTACCAGTTCCAACATGCGTGTGCCCCGTAATCAGGCTGGTGATAATCGACCGTGTTCTGCATAACCGCATCGCGCGGGCTGAGACCCGCACGGCGGTGTCTTGAAACGCGCGTCAGACGTTATGTTGCAGCCACCAGCGGCGGACCGAGGCGTTGACTTCGGCGGCGTGGAAACGCGCGACTTTATTCGTCGGGCTGAGTGCTTCGTCGTAGAAGAAATCCGGCAGTTCGTCGTCCGCTTCGGTAAATCCGGCAACGCGATTGAACTCGGCTTCATAGCGCAGCGTGTTGCGACCGAGCTCGCGGAAGAACCCTGTTTCCAGTGTCGTGCCGAGCGCATCGTTGATGGCGCCGACAACCATCTCGATATTGGAATTCGTAACAGTCCGTCCAAACACACACAGACCGAGAGAATCCGCTGTCGCGCACAGAGTCTGCATCTCCATGCTGACATCGACCAGCTCGTCGACGTTCTTGCCGCTGCATTCGTACTTCGGCGCGTTGCCGGTGGTGTGATCGGCACCTTGCGCGGTAACCATCATGGAAATGCCGGTGACCTCGATGACGCGCGGATCATATGCGCTGATACCCTGGCGCTTGATGACCGGGGTACGCCGCACTTTGTAATGCGCACCGACGACTGCGGTACCCTGCGCCCATAGCTTCCCCTGTTCAGTGCCGTGGCGGATCTCATCCAGCACCTTGAGCAGGAAAGGTACGTCACCGAAAGGTGCCAGGCCGGCGTCCAGCAGTACGCCCATCATGGCACCGGTCTCGATGGTATCGATGCCAAGGTCGTTGGCATGCCAGTTCAGGCGCGCGAGGTCGTCGGGATCGGTCAATCCGCAGTTCGTGCCCATCAGTCCCAATGTCTCGTATTCAACCGGCGAGACGATTTCGTTACCGTCGGCATCGGCGTAGACATTGCTGCATTCGATCATGCAGCCCGGCATGCAGGCATGCGAGGTTGTGCCGCCGCGGGCCAGATTCTGTTCGCGAATGAAGTCGCCGCCCATCTTCATCACGCCCTGGCCAGGTTCAATCTGGCGCCCGGCGCTGAAGTTGTTGACCGGCAGTCCACCGACGTAATTGGTGTAGTCGGCCAGCATCGCCGTGCCGTAATTCTTCAAGGCAGTGATGGCGTCGTCGGCGCGCAGCTTCTGGCCGTAATCCTTGATGCCTTTGAGCAGCTTCTTGCGGTCGTGGAACGTCGGCATCCTGTCGAGATCGGCAACGATTGCCTTGACGCGCTTGCTGCCCATCACGGCCCCGACGCCGCCGCGCGCGGCGAGGCGAGCTGGCCGCCGGTCGGTATCGCTCATGGAAATCCCCGAGAGCAGGCCACCGTATTCGCCGACTGGGCCGCAGATCGCGAGACTCACTTTATTACCGTACTGTTCGTGCAGCCGTGCGGCGCAGTCGAAATTGCCGAGACCGAGATACGGCGTGGCATCATCGAAGCGTACGCCGCCGTCTTTCTGCAGATAGATGACCGTCCAGGTCGGGCTGGCCCCATGCAGGGTGAATCCGGCGAGATGCAATTGCCCCATGGCGAGCCCGAAAGAGCCGCCCGCGTTGGCTTCCTTGATGCCGCCGGTCAGTGGACTCTTACAGCCGACACTGGTTCGATTTGCGTTCGACCAGTTGCTGCCGGCGAAGGGTCCGGCCGAGAAGATCAGCGGATTGTCGGGGCCGAGCGGATCAACCGTACCGACCCCCATTTCGACCAGCGTCTTGGCAATGAAGTAGCGCCCGGCGCGGGCGACCTGGTCGGGCGAAAACGTCTCTTCACGGACCTGCTGGTCGCCGAGCGTGATATGCAGATACTTGCGCATCGATCAGTCCTCGCGCCAAAGCGGCGCCTGCGTCCTATTATAGTGGCGGCGGCCGCCACGATCGCCAGATGCCGGGGGTACAGAAACGTGATGCCGAGGGCGGTCGGCCTGGTTCACGGGTCTTCGTCCGGCACCTGCTTGTGCAACGCCAATGGCGACCGCGCTTTGTGTATGCGCAGATTCAGCAGCTCGACAGCAACCGAAAAGGCCATCGCAAAGTAGATGTACCCCTTGGGAATGTGGAAGTCCAGTCCCTCGCCGACCAACGCAACCCCGATCAACACCAGGAAACTGAGCGCCAGCATCTTGATGGTCGGGTGGGTGTCGACAAAATCGCTGATCGATTTCGAGGCTACCATCATGACACCGACAGCAATGACGATTGCGACGACCATGACTTCGACATCGCTTGCAAGCCCGACTGCGGTGATGACCGAATCAAGCGAGAACACGATATCGAGGATGGCAATCTGCACCAGCGTGCTCAGGAAACGCGCATGCCCGCCCGGATTCGTCGTTGACGCCGCAGTTTCCAGCGAGTGATGGATTTCGAGCGTCGATTTCGCAAGCAGGAACAGGCCACCGCCGATCAATATGAAATCGCGCCCCGACAGTTCAACGCCCAGGAGGGTCAACCAGGTCGCCTGCAGGCGCATGATCCAGGTCAGCAGCAGCAGTAACGCAATGCGCGTGCCCATGGCCAGTCCGAGGCCGATGATCCGTGCACGCTGGCGTTGCGCCTGCGGCAGACGCCCCACCAGAATCGAGATGAAGATGATGTTGTCGATGCCGAGAACTATCTCGAGCAGAGTCAAGGTCGCCAGCGCGATCCACGCCTCGGGAGAGGCCAGCCAATCCATATCCGGAATTATCCTCGTTTCTGCGGCACCGTCAGTGCCTGGCGCAAATGCGCTGCTCAGTTCTCTCGAATTACATAGTGCGCATCATAAGCGAAGGGTCGAGTCAGCGCAGGCGGGGTCGGTGGGTCTGTCATACACTGCTATCCAGAGCGCGCACGCGGATGTGAGAATGGCCTGCCACAACGATTCCACGTACTCGAGCAACCTATGACCCAAGCTGACCCTGAACCCACTGAACAGGCGACCTACTGGAACGAGGACGGTGGTCGCCGCTGGCTGGCCAATATGGATTCGCTCGAAACCATACTTGATGGGCTGGGGCGTCGGCTGCTCGAACGTGTCGGTGCCCGCCCCGGTGAGCGCGTGCTCGACATTGGTTGCGGCGGCGGCGTGACCAGTGCGGCACTCGCTGCGGCTGTGACGCCTGGCGGCCACGTGCTCGGTGTCGATATCTCGGCGCCGATACTAACGGCGGCGCGTGAACGCCATGCCCATCTCGCCAACCTGCGCTTTGTGACCGCCGATGCCGGCAGCGATGACCTGCCCGAGGCGGCATTTGACATCGTGACCTCACGCTTCGGCGTGATGTTCTTTCACGAGCCGCTCATTGCGTTCCGTCATATCCGACGCGCTGCAGCGCCGGGCGCACGCCTGGTCTTTTTGTGCTGGCGCCGTTACGACGAAAATCCGTGGATGAATATTGCCGCCAGCGCTGCATTCACGATTGTCCCCCCGCCGCCCAAACCGGCAGCGGATGCACCCGGGCCATTCGCGCTTGCCGATGCCGACAAAGTCCAAAACCTGCTGATGCAAACCGGATTCGCCGATATCGCTATGACGCCAATAGACCTGCCGCTCAATCTCGGTTCGCTCGAAACGGCGGTTCAGCGCATGACCCAGTTCGGGCCAGCCGCCCAACCGCTGCGTGAGGCAACGCCTGAGCGCTACCAACAGGCGCTCGTGGCAATGCGTGCTGCGCTCGCTCCGCATGACACGCCAGCCGGCATTGTGCTGAACGGTGCGACTTGGCTGGTTGAAGCGCGCGCCAACTAAACGCGCTTATCGACAGCGCTGACCGTTCCGCCACGAACCCGCAGGTCCGCCCATAATTAGGGCGATTTTTGTCTCTTTAACACAACTTCTGCGCTGTCGCAGTGCGAAAAGGGCGAGTAGTGCGCAATTTCACGCCTTCACTGAAATAATACTTTTAAATCGTAATTACAAGGTTATACTTTATCGAAGTTCTGCAAGCTGCTGATAGTTGATCGATCGATACCTATCGCATCGACGCCACAAAATTCCGGGATAACGTGGCATTAACTGGAACAGCTTTTGCTTTTGATGCAGGACAGTCAATTTGAATTCCCTGTTTGGAAAGGAGATACGAGACAATGAAATCGATCCTCATGAGCGCAGCGGCGCTCGGCATACTCGGCGCCAGCGCCGCGGCTGTGGCCGAGGACGCCGCGCCGCCAGCTGGCCCGTTCGCAGCTGAAAACTTCTCCGGTAATGTCGCACTGACCAGCGACTACCGCTTTCGTGGTATCAGCCAGAGCGGCGGCGCCGCTATCCAGGGCGGCATGGACTGGGGCTACAACGGCTTCTTCCTCGGCACCTGGGGCTCGAACACCGAATTCTCCGACGCCAATGTCGAAGTCGACATTTACGGTGGTTATTCGTGGAGCTGGATGAGCCTCGACCTGACGGCCACCGCGACGTACTACATGTACCCGGGCGAAAGCGCCAAGGAATCCGAGGGTCTTGACCCGCCGGGCTTCGATCCGGTCTTCGGACGGGTACCGTTCCCGGCCGCCCCGGCAGGGCAAACCCAGCCTTATGCCGGCGAACTGCCGAACATTGACGCCAACTTCTTCGAAATCGGTTTGGGTGTGGCACATACCTTCAGCAATGTGTCCTGGACACCGACCGTCGGCGTCGACTACAACTTCTCACCGGATTTCTTCGGTGAAGACGGCGATTCACACGCGATCCAGTTCTCCGCCGACCTGGCACTGCCGGGCGGTTTTGCGCCGCATTTCAACATCGGCTACCAGGACGTCTCTGGCGATGAATATTCGGCCTACTTCGCGACGCCGGACGGCTACGACTGGTGGTGGTACAGCATCGGTCTGTCCTATGACCTGGTCGGCTTCACGCTGGATGTCTCCTACCACTGGGTTGACCGCGGCAGCAAGTGCGCGGGCGCAAACCAGCCGGCCTGCGACTGGAACGGCGGTCTGGATACGTTCTACAACGACTACCCCTACCCGGCAGAAGGCAACGATTCCTATCGTGACCTGACCGACGACGCAGTGGTCTTCTCGATCTCGCGCTCATTCTGAGCAGCGCTTCGAGAAGTCGACAGGACGGCCCCTGCGGGGGCCGTTTTCATTGGTGGCACCGCCGCTCGCTGTTTCCTCGCGCCGGCACCACTTGAGCGCGCGTTGCACCGAGTTGGCGCAGTCTCCCAGGCAAGTTAGCGCATGCTACGCAGGCGAAAGCCGAGGTATCAGCGCATCCCGGCAGACAACGCGCATTTTTCATTCCTTGGCACGTTAATCGCTACAAGCTTCGCTGACAGGAGCACTTGAGACAGTGCGCCCAATGGCGCTGTCCTGGCGTGCGACCGGTAACAGGTGGCTAGGGTTCCGATCCGCAGTGGATGTCTGGTCCGAGAGCTGCCGACCTCTCACGAGGTTACACGGCGGGACAAAAGCCCGGGAGGCCACTGGCGTTCGCCTCTTGAGTGTGTACTGACAACCCATACAGGCCACTTACCGGAGATCTCACCATGCACTCATCTGCCGCCCGCCGTTCCTTCCTGCGCGCCGCCAGCGTTGTGCTGCTGGCCGGCGTCATGTCCTGCCCAGGCGCTGCGTTCGCCAAAGACAGCTTCCGGATTGCCTGGACCATCTATGTTGGCTGGATGCCATGGGACTATGCCAGCCAGTCCGGCATCATGAAGAAATGGGCCGACAAATACGGCATCACTATCGACGTCGTGCAGATCAACGACTACGTCGAGTCAATCAATCAATACACGGCCGGCGGTTTCGATGGCTGTGTCATGACCAACATGGATGCGCTGACGATACCGGCCGCTGGCGGCGTCGATTCGACGGCGCTGATCGTCGGCGACTTCTCCAACGGTAACGATGGCATCGTGTTGAAGGGCAAGCCGGCGCTGGCCGACATCAAGGGCCAGTCGGTCAATCTCGTCGAGCTCTCGGTCTCGCATTATCTTCTGGCGCGTGCGCTCGAGAGCATCGGCTCGTCCGAGCGCGACGTCACCGTGGTCAACACCTCAGATGCCGACATCGTGAGCGCGTTTGCAGCGCCGGACGTCACGGCGACGGTCACCTGGAATCCGCAGCTCGCCGAAGTTGCGGCAATGAAAGATGCGCACAAGGTATTCGATTCCAGCCAGATCCCCGGCGAAATCATCGATTTGCTGGTCGTCAACAGTGCCACCTTGAAAGCGAATCCGGCTCTCGGTAAAGCGCTTGTCGGCGCCTGGTATGAAGTCATTGCCTTGATGCAGCAGGACAGCGACGCCGGTCGCGCGGCACGGACAGCAATGGGTAAATCCTCCGGCAGCAATCTCGCCGGTTTCGACGCGCAGCTCGCGACTACGCGCATGTTCTACCAGCCGACTGAAGCCGTTAGCTTCGCGCGGAGCGCCGCGCTGCCAAAAACAATGAAAGCGGTTGCCGAATTCTCCTTCGCTCATGGACTGCTCGGCGAAGGCGCACCGGACGCCAACGTCGTCGGCATTGCGTTCCCCGACGGTACGCATTTCGGCGCTGACGGCAATATCAAATTGCGTTACGACGATTCCTACATGCAGATGGCGGCAGACGGCAAGCTGTAAACCAGTCGACCGACAGCAACGCCCATGAAACGCCTGCTCAATCTGCGGCTGTCGCGAGGACATGCGTGGATGCTCGGTGCACTGCCGTTCATGGTGGTTCTGCTGGTCTATGCGTTCAGTTCACAGGCCCGTCTGAGCCATAACGCGAACGATAAGATCCTGCCGTCTTTCAGCACTATCGGCTCGACCATGCTGCGGATGGCGGCGGAACCAAACAAGCGCAACGGCGACATGCTGCTGTGGGCCGATACTGGCGCAAGTCTGCGGCGGCTCGCTCTCGGTGTCGGCATCGCAGCTGCCCTCGGTCTGGTCATCGGCGTCACCCTCGGCGCGCTGCCTGCCGTCGCGGCGAGCTTTTCACCGCTGGTCGCAAGTCTTGCCTTGATCCCACCGCTCGCGCTCCTGCCGATACTGTTCATCGTGTTCGGTCTTGGCGAAGTCGCCAAAGTCGTGTTGATCGTGTTCGGCATTGCGCCGTGCATTGCCCGCGATGTCGAACAGCGTGCGCAGGAGCTGCCGCGTGAGCTCATCGTCAAGGCCCAGACGCTCGGCGCCTCGACCTGGCAGGTCATTTTGCGTGTCGTTCTGCCGCAGGTTCTGCCACGCCTGCTCGACGCTGTGCGACTCACGCTCGGCTCGGCTTGGCTGTTCCTCATCGCCGCTGAAGCGATCGCGGCGACCGAAGGTCTCGGTTATCGCATTTTTCTCGTTCGGCGTTACCTCGCGATGGACGTCATTCTGCCTTACGTCGCCTGGATCACCCTGCTCGCCTATGCCATGGATGCAGGCCTGCGGCTGCTCTCGCGGCGGGCGTTCCCGTGGTATCACGGACTGCCCGCGCGTCCAGCGACATGAGCGCACTCAGCATGCGCAATGTGTGGAAGCACTACGGTGAACAGGTCGTGCTCGAACAGCTCAATCTCGAGGTGTCGAGCGGCGATTTCCTGACTATCGTCGGTCCATCCGGCTGTGGCAAAACGACTTTCCTGCGCATGCTGCTCGGCGAAGAAGCGCCGAGTCGCGGCACCATCGAACTCGATGGCAGAGCGCTTGGCCTGGAACCGGATGCGACGCGAGGAATTGTCTTCCAGCGATACTCGGTGTTTCCGCATCTGACTGCGCTCGGCAATGTCATGCTGGGGCTAGAATTCGGCCACCACCGCCTGCTCGGTCGCAGTTTTGGTTCGACCCGCCGGCGTATTCGCACGCAGGCCGAAGCCATGTTGGCGCAGGTCGGGCTGCAGGCCGCGGCCGGGCGTTATCCGAGCGAACTTTCAGGCGGCATGCAGCAGCGCTTGGCGCTTGCGCAGTCGCTGGTGACGCGCCCGCGGGTGCTGCTGCTCGACGAACCTTTTGGCGCGCTGGATCCGGGCATCCGCGCCGATATGCACGGACTGGTCGGCACGCTGTGGCGCGAACACGGCTTGACCGTATTCATGATCACACACGACATCAAAGAGGCGTTCGCGCTGGGCACACGCTTGGTCGTCTTCGACAAAGTTCGCCACGATGCACAGGCCCCGCAAGCCTACGGTTCGCGCATTACTTACGATATTCCGCTCGCCCGACAGCTCAGTTCGCATTCGACGCCGGCCCCGACCGACGCTGACGAGCTGCCTGGGTTCGAATCCACGGCAGCGGCCGTAGCCTGACCGCACAACCGATGGCAACGCCCACCACCACGACCGCTACACCCGTTCACCAGCTGACGGTACCCGGCGCGCGCACCTGGTCGTGGCTGCTGCGGCGTGGCTACGCGCTAACGCTGACCGACCTCGAAGGCGGCGCGAACTGTTCGGTCCTGTTGTTCAATGCGCTGGAAAAAAGCGAGCGTTACAACATGGCTGACACATTGAAAGCACAGCACACCGCAATGCTGACAGCCGGCCATGTGTGCTATTCGGATATGGGCCGTATTCTTGTCGCCATTACTGCCGATACGCGCGGCGGTCATGACACGATCTGCGGTGTTTCAGACAGCGAGCTCGTACGCCGCCGCTACGGGGAATCGCGTTATCAGGAAGCGCGCAATGCGTGTCATCGCAATGGCCGCGAGCTCTTTCTGATTGAACTCGGCAAGTGGGGACTCGATAAACGCGATCTTGTCGCCTGCATCAATTTTTTCAGTCGTGTCACGGTCGATGACGACGGCGCGCTCTCACTCATTGAGCCGCCGGCTGGCGCCGGTGACCGCGTGGTCCTGCGGGCGGAGATGGATACGCTGGTCGTCCTGAATACCTGCCCGCACCCGCTGGCGTCTGGTACCCAATGGGCGCCGCGACCAGTAGTCTGCGAGATCCACGCTGTGCCGCCGGCGACTGCGGATGATCCGTGTCGGTTGTCCTGCGAGGAGAACGGGCGCGGCTACCAGAACAACGCCATCTATCATTGCCAGTCCGACCACGGTGCACGGACATGAGTGCCGCGCTCGTCAGCAGCGCGCGCGTTGCGGCCACAGCCGTCCACCTGGCCGACGTCCCGGCGGGCGAGCCGTGGCTCTATCGACTGCGTGCCGGGCAGACGCTCCGCATTCTCGATCTGGAAGGCAATCAAGCGGTCGATACGCTGTTCTTCAATGCCAACGATGTGCGTGAGCGCTACAGCGCCGTCGATACCATCCGCGCACAAGGCCGGCTGTATCTGACGACCGGCAGCCGCCTGCTCTCCAACGACGGTCGCGTGATGCTGACTATTGTTGCTGATACCTGCGGGCGCCACGATACGCTGGGCGGCGCGTGTGCGGCCGAGAGCAACCAGGTGCGCTATGCGCTCGACAAATGGCCCATGCACAGCTGTCGCGACAATTTCCTGCTTGCCATTGCGACGGCGGATGTTGGTTTGAGCAAACGCGACCTGACCAGCAACATCAATTTCTTCATGAACGTGCCCGTGACGCCTGATGGCAAACTCAGTTTCGCTGACGGCATTTCCGCGCCTGGCAAGTACGTCGAGCTCGAAGCGCAGATGGATGTGCTGGTGCTGATCTCGAATTGTCCGCAGCTCAATAATCCGTGCAACGCCTATAACCCGACACCGATACGACTGCTGGTGTGGGACTAAGGACCCTGGTCAGCATTAGCTGGTCAACACCGAGGGTGTTCCTGAGCAAAGGCTGGCGCCGCTGGCAGGGACGACCCGCCAGCGCAATAAACCCTGCGGGACGACCCGTCCGGATGTGCGAGAAAACGCCTTGTTCGACAAAGTCCTGATCGCCAATCGTGGCGCCATCGCCTGCCGCATCGCACGAACGCTGAAACGACTCGGCATCGGCGTCGTGGCCGTCTATACCGACGCCGACAGTGCATCGCGGCACGTCCTCGAAGCGGATGTCGCGATCCGTATTGGCACTGGCCCGGCAGCGAGTTCCTATCTCAACGTCGAGTCGATCCTGAATGCCGCACAGACGAGTGGCGCCACAGCCATCCATCCCGGCTACGGCTTTCTGGCCGAGAACGCCGCCTTCGCCGAGGCCTGCGCCGCGCGCGATATCACGTTCATCGGGCCGCGGCCTGAGCACCTGCGTGATTTCGGGCTCAAACACACGGCACGTGCACTGGCCGCGAACTGCGGCGTACCGCTGCTTCCGGGCAGTGCGCTGCTGGCAGATCTTGCCGCAGCGCACATCGCAGCCGCGGAGATCGGCTATCCGGTCATGCTGAAAAGCACGGCGGGCGGCGGTGGCATCGGTATGCGTCTGTGCGCAGACGCTGCCGAACTGACCGCTGCATTCGACGTCGTGCGTCGACTGTCGCAGAACAACTTCGCCGACAGCGGCTTGTATCTGGAAAAATTTGTCGCCCGCGCACGGCATATCGAGATTCAGATCTTCGGCGATGGCGAAGGCGCTGTTGCGAGTCTCGGCGAACGCGACTGCTCGTTGCAGCGGCGGCATCAGAAAGTCGTCGAGGAAACACCGGCGCCGAACTTGCCTTCGCAGACGCGTGCGGTACTGGCCGAGCATGCCGTGCGTCTGATGGCGGCAGTCGCTTATCAGTCAGCCGGGACGGTCGAGTTCATTGTCGATGCAGCCACCGGTGCTGCGTATTTTCTCGAAGTAAACACGCGCCTGCAGGTCGAACACGGCGTGACCGAAGAAGTGACCGCCGTCGATCTGGTCGAATGGATGGTGAAACTAGCCGCTGGCGAACGGCCGCCGTTTGACGCCATCCCAGCGACACCGCACGGGCATGCCATTCAGGTGCGACTCTACGCCGAGGATCCGGCGCGCGATTTCCGCCCGCAAGCCGGCCTGTTGACTGAAGTCGCGTGGCCACAGGGGCCGCGCATCGATACCTGGGTCGAACGCGGCATCGAAATTTCGTCGTTCTATGATCCGATGCTGGGCAAGCTTATCGTGCAGGCGGATTCCCGTGCCGGGGCATTGCGCGCGCTCGAGCTCGCACTGACCGAGACACGTCTCGCCGGCATCGAAACGAATCTCGACTATCTGCGCACGATTATCGACTCGCCCGCTTTTCGTGGCGGCGATTACAGCACCGGCACGCTGGCCACGATCGCGAACTGCGCAGCAACCATCGAAGTCCTGCAACCCGGGACCGAGACCACCGTGCAGGATTATCCCGGTCGCCTCGGCTACTGGGCGGTCGGCGTGCCGCCATCCGGTCCGATGGACAATCTCGCGTTCCGGTTCGGCAATCGGCTGCTTGGCAACGACAGCGCCGCTGCAGGGCTCGAATTCACCTTGACCGGACCGACGCTCCGGTTCGAGTCCGCGACGCGCGTGTGCCTGACTGGCGCAGTCATGGCGGCAACGCTCGACGGCTGCGCATTGACGTGGAACACCGTGCACGACGTCACTGCCGGCAGCACGCTCGCCATCGGCGCGTGCAGCGGACTCGGCGTACGCGCTTACCTCTGTGTCGCTGGCGGCATCGATGTGCCGCACTACATGGGCGCCCGGGCGACGTTCACGCTGGGCCGCTTTGGCGGCCATGCCGGGCGAGCGCTGCGTCAGGGAGATGTGCTGCATCTCGGACATGCGCGCACCATGCCATCAGCAAACACGCTCGTCGGCGATCTCGTGCCGCGATTGACCGATGAATGGACACTGCAGGTGATCTACGGCCCGCATGGCGCACCGGATTTCTTTACACCCGACGACATCGCGCAACTGTTCAGCGCAAGCTACGAGGTGCATTACAACTCGAGTCGCACCGGGGTGCGCCTGATCGGGCCGAAGCCGCAATGGGCACGGATTGACGGTGGCGAGGCGGGACTGCATCCGTCGAATATTCATGACAATGCTTATGCAGTCGGCGCACTCGATTTCACCGGCGACATGCCGGTCATCCTCGGCCCCGACGGCCCCAGTCTCGGCGGCTTCGTGTGTCCGGCTGTCGTTATCGAAGCCGACCGGTGGAAACTCGGCCAGCTTGCACCGGGCGACCGCGTGCGTTTCGTCGCGGTTACTGTCAGCGCCGCCGTCGCACTGGCCCAAGCGCAGGACGCCGCACTCGCGAGCTTGAGTCCACTGCCGGGGCACTGCGCAGCGGCAGCGCTGCACGATCCACGCATCGCAACGCAGGGTACCGGCCACAATCGCATCGTTACCCGACTCGCCGGCGATCGCTATCTGTTGATCGAGTTCGGTCTGCCCGTGCTCGATCTCGGTCTGCGCATCCGTGTGCAGCGCCTGTTGCAGGCACTGCAGGCACGAAGCGTTCCTGGCGTGCTCGAATTGACGCCTGGCATCCGCTCGCTGCAGATCCACTACGACAGCCGGCAGATCACGCGTGAGGCTCTGCAGACGATCGTCGCCGAAACAACGGCGACCATTGACGACACCGACGACACTGCGGATTTCCGCATGCCTTCGCGCATCGTTCATCTGCCGCTGTCGTGGGACGACCCGGCCACGCGCCTCGCGATCGAGCGCTATACCCAGGCAGTTCGTGCCGATGCGCCGTGGTGTCCGAGCAACCTTGAATTCATCCGGCGCATCAACGGACTGGCCAGCGTCGATGCAGTCAGGGATATCGTGTTTGCGGCGAGCTATCTGGTGATGGGTCTCGGTGACGTCTATCTCGGGGCGCCTGTCGCCACGCCGCTGGATCCTCGCCACCGCCTGGTGACAACCAAGTACAACCCGGCGCGAACCTGGACACCGGAAAATGCCGTTGGCATCGGCGGCTCCTATCTGTGTATTTATGGCATGGAAGGACCAGGTGGTTATCAGTTCGTCGGCCGTACCGTGCAGATGTGGAACCGCTATCGACGCACGCGCGAATTCGAACAACCGTGGCTGCTGCGATGCTTCGACCAGATCCGATTCTTCCCGGTCAGCGCCGAGGAACTGCTCGATGCGCGTACCGCGTTTCCGCTCGGCCGATACCCGCTGAACATCGAACAGACCACATTCAGTCTGCTCGACTATCGCCACATGCTGGCGACCGAAGCGGCCACGATTGCACGATTCAAATCGACTCAACAGGACGCATTCAATGCCGAGCGTGAACGCTGGGCGGCGGCTGGTGTGGAGTTGATGCCGGACAATCCGCCGCCGTTCGAGGCCAGCGCCGTCACTGCGCTGAATGCTGGCGAACGGGCTATCGGTGCGCATGTCCATGGCAGCGTGTGGCAGGTGCTGGTCGAACGCGGGCAACGCATCGCCGCCGGCGAAACACTGGTTGTGCTGGAGTCAATGAAAATGGAAGTAGCGATAGTCGCCGAATTCGCCGGTGTCGTTGATCGCGTGCTCTGCAAACCCGGTCATCCGGTCGCGCCCGGGCAACCCCTGCTGGTGATGGAGCCACTGCCTATATGAATTCATCGTCTTTCGACCCCGGCATCGCAGCGCTCAGCGCCGCCTATCGCGAACGTTCGCTCCACCCTCGCGAAGTCGTCGCTGCCATCCATGCAAACATCGAGCGCACGCGTGCAATGAACATCTGGATCGATGTGCTCGACGATGTGGCGCTCGAACCTTATCTCGCACGCCTCGATCGGAATGCGCCGTCGAGTCTGCCGCTGTGGGGCATTCCGTTCGCGATCAAGGACAACATCGATCTTGCCAATCGCCCGACGACAGCCGCTTGCCCGGCTTACAGCTATACACCGTCGCGTTCGGCTTTCGTCGTCGAACAGCTGCTCGCCGCGGGCGCCCTACCCATCGGCAAGACCAATCTCGATCAGTTCGCCGCCGGCCTGGTTGGCACGCGCTCGCCGTATGGCGTAACTGCCAATGCGTTCGACCCGCATTACGTCAGCGGCGGATCCAGCGCCGGCTCGGCAGTCGCTGTCGCGCTGGGCCAGGCGAGCTTCGCACTGGGCACTGATACCGCCGGATCCGGCCGCATCCCGGCTGCGTTCAACAATCTCGTCGGCATCAAACCGACGCGTGGCCTGTTGAGCACACGTGGCGTCGTCCCGGCCTGCCGTTCGCTCGACTGTGTGTCGGTGTTCGCGCTCGATTTCCACGATGCGGCGAGCGTGTTGCGCATTGCTGCGGCGAGCGATGCCGATGATCCTTATGCACGTCGATTCGACGCTGTCGATTCGCTCGATGCGCACTTTGTCTTTGGCGTGCCGGACACCTGTGATTTCGTCGAAGCCAGCGACCGCGCCCTGTTCGAGTCAACCATCTCGCGTCTGAAAACACTCGGCGGCGTCGCCCGCTCGGTGCCGATTGCGCCATTCGCCGCTGCTGCCCGTCTGCTTTACGAAGGTCCCTGGATTGCGGAGCGCTATGCCGGCATTGCCGATTTTCTCGCCCGCTGCGAAGACCAACTGCATCCAGTGACACGTGCGATCATTGCTCCGGCACGCAGCCGCAGCGCCGTCGAATACTTCGACGCAGCCGCAGCTCTGGCCCGCCTGCAGCTCGAATGCACGCGTCACCTGCACGGGCTGGCCTGCCTGCTGCTGCCGGCGGCACCGCTGCATCCGACGCAGGCTGCCGTGGCGGCCGACCCGATAAGTGTGAACACCCGGCTCGGTACCTATACCAATTTTATGAACCTGCTCGACCTGGCCGGCGTCGCTGTACCAGCAGGTTGGCGTGACAACGGACTGCCATTCGGCGTGACGCTGTGCGCGCCGGCCGGTCACGATGCCCGGCTCGCGACACTCGGCGCACGCCTGCACGCCGCCGGTGAACTGCCGCGTGGTGCACTCGGCCTTGCACTCGCACCGGCGTCCAGCGTGGATGTCTGCTGGCAAGCGCCGGTGGCGACTTTCGATATTGCTGTATGCGGTGCACACATGGCCGGGCTGGCTCTGAATGCGCAATTGACCAGCCGCGGTGGCTATCTGCTCGAATGCCTGCGTACGGCACCCTGCTATCGGCTCTATGCGCTGCCGGGCGGGCCGCCGGCACGCCCGGGACTGGTCCGACAGCGTCAAGGTGGCATGGCAATAGACATCGAAATCTGGCGACTGCCGGCGGCGGCTGTCGGCAGTTTCATGGCCGCCATTCCAGCGCCTCTCGGTATCGGACGTCTCGCCCTGGAGGACGGTCGCGAAGTGGCCGGCTTTCTGTGTGAAGCGAGCGCTTGTACGGACGCCCGCGATATCAGTGCATTGGGCGGCTGGCGGGCTTATCTCGCCGAACGTTCAAACACCTGACGCCTGCGCATTTCACGCTTTCTCGTCAGAAGAAACCGTTAGCTGGCAGGGTCACGTCGTTTATGAGGTGATTGCCGATAGCGCGCGCCTTGTACACCGTCGGGTTATGCGAAGCGACGGTGCGGATATTGCGCCAGTGCCGATCGAGATCGGCGCTTTGTCTGACGGCCGAGGCACCACCGACATCGAACAGGCGCGTCGCCGCGCGGACCGCGAGATCATCGATCACAACTTTCGCCTGCGCAGCCAGCATCGAAGCTCGATGGGCGAGCGCGAAGTCCGCTGCGCCGTTTACGACTGATGCAAGTGCCACGTCCTGGGCATCGGCCGCTGCCAGCACGACACTCTCCGCGGCAAATGCAGCACTCTCGAGTTCGCCGACTATCTGCTGAAGCAGCGGATCGGCGCTCGCCGTGTCGCTTGGCGCATGAGAGTAGGTGCGGCCGCGATTCTTGACCATCTGCACGGCATCGGTTGCGACGTTACGCATGATTCCGGCGATGACGGCAGTCAGAATCAATTGAATGAACTGGCCGACGACCAACGGGTCGGCGGCATCCTGGACAGATGCCGTCTCCGAACTCTCGACGCCGGCGGCCAGGACTTCTTCGGGGAGCACTTCCACGTCGTGAAAAACCGCCGTGCCGCTGCCAGTAAGGCGTTGGCCGATGCCGTCCCAGTCGTCTTCGAGCGTTACGCCGGCGCGCGCGGTGGGAATGATCACGGAGACGACCTTGCCAGCCGAATCACAGGCAAAAACCATGACCCAGTCTGAATACAGACTGCCGGTGACGTAGTACTTGGTGCCGTTCAGGACATAGCGCTCGCCACGCGGGACCAGCTTGGTCGCGAACAACCAACTGCCCACCGCAGCGCTACCGCCCAACTCGGATATCGCATTGCCGAAAATCGCGCCGTTTACGATCTTCTCGATCCACGGCTTGCGGTCGGCGACGTGTTTCGCGCGGAGTCGCTCTTCAACGACCCAGAAATGGGCGCGCAGGAGATGCGCCACATCGGGATCGGCTGCCGCGAGATCCATCAGCATCGCGAAGTATTCGCGCACCGAGCAGCCGCCACCGCCCTCAGCCACCGGTACGCGTATGGCGCCGAGTCGGGATTGACGAACCAGATCGATAGCTTCGTACAGCGGGGTTCCCGCCCGTTTACTCGCTGCAGCCGAGGCGCCAATGGCGGCGATCAGCTGCTTCATTTCCGCCGATCCGACGCGCGGCGGATCGGCGCGCGTGCTGCTCGGCGTTTGCACCATTGCAGACATCGTCATTCCTTCGTCAGCCAGCGTTGCTGCGCGCCAGCGGCCCGCGCACCAGACGCCCGGGCAGATTCCCGGTCGGCTCGTTGTTCTCGAGCAGGATTTCGCCGTTGACGACCGTCGTGCTGATACCGCGCGCGGTCTGCTTGAGACGCTGCGCGCCGGCCGGCAGATCGTTGACGAGCTCCGGCATGTTCTGATTGATGGTAGCGGGGTCGAACACGACAAGATCGGCATTCAGTCCTTCACGCACCATACCGCGATCGTACAGACCCCAGGCCGTCGCCGTGTCGTGCGTGATCAGACGCACTGCTTCTTCCAGCGTAAAGGCCTGCCGATCGCGCACCCAATGACTCAACAGATGTGTCTGCAGCGACGAATCCATGATCTGCGCGACGTGTGCGCCGGAATCGGAGAAAGTCACTACGCTGCGCGGATGCTTCATCATCGTCAGCACATGGTCCTGATCTTCGTTGGCGAGCGGCTGACGGAAGAACGCGTCGAAATCCGTTTCGAGCGCAATGTCGATCATCGCTTCTGCCGGGTGTACGCCGCGCCGCGCGGCAATTTCAGACATCAGCTCTTCGTCGCCGATACCGCGCATGTGATAGACCCAGTCCCATTCCGGCGGCCGCGCTTCGGCGCCGACGATTTCCGGTCCGTCGTAAGGCCGCGTCGCCACGTCGAGCAGCGCGCGCCGAGTCGATGGATCGCTGAACAGCGCACGCTGTTCAGCGAGCGGCTTGGCACGCACGTCGCGCCATACGTCCCAGGTGTCGAAAGGCGTATGCGACTTGAACGACAGCAGGGTCGAAATCGAGCGGCTGTGGGCTTGCACAAACATGCGTCCGCCGGCACTGGCGACTTCATTGGCGAGTTCGTAGTAGGCTGGCCACACGTCGGGCGCAATGCGGATGCTCGGCATGCCGAAAGTGATCGGGCAGCCGGACTCGATAGCGAGATGTTTCAATCGATCGAAATACTCGCGCTGGCGACGCGCACTACGCCCCGGCGCTTCACTGGCGAGTTCGAAGATACCGGCGCCGAGTTCGCCCATCGCGTTGACGATGGCGCGCACTTCGTCCCAGTCGGCAACGCGACTGGCCACGGGGCGATCGTCGGAAGTCAGATGGTTGTGTGTGCGTGAAGTCGAAAAACCGATGGCGCCGGCGCGCACGGCGTCCTGCACTT
Source organism: Gammaproteobacteria bacterium (assembly GCA_965278995.1). Lineage (GTDB taxonomy): Bacteria > Pseudomonadota > Gammaproteobacteria > JADJYF01. The sequence continues at coordinate 2,151,450 of OZ257136.1, forward strand.
CAGCCCGCATGCGCGCGAGATCGTCAGCTGTTGCCTGCTCGCTGAAAGCGCGTTCGCGCATGACATAGGTGCGCAGCGCTGAATGCCCGATGTAACCGCCGTAGTTGATGCCCTTGGGCAGCGCGTCGAGCACATCGAGATATTCGCGGAACGTTTCCCAGCGCCAGTCAATGCCGGCCAGCATCGCTTCACGCGAGAGATCTTCTGCCCGTTCCAGATTGCGGAAGACGAAGTCAGCGTCCTTGGCTGCACACGGCGCGAGCGTGAAGCCGCAGTTGCCCATGATGACGGTGGTGACGCCGTGATAGCAGGAACAGGAGCCGAGCGGATCCCAGAAAATCTGCGCATCCATGTGCGTATGCCCATCGACAAATCCCGGCGCAACCACCTGTCCATCAGCATCGACCGTGCGCCTCGCGCGTTCGTTGATACGCCCAATCTTGGCAATTTTTCCGCCGAGCACGCCGACATCGGCCGGATAGCGTGCCGCGCCCGAACCGTCGACGATGTATCCGTTCTTGATGACGAGGTCATATTGCATGGCTGTCTCCCCGAACCGCGAGTAAGCCCGAAGCGTAACAAGCTTGCCCCGGTCAGCGATAGGGGCGACGATCCGTAGTCACAGTTTGCTGAAACTCCGAGTAAGTCCATCCTGGACTTCTCGGAGTACGGAAAGGGAAAAATGCGATTTTCCCTTTCCTTCATTTTCAATGGTCTACGCCCATCGAAAGTGGCGGCACGTCCGTCTGCCGCAGGAAGCTCTGCCTTTTGCAGAGCTTCCTAAGTACACTTCCTAACAGGCTGGTGAAAAACGTAGCGAGCGACGGCAGGACAAGGCGCACGAGTGCGCAAAACCGGAGTTTACACGGAGTAAATGAGGATTTTGCGCGCTCGTGCAACGCGGTCATGCCGAGCGCAGTAGTTTTTCACCAGCCTGCTAATCGTACAGACGCATGCCTGCGGGGAACTGGCTCATGACCGAATACACCATCATCGACGTCGACACGCATGTGACCGAAGCGCCGGATCTCTGGACCAGCCGCGTACCGGCGCGCATGCGCGACGCCGTCCCCCGAGTCGATGTCGACGCCAAAGGGCGGCATCTGTGGTACCTCGGCCGGGACCCGATAGCGCGGCTCGGATTGTCGGCCACCGCCGGTGTCGGCAGCATGCGTCATCCGCCGAACAGCTATGCCGACATGCACCCCGGTGCACATGACGCCAAGGCACGTCTGGAGTACATGGACTCGATGGGCATCTGGGCGATGGTCATGTATCCCAATGTCGGCGGTTTCGGCAATCAGGCGTTCCTCAAGCTCGGCGATCCCGAATTGATGTTGACCTGTGTCAAGGTCTACAACGATTGGCAGACCGAATGGGCGAGCGCCGACCTCCGCCGCCTGCTGCCGATTACGTCAATACCGTTCTGGGATATCGAGGCTGCGGTTGCCGAAGTCCACCGCTGCGTCCCGCTCGGTCACAAAGGCATACTATTCACCGGCGAACCGCATGCTTTCGGCCAGCCCGTGATCGGCGACCCGCATTGGAATCCGTTGTGGGAAGTGGCTTGCGAGTACGATCTGCCGGTCAGTTTTCATATCGGCTCCGGCAACATGGACGGTGGTTTGAATCGCGACAAGGTTCGACTGTATGGCCGCATGGCGGCGTTCACCGAGCTGTCGGTCGAATTCTTCATGCGCAATGCCATGCAATTGACCGACCTGCTGCTGTCGGGCGTGCTGGCCCGCTATCCCGCGATCAAGTTCGTTTCAGTCGAGAGCGGGATTGGCTGGATCCCGTTCGTGCTCGAGGCGCTCGACTATCAGTTCGCCGGCAACCATGTCAGCGAAGAGCGCCCCGATCTCGATCGTCCGCCGTCAAGTTATTTCGCCAGCAATGTCTATGGCTGTTACTGGTTCGAGCAGACCGCGCCGCGCCGACTGATCGATAAAGTCGGCGTCGACAACATTCTGTTCGAAACCGATTTCCCGCACCCGACCTCGCTGTTCGGCGACGAAGTCCACGATTGCATCGCGCGCGGTCTGGGTGAATGCGATGCCGGCACACGCCGCCAGATCCTGTGGAGCAACGCGCAGAAGCTTTACCGGGTTGAAGTTCCGGCCGCTTTGGCAGGCGCCTGAAGCAGCTGACAGCGCCATGAGCTTAGTCGGCACCGGGCTGGTCGAGTTTCGCGAAACGCTGGCCCGACATATCAAGCAGCTCGAAAAAGACTATCCGGAACGCTACAGCACTGAATGGTTTTTTCTGCGCTATGTGCAACGCCTGCATCGCCGGGCCCAGGACGTGACGACCGTGCGCGAGCTGGGCGGCGCGATGCGCGGCCTGACCCGCTACTACGTCGATCGCGTCGATACGGCGACCGCGCTCGCCGGACGTTACGACGACATCGTCGATGCACACGGCTACGGCCTCCGCCTGGAACACGGCAGTTGAAATTTCCAAGCGTGCGCACACGATGAGCTGGTGGGGCAAGCTGGTCGGCGGGACTTTCGGCTTCATGCTCGGTGGCCCGTTAGGTGCACTGTTCGGTGCCGCAGTCGGGCATGGTTTCGATCGTGGACTCGGTCAGCTGGAACTCGGGGTCGATCCATCGGCAGCGGGATCGACGCAGGAACGCACGCAGGCCGCGTTCTTCACCGCGACGTTTTCGGTCATGGGTCACGTTGCCAAAGTCGACGGCAAAGTCACTGCGGACGAGATTGCGCTGGCCCGCGCAGTGATGATGCAGATGGCACTGAGCGAGGCGCAGATGCGTTTTGCGCAGGATTTATTCAGCCGCGGTAAACAGGCCGACTTCGACCTCGACGGTGTGCTGGCGCAGTTCCGGCAGGAATGCCATCGGCGGCAAACCCTGCTGCAGATGTTTCTCGAAATCCAGTTGCATGCCGCTTATGCCGACGGCGCGCTGGATGCGCGCGAGCGGGCGCTGCTGACGCATCTTGCCAGCCAGCTCGGCTTCAGCGCCGCACACCTCGCGCAGCTCGAGGCACTCGTCCGCGCGCAGCGCCAGCCCGGCCAGAATCATCGCGACAGCGGCCGGGACCATGCACGGAACCCCGCTCAGCCCGCCGGGCTGAGCCTGAGCGATGCTTATCGCGCGCTCGGCGTACCCGCTGCGGCGAGTGACGCCGAGGTCAAGAAAGCCTATCGACGCCTGATGAACCAGCATCATCCGGACAAACTGGTTTCCAAGGGACTGCCCGAGGAAATGATGAAAATGGCAACAATGCGGACCCAGGAAATCAAGGCCGCTTACGAACGCGTCAAAGCGGCCCGGAGCAGCACAAGCGGGGCCTGAAATGGCCGTGGCGAGCCGCGCCAGCCGAGTGTGATGCCCGGTGTGCCAAGCAAAAAGAAAGCGATGACGAAACGCACCACAGCTGGCGGCCACCGGCCGCCCGGTGTCACAATTGGCCCCACGACCGCCGTACCGGCCCGTTACACCTGAAGGGGATATCGCCATGCAGATCGGATTGCAGCTCCTGTGCCAGAGCTGGGGCTATGACAACATCACGGATCACAAAGTCTACGAAGAGGAAATGAAGCTCGCCTTGCGCGCCGAAGAACTTGGTTACGACCTGGTTGGCATCGTCGAGCATCATTTCGAGGATTACTCGTTCTGCCCGGATAATTTCGTCTATCTGGCCAACCTCGCCGGCCAGACCAAGCACATCAAGCTAATGACTGGCGCAGTCATCGTGCCGTGGAACAATCCGCTGCGCGTCGCCGAGAAAGCAGCGCTGCTGGACGAAATGTCCGGCGGCCGACTGGTGCTCGGTCTTGGTCGCGGTCTGTCTCGACGCGAATACAACCAGTTCGGTATCGACATGGACAGCTCGCGCGAACGTTTCGATGAATCGACCCCGATGATCCTGAAAGCGCTGGAATCGGGCGTGATGGAAGAACACAACGGCAAGTACTATCAGCAACCGCGCGCCGTGATCCGGCCGAAACCGACACGTTCGTTCCGCGATCGTCTGTGCCAGGTTGCAATGTCCAGCGACTCGGTCATCGAAGCAGCAGCCAACCGCGCGAAGATGATGCAGTTCACCTACAAGCCGCTCGAAGTACACAAGAAGGAAGTGGAGATCTACGCCGCCGAATATCGTCGCCTGCACAAGAGCGCGCCGCCGGTGCCGTTCTTCATCGATCTTTCAGTCGTCGACACCGATGGTGCTCGCGCCGAAGTGAATGCTCGCAAATACATCATTGCCTATCTGAACAGCGTGCTGCATCACTACGAGATGATGGGCGAACACTTTTCGAGCGCTAAGGGATATGCCGATTATGGCGAATCCGCCGCTGCCATGCGCGAGGCGGGGCTCGAAGCGGTCGCCGAGGGCTATCTTGCGACGCAGGCTTACGGTACGCCGCAGCAGATGCTGGACAAAATCGAAGCACGTCGCGACATCGTTGGCGATTTCGACCTGCTGATCTGTTTCCGCTTTGCCGGTATCCCGTTCGAGGCCGCACAGCGTTCGCTCGATGTGTTCGGTCGTCAGGTGATACCAGAACTGCGCAACCTGGGCATGGCGGAGACGCTCGCCGCCTGATTGGTTCAATCCCGTTTGGTCCGCCCTGCGCTGCCGATGCAGGGCGGACTACCGGTGCCACAATTCGCCCGAGTGGCCCATGTATACTGGCGCATGCCTGCCAAAGGCGACATGTGGGGGAGACATGTGCATGTTGCGGTCGTTTGTGCTGCTGTTGGTCGTCGGTACCGGATTGCTGGGTGGTACGGCAGCGGCCGGCATGCCGTGGGAGGGCGACCTTACGCCCATCACGGTCGCCGACTGGGATCGCGATAAAGCTCGCCACCTGCTCGAACGTGCCGGCTTCGGCGGCACACCGGCAGAGATCGATGCGCTGGCTGCACTGACTCCGCAGGCGGCGGTACGACAGCTGGTCTATTTCGCGGGTGCCCGCCCGGTCGACCTTCCCCCTTTCGAGCATTCGGGCATTTTCAACGAAGGTCTCGATCCGTTTCCAGCCAGTCGTCCGGCGACCACCGCACAGGCCGACAAGACCGGCCAAGCACTGGGCATCAAGGTCAAAGCCACGGGCAATCGACCGCAGCAGCCCATCGTCAATGAGTTCTTCTATTGGTTGCGCGCCAGCCGGCTCGAAACCGAGCGGGTCGCCTGCTGGTGGGCCGATCGCATGGTAGCCACGCCGCGGCCACTGCAGGAAAAAATGGCGCTGTTCTGGCACGGCCATTTCGCCACCAGCGAAGAAAAAGTGCGCGACTACCGCAAGATGCTGCAGCAGGTCGAACTGTTTCAACGCGCCGGCCTCGGCTCCTTCCGTGAACTGCTGATTGCTGTTGCCCAGGATCCGGCGATGCTCGCGTTTCTCGACGCCGGCGTGAACGTCAAGGGCTCGCCGAACGAGAACTTCGCGCGCGAGATCATGGAATTGTTCACCATGGGTGTCGGCAACTATACCGAGCACGACATCCGCGAGGCGGCGCGGGCATTCACCGGCTGGAACTTCGTCGGTCTCGACTTTCATATCGATGCCGAGAGACACGACGATACGTCCAAGGAATTTCTCGGTCAGCGCGCCAACTACGACGGCGTTGGCATCATCGACCGGATCCTCGCGGCGCCACCGACAGCGGGCTACATCGGCGGCAAACTCTATCGCTATTTCGTGCGCGACGAAGTGAGCCCGGCCATGCGCGATGCACTGGCGGCGCGACTGCGCGAGACCGATTACGCCATCGCACCGCTGCTCGAAACTATCTTTATGTCCAGGGATTTCTATGCCGATGCGTCGCGCGGCACGCGGATCAAGAGTCCAGTAGAATTCGTCGTCTCGACATATCGCAAACTCGGCCTCACGCACCTGCCCGGCGTACCGGATTTCAATCGCGTGACGGAGGCACTCGGCCAGCATCTGCTGTTTCCGCCGACTGTCGCCGGCTGGAGTCACGGCCGTAGCTGGATCACGCCGAGCCTGCTCATCGAGCGCGGTAATTTCGCGCTCGATCTGGCCTTCCCCGACATAGCATTCATTCCGGAAGATCGCTATCCGGTCTATCCGACCGGTGACGAGATCCGCGCCGTGCACAGTCGGCTGCGCGCCGGCGAAGACATGATTTCGGCGACGCGCCCGCTCGACGTCGACACCGGTGGCGACATGATGGCCATGTCGAACCAGGTCGACCGCGCCGAAGCGTTCAATACGCGCTATGCCAGTTATCGCGGTTGGCAGATGGCGATTGAGCGGGTCAAACCGATTACGCGCGATCTCGCTCGACTGGACCTGGCGCGCCTGGTGCTCAATCAGGAGCTGGCCACGCCGCTCGCCGTTGTCGACTATTTTGCGGCGCGTTTTCTCGCCGTGCCGCTTGCTGAAAGCACACGCCAGTTGCTGGCGTCGACGTTCGAGCACGAACTCGGCAGTGCCGACGTACTTGCCTCGGGCAGCGTGCTCGAAGAGCCGCTGCGTATTCTGCTGCATCTCATGTTGAGCCGGCCGGAATATCAACTCGGATGATCACACGACGCCATCTGCTGAGAGCTGGTGGACTCGCCGCGGGCACACTCGCGCTGGGGAGACTGCCTCGCGCATTCGCCGAAGCGCTCACCGCACAGGCCACTGCGAGCGATCGCATTCTGGTTGTGCTGGAATTATCTGGCGGTAACGACGGGCTGAATACAATCGTGCCGTATGCGGATGACGCTTACTACCGTTTGCGCCCGACCATCGGTCTCAAACAGCCTGCGCTGCTGCCGTTGGACGATCATTGGGGATTCAATCCAGGCCTGCTCGGCTTCGAGCGGTTATGGAAGAACGGTGAACTCGCCATCATGCACGGTTGCGGCTACGAGCATCCGTCGTTTTCACATTTCACTTCGATGGCTTACTGGCAGACGGCGTCACCGAACAGCGGCGACGAGTTCGGCTGGTACGGGCGTCTGGCCGACAACCTCGTGCCGGAGATGCGACCGAATTTCCTGATCAATATCGATACCTCGCAGTCACTTGCAGTCAAGAGCCGGATACATACGCCGGTCGTGTTCGACGAACCGGAGCGCTTTCAGCGCCTGACCTTGGCGCAGGAACACGGCGTTATCGAACAGGTTGAACGCAACGCAGGTCCGGCCAACGCCGCACTCGATTATCTGAATCTGGTTTCGCAGAGCGCAGCGCAAGCCTCGACCTTGGTGCGCGATGCATGGGCCCGCTACAAGACGCCGGTCGATTACGGTCTTGTTCCGCTGCAGCTGCCGAAAATCGCGGCCTGCATCACCGCCGGTCTGCCGGCCCAGCTCTACTACCTCGCGTTCCGCAACAACGCGTTCGACACCCATGTACAGCAGGCTGATCTGCATCAGCGGCTGTTGAGCTATGCCGCCGATGCCGTGCATGGCTTTGTTCGCGATCTGGAACGACTGGGCCAGGCTGAGCGCGTGGCGCTGCTCATCTTCTCGGAGTTTGGCCGCCGTGCACCCGAGAATACCAATCGCGGCACCGATCACGGCACCGCCAACCATATGTTCCTCGTCGGTAAGGGCTTGAAAGGTGGCCACTACGGCACGCCGGTCAGCCTGAATGAACTCGATGACGGCGACAATCTGCTCTATACCACCGATTTCAGGCGCGTCTACGCGACGGCCATTGACGGCTGGCTGCGTGCGGGCTGCGCCGACAAAGTGCTGAAAGGCAACTTCGAGCCATTTCCTGTCTTCACCTGAGCAGCGACACTGGCTGAACACGTGACTTTACCTGGCCTGATTTCACCTGACACATCGCAACCAACCAGTTGGATCTCCGATTGAACCCAACCGACAACGAAGCCAACCGTTCTGTTGCGCTGTATTGGGACTTCGAGAACCTGCACGCCGGCCTGGCAGAAGCAAAATTCGGCGAAGGGTATTACGGCAAATCCGATACGCGCTTCAAGGTCCAAGAGCCGCTGATCGATGTTCAGGCGGTTGTCGATCTCGCTTCGTCGTTTGGCCCTATAGCCATCAATCGCGCTTACTGTAACTGGCAGTTCTTCGCGCGCTATCGCGACGCGCTGCTGCAGAGTGCAGTGGAACTCGTTCAGTTGTTCCCGCCTGGCGCATCGGCCAAGAACGGTGCCGACATCAAGCTCTGCCTGGACGCCGCTGAAGACATCAGCCGCTTTGCCCACATCGGTACTGTCGTCGTCATCGGTGGCGACAGCGATTTCATGCCGGTGGCGCAGAAGATCAAGGCCGCCGGCCGCACCTTGATCGGGGTTGGCACGCGCAAGGCGACCAATCGCCATTGGGCCAAAAGCTGCCACGAATTTCGCTACTACGAGAATCTGCTGGCCGACGAGGTCGCGGATGAAATCCCAGGCGCCGGTGAAGGTGTTTCGGCAGCGCCGCCGGCCACCAGCGATCCCGCTGCCGACATCCTGCGTCGCGCCGTGCGACTGCTGGCCGAATCTTCAGGGGACGTGTGGGTCAAGAAAGGGCCGATCTGGCACATGATCAAACGACTCGATCCGACCTTCAATACGAAAGACCATGGTCACGCCGATTTCAGTGATATGGTCAAGTCGCTCAACGCTATTGTCGAAGTTCGCAAAGGCGAATCAGATCATGAAGTCCGTCTGAAGTGAATTCACCCATGCCCGCTCCGCCACCGCTGCGTTTTTATGGTATCGACCATGTCGTCTTGAAGGTCACCGACATCGAGCGTGCGCTGCGCTTTTATGTCGATGTACTCGGACTCAAGCTCGAGCGCATCATTGAGGATGCCGGCATTTATCAACTTCGTTGCGGGCGCAACATCATCGATCTGCAGGTGCAGAACACACCGCTTGCGCCGCCGGAGACACGCGGCATCGATCATGTCTGCCTGCTGATGGACGGCGATTTCGCGGTCGTGCTGGCGCATCTCGACGCGCACGGCGTCGCACTGGCGTGGGGGCCGGTGGAGCTCTACGGCGCCACCGGTTTCGGTACTTCGGTCTACGTCTGCGATCCCGACGGGCATACCATCGAATTGAAAGCTGACCACGCCGTCAGCCCGCTGCGAACTTCATCGCAGGAAGCGACGCGCAATCTGACCCGTACGCCGCCGGAGCGGCGCCGCTGATCTCAAGCAAAGCAGCATCGTTCGCTCGCCAAAACGCTCGTTCTAGTACTACTTCACATTAAACAACGGTCATTTTGCGATAGCCTTCACGGAAAATGCGCCCAGACAGACCGTTACCGTCTACCGGTGACAGCAGCGCCACGACAACAAGCCATCGAATGCGCCGAACGCAGCCCGTCGCTGAATTCGGCGCCCAGGGAGAATCATTGATGCCACTCGTACACCTGCCGATCTCGCGCCGCCCGTTGGCGCTTGCTGTCTCCCTGGCCCTGCTGCCGGTAACTGTCACCGCGGTGCCGGTGAATTGGGTACCCGATGCCGATGGTTTCTGGGACATCGTCACCAACTGGAGTTCGAATCCGGCCCTGCCGAGCGCAGCTGACGATGTCACCATCGATGTCGGTGGCGCGACTCTGCGAACGATCACGCACCGCAGCGGAACGAATACGATCGCCAGTCTGACCAGCCAGGAGAATTTTTCCCTGACCGGCGGGACCTTGAATCTGAACGGCGCATCGACCATCGCCGGCGCGTTTGTGCAGAGCGGCGGTACGCTCGGCGGCACTGGCACACTTACCGTCACTGGTGCCTCACTGGCCAACGGCACCATGTCCGGCAGCGGCACGACCATCGTGCAGGGCACCACCACCGTCACCGGCGCCAACTTCGGTCTCGACAGCGGGCGCATTCTGCGCAATGTCGGCACCGTCAACTGGACCAGTGGCACGCTCAATCTCAACGCCACTGCCAGCGGTGGCTCGGGTCGCATCGACAATGCGCTCGGCGCGCTGTTCGACGCCCAGGGCAACAACACCCTGAACGCGATCGCGTTCGGCGATCTGAACACCCTGGCCGGCTTCCCCGCCTTCAACAACGCCGGCACTTTCCGCAAGAGCACCGGCACCGGCACGACCACCGTCGATGTCGCCTTCAACAACACCGGCAGCGTCGATGTACAGAGCGGCACCTTGAGCTTGTCGGCTGGTGGCAGCAGTGTCGCCGGCACTTTCACCAGCGCCGGCACGCTCGACTTCAGCGGCGCCTGGACCACCGACGCGGCGACTACCATCAGCACGCTCGATGGTCGCTTCAGCGGCGCCGGTAACAAAGACATCGCCGGCAGCTACACCAGCAGCGGCGCGACCACCTTCAGCGGTAGCGGCATCAGCACGCTGAGTGGGACCATCGCGCTCGGCAGCGCGCTCACCGTCTCCGGGGGAACAGCCAATCTGCTCGGTGCCGGGCTCAGCCTGGTCGGTACCGATGTCGGCTTGAGCAGCGGCACCTTGAACGTCGGTGCGCTGACCGGGGCGGTCGACTCCTACGTGCAGACCGGCGGCACCTTGAACGGCAGCGGCACCCTCACGCTTACCGGCGCTTCGCTCGCCAACGGCATCATGTCCGGCAGCGGCACGACCATCGTGCAGGGCACCACCACCGTCACCGGCGCCAACTTCGGTCTCGACAGCGGGCGCATTCTGCGCAACGTCGGTACCGTCAACTGGACCAGTGGCACGCTCAATCTCAACGCCACTGCCAGCGGTGGCTCGGGTCGCATCGACAATGCGCTCGGCGCGCTGTTCGACGCCCAGGGCAACAACACCCTGAACGCGATCGCGTTCGGCGATCTGAACACCCTGGCCGGCTTCCCCGCCTTCAACAATGCCGGCACCTTCCGCAAGAGCACCGGCACCGGCACGACTACCGTCGATGTCGCCTTCAACAACACCGGTGCGGTCGATGTACAGAGCGGCACCTTGAGCCTGTCCGCTGGTGGCAGCAGTGTCGCCGGCACTTTCACCAGCGCCGGCACGCTCGACTTCAGCGGCGCCTGGACCACCGACGCGGCGACCACCATCAGCACGCTCGATGGTCGCTTCAGCGGCGCCGGTAACAAAGACATCGCCGGCAGCTACACCAGCAGCGGCGCGACCACCTTCAGCGGTAGCGGCATCAGCACACTGAGTGGGACCATCGCGCTCGGCAGCGCGCTCACCGTCTCCGGGGGAACAGCCAATCTGCTCGGTGCCGGGCTCAGCCTGGTCGGTACCGATGTCGCCTTGAGCAGCGGCACCTTGAACGTCGGTGCGCTGACCGGGGCGGTCGACTCCTACGTGCAGACCGGCGGCACCTTGAACGGCAGCGGCACCCTCACGCTTACCGGCGCTTCGCTCGCCAACGGCATCATGTCCGGCAGCGGCACGACCATCGTGCAGGGCACCACCACCGTCACCGGCGCCAACTTCGGTCTCGACAGCGGGCGCATTCTGCGCAACGTCGGTACCGTCAACTGGACCAGTGGCACGCTCAATCTCAACGCCACTGCCAGCGGTGGCTCGGGTCGCATCGACAATGCGCTCGGCGCGCTGTTCGACGCCCAGGGCAACAACACCCTGAACGCGATCGCGTTCGGCGATCTGAACGCCCTGGTCGGCTTCCCCGCCTTCAACAATGCCGGCACTTTCCGCAAGAGCACCGGCACCGGCACGACCACCGTCGATGTCGCCTTCAACAACACCGGTGCGGTCGATGTACAGAGCGGCACCTTGAGCCTGTCCGCTGGTGGCAGCAGTGTCGCCGGCACTTTCACCAGCGCCGGCACGCTCGACTTCAGCGGCGCCTGGACCACCGACGCGGCGACCACCATCAGCACGCTCGATGGTCGCTTCAGCGGCGCCGGTAACAAAGACATCGCCGGCAGTTACACCAGCAGCGGCGCGACCACCTTCAGCGGTAGTGGCATCAGCACACTGAGTGGGACCATCGCGCTCGGCAGCGCGCTCACCGTCTCCGGGGGAACAGCCAATCTGCTCGGTGCCGGGCTCAGCCTGGTCGGTACCGATGTCGGCTTGAGCAGCGGCACCTTGAACGTCGGTGCGCTGACCGGGGCGGTCGACTCCTACGTGCAGACCGGCGGCACCTTGAACGGCAGCGGCACCCTCACGCTTACCGGCGCTTCGCTCGCCAACGGCATCATGTCCGGCAGCGGCACGACCATCGTGCAGGGCACCACCACCGTCACCGGCGCCAACTTCGGTCTCGACAGCGGGCGCATTCTGCGCAACGTCGGTACCGTCAACTGGACCAGTGGCACGCTCAATCTCAACGCCACTGCCAGCGGTGGCTCGGGTCGCATCGACAATGCGCTCGGCGCGCTGTTCGACGCCCAGGGCAACAACACCCTGAACGCGATCGCGTTCGGCGATCTGAACGCCCTGGTCGGCTTCCCCGCCTTCAACAATGCCGGCACTTTCCGCAAGAGCACCGGCACCGGCACGACCACCGTCGATGTCGCCTTCAACAACACCGGTGCGGTCGATGTACAGAGCGGCACCTTGAGCCTGTCCGCTGGTGGCAGCAGTGTCGCCGGCACTTTCACCAGCGCCGGCACGCTCGACTTCAGCGGCGCCTGGACCACCGACGCGGCGACCACCATCAGCACGCTCGATGGTCGCTTCAGCGGCGCCGGTAACAAAGACATCGCCGGCAGTTACACCAGCAGCGGCGCGACCACCTTCAGCGGTAGTGGCATCAGCACACTGAGTGGGACCATCGCGCTCGGCAGCGCGCTCACCGTCTCCGGGGGAACGGCCAATCTGCTCGGTGCCGGGCTCAGCCTGGTCGGTACCGATGTCGCCTTGAGCAGCGGCACCTTGAACGTCGGTGCGCTGACCGGGGCAGTCGACTCCTACGTGCAGACCGGCGGCACCTTGAACGGCAGCGGCACCCTCACGCTTACCGGCGCTTCGCTCGCCAACGGCATCATGTCCGGCAGCGGCACGACCATCGTGCAGGGCACCACCACCGTCACCGGCGCCAACTTCGGTCTCGACAGCGGGCGCATTCTGCGCAACGTCGGCACCGTCAACTGGACCAGTGGCACGCTCAATCTCAACGCCACTGCCAGCGGTGGCTCGGGTCGCATCGACAATGCGCTCGGCGCGCTGTTCGACGCCCAGGGCAACAACACCCTGAACGCGATCGCGTTCGGCGATCTGAACACCCTGGCCGGCTTCCCCGCCTTCAACAATGCCGGCACCTTCCGCAAGAGCACCGGCACCGGCACGACCACCGTCGATGTCGCCTTCAACAACACCGGTCTGGTCGATGTGCAGATCGGTACGGTGTCGCTGACCGGCAACGTCACTCAGCACGCCGGTAATGTGCTGACCGGCGGCAGCTGGCGCGTCAGCGGTAATGGCGCGCTCGAGCTGAACGAGTCCGGCGCCGTCAATATCGTCACCAACCAGGGCGATGTCAGCCTGGTCGGGGCGGCGGCCAACTTCGCCCGTATCAACACCCTGACCAATAATCAGGGGGCGTTCCGTCTGTTGGGTGCACGTAACTTCACCGCTGGTGGTGCGTTCAGCAACAGCGGCGTGCTGCAACTCGCCGGTGGTGCGTTCGGTGCACCGTCTCTGAGCAACACCGCCACGGGTGAAATCGTCGGTTTCGGCACGATTACGCCAACGGTGTTGAACTCAGGCCTGGTGCGCGCGGCCGGTGGCACCCTGACCGCCGCCGGTGGCATCGATGGCCAGAGCGGGACCCTGCAGTCGGACGCCGATGGCACCTTGGTGCTGGGCGCCAACAGCGATGGGGATTTTCTGGTCAACAACGGCAACCTGGTCGTTGGTGGCTTCAACGTGACGGTGGCTGCGGACTACACCAATGCCAACTTCGGTGTCGGTAATGCCTTCAACGCGCGCGCCAATGTCAGCGGCGCCGGCCAGATTGTGGCGAGCGGCGATGTCGCGCAGGCACTGACCGGTCAAGTCACGGACGGCAACAGTGGCATAGCGCAGCTCACGTTCGGCAATATCCACGTCGGCGATGTCGTCAATCGCACGTTCCAGGTAGCCAACACCGGCAGCAGCGGACCGAGCCTGCGCGGTGCGCTGCAGACCACGGTCAACGGCGGCAATGTGACGGACAATCGTCTGTCCGGCAGCGGGGTCACAGCAGACAACTTTGGACCGCTGAATACCGGTACGGCAACTGCGGACTTCACGGTCAGCTTCGCTGGCAGCAGCGCCGGGGCGCTGAGCAATCAGCGCGTGGCCATCGTCAACAACTTCGACAATGTCGCTGAGCAAGTCCTGGGTATCAGTGGTGCGGTGTATCGCTATGCCAGTCCGAGTGCGCACACACCGGCGCCGGTGGTGTTCGCCAACAGCCGGGTTGGGGATGTGCTGAGCCGGGCCTTGAGCGTGAGCAACACCGCGCCGGCCGATGGCTTCTCCGAAGCACTCGATGCCAGCATTGGCGGGGCCACGGCGGGCGTGACCAGCAATGGCGGCGCCTTCAGCGGGCTCATCGCCGGGGCGACCAACAACACCAGTCTGTCGGTCGGTCTGGATACGACGAGTGCCGGGGCCAAGCTCGGCACGGCGACGATTACCTTGGCCTCCAACGGTACTGGCAGCAGCGGTCTCGGTCTCAGCAGTCTCGGCACCCAGACGGTCAACGTCAGTGGCGATGTCTATCGCCTGGCCAGTGCCGGTGCACATAGCCCTGAGCCGGTCGTATTTGCCAATCGCCATGTCGGCGATGCGGCGACGCAAGCCCTGAGCCTGACCAACACGGCCGCCAATGACGGTTTCTCCGAGCGCCTGAACGCGAGCATCGGTGGGGCGACGGCCGGCATCACCAGCAACAGCGCCAGCTTCAGCCTGCTCGGTGCGGGCGCGACCAACAACAGCAGTCTGGTGGTCGGCATCGATACGGCCACGGCCGGGGCCAAGCTCGGCACGGCGACGATTACGCTGGCTTCGGATGGCACTGGCACGAGTGGCTTCGGCGCACTCAGCCTCGGTACCCAGACCGTCAATGTCAGTGGCGATGTCTATCGCCTAGCCAGTGCCAGCACGATGGCTGCCATCCAGTTCGGCAATGTGCATGTCGGCGATGTTGTCAGTCAGGCCTTGAGCTTGACCAATACGGCCGCCAACGATGGCTTCTCCGAGCGCTTGAACGCGAGCTTCGAGAGTGTCTCGGATGCGCGCATCCTGGCCAGCGGCAGTGTCACGCAACTCGCGGCCGGGGCCACCGATGGGAGCACCCTGGCGATTGCCCTCGACACCAGCACGGCCGGCAGCCTGACGGGTTTTGCCCGTGTGCGGTTGACCTCTGACGGCACCGGCACCAGCGGCTTGGGCTTGAGTGACTTAGGCGTACAGAACGTGGGTGTGACGACCAATGTCGCGGTCTACCGGTATGCTGAAGGCCTGGTCGAGAACGCTGTCCCCATCGAGCTCGGTGCTTATCGCGTCGGTGATGCGGCCGGCACGGTCGGCCTCATCGTCAGCAACGTGGCCGCTAACGATGGCTTCTCAGAGCGCTTGAACGCGAGTGCCGGGGTGACCTCGGCCGGCTTCACGGCGACGGGCAACGTCAACCTGCTGAACGCCGGGGCGAGCAATAACACCAGCCTGACCGTCGGCTTAGACACTGCGACCTCGGGCACCAAGAGCGGCACGACCACGGTTGACTTCGTCTCCGATGGCGCCGGCACCAGTAACCTCGGCCAGAGTGCGGCGGGCAGTCAGAGTGTGGCGCTGCAGGGCCGGGTCTATGCCCAGGCCGTGGCCACGGTGCAGGGCAGTGGCGTCGACTTCGGCATCGTGCATGTCGGTGAGGTGGTCGCGGCGCAGAGCGTTACGGTCAGCAACGATGCGGCGGGAGCACTGAACGACAGCCTGCTCGGCAGCATCAGCAGTGTCGCGGCGGGCTTTACCGGCAGCGGCACGCTGGGCCTGACGGGACTCGCGGCCGGGGCCAGCAGCAGTGCGCTCAGCATCGGTCTCGATACGAGCGCCGCGGGGGTGTTCAACGGCAATGCGGCACTGGCCTTTGCCAGCCACAACACCGAGCTGGCTGACTTCGACCTTGGCCTGACGAATGTCGCGTTGAACGCGCAGGTCAACAATTTTGCCAACCCGGTATTGACGCAGGCTGGGCTGGGCACGTTCACCGCCAACGGCGCGAACTTCACGCTCGACTTTGGTTTTGTCGCGCAGGGCACCAGCGGGGTGACGAGTCTGTTGCAGTTGACCAATCTGGTGACAGGGCCAGCCGATACGCTCGGCGCGACCTATGACTTCACGACCGGGCCGTTTGCGCTCGGCGGCTTCAATGCGTTCAACGGTCTGGTTGCCGGCGCCAGCCAGAGCCTGACGGTCAGCTTCGATGCCGTGACGTCCGGGGTGTTCGAGCAGGTCGTCGGCATTCACCTGTTCGGTGAGAACGCGAGCGGCTTCCACGGTGACCTCGGCAGCTTCCAGCTGACCTTGCGCGCCGAAGTGGCGCCGGTGCCGGTACCGGCGGCGGTATGGCTGTTCGGTACCGGGCTGCTCGGACTGTGGGGCCGGCGGCGGGTATCGTAATCAGACGAACGGTGCTCCGGTCACTTCCTCGCGACCGGAGCGCACATAGAGTCACACACCAGCAGCCTCAAGCCGCGAGGCGATAAAGCTCAACGACATTGTTCCGGCAGATATCCGCGCGCTGCTGATCAGTGAGCGTGCGGGTCTGCTCGGCCAGCACGGCCTGTGAATTCGGCCATGTCGAATCCGAGTGCGGGAAATCGTTGGCCCACATCAGGCGTTTGGTATTGACGAGATCCGCCGTCGCGAACGCGACCCAGTCGTCCTGGAACGTCATGTAGATGTGTTCCTTAAAATATTCGCTCGGCAGCCGTTTCAGTTCGGGGCATTTCATCCAGTAACGGTGCCGATCGTAGGCGTGATCCATGCGATACATGAAATGCGGTGCCCAGCCAGCGTCGGCTTCGACGCACACGACACGTAGCCCTGGATTGCGTTCGAACACACCCGAGAACACCAGCATGCCCATGATGTCCTGGCAGCCGCGGATGATGGCAAGAAACATGTTGATGCGCGGGCCGCGAGCCGCGGCACCGAATGCGTCGCTCTTGCTGGTCAGAATATGGAACGACAACGGCAATTCGAGATCGATGGCGGTCTGCCAGAAGCGATCGTAGTCCGGCGAATCGTAATCGGCGTAGGCCGGCACACCGCTCATCATCACACCGGGAAAGCCCTGACGCTTGATCTCGTGCAGATCGGCGATCGCTTCATCAATCGAGCTCATCGCGATTTGCGCCAGCGGAATGATCCGTTTGCGATCTTCTGAAGCGTAATCGAGCAACCAGCGGTTGTACGCTTTCATGCACGCGCGCTTGTAGGCGTAATCCGCGTGATTGCATAACACCATGCCGACACTCGGATAGATCACTTCGGCGGCGATATGATCGCGCTCCTGATCGGCGATGCGGAATTTCGCATCCCAGCCACTGCGATGCAGACTCTCGAAACGCGCGCCATCCAGCCTGAGCTGCTCTGGCGGTTTACCGGCAGCGGCGACCAGCGCCATCGGTATCGGGTCGTTCATACCGTTGATGACGTAGATATCGCCGACGCCTTCCTTATGTTCGATATGCGGCGCGACATCGCGATACTTCGGATCGATGTAATCGAGATAGCAATTCGGCGGTTCGGTGATATGCGAATCAGCCGAGATCGGATTCAGATTCATGGCAGGCTCCCCTGACGAAGACCGCGCACCGCGTGCGCGGCGGTCGTCTCATTAAAGTAAGATTGCGCCGGCGTTGCAACAGGCACCGACCCGATAACGCCGCCCCATTCCAGCCTGGATATCTGCCATCGACCGCCTGCTCATCGGCCTCGTGCTCGCCATCAGTCTGTACGCGTTCGACGATCTCGCGATGTCGACGCTGCTGCCAGTGGTCGCGGAGGAACTCCATGGCGATGGCCTGTACGGGGCCAGTTTTCTCGCTTTTCTGCTGACCAATCTGGCCGGTCTGGTCGCGACCGGCTATTTCATCGACCGTCTCGGCGTACCACGACCCTTTGCGATCGGGATAGCACTCTTCGTCGCCGGGCTTATGCTCGGCTGCTGGGCCGGCTCGATGACGGTCTTTGTGCTCGGGCGAGCGCTGCAGGGGCTGGGTGGCGGTGCCATCCAGGCGGTAGTCAGCGCGACGATCGTCATTGCCTGGCGCGGTGCGGACCGCCAGCGCGCGATTTCCTGGGCGACGACGTCGTGGATGGTGCCAGCGCTGATCGGGCCATTGCTGGCCGGTTGGACAGCAGAGGCACTAGATTGGCGATATGTCTTTGCCGGACTCGCACTGCTGGCGGTGCTGACTACCGCCATTGCGTTGCCACGCCTGCTGCAGGTCGGGGCGCCATCGGCTGCAGCCGCAAGCGATGTCGATGAAGCACCACCGCCGCTGCCGCTGCCGTTCACTGCCGTCATACACTCGCTGGCGATCGCGACCGGCACCGGAACGCTGCTGTATGGGTTGGATCTGGGCAATTGGACCGGAGCCGCACTCATGCTGGCGGGCGTGCTTATCGTCTGGCATCCACTGGCGGCCAGCCTGCCCGCGCGCTGCTGGATGGCCGGTACACCCTTGGCCGCGGCACTCATGTTGCGCCTGCTTGCCTGCGCCGTCTTCTTCGGCATCGAAGCCTGGCTGCCATGGACGGTCGTCCGCGGTGGTCTCGGCTCGACGACGCTGGCCGGTCTCATCATCAGTTGCTCGGCGTTTGGCTGGACAGCTTCGACCTGGTGGGTGGACAGCGCCATCGCGCGCAGTGACAGCCGGCGTATTCTGCTCGTCGCTGCCGTGCTCATGCTGCTCGGTACCGGACTTGCCTGGCTGGCCGCGACCGTCACGGCGCAGATCTCGGTTCTGTTCCTGGCCTGGACGATCGCCGGCTTTGCCATGGGCCTGATCTACCCGATAGTGACGATGCTGGCGATGGCGCAGGCGGAGCCAGGCCGCGAAGGACATCTGTCGATGATGCTGGGACTCGCCGACACCCTTGGTATCACGGCCGCCATCGGTCTCGGCGGCGCACTGTTGCAGGCCGACAGTCCGGCGGCCTTGTCGCGTATTGGCAGCGTATGGCTTGGTCTGTTTACCATTGCCGCGCTCATGCCGGTATTGCTGTTGATACGCGGTGCGCAATTCAGCACGCGCGACCTTGGGGCAGCGGTCGATTCTGCATAGTCCATAAGCCCGCTATACAATGCAGCGCGCGTCATCGTCTGCACCGAGAGGGGAGAAAACCTTGTGAAAGAGACACTGGACCAACTGCTCGCCACCAGCGTCGCTGGCGGTGCCATCCCGGGCGTCGTCGGCCTGGCCGCGAATGTCGATGGTGTGATCTACACCGGCGCTTTTGGCTACACCGGGCCAGACGCGAAAGCACCGATGCGTCTCGACAGCGTCTTCCGTATCGCCTCGATGACCAAGGCAGTGACTTCCGCCGCAGCCATGCAGCTGGTCGAGCAAGGGCGTCTCGACCTCGATCAACCGATGCGAGAGCTGGCACCTGAACTGGGGCAGGCCCGCGTCCTGCTCGGCTTCGACGACAATGGCCAGCCCCAGACCCGCGCACCGAAACGCGACATCACGCTGCGCCATCTGCTCACCCACACTTCCGGTTATTCCTACGACCTGTTCAATACTGCGGTCGGCCGCTACATGGAACACCAGCAGCTGCCGTCGATCGCCACCTGCCGTTATGGATCGCTCAGCGCGCCGCTGATATTCGACCCGGGTGAACGCTGGGAATACGGTATCGGCATTGACTGGGCCGGACGCATCGTCGAAATCGCCAGCGGTCTGACACTCGAAGCGTATCTGCAGCAGAACCTACTCGGCCCGCTCGGGATGCGCGATACCAGTTTCCTGCTGCGACCGGATATGCAGTCTCGTCTCGTCGCAGCGGCGGCGCGCGGACCTGACGGTACGCTCGCGCCGATCGAATTCGAGTTTCCGTCCGATGCCGATTTTCATATGGGTGGCGGCGGACTGTTTTCGACCGGCCCGGACTACCTGCGTTTCACACGCATGCTGCTCGCCGGCGGCAGCCTGGATGGTACGCGCGTGCTGCAGGCAGCCACCGTGAAACTGATGGGCGAGAACGCTATCGGCGATATCGAAGTTCCACCGCTCACCAGCGACAATCCCGCGCTGGCCCTGCCCGGCGAAATGTTTCCCGGGCAGATCAAACGCTGGGGCCTGTCGTTCATTCTGAATACCGAAGATGTCGCCGGCGGTCGCGCGGCGAACAGCCTGGCCTGGGCCGGCGTTCACAATACGTTCTTCTGGGTAGATCCGAGCCGCCAGTTGACTGCCGTGTTGATGATGCAGCTGTTGCCCGGCAACGACCCGAAAGTGCTGAGCACGCTGGGTCATTACGAACACGCGCTGTACGCCGCCCTGGCCTGACGGCGTCACCCTGTACACGCTGCGCGAGGAGCACACATGCCGCTGACATTTGCCCAGATCAAGGCGCGTTTCGACGCCGAGCAGAGTCGCCCAATCACGCCCAGAACAGCGGCGGATATGCCGCCGACCTATGAATCGATCACCTGCGAATGGCTGACCGATGTTATTGGCCGCGCAGTGCCGGGTGCGGAAGTGCTTGCCCGCGGCATCGGCCCGCGTGATGACGGCACCTCGAACCGGCGCCGCATCGAGATGACCTGGAACGCCGCTGGTCAGGCCGCCGCGTTGCCCGCCAGCGTGTTCTGCAAAGGTACGCAAAGTCTCGAGAGCCGCTACATGCTCGGTATGAACGAAGGCGTGCAGGCGGAAGTCAATTTCTACAACCTGGTCCGCCCTACCCTGCCGGTGATCGCGCCCGAAGCTATATTCGCGCGTTTCGATCCGGCAACGCTGAACTCGATCGTGGTCTTGAAAGATTTGCGCGGCGAAGTCGATTTCTGCCGTATCGACACCGATCTCACCATCGATCAGGCGCGCAGCCAGATGCGCCTGCTGGCGACGCTGCATGCGCGTTATTTCAACAGCCCGGAGCTCGACACGACGCTTGCGCCATACTCCAAGTGGGAGACGTTCTTTACGGTCACTGCTGACGACGCCGGTTTTGCCGAGGCCTGCATCCGTGGCTTTACCCAGGCCGAAGCCGTGATCCCGCCACGCCTGTTCAAACGCGAGCCTGAAGTGTGGCCGGCCACCCTGCGCTGTGTGGCAATGCATGCGGAAATGCCGCGCATGCTCACGCATAACGATGTGCATCTTAAGAACTGGTACATGACGCCGACGGGCGAGATGGGTCTGAACGACTGGCAGAACTCCTGCAAAGGCAACTGGAGCCGCGATCTCGCGTATTGTCTTTCTACCGGCTTGTCGACTGATAAGCGACGCGCCTGGGAACGCGAGCTGCTCAAGTATTATCTGGAAGAAGTCGCCGCGCGTGGCGGCGAGCGACCGGATTTCGATACTGCGTTTCGCCGTTACCGCCAGCAACTTTTCGCCGCACTCGCCTGGTGGACCGGAACGCTCGGTCAACCACCGGACGCACCGTTCATGCAGCCGCCGGAAACCTCGCTCGAATTCATCCGGCGAATGGTCGTGGCCATCGACGACCTCGATGCACTGGACAGCTTTGGCTGACGCGTCGTCGTAGCGGCGCTCAGGCGAAGTTCGGCGCGCGACGCCCGGCCCACGGCAGCGCCTGCTCGAGCTGCCCGGCCAGACTATAGAGTGTTTCCTCATCGCTCAGACGCCCGACGAACTGCATCGCCAGTGGCAGACCGGATTTCGCCTGCCATAGCGGCAACATCACTGCCGGCTGGCCGGTGGTGTTGAACAGCGGCGTGAACGAGGCGTAATCCAGGATGATGTGATTCCACCAGCCGATCATGTCGAGGTCAGGCGCGTTCTGATTGAGTTCGCCGAGCTTGGCGACATCGCGACCGAGACCTGGCGTTAACAACACATCGACATCGCGCATGACCGCGCCGACTGCGCGCGAGGCCGCGTTCTGCGCGCTCATCGCCCATTCCATCTCGAGCGCTTTGAGTGACTTCGCAAAGCGATAAATTTCGAGCGTGACGGCTTCCGTCGTCTTCGGTCCGATCTTCCTGCCGGTGATGGCCGCGAACTGCTCCATGAAGTAGCCGAGCGTCACCGCCCACAGGCGGATGGTTGATTCATTGAACGCATCGGCATCGTAGTCGATGCGCACCGGCTCACAGATATGACCAAGATCCTCGAGCAGCTTCTGCGTATCGGTCAGCCGCGTCTTGATTTCGCGCGCTATCGGTTTCGAGCCGGGCAGGCGATCGACGACGCCGATACGCAGTTGCCCGGGCGGCGTCATCGCTGCGGCGAGAAAACTGCGTTTCGGCGGAATCGCCGTGTAGAAGTAACCATCGTCGGGGCCGGCCACTGCGTCGAGCAGAGCGGCGGAATCGCGCACCGAACGGGTTTCCGCGAATTCGATGGCGAGTCCCCAGAGAAAAATGCCCAGATCGGGCCCGGTTGGCGTGCGGCCACGCGTCGGTTTCATGCCGACGAGCCCGTTACAGGCGGCCGGAATACGGATCGATCCACCGCCGTCGTTGGCGTGCGCCATCGGCACCATGCCTGAGCTGACGGCGGCACCGGCGCCGCCAGAGGAACCACCAACCGAATAATCGAGATTCCACGGGTTGCGCGTCGAGCCGTAGATCAGCGCTTCGGAATTGGCGTTGAAGGCCATCTCGGGCGTCGTCGTCGTGCCGATCGTGACGAGACCGGCCTGCTGGCAACGCTTCATCAGGGCGGTGTCATTCTCGTACTTGATACCGGCGCCCAGGCGCGAGCCGTGCGAGGAAATCATGCCCTTGAAGTGCATGCCGAATTCCTTGACCAGGAACGGCACGCCGCGGAACGGGCCTTGCGGCAGACCGCGTTTTATCTCGGCCCGACCGACGCTACCGAGCTGTTGCACGACGCAATTGACCTGTGGATTGAGCCGCTCGATGGCATCGAGTGCACTGTCGACGAGATCGGCCGGCGAGACCTGTCCGCGACGGACCAGTTCGGCCAGACCCAGGCCATCATAGGAACTGTATTCTTTAAAAATCATGCAAGCGTTCTCCGTGATTTGATCGTCGGTGGCGCTCTTCAAGGGCACTGATTACCCTAGAGGCAGCAATCGGAGTTGATAGAGCCGCGCCAGAACAGATAAGTCCACGATAAACGAGCGGGATCTCCTGTCGCAATTACCCGACCGGGTCAGTCAGAATGGTCTGCCTTCCGCCTTAATCGCTATGCTATGCCATGCTATGACTGATAGAACGTCAGCCCCGCAGTCTCTTCATCGGCCGGGTAAAACGCCTCGATGTGCAGATCCTGCAAGGTGATGTCCTGCGGCACCGACAGCGTGGTGACCGTGCTGTACATGCGCGCAGTCCGGCCGGCGCCAAGATTCGTCAGTTCGCACAGCAAGGTCAGCATGGGCGGCGTATCGAGATCCGGCACACGCCAGTTCTCGGGTACGTCCGGGTAGGCCAGCAACGCCGCTAGCAGCGCATGCATGTCCGGGTCGCGTGTCCACAGCGCGGCGCGCTGCACCTGATCGAGCAGTGCTTTGGCGACCTGCGACCAGTTGGCGATCACCGGGCGCAGACCTTCAGGGTCGAAAATCAGATGCAGCACGTTCAAGCGTGGCTCCGGCAGTACGTGCAGCGCGACCAGACCGTCGATCCTAGCGCCGAGGACGTAACGCAGGAATTGCACGTAGGCGTCGTTAGCCATGACCAGATTCCAATAGCGGTCGCAGGCGAACGCGCTATACGGTTCGTGACGGGTCAGAATCAGTTCCAGCGCTGTACGGACCTGCGCCATGCGCGCATCGTCCAGCGCTGTCTCGCGATAAGGCGGCGCGTAGCCGGCGGCAAGGAAGAGCAGATTGCGTTCACGTAGCGGAACATCGAGCGCGCTCGCAAGCGTCAGCACCATCTCGCGACTCGGCAATGTACGACCGGTTTCAAGAAAGCTGATATGACGAGCCGACGATCCGGCGTCGAGCGCCAGATCGAGCTGGGTCAGATGACGAAACTCGCGCCAGCGGCGCAACAACGGGCCGAAACTCGACGTCTCCGTGCTCATGCTGATCGACCGGAACATGCCGCGCTGCGCGCCAGTGCTTCAGCCATGACTTACGCGCTCGCCGCGCCTTTCACATAGCCCATGCCTTCGACAATCTGACCGTCGCGAACGCGCATCAGATTGACGCCGCGGATGGAGTCCGCCGGGCCGCTGCCCCAGCGGTAACGCCAGCGGATGATCGCCCGCTCGCCAAGTATGCTGACGTCCTCGGGCTGGAATTCGCCGTCGCGCGAACTGGCGATACTGGTCCACAGCGCCAGGCAGGCGGGACCACCGACATGGCGCTCGCCATCTGGTGCCGGCACGGTGTTCTCGAGGATGCAGTCGTTGGCGATGAGTCCGACGAGCAGACTGGGGTCGTGGGCAAGAAACGCGGCATTGAAACGTTCGATGACGGCGGCTGTTGCGCTGTCCACTGAATTTACCTGAGTTGCCATGGCTGGGCTCCTGATGCGGTCCGACGAGTTGTTCTTTCGGTCGGGATACTCGGCGAGCGCGAATCTGCATGCAATGACATGCCGGGTAATCGACAGCGCATGCCGCGCTGTCGATGCGTATGGTCCGGCCCAGCGTTCGTTCAGCCCATGAACTTGGCGTATTTGTCCAGCAACGGCAGCACCACATCCGGACCAGCGGCCGGCAGCGGCAGGATCGCACGCGTCACGCCTTTTGCTGGCAGCGCTTTCATGGCTTCGGCATCCGGCGCCATGGCGAAGAACACGCCAAGGCTGACCGATTTCGGATTGCGTCCGATGGCATTGCAGGCGTCGTGAATCTGCTTCAGACCACCGTCGAAATCGTACAGTCCACCCAATGGCATCCAGCCGTCACAGAACTCGGCAACATGCTGCGCCGTCTTCGGTCCTGCAGCACCGCCCATGAGGACTGGCGGATGCGGACGCTGTACCGGTTTCGGCCACGCCCAGCTCTTCTCGAATTTGACGAACTCGCCGTCGAAACTCGCTTCCTCCTTGGTCCACAGTTCCTTCATCAGCAACATATGTTCGCGCAGGATCTCGCGGCGCTTTTTGAAGTCGAGCTTGTGATTGCGCATTTCCTCGACGTTCCAGCCATAGCCGATGCCAAGTTCGAAACGCCCACCCGAGATCATATCGAGACTGGCGACTTCCTTGGCCAGCCATATTGGATCGCGCTGGGCGACCAGGGTGATGCCGGTACCGAGTCGCAGCTTTTTCGTGACTGCCGCGCACGCGGTCAGCGCCACGAACTGGTCGTGCGTGCGCCAGTACTCCT
This sequence comes from Gammaproteobacteria bacterium, assembly GCA_965278995.1. GTDB lineage: Bacteria > Pseudomonadota > Gammaproteobacteria > JADJYF01. Next base: position 2,176,768 of record OZ257136.1, read on the forward strand.
CGGGCAGTGGTCCGAGTTCGGGGCGACCGCCCCACGGGGTCTCGCGACTGCTCGGTATGTGACTGTGCTCGGGAAACCACAGCGATTCGAACCCGCGGGCTTCGCAAGCCTGCGCAAGTTCCATCGGTTGAATGGCTTTGTCGGTCGGAAACATGATGACGCCGATATGCATGGTAATACTCCCTCAAAGGTGTCGGTGGCAGATGGCATTGGCAGGTGTCATTGGAAGACAGCAGGGGCGGAATCATGGCACATTTCAGCGACGACCCGCCGCGCCCATCCGTCGCCATTGCGTCGGATTTCGTGCTTCAGCCGCGACCCATCGCGAAAAATTCGTCGTTCGGGCGCATCGAGGTGACGTTCGCCATGCGATTACTCAGGCCGAAGAACGCCGTGATGGCGGCAATATCCCAGGCGTCTTCGTCAGTGAACCCATGTGCGTGCAGCGCCGCAAAATCCGCCTCGTTCAGCGTGTGCGCCTGCTGCGAGACGGTGAGCGCGAAATCGAGCATGGCCCGCTGGCGCGGTGTTATATCGGCTTTGCGGTGATTGACTGCGACCTGATCGGCGATGAGCGGATTCTTCGCGCGAATACGCAGGATGGCGCCGTGCGCAATGACGCAATACAGGCAATTATTCGCAGCCGAAGTCGCGACGACAATCATCTCGCGGTCCGCTTTGGTAAGCCCTCCGTCTTTTTCCATCAGCGCATCGTGATAGGCGAAGAATGCGCGAAATTCATCTGGACGATGAGCGAGTGCCAGAAAAACATTCGGGATGAAACCCGCTTTGGTCTGCACGGCGAGTATCTTGTCCTTGATATCGGCCGGCAGGTCGTTCAAGTCCGGTACCGGGTAACGGCTGATGGGCAGTGCACTCATGACTGGTTTCCTTGCAAGTAAACGATGGTCAGTCGCTCAGCATATATGGCCAGCCGCATGACGTGGAGTCCGAAGGGCCGCAGGCGTTAGACTAAGGTCGCGCATCGAGCGTGAGGAGGATAATGATGGATGCAGAAACGTTGAAAGCGCTGCAGGCGCCGATCAAGGACAAGTACCGCGACTCGCCGACTGCGGCGGTCATCACGCTCAAAGCGGAGTCCAACGGCGTCGATGGTGTCGCCTGCAGCCTGCAGACCAGCAAAGGAATGCTCGAGGCTGGCCTGCATCCGGCGACGGGCGGCAGCGGCATGCAGGCCTGTTCCGGCGACATGCTGCTCGAAGCGCTGGTCGCCTGTGCCGGCGTGACCCTGCAGGCGGTGGCAACCGCATTCGGCGTCAAGCTGGAACGCTCGGTCGTTCGCGCCGAAGGCGATCTCGACTTTCGCGGGACGCTCGGTGTCGCCAAGGATGCACCGGTCGGTTTTCGCGATATCCGCCTGAGTTTCGATCTCGCTGCTAATGCACCGGCCGAGACGCTGAACAAGATAGTGCAGTTGACTGAACGCTACTGCGTGGTGCTGCAGACCATTCAGCACAAACCACCGATCACCATCGAGACGCGTCTCGCCTGAGTTGCGCGAACGCACGCAAAACCGCTACATCCAGGGCAGCAAGCGGGTCGGTTTGAGGCGGCTGCGTAAGCGCCGCCAACGGCCGCTGACGGCAAGCGCCAGCTCGGATTTCCGCAACAGCGTAAGCTCGGGCCCGAACTCGTAAAGGACCGGGCTGCACGTGGCCACGCGAAACGCAGCGGTGGTCTCATCATCGAGCTGCTCGATGAGTCGCGTCAGGCCGCGCAAGCTGGCGGTATGTGCAACGACCAGAACATTCTCGCCGGTATTCAGCACAGGCGCGATGCGCTCGGTCCACCACGGCACGACACGCAGGGCCGCGTCGGCCAGCGACTCCGTCGCCGGCAGGGCTTGCGGCGGTATGTTGGCATAACGCCGATCGTGAGCGGGGTGGCGCGTATCGGCAGGAGTCAGCGTCGGCGGCCGTGCATGGTAGTCACGCCGCCACGCAATCACCTGCTCGTCGCCGTATTCCTGCACGACCTCGTGGCGCAGGCGCTCCTGCAAAGCGCCATAGTGACGCTCGTTCAACAACCAGCTGGCATCGATGGGCGCGTCACTGCGCGCCAGCACCTCGAGCACCAGCTGCAGCGTCTCTTGCGCCCGCCTGAGCAGCGAGGTGTGAAAATGCTGAAATTCGAGTCCGCTGGCGGCAAGCGCCGCGCCTGCCGCCAGGGCCTGCTTGCGGCCTTCCCCACTCAAACCGACATCGGTCCAGCCAGCGAACCGTTTGGCGTGGCCAGAATCGGATTCGCCGTGCCGCATGAGCGCAAGTATTGCCATCGTCAAATCCCTTCGGCCTGGCGCTGCGCGCGGCCGGTACCTCGCTGGGCAAGGCTCAAGTCGGGACCTATAATACGCAGCCCCCACGGGCCTCCATACAACAGCATCAGATGAAAGCCCTAGTCTTCCTGCGTCACTACAACGATATCGACCATATCACGCCGATTATAGCCAAGTGGCATGAGGCCGGGCACAGCTGCGACGTAGTACTGCTCGCCGCCACCGCGGCGCTTACCGACTATCGCATTCGTTATCTGGGCGGGCTTCCGCAAGTGCGCGTCGTGCATCTGCGTGATCTCATCTCGCGCGTAGACTTCCTGCGCTATCGCCTGTTGACGCGGCTGGTCACGCGCAAGCATCCCGGCCCGTGGTTGCGCGCCGCGCTTGCATTGTGCGGCGGCCAGCCGGCGCAGCGCGTGGCGTTCTGGCACCGATTGAGCGAACTGCTGCTGACGCGCAGTTTCACGCGCGGCGAACGGGGCATCGTCGCTTATGACTGGGTCAGCCGAAATACCGGCGTCGCCATGGAATGGGTGCGCGCCATGCTCGACGCGGCCCGCGCACATCAACTCGCCACGGTCTCGCTCCCGCATGGTGACAGTCCGCATGCCAACAAGATGATCCGCGACAGCGAACTCAGCCCACGGGCCGACACCACCTTCGCCGAAGCCGACATCTTCGACACCGTGGTCGTACCGAATCGACTGTGTGCGGAACGTTTCGAGCCTTATCTGCCGGCATCGCGTATCGCCGTGCTCGGTTCACCGCGATATTGTGATGAGTGGCTCGCGCGTCTGCCGGCGCTGTTGCCGCCGTCACCGCTAACGGCCGTGCATACCGGTCTGCATGTCGTCATGTTCCTGCGTAAACGCAACTTCACCAGTTTCTGGGAAGAGATCGCGCTCGTTGCGCGCATGCTGGCCGGATTCAATGGCGTTCAGGTGATCATCAAGGAACATACACGCAGCGGTTGGAAACAGCCGCTGGCCCGCGATCGCGCGATCAGGCGCCTGCCGCAGATCCGCATCGTCGGTGACGAAATTCACTCGGCGCATCTGCTCGACTGGGCCGACGTCGTCATCGATATTGCAACCTCGGTCTCGTTCGAAGCGGTGAAACGGAGGATCCCGGTGCTCGCCGCCGATTATCTGCATGCCGGCGCTTCAACTGTCGCGCGGCTGATCCCGGAGACGCTGATGCAATGCCGCGATGACGTCTGGCATGCGATCGACGGTTTCGTGCGCAACGGCACTGCGAAGTTCTATCACGAGCAGCATCGCCAACGTTTCCTGAACGACATAGTCGATGTCCCCGATGGCGATGTCCTGCCGCGATATGTCGCGCTGCTCGAGGGACTGGCCGCAGATGAGGAGAGGCGCGCCGCATGAAAATAGTCGCTGTTCTACCGGCCCGCATGGGATCGTCGCGGTTTCCTGGAAAGCCTCTCGCGCCGCTTCTCGGGCGAACCATGATCGAGCATGTGTATCAGCGCGTACGTCGTTGCGAACTGCTGCACGAAACGCTGATTGCAACCTGCGATGAGGCGATCATGGCCGCAGCGCGCGGCTTCGGCGCGCGCGCCATCATGACCGGAGCGCATCACGAACGCGCAACCGACCGCGTGGCCGAGGCAGTTGCCAATGTCGAAGCCGATGTCGTCGTCATGGTGCAGGGTGATGAACCAATGGTTGTGCCCGAGATGATCACGGCGAGCCTGGCACCGTATCTCGTCGGTGGTACACCGCCGGCCTGCGTCAATCTCGCCAAACGGATTTCAACCGAGGCTGAGTTTCGCAGCCCGAACACCATCAAAGTGGTCACGGACTGCCGCAGCGATGCGCTGTACATGACTCGCCAGCCGATACCGACACTGGCACCGGGCGGCTTCGCGGCGACACGCACCTTGAAGCAGGTCTGCATCATTCCGTTCACCCGCGCGGCGCTCGTGTTGTTCGCGCGACTGGAGCCGACGCCGCTCGAAAAACTCGAGTCAATCGACATGCTGCGTTTTCTCGAACACGGCGAACGGGTGCACATGATCGAAACCGAGTTCGATTCGCAGGCCGTCGATACGCCGGCCGATCTGGCGCTCGTCGAATCTCTCATGCAGGACGACCCGCTATGCGCTCATTATTGAACGAGACCGAGCGTGGCCTACGCGGCAATCTGAAAGCGCGCCTGCGCCGTCACGAACTCACTATCGGCACCTGGGTGACACTCGGTCACCCAGCGGTGGCCGAAATCATGGGGCGGGCCGGGTTCGACTGGGTCGTCCTCGATACCGAACACAGCGTGATCGATACCGTCGACATTCAGCCCATGATCCAGGCGCTGGATGCCAGCCAGTGTCCGGCGCTGGTGCGCCTGACGTCCAATCATCCCGATCAGATCAAACGCGCGATGGATGCCGGTGCTACCGGCATCGTCGTCCCGATGGTGGATACCCCTGCGCAGGCCCAGGCGGCAGTGGATGCCGTCTATTACCCGCCGCTCGGGCGGCGCGGTGTCGGGCTCGCCCGCGCGCAGGGCTATGGCGCGAATTTTCGCGATTACGTCGAGTGGCTGGAATCGAATGCTGTTGTCATCGTCATGATCGAACATATCGAAGCGGTTGCACGCATGGATGAGATCCTGGGCATTCCACAAGTCGACGGCTTCATCATCGGACCATATGACCTCTCGGCATCGATGGGCAAGCCAGGTGCTTTCACTGACCCCGACGTCATCGCCGCAATCGAGGCCATCCGCGAAGGCGGCCGTAAAGCCGGCAAACCGGGCGGCATGCATGTCGTCGAGCCGGACTGGCCGGCGCTGCGGCGCCATGCCGACAACGGTTTCCGCTTTCTCGGTTACAGCGTCGATATCCGCATTCTCGACTCGGTGACCCGCCGCGATCTCGCCGCCATCCGCGCACCCCATGGCTGACATTGTCGTCAGCACGTCGTCGTTCGATGTCGAGCACAACCCCGCGCTGCAGGCGCTTCGCACTGCTGGTCATCGCATCATCACCAATCCGCACGGGCGCCGCCTGACCGAGGCGGAAATCGCCGGTCTCATGAGTGCCGAGACCATCGCTATCCTCGCTGGGCTCGAACCGCTGAACGAGTACGTCTTTGCGCACGCGCCTGCACTGTGCGTCGTCTCGCGCTGTGGTATCGGTCTCGATAACGTCGATCTGGCGGCCGCAGCCGCTCGCCGCATCACCGTCGTCAATACACCCGAAGCGCCGGTCGCTGCCGTCGCCGAACTGGCGCTCGGTCTGATGCTGGCCTGCCTGCGCCAGCTGCCGCAGGTGGACAGCCGCATGCGTGCCGGCGAATGGCCGCGACCGGAAGGCGCGCTGCTTGGCGCGCGCACGGTTGGACTTGTCGGCTGCGGGCGTATTGGCCGCCGCGTCGGCGAACTGTGCCGCGCTTTCGGCGCGCAGGTGCTGGCTTTCGATCTGGCGCCAAACGTGCTGCCAGATGGCATTGAGCGCGTCGATTTCGCCACCCTGCTGGCGCGCAGCGACGTCGTCAGTCTGCATGCGCCTTCGCCAGCCGGCGCGCCACCGTTGCTCGACGCTGCCGCGTTGGCGCGCCTGCCGCGTGGCGCGATCGTCATCAACACCGCACGCGGCGGCCTGGTCGATCTGGACGCGCTCGCCGCCGCGCTCGACAGCGGGCAGCTCAGCGCGGCCGGACTCGACACATTCGAGCCCGAGCCTTATCACGGCGCGCTACTTGGTTATAAACAGGTCGTCTTGACGCCGCACATTGGCTCGAATGCGCGTGAAACGCGCCTGCGCATGGAACACGAGGCTGCGGCCAATCTGGCCGCAGCGCTTGCCGCGTGGGTACCCCCGGCACATTGAGGGCACCATGAGCAAAGATAAAATAGTCGTCTTCGGCGGTAGCGGTTTTCTCGGCAGCCATGTTGCCGATGCGCTCAGCCGCGCCGGCCACGCCGTCGTCATTTTCGACCGCAGCGACTCGCCCCATCGCAGCGGCGATCAGCAGATGATCGTCGGCGACATCATGGATCTCGCGCAGGTCATCGAGGCAGTGATAGGTGCGGTGGCGGTGTACAACTTCGCTGCCATCGCCGATCTGGAAGTCGCGACCAGACAGCCGCTCGCAGCGGCCCAGGTGAATTTTCTCGGCAACGTGCATGTGCTCGAGGCTGCACGGCTGGCGGCGGTGAAGCGCTTTGTGTTCGCTTCCAGCGCGTACGTTTTTTCGCGCGCGGCGTCGTTTTATCGCGCGAGCAAACAAGCCGCCGAACGCTATATCGAGGCCTACCAGGAAGAATACGGACTCGATTACACGATTCTGCGCTATGGCTCGCTGTATGGTCGCCGGGCCGATCAGCATAACGGCATGTACCGCATGCTGAAGCAGGCACTGACCGAGCAACACATCACCTATGCCGGCGATCGCGAAGCAGTGCGCGAATACATTCATGTCGCCGATGCTGCGCGGCTCAGCGTCGACATTCTCGCGCCTGATTACGCCAATCGCCATCTCACCTTGACGGGGCACGAGCGACTGCGCATTGCCGATGTCATGCTGATGATTGCCGAGATCATGCCCTGGCCAGTCGACTTGCGTTTCGCCGAGCCGGAACAGGTCGGGCACTACGCCATCACGCCCTACGCGCACGAACCACGCGTGGGGCACAAGCTCGTCAGCAACGATTTTGTCGATCTCGGCCAGGGTCTGCTCGACTGCATCCGCGAAATCGAGGAAGCCGAAGGGCGTAATCTTCCGGGCGAAATTCCACACCGTTCATGACCGCAACTCGTTTCGACGCGCTGCTGTTCGATTTCGACGGCGTCATCCTCGAGTCAGTCGACATCAAGACTGCGGCATTTGCCGCGCTCTACGCTGAATACGGACCGGCAGTCGTCGCGCAGGTGACGGCTTATCACCTGGCACATGGCGGTGTTTCGCGCTACGAAAAATTCCGCCATTACGAAACCACCGTGCTGCACAAGCCACCGCTGGACGCCGCCCGCGAGCAGATGCTCGCCGAGCGCTTCGCTGCGCTGGTCGTCGAAGGCGTGTTGACCGCACCGCTGGTCGCCGGCATCACCAATGTGCTCGACTGTTATCGCGGCAAAGTGCCGATGCTTGTAATCTCCGGCACGCCACAGGATGAGTTGCGGCGAATTGTGTTGCAGCATGGACTCAACGACTACTTCATCGAAGTACACGGTTCGCCGAAAGATAAAACCTCGCACATTGCGGATATTCTCGTACGCTACGGATACGCCCGTGATCGGACGCTGATGATCGGCGACGCGCTCACTGACTTCGAGGCCGCGGATGCGAACAGCATCGGATTTCTGGGTCGAGTGCCGGCCGGCCATGCCAATCCGTTTCCGGCTGGAACATCAGTCTTGACTGATTTCAGCGCATGTGTTGGCGGCGAACTAGACAACTGTTCCTGATTCCTCTGCACAGCCCAGGTCGCGGTGTGGGAGACCATCGCCACCGAGTAAACGGAATCAGGAACAGTCGTCGAGGCCCTCAATTACCCACGATCGCACTCAGCCGCGTTCCGGCCTGCGCGCAGAGCTGCTCGACGGGCAGTTCGCCCGGCGTTTTGCTGAGGGCGCGTTCAATCAACCGAATCTTCGCCGCACCTGTCGCAACGAGGAGAATACTATGGGCTTCGAGCAGCGCCGGCATGCTCAGACTGATACGCGAATGCAGCGGCAACGGCGCCGTTGTTGCGACGATTTTCTCTGAGCGCGTGTCGGCAGACCACGGGGAGCCGGGAAAGAGCGAAGCGATATGGCCGTCGTCGCCGACGCCGAGCACGACCAGATCCAGTGGCCAGGGCACTGTCGCCAGTCTGGTCTCTACTGCTGGCAATGCCTGTTCCGGGTCGGCGTCGAGCGTTTTCAGACCGACCACGCGCGCTTGTTTGGCAGGCCCGCGTTGCAGCGCGTCGCACACCAGACGCTCGTTCGATTGCGGATCGTTCAGCGGGACCCAGCGTTCATCGCTCAGCGTGACGACGACGCGCGACCAGTCCAGGGCGAGTGCAGTGATTGCCGGGAGATAGAGCCGCGGTGTGCTACCGCCGGGCAGCGCGAGACTTGCCAGAAGACGGGCAGCGAGCGCGGCGTTCATTGCATCGGCCACAATTTCCGCGACAGCAAGGGCGAGCGCTGCGTTGTTCGTGCATCGGATCAAGCGGGGGCTGGACATGTCTTTTTCTTGCGCAATAGCGAATGACCGAAAGCGTAGAACATGACGGTTGTTACGCCGGCGTTGATCGCGGTCGCGATGCCGGCGCCGAGCAGCCCGTAACGCGATCCGAGCACATAGAAGGCGGCGAAGAAGATGACGATGGCGGTCAGGCGCGTGATCACGGTTGCCCGCACCCGCCCGGCCGAGACCAATAGCGGTTCGAACGGGAATGCGATGATGGCGAGAAAACCAGCCAGCGCCAGCCATAGCATCGTCGCGTAGACCGGTGTGTATTCCGCTCCGACCAGCACCGTGATGAGCAGCTTGCCGAATACGACCAGCACGAGAAACACGGCCAGCGCGGCGAGGCCGGCAACCAATACGCCACGCCGCACCACCTGCCGGCGCGTGGTGCGATCGCCGCTCGCCGTCAGTTCCGCCATGTCGGTATAGATCGCCGGCACCAGCAGCTTGCTGCTGGGCTTGATGAGGATATCGGCAAACTGTTTGGCAATGCGATAGAAACCGGCGCCGGTCGGCCCGAGCAACCAGCCGGCAAGCAGTATGCCGAGCTGCGTGTTGCCGAGATTCAGCGTGCTGTTGATATTGGTACCGATAACGAAACGCCACATGCCGTCAGGCAGGCGCTGACCGCGCTCGAAAAACTGCGCACGACGTGGCAACACGTCGCGTTCACGCATGACCGCCTGCGCCATCAGCCAGGTGCCGGTCTCGCTGGCCAGCGTTGCCGCAAACCACACCACAATGTAACTGGCCAACGGCCCATCCGTGAAAAACAGCCAGGTGGCGCCAATCAGGCGGATCAGCGGTTCGATGACCGTCTGCCATGAAATCAGATCGTGCCGATCGAACAGACGCAGGATGCCGAGCGGCGCCGAGCCGAGCACCATGACGATGACCAGTAATGCATAAACCCGTGCCTGCGGCAGCAATGTATCGGGCATGCCGAGCAGACCGGCAAATGTCTCGAGTCCGATAAACAGCACAGTGAAAGCGACCAATGCGCTGGCGACGTCGAGTCGCACGGCGAATACAGTCAGTGCGCGGAAATAGTCGGGGTCGCCGCGCTGAACGGCTTCAGCGCCGAACTTCATCACTGCCTGCCAGGTCTGGAATCGCGCGAACTGCGCCACCGACAAAACCAGGCTGTGCAACAGCACCAGCGTGCCGAAAGCTTCGACCCCGAGCGCGCGGGCGACAAGCGCGAGATACGCGACTGACAGCACCCCCTGCATGCCGCGACCGACCAGCAGTACACCGGCGTTGCGGAACGGGCGCTGCCAGGCCGGCACTGTCACGCTGCCGGCTGCATTATCCGAATCGATGGGAGCCTCGCGCCGCCTCAGGGTCTCGCCTCGAGCACCATGTTGAAGGCCGACGCGGTAGCGCGGCGAACCTGGCTGAACCCGCCGGCCTGAATGACTTCAGTCAGTTTGGCCTGGCCGGCCTGACCGCCGAGTGCGGCACCGACTTCCTGTGCCAGGGAAGTTGGCACGCAGATCATGGTCGAGCCGGCGTAGTACAGGCGACCGACCGGATTGAGGTTGTCTTCAACACGATCGCCGGCCATCGGTTCTACCACCATCCACGTACCGTCAGCTTTGAGCGATTGACAGACATGCGCTGCGGCGCCGACGGGGTCGCCCATGTCGTGCAGACTGTCGAAGCAGGTCACGAGATCGAAATCCGTACCGGGATAGTTCTTGGCCGTAGCGACTTCGAAACGCGTATTGGCTTCGACGCCGTGCTCGCGTGCATGCACCCAGGCCTGCTCGATTGAACCGGCGTGGAAGTCATAACCGACGAACGTTGATTTGGGGAACGCCTGCGCCATCAGCGATGTCGAGAAGCCATGTCCACAGCCGAGATCGGCGACCAGCGCACCGCGTTCCAGCTTCTCGATCACACCGTCCAGCGCCGGCAACCATTGCTGCACGATGTTGGCGATATAGCCGGGGCGAAAGAACCGCCCGACAGCGCAGAACACGCAGCCGCCGAGATCGCCCCAGTCGACGCCGCCGCCAGTGCGGAACGCGGTCTGCACCAGGGCCTGGTTCTGGACTGCCGCTGCAGCGAGATCGAAGCCGGCCAACAGGTAGACCGGGCTGTCCTCGATCGCAAAGACCATGGCCTGTTCGGGTGGTAGCTCGAAGCGGGTCGAGGCCGGCTCGTATGCGAGGTAACCGGAGGCAGCCTGATGCGCGAGCCATTCGCGCGCATAGCGTTCCGCGATGTCGGTCCGCGCGGCAAGTTCGGCACTGGTCATCGGCCCGTGCGCGTGCAGTGCCTTATACAAGCCAAAATGACTGCCGATACGCACCATCGAAACGCTCATCGCGCCGCCGAGATCGCCCAGCATCTGGCCGATGAATGAGTTCAGCTTGGATTCGTCGATCATGGTCGTGACCTCCCGGTAAGGCTGGGAATAATAGCTGAAATAGGCCGTTGAGCGCCTGGCGCCGGCGCTACCAGGGCTGGCGGCAGCTCGCTGCCGGATGTGGCAGACCCATGCGCGCGCTGCGGCTGAACAGTTTCTCGCGCAGCGTGCCCTCGGCGTAGTCGCGCTGCATGCGGCCGCGCTGCTGCAATACCGGCACGACACCGTCGATGAAATCGACGAACGATCCCGGCATCGTCGAATAGGCGAGATTGAAGCCGTCTACGCCGCCGGTAATCCAGTGTTCCAGCTGATCCGCAATCTGTTCCGGCGCCCCAACCAGTACCGGCCCGGCGCCGCCGATGCCGACGTAGCGCGCGATATCGCGCATGGTCCATTGCCGACTCGGGTCGCCGATGGTGAAGCTGTGCAGAAACGTGCGCACGGCATTGGTTTCGACATAGGCTATCGGTTGATCCGGGTCGTATTGACTGAGATCGAGGCCGCTCCAGCCGCATAGCAATGCAAGCGCGCCCTCGTAACTGACCTGGCCGAGGTACTCGTCGTACTTGGCGCGTGCTTCCGCTTCTGTACCACCGGTGATGATCTTCATGTAGGCGAACCCGAGTACATCGGTCGGGTCGCGGCCGGCGGCCGCCATCTTGGTGCGGATTGCGCGCATGTAATCGCCACTGACAGCCGGATTCGAACCGACCACGAATACGCATTCAGCATGCGTCGCGGCAAAATCAGTTCCACGCGCCGAGGCGCCGGCCTGGAACAGTACCGGCGTGCGCTGCGGCGAGGGTTCCGAGAGATGGCAACCGCTGCCCTTGAAATAGCGGCCGGCGTGCTCGATGGTGCGTACCCGGGTCGGATCGGCGTAGATGCCACGCATCCGATCTTTTATCACTGCATCGTCGGCCCAGCTGTCTTCCCATAATCGATAGCACAGTCGGCAATACTCATCGGCCATCGCATAGCGTTCGTCGTGATCGGGCAGATTGTCGAGCCCATAACATCGGGCGGTGCTTTCGAGATAGGACGTGACGATGTTCCAGGCCACGCGACCGGCAGTCAGATGGTCGAGGGTCGAGATCAGGCGCGCAAACACGAACGGGTGGTATTGCAGTATCGAACTGGTGAAGCCGAAACCCAGATGCTCGGTCGCTGCCGCCATTGCCGGTACGAGCAGCATCGGATCGTTGACCGGGATCTGCGCGGCGGTGGTCACGGCGGCATCGCGGTTACCGCCGTAGACATCGTACTGGCCGATGACATCAGCGAGAAATATCGCGTCGAAACAGCCCCGCTCGATCAGCTGGGCAAAACGCGTCCAGTGACCCATGCTGGTGTAGTCGACCATGTGGTCGTCTTCGCGTACCCACAACCCGGGTGATTGATGAACGACGCAGTTCATGCTGAACGCGTTGAAGTACATGCGCTTGCGCGGCGGCGATGTCATGATCGTTTCCTCGTTGGCGGCACGACTCGAAACACGTGACCGCCCAATTCACAGAAGCGTTGCAGGTGCCGGTCGAGGGTCGTAGAGTTCCCCGCTGCACCATCACACATTATTTCTGGAGCATACCAACATGGCGGCCTACGTGATTGCGTTTGTCAAAGTCAAAGATCCGCAGAAAATGCAGGAATATGCCGCGCAGGCTGGCGGGACTTTCGCCGCATTCGGTGGTACACCGATGATCCGCGGCAAGGTCGTTGAAGTACTGGCCGGAACGCACGGCGGCCAGGCCTCGCTGACCATCAAGTTCCCCGATGCGAAGTCAGCCCACGACTGGTACCACTCGCCGGCCTACCAGGCGTTGATCCCGCTGCGCGATCAGGCGGCGGAACCAACGTTCTTCGTGGTCGAAGAACCGACCTGAGTCAGTAATTCTCAGGCCGCGCGGATATCCAGTGCCATCGATTCGGCCAACGGCGTCGTCGGCCACTTTTTCAGTTCCGGCATGACGTATTCGGCAAAGCAGTGCAGGTTCCGCTCGGCCTCTGCGTAGGGCATGCCGGCGTAGCTCAGATTGCACAGGATGCCATTGGGATTGATGACCTCGCGGATATAGGCAATCTTTTCCAGCACCTGTTTCGGCGTGCCCCACGGCATGAGACTGGCGAAATCGCGCGCTGCGCCATCCAGGCCGTGACGCGCGATGTATTTGCCGACGCCGCGATAGAATTCATAGCCCTGATGTTTGCCGAATTTCTCGGCTGTCATCTCGTAGTGTTTCATTGCCGTGTGGTAGTAGGCGCCGATCCATTCATGGGCCATCGCCTCGGCGCGCGCGGCGTCCTTGTCGACGAACATGAAGCCGCCGCATAGCGGCTGAGGCGGTTCGCAACCATTGGCGGTGCGAAACGCCTCGCTGTAGATCGCGAAATCCTGTTTGACGACATCCCACGGCTTTTGCGGAATGACCAGCAGGCCGACGCCGAGCCGCGCCATGATCGGCATAGACTCGGGCGAGACCGCAGCAGCATAGGTGCGTCCGCGAAAGGATTTTAGCGGGAACGGGCGGATGTCGCGCCGCGGCTGGCGCGTCAAGGTACCGCCTTCGAGATAACCGCGTTCGAGACCTTCCAGCAGCAGTTCGGCGTATTCGACGAAGCGTTCGCGCCCCTCCCCCTGATCGATGCGGAAGCCCTCGTACTCGACGTTGCCGAGGCCACGACCGAGTCCGAGGATCATGCGACCGCCGGAGAGATGATCGAGCAGCGAAATCTGCTCGGCGACGCGCATCGGGTCATGCCACGGCAGCACGATGACACTGGAGCCGAGCTTGACCCGAGAGGTGCGCCCCGCCATGTAGGTCAGGAACTGCACGACGTCAGGGCACATGGTGTAGTCCGTGAAATGATGTTCGATGCCCCACACGGAATCGAAACCGAGAGGCTCGGCCATTTCAGCGAGCTTCAGCTCCTCGCGGTAGACATCCGCGTCTGAACGGCGATTGCCGGGATTCTGGAAAATAGGCGTGTAACCGACATGCATGTGCGCTCCCCTCACCGTTCGTCAAGGACCCGGACAATAGCAGCCTGTCGGGTCAAGGTCGACACGAGAAGCCGCGCCGGGTAGTCGGCGGTCGGCGACAGGATAGCCGCAGTGCACCTGCGTGGATTACACTCCGGCGCTATCGGCTGATGGGGGTCCGGAACATGCAAAGCTCATTCGCAGCGGTCATTCAGGCACGGCGCCGGAAACCTTTACCGGGCCTGCGGAGCGCGGCACCGTGCTGAGCGGCAAGACCGTTCTCATCACTGGTGCCAACGGCGCGCTCGGCAGCGCCGCCGTGGCAGTGGCCAGCACGCACGGTGCGCGCGTCATCAGCCTGGATCTCGCCTTTGCTGTTGTCGGTCCGGACCGGCATTGCGTCGACCTCGGCGATGCCGCTGCGACCACCGCATGCATTGCCGGGCTCGGCGTGATCGACGTCGTGTTCAACATCGCCGGCGGCTTTACCATGGGGCCGCTCGCGCACGAAACGCCAGCCGATATGTGGACGCAGATGTATCGCATCAATGTCGCCAGCATGCAGCACGTGACCAACGCGGTCGTGCCTGGCATGCTCACGCGCGGTCGCGGGAGCATCGTCAACGTCGGTGCGCTGTCGGCGCGCGAGGGCCAGGCGCAGATGGCGCCTTACTGCGTGGCGAAAAGTGCTGTCATGCGTCTGACCGAGAGCTACGCCAGAGAGCTGCGCGCGCGTGGCATCAATGTCAACGCCGTACTGCCGAGTCTGATCGACACGCCAACCAATCGTGGCGACATGCCGGATGCCGATTTCAGCCGCTGGGTCGCACCGGCCGACATCGCTGAAGTGATGTGTTTTCTCGGCTCGGACGCCGCGCGCGCCGTACATGGCGCACTGCTGCCGGTGGCCGGTCTGTCATGACCGGGTTGCGCGATCGCAGCGCAGTCACCGGCATCGGCGAGACGCGGTACGCACGCGAGACCGACAAGAACGCTTTGCGGCTGACGCTCGAAGCATCACTGGCCGCCATCGCCGACGCCGGCCTGGACCCCAAAGACATCGACGGCGCGATCCCTTACGGACTTGGCGGCACGCTCGCCGAAGACTTCATCACGAATTTCGGCCTGCGCGATCTGCGCTACTCGGCGCATGTGCCGATGGGTGGTGCGAGTGCTGTAGCGGCGCTGCAGAGCGCCGCGATGGCGGTCGCGACAGGCGTTGCGAATCACGTGCTGATCACACTCGGGCGAGGTGCAGTTTCCGGCAGTCGTGCGGCCGTGCGGATCAATCAGATGCCGCAGTTCCGCATTGCTGCCGAATTCGAAATGCCGCTCGGCGTGAACGCGCCAGCGCAGTTTTACGCGCCAATGGCTCGCCGGCATATGGAGCGCTACGGCACAACCAGCGAGCAGCTCGGCGCAATCGCGGTGACATGCCGCGCACACGCTCAGTTGAATGACAACGCGATGATGCAGCAACCGATGTCGCTCGCCGATCACCAAGCCTCGCGCATGATCGCCGACCCGCTGCGCCTGTTCGATTGCTGTCTGGAGAGTTCAGGCGCCGCCGCAGTCATCGTCAGCAGCGCGGAAAGAGCGCGTGATCTGCGCGCGCAACCGATATACATCAGCGGGGTCGCCGAAGGGCACCCGGACAGCCCGAGCGCTATCACGCAGCGACCCGAATTGACCCGCCTGGGTGTCGCGAAAGCCGCGCCGCGCGCGTTCGCCATGGCCGATGTCACGCCCGCTGATATCGATGTCGCCGAGATCTACGACTGCTTCACCTATGTCGTGTTGTGCCAGCTCGAAGACCTCGGCTTCTGCGCCAAAGGCGAAGGCGGTGCCTTCGTGCAGAATGGCCGCATCGCGCTCGGTGGCGCACTCCCAATCAACACACACGGCGGCCTCCTCTCGCAGGCGCATATCGCCGGCATGAATCACATCGTCGAACTGGTGCGTCAATTGCGGGGTGAAGCCGGCCGCGCACAGGTTGCGGGCGCCGAGGTCGGGCTTGTCACCGGCTATGGCGATCTCGGCGATGGCGCCCTCGCCATCATGCGGCGCTGACCATGAGCCCGACAATGAGCAACGCCGCAAACAACGCGCTGCCCGAGAGACCGCTGCCGGAACCGACGGCGGAGAGCCAACCATACTGGGACGGCCTCCGTGCCCATGAACTGCGTCTACAGCGCTGCACGCGCTGCGGCACCGTGCGTCACTATCCGCGCCCGCTCTGTGCCGACTGCTATTCGTTCGACTGCGAGTGGATCCGCGCCAGCGCGCGCGGCACGGTGCACAGCTGGACCGTCGCGCATCACCCGTTTCATCTCGCGTTCAAGGCACGCGTTCCTTACACGCTCGTCACGGTCGACCTCGACGAGGGTGTTCGCCTCGCCGCGCCATTGCTTGATGGCACGACGGCCGGGCTCGCGCTGGGGCTCGCTGTCGAAATCGTCTTCGAGGATGTTTCGCCAGAGCTGACGCTACCCGGCATTCGTCTGCTTGATTGAACGAAGACCGGCCTGACCAGGAAATCCGCATGAGCCTCATTTCCGACGACATCCGCCAGTGGATCGGACGCAGCGCGCCTCCGATATCATTCGAAGTCGCGCGCCGCGACATCATCAAATACGCGCACGCGACCGGCCAAAGGCTTCCGCGATATCTCGCCGGCGACGAAGCGCCACCGATGTTCCTGTTCGGCGCTGACCGTCCTCTGACACCGATGGACGAACTCGGCCCCGACGGCCTGCGCGCCGATACGCTGGTGCCAGAGTTGCCGTTGAAACGCGTCATGGCCGGCGGCGTACGCCAACGCTACTTCCGGCCGATACGTCCGGGCGACCAGCTCACCATCATGCGACGCATCGCCGACATCTACGAGAAACAGGGCAGCACCGGCCCGCTGATCTTCGTCGTCTACGCCATCACGGTGACGGACGCAAACGGCGCACTGGTGCTCGAAGAAACGCAGACCCGCATCAATCGCTGACCGGACGGTGCTCCATGCCGAAACTCACTGAAATTGCTGTCGGGACAACGCTGCCGTCGCGCGCGCACCTGGCGACCAACGTCTCGCTGTTCGCCTACAACGCCGTGCTGTGGAACGCGCACCGCATCCACTACGACGAACAGTACGCTATGAATGTCGAACACCACCCCGGCATCGTCATCGACGGTCCGCTGCAGGGCGACTGGCTGACGCAGGTGATACTCGATTGGCTGGGCGACGACGGCACCCTGGTCGAGTTCGAATACAGCAATCGTCGCGCGTCCTACCTCGGTCAAACGCTGACAGCGGGAGGACAGATCACCGCCATCTATCCCTCCACACGTCTCGTTACGTTGGAACTCTCGATCACGGATGAAGCCGGTCAGGTCACCACGCCTGGGCAGGCGGTGGTGCAGCTGCGCGGTTGAGGCGCGCCTGCTGGTAGCGGTTCCTGATTCGCCTGCACGGCCCAGGTCGCGGTGTGGGAGACGCGCTTCGGGACCGTGAAAATACAAGGATGTATTTTCCCGAGCTTACATGGATGCCAAGAAAAATAGATATGCTGCAGCGTGTCCCGAAGCGCGTCTCCCACGCCGCGGCCGACCAACGCCACCGAGCTACCCGGAATCAGGAACAACTACTCCGCGGCTCTAACAGACAGATTGCCCGTCCTCATCAATACCACGTAGAAACCCCAGCACAGCCGCATTGAATGCCGACGGATTCTCCGCGTAGCCGAGATGCCCCACCCCACTGACTTCGACCAGCTGTGCGCCAGGGATCAGCTGTGCGAGTTCGCGTCCACCCGCGGGTGGCAGCACTTGATCGCGTTCGCCGGTGATCACGAGTGTTGGCATGCGCAGTCGGTGAAGATTCGCAGTGGCATCGAAACCGCTCAAGCCCTCGGTCAGGACCTGGGCATAAGCGCGTTTATCGTTGGCGGTGATCATGGCTGCAACCCAGGCCCGCAGACCGGTTCCTGCGCCTGGCGCCAGCGCCTGTTCGAGCACGATGGCGGCGTACTCGTCCATGGCCATGGTAGCGAGTGCGGCAACGCGTTTCTCGATCACGTCTGCCGGTATCGCCATGCGTGGCGCGGTGTGACACAGGATGAGGCTGCGACATAGTTCGGGGTGAGCAATCGCAATGGTTTGCGCAACGAAGCCGCCCATGGACGTGCCAAGCACATGGCAACCGGCGAGACCAAGCCGCTGCATGACAGCGACTAGATCGTCGGCCAGCACATCGATGGCGTAAGCGCCGGGATGGCCGGGCTTGCTCGAACGCCCGAAGCCGCGTAGATCGACAGCGACGGTGCGGTAATGTGGCGCGAACGCCGGCATCTGGTTCAGCCACAGCGCACTGCTCATCCCGAGACCATGGATCAGCAACAGCGGTGCGCCGCTGCCTTCTTCCGCGACGTAAATATCCGCGCCTGCGGTATCGACAATCATGCCGGTGATCCGAACAACGGTGGTTCGGTTCCTGTCACGCGCGCATGTCTTGCGGCAGGACCTCGCCATCCTCGACGATGATTTGTCCGTCGAGAAACAGCGAACAGTTCTGCATCGGCAGATCGAGATGGCATGGGGTGTCATTGTCGCCACCGAATTCCGTATCCGGCCCCATCGAGAACAGAACATTGCCGTAATGCGCACGGCCGTCCATGCCGATACCCGGCAAATCGACAGCCCAGTTGCAGGCATCGTTCAGGCCCCAGCCGATATGCGAAATGGCGTAAGCCCGCGGGTCATGATAGTCGTCGATGAAACGCCGCAGCAGCGCGGCATCTTCATCGCCGTTGATTTCGACCACCCGCCCCTTGCGAATGACGAATTCTATCGGTGACCGCACGAAACGTTTGAGCGGGTAGATGATGTCGCCGACAGCCATCACCACTCGACCGTTGACGCCACCATTGCCAGCCAAGGTCGCGAGAAAACCGCCCGGCCAGTGATCCCAGCGGCCTGGCGTAGCGGTATAGCCGTATTCGGTCAGGATCTCGCGACCATCCAGTTGATACGTGACGTCAGTTCCGAGCGCGTTGGTAAAACGCAGTTCGCGCGCGGCGTGCAGACGCTTTTCGCCAGCTTCGACCCGCTGACGCAAACGCGTATCCGGAAACAGGCGCGCCAGGATCTCTTCCGGTTCGACAACCAGCAGCACGCGCGTACCTGCGCGTTGCATCGCAATCTGCTCTTGCGAAAAGAGCAGCAACATATGATCGACGACCATGTCGGCTTCGCAGCACTGACGCAGTGCATCCGGGTAGTCGCTCAACGGATTTTTGCCGATATTCGCAATGCGCTCACTGGCGTCCATCGCGTGCGCCACTGGCAGGTTCACATCGACGACGCGCGCGCCGAGCGCGGACGCTGTCGCTAGCGAGATCTCGGCGTAGTCACGCAGTTGCTCGCCTTCGGAGAGTACGGCGACAGTCTGCCCGGGGCCAATTTCACACAGCGCAAATTCTTCGCGGAACAGGTCTTTCAGTGCAGCATTCATCAGTGTTCTCCCCTGGCAGCCTGTCGGACTCAGGCTGAATCTATTGCGGCGGTGTGATAGCGGTCCATAGATCAAGCGTGTGCCTGGCCAAACGATTTCGAGTAGCCACCATCGCAGGCCTCGGGATTCTTCATGCGTCCTTCAGCCAGCGCGCTGCGGCAGTCCTTGATGCGCACTGCGTGCGCTTGCGGGTCTTCCGCGAGCAGCGTGTCCAGGTAGTAGTTGAGCAGGTGATGAATGGCGCGTTCGAGTTTGACTGTCGGCCCCGGAGTAAACCCACGCGAGTTGACGCCAGTCTGCAGAGACTCCAGCATCGCTTCGTCCTCGGTTGCGACAAGCCGGATGAAGTCGGCGTAAATCTTGTTCTTCTCGGCGAAACCCGGCAGGTCGAAATAAGCCTTGGGCAACTGCGTGTAGACCGTGATGTGCGTGCGATTGACGTCTATCGGCGTCGCCACCCACGGCTGAATCAGGTCGTGCCGGCCGAAGATGTTCATGCTTGGCCTTATCCACGTCGTGCAGGCAAACTTGTCGCTGACTTTGCCTTCGAGCCAGGGCATGGCACCGAACAGCGTCACCCCATTGGGCGCCATCGTGAGCGCTTCATAGACGGCGTTGTAGCCGCGCCCGGTCAGATTGAAGCGGAAATCGTTGACCGGAAAATGCGCGCCGAAAGAGGTCTTGTGGATGACCCCGACGTGGTACATGTCCATCAGGTTCTCGGGCACGAACTTCCAGTTGCAAGGTACTTCAAATTCGAATTTATCCGAGACACGCGTGTTTTCAGGTTGGAGAAAGGCGGCAAAATCACGCACGCCATCCTGATCCAGGCACTCTGCCAGCAGCTGGCAGGACGGGTCGAAATTCACAAAGATATATCCACCCCAGGTGTCGAGATTCACGCTCGGCAACCGGCAATCCTTGAAATCAAAGCCGTCTACTTCGCTGCTGTGCGGCGCACCGACGAGACGGCCATCCGTACCGTAAGTCCAGGCGTGATAGCGACAGATGAAACCTCTCGTATTGCCCTGGCCGACAGCGACTTCAACGCCACGATGCTGACACAGATTGCGGAATGCCCGCAGCGTTTGATCGCTGCCACGACAGATTAGCAGCGGCTCACCAGCAATACGCATCGCACGATAATCGCCCGCATTCGCGTACTCTTCGACCCGACCGACGCACAACCATTCGCGCATGAAAATGGTGTCGATTTCACGCTGAAAGATTTCCTGCGAGGTGTAGTAGTAGCCCGGCAGGTGGCGCGCCTCGGCGAGACCGGCACGCGTTTTTTCGATGGCTTTGCGCGTTTGCGGATTGAGTTCTGCGATCATCGACAGCGCACTCCTGCAGTGGCGGGTCGCGGCGCCGTGACGGATGGTCCGCAGGCGCCCCAACCGGGGTTTCGACTATATTAATTAACTGATTAAATAGTAAACCCCTGATAGAAACGATACAAGTCCAATCTCGGCTACCGATGCATCAGCCAGGAACAGCGTCCTGCAACGGGCAGTCGGGCGCCGGTGACGATGGGGCTGACCGTCCGCCGGGATCAGATGGGCGGCTTGGTCAATCGTGTACTCGGGCTCATCATGCCGCCGACAACGAAGATGGTCAGGCGCTCAACGAGTTCGTTGATGTCATCCGAGGTATAGCGCCCGCCAGAGAGATCGTCCAGCCGATCGACACCTGACATCATGTAAAGAAATGCGCCGATGACGAACATCATGCGCCAGTAGATATCTGCTGAATCGAGTTGCGGCAACGCGCGTTCGAGTGCGACCAGATAGCGCCGCGTCGCGACATCGTAAACTTCGCGGCGCAGTCGAAAATGCAGCGCATCGGTTTCATCATGTACGCGGGCCTGCAGGCGGACGAAACGCTGACCGATAGGTCCGCTCAGTTTCATCTCGAATTCAGCAGTGAGATAGGCACGGATCAATTC
This sequence comes from Gammaproteobacteria bacterium, assembly GCA_965278995.1. Classification (GTDB taxonomy): domain Bacteria; phylum Pseudomonadota; class Gammaproteobacteria; genus JADJYF01. Next base: position 2,198,069 of record OZ257136.1, read on the forward strand.
TTCGACTGTCGGCGGCTGGTCCGGGCGCGCTTCGAGCTCATCGAGCAGTTCGTCCCACCGTTGCGCAATGAGAATACCGCGTCGTTTGAACACCGTTTCGAACAAGCGCTCTTTGGTGCCGAAGTAATAAGCGATCAGCGCAGGATTCACTGCGGCCTGATCGGCAATCTTACGCAGCGAAGTTGGCGCATAACCCATTTCGGCGAATGCTTCTTCGGCGGCATCCAGGATCTTCTCCCGTTTGCCCTGCTGACTGTCGGCTTCGCTGATCGGGCGACCGGGTCGGCGACGTGCGTGAATGACACTCATATCGTTTCAACGCACCTGCTGAAGCGCGGGGCTCGCGCTGCGTCGCGTCGAGAGGATGGCCAGCACTTCAGTCAACGACAGGAGGTCGGCGCATTTCTGCCCCAGATCAAACAGGTTTGCCTCGTGTGGCCCGAGCGCACGATCGCCGACGCAGTCGGTGACGATCATTGGCCGAAAGCCCGAACTCAGTCCGTCAGTCACGCTCGCCCGCACGCAACCGCTGGTAGTGCAACCCGCTACGAGCAGCGTATCGACGCCGGCACCCGTATACCAGGCCGCCAGATTGGTGCCGAAGAAAGCTGACGCCAGCTGTTTGCGCAAGACGAACTCGCCAGGCAGGGGCGCAAGTTCAGGCACTATCTGTGAGCACTGTGCTGTTTCGGTCAATACGGCCAGCGACGGCACCTTGCGCACGAACTGATTGTGATCGCTGCCATCCGCTTCGAACACCACGCGCGTATGCACGATTGGCAGCTGCGCTGCGCGGCAGGCAGCCAGCAATGGGATGGTGCGCTCGATGGCGGCACCGATATTGCCGCCGCCGAAAGTCGCCGGATCGTTGAACCCGTTGACGAAGTCGACGATCAGCAGACCCAGGCTCCGCCCGATACCGAGCTGATGTCCGAAGCCCTGGCGAGAATACACCTCGCGTTCAGTACTCATAAGTGCGTACCTCCGTGACCGATATGCCGCGAATTATGGCCGAGTTGCCCGCGCTTCCCAACTGCAGCGGAAACGAACGCCGGAGCATCCTACCCCTTCCCGTCGGCGGTAATCGACGCCAAGATAGTCGCAAACCGCCGTGCCGGCGGCCCCGCTGACGGCAACCCGCGATGAGGAGCACCTACTGCATGGAGATCAACTTGAGCGACGTCCACGCCGAAATCACTACGGCTTTCTGGCGTTATGTCGACGCCCTGGTCGCCAATGATATCGACATCGTGACGGACTCGTTCTGGAATCATGAGCTGACGCTCCGCTACGGAACGGGTGAGAATCTATACGGAATAGCGGCCATCGCGGCCTTCCGCAAGACGCAGCGGGGCCGCCAGTTCGACCTCACGGTCACGCGCCTGGTCATCACCGCGTTCGATCGGAATTTCGGTACCGCCAACTGCGAGATGCTGCGCAGCGACTCGGCTGTTCCAGGGCGCATGAGCCACACCTGGGTCCGCTTCGAGGAGGGCTGGCGCATCGTTGCGGCGCATGTGTCGGCGGCGCCGACAGGCTGATTGACAGTCACTTTGCCCTTTAACGGAGCATACTTGGCTATTTATTTAAATGCTCAATTAATTTACTTGCTTTTACTCCGGGATCCCTCTTTACTGGAAACGTTTACACGCGGAGGAACGATCGATGGCGACGCTCATGACCGACAAGAAGTGGTCCGAGAAATACCCCCATGTCGGGACCGGGCCAGTCTCGACCGAACCGTATATTTCTCCCGCTTTCTTCGATCTCGAACGTGAGCGCATTTTCAAACGTCATTGGCTGAATATGGGCCGCGTCGAGGAAATCCCGAACAGCGGTGACTACTTCGTACGCGAGCTGGTGATTTGCAATCTTTCCATCCTCGTTGTCCGCGGCAATGACTCGGTCGTGCGCGCGTTCCACAATGTCTGCCCGCATCGCGGCAATACGCTCGTCCTGAAAGAAAGGGGCCGCTGTCCGGGACGTTTCGGTTGCGGCTTTCACAGTTGGGCGTTTACACCCGAAGGTAAGCTGGCGTTTGTCCCCGATGAAGAGAATTTTTTCGACATCGACAAGAGCAAGCTCGGCCTGACCCCGATACATTGCGACGTCTGGGAAGGTTTCATCTTCATCAACCTCGCACCGCAACCGAAAGAGACGCTGCGCGAATTTCTCGGTGGCGTCGCTACGCAAATTGACGGCGCCCCTTTCGGGAATATGCGGTTATTGAAGACGTACAAGGTCGAAGAACAGGCGAATTGGAAAACCGGGCTCGATGCGCAGAATGAGCTCTATCACCTGCCGTTTCAGCATCGTTACACGATTGGGGACTCGTTTCTGCTGAAGGACAACAAGTACTGCCGTTTCTCGAACGTCAATCTCTACAACTATCACAGTGTGTGGTCCTGCGAATACAACCCGGGGCACAAGGAGCTGCCGACCGAGGCTCTCCTGAACCGCATGGATCGTGCCATCAACAACGTGCGCTTCACCCAGCGGATCAGTGATTTCGACTGGTACCTGATATTCCCGAACATGGCGCTACTGCTGTTTACGGGACCGTCGGGCGATTTCTTCATGACCTATAACTTCTGGCCAATAGCTGTGGATAGATGCATCTGGGAGATGCGCTACCACTTCCCGCCGGCAGAGAATGTCGGTCAACGGCTGGCGCAGGAATGGACCATCGGCCGTCTGCGCGACACGTTGATGGAAGATGCCTTTCAGCACGAGAAAATCCAGAAGGGCCTCGCCGCGCGCGCCCGTTCGCACATGGTCATGCAGGATGAGGAAATCACCATCCGGTATTTCCACGAAGTCCTTGAACGCGAAGCCGCCCGCGTATGACTACGAACGTGTTACCCGCGCCATTCGTCGCGCTCGAACCTTACCTGGCGTGGTCGCTGCCGAGCGAGCGTGAGCGCATCGCTAAACGTATCTCTACGCCGATGAACGAGATCATCAAATTTCATGGCGAGATATCTCGGCGGCTGGAAGAAATCATCGTCTACCTCAACCAATACCCCTATGCGTCAATGCCGGAGGATGCACAACGCCTGTGCGATATGGCACTGTCGCTGGTCGAGATCTCCAACCTGGTCGAGATGTACAAGAACCCCGCCAACTTGAACATGATTGAGCCGGAACGATTCGTCGTGCATGAATAGGTTGCAAATCCCATGAAAGGTAAAACGGTTCTGGTCACCGGGGCAGGCTCGGGCATCGGGCGCGCTACTGCGCTTGCATTCGCCAAGCGCGGCGCCAATGTCGTCGTCAACGACGTCGATCAGGCCGGTGGCGAGCAGACCGTTGCGCTCATGCAGGGGATGCCCGGCACCGGCTTGTTTGTCGGCGCCAATGTGGCGAAAGCGGCTGAAGTCGAAACGCTCGTGAATACTGCAGTCAGCCACTACGGCAGACTCGATGGCGCATTCAACAACGCCGGCGTCCAGGGTGCTCTGAGCCCCACGCACGAATGCACCGAGGATAACTGGGATTTGATTACCGGCATCAATCTCAAAGGCGTGTGGCTGTGCATGAAGTACCAGGTCGCACAGATGCTGAAGCAGGGAGGCGGCGCGATCGTCAATTGTTCATCGAACTTCGGCCTGGTTGGTTCTGTCGGCATGCCGGCCTACTCGGCAGCCAAGCACGGCGTCATCGGCCTGACCAAGACTGCCGCGCTGGAGTATGCGAAATCAGGCATAAGGGTCAATGCCGTATGTCCCGGCCCCGTCCAGACCCCACTGGTCGACAAGATTGTTGCCGTCCATCCGGAAGTACTCGATGCAATTGCCCAGCGCGAGCCTGTCGGCCGCATGGGCGAACCACGGGAAATTGCCCACGCTGTCGTTTGGCTGTGTTCGGATGAAGCCAGTTTCGTCACCGGTGCGGTGCTGTCTGTCGATGGCGGTTACGTCGCCCAATAGACTCGGCTCTGCCCGAATGCCATTACGAGGAGACAAACCATGATCGTACAAAGCGCGCTCGACGGCGCGAAATCCTTCGTCATCACCATGGACGAACACACGGCGTTGTCAGCGCAGTTCGCCACACATTACGGCAACCATCAGTTCGAAGCGGTTACGCCGCGCGAATTGATGCTGCACGTGATCGCCAATCACGATGCCGGATGGCGTGAACTGGACGCTCTGGCACTGCGCGATCCCGCGACTGGCCTGCCTTATCATTTGGTCAAGACACCGTTCGCGCGTATTGTCGAAACCAGCACCCGCTCGGCCGATCGCAACGGTGAACACCATCCCTACTGCGAACTGATGTCGAGCATGCACAGCTGGGGCCTGTACAACGGCCGCTACGGCATGTCGGACAAAGTGCTCCTGAACGGGCTCGCGGCTGACAACCGGGCGCTGGCCGATGGCATGCTCGAAGCGGAAATTGCGCGACAGGGCCGCCTGCTGGCCACGCTCGGCAACGACACCGAAGGAGCGCAGTGGATAGAACAGCCGCATCTGTTCCAGAACTACAAGCAGCTGCAGTTCTTCGACACGCTGGCGCTGTACTTCAACTGTATGCCAGAAGGGCAACGCGGGCAGGAACGATTTACCAACGTGCCGCTGAGCGCGAGCGAAGATGCCACCGTCACCGTGGAGCCGGTCGCAGCAGGTGTCTATGCGTTCGCCCCGTATCCGTTTGACCGCGACAATCTTGAGATCGCGTTCGCCGGGCGCTACCTCACACCCGTCGATCACGGCGACACGGTCAAGGAGCAGCTCGGGGCCGCAGCGCCGGCGACGCAGACGGTCCGCCTCGTCGCACTCAGCTAGCCTGGCCCGACCACGAGGCAGCGTGAACGGCGCTGCCTGCATCAACTACGGCATATTCAGGATACGAGGCGGGCGAAGTCGCCAAAGCTGGCAATACTGTGACCGGTGATGAACTCGTCGCAATACGGATGGGCGGTGGCCATACCCTGCGCCAGTGGTTCGTAACGCGGGTCGGCTTTCAGCGGATTCATCCACACGATGCCGCGCACCCGTTCGCGCAAGCGGGCCATCTCGCGATCCAGCAGCGACATTTCGCCGGTATCCCAACCGTCACTCATGATGGTCACGAGCGTTCTCGTCGATAGCGCTGCGGAATGATCGTCATTCAGACGTTGCACGGCATGGCCGATGCGCGTGCCGCCGGACCACCCGGCAAGACTGGCCGATAGGTCTTCGAGCACTGCCGCAAAATTCCGCCGGCGAAAACTTGGCGTCAAGCGTTGGATATCGGTACTGAAAGCGAACACTTCGAGCTCCAGCCAGCGACTCCGCTGAAGCGCAAACAGGAAATTGAGCAGGAACACGCCATAGACTTCCATCGAGCCGCTGACATCCACCAGAACCAGCAGCCGCGTCCGTGTCGGAACTCTCGCCCGATAATGCAGAGCCATGAGCTCACCGCCGTACTTGCGGGATTCCCGCAGGCTGGCACGCAGGTCCATCGTCCCGCCGTGCCTGGCCGGTTCGTATTTCCGGCGCGGCACGACCGCAAAGCGGCGGGCAATGCGCTCCAGCGCGGCCAGCGCCACAGGAAATTCCTCGTGCGGGATACGGCGGAAATCCTCTTGGTGATCGACTGCCTTGACCGAATAGCCCGCTGTCTCGGTCGAGTCGGCTTCGTCGTCGGCGGTGGCATCATCACCGGCGTAAGCGCGACTGGTTACCTGCAGTTCGAGCTTTTCCGGAGCGAGAGCGTCGTTTGTGTCATCGCCTGACGCAACATAGGAAGCGAGCAGTACGGCATACAACCGCTCCAGCTCGGGCAAATCTTCCTTCCGGTTGACCAGTGTAACCCGGCAGATCCTGAGCAGAGCCTGATGCGCGCGCACCTGGCGCGCCACGATCGCCGCGGTGCAGGCGATGGTCTGCTGAGTGCCTAGCTTGATGCCGCTATCGCGAAGGAAAGCAAACAGACGCAGCGCGAATTCAGTCGTGATCGCGACCGAATCAAACGACCGCGCCATGAGCTATCTTGTCGAGCAGGGGACCGAGCAGGTCCTGGCGGCATTTGATGATGTCCTGCCGATCCTTGAGCAGGCAACCGAGAGTTCGCTCGACCGCCACGCGATCCAGCGCAGTCGTGCCCAGCGTCAAAAGAGCACGTGTCCAGTCGATCGCTTCCGCCAGACCGGGCCGCTTATTCAACGCTTCGCGACGAAGCGCCTGCACGAACGCCACTGCGTGCGAAGCGAGATCCATGTCCATACCAGGGATCTTCAGCCGCAATACTTCGAGCTCTTTCTCATACGGCGGATAATCGACCCATAGATACAGGCAGCGACGTCGCAGCGCATCTGACAGCTCGCGCGTGCGGTTCGAGGTCAGGATGATATACGGCTTGAATTTAGCCCGCATCGAACCGAGTTCCGGAATGCTCAGCTGGTACTCGGCCAATGTCTCCAGCAGCAGCGCTTCGAATTCTTCGTCGGCGCGATCGATCTCATCGATCAGCAGCACGACGCGCCGGTCTGCCATCAAGGCGCGCGAAATCGGTCGATAAGACAGATACGACTCGGTATACAGATCAGCCAGAACGACGTCCGTGTCGTGACGTAGCTCGCTCAGACGCAGACTCAGGATCTGCTTCTGATAATTCCATTCATACAGGGCCGCGTTGTAGTCCAGCCCTTCATAACACTGCAACCGGATGAGCTCCGTATTACGCAGGGTCGCCAGCACGTGGGCCACTTCGGTCTTGCCGACGCCAGCTTCGCCTTCTATCAATATCGGCTTGTCGAGCGCCTCGGCGAGATACAGCGCGGTTGCCATCTCGCTGTCCGCCACATAACCGTTTGCAAGCAGAGCCGCACGCAGTTCATCCTCGAGTTCCGCCATGCGCGCTCCTGGAGTCTATCGCAACAACAGTTCAGGCCGCCGTCGCGGCCGAGGCGATCAAGTCCATGACCTGTTGCGGGCCCACCGGCGTCGACATTGGAACCAGTGGACCGTATTCCCTCAGTGCGTCGGCGACAGCGTTTGCCAGAGCGATATGTATCGACAGCATCGCCGCTTCTCCAGCGCCCTTGAAACCGCCTTCCGTGTACGGCGACGGCGTGACGATATGCGCACACTCGATATCAGGAAGCGTACGGGCGTTCGGGATCAGGAAATCCATGAACGACGCATTGCGAAGTTGACCGTTTTCGTCATAGTCCAGCGATTCGAGCAGGCCCATGCCGATACCCTGTGCAGCGCCGCCGCGCATCTGGCCTTCGACAATCTTCGGATTGATCATGTTGCCGCAATCTTCGACCGCGACGATGCGCTTGATGTCGAGCACACCGGTCTGCGGATCGAGTTCGATGATGACGGCATGCGAGCCGTTGGCATAAGCAGCCGGCGGATCGTAATGACGCGTTGCACTCAATACCGGCTCAACTTCGTTTTCGTCGGGGCGACGAAAACGGTCGAAATAAGTGATGTAGGCGATTTCCGCCACGGTCATGGCGCGATCGGGCGAACCTTTGACGAAAATACGGCCGTCCTCGATGGTGAGATCGGCTGCGTTCGCTTCCATCACATGCGCCGCAATCTTGAGCAGTTTCGTCCGTACGTCACCGGCCGCACGCATGACCGTACCACCACCAATGACTGCGCTGCGGCTGGCAAACGTGCCCATGCCGTAAGCACCAGTGGCGGTATCGCCGTCGAGCACGACGATGTCCTCGAACGGCACGCCCAGCGTGTCCGCCGCAACCTGCGCCAAGGTGGTCCGCAGACCCTGACCATGACTGAACTGGCCGCTGCGGATCGTCACTTTCCCGCTCGGGTCGATTTCAACGGTTGTCGTATCGTGCAGCGTGGCGGGGAATCCGCTCTCCTGCGCTGAACGACTGCCCCAGTTGGTCTGTTCGACAAAGAACGCAATGCCGACGCCGCGCAGTTTTCCATCAGCCTGCAGACGCGGCCCTTTCTTGCCCTCAATATAGTCGGAGACTTCCATGCACTTACCGAGTACCCGTGCGTAATCGCCACTGTCATAAGTCTGGTTGGTCGCCGTGGTGTAGGGGAACTCGTCTTTGCGGATCATGTTCTTGAGGTAGATGTCCGTGATATCGATGCCGAGTAGCGCAGCCGCCTTGCTCAGCACCATGTCACGCGCGAAACAGACCGCCGACCAACCGACACCGCGATAAGCACCGGTAGACATCTTGTTCGTCAAGCAGACGATGGTTTCATATTCGACATTCGCGACAGTGAACGCGCCGGGCGAGCCGGTGTTGCCGACCACCGGTTCAATCAGGCCTGTCCACGGATACATCGAGTACGCGCCGGAATCGCCAATGCTCTTCATTTTCATGCCGAGGATGGTGCCATCCTTCTTGAGCGCGATGTCCATATAGATGGTGTTCTGCTTGGCATGCGCGGCCGACAGCAGATGTTCACGTCGATCCTCGGTCCACTTGACCGGCATACGGAGCTTGCGCGCAACCCACGGCAGGATGAATTCCTCGGGAAAAAAATGCGCTTTCTGCCCGAAACCACCGCCCACAGTCGGCGCGATCACGCGAATGATCTGTTCCGGGATCTTTAGATTCACTGCGATGTAGGTGCGGAGCGGATATGGCATCTGTGTCGACGACCACACGGTCAGCGTGTCGTCCCAGCCCCAGCTCGCGATCACACCGCGTGTTTCCATTGGCGCAGCCGAGGTGCGACCGGTTTTGACTTTCTCGCGCACCACCAGATCAGCTTGTGCAAAAGCGCCCTTTACGTCGCCTTTCGAGAACGAATCCGTATAGTAGATATTGGAACCGAGTTCCTCGTGCAGCAGGGTGGCACCCTCGACCATGGCATCTTCGACATCCGCATAGGAGCGCAGTCCTTCGTACTCGACTTCGATAAGGTCGACAATGTCTTCAGCGATGTAACGATTGGGAGCGACAACGACCGCCATGATCTCGCCGACATAACGCACTTTGTCTTTGGCGATGAACGCCATACTGACGGGCTTGAGCACACCGAGTGTTTTCGGCACGAACGTCGTCGTACCGATGTCGAATTCGTGGCCGGTGATGATGTCGATGCAATCTGGATGCGCGAGCGCTTTGTCGAGTTGAATGCGCTTGATCCGCGCATGACCATGAGTGCTGCGCAAGAACGCTATTTCGACCATTCCGGGCAGCGCGATATCGTCGACATATTTCGCCTTGCCCATCAGCACCTGCGGATCTTCCGTGCGCTTACGACGGGCGCCAACCTGCTTGGTGGCGCCGGTCATCTGTGTAGTTGTGCTCATTGGCGTATTCCTCCGTACAGCTTCACTTGGCGCTGGCAGCAGTGGCTTGCGCAACTGCCGTCGCCATCACCGAGTCCACGATGTCGTGGTAGCCGGTGCAGCGACACAGATGGCCGGACAACGCTTCGCGTACTTCCTCACGGCTGGGGCTCGGGTTTTCTTCGAGAAACGCTTTCATGCTCATGAGAATACCGGGCGTGCAGAAACCGCACTGCAAACCCTGATTCTCCCAGAACGCGTTCTGCATCGGATTCAATTGCCCATCGACGGCCAGCGATTCCACGGTTTCGATGGCACTGCCTTCGGCCTGTACGGCGAAGGTGAGGCAGGACCGCACCGCCAGACCATCCATCAGTACGGTGCAGGAACCGCAGATCCCGTGCTCACAGCCGACATGCGTTCCGGTCAAATCAAGATCGTGACGGAGAAAGTCTGAAAGCAGGGTGCGCGGCTCGACCTCGCGTTTATAGGTGACGCCGTTGACATCGAGACTGACGGTGCATTTGTTGACCATGATCGCTACCTCTGATGCTATTGCCGGACACCGGCACGTTCGAACGCGTCGCGCACTGCGCGAGCGGTCAATACTTCGGCGACCTGCCGTCGATAAGCGTCAGTCGCGTGGACATCGCTCTCGGGATCGACCACTTCCTGTACGGCGCGTGCGGCGTCGGCATAGAGTTCAGCCGACCCAGGCTGGCCGACAAGCAGATTCTCACAAGCACTCGCGCGTACCGGTGTCGCTGCAACGCCGAACAATACGACCCGTGCGTAGTGGCATTTGCCGGCCTGGTCGAGGCCAATGACGGCGGCGCTGCCGGCCATGGCAAAATCGCCTGAGCGTCTGGCCACTTCGTGCAGTCCCCAGCCGCTCTTCGCGGGTGGTGCCTGGAACAGAATCGAGGTGAGTACTTCGTCAGGCTGCAGTGCGGTGGTCATGTAGGTAATGAAAAACGACTCGGCGTCCATGGTGTGTGTTGCCGACGCACTTCTGATCTCGAACTCGGCGTCGAGCAGCAGCGACATCGCGGGCAGTTCCGAGGCAGGATCGGCATTGACAATACTCCCGCCGACCGTGCCTTTATTACGAATTTGGAAATGCGCAATCTTCTCGATTGCGGCTCCCAGAACCGGCAGCCTGGCGCGTAATGCGGCATTCTTCTCCGCATAACGCTGAGTCGTGGTTGCCAGTACGCGTACGCCGCGCGCCTCCTCGCTGACCTGGTTGCGGTCTGCGATATGCGTGACATCGATCAGTACGCGCGGCCGCGCCAGGCGGAAATTCATCGCCGCTATCAGACTCTGGCCGCCGGCCAGGATCTTGGCGTCATCGCCTGCGCTGCCCAGGAGTTCGCAAGCATGCTCGAGTGAACTTGCGCGGTGATAGTCGAATATCGCTGGTTTCATCTGCACTACCTCTCAGCATTGCTCCGGACATTACTCCGGGGCTGCAACGGCAGCCACGTCTTGGGGCAACCCGGCCATCTCGGCCTTGAGCGCCTTGAAGAATTGTTGGGCCATGTATTTGGAGATGCCGGTCAGGATCCGGCCACCGATACTCGCTATCAATCCACCGACTTCGGCATCGCAAGTCCATTGCATGAGCGTACCGCCGTCCTGCGCCTCGAGACGACAATCAATGGTCATATTGACGAATCCCGGGCTGCCAGCGCCTTCGGCGTACAGCGTGTAATGGGTGGGATAGACCAGATCGTTGACAGTGATTTTGCCCTCATAGTCGCCCTTGATTGAGGCTACGCCGAGGGACAGGCATACAATGTAGCTCTGATTGCCAGCCTGGCCGTCAGCGGTGCCCTCCGCACTACAGGGCACCATGGATTTGCAGCCCGGGATCGTGCGGACCAGGATGCCGACGTCATGCAGCGCCGCCCACACCTCGGCGGCCTTCAGCGGGAACTCGGTGCTTCCTTCGAGCTTCACCTGCGCGTCTCCCGAGCACCTGATCTGCGTGGAGGAAAAAGATGCTCCCCTCCCCGCCGCTGCATTACGCGCCGAGCGGGCAGGAGAGTCATCAGGGACAATCGGCTGGCGCGCTTCGCGCCGGCTGCTAGAACGTATACTTCATTTCAACAAACAGCGAGTCATTCTTGCGGAACTGGCCGAAGAAGGACTTGCTCTTACCGCCGATCAAGTTCAAGCCGATGCGCGTACTGAAATCGCTGTTCCAGTTGTAACCGACCAGGCTTCGGAACCACGTCGCACGCTGGTCCGAACCCAGTTCGCGCAGGGCGAAGAACTCGACATGCACGGTCTTGCCAGGCAGGAAGTCGTTGAACATGAACAACGTCAGTACGTTGCGGTCTTCATCGCGCAAGCCGTTGAACGCGTTGCTGGCGCCGCCGATGATGTAACCTTCACGACCACAATCGGGCTGTGCCGCACAGGCCGGAGTACCGAAGTTCACGAAATTGCCAGGGGTGGCATTGCGGAAAATTTCGTCGCGCCAGTATTGCAGGGACACGAACCAGGGTGTCGCAACGAAGCTCTTCGGGCCGATGTATAAATACTGGTCGAGTCCAACCAGGGTCGTCAGATTGTTCGACTCGACGAGATTGAGATCGGGTTCGTAGAACTGATTACCGAAACCGTAAGCCACTTCGCCACGGAGTACCGTGCCTTCCAGCGGCCCGGGCAGGAAGGTCAGCGCCTTGTCGAAGGAGAAACCGGCGAGCTGATAGCGATGGCGGTTAAAGTCGATTCCGCCACCGATGGCACGCGGGCCGCCGATGTCGAACGCGAAGCCTGGGTCGATGCGGGTGTCGCCGATATCGTAGAACGGCAGGTCCTCGAACAGGTAGGCGTAATGGAACGAATAGGTGAGATCGGACAGCAAGCCGAGATCGCCACCGGTACGCGCCATCCAGCGAACGAAGACTTCGGACTTGTCGATCGCGTCCCCATCGTCGTAGCGATCGTCGTCGAAGAAATCAGGTTCGGCGAACAGCCCTTTTGAAACATTGACGACCTGGTTGGCGTAATCGACGACGTTCAGCGTCCACGGGTGGTGGCCCTCCTCCACCGGATTAAAGCCCGGGAAGCGTGACGGCGTATAATCCAGGTTCCAGATCACCTGAAGTTCCTTCTGGATACCGCCCGGGATCCACTCATAAGCGGACAAGTCGACCTTGGTGTCGATCATCCACTGCGGGATCATGAAACGTTCCTGTTCGAACGTCAGCGGATTGCGGAAATTTCGCGGGTTGACGACGTCGAGTACGGTGACACCGTCGGAACGACCCCAGGTGATGATCTGTCGGCCGGCACGGATGAACACCGGCTCATAGCTGAAGTCGACGAACGCTTCGCGAACCAGCGGATCATAATTGTCGTTGACGCCATCTCGGAGATTGGTCTCCCAGAACTTGGAGATATCCTTGCCTTTGTCGTTGACCTCGTACATCGCGTCGTAATACGGGCGCAGTTTCACGACCGGTGTGATGTTGGAGAAACCCTTGTAGACGATTTCCAGATTCAACTCGGTTCGAAGCGCGTTGAGGATATCGTACTTGTCCCTGTTGCTCGGCGTGCCGAGATCGGCTGGGCCAAGGAAAACGCCTGGCGCCACCGCCAGTGAGATTTCCTCGGGGCCGTCCTTGTTGCCCCAGCGCGCTTCGGAATAAACGAATATTTCGCCGCTGATTTCAAAATCACCGTACTCGTAGCGGGCCGCGCTCTCTTCAGACCAGCCCATCGTTGACAACATCGCAACCGCGAGCACCGTGCCAGCGTTGTGCCGACTTGGAACATTCATGAGCTTTCTCCTCAGAAACGACAATGACCGCACTCCTTGAGTGCCCTTGATACCCCTGGAACCTGATGCAACCGTCATGGCAGGACCGAGACCGACGCAGCCGCGCCGCCAGACTGATGGACATTGCGATTGCCGCCTGACCCGATGCCCTGATTCTTTACTATGCCGCGCGTTAGAAAACGAGGCTGCAACATGCTCCAGACGACCGGGGCCGCGAAGAAGCTGAGCAGAAAGGTTGTCAGCAGGATCAGCGCCATGCTGAATCCGACATAGCCGACGTACAACGGGACGGTCGAGACGGCAAGGCAACCGGCAAACAGAGCGGCAAACGAAAAGATCAGCGGTTCGCGCACCAAGGTGAAAGCGTCGAACATGGCGCGATGGAAATCGAAATCCTTCGCGTATTCCTCGCGGAAGCGATAGAGCAGATACACTTCGGCATCGATACCGACGCCGCTGGCTATCGACAACGCGGCTGTCACATTCGAATTGAACTCTATGCCGATCAGATGGATCAGCAGCACCCATACAATCGTGCCGACAGCGAGCGGAAACATCAGCAGCAGCGGCCCGGCCAGTGAACGCAGCATGACCGCGGCCGTAACGAATGACGCGAGCGCGCTGAGCGCGGTGGCCAGGATCAACCATTCCTTGATCGAGCGGTTGAACGCATCGGCGATGCCGACGTTACCGGCAGGCAGCTTGATGACGACGCCCAACTTATCGGCGTCCCAGTGTTCGGCAAGGTAGTCATTGGCGCGCTTGACGAGCGTCGTAACGGCTTCCGGATTCGTGTTCTGTACGAACGCAATCATGGCCGAATCCTTGAAATCCGGGTCAACGACAAAATCGAACGCGCCTGGCATGCCGCCGGATAGAAAGAACAGCGCTTCGTTGATCGCCATCTGCGCCCGATCCCCTTGCGGGATGCGGAACTGCGCGTCGTCGTCTTCGTTCAGGAAACGGTTCATAATCTTCACGTAGAACGGCAGTCCGATGACGGCCGAGACGCCTTCTGCTTCGCTGAGATTCTGGGCCAGGCCGTCCAGCGCGGTGAGGACCTCAGGCGTTTTAGCGGCACCGGGTTCACGGCCCTCGGCCAGGATCGCCATCGTGTAAACGCCGCCGAAACGCGCGGTGATCTCCTGCTCCATCTGATACAGCGCGTTGGTTTCCCACGAGCGCGTCAGATAGTTGTGCACGGCATAGGTGTTGTTCTGGCCAATCTTGATCTTGGACGACAGCATTCGGCCCACGGCCGTGTCACTGCCGAAATCCACCGGCACCAGCACACCCAGCGAAGCAGCCAGTATCAGCCCGCCGACAGCGATGACTACCCACTGCGTGCTGCGGTTGTAGATGAGCGGGCGCACCAGAAATGCGGTGGTCCGATAGACCAGTCCGCTCGCTTCGCGCCTGCCGGTTTGCGCGCGGGCCGCTGCCGACGCGACGCTCGCCCGAGGCAGGTAGGCCAGCAGGGCAATCAGGAAAGTCGGCACGATAACGATGATCGACAGCATGCCTAGTGCGGTGACTTTGCCAAGCAGACGCACATTGTCGAATGGCACGAAAGCCAGCACGACGAAGGCGGTGAGATTGGTGAACAGCACCACGGCCAACGGGCGCATCATGCTGAGGAAAGTCCGCTCCAATGCCTCAGGTATCGAGCGGCCATCCTGCATCTCGTCGGTCAGGAAGCGCTTGATGAACAGCACGCTGTGCGAAGCCGACACGGCCAGGATGATGAACGGCGCAAGCAGCGCTGCCGAGGACGTCAGGACGTCGCCTTCAAGAAGGCGCTGCAGACCAAACGCCCAGATCGACGCCATGATGCCGACGCCGAGTGGCGGCAGCACGCCGACAATGGAGCGGAATGCGAAGACCAGTACGATGGTAATGCCGGCCAGCACCAGCACGAACGCGCCGGCGATATACGGCAGCCCGTCGCTGTTCACCCAGCCGATAAGTATTGGCGAACCCGCCGCTGTCACCTGATGGGTGGCATCGTTCTCCGGGCCGATGATCCGCTGAACTTCTTTGTAGATAGCTATCGGGTCGGTAACCGGCAGATTGAGGCCGGCGCGCACTCGTTGCGGCCCGGTACGGAAGTCGGCCTGAATGATCACGGCGCTGCCGTCTTTCGAGACCAGACCGCCTTTCAGCGCCGCATTATTGCTGATGCCATACTTGACGCGTTCCAGTTCCTCTGGTGTTTCCGGCGCACGGTTCGGGTTGTCGAACAGCATGCCGGCATCAAGCGTATCCGCCGTGCCCTTGAGATAGCGCGAATTGATCGCTGACAGCGAGCGCACGGCATAGGGTATGACGCCGTGGATCTTCGTCAGCTGATCGGTGATGCGCTTGACCTTGGCCAGCGAGTCGCCCTGGATGATGCTTTGTCCATCCGACCTCGACACCATGATGGTGACCAGGTTGGCGCCACCGAACTTCTGTTGCAGATGTTCGTTCAAAACGACGGAGGGGTCGTCCTCGGGCGGCCAGCGGTTCGGATCGTCATAGATCTTCAAGGTGCTCGCCAAATAGGCGGCCACCAGGGTGATAAGCAGCGTCCCGATCAGGGCCGCGAGACGATACCGAACCAGACTGTTAGCCAAACGTTCCATGCAATCAATTCCGCGCCATGTGAATGGGAGTTGCCGCAGCAGTCGCCTGCCGTGTCATTCCCAGAACAGGATCTTGCGTACAGGCTCCTTGCTCAGGTTGTCGAGATTGACAACGTTGCGCGGCATGTTCTTGTAGTTGATCCAGAACGTGTTCATATACCAATCCTGACGGAAGCCGGTTTTCGGTTCGAAGAAAAACTCACCGGCCCAGATCATCTGCCAGTCTTCGAGGCCGTCGTTGGCGTTCTGCAGGCGAGGATCCGAGGTGGCAATGGCACGGCGATTGACGCGCGTACGGATGAGCTCGCCTTTTGAATCGAACACTTCTTCATACCAGCTGCTGCCGGTCTTGATACCGATGATGCGGCGCTGTTTGGCGTACCAGTACGAGCTGGAATGCGGCGTCAATTCGACGATATAAGCCGGTTCGCACACCCCATCGAGGCCGATATTGGTTTTTTCGCCAGTCGTTTCGAACGAGAACCCCATGGTGCCGTCAGGCTGGCCGGCGTAAAGCGTGTAACCGACGACTTTGTAGTCGATGTCCGGGAACGGCTTCACCTGCGGGAAATCCTCCCAGCGGACGATTGTGCCGGGCACGATGTCCTGCCGCGCTGCCTGCGGCAGCCGGCGTACCCGGCGTGCCGCCGGCGTATACAGGAACTCGTCGTTGAATTTGTCGCCGTAATAAATCGTCGTCGCGATACCCAGACCACGGAAGTCGTTCGGCGCAACGAACGTGAACATGTACTGCGCGCGGACCTTGCCAATCTGGCTCTTCGGCAGACCTTCCGTGTTCGTGCGATAGGCCGTCATCCACTCGAACAGGCGCTTGTTGCGTTGCGTACCGTCCGGCGACGTCAGGTCGATGGACCACTCGGTGATGTAGTTCTCACCGAACTCATTGAAGTACAGCGCGGTGTATGACCGATCGTGAATTTCGCGACCGTCCTGCTTGACCCGTTCATCCACCGGCTTTTCCCACGGATAGGGCAGCCCCGGCTGGGTCCAGCGGTCATAAATGGCCGGACCGATTTCAGCGTAATCGCGCGGGTGCCAGGGTTGCGGTTTCCACTGCACCGTCTCATCGCCCCACTTGCACACGTAGGACCCGGGCTCGGTTCCTGGGCTGATCGAATAGGGTTTGCCCATGATCATCTGATCAGGCTCAGCGGATGCCGGCGCCGCCAGCGCCAGCAACAGCAGGCTGAAGACCATCTTGGTAAGTGCGCCGCGGGTCGATTTCATGAAATAGCCTCCGGAGTTGAGCAGTTGTACCGTCGCGCCGGGGGTCGGGAGCGCGGTGTCGTTGAAAGCCGCCTCGGTGGTCGCGGGCGATCGCCAGGGCAGGCCGGCAAGGTCTTCGTCGATGTGACTGCGAGCGCGCCGCAATCGGTTGCCAACGAGCCGTCTGCCCAGGTCATTCAAGGCCACGTGTGCGCCTGGCCGGCGCGGACTGCGGACGTTCATCTGGGCGTCCATGACTATCCTTCTGCAGCGATTTGTGACGGGTTCGGTGGATCCCGGGGAATCATCCGGAATCCTGAACTTCCAGCCGATAATAACGATTCTATTAAAACCGATCAAGCGTGATTTTATGCCTCGTTTTAGCGCGCGCACTAAGCCTGAGATAATATAATTAAGCATTATTAAACAACATGTTATTTAAATAATAACGAAATTAATCAGTCGGTTAACGAACAGCCAAAAGTGAGATACGAATCGTTTCTAAATCGATCGGAATACTGCCGCAAGCCAATGGCCCGCTAGTCGACGAACATCGAACTCAGCGAATCGCCGCCGGTAATCCGGTTGATACTCTCGCCGAGGAGTTCCGCCACGGTCAGGACGCGAATGGCGCGGCAGGCGCGCGCCTCTTCGCGCAGAGGAATGGTGTCGGTGACGACCAGTTCGTCAAGCGCGGAGTTGGCGATGTTGTCCAGGGCCGGTCCGGATAACACCGGGTGCGTGCAATACGCTACGACCCGACAGGCACCGCGTTCCTTCAGCGCGTCGGCGGCTTTACACAAGGTGCCGGCAGTGTCGACCAGGTCGTCGACTATCACGCAGCTTCGCCCCTCGACATTGCCGATGATGTTCATCACCTGGGCTTCATTGGCCCGCGGCCGACGTTTGTCGATAATCGCAAGGTCGGCATTATCGAGTTGACGTGCCACGGCGCGGGCACGGACCACACCGCCGACGTCGGGAGAGACGACTATCGGCTCCGGATAAGCCTGCTTCCAGATGTCACCGAGCAAGATCGGCGAGGCGTAAATGTTGTCTATCGGAACATCGAAAAACCCCTGGATCTGGTCGGCGTGCAGATCCAGCGTGAGGACTCTGTCGGTCCCGACGGCCACAATCATGTCGGCAACCACCTTGGCCGTGATCGGCACGCGCAGCGAGCGCGGACGCCGATCCTGCCGCGCATAACCCAGATAGGGAATGATGGCCGTGATGCTGGCCGCCGAAGCACGCCTCAGCGCATCGATCATGACCAGCAGCTCCATCAGATTGTCGTTTGTCGGGTGACAGATCGATTGCAGAACGAACACGTCGCGAGCGCGAACGTTCTCTTCGATTTCGACATTGATCTCACCGTCGCTGAAACGGCCGACGGCCGCCTTGCCCAGGGGAACACGCAGATGCACTGCGACGGCCCGCGCAAGGTCGGAATTCGAATTGCCGGTAAAGAGCATGGTCTCTTTGTCGGCGTAGAGGGCCGGGGCTGTCCGGTGCGAACGGCCGGGGGCGGCTGGAATGACTGTCGTCGAACCAGCGCTGCGCTCGACCTGCATGAATCTCTGCCGCATGATTGCTCCCGATCAGACGATATAGAATCGTTTCTATACCTTATACGGCGCTAACCTGCCGGTCAAGCTTACGGCTGGCGCTGTCGAGGCCTGCTGCCGGCAACTGGAACGACCTTGCTAGTCGCGCGCCAGGCCATTCTCAGCACCTGTCGTAGCGATGCAGACAGTCCACCAGCAGATCAAACACACCGGCGGCGTCGACGGTATCGATCCAGGTAGCATTCGGTGGCTTGCCGGTCACCTCCCAGACGTCGATCGCAGTGTGTCCCATGGTCAGTTCGGATGCTGTTTCGACCGAAATGTTGCACAGTTTGCCGGCGAACAGTTCAGGTGCGAGCAGCCAGGCAATCGTGCAGGGATCGTGCAACGGTGTACCAGCCGCGCCATATCGGAGTAGCCCCAAATGAGCAGCGTGGTCGAGGATCCCGGCAATGACGCGTGCCGGTCGGTTGTCGATGGCACGAATGCGTTCGCGCCGCGCGGGTGTCGCGCGAACCTGATACGTGGCATCGAGCCCAATCAGCGTGATCGGGCGACCGCAGCGCAAGACAGCGTCCGCGGCGTGCGGATCGACGTGAACATTAAACTCTGCCGATGGAGTGAAATTGCCGCATTCCCGCCGCGCGCCACCCATCACGACAATGTCGGCCACTTTCGCGGCGATGGCAGGGTCACGATCAAACGCTAACGCGATATTGGTCAGTGGTCCGGTCAGTATCAGTGTGATGCCGTCGTCGATAGCGGCTCGCAGCGTCTCGACGATGAAGTCGACGGCGTGAACGGACTGCAGCGGATGTACCGGCTCGAACAAAACCACGCCATCGAGGCCGGACACGCCATGCACATACTCAGCCGTTACCAGAGGGCGCCTCAGCGGTGCCGCGCTGCCGGCAAACACCGGAATGTCGGGGCGCCCGGCGATGTCGCAGATGAGCCGGACATTGCGTTGTGTGAGAGCCAACGGTACGTTGCCGGCCACGACCGTGATGCCGAGAATATCGATGGCTTCGGGCACCGCCATCGCCAATAGCAGATTGATGGCGTCGTCCTGCCCGGCATCGCAATCGATGATAACGGAACGCGTGGCTGGCATGCTGGTGGAAGCCGTCATCAGGGTGGCGCCGTAAGCCGGTGGTCGACGCTGGCAGGCGCAACCAGCCAACCTGCTGAGGGCACAGCAAGCTGACGGCGAGACAAGGCGCGACGACCTGTTTGAGAAACGATTCTAAACCATGATAGGCGATTTGCCGGCACGTACAAGGCGGCAGCAGCGAACGCAGTTTACCTTGACGGGTATCGGGCTCTGAATTAAAGTAGAAACGAATATATTTTGAGTGCTGTTTCAGCTGAAATCGCCCCGGATATACCTGTGTCATCCCGCGACCCGACTGAACGCGAGCCATCCGCCAACCCGTAACCGGAGAGAACTCATGACGGAATACAACCCACAGGCCGAGGGCGCTCGACGTTATCCGCGCGTCATCACAACGGGGGAAATCAACGCGCTGCCGCGGCTGCAGTTCGCGGGCGGGATCAATACGTCGATATTCCTGTCACAGGAGCGCGACGACGCCCGCCATTTTCGCCAGGGCTACTGTTACCAGGAACCGGACCATGAGGATTACCACTGGGATCAGACCAACTTCGACGAAACGCATTACTGTCTCGAAGGGAAGATCAGGCTCAAGGTGGAAGATGCGGCTGGCCGAGTCGTCTATCTGGAGGCAGCCCAGGGCGAACACATCTACCTGCCCGGCGGTTACAAGTACACGCTCGAAGCGACCGGCGTAAAGACCGTATTTTTCTGGACCAGCGGTCCGTCGCCGCGCTACGGCCTGGTCGAAATCCCTGAATTCAGCGCAGAACTCAAATCGCTAAGGAAGTGAGAAGCACATGAGCAAGCAACCGACTGCAAGCACGTTCCTGCCAATGCGCGGCGACAAACGTTGGGCTTATCTATCGCGCGAGAAAACGATCCGGGTCGGCACGGTAAACGATGACGGCAGCATCTATCTATCGCCGCTCTGGTATGTCGTTCACGCCAAACGGATCCTTATCCCGATCGATGCAGCGAGCCGCCACGGCGCCAATTTCGTCGCTGGTCGTCCACTCTCTGCGCTGGTCGACAGCGGTGACGAATATGCGACCGTCCACGGTGTGCGTATTCACGGCACGATGTCGCTGATCACGGATACCAGTCTGCTGGCGACAGTCGAAGAACTGCTGTTCGAAAAGTACTTCTATACCGGTCATCCCTACGCTGAGAGCTATTTTCAGTTCGGGGTAGCGGCCGGGCGCAAAGTGTTCGAACTGCTGCCACAAAAGATGATCGGCTGGGATATGCGCGAAGTTGCTCTGCCGCAAGTTCCCGAAGCGCGGGTGCTCCCCGCTTTTGTCACTGATCGCAGACTTTGACGCCGGTCCTGATCTGCCGCATTGATTACATCGAACTGACAAAAAAGGCATAATCGTTATGAGTGCAAAGGAACGCTCGGCATTGCGCGTGCTGACCGTTGGGGAATCCTGGATCAAACACACGGTGCACTTGAAAGGGTTCGATCAATTTCACACCACCGAGTATCAGGAAGGCGCCGGCGTATTTCTCGCGGCACTCGCGTCAGCTGGTTTCGATGTGACGTATATCCGGGCACACGAGGTCTCCTCGCGCTTCCCGACAACGCGGGCAGAACTGGACCAATACGACGTCGTCGTGTTGAGCGATATCGGCTCGAATTCTTTTCTGCTTTGCGACGAGACATTCCTGCGCTCGGAACGTACGGTGAACCGCCTGGCGCTGTTGAGCGAATATGTGATGGACGGCGGCGGTCTGCTGATGATCGGTGGCTATATGTCGTTTTCCGGCATCGATGGTCGGGCACGGTATCAGGCCACGCCGCTGGCAGCTGTGCTGCCGGTGGTAGTCATGGATCGCGACGACCGTGTCGAAATGCCGGAAGGCTTGACCGCCACTTTCGGTGAACCGGGTCACGCCGCGCTGGGCGGCACACCGCCAGCCTGGCCGATATTGCTGGGCTACAACCAGCTGCAGGCGAAAGCGGGCGCAACGGTGATAGCTGAACACAAGGGCGACCCTTTACTGACAGTAAAAACCGTCGGCAAAGGTCGCAGCGTGGCTTTTGCGTCGGATGTGGCGCCGCATTGGGCACCGCCCGAGTTCATGTCGTGGCCACACTACGCGGCTTTATGGTCATCGATAGTGCGTTGGGCCGCCGGTGGTCGAGTCAACTAAACGAGGCAGGAGCCGGATTGAAATCCAATCAGCGTCCAACCATGAAAGACGTCGCGACCTCAGCGAACGTCTCTGTCAGCACGGTCAGCTATGTTCTGAACAATACCGGCCCGGTCAGCGCCGACCGGCGCGCGCGCGTCATGAACGCGGTGCGCGAATTGAATTACATTCCGAACGAATCGGCACGCAGCCTCAAACGCCAGCAGGCCTCGACTATCGGTCTGGTCATACCGGATCTTTCGAACCCGTTTTTCAGCCTGCTCGCCAGTGGCGTCGCGCGCGCTGCGGCGGCACTCGATGTACTGGTTGTTCTATGCAGTTCCGAAAGCACCGAAGAAGCAGAATCGAGCAATGCCCGTCTGCTGCGCAGTCAGCGTGTCGATGGCGTTGTCTACCTGACGGGTTTCTATGAATCACCCAGTTCGCTGCTGGAACTGCAATCACTGGGGCCAGTAGTGCTGGTCGATGAACGCATTCCAGGCGCCGACCTGCCCGCAGTTGTGGCCGATGGCCGACGCGGCGCACGCGACGTCGCCCGTCACCTGGTCGAACTCGGGCATCGACGGTTCGCCTGTATCGCCGGCCCCGCTGCGCTGTGGACGGCTGAACAACGCTTGTCCGGATATCGCGAAGGCCTGGCCATGGGCGGTCTGGATCCGGATGACATGGTGGTCTACGTGGGCGACTACCGCATGAACTCTGGTTTCGAACTCGCGGGACGAGCGATGGGTGCGCCAAAGCAGGCGCGCCCGACCGCACTGCTGTGCGCGAATGACATGATGGCGATTGGTGCCCTGGAATATTGTCGCGCGACGGGTCTGCATGTGCCTGCCGATGTCAGCATTGTCGGCTTCGACGACGTTCCCATGGCGCCGCTGCTGACACCGCGACTGACAACCGTGCGCCAACCCGCGCTCGAGATGGGTATTGCCGCCGCCAATCTGCTGATCGATCTCATCCGCGGCGAGGAAATACCGGAACAGCCCAAGTCACATCCAGTCGAGATCCGCGTTCGCGAATCGGCTGACGTACCGCCAGGCGACTGACGTGGCTGGCAGTCGCGTGATCGTGGTCGGCGCAATCAATACCGATTTCGTCGTCAAGACAACGCATCTGCCGGCGCCTGGCGAGACTGTCGTTGGCGGTGGACTGCAGATTTTCGGTGGCGGCAAAGGCGCCAATGCGGCCGTCGCCGCGGCGCGCGCCGGCGCCGACGTCATGCTGATTGGTGCCGTCGGAGCTGATACCGCCGGCGCCGACGCACTCGCCGCTTTGCGCGATGACGGCGTCGATACCAGCGGCGTTGCGGTGCTGCAGGACATCCCCACAGGCGCTGCGCTGATCATTGTTGATGGCCAGGGGCAAAATCAGATCGCGCTCGGGCCCGGTGCCAACGGCGCAGTTACGGCAGCGCATGTGCTGGCCAGCCTGGAACGAGTTCTCCCCGATGCCGCTGTCGTTCTTGTCAGTACGGAAATCCCTTACGCAGCCGTCGCTGCCGCCGTGCAGGCCACAACCCGGGCTCGCGTGCGTTGCGTATTGAACCCCGCACCGGTCATCGATGGACTCGAGCACTTGCTGGCGCAGCGGGTGCTGCTCACGCCGAATGAAGGCGAATTGTCCGAGCTGGCGAACCGCGCCGGCTACGACGAGCCAGCGGCCAACGCACCAGCCGGGGATGTGCCGGCCGAGAATATGAATGCCGTCCTCGACCAGCTGCGCTATCTCGGCGAACTCACTGACGCACCCGTGATTGTCACCCTGGGCAGCGCCGGCTGTGCGATGCGCTTGCCGAACGACGCCATTGAACGTATTCCGGCGCCAAGCGGCGTTCCGGTTGTCGATACGACCGGCGCTGGTGACACCTTCAACGGCGTATTGGTTGCCTGCCTGGCCAGGACGCCCGAGTTGGTACCGGCCCTTCGTACGGCCGTCGTTGCGGGTTCGCTATCGGTTGGCGCGAGCGGTGCCCGGGCCGGCATGCCGCGGGCGGATACGCTCACCAGCGCTATCGCTGGCAGCGCAGTAGCGCACCTTTCCGACCGCCCCAATTAATCGTTCTGGAGTGCTGCGCAGCGGTGAGTCGGCAGCACTGGTTTGCGTCAAATAGAATCGTTTACGCCTCAAGATGGGGCAAAACTAGAATGTCAGTGCTTATTCTAATACTTAAATAAATCAGATATTTATCATTTAATTCCATAAACCAGCGCTAGCAACTCCGCGCGTGCTCGGGTTGATTGACGGCGAACAATAGAAACGTTAATGTTTTTCTCGCTACTTCCCGCAACAGCCGGCGCCAGAGTGCTGGAGTTACGGGGCACTGACTCGCTTTTCGTCACGTCCGGATCCAGGTCCTGAACCTGCAAGTAGAGGGATGCCATGGCTTTCGACCACAACATCATTATCAACGTCGATAACTACAAACACTGCCACTATCCCCTCTATCCGCCCGGGACCGAGTACGTCTCGAGCTATATCGAATCGCGCGGTGGGGAATTCTCAGCGACGCTGTTTGTCGGTCTGCAGGCGTTTCTTCGCGAATACCTGATGCGCCCGATCACGCTCGAAGATATCGACGAAGCCGAATACATCGAACGCGAACAAGGCATGCATTTCAACCGCGAGTTATGGCTCGGTATCTTGAATGATCATGGTGGCTATCTGCCGGTCGAGATCGAAGCGGTGGCCGAAGGCAGCGTGGTACCGGCCCGCAACGTGCTGGTCCAGTTAATCAACACCGATCCAAAATATTGGTGGGTGACGAGCTTTTTCGAAACCTCCCTGCTGCGTGCGGTCTGGTATCCCACGACTATCGGTACGGTCAGCTGGCTCGCCAAGCAGATCATCCGCGACTCACTCAATCACACCTCGGACAATCCGCAAGTGCTGCGTCATATGTTGCACGACTACGGCGCCCGCGGCGTGAGTTCGATGGAGTCGGCCGCACTGGGCGGTCTCGCCCATCTGGTCAACTTCAGTCAGAGCGATACGGTACCGGGCATCCTCGCCGCCAAGCGTTATTACAATGCCGGGCACGTTTCAAACTCGGGACCGAACTCCGAACATGCTGGCTTCTGCGCCTGGGGCCGCGAGAATGAAGCGGCGGCACTGAGCAATATGCTGACGACTTATGCGCATAACGGCGTAGCCCTGCTGCTCACCGACTCCTACGATCACGAAAACTGCGTCAAGAACATCATCGGGCGCGAACTCAAAGCCCAAATCGAAAAATTTCCTGGCCTCGTCGGCATACGTCCGGATTCAGGCGATGTTGTCGAAGTCACTGCACAGACTACCGAGTGGTTGATGGACGCTTTCGGTTACGAGGTCAATTCGAAAGGCTACAAAGTACTGCCACCATACATTCGTACCGTTCAGGGAGATGGTGTCAATTTCAAGGCGCTACCAAAGATATTCATCGAACTTGAGCGTCGCGGCATGTCAGCCGAGAACGCTATTTTCGGCATGGGCGGCGGCCTGCTTCAGCATCACAATCGCGACACCATGAACTTCGGCCAGAAAGCGAGCGCCGTGTGCATCAACGGAGTGTGGAAAGATATCTTCAAATCGCCGACCGGCGCGCAGTTTAAAGTCTCGAAAAAAGGCCGCCTTGCGCTCAAGCTGGAAAATGGCCATTACACGACGGTTCCGCGCGATTCGATCCCGCCCGAAGAGAACCAGCTGGTGCCGGTATTCCGCAACGGCAAGCTGCTCAAGAAATGGGATTTTTCGGAACTCATCGCGCGGAGCGAGCGCGAGTACCCGGAATCATGCTATCTCGACGTCGTGGCCCCGCTGCGTGAGGCTCGCAGGAAGTGATGCAGCGATTTGAACCATGACGTGCCTGCATGTATTCGACATGGACGGCACCTTGTTGACCGGCTCAGCCTGCCTCGAAATTTCGCGTGCCATCGGACTTTATGATGAGACGCGCGCGATCGAGGAAGCCTGGGTCCGCGGCGAGCTGAGCGACAATGGTTTCTGGGAACGCTGTCTGCCGTTGTGGGACGGACTGTCCGAGGCGCAGATCGACCTGGCGTTCGAACAGACACCGTGGCTTATCGGTGTGCAGGCGGTTTTCAGCGACATCCGTTTGCGTCAGGAAAACAGCGTCGTGATTTCGCAATCCCCGAAGTTCTTCGTCGAGCGCCTTCGGCGCTGGGGTGCGGGTCACGCGTTCGGGGCGATGGTCTCGCCAGGCAATGCTGGCGGTGCCGACCAGATGATCTCGAGCCAGGACAAACTGCGCATCACACAAGCGCTGCTGCACGAACTCGGCCTGACGCAGAATGACTGCGTGGCTTATGGCGATTCGGCATCCGATCTCGCTCTGTTCGAAGCACTCGACCACACCGTCGCAGTAAATGCAAAAGCGGTCATCCGGCAGCTTGCGAGTATCGCTTACGATGGACCTGATCTCTGGCAAGCCTACCTGGCAGGCCGGCAATTGCTGGACAAGCGGAGCGTTGGACATGCCTGAATCGACACATTCCCGCCGCGGAAACAACGAGACCACCCCAAGCGGCACGGCCTCGACAATTGACGACAGCAGCCGTCAGGCCGCCAATCGCGCGACGGTACTTCGCTTCAGCGAGGCGTGGAGCCGAGGCGATGTCGACACCCTGCTCAGCCTGATGAGCGATGATCCGACCTATCGAGGCTCGACCGGCCCAGGTCCCGGAACCTGCTTTCGCGGTCAGGATGAAGTGCGCGCCGCTTTCGCGCGGATGGTCACGCCGCAGAGCAGCCCGGGCGCGCCTGCTCCAGAACCACGGATGTTTTTTTTCGAGGATCAGGCGCTCGTCTACTGGCACCTCAGTCTGCGCGCTGCGGATGGCACGGCGAGCGAAGTCGACGGCGTCGACGTGTTGAGTTTCACCGACGACAGCAGGATTGCGGTCAAGGACGCCTATCGCAAAGCATTCCCTTGAGCTCGAATAACTAGCTCACCGCGCAGACCGTCTGCGACGACGCCCAATCACACAGCGGCAGGCCCAGATCGACACCGCGACGGATGGCCGTCATTTCGGCCACGATACTCATGGCGATTTCCGGCGGCGTGCGCGCACCGAGGCGAAGACCCACCGGCCCTCGCAGCCGATCAGCTTCGGCCACCGACACGTCGAACTCGAGCAGGCGTTCGCGACGCCGCGCATTGTTCGGGCGTGATCCCAGCGCGCCGACGTAGAAGGCCGGCGTGCGCAGCGCTTCCATCAGGGCCAGATCATCGAGCTTGGGATCATGGGTGACAGCGACCACGGCACTGTTCTGATCGAGATTCATGGCCAGCACCAGATCATCGGGCATCAGATGAGATAGCGTGACACCGGACATCTCGCTCCAGCCCTCGTGATATTCGGGGCGCGGCTCGCAGACCGTCACCTGATAGTCGAGCATCTGCGCCATCGAGGTCAGATAGCGCGAAAGCTGGCCGCCGCCGATGATCAGAAGTCGTAATCGCGGGCCATGCACCGTCGTCAGCGTGGCACCGTCGAACAGCAGCCGATCGCCCTCCAGCGCCGGTTCCAGCCGCACGATTCCGGTACGCAGATTCAGATGACGTTGAACGCGATGGTGACTTTCGATATCGATCAGCAATTCGCGCAGGCACGATTGCGCGCCCAGCGGTTCCAGCACCACCTGGACGGTTCCGCCGCATGGAAGGCCGAAACGCCGTACCTCTTCTGCGCTCTGGCCATAGGTCGCCACTTCTGGCGTGCGCTGAGCGAGTTCGCCACGCGCCACGCGCAGGATCAAGTCATCCTCGACACAGCCGCCGGAGACCGATCCCGCCACTTGTCCGTCATCGCGGATGATCATCAATGACCCAGGCGGGCGCGGCGCCGAGCCCCAGGTCCGCACCACCGTTCCTAAAGTCACGCGACGGCCCTGGTCCAGCCAATCCAATGCGGTTCGGATAACTTCGATATCGGTGCTGTTCATCTACGCAAACCCCACAAAACTTCTTCGGCGTACAACCAGGCTATCCAGGCAGCCCAGCCGATACAGTCGACGCGGGCACGCCGGCAAGGTGGCTCGCCGACGCCGGTTGGCGCCGAGCAGGTTCGATTATAGACGCATGCCGAGTATTATCATTGCGGCATGCCCGCAAACGGGAGTCGGCTCGCCGGCCCGCGTGTGGCGTGCACGGTCAGGGCGATAAACACGACAAGGCACATGCGCTGTACCAATTGTCAGTCCGAATTGATCGCCGGCAAGGCGTTTTGCACCGTGTGCGGCGCGCGCGCCGCACAGAATTGCGAAAGCTGTGGCGCGATACTCGCCGAGTCGTATCGCTACTGCCCGGATTGCGGCACCGAAGTATCGCAAGTCGTCGCCCGTTCCGGCCCTGAACCAATCATCGTTGCTGTCGAGCAGCCGCTATCGCCCACTACACCAATAGCTACGTCGGACCTGACGGACGCTGTCACACCCCAATCCAGCAGCGCTTTGATCGCAACGACCGGTGAGCGCAAACAGGTCACAGTACTGTTCTGCGATCTGGCCGGTTCGACGTCACTCGCGGCACGTCTCGATCCGGAGGAGTATCACGACCTCCTCGACGAATACCTGGAACTCGCGTTTCGGGCTGTCTATGACCATGAAGGCATCGTCAATCAGCTGGCCGGCGATGGTTTCATGGCCCTGTTCGGGGCACCGGTGGCGCACGAAGACGCACCGCAGCGTGCGGTCCAGGCAGCGCTCGACATCCAGCAGGCATTGCAGACGAGAAACGCCGGCTTCGACGCCACTCTCGAACTCGACCTGCGCGCGCGCATCGGCATTCATACCGGCCCTGTGGTCGTCGGTGCTGTGGGTAACGATCTCAAGATGGATTACAGCGCTATCGGCGACACCACGAATCTGGCCGCCGGCCTCGAAGCACTGGCGCGACCGGGTGCCGTACTGGTCAGCGAGGCAACCTGGCGTTTGATCCGGTCGCGTTTTCTCGGGCGCCGCGTCGGCCCGTTGAAAGTCAAAGGCAAGACCCAGCCGATCCCGGCCTATGAGATCCTTGGCCTCACTGAAGCTGCCCGCGCCGAACCTTCGGCGCCGGTCGCAATCGGTGCCTATCGAGCGCTGACGCCGTTTGTCGGGCGTACAGCCGAACTCGCCCAGTTGCTCGATTGTTACGCGCGCCTGCATGATTTCCTGCCGCAGCTGGCCGTCGTCGTCGGCCCGGCCGGCAGCGGTAAATCGCGACTGATCCACGAATTCCGACAGCACATCCGCGACGAACAGGTGACCTGGTTCGAAGTGCGCTGTTCGGCGTGGACGCAGACCGTGCCGTTTGCGCCGTTCGCCGGCATGTTGCGGCGTTATCTCGAGGTCAACCAGGATCAGGCTGCGACCGAAGTGCGCGAACGGATCGCCGCTAAAGTGCGCGCTTGGGATCCGGATCTGGGCGAACACTATCCCTGGCTGTGCCGCATTCTCGCCGTTGCGGACGACGCCACCATGGAGCTCTCGGACGAAGAACTGAAACGCGGTACGTTCAACGCCATGGGCGCTTTGATGTATCACGCCACTGACTCCGGCCCGGTCATCATGTTGATCGAGGACGCGCACTGGATGGACGAGCTCTCGCTCGAGATGCTCTACGCCGCAGCGAGTGAAATGTATACCTGGCCGTTCATGTTGCTTGTCACACATCGGCGCGAATTTCGTCCGGCGTGGGGTACCCAGCCAGTCATGACACAGTTCAATCTGCGTCGACTGACTGATGACAGCATCACCGATATCATGCGCAACCTCTGTGGTGGTCCGCTCCCCGGCGAGCTTGAGGCACGCATACGCGAAAAAGCCGAAGGCAGTCCGTTCCTGGCTGAGGAAATTACACGCGCGCTGATTGAAGACGGCACCATCGACTGCGATGCGGATGCAAAATGCATTGAGCATGTCGTCGATGAACTCCGGATACCTGGAACTGTCCAGGAAGTGATTGCCGCTCGACTGGATCGCCTGTCGCCGAACGCCAAACGCGTGGTGCAGATAGCGGCAGTGATCGGTCGCCAGTTCGATCGCAAGCTGTTGGTCGATCTGCTCAGTGAAGAGGCGGTCGATGTCGACACTGAACTCGATGGACTCGAGCAGCGCGGCGTCATTCATCGCCGCAACATCTTTTCCAAGGACGAATATCGCTTTGGCGAAAGTCTCACCCAGGAGGTCGCCTACGAAGGACTGCTGCTGCGCCAGCGCCGGCAGATCCACGAACACATCGGCGCACTCCTCGAACAGCGCGGCGAGACGGTGGACGGCGAGCGCTCAGCGCTGCTGATGCATCATTTCGGTCTGAGCGACAACCGCGCCAAGAGCATGCAGGCGCACCTGCGGTCAGCGGCGGAGGCCGAAAAAGTACCGTCGTATACAGCCGCGGCGCGGTTTTATCGACAGGCCTGGGACATCGCCGAGAGCGCACCGGATCTCGGTGTTGACGGTACACTGCAGTCGCTCGCGCTGCAGGCCGTCGTCGGTATCGGTCGCATGGCCGTGATCTACAGCGTAGCCGACACCGGCGACAATGAGCGAGTGTTCGTGCGAGCGCGAGCGCTTGCCGAACGCACGCACGATGTGGCCACACTGGCCGCGCTCCATACTTACGAAGGCATGTTGCTCATGCAACGCGGTCGCGAAGCGTTCCCGGCCGGCCTGGCGACCGTCGAAGCTGGCCTGATCCTGGCTCGACAATCGCCTGATCCCCTGGTCACCGTCGCCAATCAGCGCGCACTCGCCTATGGCTTCATGCTCGACGGTCGCCTGGCAGAGGCCGAACAGACGCTCGACGCCATGCTCAATCAGCTCACTGCCGGCGGCCATGCCGAGCGCATCACCGATCTTTATCTCAGCTCGCGTTGGATGCGCGATCGCGTCTATTTCCTGAACGACGAACTCGAACGCGCGTCACTGTCGTCGCACGAGACGATGGCGCTGGCGGTTCGCGCCGGCAACAGGACGATACGCTCGTCGGCGACTGCATTGATTGCGCAAATAGCGCTTAACCGCCAGGAATATGCCGACACGCTGCGGTGGGCAGAAGCGGCGTTCAGCGTCATTTCGACCATCGGGCCGCATATCAACGGCGCCGTGACTGCCGCGCTTGCTCTGCTTGCGAGTAGCGCGCTCGGGCTGCGTGATGGGCTGCGCCGCTATATCGATTTCATCAACCAGAATGCAACACCTCTGAACGACCTGGCGCTGAATGCGAATATCGTCACTGAAGCACTGTTGACGGCTGGCGAGGTAGCGATAGCAGAGCGGCGCGCCGCACTCGCCCATGCGCGTGCTGGCGGTCGACTGCGCGAAGTACAGGCCTTGCTGGCGATGGGGGCAGTTCATCTTCAGCGTGGAGCACATCATTGGCCGGACGCCGATCGTTGCTTTAGCCAGTCATTGGCGTTGGCTGAAGCACTCGGCATGCGTTCGACGATCGCGCACGCAATCGCTGGCAGTGCCGAACTGGCGGCTGTTCGCGGCCGCGCGGCCGACGCGCAGCGCCTGTTCCAGCAAGCCGCCGCCATTTGGCTCGAACTCGGCATGCCGCGTTACCAACACCTGGCTGAAAGCCGGCTTACTGAACTCGTCGAGGACAGTGGCGAAGCCGCCTGACAGATTTTTTCGGCAGTGTCTGTGTGCT
This sequence comes from Gammaproteobacteria bacterium, assembly GCA_965278995.1. Classification (GTDB taxonomy): domain Bacteria; phylum Pseudomonadota; class Gammaproteobacteria; genus JADJYF01. The sequence continues at coordinate 2,229,411 of OZ257136.1, forward strand.
GCGCTGCTGGCTGTCATCGGCATGGGCGAAACACGCGCAGCGCTACCGCCGCTGCCGCCCGGCGATCCGCTCGCCGAAGACATCAGTGCCGCGCCGCTGGACAGCGAATCTGCAACAGTCATTGCCTGGCTGGCTGCGAATGGCGGCTGGGGTCTGGGCCGCATGCAGATCGACTTCTCGATCGAGGTCAACAATGCAACTTCGAGCGATACGTTGCTGGTCCACACCCAGCGGCCCGGCTATTACCTGCCCGACTGCGATACCGGCGTGTCGGTTCCAATACCGCCGGGTGGCGCCATTGAAGGCGTCACCGGTTACCAATGCAGTGCGTCCGATTGCCATCTGATTGTGTATCAAACGGCAAGCCAGCAATTGTTCGAAATGTATCAAGCGGATATCAGCGATGGGGTGCTGCGCTCGCGCTGTCTGGCCGTGTGGGATCTGGACAAACACTATCAACCGGAACGCCGTGGCCTCGACTGCACCTCGGCCGACGCTGCCGGTTTGCCGATAGCGCCACTGCTGTTCGATGCCGACGAAGTAGCCAGTGGCGCGATCAATCATGCCATTCGATTCATCCTGCCGAATCCACGCATGCGGGCCGGGATCTTTGTCGCGCCGGCAACGCATATCGGCGGGCCGTCAGGGCCAGCGACCGCTCCACCTTATGGCACGCGTTTGCGCTTGCGCGCGGACTATCCGCTGGAAACACTGCCAAATGCAGCTGCGCGAACCGTGGCTCGCGCAATGCAACGCTACGGCATGGTGCTTGCCGACGGCGGAAGCGTTGCGCTCACGGCGCGGAGCGATCGCGCAACCGTCGCGAAATGGAGCGGGCTGCTCACGTCGCGCAATCTCGATCGTCTGCTGGTGACTGATTTCGAAATGGTCGCCGCCGGGCAGCGCTACGCGGCAACTTATGACTGTGTCCGTGCTGCGCCACCGGTGCTGCCGCCTGCAGTCGCTGTGCAGGTGCCGGCAGGCGGTGGAACCCTGCTCGGCCTTGCTGTAACGCTTGCTGTGATCGGGCTCAGGGTCCTTAGAGTTCGGCGCGAGTCGTGCCGGTCTGACTGGAGTTCTGCGCCTGAGTGACGTTGCTGCCGGGCGGCACGCTGTGCGTCAGCCAGACGTTGCCACCGATCACCGAACCGCGTCCGATGGTGACGCGCCCCAGGATTGTCGCGCCGGCGTAGATGACGACGTCGTCTTCGACAATGGGATGACGCGGTCCGCCTTTCAACAGCGTTCCATCCGGCGCCGTCGCGAAACGCTTGGCACCCAGCGTCACGGCCTGATAGAGCCGCACGTGCTCACCGATGATGGCCGTCTCTCCGATCACCACGCCGGTGCCGTGATCGATGAAAAAGCTCGCACCTATCCGCGCACCGGGATGGATATCGATGCCGGTAGTCGAATGCGCAAGTTCAGCGACCAGGCGGCCGACCAGCGGCGCACCGAGATTGTACAATTCGTGCGCCACCCGATGGTGTATGGCCGCCGTAATACCCGGGTAGCAGGCCAGTACTTCGTCGATGCTGCGCGCCGCTGGATCGCCTTCGAATGCAGCGCGGATATCCGTTTCCAGCAACGCCCGCGTTCGCGGCAGCGCATGACCGACCTGTCGCGTGATGGCCAGCGCGCGCTCGCGTGACTGTTTACGCGCTTCGTCATCCACCGCCAGGAACAGGAGTTCGCGCTCAACCTGTTCCGACAGCGCGCGTAGCGTGACATCGAGTGTATGGCCGACAAAATAATCGAGGCCGCCATCGGTGACCTCGAATTGACCGAGTCGATTGGGGAACAGCACCGCGGTCAGGGATTCCATCACGCTCGACAACGCTTTGCGCGAAGGCAGTTTCGGCGGCCTGGTCGCGCGTTGTCGGTCCGCCAGGAAACCCTGACGTAGTTCGCGAAGCTCAGCAACTATCGCGGCGATATCCCAGCCGGGATTATCCACATCACCCTGATCTCGCAAATGCACGCTCATACTGGCAGACCCATAGCCTGAACGATCCTCGCGGCAGCGCGGACTGCCTGAGGCGGGCGCCCATGAGACGCAACCATGACGCCGATGTCAAGCCAACGCGCCGGTCTCAATCGGCGTGACGAAAGCGCTGCCACTCGATGCCGAGCTTGCGCATCTTGGCGCGCAAGGTATGTGGATTGATGTCGAGTATTGCGGCTGCGCCACCGCGACCTTCGATACGGCCACGGGCCACACCAAGGGCGCGTTCTATGTGCTCTTTCTGCATCTGGCTCAAGGTCGGTAAGGGGCCGCTGCTGGCGCTGCGCGCAGTTACTTCGAGCGGTGCTGAGGATGACGGCCGGGCAGGGGCGTCCGGCATCATCGGCGCGGCAAAACCGAGCGCCATCTCGATCTCGAGGCGCTCGCCATTGCCGAGAATCGTGGCGCGATCGATAACCGCGGCAAATTCGCGGATATTGCCTGGCCACGGATAGGCCGTGAGCAAGGCCAGTTCAGCAGCGCCAGGCAGACGCAGACGCAGGCCGAAACGCGCCGCCGCCCGCCGGGTAAAATGCACGGCCAGCGCCGGGATATCCTGTGGGCGCTCCCGCAAGGGCGGAATGACAATGGGAAACACCGCAATGCGATACCATAGATCGGCGCGAAAACGCCCTTCCTGCACCATCGTCGGCAGATCGCGATGCGTCGCCGCGACAACTCGTACGTCGACATGCACGACTTCTTCGCCGCCAACGCGATGAAACAGACCGTCCTGCAGGACCCGCAGCAGCCGCACTTGCGCTGCGCCCGGCAACTCGCCGATTTCGTCGAGAAACAGCGTTCCGCCATCGGCGCGCTCGAACCAGCCACGGCGGCGCGCACTGGCGCCGGTAAAACTGCCGCGCTCGTGGCCGAACAACTCTGAATCGATCAGTTCTTCGGCAATCGCGCCGCAATTGACGCGGATGAACGGTCTGCCCGCGCGTGGTGAGCCGGTATGGATTTCACGCGCCACCACTTCCTTGCCCGATCCGGTTTCGCCAAGCAACAGTACCGGCAGATCGGCCGCCCGCACCTGTTGAACGCGCGCCATGACCTCGACCAGACCGGCATCATGCCCAACCACGCGGTCATCGTCATCGCGTCCCAGCCGTTCGAGCAGCCGGTCACGCTCGATGTCGGCGGCTTCACGAAGCTGCATCAGCTCATGCAGACGCTGATGATTCTCGAGTGCTGCGGCTATCGGGTCGAGCAACGTTGCCAGGGCGTCGAAATCGAGTATGGCGCTGGACGGCGTACTCAGGAGGAACAGGCCACGCGTCCCGTGCTCGCAGGCCAGACCACCGATACAGGACACACCGCCAGCGAACATCGAGCGTAGAAACGGGAGCTGTCGAACGCAGCTGTCGAAAGGCACCATGCGCCGGTCGGCGATCCAGTTCCCTAATGCGCCGGTCTGTACTGGCTCCAGGATCTGGCGCCAGGGCACGAGTTCGGAACCTGCACTGTCGGCCAGTTTGTCAATGATGCCGCGATTGATATCGACCAGGTGTACCTGGAGGCTGACCCGCCCGAGACTCGCTTCCAGCAGACCGGCGAGGTTACGGAGCGAGATGTCGAGTTCGATATGCCGGCAGGCTTCGCGCCAGATCTCGGTGAGCGGCAGGGTTGTCAGTGGCATGGTCTCCCGGTTCATCTTCTGGCCCCAAGCAAACTTCATGCACGAATCGTCTGCTCTCCGGTTGAGGCCGAGCAGGCAGTCGAACTAGGCTAGAACATTGTCATAGGAACCCAGCATATTTCACAGAATATACAATATTTACTGGATATCCATCTTATTTGGTTGTTTATACCGAATTACCATGACCTATGGCCGCGAAATATTCGCCTCAATCCTGTAATCCCACAGTCTGCTCTGCTTGGCTTGAGACTTGCTGCATTGCCATGCTCAGACCTCCGTACGACTCGTGCCATCTCAGACATGCCCCCGCCAGTCTCTGTAGTCTCCTACCAACCTGCGGCCAGGCGCCCCTGCCTGCAGCGCCGGACTATCAGGGCTCTGCCTAAAGAATCTCTGAGTAAGTCCATCCTGCGGGCCGGCCAGGCTATCACCGGCCTGCTCGTCGTTGGACTCCTCACCCACTCAGTGGCGGCAAGCGCAGCGCTGCAGAACGATTACGTCGAGCGTCGCAGTTACGGTACGACCCGCGAGCCGGAGCCGCCGCGTTACGTTCGCCGGCTCGATCAAGCGGGTGGCCCCACCTATGCTCAGTTCAGCTGGCTCGACCTGGGCTTCGATCACCGCTCGCGATTCGAATACCGTCGCAACGACTTCCGCCGCGCCCGCGCTACGCTGGACACACCGCTGCTGTTGCGCACACGTGCCTATCTCGGCGTGCATGATCGCTTCGATCCTTTCCGATTCCGCCTCGAGCTTGCCGACTCGCGACGCTACTTTGGCAAGTTCCCGCGTGACGATCGCGATTTCAACGAATTCGAGTTCATTCAAGCGGCCGCCGAATTGTATTTCGCCGATGCACTCGGTCAGGACCGCCCGCTGCGTGTCGAAGGTGGGCGTCTTGCTTTCGAATACCTCGACCGCCGCCTGCTGGCGCGCAATGAGTGGCGAAATACGGCCAACAACTTTCAAGGCCTGCGCGTCACTCTCGGGCAGGAACGCAACGATTGGCAGATCGAGCTGCTGGCAGTGCAACCGCTCGAGCGCCTGCTCTCGGATCAGGATCGTGCGAGCGCCGGCGAGACTGTCTACGGTGTCGTCGGCAACTGGCGTCGCTGGTCGGAATGGATCACGCTGCAACCCTACTATCTGCTGCTCGAGCAAAACGCGCGCGACGGAATCGCCGCGCGCCACATCCATGCACCTGCCCTGCGCGCCTACAGCGTGCTTGGCGACACCGGCTTCGATCTCGATCTCGATCTCATGCTGCAACTCGGCCAGAGCGCTGGTCAACGGCACCGCGCGTTGGGCCTGACCGTGGAAGTCGGCTATACCGCTGCGCTGCCCTGGGCGCCGCGATTCAGCACCTTCTACGGCTACGCCAGCGGTGATCGGGATCCGGACGACAACCGCAACCAGCGCTTCGAACGCTTCTTCGGCTTTGCCCGACCTTGGTCGAGTAACGACTACATCCAGTGGGAAAATCTGCGTGCGACCAAGGCACATGTCGAAATCCAGCCGACTGCCGACTTTCGCCTGGATGCAACCCTCAGCGGCTATTGGCTGGCAAGCGATACCGACCGCTGGAACAACGGGCATTTGCGCGACCGCGATGGGCGTAGCGGGAGCTTCATCGGTCATGAATTCGATGTCCGGCTTCGCTATGTGTTGGCACCGCATGTCGATACCGTGATCGGCTACGCACTGTTCCGCCCCGGTGGCTTCACGCGCGCCAACGGCCGCAATGACGATTCACACTTTGTCTATGTCGAGCTCGATCTGACGGCGTTCCGTTGAACGCAGCGCGCCTTTCAACCGTTTTTCCCAATCAGGAAACCAAGCTCATGAAGCCCAGAACTCTCACCTTGTTGCGCACACTGGTCGCCCTGGCCTCGCTGTGCGGAACAGCTGTGACGCCCGCAGCTGAGTTGCTGAATGTGTCGTATGACCCGACGCGCGAGTTCTATAAGGCCTACAACGAAGCGTTCGCCAGATACTGGCTAAAGGAACGCGGCGAGACGGTCACTATCAATCAGTCGCACGGCGGCAGCGGCAAACAGGCGCGCGCAGTCATCGACGGTCTTGCCGCCGATGTCGTCACGCTGGCTTTGTCGTATGACATCGACGAGATCAGCGCACGCGGCGCACTGCTTCCCGCCGATTGGCAGCAACGCCTGCCTGACGGCAGCACACCGTACACGTCAACCATCGTGCTGCTCGTTCGTAAAGGGAATCCGAAAAGCATTCACGACTGGGCCGATCTCGTAAAACCGGGCGTCGAAGTCATCACGCCGAATCCCAAAACCTCGGGTGGCGCACGTTGGAATTATCTGGCGGCGTGGGCTTATGCACTCAAGCACGAACTCGGCGATCTGGCCAGGCTCGGCGATCCCGCCGCCGCCGGCGCTGTCAGCGCGGCTCAAGACAAGGCTCGCGCGTTCGTCTCCGCGCTTTACCACAACGTTCCGGTACTCGACTCCGGAGCGCGCGGCTCGACGACCACGTTTGTTCAACGCGGCATTGGTGATGTGTTCGTCACCTGGGAAAACGAGGCATTTCTGGCGCTCGAAGAGCTAGGCCCGGATCAATTCGAAATCGTGGTGCCATCGGTCAGCATACTCACGGAACCACCGGTGGCGTTGATCGACAAAGTTGCCGACAAGCACGGCACGCGCGCGCTGGCCGAGGCATATCTGCAGTATCTCTACTCGCCTACCGGCCAGGCGCTTGCCGCGAAGCATTACTTCCGACCGCGTGACCCGCTCTCGGCGGCACCAGCGGACCTCGCACGCCTACCGACACTCGAACTTGTCACCGTTGATGCCGTATTCGGCGGTTGGCAGGCAGCTCAGCATACGCATTTCGCGGATGGTGGCATTTTCGATCAGATCTTCTCGCAGTAAGATGCGCGCCGTATCCGGCTCAGTGACGATCGCGAAATGAAAGCCCAACAACCCAGTACGCGCGTCCTTCCCGGCTTCGGGCTCAGCCTTGGGTATACCGTCGGCTACTTGAGCCTGATAGTGCTGCTGCCACTCGCCGCACTAGTCTGGCGCGCGAGCGGTCTCGGGCTGGAAGGCTTCTGGGCAGTGATTCATACACCGCGCGTCGTTGCTGCGTTCAAGCTGACCTTCGGTGCCTCGTTGATCGCAGCACTCATCAACACGGTGTTCGGCTTCGTCGTCGCCTGGAGTCTGGTGCGCTACGAATTCCCGGGTCGACGCCTGTTCGATGCGATGGTCGACCTGCCATTCGCGTTGCCGACCGCGGTCTCGGGCATCGCCTTGACCACGCTGTACGCACCGTCGGGTTGGCTCGGCAGCCTGCTCGTCCCGCTCGGGATCAAGGCCGCGTTCACCCCGCTCGGTGTCGTCATCGCCCTGACCTTCATCGGTCTGCCGTTCGTGGTACGCACCCTGCAACCGGCACTGGAAGATCTCGATCACGATATGGAAGAAGCTGCCGCGAGTCTCGGCGCGAGCCGTCTGCAAACGCTGATCCGTGTTCTTGCGCCGCTGTTGATACCAGCCACGCTTACGGGTTTTACGCTCGCCTTCGCCCGTGCGCTCGGCGAATATGGCTCGGTCATTTTCATCAGTGGCAATCTGCCGCTGAAAACCGAGATCCTGCCGCTCCTGATCATCGCCAAGCTGGAACAGTACGATTACGCCGGTGCGACGGCCATTGGAACCCTGATGCTTGTTCTGTCGTTCGTCTTTCTGCTTGTCATCAATCTGCTGCAGGCGTGGGCACGACGCCATCGGACAGGTCTGTGAACGCCACTACCGAGACCTTTCGGCAGCACGCTGCAACACCGTACCGGCCACTCGCGACTACCACCGAGTCGAACCCGGTACGCTGGGCGCTGATCGTGATTTCAGTGGCCTTTCTGGCCCTGTTCCTTCTGCTGCCACTGGTCGCCGTGTTCACCGAGGCGCTGCGTAAAGGCGTCGGCGTCTATCTGGCAAGCTTCAACGACGCTGACGCACTCGCTGCGGTCGAGTTGACCTTCATCGTTGCCGCCATCAGCGTCCCCTGCAATCTCGTCTTTGGCCTGGCCGCGGCCTGGGCCATCGCACGGTTCGAGTTCCGCGGTAAACAGTTGCTGGTCACGCTGATCGACCTGCCGTTCGCTGTCTCGCCGGTAGTCAGTGGACTGATCTATATCCTGCTGTTCGGTGCGCACGGCTGGTTCGGCGCGTGGCTGATCGAGCACGATCTGCAGGTCATCTTCGCCGTGCCCGGCATCGTACTCGCCACGATCTTCGTCACCTTCCCGTTCGTCGCGCGTGAAGTGATCCCACTCATGCAGGAACAGGGCAGCGACGAAGAGCTTGCCGCACTGACGCTCGGCGCGAGCGGCTGGCAGACGTTTTTCCGCGTCACGCTGCCCAAAGTGAAATGGGCGGTGCTGTATGGCGTGATACTCAGCAATGCGCGCGCGATGGGCGAGTTTGGCGCCGTCTCGGTCGTCAGCGGTCATATCCGCGGCCAGACCAATACGCTACCGCTGCATATCGAGATCCTCTACAACGAATACAACTTCGTCGCGGCGTTCGCTATGGCCTCGCTGCTCGCGCTGCTCGCCTTGTTGACGCTGGTCTTGAAGCGTCTGGTCGAATGGCGTGGCGAAGTGGCTCGTAACGCCACAGCAATCTGAACCACCGCCGCGAGTAATCAACGATGAGCATCGAAGTCCGCAGCATCAATAAACAGTATGGCGGCGTGGTTGCGCTCAGAAATGTCAGTCTGACAGTTCCGACCGGCAGTCTTGTAGCTCTGCTTGGCCCATCTGGTTCGGGTAAGACCACGCTGCTTCGCATCATTGCCGGACTCGAGCAGGCCGATGACAGCACCGGCAGCATCCTGTTCCACGAAGAGGACGTCGCACACACGCCGGTGCGTGAACGTCAGGTTGGTTTCGTCTTCCAGCATTACGCGCTGTTTCGGCATATGAGCGTGTTCGAGAACGTCGCTTTCGGTCTGCGAGTAAAGCCGCGGTCAATCCGCCCGAGCGAGAGTGAGATAGCGAATCGCGTCCACGAACTGCTGCAACTCGTTCAGCTCGACGGCATGGCAGCACGCTTACCGAACCAGTTATCAGGCGGGCAACGGCAACGCGTCGCACTGGCGCGCGCGCTGGCCGTCGAGCCACGCGTGCTGCTGCTGGACGAACCTTTCGGCGCGCTCGATGCCAAAGTCCGCAAGGAATTGCGCAGCTGGTTGCGCCGCCTGCACGACGACCTGCACGTGACCAGTGTGTTTGTTACGCACGACCAGGACGAAGCACTGGAGGTTGCCGACGAGGTGGTCGTGATGAATGCCGGGCAGATCGAGCAGATCGGCACGCCGGACGAGGTCTTTCATCATCCGCAGACCGAGTTCGTGATGCGCTTCCTCGGCGAGGTCAACAGTTTTCACGGCCGCATCGATGGCGGAAGGGTGCACTTCGGTCCGATGGAACTGCCCTATCCGCACGAGCATCAACAGGTCTCAGGCGCCGCCAGCATCTACGTGCGACCTCACGATGTCACTATCGACATCAGCAGTGGCGGTCAACCGGCAATGTCAGCGCGCATCGAGCGCATTCACTCAGCGGGCGCTGCCGTGCGCGTCGAACTGCGAACCGAGTCCGGTCAGCTGCTCGCCGCGGAATTATCGCAGGAGCGTTTTCTCAGCATGAAGCTTGCGCCAGGCGGCACGGTCTACCTGCGTCCACGCCACATCCGGGTCTTCGCCGACGACACGCACCACGCGTCGTGAGTATCAAACGATAGGCGTATCGATTATCGCCATCGGTCGATCGCGCAGATGATCGACAATGCAGAAAAATCCGAAAGGAGCGTTGGTTTCGTTGAGTAACTGGTGTGCTTCCAGTGGTGCGATGAATGCCACATCGTTGACCTTGAGTGGCGTGCGCTGACCGGCTCGCAGCAATACGCCTTCGCCGCGCGCACCGATCACGATGTGGCCGTGCACGTGGCGCTCAAAACTGGAATAACCGCCGGCCTCGACTTCAAAGTAGCGCAGATCGGTTCGCGTCATCTCGCTGAACTTGCCAACCAGCTCGACCCTTCGCACACCTTTGAAGGCCAGATCGGCCGCGTCTTTGTACGGGCTGCTGTCGCGACCCGACCACTCGTGATCGGGTGTCGCTGCCAGTTGGTACCCAGCAGCTGGGACGCGCGGAACTGCAGGATCGACCAGTCGTTCATGCGTATCGGCGCGGATTGCGTCGAGAAAAAGCCGCGTCGCAGCGGCGGTATCTGTCGATAGCCCGAGCAGCGATCCACCGACCAGCAGCACGCTGTCATTACCGTAGATGTCGATGAGTTCGGGTACACGTTCGATCGTCATGCCACCAGCAGGCGACGGCCAGGCCGACCTGCACGCACCGAGCGGCGCGCGCAGCTGTGCCGCGATATTCCTGCCGTCCGCTATCGTGAATGGGAAGCGACCGCCGGGATGCGGAAAGATCGAGATGTCCGCGCCGGCCAGGCGAAACAGGCTGCCCCACAGCACACCGGGAGCGAAGCCGTGCGTCCCATTCGCGCCTTCGAGACTGGTCAGCCCGGGATGCGCCATGATCACGAGCGGATAGCGCGCGGCCAGCGCTCGCACCGTTTCGAGACCAGCGACCATCGGACAAATCAACAGACCGGCCATGCCGCTTGCGGCCGCGAATTCGAAGCAGCGTTCGAGGTCGGCCAGGCGCGCGCTGGCATGCGGTAGATACAGGCAACGTCGGCCAGTCGCTGCATTGACTTCTCCGACAGCTGCATGGCAATGCTCGGCACGACGTTTGAACGACTCGAAATCATCGGCCAGATTCTGATCGTCCTTGACCAGATCGCCACCGCCACGGGCGAAGTCGGCTGCAAGGCGGGCCAACTGGGAGACACCGACACCGCGCGGTTTGAGTGCGGTCGCCAGCAGCGGCCGCCCGTAGACGCCGGTCAACGCGCGCACACCGTCGACACCGAAGCGCGGCCCCGCGAATGTGTTCAACAGACTGTCCGGCAGACTGAAATCAACCAGGCGCGTTTCCGCCAGCAGCGAGGCATTGCCAAACAGCAGATTGAGAATGGCCGGGAACTGGGCATCGAATCCGCTCAAAGGATAGGCGACCGTGACAGCGTGCCGTTGCGCCGAGGCATCCGTCGGGACAATCTGTTCGACCCGCCCGACAACGTCGCGCAGAACGTCGCAGTCGGTCACCAGCGATTCTGGCAGCTCGACCGTCTGTTCGTAGGCAATCCGGCGCGCCGCCAGCGCCGCTGCTGCCGCTGTTCCAGTAACCTCGTAGGTTGCGCGTAGCGTATCGGTGGAAGTATTCGTAGTCATCGGACTCTCGCAACGAAGGGGCCAGGGCATTTGCGGCGCGAGTGTAACGCAAGGCAGGATTGGCGACACGTCGTGCTGGATGAGCATCGGTTCAACTGGCTCAACTGGCTCATCCAGCGCTTCGCTGCCAGGCGTGCAACCGCAATACCTATCGATTCACGGTGCATCCCATCCAGTAAATATGCTTTAGCACCCATGCGCAAACGCGGGTACTTGGATATGTGCTCGATTATCCCGTTGCTGGGTTCTGCAAGACGCTGATTTATCTGCGGTCAGCCTGCTGGCATCCTTCATGCTCTATGCGTAGTCACGGGCATTGAATACGAGGATAACGGCTCTGGAACTCAAACCGGATTCGTCGATTATTGAGATCGCGGGATTTCTCGAGAACGCGTTGCGCAGTATTCGCTACGGCGGTGTCGAAATCACGATACACGACGGCCGCATCGTGCAGATCGAACGCAAGGAAAAACTGCGGCTCGATGCCCCGTCACGCTCCCGGCGGGCGCCTGAGTGAGGGAGCGAACCCGCGATCGCGGACCATACCCGCGGACCTGGTATGACAGGCTCGCACTATCGCGTCACGATGTGCGGGACAGTGCACGGGCATTCGTCGCGTTAATTCTGTTCGGGCTCGCTTTTTCAAGCGAGGCCTGGTGGTCGCCGCAGTGGACGCAACGCAAACTGCTGGCCATCGATACCAGCACGACGGGCGCCAACACCCAGGCCGATATCAGCGATGCGCCCGTGCTCGTGCGTCTGCACGCCGGCAATTTCCCGCAGTTCTTCGGCGTTCGTGACGCTGGCCTCGATTTCCGCTTTCTCGCCGCCGACGATCAAACGCCGCTCGCCTATCACATCGAACAGTTCGATCCGGTGACACAGATTGCGCTGGCCTGGGTCAAATATCCGACGCTGAACGGGCAGGCCAGGGATCAACGGCTGTACCTCTATTTCGGCAATGCCAGCGCGGTCAAAGGCGAGGCCAGTGGAGCGACTTACGACGCAGCGACCGCTGCGGTTTATCACTTCAGTCAGCCCGCTGGGGTCGAGCAGGATGCGACGGCCTATGCGACACCGTTGACCGGCGAGTTCATCGCCAATCCGGCGTCGATCATCGGCACCGGCGCCCTGTTATCGGGAACCGCCACGCTGCAGATAGCCGACGCGCCGCAACTGCTGCACGACCCCGCCAAAGGATTCACGATCGAACTGTGGGCGCGATTCGACACGTTGCCTGCCGCCGCAGTAACCGTGTTCGAGCGCGGCAGCGGCAACGCTCAGCTGGCGCTCGAGCTGAACGCCGGCCAGCTTACGGTCAGCCATGCCGGTGTCGCGCTGACGTCGAGTACACCAATACTCGCAGGCAGCTGGCATCACCTCGCTGTCGTACTCGACGCAGCGACACTTACGCTTTACGTCGATGGTCAGCCGGCAGCCAACGCGCCCGTGCAAGCGACTGCACTGAGCGGAACCACCCGCATTGGCGGTAGCGCTGATGGTTCCCGGCTGGCGGCGTTCGCGCTTGACGAACTGCGGTTGTCGACCGTCGCTCGCAGTGCCGATGAGATAGCGTTTGCCGCTGCTGTCGAGGGGTCGCGTAATGACGCAGTCATGACTTACGGCGGTGACGAAACCGCTGCTCAGGCCGATGCCGCAGCTGGCACTGCGAAACCGGCAGGGCATTTCGCCATCATCTTCCGCAACGTCTTCGGTAACCGGGACGCCATCGTCGAACAAGCCGTCATCGGACTGTGCGGCGTAATGGCGGCAGTCGCCCTGCTGGTGATGCTCCTGAAAGCAGTCGCGCTGGGTCGAAATCGTCGCGGCACCCGACGCTTCCTCGCCGCCTACCAGACATTGACGGCCGATGCCGCGGCAGAACTCGGCGCTCTGATCGACGACGAAGACGACTATATCGACAGCCCGCTGTTCAACATCTATCGCCAGGGTCTTGGCGAAGTGCGTACGCGACGTTCACCGGCAGTCGGTGCCGCAGCAGTCGGGCTCGACCACAAATCGATGGGGGCGATCCGTGCCACGCTCGATGCGGTCTTGGTGCGCGAAGGACAACGCATGAACAGCCAGCTGGTATTGCTGACAATCGCCATTTCCGGCGGACCGTTCATCGGTCTGCTCGGTACGGTGGTCGGCGTGATGGTCACGTTCGCCACGATCGCCGCGACCGGCGACGTCAATATCGCAGCGATCGCACCCGGCATGGCCGCCGCGTTGCTCGCGACCGTGGCCGGACTCGGCGTCGCCATCCCCTCGCTGTTCGGATACAACTATCTGAGTTCGATGGCGCGGGACATCAATGCCGACATGCATGTGTTTACCGATGAGTTTGTCGCACGCCTGAACGAACGCTACGGAGCCTGAAACAATGGCTGCCGGCATCAAGAGCGATAACGACCCCTACGACGACATCAACATCACGCCGATGGTCGACCTGACCTTCGTGCTGCTGCTGATTTTCATCATCATGACCACCGCTGCCGTGCAGGGTATCCAGGTCAATCTGCCCAAGTCGAGCACCGCGCCCGCACTCGAAGAGCCAAAAACAAAAGCGGTGACGATTACGGCCGACGGCATGATTTTCCTCGACACGTATCCGGTCACGATCGGTGAACTCGAATCGCGGCTGGCATCTTTCTACGCCGCCGATCCCAATCTGCCCATCGTGATCAAGGGCGACGCGACAGTCCAGTACCAGCTGGTTATCGATGTCCTGGATCTGGCCGGACGCATCGGCATTACACAGATTGGCCTCGTCACACAAAAACTCGTGAAATGAAATCTTCAAATGGATAGCGGAGAGATCAGGTCACGCGTGTCAGCATGCGTGCGCATACTGACCGTTGCAGGCGCTGTCGCATCCGCAATGGGAGCCAATGCGCAGCAGGCCGAGACGCCACCGCCAGCGCTGGTACGCGCGCAGAACCTGCTCCGCGAGGTCGGCCAGCGCAAGCAGCAACTGGAAATCGACAATGCACGGCAGCAGGCCGAAATCGCCAGCCTGACGAGCCGATTGCGCAATGCGGAGCGCGAGATGGCCGAAGTGACAGCCTCGCTGGCTGCAGACAGACGCAGCGGCCGGCAGCTTGCCGGCAAGCTTGAACGCAGCACTGCGCAGTACAAAAAACTTCAGACCAGCTACGACACGCTGCTCGCGCAGGCCAAGGAAACGACGCGCACGTTGACCACTACTCGTGCAGAGAACGCAGTACTGACGGAAGCGCTGGCAGCCACTGAGCGCTCACTCACCGAAGCACAGACCAGCAACCGCGAACTTTATCGGATCAATACCGAGCTGCTCGCCCATTACGGCAAAAAATCCGCCTGGTCAGCGCTGCTCCAGCGCGAATCGTTGACCGGCATCGCGGGTGTCGCCGTCGAGAACACCATCGAAGACTACCGCCGCCAGATGTACGACAGTGAACTGCAATTGCCCGACAACCCACCGGCTCCGAGCGCAGTACCCCACACACGCTGAGAATCAGGTTCAGCGGCACGACCAGCCGTTGCCCGCACCTCACAGTGCCGTATTGAAATCCAGCAGCAGCGCGTCGACGCCGAAAGGTGGGCCGTCGATGGCCTCGGTCGAGATCCATCGCGCATGTACCCAGGTATTGCGAGCGAGGCCATAGGAACCGCCGAGTATCCAGCCGCGCGCGTCGGTCCCACCGAGATGAAACAGCGAATTGGTATAGGCGTCGAGTACGGCGTCGCGTTCGTTGCGGCGGTAAGCAAATCCGAGATTCCAGTCATGTCGATGCAGAATCCGCGGCTGACCGATATCCAGGCGCAACTCCCAGGCTTCGGTCTGCGGGGCGATATCCTGGCCCGAGACGCGCAGGATGTGCTGCCGATCAAAGCCGACATTCTTGGTGTAGCTGCCCGTCGCGATGAGATGCAGCGGACCGAATCCGGCGTAGTCGTAAACGCCGGTGATATCGAGCAGATTGAAATCGCTGGCAAGTCCGACCAACCGCGGATTGGCGAGCGTCTCGCCGATATCGTTACTGATGCGGATGAGGCTGTTACCTTTGGTGAAAAACTGTGGCGCAGTGAAATCCAGCTCACGACTGCCGAGCGTGTTGGGTTGGCCGTCGATGTGTTTGAAGTCGTAATAGGCCAGTGCCAGCTTGAAGCGGGAATCGTCACGGAAGCCCCAGTCGATGCCGGTCTGGCCACCCAGCATCCATTTGTCACGGGTCGAGAATTCGACCTCCTGCAGCGGAAATCCTCCGAGCGTCAGAAACAGCGAGCGCGGTTCGGAATAGCCCCAGTTGGCGAGCGGGCCACCGGCTTGCAGGTTACCGCCGCGCCGCGCACCGCCCAGCGGCAACCGGAACGTCGCTGCCGCGCCTTCGAAACTCAGATCGCGATCGAACAGGGTCTCAGTCGACAACCACGGATTGGTGTGGCGGCCGGCCCATACGGTCAGCCAGTCGTAGCGGGTAC
Organism: Gammaproteobacteria bacterium; assembly: GCA_965278995.1. Classification (GTDB taxonomy): domain Bacteria; phylum Pseudomonadota; class Gammaproteobacteria; genus JADJYF01. The sequence goes on from OZ257136.1 coordinate 2,244,866, forward strand.
TGTCGACCATATCGTATTGGACGAACAGCCGATCGATTGCGACTTCGTACTGCTGACCGGTTTGGCCCAGGGTTTGATTGATGCTGACCGGATCGCGCTCGTTGCTGGTCGCGAGCCGCAGGCCGAATTTGAAATCGTCAGTGACACGTGCATCGATTGACAGGCGGGTGCGCGCGCGAAAACGCAGTCGATCAACGGTCGTATTGCGAAATGCTTCGGGGCCAGCGGCCAGCAGGCCACCGCGCTTGTTGATCGACGGCCAGTCGAGGTAGCTGAACGCCTGGTTGTCACTCGCAAACAGGTTTGCTTCGGCCCTTAGCCGCATGTCTGCGCTCAAGCTGAATCGATCGACCCATGCCGGCAGCGCTGCCGGTACTCCCCATCGCTCGCGCTTCGCGTCCGCTTTGACCTGTGCAACGACCTGTTCACGCACGCCTGCCTGGACATCCTGCGCGAGTTCCTCTTTGACTGCTTTCGGAATGTAATAGACGTGTACGGCATCTTCTTGCACGGTGATGCCGTCATTGGTCGAACGTTCGGCTGGCGCGGCGCCGGTTGGCCGACTGGCCAGTTCCTGTCGTGCATCGCGCACCGCGTTAGCCCGCGCGTCGGCGATCATCGCGTCCGCGCTGGCTTGATCGAGGATGCCGCGTTTGACGAGCGCGTCGATCAGGTTCAAGGTCGTGTTGCGATTGACCAGCGTCTGTTCCAACGCGTCCGCACTGCTATGCTCGGCGCCGCTCGCATTCAACACGATCAGTAGAGCGATGATGGCCGCGCTCGTGGCCGGCAATTTATTCTTGCGCATGGAGATTCCAGATTGTTGCGGTCAGCCGCGTGCGTCGAGACGGATTTTGACTGGTTGAGGCATGTCTGCCGGAGGTGCCTGCGGTAATTGCAGGCTCAACCGTGTGAGTGCGTCACTGAGCGCGACATCGAGCGCGGCGTCGCCGCTGGTTCCGGCCAGTTCAGCGCGCTCGATACGACCGTCTGCCCGCACCCACACGCGGGTCAGCACGCTGAACTCGCGATTGCGGATGTCTTCTTCAAGCAGCGTTCGAAGCGCAGCGCTGAGTTCACTGCCAATCTTCTGGCCATACCAGATGATGGCATTGCCGCTACCGCCGCCGATCAGGCCGCGGCCGCCGCGCTTCGCGGCGAGACCGAAACCATCACTGCCTGCAACACCATCGGCGTCGAGTCCGAGATCGTCGCCGGGCGGCGGCTCGTCGGGTGCGGCCTCCGGCTCTGGCTCCGGCTCGGGCAATTCCTCGACGGTTTGCTCGGGCGGTGGAGGTTGCTCGACGACGGGCGGCGGTAGTGGTGGCGGTGGTGGTTGAACGATCGAGATCTGCTGCACCTCCGCGACGAGCGGTGCCTGTGTTTCGCCAAGTTGCCGTAACGACCACCAGGCACCGGTTACGCACAGCAGGATCGCGAATATCCCGCCCATCAGCGGGCCGTGGCGATGCAGGAACGACCGCTTGATGCGCCGGCTCATGGCAGGTCGTCACGCACTGGCGTAGCGGAGTCCGGCTGGCCGGGCACCGCCGGGGCGAACTGCCCCTGGCGGATGTCACCGACCGAGTAGTCGCCAAAACCGACCAGTTCGGCGGTCAGCAGGGTCGGTTTGAATGCAGTGCCTGCCAGATCGCTGCGGTCGGGGCTGTTGTCCGTGCTGCCGACCTGCTCCGCCATTTGCGCGGCACTGGCGGCGACATTGCCAACCCCGGTCAGCCCAGCGGCAACGCTGACAGTAGTGCCGGTCGGAACGCCGATGGTGGTGCCACTGTTATCGATGTTGCCCGCTCCGACGACCGCTCTCGCATCGATGACGAGGTTCTTCCCACCGATGCCGGCTTCGCCAGCATCGACAATGCCTTTGACGGCAAACAGGAAGACATCGCCAGGGTCGCGTTCAGCTGACGTACTCGCGGTGCGGATACCGCTGCCGGAGACCGCCGGAGGAAACACCACGCGCAAATTCCCGTTCGAATCATAAGAAACTATCGGTGGTGGGACCGACAATGCGGCTTTCGCGCCACGACCTGCATCGATATCACCGGCGCTCGCCCATACCGTGATGTCGTCGCCGCCAAGTGCGAAGATGCGCGATTGATTCACCTGCACATCGTCGCGGCTGAAGATGTTCACCGCACCTTCGCGCTGCGCGACGATGCCGAGATCCTTGGCTTCCTTCGCGTTCAGTATCGAGCTTGCCAGTCCGGCATTGACGAGCCCGGCAGGAGCGAAGATGTCGATGCCACCACCAGCCAACGTATGGATCTTGCTGAAGTAGAGTTTGACGTCGCCACCATCACTGACGCCGCTGGAGGGGAACAGCGAATCGATTGCCGACAAGCCGCGCCAGTAATTGCCTTTCTTGCCGGTCGTCGCAGCGGCAACCCCGGCATCTCGCAGTTCATCAAAGAACACCTGTGCCAGCAACGGTCGACGCTGCGCAGCCGACATCGTCATGAAACTGTTCTGCGCGGCGAGCAAGGAAACGGGCAATACACCGGTAACGCTTTCCACATAACGTATGAGCGCTTCGCCATGGCGTGCTGGATCGATAGTCGGTTCGACGAAGTCGGCCGGATTGGGAACAGGCCTGGCGGGCACAGCTACGGGGGCACCAGCGGTATCGAGTGATCCGGTTTGAAATGCTGTCGACGAAACAGGCGAATCGGCCTCTTCGAACAGTTCGCGAAAACGGGTCAGGTCAAGCGCTATGGCTTCGCCGTTGAAATAGCGCGCAACGAAGCGCGCGTCGTCGAACACCGGACTGACACCGGCAACGATACCGATACTTGCGCCCATGGCGGTGAGCGCCGGATTGCGCGTGGCGCCGACCGACGACACGCCGCTGGACGCGCCGAGATCGATATCGCGCCCGGCGCGCAATTCGAGGCGGCCCGGTCCGGCAATCAGGATCTCGGGATTCTGCGACAACAGAGCGCCGGTCTCGATATCGAATGCCGTGGCATAACGGATGTCGCGGCCGGCAAGCACTTCCGTCACGTCGCCGGGCGCGAGATTCTGCACCTCGAGTTCCAGATTCCGCACGTCGCGACCTGCCGCAATGAGCGTCCGCTTGGCCAGGACCAGAGAAAATTCGTCTCCTGCGCGAATATCGCCGTGCAGGCTGACCAGCCTGGCCGGCTGCCGATCGCCGGTATGTACTGGTGCCGCAGCGTGCGACAGACCGTTACGGTCGAACGGCGACAGAATGCCGAGCTCGGCTGCAGAGAATCCGCCGACGGGAAGCAGCCGGTCAGGAAAATTGTCGCGTTCAGCGTCGGAGAGATTCACGATGACGCGATTGCCGACCGCACCTGTAGCGATGTCGCCAGCGGCCAGCACATCGAGCGAACCGCGCGCTGCCGATGCCAGATTGAACGAGCGCAGGATCTGCACATCGCCACTCAGGGCCTGCACGTCGAGACGACCTGGATACAAGGTCAGAAACTCGGTGAAGCGCAGGTATGGCTGTGTTTCGAGCCTGAACGTCGAACCCTGGGCTCGCGCCACATAGCGAGTCGCGTTGAGCGCGAGCTTGGTCGTATCGTTGTGCAACACGACGTTGCCGGCCAGGCTGCTCAGCGTGACGGCGCTATCAGCGCCATAGGAGAGGAAATAGGACGTCGGCGACGTCGGTACAGCGGAATAGGATTGCGTCAGCAGTCCTGCATCGACAACTGCGCCGAGATGAACATCGCCGTTAGTGACGACCTCGAGTTGCGCATCGCCGAGTGCGAACACCGGGCCATCGGTATAGCGCTGGCCACCGGTCACACTGCCTCCTGCACGCAGACTCGCGCGACCACGGTCAACGTGGATCATGCCGCCGGCGATGTCGCCACCAGCCTCCATGAACAGATCACCGCCACCATTGATCTCGAGCGCGCGGGTCAGGAAGGTCTGGCTGGTCGGGATCTGCGGCGTTGCCCGTATGCCGGTAGGCTTGCCGGTGGTCGGGATCATGACCGACAGATTGGTGATGTCTCCGCCGGCCGTGATCGAGACCTGACCACCCGCCAGCGCGCCGACGTTCTGGCGGAAACCAGATCGTGCATTCAGGATATTACGGAGCTGGACTCCGCCCGAATTCACGTTCAGATTCTGCGTCGGCAGATCGAGCGCGATCCCCCACGCTGCGAAACCGAGATTGGCGCCGGTGCGCGTCAACCAGTCGCTCAGGAACTGAGTCGTGGTCGCCGTGAGCTGCTGATTGTTGCCGACCATATAGGTGCTGGTCGACTGGCTGGCGCCGATGATGTTGCCACCGATATCGATGCGAACATCGCCGCCGTCTATCGGATATTCGGCATAGAAGAGTTCGAGCAGCCGGCCGAGCGAACCATACGGATTCGCGCTGCCGAGTGTTGTCGTCATCGGCAGGCGCCGACCGGCGGTATAGATGGCCGAACGATCATCGGCGAGGCGCAGATTGCCGGATGCGGCAACCGCGATGTCGCCGCTGCCGGTTCTGACCAGCGCTCCGTTGGCCAACGTCACATCGCCGGACGCTGTCAGGGACGACGCCATCACGTCTGCGCTCGCCAGATCGGCGCCGCCGCTCAATCGATAGGACCACGATTGCCCCGACTGCAGCGCGTTGGTCAGTGTACGAGTGAAGGTGCCGCCGGCACCGTCGGGGATAGTGAGCGTCTCGCTCTTGAATGCATCGCCGAGCGATGCATTCAAGGTCAGCGAACCGCCTGCGCGCAGGCTGAGTACACCTGCCGTATCGGCGTAGCGCCAGTCGGCCAGATTCCACGCCTGGGTCAGATTCATTGCGCCATTCGTGCGCAACTCCAGGCCAGGGCGCAACACGAACGGCCCGCCCAACGGAACGACGCTCGCCATGTAGGTGTTGGTATCGTTTCGCAGCGTGGTCAGCGTTGCGCCGGTCAGGTTGACGCTGGCAGAGCCAAAATCGTAGATGCGTACCGCCTCTGCGCCGACTTCCTGTGCGCCGACAATATTGCCAAGCAGACTTGCATCGAGCCCGCCGACGGTGCGTCGCGCACGCAGATTTACTTCGCCGGCGAGACGCTCACCCGCTGACGTCGCAATGACCGGCGCGGCATAACCATAGGTAACCGTACCGAGCGCCGATTGCGTGTATTGGGCGACGGCTGCGCCGCCGGTGACGTCGATCCGCGAACCGGTGTCGAGCTGCAGGGCGCCGCCACTGGTGGCTGTCCCACCCACGCTGTCGATCAGCACGCGCCCGCCGCGCTCATTGACTGCATCGGCTCGCGCCAGCAGTTCCGCACTCGCCGTCAATTGCACTCCAGTGCCGCCGGCAAGCGTGATGCGCCCACCCTGCGCACCGGACGCATCGAGGGTGCCGCTGACAGTCACGGCACCACGATCGCTGGTCAACGCGATATCGTGCGCGTCGATGCGTGTGCCTACCGCGACCGCGATGGCATCGTCGCGAACGCGAAGTGCGAACCGTTCGCTGAAGCCGGCATTGTGCGCCAAGGTAACAAGTCCGGTTACAGACTGCGTCGAATAACGGGCGAGGTCGAGTTCGAGACTGCCCGCTGTGTACCCCGTCGTTGCGCCGCCATCGACAACACCGTTTAGCGCGATGCTGCCGTTAGCGGCGCGCGCACTCAGGTGCCCAGCATGACCGCCACCCGCTGCAGCCGAGACATCGATGCACGCTGCGGCATGCTGTACGACATCACCAGCGGTAGCGTCGAGCAGCACGCGCCCACCGGCGGCATGGACGTCCCGATCGGCGAAACTGAGGCTCTGCCCGGCGACATCGATATCAGCACCACCGGCCAGAACCAGTCCACCTGCGCCTCTCGCCTCGACGTCCAAGTGACCCGCAGGTAAGAGAATGCGCGACGCGAGCACGACGTTCCCGCCGCGCAGCGCGAGCTTCGCACCCAGTCCTGCGGCGACGGTGCTCTCGGTTCCGCCCGTTGTCTGCAGGGTCAGCGCATGTGCAGTCGAGCCAACGGTCGCCTCGATGCGATAGTCGGCGCCGGCGGCACCGAATACCACGGGTGTCGTCAGTGTCAGTGCACCGGCGGCCATCAGCGCGCCGTCGCCGCTCACGTTCACGGCATGACTTGCACGCAGTTCCTGGGTCTCGAATCCGGCGAGGTCGAAACGCCCGCCGGCGAGTGCGATATCTCCGCCCAGCAGCGTGAGCGAACTGCCACTGACAAGACTTGCCCCACTCATCACGGCACCGCTGCGATTGCTGAGCGTTATGGTACTCGCGGCGATGGAACGCTCACCGGCATCGATACCCATACCTCGCAGCCCGGCTGCGTCGAGTTCGAGATGAGTGAAATCCAACGCGAGGTTACCGTAAAGATCGATCCCGCTGCCGCTGCTGAGTGCCAGCGTGCTGGCACCGAAAGCGTTCAGTCGCGCTTCGCTCAAGACCACACCGGACGTACCGCCTGGTGCCGCGCCGAGGCTGATGGCCAGCGCGCCGATTTCGAGCGCACCGCCACCGACGTCGATTGCACCATCAAGAACTGCATTGCCGCTGGCCAGCAGATTCATCGAACCCCCGCTGGCCAGCGTTGCGCCAGCGGCCACATGCAGTTCGGCGACGGACGCTCGCGAGCCGACCTGCGTGAAGTCCGCCTGAGCGCTGCTCGAGAGTCGAACGATGGCAGCGTCGCCGGCGACCGTATAGGCGGGCGCCGCCATCGGCGGCCGCGGCTGACCTGCGCTCTGTAAGTTCACACCGTCGGCGATATCAATACGCTCGCGTGCGCCGAGCAGCAGTTCCGGCACCGCCAGTGAAACGCCGTTCAATACATCGAGCGTTGCACTCGCGACGTCGAGCGTCTGGCCTGTGGCAGTCGGCACCCGCCGCCCGCCGATGAACAGACTGTCGGTGCCGAGAGCAAGCAACTCGTCATCAACGAGTTCAACGCGGATATCGCTTATTGAAGACAAGCTGCCGCGTTGTCCGACAAGCGCGATGTGTTCAGCAGCGATATCGACTTGCCCGCGTCGCCCTCCGGCAGCTGCTGTCGCAAGCAGGCTGCCGCGCAAGGTCAATGCGCGGCCCGCGCCTATGCTCAAACTGCCGGCGTCTGCCGGCAGCGCCGGCAGGCGTGTTTCATCCTGTGCGGCACGCGCGCTGTAAAACGATTGTGCGCGGGTGATGGTGTATTCGGATCGCGTTGTTGCGAGACTGCCATCCTCGACCACGAACTGGCTGTAGCGGTTGTCACGCAGCGTGGTCCCGGCACTGGTGCGATATCCGGTGACGATGGATTCACCAAACGTATCTCGGGTCACCGTGCCGGGCAGAACGCCCACGCTGCCGGCTACCGGTGTCACAAGAAAAGCGCCGGGCAGCAGAGCGTAATGCGCCGGCAACAGAACATAGTTTCCTGCGCCGAGTGCGCTGCCGGCGTCGAGTCGGATGCTGTCGCCGACGGTCAGCCCGGAAGCCGGAAACTCAGCGTAATCGAACGGTGCGAAGTCGCTGCCAAGCGTCGGCAGGATGGCGAACTTCGCGACGTACGCCTGCCCGTCGATGTAGCCATCACCGAGCGGATCGAGCACATCGACTGATCCACCGGGACCACGAATGAATTCGTACGCCTGTAATTCGCCGCCACCGCGCACGTCGACCGTGGCACCGGCCTCGACGATGACGCTGGCAGCATCCAGCGTCACGCGTTTGGCAGGCGGGGTCACCTGCAGCGGGCTCTTGCCATCGATGGGATAGATCCATTCGAGGCCGCCGAGCGTGCGACCGAAAGGCACCAGGGTGTTTTCGAGTGACACGGAACTGATGCTGCCCGCGGCAAGGGTCAGACGGTCACTCGCAGCGAACTCGAGTCGCCCGCCAGGCGCTTTGACCACCCCGCGTTGCGTAATGGTAGGCGCACTCAGCCGCAATACGCCGCCGGCAGACAGCACCGGCGGCACTGTTGCTACCGTGGCTCCGCCAACGATGGTGAGCGTAGCGGAAGTATTGCCCTGCACCGCCAGATCGAACTGCGAATAGGTCGTTGGATAGATTTGATCCGCGCTGAGCGTCAGATCGGCGGCCGTTGTCAGCGTTCCCACCAGCGAACTCTCGCCGCGAGCAACGCCGCGAAGGCGGATATCTCCGGCGCTGGAGAGCGTCACCGATGCGAAAGAATCGAGCACTGTAGCGCCGACCAGATCGAGCAATGCACCGTCGACACGTAGACGGTTGCCACCGATCTGCGGCGTGCTGGCAGTCGCACGATCAAAGCTCGAGCCGAGCGCGACATAAGCGGCCTGCAGGGCGACGTCAGTGCCACTGCCGGAGCCAACGATGCGCGGCGCATCGACAACCAGCCGTTGCTCCAGCCCGAGCGTAACGTCACCGCTAAACACCACGCTGCCCGGCGTACGCAAATCCAGCGCAGCAAACCCACCCAGCCCTATCGATGCAGCATCGATGCGCGCGTGGCCGTTATACTCGAGCGGAACGTCAGCGCCTTGCCCGAGACTGAACCTCAGCACACGATTGGCGTCGATGTCGATAACGCGCGACCCGCTCGGATACGTCGAGATCAGAGCGGGGTCGATAGCACGACGATCGATATCCAGCGTCACCGCCAGACGACCTCCACCCGCACCAATGCCGGTGCCACCGGCCGCGCTGAGCCTGCCCTCCTGCACGAGACCTTCCGCCGCAGTCAGCGCAATGTTCCCGCCACGCGAACCGATACGTGTTTCGCGATAATCGGTGCCGGGGCCGCTGGCGCGAACTGTCGGTTCGTCATAGAGACCGGAAGCCCCGTCGGCGTCGAGACGCGCGCCCGCCGCCAGCACGATGTAGCCACGGTCAGCGTTGAGCGCGATCGTGCCGCCACCCAGTACGGGTCCCTCGCGGCGCCCGAGCAGATTCGGTTTGAACAACGCGATCCCGGCAGCCGACAGCGTCGCGGTGTCCCCGATCCAGATGCCCTGGTCAGCCCGGAACGGCGTTTCCTGCACACTGTTGCCGAAAGCATCCGTCAGCGGGGGCGGCGTGACGTGCAGACTGATCTCGCCCGCCGGGGTCCGAATGCTGCCGTTGACGAAGATGTCGCTGTCGCTGCGCAGCGCAATCTGCGCCCGTGGATCAGTCTCGATACGGCTGCCGGATTCCATCCGCAAAGCGGCATCGGCCTGTGCACCGGGAGCGGTATGCGTGACAGCGAGTGTCAGCCCTACCGGCAGACGCTCCACCAGAGGCAGGCGTGCTACTCCCGCCACACCTGTCAACGCGCGCGCCGCAGCAAGCTGCATGATTCCTGGCGTGAGGACGAAATTGTCCTGCTGCAGCGTGAGCCTGGTATCGGCAGCGAGCGTCAAACCGCCGTAGTCGGCAGTGATTCGGTAATCGCTGAAACCGCCGTCGTGGAAAACGGCCGGTGACAGGATCAATCCGGCGCCGCTGCCTGACGCCGTTGCGCTGATGGCTATTGCGCTCGTGCGCAAACTCAAACTGCCGCCGTGATGCAACGCATAAGCTCGCAACTCGCCATCCATCGTCAGGCTTGCAGGCTGCAGCACGTCGATCGCCGACAGAGTAATAGTGCCAGCGCGACCATCCACCAGCGTGCCATCGGCCTGCACCCAGGCACCGCCGCTCACGTCAATGACGCTGCCGGAGTCGAGCCGCAAGTCACCTTGGGCAGCGAGCGATACTGATCCACCTTCGATCGCTACTGGCGTCGTACCAACACGCACGACGTCGTTGACCCACTCGCCACGCACATCGAGCTCTGCCTGCGAACCGAGACCAAGCTCGCCAGCGAGCGTCGCAATATCGAGATGGCCGGCAACCGCATCGACTGCGCCATCGATGTGCACGCTACCCGCGCGGAAGCGCAGCTCGGCGCCGTCGTCGAGCGCCAGGCGTGTGCCGGCAGCGAGGTCGATCGCCGCATTGGTGGTGAAGTTCGCGTTGCGGAAACCGGCGTCGCCCAATGCGCTACCTCTGAACACGAGGGCGTCGTCGGCAAGCGCTGCGCCGCGGTCGTCAAAACGGATCGACTGAGCGCCGTCACCGAAGTGCGCCATATCGATATTCAACCGGCTGCCGACAGCGCGCGCCGATGTTTTGCGCTGATAGAGTCCGTCGAGCGTATGCCCGGTGAGCACTCCATCGAGTGCCAGCTGTGGCGATCTGATCGTCAGCTGACCGCCGGCCTGGCCACTGACATAGCCGGGCTCATAGCGGCCGCTGGCGAACGGCCCGGCGATGCGCCAGCTGCGCGTGATGCCCCAGGTCGCATAGGTCTGATTGATTTCGTCGAGCGTACCGACATAAGTCAGACGCGGATCAGCGACGCTGATGTCATGCACGCGCCCATCGGCGCTGATCAGCTGCGTGGTTGCGATACGCCCCGGCAGATAACGCACTGCGCCGCCGGCGACATTCAAGCTCGCACCTGCGTTCACCTTCACGTCACCGGCGGCCTGCAACGTGACGCTTCCACCGCTGGTGCTGCGCTCGGCAAGTGAGCGGCCGATCCGCGCAACAGCGCCTGAGACATCGGCCAGCGGGGTCCCGATGCGCGCATCGACGGTAATTTTCTTGCCGTACAGCACGCCTTTCTTCTGCAGTGGTGCATCGCGCAGTTCGTTTGAAAACAACTGCACCTCGAGCGCGTTCCGTTCCACCGGTACATCGATAGTGGTGCCGGCAACGTCGATGACACTGCCAGGCGCGAGTTCCAGTGTCGCGTCCGATGTACGCACCGTCTCGGTCGCCGGCGACAGCGGCTGTGCGGTCGCTGTGATGTTGACTGCGCCGGACGGAGCATGCATGCGAGCTCCGCGTTCGAAACGCACGGAGCGGGCAACGACGTCGATACGCGAGCGCTCCTGCTTCTGCTCGTCGACCGCAGTGCTGCGGTCGCTGGTATCGAGTGCAACTTCAGTCAAGCTGTCTGTGCCGAGAACAACGCGTGCCGTCGTACCAAGACCATCGCCGATATCGACAGCACGACCGGTAGATTGCGCCTTCAATTCGACGCCGTCGGTCACGGGAACAACCGTCGCTCTCTCGGTTGCTTTGAGAACGATCGAGCCGTTCAACTTGACCGTCGTCGTCGCCGACACACGGCCAGCCTGATTGACGGCGAAGCCGGCCAACGTTGCGTTGCCGCGCGCGGTCAAGACCTGACCGAGATTGGTAACGTCGCCACCGGTGTCGACTTCAACCAGCAGTCCGCGCACGCCGCCATTGGCGCTGTCGGCCTGCTTGAGATAGACCTTGTCGGTGGCCGCAGCAAGAATCACCTGGCCGTCGTCTGCGCGCAATTCGCCGGCATTCACGACCGACGGTGCCAGGACCAGGATGCGTCCATTGGCGGCATTGGTTGCGAGCTTCGCGCCCTGTGCAATCTTGATCGAAATTTTTTGTGGTTGCCCGTTGTCATCGAGCAATAGCGCGCCGTTCCCGTCGCGTCGATAGATGTCGCCGCTGCCGGTGAATGCGGGCGCGCCACTTTCTACCGGCCGGGTGATCCCCGCCTCGAACACGGCATCGCTGACGTCGAGCGAACTCACTACCAGTGAGTTCGTATTCACGCGCGAGCCGGGGCCGAACACAAATCCATCCGGATTGTAGAGATAGACCTGGCCGTTGGCCGTCAGCTCACCCAGGATTTCGCTCGGCCGCGCGGTCCCGCTAATACGGTTCAGTGCGATCGACGTCGCGGCAGGCTGCCGGAACTCGACAGAGTTGCTGGCACCGATATCGAAGCTGTCCCAGTTCAGGATGACGCGATCGTCGCGCTGGTCGATCAGGCCGCGTGTACCGGTCGTGCTGTAATTGGCCCGCCCGAGTGTCGCGAACACTGCGGCAGGCTGCGGCAACGGCAGGTGCGAGTCCGCCATCGCTTCAGGCATTGCGTGCGGGAGCAAAGGCCCGAACAGCGCGCCGCCGGCGAGTATTCGGACAATCGCCTGCGCCAACGGTCGACGACGGAGCAGACCGCAGCGATCACTATCGTAAAGCACGTGATCAGAATGCATAGTTCACCTTCAGATGCAGGCGCTGGTCGCCGCGGTCGACTTCCTCGGTCTCGAGCAAGGGATAAGCCCAGTCGAGATCGGCGACGAAATAACGCTGGCTCTCGAAGCGGATACCAAAGCCGACACTCGCGAGATCCAGACTCGCTGGCGTATCCGGCAGAGGACTCTTGATCCAGACACGCGCACCGTCGACAAAGCTCAACAGCTGCAGCTGGTGCATCCAATCGTGTTTATCGCCAGCCAGATTGGGCGAGCGCAATTCGAAAGACAGGCCGACGCCGTCATCGCCGAGAACTTCGGTTTCGTGATAGCCGCGGACGGATTCAGCGCCACCCATCGCGTACTGTTCGTTGCTGATCAAAGGCGAATCGGCGACCTGACCAGTGATACGGGCAGCCAGCATCAGCTGTCGCGGCAGTACCTGCTCGTGACCGACTTCGCCGGTCAGGTAGAGATAATTCGAACGCGCAAGAAAACGCTTGTCCTCGAACTCCTGCTGATCGTTGCCGAGCCCGCGTACCGAGAAATCGAGTTCGGCACCGAACCATGTTCGGCCGTGAGTGCCGTGCTGCCAGTTGGCGTCATAGCGCGCATTGAAGGGCAGGTAGCTGATCGGCGTGTCCTGTGTGTCCGCACCGACGAGCACGATGCTTTGCGCGAAATCCTTGTAATCGACGCCGAGCGACAAGCTGTGCGACACCGGGCCGATGGTCGGCAGCGTGCGCATGAGCCGTCCGCCGAAAATAGTGCCGGTGCCAACCACTGCCAGCGCACCACTCGCGGCAACCGGGCTCTCCGAGCTGATACCGATACCGTAGAGCGCCAGCCGCCAGTCGCTTTCACCGAGTGGCAGCAGGTAAGTGCCAGCCCAGACTTCGACATCGCGTTCGAGCGGCGCCGTCTGATACTGCAACGAGGCGCTGTGATAACGCTGCCAGAGATTGTCGTAACGCAAGCTGCCGATGATGCGCATCGCGCTGGTATTGACGCTGCTGCGCGAATTGATCTCGACGCTGCCATGCAGTGGCAGACTGTCCTTTACCCGCAGCTCGGCGGCGACAGTGCCCGGCCGCCGGCCGGCACGCAGTATCGGCGTGACTGTTCGATCGCGCGACTTCAGTGCCAGTGCATCGAGCTCTGTGGCAACCGCCGTCATGCGCGGCACTGCACCGCTCGCCAACGACGGTACCGCAGCGCGGATCCGACCGAGCGAGAAGTAACGCGAGCCGCTGACCTGCAGGAATTCGATGCGGCCTTCGGTGACCGCCAGACGCACGATACCGCCGCTGACGTCCTGCTCAGGAATATCGACCAGCACGGTCTGATAACCAGCCTGGTGATAGGCCTGCTCAAGCGCCTGTCGCGCCGCTTCGACATCGGCAATGCTGCGTGCTTGCCCCATGAACGGATAGACCAGTTCTTCCACCACCGTCGGCGTCAGCACGCTATTGCCGGTGACTGCAATATGCAGCACATCGAAAGTCTCGACCGGTGCTGATGCATCGCCAGCTGCCCACAGTTGCGCACTGCCGAACAGCAACAGCCAGACGACGCAATGGAACGTGCGCCACGGCGCGCAGTCATTCACATGCTGCGGGCAAGTACGTACGTCGTTGCCGGCTGCAACGCATGACTGCTGTATGTCGAACACCGTACCCACGTGAGCTGAATGTTCCGCCAGAAAAGAAGGGATCACGGCGCCCCCGCCGTGATCCCTGAGGAGTGAAACTGCCGCTTACTGCGTGTGCAGATCGGGCGCCAGTGCATCGAGGTCAAGGACTGCCGGACGGCCGATATCCGGCGCCGTATCATCCTGACCATAGGTGTATCCGGTCACCGGCAGGACCGGGTTGAACACTGCCGGCACCGCAAATCCGTTGGTGCTGAGAGCGAGATAGCCGGTCTGGCCATAGCCGTGGAAGAAGTTGTTGTTGTTTGCGCCGAGCACCGCCGGGTCCGCAATGCGCTTGACGAGTTCCTGGACGAACACCAGCTTCTGCCCGGAGAGAGCACCTGCCGGCGAGGCAGCCGTCGGATACACGATGCTCGCCTCGAGCGTCAACGGATAACGTCCGTTGAAGGCGTTGCGCACTGTCGGTGCAACTCCGTCGATCTTGATGAACCGATAGTTCAGCACATCGCGGGTCGCACTCGCCCCCGGAGGAGCAACACCGGTATTGCGCTCGGTGGAATTGCTGCCGAGTGCGAATTTCTTGTTGCCGGCAGGTTGCGCCTGCAGCACGAGGTCGCCATCGGTCCAGTTGAACGCGATGCCGCGATCCAGGCCATCGAGGATCGTGTCCGAATCGGCCGGCAGGGCTGCTTCATACACGAACGGAGGAAACGACAGCGATGCCGGTGCCGGACCGCTCGCATTCGGGTTGCTCGGTGCGTTCAGGATGCGCGCATTGACCGAAGCCTGGATAGCGGCACCCGGCGAACGTGGCACGACATAGACGTCGGCATCGTAGCCCGGCGGTACCACCAGGCGCGTGCCGTTGTGCACGAGCTGATCCCAGCTCGTGATGCGGCCCTGGTAGATCGAGGCAATGGCGGATCTGCTCAAGCTTGGAATGTTCGCCTCGGCTTCGTCACCCGGGACCAGACCCTGTTGCACCTGCAGCGCATCGCGCAGACCTTTGGTCACAGCCACGCCATGCAGCGCAGCGTTGATCGGCAGCACGGCGAGCGTGTCGAGTATGGCGGCACTCGGAGCCGTTTCATACGCAGGTACGTTAACTGCGCTCGCGAACAACTGGACCGGTGTGTCCGTGTAGCCGGCATCGGACTTGACAATCTGCAGTTGCCCGCCGAGGACACTCCCGCTGGCGACGTTATAAATGTTGGTTCCCGTCAGCGTTGCCGACGTAACCCTGAGATGTTCGATGCCAGTCGCATTTGCCACGCTGGTAGAGGTGAATGCCGCGCCCAGTGTGCGTTTGTAGAAAGCAATCGTCGTTCCCACCGGAATGGCCGGTGACAGGCTGGTACCGGCTTTCAGCGTTCCGGATACAGCGAAAAATGAGCGTTTGTTGCCGCCATAGGTATAGGTGTCGACACTGTTCAACAGACCTTTGACGGTCGCCTCCAGATTGCCATCTGCGGCGCCGCCGCCGGTGACGAAGATTTTGAGGGCAGCGGTATCGGTCGCCGCCGGATTCAAGGCCTGCGCTGCGGGTACGGCGAGCAGGCCGCCGAGCGCAAGCGTGAACGCGCTTACAGTGAATTTAGTCATGTTTGCATCTTCCGAAAATATTGATTGGTTTCTGTTTCACACTGTTCCGGCACAAGTCCGCCTGACGTGCCTGGCGGCAAGGCGCAGGCATCGCGTGTGGCGAGACGTAAGCTCAGGCCAGTTTGTCGTTGAGGTCGGTCTTGCGACGGTGCAGTCCGGCGAGTCCGGCGAGTGCCGAACCGAGCAGCCAGACGCCCGCCGGCACTGGCACGGCCGAGGCGCCGTAACTCAGCACGCCAGTCTGTGTCAGTGTCCAGACGCCTGCCTGCTGCTCCGACACGACATGAAATGCGTTCGGGGCGGGCAGACCGGTAGGCTCGAGGAACCAGTGATAGAACAGCAGCGAGGAGTCGTCACCGTTGGCGAGTTCGCCGGCCGTCTTGAATTGCGACTTGTTGTTCAGGTTGTCTCCCCAGGCGTCACCGAAAGCACGTGGACCGAGGAGATCGCTGTACACATAAGCGTCATTGTCAGCGGCGGCGCTGGTCGAAAATGCGTTACTCGAACCTGCGCCGGTATTCAGGGAAATCGCCTTGTTGATCACCGCCGTACGGAAATTGTTCAACTTGGTGTTGGCTGCGTTCAGCGTGACACCGGCTGGTTGGATCTCGACAAAATTGGGGTCGGTCACTGACGCGGCGTTGACCGTGCTGAAGACACCATTGTTGTCAGGCGTAAAGGGGGCCGCCGCTTTCTGGCGTCCGGCAGCCAGATTCCATTTGACGCCATCGCCGAAGTTGAAGTTACCGGGGTCGGTGCCGGAGATCACCAGGCTGCCGAGATTGATCGACGTGAACCAGCTGGTGCTGGTCGAATTTCCAGCGAGGGTGCTGTAGGAAATACCGAGGTCTTTGACGAACGTTCGATTCAGACTGTCGACTGCAATGAAAAAAAGTTCGCCGTTGCTGGCGCCACTGGCGCCAGCGCCGGTTTCCAGCGACGCCTGCGCGCCGCCTGATATCACCAGAGCGATCGCGGCTGCGGCGATGCGTTGTTGAAATGCCATCTGTTTATGCTCCTCTCCACACGGTTGAGATAGGAGCAGTCCTGCTGCGCTGTGTTCTACAAACGCGAATACCGGACTGCTTCCTGCGCTAGGCGCAGATCTGCAGAGCGTCCGGTGGTCCGGTCAGCCAGCGATCAAGCGAGGCATGGTCTGAGTAGCTGCCGCACAGGCGACGCCTGAGCGTGCGCTGCTGTGCCGGGCGGGTATCGGGTCCATGCCTTCACTGCTCGACACTGCATGAGCTGTGCCATGCCTGGGAATGTCAAGATATCAATCGCTTGCGGAATAGAAGGGCAACAGCGGCCGATGGCAGGACACGGCTACCGTGTTATTTGATGGCTTAATGTTGAGGGCCAGCTCCCACGCTGGTGGTGGGGATTAGCAAGATCGGCTGCTCCCTCGAGCGTCGCCGAGGGCGCCAGCTCATCACAAGCACTACGCCTCGCCGGTAACTACACCACGCGCCAGTACGACTTCGAAATCCTTCACGGACATCGGCTTGCCGTAGAGATAGCCTTGCACTTCGTCGCAGCCGAGTCCTTGCAGATAGGCGCTTTGCTCGTGGGTTTCGACACCTTCTGCGATGACGGCAATATTTAATGCATGACCGAGTGAGATGACAGCTGCCGAGATCGCGGCATCGTCCGGATCGACGGTGATGTCACGAACAAAGGAACGATCGATCTTCAAGCGATCCACACGAAATCGCTTGAGATAACTCAGCGATGAGTAGCCGGTACCGAAATCGTCGAGAGCGAGCTTCACGCCCATTTCGTGCAACTCGCGCAGCATTGCGATAACTGCTTCGGCATCGTGGATCAGCATGCCCTCGGTAATCTCGAGTTCGAGGTACTCTGGCGGCAATTCCGTTGTCGCCAAAATCTCGCGGATCTGCGCCAGCAGATTCTTCTGGCGAAATTGCAGCGCGGACAAATTGACCGAAACCCGTATTGGCCCCAATCCGGCGTCGATCCAAGCCTTGTTCTGCAGACATGCCGTGCGCAACACCCATTCGCCTATCGGCATGATCAAGCCGGTCTCTTCCGCCAGTGGAATGAAACGCATCGGCGGAACCAAGCCTTTCTCGGGATGCTGCCAGCGCAACAGTGCTTCGCAACCGACGACCTCACCCCCGGGCAGCGTTGCCTGCGGCTGATACTCCACGAATAATTCTTTGCGATCGAGCGCCGCACGCAGCGCCTGTTCCATGGACATGCGCTCGTCGAGACGCAGGTTCATTTCCTGAACGTAGAACCTGCTCTCTCCGCCGCCAGTTGCCTTGGCGTTGTGCATGGCAGCGTCGGCGCTGCGCAGCAGCAGTTCGGCCGTGTTCCCGTCACGCGGATGAACGCTGCAGCCGATACTGCAGGAGATCACCAGCTCGTGATCATCGACGCGTATCGGCGCGGCGATCGCGCTCAATGTTCGGATCATCACGCGATGGATAGACGCTTCACTTTCGTGGCCCGACAGCACCAGCGCGAACTCGTCGCCACTGAGACGCGCGATGGTGTCGCCCTCGCGGAGCCCGGCCTTGAGTCGTGCAGCGACTGCTTTCAGTGCTGCGTCACCGACTTTATGACCAAGCGCTTCATTAATCAGCTTGAACCGATCGAGATCGACAAACAGCACGGCCAGCAGGCGGCCATAACGATCGGCCTGTGCGATAGCCTGACTCAGACGGTCGTGCAATAAATTGCGGTTCGGCAGTTCGGTCAGGGCATCGTAGTAGGCCAGGTACTCGAGCTGTTCGGCTTTCGTCAGATAGTCTAGCGCAAACGAGATATCGCCCGCGAGCGCATCCAGCAGTTGCATTTCCTGGCCGGTGAAAGCGCCGGCCTCGACCGCACAGAGCGCCAGTACTCCGACGGCTGTGCCGTCGACCAGCAGCGGCAACACCGCTGCCGATCGGCAGCCCATCGACTCCAGTTCGGCGCGGAGCGCCGCTCGCCCGTCCGTCTGCAAATCGTTTGCGACCACCGGCCTGAGCTCGCGCAGTGCCGGCGCAATCAGATCACGGGTGAGTGCGGTGCAGTCGTCACTAGAAATCTCCATACGGGCCAGTAACCCGGGATCGAAGCCGACGTGCGTCGTCGTTCGGATCTCCCGTGTTACCGGATCCAGCAGACCAATCCAGGCCGCTATGAACTCGCCTTGCTCGATCATGATGCGGCAGCTGTCGCGGAACAGCTGCGGGCGATCCCGAATGCGCACGATGGCCGAGTTGATCCCGGAAGAAACCGCTTGAATCCGTGACAGCCGCGCAATGCGTTCGGCCTGCCGCGTTCGTTCCGTCACGTCGCGGTTCGAGCCGCGATAGCCCACGTCCGACCCCGCAGTGTCACGCAGCGCTCTCGCGTTACATTCGAGCCACCGATAGCTGCCATCGGCATGACGCCAACGCAGCGTTTGGGCCGCCCAGAATGTCGTGCTGGCATCAGCCACGGTGATTTGCGTCGCCGACAGATCCTCCGGGTGCAGAAGCTCGCGGACGTCTGTGCCCAATATGCTGGCGCGATTACGACCCAGCATCGTGACGCAGGCTCCATTGCTGAACGTCAATTGCCAATCCGAATCGACTTCCCAGATCCATTCCGAGACGGATTCGACGACGGCTCTGAATTTCGCCTCGCTCATGCGCAACGCCGCTTCGGCGCTGCGGACCGCATGCCGTTCCTCGCGTTCGCGCAACGCGCGCCGAACAGCCGGACCGAGTCGTGCCAGGTTGCCTTTGACGAGGTAGTCCGTGGCGCCCTGCTTGAGCGATTCCACGGCGGTCTCTTCGCCGATGGTTCCTGAAACGAAAATGAACGGCGTTTCTGGATAGCTGGCGTTAGCAATTCGCAGCGCAGACATGCCATCGAACGCCGGCAACGAAAAATCTGAAATTATCAGATCCGGCTGGAACACCTGCAGAGCCGTTTCATACTCGCTCCTGGTCTCCACGCGCTGAGCTTCACAAAGTAAGGAGCCCTGTTTCAGCGCGCGCAGGATCAGTTCGGCGTCGGTCTCGACATCTTCAAGGATCAGAATGCGTGTTACGTCCATTGCTCAAATACCGCTATCGCACCGTCCGATTCAAAATCGACCAGTACATGCCCGCCTCGGACACGACGCGGACGAATTCGGCGAAATCCACCGGCTTGACGAGATAGCTGTTCACGCCGAGTCGATAGCTCTCGACGATATCTCGATCTTCGGCCGACGAGGTCAGCATCACTATCGGTATATTTTTGCACGTCGGGTCGGCTTTCAGTTCTTTCAAAACGTCGATGCCATCCACTTTAGGTAGCTTGAGATCGAGCAGAATCAACTTCGGCTGGCCATTGCTGCGCCCTGCGAAATCGCCTCGACAAAACACGAAGTCGAGGGCGGCTGCGCCGTCTTCGACCCACACCAGCGCATTCGCCAGGTTGTTCCTGCCCAGAGCGCGACGCGTCAATTCGGCGTCTGTCGGGTTGTCCTCGACGAGTAGAATTTCGACAGCGCTCAGATTATTCATTGGCATCCTCCGGACGTGGCAGGTTGAAATAGAATGTCGCGCCGGCGTCAGGCGCTCCCTCGGCCCACACACGGCCGCCGTGCCGCGAGACCACGCGCTGAACGATCGCAAGCCCAACTCCTGTCCCCGGAAACTCGGCGTGTCCGTGAAGACGCTGGAACACGCCGAACAGTTTGTCGTAGTACGCCATGTCGAAACCGACACCGTTATCCCGGATGCAATAGGTCGTCATCCCCTGTTCCCGTCGACCGCTGACTTCGACGATTGCCTCTTCCCGTCTGCTGCTGAACTTTACCGCATTGGCAAGCAAGTTTGCCCAGACCTGCCGAAGCAGTGCCGGATCGCCGTAGGCTTTCGGCAGATCGAGAAGGACCAGCCGCGGCGGCTCCGCGACTCGCGTACTGACCAGTTCCTCGAACAGCGCGACAACCACCGGCTTCATGTCGCATTCGATTGCGGTTATCGAGGCACGACCAAGTCGCGAAAATTCCAGCAGGTCGTTGATCAGCGCGCTCATCCTGAACGTACTTTCCCGAACCACATCGAGCAGGCGAACCCCTTCAGCATCCAACTGCTGAGCGTAATCTTCCTGCAGTATCTGTGAATAGCCGGCAATCGCCCGCAGCGGCGTACGCAGATCGTGTGATACCGAATACGTGAAACCTTCGAGATCTTTGTTGGCAGCTTCGAGCTCGACCCGACGCTGCTGCAGATCCCGGTTCAATACAGCGATATCGGCCGCATAGCGCTGAGCTTGACGCTGCGCCAGCGCGCGCCGTTGCATTTCGTTTCTAAGAAGAACAATGGCGCAAATAAGGATGGCGAATGCCGCGATGTTGCCGCCGACGATACTGCGCAGCGTGGCGCGCTCACTGTCCTGGAATTGCTGCACCCGTTGTTCGAGCAGCGCTCTCTCGTTCCCCTTGAAGTCATGCACTACACGGCGTACCTCCTCCGTCACGCCGTGAAGTTCCCGCAGCAGCGGCGGGACATTGGCGACGCCGGAGGCCAGCCCGGCCTCGACGATCGCGTCGAGAACACGGAACTCTTCAGCGAGCAGGGGGGTAAGTTCCTGGATGCGGGTCTGCTGGCGTTCGTTGTCTCGCGTCAACTGCCGCAGTTCTTCCAGAGCCGACAGTACCTCGCGATGGCTTGCCTGATATCTGGCAAGGTGCGCGCTTTCGCCACTGATGACGAAGCTCTGCGCTTCCGCGCGTGCATCGCGCAGTGTCGCGATAGCCTCTTCACATCGCCCTAACACCTCGTGGGTATGTGCCACCCACATCTGGTGGCTCATGGTGTCTTCGATATTGCGGTAAATCGTCACCGCCAGCATGAACAGGATGGCAAGTGCGGCGGCGAAGCCGGCGAACGTGACCGACGGCAGTCGTGGCGGCGCACGCTCCACCGCAGGCGGCAGCACTGTCGGAGCGGCCGAAAGCGGCACGGGAGAGTTTCTGACTGTCATGGTCCTGTCGGCCGCACAGACGCTGTCGGTAACCAAACGTGTATCGGCCACCCCGCCAATTCCCACATATCGATTGAAACGATATTAAGAACAATACTTCCGTTGAGGCAACTATCGGCACGGGCGAATTCCCTCAAGCGCCAGTGATATGCCCTGATTGGGGTAGCCGCGCTCATAGCCAGCGCTCCCGAACGACCGTTACCCGGATGTGAGGACGGGGTTGGCTGCGGGCCCTCGCTGGCGACTGCTCTTTAAATATGTCCACCATATATAACGGGATTCGATACAATTTGCTGGAAGTATCCTGCGCCGAGCTCGATTGAATTTCGATCGTCTATAAAATCAGTTTATTAGAGTTCTTTGTTAGGACTGGCACTCTACCTGCTAGCGTGACCTGACAGCAACCGTGATCCTGACATCCAGGCAGCGGATCGTGCACAGATTGTTATTCAGGAGCCGCCACATCATGCCCATAGCCGCCATCAACGCCCGCAACCAGTTCAAGGGCAACATCGTAGAAATCATACGCGGCCCTGTTCTCTCCGAGGTCGATATCGACACTGCCGCCGGTATCGTTACGTCAGTCATTACGACGCGCTCGATCGACGCACTCGATCTGCGCGTCGGCGCCGAAGTGCTTGCCATCTTCAAGTCGACTGAAGTCATGGTTGCCAAGCTCTGAGTCCTCGCAATGTGCCTGATCATCCACCAACGTGCCGGCGGTCGATTACCCGACGAACTGCTGCATTCCGCTGCGGCCTACAATCCACATGGTTTCGGCATCGTCAGTTTCGATGAGCGGGGTCGCTTGCGTGTACGGCGTCGCCAGCATACCGACAGCGACGAACTCGAGCGGTTGTATCGCGAAGCCGGCAACGGCGAATGTGTTCTGCATCTCCGCTATCGCACCCATGGTGCTATTGACCTGGACAACACGCACCCTTTACGCATCACATCGCGAATCTACCTTCTGCACAATGGCACGTTGCGCCTCGATCGGCACGACCCGGAGCGCTCCGATACCTGGTACCTCATCGAGGATTATCTGCGACCCATACTCAAGCGTCGCCCTGGTCTGTTATATGAACGCAGCTTCAGCGAGCTGTTGTTGGCCTGGGCCGGGCCGTCGAACCGCTTCGTGTTCGCCGATGCCGACACGCGCCGAATGACCATCGTCAATCGCGAAGCCGGTTTCGATATCGATGGAGCGTGGTTGAGTAATGTGCGCTGGTTCGATGCCTCACGCTTCGCGTGGCGCCCGGCAGACGCCGGCGTAGCCTCGTCACGGGCCCTGGAGTTCGCCTCGTGATTTCGAGTGCGATGCCGCTGCAAGCGCAGCCACCGGCAATGTACCGTCGGACAGCCAACGATTCACCCGTCCTTGAATTGGTTGATTACCTCAACCAGCAGGGCATTCCGCATGGCGGCGTCGCGTTGCGCGACGCATTCAAACTGACTGGCGGGAACGTGCATGCCACGCTCGGGATATTCAATCTGGCGAGTCGTTACGCACCTATACACGATCCGGCAATGACTAACGGTCGCGGCGGCGTTCGCGCCGAACTTGTCACGACACTCGACAACGGACGGTCGATACAGCGCGCTACCTTGCTCGATCTGCATCGCAACGCTCCCGGCATCGTTGCCGTCGATCGGCTATGCCGCACCCTGCACATGTTGAATTTTCTCGCCAGTCACGCCGATGCTGAGCGGCTCTGGATCGATGTCAGCCTTCAGCACGTGCTGGCAGTAGAAGACAATCACGGCCACTTTCTCGAACAGCTGCTGTATCGCTGCGGGATCGATCAGGAACAGGTCGTTCTAATCATTCCGGCCTTGCCTGTTGCCGACCCTGATTTCGGGCGACTTCGTGCCGCTCTCGCGTCTTACCGCAATCGCGGACACCCCGTGGCATTGGATTTGCGCAGCCAGCATTCGGATTGGCGCCTGGCTGCCATCGATTTGCTTCGCCCTGACTGGCTGTATCTCTCACCAAGAACGTTTGCGGAGGGCAATCTGCCGGGCAGTCCGCGTGTGATCCTTGATCAGGATCGCGGGACGGAATCGATGCGCCTGCAGCTGGGGCTAGCCGCCATTTGCGCAATCCGCGACGTACACCCCTGACGCAACTTCGGGGGAACTCTGCCTAATGCAGAGTTCCCCTCAGCGCGGGCGCTTGGGCGCACCTTTATTCTTGCGGTCGCGGTGACGGTCTTTCTTCGCCGCGGGTCGCGCCGCTGTGCGATCGTCGCCCCGACGTGGCGGTGTCGTCGGCGGACCGTCGCCATCCGCGCGACTGATGCGCAACTGCTGGCCGGATACCCAGACTTTCTTCAGCACGTGGAAAATATCTTTGGGCATACCTTGCGGCAGATCGACGGTGCTGAATTCGTCATAGATCTGAATGCGGCCAATGTCGCGCGCATCAATACCGACTTCGTTTGCAATCGCACCGACGATGTTGCCCGGTTGTACGCGATGCTGGTGGCCGACCTCGATGCGAAATGTTTCCATGCCGGGCGACGGCGGTCGCGCACGCTCGGCAGGGCGACTGTCGGCGCGCTCGCGCGGCGGACGATAGCCGTCAGGTGCAGTAGTGCGCTCACGCGCTGGCGGTTCGAAACCGGGCTCGCCCGGCGGCGCATCGAAGTCACGCTGTCGCTCGCGCGGCGGTTCATACGCTCGCGGTGGTCGATGGTCCGCTCGTTCGAATACCGGCGGGCGATAGCGCTGCGGCGGGCGCTCGCCAGGCGCAGGACTGGGTTGCCGGCGAAACGACTGCTCACCTCCTGGTGCGAACGCGGCGTCTGTCGGTCGCGGGCGGAAATCGCTGCGCGGCTGCTGCGGTTGCTGTTCATAGGGAGCGCGTGCCGGCCGTTCTACGTCACGCGGTCTGGCATCTCGATAGCTGTCGCTCCGTGGGCGCTCGTCGCGAGCTTCGCTGCCCCAAGCTTCGCGGCGCTGGCCGCGTCCAGGTCGCGCTTCAGGTTTGAGCAGCATCGGCTCGTCACCCTGCACAAGACGCGCTAGTGCTGCGGCGATATCCTGTGTCTCGGTATCGTGCTCGCGCTGATAACGTTCGATCAAATCGCGGTAGAAACCGAGTTCCTGATTGGCAAGTGTGTCCGTGATCTGCTGCATGAAACGTGCGACACGCTTATCGTTGACGACTTCCGTGCTCGGCAAATCCATCCGCTCGATGGCCTGATTGGTGGCCCGCTCGATGACGCGCAACATACGCTGTTCGCGCGGCGCGACAAACAGAATGGCGTCTCCATGTCGGCCTGCGCGTCCGGTTCGGCCGATTCGATGGACGTAAACTTCGGCATCGTTCGGAATATCGAAGTTGACGACATGGCTGACACGCTCGACATCGAGTCCGCGCGCGGCGACATCGGTAGCGACCAGAATATCCAGTCGACCGGCTTTCAGATCCTCGATAGTCTTTTCGCGCTGCTTCTGCGCCATGTCACCGTTGATGGCGGCGCATGGGTAACCGCGCGCCTCGAGCCTTTCAGCGAGTTCGACTGTCGCAATCTTGGTCCGGACGAAAATCAGCACGCCTTCGAAGTCCTCGGTCTCCAGGATCCGCGTCAGCGCATCGAGCTTCTGCAGACCGCTGACCACCCAATACCGCTGGCGGATGGTTGCCGCTGTGGTGGTACGCAGACGGATGCTGATTTCCTGCGGATTGCGCAGATAGCGTTCCGCAATTGTGCGTATCGGCGGCGGCATCGTTGCCGAAAACAGCGCGGTCTGCCTTTCGGGCGGCGTCTGCTCGAGGATCCACTCGACATCGTCGATGAAGCCCATGCGCAACATTTCGTCAGCCTCGTCGAGTACCAGACAGCGCAACGCGCTCAGGTTGAGCGTTGCGCGGCGCATGTGGTCCATGACGCGCCCTGGCGTGCCGACGACGACATGCACGCCACGGCGCAGACCGCGAAGCTGTACCTGATAGTCCTGCCCGCCGTATATCGGCAGCACATGAAAACCAGGCATGTGCGAGGCGTAGCGTTGAAATGCCTCGGCCACCTGGATGGCCAATTCGCGTGTCGGTGCCAGGACAAGCACCTGAGGCGTGCTCACCGAGAGGTCGATGCGCGAGAGCAATGGCAGTGCGAACGCGGCGGTCTTGCCGGTTCCGGTCTGCGCCTGACCGATCAAATCGGCACCCGCCATCATCGGCGGAATTGTCGCCGACTGAATAGCCGTTGGCGTTTCGTAACCGACGGCATTGAGGGCGGCTAAAACCTGCGGCGTGAGGCCGAACTGGCTGAACGCCGGCGGCAATACTTCTGCGGACACTGGAATACCTGACGTGAATGGCGCAAGGCGCGGAGGCGGACGGGAATGAGCCGGAGATTATAGGCTCTTCGGCGAAATCCGCCACCGGCGCGGGCGCATAGCCGCTTTTCAGACGAGCAAACGAAGTACCAGACCCGTCGCTGCGGCACCCCCGATCAACGGAATCACGCCGACGCGAAAGTGAAACAGTGCAGTCGCGGCGGCAAGCGCAATCAGCAGCGAAGACCAGTCAAACCGGCCCTCGATGCCATCCGGCCACAGCACGTGCAGGGCGAAAAACAAGGCAAGATTGACGATCACGCCGACCACTGCGGCGGTGATCGCTGTCAATGGGGCCGTGAATTTGAGATCGCCATGCGTTGCCTCGACCAGTGGTCCGCCTGCGAGGACGAAGACGAACGATGGCAGAAACGTGAAATACGTGGCCACCAGTGCACCGCAGATACCAGCCAGCAGCAGACTGTCACTCCCCAACAATTGAGCAGTCCAGCCGCCGACGAAGCCGACGAATGCCACGATCATGATCAGAGGGCCGGGAGTCGTTTCGCCTAATGCCAGGCCGTCAATCATCTGCGCGCCGGTCAGCCAATGAAAATCCACCACCGCAGCCTGATAGACATAAGGCAGAACGGCATAAGCGCCGCCAAAAGTGAGGAGCGCGGCCTTGGTGAATAACCAGGCCATCTGGGTGAGCACACCATCGCGGCCGCAGAACGCGAACAACGCAGATAGCGCACCACCCCACAGGCCCAATCCAGCTGCGGCTAGTCGCAGCGCCCGAAACGCGTTGAAGCGGGCGTGGGTGGGTGTAGCCGTGTCGTCGTCGATGATCGCCGGCGCGTGCGCTGTATCGTTGGCCGCATAGCCACCGCCGATCTGAAACTGTCCTGGCATGACGCGCCCGCCGATGATGCCAAACAGAGCAGCCATTACGACGATGAGCGGAAACGGAACGCCGAGAGCAAAAATGCCGATGAATGCCGCCGCGGCAATGGCCGCGAGTGGAAGATTCTTGATCGTTCGCGTTCCGATGCGATGAGCGGCAAACAGGACGATGGCAACCACCGCAGGCTTGACGCCATACAGGATGGCCGCTACCGCGGGCAGATCGCCATGGATTAGATAGATGCCGGCCAATCCGCTGATCAGGAGCAACGACGGCAGCACAAACAGCAGTCCGGCCGCGATGCCGCCGGCCGCACCGTGCATCAACCAGCCGATATACGTGGCCAGCTGTTGTGCCTCCGGCCCCGGCAGCACCATGCAATAGTTCAGCGCATGCAGAAAACGTCGCTCCGAGATCCACCGTCGTCGGACGACGAGTTCCTCGTGCATCAGTGCAATCTGTCCTGCCGGCCCACCAAAACTGATGAACCCCAGTTTCAGCCAGTAGCGCAGTGCAGCCGCGAACGGCACCGGCGCGGGGCGTGGTGGAAAGTCAGCCTGTGTCGTCTCGGACATCGTCCGGCTGCGCTTTCGACTGGGCTCGCGTGGCTTGCGCCTGTCGATTACCAGCTGTTACGCAACTCGCGCAATTTGATAAATACCGTCTTCGCGTCTGGATTTTCCGGCAGATCGGGAAACGACTCGCGCAACCGGCGAATGACCGACAGACTGTGCAAACGAAAGAACGTATTGATCTCTTTTTCAAGCGCCAGCGTCGAGACCAGCGCCGCGCCCGGATCTTGAGTCTTGACCTCGGCCAGCAATGCCGCTGCCCGTGTGTTATCGGGTTCTCGATCAAGCGTGAAACCGAGATTGTTCGCGATGTAGTCGTGACCCGGATAGATCAAAGTGTGTTCAGGCAGCTGCGCGAGCTGATTGGCAAACGTTGCATAGAGCTCGGCCGGATGACCGCCATGATGGCAGTTGCCGGCGCCGGCATTGAACAATGTATCGCCGCAGAACAAGGCCGGCGTCTCAGTATGCGAGAGCAGGCAAACGTGGCTCATGGTATGTCCCGGCGTATCGAGCGCCTCGAGTTCGACCGTTCGGCCGATGCGGATCACGTCGCCCGCCGACAAGCCCTGGTCAAGTCCGGCGATGGCGTTGCGCGCATTGGCATGCGCGAGCAGCTTTGCGCCGGTTGCAGCAATGACAGCCTCGTTGCCGCCGGTATGATCGTGGTGTTCGTGCGTATTCAGTACATGTGTGATGTGCCAGCCCCTGGCAGCGGCCGTGGCCAGACAGAGTTCGTGAGCAAGCGGATCGACAGCGAGCGCAGCGCCGGTTTCCGAGCAGACGACGAGATAATTGAAATTGCGGTAAGCATTACCAGTCCAAATTTGCTCGACGATCATTGCGTGGCCTCTCTAGTACGCTGCCGAAGTCTACGCCACCGACGGTGCCGCATAGCGGTGATGGGTGCATCATAACGCGGCCGGCGTGCTCTTCGACGTGTGGACCGAGGAATGCGGGGTGCGCCCAGACTGGCAACAGAGCGCACTTGACGTAGCCGGAGCAGACTAGACAATGGGGCACTACCCTCGCGGATGAAAGCCACGCAATGAGTGCCGGACGACGACTCCCCGATACCCCTGAACCCATGCATCGTTGGCCCGGCAGCGGTGGTCTGTCGCTGGCCGGCGATGCCTGGGGCAATCCGCAAGGTCCCTTGATCGTGCTCCAGCATGGCGGCGGTCAGACCCGCCATGCGTGGAAGAATGCTGGTGAAGCGCTCGGCCGCGCCGGCTATTTCGCCATCGCTTTCGATGCGCGCGGCCACGGCGACTCCGACTGGGCTGACGACGGTGTCTATGGGCAGGACGCCATGGTCGACGATCTGTGCTGCCTGCTGACGGCACTTGGCAACAAGCGGCCGGTGCTGGTCGGTGCCTCGATGGGCGGCGGCACAAGTCTCGTCGCTATCGGCGAAGACAGAGTCGATGCAACGGCATTGGTGATGGTCGATATCGCACCGCGCATCGAGCCCGAAGGTGTGCAGAAGATTGGCGAGTTCATGCGCCACAAACCCGAAGGGTTCGACACGTTGGAAGAAGTCGCCACGGCCATCGGCAACTATCAGCCGCATCGCAAGCCGCCGAAGGACCTGGCCGGCCTGGCCAAGAATCTGCGCCTGGGCGACGACGGCCGCTATCATTGGCACTGGGATCCGCGCTTTCTCGTCGGGCCGCGCGAAATGGACAAGCGCATGGCGCGCCTGGAAGCGTGTGCCGCAGCGCTTCGACTGCCGACTTTGCTGGTCCGCGGTGGCTTGTCGGACGTCCTGAGCGAAGAAGGCGCGCAGCATTTTCTGACGCTGTGCCCGCATAGCGAATACGTCAATATCACGGGCGCCGGCCATATGGTTGCCGGCGATCGCAACGACGTCTTCGGCACGGCCGTGATCGATTTTCTGGCACGCACCGTGCCGGTCGGTGGCCAACCTGTGCAGCCGGCACATGCACCGCAACCACATCACCAGGGGCCGCCCGGAGACGTCATCGATATTCCCTGAGCACAGCATCGTCGAACTGCGAACGGTATCTTCAGAAATGGTGCGGCCCTCACGCCGCGCCGTTGCCGATACGTCTATACTGCAGCGGCTGCACCAGACCAGGTAGCCTGCCAGGGGAAGCCATGCACATTCGCAAGTACGACTTCGATTTCAGCCGACGATTTTTTCTCGAGAAAGTTGCTGCCGGCGTTGGCGGTGCAGGCGTGCTCGGCTCGTTGTGGTCGGAAATCTGCCGTGCCGGCGATATTGCCACAGCCTATCCTGAAGAACTGACCAACATCGAAGCGTTTACCAAAGGCCGAGTCAAAGTCGGCGACGTGATTGACGCCGACAATATCGACCTCGTGCAAGATCTTGTCGACCCGGTGTTGTACCAGGAGGTCAAGCAGGACGGCCGCAAGTTCTTCATCGAGGATTCGCCGACGGCGATAGAGACGATGTATCCGCCCTACTTCCTCGACGCTACTTTGAAGAATCAGGGCCAGGCAAAGTTCGACGATGTCGGTAACGTCTATACGCGGGACGGGAAACCGTGGATCGGCGGCCTGCCGTTTCCAGACGTGCAGGATGGTAATCAGGCCCTGGCCAATATCACACTCAGCTGGGGTCGGCACGACCGCGCGCTGTACGCCACGCCGTCGTGCGTCGTCGACACCGATGGCGACATCAAATATGAATATGACTGGGTCTGGGCAGAGCAGCAATGCACCGGGCTGGTCCATCCGAACGGGCCGGGCCCGTATCTGCCGGGACATGAAGACCAAACGCGCCTGCAGACCATCTGGTTCACCTATTCGCTGGACGTCAAAGGTTCGGCGTTTCTCAGCGTATGGCATTACGACCAGCGCAAGATCCCCGAACTGTTCGGCTATATCCCGAATCTGAAACGCGTGCGCCGGTTTCCGGCCAATCAGCGCTTCGAAGTTTACATGCCGGGCATGAACCTCTATCTCTCCGACGCTTGGGCTTCCGGCGATCCGATGCTCACCTGGGGCAATTTCAAGATCATCAACCGTGGTCCATTCCTCGGTTCGACGCATCACCAATGGCTGCCGGACAACGACAACTGGGCGCCACCGCTGGTCGGTGGTAAACAGGGCAAGTCGTATTACTACGTCGGCAAGTCGCTAATTCCCGAGGTCATCGTGTTCGAAGCCGAACCGGTAGGCTATCCGTTCGCGCCAGTCAGCAAGCGTCGAATATTTCTCGACGCGCGCAATATGGGCGCAGTGCAGACCATCACCTACGACCGACGTGGCGAAGCCTGGAAAGGTCTCGAAGGCGGTGGTGGCCAGCGCAAGTCAGCGACGCAGGAAATGCTGACCACCGACGGCCGCCCGGAATGGAGCTGGTGCTGGGCAATCAGTCACGACATCATCAAGAACAATGTCACGCGCTTCCACCATGGAAAGTCCTGTCGCGGGAATACCGAGTCAGCACTCGACCCGGATATCGACATGGTTAACGAATACATGACGCAGTCCGCGCTGCGCCGCCTGGGGACCTGAACAACGATCATGAAGTTTCTGGCGAATACGTTTCTCAAAGGATTACTGGCGCTGCTTCCGTTGTTGCTGACGGTCTACGGCATGGTCGTATTCGTCTCCTGGCTGAATCAGTGGACCAACGCGCTGCTCGGCTTCGTGTTCAGCAATGCACCTGATATTCCCGGCCTCGGTATCGTCGTCGGCGGCGCAATTATTTTCGTTCTTGGTCTGCTCGTCTCCACGACCGTGACCCGGCGCATCTACGAAATCGTCGAAATGCCGTTCAAGCAGTTGCCCATCATCAAGGACCTCTACACGGCCATCAAACAGCTGACCGTGTTTCTGGCGCCGGGCAAAGACAAGCGAACGAATCTCGTCGTGCGCGTGCGTCACCCCACTCTACCGGTGGACATGATTGGCCTGCTCACTCGCGAGCGACTCGACGGACTACCTGAAGGTATTGCACAAGACGGCAAAGTCGCGGTCTACCTGCCGATGAGCTATCAGATCGGCGGTTATACCCTGTTCGTCCCGCGCGCCTGGGTCGAGCCACTGAATATCAGTGTCGAAGAAGCGATGCGCGAAACGTTGACCGGCTGGCTGGAGCATTCGGCGCGCTGATTGCGTTCTGCTGCAGTTCCAGCACTTAGTTCGCGGATATCGGTCCCCGTAGCGGCGGACCGGCGGCTTCCAGAACTCTCTGCTCAGCATCGGTAAACAGCCGCGATCGGATCAGGAACCGGACACCCTCCGGCGCTTCCAGCGAGAAGCCCGAACCACGGCCAGGCACGATATCGAGCAGTAAATGCGTGTGCTGCCAGTATTCAAATTGTGGACCGCTGATATAGAACGGACAGGCGGCAACCGCACCCAGGTAGACATCGTGACTGCCGACCTTGAACTCCCCCAGCGGGTAGCACATCGGTGCGCTGCCGTCGCAGCAGCCACCGGACTGATGAAACATCAATAACCCGTGCGTGGCCCTGAGCTGTTCGACCATGGCCGCCGCCGCAGCCGTGATGGCGACGCGCGCGACGAGCGCCTCGCCGTAGAATGCAGGCGGCATGCCTTCCTGGTCCGGCCTAAAAAAAGCCGAGCGCTTTCGGGCTGTAACTGACCAGCAGGTTTTTGGTCTGCTGGTAATGCTCAAGCATCATCTTGTGCGTCTCCCGCCCGATGCCGGACTGCTTGTAACCGCCGAAAGCCGCATGTGCCGGATACAGGTGATAGCAATTGGTCCATACGCGACCGGCCTGGATCCCTCGACCCATGCGGTAAGCGCGCGCGCCATCGCGCGACCATACCGCTGCACCGAGTCCATACAGCGTATCGTTGGCGATGCTCAGCGCTTCGGCTTCGTCTTTGAACTTGGTGACCGACAATACCGGCCCGAAGATCTCTTCCTGGAAAATCCGCATGCGATTGTGCCCTTCGAACACCGTCGGCTGCATGTAGTAGCCATTTTCACATCCGGCGATTTTGGCGCGTTCGCCACCGATGCGCAGCGTCGCTTTCTCGTCCTTGCCGATGGCGATGTACGAGAGGATTTTTTCGAGTTGGTCTGAAGAGGCCTGCGCGCCGACCATGGTCTCGAGTTCCAGCGGATTGCCCTGGCGGACTTTGGCCACGCGAGCGATGGCACGCTCCATGAACGCATCGTAAATCGATTCATGGATCAGCGCACGCGACGGGCAGGTGCACACTTCGCCCTGGTTCAGGCAGAACATGGTAAATCCCTCGAGCGCTTTATCGAGAAATTCATCGTCGGCCGCCATGACATCCTCGAAAAATATGTTCGGCGATTTGCCGCCCAGTTCGAGCGTTACGGGAATGATGTTCTCCGACGCATACTGCATGATGAGCCGGCCAGTGGTCGTCTCGCCGGTGAACGCAACCTTGTTGACGCGAGGACTGCTCGCGAGCGGCTTGCCAGCCTCGACTCCGAAACCATTGACGATATTCAGCACCCCGGGTGGCAGCAGATCGGCGATCAGTTCGGCCAGCACCATGATGCTCATCGGCGTCTGCTCAGCCGGCTTCAATACCACGCAATTGCCGGCGGCGAGCGCCGGCGCAAGTTTCCAGATGGCCATCAGGAGCGGAAAATTCCACGGAATGATCTGGCCGATGACGCCGAGCGGCTCGTGGAAGTGATAAGCGACGGTGTCTTCGTCGATCTGCGACAGCGAGCCCTCCTGAGCCCGTATGCACGAAGCGAAGTAACGCAGATGATCGATAGCCAGCGGCACGTCGGCAGCGAGCGTCTCGCGTATCGGTTTGCCATTGTCGACCGATTCGACAGTGGCCAGGCTATGCAGATGCTTCTCCATGCGATCGGCAATCGCCATCAGCTTGGCCGCACGTTCGGCTGGCGGCGTTCGGCCCCAGCCCACCTTTGCGGCGTGCGCGGCGTCAAGCGCGAGTTCGATGTCGGCCGCGGTCGAGCGCGCGACGTCGCAAATCTTCTCGGCTGTGATGGGCGTGGTGTTGTCGAAATACTGGCCTTTGACCGGGGTGACCCAGCGGCCACCGATGAAGTTGTCGTAACGCGAGCGCACCGCGATATCTTCGCTGACGGCCTGCAAAGCCGCCAAAGGCTGCGGTTTGACTTTCTGATCCATGATCGACCTCCTCGTCTTTCGGTATGTCTCGAAATGCCCCCGACCGACGATGCCCTCAGAAACTGAAGGTTTTTTCGCCCGGCTGGCTCAGTTAAGCTTCAGTGGAGCTGGCGCTCATCGCCGTCTGGGCTCGAGATCTCGGCCGGGCAGGCTTCGGCCAAGGCGACCTGCGACAGTCGCTCGACCATCAGGGCATGTGCTTCAGCCAAACCGGCCAATACGGCCGGCTGGCGCAACAGTCCTGGATGCCCGCGCAGTTCACCGAGCAGAGCCAGCAGGGTGCGCAGCTGTGGCACATTCGGGCGCTCGGCGGTTTTCGCCAACAGACGGATGACAGCGGCCATCAAGGTCTGTGTCTCGGGCAGGTTTGCCGCCTCCGAGACGGCTTCGTGTATAGCGTCGGACGACTTGCAGTTATGCATATGTGTTCATATTCGAGCCGATATTGATGGGACCGCGCTCGTGGCATAATAAGCAGGATAGCCCAACTATAAATATGCATGTCGATGCCGGTATGGACCGGAACTATTCTGCCTGCCCACGACATTGCATTTACTCAACGGCAGCCTTGTCGGCTGCCCTTCCTCTTGCACTCAGGAGAACGTGATGGAGAATTGCCTCAAGTTTTATATCAATGGCGCGTGGGTCGAACCGACTGAGCCGAAGCCATTCGATGTCATCAATCCGGCCACCGAACAGGTCGTCGGTCAAATCATGCTGGGCAACGCCAAGGACGTCGACAAAGCTGTCGCCGCCGCCAAGGCCGCATTCGCCAGTTTCTCGCGCACCTCGCGCAAGGAGCGCATCGAGCTGCTGGAAGCCATCGGCGCGAAGTACAAAGAGCGTTATGCCGAAATGGTCGACACCATTTCAAGCGAGATGGGCGCCCCGCTGTGGCTGTCCAAAGCAGCGCAGGCAGCCATGGGCCCCGCGCATCTCGGCGCCACCATCGAAGTCTTGAAGCACTACGAATTCGAGGAACAGCGCGGCAAGATAACGCTGCGTCGCGAACCGATAGGTGTGTGCGGACTCATCACGCCGTGGAACTGGCCGATCAACCAGATTGCGTGCAAGGTCATTCCGGCACTCGCCGCCGGTTGCACGATGGTCCTCAAGCCGTCTGAAGTCGCGCCGTTGAACGCTGCCATCTTCGCCGAAGTACTGCATGCGGCCGGTGTTCCCGCTGGCGTGTTCAATCTCGTCAACGGCGATGGTCCTGGCGTTGGTGCTCCGCTGTCAGCGCACCCCGATGTCGACATGATGTCGTTCACGGGTTCGACCCGCGCCGGTATTCTGGTGGCAAAAGCGGCCGCCGATACTGTCAAGCGCGTGGCCCAGGAACTGGGTGGCAAATCCGCCAACATCATTCTCGACGATGCCGATTTCCAGACCGCGATCACCGGCAGCATTCAATCGATGATGACCAACTCCGGTCAGTCCTGTAATGCACCGAGCCGCATGCTGGTCCCGGCCGCGCGCCACGACGAAGCGGTAGCGATTGCCAAAGCGGCGACAGCGAATGTCAACGTCGGCGATCCGAAACTCGCTGACTCGACTATCGGTCCGGTTGTCAGCAAAGTGCAGTTCGACAAGATTCAGGCGCTCATCAAAGCGGGTATCGCCGAAGGAGCAACGCTGGTCTGCGGCGGTCCCGGTCTGCCGGAAGGACTCACGCATGGCTACTTCGTCAAGCCGACTATCTTTGCCAATGTCCGCAACGATATGACCATCGCGCGCGAAGAAATTTTCGGGCCGGTCATGTGTGTACTGCCGTACAAGGACGATGAAGATGCGATCGCAATCGCCAACGACACCGTGTACGGCCTGTCCGCTTATGTTTCGGGTACCGATACCCAGCGCCTGCAGAATGTGATCAACCGCCTGCGTGCGGGCAACGTCCACGTCAACGGTGCGGGTCTCGACTTCAGTGCGCCTTTCGGTGGCTACAAGCAGTCCGGCAACGGTCGTGAATGGGGCGAGTTCGGTTTCGAGGAATTCCTCGAAGTGAAAGCCGTCATGAACGTTGCCGCTGCCTGAGGCAGCGACTGTTTAGGCGCGGCGACGCCTGCGGGCGGGTAAGGATCCGATCCCTTACCCGCTCGTGGAATCGCGAGGACTACTTTCGCTTCCACCCCCGATCGACCCTGATCGACACGCCGGCGAGGAGCAGCGCCAGCGCTATCAATGCCGCTCGCGGTACCGGCACACGTCGAGCAGCCAATGGCGAGTCCGGGTCATGCGGGTCGCTTTCGCCCGCATCGACTAGGCCATTGCAATTGGGGTCTTCAAGGCCGTCCGCAATACCATCGCCATCGCTGTCGATAGGTGCCAATGGGCGAAACCCCGAAAACGTTTCGAGCACCACAGGCTGGCCTTCTTCGCCTGCCTGATACAAACGCACCGAACCCGATGCTGTCGCACAGTAGAGGGCATTGGTACGCATAAAATACCAGCCCGACCACGGATTGCCCTCGCTGACGTTGATGTCCGACTGCATGAGCACGACGTCGGGGTCGAATGTGCGGGTGCCCTGGCCGAAGAGCGTTGACGTGCGCGACGTGTTGTACATGCGCAGATCCCGATCGCTGCCGCGCGACCACGCTGCTTCGACTGCGAAGCCGTTGAAGCCGCTGCGCAGAACGTTATTGATCTCATAGACGTTCTGCGTACCGTTGACGGTGTTATTCAGCACCGCGCGCAGCGCGAATACGAGTCGATTGGCACCCGCTGGCGAGGTGTCGCGAAGAACGTAGTCGCGCACCGTACCGACGACGTAGTCGACTCCTGGCGTCTGCCCGATGGCGTTGCCGTCGAGGACGATGTTCTGCGTGCGCTGGTTGACGACGGTGAACTGCGACGGCAGCGCGTAGGCGTCCAGATTGTTGTGCGGCGGAGGCACGCTGGGATTGATGAGCGTGCCGGGATTGATGCGCAGCGGATCAAACAGCTCGTTGGCTGAACCGTTGACGGTCGCACCGGTAGTCGGCAATGTCTGAAATGCAGCGAATACCGGCAGCGTTATCCCGAGCAGGGCGATGAGTGTCAAAGTGCTATGGGCATGCATGGATTTCATTCCTGGTTACTGACTGGCATAGCGAATCCCTACCCACACCGCACGCGGACCGCCGGGGCCGGCGAACTGCGAGTGGGTCCAGTCATTGCTGTTGTTGCTGAAGCCCGAAGCGTCGCGCGTGCCGTAAGGTGCATCGGTCGGAAACTCACTCGGAAATGCGTTGCGGCCCAATTGCCCGGCGGTCACGAAATTCGCGTCGAAGAGATTGTCGACCTGGGCAAAGGCGCTGATCGTAGCGGTGATGCGGTAGCCGGCATCGAGATTGAACACGGCGAAAGGCGCGATTTCGCCTGCGCCGACGTAGTCACGGAAGTGGCGCGGTTTCGTGCTGCTGTTGTCGGTACCGCCCGGGCGATGTGCGTTGTTCTCGTTACCGCGCACGTAGGCGGAAGACTGCGCCAGCAGTTGGATGCCCAATGTGAAGTGCGGCAGCACTTCGGCCACAACACCCGCGCGCAGCGCGTGCGCCGGCACGCCGGGTATGATGTCTCCGGGCGCGATCAGGAACTCGCCTTCGAGCAGATCGGTGCCGGGAATGGTCTCGCGATCGGCGCTGCTGTTCGACAGGTTGATAACAGATGCCTGCGACTGGAACGTAGCCTCGACGTGCGAATAATTCACATACCAGTCGATGCGCTGCGTGGCACCTTTCAGGCCGATTTCCGCACCGCGTCGGCGCGTGCGGCCGAAGGTGTCGAACACGCCGCGGTTCCCATAGCCGAGCGCGACGAAAATGATGTCGTCGTCGAGATCGGTCTGAAACAGCGCGATGTCCCAGCTGAACAGGTCAACCCACTCGCCGCGCGTACCCAGTTCGTAGGTAGTCGAACGCACCTGCGGCAGGAACGGATCATTGCTGAGCGTGGTCGGGATCGTACAGCCCGGGCGCAGACCCGGATCGCGCAGAAGATCCTCCCGACTTGGCCGCGCACAGGCGAGCTCGATAGCCGATGGTGTGCGCGAACCGCGACTATAGTTGGCGAACAGACTCAGATTCTCGCGCGCGTCCCAACTGATACCGACCGCTGGATTGAAAGCCCTGTAGACGTGCGTCTCTTCGCGACAGGTGAAGAACGGCAGATCGTCGGTGACATTGGTCGCCAGCGGTGGTGGGTCGCCCGGGCCACGGCAGCGCGGAATGATCGACGCCAGATCGTCGGCCTGAAAATTGAACAGTGCGCGACCATACTCATTCTGTGTCTCGGTGCGCACGCGCGTGTACGAATAGCGCGCACCGAAAGACAGATTGACGCCGGGTCGCACGCTCAGCACGTCGAACAGATACCCGGCAATCGAGCGATTGTTGCCATTCACGCGGTTCTGCAGGATGGGTCGCGAACTCGCGGCGAGAAGATTGGTAACCGGGAGCGTGTCGGTGAAGCTGAACGTGCCGCCCGGGTCCGGTGGGGGCAACGTGCCAATCAGCGACGCCGCGGTGACGGTATCGATGAAGACCGATGGGAATCCGGCGCCTGTCATCAGGGCGATGGCCTGAGCATAGTCTCCTGGCGTACAGGCGCCGATCCCGAGGATGAGATCGACGCCGGGATCGAAATCCGGACTCGCCGGATCCTTGTCGCAGCCTTCATCGACGTAGCGCTTGGCGACGAGCGTATCGGTTGAAGGCGGTGGTAGCGGCGTGCCGGGTGGGACGACGGTGATCGTCGTGCGCGAGAATTGTCTGTCGGGGTCAGCCACCACCTGCCTGTCGGCAAGAATATAAGCGAGCTGTTCGGATTGTTCGAACAGCGTTCCGTCGCTGTCATAGGTCGCCCCGACGACGAGCTGATTTCGCGCGGTCACCCAGTTCAGCTGCAGACCGAGACCACGACTCTCCTGCTCGGTATCGCCGAAGCCGAGCACTCCATTGGTGATGCAACCCGATACGCCGGTGTTCGGCACGAGCGGATCGCCCGGCGTATTTTCGGCGCCGTTGATCGCCTGGTTCGGTGCCGCTGGCACGCCCGGCGCGACATCACAGGTTGGAATGCGCAGTGCCGCGGCCTCGACCCAGTCGTCCCAGAAATCGCCGTTGACACTTTCCTGATCGGAGTTGCGACGATAAGCCAGCACGCTGGTCGAAAAATCGTCGTTGAAGTCTGCACGCCCAGTCAGCCACAGATGATCAAGTTCGTTGGAAATGCCATCGGGTGAGGTGTAAACCTGCCGGGGATCGACCCGCAGATCCTCGGCGGGAATGAGCCCGCCGCCGAGCAGTTCGTTGTCTGCGTGTAACAACTGCACTGTCAACTGTCCCCGGCTGCTCTCGACATCGCCGCGCGCGAACGCCTGGTTGATGGCCGACGGCGAACTGCGTCGCCAGCCGTCCTCACGCAGATAGTTGATGGCAAGCAGGCCACCGACGTGCTCATCGCTGGCACCGGCCGTCAACTGGGTCTGGCGACGGCCCCAGCTGCCCGCCGTCTGCGTGGCATCGAGGCCCGGCGCGGTGAAACCCGACTTGGTCGTCAGCGACAGCGCACCGGCCAGCGAATTCAGGCCGAACAGCGGATTCGACCCCGGCAGCAACGCGAGCTGATCGATGGCATTGAGCGGGATCAGATCCCAGTTGACGACCTGGCCGAAAGGTTCGTTGACGCGCACGCCATCGAGATAGACCGAGAGTCCCTGCGGTGTGGCGATCAGCGGCGAGGCGGAGAAGCCGCGAAACACGAGGTCCTGCTGGAAAGGATTGCCGGTATTGTCCTGCACCGTCACTGACTGCAGTCGCTCGCTCATGAACTGCGTCGTACTGATTGCACCGCTGGCGGCAATCTCTTCTGCTGTCGCGCGCTGAATGTTGCTCGTGGCCAGACCCGGGTCGAGTTTGACGCCGGGCAACGGCGTCAGTACACGTGGCCGTTTCCCGTACACCACGACTTCGTCTCCTGCCTCTTCGGTTTCTTGCGCCGATGGCGTTGCCGCAAGCGTCGCAAGCGCATATGTCAGCGCCGTAGGAATAGCGAGCGAGCTGAACGGACGGAAACGCATGCGTTGAAACTTCGATGAGCACGACGTGCCGGGCACCGCAACGCGCATCGGTATCGGGAACCCGGCGAGGCGCGCATGAATGTGGCTCGACTTTAGGGACTGCCGGAAACGATGCGTAGGGAATTTTTCCCGAGTACTCGAGGACGACCGACAGTCGGGAATTTTTCTCGTTGATCCTGAATGGGGCGCTCCCTATGCTCCGCTGCAACAGATGCGCATCAGAACGCGTCGTCATCATCAGGCCTGTGCGTAACGGATCACCGCGAGCGACCGATCCAGCGTCTGACATACCCGGGCGCATGGTCGGTATAGACGAACGTACACCAGGAGAGACACCGTGAAATTGACCCGACTCGTGCTCGCCGCGAGCCTCGCCGCCGCTGCCGGACCTGCGCTTGCCGCTTTTACTCCACTCCCGACTCAAGGCACGCTGCGTGTTTACGGATCCAACAGTCCGTTCACCGATCCGCTGCTGCTGCAGCCCGGCGTGCAGACTAACAACGAACTGCCGTTTACTTTCGAACTGCCTTCCAACCTCGTCCTGCTGGCGGCGATCCGCGAAACAGACTTCGCCCTGCCCAGCGAAGACGAGCCCGGTGAACTCGAAGAAGTCGGCGAGTTCTTCGACGCCGTGTTTCGCGACAGCAACGACGGCAAGCTCGTGTTCGGATCGCGCATCGTGCTCGACCCGAGCGAAGAAGGCGAGATCAACGATATCTTTCGTTTCGGATTTTCGAACTTCGACGTCGAAGTGGCGTGGACGTTCGTCAGTTCGGATGACCTCAACCTGTTCTCGGCGGCACGCAGCCTGAACTCGAACATCGAAGATGACAGCGACGATGAATTCGACGCCGACGCGGTCGGGTTGGCCACCGATGTCAATGTCGATGAGGACAAGCCGCAGACCGGCTGGTACCTGATCAAGACCAATGCAACGGGCTTTCGCCTGACCCCGAATGCGATTGGACTCAACCAGGCCGGAGAAGAAGATCAGCCGCCTTACATCGCCAATCTT
This sequence comes from Gammaproteobacteria bacterium, assembly GCA_965278995.1. Classification (GTDB taxonomy): domain Bacteria; phylum Pseudomonadota; class Gammaproteobacteria; genus JADJYF01. The sequence goes on from OZ257136.1 coordinate 2,285,035, forward strand.
ACCGGCTACTCACCCGTCCCGGTGCCGGCAGCCGTATGGCTGCTCGGCAGTGCGGTGGTCGGCGTGGCCGGGTTCAAGCGGGCCCGGCGCTGAGCGACTGATTGGCCGACTGCGTGGAGTTGTCTGCGCTCCCCGCCAAGCGGGGAGCGCAGTAGCGGGCAATTCGAACGCAACGATAGCGCCGACTTCCCCCGCGTCCGAGTAAGGCGGCAGCGAGCAGCAGCAAGCTCCACTCCGGTATAGGCACGCTGCGCGTTTCGACCTCCGCTGGCAGCGAAAAATCGACGGTCAACTGGGGCCGCGAATCAACCGCGGCTGCGGACCGGCCGTACAGCCGACGCGCACGCTGCGATACGTCGTCGCCTTCGGGACCGAGCAGGAACCAACCGAAATTCGCCGCAGGTCCGAGCAGCCATTGCTGCACGTCCTGTACCAGCGCGGGCGTCGATGGCACGGTGTAACTGCCGATACCGCCGACGGTCACACTCGCACTCGCACCGGTGGCGAAATCGCCACCTTCGTGCGTCCAGGGAGCTGGTGGCACGGCGCCGAAAAAACGCACATTCCAGGTCGCGTCGCCGCTCGCCGCCGGCGTACCTGCGCCACCGGTACCACCGTTCGAGTTGCCCTCACCCCACTCCGCCAGCACCTTATGCAGTCGTGCCTGATCATCGAGTCTCGACCCTATCGCTGCACGATCAATAACGAAACGAAGCGTGACGGCGTTGATGATGGCGTTTGACGGAATCGATGAAAGACCGAACCGCAACAGCGCCCGGCGCGGCGAGCCGCTCGCGATCGGTCCGATGAACAGAAAATCGCCGGCACCACTCGCGAAATCAGGATTGTCTTCAAACAGCGTCGCGTCGGCTATCGGCGCCAGCACAGTCTGCTCGCCGGCTGCCGCAAGGCTTACGCCAAGCAACGCTATTGCCGGGAGCAGACGCACCGGGGCGCCCCGCTGAGAAAATCAGACGCGTCGACGAGCAGCTGCACCCAGCAGTCCGGCGCCTGCGAGTAACAGGGGCAGTGCCGCCGGCAGCGGCACCGGTGCCCCGGCGATGCGCAGATCGTCGAGCACGAAGCCATCGCCGCTGATACGCAGTCCAACGACGTCGGCGGTGGCGCGCCCAATGCCATAGAACACCCCGACATTGCTCAGAAAGGGATCGGCGAAATTGATCACGAACGAGTACGACTCGAGCAACGTGTAATCGCTGCCGTAAGCTTCGAGCGTGATCTCGGCCACGCCACTCAGCTCCTGATAGATGCTGAATATCGCGCCCGCGCCGTAAGCCGGGTCGAACGTGAAATAAATGCTGCCGTCGTAGTCGGTACCGCCATTGACGAGATCACCGACGCCGGCGAAGCGATTGCCCGCACCCCAGGTGCCGTTCTCATTCAAATCGACAGCAAACGCACCTAGCGTCATGTCAGAATCCGCCGTAACGATGGCGGTGCCGCCAGCGACCAGCACTGGCCAGGGCGATGGTACGACCAGGCCGTCAAACGTTTCGAAGTCTTCGTCAATCGCGCCGAATGCGGCGCTGTCCGTATAGAGCGCTGCTTGGGCGTTCGTCTGCATGAACAAGCCGCCGGCGAGCAGTGCCGCGCTTGCGAGCATTGGTGTATTCATTTCAGTCTCCTTATCGATTCATGGTGAGGTGAGCGGCGGTCGCGTTGCCGCTCACGACTATTCGCTTTGTTACGCTCAGGCGCCGATGACGCCGCCGTCGTCGCGGGTAATGACCAGCACCGTTGAACGCGGTCGAACATTGGCGCCGGACGGTAACGGATTGCCGCCGATATCGGTCGCCAGGGGTTCACCGAAACTGTTCGCGGCGAACTGCGCTTGCGGCCAGTTGCTGAACTGTGTCGGATTGGCGGCCGGCGAATCCTCGCCAGGGTGCTGGATGCCGACGAACATCGCCTTGCCATCCGGCGTGTTGCTCACGCCCGTGACTTCGCAGTTGCGCGGGCTGGTGAGAAAGCGGCGAATCTCCCGCGTGTTCGGATCGGCACAGCACATGACATTGGCGCCGACATTGACAAAGTCACCGCCAGCATCGCCAACCTGATCTGTCTGGATCCACAGTCGTCCGAACTGGTCGAACCAGAGGCCGTCAGGCGCACCGAAATCCGCGCTACCGGCCGGCACGTCGGCGATATTCCCTTCGTACATCTTCCGGTTGAAATTCGGATCGGCAGCGTTAACCCCGATGAAATTGTCTTTGAGGTAATTCGCCGCGAGTGTTTTCGTAGTGAGCGAATCGCCGCACAGGACGAAGATGTCCCATTCGAAAGCCGTGGCTGTGACAACGTTGCCATTTTCGCGCCAGCGGACGATGTGACCATAATCGTTATCGGGTCGCGGGTTCGCGAGGTCCACCGGCGGCCGCGCACTCGCAGCCGCCGTGCTGCCATTCGGGTTGTTGACCGAAATACTGCCACCGCCGCCGCGACGATTGTTGTTGGTCAAGGTGCAGTAGGCTTCGAGCGGATACTGCGCGTTGTAGCCAGCGCCGGCACCATTGATGTCGTAGCCGTAACCGTTGGCATACGTGCGCAGCGCGGTCCACTCGGGACGATCCATCATCGTCGCGCCGACCGCATCAGCGGCTTGACGCGTGCTGATCAGGATCTTGGCCAGGACTTCCGCATCGTTCGCACCGGCAAACGTTGGCAGTTCACGCAGCTTGAACTTCGTTCCAGGCACATTCGGATTGTCGATGACAGTATCGGTACCCGGAACGAGCGCAAGCCACGTGCCACGATAAGTGCCCGCCGCTGCACCAGGCGTCGAATCGAAACGCGCGACGTACAGTGTGCCGGTATCGAGCAGATCGCGATTCGAAGCGCGATTGGCCGGATTGAACGCACGTGCGCAGACGAACTTGTAGATGTATTCGTTGCGTTCATCGTCGCCGAGATAATAGGCAACGCGACGCGTACTGCTGTTCGGCACCGCGCTCATCGCAAGCTGAGCGCTCTCGTGTTTGGTCCGGCCGAGCGCAGTGCGTTTGACCGGCACGCTGGCCGGATCGAACGGATCGATTTCGACCACCCAACCGAACAGATGCGGCTCGAGCGGGTTGACGTCGGCATTGAAACGCGCGTCAACCAGGTGCCAGCGATAACCAAAATCGATCTGGCCGACGCCATAGCGGTTGTTGTTCTGCAGGATGGTCGGTTTCTGCGCCGCGTATTCAGGGCCGATGGCTGCGCCATTGGTCGGCGCCGCAAAATAACCGTTCCAGTTCTCTTCGCAGGTCAGATAGGTACCCCATGGCGTGTAGCCATGGGCGCAGTTGTTGGCCGTACCGTAAGCGGTATAACCATCATTGGTGCCGATTTCGACCGAGCCACCCGGCTGTATGTTGTATTTTTTCGACTTCAAGAGCGGATGGCCAGCGGCCGGACCGGCAATCCGCATGGGCGTATTCACGGTCACGCGTCGGCCGTAAGGAGAGGTGCGAACCACGCCCCACTTGTTGGCGGTACGCCGAATCTCAGCGATCGACACGCCATGCGCGGCCTGTGATTTGCGCACTTTCGCGATGGTTACACCGGCACCGCCGCCGAGACCTTCAGCGCCGTGGAGAATTTCTTCATGCGTATACTCGTTGTTGACGCACAGCACGCCGCGATCGCTGGACAGACCGCCGCGGGTCGGGAACGGGAACAGGTGCATCCCGTCGCAGTGCATGCCGAACTGCTGCAGCTGTGCAGCGGCGTCCTGCGTCGCATCTTCGCGCCAGTCGGGCGCACCGGGCATGATCGGTTGACCCCAGGTAGCCAATACTTCGACTTTGTAGCCGACTGGTACGCGGATTTCATTGACGACGGGCGCAAGGCCTGGCGGTATGCTCTCGAAACCGATACCGCCAAAGCCATTGGCCGGCGGAATGGGCGCAGCGCTTGCATCGCGCATCAGGCCGGTCATGCCGAGGCCACCCAGTGAAGCCAGTGCCGCCGCACCGAAGGATTGCTTGAGGAACTGTCGGCGCGAATTTTCGACGCGCGCGATTACCTCGTGGATGGACTCGTTGCTGGACGGATTGACCGTCACCTCGTTACGCGGGTGTTTGCTCCCTTTCATGAAATCAAGCTCCGTAGGTTTTCCTGGTACGCTGTGAGCGCCTGAGTTCCAGCGTGTGGCTGTCAGGCTGTTTGCCCGCGATTGAAGGTACCCGCGCTTATTGACAGTCTGTTGAACGAAACTTGACGGCTAGATGGCAATTCGGTGTCAATCGCGCGATCATTGCGACCGCGAACCTCGATAACGAGGTTCCGTGACCCCCAAACAGCGTACGTCCTCTCACCGCGCATGCACCCCGATCGAACATCTGCTCACCGACCCGGGAACAAATCCCTGGCCGGCCTGCTGCTGCGCTTAATTCTCGCTGGTGTGCTATTCGCGCTCGGCCTGCTTGTCGCCTATTGGGCGCAAGTGGCGTCGCCTTACGATCCGGGCGCATTCGTGCAACTGCGCGACGCCGCGGCGGCTTACGCTGTGTTGAATATGGTTTACGTGTGGAAGGTCAAGACCGCAATGCGCTACGTGGCTGCGTTCGCGCTGGCCATCGCTGCGCTGTCATTCGCTGAATACGCCTGGCAGTTCTATTTCTGAGCAGTTGGAAGGTTCAATTCATCGACGCAGAGGCAAGTTGCAGCACGGCAGCCTGCGCTTCGGGTGCGAGGCCGCTGCCGCCCCCGACAACAAAGCCGAGCAACTGTTCGCGCATGCGTGGATCCCAGAAACGGTGGATATGCGATGCAATTGCCTCGACCGCAACCTCCGGGTCAGCTGCGAGATTGGCGGCGATATCGTTGGCCATTTCGACCAGTCTTTCGATATGCATGGTGAACTAAACCTCATCGGCGAGGATGCGCCCCGCGTCGTTGTAGATGACCATGCCGGTACCGCGGACGAAGCCGGCCAGTGTGACTCGACAGGCCACGGCCATGCGTACCGCTCGCGCAGTCGGGGCTGAAATCGCGGCGACCAGCGAGATGCCTGCCGCTGCGGCCTTGGTTACAATTTCGTAGCTGGCGCGGCTGGTCATGACGAGGAACCCGGGGGGGAATCGACCACGCGCGCGCGCGCCGATCAATTTATCGAGCGCGTTATGTCGACCGATATCTTCACGCACGGCGAATACGTCGCCGTCGAGCGTAGCCCAGGCCGCAGCATGCACAGCCCCCGTCTCACGATTCAATATCTGCAGATCGGCGACCGCGGCCGCCGCACGGACAAGTGCGTCGCGCTTGATGTGCGGGCCATCAGTCACGGGTGGCGGCACGCGCAGCGCTTCGCTCAGCATGCGCTTGCCGCACATGCCGCAGCCAGAACGGCCGGCCAGTGCGCGCGGACTTGCTGCTGCGGTTGCTGCGTTGGAGGCCGGCGTCACAGGCAGACTCAAATCGAGTTCGATGCCGTCTTCCAGGATGCGCTGTTCGATCAACACGAGCTGACGGGGCTGTTCGATCAAGCCTTCTGTCAGCGCGAAACCGAGGGCGAAGTCCTCAAGATCGGCCGGCGTCAGCAACATCACGGCGTGCGGTTCGCCGTTGCATAGAATTGCCACCGGCACTTCTTCGGCCAGTCGATCAAGCGTCGTCTCGCCGACTCCGTCACGATACCGCCGCACCGGAAGCGTTGCGATAGCCCCCGGAGCGGCTTCGATTACCGGCGTTTCAGCGCGCGAGTGTCGCACGCTCATCCAGCAGCTTCTGCTGCTCGACTGAAAAACGGCGGAAGCGTTCCTGCCACGCCGATGGTTCGTTCACCTTGACGACCTGCACCGCAGTCACTTTGTACTCCGGACAATTAGTTGCCCAGTCCGAATGTTCAGTCGTGATCACGTTAGCGCCGGATTCCGGGAAATGGAACGTGGTGTAGATCACGCCTGGCTGCATCGCCTCGCTGACGCGTGCGCGCAGAACTGTCTCGCCCGAACGGCTGCGGATGCCGACCCAATCGCCCTCGGCGATGCCGCGTGTCTCGGCGTCGTGTGGATGGATTTCGAGTCTGTCTTCGGCATGCCAGACGCTGTTCTGCGTCCGCCGCGTCTGCGCACCGACGTTGTACTGCGACAGAACGCGACCGGTAGTCAACACCAGCGGATACTTATCGTTGGTGCGCTCATGCGTGGCAACATAAGGTGTCAGCATGAACCGGCCGAGACCGCGGGTGAAGCTGGTTTCATGCATTGTCGGGGTGCCGGCCGGCGTGGTCTCGTTGCAAGGCCACTGAATACTGCCGAGTTCGTCCAGCACGGCATAGCTGACACCGGTGAACGTCGGCGTCAGGCGCGCAATCTCGTCCATGATCTCGCCCGGATGCCGATACGCCATCGGATAACCGAGTGCCTCCGCCAGCAGCAGCGTTGCTTCCCAGTCCGCTTTGCCGCCAAGCGGTGGCATCACGCGGCGCACGCGCGATATACGTCGCTCGGCATTGGTAAAGGTGCCGTCTTTCTCGAGAAACGATGAGCCCGGCAGGAAGACGTGCGCATACTTGGCCGTCTCGTTCAGGAACAAGTCCTGGACGACGATACATTCCATCGCCTCGAGCGCTGCCGTGACATGCTGAGTGTCCGGATCGGACTGCGCGATATCCTCGCCCTGGATATACAGTCCGCGGAACGTCCCATCGAGTGCCGCTTCGAACATGTTCGGAATGCGCAGGCCCGGTTCGTCATCCAGCGTGACACCCCAGGCCGCTTCGAACAGCTTACGGGTTTGAACATCGGACACATGCCGATAGCCGGCGAATTCGTGCGGGAACGAACCCATGTCGCACGATCCCTGAACGTTGTTCTGACCGCGCAGTGGATTCACGCCGACGCCTTCGCGACCGAAATTGCCGGTTGCCAACGCAAGATTCGCAATACCCATGACCATCGTCGAACCCTGGCTGTGTTCTGTGACACCGAGTCCATAGTAGATGGCCGCATTGCCGCCGGTGGCATAGAGTCGCGCAGCGGCGCGTACGTCGGCTGCCGGCACGCCGGTGACCGTTGCGGTGTGCTCCGGCGCATGGCGCGGCTCGGCGACGAAGCGTTCCCATTTGTCGAATGAAGCGACGTCGCAACGCGTCGCGACAAATGCGCGATCGACCAGACCCTCGGTCACGATCACGTGAGCCAGTGCGTTGATCAGCGCCACGTTACTGCCCGGGCGCAGTTTGAGGTGATAGTCCGCCGCGACGTGCGGCATGCGTACGAGATCGATGCCGCGCGGATCGACCACGATCAGGCGCGCTCCGGCTCGAAGGCGCTGGATCAGTCGCGAGGCAAAAACCGGATGTCCGTCCGTCGGATTGGCGCCGATGACAACGACGACATCGGCCTGATCGACGGAATCGAAAGCTTGCGTGCCGGCCGATTCGCCGAGCGTCTGTTTGAGACCATAACCGGTAGGCGAATGGCAGACTCGCGCGCAGGTGTCGACATTGTTATTGCCGAAGGCCGCGCGCACGAGTTTCTGCACGAGATAGGTTTCTTCGTTGGTGCAACGCGAAGACGTAATGCCGCCAACTGCGCCCCGGCCGTACGCGGCCTGGATCCGCTTGAACTCTGACGCAGCGTGAGCGATTGCCGCGTCCCAGGACACTTCGCGCCAGGGCTCGTGGATGGTTGCGCGGATCATCGGTGTCGAGATGCGATCCGGATGCGTCGCGTAGCCGAAAGCGAAGCGCCCTTTGACGCAGGAATGACCGTGATTGGCTTTGCCGTCCTGATGCGGCACCATGCGTACGACTTCGGCGCCCTTCATTTCGGCACGGAACGAACAACCGACGCCGCAGTAAGCGCAGGTCGTGATCACGCTGTGTTCGGGCTGGCCGAGTTCGATGATCGATTTCTCCATCAGCGTCGCGGTCGGGCAGGCCTGCACGCAGGCGCCACAGGAAACACACTCGGAATCGACGAAATCCTGCTCACTGCCCGCGCTCACATGGGACTCAAAACCGCGCCCTGCGATCGTCAGCGCAAACGTTCCCTGGACTTCATCGCAAGCGCGCACACAGCGCGAACAGACGATGCATTTGCTCGGGTCGAACGTGAAGTACGGATTGCTCTCGTCTTTCTCGACAGCCAGGTGATTGGCGCCTTCGTACCCGTAGCGCACTTCACGCAGACCCACAGCGCCGGCCATGTCCTGCAGTTCGCAATGCCCGTTGGCCGGGCAGGTCAGGCAATCCAGCGGGTGATCCGAAATATAGAGTTCCATGACGTTGCGGCGCAGACCGCCCAGTCGCGGGTTTTGCGTCGTCACGCGCATGCCTTCAGTGACTGGCGTCGTGCACGAGGCCGGAAAGCCGCGCATGCCTTCGACCTGCACCAGACACAGCCGGCAGGATCCGAAAGCATCGAGACTGTCCGTCGCACACAGCTTCGGGATCTGGATGCCGGCTACGGCTGCTGCGCGCAACACGGAAGTGCCGGCAGCGACTTGCACCGGTGTGCCGTCGATGGTCAGGCTGACCGTGGTGGCCGCATGCCGCAGCGGCGTGCCGAAGTCGGATTCGTCTTTTGATCGCATGTCGGAACTCCCCGTGCGCTGTCAGGCCGCGTGACGGCCGGCGCGAATGAAATCTTCAGGAAAATGATCGAGCGCGCTCAGCACCGGAAACGGCGCCATGCCACCGAGCGCGCAGAGTGACGCACTGACCATGGTGTCGCACAGCTCGCGCAGCGTGCGCAGGCGCCGCTCGACGTCGCGACCGGCGATGATGTGCTCGATGAGTTCGCGACCACGTACAGCACCGAGTCGACACGGCGTACATTTGCCGCAGGATTCGACCGCGCAGAATTCCATCGCGAAACGGGCCATTGCTGCCATATCGACCGTATCGTCGAACACGACCACGCCGCCGTGGCCAAGCATCGCTGACTTTGCCGCGAAATCTTCATAAGTGAGTGGCGTATCGAACTGCGCGACCGGCAGGTAAGCGCCCAGCGGCCCGCCGACCTGCGCCGTGCGCACCGGGCGGCCGCTCGCCGTGCCTCCACCCCAATCGTTGATCAGTTCGCCCAGGGTGAGCCCGAAAGCAGTCTCTATCAGTCCGCCCTGCCGTACATTGCCGGCAAGCTGGAACGGCTGAGTGCCACGCGAGCGCCCCATCCCGAAATCGGCATAGTGCGCCGCACCGTGTTGCAGGATGACCGGCACAGTAGCGAGCGAGATGACGTTGTTGACAACCGTCGGTTGTGCGAACAACCCCTTGTGCGCAGGTAGCGGCGGTTTGAAACGAATTTGCCCGCGCCGACCTTCGAGACTTTCGAGCAGCGCTGTTTCTTCACCGCAAATATATGCACCGGCACCACGTCGCACCTCGAGTGTAAATCGCAAGCCGCTGCCGAGAATGTCCGCGCCGAGATAACCCGTTGCCGTCGCCTGCGCTATCGCTTCGTTCAACACGCGTTCGGCATGCGGATACTCGCTGCGCAGATAGATGTAACCCCGAGTCGCACCGACAGCGAGGCCCGCGATGGTCATGCCCTCGATCAGAACATATGGGTCGCCTTCCATCAGCATGCGATCGGCAAACGTGCCGGAGTCGCCTTCGTCGGCGTTGCAGACGATGTATTTCTGCGTGCCTGGTGCATCGGCAACGGTCTTCCACTTGATGCCGGTAGGAAATGCCGCGCCACCGCGCCCGCGCAGACCGCTGTCGGTGACTTGCTGAACGATGGCCGACGGCGCCAGTTCGAGCGCGTGCCGCAGGCCGACATAACCATCGAGTGCCACATATTCAGCGATAGACGTCGGCGCGATCAGGCCGACACGGCGAAACGTCAGACGCTGCTGGTTACGCAGCCACGGCAGATCGACAGTCGCGCCGAGCGCCAGCGGATGCTGCCCGCCGCGCAGGAAGCCGGCCTCGAACAGACTGGCGACCTGCGCTGAACCGACCGGACCGTAAGCCACGCGTTCGCCGTTGCACACCACTTCGACCAGCGGCTCCAGCCAGTACAGGCCGCGTGAACCGTTGCGTACCACAGTGATCGACAGTCCACGACTTGCGGCCTCCGCTTCTATGGCGCGTGCGACCTCATCGGCACCGACGGCGAGTGCGCCAGCGTCGCCAGGAACATAAATGGTGACGGGCTCAGTCACGGTCTGCTGCTCGAATCCGGGCGCGCAAATGGACCAGAGCACAGACCAGCCAGCAGCGCATCGACGCGTGCGATATCGAGACGGCCGTGTACTTGTCCGTCGATCATCAGACTCGGTGCACACGCACAAAGACCCAGGCAATACGCCGGTTCCAAAGTCACCGCGCCATCGGCAGTCGTGTCATGAAAACCGATATTCAAACGACGGCGAAGATGGTCTTCGAGTGCCGCCCCGCCCATTGCCTGGCAAGCCTCGGCACGACACAGGCGCAATACGTGCTGGCCAACGGGCTCCGTGCGGAAATCGTGGTAAAAAGACAGCACGCCATGGACGTCGGCACGGGAGAGATTCAGACCCAGGGCGATCGACTCGACCGCGGCGGGCGGCACGAAACCGAGTTCGTCCTGGATCATGTGCAACACGGGTAGCAGAGCACCGGGCACATCGCGACAGGCATCGATCGCGCGGGCTACGGCCTGCTCCCGTACCTGATCGGTAACGGTCATGCAGAGCTCCATGGAAGCAATGACCATCGGCGCCCGCGCCGCCCGATAGCACTCGAAAAGGTGATTGGCCAGGCTTGCCGTGCCACCTCCACAGCGGAGCCGGCCGTTGCCTAAGCATATTTCACGTACTTAACACTGGAAGGATAGTGGAATCCACGACATAGTTAAAGGCGGACAGGCTATGGTCAGTAATTGACCGGACAAATGGAGGAGCATGGCAATGGCGTCCGGACAATCTCTCCCTCCAGGTCAGTTTGCATTCCCATCTTTTGATCGCTTCGGCCTCGGTTTATTTGCAAACAGGTTTCCGGACAGTCCCAGTGCGGTTCGAATATCCGTTGCTGGCGATGTTGGAACCGCGCTAGTTGTAGGCGAGCAACTTAATAGCCTTCCACGAGTCGAACAGGTTTCTCATTTTCATTGCGTAACCACCTGGTCGGTTCTGAATCTACATTGGCGCGGATACCGATTCGCTGATTTTTACGAGCGCATCGTTCTGCCGCTTGCGAGGCCTGATGAAAAGTCTCAGTTCGTCGTTCTGAAGGGCCAGGATGGATACAGGACGTGCATGTATCTTCCCGATCTCCTTCAACCTGATGTGTTGTTAGCCGACACGCTCAATGACGAGCCACTTGGCATCGCGCACGGAGCCCCCATACGAATCGTTGCACCCGCGCATTACGGATATAAAAATATGAAACACATTTGCGCAATCGAGTTTTGGATTGACCGACGCAACTATACCTTCCCTTTCCCCTACCCAAGCTTCATGGATCATCCGCGCGCTCGCGTCGAATTTGAAGAGCGCGGACGCTTATTTCCGTCATCGTGGCTGCGATACTTCTACCGTGCATTAATTCCATGGGTGCGGTATACGTCCCGAAGCGCACTCGAGAAATATCAGCGCAGAAATGGTGATTGCTGACCGGCCGGTGGAGCGTACGTCTTCGTGCTTCGCGGTCCAGCCCTGCTCAAAGGCACGTCACGGCTGCTATCTATGCGCGCTCGACGGTGGGTCCATGGTCGGGCATTTCTGATGAGCAATCCATTGCAAGCCCGAAACCTTGCAGTATTGCGCACCGTGCTTGCTTTGATGGCGTTACCGTCATTCCTCGTTTGCACCCATGCGAACGCAGAATCAAAACATGCACTCGAAAACTTCAAGAAATACACTGAAGCGCTCAACGTCTACCACGACAGTGCCAGGGCGGCGGCTGACGGATATATTCACTACGATGGCTACGATACGTTCAGCATGGGTGAACACTGGTACAACCGGGATGTATTCGAATCGGGAATCTGTACTGGACGCCGCCCCTCGCATCTTCAATACCTGGTTATCGATGGCGTACGTGAGCTGATTGGTGCCGGCTACGTCTGTCTGCCAGCGGATAAAAAGCGCGCTGCTCCAGAAGTATTCGCTGCGGACGTCAAATGGCACACACATGGGCCGGCCTGGTGCCTGCTTCCTAACGGTGCGGCTGAAGACTTTGTGGATTTGGCGAATGCCGTTCCGAATGAATTGACCAGTGCTACCTGGCAGACCGTCTGCCAGGAACAGGGCGGCCAGCCCGCGCTTCAAAACGTCAGAATGGTCCACACGTGGAACTGGATCCCAGCCCCGAACGGATTGTCCTCGCACGAGAACCTTGCCATTCCGTTTCTACGTGCGGGCCTGCCGACGCCAAGTGCAGACTATCTCGACTCTGCCATCGGCTTGGCGGTGATTCGCACGTTAAGACTTGCTCATGGCGACACGCAGTGGTGGTATTGGCGAGGATTCAACGTCATCGGCGCGAGCGACGAACAGAAGCGAGAGGGATGGCGAATTCTGGAAGAAGCGAAATTGGACGGTCAGGGTATTCAAAAGCACATGGTCGAACCGAGTGATTCAAGAGATCTGGCATTCAAGACATTAGCGGTCGAGGGTGACCGCGCCATCGATTCGATGCGAGAGCGCCTGACGGGTGTCTTCACCGCAGAACAGATGCGGATCCTCAAAGCGTATATAGACCCCATCCAAGCGCATGTTCAGCACGGCCACGAGCATCATTGACCGCCGGGAGACGCAGTCCCTCTCGTCCTGATTCACTCTCTCGTTAATGCTGCTGATGCGCTACTTGCCGCAGAATCGCTCTCCCACCCTCCCCCGAGCGCGAGATGGATGTCGACGAGCGACTGCGCGAGCTGGATTTCCGACAGCGCCAGTTGATCGTCGATCAACAACAGATTGCGTTCGGCGTCGAGTACCGTGAGGAAATCCTCGGCACCTTCGCGGTAACGCAGACGCGCCAGGCGGGAAGCGTCGCGACTGGCGGTACGTGCTTCGGCCAGCTGGTCGCGCCGATTGCGTTCGTTGCGCCAGCTGCTGAGTGCAGTATCGACTTCTTCCAGCGCGGTCGTGACCGTTGCTTCGTAGCGGGCGAGATTAGCCGTCATCGCGCTGTCGGCCTGACGAATGCGCGCATAGATAGCCTCGCGGTCGAAGAGATTCCAGGTAATCGACGGCCCCAGCGCCAGGAACGGCGCAGCCGCAGTGACAAGATCCGATGGATGTGCTGCGCCGACGCCGACCCGACCGCCCATGGAGACGGTCGGAAACAGATCGGCGGTGGCCACCCCGATACGTGCAGTAGTTGCCGCGAGTGCGCGCTCAGCGGCTTGAATATCAGGCCGTCGACGCAGCAGATCGGCAGGCGCGCCAATCGCCACCAGGGGCGGCATCGGCGGTAGCGGCCGATGCTGAGCGAGCTTCCCGTCAAGTGTTCCTGGTGATTGGCCGGTCAATGTGGTCAAGCGATTCTGGGCGCTTCGAACAGCTGCTTCCAGGCGCGGCATAGTGGCCTGACTGTTCAGCAGCTGAGTGCGCGCGCGCGCCACGTCGAGTTCAGTCGCCGCGCCTTCACGGTTCAGAAGAACCACCAGGTCCAGTGTCTGCCGCTGTACCGAGACATTACGGTTGGCCACATCGAGCCGGACCTGCGCGCCGCGCATATCGATGTAGGCACGCCCGACTGCGGCCAGCACCGAGGTCAGCACATCGTGACGCAATGCCTCCAGTGAGCCGACCTCGGCCACTGCAGCTTCGATCGAGCGCCGCACTCGGCCGAACAAATCGAGCTCCCAGGCGAGATCAAGGCTCCAGGTCGAACTGGTCGTGGTCGGCAGCGCATCGTGCGGATCCGCCGTCGGCAGCAGTGCGCCGGCTTCGCGCCGCTCCTGGATGACACCGTTGGCATTGACTGTAGGTAAACGCCGTGTGTCGACCTGCGCGAGGATCGCGCGTGCGGCATCGATATTCGCTGCCGCGACCCGCAGGTCGTAGTTGGCGGTCACAGCCTGACTCATCAACTCGTCGAGCAGCGGATCGGCAAGCTGACGCCACCACTCCGTTGGCGGCTCGGTGATCGCGACAACGTTGCTGACGTCGGCCGACGTAGCACTGGCCGACGGAAAAGTAGCTTCCATGCTCACGGCGCTGGCCGGCGGTCCGTCGTAATCAGGCCCGACAGCTGCGCAGGCCGAGAGCACGGCAATGCCAGTGCCGAGTAAAGCGTACCGTACACTCATGCCACCGGCCCGCCCATCTTCACGGGCACAGCCACCGCGCAGGCCGAGTGCACGGCAATGCCAGTGCCGAGTAAAGCGAGACGTACACTCATGCCACCGGCCCGCCCATCTTCACGGGCACAGCCACCGCGCAGGCCGAGTGCACGGCAATGCCAGTGCCGAGTAAAGCGAGACGTACACTCATGCCACCGGCCCGCCCATCTTCACGGGCACAGCCACCGCGGCGCGCCCCGCGCGGCGACGGGAAATCCAGTCCGCGCTGCCGCGGCAGACGATATAGAACACAGGGGTAAAGATAAGGCCGAAAAATGTTACGCCCAGCATGCCGGAGAACACCGCTGTGCCGAGCGACTGACGCATTTCGGCACCGGCACCTGTCGCGATCATCAAAGGCACCACGCCCATGATGAAGGCGAACGAAGTCATCAGAATCGGCCGCAATCTCGTGCGCGCGGCCTGCGCCGCTGCTTCCCTGGCGGTCAACCCCTGACGTTCGCCCTGCAGTGCGAATTCGACAATCAGGATGGCATTCTTCGCGGCCAGGCCGATCAGGACGATAAAGCCAATCTGGACCAGAATGTTGTTGTCCATGCCGCGCAAATTCACGCCTGTAACAGAGGCCAGCAGACACATCGGTACGATAAGGATTACGGCCAGCGGGAGCATCCAGCTTTCGTACAGCGCCGCCAGCACCAGGAACACGAACGCTACAGCAAGAGAGAATGCGACCGGTGCAGTATTGCCGGCGAGTTTCTCCTGCAACGCCAGATCGGTCCACTCGAAGCCGTATCCCTCGGGCAGAACATCGGCCGCGATGGCCTCGACGGCCTCAATTGACTCGCCTGTCGAGACGCCGGGCGCTGGCACGCCTTGGATCTCGACGGCGGTATAGAGGTTGTAGCGCGACACACGATATGGCCCGGTCAGGTCGCGAAAAGTGGTCAGCGAGCCGAGCGGCACCATCGCGCCATTGTCCGAGCGCGTGCGTAGTTTGAGCAGATCTTCACGCTGATCGCGAAATTCGCCGTCAGCCTGCGCCGTCACCCGGTAGGTGCGGCCAAGAAAGTTGAAATCGTTGACGTAGGCAGATCCGAGATAGATCTCGAGCGCGTCGAGCACTTTCTCGACTGGTACACGCAACTTCTCGGCGCGTGAGCGATCGATATCGGCAAAGACTTTCGGTGTGCCCGTATTGAACGAAGTGAACACACGCGCGAGTCGTGGGTCGGTGTTGGCACGCGCAATGAATTCCTGAGTGACTTTTTCGAGCGCATCGATGCCATGCCCGCCTTGGTCCTGGATATACAGTTTCCAGCCACCGCCCGTTCCGATGCCACGCACCGGCGGCGGCGGTATGACGAATGCCATGGCTTCCTTGATCCCGCCGTAGCGCTTCTGCACCTCGGCCACCGTCTGTGTAATGCTGCGGCCCATCGCAGCGCGTTCTGCGTACGGTTTGAGCGGTGAGAAGATCGCGCCGGCATTTGGCGCATTGGTTCGCGTAGCGCCATCGAAGCCTGCGAACCCCGCGGCGTGCGCAATTTCTGGCATATCCATCAAAACGGACGTGGCATGACGCACGACTTCATCGGTACGCGTGACAGACGCTCCGGGCGGCAGCTGAAAAATCGAGATCAGATAGCCTTGGTCTTGATCCGGTATGAACCCGGTCGGCGTGTTGCGGAACTGTATACCGGTCAGCACGATGAGTCCGGCATAGATCAACAGCGCGACGGTGGCCATCCGCAACACACGATTGACGAGGCGGCCGTAACCTCGTGAAAAAGCGTCGAAGCTGCGATTGAACAGCACCGCAATGAAAGTGAACGGCGAAAGCAGTACTTGGCGCCAGGCTGCGCGTCTGGGATGAGACTCGTGTGCGCGCAACAGCAGCGCACCGAGGGCCGGAGACAACGTGAGTGAAACGACCGCCGAGATTACCGTCGCGCTCGCTACGGTCAATGCGAACTGCTGATAGAACGCACCGGAAATGCCGGTAATGAATGCCGTTGGGATGAACACCGCCGACAAAACCAGCGCAATCGCGACCAGTGCTCCGCCGACTTCGTCCATGGTCTTGTGCGCGGCCTCGCGCGGTGTCAGTCCAGTGGCGAGATAGCGCTCGATGTTCTCGACCACGACGATGGCATCGTCGACGGCGATACCGACGGCCAGCACGAGGCCGAACAAGGTCAGGTTGTTGATGGAAAATCCGAAAGCCTGCATGACGGCAAATGTGCCGATAAGCGCTATCGGGATCGCAATAATAGGGATAATGGCTGCCCGCCACGACTGCAGGAACAGCAGGATAACAAGCACCACCAGAAGCATCGCCTCGAAGATGGTCAGATACACTTCGTGGACCGAGTCTGCGATGAACTGGGTGGGATTGAATGCAACTGTCGCAGCAACGCCGGACGGCATATCTTTGCGCGCTTCGGCGAGAACGCCCTCAATGGCACGCGCCGTTTCCAGCGCGTTGGAACCGGGGCGCTGGAAAATCGGCATCGGCAATGCCGGCTTGCCGTCGAGATAACCGATGGTCGAGTAATCCTGCGCACCGAGTTCGATCCGGGCGATGTCACGCAGCCGAGTGATACGCCCGCCGTCAGAACGTTTGACGACGATGTCCCCGAACTGGGTCGGTTCGAGGAAGCGACCTTGGCTCTCTATCGGCAGCTCGAACGCGGCGGGATTCGGTACCGGCAGCTGATTCAGGCGACCGGAGGCGACCTGCACGTTGTTCTCGCGCACGGCGTCGACCACTTCAGTGGCGATCAGGTCGAGCGCGGCGGCTTTTTCCGGGTCGATCCAGATGCGCATCGAATACGCACGTTCGGCAAAAATATTGACCTGCCCGACACCTTTCAGGCGGGCCAGGCGATCGACGAGCTGGGTGCGTGCGTAATTCGACAGATAAGTCGCGTCGCGCGAGCCATCGGGTGAGTTGAGGTGCGAAACCATCAGCATGTCCGGCGAATTGCGCGCGACATTCACCCCGAGCCGGCGCACGTCTTCCGGCAAACGCGGCTCCGCGATCGCAACGCGGTTCTGGACCAGAACCTGCGCAAGATCGAGATTCGTCCCGAGTTCGAATGTCACACTGATGGTGAGTCTGCCGTCGCCCGTCGAGGACGACTGCATGAACAGCATGCCATCGACACCGTTGACCTCCTGCTCAAGCGGGGTTGCGACGGTCTCGGCGATAGTCTCTGCACTGGCGCCCGGATAGGTCGCCGTGACCTGGATGGTCGGCGGCACGATGTCGGGGTACTGCGCAACCGGCAGCGTGAAATAGGCTATCGCGCCGACCAGCGTGATGATGATGGAAATGACCGAAGCGAAAATCGGTCGATCGATGAAAAAATGCGAGAAGCGCATCCGTCAGGGTTCCGCGCTGGCCTCGACTGTAGTCTCCTCCGGCGTCACCGGTTTGCCCGGGTGAGCACGCTGAACACCGTTGACTACGATACGCTCTTCCGGCTTCAGCCCCTCGCGGATGACCCGAAGTCCGTTGATCATCGGCCCCGGTGTTATCGGGCGTGCTTCGATAATGTTATCCGCGCCGACGACCAGCACGAGCTTGCGCGCCTGATCGGCGACGATCGCAGCATCCGGGATCATCACGGCGTCGTGTTCGCCAGCCCCGAACAGACGCAGGCGAGCGAACATGCCGGGCAACAACAGGTGATCGGTGTTAACGAAGGTGGCACGACCGCGCATGGTGCCTGAATTGATATCGACTTCGTTGTCGACAAACGTCATTTTGCCTTTATGCGCCCAGCCAGCCTCATCGAGTAGGCGCGCCTCGACCGGATTGGCGATGTCACGCGAGGATGGCCGGGTGCCGGCCTGACTCAAGCGCGAGTAATAGAGAAACTCGGCTTCCGACGCTTCGAATTCGAGTTCTATCGGATCCAGCGTGACCAGCGTCGTCAGCACCGTAGAATCGGCGGTGCCGCCCGAAATCAGGTTGCCGACGTCGACCCGGATGTCGGAGAGGCGCCCGGAGAGCGGTGCACGGACCTCAGTGAACCCAAGCTGCAGTTCAGCTGCATGCAGCGTCGCTTGCGCCGCTTCAACCTGGGCTTTAGCGGCATCGCGCGCGGCTTTGCGTTCTTCCATTGTCTCCCGGCTCATGGCGCGCGAGGACTCCAGGCGCTGGCCGCGTTCGAATTCGAGCTGAGCCACTTTGAGCTGGGTCGAAATGCGATCGACTTCGGCACGTGCACGCGCCACTTCAGCCTGTAGCGGTCGCGGATCGATGACGAACAGCAGTTGCCCCTGTTCGATGGTCTGGCCTTCGGCGAAATGCACCGAATCGAGATAACCCGAGATGCGTGCGCGAATATCGACGCGCTGCTGGGCAACGAACCTGCCGGTGTATTCGTCCCACTCGGTAATCTTCTTGAACACCGGTTTCGCGACGGACACGGTCGGTGGCGGCGGTGCAGCGGGCGGCGCGTCAGCGGATCGAGCAACGCCGCCAACGGTCAGCACTATTACGCTTAGAACAGCCACGGAAAACAGGCGCCAGTGGCGCCCTGCTCGATTCGTCACCAGCCTGTTCATGCGTCAATCCGCTACACCGTCGAAGGAGCATTATCGCAGAAAGCGCTCGCTCGCCGAAACGTGCCGTCATCGCTTGCACTAGACTGCCCCGCTCTGACACATTCACGCATGCTTGAATCGACCTCTGGGGAGAGGGTCACATGAAGGAGGTCATGAACGACAGCAGCGTGGCGCGCGAAGAATGCACCTGTTGCAACCGGCGCTCGTTACTCAAAGCAGCACTGGTCGGCACTGTCGGCGTGCTGGCACCGGCGCTGGCTGCGGCGGCCCGGCCACCCGATGCGCGTAAGCTTCCGCCGCAGGTCGGTGATGTGCTGGCTTACCCGAGCAGCGATTTCGACGACCGAGCGGTACTGGCCTCAGAACTCGCGCGCGATGGCGCTCCGCTGCTGGTCTATCCGCGCGATCCGCGCACGGGCGTTGCGCGCGAACGTTCGCGACTGAATCAGATCCTGATCATGCGCTGCGACCCGGCGACGCTCGATCGGGCGACCGCCAAACTCGCTGTCGACGGCATCGTCGCTTATTCCGGCATCTGCACGCACGCCGCCTGCGGGGTCTCGGAATGGGATGCAACACGTTACGCGCTGATCTGCCCGTGCCATTCGTCAGCGTACGATCCGCGTGCCCGGGCCAAAGTCGTCAACGGCCCTGCCACTCGCGTACTCCCTGCTCTGCCACTGAGACTGCTCGATGACAAACTGCTCGTCGCCGGCCCGTTCACTGCGCCTGTTGGCGCCCAGACCCCCTGAGGAATTGCGCATGCGCGTGCGTCAACTGCTGATCGCCCTCGTCGCAACATTGCTACCGCTGGCGGGCATCCTTGCCGCCGAGCCCGCTCCGGCGGCACCGGCGCTTGCCTACAGTTCGGTCACGGCCGAACGCCTCACGCAGCCATCGGCCGATGACTGGCTGATGTATCGGCGCACCTACGACAGCTGGGGCTACAGTCCGTTGGCGCAGATCACCCCCGCCAATGTCGCGACCTTGAAGCCGGCCTGGGCATTCGCTACCGGCGTCGAGGAAGCACATCAATCGCCACCGCTCGTCAATGACGGGGTCATGTTCATCACGACGCCGCGCAACCAGGTGCTGGCATTGGACGCTCGCACCGGCGAACTTATCTGGCGCTATCGACGCGAGCTGCCGGCCGATCTGTTTCAGTTGCATCCGACCAATCGCGGCGTTGCTCTCTACGGCGATCGTGTCTACCTCGCGACAGTCGATGCCTTTCTCGTCGCACTCGATGCCCGTACCGGCGAAGTCGTGTGGGAAGTCGAAGTCGACGACTATCTGGCCGGTTACTACATGACGCTCGCTCCGCTGGCGGTCGACGGCAAGATCATGATCGGCATGTCTGGCGGCGAATTCGGCATCCGCGGCTACATTCAGGCATTCGATGCCACCAGCGGCAAATCGCTCTGGAAAACCGGCATGGTGCCCGGACCCGGCGAACCTGGTCATGAAACCTGGAGCGAAGCGGCGTGGAAACGTGGTGGTGTGCCGGTGTGGATCACCGGTAGCTACGATCCGGCAACCCGCCTCACCTACTGGGGCACCGGCAATGCCGGGCCCTGGATGGCCGACCAGCGCCCGGGCGACAATCTGTATTCGTCTTCTGTCGTGGCGCTCGAGGTCGACACCGGCAAGATTCGCGCGCACCATCAGTACCACTGGAACGACGGCTGGGATTGGGACGAGGTGTCCGCTCCGCTGCTGATCGACGTCAAACGCGGCGAGCGCACGGTCAAAGGCCTCGTTCACGCCGGTCGCGATGGCTATCTGTGGCTGCTCGAACGTTCGCCGGACGCCATTCGGTATGTCACCGCCCAACCCTACGTCCACCAGAATGTTTTCACCAGTCTCGACCCCGAGACGGGCAGACCGAGCTACGACCCGACCAAGGTGCCTCGTACCGGTCAGCGCACTGAATTCTGCCCCAGTATCTGGGGCGGCAAGGACTGGCCGCCGGCGGCTTACTCACCCGATACCGGCTTTATCTACATTCCCGCCAATGAGAATCTGTGCAGCGCACTGACCGGCGAGCCGGCCAAGTACCGTGCCGGTGAACTCTACATGGGCGTCCCGTTCGCCAAAGTCGAAGTCATCCCGACAGCTGCTGCCCGCGAGCACATCGGCGAGCTGCAGGCCTGGGATCTCGCCACCGGCAAGCGCGCCTGGACGGTCAAGTTCAAATCGCACAACTGGGGACCGGTGCTTGCCACCGGCGGCGGACTGGTGTTTTCAGGCGGCACCAACGACCGCTATTTCCGCGCTTATGACGCCAAGAGCGGCAAGATTCTGTGGCAGCAGCGAACCAGCTCCGGCGTTGTCGGCGTGCCGACCAGCTATGCGGTCGATGGCGTGCAGTACATCGCAGTGCAGTCTGGCTGGGGCGTCGATGCGCAGCGCAAGCAGGATTTTCTCGATCAGGCGTTCGGCACGCACACCCAGGTCCCGCAAGGCGGCGCGCTGTGGGTGTTCGCCCTGCCGCGCTGAGCCTGCCACAGTTCGTAACCGATCAATGGCGCACGAGGTTCGAATACCCGCCCGGCATTCGTTACAATCCGCGGCCACCGCTGTGCTCTTCTTGCCTGTGCAAGGCCGGCTCGCAAGCGCACACCCCTGCCGATCGAGGAAATAGCCCATGTCCGCTGCCAAACCTGTTCAAACGCTCGACGCTGTCGTTGTCGGTGCCGGCTTCGCCGGTCTCTACATGCTGCACAAACTGCGCAAACTCGGTCTCACTGCCCGCGTCATCGAAGCCGGCAGCGGCCCCGGCGGCACGTGGTTCTGGAACCGCTATCCCGGCGCGCGTTGCGACATCGAAAGCATGCAGTACTCCTATCAGTTCGACGACAAACTGCAGCAGGAATGGGAGTGGTCAGAGCGCTATGCCTCGCAGCCCGAGATCCTGAAGTACGTCGCCCATGTCATCGAACGTTACGATCTCGCCCGCGACATCCAGTACAACACACGCGTCAACACCGCACATTTCGATGATGCCACCACGCGCTGGCTGGTCGAGACCAGCACCGGTGAACGTTTCAACGCCCAGTTCTGCGTCATGGCAACTGGCTGTCTCTCGTCGACCAACATGCCGCAGTTCAAAGGCCGCGACACCTTCGCAGGCGGGCTTTATCACACCGGTCAATGGCCGCATGAAGGCGTCGATTTCACTGGTAAGCGCGTCGGCGTCATCGGGACCGGCTCCTCGGCAATCCAGTCGATTCCGCTGATCGCCGCGCAGGCCGAGCATCTCTACGTGTTCCAGCGTACGCCGAACTATTCCGTACCGGCGCATAACGGCCCGCTCGCGCCGTCTGTCCAACGCAGAATCAAGGCGAACTACGCAGCCTATCGTGCGCTTGGGAAGAGCGAGCTGCTGGCTTACGACCTGCACATGAACAATGCGCTCGCCGCCACTGCGACACCGGAAGAAATCCGTGCGGAATGCGAGTATCGATGGGCAACCGGCGGGCTGTACTTCTACGGCGCATTTACCGACATGCTGATCAGCAAACAGGCCAACGAAGCTGTCGCACAATTTGTGCGTGAAAAGATCCGAGAGAAAGTGAAAGACCCGGCCGTCGCCGATCTGCTCACGCCGACGACCGTATTCGGCTGCAAGCGCATCTGCGCCGACACCGGCTATTTCGAAACCTTCAATCGCAATAACGTCACCCTGGTCGATATCAGCAAAGCGCCGATAGACGTCATCACGCCGGACGGCCTGACGCTTGACGGGCGGGCGTACGAGCTCGATGCGATTGTCTTCGCAACCGGGTTTGACGCCATGACCGGTTCGCTCGATCGCATCGACATCCGCGGTCGCGAGGGTCTGCGCCTGAAGGAAAAATGGAGCGCCGGCCCGCTGACTTATCTCGGCCTGCAGACGGCCGGCTTCCCCAATCTGTTCACGATCAGTGGTCCCGGCAGCCCGTCGGTGCTGACCTGCATGATCACGTCTATCGAGCAGCATGTAGAATTCATCACTGACGCCATGGTGTACATGCGCGAGCGCCAGCTGAAGTGCATCGAAGCGAGCGCGGTGGCCGAACAGAACTGGGTCGCGCACGTCAACGAGGTCGCTGGCGGCACCCTGCTGAACAGCTGCAATTCGTGGTACCTCGGCGCCAACGTACCGGGCAAACCGCGCGTGTTCATGCCTTATCTCGGCTTCCCGGCTTACGCGGAGAAATGCCGTCAGGTGGCAGCGAGCGGTTACGAAGGCTTCGAGATCAAAGCCGCCTGATCATGCGGCGTCACGGACGCAAATAGCGCCCGTGACGCCGTCACACACACGATGACGCAGGATGAACTTCATTACGGGACCCTGCGCGACGTCGCGCTGCGCTTGCATTGCGGGGAACTCTCGCCGGTCGCGTTGACGCAGGCGATGCTGGATCGCATTGCGACCGTCGATCGCCAGGTGCAGAGCTTCGTCTCAGTTGCGGCGGAGGACGCGCTGCGCGCCGCGCATAGCGCCGAGACCGAAATTGCCCGCGGTGCCATCCGCAGTCCCTTGCATGGCGTACCGCTCGCCATGAAAGATATCTTCGCTACAGCCGGCCAACCCACAGCGGCCGGCATGGCTATCCACGCGCAATCCATTGCCAGCGAGGATGCCACCGTCGTCCGGAAACTGCGCGAAGCCGGCGCTATCCTTCTCGGCAGGCTCACGCTGACCGAAGGCGTCTACGCCGAACACCGCGCGCCGTTTGCGACACCGGTGAATCCGTGGAATGCAGCGTTTTGGCCGGGCGCATCGTCCAGCGGCAGCGGTGTGGCTGTCGCGAGCGGATTGTGTTTCGCAGCGCTGGCCTCGGAGACCGGTGGCTCAATCAAATTGCCCTGCGCGGCCAATGGCGTAACCGGGATCAAACCGACCTGGGGCCGGGTCAGCCGGCACGGCGTATTCGAACTGGCCGCTTCGCTCGATCATGTCGGCGCCATGGCGCGTCACGCAGGCGACGTCGCCGCCGTACTGCAGGTCATAGCCGGCCCGGATCCGCTCGACCCGACCGCAGCACAACAGCCGGTGCCGGATTATCTGCAGGCGCTCGACAATGGCATTCGCGGCTTGCGTATCGGTCTCGATCCGGCCTGGACGGAAATGGACGTCGATACCGCGACTGCCAGCGCTGTCGCGACAGCCATCGACACCCTGCGCGCACTCGGCGCCGTCACCGTCGATATTCAATTACCCGACCCGACTGCCATGATCTGGGATTGGTTCGGCGTGTGTGCCGTGCAGACCGCGGTTGCCCACGAAGCCACCTATCCGCAGCTCGCTGCGGCCTATGGGCCGGCGTTGTCATCTCTGCTCGACAGTGGCCGCGCGCAGAGCGGCATGGAATATCAGAAACTGCTGTTGCGCCGCGAGGATTTCCGTGGCCGTCTGAATGCCGTTTTCCAGAGCGTTGACGTCCTCGCGTTACCCGTGCTGTCGTTCCCGACACCGTCGCTGGCGCGCATGACTGCCGTCGACGACGCCCTGATCGCCGGCCTGCATCGCTATACCTGCCCGTTCAATATGTCCGGACACCCCGGCATCGTCATGCCTTGTGGCAATACCTCGGATCGCACACCGATAGTCTTCCAGCTGGTCGGGCGATATTTCGCCGAATCCGAGCTGTTCGCTGCTGCGCATGCTTATCAGCAAGTCACCGCTTGGCACCTGAATCGCGCTCTGGCCTGAGTCCCCCAGCGAGCACTCACGCGACCTCGACAGCCTCGAAAAACGGCAGCAATCCTGTGCCGGGATGACAATTGACATATTCGGTCACGAGCTCATCGTGTTTCAGGATGAGAACCTCCACCCACACATGCATGCGCGGCGTGAATCGCGGTTCGGTGTACATGGCAATGAAGCTGCCGTGTACGGCGAGATGCGTGGGCTGCGTTCGGGCGGCCTGCTCGATATGGCCGAGGGAGAGCAGGAAAGCCAGTTGCGAGCGACGCGCATTCGGCCGGCCGGTCTCAACATCCACTTCCTGACAGTCGCGGATCGACAGACACCCAGTTGCGATAGGGTCGGCGCCGAGAAACGCGACCCAGCGATCGAGTACCGGCTCCATCTGTTCATCCCAGATCTGTTTCTCGGCCGTTTCACAGCGCTCCCATCCCTGCCCCTCTCGGATGAAACACAGATTGTCCGGCACCCGTACGGTGAGACGGCGCCCGTGAGTACGCTGGATTTGCGGTGACGGCACCTGCGCGAGCGGACTCCTGAACAAATCGTGATGCGAAGCCGGCAGCCGATCGCGGTAAGCGCCCCAGTAACCGAAGATCTTGCACGGAACGAGCGGCAGGATGGCGCTGGCACCGGCAGGATCCTCGACACCTGCCGCATATTGAAAGCGCTCCTTGGCCGGTTTGAGGACTTCGCGCCAATAACCGGTGCGTATGTCGGTGAGCGGCAGCGCGCGCCACCAGGATTGAACCGCGGCGCTCGTCCACCAACGCTGTTCGGCAGCGATGTCGGTCCAGTAAGCGAGAAGAATTTCACAGTCAAACCCGGCCGCGTCGCGGTAGCGGCCGCGTTCGAGATGCTGCGGACCAGCAGGTTGGGCGGCAAGATCGCGCAGCGCAGTGATAAACGCCGCAGCGGCCTCGGCATTACTGGTCTGAATACCATACAGGGCATGCACGACGTGGCTCACGCCGTCGGGAAATCCGACCACACGACCGGGATAGTCATCGGGAACGCCTGCCGGTATCGCTGCGTCGCTCATCGCGCGCCTCTCCTCGTGAGCATATGTCGCTGACAATGTGAAGGTGACGAGAGCGCCAGCGCGCCCCCGTCACTCCGACAGGCTGCTTGCCCGCGCTCAGGCGTGCCGGCTATCCGCCAGATACTCAAAGCCGGCAATGTCGACGAAGGTTTCGACGCCCTCGTCGTGGATCGCATTGATACCGGTATCGATGGCGGCTTGCGCGGTCGGGAACCACTCGAACCAGACCGACCGTACGCCGAGGTCGTTTTCGATCGCGAGTTCCCATTGACCGGTAGTGACTTCACGCGCGATGACCCGCAGACGATGACCTTCCAGGATCAATTCACGCCCGATTTCGATCACAGCGTGGTCAGTGATGTCTTCCATGACTTTCTCCTCGATGATGAAGATGGCACGCCATCCGGCGTGGCCCCGTTCCGTGGGGCACCCGCAGAATCTTACGGCGTGGCAGCGGCTGTCAAGTACGCCGATTGCACCCGCGCCGCATCTATCGGGTACCATGGCGCCCGTTCCGCGATCGCTCTGCGGCCAGTGCCTGACGCACGCCCGCGAGCGCGGAAGACGAACGGCAGGAATCGCGCTCATGCTCAGACTTTTCAATACCGTGCAGGGCGTCATCCGCGAAATCCCGACGACTGCCGGCAATGTCGCCGAACTGGCCGACAACGCTGACTGGCTCGATGCGCTCGAACCTGACGACGACGAACGCGCCCTGCTCGAAGGCCTGTTGCGCACCGATCTGCCCGAGTCCGATGATGTCGAGGAAATCGAAACTTCAGCGCGCTGCTTCGTCGACCAGGTCGGCATCCACGTGCATTCCCTGTTCCTGTCGCAGAGCGAAGGACGCATTACGACGACTTCGGTTGCGTGCATCCTGCAACCGCGGCGTCTGATCACTATCCGCGACGAAGAGATTGCCGATTTCCGCCTGCTGCGCATGCGCGCGCGGCGTGGCCAGGTCGAAAGCCATACCGCTGCCGAACTGCTCGTCACCCTGCTCGAACAGAAAGTCGAGAATCTGGCCGACAGCGTCGAAGACCTGCACCGCCGCCTCGAAGCGGTCAGCTACATGGTGCTGGAGGAAGTCGGATCCGATCTCGAAGAAGGCATCTCGCAACTCGCACGCCTCGAAGACAGCAATGGCAAGATTCGCCTGTGCCTCATGGATACCCAGCGGGATATCTCGTTTCTGCAGCGGCATCTGCGTGACGAACCGCAGCTGCAGGAAACCTGCCGCGAAGTGATGCGCGATATCGATACGCTGATGTCGCACACCACATTCCTGTTCGACAAAATCAACTTCCTGATGGACTCCACGCAGGGATTCATCAATATCGAGCAGAATCAGATTATCAAGATCTTTTCGATCGCGGCTGTCGTGTTTCTGCCGCCGACGCTGGTGGCGAGCGTCTACGGCATGAACTTCGAGCACATCCCTGAACTTGACTGGCTGCTTGGCTATCCCTGGGCCATTGTCCTGATGCTGGTTGCCGGATTCGCGCCGTACTGGTATTTCAAACGCAAGGGCTGGCTGTGAGTCGAGCCAGATGGTGATGCCGTCGCAGCCTCGCGTTTGCCGTTATAGACGACGTGCATGGAGAACCGTGCTCGCCGCCTGGCTGCTGTTGCTGGTACCGCACGCAATTGCCGCGCCCACTGCCAGCAGCCTGTTCGAATCGCTGCGTACGCTGGTCTATCAGGTCCGTATCATCGACATCGCGTCTGGCGACAAGACGGCCATCGGTTCCGGATTCCGCGTCACCGGCGATGGTCTGGTCGCGACCAATTTTCATGTCGTCAGTCTGCTCATCCACGAACCGACGAAGTATCGCCTCGAATTGGTCGGCAGCGGCACTGCGAGCACCACCGCGACAATAGTCGCCATCGACGTGCTGCACGACCTGGCGATAATCAGCGACGGGCAGGCGACGACTCGGCATCTCGGGCTGCTGGTGGACCCGCTTGCACAGGGCGAGCGCATCTACTCGATGGGCAATCCGCGCGACCTCGGCATGAGTATCGTGGAAGGCAATTACAACGGACTGGTGACCTCTTCGCGTTTCGAGCGAATGCTGTTCTCCGGTTCACTGAATGCCGGCATGAGCGGTGGTCCGGCGTTCAATCGTGATGGCACCGTGATCGGCGTGAATGTCGCGACTGGCGGTGAGCAATTGAGCTTCCTGGTCCCGGCGAAACATCTGCAGGCACTGCTGGAGCGGGCACGCTCGAGCCCTGCAACGTCGGATTTCAAGCTCGTCATGGCGCAGGATCTGCTGGCCGAAGCCAATAGCTACTATGGCGAACGTGCGGCGAAACCCTGGCCGAGTGCGCGTTTTGGCGACCTGATGCTGCCGCGCGACCTAAGTCCGGCGATGAAGTGCTGGGGCCATAACGTCGATGACGACGATGTCGATTTCGAAGGCTTTCATCAGCACTGCCGTTCCGAAGAGTATTTGTTCATCGATGACGATTTCTATACCGGTAATTTCTCCTACAGCTACGAGTGGATGACCACCGACAGCCTGAACCCGCTGCAGTTCTACACCGCAGTGGAGGATCGCTACACGCATACCTCGCAGGACAACGCCGGCGACAAGAAGCATGTGACCAAACATCGCTGCGTGACGGACTTCGTCGAACTCGACGGCACGCCGTGGAAAGCGTCTGTGTGTCTGCGCCGTTACAAGCAGTACGCTGGCTTGCATGACGCATCGCTCGTGCTGGTCTCGCTCAACGCCAACGATCGCGCGGCGGTCATCCGGATGGCTGCGACCGGCATCGGTCGCCAGCCTGCGCTCGGTCTGTTTGGCAAACTCATGCGGTCGATCAAGTGGGCTCACTGATTGTCCAGGTGGCACAGCGCAGTGCGCGTGGACCTGAGTTCACCCGCACTGACGGTCAACCGCTCAGTGTCGGGCGGGCTTTCAGTAACGACATCGTCATCAACGATCCGTTTGTCGCGGCACGTCAGTTACTGCTCGCCTGCGGAGATAACGGCTGGACTGTACAGATCCTCGATCGAACCAATGCCGTCACGTTGAACGGCGAGACTATCGTCGGCGAGACTGCTGCGATTGCTTCCGGTGATCGACTGACCATCGGGCGTACCGACGTTCTGCTGTTCGACGAATATCATCCGGTTGACCCTACGCGGAAGCTGCTGCTGTCATCGTGGCTGGCACCCAATCGGGTTGGACCACTGATCGCTTTTGGCGTGTTGGGGCTGGTGTGCGCGTTGGATGTCGCCGCGGAATTTCTGCAGTCGGCAGTCGATCTCGAGTGGAAACAATACGCCTACGCGGGCCTGTTTTCGGCAGCGGTCAGCCTTCTATGGGCAGGTGCCTGGGCGATTACCGGGCGGGTCTTGCGTCATCAGCCGAATTTCTTTGCCCAGCTGCTCGTGACCGCGCTGGTCAGCGCCGGCCTGACAGTGATCTACCCGTGGGCTGACTACATAGAGTTCGCCACCAGCAGCGTCACTGTCGGCCGCGCCACCAACTACCTCATCGCACTCGGCAGCGTGGGTCTGCTGTTGAAACTGAATCTGCTGTTCGCAACGAATCTGCGCAGAACAACTCAGGTTGCTTTCGCCGTCAGTAGCGTGATAGTCGGTCTGGTATATGCTGGCGAGCGCTACGCCGAAACAGAGTTCGAAGCGGAGCCGGTCTATTCAGCCGTCGTCAAACCGCCGTTTGCGCATATCACGGCGAACCGCAGCATCGACGCTTTTCTTAAGCAGGTGGCCGATATTTCAACCGCGCCTTGAGCCTGCCGCGGTTTCGACAATAAAGAGTCGGTGCCGGGGCGGCACCGACCTCCTTTGCCGATAGCCTGCCTTCAGGCGTGACCGTGGCGCAGCAGTTTGCCTGGCGTCGCCTGCGTGCACACGCCGTCGCGGAACGTGACTTCGCCATTGACCATGATGTAGCGATACCCTTCGGCGCGCTGCACCCGCCGCCATTCATTGCCCGGGAAATCATGTGCGATTTCAGAGGGCGTCGACCGCAGGGCATCATAATCATAGACAACGAGGTCTGCCGGCCGGCCTTCGGCAATCGTGCCGCGGTCTAGGAACCCGGCCATCTTCGCCGGCAGACACGACAGACGATAGTGCGCTTCTTCCAGGCTCAGAATGCCCTTCTCGCGAACGAAGTCGGTGATGAACTCGGTCGTATAACGCCCAATGGTGACGAACTTCGTGTGCGCGCCACCGTCCGACACGCCGGGAACGGTGAATTCGCTGGCGAAGATTTGGCGATTCAGTTCGACGTCGGTATTGAACGGCGGCGTAAAAATGACCGTCTGCAGATCTTCGTCGACAACGATATCGAGCATCGCGTCGATTGGATGACGTCCTTGTGCCTCGCCAAGCTGATGCAGCGTCATGCCTTCCCAGCGCTTGTTCGCCGGCTTGACCGTCTCCTTGATGATGAACTCCTTGATTGGGCCGGTGACTATCGGCATGCGGCCATGATCATAGTCGTGGCGTAACGCAGCGCGCATCGCCGGATCCTGCATCTTGCGCTTGCGTTCCGCGACCGTACCAAGCGTCACCTCACGCCAGTCGTCCTGACCGTCGAGCAGGTTGAAGTCTTCGAAGGTGTAAGTCATCTCGTTGCCGACATTGACAGCCTGCAGATAGACCTTGTTGCCGCGGGCCTGCGCTTTTTCCGCCCAATCAACCAGGCGCGCGCTCTGGCGCGGATGATAATTGTTGGCCGAGACAACGTTGAACAGCACCGGGCAACCGGATATTTCAGCCAGTTTCTCGACAAAGATGAGGTCCTTGCGAATGTCGTCCTGCGCCTGGGTAATCTGGATATGCCCGTTCCCCCGTTTGCGCAGTAACTCCGCAAACGCGAAACAGGTGGCGTCGCTCATGATGTCGGTGACCATCGGCGTGCCGTCGTAATCGCGCTGCACCGAAGTGAAACCATCGCCCAGGTGTTGCACCGACCAGCCACAGGCACCGGCATCCATACCCGCTTCGATCAAACGACACATTTCCGCCAGCTCGTCAGCCGTCGGTTCACGTGACTTGGCTTCCTCCAGGCCCATGACCCAGACCATCAATGGCCCCAGCGGCACATAAGACACGACGTTCACGCCTTTCGGAATGCGCGCCAGCGTATCCAGCCACTCCGGGAACGTTACCCAATCCCACAGCATGCCCTGCTTCATCGATTCGAATGGAATGGCCTCGACGCGTGACATGCTGAGCATGGCGCGTTCACGCTGAGCGGGTGCGACAGGCGCAAAACCGAACCCACAGTTGCCCAGTGCAAGCGAGGTCACCCCGTGCCAGCCGGACAAGGTGCAGTAGGGATCCCACTGGATCTGGGCATCGTAGTGCGTATGCAGATCAACGAAGCCGGGCGCGACGATGAGTCCGCTCGCATCGATGACTTCGGTGGCGTCGCTGGCGTCCAGTCCGGTGCGCGAGACGGCGACGACGTGACCATCACGGATGCCGATGTCGCCAGTAAACCGGGGTCCGCGCGTGCCGTCCACGACCGTCCCGTTACGAATCAATGTATCGAAGCTAGCCATCACGAATTCTCCCCTGGTTGTTCGAGCAAGCATGATCGACGTGCTCGTGCAGACTGTTGTGGCGCAGGATGTGGCGCACTGCTCCAGTGCGCCATACTGGCACTGATCCTTGCCGTTCGTAAATCCGGATAATAGACTCAATACATTCGCATTCTCGGTCAAACAAATGACTTCAGCGCTACCCGTGGCGCCACGATGAACCATCGGCAGGAACTCGAAGCGCTGGTCGAACTCGCTTTTGTCGGCAATATGCGGCGGGCTGCCGAGGCACTGGGCCTGTCGCAATCGACCCTGAGCGACGTCGTCACCCGGCTGGAGGCCGCTTACGGCGCGGTCCTGTTCGAGCGCGACCGGCGCGGATCGCATACGACGGTCTACGGCAAAGTCGTGGTCGATGCCGCCGTCCAGGCGCTGCGCTTGATGGACGAGGCGCATCGCGAAATCGGGCTGATCAAAGGCTCGGCCAGCGGTCGCCTGGCTATCGGCGCCGAAGCCGGTCTGATCGAACCCTACCTGACGACAGCCATCGCGCGCAGCATGCGCCGCAATCCCAGCCTGCGGTTCCGTCTGCAGGCTGTCGATTCCGAGACGCTGGTACACGAAGTCCGCGAGAAGCGCATCGATTTCTCTTTCGGTACGCGCCCCGATGTACCGACAGCCGGCCTGCAATTGCGCGAGATTGGTGTGACGCATGCGCTGCCGTTCGTACGCCCGCATCATCCGCTGGCGGCGACCGGCGAGCGCTCGCTAAGCCGCATCATGGCCTACCCGATAGTCCAGGGCCCAGGGCCGCGCTGGGCTATCCGGCGCATTGCCGAGGAGTTAAGGCTCGAGTCGGGTAATGCCGGTGCGGCACTCCGCGACGCCGCTGTCATCGTCAACGATTTCGGTGTGGTCCGTGCCATCGTTCGCGAGACCGACGCGGTCGGATTCGCCACCGCTGCCATGCTGCATGCAGAAGCTGAAAGCGGCGCATTCGTGCCGCTGCTGCTGCCGGAGGCGCAAGCCGCCGTCCTGCAATTCCCGCTGCTGATCGGCACGCTGAGTGAGCGCGCGCTGCCCCCGGCCGCGCAGCTACTTATTGCGGAACTCGAAGAAGTCGTGGCGCACTACGCGACAGCGCTGCGGCCAATGTGAACGCCTGCGCGCCGGCCAGAATCAGCTGGCGCACGCGGCGAAATCAACTCACGCGTGTCGCCGCAGGCGCACCAGCGCGAGCAGACTCGAACCGAACAACCACACCGCGCCCGGCACCGGTACGATGCTCACGCGATATGCCAGCACCATCGTGTCATTGTCGAGACCGGCATCGTAAGGCAGCACACTGCCGTCGGCCTGAACCAGGAAACCATTGTGGGTAGTGAAGTCGTTGTCATTGCCGATGAAG
The DNA here is from genome assembly GCA_965278995.1 of Gammaproteobacteria bacterium. Lineage (GTDB taxonomy): Bacteria > Pseudomonadota > Gammaproteobacteria > JADJYF01. The sequence continues at coordinate 2,317,485 of OZ257136.1, forward strand.
AGAAAATAGTCATGTGGATGGCCATCCAGGGTCGGCACCAGTGCCATCGCTTCCCACTTCTCGGACAATGTATTCAAGTCGCCGTTGCTGGCCAGCAGATTGAGCCCGAACTGTTCGAGCTCGGTAATCGGCAGGTCGAGTTTGCCGAGCATGTTAAGCGCTTCGGTCCACTGCACCGGCACGATGCCGTCTTTCAAGATATCGCCACTGATAGTGAGATCGCCGAGCGTTCCTTCGCCATCATAGAGGCCGTCGAAATCCGTACCGCTGGAGAGATCCGCGAGCAGCACCGACTTGAATACCGGCGTCGGACCGTTGACGCCGCGACCATTACCGTCGCGTGAAAGAATGAGCAGTTCCTCATTGCTGATCGCAAGGATGCTGCTCTGCGCGCCAGCGCGGTCGACCGTTCCGCTCAAGTCGGTATCGATACGCGGCAGCTGAACGACATACTGCTCGATGGGATCAGTGGGGATATCGCTGCCTGTAATGTCGTACACGACCACACGTGCATTGGTCCGGCCCTGATTGCCAGAACCCGAATCCTGCAAGGTCGCGCTCTGCAGCATCGCAAACAGTCGCGTGCCGTCCGGGCTGATCGCCAGCCCTTCCAGACCCTGATTGATGCGCCGGCCATTGGCCGGCGGATCGGCCTGGAAGTTCGTCGTCCCGGCCGGAGAATGCGGCACGAGCGCAGTCGGCACAGTGACGATACCGTCGATTTCCTTGCTCGCATTGAAATGATAGAGATAGGCGCCGTATTCGTCGCTGACCCAGCCGCTACCTTCCCTGCCGGCGCGCGTATCAAGCACCAGGCCTTCGGCATCGACGGTCAGCCGATTGACCAGCGGTCCATCACTGCCGATAACGGTTGCCGCGTTGACGGTCGGGACGGCCTGCCCGAACAGACTGACGGCCGCCGAGTCGGCAACCAGACCAGTCGTCAGACTCATCTGCACGCCGGGGCCGGGATCGCTGTCGTACGTAAAACGCTGGCTGCCGGTATAACTGAGCGCTATCTGATTCTGCTGCGCAGTCACTGCACTGCTGGTGTAAGGCGTGAAGTTGAAGTCGAAGGTGTTGATCCGGGCTGCGTAATTGGAGAACGTCGTGCCAGCGTTATAGCCGCGATCCGGCAGCACATTGAACACGCCGCTGTAGGTACCCGCGCCGCTGTCGTAAGCCCAGTTCGTGATCTGCATATCCGACATCGAACCCAGCGTCTCGCTGGTGAAGCCGCCATCGAAAGACTGCAGGGCGCTCGCCGAGACCCGACCGACGCCTTGCAAGCCGCGAACGATGAATTGAGTGCCGTTCAGCGTCACCCCGCTCGAGGACCAGCTGCCCGTATTCTGCGTGAGCACATTGCGGTTGGCCGACGTGTACTCGGCGTGAGCAAGGCCAGGTAGCGTGCTCATCATGCACGCGACCAGCGCAACGAACGGTCGATAGCGATGGGTAGTCTGATTCATGTGTAGTTCCCGCGGCGCGACGGCCTGTCGTTGTAATGGTTAACGTTTTTGCGCAGGCGAACGAGGAGCCGGCACAGGCCGAGAACTTACGATTCAAATATGACCGGCGGATGAAGTTCGTGTGACGAAAATCAGAGAGAACGCCTGGTGGCGAAGGACGGGATTCGATCAGCTCCTCAGCGGAGAGCTGTTTTGCAGTTCACGGATCGTCATCGGCAGTGCCACTGCAATGGTAAGCAGCAATACGCTACGTCTCCCAATACTCCCCAGGTCGATAGTCGCCAAAGTACCAATGGTGGCCTTCGATGTCTTTGGCGGCATAGCCGCGCGCACCGTACTCCTCGGTGGTGAGTTCACGCGTAATCACAGCTCCTGCAGCACGCGCCTGTGCATGGTGTGCGTCTGGATCGTTGACATAGATAGAATTGACTTGATTGACGGCCGGCAAATCGAGCGGGCTGACCCAACCCTGTTCGGGTTTGGCCGTGCCGAGCATGATCACAGCCGAGCCGTAGCTCATCTCGGCATGCACTATCGTTCCGCCATCGCCGGGCACGACGAAACGAGCAACGAAACCGAAAGCTCGATTCAGCCAGTCCATGGCAGCGGACGCGTCGCGGTAAAACAGGGCCGGGTAGAGATCCGACAGGACTTTGTCTTCAGGTGCTGCCATTGGAATTACTCATCAATCGCTGGTGATTGTTGCGTGCAGAAGTTGTTCGTGCCACAAAAGCTGCTAGGTCGATGCCAGATGACTCGTAGTTACATCGGCGATGATCCGACCATCGCGCCCGGTGACAGTCGTTCTGACGATACTGACTGTTCGTCCATGCTTCACGAATCTGGCCACCGCACGAAAAGTACCTTCACTCTGGTTGCCGGCCAGGTTGGCGTTCAGATTGATTGCCAGCGGGAAACCTTTCATTCCCGCGGAGGCATCCCGCCCTTCCAGCACCAGCGTTGTCGCCGTCACATCGGCGAACCACAACGTGGCTCCCGCATGTACGGTGCCGTAAGGGTTCAGAATGCCAGGCGTTATCGGCATCTCGGCACTCACTTCTTCAGTGCTTCGATCGAGAATAGTGAATTCGATTGAACCGGCGTAGTGCATGGCGGACTCTGTGTGGCTGATGGATTCTAACGCACCGATGGACGACGCGCGGTGCGCGCTGGCGTCCGCTCGATAAGTCCTCTCGGCGCCGCCGTCATGCGCGCGAGCTCGCGCCAAGGCTGCGTGTCCCAGTAACGGCGCGCAGCTCCCGAAGGCGATGGTAGAACGAAAAGCTCGGTTGTTCCGACTCTCTCGTGCTGCAGCCCATAGTCTACCGGATGACCCAGAAATTCTTGAGCAGCACGTTTACTGGTAAATGCCAGCACGCGCGGTTGGCACCGATTTATTCTCCTTCGTAAGGCATCGCCGTCAAAATGGTTCGCAGATAAAACATGATCCGAACCCGAAACAGTCTTCGCAAGATCCGTCACACCGAGTCCATAGTGTCTGATGCAACGATACTCTTCGGGCTCCAGGCAGCGAGGCGTTAAACCGACGTCGAACAGCGTGCGCCAGAAAGCGTTGCCGGGTCCGGCGTAGTATGCCTGTCGTCGAGCAGATGCCTCACTCACCGCAGTTCCACAGAACACGATGGCCAGATCTCGTGCCAGGACATCGGGCAATACGTTCATGCGAAAGCCCGACCTCCTCTTGAGCCACTCAGACTACTTGTAGAACTCGACATAGAACCGAACGCCAGGTTCCGGCACAACCTCGTGCTTTACGGTTGGCTCAACGACGCCGTCAATGCCTGGGCTCAAGGTCATCTCTTCAACTGTCGGTTCCAGAATGCGATATAGCAGTGCGCCTTCAATGACGACAATCGTCGCCCATACGCCTTCTTTTGTCTGGTGACTTTTAAGCAGTCCCGCAGGGACGCTATCGGCATCGAATACGGGCGTCTTCTTATACGGCTGTATCGTCGTTGGCAGGGCTTGCACGTTGGTCCGGCCGATTAGAGACTGGTCTTACGTTTCATGAACGGGAAGCCAACTCAGCCGAGTATCGCCGTAGATCTCCATGGTGGGCGGTGCAGCCTCAGGATGGTCGAGACTTCCCACGGGGATATCGATGATCTCTGGATGCTCGGAATTGATGCACGCGACATGGCTGCCGCAATTCGAACAGAAATACCTCGTTCCGTTTGCCGAAGACTTCAATTCGCAGGTAGTGCCCGACGTGTAGCGGAACTTCTCCACGGGAACCACAATCCAGCTGACATAGGGTGCCGAGTGAATCCGTCGGCACATGGTGCAATGGCAGTCGGTCGACAGATAATCGCCGTCCTCTATCACATAACGTATTGCCGTGCAGAAGCAGCCTCCTTCCATCACTTGCCGTCTCCTTGCTTGCTTGAAGTACCCATGGTCAATAGAGAAGCGTCCGCTTCATTGGCTGGTCAGACGTTTCGTTCCTGTGCATAAGAACTCGCCATCGCATCGACCAGCGCGTCCCAGAAATACAGTGCCAGCGAAGTATCGACCAGCATCAGGTAGCCTGGAATCCCGCCCCGGACGCAACGCAGGATGGTGGCGACGATGCCGGCGGCCATGGTCTGGGCGAGTGCGTCGTGAGCAAATGCTTGCGGGCGCAGGTCGATGGCGCACAGTTGGCTCAGGAGCGCATCGGCGCGGTCTCCGCCAAGGTGGATGAGCGCATGGCTGTGTTGTTTCGGTGTCGGAAATCCGATCGCGCGCGTACCGGCATCATGTTCCGTCTGCCATGCGCGCACGAGTTGCGCCGGCTTCTCACTGTGCGTGTCGAGCGTGCCGATAATGAGAAAATCTTCCTGTCCCAGCCGCGCGACCGTGCAACCGGAACCGTCGATAACTGTAAGATTTGGAACGGCAGGAATGGCGAGACCGTTGCGTGTCAGCCAGCTTGAACTCCCGCGCCCTTTGAATCCTGCCCGCGCTACATGCGTCAGGTCGGTCACACTGATTCCGCCGGTGGTGTCATCAATAATTGCCATGATCGCGTCGTAACCGTTGACGATTAGACGGTCGGGTGCCTTTGCGGCCAGTCGTGTCGCTATCGGGCTCACCAGCATTCCGGTTTTCGGATTCATATCGTTAACGTTTGGTTAACACTCATGGCCTATATCGCCTGGCGCGCGTTATCGGGGTCGTAGAACGGGCGCTTGACGACCTCTGCATGCACGCGCCGCAGGCGGCCGGTCAACTTGATGTCGAAATGCGTGCCGGGCTGGGCAAGCTCAGGCGTAACGTATGCCAGCCCGATCACCTGCTGACAGGCGGCTGAGTAACCGATAGACGTCACCCGCCCGATGATCTCCTCGCCTGCCATCGTCAGATTGCATTCCTCGGGCAGCGGACCGGTAGACGACACGGTGAAACCGACCAGCTGTCGGGTGAGTTCGCGACGACCGAGCGCGGCAATCGCACGCTGGCCGACGAAGAACGGCTTTTCTGCGGCAACTGCCCACTGCATATCGGCTTCCTGCGGATAGGTAAGACCGTCGGTATCCTGGCTGACGATGATGTGGCCTTTCTCCAGACGCAGCAGACGTTGCGCTTCGATGCCGACTGCGCAGACACCCAGGGTCTTCCCCGCTGCGATCAGCCGCTTCCACAGTTCGGAACCGACGTGTGCTGGAACGTGGACTTCCCAGCCGAGCTCACCGACAAACCCCACGCGCATCAGTTTCGCCGGCTGCCCGAGAATATGCCCCTCGCGACAGTCCTGGAATGCAAAACTGATAGCGGCAAGATCGACGTCTTCGACCAACGGCTGCAGCAGGGTCCGCGACAGCGGGCCGGCCACATTGATACCGCACCACGCGCTCGTCACGTTGATCAAGGTGACATCGAGATTCCACTGCGCATTCCAGCGCAGCATCTGGCGATAAATGACGTCGGCGCCGGTGGTCGTTGCGCTGACGTAATAGTAGTCCTCGGCGAATCGCGCAGCGATGCCGTCATCGGCGATCACACCTGCCTCATCTGTCGCCAACACATAGCGCAACTTGCCGACGGCCTGCTTGCGGTAACGGAAAGTGTAAATGCGCTCGAGGAACTCGGCTGCGTCTGGTCCGCGGACTTCGATTTTGCCGAGCGTCGACACATCGATCAGGCCGACCGCGTCACGAAGCGTCTGTGCCTCGCGTTCAGCACAGGCTCGCACCTGTCCGGCCGGACCGTAATGACCCGGGCGCAACCAGGTTCCTGCCGGGATCATGTGCGCGCCCAGCGCGAGGTGCGAATCGTGCATCGCGGTACGCCGCACCGGATGCAGCGGGCGCCCGGCGAGATGACCTATCGGTTCAGGATAGACTGGTGGACGTTGCGTGGTGACTTGTGCCCCATCCATCTCGGCACCGCGCGCGCGCATCGTAATACGAAGCGCGTTCTGCGCCGACTGTCGGCCTTGTGACGGCCCCATGACGACGGTGGAATAGCGCTTCACGAGATCAAAATCGGTGTAGCCGGCGGCGACCGCGTGCTCGATATCCTTGACCTGGAGGTCTTCGTCGAAATCGACGAACTCGCGCCCGAGTCCATCGGCGACTATCGGCCAGGGATGATTGCGACTGCGCTCGACAGCGTTGCCAATGCTGACAGACAGGTGCGATGGCAGCGATACATCGCTGCGGCCACTGTTGCCGGTTTGCGCGGCCTGCCAGCCGGCGCGCCTGCCGTCGTTGCACACTGCGTCCAGATCGAACACGCCAGCGACAGCGCCTGCACAATCGACTCTGGCACTATTGCGCGGCAACACCGTGCGCAAACTTGCGCTCACAGCCTCGTAACGCATGCTGCCACCCATCTGGCAGACGAGCTGCGCCGCGGGAACGAAGCCGGCACTCATGCACACAAGATCGCAGTCGATGGTCTGCCCCACAGCAGACGACGAGGCATCCGTGGGTGCGATAACCACTGACCCCACGCGGCGCCCGCTGCTGTCAGCACGCGCCTCACGGATAGCGTGGCCATAGCGGACGTCGATGCCGGCCGTGACGGCTGCATCATGCAGCGCGTCGTTGTCGCGTTCAGGATAGAGATCGCATATCGCGAGGACCTCGATACCCGCTGCCTGTAGGTCGAGCGCCACGCCGTAGCCTTCGCTGTTCGCGGTCACCAGCACGGCGCGTCGGCCCGGCTTGACGGCATAGAGATACAGCAGGCGCTGCGCCGCACTGCCGAGCATGATGCCGGGCAGATCGTTGTTGCGAAACACCGCCGGCTGTTCGACGACGCCGGTCGCGCAAACCACCGCGCGCGCACGGATCTGGTGGAATGTTTCGGCAGTAATTGCCGTCAGCCAGTTGTCGGCGAACCAGCCCGTGCACCAGGCGCTGGAGAGCACAGAAATCGACCGATGCTCGACAACTGCCGAGACAAGTGCATCGCGCCTGGCGAGTGCATCGGTTGTGTCCGCGGCAAAACGCGCATGGTTCAAGGTGCCACCAAGCCGGAGACCGTCGTCGATGAGCAGTACGTCCGCACCCTCGCTGGCCGCGGTGAGCGCAGCCGACAGCCCGGCAGGACCACCGCCAATCACGGCAACATCGGTATGGTGATAGCGCTTGTCGGTCCGACCATGATTGGCCGTCGTATCAAGGCGGCCGAGACCGGCCATTCGCCGGATAAACGGCTCCCACCATCGCCATGCGCCGCGCGGTTTGAACAACGCGTGGTAATAGAATCCGACCGGCAGGAAGCGCGAGAATTTTTCGATGAGCGCGCCGTAATCGCGTTCAAGGCTGCCGAAAACATTCTGCGCTTCGACGACCAGACCCGGCGTAATCAAGCGAGCATCGGCGCGCACGTTCGGCTCGTTGCCAATCTGCACCAGCACATTGCCGTCGTGCCCGGACAGCGACAAGATGCCGCGCGGCCGATGATATTTGAACGAGCGGGCAAGCAGGCGAACGTCATGAGCGGCAAGCGCGCTCGCTATGCAGTCGCCGACAAGGCCGGTATAGCTTCGGCCATCGAAAGTGAAACTAACCGCACGCTCGCGGTCGATGAACGTGCCTCGCGGCGCGGGCAGACGCAGTATGCCAGTGTCGGAACTCATGCGCCGGTTACCGGTAGCTGACCGAAGATCTTACTGGCTGGATACGTGCGCTCGATGTCGTCCGTCGCCGTGTCGCGCTCGGCAATGAACCAGTAGGCGGTCGGGACGTGAAACCACCATTCGCGCACCAGTCCGCGCGTGTTGTTCTCGATGAACAGATATTCCGCCCACGTCTCGTCGCTGCAGGTCGCCGGGTCGGGCATCTGGCCAACGACGCCGCCATAGAGAAACTCGGAGATGTTGCGCGGCCCATTCAAGGGGCAGTTCATCAGTTTCATGTCTCAGTGCCCGACCGAAGCCGCCCCCTTCTCGCCGACCTGCGCGTAGCGGGCGAAACGATCGAGCGCAAAAGCGCCGATCAGCTCCGGTGGCTTGCCGGTGGCGACAGTCTCTGCCATGCGTTTGCCGCAGACGGGCGTAGCCTTGAAGCCCCAGGTTCCCCAACCGGCATCGATGTAATAGTTCTGCACCGGAGTCAGTCCCATCACTGGACTGAAATCCGGCGTAATGTCGGCCATGCCGGCCCATTGCCGCAGAATGCGCACCTTGTCGATGAACGGCAGCAGCTCCAGCATGTTCGTCAACAGTTCTTCCTTGAACGGGACCGTGGAACGCGTCGAATACAGCGGATAGGGATCGCTCGATGCGCCCATCACAAGCTCACCACGCGACGACTGCGAGACATAAACATGCAGCGAACCGGAAACGATGATCGGGTCAAGGAACGGTTTGACCGGTTCCGAGACGCAGGCTTGCAGCGGGATAGTGCGTATCGGCAGGCGAAATCCGGCCAGTCGTGCGACTTCCGAACTCATGCCGGCAACCGCCTGTAATGCACGTTCGCAGCGGACTTCGCCACGTGTCGTATGCACTCCTCGGATGCGTCCGTTCTGGATGTCGAAACCGGTGACTTCGGTATGCGTATGGATTTCGACACCCATTTCCGCCGCGCGAGAAGCGTAACCCCAGGCCATGGCATCGTGACGCGCGATCGCGCCAGGTGGGTGATAGAGCGCACCGAGTATCGGATAGCGCACGTCACGCGAGAGATTCAATTGCGGACAAAGTTCGGCTATCTCATCCGGATACACCAATCGCGAATCGACGCCGAGATGCTGGTTGACTTCAGCCCGCCAGCGCGAAGTGCGAAGTGCGCTGTCGGTATGCGCGAGCGTCAGGTGACCGCGTTCCGAATAGAGCAGATTGAAGTCGAGTTCGTAACTTAGGTTCTGCCACAGGCGGACCGACTCGTCGTAGAAACGTACCCCTTCCGGCGTCAGATAGTTCGAGCGGATGATGGCGGTATTGCGCGCCGTATTACCGCCCGCCAGATAGCCCTTTTCAAGCACTGCGACGTTGGTGATACCCCAGTCGCGCGCCAGATAATACGCGGCAGCAAGGCCGTGCCCGCCACCGCCGATGATGACGACATCGTAAGACGATTTGAGCGCGCACGGCGCCGGCAATTGATTGGCCGGCGGCGCTTGTCGTAAACCGAGCTTCAGCAGGTCAAACATGCGACTTTCCGGCTACGCGCGGGATTACTGGCAATCGAGCTTATCGACAGCCCGTCAGCAATCCAGAGTACTACGCCGCTCCCATTCGCTCATGTGGCCGGTATAGCTCATCCATTCGCCCATCTTGAGCTTGATATACGAGGCCACGAATTCCTCGCCGAGCAGGCGGCTGAGTTCCTTGTCTTTCTCGAATAAGCGAAGTGCATCGAGCAAAGTCGCCGGCAGACGCTTGGCCGACTTCACCTTATGCCCTTCCTCATACATATTGAGATGGATGGGCGGACCCGGGTCGCGCTTGGCAGCAATACCGTCGAGACCGACAGCGAGTATCGCAGCCGGTGCCAGGTACGGGTTCGTCGCGCCATCCATCAGGCGCAGTTCGAATCGACCGACATCCGGCACACGGATCATGTGCGTACGGTTGTTGCCGGAATAAGTCACCGCATTCGGCGACCAGGTCGCACCGGAGGTCGTCACCGGCGCATTGATGCGCTTGTAGCTGTTGACGGTGGGATTGAACACGGCGCAGAGCGAGGTCGCGTGTTCCATGATGCCGCCGAGGAACTGGTAAGCGATGGTCGACAAACCCAACGGGTCGCGCGTGCTCTCGAACAGATTCTTTCTGCCGGCTTTATCCCATACCGAGACATGCATGTGGCAGCCATTGCCGGTCAGGTTGGCGAATGGTTTGGGCATGAACGTGGCCCGATAACCGTGTGCCTCGGCCAGCGCTTTGGTCATGTATTTGAAGAACACGTGCCTGTCGGCCGTGATCAACACATCGTCGTATTCCCAGTTCATCTCGAACTGGCCATTGGCGTCTTCGTGATCGTTCTGGTAGGGCTTCCAGCCGAGCTCCAGCATCGCGTCGCAGATCTCGCGGATGATCGGAAACCGGCGCATCAGTGCCTGCTGGTCATAACACGGCTTGGCCTGGTTGTCGGCCGGGTCGGAGATAGTGCTGCCGTCCGGCGTGATCAGAAAATATTCGCACTCCACACCGGTTTTCAAGCGATAGCCGGCCTTGGCCGCTTTCTCGATCTGGCGTTTCAGCACGGTGCGTGGAGCGCTCTCGACTTCCTTGCCGTCCATCCAGAGGTCCGAAGCGAGCCAGCCGATCTCCTTATTCCAGGGCAGCTGTATCAGGCTCGCTGGATCGGGGCGGGCAAACATGTCGGGGTAAGCCGGCGTCATGTCCAGCCACACGGCAAAGCCGGCAAAACCGGCACCGTCGCGCTGCATGGCCTTGATCGCGCTCGCCGGTACGAGCTTGGCGCGCAAGGCGCCGAACAGATCGACGAAACTGACCAGAAAATACTTGATGCCTTTCTGTTTGGCGACCAGTGCCAGATCGATAGCCATGAATCGTCCTCTCCCGGCGCGGCGCGCCTTCAGAATTTGCTATGCCCAGGGATCCAGTCGGTCCCCGCGAGCGGAACTTTGGCCATTGCCGCCGCTTCGATAGTCAGAGCGACGAGATCTTCAGGTTCGAGATTGTGCACGTGGCTCTTGCCGTTGGCGCGCGCCAGAGTCTGCGTCTCCAGAGTCAGTACGCGCAGATAATTTGCCAGGCGGCGACCGCCCATGACCGGATCGAATCGCTCCGACAACGCGTCGTTTTGCGTCGAGATGCCGACCGGGTCGCGCCCTTCGTGCCAGTCATCGTAATAGCCGGCTGAACTGCCGAGCGCGTTGTACTCGCGTTCGTACTCCGGACTGTTGTCGCCAAGCGCGATCAGCGCAGCGACACCGATGGAAACCGCATCCGCACCGAGCGCGAGCGCCTTGGCAACGTCGGCACCGCTGCGAATTCCGCCGGAAACGATGAGCTGCACTTTTCGATGCATGTCGAGTTCCTGCAGAGCTTCGACAGCCTGGCGCAGTGCCGGCAGTGTCGGTATCCCGACATGTTCGATGAAGACGTCCTGCGTTGCCGCGGTGCCGCCCTGCATGCCGTCAAGCACGATGACATCGGCGCCGGCCTTCACGGCGAGCGCGGTATCGTAATAGGTGCGCGCCGCGCCGATTTTGATGAAAACCGGCTTTTCCCACTCGGTAATCTCGCGCAGCTCCTGAATCTTGATCTTGAGATCGTCCGGCCCGGTCCAGTCCGGATGACGACACGCGCTGCGCTGATCGATACCTTCGGGCAGATCGCGCATGCCCGCCACGCGTGCGCTGATCTTCTGCCCCAGCAACATGCCACCGCCACCCGGTTTGGCGCCCTGCCCGACGACAACTTCTATGGCGTCGGCACGCCGCAGGTCGTCCGGATTCATGCCGTAGCGCGATGGCAGCAGTTGATATACGAGCAGGGTCGAATGCTCGCGCTCCTCGGCAGTCATGCCACCATCGCCGGTCGTCGTACTGGTCCCCGCTATCGTCGCGCCGCGCCCGAGCGCTTCCTTGGCCGGCCCCGACAATGCGCCGAAGCTCATGCCCGCGATCGTGATCGGAATCTTGAGTTCCAGCGGCTTCTTCGCGTATCGCGTGCCGAGCGTCACGCTGGTGTCGCACCGTTCACGGTAGCCTTCCAACGGATAGCGCGACATGCTTGCACCGAGGAACAGCAGATCGTCGAACGTTGGGATGTTGCGCTTCGCGCCGAAGCCACGAATATCATAAATGCCGGTACGCGCCGCACGCTGGATCTCCGCAATCACATCGCGTGGAAAAGTCGCCGACTCGCGCAGCCGCGAATGCATCTCGGCCGGGTTCGGCCTTCGTGATTTAGTAGGCATCGGCGTTGTCCACATTGAAATGATAGAGCCGCCGGGCAGAGCCGAAGCGGCGGAATTCAGCGGCGTCTGCACCGGTAATCCCGGCTGCGCCGAGCAGCGCTTCGAGCTCGCGCTTGTGTTTATCCTTGAGCGTCTTCTCGACACAGTCGGCACCGAGGCCGGCAACGGTACCGCGCACGTACAACCGTGCTTCATACAGGGAATCGCCGAGCGCCTCACCGGCATCGCCGCACACGACCAGGCGACCGCTCTGCCCCATGAATGCGCTCATGTGCCCGACTTTACCTTTGACGACGATATCCACGCCTTTCATCGAAATTCCGCAGCGTGAACTGGCGTCGCCTTCGATCACCAGAAGGCCGCCGTGCGCTGTCGCGCCGGCATACTGCGATGCACTGCCGAGGATGCGCACACATCCCGACATCATGTTCTCGGCCACACCGGGACCGGCGTTGCCATGGACCGTGACCGAGGCGAACTTGTTCATGCCGGCGCAGTAGTAGCCGACATGGCCTTCAATCTCGACCGTGAGCGGAGCGTCGATGCCGACAGCAAGCGTATGCAGGCCATGCGGATTGACAATGCGGTACGCGGTGTCATCTTCAGTGCCGTTGTGCGCATGCAATGCGTGATTCAGGTCGCGCGTGGTCGCGCTGGTCATGTCGAATAAGCGTGGCATGACTAGTGACTCCAGCTGTAGACGCGACCGGGCTCGGGCTCCCAGCTGGTCGCCTCGTTGGCGCCGGGGAGAACGGCAATGGCGCGGAACTCCGAGGCCATTGCGACCCAATCGTCGGTCTCGGCAATCACGGCCGGCTTGCAGGCGATAGGGTCGCGCAATACGGCAAAACCGCCCCGGGTGCCAACAGCAAACGTATAAAAACCATCGAGATCGGCAATCGCATGATGCAGTGCTGCTTCCAGCGTATCGCCTTCGCGCAGGCGCCAGGTCAGGTACCCGGCAGCGACTTCGCTGTCGTTGTCGGTCGTAAAATGAATGCCGCGTTTGCGCAGGTCATTGCGCAGGCGGTTGTGATTCGACAGTGATCCATTGTGGACCAGACACAGATCCTCGCCGGTCGAAAACGGATGCGAATGCTCGGTCGTCACTGCGCTCTCGGTCGCCATTCGTGTATGACCGAGCGCATGGGTGCCACGAATCTCGCTGATCGCGAAATGGTCGATCACCCGCGCCGGCAGGCCTTTCTCCTTATAGATTTCGATGGCGGCCCCTGAGCTGTTCACGCGCACCATCGGATAGTGCTCACGCAGCCAGCCCGTCACCAGCGTGGATTCAGCCGCGATACACAGCACCGTGTGCGTGCCGCGACGAATGAACGCATTAACGCCCCAGAACGCGCCGCGTAGCGCCTGTTCGAACGCAAACCAGTCGAAATCCGCCGCTGCCAGCAGGGTTACCTTGACCTCATGCGCGCCGACCTGGTCGCGGTAGATGGCAAAACCCGCGCTGTCCGGTCCGCGGTCGGTCATTTCCAGCAGCATGGGCGCGAAGTAGCGACCGAGTTCGGCCTCGAATGCGGGATTCTTAGCGAAAAGTCCAACGATGCCGCACATGACGCGCTCCTCGATGATGCTGGCTGTGCATGATTACTCGCTGGCGCCAGGAAGACGGCCAGCCGACTGGTTTTTAAATTGAGGAACAAAATTATACTTATATGAAACTTCTGACAAGCGTCCGTTACTCCTCCGGGCGCGGTTTGGAGAGTACGGCAATCATGCGTATTGGCAGCTTGAGCAGTTCTTCCGGACCATGTGCGGCTTCAGCGTCGAAGAACAGTGAATCACCCGGCTTCAAGGTATAGGTCTTTCGCCCGTGGCGGTAAAGGACCTCGCCCTCGAGCAGATAGATGAATTCGATACCGGCGTGCTGGAACAACGGGAATACTTCGGATTCATCGGTCAGCGTGATGAGATACGGCTCAACGCCGACGCGGCTCTGGATGTTATGCCCCAGTAGCCGATACTCGTGCCCCGCCCGCGTACCGTAACGCTCGATGACAAGGCCCTCGCCCGCCCGCACATACGAGCAATCGCGTTGCTCTTCGTACTTGCGGAAAAACGCCGTGACCGGCACGTTCAGCGCGCCCGCAATCGACCACAGCGTGCTCAATGAGGGTGAGGACTGACCGCGCTCGATCTTCGACATCATGCCTGCCGACAGGCCCGCCAGACTGCCGACTTCCGCGATCGTCATCTGCATCTGTTTGCGGAAATCACGGATCTGGTGGCCGATGGCCTCAGCCAGCCGATGCTCGTCGGCCTTGAGGTCGATGACCGGTACGGTAGCGCGTTTGGAGTGGCGTTCCATGACCGTTCTAGTAACACGAAACCAGCGGTATTGAATACCTGTCGCAGTCGGCACCAGTGGTCATCATTGACAGCACAATAGTTGATGCGGATGATGCTTATATGCGAACAACCATCACCATCGACGACGATATTCTGGTCCAGGTTGAGGACATGCGCCGACGTGAGGGTCTGACATTCAAAGCCGCGCTCAATCAGTTGCTGCGGGCCGGCATTCAATACCGCGGTCAACTGCCTACGCCGAATCGATACCGTACGCCGACGCGGCCGCTCGGACTGCGGGCCGGCATCGACGCAAACAAGCTCAACCAACTGGTCGATGAGCTGGATGCTGAAGCGTTCACGGCCAGTTCTGGACGTTGATCCTCCCGGACGTCAATTTGCTGGTCTATGCAGTTGATGAGTCCAGCGCTTATCACTTCAGCGCTAAAACCTGGTGGGACGAGGCGCTGTCATCGACGACGGTAGTCGGTCTGTGCTATCCGACCATGCTCGGGTTTATCCGACTCGTTACGAATCGGCAAATATTCACCGCACCACTATCGATCACCGAAGCCACCGACTATATCGCTGACTGGCTGGCGCAACCGAACGTTACGATAGTCTTACCGACGCCAAGGCATTGGCCGCTGCTGAAATCATTTCTCCTTGCGACTGGTGTCGGTGCCAATCTCACGACGGATTCGCATATCGCGACGCTTGCCGTCGAACACGGCTACACCGTTTACTCGAACGATAACGACTTTGCGCGCTTTGCTGGCCTGCGCTGGGAAAATCCGCTACTCGTCGATCGTTAGATATTGCTTACATGGGATTCATGGCGGTTTCGGCGTGTACTTGTAGAGATCTTTCCAATAGTGATCGAGGATCGCATCGTCGGCGCAGCGTGTGCATTCCAGTTGCGGGTCACTGACTTCGAGCAGGCCGCGCTTGATCAGCGTTTCGGCATAGGGTCCGCGACAGATGAGTTTGACCGGCCCGCGTTTGACGGCAAGCGCTGCACGCAGTTGCGCCGTGGCGACGCTGTCGACGACATGTGTTTGTGCATCGATCACGACGCCGTAGTCGCGCTCGGCGCTGCTCTGCGAGACCAGCCGCCGTAATACATCGAGACGCACTGATTCGACGTCGCGCTCCAACGGATCGCCCCAGCCACCACCGCCCGGCGTCACCAGGCGGATGCTGTCTCCGGCTTTCACCGGAACCGCGTCGCGACTGAAAAACACGTGCTCTTCGTCCGGCATACCAGGGTTCTTGATCGAAGCGCCCGGTGCGCCCCAGCGACCACCATTGACACCGGCGCAGGCAAACGCTGTCCGCTCTGTAACCGTGGTGTAGTGGCCGTCGACCAGTGTGCGCAGCTCTTTCACGTAACCGAGACCGCCACGGTACTTGCCCGGCCCGCCGGAATCGATGGCGAGACCGACCCGCTCAACTGTGACGGGAAAACGCTGTTCGATGAATTCGGCCGGCAGATTCTTCGAGTACGGCACGAGGTCGACTGCGTCGGTGCCATCGGCATACGGCCGTGCGCCTGAACCCGCGCCGAAAATCTCGCGCATCAGGAACAGTTTACCTTCGAGATCCTGACCGTAGAGTCCATAGATCTGGATGTTCTGCATATCGGCCACGACCTGGCCGTTGAAAGCCTTGGCGAGCGCAACGGTATAGGCACTGATCATGCGTAACATGCAGGTCATTCGTGAGACGACAGGGGCCGGAAATTCCGAACTCAGGATGGTCCGTTTCGGAATGCGACAACGGAAGACGTCGGTTACGCCTTCGTTGATGATGATGCCCGGGATCTGCGCTTTGAAGAACGCGCCGAGCCATTTCGAATAGTGTCGACCGTCCAGCGGCCAGTTGATCGGGCCTCTGGCCTGCGCGCCGGTGCCGGCGAAATCGAGCACCATCTTGTCCGGATATTTACGCATCGTGATTTGCAATTTGACCGGCTGGTCGAGGGTCAAACCGTCGTTCTCGATGAAATCCTCGCCTATGAACTCGCCTTCAGGGAAGAATGGCAGCCCTTTCTCGCGCACGACTTCGGCACAGCGATCAATAATCTCGTAGAACGCGCCCTCCACCGTTTCACCACCGAAACGCTCGCAAAGTTCGACCACACGCCGACGAATGATTTCGTTCGCGCCGACGAAGGCATCGATATCGCCACGCAGATCGTCGGGGAAACGACTGTTACGCAACACGATGTCGTAGAGCCCTTCATTGAGCTCACCACGGTCATACAACTTCACCGGAGGACACAGTGTGCCTTCCTCGAAAATACTGGTCGAGGTATTCGGCCATGAGCCAGCCATGCGTCCACCGACGTCGCTGACGTGACCGAAAATCTGCGCGAATCCAATCAGCGTGTCGGCCCAGAACACCGGTGTGACCACGCAATAGTCCGGCAGATGGCCAATGGTGCCGGCCGATTCGTAGACATCGTTGTAGATGAAGACATCGCCCGGGCGGATCCGCTCCAATGGAAACTTCATGCGTATCGGGTCAGCGGTCGCTGCCCACGACACTCGCGAAACGGACAGGCAGTCGAGGGTATTCAACGAGGCACGATAGTCGTGCTGCTCGCGGATGATGGTTGAGCGCGCGGTCCGTTCCACCGCCGCTTCGGCTTCCATCACCGCCGCCTCGATGCCGCCATCGACGATGTCGACCAGTATCGGGTCGATGCCGGAACGGGCGCGACGGACACGTTCTACCTGTATCGGGTCAATGTCGACGCGACCGTAACGAAACGGCGCGTAATCCTTGAACGCTTCGGCTTCGTCAGCCTTCTCGTGATAGCTCGCTGAAAACGGACTGGCGGTAGTCATGGGGATTCCTGTCGAGAAGTCTGCGTGACGCTGTCGCGGCTCAGGATCAACGTGCCCCAGGTGTCGAGGCGACCATCCCAGTCGGGATTGACGACTGTCGTCGAATCGTATTGTTCAACGATGGCAGGACCTCGGATGACATTGCCCGGCAGTAATTTTGCGCGTGTGTAGACCGGGCACGACACTTCGCCGTAGCCCTGCGGAAACCATACCATCGTATGCGTTCGCAGCGCCGCTGAGGGATCGCGCTCGCCGCTCGCCAACTGCTGGATTCTTGGTCGTGCAAGCAGGCCCAGACCTGTCACACCGACATTGACGAGTTCGACCTGCTCGCGACCCTGATAGGAATAGCCATAGAGATCGTGGTGAGCATGGTGAAACGCGCCGAATGCTGCAGCGAGACGCGACTTCAACTCGCCGCCTGGCGCAAGCGACGTGCGGATCTCATACGCCTGGCCGGCATAACGCATGTCGACAAAGTGTTCGAGCCGACACTTTTCGCCCGTGAAGCCATCCGCTGCCAGGCGTTCCCTCACGCGCGCTTCCAACGCTTCAATTTCCTCCGCCACCTGATTCAGATTGAGCTGATCTTCGCGCTGCACGTCGGTATGGACGAGATCGATACGGACGTCGGTCAGTAACAGGCCATAAGCTGACGTCACACCCGGGCTGGGCGGTATCACGACCTGCTTCATGCCAAGCCAGTCGGCGAGATAACAGGCATGCAGAGGCCCGGCGCCGCCAAACGCAACCAGTGCATAGTCGCGCGGGTCACGCCCCCGTTTGACCGAGACGGTCCGGATGCCGGCCGCCATGTTCTCGATGGCGATACGCAGGATGCCGTCCGCTGCTGCCGTGAGATCGAGACCGAGCGCTTGTGCGATACCGTCCACTGCCGCAACGGCGAGCTCGCGATCAAGTGTGATGCCGCCGCCAGCGAGTCCACCAGTCAAGCGCCCCAGCACGAGATTTGCGTCCGTCACGGTCGGCTTGTTGCCGCCACGGCCATAACAGGCGGGTCCCGGCGCTGCGCCGGCGCTGTCCGGCCCGACTTTGAGACTGCGTCCACCTGCCAGCCACGCAATCGAACCGCCACCGGCGCCAACCGTATGGATGTCGATCATCGGCGTCTTCACGTCGTAGATATCGACCCGTCCCTCAGTGAGCATGCGCGGCTTGCCGTTCTCGATCAGGCAGATGTCGGCCGAGGTACCACCGACATCGAAACAGATCAGGTTCGGGAATCCCGACAGCGTACCGAAATGGCAGGCTGCAATGACACCGGCCGCCGGCCCCGACAACGCCGCTGCTATCGGCAGGCGCGCAATCTCCTCGGCCTGCGCCAATCCACCGCTCGAGCGCATGATGTAAAACGGCGCGTCAATCTGCTGGGCGTGAAGATGGCGTTCGAGCTTGTCGTGATAATTCGACAGCAACGGCATGAGCGCGGTGTTCAGACAGGTCGTATTGGTGCGTTCGTATTCGCGATACTCGCGCAAAATGTCCGAAGAAATCGAAATGAAACATTCCGGATAAACTTCGCGGATAAGCCGTCGCACTTCCTGTTCCTGCGCTGGATTGCGATAGGAATGCAGCAGCGAAACTGCAATGGCCCGTACGCCCAGCGCCCTGAACTCGGCCGCAAGTGCACGCACTGCAGCGGCATCCAATGGCTGTACTTCTTCGCCGGCGACATTCAGCCGCCCACGCACTTCGCGCACGAGTTCGAGCGGCACCACGCGTGGCGGTTTGATCCACCAGGTGATATCGCCAAACTCGCCGGGTACAGTCTGGCGCGCGACTTCGAGCGCTTCACGATAACCGTGCGTGATGACGAGACCGAGCGCCGAATACTTGCGTTCGAGGATCGCGTTGGTTGCGACTGTCGTGCCGTGAAACACGGCGACAACGTCAGCGGCAGCGATGCCGCTGACGGCGCGAATGTGCTCGATGCCATCGATGAACCCGTTGGCCGGATCGGACGGCGTACTGGGGACTTTGGCCAGATGAACTTCGCCGCTGGTTTCTTCCAGCGCGACGATATCGGTGAACGTACCGCCGATGTCGACAGCCAGGCGCCATGCCATGTCGCGTTTCTCCTACACTGCCGGACGTAAAACGAGATTACCGAGAGCGTCGCCGACTGCGGTCCACCTCGGCGGGACGATGGTCGTCGCCTCATATTGTTCGATGACGGCGGGACCGGCGATCTGTATGCCGTGGCCGAGCTCTTCGCGTGCATAGATTGGCGTCTGCAGCGCCGCAGGCTGATCGAGAAAGTACACTGTCCGCCAGGCACGCGGCTGCAGTGTGGTGACGACCGACAACGGCAGCCGTGCCAGCGGCGGTTTTGCACGCAGACCTCGTGCGGTCAAACGCAGGTTGACGACGTCGACTGCCAGGCGGCCGCGATGCGTATGGCCACTGCTGGCCTCGAATTGATCATGAAAGCGCTCGACTGTCGCCGCCAGCAGCGACGCACCTGTGGCATCGGCCGGGCACTCGATACTGACCTCGTGGAGCATACCGGCATAACGCAGATCGAGCTTGCGCACATACGCCCGCGCCTCGGATACGACACCGTCGGCGGCCAGCAGTGCATCCGCTTCGGCAGTGAGTGTCGCGAAACCGGTGTCGATGACGACACTATCCAGCGTTTCCTCAGTCAGTCCGCAACCACGTACGAGTTCCACGGTGACATCCGCCACGAGCATGCCGAAAGCCGCCGCCAGCCCTGGCTGCGGCGGTATCACCACCGTCCGGACCCCAAGCAGTTCAGCGAGTTCGGCCGCATGCAATGGACCTGCACCGCCCATCGCCAGCAGCGTCAGGTCTTTCGGCGCATGGCCGCGCAACATTGAAACGCGGCGGATTGCGCCGCAGATCGCGTGACTCGCGATGTCGAGCAGACCACGCGCGGTAGCGAGCGCGGTCAGTCCGCGCGGCGCACCGAACTGTTCCAGGGCGGTCATTGCCGCAGCACTGTCCAGCAGCAGCGAGCCACCCAGCAGCGCTGCCGGCAATCGACCGAGCACGAGTTCAGCGTCGGTCAGGGTGACTGCGCTGCCACCGCGGCCATAACACACCGGACCGGGTTCGCCGCCAGCGCTGGCCGGCCCGACGTGCCAGCGGCCGTCCGGCGCGACACTTGCCAGCGAGCCGCCGCCGGCACCGATGGACAGCACGTCCACCATCGCCAGTTTGAGTGGAAAGCCGGCAATACTTCCAGCTGTGGTCTGACCGACACGCCCGTTGCGAACGACTGCGACATCGGTCGAGGTGCCACCGATATCAAGTGTGATCAAGTCGCTGTAACCACTCGCCTGCCCGAGCCAGCGCATGCCGACCAGCGCTGCTGCTGGACCCGATAGCGCGGTGGTCAGTGGCGACCTCGATGCACGCGCGGCACTGGTGAGCCCCCCGCTGGCCTGCATGAGGTAAAGCGGCGCGGCATGCTGATTCGCCGTCAAGGACAGCTGCGCCAGATGCGCTTCGAGCACCGGCAGCAGGGCCGCATTCAGACAGGTCGCCAGTGCACGCTCGTATTCGCGCAGCTCCGGCAGCACATCGGCCGAGCAGATGACGCGGATACCGGGCGCGATCGTCGCAAAGATGGCGGCAACCGCGTGTTCATGAGCCGGGTTGCGATAGCTGTGCAGCAACACCACGGCGACGACATCGATGCCGAGCGCAAGAAAACGCCGCGCGTGCGCCGCAATTTCATCGACCACCAGCGTCTGCGTCTCGCTGCCGTCTGCCCGCATGCGTGCGCTGATTTCGACGACGTTCTCAGGCTGCACCAGGCGGCGCGGCGACGGCGACTCGCGCCCGGCCGGTGCGTGGCGCGCCGTCTCCATGAGATCGCGAAAGCCGTGCGTGACAATAAGCCCAATCGGCGCCAGCTCCCCGGTCAACAGGCCGTTCAACGCCGCCGTCGTACTGTAAAGCAGCTCCGCCTGGCCTTCGAACTCGAACTCGACTGCGGCAACGCCGGCACTGAATGCCGCTGCCAGCGCGCGGGCGTTATAGGGCAGCTTGCGTGTGATTATCCGGCCATCGGCCGTCTGCAACAGGACGTCGGTAAAGGTCCCGCCGATATCGATGCTGAGCTGCGCAGGGCCAGCGTGCCAGACACTCGTAATACTCGCAGTCTCGCTGGGGGCACCGCTCACCGTCGCGCGCTATAGCGGCCAGCGCGCAGCCCACGGCCGCGCCGTTTCCAGCTGGGCTGCCAACCGCAGCAGGCCGGCCTCATCGCCGTAACGCCCGATGAACTGCACGCCTATCGGGAGTCCGTCGGTGTTCCAGTGCAACGGTAACGAGATTGCTGGTTGCCCGGTGACATTGGCGAAGGCGGTAAATCGCGGAAGATTCTCCATGCGCTCAGTGGCCTGATGCGGATGCGCGGGGTTGAAATTGAAATAACCGAGCGGCGGCGGAGGTTCTGTCTGGGTTGGTGTCAGCCAGACATCGTAAGTGTCGAAGAACGGCGCGGCCTCGCGTGCGAAGCGATGCATGGCATCGATCGCCAGCAGCAGATCAGCCGCTTTGCAGGCCTCGCCGACCGAATACATTTTCCAGGTGTGACGTTCGAAGTATTCCGGGCTCGGTTCGCGCCCCGTGCGCGCCGACCAGTCGCGGATCATCCAGGCCACCATCGCCAGCCAGATGGTGGTAAACCATTCACCGAAGCGCGTAGCGTCGACCTGTGGTTTGGCTTCTTCGACGTGATGACCAAGCGATTCACACAGCGCCGCGGCATCGCGCACCGCGCGCCTGCAATCCGCATGAACCGGCGTGTCGGTGACCGGCGTGTCACTGAACGCAATGCGCAGACGGCCGACAGGAGCGCCGACTTCTGCAGCGAACGCACGCTGCGGAGGTGGCGGAAAATACGGCGCGCCGACATCGGCACCAGCGGTAACGTCGAGCATTACGGCGGTATCCAGCACGGTCCGCGTGACCACATGTTCGCAGATCAGGCCGGCTGCACCGATGTCGCCATACGCTGGTCCGAGGGGATTCCGCCCGCGCGTCGGTTTCAAGCCGACCAGTCCACAGAACGCGGCTGGTCCGCGCGTCGAACCGCCACCATCGTTGGCGTGCGCGACGGCAACCATTCCCGCGGCAACAGCGGCAGCAGCGCCGCCCGAAGAACCGCCTGGCGTGCGCGAGGGATCCCAGGGATTGCGTGCCGGACCGTAGAGCTCAGGTTCGGAGGTCGGCTTGGATGCGAACTCCGGGCAATTGGTCCGCCCGACGACGACCAGTCCGGCGCGCTTGAAGCGACGCACGAGCTCACTGTCTCGCGGCGAAACATAGCCCTGCAGAAAACGTGTTCCTTCCGTAATCGGAGCGCCGGCATATTCAGCCAGCAGATCCTTCAGCAGCAGCGGCACGCCAGCTAACGGCGCGTCAGCCGGCACACGATGCACCGCCTTGCGCGCAATCTCGAACATTGGCAAAACGACGGCATTCAGCGCCGGGTTGAGCGCTTCGATCGCGGTGATGGCGGCTTCGACCATTTCCGCCGCCGTAACTTCGCCGCTGCGGACCAGACGAGCCTGCTCGACGACGGTACGGCGCATGAGTTCGATCATGACGGCAGCCTCACACAGCGGTGCGCAGCCGGGTGCGGCGCTTCAATTCGACTGTAAACCAGTGTCGACCGGGGTGAAACCCCTTATCAGGTCATGTACACGCCATTTCAGCGTGCGGCGTGACGAATGACGCCGGCACTGGCCAGCGCAGCGATTCGTTCGCCTGAATAACCAAGCACCTCGGCAAGCACTTTCGCATTGTGCTGGCCGAGCGTCGGCGCGACCAGGTCGGGCAGTTCCGGCTGCTCCGAAAAACGCAGCGGGAAACCTGGAATGGCGAGTTGCCCCATCACCGGGTCGTCAATGAACCGCACTGCGCCTCTTTCGAGAAAGTACGGGTGGGTGAGCGCCGCTACCGGATCCATCACCAATGCGCACGGCACGCGGTGCTGTTCGAGATGGGCGATAGCGGCGTCGTTATCGGCAAAGCGTGTCAGCCACTCCTCTATCAGCGCAATCAATTCGACGCGGTTCTTCGCCCGCTCCACACTGACGGCATAGCGGGTATCGTGTTCGAGCTCTGGACGCCCGAGTGCTGCGCAGACGTTTTTCCATTGCGGCTGAAGAGCGAGGATAACGAGATGACCGCTTGGCCCTTTGAACACGCCGAATGGTGCTATCAACTCATGATGTGCGCCCATGCGTTTGGGCTTGAACGCACCTTTTGTCAGCGTATTACCTTGCAGAGAGATGTCGTGCATATGGAACATGGCATCGACCATGCTGATGTCGAGCCACTGGCCGCGGCCGGTGCGCGAGCGATGAAACAGTGCGTAGCCGATAGCCGAAAACGCATGAACGCCACTGCCCACATCGGCCATACCGATGCCTATGGGCATGGGCGGACCATCTGGCTCGCCCGTCATGTGCATGATGCCCGCGAATGCCTGTGCGGCCCAGTCGTAACCCGTCTTGTGCGAGAGCGGGCTCTCGCGGCCGTAAGCCGAAATCGAGGCCATGATCACCGCGGGATTCATCGCTTTCAGATCGGCGTAGGCGAGTCCACGCTTCTCCATCACGCCTGGGCCGTAATTCTCGACCACGACATCAACTTTGCCGACGAGCTCGCGAACGATCGCGCCGGCATCCGGCTGACTGAGGTCGAGACACAGACTGAGCTTGCCCCGATTGTGCTGAATGAAATAACCGCTGCGCCCGTCTTCCGCTATCGGCAGCATGCGCGACGGATCGCCACCGGGTGCCAGCTCTATCTTGATGATCTCGGCGCCCATCTCCGCCATCAGCCGGGTCACGGTCGGCCCGGCCAGATATTGCGTGAAATCAAGTACGCGGATCCCGTCGAGTATGTTCATACGCTGCCCCTCCCGGCATCTGCAGTACTGCCAATCAACGCATCATAGCGCGACGTCTGTTATCCCGACCCGGCAAAGCAGTTAGAATGCTGAGTGGCATCGAACAGAACGCTGTTCATGCAGCGTTTCTTCGATGACCTGGGAGGTCCACATGAGCATCTCGGTATACGAACAGGTTGTGGTCGGCTTCTCGCACGCCCTGCGCGCGCAATCGGCACTGCTGGAACGTGCCCGTGTCCACGCCGAGACCAACAAATACGATGTCGCCAATCTACTGTCAGCGCGTCTATTTCCGGATATGTTCGCGCTGATCCGTCAGGTTCAACTCGCCACTGATTTCGCCAAGGGCGGGGCCGCGCGGCTGGCTGGCGTCGAGGTGCCGAAATGGGCCGACACCGAGGCTACGCTGGAGGAACTTCAGGCGCGCCTGCATAAAGCACTCGATTTTCTCGCCAGCCTGCAGCCGGCGCAATTTGAAGGCGCCGAAGACCGCGCCATCGAACTCACCACGCCAGCCGGAAAACTTGCTTTCAGCGGTCGGGATTTCCTGCTGCACTGGGCCATCCCGAATTTCTATTTCCACTACACCACCGTGTACAACCTGCTTCGGCACAACGGCGTGCCGGTAGGCAAGTTCGACTTTCTCGGCAAAGTCGGCTGATATCAGGCACGTCCGTGTTCCGCGGAAGCCCTGCCAAAGGCAGGGCTTCCTCTACGTCAGCGACGCGCGATAGATACTTTCGATCGCGTCGCCGAGCAGGGTATCGAAGGCTTCGTCGGACTGCTGTGCTGTCAGTCCTTCGGACAGTGCACGCGAAAAACTCGCGATGACGCCATGATTGCGTGCCAGCCGCGCATTGGCGTCGGAGCGCGAATAGCCACCTGACAAGGCCACTACCCGCACGACCCGCGCATGCTTGACGCAGTCGGCGTAGTAGTCGTCCTGCTCCGGCAGCGTCAGTTTCAGCATCACTCCCTGATTCGGACCGAGCTGGTTCAATTCCGCCAGCAGCGCCGCTTTCAACAGCGTCTCGGCGGCAGCTTTATCCGGACAATGTATATCGACTTCGGGCTCGATGATCGGAACCAGGCCAGCGGCGAGAATCTGACGGCCGACTTCGAATTGTTGCTGAACCACGGCTCGGATGCCGTCGGCATTCGCCTGCTTGATGACAGAACGCATCTTGGTGCCGAAAATGCCTTTGCCAGCAGCTTTGCTCAACAGCGCAGCCAGCTGCGGCATCGGTTTCATCAACTGCACGCCGTCGGCCTCGTCAGCCAGGCCTTTGTCGACTTTGAGGAAAGGCACCACACGTTTGACGTTCCACAGGTAGTCCGCGCTGGCCCGGCCCTCGATGGCGCGATCCATGGTGTCTTCGAACAGGATTGCGCCAAGCACGCGATCACCGTTGAAGCTCGGCGCGGTAACGATACGCGTACGCATCTGATGCACGACGGCATACATGCCATTCTCGTCAGTCCAGGCGTCGGCGCCGACGCCGTACAGCGCCAGCGCTTTCGGCGTACTGCCACCGCTCTGGTCGAGTGCCGCGATGAATCCGGGCTGAGTCTTCATTTTCTGCATTTGTCGGTCGAAAGTGCTCACGGGGTTCCTCGCGGCTGTAATGGGTTGTAGGTGACACCAGGTGCCGGCTCGCCGCCTATTCTAACGCAAGCCTGCCCGACTATTGGTCGACTGCGGGTCGGCTATGGGCCGACGATGAGATGAGTCAGCGGCAAGTCGCGGCCGGGCTTGATGACAACAGCGCTTGCCGGCCTGCCAGCCGTGTCACTAAGATGCCGGCCTCGCCCGGTGCGGTGTGGCCCGGGACATTGCCTCATCGCGGGAATAATTATGCCGGTCTGGTTGGAAATCCTCCTCATGCTGCTGCTGATCCTGGCTGCGGCTGAAATCTTCACCAACGCATTGGAACATCTGGGTGAACAGCTCGGTATTTCAGAAGGCGTGACCGGTTCGCTGTTTGCCGCTGTCGGCACAGCGATGCCCGAGAGCATGGTGCCGCTGGTCGCGGTGCTGGCTGGTGGGACCAATCAGAGCGTCAATGTCGACGTCGGCGTCGGCGCAATCCTCGGCGCCCCGTTGATGCTGTCGACACTCAGCCTTGCCGTGATGGCAACATCGGTTGCTGCCAGCCGCGGCATGAATGGCGTGATCCGCCCAGAGCATAAGGGGTTCATGCGCGACCTCGGATTTTTCCTGTTCTCCTTCGGACTGGCCTGCGGTTCGCTGTTCCTGCCGCCGGACGCAGCGCTCGCCCGGGTCGGTGCGGCGCTCGCGCTTGTTTTTACGTACTTCATCTATGTTCTGTTGACCATGCGCGCCTCGGCCACTCTGGTCGAAGAAGGTCATGGTACGGTTGCCCATTCGGCCTTATGGTTGCGCCGCCTGGGTGGTCCTGAGCATTTTCTGACCTCGGTTGCGCAAGCGGCAATCGGGCTGGGCATGCTCGTACTCGGTGCGCGCGGCTTCGTGCACGGCGTCGAGCAGGCCTCGACACTGGTCGATATCTCGCCGCTGCTGCTGTCGCTGTTGATTGTACCGGTGGCAACGGAACTGCCGGAGAAGGTCAACAGCGTGATGTGGCTGCGGCGCGGCAAGGACACCTTGGCGGTCGGGAATATCACCGGCGCGATGGTGTTCCAGGGCAGTCTGCTGCCCGCGCTCGGCCTCATCATCACACCGTGGGTGCCGACGCCCGAAGTACTGGCGGCAATCGTCACGACCTATGGCGCTGCGCTGTGGTTGTTCGTCGTGTCGCGCCGTGGCCGATTGCGCGTCTGGCATCTGCTGGTCAGCGGTATCATCTACCTCACGTATCTCGCCGCGATGCTGCTCTGATCGCCCACTCCGGTCGACCGCATGTGGCCAGAGGGATGACCCGAACCGCTGATCTGGAGTTCACCATGACCTCGCCCCGCGTTCCACTCAAACTCGGCCTGTTCATGCCGAATTGCAGCAATATGTCCTCGATTTCGACCTACCGCACAGTCGAGGACGAATGGCCTTACGAGACCAATAAGCGTATCGCACAGGCGGCCGAGCAGGCTGGCTTCGATCTGTTGTTCCCGGTCAGCCGCTGGCGCGGTTTCGGTGGTGAAACCGACTACCTCGGCACCTCGCTCGAAACGATGACCTGGGCTTCTGCGCTGCTCGCGGTGACGAATCGTATTCAGGTGTTCTCGACCGTCCATGTACCGGTCTTTCATCCGGTCGTCGTGGCCAAGATGGGCGCCACGCTCGACCATGTCGGCAACGGCCGCTGGGGCCTCAACCTGGTCAGCGGCTGGAGCAAAGAAGAATTCGGCATGATGGGCCTCGAATTGCTGCCCCACGAGCAGCGCTATCTGCGCACGGCGGCATTCATCGAAATCCTCAAAGGTCTGTGGACCGAACCACCGGGAACATTCAATCACCATTCACCGTGGTATCAGATCGCAGGCGGCTATTCCCTGCCGCAACCGGTGCAACGGCCGCATCCGCCGATAGCGAATGCCGGTATCTCAGAAGATGCGCGCAATATGACTGCCAAGCTATGCGACTGGGCGTTCATCAGCCCGCCGTCGGTCGAGGCCACCGCTGGCGTGACCAGCGATATCAAAGCGCGCGCCGCCAGCCATGACCGAAGCGTGTCATGTGCAGCATTTCCGTATGTTCTGTGGCGAGACTCTGAAGACGAAGCGCAGGCCGAGATCCGGCGCATCATCGCGCACAAAGATACCGTCGCAGTAGAGAACTGGCTCGGTGGATTGAGTCTCGGCAGCGGCTCGTTCGATCAGTTCACACTCGATATGATGGTACTCGGCGCTGGCGCATTGCCGATCATCGGTACCGCCGAGCAGGTCGCACTCAAACTGAAAGCACTGCACGATAGCGGGCTCGATGGCGTTTTGATGGTCTTTCAGGCCTATTTCGATGACACGCTGCGATTCCAGCGTGAGATATCGCCGCTGTTGCGCGAAATGGGCGTCGTTGCCTGACGCCCGCCACAACGACCACGCGACTGCCGGGTCGCATTTGATCAAGGGGAATCCGCTATGAGTTTATCTGGACGTTACACACCGCCGCCGCGACAGACTGTCGTTTATGGTATTCCAGTTGCCGAAGCGCTCGAAATCGAGCTGACGCGCCTGGGCGCGGAACGCATCGTGTTCGTGACCAACACCAGTCTTGCGCATCCGGGTGGGCTCGCTGACACCGTTCAACGTGCGCTCGGCGCGCGCGCTGTCCTGCGTGTCACAGGTATCGGCGCGCATTCGCCGCGCCAGGATGTCATTCGCATGACTGCCGCAATGCGTGAACATCGCGCCGATGTTGTCGTCGCTTTCGGTGGCGGCTCGGTGTGCGATGCGACCAAAGTCGCGCGACTGTGTCTCGCCAACGATGTGACGACGACAGCCGGCATCGACCAGATGCGCGCACCGGCGCTGAACATCAAGGGACCGACGCTGCCGTATCTCGCCATTCCGACCACGCTGTCGGCCGGTGAATTCACCAACTACGCCGGTGTGACCGATGAAGTGGCCGGGCGTAAGGAGCTGTACTGGCACGGGCAGGCAGCGCCAGACATGGTCATTCTCGATGCGGCCATGACCGTCGCGACGCCGCCGCGCCTGTGGTTCGGCACCGGCATCCGGGCTGTCGATCACGCCGTCGAGACCTGGTGCTCGATCAACGGAACCCCACTGGTCGAAGCCACCGCACTGCATGCACTCCGCCTGCTGCCGACAGCGCTGCGGGCCTGCCAGAAAGACCCCACCGCGCTGCCACCCCGCCTCGACGCATTGATCGGTGCATGGCTCTCGGTCCAGGGTGTCGCCAGCGGCACCGATCTCGGCGCCAGTCATGGTATCGGCCACATGCTTGGCGGCACTGCCGGCATGCCGCATGGCGAAACCTCGTGCGTGATGCTGCCGCATGTATTGCGCTACAACCTCACCGTCAATGCCGATCGCCAGGCCAGTCTCGCTGCAGCGATGGGCAGCCCGGACACACCGGCTGCCGATATCGTGCAGGCGCTGGTCGCGAGTCTGGGTTTACCTGGACGGCTGCGCGATGCGAACGTACCGCGCGATCTGCTGCCGCGCATTGCCGACGAGTCGATGAACGATATGTGGATCCCAACCAATCCACGCCCGATCACGCAAGCTTCGCAAGTGCTCGCGCTGCTCGAGGCGGCCTGGTAGCCGCACCGTCGTGACCGTGTACACGCCTGTGACCGACTTTATCGACAGCGAGGTTCCGCGATGAACGACCGACACACTTACACGCCTTCAACTGTGTTTTCGCGACGGCGATTTCTGACCGCCACGACCACTGCGCTGGCGACAATGATGCTGAACACGACGACGCGTGCAATGGCCGAGGCGGCGCCATTCACCTTGCCTCCGCTGCCCTATGCCAACGACGCACTGGCACCGGTGATCAGCGCCGAAACCATCGGTTTCCACTACGGCAAGCATCATCAGACCTATGTCGACAACCTGAACAAGTTCACTGCCGGCACCGAGTTTGCCGACCTGCCGCTGGAACAGATCATCACGGCGACTGCAGGCAAGACCGATAGGATCCCCATCTTCAATAACGCCGCGCAGATCTGGAATCACTCGTTCTACTGGCAGAGCCTGAAACCGCAAGGCGGCGGTGAACCGCCAGCAGCGCTGAAAGATCGGCTGATCGATGGTTTCGGCAGCGTCGAAGCGTGCCGCACTGAGCTGACGGCGGCGGCTCTCGGCCAGTTCGGCAGCGGCTGGGCCTGGCTGGTCGACGATCAGGGCAAACTCAGGGTGGTCAAGACCGCCAATGCCGATACGCCACTGACCGCCGGCTTGAAACCGTTGTTGACGCTCGATGTGTGGGAACACGCCTATTATCTCGATTACCAGAACCGCCGTGCCGACTATGTCGCGGCGGTACTCGGCAAGCTGATCAACTGGGAGTTCGCGTTGAAGAATCTGGGTTGAGATTGAGCCGACCCTGGTCAGGCCGTTGAATCAGGAGACATCGAGCACACCTCGGGCTGGGCCAGCTCGGCCACCGAATCAGGTGACGTCGGGCTGGCCGTGACGGACCGTAAAAGAAGTCTGGTCCGTCACGGCCAGCCCGACGGCGCCGAATCCTGCGCTCGACGAAGACTCGGCTCCGGCAGCATCAAGCCACACACCGCCACTGCAGCAAGGTGAAAGGCGGCTCAAGTTCAGCATGGTGTTCAAACTCGCCGAGCACCTCGCTACCGATAGCCACCGGCAACTGCGGATCGCCAAGCAGATTACCCACGATCCGCACGCCATCCGCGGCGGGGATCTCGATCAGCACGATGAGATACGGACCCTGCGCTTTCAATGCCGGGTGGACCGGATGCCAGACGCGCTGATAGCTGTAGATGACGCCTTCCGGTTCAACCTCGACATAAGTCAGATCAGCATTGAGACAGCGATGACAGATCCACTCCGGGCCCCACTGGAAGCGGTGGCAGCCGCGGCAACGTTGCAGCAGCAGCTGGCCACGCGCCAGACCGTCCCAATACGGTTGATCGAGCGCAGTCGGCGTTGGTGCAGGCAGACCGGGATGCAGATACGGACCGCTCACAGAGTGGCCTCGCTGCCGAAAATGCAGCTCGACACCGGCGTCACCATCGGACCGGAAATGACCATCGAGACATCGGCCCGGGGAACCTGACTCGTCGACGTACGCCGGATCTGACGCACGGCTTCAATGTTCAGCCCAAGACCATGCATATAGCATTCGGCAAGATTTCCCCCACTGGTATTGAGTGGCAGATCCCCACTCGGTGCGAGCAGATTTTCGAGCTGGAAAAAATCGTTCGCTTCGTCCGCCGTGCAGAATCCGTGCTCGACGATACTCATCAAAACCCCGCCCGTGAAATTTTCGTAGCTTTGCAGGACGTCGACATCGGCCGGCCCGAGATGGGCCATCGCGAACAGCCGCGGTGCCAGCGTCTGAAATCCCGCGCTGGCGTAATCGGGCATATTGTGTACCGGCGCGCCCGTCCGGTGCGGACTGCCGGCAACCGAAGCCAGTAGATAGCACAGCGGTTGTGGGAAATTCTGCGCGCGCTCGGCCGAAACCAGGATCATGGCCGCGGCTCCGTCGTTCTCGAGGCAACAGTCGTAGAGATGGAACGGTTCGACTATCCAGCGCGAATTATCGTAGGTTTCCGGCGTCAACGGTCGGCCGTGCATGACGGCACGCGGATTGGCTTGCGCATGGTGATAACTGGCGAGCGCAATCGCGCGGAACGCTTCCTGACGGACGCCGTGCTCGTGCATGTAACGCTGCACTTTCATGGCAAACATCTGCGCTGGCGACATCAGGCCGTAAGGAATCGTGTGCGCAGCGTTACCGCTGACTGTCGCGCTCTGCGCGCCTTGCCCGAAGCGCCCGAACTGGCCTTGGGCGAGTGCCCGGAACACGACCACACATTCGGCCATACCGGTGATGATTGCCGCGGCGGCATTGCCGATGGCGGCCGATCCGCCACCGCCGCCGCCACCCCATTGCATCGAGGCATAGCGCAATTCGCGGCAACCGAGTGCGGCCGACAGCTGCGATGGGTCGCTGCGATCGTTGCTGTACGAGGCAAAGCCATCGATATCGCGTGGTGGTATGCCGGCATCGGCACAGGCTTTCATAATAGCGTCGAGGGCGAGCTTGAACTCGGCGTGCGGCGATTGCCCCCGTTTGTAATAGGTCGTCTCGCCAATACCGATGACCGCGGTGCGTCCGCGTAGCGCTGCCTGGGCCATGCCTCAGGCTCGAGCCGTGTCCGCGTCGTGGCGGCGATAGCGCTCCGGGACACTGAACTTGAAAATGCGCGCAGCGTTCAGACCGAGCACTTTGGCGCGTTGACCGTCGGTGAGCCCGCCCATTGTGCGCTCGATGGCGGCGGCGGAATGCGGCCAGGTTCCTTCGTGATGCGGAAAATCATTCGCCCACAAAAAATTGTTTTCCAGTCCAAAGCTCTGCATCAGTTCGAGACCCGGCCGATCCTCGCCGAAACTCGCGAAACCGTTGGCGCGAAAATAATCGCTGGGTAACGCCTTGAGTTTGGGACGCACCCACATGTGATGCTTGTGGTAGGCCTCATCCATCGCCGTCAGCGCCCATGGGACCCAGCCGATGCCGGCTTCGATGCTGCCGAAACGGAGCGTCGGAAATCTTTCGATGACACCCGCAGCGCACAGATTGATCAGCGGCTCCATCGTCGGTGCGAGCGAATGCACGGCGTAGTTGATGACGGCGCCGCCATTGCCACGTGCGGTCCGCGGATCGCGGCCGGTCGAGACATGAAACGTGATGGGCAAATCAGTCGCCACAATCGCCGACCACAACGGATCGAACTGCGGCAGGTTGTAGTTGGGATGCTCATGATCGGGCGCACCCCACACCGGCTTGCACGGCAGCGCAAGACCCTTGAAGCCGCACTTGGCGACGCGTTCCACTTCGGTAATTGCGCCATCGAGATCGGCGGTCGCGATGCAGGCCATCGGCGCCAGTCGGTCGTTGTAAGCGGCAAACGTCTCCCACGCCCAATCGTTATAAGCGCGACACATCGCCTGGCTGAACGCCGCATCCGGCGTGGCCCAGATAGTCAGTCCCTTGTTCGGAAACAGCACTTCGCAATCGACGCCGTCGCGAGCGAGCGCGGCAAGGCGCTCGTCAGGCGTTTTGCCCGAGCGGCTGCGCTCGAGGTCTTCCCCTTCGAGCGGCACGTTCATCAGCCGCATCGGGCGAAAACCTTCGCTTTTCTGCAGCTTTTCGCCGTCGCCGCCGAGCACGATGCCGGGCAGCCGAGAGCGATACTTCGCGTCCATGCGCGCCGTCAGAAAATCGTCGGGTTCCTGCACATGGCAGTCGGCTGAAACGATGAAAAATTTATCGGCGTCGTCGGCACGCGCCGAGCGTATCCAGCCGTCGTTGCCCGGCGTGTGTACCCGCCAGCGGTTGTTGGGATCGAGATCCTCAGTGACTGTCTGCATGCCTGCCGCCTACCGCGTTATCTGGAGCGGCCTAGTCTACCCGGGAGCACACCCGAGCAGTTAGGACCCAGGTCCTTAGCGTGCTGCCATTCCCGTCAACTGCATTCCACTATCGGTCTACGATGGGCAAGATTACATGGGAAGGATGGGCTCGATCATGGAGCACCGCATTGTGCGCGACCTGGAACTCCGCCGCGGTCGCGGTCGAGATGATGCCGCCATGATTCGGATTGCGATCGAAACGCGGAAAATTGCTGCTCGATACTTCGAGCCGCAGACGATGTCCTGTTTTGAACAGGTTGGCAGTGGCGACGAGATCCAGCGTCAGAGTGTAGACCTGGCCTGGCGTCATCAATGCCGGATGTGACAGCGATTCACGGTAGCGCGCCCGCAGAATGCCGTCAGTGAGGATGATTGCGCGGCCATCCGGATGAACGTCGACCAGTTTACCGGTGAAGTCGGTGTCGGTTGCCGACGACGTCACGTGCAGCACCAGGGTCACCGGGCCGGTGACTTCCGTATCGTGTAACAACGGCGCGCTGGTGTAACACAGAACGTCGGCGCGGGACTCGACTTCGCGCTGATCGCGCGGCCCGGCATTCGCGGCAACGAACAAGCCAGGCAGAAAAGTCGCACCGCCGACGGTCGGAACGGGATCGTGCGGATCGTAGGTATAGCTGTCTGGCGGTTCGGCGCCAGGCGCGGTCGTCGATAGATGGCCATCACCGGTAGCGCTGTTGGCGTGTCCGTCGCTGTGTAGATACCAGTGTTCCCAGCGTGTGTCCGGTAACGGCCAGTCGGCTTCTTCTCGCCATTGATCGCGACCCATGACGAATAGCCGAACTGGCGCTGCCTCGGGCACGCCATTGTCGATCCCTTTCAACCAGTGATCGAACCAGCGGATCTGCATGGCGGTGACATCGGCCACACCGTCGTGCGCCATCAGACCGAAGTTCTTCTCGGGATAAACACCACCGTTGTAACCGTGCACCCACGGGCCGACCACGAGCCCTTGATGCGAGCGCGCCTGCGCGCTGCCGCCGTGCGCTTTCATGCCGCAGTAGTTAGCCAACGTGCCACCGAGAAAGAGATCGTACCAGCCGCCGAAATTCAGCGCCGGCGTCGTGATGCGCGCATAGTGCTCGCGGGGTGCGATGGCGGCCCAGTAGTCGTCGTAATCCGGATGCGCCAACCAGTCGGCAAAATACGGCGCCAGATCGCTCAACTCCGGATGTGCGCTCAACGGCAGGTTCGCATACGACGAATTCACGCCGTCGGCGGCGCCTATCGCCTGGCCGAGATCGGCCAGGCTGGCTTCTCCGCGGCCGAGTCGGCGAACGACTTCACCGACGGCGAACGTCGCCGTAGCCCACTGCAGCATGAAGCCAAGCTGAAACGCACCACCTTGATAGGTCCACTTATCGTGATACTGATCGGTGGTGATAAAAGGCGCGATGGCTTTTAGCGCCGACGGGGCCTCGGCGGCGGCCAGCCATTGCGTGGCGCCGTAATAGGAAGCGCCCATCATACCGACCGCGCCATTGCACCACGGTTGCTCCGCGGCCCAGGCGATCGTATCGACGCCGTCGGCGGCTTCCTGAAAATACGGGTTGAATTCGCCTTCGGACTGGAACGTGCCGCGACAATCCTGCACCACGACAGCGTAACCCGCCTGTGCGACGCGCAGGATATCGCCGCTCAGAAACAGGAGTACCGGTTGCTCCTTGTTGTACGGCAGGCGCATGACGACGGCGGGCCACGGCCCCCCGTCGGCCGGGCGGTAGATATCGGTCGACAGTCGGATGCCATCGCGCATCGCAACAGACAGGCTCTTTTCAATGTGCAGATTCATCGACCGGAACCACCCTGTTCAGCTGTCGCGCCGCTGGCCCAACCATGGATAACGCGCGGTATCCTGCGCGGCATAATCCGGGTCGAGGTAAATGAACACGCGCTGGATCTGCCAGTCGCGAATTTCGAACACATCGCAGAAGCGGCCTGCTCCCCATTCCGTCACACCAGCGCGCCAGACTCCGTCGCGGTGTTCGCCATGACTGGTGCCCTCGCAAACGACGACATCGCCACCGGAAAAGGTCCAGTTGAACGTCGCATAGTGATGCGTAATAGTCTTCAGCGTCGCGCCAACTTCGCTGTACATGCGAATGATTTCATCCTTGCCCGACGCCAGTCCCCATTTGGGAAAATAGGCCTGTGCATCGATCGCAAACAGATCAAACATCGACTCGCCGGTCGCGGTCACCCCCCCGCTGTCCATGGCCTTGAAATATTCCAGCGCGACGGACTTGCGCTGTTCATCGGTCATCGTCTGGCGGGTCAGGGTCATGCCGAAAGCTCCGTGTGAATGTCGACGTCAGGCGCGTAGAGTGACCGGCAGCGTGGCATAGCCGGACACATGCGTATTCGCGATCCGCGTTGCGCCGGGCGCCAGCGCAAGGCGCGGCAGTATCGGGATCAACGCTTTCAGCATCGACTCAAGTTCAGTTCGAGCGAGATTGGTGCCGAGACAGAAATGCGCGCCGTAGCCGAAAGAAATATAGTCGTTCGGTGTGCGCCCGATATCGAACCGATAGGGATCTTCGAATACGCTCTCGTCGCGGTTGCCCGAAGGGTAGAACATGCATACGGTCTCGCCGGCCCGTATTGACGTGCCGCCAATCTCGACATCGGCAGTCGCGGTTCGCAGAAAGCTGATGACCGGCGAAGTCCAGCGCAGCACTTCGTCAACGGTGCTGGGCAACAGCCCGGGATCCGCGCACAGCCGCTCACACTGCTCGGGATGTTCGAGCAGCGCGGCCAATCCACCTGCAGTGGCATTGCGCGTCGTATCGTTGCCGGCACCGATCAGCACGAACAGATAGCCAATCAGTTGCTGCTCGTTCATCGGTTTGCCCTGCACTTCGGCAGTGACCAGACGGTTGATGAATTCCGATGGACCGCCTCCGGGGATTCGATGCGCCTGGACGAGCTTCTCGAGATAGAGTCGGAACTCGTTCATGTTGCGTTCGGCTGCTATTGTCTGCGTCTCGCCAGGCAGCATATTGGCCGGATCGACTTGCCCGATGATCGCCTCTGACCACATCAGGATCCTGCGCCAGTCGTCACCCGGCAGGCCGATGATCTCGCCGACTGCGGCGAGCGGCAGCATAGCGGCGAATCCGTGCACGAAGTCGCTCACGGCCTTGCGGCTCGCGTCCTGCTCGAGTCTGGCAATGAATTCGTGCGCAAACCCGCTGGCCAGCGTGTCGAAATGCGCCCGCATGCCACGCATGCAGCCTTGCGTAAACGCCCAGCTCGTAGCTTTGCGCACCTGGCGGTGACGCGGATCGTCCATGAAAGTCAGATCCGGTGGTTCGCTCGGATCCCAATCGCGCGACTGACCAAAATCATCGAGTCCACCGCGCAGCAACTCAGCCTCGCCTTTGAGCGCAAGACGCAGACGTGGGCCACCGTTGATGAAAATCTCGGGCTGACTGGAAATCGCCATGATGTCGGCGTGACGGGTCACTGCCCAGAACGGCTCGATGTCGTCACGGGCATACCAGAACACTGGTGCCTGCTGACGCAGCAGATCCCATTCCGGCCAGGGGAATCCCTGCTCCGCGTAGCGTTGCGGACGATGAATGTCGATACTTTCAAGATGCAGGCTCATGCAGTGATCTCCTCGACCCGATGGATGGGCGCATGGCGGGCAAATTCGGTCACGCGAAACGTGTCGCAGACTGTACCCCGGGTATCGGTAAATTCAATCAGACAATCGCCATCTGCGCGCTGATTGACGTAGACAGTGACACCGTCCGGACCGACCACCAGATCGTGCAGCACGCCGGCCGGCTGGCAACAGCAATCGCCGGCGCTGTAGAGCGCGCTGGTCGCCGCCACGCAGAGCTGGCCGGTCAGGATGTAGACAAAGGTATCGGCGCGGTGATGATAAAATCCGGTATGGTATCCGGCCGGCATGCGCGCAAGATATTCCGCCGTGCGTTCTGCGACATCGGCAGCAAGGACTTTTATTTCGATGCCCGGACGCGCTTCGAACCAGACGCTCTCGTCATTCAGCGCTATCGCAGGCAGCATACGTGCGCTTGGCACAGCTGCTGACATTACCACTCTCCCCAGGCCAGGCTCATTATTGTATTGATGCACCTGCGGTGCACGGTGAACGCGGGGCCCGCGCGCCTGGCAACGCGCGGTCGTCACGCGGCTCAGTATTGTCGGACTGTGCGGCTAAGTCCAGCCTCCCCGGCTGCCCATGCGGCGCATATTTTCTCAGGCACAATAGCCCGCCAGGCACTGTGGCGGGTGCCGTGTACTTCAGACGGAGCGCTGTATGCAAACGCATTTCAAGCCGCACCAGCTGGCGCTCCCGGCGCTGGCTGAAGCTGACGGCATCATTCGTGCCTGTGTGCGCCATGGCTTCTGCCCGCAGACCTGCCCGACCTATATTCTGCTCGGCGATGAAAATGACTCACCGCGCGGGCGCATCGAGCTGATCCGCGGCATGCTGGAAACCGGCGGCGCACCCTCGGCGAGTACCGTGCGGCATCTCGACCAGTGCCTGTCCTGTCTGTCCTGCGAGACGACCTGTGCCGCGCGGGTCGAGTACCGGCATCTGGCCGACCATGCACGTGCTTATATCGAGCGTCATTTTCGCCGACCGTGGCGCGACCGCTGGCTTCGCCACTTCCTGGCCACCACGCTCACTCGCCCTGCCCTCCTGCGGCGCGCACTCGGCCTGGCCAGGCTGGCACGGCCATTCGGTGCGTTGTTGCCCGCGACATTGCGCGCACTCATCGAAGCAGCGCCGCGCACAGCGCTTGCGCCCGCGATAAAGCCATCGAACGCAGTGCCAACTGCTGCGCCGACGCTGCGCGTAGCCCTGCTCGATGGTTGTGTACAGCAGGTCATGGGCGCCCACATCAATGCTGCCACTATCCGTGTGCTCGAACGGCATGGCTGCCAGGTTGTCGCCACCAGCGCCGAACGCTGTTGCGGTGCGCTCAGTTTACATATGGGGCGCGAAGACGAAGCCCGGCAGGCAGCACGCGTTGCAATCGCGCATTGGCATGCGTTGCTCGACCAGGGCGCACTCGATGTGATCGTCGTCAACACGTCGGGCTGCGGTTCGACCATCAAGGACTACGGCCGCTTGTTCGCGCACGAACCGGTGTGGGCCGCGCGGGCGGCAAGCGTCGCCGACCATACCCGCGATATCAGCGAAGTCCTGGCAATGCTGCCGCTGGTAGCTCACGCGTCCCGCCCGCGGCTGCCGCTTGCTTATCACGATTCGTGTTCGCTGCAACACGGCCAGCGGGTCACGGCAGCACCACGTCGGCTGCTGCGTGCCGTCGGCTTCGAGCTGCATGAAGTTCCTGAGGGCCATTTCTGTTGCGGCTCGGCCGGCACTTACAATCTGCTGCAACCGGCCATTGCGAGCCGTCTCGGCGCCCGCAAAGCGAGCGCCATCGAAAGTACGGCAGCAGTGGCGGTGGCAGCAGGTAACCTTGGTTGCCTGCTGCAGATCGGACGCTACAGCCGCCTGCCGCTGATGCATACCGTCGAGCTTATCGACTGGGCTACCGGTGGCCCATGCCCGCCCGCACTCGCTGGCGTGGATCTCACGCCGTGGCAGTCTGCTGCGCCTGTCGAAGCAACAGGTACTGCAATGCCGATAGCGGAGGAAATCAATTTCTGGCTGTATGCCGCGCATCCAACGGCCGCCGAGGAAACAACCCATGAGCACTGAGCTCGCACTGACTGCGTTCTTCGCCGACATCGCCGCTCAACTCGGCGCAGCGGCCGTCAATCGCAGCGTCGAGACGGTGCAGCGTTATGGCGAGAACCACCTGCCAACCGGCGACAAGCGACCGGCGGGCGTGGTCTATCCCAGCAGTGTGGAAGATGTCGAAACGATAGTCGCGTTGGCCAATACACACGGCGTCGTGCTGTATCCGATCAGCACCGGCCAGAACCAGGGTCTGGGACTGCGCTCGCCGGTCACTGCCGGGCAGGTCGTCATCGATCTCGGGCGACACATGAACCGCATCCTCGAAATCGACGAAACGCTCGCGTATGCCGTGCTCGAGCCGGGCGTCACTTACCAGCAACTGTATGACGAACTCGGCCGACGCGGACATCGCCTGATGCTGGACACGACGTCGGGCCCGCCAGCCGGTGGCGTACTAGGTAATACGATGGATGGCGGTGCCGGCTATACGCCGTACTTCGATCATCTGTACATGAGTTGCGGACTCGAAGTCGTTCTCGGAAATGGTCAGCGCCTGCGTACCGGTGATGGCGCTTTGCCTGGAACGCGAGCCTGGCACGTTTCCAAATATTCCATCGGTCCTCGCCTGGAGGGCTTGTTCGTGCAATCGAGCTTTGGCATTACGACACGCATGGGTGTGTGGTTGATGCCACGCCCGCCGGTGGTCCGGAGTTTTTTCTTCGCTTTTCCGGATGACGCGGATCTCGAAGAAATCATCGAGATGTGCCGACCATTGAAACTGAGCAACATGGTCCCGACGCTGTTCAAGGTGACCAACGATATCTATGCTCTCGGGACGGAATGCACGCATCCGGAATATGCCGAGCACGGCGGAACACGAACTCTGTCGGAGTCCGCCAGACGGTCGCTTCAACAGCAGTATGGTTGTGGGGCATGGCTGGTTTCCGGTGCGTTCTACGGGGCATCGGAGACTGCACTTGCACCGTTCATCGAGCGTGTGAAAGCGCATTTCATGCGATCAGGCAAAGCGAGCTATATCGATCATGACACCGCCGAAGCAAATCCGATGCTGCGCATTCATCTCGATTCGTTCCGTGGAGTACCGACCGCAGCGGAGTTGAAGCTGCTGGCCTGGCGACCTGGCGGTGGTCTCATCTGGTTCCTGCCTGGCACACCCATGGTCGGTCAGACTGCCAACGCGCATCAGACACTGGCGCGCCGCATCTACACAGAACATGGTTTCGAGTACATCTGCGAGTACGTTTGCGGTGCGCGCTTTGCCCGTGGCCTGCACGTGCTCATCTACAATCGAGAGGATGAAGCCGAAACTGCGCGCGCCGATGCCTGCTATCGCGAGCTCGCGCGCGCGTTCGCCGAAAGCGGGTATTCGGTCGGGCGCGCAGCGACGGGCTATCACGCGCTGCACATGGCACAACTCGATCCGACATTTACTGCGGTCTGCGCCGCGCTCAAAACCGCGCTTGACCCCAACGGCGTGATCGCCGCCGGCCGTTATGTCTGAGATTGAGTTCAATCAGGCGAACTGCCGGTGCTGCGCTGTGATTGTCAAAACAGGAGACAGGCTCTCATGAGTATCAGTCAACGCACGCTCAAACTCGAAGCCGGCGACGGTGCTCGCTTCGTTTGCTATATCGCGATACCCGAAAGCGGCAGCGGGCCCGGTCTCATTCTGCTGCACGACGCTCACGGCGCCGGCGATCACATGAAACATCAGGCCAACTTGTATGCTGAGGAAGGATGGGTGGTGGCACTACCCGATCTCTATGCGCGCCAAGGCGGTGCTCAGGAACTCGGTTTCGATGCACTCGGCAATGCGCGCGCTGCCGATCTCGCGGCCGCGCTCGAACCAGAGCGCGCGCTGGCCGATATCGCCGTCACCTGTGTCGCGCTGCAGGGACTGCCGGAGCGCGTTGGTGCGCTGGGCATCGTCGGCCATGGTCCAGGCGCTCGACTGGCGCTCCGTTACGCCGCGCGCGAACCAGCCATCGTATGCGCGGTGGCGTGTTCACCGACTGCGATCGATGCGGACGGCGTTCCGCCCTGCCCGACCGTGATCCATATCGGCGAGTCCGACCCGACTTTCGCACCGCCCATGGCAGCGACGCTCACGCGCGTGTTCGCGGCACAACCGCAGATCTCATTGCATGTCTACCCGGGCGCGGGTGCCAGCTTCGACGAACGTAATCACCGTAACTTTCAGCGCGCAGCAGCCGGCATGGCGCGCTCACGGACGCTCGCATGTCTGCGTGCCGCACTCGGCCCGCAATACGACCTCGCCACGCTGTGGGATGCGCATCTTTATTCGGAATTCGCCGACAGGGACGTCGACGTTTCGATGTCAACGATGGTCGATGAGCCTTATGTGCTGGTCGTACCGACGATTACCGGTGGCA
The DNA here is from genome assembly GCA_965278995.1 of Gammaproteobacteria bacterium. Classification (GTDB taxonomy): domain Bacteria; phylum Pseudomonadota; class Gammaproteobacteria; genus JADJYF01. The sequence continues at coordinate 2,358,559 of OZ257136.1, forward strand.
CGGGTAAGCGCGATCTGCATCGTTGGTACAGCGATCATTTTCATTTTCAGAATCCTGCCGACACCCACATCGTGCCGATCTCGCGAACAGTCGGCGCTGATCGAATTGTTGATGAATTCGTGTTCTGCTGTACCCACGATCGCGTAATGGATTGGCTGCTGCCCGGCATCGCGCCTACCGGCAAGACTGTCGAGGTGCCGATGATCGCGGTGGTCAATTTCCGCGGTTCGCGCCTGTACCACGAACACATCTGGTGGGATCAGGCGAGCGTGCTGGTGCAGGTAGGGCTGCTCGATCCAACCGGACTGCCAGTCACCGGCGCCGAACAGGCTGCTGCCATCCAGGACGAGTCGTTACCGCGCAACCGCCTGATCGCAAGCTGGGCATCGTCATGATCGTGAAGCGCCGTGCACCAAGGACCTTGGTCAGAATTATCTCGTCAACATCGAGGGTGTTCCTGAGCGGGTGCAGCAAGGCGCGATTCGCGGGCAATAGCGGGGCTATTGCCAAGATGAGCAACGCAGCGGCAGCCGGTCAGGAACAGCCGAATGTAGAGATAATTCTGCCCAGGGTCCTAAGATGCTGTTGACACCCGATCAGCAGCGCGTTCGTGACGCTGCTGGCGCTTACGCCATGCGCGCCATTGCACCTCACGCTGCGCAGTGGGAACGCGATGGCACAGGCACACCGCCGGCGGTACTGCACGAGATGGGCGAACTCGGCTATTTCGGGCTGCTTGCGCCACAGGCCTGCGGCGGCAGCGCGCTCGATCATGTCAGCTATGCCGCTATCGTCGAGGAGTTCGCTGCCGCCGATTGCGGCCTCACCAACCTGTTGTGCGTTTCGAACTCGCCGGTCACAACAGCGCTTCGAGATTACGGCACTGCCGAGCAGCATCGCCGTTATCTCATGCCGCTGGCGAGCGGCCAGTTACGCGGCTGTTTTCTGCTGACAGAAGCTGCCGCCGGCTCCGATGCGGCTGCGATAACGACGCGTGCCGAGGTCTGCGCCGATGGCTATCGCCTGCATGGTCTGAAGCAGTTCGTCACCGCCGGACAAAGTGCACAGATTGCGCTGGTCATCGCTGTCACGGACCGTAGTGCTGGCAAGCGCGGGATGAGCGCGTTCCTGGTTCCTACCGATGCCAGCGGTTATGTGGTAACACGACTCGAAGACAAACTCGGTCATCGCAACTGCGATACTGCGGAAATCCTGCTCGATGGCGTGCTGGTCGACGCCGTGCAGCGACTCGGCGCACCGGGCGACGGTTATCGGATTGCGCTCGCCTATCTCCAGGGCGGACGAATTGGCGTCGCCGCGCAGGCGCTCGGTGTGGCACGCGCTGCGCTCGAGGCCGCAATTGCTTACGCCGGCCAGCGTGAGACTTTCGGTCGCCCGATACGCGAACATCAGGCAATCGGCTTTCGACTGGCCGAGATGGCGACTGCAGTGACCGCCGCACGTCAGCTCACCTGGCACGCGGCAGCGCTTGCTGACAGCGGTGCACGCGCGCTGGTCGAAGCGTCGATGGCCAAAGCGCACGCCTCGACAATGGCCGAGCACGTCTGTTCGCAGGCATTGCAGATCCACGGCGGTTACGGCTACACCCGTGACTGCGCCGTCGAAAAGTTCTATCGCGATGCCCGCGTGCTCAGCATCTATGAGGGAACCAACGATATTCAAAATCTCGTCATTGCCCGCGAACTCGGTGTGAACTGGCAGCCGCGCTGAGCGCGGCCGTCGACAAGCGGCCCTGCCGCGACCAATCTTGACGCCCCCGCGCCCGATGCTGTCTACTTTGGTTTACACAAGGGTCGCGGACGCGTGCGCTGACGATGAATCGCTACAGCCAGAAAGTCATGCAGGTGTGGGTGGGAATGGGCTCACGCTTTCTGCCGTTCGCCGATGTCGCGACGCCGGATCTGCCGCTCTCGCGCCTGCTGCGGTTGTCGCTGTTCCAAGTCTCGGTCGGCATGGCAACCGTGTTGCTGGTCGGCACCTTGAATCGCGTGATGATAGTCGAGCTCGGCGTTCCGGCATCGCTCGTCGCCGTCATGATTTCGCTGCCGCTGCTGTTCGCGCCGTTTCGTGCGCTGATTGGCTTTCGCTCGGATACGCACCATTCCGCGCTGGGCTGGAAGCGCGTCCCGTTCATCTGGAAAGGGACGATGCTCCAGTTCGGCGGTTTGGCAATCATGCCGTTTGCGCTGCTGGTACTGTCCGGCGGCGGGAATGCCGACAGCGTGCCAGCGTGGGTCGGGCAGCTCGGTGCCGGTCTCGCTTTTCTGCTCGTCGGTGCCGGCCTGCATACGACACAGACTGCCGGTCTCGCCCTGGCTACCGATCTGGTGGCGCCAGAATCGCAACCGAATGTCGTCGGCCTGATGTACGTGATGTTGTTACTCGGCACCATGGCGAGTGCACTGGTGTTCGGTGCACTGCTGGTCAATTTCACGCCGGGTCGACTCATTCAAGTCGTGCAGGGCGCGGCCGTCGTTTCGATCGCCTTGAACATGCTGGCACTGTGGAAACAGGAAATACGCCGGCCGCCGCGCGGCGCGCCAGCCGCACAGGAGCCGACTTTCCGCGCATCATGGGACGCCTTCATCCGCGGCGATCGCGCCATGCGTCATCTCGTCGCTGTCGGGCTCGGCACGATGGCTTTCAGCATGCAGGATGTCCTGCTCGAACCCTATGGCGGTGCCATCCTGAATCTGACGGTCAGCGCGACCACCAAACTGACCGCAACCCTGGCGGTCGGAGGATTGCTCGGCTTTGCGCTTGCATCACGCGTTTTGAGTCGGGGCGGCAGTCCATTCCGCATGTCCAGCTATGGAGCGCTGCTTGGTGTGCCGGCTTTTCTCGGCGTGATCTTTTCCGCACCACTGCTATCGCCGCCTATATTTGCCTGTGCCACCCTGCTGATCGGCCTTGGTGCCGGACTCTTTGGTCATGGCACATTGACCGCAACGATGAATCTGGCTCCAGCGAATCAGCGCGGCCTGGCCCTCGGCACCTGGGGCGCTGTGCAGGCCTCGGCGGCCGGTATTGCGGTAGCGACGGGTGGGGTGCTTCGAGATATCGTGGCAGGGCTCGAGCAACGCAGTCTGCTAGGACCGCTGCCGACGGGCCCGGCTACCGGTTACCTGTTCGTCTATGCCCTCGAAGTGCTGTTGCTGCTGGCAACGGTCGTCACGCTGTGGCCGCTGGTCCGACAGCCGCTGCCGGCGCCCGCTGCGCAGCTGGACGACGTCGTCGAGCCCGCCGCCTGAATCGAGCTGCCCTGATCTGGCCAGAAACCATCAGCATGGCAGGCTCGTAGCGCAAGTCGGGTTGGACTCCGGCGGAGTCCAACCCCGTCTACAGCCCGACGGCTTTACGCGACGACGATAGCGTTACTTCGCTGCCGTGGTCTGCTGAGCGACATCGGCGACCAGGGTCGCCGGCAGTCCGCTGGCGCTCGCCAGCGGCGCCGCGCTGTCAGCTGCATTGGCAGGTGCAGACGAGACCGCCGCTGCATAGCTCCCGTTGAAATAAGCCGGGTACCAGTCAGTGTTGGTCAGGACCGCGCCATGGACAATCAACGACGTCACAGCGACAGCGCCCAGGAACAAGGGCAGACCGATAGAAGGATTGACCACGCACCAGATTTCTTTTTGGTTCATGCTCAGTCCTCCTCAATGCAGCCAGGGGGTATAGATATACGCAAGCAGATGGGCTACCAGTGAGATAGCGCCAAAGACACGCGTGCCATCGATCAGGTGCTTATGCAGCTCCTCCGATTCCGCCAGGGTCAATCCAGTCGGCCAGACTCGGTTCGGGTCATTTAAATCAGCCATACGGCCACCTCCACAAAGGACTACTAACGACGTTCGTGCTGGACCCGCACGTGGGTGGTTTCAACATCGCCACGAGGGGGACTGCCACGTACCGCCGCACGCCCCAGGTTGCACTGTAAGTTTATTCTTACAGTAATAATTGTCAATTTAAATAGACAGAAGCGCGTTCAACTAGCTGGGGTTGGCGGAGCCGGGCGGAGTTGCCCGGCCCGCTAAGAGGGGTGCTCAGCGCCGGCCAGAACGGCCTTTTGTCAGCAGCGGCAGGCCGAGCATCGACGACAAGGGCGCCGCGTTGCGCGCCAGCATCGGCAAACCCAGCAGGGCAGAGAATGGCGCCGGATTTCGCGCCGACCCCGTGTTGCCCATGACCGGGCGATACCGCTTACCTTCGCGCAGCAGCACCGGCAGTTTCCAGAACGAAGAAAACGGTGCCGCGCCGTGGATTGTCACCGGCATGTTCAGCGCCGACGAAATCGGCGCCGCTTCATCCCAGGTCGGGCTCTGCTCAGCTACGGCATCGATTCCCGAAGCGACCGGGCCGAAGCTGTCCAGTATCGCCGTCACTGCCCGACCGGTGCCGATAGGAGCGCGAACACTGACGACAGTCAAACCACGCAGGACGCAGGCGGCATAGGCGCTGGCATAGCCCTTCAGTACGTAACCGATGCGGATCGCCTTGGCGATGTCCTCTGCCGATTGGGCGGGCTCACGCGGACTGACCTGGTTACTGAGTTCGCCGCCAAAGCCATTGGCTTTCAGTTCGTTCATCACGTTCTGAGCCTGCTGGGCGGTTTCGTATACGCGAACGATGGGTTGAATCACGATGGCTCCTTGCACAGACTCGGTTTGTTTCAATGTGCCTGACAGCATCACCTGCGACGTGCAACTGTCAACTAAATGGTACAGCCGACTTTCGATCATGGGAAGCCGCAGCGGGCGTCCGGCGGTGCAACACGACGCCGCGCGACCCTATACTGACTCCTGTCACTTTCCCGAAGGTACACGCCATGAATCAGCCCGTCAGTGCCGACATCCTCACCCATCCCGTGGTCTGCTGCGGCTGCTCGCAACAGTGCGGGATCCTGGTCGACGTGAGCGATGGCCGCGTTGTCGATATCCGCGGTGATCGCGAGCATCCCGTCAGTCAGGGCTTCATCTGCCCCAAAGGCAGCGATGCGCCTGAACTCGTCGAACACGCGCAACGCCTGACGCGGCCGCTCAAGCGGGTCGGCCCGCGCGGCTCGGGCCAGTGGAAGGAAGTGGATTGGGACGAAGCACTCGACGACATCGCCGAGCGTGTCCGCCTTCTCACCCGGCAACACGGGCCCGAAACGCTGGCTTACAGCTACGGCACATTTCGCGGCGGCGATTGGGGTATCGGCGAGCGCTTCCTGAATCGATTCGACAGTCCCAACGCCTGCGGCCAGGACAAAATCTGCCTGGGTCCGCTGACCCTGGGCGAGACGCTGACTTACGGCATGGGACCTACGGTCTTCACCCCCCCAGTAGCCGGCACAACGCAAACGATCGTGCTGTGGGGCATGCGCCCGAGTGCTTCGGCGCCACTGCTGTGGAGCGCCATCTTCGCCGCGCGCAAGGCCGGCGCCAGGCTGGTTGTGATTGACCCAGAGAAAACCCGCGAAGCAGGCTACGCCGATCTCTGGCTGCAATCGCGCCCTGGTCGCGATGGCGAACTCGCACTCGCGCTACTGAAACTCGTCGTCGAAGGCAACCGTTACGATGCCGTATTTGTCCGCGAAGAAACACTCGGATTCGACGCGCTTGCGCAGATGCTGGCTGAACATGACCTCGACACGCTCGCACAAGCGTGCGGTGTTCCTGTCAACGCACTGGTCGAGGTTGCTGACGCAATCGCGGCAGGCGGACCGACCGTCTTCAACGCCGGCAACGGCTTGTGCCAGAGTGGCACCCCGGCGCTGCAGACCGGCCGCGCGATCGCCTGCCTGATTGCGATTACCGGCAATCTCGATCGCGCTGGCGGTCACACGATAGGCGGACCGCCGCGGGATATCCGTGCCAATGGCCTGATGCTCGACGCTGACCAGCTCTCGACAGCACAGCGCAGTAAACGTCTGGGCGCTGCGCACTTCCCTTATTTGGGCGACGGTTATGGCGATGTTGATCGCGCGGTGGCGCAAGCCTGGCATGGACACGCGCATACCATGAGCTGGATGGCAACAGCGCACGAGCCCAGCTTGTGGCGCGCGATCGTCGAACAGTCGCCCTATGCAGTCAAAGCGCTCTTCGTCCAGCATCACAATCCGCTCGGCGCAAATCCGCACGCGGCGGTGGTACGAGATGCGTTGGTGAGCGAACACCTCGAACTCAGTGTCGTGCACGAGATGTTCATGACGCCGACTGCAGAGCTCGCGGATTACGTTTTGCCTGCTGCTCATTGGCTGGAAAAGCCGTATTTCTCTCTGGGTCTAGCGTTTCTTGGCGCATTCGGTGATTACGTTGGTGCGAATCATGCCGCGCTCGCCCCGCCCGCCGGAGTCCGCTCGGATTACGAGCTGTGGCGCGATCTCGGCCGTCGTCTCGGGCAAGCTGACGCCTGGCCGGATTCAGCCGAGACTTTTTATGCGCAATGCCTGGCTCCGGCCGAGCTTGATTTTGCGACAGTCGCCGCAGCACGCGGACCGTTGTTCGGCGACGCCGCACGGCGGCCGACGACGGCGGGTTCAGCGCCAGTCGCTGCACGACGCTATGGCACACCCAGTGGTAAAGTCGAACTTCATTCGAGTCTGCTGGCGGGCTGGGGACTGGCACCACTGCCTGACCCGGTTCAGCCGGCGCTCGCGGCACATGCCGCGGCATTTCCGCTGACATTGACTACCGGTGGTCGGCGTATCGAGGCGTTCCACGAAAACGCGCAGCACATGGCACGGTTCCGTCGTCGCCATCCGCATCCGATAGCCGAACTTCATCCAGCCACGGCGGCGCTGGCCGGTATCGCTGAAGGCGACTGGTTCACGATTGCCACACCGCTCGGCGCGGTGCGCCAGACCGCTCATCTGAGTACGGCGCTACGCGAAGAAGTCATCAGCGCTGACCGTTGGTGGTATCCCGAAGGAACCGGCAATGAAGACGACCGCTATGGTCTATGGGCGAACAACATCAATGTCTGCACCAGCGATGCTATCGACGATTGCGATCCCGTGATGGGCGTCTGGCTGTTGCGCGGACTGCCGTGCAGGATTGCAAAAGACTGAAGGATGCTCGGCAACGAGGTCAAGTCCGCAACGCAGTTTGCCGCTAGAGGTACCTGGCAGCACGACTCGCTGACGGGAATGCGTGCGCTATGGACGTGACACTCTTCTAGCCAAGGCTGAACTGATCAATGAATTATCTGTCTGTCGGCAACCGCCTCAATCTCAGTTTCGGTCTGCTGTTTCTGGCGCTCGTCGCGGCCGCTGGCGCTGGTCTGCATGGCGTCACGTCGCTTCAATCGCAGATGAACCGCATCATGGGAGTATCGTGGAATGCGGCCGATAGCGCGATGGCATCCGAAATCGGCCTGCAGGATGAGATGCTCGTCATCGAGCAGATTCTGCACGACGGCGCCACAGTCTCAGCTCTCGCCCGTCTGAAGGCGGCACAGTCGCGTACTGCCGAAGCGATCGAACGCGCACTATCTGCGGGCCTGACACCGGCAGCCGAACTCGCCGGATTGCGGGCACAGCTGGAAACCTATGCCGCAAGCAGCGCCAGCCTTCTCGCCTTTGTTCAAGACCAGGATATGCGCGCGCTGCGCGAGCCTGACACGACTGCCAATAGCGCGCTCAAAGACAAGCGTGCAGCGTCGTATGAAGCGATGGACAGGCTGCTCGCGACATTCATCCGCATCGAACGACTGGCACAGGCCGAACTCATTCGTCAGACCGCAACGATCGCAGCCGAAGTTCAACGCTGTCATATCCTGATCGGCGGTGCTTTCACTTTTGGCCTGCTGCTGGCATTCGCCGCATCACTCATGACGCGCAAGCGTATCGTCGAGCCGCTGGCAGAAATCGCTGCACACTTTGAACAACTCGGCAGCGGCGGCGGTGATCTGACCGTCAGTCTCGCTTTCTCCAGCCGCGATGAAGTCGGCGACATTGCCCGCGGCTTCAACCGTTTTGTCGCTACGCTGCGCCGCATGATGGTCGATGTGGCCACTGCCAGCACGCAGATGGCCGCCGCCGCAACCCAGGTCACCGATGCGTCCCAGCGCGCCACTCATAATCTGCACCAGCAGATGGCCGAGACCGAGTCGGTTGCGACCGCACTGACTGAAGTCGCGAGTACATCGCAGAACATGACGTTGAATACCGGCGAAGCAGCAGAGGCCACCCTGCAATCGCAGCAGAAAGTCGATCATGGCCGCGACGTTCTCGGCCAGGTTGTCGTGACCATTGCGAATCTGGCTGCGGATATCCAGGGTTCGTCGAACGTCGTCGTCGATCTTCAGCGCAGCAGCGGTGAAATCGGCCAGGTTCTGAACGTCATCCGCGAGATTGCCGAACAAACCAATCTGCTGGCGTTAAACGCCGCCATCGAAGCCGCGAGAGCTGGTGAACAAGGTCGCGGTTTTGCAGTTGTCGCCGATGAAGTTCGTACACTGGCCAAACGCACCGGTGATTCGACGACTGAGATCAATGCGATGATCGATAAACTGCAGGTCGCCATTCGCCAGGTCGCCAGTGCGATGGATGCGGGGCGTGCGCAGACCGATCAGACTGTCACTGCCGCCAACGAGGCAGCCCAGGCACTCACCGGCATCAACGATGCCGTCTGCCGTACACGCGCGATGAATACGGAAATCGCCCATGCGACACGCGAGCAGAGTCATGTCATCGAAGAAGTCCAGCGCAACATCATGCGCATCCAGCATGGCGCCAACAACACCCAGTCGGCATCACGCGAAGTCGGTCAGGCTGCGCAGCAGCTCGAACTCCTGTGCGCGAAGTTGCAGCAGGGTGTCAGTCGTTTCAAGCTGGCATAGTCGAGGCGGATTGGTGCTTCGGAATCGGCTGGCTGCAGAGTAGCTGATGGGCGGGATATTCGTAGCGAGACACGCAACGAGTACATCCCTGTATGCTCCGGCGCGCACGTCCGTGTGCGCGCAGGTTCTCGCTACGAATATCCCACCCACCAGCCGGAAACCTTGTTGGCGAACTCCGCTCCCAGGCCGAACACGTTTATCGCGAACCTATGCCAGTTCGGGTGTGGTGGTGGGCGCCTGCCGCGCGTTGGTGGCCTGCTCGAAGGCGTAAGCGAGACCAAACAGTCGGGGCTCGTCGTAGCTGCGACCAAGGATTTCAAGGCCGACAGGCAGACCGGCGGGCGTCAAGCCTGCCGGGACTGATATCGCGGGCAGCCAGGATTGTGATGCGATCAGGGTATTGGTCGGGAAGGTGAGTGTCGTCCATTGGCGGGCGTTCAGTTGTTCGCGCGTGGGCGGAACGACCTGGATGGTCGGAAAAATCAGGGCGTCGACATTTGCCGCGCCCATCGTGTTGACGATGGTGCGCTGAAATAATTCGCGTGCAGCGAGGCGCCGGAAATACTGCGGATCGTATTCGGGCAATTCGGGGCCGAGCGCGCAGGCTTCAATGAGATCCAGCAGCGGGTGGTAGGCACGTTGCTCATAGATCTGCTGCAGGCTGCGCAGCGGCAGCTTGCGGCGTGCACGCAGGAATGTGTTGATCTCCGCTTTCGAACAGTTGACATACATCGAGGTGTCGACGAGATGCCGGGCGAGATCGGGAAGCTGCAGTTCGACAACTTCGGCGCCTTGCGCGCGAAGTGCAGCAACTGCAGCACGAACGATGGCATTGACCGGGCTGGCGTAGGGGGACCGATCATCGCCCAGCGCATTCGTCACCAGTCCGAGGCGGGCTCCAGCCAGCGCATCTGCGCTCAATGCTTCGCTGTACGAAGTCGGCGCACGTGCCGTGAGATAGTGCGACGTCAAGCTGTCAGTGGCATCGTAGCCGACCATGCATTCGAACAGTCGTGCGCTGTCGGTCACCGTACGCGCCATCGGTCCGACCGTATCCTGGAAAAATACCAATGGCCCGGTCCCGCTGCGACTGACCAGGCCCGGTGTGCTGCGGACGCCGACCAGGTTGTTGCACGATGCCGGGACCCGGATCGATCCACCGCAATCGGTGCCGAGCGCGGCGAGGGCAAAATTCGCGGCCGCGGCCGCACCACTGCCGGCACTCGAGCCTCCCGGATCGCGAGTCAGACAATACGGGTTGCGCGTTTCGCCGCTCAACGAGGAATAGGCCCACCAGGACGACGCGAAATCAGGCAGCGTGGTCTTGCCGAGAATGATGGCGCCGGCCGCACGCAGCCGGGCGATAACAGGTGCGTCGTGGTCAGGCCGACATTCGGCGAAAGCAGCAAGCCCCTGCGTGCAGGGCATGCCGATTACCTCGATGTTGTCTTTGACCAGCAGCGGCACGCCATGCAGGGGGCCGGCGAAGCGCCGGTTGGTGGCATAGGCGCGATCGAGCTCTGCCGCGTCGCCAGCGGCTTCGGCATTGACCGAGACGACCGCGTTCAATGACGGTCCGCGCTGGTCGTAAGCGGCGATACGGTCGAGATAGGCACGAACCAGCCGGCTCGCGGTCAACGTGCCGCCAGCGTAGCCGGCGTGCGCTTCGGCGATGGTCAGTTCGACGATGGGAGGATGGTTGCTCACATGGACACTCCGGCTGGTGCCCAGAATACTCGAATTGCGGCAGTCGAGCGCCCGGGATGCAATGCATCCCGGACTGAATGGCGCCTGCCTGCGGCAGGCGCCTGGCCTTAACGACCCTCGGTCAGATAGTTGACGTCATGCGAACGCTTGACGTCTTTCAGCAGCGTGTCCGGATAAGCAGCACCGCGGCAGGCCACCAGGGTGCCGCGACCGTTCTGCAGATCGACCACATTGATGCTCTGGAACGCTGCCACCCGCGCGCCGGCCGGCGTTTCGTCGCCGTCAAACGTATCGCGCTGTTTAGCGAACTGCGGATCTTCGGTCCAGGCTTTCTGAATCTGCCAGACTTTCCACAGCTCACCACCCTTGTCGAACGCATTGGCATAGAACGCTTCGCCTGATTCGCGATCGATATAGATGAACTTGGTCGAATACGGATGCGTCGAGCGTTGCGGATACATGCGCAAAACATCGACCTTGCGCAGCGACCAATCGTCGAGCGGCGCCCAGCCGTTCGGACCGTAATAGACCGTATCTGTATTGCGCGAGCGTGCCACGGCGAGCAGATTGGCGGTGCCGACATATTCCCACTCGTGCTCCATCGGCCGACCGTTGAAGCCGTAGAAATCCTCCAGCGTGTGGTCGGTGCCAAGCAGCGAATCTGATTTCACTTCGACCGAGATGCGGCGCACGCGACGCAGGCTTGGGATGTAGGCCCAGGAATCGTCAGCTTTGCGCACGTCGTCGTAGCGCAGGATCAGGAACGCCGTGCCGGCGATATCGAAAGGCGAACTGAAGCCGGTGTACTCGCGGAAGTTGGTGTTCTTCGCGAATCCTTCGCCATTGTTCATCTTGTAGTTCGATTCAGGCAGATCGGCCCGATGCGACATCATCACACGCTGATACGGGCCGGCCAGCGCACGCTCGAACGTTCCGCCGCCTTGATAGTACGGCGCGTAACGACCGCCGGACTCCGACATCACCGCGTGATTGCTGTGGTCACCGCCACGACGAACCCACACCCAATGCACTTCGTTGATTTTCAGCCCATCGTTCTGCCAGCGGAACATCCAGTTCCAGGCCATACGCCAGCCATCTTCCTTGCTGCCCGGTGTAAACGCTTCCGGGTCGAAAGGCCGACCGGACGTGTAATTCTCGATTGCGCCGTCGGCTGCCAATGTTGCCTGGCCTTTGAACTTCTCGGTCGCGGCCTTGAAGCTGTCAGCCGGACTGAGGTCACCGGCGTCCTTGATGGTGATTTCCATGCCTTCGAAAATCACTTCGCTCTGTTGTTCAGCCGGGATGAACGGCCGCACGAGATCGGCCTTGTCGAATGTGATTTTGTCGCCATCGACGAACTGCGGCTGGGCGGTCTGATTGGCTTTCAGCCAGGCCAGATGATCCTCGGGTGAGAAGGCCTGTGCCAGCAGCGGTGCCGAAACACAGACAGCGAGGCAGGTGCTCTGTAATAGTTTCAATGAAAGTCTCCTGATTGCGGGTCAATACCCTCGGCCGCCGCCGTGGCGGTGCGCGTGCAATCGGTCCTTCATCGAAAAAAACGGAAGTAGCACGTGCGCCGCGTCGGCACTTGCGGTCGCCATCTGTCGAATGGTAGGCGCTGCGGCATGCGAGGTTGGTCGAGCCTACTGTCTCGGTTCCTTCACTGCAAAGATGAAAACCATCTACCGCCTATCACTATTTGCTATAGCAGGCTGTGCTCAACTGTGATGAATTGCAGATCTCTCATGTATTGAAGATGACTGCGTCGAATGCAAGACTGCGCATATGTCCGAAGTTAAAACAGCGCGCCCGCTTCGACGTCTGGGGCTCCTCGTCTGTGGCCAGGTACCCGAGACACTGGTGCCGCGTTTCGGGCGTTATCCGGCTATGTTTCGCGCGCTGCTGGGACGGGTCGCGCCGACACTCGAACTCGTCGAGTACGCTGTCGACGCTGGCGAGTTGCCCGATGACTTGCAGGCCTGCGACGGCTATCTGCTCACCGGCTCGCGCTATTCGGTCTACGACGACGAACCGTGGATCAGACGCCTCGAGGAATTCGTCCGTGAGCTGCATGCCGCAAGACGACCGATGGTCGGCATCTGCTTCGGTCATCAGATGCTCGGCCGTGCGCTTGGCGGTGTGACCGAACGTGCGACGCAAGGCTGGGGACTTGGTCGTCAACGCATGAATGTGCTGGCTACAACGCCATGGATGTCACCCGTTGCCACCGACTACGCGCTGTTCGTCACGCATCAGGATCAGGTGACTGTATTGCCACCAGGCTCGACGCATCTGGCCAGCAACGCACATTGCGAGAACGCGATGTTCGTTGTCGACGACATTGCACTCGGCATTCAGGCGCATCCGGAGTTCGACGTCGGCTATGCGCGCGAGCTGGCGCAGAACCGACAGGACGACATAACACCGGAGCGATTCGCGGCCGCGATGGACAGTTTCGATCAACCTGTCGATGCTGACGTCGTGGCCCGCTGGATCCTGGGGTTTCTGACCCAGACCAGCTCGGGTGAGTCGGATTAACTGGGCCTCAGGCAACCGCGCGAATTGCGTCGCGCAGCCGTGACACCAGTTCATCGACGTGCCGCTCTTCGGCGATGAGTGCTGGGCCGATCGCGAGAATATCGCCGGTGTAACGCACCATCGCACCGTGATCGAAGCAATGATGAAAGACTTCCATCGCCCGCACGCTCGGCGCATCTTCGCGCGATTCGAGTTCAACCGCCGCAGCCAGTCCGAGGTTGCGTGTATCGACAACATGCGGTTCACCGCGCAGGGAATGAATGGCGTCAGCCAGACGCGGCTCGAGCGCTCGAGCGCGCTCGTACAATCCTTCGTCGCGATAGACTTCGAGTGCGGCAAGTCCGGCCGCACAGGCCAGCGGATGGCCGGAATACGTGTAACCATGGAAGAACTCGACCAGGTGTTCCGGGCCAGTCATGAACGCCTCATAGATGGCGCTGCGAACCAGCACGCCACCGAGAGGGACGACGCCGCTGGTGACCCCTTTGGCGAAAACGATGAGATCCGGCACCACACTGAAACGGTCGATGGCGAACATTTCGCCGAGGCGGCCAAAGCCGGTGATGACTTCGTCAAAGATGAGCAGAATGCCGTGGCGCGTACAGATTTCGCGGATGCGTTCAAGATAGCCCAAAGGCGGAACGATGACGCCGGCCGATCCCTGCATTGGTTCGATGATGACTGCCGCAATCGTCGATGCGTCGTGCAACTGCACAAGCCGCTCGAGTTCGTCGGCCAGGTGTGTACCCCAGGCAGGTTGTCCACGGCTGAATGCCATATGGGCAAGATCGTGCGTATGCGGCAGATGATCGACGCCAGGCAGCAGCGCCGTTGTAAACGCTGCGCGATTGGCCGGCATGCCGCCGACCGAGATGCCGCCGAAACCGACACCGTGATAACCACGCGAACGACCGATCAGGCGAAAACGTGCGCTGTCACCGCGCGCACGGTGATAGGCAAGCGCAATCTTGAGCGCGGTATCGACCGCTTCAGAGCCGGAATTGGCGAAAAACACCTGCTCGAAATCACGGCCGGCGGCAGCGGTCAGGCGTTCAGCGAGCGCAAACGCGCCGTCGTGCCCGGTCTGAAACGGCGGCGCGTAGTCAAGTCGGTCGAGCTGATGTTTGACCGCTTCGACGATTTTTGGATGACGGTGCCCGGCGTTGCAGCACCACAAACCGGACAGCCCGTCGACGATCCGTCGCCCATCAGCCGTGGTGTAATGCATGCCTTCGGCCTGCACGACCATGCGCGGATTGCGCTTGAACAGACGATTGTGCGTAAACGGCATCCATAGTGAATCTAGATTGAGCGGGTCCAGACCCTGACCCGGCACTTCAGCATGAGCATGCATCACGATAGTCCTCTCCGTCGCCATCCGTACGCTATTGCCATCGTACCGCGGTTCATGGGGAACGCGCGCCTGCAGCCCGTCCTTGAGCTCCTACCGGGATGAGCCTCATTCCGTTTCATTGGCGCATGCTCGGACTCGCCCTTGGCGCGCAGATAGCTGTCTCAATCGTCATGCAGGGCGTGCCGACACTCGCGCCGTTCCTGCAGGCCGATCTGAACCTCACGCGAGCGCAGGTCGGCTTGTTCAATTCCGCCATCATGGGCGGTTCGCTGCTGGCCATGTTCGCGGCCGGCTGGGTTGTCGATATCAAAGGTGAGCGCGCTGCGCTGATCGGCGGCAATCTGATTGTCGGCGCGTGTTGTGTGACGATGTTCGCGACAAGTACTTTTCACGCCGCTCTGCTGGTGCTGTTTGCCGCCGGCATCGGCGGTGCGTTCCCGACGCCGGCTGGCAGCAAGGCTGTGATGGGCTGGTTTTCGCGCGAGCATCGCGGCATGGCCATGGGCGTACGCCAGACCGGCATCCCGCTGGGAGGTGCAATCGCTGCTGCGACGCTGCCGGCGATCGCGCTGGCCTCGGACTGGCGCATGGCAGTCGTCGCCGGCGGCATCGGCTGCTTCATGACAGCGGCGCTGTGCGCAGTCAGTTATCGCAATCCGCCGTCCGCGCCGCCCGTTGCGGCACCGGTCCAGCATCGCCTGCCGCGGATCGCCGATTACTGCACGCCGGCGGTATTGCTGCTCGGCGCGAGCGGTGCCCTGCTCACGCTCGGCCAGTTCACCCTGGTGACGTATCTTGCGCTGTACCTGAAGGAAACCCAGGGTATCGCAATTGCTGTCTCGGCGAGTCTGCTGTTCGCCGCCCAGCTTGCCGGAGCAGCCGGCCGTATCGGATGGGGAGTCGCCAGCGATCGCTTGTTCGGCAAACGTCGCAAGCCGGCACTGGTGTGGGCCAACGCGCTCGCCGCAGTCGGCGCCCTGACCCTGGGTTGGTTACCGCCAGGCACGCCAGTCAGTGTGATAGCCGCGCTGGTACTGGTCTATGCTTTCTGTACGCTCGGCTGGCACGGTACATGGATCTCGCTCATCGTCGAAATCGCCGGGCCTGAACGTCAAGGTCGTACTGTCGGTATTGCCATGAGCATCATGTATCCCGGCATCATCGTGCTGCCGCCGCTGATCGGCCTGTTTGTCGATCGAACGCATTCCTGGTCGATCGCCTGGAGTGCCTGTGCGGCGATCCTTCTCTGCGGCATCCTCCTGCTGTGGCCGGTACGCGAAACCAAGCACGCCGGCTTCGACATGGAATGATCCAGCTCGGTCTGCAGCGCCGACGTTCGCACGAGGCCACTGTAATGCGGCCTGCCAGGTCAATAAGGCCTGCCGTCCTTGTGTATGAAATGCCAGGCGTTGTCGACGCGCAACGCCTTTAGGTCGTCATCGGGATACTCGCCCTGGTCACCCACCGTGCGGTCGCCGACTTCGAGATAGACAACGACTTCGTCCGTATCGTTCAGCAGACGATGAGCGTTGCCAGTACCGGCTTTGAAGCCGGCACACATGCCGGGCCCGAGCTGGGTGCGGCCTTCGTCCGTGTGCAGTATCGGGCAACCCTGCAGGATGTAGACGAACTCGTCCTGCAGCGTATGCGCATGACGCAGTGCCGAGACCGTGTGCGGAGCCATCCGCGTAAAGTTGACGCCGAAGTTGGTCAAACCGAAGAAATCGCCGAGCGCGCGTTTCTCGCGTCCAGCCATGCGCGAAGCGAACGGCTCGGGATAGTTCGACGGTTTGGTACGAGGCGGTACGTCGCCAGCTTCAATCGCGACGGGAACAGGGCTGCGGGGCATGTCACTCTCCGATGCGGTCGTTTGTATTGACCTCAAAGGTAATTGTGGAAGCCACTGGTAGAGGCGTCAAATCAAGGTCCATTCATCTGAGGGACAAACCATGATACGCAGCTTGACGATTGGTGTTCTGCTGGCTTTCTCGACCCTGAGCGCTGTGGCACTTTGGCACCACGGTTACTGGGGCATCATCGAACCGCATTTTCAGAGCTTCGGTGGCGCGCAGGTCTTTGCTGATCTCGTCATTGCGCTCAGCCTGTTTATGATCTGGATGTGGCGCGATGCACGGGCGACCGGCCGGAATCCGTGGCCTTGGCTGGTGCTGACGCTCGCGGCAGGATCCATCGGACCACTGCTCTATCTGCTCGGCCGTCAGGTGTCCACGAGGCCCGCAGCTGGTCGCTGAAACAATCCGCATCCCGGAGCTTGTGACGAATCATCTGCGGCCCTATTCTCGAACGTTCGTAATTGCAAGAATTTCCCAGCAACCGACAGCCGAACGCTCCCGCACCTAATGAGCACTCCGAAATCGCCATTCTGGCCGCTGGTACTTGCTGCGGCGACAATTCTCATGATCAACATGGGTGCCCGCCAGTCGCTGGGCTTATTCGTCTCACCGCTCGATCAGGCGAGTGGTCTCGGCATTGCGAGTATCAGTCTGGCGTTCGCTGTATCGCAGCTGGTATGGGGCATCGCCCAACCGATATACGGTGTGCTGGCTGAACGCTGGGGTACACGTGGTGTGCTGATACTCGGGGCGCTGCTGACGACCATCGGTACGGGTCTCGCGCCGTTTGCACATTCGGCGCTGGCGTTGACGGTTTGTCTCGGAGTCATTGCCGCCGCGGGTGGAGCCGCCGGCAGCTTCGCCATTCTGATCGGCGGTATCGCGCGGCATCTGCCGGAAGACCGACGTGCTTTCGCGTCTGGTTTCATCAACGCCGGCTCGTCGTTTGGTCAGTTCCTGTTCGCACCCCTCGCGCAGTTCCTGATTGTGGGTTTCGGTTGGGTCAACGCCATGCTGGCATTGGCGGCTTCCGCGTTGCTGACCATCCCGTTCGCGATCTGGATGACTGCGCGAACGGCAGTCACCGCAGCGGCCTCAGCTGCAGCGGACGACGGTCCGGGGTTGCGGTCACAAGTGCGCCAGGCGCTCGGCGATCGCAGCTATCAGCTGCTGCATCTGGCGTTTTTCACCTGCGGTTTCCATATCGCATTCCTGGTCACCCATCTGCCGGGCGAAGTCGCACTCTGTGGACTGGCGCCGGCAGTGTCGGCAACATCGCTGGCGCTGATCGGCCTGTTTAATATCGCCGGCAGTCTGTCGGCCGGTGCGTTCAGTCAGCGTTACCGCATGAAGTATGTGCTGGCCTGGATGTACGCCGCGCGCGGGGTCATCATCATCGCTTATCTGTTCGCGCCGAAAACGGACTGGACTTTCTATGTCTTCGCCGCGGCGCTCGGCTTCACCTATCTCGCCACGGTACCGCCAACGGCTGGTCTCGTCGGAAAACTATTCGGCGCACGGCATCTAGCGACACTGTTCGGCCTGACCTTGGTCACGCACCAGCTTGGCGGATTCTTCGGTGCCTGGCTGGGCGGTGTGACCATCAGTCGGTACGGCGACTACAACTGGATGTGGTACGCGGATATCGTGCTGGCCCTGCTCGCTGCGTGTCTGCATCTGCCGATACGCGAAGCACCGTTGGCGCCGCGCACAGTCAGCATTTCTAACTGACGCTCAGGCTGCAGTTGCGGCGCCGGCGGCCAGCAACTGCGCAAACGTGGCAAGGTCTGTTGCCGCGGGGCTCCGTACGTTGCCGCGACAAATAAACGCCGTAACCGCAGCCCCGGCGGAGGACGGGTAGTTCGCCTCAATAGCAGCAAAGGTCCCGCTGTCCACTGGCACAACATAACAGCGTGTCGATGCCGGCAGCTTGTCCGCGACCAGCGCCGGCCACGCCGCGACACCCGCAACATCGTTACTGCGCAGAACCACGCGCGCCGCGGCGCTCGTCTGATCGAGCACTGCGCGCATCAGCGTGGCATGCGCTGACGGCCAGCGACCGGCATCGATCATGCCAGCGCGCAGTCCGCGCTCGGCTGCATCAAGATAACGCTGCTCCCCAAGCACGGTGCCGAGTTCGAGCAGCGCACGCACTGCCGTGCCATTACCGGATGGGCAGGCATCGTCACCGAAAGCCTTGGTCCGCTGTAGCAGCGTTTCGTGATCGGCGGCCGTGAAGTAAAAGCCACCCTGTTCGCTGTCTTCGAACTGTTCCAGCATGGCTTCGGCCACGTTGATTGCAAAGACCAGGTCGGTATTGCGCCAGTGTGCAGCGAGCAGCACCAGCAGTGCGTCGAGCAGGAATGCGTAATCATCCAGCAATCCGGGTCGCCCTGAAACGCCGTCGCGGCTGTAGGCCAGCAGGCGGCCGTCCTGCCAGTGTCGCGTTCGCAGAAAATCGACGCACTGTGTTGCAGCGAGCAGACAATCGGGCCGACCCTGGAATTGCGCCATGTCGGCCAGGCCGCGTATGGCGAGCGCATTCCAGGCCGTCAGGATCTTGTCGTCACGGGACGGACGGACGCGGTCTGCACGTACGGCGGACAACTGCGCTCGAGCAGTTTCAACGTCGTTGCCGGCACTGCGCGCAACGACAGGCGCATCCGGCTCGGGCGCGGCCAGTCTTAGCTGCCAGCCATCGACAAAAAGTGCTTTGCCGCTGAATCCAAGAGACTCGGCGAGCGAGTCATAGCGCTCACCAAGGACTGTATGCAGGGCGTCTTTCGACCACAGATAGTAACGCCCTTCTCCGCCGTCGGAATCGGCAGCCAAACTGCCGCAGAAACTGCCGTTCTCCAGCTGCATTTCCCGTAGCAGCCAGTCGGCGGTACGGTGCGCTGCTTCGCTGAAACGCGGCAGTCCGGTCTGCTGTGCGCGGCGCGCGTACAGCGAGAGCAGCTGGGCATTGTCGTAAAGCATCTTCTCGAAATGCGGCGTGGTCCATTCGGCATCGACCGCGTCGCGATGGAAACCGCCCCCGAGATGGTCGAACAGGCCACCGTCGGCAATTGCCTGCAAGGTAAAATCGAGCATGTAGGTGGCACGGCTCGCTTTCGCTTCCTCAGTAGTGAAGTGCGCCGCGTCGAGCAGCAATTCGAGCCCGGCCGGATGCGGATACTTCGGCGCCTCGCTGAACCCGCCATGTTTTGCATCGAAGCTGGCATCGATCTGCCCGCAAGCGCGATCGACCAGCATGACGTCGATTGCACCTGGCGCGTTGCCGCCCAGGACCTGAGTCAACGCTGCACTGAACTTGGCCTTGAAATCGTCCATCTTGTTATTGGGCGTGCTGTACATCTTGGCGATGCCTTTCAGTACTTCACGAAAACCAGGTGCTTGCGGGCGCGGCTGGGGCGGAAAATAAGTACCGCCGAAGAACGGCAGTTGATTGCTCGGGTCGAGCATCATCGTCAGCGGCCAGCCGCCTGGTTTGCGATTGAGCAGACCGTGTGCAGTCTGATAGATGCGGTCGAGATCTGGACGCTCTTCTCGATCGACCAGAATGTTGACGAAGTGTTCGTTCATCAAAGCGGCAACCTGTACGCTCTGGAACGACTCGCGCGCCATGACCTGGCATTGATGGCTGGCCGAATAGCCGATGGACAGTAATATCGGTTTGTTCGCGCTCTTCGCCAAAGCCAGCGCTTCGCTGTCCCAGGGCTGCCACTCAACCGGATCGTTAGCGCGCTGAAGCAGATAGGGACTGAGCTGGGTGGAGAGACGATTCATGGTGCTGTCCTGGTTGAAAGCGGCGCTACCCTAGCACACGGGGGGATCGGGGTTACCAGGACGGAGAAAACCCGGAGCGGACGGCAGCAGACGTCTCGACTCAGATAGTCGGCGCGGGGGCGCTCCCGGCGGTGCTCGAAATGAGCGTTTCGGTATCGTGTGCTGCGCGCTCGCAGTCGTCGATAGTCTCCATAACCTTGATCTGCAACAACAGCGAGGGTTCCTGGCCTTCGAAACGTGCCAGCACGGCCTGGGTCAGCGGACTGCAAACCTCGGTCATGCGTGCTTCGGCCGCGCGCAATGCCGGATCCGCCTCAGCGAAGACGTCGAGCATCGGGTAATGGTCAAGGAGCGCGTCAGCGACGCGACTTTGGTAGCGGAAAACCGCCTCGGCGCGTGAACGCGAATCATCGCTTGCACCGATAGTCGTATCTGTCGGTGCCATGTTGGTAGCACAACCGCCGAGTGCCACTGCGGCCGCTGCTATAACAGCCATCGTGACTGCAACAGGTGCTGCCCGGGTTACAGCAACGATCACGTCTGGCACTTTACGTCCCACCGCAAGCCTACCTCTCGCTGCGGGTTCGACAGCGATGCTGCCCTTCCCGTCTGTCTCTCAGAATAGCGCGTTGTTGTCGAAACGCGAGCGCCGGAGGGCCGGATTGTGAAGCGCTTCGCGCCCCTGCTTCGTGTC
This sequence comes from Gammaproteobacteria bacterium, assembly GCA_965278995.1. Lineage (GTDB taxonomy): Bacteria > Pseudomonadota > Gammaproteobacteria > JADJYF01. The sequence goes on from OZ257136.1 coordinate 2,379,338, forward strand.
CCGATCTACCCATCGCTTTCCAGCCGTATTGTTTCGGATCACGGTTCACACGCGGCCCCTGTCGCGCCGACGATCACCGCTAGCGGCTCCGGTGCGACTGACTTTAGCGCCCCACAGAAAGCGCCCGTGGGGTCGTGTCACTGTCACAGACTCGCTATAGTGCCGCGATGGTCAATGCGACACCGATGCCGGTGACGACCCCGGATCCCGACACGCTGGCGCAACGTCTGCTCGAGACCATTACCGCTGTCGCCGGCGAACTGCATGTCGGTCGCCGCAATCAACCTCAAGTCCTCCTCGACAGCTCACTTGAGCGCGATCTGGGTATCGACAGCCTGGCGCGTGTCGAACTCAGCCGCCGTCTCGAACGTGACTATGCCTGCGCGCTCGCAGAGTCTGTTCTGTTCGACGCCGAAACGCCGCGCGACCTGCTGCGCGCCTTGCTCAAAGCCAACGGAGTGCAGGCGCTACGACTCCCGCTCACACCACTGGCAGCGCATGTGAAAGTGACGCTCGCCCTGCCTGATGCAGCACTGACCCTGGTCGACATGCTGGCCTGGCATGCCGACAAACACCGTGCGAAATCGCACATCCAGTTCTACGACGACTACACTGACGGCGAAACCGTAAGCTATGGCGCGCTGTGGGCAGCGTCCACCGCAGTTGCCGCGGGCCTGCAGACCCGCGACGTCATGCCGGGCGAATGCGTTGCCCTGATGCTACCGACCGGTCGTGACTATTTTTTCGCATTTTTCGGTGTGCTGCTGGCTGGCGCCGTGCCGGTGCCCATTTATCCACCGGTGCGTCGCGCCCAGCTCGAAGAACATTTGCGTCGCCAGAGCCGAATCCTGGCCAACTGCCGCGCAGCCTGTCTGATCACGACGCCGGACGCCGGTACAGTGGCGCGTTTGCTGACGGCCACGGTCGACAGCCTGCGCAGCGTGACCAACGTTGCTGAACTGAGCGACACCGGTGCGAACTACGAGCGCGTCGTGCGCCGTGGCGACGATCTGGCATTCATCCAATACACGTCGGGCAGCACTGGCGATCCCAAAGGCGTGATGCTCTCGCATGCGAACCTGCTGGCCAATATCCGGGTCGATGGCCTGGGACTTGGCGTCACTCCGGCGGATGTATTCGTGAGCTGGCTGCCGCTGTATCACGATATGGGATTGATCGGCGCCTGGCTGGGGAGCCTCTATCACGCCGTCCCTTTCGTCGTCATGCCGCCGATGACGTTCCTTGCTCGACCCGAACGCTGGCTGCGCGCCATCCATCGCTATCGTGGCACGCTGTCGGCAGCGCCGAATTTCGCCTATGAGCTGTGTTTGTCTCGGCTCGCGGAGAGCGATCTCGAGGGACTCGATCTCAGTCACTGGCGCGTTGCCGCCAACGGTGCCGAAGCCATCAGTGTGCAAACGCTCGAGCGATTCTGCGCACGTTTTGCCCGCTATGGCTTTGTGCGCGAAGCGATGATGCCGGTCTACGGACTGGCCGAATGCGCAGTAGGGCTCGCGTTTACGCCACTCGGGCGCGGACCGAAAATTGATCGCATCAGTCGCGACACGCTGGCGCGCGACGCACGCGCTGAACCAGTGGCAACATCGGCGCTAACTGATGTGCGCGAAGTCGTCGCCTGTGGCGTGCCGTTACCAGGTCACGAACTGCGCGTGGTCGACACAGCCTCTCGGGAGCTGCCCGAGAGAGCCGAAGGGCGGGTGCAGTTCCGCGGACCGTCAGCGACGAGCGGATATTTCGGCAATGCCGCAGCCACCGCTGCCCTGCACCGGGATGGTTGGCTGGAAACCGGCGACCGCGGATACATCGCCGCAGGCGAACTCTATCTGACAGGACGCAGCAAGGATCTCATCATCCGCGCCGGGCGCAATATTCATCCGACCGAACTCGAAGATGCCGTTGGTGCCCTCGACGGCATCCGCACAGGCCATGTCGCCATTTTCGGCAGCGCCGATCCGGGCAACGGGACCGAGAAAGTGGTGGTGCTGGCCGAGACGCGGAAACGTGCGCCTGCACAACAGGCCGCTCTGACCGCCTCCATCAACGCGTTGGCCATCGATGTCATCGGCACCGCCGTGGACGAAGTGGTACTGATGCCGCCCAACACCGTGTTGCGAACTTCAAGTGGCAAAATTCGTCGTGCGGCCTGCCGCGCGCTGTACGAAGCGGGCACGCTTGGACAGAGCGAACGAGCAGCGTGGATGCAGTTGCTGAGTCTGGCTCTCATCGGCATCGTTCCCCAGCTTCGCCGCATTCTGCGCGCCGCCGGTGCATGGCTGTTTGCCGGTTGGGCCTGGAGCATGCTAGCGATACTCGGCAGCGTGTCCTGGCTGTTGACCTGGTTGCCGCTCGGCGACGCGCCGTTATGGCGCGTGGCACGCGGCTGCGCGCAGCTGCTTGCGCTGGTAACGGCGATACCGACGCGACGCGAGCGCTTCAATGCATTACCGCCGCCTGGTAGCGCCGCAATTATCGTTGCCAATCATCAAAGCTATCTGGACGGCATCGTGCTGTTCGCTGCGCTGCCGCGTCGTCCGCGCTTCCTGGTCAAGGCCGAACTGGGTCGCTCTGGTCTGCTTGCGCGTCCACTCGCCCGTCTCGGGGCACTGTTCGTCGAGCGTTTCAATGCTGGAGGCGGCATCGAGAGTCTGGGTCTTGCGGCTCAAACGCTGGCTGCCGGCGAGCTGCTGGTCATCTTCCCCGAAGGCACTTTCAAACGCATGCCGGGCGTGCTGCCGTTTCACCTCGGCGCGTTCACCCTGGCGGCAGAAACCGACAGTCCATTGCTGGCTCTCGTGATAACCGGTACGCGTTCCATTCTGCGCGCCGACAATTGGTTCCCGCGCCGTGGTGCGATCACGCTGACGCTGACCCCGGCCTGCGTCAGCGACGGCGCCACCTCGAAATGGGCAACGGCGCTGACGCTCCGCGATCGCGCGCGCGCGCAGATCATCGCCATTGCAGGTGAGCCGGATCTGGCAGACGAATCAAACCGCGTGGAACCTGCGCCAAGGTGAATTAATCAAAACTCAAGCGCGACGGACACACCAGCAACGATGCGGAGCGCGTCGCTTGAAATCCTCCGGCACCGTCTGGTGCGTGATGTCGGTAAACTGCGCCACCCCAGCCAATGCCGGATCGAGCTTGAACCCATGCCGGTTGGTGGAGAAATAGAGCGTGCCGTCAGGGGCCAGTAAAGTCAGCGTGTCGCGCAGCAGTTCAACGTGATCGCGCTGCACGTCAAACGACTCCTGCATGCGCTTGGAATTCGAGAAACTGGGCGGATCGAGCACGATGAGATCGTAGCGTTCGTCGCGCTTCGTCGCGTCGCGCAGAAACGTCAGTACATCGGCGGCAACCAAGCGATGCAGCGGACTCTCTTCATACTCATTCAAGGCCAGATTGCGCCGCGTCCAGTCCAGATACGTGCGCGACAGATCGACCGTCACGCTGGTTCGCGCGCCGCCGGCCCGTGCGTAGACCGTGAAGCTGCCGGTATAGGCGAATAGATTCAGAAAGCGTTTGCCGGCGGCCTCCGAGCCAACTCGCTGACGCGTTTCGCGATGATCGAGAAACAGGCCGCTGTCGAGATAGCGATACAAATTGATCTCGAATGCGAGCGCGCGCTCGCGGACAACGAACGGCGGTCCCTCGAGGTCGAGCTTCTCGTACTGCGAAGTGCCGCGTTGGCGGCGTCGAATCTTGAGCACGATATGGTCAGGCTCGACTTCCAGAGCGCCGGCTATATCGGTCAGATGCAGCGCTACGTCGTCATCGGTGAACGTGCGGTGGCCGTCGAACAATTGCACGTGCAGCCACTTGCCGTAACGGTCGATGGCATACGGATATTCCGGCACGTCGCGCTCATAGATACGCCAGGCTTGCAACGCTTCGCGACGAGCCCAGCGCGCGAGGTGGCGCTCATTCTTGCGCAGACGATTGGCGAACGCGCTCAATCAGCAACCGCGAGACGAACCTGGCCGAGACCGGCCAGCTCGAACTCATAGAGTGCCGCCTGCGTCGGAAAACGAGTCGTGACCAGACTGCCGGTCGCGACGATATCGCCTGCCCGCAGGCCACGGCCGTGACTCGCCAGATGATTGGCCAGCCACACCAGCGACGCAAACGGATGACCGAGGACGTCGGCACCCAGACCGCGGTCAATGTCGACGCCGTCGCACAGCACACGGCCGGCAACGGCCGCCAGGTCACCGTAATCGGTATGGAATTCTCCGAGTACGACGCCTGCATTCCAAGCGTTGTCCGCGACCAACGAGCACATATCGAGCGCAGCATAGTTAGCGCCGCGATCGTCGATGACTTCGATCGCGGCGCATATTGCTGCTACCGCCGTAACGATGTCGTCGCGCCCATACGGCGCACCGGCAGCTGGCAGATCACGCGCTAGACGTACGCCGACCTCGAACTCGATGCCGAGGCGACCGTATTTCGCACGGCTGAGACGCGCGCCGCTGGCGTGTACACCATCAGCCAGCACCGCACCGCCTATCGGACTGTCGATTCCGCACATGGCCTGCATGCGCGCCGAAGTCAAGCCGACTTTATAACCGGCGACAGTCGTTCGACGCGCTGCCCGCAATCGTTCGACGAGGGCGAACTGAACCGCGTAAGCTTCGTTGAGGTCAGCCAGTTCATCGTTACCTGTAAACGGCTCAAATGGCGCGCGTGCGGCATGCGCCGCGACGAGCGCTGCGGCACGACGTTCGATATCGCTTGCTGCGGGCATGGTGACAGACTCCTGGTTGCGGCAGTATATCGCAGCGGTTTTAACTGCACCTGCGACCACTTGAATACGCTAGCTGACTGTCGAACTTAGGTGATCGTGACGAGGCGAGTGGGAGAGCGAGGACAGATTGGCGCGCACTCGAGGCGAATAGCGGTTCTATTTAACGAGCGTGCGCGCCAATATGGACCGCTATCCCATCGCCGCCGTAGATTCGGCCTAAGTACGACAGACGGCTAAAAGAGGGCGTTACTGATGAACATGCGAAAGATTTCACACCTTGCGGCACGTTTTCGCTGGCACCATGCACTGGCGCTGCTTGGACTCATGAACGGTGGCGCCCTCGCTGCCGACGATTGCGCACCCGGCCAAGGCTATACCCCGATCTGCGGCCTGCAGCGCCCGGAAGATCTCGAGGCCCTGCCAGGGGGCAAGCTGATTCTGGTCAGTGAATACGGCGCGTTGTCCGGCGCACTGCCCGGGCGACTGACTGCATATCGCCCGCTGGACGATGCACGTACGGCGCTGTATCCAGCAGCCGACGCGACTGCTGCAACCGCGACTGCCGGCTGGGGTGACCCGACCTGCCCGGGCGCTCCGGGTCCGGCGTTCTCGCCGCATGGCATCCACCATTCAACCGTTGGCGGCGCAAATCGCGTGCTCGTCGTCAATCATGGCGGTCGCGAAGCCGTCGAACTGTTCGAACTCGAGCTCGCTCCAGACAGTGCGAGCGCAACGCTTACCTGGCGCGGTTGTGTCATCGCACCGGATGACGTCTGGCTGAATGACGTTGCCGGGCTGCCCGACGGTGGGTTGGCGGTGAGTCACATGGTCAAACGCGGAACTGGCGAGGAAGCTTTCTTCGAAGCCGAGCGTACCCATGCCGCGACCGGCGAAGTGCTCGAGTGGCAGACTGCGGGTGGCTGGCGACGACTCCCCGGCACCGCGGGTGGTCTGCCCAACGGCGTCGAGGTCTCGGCCGATGGCGCAACGCTCTATGTGAACTACTATCTGGGTGACGCCGTTGCTGCATTTGATCGCGCCAGTGGCCGCGAGCTATGGCGGACTGCAGTGCCGAGTCCGGACAACTCGAGCTGGTCAGGTGACACTCGCCTGCTGATTGCGAGTCATCGCGACGATCTGCATGCCATCATCGCTTGCGGTAAAGACCCTGCTGCGCTTTATTGCAAGTTGCCGTTCGCCATCGTTGCACTCGACGCCGGCACCGGCGCAGCCGAGACACTGCTTGAAGGGGACGGCGAAACGATGGGCGCAGTGACGGTCGCGCTGCCTTTTGACGACCAGCTCTACCTGGGCGCGTTTACCGGTCAACGGATGGCGCGAATTCCGCTGAAACGCTGAGCTGCCGCAACTGGCGACAACGAAGCACCGGAAGCACAGGTACTTTCTGCGCTTCCTCAGCGGTTCGCTTCTGGCAGCGCGGGGCGCGCCAGATCGAAGCGGTCGGTCGTTCGCGCGTAGGTGACACCGGCCATGCGGCCGACTGCTGCGAGCCCATCGGCGTCAATGCGAAAGCTGTCGAACAGCACGTCGTCGATGTGGAACCGCAACACTTCACCTATGACCAGGCTGCCGCCAAGTTTTTCGCGGCTGATCTCCACGACCTGCAACAGCTTGCATTCCATGCTGATCTGCGCCTCTTTGACGCGCGGCGGACGCACCAGATCGCTCGCTATCGGCGTCAAACCCGACAACACGAACTCATCGACTTCGGGCGGCACATCGACGGCTGTCGCGTTCATCTGTTCGACGATGCGTTCAGAGACGACATTGACGACGAACTCATGCATGGTCTCGGCGTTGATCAGCGTATCGCGTCGACGCCCCGCGAGGTTGACCATCGGACTGAAGCAAACCACCGGCGGATTAGCGCTGATGCCAGTGAAGAAACTGAACGGTGCAAGATTGTTGATGCCGTCGACGCTCACTGTCGAGACGAACGCTATCGGCCGCGGCAGGATCGAGCCGATCATGAGTTTGTAGAGATTGACAGGCTCGGTCACTGTTGGGTCGATGATCATGGCACGGCTCCTGGTACGGGTATCTGGCGGAGCGCGCACCTTACCATCACTTACGCCTGACCGGGGAACAGCTGCCTTCTGGCATTTTTACTTTGCTCTACGGCGAAAGTCGTCCTTATGGTTGCGTGCAGCGCCGCCGCTTTAGGCCCAGAAAGCCTAAGCCTGCGAGCAGCAGATAGATGGCAGCAGGCGTTGGCACTGCCACCGCGGCCGAAACGCCATTCGGCCCGAAATCGAGATGAAGCGTTTTCCCATTGTCGAAAGTCGGTGCGATGATTTGATCAAAGGTCCCGACAAAGTTGGTTGCGAGCAAAAAAGCAAAATTATCGCCCTCTTTCGGCACAAAACCATTGATCAGCTGGATTTCCAGCGTGCCGCCGGCAACCAGGGTCCCCGTTACATTAATCAGGTCAAACTGGCCGGGTGTGCTGCCAGCGATCTCTACGAGAAGTTTACTACCGGTCTGAAGCACCAAATCACCGTCGATATTCAGCGCGCCCGGCGACAGTCCAGGGGCTATCGTACCGCCGCTTGCGACGAATACGCCGCCGGTGATCGTTCCATTCCCATTGAGCGTCCCACCATTCCCAACACCGATACCAAAATCAGTTTCGATGCGCGCTCCGTTCTTTACCGTAACCGTACCGATACCTGGAGTGATATCAGGGATCAGATCGTTCGGATCGCCTCCAAAATCATTAAGCGTATAGTTGCTTGAGATTAGCAAGAAACTGCCCGCATCCAGCATAGAGTTTTGGCCGTCCACTACAACAGTTCCGATAGCGCCAGTGACCGGGGCTACTGACACAAAGCTACCGAAAAGCAGGCCTGTGTTTTCCAGCAATACCGCTCCACCATCAGTCACATTCAGTGCGCCTATTGCCGTACTGGATTGCTCGGAATGCGCGATCCCAACTGTGAGCGCTGAACCTGCGCCGTTTATTGCCAGCGCAGAACCGGTGCCAGCGACATTTACGGTGCCGTGCCCACCGAAACCGATAAATGCATTGCCGATAAAGTTCGGGTTTACAACTCCAGTGCCGTTGTAGTTTATTTTTCCTCCATCGGTGACATTTACGATTCCGGTACTTGCGAGCATGTCGCCGCCGGAGGTTCCCCCCTGCGGGCCCACATTGCCCACGAACAACATGATCTTATCGCCGGTCACATTCACTGATGAACCAGCACCATCGACATTCAACGTTCCTGTGCCGCCACCGCTATAGCCAAGTTCTCCCCCTACGCTAATACCTGACATGCTGGTAGGTTTATCAAGTTGCTGAAATATATTGAGCTGCGCGCCGTTCTCGATAGTCCCGATACCAACTCCACCTATGCCTATACCTAGAAAGCCCTGGGTATGCGCAGGCGGCGTAGCGAAACCAGGCAACCCGGTTTCACTTGGAGCAACATATCCAGCGATGTTGATGACGGACCCGGCATCGGAAACCTCGAAACTGCCCCTTGAACCTTCACCCAGAGCGACTCCGATGTAACGCATGCCATCCAATGTGCTTCCGCCCCGAACATCAAGCGTTCCGGTGCCCATGGCCCCTATCGTCAAAAACGACACATTGTTTTCCGTATCAACAGGCAAGATGGTGAGAGTCGTATTATCAGATACCGTTAAAAGGCCATTTCCGGTGTCTGCGAATCCCAGAATTGCGGTGGGGAGAGTAGAGGCAGCATTGCGTACATCAATTGACGCAACTCCGGTATTGCCGATTAACTTGATCTCAAAATAATCGGCGATATCCCCTGAAAGTCGTGAGCCGATATCGCCGTCATGCACCAGAGCAACGTAATGCTGGTATATCGTCTTGGAGTTCGGACCTTGATCGCCCCCGTTCATCCCGACCACCCACGCATTGTTTGCGTTTACTGAAGTGCCCGACCAGTAGACAGCGGTGCCAGTAGGCAAATGCAAAAATGGCTCGGTATTCTTCAATCCCCAGCCAACTTGCGGGTATCCGGTATTGCCGAGTGTTTCGTAGTAGAGGTGTGTCAGCTCCGACGAATTTGTCGGCGGCAGGTAACCACAGGCTGAGGTCCCGCCATTTTGGTAGTTACAAATACCATTGAAACTCGAGAATGTTTTCGGCAATCGCCAATCAGAATGCCTACCAAGTTCAAATCCATCGGCATAGTTCACTGCCGATGCCCACTGCATTGGAATACCGGCAGTGTTGAAATCCCGGTACCACGTGATCCCGGCACTGGATTCAAAATACCCTTCGATAGTCGTTAGGTCTCCGTCTAAATCACGTTCGAGCAAGTCAGCGATCGTAACGGTAGAAAAAAGGAGCGACACGCAGACCAGAATGGCCTTTGCGGTGAAGCGAAAATCGGAACACGAATGGTGCGGCGCGGTAATCAGTTGCGCATTTTTGTGCAGGTCCTGACCGCTAAACTGGCCGCGCGAGTTACGGTTAATTTCCATATTAATTACTCACTATCTGATGGTTGAGTGGTTCGAACCGTTCAAGCCGAGAAATCCCTGGTTGTCCGCTGTAGGTACTATTTCAGTCACCGGAACGTCGAGCATCCCCCAATTGGGGGTGGCTCCGTAATCATCCACGCGTCACTTTTTAACTAGACCGATAGCGATTTCACGAACATTATTTCCCCCATACATGCGGTGTAATGCCGTGAATCGGCCGCCCGATGAAAATTAACTTTTCGTTAGAATGGAACGTAACCGGAAAAGAACCCCCTCCGCGGTCGGTCCGCTCCCGGGCATGAGGACGTTTGAACAGCGAAGCAAGCCGACTGATCGACTGGAATCAACATGAATACGATCTGGAAAAATCAACTTCCTTTTGCGTCATGAACAGCAGCCCGGATATTGCGGTCCTGCAGGGGGACTTGCTCGATGCCGCGCTCAGGCCTAATGATTGGCCTCTGGTACTCCGAAAAATCATGAACCGATTCGATGCGTGTGCGTGCGATTTGTACTTGATGCGCGGAGACCAATTGTTATTTTCGGCCGGAGCCGGACAGGATGTCTCGATACCTGAATACATCGAACGTTTTCTTGATCGTGACCCCAGATCACTCGAGCTTCGCCGCCTCAAAACCGGGGAGGTAACTACGGATCTGAAATTCGTGTCACGACAGACCTTGGGATCAGACGACTATTACGCGGAGTTTCTGCCGCGACATGGACTCGGCGGATGTATCGCAGGGATCGCGCTGAATACCACTTCACATCGCGCCTATATCGGCATTCACTATCAGCAGGGGCGCTGGGATTTCGACCGTGCCACGCTGGATCTGGCGAGTCGCCTCCAACCGATGCTCGCGCGCGCCGTGAACCTCCAGTTCCGCGCCGCTGGACTCGACGCCGTCGAAGCCTTGCGCCGCGAGGCACTCGACCGCGTTCCTCATGGAATGCTCGCACTCGACATTCACGGCCGCATCATGCTTTCGAATGCCCAGGCGCAGCTGGCGATCGGGGACAAAGCCGCCTTCCGCATTCACAACGGCCGCCTCCAATTCGTGGAGACCATCGCTCAAGCACGTTTTGATGCGTTTTTCAAAGATGCGCTGGCGCGACGGGGTTCCCAAGGCGGCGTTCTACTCGTGGGCTCAGGCACCAGTCGCTATAGCTTGATGGTGACCCCGGCGCGCACGGAAGCTCGCGACGAAAGTGCGAGCTTCGTGCTGGTCTTCATCGCGCCACTCGGGATCGATCATTCTGGCGAAAGCGCAGCGCAGTTCCAGGCGCTCTTCTCGCTCACAGTGGCCGAAGCTCGGGTCGCCTCGCATCTCGTTCACGGTCGGTCGTTGAAGGATATCGCGGCGCTGAATCAGATAACCTATGAAACGGTCCGATTCCTGGTGAAACAGATATTCGCGAAAATCGATGTGCACACGCAGGCGGAACTCGTCGCAATTCTGTCAGACGCTCTGCATCGGACCCTGCCGGTTCAGTCATGCTCCGCGCAGTCAGAGACTGACGCATGAAATCATCGGACGTGTCTCTGCCACACCAGCATTGATCCCCAGCGCGATCAGCGCGGGATGGCGGAACTGGCTTAGAGATAGACCGGCTTGTTTGCTGCCGGGTAGCGCTCAGCCCAGTCCGGCACCGACATTCAAATCGACGCGACTGCCAGTGCGATAGCGCGGCCGAGTTCGGCTGTCGTCGCCGTGCCGCCGATATCCGCTGTCAACGGCGCCCCGTCCGGACCGGCGGCAAGGACTGATTCAATCGCACGGAGGACCGTGGCAGCGGCCTCGGCATGACCGAGATGCTCCAGCATCAATGCACCACACCAGATCTGTCCGACCGGGTTGGCGATTCCCTGACCCGCGATATCCGGCGCCGAGCCGTGCACCGGCTCGAACAGGCTTGGATACCGCCGCTCTGGATTGATATTGGCCGACGGTGCAACGCCGATAGTGCCAGTGCAGGCCGGCCCGAGATCGGACAGGATGTCGCCGAACAGATTGCTCGCAACGACGACGTCAAACCAGTCGGGATTCCGCACGAAATGTGCGGTGAGGATATCGATATGGAATTTATCCACGCGGACGTCGGGATAGCGTTTCGCCATGGCCGCCACGCGTTCATCCCAGTACGGCATCGAGATGAACAGGCCATTCGATTTTGTCGCGGACGTGAGATGACGGGCCGGGCGCCGTTGCGCCAGTTCGAAGGCGTAAGCAAGGATGCGATCGACGCCGATACGCGTCATGATGGTTTCTTGCACGACTATTTCGCGCTCAGTGCCTTCAAACAGGCGCCCACCGATATTGGTGTACTCGCCTTCGGTGTTTTCGCGGACAACAAGAAAGTCGATGTCGCCGGGCATGCGATCGGCGAGCGGACTTCGAATGCCTGGAAGTAGACGTACCGGCCGCAGGTTGACGTACTGATCAAACGCGCGGCGAAACAACAACAGCGAACCCCAAAGCGAAATGTGATCCGGCACGGTTGCCGGCCAGCCGACGGCGCCGAAGTAGATTGCATCGAACGACTGCAGCACGTCGAACCAGTCATCCGGCAGCATCTGCCCGTGGCGCGCGTAGTATTCGCAGCTCGAAAAATCGAACCACTGCCAATGGAGCTCGATGCCGTAACGATGCGCTGCGGCGTCGAGTACGCGGATCCCTTCCGGCACGACCTCGAGACCGATACCGTCGCCGGGAATGACCGCAATGCGATATCTGCTCATGAGTATCCGCTCGCTACAAACAGCGACGCCGGGACCAGGTCCCGGCGTCGATTGATGAACACGGAGCCGGTTTCACCGGCTCCGTCAGACCAGCCTCAGGCGTGGTAAGCCGCTTCGCCGTGCAGTGTCTCGTCGAGACCCTGACGCTCGTCGTCCAACGATACGCGCAGACCGATAACCAGATCGGTAAGCTTGAAGCCGATCGCGGCGACAGTACCCGACCACACCAGCGCGGTGGCGACTGCAATCGCCTGCACCTTGACCTGTGAAGGGATGTCGAACGCGCCGGCACCATTGGCAACGTAGTCCCACCAGCTGATTCCGCCAAGCTCGGGCGAGGCGAACACGCCGGTCAACAATGCGCCGAGTATACCGCCGACGCAATGCACGCCAAAGACGTCGAGCGAATCGTCGTAGCCGATCTTGGCTTTCAGCCAGACCACCGCCCACAAACACACGATGCCGGCCAAAGCGCCGATAACCAGCGAACCCATCGGGCCGACGTAGCCGCAAGCTGGGGTGATCGCGACCAAACCGGCGATAGCACCGGACGCCGCACCGAGCATGGTCGGCTTGCCACGGACCAGCCACTCCAGCGCCATCCAAGCCAGTGTCGCCATCGCCGTCGCCAGGATGGTGTTCACCATGACCAGTGCAGCAATGCCAGTCGCTTCGAGGTTGGAGCCGACGTTGAAGCCGAACCAGCCAACCCACAGCAATGAGGCGCCTATCATGGTCATGGTCAAGCTGTGCGGCGGCATCGCTTCACGGCCGTAGCCGACGCGTTTGCCAACCATGATACAGCCGACTAGACCAGCGATACCGGCATTGATGTGCACCACCGTACCACCGGCGAAGTCCATCGCGCCTTTCTGGAACAGCCAGCCAGCAGTAGCCGCGGCAGTGGTCGCTGCTTCAGCATCGGTGTACGCATCCGGACCGGCCCAGTACCACACCATGTGTGCTATCGGGAGGTAGGCGAATGTGAACCAGATGATCATGAACATCAGCACGGCAGAGAACTTCATACGTTCTGCGAACGCGCCGGCAATGAGCGCTGGCGTGATCGCGGCGAACGTGAGCTGGAATGCGATGTAGACATATTCAGGTATGTAGACACCTTTGCTCCAGGTAGCGGCCAGCGAATCGATAGTCACGCCGGAGAGAAATGCTTTCGACATTCCACCGATGAACGCATTGCCTTCCGTGAAGGCGAGCGAGTAGCCGTACAGTGCCCACAGAACAGCGAGCAGACTGAACGTGACAAACACCTGCATCAGTACCGAGAGCATGTTCTTGGTGCGCACCATGCCACCGTAGAACAGCGCCAGACCCGGTATCGTCATGAGTATGACGAGTACGGTGGACGCCAGCATCCATGCGGTATCACCCTTGTCGGCAACCGGCGCTGGCGCCGCTTCCTCGACAGCTGCGGGCGCTTCCGCGACGACTGCCGCGGTTTCTTCAACCACCGTCGCCGCCTCCTGCGCGAACGCCGGGATAGCGAATCCCAACAATAGACAGAGAAGCACAGTTTTCATTATCGGGTTCATGGTTCCTATCCTTATAGAGCGTCGATACCGGTTTCGCCGGTGCGGATGCGGACCGCCTGTTCCAGCGCCGTGACGAAGATCTTGCCGTCGCCAATCTTGCCGCTGCTCGTCGCCTGACGGATCGCCTGGATAACCTGGTCGACCTGGTCGTCGCCGACCGCAGCTTCAATCTTGACCTTGGGCAGAAAATCGACGACGTACTCGGCGCCGCGATAGAGTTCGGTGTGGCCCTTCTGGCGACCGAAACCCTTGACCTCGGTGACGGTGATGCCTTGCACACCGACAGCGGACAAGGCTTCGCGCGCGTCCTGGAGCTTGAACGGTTTTATGATGGCCGTTACGAGTTTCATCGCTGCACTCCCATTGCGTCACCGGCGAAGTCCCACCGGCGGGTGCTGGAACCTGCTGCCTGTATGAGTGACGAACCAGTCACGCGAGCACCTGCCCGCCGCGCTGTGATGGCGATGCGTTCAGCATCCCCGGTGCCCCCGCACTGGCAGCCTGCGACCGCTACCGGATCATCCGGCGTGCCGTCTAGGCCCTGCGAATTGGCTCTGAGCATGGAGCGTGCCAATGCATCGACACGCTATGAAATCAGTGGATTAGCGCAAGGGCGCGCCTATCGCGCTAAAGCGTACGCCGACTCCGCACCGAAATGGCGCAAAGCCGCGCAACGCATCGGCTATTGACGCACCAAAATAGGTCGATACGCGCTATTTCAGAAAATCTTTTGGTGCCGGTCAGTGCGCATCCGGCTGGCGTGCCGCCTGCTCAGGCCACGGTTACCGCCCGCAGGCGTTCAATGGCGAGCCGCATCGATTCGAACGCCACCGTCGCCAGATCGATCTCGGCCAGCGCCTGCCACTTCAGCGCCTGCGCCTCGTCGTTGGGGACGAATGAGGGGCGAACATCAATGCTGCCGCTGAAGAACACCACCACCGTGCGGTAATCGATATTGTGGTGCTGATAGCGACTCGGCAGCGAAAACAGATAGCGTGGTGCGGCCAGCACGATGCCGGTCTCTTCGAACGTCTCGCGGATGACAGCCATTTCCAGCGATTCGTCGCCTTCGACAAAGCCACCCGGCAGATCGAGCAGACCCTGGCCGGGCTCCGTCGCGCGCGTAATCAGGGCAACGCGATCAGCACAGTCGATGACCGCCGATACCGCAACCGCTGTATTGTGATAGTAGGTATAGCCACAGCGTGAACAGCCGAAAATCTTGTTGTCGACTCTGAGCAGGGCGGCGATGCCGCAGCGTGGGCAATAGAGTTGCTGCGTACTCATGTCGATATTCTGCGACTGATCCGACGACGACGCTTCATGCGTCGTAGGAACGCAAGCGACGATAAAGTGTGCTGCGCGAAATTCCGAGTGCCCGCGCAGCGCGTGCGCGGTTGCCGCCCTCGCGTTTCAGTCTCGTGAGGATAGCGTCACGCTCGACACCGGCAACCGTGATTGGTTCAGCGACCATCATGGCTGAAACCGCCGTCGCTACTCGGCCGAAAGCGGGTGGCAGATCGGCAGAGCTCAAGATCGGACTCTCGCCCATCAGATAGAGACTCTCCAGCACTGCCCGCAGTTCGCGCACGTTGCCCGGCCAGACTGCAGTTTCGAGACGACGCAGCAACTCGTCGCTCAGATAGTGAATACCAAGCGCATAGCGTGCCTCGAGTTCGAGCAGGCAATGACGTGCAAGGACAGCGACATCTTCCGTCCGGTTGCGCAAGGGTGGAAGCTCAAGTTCGAGCACTTTGAGTCGGTAATACAGATCGCGACGGAAGCGGCCGGCGTTTACCGCAGCGTCGAGATCCTGGTTGGTGGCTGCAATGATACGCAGGTCGAGCTGACGTGACTGACTGCCACCGACGCGGACGACGACGTTGTCCGCCAGTACGCGCAACAAACCCACTTGAACTTCGAGCGGCAGTTCACCGACTTCGTCGAGGAACAGGGTACCGCCATCCGCCTGTTCGAATTTACCCGCCTGGCCTTTGCTGAGCGCTCCAGTGAATGCGCCGCCGTCATAGCCGAACAATTCGCTCGCCGCGAGTTCGCGCGTCAGCAACCCGCAGTTAACAGCAATCAGCGGGCCTTTGGCACGCGGCGAGGAACGATGAATCGCATGAGCAAACAACTCTTTGCCGGTGCCAGTCTCACCGAGGATTAGTACCGGCGCCGTGCCGCGTGCGACACGTGCCGCACGTCGTTTAAGCTCGGTCATGAAAGTGCTCTGCCCAATGATAGCGGCAAAATGGTCGACCACAATGGCCCGACGCGCCGGCGCCGAAAGTGCAGCCGCCGATGCCGATGAGGCCTCGAGCACAAGTAACCCGCCCGACCAGTCAGCACCACGTCCATAGGCTTCGAAAGCCTGAGCTCGCAGCCCATGAGCGAGACGCGTAGCGGCTGCATCGACGTGCTCACCGGCGCGAATTTGAAGCAGCGATGCACCGCGGACAAGCCCAAGCTCGATGCCCTGCTCGCGCAGCAATGCCTGCGCGCGGGCATTGCTGCTGACAACTCGGCCCTTGCGATCGAGCAGTACATGCGGGTGCGCCGTCCAACGCGCTGCGTTGGCCTGATACCAGTGCAGCAGTTGAACATTCCGCGCCAGTTCGCGCGACCTCAGGGTTTGTTCGATCTGGTGGGCGGTCGTCGCTGCCAGAGCGAGTGAATGACCATGGCGCGCGTCGCCGAAAGTCGTCACATCGATGACACCGAGCAGCGATCCGTCGAAGAAATCGTGCACTGGCGCTGCAGCACAGGCCCACAGTTTCGCGATGGCGCGAAAATGCTCGACACTTTCCACTTCGGCTGGACTGCCGGTCGCGATAGCCGTACCGACGGCATTGGTGCCGGCGATCGTTTCGCTCCACTCGTAGCCGACAGTGACGCCGAGTTCTTTGCCCCGTTCCATGATGGCGGGGCTGCCACAGGCATCGAGGATGACACCTTGCGCGTCAGCCACGAGCATCATGCTCTCGGTGTCGGCCAGAATATCGCCGAGCAGTTGCCACGAATTCTGCGATGCCAACAGCAGTTCGCTGTTCGACTCGCGCAGGCGGGCGAGCCCCGAGGCGTCAGCAGCGCGAGGCAACAGGTCAGAGGTTGGAAGCACACCCTGGGCCAGGCATCGACTCCAGGAATCGCTGACCAGCTTGCGCAGGCCCTGGTCATTGACAGTGCCCGTCAGCGCCATGTGCTCCCACGCCTGCTCGATCTGCAGATGCTGGAGCTTGCCGCTCTGGCGGCGCGTGCGTCCAAGTTCCGAATCAACCAAGGATGACCTCCTGCTGCCACCAGCGGTATCGATTGCTTCTGCCCGCTGAAATCGCCATGGACGCTCCCGGCGTACGTTTCATTATGGTCGCCGATTCCAGCCTCACTCAAGGATGGCGGTCACGAAAGTGTTGCATTGTGTATCAACCTGACACGATACCCGTACCGCGTTGCGACATACGGCGCTTGTCAAGACGAGTCGAAACGGACCATTACCCAGCATTGGCGGGCTCGGGTACCGACTGGCATTGAACTTGCCAATATCCATGTTTATCTATCTTGCGACGACAACTACAGATGCTGGCCAGTCGCGTCATCGCGACGCGACCAGCAGTGCCCGCGACTGGTGGGCTGACTCAACCGGGGAGCACAAACCATGCATGTTGGCGCCTTTTACCTGCCGTCCGTCGGCCGCAAGGACGACATCCTGGCCGGCATGGCCGGCAAACGCACCGATCTTTATCAACGCATGCTCGTCGAATTGACCGAGCAGGTGCGATACATGGATGCCAACGGCTACTACGGTGCCGGTTTCACCGAGCATCATTTTCATATCGAGGGCGAGGAAGTCTCGACCAACCCCGTCATCCTCGATCTCTATTTCGGCCTGCAGACTGAGCGTATGAAGTTCGGCCAGCTGGGCAACGTGTTGCCGTCGCAAAACCCGATCAACCTGGCCGAAAACATCGCGATGCTCTCGCAGATGCTGCAAGGTCGCGTGTTCGCCGGCTTTGCGCGCGGCTATCAGCCACGCTGGGTCAACGTAATCGGTCAACAGGTCGGGTTAGCGACGCCAGGCAGTGGCGCCGACTACGAGGAACTCAAGCGCTCGCTGTTTGAAGAACATTTCGAGATCATCATGAAAGCCTGGAGCGAAGACACGTTCAGGTTCCAGGGCAAACACTGGCAGGTACCGACACCCGGCATCAAATGGCCAGCGGCCGAGGTGACCCGCAAGTACGGCGCCGGCATCAATGCCAACGACGAGATTGACGCTATCGGCATTGCGCCGCCGACTTACCACAAACAGATCCCCGAACTGTTCATGCCGTTCGCAACTTCCGAACGCTCGATCAAGTGGGGCATGGAACGCGGTATCGTGCCGGTCACGATCATGACCCATCCGGAGATCGTGCGGCAGCATTTCATCGCCGGGCAGGAAGCCGCCGCTGCCGCCGGACGCACGCTCGCTTACGGCCAGGGCATGGCCATGAGCCGTGAGATCATCGTCGCCGACACCGATGCGCAGGCTGAAGCGATTGCCCGCGACGCGGGTTCTTTCATCTGGAACAACTTCTTCGTGCCTTTTGGTTTCAACGCCGCAGTCTGCGCACCTGGAGAAGGTCCGTTCGATCTGCCGGCCACCTTCGAGACTTTGTCTGATCGCGGACTGGTCATTCATGGCAGCCCGGACACGGTCAACCGCAAGCTGGAGAAGCTGCTGAACGATCTGCCGGTCGATTACTTCTGGATGTTCATCTACAACCACATGCCGCAGGGCGCCTGCATGCACAGTCTTGAACTCCTGACCGAGCGCGTGTGGCCGAACTTCACCGATACCATCGGGCAACCTGCAATGCCGCGTTCCGCGCGAGCCTGACTTTTCGGCAACGCCGAGCTATTTCCCCTGCTGCCGCCACCTGCTTCGCTTCACGGCGGGTGGCGGCCTTTTTATGACAATGTTAGACGTGCAAATGGTGTGAGCACGGATGAAACCTGCCCGGGTTCATCCCTGCCGGGCGCCGGCCCGCCCGTCGTCCACCAGCCAGGTCGACAAGGTCGAACAAGTAGACTGCGGGTTGCGCACATCGGCCAGCGCACGCAACTCGGCGCTGGTCTGATTGGGTTCGACCGTCATTCGCAGATAGCCGCGATGCAAGCCACTCGCAAAACGTACGTGTGGTCCTTCGCCAGCAGCAGTCTGCGTCCAGCTTTCAGGCGGTGGCTGCGAGCTGATGGAAGTCGTCACGAATTCGGTGGCAATGATCGGCAGCTCGGGCTGCTGAAAATCGCGCTTCAGGTCGTTGACGTAAAACGCGTGAACGTCGCCGCCAAAGACCAGTGAATTATTGACTGCCGGTTTCGCCAGCGCATCGAGCAAACGGGAGCGGGCAGCCGGATAGCCGTCCCAGGCATCGGAATATAGGATTTCACCCGGACCGGCCAGCGTATCGGCCTGCGCCATGCGGGTGGTTTGAACGATCAGATTCCAGCCGGCTCGACTGGCCGCCACACTCTCGGCAAACCACCGTTCCTGCTCTGCACCCAGCATGCTGCCGGCGGGATCGTTGCGTTCTTGGCAATCGCGGATCGGAGCGCCCCCGCCGCGGCCTGGTTTAGGGCAAGGCTGAGGCGTGCGGAACTGGCGCGTATCAAGAATATGGAACTGCGCGAGCCGACCCCATTCGAGACGACGGTGCAACGGCAGGTACGGCCCTCGCGGCTGCATGGCGCGGGGTAGCGGTAGATGCTCGTAGTAGGCCTGATAGGCCGCTGCGCGTCGCGCCAGAAATCGCGCGGGATCTTCCAGATTCTGCGAACGATCGTTGGCATAGTCGTTCTCGACCTCGTGATCGTCGAACGTTACCAGCCACGCGCAGGAGGCATGCGCTGCCTGCAGCATCGTATCGGACTTGTAACAGGCGTAACGCGCGCGGTATTGCGCCAATGTACGCGGTTCGGGACCCTTCGTGACGGCGGACGAGCTGCGTGCCCCACGAACTCTCGTAGATGTAGTCGCCGACATGAATGATCAGATCGAGTGAGTCTTCGGCCATGTCTCGATAAGCCGCGTAGTAGCCCTGCTCGTATTGCTGACAGGATGCCACTGCAAAGCGCAGCCGCTCCTCACGCACAGCTGCCGCTGGTGCCGTTCGGAATCGACCTACTGGACTGGTCGCATCGCCAGCATGAAAACGATAGAAGTACTCGCGCCCGGCCGCCAGGGAGCCGACATCTACATGCACACTGTGCGCGAAAGCCGCCTCTGCCGTCGTCGCACCACGGCTGGCAACACGGGTGAACGGGTAATCATCAGCGACTTCCCAGGTGACGGGAAAATCTCCTGCTGGCAGTCCGCCGTCGTGCGCAAACGGGTCCGGCGCCAGGCGCGTCCACAACGAAATACCCTGCTCAGTGGGATAGCCTGCGGCGATGCCCAGCGTATACGGGTCGCGGGTAAAAGTCGGCGCAGCCTGCAGACGGGGCATCGCGATCACAGCGCTAACTGCAGCCAATCGACGCAGGAAATCACGGCGTTCGGATACCGGGATAGTGAGCACGGTGTCGTTTCCCATGTGAATGTGCAGTTGCAGTTCAAGTGGCGCTGGCGCCGTTGGTGAAATCTACCATGTGCGCGCGACTGGCAGGTGACAGGCGTGCGGACGGCTCTGCGGTCAATCCTGTTACGATACCCGCAGCTATTTCCGGTCAGCTGTCATGCTCGTCACCGAACCCGCAACTGGTTCGTCGCGCCCCCTGCCACCGATGGTGCCGCTCGCTGATGGCTGGCGCGCGCTGCGTCGCAGTCCGCCAGAGGCGTTGACCTATATCCTGCGGCGCTATGGCGACATTGTTCGCTGGCGCGGTGTACTGATGGTCTACGCCGTCAGTCATCCGGATTACGTTCGTCAGGCGCTCACCCAGGCGTGGCCGCGATACAGCAAGAATACTATCGATTACCGTGTCGTCGCGCGCACGCTCGGCAATGGCCTGGTGACAAACGACGGCCCGGACTGGGCGCGGCAACGGCGCCTCATGCAACCGGTCTTCGCCAATCGTGCTATCGACAAGTTCGACACCGTCATCAACGAGATGACAACGGAACTCGCCGAACGCTGGGCGCGCACGCCGGCCGATGAGACAGTCTGGATCGACCGCGATATGAGCCGGGTCACGTTTCAGGTCGTCAGCCGCACACTTTTCGGCGCCGACATCGACGAAGCAGCGGACGAGATGGTCGAGATCCTCGACATCGTCAATCAGCACCCGCTGCGGCTGACTGCACTGGCGACTCTGTTGCCATGGCTGCCGCTGCCGAGCAACCGCCGCTTCCTGCGCGTCAAACGCCGACTCGATACGATAGTCGATGGGCTGGTTGCCATGCATCGCGATCGCGAAGGCAGCGGCGACATCGTTGATCGCCTGCTCGCCGCGCGAGATACCGACACTGGCGAAGGCATGAACGAAGCGCAGATGCGCGATGAGATCATCACGCTCATGCTGGCCGGCCACGAGACCTCAGCGACGGCACTGACCTGGACATTCCATCTGCTTGCGCAGCATCCGGCGATCGAGGAACGCCTGTGTGCCGAACTATCGACTGTCCTGGGAGGGCGCCCCGCGCTGAGTGCCGATCTGGCGCAATTGCCCTATCTCAAACAGGTCGTGCAGGAATCGATGCGCCTCTATCCGCCGGTCTGGGGCATCGCCCGCCGCTGCGTCGAGGAAACCGAGTTCGGCCCTTATCGCATTCCGAAAGGCGCTTATCTCGCGATCACGATGTACGCGCTGCATCGTCATCCACAGTACTGGCCGGATGCGGATCGCTTCGACCCGGAGCGATTCGCGCCCAACCGGGGCGAATCGCGGCACAGTTATGCTTACCTGCCATTTTCGGCCGGGCCGCGTGCGTGCATCGGCGCGAGCATGGCAATGCTCGAAATCCAGCTCGTACTGGCGCAGCTGCTGCAGCGGTTCCGCATCACACCGCGACCAGGCCATCCGATCGTGCCGGAAGCGGTCGTCACCTTGAAAACGCGCTTCGGCATGCCGGCCACGCTTGCACCGCGCTGAACGACGGACAAACCAGGCAGCTCACGATGATGACTACTTCCATTCGAGCAGAGAGACCGACCGTAATGTCCAAGGCAATTGCCCCACGGTGCGTCTTGTTGTTCTGCCTGGCCTTGCTTCTCTCGGGTGCAGTGCTGGCCAAGGGCGTCGAAGTACAGACGTTGGACGGGAGAAAAACCGGACTCGGCGAATTCATCGCCAAAGACAAATGGACACTCGTCATGGTCTGGACGACCTACTGCGAAATTTGCCGCGGGCAGTATCCGATCATCTCCGAATTTCACCGTCAACATGCCGCCACTGACGCCGTTGTCGTCGGCATTTCACTCGATGGCTACGCTGAAACCGCGAAAGTGCTCGACTATCAGAAAGCCCGTGCGCACACCTTTCCGAGCG
This sequence comes from Gammaproteobacteria bacterium, assembly GCA_965278995.1. GTDB lineage: Bacteria > Pseudomonadota > Gammaproteobacteria > JADJYF01. The sequence continues at coordinate 2,401,347 of OZ257136.1, forward strand.
TGCTGGCCGAAGCCGACGTATTTGCCAACGGGTATACCCGCACGACTGGCGAAAAATTTACCGGCACCCCGACCTATCTGCTGTTCGATCGCCAAGGTCGCCTGACCGCCTATCTCGACGGCCCGGTTACCCTGAAAGCGCTCGAGAAATCGATTGCGAAATAGCTCAGACAGAAAGCCCTTATCCCAAGATATCCCGTCCGGCCCAGGCCACACCTGGAAACCGTTCGACGCCGTCGCTCTCGAAATCACCGTCTGCATCCAGACAGTAGCAGTCGCGACGCACGATCAACCACGCTGCTCCGCGCTGCTCGAACGTGTCGTGATAAGACCCGCGAACAAGCCAGCGATTGGTCGAGCCGTCAAGTCGTCGCTGCAGATGCGTGGCAGTCACTCTTGCGGTAGCCCGAGCACGGGTGCCATCCATCTCGACCATCGGGTGTGCAATCAGATGATGTGTCCAGAAGCAACGTTCGAGAAAGGCGGCGAAGCTGTCCGCCGCTTCCGCGCCAGTGCAGCTGAAGTCGTGCCCGGCGACGTGATAGGCCAACTCGGCCTGCGGCGTGAACACCTGCGCAACGAGGTCGTAACGCTTCTCGTCACAAAGCCGCGCGTAGACCGCATAGTTGTGTGTAATGGCGTTCAGGGTATCGTTCAACATGACGCTCTCCAGGTCGCCGCCAGCGGCGATGACGGTAATGGGTTGCACAAGGGGCTGCACCGCGGCGGCGTTTCATTCGATACGCAGCCGCGCCAGGCGTTCCAGCACGGCCAGCGCTTCGGTCACCATGCCGGGAATGAATTCGGCGACATGGATCAGACTGTCGATTGCGCCGGCCACTTGACCTGCCGGCAGAATGCCGCCGTGCATGTCGCCATCGCGTTGTGCGCTGATCAGGCGTTCGTCCTTGAATCGCGTCAGTGCTTCGTCGCTGATCTCGCCGGCTGCTTCCAACGCAGCGAGTTCAGCCAGCGCAGCGCTCGGCAACGCGCGCGACGGCCCGTACAGGGCCTGAAACACGACATCCTCACCTTCACGCGCGGCAATTATGCGTTCGCCATAGGCCGGGTGCCAATCCGGATTATCGTGGCTGGCGACGAAACGCGTGCCGAGCGCGACGGCGTCCGCGCCAAACGAAAGCGCGGCAGCAAGTCCGCGCCCGTCGCGTATGCCACCGGCCAGGATCACCGGGCACTCGACTGCCTCCGTCACACTGGGGCCGAGTACGAACGTGTGCACCGGCATCGCATGGGTATGGCCACCCGCTTCGTAACCGGACGCGATGATCAGATCGACGCCTTCAGCTGCGGCCCGCACCGCCTGACGCGTGCTGCCGACTTTATGCGCGTGGATCAGACCGGAACCGTCGATCAATCGGCGTGCCGCACACGGTGGTCCGGCTGAGGTCGTAATGACGCGCAAACGTCGAGCAATCTCGGGGTCACGAACGGCTTCGACCACCGCACTGACATACGCGGCGCTGAACGGCAGCACATGACCGTGCTTGTCCGCACCGACTGGAATGTTGACGGCGAATGGACGCGATGTCAGCGTGCAGGCCTGCTCGATGTAGCCGCGCAATTTGACTGCCCCGGCACGCGGTTCCTCGCTGATGCCGGGAATGCTGACCGTACCCAGCCCGCCGGCATTCGAGACGGCCGCCGCCAGGTGCACGGTCTTGTATGGGCCAAGGCCCTCCTGCATGACGGGATGCAGAACACCAACCAGCGTCGTGAAACGTGTCTGCAGTCGACTCATCGTCAGCTACGCCCGAACTGTCGAGCACTGCCGTAAGACAATTTGCGGACCGCGTTCATCCGATAACTTCCAGATCCTCGGTAACGAAACTTCGCAGCTTGTCCATATCGAGGAACTTGTGCTCATCGGGCTTGATGATTTCCAGATAGCGCGGCTCGACAAACGCCCGTTCCATGTCCGCAACGCTGTCGAACCAGAGTTCGGCCACGCCGTCGTACTCGCTGGCCTGCTGGAACGGCAGCTCGGCCGAGGTCAGATGGCATTGCACGTAACGCCGCACATGTCGCGTGAACTCGGTGACCGACTTTACCAGTGGTCCATGCTTGTCACGCCAGTAGGCGTCGAACTGTTCGAATGTGAAATCGTTGCGCCGCACGGCGCAGACTATCAGTTTGATCATGAATATCTCCTGTTGCACATGACGTGAGCGGGAATACCCGCCGGCTCAGGACCCGGGTCCTCGGTCAGAATCGCGGCGGAACGACGGGCATGTCGAGCACGACCAGCGGAATTTCGCGACGTGTTCGCTTCTGGTATTCAATCTGAACTGGCTGTTCGCGCGTGATCCGCGTCCACCAGGCGGCGCGTTCCTCACCACTCAGCGTCCGCGCGATCGCCGTCGAGCGGAACGTCGCGATCTGGACTTCACAGGCCGGCTGAGCCAGCAGGTTCAAATACCACACTGGATTGTTCGTCACACCGCCTTTCGAAGCGACAATCGCTATCGCATCGTCGTGACGATAGTACTGCAGGATGGAATTCAGCTTGCGACCCGATTTTCGCCCGATATGATGCAGCAGCAGACAGGGCACCGGACCACCCGGCACGCCGATGACTATCGGGTCCCATAGGTGCGCCTTGACCGGATCGCGCGCGTATTCGGCGTGATGAGCCGCTATCTCGCGGCGAACGGCCTCCGGAAATTCGTCGTCGCTACCGGTGCCGCCGGCAGCTGCCACAGGTTTTTTGTCAGCCATCCATTCCCCCCTCGCCATCGAATATAGACGGGATAATACCCGTCGATAGCGTCATTCCAATACGCGTTCACCTCGACGCAGCCGATTCACTCGGTCGCCGCAGGCATCGGTGTCGCGTCGTCCGGGCTCCTACCCTCTTCAACGGTTTCAGCCGTTGCGCCGCGCACATGCCGGGGCGGTCCGTAGCATTTGACTTCGAAGGTGCCGCGCGAGCTGGAGCGACGGAGCTTGATCTCGGTCGTGTGTATGGCGCAAATCAGGCGGGCGCGGCGGTAGCCGCAATCGTAGACGATGAGATCGCTGGGGACGGTGACGGTCAACCACTCGGATTTGCCGGTCGGGTAAAAGACGCTTTTCTTGCCGAATATGCGCAGTGCTTTACCGCAGGTCAGCGTGCGCGTTCCGAGATAGATTGATTCAGGAGGCGGAACACGCGCTATCGCCATGCTGGAGACCAGCAGCATGGTCAGCGAAAGGCCGGCGACTATCGCGCGGCGTTCAGGCGAGTAGACGGGTGAACTCGCCACTGTCGAGCAGTCGCTGCAAGTCGTTGGCGCCGCCAATCAACTGACCCTTGACGAAGATCATCGGCAGCGTCGGCCAACCGCTCCACATTTTCAGCGCATTGCGTCGTCGCCATTGGCTGAGATAACTGCCGTACTCCAGATAGTGATGCGCGACACCGGCAGCAGTCAGCGCCTTGCGCGCTTTTTTCGGAAACGGATTCGCCGCCATGCCGACAACGACCACGGCGTGCGTGGCGACCGCCGCCTTCACTTCACGCACGATGTCCTGTTCGTGGCCGGCAATAAATTCGCGCACACCGGGGTGAATGTGGTTGTCGTCGAGTATTGCACGAGGCATAGAGCAAACTCCTGGCTGGTGATCGCAAGGCGAGGCAGGCCGGCAGTACCGACTACAGATTCTCGGGCATCATATGCCCCTTGCTGCGTTTGGCCCGCATGTAGCGCACATTATGCTCGCAGACGCCGGCTATCAGCGGAACGCCTTCAGCAATACGCTGGCCGTGTTGCTCGAGCTGGCCGCGTTTGTCGGGGTTGTTCGATAATAGTCGCAGTGGCCGGTCCTGCAACAGGTAACGCAAAATGACGGCAGCGTCGCTGAAATCCCGCGAATCTTCCGGCAAACCAAGTGCTGTATTGGCCTGGTAGGTGTTATGCCCACTATCCTGCAGCAGATAGGTGACTGCTTTGGCCCACAGTCCGATACCGCGCCCTTCATGTCCGCTCATATAGACGACGGCACCGGCGCCGGCGTCGCTGATTTGTTCGAACGCGGCGTCGAGCTGGGGTCCGCAATCGCAGCGCCGTGAACCGAACACGTCGCCGGTGAGGCAACATGAGTGGATGCGCACCAGTGGCAACTCTGCGGTACGCAATCCTGGCAGGGCGAATACCGAATTGACCGACATCGACGCATGCAGCAGATTACGGAATGCTTCGCCGCCACCGCTCACATCGCGCGCGGCATCGAGCACGGCCGATAATTCCGTACGTCGCACGAACGGGTACCACTCGAGGGTGACATCTTCGCCACGGATCAGTCGCGGTATCGGTACCGGGCCAAGTACAGAGATGAAAGCTTGCGAATCGTCGGCGGGTACCACCGCGCTGTCGCGATCCAGGGTGACCAGCAGCCCATCGGCTTCAAGCCGCGTGCGGATCGAAATATCGACGTAACTGAACACGGTTAGCCTCTTGCACTGATTGATAACAGGCGCGGCGCCCGGTCGTCGCTCTACCTGCTTGAACGCCCTATTGTACTGCCGGGGCCGGGGCGTGGCGCGCAGTCGTCAGTGATGTCGTCAGCAGTCGTGTTTCGCCATGACGCATCAACCAGAAATCCCGCTCGGTCAAGCTCTGCTCGCCGAGCGCGCGGCGCAATCGATGCGGCGGCTCATCCAGGGGTTCGTCGGTCAGGACAAACGTGCCCCAATGCATGGCGACCGATTGGCGGGCATGCAGGTCAAGATGAATACGCACCGCTTCGTCGGGATTCACGTGCATGACCTGCATGAACCAGCGTGGTTCGTAAGCACCTATCGGCAGCGCGGCGAGATCGACCGGCCCGAGACGCGCGTGGATCTCGGCAAAATCCGCAGAGTATCCAGTGTCGCCGGCAAAGAAGAAGCTCAATTCCGGATGATCGAGACGCCAGCCGCCCCAGAGCGAACGGTCGCGATCCCAGGGAGTGCGTGCACTCCAGTGCTGCACAGGCGTGAAGGTGAGCCTGACGCCGACATGCTCCAGTGTCTGCCACCAATGGAGTTCGCTGACATTGCGGATCCCTCGGCGGGTGAACCACGACGCCAATCGCAATGGAACCAGGAAATGAGGTTCGCCGCCGGGTTGTTGTTTGAGCTGTTCGACAGTCCATGCATCGAGATGATCGTAGTGATTGTGCGAGAGCAGCACGAGATCGATGTGGGGCAACTCGTGACAAGCAAGGGGCGCCGGCATCCATCGGCGCGGACCGACCGAGCGAAATGGCGACGCGCGTGCCGACAGGTGCGGATCCGTGAGGATATTCAGGCCTGCAATCTGCAGTAGAAATGTCGCGTGTCCGAGCCAGGTCAGTGTGGCCTGCTGGCGATTACCGCGCAGGAAGGCGCCATCCGGCTGGTCACTCGGAAAGTGCCAGCCGCCTGGTGGCGGTTGTGCGACACCGTTGACCCAACGCTCGTATTGCCAACGCCAGAAGCTGGCACGTCCCCAGCCGGTCGGATAGTTGTTACGAAAGCGGCCGGTCGTGTGGTGCCCCGGAATGGCGCTGGCAGGGGTGTCTGTCATGAATGCGCGTTGTCTGCTGCTGGCAGCGGACTATCGTCTCGCCTGACTATCATCGATCCGGCAGTCCACGTGTCACCAGCGGTGGACGGCGCAGACCATGCAGCGTCGCCTGTTCGAACGCATGGCCCAGTTGCATTACCGCGAAATCGCGCCAGCGTGGCCCGACTATCTGCAGTCCGACAGGCAAACCATCTGCAGTAAATCCGGCCGGTACCGAGAGCGCCGGGCAGCCGGTCACGGTGATCGCATAGCACACACCCATCCAATCGAGGTAAGTCGCCATCGGGCGACCGTTGATCTCGGTGACCCACTCGTGCTCCAGTGAAAACGGCGCGACCTGTGTCGATGGGCAGAGCAGATAGTCGTAGCGCTCGAAGAATCGCGCAACCCGTTCAATCAGGCGCGAGCGCTTGATTTCGGCATCGCTTATCTGCGGCACCGTGAGTTTCAAGCCCTGTTCGATGTTCCACACCAGGGTATCTTTCATGTGGGCGCGATGCTGCACCAGTTCGTCTCCAAACCGTGCGGCGAACATCCACGCCCGCAGGACCTGAAAGATCTCGTCCGCATCCGCAAGATCAGGCGTTGCTTCTTCGACCGTGATCCCCAGCTTCGCGAATTCTGGCAACGCGCGCTCAAGTACTTCACGCACCTGCGCATCGACTTCATAGCGCCCGAGTGTCGGGCTCCAGGCTACGCGCACGCCTTTGAAATCCCGCGCCAGCGGCACATGGAAAGAACTCCCTGGTTCCATCAGGGATATCGGGACGCGTGCATCCGGGCCGGCAATGACCGAAAGCATGAACGCGCAATCGGCGACACTGCGCGCCATCGGTCCCGCAACCGCCAGCTGATCGCTCGAGAACTGCTTCGGCCATACCGGTACGCGTCCGGGTGAAGGGCGAAAACCGACGACATTGCAGAACGCGGCAGGATTGCGCAGCGAGCCACCGAGATCGCTGCCATCGGCCAGCGGAACGAGACCACAGGCAAGTGCGACTGCAGCGCCGCCACTACTGCCGCCGCAAGTCCTTTCGAGATCATACGGATTGCGGGTTGCACCAAACACCGGATTGAACGTCTGCGAGCCTGCACCGAACTCAGGTGTATTGGTCTTGCCGATGATGATCGCGCCTGCGGCGCGTAGACGTGCAACGAACAGTTCGTCCACGTCCGGAACAAAGTCGCGATAGATGGGCGACCCGAAAGTGGTGCGCAAGCCGCTGGTCTGGGCCAGATCCTTGATCGCCAGCGGCAACCCATAAAGCGGGCGCTGCCGCGGATCAAACGCGGCGTCCATGCGCGCCGCCTGCGCGCGTGCAGTCGGTTCATCCAGTGTCACGATTGCGTTGACGGCTGGATTAATCCGCGCAATACGCGCGAGAAACGTCTCCAGTACCGCGCTGACCGAGAGCTCACGGCGCGCAATGGCGCCAGCGAGCGCCGGCGCCGGCTGATAGCCGATGACGTCATCCGCAACGGCGGGCGCAGTCACGATACGACCTCAGGTGACGACGCGCTCGGCCTGCATGCGCGCAATTTCGGCGCTGGCGAAACCCCAATCTGTCAATACTGCCTGGGTGTCACCGCCATGCGCCGACGGCGGTTTCTGAATGGCTGACGGGGTGCGGCTGAAGCGTGGTGCGGGCGCCGGTTGCGTGACCCCATTGGACTCGACGAAGGTCTGCCTCGCGACGTTGTGCGGGTGCTGCGGCGCCTCGCCCATATCGAGCACCGGTGCGAAACAGACATCGGTGCCTTCCAGAATCGTGCACCATTCATCGCGCGTTTTGCGCTTGAACATTTCGGCCATTTTTACCGAGAGGTCTTTCCACTGCGCACGATCGCGCTGCCCGGCGCGTTTCGGGTCAGCAAAGCCGGTGCGCTCCATCATTTCGTCGTAGAACTTCGCTTCGATCGAGGCGATGGAAATGAACTTGCCGTCGGCGGTCTCGTAGATATTGTAGAAATGTGCGCCGCCATCGAGAATGTTGTTCTCGCGGCCATCGTTCCATAGTCCTGCGCCGCGCATGCCGTAGATGGCGGTCATCAGCGCTGCTGCGCCGTCCGTCATGGCGGCATCGACGACCTGGCCGCGACCGGATTTCTGCGCTTCAAGCAGCGCGGCGAGCACACCGACGGCGAGCAGCATGCCGCCACCACCGAAATCCCCGACCAGATTCAACGGCGGCGCCGGTGGTCCGTTCACACGCCCGATCGGGTAAGCCGCGCCGACCAGAGAAATATAATTGACGTCATGACCGGCGGCCTGCGCCAACGTCCCGGTCTGGCCCCAGCCGGTGACCCGGCCGTAAACGAGCTTGGGATTGCGCGCGAGACAGACATCGGGACCCAGGCCGAGACGCTCGGTCACGCCCGGGCGGAAACCTTCGATCAGGGCATCCGCTTTCTCGATCATGCGCAGCACCACGTCTACGCCCGCCGGCTGTTTCAGATCGACCGCAATCGAACGTCGGCTGCGATCGAGCAGACTGAATTTGGGGTCCATCGGAATACCGAGACCGGCATCCACCACGCGGTCAACGCGGATGACTTCGGCGCCCATGTCGGCCAGCATCATCGCGCACATCGGATTCGGGCCGATGCCGGCCAGTTCCACCACCTTGTATCCCACCAACGGTCCGCTCGCGGCCATCACATTCCCCTTGTCTAGCACGATTGATCACGACTGAAAATGGTATCAGGTTTGCGACTGACAGCCTGTCGGACTTAGACCGCATCGCCGCCGGCGCCCAGGATCGCTTCGATCTCTGCCCGGCCGTACCCCGCTTCAGCGAGAATTTCCCGGCTCTGCTCACCCAGCTGTGGCTGATGTTCGCGTATCGGCAGCGGCGCGCCATCGAAGCGCAGTGCGGAGTCCGGGATCTGCAGCGCGCCTTCGCTGGGGTGCGCATAGGGGCGAAAGAAACCGATGTGCTGCAGGTGCGAATCATGTTTGAGATCGGCAAGTGCATTGACCGGGCCGCACGGGATGTCGGCCGCGCGGAGCATCCGCAGATTGTCGTCAGAACTGCGTAACCGCAGCACCGCACCGACGGCGGCATACAGTGAATCGATATGGCGCGTGCGTTCGGCCATGCTTCGATAGCGAGCATCGTCGGCGACGTCCGGCTGCCCGGCCAGTGCCCAGAACGAGCGCCACTGTTTGTCCGTATACGCCAGCATGCAGATATAGCCATCAAGCGTCGGGAAAGGTCGGCGTTCCGCCGACAGTGCCCGCGGATAGCCGGCCGTTCCGATAGGCGGCAAAAATGTTTCGCCAAATAAATGTTCGACCAGTGTGTAGGCGACCATGGCTTCGAACATGCCGAGTTCCATATACACGCCACGCCCGGTGCGCAGGCGCTGCACCAGCGCTGCCGTCAAGCCAGTAGCCGCCATCAGTCCAGCGCTTTTGTCGGCAATGACCGAGGGCGCCAGCGCCGGCGTGCCGTCACGCTCGGCGAACGCCCCCGCCATCCCGCATTCGCCCTGAATGACATCGTCGTATGCCGGGCGCCCGGCATACGGGCCCTCTTCGAGATAACCGTGCAGCGCGCCGTAGACAATCGTCGGTTTGCGTGCAAGCACGGCTGCCGGGGTAAAGCCGAGCGCGGCCATCTTGCGCGGGCGACCGTTGTGCACAAAGACGTCCGCCTGTTCGATCAGGCGCCATAGCGCATCGCGTGCTGCGGCGAGTTTCAAATCCAGACAGATGCTTCGCTTGTTGCGGTTGCAGCCGAGAAAGGTCGCACTCATGCCGGGATGGCGCGCCGGGCCGATGTTCCGCGTGGAGTCGCCTGACGGGGCTTCGACCTTTATGATCTCGGCACCGAGATCGCCCAGCATCTGCGTCGCGTATGGCCCGAACAGGACGGTAGTCAAGTCGATCACACGCAGCCCGGTCAGGGGCAGCATCAGCGTTTCGGTCATCGTTCGCTCCAGAAACTGGCAGGCGCTGACTTACAGTCATGATGCAGGCTCAGCGTGAACGCAGTATAGCCAGCTACTCGGCTCTGATGCGGACTGCGATAATCGGAGCTGACCCGAAACTGGTGCTGTGGCGTACCGTGCGCGTCATGCTTCTGTTCTCTGCGCTGTAACGAAGTCGTCATCAATGAAAGCTGTCATGAACGCTGCGAGCAGACTCAAATTCGGCAGCCTTGCGCTGTTGAGCTGCCTGGCATCACTGAACGCCGTGGCAGCTGATGACGCCGCGCAGGCGGAGCTCGGACGCCTGCTGTTTTTCGATCAGAACCTCTCACGCCCACGAAGCCAATCCTGCGCCACCTGCCATGATCCGGCGCACGCGTTCACCGACGCTCGCGATAACGCAGTACACGGTGCCGCATCTCTCGGTGCCGACGGCCGCTCGCTGGGCAGGCGTAATACGCCGAGTCTTTCGTACCTCGCACTCAATCCGGACTTTCTGCCCGGTGACGACGGTAACCCTGTTGGTGGGTTTTTTCTCGATGGCCGCGCCCGCACACTAGCCGAACAGGCCGCCGGACCGCTTTTGAACCCGCTCGAGATGGCGATGCCAGACGCCGCCTCGGTAAGTGCGCGCCTGCGCGAAAACCCGGTCTATGTGGCACGCTTCAGCGGCGCCGTCCTGGCCGATCCCGAGCGGACACTGCGCGCCGTTGGCGCAGCACTCGCCGCGTTTCAACGAACGGCCTATTTCGCGCCTTTCGATTCACGCTATGACCGCTACCTGCGCGGCGAATACGTGCTGACACCCGACGAAGAAATCGGCCGACGTTTGTTCTTTGCAACGCTCACCAATTGCGCGAGCTGCCATGTGCTGCATACGCTCGCGCCCGGCGCGGACGAACCGTTCACGAATTATCAGTATCACAACATCGGCGTGCCAGTGAACACGGCACTGTCGGAAGCTGCCGGACGGAATGCGCACGAGATCGATCGCGGGCTCGCCGAGAACCCGGCAACACCGGCTGGCGGCGTGGCCGGGCGCTTCAAGGTGCCGACCCTGCGCAATATCGCTGTCACCGCGCCTTATATGCATAACGGCGTATTCCGCGATCTGCGCACAGCCCTGCATTTCTACAATCGTCATCTGGTAACCAGCGCGGCGAGCCGGACCAACCCTGAGACCGGACGACCGTGGGGACCAGCCGAAGTACCGGACAATCTGGCTGTCGACCTGCTGCGGCTCGGCCAGCCGCTGGATGAAGAGCGAGTCGCCACGCTGATTGCATTCCTGCGCATCCTTACCGACCGGCGCTACGAAGCATTGCTCGACGCTGACAGCACACGAGCCGGCTATACTCGCGCCACCGATTTATCCGCTAAAGGAGTCCGCCGATGAGCGCCATTCGTCCCTTCCGCTTCGATGTTCCGCAGTCCGAGCTGGATGAACTCAAGCGTCGCCTGGCAGCGACCCGCTGGCCCGAGCGCGAGACCCCGACGGACTGGAGCCAGGGCATTCCGCTCGCCTACATGCAGGAGGTCTGCACCTACTGGCGCACGCAATACGACTGGCGCCGCTGCGAAGCGGCGCTGAACGCGCAGCCGCAATGGATTACCGAGATAGACGGCCTCGATATCCAGTTCATGCACGTGCGCTCGCCGCATGCCCAGGCAATGCCAATGGTCATGACGCACGGCTGGCCGGGCTCGATCATCGAATTCATGAAAGTCATCGGCCCGCTGACGTGCCCGGAAGAACACGGCGGATCAGCCAGCGACGCGTTTCACGTCGTCTGCCCGACCCTGCCAGGGTTCGGCTATTCCGGCAAACCGACAGCGCCGGGTTGGGGGATTGAGCGTATCGGCCGCGCCTGGGGCCAGCTGATGGCGCGACTCGGCTACGAGCGCTGGGTTGCGCAGGGCGGCGACTGGGGTTCGGCAGTGACGGCCGCCATCGCCGTCAGTGAGCCGCCCAACTGTATCGCCATGCACACCAACATGCCGATACTCAGCCCGAGTGCCGCCGTGATGGAGAATCTGACCGACGAAGAGAAAGACGGCATCGCCGGTGGCCAGCACTACTGGGATTGGGATTCCGGCTACTCGAAAGAACAAAGCACACGGCCGCAGACGCTGGGCTACGGTCTGGTCGATTCACCTGCAGCGCAGGCTGCGTGGATCATCGAGAAATTCTGGGCCTGGACGGATTGCAACGGACATCCGGAGAATGCGCATACGCGAGACGAGCTGCTCGACAATGTGATGATGTACTGGCTGCCGGCAGCAGGCGCCTCAGCGGCACGTATTTACTGGGAGAGTTTCAAAATCCTGACCCAGCAGCAGATCCCGATAGATATTCCAGCCGGCGTGAGCATCTATCCACGCGAGATTTTCCGATCGTCGCGGCGCTGGGCCGAAGATCGTTTCAGCAAGCTGGTGCATTGGAACAAACTCGACAAAGGCGGTCATTTCGCCGCGTTCGAGCAGCCTGTGTTGTTCGTCAACGAGATCCGGAACTGCTTCCGACACGTGCGCTGACGCCCCAGGTATGCTGCAGGAAGGACCGCCGGCACGCTGGGGCGCTGGCGGTTAGGCCCAGGGTCAGCAGGCCTGGAGTCCTCAGGTATTCGTATCGCTGTCGAAACCGCGCAGTCGTTGTTCGAGCTGCCGCGCTTTCTCGACGCTGCCGCCGAGAAATCCAGGTGCAGCACGGTAGTATCGGATCAGGTCTTCGAGGGCGCTGGGTTCGTCAGGATCGAGCTGTACGGCGAGTTCGAGCGCATCACAGGTCTTGCGTGCAAGGCCAAGGGCTCGAAGGCCACGGGCACGCTCAGCCAACCGCCCATAGCTGCGTCCAAGCAGATGCGCGCAGCGCGCGCAGGTCGGTTCTATCACCATCGCGGCGGACAACAGCCGCACGGCTTCGTCGTAGTGTCCTCCCTCGTACGCGCGCAAGCCGGCGACGAAAGTCGGGCTCGCCGTATCAACTGTTGTCGCGGCAGGCGTACCGTAGCTTGTAGCCATCGCTACCACCATGGCGATAAGTAGGGCAGGAATACGCAGCATGACATCCTGTACGGGATTCCAAAAAGCGAGCTAGATTAGAAGATTAGCGGCAATATTGCGAGGAGATGCAATGGCAAGGGCAGCAGCCGTAACGCGCGCATTCTCTGCGCGGCGCTTCCTGCGCGGCAATTTTGCTCCGCCGGGCACGGAATGTGACGCTCCAGACCGGCTCGTTGGCGGGGGAGTTCCGGGCGGGTCGAACGCACCCAGTGAAGCCCTGCAAGGGCGAGCCTCAGGATGAGGCGGGTAAAAGTCCAGGATCGACTTTTTCAGCGTTTCACTAATCCTCGTCCGCAGTATCGGATTCGTCAACGAGCCCGTAGCGGCGAAGTTTGACGTACAGGCTCTGGCGACTGAGCCCCAGCACCTTGGCTGCGGCAGCGCGGTTATCGCCGGTCAGCCTGAGTGCCGCCTCAATGCAGGCTCGCTCGATGAGATCAGTGGTGTCGCGGACGACGCCTTTCAACGGCACTTTTCCGATCATGTCGATCATGTCGGCCGTGCTCTGCGGCAGGTCGCCGGTGCGCGGCTTACTGACAGTAGTCGACGCAGCGCTGTTTCCGGCGCTGCTGCGGACAATGAAGCCATAGCCTGGCGGCGAGCCGTCGGGCATCGCGATCCCGGACAGATCGACGGCCGTGATTTGGCCCTGGGTGCCGCGCAAAATCATCCCTATCGGCAGTAGACGGCCGGCTTGCGCGAGCTGCGACAGCACGATGTTCAGTTCGACGCCGCCACGCTCGAGATAATTATCGAGCGGCTGCCCGCAGGCATGGTCGAGTTTCGCAACCTGGGTGAGGTTCATGAACGCATCGTTGGCCCAGGTGATGGTGCCACTGATATCGGTCAGGACGATGCCTTCGACTGCGCCGCGCATCAATCCGAGCAGATTGGCCTCTGCCGTTGGCGGCGGTTCGCTGCTGACCGCGTCAGCAGTCAGCCGCAACAGAATCAAGCGCAAATCGTCAGCGCGGAACAGGTCGGCGAGCAAGTTCATCTCGACGGTGCCATCCACCGTCCGTGCCGTGGCCGACGACGCCTGCGCCGTGGCGACGACACTCGCCAGCAGCGCTTGCACCTCGGCGCGGGATGCTTTGTCGTACAAGCCTGCCAGCGGCTTGCCGGCAAGTTCGCGCGGTTCGCGCCCGAACAGCTGTGCTGCCTGCGGGTTGATCTCACGCACCCGACCAGTCGTTGCATCAACCACGATCAGCGCATCGGAACCCAGTTCGAATAACAGTCGGTAGTGCGTTTCAGCCTGGCGCTGGAGCTTGCTGCTCGACTCCATTTCCTGCCGGTTGGCGAGCAGTCTCGATTGCAGGCTCGCGAGCGCGCGCTGGTCGCGCCCGACCAGGGCGACCTGCCCTGCAATACCCAGCGGCAGCGCGGCGTAGCGGACCGGGAAGTCCTCCTGATCAGGCGCTGCGTGCAGCACTTCAATCTCCGGCGACGGGTGGCCGGAGCGGGCGAGCTCCAGAAGCTTGCGCAATTTCGGCCGGCAGCGCTCGCTGACCAGGTCTTCGACCGGTCGCCCGCGCCATTTTGCCAGACCCAGGCGGGTCGGATCTTCGATGCGGAACGAGAGGTCGCGGACAGTGCCATCGGCACTGATGATCAAAGCGACATCGGCGCTCGCCGCGATCAGGTCGCCGACCATGCGGGCATCGGTCGTGCCGAGAAACGCCTCGGGCTGGCGGAACTTACCGGTCATAGGCCCGCCTCAGGGTGGCAGGAGTGTGCGGGCAGGTGCCCTGGATCGTAGTGACAAGACATATTGACAGTATAGGCGAGTTCGTGTGTAAGCAGTAGTGTTACGTTTCGGCCCCGACTGCGGTCCGGCTGCCATTGCGGCGCGCGCGCGCGATGCACTAGCATTCCTGCTCAGTGCGGCCACCATGAGCGGCCCGCACGCGCTATGAGGGGAGAGTGAGCGATGGCCACGGTGCAAGCCCTGGAAGCACCTGCCGGGGATGCGCGCGCGGCGTTGCGCGTGCAGACCCGTGCCGACCACGAGCGTTTGCACCGGCTGCCGGCATTCGCTTCGCTGGCGGCGGGAACGCTCGACCGCCACGGCTACCGACACCTGCTCGTGCGCCTCCACGCATTCCACCACGCCGCCGATGCAGCGCTGCGTGCGGCCTGCCTTCGCTATGCCAGCGAGCGCCTGGGTTACCACTGGTTCGGCCGGGCCGAGCACCTGGCTGCAGACCTCGCCGCACTCGCCGACCAAACCGCGGGCGTGATGCCCGTCTTTGCTGCATCGGTGCCTCCGGCGGAAAGTTTCGCCGAATTTGCCGGCATTGCGTATGTCGTCGAGGGTTCACTGCTGGGCGCAATCTCGCTCGGACGATCAGCGCGAGTGCTGCTGGCGCAGGACCCGCGCGCCACCCACAACTATTGGAGCTGGTGTCAGGCCGTTGCCGGTGACAGAGTCGCCGCCATGCATCGGCTGGTCGAGGCCGCCGACAGCGAACCAACCGGACGCCATTCGATGATTGCTACCGCCAGATGCACGTTCGATGCTTTCGGACAATGCTTTACCGCGCCATTGACAACTGCTGACGTGGCACCGGCAAGGTCGGCCAGCGGCGATACCGGGCACCGGTGTCGCTGATGGCCAGCCCGTATCCCATCGACCTGTCGACCTGCGACAACGAACCGATACACGTCATCGGCGCGATCCAGCCGCACGGCTGTCTGATTGCCATCGATATTCATTCGCTGACCATCGAATACGCGAGCAACAATACGGAAAAGCTGCTCGGTCGCCCTCCGGCAGCGCTGCTCGGCATGCCGGCTGCGGCCGTGCTTGGCGCACTTAACACAGCCCAGCTGACTCGGCGTGCACAGCCACCGTCGCCGCCTGAACTGATCAAACCGTGGTTCATCGATCTTGCTGGCGACGACGATGCCATGGTCAAAGTCGAATGCCTGCCGCACCGCCATGAAGGATTCTACGTCCTCGAATTCGTGCGCCCTGAATCCGGCCCCGACAGGGTGTGGGAAGAGGATCTGCTGCGCCAGCGCATTATTTCCGAGCTGATCAAGCCCGGGACGATGCACGACCTGGCCCAGGTCAGCGCAGATATCGTGCGCGACGTCACCGGTTTTGATCGCGTGATGATTTATCGCTTCGCCGAAGACAAACACGGCGAAGTGATCGCTGAAAGCACCGCACGCGAAGACAGCTTCCTCGGCCTGCACTATCCGGCGTCGGACATACCCGACCCCGCGCGCCGTCATTTTCTCCTTAACCTCATCAGAACTATTCCGGATATCAATGCGCCACCTGTTCCGATACTGGCGCGGTCCGGCGCGATCGCTGATGCCGCTTCGACAGCGCCCCTCGATCTCACTTATTCCAAACTGCGTGGCGTAGCACCGGTCCACATCGAGTACCTGAACAACATGGGCGTGCTGGGCAGCATGTCGATATCGCTGACCGCGAATGACAGCCTGTGGGGGCTGGTCGCCTGTCATCACTACAGTCCGATGCTTATTTCGTCCAGTCGCCTTCGTTTCGCCGAGCTTCTTGGTGGTACGATTTCGGCGTTGCTGCAGAGTCTCGAAAATACACTGCAGTTGCGGCAGGCGATCCGGGCGGAACGGGCCGCTTTCGATATCGAACTCCGCGCGCGCAGCGGCCAACCGCTGGAACGAGTCATCAACGATTTCGTTCCAACACTGCTCGATCTCGTCGACGCGCGCGGCATTGTCTTGAAGCTCGGAGCCGTGACCCAAAGTTACGGTGACGTACCGCAGCTCGCGCATGACTATGAACCTTTGGTCCAGTCACTTGTCGACGGCGTCGCGAGCAGCGACAACATGCCAGGAACAGCAGCGCATTCGAGCATCGGCGCGGGTGCTGCTTATCTTGAGTTGTCCGATGACGGTCAAGACTATCTCGTGTTCGTGCGCGAGGAATACGAACACACCATCAAATGGGCAGGTCGGCCACACAAGGTCGAGCAACGCCAGGAAGACGGTACGGTCCGCCTCACTCCGCGTGGTTCGTTTGCTCTGTGGCGAGAAGAACGTCGTGGTCGCAGCAAGCCGTTCAGCGACAGCGACCGCGAAGTTCTGCGAATCACGCGCCGCGCACTTTTCGCACTTAACAGTCTCGACCATGAGCGCCGCGCCTTGGCGGCGCAGAAAGAAGCTGAAGACGAAGAAGCGCGACTGCGTCTTGCCCTGCTCGATGCGGCCCGGCAAAGCTCGCTCGGCGAACTTGCTTCGGCTCTGGCCCACGAACTGAATCAGCCACTGTCGGCTGTATCGAATTACGTCAACGCATGTCGGCAGGAACTCCGCAACTATGGCATTGCGATCCCTGCCAAAGTCAACGAACTCATCGAAGACGCGGCCAATGAATCCACGCGCGCGGCCGATCTGGTCAGACGTCTGCGGAATTTCATCGCTCAGGGTGAACTGGTCGGTGACATGATTGACCTTCATCAGGTCATTCGTCAGGGTGTGGAACTCGCCCTCGCCGCGAGTCAGGACAGTGTCCCGGAAGTCGAGCTGGTCTTTGCGGCCGACATTCCACTGGTGTGGGCCGACCCGGTCCAGATTGGTCAGGTCATTCTCAACCTCGTGCGCAACAGCGTCACAGCAATGCAACAGCAGCTTGAACGCAAACTCACCATCACGACACGACTCGATTCCCGCTTGATCGAAGTGGTGGTCCGCGATAGCGGTGTCGGCATTGCCGCCGAAATCGCTGACAGCTTGTTCGA
This sequence comes from Gammaproteobacteria bacterium, assembly GCA_965278995.1. Lineage (GTDB taxonomy): Bacteria > Pseudomonadota > Gammaproteobacteria > JADJYF01. The sequence continues at coordinate 2,418,624 of OZ257136.1, forward strand.
ACCTTTCCATAGCTCGACAACCAGTGGTATGGGTATCGGACTGTCGCTATGTCGCTCGATCATCGAAGCGCATAAAGGGCGTATCGCGTCCAGACCGTGTGCCGACGGCGCCGAGATAATTTTCACCCTGCCGCGGGATCAGGGAGAGCGCGATGCCACTGCGTGAGCATTTGATGGTCTATGTCGTCGATGACGATCCATCGGCTTTACGTTCGCTTTGTGCACTGCTCTCGGCGCATGGCTTCAAGACCGCACCGTTTCGTTCCGCTGAAGCGTTTCTCGCCGCGTTCAATCCAGCGCGCAATGCCTGCCTGCTGCTCGATCTGCGCATGCCGGGCATGAGCGGCATCGAACTGCAGCGTGAACTCAAGGCACAGGGTCATCGTTTACCGATAGTCATGCTGACTGGGCACGGTGACGTGCCAGCGGCAGTCGAATCGATGAAAGCAGGAGCCATCGATTTCATCGAAAAGCCATGCTCCGAAGACCAGCTTTTTCGTGCACTAGAAGCAGCGTCGAACGCACTCGCCAATCGCCCGACACCGGGCGTACCGGCAGCCGTCGTCGCCGAAAGATTGGCGCGCTTGACCGGGCGCGAACGGGAAGTGCTTGATCATCTGGTACTCGGCAAGACCAATAAGCAAATCGCCGAAGACCTTGGCATCAGCCAGCGCACGGTCGAAATTCATCGCGCGCGCATCCGCGAAAAAATGGACGTACGCGGCTTGTCAGATCTCATCCGCATGTTTCGCTGAGTGATATTCGGCTCCAGAGTTGAGCCATCTATATCGCGATAAGTACTTCTTACGTACGGAATTTACCGAGGTTGTGTGCGCTCTCACTCACTCAATAGAATGCACTCCGGGGACCAGTCCGCGGGCCGGTGGGCCAAACCCAAGAACTAGATAAAACCACCGCCCGTCTGCCAATGAGGTGGGGGAAACGTGGCTAGAACAAACAACGACCGAAATCGGATCCTGGAAGATGCGACAAGCGAACCCGCTTGCCTGCACCGGGTGGAAGTGCTGCTCGACGACGAGCAGTTCGCGGCAGTCGAAGGTTGGCGTTCCGCCAATCTGATCCCGACACGACCCGAGGCGTTATGCGAACTCGTTCGCCTCGGATTGCTGAGCGAGATCGCCAAAATTCACCAGCTCGTTGCCGACATCCGCGCGTCGGTCGACAGTCGCCGGTTGCACCGTGACCTGACTGACTGAGTCGTGCTTGCCGATCCCGCGCGCTCAGGCGCTGCGGAACGCCGGCATCACCTCGCTGGCCATCAGGGCCAAGTTGCGGTCGTAGTAGTCGTCCGGGCAGGCGGTCGCCAACAGCACGAAGCGTGCGCCTGCGTCGACATACTCACGTAACCGTGCACGACACTGCCCGGGGTCGCCGGCCAAGGCGTATTTATGCACCAGCTGACTGAAGTCCTGGGCATATTGTGTGCTCAGACGTTCGGCTGCCATACGCACTGCTGTAGCACCGTCTTCGTGCACGACGGTGAAGATGAATAGCCCGACAGTGAATCCGCTCATGTCCACTCCAGCATCCTCGCCATAGCGCTTGATGGTAGTCACACTCTCAGCCAGCTGTTCCGGCGTATACATGTAAGGTAACCAGCCGTCGGCGTAGCGGGCAGCGCGGCGCATGGCGACATCCTTGCGGCCGGAAACCCAGATCGGCGGGCGCGGGCGCTGTATCGGTAAGGGTTTCAGGCTGAATTCGTTCAAGGTCGTGTAGCGGCCATGGAAGGTCACATCCGCACCCGCCCAGGTTCGATGCAACACCTCGAGCGCCTCGTCAGTGCGCGATCCGCGCTGGCGCACGGGTACGCCACAGGCTTCGAATTCTTTTGGATATTCACCGCCGACACCGACGCCGAGCATGAACCGGCCTTCGGAAGCGACATCGAGCGCTGCACCCATTTTCGCGAGCAGCGCGGCCGGGTAGAGCGGCACCAGCGTGATCGCGCTAAGGAGTCTGATCCGGCTGGTCGCGCCGGCAGCAACCGAGAGCGAGACCAGGCCATTGGCGGTATCGCCATGAAAGCTGACGTGCTCGCCGCAAGCCAGCACATCGAACCCCAGCCCCTCGATGTAACGTGCTGCTTCCGCCACCGCATACGGTGAGCGAAGTGCAGTGCCGAACTGAATATCGGGCGTCGTCATGCGGAAGTCCTCAATAGGTCGATAGCCGGGAGTCGCTCGACTTGTGGCACGCGAAGCGTGGGGAAATCAATAGCGCCTCGTGCAAGAATACCCGCCCTCGCCTGCTGCAGGCGAGTAGTGCGGTGCGTTGCCTGGCCGATCATCACAATGGAGTAAACACGACGATGCGCGGAGTACTGGTCGAAAACTGGACAACGTTCGATCAACTCTCGTTGACGGAAGTGCCACGGCCGGCACTGGCGGCCGATGAGGTGCGCATCCGTACGCAGGCCGTCGGCATCAGCTTTGCAACCAGTCTGGTCGTCCAGGGCAAGTATCAGCGCAAGCCGCCGCTGCCGTTCGTGCCGTGCTCCGAAATTGCCGGCATCGTGAGCGAGTGCGGCCCGGAAGTCACCCGCTTCAAGCCGGGCGCCCGCGTCTGTGCCGTGCTCGACTGGGGTGCTCTGGCTGAAGAAGCCGTGGCCCATGAGGTCAATACGTTTGCGTTACCCGACAGCCTCGAATTTGCACGCGCCATCGCCTTCACCAATTCCTACGCGACCTCGTGTGCTGCACTGACGTGGCCGCATCTGCTGCGAGTGGCTGCCGGTGAAACGCTGCTCGTCCATGGCGCCAGCGGTGGTGTTGGCATTGCCGCAATTGAAATTGGCAAGATCCTCGGTGCAACGGTAATTGCCACTGCCGGCAGTGCGGCCAAGCTTGAAGTTGCCCTTCGTCATGGTGCCGATCATGTCATCAATTATCGGGAAACCGATTTTCGCGAGGCGGTGCTCACGCTTACCGATGGCCGAGGTGCAGACGCGGTTTACGACCCGGTCGGTGGTGAGATCTTTGCGCAGTCGTTGCGGGCCATGGCTCCCGAAGGTCGCATCATGCCGGTAGGTTTCGCCGGCGGCGACATTCCGCAGATCCCGGCCAATATCCTGCTGGTCAAGAATCTATCGGTATGCGGACTGAACATGGGGTATTACTACGGCTGGAGTCCGCAGGATATGCGTCACCACTTCGGTGAGCGCATCCGCGCATTGATGATCCAGCTGTTCGATTGGTTCGAAGCGGGCTACATCCAGCCGGAGGTAGCGACTGTCTATCCGCTGGCTGCTTTTCAAAGTGCCATGAGCGATGTCCTGGCGCGGCGCGCCATCGGCCGCGTCGCTGTCGTCATGGACACCGAAGCCCGGAGACTCGGACTATAGGCTGCGCAGCGCCGTCAGCCAGCAGGCGCTGGACTGCTCAGTGACGCTGCTCGGCGCTCTCGTTCAAACCGGCAGGCGGTGCCCAGCGCCAACCGCGCGCACCTGTTTCGAGTCCGCCGCGCTGAGCGACCGGACTTGCGTACCAGGTCTGCACGGAAAACTCGCGGTTGTTGCGTGCTTCCATCTGCTGATGCTGGGCGCTGCCAGTGCATTCAGTCGACGGTCTCGTTTCTGTATTCATCCGGTCACTCATGTGTGCTCTCGCTTCTATCGCACGATTGAACATGCACCCGGCAGCGAAAACGGGCAGGCCCGTTCTTCAATGCCACTATTCGTTTAGAGCAAGCGATATGCCAGAAGGTTTCATACACCAGTAAAATGTGAAGCCACGCACACAGCGGGTGCCAACGCGCGGTGAACTGTGACGACCATCACACCCGCGCAGGGCTGCGGTCGCGCTGGTGTCCGGGTCGAGGACGTGTGATCACGTTCGTCTTGTCGCTTCAAGGTGACGCACGACGTCACACTGCGCCCTCCGCGTCAGTTGGTGGTATACCGACGCAGCGGTCGCACGGCAGCGACCAGTGCGCAGCCGATGGCGGTAAAAAACAGTAAGCCTGCCGTGAATCCGTGCGTCATGTCGTAGAGAATGCCGACCCCCAGTGGCCCCAGCATTCCGCCCACTTCTGCAGCCGCAAAAAACAGACCCGTAGCGGTGCCGGCAGTGCGTGCGTCGATGCGCGGCAATTCGACCAGGGTCAGGATCAGGACGGTCATCAGCGAGGATCGCGCCAGGCCCTGCAACACCAGAGCAATCAACACCAATGCGCGATGGTCGGACTGCAGCAGCACCGTTGCGACAGTGAGTGCGACCGCCAGCGCCAACAGGATGGCCATACGTCGTGGTGGCGTTGCGTGGCGCGGAATGAGCAGCGCACCGGCAATTCCGACCAGCGTGGGGATCGCGGACCAGTAACCAGCCTCGACTACGCTCATGCCGTCACCGACGAGTATCTCGGGCAGCCAGTTGTGCAGGCCATGGCTCAACATGAACACGCTGACCCCCATCAGCAATAGCAGACGAACCGCCGGTCGTTCGAGCAGTTGAACGAGCACTGCGCGGTGCGGCCCGCTGGCTGCAGGTGGGCGCGGGGCCGTCAGCTCTCGCACTCCCGGCAGGCTCGCAATCAGGAACCATACACTGCCGGCGACGACGGCCAGTCCTGCCCACAAAGCGAATATCGACCGCCACTCGTTGTCGAATTGCGGCAACAGCACCGCATTGGTCAACGTCAGCGACACTGCGCCGCCGATAGCCGGACCCGTGATATACATGCCCATCGCCAGCCCGCGACTCGGGCCATCGAACCATTCGGCAATTACTTTCGGCGCACCTGCGGACACCACCGGACCGCCGACGCCGAACAGCATGACGGCAGCAAGCAGCTCGTAGTAATCGCTGGCAAAGCTTCGACCGAGCGCCGAGGCGGCAATGCATAAGGCGCCCAAGGTCAGCGCCCAGCGGCTGCCAAGACGATCGAGCGCAATCCCGCAAGGCACGGCAGCGGCAATGAACATCAATTGCCAGGCACCCATGACGCTGCCCATCGCCGAATGACTCATGGCGAGGTCATCCTCGATACGCCCGACCAGCGGCGCGATACTGGTCGCGATCAAACCGAAAGCGCAGTAGATGAACCACACGCCGAACAGAATCAACCAACGGGCAGGATGAGGGCTTGGGCGGGAAACGGGCAGCACGGGCCGGGAGCGTATCACGAGCGCAGACCGTGCCGTGACGGCGCGCGCTGAATGGTCTCCGACTTCGCTCGTGTATACTCGATACCGCCGTCCGGCAATCACGGTATGACCATCATTTTCCGCTTGAAAACTACGCATTCCCGGCGCATTCCGCGCGCATGCGCGGCGCATGCGCGGCCCACATGGTGCCGCGCAGTGTCCGTCCAGACTCGTTACCGTCCGCAACGTTTCTGTGATCGCGCCGGAGTAGTCCCGTATGGCCGTTAACGTTTCGCGGTCGAACAGTTCAATCGACTGGGCCGGCGGCGTCACGCTGACTCTGATAGCGCTCACGCTCGCAATGTCGTATGGCATCTGGTACGCCTACGGCGTGTTCCTCGTCGCACTGCTGAATGAGTTCGGCTGGAGCCGCTCGTTGCTGGCTGGCGCGTTTTCACTCTTCGCACTGGTCCAGGGTGGTGTCAATCCGCTGCTGGGGACACTGTGCGATCGCGTCTCACCGCCATGGCTGATGGCTTTCGGCGGCTGCGCCCTGGCGCTTGCGCTGTGTGCCAACAGCTATATCACGCAACCCTGGCAGCTTTATGTTTTCTTCGGAGCCGGCACCGCACTCGCCGTCGCCTGCTGCGGTTGGATCCCTGCGGTCGTGCTGGTCCAACGTCGTTTCCATCCCCGCGTCGGCCTGCCGTTGGGCATCGTCAGTTCCGGTGTCGGTGTCGGCATGCTGTTGATCGTCCCGTTGTGTCAGGTTCTGATCGATTTGCACGGCTGGCGCATTGCACTCCGCGTTCTAGCTATCATCTGTGTCGCGTTCATCGCGCCATCGGCACTTTATCTGCGACGTCAACTGCCGGTTGCCGCCCGGCCGGCCCGCGCGGTACTGCGTAACAACGCTGCCGGCACTGCTAGCAACGACAAGGGCACCGTAACCCTCCGACAGGCCATACGCGCGCTGCCGTTCTGGTTGATGGTGGCGACTTTTTTCTTTGGCAGCCTGTGTTCGCAGATGCTGCATGTACATCAGGTCGCGTTTCTCGTCGATCATGGACTCAGCGCGCTCGTCGCCGCCTCAGTGGTCGGCGTCGTCGGCGTTTCCAGCATTGTCGGCAAGACTGGCGGCGGCTGGCTGTCAGACCGGATCGAGCGCGAGAAGATCTATGTCTGCGGAATCGTCGTTCTGGTGCTGAGTGTCGGCGCTCTGATGCGGGTCGGTGCCGCGCCGTCGATCCATGGCGCTTACCTTTACGCAGTTATGCTCGGTATAGGCTATTCCGCCACGGCTGCCCTGACGCCTGCGATGGTCGCCGATCGCTTTGGCGGCCCGCATTTCGGCGCAATCCTAGGTGTCGGTCTGCTCGGCAGCGCCAGCGGCAGCGCGCTCGGTCCGTGGTTGGCCGGCCACCTGTTCGATCTCTACGGCAGCTACGCGGTACCGTTCCGACTGGCGGCAACCGCCGGGGTACTGGCTGGCGTCTGCGGCTGGCTGGCGCGCCACCTGCGCCGACGAGAACTGTCTCTGGCGCGCCTGCGGACCACGCCGATGATCGCTGAGTAACATTCGGTCGAACAACATCAGCACGGCTTGCCGCCGCGCCCGCCGCACGATACAAATCGATTTCTGGCAGAGGGGAAGACGATATGGAATGGTATCCGAAACGCACATTGGGTGGCGTGCTCGAGACGGCCGCACGGCGATTCGCCGAACGCGAAGCGCTGGTCTGGGGCGACGAGCGCTGGACTTACGCGGCCTTGAATCGTGAAGTGAACGAGGTGGCAAAAGGATTGCTCGCGCTCGGCGTGGCACCTGGCGAAAGAGTTGCGCTGTGGATGACGAATCGCCCGGAATGGGTATTTCTCATGTACGCGATCGCACGCGTCGGTGCGTGCATCGTGCCGCTCAACACGCGTTATCGCAGCGATGACGTCGCCTACGCTGTACAGCAGTCGCGTTCGGCGACCCTGATTACGCTCGATCGCTCAGGCCCTGTCGACTACCAGAGCATGCTGCAGGAAACCATGCCGCGCATCGAACGGGCCGGCGACGGCACACTGGCAGTCGACAATTATCCTGACCTCAAACGTCTGGTCGTGCTCGGCGACGCCCGCCTGGCCCATGCCGAGAACTGGTCCGGTCTGCTCAAACGCGGCAGCGCCGTCAGCGACGCAACGCTCGCCGCTCGAGCGGCGCAAGTCGATCCTGACGGCCTGATGGTGATCTGCTACACCTCCGGCACTACCGGTCATCCCAAAGGCGTGATGCATTCGCATATTCCAATACGCAATACGTATGAACGCGCGCAGCTGCTCGGCCAGACCATGAACGATGTGCACGTCAACTACCTGCCACTGTTCCATCTTTACGGCTTCAGCGAAATCAGCCTGATGTGTGTCCTGACCGGGGCCAAGCAGATATTGATGGATGTTTTCGACGCCGAACGCGCGCTCGATCTTGCCGAGCGCGAGAACGCGACTTTTCTTCACGGGTTCGAAGCGCATTGGCTGGACTTGTTGAACGCGCAAGCCCGCCGTCCGCGCCAGCTCGGGATCCGCCTCGGCACCCTGCCTTCGGGTGTCGAGAGCACGGTGCCGATAGCTGAACGTGTGCAGGATGTCTTCTGCCCGACCATTTCCGGTTTCGGCATGAGCGAAATCTGGGCGTATGTGTCATGCGACAATCCGTCGTTCACCCGCGAGCAGCGCGTGCAGGCGTCGGGCTATCCGATGAACGATTGTGAGTTCCGTATCGTCGATCCGGAGTCCGGTGCGGATCGGCCCGCCGGCGTTACCGGTGAACTACTCGCGCGCGGCTACACCGTAATGAAAGGCTACTGGGACAAACCCGAGGCTACCGCTGCAACCATCGACGCGGACGGCTGGCTGCATACCGGCGACATGGGCTTGATCCGCGAGGACGGCCACCTGGTCTTTCTCGGCCGCTACAAAGACATGCTGAAGGTCGGCGGCGAGAATGTCTCTCCCGCCGAAGTCGAAACCTATCTGCGCGGCATGCCGGAAATTCTCGACGCAGCGGTCGTCGCCTATCCGGATGCGCGGCTGGCCGAAGTTCCGGTTGCGTTCGTCATTCTCAATGCAGGCGCAACGGTCAGCGGCGACGATTTAATCGCGCGAATGAAAGGTCGCGTTGCAAGCTTCAAGATCCCGCGCCACGTGATCTTCGTCGACGGGTTTCCGATGACGTCGAGCGGCAAGATCCGCAAGATTGAACTGCGCGCGGAAGCGCGCCGCCTGCTCGACGGCGAAGCCGGCGCTAACGGCTAAGGACCCTGGTCAACATTATCTCAATCGCCGGGCTTGCCGTCGCTCAAATAACGCAGTTCGATGTCGTCGCTCGGCAGCAACCCATCGATTTGATCGAGCTGGCTGGAAACCATACCTCCCAGCTCGGACAGTTCGCGATGTAGTTGCTCGGCTCGCTTCAACTTTTCTTCCATCTGATGCCGCGCCTGGTAGACCTCGGCTTTCTGTCGCGCCAATCGATTGGCCAGTGCCAGCAGCTGTTCATATCGTTTGCGCAGATCCGCCTCGCGGGCCGAATGCGCATTCTCGTAGCGGCTGCGTATGGTGACGATTTTCGCCCGGATTTCTTGTTCAGCTTTGGCCTTGAGTTTGGCAGCGTACGCTTTGATACGGATCTGGGCGTGAGCGCGTTCGGCACTGCGCACGCTCTCGACGTGACGGCGAAGCTCGGCTTCGAAAGCGCGCGTCATCGTGCTGATGACATCGCCGGGCAGCGCGCTTGCTGCGAACTCGGCTGGCGGTGCGTCGAGTGCGCCGTCGTCCCGAGGCAGGGGATTTCGCGTCGACTCGAGGTCCGGGCTACCTACATCGAGCATGACGCCGATTGTGTTATCGCCAACGAGCACTTCGGGTACGGCCGCGACAGTGCGCGTATCGGCCGCGACACCACTCAGACCACGATGTTCTTCACGTAGCGCACCGACCAGCATCGCGAGCTGCTGGCCATTGAAGGTCTCGGTATAGGAAGCCATTGGCGGCGGCTGTGATTCCGCTGCTTCGATTGCCGTCATCAGCTGAGATGGCGTGATGCGGAACACGCGAACTGGATGCAGCGCGACCACCGTCGCCGTTTTTTCGCCGGCTTCGTCGAGCGCGAAACGCGCAGGCCCATCGCCGGCGTGCAACAGCCGCGAGGTCCCGTCCGGGGTTTCGATACGGACCATGCCATCGAGCAGATAGTTGACGAAATCGTCATGCTCGCCGACGGAGCAGATAAACTGGTTGCTCTCGAACTCCTGGACCTCGCCTGCGGCCAGAACCGCGCGGCGAACGTCTTCGGCCAGGTGTTCGAATGCCGAGAACAGGCGCAGCCGTCGAGCCAGGCTGCCGTCAGCCTGTTCCGCAGCTAGCTTGCGCTCGCGTTCGACACGCGCGCCGTTCAATGCCTCCTTGATTCTTTCCATCGTCGGTATCCGTGTTCTTCAGCTCGACCGGTGTGCTGGCGCGACCAGTGTAGTCCGCCAACCCGGGGCGTGTCAGCCGGCGTCCCGTCAACGAAGGACGGAAATTGTCGACCAGCGCACGAGCGGCGGCGTGGACTCGCCGGCCGCACCGGCGAAAGCACGATCACAGATGCCTGATTGTCAATAATCGTTGCGAAATCAGCGTCCCGGGCGTCTATTCTCCGCACCGCTGAAAGCCGTACGCTGCACTGCGTCGCGCGGGCCTCAAACGGACCTCGCAAGCACGGTAACCGGCCAGCGAGCGAGCGACTGGAAGTCGCAGCACGGCGGCCCGCTGAATTACGTATACTGTGGCGAGGCCTACGAGGGGAGTCTTCCGCCATGTCTTACGATCTCGTCATTCGCAATGGCACCGTCGTCGACGGCACCGGCGCAGCGCGCGTCCACGCCGATGTCGCCGTCAAGGACGGCATTATCGTCGAAGTCGGCAAGGTATCCGGCACCGCCGCCAGAACCATCGATGCCAGCGACCTCATCGTCGCACCGGGCTTCGTCGATCCACACACGCATTACGATGCGCAGATCTGCTGGGATGACGTGACGTCGCCGTCCTGCTGGCACGGTGTGACCACCGTCATGATGGGTAACTGTGGCGTCGGACTTGCGCCATGCCGTCCGCAGACGCGCGAAGTCGCGGCCTGGGATCTGGTCAATGTCGAAGCCATTCCTTTCGACGTGCTGAGCCGCGGTGTGACCTGGGACTGGGAAACATTTCCCGAATATATGGATGCCGCCGAGCGACGCGGCTCCGGTCTGAACCTCGGTTTTCTCGGCGCGCTCACGCCGTTCCGCCATTTCGTACTCGGCGAAGAATCCGCTGAACGGGCAGCGACGCCAGCCGAGACCAAACAAATTGCGGGCCTGCTGCGCGAAGCGATGGATGCTGGCTGCTTCGGTTTCACGACAACCAATGCCGGCCAGCATATCGGCTATCAGGGGCGGCCGCTGGCCTGCCGTCTGGCGAGCAACGACGAATTGCGCGCCTACGGCAACGTGCTCCGCGATGTCGGGCGTGGCACCATCGAAGTCGCATTGACCAACGAAGTTTCGGTCGTCAGTCCGCAGGAGCGAGAGATGCTCGACCTGCTGTTGTCATCCAGCGGGCGGCCAGTAACCTGGCTGGCACTGCTGAATCGCGATGACAACCCGAATCAGGTGCAGGAAACATTGGTCCTGGTCGACGACCTGATCAAGCGCGGGTCGGTGCCACAGGCCACCTGCCGGCCGCTGGTCGGCCAGATTGATCTCAGCAAACCGTTCGTATTCGCCAACATGCCGTGCTTCAATCCGGTATTCAATCGTCCGGTCGACGAGCAGATAGCGTTGTATCGCTCATCGGAGTTCCGCGCCGCCTTCAAGGAATCGCTGAAGAAAGCATTGATATTCTCGGCCCGTTGGAATCTCGCCATCGTGCTCGAAGTGACCGACCCGGCCATGCAGAAGTACGTCGGGCGAAACGTCGAAGAAATCGCGCGCGAGCGCAATGCGCATCCGGCCGACACGTTCCTCGATCTCGCGATGGAAGATCAACTGCGCCTGCAGTACACCTACGATTTCTTCAACGCCGACGAATCGCGCATCCCGGAGTTGATTAGCGACCCGCGCATCATGATTGGTTTATCTGACGGTGGCGCGCATGTCGACAGCCTATGCGACGCCGGCTACGCGACTTATCTGCTCGGCACCTGGGTGCGCGAATGGCAGGCGATGACGCTCGAGCGTGCCGTCCAGCGGATTACCACTGAACCGGCCAAACTGTTCGGCATTACGCAACGTGGACGCATCGCGCCGGGGCTTGCCGCCGACTTTGCCATTTTCGATCTGGCAACGGTCGGTTCGAACAAGCGAGGCGAGATGCGTTATGACCTGCCGGGCGGCGGGCGCCGCCTGGTGGTGACTGCACGCGGCGTCGAGTACACCATCGTCAACGGCGTACCGCTGTTCGAACACGGTCGCGACACGGGTATGCGGACAGGCACGGTACTACGATCAGGCCGAGCTTGAGCATCGCTTGAGGAAAACATTGCCGCGCGCAAAGCGCGGCAATGTCAGCGCAACCCTGCCACGGGGTTGCGCCGTCGCCAATAGTCACTCGATATAAGGTGCCATCAGTGGCACCACGCGCAGTGTCTCGGGTACCGAGTCCACGCCCATGCGTCGGTCAGCTTCTTCATGCCAATGGTAGATGCGCCGCTCCTGATAGCTGAGCGGTACTCCGCGAAAACCGGGTGATTCGAGCGACGCCTGCATCGGTTCGGCGAACTGGATATCCTCGTCGACTATTCGATCGAAGTTCGCGATGCGCATATCCCACAGCGCTGCGCGCGGACCGCCACCCCAGTCGGGTGCGAACCACAGCACTTCCATCGCTGAAGTCCGCAGCGTCTTTGGCCACATCGCGACGCAGGGCATGCCGGTGGGCGATATCGGTACGATGAGATTCGGAAACACGCAGTAGCTCGGGTTGTGATGGCGTTCGATCGCGGTGCTCGTAGCCATTTCCGGCATGTCGATGGTACCGGGGTCGACCCAGTCGTCGCGCCGGTTCGGCGAGAGCATCATGGAATGGCCGTTCCGCCACAAGTGCACACTGGTGCCCTGATTGTCGAAAATCCGGTCAGTGGTGCGCGGATGGAGCAGCTTGAAATGATAAGCCTCGAGAAAATTCTCGAGCAGCACTTTCACATTGCAGGCGACTTCGAATTCGCGACGTTCAACCAGGCGCAATTCGGTCAGAGGCAGGTGTTGCATGTATCGTGCAAGCGGCTGCAGAAAGTCACTTAACGTTCCAGCTCGATTGTCTTCGCAGACGAAAATCCAGTTACCGAATTGTTCACAGCGCACCGCGACCAGCGCGCGACAGGATTTCTCGACGGACGGCCAGTCGCGTGCCTCGCTGACGGCACGCAGCTGACCCTGACGGTCGTAGCTCCAGCCGTGGTAGCCACACACCAGGGTCGGGCCGGCAGTGCCCGCAGCGCTGCGAACGACCGGCGCACCGCGGTGTCGGCAGGTATTATAGAAAGCGCGGATGTCACCGTCGTCGCCACGAATGAGCACTATCGGCGCGCTGCCGTGGCGCCAGACCAGAAAACTGCCGGCGGCCGGCAGTTGATCGGTATGCGCCGCGTACAGCCAGCTCCGCGACCATAGCTTTTGTCGCTCGAGCATAAAGAAATCCGCATCGGTGTAGCGCCCTGCGGGAATATCGGGCAGCGTCGGGAAATCCGCAGGTGGCGCCGTGCGGGCACGTTCACACGCAATACGCGCGATCCACTCCGCGACAGTGCGCTCGTTCAAGGCCGAACCAGCTGTCAAGAACACCTCCTCACTCAAACTGACGCGGTTCGCTGCAACCGTGCGCTTTCGACCAGCAGAACGGCGGCTACCACCAGCGCGATACCCCACAACTGCTGCGCGCCCAGTCGCTGATCAAGAACCACGAAACCGAGCAAGACGCTGGTCACAGGCTCGATATTCATCGCCAGCGAGGTCTTGACCGGTCCAAGGCGACCGATCACGACGAACAGCATGATGATGCCGAAAGTATAGAACACGGGGGCACCGATGAACCCGACCCAGGCAAACGTCGTATGCGGGAACTGGACCCCGCCATGCACTGCTGCCACCCCATAAAAGACTGCCAGCGCAGTGCCGAGCATGTGCAGCGTCACCGGTCGCGAATCGCCGTCGCCGCGTACGCGCGGACTCAGCGTCATGACCGCGGTCACGCCGACAGCGCCCATCAGGCAGAGTGCAGTGCCCAGCTTATGCACCGGAGTACCGAAAAGGTCGAGCGCGAACACGATGCCGGTGAAAGCGATCAGCAGCGCAATGGCCGTCCTCGTACTGTAAGCCTGGCGCCCACTCCACCATTCAACGACGCCGACGAAGATCGGAAATACGTAGAATGTCGCGACGACCAGACCGACCGGCAGGTACTTGATGGCGACAAGCACGCCGTAGGAGTAGGCGGCGAATATACAACCGATCAGTATCGCGCCACGTCGGCGTGAAGGTTCGAGACTGCACCGTTGGCCGGTCGTGGCCAGGACGATGAACAGAACGACGAATGCGACGGACGAACGCGTCAGCAGTACGGCAAGTGGCGTTGCACCGCCGGTATAGGAAACGGCAGCAAGCGTGGAGTTGGCGGCGAACGAGACGCCGACCAGCATGGCCAGCAGAACGCCTTGCCAGGGACTCCGCACTGCCGCGACGACCGGCAGCGCGCGGAGTCGACGCCCCTCACCCGCGGTCAAACACCGACCGTCGCAGACCCATCAGAAACAGCGGCCCAGCCAGCAGGAGTGCGGCAGGGGGCAATGGCACCGGCGCGATGGCAATGCGTCCAATCTGAACATGCGAGCGCGCGGAACCGGTGTCATCCCCGAAGAACAGCAAGCTCGAGTTATCGTACGGATTCCAGGCGGCATCGACGCCGCTCGGATTGTAGTTGCGCAAAGTTCCGGTCAGCAGCGCACTTCCGTTCTGCGTCAGCTGATACTGCATGCCGTGGACCGACAGCACATAGTCGAGCAGGTTGGCGCTGGTATCCAGCAAGGCGAATTCGGCCTGGGTGAACAAGCCGCCCGCATTCGGGTTGGCATCTTCGTAAGCCCACACCCTATCGGTGAAGAATCCAAGTTCGAGTCCGAAGAGATCTTCGCCGATGGCAATCACGCTGAAACCTGCCCGGTCGAGTCGGCCATCGGTATTGTCGTCGCGCGCCAGATGCGCTTCGGTCAGAACCTTGAGCGAGAACTCAAGCTTGAACCCGGCGACACGATCGAGAACGGGTATCGCCGGATGCTGAGCGCTGCCGTCTGCCGGCAGCTCGGAGATATAGCCCGCCTGCAGCGCGTTGGCGAGGGTGGTATCGAGATCGATAAGACCAGCGGGCGTTTGCTGAAAAATACCGAGACCGAGACGGTTGAAGCCTTGTGCTTCAGGCGACAGGCCAAGCGCAGGGTCAAACAGCGTCGCGGCTGTGGCGCTCTGGCCACCGAACATCGCCAGCGCCAGCATGAGCACCCGACGCAGACACGAATGATTAGATCCTTGCATGGAAGCTCCTCCGGTCCCGCAGCTATCAGCGCTGATTATACGCAGGCGACCACGGCGCGCAGTGTGAGGTAAATGGCATTCGGGCGCCGCCGTTCACAATGGCGCAGCTTCGCACCGCACCCCACCCCTGCTACAGTCGTCGCGCCCGCCCCGCGGGCTGCATTACTCCGTCAGATCCCCTGGCAAACGCCGGACACCCATCAGGAGACCAACCATGACGACCCAAGTGATTCTCGAATTTCGCGCCAAATCCGATTGCATCGAAAAAGTACGGGCCTGGTTGAAAAATGTGCTGCCGGATACGCGGAGCTTTGCCGGTTGCGTCACTCTGCACGTGACTCAGAATCAGGACGATCCGGCCGCCATCATGATCGTCGAGCAATGGGATACGCGCGCCAATTACGAGGCCTATCTGGCCTGGCGCACCGAGCGCGGCGACATGGACGCCTTCGGCGCGATGATGGATGGCCCGCCGTCCATACGTTTCTTCGACTACTTCCGCGTGTGAAACCGAACGCGCTCATGCCGAGCGAAGTTATTTTTCGCGCCTGCTAAGCGCTGAAGCCGCCATCGATGCCGATGATCTGACCATTGATGTAGCTCGCCCCGGGTGAAACCAGAAAGTCGACAACGGCACTGACTTCCTCGGGGCGCCCCATGCGCCCGAGTGGGGTATTGGCGACCATGGTGCGGATCACGCCCTGCGCCAGCTCGTTGTCGGCGAATTCCGGCGCGTAGACGATACCGGCATCGATGACTGCCGGCGCGATGCCGTTGCAGCGCACATTGTACGGGCCGAGTTCCCTGGCCATTTGCCGCAACAACGCGCCGACAGCGGATTTCGGGCAACCGGACATGCCGTCGTTTTCCAAGGTGCGCAGTACCGCCGTCGTCAGAAACATGACGATGCTGCCACCGCCGGCTGCCTTGAGCGCAAGTCCGCCGTGCTTGAGCACATTGAACGCGCCGCGCACGTCAGTCGCGTAGACGCGGTCGAAGTCGGCGTCATGCACAGCCGTCAAAGGCATCAAGGGAATCGCCGGGCCGGTCGCGCACACGACTGCGCCGAGACCGTCAGCAAAGCCGGCCGCAGCAGCTATGAATCCGGCCACCGAGAGCGCCTCGCGGATATCGACCTGGTGGACCATGGCCTGCCCGCCAGCGGCAGCCACCGTTGCGGCCAGTTCATCGGCCTTGCTCCGATTGCGCGCGTAGCCAATATATACCGGTGCGCGCAAGGCGAGTGTCTCGACAACCGCTGCGCCGAGTCCGCCGGTCGCGCCGAGTATGGCAATCGTTTTCACACAGAGCGCTCGCTTAAATCGGTGTCAGATCATCGACTGGCGGTTGCCGTGGACTTGGCCTTGGCCTTGAACCACAGACAGGCTGCACCGGCAACCACCGCGACCGTGCCGAGCGCAGTCCAGACTATCGGCGAGGCGGGATTCGGATGCACGTTGTGTGCGACCACCGTCTCCATGGCGAACATCCCCGTGATCACGCAAATGCCCAATGCATTGCCGTAATTGCGCTGGTAGTCGCGTTGACTGCGTTCTCGTGCCATGGCTCGGCTGCCCCCTCGCTCGAAGACTTCAGCGGTCGGCCACCATGCGCAGGACCACGCGCAGGTGCTGGTATTTCCATACCCCGTTCACTTTCACGTAGTCATCGTCATAGCGCAACGCCAGCCATTTTTCTTCCTTGGATTCAGTGTACGTCCACGGTCCCATGATGTACCAGATGCCCGTGGCCCGATTGCCGTTGACCTCGATAACCGGATTCATCATGTTGTGCTGCGAAAAACTGAAAGTCCGCTGAAAGCCGCGGAACAATTCGCGGATTGCGCCATGCCCGACGGCCTTGCCGAAATCCGGACTTTCCCAGATCCCGTCTTCGGCGAACACCGACGCAATCGTGTCGGGGTTGTGCATGTCGTCACAGATATGCGAATAGCGTGCTTTGAGCTGCTTGATGGCCTCGATATCTTCGAGCCGCGTGATACGTTGTTCGAGTGCGGTCATGTCCATGGCGTTCTCCCCTGTTGATTGATTCGTTCGAGTGCTGCCCGGTGATTCTGGCGGCGAAACTTTATTGCCGCAACTCGCGCATGGACGCTATCGGCGTCCCGTCGGCCCATGTAACGGCTCGTGTGACCGCGCGCGTGGTATCGCCGAAAGTCGGCAGCCAGCAAGAGTGGCGTCCAAAACCGCCGACGACAATGATCAGAAGATCTTCAGGCGTCTTGATGATCGGCACGTACGCATCATCGGGAAACTTGTCTTCGAACATGCCGGCCATGCCGCCGCGCGCCCACAAGCTGCGCGGCAGGCGCACGTGTTCGAAGACGTAACGACGGATATCGGCCTTGGTCATGCCGCTCGCGGCAAGTATGGCGGCGTGCTCAGGACCAAAAGCAATCGTCGGTTGGCCGTAGAGGTACGCATTGTTGCATCCCATATCGGTCAGCGCGCCGCTCAATGTTGCGAGTATGCCATCGGCATGCTGGCTGACATGGTCGTTCAGATTATGCGGCCCTTCCGCTGCCGTCACCGTGACCGTGGATGTCATTGCCGGATAGCCACGTTCGACGTGCAGCGGCGACCACGGACTCTCCGCTTCGTTTTCGGCAACGCAGTAGGCGTACTTGGCCGGCTGACCTTGCGTCGAGCGATCGAGGATCCCGGGTGAGGCACCGCCGACATTGAGCAAGATGAGACGTATCGCACGACCTATCGTTGCATTCGCCCGCACTCCGGGACCGAAAGCGCCGTAGCGCGCGTTGATGCCGAGTTCACGCGCAAGCGGACCATTGACGATGACACACGGTGCGCAGGGATGCGTCGTCGCCTGTACGGCAAACAGATTGAAGGCCGGGTCGAGCATCGCTTCGACCGCCGCCATGACCAGCGGAAAATATTCGGGGCGGCAACCTGCCATCACCGCATTCACCGCCAGAATCTCGCAGCTGATGACGCCCTGCCGCGGTGGCATCGTGCCGATTTCATCCTCTGCGCGCCTACCGGCGCAATGCAGCATGGCGTCGACCCGCGCACGTGTTGGCGCGACGACCGGTAGACCGTCGGTCCAGCCGCGCGCTTCGAACAGGACGTCGATATCATCGCTGCCGACCAGCAGGGTCTCGCTCATTTCAGCGCCTCGGCCAGCGCGGGATCGATCGCACAGACGTCGTCCACGCACACAGCGCCGCCGTCCAGTCGTTTCTCGGTCAGGCCGAGATAGCGCGCGGCGTAACGAGCGGTCAGCACCGCTGGCATTGCGGTCAGCGCCGCCATGGTTTCGTCGGCAATCGCGCGCGCTTTCGCGCGCACCAGCACCTCACCGTTGCCCGCCAGCGGATGCGGGATCCCGATCAGGGGTAAATTGCCGAGGCCAAGCACCTGCGATTCGGCGCGCGCCAGCGGGCCAAATTCGTCGCTGCAGATGACGGCCGTGGGGATGCCCAGCCGTTCCAGCACAATCGAGTCATGGATACACCACGACGTACAGGAGCCTCAGTCGGCGATGGCGAGCACGACTGCATGACAGGATTTCAGCTGTGCAATGACTGCCTCGGGCGCAGCGAGCGTGGCGTTCTTCTCGGTCCACAGCATATTGAAATCGTGCCCGGCCGCTCGCCACTCGGCAGCGACTTCGCGCAGCAGGCTGCCAGCATTTGCCTTGCGGTTATCCAGCCAGCCGATGCGGGCGCCGCCGAGACGCGATAGTCGCGGCGCAAGCGCGCGCTGTTCGATGCGGGTCGTGGCCACGGGAACGAGGATTTCGAGCTGGCTCATGGCGGTCTCGCTGGGTTGCGGTAGTCGCCCTATTCTAGCAGCCTGTCGGACTTAGGCTGAATCGACTGCGGCGGTGTGACAGCGGTCCCTCGGACTCCGGCTGAACCCGCTTCGGCTGCGGAATAGCGAGGGCTTTTGCTCACGAACGGCAGGCACTACCATCGGCGTCGTCGCGCATTTTCGCGCCTGAGGTATCCTCGCCATGCCCATACTGCTCGACTACCCACTCCCCCAGATTGCCCTGATCACGGTCGACAATCAGGACAAACGCAATGCCATGAGCCGCGCGATGATGGCCGAACTCGCTGCGCTTTGGGATGAACTCGAGAACGGCGACTGCCGTTGCATCGTGTTGACTGGTGCCGGCGACAAGGCTTTCTGTGCGGGCGCCGATGTCAGCGGCGATTTGAGTGCCAGCGAATCGATGGCGCGCATGATCAATCGTGCGTTGCTCAAGACTTCGAGCTACCCGAAGCCGATCATCGCGGCAGTCAACGGTGTGTGCGCCGGTGGTGGCGTCGAATTGATGCTTTCCTGTGACATCCGCGTCAGCGCCGCCCACGCCCGTTTCGGCCTGCCTGAAGTCAAATGGGCGATTTATCCTTTCGGTGGCGCGACTGCCAAACTCGTGCACCAGATCGGTTACGTGCATGCGATGAAGCTGCTGCTGACAGCCGAGATGATCGAAGCCACTGAAGCAGCGCGTATCGGTCTCATCAACGAAGTCGTAGCGGCCGACGAAGTACTGCCACGCGCGCTGGCGATTGCGCAGCTGATCGCCGCCAACAGTCCGGTCGCCGTGCAGGCTGTCAAGTCCCATATCAGCACCTGCGCGGCACAGGCCGCGCTCGCGCAGGAGCCGGCCGAACAGGTTTTCGGCGATAAAGTCCGAGCCAGCGCCGACTTCGCCGAAGGCGTCGCGGCATTTCGTGAAAAGCGTGTGCCAGGCTACGACTGACAATAGCCATGATCAGCTACGCCTATTCTCATTGGGACGTTTTCACCGACGCACCGTTCAGTGGCAACCAACTCGCGGTATTCCTCGATGGCGATGGCTTGTCTGCGAAGCAGATGCAGCAGATCGCGAACGAACTCAATCTGGCGGAAACGACGTTCGTATTACCTGCGAAGCAACCAGGCAGCGCGGCGTGGATGCGTATCTTCACGCCGCGCAGGGAACTACCGTTCGCTGGCCACCCGACTGTCGGCACGACGTTCGCACTGGCCGCCGCCGGGCGTATTGCGCCTGAAACACCGTGCGTGACGCTCGATCTCGGCGTCGGCCCGACCCGGATCGATCTCGAATGGCAGGGTCCGAATCTGCGATTTGTGTGGATGACGCAACCGATGCCCGAATTCGGCGAGCAACCAACCGACCTCGCCATGCTGGCCAGGGCGCTGGCGCTCGACGAACAGGACATCCGCGCGAGCAGGCTGCCGCCACAGGTCTTGTCCTCAGGCGTTCCGTTTCTGTTCGTTCCGCTGGCAACGCGCGTCGCGGTCGATCGCGCAAACGCCGACCGCGCGGCGCTTGCGACGTTTTGCGCAGCCGCCGGCTTACCGGAGCTGCCGGTATTCGTCTTTACGCTGGAACGCGCTGACGATGACGCGACGATCTACAGCCGCATGTTCGCGCCTGCGCTGGGTATCATCGAAGATCCCGCCACCGGCGGTGCGAGCGGCCCGCTGGGTTGCTATCTGGTCCACCATCGCGCGGTCGAGCCGGCTGCCACCGTCACCATGATCAGCCTGCAAGGCGTGAGCATGGGCCGGGCGAGTCGCATTCATATTTCCGTTCAATGCGCCAACGGCGCAATCACAGCGGTGCGCGTTGGCGGGCGTGCGGTATCTGTGGCGCGCGGCGAATTCGATGTGTGAAGCACACAACGCGCGCATCGACGTGCGCCCCGCCTGGCGCTGATCGGTGCCGAACTTCGCGCCCCCGGGGGCAGCTCAGATCCGCGCTGTCTCGAGTTCACCTGCCCGATACATTTCGACCAGGCGAAATTTTTGCAGCTTGCCGGTAGCAGTGGCCGGGATCGCCGCGAGCGCAAACCACTGGTTCGGCACTTTGTGGCGGGCAAGTCGTGCAGCAACGTAAGCGCGCAATGTCTCGCCGCTGACCTGCGCACCGGCTTTCAGGGTGACGGCAGCAGCGACCTGTTCGCCCCAGTAATCGTCCGGCACACCGACAACCGCTACTTCAGCAACAGCTTCGTGGGTATACAGCACTTCCTCAATCTCGCGTGGGTAGATGTTTTCACCGCCGCGAATGATCATGTCTTTCAATCGCCCGGTGACGCGACAGTAACCACGCGCATCCATCGTGCATAAATCGCCCGTATGCAACCAGCCATCGCCATCGATGGTCGCGGCTGTCGCCTCGGGCATATCGTAATAACCCATCATCACCAGAAAACCGCGCGTGCACAGCTCGCCGGGTTGATCGCAGAGGAGCGTCAAACCGCTCTGCGGATCGATGATCTTGACTTCGACCTGCGGTATCGGCTGACCGATGGTCTCGCTCTTGTCCTGCGCGCAGTCATCAGGTCGTGTATGGGTGATCGCCGGCGAAGTCTCGGTCTGCCCGTAGCCGATGATGAGTGTCACGCCGAACTGCGCTTCGACCTGACGCACGACTTCTATCGGCACGATGGTCGCGCCGGAAAATACGGTTTTCAAACTGGTCAGATCGCGCGGCCGTCGCTCCTGCGCGGCGAGCAGCGCGATCAGCATGGTCGGCACGCCGAAAGTATAGGAGACCCGTTCCTGTTCGATCAGGTCGAGCATGAACTCGGGTTCGAATGCCGCCGGCAACAGCAGCGTTCCGCCAGTCTGTACCGAGCCGAGCACGCTGCCGACGCAACCTGCCGTATGAAACAGCGGTGCGACGGCCAGGTTGACCGTGGCGCCGTCGAGATCCTTGATCAAGGCCATCAGGCGCGCGTTGTTGGTCACGCTGTAATGATTGAGCAGTGCGCCTTTCGGTTTGCCGGTCGTGCCCGAGGTGTACTGGATCATGCAGGCATCGGTGGGCGTTACTGCCGGCAACGGCGCGGCGTGGTCATGGTCGGCGACGAATGCGTCGAGCTGTTCCAGGCAGACAACGTGGGCAAGCGTAAGGCTCTCCAGCGCGACGGCTTCATCGATCGCGGCGCGCATGTCGAGCCCGCGATAATCGGCCTGATGAAAGACGCCACGGGCACGCGATTGGCGCAGCACGTAGGCCAGTTCTGACGCTCGATACGCCGGGTTGACGGTCACCATGACCAGACCCGCAAGCGCCAGACCGAACTGCACAATGACCCATTCCGGGCAATTCCCCGCCCACACTGCCACATGTTCGCCGGGAGCGAAGCAGGTCGACAACGCGCGGGCCATACGCTCAGCTTCGTTCATCAATTCCGCATAGGTCCACCGTCGACGCTGCGCGGCAACGGCGTGCGCCTCGATCAGCGCGGTCCGCGTCGGCGTGGCGGCGGCCGCCTCGCGCAGCACACCACCGCACGTCGTTTCGAGCAGAGGAATCTCGTCGCTCGACGGCCAATAGGATTCTGTCAATCGCGTCATGTCGGCAGTGAAAGCACGTGCTTGGCGACAATATTGCGCTGGATCTCGTTGCTGCCGGCGTATATCGGCGCCGGGCGTGCGTTGTAGTAATGACTCAAAACATCGATCTGGGCAGGACCGAAATCCGAACGGCCCTGCACAGCGCCGGCCTGGCCGGCGCTGCTCACGATCAATTCGCTCAGGCGCGCATAGGTTTCCGTCGACCAGATCTTGAGGATGGCGACATCGGCGCCGAGCGATCCACCGTGTTTGACGACGCTCGCGTACTCGGCATAGAGCGCTTCGAGATCGAGCACATCGAGCGTCATTTGCGTCAACGCATCCATGAACACGGGATCGGTGGATAACCCGGAAGCCTCGCCCAGTTCGCGCAATTGATGCAGCGCATGCTGGCAAAGTTTCGGGCTGCCGACGAACAGTCGCTCATGGCCGAGCAGCGACTTCGCGATGGTCCAGCCCTGGTTGAGTGACCCGACCAGATTGGCGCGCGGTACGCGTACGTTGTCGAGAAATACTTCACAGAAGTCGACGTGCCCGCCGAGATTACGTATCGGGCGCACAGTCACGCCGGCCTGGTCGAGATCGATCAGCAGAAAGCTGATGCCAGCTTGCGGCTTGGCCTGGGCGTCAGTGCGCACGAGGCAGAACATGTGCGTCGCGTCCTGCCCGTGGGTAGTCCAGGTCTTCTGACCGTTGACGATGAATTCCTCGCCATCGAGGGTCGCACTGGTGGCCAGCGATGCGAGGTCGGAGCCGGCGTTCGGCTCGGAATATCCCTGGCACCAGATCTGTTCACCCGTCAGCGCGCCGGGGAGATAGCGCGCACGCTGATCGGGCGTGCCGTATTCGAACAATATCGGCCCCAGCATGACGATGCCCTGGTCAGGCGCACGCGCCACGCCCCAGCGTTCGAGTTCCTCGATGAACACGATCATCTTGCTCGGCGCCAGCCCCATGCCACCGTATTCGATTGGCCAGGCCGGCGCGGCCCAACCACGATCGACCAGCTGCTGATGCCAGGAACGGATCTCGGCCCAGCGCAACTGGCCGGGTACATGGCGCAGTTCCGCCGGATAATTCGCCTCGACCCATCGGCGCACGGTCAAACGGAAGTCGCCATCGCTGAGCGTGTTCCAGTCAGGCACGGTCGGCACGCCGTCTATGCTGTTCTCCGCGCGTGGCAGATTGGCGACCGGCATTTCGGCCCGACCGAGTGCGAATTCAGGGTTCGCATTCAATTCGATGCCGGCGCCTCCATAGCGCGCGTTCATGACGAGCGCGCGCTGTACGAACAGTGAAACATCGCATTGTTCGGTGTATCCGATGGCACCGTGCAGCTGGATTGCTTCGCGGCTCGCCAGCAGCGCCGTCGTGCATGCGCGCTGACGAACGCGCGCGCTCGCGAGTCTGATCGCAATCCTGCCCGCAGACCCACCGTCGTGCGTCGCAATCGCCTCGCCGAGCGCGGCGGCAGTGAGACGATTCGCCAGATACCAGTCGACTGCACGATGCTGCAGCGCCTGAAACGTGCCGATGGCACGGCCAAACTGGCGGCGCGTACGCAGATAGTCCAGCGTCATGTCGAGCAGCTGCTCGCAGGCCCCGAGCAGATAAGCGCTGGCTGCTATGCCAGCCAGTGCGAGTGCTTCGTCGATCGCTGCCTGCAGCGTATCGCCGGATGGGGTCAGACACTGCGGCGCTTCGCAGCGAACTGCACCAAACTGTACTCGCCCGCTGCGGGTACCGTCAGCGAGGACGCACGGAATAACGGCCAGTCCGGCTGATGCAATGGGCACCACGAATACAGCGAGCTGTCCGTGCAGGCTTGCCGGCAGCAGCAGCGCATCGGCGTCGGGTGCCAGCGGAATGAGGTCGAGATGCCCGTTCAGTATGAAACCATCGCTGTCGCCGGTTGCCTCGATACCAGCACCAGGCTGCCACGCTCGATAGTGCAGCGGACAGGTGTAGATGTCGTCTCCCTGCATCAGGGCCAGTAGTCGACGATCGTCCTGATCGAGTGCGGCCAGAAGCGCGGCGCAGGCCACGCCCGATTCAATGAACGGTTCAGGCGCTACGACGCGGCCAAGCTCGCGCGCCAGCGCGGCCATCGCCGCAGCGCCGAGTGCCAGCCCGCCGCGGTCTTCTGCAACGACGGCACCAGCCCAACCGAGTTCGACGATTTCGCGCCAGCGTGATCGATCGAACGACACACCGCCGGCGTGCAATTCGCGCAGACGACGCCAGGGCAGAGCGCGTGCGCAATAGTCGATTGCGCTTTCGCGCAGATGCTCAATCAACTGCGGATCGGCGATCACGGATGTAGCGGACATGGAGCGCAGCATAGCCGGATGTCCATTCGCTGAACATCCGCAGGGAGAGCATCCAGTGCAACGATGACCGCTATAATGCCTGCCCGACCTGACGACGCATCGTGACCGCGATGCATGGGCTAGCGTTATGAGCAAATCGCCGGCGATAGCCGAAACGATCGCCGATGACAGCGGCGTGCCGCACCGCGACATGGCACTCGCGATCGTGCGTGTGCTCGGTCACGACATGCCGGCAGCCGAGCACCTCGAAGTGAGTGGGCTCGAACGGACGTCCACCGGACTATCGCGTGAGAACTGGACCTTCACCATGACCTGGCAGGAACACGGCGTTGCACAATCGCGCCGCATGATCTTGCGGCGCGACCCGCCAGCCAGCCTGCTGCAAACCGACCGACGGCGCGAGTTTCAGGTGCTTCGTGCGCTCGAAAGTACGCCAGTACCTGCACCGCCGGTGCGTTGGGTGGATAGCGGGGAAAACGCTTTCGGCGCGCCGGCAATGATCATGGATCTCGTTGCCGGCAGTTGCGACTGGTACGTGTTGAACGGTTCACGGCCGCTGTCGACGCGACTGCAGATTGGCCAGCAATTCATCGAATTGCTGGCCGCTATCCAGCGCGTCGACTGGCGCAACCTCGGGCTCGTTGATGCCACGACATCGGCACAGCCGGGTGCGCTGGCCGAACTCGTGTACTGGGAGCACGAATTACGCCGTGTGCAGCTGGAACCGCTCCCGGAGATGGAACTCTGCCTCACCTGGTTACGCCGTCATGCGCCGCAGGCACAGGCTGTCGTACTCGTCCATGGCGATTTCAAGCCCGGCAACGCGCTGCTCGTCGGCGATGACATCAGTGCCATGCTCGATTGGGAAACCGCGCACCTCGGCGACCCGCTCGAAGACCTGGGCTGGCTCACCAATCCACCGCGAGCACGCGAACAACAGATTGCTGGTGTGTGGGAACGAGCCCAGATAGTCGAAGCGTTCAGCGCGGCTACCGGTTACCGCGTCAGTCCTGTCGAACTCAACTGGTGGAACGTCTTTTCGTGCTGGAAACTGTCAGTTATCGTCCTGACCGGCGTGCAGGCATTCGTGGCCGGCGAGATGGACCGCATCTATCACAACCCGGTGTGGCTGTTTCAACAGATGTTTTCGATGATGAAGGCGGGCTCGCATGCGACCGACAGTCACTGAGCAGCTCGACGGCGTGTGCCGCATTCTTGAAACGACCATTGCACCCGAGCTCGGCCATGGCTACACACTGGAGACGCTGCGCAGCCTGATCGCCAACATTCGCATGTTGAGCCGCTCATGGGAGCGATTGCTGCCGTTCCTGCAGTGGGACAACGCCGCCACTTCAGCGTTGCTGCTTGCAGCGCGCGTTGAGGTTGATGCCGCTCTCGGCTCACGTATCGATACGGCGCTCGCCCAAGCGCCGGCCGAATCGACTGACGGCATTGCGGCCGACAGCTTCAACACGGCGCTGCGCGGCCTGCTCGCCGAATGTGTGGACCTCTCGCCGGCGCTGCACGAGCGGGTCGTCGCGCATCTCGCTGAGCGCGCCGTGCGATACCCGCTGCGGCTGACGGGCGCCGTTCCGAAACACCAGAGCTGAGCGAGCACCACCGAACATGCTGACCGCGATGGACGACACCTTGTGGCACCAGCTGCCAACCACGTTCGATCATGTCGGCACCAGCGATCCACGCTTTTTCGATCGCTACTGGTTCGCCTTTTACGAGCCCGACGGCAACGGCGCAGCACAGGTGACCATGGGCGCCTATCGCAACATGAATGTGCTGGACGGAGCCGCTGTCGTGATCCACAACGGCGAGCAATACAACGTCCGTGCGTCGCAGTCGCTGGGTTCGACCATCGTGACGCGCTGTGGTCCTATCGGTATCGAAGTCGTCGTGCCATTGCAGACATTCCGCCTGACCATCGCCGCCGACAATCATCTGCGCGGGGAAATCGAGTGGACCGGCATCGTCCCACCGCATGAAGAACAACCGCACTTCAGGCGCGAGCGTGCACGTGTCGTCGAGGACTACCAGCGCTTCGATCAGATCGGACTCGCCAGCGGCTGGCTGGAAGCTGGCGGCAAGCGCATCGCCGTCGAGCGCTGGTGGGCGTGCCGGGATCATTCCTGGGGTGTACGTCCGCGCATGGGCATACGCGAACCGGTGACCGGCGAACCCGAGACGCTGGCCGAAAGAGGCTTTGTCCTGTCGTTTCTTTTTTTCTCGACTGCCACGCTCGCCGGGCACGTGCTGTTGAGTGGCCGCGACGGTGATCTGCGCTATACCACTGGTGCCATCCGTGAGGTAGCGAGCGGGCGCGAATGGAGCGTCGAGACGCTCGATCTCGACGTCAGCCTGCAGAACGGCACGCGGCGGTTTCACACGGCGACGGTGACCGCGCGCCTGGTCGGAGGCGACTCGCTGGTCCTGCACGCTGCTGCGCAAGGCCCTTCGATCGCAATGCAGGGCCTCGGCTACAGCGGAGGTTATGACGACCGCAAAGGGCTCGGCGTCTGGCGCGGCGCTGAGCTCGTCGAAACCGATGTATGGGATGTCTCGGCGCCAGCCCGCATCGTTTATGGTCAGGGTCGCAGCAACGAGCACTGGCATCGCATTCAGCCGGTTGCAGTGACGGCGACATTGAACGGCGCGGAAACGAGTCGCGGCAATGGCAGCATGACGCTGATCCTGAGCGGTCGCCTGCCCGATCTCGGCCTCGACTGATCGGCATGGAACGCTGATCGATGCACGACTCGACTGTACCGCCGGCGACCGATACAGTGATGTCCGCACTGCCACTGGCCGGCATCAAGGTCATCGAGTTCGCGCAGATGGTTGCAGCGCCGTCGGCCGGCATGCTGCTGGCCGACTATGGCGCCGATGTCATCAAGGTTGAACCACCCGAAGGCGATAACGCCCGCCAGCTGCGCTCTGCCGCCGCGACCGGGCTACCGGTCTCGCCGATCTTTCTCGCCTATAACCGCGGCAAGCGGCTCATCCGCCTCGATCTGCGCCAGGTGGAAGATCTCGCCACCGCACACCGTCTGATTGCAACAGCGGATGTCCTCATCGAAGCCTCGCGACCCGGCGCCATGCAGCGCCTCGGTCTCGGCGCCGAGGACACCATGGCGCTCAATCCGCGCTTGATTTACGCCTCGGTGTCAGGTTTCGGCTGGACGGCAAGCGTCCAGGACAAACGCGGCGTCGATCTGATTGTGCAGGCCGAGAGCGGCATCATGTCGATGACCGGGCGCGCCGAGGAGCCGACCAAAGTCGGCTTCACGGTTGTCGATGCTGCGACTGGCCACGCGCTCTGCCACGGCATCCTCGCTGCGCTGTTGCGGCGTGCGCGTTCCGGCCGCGGCGATGTCGTGCAAACGAGCCTCTATGACGTTGCACTGCATCTGCAATCGGGCCCGCTGGTCGAATATCTGATGACCGGGCAGCAGGTTCCGCGCAGTGGCAACAGTGCGCCGCTCAGCGCCCCGGCCGATCTGCTGCATTGTGGCGAAGGCGCCATCGTGATCTCCGCTTATCTCGAGCATCACTGGCGGACCTTCATCCGCCTGCTCGGTGACGAATCTCTCGGTCAGGACAGTCGATTCGTTACCGTTGCCGGACGTATCCGCCATCGTGGCGAACTCATCGCGGCGTTGGAATCGCTGCTGGCGACGCGTAGCGCCGCCGAATGGGAACACCTGCTGGGCGAGGCCGGTTTGCTGGTCGGGCAGGTCAAGAATTATGCCGAGGTCGTTCGTTCACCGTATACGACAGAAGCACAGATAATCGCGCGCGCCGGCGAGTCTTACGGTCTGCACAATCCGGCGCACCTGACGACGATCCCGCGCGGCGACCTGCATGCTTCTACCGAGCACACTGCTGCGGAGATCGATTGGCTGGCGGCACCCGCATCGGCCGACAGCGACATGTGACGGCGCTATACGCCGCGCCTGTTCAACGAAAAGCAGCCGGTAGAAACGGCCGCGTGGCCGCGATGCGCATGGCCAGCGTGACGACATCCTCCGCGGCCGGCTTCGTGATGACCGGACGGTCGAGTTCGAAAACATCCTCACCGAGCAGCTTCGCCTGCGCGTCATACGGCCAGAACATGGCCAGCGGACTGCTCTGCACATAAATGGTCGCCGCCTCAAACGGGCCGCTGTTGCCCTCGGCGGTAAGCTGCTCACCGGACACGAATCGGATCAAGGTCGAGTAGGACGACAATCCCCAGTCGTTCACCATCAGCTGTTCGTCGTTCAACATGATCACTTCGCGATTGACGGCGTCGTAATAAGCTTGCACCGCGGTCATCCCGTTATAGACCGCCAGCTGGGCACCGTGCCGTTTGACGCGGTACAGCGGTTGCGCGACGGTTCGCGCCGGATGCAGGATTTCCTGGTCACGGTTGGAGAACTCGAACGCTGCGTGTTCGCAGTAGTTCTCGAGTATGGCTTTACGGTGCGGCACCGTTTCACTGTCCGCGGCCCGACGCGCCGCCTGCATGTACAGCACGAATTTTTCGAGATAGATGCTCATCGGTTTTTCCCTGGCGGCAGTCCAGTCAACTGCGATTCAATGGAGAAAGCGTTCCGTGCAAATGCATCTGCACCACTCTTGAATACTGCGGCAGTCGTTGCCTGCGGGCTCACGACTATCGTCTCGATGCCAGCATCGAAATCAGCGCGCACGCTCTCCTGGCAATCCGCCGCAGTACCGGCAGTGAAGATGCGCCGGACCATGGCATCGTCGATCGCCCGGAGCGCCCGCGCCCGGTCACGCGCGGCGTAAGCGGCCCGGATCTCGGCAACGGCTGTGCCATAACCAAGCCGGACCATGACCTCCTGATAAGCCGGCGCCGAGCCATAGAAAGCAACCTGTTCACGCATCTTGTTCAGCGCGGCCGCGGCGTCATCGGTGACGTAGAAGGCGCGACGTCGCACGAGTTCGATGTCTGCGAGGCGACGACCCGCGCGCTTCGCGCCAATCTCGATGTGCGTGAACGCCCAGTCGTAGCGATCCGGCGGCGTAAAGTCATTCAGGATCACGCCGTCGGCAATTTCTCCAGCCAGTTCGAGCATCTTCGGGCCGATGGCGCCGAGATGGATGGGCACAGCCGCCGTCGGGCGCTCCTTCAGCTGGAATCCTTGACTGCGGATCTGGGTCCCGGCGTAGGCGGTCTTTTCACCGGCAAAAATCGCTCGCAGCAGTTCGATCGTTTCGCGCACATGGGTCAAAGGGCGCGCATAGCGCAAGCCGTACCAGCGTTCGATCATGTTCGAGGTCGAGGCGCCCAGGCCAAGCACGAAACGTGCTGGCGCACGTTGTTCGGCAGCGACGACGCTGGTTGCGAGCAGTGGCGGCGGACGATTGAAGACCGGCACGATACCGGTACATAGGCGAATGCGGCTGGTTGCGGTGCCGAGAGCGGCGGCCAGCGTGATGGGATCCTGCAAACCCTCGGCATCGGGCAGCCACAGGTCATCGTAACCCGCCTGCTCCGCCCACAGGCCGCGTTCGAAACCGGCCTCGAGTCCAGGTGCCGGCCACAACATCAGACCCAAGCGTTTCGCGCGCGTCATATGCACTCCAGGGCATCAAGTCGCAGTATTCTGTGGCGCCAGCCGCAACCTGCCAAGCGGAACCCACTTTGCCTTCTACCGGAGCCAACCGATGAACGACCAACTGATCCTGCTCGATGATCCCCGACCGCGAGTGCGCCGCATTACGTTGAATCGCCCGGACAAGCGCAATCCCTTGTCGAACGCACTGCGCACACAGCTGTTCGAGGCACTCGATAGCGCTGACAGCGATCCGGCCGTTGCCGTCATCGTCATCCGTGGCGCCGGCCCGAGTTTCTGCGCCGGCTACGATCTGAAAACGGACGTCCACGAAGGCCAGCCGTGGCACACCGCGGCGGGGCTCGGCAACTGGCCTCGACACGTCGTCGAAGGTTGTTTTCACATGTGGGATCTCGCCAAACCGCTCATTGCCCAGGTCCACGGCTTCTGTCTCGCCGGCGGCACTGAACTCGCGACCGGGTGCGATCTCGTATACGTCGCCGAAGATGCGCAGATCGGATATCCGGTCGTACGATCGATGAGCCCGCCCGACAATCAGTTCTATCCGTGGATAGTCGGTTTCCGTCGCGCCATGGAGATGATGCTGACCGGCGATTCCATTTCCGGTCTGGAGGCTGTCGAGTGTGGCTTTGCCAATCGCGCTTTCCCGGCCGCCGAGCTCGAAACGGCAGTGCTCGACATTGCCGAGCGCGTAGCGCGCGTGCCAGTCGATATCCAGCAGATCAATAAACGCGCCGTCCACCGGCAGATGGACGCAATGGGACTGCGCGCCGGCATTCGTGCCGGCACCGAGCTGCAGCAGATGGGCATGCATACCCAATCGACCCAGGCGCATATGCTGGAACTGCGCGAGAACCTGACGGCAGCGCTCAGTAAACGCGATCAGGATTTCGGCGACTATCGCACGCAGACGAAGCCCTGAACTGCATGACAACGGCGGACACAGACTGGTCAACCATACACGCGACGGCCGCCTTCCAGGCGTTGCACCGTCGCAAATCGCGCTTCCTGTGGCGGCTGATGGCATTCTCGGTCATCTACTACTTTTTGCTGCCGGCAGGCGCCGCGTACTTCACCGACCTCTATCGCCTGCCGGTCTGGGGGCCGGTGAATGTCGGGCTGGTCTTTGCGCTTTCGCAATTTCTGGTTGCCTGGGGTGTCGCATTTATCTATGCGCGCAGAGCCGGTGACTTTGATGCGCAGGCGGCAGCGATCGCGGGCGAGGTCGGCAAGCGAAAATGAATAACCTGTCGTTCCATCATCGGTGCGCCGCGTTGGGGGCGCTCTTGATAACTGCCGTGCCCGTGCATGCGCAAACAATCTCCACGCAGTGGCGACCACTGACGCTCGGTGTGTTTGCAGCGATCATTGCCGTAACGTTGTACGTGACTTATCTCGCGGCACGGCGAGTCAGGACATCGGCCGATTTCTATGCCGCCAGCGGCAGCATAGGCGGCGTACAGAATGGTTGGGCAATCGCCGGCGACTATCTGTCGGCGGCCTCGTTTCTCGGCATCGCCGGGCTCATCTCACTGTACGGCTACGACGGCTTCATGTACTCGGTCGGCTGGCTGGTCGCCTACATCACCGTGCTGCTGGTGATCGCGGAGCCTTGTCGCAACATCGGCCGGTACACGATGGGCGACATCCTCGCCTTCCGCAATCACCCGCGCACGGTGCGTGCGTCCATGGCGATATCGACGATCACGGTCGCGACTTTTTATTTGACAGCCCAGATGGTCGGCGGCGGCGTGCTGGTCAAAACATTGATCGGCATCGATTATGAATATTCGGTCATTGCTGTCGGCATGCTGATGCTGGGTTACGTGCTGTTCGGCGGCATGGTCGCGACAACCTATGTTCAGATCATCAAGGCCGTCCTGCTGGTGCTGGCTTCACTGGCAATGGTCGTACTGGTGTGGTCGCAGTACGGTTTTGCCGGACCCGCCTACTTTCAGCATGTGATCGAGGATCCGAAAATCCAGGCCCGCGTGGCCACATTGCTCGGCGACGCTGCCAACCATTTGAGTGGCGAGGAACTCGGGCGGCGGTTTCTCGAACCGGGTCTGTATCTCAAGAGTCCGATAGATCAGATATCCCTCGGCATGGCGCTGGTACTGGGTACAGCCGGCATGCCGCATATCCTGATGCGCTTCTTTACCGTGCCCGATGCGCAGGCCGCCCGCACTTCGGTCATCTGGGCCATGGCAATCATCGGCGGCTTCTATGTGTTGACGCTGTTTCTCGGCACGGGAGCCGCGATGCTGGTCGGACCAGACGCCATTCTCGCTGCCGATCGCGGTGGCAACATGGCTGCACCGCTGCTGGCCCAATATCTCGGCGGTGGACCCGATGCGCTGCTTGGCAACCTGATGCTGTCGTTTGTCTCCGCGGTGGCGTTTGCCACGATCGTCGCTGTCGTCGCCGGGCTGGTGCTCGCTGCCGCCTCGGCCATGAGCCACGATATCTGGGTCGGCGTGATCAAGGGTGAGCACGCCACTGACGAGGAGGAAACGCGGGCGGCACGCATTTGTTCGCTGATCGTCGGCGCGCTTGCCATCGCGATTGGCATTCTGGCGCAAGGCCAGAACGTCGCGCATCTGGTTGCACTGGCGTTTGCTGTCGCTGCTTCAGCCAACCTTCCGGTGATTCTATTGACGCTGTATTGGCGCCGCTGCAATACGGGCGGCGTGATCGCTGGTCTGGTCTTCGGTACGGTCAGCGCCATCGGCCTGGTACTGGTCTCCCCGAATATGAGCTACCCGCTGCAGCAGCGCGCTGTTCAGCAAGCCCTGATCGATACCAGCGCCACTCAGCTCGTTGCGCTGAGTGCGCAGCTCAGCGCGACACAGGCTTCACCTGCCGCGAACGCACTGAAACCTGCCCTCGAAGCGCATGAACGCACACTCGTCAACGCGCAACGCGAACTCGATAAGCTCGGTACACACACGACCAGCATCGTTGGTCTTGAGGAACCGCTGTTCGCCTTGCGTAATCCTGGGATCATCTCCATTCCGCTCGGCTTTCTCGCCGTCATCATCGGTTCGTTGTGTTATCGCGATCCACGCGCTTTAGCGATGTGGGAGGAACTGCATGTACGCTCGAATACCGGTATGGGTCGTGCTGGGAGTCTGCGTCACTAATCGGAGGCTGTTGTTCCGGATTCGGTTGAGCCTGAGGTAGGCCGTCGGCTGGGTAACGTGATCCGGGACACGCTACAAGTACATCCATGTAAGCTCGGGCGCGCACATCCCTGTGCGCGCACGGTCCCGGATCACGTTACCCAGCCGACGACCTGTTACGTCGTGGGCGAATCCGGAACAAGTCTAAGCGCTCGATATTCGGCGCCAGCCATAGGTAGCGAGTGCCGCGGCGAGTGCCGCAGCCGCAATTAACGGCATGACGGGTATCGGCGTTGCGGCGCAGTCGGTGCAGGTCTGGGCGATGGGCGCAAATCGATAGACTGCGCCCAGGCCTAGATAGACGACGTACAGGGCGCCGTCTGGGCCGGGGCGGAATGCCACAGGGCGGCTCGAGGAGAAATTGGCGAATTCTGCCGGTACGGCGCTGGCGACGCCATTGCGGGCAGCATTGATCTGCAGCACTCTGACCCAGTGTGAACTCGAATCGCCGTAGACATAGCGCACACCGCCAAAGATCTGCTGCCACGCCGGCGTGTCGAGCAGATAACCACCGGAGATTGCCTGACCCTGACTGCGCGGATAAGAGAATACAGGCGCTGTGCACGGGCGCCCCGGCGTCGTGCCGAGATTGCAGTTCTTGCCGTCGACATTACCCCACACGCGCGCGCCCTCGACGAACGGATAGCCGTAGTGCGCATCGCCGCCGCCGACGGAAACTTCTTCTTCGGTCGATTCGCCGACATCGCCTATCCACATCAAGCCGGTCTCCGGATCGACAGACAGACGCCAGGGATTGCGGAATCCCCAGGCGTAAACGCGCGGGTCAGGTGCGGCTGTCGTCCACGCGCTGTTGGGACTGGTGCAGGCAGTGACGCTGGCGAGTGCGACCAGTGGATTGTCTGCCGGCACCGAGCCGTCGAGGTTGACGCGCAGGATCTTGCCGTTGCCCTTGTTCAGGCAACTGCCGTACTTGTTGGTCGGTGGTGAGGCATTGGCGCCGGTGTCACCGACCGCGACATACAGCTGGTTGTCGTAGACGGCAAGCCCGCCCCCATCGTGGTTGGCCGGCCCTTCGAGGCCCGGGCCATTGCCGCGCGAGGCAGCGATGATTGGCGTCGGGTCGACGATCAGCGTATCGGTGGGCGTTAGCGTCGCACGATAGACCCGGTGCTTGTCATTGGTCGGACCGTTGGAGACGTAGAAATAAAACGCGAGATTGGCGGCGACCTCAGGATCGGCGACGACGCCGAGCAGGCCTTTCTCTGAGGCGCTGTCGAGGGTGCCACCAAACGGATAGGCCAGCGAGTTGATGCTGCCATCGACGCGACGAACGATGACGCCGCCCCCTTTCTGGGTAAGGACGGCACGGCCGTCGGCGGCAAACGCGATATCCGTCGGCTGCGACGCCCCCGTGAGATAACTCGTATCGACATTGACTTTGCCGGCCCACTCACTGGCCAGCATGGCGCCTGCAGGGCGAACTACCAGCGACAACAGCAGCACAACTGTTGCAGTGATCAGTCTCATGGCTCCTCGCCTGCGCAGCGGCGCCTTGGTGGATGGACCCCGATGCTAGACAGAACACCATGACAGCAACCACCGTCTGCGCGCATAAAGCGGACGCATTACCGGTATTGACGGTGCGCTGATCGCGCAAGCGCCCCGCGTCCGACCCCGGCCCGGCACCGAGACAAGCGGAATATCTATCTGCCGGGCATTTTTTGCCGCCTAACCCGTCCAGCCGCGCGCACGCTCCACCATCGTGATGTTGGCCAGACCATCGAGGCCGCTCGCCAGTGTCGTTTCGCGACCAGCGGCTTGTGCCGCGAACAGCTCGACTTCGCCCTTGTAGGTATCGTAAGCAGCCACTTTGGTCTGCGTCGGCGCTTTTCCTTTCAAACCGACTTCGAGTTCGCCGGGAGCGCCGAACAACGCGCCTCGCAGCACGAAATAGCCTTTGTTGCCATAAAACTCGACTCGGGATTCGCCACCGGCTGCACCGGTGCACGCGGTGATGCTGCCGACGGCGCCGTTGTCGAAGACGACGTTGACCCGGGCGTGGTCATCGGTCTTGAAGCCCCAGCATCGGTTGGTCAGATGTCCGGCGACCTGTTTGGGCTCGGCGTTCATGATCCAGCGCAGCACATCGAGCAGATGCGTGCCGAGATCGCCGATGGCCCAGCCGCCGCTGCGCTTGCGCTGCTGGCGCCACGCCGGGGGTGGCGCGGTATAGGGGTAATAGACCTGCACGCGCGCTTCGAGCGCCTCGCCGAAACGACCTGCCGCGACCGCCTTGGCCAATTTCTGCAACTCGGGATGGGCGCGGTTGTTGAAACCGATGCACAGCGTTCGACTGGCACGTGTTGCCGCACGCACCATCGCGCGACAGTCCGCGACCGTTACCGCCATCGGCTTTTCGCACAGCACATGCTTGCCGGTAGCTAGCGACGCCACCGTATAGACCTGATGGATGTCCGGTGGGCTCGCCACCCACACGGCGTCGAGCCCGGGATGCTCGAGAAAATCGCCAATATCCGTATAGGGCGTGACGCCGGCATGCCGACCGGCGTAAGCCTTTGCGCTACTGCTCTTTGATCCCAGTACGGCAACCAGCGCGTTGCCACGCGCCCGCTCCACCGCCGGCCCGAAAGTGTGATCTGCCCAGCCCGATGCTCCGATCATGCCCCAGCGAAAAGTCGCCATCTTGAAAGCTCCGTTGTGTGCTTAGGTTCCGGGTTGAAATTATCTTGTGACCAGGTTCCTCAACGCGGGGCCATGCGAATGGCGCCGTCCAGCCGCACCGATTCGCCGTTGAAATAACCATTCTCGATCATGGCTAACGCCAGATGCGCGAATTCCGGCGGCACACCGAGACGCTTCGGAAACGGTACTGAGGCGGACAACGCCGCTTTGACGTTATCCGGCGCCGATTGCAGCAGCGGCGTATCGAAGATACCCGGCAGTATCGTGTTGACACGAATACCTTCGCTCATCAGATCGCGCGCAATCGGCAGCGTCATACCAACGACACCGGCCTTGGATGCCGAATACGAGGCCTGACCAATCTGCCCATCCTCGGCCGCGACACTCGCCGTGTTGATCATGACGCCGCGCTCGCCATACTGGTCGAGCGGTGCCAACGTCAACATGCCAGCGGCCGATTTCGCGATGCAACGAAAAGTGCCGATTAAATTGATCTGGATGATCTTCTCGAATGCGTCGAGCGGAAAATGCTTGATCGCCCCGGTCTGCTTGTCGCGACTGGCGGTCTTGACGGCATTACCAGTCCCAGCGCAGTTGATCAGAATGCGCTCCTGGCCGACCGCAGCACGCGATTTCGCAAATGCTGCATCGACTTGCTGCTCCGATGTGACATCAACCTTGCAGAACACGCCGCCCAGTTCTTTTGCTACGGCTTCGCCCTTGGCATCATTGAAATCGAAGATGGCGACCTTGACGCCTTTTGCTGCCAGCGCCCGTGCCGTGGCCTCACCCAGTCCAGAAGATCCGCCGGTAATTACCGCGGTAATCGATGAATCGAGAATCATGCCCATCCCCTCGTCATTAGAATTCGGAACACGGCGGCAAGCGCTCGTGCGGAGAACTGCCATATGCAACAGCCCGCGGCGATGTTCGCATATTTCAACGCGGACCAGAACTTCGTTAAGCGGTGTCATGCCCGTGGTTGATACGCTGTGCAGCGGGTCGCTGCCGCGCTCAATCTTTCGAAGACGGCTTGACTGAGGTTGACGCGCCGTGCAGCGGGTCGCTGGCGGGAACAGGGGCTGGCTACCGATAGGACCTTGGTCAGCATTATCTCGTCAACACCGAGGGTGTTCCTGAGTGGCTGATGCAAGGCGCGTTTCGCGGGCAATAGCGGGGCTATTGCCAAGAAATGCAACGCCGCAGCAGACATTCAGGAACAGCCGAATGTAGAGATAATGTTGACCAGGGTCCTTGAGCCACCCGTCCCTGGATGGCTCCACTACCGCGCGCGCTACGCTATACCATCCATGGCCCGCTTGCGCGCGAGGCGCGCCTGCCCCTGTTCCCGCCACCGACCCTCATAAGGTGTAGGTTCACGTTCTACTTAGTATTTGGTGGTTGCTTCGACGCTTCGGCCCAACCGATCAGACGGCGCAAAAATAGAACTGCTCCGTTAGGGCCTAGCCAAGCACAAGGCGTGGTCGTGGTCTCGTGGCGGGAACCTGCGCGCACAGGGATGTGCGCGCCGGAGCTTACATGGATGTACTTGCAGCGTGTCCCGCCACGAGACCACTACCACGCGCCCACGTCTGGGGTCCCAATCTGGGTGAACGAAGTCCGACTATCCAGATGCGTTCGACGCACCAACTTCAGGAATCGAATTTGCGAAAAAACGACGCGCCGCGTTGCGCGGCGCGTCGTCGTTGGTCCTCAGGCACCTACTGCGCGCAGGAATGCGGGTGCTTGTTCGTCATCGATGTCGAATGCCGGGCGTGCACCGAGTTTTTTCAGCTCGGGCAGGACGTCTTTTGCGAAGGTCTTCAGATTGCCGCGTGCCACTTTCTCCGGCATGCCGGCGTAGCTGAAAACACCGGTGAAACCGCAAGCGTTGGTGCGTGCATGGATATCCTTGATGCGCGCATAGCACTGTTCCGGAGTACCCCAGATCTGGAGGTCGAGGAAAAACTGCGCCATGCCATCGATACCGTGTGCCTCAATCGACTCGTTCAGGGCACGATAGTACTCATAGCCTTTCGTATTCTCGAAATGCGAGCCCTGCATTTCGTAGTGCTTCACGACTGACCGCCAGTAACCGACGATGTATTCGCGCGCCATTTCTTCGGCGCGACCGGCGTCCTTGTCGCAGCAGACCCAACCGGCGACATACGGCGGCGGTGCTTCGACCCCGTGGACTTCACGGAATACGGTGCTGTAGTTGTCGAGATCCTTGGCGTGTTCATCCCACGGCTTCTGCGGAATGATCAGAATGCCGACGCCGAGTTTCGCCATCAGCGAACAGGATTCAGGCGAGACCGAAGCCGCATAGGTACGGTTACGGAATGAACGGAATGGCTCGGGGCGGATACGCGCACGCGGCTGCTTGATGTACGTTCCGTTGTATTCACAGTAGCCTTGTTCGAGGCCCTGCAGCACCATCTCCGCGCTCTCGACGAAACGGTCGCGAGACTCATTCATATCGACGCGGAAACCTTCGAACTCGACGCGGCCGAGACCGCGACCGATGCCGAAGATCACGCGGCCGTCAGTCATGCAGTCGAGCATGCTGATTTTCTCGGCGACGCGCATCGGGTCGTTCCATGGCAAGACGACGACCATGGTGCCGAGCTTGACTCGTTTGCTGTGGCCGCCGACAGCGGCGAGAAACTGGACCGGGTCCGGCGTCATCGTGTAATCGGTGAAATGGTGTTCCACCGCCCAGACCGATTCGAAACCAAGCTTCTCAGCCGAGAATGCCAGGGCCATGTCCTGCTGGTAAATCGCGTAATCGCTGACGCCGTCGGCGTTCAACGGGTTCTGAAAAATCGATGCCATTCCTACGTGCATGTGCTGACCTCCTGGCACTGTGCTGGGGTAACAACCCGCCTCGATGCGGGCAGCCAACCATGGACTATAGAGTGCCGGCGGTTGACAGGTGAGCATCGAAGATGCCAATTTTCAGGCATTTCGTGCCACCGGAGGTCAAATGCCCGGCATCGAACAGCTCCTCATGCCGAACACTTACGCCAAGCTCATGCTGCGGGCGTCGCCCGATCCGCAGGCCGTGCTGGCCGGCACCGGGCTGGTGCTCGCCGATATCCAGCACGGCGACGCGCCGATACGTGTCTGGCAACAGCTGGTCTGCACGCGAAACTCGGCCGCCATGATGCATCGCGATGGCTGGCATCTGGCCTGGGTTGCGCACGTTGCCGAGCGATTTCATGGCCCCATCACCAGTGCCTGGCTGTGCGCACCGACGCTCGGCGACGGACTCGATGTCTTTACACGTCACATTTCGTCGCGCATCCCTTATCTGGCCTGCCGCGTCGTCGCCGGGCCGCAGCGCTATCGCTGCGAAGTGCGCGCGCTGATCGATCTGGGCGACCTGGCGCCGCTGCTGTTGGAGATCCCGTTGCTGACCATCATCGAGTACATCCGCCGCGTTTTTTTGAGCGATGTCGACGAGCTCCAACTTGAACTGCCCGGGCCGCCGCTGGCTGACCCGCAACACTACCGGCAGCGTCTGCGCTGCACGCCGCAGTTCGAAACCCGTCGAGCAGCGCTCGAACTGCCACGCAAATGGCTCGCACTGGCCAACCCCGGCTACGACGAACACCTGTGGACGACTGCATTGCGTCGTTGCGAAGCGGCGCTACCGGAGGAATCCGATGCAGCGCTGATCAACGCAATTGCGCAGTCACTGCAGGATAGTCTCGAACACCCGCTCAGTGGCCGGATGCCGCCCACCTTACGCGACATGGCTGAGAAACTGCACCTGTCGGTTCGCACCTTGAATCGACGCCTGCGCGCTGCATCGACGACCTACCAAGCGCTGCTTGACGACATCCGCCGACAACGCGCGCGCGAACTATTGATCGAACGGCGTCAGCGCGTCGGCGACATCGCGGCGCTGCTAGGTTATCGCGATCCCGCGAGTTTCGGGCGCGCTTTCAAGCGCTGGTACGGGACCGCACCAGGCCGCTATCGGCGCTGCGAAACGTAACTGGCTAACTCTCCAGGATCATGGTGGCGTCGGCATCGAATTGCAGGTGCTTGCCGAAAAATGTCATGGTGCGATCGAGTGCGGTGGCCGCACTGGTAGCGTCATAACTGGCACGGGCATCGCAGTTGAAGCCGTGATCGGCGTCATAGACGAAAACCTGCACACCCGGCTGTGCTTTGCGGATACGCTCGACGTCGCTCATCGGAATATGCGCATCGCGTTCGCCAAAATGCATGATTACCGGGCAACGTGGGCGTTTGTCGGCATGCGTCGCGATGCCGCCGCCATAGTAGGCCGAGGCAGCGGCGACGCCACGCAGTTCGCAGGCCGCCAGCCAGGTCAATAAGCCTCCGAAGCAATAGCCGACGACCCCAACTTTGCCCTGCCCCGCCAGTGCGTCGACCGCGGCCTGCACGTCGGCCAGCGTCTCGGGCATTTTGAGTTCCTTGAAGGCGAGCCGAAGCCCAAGATCGAACTCGGTCTGATTGGTATAGCCGAGTTCGACATCACGCTGGGCGCGGTCAAAAATCTGCGGCGCGATGGCTGCGTAACCGGCCCGCGCGTACTGGTCGACCACGGCACGGATGTGCGCGTTGACGCCGAAAATCTCCTGAATGACGACGACACCGCCTTTGGCCTCGCCGTTGGGTCGCGCCTCGTAGGCACCCAGCGTGAAGCCGTCGGCGGCAGTGAGTTGTCTCT
The DNA here is from genome assembly GCA_965278995.1 of Gammaproteobacteria bacterium. Classification (GTDB taxonomy): domain Bacteria; phylum Pseudomonadota; class Gammaproteobacteria; genus JADJYF01. The sequence continues at coordinate 2,459,157 of OZ257136.1, forward strand.
GTCCCATGTCAGTACTCCCGATAAACGTGGCGCTATTGTCGCTCGATTGAATCAAAGCTTGCCGGCCCTGATCAACCGGCAACTCGCCAGCTGAGGATTTCAGATGCGATCAACGACGGTATCGCCAAGGCGCGTTACATAGTCGAGGATCTGCTGACCGCTGACAGTCAGTGAGAACATCGGATCGTCATTGCCGCGCGGGAATAGCGCGATCAGGCGGTCGACGCCAAGATCGGCATATCGCTTGACCAGGTCAAGGTCGAGGTTACCGGCCGGCGTGACGCTGATTTCGAGCCGACCCAACGCGGCTGGACGCACGGCCGTGCGCGCGGCCTCGGCGAGACCGGCCAGGCAGGCAGCGGTCCGCTCAAGGTCGAGCCCGAAACCGTACCATCCGCTGGCATGTGTGACGGAACGCGAAAATGCACCCGGCACATGACCACCGAAAACGACCGGCGGTCCGGGCTGCTGCAGCGGTCGCGGAAAAGCGCGAATGCCGCTGAATGCGACATGGCGCCCCTGGTAGGCAGGATTCACCTGCGACCAGACAGCCTGCATCGCTTCGAGGTATTCGATGGTTCTATCCGCCTTGTCGCTGAACGGAATACCCAGCGCGTCGAATTCGGCTTTCAGATAACCGATACCGACACCGAATATCAGTCGCCCGCCACTCAGTACATCGAGACTCGCCATCTCCTTGGCCAGCACCAGCGGATTGCGTTGTGGCAGGATGATGATGCCGGTACCGAACCGCAGACGGGTCGTGTGCCCGGCGAGGAATGCAAACGCGATGTTGGGGTCGAGCATCGGATAGCTGGCCGGTAGCGGTGACGGCGCCCGCTGAGGTTCCGGCAGCACGACATGCTCGCCGGCCCACACCGACTCGAAACCAGCCGCCTCTGCTGCCTGCGCCACTCTGGCCGACATGTCCGCATCAGCACATGGCCCCATGTTGACGCCGAACAGTGCAATTTTCATGAGTTCACTCCTGCGTGTCGTGCTGAGCATAGCCCACTCGCGGTGCCGGCAAGCAGCTTCGGATCAGCAACTACCGACACACAGATGACAGTTCTCGTGAAAATTGCAATGCTTGGCGGCGTTTGCCGGTACGTGATGTGTCCTGGCATGAGATCCCGTCCGCCACTTCGGAGTCTTGACTGTCCATGAATCTCGGCATGCAGCCCGATAACGGCGTCGGCCCGCGCTGGCTTCTGATTGGCGCCTGGCTAGGCGTCACGCTGACCAGCCTGCTGGCACCGGACGTCATTTCACCCGGGCTGGCCCGCTACGTGACGCTTGCGCTCATGCTGGCCTTCACCCTGGCCCACGGCGCGGTGCGTTACGGCTGGGGCGGGGTTACTGCTTACGTCGTGATCGCGGTCATTGTCGCCAATCTGTTCGAGAACATGAGCATCGGTTCGGGTTTCCCTTTTGGCCACTACCACCACACCGCGAGCATGGGGCCGAAATTGCTTGAGGTTCCACTTATCGTCGGTCCGATATTTGCCGTTGCCGGCTATCTCGGCTGGGTGCTGGCCGGCGTTCTGCTCGGCGATACGCAGAACGGACGCACGCACGGCATTCTGCTCGCTCAGCCGATAGTGGCTGCGTTTGTGACGACGGCCTGGGACCTGTGTGTCGACCCGATAGGCGGTACGGTCAATCGCGATTGGGTATGGGCCGACGGCGGCGGCTACTTCGGCGTGCCGTGGAGCAACTATTTTGGCTGGCTGTTGACGACCTGGATCATGTTCCAGTTGTTCGCGGCTTATCTCGCGATGTGGGGCCGGCCGGGAACGGCGCCGCGCAGCCGGGTCTACTGGATGCAGGTCATTGTGTTCTGGATGTTGCTGGCACTCGAGTTTCCGCTGCTCTACGCGCTGATCCCGGACGCCCCCATCACCGACCCGGCGGGGGGCAGTTGGCGCGTCGCAGATCTGCTGGAAACAATGGGACTCGCGGCCGTTTTTACCATGGTTTTCGTCGCCCTGTTATGCAGCTTCCTCGTGCACCAACCGCGACGCTGACGTTATTGCCGCTGAGCGCAACGCTGGACCCGAGTCATGATCCCGTTACGCGACGACAATCCACATTTCCTGACGCCGTTCGTTACTTTCGGTCTGCTCGCCGCGAATATCGCGAGCTGGCTGCTGGTGCAAGGTTTCGGCGGCGAACCGGCGCTGTCCAGCTCGGTCTGCACCTTGGGTCTGGTGCCGGGTGAACTGCTCGGGACCCTGCCGGCAGGCATGCAGATCCCGATAGGGCCACGCCTGGCCTGCGTCATCACCGCCCAGCCGAGTTGGAAGACGCTGATCACACATATGTTCCTGCACGGATCGTGGATGCACCTCATCGGCAACATGTGGTTTCTGTGGATCTTCGGCAATAATGTCGAGGACTCGATGGGGCACGTCCGCTTCCTGGTCTTCTATCTGCTGTGCGGACTGGCCGCCGCGGCGGTGCAAATGCTCGCCGGGCCCGGTTCGGGCCTGCCGATGGTCGGCGCGTCGGGCGCTATCGGTGGCGTGATGGGCGCTTACGTCGTGCTCTATCCGCGCGTCAACGTTCACATGCTGTTCTGGTTCGGATTCTACGTCACGACATTCGCCATTCCGGCCATCTGGATGCTTGGGTACTGGTTCGCGATGCAGATGGTGGGAGGGCTCGGCTCTCTTGGTGCCGCCGGCGGCGGTGTCGCGTTCTGGGCGCATGTCGGCGGCTTCGTCGCCGGCGCCGTGCTGGTACTGGTATTCCGCAATCGCGAGCTGCTCGACCGGCATCCCTATCATGGCTGGCAGCAGCGCTCGCCTGGAGCGTATCGCAGACTTCGTTGAAATCCTGCGCCGAGCACTGCTGGCAGTCAGTCATCAGCAAGATTTTTGTCGGCCCGCCGCTACCCTCCGGGCGGATTCCGTAATCCCATCGACCCCGGGACTATCGAACCGCGACTGCCGTTCAGTAAACGAGGGATGTGCCCGTGTCTTTACCCGCTACTCAAGCCGCATCGGCGCGCGTCGGCGCCGAACCTGTCTTCGTCTTCGGTACCGACACCGCAGGCAAACACGCGCAGGAAACCGCCGCGATCGCAGTCCGGCTGTTTGGTGCACAAGCCGGAACTGGCAGCGGACAGGTCGGCAATAGCTATGCCATTCCGTGCCGCAACAGTGAACAGTCACTGCTGCCGCTGGCAGTTATCCGCAATTATCTGGACGGCTTGTTCCGCCATGCGGCCGATCGACCGGACACCGTGTTCCAGATCTCACGATTTGGTTGCGAGGTCGGCGGCTACCAGGATGCGGAAATGGCGGACCAGTTTCGCCGCGCGCCAGACAACGTGCACCTTCCTGGCACTTGGTCACGCGTGCTTGAGCCGAAACAACCCGTGCGCCTGCTGCTGTTCGATCCCGGCGCGCATCTGAAGGAACCGGACTGGCAGGAACAGCTCCGGCGCTATCTGGATTTGAACGTGCCATTGTGGAACGCGCCGAGTGTCGAACTCGTCAGCGTCGGTGCTGCGCGCACTATCGTCGCCAACGATCTGGCAGCCAAACAGCTCAAGTTGAAACATCGCGTGATCAGCGCAGACGATCAACGTTATGGACGCAATGCGCAACTGACAGCCGAGTACCGAGCTGTGTGGTACTCGACGCACGTGCTGTCGATTTTCGATTTTGATCAGACCGCCCAGCCACAACAGATCCGCATTATGACGACTGCGACGCGCGGCGGATTACTGGTCGATCAACTCGATTCGAAGTTGATGGATTAACAGTCGAATCCACAGGCTCCTCAGCCAGTCAGGAACGGCAGGAAGATTACGGCGACCAGCGTGATGACGACGACCGATAGCAGATCGGCGACCAGGCCGGCACGCATCATCGTTCGAATATTGACTTTGCCGGTGCCATAGACAATCGCATTTGGCGGCGTGCCCACCGGCAGCATGAATCCGCAGGATGCGGCCATCGCTGCCGGTGCCACCAGCGCCAACGGTGGATACGCCGTCGCCGCAGCCAGCGCGGCGAGTATTGGAGCAAACGTTGCAGCGGCAGCGACGTTCGAATTCAGCTCGGTCCAGAATACCAGCAGCACGGTGATGGCGAGTGTCAGCCAGAACAGCGGAAGGCCGGCCAGCGCTGTCAACGACTGCGCGATTGCACCGGACAGCCCGCTGCTCTGGATCGCCGCAGCAAGCGCCAGCCCGCCACCGAACAATACGAGCACATCCCATGGCACGCGCTTCAGCGCTGCGGCTGTGAGCAGCGGTCCGCGATGGCTACCGCCAGCAGGAATGACGAACAGCAGCAGACCGGCAAGTAGCGCAATCCCCGTATCGTTCAAGGTCCCGAGACCAGGCAGTTTAACCAGCAGCGGACGGACTATCCAAGCCACCGCCGTGAGCACGAAAACTATGGCGATGCGTTTCTCCGCGACGCTCATGGCGCCCAGTTCCCGGAGCGCATCGGAAACGGCCTGCTGCGCGGCAGTCTGTGTGCCAAGTTCGAACGGCAGCGCATAGCGGACCAGCATGAACCAGCATGCCGGCAGCAGTAGAACGACTGTCGGAATGCCGAAAATCAACCACTGTGCAAAACTGACGGTGGTGCCGTAGTTTTCACGCATGAAGCCCGCCACGAGTGCGTTCGTTGGCGTGCCGACGAGCGTGCCGAGACCGCCGATGGTGGCACCGTAAGCAACACAGAGCACGATCGCGGCAGCGAAATTACGTTCGCTGGCGGTTGCTTCTCGCCCTGCCGGCGCGACGACTTCGGCAATCGACAACGCGACCGGAATCATCATCAACGTCGTCGAGGTATTGGAAGTCCACATGCTGACGAATGCAGTCGCTGCCATCATGCCGAGTACGAGCAGGCGGGGCCTGCCGCCAGCGCGCACGACAATCGAATAGGCGATGCGTTTATGCAGGTCCCAGCGTTCCATCGCAAGTGCGATCAGGAATCCGCCGAGAATGAGAAAAACTGTCGAATTGCCATAGCCACCGCCGACCGTCTCGAGGTCGCCAGCGCCGCACATCGGCAGCACGGTAATAGGCACCAGCGCGGTCGCGGCCAGCGGTAGTGCCTCGGTCGTCCACCAAATCGCCATCAGGACCGTCACACCGGCCGTGGTCCAGGCTGCTTGTGACATTTCTGCCGGTGCGTCGGTCAGCAGCGCAATGCCCAGAGCGATGAGTCCAACGACAAAACCTCCCGTCTGCAGCGGGCTGCGATGCGCATTTGCGGAATGGCGGCTTTCGATGTCATCGAGCATGCCGGGACTGTCCTCCGTTGGGGTCTGCAGGCACTGTGGGCAGTTTCGAGTCCGCGCACGGCGCGCCATTGTCGGTGGTCCGCTGAGGGACGTCACCTCGCCGCCAATGGTCGCGCGCGTCGCCAACCTATACTGCGCGCGGCTTTGACCCAAGGTCACGCCGACACAATTCGTCACTCGACGGGATGAGTCGCCGCAGGTTGGCGCAGCAGGCCATCAACCGGTTGATCCCGTTTTTGTAAAGCAGCGCTTACATCGCCAGGAGAACGGCGCGGATTACCGGCGCACGGCTGACCGCAACGCCAGGCTGTTTCTCGAGATATTCTCAAATAATTGATATTCTTAGTTTAATCTTAGAACTCAGAACCACTTAAGCCGCACACTCGGGGCCCCGAGCAGTCCGCGACGGACAATTCTCGCCTCGATTGGCCGTGCATGGCCGTCCAGAATTCTTACAGCGAGCCTGCTGAGATTCAAAAGCTTAGAAAGCAACTTACTGAATTCATGAAACATTCCTTCATGGCCCACGACTTGCAATCGCAACCCTGATTCCGCCGAGACTGGCACGCATACCAAAATACTTAAAGCGAGAAAACACGATGAAATTGAAACGTTTGTTATTCATCTTCGCGGCCTTCGTCCTGGCCCCGTCGATCGCCCTGGCTGGCCCGATCTTCAACATCAACCGCATCATCGGCATCGGCTCGGTGGTCGGCACGCTTGAAACGGATGGCACGATTGGCGTGCTGGGCTCGGCCAATGTCATCGGCTGGGATCTCCAGATCGATGACGGCGATGGCAATGGCCCGTTCAACCTGCTCTTCCCGGGTAACTCGAACCTGCTCGTCTCCGGTAGCATATTGAGCGCAAGCGCCACTGAATTGCTGTTTGACTTCAGCGGCTCCGGTTTCGCACTGTTCCAGAATCCCAACAACGGCAGCGGCATCAATTGGTGGTGCGTCGAAGGCGTGAATTCGGGTTGTGCCGGCTCGGGCAGCAGCACCGAATCGGTCAACCGTTTTGGCTCGCCGACGTTTGTTACGCATGACGGTGTCGTCGTGCTGGGCACGACCGGCGATGTCGGCGTACCGGAACCGGCTTCTCTGGCCCTGCTCGGCCTCGGCCTGGTTGGCTTCGGCGCAACCCGCCGGGCGCGCCGCGTCTAAGCGGATCGGTCTGAGCTGAGAATGACTACGGCGGCTCCGGCCGCCGTAGTTTTTTGTGTTCCCGGATAGCAGACCTTGAGGGCAGCGTCGTCAGTTTCCTACCGACGGCTTGCCTCACCCAGTTCGCCTGCTATCCCTGCCAGAAAATCAAAGGTACGCTGAAAAGCACCGTCGTCGACTTCGGCAATCGCCGCATTGAAATCAGTCACGCCGAGATCGCGCAGGCGCAGAAGCGCCGAACGCAATACGTGCTCGTTGCCGATGATGCCGATATCGTGCGGTTGGGTTAGTCCCTCGCGATCGAGCATCGCCCGGTAACTCGGTAACTGGCCGTAAATCGACAGCGGCCCGGCGAGGGTCTGACGCGCGCTATCAACTTCGTTGGTCAGAACGATGGGAAAGCCGGCAATCACACGCGGGCGCTTGCGTGCGCCGGCGGCGGCCGTGATGTTCTTGATGATATGCGCTTCGAGCGTCTTCGGACCGACCATCCAAGTGCTCGTACCGTCGGTGAATTCACCGGCCAATTTGAGCATCTCAGAGCCCAGTGCGGCCACCACCACCGGCACGGTAGTGGCGCCAGCGGCGCCAACCGAGAGCCCGGTGACGCGATACTGCTCACCGCTGTAATTGACGACCTCGCCCCGCAACAGCGGCATCAGCACTTCGAGATATTCGCGCATGTGCCGCGCCGGTTTGGCGTAGGACATGCCCAGCATGTCCTCGATCATGACTTTGTGCGCCAAGCCGATGCCGAGCACAAAGCGATTGTTGCAGGCTGCCGCCGCGGTCACCGCCTGCTGGGCGATGGCGGTCGGGTGCCGCGGGTAAGTGGGAGTGACCGCCGTGCCGACTTCCAGCGTGCGCGATTCGCGCCCGGCAATCGCCATGGTCATGATTGCATCGAGCGAGAACACGTTGGCCATCCACAGCGTGTTGAGCCCGGCTTGCTCGCATCGGCGTGCGAGTTCGGAGATTTCGTCGACGGTCGTCGTACGGCCGATATCGTTGACGTCGTTACTGCGGGCGCGGGCGCCGCTCATGATGCCTATTTTCATTGTGCTACTCCTCTTGATTACCAGGAAACGCCCGGCTGCGCTTGCCACAAGCCGCGCCGCAACTCAGCGCCTTTCGCCATATTTTTCAAGGGAGTTACGCCGATTCAAAATAGCGAGCGCTAAACGCTGCCAGGGAATTATCAGGGAATACACTTAGTAAACGCCAGGTCAGTGCGAGAAACGAGCACTCTGGTTGGACGCAGCTTCCACCGGCGGCGTCCGATGCAATGCTTCCGAAAGGACAGCAACGAGTTCCGCCTGTGTGTGAACATCAATCTTCACGAAGATTTGCTTGAGCACAAAGCGGACCGTTTCATACGTCATTTCCATCCGCGTCGCGATTTCGCGCAGTGTTCGACCCAATACCAACAACGCAGCGACGCGAGCCTCCGACAGTGAGAGCGAAAATAACGCCTGACTCAAACTAATTGGTCTCCGGAGAAGCCGGCGCGATTCAGTACCGTAGTGCGCGCGTGATTACCCAAGTACCTCCCAATTGGGAGGTGCTCCCATCGCAACCCGCTCAATATAGTAGGCACACCGACGAGAAAATGTCCGCCTCGTATCGTATCCCGAGGACGATTTTTGCCGATTAGTTATCGTCGGCCGGCGATTATTGTACAGAGAAGAACTGCAGGTGCCGGGCGGTTGGCGCTGCACGGTTATGCGATGTCACATTACCTAACATGGAGGAGTTGGACTTGAATAATCGCATCGCGACTCATAAAGCAACTGACGCAATCGGTTTGCCGCTTGTTATGCTCGCGCTACTGGCGGTGGCGTTCTCCGCGAACGCGAGCGTCATCTATAACTATAGCGGGAAGAATTTCGCGGGAATCGTCGACGTTCCCGAAGTGCTGGGTCAGTACACGACATCGATGCACATCGATGCAAGCTTTACCTTGAGCGCCTCTCTTCCTGCAAACTTGGCAGGCGTCGATTACGCTGGGCTGGTCGATGCGTGGTCAATCAGCGATGAGCGCAATTCAATGTCTAACCTGACGCATGGACCGTTGGATAATCTATACATCGGCTTGCAAACTGACAGCGTCGGACAAATTACATCGTGGCGGGTCAGTGCCGCCATCTTTGATTCAACAGCTTCTGGTTTCATGAATAGTGTTGGGCTTTACTGGGATCCCACTTCGCAACAGGGTTACGACCAGGGGTCGGCGCAGATCTGCGTGGTGTCCCCGCCAGCTGGCTGCGACTTTTACTCCGATTATGGTTTTAACAATTACGGCGCGAATCTGCAGCCAACTGGCTGGACTTTCCGCGAAGTGTCAGACGAGGTCGGCGTGCCCGAACCCTTATCAAGTACCTTGGTTTGTGCCGGATTCATTGCAACAGGCGTGACTCGACGTCGGCGCCGTTGTTCGGCGGCGCTCCGTCAAACGGCCGCCGCGTTTGCTGAAACGACGGCCTGATTCACTGGTGAATATACAGCCCCCGTACTCCGGAATTTGCATTCAGATATTTGCTTGCGAGGCCGTGCATCGTAGCTACTGAGCTGCCTCTGGGAGGCAGCTCAATTAATCGAAATTTCGCGGAGAGCAATATGAAAAGCGGAATAGACATTGGCATCGTCCCGCAGCATTCAATAAGGCGCATCGGCCTTCTATTGGTTGCAGCGGCCGAATTGTGCGGGCTCATCTATTCGAGCAATGGGATGGCACTTGAAGTTGCCTCGCAGTCGCAAGCTCACGAAGACGGATTTGGGGTATACGACGGCCTTGAACCATCTGGCCTGTCGATCGCGTCGACTTCGGCGGTCAATGCGGGCCCACACAGTAGCACCGCCGCCTGGTCAACCGTCGACGCGAGAAGCGGTACTCTTCGAGGATTTGCATCCGTGCACGTGACTGACCCGGCGTATAGGGCGGGTGCCGTTGCGTACGGTTCGATGAGGGAAATTATCACGATAGGGCTGCCGGACGGCCCGATAGCTCCTGGAAACTACAGCATCAACCTGTTGATGCCATACGATTTTCAGATTGTCGACGGCAACTCCGGCGGCTCCTTCTTTTTGGCATTAAGCCTCCGTCGATGCGAAAATGTGGACTGTACCGAAGGCTACGCAGTCCACAGCTATGCGGGATCTGCTGAGGGGTCGTCGGTAGTCGACAGCGAGTTAGTTGCCAGCGTACCAATCGATTTTATCCACACGACCTACGAAGTGTTTACCTGGTTTCAGGCGTACGTCAACGCGGGATTTCCCTACGGAGGTACGGACAGAATGGTCGATTTTTCAAGCACAGCCACTTTAAGTCTGAGTTTGCCCGAAGGGTTTACTTACACTGCGCTGTCACCGGATTTCTTGAACCCGGTTCCGCTGCCTGGTGCTCTATTGCCTTTCACTTTCTCTTTGTTGTGCTGTGCGGTGGCTATGCGGCGGAGTTTAGGAAACAAGGCCACCTCAACTGGGTATTTCCCCATTTCCACGGGCAGTTGAGTTCAGGGATCACTTGGGACAAACCGTTGCACTGCAAACGCTACCGGCCGGTGGGTGAAGCCAACCGAGCCCAGGCCGCAAACGTCAAGATGGGCGGGCCGCCGGGAATGCATCGAGTCATTTATTCATCAGCGCAAGCGATCATCCGGTACCCATATTGTGCATAGCTTCTTACGGCGATCCTGATAAACGCTCTACACGGTGATATTCCGTAGTCTCGCTTTTACTCGTTCGGAAGCTCGCGCAAGCGAGCCACGCATGTTCGACGGAGTATTCGAAGAATCGAGATAGGTGCGCCCTTCGAATATAAAAAACGAGAATACGTTATTTGAAAATCCATGGAACATTTCGTCGTCGGCTGTTGGCTTTTCGTCTTTTAGCGAGGGATCTCCAGCAACAATTCGCATTAATCGGGCATTACGTTTATCGGGTACTTGCTCACATATATATCGACGTATCCAAAATGAAGGGCGCATTCCGACTTCATTTTCATTGCATTGACCGCGTGCGACAAAATAGATGGGGTCATCAATCCCATCCTTGTTGACGTCAATTCCCCGGGGAATTTTCCACATACTAATCAGGCTCAGTGCGAGTTCGACTGTGGAATCTTGTAGCGGCGGTTTTCCATACACTGCGCGCGCGTGTATCGCTTTCTTTTCGCGATCACCAGTAACGACGACCGGCGGGCGACTTATTCCAGCAGATTTGTCTGAGAACCAACGGAAACTTCGCAGGCCTTTGCCGTTTTTAATTGCGTACTCTTGGGCTTCGAGATAGGCGACGTACGGCTCGCACACTGGGGTCCCATTTCCGAACTCCAACGTTAGATCTACTTTACTCAACTGGTCGGCTTTAGTGTGTTTAAATGCAACAAGTGTGAGTCTGGGTGGGTCGGAGAGGTTCTCGCGCGTGATCGGCGCCAAGTCCGTAGCATCATAGGCAGAGCAATCGCGATTGTTGCGGCGCCGCTTTGACGACATCGCTGCCATCTCTAGACGAACAGAAAGGAAAGGCAATATATGGACTCAACGATAGCCGCCGGCTCTTGCGCAATGTGCCGCGCGTATTCGTTAATGATCTCTGGTCGCCGCTTGGAGTCTACGGTATGAGCTATCAGCATCTTAACGTCGAACGCGACGGTCACGTTACAACCGTCACGTTACAGCGACCTGCCCGTGCCAATGCGCTCAATTACGATACGTTGGCCGAAATTGAGCACTGTGCGCTCGCGTTTCGCGAAGACAGTTATACCCGCGTAGTCATCTTCACGGGCGCTGGCCGTCATTTCTCCTCTGGCGCAGATCTCAAGGATCACGCTTCCGAGCTTGCGCAGCCGATGGTGCTACGTCGCCGACGGTTCCGCATCGGTGAGCGCGCTCTGCACGCCGTTCTCGGAATCGATCAGATCACGATAGCAGCATGGAACGGCGGCGCGATAGGCGGGGGTGCGTGCCTCGTCACCGCCGCCGATTTCCGCATCGGAGCTAATGACTGTTTCATCCAATACCCGGAAATTGATCTCGGCATGAACCTCATGTGGCAGAGCCTGCCGCTGACCATCGCTCTGCTGGGGCCGACCCGGGCCAAGCGCTTAGTGATAGGCGGAGAGCGAGTAGTGGCGAAGATCTTACTAGACTGGGGACTCATCGAAGAGCTAGTCGCTCCCGCCGATCTGCTGTCGCGGACTCGGGCCTTCGCGGAGACCTATGTGCATAAATCGCCGATCGCCGCGCAGATGATCAAACGTAGTGTGAACCAGGTCAGCGGTGCGTTCGCGCGCGCCCTCATGCATATGGATGCGGACCAGAATTTGCTGACCCACAACACTGCCGATCAGAAAGCGGCCGCTGCTGCCTACGCGAACAAGACACCGCCAACATTCACCGGTGATTAACCCGCGATACGCGATGAGACGGTACATCGCAAGCCCTTTGATTCCTTTGAGAAATCGCAGTGAGCCGTCAGAGACGCGCTCACTGCGACGACTGTTTGGCGGAGAGAGAGGGATTCGAACCCTCGATACGTTTTACCGTATACACACTTTCCAGGCGTGCGCCTTCAACCGCTCGGCCACCTCTCCTAAATTCGATTGCCTACGCAAGGCAGCGAAATTGTACCGTATACAGCCCATGATTTGTCGCATGCGCCGGGCCGGTTGGAACGAACCTAGTCCGAGCACTGGACTCAAAGAATGAGGCGATTTCGGGAAAGGTTCTGCAGGATTTCCATTTTGCCGGCGTCTTGTTATGTCCCCTTCGGGGACACGAGTACAGCTACGCCCAGGTATACAATTGCTGGGCAATGAGATGCGGTTTGAAAAGCATCCACATAGCCAACAAAAAAGAAACCACAACTAGCATTCGATGAAATGTCCAGAACCTAAGACTGAGCAGCGAGTTCTTATTCTTCACGAAAAATACCGTTAAGGCTGTGTAGCCGACGCCGTGAGTATCAACTGCCTTCTTAAGACTGTTCGGAAATGAATGAGTTTTCACAATTAAGACTAATATTAAAATCGATATCACCCTAATCAGCATTTCAATTAAGTTTGTTAGCCAAGTAGTTTTTCGAATCTCTTGCGTCAAATCTTCATTTAATCCGCTGATATCGGGTCGAGTCCCAACTGGTAGTATGGCCGACATCAAAGCTCCAGCCTTCAATGCACCAGATCCTGATTCGTTCGCGAATATACTTTCAGGTTGATCAAACGCCCACGCCATCCGTAGTGGGAAAGAGCGAATTTTAGGGAGAATAGGCATTTCAGGATCTAGTAGATAACTTAAAGCAACCAGATTGGATTGATAATCTCCGCTAAGATTTCCCATAAAGCCATCATACTCGGCTAGAGCTTTTGGCGAGATATACCGTGGTGAGGTTTGGATAATTCCTATCAAAACAGGATGATGCTCAGGACTTCCGACCTTTATCGAAGCCGCATATTCCATAAGATTAGCAGAGTCAGTTCGTCCATCTCCATCTGCCAAAACAGTGGCAATTACATCACCGCGCTCCATACTTTTCTTTATAGCTTCTTTCAAACATGTGTATCGTAGTCTAGCTTTTTCGGGAGGTTCATCGCAGAAAACGACATCGAAACGTTTGGCAAGGCGGCTATTCTTCTTCAGCTCGTCTGTTGCACGTCGGAGAGGAGAATTTCGTTTCGACCCAGAGACAATAGTGACAAAACTTCCATTGCGTATACTAATATCATCTCGAAACGTCCCGAACATCGCGGCCTCCGCAATATTAGTATCAAGTTCACTATTGGTTGCCAGTTTGCGGTACCCCGTATCGTTCGGCTTTGCATTTCCAGGGTGCTGTTTTCCAAAGTCAGAAACAACTGAATAGTCGTCAAAGTTACCGTCATACGGAATTACACCCCTAGCAATTGCCTTATCCTTTAGGGCTATTACTCGCGCTGCGTGCTCTTTTAGTTTCTTGCGAAACATCTGATCTTGGCTACACCGTTCTATTAAATTCGTGGAGATCTGCGTCGGTAATGGCCATTCTCCCGCTTTTCTTGTTAGCTTTGAATTTCTCTTTTCAGTTTGATGAGCAACTAAAACAAGTGAGTGCCCTGCCTTAAGCGCCCCTACTACGAAATCACCCAACAAAAGTCCTTTCGCGCGAAGATAATGGGATACCCCTCCCATTTGACTTACATCATCTGTAACTAACAGCACCTCTTGGTCTTCAAAACCTGCAATTTCTGTAGCTCCAGTACTAACAGTTTCTTTTCTAACCAAGTATTCGATCGTGCGTGAGAGCGTTCCTGGAACAGTATCGCCCAGCGATACATTGACGGCATGGGACGTCATAAATCCGGATGCAATTCCTAGATGCTCTCTAAATGGCGAAAGATCTTCAATTGCCACTTTCATTGACGCATTCGATGTCGCAGCTGAATCTGTTAAGCGTTCGGTCGATCCTTCAACTGAGCCATAGCCCGGAAAATGCTTCGGAAACAGTAGCAATCCAGCCTCGATGAGGCCGGCAGAATAGAGAAATGACACATTTGCGACTACATTTGGTACATCACTGTACATGCGAGCTTCAAAATCGCTTTTACCTCCTTGACTTGTCCTATCAACGTCAAGAACCGGGCCAAATATTGCGTCAATTCCGAGATTTCTAAGGTTACGACCGTCCATCAACCCAGCAGCTTGCACTAATGCAGGCTCAGAGGTTGCTGTAAGTTGCATAGCGGAGCGAGGAATATTTATCGCAGACGCCTGAAAACTCGATCCCGATTCGTCCGTAATTCGCTCGTAATCGGCAAATACTAGTATCGGAGGAATTCCAGCTTGCTGAGCCGCAAGTCGCAATTGATATATGTAGTGAGCGGTTGCGGCCTGAGCACTTTTTCGCGGCATTTCTGTAGCGTCGAACTGGTATTTCTGCAGAAAAATTCCAGCTGGGCGGAACCGCTCAAAGTAGGCAACAGCATCGTTCGCGTCGAACTGGCGTTGGTCCGCAGGTGGCGGGAGAATTAGCACCTGTCCAGAGTGATTACGGCACTCTAAATCTAGTGAAATTACTTTTGATTCATCGGACATCACAGTCCGGCTATGCATTAGGAATACCGCAGCGAGCGATGCGGCGCAAATTCGTACCAAGCTTTTCAGCATTCTCCGTCGAACTCCATTCCGACTGACTTTTTATACGCTTAGAAACAACGAGTTTTGCAACAACTAAGAGGGCTAGCTAAATCACGTTAAAATAGTGGTGGGGCTAATGGTGTAGCCCAGGCACCGCATGGGATGATAGGCATGGGAATGCCCAAATCTAAGTTTCACATGAGATTGATAAAGGGGCAAGAAGTGATCCGCGAAGCATTTTCGTTCATAAATATTTACGCCGTCAGTTATCGGGTGCTCTGACGTCCTACCACAGTTGTCGTGTGTGAGCATGAAATTTACACAATTTTTTAGCGGGCCCTGGGAAGTAGAGTACATTTCCGCGATCGATAGACTTACAACCAAGTTCTGCAATCGTTACTAATTCCTCCTCAAACCTGAAAACGTATTTGGAGTTTCAAAACAGTCGCCTGAAGTGTACGTATCGCGCTCGACATCCAACCTTGCCAGAGGGATTGATTCGCAAACGGCAGTGCGTTTGCTCACCCCTGCAGGGCGGGCGCATTGTACCGGATACGGTCTGGGATTTGGCGGGTGCTCCGGGGGACCGGAGCCCGTCGGAAGCGAGGCGCTGACTCAGGCGGCCTGACGATGTCGGGAGAGATTCTGCAGGATGTCGATTTCGCCGGCGGTCAGGTCGCAGATATCGGTGATTTCCTTTAGCGGCAGACCGCTGTTCAGGAGCTTCATGGCGTGTTCGACGGCAAGTTGGTTGTCGTCGCTGAACTGCAGACGGTCGAGCTGCTTTTGCAGGGTGCGTCGGCTGCGTTCGCCGTCACCGATGCGATCGCCGATGTGACGCGAACAGGAAACCAGCGCACCGAGGTCACGTTCAAGACCGAGCAGGTGCTTGTGCAGCTGATTCAGTTCGTCGCGCAGGCGACTGACGGTGCCGCGCTGCCGCTGATAATAACAGGCTGATACCGCACAGCCGACGGCGCAGAGCATTATGATCAATAGTTCGAGCATGTTCAGGAACTCAGGCATAGGTATCGACTCCGTTACTGGCGGTGTCACCCTCGGATGCAGGCTTCGACGGCGGCTGCCGTCTGGTGTCGGAATTCTGTCGCTTTTGCTCATGCGGCTCGACCCGGCGTGCCGGCGGCGCTGGCGGGGTTGGCAGGACCGGATGAATATCGAGCGCCATGGTGGCTGTTTACATCAGTCCGATCGCGTCCCGATCGTCATCGCTGATCAGCTTGTCGAGATCGATCAGGATCAGGATTTGGGCTTCCGTGCTGAAGACACCCTGGATATAGCGCGAGCAGTCCTCACTGCCGACTGTCGGCGGCGGGTCGATATCGTTGACACTGATATTGACGACTTCAGCCACGCTGTCGACCAGCAATCCGACCGTCATCTTGCCGGACTCGACGATCATGATGCGTGAATTATCCGTAGTCTCGTCGCTGGCGAGACTGAGCAGCTTGCGCGTATCGAGGACTGTCACGACGTTGCCGCGAAGATTGATGATGCCCATGACATAAGGCGGAGCGCCGGGTACTGGAGCGACATCCGTCAGGCGCAGGACTTCCTGCACCTGCAGCACATTAATACCGTAGCTTTCCTCTGCCAGACGGAAAGTCACCCAGCGGTACAGGTGGCCTGCTTTTTCTTTGACGACTGCGTTCATGCCTGAGTCCTCCAGGGCCAGCTATCAGTGTCAAAAACACGTCATCGAAGTGCCCATTGCGGAAAGAACTGCATGCTTCGTGCCAGTGGTGCGTAGAACTTCAGGGCCCTGGTCAAGCAACGGAGCAGGCGTGCAGACGCGCAATCAGAGCTCGCTTGTCGAGCACAAGGCTGGGCGGGTGGGCGAGCGTCGCCACGATCCACGGCGCTTCATCTGTCTCCAGCACCGGCGAAAGCTTCGCGGATTCCAGAGTTGCCGCCCCATCGCAGCGACAGGCACTGATGCCGAGACGGCAGCCGGCTAGATGAATATAGTAATCGTGGCGCGCATCGATTTGTGCGCGGTCATGATAGCGACGCGGGACCAGCGCGCCACTACTGACGTATTCGCAGCGGCTGTCAGGTTCGCGGGTCAGCGAAGCGATATCCGTACTGGCCAGCGCAAATCGAATATGACCGACGCTGAACAACACGTAGCGCGCGGTCCTCATGCTGGTAAGATTGACGACGGTTGTGGCCTGCCCTGCTTGACGCGGCGGCGACTCGGCATTCCCGGATTTCATAGACTAAGGTGCTCCGGTCCGGGCAGTTCGGACACACGTCGCAATGACAACGGTGGCAGCGCTTCCGTCGCTACCTCGGCTTGCGCGGCAATGGTAACGCTGGCATCTGCTACCTCCTGATGTCGGGCCAACGCGATGACGACCCGGCGATTACGCTGGCGTCCAGTGGAGGTCGCGTTGTCGCCGACCGGATGGCGTTCGCCAAAACCGGTGGCCGATAAGCGGCCAGCATCGACGCCGGTTCGGGCAAGGTGATCGACAACACTCGCCGCTCGTGCTGCCGACAGCTCCCAGTTCGAAGCGTAGACACCGCCCGCGAGCGGTACGTTGTCGGTATAGCCCTCGACGCGCACCGGCGTGTCGGTCGATTGCAACACCGGCAACAGGCGGCCTAGTACGTCGTCTGCTTCTGTTGATAATCGCGCCGCACCACTCGTGAACATGAATCCGCTGTCGAGCTCGATTTCTGTCCAGTCAGCGCTTTGCCGCAAATGAACATGACCACCGCTGATCGGTCCGGCAAGGATATGCTCGACGGTGCTCAGTTCGTCCTTGCCATCCGTGCCAAGCGGGTCTATTGGAGACGACAAACTGCCGTCCTCGTCGGCCAGCAGGCCTTCGACCAGCGGTGCGGCGCTGATAGCCGCATCGCCGAGCCGATCGCGTCCTGGCATACCGCCGCCGAGATCGATGGGCGCCGGCAACTGTGGGGGTTGCTCCAGCGCAGTCACCATCGATTCGGAAAAGACGCGGAACTTGCCGTCGTTAACTGAGGAGATCGAGTACATGACAACAAAAAACGCGAACAGTAACGTGACGAAATCAGCATAGGAAACCACCCAGCGCTGACTGTCGAGCTGATCGGCGGTATCCCCCGACTCCGCGCTCACCGTTCTGAATGGACGAACCCGCAGACGCGCCGATGACGGTGCGACCGGCGCGTTCACACGATCAATCCCTGCAGCCGCCCTTCGACCACCCGTGGATTCTCACCGGCCGCGATCGCAGCAACGCCAACGGCCAGCATTTCCTGCACCCGCGATTCCTCGCGCACCAGCGCCTTCAGTTTATTGCCAATGGGAATGAACACCAGATTGGCGAGACCCACGCCATAGACGGTGGCCACGAATGCAACGGCAATTCCGCGGCCGAGCATGGACGGGTCAGCCAGATGATTCATGACCTCGATCAGGCCCATAACGGCGCCGAGAATGCCGAGCGTCGGCGCATAGCCACCCATGCCGTCCAGCACACGGGCAGCATTGAGGTCACGTCGCTCACGCGCCAGGCAATCGAGTTCGAGCGTTTCGCGGATCGTTTCCGGATCATTGCCGTCGATGACCAGTTGCAGTCCTTTTCGCGCATAGTCGTCTTCAATGACTTCGACAACTCTTTCCAGACCTAGCAGTCCTTCGCGGCGCGCGAGCTGGGCCCAGCGCAGGATCTCCTGCAGCACGGCCTCCGGCATGCGCTGTGGCGGCCGCACGATCCAGATCAACATGTTCAATGCGCGGACGAAGACCGGCAACGGTGATTGCAGCATCGTCGCGCCGATACTGCCGCCGACGACGATCAACATCGCCGGCCCGTTCAGCAGAGTGCCGATACTGCCGCCTTCCAGATGCTGACCGAACAGCACGGCGCAGAGCGCAACAGTTAGTCCCGACAGACTGAGGAGGTCGTACCGCATTACAAATCCCTTCGCCGTCTACCGTCAGCGATGCGCATAGGCGTCGAGCAGGCTCGGCAGATCGAGAATGAGCGCGATCTTACCGGTACCCGTGATAGTGGCGCCCGATACGCCTTTAGTGCCATGCAGGAGCGCGCCAAGTGGTTTGATGACGACTTCCTCCTGGCCGATCAGTTCATCGACCAGTAGACCAATGCTCTGTCCGCCCACTCTGGCGATGACAACATGACCGCTGTTCTCGCGGAATTCATGAACACCTTTGACGAGCCAGCGCGATAGATAGAACAACGGCACTGCCCGACCACGAATGACCAACGTTTTGCGCCCGTCGACCTCGCGCGCCTGACTTCGTTCGAAGTTGATGATTTCCTGCACGTTGACGAGAGGAAGCGCGAACACCTGGTGGCCGAGCACGATCATCAAGGTCGGCATGATGGCCAAGGTCAATGGCAACGCAATGCGGATGGTCGTGCCGAGACCAAGTCGGGAATCGATTTCTATCGTTCCATTCAATTGCGCAATGCGAGTCTTGACGACATCCATACCAACGCCGCGACCGGAAATATCAGAAATCGCTTCCTTGGTGGAAAAGCCCGGCAGAAATATCAACTCGAAGCACTCGCGTTCGCTCAGGCGCGTTGCCGCATCGACATCCATTAGCTTTTTTTCGACGACTTTGCATCGGAGCGCCTCGGCGTCGATGCCTTTTCCGTCGTCGCTGATCACGAGATGGATTTGATCGCCGGCCTGTTCTGCCGTAAGGCGCAACGTACCAGCCGCGGCTTTACCTGCAGCACGACGTTCGGCCGGCATCTCGATGCCGTGGTCGACAGCATTGCGCACCAGGTGGATGAGCGGATCAGATATGGCCTCTACCAGATTCTTGTCTAGTTCGGTGTCCTCGCCGGCAGTCTCGTAGTTGAGTTCCTTGTTGAGTTGGCGTGCGAGATCGCGCACTACACGCGGGAAGCGACCGAATACCTTGCGTATCGGTTGCATGCGCGTTTTCATCGCGGCCATCTGCAGATCGCTGGTAACCACATCGAGATTCGCAACTGTCTCCGAAACAGCCACGTTGCCAATAGCCGATTGCAGATTAGTCAGGCGATTTCGAATCAGAACCAGTTCGCCGACCATATTCATGATGCGATCGAGCGTCTCAGTCTCGACACGGACGGTGGTATCCTTGGCTGGTATTTCACGCTGAGCGGGCGTTGCTGTCGGCGCTGACGTGCCGCTCACGATAGGCAGTGTAGCTGTCGCAACCACGGCGTGCTCATTGCCGGGACCATGCAGGCGGTCGAGCAGCGCCTCGAATTCGTCTTCGGTAATAAGTTCACCGGGCGCACCCGTGTCGGCGGATGCAGCAACGTTCGAAGGGCCATGCAGTCTATCGAGCAATGCTTCGAATTCGTCATCGGTGATCAGGTCCGCATTCTCAGCGGCAGGCGCGGTAGCCGTCATTTCTTCGACTATTTCGCGCATGGGATCGGTTGCCTGCGTCCCGGCAACCCGCTCGGCTAGCGCCGTCAGCAATTCGGCCGGCGCACTCTGCGGCGGGTGCCCTGCTCGCAACTGGTCGAACATGCCGCGCAGAACGTCCAGCACGCGGAGCAGAAGGTCCATCAGTTCCGCGTCTATTGCGAGTGTGCCATGCCGCAGCCGATCAAACAGATCCTCAGCCTGATGACTGACAGCGACGAGCGCTTCGAGGCCCAGAAATCCGGCGCCGCCTTTGATAGTATGAAAGCTGCGGAAAGCAGCGTTCAGCAAGTCGCGATCCTGCGGCCGGCCTTCCAGCGAGATCAGCTGCGTATCGAGCAGATCGAGCAGCTCGCCACCTTCGACGAGAAAGTCGTGGACTATGTCGTCGTCCATAATCATTCGTCTGACCTTGCCTCACTTTCGCCGGCCCGCCCGCTGCGGCACCAGTGCGACCGTCGCACTGGCGGGGAAGAAAACCTGCGGCAAGGATGATCACGCCGCACGCTGATCTAGCGGCCAGCATCCTCGAAGCTGAATGGTAACGGGTCCGGCGAAGCAACTCCCCGGCAGCGACTTGACGCCGGGTGACCGGGGATCAGGAGCTGAATTAAAAGCCGAGACTGGCGAGCAGTTCATCGACCTCGGACTGACGCCCGAGTACGGCGTTCTGGCGACTGGTACTCGGCCCGTGCGAGACACTTGCACTGACCGGCGCCGGGATCGCTCCCGCGCGCTGCGTAACAACGCCGCACGCGCTGACGAGACCGACCAGTTTTTCTTCGACCTGACTCACGAGGTCGATGGTCCGCTTGATTACCTGACCGGTGAGATCCTGGTATTCCTGCGCCATCAATATCTCGGTCAGGCCGGAGCGCAGTCTGCCTCCGTAGATCGAGACACCGTCAAGAAACGCGAGCGTGCGTTGCTGTAGCGAGCTCGTTCCGGGCTCCGCAACAAACGCCAGTCTCAACTCCCCGGCGTCGGCGACAAACTGGTCCGACAGCGGAATCATGGTTTCTACCGCGGTCAGCGTGCGCTGCGCGGCGTCCTCGGTTTTCTCGATGACATAGTGCAATCTGGCACGCGCGTCCGGCATACATTCCCGCGCGAGCGAAGCCAGATGTTCATCGGCAACCAGCGCACCGAATGTATCATGCAGTTCGCGCGTCAATTTGCCTATTTCCTGGAACAGGACTTCGAAACGAGCATCGTTCAACGCGCCGATCAGGTCGTTAGTGACGACGTTGTCGCCGGATTCGATAGCGTCGACCAGACGCCGCGCGAGTTCCAGATTGTCCTGTAGCGCTGCCGACTGACTCATTCCTCGTCCTCATGTTCCGTTATGCAGCGGCACCGACACGTTCGAAAATTTTGGCGATCTTCTGCTCCAACGTCTGCGCCGTGAACGGTTTGACGATGTAGCCGTTGACGCCGGCTTCAGCCGCGTAAACGATTTGTTCGCGGCGGGCCTCGGCGGTCACCATCAATACCGGCAGAGCAGCCAGCGCCGGGTCGGCGCGGATCTGCTTCAGCAACTCGATTCCTTCCATGATCGGCATATTCCAGTCCGTGATCAGGAAGTCGAATTTGCCGGTCTTCAGCATAGGCAGCGCCGTACTGCCATCGTCGGCTTCTTCCATATTGTTGTAGCCGAGATCGCGCAGCAGATTCTTGATAATCCGACGCATCGTCGAGAAGTCATCGACGACGAGGATCTTCATGTTCTTGTCCACGGTTACCTCCAGGTACCCTGGTGTGATGCGCTGGCGTCGATGACTCGCTCAGCCCGCTTCGGTCCATTCCGACATGCGTGACTTGAGCCGGATCAATGCCTGCGAATGGATCTGGCAGACCCGCGATTCGCTAACGCCAAGCACTTCGCCGGTTTCGCGCAGATTGAGCTCTTCTCTGTAGTACAGGGACATGACCAGCCGTTCGCGCTCGGGCAGGCTATTGATAGCGTCCGCAAGCGCCTGCTTGAACATGGCGTTTTCGACCATTTCGGGTGGCTCCGGGATCTTGCCGTTCAGACCCTCGGTCATCCCTTCTTCACCGGCCGGCAGATCTTCGAAACTGAAGACGCGATAGCCAGTAGCGTCCTGCAGCGTGTGATAGTAGTCGTCGAGAGACATGCCGACTTCGTCGGCCACTTCGGCATCGCGGGCGTCGCGACCGTGACGGGCTTCGACATCGGCCACCGCTTTGGTGATCGCCCGGACCTTGCGATGCAGTGAACGCGGTGCCCAGTCGCCTTTGCGGATCTCGTCGAGCATGGCACCACGGATGCGGATCCCGGCATACGTCTCGAAGCTCGCACCCTGCGAGGCATCGTAGTTGCGCGACGCTTCCAGCAGGCCAATCATGCCTGACTGAATGAGATCATCGACCTGCACCGTGGGGGGCAAGCGCGTCATCAGGTGATACGCAATGCGTTTGACCAGTGGCGCATAATCGCCAACCAGATCTTTTTGACTGCGATCGGCCAGGCCGCAGCCGGCCGTCTTTTTGTATGCCGCCAAATTCTTCATGACAGGGCTACCCTCCCAAATGTCGCTGACCGGGCCATGCGCTCGACAAAAAATTCCTGACGTCCGCTGGCCCAGCGCGGTATAGGCCAGTTATCGGTCGTGCGTGCGAGATTCTTGAATGCGCGCGCGGCCGGTCCACCAGGGAAAGCTTCGACCACGCACTGGCGTCGCCTGACGGCCTGGGCGAGCTGCGGGTCGAACGGGATCTGGCCTGCATAATCCAGGCTCACATCCAGATATCTATCGGTTACGTCGAGCAGTCTGGAGAACAGACGCAGTGCGGCCCGTTCTTCGTGGGCCATGTTGACCAGCACACGGAAGCGGTTACGGCCTGACCGCTGGTTGAGCACCTTGATGGTGGCGTACGCATCGGTCAACGAGGCCGGGTCGTCGCACACCACCACCAGGACTTCCTGCGAGGCGTCGCAAAACTGCAGGGAATTGGCGGCAATCCCGGCCGCCGTATCGACAACCATGAAATCGACTTCGCGCTCGAGCACGCTGAATGCGCTGATCAGACCGGCGCGCTCGAACTCGGTGAGTTCGGCCATGCGCTGAATCCCGGACGCTGCCGGGATAATCTGGATACCGGCCGGACCATTGACGAGAACGTCCGCCAGCTCGCATTCGCCATCGATGACATGTGCCAGCGAACGCTCTGGTGTGATCCCGAGGAGTACATCGACATTGGCGAGACCGAGATCGGCATCGAGCAGCACGACGGAATGGCCCAGGCTGCGGAGCGCCACGGCCAGATTGATGGAGACGGTGGTCTTGCCGACACCACCTTTACCGCTGGTTACGGCCAGTACCCGCGTTGCTTCGCTGCCGCGAACGGATGGCATGACGCTGCTCATGCCGGAAACGCCTGTTCGTAACTTCCTCGGTGACCCGGCATCGGCGCTGATTTGGCCAGTTCGACTGTTCGCTCGATGAGCGCGCGTGCGTCGACAACGTCCAGATCGTCCGGTACGCGCTGGCCAGCGCTAGTGTAGGCCAACGGCAGACCAGCTTCGATGATGGCGGACAGTGACGGGCCTAGGGTTGCGGCTTCGTCGAGTTTGGTCAGGATACAGCCGGAAAGATCCAGACTGGCCGTCACTTTGAACAGTTTGGTCGAAGCCAGATAATCGGTTGTTGCCGACATCACGTTGTAGCACTGGACGTCTGCGCCGAGGTGGTCGAGTTCGTCGGCGAGTTCGCGAAAGCGGTGGTCGTCCGGCGCGTTTCCGGGCGTATCGATCAGGATCAGCCGGCGTGCGCTGAGCTCGTCGAGCTGAGTGGACAGTTCGGCAACGTCGCGCGCCGTCAATACGACTGCGCCGATCAGCCGCCCGAATGCTTTCATCTGCTGGTGCGCGCCAAGGCGACGGTCGTCCATAGAAACGATCGCAACTTTGTCCGAACCGTGTTTGAGCGCGTAGCGCGCAGCCAGTTTGCTGACCACGGTACTCTTGCCGACTCCGGTAGGGCCGAGCAACGCGATTCGACCACCTTCCCGCATGATCGGATCGTGCTGAGTG
This sequence comes from Gammaproteobacteria bacterium, assembly GCA_965278995.1. Classification (GTDB taxonomy): domain Bacteria; phylum Pseudomonadota; class Gammaproteobacteria; genus JADJYF01. The sequence continues at coordinate 2,483,165 of OZ257136.1, forward strand.
CGCAGGCGCATGACCAGCAACGCCAGTACGCGATGCCAACCGGCACGGTAATCGAGCTCGTCCGGTACTTTCTCAACCAGCGAGCGCGCGAGCCCGGGGCAGATCCCGACCTGCGAGAGCACACGCATCAGTCGCGCACGTAGCGGATGACGACCGCCGAAATCAGTCCAGGCGAGTCCCGACAACTGCGTTTCCAGCAGACCTTTCAGATTGCGCAGCTCTTCACGCATCTGTGCGACGGTGCCCGCATCAGTCCATAAGAATTCTTCAGTCGCATGCCCGGGTGGTAACAGCGGCTGACGGGCGATCCCGGTCTCGCCGGCAGGCTTTGCCGCAGCTTCCCGCTCGACGGCAAGATCCGGTCGCCGGCGCGGAACCTGTTGCACCGCCAGCTTGGCTGCCTCCTGTTCACTGAGCGCATCGGCCGTGATCAGTTCGACGCCGCCATCGACGTTGCGGTTGGACAAAATCAGGACATCCGGACCCTGGTCCTGCTTGATCATGTCGAGCGCCGAACGCATGGTCGAGGCGAAGTAGCGTTTCACCTTCATCGCACGGATCCTTTCGCAGTGGTGAGTGTCATATTCCGGGTCGCTTGGCCTGTATCGTGTCGTGAAGTTGTCGCCAGTTGTTTGACGGAATGGCGCATCAAGCGCGCGCAGCGCCGTCGCCAACCGTTGCAACGATGCGGATCTGCGTCTCGCTCGGGACTTCATTGAAGCCCAGCACGTTCAACCCTTTGATGGCCGAGCGTGCAAAGCGAACCAGGAATTCCCGCAGGTTATCCGCCACCAGCAGTACCGTCGGCTGACCCGCCAGTTCGCGCTGTTCATGCGCTTCGCGCAGCGAGCGCAGCAGGCGGTTGGCAAGATTCGGTTCGATGGTCATGGCAGCACTGGTCAGGGTTTCCATGGACTGAAGCAATATCCGTTCCAGTGAGAAATCCAAGGTGACGACTGGCAGCTCGCCGCGCGGACCGTTGATCTGTTGCACGATCAAACGCCCGAGCGCGACGCGCACGCGCGCGGTCAGCGTGGCCGGGTCCAACGTCTGTGGCGCGAACTCGGCCAGTACTTCAAGGATCGTGCGCACGTCGCGTACCGGGATCTGCTCGGCCAGCAGATTCTGCAGGACCTTGACCAGAACGCTGAGCGGCACAACTTTCGGGACCAGGTCTTCGACCAGCCGCGGATGAGTCTTTTTCAGGCCATCGAGCAGCTTCTGCGCTTCCTCATGGCCGATCAGGGCCTGGGCATGGTCCTGGATGATCTGACTCAGATGCGTTGCTATCACCGTGCTGGCGTCGACCACGGTATAACCCAGCGATTGCGCCTGCTCGCGCTGGTCATCGCCGATCCAGACTGCTTCCAGATCGAACACCGGGTCGCGCGTCACGGTACCTTTGAGTGTGCCGTAGACCTGGCCCGGATTGATCGCCATTTCCTTGTCCGGGTGGACCGTCGATTCGCCGATGATGGCGCCATGCATGGTGAGCTGATAGTGATTGGGCTCGAGGTCGAGGTTGTCGCGTATGTGTACCGCCGGGACCAGAAAACCGAGCTCCTGGGAAAGTTTCTTGCGCACACCTCGCAGGCGCCCGAGCAACTGCCCGTTCTGATTACGATCGACCAGCGGGATCAGGCGATAGCCGACTTCGAGGCCAATAGCATCCGTTGGCAGGACATCGTCCCAGCTCAGCTCGGAACTTTCCGTCGGCGGTGGCGGTGGCGGCAACTCGCGTTCCTCGACGACCTGTGCCGAGGCGCGTTTGTGCAACCACCAGGCGACCCCAAGCGAGATACCGGCCATCGTCAGGAATGCGACGTTGGGCATGCCCGGAATGACGCCCATCAATGCGAGCACCCCACCCGACACAATCAGACTCTTCGGATTGCTGAACAACTGCGCGACGACTTCGTCACCGATATCCTGATCGGTCGAGACACGCGTAACCATCAGCGCCGAAGCTGTCGCGAGCAACAGCGACGGCAGTTGTGCGACCAATCCGTCGCCGATGGTCAACAGCGTGAACACGCGCATCGCATCGCCGAAAGCCATGTCGTGTTGCGCCATACCGATGATCAGGCCACCAATGATGTTGGCGAAGAGAATGAGAATGCCGGCGATCGCGTCGCCGCGAACGAATTTGCTGGCGCCATCCATGGCACCGTAGAAATCTGCTTCCTGGGCAACTTCTCGACGGCGCAGCTTGGCCTCGCTCTGATTGATGATGCCGGCGTTGAGGTCAGCATCGATGGCCATCTGCTTTCCCGGCATTGCATCGAGCGTAAAGCGCGCGCTGACTTCCGAGATGCGCCCAGCGCCTTTCGTAATGACGACGAAATTGATGATGACAAGGATGGCGAAAACGACGAAGCCGACCGCGTAGTTGCCACCAACGACGAACTCGCCGAAAGATTCGATAACGTGGCCGGCTGCGCCAGTGCCAGTATGGCCATGCAACAGCACCACACGGGTCGAGGCAATGTTCAAGGTCAGACGAAGCAGCGTGGTCACCAGCAGCAGCGTCGGAAACACCGCGAAATCGAGCGGTCGACGACTGTAAATCGACGCCAGCAGCACGATCAGCGATAGCGAGATGTTGAAGGTGAACAGAATATCGAGCAGGAACGGCGGCAGCGGCAACACCATCATGGCCAGCATTGCGAGCAGCAACAGCGGCGCTCCGACGCCCCAGCGCTGTATGCTGATCAACATGCCGATCCCGCCGGCTGGTTTTGCGATGCTGCCTGCCATGACTGATTACCTTAAAATGACATTTCCTGCGGGATCGGAAGATCGACCGGTTGCACCAGATCGCGCGCACCGGCACGAAGCTGGAACACATAGGCGAGTACGCGGGCAACGGCCACATACAGGCCAGCCGGGATCTCTCGATTGATTTTTGTCGTGTGATAGATGGCACGTGCGAGAGGTGGCGCTTCAACCGTTTGAATGCGGTGCTGAGCCGCTATTGCGCGAATGTTGCGCGCGACGTCATCGATACCTTTGGCCAGTACGACCGGAGCGCGCATCGTAGCCGGGTCGAAACGCAACGCTACGGCATAGTGTTCAGGGTTGGTGACGATCACATCCGCTTTCGGGATCTGCTCCATCATGCGTCGACGGGCGACTTCCTGCTGCATCGCGCGGATGCGCCCTTTCATCTCCGGCGATCCGTCGGTCTCTTTCGATTCCTCGCGCAACTCCTGTTTCGACATGCGCAGCTGCTTGGCGTGCTGCCACAGCTGCAGCGGCACGTCAATCAACGCCAACACGACCGTAGCGGCGCTGACGATGCAGAACACTTCGAACAGGATGCGCCCGGTGGCAGCGAGACTGACCCCGATATCGCCGCGACCTAGCGCGAGCAGTGCGCTCTGTTCCCGTTTGAGCGCAAGTACCAACAGAGCCATGATCAGCACAAACTTGGCCAGCGCTTTCAGCATTTCGAGTATGCCTTTCATGCCGAATACGCGACTCAGACCCTGCCACGGGTTGAGACGTGAGAATTTCGGCACGAACGCATCGCTGCTCAACACCCAACCGCCGAGTGCCAGCGGCGCAACGAGCGCGAGCACTGCCGCGGCCAGCAGCAGTGGCGCCAACGCGACCAACGCATGCATGATCACTTCTACCAGCCGCTGCGGGCCCGCTGCGTCGTTGAAAATGACTGCGCGCGGGAGGCTGAAATTCGCGCTCATGGCCTGCGCGAGGCCGTTCATCAGCGAGCCGCCGCTCAGGTAAAGCACGGCGCCGCCGCCGAACAACAGGAACATCGTCGAGAGTTCGCGTGATCGTGCGACCTGACCTTGATCGCGTGCATCTTGTTCCCGTTTGGCCGTCGCCTGTTCGGTGCGGTCCTCCTGGTCGCCCGGCCCAGCCATGGTCAGCGCGTACCAATGGCGAGGCGGGTGGTAGCAAACGCGCGTTCAAACAGCGCTTCGCTGAATTCGCCGAAAGACGGCAACGTGACCAGCAGCAGGAAGACACCGACGATCAGCATGACCGGGAAACCGACTGCGAGCACGTTGAGCTGCGGTGCGGCGCGGGCCATGACGCCAAATGCGAAATTGATGGCGAGCAGTGCAACAACGATAGGCAGACTGAGCAACAGCCCATCGGCAATAAGTTGCGACGACCAGTCGAGGATCGCCCCGGCGCCGGCGGCTGTGATGCCTTGCGGCCCGACCGGCAGAAGCTCGAAGCTCTGGCCAAGCAGTTTGATCAGGACCAGGTGTGTATCGAGTGCAAAGAACAATAGCGTAGCCAGAATGATGTAAAGGTGTGAGAGCACCGGCACCTGGGCACCGGAGGTCGGGTCGACCATGGCGGCGAAACTCAAGCCCATCTGCTGCGCGATCAATTGCCCGGAAAACTCGAACACCACAAACACCAGGCGCAGCACCAGTCCGATAGTCGCGCCGACAACAAACTGATGCATGGCAGTCAGCAGGCCGGTGCCGCCAAGCGGGTCGATGTCGGCCGCCGGTGCGATTCCAGGTACCAGCACTCCGGTCAGCGCCATCACCAGGACCACGCGGATCCGTACCGGCACGGCGCGGGTACCGAGCACCGGCGCAGCCATGACGAATCCGGCAATGCGAATGAATGGCCATAACCACAGGCCGAGCAGCTGCAGGATTTGCGCTTCACTGAAAGTCATGCGCGGCGACCGGCCGGGTGACTGACCGAGATCAACCGATCAGCGAAGGGATGGCCTGAAACAGGCGCACCGTATAGTCGGTCAACGTGCCAAGCATGTAGGGACCGCCGATAACCAACGTTGCCACCGTTATCAGCAATTTCGGAATAAAGCTCAGCGTCATTTCGTTGATCTGCGTGGCAGCCTGAAACAGGCTGACGAGCAGACCGACGATCAGCGCCGGGACCAGCAGCAGGCCCATCAGTACCAGCGTGAGTTCGAGTGCCTTGTTGCCGACAGTGAGGACAGTTTCAGGACTCATGAAGCTGGCTCCTGCCGTCAGGCGTAGAAACTGGAAGCGAGTGTGCCGACGATCAGTGCCCAGCCATCGACCAGCACGAACAACATGATCTTGAATGGCAGCGAGATGATCAGCGGTGAAAGCATCATCATGCCCATCGACATCAGAACACTGGCGACGACAAGGTCGATGATCAGAAACGGCATGAATATAAGAAAGCCGATCTGAAAAGCGGTTTTCAGTTCACTGGTAATGAATGACGGCAGCAGAACTGTGAACGGCACATCGTCACGGCTCTTCAGATCGCCGGTCCCAGACAATTCTGCGAATAGCGTCAGGTCGCTCTCGCGGGTCTGTTCAAGCATGAATTCGCGCAGTGGTGTCATTGCCCGCGGCAGTGCTTCGGTCGCACTCAACGAGTCACTGAGATAGGGTTCGAGCGCATCGGCATAAATGCGATCGGTAACCGGTGTCATGATGAAGAACGTCATGAACAGTGCGAGTCCGACCAAGACCTGGTTTGAAGGTGTCTGCGCCGTGCCGAGTGCCTGGCGCAGGATAGCCAGCACGATGATAATGCGCGTGAACGAGGTCATGGCAAGCAGGATGGCCGGCAGCAGCGTCAGCGCCGTCATCAGCATCAATACCTGCAGGGTCAGCGAATAGGTCTGCGTACCGTCGCCATTGGTCGTCACCGACAGCGCATCGAATCCGGCTTGCGCTGCAGCAGCACTTGCGGGCACCGCGAGCAGAAGCACGGCCGTGGCGAGATATCTGGTCACGACAGGCTTCATGCACCGGCCGCGCGTGGTGGCTGCGCTGCGACAGCAAGCGCCTCGCCAAAAGTGGCGGGCGTGGTCGCAGCGGCACTGGCCGGAAACGCGTGCAACGTTGCTATCCGGCCCGGGCACATGCCAATCAACACACGACGATCGTCGACTTCGACCAGCAGCAGCCGTTCGCGGGCACCAACCGGCAACGCTTCGACGATGCGGATTCGACCAGCGCTCTGGCCGCGATACCCCTGCAGGCGTCGCGTTCCCCAGGCGGCAAGTGCGATCAGCGCCAGTACGATGCCGAGGCCGGCAACGACCTGCACCGCCTGACCGGCGCCGACCGGCGAGCCGGCCGCCGCTGCACCCGGCGCCAGCAGCGCCAGCAGATTCGGCACGGCAAAACGGCACGCGGTCTTGAATGGCGAACGTGTGCTCACTGCAGTTTACGTACGCGTTCGTGGGCGCTGATGACGTCAGTCAGGCGAATGCCGAATTTCTCGTTGACGACGACAACTTCTCCGTGCGCGATCAGAGTGCCATTGACCAGTACGTTTAACGGTTCACCGGCAAGTCGATCGAGTTCGACGACAGAGCCTTGATTGAACTGGAGCAGATTGCGGATGCTGACCTGCGTGCTGCCGATTTCCACGGCCAGCGTGACCGGAATATCGAGAATATTGTCGAGATTGCCAGGCCCGGCTGGAACGTCGTCAGCGACGAGGTTGCTCATTGTGGCCGGCGCGACCTCGTCGGTGATGACACCACCTTGCTCGGCCAGGGCTGCTGCCCATTCGTCAGTCGCGTTGTTGCCTGTGCTCATTTGAGGGCTCCGAGTGAAACAACCTTGGCGGTTTGTTGTGGGTGCCGTATCGGCTCAATGACTTTCAGCGCGGCGCGTCCGCGCGAAGCGCCATAGACGCCGCGAAATACGGGAACATCCTCGACCCGTGCGATGACGGTTTGCGGGAGTTCTATCGGGAAAATGCTGCCGGGTTTGAAATCGAGCACGTCGCGGAGCGTGAGCTGAGCGCGCGCCAGCGTGGCGTCGATGGTGACGTTCGCGCACTTGACCTCCTCGCGCAGGACATCGCCCCAGTGCTCGTCTTTTTCGGTCACGTCGCTCTGCAGACCGGCGTCGAGCAGATCGCGTATTGGTTCAACCATCGAATAGGGCAAAGTGATATGCATGTAGCCCGAGCCACCGTCGAGATCAATATGGAACGTCGATACGACGACCACTTCGCTCGGGGTGACGATATTGGCGAACTGTGGATTGACTTCGGAATTGATGTAATTGAATTTGACTGGCAGGACCGGCTCCCAGGCTTCTTCCAGATCGCGAAAGAGCAGATCGAGGAATCGGCGCACGATTCGCATTTCGGTCACCGTGAACTCGCGCCCTTCGACCTTGTTGTAGAACCGACCTTCACCGCCGAAAAAGCAATCGACCAGGGAGAACACCAGTTTGGGATTGCACACGACCAGCGCCGAGCCTTTCAACGGCCGCATCTGGACAATGTTCAGGTTGGACGGCACCAGCAGCGTGTGCACGTACTCGCCGAACTTGGTCAACTGCACACCTTCGACGGAAATAACCGGCGAACGACGCAGCATGTTGAACAGGCTTTGGCGGAGATTGCGCGCGAGGCGCTCGTTGATCATCTCGAGCGTCGGCATGCGACCGCGGACAATGCGGTCCTGGCTGGTGAAGTCGTAACTCTGGGCGGCGCCCGCGCCGTTGGATTCCTCGATCTCGGTTTCGACCTCGCCGCTGTCGACACCCGACAGCAGCGCGTCGATTTCGTCCTGGGATAGCAGATCGGAACTGGCCATGGAGATGTCCTGAAAGAATCACTTGCACATCAAGTCGCAGCGCCGCTGCCATCTCAATGCATGACGAAAGTACCGAAATAGAGATCGTCCACGCCGGGTTTGCCGGTCTGCGCCTGAAGCACGCCCTGGACTGCCGCCAGTGCTTCGGCACGCAGAGCCTCTTTTCCTTCATTCGGCATCAGGTCGTCATAGATCTGCCGACTGAGCAACAGAATGAGGCTGTTGCGGATCGCCGGCATATGGCGCTTGACCTCTTCTTCGACGGCCGGATCCTTGGTCGAGACCGAGAGTTCGGCTTTCAGGAATTTCGAGCGATTGTTCTTGTCGCGAAAATTGACCACGAACTCGGGAGCGAGATCGATGTAGACCGAGGCGGCGATGGGCGCACCCTCTTCGCCATGGCCCTCGCCTTCAGCCGTCGTGGCATGTTCGGCCCCACCGCCGCTCTTACCACCGGTCAGAGCCAGCGTGCCACCGACCGCTGCCCCGACCAACGCCAACGCGCCGATGCCGAGGATGATCATTTTCTTGGCGCCGCCGCCGGCCGCCGGTTTTTCGTCTGACATGCTTGCCTTCCTCCGTGGATACCGGAAGGGCTTTTGCAAAGCGCATGCCAGCAAACCTGGGTGACCTATCCAGCGCGGCAAGACCTGAGTCAGTTCATCGACCGAGCGTCAGGTGATTGTAATCAGAGAAGTTTTATCCAAGCGTTGCCGGCGGCACACGAGCACGATGGGGGGCAACTGAGGACCACCGCCATTTTATTGACAGCATCGTGCTCGGCGGCACCGGGCTGCGCCAGGACTCCGTCGACGATCTCGTGCTGCATGATGTCGTGTCCGGTCGAGCGGCCGTTCAGACGAACGCATCGACCAGACCAAGCCGTGTCACGTGCACCGGTGCCTCTGGTATTTCTATCTCGTTGTCGATGGCGAGTGTTGGCATGGTGTCGCCGACCACGGTCGTCGTGTGCTGCTGGCGTTGTGGCAGGTCGGCAAACACGCCGGCCTGGCCGAGGGCGAGGCCGCTGTCGGCCAGTGCAGCGCGCAACCGCGGCAACGCTTCTTCAAGTGCTTCGCGAGTCGCGCCGTGCGGCGCCGCGAGCTGCACACTCGCTTCGTCACCGACCAGTGTAATGCGGATATCGACCGGGCCGAGTTCAGGCGGCGCGCAGGCAATACGCGCCTGCTGGTTATGTTGGCTGAGCATGACCGAGATTTGCTGGTTCAGCCGCTCGGCAAACAGATCGCTCTGCGCGATTGGCAACGGCGCGTGGCGCGCCGCATAGGCCGAATGTTCGCTCACCGTTGGCGTTGCGCGGGCGGCGCCCTGCACTAGCGCGCCATCGGACGTCGCGCTGGCCGACGCCGGTGCAACCAGTTCCAGGGCTCCGGCCCCGTCACGCACAAAATCGAGTGCGCTCGGCGCGCTGGCACCTGTATCTGTCGCCACGCCGCGCAGTCCCGTCGCTGGTAGCGCAGCGCTGGTCAGGTCATCGACCACTGCAGCCAGCGTCGCGCTGCCGGTCGACGCCGTCGCCAGGGCTTCGCCGCGCACGTCGGTCATGTCATCGCCAGACGTCAGGTCGCCTGCCGCAGGTCGCAACGCTGCCGGCAACAGCGCGGCAAGCACCGGCCGCGTCAGCGGCAAGACCTGGCCGGTTTGTCCCTCGGTTCCCGTACTTACAGCGGTCTGCGCTGGCAGCGTCGCAGGGGCCGGCACGACGGCCAGACTACCTTGCGCCAGCAACGCCGCCATGAATGCATCAGCGCTGTGGCTGTCGCTGGCAGCCGCAGAATGCTCGTCGTTGCCCGCCGTGGCGCGGGTTTTGGTGGCGGGAACATTTCCCGGCGTCGCGCCGGGGTTCAGGCTCGGGGTAGTCTTCGGCAAGGCATCCATGGGGGTCTCCGCAGAATCGTCATCGGTTGGCGTGTGGACCAGACATCAGCAAGGCCTGTGCCAGGGTTGCCTGGCGAGCATTGCGGGTCGCTACTGTCACGCCGACGTTGCGCTACTTCGCGTGCCGGCCAAAAGTCATAATGGATTCCAGAGAACCGAAGGAGAGCTCCCCTGAATCAGTCCACTGCGCTGCCGGCCGCCACACGTCGCCGAATTCTAGTCACCGGCGGCGCCGGTTTTCTTGGCTCTCATCTCTGCGAAGCGCTGCTCAAGCGTGGTCACGATGTCCTCTGCGTCGACAACTTCTATACCGGGTCGAAAGACAATCTGCTGCATTTGCGTGAGCACGCGTTCTTCGAACTGCTGCGCCACGACATCACCTTCCCGCTCTACATCGAAGCGGATGAGATCTATAACCTTGCCTGCCCGGCCTCACCGGTCCACTACCAGTTCGATCCCGTGCAGACGACCAAGACCAGTGTGCATGGCGCAATCAATATGCTCGGTCTCGCCAAACGGGTAAAAGCGCGCATTCTGCAGGCTTCGACCAGCGAAGTGTACGGCGACCCGGAAGTGCATCCGCAGGAAGAGAGCTACTGGGGGCACTCCAATCCTATCGGGCCTCGTGCCTGTTACGACGAAGGCAAACGCTGCGCCGAAACGCTGTTCTTCGACTATCACCGACAGCATGGGCTTTCGATCAAGGTCGCGCGCATCTTCAACACCTATGGCCCGCGCATGCATCCCAACGATGGCAGGGTAGTGTCGAATTTTATCGTGCAGGCACTCGCTGGACGGCCGATTACGCTGTACGGCGACGGATCGCAGACGCGGTCGTTCTGCTATGTCGACGACCTGATTGGCGGACTCATCGCCTTGATGGAGTCTCCAGGCGAGATCACAGGCCCAATCAACCTGGGCAATCCGGACGAATTCACCATCCGCGAACTGGCTGAAATGGTCATCGACCTGATCGGCTCGAAAGCGGCAATTGCTTATGCGCCGCTGCCGACTGACGACCCCCGTCAGCGCCGGCCCGATATCACTCGGGCACGACAGTCTCTGGATTGGCAACCGAAAATCGCGCTACGCGAAGGACTGCTGCGCACCATCGCCTATTTCGACAGACTGCTTGCCGGCGACATGCCGCAACCGGGATGACACATGGCGACACAGCGCCGGACCGGCGGGACTTTCTTCAGAGCTCCCCGTTCAACGGGCGATAATCATCGTCGAGTTCGTTCTGCAGGCGTTGTTCGTCCCGCTTGTCGCCGGCAAGCAGGCTGCGTTCGAAAACTTCGAGCAGCGCATTTGCACGATGCGACTCGCGTTTCCAGCTGTCCATCTCGCGTGCGCATTCCTGACCGGAGCGGCGCGCGTGCGCTTCCAACGCGGTGATCGTTCGTTCGATTTGCGCCACGAAGCTGCGCAAATCGCGGGCCGACGCCGCGTTCATGGCTGTGCCGGCCGCCTGGAACGAGGCGTTATATTCCTCGAGGTAGCGGCGGAATTCGGCCAGTTTCGCCAGATTATCGTCGTGTTTCGTGCGCGAACTCGCGACCCTCTGCTGAGCGATGCGCTCGTTCATTTCAGCCAGACTGGCGATGCGCTTGATGCGCTGCGTACGGGTCATGTCTGCACTCCAACTTCTGCTTTGGCAGCCGCCTCGATGCGATCGCCGCCGGTGACCTGGGCGAGCGCCGCGACGGCATCGTCGAAACTCACTGCCTCGTTCCGATCCTGGGCCAGAAAATCCAGTATTCCCGGGCGCATGGCGACCGCACTGTCCAATTCCGGGTTGGCACCGCGCTGATAAGCGCCGACATTGAAGAGATCGGCGTTCTGTTCGTATAACGAGTAGAAATGACGCAGCGCTTTGGCAAACTTGAGCTGACGGACGGGTACCACCTGCGACATCACCCGGCTGATCGAGGCCTCGATATCGATGGCCGGATACAAACCGCGCTCGGCAAGTCGGCGTGACAACACGATATGACCATCCAGTATCGCTCGCGCGGCATCGGCTACCGGATCATTGGGATCGTCGGCTTCCGTCAGCACGGTATAAAACGCCGTGATCGAGCCCTGGCCGGCGATCCCAGTTCCGGCGCGTTCAACCAGTTGCGGTAGGCGCGCGAACACTGACGGCGGATATCCGCGCGTCGCCGGCGGCTCGCCGATCGCCAGTGCGATCTCGCGTTGCGCCTGCGCGTAGCGCGTCAGTGAATCCATCAGCAGCAGGACGTGCTGGCCACGATCGCGAAAATACTCGGCAATACTGGTCGCCATGGCCGCGCCGTGCATACGCATCAAGGGCGGATTATCGGCTGGCGTTGCTACGACCACGGCGCGTGCCAGACCGTCGGCGCCGAGAATGTGGTCGATGAATTCCTTCACTTCTCGTCCGCGTTCGCCAACCAGACCGACCACGATGACGTCGGCATCGGTATAGCGCGTCATCATGCCGAGCAGCACACTCTTGCCGACACCGCTGGGCGCGAACAAGCCGATGCGCTGGCCGCGACCGACGCTGAACAGCGCGTTGATCGAGCGTACACCGACATCGAGCGTATCCGTGATCGGGTCGCGCTCGAGTGGATTGATGAGTTCGCCGTACAGCGGTTGGCGTTCATCGCAGCGCAGCGGACCGTGGCCATCCAGCGGGCGGCCTGATCCATCGATGACTCGGCCAAGCAACGACTTCCCGACAGCAACGTCGCCCGCGCCGCCGAGTGGCACCACGCGCGCATTCGGCGACAGCCCACGCGACAGCCCGGTAGGCATCAGAAACAACCGATCGCCGGCAAAGCCGACAACTTCAGCTTCGACGTCCGTACCACCGGGATTGGAAACGCGGCAGCGATCGCCGATAGCCGCCTGGCAACCGACGGCCTCAAGCGTCAATCCGACCATGCGCGAGAGTTTACCTTCGACGACGATGGGCGGTGGCTCTGCCAGGCGCTCGAAATAGGGGGTAAGGGCGGCGGCCAGGCGCGTTCCGCGTGAGCCTGCAGCGCCGCCGGTGTTTGCATTTGCTGTTGCAGCGTTCATGCCGCTCCGCGGTCGCTGCCGCGCTCGCCGCCGAACATTTTCGAAGCAATCGCGGCAAGCCGCGATTCGACTGTCGCATCGATGCGTGACGAAGCTGACTCGACAATGCAACCACCCCGTGAGATGAGCGGGTCTGCCTCGGTGCGCCAGGTCTGCGCGTCGTTACCGAGAGCGAGCGCGCTGCGGACGAGTTCGACGTCGTCTGGATTCAATCGGAGCGTTGTGCCGCGCGTCGCTATCGGGAGGTGACGCATCGTCTCACGCACGACGCCAACGACTTCGCCAGGCTCAGTGCGCAGTTCCCGACGAACCAGATGACGCGCGATCAACAGGGACAATTCAGCTACTGACTCGACAAGTTCCTCATCCAGATTGGCGAGCGGTGCGCCGAGCGCGTGAATGATGCCATTGAGTCGACTCACGCGCTCGGTCATGGCTGCCGTCGCGCGACGTTCGCCCGCGACATACCCTTCGGCTTCACCGTGTTCGTAAGCCTCCGTGTAGGCCTGCTGTTGCAATGCTTCGAGCTGGCGCGCCGTCGGCATGCCGGCGAGACCGTCAGCTCCGCCCGGTAGCGTGCCTTCGACTTCAGGAAAGTCGTAGCGCGTGACGGTGCCCGACGCGGCGTCCATCAACGCGCTCATCCGCGCTCACCGGCGATACCTGATACACGGCACAGCGGCAGGTTCATCAGACCATTGCCTCCGCACCGCCGCCGCCAAGCGAGATGGTACCTTCGTCGGCCAGACGTCGCGCGATACCGAGGATTTCCTTCTGCGCACCTTCGACATCCGACAATTTGACCGGTCCGCGCGATTCGAGATCGTCGCGCAGCATTTCCGCCGCGCGCTGTGACATGTTCTTGAAGACCTTGTCCTTGATGACATCGTCGGTGCCTTTCAGTGCCAGCACCAGGTTGTCGGTCGAGACTTCGCGCAACAGCGTTTGTATCCCGCGATCGTCGATATCGATGATATTCTCGAACGTGAACATGAGATCTTGAATGCGGGTTGCGAGATCGGCGTCCGTCTCTACTATCTGCTCGTTGATCTTGGCTTCAACGCCGCGATCGACGAAGTTCAGGATTTCAGCTGCACACTTCACGCCACCCATCGAGGACTGCGCGCCACCCGCCCCGCCGCGCAGCTGCAGCTCGAGCATGTCGTTCAATTCTTTCATCGCCGCCGGATGAATGCCGTCCAGGGTAGCGACCCGCATGAGCAGGTCGGCGTGCGAATTTTCCGGCAGCAGACTCAGAACCGCAGCCGACTGATCGCTGTCCAGATATGCCAGCACGATGGCAATGATCTGGGGATGCTCGAAGCGGATCATTTCGACCACCGCTCGAGGGTCCATCCATTTCAGCGATTCGAGACTCTTGGTCTGGCCACTGAGCAGAATGCGGTCGATCATGCTGCTCGCTTTCTCTTCGCCGAGTGCGTTGAACAACACGGTCCGGATATATTCCTCGTTACCGATGCCGATGCCGGTGTGCTGGCGGACGAGCTGCATGAATTCGCTGACGGCCGTGCTGACGTTCGACGGCGAAACGAGTTCGAGCGCAGACATGGCGACACCGATTTTCTGAACTTCGCGAGGTCCCAGATGTTTCATGATTTCGGTCGCCGGTCCTTCGCCGACAGTCATCAGAAAAATGGCCGCTTTCTGCGCGCCGTCGATGGTCTTGGCTGGTTCGGCCATGGTGATTAAGTCCGTTGGGGGATCAGTCGCCGACCCAGCCCTTGATCACCTGGGCGGCGACGCGGGGGTCCTGGGAGACGAATTGTTTGACCTGGTCAATGTTCGGATCGATATCCGACGACACCAGCAGTGGCCGTCCGTCGGCCTGGCGCGTGACACCGGGCAGAGCCGGCAGCGCGTTGCTGACGGCTGCAGATGGGCCGGACAATGCGGCAGCGCTGCCAGTCGTATGCTCGAGCGCCCCACCTGCAGCACCACTGCCGCTCATGGACCCGGCTGGCAGCGGTTTGCTCATCAGTGATTTCATGGTCGGACGTATGACGCCGAACAGAACGAACAGCGCGAACACACCGGCCAGCGCCTGCTTGCCGACAGACCACACCCACGGCCGCTCCCACAGTGGCGTTGCTGGCATCGGTTCCGGCACCGGCGGAGTCAGGAAATCAGCATTGGTAATGCGCACGGAGTCACCGCGGCCGGCATCGAAACCAATCGCTTCCTTGACCAGATTGTTCATGCGCTCGAGTTCCGCATCGCTGAAGCCAGCCGCCGTTTCCGCTGCTGGCGCCGCAGCATTCGGATCGGCTGGTGCTCCAGCAGCGGGCGCTGCTGCACCACTGGCCGGCGCCGCTTCTGTTGGCGTCGGATTGCGCACGACGACCGCGACCGACAGGCGACGGATACTGCCGGTCGCTGGTCGCGTGTGGCTGATGGTGCGGTCGAGTTCGTAGTTGCGCGTGGTCTGATTGCGTCGGTTGCCGGCAGCGGCGCTAGTCGCCGCAACGGCGGCGTCGGGCGCAACGGCGGCGTCCGTTGCGGCGGTGTTTTCCGGTGCCGTGGCCGGCCCCGGCGGCTCGTTGCTGAGTGCGCCCGGCACGCCACCACTGCCACCGGCACCGCTGCGCTCCTCTTCGAGCGTGCTTTCGCTGCGAATGGCGGGCAGGTCGGGGTTGAAGCTCTCGCGCGTCTGTTCAGTCGCGGTGAAGTCGATGTCCGCCGTGACCTGTGCACGGACGCCGTCGGCGCCGACCAGGGGGCTGAGAATCGCTTCGACGCGATCGATGAACGACTGCTCGAGTGTACGGGTGTACTCGAAGTGCTTGGCGCTGAGCATCATGTCGTCGGTTCCACCGGCGGCATCCGTCAGCAGGTTGCCGCGTTGGTCGATGACCGTCACCTGATCCGGCGACAAACCCGCGACACCGGCTGACACCATGTGCGTGATCGCGCCGACCTGATATGCCTCGAGCGGTCGGCCGCCGTAGAGGTCGACGATGACTGAGGCTGTCGGATTGCTCTTGTTGCGGGCGAATGCCGATTGCTTGGGCAACGCAAGATGCACGCGCGCGGCTCGCACATTGCTGATACCGGCGACCGAGCGCGCCAGTTCAGCTTCGATGCTGCGTTGATAGCGAGCCTGTTCCATGAACTGGCTGGTACCGAAAGCCGGGGCGTCATCGAAACCGGCGCCGACGCTGTTGCGCGGGAGGCCGTCGGCGGCGAGTTTAAGACGCGCGTTCTGCAGGTGCTCGGCCGGTACGAGGACCGCGTGTCCGTTGGCATCCATGCGATACGGCACCTGCTGGCTGCGCAGGTTGTCGATGACCTCGCTCAGGTCCCGATCAGCGAGGTCGGTGAACAGTACTTCGTATTCCGGCGTCCGAGCCCATAGTGCGACGTACAGGCCCAGTGCGATGCTCGCAGCAAGGACCACCAGAACGCCAGCCTGCCGCAGCAGAAGCAGCAGCGAGGTCTGGGCATTGAATGCAACAGCTTCAGCCATGGTCGTGTGTCATCGAATGCTTGCCGCTCACAGCGGCATGTTCATGATGTCCTGGTAGGCCGACACAAGGCGATTGCGAACCTGCGTCACAGCCTGGAAGGAAATATTCGCTTTCTGCAACGAGATCATGACGTCGGCCAGATCAACACCTGGTTCGCCGCGTTCGAAACCCTCAGTCAGTCGCGCTGCTTGCTGCTGATTGGCATTGACGTGATCGATCGCCTGGCGCATCACGTCGGTAAAATTGATGGTCGGTGTCGTCGGCTGCAGGCGCATTTCCGGCCCTTGTGCCTGGCTCGCCAGTGCACGCATCTGCGCCAGCAGTGCTTGTGCGTCGATTGATCCTACGGCCATGATTCCCCTCCTCGTATCGTTGTGTCGTGCAGCGTCGTTGTGCGCTGCTCAGGCGACCACTACTCAGGCGCCTGGCACGCTGACACCGGCATCGCGCAGACGAGCCAGTTTGTAGCGTAGCGTGCGCGCACTGATGCCGAGCTTTTCAGCGGCGAACTTGCGGCTGCCGCGCCCTTCTTCCAGTGCGCCGAGGATCAACCTGCGTTCATGATCTTTCAGATCGCTGCCGAGGCTATCCAAGTCGTCGTCCACGCTGGAATGGTCGTCATCCGGCGCTGCCGTCAATGGCAGCACGTTGTTCTCGAACATCAGATCGGCGACTTCGATTCGCTCGCCTTGGCGCATGATCAACGCGCGCTGCATGACGTTGTCGAGTTCGCGTACGTTGCCAGGCCAGCAATGTTCGAGCAGGCGCGCGGCGGCCGACGTCGATAGCGACGGGGCAATGTCGCCAGCGCGCTCAGCGGCCCGCTGCAGCAGTGCGAGAGCGAGCGGAACGATGTCGTCCAGTCGTTCGCGAAGCGGCGGCACATTGAGTGGCATCACATTCAGCCGATAATAAAGATCCTCGCGGAATCGGCCGCACTCGACTTCACGCTTCAGATCGCGATTGGAGGTCGCCACGATGCGTACGTCGAGATCGATCAACTTCTGCCCACCGAGTCGTTCGACTTTGCGTTCCTGCAACACGCGCAACAGCTTCGCTTGCAGAGCGAGTGGCATTTCGGAGATTTCGTCAAGGAGCAGACTGGAGTTCTGTGCCTGTTCGAATTTTCCCGGACACGCTTTATAGGCGCCGGTGAATGCACCTTTCTCGTAGCCGAACAACACCGCTTCAAGCATGTTGTCGGGAATCGCCGCGCAGTTGATGGCTATCGGGGTCAGTGCGGCACGACGTGAATGACGGTGGATAGCGCGGAACACAACTTCCTTGCCGACACCGCTTTCGCCGGTCAGCATGACCGAGGCGTCGGAGTGGGCGACGCGACGCGCCAGTTCGAAAACGCGCCTGGAGACCGCGTCGACGGCGACTACTTCGTCAGCTTCGGCGACTGGCGCGGCGGGCAACCACTCGCTCAGGCGACCGATAAGTACTTCGGCCTCGAAAGGCTTGATCAGATAGTCCGTCGCGCCATCGCGCAACGCGCCGATGGCGCTTTGCACGGATTCATGGGCAGTCATCAGCACGACTGGCAATGTACGATCGCGGGCACGGACTTCGCGCAGCAGTTCATGCCCGCCCATTGGCTCCATTTGAATGTCGCTGATGACGAGATCGAAATGCGAGGAGGCGAGTGCCGTCAGCGCGGCGCGACCATCGGCGACGGCACTCGTGCGCAGACCGGCGAGTTCGGCCGTGTCTTGCAGCGCCTCGCGCAGCGCGTCGTCATCTTCCACAATGAGAATGCGATGTGCAGGGAGGTTCATGAAACGAGTTCCATCGAAGTTGCGTAAGTGACTGGTCTGGCGGAGTCCGCCTCGACGCCGTTGACCTCGGTGCTGTCACCCACGGTGCTCGCCAGTGGCAGGCACAGCACGAAACACGCGCCTGCGGCGGTTCCCGCTGCAAGCGTGAGGTCGCCGGCATGGGCACGGGCAACTGCCCGTGCAACGGCAAGTCCGAGACCGGTGCCGTTCGCCCGCGTGGTAAAAAACGGTTCGAAAATAGTCGCTGCCAGTGCCGGCTCGACACCGGGGCCGGCATCGGCAAATGCGAGCTCGAGATATCCGCTGTGGCAGTGCGCAGTCAATGCGATCGCGCCATGCCCGTTGCAGGCCTGACGGGCGTTGTCGACGAGATTCAAACAGATGCTGGTGAGCGCAGCCAGATTGGCATATACGGCGCAAGCCGTTGGCGCACAGCCGATGCTGATCGTGAATTCAGGGCCGCTGAACGCTTCATCGATGGCAATCGAGATAGTTGCCATGAAATCGCCGACATTGACCCGCTCCATGCTGAGCGTGCCACCACGGGCGAACAGCAGCATTTCGTCGACCAGCCGCTCCAGTTTGCGCAAGGATTTGATCGCGCGCCCGACCGCTCGTTCGCGATCGTCATCCGTGCGGGCCCGCCGCAGGTTGCCGGTATTCAACAATGCGGAAGCAAGCGGCGTGCGGATCTGATGAGCCATGGCCGCAGCCATCTCGGTCTTTGCCGAGAGGCGTTTGTGATGGGCGAGCTGATCCTGTAGACGGCGGGTTTCCGTCACTTCTTTCAACAACAGGATCTGGCCGGGTTCGCCAGCCAACGGCTCAGTCGCAATATTTACCAAGCGACCGTCAGTGAGCGAGATATCGTGGCCATCGTCCCAACGCGGGGTGAACGCGCGCTGGACGACCTGTTGCCAGCTGTCGCCGCGCGCCATCGTGCCCAGCAACTCAGTCGCGACCGGATTGAATTCCTGGATCCGACCCAGCTGATCGAGGACGACCACCCCCGCCGGCAGCGCTTCGAGCAGGCTGCTCAAGCGGCTGGCGAGCCGTTCCTTCTCGGCCAATTCGCGCGCCTGCTCGGCACGGGAGTGTGCCAGCTCAGCCGTCAGACCGCCGACACGCGCCTCGAGCGCGCGATAGAAACCTGACAGCTTTTCGGAGGCGTCTTCGAACTCGGCGAAGGCCTCGCGTAACTGCAACACGGAATTCGACGCAGGTCGGTGCATGCTCTCGGCCAGGTTGCGTGGCTCGACGCGCCACTGCGCCGACCTTCATGACCGATTGAGCAAAGTCTATGCCAGGGGTTATTACTCCAATATATCAGCAAGTTAGATTTTGGCTGCGACGATTCGCTGACGCTGCGCCGTCAAAGACCTGACACCTGATCGTCGCGCCCGAGTTCGAACTTTCGCATTTTCTCGACCAGGGTCGTACGCCCCATGCGCAGACGTTTGGCGGCGTGCGCGACAACCCAGTCGGATTCATCCAGCGCAGTCTGGATCAGGTCGCGCTCGATGGCCGTCAGATGTTCTTTCAGGTCGAGGCCCGCGCGCGGAATGCGCGCTGCGACCTGCGCCGACTCCGGTGGCGCGCTGCGGGCGTCGTTGACGAGCGTGAATTGCGGGCGGATCGGCGCTCGTGCGACGACTTCGTCGGAGCGGTATTTCTCCGGCAGATCATGGACATCGATGACCGCATTGGGATAAAGAATGGACAGCCGTTCGACCAGATTGGCCAGCTCGCGGACATTGCCCGGCCAGCCGTACTCCGTGAGCGACTCGACGCAGGCCGACGACAGGCGAATTGAGCCGCGGCCTTCATGACCGAGGCGTTCCACCAGATCGTTGACCAGCAGCGGCAGATCTTCGGTCCGTTCGCGCAACGGGGGCGTTTCAATCGGAAACACATTCAAGCGGTAGAACAGATCCTCGCGGAATCGACCTTCCCGAATGGCCTGCTCCAAGTTGACGTGGGTGGCGGCAATGATGCGGACGTTGACGCTATGGCTGACGCTGCTGCCGACCCGTTCAAACGTGCGTTCCTGCAGAACGCGCAGCAATTTGACCTGCATCGAGAGGCTCATGTCACCAATTTCATCGAGGAACAAGGTACCGCCATCGGCCATCTCGAACCTTCCCTGGCGGGAGCTGATGGCGCCGGTAAATGCGCCTTTCTCGTGCCCGAACAGCTCGCTTTCGAGCAGATCGGCCGGGATCGCACCGCAATTCAATGGCACAAACGGCTTGCTGCGCCGATTGGAATGGTGATGAACATGGCGCGCGACGACTTCCTTGCCGGTACCCGACTCGCCGACGATAAGTACATTGGCGTCGCTCGGTGCAACCATCTCAATCATGTTCCGTACGCGCTGGATGCCCGGGCTGGACCCGACCAGACTGCGGAAGAGCTCCAGCGAACGCGGTTTACCTTCCTGGTGGCGGTTTTCACGGTAAGTCCGCACTTTCTGCAGAGCAGCTTCAAATTCGATTTGGCGCAGCGGCACGGCAACGCGGCCGAGCGCGTCGTGCTCGAGCTGGGTTGGCAGTGTCGGCGAGGCGACACGGCTCAGCAGCAGGACCGGCACATAGGCGTCGGCCGCTTTCACCCGGCGCAGGACTTCGGCCTGTGAGCGGGCGTCGCCACAGTCGCCAATCAGGACCAGATACGGTGCCGGTCGAACCGCGAGCGGCTGAGAAAAATCGGTATCGGCAGCGAGGATCTGTGGCGTAAGTTCGAGATACCGCAGGACTATCTCTATCTGATGCGCAATGGCGGCATCTTGCTCGATGATCAAAACCGGTGCAGGGCTCATGGCCACGAGTTCTCCCGTTGTTCTTCGCAGGACGCGCCGCCGCCCGTTAGCTCGCCAGGGACTTGGGCAGGTATGGCGACAGGTTTCCGACGCGGTCGATAACCGACGGTCCGATTTAATCGACCGCGAAGTGATGTGTCAAGAATGCGCGACGTGATTGTCGGCGTTTCTCAGGTCACGCCAGATCTGTAGGCGGACCGCTGACGGGTGTCGGAAATTTGACCATGCGTCGTCAAACTCCCTCTAACTCGAACGCAAGTGCTTGTTGTATTTAGCAGACGACGGCAGTCAGTCGCTCAGGCGGCGGTTAAGCGCAGACCATGCGAAGGCGCCGTAGTGGTAGCCAGGGACTGTAGACAATTGTGTCGCAGGCTGCCGAGCTCGCTGACGAGCTGCCAGTCACCGCGCGCCGCGGCGCGCAGCCGTCGCGCTGTCAGATTGCGCAGACGTTTGAACAACTCTTCCTGGTCGTCGGCGAGTTCGAATTGCATCCGCTGCTCCTGAGGCGGCTATGGCCGGGATAGCGGCGGCCATCGGCAGATACTTGAGCGGGGCGGCGGGCGCGGGCGCGAGTGGCCTGCTTAGCGGTTTACAGCAGGTTGAATAGCGTGAGGCCTTGCACGCGCACGAACGAAGCCTGCGCCGCCTGCAGCGCGGTCGTCTCGCGAGACAGCTGACTGATGGCAGCGGCGAGATCGACGTCCTCGAGCCGAACGCGCTGCGTTTCCAGGTTCAGTGCCGCGTCTGCATTGCTGCTGCGCTGGGCACTGATACTGTTCAGCCGCGCGCCAGTGGTCGAACGTACTTCCGCAACCTGCTCCATGGCCATGTCCAGATTTTCGATTGCACGGTCGATTTCGAAGCCAAATCTCGCATAGTCGGCATCGGAGCGGCGCGGCGTGTCGAGCGTCGTTGCAATGTCGTTCACGATGCTGAACATCGATTGGTTACGACTCGGTCGCACAGTGAACGTATCACCGGTGTTCGGTGCGCCGAACACCGTAACTTCAGAACCATTGAAGGCGATGGCGCTGCCGTCGTTATACGGCTGCGCGCTCGCAACCGTGGTACTCAGCGTGTCGTCGATGATGTCGTAAGTGCTCGCACTGGTGAAATTGATGCGGAAATCGTGCGTCTGATAGGCAGTGTCGTTGATGACCATGTTGTCGCTGATCTGGCCGGTGCCGGTGTTGCCCGGCGCGAATCCGGTAACAAATGTCCCATTGCCATTACGTACATTGACGAAAGCGGCGGCACCCGAGAAGCTCTCCGCGATGCTGCGCGTCTCCGAAATCTGTAATCGGCGCACCGACTGATCGCCGTTATATGTGACGTTACCGCCAGCATCGCGCGTGAACGGCCGCGTCGTCACCGAGCCGCCGGCGAAAACGTATTCGCCCGACGCGTTTCGTGTATTGCCGAGATCGATCAGCACATCGAGCTGTTCGCGGATTTCCGTCGCTATCGATCGCCGATCGCTCTCACTCAGTGCTTCACTGCGGCCCTGAATGACGAGGTCGCGGATCCGCTGCAGCATGCTGGTGACGCCACCCATGATGTCGTCGACCTGAGTCAGGCGTTGCTCGGCCTGGCTGCCGTTACGATCAAACTGGGTCGCAGCCGAGACGTGCTCCTTGATCTGCATCACGGCAGCAGCCGCCACCGGATCATCGCCAGGCTGCAGAATCCGTCGGCCGGTGGCAATCTGGTTCTGAGTCTCATTCGCTCCGCTTTGGAGTTCGAGCATTCGGGCCAGAGACTGCGTATAGAATTGATTGGTCGTCACGCGCATGTTGTTATCCCCGGGTCGCGTCGATGAGGGCCTGGAACGCCGAATCCGCCGCACTGATGATGCGGGCGGCTGCTTGAAATGCCTGCTGATAGCGGAGCAGGTTCGCTGCCTCTTCCTCGAGATTGACGCCTGAAAGCGAGTCGCGGGCGGCCTGAGCGTTCTCCGCCAGGGCACTCAGCGCGGAACTGCTGATGTGGGCCTGCTGCGCTTTGGCTCCTACTTCACCGACGAGGATGCCGTAGCTTTCCTGATAACTGGCCGTGCCACCGGCGAGTATCGGCGCGAATTGCAGCTGATTGAGCAATAGACCGTTGCTGTTGTCGCCAAAGCCGCCAGCGTTGCTCGCTATGCTGAAACTGTCGCCAGCGACAGGTGCACCGCTCACTTGTACTCGCCAGCCGTTGATATCGATATTGGCGCCGCTGGTGTAAGCAATCAATGGACCGGCGCCATTGACCTGGTACGTGCTCGGCGGATCGTTGAACACCAGCTGCGTTGTGGTCAGCAATGCTGCATTGGCCGGATTCAGCACGGAGGGTCGCGAGATCGTGGCTTCGCTGATATTGGCTGTCGCGGCGGCCGTGCGCACAGGGCTCGCCAGCGCGAGATCAGCAGGGTCGCGAACCGCCAGCGCGAGAGCTCGCGGAACGAACTTGGTTGGTTGTAGCAGATGGCGGTCACCATTTGCCGCCGCCGTCGAAATCGTAATGACCATGCCGTCGACATTGAACGGGCCGGCACCGGATAAGGTCTGCGTCACGCCATCCGACAATCGCAGCAGCGAGAATGCCGTTCCGTTGTGCGACAGTTCATAATCTGAAGTCGTCAGATTGCCGATATTCGCACTATCGAAACTGACCGCGATTGTGCCGCTGTTGCTGCCCGGCGAGCCGACGGTCGGCCCTGGGACGCTGAATAGATCGCTGCCCAGCGCACCTTTGAGTGTCATGCCCTGACGATGCTGGGCATTCATCGTGGTGGCAAACGTCACCGCAAGTCTGCCGATCGCATTCCGCGCCGGGTCGAGCGTGTCTTCACGAAAAGCGATCAGTGCGCCGAGCGAGCCTCCGGAAATGGCATTGCTGACGGCTGAGAACGAACCGCCGGCGTCGAACCCGACTTCGACCCGTGAAGCATCGAAATTGTTGGCCGCTGTAAGCAGTGGCGAAGAGGAGCCACCGGTCACGACCAACTGGCCATCGCCAACCAGTACATTGACCATGCCATCCGAGCGTTTCTGAACCTGTACGCCAACCAGCTCTGAGAGTTCAACCAGCAGTTGCTCTCGTTTATCGAGCAGATCATTGGCCGGTTCGCCCGAAGCCAGCCCGGCGCCGCGCGCGATGGACTGATTGATATCCGCGATCGCCGTCGTCATCGAGTTTATCTGTTCGACCGTGCCGCGAATCTGCTGGTTCACGCTGCGCGCGAGACCATTCATCTGCTCTTCCTGCTCGGCGAAACGGGAGACCAGTGAACTGGCGCTCTCGAGCAGCACCTGGCGGGTCGCCATCAGGCGCGGATCGTTGTTGGCATCGCCCAGGGCGTTGAAATAGGCGTCCAGTCCACCAGCGACCAGAGCGTCGCCAATCTGTCGATCGACCTGATCGACCAGTTCCGTCATTTTTGTCGCGCTGGCTTCGCTGGCCTTCGACAGTCGCAGCTGGTCGACGAGAAATTCATTGGCCAGGCGCCGTATCGATTGAACGTCGACGCCTTTGCCCGCATATCCGACACCGGTGAACTGCGGCTCGCGCGTTTCGAAAGTCACTCGCTGGCGGCTGTAACCAGCGGTGTTGACGTTGGCGATGTTGTGTCCGGTGGTGGCGAGACCGCGTTGCGAAGCGAGTAGCCCCGACAGGCCTATATTGAATGTATCCGACATGTCAGTTGCTCACCTGGCTCGCGGGGGAAAAATCGGCATCAGACAGGCTACCGTCAAGGATGGCGATGATTTTTCTAGCGTAGGCCGGATCGGTCGCGTAACCCGCGGCGGCGATTTCGGCGGCATAGCGATGTGGACTCGCACCGTGCAGAACCACATCTCGGTATCGCGGATTCTGGCCGATGAAATCGACGTAGTCCGCAAACGCGCTGCTGGCGTCGTCATAGGCGCGGAACGCAGCGTTGACCATCACGGCGCGGCCACCAATGAACTCCGTGGTCTGGACCTTGACTGTCTCGCCGGCCCAGCCGGCACCGGCTTTGATACCGAAATAATTGTGCGAACTGCGGCCATCGGCATGCCGGATGACGTGCTCGCCCCAACCCGTCTCCAACGCAGCCTGAGCAAGGATGGCAGCCGGCGAAATACCGAGATTTCCAGCTGCGGCTGCCGCATGCGGCGCCAGTGCGGCGATGAAACCGTCACGCCCGCTGCGCGCAGCGGGTGTTGAGTCTGAAGCTGCGCTCGAGAGTCGTGGGGTTGCCGTCGTTGCAGGTGCGTAGTCCACGGTCGGCGCGTAGCGCGGCGTAAACACCGGGGTGCCATCTGCGCGGGTATTGTCGCTCGCGATTTTGTCGTCACCGATCAATTCACTGAATTGACGTGCCATGACGGCACCGATGCCGAGATCGGTGTTCTGCGCCATGCTTCGAGCAATCTGTTGGTCGAGCATTTCGCGATAGGTATCCATTTCACTGGAATCGAACAGACCGCCCTGCATTTCAGCTTCGCGTGCCGACTTGAGCATCAAATCGACGAACATCGCCTCGAATTCCTGTGCGACCTCATTCATCGTTCCCGATTGATCGGTACGCGCCGCTTCGCGCAGATGCCCGAAGCGTTTGAAATCGACGTAGCCACCTGCTGTTGCCGCTTGCATGACCAGCCCTGAACGAAAGTTGCAGAAGGCAATGCACGAGCAATGCCAATTGACGGGATTGCCCGGGAACAGCGTCGAATCGACTTTAGTTCGTGCCGCGGTGGCAAATTGCAGTGAGCGGGTGGCAATGGCTGCGGCAATAATTGCCGGTAGTCCTGCAGTGCCGCGGTTCCGGCACTGAGATAGACCAATCGAGGTCTAGATAATGATCAACTCAGCGCGAAGTGCACCGGCTTCCTTCAATGCTTCCAGGATCGCGACGAGGTCACCTGGCGCGGCGCCGACACCGTTGACGGCCTGCACGATGTCGTCGAGCGAGACGCCGGGGTTGAACAGGAACATCCGATTGGCCGCTTGTTCGACATCGATGTTGTTCTTTGCGACGACAGCGGTCTGCCCACCGGACAACGGGCCAGGTTGACTGACGATGGGGTTGTTGCTGATCGTGACTGTCAGACTGCCGTGCGTGACTGCGGCGGCACTCACCGTCACCTTGTTGCCGATGACAACGGTCCCGGTACGTGAATTCACCACGACTTTGGCTGGCGCATCGCCGGGATTGACTTCGATGTTTTCGACTATCGACATGAAGGCAACACGCTGCGCCGGATCGGCCGGTGCGACGATGCGTACTGAAGTCCCGTCGACCGCAGCCGCCGAATTGGCTCCGAGTGCATGGTCGATGGCCTCGACCACGCGCGAGGCGGTGGTGAAATCCTGACGGTGCAGATTGAGCGTCAGGTATTCGGTATCCAGAAATGGCGAGGCGACTTCGCGCTCAACGGTGGCACCGTTGGGAATACGGCCTACACTCGGCACATTGACCGTTATCCGTGAGCCATCCTCGGCCTCGACGCCAAATCCACCGACGACAAGATTGCCCTGCGCCATCGCGTAAACCCCGCCATCGGCACCTTTCAGCGGTGTCATGACCAGACTACCGCCGCGCAGGCTCTTGGCATTGCCGATGGACGACACGGTGACATCGATATTAGCGCCAGGTTTGGCGAACGGCGGCAGATTGGCGTGCACCAGCACCGCTGCGACATTTTTCAATTGCGGGTTGGCATCCGGGGGCAGCGTCACACCGAGCTGATTCAGCATGCTGCGAATACTCTGGATGGTGAACTGTGTCTGCGAAGTCTGATCACCGGTACCGTTCAGGCCGACCACCAGGCCGTAGCCGATAAGTTGATTTTCGCGCACACCGGCGACCTGAGCGAGATCCTTGATGCGTTCCGCGTGCGCGCAATTCATGAATGCCACGCAACATAACGCGAACGCAACGAGTCGATTACACATGTCGAATACTCCAGAACGGCCGGCCGGGCACGGCGGGCCTCGTGTTCAAAACGGAAACAGCGCGCTGGCGAAGAATCGCGACAGCCAGCCCATGCGATTGGATTCGGCGGTGGCGCCATCACCGTTATAGACGATTGTCGCATCAGCAACCTTGGTCGAAGGAACCGAGTTGTCAGACGCGATATCGACCGGTCGCACAATGCCTGAGAGTTTGATGTATTCGTTGCCTTGATTGATGTTCAAGCGCTTCTCACCCCGCACCATCAGATTGCCATTGGGCAGAACGTCGGCAACCGTGACCGTGATGTCGCCGGCCAGGGAATTGCTGACTGAGGAGTCGGCAGCGCCTTCGAAATCGTGGTTCGAGCCGAGGCTTGTCTCTAACGTGTTGCCCCGAGTGGCAGCGAGCGGAAGTATTCCGGGCAACGCAAACTCGGGCGAGGTGCCGAGTATGGTCGGATTGTCGATATTGTTTTCCTGATCGCGCGTGATGCTCGTATCGGCTTTTTTCTTTGCCGTATTGCTCTCGGCCAGCACGATGGTCAGGATGTCGCCGACGCGATGTGCCTTGATATCCTGGAACAGCGCAACGTCGTAGCCGGATTGAAATATGGCGCCGGTCGCGGCCTGCGCCGGCTGCGGGCTGTCGTGTACCGCCGGGTATGAGACCGCATATTCGGGGTCGCGTATCGGATTCGAGTTGCAGCCGGCAACGAGCAGCAGTGCCGCTCCTGCAGCGAGCACACGAATGACCGGGTTGAGTAAATACATATTGGATTACCTGGTGACGTGATGACGCGGTGACTACAGCGTCTGCGAAACGAACTGCAGCATCTCGTCAGTCGTCTGTATGGCCTTGGAGTTCATCTCGTAGGCGCGCTGCGTTTCAATCATGTCGACAAGTTCCTCGACGACGTTGACATTCGAACTCTCGACCGAACCTTGAATGAGCGTGCCGATCCCGTTCAAACCGGGTGTACCGGTCTGCGGGTTGCCGCTCGCTACCGTCTCCTTGAACAGGTTCTCGCCTATCGGTTGCAGCCCCTGGGGATTGATGAAATCCGCCAGCTGCAGATTACCTATCTGGGTTGGCGCGTTGCTGCCTGCCGTCAGTGCCGACACGGTGCCATCCGGCGCGATAGTCACGCTGAGCGTCTCACTCGGAATAGTGATGCCGGGATCGATCTCGTAGCCTGACGCAGTGACGATTTGTCCCTGCGAATTCATCGACAAGCCGCCGTCACGCGAATAAGCGGTCGAACCGTCCGGCATCAGCACTTGCAGAAAGCCACGACCTTGGATGGCGATATCGAGCGCGTTTTCAGTCTGCGTGAGGGTGCCCTGCGTGAAGATCTTGGCCGTGGCGACGGTGCGCACACCGGTACCTAGCATGAGGCCGGACGGCAGTTCGGTGCTTTGCGATGACGCCGCGCCAGGTTGCGCGACTGTTTCGTAGAGCAAATCCTCGAACGTCGGGCGGCTTTTCTTGTAGCCGGTCGTCGACACGTTGGCGAGATTGTGCGAAATGACGGCAAGTCGCGTCTGCTGGGCGTCGAGACCACTCTGTGCAATGTTCAATGCTGAAGCCATGAGCTGCTTTTTCCGCTGAGGTTACTGATTGGGTCTCAACCGCCGAGATTGAGCAGCCGCGCATCGGCTGCGTCCATCTGCTGGGCAGTGGCCATGGCCTTGACGGCCGTTTCATACTGGCGCGCGTTCTCGATGATGCGAACCATCTCGGCAACGCTGTTCACGTTACTGTGTTCAATGGCGCCGCGAAGGATCCGCACGCTGGCGTCGGGCGCCGCGCTGCTGCCGTCCTGCAGGCGGATGAGTCCGTCTGCGCTCTTCGTCAGCAGGCTTACATCCGGTTTGACCAGGCGGATGCGGTCAACCTGAGCGAGCGCATTGGCAGCTTGGCCGACGGGCCTTATGGAGATCGTGCCGTCGCTGCCGATGGTCACCGATTCCGCCTGCGGCAGCGCTATCGGCCCGCCATTGCCGAGCACCGGCAGGCCCGTTCCGGTCTGCAGCTGACCGTTGACTGTCAATTGCAGATCGCCGGCACGCGTATACGCTTCGCTGCCATCCGGCGCCTGCACCGCAATGAAGCCCTCGCCGTTGATTGCGATATCGAGATCGTTGCCGGTCGTTTCGATCGAACCCGGCGCGAAGTTGGTGCCTGGCCTCTCGGTCATGGCAAAAGCGCGCGAAGGAAAACCCGGACCGTAGACCGGCATCGCGCGGACTGCTTCGAAATCGGCTTTGAAGCCGGCCGTGCTCGCGTTGGCCAGATTCTGCGTCGCCAGCGACTGTGCATTCATCATCTGCTTGGCGGCAGACATCGCGAGATACAGCATGCGGTCCATAATCGGGTTCCGGCGTTTTTATCAGCGGGCTATCAACGGATATTGATCACGGACTGCGTCACTGCATCGGCGGTCTGGATCACTTCGGTGTTGGCCTGAAAGTTCCGCTGCGCGATGATCAGGGCGACCAGTTCGGCTGAGAGGTCGACGTTCGAATCTTCCAGCGCGCCGCCCTGGATCAGGCCCAGACTGGCCGTGCCGGGTTTGCCCTCGAGCACCACGCCGGAAGCAAAAGTCTCGGACCAGGCATTGCCGCCCAGCGGGCGCAAGCCCTGCGGATTGGGGAAATTCGCCAATCCGACCTGACCCTGGATGGCCGATTGGCCATTGGTGAAGCGCGCCAGAATGACACCTTCACTGTCGATGTCGATGCCCGCCAGGCTGCCTGTCGTGTAGCCGTCCTGGGTCAGCTTGCTGACGCCGAAAGGAGCGCCGAACATCGTCGAACTGGAAATGGTGGACGTAAGATTGATCGGGTTGACGCCCGCGCTGGGCGTGAACGCCGGCAACGTGAACTGGCCGCTGGCCGGCGTTTGCAGAATACCTGCGCCATCGAACACGATAGTGTTCGGTGTGCCGACCACGGTGCCGTCGACATAGGAATGCATCTGCCAGGTATTGACCGCCGAATCGCGGACGAAATACATCTGCATGAGATGCGAGCCGCCTTGCGAATCGAAGATGTTGAGCGCCGTCGTTTCGTTGTAGGAGTTGGAATCCAGCGGATTGAACACCGCCACTACCGGCGGCACTGCATTGGCGTCGAAATTCGCACCGATGATGACGCCAGTGCTCGCCTGTGGCGGATTGTTGGCCTGCGACAACTGCAAAGGCTGCAGTGCGCCGCTGATGTTGCCAGCGGTGTCGGCACCGAAAGCCATCAGCTGATGGTTGCTCGAGTTGACGATGTAACCATCACGATCGAGACCGAAAGCACCATCGCGTGAGTACAACCGCTCGCCGTTGTTGTTCATCATGAAAAAGCCCTCGCCGCTGATGGCGAGGTCGAGCGCGTTATCGGTGAACGACACGTTACCCTGCTCGAACTGCTGGGCGATGCGCGCCGTATCGACGCCGCGACCGGTAGCGTTGGACGCGCCACCCGTACTGGAAACAGCAAAGACGTCCTGGAATTCGGCGCGCGACCGCTTGAAGCCGGTGGTGGCCGAATTGGCGATGTTGTTTCCAATGACGTTCAGTTCGTTGGAAGCGGCGTCGAGGCCGCTGATGGCTGCTTTAAATGGCATGATGCGCTCCGAATGCTGCGGTGTTTAAAGGATCTCGAGGACGTCAGCCATGTCCACGGGACCAACCCCGTCGACATTGAGGGTCGGCGGCAACCCGTTACGTGCCAGGCTGACACTATCGACGCGTGCGCGGACGATGCCGGCAAGCGCCTGTGACTGACCGTTGATGTTGGCCTCGAACTTGACGCCATAGGTGCCGGCGCGCGCCATGCTGCCGGCATCCGTGCGACCGTCCCAGGCGAGTTGCAGATTGCCGGCCTCCTGCGGACCGAGCAGAAACTGACGCACGACCTGTCCGCTGGCATCCGACAACGTGACCCGAACGTTGCTCGCTGCTGTCGGCAACTGTGCAGCAAGCGCGGCACTGCCTCCGGCAGCGATCTTGACCGTATTACTTGGTATGACGACGTCGCGCCCAACCATGGTTGAGGCCTGCAATGCCTGATTGGATTGCAGCGAACTTGCCAGCGTTGCGAACGATTGCTGAAGTTCGGTGATGCCGTTGACGGTACCGAACTGGGCAATCTGGCCGAGGAAGTCGCCGCTTTCCATCGGCTTCATCGGATCCTGATTCTTCAGCTGGGTAACCATCAGATCGAAAAATTGCTGTTGGCCAAGTTCACTTTTCTTGGTTTTGCCCTCGTTCTCGGCAATGCGGTATTGCTCGAGCCCGGCGGGCAGGATGGCTGAGGTTTTATCCATGACGGGATACCTGTGCTTACTGGCCGAGGGCCAGGGTCTGTTGCAACATGCGCTTGGATGCTTCCATCACGTCGACATTGGTCTGGTAGCTGCGCGATGCCGAAATCATATTGGCCATCTCTTCGACGACATTGACATTGGGCAGGAAGACATAGCCCTGTTCGTCAGCGAGCGGATGGTTCGGTTGGTATTCACGGCGCAATGGCGCCTGGCTTTCGACAATGCCCTCCACCCGCACGCCACCGGTAGAGCCGCCGAATGCGCCGAGTGCATCGTCGAGTAGCGGAGCGAACACGGCTTGCCGGGCACGGTAAGTCTGCCCACTGCTGCTCGAAGCGCTGTTGGCGTTGGCCATATTGCTGGCGGTCGTATTCATGCGCACGGACTCGGCCGTCAGGGCCGAGCCGGCAATCTCGAAAATATTGAACAGCGACATCGTCAATCTCCGCGCAGCGCCGAGGTCAGGCCGGCAATGCGTCCATTCAGGAAAGTCAGACTGGCCTGATAACGCAGCGCGTTATCGAGATAGGCAGCGCGTTCGAGCTGCACATCAACGGTGTTCTGATCCATCGAAGCCTGCAGCGGCTGGCGATACAGCAGTGCGTCGCCGGCAGCGGTGCCGTCTGCCGTGAGGTGACCGCGACGCGTGGCAGTGAGCTGGCTGGCGCTGCCGTCGAGATGGCGAGCCAGGACGTTACGAAAATCGAGATCGCGCGCCTGATATCCAGGCGTGTCGGCGTTGGCCAGATTGGTCGCCAGCACTTCGGCCCGGCGGGCGCGAAAAGCGATGGCGTCGGCATGCAGGCCAAAGGCATCGTTGAGTGAGGGCATGTATCGGGTCTCCGCTAACTGACGGAAGACCGAAATGCGAAACGCGTGCCAACAGCCGCAAGGCTTAGGGATCAGCAGTTTAGTTCATGCATCCAGGTGCGGGCAGGCGGCAGGCGGCAAAGCTCGGCCGCTGCTGGCGGCAACTCAGGCCGCCGGCGCGGCGCGGCGCATCTGCTCGGCAACGATGACAGCAGCGAGGTCGTCGGCGACAAACTTCGGCACCAGTTTGTCCGCCCCGACGCTTTGCGCCATCGCCTGATTGAAGCCGCCGCTGAGCGAGGTGTGCAGGCAGACATACAGCGCTTTCAGGTCGGGGTCCGCTTTGATGGCCTTGGTCAGCGTATACCCATCCATTTCCGGCATTTCGATGTCCGAGATGAGCATGGCGTACCGTTGCGTGATCGGAACGCCGCTCTCCACCACCGCTTTCAAACGGGTCCAGGCCTCCTCACCGCTCTCGGCCAGATCATAGGAATAGCCGAGTTGGTCCAGCACACGGGTGATCTGTTTACGGGCAACGGCAGAATCGTCGGCGACAAAGATATGTCGCGGACGCTCGTCAGCGCCGAGCGGCTCGTTCCGCAGTGCCGGCGACACTTCGTCGCCGACCCCGACGATTTCGGCCAGGACGCGTTCGACGTCGAGGATTTCGACCAACTTGTTGTCGATGGTGACGACCGCGGTCAGATAATTGACTTTGCCAATGCCTTTCGGTGGCGCATGGATCTCGTCCCAGCGCAGATTGACTATCCGCTCGACCTGCGCGACCAGATAGCCTTGTACCCGGCCGTTATACTCCGTGATGATGATGTGATTCTCGTCGCCCTTTACCAAAGGTGTGACCAATGGTGTGCTGCCGATGACCGAAGCGAGATCGATGACTGTCACGGTCTGGCCACGCGTATGCATGACCCCGCAGACGTGCGCGTTGGCCTGCGGAACGCAGCGAAGCGTCGGGCATTTGAGCACTTCGCGCACTTTGAAGACGTTGATGCCGTAGACCTGCGGGCCATGCAGACGAAACAACAGCATTTCGAGACGATTCTGCCCCGCGATACGGGTCAGACGGTCCACTCCTTCCATGACTCTCGACATGCGCCGCTCCTGACCACGCTGGCTATTGCCGAAGGTAGCGGCGCCGGTTGCGGTAGCCTTGAGGTGATTGACAGTGGCACACCGCTTGCACCGTTCCGCGCATGCCTCATGGGAGATACCGGATGAAATCCACTGAGTTCCTGCTCGAAGCACTGACCAGGCCTGTCGCTATTGGATTGGGCATCGGGCTACTGAGCGTCAGCGCCGCGCTGGCGGCGGCACCGCCGGTGCAGTCGCTGGCGGCAATTGATGCCGTGGTGCGGCAACATATTGCCGCCAGTCTCGAACCCGAGGCCGAAATCGACGTCCAGGTTGGTCGCCTGGATCCGCGACTTCGCCTGGCGAACTGCGACCAGCCGCTGGTCGCAAACGACGCGCGGGCTGGACAGGACGGTGCCGCGAGTTCCGTCGAAGTGCGCTGTGACGGTTCCCAGCCGTGGTCATTGTATGTACCAGTGACACTGGTCCGCTTTGCCGACGTCGTCGTCGCCGCGCATCCGCTGCCACGCAACGCCGTGGTCACGACGGCCGATCTGCGGCTCGCCCGGCGGCGCGTGAATCCTTACGACGCGGATTACTTCACGGCACTCGAGCAGGTCGATGGCCACATCGCGGCCCGCGCGATCGCCAGCGGACAGACGCTCGGCGGCGGTAATCTCAAGCGCCCGCAGCTGGTCAGGCGTGGCGATCAGGTCATCCTTACGAGCATTGCCGGCAGCATCAAGGTCAGCGTACAGGGGCGCGCGCTCGAGAACGGCTCGCTCGGCGACCGCATTGAGGTACAGAACGGCAACTCCGAGCGTGTGGTCGAGGGTGAAGTGTCCGGCGCCGGAGTAGTCGTCGTTCGTTCGGCGGCAGTACTGTAGTGGCCAGTTGCGGCCGCTATAGGAATAATCCACGCCTGTGGAGCCGCCTGAACTGAGACGGCGCTCGCAAACAGGCGTTTTGCGCTAAAGTTTGACGCTGGCGGTCCGTTACCCGGACCACCACCATTCAGGGTAAGAATATGGTTTCAGAAATCAAAGGTAGTGGGCTGTCGAACGTCGCCCAGGCCAAGGCCACCATCGACAATACGCTGCGCAAAGCGGGCGAGAGCACTGCGCCGAGCGCGGCCCGGAGCAACACGGAAGTCGTGACCTTGACCGATCTGGCCGCACGGCTGCAACGTTTGACTGAATCGGTCGCGAGTCTGCCGGAAGTGGACCAGATGCGCGTCGCCGAGTTGCGCGAGCAGATCGACAGCGGCACCTATGCCATCGACGAACAGCAGATTGCCGAGAAACTCGCAGCATTCGAAGGACTGCTCGGCACGGCGCGTAAGGCCTGACGATGGTCAGCCAGCAGCGGCCCGAGGTATCAGCGTTGCGGGACGAAGTCGCAGGACTGATGCGCGACCTTGGCACCGCGCTGGGCGCCGAATTCGGTGCGCTTCGCGCTCGCGATATCGACGCGCTGGAAGCCGTCGTCGCGCAGAAGATGGCGATCATCAACGCACTCGAAGCAGCCACCGTCAAGGTCGGCCGGCTTGATCAGGCCATCCGCGCCGAGGAATTCAACGAACTTGGTTCTGTCGCCCGGGACTGCCTCGTCGCGAATCGCATCAACGGTGGCGCCATCGAGCTCAATCGCAATCTCGTCGATCGTTTGCTCGACACCGTCCGCGGCACTCCGCGCGCGCTGCCCGTCTATGATGCGCAGGGCCGTCTTAACCGGCACCAGTCCGGCAGGCAAATGG
Source organism: Gammaproteobacteria bacterium (assembly GCA_965278995.1). GTDB lineage: Bacteria > Pseudomonadota > Gammaproteobacteria > JADJYF01. The sequence goes on from OZ257136.1 coordinate 2,517,652, forward strand.
GTCGCGCCTGACGTCCTGCTGACGTCAGCAACAGCGGACCGCCGGTGCTGAAGGCCCCAGCGATGGATCTAATCGGGGACTACATGACTCACGACGAACCATTGCCAGTGCGTGAGCATGCGCAACCGATAGACCCGCGTGACAGCCGCCATCAGCTGCTGTCACGCGTGTTCGAGCAGCATTGCCTGCTCAGCCTGCGTTATGCCCACGATGACGAAGTATTCCAGAGCGCCATCATTGAACTGGTTCCGGCCAGCGGCTATCTCGTCCTTGATGCATTGGTGCCCGAACACGGCAACCTGAGTGCGGCCGACAACAAGGTCATCTACCTTCAAACGCGCCTCGGTGGCATGGACATTCGCTTCGCGAGCCGGATTACGGCGCGCGGCAGTCATAACGGTCTGCCCTACTACCGGGCACTGTATCCGGCGACCATCGACTATCCGCAGCGACGCCGCGAATATCGGGTCGCTGTCCCGTTCGATCGCGGGATCGAGGTCCGCTACTTTCCGCCGCAAGGCGGCTGTATCCGCGGCGAGATGCGTGACCTGTCGCCGAGCGGTTACTGCGCGCGACTGCTGTCAGGCGACCTCGAGCGGATCACGCCAAAAAGCATGCGTCAGGGCGAATGCGAAATCGATCTCGCACCGGGTCTGACGGTGCGAACAGCCGTCGCCATCTGCCACATCATGCCCGGCCGTGCCCGCAGCGCGCCGCGTATCGGCGCCTGCTTCACCGATCTCGACGCGCGCACCGAGAGACTCATCGAACAAAGCTGCGCGCGGCTCGAACGCGAGCGCATGCGCGCGCGCTGATCCCGGGCTGGCGCAAGTCGCGCGCTTCGTCGATATCGTGACGAACGGCGAGAACAGCAAGCCGGCGGCCGGCATCAGCCAGACGCTCACAGGTGAGTGCTGCAACAGCTGATGTGCTCCAGGGCATATCGTCGAACAGACCAGCGACCGGTAGCGTGAGTCCAATCAGCCAATAACCGCCGTCGCTGGCCGGTCCCAGTACCGCTTCAGCGCCTGCTGCCAATTCACGCCGTGCTGCGCGCAGATCGGCGCATTGCAGATCGGCGATATCGGACCCGATCAATACCGCAGACCGGCCGCGCGCGAGCTCAGCGCCTAGCGCGTGCGCCATGCGCCGGCCGAGGTCGCCGCGCACCTGCGCCCTGATCAGCCAACCGTGACGAGCGCAGCGGGCGCGAAACCAGGCACAATCTCCCGGTGAAGCCGGCATCAACAGCAATCGACTATAGCCGGAGCGGCGCGATGCACGCAGCGTGCGCGCCAGCAGGCCGGCATACACCTGTGCCGCCCCCCGTCCGCCCATGCTGCGCGCGAGGCGCCGTTTGACCTTGCCAGCATGTGGGCGCCGCGCGAAGACGATCAAGGTAGCTGTGGCCATCGCCCGGTCAGCTCGGTTTATAGCCATACAGGCGCGCCAGCCACGGTGCCGGCGCACCGGCAAACCAGGCCAGTCGCAAGGCCCACATCAACACTATCGTGCGAAATACACCGTGACGACGCCAACGCCGCGCCGACGTCGCAATCGTGCTGCGCAGGCAGTGAACGCGCGCGTGCCGAGCGAGTCGGCGACTGAATTCCAGATCTTCCATCAGCGCCAGATCAGGAATGCCGCCAACTGCGTCGAACACATCGTGCGTGACGAATATGCCGTGATCGCCGGTAACCATCGAAGTGAGGCGCGTACGCAGGTTCATCAGGGTCTCGATCACACGAAAAATGACCGCGCGATCATCGATACGGATCGTACAGCGACCCCACGGAGCAGTGGCAGCAGCGGCCAGCACTTCAGTGCGAGAGACGTCGCCAACGATAGAGTCGGCATGCACGAACCAGAGTAGCGCTCCACGGGCGACGGCAGCACCGGCATTCTGCTGACGCGCCCGGCCGCGTGGGGCTGCGAGCACGCTATCGGCAAACGCTGTGGCTCGCGCAACGGTTTCATCGCGGCTCCCGCCATCGACAACGATCACTTCGTCACCAGCGGCGCGCCAGGGCGCGAGTTCGGTCAGCAGACGCTCGATAGCGGCAGCCTCATCGAGCACCGGGACGATGATGCTGATCGAGGGTAGTACGAATTCGCCTTGCGCTGGCGTCAAGTCTGCAGCGCGCCGCCACAGCTGCTGCCGCGCCCGGCTGTACAACCGAAACAATGCTCCGCAACGGCGATCGGGCGGCCGGTCAGATCGGCATCGTGCAGCTCACGCAGATGCACCGGTCGCCCGCCGCCGGCCGGCATCGCCAACATCTGGTTGAAATCGCAATCGTAGACGAAACCCTGCCAGTCGACGCTGAGCAGGTTGCGGCACATGACATTAGCGAGATTGGCGGGTTGATACGCATCGACCAGCATCTGCAGATACTCGGCAAGTTGACCGCGGCGCTCGAGGTCGTGACGGAAACGCTTGATCGGCATGTTGGTGATCGTGAGCAGGCGGTTGAAGACAACGCCATGCGGCACCAGCTCGCGCTGATAATCGACTTGCAGTTGTGCCGGGTCGGGCGGCAGATGCGTGCCGACCGGGTTATAGACGAAATCGAGTTCCAGCCCGCTGCCAGGGACGCCGTAACCCAGACGATTAAGCTGCCGGATACCGTCGAGGCTTCGTTCGAACACACCTTTGCCGCGCTGACGCTCGACATTCTCGGCGGAATAACACGGCAGCGACGCGACAACGCGAACATCATGCCGTGCCAGGAAGGCTGCTGTGTGCGCCTGACCGGGTTCGCCGAGCACAGTCAGATTGCAGCGATCGATAACCTGTGCTCCGCGCTCGACAGCACCGGCGACCAGCATTTCGAAATGCGGATTCAACTCGGGCGCGCCGCCGGTCACGTCCAGTACCCGCAACTGCCGGTGGGCAAGAAAATCCAGCACCAGCGCGACCGTCGCCTCGTCCATCATTTCCGTGCGCAACGGGCCAGCCTCGACATGGCAATGCAGGCAGGCCTGATTGCAGCGATAGCCGACATTGACCTGCAAGGTCTGCAGCGTGTCGCGGGTCACGACAGGGAAGTGCGGCAGGTCCGGCATGCGCTTCCACTGTTCCTCGGCAACACTCATGCACTCTCGCTCCTTCAGCGGCTGCGGCGTGGTGGCGGCGACCAGATTGCGGTGGCACCGATGTCAATCATGATTGCATTCCATCCAGGCGACGTCACCTGCAATCCATGCCGGCTATCCGCGCGGCCCGGCGATACGGCTGGAAAACCACGGTTGAATTGCCTATCTTGACGCCCCCGCGGCCCACGCCGGTGCCGCCACCTCACCCACGGATGCGCAATATGGCCCGTTACAATCTCAACCTGCCACGCGTCGTCGAGCGCCCCGAGCAGTATTTTCCGCACAAGGCCATCGTCTCGCGAACGCGTGAAGGCGGACTTTTTCGCTACGATTATCGCGCGTTCTGCGCACGTGTGCGCCGGTTGGCGAGCGCCCTGGCCACCCTCGGCATTCGACCCGGCGACACGGCGGCGACGCTGGCCTGGAACACCCATCAGCATCTCGAACTCTACTTCGGCATCCCATGCGCAGGTGCAGTCCTTCACACGGCCAATCTGCGCCTGTCGGAAGAGCACATCGCCTATACCGTCAATCACGCGAAAGACAAAGTGCTATTCTTCTCACCCGATCTGCTCGCAACCGTTGAGGCGGTCGCGCCGCTGCTGACGACCGTCGAACGCTATGTCATCCTCGCTGACAGCGTGCCTTCGACGACGCTGCCGAATCTGATCGACTACGAAGCGCTACTTGCGCAGGGCTCGGCGTCGTTTATCTACCCGGATATCGACGAAGATTCACCCGCTTCGATCTGCTTCACTTCGGCCACTACTGGCAATCCCAAAGGCGTGGTGTACTCGCATCGCGCACTGGTCCTGCATTCGATGATGCTCTCGAACGTCGATTGCCTGGGTCTGTCGGAAAAAGACGTGCTGCTGCCGATAGCGCCGATGTTCCACGTCAACTCGTGGGGCGTGCCATTCGCCGGGGTGTGGATGGGCTCGACGTTTGTCTTTCCGGGCGAACGCCCGCATGCCGCAGACATCCTCACGCTGATCGAACAGGAACGCGCGACATTCGCGCACGGCGCAGTCACCGTCGGCATCGATATGATGAATCTGCTCGAACGTGAACCACACGATATCTCCTCGTTGCGCGGCCTGCTGCTCGGCGGCAGTGCGACGCCAGCGGCAGTCATGAAGTTCTACATCGAACGCCACGGCGTTCCGATACTCACAGCGTGGGGCTCAACTGAATGCGCCCCTCTCGCGACCGTCAGCTACATCAGCGGCGCGCAACAGTCCTTGAGCAACGACGAGAAAATCGCCATCCGCGTACGCCAGGGTATCCCTGCGCCGACCATCGAACGCAAAGTACTGAACGATGCCGGGCAGGCAGTGCCGTGGGACGACACCAGCATCGGCGAGGTTTACGTTCGCGGCCCGTGGATCGCAACGACCTATCTCGACGAACCACGCAGCGCAGAAAGCTTCGTCGACGGCTGGTGGAAAAGCGGCGACATCGCCACCGTCAATGAAAGTGGCGTGATGAAGCTCGTCGATCGCGCCAAGGATCTGATCAAGAGCGGCGGCGAATGGATCTCGTCCGTCGATCTGGAAAACGCCTTGATGGCCCACCCGGCCATCAACGAAGCAACCGTCGTCGGCATGCCACACGACAAATGGATCGAACGACCCGTCGCATTCATCACTTCCAAAGTCGACCCCGCCGCACGCCCCGATGAAGACACCCTGCGCCAGCACCTGACCGACGCCGGCTTCGCCCGCTGGTGGTTACCGGATCGACTGGTCTATCTGCCTGAAATTCCGAAAACCGGCGTCGGCAAATTCAATAAGCGAATGCTGCGGGAGCATCTGGAGACTTATCTCGCCGGAAGTCCCGCACGATAGCGTTCAAAGAAGCTAGTCGCAATTTGTGAGCGCGTCGGAGCGGTGCTGCCGGGCATCCGCTCCGTCACTGAGTGGTACGCTCCTCCGCGGATGCCCGACAGCACCGAGTCAGACGCAGTAGGAAGATCGCGGAACCCAAGGCGGTGGCGAACGTCTTTCATCGTTGAAACCCGGTACCGAAGGCACCTCTCCGGTGCCGACTTAATTACTGCAAAACGATACTAACCTTCAGCAAGAGCTGACGAAGAGTTTGAGACGTGCTACGGCGCAATGGGCCGCTTTCGGCCAACGGCGGACATTTTCGTCCCTTTATCTCGACCGCTCAACTCAACCAAAACAGCCGCTCAAGACGTCTTATCCAGCCAAGGTACGGACGCAGCGTCAACGTCTCCAAACCAGCTAAGCGATCGATTACTTCGCTGTCGCGAACACACATAAAGCCAGTATTGCGGGCAGCACGGTGGCGCAATATCCATCCTAGCGTTCGGTTACACCATATTCCGGCTGCCCGAATGATAACTAGGGACGTGACGCCCCAAATGCCGTTGGAGCGGAGGCCTTCGCGCTACGCACTACGGTGCCGCTCATCGGCGCGTTGAGGCTGTAGAAAAACCCTTGTTACAAAAATCGGTTGGACTCAGATAAGAAATCGGCCTCACCAGATGCCCTACAACCAACGATCGTTACCCGCGGAGGAGTCGAAGCACCCCCCGAAAACGCACACCGATCGATCGCGAATAGTTTTTCTACACCCTCGTTAGGCAGCACAACGATCGAGCAGTAACAACTCGGCCGGCTTGTCACCTTCAGCTTGCGGGTATGGCCGCACTGTCTGTCAGGGAACTACCCGACACCGATTTAACGGCAGCAGCCATTGGAGCAAGCTGCGTTAGCCGCCTACGCGGCGGAGCAATAAATCATCGCGTCATCCCGCCTTGCGGGAGACACGAAACCCCGATCGTTATCCGAGTGGCGGCGCGGCCGCCAAAGGCATGCACGGACGTTGGTAGCGGCTGTGTTTCCGCCCATGATGCGTGTAGCATCTACCGGCAGTCATTGGTGGAGACCTCACGGATGTCAGCACAGGTGACCAATAGCTTGGACGCGGCTAGTCTATTTGACGCGGCCCATGATCTTGGGCCTACCATCTTCGCGCTGCGCGGTGAGATCGAACGCGAGCGCCGATTGCCTCGCTCTCTTATCGAGACATTACGGAATCGTGGCTTCTTCTCTCTTTGGCTTGCAAAGGACTTTGGGGGGCCAGAGCTGAGCCTGGGCGATTTCGTTCGAGTCGTCGAGGCGCTGGCGAGATACGATGGCTCCGTCGCCTGGTGCGTCAGCAACGCCGCAACCTATAGCATCTTCTCTGGCTTTTTGCCCGAAGCTGTCGCGCGTCGAATCTTCGTGGACGATCGGGCGGCGGTTGCCGGAAGCTTGGTGCCCCTAGGTAGAGCCGAAGTTGTGGAAGGAGGTTACCGCGTGACTGGGCGGTGGTCTTACGGCAGCGGCATCATGCATAGCGACTGGGTGCTCGGCGGCTGTGTCGTGCATGACGGCGACGGTCCACGGCGTGGGGCGGACGGTACGTCCGAGACCACCGTAGCGTTCTTCCCGGCGCGCGAGGCGGAGGTGATCGACACCTGGGATGTTGGCGGACTGCGCGGCACAGGTAGCCACGATTATCAGGTTGCGGACATCTTCGTGCCGGATACCCAAGTATCGACCGGCCGCACACCGTCTCGTCCCAGCTCGCTGTATGCCTTCCCGCTTTTCACGGCGGCGCCTCCTACCATCGCCGCAGTTCCGCTCGGCATCGCGCGCGCCGCCCTCGACGCACTACTTGAGTTGAGCAACTCGAAAACTCCGCTAATCGGCTCGATCCTGCTGCGCGAGAAGCCAGTGGTCCAAGCCGCTATTGGTCGGGCCGAAGCCATGCTTTGCGCTGCGAGGGCCTTTCTTTTCGAAGCCTGCGAAGATGCATGGAAGACCGTCGTCGGCGGTGCGGAACTCACCGTGGAGCAACGGGCCAAGGTGCGTTTATCGTGTGCTCAAGTGACGGACGTGGCAAAATCGGTCGTGCAGATTACCTACGACATTGGAGGAGGAACCTCAGTCTACGAAAGTTGCCCATTGCAGCGTTGCTTTCGCGATGCGCACGCAGCAGCGCAGCATGTTCAAGTCCAGAGCGGCAACTTCGAGACGGTCGGTCGTGTCCTGCTCGGGCTGGAGGCCGGCACTCGGATTTTCTAGCGGCGTTCGAGCGAGTCCCCATCGACGTTAGCGCCCGCATCAAGGGCGACGCCTGGAGGCTGACCGACAAGGCGCGTCGATTAGTGTTTGTTTAATGGAAGAGGCCAAACTCGTCGTAGGCGACGGGTTAGGGTCGACACCAGGCTCTTTACCGCAACGCACAACGTAGGCCAGGCAGCCTAGCCGCTTCGACCCCTACCGGCCTGAAGCGGCCGCAAAATTGTTGCAATCGCGCACTTGGAATATCGAGAAAGCGGCCACTGCTTTTTAAGCATGGCGTTGATTGATGAAAAACGCCGACACTCTATGCAACATCTGCAATACCGATACCCAGGTCACGAGCTCCACAATCGCGGCCGCACTTAGGCCGCTGTCGCGGCAAACCTGCACGACATCATAAGTGACCGCAGCGGGGCTCGGTGACACGGCACGCGCGAGATACCACGCGGCGCGGACTTTGGGTTCGCTCGCCGGTGGCTCCAATTCTGCACCTGCGGCAAATTCTGCAGCGCTAGTACATTCGGCATTCGAAACACCGTGCCGTGCTCCAAGTTGGCGAAGTTCAGTGGCTAACGCCTCATCTTTAATCACAATTGCAAAGATAACCCCAGCTAGTACTTTCATCTCGAGTCCGATGAGTGTTGTTGTCGCATCGAGATTTGTAAGCAGCGCGGAGGCGATTGCCCGAATCGCGCGGCGGTTTCGAAGGCGCGACAACACCGGGAAATCATGACCGGTTTTTTCGAGCAGGTAATCGCCGACCGCGGGCCAGGTGTCAGGAGTGCCGCGCTGCCACTGCCGATCAAGGCGCAGCGCCGCGGGCACATAGCGCAGCGTGGATAGCTTCTTGAACAAGGAATCGGGTTGCGGCGGGGCTTCGAGGCGCGCCGCATCAAGCGCTCTACCGGCCTTGCCAAGGCTAAAGTTTGCGCCCATGGTGGATACGACTTCCGCTGCCGCGGAAACCTCAAGTTCTACACTGATGGCGTCCATGAACTTGTTTAAAAATCCCATCACAACCACGCCGAGCACGATCCATTCTGCTGCAACCGCACCAACGCTATTAATCAGCGCCTGACGTTCTGGGTCGATTAGCTCACAAGGAATTCGTGCGAGCGAGCGAGCGACCGCGACGGTCGCAAGTTCTTCCGGCGTGAAAGTGCTCCCGCCTACCAACGCTTGCGCCATCTTTTCGGGCGAGGCTCCGCGCCGCAACGCAAACGAGCAAGTGTGCGCTGAGCAGTACGGGCATTCCGCTGCGCGGCTCGCCACATACATGCCCATCCCAACGATCTCTTTCGGTGCGCTTCCGAATCCTAGAATCGTAAACGGCAGGTTCAGCAGATTCGGCACTAGCAGGTTGTAGGTGCGAAAAGCAGGCGGCCAAATTTCCAAGTAACGATCGCAGTTGGGGACCACGCCGATGATCACTCGCACCAACTCCAACAAGGGGCCGTAACGGGCGTGAAGCGTCGGCCAGGCTACCGCGTCCCGGTGCAGAAGCGAGGCGAGTGTATCGTCAACAGTCGTAATTGGTGAGTGCGCGGAGGCCGTCACGATATCGTCCTCATGATGGGCACTAAAGGGTTGCAGCCGCTTCGGCGCTCTGCGCCGCCGTAATCGGTCAATCTGTCGGCGGACAGAAGGATAATCCCCGTTTTCGAAGAAATCGAGCGAGGTGCGCATTAAACTTGAAAGGAGTGCGCCGGACTGTTCGGGCGGACGGCGGATGTTGAGCGCAGAATTTCGCCGAACTCTCGCGCCGAGGGTATCTTTCACTACGAAATTCCGGCCGCTCGGGCCGTTCCGGGATACATCTTGCATACGCAGGCTTCGTGCTCACCAAGACGTCCGCGCGGCGCAAGGCGGTGGCGGACCTTCGCGGAGGAGCGTACCACTCAGTGACGGAGCGAAGGTCCGTCACCGCCAAACCCCGGCACCAGCCGCTTCACAACCCAAGATTCCCGCGCGAGAGTATCGCCTTGGGATCAACCGCCTGTTTGATCCGTTCAAGCAGCGAAAAATACCCATCGAATTCGCGTACGCGTGCCGCCCACAGTTTGCCGCTTTTATAGGGGACGCAACCGGCGGCCAGCAATGCGGAGGTCGCCTCCTCGACGGCGGCCTGCATGGCTGGCCATTCCGTGCGTTCGTCGTAAAACGCGATCACACCGCCATGCAGACCGCGTCGACACACAACCACGGCGGCACCCCAGATGAAAGCGGGGAAGCGCTCGCGCATGGCGGCGATACAGTCGACGAAAGCACTGAGGCGATCGCAGGGCAGCGAGGTCATCAACAGGGCGCAGCGCGAGCGCGAAAAATAGCCGGCGAAGGAATACCAGTACGGCAGCTCGAAACGCAGCTTGCGGAAATAGACTTCGTCGAAAACGGCGAATTCGGCGCCGCCATGCGCGTTCGCGAGTTCATTCAGGCGATGTCTGTCAACCGTGATTTCGTCAGCGGCGCCGCCGAAATCGAGACCGATGCAGAAGCCGGGCAAGGTCTCGGGCAAAAGGTCCGGCCGCGCTGCCACAAGCCGGCCACGTATCGTCGCTGATTCGTAACCAGCCGCGTACCACAGATTGCGGGTCAGTTCGTTGGCCTGCACGGCAGCAAGGAATCGCCCGGCAGCGTCGGCATCGGCAAAACCGAGACAACAGGTGTCGCGTGCTGCGGGTAACGGATACAACCACAGCGCGACTGCGGTGATGACGCCCAGCGTGCCATCGGCACCGAGGAACAGACCTGTCAAGTCCGGCCCGATGCAATAGCGCTGAAAGAACTGTCCGCCAGTCGCGGCCGCGCTGCCAGTGCGCAGACGGGTACCGTCGGCCAGAACGACTTCCAGGCCGGCAATACAGTCGCCCATGCTCTGATGCCGTGGCGAGCCCGTACCGAGCGCGTGGGCCGCGACCGCGCCACCGACGGTAGCCGAAGGTGCCGTGACCGGCACGATGCCGATGGTTTGTCCATGCGGCTCGAGCAGCGCCAGCAATTCACCGAAGCGGATGCCGGGTTCGACCACCACCACGCCGCGCGCAAGATCGAGTTCGAGCACACCGCGAAGATCCGAGACGTCCATGACGATGCCGCCCGCATGCGGATTGGCGCCGCCGGCATACATCGTACCGCCGCCGCGAACATAGACCGGCACCGCGTCGCGATGTGCGCGCGACATCACCGCCACGACCTCGTCTACATTGGCAACACGTGCAACCATGCTGGCAGCACCGGCAGGAACAACCGAGCAATCGCGCTGATACGACAACAGGTCGGGCACCTCGGAATACAGGGTAACCCCGGCCAACTCGCTCGCAAGTGCGTCCAACTCCATTGTCTGACTCCCATGGGGTGTCGGCCCGTGACACAATTGTGACACGTCAGCGGGCATACTCTGTTCCAATTTCCCCCACTAAAGGCAGGAGCGGCGACCTTGATCGACCAGCTTGGAATGATCGGTGTTTCGTGGCGCAGCGGTGGCGCCGAAACGCTGTCGGCTTTTACGCTCGATCGCGAGCGCAGTGCGGCCGCGCTGCGCGCATTCGCCGAGCGCTTCGCGTTGAACGAGCTGGCCTATCTCGGAACCTGTAATCGCGTCGAACTGCTGTTTGCGCGCAGTGCGGCAACGCCGTGTATGGACCTGCGCGAGCACGCGTTCGAACTCCTGACCGGCCAGCTGCCGGCACCGGGTGAAGCCGAGCGCGCCCTCAAAGCCTGGCATGGCGAAGGTGCGGCCGAACATCTCTTTCTGGTCACGGCAGGGCTCGATTCCGCCTGCCTCGGCGAAAGCGAAATTGTCGGCCAGGTGCGCACCTGCCACGCCCAGGCCCGCGAACTCGGCCTGTGCGGGCCGGCGCTCGAGTTGGTGTTTGCTGCTGCCGAAGAAATTGCCGCACGCGTCCGTACCACCACTGCGCTGGCGAGCGGCCGCGTTTCGCTGGCCGAGCTTGCGGTCGACCGGCTGCGCGAGCGCCATGCGCGTACCCGCGGTGTCGTCGCATTGGTTGGCGTTTCGCCGATGACCGAGCGCGCCGCGCTCGCGCTGCACAGTTCGAACGTGCCGATGCTGATCGTCAACCGGACACTGGCCAACGCGGCAAAACTGGCTCAGCAGTACGGCGCGGCGTGTCAGTCGCTATCTGAATTTCTCGCCAGCCCACCACCGTTGACCGCGCTGCTCTGCGCGACCGGCGCGCCGGGCGTCATTCTGGACGCCGCCGCGCTTGGCCGCATCCTCGCTGCCGACACCAGCAGCGAAGCACCGTTGATCATCGATATGGCGGTACCGCCGGATGTCTGCCCGGAGGGTTGTTCTCGACTCGGTTTGACCCGTATCGGCATGGATGAAATCACCGCCCAGGCCGAGACCAACCGGAGAGCCCGTCTGGCCGAGGCAGCTCAGGCGCGCGAGCATGTCGACGAGGCCCTGGCCGAACTGCACGAACGCTACACGGAGCGTTTCTACGGCCCGTTGCTCGGCACGCTGCAGCAGCGCTATCAGCGCACCGCGCGTGAGGGCGTCAGCCGCCTCCTTAAAAAAGAACTCAGCGGGCTCGGCGCGGGCGAGCGCGCTGCTATCGAGAACTGGAGTGAAGTGCTGGCGCGTCGCTTCGCGCACATTCCCTGTCTGGGTCTGCGCGGATTGATGCAGCACGGTCCCGAGGGTTCGCTGGATGCATTCATCGACGGTCTTGAACCGGAATTCGCCAACGAACTCCGCGATGCGCTCAATCGTGGAGGCCGCGGAGTCGCGGCCTGACCCTCGGGAATACCGCTGCAACCGGACCTGATGCATGCCACTGAAGCGTGATCCGAGCAAAGCTCTGCAGATTGGCTTTCTGACCATGCTGGTCATTTCTTCTGCACAGGTCGCCTGGTGGATCGGCGAAACCATTCAGCACACCCACGTCATGGAACAACGGCTCGTCGCGCTTTACCAGGCTGAAGCTGGCGCGCTGGCGGCCGTGCATGACGACGATAAAGTTTCCGCCTTCAAGGCCCTGCTGCCGCATCTCGAGCTGGATCCGGCGACGAGTACGGCGCGGGTCAGGCAGGCCGCGCTACTGGCCTTGCATGACGAGGCTGACCGGCGCGTCAATCGCTACCTGTGGGAGGGCGGTTTCTTCATGCTGGTATTGATTTCAGGCATGGCGATACTGACCACGGCCATCCGCCACGACGGCGAATTGCGCCGCCGCCAGCAGAATTTTCTGGCTGCCATCTCGCACGAGTTCAAGAGCCCGCTGGCCAGCATCCGGCTCTCGGCCGAGACACTGGCCCTGCGCTCCAAGGAAGAGCTAGGCCAGCGGCTGAGTGCACGTATCCTGGAGGATAACGAACGTCTCCTGCGCATGGTCAACAACCTGCTCGATACGGCGCGCCTCGAAGAAGGGCGACAGCAGCTTCAGGCTCGACCGACGCCACTCGAACCGGCCGTTGCGACCGGCGTTGGCGAAGTTGCCGAGCGCGCGCGCCAGCACGGCATCGTCATTGGTTTCGAAGTCGCCCCCGAGTTGTCCGTTACCGTCGACCCGGACGCACTCGCAACCGTGCTCCGGAATCTGCTCGACAATGCGATCAAAGCCTGTGTTGCCGGCGACGGCCACAGCATTCGTATCGCCGCCCACCAGGAAGCGGATAACATCGTGCTCGAAGTCGCTGATGACGGCCTCGGCTTTCCGCCAGAGTTCGCCGGACTGATGTTCGAAAAGTTCTATCGCATCGGCGACGAATTGCGCCGGGCGACCCCGGGCACCGGCCTCGGACTGTATATCGTCAAACGTCTCGTCGAGCGCTCCGGCGCGCGTATACGCGCGCATAGCGACGGCAACCGGCGGGGCGCGACCATTGCCATCACCTGGAGCGGGAAATCGAGCGCATGAACCCATCGCCGCGCATTCTGATCGTCGACGACGAAAGCCATCTCGCGGACGGCATACGCGAAAATCTCGAAGCAGAAGGCTATGAGACACATGTCGCCTATGATGGCGAACAGGGTCTGTTCAAGGCGCGTGAAGGCGGATTCGATCTATTCGTACTCGACGTCATGATGCCGCGCATCGACGGTCTACGTCTGTGCGAAACCCTGCGTGCCGAAGGCATTCATACGCCGGTGCTGTTTCTAACCGTGAAAAGCACCCCGGAAGATCGCATCCGCGGGCTCGAGCTCGGCGGCGACGACTACATGGCCAAACCCTTCCATCTGCGCGAGTTGCTGCTGCGCGTGGGCGCGCTGCTGAGGCGGGGAAGAACAACGGCGGGTGGGCGCGGCCAGCGTATCGATTTCGGCGACAACGAAATCGACTTCGCCAATTATCATGCGCGCTCGTGGGATGGAACGGCGCACAATCTCACACACAAGGAAGCCATGATCCTGAAAGTGCTGGCCGATGAAGACGGCAGCATCGTCACCCGCGAAGACATGCTCGACCGGGTGTGGGGGCATGAAATGTTTCCGTCGACGAGGACCGTCGACAACTTCATCGTACGTTTGCGCAAACGGTTTGAACGTAATCCCGAAGAGCCGGCGCACTTTCACACCGTACGCGGCGTCGGCTATCGATTCACACGAACACCGACGCCCGCAGAAGCGCAAGGCGAATCATCCGGCGCGAATACGCGCGCCGGTTAAATCAACGACTGGTCTCTAGCGTCGCACTACGGCGCGCCTTTCAGCTCAGGGTAGTCGCCCAACTGGCTCACGCCGCCCAGCGGCTTGTTGGCCCCTTGATGACAGGTCGCGCAATTGATTTTCGGCGCATCGCCCGTCGGCCCGAGGCGGTTGGCCGGGAAGCTCGCCTGCAGCGGTGTCAGATATTCGTCGTTCAAGTGACGAACCATCTGAATGCCATGCCATGCCGTCACGCGGGTTGCCGGACTCTCGTCCCAATTGAAGAAATCTCGCGAATTGTGGCAGAACGTACAGTTGACACCGAGCGCCTTGGAGATATGGATCATCAGGCCATAGGTTTTCTCCGTATCCTTGATCGAGCGCAGATCGCCCGTTGGCAACGCTGAAGTCGATGCGATCCGGATAGGATTGCTGCCCTGGAACAATTCAGAGAACGGATCGAACGGCAGCGCGGTCATCCCGACCGTAGCGTTTGGTCTATTCTGGCCGTGCAGATTGCCGGCCAGCGCTGCGGTTTTCGGCCCGGGCTCGGTATACCAGACATTGGTCGGCACGTTGTGTCCGCGATGGCAGGTATAACAGGTCACGCCAGTCGCCGCGACATGCTGCTGCGCCGTGCTGTTGATGTGCTGGGTCATCTGCAACATGCGCCGAGCAACCACTTTCGTGTACAGCGAATCGTCGGCGAAGTCGGCGCCCTGATGGCAGTAGGCACAGCCCTGCTCAGGTGACACCCACGCGGTGATCGCCGTCATCAGGCGGGTGAACTCCGTGACGTCGAGATCAGCAAGAACCTGCACGTTGCGATAGACATCACCTGCGCGCGTACCTGACGGTGGCGCAGCCGGCATTGCGGCAGGAACGACATTGTCGGCGAGTTTCTTCGCCAGCACCTGCGGCGCGTAGACGCCGACCATACCGGTACCGCGGAATCCCTGCTGCTGACTGGCAGGCGGCGGCAACTCGCAGCCGGTCACCAACGCACACAGCGCGAGCAGCAGCGCGGTACGCGTGCGCGAGGTACACATCGTGGTCAACTTCTCAATGCTCGTGGCCATGCTCATGGTTGCACTCCCTGAACCGCCGCCGGATCGGTCACTGCTGGAAACACGGCCGGATAGCTCGGCGCGACGCCATGCTTGACCGACCATAGATACCAGTTGTCGACAGCCGTGCCGCTGAGCAGGATGCCGATGCCGCCTGTCAGTGGGCACAACACGGCGAACCACCACGCCCAGCGATGGATCGATTCCATCGTCGCGTTGAAGCCCATTGTCCAGCGCCAGAACAGTGCTGCACGTTCGGAGGCCGTTCCGCGATCGACGACCTGCTCGATTTCACGCTCGCCGCCGTAACGACTGACAGCGAGAATCGTCGCACCGTGCATCGCGAACAGCAGCGTCGAGCCGTAAAGAAACGCAATCGACAGCATGTGGAACGGGTTGTAGAACAGGTTGCCGTAGCGAATCGAGAATGCCGCTGTCCAATCCAGGTGCGGAAAAATGCCGAAAGGTACAGCTTCGCCCCAATTCCCCATCAGTACCGGTCGAATGAAACCCAGCACCAGATACAACCAGATTGCCGCAGCGAACGCCCAGGCGACGTGCGTGCCAAGTCCCAGCGCGCGAGCGCGGGTATACATGCGCGTCCACCACAGCAGTATCGACAGGGTGAGAAAGAAGCCGGCCATCAGCCACCAGCCGCCGTCGTTCAACGGTGGGATGCTCAGACCGTAGTGGGCCGGCGGCGGCTCGAGTGCGAGCCAGGGTAACTGGCGCACGAATTGTATCGGGTCCCAGCCCACCGAGGCGAACATGTTCAGCCCGATGATTTCGATCGCGACGAAGCCGCAGACGAGCGCCGCAAGCCCGGTCGTACCGAGATACATCGGCCCGATCTGCGCGTCGCCGAAACGACCGAGCAGGCTCGAGAAGAAAGTGAGGCGACCGCGCGGCCACAGGTCACCTTTCTTCGAGGGCACGCCGGGGTAGGCCGCTGCGCGAACCTGCACCCGCGTGAAAATATTCTGATATTCAGCCATGAGTCCTTCCTCCGCGTCGCGACATCACCAGATCGGGAGATTCAGCCACCAGGTCCACCATTCAGGCCATCCACGCGTCCAGAACGGCCCGCTGAGGACAATGCACATCGCACTCCAGAAGCCGGCCGAAAGCGCCAGAAACAATCCCAGACGATGGATGCCGAGCGTTCCGATCGAGTAGCCGATGGCGTCGCGAAAAAACGTATTCTCGTGTTCCGCCGTCTTTACTTCCGAACCGTCGCCAGGATTCGTCGCCGACAGGATCAGCGAGCCATGCAGCGACAACGCGAACGTTGTCGTGAAGAAGAAGCTGACAGCGAGCATATGCGCCGGGTTGTAATGAAAATGCAGGTACTGGTAGCCGACGTTCGACACCCAGTCGAGATGACTGAGAATGCCGTAGGGAAAACCATGGCCCCATGCGCCCATCAGGAACGGCCGGATGACGACCAGCGTGAAGTAGGCAAAGATCGCCACGCTGAACGCAAACGGCACGTGGTATCCGATACCGAGCTTGCGACAGATCTCGACTTCGCGCAGTGCCCACGAACTGAAAGCGCCGAGCGCACAGAACGTGATCAGTTGCCACAGCCCTCCCTCCATGAGCGGCGCCAGCGCCAACCCGTAAGAAAGATCCGGCGGTGCAATATTGATCTGCCACACGTTCCAGGTCGGCCCCATGGCCGCACCGTAGAGGATCAACGCTATCCCCAGCGCCGTGAAGAAGATGGTCGTGACGCCAAAGAAGCCGACGTAGAACGGACCTACCCAGAAATCGAACAGGTCCCCCCCGATCAGCGTTCCGCCGCGCACGCGGTATTTTCGTTCGAAGCTCAGCATCGCCATGGTTCTTCTCCCCGCTCCGCGGTACGCGCGGTCCCACCCCGCGCGTTCACTGTCCTGCCCGCTGGCGAGATCGGGTCCACTCCCGACCTCGCCGAGTGCCCGAAGGCGTTGCGTTTACCCGTTGGTCTCGGCGACGAGACTGGCGGGCTGTCCGGGCATTTCCGACTGCAGTGAAACTGCCGCCGAAGCTGCCGGATCCTGCATCCAGTTGAACCTGCCGGTGCTCAACAGAATGAAGTGGATCAAAAGCGCCAGGACCGCCAAAAAGACCGCCAAAGCGATCAGGGCCCGACGCGGATCGAATAGTAGCCATACTCTCCACACGGTTCGCTCCTCCTATATCAATTACAAATTGGGTTGATGGTTGTCTTCACTGCAACCACGGGCGCCACGTCCACACCAGAAAGTGCGCGATGATGGCGATTACCGTGAATATGATGAAGCTCTGGACGAAGATGCTGTGAAACTCCTTCGCCTCCTGATCCGTCAGCCCGGTCAGGGAACCCCTGTTGTCTGCCATTACTGTCTTCCTCATCGATGGCCTTACGGCCGTTACCGCGCAAAGCCCGCGCGGCTGGGGTTACCGCGGCGATCGAGGCCGCGGCTGTCTTTCACTCGACCGCAATAGCTGCGGTCGCGCGAATGCTTTCGTCAGGCGCTGAACACCAGCGGAATGATTGTGTGCGCCGCATGCCGGGCTTCGGCGAAGACCGATAAGCGCGAGCCGGCATTGACGCCCAGCGGGCGCCAGCGCATCGGCATCAAGCGCCCGATCAGGGCCAGGACCAGGAACACCGGGAAGCACACGGCGACGATATGCCGGTACTGGCGGGCGTCCCGCTCAACGGCGCGCGTGTGCGCGCGAACAATGAGGTCGTTCATGCGTAGCTCCTCAGGAGAAATCGATCATTGGCGGTACTCATGCCGCGCGCCCTCCGCTGCGACTGCCGTCGAGGGCGCGAACGGCATCCAGCGTGACCTTGGCGGCGCCGGCGCTTCGCGCGCGACGCTCGGCGCTGTCGCGCAGGCGTTTGGCAGCCGATATGCGCACCAGCACCGGCTCGGCGTCGACGAGTTCCTGTAGCGCCGCTTCAGCGGCAACGTCCCAGGCCAGTGCGCGCTCACCGCGTGCCGGCGTCGCTTCGACCTGATCCATGTCGCTGGCCAGCGGCAGGATGTTGAACAGAGCGTCGAACAACGCGTTGCAGACTTCCTGCACCAGATAAGTCGCGCCGGCATAACCCATGAACGGTGTGCCGGTGTGCCGACGGATGATCGCGCCGGGAAATGAGGCCGGAATGTACATGCAGCGACTGCCGATCTCGCTCAGATACATGCGCTCGTTGTAACTGCCGAACAATATCAACGGAGTCTTCTCTTGGACTGCCTGACGGACTGCCGCGTTATCCGGTTTGACACCGGGGCGTCGCGAGAACGAGAACGTGCACGGCAGGCCGAGCTCGGTTTCAAGATAGTGGCGGATGCCGCGCGCATAGGTTTCGGTGGCAACGATGGCGAAACTTGCCGTGCCGAAGAAATCCTGCGTGACCGAGCGCCATAGATCCCACAACGGCTTGATGGTCGTATGTTTCTCGCGTTCGATGAACGGCTCGGGATCAAGGCCAAGCAGCTCACCCAGCGTGCGCAGAAAAGTTGTCGTGCTGAACAGCCCGATAGGCGCCTGCAGATAGGGGCGCTCCAGCGTCTCGCAGAGCTGGCGACCGAATTCGCGATACATGCAGACATTGACGACGGCATCGCCCAGACGCGGCACTTCCGACAGGTGCGTTCCGAGAGGAAAGACGAGATTCAGTTCCGCACCGATACCTTCGACCAGCCGCTTGATCTCAGCCAGATCGGAGGCCGAATTGAAGTAGCCGTAAGCCGGGCCGATGATGTTGACCAACGGTCGTTGCGCTGTTGTGTCACTGGCCTTGCGCGGGCGCTTTTCCTTGCGCCCGTAATTCGTCCATAGCCAGGTCAGGGCGCGATCGGCGCTCTGCCACTGATCCTCATCGATAGTGCGCGGCAGAAAACGCTGGATGCCGGTCCCTTCAGGCGTCACGCCGCCACCGATCATCTCGGCTATCGAGCCGGTCACGACCACGCTCGGCAGATTCGGATCGAGCGCCGCGTGAGCGCGCTTCATGGCGCCCTCGGTTCCTTTCTGACCGAGTTCGTCTTCGGACAATCCGGTCACGACTATCGGCAACTCATGTGGCGGCAGGCCGTCGGTGTAATGCAACACCGAAGTGACCGGAAGATTCTCGCAGCCTACCGGTCCGTCGATGATGACCTGCAGACCCTTGACGGCAGTGAAGACATACACTGCGCCCCAGTAGCCGCCCGCGCGATCGTGATCGAGGACCAGCATCAGACGGCATCCTCGACATTGCGTTTGGCGGCCTGACGCTCGCGTTTGCGACGCTGCGCTTCGCGAAACTCGCTATCGTCTACCGGCGTCTTCTGCCAGATACCGGCAGCATGCCCTTCGCCAACGCCCTCAAAGAACGCTTTCATGCGGTCGAAGCGCTCACGCCCGGCCATCGCCGCATTGACCACCTGAGCCAGGGAACCGGCACCGGCGACTCCCATCAGCGGCCGCGCGGAAATGAGGTTGGTGAAATACAGCGCGGGAATGGCCAGACTTTTTGCTTTCTGCACCACCGGCGTAGTGCCGACAGCGAGATCGGGTTCGAACTCGCGCATCGCCGCGAGATCCTGTTCGAGCGAAGCGCGGTACTGAACGTGCACGCCACGCGCAGCGAGCCACTCGCGGTCCGGTTCCGACCACGGCGTACGCGGGCAAGCCGTGCCGACATAGCGAACGTCAGCACCGCTCTCGATCAGCAATCGCGCAACGATGAGTTCAGAGCCTTCATATCCCGACAATGTGATCCGGCCGGTAATCGGCGTTCGTGCCAGCGCGTCTTTGATTGCCGGCAAGCTGGCATTCTTGGCCGCAGCCAGCGCTGCCGCGCCGATGCCGCACGTTCTCGCTACTGCTTCGAGCCAGTCATTGGTCCCTTCGTAACCAACCGGCGCCGAGCCGAGGGCCGGACGACCCGCTGCGGCGAACTCACGCAGACTTGCGGTGTAGAACGGATGCATGGCGGCAACGGCAACGCAGTCGAGCGCGGCATACAGTTCGCGCCATTCGCGCGTTGGCACGGTGGCACCGACGGTCAAACCCATCGGCTTGATCAGCGCAGAGACCGTGATCGGATCGACCGGGAACATTTCGCCGAGCAGCGTGATGGTTGGCTCTTCGATACGGCCACCGCGTGGCGCCTGCACCGGGCCGGCCTCGGCTTCCGTTCGTGCATAGCGAAGCATGGCGCCCGACAGCACATCTTTCGCTTCGGCATGCGTCGGTACACCAAAGCCGGGCACGTCGATGCACACGATACGCACACCGTTGATCTCGCGCGGCAGCAGCTTGAGCGGCACGCCGGATGCCGTCGGCACACACAGATTGGTGACGACGATGGCGTCATACAGTGCGGGATCGGCAAGCTGGAACACGGCCTCGCGGATGTCTTCGAACAGCTTGCCGGTAACCAGCGTCTCGGAGTTGAACGGCACGTAGCCGACTGAGCGGCGGGCGCCATAAAAATGCGAAGTGAACGTCAGCCCGTACACGCAGCAGGCGGAGCCCGACAGCACAGTGGCCGTGCGGCGCATGCGCAAGCCGACACGCAGCGATCCGAAAGCCGGGCACATGCTCTGCGGCTGGTCGTGCGGGCCCACCGGATAATCAGCGGCGTACTGCGCGAGCAGCTCGGCGTTGCCAGCCGCGGCGGCTGCGCGGCGCAGCTCGGCTTTGGAGCCGTGACACGACACGCCTTCTGCCACAGGCACTTGAGCTGCAGGCAGAGTCGCGGTGTCAACGGCTGTCGTCATGGGCGGGTACTACTTTTCGTTCCGGTTAAGCGTGGATGGCCTAGACGGCGTCGTAGACGACTTCGAGCGACGGCTTGACGATGCGCGTACTGCCGCACATGTCTTCCAGGGTCGCTGGTTCGAGCACGACATTACGACCGACCTGACTGGCGTCGAACAAACCGAGCAGCGCGTCCGACGTCAGCGGTCGCGGTTGACGCGGCGGCGCCAGGCCGACATTGGTGGCCAACTCTTCGAACAACGGTCCCCAGCGACCGCCTGGTTTGCCGATGATTTCGTAATTGGCGCTCTTGCGTCGGATGTCATCGTCTGCCGGAATTGAGGCGAGTACCGGAATGTCGACTGCTTCGGCGAATTTTTCCGCTTCACCCGTGCCGTCGTTCTTGTTGATGACGATACCGGCAACGCCGACGTTGCCGCCGAGCTTGCGGAAATATTCGACAGCCGAGCAGACATTATTGGCGACGTAAAGCGACTGCAGATCGTTCGAGCCGACCACGATCACTTTCTGGCACATGTCGCGCGCTATCGGCAGGCCGAAACCGCCGCATACAACGTCACCGAGAAAATCGAGCAGCACGTAGTCGAAACCCCACTCGTGAAAACCGAGTTTCTCGAGCAGTTCGAAACCGTGAATGATGCCGCGACCGCCACAACCGCGGCCCACTTCCGGACCGCCGAGTTCCATCGCGAAGGTGCCGTCGCGTTTAAAGCAGACATCGCTGATGCTGACCTGCTCACCGGCTTGCTGTTTGAGCGACGAAGTCGCGATGATGGTCGGGCAGGCGCGACCACCGAACAGCAGCGAGGTCGTGTCGCTTTTGGGGTCACACCCGATGAGCAGTACTTTCTTGCCCTGCTGAGCCATCATGTACGACAGATTGGCCAGCGTGAAACTTTTGCCGATGCCGCCTTTGCCATAGATGGCGATTACCTGCGTCTCGGGCTTGGTCGCAGGTTCGGCGGTCTGCACTGGCTCGCGGGCTGGCGCGCGATCGATACGCTGCAGCGGAATCGTCGCGCCAGGCGCTGTCGGTGCATTCATGAGCAGTTTCTCCAATCGAGAATCATCTTGAGACAGGCCGGATCGCCGAAAGCGGTGGCATAGGCAGCCGGCGCTTCCCGCGCGTCGCTGTGGTGCGTAATCAGTACATCGAGATTCAGCGTGCCGGCGGCAATCAGCGCGCTGACTGCGCTCAGATCGGCTGCGCGCCATTCCGCCGCAACGCGCAGTCGCGCTTCACGCATGAATGCTGGCGGAAAATGAAAACTGAGCGGCTGTGCATAGAAACCGGCAAGCACGATTTCGCCACCGGGGGCGAGTCGACCGATCAAGGTATTGAGCAGGCTCGCATCGCCGCTTGCGTCATAGATGCTGTGATAATCGCGACGATCGTCGTCATCCGGATGCACGACCGGATAACCGACAGCGCCGGCGCGGCGTATTGGCACTTTCTCCCACACTGTCGGCGGCGGCGCACCGGCGGCAAGCGCCAGGCGCGCGAGCAGTCGACCGACGACACCGTGGCCGACGATGAGATCCGGCTGCGCCGCAAACGGCGCCTGGGTCGCGTGATAGGCGGTCGCGGCGAGCGCCATCAACACGCCGTTCTCGCCCAGTTGTTCCGCTATCGGCACGACTCGCGCGGCATCGACCATCACTCTCGCCGACGCACCGCCGAACAAAGCGCGTACCTCGCCGTAGCACCGTGCGCCGGGGACGAACACGCGCTGACCGAGCAGGTGCGCCGCTGCGCCATCGGCGCGGGTGACACGACCGACAGATTCGTAGCCCGGCACGAGCGGATAGGCGAGACCCGGGAAAGGTGGCATCTGCCCCGACCACAGCAGCTTTTCGGTACCTGTACTGATACCAGTCCATTCCATATCGACCGTCACGTCATCCGTCACTGCCGGGCACAGCGTGACTGGCGAGAGTGCCAATCGTTGCGGTTCCTGGATGATGACGGCCTGGGTCTGCATGCTGGGTCCGTGGTCCGTTTCTGAATGCGGCGGTCCTGCGGGGGACGGCTCTGCGTATGTATGTCAGTTTAGATTGACAGCTTAAAATGTCAATGTGAATTTACGTTCAAGCTCGCGCAACGATCAAACCGGTCTGCAGCGGCTGGCGCGTGGCGACGACGCGCGAACTGCGAAAGCCGGCCACGCGCAGCATGCCGGCGAGTTCTGCCGCCGAACGGGGCCGCCCGCTACGCATTGCCAGCAGGTAGAAACCGAAGTACGCATGTCCGACGCGGGTCGCGGCCGGCGCTGCGGCCATCGGCTCGGCCAGCAACAGCGTGCCCCCTGTCGGTAATGCCGCATGGGCGGCACTCAGCAGCGCCTGCGCCTTGGCGTCATCGTGGTCGTGGATGACGCGAACCAGCGAGATCAGATCAGCGCCCGCAGGCAACGGCGAGCGCGCGAAATCGCCGGCGGTGACCTCACTTCGGCCGGTCAGACCAGCTGCGGCCAGGCGCGCGCGGGCACGTGCCGCGACGCCCGGCAGTTCGAACAAATGCAAGCGCAGGCGTGGCGCGCGAGCGGCAGCTGCGACCAGAAAACCGCCTTCTCCACCCGCGATATCCAGCAGGCAGGTGTGGCCGTCGAGCGCGTAGGCGTCGAGGATTTCGCCGGCGACGAGACTCTGCGTGGTGGCCATCAAGGTCGAATACTCGGCCACCTGTTCGGGACCCAGTTCGTCCGCCGACGCGCCACGGCTGTAAGCCCAATAGCGACTGAGCGCTGTCGGCAGACGCTCGTCGCGCAGCAGCGCAACCGGATCGGCGAGGTCGCCGTAGAGCACCGCGTGATGGGCAATCATGGCCAGAATCGCCGGATCGGCGGCAATGACGGCACCGCGCCAGCCGAGCATGCAGCGGCCGTCGGCGCACCATTCCACCAGGTCGAGTGCCGCCGCGGCCTGCAACAGGCGCTCGGTCGCCGCCGCCGATAGATTCATTTCGTGAGCCAGCGCAGCGGTTCCGCGTGGACCGTCGACCAGGCGTTCGAACAGATGCAGGCGGACACAGGCATAGAGGATCTGCGAATAGACGAAACCTGCGCACAAATCGAATACGCTCGCCGCGCGCGCGCGCGCGAACGGTCGGGTCAGGGGAAACGCCGCAGCCCAGCGGCAGAATCCGGCATGCGCGAGAATGCGGTTCCGCCAGTCGGCAAGGAGCGTCGCCAGGCTGCTGACCGGGCGCTTTCCTGGAGCAACGGGCAACAACCCGGTAGACACCGTCAAGTGCCCGCCATCACGCCGCGCGGTGCCGGGCCTCGCGCGGAATGAAACGCTGCGCTTCGGCATAGAGCAACCGGCGCAGTGCTTTCGCGCCGGGACACGGCGGAATACTGTGAATAGCGCTCTCGACCAGGTGCTCGAGGCGTTTCTTCGCCGCCAACACCCCGTAGCGGCGGGCGATGCTCGGCCGCTGGTGAAATTCGTCCTGACCGACAGGTTTACCCAGCGTGGCAACGTCACCGGCAACGTCGAGAATATCGTCAGCGACCTGGAAAGCCTCGCCGATGCAGGCGCCGACACGCAGCCAGGACCACGGCTCGTAACCGGCCGCAATCGCGCCAGCCGCAGTGGCAGCGGCGAACAGCGAACCGGTTTTGGCCCGTTCGTAATCGGCGATGTCGATTTCCGGCTCGCTTTCCCAGGCCTGCCCGGCAACGACGCCGGTGGGTCCGCCGACGGCATCCGCAATGATTCCAAGCAGCGCGGCCAGCCGCGCCGGCTGCAACGTCGCTGCGCGCGCCAGCGTCTGGAACGCACCGACGATCAATGCATCGCCAGCGAGTACCGCCAAATCTTCACCGAAAGCGACGTGTACCGTCGGTTTGCCACGGCGCAGCCCGGCATCGTCGAAACACGGGAGGTCGTCGTGGACCAGTGAGGCACAATGCAGCAGCTCGATCGCAGCGGCAGCGGCGTCAGCGAGTTCGGGCGCATCGTCGCCGCAGGCCAGCGCGACGGCGATGCACAGGCGTGGCCGCACCCGGGCACCACCCGGAAAGACGGCATAATCGAGCGCATTCGCCAGTCGCGGGGGACAACCGCGGCCGCTGCTGGCCGCCAGCGCTTGCGTCAATGCCGTTTCGATGCGTTGCCTGGGATCCATGAGTATCCTCCATGGGTGATCGGCCGAATGTCTAATATAATTTACAATCACGCGCGAGCTAATGTAAACAGATATAGACACTAATCCGGTCAGGAGTCAAAGCGCAATGTCGTCGATCGCTGCATCCAGCCCGAGTCCCATCGTCATCGTCGGCGCCGGTGTGGGGGGACTGGTCGCAGCCGGTGAGCTGTCGCGCTCCGGTCGCGAGGTTCTGGTGTTGGAACGCGCTGCCTGCGCCGGCGGGAAACTGCGCAGCATCGAGCTGGCTGGCGTACCGATAGACGCCGGGCCGACTGTCTTCACAATGCGCCCGCTGTTCGAAGATATTTTCGCCGCCGGAGGTCAATCGTTGGGTGCGGAGCTGGCGCTGACACCGCTGGCAGTGCTCGCGCGCCATGCCTGGAGCGGCGGCGCGCGCCTCGATCTCCACGCCGACAGCGCACAGACCGAAACAGCCATTGGCGAGTTTGCCGGTGCTGGCGAAGCGCGTGCGTATCGACGCTTCCATCGCGATGCGCGGGCCATCTACGCGACGCTCGAACGTGCCTATCTGCTGACGGAGAAACCGACCCCTTTCTCGCTCGCCATGCGCCTCGGATGGCGACGATTGCCGGAGCTATGGCGTATCCGACCGTTCGCAACTTTGTGGCGCGCGCTCGGTGACTATTTCAAGGATGCACGGCTGCGCCAGCTGTTCGGCCGCTATGCGACCTACGTCGGTTCTTCGCCATTCAGCGCACCTGCTACTTTGATGCTGATTGCCGATGTCGAGCAATCCGGCGTGTGGCGCGTTGAAGGCGGCATGCAGCGCCTGAGTGTTGCGCTCGAACGTCTGGCGCGGGCACAAGGCGCGCGTTTTCGCTATTCATGCGAAGTGCAGTCGATTGTCAGCGACAACGGTCGCGTATGTGCCGTTGAGCTCGCCGATGGCGAGCGGATTTCAACCAACACTGTGCTGGCAAACGCCGACGCAGCTGCGCTCGCCGCGGGTCATTTCGGCGCCGCTGCCGCGCGAGTCGCGGCGCCGCTGCCCGCAGCGAAGCGCTCGCTGTCAGCCATGACCTGGGTCATGCGCGCTCAGGTCAGCGGCTTTCCGCTACACCATCACACGGTGTTTTTCGGTGATGACTACGCACGCGAATTTACCGATCTGTTTGTCGAGCGCCGTCTGCCTCGGGTGCCGACTGTCTATATCTGTGCTCAGGATCGTGGCGACGCGACGGCCACACCAGGCGCAGCCGAAAGCCTGTTCTGTTTGATCAATGCGCCGGCCGACGGCGACTCTCGACACTACGATCGCAGAATCGTCGAGGCCGCAACTGCAACGATGCGCGCGCGGCTCGCCGACTGCGGCCTGACGCTTGCCATCGATACCACTGCGGTGACTACGCCGGCGGATTTTCATGCCCTGTTTCCGGCCACCGGCGGTGCGCTTTATGGTTGCGCACAGCACGGTTGGCGAGCGTCGTTTCAGCGACCGCCGGCAACGACATCGCTGCGCGGACTTTATCTTGCCGGCGGCAGCACGCATCCTGGCGCCGGTCTGCCAATGGCGGCGATCTCGGGGCGTCTCGCAGCCTGGCGCATCGCGCGCGATCTTGGCAGCCGTCGTCCATGAGCATGGCTGCCGCAGAACGCGATTCCAGCGCATCGGCGCCCGGATTTGCCGTCGAGCTTGCGACCGGCGGCTATGCCTGGTGGTATATCGACGCTACCAGCGACGATGGCCGCTACGGACTGACGCTGATCGCTTTCGTCGGCAGTGTCTTCTCACCGTACTACGCGAACGCTCGTCGCCGCGGCGCGGCTTCGCCCTACGATTACGGCGCAATCAATCTTGTGCTGTATGGCGGCACACAGTCGCGCTGGGTCATGACGGAGCGACCATGCAGTGCATTGACGCTCGAGCGCACACGTTACCAGCTCGGCCCGAATTCGCTGTACTGGGAGAACGGCGCACTGCATGCACGCATCGACGAATGCGGTGTGCCGCTGCCGCGCCGGGTCTGCGGAACACTTACTCTCACGCCGCAACCACTGGTCGATTGCGTGTTCGCACTCGATACCGATGGTGTCCACCAGTGGCGACCGCTGGCACCGCGCGCGCACATCGATGTCCACATGACGCGACCGGCACTGCGTTGGTCAGGTCGCGCCTACCTCGATTCGAATGTCGGGCAACGGCCGCTCGAGGCGGATTTTCTGCGCTGGGACTGGTGTCGCTCGACTGAGGCCGATGCCACCAGCGTGCTGTACGATGTCACGCCGGTGAAAGGAGCGCCGCGTCAGCTGGCGCTGCGTTTCGATGCTGACGGTGCATTGCAGAAACGCGATCCGCCGCCGCGAGTCCGCCTGCCCGATACGCGCCTTTGGCGCATGCAACGGCATACGCAATCCGATTCAGGTCGGGCCGAGGTACAGGCAACGCTGGAAGACACGCCGTTCTACGCGCGTTCGCTGGTCACAACGCGACTCGGTGAGTCGACGCTCGTAACTGTTCATGAAAGCCTTTCGCTGGCCCGATTCCGCCGTCGTTGGATACAGGCCTTGCTATGGTTCCGGATGTTGCGGCGGCGTGCCTGACGCCGCAGCGGCGTCGCGCTCGGCAGCGTCGTTACGTAGCTCGCGACGTATCGACCACCATTCGCGGAACAGGATAACCAGAATGATGCCGTCGCCGATGGCCCATTCCAGACTCACCCGGCGCCGCCGCGATAGCGCGTCTTCAGGGTCATCCAGATACCGTAAGTGAGCAGCAGGTACAGCACGCCGAACAGATCGAACAGCGAGAACCATCGACTCGGATCGATCATGACATAGGCGAGAATGACTTCGAGTCCGGCGAGCCCGAGACCGATAATGATCAATGGCGGCATGATGTCGCCCAGAATGGCCAGCGACCCTTCGGGCGCCGACGGGTCCGGTGGCGCGGCCAGATAGCGGCGTCGATGACGCAGGCCGTAGTAAAGCAGACCGGAGCCGTAGACAAACAGGACGAGCCCGATGAGATGTGGCATGCGCGTGTGTCCTTGGTGCTCCGCCGTGGGCAATCCGGCTGTCGGTCAGCTCGTTACACCAAAGCGACCGATGCGATCGCGACGCTCGAGACGTTCGAACAGTGCCAGCACGGATTCCAGTCCGGATACAGGCACGCTTAGTGACGGATTCGCCGCGCTCACTGCTGCATCGACCAGAAATCGCGTTTCAGGCAATGCGCCATGATCACCGGACACGGCCATGACAACGCCGCGCATGCCGGCCTGCACCAGCAGAGCGGCTTTGCGCTGCGGCGAAACGACTGCACGTGAGCTGACACCATCAAACCCGCGCCGGGCAACCTCATGGCCGATTTCCGCATACAGCAGACGGGCGGCATGGATGCCGAAACGACATCCGGCGGGCAAACCCTGGATCCCCGTATCGGCACGCTCATAGAGCGCGTCCGCTGCCGCCAGCAGACGGGCAACGACTGCCGCCAACGCCGGCGTATGTCGCGGCCGGCGCAGGAACGCTTCAGGCTCGATGCCGTGCTCGATAAGCCACGCGCGTGGCAGATACAGCCGACCGTTGCGCGCGTCCTCGCCGACATCGCGCGCAATGTTCGACAATTGCATGGCGACGCCGAGATCGGTCGCGCGGGCCAGCAGGACCGGCGTACGCGCACCCATCAACACGGCCATCATCGCGCCGACGGTGCCGGCCACGCGGGCACCATACGCATAGACCTCGCTCAATGTCTCGTAACTTCGACCAGTCGCGTCCCAGGCCATACCTTCGAGCAGTGCTTCGGGCAGCGCACGAGGCAGCGCGTAGTGAGCGACGACAGCTGCGAACGCCCGCTCAATGGGATGTGCGTGCGGTCGCTGCTCATAGACGCGATCGAGGCACGCACCGAGATCGGCAAGCGCTGACAGACCGCCGCCGTTGTCGATTGCGTCGTCAGCGAGACGACAGAAAGCGTAGAGCGCAGTTGCCGGCTCGCGTATTGCATGCGGCAGCAGAAATGAGGCTGCATAGAACGTGCGCGAACCGCCACGCAGGTGGGCTCGGCATCGGGCGATATCTTCCTGTGCAGTCCTATCCATTTCAGCGTAATTCCGTGGCATGAGGGACAACGGCATCGAGCACGCGAGCCGACGACAGTACGCCGGGAAGCCCGGCACCAGGATGTGTTCCGGCTCCAACCAGATACAGGCCGTCGAGTTCCTCGCTGGCGTTGTGTGGTCGGAACCATGCGCTTTGCAGCAGCGTCGGTTCGAGCCCGAAAGCAGCCCCTTCCACCGACAGATAGCGCTCGGCAAAATCACGCGGCGTCGCAATCCGCGAACTGACGACGTGCTGCGCGAGATCGGGTAGTACCGTTGCCGACAGAAAACGCTCGATCGATTGACGATAAGGTTCCGCCCGCGCTGCCCAATCGACGCCGCTGGCGAGATGCGGAACCGGTGCCAATACATAGAACGTGTCGCACCCAGGCGGCGCGAGACTGTCGTCGCTGGCGCTCGGCCGATGCAGATACAGACTGAAATCGTCGGCGAGTACGCCGCGCTCGAAAATATCGGTCAACAGTTCGCGATAGCGCGGCCCGAGCATGATCATGTGCTGCGGCACACTATCGTAGTGACGATTGGTTCCGAAATACCAGACGAACAGGCTCATGGAATAACGCGCGCGCTTGAGCTTGGCCGGCGTCCAGCGACGGCGCTCACCCGGCGGTAAGAGTCGACTATAGGTCCAGGCCGGATCGGCGTTGGAGACAACGATATCGGCGCAGAGCTGCGTGCCATCGGCGAGTTCGACACCGCTGGCGCGGCGGTCACGCTGGGTAATACGGGTAACCTCCGCGCCGCAACGCACTTCGCCGCCCTGCCCGGCAATCAGTTCGACCAGACCGGAGACCAGTCGGCCTGTCCCGCCCATCGCGCAATGCACACCCCAGCGTCGCTCGAGATGATTGATGAGGATATAGACCGACGTCGTCGTGAACGGATTGCCGCCGACCAGCAGCGGATGAAAACTGAACACCGTGCGCAGACGCGGATCGCGGATATGCCGTGAGACCAGTCCGTACACCGACCGATAGCCCTGCAGGCGAACGAGTTCCGGCCCGGCACGCAGCATGTCCAGCCAGCTGCCGAAAGGTTGATGACCAAGGCGCGTGAATGCGACATCGAAAATCGTTTCGCTGAGCTGCATCAGGCGTTCGTAGCCGGCAACATCGGCTGGCGCGAAACGCTCGACTTCGGCGCGCATGGCAACCGGGTTGCCGCTGTAGTGGAACACCTCGCCATCGTCAAAACGAATGTGATAGAACGGCGATAGTGCGCGCAATTCGATGTCGTCCTGCAAGCGTCTGCCGCACAACGCCCACAGTTCTTCAAACAGATGCGGCGCCGTGATGATGGTCGGGCCGGCATCGAAAGTAAAACCATCCTGACGATGCACCGAAGCGCGTCCGCCCGGCGCGTCGAGGCGTTCCAGTACAGTGACCTTGTAGCCACGCGCGCCGAGACGCACAGCCGCGGCGAGTCCGCCAAAACCGCTGCCGATGACGACAGCCGTGCGCGCCGGCTGCGCAGGTGCGGATCGCGCGACTCCCGCTGCTTTAGCGGGCCGGTCAATGCCGGAGGTACGGTTGTCGGCCGGCAGCCGCGCCAGTCCGCCGGACAGGGTGTGGGTAGATTCAGCCACCGCTCGACTCCTCAACAATAGCCAGCCTGATCAGCGCCGCGACTGCCGCCGGTGCTTCTTCGTGGGCGAGATGGCCAAGCGCAGGCAGCAACTTGACCTGGGCGCCGGGAACGGTTGCCGCCACGGCGTAGGCCTGACTCGCGGGAATCATCCGATCGCCCCCACCGACGATCAGTGTGAGCGGACGCGCGAGCTGCGGCAGTTCGCCGGCCAGCGTCGCCAGATCCCAGTTGGCCATCATGGCGAGCGCAGCGGCGACGTGCGCCGGCGCACTCGCCAGACGGCGATAGAACGCTGCGCTGGTTTCGTCGAGCGTGGTACCGGTACTGGTGAGCAGACGCTGCACGACACCGGGATTGGTTGCGCGCCAGGCGAAGAACCGCGCCGCGAATTCGCTCCGCGCGAGCACTCGTGCAGCTGGCCCGAACAGCGTACCGGCCAGCCCACTGAATGGCAGCAAAGCGCTGTTCAGGCCGATCAATACGCTGGCGCGCCTTGCGCTGGACAGACTCAGACGCGCCATCACGGCCGCACCGGCGGAGTGCCCGATGATTGCGTGAGGGTCAAGGTCGAGGGCTGCGAGCAGCTCAGCGATCGCAGCGGCCATGCCGGGCAGCGATGGCGTCAGTGTGCTGCGACTGAAACCGTGGCCCGGCAGATCGGGCATGATCAAACGGTACTCGGGCGCCAGACAGTCGACCAGCCCGCGCCAGGAATGAGTCGTCGCGCCGGTGCCGTGCAGCAGCAGCAGCGCCGGCCCCTGACCCACAATCTGGACATGCCAGTCGACGCCGCCCGCGTAGAGGAACTGACTGTATTCGCGTAACGGCCATTCGCGTCCATCGATATTCCAGTCGAGGTCGCGTGGATGCGCCTGCCCCCTGCTCGACGCCGACACAGGCACTGACTTCGACGCTGATATCGACAGCGGTGTCGCGACGTCGTTGTACCGTCGAGCTGACGTCATCGCGCGAGTACTGGTCGCGTAGTGGAGCGCGCGCGAACGTGAGTCAATTCGGGCTGACTCCGCTGAACCACTCCTACCGCGGCAGCAATCGAGTGCGCCGTGGCAAACGGCAGTGGCAGGTAGCGCGCGCCCATGTCGCGCGCGAGTTCCGCTGTGAACGGACGCGTACGCGGCGCGACGTCGATCAAAACGGCATCGAGCGCAGAAGCTTTGAAACGAGCGGCCGCCGCACGCGCGTCGACCATCGCCTGTTCGTTGCCGCCGAGGCCTTCGAGCGTGACGTTGGCGCGGCCATCAGTCAGCACAATAATGCGCACCGTATCACCACTGCGGGTCACGCCGACAGCGAGCGCCGCAGCTGCATCGATCGCTGCCGCGAGCGGCGTGCCGCCACCGCCCGGCAATCGCGCCAGACTGCGTTTAGCACGCACCAGCGAACGGGTCGGTTCGAGCAGCAGCTCGGCGCTGCGGCCGCGAAACGCAAGCAATGCAACTTTGTCGCGGCGGATGTAACAATCGGCGAGCATCAGTTCGATTGCGCCTTTCGCTTCGCCCAGGCGATTGGCTGCTGCCGAACCCGACGCATCGACAACAAAAATGGTTGTTGTTGTCGTTCGCTGCTTGTAGTTGACGATGCGCAGATCAGACGGTCGGATCTCGAGGCGCGCGCGGCTGACCGCTGGACGGTTATCAGGGATCGCCAGTGCGCGCTGCGCCCGTCGCAATGGCTGCCACGGCGACGCCGCGCGGAGCGTTTCGATCAACGCCAGCCGCGCGCCGGCATGGGGCGCTGCAGCCCGCACTGCCAGCGGTCGACCACGACCGTGCGTGCGGATCCAGGCGCCGGCACGACCTGCACGCCGCGCGGCACCGCGCGGCGCCAGACCTGCCGCCAGGCGTCGCAGGAGTTCTTCAGGAATGGCCGCTGCAGCGGCCGCGACGACGCGATCTTCCAGGGTCTCGCCGGGCGTTTCGCTGGTCGCTTCGCCGTCGTTGTCAGGCTGTACTTCTGGCGGTGTCTCGGCGGTGGTGTCGTCGGCAGGCTCAGGCGCCAGCAGCGCGCGCGGCGCCAGTACGAGTCCCGCGGCAAGCTTCGTATCGGCTTCGCTCACTTCGGTGCGCCCTGCCAGCGCCGCTGCCCCGCGCGCGACGCGGAGCGCCGCGAGCACCGGACGCATCGATTCGATGCCGAGTTCGAGGGCTGCGCGACACAGCGCTTCGCTCGCGGAAGGCGCAACAGCGATCTGTGCCAGCCGCGCTCGGGCAGCCACAACCTGTGTCGGAGTTGGCGCCTCACTGCGTAAAGCCCGAATATCAATCGACGAAAAATCGAGACAGAACCATAGTCTCTCGGTCAGCGCCGGCGGCGGTGCTTCGTCCTCGCTGCCTTCGTCCTGCGCGATCACCTGGAAACGCGCAGTGAGACGTTGCGACAAGCCATCGCGTTCGAGCAGCACTTCGCCGCGATCGAGGGCAGCGACCATGATGCCGGCCGCCTCAGGCGTCAGTCTTTCAGCCATGCAGAGAAGCGCTATTCCACCATCGGCAGCCGTGAGCACGCCCTGCTCTGCCATCGGTCGGCCAGCCTGCAGCGTAGCCGCGAGATCGAGTCCACCGATCAGTCGCGCTGTCGTGATATGCGCCGGGATCTTGCGCCACGGCGCGCCAGCCGGCAGATAGCTGCGCAGCAATTCAAGCCAGTGATCACGGACCGGACCGGGCAACGCGCGCAACCACACGCCGCCACCGGTTACAGCGCTGAGCGCGGCGACTTGTACGGCCAGTTGCCACGGCGAAAGTCGCGACGCCGGCGGTCCATTCACTGAGCGAATACTTCGGCGATGGCGCGCTCCACTCGCGTCGTCGAGCCGGCGTCGTCGAGCGGGTTACGCCGCAACCGATGGCGGAGCGCGGACGGCGCCACCTGCGCGAGCTGCGCCGCCGTAACGACGGCCTGACCATCGAGCGCAGCCTGGGCACGCGCAGTCCGCATCAACGTGAGTTCGCCGCGCAGCCCGTCCGTGCCGAGCTTCAGGCAAAGTTTGGCAGCCAATTCCAGAATCGCATCCGGAACCTCCACCGTATCGAGTCGCTCGCGCGCAGCGAGTATGCGGCGGCGCTCGCGCGCTTCGCGTTGCTTCCAGTCGGCGACGAATGCCACCGGATCACGATCGAAGGCATCGCGCAGACGCACCACGGCAACCCGCGTCGCGAGATCCTGCGGTGCTCTCACTTCGACCGCGAGCCCGAAACGATCGAGCAGCTGCGGGCGCAATTCGCCTTCTTCGGGATTGCCGCTGCCGACCAGCACAAAACGCGCGGGATGACGCAGACTCAATCCTTCGCGCTCGACGACATTCTCGCCCGAGGCCGCCACATCGAGCAGCAAGTCAACCAGATGATCTTCGAGCAGATTGACCTCGTCTATATACAGGAAGCCGCGGTTGGCACGGGCCAACAAGCCGGGTTCGAAACGCTTCTCGCCATGCACCAGTGCCCGTTCGAGATCGAGCGCACCGACCACGCGATCCTCAGTCGCGCCGAGAGGAAGATCGACCACCGGTACTGGCACCGTCGACGTTTTGACCTGAGCGCCGGCGCTGACGCAAGCCGGGCACATGCCGGCGGCGCGACCCGGCGCACAGCCATATGGACAGCCGCTGATCACGCGCATGGGCGGCAACAGCGCGGCCAACGCGCGCACCGCCGTCGATTTGCCGGTGCCGCGATCACCGAAAATCAACACACCGCCGATGCTGCCATCGACTGCGGCGAGCAGCAGCGCGCGCTTCATGTCGTCCTGGCCGACAATGGCAGAAAAAGGAAACAGAGGCGTCATGGCGATATCCGGTTTGGCGCTGGCTGTACGTTGAGCCGTTCGGGTCGTGCGGCGTGGTGGTAGCGCTGTCGCCGTGCTCCAATCCGTGTCACCCGTGGATACGCCACGCGAACGCTCGTCGTCGAGTCTGGTCATGAGTCAATTCACCGAGGAAGGATGACGGTCTGCGCCTGCTAGTAGCCGCGCCCGCGCACGTTCCTGACGCCCGCGCCTGGCTTGCAAAGCCCACCGCCAAAGCGCTGCGTCTTCCAGGGGAAGCACGAGAAACCAGTGTTCGAGCAAGCCGAGCAGCATCAGCGCGGCGAGCAATCCGTAAGCGGTCGCTTCGAAGCTTTGTGCTGGCGCCACCAGGGCCGCTGCCAGCAGTTCCACACTCAATACGGTGGCCAGCGTAATCGAGAGTGGAAAAAGCAGATTCATCGGCTTCTTGATCATGAAGCTCTTGAGATAATCGAGCGTGTCAGGCAGAAATTCTTCGTTCAGGTTGGGCACGCCGAGGAAGACGTTGAGCTTGCTGCTCCAGCGCATCAGCCAGAGCACGGCGAAAGTCCATGCTGCCAACTGGTTGGGGCTGTTTCGCGTATAAGCGAGCAGGGCGCAGCCGACGAGCACGACCAGCACTTCGTGATAAAGACTGGTCCGGAGTGCCAGGGCGAAGCGCGGCCAGCCACGCAGCTGCGGCGGGCACGGCGCTTGCCACGGGCCGGTTATCAAACCCATGAAGTAGCTCATCTCGAGCCAACCCCATAGCGTCAGGCCGCAGGTGAACGCGACATACGCATTACCGACGTCAATGCTATCGCTGGACATCACGACACCTGCCAGTGCAGCGACCGCGATGGCGCCGGCACCGGCGAGACTGTAGCGAAAGGTGGTCCGCGGCAGTCCATCGAGATACAGCACGACGCCGTGCTGAACCACCACAGCAGCAGGGCATACAAAATCGGTAGCGCGAGCTGCGCCATGGTGCTCTAGTCCTTACCAGGCCGGCGCCAGACGCACCTGCGCTGGCGGCGCGTTGCGCCTGGCCGGCAGGCAGTACAGCTGACCGAAAGTGAACAATCCGGCAAGGCCGAGCCCGAGGCGCTTTATCGTGCCGAGGATGCCACCTTGGGCACGTGCTGCGTCGCTCGCGGTGGAAATCGCCAGCAGGCGTTCGAGGCCGGCATGAAACGCCGGATTGTCGATATCCAACTCGAGCGGAAAGACCTGTCGCGCAATGACATTCGTGATGCGAAAGACTTCAAAATCGTAGGTGTTCGGATCAAGGCCGAGCGCGCGATGAAACGCTGGCCGCGCATGATCGCGAACGTACATGGTGGCGTAGACAGCAAGCAGAAAGAAACGGATCCAGAGCTTGTTCACGCCGCGCAGCAACGCCGGGTCAGAGCGCATGATCAGCGCAAAAGCCTCGCCGTGACGGAATTCGTCGTTACACCACGATTCAAACCAGTTGAAGATCGGGTGAAAGCGCAGCTCGGGATGGCGTTCGAGCTGTCGGAAAATCGTTATGTAGCGCGCGTAACCGATTTTCTCAGACAGATAGGTCGCATAGAAAATGAATTTCGGCCGGAAGAACGTGTACTTCTTTTCCTTGCGCAGGAAACCCAGATCGACGCCCAGCCCGAAATCCTTCAGCGCCTGGTTGATGAAACCGGCATGGCGTGATTCATCGCGTGCCATGTAGCCCATCAGGTCACGCACATCGGGATTCGTGCACTGTCGCTTGATATCGGAATACAACACACAACCGGAGAACTCAGAAGTGCACGAACTGATCAGGAAATCGAGAAATTCCTGGCGTACCTCCTCCGGCAGATCTTCGAGTCGCATATTGAAATGGGCGTCGCGCTCGAAATGATGACGATTCGTGTCGGCAGCGAACTCCGCCATCATGGCGTCCCATTCTTCTCGCACCGAGCTGACGTCGACTTTTGCCAGCTCAACAAAATCCGTGGTGTAGAAACGCGGCGTGAGCAGCGTTTCCTGGCTGGCGATAGCGGCGCTGTCGGTCGCTGAGACTGGCGCAGTAGCGCTGGCGGTCATGATTGCTTCCTCGCAATGGTCGTTGCGTCGATGGTGCGCAGCGTGTTGCTGCTGTCATCGAGTGTCGCCGGCATGGCATCAGCTTCCGGTGTTACTTCCGCTGCAGCCGTCGGATGTGGTGCAGTGGCGATGAACAATCGCGCAAACGCACCGTAATTGGCGGCACCGAAAGCGCCGACGTCAACGCGCCGGCCGGTGCTCGGATCGGCCACCGTCAACCGTCCGTCAGCCCGCCGCGACAGTCGATACGGTCGGTCAACGGCGACGTCGTTCCGTTTACGTTCGCGCGCGAGCCCGCGCAGAACGCCGCGGATGAAGCCATCACCACCCGGCGGCACAGTCGTTGCCAGCACCTGTTCGCCATCGCGGAACACGGCAATCGAACCGTCGGGGCGGTCGGCAAAACGCAGTTCGCGGATCTCGACGGCCCGTGACGGCGTCATTGCAGTCGTTCCCACCTGCGTCGTGCGGGCGACCGTGGCAGCGATGAGGCAAAACGCAACGAGCACTCCCGCGGCCCACGGCACCGCGCGCGGAAACGGCTGTCGATGATGAATGTGCTGCATGGATATCGTGCCTCAGGCAGCCGCGCCGCTCGTCCGCACGAGAACGGGCCGACGAGGTACCTCGATGCGGCTGGTCGCCGGCACGCCGCTCGACGCCTGTAGCGCATCGGCCAGCATGCGCGCTGCCTGCGCCGCATGCGGCAAACCGCGCAGTACCGGGCGCGGCGAACTGAAGCGCCACGCTTTTACGCACGGCCACATGGCGACGTAGCCGACCCGATGATCCGGCGCCAGTGTCAACTCGAGGTCGCCGCTGCCATCGGCATTCAAATGAAGCCCGGCTCCGGCAATCGAGGTAAACGGAATATTCACCGTCAGCGGCACAGCAATGCCGAAGCGGATCACGACCCGCGCGTTGGTCACCGTATAGACCGTCGTCCGCGCATAGCACCAACCGAACAGAGCAAGCAGCGCAAGCGCACCACCGGCGAGCGGCAGCTTGCCGAGCGCCGCCGTGGTCACCGCTGCCAATGAACCCTGCTCGACGGCCGTAAACAGTCCCTGGGCGACGATCAACAGCGCGAAGTACACCGCCAGCGCGCGTATGCCGAAAGCCGAGCGGGCAAATCCGGCAGCGCTCGGCTCACCCTGCCACAGCAGCCGCTCTCCAGCAGGCAGCTGCTCCGGTAAACCGCGGACCGGCTCGAACTCGTGTTCGTCGCTCACAGCAGCGGCTCCTGGCGTGAAGCCTCGGCATACAGCGTACCAGCGCCGTAGAACGCAACAATGCGCTCCTCTTCGAGCAGCGTGACCTGATCGGCGACACGACGTTCAGGTGCAATAGCGAAATGCTGACCGCGTACCGAGCGCACTTTGACCTGACCGCGTCTGCCGTCCACTTTAGCGAAGTTCATCGGCAACAGGACGCTGCGCTGACCTTGCGCGCTCGGCGTGGTCACTTCGAGATAGCGAATGATGTACTCGGACTTGTCGACCCAGACATCGGTAACCGTGCCGCCAATTTCGCCGTCGCAACCAATCACGGTCATGCCACGCGGATCGGGGTCGTTGGGTGCGATGCTGAATTCATGCGCGCTGCGTAACGGCACAATTTTGGGTTCGCCTTCGAAAGTCATATCTGGAACGTCGGCGCGTTCGGCGTAGGAACCGGGCCC
Organism: Gammaproteobacteria bacterium; assembly: GCA_965278995.1. Taxonomy (GTDB): domain Bacteria; phylum Pseudomonadota; class Gammaproteobacteria; genus JADJYF01. Next base: position 2,555,623 of record OZ257136.1, read on the forward strand.
GATACCACCGAGCATCGGATCGCCGGTTGGCACCAGCGGCGCGCCCGGCCATGGCGCAATCGGTTCACCGGGAACTGCACGGGTATCGCGCAATCCGTTCGGTGCCGAGACCGTCCCGCCACCGTGGCCGAGACGGAACACTTTCGGTTGTGGGACGAAAATCAGACCGGGATTGACGAGCTTGCCCGGCGCCGATTCCAGCGGATAGCCCTCGCGTCGATCTTCACGTCGCAGATAGAAAATCAGTCCGAAGAAAAACGCCCAGAACACGTACAGCACGAGTTGGGCGACGTCGATGTATTCAGTGATGGCTCCGGTTTGCATGGGTGCATACTCCGGCGGCTGTGCCGCTCAGTTGGGCAGTTCGGCAAGGCCGAACCGCGTTGAATGAGACAAGGGTGCCGGCGCGCTGGCGCGAACCAGCGGCCCGATGATGATCAGGGTGATGAACAGCAACACTATCTCGGCGTTATAGACCGCGGCGTAACCGACGTTCTCGCTGGTCAGAGCGGGGCCGAGCATATCGGCACCGGCCATGCGTGCGACGAGATCGCGAAGGCTTCCGCCGAGTGCAATGCCGGCTCCCGCAGCGAACGCCTGCGCGGCACCCCATGCGCCGAGCGCAATGCCGGCGCAACCGTCCTGCTCGAAATCCATCGCCGTCACCAGCGTACCGAGAGCGAATAGGCCACTGCCGCAACCGAGCAGCGCGCTGCCCAGGCAGAACAGTGCTGGACCGTTCATGGCCCCGGAAAAAATAACGACAGCGAATGCGCCGACACCGAGCAGCACACCACTGGCAGCCAGACGTCGCGGATCGGCACCCGCGCGCAACCAGCGCGCCGATAGTACGAACGCGAGCAGTGCACCACCGGCCACCAGCGCCGTCAGCATCGTTGTCGAACTCACGGACAAGCCGAGCACCTGTGCGCCATACGGCTCGAGCAGAATGTCCTGCATGCTGAATGCCATCGTGCCGCAACTCACGCCGAGCAGGAATCGGGCATAGCGGTTGCGCGCTGCGACCTGCCGCCAGAGCGCCACAAACGGCGGTCGGGGGCCCGCCGAGTGGCGCCCCGGATCGCGGCCCTCCTGCTTCCACAAAGCAACGAGATTCAGTGCAATGGTGATGAGTGCGACACCTTGCAAGACCCGGATCAGGCGGATCTGGCTGAAATCCTCGAGCAAGGCACCGAACAGCAGTGCGCTTGCGCACATGCCGAGCAGCAACATCACGTAAAGCTGTGCGACGACCTGCGGTCGTTTATCCGGCGCTGTCAGATCGGTCGCCAGGGCCAGACCCGCAGTCTGCGCAGTATGCAATCCTGCGCCGGCCAGCGCGAAGGCGAGTGCGGCCGCTACCGGTCCGAGCCAGGCTGGTCCATTGGTGTCACCGGACAACACTATCAGCGCGAACGGCATGATGGCGAAACCGCCGAACTGCATCAGCGTTCCGAACCAGATGTAGGGAACCCGGCGCCAGCCGAAAGCGGACTGATGCGTATCGGAACGAAAGCCGACAAAGATTCGCAACGGCGCGCTCAGCAACGGCAGTGAGACCATCAGCGCGACCAGCCAGGCAGGCAGACCGAGTTCGACGATCATGACCCGGTTCAAGGTCCCGTTCAGCAGCACCACCGCCATGCCCGCAGAAATCTGAAACAGAGACAAGCGCAGCAGCCGCGACATCGGCACTGCAGCTGTCGCCACGTCAGCGAACGGCAGATAGCCGATAGCCACGTTGCGCCAGTGCCTTGCCAGCTGCGCTTTCAGCATGGCTGCCGCCGCGAGAGTTCCAGCGCCTGCGAGGTGTAGAACCCGCAAGCGACGCGACGCGTCTGCGCGACAGCCCACCCGGCGCTGCCGATACCTGCTTCCAGCGCGCCGATCAGCGCCTGTTCTCCTACTGGCTCGATCGCTGGCGCGCGATCGCCACGCGGAAACATCCGCCCCACTCCGTGCATCAAGGTCAGCAGCGGTGTCCGTGGTGCGAACGTGAACAGAATGCCGCGACGTGTTCTGGCCGTCAGATTGCCCAGCACGCCGAGTACGTCACTCAGCCGATAATGAATGAGTGAATCCATGGCGACGATGTAATCAAACTCGCCGTGTTCGGCACCGAGCATGTCGCCGGTATGAAACTCGACGCTGCCGCAGCCCGCCTGACCCGAAACGACATCGGCTGGCAGACGCTGGCGCGCCGTTTCAAGCAGCGTCGAAGCCAGATCGACAGCGATGACGGCGGCACCGCGGCGAGCCATTTCAACCGCCAACGCGCCGGTGCCGCAGCCGGCATCGAGCACACGCATGCCATGCATCTCAGCGGGCAACCAGTCGAGCAGCGTTGCACGCATCTGATCGCGGCCGGCACGCACGGTCGCGCGGATGCGGCTGACCGGAGCATCCGAAGTCAATCGTGACCACGCCGCAGTGGCAGTGCGATCGAAATAGGATTCGAGCTGCCCGCGTCGCTCCTGGTAGGACGTCGTCAACATCAATCGAACCCCAGCAGATCGAAAATGTCGCGGTCTTTCATCGGCGCGGCGATCAATGGATCAGTGCCGGCCCACAGCGAAGCGGCAAGCCGCAGGTACTCGTTCTGTACCGCGGTCAACTCCGGCGATTCCTCCATCTCGAACAGCGTCGCTTTCTTCAGCCGGCTTCGGCGGATGACATCGAGATCGGGGAAGTGCGCGAGGATGTCGAGACCGACACTCTTGTTGAATCGATCAATCTGATCGGTTCCTGCGCTGCGGTTGGCGATGACACCGCCGAGACGTACAGCGTAGTTCTTCGACTTCGCCTGAATGGCGGCGACAATCCGATTCATGGCGAAGATCGAATCGAAATCGTTGGCGGTGACAATCAGCGCGCGATCGGCGTGTTGCAATGGGGCTGCAAATCCGCCGCAGACAACGTCGCCGAGCACATCGAAAATCACGACGTCGGTATCCTCGAGCAGATGATGCTCCTTCAGGAGCTTGACGGTCTGGCCGACGACATACCCGCCGCAGCCGGTGCCGGCTGGCGGTCCGCCAGCTTCGACACACATCACGCCGTTGTAACCCTCGTAGACGAAGTCCTCGATGCGCAGTTCTTCCGGATGAAAATCGACTGCTTCGAGCGCATCGATGACCGTCGGCACCAGACGTTTGGTCAGGGTAAAAGTCGAATCGTGTTTTGGGTCGCAACCGATCTGCAGGACGCGCTTGCCGAGTTTCGAGAAAGCGACCGACAGGTTCGACGACGTGGTGCTCTTGCCGATGCCGCCTTTGCCATAGACCGCGAATACTTTGGCCGTGCCGATGTCGACCGAGGCGTCCATATGCACCTGTACACTGCCCTCGCCGTCCGGCTTCGCTCGACTACGCGTGATCGCGGAAACCGGAACGGTAGTGGTATTCATGCGGCAACTCCTTCGAAAATTCCTTCCATGCGATCCTCGAACTCGTCGCCGGCGCGGCGCAAAGCGGCCAGCGTAGCTTCGTCCGGTGACCAGTAATTGCGCTCATGCGCCTCAAGCAGACGATTGGCGACGCGCGCTGACGATTGCGGATTGAGCGCTGCGAGGCGTGCACGCATGGCGTCGTCGAGAATGTAGGTCTGCGTCAACTGCTGGTACACCCAGGGGGCAACCTGACCAGTTGTCGCCGACCAGCCCATCGTATTGGTGACATGCGCCTCGATCTGACGTACGCCTTCGTAACCGTGTTCGAGCAGGCTCTCGTACCATTTCGGATTGAGCATACGCGTACGTGTCTCGAGCGCGACCTGCTCGGATAGCGTACGAACGCGTCCGGCACTCTGAGTCTGATCGGTGATGTAGACCGGTACGCTGGTGCCGCGCGCACGTTGCACTGCACGCCCGATGCCGCCCAGCGTGTCGAAATAGTGATCGATGGTCGTCACGCCAAGCTCGACGGACTCCAGATTCTGGTAAGCGAGATCGACATCGGCCAGCACGCTGCCGAGCAGCGCCGGCTGGCGGACCGCCTTGCCATTGGTGCCGTAAGCAAAGCATTTGCGCGCGGTATACGTTTCAGCGAGTTCGTCTTCGTCACTCCACGCCCCGCTGTCGACGAGTTGATTGACGTTCGAGCCATAAGCGCCATCGGCATTGCTGAACACGCGCAACGCGGCGGTTTCGAAATCGCAGCCGTGTTCGAGCTGATAAGCGAGCGCATGCTGACGGACAAAATTCGCTTCTGGTGCTTCGTCCGCACACGCTGCAAGCAGCGCGGCTTCAGCCAGGATCCGCGTCTGCAACGGCAGCAGATCGCGGAAGATGCCGGACAAAGTCATCACGACATCGATGCGCGGGCGGTTGAGTTCGGCCAGCGGCAGGAGTTCGGCACCACACAGGCGCCCATAACTGTCGAATCGCGGGCGTGCACCGAGCAGCGCCAGGGCCTGCGCCAGCGGCGCGCCTTCGCTCTTGAGATTGTCAGTGCCCCACAGCACCACGGCGACGGTCTGCGGCAACGCATTGCCGTCGGCGAGATGACGAGCCAGCAGTTTCTCGGCCTGACGCGCGCCATCTCTTACGGCAAATGCACTCGGAATACGGAACGGATCGAAGCCATGGAGATTGCGCCCGGTCGGCAGAATTTCCGGTGTGCGTAACAAATCGCCGCCCGGTGCCGGGCGCACGAAACGGCCATCCAGCGCGTGCATCAGCCCAGTGAGTTCCTGGTCACCGCTCATGCAGGTATTCGCTTCGTGCAGCTGTTCGAGGACAGCCGCAGCGCGTTCGTCGGCGACCACCGACGCTGCAGCCAGTGCCAACGACGGTGAGGTGCCTGCAGCAAGCGCTTCGAACACGGTGCTCGGCAGGTCGCTGACGCCGGCTGCTCTTGCCATCTCGGCCAGGACTTCAGCCCGTGCCGCCTGTGGCATGGGCTCGCCGACGACGTGCAGCCCGCAAGGGATCAGCGACATTTCCAATTCGAGCAACGCGCTCGCTAATCCGGTATAGCGATCATCGGTCGGCGTCTGCGCGCCGATCGGCGGCAACACGAATTCGAGTTCGGCCGCTTGCAGGTCGATTAACTCGCGCAGATCCAACGCGTGCTCACGCGCTGCCAGCGTCAGTGTACGCCAGCGCTCGAGCGACGCTTTCAACTCGTGCAGTCCACGATAGAGTCCAGCGTGCGTGACGGGTGGCGTCAGATAGCTGACCAGCGTGGCCGCCGCGCGACGTTTCGCAATCGTCCCTTCCGAAGGATTGTTGGCCGCGTAGAGATAAATATTCGGCAGGTCGCCGATCAACCGCTCCGGCCAGCAGCGCGACGACAGCCCAGCCTGTTTGCCGGGCATGAATTCGAGCGCGCCGTGGGTGCCGAAATGAAGGCAGACATCAGCGGCGAAATCGTCGCGCAGGTAGCGATAGAACGCCGAGAACGCATGAGTCGGTGCAAAGCCGCTCTCGAACAGCAGACGCATCGGATCGCCTTCGTAGCCGAAAGCCGGCTGCACGGCAATGAGCACGTTGCCGAGGCGCAGACCCAATACCAGGATGGCCTCGCCATCGCTGTTCTGGCGACCTGGCGCCGGCCCCCACTGCGCTTCGATCTCAGCCAGCCAGGGCTCGCAGCGCACGTGATCGTCGGCAGAAATGCGTGCACAGACATTCGCCTCTGCGCCATAGCGTGCCGCATTGCCGGTCAGGAGCATATCGCGCAGTGCGCCGGCATCGGCCGGTAGTTCGCCGACCTGGTAACCGTGCGCACGCATGGCCAGCAGCGTGTTGTATAACGAGGCGAAAACGTCCAGATAAGCCGCTGTGCCCACAGCCCCGGCGTTAGGCGGAAAATTGAAGACGACGATCGCTACTTTGCGCTCGCTGACCTGACCACGGCGCAGACGAACAAGTTTCTCCAGGCGCGCTGCGAGCACTTCGATGCGCTCGGCATGGGCATGCATGTCGCGCCCGCCTTCCGCGCTGTTGCCCGCAGAACGACCGCCGTAAACCATGGCGCCGGTCGCGCCATCGATCTCCGGAATCGCGACCATCATGGTTGCTTCCAGCGGTGACAGCCCTTGCGGCGAGTCAGTCCATTCCTCGATCGTCTGGAACTCCAAAGCTTGTGCCGCAAGGTATGGCACGTCGAGTGCAGCTAGCGTGTCGGCAGCAGCGCGTGCGTCGTTGTACGCTGGCCCGCCAACCAGTGAAAACCCGGTCAACGAAACAACTGCATCGACCAGCCGCTGTCCGTCGCGAACAAAGAACCGTTCGATCGCAGGGCGCGCATCGAGTCCGCTGGCGAATACCGGCAGAACGCGCAGCCCGCGGCTTTCCAGCGCCGCAATGACGCCGTCGTAATGCGCGGTATTGCCGGCCAAGACATAAGCGCGCATCACCAGCAGACCGACAGTCCCCTGCGCACGACCAGTCGGCACCGGGAGGCGAGCAAGATTTTCCGTCATGCGCTCGGCCAGACGCGGATGATAAATACCGACCTCGGGATAGTTGGCCGGCGCGGCGACTTTGAGTTTGCCGCGCAGATGCTCGTGCGCGCCGCCGGCATAACGGTTCACAAGATGGCGGACGAGATTGACGAGATTGTCGTCGGAGCATGCCAGCCAGTACTGCATGCACAGGAAATAGGTCCGCACATCCTGCGCGGTACCGGGGATGAAGCGCAGGAATTTCGGAATGCGCTTCAACATCGCCATCTGTTGCGCGCCGGAGGCCTCGCCCTTGCCACCTTTGCCTTTGCCGCCGCGCAGACGCTTGAGCCAGGCAATCGCGCCGGATTCGCGCGCGCCCATGTTGAACCGCCCGACGCGCGTCAGCCGGATTACTTCACCGGCCGACATGCAGCCGAGCATGGCATCGCACTGGTCGCGGCGCGCTTCGAGTTGGGGCAGCACTGCGCGAATGTGTTCTTCGAGGAACAGCATCGTCGCAATCACGATATCACCTTGCGCGATGTCCTTGCGGCAGCGCTCCAGGCTGGCCGGTTCACTCGCCCACTCGGCTGCCGCATGCAGGCTCAAGACAAGACCGGGGATCTCGCGTGCCAATGCGCGCGCCGCTTTCTCGGCGGCGCTCGCGAGATGCGTATCGAGCGTGACTATCACCACGCGATACGGCGTCTGCTTAGTGGCTGTAGTGAGCTTTGGCATCGTAGAGCGTTTCTATGGTGATGGTTTCAAGCGCCCGCTCGCGGGCGAACTTCTCGGTATTTCGACGTGCTTTGCCGCGAACGAAGAACGGGATCTTGCGCAGCTCCTGCTCGGCATCGGTTGTCCAGCCGAGCATCGCTGCCGGGTCGTTCATCTCACGCCCTGCCTCGTTCACGGCAGCCAGCGGCGGCGAACTGTGGCCGAGATGTGACGGCGCGTGGTCGTTGAATTCGAAATCCTCGCGGAACATGCCGAGCAGGTGTTCTTCCAGGCCCATCATCAGCGGATGTACCCAGGTATCGAAGATCACATTGGCGCCTTCCACGCCCATCTGCGGCGAATAACGCGCCGGGAAATCCTGCACGTGCACCGGCGCTGAAATCACCGCGCATGGCAGCTTGAGGCGTTTGGCGATATGGCGTTCCATCTGCGTGCCGAGGACGAGTTCGGGCTGCAGGTCGACGATGCGTGCTTCGACTTCGAGATAGTTGTCGCTGATCAACGGCTCCAGACCGTAGAGCGCGGCGGCGGTGCGCAATTCGCGGGAAAACTCGCGGCTGTAACTGCCCAGTCCGACCACCGAAAAACCGAGTTCCTCGGTGGCAATGCGCGCCGCGGCAATGGCGTGTGTTGCGTCACCGAACACGAATACGCGTTTGCCGGTGAGGTAGGTCGAATCGACCGAGCGCGAGTACCACGGCAGACGGGCCTCGGCGAGACCCTGCGTTACACTCGGATCGAGACCGGCGAGACTCGCCGCTTCGCGCAGAAAATCGCGCGTCGCGCCAACACCTATCGGTACTGTGCGCGTATACGGCTGCTTGAGATTGCGTTCCAGCCAGGTGCAGATGGTCTGTGCAATTTCGGGATAGAGACAGCAGTTAAAGTCTGCTTCGGGCAGGCGTGCGAGATCGGACGGCGTCGCACCCAGCGGTGCCACCACATTGACGTCGATGCCGATACTGTCGAGCAGACGGGTTACTTCGACGATGTCGTCGCGGCAGCGGAAGCCGAGAGATGACGGGCCGAGCAGATTGGCGCGCGGCCGGCCGCTGCGCGGCGCTGTGTCGACAACGCCATCGGCAACTGCGGCTGCGCCGGCCTGCTTCAGCATCGCACGTGTCAGGTGATAGAACGTTTCAGCGGCGCCCCAGTTCTCTTTGCGCGAGTAAGCAGGCAACTCGAGCGGCACCACCGGTATCGGCAGTCCGAGACTGAGCGCGAGCGTACCGGGTTGGTCCTGAATCAGTTCAGCCGTGCAGGATTCACCGACCAGCAGAACTTCCGGTTGATGCCGGTCATACGCTTCACGCAAAGTCGCCAGGACCAGGCCAGCAGTATCACCACCGAGATCGCGCGCCTGAAAAGTTGTATAGGTGACCGGCGTACGCGCGTCGCGCCGTTCAATCATGGTGAACAGCAAATTGGCATAGGTGTCACCTTGCGGCGCATGCAGAACGTAATGCACACCGTTCATCGAGGTCGCGATGCGCATCGCCCCGACGTGCGGTGGGCCTTCGTAGGTCCATAGCGTCAGTTCCATGCTCAGACCGCCAACCGCGCGCTGCGTGCCAGCGGTCGCGCGAACAGTTCCGCCAGATCGGCGGCCTGTTCGAAACCGTGGATGGGACTGAAAACGAGCTCAATCGACCACTTCGTGCGCAGACCTTCCGCTTCGAGCGGGTTGGCCAGGCCGAGTCCGCAGACCACCAGGTCGGGGCGCGCAGCGCGGATGCGATCGAGCTGTCTGTCGACGTGCTGACCTTCGACTATCGGCGTGCCCGCCGGCAGCGCGTCGAGGTCGTGACTGACGAAACTGCGATCCAGATACGGCGTGCCGACTTCAACGAGCTGCATGCCGCACTCGCGGCTGACAAATCGTGCGAGCGGGATCTCGAGCTGCGAATCGGGCAGGAATGCAATGCGCTTGCCGGCCAGACACTCGCGGTGGCGTGCCAGCGCGCTCTGCCCGCGCTGCACCGCGCTCGCCACAGCGGCTTCAAAACGGGATGCCGGGATCTGCCAGGCGTCGGCTGCAGCCCGCAACCAGGCGCGCGTTCCTTCGATACCAAACGGATACGGCGCCGCCAGCGGTGTGGCGCCGCGTGCCATCAGAGCCCGCGCGGTCTCGCTCAGAAACGGCTGCGCGAGCAGAAATTGCGTGTGTTCGCCGACACCGGCCAGATTCGCGGCAGCGCGTGACGGCAGGAAGGTCACCGGTGCGATGCCGCAGTCGGCGAACAGTCGGCGGAACTGGTCTTCGACGATATCGGCAAGCGCACCGACGACGAGCAACTGGCGAGCCGCTGTCGACGGCATTTCTGCCACCATCGCGCGCAGACAGTTGTCCTCGCCCTGGGTAAACGTCGTTTCGATGCCGCTGCCGCTGTAGCTCATCACACGTACGCGGCCGGCATACTCGCGCGTCATTCTTTCGGCGGCCTTGGCCAGATCGAGCTTGATGACTTCCGACGGGCACGAACCGACCAGGAACAGCGCCTTGATATCGGGCCGGCGCTGCAGCAGCTCCTGCACGACGCGATCGAGTTCGTCATTACAATCGGCCAACCCGGCCAGATCGCGCTCCTGGAGAATCGCTGTGCCAAAACGCGGTTCACTGAAAATCATGACGCCGGCGGCCGACTGAATCAGATGGGCGCAGGTACGTGAACCGACGACGAGGAAAAAGGCGTCCTGCAATTTGCGATGGAGCCAGACGATCGCGGTCAGGCCGCAGAACAGTTCGCGCGGGCCACGTTCGCGGCTGACTTCCACGAGTTCGCCAGCGACGCCGGTCGGGGTGTTGCGCAACGGAACGACGGCGCTCACCGGCCGCTACCGACCAGTGTGATCGACACCGCGGGCACCGCGCGCTCCTGCACATCATCGCGCTCGCGCCGTGCCATGCGCAGTTTGACGATGAACTGCGCTGCATTGACCAGATAGCTCGCATAGGCGGCGAGCGCGAGCACCATCTGCTGGCGAGGTTCGAGATAACCGCCAATCAGCACCGCCAGATACGCCGAATGCAGCGCCAGCACCAGCATGCTGACGACATCTTCCCAGTAGAAAGCAGGAGCAAACAGGTAGCGACCGAAAACGTCCCGCTCCCACAGCGAACCAGTGATCATGATGGTATAGAGCACCCCGGTCTTGACCACGACCGAGGCGGTCGCGGCGGCATAACCGTCACCGCTCTGCAGATAACGCAGGACCAGCGCCAGGCTGGCGAGAAAGACGACGAACTGCAGCGGCGCCAGTACGCCCTGCACCAGCGTCCAGCGCGAGGCGTCCCGGCGGCGTCTTTCTGCCGGCGTGTACAGCGGTGCGCGCTGCCTGTGTGCCCGACTGCCCGCGGCCATCATCAAACTCCCCCGTGCTGGATAACGCTCGGGTGTAAATCTAGCCCTGCGATCTGCGTATGTCAATTAAAGTTGACGTATATCTTTCTTGACATTTGCGGTGCACGCATCCAATGCTTAGGCACGAGCAAACGGTTCATTGCCGCGTGGGTCGGCACATGGCGTCGGCCACCGGTGGCGTCCAACCAACGCCACGGTCTGCGCGGGCAAACCGGATGCACCGTCGCTGGGGATAAGCGACAGGTTTGAACCGGGGGAGGGGGTAAATATGGTCGAGATGACTTGGCGAGCGGCGGCGGAAGTGGCGCTGGAGCGCGGCGGGATGCAGCCCGGCCAGTGCGATAGCGCCAGCAACGACGATGCCGAAGCGCAGGCGGCGAGCCTCGCCCGGCTGATCCAGGGCGAGATCATTCCTCGGCTGATGCTGGCTCACGCCAACCACGGGCCGGCGCTGAGTCTCGACGCAGGACCCTCCGCGCTGCCGACACCACAGGAAATCATCGATCTCAGCGCTCTGCTCATCCAGGGTGAGGACGTCGCCGCCGAAGCTTACGTTGAAGTCGTGCTCGCACGCGGTGTCAACGTGCAATCGGTGCTGCTCGACCTGCTTGCGCCGACGGCGCGCCGCCTCGGCGAACTATGGGTTGACGATTCCTGCACTTTTACCGATGTGACTCTCGGTTTATTGCGGCTGCAACACATGCTTCGTACACTGGCCCCGCGCCTCGATCACGGTGTGAAGCGCTACCAGCCCGGCCGACGTATATTGTTGACGGCGATGCCCGGCGAACAGCACACTTTCGGCATCTTCATGGTTGCTGAATTTTTCCGGCGCGCGGGCTGGGAGGTACATGACCAGCCGCAGGCTACGACGCAATCGCTGCTCGGCAGCGTCGACGCGGAATGGTACAGCTCCATCGGCGTCTCGGTGAGTTCGGAAGTGCGGCTCGGCGAACTCGCCGCGTTGATCCCGGCGCTGCGACGCAATTCGCGCAACGCTGCGGTCGCTGTCATGATTGGCGGCAGTCTGTTCAAGGACCAGCCCGGGCTGGTCGAATTTGTCGGCGCCGATTTCGGCGCCCCCGATGCACTGACGGCGGTCGAAGAAGCCGAGCGGATGTTCGGCTCGCTGCATGTGACGTGAAGCAGCTGCTCGGCGGTTGAGCGACGAAGGAGGAATTTTGGAAGCGGCGGTACTGCAGCGGTTCAAGGCACCGCGGGATTCTTTCGGACAACTGGATGCGGAAAGCGCAGCCTCGCTGCTCTCGGCGGCCACCGATGTGGCCTTGGTGCTCAATGCGGATGGTGTCATCGAAGACCTTTCGCTCGGCACTCAGGACCCCGCGCTCGAAGCCTGTCATAGCTGGGTCGGACGACGATTCGCCGATACGGTGACGGTTGAATGCCGGCCCAAAGTCGAGGAGCTACTGCGCGACGCGGTCGCCAACAAACCGCCGCGCTGGCGCCATTTGAATCATCCATCGTCGGACGGCAGCGACATCCCGATAGTCTATTCCGCTGTTGAAATCGGCGATGGCGGGCGCGTTATCGCGCTCGGTCGCGACATTCGTCCGCTTGCCGTACTACAGCGCCGCCTGGTCGATGCACAGCAGTCGATGGAGCGTGACTACCTGCGCCTGCGTCAGGCCGAGACGCGTTACCGCATGCTGTTTCATATTGCCTCGGAAGCGGTACTGATCGTCGATGCCGCGAGCCGCGTCGTGATCGAAGCGAACCCTGCCGCTGGCGACCTACTCGGCGAAGCTGCCGAACGCCTGGTCGGTACGACGTTTCCGCGCGGTTTCGATAGCGCCGGAACAGATAGCATCGTCGGCCTGTTTGCCGCCGTGCGCAGCGCCGGCAAAGGTGCCGATGTCACCGTGCGCCTGCACGGTGACGAACGCGATATCGTGGTTTCGGCTTCGTTGTTGCGCCAGGACGAATCAGCGCATTTTGTCGTGCGCCTGAACCGTCCCCAGCAGGGCGGCAACACCGTCGGCACACTCGATGGCACCCAGCAGCTGGCGAATGTCATCGATCGCGTTGCTGACGGTATCGTATTGACCGATCAGGACGGCCGCGTGATTACCGCCAATCGCGCGTTCGTCGACATGGCGCAACTCGGTAACGAACGTCAGGCCCGCGGGCAGTTCCTCGAAAACTGGATTGGACTGCCCGGCGTGGATGTCGTCGTGCTGCTCGCCAACCTGCGCGAACGTGGCACTGTGCGCCTGTTCAAGACGACGTTGCGCGATGAATATCGAACGACTTCCACCGTTGAAATATGCGCTGTTGCCGTTGAAGAAAAAGAGCGCGTCTATTACGCATTCACGGTCCGCAATATTGAACATCGATTGCTGCCTGAGCGCACGGCCAAAGCGGCGATGCCGCGATCGGTCGATCAGCTGACAGAACTGGTCGGGCGCGTACCGCTGAAAGATCTCGTCCGCGAAGCGACCGATCTGGTCGAACGGCTGTGCATCGAGGCTGCCCTCGAATTGACCGGCGACAACCGCGCTTCGGCCGCCGAAATCCTCGGTCTGAGTCGTCAGAGCCTGTACGTCAAACTGCGCCGCCATGGCCTCGGCGACCTGCCGACCGACGACGACCAGGACGACTGATCGGCTCGCCTGAGCGCTAACGGCGGAGTCGCGCAACGACTTCATTCAGCGTGCGCTCGGCGCCTTGAAAAGCGCGTCGCCGCAGAGTAATCTTTAGTTGACACTTATTCTGTCAATTAAGGTTGACGTTTTATGGCCCGCCACGCTGCGACTTTCATCTCCGAGCCGTGGCCGTCACCGGGTACCGTCGTCGAACTCCTCAAACCGATCACGTGGTTCCCGCCGATGTGGGCGCTGGCCTGCGGTGTGGTCTCGGCCGGCCTGCCGCTGCGCGGGCACTGGCTCGCAATTATTGGCGGCGTGCTACTGGCTGGACCGTTGATCTGTGGCTGCAGTCAGGCCGTCAATGACTGGTTCGACCGTGAAGTCGATGCCATCAACGAGCCACAACGACCGATACCGTCGGGCCGTATGCCAGGACAATGGGGACTGTACATTGCGCTGCTGTGGAGTGTGCTGTCGCTGCTGGTGGCCTATACCCTGGGTCCGTGGGTTTTCGGTGCCGCCGCGTTCGGACTGGTACTGGCCTGGGCCTATAGCGCGCCACCGCCACGACTGAAGCAGAACGGCTGGTTCGGCAACGCCGCCTGTGGCGCGTGTTACGAAGGGCTGCCGTGGATCACGGGTGCCGCCATTCTGAGCGGTGGCGCCGAGCCTGCCGGCGGTGTGCTGCTGGCTGCGGCGCTCTACAGCATCGGTGCTCACGGCATCATGACCTTGAACGACTTCAAGGCCATCGAAGGGGATGTTGCGATGGGTGTCCGTTCGTTACCCGTCCAGCTCGGCGTGCACCATTCGGCGCGCGTCGCCTGCGGCATCATGTTGCTTCCGCAGCTAGTGATGATCGCAGCGTTGCTGGCATGGAACTGCCCATCGCACGCCACAGCAGTAGGCGCCCTGGTCCTCGGTCAGGCGCTGCTGATGGTCCGCTTTCTCGCGCAACCGCGCGAACGTGCGGCCTGGTACAGCGCATGGGGCGTAACGTTGTATGTCAGCGGCATGATGATTACGGCTTTCGCGTTGCGCGGTCTGGCCCAGGCGTGACTACCGTGACGAACTCGGCTGGCTTGAGCTGGACCGGCATCGTCAGGCTCGGCCTGGTGCAGACCGCGCTCGGCGCGATCGTCGTCCTGACAACATCGACAATCAATCGTGTGATGGTCGTCGAGTTATCGCTGGCCGCCTCGCTCCCCGGCGCATTGATTGCACTTCACTATGCTTTTCAGGTCTTGCGTCCGCGGCTCGGGCATGGCTCCGATGTCGGCGGTCGTCGCACACCGTGGATCATCGGCGGCATGCTGATACTGGCGACTGGTGGCACGCTGAGCGCGCTTGCCACACTGGTCATGAGTGCCCACCTGACTGCGGGCATTGCACTGGCCGTGCTGGCGTTCTGTCTCATCGGTCTCGGTGTCGGCGCCACAGGTACCTCCCTGCTGGTGCTGTTGGCAACGCATGTCGCAGCAGAACGTAAAGCGGCGGCAGCGACTATCGTGTGGACCATGATGATCGCGGGCTTCGTCATCACGACGATGATTGCCGGCCATTTTCTCGATCCGTTTTCGTTCGAACGACTGGTCGTCGTCACCGGCAGCACGGCGGTGCTGGCACTCCTTCTGACTGTGGCGGCGGTAGCCGGCGTTGAGCAGCGTCCGGCTCACGTCGTGGCACAAGCCATCCCGCCGGACGATCGCAAACCGGCGTTCCGTGCGGCGCTGGCCGAGGTCTGGCGCGAACCAACGACACGTCGATTCACCATCTTCGTGTTCGTCTCGATGCTGGCCTACAGCGCACAGGATCTGATTCTCGAACCTTTCGCCGGACTCGTTTTCGACTATACGCCGGGCCAGTCCACCCGCCTTGCCGGCGTTCAGCATGCCGGCGTTCTGCTCGGCATGCTGCTGGTCGCCGTGGTCGGTAGCACCGCGCAAGGCCGCCGCAACATTCCGCTGCAGCGCTGGACTGTTGTCGGCTGTGTGGCTTCAGCACTCGCTCTGGCAAGCCTGGTTGGCGCTGCTGCTTATGCACCGCATTGGCCACTGCGCGTGTGCGTGTTCGCTCTCGGCCTCGCCAATGGCGTGTATGCCGTCGCCGCCATCGGTTCGATGATGAGCCTCGCCAGTCGAGGTCGCGAACGCCGCGAAGGCGTGCGCATGGGTCTATGGGGTGCCGCGCAGGCGATCGCCTTCGGCGGCGGTGGCGCGCTCGGGACCATCGGCGTCGACCTCACCAATTATCTTACCAGCACACCGACGCTGGCTTATGCGCTCGTCTTCGCTGTCGAAGCCACGCTGTTCATGTTTGCCGCCCATCTCGCGCTCCGGTTGATCCAGCGCGACAACGACCCCCACGGCCGCGCGCTGCTCGATGCAGCGAGCGGCTATGCCATAGGAGCAGTTCGACAATGACATCTGCAGCCAAGCGCGGCAACCCGCAGCATATCTACGACGTCGTCGTCATCGGCGGCGGACCTTCCGGCGCAACCGCAGCGCATGAACTGGCGCGCAATGGTCACGACGTCGCCTTGCTCGATAAAGCGGGCCGCATCAAACCCTGTGGCGGCGCTGTGCCACCGCGGCTGGTGCGCGATTTCGCCATTCCCGATCATCTGTTGAAAGCGCGTATCACATCGGCTCGCATCGTCGCACCGAGCGAGCGCACCATCGATATGCCGATAGACGGCGGCTATGTCGGCATGGTTGATCGTGGCGAGTTCGATGAGTGGTTGCGCGAGCGTGCAGCCACTGCCGGTGCCGAACGAATCACGGGAACCTACAAGCAGCTGGCACAGGACAGCGACGGCGTGAGCTGCGTGCTTATCGAACAGAAATGCAATGGCAGTATGGTGAAACAGACACTGCGCGCGCGCGCAGTCATCGGCGCCGACGGCGCCAACTCTGCCGTTGCGCGTGACGCGCTCGGCAAGGCCGGCGAGACACCGTTTGTTTACGCTTATCACGAGATAGTGAAGTC
The DNA here is from genome assembly GCA_965278995.1 of Gammaproteobacteria bacterium. Lineage (GTDB taxonomy): Bacteria > Pseudomonadota > Gammaproteobacteria > JADJYF01. The sequence goes on from OZ257136.1 coordinate 2,571,707, forward strand.
TCCACCCGGTGAGAGCTTTGCCGCCGATCGCTGCGACGTCTACTATCAGGGTCATCTGTCGCCGGATTTCTACGGCTGGGTCTTTCCGCATGGAGAAGAAACCAGCGTCGGCGCCGGCACCCGTGTCAAAGGTTTTTCGCTGCGCGGTTCCGTCGGCGCACTGCGGGCTGCGGCGGGACTCGCCGATGCGAAAGTCATTCGCACCGAAGGTGCGCCGCTGCCGTTAAAACCATTGAAACGGTGGGATAACGGGCGCGATCTCGTGCTGACAGGCGATGCTGCCGGCGTCGTCGCTCCGGCCTCCGGTGAAGGTATCTACTACGCCATGGTCGGCGGGCAATACGCGGCGCAAGCGGTTACCGCGTTTCTCGAAGCGCGCGATCCACGTGCACTTGGCCTCGCCCGCAAACGATTCATGCGCGAACACGGCCGCGTGTTCTGGATCCTCGGCATCATGCAGCGGTTCTGGTATTCCAGTGACAAACGCCGTGAACGTTTCGTGAAGATGTGTGCCGATCCGGATGTCCAGCGATTGACCTGGGAAGCCTACATGGAAAAGCGCTTGGTCCGCGCGCGGCCAGCTGCGCACCTTCGCATCTTCTTCAAGGACCTTGCACATCTGCTGGGCTTTGCGCCGACGTGATGCGTGGCAGGCGGCCTGCTGACTGAAGTCGGACCATGGTATTACGGACTCAGGCAACCGGCATGGAAACCACCGAAACTCGCGGTCGTCCGTCTGAACGGCCCGCTCGCGTGAACGCTTGCCGACAACCGCTGCAGCGGCTGGAACAGTGGTCGCAGCCATGACTGCGCTTCGCGGCTTCGTCGAGAATGGGGGCGTGGTTTGTCTGGCGCTGGCCCTGTTGACGATGGAGAGCGTGGTGCTGGCTGTGCTCAGTCAACGTTCCGGCGCCCGCTACTCGCCGCTCGATGGCGTTCTGACGGCGCTGCCCGGCGCCTGTCTGCTGGTGGCGCTGCTCGCCACGCAGTTGGCGGGCGACTGGCGTACTGTCGGCATGGCACTGATCGTTGCGCTGTTTGCTCATGTCGGCGATGTCTGGCGACGCTGGCAGCTAGGTGCTGTGACGGTGCGGACGGACCAGCGCGCATGACCTGCCTGCTCGACGACGTTGCGATGATTGCTTTCGACCTCGATGGTACGCTTGTCGACAGCGCACCGGATCTCGCCCGGGCCGTCAATGCGATGCTGTCCAGCGTGGGCGCCCAACCGCTGGCAGTTGGCGCAGTCATCGCCATGATCGGCGATGGTATTGATGCATTGGTCGAGCGCGCACTCGCCAGCGCGTTTGGACGCCCGCCAGCGAGCGCAGAATTTGCTGCCTGTCTGCCGCTCGTCATCGCGCATTACGGCGACTGCATCGTGCGGCACAGTCATCTCTATCCCGGCGTGATGGAGGCATTGAGCGGCCTGCGTCAACGAGGCATGCCGCTCTGCTGCATCACCAATAAATTCTCACAGCTCACGCTGCCGCTGATCGCCGCCATGCGTATCGACCATTTTTTTGCACACGTTCTCTGCGCCGAAACCGCTGACGAACGCAAGCCATCTCCGGTGCTGCTGGAACGCGCTTTCGCCCTCTGTGCGACGGCACCGAGAACGGTACTGATGGTCGGCGATTCCTGCGATGACATCCTCGCTGCACGCGCCGCCGGTTGCCGGGTCGCCGCTGTCAGTTACGGCTACAGCGACGCCGGTCGACTGCTGGCAGCGGGTGCCGACTGGCTGGTCGACGAATTGCACGAATTGACGCGTATTCAAGTGCCAGGGACTGCCCGGCAACCGTCACGTGCGGTTATCGAGGATCACTACTTTGGCGGTCTGCCGGCGTGAGCGTCAGGTAGGCATCGACGAATTCCGCCACTCCGAGTACCCGGGTTCCGCTGTTCGCGCCGCGCAGATGCGCAGCGCAACGGGGATCGAGCGTCACCGCAAGTGCAGGTGCGCAGGTATTCTCGAACTCTCTCATTCCGGCCATGCGCGCGCTGGCCATGCGCGCTGCAGCTGCCGGCTGCATGCGCGGCATACCGCCGGCAGCCCCGCAGCACAAGGCGTGGGGCTGTGGAAACGGATCGTTCAGAAGCTTGATGCCGAGCGCTTTGAATAACGTCGCGATACGCTGCTCGTCGTCGGCAGCGATGGTGCCTGGCCGCGGTTTCAACTGACAACTTTCCAGCAGACGCACGCGCAGTGAAACTGTCTGCGACGAGACCAGCGCCAGGTTGATAGTACCTCCCGCATAGGCGTCGCAGAGCCAGCTGGCAAACGTAATCGGCGCAAGCTCGGTATGCGCGACAAGCTGCGCGTAGCACTCGCATCCGCTCACCACCAGGCGTTGCCCGGATGCGAAATCGAGCCTTGTCTGCAGGCCATGTGCAAGTGCACCCGCATCTGCTTCGTAGCCGAGTTCACTGAGTGGCGCGCCACAGCAATGCGCATCCATCGCCGGCAGGGCTGCTGTCACGCCAGCCCGGTGCAGCACGCGCAGCGCAGCGCGTGCTTCGTCCGGCAGAGCGACGGCAGCGGCGCAACCGGCAAAATAGACAACCTGCTGCTCGCCTGGCGTAACCGTTGTCCGGTCCAGCGGCGGCGCCGACGACCACCGTTCGCGCGCTTCACGCGGTTGTCCGTAAGGATTGCCCTGACTCAGTACGTTCTGATGTAGCGCTACCACTGCCGCTGGAATGACGCCCTGGTCGACGAGTTCCACACGCAGTGCACGCGCTATCGCCGACGGCCGTAGACCGATAGGGCAGACAGTCTCGCAATTACCGCAAGTCGTACAGGTGAAAACGCGTTCGGCCAGCTGTGCGGCATCGATGCTGATGCCCTCGGCAACCGCGCGCGCCGCTTCGATATAGCCACGTGCCGAGTAGCCGGGTGCACGCGTGTGCTGTTCCATCGTGACGCAGACGTGCTCGATTCCATGCTGCGGCCAGACTGCATCGACACAATAGTTGCAGTTCGAGCAGTGATACAGATCGCGCGTATAGCGTTCCATGAACGCTGGTGACCACGGTTTCGTCTCGATACTGCTCACGGCCGGATTGTCCCGATCGCGCCAGGCGCGTTGATCGCAGCGCGGCGTGTGCTGCCGGCGCAGCCCATCGATAGCGTCGACGTCGGCTGCTCTGCCCGCATCGGCGCAACTGCCTCTGGTTTCGCACAGTCATCGTCGATGGCAAGGCCGGCGACTCCGTCGCTGACCGCTCCTGCCGTAATACGGACTTCGTTCGCCTGCAGTCCACTGGTATAGGTGTCAGAGCCACCGCCGTCGTGCAGCACGCCGATACTCGTCAACGGTCGGTCAGGCCGCCAATGATAGTCGTTGTCGCCGGCCGCCCCTTGCACGGCGGGCGGCGCTGCCTGATAGACATCATCGCCCTCGCTGTCGAACAGCAAAGCGCGCGACTGGTGCGCCGCCGCGCCCTGGCTCAGAGTTGCCGCGCGATAGACGTCATTGCCGGCGCTGTCGATGAGCATCGCGAGCGATTCATCCCAGGCTGCTGCCTGGGCGGCGGCAGTCATCGCCCAGTAGATGTCGTCGCCGCGGCTATCGACGATCAGTCCAGCGGCTTGGTGTACCGCATACCCCTGTGCGTAGCGATTGCCATAGTAAATATCGTTGCCGTCGTCATCAACGAGCATACCGGTGCCCCAGAAGTACCCACCACCCTGACTGAATTCGCCGCCTTCGTAGCGATCGTTGCCGCCCTGGTCGAAAAGCATACCGATACCACCGTGATCGTGCGGACGAAAGCCGTAACCGATGCCCTGACTCAAACCCATGAATACCGCCGGCGTATGGTATGCCGACGCGACAAGGCCATTGGCACGATACAGATCATCGCCGCCGCCATCGACGAGCACGCCAAGGCCACCGGGACCACCAGCGCCTTGACTCAGGATCTGCGACAGATACAGGTCACCGCCATCGCCGTCGTCGAGCACGGCGCCGCCGCCATACAAACCAGTGCCGAGAGACCAGGCCTCGCAGCGATAGATATCATTGCCAGCTTCATCGATCAGCGCGCCGAAACCGAAGATACCCGCACCGCAACCGCCGAACACGCTCTGATAGTGATCGTTACCTGCATTGTCGACAAGTACCCCGACACCGAGCCAGCCGCTGCCAGGTCCACCATAACTTGCCTGGTAGCGATCGTTGCCGCCGCGATCGACAATCAATTGTGCGGGCGGAACGAGTCCGTCGCCGTCCCATTGGTAACGATCATCGCCGCCGGAGTCAAACACAGCGACGAGTCCGGTCATGGCGTAGCGATTGGGTCCACTGCCACCCAGAACGATATAGCCGTCTTCGATGCGCACCCAGGCGCTGATGTCGCCTTCGACCAGCGCTTGCAATGACGCCGGCAGCGCTGCTGCACTGTCCGTCATCGCAAGCGTTGACGGTGGCGGTAGGGCGGCCAGGGCCCGGAGTTCGACGAAAGCGTTCAGCAATGCATCCAGCGACAGCGTCATGCTGGCGCGCATCGCGGCAAGCCCGCGGACTGCGTCGTACTGCGCAAACAGCAACTGTCCGGCGGCAGTGACTTCGAGCAGGTAGCGTGCGTCGACATCGAGAGCAGTGCGTCCGCCGGGCACCCGTTCAAACGCAGACAGCACCTTGCGCGAGATAGCCTCGAGTTGATCGGCCAGCGGTGCGCTGCTGGATGCCGTTGCTGTGGTACACGGCAGGACCAGCGCGTTACAGAACAACGCACTTGGCCATGCGGAGCGATAGCGCTCATCCAGTGACTCTGCGCGATACCGTTGTACGGCGTCGAACATCGCCTCAGGGTCGGTCATGGCGAATTCGATGAGCGGCGATTTGTGAAATCCTGCAGCATCGCCGGCAAGCTCGGCAAAATGGGCAGACAGCGCGGCGTTTTGCCCGGCAAGCGCGTTCGCCGCAGGGACCGGTTGCTGGGCCGCGATCAGGCGCGCGAACAAGTCGCGCGAATGTACGACCGGAGCCGCCATGGCCGACCGTGGTCTATCGAATACCGCAGGTCCCTGCCACAGGAGGCGCTCGTCCGGTACCAGTTCGATCGCAACGGGTTCGCCGGCGCGGATGACTTCAAGTCTGAGCGGCTGGTGAGGTCTGGCATCAGCGAGTCGATCGCGCAGAGCCGGCGCATCCACGGCCACGCCGTCACAGCGCTTGATTATGTCGCCCGCCACCAGCCCGGACTGCGCCGCTGGCCCGGCCTCCAGCGCGACGACACGCGCACCGCCGGATTCCGCCGAATCGACCAACAGACCGGTATACGGAACGTGGCCAGCAGGAACCAGTGGTCGATGCACAGGCGGCGGCGCAGCGACCACTGATGGTGCTGCAGGCAAAGGCTCGGGCAGGCGCGCGCAAGCCGCGAGCATGGCGGCGCTCAACACACCAGCAGCGCGACAACGCAGCCAACGGTCCGATCTTATGGCCACAGGCATGTCCGCGATGGTCGCCAGGGCGATGACAATATTCGATGCATGCACATCCTTTCCACTCGTAACAACTGGCCACGCAGTATGCAGTCCTGAATTTACTGCGGGCTGGGAGCAAAGATCCAATGCCGCTTTTCGGTTCCCCATGGTACTGGCCGCTCACAGGCTGTAGGGTTTACCACGCACGCTCGTTGACCATGAGGATTTGCGCTGCTCAGCGGTGATCTGAACGCCACCAGTTGACGTAGAGAGCGAGGTGAAAACTCCGCCTTTTGCAGAGCCACCCTATGCGACTGGAGACTTCGGCATGACAGCTGCCCTGGTATTGGCGGCGACGCTATCCTGCTGCTGTGTTGGTGGCGCGCTTGCAGTTGCCTCGAGCTGGGCGTGAATACGAACCGCGCCACGCCGCAACGCGTCTGGATCACGGGCGCCAGCCGCGGCCTGGGCGCGGCTTTGGTGCGGGAGTATGCCGCCACCGGCGCCGACGTGATGTTGAGTGCCCGCGATGCGGCTGCGCTGACAGCGGTCGCCAATACGCTACCGGAAGCTGGGCACGGCCATGTCTATCCGCTCGATGTCACTTCGACCAGCGCGATGGCCGAAGTTATCGACGCGATTGAATCAACCCACGGTGCAGTTGACCTCGCCATCCTCAATGCCGGCACTTATGTCGAAACCGGTGCGGATGATTTTCGCCCTGGCGATATCCGCGAACTGTTCGAGCTCAATTTCTTCAGCATCGTCGAGACGCTGGCGATACTCATGCCGCGCATGCGTTCGCGCAGACAGGGTCAGCTCGCCGTGATAGCTTCGGTCGCCGGCGATATCGGGCTGCCCTACGCCAGCGGTTACAGCGCAAGCAAGGCGGCATTGAATCGCCTGTGCCAGTCGCTGCGACCGGAGCTGGCGCGCGATGGTGTTTCGATTAATGTCGTCAATCCGGGTTTTATCGCCACACCGCTGACTGCGAAGAATGCGTTTCCGATGCCGTTCATCGTGGGCGTCGAGCGCGCTGCGCGCGACATCCGCCACGGACTGGCGCGTGACAACTTCGAGATTCGATTCCCTTGGCGCATGAGCATGGCCATGCGCCTGCTGGCCAATTTGCCTGACGCGCTTACGCTCGCCATCACCCGCAGGATGCTGAAATCATGACGACACCCGTTTTGCGCTACGCCGAGTTCATGGAGGCGGTCCCAGCAGGCATCCCCCCCGCGCTCGATTCGTTTGTGACCGCGGACATCCATTTTCGCGATCCCTTCAACGATACGTATGGCATCGCGCACTACCAGCGCGTTCTCCACGATATGCGCAAACAGATCGCCGGTCTGCATATCGTCGTCACACACGCGGCGCTGTCGCCGGCGCGCCGCCCGTCCGATTCGGCACGCGGATTATTGCGCTGGGAAATGTCCGGACAGCTGGTTGCTCTGCGCAACCGGTACTGGCAGGTCAGCGGCTGCGCTGAGATAGTCCTCGCCGACGACGGCCGCGTTGCCGCGCACTACGATCACTGGGATGCGGCCGGTCAGCTGTACGAACAATTCCCCGTGGTCGGCACCTGCTTGCGCGCTCTGCGCCGCCGTCTCAAGGTGCCGTAGGATCCTGGCCCTCAGCTTCAGGCGTGTTCCAGGCGGATCTGCACGACGTCGACGCTGTCGGTGACAAACCCTGCGAGACAGTAAGCCAGATAGAAATGCCATAGACGACGGAAGCGATCGTCGAAACCGAGCGCAGCGATCTCTGGCCAGGCTTCGTCGAAGCGCAACCGCCACTCGACCAGCGTGCGCGCATAGTCGCGGCCGAATGTGTAGCTGTCGGTGACCAGCAGACCGGCACGCGCAAACGTCTCGCGCAGAATGTCGAAGGTCGGCAGCATGCCACCGGGAAAGATGTACCGTTGAATAAAATCCGGAGCCTGACGATAAGTCTCGAAACGCGCTGCTTCGATGGTGATGACCTGCAGGGCCGCGACCCCTCCTGGTCTCAACAGGCGCTTGATCGTCGCCGCGTAAGTATCCCAGTAAGCCTCGCCCACTGCCTCGAACATTTCGATCGACGCAATCCGATCGTAGGTCCCGCTGATGTCGCGATAGTCGCAGTTGCGGACCTCGGTCCGCTGCGCCAGACCAGCCGCGGCGAGGCGTTCAAGGGCGTAGCGACATTGTTCATTCGAAATCGAAACGCCGGTATAGCGTGCATCGCGCGCGCGCGCGGCGTGCTCTAGAAAACCGCCCCAGCCGCAACCGATTTCAAGGACATCCTGCCCAGGCGCGATCCCGAGCGCAGTGAACAGCCGTTCGTATTTCGCGTACTGGGCCGCTTCAAGCGTGGTGGCGCCGTCGGCGAACACGCCGGCTGAGTAGGTCATCGTCGAATCCAACCAATGCGCATAGAACGCATTGCCGAGATCGTAGTGATAGGCAATGTTGCGACGCGCCTGCAATGTCGAATTCCGCTTCAGCCAATGTCGCAGTCGTTCGCTCCAGCGCGCCGGTCGTACGCCACTCGTGGCAACGCCGAGACGGCTGTCATTGCGCGCGGCGAGGAGCAGCAAGGCAGACAGATCAGGCGTATCCCATTCGCCTTGCAGATAGCCTTCGGCGAATCCCGTCGCACCGCGCGTAATCAAACGCCATAGCGTGCGATAGCGCAGTACGCGCCACCGCCCGATCAATCCGGGCTCCTCATTGCCGGTAAAACATAGTGCGGTGCCATCAGGCAGGGTGACGTGCAATTGCCCGACCACGATGCGCTGGCCGAGTACTTCGAGCAGTCGCCTCGCAAGCGACAGCGGGCCGACGCGCGGTAACCGCGCGGCTGGCAATAGTGGTTTCATTGTTCCGTTCCGATGATGACAGGGGGACTTGTTCTGACGATGTGGCGGATCAGCGGCACGCCTTTCAGCCACAGGCGCAGCGCTTCAAAATGGATCCCGCCAACGACTTTCAAGGTCGCCAGTGGATAACCGACAGCAACTCTGCGCAGCGCTGCAGCGGTCCAGGGCAAACGCTGCCCGCAGAATGCGGCGCGAAGTCGGAGTTCGGCATCGACGCAATAGTTGATTGTCAGACGCAGCGACTGCCCGGGCGGCGTCAGTTCGAAATCGTAATGGCCGCGCAGGTCGAAAAACGGTGAGACAAACATGGCTTTCTCACAACGCTGCCGGATGACTTCGACAGATTCAGCGACCGGCGCGACATAAGCTACGCGTTCGCCAAACGTGTTGTTTACTTCATAGACGATAGCGCCGAGTGTGCCGTCAGTGCGATGGCAATAGATGACCGTGATCGGATTGAACACATGGCCAACCACGCGCGGCATGCAGAGCAGGCGAAATCGCCAGGATTGCGGCGCGAAGCCACTGGTATCCAGCGTTTGCGTGAGCCAGCGGCGCAGATATCCGGAACCGTCGCCATGATCGCGCTCGTGGAAAGCCAGCAGGCCGCGCCGATTCCAGGCGAACAGCGACGAGACCTCGGCGAGACGCTCGCTCTCGTCGAGATCGAGCAGCAGGTAGAACACGCGATAGTTGAGCACATGGACACGCGGCGTCTCGCGCCGGTGGTAGACCTGGCCACAGTAGATGGCCGAATGCAGGGCACCGTCTGCGTCAGGCTGCATGGGCCAATCTCTGCTGACAGCCGGACGGCATTCGATCGAACAGACCGGCGTTCGGCCACGGCCGTGTTGCGCCGAACTGCTCGGCGACCCATAGTCCTGCTTGCAGACCATCTTCGTGAAAACCGTGGCCACACCAGGCGCCGCAGAACCACGTAGACTGCGCACCCTGGATCAAATGCAATCGCTCGCGTGCGGCAGCCGTCGCTGCGGAAAACTGCGGGTGCGCGTAGCGGTAGGTACCGTAAGTGAGTTCAGGTCGCGGTGCCTGCGGTGGGTTCAGCGTCACGAACAATTCGGCCGCAGTCGTCAGCGGCTGCAGGCGATTCATCCAATAGCTGACGCAGAGCGGACTGCCAGGCGTCGCACCTTGCGGCTCGATATAGTTCCAGCTCGACCACGCACGCCGATGCCGTGGCATGAACGCGATGTCGGCGTGTAGATAGACCTGATTCTCGCTGTAGCTGAAAGGTGCGAGTATTGACCGTTCGTCGGCACTCGCATCACGCAACAGAGCCAAAGCCTGATCGGCGTGCACGGCCAAGACCACTGCATCGAAAGTTTCCTGCGAGCCGTCGGCGAAAATAATCATTGCTTTGCCACCGGTGCGTCGTACGGCGACGATTCCGGCCTCGGTGACTGCCCGCAGCTCGCAGTCGGCAAGGAGGCGGCGAACGTATTCGAGGCTGCCGCCGCGTACCGTCCGCCACTGCGGCCTGTCGGTCAGCTGCAGCAGGCCGTGGTTGGCGAAAAAACGAATGAACGCTGCCGCCGGGTATGCTCGAATGGCATCACGCGAGGCCGACCAGATGGCAGCGGCCATCGGGATGAGGTGGTCATCGATGAACGCCGTCGAGTAGCCCTGCTCAAGGAGAAGTTCGCCGATGGTGAGCGCATCGTCGCAACGCGCCAGGTAGCTGGGTGCGTCGCGATAGAAACGCCGCAGGTCGAGCAGCATGCGCCAGAAGCGTGGCCGGAGCAGATTGCGCCGCTGCGCGAACAGCGTATTGATATCGCTGCCGGCGTACTCCAGCCGCCCATCGCCGTAAGCTTCAGCGAGCGAGACGCCGAAAGACATGTCGCTGGCAGCGGTCGGCACGCCGAGGTGCTCGAACAAAGCGATGAGATTGGGATAGTTGAGCGTGTTGTAAACGATGAAACCCGTATCGACAGCAGTAGATTCCGGGCCGATGAATGCCGTGTGCGCGTGCCCGCCGAAAGCCGAACTGGCTTCGAACAAGCTCACGTGGTGACGTCGCGAGAGTAACCAGGCGGCGCCCAAACCAGCGACCCCTCCGCCGATCACGGCGATATTCTGGACGATATTCCGGGCCATATTTTGGGTGACCTTGTGGCTCGAATTCAGGCCAAAATGGCGGTCGGCACGCGTGCTCACCACGGTCGCGCTATCGTGGTGGCTGAGAAAATGAGCGTTGCGCAATGCGGTATCCCGGGCGTTGAGGTGTGACTCGCGTGGAACTCCGCCGCATCCGGCGGGTCCAGCCTTACCGCTAGCTACGCCCGGCTGGTGGCTCCGGATCACTGACGCACGCCGTGATCTCGGCCCGGTGATCCGAGATGGATTCGGCAGCGTACTGCGGCTCATGATGCACAGCGCACTAGCGACAGATGGGGGATATGTGGACACGGTGGTCAATCTGCGAAACGCGCGTGAGGAGGGCGAAGCCGCAGTCCGCGCGGAAGAAACCCACCTGCTGCTGCGAGTTCGGGATGCCAATGACCGCGACGCGTTCGAGCGGCTGTTTTCGCGCTTTGCACCGAAGCTCAAGCACTATCTCGGCTCGCTCGGCTGCGAACCGGGTACCGGCGAGGGCATCGTACAGGACGTCATGATCGCCGTGTGGACCAAGGCGCGACTGTTCGACGCCGACAAAGCCTCGGCGCGGACCTGGATTTACACGCTCGTCCGCAACCGGACCATCGACCTGAAGCGCGCCGCTGCGCGCGAAGCCAACGCGTTTCAACTGTATGCCCACGAGCATGGCGACGAGGCGAGCACGGATCCCAGCCAGATGACCCAGGCTGCGGGCGCGCAAGCCGCCGCCTTTCTCGACGAGCTGCCCCCTGAGCAAGCCCGCGTCCTGCTGTTAGCCTATATCGAAGGCAAATCCCATCGTGAAATCGCGACGCAACTCGATATTCCCATCGGCACTGTGAAATCGCGGGCACGACTCGCATTTCAGCGCCTGCGTAAACGCATGGAGGTGACTGAATGAACGCACATCAGCATCATCCGGGAGACGCCTGGCTGCTCGACTATGCGCTGGGCAATCTGCCCGAGTGCTTCGAAACCGTCATCGGCGCGCACGTTCAGGTTTGCGAACATTGCCGGCGCGGTATTGCGGCCGCAGAAGTGTTCGGCGGTGAGCTGATCGCCGGCGTCAGCGATGCCCCGCTCAGCTTGACGTCACACGCCATTGCCGGTCGCTGCGAAGCTGACGATACGCCAGTGGTGCCATCGAGCCGCGCGGTCACGGTCGGTTCCAGGGACAGCTTCGACTACTTCGTTACGACTTATCTGAAATGCAGTGCCGAAGCCTTACCGTGGAAGCGCCTGGGCAAGGGCTTGCAGATCTGCCTGTTGAATCAGCAGCTTCCATTCAAGATGTGGATGCTGCGTGCTGCACCGGGTACAGTGCTGCCGCGCCACTCTCATGCTGGCAGCGAATTGACCCTGGTCATGAAAGGCGCTTATTTCTGCGGTGCGGATATTTTTCGCGCCGGCGATATCGAAGATGCGGACGAGGAAACGTTGCATCAGCCGGTCGTGACCGGTGACAGCGAATGCATCTGTCTCGCCGTGACCGACGGCAACCTGCGTTTTGAGGGCTGGTTACCCCGGCTGATGCAGCCGTTTGTCGGCATCTGAGCTGGCTGTGCAAGGTGACGACTGGACGATCAACAATAGTTCGACGACATTCCTATTCTGGAGGTTGACGGTATGAGTAAGATGATGGACCGCCGCGGCTTCGGCCGAACCTGTGCTGGTTTCGCTGTCGCCGCCGTTGTGGCGCCAGTGGTCGCAAGGGCTGCGGATCTGCCGATGGTCGACGAGGCCGATGCGCAGGCCAAGGCACTGGGCTATCACGCGGATGCGAGCACGATAGACAAAGCCAAGTTCCCCAATTTCGTTGACGGCAGCGCGTGTTCCCATTGCGCGTTGTTCCAGGGTGGCGCAGCCGAAGTGGGGCCTTGCGGCCTGTTCCCCGGCAAAGCAGTTCACGCCAAAGGCTGGTGCAGCGCGTTCGCCAAGAAACCGGGCTGAAGCACGCGCGTCAGCAAGCAGAAAGACCGGCCATGTGCCGGTCTTTTTGTTGTCGTAGCTCGCCGTGCGTACGGCAACGAATGGTCAGATTGCTGTGCTAAAGTCGCCGCCCTGCAACGCAACAGGAAACTACCATGGCCGACAGCGCGTTCAAACTCGCCGTCCTGAAACTCGGTTGCATCGGTGCCGCGCCCTTGCTCGATGTACTGCTGGACGAACGTGCCGATCGCGACGATCTCGAAACTCGCGCGTTCACCAGCGGCGCCAAGCTCGACCCTGACGCCTGCGCTGGCCCGACTGCCGACTGTGTGGCATTTGCCCCGCAACTGGTACTACTGGTCAGCCCCAATGCCGCGCTGCCGGGACCGACACGCGCACGCCAGGCACTGGTTGCTGCTGGCCTGACGACGATTGCCATCGGCGATGGCCCGTCACGCAAAGCGTTCTACAAAAAAAATGACGAAGGCAAGCAGGTCTTGAGCGTGCCCGAGCGCGTGGGCTTCCTGATCCTGCCCGCCGACCCGATGATCGGTGCACGGCGCGAGTTTCTCGACCCGACCGAGATGGCGCTGTTCAACGGCGACGTCATCAAGGTCCTCGCCGCAACTGGCGCTTTACGTGCGCTGCAACGGGAACTGGACCTGGTCATCGCGGCGCTGAAGGCCGGCACAGAACCCGCCCTGCCGCGGATCACGCTTGATCACGCCGCTGCTGTCGAAGCCGGCGGGTTCTTAAATCCGTATGCCGCAGCCAAAGCGTATGCCGCGCTGTCAATTGCTGAGTCAGTCGCTGCGGTGACATCGCGCGGTTGTTTTGTCGAGCAGGATGCGGCTGTCTACGTCCCCATGGTCGCCGCAGGCCACGAGATGATGCGCGCAGCTGCCCGCCTCGCTGACGAAGCGCGCGAGATCGAAAAGTTCAACGATAGTGTCTTGCGAACGCCGCATGCGGCCAACGGCGATCCGCGTCGCAAGCAGCGGCTGGGCGACAAACCTGCTTGATTACAGGGTAGCTATGCGCCCGTCGCACCGGCGGGAACGCATTGAAACTTCCGGTCCTTAGCCTTTCAGCTTGTTGTCGCCGACGACCGTCAAACTGGGTGGTGATAGCGGCGGCTCCGGCCGTGCCGGTGCAACTTGCGACTTCAGACGTTCCTTGAGGACGTCACGCTCGAGGGAGAGATCGGCCAGCATGCGTCGCAGCCGCTCGTTCTCGCGCCGGACATCCTGCGTGGCTTGATCACGTACGGCACGAGTCGCGCCGTACTCGCGGCACCAGCGCGAATAGCGTTGCTCTGGGATACCGAGACCGGTACACGCCACCGCGATCGACTGGCCACTGATGAGGCGGTCCTCGACGAGTTCCAGCAGCGCGATGATATCGGCCGCACTCAATCGCTTGTGGGGTTCGATGCTGATCCCGGCAGTCGTCGCATCCATCGGCACCAGCTGCGAAGGGGGCCGCTCGCCGCCGGCGGTATCGGCCAGCGATTCCGTCACGCCGTCAATCTCCGCCAGCAACTGCACGACACTGCGAACACATTCGCCGAAAGCGAAAACCTGATCGCGGGTCACGACGCCGGATTTGAACGGGACCAGCTTGTTGTCGCGAATTTCATAAGTTCCGTTACGGGAATCCAGATCACGCAGGCGCAATTCAGCACCATCAAACTCGAGGCAGGCATGGCGACGCGAAACCGTATCGTCGTACAGCGTGATATCGCCTGCGCGGCCGATGATATAGCTGAGCTTGCCCATACCGGCAGTCTAGTCGCTAAGCCCGGCGAGTGCCAATCAATGGTTGACAGGCTCGACTCATGGTGCGAGCAGTGCGGTCGTCAATGGCGCCAGGCCGCAGCTGGCCGGATCGACGACCTCGCGGACAGCAATTGGCGGGGTGCCGGCGTCCACCAGTTCCTGAACCGTTCGTCGCGCCAACCGGTGCTTGTCTGTGCCGGTCAGCCGCAATACGCGCGGCAACAGGCGCCGTTGCCGGTTCTGCGCCAGAACGAGCGCAAGCGCTCCGTCACTCAGCAGGACTACCGTGCCGACAGGATAGGTACCGAGAGCCTGAAAGAATCGTTCGACGAGATCACGCTGAAAGATCTCAACCGTGGCGGCATACAGCTCCTGCATGGCCTCGTGCAGCGGAATAGCCGAGGAATAGGTGCGCTCGCTGGTGAGCGCGTCGAACGTATCGGCCAATCCGGCGATTCGAGCGGCCAGCGACAACTCGCCGGCAACCAGTCCTTGCGGATAACCCGATCCGTTGAACCGCTCATGATGTGAGCCGATGAGCTCGATCGTACCCGGCGTCAGACCGCCCAGTGCGCGCGCCATCTCGACGCTGTAAGCCACATGCAGCTTCATGATGTCATTTTCCTTGCGCGTCAACCGGCGGGTCGTGCGCAGCAGCTCCTGCGGCAATTGCGTTTTGCCGATGTCGGCGAGCAGCATGCCCATCGCGAGTTCATGTATTGGCTGGCGCTTCAATCCCAATTCACGCCCAAGGGCAATGGCAAAGATGGTGCTGTTCACGCAATGGCGATTGGAGAATGGTTCGTCGCCCGCCAGCGCACGAAGCAGAAGTGCCGGATCGGGATTGCGCAGCATCGACTCCTCGAGCGTACTGACCCCTGCTTTCACTGCGCCGAGGTCGGACTTGCCGCTCTGATGGAGCTGCGCCATGAGTTCGCGCATTGCTGCCTTGGTAGCAATGACGGCGGCGCGCGCCTGCGGCAGCTCATCG
Source organism: Gammaproteobacteria bacterium (assembly GCA_965278995.1). Taxonomy (GTDB): domain Bacteria; phylum Pseudomonadota; class Gammaproteobacteria; genus JADJYF01. Next base: position 2,586,823 of record OZ257136.1, read on the forward strand.
TCAAACGAGGCGACAATCGAATAGTCCGTGCCACGCGCCGGCAACGCAAAGTCGTTGGCATTTCGTGTCCGCGTGCCGGCGCCGGTGATGACACCGGTGAGATTGACTATCTCGCCGTCTTCCGACAGCAGTACACGTTCACCTTTGCCAACAGGTGGGGCCAGTCCACGCTGGATATCGATATAAACATGCTTGCAGTACTGCGCCAGCAGACGAAGCTCGGCATTGCTGCCGATACGGAAACCCTGCATCTTGAATGGCGTTTCGAGCCACGGACGGTCGAGTTTGACCACGACCATGCCTTTGACCAGAGCCGTGACGGGCAGCTTGAGCGATTCGATATTCATTCGACGGTGACCTCAGGCGACCAGACCGATGACGGCACCGGTGGTGCAAGTCGCAGCCATACCAACGACTACCGCGCGCAATCCAAGTGCCATGATTTCCGCGCGGCGTTCCGGCACCAGCAGACTGAGTCCTCCGACCATCACGCCGAGACTGCCGAAATTGGCGAAACCGCACAAGGCGTACGTCAGAATAAGGCGCGACTCGTGGCTGAATGTCGACAGCGGCATGGCAGCCAGCTGAACGTAAGCAATGAGCTCATTCAAAACGATTTTGACACCGAGCAGGGCGCCCGCCTGAGGCGCTTCTGCCCATGGAATACCCAGCAGCCAACTCAGCGGCGCGAGCACCCATCCGAGCATGCGTTCGAGGCTGAGCGGCAGTTCGTCGATTGATAAATGACCGAGACCGAGATTCACCAGATGAACCAGCGCGACCATGACCAACAGCATGGCGACGATATTGAAGAACAGCGCTAGTCCCTGGCTGGTGCCGCTGGCGATGGCATCGAACGTACCGAAATCTTCGCTGACCAGATTCAGTCCTGCACCGGTCGACTGACGCGCGGGAATAAGCAACAGGCTGTAGGCAATTGCCGCCGGCAGGCTCATCAGTGAAGCAGTCAGCAGATGCCCGGCGGCGCCTGGAATGACCGGTGTCAGTATGCCGGCATAAAGCACGAACACGGTGCCGGCGATGGTTGCCATGCCAGTGCTCATCAACGCGAACAGTTCGCCGCGACTCATTTGCGCGAGATAGGGCCGCACCAGCAAAGGCCCTTCTATCATCCCGACAAAGACGCTTGCCGCGCAGCCCAGGCCAAGTGCACCACCAATCCCGAGCAGACGCTCGAGGACGAGCGAGATACCGCGCACCAGCAGTGGCAGCACCCGCCAGTACGTCAGTACGCGGGCGAGCGCGCTGATCACGATTACGAGCGGTAATGCGCGCAAGGCCAGAATGAACATGGCCGAATCGTCATGAACCAGAAATGGCGGCGGGCCGCCGCCCAGATACCCGAAAACGAAGCGGGTGCCGGCGCTTGTAGCCTGCTCGAGCGCGCCGATGACGTGATTGACCCCTTCGAGCACGTGTGTCGCAGCAGGCCACCGCAGCGCAATGACCGCCAGCGCAAACTGCAAGGCCAGACCGATAGTCACCAGCCGCCAGCGCACTGCCTGGCGATCTTCGCTCAGCAGCCAGAAACACCCATGAAAGAACACAAGGCCAAGAATGGCCTGGACTATCAGCACGCTCAGCACCCACCTGCGAAACGCACACCTTAGCGTGCCCGCCTGGCCACTGCCAGCCGCATGCAATTCCGGCTAGTTTGCCAGCACGTTCTTTGCCGTCGACAGCACGGCGAGCGCAGCGGCGTTGCGGATGCGCCGTTCGACCGTGATGCCGTAATAGCTCTCACGCACAGCCGTCATGCCGACGTTCCGTACGTGATACTGCGCTTCAATTTCGGCGCCGATGCTGCGCGGTGCCGGAAAGCAGCCCAGTCCTTCCGAGCCGAAGACTTTCAACAGCGCTGTATCCTCGAACTCGGCGATTACTATCGGCTTGATTTTCTGGGCTTCAAACCAGCGCTCAAGATCGCGCCTCACCAGCGTATTCGGGGTGGGCAGCAGCATCGGTGCACCGTCGAGATTGTGCGGGAACGCCCCTTTCAGCTGACTGGCCACTTCTGTTGATGCGAAAAAGCAAACTTCATTCGACCCCAGTGGATGCAAGAAGGTTCTGGCCGCAAACGATTCGTCCGTGCCGCGGTCGGAAATGACGATATCAATCTTGTGGCTGGCCATGCGCTGCACGAGGTCTTCGTGTTTGCCCTCATAGCAGGACAAGAAGTACTCCGGGAAGGCCTCGATGCCTTCCTTCAAAAAACGATGCACGAGCAATTTAGGCACGACGTCGGCGACGCCAACCCGCAATCGACCGCCATGGCCGAGTCGCCTGCCATCCAGGATCTCCTTCAGTTCCTGACCGGAACTGAACATCGCGTCGGCGTATTCGAAAACGACTTCCCCCATATCCGTCAACGCCAGAGAACGGCCGCGACGGGCGAATAGTTCAATGCCGATATTCTCCTCAAGCTTCGAGAGCTGTCCACTCAAGGTTTGTGGTGTCAGATGCAGGTGTTCGGCAGCGCGACTTACGCTCTGTTCGCGTGCAATCACCCAGAAATAGTGTAGATGTTTGTAATTGAGCTGTGACATCAAAGACTCCATGATAGTCGCAGAGTACGACCACTGGGGGTGTCGCAAACTGTTGCACAGGTGATATTGGGAATACGGTCAATGACCAGGCGCTGTGGAAATCGCGTGAGATTCACGGCGCCAACCCCAGCGCTGCCAGATCAATAGTGGCTGCTTGGTAATCTATGAGACTGTTGAAGAATCCGAGCTTCGAATCCAGATTGCGCGCGCGCGCGTCGGCACTGCGTTCCTCGCGCAGATTGACCAGAAAAAAATCACTGGCGCCAGCTGCAAAACGCGTGTGCTCGGCGGTTTCCATGAGCGCCGCCTGACTTACTTCCTGAGCGGTAATGGCGACGAACTGACGCGCAGCTTCGATGTTGTTCTCGATCTTGCGGATCTCGTTTGCGACCTGATCGGTCAGGAGATGGCGCTCGAGTTCCAGCTGGCGAATCTTGGCACGCGCTTGCGCGACCAGACCTTGGCCGCGGCGCCGTTCGAGTGGAATTGAAACCTGCACGTCGACTAGTGCATCGAGGCCGCGACGCGAGCGCTCTCCGTCGCCGAGATCGTGCGCTGCTTTCAGGCCGACATCGACCCGCGGCAAAAGCGCATTCTCGGCCACTTGCAGACGCGCCCTTTCGCGTTCGAGACTCGTATCGAGCTGGGCGAATTCCGGGCGCCGCGCGAGCACTGTCGCAACTCCGTCAGCCGTTGTCGCGTAGTTTGCGTCTATCCGCGGGAACGCGCGCGGCATCGCACCTGATGTCGGGATGACCGACATTCCATCGGCATCGCGAAAGTAAAGCGAGAGATCGATTGCCGCGGTCACCTGGTCGCGCTCGGCATTGGTCAGCAACGCTTTCCTGAGCAGCAGATTCTGCCGGTTCTCGACCACGTAAATCGCTGCAACGTCGCCCTCGTCTACGCGACGCTCGAGAGCTGCCATTCGCTGACCGGACAACTCGACCAGCTGTCGATAGATAGCAACGCGCTGACCGGCGGCTACCCAGCGCCAATACGCGCCGGCAGCGAGGCGCTGCGTCAGGACGCGCGCCAGTGTAAGTTCGTAATCCGCTTCGCGGACACCGAGACGCGTACTCAGCAGTTCAAAACGCCGTTCATCTATCGCGCGATCGCGCCATAACGAAAAGACCAGCCCGACGTTGAATTCACCACCGCCATTGGTGACGCGATCCTGCTGATAGACGGGGAAGTCGTCATTGCTGACGCGGTAGCCGGCAAAGACCTTGGCGTTCGACAGTCCCAGCGGCTTCACCAGGCGATTGTCCACGGCCATACCATCGTAGTAACCGTCGGCCCAGACCAAAGTACTCTGCTCGAGCGCCAGATCGAACTCACCCAACGCCGATTGCACGCGACCTTCGCGTATAAGCTTTTCCTGAACCGCGCTCTGGATGCGCGGAAAATGAACGCGCGACGAAGCCAGCACCTGCTCGAGCGTGAGCTCCTCAGCAGCATGGGCGGCACTGCCCGCGAACGCCAACGACAGGCAACCTGCATACAGGCATTTCATGGTGTGCTGACCGGCTCAGCTAGCACTGGTCGCGGGGGGAACTGGTTCAGGCGCCGCCAGATCTCGTATCCGAGACGGACGCGGCTGAGCTGGATCCAGGCGCGGGCCTGCCCACCGAGGCGAAGATAACGGGGATCCGGCCACGGTTCGCCGGCTGTTTCCTTCAGCAACACACGGAATTGCCCATTCGCAGAAACGGCCGCATCGGTTGCGGCCACCACGCCGGCGAAAGTGCCAAGCGCCGAGTTCGGCCAACCGCTGAACTGGACGGCCGGCCAGCCTTCGAACATGATTCGAGCGCGCATGTCAGGCTGAATCAGCGGAGCGTCGAGACCGCTGACATACACTTCGACTGCGCGAGCGATCCGATCCGGAGCAAAAGTCGCGACTACCTCGCCGGCCTTGACCAGAGTCGCGCTGTTTCCGCCAAGAATACGCATGATCCGGCCATCCTGCGGAGCGCGCACCAGCTGCGAGGATTGGCGCGACAACTCGATGTCGGTCTTATTCAGGCCCGCCCGAGCCTCCGATTCTTTAGCCAGATATTCCTTGTATCTGATTTGCGCCATCTCGACTTCTTTGCGCGAACTCAAGCCCTCGTCGAACAGTCGTTGCTGGCGGACCACATCGAGTTTGGCGGTCTCCGTAGCGGCTCTCGTAGCGTCGAGCCGATGCGCGAGCGATCGCCGTTCAGCTGTCAAGCGGGTGATGAATTCAGGATCGACGTCAGTCACTTCGAGTATGGGGTCGCCCGCTTTGACAGTATCGCCATCCTGCACATGCCAGCGATTGATGCGCCCATCGACCAATACGCTGATCGCCTGTGGACGATCAGCCGGATCGAGCGCCACTATCTGGCCGGTGCCGGCGGCGGTCTGTAACCAGGGCACGGCATGGAATAAGGCAGCTGTGACAACCATCAAAAGTATGACGACGCCGGCAAGCGCCCTAGCTGGCGTTGGCACACGTCCCGGAAGTCTGACGAATAACCGATCAACGTGCGCTGGCGCGGCAAACTCGGCAGGCGACAGCGCCTCCTCTTTGAATCCGTCGTTCAAGGAGCGAGACCTGCTTCCGCTGCGGTCGAGGGTCGCAGGTTTAGCTGCTCTCGTGTATGCCCGGTCGCGCGCACCAGACGTTCCAGTGCTTCGACGCTGTCCAGTTCCTGCTGCTGCTGGAAATCCCAGAACATGTACCGATCGAAATGCGGTGCGTCTCGGCTATGCGAAAAACACACCACTGTCAGCTCGTGACACGAAGCAAGATGACGCAGTATCGAGTGACGCGCTTCTGGCGACACCATATCGAATAATGGCGTCAGAACGAGGATACGCGGCTGTGCCAGCAGCGCGTGGGCTATCTTGAGTTTGATGATACCAGCCAGTGAGAGCGGATGGCCGTAAGGCGTCAATACATGATCGAGACCCTGCACGAGGGTGCGAATCTCACCGCCGAGGCCAACGACGTCGAGCATATCGCGCATGGCAGCGCGCGAGATCTGCGGAGCAGCCATGGCCAAAAATTCTGCAATGGACCGTCCTGGGAATGTCGTATCGTCAATGACGTGAATCGCATCGCGCAGCTGGTGCACGTTGAAATCGTCGACGTCATGGCCACCCAGTAGCACCCGCCCACTATCAGGACGGCGATAGTTCGACATGAGTTCACAGAATGCCTTGATCTGCGAACTGGAACGAGCAGCGACGAGCGTCCGCGAACCGCTGGACAGTTCGACATGCAGATGGAAATCACCGCCGTACAGTGCGCAGTGAACATGCTCGAAGCGAATGTCGGGTTGCCAATCGAACGCTGTTGCGACTATTCGCGGCGTTTCGAGAGGAATGGCGAATAGCTGGGCAAGCTTCGATAGTGCGGCATATAAATCGTAGTAGATCTCAAGATAGTAACCGAGGCGCGAAAAGCTCGCAAAAACGGCTGAAAGGATCAGCTCGGCCGCTACCAATTGCCCGACAGACAGTTGCCCGTGAATAACCAGCCAGCCACCGACGCCGAGAAGTGCAGCGCTGGTCGTTGCGTAGAGCACGAGAAATCCGGTGACCTGCGCGAAGGTATGGTGGAAATGTCGGCGATGAGCACGAAGATAGTCTTCTCTGACCGTCTGCGTTCGTTCGATGGCATAGTCGATCGTGCGCTCAGACTTGAAAAAACTGTTCGTCCGCGTCAGCACTTCCAACCATTCTGCGGCCGCGTATTTACCGACCGACAACGCATTGGCGCTCCGTTTCGCGCCACTATGGAACACGCGAAAGACAAGATACCCGAGCGTAATGACACCTAAGTTGAACAGGATGAAAACGGGATGGTAAAACGAAGTCAAGACAACGCCGACCAGTCCCTGCAGGACAATCGCAAGCGCGCCGGTCAGTAACGGTGGCAGGCTTTTCTGCACCGTCATGATGTCGAAATACCGGTTAATCAATTCATCGCGATTGATTCGCTCCATGAACTCATGACGGGCGTAGATCAGTCGTAGCGAGACATCCGAGACGATGCGCGAGAAAAATCGCCGCTCGAATAATTCCATCAAATAAATCTGCACGGCAACGAACAGGCCCGACAGCAGCAGCAGAACGAACAGGACGAGAGCCAGCACGACAACCGGTTGCAGCAACGCCGTATTGGCGACCGTGCTGATCAGAACCTGTACTGACAAGGGCACGGCCAAGGTCAAGGCGCTGACGGCGGTGCCGTAGATCAAGATCAGCCAATAGAAATTGCGCTCCGGCCGCAGCACGAGGTTGAATAATGTCGGAACGTCGGGTCCGTAAGCGACGGTAGCCATGGCGTGGTCCGGGTGTCTCGGAGGACAGCTCCGAGTTCCATGAGCCTCATTAGAGCAGCTGACGGTAGTAAGGATAATTCGAAATGAATGAGTATTTAATATGGTTTATCCGATGTTACAGCGGCCTCTCGGGAAGGATGGTACGGGCGGTTCTGGCCGCAGCCTGCTCCACGTTGTCCGACAACGCTCGCCGGTGCTCAATCAATCTTTTGCGCAGCGCACCATCGGCGAGCGCGACTATCTGTGCAGCGAGCAGTGCCGCATTTTCGGCGTTATCGATCGCAACAGTAGCGACGGGCACGCCAGCCGGCATTTGCACGACCGAGAGCAGCGCATCGAGACCGTTTAACTTGGTTGCCGCTATCGGCACACCGATGACAGGAATGACCGTGCTGGCTGCGATCATGCCGGGAAGGTGAGCCGCGCCTCCAGCCCCGGCAATCACTACCGCGAGGCCACGCTCGATCAACCCGCTCGCGTAAGCAACCAACTTGTACGGGGTGCGGTGCGCCGAGACAATATCCAGCTCGTGTGCGACGTCGAGTTTGCAGAGACAGTCGGATGCCGCCTGCATCACCGCCAAATCGGAGCTGCTGCCCATCACTATCGACACAAGAGGCCGCAGGGTCTGTTGTCTCATCGTCGCAACCCAACATCTGAACCATGCACGGCCATCATCTGGCGCAGTTCCTGCGCAACCGACAGCACGGTACCCGAGTTCGCGCCGAGCACGGTGACATGCGCCATCTTTCGCCCAGGTCGGACTTCGCGCTTGGCGTAGCAATGAACATGCGCATTGGCAGTCGCTGCAGCTTCATCGAAGCCGATATACCGCGGCCGGCCATACGCGTCATCTGCACCGAGCACATTGAAAGTGACAGCCGCACCGCGCATTCCGGCGGGGCGCAGACCGAGGCCGGCAACTGCGCGCAGATGCTGCTCGAACTGCGAGACGGCGCAGGCTTCGATGGTGTAGTGCCCGGCGTTGTGGGGTCGCGGTGAAATCTCATTGACCAGGAGCTTTCCACCGCGTTCAACGAAAAATTCGACGGCAAGTATGCCGACGTAATCGAGCCCAACGGCAATCTCGGTACCGATCTCACGTGCACGCGCCGCTATGGCTTTATCGATAGCGGCCGGCGCGACGACCGTGTCAAGTACGTGCCTTTCGGGGTTCATGATTATCTCGACGACGGGATAGCATTCGAGTGCACCTGTTGCATCGCGCGCAACGAGGATAGCCAACTCGCGTTCAATGTCGACCAGCGCTTCTCGCAGCGCCGGTACCTGTGGCAGCCGCGCCAGATCGGCTGCGTCTTGCACGACTGCCACTCCGCGGCCGTCGTAGCCGTCGCGGCGAGCCTTCCATACGAACGGCATGGAATCCTCCCTCTCGACGTCAGGTCGAAAGATCTGGAATGCACTGGTAGGAATGCCATGAGCTCTTAGAAAGTGCTTCTGCAGCAGCTTGTCCTGCACGGTTTCAAGCACGGTCGCCGAAGGGGCCACGACATGCCCGAGATTCTCGAGACACCGCAACGAGCCGGTGTTGACTCGTTCTATTTCGTATGTAACCCAATCGGATTTCCGGGCAAGCGTGCGCAGCGCGGTCAGCGAGTCGTAGGCACCGACCAGCACGGAGTCAGCGACATCGGCCGCCGAACAGGCGGCATCGGGATCGAGGACGCATAGCTTCAATCCCAGCCTGCGGGCGGCCGCTGCCATCATCCGCGCCAGCTGGCCACCGCCGGCAACGCCAACTGTGGGGGCTGCAGCTGACGCCCCGCGAAACGAACGTGTGGATTCGAGGACCCTGCCTGAAGCCTGATCCGGTCCTACGGTAAGGTGCACAATACCTGCCTCGCATGTCGAAGTTCCATGCTAGGCGGAGCACGATGCTGAAAGAATTCGGAAAATTCGCCGTTTGCTATCGGCTTTCGCGAGCGCGTAATTCAATGCTCAGAAAAATTTCTAACGCCGGTTAAGCGCTGATTCAGGTGCGTGGGCCTACTGTCATCGCTGACAATGACAGTCGACTCGCGGCAGCCAGCGCAACAGGAGTATCAGCCATGGTCCCAACCACCCGCAGCCGCCTGGCCGCCCTGTACGGAGCACTGTTCGCGCTTGGCGTCGGCTTTTCTGGCGGAAACTCGGTCGAGGCACGGGACGATACGCCGAGGCCGCCAGCCAGCGGTCAGATCAAATCGCCGCAGCACAGCCGAGTAGTGACCCGTACGCAGCAGATCAATCAAACCCAGGTCAGACGCGTACCGATACGCGTATCGCGCCCGTCACGAGGGCAACGCTGGGCAGGTCCCCCGCGCGGTTCACACCGGATCATGGCGCGAGCGTTTCCATTACGCGCCCGCTGGCAAACCGACCCACGTACCTATGCGGTCTATTCCATCTACAACAACGATGTGTGGTATCTCGACCCGACGACAGGCTGGGCGTATACCGTCGATCGCTGGGGGGTGGTCTATTCCGCCGATCCACGCCAGGGGTTCGTCTATTCGCTCGGCGAACTGTCGCGCTGGACAGCCGACCTGCTGTATTTCTTCGACTATTTCAGCTACGACCGCGGTTACTGGCAACCGAACTACTACGCGCGCTACTGGGGTGCGTGGAACGCGCCACGTGGATTGTTCTTCGACTACGGCGGCGCCTACGACTGTCTGTGGGGATACGACTACTATTTCGCGTCGCAGACGTTCGTCGTCCAGACCGTCACGTTCTCGCGAACCTACGTTCGCGAAGTACATCGAGAAGTCGTCTATGAGCGCGAGCATCCGCAGCATCTGCGTCAGCAGGTGCAGGCAGTGGGCGTGGCCGCGATGAACGCCACGCCGCCAGCGCAGATTTCGCCGCAGTCGGTAACTACCGCCGCGACCGTGGAAGTTGCCAATGTCGGCATTGGTGAAAATGCGGTAGTCGTGCCCGTTGTCGACGGCGAGAGCGCAGCGATCGTCGAACCGTTGGCGGTCGACGCCACTATGCCGGCAGGTGCGACCGATCTCGGCACTGTGCCGGTCGACCCGCTACCGCCTGCCGAGACTGCTACCACTACGCCTGAAAGTGTCGACGTCAGTGCCACTGACACTATTGCTGACGATGCATCCGCGGGGGGCGATGTCGACACGGTAACTGGCACGCCACCAACCAGTGAAATGGACGGCGAAAATGCCACGGCAACCCTGCCTGGAGTCGGCGACGACCCAACGCTCGCTCAGCCGGAGGCCGACCCGTTGCAACCGTCGCTGACACCTGACGTCGATGCCGCTACGGTCGGCGCGACTTCTCCCGAGGATTCGGCAATCTCAACTACCGGTGGCGTCACCGACGACCAATCCCCCATCGGAGACGATGGCAGTCTGCCGCAAGCCTATGTCGCACCGCCCGACGCGGAATCCGCCAGCGAAGCCGGATTCCAGACCTATGCGCCGCCAGCCATGAATGAGGCGCCAGGCTCGATTGCCGAACCACTCCAGCAACTCGACGAACAGCAGGGCGAAGCACCGCAGGCTTACGAGCCGCCAGCGCAGAGCTATGAGCCGCCGCCGCAGCAATCCTATGACCAGCAATACGAAGCACCGCAGGCTTACGAGCCGCCGGCGCAGAGCTATGAGCCGCCGCCGCAGCAATCCTATGACCAGCAATACGAAGCACCGCAGGCTTACGAGCCGCCGGCGCAGAGCTACGAGCCGCCGCCGCAGCAATCCTATGACCAGCAATACGAAGCACCGCAGGCTTACGAGCCGCCGGCGCAGAGCTATGAGCCGCCCGCTCCAGCCTACGAGGCGCCGCAGCCTGTGTTCGAACAGCCTGCTCCGGCGTTCGAACCGCCGCCGCAAATGAGCGCACCGCCACCGCCGACGCAGGAAGAAGCGCCGGCCGCGTCGGAGGAGGAACAGGCGTCGGAATAGCGCCGCGCTGTCAGGTGTTCTCTTTCAGTCGATAGAAGCGCGTCGCGGTCCCGCGAAAGAGCTGATCTTTTTCCGTCTCGGTGTACCGAGCAGCGATTTTCTTGAACGCGTTCCACAGCACCGGATAGGAGATAGCGCACTTATCGACCGGGAAATTGCTTTCGAACATGCAACGGTCCGGTCCGAAGACCTCAATGGCGTGGTGATAATAACGCGCTTGTTTGGCCACCAGTTCGTCTGAGCTGGGCGGCACAGCAGCCGTTTCGAAGCCGAAACCATTCCACGGCATGGCGAGTCCGCCCAGTTTGATCACGACGCCCGGGCAGGTCGCGAGCTCTGCCAGATCGCGGGCCCATTGCGTGAAGATGGCCTCCTGCTTACCGGCATACGGCCCGACACCGAGCGGTGTGCCAAGGTGATCGAGCACGATGTTCGCAGTGGGAAATGCCCGAGCGAGTGCCGTCAGATGAGGCGTCTGCGTGTGGTAATGGTAGGCATCGAAACTGAGACCCATGTCGACCAGTACGGCGAATCCTGCGCGGAAATCGCGGTCACCGTAGAGGTTCGCACCAGGCAGCCCCTCGAACGACAGCACGTCATCGCTGGTGTCCCACGCCGCTATCTGGCGGATCCCGCGAAACAGCGGGCTCGCCTCACGGTGTGCTTCCAGCACCGCGCGCAGCTCGGCACCGAGCCGCAGCTCAGCCGTGCCGACGATACCGCCGATTTGCGCTGACTTCGGTTGCTGCCGCGCGCTTTTCGCGATGGAATCAACCCATTCGGTCTCACCTACGGGCTTCAATGCTTCAGGGCCGGTCTCGCGATGGCACTCCCAGCATTGCAGGAAGACTGTCTGCTCGACGCGATGTGTCGCCGTATCAGCCCACAAATCTTCGAGTTCGTAATGCGGGAACTCCGGATTCTGTACAAAAAAATGATGATGTGGATCGACGATGCGTCGGTCCGGCTCCAGAATCGCTTCAGTGACCTGTGCTAACCATTCCTTGCGGACCTCGATAGGCATGACTACTCTCCCCACGTTGCTTCAAATTGATTCGTTGCAGTTGTTCCGATTGAATCATGCGCTCTGCGTCGACCGATAGCTCGCTCCCATGACATTTCGCGCCACCAACGGCTTGTCCGGCCACTGTGCTCCGACGCTCAAGCCATGGTCAGACCTCGGCGACGGAATTCGCGCGGTGCGAGACCGGTCCAGGCCTTGAACGCGCGTGAAAACGCGCTGGCGTCCTCGAAGCCGAGACTGGCCGCGATTAAGTTATTGTCCATGCCGCTACGTCGCATCAGTTCGAGCGCGCGCTCGTAGCGTACTTCGGTCAACAGCACAGAAAAGCTCGTCCCTTCGTCGACCAGACGCCGCTGCAGCGTTCGCCTGGTAAGGTAAAGTGCGCCGACTACTTCACCGAGAGACGGAATCGGCGTTGCGCTGCGCAGACGGGTGCGGACGATATCGGCGTAATTGAGCGGCGCCTGCATGACTTCGCCGAGGCGCCGGCATTGATTGTCGAAGAAGCGAAACGACATCGCATTGGCCTGTGGCGGTGGCGTGTCCCACATGCGGCGCCCGAAGCGGATCTGATTGTCGCTGTCGTCGAAAGTAACCGGGCAGCCGAAGAACTGTTCGTAAGGTTCGACGTCAACAGGCCGCACGTGCCGAAAACGAACCGCAGTCGGCGCAAGTTCTGCGCCCAATGTCTGACGAAACAAGGTCAGCGTCGCGGTCGTGTCGCGGACGACAAAAAACGCCGCGCAATCGCCGACCTCGGCGTTTTCCTCGAAAGTGACATATTCCTCATCGCCGTCGCGCCAGACCGACTGTTCGATACAGCCCCAGCACAGACTCGGGTGCGAGGGTACAGAGCGGAACAGGTCGCGCATGGTCGGAGCGCAGCTCGCCGCCAGGCCGAGCACCCCAAACATCGCCAGATGATATCGCTGACCGATAATGAGTCCGGCGGTGGGCAGCTGCAGCGCTTGCAGAGCCAGCCGGATGAAGCGCAGCTCCTGCTCGAAGCGGATGCGGAAACTCGGTTCCTCCAGCGCGAAACGCGGAATGTCGGCTGCCGCAAGCAGCGGGGCAATCGGGTGATCGTTGGCTTCGAGTACCTCGATCACCGGAGCCAGGCCATAAGCGAGCCGTAACGGTCGTAGCATGGTGCTGCCATAGAGGTATTCCGGCTGCTGTCGCGACGCTCGACTCGCCGCCTGTCGCCCGGGCGGTCGCGCACCGCTGTTTGCTGCCATCCACCGCTCCCCAACGTTGTCGCTGAATGTCAAGAAATTTACACATTCTGTCATTCAGCGTCGAGGTCGTTATGCTGACACTGTCAGCGCAACGCCGCGTAGCTTTCCGCGGCGCAGCATGTCGCAGTACCGCAGCCATCTGGAGGGGAATGTATGAAGTTCATGTTTTTCTTTTATCCGGCGATTCCGGCAACCATGGAGGAACGCGAAAAGCTCCGACCGATTTCGCGACGGACCGACAAATTCCAGCAGATGCTCGAAGAAATCGTCGAGCTGTCGCAATTCGCCGAAGAGCTTGGTTTCTCGGCCGTGACTTTCCCCGAACACCACTTGCATACCGAAGGCAGCGAAATGGGCAGCCTGCCGGTGTTGACCCAGCACGTACTGAACAACACAAAAAAGATCATGGCCGGGCCGATAGGTTACGTTTTGCCGGGCTGGAATCCGCTGCGGCTCGCGCTCGAAATCGCCTGGCTCGATCAAATTACTAAAGGACGCACGTTCTGTGGCTTCGCGCGCGGCTACCAGGCGCGCTGGCTGAATCCGATGGCGCAGCATCTGCACGTGACCGCCTCCGATCTGCATGCCAAAGATGGTGCGCCGAGCACTGACGCCATCAATCGCGAGGCATTCCAGGAAGTCTTCGAGATCCTCAAACTCGCCTGGGCAGATGGCGCCTTCCGTTACAAGGGCAAGTACTACGAGTATCCGTATCCGTACGAGACCGGCACGCCGTGGCCCGCACACGAGTGGACGCGAAAGTATGGCTCACCGGGGGAAATCGACGACAACGGCAACATTCAAGCTATCGACATCGTACCCAAGCCGTATCAAAAACCGCATCCGATGCTGTTCCAGGCGTTCTCGCAAAGCGAGAGCACGATCCGCTGGTGCGCCAAGGAAGGCATCATTCCGAGTCTGCTGACTTCGGAGCTCGACGAAGTCCGCCGCTTCTGCGAGATCCACGTCGAAGAGGCGGCGTTACACGGCCGCAAACTCAAGCTCGGCGAGAACATGGGCGTATTCCGCTCGGTCTACATGGCCGAAAACAAGACCATTGCGCGCGAAATCGCGATGGAAGGATTGATGGGCACCGGTTGGCCGGGCTGGGCACATGCTTTCGGTTTCACCGACGCCTTCCGCTTTCCGGAAGACGACATCAAGTATCCGAATCAGGGCCTGCCGCCGTCTGAAGCGACGATGGAACGCTTCGAGCGGAAGCATTTTGCGCTGGTCGGTAATACCGACGACGTCCGCCGAGAAATGGATCTGCTGGTGGAAGCGGCGAATCCCGAATGGTTCATCTGGCAAGGTGACCAGGGCTATCTGCCGAAAGACAAGGTGAAACGCATGCTGGAACGTTTCGGTCGCGACGTCATGCCGCACTACAAGTAGTTCGCGACAGCAGCATACTGTCCGTCACACCCTCTCCCGCAGTTGCGAGAGGGTGTTTCCATCAACGACGAATCGAGCGAGCCCAGGCAGGGTGGGCTTGCCCGACCGCCCGGCCGCCGTTCAGGTTCCAGTGAACTTCGGTTCGCGTCTTTCGGCCGTGGCTTTGATGCCTTCGTTCCAATCATTGGTGTCACGCAGCCAGTTCTGTTCGACCAGCTCGTGATCGGTCTGCAGCGCGACACGGTCGGCAAGGCCTCGTCGCAGCGTTGCACGTGTAGACAGGACAGCCAGCGGTGCACAACCGGCGATTTCGAGGGCCAGCGCGTGCGCCGTGGCCCGCAGTTCGTCCTGCGCTACGCAGACATCGACCAGGCCCCATTCAAGCGCCTGTTCTCCGGTCAGTCGTCGACTGCTCAGACACAACAGGGTCGCGCGCTGGCGGCCGAGTAATTCCGGCAAAGTGACCGTCAGACCGAAACCCGGATGAAAGCCGAGCTTGGTGAAGTTGGCGCTGAAGCGGCCTTCCGGACTCGTCACGCGAAAATCGGCCGAGACCGCCAGACCGAGACCACCGCCGATGGCCGCGCCCTGCACCGCCGCGATGACTGGTTTGCTGCATCGGAACAGCCGCACTGCCTGTCGATACAGCATGTTCGACAGCGCCCCTTTCGAGCTGTCCTGCGCATTGCCGGCCTCGCTGGCGCCGAAGTTGGCGCCAGCACAGAAATTCTTGCCTTGTGCGCACAGCAATATCGTACGGCAGTCAGCGAGCGTATCGAGCTGCTCGTAGGTATCGGCAATCTGCGTGATCAGACTGATATCGAAAAAATTATGCGGCGGACGACGGATTTCGATCGTCGCCACGTGGTCCTCGACGCTGACGCCGAGATCGGGTTTATCCAGGTTAGGCACGAGTCCGCTCCCCTATTTTGATCAATCAAAAGTCAGCACGGTGCGCGTCACTTCACCTGCTTCCATCGCGCGGAACGCTTCCGTTACGTTCTCCAGCGGTGCCTGTCGCGTCACCATTGCGTCGAGGTCGAGCCGACCCTGGCGGTACAATTCCAGATAGCGCGGGGCGTCGATGGTAAATCGATTCGAACCCATCATGCAGCCAATGATGCGCTTCTCCAGAAAGAAATGCCCCGGGTTGAGCGAGATGGTCTGTCCCGGCGCGATTGCACCGACCAGCACGGCCGTGCCGCGCGGCGCCAGGCAATAGAATGCCTGCTCGAGCAGCTTCGGCAAACCGACAACATCGAACGCGAAATCCGCACCGCCCTTGGTCATTTTCTTGATGGCCTTGACCGTATCACCGGTACTCGAATTGATAGTGTCGGTGGCACCGAAATGCAGCGCACTGGTCAACCGTTGATCGAGCAGATCGACAGCAATTATTTGTCGGGCACCCGCAATGCGCGCACCTTGGATAACCGAGATACCGACACCACCTGCGCCGAATACGACGACTGACGAACCTGGCGTGACCTGGGCCGTGTTCAGCGCCGCGCCGACGCCGGTCGTCACTGCACAACCGATCAGCGCGGCGCGGTCGAGCGGGATGTCCGGGGCAATCTTCACTACCGCGCGTTCGTGCAACAGCATCGCTTCGGCGAAACCACCCAGATCGGCATAGGGGTGAATCAATTCACCGCGCCGGCTGATTCGCGGTGCCTCATCATCAGCGCGGCGGCAAGCGCCGCGATCGCTGCACAGGTGCGGGCGACCCTGTACGCATTGCGGGCACAGTCCGCAGAACATCGAGGTACACGCAATGACATGATCGCCGACGGCGACGCTGCGCACACGTTCGCCGACGGCAAGCACGATACCGGCAGGCTCGTGGCCCAGCACCGTCGGCAGCGGCGCGGCGATGGTGCCGTGCAGCGTATGGAGATCGCTGTGGCAGACACCGCACGCCACCGTCTTGACCAGGACTTCTTCCGGACCGGGATCAGCAATCTCGACGTCTTCGATGCTCACCGGCACATGAATTTCGCGGAACACCGCCGCTTTGACTTGCATGGTTTTCCCCCTCTGGATATCGCCAGTTCAATCTGGTGTGCGCGCAATGTAGTATCAGCGTCGTGGATATACCAGCGGGCAATCCGGGAGCCGCAGCACCGTGAACGAAAAGACGGTACGGGCGCTGATCCAGGCTGGCGCCGTCAAGCGTTCGCGCATCGTCGCTCAAGGCACGCGTTTTCACGTTGAATTCGATACGCCTAACGGCTCGTTTACAGCGTCGACGAACAAGGACGGCGTCAGGCAATGGCGCTCACTCGACGCGGTGGCGCGCTGGCTGCGTGGCATGGGCCTGGGCAGCGCCCAGCTCGAACTGGCGAAGTGGGCGCCTGAACAGAAGCAGCTCGCACTGTGAACTGCTGAGGTCAGTCCACTACGCTCAACAGGTCTACGGTTCGCTATAAGCAGAGATTGCGGAGACACCTTTGATGGATATCAGATACTCTTGCGTTGCGTACCTCACAACGTGTGCAACGCTCGCGCTCAGTATTCCTGCACACGCAGAAATCGCAATAACCGCTAAATCCACTTGGGAGTTGTGTAAAAACAGACAACCTGAATCCACCGCGACGCCAGAACTTCGCGAGCAATCGACGCAGGAACTGGCAAGAAGAAATGCGAGCTGCGATTTCCTGAAGACTCGCAAAAGCACGCCGGTCCGTTCGGCGGACCGCAATACCGATGCAAACTCCTCCAACCCACTACTCGAACAGGGCAAAGATCTGATGATCATAACTGAGCCTAGATTCTAAGAGGATTGTGTCCGTATGAGCCGCTATCTGGTCGGGGTCGATGTCGGCGGCACGTTCACCGACTTTGTCGCTTATGATCGCGACACGCATGCGCTCAAGGTGTGGAAAAATCTGACCACACCGGATGACCCTACCACCGGCATCCTGACCGGCCTGAGCCAGATTGAGGTGCCGGCCAGCATCGCCAATCTGCGCCTCGGAACAACCGTCGCGACGAATGCGATCCTCGAACGTAAAGGCGCACGGATTGCCTACGTCGCCACGCGCGGCTTCCGCGATATCCCGTTTCTGCAACGTGGCCATCGCAAACACCATTACGACAGCAGCTGGATACGTTCGCGTCCGCTGGTTCTGCGTCGCGACTGTTTCGAAGTCGACGAACGCCTGCTGGCAAGCGGCGACGTCGCCCAGGTGCTGGACCCGGCCAGCGTGGATGCAGTCGCCGCGGCGATTGCCGCGGCCGAGGCCATCGATACCGGAAAGATCGAAGCCATCGCGGTGAACCTGCTGTTCTCCTATATCAATCCGGCGCATGAACGCGCCGTGCGCGATCTCTTGCAGCGCGCGCTGCCTGCTGTTCCTATTTCGATTTCGTACGACGTGCTGCCGAAGTGGAAAGAGTACGAACGTGCCTCGACCACGCTCGCCGATGCTTACATCAAACCCGCGATACAACGTTATCTTGGCACCTTGCGCGAGCAACTCGACGCACATGGCGTACGCGCGCCGGTTGCGTTGATCAAATCGAACGGCGGAGAGATGAGCCTGACTGCGGCACGCGAGCAACCCGTGCAGTTGACCTTGTCTGGTCCGACCGGTGGCGTCGTCGCCGCTCGCGCAGTTGCCGAGGAACTTGGACTCACGCGCGCCGTCACGCTCGACATGGGTGGAACATCGACCGATTGTTCAACTGTCGTCAATGGCCAGATCAGCTTTACGACCAATTTCGAAATCGAGTTCGGTCTGCCGATACAGATCCCGATGATCGATATCCGAACTATCGGGGCGGGCGGCGGTTCGGTCGCCTGGATTGATCGTGGCGGCATGCTGCGGGTCGGTCCGGAAAGCGCCGGCGCACGGCCCGGGCCAGCCTGCTATGGATTCGGCGGCGAACGGGCGACAGTCACTGACGCCAATCTCGTGCTGGGTCGCATCAACCCGGCCAACTTCCTCGGCGGTGGAATGGCCCTTGCCACGGAACGCGCACGACAAGCGCTCGCCGTGCTGGCTGCGCCGCTGGCGCTTTCGGTCGAGAATGTGGCGCTCGCCATTCTGCGCATCGTCAATAACAACATGGTCGGCGCGTTGCGCACTGTGCTGATCGAGCGCGGGCTCGATCCGCGTGAATTCGCACTGTTCGCTTTCGGCGGCGCGGGGCCGTTGCATATCTCGGATCTGATGGAGGAAGCCGGAATTCCGCGCGGGGTGGTGCCGCTGCATCCAGGTCAATTCTCCGCGCTCGGCTTCGTGCTGACCGACGCTCGCGTCGATCTCGAAAGAACGATCCAGATGACTTCCAAACGCTTTCAGACCGAGCGTGCAACCGACCACCTGCGCGCGCTCGTCTCGACTGCGACTGCAGATCTCGCACGACAGGGTTATGCCGGCGATATCCGCGTCGAACGAACCATTGATTTGCGCTACCTCGGTCAGAACTACGAGCTCGAAGTCCGCTTCGATTTCGACGATTTCACGCCGGCCAACGTGGCCAGTTTATGGGCCGCTTTCCATGCCCTGCACGAGCAGCGTTTCGGCTTTCAGATTGCGCAGGAAGTCATCGAGGCGATCACGCTGCGCTGCACCGTTCATTGCCGCACGGCCAAACCTGAATTCGTACCTTTGCCGACACGGACCGCGGCACCGGCACCGACCGCGCATCGAGCAGTCGTATTCGCCAACGGGATCATTCAAACACCGTTGTATGAGCGGGCCGAATTGCACGCCGGCGATCGTATCGTCGGCCCGGCGCTGATTGAGGAAGCTGCCTCGGTGACAGTACTTTCGCCGGCACACGTGCTTGATGTCTCCGGGCAAGGTCACCTGTTGATTGGTTGCGCATAGAGCCCGGCATAGAGGAGCTGACGATGGATTTCGTGACCATGAACATTCTCGACAATACGATGTTGTCGATCTGCCGGGAGATGGGCATCACCCTGATGAAGACCAGCTACTCGACCATCTTCAACGAGGCGCTCGACTTTACCTGCGGCATTGCCTCGCCACGTGGTGAGATGCTGGCGGCGGCCGAGTTCTGCCCGGCCCAGATTGGTGGTATGCCACTATTGATCCGATCCTGCCTGCAGGAGATACCGCTGTCGGAGATCGAGCCGGGCGATATCCTGATTCATAACGACCCGTATCGCGGCGGTCTTCACACACCTGAACACACCCTGTTCTGCCCGGTATTCGTCGATGACGAGCTCGTCGCATTCACGGTCGCCATTGGCCATATTGCCGAGGTTGGCGGCATGGTACCGGGCGGCTTTCCGGCTGAAGCAACCGAAATCTTCCATGAAGGGATCCGCGTCCCGCCGGTCAAAATCAAGAAACGCGGCGAAGACGTCGTCGAAGTGTGGAAGCTGTGGCTGGCGAATGTCCGCACACCCCGCCACAACTACGGCGACATGCGCGCGATGATCTCCGGCGTCGAGCTGGGCTCACAGCGGCTGGGTGAGACTGTCGGAAAGTATGGACGCGCGCTGTTCGCTAGTACGTGCAACGATCTGATGGACTATGCCGAGAAGCGCATGCGCGCCGAGATTGCCGCGATCCCCGACGGCTGCTACAGCTTCGTCGACTACATGGATAACGACGGCGTATCCGACGCCGAGATCCGCATCGAAGCGCACTGCCATGTCATCAAAGACGCACTGGTCATTGATTACACCGGCTCGAGCCCACAGGTCCGCGGCCCGATCAACGCGACGCTGGGCGTTGCCTGGTCGGCCGCCTACAACGCCGTGTTGCATCTGACCGACCCCAGTATTCCGAAGAACTCTGGCTGCTTCCGCCCGATCAAGATCATTGCCCCGCGCGGTACCGTGGTGAATGTCGATTACCCGGCGCCGGAAGTCGGCGGCAATACGGAGACTCATCCACGTATTGCGGGCGTCGTCATCGGCGCGTTGGCGCAGGCTGCGCCGGATCGCGCGATGGCCGGGGAAGGGGGCACTCATCTCAACTTCGTGTTCGGCGGGCATGATCCTAAACACGACGAATATTTCGCCTGCTATGATCTCGAGGCAGTAGGCTGGGGCGCGCGAGGCGGTGCCGACGGCAATGACGCAACCGATTCGATTAACGGCAACTGCCGCGTAATGCCAGTCGAAGTTTTCGAAACCCGCTATCCGTGGCTGACCGAAGAATACAGTCTGCGCACCGATTCCGGCGGCGCCGGGCGCCAGCGTGGTGGTCTCGGCACCAAGAAAATCTATCGGTGCCTGGAAACCGAGATTACTGCATCGCAGTTGACTGACAGGCATCAACACCAGGCCTACGGTCTGGACGGCGGGCTCCCTGGCGCGTCCGGCATGACCTACTACCAGGCCAATGCCAGCGAGCAATGGCAGACCATGATCGAAGCGTTCGCCAAACGCTCGACCAGCAAATGGTCGAATGTGACATTCAAGCCGGGCGACCGCGTTCAGATATTGACCCCGGGCGGTGGTGGTTTCGGCAACCCGACAGCGCGCGATCGCAACCTCGTCCGGTCGGATGTGCTGGACGATTTTGTCTCGTCAGGCGCCGCGAGTCGCGACTACGAGTTCAGTGGAGAATCGCCATGAAATTCAGCGCCAACGGCTATTACATCGAGCGCTACGTGAAATGCGACTGCTGCGGTGTGCTGATCTACGGCGACGGCATCGCGACGAGTCACGCCACCCGCGGACCGCTGCTGTATTGTTCGCCATGGTGCCTTGAATGGCAGGCACAGAAATTTGCAGGCATCGAAACACCGCAGGTCGACCTGCCGTTCAACTGATCATGGGTCGAAAGTCGCCGCCGCTTATTCCGGCAGCGCAAACGCTATTACTGCATCGCCTTGCGGAAAATTGAACAGGGCATGACCACCGGAAGCAACCGCAACATACTGACGGCCGCCGATACGATAAGTGATGGGCGGCGCATTGACGCCAGCACCGGTGGCAAAGCGCCACAAGCGTTTGCCGTTGGCAGCATCGAGCGCAATGAAGTCGCCATTCGATTCGCCGGTAAAGACCAGCCCGCCGGCAGTTGCCAGCACGCCCGAGACCAGCGGTAGATCCGTTGCCAGTTGCCATCGAATGACGCCGCTCATCGGTTCGATCGCCGACAGCGTGCCGGAACGCGGCTGGTCGTCAGCGAAACTGAGCACGGTAACCGGGTGCCCAGCAGCATCGGGTTCGAGCTGGTAACGCGTCGGATTGTGCGTCGCCGGAACATAGAGCAGCCCGGTGCCAGGATGAAAAGCGGCCGGCGGCCAGTTTGCGCCGCCCGCTGCGCCCGGCGCGACGACAATACCTGCGGCAGTCGCGCGCCTGAACATCGGCGTGCTTTGCGGGACGAACGCCTGTGAGCGACCGAGCGCGGTGCCGCTGCGGCGATCAAACAGGTACAACCAACCTGACTTCGACGCTGCTGCCAGCGCCGGCACCGGCTTGTCGTCAGCGCCTGTAACAGTGAGCAGTACCGGTGGCGAAGCGACGTCGTAACCCCAGACGTCATGCGGTACGAACTGGTGATACCAGCGCAGCGCGCCGGTGCCGAGTTCGAGCGCGATAACGGACGAGGTGTAGAGGTTGTCACCGGGGCGTTGATAATCGGCATAGCCGGGCGAGGCGTTGCCGGTGCCAAAATAGATCAGCCCGAGTTCCGGGTCGATCGACGGAGTCGAATAGATCGAGCCGCCACCCCGCTTCCAGGCCTCATTGTAAGTTGCTGCGTCGGCCCGTTCGCGCGCGACGTCGCGTTCGAGCGCATCGCCAAACGAAGTCGTCGTCTTGAACTCGCCTTCCCAGCCGTGCGCGGCAGTTGAATACCAGCGCCATTGCAGCTGCCCGTCGCTGACGCGATAAGCAGACATGAACGCGCGCAGACCGTCACGCACGCCAGGGCGGCCCAGCACCGATGCTGTCTCACTCTCGGCGTCGCCAAGCACTGCGCTGTAGCCGGTGCCGCTGACACCGACGTACACCAGATCACCGTGGACGACGGGGGCCATATTGCCTGCGAACCGGGTTGCGCGATCGAAAGCGGCGGGATGTTCGGGGTCGAACTGTGCAATCGCGGCGAGATCGGCAGGGTCGCCGGTCATGGGATCGACGACAGGGATATCCCACAGAACCTTGCCGCTGTCGGCAGCCAGCGCGAGCAGCCGCGCATCGGCCGTAATCATGAACAGCCTGCCCTCGCTCCAGGCCAGCCCGCGATTGTGCGAGCCGCAGCAGAGCTTGGTCTCGCGAAGTTCGTGCTTATAGTGCCACCGCTGCGCGCCGGTTGCCGCGTCGAGCGCTATTACGTGATTGAACGGCGTCGTCAGATACATCACGCCGTCGACGACCAGCGGATTGGTCGGAAACGTGCCGACGATACCGGTCTGTGCAATCCATGCCGGTGCCAGGTGCTTGACGTTGGTGGTGTCGATTTCAGTCAGCGCGCTATAGCGCTGATTGGCGTAACCGTGGCCATAGGTCAGCCAGTTATCGTGGTCGGCCTGCGCTGTCGCCAGGCGCGTTTCGTCCGCCCGCAGCGGCGAGACGCCGCAAGCCAGCACCGCAGTGAACAATAGAACCCGCAGTTGCATCGAGTCAGGTCGTCCTGGTGCGCGACAATCGCAGACTGCGTCTCGTCCGGTCTTCGCCGCCCTATTCGGACGGTTTATCGTCCGCGTCGGTCGTCTCAGTCTCCGTGCCGGACTTGTTCTCGATGTCGGCGGCCTTGCGCAGGCGCTTCTGTTCCTGCTTTTCTTTCTTCGCGAGATCCTTCTGGCGCTTGGCGAAAGCGTAGTTGGGTTTAGGCATTGTCAGGTCTCCATCAAAGGCTACAGTACAGGGAAAACGGTTCTGAACCGCCGAAGCGCAGCCTGCGTCGCTCGGGCGGGTTGCGCAGCATAGGCCAGATAGCGGCAAATAGGGGACGAAAACGCTCGCCGCGGGTGGCATAACCCCAGCTACGAGCTGTCTCACGAGCTCGTCGTGGCCCGATTCATGGGCCGGGCGCCAGCACCTCCCATGTTTTCATTCCTGGCGTCGTGCCACCCGCATCGAGCGACATCACAATCACCCGATTCGCTCCGGCCGAAACATGCGCGGCAAGATGGGCCTCGAGCGCTGCGGCGTCGCCCCAGCCGACCAGCTTGTCGATCAAGGCATCGCTGCCACCGTTGACAAAGTCGGCGTCGGCGAAGCCGAGCTTGCGCCATTCGCGATGGTAGTAATCCAGCAAAAGATAGATGGCCAGCGTCGATCGCGCAATCCGTCTTGCCGCGACTGGATCCTGCTCGGCCACCATGGCGCAGACAACGTTCAATTCGCTATCAGGGCCGATGCGCGCGCGCGAACGACGCGTGTGCTCTGGCGTCATCAGATAGGTCACGATACCGTCGCAGCGCGCTGCACCCAGCGCCTGCAACTGCGGCCCGTGAGCTGCGAGTATCCGTGGCGCTGGCGCTGCAGGCGCCGCACTCTGCACTTCAATCTGGTCGAGCGCGTCGAGATAGGCGGTCATTTTATCGAGCGGCGGCAGCCAGCGATGGCCTCGCGCCGTATTCAGGCCGACATTCGACACACCGAGGCCGAGCAGAAATCGACCGCCGGAGAATTCGGCCAGGGTCTGTGCTGCTTGCGCCATGGCATGCGGGTCACGCACATAGATGTTGGCGATACCGGAGGCGATGACAAGCTTCTCGGTCTGCGCCAGCAGATAACTGGCCGTCGCTATAGGTTCACGGCCGAAAAGTTCCGGTAGCCAGAAACTGTCGTAACCCAGCGCCTCGAATTCGCGCAGGGTGCGCGTCACGGTGGCGCCGGGAAAACGGTCCAGCATGGCGAGAATGCCGCGACGGGCGGGTGACGGGTTCATTCAATCTCCTGGATAGTCATGGTGGTCGATTCGCGCGGGTGCATCAGGTGATGACGAATCCATCGTAGCCTCTTGCCGCGACGTCGGCACACAGCTTGCGGTAAGTGCCGAAACCGCCGATGTAAGGTAGGAACACGCGCGGTTTACCGGGAATATTAGCGCCCATATACCAGGAGTCGGCTTGCGGAAACAGCGTCGCCTCAGCCAGTTCCTTGACGTGTGTGCCCCAGGCCGCTTCGGCAGCCGGGGTTGCCTCGATTGTCGACCCACCTGTTTTTCGCAGGTGTTCGATGCAGTCGATTATCCAATCCACATGTTGCTCGATTGATACCGGCATGTTGCCAAGTACCGAGGGACTGCCTGGCCCGGTGATCATGAACAAATTGGGAAAGCCGGCAGTGGAGACGCCGAGATAGGTGCGTGGTCCGCCGGCCCATTTCGCTTCGAGTCGCTCGCCGCCGCGCCCGCGGATGCCGACGCGAGTCAGCGGACCGGTCAGCGCGTCGAAGCCGGTCGCGAAGACAATCGCATCGAGTTCATAGGTCTTATCCTTGGTGCGTATTCCGCCCGCCACGATTTCCTCGATCGGCGAATCGCGCAGGTCGACCAACTCGACGTTCGGCCGATTGAAAGTCTCAAAATAATTCGAGTCCAAGGGGAGGCGTTTGGTCCCGATCGGGTAGCCACTCGGCAGCAGCTTGCGGGCGATTTCGGGGTCCTTGACGATACCGCGGATCTTCTCTCGCACGAAGTCTGCCGCCGTCTCGTTGGCCTGGCGGTCGAACAGCAGATCGCGATAACTGCCGAACATCCACTCGAAGCCACCTTTCTCCCAGTCGGACTCGAACTGCTTGCGACGCTCGGCCGGATCGACCTTGAGCGCCTCAGAATCCTTCCAGTCATAGGGCTGACCGATAGTCGACCAGCGACAGGTTTCGCGGATAGTCTTGATTTCAAGCTTGAGCTTCGCCAGCTGCTCCGGAGAGAGCTGCGCATTGCGTGCGGGAACGCTGAAACTCGGCGTGCGCTGGAATACCGTTAGATGGCTGGCCTGTTCGGCGATGAGCGGAATCGACTGTATGCCGGATGAGCCCGTTCCGATCACGCCGACTCGCAGCCCCGTGAAATCGACGCCTTCGTGCGGCCAGAGTCCGGTGTGGTAGCAAGCACCTGTGAACGAATCGCGGCCGGGAATATTCGGCACTTGTGCGGCCGACAGGCAACCGACCGCCGTGACCAGGTACTTCGCCGTCACCTGCTCGCCCCGTGCGGTTTCAATCGTCCACAGACCGCTGGTGTCGTCGTACCTCGCGCCGGTCACCCGCGTGTCGAAGCGAAACGAACTGCGCAAATCGAATCTGTCCGCCACGTGTTCCAGATAACGCAGGATCTCAGCCTGCCCGGGGAAGCGGCAGCTCCAGGTCCAGTCTTGCTCGAGTTCGTCCGAGAACGTATAAGAATAGACCCAGCTTTCGGAATCCGAACTCGCACCGGGATAACGATTCCAATACCAGGTACCGCCGACACCGCTGCCTTGTTCGAAACCGACGTGAGTCAAGCCCATCTGCTTCAGCCGATAGGCTGCATAGAGACCGGCGAAACCGGCACCGATGACGACAGCTTCCACGGCGACGAATTCGGGTGCGATGTGATTGATGTTTGCTGACATGGGCTTCCCCTGGCCTGCTCTATTGGTGACCACGCGCCGCACTGCGGTACTGCCGCGCGGACGGTCGTCCAATTCTAGTCGATTCGTCGTAGTGGCAGCGCACCCGCCGTTCAGAGAAACACGCGCAAGCTGCGTCGTATTGCCAGAAGCTGCTACGATTCGGCAGGGTCTGCCAGGCATGATCGCGCAGACTGCTCCAGCAGCAGATGCCCAGTACGACAGGCGACGCGCCCGCTAAGCGTGCGCGGACCGTCAGTTGCCGATTAGCGTAGAGTATTGTCCCGATGCCGCCGATTACCGCCGCTGAGCTGCAGCCACCTCAGCCGTTCCGGCTGCGCGACAGGCCAATGCTGATCGAACGGGCGATGCTCGTTTACATCCTGGTCGTGATCGCGCTATTGACGCTTTCACCGTTCCGTTTCGAATGGCCAAGCCAGTGGAGAATCTCCGGCTGGAGCGACCTGCGTGATGCGCCGGCCAACTTCCTGCTGTTCCTGCCTGTCGGATATTTTTTTCGACTCGCAATGCCGCCTACGCTGCCGCGTGGGGCACTGTTTGCCTTGATGTTCGGCGGCGCATTGAGCGCCAGCATCGAAACCCTGCAACTGTTCCTGCCTGACCGATTGACCTCCGTGTTTGACCTTCTGGGCAACAGCACAGGCTGCGCAGCCGGCGCTATCCTGTGCAATGCCGCACGCCGCCATCTCGACCGCGTGCTGCCGGCAGTACTGACGCTGGAGCATCCCCTGCTGGAACTGGTCTACCTCACGCTCCCGCTGATGTGGTTGAGCAGCGTCGGGGTGCACGACGAATCGCGAGTCTGGTTACTGGCACCGCTCGGACTTGCTGGAGCCACAACGTTATGTGGCTTGTGGCGCTATCGCCTGGCCGGTGCTGACAGCCTGCCGCGGCCGTTGCTGGCGATGGCCGTGCTGGCATGGTTCCTGTTCGGCGCCGTCATCGGCATCAACGCGGCACCGCATGTCGTCGCGCCTTGTGCGGTACTGATATTTGCGACAGCGATCGTACACCTCTATCTGCCGCGACTCGCGCCCGTTCGCGAAGCCCGCAATGAGTATCGTGTACTGGCGCTGGTCTGGCCTTGCTATGCAATCTATCTGCTGATGCTGGTGCTCTGGCCGTTACCACCTACTGTCGAACCATTCACACTGACTTTTGGCTATCCCGAGTTGAACTTTCACCGCGATCTCACGCTGCGTGTCGCCGAGCAGCTCGGTGCGTTGACCCTGTTCGGCTATCTCTATGCCGAATCCTGCGGCCGCAGTCGCCTGCAACCGCGCGCGCGCCAGTTGCGGAACCTGCTTGCCGGGGTCGTCTGCGCACTCGTCCTAGAAGCCATCCATGGTTACCTGCCCGGCGATCGCGCCAGCGTTGCACGCTGGTTAATCGGCTGCGCAGCGGCGGCTTTCGGTACACTGCTGTATGTGGCGCGTTTGAATGTGATTTTATTGTTCCGCTCGCGTCGAGCGGGGCAACCGCCGATCATCGAGCGGTAGCATATTGATTTCTGGTGGCGATAAGCGTCGATATTAAGTTTGACATTTACCCTCATTCATATGAGTGATCAATAACCCATCTAACCTGAATTGACGATGACTGACACCCGCATTTGCTTCTACGATTCCAGGGTCTCTACACCTAATGCACCGAGCGCGAAGGAACGCCTTTGAAAGCTGACTCGCTGGAAGGACTGGAATCGCCCGCCGTAGAGGGCCTTGGCAGCGATGGGCGGCCGATACCAACTTATATTGAGCGCGACGAGATTCACCGGCACGGGGTGCGTTTCGCGCTGATGATTGGCATAGCGCTGATTACCGTGGCAGTTACCTGCAGCAAAATTCCATCAACCGGTTCTCTATCCGAAGGGGCTTTGGTTGTTCTCGTCATTGCCAGCGGTTTCGCTGGCGGGCTTATCCATTCCGCGACGTCGCTTGCCGCATTTGCCGGCAATCGTCAGCTCCTGCAGAGTTGGATGCTCTGGTTCTACCTGCGTGGGCCGGTAGGTGCACTTCTCGCTCTGATTGTTTACCTCGGCTACCGCGGAGGTATTTTTAGCGACTACAAGGCAATCACCCAACAATCGTGCTTTGTGATTGGCTTCGTGTCCGGGCTCGCCGGCCTGTTCTCGAAGCAAGTTTCCGACAAGCTGAGCGACCTGGTCGATGTCCTGTTCGCTTCATCCCAAGCTTCGAAGCGAGCCGACGCGTTGGGGTCGGCAGATCAATCTCAAGCAGATGCCGCAAAAGGTCCGGCTACTCCTGAGCCCGACGAAACTATTCGACGAGTGCAACACCAATTACGTCTACTCGACTATCTACCGGCCGAAGGGACAGCCGGCAGCCAGCCTGGTGTTGGTGTTTTCGATGCCGTCACTAAAGACGCACTGCAGCGGTTTTTGCTCGAGCAGGTTGGCACCGACGCGAGCAGTATTGTCGGAGAAGAATCCGATGTCGATTTCTGGCCGCGCGTCGAAGCCCTGCTTGGTCAGGCACTGAATAAATAACCTCATCGAGCAACACACGTGGCACGCCTGGTTCCGATTCAATCTCAACGCTATAGCGGGCTCAGTCGTTGGGTGCGCGACGATTTGGCCACGATACCCGTGACCAAGCCGACAGTGTGGACCGCTTTTCTTCAACACGCCTCGATTCCCGAACCACTGGCCCGAAGTGCCATCTCGCCTGATCAGGAGCCGGTACTGTTTGTGGAAGCCATGCCCGCAGACATCAATGGAAAGTTCGACCCGCGCTTTCCCCGCAGTGTTTATCTCGCCGAGCGCCTGGTTCTCCCGCTCGCGGGGCCCGTCGCGGATGCACAGCATCTGCATCTCGTAGAATCAACCGTTCTGCATGAACTGGTGCACTGGGCGTGGCGCGAACGTCGCGAGCCGCGCGAAATGGGCGCTGCATTCGAGGAGGCCGCCTACGGGAACGTACGTGTACTTGAACCTCAACTTCTCAGCGCACAAGTGCCGAAAAATCTGGGCGATCTATCAAGACGATACGAGTCGCGTGGATTGCCGGCTGCGATTGGTTACGACACGAATGGTGGCTGGTCTTTCGGGCTATATCAGATTGCATCCAATACCGGAGCCATGGGTTCGTACCTCCGGTTTCTGCGGCGAGATGGTCGCTTTCTGCCATTTGCCGGGGCACTCGATGCTGCTGGCGGAGAATCTGCGGCAAGGCGTGGCGAGCTGAATTTCCAAACCACGTGGAAACGACTGGCAGAAGACGCTGAGTTCTCGCGCGCACAGCACGACTTCATCCAATCGACGCACTACGATCCGTTTGTTCGCAAGGTTCGCGACGATACGCAGGGGGGACTCGATGTCACGAAGCGTTCGCACGCTTTGAACGACGTTGCATGGTCGATCAGTGTTCAGCATGGTAGCGCTGCGACCAACTTGATGACCCTGCCGTGGTCGTCCCTCAGTTCAGGCGAACGCCACAATGATCGCAAGCTTATTGAGCGCGTTTATGCTGAGCGCATGCGTGTGGACATTTACTTCAAGAAGAGCTCCGCAAAGGTTCGCGCGGCAGTTAGAGCCCGCTTTGAAGCAGAACTCAAGGACGCGCTGGCCATGCTGGCTAATGAAATCGACGCCGTCGGTTAGGACAGGAGCAGATATGCATATTTGGTGGCACAAAATCGGGCTGACGTGCCTTACGGCGACACTCGCCGCCTGCACAGCAACAACTGCTGTACTCAACCCCTATATCGAACCTGCTGAGAACGCATTCAAGAGTACACCTTCAATAGCGAATGCGTTTATCTATGCGGAATCAGTGCGAGATGAATATGGCAGGGCGCTGAATGACTACGCACTGACTAATCGCGCCAGCGGGATTATGGCAATAGGCGTGGCGACGGCCGCTGCGACTCTTGGCATCAGCGGTGGGGGGTCTGATGCGCTGGCTGCATTAGGCACTACTGGTGTCGGCCTCGTTGGCATGAATAGTTTTCTTTATCGCGAGCAGCGGCTGAAAATATATGCCGAAGGGCAGCGCGCCGTCGGATGCGTCATCGATTCCTACGCGGGAGCACGCAATCTGGATACCGAGGCCATAAAGAACGCACTTTCGCCGATAGTCGCAGGCATCAACCGACTTAACTCCCTTTTGGCGTCCGTTTCTGGGTCGGCATTAAACGACTTGCGAGTGATTGAAGCGCGCGCTGTTGTAAACCGGGCTAACGCAATCATCTCCCGCGCCGCTTCAGCGCTGACCGCAGGAACGCACGTATACGAAGCCGTGCGCTCAGTGCAAGCCCAAATCAACCGCGCCTTGATTGAAAATGAGCCTGACGTTGCTGCAAGCGTTGTCGCGCTGAATCAACTATTTTCAGCAGCGGCTGTGTCCCAGACTGCCGTACCTGGCACGGAAGGCGTGCATAATGATTTTGCCGACCCTGCAATGGAGATACAAGTTCGAAATATTGAGCAGGAAGCGATTTCGTTGACGACCAATGTCAACACACTGGAAGCGATGCTCGTATCTGTTGCAGATGTCGGTCCCGGGCTGAACGATTGCGCAGTGAAAGCCGAGGAACTCGGCCTCGCCTTTCGTACTGATCCGTCATCGCTTGTGGAAGTGACCACGTCAAGCAGAGATGAGTTCGGCGTCATCACTGCACGTGGAGGCCGGGCGCCTTACCACGCCCGTTGGATAGGTATGCTGCCTGGCGCGGGTATCACCCTGCTTCCGCCTGATCACGATACAGGCCGCGCTAATGAAGCGGAAATTCGCGTCAAGGTTGAACCTGCCGCAATCGCCGGAACGTTCGTGCTTTCGATTAATGACGAAAGCAACGGCCGAGCGTCAGTCCAGTTTGTGGTTCGCCAAGGGACGGCGGCGGTCGCGCCAGCGTCAGTGCCACCCACCGCTACTGTCAGCGTCCAGCAACCCGACGAAATATTGCGCAAAGTCCAGGAGAAATTGATTTCGCTCGGTTGTCTTGCTGAGAAGAAGCCAAACAGCGATCCCAGTAACGACGGGCTGTGGGGGGATATGACGTCAACCGCCATCAATAAATTTGACCAAGGCTTCTTCGGCGGAATGCTGAGCCAGACTATCGGGGACCGCAATTCAACCGCGGACTACTACAGTCGGCTCGACGCGCAACTGAAGTCCGCCAACGACCCGACCAAGCAGTGCGTATTGCACATCGCTACTGCGGAATCCGCTGGAACATCAGGGGCGACTGCCGCTGAGCCGACTGGATCGGCATCTAACCCCGACACTAATTGACCGGCCTCAGCTTTCAGATTATTCAAATTCAGCTTGTTTTACGTGCCATAACCTGACTTCCGACAGATTTTCGCGCTCCTCCTTCGTACATCTCTCGAAGATAACGTTCGAGCCCAGTAACGTCGGGCCGCATTGAATATTCGTTGAAGTCGAAAAATTCCAGCATTTCCCTGACCTCCTCTGCGCAGCGCTCGCTCAAAACGATTTTGCGAACACATTTCGGCACCTGCTCATCCAATGGCGCGAGGCAGGTGCCGAAAATAGTGAAATAACCTCGCTGAGCCACCATCCTGTCGTTGACAGGAATCGGCGTGACTGCCACAGGTGACTTGAATTGGAAAGCGCGACTGTTAGCCATATAGTCTTTGTAAGTGTAATCGTCTTCGAGCAGGTATTCGGGGTCGAGCAGATCTGCATATCCCCACGAGTGTTGATTAAGTTCGCATGCGTTTAATACCCAAAGGCACGCGAAGGGCTTATCGACGGCGCTCTCAGGCCCGGCGGATTTTATTGGTTGCGCCTTGGCCGCGAACCACAGCGCATGCGCGGCGGAGATGCTCCAATCGAGCAATCTTGTCGGTAAATCATAGTGCTGCATGTGGTAGAGATAGTCCCATCCAGAACGATCAGACGGAAGTGTCCGGCTCATCCGCGTTAAAAAATGGTAAAAAATATCCGACTCCATGGTCGGCAGATGTTCAGGGAAGTCTGCACCAAGCCACTCCAGCCCTTTCCTGATGAGAGAGCACTGCAGGCCCCAATTCGCGTTGGTTTGCCCGCGGTAGATGACACTGGACATATCCGGGTTACCCAGTTCCACCACCGCCTGCTGCATCTGCAATTTAAGCTCCTGGAAAGTATCGGCTGACAGTTGAGTGTCGGCTTTCGATTTGCGTTTCCCATTCATGCGGCATTCCTCCCAAATCCACCATTCGTCGAACATATACGCACGTCCAGGCACGGCAGTTACGCGCATTCCTGCCCATCAATTCTGAACAACTTCGAGGTTTCTAACGTCCTTCATTTAGACGATGTACGCTGAATCAGATGTGCGACAAGTGCTCGATTACGGGTGTAACTATCGTGGAAATGCACCGCTTCGCTGCAGGGCGACGAGAATCTGCAGATTCTCTTTTGAGGCGGGTCGTACGTTACCGGGTCAAGCGGCCGGGCGCGCCTGGTGAATCTTCTGCCCGCCACGCTCAACGATCGCAATTTGAACCGGCATACCGATACGGACCAATTCGACGTCGATGTCGATGACGTTGGTGACCAGTTCGGGACCTTCGGCCAGCGTCACGACCGCAACGACGTAGGGCACCAGGCCGGCAAAGTATGGGTGATAGGGTTTATCGAAAACGATGAAGCTGCGCACCGTGCCGCGGCCGGTCGCAGATACCCAACGATGCGACGCTGCATCCGCCAGACATACCAGGCACGCCTGAGCGCGGGCGTAGTAAGCGCCGCAGACACAGCGCGCGAGAACGAACAGCCCGTTATCGATGGCGTCCCAGAACGGTAGGTCCTCGACCGCAGCGACTCTTGCCGGTGGCGCTGGTATCTCATCGTTTTTCGAAGTCGTGGTCATCGTCCACTGCTACGTTTTGCCCAGGATCAGCGCTGCATGCGCCTGCCCCGCGCCAGTCAGGCCGACATTGGTGACGAGTGCGGTACGGGCATCCGGGACCTGGGTCGCCCCGCCCTCGCCGCGTAACTGGCGCACGGCTTCGGCGACATGCGTGAAACCCTGCACGTATCCCCAGGAATGCAGCGTGCCGGATGTGTTACAGGGGTGCGGCGAATCCCAGCGCAGATTGCCCTCACGCACCCATGCGCCGGCTTCACCGGGCTCGCATAAACCGTAAGCTTCGAGCTGCAGTGCGACCAGGATGGTGAAGGCATCGTAGAACTGGCAAACGTCGATGTCGTCGATGCCGAGACCGGCGGCGCCGAAGGCGCGCTCGCGCGCGGGCGCCGCATTGAAATCCGGCAGACCCATCACCGTGCTTGTGCCCCGCGTATACCCCTGACCGACGTCGTGACACGCACCGAGGCCGAGTATGTCCACCGGCGCAGAGCGCAGATCGCGGGCGCGCTCACGCGTGGTGACAATGAACGCGATCGCACCGTCCGTGACGAGACAATAATCGAGCAGCCGCAATGGCCGTACGATATGGCGCGAGGCCTGGTGATCGTCGACCGTGATGGGTCGGGCGTGCATATAAGCATCGTTACGTGGTACGGCATTGGCACGCAGCGCAACGGCAATCTCGGCGAGATCGGCCGAGGACGTTCCGTACTTGTGGAAATAGCTCTGCGCGGTCAGCGCCGATTGTGCGCCGGGAGAGAACAGGCCAAAAACCGCGTGTTCGTTGACTTCGCCTGCACCGATAGTCAATGCCTGCGAGCGGGCGTTGGTGGCATGTACACAGACAACATACTCGGCGACGCCGGCCGCGATCAGGCCGATTGCTGACGTCATCGAGAGGATGCCGGTCGCGCCACTCGAGTTGACCAGCAGCGTCGCGTTTGCGCCGAGTGCAGCGCGACTCGCAGCCGTGCCGTTGGCGCCTTCGCCAAAACCCGGCTGGAACACGTAGCCGTTGATCTGGCACCGCTTGAGGCCGGCATCAGCGAGCGCGAGTTCGACGGCGTCCCAGGCGAGCTGTTCCGCACTGGTGCCTGCGAGCACTCCCTGCCGGGTCACACCTAGTCCAGCGATCGCGTAATTGCTCATGCTGCCATTCGCTCGATTACGCGCGCAGTCGCGAGGTAACGCGCATGGTGGTCAAGCGGAAGTTCATCGCGGTAATCCTTTTACTGCATGCCTATCAACAGCCGTATTGCGCGTTTGGATAACTCGCCGGGCCGACCAAAATTTCGCGTCTGCAATTCGTGCCGAATGCTCGACGTATAGCAGCAGTAGAAGGTTAAGCTATTGTTTTAATTGGTGCCGGAGAGAGGAATCGAACCTCCGACCTACTGATTACGAATCAGTTGCTCTACCGACTGAGCTACTCCGGCATGCTTCAGGAACAATGAGATAGGGCAGGTCGAGAAGCGGGCGCATTCTAACCCATCGCCTCGGGTGTTTCACACCTGTCGAGCCATTTCGACGCTTCTGCGATGTATCAGTAAATTCAGGAAATCGCCCGGTAAGAAGTACACCGTTTGCACGTATTCTATTCGGTCAGCGAAACCGGCGGTCGGAGAGCTGCAATCCGGGTTCCGCATCGATAGCCGTCTAACTGTGAGCGCGCTCGCAGTCGATTCAGCCTGAAGAGCGGTCGACAAGGCGTGGCACGGTCCTTGCGAATGCTTGCGAATGGGAGATCCTATTGTACTGCGGACTTTCCGTCTTGCTTCAATCCTTGCAGTGTTCGGCGGGCAAGGACCTTCGGTTCGCCGCCGCGCGCGGAGCGCCAGCCATATGAGATTCCAGGACATCGATTGGCGTGCCAAGCTACGCCCGCTATTCCGATTCGGCACGAAGCTGCCGGTGGGGGTGCGCTCGCTTGTGGGCTTTATGCTGATAGCGGCCGGTGTCGTCGGCATCGTCATGCCGCTGCTCGGGTTCTGGATGGCGCCGCTCGGCGTGATGTTCATCGCACTCGATATTCCGCCCTGGCGCAAGCGCGTCGAAGCCTGGCTCGAAGCGCCATAGCGGGACGTGGTTCTGGACATGATCGTTTACGACAATGTGCTCACCAAGCGCTGTCACGCGGTAACATTCATCTTTTCAGCAACGGGTCACATTCTCCAGCCAGACTGGCAGCGATGATTGACCAGGGTGTACTGAAGGAGCCGTCAAGCATGAGCGATGAAGTCGACCAGGCCGAGAATCAGATTGCAACCGAGCTTGCCAATCGCATTGCCCTTATCCGGGCGAATGTCGGTAGCGGGCCCGGGCGGGAGAATTGCATCGATTGCGGGTTCCCGATACCCGAGCAACGACGCGCAGCGCTGCCGCATGCGACCCGTTGCACACCTTGCCAGGAAGAACTCGAACGTTCGCGTTGAGGGGCGCTTCAGCGCAAGTCTGAATGCATGTGCGCCAGTGACTGGCGCTGTTTGAGGTAAGCCTTGACCGCTGGATTATCCGTCAGCGCCATGGCGCGCTCGAACGCGCTTGCTGCTTCCTCACCATTCCCTGCCGCCAGCGCGAGGTGCGCTCGCGCCGCCCAATACGCCTGGTAGTTGCGCGTTGTCGAAACTGGCAGACGGTCTAATTGACTCAGCGCGGCAGCGGGGCCTTCGACCGCTGCAAATGCACACGCGCGGCTGACCAACGCCCCGGTGCTTGGCTTCAGTGCGATCAGACCATCGTAAAGTGCAAGCAGCGCTGTCGGCGCGACGGCCTTGCCAAGCGCACGCTGACAGTGCGCGGATTGGATCGCGGCTTCAAGTTGGTACGGCCCGAGACGGGCCAGCGCCGCGCCCCTCCGCAACAGCGCTTCCGCGCGTTCAATACGACTGCGATCCCAGACTCGCGTATCCTGGTCGGAAAGTGCCACATATCGGCCTTGCCGATCGCGCCGCGCGCCAGCGCGCGCTTCGCAGGCCAGCATCAGAGCGAGCAGTCCCAACGGTTCAGCTTCGTCCGGCAACAAAGACACCGTTGCTTCGCCGAGCTGAATCGCTTCACCGGTTAAACCGGCAATCCGACTGTCGGCACCTTCGACGTCATTCCACCCTGTGCCATAGGCGGCATAAATACCGTCGAGCACATCAGCAAGTCGCTGCTCGATCTCATCGGCGGCGGGAACTTCGAACGGAATACCAGCTTCGCGGATCTTCGCTTTCGCGCGCACCAGCCGCTGCGAAAGCGCCGCCGGCGAGGTCAGAAATGCGCCGGCCATGCGCGCGACGTCGAGGCCGAGCACGACCTGCATCATCAAAGCGGGCCGAACGGCTGCATCAATGGCTGGATGGGCACAGGCAAACATGAGCCGCAGCCGTTCGTCAGGAAACGTCACGCCAGTGTCTTCATCGGCGAATTCATCGGCAATCAGCAACAAACTGTCGTGGACTGCCGCATGCGTGCGGGCCTGCCGCCAACCGTCGCGCAATCGATTACGCGAAACTGCCAGCAGCCAGGCTTCAGGACGCGTCGGAATTCCGCTGCGCGGCCAGCTCTCCAATGCTGCCGCAAATGCGTCGCCAAGCGCATCCTCGGCTGCCGCGAGGTCGTGGGTTCGGGATGCCAGCATCGCGAGCAGGCGGCCGTAGGATTCACGCAGAACCCGCTCAGCCACCTGCCCGGACGCCGGCATCGCCTTAGTCAAGCGATTGGCAGGCTACGGCGCCTGCATCACCGGCCGGACTTCGACGCCACCGGTACTCACGCATGGGCACCGTGCAGCCCATTCGAGCGCGCCGTCCAGATTCGGCACGTCGATGACGAAGAAGCCGCCGAGCTGCTCTTTGGTATCCGCAAATGGGCCATCTTGTACGTGGCGTGCTTCGCCCCGCAGGCGCAGCGTCGTCGCCGTCGCCGGTTGTTTCAAGCCGGCACCATTGACCACGATGCCGCTGGCCGCAAGCGCATTGATATAAGCCGTCCAGCCGGCAAAATATTCAGGCGCGCGAGCGTCGTCACGGCGGGCCATTTCTTCCGGGGTTTCGTAGAACATAAGCATGTATTGCATGGGATCGCTCCTGGCGTAGGGTCAAATCGGATTGTTACGGGCAACATGCCCATCGAGATGACGTTCCAGATTGGGCGATTTCGACATGCCATTGATGCTGCCCAGCCGAACAGGCCGGTCAAAAACGTAGCGAGCGAAGGCAGGACAAGGCGCGTTGGCGCGCAAAACCGGAGTTTACACGCAGTAAATGAGGATTTTGCGCGCCAACGCAACGCCGTCATGCCGAGCGCAGTAGTTTTTGACCAGCCTGTCAGCGCTGGTGGCGAATCCGGACAACGACGTCGACGCTGTCAGTCTGCGTTCCGCTGGGCGGTGCCGGCAGTTGCTCGATGACGACCGCAGACGGCGGAAAATCAGTCAGTGTGCCGTCGTCGACGTTATAGAAATGATGGTGATGGGTGGCGTTCGAATCGTAGAAAACCTTGGTGGTATCAACGATGACTTCGCGGATCAGGCCGCGCTCGGCGAGCAGCCCGAGTGTATTGTAGACCGTCGCTTTGGAGACCGGCGCACTACTGTCGCCGAGGCGCGCCAAGACCTGATCGGCGGACAGATGCTGGGTCCTTTCGAGCAGAATTGCCGCAATCTGCATCCGTTGCGGCGTCGGCGTCACGCCCGCCGCCAGCAACAGGGCCGGGATGTCGTCGCGCGCTATTGGCGGAACCGGGCGAAGGTGAGTCATGGCGATGAGTATACTCCCGACGTCAACCGTGTCCAGAATAAACGCGAATAATTTGCATTTACTGACGTTCGTCTGTTCCTCGTGCGGTGACCGGTCTACTGCGACCGCCATCACATTCATTTGTCGCGCGCCAGCCGTTCGACCGCCAGAACGCGACGTTCACCGGACGCCGCATGCAAACCAACCGACCGCTGACCATACTCTCCGTCCATGAACAGACAATCCGGTTTCACGCTTCTCGAGCTGATGGCGGCCATTGCCATCCTGGGGATCCTGCTCGGCTTTGCAGTACCGGGCCTGCAGGCATTCATACAGGACAACCGCCTCATCTCGCAAATCAATCAGCTCTCGACCTCGTTCGCCCTCGCACGCAGCGAAGCGATCAAGCTGAATCAACGTGTGATCGTCTGTGTGTCGTCGGATGGCGAACAATGCGAAGCGCTCAGCAGCGACACCGATTGGAACGTCGGCTGGATAGTTTTTGTCGACCGCGACGGCAGCGGCGACGTTGATGTGGGTGGGCTTGGGGTTGACGATTGCGCAGCCGCCTCGACAACCGACTGCATTCTTGCCGCGCAGCCAGCGTTCTCCGGCACCAACGTGCTGTCGCCGGGAGCGACTGTCAGGCACCTGTTGATTTACACCGGCGACGGTGCCATTCAGTGCAACACCGACGGCGACGCGTCGATCAACGATAACTCGCCCGAACCCTGCGTCAATTCCACCACGTACTTCACCTTGTGCGATTTTCGCGGCGCCGCACACGCTAAAGCGCTGTCGATCAGTCGCACTGGGCGCGTCGCCAGCATTTCGAAGCAGCCCGACGGGAGCGATCTGACATGCTCATAACGCGCTCGCAACGGGGCTTCACCCTGCTCGAGATCCTGATTGCCATCGTGATCTTTTCTATCGGCCTGCTCGGTATAGCACGCCTGCAGATTGCGGGTATGCGTTTCACGCACGGCTCGCAGCTGCGTTCGACGGCCGTGCAGCAGGCCGAGTCAATGGCCGACCTGATGCGCGCCAATGAATACGGTATGCGTAAGGGCAACTACAATTTTCTGAATCAAGGTACGGATATGCCGACCGCGGCACCGTTCGATTGCGCTGTCGTGCCGTGCAATGCGACCAATCGTGCGACTTATGATCTGGTCAACTGGAACACCTCCAATACGAATGTACTGCCCGGCGATGCTGAGGCAACCGGCGCGGTCTGTCGCGATTCGACGCCGGATGACGGTTCGAGTGCAGACTGGGCCTGCGATAATCTCGGCAACGTTTATGCCATCAAGGTCCAGTGGTTGGAGCGTTCGAGTCCCGGCGCCGATACCGATACCGACAGTCAAGACAACGATCTCGATGATGAATTGCATCGCGAGCGCCTGGTCATGCGTGTCATCCCTTCGCTGGACGAGACGCCATGATGCGCGCCGTTCACTCGCCGGTATTGCCTAACCCGAAGGCGGAAGCTTTGCCCATGAAACAGACAGCCGGACAACGCGGCTTCACGCTCATCGAAGTTATGATTTCGATGGTGGTCGCACTCATTCTGCTGGCCGGCATCATCAGCATCTTTATCAGCAACAAGCAGGCTTATCGCTTGCAGGAAAACAGCAGCGTCTTGAATGAGAACATACGATATACGCTGAACCAGCTCGAATTCCATTTGCGCATGGGCGAACATTGGGCAGGCCAGGAAGCCAGCGAAGTCGAGATCGACCCGACGCTCGCCGGGCTTGCCATCGCTGCGACCTGTGGCGCGGCGAGCCCGGTCATCTCCGGTACCGGTTTCGTCGGTTTCGACGGCGGGCTTACGCCGCCTATCAACTGCATACCTGCCGCCGACTACAAGCCGAACACGGATGTCCTGATCATCCGTTACGCTGAACCGGCACGTATTCCAGCTCTCGATATCTCCGGCTCGACGGAAATCTTCATCCGCACGTCGCTTGGCCGCAAAGCAATGGTGTTCCAGGGTACATCGCTGAACACCCTGCCAACAGATTTCTACGACAGTGCCGACCCGAACCCGACGGAGAAAGGCTTCTACCAGTATCGAACGGTCATCTATTTCATCCGCCGCTGCGCTTCGCAGGATCGCGGCACCCTCGGCGTCTGCGACGCAGCGGATGATACGACGCCCACGCTCGCACGCCTGGTGCTGACCGGGACTGCACTGGTCCAGGAAGACGTGATGGCCGGTGTCGAGCAGATGCAGCTGGCCTATGCAGTGCTCGATGAATCGGTAGAACCGCCGTTGATGGAATTCAAAACCGCTGCCGACATCACGACAGCCACCGACTGGAACAAAGTCGACCAGGTCAATGTCGCTGTCTCGATCCGAGGTGATCATCTTGATACCACCTACCACGGCAACGTGACCAAAGCGATGAATGGCTTCAACTATTCCGTCACTGGAGCCGACGCGCAGTATCGCCGCAAGTTTCTGAACTTTGCCGTTCAGATCCGCAATCAGACGAGGGCCTGAACGCCATGCCACGCTTGACTCCTCCCGGGATGCGACGCGCGCAGAGCGGTGTCGCCCTCGTTGTCGCCCTGGTCCTGCTTCTGGTCATGACCATGGTCGCCGTCGTCGCCATGCGAACAACGACCGTCGATTTGAAAATGATTACGAATACCGTGCTGACGCGTCGCGCGTTCCAGAATTCCGAGGGCGGACGCATGTCCATGGGCAAGACGCTCGAAGCGCACGTGTTCTATCGCGGCTGGCCGATAACGGCAGGCGGTACGGTGCCGACGACAGCCAAGTTTCCGATCCCGATAGAGCTCGACGTCGTCGACGGCACGACCAAATTCTATGACGGCACCAACGGCAATCTGGCTGATTTCGAAATGCCCAACGGCAGACAGAATCTGACGGATATTGTGCGAGATTCCGATCTCATATTCGAATCGGACATTGACGCCGACGACGTTATCGACAACGACGACGTCTTCGCCGATATCTGGGTGACCTGGCGTGCGGCGCTGCTCGCCGCGGGATCGGGCGGTGCGCAAGGCTCTGGCTATCTCGGGCCAGGCGTGGGCTCGGCCGGTGCCGATTCGAACGTGTTTTTCGATATCAAATCGCGCGGGCAGTCGCCCGGCAATGCCGTCAATTTTACTGGCGCGGACTACCGCGTGCTGATACGCAATTGAGCTGCTTACAGGCGCTTGAGGATAGACTGATGAGTGATTGGAAACACAGCTTGTTCAATCGTACGCGGCAGTTCTGCCATGGACTCGCACTCAGCTTCGGCTTCCTGCCTGCGGTGTTATCGATGAACGCCCTCGGCGCGCAGCTCTCTGGCGCCTCGATGGCCAACTACACCGCCGGTCCGGTCACCACCGTGTCACAAGTGACACCGCTGGTCATGCTCGCGATGTCGCGCGATCACCAGTATTTCTTCAAGGCCTATAACGA
The DNA here is from genome assembly GCA_965278995.1 of Gammaproteobacteria bacterium. GTDB lineage: Bacteria > Pseudomonadota > Gammaproteobacteria > JADJYF01. The sequence goes on from OZ257136.1 coordinate 2,627,818, forward strand.
CTATTCAGATATCGACAACGACGGCATCGTCGAAGACACCTACGATGACACGTTCGACTATTACGGCTATTTCCACTCCGAACTGTGCTACGACTACAACGACTCTACCGATATTTTCGTTCCCACCGGCACCACGGACGGCACTGCGAAAAAGCATTACTGCACGGGTACGCAGTCGGCGCGTTTCAGCGGCAATTTCCTCAACTGGGCGACGATGACGCGCATGGATATCGTGCGCAAGCTGCTTTATGGCGGCGCCCGTTCGACCGATTCGAACTCCCAGACCATACTCGAACGTGCGCATCTGCCAACCGACGCGCACAGTTTCGCCAAGTACTACAACAAGGACGACCTCGACAAACTGACCCCGTTCGATTCTGTCGCGGCGGTCATTACCGATGGTGACGGTGGCGACAACGACGGCGTCGACGATTCCGGCGAAGGCATCACGATGTGCAATACGACGTATTCCGCCAGCGGTTCGTCACAGTCCTCGACCGCACCGCCGACTGTCCGCTTCGTTTATGGCAATCGCACGCTATGGGCTGCCAATGAACGCTGGCAGTGCACCTGGGAGACCGAGCGCGGCGATAGCCCGAATGGCAACGTACCGATCACGTCGGGTCTGGATCTGGTGTCTTCGGATCCGCCAGCCTCGACCCGGCTGCTGACGCCGGCCGGCGATCAGGACCGCAACGTTCGCGTCAAGGTCTGCGACCCGACGTATGTCAACCTCAACAATAATCTGGAGAACTGCCAGAAATATCCGAGCGGCAATTTCAAACCGACCGGGCTCCTGCAGCGCTACGGCGAAGCGGGACTGATCAAGTTCGGCCTGTTGACCGGCAGCTGGGGCAAGAACATCGAAGGTGGCGCGCTGCGCAAGAACATCGGTGACATGGCCGATGAAATCAATCTGACGACTGACGGCACGTTCAAGGTAGCACCGTCCACCGGCGGCATCATCAACACCCTGAACCTCATGCGGATCTGGGGTTACAGTTACGGCACCGGGGACAGCGGTGGCGGGAACGGCACGTATTTCGAAGGTTCCAGCAGCGACACCTGCAATTTCCAGCTCGCCACCATCACGCAGGGGCAATGCGTGGCCTGGGGCAATCCCATGGCCGAGATCTATCTGGAAGCGCTGCGGTATTTCGCCATCGGCACCGGGCGCGGGCCGACGTCGGCTTTCGACCCCAGCGACAACACCTATTTCCCGGCAGTTGCCGGCGTCACGCCCGGCATGATCGATACGCCGTGGACACCCGACCCGCTGAATACCGATAACGCCTGCGCTGCGCTCAATATCATCGCGTTCAACGCCAGCGTCAGTTCCTACGATCACAACAATACGTCGAGCTCAATCCTGGGCGGCGCTACGCCCCAGGCGCTGACGACCGCCGTCGGTACGGGCGAGGGCATCACCGGTAATAAATATTTCGTCGGCAGGACATCCGCGTTGACCGACCAGTTCTGTACGGTCAAACAGGTCAATGCACTCGGTGACGCCTATGGCTTGTGCCCGGAAGGTCCAACGCTTGACGGTTCCTATCACATGGCCGGGCTCGCCCATTACGCGCACACCCACGATATTCGCTCGACGCTGCCCAGTCAGCAGGACGTAACGACCTTTGCTGTCGCGCTGGCCACTGCCGTACCGAGCATCGATATTCCGATAGGTCCGCCGGGTACAGCGAAGAAAGTCACCGTCCTGCCCGCCTATCGTCTGACGTTCAACGATGGCGGCGGTGCGATCGTCGATTTCAAGGTCGTGCGCAAACACACTGAAGTCGATCCGACAGACCGCGCCAAACCTGGCCTGCCGAATACGACGCCCGATCCGACCACCGTCAACGGTGCCTGTACGGGTGTCAGCGGTACCGGCGCCGATATCGTGAACGGTGTGCCGACCAGCGTGGTGCTCACGGGTACGACGCTCTGTCGGTCGAATCCGCCAGGCGCCAGCGGTCAGATTGCCTCGACCATACCGGTAGCCAAAACCGGCACCGGCTTCTTCCACGGCAAGTTCTATCTGAACTGGGAAGATTCCGAGCAGGGTGGCGACTACGACCAGGACATGTGGGGCACGCTCGATTACGTCGTCAACACCAACGTCGTGCCGGCGACAGTAACGGTAACGACCAATACCATCGCCGAATCGACCGTCAATGCCCAGCTGTTCGGTTTTGTCGTCAGCGGTACGACCAAGGATGGCTTTCATGCTTACTCGGGCATCGAGGGCGCCAACTATACCGATCCTAGCGGTGTGACCGGGTGCGCCAACTGCCAGGTGTTGACGGCCGGTAGCGGGCAACGCGGACCCCAGTCGTACACCTTCTCGGTCAGTGCCACCACCAGCGCCGAGATCCTGCAGAATCCGCTCTACTACGCGGCGAAATGGGGCGGTTTCGTCGACTCCGATAACAACGGTACACCGAACCTGCGCAAGGAGTGGGACATTCGCAACCAGAACGGCGAGTTCACGCCGGACGCCGACCATGACGACGTCCCGGACGGCGACGGTATTCCAGACAATTTCTTCTTCGTTTCCAACCCGGCCGCGCTCGAGGATGCACTGACGGCTGTGTTCGACATCATTATCGAGCGCGTGTCTTCCGGTACGGCGGCAGCGGTTGTCGCCAACGATCAGGAAGGCGTTGGCGCCGTATTCCAGGCGCTCTACGACCCCATCAAATCGGATAGCACGGCGGCGCAGAACGAAGCGCAATGGATAGGCACGCTGCACGCGCTGTGGATTGACAGCAAGGGACTCATCCGCGAAGACAACGATCAGGATGCCAAGCTCGACGGTTATGACGTCGATCGGGTGGTCGAGATCTTTTTCGACCCGGCCGACAGGCGCTCGAAGATTCGACGCTTCCAGAGTGCCAGCGCGCTTGAGTACGACCCGGTGGATCTGGATCCGGATCCGCTCGAACTGCCGAATCTGAAAACCATCTGGAACGCGCGCAAGCAGCTGTCGGATCTCGATCCCAGCACCATCACCGCACAACGCGCGTACAGCACACCGGTAGGCACGGGGCCGAATGCAGGACGCCATATCCTGACCTGGGTCGATGACAACTTCAACGGCATCGTGGCGACCAACGGCTCCGAAACGTTGCCGTTCACGACCGCGACGTTCGCGACCGGCAATCGCTTCCGTTGGCTGGATGAAAGCAGCAATACGATCGCCAATAACACCATTGAATGGGTGCGCGGCAAGGAAATCGCCGGCCTGCGTAATCGTACTGTCGACTACGACGGCGACAACGGCGGCGGCTTCGCCACCAATTCGCCGTCGGGCAATCCGGAAGTCATGCGCCTGGGTGACATCATCCATTCGACGCCGATACCGGTGGCGACACCGATAGAGGCTTATGACCTGCTCTCGCTCGACACCTCTTATGGCGCGTTCCGCAAGAAGTACGAGAATCGTCGCCAGGTCATCTACATCGGCGGTAACGACGGGATGATCCACGCTTTCAACGGCGGCTTTTACGATGCCGTAAATCGCAAGTTCGAGACTTCGCCGAACAGTCAGACGGCGCATCCGCTGGGCGCCGAGATCTGGGCTTACGTGCCGCGTGCGCTGCTGCCGCATCTGCAGTGGCTGGTCCGTCCGGACTACAGCCATGTGTTTTACATGGACCAGACACCGCGTGTGTTCGACGCCAAGATATTCACGCCGTCGACGAAGCATGTGAATGGCTGGGGTACCGTGCTGGTCGCCGGCATGCGTTTCGGCGGCGGCACTGATGCCACGGCGATTTCGCTCGATATCAATGCCGACGGCACCAACGATGCAACGTTGAAATCGGCGCTGGTCATCCTCGACATCACCGACCCCGAGAGTGCGCCGGAAGTGCTGGCGGAACTGTCGCCGGCCGGCCTTAATCTCACGACCTCGTTCCCGCAGGTAGCGATCGTCGGAGATCCGATCAAACCGGGTGAAGTATCGATCACCTCGAATCCGAACAAGTGGTTCCTGATCTTTGGCTCGGGCCCGACTGCACTCGGCTCTGCCAGCTCGACTCAGCGTGGCCGCCTGTACGCTTTCGATCTCGAAAAACTCGCCTCCGGCCGATCCTCTCTGACTACCATCGATGGCGCGAGGATCACTTCCAGTCCGTTTAACACCACCGGTGCCGGATATGCAGAAGTCTCCGAGAACAATACGTTCATCGGCGACCCCGTTGTAATTGATTCCGATCTCGACATGCGCACAGAAGCACTCTACTTCGGCACTGTCGGTGACTCGGCAGCCAATATCGGCTCGCTGTGGCGTATCTCCATCGGCGAGAAACCCGACCCGCTCGATTGGGGTTCACGCTTCAAAATCCTCGCGGCCAACAAGCCGTTCGTAGCGCAGCCTTCGGTGACCATCGATCGCGACTTCAAGACCTGGGTGCTCGCCGGGACAGGCCGGCTGTACATCAACAACGACAAGACCTCGACAACCCAGCAGCGACTGTTCGGGTTCATCGATCCGAATCGTTTGGTCGGTGACACCAGTACGACCACCGCAGTTACCGTGAGCAGTCTATTTGATGTCACTGGCGCCAAGGTACGGGATAACGGCGACGTCGACACCGACGGCGATGGCGATGTCGACTACACGTTCGGCGCGCTGCAGGCCGCAGTGAAGACAGCCGGCGGCTGGCGACGGAATTACACGTCCGGCTCATCGCTCCCTGCCGAGCGCAGTGTCAACCGTTCGACCTTGATCGACGGCATCCTGTTCAACACCGCGTTCACGCCGAGCACCGATCTGTGTACGTCAGAAGGTACCAGTCTGCTGTTTGGCCTGGCGTTCGACACTGGCACGGCCACGCCACGGGCAACGTTTGGCACGGTTGAATGCGCGGGTTGCCCGACCGGCGTGTCGGAGTCGACTCCTTATGTTGATCTCGGTGCCGGTCTGGCGTCGACACCCAGTATTCACATCGGGAATCAGGATGTGCCTGGCAAGGTGACAGTCGTCACGCAGAAATCGACGGGTGCTATCGATACGACCGATGCTACCACCCAGGGCGGTATCGCCAACGGCGAAATCTCGTGGCGCGAGTACCGCGCATTCTGAGTGCACCGAAGCGCATAATCCTTTGAACGAACAGTGGTGGAGGTAGCCGTGTTAACCCATTCAGTGCGCATGTCGGCAGCGACGCAGCGCTTGCGCGTGAATCAGCGTGGTATGACCCTGATCGAACTCATGATCGTGGTCGTCATCGTCGGTATCCTGTCGGCCATCGCTTTCCCGGCCTACCAGGCCTACGTTAACCGCGCCAAACGGACCGAGGCCAAAACATTGCTGCTGGAAGTTGCGGCGCGCCAGGAGCGCTACTACTTCGATAACAATACGTACACAGCAAACGCAACGGATCTCGGCTACGCCAACAATAGCCAGGCGACGAATCGAGACACCCATTGCCCTCCCGATGGCAATCGCGTGTGTTCGGCCGAACGTAACTATGCGCTGGTCTTGCCGATGGTCGCGGGTGGTACGACTAATCTCGAGACCAGCTATGTACTGACCGTTACGCCGCTTGCGCCGCATAACGATCCGACTTGCGGCGACCTGACCCTGGACTCCAAGGGCGTCCAGGGCAGCAGCATCGAGGACGACATATGCTGGGGCAAGTAGGCCACTGGCGTCGCGCGCTGGTACTGGGCAGCCTGCTGCTCAGCGCAAGCAGCCATGCCGAGATCTACAAATCCGTTGATCAGGACGGCAACGTGGTGTTTTCGCAGAAGCCGCCCGCTGGCGTCCAGTCCGAGACAGTCAAACCACGCTATGCCAAGCGACCATCCAAGCCCGCTGGCAGTGGTGCTACGGTCGGCGGGGCCGAGGCTGCGACCAATGCTCCCGACGCCGCAGCCGAGCCCGGCACACCCGCAGCCAGCCCTGCCCCGCCAACCGAGCTGACACCAGAACAGAAAGCAAACAAGGCCAAAAACTGCGCCAACGCGCGCGGCCAGTTGAAGCAGCTGCAAGGTCCTAGAGCCAACCGGCTGCAGTACCTGAACGAGAAGAATGAGCGCGCCTTTTACAGCGAAGACGAGCGCGCAGCGAAGATTAAAGAAACCGAGAAAGCCGCGAAAAAATATTGCGAGTAGCGATCGTGCGGTCAGATCAGGCGCGTTCGAGCGTATCGCCGACTTTCGCCAGTTCCCGCGGCAGGCTGAACACCACCTGTTCCTTGATGCCGGGAATTTCGTTGACAGCGCGACCGCCGTGGTCACGAAGCGTCTGGACAACCTGCTCGACGAGGACTTCCGGTGCGGATGCTCCCGCAGTCACGCCTACGCTCTTTTTGCCGATCAGCCATTCAGTCCGGATCTCCTCCGCGCGATCGATAAGATAAGCGGGAATACCCTGCTTCTCGGCAATTTCCTTCAGGCGGGTCGAATTCGAGCTGGTCTGCGAACCGACCACCAGAATCAGATCGCAATACTGCACCATGCGTTTGACTGCGTCCTGACGATTTTGCGTCGCGTAACAGATGTCTTCCTTTTTCGGGCCGACGATCGACGGAAACCGCGCACGCAGAGCGTCGATGATCTCAGCGGTATCGTCCATCGACAGCGTCGTCTGGGTCACAAAAGCCAGGAAATCGGGGTTATGCACTTCGAGCTTGCGCACGTTATCGACTGACTCGACCAGATACATGCCGCCGCGACCGTCATTGGTCTGGTGATACTGACCAAGCGTTCCTTCGACTTCCGGGTGCCCGGCATGGCCGATGAGGATGCATTCGCGACCTTCGTCCTGGTAATGCCCGACTTCCATGTGGACTTTGGTGACGAGCGGGCAGATGGCATCGAATACGCGCAGTTGGCGCCGTGCCGCTTCTTCGCGCACTGCCTTGCCGACACCATGGGCGCTGAAAATGACGGTCGCGTCGTCAGGCACTTCGTGCAGCTCATCGACGAAAATGGCGCCTTTGACCCGCAATCCATCGACGACATATTTGTTGTGCACGACCTCATGACGCACGTAGACCGGCGCACCGAAAAGCTCAAGCGCGCGCTCGACGATGCCAATGGCGCGATCGACGCCGGCACAGAAGCCTCGGGGATTGGCCAGATGGATTTGCATGCTGCGATTACCTGGGCGCTCGATGGACAAGACCGTAGTATACCGCGCGGCGGCCGGCATGAGCCACGAACGCGGCGGGGAAACTGACTACCGCTGCCCGTTCAGGCCGTCGTCGTATGGCCGGAACGTGGGCCATACAGGATCAACATTACCGCTCCGACACTGATTGCCGAGTCGGCGATATTGAATGCGGGAAACGACCGCTGCAGGTAATAAACCTGAATGAAGTCGACGACATAACCATGCATCAGGCGGTCAATGAGATTGCCGACTGCACCGCCGAGGATGAGCGACAGCGCGCTCGAGGCCCACCGTTCGCCATGGTCGAGCCGTTGCAGCCAGATGACCATCACGACACCGACGACACACGCAATACCGGAGAAGAACCAGCGTTGCCAGCCGGAACCATCGTCAAACAGGCTGAACGCAGCGCCGGTGTTGTACAGCAGCGTGAGGTTAAAGCCTGGGAATATCGCACGCGGGACGCCGTAGTCGAGTGCCTGCAGTGCCAGGCCCTTGGTCGCCTGGTCGAGCAACGCGACGACGAGTGCCAGGCCGAGCCATGGCACGATTTTGCGCAGATCAATATTCAAACGTGAGGATCCCGAGTGCCGAAACACAATCGCGTCTGATCTGTTCGGCCATCGCCTCAAACGAATCGAATTTGATGTCTTCACGGATTTTGTGCATGAACTGCACGCTGATGTAGCGCCCGTAACAGTCCTCGTCATAGTCGAACATATGGACTTCGAGCACATGTCGGGGATCGTCGATGGTCGGTCGGGTCCCGACGTAACCAACGCCGAGCAGCGGTTCAGGTGTGAGACCGTGGACCTTGACGGCGAAAATGCCCGAGACCGGGCATACCTTGCGATGCAGATCGAGATTGGCCGTCGGAAATCCCCATTCGCGCCCGCGCTTGTGACCGTGGACAACGCGCCCTTCGATGCAGTAGGGGTGGCCGAGCATGCGATCGGCCTCCTTCATATAGCCATGTGCAAGCAGGTAGCGCACATAAGTGCTGCTGATGCGTTTGCCGATGAACAGAAACGGCACGGTCTGCTGAATTTCGAAGCCGTATTGTGCGGCGAGATCGTGTAATACCGTGAAATCGCCGCCGCGGCCGCGGCCAAAACGAAAATCGTCGCCGATGATCAACGCTTTGATGCCGAGCTTGGTGACGAGATAGTCCTCGACGAACTGTTGCGGCGTGCAGGTCGCCAGCGCGGGCGCAAAGCGGAGGACCAGCAGGCGGTCAACGCCGCGGGCGGCCAGCAGATGAAATTTTTCGCGGAAGCGCGACAGGCGTGCCGGGATGCGCTGACGCGCGAAGAATTCTGCTGGTTGGGGCTCGAACAGAATGACCACGTTCGGCACACCCAGCTCCCGCGATTTCTTTTTCAGACGCTTGATGATCTCGGTGTGACCGAGATGGACGCCATCGAAATTGCCGATAGTCGCGACGCACCCGTGGTGCTCGGCTCGAATGTTGTGGACTCCGCGGATCAGCTGCATGGCAAGACACTATCAACACTGCCGAACGCCCGGCGGCCCGCCATTATACGTCGCCCTCGCGCGTCGCCATATCGCGTGGACGCAGCCCGAGCGCCGCAAGCGTACCGAAATAGGCCACCATACCTGCACTGATGTCCAATATCAGGCGCAAACAGCGCTCGACAGCACTGGCAGCACCCCATTCCGCCAGCGGCCGCGACAGCCAGAAAAGAACGACCGCCATCACGGCAGTCGCCGCCATGACACGCAGCAGAAACCAGCGCCAGCCCGCACGCGCCTGATAGATGCCATCCCGCTGCAGACCGCGAAACAGCATACCGGCATTGAGGTAGGCAGACAGTGTCGTCGCCAGTGCAAGGCCTGCATGCGCCAACGGGAAGATCAACACCAGATTCATGACCATGTTCGAAATCATCGCGATGATGCCGATGCGAACCGGCGTCGAGGTGTCCTGTCGCGCGTAATAGCCGGGTGCGAGAATTTTGATCAAGATGAACGCGAGCAGGCCGAGAGAGAAAGCGACCAGACTGCGCGCCGACATCGCGACGTCGTGTTCATCCAGGGCGCCGTACTGGAACAGAGCGCTCAACATCGGCTGCGCAAGCACGGCCAGACCGACCGCCGCTGGTGTGCCAACGACAAACACCCAGCGCAGCGCCCAGTCGAGTGTCGCAGAAAACGCTTGTGGACTACCGGCCGTATGTCTGGCCGACAACGCAGGAAGGATGACCGTACCGAGCGCGATACCGAAAACACCCAGCGGAAATTCGACCAGCCGGTCGGAGTAGTACAGCCACGAGACACTGCCAGTGACGAGGAATGACGCAATGATCGTATCGAGCATCATGTTGAGCTGCGCGACCGAAGAACCGAATACGGCCGGCCCCATCAAGCGCAGGATCTTGCGTACGCCGGTATGGGCGAACGCAATGACCGGCCGCGGGCGGAAACCGAGCCGCCATAGCGCGCCATAGAGCAGTGCCAATTGACCCACCCCGCCGACGACGACGCCGATGGCGAGCCCCATGACCGGTCGTTCGAGGTGCGGCGCCAGACCGATAGCCGCACCGATCATGGCCAGATTGAGCAGAACCGGCGTGAATGCCGGTATGGCGAACCGCCCGTAGACGTTGAGCACGCCACCGGCGAGTGCCGACAACGACACGAACAGGAGATACGGGAAGATGACCCGCAGCAGGTCGGCAGCCAGGATCAGCTTGGCTGTCTCACCTTTGAAGCCGGGTGCGAAAACCAGAATGAAGACCGGCGCTGCGACGACACCGGCGAGCACGATAGCGAGCAAGACCAGCGTCAAGGCGCCGGTCGTCGCATCGACCAGTTCGCTGACGCCGGCATCACCGCGCGCCGCTTTCTCCTCGGCCAGCACCGGCACGAAGGCCTGCGAGAACGAGCCTTCGGCAACCAGTCGTCGGAATAAATTGGGGATCTTGAAAGCAACGAAAAACGCGTCGGCTTCGAGACCGGCACCAAAGAATCGTGCGATGACAGCGTCGCGTACGAAGCCGAGAACACGGGAGACCAGGGTCATCTGACCAACGACAGCGGTCGACCGCAACAGGGACGCGCTCAGGGCAGGACTCCTCGGGACACAAAGCAAAGCCGGCGACACCAGGTGCCCGGCAGGGCCGATTATACCTGCCGGTCTGCTGCACATGACCGCGCAGCGATTGCGCGCCATGTGTAGCAGTCTGTCGGACTTAGCTGAATCTGCGGCGGCGGTGGGATTGACAAATATCGCCTGGATCAGCATAGTTCGCGGCCGTCACGCAATTCTCCCGTGGAGTCATTTCTTTGGCTAATACCGCTCAGGCGCGTAAGCGCGCGCGTCAGTCCGAAAAGCGTCGCAAGAACAATGCGAGCCGTCGCTCGCTGCTGCGTACCCGTATCAAGCAGGTCATCAAGGCAATAGACGGCGGCGACAAAGCGCTGGCGGCGGCGGCCTATGCCAAAGCAGTGCCGGTTATCGACCGCATGGCCGGCAACGACATCATTCACAAGAACAAGGCCGCCCGGCATAAGTCACGGCTTGCTGCGCGCATTCAGAGTCTGGCCTGAACGCCAGCTACCCTGCGTCTTGTTGGATGACAAAGCCGGCAGACTGCCGGCTTTGTTCGTTTTAGGGCGCGTTGTCGGCCAGTAGATTATCGCGATGGACCAGTTCCGGTTCACGCATGAAGCCGAGCACAGCTTCGATGCGATCGGAAGGCTGGCCGGCAATGCGTTGACATTCCTCTGCTGAATAATTGACCAGCCCGCGACCGATCTCACGGCCTTCGCCGTCGATGAGGGCGACCAGTTCGCCACGCTGAAACTGTCCTTCGACCGCCACCACCCCGACTGCCAGCAAGCTCTTGCCCTGACTGCGCAGTGCCTGGCAGGCGCCCGCATCCAGCTTCAAGGTGCCGCGCGCACGCGGCGTACCGGCCAGCCATTGCTTGCGCGCAGCTATCTTCTCACGCGACGAGTAAAGCAAGGTGCCGACGCTGATGCCATTGGCGATGTCGCGCAGTACGTCAGGCCGTCGCCCACCCGCAATGATCGTGGTCGTCGCCGAACGAGCCGCAAGCCGCGCCGCCCGCAGTTTCGTGCGCATCCCGCCGCGACCCCACGCTCCGCCGTCACCTGCGACCGCTTCGAGGTCCGGCGAATCGACTTCGGCTTGCTCAATCAGTCGCGCTTCGGGGTCGTGTCGCGGATCGGCCGTCATGATGCCGTCCTGATCCGTCAGGATCACGAGCAGATCGGCTTCGATGAGATTGCTGACCAGACCCGCCAGCGTATCGTTGTCGCCGAGGCTGATCTCTTCGGTTGCCACAGTGTCGTTTTCGTTGATGACCGGGAACACGCCCAGTTCGAGCAGCGTCCACAAGGTGCTGCGGGCATTCAGGTACCGTTGCCTGTCGGAGAGGTCGTCATGGGTCAGCAGAATTTGCGCTGCGCGGCTGCCAAATTTCTCGTAGGCCTGATCCCAGCCACGGACCAGACCCATCTGCCCGATAGCCGCAGCCGCCTGCAATTGGTTCAGCGCTTTCGGGCGCTGCTTCCAGCCAAGGCGTGCTGCGCCTTCGGCAACCGAGCCCGAGGTGACCAATACAACCTGGCGACCGGCACGCTGCAGTTCGACCATCTGCCCCGCCCAGGCATCGATCGCGGGCAGATTGAGGCCTAGCCCCTGATTGGTGGCAAGCGCACTGCCAATCTTGACCACCCAGCGGCGTGAGTGGCTGACGGCTTCGCGCAAAGCGTCGGCATCATTCTTCGCTGTCGTCGTACTCATGCTCATACTCTTCGTCGGCGTCGTCTTCGTCATCGTTGCGGGTCTGAGCGACAGTCCGCAGCGGTTGCGGCGGTGGCCCCTGCTCCAGCAGCCAGGCGTGAATGGCCCACATCAAGTCCTCGCAGCCCGCACGCGTAACTGCCGAAATCCCACGGGTAGGGCCTGACCAGCCGTTCGCGCGAAGTCGGTCGGTGCAATGCGCAATCGCTGCGTCGTCCGCCAGATCGGTCTTGCTCAACACGACCCAACGCGGACGGGCGGCCAGTCCAGGATCGTGACGCTCGAGTTCAGCCGTAATCGTCAGATAATCCTGTACCGGATCGCGTTCCGGGTCGAAACCCGACACGTCGATCAGATGCAGCAATAGACGGGTGCGCTCGAGATGCTTCAGGAAACGAAGCCCCAGACCTGCGCCTTCGGCCGCACCCTCGATGATGCCTGGAATATCGGCGATGACGAAGCTCTGATCGGTGGCCAGCCGGACAACGCCGAGATTCGGTACCAGGGTCGTGAACGGGTAGTCGGCAATTTTCGGGCGGGCGGCTGAAACAGCCGCGATCAAGGTCGATTTGCCGGCGTTCGGCAGACCCAGCAGACCGACATCGGCGAGGAGTTTGAGTTCGAGGCGCAGCTGACGACTCTCGCCCGGTGTACCTGCCGTGGTGCGTCTCGGCGCGCGGTTGATGCTGCTTTTGAAACGTGCGTTGCCGAGGCCGTGATAGCCACCCCGTGCGACCAGCAGGCGCGTGCCGTGACCGATCATGTCGCCAATCAACTCTTCTGTTTCGGCCTCGAATACCAGTGTGCCTTCGGGCACACGAACAACTCTGTCCTCGGCACTCTTGCCGATACGATCCCGTCCCGAACCCGGCTGGCCACTGTCGGCCTTGAAAATGCGTTTGAAGCGGAAATCGACCAGCGTGTTGAGCCCGCTGTCGACTTCGAGGTAGACACTGCCGCCGTCGCCGCCGTCGCCGCCGTCAGGGCCACCGCGCGGAATGTATTTCTCGCGTCGGAAGCTGAGCGCGCCGTCCCCGCCTTTACCTGCTTCGACCGTGATGGTCGCTTCGTCGACGAATTTCATGCACTCATCCCCGGCTTCGCACCACAAAAAAACCCCGTCATGGACGGGGTTCCTGGCGCGCGCGCGTGAGCGGCGTTATTGCGCGGCAACGACACTCACGAACCGGCGCTGCTTCGGCCCTTTGCGGTCGAATCGCACTTCGCCGTCGCTGGTCGCAAATAGCGTGTGATCGCGACCAAGACCGACATTCACCCCGGGATGAAAATGCGTACCGCGTTGACGGACAATGATATTGCCGGCGCGTACGACCTGGCCGCCGAAGATTTTCACGCCCAGTCGCTTCGATTCCGAATCGCGACCGTTACGGGTACTGCCGCCTGCTTTCTTATGTGCCATTGTTGCTCAGCCTTTCGAAACGCCGGTGATTTCGACCCGGGTGTAATTCTGACGATGACCCATCTGGCGGCGATAATGCTTGCGCCGCTTGAATTTGATCACGCGGATTTTTTCGCCACGTCCGTGTTCCAGAACGATAGCGGTGACCCTTGCACCGACCACGTATGGCGCGCCGATTTCCGCGGCAGCGCCGTCGCCTAGCATGAGGACCTCGTCGAACTGAATCTCGGCACCCGCCGCAACGGGCAGGGTCTCGATATTCAGTTTGTCACCGGCGCTGACGCGGTACTGCTTTCCGCCGGTCTTGATCACTGCATGCATGGCTTAACCTGTCTTCTACGGGGGCGAGTGAGCGCGCGATTTTACGTAAAACGCCTGTCCGGGACAAGGAGGGTGCATAATCAATGGCAATTTAGCCTTGCTCTTGGCAAGATCAGCCCCGCGCTCACTGCCGGGTAACCCTGTGGAAGTTACAAGAATCAGTCCGAATATCGATGAGTTGCGCAAGCTGGTCGAGGCCGACTCTGCGGCTGTCGATCGCCTGATCCGAGCCCGGCTGTACTCCGATGTCGTACTGATCAACCAGCTTAGCCACTACATTATTGCCGGTGGCGGCAAACGACTGCGCCCGTTGCTCGCACTTCTGAGCGCCAAAGCCGCCGGCTACGAGGGCACCCGGCATATCGATGTCGCGGTCATTGTCGAGCTTATCCATACCGCTACCCTGCTGCATGACGATGTCGTCGACGCCTCGAATATGCGCCGCGGTCGCGAAACGGCCAATCTTGTGTGGGGCAATGAAGCCAGTGTGCTGGTTGGCGACTTCCTCTATTCGCGCGCTTTCCAGATGATGGTCGACCTCGAGAACATCCGCGTCCTCGAGATCCTCGCTGACGCGACCAACACGATTGCCGAAGGCGAAGTAATGCAGCTCGCGAGCTGCCACGATCCGGAGACCACTGAAGAACGTTACCTCACGACCATTCACAACAAAACCGCCAAACTCTTCGAAGCGGCGGCCACCCTTGGCGCGGTGATCGCCGAACGCGGCGGGCAGTTCGAGAATGCGATGGGCGCTTACGGCCGCCATATCGGCACCGCATTCCAGCTGGTCGACGATGCGCTGGATTATCACGCGTCGCCGGAAGAACTCGGCAAAAACATCGGTGATGACCTTGCCGAAGGCAAACCCACCCTGCCCCTGCTCTATGCCATGTGGAACGGCACACCGGCACAGAGCGCACTGGTTCGCCACGCAATCGAGCAAGGCGGACTCGACAAGATTGACGAAATCAAAGCCGCGATTGAATCAACCGGTGCCATCACTTACACTTTCGCCCGCGCGCAGGCCGAAGCCGACAAAGCTCTGGTGGCACTGGCGGAGATCCCGAAGTCTCCGTATCGCAGCGCGCTCGAAGTACTGGTCGAATTCGCCGTCAGCCGTCACTTCTAAATTTCTCTCTCAGTCCGGCGCGCGTAGACGCCCACCGTCTCGTGTCCTTCCTTTTTCTGTCGGGGTGTAGCTCAGTCTGGTAGAGCACTGCGTTCGGGACGCAGGGGTCGTAGGTTCGAATCCTGTCACCCCGACCATTAATTGATCGACGCATTCAGTCCGCGTCCCATTCATCGAACATGTAGTCCACGCGATCGTCCGGCACCAGTCTGTTCGCGCCAACGCTCCGTGACCACGCGCGGCAAGCGTGCCGGCGCAATCACCTGCCTTTCGGCGCCATGCGCAGCAGCATCCTTGGGCATCAGATTCAGACCCATCTATCGGTTCACCCACCGCCACTTCCTGCTATAAATAGGGAGCGTCGGGGCGACGCGTCACCAGCCGCCCACCGCGGCCAATACAGTGCCTGATGAAGGAGGAAAGTCCGGTGCCCGATTCCGATAAACCCGCAAGCCGCCCGACCCCCTCGGCGTACGGCGTTCGCGCCCGAGCTCTGGTCGCCGGTCTCGCGCCGTCCGTTGTACCGATGATTATTCGTCAGTGGTGGCCAGATGGGATCCGACTCATTTTCGACGGCCAGGCTGGCTCGGTCGACGAGCGCTGGGCGACGACGGGCGCAGGCATCCTGATCACGTTCAAGGCGGTGCTGGACAATCAGGCGCGTCGCGTCACGGTGCATGGCCAGATCCGTACGCGCGACCAGCAGATGATTGAAGCCCGCCTGCTGGCGGTGGACGCCGACGCATTGGCTGCTTTGCAGAGTCTCGTTACCGCCGATGCAACCGCTGCCGCGGTAGCGGCGCAGCCGAAAAAGGCCGCGCCAGCCGCACCGGAAATGACCGCAGACGCCATCGCTGCGTTATGCATGGCGGCAATCAAGCAACAGATCCCGCGCGTCATCGAAGCCTACCTCGAAGGCCTTTCTGCCAGCTTGCGGCATCTGCACGCCAGCGGTCAGTCGGCCCAGGAGCACAAGCGATATGCGAACCTGATTGGGGAATTCGACCGCTCGCGCACGCATCTGGAACACGCCATTCTGGCCGAAGCGCTGCCCAGCGTGGCCGCCTATCTCACTGACGAGCAGAGCGCTTCAGGTGGCGCATTGACCAGTGGCTTATCGTTGCTGGAGTCTATTGATCTGCGCGCGACACTGATGGTCACTGAAGCAGTCGAACAGGTTGCCGCCAGACTGGGGCCGGTGTGGCGGGAACTCGATCAGCGACTCGACCAGCTCGTTCCGGAACGTAAAGACGCGAACGCGCTGGGCCCGGCCATCTTCTGCCATCATTTTCGCGACGCGATTTTCTTCGACCAGCAAGCTGGCGCGCTGCGCCAGATCGATCTGGCCGCTGGCTTCTCCGACGAATTCGTCGCGTGCCTGGAGAAACTGTATCGCGATTTGATCGAGCTGCTGGACCGCTACGGCAATCTTGCAACAGGCGCTCCCGTGCCGTCGCGCGGACGCGAGTCTGCCAGCGAGATTGACCGGCCGGGGCGAAAGCGCTGAGGACCCTGCTCAACCAGCGAACAGATACGTACAGCCGCGCGTGCCCGCCGCGTGACAGGCGAACACCCCAGACGGCATGACGGTGACGCCGGGGTGAACGGCTTCCAGCCAGTCCTGCTTGACCTGCTCTGGATCGAGCCCCAGTTTTTCGGCGAGACGCGCGCTGCGAAAAGCAATCGCCAGTCCGCAAGCCGCCACCTTGACGCCGCGCTCGATCAGCTTCGACATGGCCATCTCGGGAAACGGCAGCGCTATCGGCTGCTGATAGTAGGGATTGCGCAATGCCGGTGCTTTGGTCTGCGGATCGATCACACCGAATACTTCACCGAGTTTGTACTTGACCCACGCGGCATCATTCAACGCCATGGGGATGGCGTTGTGCCGGATCACGAGTACTGCCCCGAGTTCGGTTTCCGCCACGCCCCACCCCGCCGCCGCGCTGAGCAGAAACGCATAGCTGTACGCGAGCCCCATACCACGGTTCTCTTCGGGCCAGTCGACGACCTGGCGGAATCGGCCGGGAATGCTGTCCAGCCAGCGCGTGACTTCGGCGACGCCAGCCGTTGGCAATGGTGACATCGGCGCCGCGTCAGCTACGTTACCTACCGGGAACAGGGCACCCAGGCCGGCAGCGGCCATCGTTGCCGCCAAGGTAAGAAACTCGCGACGCTGGTCGGAAGAAATTGGCTCACTCATGGCTATCTCCGCATGGGTCATGGTTTAGATCTAAAGCTGCAATGGCAAGCTGCCGGATTCGGTTCCGCTGTGACCGCAACGGCTCACCGGGCATCTTTCGGTCTGCCGCCCGCAGGCCAGTCAGCGCTGCGTGCCGGAAAATCGGGGCGCGGTTGATGCGTCACGAATTCCGCGACATCGACGGCGTCCTGCGCGGAGAGCGTGCCGCCCTGCCCGAGCGGCATGTTATGTCTGATGAAAGCGGCTGCCGTATACGTCCGCGCCATGCCGGCGCCTAGATTGAACGAATCCTTGCCCCACACCGGCGGGAAGGCATAAGCCCCCGTCGGCAACGGTGTCCCTTCCCCATTGGGGCCGTGGCAGGATGCGCAACGGGTAGCGTAGATGTTCCCGCCTCTCGCGCTGTCTGGCGCCAGCGCCGTGTCTATCGGCTCGAAGCCTCTGCCAGGGAATGGGCTGCCGGCGGGGTAGCCGACAGATAACCAGCTGATGTAGGCGAGGATGGCGTTCATCTCAGGCGAATCCCATGGTAACGATTGGCCATTGAGTGAGCGCTGGAAACAGGAGTTGATCCGCTGCTGCAACGAAATCACTCGGCCGCTGCGCGCACGATATTCGGGGAATATACCGGTCAATCCGACATAAGGTGCGGCGAAGGCTACGGTTCCACCGTTCAAGTGGCAGCTGCTGCAATTCAATCCATTGCCCGCGTTCCGGGGTAGCTGTGCGCGCGTGTCGAGTACCAGTTGGCGGCCACGTTTGATGGCGTCGCCTATCGGCCCTGGCGGAATCGACGCAGTCGATTGCGCCGACAGCTCCGCAGCCGATATCAGCAATGGGAACGGCGCGCTGACGATCAGCAGCGCTGCCAGCGCCGCAACGTGCCCCCGCTGCTTCGCCACGACTTCTCCCCCGGATGATATGCTCGGCCGCCACGATACTACGGTCAGGCGACCACAGGATAACGACATGGCGATTACCGGTGGCTGCCTGTGCGGTGCGGTCCGTTATACCGCTCACGAAAAGCCGATTGCGACGCGTGTCTGTTGGTGCCGTCTATGCCAGTATCTGGGTGCCGGTAGCGGCACCGTCAATACAATTTTCCCGACCGCATCACTTGAGATCACGGGCGAGCTGCGCGACTTTCAGAGCACAGCCGACAGCGGCAATATCATGCACCGACAGTTCTGCCCACAGTGTGGCACGCAGTTATTCAGCGCGGCGGTCGTCCGCCCGCAGTGGATTATCGTCCGTGTCGGTACGCTCGATGATCCCGATGTTGTCGAGCCGCAATCCACTATCTGGGCGG
Source organism: Gammaproteobacteria bacterium (assembly GCA_965278995.1). Taxonomy (GTDB): domain Bacteria; phylum Pseudomonadota; class Gammaproteobacteria; genus JADJYF01. The sequence continues at coordinate 2,646,118 of OZ257136.1, forward strand.
CATCGGCGCCAAGCTGGGCCGTCATCGATCTCGATATTCCCTGCCTCGACGGGCAACCACCACCCGTCGCTTGAACGCCGGCGTTACTCAGTCTTGGCCAGCAAAGCGGCGGTGATAGCCGTCACCAACTGCGCTGCGCGCGAGCATGACTGAATTGACTGTCGCATTGGCGACCAGCGCAGGTTGATCGAGGTGGACGTGGTGACCGCTCTGCCGGCCCACGACATGCAGCGCTCCACCAACCAGATGCGACAGATCGCTTTGCAACGCAGTCCATGCGCGTTCCTGTGCACGGCCTGTTTCGGTGGCCGGGAATTCGGCGCGTCCGCGGCTGATGACCGATAACGGAACCTGCGGAAACGCCTGACCTCCGGCGCCAGCGGCAGCCGCGCTGTCAGCGAAATGACAGAGTTCAGAGAGCTGCGCGCGGGCGGCGCTTTCACGAAGCATCAACGTCAGCATCGTTCGGCGATCGCCAGTCGGCAAGCTTGCCGGCAGATGCGGTTCGAGTTGCATCCGTAATGGCAGCCCGCGATCAAGCGACGTGCAGTAGCTGCCTCGCACGACCGGGAAGCGCGCGAGTTGGGCGGCGTGCGAGCCATCGACAAGCACCAGGCCCGCGATCCGCTGCGGTTGCGCGCGCGCGAAGACTTGCGCGACATAGCTGCCATAGGAATGGGCAACCAGCAGCAACCGACCGCGAATGTCTGCCGCTTTGAGCAGCGCAGCCAGCTCATCCGCTTCGCGCATTGCCGTACGCGGCATTGGGCCGGGTTCGCTCCAGCCGTAACCGGCGCGGTCGTAGTAGCAGGCGCGGACCTGCCGCGAGACCCGTTCAAGGACGCCCATCCATTCGAGACCGACGCCACCCAGACCGCTTTCAAAGACAACCGTCGGCGAACCCTGGCCCTGGCAGTACAGGTGCATTTGATGCGTGCCGATGGCATACAGGTGGCCGGGTGCGGGGAGGCTCTCTGCCGCTGGACTGGGCGTCGCGCAGGCGAGCAGCAGCAGACCGAAAAGGTGAGGCAGTAGTCGTTTCACGACAGCATTCCCGGATGGCAACAGTCATTACTTAGCAATTCCCTTGCCAGCCAATGCTGAGAGAACTATCTACTTGATTAGCTGAATAAATAGCAATCTGGTGTCGAAGCTGTCGAGACCATCGGCGATCAAAACAGACCTCTTTTTGTGCAATGCACAATACAAGGCATCACGCTTGACGGGTGCGCCACTGCGCTGTGCCCGCCCTGGTTTGTGGCGAATGAGTCGTCATCTAACAATGCCGACACAATGCCGGCACAATGCCGCTGGCCATACTCGACAAGCTGTTCACTCGCTCGCCCATGCTGGCCTATCGTCATCTTTTTCACGCTGGTCACGCGCACGACGTCTTCAAGCACGTCATGCTCGTACGACTGTTGACGCAACTTGCCGTCAACGACAAACCCCTGTGCTACCTCGATACTCACGCCGGCATCGGCCGCTACGATTTCACGCACGCGTGGGCGCTGAAAAATGCCGAGTTCGCCCACGGCATCGCACGCATCTTCGACCAAACGCAAGTACCGTCGCTGATCGAGCCCTACCTGACGTTGGTGCGCGCCGAGAATTCGAACGGAACGCTGCGCTTTTACCCGGGCTCGCCGCTGCTCGCCAGCCGCCTGCTGCGCGGGCAGGACCGCATGGTGCTGTGTGAATTGAATCCCAAGGATTGCGCTGCCCTGGACGACTGTTTCGTGCACCACTCCAATGTACGCGTGCATGAGATGGACGGCATTCAGGCGTTGAAGTCGTTCCTGCCACCGGTTGAGCGCCGCGGGCTGGTGCTGATCGACTCACCTTTCGATCGCGCTCAGGAATTCACGCGACTGGCCGAGGCGCTCGCAGAAGGCCACAAACGCTGGGCTACCGGTGTTTACGCGCTGTGGTATCCGCTGATGGCGCGCGACGAAATCGCGCGATTCGAGCGGCGCATCGTTGCCAGCGGGATGCGCAAGATTCTGCGTCTCGAGTTGTCATTGTTTGGCGAACAGCACAGTACGGGTCTGCGCGGGAGTGCTCTGTTGATAGTCAATCCACCGTGGCATCTCGACGACGATGCGCGAACTCTGCTGCCGTGGCTATGGTCGCGGCTGTCGCCAGCACGGCAGGGACGCTGGTCAGTCGATTGGCTGGTGCCGGAATAGCGGATAGGGACGAGCCGCGTAGAGCTCGGTCGAGATCAACACGACTCAGGGCACGACTCAGGGCACGGGCTGCGGCCCGGCGGCAAGCGCGGCCAGATTGTCGATGTGGTAGGCCGGAACGATAACGACGCGCTGCTCTGGTTCGATCAAGACATATTGGCCGAAGCTGTCTGGTGTGCGTTTACCGATGCGTAAAGTGCAAGCTGGCCGGGCCTGTCTGTCGACATACAACTGGATTCCTTGACCACTGCTGCTGATACCGTAATCGGCGAACGCTGCGGGGGCAGCCGTGAAGCTGCGCTCGATGCGCGCGGCGCCGAACATGTTCAGATGCTGGTCGATGAAGGCCGACACGTCAGCCGGCGCAGCTGCTGCGACGCCTGTCGCAACAACGTCGGCATAGCGCCAGGCCGTGCCATCGCGCTCGACTCGGGGCATGCTTGCTGGCGAACCGAATTCAATCGCTGTCAGCCGCGCCAGAGGCCATCGCAGGAGGCGATCGGCGCGGGTGGAATCTCTGGACTCGATTTCCATGGTCGACAAGTCCACGTCCGGCGCGGCGCCGGTGAACAGATATCCCCACAGCGCGAGGCCACAGGCGAGCACTATCGACCAGAACGCCGTTCGCGCGCTCATCCGGCCTGCCGCTGTCGTTGCCATTGCCACAGCCCCAGCATGAGCATGGCCAGAGGACCCAGCACCGTCGTCAGCAGAAACGTTGCGCGCAGTTCATCGTTAGTCATGCGCAACTGCGCAACGACATATTCACGCGGGGCGATGTCGACCAGCGACTCCTGTTCGGCAAGATCAGTCACGACATTTAAAAACAGTTGGCCGTTACCAAGCGCCGCAAAAAAAGAATTCGTCGCGAAGTCGCCATCGCCGGCGATCACCAGTCGTTGCCGCGCGTGGCCGGCGGACGCATCGGCAGCCAGTGTCGCATCGAGGAGCAGGGTGCGTGTGCGAGGCGCGGCCATCGGCGTGCCAGCGAGAACGGCATCGGGACTCGTTTCCGCCAGTGGCGTGACAACTAATGCCGACGGCATGGCCGTAGTGAGCGGCGAGAGTTCGGCGGCGCCAGGAAAAAACGACAATGCGAGATTTCGCGTGATCTTGTGTCGGCCATAGTCGGTCACTGCGGGCGTCGCGGGATCAGTCCAATAGTGGCTTGCCGGATCGCGCACGACCGACGTGCTGACGGCCACACCGTACTCGGCCAGCAAAGCGCTGAGACCATTCGCTACGCCCGGTTCCAGCAGTATGAAGGTCGGTCCGCCAGCGGCGATGAAGGTCTTGAGCAAGGCGACTTCTTGCGGTGCGAACGGCTGCTGCGGCGAAGCCACGACAACCACCGAGCAATCTTTCAGCGACTTGGGCCCGGACAGCAGCAGGCGCTGTTGCACAGTGAAGCCGAGTGTCTCGAGCGCGTTCTTTGCCATGCCCATGCCATGTCGCTCATGCAGAGTCAGCGCGTGCCCACCGCGGGAATGTTGATGCCCGTCGCCGGCGCCATCCCCTTCGAAATGATCGTGTGTCTGCAGACTGAACGGATTCGATTCGATATGCCCATCGGTAAAACACACTCGTCCGACCGCCGCGCTGGTCACTCGAATCAGCGCATTGGTGAAACCGACTTCGCCGGGTTCATTCACCGTGACCCGACGCGTTCCGCTCTCGAATACCGCGGTGCCGGCGAACTGCACGCGCAGGCGCTCCGCCGCTGCCGGCTCGAGCGTCGGATCGTGAGTCTCGAGCGTGATAGCCGGTGATGCCGCCGCATACTGCTCGAGCAGGTATTTGGCATCCTGCATGGCTCGGCTGCGCGTGTCGTAAAAAAACGTTATCGTGACCGGCTTCGAGAGACGGTCTATCACGGCCAGCGTCTGTGGGCTGATGCTGTATACGGCACCGCTGGTCAAATCGATGCGTGCGGGAAATCGCAGCGCCCAGACGTTCAAGGCCGAGACCAGCGTCAGCGTGGCCGCCAGCGGCAACAGAAGATCGACCCAGCGACGCACTCGCTTGCCCGGCATACCAGTCAGAGCCGACGCAGCTTCAAGACCTGCGCCGCACCGACCAGGCACACCACAGAGAGCGTAAGAAAGTACACCACGGCTCCTCGCGAGAGGACGCCGCGAATGACATCCAGATACTGCACGGAAAACGACAGATGCTGCAGCCACTGTGTGGCGCTCGCGCCGAGATCGAGAGCCGCCGCATAATCGATGAACCACAACAGCAGCAGTACGCTCCAGGTCGTGATGGCGGCAACGACCTGATTGGTGGCAAGACTGGATGCCAGCACGCCGACTGCGGCAAACGTGGCGGCGAGCAGAAAAATGCCGGAGTAGCCGCCGAGTATCGGGCCGTAGTCGGGCGCTGCGTACAATGCCAGCGGCACGATGGCGAGCGCGCTGCCGGCCAGCATCATCGACAGCACGACCAGCAGGGCGGTGTACTTGGCCAGTACGATCACGGTGTCGCCCAGCGGCAAAGTGAGTAGTAACTCGAGGGTGTGATTCTGGCGTTCTTCGGCAAGCGTGCGCATGGACACCAGCGGCATCATCAACATCAGCAGCAGACTCATGTTGTGAAACGCGGTCACCATGTCGACAGCGCTGACAAAAAGCGCGTTGAAGCTGAAAAAGAAACCGCTGGCTGCCCAGAATGCGGCGATGATGACATAGGCTATCGGCGTGACAAAATAGTGCGTCAATTCGCGCTGGAACAGCGTCGCCCAGGCATGGATCATCCCCTGCTCTCCGCAGCGGCAACAGCGTTGGCGAGCAACGCTTCCAGAGCAAACTGAGCACCGCCGAATTCGCGCAGCTCGCCTCGCCTGATCAGCGCCTGCACCAGCTTTCCACGCAGGCCGGGTTCGTCTGGGACAGTCACGGCGATTTGCAGCAGTCCGTCGCCGAGCACCGTGACGCTGTCGACGACACAGCGCGGATCGCAGGCGACAAAATCGGCAGCAAGGCCATCGGCCGTGGGCGCACGCAACAGCGCGATCAGCACTTCGAAGCCGTCGGCCGGGCGTAACGGCAGATCGATCAGCCCTCCGTCACGCAGGAATACCACCCGCGTGCACAGGGCAGCGACTTCCTGCAGGACGTGCGTCGAAAATATGACACCGCGATTCTCGGCAGCAGCGCCGATCATGGCGCGAGCCTCGACGACCTGGAACGGATCGAGCCCATTGGTCGGTTCGTCCAGCAGTAACACATCCGGTTCGCCGACCAAAGCCTGGGCGAGCCCGACGCGCTGGCGGAATCCTTTCGACAACTGTCCGATCACGCGATGCTGGGCACTCTCCAGATCGAACGCCTCAAGTACGCGCGCCACAGCGACTTGCCGCGCCGCGCCGCGCAGACCTCTCGCACTGGCGACGAACTCGAGGTAGGCGCGCACTGAGAAAGGATCGTAGAGAGGAACGCGTTCCGGCAGATAGCCGATGCGCGCACGCAGCGCCGTATCAGCCGGGCTCAGGTTGCGACCGGCGACGCGCACCCCACCGGCATCGGGCCATAACAGTCCAGCCGCGATGCGAAGCGTCGTCGTCTTGCCGCTGCCGTTAGGGCCGAGCAGCCCGACAATCTCGCCCCGGCGAACGGAGAGCCCGAGCCCGCCCAGCACCTGCCGGCGCCGATAGCGCTTGCAGATGCCGGTCAGTTCGAGGGCAGGCTCAGCCAGGAACTCAGTCGTATGCAGCGTCGTGCTTGTGCTGGCTGTACTGGTCGGCGTCGTGAGAAAACCAGATCTGGCCCTGAGTCGCATCACGGATCATCTTCAAGCGGTCGATCGATTGCATCGACTCATTGGCATTCCAGCTGATGCCTGGCACGACACCCGCTTCGTTTTCCGGTGTGTAGATGGCGTCGCCACTCAGCAGTATCGTGCCGGTATTCTTCAGTTTCACCTGCACTGACTGGTGGCCCTGAGTATGGCCCTTGGTATCGAGCACGATCACCGAGCCATCGCCGAACAGATCGAAATCCCCGGTCAGCTGCAGATATTTGAAATTGCGCGCATCGTCGTAGTCGCCGAGAACAAACGCGCCGGCCTGAAATTTTTCCGGCCACCAGGCAGTTTTCAATTCTTCTTTCTGGACGACATGGGTGGCGTTGGGGAACATCTCCATATTGCCGGCATGATCGAGATGCATATGCGAGAGGATGACGTACTTGACGTCCTCGACTTTGTAGCCGAGTTTCTCGAGCTGCTTGTCGATGACTTCCTCACGTTTCTGTATCGGCAGGAAAGCCGAACACAGCTTGCCCCAGTGGCTTTCGCATTTGCCATCTGACACTGCCACATTGTTGCCAGTGTCATACAACGTTAAGCCACGCGGATGATCGATGATAAACATCGAAACCGGCACCTTGATAATCTTGCCGACGTCATGCATGGCGGTCAGCCAGCCTTTGTCCATCTGTATCACGCCGCTCGCAACTTGATAGAGTTTGACGTCAGCGGCAAGCGTTGGCGTAGCCAGCGTCAACGTTGCGCCGGCAATTGCTGCAGCCATGATAACGGCCTGCACAGTGTTTCGACCGAAAGCGCACCACAGGTTACGCGGCGAGATTGCTAGCGACATTACTCCCCCTTTTTTAAGGTGCCTTATGCGGGCCCCAAATTTATGCATCAGGCGCGCAGATCCGGCACCCGAACGGCTATCCCCGACCGGCACTTCGAGCCCGGACGGCGTGCATTGTAACGCTGTCTGCCGCGCGACGCAGCCGGGCAACCGTCAGTCACGCCGAGCACTGTTGTGCTGGGTCATTCAGCCTATCACTGCGGGCATGACTTCATCGACGAACAGGGCTTGCGTATCAGGCGTGGCCGGAAACAGGATGTAATAGCTCACCCCCGTGTCGGCAATCCGTTTGGCCAATTCCTCACGGACTTCGGCCGGCGTGCCGAGCAGTGCAACCGGCGAGCGCTGGGCAGTCGCATAGTCCGGGAATCCGAGATGGCTGGCCAGTCCAACCAGAGCCGGGTCCTGTGGCGTCTTCGAGATGCCAATCAGGAGCAGACCCCCGAGTTCGACTGCTTCACGCGGCCGGCCCGCTTCAGCGAGAAACTCGTGCAGGAGCGCAATACGCTGCTTGAGTCGTGCCGTATCGAACTTGAGCGTCGCCGCCGGATCGTTGACGAAATCCTTGCCGTTCGACGTCGGCGGAATGATGTTCAGGATATCTGCTTCACGGGCAGCAATGCGCAACAGGCCGGTACCGGAGCCGCCGAGCATGATCGGCGGGCGCGGCTTCTGTACAGGGCGCGGTAGGTTATAGGCGTTATCGATATGAAAATGCTTGCCATGAAAGGTCGGCGCGTCCTGCGTCCACATCGCTTTCAGAACCTGCAGTGTCTCATCGAGCTGTTCAAGTCGCACGGCAAGCGGTGGAAACGGATAGCCGTGAGCAATATATTCCTTGTCCTGCCAACCCGCGCCGAGACCGCAGATGAAGCGGCCATCACTCGCAATATCCAAAGTCGAGATGATCTTGGCCAGCAGCGGCGGTGTCCGAAACGAGGCCGCCGCAACTGCCGGGACGAGCTTGAGCGTGCTGGTCACGCCCGCGATGGCAGTCAGCGCGGTAAAACACTCGAGCTGCGGCGAGGTCGGCGAAGTCAGCGGCGAATAGAAGTGGTCGTTGGTCGAGACCGAGAAAAATCCGTCGCGCTCGGCGCGGATCGACGCCGCCTTGGCGTCGGCCAGATTGTCGGACGGCAAAAACAGACCGAATTTTATCGGATGCATGATTCCCCCTGCAGATTATGGACGATGGCGCCATCGCGCCGGCTTCAGAAAGTGCTGGCAGCCTGACGCGCTTCCTCGATGCCAGCAGCGCGCGCACGCGCGGTATCCTCGGGTGCACCCAAAGTGCCGGCGATGGTTACCCGGCGCACGTCGGTCAAGCCAATGAACGCCAGCCAGTTCTCTAGATACGGCCGCTGCAGATCGAATGCTTCAGCGCCGCTGCCGGCGTGATAAGCCCCCGCGCTGGCGTAAATGGCGCAGACACTGCCTTTGACCAGACCGGTATAACCGCTCGCCGGATCGAAACTCCAGGCCAGACCAGGTTGAGTGATGACGTCGATATAATGCTTCAGTACATAGGGAATACCGAAATTCCACATTGGCAGGCTGATGAGATATTTATCCGCCGCATTGAACCGCTGGAACAGCGTCTGGACTTCCGCCCACGCCGCAGCCTCTTTCGCACTCGGGCTCTGCCCATGCATGATTGCATACTTGGCATTCAACATATCGCCATCGAAACGCGGCAGGGTCACGCTCCATAAATCGAGCTTGTCGATGGTGTCGGCAGGATGGGCCGCACGGTAAGTTTCAAGGAACGCAGCGGCAGCCGCGCTCGAATAAGAACGGTCGCCGCGCGGCGATGCTTCGACATAGAGCAACTTGGTCATGGGTTACCTCGGGGAGTAGCGAATCTTCGGCGTCGCGGCGATTGTAATGGAATCCACGCGACTATCGATGACGATCAGAGCGAGGCGCGACAAACACGCCGACCCGCACCTGCTTTATAGTGTGCCCATGCACCTCTGCACCCACCTGTTGCGGCACCTGCACGCGGTGAGCTCATACCTATGAGCAGCCTCGAGCACGCACTTGCGGCTTTGTGTGGCCGGTTATTCGATGATTTTGAACGCGTGCATGACTGTCAGCGCCTGACAGCGGGGGCGAGCCAGGAAACCTATCGCGTCGATATCGAAACTCGCTGCGGCCGACGCCGCTATGCGCTACGTCGCGCGGCTGGCGGAGCCTGGGGTAAACGGGTCGACGCGCAGATCAGCCTGGCATTGGAAGCGCGCCTACTCACGCTGGCCAGCCAGCACGGTGTTCCTGAACCGACAGTCCGCTACGTGCTGCGCCGCGAAGACGACCTCGGCGAGGGCTTCGTCATGGACTGGCTGGAGGGTGAGACGCTCGGTATGCGCATTGTCAAAGCTGCCGAATTCGATGCGATCAGACCGCAGCTCGCGCGCCAGTGCGGCGAGATCCTGGCCCGAATCCACGCCATCGACGTTCATGCCAGCGGACTCGATCAGGAACTCGATCGACTTCCGCCGGAAACCTATGTCCGCCGACTGTGGCAGCGCTATCAGGCCCATGGCACGCCACAACCGATGATCGATTTCACAGCGCGCTGGCTGCTTGAACATCTGCCGCCAGTGGGAAACCTGACCCTCGTGCACAATGACTTCCGTAACGGCAATCTGATGATCACGCCGACCAGCGGCATCGTCGCTGTACTCGACTGGGAAGTAGCGCATATTGGCGACCCGATGCGCGACCTCGGCTGGCTGTGCACGAATTCGTGGCGTTTCGGCCGCAGCGAAGCCGCCGTCGGCGGCTTCGGCGAGCGGGCCGAACTCTACGCCGCCTACGCCGCCGTCAGCGGACGCCAGGTCAATCCACAACATGTGCGTTACTGGGAAGTGTTCGGCTCGTTCTGGTGGGCCATCGGCTGCCTGTCGATGGCCGAATATTACCGGCACGGCCCTGACCGCAGTGTCGAGCGTCCAGGTATCGGCAGGCGCAGTTCTGAGTGCCAGGTCGACTGCGTCAACCTGCTGCTTCCGGGGCCGGTAGTCGCGCCGTCGGATCTGACTGCGCTGACGACAAGTGAAATGCCGCGTTGTGATGAATTGCTGGCGAGTGTGGGCGAGTTTCTGCGTGGTCCTGTCGCCGACGAAACCGCTGGCCGAACGCGTTATCTGGCGCGTGTTGCGGCAAATTCGCTCGACATCGTCGTCCGCGATCTCGTCTCTGGGGCCGCAGCGCGCGCAGCCGAACTCGCGCGCCTCGACGCGCTGTTCGGCACTACCGGCACCCTCGAAGGGCAACGCTGGAAACTTGTTCATGCGCTGCGTGACGGCAGCCTTGCATTGAATTCGCATGGTCTTGCCGCACACTTGCGGCAGACCGTCGTTGATCAGGTGGCGATCGATCAACCGTCCTACTCCGGACTGCGCACCGCGCTTGGCGCCGGCTAGCGCCGATCCAAACGCCGAGCCGCTGCCGGACTATTCGTCGTGCGTGACGCGCTTGACGATGTATCCGCCGGAACGTTCATCGAGTTCGAGATCGAGCTGACCGCGCGTCTGAGCTTCTTCGAGCAGCTTGTTGAACGAACGAACGCCGTAGTAGCTTTCGTTGAATTCCGGTCGGCGACGTTTAAGTGCCTGCTTGATCATCGAACCCCACAGCGTCTCTTCCTCGCCGCGCTCCTGCTGCAGCGCGTCAGCTGTTTCGAGGATCAGCTCGATGGCGGCCTGAAGCTTGTCCACGGTCGGCGCCGGTGTCTCGGCAACCGCCGTCGGCGTGTCGTCCGACTTGGCTTTTGATTTATCGGTGATCGTCGCTTTTTTGGCCGGCGTGCGCCGGCGACGACGGCGATTGTCCTCTTCCTCGCGCACCAGATCGTCGTAAAAAATGAATTCGTCACAGTTGCGGATCAAGAGATCGGCAGTCGAATTCTTGACGCCTACACCGATCACGGTCTTGGCATTCTCACGCAGCTTGCTGACCAGTGGCGAAAAATCAGAATCTCCACTGATAATGACAAACGTATTGACGTGCGCCTTGGTATAGCAGAGATCGAGCGCATCGACGACCATGCGGATGTCGGCCGAGTTCTTGCCTGATTGCCTGACGTGCGGAATTTCGATCAGTTCGAACGCCGCTTCGTGCATCTGCTCCTTGAATTCCTTGTAGCGCTCCCAGTCGCAATAAGCTTTCTTGACGACGATGCTGCCCTTGACGAGCAATCGTTCAAGCACGCGCTTGATGTCGAATTTGGCATACTTGGCATCGCGCACGCCAAGTGCGACATTCTCGAAGTCGCAGAACAGGGCAAGGTTGAGATTTTCGAGATTGATGGCCATCGCCGCGGGGTGGTCTCCTGCCGTACAGTAATCGGGTTGCCGCCCGTTCACTGATCGGGCAGGTAAGCAGGCATTATAGAACTGGAGCGCACCGCAGTGGCCACGACGTCGTGATCGTCTGATTACAGTCGATGACAACAGCCCGCGACGCCGCGTTCCAGCACAAATCGAGGGAGCACCGTTATGTGGGCATTTGCGACCGATCCGGCATTTCAGCAACAACTCGACTGGATCGACCAGTTCGTGCGCCGGGAGGTCGAACCGCTCGACCACCTGCTCGGCAGTCAATGGAACATTCACGACCCGAATTTCGTGCGCCTGGTACGTCCACTGCAGGCAAAAGTTCGCGCACGAGGTCTGTGGGCTTGCCACCTCGGGCCGGAACTCGGCGGTCAGGGTTACGGCCAGGTCAAACTGGCTTTGATGAACGAGCTGTTCGGCCGTTCCCGCTTTGGACCGATAGTCTTCGGTGCTCAGGCACCTGACACCGGCAACGCGGAGATACTCGCCCATTACGGCACGCCCGGGCAGAAAAAAGAATTTCTCGAACCGCTGCTGGCCAACGAGATAGTGTCCTGTTTTTCCATGACGGAGCCACAGGGTGGCGCTGATCCGCTGGTCTTCAAGACCACGGCAACAGCAGACGGCGACGAGTGGGTCATCGACGGCGAGAAGTGGTTTTCGTCCAACGCCCGTTACGCGGCGTTTTTCATCGTCATGGCGGTGACCGACCCGGACGCGGCGCCATACCGACGCATGTCGATGTTCATCGTGCCTGCCGCCACACCGGGCGTCGAGATCAAACGCAATCTCACTTTCTATGGGGAACCTGAAGCAACTCACGCCTATATGCGCTACAACCAGGTCCGCGTGCCGCGCGAGAATATGCTTGGCGGACGCGGCGACGCGTTTGTGGTTGCGCAGACACGTCTCGGCGGCGGTCGGTTACACCACGCCATGCGCACCATCGCTCAGGCACGTCGGGCGTTCGAGATGATGTGCGAACGCGCCTTATCGCGTACGACCAAAGGCGAGCTGCTGGCCCGCAAGCAGATGGTGCAGGAGAAAATTGCCGATTCGTGGGTTCAGTTGCGCCAGTTCCGCCTGCTCGTGCTGGAAACCGCCTGGATGATCGATCAGACCCACGATTACAAGGCAGTGCGCAAGCACATTGCCGCCGTCAAAGCCGTCATGCCATCGGTCCTTCACGATATCGCGGCACGGGCGCTGCATCTGCACGGCTCACTCGGCATTTCAACCGAGATGCCTTTCGCCGACTGGGTCATCAATTCCTACCACGTCGGGCTTGCCGATGGCCCGACCGAAGTGCATAAGGTCACCGTGGCACGTGAAGTTCTGAAAGAGTTCGAAGGTACCGAACAGCTTTTCCCCGACTACCACGGTCCGGCCGAATTGGCCCGTGCACACGATTTGTACGATGACCTGATGGAAGATTGAATCGCTGAGGTGGCATAACCGGGATTGTTGCGCCGTTCAGCGGTGACTGCAGCGAGGTTGACGCGCCGCGCAGAGGCGGCCTCACTGAGGTTGATGCGCCGTGCAGCGGGTCGCTGGCGGGAACAGGGGCTGGCTACCGTTACGCCATCCATCCCTGGATGGCTCCACTACCGCGCGCGCTACGCTAAACCATCCATGGCCCGCTTGCGCGCGAGGCGCGCCTGCCCCTGTTCCCGCCACCGACCCTGAAAGGGCGGGGGGTTTTCGTTCTGCTGGGTGCAGAAAAGAGCTGCCCTCCAGCGGTTTCACCAAGCACAAGGCGTGGTCGTGGTCTCGTGGCGGGACGCTGTGCGCACAGGGACGTGCGCACCGCAGCTTACATGGATGTACTTGCAGCGTGTCCCGCCACGAGACCACGACCACGCACCCACGTCAGGAATCTCGTCAGTGGCAAACGAAGGTATTCGAAACCACAAACACCAATCGGACTAGGGAGCTGCGGTACGTCGAGACGATGCCTCGCCAGATCCACCTCGTACGTTCTCACTCGGTTACAATCGGGTCTACCGCATGGGAGAGCGTCATGGCAGTGTTCGTCCTTGGTCTGGTGTTGTTCTTTGCGGCGCATACGTTTTCGATGTTCCGCGTACCGCGCGAACGACTCGTGCAACGTATCGGCGCATTGCCTTATCGTGGACTGTATACGCTGGTATCGCTGGCCGGCTTCGTCTTGCTGATTGTTGGTTACGGTGACGCACCGCGCATTGACATCTGGGCACCACCTGGATTTCTGCGCCACCTCACGATGCTGCTGATGCTGCCCGTGTTCGTGCTGCTGGTTGCCGCCTATGTACCGGGACATCTCAAAGCGCGGCTCGGCAACCCGATGCTGCTGGCACTGAAAACCTGGGCGCTGGCCCATCTTCTCGTCAATGGCGACCTCGCCTCCATGCTGCTGTTCGGCAGTTTTCTGCTGTGGGCGGTAGCCGATCTGATGGCCGTCAAACGGAGTGGCAGAAGTTCGCGTGTAGCGCATCCGAAAGTGATGTTCGATGTCGTCGCTGTCGTGTCTGGGCTCGCAATTTACGTCGCGTTCGTGCTCTGGTTGCACACCCGGTTGATAGGTGTTCCGTTGCTGCCGGCGTGACCATGCGTGTCGACCAGGAAACATCGTGTGTCATGCATGTGTACTGGCACACCGTCTTGCGTGCAGCTGTACCGGCCGCCGGGCTGTCGCGGCTGCGTCACCCGGGCGACCCGTGTAAGATCCGCCCGCCACTCCACGGATATACCGCGAATCAAGCGAGATGACAGCCCCGCCAAGCCAGGCCGACGAGCATTTTCAACGCCGCATCCTGCAAGGTGTTTCGCGGACGTTTGCGTTGACGATCCCGCAACTGCCGGCGGGACTCGATCGCGCGATTTCGAATGCTTACCTGCTCTGCCGTATTGCCGATACGATCGAAGACGACGCCGGGTTATCGTTCAGCGATAAGCAGCAGTTCTCACGCACTTTCATCGACATCGTGGAGGCGCGTTCGGCGGCTGAGCCGTTTGCCGTCGCGTTAGCGCCGGCGCTTGCGGCACATGCCACTGCGGCCGAGCGCGAATTGATAGCTGCGACGCCGGCCGTAATTCGCATCACACACAGTTTGAACGAGCGCCAGAGAGCGGCCATGGCGCGTTGCGTCCGCATCATGGCCGAGGGCATGGTTCACTATCAGGGCCAGGAAACGCTCGATGGTGTGACCGATCAGGCCGCCATGGATCGTTACTGCTATTACGTGGCGGGCGTCGTCGGCGAAATGCTGACGGCGTTTTTCTGCGATCATTGCCCGGAATTGCGCGCGCGCGAGACCGAGATGATGCATCTTGCGGTGTCTTTCGGCCAGGGATTGCAGATGACCAATATCCTGAAAGATATCTGGGAGGACCGCGCGCGCGGCGCTTGCTGGCTGCCGCGCGACATCTTTGCCGCACGTGGTGTCGTTTTAAGCGGGCTCGCGCCCGGCGCCGGCGATAATGCGTTTACGGACGGACTCGGTCAGCTCATTGCGATCGCACATGGCCATCTGCGCAATGCGCTTCGCTATACCTTGTTATTGCCTTCGAACGAGCCGGGAATGCGCCGATTCTGCTTATGGGCGCTGGGCATGGCGGTATTGACGCTACGCAAGCTGAATGGTCGGCGCGATTTTTCGGCCGGTACGGATGTCAAAATTTCCCGTCGAGCGGTCAAGGTAACGCTGGTCACGACCAATCTACTGGTGTCCTCCGATACGCTGCTGAACGCATTGTTCGACCTCACATCAATGGGCTTGCCCCAGCGCCGCATCGTGACGCCGATAGCAAGCGTCGCCGAAATCACCGGCAGCCGCCTCGCGCCTTGACATATCGTTCCCAGTCGCTATCCCGTCGCCGGCGAGTCAGATGAAAATCGGCATCGTTACTGCACTTGCTGCCGAAGCGGCAACGTTTGCCTGGACATCGGGCAAGCTCTGCGGTGGCCATGTCGGTGTCGTGCGTGTCAGTGGCATTGGCCCGCAGCACGCCGCGGCCGCCGGGTCAGCTTGCCTGGCCGACGGATGCGACGCACTCGTGAGCTGGGGGCTTGCCGGCGGACTCGACACAAGGCTCAACGCTACAAGTCTGCTGATCGCCGAGACGATCAACGACGAGAACGGCGGATGCTGGTCAGGCGACGAAACGCTGACGGCACTGTTCAGTGCGCGATTTGCCGGGCTAGGCGCTCAACGCTGCCGCATAGTCAGCGTTGCCGCGCCGGCTACGGCAGTCGCAACGAAGCATGCGCTCAAACTTGCGTCGGGTGCAGCGGCAGTGGATATGGAGTCCGCAGCGCTGGCGCGGATCGCAGCGGCGGCAGGCGCCCCTTATGCTGCAGTTCGCTGCATTGTCGATCCGGCTGACTTCGACTTACCGCTCGCGGCACTCGCCGGTATGCGCTACGACGGTCGTCAGGCTGCGCTGGCGACTTGCGCGGCGTTGCTGCGCCGGCCCGGTGAACTCGGCGACCTGCTGCGTCTGGCCGGATGGTATCGCGCCGCATTGCGCCAACTGGCCCGGGCGGCGCGCCAATTGGTCGCGTGAGCGATCACACGTGACGCCGCCACAGCAAACGCTTACCAGGCATCGGGTTGCGGCCCTGCGGATCATCCCGAATTGACGATAGCACGAAAATTCGTCACCGTCCGGGCTGGGGAGTCCATGAGCAAGACGTCATGTCCAATCTAAGGACCTTGGATACAGCGACATGAGCAACAAGCCCTGGGATGCACAGCTTGCTGCCGCTTTAGTACGCCCATTCATCCATTCTCGCATCGTTCATCCCAATCACTTTACTGCGCTCAGAC
Organism: Gammaproteobacteria bacterium; assembly: GCA_965278995.1. GTDB lineage: Bacteria > Pseudomonadota > Gammaproteobacteria > JADJYF01. Next base: position 2,662,052 of record OZ257136.1, read on the forward strand.
TGCTGGTTGGCGGCGCCGGGGCCTTCTGTTTTGCGAGCGGGGGCCATGCCAACCTTGCAGCGGGACTGGTTGTCGCGTCGAATTTCCTCGATCACACGGACGGCGAACTCGCCCGTGAGAGCGGCAAGACGAGCCGCTTCGGCCACTACTTCGATTTGATTTCCGATGCGCTGGTCACGGTCGGCCTGTTTGCCGGTATCGGCGTCGGCCTGGCGCATGGGCCGTTGGGCCATATTGCGACAGCAATGGGTGCGGTTGCAGGATTCGCCGTTGCTGGCATCTTCCATTTGCGTGATCAGATCGAGCGTCACCATGGCAAGGTCGCTACACGTCAACCGCGCTGGGGTGGCTTCGAAGCGGAGGATATTCTCTACCTCTTACCTGTGGTGACGTTCAGCAATTCACTGAATGGATTTCTGCACGCTGCGGCGATTGGCGCCCCAGTCGCTTTCCTGCTCGTCCTCGGCCAATACATACGCGTCATGCGTGCGCGGTCGAGCGCACCGTGACAGTCCTCGTCACCGGCGCCTCGGGTTTTCTCGGCAGCGCGGTGACGCGCCTGCTGCTGGCCGAAGGCGAACGCGTCCGCGTGCTGACCCGCGCACAGAGCGACACGCGCAATCTCACCGGGCTCGAAGTCGAAATCGTGAATGGCGATCTTCGCGATGCGGCCTCGCTCGCTCGCGCCTGCAACGGGTGCGCCGGTCTCTATCACGTTGCAGCCGATTACCGGCTGTGGGTCCGTGACCCGCAAACGCTGTATGACAGCAACGTCGAAGGCACCCGCGCGCTGATGGGCGCTGCTCTAACTGCCGGTATTCCACGCATTGTTTATACCAGCAGCGTCGCGACCCTTGGTGTCTTGTCCGACAATGCGTCGGCGAACGAAGACACACCGGTGACTCTGGCTGACATGATCGGACACTACAAGCGATCGAAATTTCTTGCCGAAAGAGTTGTCGACGAACTCGTACGCGATAGAGCGCTCCCCGCTGTCATTGTCAATCCGTCGACTCCGATAGGTCCGCGCGATATCAAGCCAACGCCTACCGGTCGCATCGTCCGTGACGCTGCATGCGGTCGAATTCCAGCCTATGTCGATACCGGTCTGAACGTCGCGCACGTCGATGATGTTGCACGCGGCCATCTACTCGCATTTAGCCGCGGGCAGGTCGGCCGTCGCTACATTCTCGGTGGCGATAACCTCTCGCTTCGTGAAATTTTGACGCTGGTTGCGCGCTTATGCGGACGTCCGCCACCGCGCGTGCGTCTGCCGCGCCTGGCGGTCTACCCGGTGGCCTGGGTCAGCGAAGCCTGGGCGCGAATCCGCAACGGCCCGGAGCCGCAGGCGACCATCGACGGACTGCGCATGGCCCGAAAAAAAATGTACTTCGACTCGACCCGCGCGCAAAACGAGCTCGGCTATGTCTCCCGCCCGGCTCGCGACGCCATCACCGACGCCATCAACTGGTTCAAAGCCAATAATTATCTGGATTGATGCGTAGAGCTCACTCCGCGGGGTCGGTTCGGCTGGCCGCGACCCGCGCTGGTGTCACCGCGTAAAACGATGCCAGGACCAAACTCGCCGCGATCCAGATCAGATCGCGAAATCGACGCACCAGCGCAGTCGCGACACCAGCCGATGGCACGCCCGTCAGTGCACCGACGCCGATCAGAAACGCGCCTTCCTGCGTGCCGAGGCCCGCTGGAATGAAAAACGTCACAGTGCGAACCAGTTGCACCATGCATTCGATCATCCAGACCTCGGCGTAGCTCACCGGATAACCGACAAAATCCATGATCAGCCAGACCTCGACTGCGCCGAGCAGCCAGTTGACCATGGCCAGCACAAACGACCACCACAGGCGTCGGCCATGTTCGCGGTAAAAGCGCGCGAACTGATGGTCGATATCTTCGGCGGCCACGATGACGCCGGCAAGTCTGCGACCGAAACGGCTGCGTCCAAGCCTGCCGGCGATGAACGTGGACAGTCGAAGATGCTGCATGAGGAAAAACACGACAGTCGAGAAGACCAGGAACGCCAGTCCGCCGGCGGCAATCGCTTTGTGCGTGCTGGTGAAACCTGGATGATCGAGCAGCATGAGCACACCGATGGCGACGAACACCACCAGCGAACACATACTGGTTGTTTTCGCGATCACGAGCGAGGCGCCGGAATCGCGCAATGGCACACCCCAATTGACTTTGAGCAACCACGCTTTGATCGGTTCGCCGCCCAGTGAAGCTGTCGGCGTAATGTTGTTGTAAGCCTCGCCTATCATGCGCACAACGAACATGCGCGCAACCCAACGCAGATCCATGCCGACACTCGGCAACGCCAACTGCCAGCTTACGGCGTCCGCGCCGAAATACAGCGCATAAACACCGAGTACGGCAAGCATGCCGCCAGGACCAACTCGCGCGACCTGCGTCCACAATTCGGCGAGATCGGTTTCACGGAGGATCAGCGCCAGCAGCAGCAGGCCAACCAGCAGAAAAGTGAATTTGGCGAACTTGATCATGAACTCCGCCTGACGGGGCGCGCGGGACTATGGCATACGGTTGTGCCTCATACCATTGGCACTGGCTGGTGGTTGCGGCCCACGCGCTGCCCGGGTACGCTTGCCGCGCCTCAGCGCCTCAGGGATTGCACCGATGTCCAGCACGACCGTCAAACTGCCAGATACCGCGCCGCTTGCCGCGCATCTGGCTGGCTGGGATGACGCCGCGCTCGCCGCTGAGTTCAACGCCAACGGCGAGTTCATTGCCCTGACTGAGTTCCTGCCGCCAGCGTTGCTGGCGACGCTGACCATGAGTCTGCCGGCGCTGGAATCACACGTGCATCGTAATTTCATTCCCGGGCATAAAAAAGGCGGCAGCATCTCGCGTTACGCGCTTGATGCACATGCGCCTGCCTTCACGGCGCTGTATCGTGAACCTGCGCTGCGTACATTCCTTGAACGTCTGTGCGGCAAGCCTCTGCTGTATTGCCCAGCCGACGATGCGCACGCCTATGCCTTGTACTACTACACCGAACCCGGTGACCACATCGGTTATCACTACGATACGTCGTACTACAAAGGGGCCCGCTATACCGTACTGCTTGGTCTCATCGATGAGTCGAGCTGCAAGCTGGAATACGAACTGTTTCATGACCAGCCGACACGCACGCCGGTTCCAGGCGCGATGTCGCTCGCGCCGGGAACGCTGGTCGTATTCAATGGCGACAAGCTGTGGCACCGCATCACGCCAGCAGCGGCAGGCGATCGTCGCATCGCACTTACGCTGGAGTATGTCACCAGTCATGCCATGCATCCCGTGCGCCGTTTTGTCTCCAACATGAAAGACGCTATCGCCTACTTCGGATTCCGCCAGGTCTTCAGCGGCTCACGCCGCCGTTGAATTTACGCTGACGTGCACGCGATCATCCTCGCCGCCGGTATTGGCAAGCGCCTCCAGCATGCCCGCCCCGCGCCTAAGTGCCTGCTCGAATTCGGCGGCGTCAGTCTGCTTACCCGGCACCTCGACAATCTCGCCGGTCTTGGCGTCGATCAGGTCACGCTCTGCGTCGGTTACGAGGCCGATCAGATTGCGCGCGCACTCGAGGGTCGCGTCAGCCCAAACGTACTACTACAACATAATCCACTCCACTCGCTCGGATCGTCGATCAGCCTGTGGGCAGTACGTCAAAGTCTGCTGTGTGGCGACGACATCGTGCTGATGGACGCCGACGTGCTGTATCACCGGGCCATCCTCGCGCGTCTGCTGGCGAGTCCGAAGCGCAACTGCTTTCTGATCGATCGCGATTTCACGCCCGGCGACGAGCCAGTCAAAATCTGCCTGCGTGACAACCGTATCGTCGAGTTCCGCAAACAGCTCGCCCCCGACCTCCGCTATGATGCGGTAGGTGAATCAGTCGGCTTCTTCAAGTTCAGCGCGGATGGCGCGCTTCGACTGGCCCGCCTGCTGGCTGGCTATGTCGCCGATGGCCGCCGCGAGCAACCGCACGAGGAAGCACTGCGCGATCTGGCACTCGCCGATCCTGCTGCCATTGGCATCGAAGACATCAGCGGTTTGCCCTGGATTGAAATCGATTTCCCTGCGGACCTGAACCGCGCCACCCAGGACATCCTGCCGGCCCTCGATGAGCACTGAACACTTATCTCCAACCCTGTCGCGCACCACCCAGCTGCGTCGCCTGCTGGACTCGTCGGAACTCGAGTTCATCCTCGAGGCGCATAACGGCATCAGCGCGCGCATTGTCGAGGAAGCCGGCTTCAAGGGTATCTGGGCCAGTGGACTCGCACTGTCGGCGCAGTTCGGCGTGCGCGATAACAACGAGGCGAGCTGGACCCAGGTCGTGGACATGGTCGAGTTCATGGCCGATGTCACCCATATACCGATACTGCTCGATGGCGATACGGGCTACGGCAACTTCAATAATATGCGCAGGTTGGTGCGCAAACTGGAACAGCGTGGCGTAGCCGGTGTCTGCATCGAAGACAAACTGTTCCCCAAAACCAACAGCTTCATCGACGGTGAGCGTCAGGAGCTTGCCGACGTCGACGAATTCTGCGGCAAGATCGCGGCAGGCAAGGATTCTCAGACGGACGACGATTTCTGTATCGTGGCAAGGGTCGAAGCCTATATCGCCGGTTGGGATACAGCGGAGGCTTTGCGCCGCGCCGAGGCTTACCATCGCGCCGGTGCCGACGCAATCCTCATTCACAGCGCCTGGTCCAAACCCGATCAAATCCTCGATTTCGCGCAGGTCTGGGCCAATCGCGCGCCACTCGTGATCGTGCCGACCAAGTACTACAGCACGCCGACCGAGGTGTTCAAACGTGCTGGCGTGAGTGTCGTCATCTGGGCCAATCATCTGATCCGAAGCGCAGTCGATGCGATGCAGGAAACTGCCCGACACATTCACAGCGCGCAGACCTTGATCGATGTCGAGGATCAGGTTGCCAGTGTGAAAGAGATTTTCCGCCTGCAGGGCGCCGATGAGCTGGCGGCAGCCGAGCGGCGCTACTTTCTCGGCTCGCGCCGCGACCCTGTCGCCATCGTGCTGGCCGCAAGCCGCGGCGACGGCCTCGATACACTGACGGCCGCAAGGCCCAAAGTCATGTTGCCGGTCAACGGCAAACCGCTGCTCGCGCGCCTGGTCGAGCGCTGTAAGAAACAGCAGGTCGAACCCGTGGTGGTCGTCGCCGGCTACAAGGCCGATACCATCGATGTGTCAGGCATTGAAATAGTCGTCAACGAACGCTATGACGAGACTGGCGAACTTGCGTCGCTGATGTGTGCGAGGCACTTGTTCCGCGACGACATGGTTATCCTCTACGGCGATCTGATTTTCCGCAGTTACATACTGCGTGGGCTCATCGAATCTGATCGCGATCTCACGGTCGTCGTCGATTCGCAGCCGGCAGCGCGGGTGGCGTCAGGCGCACCGGACTATGCCTACTGTTCGACCGCGGACGATCGCTCGCTGTGGGGTCAGGACGTATTGCTCGAATCCATCGCGCATGAATCAATGCGCGGTACGCGCAGCGCCGATGGCCGCTGGATAGGCATGCTGCGAACACGCGCTCGCGGCCAGTTGTGGTTGACCGAGAGCCTTGATGCTCTGGCTGAACGAAACGATTTTTCTCAGCTCAGCATGCACGATCTGTTGAATCATATTGTTGCGCAGGGGCATCCGATCCGGGTCATCTATGTGCATGGACACTGGCTCGACGTCAATTCGCTGACCGACCTCGAAGACGCCGGCGAGTTCACCGCAGGCCAGCGCTGAGAGTCGCCCCCATGATGCACGCCCGCGATTTCGTCGACAGCGCACGCGAACGCGGATACAGCTGGTACGCCGGTGTACCGTGCTCCTATCTCACCCCATTCATCAACTTCGTGATCGGCGATCGCCGACTGAATTATGTCTCCGCCGCCAACGAGGGCGATGCTGTGGCAATTGCCGCCGGCGCCTGGATTGGCGGTCAGCGCAGCATAGCGATGATGCAGAATTCCGGCCTCGGGAATGCGGTCAGCCCGCTGACATCGCTGACACACACGTTCGAAATTCCGCTGCTCGTTATCTGCACGCATCGAGGCCAGCCGGGCGTCAGCGACGAACCGCAGCACGCCTTGATGGGCACCATCACTGAGCAGTTGTTCGAGACGATGCGCATTCCGCACGAAGTGTTTCCGCAACGCGCCGACGACGTCGCGCCAGTGCTCGACCGAATAGCAATGCATCACGCCGCCGAAAAGCGGCCGTATGCCCTGATCATGCAGAAAGGCACCTGCGAGGCTTATCCATTGGTCGCTAGTGACGCGGTGCCCCGTGCAGGCTCAGTCACCGTCGCGGGCAGTGGGCACATTCGCCCGCCATCAGCGCGATTGAGCCGTGAAGCCGTATTGCGCGATGTCGTTGAAGCCACCTCTGACGCGTCTACTGTGGTTATCGCGACGACCGGCTTCAGCGGGCGCGAGCTTTATGCAATCGCCGATCGACCGCAGCACCTGTACATGGTTGGCTCGATGGGCTGCTGCAGTTCGCTTGGGCTCGGGCTCGCCCTGGCTCGCCCCGATCTCCGGGTAGTTGTCGTCGATGGCGATGGCGCGGCTTTGATGCGCATGGGCAACCTGGCGACCATCGGTGCTTATGCGCCGCCGAACCTCGTCCATCTTATGCTTGATAACGAAGCACACGACTCAACGGGCGCCCAGGCAACCGTGACGGCGGCGACGGACTTTGCCGGTATTGCCGCAGCCTGCGGCTACCGCACCGTGCTGCGTGGCGATCACGTGGATGATATCCAGCGATTGTTCGCAGCGGGCGCGGGCTTGAGCCTGCTTCACTTGAAGATCAAAACGGGTGCACTCGAGCCACTACCACGGCCAACGATAGCGCCACCCGCCGTCCTGCAGCGCCTGATGCGCCATATCGATACCGCTGCATGAAAACCATCCTGCTCAACCCCGGTCCGGTGACACTCAGCCAGCGCGTGCGCCAGGCGCTGCTCGGCCCGGACCTATGCCATCGCGAGCGCGAGTTTGCCGAATTGCAGGATGGCTTGCGACGCAAACTGCTGGCCGTCTACGACCTCGATCCGCAGCACTGGGCGTCTATCCTGCTGACCGGATCAGGAACGGCGGCAGTTGAAGCAATGTTGGTCAGTCTGGTGCCTGTCGACGGGCGCCTGCTGGTGATCGAGAATGGTGTCTACGGCGAACGCATGAGCCGAATTGCAAACGCTTACGGTATTCCATCGACCGCACTGCGCGCGCCTTGGGGCGCGGCCCCGGATTTTGCGTCCATCGAGCGCGCACTCCTCGACCATCATCTCACTCACGTTGCCGTCGTCCATCACGAAACGACGACCGGACGACTGAACGACCTCGCTCGTCTCGCTGCGCTGTGCTCTGTCCGTGGCGTACGCCTGCTCGTCGACGGCGTCAGCAGTTTCGGCGCCGAGGCCATCGATTTCGAGCGCTGGAATATCGATGCCTGTGCGGCGACGGCGAACAAATGCCTGCATGGCGTGCCGGGAACGGCATTCGTGATTGCGCGACGCGAAGCTGTCGCCGCCGGACCCGCAACATCACGCGCGGTCTATCTCGATCTGCGTGAATACCTGCTGCGCCAGGATGGCCGCGGCACACCGTTCACGCAGTCGGTACAGACCTTCTATGCCCTCGATGCCGCACTCGATGAATTCCATGAAGCCGGCGGAAGAGTCGCGCGCGAAAAGCTGTTTCAACAACGCATGACAAGCGTACGTGCCACCCTGCTCAAACTCGGCGTCACGCCACTATTGCCGGAAGCCGATACATCATGCGTCCTGCACGCATTCGAACTCCCGCCGGGACACCGCTACGACGACCTCCATCGCGAGCTGAAAGCGCGCGGGTTCATCATCTACGCCGGTCAGGGCGCACTGTCCGAACGCGTCTTTCGCATTTCCGTCATGGGTGAGATAGAGACCGACGATCTGGCACGATTGCTAGCCGCGTTCGAAGCCGTACTGAATAACGGTCCCTGATTCCTCGTCGCTTGGTGGCGATAGTCGGCCGCGGAGCGGGAGACGCGCGTCGGGACACGCGACAAGTACATCCATGTAAGCTCGGGAAAATACATCCCTGTATTTTCACGGTCCCGACGCGCGTCTCCCGCTCCGCGGCCTGGGCCGTGCAGGGGAATCAGGAACCGTTATTCACGCCCGTCGAGCCGCCGGCAAGCTGTTCGCCAGTTTCGCCAACCGCTCGCGAATGAATGCCTCGAACGCCGGCGCTGTCAGTCCCGCATCGGCCAACATTTCTTCGCGAGAACCATGCTGGATGAGTCGGTCGGGCAGACCATAGTTGGCAATCGCGCAAGCCAGGCCGGCCTCATTCAGACACTCGTTGACAGCGCTGCCGGCGCCCCCGGCGATGACATTTTCTTCAATGGTCACCAGCAGCGAATGCGTTGCAGCGAGTTCGAGTATGAGCGCGCGGTCGAGTGGTTTGATGAAACGCATATTGACGACGGTGGCGTCGAGTCGCTCGGCGACTTCAAGCGCTGGTGCGAGCATCACGCCAAAAGCGAGGATTGCTATCCGCTTGCCGTGGCGCCGGACGTCTCCTTTACCGAGCGGCAGCGCGTGCATTTCGTCGTCGATGGCAACACCAGGCCCGGTGCCGCGTGGATAGCGGACAGCGGACGGGCCGTCCAGCATGAAGCCGGTATAGAGCATCTGTCGGCATTCGTTTTCGTCGGCAGGCGCCATGACAGTCATGTTCGGCAGACAGCGCAGGAACGAGATGTCGTAGCTGCCGTTGTGTGTCGGACCATCCGCGCCAACCAGTCCAGCCCGATCGAGCGCGAACAGAACTGGCAGATTCTGGTTGGCGACATCGTGAATCACCTGATCATAGCCACGCTGCAGGAACGTTGAATAGATGGCAACTACCGGCTTAAGACCATCGCAGGCCATGCCGGCGGCGACATTCACGCTGTGTTGCTCGGCAATGGCCACATCGAAATAGCGCTCGGGATACTCTCGTTCATAGCGCACCAGTCCGGAACCTTCGCGCATCGCCGGCGTGATCGCGACCAATCGGCGGTCACGTGCGGCCATGTCGCAGACCCAGTTGCCGAACACATCGCTGTAGTTGACCGCGCCCTTCTTCGACGATGGCAGGATGCCGGTATCGGGATCGAACGGCGTCACGCCATGATACTTCACCGGGTCGGCCTCGGCCGGCGCATACCCTTTGCCTTTCTTGGTGATGACGTGAAGCAGTTGCGGGCCATGTAGCTGTTGCACGTTACGCAACGTGTGCACCAGAGCGGGCAGATCGTGACCGTCAATCGGACCGATGTAGTTGAAGCCGAATTCCTCGAACAGAGTGCCTGGTACGATCAACCCTTTGACGTGTTCCTCCGCGCGGCGCGCGAGCTCCCAGACCGGAGGCATCTGCGCCAGCACTTTCTTGCTGCCTTCACGAACTGTCGTATAAAGCTTGCCGGAAAGGATCTGGGCGAAACGGTTCGATAGCGCTCCGACGTTCGGCGAGATGGACATGTTGTTGTCATTCAGGATGACGAGGAGATCCGTACCCAGGTCGCCGGCATGATTGAGTGCCTCGAACGCTACGCCGGCAGTCATGGCACCGTCGCCGATGACCGCGACCGCCCGCCGCCGCGTGCCCATCAGCTTGGCCGCGATCGCCATGCCGAGTGCTGCACTGATCGAAGTGCTCGAATGGCCGACACTGAAGGTATCGAACGGACTTTCCTCGCGTTTCGGAAACGGCGCGAGTCCGCCCGCTTTGCGGATAGTCTGCAGTCGCCCCTTGCGACCAGTCAGTATCTTGTGCGGATAGGCCTGATGGCCGACGTCCCATACGATGCGATCGTCGGGCGTGTTGTACAGGTAATGCAACGCAACCGTCAGCTCGACTGAGCCAAGACCGGCGGCGAAGTGGCCACCGCTCCTGCTGACGGAATCGAGCAGGAAAGCACGTACTTCGGCGGCGACCTGCTCGAGTTTCGATTCCGGCAATGCCCTCAGATCCGCAGGTGTGTCGATGGCGTCAAGCAGCGGATACTTGGAACTCTGTGTCATGGGCAATCGATACTCAGGGCGACCCGGCAGGGCCACGAATTATGGATAGCGGTGCGTTGCCTTGCAAGACACTATGCGTACTCGAAACGCGCCGCTGCAGAGACTCAAGACAGACCCCTGCAAGGCCGCTAGGCTGAGCTTGATACAGGCTGATTTCGGAGCATCGGGGCTGTACTTTCATACGCCATTACAGTAAGGTTACGCGCCATTGTGGTATGAACCGCAATTAATTGAAAGACAACGAGAAAAGCCTCTCATTTTTTAGGGTTAAAGAATGGCCGTACCGCTTCTTCAACAGTATCGCGTCGGGCGCTACATCCTTGGCCAGAAGTTGAAGCGCAACAAGCGCTATCCGCTCGTACTCATGCTTGAACCGTTGTTCCGCTGCAACCTCGCCTGTGCCGGTTGCGGCAAGATCGACTACCCCGACGATATTCTCGACAAGCGCCTGAGCTTCGAAGACTGCATGCATGCGATCGACGAATGCGGCGCTCCAGTCGTCTCCATCGCCGGTGGCGAGCCGCTCATCCACAAAGACATCGTGCGCATCGCCGAAGGCTACGTCGCACGCAAGAAGTTTGTCTATCTGTGCACGAATGCGCTGCTGCTCGACAAGAAAATGGACGAGTTCACGCCGAGCCCGTACCTGACTTTCTCGATCCATCTCGATGGCAGTCGCGAGCGACACGACGCCTCGGTGTGCCGCGAAGGCGTTTACGATAAATGTATTGAAGTGATCAAGAAAGCGCTGGCACGCGGATTCCGCGTGACGGCGAATTGCACGCTGTTCCAGGGCGAGACCGCTGAAGAAGTCGCGCGATTCATGGACGACATGATGGCGCTCGGACTCGAAGCCGTGACGATGTCGCCGGGCTACAATTACGAGCGCGCGCCGCGTCAGGATGTCTTCCTTGGCCGCCAACGCAGCAAACAGTTGTTCCGCGACATCTTCAGCCTCGGCAAAGGGCGCAAATGGCGCTTCAACCAGTCGTCGATGTATCTCGATTTCCTGGCCGGCAATCAGACTTACGAATGCACGCCATGGGGCGCTGTCACGCGCAACGTATTCGGCTGGCAGAAACCTTGCTATCTGCTGGTGGGAGAAGGCTACGCGGCGACGTACGAAGCGCTCATCAACGAGACCGAGTGGGACAAATACGGCACCGGTCGCAACCCGAAATGCGCGAACTGCCTGATGCACTGCGGCTACGAGATGACGGCTGTCGACGACACCTTCGCGCACCCGTTGAAAGCAGCGAGGGTCGCTCTGTTCGGGCCGCGCCTCGACGGCCCGATGGCGCCCGAAGTACCGTTCAACTACGACGACGAGCCGGCCAGCAAGCCGCGCCTGGTCGCGCAGAGTGAGGGCGCCGCCAGCTGCAGCAAGACGCAGCGCGTCGCCTGACACTGCTGCGCGCACCTGCGGCCATCTCTGACCGCTGTGCGCGGTACCGATGACCGTGTTGGTAACGCTGTCATTCCTGGCTGCGCTGATGTGGGTTGCCCTGCTGCTGCTGCCGTGGCGGCCCTGGTCGACCCGCGAACACATCGAGCCCGACCTTGCCGCCCAAGCCCGTCTGGACGATGTCTCAGTTCTGATCCCGGCGCGCGATGAAGCGTCATGTATCAGCGTTACGCTGCGTGCGCTGGATCGACAGGGTACGCTCGCACGCATCACGCTGATCGACGATCAGAGCAGCGACGGCACCGCCAGCATCGCGCGTGAGCTGGAACTGCCCTCACTGCACATACTTGCCGGCACTTCGCCGCCGCCCGGCTGGAGCGGCAAACTGTGGGCACTCGAGCAAGGTCTGCAGCAGGTCGAATCGACCTATGTGCTACTGCTCGACGCCGACATCGAGCTCGCGCCGGGCATCCTCCGAACGCTGAAGACACGGTTGCTGCGGCATGACCTGACCCTCGTCTCGGTGATGGCGGAACTACCCCTGCGGACGTTGTGGGATCGACTGTTGCTGCCGCCCTTCATTTTTTTCTTCAAACTTATCTACCCGTTCGCTGTCTCGAACAGTACCGCAAAGTTGGTCGCGGCTGCGGCCGGTGGCTGCATCCTGCTTGACACGGCGGCGTTGCGCGGCGTTGGCGGATTCGCCGGGCTGCACGATGCGATCATTGACGATTGCACGCTGGCTCGTCGCATCAAGGCGCGCGGCGGACGTACCTGGATCGGTCTCAGTCACGCGGTCCGCGCAGTCCGGCCCTATGACGGTCTGCAAGGCATCTGGAATATGGTCGCCCGGACAGCATTCACTCAGCTGCGCTACTCGATTCCTTTGCTGCTGTTGTGCACGGTGCTGTTGCTGCTCGGTTTCGTACAGCCCATGGTCGGACTGCTGTCTGGCAACGGCTTCGCCGCCGTTGCCAGCGTGGTTGCGCTGCAAGCGCTGTTTGCAACGTATCTGCCGACTGTCCGCTACTACCGTCTGCCCGACTGGTGGGTGGCGACGTTGCCGTTTGCGGCCTGCCTGTTCCTGGCCATGACCTGGACATCGGCACGGCGCTATTGGTCGGGTGAGCGCAGCCGCTGGAAAGCGCGCAGCTACGCGCGGCTCGAGTCCGATTGAGAGAGCGACCTGGTCGCTGACATCGGACTCGAGTTGGAACGTTACCGGGATGAATGCACACGAGGAGTTATCCACCATGGGAATGATCAAGTGTCTCGTATTGCTGTTTGCGCTGATCGCAGGCAACGTGCAGGCCGAGGCGCAGACGTCGCCACAAGGTGTCGTCGAGCAGTTGCACGCCACGCTGTTGCAGGCGATGACCGGTGCCGAGAAGCTCGGCTACCAGGGGCGATACGACTTGTTGAGTCCGGTGCTGGCGCAGTCTTTCGATTTCCCGGCCATCGCGCGAATAGTCACGGCGCGCCACTGGAAGCGCTTCAGCGAGGCCGAGCAAGCGCGTTTCCTCGAGACCTTTGCGGAACTCAGTGCCGCAACCTATGCAGTAAACTTCGCTCGATTCTCCGGTGAACGGTTCGCCACGCTGGGAACTGCCGAGAGTAAAGCGGGCACGGTAGTTCGAACTGAACTGGTCAAGTCCGATGGCGATAAAGTACCGTTAACCTACCTGTTGCATAAAAGCGCCGACGGCAGCTGGCGGGTCGTCAATGTCATCGCCCAGGGCGTCTCCGACCTGGCTCTCAAGCGGGCCGAGTACGCGGCCGTTATCAATGCCGAAGGGCTTGATTCACTGATTAAACGGCTGGACGCCAAGATTGCAGAAATGGCCCACAAATCGTAATTCCAGCGCCGGCGGTGTAGTGCGTCTGCGCAACAAATATGGCAATATCCGCAGCGCTTGATTACAACCCGAAGTACCAACAGAGATCTCGCGGAACATCCACCATGTCAGACTTCAGCTCTTCGTCCTCGGCGTTGGTCGTGGCCCTGTCGGCGCTCCTCCTCGCCGGCTGCGCGTCGACCGATACTGGCAACAGCGGCGACCCGCATGAGTCCCTGAATCGCAAGTTCTACGCATTCAACGATACGCTCGACAAAAATATCCTCGAGCCGGTCGCAAAAGGCTATGCGAACGTGACACCTGACCCGGTGCGCGAAGGCATCACGAATTTCTTCGACAACGTCAGTTACCTGAACACCATCGCCAACGACCTTCTACAAGGCAAGGGCAACCAGTTCTTCGAGGATTCCGGGCGCTTTCTCGTCAACAGCACCGTCGGTCTCGGCGGATTGTTCGACCCCGCCACCGGCATGGGGCTGAAACAGCAGAACGAAGACCTCGGGCAGACTTTTGGCACCTGGGGCGCCAATGAAGGTGCTTACCTGACGCTGCCACTGCTAGGCCCGAGTTCCTATCGCGACCTCGGAGCGCCAGTGATGGGGATATTCCTCAACCCACTGACCTATTTATCAGCGCCTGTGACGATTCCTGCCGGCATCGTCAATGCGGTCAATGCGCGCGCCAATCTGCTTGACGCCACGCGCATCCGCGACCAGGCGGCACTCGACCCGTATACGTTCGTGCGTGAGGCCTGGCGCCAGCAGCGTGAGTACGAAATTTACGACGGCAATCCGCCCGGGGACGGTTTCGAGGAGTACATCGAAGGCGATGGTGACGCCGCTGTTCTGAAGGTGTATTGAGGACCCTGGGTCCTACTTGGGCTGCTAACGAAGTTCACCCGCTCGGCTTGCGGGTGATAACCGGCGTCGCTACGGCTACATCCGCATTCTGGCCGCGATGCCGCAGCAGATGGTCGACGAGTACCAGCGCCATCATGGCCTCCGCTATCGGCACGGCACGGATCCCGACGCAGGGGTCGTGACGGCCGTAGGTCTCAACAGAGGCCGACTGCCCCGCGCTATCGATTGTCTCACCACTCAAGCGGATGCTCGACGTCGGCTTGAGCGCGATGCTCGCGCGAATATCCTGCCCGGTCGAAATACCACCGAGAATTCCACCCGCGTGATTGCTGGCAAATCCCTGCGGATGCATGGCATCGCGATGCATCGTACCTTTCTGCAGCACGACATCGAATCCATCACCAATGGCAACGGCTTTCACTGCATTGATGCTCATCAGCGCTTTGGCGATGTCGGCATCCAGGCGATCGAATATCGGTTCGCCCCACCCCGGCGCGAGTCCGCTGGCAACGATGTTGACGCGAGCGCCGATCGAATCGCCCTCCTTGCGCAGAGCGTCCATGTAAGTCTCGAGTTCCGTCACCCGTGACGGATCGGCACAGAAAAACGGGTTGCCATCGGTCGTCGCGAGATCAACGCAATCCAGGACCAGCGGACCGAGTTGCGCCAGATAGCCGCGCACGCTGACGCCATGGTGGCGCGCAAGATAGTGCTTGGCGATGGCGCCGGCCGCGACCCGCATGCAGGTTTCCCGCGCTGAAGCACGCCCGCCGCCGCGATGATCGCGCCGGCCATATTTCTGTATGTAACTGTAGTCAGCATGGCCAGGCCGGAACTTGTCGACGATATTGGAATAGTCCTTGGATTTCTGATCGGTATTCTCAATCACGAGTCCTATCGGCGTCCCGGTCGTATGACCTTCGAACACGCCGGACATGATGCGCACGCGATCGTCTTCACGCCGCTGCGTGGTGTGGCGTGATTGCCCGGGTTTGCGGCGGTCGAGATCGTGCTGTATATCGGCTTCGGTCAACGGCAGTCCTGGCGGGCACCCATCGACAATGCCGAGATAGCCGGGGCCGTGACTTTCGCCGGCGGTCGTGAGCGTGAACAGCGTACCGATGGTATTGCCTGACATGACGCTATCTTAGCAGCCGCGAACGAGCTCTTCGCGGGTCAGCACAAACACACCTTCACCGCCGTGGACAAACTCGACCCAGGTGAACGGCAGGTTCGGGTAGCAGGTGGCGACGTCATCGGCGATTTCGCCGACTTCGACAATCAGCAATCCACCCGCGTTCAGATAGTCTGGCGCATTGGCGAGAATGCGCCGCACGCAACTCAAACCGTCGTCGCCGGCAGCGAGTGCGAGGCGTGGTTCATTGCGGTATTCCTGCGGCAGTTCGGCGACACGTTCATCCGGCACATATGGCGGATTGCTGACAATGATGTCGTAACGCGGCCCGGGCGGCGGAAACAGATCGCCCAGCATCAATTCGAGCCGTGCGGCCAGACCATGCCGGTCGCGATTGATCGCCGCGACTGCGAGCGCAGGTTCACTGATGTCCGTGGCATCGACCTGCGCAGACGGGAAAGCGGTTGCCATGGCGATCGCAATACACCCGCTGCCGGTGCCGATATCGAGAATGCGCCGTACCGGCAACATTCCCAGCCACGGTTGAAAGCCGCCCTCTATCAATTCCGCGAGCGGTGAGCGCGGCACCAGCACCCGCTCATCGACATAGAACTCCAACCCGGCGAACCACATACGGTGCGTCAGATAAGCGGCTGGTACACGCTGGTCGATGCGTGCCTGAATCACAAATTCGACCGCCGCGATTTCAGCTGGCGTCAACGGCCGTTGCAACTCATCGGGCGCCACATCGAAAGGCCACGCCAGTGCGTGCAGGACCAGAAACGCCGCCTCGTCGCCGGCGTTATCCGTACCGTGGCCAAAATACACACCGGCCTGTTCAAAACGACGCGCAGCAGTCTCCATCAATCCGGCGGCTGAAGCTCTGCCGCCGGTTACGTTCATGCCGCCGTACCGGCCAGTTCGAGCACGACATCGTTCATGCGCTTCACGAAGCCAGCCGGGTCTTCGAGCTTGCCGCCCTCGGCCAGAATGGACTGCTCGAACAGCAGCTTTGCCCAGCTGCCGAGCTGCGCCTCATCGCTCAGTCCCTGCATCACGCGGATGATCGGATGGTCGAGATTCACTTCCAAAATGCGCTTTGCGCCCGGGACTTCCTGACCTGCCGCTTTCAGCAGGCGCTCCAGATTCGCGCTCATCTGTTCCTGGGCCGAGACCAGACAGGCCGGCGAAGAGGTCAACCGCTGGCTGCGACGAACATCTTCGACCTGCTCGCCAAGCGCGAGCTTCACGCGACCGAGAAAATCGGTGCTGTCCGCCGCGGCAGTATCGGTGGCCGGCAACGCTTCGATCTCCGCCGTGACCACTGATTTCAGCGTGCGCCCGTCGAATTCGGTGAGATGCGTCATCACCCACTCGTCTATCGGCTCATGCATCAACAGCACTTCGATGCCCTGTTGGCGGAAATACTCCAGGTGCGGACTGTTGCGCGCAGCGGCAAAGCCGTCGGCAACGATATAGAAGATGTCTTTCTGGCTCTCGCCCATGCGCCCGACATAGTCCTGCAGACTGACGTCGGGTTCGGCCAGGTCGGCGTGCGTGCTGGAAAAACGCAGCAGTTTGGCGATGCGTTCGCGATTGGCAAAATCCTCGACCATGCCTTCCTTGATTACGCGGCCGAAAGCGCTCCAGAACGCTACATAGTCGGCTCCCTCGGCCAGCGTTTCGAGCATGCCGAGAATTTTCTTGACCGACGCTGAGCGTATCGTCTCCAGTACCTTGTTGTGCTGCAGGATCTCGCGCGAGACATTGAGCGGCAGGTCGTTCGTATCGATCACGCCGCGGACGAATCGCAGATAACGCGGCAACAGCGTATCGGCGTCGTCCATGATGAACACACGCTGCACGTAAAGCTTGACGCCGTGACGGGTATCCCTGTCCCATAAATCGAAAGGCGCACGCGCCGGCACGTAGAACAGCGTGGTGTATTCCTGCTTGCCTTCGACCTTCGAATGGATCCAGGTCAGCGGATCGGTGAAATCGTGTGCGACGTGCTTGTAAAACGTCTTGTAATCATCATCGTTGATTTCCGACTTGGGACGACGCCACATCGCAGTGGCCTGGTTGATAGCCTCGTAGCCTTTTTCCTCCCCTTCCTTCGGCATGCGGATGGGAACCGCGATGTGATCGGAATAGCGCTTGCAGATATCACGCAGACGGTAGCCGCTGGCGAATTCCTTGGCGTCCTCTTTCAGATGCAGCACGATTTCCGTGCCACGCTTCTTGCGCCGGACGGTCTCGACAGTGAACTCGCCCTTGCCGTCGCTCTCCCAACGAACACCCTCGTCTTCGCCACCACCGGCTTTGCGCGACGTCACCACGACCTTGTCGGCGACAATGAAACCGGCATAGAAGCCGACACCGAACTGGCCGATGAGCTGGGAATCCTTCTTCGCGTCACCGGACAGAGCGCCAAAAAAGTCGCGGGTGCCGGATTTGGCGATTGTCCCCAGGTTTTCGATGGCTTCCTCGCGCGTCATACCGATACCGTTATCGCGCACAGTGACCGTGCCGAGCTGCTCGCTGAAGTCGATGTCGACGGCGAGTTCGGTGTCACCTTCATACAGCGCTTCGTCAGAGAGCGCCGCGAAACGCAGTTTGTCGACCGCATCAGAAGCGTTCGAGACCAGTTCGCGCAGAAAGATTTCGCGATTGCTGTACAGCGAGTTGATGACGAGGTCGAGGAGTTGGCGCACTTCCGATTGGAAGCCGCGTTCCTCTTTGGCAGTATCGAGAGCCATGGCGCACCTTATTGTGAGAAATCGGGTCAGGCCGGCAAGTTAGGGGCGAAGGAGTTCAAATTCAAGGGCTACGTGCTTATTCGAAATTTTGCGTCGACGCAGAAAGCGGTGCCAACGGCGACCCGTCTCCTGCTCCGATTCCACCTGTCGGAAATGAACGGCGTGTAGAAGCCGCAGCCAGTCCCCTGCGGCGGCGACCTGTCACGTAAGCGTGCCATGGTGGGTTCAGTGCAGCGTGGCCGGTAGCCCTCGCAGGCAGGGATGCCAGCCAGGGCGGCAGCCCGAGCAGGTAACTGGCAGCGGGGCTACAGCACGGCTTCAAACATTTCCAACCTGGCGCCACACCATTGAGTTGGGCTTATCATCGTCGCCGGACCAGTCAAGGCGCTACCATAGGCAGCTGCCGCGTTCCGCCGCCAGCGGCGCCGTCAATCCGTAACAGCATGAGTAGGGATCCCCAAGCACACACACCCGTGATGCAGCAGTACCTCGGCATCAAAGCCGAGCATCCCGAACTGCTGCTGTTTTATCGCATGGGCGATTTTTACGAGATGTTTTTCGAAGACGCCGAGCGCGCCGCCGGGCTGCTTGACCTGACGCTGACTGCGCGTGGCACCAGCGGCGGCAAGCCGATACCGATGGCGGGCGTGCCGGCGCATGCCGCTGATACCTATCTCGCGCGTCTGCTCCGACAGGGTGTCGCTGTCGCCATCTGCGAACAGATTGGCGATCCGGCGGAATCCCGTGGGCCGGTCGAACGTCGGGTCACCCGCATCCTGACGCCGGGTACCGTTACTGACGACGCCCATCTGAGCGAACGGCAGGACACCACGATCGCGTGTATCAGCAGTACTGCCGGCGTAACGGGAAGCGCGATTGGTCTGGCCTGGCTCGACTTGAGCGGGGGTCGCTATGTCGTTGCTGAATGCACAACGACGGCCGAGCTGCAGGCCGAGATTGAACGACTGGCCCCGGCAGAAATCCTGCTGGCCGAGGATGCTCTTGAGCTGCTGGTGGTGGAACGGCGGCGTCAGGCCCGTGTGCTCGCGCCGTGGCGCTTCGAGTCCGGCGCTGCCCGGCGGCGTTTATGCGCGCATTTCGGCGTACAGGATCTGCACGCTTTCGGCTGCGCGCAATCGCTGCCGATGATCGCCTCCGCCGGCACTTTGCTGGGCTATTGCCAGGACATGCATGGGGGCACGCTCGCGCATCTCACCACGCTCAGCGTTGAGAACCTCACTGACGCGCTGAGCATGGATGGCGCAACGCGTCGTAATCTCGAATTGACGCATTCGCTGTCCGGCCACGACGAACACACGCTGCTGGCCGTGCTCGACAGCACGCGGACGGCAATGGGTGCACGTCTACTGCGCCGCTGGTTGGGCCGCCCGTTGCGCACACAGGAGACACTCGCGCTGCGGCATCTGGCTGTCGGCCAGTTGCTCACCGAGATCGATTGCACAGCATTGCGCGATGCCTTGAAACAGGTCTATGACATCGAACGCATCACTTCACGCATTGCACTCGGTACCGCACGGCCGCGCGATCTTGCCCGCCTGCGCGACACGCTGGCAGTGCTGCCGCCGCTACGGGCACTGTTGCCGGCAGCACTCAGCCCGCGTCTTGCCACGCTACGTGAGCGCATTGTCGAACTGCCCGAAATGCACGCTCAGCTGTCGCGGGCGTTACTGGAAACACCAGCCGCACAAACGCGTGACGGCGGGGTCATTGCCGTCGGCTTCGATGCCGAACTCGATCAACTGCGCGACCTCAGCCGGGACGCCAACGCTTATCTGCTCGAACTTGAACTGCGCGAACGGGCCCGCAGCGGCATCACCGGACTTAAAGTCGGCTACAACCGCGTGCATGGGTATTACATCGAAATCAGCCGGGCACAGTCAGCACGCGTACCCGACGACTATACGCGCCGGCAGACCCTGAAAGGGGTCGAACGCTATGTCACGCCGGAGTTGAAAACTTTCGAATCACGCATTCTGAGTGCGTCGGAGAAAGCACTGCGCCGTGAGCGCGAACTCTACGACGCACTACTGGTGGAAGTTGCCGGATCGCTGGCCGAGCTGCAGTCCAGCGCAGAGGCACTGGCAGAGCTGGATGTGCTGGCGAGTTTTGCCGAACGCGCCACGACGCTGCAATGGACGGCACCTGAATTCAGCGCCGAGGGAGTGCTCAGCATCCTTGGTGGCCGACATCCGGTCGTCGAGCACCACCTTGACCAGCCGTTCGTTGCGAACGATCTGGTGCTCGATTCGGAGCGCAAGTTGCTCCTCATCACCGGGCCGAACATGGGTGGCAAGTCGACCTATATGCGGCAAGCCGCACTGATCGCCCTGCTCGCCCATATCGGCAGCTTCGTCCCTGCCGATAGCGCGATTTTCGGTCCGCTGGACGGCATCTTTTCGCGCATTGGCGCTTCCGACAATCTCGCCGGCGGGCAGAGCACTTTTATGGTCGAGATGGCTGAAGTCGCGCACATTCTGCGTCATGCCAGTCCTGCCAGCCTGGTCATCGTCGACGAAATCGGTCGCGGCACCAGCACCTACGATGGCATGGCCCTGGCGTGGGCCGCGGCGGAACATCTCGCCTGCGTCAACCGGTGCTACGCACTGTTCGCGACGCACTACTTTGAATTGACCGCACTCGCCGAAACGGTGCCGGCATGCGCGAACGTACGACTCGATGCGGTCGAACACGGCGAGGACGTTGTGTTCCTGCACAGCGTACGCGATGGGCCGGCCAATCGCAGCTTCGGTATTGCCGTGGCGCGCCTTGCCGGTCTGCCGGCAGCGACCCTCATTCGCGCCCACGCGCTGCTCGGAAGCCTGGAAGCGCGTGAACAGATTGCGTCAGCGCGGCGTACCCCGCAGCTGCCGCTGTTTCAGCCGGAACACCCTGCTCTCACAGCGCTGGCAGCGGTCGATCCGGATGCGCTGAGTCCACGCCAGGCACAGGACACCTTGTACCGCCTGCGAGCCCTACTCGGCTCCTGACGAGACCTGCTATCTGACCGCTCGCGAGTGCCGGTGCCCCTGTTGGGATCGGCGGAAACGATGGCTATAATGCTCCGCTCCGAGCCACTCACGAAGAACCGCCATGACCTTTGTCGTTATCGAAAACTGTATCAAATGCAAGTTCACCGATTGTGTCGAAGTGTGTCCAGTCGACTGCTTCCACGAAGGTCCGAACATGCTCGTCATCGATCCTGACGAGTGTATCGACTGCACCTTATGTGAACCGGAATGCCCGGCTGAGGCCATCAAGTCGGAAGACGACCTGACCGACGACGAACAATCGTATCTGGCATTGAATGCCGAACTCGCGGCGCAGTGGCCGGTAATCAGTGAAATGAAAGAACCGCCGGCGGACGCCGAGGATTGGAAAGGCAAGTCGGGCAAGCTCGATCTACTGGAACGCTGAGCGCGTTCGCTGCCGGATAAAATGACCCGGGGCCGGCGCACCAGCGCCAGCCCCGGATCGACCGCGATCCTGCACCCATCCGTGGGCACCGGGATGCACCGTCCCTGGTTGCGGCCGGCTCGCTCAAGGTGAAGAGCCGGCGCCATCGTAAAGCCGAGCCCGCGCGCCGCTCAACTCTGCTCTCAGTCGCCCACTTTCGCGGAATTCTTACCGTTTTCAAATTCTTAAGAAGGAAAAATGCCCGATCACACGGGGCCTCCCGGTCTAGGGACAGGAACTTCTCCTGCGTTTTGACGGGCCGATCGCTAAAACCTATCCGGCAATCCACGCCTGCATTCGAGCGGCGTCGCCTCGCGCCAGGTACTACACTGAAAAAAATCGCGTTCGCGACGCTATTCTAGTCACATGCACCCGGGGGGATAGCCGTGCCCTTTGCTCAACGTTCGATGACCTTGACCCTGCTGGCCCTGACGGCCGTGCCGCTGACAGTCACTGGTGGCGAAGTCTATAAATGGGTCGATCAGAACGGCAAAGTCACCTATGGCGATCATCCGCAGGGGACCCGCGCTGAAAAAGTCGAGGTCGGTCGCGCACCGGAAGTCTCGCGCGAATTGCGCGAGCAGCATCTGCGGACCCAACGTGCGCTCGAAGCTTACGCGACGGAGCGAGCCGAACGTCAGGACGCGCGCGTTGCGCGCGCCGCTGAAGTAGCCGAGCGCAAACGCAATTGCACGCGCGCCAGGGACGAACAGCGTCGCCGCGAACAGGCCGCTCATCTGTATTATCTCGACGAACAGGGCAACAAACGGATCATTGATGGCGCGGAATACGAGGCTGCACAAGAGGAAGCACGCAGCGCCGTAAGAAATTTCTGCGAATAACGACCCTGATAACCTCGAATGGTTCGCGGGGCGAGCGCTATCTGTCTATTTTTTCATAACTATTCAATATAGTATTGCCACCTCAATGGTTCGGCTTGCTGCTTTCGGATGAACAAATCGTTCTGGAATTCCGACGGATTCGTTGGCGCGACCATTTCGCTCGTGTTTCTAGTTGCCTGGTGGTCCGGCACTCCGCTGCTGGAAAGCCTCGAGCGAGACGCCTACGACCTTGGCGCCCGCCTCGCCAGTCGCGACCCCGGCGATAAAATCGTGGTCGTCGCGATCGACGACAAGAGCATCCAGAATATTGGCCGCTGGCCGTGGTCGCGCGAAATTCACGCGCAGATGATCGACACCCTGAAAGCGGCCGGCGCCAAGACCATCGGTTCGACGATAGTCTATTCCGAAGCGCAGATTGCGCCGGGTCTGAGCTGGGTCGGTAAGTTCCGCGAATTGACAGACAAATTCTCCGAACGCGGGCCCGCTTACGACGAGATTCAGGGTGCTTTTGACACCGCTGAACACGAACTCGATACCGACAGCATCCTGGCCAAATCGCTGGCCGATGCCGGCAACGTCGTGCTGGGCATGCAGTTCACGCCCGGTGAGCCAATCGGCAAGCCTGACGAAGACCTGCCCGACTATGTCACTCGAAATGCCATCAGCCCGGACAACATCGCGAATCCGGAAGGGAATTTCCCACCGCAGACGGTGCTGGCAGAACCACCCATCGAAATCATGGGGCGACCAGCGCAGGCCATCGGCCATCTGTTCACACCACCTGACGTCGATGGTGGCATTCGTTTCGAACCATTGTTTATCGAATATTACGGCGCACTCTATCCGTCGGCTTCGCTGCAGGTCGCGGCGGCTTACTTCAATCTCAAGCCGTCAGACATCAAGGTGACGCTCGGCGAAAGCGTGCAGCTCGGCAAACTCTCGATCAAGACCGATCCTTACCTGCAGCTCAATACATTTTTCTATGGGCCCGGTGATCGCGCCGGCGACCGCCCGCCGTTCGATGTCTATTCCTTCTACGACGTGCGCCAGAACTCGGTGCCGATGCAGAATTTCAAGGACAAGATAGTCCTCATCGGCGCCACCGCTTTCGGCGTCGGCAGTGTTTTCTACACCCCGGTCGGTGACGTCGGCGGGCCTGTGCTGATCATGGCGCATACTGTCGCGAGTATTCTGAATGAAGCATTCTTCGTGCAACCGGCATGGGCGGTGTGGGCCGAGCTTCTGGTGCTGCTCGCCATCGGTGCCTATCTCATCAAGCTGTTACCACGCCTGAATGCCGGTCCTGCGGCTGCCATCAGCGCCGGGCTGCTGGTGACGCTGTTCGCCACTGAAATCGGCTTGATGACGGCACAGGGTGTGTGGCTCAAATTCATGACCGCAGCCACGCTGCTGTTGATCGGCCATGTGTTGCTCACTACCAAACGCTACCTCGTCACCGAGGCCGGGAAACGCCGGGCCGATGTCGATTCAGCGCAAAGCAACAAGCAGCTCGCCCTGCAATATCAGCAGCAGGGCCAGCTCGACATGGCGTTCGAATACTTTCGACGCTGCCCGGTGGACGAAACACTGCTCGAAGGGGTGTACGTGCTGGCCGGCGACTACGAGCGCAAACGCCAGTTCAACAAGGCTGCCGCGGCGTTCGAGTACATTGCCAGTAAGAACCCGAACTTCCGCGACATCAAGAACAAGGTCAATCGCGCCAAGCAGTTGAACGATACGATCGTGATCGGCGGTTCAGCGGCGGCAGCGGCGGCATCTGGCACCATGCTGCTCGACGGCAGCATCGCCAAACCCATGCTCGGTCGCTATGAAGTCGAAAAAGAACTCGGCAAAGGCGCGATGGGCGTGGTCTACCTGGGCAAGGATCCCAAAATCAACCGCGTTGTCGCCATCAAGACCATGGCGCTGTCACAGGAATTCGACGCCAACGAAATCGATGAAGTCAAAGAGCGCTTCTTCCGCGAAGCGGAGACCGCCGGCCGCCTGGTCCACCCCAATATCGTCTCCATCTACGATGCCGGCGAAGAGCACGATCTCGCCTATATCGCCATGGAATTCCTGCAGGGTCACGATCTGGCGCGCTATACCAAGGCCGACGCCCTGCTGCCGCTGCCGACCGTCATGGGCATCATTTTCAAGGCCGCGATGGCGCTCGACTACGCGCACAAACACAGTGTCGTCCATCGCGACATCAAGCCGGCCAACGTGATGTACGAGCCGGAGAGCAAGCAGGTCAAGCTCACCGACTTCGGCATCGCGCGGATTACCGACTCGAGCAAGACCAAGACCGGCATGGTACTGGGCACCCCGTCCTACATGTCACCCGAGCAATTGTCGGGCAAGAAAGTCGACGGACGCTCGGATCTGTTTTCGCTCGGCGTCATGTTCTATCAGATGATCAGCGGCAAACTGCCGTTCCACGGCGATTCGATGGCGACGCTGATGTACAAGATTGCGAACGAAGCGCACACCGAGATCAACGAACTCCGCCCGGATCTCGCCAGGCAGCGGCCCTGTGTATCCGCCATCATCAACAAGGCGCTGCAGAAAGATCCTGAGAAGCGCTATCAGACCGGCGGCGACATAGCGCGGGACATTCAGCGCTGCGCGAAGCAGACCACGCAGACCCAGACTCAACCGGCCGCAACCTAGAGTCGGCGCCGTGGTGTCCAAACTCGACATTGAAGTCGCCAATATCTCGGACACCGGCAGAAAGCGGCCACATAACGAGGACAGCGCTGTCACCGATACCCGCCTCGGCCTGGCCGTGGTGGCTGACGGTATGGGCGGATACAAGGCCGGCGAGGTCGCCAGTGCGATTGCCGCGCAACTGATCCTGAACGACATTCAGGCGGCCATTGCTGATGGAGCCGACGGCGATGTCGACCCCGTCTCCGGCCTGACCCAAGCCTCCTTGCGTCTGCGCGACGCGGTCAGCAAGGCCAATGCCGAAGTTTTTCGCACTGCACAAGAGGTCCCGCAGTGTCAGGGTATGGGCACGACCGTCGTCGTCGTGCTCTACCACGGCGACAAGGTCAGCATTGCTCATGTCGGCGATTCGCGCGTCTACCGACTGCGCGGCGAGGAATTCAAGCAGATCACCCGCGATCACTCGCTGATCCAGGAATTAATCGACCGTGGTTTCTTCACGCCCGAGGAAGCGGCCGAGAATACACCCAAGAACCTTGTCACCCGGGCGCTCGGGATTGAACAGGATGTCGAGGTCGACGTGCAGGAACAGGACGCCATGGCGGGCGAAATCTACCTGCTCTGCTCAGACGGCCTGAATGATATGGTAGATGATGAAGAAATTCACTTAACCCTAAGTAAATATAGTGCTAATCTTGTAGGAGCCGCGACCGAACTGGTCCGTCTGGCGAACGCCAAGGGCGGCAAGGACAACATTTCAGTCGTGCTGGTACGGCCACAGGCGCGGGCAGCCGCCGCCACGGGGATCATGGCTAAACTGAATGGCTTTCTGAAAAAAGGCAGCTGAATAGGACAGAACGATGGCGAAGTTAGTTCTGAGCATGAACGGGGCAGTGCAGGGAGAGTTCCAGCTGGAAAAGGAACGCATCTCCATCGGCCGGAAGCCGGACAACGACATCCAGATCGATAATCTGGCGGTCAGCGGCAAGCATGCCTTGATCATCACGATCCTCGACGATTCGTTTCTGGAGGATCTCGGCAGCACGAACGGGACCTACGTCAACGGCAAACTCGTCAAGAAACACGCGCTGCGCAATGGCGACGTCATCGGATTGGGCAAGCACGAGCTCAAATACATCAATGAGCACGCCACAGCTGACGACGAAGAATTTGAAAAGACTATGATCATTCGCCCCGGCTCGGCCAGTGCGGCGGTTGCCGCAGCCAAAGCCGTCGAACAGGCCACGGCGAAAGCGCCACCGCCAATGCCGGCACCGCGCGTGGATCAGGCCGTTGGTGGGGCACCGCGTGCTGCTGCAGCGCCGCTGCCGGCGACTGGCGGCATGCCGCTCGGCAAGCTGCAGGTCTTGAACGGGCCGATAGCCGGCAAGGAACTCGAACTGACGAAAGCGCTGATTACCCTTGGCAAGCCGGGCACTCAGGTGGCCGTTATCTCGCGTCGTCCGCAGGGCTATTTTCTTACGCACATCGAAGGCGACGGCAAGAACGACAACTATCCGGTGGTCAACAACTCGCCTATCGGGCCGCAAGCCTACGCCATTCAGAACGGCGACATCATCGAGCTCGCCGGCATCAAGATGGAATTCAATCTGGTCAAGTAGTGCCGCGTGCGATGGCCGCACGCGCCGCAATGACAGCAGCAGGCCACGTCAGTGGCCTATTTCGTCAGATGATCGAATACGCCGTCCCATTCGGCAGCCGGCGGCTGCCGACGGAAATGCGCGATGCGCTCTGCATACATCTTGTACAAACCTGGTGAGCGGGACATCCGCTGCAGATTGACGAAGTTGAGCTCGGCCATATCCCACTGCTGGCTGCGATACAGTCGCACCGTATCTCCGTAAAGTTTGAGTTCTTTTCGCCACTCGACGTCGAGTTCCTCGCTACGGCAGAGCGGCTCGAATATCGCAACCGGCTTCGATTTGCCTTTGACGCGGACGCGGTCGAGTTCGCGATAGGCATATTCCGGCACCAGTTCACGAGTGGTTTCACTGACGATCAACAACACGCCGTAGGTTTTGGTCAATCCTTCCAGCCGCGATCCGAGATTGACCGCATCGCCGAGAACCGTATACGCCATGCGGAATTCCGAGCCCATGTTGCCAACGTTCATCAGGCCCGAATTGAGGCCAATCCCGATATGGACATCAGGCCAGCCGCGAGCGCGGAAAGCCTGATTGATCTCGGGCAGCCGGGCCAGCATCTGCATGGCCGCTTCGAGCGCGTGTCGGGCGTGGTCGGCATCCGCCAGCGGCGCTCCCCAGAACGCCATGATGGCGTCGCCCATGTACTTGTCGATGGTGCCACGCGAATGGTGAATGACTTCGGTCATCGGGGTCAGGTACATGTTCATCAATTCCGACAGGTCGCGCGGTGCCAGGCCTTCGGAAATCGTCGTGAATCCGCGCACATCGGAAAATAGCACCGTCAGTTCACGGCTATCGGCCTCGAGCGAATACTGCGTCGGCGCACGGGCCATTTCGTCGACCAGTTCGGGTGGCACATACTGACCGAATAAACCGGTAATCTGGCGTTTCCCGCGGGTCTCGACGAAATAGCCGTAGGACATATACACGAGGAACATGACCAGCACCATCAACACGCCAGACGCGACTGGCAGCACAATTTGGCCCTGGCTCCACACGAAATGATTGAATGCCAGATAGGCAGCGATGCCGACCAGTGTGAACAGCATGGTGTAGAGGGGACTCAGCAGCGCGCCAGCCAGCATCATCCCGACGCCGACGATAATCAGCATAACGACTTCCGCACCCAGCGTGTACTCAGGGAACTCGAGCGTGGTGCCCTGAAGCATGCCGGCAATCAGATTGGCATGGACCTCGACTCCGGGGTAAGCCTCGGCCATCGGGGTCGCACGCAGATCGAGCAGCCCCGGCGCGCTGGTGCCGAGCAGCACGATGCGCCCTTTCAGCAGATTCTTGTCGGCTGTGCCGTGCAGGACAGCGGTCGCCGGCACATAGGGGAAGCTGCCGATGCCGCCACGATATGGCACCAGCGTCTTGACGCCGCCGTCGACCGGAATGCGGATGTCGCCGACCTGCAGCCATTCCAGACCAGGATAGCCTCGCGAATTGAACAGCGGCTGCTCGAATCTCGGTACGACATCATCGGCCCCCAGATGACGCCGTACGACCTCGAGCGCAAGTGAACCGTAGAATTTGTCCTCATAACGCACGAGCATCGGAACACGCCTGACGACACCGTCGCGATCCGGTTGCTGGGTGAAATGGCCCGCGCCGAGTGCGCTGCCTTGCAGCGACTTGATGTTGCCACCATAGCCGTTGGCGGTCAGGAACTGGATGCTTTTGCTTTGAAAGATCGATTTGTCGAACAGCGCTTCCGGCAACTCGCCGGTGCGCGGAGTTTCGTGGACGTCGTCGCCGATATTGAAGTAGTAACCGAGGACCACCGGGTACTTCTGCAGGGTCTCGGCAAATATACCGTCATAGTCGAGCTGCGGGCGGATGACATGCAGCTGGCTGACAAAATCCGCATCGTCCTTCAGTTCGTTTTCAGCCAGCCGTTCCAGCACTTTCAGCCCGGAGCTTTCATCCGGCTCGGCAAAAACGATATCAAAGCCGACGATGGATACGCCGTATTCAGTGAACAGCTTTTCGACCAGGTGCGCCAGTTTGTCACGCGGCCACGGCCAGCGGCCCTCGGCTGTCAGGCTCACTTCGTCGATGTCGACGATGACCACGCTTTCGTCCTGCGTGTTCGGCATCGTCAACTTGAGATGGGTGTCGTAAGCCAGGTTCTCCATCTGATCGACGAACGGCAGGCGGAATACCCCGCCTCGTGCATGCGCGACAAATATCACCAGCACCAGAGCGCCTAGAGCGAGGCGCACCCAGTTAGCTTTAAGTCTGCCGAGTAATGCTGCCACGACTGTCCCTATTTGGGGATCTGTGCCTTGAGCTCGGTGACGAATTCGAGAAGGACTTCGCGACTCGCGCTCGCCAGGGCGGCCGCGCAGGCAGCTGGTGTATCCCGCTCCAGTTTGATCGAGCGCGTATAGGTCCGCGACACGACAGCTTCTGTCGAGCGACCGGCGAAAAGTTCGATCTCCAAAGCAAGTTCGGCGCTGGCGGCGCCCTCCGCACCCGCCCGCTCGAACCGTCGGATGCGGCCGTCCACCGTGTATGCCGCTGCGTAATCCGGCTCGCGCGTAACGCGCAGACCCGCTTCGCCCGACAATGCGTCGATCAGCGCCTGTTGCAGCAGCACACGCGGACTGTCGACCCAGAAGTGATAATTGTATTGCTCGAGCGCGGTACCGCCGGCATGGGCATAGACGAGCGCGCGTTCACTGAGCAGTCCATTGGCGTGGAATGGAGGTATGTGAACGAGTGTTGCGCCGAGTGTGTTGCCCGCTTGCGGTACACTATCCCCGAGCCGGTAAAAAGTGTCTTTCTTTGGCGCTGAACCGCAGGCGACCAGCGCCGCGCACAGGATCAGCGTAACTGTCGTACGCATGGATATCACTGGCTGCCGGGCTCCGCAGTTTCGCTGCTTCTGAGCAGACGCGCCGGGTTGTCGCGGATCGAGCGCGCGAATTCGTTCATATTGCGGCTGCTGCCCTCGACATCATGGAGAATCGTCTCGAGGTGCTGATTGACGTTCTTCAGCGCGAGATCGAGTTCCTGCACCGAGGATTGCGTCGATGCCATGGCCGCATTGACCTCGTCGCTGTTGTTGTCGACCAGCGCGCCGAGCGACCCGAGCACGCTGTTCATTTGCGTGCGCGTCGTTTCAATGCGCGTAACGAGTTCGTTCAGATTCACGACGACATCGTCGGCATGGGTCAGGATCGACGTCACCCGGGTCTGGTTGCCCTCACCGAGCATGACCTGCAGACCGCGTGCGCTGGCATCGAGATGGTCGAGCAAGGTCACGCCGCGCGCCAGTATGTCTTTGTCCAGCCGCTGATGGAGCATGGTCATCAGCGGTGTCAGTTCGTCGCGGCGAAAAGCCACGATTTCGTTTGCCACTTCGCCGATGCGTTCATTCAAAGTCTTCATCACCGGCATGATGCCGTCCCGCGACAACGCCCGGAAATCCCCGGCGGCCTGATTGAGCACCGAGAACAGGTCGGTCTGGCCCTCGCCGGTAATAGTCTCGCCCGGTTTGAGCAAGGTCGCGCTCTGACCTTCACTGATATCGATGGTGACCGCCGAGATCAGGCCGGATGCGGCCACCCTCGCAACGCTGTCATTAGGAATCTTCCAACCCGGACTGATGCTCAGCTCGAGCTTGTATCGCATCCCGGTCGCGGCCGACTCCGGCGTCAGGGTCTCGACCTGGCCGACCTTGTAACCTTCATAGAAAACGCCGGTACCGAATTTGAGGCCGGCAACGTTGTCGTAGTAAACGATGTAGCGGTCGCTCGGACCGCTACGACCGGTGACGGCGATCATCAGCACCGTGAATGCCGCAATCATGGCCACCACGAAGGCGCCGACCAGCAGGTAATTGACGTTGTCTCGTTTCATCAGCAGCGTTGTTCCGAATCGTTTCTCGAATCAGCCTCCGGTCAACCGCCGGAGGTAAGCATCGGCATCGATTTCTTCTTCCCGCGGGCGCCGGTTTAACAGGTCCTGAACCCGCTCGCTGTCAGAGTTGCGCAACTCCGCCACACTGCCGCACAGCAGGATTCTCCCATGATCGAGCACCGTGATGCGATCGGCAATCTTGAACGCGCTTTCGAGTTCATGGGTGACCACGACTATCGTCATCTGCATGCTGTCGCGAAGCTTCAGGATAAGGTCGTCGAGTTCAGCCGATACGACCGGATCGAGACCGGCGGAAGGTTCGTCGAAGAACAGCAATTTGGGATCCATGACAATGGCGCGGGCCAGCGCCGCTCGCTTGATCATGCCCCCTGAAAGCTGAGCCGGCTTGAGGTTACCGAAGCCGCCGAGGTTAACCACCTCCAGCTTCATTTGCGCCATGATAGACATCGTCAGTTCGTCGAGCTTGGTGTGCTCGCGCAGCGGCAGCATGACATTTTCCGCCACGGTCATCGAGCTGAGCAGCGCGCCGCCTTGAAACGAAACACCCATGTTTTTGCGCAATGCATGCAGCTCATCGGCGGAGATCGCGGTAATGTCGCGCCCGAGTAATTCGATGCTGCCGCTGGTTGGCAGGTTCAGTCCGAGCAAGTGACGCAGCAGAGTGCTCTTGCCAGAACCGCTGCCGCCCATGATGACCATGATCTCGCCGTAACCGACCGAGAAATCAACCTGGTCCAGGATCAGGCGAGGCCCGTAATGCGTGACCAGCCGACGGACTTCGATGGCGCCGGCCATCAGCCGTTCAAGAAATAAGTGAACGCCATGTCGGCGAGCACAATGTAGGAAATTGCGAGTACCACGGCCCGCGTCGTCGCTTTGCCGACGCCCTCCGCGCCACCGCTCACCATGAAACCGTTGGTCACGCCGACCAATGCAATCAGCATGGCAAAGACCACACTCTTGGCCAGCCCCTGCATGATGTCATCGACCGTGATGAACGCCGTCGCCTGATCCCAGTAGGCGGCATAGCTCAGGCCCAGTTCGAGCTGGCAGAACACTGCGCCGCCGAACAGCGAGGCCAGATCGGCAAACAGCGTCACCAACGGCACCATCACCATCATTGCAATCAACACGGGAGAGACGAGATAACGTACCGGGTTGATGCCCATGACGCGCAGCGCGTCGATTTCCTGGTTGACGGTCATTGTCCCGATACGCGCAGCGAGAGCGGAACCCGAGCGACCGGCGACCAGAATCCCGGTGATTAGCGGGCCGAATTCTCGCGTCACGGAAAGAGCGATACCCAGAACGACCTGAGTTTCGGCACCGAATTGTTTCAGTGTGTGGATGCCCTGAATAGCGAGCATGACGCCGATGGCAAACGACAGCATGAACACGATTGGGAGTCCGGCAAGGCCTATCTCGACCATCTGCTGCGCAGTTGCCGCGATGCGCACCGGCTGACGCCGGACGCCGCCCCATACTATCCAATACAGACTTTCGACGGTCAGTGCGAGGTAATAACCAAGCTCCTCGACCAGGTCGACGCAGGTTCGACCAAGCCGCTCGAGCATGTCCACCGCCGCACGCTGGCGAAGTTCAGCCATCCGCCTTCAGGCGCGCCTGCAGATCGGTGTGGATGGGAAATACCTTGTCCAGGCGCGCCAGTTCAAGCACGCTCAGCGCCGCTTCACTGACGCCGATGAGACCAAAACGCAGCGCGTTCTTCTTGGCCGTCTGGAAACCTTCGACAAGACTCGCCACACCCGAACTGTCGATATAGGAGACGGCACTCAGATCCACCAGCGTATGCTGGCCCTTGCTGAGGCAGGACAGAATCGCTTTGCGCGCTTCCGGCGAGCAGGAGAGATCGACATCGCCAGTCAGCAGGATGACGTTATAACCGCCTTCATCTTTGACTTGATAAGCCATCCGGGCGCGTCCTTTTGCAGCAGAGCTGTCTACTTCTATTGATTCGGCCGGAGGGCGGCATTATTGAGCCAGCCGCTTGGTCATGCGCAGCACATTGCCGGTCTCGCCCTGCAAGTGCGTGTAGTCGCACTCGTCCATGATCTCATTGATGAAATATGTGCCCAGCCCACCTGGCCGCAAGTCGTCCAGCGGTCGTGGTCGTATGCGCGCGAAATCGACGGGCTCGGCGAAGTCAGTCAGGACGATTTCCAGCTCACCGTCATTATTATTGATCTCCAGCACGATTTCACCCGACCTATCGCCCTTGTACGCATGCTCCATGATGTTCATGCAGGCTTCGTTGACAGCAATGACGATATCGGAGACGAGTTTTTTCGTGCAGGGCAGTTGGCCGGTGGCGAGCTGAACCTGCTCGCGGACCATCTTCAAGCGTTTCGGGTCGGCCGGAAAGCGCAATTCGAGCAGACTGACCTTGATCACGGTGGATTCGACCAGGACCAGCGTGATGTCGTCGTGCGACTTCAGGCCCGCCAGGCGCCAGGCGTCGACGATCGCCGGCAACCGCTCGCTTCCAGCAACGTTCGCACTCGCTTCGAGCATCTGGCGCAAGCCGGCGTCGTCCAGTTCGCTACCATCGGGTCGCGTACTTTCGCTCAAACCATCGGTATAGAGATAGAGCGCGCCGCCGTTCAGCGCAATCCGACGGCACGGGTAGTCAATGCCGGGCAGAATGCCGATGGGCGGTTCTTCTGCCGCAAACGTCTCGAATATGCCGGGTCCGCAATGCAGCAGCGGCGGATGATGCCCGCCATTGGCCAGTTCCACCTCGCGCCGGTCGGCGCTGAGATAGCCCGCAACTATCGTCACGAACATGCCCATGGTGGCGGTCTCGCAGACTTCCTCATTGACCCGCGTAAGCAAGGTGCCGGCGTCTTTCTCGGTCTTGGCTAGACACCGAAGTACGCTGGTGGTCTTGGCCATCAGCAGCGCCGCGTTCATCCCTTTGCCGGAGACATCGGCAAGCGCGAAATAGATGCGTCCATCCGGAAGCTGAAGAAAATCATAGAAGTCGCCGGAAACTTCGCGCGCCGGAATGTTCAGACCGTGGATCGGAAAGCCCGGCAGTTGCGGACGCGGCAACAAACTTTCCTGGATCTGGCGCGCCAGTTCGAGCTCTTTACGCACCCGTTCCTGCTCGACCAGCTCTTCTGCCATACGCGCATTGTGGATGGCGAGCGCGGCGGCGGAGGCAACGGTCGTCGCCAGCTGCATGTCGTTCATGTCGAACAAGCCGTCGGCCGTCCGCTTGTTGAGCAATTCCAGTGCGCCAAGACATTTGCCGCGCACGGACAGCGGCGCACACAGAATTGACCGGGTAGCGAAACCGGTGTCGGCGTCGACGACCGCGGCGAAACTCGGATTCCGGGCCACGTCGCGCACAATCTTGGGCTCGTTGTGCTGAACGGTCTGGCCGACGATGCCCTGGTCGGGTGCGAGCCTGAGCCCGCGGATGTCGACCGGACCGGCACACTCACGGCAGATCAATACGGTATCGTTCTCGTCGAGCAGAAAGATCGACGCCGCTTCGGCATTGAGATAGACCATGAAGCGCCCAATGGCGTGTTTCAAGGTCGCGTCGATATGCAATGAACTTGCAAAATCATGGGTCAGCCGCGCCAGGAAGACGGCCGCCTGGTCCGGTTCGCCGGTCAGGATGGCGCCAGCATCATTCATGCGAGGCACTGCCGGATACAGGCGAGATACGCCACGTCGTCGGGCGCGCGGCCATGACGAGCGGCCTGCGAAAGTGCGCGGGCGAGACAATCCATGACCTGATGTTCGGCCTCATGGGCATCTTTATCCTGACCGACCAGACGCTGAAAGAGACTCAGGATGCCGGGCGGGCGGTCCGTCTGCAACTGTTCGGCCAGCGCGATGTGCAGACCCATGTGCAGAAACGGATTGGCGCGGGCATCGTCACCGCCATCATCGTGAGCCAGCGCCAATGGCGCGCGCGCCAGCAGGTCGTGGTATTCCGGATGAGCGCGGATGATCTGCGCGACCAGGCTTTCCAGCGGCGTCATTGCGCGACCTTCCGAAAGCTTCCGCCAGACCTGCAGAAAGAAACTTCGCGCTTCGTCGCGTGTCTCGACGAACATCAGGTGGACTCCGCCAATGCGTGCTTGTCGCGCCATCCACACACGTCGTAGACAACACAGGCTGCGCACCGCGGGCGGCGTGCCGTACAGGTATAGCGGCCGTGCAGAATCAACCAGTGGTGCGCGTGCAGCCGATAAACCGGCGGAACGCGCTTCAACAAGGCCATCTCAACGGCCAGCGGCGTTTTGCCGGGCGCCAGGCGGGTACGATTGGCGACACGGAAAATATGCGTATCGACGGCGATGGTCGGCTCGCCGAAAGCAATGTTCAAGACCACGTTGGCGGTCTTGCGACCGACACCGGGAAGCTGTTCCAGCGCTGCACGCTCGCCAGGAACATCACCGTCATGATCTTGCAGCAGGATGCGGCAAGTCGCGATGACGTTTCTCGCTTTGGTGTTGAACAGACCGATGGACTGGATGTGGCGCTTCAGGCCGGCTTCGCCGAGTGCGAGCATGGCGCCGCAATCCGGCGCCAGATCAAACAAGCCACGTGTGGCCTTGTTGACGCTGATATCGGTGGCCTGGGCCGAAAGCATGACAGCGACCAGCAACTGAAAGGTCGAGCTGTAGATCAGTTCCGTCGCCGGTTTCGGGTTGTTTTCGGCAAGACGCTCGAAAAATGTCGCGCGTTCACGCGGGTTCAGACCAGCACGACTCATGTGCGGGTCTGCCGACGGCGCCGGGCTTCCGTGACTTCGCGCTGAAGTTCCATGGCGCTCATGCCCGCTGCATCGACCATTGCGCTAACGACATCGGCGCGGGCGTGCAAAGGGGGCCGGGTGTCATGACGTGCTTGCGCTGCCGGCGCGCGCGCTGCCGCGGTTGCTGCCGCCTCGGCCGATTGTGCATGGAGTTCGATGCAATCAGTCGGACACACCGCAACGCACAGGTCGCAGCCCGTGCACCAGCGCGCGATTACGGTATGCAGATAGCCGGCAGCGCCGACGATTGCATCGACCGGGCAGACCTGGATGCAGCGCGTACAGCCAATGCAGTCTCCCTCGACGATTCGGGCGACCTGCATGGCGCACGTCGACACGGCGGTTTTCGCCTATTTGACCCGCATGCCCGGCGCCGCACCGGCATCGGGTTGAAGCAGAAAAATATCGCTGCCGCCAGGCCCGGCTGCAAGTACCATGCCCTCAGAGATACCAAAGCGCATTTTGCGCGGCGCGAGATTGGCGACCATGACGACTTGTCGACCGATCAGGGTGGCGGGATCGTAAGCCTGTTTGATGCCGGCGAACACTTGACGCTTTTCGCTACCGAGATCGAGCGTGAGCTGCACCAGTTTGTCGGCGCCTTCGACATGCCGTGCATCGTCGATTCTCGCCACACGCAGATCGATCCGCGCGAATTCGTCGATCGTGATCTCGGGCTCGAACGGCGCTACTGGTGCCAGCGTTGCCATAGCAGTCGTGGTCGCTGTCTCTGCCGCAGGTACCGCAGGCTGCGCTTCCCGGCTTGCTTCTATCATCTGCTGGACCCTCGCGCGATCGACGCGCTGCATGAGTGGTTTGAATGTCGCAATACGCATATCGCTCGGCGTCGTGCCCGCAGCGTTCCAGTCGAGTGCTGTTCCGCCCATGAATTCCTCGGCGGCGGCAATCGTGACGGGCAGTACCGGCTTCAGGTAGACGGCCAGTACACGAAACAAGGCAATGCCCGTGCTGCAGACGCGATGCAACTCATCGTCCAGATTCGGATCCCTGGCCATGACCCATGGCGCACGCCGGTCGATGTACTGGTTGGCACGATCGGCCAGCGCCATGATCTCGCGCATCGCTCGAGCGAACTCGCGGCTCTCATAAGCCCCCGCCAGCGAGGCGGCCTGAGCCTGGAACTCCGCGAGCAATTCGGCTTCGTCGAGATCGGCGCTAAGCTGCCCCTCGAAACGCTTGCTCAGAAATCCGGCGCAGCGGCTCGCGATATTGACAACCTTGCCGACCAGATCGGCGTTCACCCGCAGTTCGAAGTCCTCGAAATTGAGATCGATATCCTCGATCGCGGCGCCGAGCTTGGCGGCGAAGTAATAGCGCAGATGTTCCGGATTGAGATGCTCGAGATAAGTTCGCGCGGTGATGAAGGTCCCTCGCGATTTGGACATTTTGTGGCCGTCGACAGTCAGAAAACCGTGCACGAAAACATTCGTCGGCAAACGAAAATCCGCGCCTGAGAGCATCGCCGGCCAGAACAATGTATGGAAATACATGATGTCCTTGCCGATGAAATGGTAGAGCTCAGCCGTACTGTCAGGTGCGCAGAATTCGTCGAAATCGAGACCGGTGCGCTCGCATAGATGCTTGAAGCTCGCGAAATAACCGATCGGCGCATCCAGCCAGACGTAGAAATATTTACCTGGTTCATCCGGGATTTCGAACCCGAAATAAGGCGCGTCGCGCGAGATGTCCCAGTCCTGCAGACCTGCGGCAAACCATTCATTCAGCTTGTTGACGATACCGGACTGCAGGTCATGTTCCCGCAACCAGTCCTGCAACAGTTGTTCGAATGCGCCGAGGCGAAAAAACAGGTGCTCGGATTCGCGCAGCTCCGGGGTCGCACCGCTGATCGCCGACACGGCATCGAGCAGATCGGTCGGCGAATAGGTCGCGCCGCAGACTTCACAGCTGTCGCCGTACTGATCGGGCGATTTGCAGCGCGGGCAGGTGCCACGGATGAATCTGTCCGGCAGAAACATCTGCTTTATCGGATCAAAAGCCTGGCGGATGGCCCGTTTCGCGATGTATCCGCCGTCACGCAGCCGACTGTAGATCAGCTCAGCGATGGCGCGATTCTCCGGTGAGTGCGTCGAATGATAATTGTCGAACGCAATGCCGAAATCGGCGAAATCGCGCTGATGCTCGGCGCCGATACGCGCGATCAGCGCTTCAGGCGAAAGTCCCTCCTGCTCGGCGCGCAACATGATCGGCGTGCCATGTGCATCGTCGGCGCAGACGTAATGGCAGATGTTGCCGCGCATTTTCTGGAAACGGACCCAGATATCGGTCTGGATGTACTCGACCAGATGACCAATGTGTATCGGGCCGTTGGCATACGGCAGCGCGCTGGTGACAAGGATTCTACGGGCGGATTCAGGCATGATTCAGGTCAAACTTCGCGAGGCTGGGCCAGCCGGCAGGTGATTATAAGGAGCGGCGACGCGTGCGACCATTGGTATAGAATGGCATTCGAATCAGCAGGTCTCGCGTCATGGACTCCATCGAAGAACGCTTGCGGCAGGGTCTTGCCGCCGATACCGATCCTTATCTGGGTACCGATCTGGTCAGTGCCGGTGCACTTATCGCCATCGATACCAGCACGGATCCGGTCTGCATCAAACTCGAACTCGGCTTTCCAGTCGCGCGCTATGGCGTAGAACTCGCAGCCCGATTGAGTGCGGCATTGTCCACCGTCGGCGTAGATGTCGAGTTCGACATCCAATCGCGCATCCTTGCGCGCGAAGTGCAGAAAGGGACCAAACCCCTGCCCGAGATACGCAATATCATCGCCATCGCGTCGGGTAAAGGCGGCGTTGGGAAATCGACCACGGCAGCCAATCTTGCGATAGCGCTCCAGCAGGAAGGTGGCAAAGTCGGCGTGCTCGACGCTGACATCTACGGGCCGAGCCAGCCGCGCATGCTGGCAAGTCAGGGCCGACCGGAGAGCCGCGACGGCAAGTCGATGGAACCGCGCCTGAGTTATGGCCTGCAGACCATCTCCATCGGCAATCTGATCGAAGAAGATACGCCGATGATTTGGCGCGGGCCGATGGTCACCGGCGCGCTTGAGCAACTGCTGAACGAAACGCAATGGCGCGATCTCGATTATCTCGTCGTCGATCTACCCCCCGGCACCGGTGACATCCAGTTGACCCTGTGTCAGAAAATCCCGGTCAGCGGTGCGGTCATCGTCACCACACCGCAGGATATTGCCCTGCTCGATGCGCGCAAGGGCCTGAAGATGTTCGAGAAGGTGAACGTGCCGGTGCTCGGCATCATCGAGAACATGAGCGTGCACATCTGCAGCAACTGCGGACATGCCGAGCATATTTTCGGCGCTGGCGGCGGCGCTTCGATGGCCAAACAATACAATATCGATCTGCTCGGGTCGTTGCCGCTCGACATCGCCATCCGCGAAGGCGTGGATAACGGTCGCCCGACGGTAGCGATGGCGCCCGACTCGGCTATTGCCGAGAACTATCGCCAGATCGCACGCCGCATCGCGGCCAAACTGGCGCTGCGGGCGCGGGATTTCTCGGCCCGCTTCCCCAAGATTGTCATCCAGAACACCTGATACGGGTCGCGGGAGTCTACCGACGTGCCGGTCAAATCCGATGCCTGGATCAGACGCATGGCCGTGTCGCATGGTCTGATCGAGCCGTTCGAGCCGGGCCAGATCCGCGCAGTCGACGGTCACAAAGTCATTTCCTACGGCACTTCGAGCTACGGCTACGATATCCGCTGCGCGCCCGAGTTCAAGATCTTCACCAATATCAACTCGACGATTGTCGATCCCAAGGATTTCGATTCGGGCAGTTTTGTCGACGTCAACGCGCCGGTCTGCATCATCCCGCCAAACTCCTTCGCGCTCGCCCGCACAGTGGAATTCCTCCGCATACCGCGCGATGTGCTGACCATCTGTCTCGGCAAGTCGACTTACGCCCGTTGCGGGATCATCGTCAACGTGACGCCGCTCGAACCGGAGTGGGAAGGCCATGTGACCCTTGAATTCTCGAATACAACGCCGCTGCCAGCCAAGATCTACGCCAACGAAGGCGTTGCCCAGGTCATTTTTCTGCAGTCTGACGAGCCGTGTGAAGTGTCCTATCGCGATCGCGACGGCAAGTATCAGGGTCAACGCGGCGTGACTTTGCCTAAGGCCTGAGACTGACGCAGCGGCACTCTGCTGTCATTCCAGCTCAAGTCAGTTCGCTTTCAAGCTGCGCAGCTGCCGCTTTCCAGCGCCTCTCGTCGCTGCGCCGCCTGACGGCGCGCGATGTGCTGCACGAGAACGTCGCGGTCGCCTTCGCGCATCGTCTCGAATTCGATGCCGATGGCAAAACGCTCGCCATCCGCTTTGCGGCAGTCGACGACACGTCCGACGATACGCAAGGTATGACACGACGGTAGCAATACCAGATCGATGGCCAGGCAGGCCGACAACGCCAGGGGCATACCGGCCGCGAGCGACATGCCGCCGCCGCTCAGCGTGACGGCTGATGGTTCGTGTTCGCGATGCGGGCCGGCATCGCTGTCAGCGCGCTCAAACCGCCCGAGGCCGGTCAGCAGCAGCAATTTGCGATGGATGAGTTCGAGCGCTTCACCGACCTCGCGATGCTCGCTGCGAATCGACTCCAATACCTCAATCAGGCGCTCATCGATGCCGGCGACGGCCAGCGCGACATTATCGGCGCTAAGCGCGGCATCGTGGATCAGCTGTCGTTCGTCGGCGATACGCTCTTCGGCCAGCACGCGATACTTGACCAGCGCGCGATCGGCAATCCGATAGTAACGTCGTCTTTCAGTCGTCATCGGCAGTCTCCGGAACGCCCGGCTCTACTCGGCAACGCCTGTGTCCGCGCAGTCTCGTTACAGGGCATGTGGTTCGATAGCGGAACGCGAACGCCAGACTTGAGAGGCCTCGCGGCAGCGCTGTTATACTCCGCGAACACACTGCCCGTTGCGGGCGCAATCACGGCCTGCGCCATGGATTTTCTGCCGTTGTTTCTCGACATCCGCGCGCGCCGCTGCGTCATCGTCGGTGGCGGGCCGATAGCAGCGCGGAAAGTGGCGCTGGTACTTGCCGCTGGGGCCCGAATCGAAGTCATCGCGCCGGCCGTCGAGGCCGAACTGCGCGCACTCGCCGACTCGGGTCAGCTCGTGCTGACTGAGCGCGAGTTCGTCGAGTCGGACGTTACCGGCGCCATGCTGGTCATCGCAGCTACCGGTACGACTGCCGTCAACGCACGCATCGCGGCCACCGCACGTGCCGCAGGCATACTCGTCAACGTCGTCGATCAACCGGCCGAATGCACCGTCATCATGCCCTCGATCATCGATCGTTCGCCGGTCGTCATCGCCATCGGAACGGCCGGCACCGCACCGGTACTGGCGCGCATGCTGCGCGCGAAACTCGAATCGATGATCCCGCAGGCCTATGGCGAACTGGCCCGCGTCCTCGGCAGCCTGCGTGGACGCGTGCGCCTGGCATTGCCGGAAGCGCGCAGCCGCCGCCATTTCTGGGAGCGGGTGCTGGAAAGTCCGGCAGTCGAACTGCTGTTTGCCGGGCGCCGGGCGCAGGCCTTGCGCGCCATCGAGGACATGTTGAGCGACGCCGCCAGCGCAGCCGGACCGCGTGGCGAGGTCTATCTGATCGGCTGCGGGCCCGGCGATCCCGACCTGCTGACTTTTCGCGCGCTCCGCCTGATGCAGCACGCCGATGTGGTCGTCTACGACCGCCTGGTGGGCACAGAAATCGTCGACCTGTGCCGGCGCGACGCCGAACGCATCTATGTCGGTAAATCGAGCCAGCGCCAGGCGCTATCGCAGGCTGGGATCAACGAATTGCTGGTCAATCTGGCCCGCGCCGGCAAACGCACTGCGCGCCTCAAAGGCGGCGATCCGTTTCTGTTCGGGCGCGGCGGCGAAGAAATCGAGCATCTGGCCGCGGCTGGTATCCACTTTCAGATCGTGCCGGGCGTCACTGCCGCTCTCGGCTGCGCGGCGTATGCCGGCATTCCGCTGACGCATCGCGACCTGGCGCATAGTTGCGTGTTCGTCACCGGCCATCGTCAGGCCGGTGGCGGTGAGCTCGACTGGCCGGCACTGGTCCGTCCGCGTCAGACCGTCGTCGTCTATATGGGCGTCGCCGCGCTCGGACCGCTGTGCGAGCAGCTGCAGAAACACGGCATGCATCCGGATCTACCGGCAGCACTGATTGAGCGTGGTACGACGGCCGCTCAGCGCGTCGTTACAGCAACGGTCTCAACGCTGGCCGACGCTGCCACCCGGGCGTCCATTGAGCCGCCGGCCCTTGCCATCATTGGCGAGGTCGTGCGTCTGCGCGAACAAATGCAATGGTACGAGCCACTGGGTACGGCTGCGTCATAGCCGACTATTCTGGCGGTGTGAGTTTCAGCGCGACGGAGTTGATGCAGTAGCGTTGGTGGGTCGGTTGAGGACCATCGTCGAAGACATGGCCGAGATGCGCATCGCAGGCCGCACAGACGACTTCAGTCCGCACCATGCCGTGACTGTGATCGCGCTTCAATTGCACGCGGCCTTCGTCGACGGCACACCAGAAACTCGGCCAGCCGGAGCCAGAATCGTATTTGTGCGCTGAACTGAACAAGGTCGTATCGCAGCAGACACAGCGATAGACGCCGTCCTCCTTGCTGGCATAGTAACGGCCGGAAAAAGCCGGTTCCGTCGCCTGCTGTCGGCACACTGCGTAAGCCTCCGGCGTGAGACTGGCACGCCATTCGTCGTCAGTTCTGCTGATTTTGCTCATGGCTTTACCTGTCCTGGCTGAGCGGGCGACACGCGCTTTCGCGCTCGTTTCCGGTCTGATGTATTGGCAGTATTATAGTTCCCGGCGCGCCGGCAATGCTAAAGCTTCAGCATGGGTCGCCGCTACGGGTTGGCTGAAAGGCAACGCTAGAGCCACGGACTACCGGTGGGAGAATGCCAGTGAGGGTTGCACTGCTCGAAGATGATCATGATCAGGCTGTCCTGTTCATCGAATGGCTGAAGTCCGCCGGTCACACCTGCGAACATTTCGAAGGCGGCAAGCCGTTCGTGCGGAATATCAAGCACGACAGCTTTGATGCCTTGATCCTCGATTGGATGGTCCCCGACATGGATGGCTTCGAGGTCCTGCGCTGGGTGCGTGAGAATTTCGACTGGCCGATACCGATCCTGTTCGTGACAGCCAAGGATGACGAGGACGACATCGTTCGGGCCCTTGAGGAAGGTGCTGACGATTACATCGTCAAGCCAGCCAAACAACGCGAGCTGCTGGCACGACTGTCAGCCGTGGTCCGCCGTGCGGCCACGGTCGAGGAAGGGCAGACCACCATCGAGCAGGATCCGTTTCTCATCGACCTTGCCAATCACCAGATTCAACGCGCCGGCGAACGCATCGAAGTGACGCAGAAGGAGTACGACCTCATCGTGTTCCTGTTTCGCAACGTCGGTCGCGTATTGTCCCGTGCGCATATCCTGGAAAGCGTGTGGGGCCGCAATCCGGATATCAATACGCGCACCGTTGACACGCACGTCAGCCGCATACGCTCGAAGCTCGTGCTCGCACCGGAGTCGGGCTGGAAGCTCTCATCGATCTACCAGCACGGTTACCGACTGGAACGCCTGCAGCTGGGCTGAAAAAGTGCTCGGCGGCGCCGTGGGGGGAGGAGTGGCCCTCCGCCGAGCTTTTCAAGAGCATCGTTGGGAGTCGTTGCAGACTCACGGTCAGGCTAGTTGGCGGCACGCCGGCTCACTGTGACTGGCGTCGCAAAGACTCAGCAGAAACGATTAATCTGCCAAGCAGTTCGCGAAAAGCGCTGCAGCTTGCGACTTTGGCAGCATCTGTGCTGCTCAGGTAGAATCCACACTGCGCCTCTGACCATCCACCTGCCGCCGAGCTGAACTATGATCCCACCTGCCGGTTACCATCGCCGCCGCTCCGTTGCCGTGCGTATCGGCGACATCGTCGTCGGTGGCGACGCACCGGTCGTCGTCCAGTCGATGACCAATACCGATACCGCGGACGCTGTTGGCACAGCTCGTCAGGTCCAGGCCTTGGCCGCAGCCGGCTCTGAGCTCGTGCGCATCACGGTCGATACCGAGCAGGCCGCCAGCCAGGTCGCAAAAATCCGCAAACTGCTCGACGCTACCGGATGCCGCGTCCCGCTGATCGGTGACTTCCACTACAACGGCCATACCCTGCTGACCAAATACCCCGACTGTGCCGATGCGCTGGCCAAGTACCGCATCAATCCCGGCAACGTCGGTTTCGGCCGTAAAAAAGATGCGCAGTTCGCAACCATGATTGAGACCGCTGTCGCGCGCGACAAGGCCGTGCGCATCGGCGTCAACTGGGGCAGCCTCGATCCGGCGCTGGTCGTCCGTATGATGGATGAGAACGCTGCTTCGCCCGAGCCGAAAGACGCCAGTGCTGTGACTCGCGAAGCACTCATCTTCTCGGCGCTGGACAGCGCGGCGAAAGCAGAGGAACTCGGTCTCCCACGCAATCGGATCACACTGTCGTGCAAAGTCAGCGGCGTGCAGGATCTGATTGCTGTCTACAGCGCGCTTGCCGCCCGCTGCGACTACGCACTGCATCTCGGGCTGACTGAAGCCGGCATGGGCTCCAAAGGCATCGTCGCATCCGCGGCTGCCATGAGCGTGCTGTTGCAGCATGGCATTGGCGACACCATCCGTGTCTCGCTGACGCCGGATCCGGGCGGCGATCGCACGCAGGAAGTCATCGTCGCCCAGGAACTGCTGCAGACGATGGGCTTGCGTTCGTTCACCCCGCTTGTTACCGCCTGCCCTGGCTGCGGCCGCACCACCAGCACGGTATTCCAGGAACTGG
This sequence comes from Gammaproteobacteria bacterium, assembly GCA_965278995.1. Classification (GTDB taxonomy): domain Bacteria; phylum Pseudomonadota; class Gammaproteobacteria; genus JADJYF01. Next base: position 2,706,405 of record OZ257136.1, read on the forward strand.
CGGGCGACATCCAATCGTATGTGCGAACTCAGATGCCGTCCTGGCGCGAACGTTATCCGGGGGTCGAGGACATGACGCTCGCCGTCATGGGCTGCATCGTCAACGGTCCTGGTGAAAGCAAACATGCCAATATCGGCATCAGCCTGCCCGGTACCGGCGAAGCGCCATCGGCACCCGTGTTCATCGATGGTGAGAAACGCATGACCCTGCGCGGCGAGAATATCGCCGAAGAATTCAAACGCATTCTGGATGACTACATCGCCACGCATTACGGCACGCCGGCCGAGTCCCGACAGCGACTCAATTCCCCCATTGCTTGAACGCGCTTGGTGGGTCTGCGACAGACCCGCAGGTGGGGCGGCCTCCGCCGCGGAGTATTGTGTGAATTCCGCGCGGCAAATGGACGTCTGAGCGATGGCCGCCGGACTACTCGCAATGATCAAGGCCTTCTGGGGCCTGTGCGTATTTCGACTCGCACCGCAGGACCTGCCGGCGTCGCGTATGTTGCTCGGGCTGACGTCGGCCGCCAATCTGCTCATCAGCCTGTTAATCAATCAACGAAGCAACCGGCCCGCCTCGGCGTTTGTCGACGCGCTGCTCGAACTCGTTGTCGTCGCCGGCCTGACCGCACTGCTGTTGTTTGGCCTCGCGCGCCGATCACGCATCCGCCAGACGCTCACAGCGCTGATGGGCAGCGGCGCCCTGCTCGGAATGATCGCGCTGGTCGCCTTGATTTTGTTCGCGGCTCTGCCTGACTGGTTGTACATCGTCATTTTCCTGTGGAATCAGTGCGTGATTGGTAACATCCTGCGGCATGCGTTCGATACCGGCTTCATCGTCGCGTTCTTTCTCGCGATTAGCTACGCCCTGGTCCTCGGTATGGTGGGGGCATCGGTACACCAGCCGGTTACCTGACGCTCATGCATCTCCATATTCTCGGGATAGGCGGCACGTTCATGGCCGGCTTGGCGCGGATCGCGGTTGAATGCGGTCACCGCGTAACCGGTGCCGATACCGGCCTGTATCCGCCGATGAGCACCCAGCTCGACGCACTCGGCATTGAAGTGGTAGACGGCTACGGTATAACCGGTCTTACACCCGCACCCGATCTCGTTATCATCGGCAACGCCCTGTCGCGTGGCCAGCCGGCCGTCGAGTTCGTCCTCAGCAAGGGAATTCCCTACACGTCCGGCCCGGCCTGGTTGCGCGACGAAGTCCTGTTGCGGCGGCACGTCATCGCGATTGCCGGCACGCACGGCAAGACCACCGTCAGCAGCCTGGTCACGTGGATGCTTGAGCATGCCGGGTTGGCCCCTGGCTTTCTGGTGGGTGGAGTACTTGAAAACTTCGGGCTGTCGGCCCGGCTCGGCAGCGGGTCGGTATTCGTGATAGAAGCCGACGAATATGACACCGCTTTTTTCGACAAACGCTCCAAGTTCATCCATTACGCGCCGCGAACGCTGGTCATCAACAATCTCGAATTCGACCACGCCGACATTTTTCCCGATCTCGCAGCGATCACCCGCCAGTTCCACCACCTGATACGAACGCTGCCGCGCGAAGCGCTGATCCTGCGGCCGCAACCCGACCCGGCTATCGATACGCTGCTGGCGCAGGGCTGCTGGTCGCGCGTGGCAACTTTCAGCAACGCCGACGCGGCAGACTGGCGTTTCTCGTTCGACAGTGAAGCGAGTCTGCCGCTGACGCTGACCGACAGCGCCGGGCAGGTCGTGCATGCCGCGACTCCACTGTTCGGTCTTCACAACGCCTGGAACGCTGTAGCTGCCACTGCTGCAGTAGCCGATGTCGGCGTCGCGCCAGCTGCAGCGCTCGCCGCGCTGGCAGGTTTCGCCAACGTCAAACGACGCCTCGAGTGTCGAGGTGAACGCGCTGGCGTACGCGTGTTCGACGATTTCGCCCATCATCCGACAGCCATCGCCGCCACTATTGCAGCGCTCCGTTCGCGTGCCGGCAGCGGGCGCATCATCGCCGTGACCGAAATGCGCTCGAACACGATGCGTCTTGGCGTACATCGCGAGACGCTGGCGCCGTCGTTGGCAGCAGCGGACGAGATTGTCATTCTCGACCCGGGCACGTTGTCATGGGACCTGCGCGCGGCGTTCAGCGCACTCAGTCATTGTCATATTCATGGCGGGATCGAGGACGTCGTGCGAACAGCCGTCAGTCTGGCGCGCAGCGGCGACTGCATACTGGTCATGAGCAACGGCGCGTTCGATCATATCCACCAACGCCTGCTGGATGCGCTTGGGGTTCGTGCCTGATGGCCGCTGGGAGTATCCCATCGCGGGTGGACCACAAGCTGTCGCCCGGGGTAGATTGGCAGGCCAGCCAGGACGCCCATCGCATGACCGTAACGCACGCAACCCTTCCGCTCTTCCCACTTGGCACCGTGCTCTATCCGCAAGGTCTCATGCCGCTGCGCATCTTCGAAGCACGCTATATTGACATGGTCAGCGCATCGCTCCGCAACAGCTCGCCTTTCGGCATCGTACCGCTGCTCCGTGGCGGTGAGGTCGGCCGAGCAGCAGATTTTCACCAGAGTGGAACGCTGGCCACGATTGCGGCCTGGGATCAGGGCCCGGACGGTCTGCTGCATATTCAGATCGAAGGTGGCGACCGCTTCCGGATCGACGCGCATACCCGTCAGACCGACGGTCTCATCATCGGTGAGGTCGAAACGCTCGCGCCTGCCAGTGACAGCGTTATACCGCAACAGTTTGCTTATCTGAGTAATCTGCTGCGCGAAGTCTTCGAGCAGAATCGTGGCCAGGTACCATATGAGTCCTGGCAGCTGGACAGCGCCCTGTGGGTCGGTCACCGGCTGGCGGAAGTTCTGCCGCTCGACATGAGCAACCGCATCGCCCTCCTTGAGGCGAGCTCCGGCGTGGCAAAACTCGGGATGATCGACGTCATCCTCGGCGAATTGAAAGGAACGCCGCCCTCTTCCGCCCACCACTGACAGCGCGATGCTCGTTCACGTCACCGCTGCGTGTTGAAGGCTGACGGGATCTGTGCGATTTTTAGCCCCACGCTGGTCACCTAAGACGCATTCTTGCGTTAATGAGAAAAATAATGATGAGGCGCGGACGGTACGGGTTCGCGGCACTGCTTGCGCTCGTCTGTGCGGCGAGCCTGATCACTGCGACGCCGGCTACCGCCGGCGCGCTGGCCGCACGCAGCCACGACTACAAGTGGCGCCTGTGTCCGCCTTTGCGCATGATCCCGGAAGCGCCGCGCTATACGGATGACACCACCCGCTCGGACTCCATGGAGATCCGTTGTGACACCGCGCGCGTCGAAAGAGGCGGCTTGACACAGTTCACAGGCGACGTCGAACTCATCCGCGGCGATGTCGCGATCCGCTCCGATGTAATCAACTATGACGACGCGCTCGGCCGTTTCGAGGCCGAAGGCCGTACGCAATTGTGGAACACCGGCATCATCTGGTCCGGTCAGGCCGCGAGCTACAGTCTTGACAATGCAGTCTCGGAACTCGAGGACGGTCAATACTGGCTGCTGGGTGGGCGAGGACGTGGCCATGCGCGGCGATTGACGCATGACAAAAATGCGCAGGTGACTGTGCTCGAGTCAGTGGACTATTCAACCTGCCCGATATCCGAGGAGGGCTGGCGCGTATCGGCAAGCTCGATCAAACTCGACCACCGCAGTGATCGCGGATCGGCGCGCAATGCCGTACTGCGCGTCAAGGAGATCCCGATACTCTATTTTCCGTACATCAATTTCCCCATCAGCGACAAGCGCAAATCGGGCTTTCTTGCGCCGTCTTTCGGCACCACCAATGAATCGGGATTCGATACCCGCGTGCCCTACTACTGGAACATCGCGCCGAATCACGATGCGACCATCACACCACGGGTGCTGTCCGATCGAGGCGTCATGATCGGCGGTGAGTATCGCTATCTCGATCGTCACTATCGTGGCGAGGTCAATTTCGAATATCTGCCGGGCGACAAGCTGCGCGACGATCAGGACCGTTCGGCCGTATCGATCGAGCACCAGCAGCGATTTGCGCACGACACCGGTGTAGTCAACGTTCTGCTGAACAACGTGTCGGACGACGCGTATTTTGAGGATTTCGGGCGCAGCATCAGTGTCACCAGCCAGCGCTTCCTCGATCGACAGGTCGACTTCACCTACAGCCAACCGTACTATTTTGTGAGCGGCATCGTTCAGGCCTACCAGACCATCGACGACAGCATACCGGCCGGCGCCAGTCCGTATAGACGGCTGCCACAGCTGAATTTCTACGGCTATCGGCCGACCGGGCCCTTCGGACTGATATCGTCGCTGGCGGCGCAGACGACGTATTTCGATCGTGACGACAGTGTCTCGGGCGGGCGCGTCGATATTGAGCCATCTGTGACGCTGCCGATACTGCGTTCTTTTTTGGACGTGCGCCCTAAAATCGCAGTGCGCCACACGGAATACCTGCTCGATGATCCGAACCGCGCATTCGATGACCGTGAGACGCGCGACGTACCGAAATTCAGTCTCGACTCTAACCTGTATCTCGAGCGGGAAACGGCATTGTTTGGCCATTCACATATCCAGACGTTCGAACCGCGCGCCTTTTACCTGCTGATACCGAACGTCGGACAGGAAGAACTGCCGGTGTTCGATTCCGGCCTGTACAGCACCTCGTTCCAGACTTTGTTCCTCGAGAATCGCTTTACCGGTGCCGATCGCATCGGCGATGCCAACCAGATGGCACTGGCCTTCACCTCGCGCATGATCGATCTCGAAAGCGGCCGCGAAGCCTATCGCGTCAGCGTTGGCCAGCTGTATTACTTCCACGACCGCGAGGTTGTTGTTCCCGGCGGCTTGCAGGAGGACTCCTCGACCTCTGATTTCATCGCCGAGGCCGCCGCCAGCCTCGGTGCGGACTGGAGCGCCCGCGGCATCATGCAATGGAATCCGGAAGAGTCGCAGACCAATTTGTCTGCCGTGACACTGCGCTACCGGCCGGACCTCGATACCGTGGTCAACTTCGGCTACCGTTTCCGCCGCACGGTCAACGACATTGAACAGGCGGATTTTTCCATGCGCCTGCCGGTCACACGTGCTATCGCCCTGATCGGACGTTGGAACTACTCAATGCAGGAAAATCGCTCGATCGAAACGCTGGGCGGGGTTGAATACGAGAGCTGCTGCTGGGGCTTACGCGTCGTCGCGCGGCGCTTCCTGCGCAATTCGCAAGGCGAGTTCGATAACGGGGTTTTCATGCAGGTCCAGTTCCGCGGCCTCGGCGGACTTGGCCAGCGTGCCGATTCCTTCCTCGCCCGCGGCATTCCCGGCTATGAGGATCCATTCGAATAATCAATCGGATGCCGGCGCGGCGCGCGGCCGGTTGCAGCGCTGCCCTGTCAATCCGCAAATCGCGCCCGATGCGCTACAATTCCGCCCGGCCATGGCGGGGCCGATGCTGTCCCGGACCTCCACCGTCATCCGATAACACTGTTTGCCGCGCCGCCGGGCGAAGAGTCTGCCGAGACCACTGAATTCCATGCCAGATCGAAACCTATTTCGCACGCTCGCCGCAGTGCTTTGCCTGCTGCTCAGTTGGTCTGTGGACATCCTGGCTGATGCCATGGAACTCGACCATATCGTCGCTGTGGTCGATGAAGATGTCGTCATGCAGAGTGAACTCGACGAACAAATTCAGCGTGTACGCGGCCAGCTGCGCCAGCAAGGAACTGAAACGCCGCCGACTGCCGTGCTCGAAAGACAGGTCATGGAACGCCTGGTTCTCGAGAAGATCCAGGTGCAGGTTGCCGAAAAATCGGAAATGACGGTCGAGGAGCCGGCGCTCGATCGGGCCATCGCCGACATTGCCAAACGGAACAAACTCGATCTCGAACAGTTTCGCAAAATCATCGAAGCAGAAGGGTACTCGTTCGAACGCTTTCGCGAACAGATCCGCCAGGAAATCATGCTGGCGAAATTGCGCAAGGAGGAAGTCGACAATCGCGTCCGGGTGACGGACAACGAAGTCGACAACTATCTGCGCAACGAATTCCAGAGCGAAGACAGCGAAATGGAATACCGCCTGTCACATATCCTGATGTCAATTCCGACAGGCGCGTCGGATGACGAAATCAGGGACCTGCGCGCGAAAGCCGAAGATGTCGCGGGCAGGCTGGCAAAAGGTGAGGACTTCGGCGACCTTGCCATCCGCGTTTCTGACGGCCAACAGGCGCTCGAACGCGGCGACCTCGGCTGGCGGCGCGGCTCCGAAGTGCCGTCATTGTTTGCCGACGCGGTCAGCACGATGGAAATCGGTGACGTCAGCGGCGTGATCACCAGTCCTGGCGGCTATCACATCATCAAACTCGTCGATCGGCGGAGCGGCGAGCAGATTATGATCCAGCAGTACAAGACCCGCCATATCCTGATCAAGCCAAACGAGCTCGTGTCAACGGAGCAGGCGTTGCAGCGATTGCGCCAGCTCAAGCTGCGCCTCGAGCAAGGCGCGAGTTTCGAACAGTTGGCCAAGACGCACTCCGACGATCGCGCCTCGGCGCTGCAGGGTGGCGATCTCGGCTGGGTGACGACAGGTCAGATGGAGCCTGAGTTCGAGGAGATGATGACAGCCATCGATGTCGGCGCAATCAGCCCGCCGTTCAGGACCGAATTCGGATTTCACATCCTGCAGGTCACCGACACGCGCGAAATCGACGGCACTGACGAAATCAAGCGCAATCGCGCGCGCAACTTCCTCTACAAGCAAAAAGTCGACGAACGGCTGCAATCGTGGCTGCGCAGACTGCGCGACGAGGCCTATGTCGAATATCGCAAGCTTGACTGAACAGCCGGGCACAGTGCTCGCCTTGACGCCGGGCGAACCTGCCGGCATTGGCCCCGATCTCGCTATCGCGCTAGCCCAGCGGCAGCAGCCGGTCCCGATAATATGTCTTGCCGATCAGGCCATGTTACGTGCCCGCGCCGCGACGCTCGGTGCGACCATCGACATCCGCTGCCTGCCCCGACTCGACGCCGCCACTGACGTTCCGCCCGGTGTTCTGCAGGTCTTCCATGTCGCCGCGGCGCACCCGGTGATGGCTGGCGTGCTCGATGTCGCCAATGCCCGGTATGTGCTGCGCTGCCTCGATCTGGCGCTGGCCGGTTGTCGCGACGGTATATTGGCAGCGCTCGTGACCGGGCCGATACAGAAATCCCTGATCAATGACGCCGGTATCGCGTTTTCAGGCCACACCGAATATCTCGCCGAAAAACTAGGCAGCCCATTACCGGTCATGATGCTGGCGGCTGACACGCTGCGCGTGGCCCTGGTTACGACCCACGTTCCGCTGCGTGCGGTGGCCGATCTCATTACGCCGGCACGCCTGTTGGCGACGCTCGAGATCGTGCATCGCGATCTTCGCGAGCACTTCGGCATCTTTCAACCGAGGATCTGCGTGTGCGGCCTGAATCCTCATGCCGGTGAGGGTGGCCATCTTGGCCATGAAGATGCCGACGGTATCGCGCCGGTAGTGCGGGAACTTGCTGCCCGTGGCTGGCAGATAGTAGGGCCGGTTCCTGCCGACACCGCATTTACACTGACCAATCGTGCACGTTACGACGTCCTTGTCGCGATGTACCACGACCAGGGACTGACCGCACTGAAAGCACTCGGCTTCGGTCATGCCGTGAACGTAACGCTGGGTCTGCCGATCATCCGCACGTCGGTCGACCACGGCACGGCGCTCGATCTCGCCGGCACCGGACATATTGACAGCGGCAGCCTCGATGCCGCGGTTGCGCTGGCCGGCACACTCATCGCGAGCAGTCGCGGTGACCGATGACAGCCATCGTCATCGCAAGCGTTTCGGCCAGCATTTTCTGGTCGATGATTACGCTATTGACAGCATCGTCGAACGCGTCGGTGCGCGAGCCGGTGAGTTCGTGCTCGAAATCGGTCCGGGTGCCGCTGCGATCACGGTACCGCTGTTGGACACCGGCTGTGAACTTGGCGTGGTCGAAATCGACCGTGACCTGGCGGCAGACCTGACTCGGCGGTTTGCCGAACGCCCCAACTTCACACTCTATTGCGCCGACATCCTCACTTTCGACTTCGCCCTGCTGGCCGTCAAAAGCCCGCGCTGGAAAGTCGTCGGTAACCTCCCCTACAACATTTCGACCCCGCTGCTGCTGCGCTTGATTGAGCACGGCGGATTGTGGTCCTCACTGGTCGTGATGGTGCAGCGCGAAGTTGCCGAAAGGCTGGCAGCCGCGCCAGGTGGCAAGGACTACGGTCGCCTCAGCATCGCCGTGCAACGACGCTGCGACGTCTATCGGTGCCTGGACCTCGGACCGGACAGCTTCGACCCGCCGCCCAAGGTCGATTCAACGGTCCTTGAACTCCGACCGCGCGTGGAGACTTTGACGGCGGCAGCGGCGACCTGGCTCGATGAAGTTGTTCGGGTTGCCTTCTCGGCACGCCGCAAAACGATTGCCAACGCGCTGCGCCACTACGCCGATGAAGCGACACTCCGAACATGCGGCATTGCACCCACATCACGCGCGGCGGAATTGAGCGTCGAGGATTACGTTCGACTCGCGGCCGCGACCGGCCGAGCGTGAGTGTCGCGCTGGTTCTGGCGGACGACAGCAGGCACCGGGTTACTCACAATTCCTGTGGATAAGCCTGTGTATGGCGGGTCATGCAGCGGTCATATTCAGAGCAGAAAACCGCCCGCTGGACAGATTGGCTAAGAATTAGCCATATTTGAAATAATTAAAAATAGTCAAAGAGTTGCAACTGTAATCGATCCTTGATTAGTTGCATTACGCAGTAACTATAGAACACTTGACGCCGGCCTTAGCGGATTGTGCATAACACGCAACAGCTGGCCCGCCCCGGCGTCAACGGCCAACCCCATTTCCATTCCGCAAAGCAGCAATAACCTCGGCTGTGCGCGGCTGTGTGCCGTGCCAGATCGCAAATGCGACCGCGGCCTGTTCGACCAGCATGCCCAGCCCATCGAGGCAGCGGGCGACGCCGCGCGTCTGCGCCCAGCGCAGAAAAGCGGTCGGCTCGGTGCCGTACATGAGGTCGTAACACACCGTGTCGGCACACAGCGCGGCGTCTGCCAGCTCCGGCACGGCGCCGCTCAGACTGGCTGAAGTTGCGTTGATGACGATCGCCGCGGGCGCTGCTGGGGGTGCACCCCAGGCGAGCGCTGCTACCGGGCCTGAGTCCGCATAGCTCGCGGCCAGCGCCTCGGCCCGGGCGGCGCTGCGATTACTGATCAGGATTTCGCGCGGCCGACAGGCCAGCAGCGCCGGAATTACGCCGCGAGCGGCGCCGCCCGCGCCCAGCAGCAGCACACGACGATCGCGCACCGTCACGCCATGGTTGTTCTCGAGATCGCGAACGAGACCAGGCCCGTCAGTGTTGTCCGCAGCCAGGCTGCCATCCGGTAGAAACCACAGGGTATTGGCGGCACCTGCTGCAATTGCACGCGGTTCACGATGCACAGCCAATGCGTAAGCTTCTTCTTTTAGCGGGACCGTCACATTCAGCCCACGGCCACCGACGTCACGAAACTCGGCTACCGCTGCATCGAGGCTACCTGGCATCACCTCTACGCGTTCGTAACACAACCGGGTATTCGTCTGCGCGGCGAACGCCGCGTGTATCGCGGGTGATTTGCTATGGGCTACCGGGTGGCCGACGACGGCGAAATACGGTCGCTCATCGGTCGGCCGCGTAAACCAGCGCCGTTCCGACGCCAGCTGGCTCACGCTCACTTTACGTCAGCCTGCGCTGCCGGTCTTCGGGCCCTGTTCGACCAGACCGCCTTGCAGTACGTAGGTTTCGAAACCACGTTCGCTGAGCAGGAAAGCCGCGGCGGAACTGCGCCTGCCGGTATCACAATAAACGATATAGGTAATGCCCGAATCGAGGCTGTCGGTCTTCAGCCGCAACATGAACAAGGGGATATTCAGGCTGCCGGCCAGTCCGTTATTGGAATGTTCACTTTCGAGACGCACGTCGAGCAGCTTGGCGCCATGCCGCACACGCTCTTTCGCTTCGTCCAGGGTCAGCCAGTTCAACATCGGCTCTTTCAGCAACGCGTTGAAGTCGGCCTTGGACAAACGCATCAGCGTGCCTTCGCTTTCCATCGTAATCGTCGCGTTGCGCTTCGCTTCCGACAGCAGCGCCTCTTCACCGAAAGCGTCGCCATCCTTGAGTGTAGCGAGCGTCAGATCGGAGCCGGTCTTCGATGCACGCGTCACCTTTGCCCGACCGTGCTTGATGATGTAGTAGTAATCGCCATCGTCACCCTGCTTGATGACGACATCGCCAGCGCGCATCGGCACTTCCTGCATGCGCATGAACATCGCCTGGATGTTGGCCGGAGGAACTTGCAGAAAGGCCTGCGATTGCAGGATGCGCGTCATCCAGTCGCAATCGTCATCTTCGCCGTCGCGGCCCTGGATCTCGTTGACCTCGATTCCCGAGAGCTGATCCCACGTCAGCAGAATATCAAGCAGGTCGCTGTCGAACCGCGTGATCCGACAGGGTGTCTTGGTCCGCGCCGTCTGTTTACGCGGCTGCATGTTGGCCAGCGGGTGCTTGGCCGCATCGGTTCCACCGCGGATCACCGTGGAGTTGCCGGCGTCATCGCTCAGTATGATCTCGCCTTCGAGCAGGTAGGCCGTCTTACGATCGACTTCACCGGACTTGAAAATGACTTTACCTGGCGCGATATCCTCGATATACGCCTTGCCTGCCAGCTCCTGAAAGTTCTCCGAATTCAGCGCGTTGGGCGGGACCAGCGTCTTGAGGATGTTTTTATCTACGAGTTGACCGTCTGCCATGATTCTTCACTGCCGGGATTGGATCCACTGATACGCCGCAATGACCTGCCGAAGGCATGTTGCCGAATGCCGCGCCACCCACCCCGCAGAGGTCAAGGCCAGCATACGTGGGTCACTGCTCAGAACCTGGATCAGTACATTTATTCTATGCATAAGGTCCAGGCAAGGAAACGGCTTTTTACAGTGCGCTCGTGCAGCCTGCTCGTCATGTGACCGACGCCGCCCGCTGGCTGGCGGGCGTTACCCGGTGCTCGTTATCCCATCTGTCGCTCAGAGGATGTAGCCACGCTCATCGTGCTCGGCGAGATCCAGGCCTTCGTTTTCCTTGTCCGGAGCGACGCGCAGCCCGACCACGACGCCGGTCAGCTTCAACAACACGACGGTCATGACCAGACACCAGCCAGCGGTGGCAACGACGGCGGTGAGTTGGATACCAAGTTGCTGGAACATATCGACGCCCGGCGCATATCCTTTGCCACCCAGTGCATCGGAGATGAAAATCCCCGCCAGCAGGGTGCCCAGTATGCCGCCTACGCCGTGTACCGGGAACACGTCCAGCGAGTCGTCGATACGCAAACCACGCTTCACCAGCTGTGTACTGAAATAACATACGACACCGGCGACGAGACCGATGGCGAGCGCGCCTGACGGCCCGACATAGCCGGATGCCGGCGTAATCGTTCCGAGACCGGCGACCATACCGGTGACGATGCCGAGCACGCTTGGTTTGCCGTGCTTCAGCCATTCGATGCTCATCCAGGCCAGCGAACCGGCTGCCGCAGAGATATGCGTCACCAGCATCGCCATGCCCGCGTCCTGATTGGCAGCGACGGCACTACCGGCGTTGAAGCCGAACCAGCCGACCCATAGCATCGAGGCGCCGGTGACCGTCATGGTCAGATTGTGTGGCGGCATTGCCGTGTGCGGAAATCCGCGGCGCTCCCCCAGCATCACGGCGGCGACCATCGCCGCTACGCCGGCGTTGATATGCACGACCGTCCCGCCAGCGAAATCGAGAACTCCCATCTGCATCAACCAGCCGCCGCCCCACACCCAATGACATATCGGGACGTAGACGACGAACAGCCACAACGTACTGAACAACAGCACAGCCGAAAATTTCATTCTTTCGGCGACGCCGCCGATGATCAACGCCGGCGTGATGATGGCGAAAGTCATCTGGAACATGACGAAGACGGATTCTGGAACCGTGCCGCTCAGCGATTCGCGGGTGACGCCGTCGAGCAGGTAGCGACCACTGCCGATGTAGTCGTTCAACTCGCCGCCGTCGCCGAAAGCAAGGCCATACCCGGCGAACATCCACAGCAGGGACATCAGACAGGCAAGCGCAAAACACTGCATGAGCACCGATAGCACGTTCCTCGCCCGTACCAGTCCGCCGTAGAACAGCGCGAGTCCAGGCAAGGTCATGAACAGTACCAACGCAGTCGACGTCAGTAACCACGCCGTATCGCCGCTGTCCGGCCCAGCCGCCATCACCCATGCCGGCGCGAACGCCAGCACCAGTCCTACGAGAACTCGCATCATCCCCTCCCCCCAAAAATTCCCCTGGCGACGCGCACTCGACGCTGACGCTCCATCGGCGTCGTGAGTTGCTGTTGAAACCGCGCCCGCGTTCCCGAAAACGCCGGTGCAGCTAGTTGCCCGTTTTAAAGCGGGCTAGACGGCATCCGTACCTGTTTCCCCGGTCCGGATCCGAACGACTTCGAGTAATTCGCAAACAAATATCTTGCCATCACCGATGGACTCGGTATTCGCCGCGTTGCGGATGGCATCGACGACGTCATCGAGCTGATCGTCTGCCACGGCAACTTCCACTTTGATTTTTGGCAGAAAATCGACGACGTACTCGGCCCCCCGATAAAGTTCGGTATGGCCTTTCTGCCGACCGAAGCCTTTGACTTCTGTCACCGTCATGCCGTGCACGCCGCGCTCGGACAAGGACTCGCGAACATCGTCGAGCTTGAATGGCTTGATGATGGCAGTAATCAGCTTCATGAATTCCTCCAACGGTGAACCTGGGTCAGCGCCGCCAGAAGAATCCAGCAACGGGCGGCAATGGCGCGCCCGCTACCGGTGACGTCCGGCTCTTCACACGGCTAGCTGTTGGACGAATGACGGCCCCGCATGACGTTCGCGGCGATATTAACGCACGATGGCCAAGAGGCCAGCAAGTAGCGCCCCGCTGCTCGACGATGGATAGCGCCCCCGATGGTCAGGGGCCGCCGCTCAGAGCGCGTCGCCGCCCGTTTCGCCGGTACGAATGCGCACGGCTTCAACGAGTTCGGTGACAAAGATCTTGCCGTCGCCGATTTTTCCGGTGCCGGTGGCTTTCTTGATCGCCTCGATGACACCGTCCACCTGATCATCGGCAACTGCCACTTCGAGTTTGGATTTCGGCAAAAAATCGACGACGTATTCGGCGCCGCGGTAGAGCTCGGTATGCCCTTTCTGGCGGCCGAAACCTTTGACTTCGGTGACCGTCAGCCCCTGTATGCCGATGTCGGACAATGCTTCACGCGCGTCGTCGAGCTTGAACGGTTTGATGATCGCTGTAACCAGTTTCATAAAGATTCCTCTTGGAAATGCCGGTAGCTCTAAGCCTCGCCTCGGCGGCACCTTCCCGGTCGATGCCGAACCGCCTGCTGCTGGATCTGGCGACATCGATATTGCACACTGCCATCGCCTGCAACGAACATCCGCTTGCACCGGCGACATTCGTCACGTCGCCGAGTGAAAGCGGTGGACTGCACGCCACATGGAGAGCTAGCAGCATGTATGCCATATGACGAATTCTATCCGGATTCAACCAGTTAATGTCGACCGCTAGACACCGCTTAGCGACGACTAGCCCATTTCACAGCAGACCGGTGCACTCTGGGTGCATGCAGGGCAAAAACGCACTTAATCGGTGCGATGAAACCGACCTCACCCCACACGACCCCGGACGGAGTTCGCAGCGATGCTTGACCTGAAGATCATCGAAAATCTGGCTGAGCGTATCGGGGCGTTGCTACCGACGGACGCTGGCGTGCTGCACGAAGAGTTCAAGACCAATGTCCGCGCTGCGGTCACTGCCGTATTGAGCCGGCTGGACCTGGTCACGCGCGATGAATTCGATGCTCAAGCCTTGATGTTGCGGCGCACCCGGGAAAAGCTCGATCGATTGGAAGCGCAAATCACCACGCTCGAAGCGACCCGGAACGCGTCCTGAGCGCAACGCCGACTTGGCCGTTGCCGCCGGCATCAGCTAAACTCAGCTGACGGTCGCCGCAGCGACCACTGCCGCAGGATGCGGCAGTCAATCTGGACGCATGGAACGCATGTCTCTCGCACTCGCGCACAGTCGCTGCCCCGCTGGCACCGCAGCACTCGCCATCCGTGTCGAAACGCACCTCTCCAACGGACTTCCGTCGTTCACGATTGTCGGTCTGCCGGAAACCGCCGTCCGCGAAAGCCGCGAACGCGTCCGCTCGGCACTGCTCAATTCCGGCTTCGATTTTCCACAACGACGGATCACGGTCAATCTCGCTCCTGGTGACATTCGCAAGGAAGGTACGCGCTTCGATCTCGCTATTGCAGTCGGCATTCTCGCGGCGTCCGCGCAGGTGCCGCCGCTGGCGCTAAGCGGCTGCGAATTCATGGCCGAACTCGCCTTGAACGGGGAGCTACGCGCCGTCGGCGCGAGCTTGAACGCGGCCTTGGCGGCGAGTGCGGACAGCCGCGTCCTGATTCTGGAAGCGAGCGATGCCGCGACCGCCGCACTGATCGAAACGGCCGTCATCCTTCCTGCCGGTTCGCTCCGTGAGGTATGCCTGTATCTGCAGGGCGCGCTGATCCTGCCGCGTCTGCGCCCGGCAGCGGGTGATTCACTTCCGCCGAACTATCCGGATCTTGCGCAAGTGGCCGGGCAACAGCGCGCACGACGCGCATTGGAGAGTGCCGCCGCCGGTGCGCATAACCTGCTGCTGCTTGGCCCGCCTGGCACCGGCAAAACCATGCTCGCGATGCGCCTGCCGGGCATATTGCCGGGTTTATCCGAAGACGAAGCGATCGCAACTGCAGCGGTGCATTCCGTCGCCGGTCTGCCGGTACATGCAGGGGCATGGCGACAGCGACCGTTTCGCGCGCCGCATCATTCGTCATCGGCCGCGGCTTTGGTCGGCGGCGGGCGCCTGCCGCGCCCGGGCGAGATTTCGCTTGCACATAATGGTGTGTTGTTTCTCGACGAACTGCCGGAATTCGACCGCCGCGCATTGGAAGCGCTGCGCGAGCCGCTCGAATCGGGTTCGATATCAGTAGCACGCGCCCAGCGCTCAGTGCGCTTTCCGGCGGCATTCATGCTGGTTGCTGCGATGAACCCCTGCCCCTGCGGATACGCCGGCGATCCTCAGGTTGAATGCGCGTGTACGCCGGAACGTGTGCAGACCTATCGCGGGCGAATCTCCGGCCCGCTTGCAGAGCGCATCGACATCCATGTCGAAGTCCCGCGTCAACCGCTGGCGCTGCTGCACACACCCGCACAACCGCCGGAGACCAGCGCCGACGTACGCGCGCGCGTCGTCGCCGCGCGCGAGCGACAACTCACCCGTCAGTGTGTCTTGAACGGCCAGCTGGCAGTCGACGAACTGCTCAAATACAGCACGCTTTCCCGCGATGCTGGCCAGCTCATTGCGCAGGCGCTCGACAAACTCGCATTGAGCGCGCGCGCCTATCACAAGATTCTGCGGCTCGCCCGTACGCTGGCCGACATGGAGGCGTCTGACCTGGTTGGCTCCGACCATGTCGCCGAAGCTATCAGTCTGCGCGTGCTCGATCGCAAGATGCGGGGCCATTGAGCGGCACCAACGCGAACAGCGGCTACTGCATTCACCCGCCACCACTGTCAGCCAGGAGATTTGCCATGCCGACGAAGTCACCCCTACTGAAGCTGTTGCTCGCGCACCTCGCGAGTCCGCTCGGCGACATGCTCGTCGTCATCGACGAGCACGCCTGTCTTCGCGCGCTCGACTGGTCGGAATACGAGGAGCGAATGCATCGACTGCTTCGCTTGCACTACGGTCTCGAAGGCGAACACTATGAGCTCAAACGACGCGCGCCGTTGCGGGCAATCCGCACGCCAATAGACGCTTATTTTCGTGGCAATCTGGCGGCACTGAAATCGATTCCCGTGTGCACCGGAGGAACGCCGTTCCAGCGCAAAGTGTGGCAGGCGCTGCGCCGGATCCCGGCAGGGGCCAGTCGGACCTACGGTGAGCTCGCAGGTAGCATCGGACGGCCGACTGCCATCCGCGCCGTCGGCCACGCCAATGGAGCCAATCCTGTCGGCATCGTTGTGCCTTGCCATCGACTGGTCGGTGCCAACGGCTCGCTGACCGGTTATGGCGGAGGGCTCGAACGCAAGCGATGGCTGCTGGCGCATGAGGGCGTCGCGGTGAGCGAACCGTAACGTTCGCAACGCCGCAAATTCACCCGCATGGCCGCGCCCAGCCGTTACAATTCCTCGGGCCCCAACTCCTCACGAGGAGAGCCAGCATGTCACTCAGCGGCAGAATTGCGCTTGTCACCGGTGGCGGCCGCGGTATCGGCAAGGCCATCTCGCTCGGCCTCGCTGCGGATGGTGCCGATGTCGCCATCTTTTATCGACGCGATACCGACGCCGCGACCGAAACCGTCAAGGCCATCGAAGCCATGGGTCGACGCGCACGCGCCTACGCTGCCTCCGTCGATGACTACGAAGCCAGCCGCCTGGCGGTCGAGGCGATTGGCCGCGACCTCGGCCCGCTCAGCATTCTTGTCAACAATGCCGGCATCGCCAGCCGTGGCAGAAGCGTAGCGGACACCGATCCGGGCGAAATGGAACGCGTCGTGCGCGTACATGCATTCGGACCTTTTTTCCTCAGTCATCTGGCAGTGCCAATCATGCGCACCCAGCCGCGTGGCGATATCGTCATGATTTCAAGCATCGCGACCCGCCAGATGAACGGCAACGGCGCACCTTACAACATGGGCAAAGCGGCGCTCGAGGCATTGTCGGCAACGCTGGCCAAGGAAGTCCATGGCGATGGCATCTTCGTCAACACCGTGTGTGCGCCACTCACTGCAACCGAAATGGGCGAGCGCCTGGCGAAGGCCGTGTACGGCGTGAAACAGGACATCCATGAATTGAATGCCGATTGCGGTCAGGGCCGCATCTGTGAACCGGAAGACATCGCCAACGTCGTTCGGTTTCTGGTCTCGACCAAGAACACTTACGTCGCCGGCGAAAAGCTGTATGTTCATGGGGGCATCGCATGAACTGCCAGCACACCATTCATCACGCGCAAGGGCATCGCGGCTGGGACAACGCAAACCCGCCAGCACTGCGGATTGCCCCCGGTGAGACTATCGAATTTCACACGCTCGATGCCGCCGATGGCCAACTGACTCCGCAATCGACCGCCGAAGCGCTGAGCCGCCTCGATTTCGGTCGCGTGAATCCGGTCGTCGGCCCAGTTTATATCGACGGCGCTGTGCCCGGCGACGCGATCAAGATCACACTTCTCGATTTCAATCCGTCCGGCTGGGGCTGGACCGGGAACATTCCGGGCTTCGGTCTGCTCGCCGATCAGTTCCCTGCACCGCACCTGCATCACTGGACGTACGATACGACCGGTAGGACGCCGGCTCTGTACGGCCCTGGTGGCCGCGTACCGCTGAAACCGATGTGCGGCACCATCGGTCTCGCACCGGGGGAACCCGGGCTGCACTCGATCGTTCCGCCCCGTCGAGTCGGCGGCAATATGGATATCCGCGATCTCGCGGCAGGGAGTGAACTCTATCTACCCGTCGAAGTCGCCGGTGGTTTATTCAGTCTCGGCGATGCGCATGCCGCACAAGGCGATGGCGAAATCTGCGGCACAGCAATCGAAACTGCGTGCACGATCGCCGCACGATTCGAATTGATCAAACAGGTCGAGTTGAAGTTCCCGCGCTTTTCGACTCCAGGGCCGGTATCCCGTCATCTCGACAGCGCGGGCTACGACGTGACCATGGGCATCGGTCCGGATCTCATGCTGGCGGCACGCGAAGCGGTGGCAGGAATGGTCGAACTGCTTGCCACCCGCCAGCCGATGAATCCCATCGATGCTTATATGCTGTGCTCGGTTTGCGGCGATCTCCGTATCAGCGAAATCGTCGACATGCCGAACTGGGTCGTATCGTTTTATTTCCCGCGCGTGGTCTTTGCTTGATTGCCGAAATGCTTATTCACTCCCATTGCAGAATGAACGCGGCGATGTCGCGAATTTGCGCTTCGTCGTCTGCCGACAAGGGTTCGGCGAAGGTGCGTGGCATCGGCGCGCGAGGATTGCGGATGAACTGCGCGAGCTGACTCACATCCATTTTGCGTTTGACGGCTTTCAGATCGATGGGGTTCCAGGCTTGACCATCGGCGCCGTGACAAACCGCGCAGGTACTGAAATACAGTTCGCGACCCCGTGCCACATCAGTCGCGGCGCCTGCATGCTCCTCGGCGATGACCGTGTCCGGCAGCGCCATGATGACTATCGCCGGCCTGCCGATAGCGCCGAACAGCGAACGCGAGACATTGCCTGAAGTCATGGCGATGTACTGCTTGCCCTCGACGGCATAGGTGATGATGCCACCCGATAGCGAGCCGCCGGTATCGACGCTTTTCAGCACTTCACCACTGGTGCTGTTGAACACCAGGAATTTGCCGGCGTTATCGCCCCCCAGAACGATACCGCCCGCGGTTGGCGTAATCGCACTGACAACCGCCTGATCCGCATGATATCGCCAGGCGACGGCGCCGGTATCGGCGTCGAGCGCGTAGATCCAGCCACGTGGTTCGCCGATTCCGGTCCACGTCCCGCCCATGAGATAACCACCGGCCTTGGGCTTGGTCGACCCCGGAGCGCTGACGAACAGGGAACAGTAATCGAGTGCTCCGACGAACAGGCGATTCAGCGCAGGATCGAATGCTGGTCCGTTCCACTCGACACCGCCGGCAGCCCCGGGGCACGCCTTGATGCCTTCCGGTGTCGGAACTGCTGCTGGAACGTCAACGGTCGTGACGGCCGTTTTCGCGACCAGCTTGTGTGATCGTCGATCGACAATGTGCAAAAAGCCGTCCTTGCCACCAGCCGCGAGGCGCTGTTCGCCGTGACTGTTGCGATACAGGATTGGCGCCGCAGCGAGGTCGTGATCGAGACCGTCGTTCGGCGCGAGCTGATACCACCATTTCAACGCGCCGGTCAGCGCATCCAGTACCAGCACCGAGTTGGTATACAGATTGTCACCTGGCCTTTCGGCCGGCACGAAGTCGGGTATCGGATTGGCAACGGGAATGAACAATTCGGCAGTCGAAGGATCGAGCGCAAAATGGGACCAGGTGCCGCCACCGCCGCCGCCGGTGTCATTCCACACGGTATTGCGCCAAGTCTCCGCATTCGGCTCACCTGGTGCTGGTACGGTATGAAAGCGCCAGACTTCGCGTCCTGACAACGCATCGTAGGCCATCACGCGACCACGCACGCCGAATTCGGAGGCGGCAGTACCGACAATGATCAGACCGTTCCACGCCAGCGGCGCGCCGGAGACCAGTTCGCCCTGGGCCGGATCGCCGACCTTGTTGGCCCAGATCTCGGTGCCGGTGCGCGCATCGAGCGCGATCACTTGCCCGTCATCGGTGCCACGATACAATCGACCGGCGTAGTAGGCGACTCCTCGATTGACCGGAAACGGCGCCGCAACGTCGCGGCGATGCGTATGTCGCCAGATGATCTCGCAGCGGGTCGGATCGAGTGCCAGCGTATCAGTCGCAGTCGTTGCATACATGATGTCGCCAATGACGACGAGACCCGCCTGAAACGAGCCCTTGTCCGCTACCGGCAGCCGGCAGACTTCAGTCAGCTTGGCCGCGTTGCCAGTATTGATCTGGCGAAGCGGTGAATAACGTTGACCATCCAGCGATTTGTTGTAGCTTGGCCATTCGGCGCCGGTCGGCGTCTCGGGGGACTTGCCATCGGCGATGCGGTTATCGGCGTGAACGCTGACACTGATGGCAAGCGCCACGAAACATGATCGACGCAGCAGGCACTCAAACATGAACCGATCTCCCCTTCGTTCATATGACGATCGACGACTGCGTACGCGAGTTACGGCAGTGGACTCGACAGACGAACGATATCATCCGCATGACGCCGTACGAAGCACAGTCGCTCGGCACCTACATCTCGAATTTCCCAACGGTGCCGCAACCGGCAACTGCATTGCTCAGACCGCCAGCCGCCGTCAGGTCGACGTCAGCCAAGCAGCATGACGGTCGAAGTCCGCTATCTCGGCCATCTCGGCAATAATCTCTTCGAGTACGCGCTCGGTCGCATCCTTGCCGAAGCGCTGGACCAGGCGCTGGTGTGCGTTCCGGCGTGCGACGCACCCGGCTGGAGCGAGGTTGAGCGCGTATCGGGAATTGTCGACCGTTTGAGCGCACATTCGGATGCCTTCGCCGACGCCCCGCAGTCGCTGCCTGGCCGGCAATGCAGCGGTGCGCAGCTGCGCTATGTCCTCGGCGAGAAACCGGGTTGGAGCGGACACGGCCTCGATTTCGACCACCTGCTTCGTCACGGTGCCGGCCGCCATATCGTGCTGCAAGGTTACTTCCAGCGTATCGAGTACTACCAGCCGTATCGTGATCAGATCCGTCGTTGGTTTCGCTGGCGAAACATACCGGATGGGCCGGCTCTTGAGCCTGACGACATCGTTGTTCATTTGCGCCAGTCGCCCGACATGTTCGTCCTCGATCGCGCGATCGACCTCGCCTTCTATTGCGACGCGCTGGAGGGAATGCGCGGCGGCCGCGTCTATGTCTGTGGCCTGGGACTGGGCGCAGCAGTTCGCGCCGCGCTGTCGCGCTTCGACCCTGTCTATCTCGATCTGGCGGCCATCCCGACGCTCGGACTGCTGACGCGCGCCCGGCGCATCGTTCTCGCCAACAGCACGTTCAGCTGGTGGGGCGCGTATCTGTCGGATGCCGAGGAAATCCTCTACCCGTGCGTGGTGCGCGGCTACTGGGGTCGGGAACGCGGCGACGTTGCGCTGGAAGTGCCGGAATCCCGCTATCGCTACATACGCGATGTCGCTGTGCAGTCGTGGCGTCCGTTCGTGCCCACGCCTGGCGCAAACCTGCGGCTCGACACCGACCAGGCACAGCGCACGCGTCTGGTCGCCGTGTCAGCCGGGCGCTCCGCATTCTCGATTCCGGTGCCGCTCGAACTGGTCCCGCTGTGCGAGTGGCTGAGTGCACGAGCGATCCCTTTTGGACTGGGTGATATTGACGAGGCCGAATGCGGTCCGGCGCGGCGTATCAACATGGCGAAACTGCTCATCGCGCTGAGCCGACGAGGCGTCTTCGCGATCGACGACGAAGCTTTGCATGCGCTCGCCGGCTTTTTCGGCATTGTGCTGTGAAACGGCCGTTACGCGTCGCGCAGGTGTACGCAGTGCAAGTGCGTCAGATCATCGGTCCAAATCGCTGCACCGCCGCCTGCGCATAAAAATCGATGAACGCGCGCACTTTGAGCGGAACATAGCTGCGACTCTGATAGAGGATGTTGATCGGCGTGCCACGCGGTTCGACCTGATAGTGCGCCAATACCTGCACCAGCTTGCCCTGGCGGACGTCATCCCGTGCAAACCAGTCGGCGACCATGACGAAACCAAGGCCGGCCCGCGCACAGCTCATCAGGGCATCAGCGTCGCTGACCGAAACCGCTGACTGGATAGCAACGCTGTAGTTGCTGCCGCGTAAAGAAAACTGCCAGGTCGTCGTCCCCGACGCTGCGGACATGGTCAGGCAGTCGTGCCCGACGAGATCATCGGGCGTCGTCGGCGCTCCATGAGCGGCAAGAAACGCCGGGCTCGCATAGATTTGCGAGTCAGTTTCAGCAATGCGCCGCGCGATCAGATTCGAATCCTTGAGATGACCGATGGAGACACCAATATCGCAACCATGAGCCACGATATCGAGCACACCCGTATCGTTCAATTCAAGGCCGACGCTGACCTCGGGGAAGGCGGCCCGGAACGCCGGCAACAGCGGCACGATGAAATGACGCCCGAGACCGGCACGACACATCACCCGTAGACGCCCTGTCGGCTTCGCCTGTACGCCGCGCAGTGCTTCGCCCGCCTCATCGAGCGTGTCGATGACATGCTGGGCATGCTGGCGCACCACCGCGCCCTGCTCGGTCAGGCTGACGCGCCGGGTCGAGCGCTGAAACAGGCGCATCCCGAGTGCCGCTTCGAGCGCGGCCATTTTGCGCGTCGCGACTGCCGGCGACAGACCGAGCTGGCGCGCCGCAGTGGCAAAGCCGCCGGAATCGGCAATGGCGAGCAGCAGACGCAGGGCGAGAATGTCGTCCATTATTGCGTTTTTAGCAATTTAATATTGATTGGTTACCGGATTATCATTCTTATCGAACATAATTAACATGCTTCCCAGTTCGAAGGCCAGCCCGGACTTGTCACTGTAGCGCTGGTCAGATCTCGGCAACGAGGTCATTCAAATTTACTGGAGATGCATCATGAAACTATCCCAACATTCGAAATCCGGTCTGCAGGTGGCGCTTCAGATTGTCGCGCTGATGGCACTGTTCGTCGCCATCGCGGCCACCGTACCCGCCAATCTGACCCGCGTGGATTCGACGGTAGCGCAGGTTGAGCAGAGCACGGTAACGCTGCAGGCGTGATCGCCTGGTAGCGGTCAGCGGGGGCCGGCCGCCTGCAAGCAGGCGGCCGTGCTACCCACGCAATGCTGCTGCGTAGGCAGCCACCGCGACGGCGAAACCGGTCTCGAGCGCATCTGCTGTCAACTCATGGCCGATGGACGCTTCTGCGAGGAACGGCACCGCGGACAGCAACGGCGGAATATTGTGCAGATTGAGATCGTGGCCGGCGTTGACCACCAGACCGGAGGCTCGCGCAGCTTGCGCTGTCGCCGCGATAGCGGCCAGTAGCTCGCCATGACTGGCGGTTCTAAACGCCGTGGCGTACGCACCGGTATAGATTTCGATGCCGTCGGCGCCGGCAGCTGACACGCGCGCGGGCACTGTTGCATCGGGTTCGATGAACAGGATGACCCGAGTGCCAAGTGCTTTCAGCGCGGCTATCGCCGGTCGCGCCACTGCAAGCTCGGCCTGATCGAGCTTCCAGCCGGCTTCCGATGTGAACGCATCGGGCGCATCAGGCACCAGCGTGCACTGCTCCGGGCGCACCGCGTGCAGCAACGCCAGCAGACGCGCATCGGGATACCCCTCGATATTGAGTTCGATCGTCGGCCGCTGGCTGCCCATCACAGCAGCCAGTAACGGCACATCGTCGCCACGGATGTGGCGTTCGTCCGGACGCGGGTGCACCGTCACACCGGCGGCACCGGCGACCAACGCAAGCCGCGCGAAGTATGCCAGGTCGGGGACGCCGGTACGCCGCGAATTGCGCAACAGTGCAATCTTGTTCAGGTTGACGCTCAGTCTGGCCATGCCGTTCTACCGCAACACGAATGAGGCGCGCAGAATGCCAGCTATGACTACTGCTGGCGAGATGTCCCTGCCGCCCGTTCGGCTGAGTAGCAGTCATTCAGAGGATCAGACCGGGACGTGATCAGGGAGCAGTCTAGAGTGCGTCGGCGATGGCCGCCGCAACCAGTCGTGTCGCGACGCGATTCCAGTGGCCGTCCTGCGGCGAGACTTCCAGATGGCGACCAGTAGAGGCGACATAGGTCCGGAACGCGGGCGCCAGATCGACGACCGTTGCACCGCGTTCTCGCGCCCTTCGCATGACCCGCTCGCGCTGCGGGTCATCGCCTGAGCCGCCATCGTTGATGGCCGTGCGATCGCAGTCGAAGACCAGGATCAGGCGACCCTTGACCAGCGGACTGACCCGCTCGAAAAATGCCTCGAGCACGCGTTCGGCGGCCGCATCACTGAACACTGGCGGAGCATTGGGCAGGCGCAATGGCGAAGGCTCGCTGGCCAGCATACCGCGCACGCGTTGTACCGGATCGAACCGCAGCTGGCCAACCACGTATTGCAGCAGCGCCACGTGACGCAGATAGCGCTGCATGGCCGGCGGCGGTGTGCGCGTCTCGGTAGTCGGAATGCCCGTGATGGCATCGAGACAGGGTCCATGAATATTACCGGAGCCGCAATACGACTGTTTGATATCGCCGCGTTCGAGGATAAGCACGAAATCCCGCACGCCCAGGTGGTTCGCGGCGTAGCGGATGCGCTCGGCATAGTCGAGCAGACTAGAGCCAGGCCCTCCCAATTCGTAGACCGGTCGTGCGGCGAGCGCACGCTGGAGCTGTTCGCCGACACGCTCATGTTCCGGCAGCATCGATGCATCGACAAAACTGTCGCCGATCAGTGCCACCGCCAATGGGTCGGGCACGAAATCACGCGCAGAGAGAAAGCCGAGATTGTTTGCGCGCTGATTCACCGGATGGCTGAAATCCCAGCCCCACGACGTTCGAAAGCGATGTCCGGGCCGGTAAGTGATGATCAATGGATCGATGTAATAGCCGGTATCCGAATAGGTGCTGGTCGGCAGAATGCGCAGGATGAGTTCGAGCGTCAGCGCGCAAAGCAACATTCCGAGCGCCATCAAGGTCAGCTTGCGCGACATATCAGAAGTTGAAATAGATGAACGGACTGACCGCGTCGCGGGCAGCGTTGATGACCAGCACGAACACACTGAAACTGACAGCGGCCCCAAGCAGTATCCAGGTCCAGCGATCACTATCGCGACAACGCTCCTGCAGCGCAACGCCGATGCGATTCGAATTCGGGAGCAGCGCGGCGATGGCGCCGAGTACGACACAGTGCCCGACAGCACCGGCAACGGTGAGCCCGGCGTTCCACAACACGGTCGAGTCGCTCAGCGGCGCGTGTACCAGACCGACCATGCCGCGCAAAACAGTTACGGCGGCAGCAAAGCTCTGCGCGCGGAACAGAACCCAGGCGACGACAACAGCCACGAAGGTCAATGACCAGGCCAGCAGCCGGTACACCGGCTGCCTCTCCCAGCGCTGCACACGCGTGCCAAGCGCGGCGCGGTAGCCATGATTGATGACGAGATACAGGCCATGCAGGCCGCCCCACATGACGAACGTCCAGTTCGCTCCATGCCACAAGCCGCCGAGCAGCATGGTCGCCATCAGATTCACATGTCGGCGCAGCCCACCGTGGCGGTTACCGCCCAGCGGGATATACAGATAGTCGCGCAGAAAAGTCGAGAGGCTCATGTGCCATCGACGCCAGAAGTCGGCGATGTTCAGCGCCTGATACGGTGAATTGAAGTTGTAAGGCAACCGGATATTGAACAACAGCGACAAACCGACAGCCATGTCGGAATAACCGGAAAAATCGAAATAGAGCTGAAACGTATACGCCAGCGCACCGAGCCACGCTTCGCCCCCGGAAAGAACGACACCAGCCTCGGCGGCATTGAATACGGCATCTGCATAAGGGCTGACGCCATCGGCCATGACGATTTTCTTGAACAGGCCAAGCGCGAAGATGGCGAGCCCCGCCGCCGTATTCGCCCCATTCACGCGATAAGTCGCCGACTCGCTGAACTGCGGCATCATTTGCGCGTGATGCAGTACCGGGCCGGCAACCAGATGCGGGAAATACGTGACGAACAGACCGTAATGAGCGGGGCGATATTCACGCACGCCCTTGTGGTAGGCATCGGCAAGAAAAGCCAGCTGCGTGAAGGTAAAAAACGAAATGCCGATAGGCAGTGTAATCGGGTCCAGACGCCAGTCGATGTTGAGTAGCGTATTCAGCGAATCGACGAGGAAGTTGGCGTATTTGAAATACGACAGCAGGCCGAGATTGAACGCTACCCCGGCGATCAGAAGGCCTCTCGCGCGCGATTTACGATGATTCGCACACGCCAGTGCGACTGCGCGCCCGGTGACGTAGTTGGTGGCGACCGAGGCCAGCAGCAGCAGCGTGAACTGCGGCATCCAATAGCCGTAGAAAAACAGCGAAGCGAGAAACAACCAGCTTGCTGCGGCAGACGGGAAATGGCGCCCGAGCAGGAAAAATCCGGCGTATACGATCGGCAGAAAACCGCAGGCAAAAGCGAGCGTGGTGAATAGCATGCTGGTCCGATATCGGCAAAATGCGCTCGCGGCTGCACACCGCAGACGGGCGGGATAATGACCGATGACTGGGCTGGCGTACAGCCACTACCGGTGCCAGCAGACGCCGTTCAACACCACGTATTGCATGAGCGCTTGTTAGCGTCCGCCTGCTCCGACGACAATGCCGCCATGCCTCACAGCAACACGTGGCGGGAGGAACTGGCAGCGGGATGGCGATTACTGCTGACTGCCACCATCGGTTGCGGGCTGGGTGCCGCCGGCATCGTGTTCTACAGCTTCGGTCTGTTCGTCACGCCACTGCAGGAAGCACTGGGCTGGTCACGAGGGCAAGTCACCGCGACGATGTTCTACGGCAGTCTGGGGCTCGTATTGGCAGCACCGCCGCTCGGCTATCTACTCGATCGCGTTGGTGTTCGCGCCGTTGTCTTGGTGGCCATTCCAGCGCTCAGTGTCATGCTCTTCGTTTTGGCGCAGTTCGATGGCAGCTTGCAGTCGTTCTACGCCTTGTTTTTCCTGACCATGGTTGCCGGCACCGGCACCACAGCCATTCTTTACACGCGCGCCGTTGCCGGCAGCTTCGATGCCATGCGCGGACTCGCGCTCGGCATCACGCTGGTCGGTCCAGGCGCGGCGGCGATGCTGATGCCGCCGTTCATGCAGACCGTGATCGCCGGACATGGCTGGCGTGCCGGTTTTCTTGTGCTCGCCGTACTCTCCATCGCGGCATGGCCATTGGTCTTCTGCTGGCTTGAGCCGGCGCTTCGCAAACGGCATGCGTCTGAACTGGCGGTGCCGCAGGGAATGGGCCGCCGGGCGGCCCTGGCGACACGCACGTTCTGGACGATTGTTTTCGGTTTCGGTGCCACGGCCATCGCCTGCTCCGCCCTGCTCGTCCATCTGGTGCCGATGTTGCGTGATGCGGGACTCGATGGCGGACGCGCTGCGCGCATCGCCGCACTGGTCGGGGTCGGCGTGATTGTCGGGCGCATCGGTATCGGCTGGCTCATCGACCGCGCGTTCGCGCCCTATGTCGCGGCAGTCATCTTTCTCGTCACTGCGGGCGGCTGCCTGTTGCTGGCTGTCAGTGGTGTAACGATGGCTCCGCTGGCCGCATTCCTGATCGGCTTTTCGCTTGGCGCTGAAGTCGATCTCATTGCCTATCTGACTTCGCGCTATTTTGGCCTGCGCCACTACGGCTTTCTGTACGCGAGCGTGTATGCCTGCTTCTGGTTCGGTGCTTCACTCGGGCCAGCCATCGCCGGGCGCTTGTTCGATCACTACGGCAACTACGACAAAGCGCTGATCATGGTCGTCGGGTTGCTGGTATTCGGTGCGCTGACCGCGGTCTCGCTACCGCGTTTTTCCAAACCTGCCTGATTGCAGTCAGCTGAAATCGGGCGAAAAACGGATGTTGTCCTGGTGAAGCCCATCGAGTACCACCGCGATCCCGCCGCTCTTGATCATCCACTCCAACCGATAGTCGCGATATTCACGTTTGAATACGCCTTCCGCGATCAATGCCGGCAGCGCGTAGAGCGCGTTCCGCGCAGCGTCAGCTTCCACGGCAGTCTGCGCCACCGCCGGTCGGGCATTGGCTCGAGCCATCCATGCGGCCAGCGTTGAGTCGGCCGGTGGCGCGAGCCCGAAACCGGCCGAGCCGTTCAGATACGGAATGACGGCGAAATCGGCGCGCCCGAAAGTGCTGCCGCCAAACCATTCAGAATCACCCAGCTGAGTCGTGAGCCAGGACCACCAGCTCGCCGTCTGACT
This sequence comes from Gammaproteobacteria bacterium, assembly GCA_965278995.1. GTDB lineage: Bacteria > Pseudomonadota > Gammaproteobacteria > JADJYF01. The sequence goes on from OZ257136.1 coordinate 2,734,234, forward strand.
GGCCGCGGCTGCCCGCAACGTGTCGGCCATCGGGCCGGTCGCACGGGCCATGAACTCAATTTCGCCCAAACCCCAGTTGATGGCTTCGTAGTGCGTATCCATGACATCTTCGATCATCCGCAAGCGGGCCCGCGCCGCCGGCTCGGCCGGCAGCAGCGCAGGCAACGGCCAGCGTTCCTCGATGTATTCGACGATGATCGTCGAATCGAACAGTCGAACGTCGCCATCCACGAGCGCCGGTACTTCGCCGCGTGGAGACGCCTGCATGAAATCAGCAGCGTAACCGGCCCCGCTGCCCAGTCCTGCGGGGACGCGGAATTCACAGGCAATGCCTTTTTCGCGCAGCGCTATCTTCACTTTCTGCGCATAGGGCGACAGCGGATGTTCGTAGAGGATCATGTCGCTACTTTCGCCGGCATCGGTAACAGGCAGACCGGTGCATCGCTGACTGCGCTGCTGGTCGATTCATCGAGATCCGTGCGAAACGTCGCATGCATTCGATTGACCAGTGCCGACAGACCGACAGTCGCGCACAGTTCCAGCAACTCTTCGCGCGGGAAACGTGCTTCCAGTTCGGCATACAAGGCGTCATCAACCCGGTTGTCCCGCGTCAGCATCTCGGCATAGCGCAGCACCAGCTTGTCGGTCGCGTCGAAACTCGCACAGGACTGCGGGTCGCCCATCGCGACCATTTCATCATCCGTCAATCCGACACTCCGACCGAGCATCACGTGCGTGGGGATTCAGTAATGGCAGGCATTCAGTTGGGATGCGCGCAGATAGGCGAGTTCGCGAAGCCGCGGCGATAGCCGCGGATTGCCGTAGAGTGCTTTCGCAATCTGGATCATCCCGGCAAGCAGCCCGGCATTGTTACCGAATACTTTGAAGACATTGAACAACGGAAAGCCGATGCTTTCCATCTCCTGATACAGCGCACGCACCTCTGGAGTCGCGTGCTCGGGTTCCATCAACGGTATACGCGCCATCTGGAGTGGCTCCTCAGGTATTGCAGATTCATCCTTAACCCTAGCGAGAGCACGTGCCGATAGCAAGCTGGTAGCGACGATTCTTGCTTCGGCGGGCGCCGGCCTTTATCGTGGTTGCGCACGCAGTGGAGAGCGCGTCTGCTCCAGCCGTGCCAGGGCAGCGCTGTGGCGAGCGGCTTGCGCCCGCAACGTCCGGCTTTTCGGGAGTGAGCGAACATGCAATATGACGCGATCGTCGCCGGCGCCGGCTTTGCCGGTCTGTACATGCTTTACCGCCTGCGCAATGCAGGTTTCACGGTGAAAGTGCTGGAGGCGGCCGATGGCGTCGGCGGGACCTGGTACTGGAACCGGTACCCGGGCGCACGCTGCGACGTCAAGAGCATCGACTATTCCTACTCGTTCAGCGCCGAGCTCGAGCAGCGTTGGGAGTGGAGCGAAAAATACGCCACGCAGCCCGAGATCCTGCGTTACGCCAATCATGTCGCCGACACCTTCGATCTGCGTCGCGACATCCAGTTCGCAACACGCGTAACCGCCGCACGTTACGACGACGCCTTCGGCCACTGGCTGATCGAGACTGCGCGCGGCGAACGCTACACCGCGCAGTACTACATCATGGCGACCGGTTGCCTGTCAGTACCGAAAGCGCTCGATATTCCAGGTCAGAGTGCTTTCGCCGGGCCGACGTATCACACCGCCAACTGGCCGCGTGAAGGTGTCGATTTCAGCGGCCAGCGTGTGGCCGTGATCGGCACGGGCTCGTCGGCTATTCAGTCGATACCGATCATCGCGAGTCAGGCCCGCGAATTGACGGTCTACCAGCGCACCCCGGCCTACAGCCTGCCGGCAGGTAACGAGCCGCTCGATGCCGCCGCCGTTACCGCGCTCAAATCACGCTATACCGAACATCGCGAACTGGCGCGTCACTCGATCTTCGGTGTGCCGGACCTGCCCATGGCGCACTCCGCACTCGACGTGAGTGCCGAAGAGCGCGCGCGAGTCTATGAAGCGGGCTGGGCCAGCGGCACCTTGAACCAGATGCTGCTTGCATTCAACGATCTGCTGATCGATCAGGCGGCCAATGACACGGCGGCAGAATTCGTGCGCGAGAAGATTCGTCGCATCGTGCGCGACCCGCAGACGGCCGAAGCACTGTGCCCGAAAGATTTCCCTTTCGGTACCAAACGACCGTGCCTCGATACGGAGTACTACGCGACGTTCAATCGCGATTCCGTCACACTGGTCGACCTGCGCGTCACGCCAGTGGTCGGCATTACGGCTGACGGGATCCGCACCAGCGGCGGGCTGCGCCAGTATGACTGCATCGTCTTCGCTACTGGTTTCGATGCCATGACCGGCGCAATCGTCAATGTCGATATTCGTGGTCGCGGTGGGCTCGCACTGAAAGACAAATGGTCGACAGGTCCTCGAACCTACCTTGGCCTCGGCGTCGCCGGCTTCCCGAATCTGTTCACCATCACCGGCCCTGGCAGTCCGTCCGTGATGAGCAACATGATGGTGTCGATAGAACAACACGTCGACTGGATTGCCGACTGCCTGCACTACCTGCGCGAGCACGGTCATACCCGGATCGAGGCCACGCCTGAAGCCGAATCGGCCTGGGTGCAGCACGTCAATGAGGTCGCCGATGCCACGCTGTTTCCGCGCGCGAATTCCTGGTACATGGGCGCCAATGTACCGGGCAAGCCGCGCGTATTCCTGCCCTACATCGGTGGCTGCAAGCTCTATCGGGAAAAATGCGACGAAGTCGCTGCACGACACTACACCGGCTTTGCCCTTACTGCGAACGACGACGCGCTGCGTTCGGCGGGCTGAAGTCAGTCACAGGCCAACCAACGGCCATACCAAGGAAATCGGAAAACTCGCCATGAATGAGCCTAAATACGCCATCCGCGTCACAGCCGCCACGACCTACGTGGAAACCCAATCCGACCCGGAAGCAGGCCGCTATCTGTTTGCATACACCATCACCATCGAGAACACCGGCACGGTCTCGGCGCAATTGCTCGACCGGCACTGGGTCATCACCGACGCCAGTGGCCGGACCCAGGAGGTTCGCGGCGAAGGCGTGGTTGGCGAACAGCCGGTGCTGGCTCCAGGTGCGTCGTTTCGCTATACCAGCTCGGCCATGATCGGAACGCCGGTTGGCAGCATGCATGGCGAGTACGGCATGGTAGCCGCCGATGGCAACCAGTTCGAAGCGCCGATACCGGTCTTCAACCTGGCCATGCCGCGCGTCCTGCATTGAGTTTCCGCTGTCAGCCGGCAGCGGATTGAGTCATGGCGACCTATGCCATCGGCGACCTGCAGGGCTGTCATGCCGAGTTTCTCGCCTTGCTCGCCAAAGTCGACTTCAGTGTATCGCGCGATCGCCTGTGGTTGACCGGCGATCTCGTCAACCGCGGTCCGGATTCGCTGGCCGTATTGCGCAGTGTGATGGCGCTGGGCGAACGCGTAACCGTGGTACTGGGCAATCACGATTTGCATCTGCTCGCCTGCGCATGGTCATCGAACGCGCGTCCTCGGCGCCGCGACACATTGAACGCCGTACTCGCCGCACCTGATCGAGACGACCTGCTGGCCTGGCTGCGCCGGCAGCCATTGTTTCATTACGACGCGAAGCTCGGTTACGCCATGGTCCATGCCGGCTTGCCGCCGCAATGGACGCTCGCTGAAGCGGCCGGGCACGCCGTCGAAGTCGAAGCGGCGCTGCGCGGCCCCGCGATAACGTCTTTTCTCGCCAACTTGTATGGCAGCGAGCCGTCGCAGTGGGACGACACACTGGTTGGCGCTGACCGCCTGCGTTTCATCACCAATTGCTTTACTCGTATTCGTTACTGCGACCTCGATGGTCGCTTGAACCTCGACGAGAAAGGTCAGCCAGCGACGCAACCGGCGGGCCTGCTGCCGTGGTTCGAACTGCCGCAGCGTGCCAGTCGCGATACACGCATCGTGTTCGGCCACTGGTCGACGCTGCGCCTCGCACCGGAGGAATGTCACCGCCACGCCGTATGGCCGCTCGATACGGGCGCCGTGTGGGGCGGCGAACTGACAGCCATGCGGCTGGAAGACGGTGCCCTGTTTCACGTTCCGTCGTCAGTCGTGACCGCACTCGACTGACGCTGTCGCGCCGCCTGGCGGCAGGCTCGCGCACATGCCGGAACCCTATCCGCGACGTTCGAGCACACGAAAACGATAGGGATGCGGGTTCGCAGCATCCGCTGGATGGACTGCCAGACTTACTTCCTGCCAGGCACGCACGTCGAAGTCGGGAAAATGGACGTCACCTTCGACCTCGGTATCGACCTCGGTCAGATAGAGGCGATCGGCCAGACTCAGTGCCTCAGCATACAGTTCGGCGCCACCAACGATCATCACTTCTTGGCAATTCACGCAAGCTGCCAGCGCAGCGTTCAAGGTCGCATAAACCTCACAACCCGGCGCCGAAAAAACGGGGCTTCGACTGATCACAAGATTGCGTCGCCCCGGCAACACACGGCCGATGGATTCATGCGTGCGCCGACCCATGACTATCGGTTTGCCCAGCGTGATGGCTTTGAAATGGCGCAAGTCGGCCGGCAGATGCCAGGGCAGGCCGCCCGCACGCCCGATGGTTCGCTTGCGATCAAGTGCAACGACGATACCGATGCGCGGCCGATAGTCGACCGTCCCGGTCGCTGCGTTCGTCACACAGCCACCGGCGCCGGAATATGTGCCTGCGGGGCATAGCCCTCGAGCGTGAAATCGTCATAGCTGAATTCGAAGATTGAGCGTCGCTCCGGATTCAACCGCATGCGCGGCAGCGCGCCCGGCGTGCGCGTCAATTGCAGGTCGGCCTGCTCGATGTGGTTGAGATAGAGATGAGCATCGCCGAGCGTATGCACGAAATCGCCCGGCGCGAGCCCGCAGACCTGCGCCATCATCATCGTCAACAGCGCATAAGAGGCAATGTTGAACGGCACGCCGAGAAAAATATCGGCGCTGCGTTGATACATCTGGCAGGACAATCGCCCGTCGGCAACGTAGAACTGGAACATCGTGTGACAGGGCGCCAGCGCCATGCGTGGCACCTCGGCGACATTCCACGCGCTGACCAGCAGCCGGCGCGAATTCGGATTGCGCTTGATGTCGTCGATGACCTGGCTTATCTGATCGATGCTGCCGCCGTCCGGGGTTGGCCAGGAACGCCATTGCACACCGTAGACCGGACCGAGTTCACCGTCGGCGCCGGCCCATTCGTCCCAGATCGAAACGCCGTTTTCGCGCAGATAGCGGACGTTCGATTCGCCGCGCAGAAACCAGATCAACTCATGGATGATCGACTTTACGTGCAGTTTCTTCGTCGTCAGCAACGGAAACCCAGCGCCAAGATCGAAACGCATCTGGTAGCCGAAAACGCTGCGCGTACCGGTACCCGTGCGATCGTCCTTGAGCGTGCCGTGATTGCGCACATGGCGCAGCAGGTCGAGATAGTTATTCATGGAGTACGCGTGATTCTGTGCTCAATCGCCGGATGCCGTCGTCGCGGTCATTTGCAGCTCAGATTATCATCGTCGCGCGCGGAACAGCAGCACGACGCCGGCGATGAACATCGGCACACATAGCAGCTGGCCCATGGTGACCCAGCCGAGGGCGAGATAGCCAAGCTGGCTGTCGGGCTCGCGGACGAATTCAACGGCACTGCGAAACAGCGAATATAAAAGCAGAAAAGCACCCGAGACCGTGCCAACTGCCTGCGGCCGCCGGGCCAGCCAGTTGAGGATGACGAACAACACGACGCCTTCGAGCAGCGCCTCGTAGAGCTGCGAGGGGTGGCGTGCCACGCCGCCGGCCGCCGGCGCGCTGAACACGACGCCCCATGGCACGCTGGTCGGCGCTCCCCATAACTCCTGGTTGACGAAATTGGCGAGTCGCCCGAGCCCGAGACCTAGCGGCACGACCGGCATCAAAAAATCGCTGACAACGAAGAACGGCTCGCGCTCACGGCGTGCAAACCAGGCGATGGCTAGCACGAGTCCGATGGCGCCACCGTGGAACGACATGCCACCGCGCCAGACCGCAAAGATGGCCAGCGGATCGGCGAGATACGATGAAGCGTTATAGAACAGAATATAGCCAAGGCGCCCCCCCAGGACGGCCCCGAGTGCGCCTTGAAAAATTAAATCGTCGACCTGCTCAGGTCGCCAGCTCGACGCGCTGGCCGCGCGCCGCCGCAGCAGCCACCAGGCCGCCGCAATACCAGCGATATAGGCGAGCCCGTACCAATGCACGGCGACAGGACCGATTTTTAAAGCGACCGGATCGATAGGCGGAAAATGAATCATGCCGGGCTACGCGTGGGAACGGCGACGCAGTGTACTCGTTAATTACCGCGATCCGGAAAACCTCCGCGTGCCGGCCACGGTCATCAGTGCGGCACCGGTGACCAGAAACCAGGGCGGTGCTGCCGGCACCTGCACGGGTTCCTCGACCGGCGGTTCCTGCGGAACGACGACGTCCCAGCCGATGTCGTCGAGGGCAGCCAGATCAAGTTCGGTGATGAGCTTGCGCGTACCGATGTTGATGGTCGGATCGAGCGAGGTCTCCTGCGTGGTTCCTGCCCGCGTACCGATGAAGGACTCCGTTCCTGCAACAACTGTGCTCTGCGTGCCATTGGCCCAGTGCGAAAGGTCGCCACTGAGTGGAACATTGCCGCCGAAACTTGCGACGCTGGCAGCGCCGGTAAATGTCGCGGCAAAAACATCATTGACCCAGGTGTCGGCAACACCGATACCGAATACGTGGCCGAATTCGTGCAGGGCGACCGACAGAAAATCGTGCGTGCCGGCGGCTGGACCGCTGTTCAGGTCAAAACTCCATGGACTATTGATATCGAATGCAATGGCACCGCCCCACAACGAGAAATCGAAAGCGTCGGCGCCGTCGACTGCATTGAAATTGGAACCTTGCCCACGGACAAATGCATTCATCTGGAAATCGAGTAAGCCGGAAACACTGAAGTTCCCTGGCCCGGCCTGCCCGAGCACCGAGCCACCGAGTTCGCGCGCGCCGGCGTAGATCCGAATCGTATTGGCGGCGATATCGACATTGTTGATTTGTACGTTCGCACCGGTACTCGGATTCTGGAACAGAATCTGAAAATTATTGATGCCGGAGGAATCGATTGCGGTGAGATTGTCGCTCAAGCGGGCGGCGAAGAAATTTCCGGCAGCCTCGAATGTCGTGCGCGCCTGCGAGCCTGGTGCGAGGAAACCGGTGTCGAAAGAATAATCGTATTCGATGACCAGAGCCGGACTGCTCTGCGCGACGAGCGCGCCAAGCAGCGCGCAACCGAGATGAATAATCCTCACGCGGAGCAACTCCGTTAGCACCGTGCGAGTCTGGCATGTAGAAGCCGACGCAGCTACCAGGAATACCGGTAACCGGTCAAACTTATGGAGGCCGCTTGCGGCTTACCAGGCCAGATCGTGGCCGAAAGCCGTGCGATAACGCGCCGCAAACGAGGTGCGGTCAATGCGATGATTCTGCGTCCCATTGTGTTCAATCTTGATGGCGCCCAGCAGTGCGGCGATACGCGCTGTCGTCGGCCACGGCAGACCGTGCTCGAGACCATAGAGCAAACCGGCACGATAGGCATCACCGCAGCCAGTCGGATCCTTGATAACAGAGGGTTTGGCGGTCGGTATATCCAGCCGAGTGCCACCCGTATAGACATAAGAGCCTTCGCCACCACGGGTGACGACGTACGCCTCGACGCGAGATGCGATGTCTTCCGGTGACCAGCCGGTGCGCTCCTGCATGAGCTGCGATTCATAGTCATTGACTGTCACCCAGGTTGCGCCGGCGATGAATTGTTTCAAATCATCGCCGTTGAACATCGGCATACCCTGACCCGGGTCGAAAATGTAGCGTATCCCCGCCGAATGAAGCTGCGCGGCGTGTTCCAGCATCCCGTCGCGACCGTCCGGCGCAATGATGCCGAGCGAAACTGCGCCAGCCGCGCTGACGTGATTACTCGCCGAATGATTCATGGCGCCCGGGTGAAAGGCCGTAATCTGGTTGTCATCGAGATCCGTCGTGATGAAGGCCTGCGCCGTCATCGTGCCGTCAATCTCGGTGATGCAATGACGCGCGATGCCCTGCAGCTTCATCCATTCGCCGTACGGCCCGAAATCCATGCCGACAGTGCCCATCGGCACGGGTTCGCCGCCAATCATCTTCAAGTTGTATGCGATATTGCCGGCGCAGCCGCCAAACTCGCGGCGCAGCTCCGGCACCAGGAAGGAGACGTTCAGAATATGAATCTTGTCGGGCAGAATATGATTCTTGAATCGATCCTGAAACACCATGATGTTATCGAAAGCCAATGAGCCGCAGATGAGGACGGACATGCGCTGAATACCTTTGAGAACGGGACTTCATTGCATCATACTCGAAACGACCGCGGCCGAGCCCGCAGGCGGCCATCGCGAGCATCCATGATCGATACCCTGACCAGCCCTCGAGTACTACTCGCCGTGCTATTCCTGATCGGCGCCGCCGTGCTCGAACCTGTGCTCGAATTTCGCCTGAATCGCGCGCTGGGTGGCGACGCCGCGCTGCAATGGAGCTGGCAATTTCTGCTCGGTCCGCTCGCTCGCGCCGCGATCATCGCTGGCTTCGTACTGCTGGCCTATCCGGCGCTGTACGGCGTGCGCGTAGCGCCATCGCTTGCCACCCTGCTGGCCGGCGATGCACTGCGAGTGAACACGCTCATCGGCATCCTGTTCATCGTCTCCCTTCTGCTGCCGCTGCTGAGCCTGTTTTCGGAGCGCTCGGTACTGCTGCTGCCGGCGCAAGCGCTCATCGCAACCGCTATCGTTTTCAGCTGGTTCACGCATGACCTCGGGGCGACCTCTGCCAGTCTCTGGCCGGGCCTGCCGACAGCGTTGATCCTGACCGGCTTCATCCTGGCCGGCCACCGGCTCGCCGTGATGCTTTCGCATCTGCTCGGTGAAGCGTTCGATCTGCGCTTTGCGACGACCGGCGCTGCAGCGCTGGTGCTGAGCGCGACTGAAATGCTGGTGCAAGTTCCGGTGATGCTGTTGTACGGCTATGCCCTGGGCCAACAGATCGCCATCTGACAGGCTGGTGAAAAACTACTGCGTTCGGCACGGCCGCGTTGTGCAAGCGCGCAAAATCCTCATTTACTCCGTGTAAATTCCGGCGTTGCGCTCGCGCGCCTTGTCCTGCTTTCGCTCGCTACGTTTTTTATCAGCCTGTTTGCCCACTCAGGCCGATATGCGGGCCGGCAGCGCACCGCTCCGCGCAAGCACACGCGCCAGGAACATTCCTGTATATGAACGCTCGACCAGCGCCACCTCTTCCGGTGTGCCGCAGGCAATCACTTCACCACCTTTGCTGCCGCCTTCCGGTCCGAGATCGATCACCCAATCAGCCGTCTTGATAACGTCGAGATTATGCTCGATGACGACGACGGTATTGCCGTGATCGCGCAGGCGATGGAGAACTTTCAGGAGTTGTTCGATGTCGTAGAAATGCAGGCCGGTGGTCGGCTCATCGAGGATGTAAAGCGTGTTGCCGGTGTCCCGTTTGGACAGCTCGCGCGAAAGTTTTACGCGTTGCGCTTCGCCGCCGGATAGCGTCGTCGCATTCTGCCCGACGCGAATATACGACAGCCCGACTTCGGCCAGTGTCTTCAATTTCGAGGCAATCGTCGGCACGGCATCGAAAAAGCGCAGTGCCTCCTCGACGGTCATATCCAGCACTTCACTGATGGTGCGGCCCTTGTACAGGATTTCAAGCGTTTCGCGGTTGTAGCGTTTGCCTTTGCACATGTCACAGGGTACGTAAACATCCGGCAGAAAATGCATCTCGACCTTGATCACGCCATCGCCCTGGCATGCTTCGCAACGACCGCCTTTGACATTGAAGCTGAATCGGCCCGGTTCATAGCCACGCGCACGCGCTTCGGGCGTGGAGGAGAACAGATCGCGTATCGGTGTGAACAGTCCGGTGTAGGTTGCCGGGTTCGAGCGTGGCGTGCGCCCGATAGGGCTTTGATCGATATCGACGACTTTGTCGAATTGATCGAGTCCGTGGATATGGGCATGCGGTGCCGGCGTGACCGTTGCACCGTTCAGGTCGCGCGCCGCAACCGAATACAGCGTGTCATTGACCAGGGTCGACTTGCCGGATCCCGAAACTCCGGTTACACAGGTCATCAGCCCGACTGGAATATCGACATCGACGTTTTTGAGATTGTTGCCTGTCGCGCCAATCACTGTCAGCAAGCGCTTTCGATTGACCGGCGCGCGCAGCGCCGGTACTTCGATGGCACGCCGACCTGACAAATACTGGCCAGTCAATGACTCCGAACACGCGGCGACCTGATCGGGTGTGCCGGAAACGACCACCCGACCGCCGTGCACGCCGGCGCCTGGGCCCATATCGACGACGTGATCGGCCGACAGGATTGCTTCCTCATCGTGCTCGACCACGATCACTGTGTTACCGAGATCGCGCAAGTGAACGAGCGTCGACAGCAGTCGCTGATTATCGCGTTGGTGCAGCCCGATGGATGGCTCGTCGAGGATGTACATCACCCCGACCAGACCGGCACCAATCTGGCTTGCCAGCCGGATGCGCTGAGCTTCACCGCCGGAGAGTGTCTCGGCGCTGCGATCCAGCGTCAGATAGTCGAGCCCGACGTTGACGAGGAACTGCAGACGCAGGCGGACTTCCTTGATGATCTTGTCAGCAATTTCCCCGCGCTGGCCGCGCAGCTTGAGATTGGCGAAGAACTCGGTCGTCTTCCCTATCGGCATCGCCGTGACATCGGCCAGGTTGTGATTATCGATGAAAACATTGCGCGCGGCGCGGTTCAACCGCGTGCCTGAACAATCGGGGCAGGATTTAGAGCCGAGATAGCGCGCGAGCTCTTCGCGAACCATATTGGAGTCGGTCTCGCGGTAGCGGCGTTCCATGTTTGGCAGCACCCCTTCGAAAGCATGCTTGCGCTTGTAGGTCTTACCGCCTGCCTTGAAGTAGGTGAACTCGACTTCCACCTTGCCGCTACCATGCAGAATGACGTCCTGCACTGTTGTCGGCAGTTCCGAGAACGGCATGTCGATATCGAATTTGTAGTGCCGCGCGAGCGCCGTGATGAGCTGAAAATAATAAGCGTTGCGACGATCCCAGCCGCGGATTGCGCCGGCCGGCAAACTGATGTCCGGACGCTGCACGACCCGTTGTGCATCAAAATACTGGACAACGCCGAGTCCATCACAAGCGGTGCAGGCACCCACCGGATTATTGAATGAGAACAGGCGTGGTTCGAGCTCGTTGATGCTGTAGCCACAACTCGGACAGGCAAACCGCGACGAGAACACCAGCTCGGCGCCCTCGCCTTCGAGCGGCAGCACGCGCGCGACGCCTTCACCGAGCGCGATGGCCGCTTCGAACGATTCCGCGAGGCGCTGCTGAATATCTTCGCGCACACGAATGCGATCGATGACGACGTCGATATCGTGTTTCTTGCGCAATGCCAATGCCGGCGGGTCGTCCAGCATGATGACTTCGCCATCGACCAGCGCGCGTACATAGCCAAGTCGGACCAGGTTTTCGAAGACCTGCTGATGTTCGCCTTTGCGACCGCGTACGAGCGGCGCGAGCAGCATCCAGCGACTGTCGGGCGGCAGCGCAAGTACCTGGTCAACCATCTGCGAAATGGTCTGGGCAGCGAGTACTTCAGAATGATCGGGGCAGCGCGGCTCACCGACACGTGCAAACATCAGTCGCAGATAATCGTAGATTTCGGTAATCGTACCGACCGTCGAGCGCGGATTGTGCGAGGTCGACTTCTGCTCGATCGAAATGGCCGGTGACAAACCTTCAATATGATCGATATCCGGCTTTTCCATCATCGACAGGAACTGTCGCGCATACGCCGACAGAGACTCGACGTACCGGCGCTGACCTTCGGCGTATATGGTGTCGAATGCGAGCGATGACTTACCTGACCCGGATAAGCCCGTGATCACGATCAGTTTGTCGCGCGGCAGATCGAGATCGACGTTGCGCAGGTTATGCGTGCGTGCGCCGCGAAGTGAAATCGTTTGCATAGCCTGTCTGCTGCCTGCAGTCGTTCGAGAAAGCTTAGTCCCCTGGTCGATATTATCTTTACATTCGGCTGCTACTGAGCGGCCGCTGCGGCGTTGCATTTCTTGGCAATAGCCCCGCTATTGCCGGCGAAGCGCGCCTTGCAGCGACCACTCAGTAGCAGCCTCGGTGTTGACAAGATAATGTCGACCAGGGGCCTTACCCACTGCCGGGACTGAACTGGCATGGGCGAAGATCAAACGGCTACTATACGGCGTTTACGCCCCGCTACCCAGACTGTAACTGCCTTGCCGTCGACCAGTCCGCTAACTCGCCACGAATTGAACACCGCTTTCACGCTTGCGTCTGCGCTTTTTCTGCGCATGCTGGCTCTGTTCATGCTGACGCCGGTGCTGGCACTGTATGTCGACACACTGGCCGGCGCGACGCCGCTGTTGATTGGGCTCGCCATCGGCATCTATGGCCTGACCCAGGCGGCGCTGCAGATCCCGCTCGGGATGTTGTCCGACAGGGTGGGTCGACTGCCGGTTATCGGTGGCGGACTCATCGTGTTCATCGTCGGTTCGATTATTGCGGCATTCGCCGGACACATCTGGCCGCTGATAGTGGGGCGTGCCGTGCAAGGTGTCGGCGCGGTTTCCGGCGCGACGCTCGCACTCGCCGCCGATCTGACGCGCGACAGTCAGCGCACCAAGGTCATGGCCATCATCGGTATCAGTGTCGGTGCGGCGTTTTCGATTGCGCTTGTCGTTGGCCCGGCGCTGAATGCCGCCCTTGGCCTGCGCGGCCTGTTCCTCGTGGCTGCATTACTTGGCGCCGCTGCAATCGCGGTGCTCATACTTGGCATTCCGCGCGCAACGCTCGCCAGCACTCGCGTAGCGCGTCATTCCGGCGGCTTGCGCGCAGCACTCGTCGCACCCGAATTGCGCATCCTTTACTTAGGCGTATTTACCGTACACGGCGTGCTCTCGGCCAGTTTTGTCGCGATTCCAATGGCGCTGACGAGCGGTATGCGCATTCCGGCGGCGGGTCATGCGACGGTCTATCTGCCGATATTGGCGCTGTCCCTGCTGCTGGTCATTCCTCTGATGCGGGGAGCCGAGCGGCCGGGCCGGGCGCACCGTCGGTATTTCGGCAGTATTCTCGGCATTGCCCTTGCTGAATGCGTATTGGCTCTGGCCTGGCACCAGCGCTACGCCGGCTGTGCTGCACTGGTGCTGTTCTTCGCTGCGATCAACTACCTCGAAGCCTCGCTCCCGAGCACCATTTCGCGCGTCGCGCCGGTGGCCGGCAAAGGGACCGCGCTTGGCGCCTACGCGACGTTCCAGTTTCTAGGCGTATTCGCCGGCGGTGTGGGTGGTGGTCTGGTCGCCGATGGCATCGGCTTTCGTGCGGTTCCACTGGCCTGTGCGGTCGCCTGTCTGGTCTGGTTCGCGCTCTCTGCGCGCAGCCTGACCGAGGTGCTCGATTCTCCCGTCAAGGACTGACGGCGGCCGTCGCCTCCGGTAGAATTGCCGCTGCTAGTAACCACGGACGGTTCTACAACACACAGGAGTCTCGAACCATGGCACGCGGCATCAACAAAGTCATCCTCGTCGGCAATCTCGGCGCCGACCCCGAAGTTCGCTATACCGCTGGTGGCAGCGCAGTCGCCAATGTGCGGCTCGCTACGGCCGAATCCTGGCGCGATCGTGAAAGCGGCGAGCAGCAGGAACGCACTGAATGGCACCGAGTGGTGTTTTTCGGTCGCCTGGCCGAAATCGTCGAGCAGTACCTGCGTAAAGGTTCGCAGGTCTACGTCGAAGGCAGACTACAGACGCGAAAATGGGCGGACCGCGACGGCAACGAAAAATTCACCACCGAAATCGTCGCCAACGACATGCAGATGCTGGGCGGCCGCGGTGGTGCTGGTGGTGGCGGTGCCAGCAGCGAAGGTGGCAGCGCCGGAGGCAGCGGTGGCAGTCGCGAACGCTCGAACGCACCACCTGCCGGCAACGACCCGCCCTCGCGCGGCCGCGCCGAACAGCCGATGGATGACTTCGACGACGATATTCCCTTCTGACCGCCCGTTCTGACAACTAGGAGCCTGCGCCCGGTGCAGCGCGCATCGGGCGCCGTGTGTCACACCTGCAGCAGCGTAATCGACGGAGAATTTCGCGCCGGATCGGCGTGGAACCCGCGCACCATGACGATGAACGCGCCGTCGCCGGCAAGGCCGTGCTCGCGCGCTACGCGGCGTGCAATCAGATTCGGATTTTCAATGCCGGCAGTTGGCGCGAAATGCGGAATCATGCCCCACATCAGATTGACGCGCCGACAGGTCCGTTCGTCATTCGATACCGCGACTACTGGCGCCGACGGCCGTGCCGCGCTGATGGTGGCTGCCGTCGCACCCTGCATCGATATGACGATCACAGCGCGCGCATGCACATCTGCGATAAGCTTGGCCGTCGCATCCGCAATCGCATCGCCATAAGGCAACACTTCGCCAGGCGCGAGATTCGAGGCCGCGAATGATAACCCGGCGTGCCAGTGATAAGACTCGGTCTGGCGTGCTACGCGATCCATCATCTGGACAGCGGCTACCGGATAGCGCCCGACCGCCGACTCGCCGGACAACATGATGGCATCCGCGCCGCTCGCCACCGCAAGCGAGACATCCGAGACTTCCGCTCGTGTCGGTCGCGCATTGGTGATCATCGATTCGAGCATCTGTGTCGCGACGATGACCGGTTTGTTCAGCGCGCGTGCGCGCGCAATGAGTTGGGCCTGCGCCAGCGGTACCTGCTCCGGATTCAGTTCGACACCGAGGTCGCCGCGCGCGACCATGATGCCGTCGGCGCGCGCGATGATATCTTCGCTGTTGTCCAGCGCCTCGGGTTTTTCGATTTTCGCGATGATGCCGACTGCGCTACCGCTACGCTTGACGATGTCGCGCAGTGCGGTGACGTCGGCACCGGTGCGAACGAACGACAGAGCGAGAAAATCGACGCCGGCCGCGAGCGCGAACTCGGCGTCGCGGCGATCCTTGTCAGTCAAAGACGGAGCCGAGACCTGCACGCCAGGCAGGTTGATGCCCTTGTGATCGCCGACCATGCCGCCGGCAACGACGGTACATCGCACTTCGATACCGTGAACGCTGTCGACGAGCAGCTCGACTGCGCCATCATTCAGAAGAATGCGGTTGCCGCTGCGCACATCGTCCGGCAGTGCAGCGTATTGCGAGGGAATGACACTCGCATCGCCAAGCACGTCGGCAGTCGTGACGATGACACTTGAACCCGTTTGAAGTTCAACGCTGCCCGCAGCGAAACGACCGGTACGGATTTTCGGGCCACACAGATCCGCCAGTATCGCTGTCGGCCGCCCAAGCGAAGCAGCTACCTGGCGGATACGCGCAATCGAAGCGCCGTGTGCTTCCAGACTGCCGTGTGACATATTGACGCGAAAGACATCGACGCCAGCCTCGATCAGCGCTGCCAGTGCGCTTTCAGAGTCCGACACCGGACCTACCGTGGCAACGATTTTCGTACGCCGGTATTTGAGTCTGTCGGGTTCAGTTACTATCGGCATACTTAGGAGCCTGTCGGACTTAGGATGCGAACGAGTAAAATCAGCGCATGAGTATCGCACAGACGATACTATCGGCCCGCCCGGCGGAAGTCATTGTGCTATCGAAGTGTGCCGCGTACCTGCCGGCGAAGTTCATCCTGCGGCCATGAGCCAATCCAGTCTGCTCGTCACCCGGCGATTTCTGCCGCTGTTCATCACTCAGTTCCTTGGCGCATTCAACGACAACGTCTTTCGTTTCGCGCTGATCATTTTTGTGACATTCACGGTCGCCGAGCGTACCGGCCTGGATACCCGCATGCTGGTCGTAGCAACCGGCGGGATCTTCATACTGCCATTCCTGCTGTTCTCGGCGCTGGCCGGCCAACTGGCCGACAAGTACGAGAAATCGCGCCTCATCCGCTGGGTCAAAACCGCCGAAGTCGTGATCATGGGTCTGGGCGCGGTCGGATTCTGGCTGGGCAACTATGTCTTTCTGCTTGTCGTGCTGTTTCTGATGGGAGTGCATTCGACTTTTTTCGGGCCGCTCAAGTACGCCGTTCTGCCCCAGCATCTGCACGAGCAGGAGTTGACCGGGGGCAACGGGCTGATTCAGATGGGAACGTACGTCGCCATCCTGACCGGCGGCATGGTCGGCGGATTCCTGGCCGGGCTCGAAGCACGCGGACCGCTTGCCGTAGTTGCCTGCGTCGTTGGTATCGCCATCGCCGGGCGCCTCGCCGCAGGCTGCATCCCTCTGGCGTCAGCAAGTGCCCCGGGCGTGCGCATCGATTTCAATCCGCTGCGTTCGACCTGGCGCATCCTGACTGACGCTGCCAGCGAACGCGGTCAACTGGTCATCATCGCGCTGATCTCGATGTTCTGGTTCACCGGCGCGACTTTCTTGAGCGTCGTACCAAGTTTCGGCAAGGAACTCCTGCACGCGAACGAACATGCGGTGACCCTGCTGAACGCTGCTTTCACGGTCGGCATCGGTAGCGGTTCGCTGGTCTGCGAGCGACTGTCGCGCCAGCGCATCGAACTCGGCCTCGTGCCGTGGGCGGCGCTCGGCATTACGCTGGCGGCATTCGACGTCTATCTCGTCGGTCTGCCGGTAGCGCCGGTTAGAGAACTGACACCGACGACTTTTTTTGCTCACGGACCGGCGCTGAGGATATTCTGCGATCTGGTCGTAATCGGCGCCTGCGGAGCGCTGTACATCGTCCCGCTGTACGCCGCCCTGCAGGCGCGTGTGGCAGCGAGCGTGCGCTCACGGGCGCTGGCCGCATTGAATATCGCCAACGCGCTGTTCATGGTGATCTCGGCCGCATTCACCATGGCCCTGTTCGCACTCGGCAGCACGATTCCCGATGTATTTGCCGTAGTCGGCCTGCTCAATATTGCGGCGATGCTCATTGGCGTGGCCATGCATCCGGAATTCCGCCACCGCGCTCGCGCGATCCTGTCGGGCCGTTAAGCGCTGTTGGCTGCGCTTGCCGGCGATTTCAATCAAATGCGATCGCAGCGACCTCGGCAAAGTCAGACACGAAATGAAATTTGATGCCATTGCGAATGTAAGCCGGTAATTCCGTGAACTCACCTTCTGTCGCTTCGGGCAAGATGATCTCGCGCAAGCCGGCACGGCGCGCCGCGATGATTTTCTCGCGGATGCCGCCAACGGCCAACACGCGGCCGGTCAACGTCAGTTCGCCGGTCATCGCCAGCGGGCGTTTCATGCGCTGTTTGCGCGCGAGCGAGAGCAGCGCCGTCGCCATTGTGACTCCGGCACTCGGCCCATCTTTCGGCGTCGCCCCTTCAGGTACGTGCAGGTGAACGAACGCCTGATCGAAGAAACTGGGATCGCCCGCAAAACGCTCGAGATGCGAAGCGACGTAGCTGTAGGCGATTTCGGCCGATTCGCGCATGACGTCGCCGAGTTGCCCGGTGATTTTGAACCCTCTGTTCTTGGTGTGCACGAGCGTCGCTTCGACATCGAGTGTGGCCCCGCCGAGCGCTGTCCACGCAAGTCCAGTAACAACGCCGATACCACGCTGCGGCACTTGCTTGCGAAACAGCGGCGCGCCCAGAAAATCGTGCAGATTGGTCTTGCTCACGCTGACCAGTGACTTCGGTTCACGCAAGGTGCGAATGGCCGCTTTGCGGGCAATACGACCCAGCTGCTTTTCGAGATTTCGCACACCGGCCTCACGTGCATAGTTCTCGACGATGGCGCGCATGGCTGGTGCGTTGATTTTCACTTGAGCACTGCTCAAACCCGCGCGGGCGCGCTGCTTCGGCCATAGAAAACGCGAACCGATGATGACTTTTTCCGCCGTCAGATACCCCGACAAGCGAATAATTTCCATACGATCGAGCAGCGGCCGCGGAATCGAATCGAGCTGATTCGCCGTGCATACGAACAATACCTTGGACAAGTCGAAGCGCACATCGAGGTAGTGATCGAGAAAGCTGGCGTTCTGTTCCGGGTCGAGCACCTCGAGCAGAGCCGAGGCCGGATCGCCTTGGAACGAGGCGCCGATCTTATCGACTTCATCCAGCATGATGACCGGATTGGCGACGCCACTTTCCCGGATCGCTTGGATGAACTTGCCTGGCATGGCGCCGATGTAGGTTCGCCGATGCCCCTTGATCTCGGCTTCGTCGCGCATGCCACCCAGACTGAAACGATAGAACTTGCGACCGAGCGCAGTCGCAATCGATTGACCTATCGAGGTCTTGCCGACGCCCGGTGGGCCGACCAGCAGCAGTATCGAACCGGCAATTTCGCCTTTGAGCTTGCCGACGCCGAGAAACTCGATGATACGTTCCTTGACATCGTCGAGCCCGGCGTGGTCGTGGTCGAGCACGGCACGCGCCTGATCGAGATCGATATGGTCGTGCGAATACTTGCCCCATGGCAGCATGGTCAGGTGATCGAGATAGTTGCGCGTCACGCCGTACTCGGGTGAACCGGGCTCGAGCACCGAGAATTTCGACATCTCCTCGTCGATCCGGGTCTGCGCGTTCACCGGCACGACAAGATCGCGTAGCCGGTCGCGAAAGCGTTCCAGTTCGACCGTTTTGTCGTCTTTGGATATACCCAGTTCTTTCTGAATCTGCTTCAGCTGCTCACGCAGAAAGAACTCGCGCTGTTGCTCGGAGATACGCTGCTCGACCCGTTGTCGGATTTCAGTCTGTAGACCGGCAACTTCGAGTTCATGCTGGATAAGCAGCAATACTTTTTCCATCCGGCGAAGCAGCGGCACTGTCTCGAGAATATCCTGCAATTGATCGCCGTCAGCACTCGTCATGGCCGCGGCGAAATCCGTCAGAGGCGAGGCTTCATCGGGCGTAAAACGCTCGAGAAAGCCTTTAAGGCTTTCCTTGTACAGCGGGTTGAGCGGAAGCAGTTCCTTGATCTTGTTGATGATGGCAAGCGCGTAGGCGCGTACCTGCTTGGTGTCTTCCGGGCCAGGCCGCGGATATTCCGTCTGTACGATGAAGGGCCGCTCAGTGCGCACCCAATGCGCAATACGAAAGCGTTCGATGCCTTCAGCCAGAAACTGGATGCGGCCGCCTTCCCGCATCGCGTGGTGCACTCTGGCGACAGTGCCGAAAGCAGCAAAATCGTTCGTACCCGGTATTTCGTTCTCGGCAGGTTGCCGTGAATAGACGAGACCCACGAGCTTCTGTGGCGTATTGCCGACGCGCTCGACTGTCTCGTGCCAGAGGGCGTCGTCGATGACGATAGGCATGGTCTGGGCCGGAAAAAACGGCCGGGTGCGCAGCGGCAACAGCAGCAGCTTGTCCGGCAAGACGTCATTGACCCGAGCTGGCAGCGCATCTGAATGCAACTCGCCAGTCTCTGTAGCGGAATACTCAGCCTTCTGGTCGTTCATACTGCTGCCTGACGCTCGTGAATCGAATGCAGGCAGCGATTATCACGGCACCCGCGTTATGCAGGTGAGGGTCGGCATGGGCGATTTCAAGCGCCGCGCGTGGCAAATACGCTCAGGCAGTTGTCGTTGCGGCAAGTTCGTCCAGCGCGGCGACGAGATGGCGTGCGGTAGGCAGGCGGTCATTCGGCTGCTTCTGCAGCAGACTGTCGACCAGCGGCTGGAAGCGCGCAGCCGATTCCGGCAGGCGAGGCGTCGGCGCATGCACATGTTGATAAACCAGCGCCGACGGGCTCTCGGCTCGAAACGGTTTACGCCGCGCCAGCATCTCGAACAACATGATGCCTGCGCTGTACAGATCAGTGCGGGGGTCCACCGGCAGGCCCATGGCCTGCTCCGGGCTCAGGTAATTCGGTGTACCGAGAACGCTGCCCAGATTGGTCAGATCGCTGGCCTGATTGAGTTGCCGCGAGATGCCGAAATCGGCCAGCGCGAGGCTGTCATCAGCGCGGAACATGATATTCCCGGGTTTCAAATCGCGGTGCACGATACCGCCACTGTGAATGGCCTCGAGCCCGAGCGCGATATGGCGCATATAGTTCACGGTATCGGACCGCGAGACGCCGCGCTCGATGCGCTGTTTCAAATCTCCGCGCGTGAAGAACTCCATCGCGATGTAGCCATAGGTCTGTGTCAATCCGTAGTCGTAGAAGCGCACCACATAAGGACTGTTCAGCGTCGAGACGATTTCGGCTTCGCGAATAAAGCGAAGGACGATTTGATTGTCCTGCAGGCTCGAAGCGTCGATGATCTTGAGGACCAGCGTGGTTCCATCGGTGGTTTTTTCGGCGAGGTAGACGCGTGAGCTCGAACCTTGCCCGATCAAGCGCACGTAACGGTAACCGATGGTGGTATCCGACGGATGCGTCTCAGACGCCGCCTGGGCTAACCGGCCCAGCACCCGCAGATGCGGCTCTGGGCGCGACTCGCGCAAAGTCGTTTCGAAGTCGCACTTGGCGCGCGCTTCGGCCACTGCATCGAGTACCAGCGTGGATAGCCGCTCGGTCGTGATGTCCTGCTGGCGGATATATTCCTGGGCGCCGAGTTTGATGGCGCGTGCGGCAAGGTACTCGTTGCCGTTGGCGGCCATCAGGATGGCCGGCGGGAAACACGGCGCACGACAAAAATCGGCCAGCCAGTCCAGCCCGCTGACTGAATTGCCGAGGTCATCGTCGATCAACAAAGCGTCATAGAGCGACCAGTCGAAATCGCGCCCCGGTTTGCCCTGCTGATCGGCGTCGTATTCGGTCACCTCAACATTCGGTAGCGACTCCGCCAGCAGCCGGCGCAACATGTCCAGGCGCTCGCGCGAGTCGTCGATAACAATGACACGCAGGCTGTCCGCCTGGTGCGGCCGCGTCGGCGGTGCGCAAGGCAGATTCATGTCGGGTTGGCGGCAAAATGACGGTTCATCAAGCCGTTGTCGGCAGCACCTGCCTCAGGCTTGAATTTTCAGCCGGCAGGTAGACGCCGGCGCAGGTCTCTGACGGTCTGAGTTTCGTCGGCTGCTGGTTGATAGACGAGGCTGACGGCGGCCAGGCTTTCCGCATAACCACTGGCCGCTTCCGGCGTCGTCAGCGCAAATGAGGTGAACCCGCAGCGCACGAGAAACGCCAACTGGTCGCGCCCGAAAGCACCCATTGCCCGCAAATCGCCGCCATAGCCGCGTCGACGCAGCAATCGTGCCTGGCTGAAGCCGCGCCCATCCACGGCGCTGTCGAAAGTAATCGCGACCAGCGGATGGCGCGCCGGACTGAGCGCCGGAATATCGATGTCGTCATCGGCCCGGATAACGATGCCGGCGCCACGGACCCGCCGCTGATCATTGGCTTCGGCAAGCCAGCGCTTGAGCGAAACCAGCGGGTAATCGATCACTACCGGGACATCATCAGCAACGACAGACCAATTGTCGGAGCTGACCGCGTGATGTTTCCAGATCAACATGACGGCGGACCTCAGGCTGTCGCGTAAACGCGATCTTTGAACGGTGCAACGCCGATACGATGGACGGTGTCGACAAACGGTTCGTTCTCGTCGCGGCGCTCGAAGTAGACTTCGAGCAGCGCCTCGATGGTCTCGACCACGCCCTCGCTGGCAACGCCAGGCCCGAGCCGCTCGCCGATGCGGGCGCCGTCACCGGCTACACCGCCTATCGTGATCTGATAGAACTCCTCGCCGCCTTTATCAACGCCGAGTATGCCGATATGGCCGACATGATGATGGCCGCAGGCATTCATGCAGCCTGACATCTTCAATTCCAATGGGCCGATGTCGTGCAGGTAATCGAGATCGTCGAATCGAGCCTGGATGGCCGCCGCAATCGGGATCGAGCGCGCATTGGCCAACGAGCAGAAATCTCCGCCCGGGCAGCAGATGACGTCGGTCAGCAGTCCGATGTTCGGAGTGGCCAGTCGGGCGCCCTCGAGTTCACGCCACACGCTGTAGAGATCGCGCTGACGCACATCAGCCAGCACCAGATTCTGTTCATGAGTGACGCGACACTCGCCGAAGCTGTAGCGGTCGGCAAGCTCGGCCACCAGAGCCATCTGCGCCGCCGTGGCATCGCCAGGTGCGCTGGCCGCATGCTTTAACGAGACAAAGACAGCGCAGTAACCCGGCACACGATGCGCGTGCGTATTACGCGCACACCAGCGTGCGAACGCGGGCTCGACCGCGCTTAGCGTATCGGTCATCCCATTTTCAGACGGCAGCACCTCGTAGGCAGCCGGAGTGAAATGCGCACGGATACGGTCGATTTCGGCGCGATCGAGTTTCAGCACGGAGTCGCGAATCTCCGACCATTCCGTTTCGACCAGGCGCGAGAACTCCGCAATGCCGAGCGCCGCAACGAGAATCTTGATGCGCGCCTTGTACTTGTTGTCACGGCGGCCGTAGCGGTTGTAGACGCGAAGAATTGCCTCGGTATACGACAACACGTCTTCAACATCCAAAAACTCGCGCAGCAGCTCGGCGACTTTCGGCGTGCGCCCTTGACCGCCGCCGACCAGCACGCGGAAGGCGATATCGCCAGCGGGATTGCGCACCAGCCGCAGACCAATGTCATGAAACGCCGTTGCCGCGCGATCGCGCTCAGCGCCGCTCACGGCAATCTTGAATTTGCGCGGCAGATAGGCGAACTCCGGATGCAGAGTCGACCATTGTCGGAGAATCTCGCAATACGGGCGCGGATCGTCGATCTCGTCCGGGGCAATGCCAGCCAAAGGGTCGCTGGTTACATTGCGCACGCAATTGCCGCTGGTCTGGATGGCGTGCATCTGTACGCTGGCGAGGTCGGCGAGGATGTCCGGCACGGTTTCGAGCTTCGGCCAGTTGTACTGGATGTTCTGCCGCGTCGTGAAATGCCCGTAACCGCGGTCATAGGTCTCGGCAATATGCCCGAGCATGCGTAATTGGCGTGACGAGAGCAGGCCATACGGAATAGCGACACGCAGCATCGGCGCATGCCGCTGAATGTATAAGCCATTCATCAGGCGCAAGGGCCGAAACGCGTCCTCGCTCAGTTCGCCAGCGAGAAATCGCGCCGTCTGATCGCGGAACTGCGCGACCCGATCGTCGACGACCCGCTGATCGAACTCGTCATACTGATACATGCTCGGTCTCCACGCCGCACGGTCAACCGCCATGGGCCAGGGCCGGCACCTTAGCAACGCTCGTATATGCAATAAAGGAATATTTAATTCTTTCCATATGCTTTGGAAAGAAAGCACGCCGGAAGGTGAACGCACCAAAAAAGGAGGGCTGCCGAAGCAGCCCCAAGACGCTGGTGACAGGGAAACCCTGTCAACTCACCCACGGAGGTATCAGAAAACGTGTTTTGCGAGCAGCTGCCGCCCCGCCCGAGTCACGAAGCCGTCCTCGCTGACGAAACCGCCTTCAATGGCAACTTTCAGGATGGCGCTGGTCGGCGCGTGGCGCGGCATATAAACGCCACCGTCGCCATAGCGACAGGCCAGCAGGCGCGCGATGGCCTGTTCTTGTTCGGGGTGCGAAAGCAGCTGTGCGTCCATCTCGTCCGGCCTCGGTGCTCGCCGGGTCGTGGCGGGCTATCTGTCTAACTATTAGATGGATAGATTAGTTAGATAATCATAAATGTCAAGATATATCTATAAGATCATATTTTATATAAGTATATCTGACTCAGTTGCTGATATGTGGGCGCGCCAGGTAATCGTGCGAGCGCATCTCGCGGAGCCGGCTCGCCGTGCGCAGGAATGGTTTACGCAGACGCGTGCCGACATACAGGGCCTCCGGTTCAGCCGCTGCCGACATCACGAGATTGACATTGCGGTCATAGAGTTCGTCGATCAGATTGATGAAGCGGCGCGCCGCGTCGCTGTCATCGAGGCCGAATATCGGCACATCGGCCAGCAGCAATGTATGGTGGCAGCGCGCAATCTCGATGTAATCGATGGCCGAGCGCGGTCCGCCGCACAGCACTGCGAAGTCGAACCAGGCCACGCCGTCGGCGTGCCGCACGGTCGGTATTGGCCGCCCTTCCACGATGAGCGCGGCGTTGCTGGCAGGCGTACCGCCGGTTACTGCGCGGAAACTTCGCTCAAGCGCATCGTATTCCGCACCCGCTACGCAGCAATAAAATACCGGCGCTTGCTCCAGCGCTCGCAGGCGATAATCGACCTCGCCGGCGAGTTCGCAGACTTCGAGGTCGCGTTGCATCAGGGCAATCGCCGGCAGAAACCGCTCGCGTTGCAGCCCACCGCTATAGAGTTCGTCGGGCGCTTCGTTCGAGGTCGCAATCAAGGTGACGCCATCGGCGAGCAGCGCCTCCAGCAGATTCGCCAACAACATGGCGTCGGTGATGTCGGCGACATGGAACTCATCCAGGCACAGCACGCGATGTTCGCCTGCCCATTGATGGGCAACGGTCTGCAGCGGATCGGCGACCTGCCGCAGACCTTTCAAAGCGTCGTGCGTACGACGCATGAAACTGTGGAAATGCACGCGTGATTTCTGCGGGAATGCCAGCGTCTCGAAAAAGGTATCGACGAGATAAGTCTTACCGCGCCCGACCGGTCCCCACAGATACAAGCCGCGCACGGGTGTCCAGACCAGCTGGCGCTGGCCTCGTAGACGCTCGAACAGGGTCTGCGCCGGTTGTGGCGGCCCGTCATGCAGGGCCAGAAATATGCGTTCAAGTTCGTCCACGACCCTCGCCTGTGCCGGGTCGTGGGTAATCAATCCCCGAGCGAGGTCGGCGGCATAGCGGGCTCGCGGTGTGATGAGGGCGGTAGTATTTGGTGAATTCATGCGGGCTCGTTGCTGTCTGACGGCGCTACATGCGATCAGCCGCAGACAACCCGGTCGGGTCGACCGCTGACGTGCAGCGTACGCAGGTGGTCATTGTAATGTGGTTCGCAGCGAGCGGGATGGGCGGCGCGTCCGGCAAATCTGCCGCATCAGCGTGCATAATGTCGGTGTAGATGTCGCGGAATCAGGCGTGGCCCAACTCGATCAGATCCAGATTAGTTTCGTGCCGGATGAGGATCGGCTGTTGCTGCGTCTATCGACGCAGGAACAGGAGGAATTCCGTCTGTGGCTTACGCGCCGGTTGGTCAGGGCGCTGCGCCCCGCGCTGGATCAGACGCTTGCCGCGCAGCCCCGCATCCAGACGCAAGCGACCGTACAGGCGCGCCAGGAGCTGCTTAAGTTCGAACACGAACGCGTCGTGCAGTCGGCCGATTTCAAAACGCCTTATCGCGCCGAAGAAAAACGGCTGCCGCTGGGCCAGCAACCGCTGGTCGTCACGCAGATCAAAATCCAGCGGCGGCCGGATGGCGGCGTCGCGCTGTCGCTTGCGCCAACCAATGGTCAGGGGCTGGATCTGGCGCTGACACCACCGCTGCTGCATTCCTTCGTTGCGCTGCTCGAACATGCGCTGGCGAAAGCCGACTGGGCGCTGGAGCAGACCATTGTCGCGGCGGCGGCGCCGGAGGGTGGATCACTGTCGGTCAACTGAAGCCCACCGGGTGAGGAACGACAGCCGTTCAACTACCGGTGATCGCTAGTAGTCGAACATATCGAGCTGTGCCTTGTTCTGGCGCGGGGGCCGGAACAGATTCACATTGGCTGCATGCCGTTCGCGATTCAGTCCCAGTTCGCGACAGGCGCGCGCGAAACGCTGGGCAATGAGCGTTGCAAATACGCCTTCGCCTTTCATCCGCTGCCCGAATTCGGCACTGCTCTCGGCTCCCCCGCGGATGTCGCGGATGCGACTCATGACGTGCTCGTACTTCAACGGGTAGTGCTGCGCCAGCCAGTCCTTGAAGAGCGGGTTTACTTCGCGCGGCAATCGCAGCACGACATAACCGGCATGTTTACCACCGGCCTGCGCGGCAGTTTCCAGCACGCGCTCGAGCTCGTGGTCGTTCAGCGCCGGAATGATTGGCGCAAACATCACGCCGGTCGGGATGCCGGCCGCTGCCAGTCGGCGGATGGTCTCGACGCGCCGTTGCGGCGCGGCAGCACGCGGCTCCATGCGACGGGCCAGCTCGCGATCGAAGGTGGTGATGGAAATGAAGACCTGCACCAGACCGTGCCCAGCCATCGGTGCCAGCAGGTCGATATCGCGTTCGACCAGCGCCGACTTCGAGACGATGGTGACCGGATGACGCGTTTCCGCGAGCACTTCGAGGATCCCACGGGTGATGCGCAACTTACGCTCTATCGGCTGGTAGGCATCGGTATTCGCGCCGAGCGAGATTACCTCGCAGCGATAGCCGGATCGCCCAAGTTCGGCACGCAGTACACGCGCTGCATCGGGCTTGCTGAACAGGCGACTTTCGAAATCGAGTCCAGGTGATAGGTCAACATATGCGTGCGCTGGTCGGGCGTAGCAGTACACGCAGCCGTGCTCGCAGCCGCGAAATGGATTGATGGTCTGCTTGAATGGCAGATCCGGTGAATCGATCCGGTTGATGAGTCGCTTGATGGTTTCGGCCGTGACGCTCGTCCGCAGAGGGGGAGCTTCTTCGTCGGCAGTGCCCCAACCGTCGTCGAACGCTTCTCGTGTTTCGCTCAGATAACGGGGATCCGGACGGTACGTCGCGCCGCGGCCCTTGCGCGGCCCGACAGGCTGATCGGAATCGCTCATGGCGCCTCCTCGAACTGCTGCGACCAGCGCGCATTGATGAACCACGCATGAGAATCCGGATTAGAATCTGCCGATCGTGAGGCGCCGCCCTGCGCGCAAGCGAGCCACCATGCCAAGTTCAATAGCGTGAACATGCCTGAAAGCTTACTCTCCCTGCCGGTGTTGCTCACTTCCGGGCTCGCATCAGAAGTCATCTGGGTGCTCATCAGTGCGCTGAGCTGCGGAATCGTCGTACTGTTGCTGGCGATGCTCTACGTCGTTCGTCACGTACTGGCGACAGAGCGAGCGCTCAAGGACCAGCTGGACCAGGCGGTGGCCAACAAAGCGATGCTCGACCTCATCGACCAGCGTCTTGGGCAGCAGCACATCTACAGCGCGCAGGAAGCCACCGCGCTGCGCGAGTCGATGGCCGAGCGGCTCGGCGACGTCCGGCAGATGGTTACCACACAACTTGGCGACGCGCGCGTGCGCGCCGAGGAACAGAGTGCGCGCGTACAGAAGGTACTGCACGACAGTTTGCAGAGCGGATTCGCCCAGTTACATCACCAACTCGGTGACGCACTGTTGCGCAGTTCGACTGACCTCGGGCAACGTTTCGAGGCACTGAGTCGCGTCACCGACGAGCGTCTGCAGATAATTGGCGGGCAGGTCGACAAACGACTAGCTGAGGGTTTCGAGAAAACAACGGCGACGTTTACCGATGTCGTCAAACGTCTGGCACTCATCGACGAAGCGCAGAAGAAGATCACGGCTCTGTCGACTGAAGTCGTCGGACTACAGCAGCTGTTGTCGGACAAACGTTCGCGCGGCGCTTTTGGTGAAGTACAACTCGCCGCCCTGGTCAGTAACGTGATGCCGCCGCAGAGCTATGCGCTCCAGCACAAGTTGGTCAATGATCGAATTGCCGACTGTGTGCTGTTCCTGCCCGAACCGAGTGGCACGATCTGCATCGATGCCAAGTTCCCGCTCGAATCCTATCGCGTGATGACCGACACTCATCGCGCCGAGGCCGAACGTAAAGCCGCCGAGACGCAATTCAAGCAGGACATCAAAAAACACATCCGCGATATCGCCGAGAGATATATCCTGCGCGGCGTGACCGCCGATGGTGCCGTGATGTTCATTCCGGCCGAAGCGGTGTTTGCGGAAATCCAGGCTTATCACCCCGATCTCGTCGATTTCGCCCACGCCAGCCGGGTCTGGCTGACGTCGCCGACGACGCTGTGGGCGGTCCTCAACACGGCGTCTGCTGTCCTCAAGGATGCCGCAACCCGAGAACAGGTGCATATCATCCAGCACCATCTCGGTGCTCTCGGCGAGGACTTCCAACGCTTCCGGGTGCGCATGGATCGGCTGGCGACGCATATCCAGCAGGCCAACAAGGATGTTGATGAGGTCGGCATCTCGGCACGCAAGATCAGCGAACGGTTCGAAAAGATCGAGCGCGTGGAACTCGACGCGCCGGCGCCCTCTAAGTCGGAGCTACAGCAAACCGACCTGGCGGTCGATTGACCTGATGCCCTGCGTACAACGCGTGAAAGCGGTGCGCTACCGAGCGATGTGATTCCGGTCACAACAAGGCAATAGTGCACCGCCAGGGGATACCTTAAACTGCCGACTCGCGCCATCAACATGAATAACGTGTTCAAGCATCTGCAAGCCATCATCTTCGACGTCGACGGCACCCTCGCTGACACCGAAGAAGTCCATCGCCTCGCTTTCAATCGCGTGTTCAGCGAATACGGGCTGGATTGGAACTGGACGCCCGAGCTCTACCGCGAACTGCTGGCGATCTCGGGCGGACGCGAACGGATCGGGGTTTTCGGCGCCGATCTTGCCAGCCGTTTTGAATCCGCAGCTGATTTCGACGATTTTGTCCTGTGCCTGCATCAGGGCAAGACTCGCCGCTATGCGGCCATGCTGACGGAAGGTGAAGTCGCTTTGCGACCGGGCATCCGGCGACTATTGCTGACGGCACGCGACGCCGGCCTGGTCCTCGGCATTGCCACCAGTTCGGCGCGCGGCAACGTCGAAACGCTGCTCGATAACAACCTGCCACCAGGCTGGCGCGCCTGGTTCGCGGCCATCGAAACCTGCGAATCCGTGCCGCAGAAGAAGCCGTCGCCGGCGGTCTACCAGGCAGTGCTGGCCCGTATCGGCGTCGATCCGTCGAACGTTGTCGCGCTCGAAGACACGCAGAATGGCGCGCGCGCGGCCAGTGCCGCCGGACTGCTGACCATCGTCACGACACACCGTTATACGCAGGAACATACGTTCCCAAGCGCGACCTTGGTCGTCGATTCGGCGGGCGAACCGGACCGTCCATTCAAGCTCAACCAGGGCGACAGCGCCGGCCACCGCTATCTCGACCTGGCCCTGTTCGAGCATCTGCTGGCGACTCGCGCCGAACCGGCGCTGGCAGAACTGCCGGCCAGGATCCGGGCCGCCGGCTGAACTGCCTATGACGACGGCGAAGTCGTCATGACCCTGACCGAACTGCGCTATATCGTCGCAGTAGCGCGCCATCGGCACTTCGGCAAAGCGGCTGAATCCTGCTTCGTCAGCCAGCCGACGCTGAGTGTCGGCGTCCGCAAACTCGAAGAAGCTCTCGGTCTACGGTTGTTCGAGCGGAGCCGTACGGATGTCTTCGTGACACCCGCGGGTGAACGTATCGTCGCGCAAGCCGCCGTCGTACTGCAGGCCGCGGCAGAGCTCGAAGCGCTGGCCGCTGCGGCACAGGATCCACTCGGCGACCAGCTCGTGCTTGGTGTCATCTACACCATCGGTCCGTATCTCGTACCGCGCCTGATCCCCGGATTGAAACAGCGTGCGCCCAGGCTCTCGCTGGTCGTCAGAGAGAATTTCACCGACGCCCTGATGGCCGAACTCAAACGCGGCGAACTCGACGCCGCGATCATGTCGCTGCCAATCGACGACCCCGCGCTCATTGCTCAGGCGCTCTACGATGAACCGTTCCAGGTGGCGATGCCGGCCGGACATCGGCTGGCCGCACGTCAGCAGGTGACCGCCGCGGAACTCAGTGACGAAACGATGCTCCTGCTTGGCGCGCGCAACTGCTTCCGGGAACAGGTCGTCGAAATCTGCCCCGGTTGCGCTGGCGGCGGCGGCGGCGCAGCGTTGCAGAAAACGCTCGAGAGCAGTTCACTCGATACGATTTGTCAGATGGTCGCGATGGGTGCCGGCATCACCATCCTGCCGTCGACCATGCG
This sequence comes from Gammaproteobacteria bacterium, assembly GCA_965278995.1. Lineage (GTDB taxonomy): Bacteria > Pseudomonadota > Gammaproteobacteria > JADJYF01. The sequence continues at coordinate 2,764,226 of OZ257136.1, forward strand.
CATCAGCGAAGACTTGAAAGACCATCTCATCACCCGCCCGTTTACCGATCCGGCGCCGGCGCGCCGCGTCGCGATAGTTTATCGGCGCAGTTTTGCGCGGCCGCAAGTCATTCATGCCCTTGCCGAAGCAGTCCGCGGTGCGCCGCTACCGGGCGTGCACTTTGTCGATTGACACGGCTTAACGGATCACCAGATAAGCAGCCTGATTCCCGCGCAATACGCCCAGCAGGAGCTGGCCCTGGATTGAATTGACTGTCGTCAGAAAAACCGCCACCGAAGGCGTCGGCCGGCGATTGACTGACGTGATGATGTCACCATCGCGCAGGCCACTGGCCCAGGCCGGTGAGTTGCGACCCACTTTATACGCCATTACGCCGGCGACCCGCCCGTAAACGGGTGAGTCCTCCGGGATCTCGCCGACGCTGGTGTCGGCGAAACGTTCGTTGCGGAATGCGCCTTGCGTTGCCGCTTCTTCCCGATCGCCGACAACCACGGTCGCGTGGCGTTCGCGGCCGTCGCGCAGATAGGTCAAATCGACTTTGGCGCCGATGGTCGAGAGACCGACCCGCGTGCGCAGTTCGGCGGCGCTGGTGACGCGGCGCCCATTCACGTGCGTAACAACATCACCTGCGACCAGACCGGCCTTGGCTGCCGGGCCCGTCTCGATGACATTGACCAGCACTGCTGCCTCGTTCACGGTCAGCCCGAAAGCTTCGGCCAATTCCGGATTGAGATCCTGCATCTGCGCGCCGAGAAAGCCGCGGCGCACTTCGCCGCGCTCGACCAGCTGGTCCATGATCCGGCGCGCCATGTTGATAGGAATGGCAAAGCCAATTCCGATATTGCCGCCGCTCTGCGAATAGATTGCGGTATTGATGCCGATCAGCTCGCCACGCAGATTGACCAGCGCGCCACCCGAGTTGCCGGGGTTGATTGAGGCATCGGTCTGAATGAGGTCGTCGTAATCCGTGATGCCGAGCCCGCTGCGCGCTAGCGCGCTGACGATGCCCGAAGTCACCGTCTGACCAAGACCGAAAGGGTTGCCGATGGCAACCACGAAGTCGCCGACCTTGAGTGCATCCGAATCGGCGAAGCTCAGTGCAGATAATTTATCGGGCTTGATGCGGACAACCGCGACATCCGTATCGGGATCGCTGCCAACGAGTTCGGCCTTGAAATTGCGGCCATCGCGCAGATTGACCGTGATCTGATCGGCGTTGGCGATGACGTGATTATTGGTGATGACCAGTCCGCGCGCGGCATCGACTATCACTCCTGAACCGAGGCTCTGTGTCTTGCGCTGGCGTGGCTGATCGGGAACGTTGAAGAAGCGGCGAAAGAACGGGTCGTTGAACAACGGGTTCATGCGCAGCTCGACATGCCCCTCGGTCGCGATATTCACCACCGCCGGCGTCACGTTCTCGAGCATCGGCGCGAGACTCGGCAGCGGTTGGCTGGCGACTGCTGCAGGCAGCACGGCCCCGGCCTCGCCTGTCACCAAAATCAAACAGAACGTACTCGCGATGATCGATGGTGTAATGCGCATGGATCTACCTGGGAGGCGAACGGCGGCCCACGGCCGCCTGAGCGGGCATTCTAGCGGCGCCGGCAGCAGTGCTCTATGGGCGACATCGCCTTACTGCTCTGCGTTACCACCAATAGGCGACGGTCGTCATGACGCTTGCGTTCCACGCCATCAGTGTCTTGACGACACGCGGCAACGGCGTTGCTCCGCGCGCTGTCGCGGCGGCGGCATGGCGGGCCTCGTCATCGCGCATGGCAAGTACAATCGCACGGCTGTGGTTGTCGTCAGCGGGCAGGCTATCGAGATGACTATCCAGATGCCGCACAACCTGCTTTTCCGTCTCTTCGACGAAGCCGAGGCTGAGTTTGTCGCCGAGCAGCGCGGCCACGCTGCCAATCACATAAGCTCCGCCGAACCACAGCGGATTCAGCCGGCTGGTCTTGGCCTCGAGCTCGGCCAGACGGGCCTCGCACCAGAACAGATGGTCGCCTTCTTCGCTGGCGGCCGACGTCAGTTCGGCGAACGTCGCTTGGTCGCGGGCCAGTGCGGCCTGCCCGACATACAAGGCCTGGGCGCAGACTTCGCCGGCATGATTGACCCGCATGAGGCCCGCGGCATGGCGCTTTTCGGTCCCCGACAGCGGGCAATCCGGAAGCTCAGACCCTGGCGTTGCGCGGTGCTGGCGCAGTCCGGTGCGGGTCGCCGCCCGCAAAACGAGGTCGGCCCGCATCACCAGGCGGTCCAGCGGAGAATGGCGGCGGCTCACCGTGGGCCTCCGTCGGCCGTGGCTGGCGCGCTAAAATTGGGCGATTTTACAGCGCGTTGCATTGACACCCCCGGCCTCGATCCGTACCATTGCGCCTCTTTTTCCAGCGACCTTGATTGACATGAGAACTTACACTGCGACACCGTCGACGATCAAACGCGATTGGTATGTCGTCGATGCGACCGACAAAGTGCTCGGCCGTATGTGCTCCGAGATCGCGCGCCGCCTGCGCGGCAAGCATAAGCCCGAATTCACGCCACACATGGATACCGGTGATTACATCGTCATCGTCAACGCTGCCAAGGTGCGCGTTACCGGCAACAAAGCCAAGGGCAAGATTTACTACAACCACTCGGGCTATATCGGCGGTCTGAAGGAAATCTCCTTCGAGAAGCTGCTGGCCAAGTCGCCCGAGTCGGTCATTCAGCGCGCAGTCAAAGGCATGCTGCCGAAAGGCCCGTTGGGTCGCGACATGATGCGCAAACTCAAGATATTCACCGGCCCCGAACATACTCATACCGCGCAACAGCCGGTCCAATTGGAACTCTGATCGCATGGCAACGGATATTCATCTCACGACCGGCCGCCGCAAGACCTCTTCCGCGCGCGTTTTCCTGAAGCGCGGGAAGGGCGAAATCACCATCAACGGCAAGCCGATAGACGTGTACTTCGGCCGCGAGACCGGCCGCATGATCGTTCGCCAGCCGCTGGTCACGGTCAACATGGCCGATAGCTTCGACGTCAACGCCACAGTTGAAGGCGGTGGCATCACTGGCCAGGCCGGCGCCATCCGTCACGGTATCACCCGCGCCCTGATTGAATACGATGAAACGTTGCGCCGCACGCTTCGCGTCGCTGGTTTCGTCACGCGCGACGCGCGTGAAGTCGAACGCAAGAAAGTCGGCCTGCGCAAAGCGCGCAAGCGCCCGCAGTACTCCAAGCGCTAAGCGCGGAGCTTTAATCGCACGGGCAGGATGCCCGTGCCTGGCAACAAGGAGGTTGCAGCATGAAAGCTGTGCAAGGGTTGAGTGTCTGGAACCGCGCCTGCGGGCTCGCCATCCGGACCTGCGAAGCGCTGCGCGACTGCAGCGACAACGCGTTCCGCGACGTGATGACGCGAAGCGCAATCGGCATTGCAGCGCAAATTGCCGACGGCTACGAACGCGATTCGAAACACCACTTTGCGCAGTACCTGCGATCGGCCAAAGGCACGTGTTCCGAACTCCGCACGCAGCTCTATATCGCGACGCAACTCGAGTTGCTGACGGTGCCCCGCGGAACAGAACTGATGCAGGAAACCGTCGAAGTCGCACATCTGTTGAAAGGGCTCATTCATTGGTGCGAAAACCGTAATCAAGCACCCGATTTGCGCCGTCGATCCGATGCTGCAGAACGCGCGGATCTTTAAGCCAGGCGCGATCTGCATTAAGCTCTGCGACTTCTTGGGGGATCGTCTAACGGTAGGACAGCGGACTCTGACTCCGCCAGTCTAGGTTCGAATCCTAGTCCCCCAGCCATACATGTAGAACGGGCCAACAGGCCCGTTTTGCATTTGTGGCTGGGGGACTGGCTTGATGAGAACCTATCGTTCGACAAACGCATGAAATGCGTTTGGACGTCGCGCAGCGGCGCCCCGCAGGGGTGAGCACACGCATAAGCGTGGGCGAATCAATCCTAGTCCCCCAGCCATTTGCCCTTGCGAACAGTAAGAAATGCAGAGCAATGTGCCGCTAATCGACCTTCAAGAATTTCCGCTCTTGGCTCGCTCGAATACTTTCTTTCCGTCGATATCGGTGGCGGTGGACGCGCGGGTAGTATCGTCAGCGGGGCCTTCGCGAACTTATCGAACGCTTCAAGCAGAGCGGCCACGGCCGCGCCGCAGATTCATGGGTTGGCACGGGCCCCAATCAACCGCTGCGCTCTGAGCAGTTCGAGCAAGCTATCGGCCGCGAGGGGCTGACACTTTCGCAGCACACAGGGCTCTCAAGAGAAGAGTTGCTGTCAAGGCTGACCCAGGATTGGCAGGCTGCGGTTGACGAATTTACTTCGGAGGGCCAGCTGCCGACCGAAGACGAGGCGGCGCGACCGATCTGGCGGTGACGGCACCGGATACAGTCGCAGCGCGCCATTTTATTCGAGGATGCTGGTGTATTTATCCGAGAACACATCGCGCCCGATGATGTAGCGCATGATCTCGGAACTGCCGGCGTAGATGCGACTCATGCGCGCGTCGGTGAAGATTTGTGAGATTTCGTATTCCTGCATGTAGCCGGCGCCGCCATGCAACTGTAATCCGAGGTCCGCCATCCGCCACTCGATCTCGCTGCCAATCATCTTGGCCTTGGCTGCCATGTTGGCGGTGAGACGCCCAGCATTGTGTTCTGCAACCAGGTGGTCGACATACACCTGCAACATGTCGAGTTCGGCATCCATCTCGGCCATGCGGAACTGGGTGTTCTGCTGTTCCGACAGGGCCTTGCCGAACACCTGTCGTTCCATTACAAACTTGCGTGTTAAATCGAAGGCACGCCGGCCGTTGGCGAGATAGCCGCAAGCGGCAATGAGTCGCTCCTCAGCCAACCCTTCCATCAGATACTGGAAACCTCTGCCAGGCTCTCCGAGGATGTTCGCTCGTGGGACTTTCACATCGTGGAAGAACAGTTCCGCAGTGTCCTGCGCGTGCAAACCGATCTTGGCCAGGTTCCTGCCGCGCTCGAAGCCGGCCATACCGCGCTCGACGACAAGCAGGACCATGGCATGACGGCTATCCGCTCCATGCAATTTGGCCGCGGCGATCACGAGGTCGGCGTTGATACCGTTCGAAATATACGTCTTCGAGCCATTCAATAGAAAATAGTCGCCCATATCCTTGGCCGTCGAGTGCATGCTGGCGAGGTCACTGCCTGCACCGGGTTCGGTCATGGCAACCGCCAGGATGGATTCGCCAGACACGCACTTCGGCAGGAACCGCTCGCGCTGCTCCTCGGAGCCGAAACGCTGCAGATAAGGGCCCACCAGGCGACTGTGCAAGGTGTTGTACCACTCGCCACACCCAGCGCGCTGCGTCTCCTCGATGATGATCTGTTCATAGCGAAAATCGGTATCGCCCAGGCCACCGTATTTCTCTTCGGGCCAGATCATCAGGAACCCCAACTCGCCAGCACGACGGAAGATCTGACGGTCAACGATACCCTCAGCACGCCACCGAGTCATATGCGGCGCGACCTCGTTGGCGATGAAGCGGCGGTAAGTCTCGCGAAAAATATTCTGCTCTTCGGTAAATGCTCTCATGGGCTTTATGCTCGCGTTATCTGGCCGCGACCTGGCAGGAACTTGAGTGCTTGCCAGGTCAAATAATCTGCGGCCATCTTGGCGCGTGCGCGGGCCGCAATCAATACTCCCGATACCTACCGCGTCGGTTCCGACCTCGGGCACGGCTCGCGACGTTCGATGTTGCCTTCGTCTACAGCGGGGTAGAATACGGTGCGTAACCGCGAACGATTCCCCCGGTGCAGCGACGGATATCGCGATGGACAGGAAAAAAGCGAATGCTTTGTGCCGCGCACCCAGACATCCTGAACTGGTCGATCCGGGTCGTCGTCCGCAGTATGGGGCTTTTTAACACGCAATTTTGGGGGGCTTTCACCATGCGAATTGGCGCAACAATTTTTAATCAGAACTACGCTGACTGGGATCGTTACGAAGCTGAAGAACGCGGCGAGAAAGTCCCATCGAGACCACTGAAGTCCGACCGCGAAATTCTCCGCGAAGAGTTGAATCTCGCGCATATTGCCGACGAAACTGGATTCGACACGCTGTGGACCATCGAACATCACTTCACGCCCTATACGATGGTCACTAATCCGCTGCAGTATCTCTCCTATGTCGCGGGGATCACGAAGCGAATCGACCTGGCTACGATGGTTGTGGTGCTACCCTGGCACAATCCGGTGCGCGTGGCCGAAGACATCAACATGCTCGACACGTTCCTCGGCGATGGTCGCGAGATTTTCTGCGGCGTAGGGCGCGGTCTCGGCCGTCGCGAATACGCTGGCATGAGCATCGACCAGAACGAAGCGAGAGTGCGTTTCGATGAGTCGCTGCAGGTTCTCCAGCAACTGCTTGCTACTGGACGCTGTGACTTCCATGGCGAACACTTCAAAATTTCCAACTTGCACCTGCGACCACAGCTGGATCGTGATTTAAGTGCAAATCTCTGGTGCGCGGGCGGCACCGACGAGACGGTTGAAATCATCGCCCGGCAGCGCATCAGCCCTCTGGTCATCCCGACTCAGAGCCTCGGACTCTCGCTCGAGACTGCGAAGAAGTACGCGCTGTTGCGCGCCAAGGCCGGTCACGCGCCGACCCGTACACGGCTCGCGGTGTGGACGTATGTTGCGGAATCGGAGGCAAAAGCGCGCGCAGGTGCCGAACGCTACATGGTCGAATACAGCGACTCTGCGTTGCGCCACTACGAACTACTTGGCGACCATTTGAAAAGTATCAAAGGCTACGAGACATACGGCGCGGCACAAGACATGCTGCGCGCGAATGCGGACCCTTTCCGCCGCGGCTTCTTCAACGAACATCCTTGGGGCACGCCCGACCAGGTGATCAAGCGGACCACCGAGCTCGCGCTGCAGTTTGGCGTTGAGGAAATAACCTTCATCTTCAAGTACGGCAGCATGCCGATCGATGAAGCCGAAAAGAGCATGCAGCTGTTTGCCAAGGAAGTCATGCCGGCCTTAAAGGCGCTACATCCGAGCGCCTTGTTGGCACACGAAGCGGCGTAAATCCGCCCGGTCGCACGCGTCCTGCCGTCGCGCAGGGCGCGAGAGACCCAGCTCCGAACGTCAGTTCAGTCAGGCCCCGGGACGCTGCAAGGGTCCATCGATGATCTTCAATTGCGCCTCGACCAGGTCGAGAAGAAGCGCGCGGGCCGCTCCCGCCGCTTTGCTCTGGGATAGAACTGCGGGTTCGATCAGATGGATTTCCCGCCGTACGGGAGGCTCGCTAAGCGGACGCGCGACCAGTACCCCGGTCTTGAGCGCTTGTTGGACGCTGAACAGCGGGAGGATTGTCACGCCGACGTCACGAAGCAGCAAATCGCGCAATGCGGAAATCGAACGGACTTCGGCAACAATCTGCAGATCGACCCCTTGCGCTGTGGCTTGCTGCACCAGGAAGCGACGAAGGCCATAGGGTTTCGCGCCGTCGCCACTGCCAAGCAGTAACAACGCATGTCGGGACAGATCAACAAAGGCGTAAGGAATACCGCTCTCGCCTAATCGGCCAGGGCTGCCCACCAGATAGAGGTCTTCGGTCCCGAGTATCGTGTGGCGCAGCGGGGTGGCGTCGCTGACGTCAAATCCGCTGACCAGCGCAAAATCCAGCGCTTCACTGCCACTCACCATGCGTTCGACCAGCGCAGCACTCAAGTCCTCGACAATATTCACAGCGACCCCGGGCAGAACGTCGCGTACGCGCTCGATGAGATCGGCTGAGAATAGCTCATTCAGCCCAGGACTGACGCCAAGCGTCACATTCCCTTGCACACTCTCACTCGCTTCGCGAAGAATCCGACCTGTCTCGTTCGCGTAGGCCAACAGATGTTCGGCACGCTCTCGTAACAAGAGAGCAGCGGGCGTAGCGGTAATTCCGCGGGAATGACGGACGAACAACTCGACCCCGAACTCATTCTCGAGATTGCGCATATGCTCGCCCAGAGTTGGCTGAGATAAATGCAATGCCGCAGCAGCTCGGGTTAGGCTGCCGCATTGCATCACGCTGACAAAATACTTCAGTTGTCGCAGATCCACCGGCCCCTCCTGTCCTCGCCCCACGCCTTGGGCAGCCACAGGAAATTCATATTGGTACAAACTTCAGCGAGCTTCTAGGATTATCGCATTCCTGGCGCCATCAGGCGCACCGATCAAGGTCGAACTGCCAACGAGTTGAAGCAATAATGAGTTGTAACTTTACCTTACGGATGCGTTCGGAACGGCTTACGCCAGCCTGCCCACAACCATGAAGTCCGAACGCGATCCGGCATCCAAGGCCTTGGCGCGCTTCAAGGTGCTTGATCTCTCGCGTGTGCGTGCAGGCCCAACGTGCGCGCGGCAACTAGCCGACTGGGGAGCGGATGTCGTGACGATTGAGCCTCCGCTGTCGGTGGATGCTGGCGACCCGCACGTCGGACCGCGCAGCAGCGCGGATTTCATGAACTTGAACCGCAATAAGCGCAGCGTGACCGTCAATCTAAAACATCCTGAAGGCCAAGCGATCGTCAAGCGTCTGTTGAATCAGGCAGATGTTCTAATCGAGAACTTCAGGCCCGGCGTCAAGCATCGCCTGGGACTTGATTACGACACAGTGGCGGCATTCAATCCGCGTCTCGTTTACGCGAGCATCTCTGGCTTCGGACAGGACGGTCCGTACCGCGATCGCCCGGGTTTTGACCAGATCGCTCAGGGTATGGGCGGATTGATGTCTATCACTGGCGAACCGGGCGAAGGCCCCATGCGGGCCGGCATTCCGATCGCCGACCTTAGCGCTGGGCTATTCTGTGCCTACGGCATTCTGGTCGCTCTGCTTGAACGGGAAATTTCAGGGCGCGGCCAGTGGGTGCACACCTCACTGCTGCAGGCGCAGACCTTCATGCTCGATTTTCAGGCCGCCCGCTGGCTGATCGATGACGAATTGCCTCGTCAAGACGGCAACTATCACGCGTCTATCGCGCCTTGCGGAAGGTTTCATGCGGCAGATGGTTACTTGAGTCTGGCCATCGTGGGCGACGTGATGTGGCACCGGTTTTGTACCGTGCTGGAGAAGCATGACTGGTTGAATGACCCGATGTATGTCAGCAATGCAAGCCGTTCCGCGCATCGCGCCGAACTACATCTAGCAATCGAGCAGGTGCTGATAGTGCAACCGCGCGGCCTGTGGATTGAAAAATTCAACAAGGCAGACGTACCCTGCGGGCCGATTAACACCATTGAAGAGTTGTTCGACGATCCCCAGGCGAAGCACCTCGGCTTGGCGCAGCCGCTGCCAACCGAGGCAGGAAAAGCGATCCGTTACCTTGGTCAGCCCCTGGTCTTGACCCGCACACCAAGTAAGGTCACCAGCCATGCGCCCGAGTTGGGTGAGCACACCGATGCGGTGCTGACAGATCTGGGCTGTTCCGCTGAAGAAATCACTGGGTGGCGCGCGCGCGGCGTGATCTGAGCCGCCATGGCCCTCTGAAAATATCTGCCACCCGAACAAGGGGAACTGCAATGAGCCATGTCACTTATGAGAATCTCACGGAGACCGTGATCGGCGCGACAGGTGCCGAAACCGCACCGCGCACCCGGCAGATCTTGCGCAGTCTGATAACGCACTTGCACGCCTTTATCAAGGAAACGCGCCCCTCGCTTTCAGAATTTCTGAGCGCATGCCAGTTCCTGGCTAAAGCAGGGCAGATTTCCGATGATCGCCGCAACGAATTCATATTGATCGCCAACGTACTCGGCGTCGAAGTTCTCATCGATATGATCGCCCACGACGGCGATCCCCAGACATGCATATTGGGCCCCATGTATCGGAACGGCGCGCCGACTTACGCTAATGGCCAATCGATCGTAATGGCCATGCCCGAAGACGGTGAACTCACCTTGGTCGAAGGGCATGTGCGAGACACTTCGGGCCATGCTTTGCATGGTGTGACTATCGATGTGTGGGAGCCGAGCACCAACGGGATGTATGAAAATCAGGACCCGACTCAACCGCCGATGAATCTGCGCGGTCGCTTCGTGACTGACGAAGATGGCTACTACGCCCTGCGGTGTCTGCGTCCACACGGGTACCCGATTCCCTTTGACGGGCCCGGAGGTGATTTGCTGAAGATGCTGGACCGTCACCCGATGAGGCCTGCGCACATTCATTTTCTCATTTCAGCACCCGACCACGAACCGATCATCGCGCAGGTCTATGATGCGGAGGACTGCTATTTGAGTAACGACGCGATTTTCGCAGTGAAGGAGTCATTGGTGAGCACCTTTGCAGCCGCTCCTGCAGGGGGCGATGTAGCTCTACAGGTTCGTCGGGATTGGGTCTTGAAGCCATTGCGTGCAGGTTATGGGGCTGAATAGACTACTCACTTCATTCCCTTTGCCAGGCAGGAACGCGGGGCGTGCTATAAGATATCGCCTGATCCTTTTGGACTGATCAGCAACGGAGATCCAGCCCATGTCCGAGCTGAGCCTCAGCGCACCCGTTAAAGCGCGCCCGCAATTAGCCGATCACACCACACCGCTCATTCGCAACGCCTGGTACGTCGTCGCGCTGGCGAACGAAGTGACGCGTTCGCCCATCGGACGGGACTTGATGGAAACCTCGCTGGTACTGTATCGCAGCGAGGACGGGCAGGCAGTCGCACTGCAAAATCGTTGCTGCCATCGCTCGTTCCCGCTCGCGCATGGAACGCTCGAAGGCGATGCCATTCGGTGCGGCTACCACGGGCTGCTGTATGCGCGCGATGGTCGCTGTATCGAGATCCCGATGCAAAAGTCGGTGCCACCTCGTCTGCATCTACGCAGCTATCCGTTAATTGAACGCGAGCCGTTCTTATGGGCGTGGTTCGGTACACCGGAGACGGCCGACGAAAGTTTGTTGCCACACCCTGCATGGCTGGGGGCGCCGGAATGGGATATGTACATCGGCTATCTGCCGATAGCCTCCAGTTATGTGCACATGCACGAGAATTTGCTCGACCTTTCACATTTGTCTTTCCTTCATCCCAAGACCTTCGGGACACCCGAATATGCGCGAGCGCCGGTCGAACTGGCGATAACGGGTGATGACATCCAGGCTTGGCGCCATGTGGAATGTCACTTGCCCGATATCTACGCCATACCGCTGCAATGGCAGGGGTGTCGTGCAAAGCGCAGCTCGGGCTCGCATTTCGTTGCGCCGGGGTTACACGTCAATACGGGAATCCTGCGTAACCTCGAATTACCAGAGGCAGCCCAGAATCCCCTGCCAACGATCCACGTGGCCCAAATTATCACACCCATTGATCGCGGCCAGCTGCATTACTGGTTCGCTGGCTGTCGGAACTTCGCACGCGGCCGTCACGATATCGATGACTTCATGCGGACCGCGCAGATCAAAGCCTTCACCGAAGATCAGTTTGCGATGGAACAGATTGAACGCATGAAGCACACCGACCGCGCGAGCGAACACGTGGAGATGCACATTCCGACTGATGCGGCGGGGATTGCCATGCGGCGTGCATTGCAAGCCTTGGCCAATCGCGAAGCGGGATAACTTGTACGAGAAGGGACAGATCCTGCGGCTGGATTGGCAAGCTCAGAACCGATTACAACGCGAACTTGCCGCCGAACACCCGAATCAGGCCTGGCTCATCTGCATCTGTATTTGGCAGGGCATCCTCTGCTTCGCGAGTAGGTAAGGGTAAGCCGAGGTCTTTGAGATCCGCCAGCAGAATTTTCTACTATCCTTAACTTGAACCATAAGCAACGCAGCCGGATCGGCGCCTTACCGAATATCTTCCGCGGAGATAAAAATGCTACGCATCTGCATTGCAGCAATTCTCGTACTGGCAGCAATGCCTCCACAGTCCCTCGCGAACGCATTTGTATATACCAGTATTGCCGACTTCGATACCCAAATGCCGGATGCTTCAATCGGCGTAAAGTTTATGGAGTTTGGCGTACCTGCAATAGAAGTAGGTACGGTGGCGTTTGTCGGCTGTCAATTTTCTGGGCAAGCCTGCGTTAATGGTGGCCAGCAAGGCGTGTATCGGTTTAATGGCCAGTCTATTTCGTTCGTTGCGAATCGGGATACGGAAATTCCATTGGCACAAGCCGGCGGATTGTCATTTCAAGATTTTGGTCCGGTGGTGATTGCCGGAGATAACGTGGCGTTCTGGGGCGGAAACCGAAGGTCCAGTGCAAATGGAATTTTTTCTGCCTCTGGAAGTAACATTCATTCCATCGTCAATACGTTCGATCCGATTGCGGGTGGTAACGGTACGTACTGGAATTTCCCAACGTATAGCACCACGGCAGGATCCCTTGCGTTTAGCGGCACAGACGGCGTATTCGGAACGCAGCGCGGCGTGTTTACAAACGTGGCGGGATCTTTGTCCGTCATAGCTGACACGAACACAGCGATCCCGAATGGTGTTGGTAATTTTGTTGAACTTGCTGGAAGCGGGGGTGGAGGCGAGTATCAACTCGGCTATGACGGCACAACGTTCGCGTTTACCGGTCAAGGTGCGAATGGACAAACGGGAATTTACGCTAGTACCGATGGCGCTCCCATGGTGGTGGCTGATACTAGTACCCCGATACCCGGCAACCTCACGCAATCTTTTCGAGGCTTTCAAAGCCTCGATATCGCGCAAGGTAATGTGGCATTTGTAGGGAGTGGCGCTGGGAATGATACAGATGGCGTTTATACAAATATCGGCGGCGCATTGAATCTCGTTGCCAATACCAGCACGACAATCGGCAATACGAATCTTCGCCATTTCGACGTAGTTGCAATCGATCAGGGACGTGTCGCGTTTGAAGCGATTGCGGGAGTCTACAGTAACCTGGGCGGGACACTACAAAAGGTACTCGGCCCAGGAGACGTGCTTGGTGGAAAATCAGTGAGTTCTGTAGCCCTGGGACAAAATGGTTTTAGTGGAAATCGGATTGCCCTTAATGTCTCATTTCATGATTTCACGCAAGCATTGTTCGTAGCATCCGTTGATGCGGAAGGAACATTGAGTGCACCCACCCGTTTTTCGCCTCCCCCTGACTCCCTCATACCGTGTGCAAGTGCAGTCAGTAGCTGCTTTACAGCACTTACCGCTGGCTCGCCCGCCACTTTGAGCCAGAGCATCAATGTACCAGATACTGCAACTTCACTTGGATTCGACTATGGCTTCCTGACAGGAAGCGGCGCACTATCAGTCTTCGTAAACGATCAAGTCCTTGCTACGTACAATAGCGATGGACCAGATCATGGGTTAGCGCATGTGAGCCTATCACTTGGCGATCAATTCATAGATCAACGTGTTGCCCTCACTTTTTTCATGGACGGCCCTGCAGGCTCCACCGTGCTGCTCGACAATATCATCTTCCCCTCACTCATCAACGGCGACTTCGCCACCGGAGATTTGACAGGATGGATAGGGAGTTCATCTGCCGAAGGCTTTGTTGGTGCTGTCGCTCTGGCGCCGAGCAACGTTCCGATACCGAATTCTTTCTCGCTCCTCGCCGGCTGCCTTACGGGTTTCTTATTGCGCAAGGATAAACGAAGTGGCAAATAGCGGTTTCACAATGCAAGGTCACGGTTCGCTCAATAGAGGACAAAAGGAGCAGCCAATATGAGCATAAGCGTACAAACCAATCAGCGTCAGCGACCAACAATGATGGGCGTATTGCTGTGCGGGATTCTCCTGGTGCCGATCGCTTCTGAAGCAACAATTTTGTGGGATTACAGCCCAGACACTACGGGCGCCCCTGCTGTGGAGCTGTTTTATAGCAACGGGCCGGCTTCTGTACCAGGTAATCAGAATTGGCTCGAATCGTTCACGATTCAAAACGAGACTTTATTGACAGGAATGTCGATCTTCGAGGAAACCTGGCCCCCAGGCCCCAACCGGATTGTTGTGGGTATCAGTGTCACGATTAAAATTGCGCGCAACGTTGCCGGCGCCCCAGGTCCAATAATCCATAAGATTAATGAATTCATCGATAGTATCGACTCGACATTCACTACGAGCCTTGGAAGCGAGCGAGTACATGCGTCGCTTAGTACGCCTCTCAGACTTGGCGCAGGAACCTACTGGATTGGCATGTCGAGTACATTTGAATCAATGGGCCAGGTTGGACTGCTGAATGTAGAAGATAACAAAATGGCTCAACTCAACGGGGATACCTTCTCAGGCTTTCACGGTGGGGGACAAGGCGATATGGCATTTCAGCTGGAAGGTACCGCCGTGCCGATCCCGGCTGCATTCTGGCTCTTCTGCTCAGCGATCGGCTGCATCGGAATACTGCGTCGGCGCGCGACTTAAATAACTGCAGAGAAGTTGTCTCACGGCTAATCAACTGCTCGATTAGCGCGCCTCGGGAAACAATTAAATCACTCCCGGTTTTCTTTATAATCACGAATGCGGACGTGGCGACTGACCCTCCCCCTGTCTCGTCTGGCCTGCCCTGGAGCCGATTCAATTCGTGAGCGATGATATGACCGAGATTCAGAACACCAGGACACAGCCCGACTGCGATGTGGTCGTCGTCGGCTCCGGATTCGCCGGGATCTACGCTCTTTGGCAAGCCCGACGACGCGGATTCAGCGTGAGGGGCTTCGAACGCGGATCCGACGTCGGTGGAACGTGGTACTGGAACGCCTATCCTGGCGCGCGCTGCGATGTCGAGAGCTATAACTACGCGTATTTCTTCGACAACGACATCGTGCGCGATTGGGACTGGTCCGACGCCTGCGCGGGCCAGCGCGAAATCCAGCGCTACCTGCGATTCGTGGCGGAGCGTTGCGACGTCCTGAAGGACATCTCCTTCGATACGAAAGTTGTCTCGGCGAGTTACGACGAGGATACAGGCTGGTGGTCCCTTCAGACCTCCACCGACATGACGGTCGTCTGCCGCTATGCAATCCTCGCCATTGGAGCGCTCTCCGATCCCAAGGCGCCGGACATCGAGGGCGTGAATGACTTCGCCGGGGAGGCCTACTTCACGTCGAGCTGGCCGAAGGACGGCAGCGTCGACCTGCGTGGCAAACGAGTCGGGGTGATCGGCACCGGCTCTTCCGGCATCCAGGTGATACCGGAGGTAGCGAGAGTCGCGGCAGAGGTCTACGTTTTCCAGCGGACCGCCAACTACGTCACCCCGACAAGTGCGGGGCCGATGAACCCGGCTCTGGTCACTGCGCTGCGCGCAGATCCGCAAGCCACCCGCCGCGCCTTCCGGGAGACCTACGGTGGTCATACGCCGATGGGGATGGGCGACGAACGATACCTCGAGCTTGACGCCGCGGGACGCGAGAGGGCGTTGCAACAGGCTTGGGACGGCAAATACATTGCCCTGGCTTTCAGGGACGCCTACCTGCCCGAAGCGAATGCCGCCATCTCCGACTTCATCCGCCAGCGGATGCATGAGCAGGTGGAAGACTCGTGGACTGCGGATCACCTGGTGCCGTGGGATCATCCGTATGGTGGGAAGCGGCCATGTCAGAGCGACGTATATCTGCAGACCTTCAATCAGCCGCACGTTCGCCTGATTGCTCTGCCAGAGACGCCCATCAAGCGGATCGTTCCCGAAGGAGTCGAAACGACCACCGAAACGATATCACTCGACCTCATCGTCTACGCCACGGGATTCGACGCCATCTCGGGGCCGGTCCTGGCCATCGACATCACGGGCATCGGTGGACGATCAATGAAAGACACGTGGGCCGACGGCCCCGTCAACTATCTCGGCACCATGGTCCATGGTTTCCCCAATCTCTTCCTGCCATCGAGCGCCATGTCCCCCTCGGTGCTCTCGAACATGGCGACGCTGGCCGAACAACAGATCGACTACATATTCGACACAATCGAGTGGCTCGACCAGCATGGTCGCCCGCTCCTCCATCCGCTACCGAAGTCACAGGAGCACTGGCGCAGAGAGACCCTTCGCTACGCCGAGCGTCGACCCGGCGCGCTCACCACGAAAAGCTGGTACTCCGGCGCCAACATTCCAGGCAAGCCGAGACTCTTCATGGTCTATTGCGGCGGCTTCAAGCGATACAACGAGACCTGTTACAGCGAACTCGAGAACGGCTTTCCTGGGTACGAGCTCATGGAGTTGAACTCCGCAAAGAAATAATCACGCGATTGATTTTTGCGCTGCATCCTCAACCGGCCTGCGGACCGTCCTTGATCTGCGCCCGAAGTGCGGCAATTTCCTTCTCGAGTGCCGCTATTTTTCTATCTTTCGGGTTACTCATGAGAACGCCGCGAATACTGTCAGCCGCCATCTCATAGCGTGGTTTGCCAGGGGGACTCGCGATAACGCGAGAATGATCGCTCCAGCTGCCGAAGTACGGGAGATCTTCCGCGGGGCCATCTTTGACCCAGGTTTTGACGAACTCATCGTAGGGAATACCGCGACGCTTTCGCGCTGCGCGCTCCTCCTCGCGCAATTTGGCGGTCTCCTCTACGTCGATGATCGAACGTTTGGCGTCATACGCCACTTTATATATCTGGCGGGCGTAACCGGGTGTGATCAACCGGTCTTCGAGATCCTTCTGCACGAGTTCCGGCGGGCGTTCCAGGACGTCGCCGTAGCCGCCCCCTGCGCCCTGGCAGATCATGTAGATTTCGCCTTGCTGGCAGATTTCAAAATTCAACGCTGACTGAACGACGTAATTCGCGCCTTCAAAGGCCTGCTCGTTCATCAACTCGACCATGCTGAATTTGAATTTCTCCGGCGTCTTTTCGAGGATGTCGAAGACGTTCACATTCTTGATCTTTGCCAAGGGATAAGCCGGACTGCCATAGCCACCGAAACAGCCGTAGGCGCTGGGGTGCTTGGCACCACTCTGCCCGGACATGAACCCGAATTCGTCGCTCTCGCGAACCGTACTGATTTGCTCGTAGCCCATACCAGATCGGTACTTGCCCGCGCCAACGCGGTCGGTCGCGAGCTGCTGAGCGACCAGACGCACGAATGGCAGTTCCTCCTCTGCCAATTCCATCTCTCCCGTATCGGTCATATAGCCGAATACCGGCGAAATCCCAT
Source organism: Gammaproteobacteria bacterium (assembly GCA_965278995.1). Lineage (GTDB taxonomy): Bacteria > Pseudomonadota > Gammaproteobacteria > JADJYF01. The sequence goes on from OZ257136.1 coordinate 2,781,318, forward strand.
GTTCACCATCGGCGTTTTCGCGCGCGCCGCTGCCGTTGCCGTTGATATCCGCACAAAAATTGCCGGTGACTTCCTGGTGCTGGGTCAGTCCGCCATAAACAAAGGTCGCGGGCTGGTTGTAATGGTTGGCGTTGATCGCGCCGTAGCGTTTGGGGAGGCAGTACGCAAGCTTGGCAAAAATCGTCGATGGCAGAGAGAAGCACTGGAATATCGGTAACAGACTCATCGCGTTCGGCGCCTCCGGCGACGAATCGATCATTGAATTGGTATCGGTAAGAACCTCGACGCCGCTCAGCACGGCCTGATTCTTAGGCAGGTCTGGCCAGCAGTAAAGCACGAGATTCGTCAGCAGGCAGGTCTTCATCGATGCCGAGCATACGTTCGTCGAACGGTTCAGCAATTCCGGCGAGGCGCCGCGCAGATCAATGGTCATCTGCTCGCCCTTGACCGTGATACTGATGGGGATCTTGGCCAGCACATGCTCGCGCAGATCGTCGTCGATCCAGGTATTGATTCGCACCGTACCATCCGGCAGCTCGCCTACGCGTCGCCGCACCTCGTTCTCGGTATCCTCCAAAGTCTTACGGAGCGTCGCAACGAGGTAGTCTCTGCCGTACTCGTCGATGATCGCCCGTACGCGCTCGCGCAGCCGCATCAGCGAATGTAACTTGACCTTGATGTCGGCGTACTGCAGCTTCGGATCGCGCACCGAGTTCTGCAGGAAATTGACCAGGTCGCGCTTTATCTCGAAATTCTCGACAATGCGGAACGGGCACATCTTGAGCCCTTCGTCAAAGCGACTTTCCGCTATCGAAGGCATGCCACCGGGCTCGATGGCCCCGTTTTCGCCTTCGTGGATGGTCGAGGCAAGCCAACATATCAGCTCACCGTCGTGGAACATTGGAAAAATCAGGCTCTGGTCGGTGTTGTGGATGTTGCCGAAGCGTGAGTCGTTATGGATGAAGCCGTCGCCCTCGCGGATGCCGACCGAGTGATCGTTTTCCCAATACTTGCGGATGAACTTGATCGGGTAATGACAAACTGACGCGAACACCACAATGCCATGTGGCGCAACCTGCGACATATCGCCCTCGGCGGTGAAGATGGCGGTCACCAGGTCGCCCCACTTGGCGCCGGGAGCGACACCCATCTGCTCCACCATGGTAAACGACTCCTGCAGGGCCGAATCGAGGCGCCCGCGAATCAGGTTGACTCGCTGCAGGTCGAGGTCACCATCGAGCATACGGTCTTCAACAGGCGAGCGCTTCGTCAGCTTGTGATTGGCCATCATCTCCGGGTCCGGCCCGTAGAAAAGCTGGTTCTCGACCAGAAACTGTTCGTAGAGCTTGCGATCTTCGGGCTCGAGTTCGCCCTGCAGGTGTTGGGTCGACATCTCGTTCATGGTCGGCATTCCTCTTGTACTGTTTCGGACCCGGGTCAATTTGCTCGCGTCAGCCTAATTGACGGTCAATCGCTGGAACCACACCGCGCCGTGGTTGGAAGCATGGAAGCTCCAACCCGGCTCAATCAAATAAGTCGTCGCGCTGGTCGTGACGATGGCTGGCCCTTCGATGTAGGTACCGACAGCGAGGGCTTGCATACCATACACGGGCACCACGACCGGCTCACTCATGCCAACGAAGTGGCAAGGACGCGAGCCCACCGGCTCCGCGGCGAGCTTTTCTGCTACCGGCTTGATGTGCCCGAAGTGAACTTTGTCGAGTTCGACGTAGGCAGTGACGCGGATTGTATTGATGCGTACCCCGGCCTCGGTCGCCTGGCTGCCTTCACCGAAGCGCGCGCCATAGGATTTATGAAAGGCTCCGATCAGTTCCAGTACGTCGTGCAGACTGTCGAAACGCGGCTTCGATACCGGCACGGCAGTTTCGACGCGCTGGTTGCCGTAACGCATATCGAACTCGTGGCGGAAACGAATATCCTCCGCTGCCATACCCTGGCGCAACAGGTCGGTACGACCGCGCGCTTCGAGCTCTTCGATAACGCGATTCAGACGAGCAAAATCGGTAAAGATGCTTTTCGACCCGGTGTGATAGAGAACGGTGTAGGTCGATGCCTCGTGGATATGCATCTGGTTGACGTTACCCGCCCCAAGCGCCGAGAACACCGAGGAGAACGGCGGCGCAAGCACGCGCGTCATCGACAAAGCATTGGCAATGCTGCAGCAGTGCAGCGGGCCGTTGCCCCCGTAGGCGAGCAGAGTAAACTCCCGAGGGTCGAAGCCGCGCGATCGGAGTTCGGTCGCGATGCCGTTCGCCATGTTGTGGTCGACTGTCTGCTTGATGAGCTTGGCGATGCCAATAGCATCAAGGTCGAAGTTGTCCTCGAGGTTGTCCTCAATAGCCATTTCGGCGCGTGCCGGATTTAATTTGATGCGGCCGGCGGCGTAGTTTTCGGGGTCAAGATAGCCCAGCAACATGTCGGCGTCGGTAACAGTCGGGCGAAGACCCCCGCGGTCGTAACACGCCGGGCCGGGATCGGAGCCCGCGCTCTCCGGGCCAACCTTGATGGTCTCATGCAGGTGATCATAGCTCGCGATCGAGCCACCGCCGGCACCGAGCGTGACGAGGTGAACCATCGGCACGCTGACCAGCCAACGGTCGATGACGGGATGAAAGTCGTAGTAGCGTTCGCCACCAGCTGTGACGATGCCGATGTCGAAGCTGGTGCCACCCATGTCCGAGGCAACGATATTGCCGAGGTCACCTTCGATCGAAAGATGCTCAGACGCGGCAATCCCCGCCACGGGTCCGGAATGTACTGTCTGCAAGGCGTCGGTCGAGTTGAGTTGGGCCATGCCACCCGAATTGTGGCTGATGAGCATTGGCCTTTCGTACCCGCCGGCGCGCAGGTTGAGTTCGAGCGTGCCTAGACCGTGGTACATGGTGTTGTGCAGGTAGCCGTCGATGATGGTCGACGTTGCACGGGTATATTCGCCCTTACGCCCGGCCACCTGGTGCGAGAGCAATATCGGCACTGCACCGAGCAGATGAGGCGGGTACTCGTCGAGAAAGATCTCGCGGATGCGCAGTTCGTGATCCGGATTAACGACGCTGTTGGCGAGCATCACGACAATCGTTTCTGCGCCCTGATCCATCAGGTATTTCACCTGGCCTTTCAAATGACTTTCGTCTAGCCCCATCAACACAACGCCGCCGTAATTCATGCGCTCGCGCACAGTCGCAATCATGGGTATGGGCACCAATGGTTCGGGGCGCCGCGCGCGCGTCAGGTCGCGCTGCTGCTCGAACGGCAAGCCTTCACCGTAACCGCGTCCGCGGGAGAGTGGCACCGTGCTGCCGAAGCCTTCGGTCACCAGCAACCCGATACGCGGACCCTTACGCTCGATGAGCGCGTTGGTCCCCAGCGTCGTCGAGTAACGCACTGAATCGATCTGCGACAGCAACTCGCGCGTGTCGATGGCGAGTTCCGTGGTCGCATGTTTGAGCGCCTCGTTGAAGCCGAGCGCAAGGTTATGGTGCGTTGTCAGCGCCTTGGCCTGGACGTATCGGTCGTCCCAGGCAACGAAACAATCGGTAAAAGTCCCGCCGATATCGACTGAAATGCGTTTCACAGTGCTCCTCCCGCCGCTTCAATGACCATGATGGTGGCGCCGCACGTTGTGCTCGGGGATTTCAGGCGGTTCATTGCGCTCGCCCCATTCTGCAGCTTTCTTTTTCAAGTCATCGATGTCGAGTTCGATGTCATGGACCAGCGGATGTCCCGGTACGGTGTACTCGGTCTCGACCATCGTGGCGCAAGACGGGCAGTAGTACTCAATGAGCGCCGTGTATGCCGGATCGGGGCAGAATGTGTACGGGTACTTCTCCGGATCGAGCAAGTGCGGATGCACTTCGTCGAGCTTGCGATCGTGGACCAGTAATCCCCGCTTGTAGTTGTCGCGCGCGGGGCCAAAATCTTGCCCGCATACTCGGCACATCCATTTTTCACTATCGAGATCGATACACAGATATTCGGTTATATTCACTTTCATGCCTGTTCTCCCTCTGACCGTCCGGTCGTCTCCAGAACAACGTCACCGTTGGCGCTGATGGTGAAGCGCCAACCGGCATCGACGCGACCCGTAAAATAGGCTTCCTCGATAATCGCCGGGCCCTCGCCAAAAGCTCCCGCACTGAGTGACTCGAGGCGATACACGGGCACCGCATGGCGATCCCCGTCGGACGTCAGCAATTCGCGCATATCGGCTTTGAGGGCCTGGTGCCGTTTCTCATTGCCGACCGCCCTGAACGCGAGATGTTCAACCTTCTTGACCACCTTGAACTGCAGCAGCAGACCAGCGCAACCGGCGAATCGCGGCGGCAATGCGAAACTATCGCGGCCATTGACGGTGAAAGGCGTGACCTCGCCATCACCCGTAACTCGCCAGTGCGTCTCGCAGTCATCGAGATCGACCCCTTCGGCGTACATGTCGCGTTGGGCGCGGTCCAACAAGTTTGCAATCAACGCCTTCTGGTCAGCTGGATCAGCGGGCAGTGTCTGGCGATATTCGTGCGAAAGGTCGGAAAACCCGATGCCGCAGGCGCTGAACACCGATGCCAATGCGGGAATGATTACTCGGTGAACCCCAGCCATGCGTGCCACCGTAGTCGCCATCAGCGCGCCGGCCCCGCCAAACGCGACAAAAGTCGTATTCGGGTCGACCTTGGCGTGCCGAATGATCTCCGCGGCTAAACTTTCTGTCCACGCGTCGATTACCTGACTGGTCGCGGTATCCACAGCGAGCCCGAGTGGTGTTGCGATTCGTTGTTCGATGGCGGCGTGGGCTTTATCGACATCGATTTTCAGCTGGCCGCCGAAATAGGTCTCGGTCGACAGGATGCCGGCTACGAACGCGGCGTCAGTGACCGTCACTTCCTGCCCACCGAAGCCGAAACACGCGGGCCCCGGCGCGGCGCCTACGGACTTCGGCCCGACCTTGATCGCTTTGTCGGTGACACTGATGATCGAACTGCCGCCGACACCGGCGCTCCAAATCTCGGCCAGTGGCAGTGCGATAGCTATACCGGCGACGACTCCGCGATCACGCGTGGTAATTTCGCCCTTCTCGATCATGCCGATGTCGGTCGTGGTACCGCCGACGTCGTAAGACACCACATGTTCCAGATCATAGAGCCGTGCAAATGCGCGGACCGCCTCCATGCCCGCACGAGGCCCGGAGCTGTAAGTCTTTAAAGCGATTGTCTTTGCCACGCGCGCAGTACCGCCATCGTTGCGGAAGATGAGCAGTGGATTGGTGCACTTCTGCGCTTTCAGTCGGTGATCCGTATGATAAAGAAACCGCTCCATGGCGGGGTGCAGGTAGGCGTTGAACAACGCCGTCCACATGCGTGTCGCATCGTCGAGCTCGTCGCTCAAACCGCTTGCGGTCATCACTGGCACGGCACCGAGCAGGTGCTGCGGAAAATGGCGCTGCACGAAACGGAAAATCGTTCGTTCGCCTGACTGGAAGTCGCTCCCGGTAAGCGCAACGACAATGCGCATCGCGCCGAGTGATCCGATCTCGGTCACAGCTCGGACAATCGCCACTTCGTCCCCCGAATCGATAATTGCCATTCTTTCGCCGATCATGGAGTCGAACAGATCACCGGAACCCGCTGCAGCGGCGCGCACGATCTCCGCACCCGCCGCATCAGTCACCAGACCGAGTCGCGGACCGCGGCGCTCGACGATTGCGTTCGTGCCCTGCGTCGTCGAGTAACGCACATAATCTGTCTCTCGCAGCAGACGCGCCGGGTCGGGACGTCCATATATTCGCTCCGAGACTTTCCGGATGCCCTCAAAAAAACATTCGCTGAGATCGTATGGTGTCGTCAGCACCTTCACGTGATGGATGGCCGGGCCATCCATCAGGCAGAAATCGGTCAACGTTCCGCCGTTGTCGATGTTGATGATCCTCAAGTTCGATCCTCCCGTGTGCGAACGGCCCCCGACCGGGCCTTCGTTTCGAAGTTTATGGTTGTGTGCCCATTGCATCGCTTACGCAACGCTCATCGACCCAGCGCACGGATGACCTCCAGCACGCGTTCGGGCTTGGCCGCCGACGGGACCTCCGCAAAGGTGAAACCTGACACGCGCGCTGGAAGCGGCGCGCCCGGTGCCCATACGCCAGCGGGTAGCGCAATACCACTGATGGCGCCAGACCTCCTCGCGTCCGTGATGGCGAAATCGATGCCTTCCGGCAGCGACGACGGTCCCTCGCCGCCAGTCATTCGCACGCCTGCCGGCCAGCGATAATGGGCGGAAACATTGAATACCGGGCGATACCATCCGAGCTCAGCGGCACTCGCAGGCAGGTCGTCTGCTTCCTCGACCAGCAGCAGGCCATCGATCCCGACATCGCTGAAGGTTCGCAGAAACTCAGCCAGGTAGACGGACGCGCCGTCCGCGTCTTTCTGTTCGACGGCGGTCACCTCCGCACCGACTGCAGCGAGTGTGGTGCGCAGCCAGGTGCGCGGAGAGGGCAGCGCCAACACCAGCGGCTGCTCGGTGAGCGCCTGCCGTAGCGCACGGCTCATCGCGGACAAGTGGATGCGCAGGCTGGCGTCGGCGAGCAGCGCACGAAGCGGCGCGACCGCGCGCTTCTTCGCACCCATCGCCTCGAGCAGTTCAGGATGCGCGGCGAGCCAGGCGTCGCACACCGGTTTCACTGGCAGCGTAACGACATCCCCAGGCAGCAGTGCCTGCGCTTGGCGGCGGAAGCCGACAAAATCGGCCACTGTGAGCAGCGGTGGCGCATCGTTCACGAGCAAGTGCGCCGTATAGGCCAGGTCATCCAGCCATAAACATCCGGCGGTGGCGCTGATCCGAGCGAGCAAAGCCGGCATATTTTCCCCTAGCAGCCGTTGATCACACGCGGGCATTGGTTATGGCATAAGCTCATCTTCTCAGAAGAGCGGCCCGTCGCGCGGAGATGACCTGATTCCACGGCCCTTATTCCAAGGCGCAGCGGATGCTAGACCGTCGCCGGTCCGTCGGGATCGTCCATTCGGGTAGTTCGTTTGAATGCCCGCATCGGCGAATCCTTGTTGCACTGCAGCGTCGGCGCCGGGCCTGCGGGATTCAGTTGAACTGCAGGCGAAATTTCCAGACATTGCGCACTCGAGCTCGAGCAACTGCGCGGCGATAACGCGACAATGGGCACTGAATTCCTCAATCACAAACGCGCACCGCCACCGCGACTCATCGGCGCAATCAATCGCACTCACCTGCTCGATGCCGTCATTGAATCGCCGCGGTACCGCGTGATCTTCGTGCAGGCCCCCGCCGGGCATGGGAAAACCACCTTGCTGCGGCAGATCATGGGCGTCAACGTAGCGGCCGGCGCCGCCGTGGGTTGGATTTCGCTGGATGAAGGCGACGACGATTCAACGCGCTTCGTCACCCGGTTCCTCGAACTCATCGAGCGATTATCACGAATACAAGCCGCACCAGAAGTCGCTGGTGACTGGCGCGCACCGGTACGCGAGACACTTGGCGAGGTCGACGACGTGCTTCAAGGCCTGAGCGCGAGCGCACAGCCACTCGCGTTGTTCATCGATGAATTTCAGGTCATTCGCAGCGACGTCATCCTCTCTTTCATCGCTCGCTTGATCAGCCGACTTCCTCCGCACGTGACAATATGCTTCGGCTCACGCAGTTTGCCCGAGATCGGCCTCGGCCGTATGGTGATGCGCGGTGAGGCGTTGTTGCTCAAGACTCGCGACATGCGTTTTACGCGCGACGAAACCGAGGCCTTCTTCGGCGGTAGTCTCGACTCGGTCGCCGACAAGGCATTACTCGACGACCTGTTCGTTCGCACCGAGGGCTGGCCGGCTGCCCTGCAACTCGCGCGACTCGCTCTGCGTGGGGGCGCGGACAAGCGCCTCGTCGAGTTGCTCGGATTTTCCAACGAGCCGGAGTTCGAAGAATACCTGGCGGATAATGTCCTCGCTGCGCAATCCGGCACGGTTCGCGAGTTCCTGCTTTGTACCAGCGTGCTGCCACGTTTTTCGCCCGAACTGTGCCGCGAAATGAGCGGGCGGGAAGACAGCGCTGCCATCATCCGCCGCCTTGAGCTGGACGGACTGTTCGTCGCTCCGGTCAACGCCGACCGCACATGGTTCCGCTATCACTCATTGTTTTCGTCCTATCTGCGCAAGCAGCTCGAGGTGCGCCGGCCCGAGGAACCTGGCGCGTTGAGCGCGCGCGCCGCGCGTTGGTTCGCGGTCAACGGGCTGCCTGAGGAAGCGATGCAGTGCGCTGTGGAAGCACGAGACTTCGCATTTGCTGCAGACGTTCTCGAACAGTGGTCCGAACAGTTGATTCGAGAAGGTCTGCTGGCCACGATAGAACGCTGGCTGGATCAGCTTCCGATCAGTGAGATTCGGGAGCGTCCGGGCTTACAGATGAAGGTATTGTGGGCGTTGCTCTTCCTCCGCCGCTTTCATCGCGCGCGGCCATTGCTCGATGCCCTGATACGCGCTATCGAGCAGAATCAAGCTGCCTTCGCGCGCGCGCAGACCATGCCGCTGTTGGTAGCCGTGCGTCATCTGATGGAGGACGACATCGTTGCAGCCGGCACCGGGCTGATTGATATCGACGTCGATCGCGAGGCAGCAGATGAATTCGAATCTTTCGAACTCGGCGCCATCGCCAACATCCAGTCGCTGTATCTGCGCACGCGCGGCGATTTTGTTGGCGCGCAGAACAAGGCGGTGATTGGCAGCGCCCATAGCGAAACCGGACATGCCGCTTTCAGCGGCGCATATGCGATGGCCTTTCTGGGCAATGCCTATCTTGCCCAGGGACGTCTGCAGGATGCCCTCGAAGCCTACCGACGCGGCTTCGAGACGGCGCGCCGCCTGCGCGGCTCCTACGCTTCGGCAGTAGCTGTTGCCTGTTATGGCGAGGCAATGTACTACGCTGATTCACTGGACGAAGCCCGCGCGCTGCTCGAAGACTCGCTGCCTCGAATCAGCGACGCCTGCATGCCCGACGCCCTCACTGTCGCGCACATCACGTTGTCGAAGATCCTGGTCATTCAGGATAGCGGTGTCGATGCCGAGTATGTGTTGCGCGAGGCGGAAAAGCTCGGGCGTGCCTCTGGCCTGCCGCGCGTCGTTCGACTGGTCAACTGGGCGCGCGTGCGACAGATGATCGCGCGAGACGATCTCGAGGACGCGCGTGATCTTGCCAATCACATCCTCTCCCAGCCGCGCATCAGCCGTACGGGCCACGTCTTTCACGCCGAGGAAATCGATTGCGAAGAGATTGGACTACTGCGCCTGTTGCTGCACGAACGCAACCTGACCGGTGCACGAATCCTTATCGATTCGCTCAGGATGGAACCCGCGTTCACGCGGCGACCGCTGCGCGCACTCAGAATGCTCATGCTTGAAGCGGTTGAACGCGAGCTTGCTGGCCACCCAGAGGAAGCAAAAGCGGCCGTTTCCGCCGTGCTGGACCGTGCCTCACCAGAACGACTGTCACGGTTTTTGAAGGAAGAACCGTCATTCTTCTCGCTGCTCGAACGCAGCGCCAGGATCATCGACAAAGCCAATGACGGCGATGTCATCGCATCACGACTGCGTGCCGGATTCGGCGCCCTGTTCCCCGAGCATTCCGCGTGGCCGTCCGCAAACCCGGAGAATATTGTCGTCATCCTCGACACCCTGACCGCGCGGGAGGCGGATATCCTCGCCATGTTGAGTCGCGGCATCTCCAATCGCGATATCGGCGCAAGCCTGTTCGTTTCCACCAACACCGTCAAACATCACTTGCGGAATATCTACTCCAAGCTCGGGGTCAGAAATCGCACCGAGGCAACCAACTTCGCGCTGCGCCACGGCCTGGTGAGATGAGGCGAGCGTTCGCTGGCGCAGCTGACATGGTCGACACCATCGTCCAATAGATCATCATCCGCCCTTCGGGTGTCATGACGTCCGCCGTGAATCAACACTCAGCGTCGGTCAGGCCGGCGTTGCAACCGAAACGAACGGAGACCGAAATGACAACAGCAGTACGCACGCTTCTGGCGGAAGTTCTTGAGGCCCATGGTGGCATCTCTCGGTGGCGTCGCTTCACCCAGGTGAGCGCGACGGTCGTCAGCGGTGGTTCTCTATGGGGCATGAAAGGCATCGACATAGACAGCGCCCCCCGCAGCATGACCTCCGAGTTCAGGCGTCAGCGGACACGCACCGCCCCGTTCGGCAATCCTGACTGGCACATGACCTACGCGCCGGACTGCGTCCTCATCGAAACCAACACCGGGGAAACCATCGCGAAGCAGCAGCGCCCGCGGGAGACATTCGCGGGTCATGTGTGGGAGACACCGTGGAGCCCGCTGCAACTCGGCTACTTCAATGGCTACGCGATGTGGACCTACTACAATCTTCCGTTCCTGCTTGGTGAAGGCGGCGTCGAGACAACCGAGATCGCATCGATCGACCTGGATGGACAGACGCTCCGAGGATTGCGCGCACAGTTTGAGCCCGCTATCCATACGCATTGCCGCGAGCAGAACCTGTACTTCGATGACGAGGGACTGCTGCGCCGCCATGACTATCAGGTGGATGTCGCGGGCGGAACTCGTGCGGCGCATCTGATTTCCGATTACGTCGAGGTACAAGGATTGCGATTCCCTACTCGACGCCGAGTCTTCATGCGAAACGAGGACGGAACATTCCGCTCGGAAAAGACCCTCGTGTCGGTCGACCTGTCTGATTTCAGACTCAGCTGAATCCGCGGCCGCTCAATCTGGCGCATAGCGGGTGAAGACAAAATCCTGCTTGCTTGTCGCGCCTGCTGCGTGGCAGGCTGCGCACGCTTCGTGCTTTGCCTTGTCCAGCGGCTTCCCCGCGACAAACTCGCCATAGCCCCAGCCGCCGGTAGAGGGATATTTCTTGGCGTCTTTGACCATGAACCCGACTTCCAATGGATCTCCAGGAATGAAGGCGTTCGGTTCTCCCAGCACTCTGTTGTTTTGATCGGGATGCTGCGCCGTGTGCCATTCCAGCTTCGCCAGAATCGCGCCATCTGGAAACGGCAGTTTGCCTTCGCGAAATGCCTTGATTGCAATCGGATTGCCGAGAATGGCCTTGAGACGGTTAGGACCGGCATCGGGAATATGAGCAACTGACACCAATTGCCAATCGCGATACCCGGCAGGGATCGTGACGCCATATATTGGAGAGGGGCTATTCGCACCAGACCCTGAATTGGCCGGCGCCTGGCCGCCCGTGCCGCTTTGCGCCATCGCATCTGTCACTAGCGCGATACCGGCAGCCAGGGCTGCGCAACAGCCCAGGGCAGCAGCAATTTTCAATGGGACCAGCATAGCGAACTCCTTCGAAGGTGAGGTTGTTGTCGGCGACCTGCATGGAGATGCAGGTCGAGCAGCATCACACCACGTATGCAGGTTCATCTCGATTGCACCATGGTGTTGATCGACAACAAGGGGGCGGCTTGCGCGGTTCCACGTCATAGGGACCGACACCAAAGATCAATCGAAATAGCCGCGTTCCTCTGCTCTAGTAAGCACGACCGATCCTTTCTCACTCAACCCTCAAGGAGTCGAAATGGACAGTACGACGATACCGAATGAATCAGGCCCGAAAACAACGGATGCGCCGACGATAGCGATGAGATTGGAGGTCGTCGTCATTCCAGTTTCCGACGTCGAACTCGCCAAGAACTTCTATGGCAGCCTCGGTTGGAGGCTGGACGCTGAATTTTCTGTGCCTGACGACTATCACATCATTCAATTCACGCCGCCCGGATCCGGGTGCTCGATTATTTTCGGGAAGAACGTCACGGCCGCTGCACCCGGCTCAGCGCAGGGTCTTTACTTGATAGTCTCCGACATCAAGGCGGCCTGCGAGCAGCTACTTGAACGCGGCGTCGCTGTCAGCAATATATTTCACGACGCGGGCGGCGTGTATTCCGGTGCGGACGAGCCCTATCTGTTCGGGCGACAGCGGGTTGATGGCCCAGATCCTGAATATCGCAGCTATCGCTCGTTCGCTTCATTCCGGGATCCGGACGGTAACGGCTGGCTGTTGCAGGAGGTCACTCAGCGCCAGCCGGGACGCGTCGAACCGATCACAAGCTTCGCTTCAGCGGCCGAACTCAGCGTCGCACTGCGCGCTGCGGAAGCAGCACACGGCGAACACGAGCTGCGGATCGGACACCGGGATGCCGATTGGCCCAAATGGTATGCCGAGCATATTGTCAACGAGCAGGCCGGCAAACAGGTGCAACAATGAATCGCGGCTTCGACCTTGTCAGCCGTCAATTCCATTCAAGCGAATGGTCAGCATAATCACGAGTTGCCGGCAACTTCGATCCCGAGTCGGGCTGCGATGGTAACCAGCTCAGGCAGCGATCGGGTGCGCATTTTTCTTGTCATGCTTCCTCGGTGCGCCTTGACCGTGATTTCGCTGATTCCGAGTTGCCCCGCAATCTGCTTGTTCAAAAGACCACAAACCACCATCTCCATGACCTCACGTTCCCGACGGCTGAGCAACTGATAGCGTTCTCGAATCACTCTGAGGTTCGCCTCCTTGTCGAAGCTGACTCGGCTGCGTTCCAGCGCGATCTCGATCGCCATCAGCAGCGCCTCGGGCGCAAAGGGCTTCGTCATGAAGTCTATCGCACCGGCCTTCATTGCCTGAACGGTCATGGGGACATCGCCGCATCCGCTGATAAAAATAATCGGCATGCCTGTCCATTCGCTGACGATGCGCCGTTGAAGTTCGAGGCCGGTAAGATTCAGCCCCATATCCAGCACCAGGCAGCTCGGCGAAGCCGGTCTTGTCGTGGTTAGAAGCTCTTCCGCAGAACTGAAGAGTTCTGGCTGCCACCCGGCATGGGTGATGAGGAGCTCCAGCGATTCGCGCATTGACACATCGTCGTCGACCACGAACACCGTAGGTGTCGAACGTTCTGTGTATAGCGGTCGCGGGCGGGCTCCCGGGCTGGTTGCTGTATACATATACCCCATCCCTTCATCTGTTCAAAAAAGTATGCCGTCACTGTTTACATAGCTGAGCGCGCGACCTCACTGCTGTGAGTAACCCAACTGCGCGGCAGTGTCGTCGCTCTGTCGCCATATCGGGATGCACGATGGCGCTTGTTCAGGCCAGATGGATGGAGACATCGATGTTTCCCCGTGTCGCGTTGGAGTAAGGGCAAGTCAGGTGCGCAGCGTCAACCAAGGCCTGAGCGATCTCACGCTCTACATTGGGGAGACTGACTTTCAGACGGGCGGCAAGCAGATAGGCGCCATGAGCGGTACCGAGATCCACTTCTGCATCGATGACCAGGTCAGGGGGTAGCGACACCTTGATTTTTGCCGCCTCAAGCTTTATGGCACTGATCAGGCAGGCCGACCAGCCAGCCGAGAAAAGCTGTTCTGGATTGGTTCCGATATCGGTAGTACCGGGTGGCGAAAGCCGGACATCCAGCTGGCCATCAGAACTACGGGACGTACCGTTGCGCCCCCCGGTGGTGCGGGTTCTCGCCGTGTAAAGCAATTTTTCGAGTGTCGTCATTGCGTATTCCCCGCTACAGTACTCGTGAATTGGCCGCCTCCATTTACGCAAAATCGAGAAGGAAACGCCTGTTATGCGTTGCCTGCAGCTGTTAGCTGTTATGAGCTGTTGGGCATGACAGGCTCGTCAGCCCACGCCCGGGAGAGCCTTTCCTTCGGTCCGTTCGAATTAATCACCGGTGAAAGAACCCTCACCAAAGCTGGCGCTCCGGTGGAAATCGGCGGGCGGACGCTCGACATATTGATCGCGTTGGCAAGCCAGCCCAACGTCATGGTCAGCAAGAAGCAGTTACTTCTGCAGGTCTGGCCTGACGTCATCGTCGAAGAAGGGAGTTTGCGATTTCAAATTGCCGCCCTGCGAAAAGTACTGGGCGATGGCGTGGATGGTGCCCGATTTATCACGACCGTGGCGGGCCGGGGCTACTGCTTCGTGGCACCGGTTATAAGTTCGATCGTTCGCGGAAATGAAGAAGAGCAAGTTTTCACCAGCTTTCCACAAGCCCATCTGCCGAGCCGTCTGGTCCGCATGGTGGGGCGCGACGGAGACATGCAAATACTCTCGAACCAGCTCATGGCCGAGCGCTTCGTCACTGTCGTCGGTCCCGGCGGTGTGGGAAAGACGACCGTCGCAATCGCTGTCGCGCACGACCTCAGCGAGCGGTTCGGGGGCGCAGTACTGTTTGTGGACTTTGGCATGTTGAGCGATCCCCGGCTTGCGGCCACAGCCGTCGCATCGATGCTGGGACTTTCAGTTCGGACTGACGATGCAACACCGGGCCTGCTCGCTTATCTCAAGGATAAGCGCGTCCTGCTGATTCTTGATACATGCGAACACCTGATCGAGGCAGTGGCTGATCTTGCATCACAACTCCTGCTCGCTGCACCGCAGCTCCATATCCTGGCAACCAGCCGTGAGTCGCTAAGAGTGGCGGGCGAGCATATTTACAAATTGGATGTCCTGGCGTGCCCACCAGACGATATGGTGCTGACTGCCGCCGTTGCCCATACCTTTCCGGCCATCCAGCTCTTCATGGAACGCGCCTTGGCGAGTGGCGCCCGCCTGGACCTGGGCGATGAAAACTTCGCCGTCGTCGTGAATATTTGCCGAAAACTGGACGGCATGGCGCTCGCGATCGAGTTGGCGGCCGGGCGCGTGGCCGCCCATGGCCTGCAGCAGACGGCCGTGTTACTCGATCAGCGCCTGACCCTGCTTTGGCCAGGCCAACGCACAGCGCCGCCGCGGCAAAAGACGCTGCAGGCAACATTGGACTGGAGCTATGGACTGTTATCGCCGCTGGAGCGCGTGGTCCTTCGTCAGCTCGTCGTGTTCGTCGGGCACTTTACGATCGAGGCCGCCCTCGCCGTCGTGTCAATCGCCACCGTCGATGAGGCACAGGTGTTCACCACCATCGATAGTCTGATCGCCAAGTCGATGGTCGCGACCCGGCCGATAGGCGCAATGATGCGCTACCGGCTGCTCGATACGACGCGCGCTTATATCCTCCAGACCAGCACCGACGAGCTCGACATTGCTGGTCTTTCCGAGCGCCACGCTGCGTACCACCGCCGATGGCTCGAACAGACAGGCGACGAATGGTCGAGCTTGTCCACCGGGGCGCAGAGAGCGCCGCATGTTGCCGCGCTCAACAATGTCCGTGCCGCACTGGAGTGGTGCTTTGGCGTGGACGGCAATATTGATATCGGCGTCGGACTGGCATCTGCCGCCGTACCGGTGCTGATGACGATGTCGCTGTTGTCTGAATGCCTACGCTGGTCTGAAAGGGCGATTCTTGCGCTCAATGACACCGCCCGCGGGGGACTCGAGGAGATGCACCTTCAAACGGGGCTTGGGATGTCATTGATGTTTACGCGCGGACATAGCAGTGTCGCGCGCGAGGCCTTGCAGCGAGGTCTCTCGATTGCCGAGGCTCGGGGCGACACCCGCAATCAGATGTTGCTGCTTGCCCAATTACATATGTTTACGTTCCGAACCGGAGACTTTAAATCCTCGCTGCATTATGGAAGGCGCAGCTCCACCGTCGCACTGACGCTGGGCGATCCCGCCGCTATTGCACTCGGCCATTGCCTGGCCGGCATATCGCTTCACATGGCCGGAGAGTTGGCCAGCGCTCGCGTAGAACTCGAGGCAACGCTGCAGCATCCGCCGGAATCGCGTCCGCGCCTTACCGTCGACCTTGGATTCGATTACTACCATTGGGCCGGCATTGCCCTCGCCAGGACGCTATGGATGCAAGGTCATCCGACTGCGGCCGTGGCGCGCCTTCGTGAAACCGTCAACGACGCCCAACGATTGGACCACACGGTAACACTGACCATAGTCCTGCACTGGGCAGCGGCCCTGTACCTCTGGACAGGCGATATTCCAAACGCCGAACAGCATCTCGAATGGTTCATCGAGCGCGCTACCACCCACTCGATGGAACCTTATCTCGCCGTTGGCTTGGGCCTCAAGGGCGATTTAGCGATACGCCGCGACGATGCGACAGGCGGGGTCATAGCATTGGAGCATTGCCTGGAAAGGCTCCACGCTTCCCATTACGAACTCATCACCACATCCCTCAATATCGCACTGGCCCAGGGCTATGCATCGCTGGGGCGCATCGACGACGGCGTCCGTCTCATTGATGAGACACTCCTGCTGATTGAGGCCAATGGTGATTTCGCCTTCCTGCCCGAATCGCTTCGTGTGAAAGGTCGGCTTCTTCAATCTATGTCGGCCCATGGTGACGCAGAGCGCTGCTTTCGTCGGTCACTCGAATTGAGCCAAGCTCGAGGTGCGCATGGCTGGTCTCTGCGCGCTGCAATGGACCTGGCATCGTTGCTTGCTACCCAAGGCAAGCTCGAGAATGCAGCCGCGCTGCTGCGGCCGGTATTCGACACCTTCGCGGAGGGCTCGGAATCTGAGGACCTCACATCCGCGGCGAGGCTGTTATCGACGCTAGGCTAGCTCACGCGCGTGCCGGGCGGCCACGCCTGCGCGGTGCATTCCAACCAGGCACCGAGCATCCCTCATGGGAGATCGTCGGGGAAAGCGGCATGCTGAGGCAGGCTGTCATGTATTTCGAACCATGGTGCCTTGGACGCCGCGAAAATATGATACTTGGGCCTCAGCCGGGGTTCGTCGTCAAGCGCACCGACCACTACCCATAGCAGTGACGGGTAGGCATGCAAGACGAACAGCAGCTTGGCGCCACAGGTCGCGCAGAAGCGCCGTTCGGCGCCGGGTGATGAGGCATAGGTACGAATCTGATCTGCGCCACGCAAGATTTCGAACCCATCACGCGCAATTCGAAGGAAGGTCGCGTACGCCGCACCGTGGTGCTTGCGGCACATGATGCAATGACAATTGCTTATCACGATCGGCGGAGTGGTCAACACGAAGGCCACTGCACCACACAGGCAGCTGCCCCGCAGTCGCTCAGCAGCGACGCTCATGACAGCCTGCCTCCGTCAACCAGGTGCATGTTCAGTACCGGTCAGCAGCTTGATCAGATCCTGTGCTACGGCGGTCGATGAGGCCGGATTCTGACCGGTGATCAGGTGTCCATCGACAATCGAGAAACTCTGCCAATCGGCTATTTTCTCGAAGCGGCCGCCCAGGCGTATGAGCTCGTCTTCCAATAGGAAAGGCATGACTTCCACCAAGCCCACCGCCGCTTCTTCACTATTCGTAAATCCTGTCACGCGCTTACCCTTTACCAGCGGTTCACGCTCATGCATTGCATGGCGTAAGACAGCCGGACCATGGCAAACGGCGGCTACCGGCCTGCCCGCACTGTAAAGCGTTTCGACGAGCGAAATCGAACTGGCGTCTTCGGCCAGATCCCACATCGGCCCGTGACCGCCTGGATAGAACACAGCATCGAAGTCCAGCGCATCGAGGTCTGCCAGCCTGCCGGTGTCGGCCAGCACGCGCTGAGCGACGGGGTCATTCTTGAATCGGCGCGTCATAACGGTCTGACCTTCGGGGGTGTCGCTCTTCGGGTCCAGCGGCGGATGACCGCCTTTCGGCGACACGACCGTGACCGCCACACCGGCATCGACGAACGTGTAGTAAGGCGCGCAGAACTCCTCCAACCAGAAGCCAGTCTTTTTTCCCGTATTTCCCAACTGCTCATGAGAGGTCATTACCATCAGAATCTTCATTTCGGTTCTCGCTTGTAAAGGCGCAAATCATGAAATGCCATTACGCGAGCAGCACGAAGCTCCGTCTATTGGACAATGGTATCGATTCCCGCCTGAACGCTGGTCGGCTGTGGGCCGGTCGTCGTCCTGTGCGCCTCGGATCAATCGAAATCAAAAACCGTGTGAATCCCACGATACACATGTCACGTTGACTTATGTCGCTGCCTGTCGGAGTTCCTCAGCCAGCGTTGCCACCAGTAGCGCAGCAGGCATTCGCCTGGCGAGTGGTGCCCCCTGGCCGGCCCAGTGTGCGCCGTAACGCTCGTCGTGCGCAGCTTTCGCTGCGGCATGGAGCGCTTTGCCGGCATCGTAGGCTATCGGGTACGACGGGATCTGCCGCAAGTCGGTCGCTGCGCCGAGTTGCGTAAAATTGTTTTTCAGGCAGCGCGCGGGTCGCCCGGAAATAGCCCGCGTCATCGTTGTGTGGTGCGCCGCGTCGCTCGTCAGCAAAGCGCGATAGCCGGCATCGGCGTCCGATTCGTCGCAATCGATGAAAGCCGTGCCAAGCTGTGCGGCACTGGCACCGATGCGCAGCACTGCGGCGATTCCGGCGCCATCCATTATCCCGCCCGCAGCAATGACCGGAACCGCCAGTTCGCGCACCAGAAGACGCGTCAGTGCCAGCGTGCCAAGACAGTCATCTTCGTCATCGGGGGCAAATACGCCGCGATGCCCGCCGGCTTCAAAGCCCTGCGCTACGACAGCATGTACGCCTGCTTTCTCCACCGCCCGACCCTCGGTCACATTCGTTGCCGTGGCAAGGAGCACAATGCCCGCTTCGCGCAACCGGCGTATGCTCGCAGCGCTCGGTAAGCCAAAGTGAAAGCTGACTACCGGTGGTTTGATCCCAAGCAGCAGTTCGAGCATGGCGCTGTCGTCAACAAAACTGCGGTAAATTTCCCGCAGCCCGGTCGGCGGGCTGGCACCGAAATTCGCGAAGCAGGGCCGCAGATATTTAATCCAGGCCTGTTCGCGTTCCGGGTCAGCCGTCGCCGGCTGGTGACAGAAAACGTTGACGTTGAACGCTCGCTGCGTCTGCTCGCGTAGCGCAGTAATCATTGTGCCGGCATGAGCGGCGTCCATTGCGCCGATGCCAATCGAACCCAGCGCGCCGGCATTGGAGACGGCCGCCGCCATCGCGGTCGACGATACGCCCGCCATCGGCGCTTGAATGATCGGCAAATCGATGCGCAACGTTTCAATCAGATTCATGGCATTCACCTGGCCAGGCGTCGCCCGCTATGCTGCGGGAATTGCCGACGACACTCAACTGAACTTCCGTAGGACTCACCAGAAATGCCTCTTCTCCCTCTCCTGCATACGCTGCTGCTCCTGCTCGCCGTGCTGTGCGTGGTCGCGGTGGCAGCGCGGCGCCTCGCCATCGCACCATCCATTCTGATGGTATTGGCCGGAATTGCACTGGCCCTGGTGCCTGCTGTGCCCGCTTTTTCGCTCGCACCGGAACTGGTGCTGCTGGGTATCCTGCCACCGCTGATTTACACCGCCGGTTTTGCCATGAGCTGGCGCGAATTCCGTTTCAATCTGCGGCCGATTGCGTTGCTTGCAGTGGGCTGCGTGGTCTTCACCACGTGCGCGGTCGCGCTGGCCGCGCATTGGTTGCTCGGCATGCCGCTCGCCGCCGGCTTTGTCCTCGGCGCGATCGTCGCACCGCCGGATGTCGTCGCCCCATTGGCGATCGCTCGCCGGCTTGGCCTTCCGCGACGGATTCTGGTCATACTCGAAGGTGAGGGACTCGCCAACGACGCCACCGCACTCATCCTCTATCGCTTCGCCGTCGCGGCCGTGAGCAGCGGGGTATTCGCACTGAGCGAAGCAGCCGGAACCTTCGTCGTCGTGGTGGCGGGCGAACTGGCTTACGGCATCGTCGTCGGCTGGGTGAGCTTGCGATTGCGCCTGTGGGTGCGCGATCCACGCGTGGAAATGACGTTGTCGCTGATGACTCCCTATCTCGCATTCTGGCTACCCCATCACCTGGGAGGTTCCGGCGTACTCGCGACGGTCGCCACCGGCTTGTTTGTCAGCTGGCACGGTCCTTTGCTGATCCCCGCAGCAACACGCCTTCAGGGCGTGTTTTTCTGGGATCTCGTGATCTATCTGCTGGAAGGCTTTCTATTTCTGGCCACCGGTCTGCAGGCTCGGAACTTGCTGACCAGCGCCGACAGCTTTTCGGTTCAGGATATGCTGCTCGGCGTATTCGTGGTGGCCACGACGATTACCGTTGCGCGTTTCGTGTGGGTGTTTCCCGCCACGTATCTGCCACGCTGGCTGTCGCCCGCACTCGCAGCCCGCGATCCTGCGCCGCGCTGGCAACGCCCCTTCAGCATCTCCTTCATCGGCATACGCGGCGCCGTGTCACTCGCAGCCGCCCTGGCCCTGCCGCTGACCGATGCGGTCGGCCAGCCCTTTCCTGAACGTGATGTCATTCTGATCATCACATTTGGCGTCATCGTCGTCACGCTTATCGGGCAAGGTTTGACGCTGCCGCCGGTGATCCGCTGGCTGGGTCTGGCGCGAGAGACGAGTGCCGAACGATCGCGCGAACGCAAGGATGAATGGGCGGCACGCAACGAGGTGCTGAATTTCGCCCAGGGTCAGCTGCGTGCTTTCGCGAGCGATGGTCGAGCGGACGACGGCGTGTTGGCCCTTCTTGACGCACATCATCGCTCGCGTGTCGGTCGCGCACCGGGCGTTGACCAGTCGGCGATAGAGGCGGCGCGTGTCGCGGCACAATTGCGGCTCGAACTGATCAACACCGAACGCCAGTACATTCACGAACTGCTACGCAGCGGTCGCCTCAACGACGAAGCTCGTCGACGTATGGAGCGTGAACTGGATCTCGAGGAGGCGGTGCTGGCGGTTCACGATGCGGATTTACTCCATCGCGAGAACTAGCCTGTCATCAAATGGCCGGCTTTTGCCGCTCAGGGCGATGGCGCCAATGCCATCGCGCCATCGACGACAGGGATGCCGCCGCCCAGCGCCTTGTACACCGCCACCACTGCCGTGCCGGTGCGGGTCAGACTGTCGGCCAGACGATCCTGCGCTTCGAGCAGTGTGCGTTGAGCGTCGAGTACGCTCAGGAAGTCGGCAACGCCGGCGTCGTAACGCTGGTGGGCCAGTGCGACGGCCTGCTGACTCGCTTCCGCTGAAAGCGTCAGCTTGAGCTGCCGCGCCTGTTGCTGGCCGAAAGCCACCAATGCACTCTCGGTCTCCTCGAGTGCCTCGAGCACCGTGCGTTCGTAGTTCGCGAGCGAGGCTTCCGCTTGAGCGTTGCTGGCCGCAATGCGCGCCCTGACCCGCCCGAGATCGAAAGCCGCCCAGCTGATATGAGGGCCGAACTGCCAGTTTCCGGCGCCGCTATCACCAAGACCACCGACGCTGCCGGCGGCCAATCCCACGCTGCCGACAAATACCACGCGGGGAAAGAGATCGGCGGTGGCGATGCCGATGCGGGCGGTATCGGCGGCAAGGATGCGTTCCGCCACGCGCACGTCCGCACGCCGACGTATCAATGCTGCCGGGTCGCCGAGCGCGGGCAATGACATTGCGGCCGGCAAGGCCACGTTGCCGGAAAGCTCGTCGGTCAAGGCGCCGGGCTGAGAGCCGGTCAGTACTGCCAGACGATACATCGCAGTGCGCACCGCCGCCTCGAGACCGGGAATCGTCGATTGCGTGAGATTGAGCTGCGCGCTGCTGCGTGCGACGTCGAACGCGGTGCCTCGGCCACCATCCAGACGGGACTGCGTGATCTTAAGCGTTTCCGCCTGAACGTCCGCGTTGCGGCGTGCGACATTGATCTGATTCTGGCCACCACGCAACTCGAAATAGTTGCGCGCAACTTCGGCCGTGACGCTCACCAGCACATCGCGCTGGATGGCCTCGACGGCTTCTGTCTCGGCCCGCGCCGCCTCAATGTTCCGGCGCACCCGTCCGAACAGGTCCAGCTCCCAGAGCGCATCGAAACCGGCCTCGAAGAGATCGCTCTGGCGCGCGTCGTGGTCAAGCCCGGGCGCTGCCGCCTTGCTCAGTAATTGATCGCTGTAAGCCGCACCGGCGCGCACCGTTGGCGCGCGGTCATAGCGTTGCAGGCGATACAGCGCGCGCGCCTTGCGCAAATTCGCCGCGGCGATGCGCAGGTCATAGTTATTCGCGACGGCGCGCGTCACCAGTTCAGTCAGCATGGGATCGGCAAAACCACGCCACCACTCGGTCAAGGCCGCTTCATCAGCCGACAGGCCAGGCTCGACAGCGCCCGCGAATGTCGTCACCAGCGGCATTTCCGGCGCCTGGTATTGAGGGCCGACAACACAGGCCGTCACGCCCAGCATTGCCACCAACGTCAACGTTTTCGCCGCCCTAGCCATGCTCGGGCGCCGCGGCGTCAGAAGCCACAACCGGGGCCGGCCCATCGCCATCGTCTCGCGTGCGCGCAATATGCGGCGAGACCAGCGAGCGAATAACGACATAGAACACCGGCGTGAGAATCAAACCGAAAACGGTCACACCGAGCATACCGGCAAACACTGCGGTACCCAGTGCGCGACGCATTTCGGCACCCGCACCGGTGGCCACCAGCAGTGGCACCACGCCGAGAATGAACGCAAAACTGATCATGAGTATCGGCCGTAAACGCAGCCGTGCCGCCTGCACCGCGGCCGCCACTGCCGTTACACCGGTCTTCTCGAGCTGATGTGCGAATTCGACAATCAGAATTGCGTTCTTGCTGGCGAGACCGACCAGCACGATCAGACCTATCTGGGTAAAGATGTTGATATCGAGGCCACGCAGCCAGACGCCGACGACGGCGCTCAGCAGGCACATCGGCACGATCAGAATGATGGCCAGGGGCAGAGTCCAGCTCTCGTACTGGGCCGCGAGCGTCAGAAATACCAGCAACACACACAATGGAAAAATATATGCGATGGTGTTGCCGGCAAGAATTTCCTGGTAAGTGAGATCCGTCCATTCGTATTGCATGCCAGGCGGCAACGTTTTGTCCGCGAGCTGCCGCGCCAGCTCGACGGCCTGGCCGGAACTCACACCAGGCGTCACCAGCCCGTTGATGTCGGCAGCCGGATACATGTTGTAGCGAATGACCTTGTCCGGGCCACTTATCTCATGCACGTTGACCAGCGCGCCGAGCGGCAGCATCTGGCCCGCGCTATTGCGGGTCTTCAGCTTTGTGATCTGCTCGGGGCGCACACGAAACGTGGCGTCCGCCTGGGCCGTGACCTGGTAAGTGCGGCCGAAACGATTGAAGTCATTGACGTAGAGCGAGCCGAGATAGATCTGCAGCGTCTCATTCACATCCGACAACGCGACCCCCATGCTCTTGGCTTGTTTGCGATCGACGTCAACCTGCAGCTGAGGGACGCGATTGGTAACGGTCGAGAAGACCTGGGCCAGCCCTGCGACCTGGCTGCCTTCGACCATCATGTTCATGGCCGTGTCGGCGAGATTGGCGAACCCGAGATCGGCGCGATCCTGGATCATCATCTTGAAGCCGCCGACACTGCCAAGTCCTCGCACCGGTGGCGGCGGCAATACCAGCACGCGCGCCTCTCGCAACTCCTCGAAGCGGCTGTTGAGTTGCCCCATGATCGCCCCGGCGCTGCGCTCGGGCGATTCACGCAATGCGAAGCTGTCCAGCGGTACGAACATCGTCGCAGCATTCGGCAGATTGGCGCCGACCAGCAGGTTGAAGCCCGCGAATTCGACCGTGCCGTTGACACCAGGGATGGTGCGCGCAATCTCACCGGCGCGGCCGATGACCTTGCGCGTGCGTTCCAGACTCGCGCCATCCGGCAACTGGGCGAATACGATCAGGTAACCAGAATCCTGCTGGGGAATGAAGCCGCTCGGCAATCGCGCGAAGCCGAACCAGGTCAGGCCGAGCAAAGCGCAGTACACCAACAAAGTCACGCCGCGGCGATGCAGGACCCGTTCGACGCTCCGTCCGTAATGTGTTGTCGTTCGATCAAAACCGCGGTTGAACAAACGAAAGAACCAGCCCAGCAGCGTGTCGATGACGCGCGTAAGACCATCGCGTTGACCATGTCGGCCGCGCAACAACATTGCGCATAATGCTGGCGACAGGCTCAAGGAATTGAACGCACTGATCAGGGTCGAGGCGGCAATCGTCAGAGCAAACTGTCGATAGAACTGCCCGGTAATGCCGCTCACAAAGGCGGTCGGGATAAATACCGCGCATAACACCAGCGCGACGGCGATAATCGGGCCACTGACCTCATCCATGGCCTTGCGCGTGGCGTCCTTCGGACTGAGTCCGAGCTCGATATTACGCTCGACGTTTTCGACCACCACGATAGCGTCGTCGACGACGATACCAATCGCGAGCACGAGTCCGAACAGGGAAAGATTATTGAGCGAGAAGCCGGCGACAAACATGACTGCCAGTGTCCCGATCAAAGATACCGGCACAGCCAGCAGAGGAATGACCGCTGCGCGCCAGTCCTGCAGAAAGACGATTACGACCAGTACCACCAGCAGGATGGCTTCGAACAACGTATGTACCACTGCGGCGATGGACTCGCGCGCGAACACCGTCGTGTCATAGACCACGCGATAGTCGACACCCGGCGGAAAATTGCGCTTCAGCTCGTCGAGCTTGGCGCGCACTGCATCAGACGTCTGGATCGCATTCGAGCCAGGCAACTGAAAGATCACCAATGCCGCGGCCGACTTGCCGCTGAGACGCGAACTGACAGAGTAATCGCGGGCCGCCAGTTCGACCCGCGCGATATCGCTGACGCGCGTGACCTGACCGCGGCTACCCTGCTTGACGATGATGTCGCCAAATTCCTGTTCGTCGAGCAATCGCCCCTGCGTATTGACGTTCAACTGAAAATCACGCCCCGTCGGTACGGGTGGCTGGCCGATAGTGCCGGCAGCCACCTGCACGTTCTGCTCGCGGATTGCTTTCACGACATCGCCGGCGGTCATATCGCGGGACGCGAGTTTCTCCGGGTCGAGCCACACACGCATGGAATAATCACGCGCGCCGAATACCGCGACATCGCCCACGCCCGGGATGCGGGCAATCTGATCACGCACCTGCAGCAGTGCAAAGTTGCTGAGATACAGTTCATCGCGTGAATCATCGGGTGAGACCAGGTGCGCGACCATGGTCAGGTCCGGCGATCTCTTGGTGGTCGTCACCCCGAGGCGACGCACCTCCTCGGGCAGTTTCGGCAGAGCGATCGACACGCGGTTCTGTACCAGTACCTGGGCGTTGTTGAGGTCGGTGCCCAGCTTGAAGGTGATGACCAGATTCATGACGCCGTCGCTGGTCGAGGTGCTCGACATGTACAGCATGTTCTCGACGCCGTTGATTTCCTGTTCGATGGGCGTCGCCACGGTTTCAGCCAGAACCCGTGGATTGGCGCCAGGGTAGACAGCGCGCACGACCACCGTCGGCGGCACAATTTCCGGGTACTGCGCGACAGGCAGCTGACCGGCGGCCAGCAATCCTGCGATAACTATCAGAATAGACAGTACCGCGGCGAAGATCGGGCGCTCAATGAAAAAGCGAGAGAAATTCATCGCGACACTACGGGTTTGGAGTCAACCACGACGCCCGGTCGAACGCGCAACAAGCCCTCGACAATGATGGTGTCATCGGCACTCAGGCCGCTTTTTACTACCCGCAGACCGTCTACTTCGGGTCCCAATGAAACCGGCCGAAACTCGACCTTGTTGTCTGCGCCCACCACGTAGACGAATTTTTGCGATTGGTCGGAGCCGATGGCGCGCGGCGGGATCAATACCGCCTGATATTTGCCGCTGCCTGGAATACGCAGACGTGCAAAAAAGCCGGGGCTTAACCGATGGTCGGTGTTCGGAATGACCACGCGTGCGCGCACGGTGCCGGTATTGGGGTCGACATGGTTGTCGACGAAGTCCATATAGCCTTTGTGTGGAAACCCTTCCTCATCGGCCAGTGCCACTTCTGCCGGTATATTGATGTCCCGCGCACTGTCACGCGTACCCTCACGACTCAACTTCAGGTATTTCAGAATGGAGCGCTCGTCGGCGTCGCCATAACAGTAGAGCGGGTCAAGCGAGACGATCGTAGTCAGTAAGGTGGCGTTGCTGCCGCCCGCACCGCCACTGATGAGATTGCCTGGCGTGACGTTCGCGCGACTGATACGTCCATCGATGGGCGCGCGGATTTCAGTAAATTCGACATTCAGCCTGGCCAGCGCCAAGTCAGCCTCGGCGGAGCGCAGACCCGCGAGCGCTCCTGCGTAGGACTTGTTCTTGGTGTCGGCCTCTTCCTCGGAAATGGCCTTGGTCGCGATCAGGCGGGCTGCGCGCGCGGCATCGTTCTTGGCCAATTCGGACTGGGTCTGGGCGCGTTGTGTTTCCGCCAGCGCGCGCTCGAGCTCCGCACGGTAGGGGCGCGGGTCGATGGTGAACAGCAGGTCTCCCTTTTGTACTTCCTTACCTTCCCGGAAATGCATCGCCTGCAGATAGCCATTGACGCGCGCCCGCACTTCGACCGTCTCGGGCGATTCCAGTCGGCCGATGTATTCGTCCCACTCGATGATTTCTCGCAATTCGGGCTTGGCCGTTTCGACGATGGGTGCGGCTGCCGCGGGCGCAGCGGGCGGTTTGTTGCACGCGCTGACGAGAGACAGGATCACGAGCAATGTGAGACGGCAGCGTGAAGATAGCCATTTTTCCAAGTGATTTGGCCCTCAAGGGATGGCAGGGTGTTTTCCTGTCAGCTCAGGATGACTGCAGCTTCCAGAAAGATCCATTATCCCGAGGTATGGGTGGCAATCAGGACAGGCGAACGAGCGGAAAATCCGCCTTGACAAAGACGTTGCACAATCTTGGTGCCAGTCAGGTAGTGAAAGCAATCGTCGCGGAAGCAGCTCAGGCCAGCTCGAAACCGGCGTATCCGCTGGCCTTGGCCTCGTCGCAGAACTTGCGGTAGTTGCCCACGCCGCCGATGTACGACAACAGCCGCCGCGGTTTGCCTTCGACATTGGCGCCGGTATACCAGGAGTTGGTGCGCATCATGAGCGTCGCGTTGGCGACCTCGTCGTGGTGCGTGACCCACTCATTCTCCTTCTCGATGGTCGGTTCGATGACCGCCTTGTCGTGGGCGCGAAGATAAGCGATGCAATCGCTTACCCAGTCGACCTGCTGCTGCAGGCAGGTGGCCATGTTGCAGAACGCCGTAGATGGCGCGAGCGGACCAGCGACGGTGAAGAGATTCGGAAAGCCATGCACCTGAAGCCCAAGAGTCGAGCGGATATCCTTGTGCCACAGTTCGGTCAACGAACGGCCGTTGCGACCGTGCACATTCATACGCGATAGCGCGCCAGTGCCGGCGTCGAAACCGGTCGCCAGAATGACTACGTCGAGTTCGAACTCGCGACCGTCCACCACCAGACCTTTCTCCGTGAAGCGCTCGATAGGCGTGGCGCGCACGTCGATGAGTTCGACATTGTCGCGATTGAAAGCGTCGTAATAGCCGTTCTCGAGCGGCACGCGATAAGTGCCGAAGCCATAGGCGGTCGGCACCAGGATTGCGGCTACTGCAGGATCCTTGATACGGGCGCGGATCTTCGCACGTGCGAATTCAGAAACCTCCTCGTTGATCTCCTCATCGACCAGGGTCTCGGTAAAGCCGCCGACCCAGAACGACAGCGAACCATCGGCCCACAGTTTCTCCAGCGCTTCGCGGCGCTGCTCGACGGAAAGAGAGCGATAGGGCGGCAATTCGAAATCGAAGGCGAATCCAGCGAAGGTGTGATGGACCTTCTCACGAAACTCCGGATACCGTGCGCGCCACTGCGCGAAAGCCGCTGCGTCGTAGCGATCGTTACGCATCGGCACGGCATACTGCGCAGTACGCTGGAATACCTTGAGTTCTGCGACCTGGCTGGCAATGGTCTGGACGACCTGAATGCCGGTTGCGCCGGTCCCAACCACGCCGACCCGCTTGCCCGCCAGCGACAATCCTTCGCGCGGCCAGCGCGCGGTGTGCGCGATCTGACCCTTAAAGCGCTCATGCCCCGGGAAAGGCGGGACCACCGGCGCCGACAACATGCCCGAACAGCTCACGAAATACTGCGCGGAATAGCAGTCGCCGGCCTCGCTTTGCAGGGTCCAACGTCGCGTCGCGTCGTCCCAGTGCGCGTTTGCGATACGCGTGTTGAACTGGATGTCCTTGCGCAGCGCGAATTTGTCCGCGACGTGGTTCAAGTATCGCTCAGTCTCAGCTTGTGCAGGAAAGCGCTCGCTCCAGTCCCATTCCTCGAGAAGATCATCGGAGAACCAGTACTGGTAAACATAGGACTGCGAGTCGACGCGCGCACCGGGGTAACGGTTCCAGTACCACGTGCCGCCGACCTCGCTGGCGGCGTCGAATGCGCGCACCTTGAGTCCCATCTCACGCAGGCGATAGAGCTGGTAGAGTCCAGCGATACCCACGCCGACGACTATCGCATCGAAGTCCTGCGTCTGAGTCTGGATGGTGGATGTTTGCTGCACGGTCGTTCTCCTCGGTCTTAGGTCAGCGGCGGTTCGTCACAGGCTCGAGCGCAGTATTCGCATTCCTGCGGTTGACGGCCAGCCGTCATTGGAACTGTTCTGACTCAGCCTGGCAAATTGTAACGAAACCGGGAGAAAATCGGCCCACGATATTATCGGATCCCGGAGGCACGTCTGCGTCTCGCCGATGTCTACCGCGCATACCTCGGTCACGCCGTTCGTGATGGGACTTAAAGCACCACCGGCTTGTTCGGCAGCTCATTGCGGTCGTGGCGGTTCGAAGGAAAGTGCTGTTGCAGGTGTCCCGTCACGGCCTGCACGCCGCTCACCACACCGCGCTCGAAATTCGACTGGCTGAAAGCTGCCTCCATCTGACGGCAGACCTTGCCCCATTCCTGCGCGTCGACTTTCGAATTAATCCCTCGGTCCGCCACTATCTCCACGGCCCGGTCGGCGAGCAGCAGATAGATCAGCACGCCCGTGTTGTGTCGGGTGTCCCATACACGTAACTGAGAGAAGAGTTCGATCGCTCGTTCCCGAGCCGAATACCCCTGGAACAACGGCAAACCATCAAGTCCGCCTTCAACCGCGAAGCGAATTTCTCCTGTATGCAATATCTCGCTGCTCGTGATGGCTGCTTCGATCGTGTTCAAGGTACTGCAGGGAAAGGCCCGGTTGACCTGACTGTCTGACATCAGCAAATGCTTTACGATGCGTTTGACATTCATGCCTACCACCGGCCGGACGCACCGCCACCGCCGAAGCCGCCACCGCCTCCACTGAAACCACCGCCGCGATGACTCCCACGGCCCAGGCCACCACCGCCATAGTAACCACCGCCAAGGCCACGCCCGACCATGCCGCCGCCCAGCAAAGTCACGAACAACGCGAACACGCCGGCGACCAGCGCGATCCCGATGGCGCCGACGACGAACCAGGCAATCACCCCCACCACCCCGCCCGTGACTAACGAACCGGGCACTTTGCCCAGCGTGCCGCGCAGCACGGCACCCACGCCGAGCGCCAGAATGAACAGCACAGGCGCATATTGCTGAATGGCACTACCGCCCTGGCTCGGTTGGACACTGGGCGCCGGCAACGGCTCACCATCGACGATGCGGATGATTTGTTCCACACCTGCCGCAAGACCACCATAGAAATCCTGGCTCTTGAACCGCGGCACGATGATCTCGCTGATGATCCGTTTGCTGGTGAGATCGGTAAGCGCGCCTTCTAGGCCGTACCCAACCTCGATGCGAAGCGCGCGATCGTTCCTGGCCACAACAAGGATCACGCCGTCGTCGACGTTTTTGCGCCCGAGCTTCCATTGTTCAGCCACGCGCAACGAAAACTGCTCGATCGACTCCGGGGCTGACGAGGCGACCATCAGCACCGCCAACTGACTGCCTTTGCGCGCCTCGAAGTCAGTGAGTATCTGTTCCAGGCTGGCTTTCTGCGCCGTTGTCAGCGTGCCGGTCTCGTCGATCACATGGCTCGTCAGCGCCGGGACGGCTACCTGCGCTGCGGCCAGTGCGGACCCGCCCAGCAGACTGACAAGAAACAACGCTTTTCCGGCCCGGAAAAGTCTGTTAAATATCAGGCTAAGCATCACCTGGCCGCCCCTGATCCACCATCGGCCGGGTCGGCCGTGCTGGTATCGAATTCGACGCTGGGCGGCCTCGAAATTTCTTTTTCGTTGTCGACGGTGAAGCTCGGCTTTTCTTTGTAGCCCATCACCATCGCGGTCAGGTTGGACGGAAACGTCCGAACCGTGACGTTGTAATCCTGCACCGACTTGATGTACCGGTTGCGTGCGACGGTGATGCGGTTTTCGGTCCCCTCCAACTGCGCCGATAGATCACGAAATCCCTGATTGGCTCTGAGATTCGGATATTGCTCGGCAACCACCATCAACCTCGATAATGCACCCGTCAATTCGCCCTGCGCCTGCTGAAATTTCTGGAATGCCGCCGGATCGTTGATCAGCTCCGGGGTGGCCTGGATCGAAGTGGCTTTCGAGCGAGCCTCAATCACCTTGCTGAGAGTGTCCTGCTCGAACTTCGCCTCGCCTTTAACGGTGCTGACGAGATTCGGAATCAAGTCTGCACGACGCTGGTACTGATTGACTACTTCCGCCCAGCCCGCCTTCACCTGTTCATCGGTGGTCTGAAAGGTGTTGTACCCGCAACCGGTCAAGGTGAAGGCCAGGGCCGCCGTCAGGCCAACAAGTGATTTGCGCATGTGCCGTTCTCCAGGATGGTCAAACTGAGCGTTAAGTCGTGGCGACCTTCAGTATGAACGGTGCGCGCCGGCAAGCCTGTTCGTCGGTGCGTCAGAGCACCCAACCGCTTACGATATAAATGGACTTCCTGAGCCACCCGGTGATCAATCCACCAAGAATTGGATGGCCGGTGTTGCTTCCAATCTACAAAAAGCCGCCCAGTTATCGTTCATGTGTACCAGGGCTCTGCTTTTCACGCAGGTTCGCTTCCAGCGTCTTAGTTGCGGTTATATCCACAAACGTTATCACCGCGCCGTCGATCACGTTGTCCAGTCTACGGTAAGGCATGATTCGAACCGAAAACCAACGCTGATCGTCTGTGACCACCTGCCTCTCTGAAAACATCAACGTACGCATGGTGTTCTGCGCATCGTCATACAGCGACGGGTATCGGAGACTCGTCGTCAGGTCACTTAGCGGGCGACCAACGTCTATTTCGCGCAAATTGATGATTTTCGCAGCTTGATCGGTATATCGCCTGACATTCAACTCGCCATCGAGAAACAAGATTGCTATATCGGTACTATTGAGCAAATTTCTCATATCGCTCTGTGCGAGAGCGAGATCGTCAAGCCGGGTCTGCATTTCTGCATTGATTGTCTGAAGTTCTTCATTCATCGATTGCATTTCTTCCTTTGAAGTTGTCAATTCTTCATTGGCAGATTGGAGTTCTTCATTGGTGGACTGAAGTTCTTCATTCGCTGATTGCAGTTCTTCTTTTGAAGCACGCGCCTCTTCTCGAAGACTCGCCATTTCGTCACGAAATTGCTGCATTTGATCTGCCTGAGAACCTTTTTTCGCTCCACGTGAACTACGCAACCGCTTGTCTGATGAGCGCACCGCCACGTCTCGGAACACGATCATGATCATTCCCTGCAACGCAGCAGGCTCGCGTAACAACTGCAACGTGACATCGACAATATGCAACCCCTCCAATCCTTGGATCTCCAACCCAGGAAACACCAGTGGCTCAGTGATCTGCGTAATCTGGATAAGCGCATCGGTTAGTGGTCCCCGTAACCCCTTGCGCGCCATCGCATGGAAATTCCAGTTTGCCTTTCCTGCAGCAGGCTCAAGATATTTTCCCGTACTGCCACTGATGTAAACGATGTCCCCGGAAGTATTTACGACTACGGCAGGCGGTGCATAAACCTGCAGCAAAACATTATCGGCGGCGGCTTGCAGATTGTCGGGCGACTGTACCGTAACGGGAGGACGAACCACTGCAGACTCCTTTCGCATATTGGATAGTGGAGGGAATGATCCCAATAGGTAATCCGGTCCAACGCCAGGCACACTGCCGTGACGTTGGTACACTCGCATTTTCCCATTCAACGCTGAGAACAATCGATTGAATCGTCCAACTGTCTCCGAGCTTCCGAGCACCAGGATACCGCCAGACCGCAGGCTATAATGAAACAGCGGCAACAACCGATGCTGAAGCGCAGCATCGAAGTAGATCATCAAATTTCGACAGCAAATGAAATCAAGTCTGGTGAACGGTGGCTCGAGGATCACATCCTGCTGCGCAAAGAGCACCATATCGCGGATTGGTTTGACAATGCGTAGAACTCCACCGCTCTGGCTGAAGTACTGGCTCAGTCTCGGTTCTCCGATATCCGCAGCGCTGGAAGCCGGATACTCGCCTTTGCGTGCCGTGGCAATTGCGTCAGGGTTGATATCTGTCGCAAATATCTGCAGCGTACGTTCTCTATGTTCCGGGAATTTTTGCACAGTCTCCGCGAACACCATCGCGAGCGAGTAAGCCTCCTCGCCAGTTGAGCAACCGACGACCCAGGCACGCAATACGCTATTGTCGTGCTGCCGTTCGAGCAATTGCGGCACCATTATTTCCGCCAATTGTTGCCACACCGGCGGATCGCGAAAAAAGCTGGTCACGCCAATTAGCAGTTCCTTGAACAGGAGAGCAACTTCCTGCGGATTAGCTTCCAGATAATCTGCATACGTCGAGCGAGTTGCCAGCGAGTGTATCGCCATGCGGCGCTCTACCCGCCGTTGGATGGTGTTCGATTTGTAGAGCGAAAAATCATGCTTTGTCTGTTGGTGCACCAGCGTAAAGATGCGTTGCATGGGCTCGACTGTCGAGACAGCTGCTGACTCTGCACCCGCTGTAGCAAGCGCCTCGCGCTCGGACGTGCGATGAATGGTCGATAAAATTCGTCCCGGCAAATCGGCGGGTAGCGCGACGATGTCTCCGCAACCGGCGGCGATCGCGCTCTTCGGCATCGAATCGAATTGTGCCGATTCAGGTTGCTGTACGGCACTGAGTCCGCCCAGCGCCTTGATAGCCTGCAAACCGAGCGTACCGTCCGAGCCCATTCCCGACAAGACTACCGCGATGGCGAGTTCGCGCTGATCGCGCGCAAGGGATGAAAAGAGAACATTGATCGGCAACCGCAGGCCGCGCGGCTCAGAAGGCGCCGTTACCAGGAGAATTCCATTATTGACGCTGATTTCAGTATTGGGCGCGATGACGTATACGCAGTTCGCCACGACGGCGAGCATCGGCTCGGCCTGGCGCACCGGCATTGTTGTCATTCTCTGCAGAAGCTCTACCAACAGTGCTTTTTGTGTCGGGTCGAGATGCTGCACTACAACATAGGCCAATCCACTGTTCCCAGGAATATTAAGAAAGAACTGCTCTAACGCAGGCAGACCACCCGCAGAAGTGCCGATGCCTACGATACGAACCTGTGCGGATTGACCGTCAGTTACGCTCGGCCCCCGCTCGTCCGATTGCGCAGGAAAGCGGGATGCCGAAGTTTGGCGCATCGCGGCTTTCCCTCATGCCGATCCCATTCAGCCGGAGGGTAAGTCCGCCATGCCGTTGATTTGTTCAATAAACAACAGCAGCAGCGATTGACCGTCGGGGCTCAAATTGGCAATGGCAAGCGTTGGACGTGTACTACCATCGGTCGTGTTTATTTGGGCGATACAACTTCCGCTGAGGCGATTATCGCGCACTTTAGCCAACATGCTTAGAAGCTTTACTCTGCTTGCAGGCGTCAGGAACGTCTCGACAGCAATACCACACACATTACCGCGCTCAAGCCCCAATAACCGTGCGGCGGCGAAATTGCCGTCGATGATCTTGCCTGAGAATTCGACAGTGAGATAGGCAATTGGGGCGGAATCGTAAAGTTCGATATAGCGCTCCAATTCCGTGGCCAACTCGTGGCGCGTCTGCTCCATTTGGTCGTGCTGTAAATCCAGTTCCACCTGGTGAACCTGTAATTCGTGCAATAGCTTCAGCGCATCCGTCGCTTTCGACGGCGAACTGGCAAGTTGGTGCAACAGCGAAAGAGCGTCTACGCCGAGCACCCACCCCTTCGTAGGTGGCGGGCTGCCTTCTGCCAGCAGGCGCTCAGCATCACGCCGCAAATACAGATGGTTCGTGAAATCGGCTGGAAGTGTGGACATCTGGTCTCCAATCTATCGTGAGATTGCGCAGCCATTATCCTACTCCAAACGGCGCAAGCTTCGGTACAAGGCGCTTCATCGGTCGGCGATAGACATTGCTGAGAGGGTAACGGTGATTTCAGCCTCATGTTCGCTCTGCCCGTGGCGTTGCCAGTCGGCTTCGTGATGCATTGGCATAACTTTACTGGCTCATCCAATCCAGGAAGGCCTCTGCCTCCATCGGTTTTGCGATGAAATAACCCTGGGCGAGGTCACAGCCCAGTTCGCAAAGCAGGTCCCAATCCTCCTGTGTTTCAACTCCTTCAGCCACCGCCGCGATGTTGAGCTTCTTCGCCATGTCGAGACTCGAGCCAAGGATCACCTTGGCAGATAGCTGTTTACTCGCATTCAGCACAAAGGAGCGATCTATCTTGAGTTCTGTAAATGCTATACGTGAAAGCTGCTGCATCGAAGAGTAGCCTGTACCGTAATCGTCAATAGCCAGGCCGAAACCTTTCATGCGCAGGCGGGCCAGGTTTTCCAGCGCCTTGCCGACGTCAGTCGTGGCCGCCGATTCAGTCACTTCCAGAATCATATGACGCGCATTCAGTTTCTGGTTGCGCACGAGCTCTACTACGCGGTCGGCAAGGTGTATATCATTCAGCGATGTGAGCGACAGATTGACCGACACGCTGGCGTCCAGCCCCTTGCTGCAGCAATCACTCCAGAACGCTGCTACTTTACTCAGCATCACCCACGTCAGCTCATCGATCAGACCGTTGGATTCGAGCGGCTGAATAAAAGCATATGGGGCTACGACACCCCACTCCGGATGGCGCCATCGTGCCAGGGCTTCCGCACCTTTGAGTTGCCCTGTCGCGAGCTCCACCTTGGGCTGAAAGTATGGCTCGAATTCTCCGTTCCTTAACCCACGTGTAATCTCATCCAATGTGAATGTAGGGCCTGGCTTTTGCCGACGGTCGAGTTTTGTCTGTCGACGATCCAACTTTGCCTGTGTCGACTGATAGCGCTCAATCAGCGTCTGCAACTTTTGCGGGTTGGCCGGCTTTTCTATTACACCCAGCAAAGTGATGCCGTAAGCCTCGGTCATCATTTCGACTGAAGTGAGTAACGAGCGCTCCAACCCGCTGGCCAGAATCAGCGATACGTCGACATTAACTTCACCCAGATGGCGAACGAATTCCATGCCGTCCATTCCAGGCATGTCGAGATCGCTGATGATGATATCGACGGGGCGGTTCACGTCCCTGACTATCTCCATCGCGGCTCCCCCGTCGGCCGCCTCATGAACTTCACGTGCGCCCAGTCGCATGAGCATCGATACCAGCGCATTCCGCTGAAACCTATGGTCTTCAGCGACCAGAAATCGCAGATTGCTTATCTGCACTGCCAGCCCCTCCATGTTCCTCGGCGATTTGCACTACGCCGGTACTGTCGTCGCCTACTGGCGGCGGGGCGCTCAAGTGAGCATTCAGACGTAATAACTCGCCGCGAAATGTTTCAAGACCAGCTACGACCGATATCCAATCGTCATTCCGGCTGGCGTGCTCGAGATTTTGACACGCCCGCGCGAAGTCAGTCGCACCGACCAAGGCGCTAGCGCCCTTCATTCGATGACTGGCACGATGCAATTTAGCCATGTCGCGCTCAGCTATCGCCTCCGCAAGCATCGCCGCGTCCGTCTCGTTCTCGCGGCGGAAATCCTGGAGAATTTCCTGTTCGGCGAATGAATCCCCGCCGGAAATCCAGTCGAGTATCAAACGGTCAATCGGTAGCGCTGTCTGAGTCGTCGGTGCAGTCAGGAGCTTTATCTGCACTTTTCCCGTTTCGGGTATCGGTAGCCACTGCTCTAACTTTGTCAGCAACGCACCCAAGGTCGCAGGCTTGCTGAGATAGTCATCCATGCCCGCCGCAAAACACAGTTCTGCCTCACCAACCAGCGCCTTGGCTGTGCAGGCAATAATCGGCGTCCGCCTTCTGCCACTCTCAGATTCGACCGCTCGAATGCCGCGCGCCAGCTCGTAACCATCCATTTCCGGCATATCGCAATCGGTCAGGATGATCGCAAAACGCCCTGTCTTCCACTTTGTCATTGCGTCACTGCCGTTGTCGGCGCTCTCCGCCGTATACCCCAACGTATTCAGTTGACGCATCAGCACAACGCGGTTGGTCGGGTGGTCGTCGACCAGCAATACCAGAGTCCCCTCAGCCTCTGCTTGCGTAACGTCAGGCGGCGCGCGCCGCCCGCTCAAAGCGGCATTCAGAGCGTCCTGCTCGCGCTTGGGATCGGGCTTTTCGAGGTCTTTCGGGTCTGCGATTGGCAAAGTCAACGTAAGTGTCATTGCGGTCCCTTTGCCGAGTTCACTCGCCATCTCCACCGACCCGCCCATCAGAGCAGCGAGATGGCGACATATGGTGAGCCCGAGACCGGTACCGCCAAAACGACTGGTCGTCTCGTCGCTGGCCTGCATAAATGGTTGGAATAGATGTTCCTGCTGCGCCGCGGAGATCCCGATACCCGTATCGGTAACCGAGAATCTCACACGCTCCGTGCCTTCGAAACGCTCAATCAGTTCGGCTTTGACTTCGATATAACCGTGAGATGTAAATTTGAGTGCGTTGCTCACGAAATTATTGAGAATCTGGCGCAGTCGCAATGGGTCAACCAGAACTGCCGGGCTGATTCGCGGATCCACGCTGCGCTTGAGCAGGACACCCTTGCTGCTCGCGGTACCGGCGTAAATGCTATGCCCGGATTCGATGGTGTCCGCGATGGACACAACTGTTGAGCGAACCTCCAGCTTTCCGGCCTCAATCTTCGAGAAGTCCAGGATGTCATCGATAATCCTCAGTAAGGATTTCGCCGACTCACGCACAATCTCGAGTGTCGTCCGTTGTTCTCCGCCGAGCGCTGTCAATCCGAGCAGCTCCAGCATGCCCAACAGGCCATTCATAGGCGTGCGAATTTCATGGCTCATGGTGGCGAGAAAAGTACTCTTCGCCCTGTTGGCCGTTTCTGCCGATTCTTTGGCTTCCTGCAGCGCATCCTGCAGAAGTTTCTGCTCGCTGATGTCACCCCAGTGACCCGTCATCAAAATGCTGCCATCCGACTCTTTACGCAGGGTGGCCGTTGAACGTAACCATTTCAATCCGCCATCCGGACGCACAACCCTGAACTCGTAATGCAGAGGCAAAAGGGTCTCGGTTGATTGGGCAATGGCCGCTGAGAATCCTGGGGCGTCTTGTTCGTATACGGACCCCCAAACAGCCCCGAAGTCGTTCAGGGCTGCCTCGCGACTTATCCCGCGCAGTGCTTCCGCTCCACTGCTGACGAATTCGTAACGCCAGGTCTCTCCTGGACGTAAGCGGCACTGGACAACTGCGCCCGGAATATTATCGGCCATATCGAGCAATCGACGCTCGGCGCGATCTCGCTTTTCGTTTTGACGGATATACCCGATGTATGCGGCGATCAAGAGCAGCAACGCAAGCAGAACAGCGCCC
The DNA here is from genome assembly GCA_965278995.1 of Gammaproteobacteria bacterium. Lineage (GTDB taxonomy): Bacteria > Pseudomonadota > Gammaproteobacteria > JADJYF01. The sequence continues at coordinate 2,818,868 of OZ257136.1, forward strand.
ATTTCCTCAAGGCGGATGACGCCGCGTTGGTGGTTCAGCTCGCCCGATATCCGGTCGACCGTCCGGGTGATAGCATTTTCCAGCATCGCGACTTGCTGTTTGCGTTCAAGCAAATCGGCATTGATCTCAGCAATTAAATTGCCGCGCTGGGCCGATTCTGCGCGAGCCAGCGTTTCACTGATATTGCTGAGAGACAGGAGAGCGGTCTGAGCGTGCGCGAGCGATTCAGCTGCGCTGCGCTGTGTAGCGGTTGCGGACAATAGCAACCAGCTCAGGGTGACGAAGACAATGACACCCGCAGAGAATGCGCAATGCCGGGCTATCCGACTGTCGAAAGTTTTCATCGGCTCTCCGCACGAACCTGGTGAAGCTCGGGTGGGTCGCAGTTCGAGTCTGGCCTGCAGTCGCCGAAATGATGCTCCCGCGGTAGCAATCAGCGGCCCAACACTGAAATACTTTAGCCCCCATCGCTGATAGCAGGAATGAAGATAGGGATCTGCCGCGTGGAGACAGGGAATTCAAATTCTGGTGCAATGCCATCGCACAATGTGAGCGACATGGACGATCTCAATCCGGCAGAAGTCCCGCAAGCGGATACCGAAGCAGGCCCCTGGTATCGGCAGGTCAACCGAGACCAGTGGCGTGCCTACTGGGCGGTATTCCTGGGTTGGGTAGTCGACTCGTTCGATTTCAACATCCTCGCTTTCATCATCATCGATATCCAACGCAGCTTCACCGTGGACCGCGCGCTTGCAGGAGCCCTCGGCACCGTCACACTCGCGATGCGTCTTGTCGGCGGCACACTTGCGGGCGCTGCCGCCGACAAGTGGGGACGCAAGCTTCCCCTGCTCATCTCAGTGCTGTGGTTCTCGTTGTTCGCATGCCTGGCCGGGTTTTCTACGTCGTATGCGATGCTTTTCGCACTGCGCGCGCTGTTCGGCCTGGGGATGGGCGGGGAATGGGCTGCCGGCATGCCGCTCGTGCTCGAACACTGGCCGACCAAACTGCGAGGCCTGGTGTCAGGGATGCTGCTGGGCGGCTGGTATTGGGGCTATCTGCTTGCGGCGGCGACGTTCCAGTTCCTCTATCCCCTGCTCAACGACACCCCTGATTTGGCCTGGCGCGCGATGTTCTGGGTATGTCTCATCCCGGCACTGCTTACGCTGTGGATCCGCGCGCGAGTGCCCGAGAGTCCGGTATGGCTCGAGCGTCAGCGCCGTCTCAAAGCAGGCCAGCAATCCGGCCATCCAATCGGGCCGCGTCTGTCGTTGATGCGTATCTTTCAGAAAGACCTGCTGGGCACGACCGTCAGGACGACGCTCGTAATCGGGGCCTTCATGTGCATTTATTACTCCGTCAACTTCTGGTACCCGACGGTCCTGCGCGATGCCGGGCGCCCCGTGCTTCCCTACCTGACCGCCTTCAACATTGGTGCGATCGTCGGCACGGCGCTGTGGGGCCTGCTCTCCGAAGGCCGACTCGGGCGGCGTGGCGCTGTCACCGTCACCGTGATACTCGGCGTCGCCTCACTCCCGTTCTACCTTCATGCGACCGAGCCGCTGGTTCTTGGCCTGGGCGCGCTGATGATGGGCTTTTTCGGCATGGGCGTCTGGGGCATGGCGCCGGCCTACAGCAACGAACAGTTCCCGACCGAGGTGCGCGGCGTTGGACCAGGCTTTTGCTACCATGCGGCGGCGGCTATCGGATCGGTCATGCCGCTGCTGCTCGGGGCGTTGCAGGATCAAGGCTTCAAGGCTGTCGACGCCATGAGTGCGGCGATGGTCATATCCGGACTCGCGGCCATGGTGATCTGGCTCGGCCCCGAGACACGGGGCCGGGAGTTCACCGCGTAGCGATTGGGGGGGAGTTCAGTATGAAATCGCCGGTATTCGGCTTCGTCGGCCTTGGCCGCATGGGCGGGCTCATGTCCGCACGGCTGCTAAAACATGGCTATAAGGTTTATGTCTACGATGTCAGTGTGTCGGCTGTCGCCACGCTGCATTCGCAAGGCGCGGACGCCGCAGGATCAGCGGACGCTGTTGCGGACGCAGCCGACATCGTATTTCTCAGTCTTCCCAATCCGGAAATAGTCCAGCAGGTGTGTCTGCAGAGCGGTGGGCTCATTGATGGCGCACGCGTCAAACGGGTGGTGGACTTTTCCACCATCGGACCGCGTATGGCGTCGCGCGTTGCGCTCGCGCTGGCTGCACGCAAGATTGTCTATGTCGATGCCCCGGTCAGCGGCGGTGTCAAGGGTGCGCATGAAGGAACGCTGGCCGTCATGGTGAGTTGCGCGAAGGAAATTTACACCGAGTTGGCGCCAATTCTGGCCACTTTTGGCAAGCCATTTCATCTCGGCGAAGATCCAGGCCAGGCACAGACCATGAAGCTCGCCAACAATCTGCTGGCAGCTGCTGCCATCGCGGTGACTTCCGAAGCGATGGTCATGGGTGTCAAAGCGGGACTCGACCCCAAGGTCATGCTCGAAGTACTCAATGCCGGATCAGGTCGGAACAGCGCATCGCAGGACAAATTTCCGCGCTCGGTATTACCTGGCACCTTCGATTTCGGCTTCGCCACCGGCCTGTCTTACAAAGACGTACGTTTGTGCATCGACGAAGCAGAGGCACTCGGCGTACCAATGGTATGCGGCGCCGCGGTGCGTCAGATGCTCGCCATCACCAACGCGATGTACGGCGCCGACTCGGACTTCACCTCGATGTGTAAAGTCGTCGAAGCCTGGGCCGGCGTCGAAGTGAGAGGTTGACGCGCGCGCAACCTTTGCCAACGAATCTTGATTGAAGCCTGCTGGGGAGAATGCCATGACGCTTGCCGCCCGACCTGCAATCAGCGCTATTGCGCCGGTCGACACCAGTCCGCTGGCCGAACGTATCGCGCATTCGGTGATTGCCGTAACTACGGACAAACTGCCGACAGCCGTGATCGACAAGGTGAAACTGTGCCTGTTTGACCTCATCGGCTGTGCATTCGAAGCGCGCGACCTGCCGTGGAGTCGCCAGGCAGTGCAACTCGCTGAACGTATCGATCGTAGGGCCGGCGGCGCAACCATCATCGGCTTGAAGAATCGCGTGAGCTGCGCCGATGCGGCTTTTGCCAACGCCGTGATGGCACACGGGCTGGTCCGTGAAGATATGCATTCCGGCAGCATCAGTCATCTCGGCATCATCGTTCTGCCCACCCTGCTGGCGCTGGCACAGCATCGCCGCGTGAGCGGCCGCGATTTTATTGCCGCCGCCGTCGCCGGCTATGAAACAGGCGGACAGATTGGCCGGGCAGTCATGGATGCGGAGCTGGCCAGCATCTACCGGCCGACCGGTATCACCGGACCCATTGCAGCCGCTGCAGCCGGCGCGCGCCTGCTCGGCCTCACCATGGATCAGACAACCAGCGCCATCGCGCTCGGCGCCAATACCACGGTCGGCTTCAATCAATGGGCGCATACCGGCGGCAGCGAAATGTTCTTCCATGCCGGCTTTGCGGCCCGCAATGGCGTCACTGCCGCGCGACTCGCGGAGAGCGGAGCATTTGCCTCGCCAACCGCGCTCGATGGTGTTGCGGGTTTGTTCGCGGCTCTGGGCAAGCGTGCGGCGGCAGCAAGCGTTGCGCTGTTTGAATCGACCCCCGAGATCCTGTCCGTTTATCACAAGCCGGTACCGGCGTGCAATTTCGCGCAGACCGCGAGTCAGGCTGCACTGCGCATCGCGCGAGACGGCCAATTCGCGCCTGAGCGTATTGCGGCGATCACGGTACGCGTACCGCGCGCTGGCCTGATGTATCCAGGGTGTGATTATCGCGGCCCGTTCGCACATGTTCTGCAGGCCAAGATGAGCATTCAGTACAACGTTGCAGCGGCGCTGATCGAAGGTGACGTATCAGAAAAGAATTTCGAACTGCTTAACGACATGCAACTACACCGCCTGATCAACCTGACGACGCTGCAAATCGATGACGAGATGACGCGTGCTTATCCTGGCCAGCAGGGCGGCGAAGTCGAAGTTCACGACGACACCGGCGCAACGCAGCGGGTTCGACTGGATGACGTGGTCAATGCGACGCCTACGGAGGTACGCGCACGCTTCCGCCTGGCCGTCGCCGAGGCGACGGGAGAAGCGCGGACACAGGACATTGAAGCGTGTATCCAGAATCTGGAATACGCTGAGGACGCCGCGCAACTGAGCGCGCTGCTGGGTGCCGTCGCTTGAGACTCTGGATACTTATTCATCAAAGGAGCACAGCATGAACGACGAACTGTTCGAGCGCGGTCTCGAGATCCGCAAGGCCGTACTCGGTGCCGAATTCGTGGAGAAAGCCATCGCTGCTGCGGATGATTTCACCATGCCCATGCAACGACTGACGACGGAATATTGCTGGGGCGCGGTGTGGGGTCGGGACGAACTGCCAAAGAAAACCCGCAGCATGCTCAATCTCGCGATGCTCTCGGCATTGAACCGGCCGCAGGAATTGAAGATGCATATCGGCGGTGCATTGCGTAACGGCGTGACCAGGACTGAGATCCGCGAGGTACTGCTGCAGGTCGCCATCTACTGCGGCATTCCGGCAGGAGTCGAAGCGTTTCGCGTAGCCAAGGAAGCGCTGGCTGAATTCGATCGCGTCGAGAAAGCTTAGTAAGCCAATACCGGAGGAGGAGCGACGATGACAGATGATTGCTACGAGATCCGCGCAATCAAATACGCGTCCTTGATGCGTCGCTCGCCCGATAATTTCATCGGCGGCGATGCACATGCTACCGAGATGCCACTCAACTACTACGTGTGGGTTATCTCAAACGACTCGCGCCGTATTCTCGTCGATACCGGCTTTGCTGAAGTCATGGCGCAGAAACGCAACCGCCAGATCTTCAAACCGGTCGCCATCGGTCTCAGAGCGCTCGATATCGCTACCGAGCAGATCGAGGATGTCATTATCACGCATCTGCATTATGACCACGCAGGCAATATCCCGCTGTTTGGCAACGCCCGTTACCATCTGCAGGACAAGGAAATGGATTTCGCCACCGGGCGATGCATGTGTCACGACATGCTGCGTCACGGCTACGAGGCAGATGATGTCGCCGCTATGGTGCGCTGTGTTTTCGATCAACGCGTCCATTTTCACGACGGCTCAGCTGAAATAGCCCCGGGTATCGAAGTTCATCACATCGGAGGGCATACCCGGGGACTACAGTCGGTGCGCGTAAGGACGCGCCGCGGTTGGGTTGTGCTGGCATCCGATGCCAGTCACTTCTATGCGCATATTGAGCAGAATCGCGCCTTCCCGGTCATCTACAATCTAGGCGACATGCTCGAGGGCTACCAGACCTTGCGTCGGTTAGCGACCTCACCGCAGCACATCATCCCTGGACACGATCCACTGGTCATGAGCCGTTACCCGGCGGCAGGTAACGGCATGGAGGGATGGATAGTGCGATTGGATATCGAACCGGGAGGTTGACCGGCCGTCAATCGCGCTCAACCGATGACGGCAACCGCCTCTATCTCGATAAGCCAGTCGGCTGCGGCAAGTGCGGCGACGCCGACGAGCGTGCTCGCCGGCGGGTTGTCTTTGGGAAGGAAGGGGCCACGTACACCGGCAATGGTAGCGCGCTGCTCAGGCGTGTAACCGACCACGAATGTGGTGAGCTTGACCACATCAGCGAAAGTGGCGCCCGCCGCTTGCAACGCTGTTTGCAGGTTTTGCATGACCTGCAGGGTTTGCGCGCCGAGGTCACCGACACCAACCGTTTTGCCCGATTCGTCAATAGCGACCTGACCTGATATGTACAGCGTCTCGGCGCCGCGAGCACCGACGACATGGGTATAGGCCGGGGAGTTGCTCATGCCGGCGGGGCGGATATGGCGAAGTTCGCTCATACGATGTCTCCTGTTATGTGAATATTCAGTGCTGAGGGCTAGATCTCGAATTCGTAGGGCCGCCGTACGATCGTATAGGTATGGTTAACCATTGCCGCATTGACATACGTGGTTCCACCCTCACGAAAAACACCGGCACTCGCATGCACGTGCCCGAAGCAATGCAGACGAAGTTTCAATTCCTTCAGCCGCGCGCGCAACGCGGGACAACCGCAACTCTTGCCTCTGGTATTGACGTCAAGTATACCACTCGGTGGTGAATGCGTGATCAGCACGTCGGTGTCGGACGGAATGGTCGCCCATTTGCTTTCGAGCGACGGTTGTTCCTGAAAGTATGCCCATTGCTTTAGCTCAGGTACCCACGGCGCTCCATAAAAATTGAGACCTTCGAATTCGACTCGCTTATCTTCAAGGTAGGTTGCATGGTGAAACGCTTCGCCGCCCGCGCGGGTGCATTCCTCCAAATCGAAATCGTGATTCCCGCCAGTGACAAGGATCAAGCGGAAATCCTGTCGCGAAAACCATCGATCAAGGTTTGCGATGTCATCGCGGGTCGAGTGCCCCCACAGCGCGAAATCGCCGCAGTGAACGAGGACATCTCCCGACAGTCTGCCCAGCGCCTCATGGCCGGTGTGTGTATCGCTGATGACGACGATCTTTATCGTAGCGCGCTCTGTTGTGCCTCCCACGCCGCACGAACGTCATCCATGGATAACGTCGCCTGCACGTTGGCGGCATCGTCCATTATCTCGAGCACGTTGCGCGCACCGTCGCAGCGCATGCTGTAGAACACGACTGCGCCATCCGGACCGCCACCTTCGCTGTGCGCATCGTTGGTCCGGCCACGGTAGTAGCTGCCCGCCGGCCGCACTTCGCGAATGCTGCCGTCCGGTTCGTACATGCGCAACTCGCCCTGGATGATGAGCATATTGGTCTGCGCCAAATGATTGTGCATGGTCACAGTCTTGTTTGGCGCAAAGCGGACAATGAGATCGACCACCTGGCGTTCCTCGTCGATATCACACAAGGTGAGTTCGAGGTTCTCGATGCCGGCAAAAGGCTGCCATCTAATCGCGTGGTCGTAGAGATCACAGGCTGGTTGCATGACGATGGGTTTAGCGCTCATGGTGGTCCGCTCTCCGTGGTGGGGGCATGACTATTGTAATGGTCATTGCAATGACGATGGCGCGTTCGATGCCGTCTCCAATGGCGTCGTCGAACGGCGGCGATTACCGAATAAAGCCGGGAATCTGTCAACAATACTTACACCTTGTTCAGCCGCGTCTGTATCTATACGTAATAGGAGTTGTCGAAATTCGCTCGGACCGTCATGCGCGTAATGTCGAGGACTTTTACAATGCGTAAGCGACATGACAAACATGTTGCGATGATTGCGGCCAGATGGGTTGTCCGGGCCCGCTATATCGGGCAGTGACACGCGTAAGGCGCTGATCGTTAAGGCTGATGGAATTCTGGCCCAGATCGTGCCGCACGTTCCGGACTGGCATGATCATCGAATTCTGTCTGCAGCTGGAGAATATGAAACCTATGAAGCGCAAATTCCTCGCAACGCTGGTCGCCGGCCTGCTCGGCGGGTCGATGGCAGCCAACGCTACACCGATATTGACTTCGCTGGGTGGCGATTCCTATCAGGTCAGTTTCGATGCACTCTCGTTCAATGTGAACACCACCGGTGAGTTCGCATCGATTGTGTTCGAAAATTTCTATGCGTCAGTCCAGCCGAGTTGCGGCACTTACCAGTCGGGTACGGTAGAGTCGAGTTTGAACGGTGGTGGCATCGTGGCGCTGACCGGCAATTCCTGCGCTGGCGCTTACGACTTCCTGAATGACGTCGATGGCGACGACCTGCTGGTGACGGTCTTTTCCAGCGCGCTCTCTACCTACGGGACGGTCACGGCCGGCGATACCCTGGTGCTGTCCAGCCTGGACTACACTTTCAGTTTGCCGGGGCTGAGCATCGCTGCAAATACAGGCCCGTTCGAGGCCTTCCTGGTCAACAACAACTTCCAGCGAATTTCGGACATCGTGCTGACGGAGACGACGGCGCCTGTGCCGGAGCCGGCTACCGTCGCGCTGGTCGGCCTCGGTTTGTTCGGGCTCGGTTACAGCCAGAGGCGGAAATCAAGCTCACATTGAGCCGCTTGCGTCTTTCTTAGTCGTGTTGAACAAGCCAGGCTCAGACCTGGCTTTTTCTTTGGCGCCGTCATTTCCAGCTCGCTGTGGCCATAGAATGCGATTCGTCCAGAACCGCCCGCTCAGGATCAACCGAGCAGGGGCACTTACAGACGCCGCGGACGCGCTTGTGAGCCGCCGAGCACCGGCTAAAGACCCTAGTCAAAACGAGGATAGATTAATGAACGATGCCATTGCAAAAATGAAAGAGGTCGCCCGCGAAGGCTGGGCCACTTTCACGCCCTTTGAAATGTTGACCGGCACCGTCGCGCCGCTGCTCGTGCGATTCGCGGCTGTGAACGCGACGCAGCGGGTATTGGATGTCGGCTGCGGTACCGGTGTCGTGGCGCTCGCCGCAGCACGGTGCGGGGCGATGGTCACCGGTGCGGATTTGACGCCCGCCCTGCTCGCCAACGCGCGTCGCAACGCCGAGCTCGCCGGGCTTCGCATCGATTTCGTAGAGGCGGATGTCGAAGCGTTGCCTTTCGACGATGCGTCCTTCGATGTGGTCCTGAGCCAGTTCGGTCACATGTTCGGCCCGCGCCCAGCCATCGCCACTGCCGAGATGCTGCGGGTCCTCAAGCCCGGTGGGACCATCGCTTTTTCGACCTGGCCGCCAGAGCTGTATACCGGACGCATGTTCACACTCGTCGGCCGCTACCTGCCGCCCCCGCCCGAGGGTGCGCGTTCGCCCGTCGAGTGGGGTGACCCGGCTATCGTACGCGAACGCCTTGGCGCCGCAGTCAGCGATCTACGCTTCGATCGCGCCTGCCTGAAGTTTCCCGCCTTGAGTCCGGCCCACGCGCGCCTGTTCATGGAAAGCAACGCCGCACCGGTATTGCGCGTCGTTGAGACGCTGTCCGGTGATGCGGCACGCCTGGCGAATTTTCGTCGCGACTATGAAAAACTCGCGAGCCAGTATTTTCACGACAATTTCGTGCGCCAGGATTTTCTGATGTCGCGGGCAATCAAGAACTGAATAACCTGCCACACTCGCGCGCACTGCACCTCAAGTCCAGGAGACCCGTCATGTTCGACCTCGCCGGCCCACTGATCGACACCGCCACCCTCGCCGAGTATATCGACGATCCGGCGCTGCGCCTGTACGACACCAGCGTATTCCTGACCCCCAGACCGGACGGTCAGGGCTATCTGGCCGAAAGCGGGTATACGCAGTGGCAGACGGCGCATCTGCCCGGCGCTGGGTTCCTCGACGTGATCAAGGCGCTATCGGATACCAATTCCGAACTGCCGTTCATGATGCCGGACCCAACCCGTTTCGCTGCCGCGATGGGCGCCGCCGGTGTGGGCGACGACAGTACGGTCGTGCTCTACAACAAGGGTTTCCCGATGTGGTCGACCCGCGTGTGGTGGATGCTGAAATCTATCGGGTTCGAACGCGCCGCCGTTCTCGATGGTGGCTATGAGAAGTGGCAGCGTGAAGGGCGGAGCCTCACGGCCGACGTACGGCCTTATCCGGCCGCGCACTTGAGCGTGCGGCCACGGCCTGATCTGTGGGCAGACAAGGCGGCAATGCAATCTGTCATGACGCACGGCGATGCGGTGACGCTGAACGCGCTCGCCCCGGCGGTCTACAGCGGCGAGAAGAACCAGTACGGGCGCCCCGGCCACCTGCCTGGCACGCACAACGTCTACTACGGGTCGCTCATCGATCCGTCGGATGGAACTTTCCTCCCTTCCTCCGCGCTCGCACCGCTATTCGAGGCAAGTCGAGCGCTCGCAGCCGAGCGGGTCGTGTGTTATTGCGGTGGCGGCATTTCGGCGACCATGGACGCACTCGCGCTCGAACTGTGCGGGCAGCGCGCAGTAGCGATCTACGACGGTTCGATGTCCGAGTGGGTACGCGACCCGGCGCTCCCGCTGACGCTCGGGTCGCAACCGTAAGCGCAACTAACGCGCGCTATGGATTGTTCGCGAGGAAGCGCAGCAGTTCGCGCGCCAGGTAGGCCGGCTGCTCCTCCGGGATCCAGTGCCCGGCATCTTCAACAACACCGCCTTCGACGTAGCTCGCCATGCGTTGGCAGGATTCCAGCACCTCGATGCCACGTCCCCAGCCCGCGGCGCCGCCGAGCGCGAGCACCGGCATCTCAAGCGGCCCGCGTGCACGCAGCGCCGCATGCAATTCGACGTCGCGCGGAATGTTGCGGTAGTACTCGAAACCGGCACGTAGCGCCGCCGGATCGCTATAGCTTCGCAGGTACTCGCGCTGCGCTTCGACACTGATGGCCTCAGGACTCGCACCATAGGTGCGATAGAACCAACCGAGATAGAGCGCCTCGCGCCCGGCAACCAGCGCTTCGGGCAGGTCCGGCGTCTGATGAAATGCGTGATGCCAGCGTCGCCCGCCCTGGCTGATGTTCGCGCTGCCATCGCCCGGGATCGCGACGTCGATGATCGCCAGATGGGTCACCGCCTCGGGATGGCTCGCAGCCAGCGCATAGGCCACAGGCCCACCCCAGTCGTGCCCGACCACAGCAAAGTGCGAATAGCCGAGTTCCGTGACCATCAAGTCCCATACGTCGCCAGCGAGAGTAACCGTGTCGTAGCCGCTCACCGGGCGCGAGGAATCGCCGAGGCCGCGGAGATCAGGTGCAATCAGCCGATGCGCGTGGGCTAGCTGCGGCATGACCTCGCGCCATTCGAACCAGGTCTGCGGCCAGCCGTGCAGCAGGACTAATGGCGTGCCGGCGCCCAGTGTGACGTAGTGCATGCGCAGTGCCGGCAGCACCGCGTGGTGATGCTCGAACGCGGGCAAGCCGATACTGCGTTCGCCGCTGTCGCTCACGCCGCGACCGCCTCAACTTCCGTCGAGTAACTGGTGGTGCTCTCGCTCACGTCTGCCATCACTGTAGTGTGCACGAAGTTGATGCTAGTGGGTTTCAGCGCGAGTCGCCCGCTCGATGATACGCGACCGCCTGCACCCGGTTATGCGCTTTCAATTTGCGATAGATATTACGCAAATGAAATTTGACAGTCGCTTCACTCAAGCCAATCTGGTGCGCTATCACTTTGTTCGGTCGGCCGCTGGCGAGCAGGGCCATGATTTCGCGTTCGCGTTGGGTCAGCGTATCGGCGTCGGAGCCGATGGCGGCAATGGCCGTAACCGGCATGGCCTGAGCCTCTCGGTGGCGGGGTAGCGCGATCCCCTCCTCCTCGAACAACTGAATTGAGCAGGAACCATCGAATGCACTTGCCGCGTGCTCGACGAATTGATCATGCGCCGCGACATCTCCAGCCGCGTGCGCCGCGCTTGCGCGCAGAAGCAGCAATGTCGTTCGCGCCCGCGGTACTTCGATTCGGAGCAGCTCTGCATCGAGCTGCTCGATTATCTGGCGTGCGCGCTCGAGTTGCGCATTGCGGATCGCCAATCGAACGCCCAAGACGCCAGCCTGAAATCGCTCCCGCCAGGTGAAATAGTCAGGGTCGTCACGCGCGTCCGGACAGAAGCGCAATTCCGGCGGCAAATCGAGTTCGATACCTTTAGACATTGAGAATGCGATACGGTGAAAATCCAGATGCCAGCCCAGGCGCGGCAGATCGCGGGCAGCAGCAAGGCGCTGGCCGCGGATCAATATCGAAGCCACCGTATTCGTCTCGCCACGTGCTGCCGCGATACGCGCGGAAGTGACATGCGCGAGCAGCTGCGCTTCGAACCAGCCTTCGTTCGCATCAAGCCCGTCGAGCGAGTTCTGCAGCAATATCGCCGCGGCACCCACCTGGCCGAGATCGCACAGCAGCCAGCTCTCGAACACTCGACACAGCCACTGCAGCCGACCGTCCGCCGGAAAGAACAGTCGTTGCAATCGGCTGACCAGCCTGGCTTCGGCCAGCGCTTCGTCCAGCCGGTTCTGCCAGAAGCGAATGATGATTCGATGCAGATGCATGAACAAGCTGCCGTACAAGCCACCATCGGCGGTGAATTCACTGATGGCGTGCTCGGCATCGCCGTCGGCTGCGCTGAACTCTGCGCGTTCATAACGCATCCAGCACAGCAGGTTGCTGATGAAGCCCTGATACAGGTGATCCTCGGTCGTCAATTGTTCAGCGGCACGGCCGAGCGCCAGTTCGCGGTCCAACGGCAATCGCCGATCGGAGTAGGCCGCGAGCAGCGTTCCTGCCACCAGACTCTCGCGCTTGACAAGACCTGTCTCCGGGTCCGTGGCGCTGCTGAGGCCGCCCTCCTGTTGCGTGCCAATACGCCCGGCTAGAGCGCTCGCCTCCTCGGTCAAGCCTTGTTGGGTCAACAACAACACTTGCGACCACTGAACCAGGGCACCCTCATCGGAGACCACGCTCTGCATCTGCTCCATGGCGGCACGCAGGACCGGCACGCCAAAACGCAAAACCATTGAAGACCCGCCAATTTTCCGGAACAACTGTGAAGTACCCGCCGCGTCGTCAGCTGCCATCGCGTGCAACAGCGCTTCGTGCAGAAAGCCGCGCGCGGCAAACCAGTTCTCGGCACGGCGATGCAGTTCGCGGCGCTCGTCGTCGCTCATCCACTGCAATTGCGCACGCAGGCTCGCATGGAACATCACGGGAAACTGGAACAGACCCGTGCGCGAATCGACGATGAGCAGATTCTCTTCGCGGTGCAATCGTTCCAGTTCGGCGCCGATGTCGCGCCCGACGATCGCGCGCGCCAGCGATGCATCGAACCGTTCGACAATGACCAGGCGGCTGACAACGAGTCGAAGGTCTCGTGGCAGCGAGTCGAATATCTGCTCACGGTAAAAGTCGTCCAGACTTTCCGTCCACGGCAACACCGCTGGCGGCTGCTCGATAGCTGCCCGTGCAAAACTCAAGGCGACAGCAACGCCGTCAGTGCGGGCACGCAGACCGCGGAGATAGCCGGCGGGCACAAGCGCATCGAACAGCGATTCGATCTCGGTGAGCGAAAAGCGCAGGTCGTGGGAACCTATCTCCATCAGCAAACCGGCAGCGCGCAGCCGGGCCAATGGCAGCGGCGGTCGACGCTGGGCGGTAGCGACAATCTGCAACTTGTCGGCATACAGCAATAGTGCTTCGATCATTGCCGTGCCAGCGCTCGCCGCCAGGTCGTCGACACCATCGATCAACAGGCAGGCCTGCGGAGCCGCAGTATGCATCGCTGCGACGAGTGTTCGTGCGGCCGCGACGGCGTCAACGTCGATTTGCTCGTGTGCTGCCTGGACCGCCGCCGGATCGAAATCGAAACCCGCTTGCTGCAGCGCATGGACGAGATACGGAAAAACGGCGCCGGGCGCCTGGTCGCCACGATCGACCGACAACCATCCCGTCGGGCGCTGGCGTTCGTTGAGTCGCTGTTGCCACTGCGCGAGCAGGACCGATTTGCCATATCCCGCGGGTGCCCGGATCAGCACCAACCGGGCGCTGGCATGACGCTCGATCTCGCATAGCAGTCTCTCCCGCTGCAGCAGCCGCACAGCTATCGGAGGTGCGCGAAATTTCGCTTCGATCAGGGCCGATGCACGAGTCAAGCGTTGATACACCTGCTGGGTAGTGCTCACACTATCACCGCCCGGCGTCCTCGACGCCAGCATCCGCTAACACCAGGAGCGGATGCGGTCCGGCGTCAACGGCAGACGATTGTCGATGGCTACGCTCCCCAGCGCGTTCTGCACGGCATTGGCAATCGCGGCAGGTAGCGGGATAACACCGCTCTCGCCGACACCTTTGGCGCCCGTCGCCGAGTACGGTGTCGGCGTTTCCAGGTGCAGCAGTTCGATGGGCGGCAAATCGGCGGCGAGCGGGACGGGATAATCGAACAGCGAGCGGACCAGCGGGCGTCCCTGCGCGTCGAAACGCAGTTCCTCGTAGAGCGTGCAGCCGATGCCCTGCGCGATGCCACCGATGACCTGGCCGGCAACCAGCGCCGGATTGATCTGCGTGCCGCAGTCGTGACCGAAAACGATGTGCTCGAGAGTCACCAGGCCGGTGCGCGTATCCACGGTCAGATCCACCACCACGGCACCATAAGAGACCGCCAGATTCACCGGGTCGAAGACGAACTGGGTCTCCAACCCTGCCGCCATGCCGGCAGGCAGGCCGGCACCGCGATAAGCGAGGCGCGCCAGCGCGGCATACGCAATCGCGCGCTCAGGCTGAGCGCGAACCCGGACCTCGCCGTCGAACAGCACGACCTCGTCCAGCGCTGCGTTCAACAGATGTGCACCCAGCAGACGTAACTTCCCGGCCAGCTGGCGCGCTGCCAGCGCTACAGCCGATCCGCCAACGCCGGCACCACGACTGCCACCACTGGCATAGGCGGTGTACGAGCAGGACTGCGTGTCGCCGTGCACGACAGCGATGTCCGTCGGGGCAAGCAGCAATTCGTCCGCGCAGATCTGCGCAAGGGCGATTTCCACGCCCTGCCCCATCGGCGTCTGACCGGTATGCACCGTGACATGGCCACTCGGTTCCATGCGCACCGAGGCGACATCGAAACCACCGGCGGCCACACCGATGGCATTGGTGATGACCGATGGTCCGAAGTTGGTGACTTCCATATAGAACGCAAGCCCGCGACCTTTGCGCAGATGACCAGCGCCAGGTTGCGACGGCCGCGTCCATTGCGCACGCGTCGCGACCGCTTCCAGCAGCTCGACGTATCGGCCACTGTCCAGACCGATGCCGGTGGCGGTAGCGCACGGCAAATCGTCGGGTGACGGCAGATTGCGGCGGCGGATTTCCAACGGGTCCAGCACCAGGCGTTGAGCTGCGATATCGAGCGTTCGTTCCATCGCAAAATTTGCTTCCGGCTGGCCGAATCCGCGATAAGCGCCCGTCGGTGTTTTGTTCGTCACCACGCCGCAGGCGTAAATATCGATTGCGTCTACCCGGTACGGCCCGGTCAGGAGTGCACCGGTGATCCAGGCAGTGCCAATCGACGTGCGATAGGGCTCTGCGCCTTTGTCCAGCACGATGTTTCCGCGTACGGCAAGCAGCCGACCATCGCTGGTAAATCCTGCGGTCAGCGTCACGCCCTGATCACGACCATGAATGGAACTGACAAAAGCCTCGGTGCGCGTCTCCATCCAGCGCACGGACCGGCCGAGGCGTAACGCTGCATAAGCGACCAGAATTTCTTCGGGATACAGACAGGCTTTTTGACCGAAAGATCCGCCGATATCCGGTGCGATAACCCGCACGCGATGTTCCGGCAGTCGCAAGCAGGTGGCGATACCTTCACGAACCTGATGCACCGACTGGGTCGGGCTCCAGACCGTCAGCGCGCCATCACGCGGGTCTACTGACGCGGCGACACCGCGAGGCTCCAAAGGCAGAGGATGCACGCGCCCACTGACAAAAGTATGGCTCACGACGACGGCCGCCTCGGCGAGTGCCAGCTCCACTTCACCAACCTGCCAGTGACAGCGCGCGACGACATTGTCGGGCCAGTGCTCGTACAGTCGCGGCGCGTCCGGCGCCAGCGCGGCTTCCACGCTCATCACCAGCGGCAATGGCGTGTAGTCGACCGCGATGCAATCGCAGGCGGCGCGTGCCGCCGCTTCGGTGCGTGCCACCACTGCAGCCACTGCGTCACCGACGTAACGCACGCGTTCGTCAGCCAACGGGCGCAGATTAGCCTCGCGCTGGCCTGGCAGCTGCCACAGATTGGGTGGCGGGACGAGATCCCGAACATCGGCACCGGTATACACCGCCAGTACATCTGGCGCGGCCAGCGCCGCCGTGACATCAACGCGATCGATACGCGCGTGGGCCTGGGGGCTGCGCAACAGGCACAACCAGACGGCATCTGGCAGCACATCGCCGATATAGCGCCCCTCACCACGCGCAAACGCCGCCGTGCGCGGTCGTCGGGTTTCGCGCCCGATATGCGCTGGCACTGCAACCGGTTCGATCATGGCGGCTTTGCCGCTGACTCGTCGGCCAAGGGCGAATACTGCCGAAGCGCCTGCTGTACTGCGGCGACTATCGCGGCATAGCCGGTGCAGCGGCAGATTGCTGCGGACAAACGCTGGCGCAACTCGATTTCATCCAGTTCAGGTCGATCGCGGAATTGTGCCATGAGCTCCAGCGCGATCATCAGGAAGCCCGGCGTACAGAAGCCGCATTGCGCCGCATGCTGATCGACGAAAGCCTGCTGCAGTGCGCGGCCGTCGACGCTTGCAGCGAGACCCTCGACCGTCGTCACGCTGCGGCTCTCGACCTGAATGGCGAGTGTCAGACACGAGCGCACGCTCAGCCCGTCGATACACACTGTGCAGGCGCCGCAGACGCCTTCTTCGCAACCGAGATGCACGCTCGGGCAACCATGCCGGCGCAACAGCCCGGCGAGCATTTCATGGCCGTGTACGGTCGCCCGCAAAGCCACGCCATTCAAGTTGAATTCAACGTCAGTGCCAGCTATTTCGGTCATGGTCAGGCCCCGGCTGTCATCGTCGCGCGCGCGCGCTCCAATGCTTCCAGGCCAAGCTGTATACGATAGGCCCGCGGCCAGCACGCTACTGGCTCGATATCTTCATCGCGGTCCAGCGCGCGTTCAAAGCAGATGCGCGGATCGACGAGTTGTTCAGCCTGTAAAATGATCGGCGTTACAGTGACTCCGCTCACTACGGCGCGTGCAGGTAGTCCTGGGTCGCTGCGAAGCACGACCGCAACGATAGCGCGGCCGCCGCTGGGCCGCAGCGTAAACTCACAGAAGCCATAAGCACTCTCACACCCTGCTGCGGGAATCAGCACGGCCGTGATGAGTTCGTTCGGATACAATGCGGAGATGCGATGCGCCGTCTGCAGCAATTCCATGGTGGTCTCGCGTCGACTGGTCACTATCACCGCTTGTGCTGCGTGCAGCAGCAGATTCACTTCCGATAATCCGTCAGCGAGGGCGACGTGACCGCCGATAGTCGACCGATTGCGAATGGTGTGATTCGCAACCAACGGCAGCACCTGTTTCAACACGGGTAACGCGCGCAGTGCAGTGGGATTGCTCAGGAGCTCACTCAAAGTGACCGAAGCGCCGATGTATAGTCCGCGCGCATCATTCACGATACCGCGCAGCTCCATCAGATCGGTGATATCGACCATCTGTCTGCAGCGCCGTTCCCGACGATTGAGCTCAGCGAGCAGTGTCTGGCCGCCGGCGAGATAAGCAGAATCCGCCACCGCCGCATGACGCGCCACGGCATCAGCAACACTGCGCGCACGATGATAAAGCGGCACAGTCATTCTGCTTGAAACAGGCTGGCGCTCAATCGTTGCCCCACACTTTGCGCACAGAGAGTACGTGACACAAGGCAGCTACGCCGCGCTGGCCAGTTTCAATCGGCGTACGATCGCCTGCGCCAGCGGCTGCGCCGATGCCGGATTCTGCCCGGTGATGATATGTCCATCGGTAACGACATTCGCTTCGAACGGCGCCGCTGCCAGGTAGATGGCACCGACTTTTTTCAGGTGTTCTTCGGGCAGCAGAGGAACCACCTGCGCGACGCCAGCCAATTCATCTTCACGATTGCTGATACCGGTGACCCTGCGCCCCTTCAGCAGACTCAGCCCGTCCTCGGCCTCGGCTGCAATCAAGCCGAGTACGCCGTGGCATACACCGGCAATCAGCGCTCGCCGCCGGTTCATCGCCTCGACCAGCCGCTTGATATCCGCATTGAGCGGGAAATCCCACGCCGTACCCGACCCGCCGACGAAGAAGATCGCATCACAGCTATCGGCGCACATGGTCGAGACGGCAGCGGTTGAACGCAATTTCTCCTGCGCATGACTGTCCGCCAGGAAGCGTATGCCGGCATCGAGCAGCCAGTCGGCTTTGCTGCTGAGCGGATCGATGGGTGCTGAGCCGCCTGCGATCGAGAGCAGCTCGACAGCGAGTCCTGCGTCGAGAAAGGTGTAATAGGGTGCCGCCAGTTCTTCCAGCCAGCTGCCAGTCAGGACGCCGGTGTTACCCAGGTGCTGGTGGGAGGTCAGGACCATCAATACCGAACCCGTCATCGCGCGCACTCCCGTCATCGACGTACCGCGCAACGATGCACTAAAGTCCGCTCGTTCGTCGAGCTATCCGATCGGAGGGGTAAGCACTGTCCTTTCGGACAGCTTGCCGGACGACGTGCATTTTTGAATAGTGCAACCTCCACGCCCTCTTTCCACGGAGCCGCCATGTCTGCAATACAGCCAGAATCCGCCCGCACGATTGCCACGCCCAGAAGCTTCCGGCGACCGACTTCGGCGGCCGTTCCTTTCGAAGGCGAGGACGGCCTGTTCACGCAGTCGTGGTTCCCGATCTGCGCCTCGAGCGCAGCTACCCGCGACTTCGTCCGCGGTTTCGATTTTCTCGATGGCCGCGTCATCGTGTTCCGCGATGCCGAGGGTCGAGCCCATGTGAAAAGCGCCTACTGCCCGCATATGGGCGCGGATCTCTCGATCGGCGACATGGTCGACGGCAATGTTCGATGCGTATTTCACCATTGGCAATACGGCCCCAACGGTCGCTGCATCAAGACTGCCGGCGGCGAACCACCGCCACCGACTGCGCGACTGTTCGAGTTCCCGACCGTGGAAAAATATGGTCTGGTGTGGGCCTATAACGGCGTCGAGCCGCACTACGACATACCCGGCCTGCCATATGCGGATGACGAACTGGTGTACAAGATGAAAGTACTGGGGACCGCGCCGGTCGATCCATGGATACTGGTGGCCAATACTCCTGACATCCAGCACATCAAGTATCTTCACGGCATACAGTTGGACGGCGAGGATCCGCACGCGCAGGTCGAATGGACTGACCATTCGATGTACTACAATTTCGGCGGCACGCATCCGACCGGTCAACCCGTGAGTCACCGCGTCGGTATCGTCGGTACCAGCATGTACTGGCAGGCCAGCGACTTCGGCGGCCAATGGTTCGGTTTCGTGGCGCCTTTCGGTATGCCGCGACCGGGAAAGACCATCATTTATTTTATCGTCGCGGCACGCAAAGACATGGGCACCGCGGAAGAAATCGATGCGTTCCTCGATTTCGTGCTCGATGTGGAAACCAAAGTCGTAGTCGAAGACATGCTCAACATGGAGACCATTCATTTTCACCCGGGCGTTCTGACCAAGGCCGATCTCACATTGAACCGCTTCTTTGATTACATGCGCCGCTATCCTCGCGCGCATCCGTCAGGTGAATTCATCAAGTAACTGAACGGTAGCTTATTGAAATAATGTAAAGCGACGATTTCGGGCTAGCACAGCGCGCATGCCGACAACGTTACCGACCTGGGATCCGGCAATCAGTCTTGCAATCCATAACGCGGACTACTATAGTCCGAGTTATGGCACATCTAACCACCAGCGTTGAATACGGCATCCACTGCCTGCTGTGGCTGGTCGGCGCGGGCGACAAACAACCGAGCAGTCGCGATCTGGCCGAACTGCAGGGCATTTCGTCGAGCTTCGTTGCCAAAATCTTTCCCAAGCTGGAGAAAGCGGGAATTGTCATCTCGAATCAGGGCCTGAATGGCGGTTATCGCCTGGCCAAGCCGGCCGAAGACATCACGGTGTTGGCGATAGTCGATGCGATCGAGGGCACCAAGCCACTGTTCGATTGCCAGGAAATCCGCGGCAATTGCGCGCTCTTCGACGGCGCTCCGCCGCGCTGGGCGACCAATGGCGTCTGCGCGATTCATGCCGTGATGTTGCGCGCGGAGAAAGCCATGCGCGACACCCTGGCGCATGAGACGCTGGCCGATCTGGCACAGAAGCTCGGTCACAAAGCCCCGGAGAACTTCGGCCGCGGTGTTCACGTCTGGCTGGACTCGCGGGGCGCTGCCCGCCGGCTATCGCGAACGGTCAAGAAGCTGGAGCGGCAATCGGATCCGCCGACGGGTCGAACCAGCTGATGCAATCATTTCAAAGTTTCCGGTCGCACGCTGAACGACAGGAATTCCCGAGCCCGCACCTGCTCGACAGAGCAGGACTATCTGTAATCATTGAAGGAACGACGTCATGACCGCTAGTGCAACGACAAAGAGAATCGTCATCGCCGGCTCCGGTTTCGCCGGGACCTGGTCGGCCATTTCCGCGGCACGGGCCGTTGCCCTGGCCGGCATGGAGAAGACGGTAGAAATCACCGTCGTATCACCGGCACCCGAGCTACATATCCGACCACGCCTGTATGAAACGGTATTCGAGGAGATGGCGCCTGATGTCGGAGCGCTGTTCGCGGCTGTCGGTGTGCGCTACTTCGCCGGCACTGTCGAAAAAATTCATGCAGAGAGCCATGAGGTCACGGTGTTGAGCAACGGCGGTGTCCGCTCGACGCTGCCCTACGATCGTTTCGTACTGGCAGCGGGAAGCCAGCTGTTCCTCCCGAATATTCCCGGCCTCAAAGAACACAGCTTCAACGTTGATCAGCTCTCGAACGCCATTGCGCTCGATCAGCACTTGCGTGCGCTTGCCAGCAAGCCGTCGACAACTGCCCGCAATACTGTCGTTGTTGCCGGCGGCGGGTTCACCGGCATTGAAACCGTGTGCGAGATGCCACAGCGCTTGCGCGACATCTTCGGCAAAGACACCCCGATCAGGGTCGTGGTGCTGGAACAGGCGGCGGCAATCGGGCCTGATCTGGGTCCGGTCCCGCGCCCGGTCATTGAAGAAGCGCTGGCCGAATGCGGCGTCGAGGTCATAACGTCATCCGGCGCCGCGGCCATTGATGCCGGTAGTGTCACCACCTCGACAGGCGCGCGCATCGAAACCAACACGGTGGTCTGGACAGCCGGCGCCAGAGCACATCCTCTGACCGCCCAGATCGCCGGTGAACGCGATCGCTTCGGTCGCATTCATGCCGACGCCTGGCTGCGTGCGAAAGGCGCAAAAGACATTTTCGTGACCGGCGATGTCGCTATGGCAGCGACCGATAACGATGGCCATGTCGCCTCCATGTCGTGCCAGCATGCGCTCAGCCTCGGTCGCGTCGCGGGGCACAATGCCGCGGCCGAACTGGTCGGTCTGCCGACGCATCCTTACAGCCAGCCGAAATACGTGACCTGTCTCGACCTCGGGCCGTGGGGCGCGATCTTCACTGAGGGCTGGGACCGCCAGGTGATCATGACGCGTGAAGTCGGCAAAGCGACGAAACGCGCAATCAACACGCAGTGGATATATCCGCCGCAGGCCGACAAGGAAGCAGCGTTCGCGATCGCCAATCCCGACTACGTCATCGTTCCATGAAGACCATCGTCGAGAGCCTGGTCTTCTACATACCAGGCTTCGACTTTCTCCCTAGCCCAGGGTGTACGGCGCAGGAACTTGAGGCTCGAGGTCACGGTTGGTTCGAACAGAAAACAACGTATCGGAATGCGTCGACTCATCGCTTCCCAGCCGTGCTGCGCGACCAGATGTTCCACGATGACTTTCAGCGTAATGCCGTGCAACGGTTCACGTGGTCGTGCCAGCGGCTTCCACACCGGTGCTTTGCCTGACGCCTCATCCGTATCGTCATCGCTGATCACAAGCCGGTGCCTCGCGGACCCACCACCCGCCCTTCGAACACCGTTTCGAGGACCTGGGTGTCGCTGATCTGTTCGGGCGGAATGTCGAAAATATTGCGGTCGAGCACGATTAAATCGGCCCGCCTGCCTGTCGCGATATACCCGCTGTCGGCTTCCAATCCAAGCGCGCCTGCGCCGTTGCGCGTAAAGATGGCAATAGCGTCACCCAGACCGATGGCCTGCTCCGGCTCCAGCTGACCGGGTGCGACACCATACGGATCGCGTCGCGTGACCATCGCTTCGATGCCCGGCCAGGGATTGGGTGACGGCACGACCGAGGGCCAATCCGAACCGTAGATCATTTCGGCACCAGCATCGCGCAGCGCCCTGATTGGCCAGAAGCGATTGGCGCGCTCGCGACCGATCACGCTCGCCATGGTTTCGACCAGTGGCGAGGGGTACCACAATATCGGTGACAATTCGGCGACAGCACCCAGCGCCTTGAATCGCGCCATATCATCGGCATGGATCAGCTCCGCGTGTGCCATCTCATGGCGCAATCCGGAGCTGCCGTTGGCCGCGCGTGCCGCAGCGATAGCGTCAAGGCCGGCCCGCACCGAGCCATCGCCAGTCGCATGCATCTTGACTGTGAGTCCGAGTTTATCGAGGCGGATCAGCGCGGCGTTCAGCGCGGCCTGGGGATGTTGCAGATCGCCTTTGAAATCCACGGCGTGTTTACCATCCGGCGCGTAGGCGTCGAGCATGACTGCCGTGCGCGTCGGCGGTATGCCATCGACGAAGATTTTGGCGTAGCCGGTACGCACATGCGGCGTCTGATCGTCGACCCAATGTTCGAGGTTGCGATCTTCGTCGACCTGCGCTTCGGTCCAACTGGCGTGCCACGGGCGGCTCGTCGCGACGCGCACGTTCAACCGACCGGCACGATCGAGCGCGGCATAGGCCCGCACAGCGTAGCCGTCAGCGAGCGCGTCTTTCATCGCCACGATACCGAAACTGTTGAGTTGGGCCACGGCCCACAGAATCGCCGCCTTGTACTCGCTATCGGATCGTTTGGGCAACTGCTTCATCGCGTTGTAGGCCGCGTTGTCGAACAGAATGCCGGTCGCCTCATGACTCGTCTTGTCGCGGACGATCACGCCACCATCGGGATCAGGCGTAGTCGCTGCAATATCGAGCTCGGCCAGCGCGCGCGAATTGACCCAGGCGTTGTGGTATGTCGAGTCAATCAGATAAACCGGATTGTCAGGCGCAGCGGCATCGAGCATCTCGCGCGTCGGCGGTTTATCGGTTTCGAGCGTTTCAGCGGCCCATTGGCCGCCGCGGATCCAGCTTCCTTTCGGCGCAGCGGCAGCACACGCGCCGACCCTTTCGACGATCCCGGCTAACGGTGTGGTAAACGGGAAGCTGCATTCGACGAGATGCTGAAAGCCGCCTTCGACTGGATGCAGATGCATGTCGTGGATGCCCGGCATCGCCATGCGGCCGTCGAGTTCGACGATGCGCGTCTCTGGGCCGATATATGCGCCGACCTCGCTATCGCTGCCTACTGCGATATAGCGGCCGCCCTTGATCGCGACTGCCTCGACCCACGATTTCACGTCATCGACGGTATAAATGCGTCCACCGCGATAAATCGTGTCGGCCGCCGTGACGGCAGCCATCGTTGCCACCGGCACGGCCACGGCAAGCAGGGCAACGAGTGGAATGCTGAAGCGCATGCGCGGGTATCCTCACAACATCGGACCCGCATCGTACCGGAAAGCGCCGCAGCGTCGCAGCCAGCGGTGCCTCAGCGACGCAGAATGTCGAGAACGTCGGCGAAACGGACAATGCCCTCGCGATCCCAGGGGTGCGGCATGACCGATACGTGCTGTACGTCCATCGCTGCGAACTCAGCCAGCTGCTGCGCAATCGAGTCAGGCGCGCCACTGAGTGGTACGGAGCCCGGTATCGGATACTCACCGTTGGTCAGGTTCACGGCGACAGTTGCATGACGAATGACCGTCGCCGGGTCGCGGCCATGTTTTTCGCAGGCCATTCGTACGCGCTCCCAGGCCGCGAGATAACTGGCCGGGCCACAGTCGCCGAAAGCCAGTATGCAGTTCCACATATCGGCGTACTGGGCGACGAGGCGCGTCATACGCGGCCCGCCATGCAGAGTTCCAATCATGATGAGCGGCCCTTCAGCACGCGCTGCTTTGGGCAACAACGCGGCGTCTTCTGCGCGATGAAACTCACCTTGGTAATTTACGCACTCACCGCGGAGCAGCGGCGTGATGATGGCAAGTGCTTCCTCGAAGCGACTGATGCGCCGTTCGAACGGGTAACCGAAAGCGCGATGCTCAGACTCGAAATCGCCAGCGCCGATCCCCAGGGTGATGCGGCCGTTACTCAAGTCGTCGACGGTGTCGACCATGCGCGCGAACAGTGCCGGATTGCGCAAGCCTGCGTTTGTTACCAGGGTGCCGATTTCAACCCGTGTCGTTGCCATCGCAACCGCCGTCACGAGTGTCCAGCATTCCCACGCGCCGACTTTGATGCCAGCGTATTCCGCCGGCAACTCGATGCCGACTATCCGATAGTCGAGATAAGGTTCGTAATAGTGGTGATCGCTCACCCAGACCGCGTCGAAGCCCACCTGCTCGGCCAGCTGCGCCAGTGCAACCACGTCACGCGTACTTGGCGTCGCGCCATTCAGCGCACCGCTCCACGTCGGAAGAAACAGCCCCAGCTTTAACTCGGCAGGCGTCATTGCCGCTCCGCAGCGTTCGCCAGCGGACAGGCTGGTCTGGCAAGCACGCGGCTCATCGTTACTTCTGCTCAGCGCCCGAACAAACCTTTGAACACGCCTTTGACTGCGTTGCCAACGCTATCGACAGCATTTTTTGTCGTGTCGGCTGCCTTGCCGATAACAGATGTCTGGCCAGCAGCCGGCGCCGCTCCGTTTGCCGCCGCGCCTGAGGTTGATGTCGTCGAAGGCAATTGCCGTTCACCGGCCGCAATCGCGCAGACATCCTCATCGGTTGTCGCTCGGTCGAACAATCCTTCGGCCAGCAGCGAGATGCCACCGGTAGCAACGGCGGCACCCACTTTAATTCCGGCAGTCGCCGCCCCTTTCGCATCGGTGACCGGCACCGGCTTCGACAAAGTGCCACCCAGTCGCACGAAATCACCGATAGCGGCCAGATTCAGTCCGACACCCTGGCGTGGCTTCGGCTTGGCACCAATGTCGATGCGCTCGGTTTTGAGATCGACCGTGCCGCCGCCGAGCACATTCAACTTGTCGGTGCGCACAGCGAGACCGTGTTCGGTCGAAGCCAATCCGTTGACGATATTGAAATTCAGTACTGCACATTCGAGCTGAGTGCGGGGGTCCTGCGTGGCCAGCGGATTCAGTCCGTTCAAGGTGCCGAGCAGAATATCGGTGCTGGCTGTACCGATGCCGGCCCTCGGCAGGACACCGCGCCCGACTCGAACGAGCAGCTGCCCATTGCCACCACCCATCAGCTCGGCAGGAGAAACCCCGCTGCCATTCAGCTTGAAATGCACATCCGTACGGCCGTCTTCGATGACTGATTTGCCGGTCAGTTGTGGCAGCTGCGCCGGCATGATGCCGGTCGCATGCAGATCGAGATCAATACGTGCGCGCTCACCTGAGTTCAACTTCAGGCGAAGGTCAAGTGTCCCACCGGCAAAACCAGCTGTTGCCGGTGCCAGGGTCAACTGCCCGTCCTTAAGTACGACGTCCGCTTTGAGTGGCGCCAGAGTCGCACTGTGAGTCTTCAAGGTGGCCACGCGCACACTGCCGGCGAAATCGAGACTGTTCAATGTGGCCAGCGCGAGCGGAGTCGTCGAAAAGATTCGCGTCGCGGCGCTGTCTTTTGCAGGTGCCGGCATGAACTCCGTCAAATCGATCCGCTCTGACGAGAGTACTCCCTGTATGCGTGGTCGCGGACCGCTAAGCGACACACTGCCCTCGCCGGCCAGATCGGAACCGCCGAGCTTCGCCGCCAGCTTGCTGAATACAATCCGTTCGTCACTCGGAGCGAGTTCGACCTTGACCGTTGCCGGCGCAACGGCGGGAATCTCAGCGCCGAGCAGCGCACCTAGCACAGCACCGTTATCAGCTTCGAGTTCCACGGTGGTGGCAAGCCCATTCAGGCCGGCGGCGGGCTGAACGGTGCCGCGAAGCTGCGCCCGCACCGCGCCGACAGTTCCTTCGATAGCGAACGGTAGCTTATCGGCGGCGACGAGTTCAGACCAACTGCCCAGGGTGGTACGCAGCGCCAGCGGCATTTTGTCGTAGATACCGACAAGAGTCACGATCACCGGGGCTTCCGGTTTCGCGCTGAGCGCCGCGACAGTTACGAGGTCAAGTTTGATATTGCGTGTTCCAGCACGGTAGTCGAGTTCGGCAGCGTCTATCAGGATCTCGCTGATTGCCGACAGTCCTCCGCCGGGTCGGGAATGAACCACCGCTTTGGCAATGGTCGCCTCGGCTGTATCGGCTGCACCAGCGTAACGTACGGTGACTTTCTCCAGCGTTACTTCGTCGACTGCGAGCGCAGCGATCGCTGGCGCACCCGCCTCACTGTCGGCCACTGGCAGGGCGAGCGTCCAGTTGTGTTCGCCTTTGGTACTCGTGGCGAGATTGACAGTAGCGCCAATGATCGCAATGCGTTTGACCTCGATGCGCCGCGACAGCAATGGCCGCAAAGCGACCCGGGCTTCGATCTGCTCGACTGCAAGCAATTCACCTCGCTTATCCCACGGCACATTGCCGATACGCACACCGTCCAGCGCGATCGTCGGGACCATCGCCGGGACAAAGCGGATGTCGCCATCGATAGCGAAACTTCGTCCGGTGCGTTCGGCGATCATCGCCACCAGCGTCGGCTTGTAGCGATTGATATCGAAACTGAGCATAAAGCCGATAGCCGCAACCACCGCGACGAGAACCAGTACGGCGAACCCCGCCAGCACACGTTTCATCGATACCCCTGTTGCGCCGCCCGGCGCGTGCCAGAAACAGGACAAGCATACTACTCGCGCGTTTTCTCATCACCTGTAATCCGGTCAAATAACCTGGGGATGCACGCCATTCAAGCGAGGTGACCAGCGCGCAAGTAGACCATCCATCGACCAGCTGCCCGGACCATAGACGATCACCATCATCAGCATGAGTCCCCACAGATAGTGCTGGCCAAGCGCGGCCTCGAATCCTTCAGCGAACAGAACGTGGGCATAGGAAAATACCGCCATGGCATTCACTGCCGACAGCCCGATAGCAGATAGACGACCGGCCAGACCAGTCATGACGAGCGCGCCGAACAGGAGCTCACCACCGGTGCCGGCGACGGCCGCCCATTCCGGCGGCAACAACGGAACGCGATACTCTTCGCTGAACAGATACAGCGTGTTCTCGAAGCTGGTCAGCTTGAGCCAGCCTGACTTGACGAAAACCAATCCGACCCAGAGTCTAACGCCGAGCGCAAACAGCGGCTCGAAGGATCCGAGCAGCCGTGACAGCGCGCCAAGCGCGTTGATATAGATACCAATGAGGTTCATGCGGGGTCTCCTTGCGTAAGTGTGTCGAGTCTAGGCGTCTGTATGTCGTGGACGAGTTGCCAGGAAAAGATCTGTGATAGCGCGCGACCGGGGTCGAGTTCGGGTTCGCACGTCAGTGCTGCAATCACGGCAGCAGACAACGAGTCGCCCTCAGACAGAACGGATAGAAAGCGGTGCATGCCTGGCGTAAGGCGTCTGACGGTGACGTCGTCGGTGTCGCGCAGAACCAGCAGATGGTGCCCGCCACTTGCGAGATTGATCGGCATCGGTTCGTCCGTCACGCGATTGGCCTGCCAGATATCAAGCACTGGATACATTGAACAGAGCAGGCGTGTGGATGGCTGCAGCGACAGACCGGCTGCTGACCATTCAGTAGCCGGTAAGGTGGCCAGAATGGATGTCTCGAGCGCTGGCCGCATTTCGGACTGAAGCGACTCATCGATAGCGCGCTCCAGGTTTGCTACGTCGACCAGATACCCGAACTCATCCCTCGAATAGCGTGTCGCGAGAAATTCCGCAAACGCACCACCAAAATCCTGCAGATCGCCAGATGCCGACGGATGGCGCTCCACGTAGTCGCGCGCCAACTGTCGCCAGCAGCTCGCACCGACCAACCGCTCGACGACCGGGTAGTCGGCCGCCAGGGCCTTACGCGCACCCTCGCGCAGATTGTTTCGATAGACCAACATGCCCACTGACGGAGCGACCAGGGGCAACGCAATCCCGCTCGTCGGCTCAAACAATGGCGCCACGACAGCAGCGTGAAATACATGCTGCAGATCATGCAACGCGGGCATAGCACATCTCCATACACGAACGCACAATGGCGGCTTCATCCAGCAGCGTTGCCAATGGCGGCAGAGCGTTGTCCCATTCGACAAGTACCGGTACCGGGCCATAGCAGCGCAGTGCATGGCGCAACAGGCACCAACCGGCCGGCGAAACACGACAATCATGTGTATCGACGACTATCTCGTGCGCACCGAAACGCTGCACTGAATGTCCGGCGACATGCAGTTCAACGACGAGTTCGGGCGGAATTGCCTCGATGTAGGCAAATGGATCGAAGCCGTGGTTACGCGCACTGACATCGATGTTGTTGATGTCGAGCAGAATGCCGCAGCCGCTGCGGCGCGCAAGTTCGGTAAGGAAGGTCCACTCCGGCATCTGGGCGCCGGCGAAGGTGACATAGCTCGAGACGTTTTCGATCAGGATCCGCCGGCGAAGCCGATCTTGAACCTGGCCGACAGTACTGACCATATGTTCGAGCGCCGCCTCGATATACGGCAGCGGCAGCAGATCGTGGATATGCTGCCCGCCGAAAGAACTCCACGCGAGATGCTCCGAGATCAGCACCGGCTCCAGCCAGTCGATCAGCTTCGCAAGTCTGGCAAGATGCCGTTGATCGACCCCGCCTGCAGAGCCGAGCGACAAGCCGACGCCGTGGGCGCTGACCGGATAGCGCCCACGCAGCTTGCGCAATGCCTCGCTTTGGAGGCTGCCGTTGGTGAAATAATTTTCGCTGTGGATTTCGAGCCAGCCAAGTGCAGGAGTCCGCTCCATGAGCTCCTGCGTGTGGGCCGCGCGCAGACCGATGCCGACGCTGAAATCGGCGAGGCGGTCTGCACTTGCGACGTTCAAGGACGAGCCCATTTCTGCGCTTCCTCGTGGCAACTCAGCCGAGCTTGCCGTTGACGATACGCTCACAGGTCCCGGCAGGTACCGCTACCCACTCTTTGGCGTTGCCTTCGGTCGCAGCCTGACCGGCACAAGCGTGGCCGTTAGCCGCGCAATCGTTCTTCCCGGCTTTGACGATGCCATAGCATTTTTCCTTCCCGCTATCGGCCGGCGCGGCAGCGGCTTCCAAGCCGACAGCACTCATCCCAAGTGCGGTGGTAATGGCGAGTGCAATGAGCGAGGTGTGACTGTTCATGGTTTTCTCCAGTTGTCTGTGATTAATGGATAACGGGCTCTATCGCCCACTACGCACAAGGCAGAGCAATCCACATGCCAGAGCACCATGCTGCTGATCAGAAAGGATTTATTTCAGGCCGGACACGGTGCCCACCACTTCTGGTGGGCGTGGCCACCAGAAGTGGTGGAACTGGTGGTGGCAGGAAGATTTAAGGAAGGAGGGAACGGCTTCAGCTTGGTGCGCTGAGACCTAGTTTTTTCATGCGGTACCGCAACGTACTCGGGCGCATATCAAGGACTCGCGCGGCGCCTTGCGGACCTTCGATAACCCAGCGTGATTGTTCGAGCACCGCCAGAATGTGCTGACGATCGACTGCGCGAAGGCTGGTGCTCTCCGTCAGGACCACTGGCGCGAGCGGGGTGACTGCCAGTGGCAGCATCTCTGGATCGATATCCAGCAACGATGATTCAGCCAGAATCAAGGCACGCTCGATGACGTTCTCCAGTTCGCGGATGTTACCCGGCCAGTGATAGGCCCGCAGACGTCGCATCGCCTGCGGGCTCAGTCCGTCAATGTCGCGACCCATCTTCGTCGCGTATTTGGTAATCAGATAGTCGACCAGCACCGGCAGATCGTCCAGTCGATCACGCAGCGGCGGTGTAACGATCGGGAACACGTTCAAGCGGTAGAACAAATCTTCCCGAAAAGCTTTGTCTGCCATTGCCTGCACGAGGTCGCGATTGGTTGCCGCGATGACGCGGACGTTGATCTTCAACGTGGTGCTGCCGCCAACACGCTCGAACTCCTGTTCCTGCAACACGCGCAAGAGCTTTGCCTGCACATCCAGCGGAATTTCGCCGACCTCATCCAGGAACAAAGTCCCGCCATCGGCCAGTTCGAACCGGCCGCTGCGCCGTGCGAGTGCGCCGGTGAACGCGCCTTTCTCGTGACCGAACAGCTCGCTCTCGACCAGGTTCGACGGGAGCGCTGCGCAGTTGACTTTGATGAGAGGTTTGTCGCGACGTTGACTCGCGGAATGAATGGCACGTGCAATGAGTTCTTTGCCGGTGCCCGTCTCACCGCGGATCAGTACGGTCGCATCGGTCGGCGCGACGCGACGGATCTTGTCCAGTACCGCCAGGATGGTCGGGCTCGCGCCGACTATCTGCTCGAAATCATGGTCCGCCTTGATTTCTTCCTGCAGATACAGATTGTGTGCTCGCAGGCGTGCCTGCTCCCGCTCCATAACGATGCGGTCGGTGATGTCGATGAACATCGTCCGCGTAAACTGGCCACCTGGGTCTGGGCGTGACCACCACTCGATCCAGACCGGCGCGCCGCTATCCTTGCGGCGCAATTCGAGCACCAAACCGCTGGTATCCAAGCCGCGATTGATGGATTCAAACGCTTCGCGGATCCGCCGCTGCGCGTCGGGTGTTGGCGGTGCCAGCGAGGTGCCGATCAGGCCCGGTACATCGTCCGGTGAAAGTCCCAGGATACGCATGGCGGCTCGATTGGCACTGATGAAACGCGATTCGAGATCTTCGTGCACGTAGGCTATCGGTGCTTCCTCGAACAGATCGCGAAAACGCTGCTCGCTGTCGGCTAGCTGCTGCGCCATTCGAACCCGGCTCAATTCGGCTGCGGCGCGTGCAGCGAAGATTTCGAACAACATGACCAGCCGCGGCTCCCCCGGCATCGGCCGCGCATCAAAAATCGCCAGATGCCCGAGGGTTACACCACTGGCATCGACAAGTGGCACGCCGAGATAACTTTCGACACCCACTTCTACCGGAAAGATGCGCGACACGCCGGTTGGGTAGTGGCACAGCGCGCCGCGCAAGACTTCCTGGCACGGTGTGCCGGAGAGTTCCCACTCCCTGTTCGCGACCAGCTGCCCGTCGACGCACATGGCAAGTGAGCGAACTCGGGTGGAATCGCCGGCGAACTCAGCGACGAAACCATTGCTGACGCCGGTAGCGCGGATCAGGTTCTGGACCAGCAGGCGGAAAAAATCCTCACCAGTCGCTTGCGCCGTGCCCTCAACCAGTGCGCGCAGGGCGGCGTATTCGCGCGTATCGGCGTCGAGATTTTTCGTCAGCGCATCGGCTACCGAAGGCGGCATTTCGGGCATGAGCATGTTCCTGGGACTGCGCCCTGTGACCGAAAAGCGTAGCAGATAGTTCGGCCGTTTGATCCTGGCCCGCAGGCGAGGAACCGTACCGATTCAATGCACCTGAATCGACTCCGCCCGGCATGGCCCGGCGGACGTACTGAGTATCCGGGAACTCACTGCACCCCGCCCCCTCAGAGTGAGGTCGGAACGAAGCGTTGATGCTTCAGGCGCATTACACTGCGTCCCCTGCGACCTATCGAATCAGCTGAGCATTCTTCATGAGCGAACACGCGCCGCCGGGCATTCAGATGAAATCCACGACAGGCAAAGTCTGGGACCTGGTCAAACCCTACTGGAAGTCCGAGGAAAAAGGCCAGGCCTGGCTTTTGCTCGTCGCTGTGGTGAGCTTGAGTCTCGGCATGGTGTATCTGCTGGTCCAGCTGAACGCATGGAACAACGAATTTTATAACGCGCTGCAGGACAAGAACTTCGACGCTTTCGTCGCCGCGCTGATCAAGTTCAGCTGGATAGCGTTCCCGTTCATGGCGGTTTCGGTTTACCAGACCTATCTGCAGCAACTACTGCAGATCCGCTGGCGCCGCTGGTTGACAGATGTGTTCCTGACCGATTGGCTGGCGCAACGCGCCTATTACCGCATGGACCTGATCAGCCAAGGCACCGACAATCCCGATCAGCGTATCCAGGAAGATCTGCAGACCTTCACTGCCATGACGTTGACGCTCGGCCTGGACTTCCTGCGCACTCTGGTCACGCTGGTCTCGTTCGTTTTCATTTTATGGACCCTTTCCGGTGATCTGGATTTTACCTTGGGCGGACATCAATTCACGTTGCCTGGATATATGATGTGGATTGCACTGCTCTATGCGGTCATTGGCACCGGTATAACGCACAAATTGGGGCGGCCGCTGATTGCGCTCAACTTCACTCAGCAACGTCTCGAAGCCGATCTGCGTTTTAGTCTGGTACGCCTGCGCGAGAACGCCGAAGGGGTCGCTTTCCATGGCGGCGAAGACGGTGAAAAACGGACTCTGCTGACCCGCTTCAGTGCGGTACTCGGTAATGTCATGAACCTGATGTTGTGCACCAAGCGCCTAAACTGGTTCACCAGCATGTATGACCAGCTCGCTGCCATTTTCCCAGTCGTGCTGGCCGCGCCCCGCTATTTCAGCGGGGCGATACAACTCGGTGGTCTCATGCAGACTGCTTCGGCTTTCGGTCGGGTACAGGACTCTCTCAGCTGGTTCATCTCCGCCTATACCTCGCTCGCTTCGTGGAAAGCGACGGTCGATCGATTGACGAGTTTTCAGGAGGCGATCCAGGCTGCAGCAGCCGAAGCTGCGGCTGGACACGGCATCGCGCTCGAACCATCTGCCGGCAGTGCGCTTGTCACCGACAACGTCGAAGTGGCGCTGCCGGATGGCCGCGTCCTGCTTGCGCACGTCGACTGCACGCTGCTGCCCGGCACCAACGTACTCCTGACCGGGCCTTCTGGCAGTGGCAAAAGCACGCTGTTCCGTGCACTTGCCGGCATCTGGCCTTTCGGCAGCGGGCGCGTGCAGGTTCCATCCGGCGCGACGCTCTTATTCCTGCCACAGCGGCCCTATCTGCCACTCGGCAGCCTGCGCGACGTCGTCGCTTATCCCGCGGTATCCGGCACCTATACCGATGAGGCCATCACAGCAGCGCTGACCTTATGTGGCCTCGACGCACTCACCGCCCAGCTCGATGACATCGAGCCCTGGTCACATCGGCTTTCACCCGGCGAACAGCAGCGGCTGGCTTGCGCCCGCGCGCTGCTGAACAAACCGGACTGGTTGTTTCTGGACGAAGCAACCTCGGCGCTCGACGAAGCGCTCGAGCAGCGCATCTACGAGTTACTGCGCGAGCACCTGCCGGGAACCACCGTGGTCAGCATTGCGCATCGGAGTTCAGTGGCGAAGTTTCATGGGCGGCGACTTGCGCTGATGGGAGACGAGTCAAACACGCTAACGCTTGCGGAAAGCTAGGCCTATAGCGCGCTAATTTCCGTGACGCTGGCGATCCCGTAACTATCCACAGGCGTGCCTTGCGGCGTTATGCTGACGCCTGGAACTGTGACCGTTGCCGCGCTTCGAGGATACACCATGTCGAAACCGAGACCCGTCACAATCAGCGCGCAAAGTCTCGCCGCAGTTGACGCTTTCGCCGCAGAAACACTGATTGCGCGGACGCAGATTGCGGCGCTGTGTCAAGGCCGGCGCTATGCCAGGGGCGAACAGATTATTGGACTCAAGGGGCGTGAAGGCGGTGTGTTCTTTCTCATCAGCGGGACAGTCCGGGTAACGTATTTTGCTGTCAACGGCCGTGAAGTCGCGTTTCGTGAACTTGCTGCCGGCGATATGTTCGGCGAGTTGAGTGCGCTGGATGACGGACCGCGTTCGGCGCAGGTTCTCGCACTCAGCAACGCATTTGTCGGCTGGCTTTCCAGCGCCCATTTCCAGCATCTGTTGTTGCAACATCCCGGCTTCTCCAACCATGTCATTCAGCGCCTGGTCAAACTGGTGAGGCTGCTGTCCGAGCGGGTCGTCGAGATGAGCACGCTCGGCGTCATCAACCGCATCCATGTCGAGCTTCTGCGCCTGGCCTGGAAAGCTGGCGTCGAGGGCAATCGTGCCGTCATTCGACCGTCGCCCAATCAGGAACAGATGGCAAACCGCATCAGCACTCGGCGCGAAGCCGTCTCCAAGGAATTCTCCGCACTGGAGGCTCGCGGCATTGTCACGCGCGACGGTGCCCGGGAGCTGATCATCAACGATATGCGCCAGCTCGAAGACTTGGTGCACGCCGCAACGCGGTAACCGACCCGGTCGCACCAGCACCCTATGGGAATTGCCGCACCGAAAAGCACTCGAACACCGACTTTGCTATCCTTTGCTGCCATCGCCAGGGAATCGCAACCAGAGCACTGCCATGGATAGCTTGTCGTCTACCCTATCAAATTCATCTGTCGTGGTCGCCACGCTGCTTGCGATACTCGGTTCTCTCGCTAATCCGGCCGTGGCAACAGCCGCCGACACCGGCGGCATCGTCGATGCGGAAGTCCGCGCCTGCGTCGACCGTGCGTTACCCAAGCAAACATTACGTCAGGACATGACGCTGCAGGTCGTCGACGCTACCGAGACGATGCGTGAGTCGTCAGGCACATTACACTGGAAGCGGTTTCCGAACGGTCTCGCCAAAGTCATGTTCGTCGTCGACGATTCACCGCAATACCGCGGGGTTGGCGTGCTCATGAACGAACGCAGTGCGGGCGAACCGGAGGTCTACATGTATTCACCGGAACTCCGGCGCGATCGTCGCATCAGCAGCGCAGCCCTGGCTGGCCCACTACTCGGCACCGATTTCAGCTATGAGGATTTCGCCTTGCTGCAGCATCTCGCTGTGACCGGCGATGCTCGACGCCTGGCCGATGCCGAGGTTGACGGACAACCCGCCTATGTCATGGAAACGACGCCGAACGAAGAGCAGTCGTCGTATTCGCGCGTAACTACGTTCGTCGACAAGCTTTGGTGCCTGCCGGTGCTCACCCAGTTCTATGGCCACAACGGTTCCCTATACAAAGAATTGCGCATCGATCGCGATGAAGTTCGCCAGCAAGGTTCGCAATGGATCCCATTGCGCTCGACCATGCACAATCATAAGCAGAACAGTCGAACGATGCTGGATGTATCTCACGTCGAGATCGACGTCGATATTGCAGACGAACTCTTCACTCCGGGGAAGTTGCGCCAAGGCCACTGACCGGCTTGCACGATGCGGCTCCTGCTCGATTCAATCGTCGCGCGACCATGGCAGGTCGCGTTGATGGTTTTTATATTGATGATTCCGGCACTGCTTCAGCTTATCGACATCGAGAATCATCGGCCACGTCTCTCGATTGATGCTTCGCTCGATGCGCTACTGCCACAGCACAGCGCGGCACTCGAGATCTATGAACGCACGCGGGCGACTTTTGGTTCGGACGACGTGCTGCTCATCGCATGGCTGGATAACGAGCTCTTCACACCGGAGCATCTTGCCGCGCTGAAGCGATTGACGCGGCGTCTCGAACGCATGTCCGGTGTTGAGCGCGTCGACAGTCTAGCCACAGCACTGAATGTGCGGGTGACAGATGAGACAACTGAGATAGATGCATTCCTGCGCGTTCTGCCGACAACTGTTAAAGAAGCCCTCGCCATCCGCGATGCCGCTCTGGCCGATGCGCTGCATGCAGGGCGGCTGGTAGCCCGCGATGGACGCGGACTGCTGATCGCGGTTCATTTTGACCCAGCCCTTGCGAGCAGCGTACTCGCTGAGCGCGTCACCGCGATCAGCGCCGCCTCGCGCGACGAAGCGGGGCACATCACGCAGTTCGTCACTGGCCCGCTGGCTGTCCGCCTCGAGATCAGCAGGCTGCTGCTCCGCGATCTGTATCGGGTCATGCCGTTGGCAGTAGCCGGCACCCTGCTGGTTGCCGCACTCAGTTTTCGCAGTCTGCGTGGCGTTGTCATTCCGATGCTGGCCAATGCCGCCGCGCTGACCGGTACATTGGCATGTTTCGTCGCCACAGGTCATGCGCTGAATTTCGTAACGGTCATGCTGCCACCAGTTGTGTATGTCGTGGGCTTTGCTTATGCCGTGCATGTCGTCAGTGGATTCGATGAAGCCTACACTCCCGGCGTCGCCAAACAGGAAGCCGTCAAAGCAGCCGTCAGGCATGTGGCAGTACCCCTGACCTTGACTGCGCTGACGACCGCCATTGGTTTTGGATCGCTCGCTTTCAGCAGTATCAGTTCGATCCGCGATTTCGGTTTGTTTGCCACCCTAGGCAGTATATTGGCGTGGATTGCTGCATTGACCGTCGTGCCAGCCGGTTTGATGCTGTTGCCGGCGCGCTGCACGACACGAACGGCAGGGGACCGCCTGACTGCGTGGGCCGGTCCACTCGCGAAGTTCGATTTGCGCCATCGCCGCGCTCTGCTGATTGCTGGTGCCATCCTCGCCGCTGCTACCCTCCTGGCTGCAACTCGCATCGAAGTCAGCACCGACTATCTCGGCAATTTTGCGGTCGACAATCCCGTGCGCCGCCATTTCAGTGCCATCGCCCAATCGTTCTCTGGCGCCGTTCCGCTGCAGATAGTCATCGAAAGCGATATACCACAGGCGTTCAAAGCGCCGGCGCAACTGCGTGCCATTGGTGAACTGGAGAACTGGTTGAAAGCGCAGCCGGAAGTCGGCGGTGTCTATTCCCTGCATGGTTATATCAAGGCGCTGTATGCGGCGCTCGCTCCGGACCAGCTTGCGCAATCGCCGATGCCGCGTACACCCGAGCTTACCGATCACCTGCTGTTGCTCGGCGGCAGTGACGATGTGCTGCGCTTTGCAGACACGCGTTTCGCTACGACTGTGCTGCACCTCAACACCAGCGCCGTCTCGACGGCGGACTTGAATCGGCTCGCACGACGCATCGAGACCCGCCTTGCCGATCTGCCTGCCCATTTGCGTGGACATGTGACTGGCAGTTCATATGTCATTGCCAGCACCATCGACGATATCGCTCGTGGACAAGTCCGCAGTCTCGGCTTTGCACTCGGAACAATCTATCTGGTACTGGTTGCGCTGTTCGGCTCCTGGCGAGTCGCTGCGCTTGCATTGATTCCAAATACGCTGCCGATATTCGCCTACTTCGGCCTGCTCGGGGCCAGTGGCATCACGCTCAATCTGACAACCAGCCTGATTGCCTCTGTCGTGCTCGGCATCGCGGTCGATGAGACTATCCATTTCCTATCGCAGTTCAACGTCGAAGCCCGCCGCCATGCCAGCGAGGAACTGGGCGCGGTACACGCTCTGCGCACCGTCTTGCGTCCGGCAACATTCACCACGCTCTCGCTCTGTGTCGGCTTCCTCGCGATGACGGCGGGTGAGCTGCAGTATCAGGCCGAATTCGGCTATCTCGCTGCCGGGACGCTGTTCATGGCCCTGCTCATGTACCTCACGCTGACGCCGGCCATCAGTGAGCAACTTCACGTCGTCACACTGTGGGATGTTCTGACGCTCGATCTTGGTGCGAAGCCGCAGGAAACCATTCCGTTATTCGCCGGATTGACGGCCAGGCAGGCGCGTGTCGCTGCCTTGATGGGTAAAATGCACAGCTTTCCAGCCGAGACTCGCGTTATGAGCGTAGGCGAACCCGCCGAGACGATGTGGGTGGTCGTTGATGGTTCATTACGCGCGTCGACCCCTCACGAGGAAGGGGACTTCGTCCTGCGAACGATGTCGCGCGGCGCTCAATTAGGCGAGATTGCACTGTTCAAAGGACAACGCACTGCCAACGTCGATACGCTGACTGCTGTCCGTGTTCTGAGTTTCTCACTGCAGGCGCTGCAACGCCTGCGCCAGCGCTATCCGCGGGTAGCCGCTACGCTCTACCGCAATATCGCAGCCGAACTCGCCGGGCGGTTGACCGAGACCACTCGGCGCCTGAAATAGATTCCATCTTCACTGAGCTGAGGTCCGTTCACCGGCAGAGCCGTGCCGGGTATCGGTGCCTGATACGTGCGAAAGATCACTATCTTCCAACTCATTTCGCTGCTCCGGACACAGCGCGAGGGAATTCGCGTGCTACGCTTTCATTTTATTTCTTCATGGATGAACCGATGGGGTCGCATGCCTGGTCCCCGCTAGAACACTGCGCCGCAGGGGAATGGCGACCACTGGCTGCCCGGCTCGGCTTTGGTCCGCAATCATGACCGATACCGATAACCCGCCAAGCGTGGCTGCTGCGCTTACGCGCGAGACAGCGATTGCCGAACAGGCTGTCCGATTGCTGTTTGCCAATGCGCGCATCGGCGAAGCGATGACTGCCAGTGTTGCTATCGGTCTGGCGGTTGCCCAGTTGCCGGCAGTCGGACTGGTACCGGCATTGTCCTGGCTCACGTTGACTTTATCAGTCACGCTCTGGCGCGGCAGCCTGCGGCGCGCTTATCAACGCAATGCAAATGCCCGCACGCTTGCTTTCTGGTATCGAGCATTCATCGTTGGCGGCGCGTTGACCGGCATGGCCTGGGGTGCGTCGGCCTACCTGCTGGTCGCTGCACCGATACTGGCGCAGCTCCTTCCCATCATCATCGTGATTGCGGGCATGACGTCGGCTGCCGTTCCGTATCTGGCCCCCGCGCCCGCCGCTTTTTACGCCTATGCCGCGTTTGCAGTGGTCCCAGTATCAGCACGATTTCTCACCGCTGGCTCGCGCATCGAGTTCATCATCGGTTTATTCATTGCGCTGTATCTAATCGGCATACTGCGCAGCGGCAAGCTGCTCGGCGCATGGCTGACCAGAGCGCACGGGCTTGCCTACGATGAAGCCAGTAAGGCACGCGAACTGGCCACGCTGACGCAAGCGCTCGAAACAGCGCATGACGAGCTCCGCACGGAAAGCAGCCTTCGCCTGCAGATCGAACGCAGCGGCCGGGAATCGGCAGCTGCTACCAGCAAGCGACTCGCACTCGAAGTTGACACGCGCACCGCCGAGTTGCGCGAAACGCTCGCAGCGATGACCGCCACTCGTGAGCAACTCGATGCCGCGCTCGTCGCCGGGCGCCTGGCTCTATTCGAATGCGATACCGTCACCCGGGAAGTGCGGTTGAGTGTGCACTGGTCGCAAATGTTAGGCGGGCCCGCAGTCGAAACGGTGACCACCATTCAAGAGCTCATGCGCATGACGCACCCTGATGACCGACAGGCCATTACGCGCGCTTACCGCGATGCGGTAAGGGGGCGGCGCAGCGGCTATGTAGTCGATCACCGAGTGTCTGATGCGAACGGAGGTTGGCTTTGGGTCGAAAGTCGTGCGCGGGTCGTCTCGCGACGCGCTAACGGCATGGCGCTTTGCCTGGTTGGCACTAACTGCGATATCTCCGACCGTAAGGAAAACGAAAAGCGGTTGCTTTATCAGGCCTATCATGACCCGTTGACTGGACTAGCCAACCGCGCGTTTCTGCGCGAGCGCCTACGCGAAATGGTTTTCCGTGCAGAACGGATGCAACGCCCACTTGCCGTACTGTGCCTGGATCTCGATCATTTCAAAGTCATTAACGACTCTGACGGTCATGCCGCCGGCGATAAACTGCTGTGCGCGGCCGCGGAACTCCTGAAACAGTGTGTTCGTCAGGGTGATATCGTTGGTCGTCTGGGCGGCGACGAGTTTGCGGTTCTGCTCGAAGGTCCACTCGATACCGCGGCGATTGCCGCTGTCGCGCAGAAAATCCGACGCCGGATCAGTTCGCCGATACGCGCCGACGATCACGAATATATCCTGTCTGCCAGCATCGGTATCAGCTGCTATCCCGCCGACGGACTAACCGCCGACGAACTGATGACACGTGCCGACATCGCCATGTATAGCGCGAAGGAAGCCGGTCGTAATGATTTCCGCTTTTTCACCAGTGAACTCAACCAGCAGGCCCAGAGCAAAGCAACATTAATGGCCGGCCTTCAAAGCGCCATAGTCAATGATGAACTATGGCTTGCCTATCAGCCGCGGGTTGATTGCCGAACCGACCGTGTCGTCAGCGTGGAAGCACTGCTGCGCTGGGAGCATCCCGAGCTCGGGTTGATTGCGCCGGAACGGTTCATTCCGCTGGCAGAACTCACCGGCAGCATCACTGCGCTTGGCGAATGGGTCCTGGTTACCGCTTGTGCGCAGATGAGAGCCTGGCGGGACGCTGGGTATGAGTTGCAACATGTGGCCGTGAATCTGTCGATGCGCCAGTTGTTGCAGGACGACCTGGTCGAACGTGTGATGGCTGCCATTACCGACGCCGGCATTGCACCTTCCGATCTCGAACTTGAGATCACTGAGAGTATGGCCATGCAGGATCCGGATACCGTGCTGGCGCGATTGTCGCGTCTGCACGATTTCGGTGTCCGCATTGCGCTCGACGATTTCGGCACCGGGTTTTCATCGCTCAGTCATCTCAAGCGATTCCCCATAGACGATCTTAAAATCGATCGCTTTTTCGTCGGTGGCGTACCGGCCAATACAGAGGACACCGCCATCGCCCGTGCTATCTTGGCGCTGGCGCGCAGCCTGGAATTGAACGCCATCGCCGAGGGTGTCGAAACGACAGCACAGCGCGACTTTCTGCTGCGCGAGGGATGCCGAGAGATGCAGGGCTTTCTCTTTGCAGTGCCGGTTGCCGCGAAAGATCTGCAATTGTCGCAATCGCAGCGAAGCGCCGGTTGACGCCTGCCCGGATCGTGACTTTCAATATGCGTTTCTGGTTGGTCATCCAGCGAGTCGCGCGTTCGCGTGGCTGCAGAATTTTCGATTTGCACTAGCGACACGATGAGAAATTACGCTGCCAACAACACGCGGACCTGCACTGCATTGTATGCCGTGTTGTTCTGTCTGCTTCTGCCTAATCTGGCTGGATGCAGTTTCGTGGCGCTTGGCTACCGCAACTCGCCGACTCTGCTGCTTGCCTGGCTGGACCGCTATTTCGATTTCGATAGCCCGCAACGCCATGCCTTGAAACACGCATTCAGTGGCGTGCTGAGCTGGCATCGTCGTGAGCGACTGCCCTTGCTCGCGGACGCGCTGGACGATCTCGCGCAACGGGTCGGCAGTCCGCTTACGCTCGACGATGTCAACCATATCACCGAGACTGTCAGTGCTGAGTACCACCTTCTCGCACATCGACTTGCTCCGTCGCTGGCCGTACTTGCCGAACAGCTGTCAGCCGAACAACGCGCTCACCTCGAGCGCGCGTTCGAGCGCGACCAGCGTCGGCAAACGCGCGAGTATCTGACGCCATCACTGGCAAAACTCGTACGCAAACGCGAGCACTGGATCGAAGATTCCGCCGAAGATTGGCTGGGACAACTCAACGCCACCCAGAGCGAATGGCTGACCGCCAGATTGGCTGAAGTACCGCCCGATTACAGTGGTTGGAGCGCACATCGCGCGCAGCGCCAGAAGGCTTTATTGACTGTTTTGAAGACAGCCGCGCCTGGTCCTGGGATGACTGCGTGGCTGGCAGCTTACGAAACCAGCCGCGAGCCGAACTACCAGGCCCATATCGCACGTATGCGCGCGTTCTTCCAACAGCTGGTAGTCGACCTCGTCAACAATGCCACGCCCGCACAGCGCAAGCACCTTCGCGAACGATTGGAGTTTTATCGCGATGAGTTGCGCGAGGTGGCCGGCGGCCCCTCCCCATCCAGTCTAAGCGCGGTGATAGAGCGTCCAGCTCAGCGCTGAACCGAGTTGCGGTTTTTCACCGCTGTGCAGTATATCGGCGTGACCGGATGATCGAAAAGATGTTCGATTGTGAAGCCTTCGTCCTCGATGATGGCGCAAAATGTGGCGGTCGTCATCGGCAGATCGTAGCGTGGCGTCAACGCATCGAACGTATTCAGAGCTTCCAGTTCACGCAGGCGCCCGGCGTCAAGATCCAAAAAAACGGGATAGTGGTAGTACGGTATCCAGTCGTGCGACAGCCGCCGACCCAGCGGGCCCAGACGGTACAACAACGCATTTATTCGATGCAGCAGAGGTCCACACCATCGCACATAGCGATACACCGTCCGATGCGGTAGTCGCCGCGTCAACCAGCGGATCTTGTATTTGAAACAGTTCATGTTGCGCCAACTGCGCTTATAGCTGTGCGCGAACAACACGCCGCCTGGACGCACCTTACGACAAATGCTACGAAGCGCGCGCTCTGGATCAGGCGTGTGCTGCAAAACGCGATGACAGAAGACAAAATCGAATGAGGCATCGGGGTACGGTATGGCGAATATCGAAGCCTGCAAGATCGTCAGGCGCGGGTCGCGTTGACTCGCAGCAGCACGTTCGCACGCATTACTGAGATCGAACGAATGCACCTCGGCAAAACCGAGCTGGAGTAGTACCTCGGTATCGTCACCTCCGCCCATTCCACATTCAAGCACGCGTGCCCCGTTCGTCGGATACTGGTCAAAATGCGTGCGATGAATGATTTCGTCGTATTTTCCACGCCCCTTGTGCAACGCGTCGCTAAGTGTCCGCCAGGTGTTCCATTGAAAGCCGAAAGCCTCGGCGTAGTTCTCGGCGCGATCGACGAATCGCGGGATGCCACCGACTATCGGAGCCACGCTTGCGCCGGTACGTGCACTGATCAGTGCACCATTGCGTTCGATCAAGACATCGCCGCTGACTGGGTCGATGAAAGGCGTCAATGCGTCGCCGGGCATTTTCACCTCATCGGGTCCGCATCGTCGAAACCCAGTTTGAACTGGGCCAGATTCTCGTAGGACGTTTCGCTGATGATCAGATGCTGCGCAGCTACCTGCACGTCGCGCAGGCAGCGTTGCAAAGCGTGGCTGCTGTAGATGGCGCTGCCGCCCGCGTAACGGAACGCACTCGTGACTATTTCGCTGGCGACCTCGGTACAGTAAGTTCCGACAGCGCGCAGTTCGCTCTGCAGGCGGCCGTCAGGAGCCTTCCCGCCGACAACGGTCTGCCACGCTTCCTCATTCAGCTCGATGGCGAGTGCGCGCGCCGCGCGCAGGCGCATTTCGCCGTGGCCGATGGTGTGCTGCACAGTCGTGCGCGTGGCCAGACTCGGCGCACCCGGCGCATAGCCGCGCTTTTTCGCGATCGCCGTCGCTATGAGTTCGTCGAGCGCGCGACGTGCCACACCAAGCGCAAAAGCAGCGTGCTCGTTGGCAACGAAAGCAGGTAAGCCGAGCCGATACAATGGCCCA
Organism: Gammaproteobacteria bacterium; assembly: GCA_965278995.1. Taxonomy (GTDB): domain Bacteria; phylum Pseudomonadota; class Gammaproteobacteria; genus JADJYF01. Next base: position 2,861,825 of record OZ257136.1, read on the forward strand.
CCCCGTCGCGGTGTCGCACTCTGCGTGTTCCAGCTCATGCATCCGGGGACAAAGCGACCGTCGACTGAAACATCGCAGCTGCCGGTGCCTTTGAGGCCGGCGACCTGCCAGTTGTCATGGATGATCAGGTCGGTCGCCGGCAGCACCATCATGGCCAGCTCGGGCGGTGCATCGCCGGCCAGCACGCGACAACCTGCGACGAGCCACTCGGCGTGACGCACGCCACTGGCGAACGACCAGCGCCCGTCCAGAAGATATCCACCAGCTACCGGGCGTGCGCTACCAGCGGGCATGACCACGATGGCGCCGCGCGGAATGCGTCTGCCATCGAACATCCGAGCCAGGCCTTCGTCGGGCAGAAATGCGCCCGGCATGGCCAGACTCGTGGCGCCGACCATGCTGCACCAGGCAGCCGACGCATTGATGGCTGCCACCGCTTCGATGACTTCGAATTGCGTGACCGGGTCGGCTTCGCTGCCGCCAAGCACAGCCGGCAGTTTCATGCTGAATATGCCGGCGTCGTAGAGCGCAGCGACGGTCGCTGCACTCAGCGTGGCGTCGTGATCTTCGCGTTCACATTGCGCCAGCAGGATGTCCCGAATGGAAGCAACACCGGCGAGCAGTGCCGCGCGGGTACTGTCGCGAGTGGCGGACGTAACGCTGTTCATCGTCCTCCCCCGTTATTGCGTGCCGGTTTCAGTACGACAGGCCGGGCCAGCATCCGGCGACGCGTGTCGCCAGCCAGCGGGCAAGAGCTGCATTCACTTCGCGTGGGCGCTCCTGTGCCATCCAATGACCGGAGTCGATCACCCCTTCGCTCAGATCGGTGCAGCGCTCGCGCATCGGCTCCGCCAGACGCGAAGTTATCGTCTCACAGACATAGTCGTAGCGAGCGCCGAGAAACAACACCGGCAAGTCGAGCCGCTCGTTTGCTGTCGCCGCATAGCGCGCATTGGCGGCATGATTCATATAGTACGAGTCCGGCCCGAAAAAACCATTACGCGCCAGCGCATCGGCGTAAGCGCGCAGATCGGCCTCACTGACGACGTCGTCGTCACGCGGCATATCGGGAGCCACGTCGAGAGGACCGAACCAGCCGCCCTGCGCGCGCACCCGCGACGTAAACGCCGGTTTGCCGGCGTCGGCGGGATTGCCTTTGCGCAGCAGCAGTTTCATGGTCAGGTAGGGATCGGCTGCGAACACCTGCGTCGCACGCGTGAAATTCTCTTCGTAGTACAACTGGTAGTCCCACTGTCCGGCGGGATATTCGTCGGCGGGATACAGCTTGCGGTCAAGCAGCGGCAGGCAATGTTCCAGCCCGCGCTCCAGCGTGTAATAAGGCACGCATAAATTGGCCACCGCGAGACAGCGTTCGGGATGGTGGCTGGCCAGATTCCACACCGTCGCGCAGCCCCAGTCGTGACCAACCCAGACTGCACGTTCTGCTCCCAGTGACTGCAACAGTTCGAGCATGTCTTCGACGACTTCGCGTTGTGCGTAGTCGGCATGGCTGGAATAGAAGCTCGATTCGCCGTACCCGCGCATGTCGGGCGCGATGGCGCGGAAACCAAGGCCACCGAAGACCGGCAGCTGGTGACGCCAGCTCAGCGACAGCTCAGGCCAGCCATGAATGAAAATCAGCAGCGGCCCGTCTTCCGGCCCGGCGGCGAGATAGTGGGTGGCGTGGCGAGGACTGCGGGTGGAATGCGCGGTGATCTGCATGGCTTCGGGTCTCGCGGGGTCAGCGGGTCAGGTGGAAAGCAGAAAGCCGGAGTGTACACCGGGCGCGCATCGGTCCACCTATAATAGGTAACCTGCGCCAGCAGCGCGCAGCGGACGATATCGAGCAGAAAAATGGGCCAGAAAAATGTGCGTGAAGCAGACATGACCGAACTGACGTATTTGCATGGCTTCGGTAACGAGTTCGAAAGCGAAGCACGACCCGGCAGCCTGCCGCAGGCGCAATTTTCACCGCAACGCGCGCCTGCCGGTCTGTATACCGAGAAATTCTCGGCAACCTCGTTTACCGCCCCACGCGCGCACAATCGGCGCACCTGGTTTTATCGCCTCCGCCCGTCGGTCATGCAGGGAAGTTATCAGGCGCTGCCGGCCGGCTTGCTGCGGACCGCACCGCTGCAGGAATCGGCACCTCCGCCTAACCCGTTGCGCTGGCATCCACCGGTCTTTGACTCAACCCCGCGCGACTTCGTCGACAGTCTGGTGACAGTCGCAGCGAATGGCAATGTCCACAACCAACAGGGCGTAGGCGTGCATCTGTATGACGCCACTATCGACATGGCCGAGCGTTACTTCGTCAATGCCGATGGAGAGCTGCTGCTCGTGCCGCAATCAGGCGTAGTGTTGATTCATACTGAATGCGGATTGTTGAAGGTGCGGCCTGGGGAAATAGCGCTCGTGCCGCGAGGCATGAAGTTCAAGGTCGATCTTGCCGATGGTCGTGCGCGCGGATATGTGTGCGAAAACTATGGTGCCGATCTGCGCCTGCCGGAACGCGGCCCGGTCGGTTCGGACGGATTCGCCAATGCGCGCGATTTCCAGATACCGGTGGCACACTTCGACCCGCGTGAGCAGGCGAGCGAACTCATGTGTAAATTTCAGGGCTCGATGTACGTGGCGGCGCTTGTTGCGAGTCCACTCGATGTGGTGGCGTGGGTCGGCAATGCGGTACCGTGGAAATACGATCTCGCCCGCTATAACGCCATGAACTCGGTCAGCTACGATCACCCGGATCCCTCTATTTTCACCGTGTTGACCGCACCTTCCGACACTGTCGGTGTTGCCAATCTCGATTTCGTGATCTTTCCGCCGCGCTGGTCGGTCGCTGAGCATACTTTCCGTCCGCCGTGGTATCACCGCAATGTGATGAGCGAATTCATGGGTCTCGTCCACGGCCAGTACGACGCTCGGAGAGCGGGATTCGAACCCGGCGGTATGAGTCTGCACAACAGTTTCGTTCCGCACGGACCGGACGCGCAGGTCTACGAAGCCGCTGCGACTGCGAGCCTCGTCCCGCTCAAGCAGGAGCACTCGCTGGCGTTCATGTTCGAGTCGCGTTACGCATTTCATGTGACGCGCTGGGCGCTGGAATCGCCCGCCCTGCAAGCGGACTACGCGCAGTGTTGGGCTGGATTGACGCGACATTTCACCGACGTCGGCTGACGTCGATGCGAATCGTCGTCAGCTGGCCAGGCATCGTCGCCGACAGTCAACATTCGCGCCCCGGAGACCATCGGCATCTGCTACATTACGCAGTGCGGAGGAGACCAAAAATGAATAACGAAATACAACGCAACCGACGGCTCATGTATCGACTCGAACCGGCGCCGGTCTGGGCACCTGCGCTCAGCATCGTCGCTGATGGGCAGCACATCCGCGTCGAAACCGTGATCGATGTCAATCTGCGCGGCGTGCGTATCGCACTGCCGCTGGCTGGCAACCTGACGCTGACGCGCGGGCAGCTGGTCACCACCTCGATCCAGGCGCCGGGATTGGACGGCTCAGTCGAGATCCGCGGGCGCCTGGTATTCACCGCCGACGGCGGTGGTCACCGTGTCGTGGCCGTCGAATTCCTCGATAAACCCGACCTGATGGACCGCACCACTGCGGATTTCTTCAGCGTGTTCAATCGACGCCAGGATCTGCGACTGTCGCCGAGCGCCGGTGAAGTCATCGAGGCTATCGTGCTTGACGCCGACGGTCAGCCCGACGGTGTCATCGATCTGACCCTGCTCAATCAATCGGCGGCGGGCATCGGCTTCGTTGTGGATGCAATGACCGATGCCTTCATGCGCGATTGCGAAGCGGTCGCGCTGACGCTCGATCTGCCGACAGAGGACAACGAAAAGCGCGCCGTGCATCTGCGCCATCGCAGTCACCGCGAAGACGCCGTCTACTATGGTTGCACGCTGGCCTGAGCGAGGGGACGCGCATGGATTTCGGCTTATTCTTTGTCAACGTCGGCCCGTTCGCGCGCGGACGCGCCTATACGAAACTCGTCACGGCCGCCGAGCGCGTCGGCTTTGAATCGATTTGGACCATCGAGCACGTCGTCATACCGGTAGGCTACCAGGCGACTTATCCGTATGACGCCAGCGGACGTATTCCGATACCGGAGGACACAGCGCTGCCTGATCCGCTGCTGCCGCTCGCCTACGCGGCTGCAATTACCTCGACCATCAAGCTCGCCACCGGCATCGTCATCCTGCCGCAACGCCACCCGTTCTATATCGCCAAGGAAGCCGCGACCATCGACGCCTTGTCCGACGGCCGCCTGATCCTGGGCGTTGGCATTGGCTGGATGAAAGACGAATTCGAGGCGCTCGGCATCCCGTTCGAAGAGCGCGCTGCACGCACCGACGAAACGATACGCGCCATGCGTTCATTGTGGGCTGCCGAACCGGAAGCTTTCGATAGCCCGTTTTTCAAATGGGGCAAAGTCCACATGTATCCGAAGCCGGTGCAGGCGGGCGGCGTACCGATAGTCATTGGCGGCCACTCCAAAGCGTCGGCGCGTCGTGCCGCGCGGTTTGGCAACGGCTTCTTCCCGGCGCTGTTCAAGCCCGAGGACCTGCTGCCGCTGAAAGCAGAAATCGCGGCCGAATGCGCTCGCCTCGGGCGCAATCCCGATGAAATCGAATGGACCGCCATCCTGCCCGACGAAAATCTCGACACCGTCAAGCGCTTCGCCGACTTAGGCGTCTCGCGTCTGCTGGTTGGTTACGGTCTCGGCGGCGCCAGTGACGGCGCCGATATCGAACAACGACTGGAGCGCTTCGCCGACAACGTCATCCGTCGCGCCTGATCACAGCCGCGCTAGCGTCGTGCCATGGCGACCAGGGTAGCGCGCATCGCACCGGGCTCGCTGACGGCCTGCGGGAATGGCAGACGGTGGATGCGCTCGCCGACGCGGAGATGGATTCCTTCGCTGTCACATCCAGCCATCATTGGTTGCACGCCATCCTCAACGACAATGCCCGCAGTGTGACAATAGTGGACCATCGCGTCGCCGTGATCGGCGTTCATGTGTGTAACGACGCCATGCTCCCCCTGGCCGGCAAACGGATTCGCACGGATGACTGCGGCCGGTTCAAGCCAATGGATCTCGCCGAAGCCGCCGATGAATCGCACTCGTCGCGGGACAATGCCGTAAAACGCGAAATCATGTGTGCGATCGTAGTCAGCTGAGCTGGGGAAAAAACGCAGATATCTCGCTGCGGCCTGTTCGGCCGCCTGCCCTTCCAACGCGGCGGCATCGCCGATGACGGTCACCCGCCCTGCGGTCTGCAGGTCAGGCTCATTGCGGTCGAAAACGGTCAGCGAAACCCGCGCGTCGGCACGGACATTTCGCGTATGTTGCGCAATACCGGCAATCAGTATGACGGGTAGCCCGCTGTCATTCAGACAATAAGGTACGACCGAGCCGAAAGGGTAACCAGCCTCGGCGACTGAAATCGTTGCCAGTACACCGTCATAGCAGGCCGTCAGCAGCGCCCGCGCGGCATCAGCCGCTTCCGTATTCATTGTCGTCTCCGCCAGCCGCTATTTCGGATGCTCGAACAATTTCACCACTTTGCCGATGCCGCTGAGCCCGGCCGCTGCCTCAGCGGCGGCATCGCCGGAATCGCGGTCGACCAGCCCGAGCAGATACACCGTCCCTGCTTCCGTGACGACTTTGACGTTGCGATCAGACAGATTGGTGATGGTCAGCAGCTTGGCTTTGACGCGAGTCGTGATCAGGCCATCGTTGGTTCGCATGGTGACTGTGCTGGGCGGGTCGATGGCAACTTCGTTGTGTACCTGGCGAACTTTGGCGACGCGCCCGGCGTACTCAGCGGCACGCGTGCGCAGATTCTCGGTCGGGCACTCACCGGAAAGCAGCACTATCTGGTTATAGCTGGTCACATTGAGATGGCAGTTCTGCGCCAGATCGGCGTCAGCCTTAAAGAAATCACGCGTCTTACCTTCGATCTGCTGATCGTCGACGACCGTACCGGTAGTCCGCGGGTCGCCGCTGACGGCCGCGCCTGTCGCGGTCAATGGGGTGCACCCGGGCAAGGCGAGCAAGCCACCCAGCACCAGCAAGGTCTTGGTCAGCGTACCCATAATGTGATTCGTTCTGCTCAATTGGCGCTTCACTACTCGTATGCTCCTGTGACTGCGGCGACAATGCCGCCGGTCCGACGATGGACCGACAGACCACGCTGCTCGGCGGGAGTTTCGCACGACAGGCAGCAATGCGCCATTTTCCGCCGGTCAATGTGGCCATCGACAACATCCGGCCAGCACGCCAAAGCCGCTAGCCGGGCGTGTCAGCAGCGGGTGACGACGCGCTATCATGCACGATTGCCCGGCACTCCTTGCACCATTCCATACGGTGCCGTATCTTCGCGCTTTTTAATCCGTCCAGTACGCGAGCATCATGAACGCACCTCAGCACTATCCCGAGACGCCCACTCTGACCCTTGGCCTGCCCGGCTATACCTATGCCGATCTGTATGAGCCGGCCGCGCTAGCGCGCCTGACGGCGACGTTCGATGATTATCTACAGGCCAGCGACGCGGCGCTCGGCGACCGCCTGCAGGCCTATCGCAGCAATCTCGGCGAGGGCATGACGCCGGAAGCGATTTCGGCAGTCCTGACCGATGCGGCACCATACCTCGGCACCTTCGTCGCCCGTCTGTTTCGCATCGAAGAGGCGTGGTCTGCACAGCAGGCGTTGATCCGCGACGAAGATACGATCGTCCTCGGCTTCCGCAACGAATTCATCGCGCCGCTCGCCAAGCGCTGGAAAGGTGAAGCGGTGGCCAGTCTGGATCGCGCGGCGCTGGCTGCTGCAGTGCCTGTCCTGCGCGAGGCTGCGCGTGAAGAAGCGCGCCTGATCGATGACGAAGAATATCTGACTGCACGCGCAGCAGCCATCGTCAGTGGCAAAACACCGCCACCGGCCGGATTCACGGCGACATTGCGCCAGCATGCGCCATGGGCAGCAACGGCCGATGACGAGACGCTGCTGACTGGTGCGCGTGAAGCGCTCGAACAATGGTGCGTGCTCGTTCAGCACGACGAAAACTTCGCGCCGCTCGCCGCCAACAGCTGGGTCAGCTTCAAGCAGCCGGCCAAGACGGATGTGCAACATCTCGTGCATCACCCGGAGCGCGAGCGCAAAGGCTATAAATCATGGGTTGCAGACGACAGCCATCGCCGCCGGCGCGATGGCTTCTCGCTGACTGATCCGCGTTATGGGCAACGCCGCGTTCTCTACGAGGTCGACCACTGCATCTATTGCCACGATCGCGACAACGATACCTGTTCCAAAGGCATGCCGAACAAGAAAGACGGCGGCTACAAGACCAATGCGCTCGGCGTCTCCGTCATCGGTTGTCCGCTGGGTGAGAAGATTTCCGAGATGCACGTCGTCAAACGCCAGGGTGACAACATCGGCGCGCTGGCCCTGATAGTGATCGACAATCCGATGTGCCCCGGAACCGGCCACCGGATCTGCAACGACTGCATGAAGGGGTGCATCTACCAGAAGACCGAACCGGTCAATATTCCCCAGATCGAGACCAATGTCCTGACCGATGTTCTTAAATTACCGTGGGGTTTCGAGATCTACGCGCTGTTTACACGGTGGAACCCGCTCAACGTGAAGCGCCCGCATTTGCTCCCCTATAACGGCAAGAAAGTGCTGGTTGCTGGACTCGGGCCAGCGGGTTACACGCTGGCACACTATCTGTTACAGGAAGGTTTCGCCGTCGTCGGCATCGATGCGCTGAAACTCGAGCCGTTGAATCCACTGCTGACCGGCACGATGAGTGCGCCACCGCAGCCGGTCCGCGATTTCAATACGCTGTACGAGGATCTCGACAACCGCACCTTGAACGGTTTCGGCGGCGTCGCCGAGTACGGCATCACGGTGCGCTGGGACAAAAACTTCCTGAAGGTCATTTATCTGACATTGCTGCGTCGGCGCACTTTCCGCGCATACGGTGGTATCCGCTTCGGCGGCACGCTGAATCTGGACGACGCCTGGAACCTCGGCTTCGATCACGTCGCATTGGCTACTGGTGCCGGCAAACCGTCACTCATCGGGCTCAAGAACAATCTCATTCGCGGCATCCGCAAAGCGTCGGATTTCCTCATGGGTCTGCAGCTGACCGGCGCCGGCAAGTCGGCCTCGCTCGCTAATCTGCAGGTCCGTCTGCCGGCCGGAGTCATCGGTGGCGGTCTGACCGCAGTCGATACCGCGACTGAAGTCATGGCTTACTACCCGCGGCAAGTGGAGAAGACGCTCTATCGCTACGAGCGCTTGTGCGCCGACCTCGGCACCGAGGCGGTCCGTGCGCGCTACGACGCCGAAGAACTCGGCATCCTCGACGAGTTCCTGCTGCACGGAACTGCTGTCCGCGCAGAACGTACGCGCGCCGACGCTGCCGGTGAAATGCCTGACTTCGCGCCACTGGTGAAGAGCTGGGGTGGTGTGACGCTGTTCTATCGCAAGCCGCTGCAGGACTCGCCGGCCTATCGGCAGAATCATGAAGAAGTGAACGAGGCGCTGACCGAGGGCATCGAGATCGCAACCAATATGAATCCGTTGGAAGCATTGGCCGACGACTTCGGTGCACTGCGGGCGGTACGGTTCGAACACACTGGCGCGACAGAGCCGGTCGAGCTGCCGCTGAAAAGCCTGTTTGTCGCTGCTGGCACGTCGCCCAACATCATCTACGAACAGGAACACCCAGGCACATTCGAACTTGACGGCAAATTCTTTCGCCGTTTCGAACCCGACGCGACGACCGGCCAACTGCAGGCTGCCGGTGGACCGACCACACCGAAGCTCGGCATTCCCTCACCATTTACGTCATACAGCCGCGACGGCCGACATGTCACGTTCTACGGCGACAACCATCCCGTGTATGCGGGCAACGTGGTCAAGGCCATGGCCAGCGCGAAAGATGGCTATCCCTATATTGTTGCGCTGTTCGAAGACGAGCTTGCGCGGCTTCCGGCCGCCGAGCAGCCGCAGCGCGAAGTCGCGCTGCGCCGTTTTCTGCAGACCCTTGATGAAGCGTTCGTCGCCACCGTTGTCGCGGTCAATCGACTCACGCCGACGATTATCGAAGTCATCGCCCACGCGCCATTCGCCGCGGCCAAGTTCGAGCCAGGGCAGTTCTACCGGGTGCAGAATCCGGAAGCATTCTCGCCGCGGATTGAGCAGGCCGTGCTGTCACCGGAAGGTCTGGCACTGACCGGTGCCTGGGTCGACAAGGAGCAAGGCCTGATCTCGCTCATCGCACTCGAGATGGGCGCTTCCTCACGTCTGCTCCAGCGGTGCCGCCCGGGCGACCCCCTGGTCGTCATGGGCGTAACCGGCGCACCGACACACATACCGACCAACAGCACGGTCATGCTGGTCGGCGGCGGTCTCGGCAATGCCGTGTTGTTTTCCATTGGCAAGGCGCTCCGCGCTGCCGGTAACCGGGTGCTGTATTTCGCCGGCTATAAGCGCGCGCAGGATGTCTTCAAGCTCGACGATATCGAAGCAGCGGCAGATATCGTGGTGTGGGCAGTCGATCCCGGCGCAGACGTCACCGCCATTCCCATTCGGCGCAGCCAGGATCGCAGCTTTGTCGGCAACGTCGTGCAGGCGATGGTGACTTATGCCGAAGGTGGACTCGGCGAGCAGACCATTCGACTGCAGGATGTCGATGAGGTTGTCGTTATCGGATCAGATCTTATGATGGCGGCGGTCAAGCGAGCGCGTAAGGAAGTGCTGGCGCCCTACCTCAAGCCCGGTCATGCCGCCATCGGGTCGATCAACTCGCCGATGCAATGCATGATGAAAGGTGTCTGTGCGCAATGCCTATGCAAGCACGTCGACCCGGAAACCGGTAAAGAAGACTTCGTCTATTCCTGCTACAACCAGGACCAGCCGCTGGATCTCGTCGACTTCCCCAATCTGCGCGCGCGGCTACGGCAGAATACGGTGCAGGAGAAGCTTTCGAATTTGTGGCTGGATCATCTGTTGGCAAGCGGAGTGGCTTAACGGCGAAGCTGGCTGCTGTGGTGGCCAGTGCCGAGCGGGCTGCATGAAGCAGCCCGTATCAGGTCGAGCGTGGACGCGAACCCGTGGTCTTCAGGGTTCCTGAATCAATGTCGGTCCGCCGCAGCGCGTCCAGTAGTCGTTGTCGTAATATTCGCGCCATTCGATGATCTTGCCGTTCTCGGTCAGTTCGAACATGCCGCAGACCTTGAGCTCCATCTGCCACACTCCGCTGCCGTTCCAGTCCCATTGATCGACCCTTTCGGTGATGACCTTGTTCTCATGGCCGAAAACGTTGATGAGCTTGAACTCGACTTTTTTCGCCGGCACGAATATCGAGGCAATCATCCGGCGGACGTTCTCCTTGCCGCGAATGGCCTCCAACGGCTGGTTCAGATAGCACATGTCTTCAGTACACTGCGCCATGCAGGCATCGACATTGCAGTCGTCCCACCCTTTGAGAAACGCGCGGACCACGCCTTCATTGCGCGCAATCCTGCTTTCAGTTGTGTTCATTGTTGACTCCATGATGTGCAGGTTGGATGTATGTGACGCAGCTCGCGCCGGGTGATGCCGCGTTCAGTCGAGGTGCAGCGTCGGTCCGCCGTTATCGAACCACATCCGGTTGTCGAAATAATCACGCCAACCGCAGATCTTGCCGTCGTCGTTCAGATCGAACATGCCGATACACGGCAACTTGAGCCCCCAGCCCTTGCCATCAAAATCCCAGCAATCGAGTCTCTCGGTGACGACAGTGTTACCGCGACCGAAACAATTGCGCAGCTCCCAGTGCACCGCTACCGAAAGCTTCATGATGCCCGCAACAATCTTGCGAACATCGTGCTGCCCGATGACGGGTGCCAACGGCTGGTTGATGTAGACGATATCGTCTGATAGACAGGCCATCGCGACATCCGGATCGACCGCCTCCCAGGCATCGACGAACAGGCGCACTTTGAATACGTTGCGCGCGATTTTTTCAGCTTCAGTCATGAGTTCTCCCCTGCCAGCGTTAGCGGACGGACGACGCGTTGGTAGCGCCACGAGGTCCGGATGGAACGGTCCGCAAGATAGCCCTCGCGCCGGATGACAGAAAGGGGGCCTGTTGCCAATGTCTGTTACTTTTGTGCCATGTCTCGTGACCGTAACCGTGCGTCGTCATCAGTAGTGCTTGATTACGTCACGCGCGAAATCGGCAATGACTTTTCGTGCGTCGGCGGTTGGCGGAACAATGTTGACCTCACGTAATCCGCTGCGTTCTGCCACGCGAATCGTTTCGATCAGTTGCTCTGGTTCGCCGATCAAACAGCAGCCGTTCAATACTTCAGGCGTCATGAACTTGCGTTCCTGCGGTACGATGAACGTGCCGTGGCCGTTATGAATCTCGAGATAGCGTTTGTGGACAGGCGTTTTCATGGCATCAACATGCGCACAATAGGCTTCGAACACGCCACGAAACGCCGGTGGAACGGCCGCCTCGTCGCCGGTTTTCTGAAAGACCTCGTAGACAAAATGCAAGGCGCACGCAGCCCATGGCCCAGCCTCGTCGATCACGCGCGGTGAATTGACTGCTTCGCCGTGTGCCAGTGGGATGGCTGCGGTGACAGTCGCCATGTGATAGTCCACCGGCAAGTTGCGACCGACCGCGGCGGCGCCTTCCTGCACCAGACGCTGATTCTGCGCCAGTACCGGCGCCTGTTCGTTGAATATCGACATCAGACCGTCGGCGAATTCGCCGGCCGTGCGCAGCGCGAGCGGCCCGTTGGCGGCAACGTAGATCGGAATTCTATCGGCGAGATTGAAGAACCCCATATGCTGATGCAGCAGACTGATGGTGCGTGTAACGCCGTTCAGCGTGTATTCCACTTCGTCGCCCTCGAGCAGGCTGCGCACGACCCGCAGGTAATCGCGAAATGCCTTGATCGGCATTGGGTCCATGCCCATCACGCGCATCGCGGTATGACCGGTGCCGATACCGAGGAATGTCCGACCCGGCGCCAGTTGATTGATCGACGCGATCGAGTGCGCCGTCACCGGCGCAATTCGGGTGCCGGCAATGGCAACTCCGGTACCGAGTCTGATACGTGATGTTTCCTTGGCAGCCAGGGCCAGCACGGCATAACAGTCCGACCAGATCATCTGTGAGTCGGCGAGCCAGGCACTGTCGAAGTCCAGACTTTCCGCGTAAGCGACTACGCCGTAATCGTCGACTTTCGGCGGCATGAGAATTCCGAAACGCATTGCGCTACTCCTGTGGGTATCGGGCCGCCTGCGGCGGACCGTGAAGCATAGGTGGCGGCGCCAGCGTCTCGCAATAACCGGCAGGCAGACAGCGACGCTGCCGCTAGCCGCTGTCAGTGCAGCTGCGAGACCGGGCGGTTACCGATGTGGCTATCGGGCTCCGGCGTCATGTCAGCTTCAATTCGCTTCCAGACGTCAGCCGCTTGCGCATACAGATCGCCGCCCCGGGCAGCGTCAAACCGATCGCGATGGCGCGCGATCGCCTGCAGCATCTTGGCGATGGTACCGGCGAGCGCGGGTGAAGGATGCAGCGCGTGGTGCGTCAACATGCGGATACAACTCGCGTGCAGAGCCTCTATCGGCAGGTCGTTCGGGTCGCGCTCCTCGCACAACACCTGGTGAATCACGCAGCGTCGAACCATGGTCGATCTCCTTCAGTACCGGTAGGTGAAAAGCAGCAGACGAGTAATTATTCTTAATGAGAATGATTATCATTATAATTAACTACGAGTGTCAATCCTACTGAACGCCGGGTATCTGCCTGGTTCGACGTCAAGCACCGCCGCGACAGCACCAGCAAGCAGCTGTGATACGCTCATGCGCCCTTTCGCCACGACACGCTTATTTCGGAGTACGGAACATGATTGACGTTTATTACTGGCCCACGCCTAACGGCTGGAAAGTGACCATCATGCTGGAGGAATGCGGCCTTCCGTATACCATCAAGGCCGTTGATATCGGTGGTGGCGACCAGTTCAAAGCCGATTTCCTGCGCCTGTGCCCGAACAATCGGATGCCGGCCATCGTCGATCACGAACCGCTTGGTGGCGGTGCGCCGCTCGGCATATTCGAATCCGGCGCGATCCTCGAATATCTCGGCGACAAAACGGGCATGTTCCTGCCGCGCGCCGGGGCCGAACGCTACAAAGTGCTGCAGTGGGCTTACTGGCAGATGGCCAATCTCGGCCCCATGATGGGCAACGCCAACCACTTCAAGAACTACGCCAAGAACATTACCGACGATGCCACACAACTTGTCTACGGTACCAAGCGCTTCGTCGGTGAAGTCGATCGTCTATGCGGCGTGATGGATGCGCAGCTCTCGGCCAATCGCTATCTCGCCGGCGCCGAGTACAGCATCGCCGACATTCTGAGCTGGTCGTGGGCAACCTTGCTCGGGCGCCTTATCGACGAGGCGGTGTGGGACAACTTCCCCAACCTGAAACGCTGGCACGATGACATCAACGAGCGACCGGCAGTGCAGCGCGGCCGTTATGTCGCCAAGGAACTCGGTGAGCGCAAGTTGACGGAAGACGAAGAAAAAGCGCGCCGCGAATTGCTGTTCAATCAAACCAACGAGAAAGTTCGCAAGCTGCGCGAAGCAGCAGCGCGTTCAAATGCATAACAGACTGACAAAAAAACATAGCGAGTAAAGGCAGGACAAGGCCGCGCGCTCGCGTAACGCCGTCATTTCGAGCGGAGTCGTTTTTAACGATTGTCGCCGTCGAGCACGCCACCGAGTACGCCAAGCAGCGAGCCCTCCTCGCGGGCGCTGCCGCCGGCGCGCGGCGCGTAAGCGAGTACGCGGCCGGCCAGACGGGAAATCGGCAAGGACTGCAGCCAGACTCGTCCAGGCCCGGTCAGGGTGGCGAAAAACAGTCCTTCGCCACCGAATATCGCTGATTTGAGCTTGCCGACGAACTGGATATCGAAGGTGACCGAGGTCTGATATCCGACTACGCAGCCGGTGTCGACGCGCAGGATTTCCCCCGGTCCGAGCGTTCTTTCAGCGAGCGTCCCACCCGCGTGCACGAAAGCGAGGCCGTCGCCGTCGAGCCTCTGCATGATGAACCCTTCGCCGCCGAATAGCGCGGTGCCTAACTTGCGTTGAAATGCGATACCGAGAGCAACGCCGCGCGCCGCACACAGAAACGCATCTTTCTGGCAGATGAAGGTGCCACCGAGCTGTTTCAGATCGATGGCGACGATACGGCCCGGGTAGGGTGCGGCAAAGGCGACGCGTCGTTTCTGCTGCGTCTCGTTGTGATAGACCGTCGTGAAGAGCGATTCGCCGGTAACCAGACGCTTGCCGGCGCCGAGCAGCTTGCCCATGAGTCCGCCCTGCTCGGCAGCGCGTGAACCGTCGCCGAACACAGTATCCATTTCGATGCCGTCCTGCATCATCATCATGGCGCCTGCTTCGCCGATGGCAGCTTCGCCGGGATCGAGTTCGATTTCGACGAACTGCATATCGTCGCCATGGATTTCATAATCGACCTGGTCCATCGACATAGGCTGGCTACTCCTGCTGACTGACTGAGGATTACCTTGGGAGGCAGCTCTATAGTGGAACGCCGACTTGCCGCTGGCAATGGCATGGCGACTGGCGAAATGCCGGCTGATGCACAACAATGCAGCAAGGCGGTCGCACAGCGGGGAGCTTGGCGCATGGTCGAACAGTCGCGGGAAAATACGCCGACGTACAAGAGCCTGTCGCCGGCGGCGGTCTGGCAGTTCCAGCAGGAAGGCTACTTCGCGCCACTGCGCATCATGCCAAGCACGCATGCCGCAGCACTACGGGCACAGCTCGAACGTTACGAAAGTAGTGCGGGCGGCCCGCTATCCGGGCACCTGCGGCACAAGTCGCACCTATTGTTCACCTGGCTGTGGGATCTGGTGTTCGACCCTCGTATTCTCGATGCGGTGGAAGATCTGCTCGGGAAAGATCTGCTGTGCTGGTCGAGTTCGTTTTTCATCAAGGAGGCGCACGACCCGGGCTTCGTTTCCTGGCATCAGGACGCCACCTATTGGGGTTTGAGCAGCCCGGACGTCGTAACCGTGTGGGTCGCGCTGTCGCCCAGCACGCTCGCCTCAGGCGCGATGCGCGTTTTACCTGGCTCACACCGCGAGCAATTTGCCCATCGCGATACGTTCGCCGAACACAATCTGCTGACGCGCGGTCAGGAAGTCGCTGTCGAAGTCGATGGCACGCGAGCGGTTCCGCTGCTGCTCAGTCCCGGCGAAGTTTCCCTGCATCACGTCCTGATCGTACACGGGTCTGAACCGAACCGCGCCGACGACAGGCGCATCGGCTACGCCATTCGCTACGTTCCGACCCATGTGCGGCAGATTGCCGGTGCCTCCGATTCCGCCACGCTGGTGCGCGGCGAGGACCGCTATCGTCATTTTGCGCAGGAACAGCCACCTGAATACGATATGAGTCCGGCGGCCGTCGAGCGTCATGCCACGATTACCGCGGCGCAGGCAGCGACGCTCTATCGTGGCACCGGCAAGGCGCGCTTTCGCGCCTGAATACTCGCCGAAGCCGGGCTGCTATTGCATCGCTCCGGAGGCGGCAATCTGATCCTGCTTTGGCGTGAACAATTCGCCGACATCGACGGCATCGAAGCGGTATTGCTGGCCGCAAAAATCGCAACCGACCTCCACCACTTCTCGTTCGGCGATGATGTCGTCGATTTCCGCACGACCTAGCGTCAGCAGCATATTGCCAACGCGCTCACGGCCGCAGCTGCAGCGGAAACGCGTCGACGATGGCGCAAACCTCAGCAGCGGCTCTTCCCAGAACAGGCGACGTAGTATGGTCTCGACGTCCTGTGTCAGCAGTTCATCGCGACCAAGCGTGGCGCCCAGTTGCGCGATGCGATTGAAGTCTTCGTTGCGGCCGATCTGGTCTTCGTCAAGGCCGCCGCCCAGCTTGCCGCCGGCAGGCATGCGCTGCAGCAACAGTCCCGCTGCGACGTCATCATTGGCGGCCAGTACGAGACGCGTGTCGAGTTGTTCGGATTGCAGCATGTAATGTTCGATGACCGCTGCCAGCACTGTCAGGGGTTCGCGCTGATCGCCGTGCAGCGGCACGATACCCTGGTAGGGTTGTGTTCCGGCGGGCCTGTCCGTTGCATCCAGCGTAATCGCGCAACGACCGTGGCCGCCGACATTGACCATTGCCTGCAGTCCAGCGTCGTCCGCTATCGGGCCGACCACGGTGGCGGTGGCCCGATAACTGAGATCAGAACGGACTTCGGCGACGGCAAGTTTGACCGGACCATCGCCATGCACCTGCAGCACCAGCGCGCCGTCGAATTTGATGTTGGATTGCATGAGAATCCCGGCCGCCGTCATTTCGCCAATCAGAGCGCGGACCGGCGCTGGAAACGCGCCGACCGTTGCACGCCTGGCCAGCGCTTCGCGCCAGCCATGCGTAAGGCGCACGAGCGCGCCACGCACCGGCAGGCCGTCAAATAAAAAACGATGCAGATCGGGTGATTCCACGCGGGTCTCCAGCTTGGCGCAGTGACTCAAGCGAGCACGACCCGATTATCGCGCGAGATGGCGGTGCCCGCCATGCCGAGGGCGTAGCGAGCGATAGTCGTCAGGCGATCAGACCGCCAACTTGCGGCGCGATGACCACAGGCCGACGATGGCAAGCGCCAGCAGACCAGCGGAGCCAGGCACCGGCACAACGCTGGTCTCGTTCAAACGCAGGTCGTCAACCAGAAAATGATTGCCGAAACCGAGCAGCAACTCGTCGATCGCGCCGCTCTGCGCCGCGAAGAATTTGAACGAACCGTTCAGCCCGGTGGCCACACTCCATACTTCCACGCCGTTATTGAAACCGCTCAACGTACCGAACAACTGATCCGGCCCACCCGACTCCGGTGGCAGGCTCCATACTTTCGCCCACAAGCCGTCAAACGTGAAGTCGGCACCGCCGTCGGCAGTGATGATGCCGATACCGCCATAGTTGTTCAGCAGCGTGAACTCGCCACTATGAGCGCCGAAAGGCCAGCTGGAGGAGCTGACCGTGTCAATCCAGTCGAGCCGGTTTTCGCCGCATGGACTGCAGGCGAAATTGAATCCGTAGTAGGAAGCCGGTATCGGCCCGACGGTGTTCGGACCTGATCCGGGAACGTCATCGAACGTGAGTATTGCAGCCTGCGTGTTGAGGGTCACGGCAGCAACTGCCAGCAGGAGTAAACGCTTCATCAGTGTCGGGCTCCATCAAAACTGCTTCCAGAAAAACTGGATGGGAGCAGTTTAGCGCAAGTAAAACCCGATAGAATTACAGGCCACAAACGTTAACACTCAGGCCCGCAAGCACTGTTCGCGGCGGTGGCGGATCGACAGCTGTCGCGCGCGCTGACACTGCGCGCCCCCCGCCGCCGAACCAACAGGCCGGCGGCGCTCAGCAACAGCCACGCAGCCCCTGGCAACGGCACTGCCTGCACACTCAAGCGCAGACTGGTACCGTCCTGATTGAGCAGAAAGTTCAAGCCGTCGATGTCGGGCAGTACGACGGCAGTGAAACTGCCGAGCAGACTACCCGCTTCGAACAACAGGAAATCCTGGCCCGACAACGCCGAAAAGCCGTCGATGAAGACGATGCTGAGTGTACCGCCCAGCGTCAGTTGTCCACCGACAGCCAAGCTGTCGTATTCGCTTCCGCGCGTAAGACCGGCGATCTCGAGGATGGTCTCATTGCTCGCCTCGAGCACGGCGTCCCCGGCTATCTCCAGCAAGACCGGACTGCTGCCTGGCGACAGTCCGCCTGCAAACAGACTCACACCGTTACCGTTGATACTGCCGTCGCCGGAATACTGACCGGCAAAGCGGATGTGGGCGGCGGCCTCGACCACGACCTCAGAACGATTGACGAAGTTTCCGTTGACATCGAGCGCCTGCCCCGGCGTCACTTGCACCAGCCCATGGTTCTCGATATTGCCGGACAGCGTACCGCCACCTTCGAGGAGGCCGTTGTCGCCGACGTGCAGCCCTTCGATCGTGCCGAGGACGCCTGCGCCGAGCAGCAGGCGGACCTCGCCGTCACCGGTCCCAAGAGCCAGGGATTTCACGGTCACATCCGCTGCCGGACCTCGGATGAGCGTATCGTTCAGAGGGCTCAGTGTGACGTCATGGACAGCGCCCGGGTCCAGCCCGAAACGCCAGTTGGCGTTGTCATTCCATTCGTGTTCGAGAGCAGGGTCCGGGATAGTCTCACGCCAGAACAATTCCGGTGACCACGCATTGATTGCATGAATACCGCTTTCGTAAGTCACTTCATAGGCGACGAGCCCGCTGTCGCTGAAACCGTTGGTTTGACCCTCCGGATCGTTGTTGAACGTAATATCGAAGACAATTTCGCCATTCAGAATATCGCCTTCGCGGACGACCGTTGCGCGCTCGTTGCCGTCGGAGACCATCAGGATTTTTTGCAGCAGCGGGATCTCGCCTTCTTCCGTCTGTACGGTGCCGATATTGAGCTCGGCGATGAAAGCGGCCATGGCCGCATTGTTCAGCGCAGGATGCTCGAAAGACGCGAATATTCCGCTCTCGTAACTCTCACCGGTGCGGGCGACATGCTCGACGGAATCAGGCGAGGCGACAAAGATGCCGAATGGGTTCTCGTCGTCGGTATCGAACAGTTCGACGCGAAACGCGACCTGCTCGTTGTCGTTCAGTGCCGGGCGCGGCATGGCGCCGTTGTTGTTCTCGGCAAAGCGACCGTAGCGGGCGTCACCGGACGGGACCAGATCACCTTCGCGGACCAGCGCCATCAAATCGCCACCGGCACGCTTGAGAAAAATCGCGCTGTCATCGAGCGCGCTGCTGCCGGCGAGCGGGGTATCCGGCAGACCGTCCGTGTTACGGAGCAGTGCGCTGAACGCGACATCGCCATCGTTGTTGATGCGGAGCTGCGAAAACACGGCGAAATCTCCATCGCCGCCGGGGACATCATCGCCCTCCTCGGCCACCTGCGAAATCGCGGTGCTGTTATCGGCAACACGATAGACCGCAGTATCCGACAGCGCCGGCGCACCGGCGAGCGTAGCGGAAAAGACCATGCCACCGTCGTTGTTCATATGCGGCGAGAACACGCCACTCAAGTTGCTGCCGTTGACATTATCTCCTTCGCGCACGATTTCGACCGTGCCGTTCTGACTATCGCGACGAAAGATGGCAGTGTCGTTTGCGGTACCGGCGGTGGTGTCGCTCAGCGCGGAAAAAAAGCCGACTTCGCCATGGGTCCCGACCCCGAACAGATTGATGCCACCGAGATCGCGATATGCGCCGTCGCCGTTCGGCACGTCCTCGCCTTCGGCGCCAGCCAGATGGTAGTTATCGCCGGGCGCGCCGGCATCCTCTTCGACGACAATCGCCGTGTTGCCACCGGCCAGCCCGCTGCGCACCGGGAGTTCGAAGGCGACGGTATTGAACGTTCCTGTGACACCCTGCACGACGTCGATCTGCGGATCCTCGAGATAGACTGTCGTCAGAAACAAATCGCCGGCGGTCAATCCGGTGCCACTGGCATCGAGCTGGGAATCTTCACGCAGGATTTCCACAATCTGATTGACTACCGCGCCAAACAGATCCGTCAGCTGAAAGCGATAGATGCCGCTGTTGTTCGTCGGCGCGACATTGGCACCGCTCTGCCGGGCATTGAACACGACTGCGCCGGTGTTGTTGACACTTGGCTCGAGAAAATCGCTGAAGTCGACTCCCACCGACCCGGCAGAATCGCCGAAGCGCGCGATTTCGAACGTGTTGTCCTCAGCCAGTCCGAGTGCCGGAAGGCTGAGCAGGGCCAGTCCGCAGGCTACCCGACGGCCCCTGATCGAATGCTCGCGGTCGGCCATGGTGCATCCCCTCAACGCTGCTTTTGTGGTCGATAGCGTACGTCCTGAGGCCGCAACTGCGTAGTTGGAAATGCGGGCATAGCGCGCATTATCGCGCGCCGAAACCGAGGCAGGACACGGCTGCCAACCCGCCGCTGGCGCCGTTCCCGACAAGGCTCGCGCCCCCGGCCGGCATCGCGCACAATGCCGGTCATTCAGGGCGAGGGGAAAGCACATGGTGGCAACGCATTTCGGTGCGATATGGGAGTCGATCGCCAAGGCCGTTCCGGAGGCCATTGCCGTCGCGCAAGGCCAGCGCCGGGTGAACTGGCACGATTACGAACAAAATGCCGCACGCATTGCGCAATGCCTGCTCGACGCCGGCCTTGCCCCTCACGCCCGCGTCGGGCTGTACCTCTACAACGGACCGGAGTATTGCGAAGCGAATTTCGCGGCGTTGAAGATTCGCGGCGTGCCGATCAATATCAATTATCGTTATCTCGATCAGGAACTGGCTTACCTGCTCGACAACGCCGATGTCGCGGCGCTGATCTATCACACCTCGCTCAGCGATCGCGTTGCGCGTGTCCGCCATCTCGTACCAGGTATGACCGTCCTGATCGAAGTCGACGATGGCCCGGCTGCTGATGGCACACTGCATGTCGACGGCGCGCTCGCCTATGCAACGATACAGACGACGGTCGCGCCGGCCGCACCTATCGCCCCACACGGCGATGAGCTCTACATGTTCTACACCGGCGGCACCACTGGAATGCCCAAAGGCGTGACTTACAGCTTGCGTGATTTCACCCATTTCTTCCTCGAATCCTACCCCACGATGATCGGCCTGCAGCCTTTTGGCGGGCCAGCTGAGCTCGGCGCGAAAGCGCGCGAGATTGTCGATTCCGGCGTGGCCCTGGCGGCAATGTCGGCACCACCGCTCATGCACGGCACCGGCAACTGGCTCGGTATGATGGCGCCGATGGCGCTCGGTGGCACCGCTGTATTGCTCGAGGGTCGTGGCCTGGACGCGGTCGAGCTATGGGATGCCGTTGAACGCGAACGCGTACAGCAGCTCATCATCGTCGGCGACGCTTTTGCGCGGCCGATGTTGCGCGCACTCGACGCCGCCCCCGGTCGCTGGGATCTCTCCTGTCTGCGCTTGATGTTGTCGTCGGGCGCAATGTGGTCGATGGAAGTGAAACAGGCGCTGCTTGCTCACCTGCCGACGATTGCGCTTGCCGATGTGCTCGGCTCGACTGAAGGGGGTATGGGCCAATCGATCATGACCCGCGATACACCGCCCGGTGAGACGGCAAAATTTGCTTTGCGACCAACCACGCGCGTATTCACCGAGGACGGCCGCGAAGTGCAGCCAGGCTCGGGCGAAATCGGCATGGTCGCAAACGGCGGCCTGGTGCCGCTCTATTATCACAAGGATGCGGAAAAATCGGCGCGCACATTTCGCACCGTCGGTGGCCAGCGTTACTCGTTCCCCGGTGACATGGCGACTGTCGAGACGGATGGCTCGATCACGCTGCTTGGCCGCGGCTCGAACTGCATCAACACCGGCGGCGAGAAAGTCTTTCCGGAAGAAGTCGAAGAAATTCTGAAACAGCATCCTGCAGTCGAAGATGCCCTGGTCTTCGGCGAACCCGACGAGCAGTTCGGCAACCGCGTCGTCGGCGTCGCCTCGCTGGCACCGGGCAGCGTGGCGACTGCCGATGAAGTCATTCGATTGGCGCGCGAACGGTTGTCGAGTTACAAATTGCCAAAGCGACTCGCCATCGTCGATCACGTACCCCGCGCGCCGAACGGCAAGGCCGATTATACGCGGGCGAAACAGTTGTTTGCCGCTGCCCTGGGCGGCTGAGAGCGAATGAAGAAGCAGCGCGCGCCAGCAGGCACGCCGGCATTCGATATACCGCGTTTTTTGCGTGCCGACTGGCAACGCCGGCCGCGTTTACTCAAGCAGGCCTGGCCGCGCTGGCGCAACCCGCTGACACCCGATGAGCTGGCCGGCCTGGCCTGCGAATCCGAGGTCGAATCGCGACTGATCCTGCGCGAGCGTCGACGCTGGCAGCTCGAGCATGGTCCGTTCGCAGCGGCGCGTTTCGATACGCTACCGGCACGCCGCTGGACATTGCTGGTACAGGCGGTGGACCACTACGTACCCGCGGTTGCCGCGCTGCTCGAAACGTTTCGCTTCATCCCCGACTGGCGCCTCGATGACATCATGGTGAGCTACGCCACCGATGGCGGCGGTGTCGGTCCGCATTTCGATCATTACGATGTCTTTCTGCTGCAGGGTCTCGGTCGGCGACGTTGGCGAGTTGGTCAGCGCTGCACCGGCGCAACGCCACTGCAGCCGCATGCCGATATCCGCCTGCTGGCCGAATTCCAACCTGCAGAGGAGTGGGTCCTCGATCCTGGCGACATGCTTTATCTGCCACCAGGGTGGGCACACGATGGCGTCGCCATTGGCGATGACTGCATGACGTACTCCATCGGCTTGCGGGCACCGAGTCGGGCCGAACTCATCGGCCACTGGTGCGACGAAGTCATTGCCGGCCTCGACGAGGATGACCGCTATACAGATGCCGCCGGCCAGGAACACGCACCCCCTGGCGAGCTGACGCCGGCAACGCTGGCGCGCTTGCGAACGCTGGCCATGTCTGCGCTGAACGATGAAGCACGATTTGCCGACTGGTTCGGGCGCTACACGAGCGAACGCAAGTATGCCGAAAGTGCCGAGCCTCCGACCCGCCGATTGAGCGCAACCCAGCTGGCGCGTGCATTGGTCCGCGGTGCGGTGCTGGCGCGTGTTGCATCAAGCCGCTATGCCTTCATTCGCCACGGCCGCGGCTTGGCGCTATACGTCGACGGCGAGCGCTACACCTGCGCCGGCCGGGCCGCCCAGCTTGCTTTGCGACTCTGCGGCCAGGGCGAGCGCGAGCTGCATGCGGCGGACGTTCCTGCCGGTCCGGCACTCGCGCTTGCCGCGACGCTTCATGCGCGAGGCGCATTGGCGCTGATTCGACCCTAGCAACCTGACGACCGGTCGATTGCACGAGGGCGTCCTCGCATTAGACAATCCTAGTTACGCCATCGGCATAGGGTAATCCCATGAACCAAGCAACCTCGCCTGTCGCATTCGCGTCCGGCTACAAGACCGACGCCATCCAGTGGCAACGGATTGTCGGTACACCACGCTTCGACTATCCCATCGACTACTGGGTTGCCGTGCTAGGAGTACAACCGGAAATCGGCCGCATCGAGTTCCTGAGTAAATGGGAACCGAATTCCTATTGCCACTATCACCGCCATCTCGGCCCGACCACGGTGCTGGTTCTCGAGGGCGAACATCACGTCATCGAAACCTCGGCCAACGAAACCGTGCACAAAGTGCGTCAGCCGGGTTTCTTTGCCACCAACCCGGGCGGCGACGTCCACATGGAATTCGGTGGTCCACAAGGCGCGGTCGTGTTTTTCAGCTGCCAGGCATTGGAAGGCGGCAAACTGTTCGATGTGCTGGCCAGTAATGGCAAGGTGCTGGTCACGGCGACCATCGACGACTTCGTCAGTGGCAAACTGAAAGGCTGAGTCCATCGTCGGCGGCATCGCCGGGGAGCTCGGTGAGGATAGTTGCGGGGAAATCGTGCGAGGGGAGTACAGCGCATGTCTACCGAAGTCGATACCGCAGGCGCGATTGATGCCGATGGCCACATCCTCGAACCACCGGATCTGTGGGAGAAATATCTCGAGCCACAGTATCGCAGTCGTGCCATCCGCATTCGAACGAATGCCGATGGCCTGGAATATCTGGAATACGACGGCAAACCGTCGCGCTTGATGCCGCCCGGATTTCCGGGTTCGCTCGGCGGCATGGGCGCACCGGATATCATCCCGTCGGCCGAACGCAGCTATGTTCGTTCTGCACCTTTCGGCTCGATGGATCCGACTGAGCGCGTGCAGCGACTGGATCAGGAAGGACTGGCTAAAGCCGTGCTTTATCCGACACTCGGCATTCTGTGGGAGCCCGAAGTGCGCGACCCGGAAATCGCCGCCGCCTACACCCGCGCGTACAACCGCTGGATCATGGATTTCTGCAGCGATTCGGCCGGCCGTCTCGTGCCGATAGCGCATATTTCGCTGTCGGACCCGGAACTGGCAGCGACAGAAACCGAACGCGCGCTAACGGCCGGCGCAAAGGGAATTTTCTTTCATCCCTTCACGTGGACGCGGAAATCCCCGGGCCATGGCGATTACGCGCGCATGTGGGCCATTGCGCAGGAACATGGCGTGCCGGTAGGCCTGCATCCGACCGTGGATCCGCCGTCACTGGATGTTCATCGACGATTCGATGCGCTGTCCCAGCGCGAGCCTTTCCAATTCACCTGGTATTTCGATGTCCTCGTCGCACAAGGCATGCAGCAGGCATTCGTGTCCTTGTTTCATTACCGCATTTTCGAGCGTTTCCCGACCATCAAAGTCGTAATACTCGAATCGCAGGCAGGCTGGGTCGGGCAGCTGATGGATCGCATGGATGCCGTATCGCAGGGGCCTTTGATGCCGAAAGCGGGAATGAAAGAATTGCCAAGCGTCTATTTCAAGCGTCACTGTTATATATCGATCGACCCGGACGAGCGCGCCATCGCCGGCGTGGTGCCGTTCATCGGCGACGACCGTTTTTTCTGGGCCTCGGATTTTCCGCATCCCGACCACACCGCGAACTACATGCACGAACTGACCAATATGCTCGCGCCGTTGCCGGAAGTATCGCGCCGGCGAATTCTGTCGGAGAACGTGATCGAGGCATTCAGCCTGTAGCGTCACGAGCCGGATGAATTGAACTTGAGCCAACAAAAGCCGATCGAAGTCCGCGCGGCACTGTGGCCGCGTGACGCGCCGGTACTGGCGCACATCCGCCGCGAGGTATTCGTCCTTGAGCAGGCCGTGCCAGAGGAACTCGAATGGGACGGTGAAGACGACACCGCCCGACACTGGCTCGCGCTGATCGACGGCGTCCCGGCAGGCACCGTGCGCATGCTGGCGGATGGCCATATCGGCCGCATGGCCGTACTCGCCGCTCACCGCCAACTGGGCATCGGCTCGCGTCTGCTCACTGCCGCGATCGCCGATGCGCGGCAGCGTGCATTGATCGAGGTCTACCTGCACGCTCAAGTCCATGCGCTGCGTTTCTATTCTGCCCATGGTTTCGTTGCCGAGGGCGCCGAGTTCGTGGACGCCGGTATCCCGCATCGGGCGATGCGACTGCGATGCTGAAGTTCGCCTGAGCCGATAGCACGCGCGGCTCCTGCTCGCGCTGGTCATGACGGCGGCCAGGCTGCTATCGTCGGCTGCGTGGAACTCACCGGCCATCAACCGCCCGCTGTCGACGACCCGGTCTTGCGCGATCCGGTCTGCGGCATGAGCGTGACGGATCAGTCGCCGCATCACCACGTGCATGAGACACGCGCGTTCAATTTCTGCAGTGCCGGCTGCAAAACGCGCTTTATCGCCGATCCATTGCGCTATCTCGCACCCGAAACGGTAGCGCGGGACGCTGCCGTGCAGCCGCCCGGCACGCGCTATACCTGCCCGATGCATCCGGAAATAATCACTGAGAAACCGGATGACTGCCCGCTCTGCGGCATGCGCCTCGAGCCGCTGCTGCCGGGTCTGGACGATGCCGCTGATCCCGAACTAGCCGACGTCGAGCGCCGCTTCCTGTGGAGTCTGCCGTTGACCTTGACCGTGGTCGCGCTGGCCATGTTCGGCCATCGATTCACAGGTATTGCGCCCGCACTGCAGTCCTGGCTCGAAGGACTGCTGGCTGCGCCGGTGGTGCTGTGGGCAGGTCAGCCGATCTTTACTCGCGCCTGGCGTTCGCTGCTCCAACGCAGCCCCAATATGTGGACCTTGATTGGTACCGGCACCAGCGCCGCATTCGTCTACAGCGTAGCTGCCACGTTGCGACCGGAGTGGTTCCCGGATATTTACGCCACGATGGGACGTATCGGTGTCTACTACGAGGCCGCCGCTGCCATCGTTTCGTTGACTCTGCTCGGGCAGATCCTTGAACTGCGCGCACGCGCGCGGACCGGCAGCGCATTGCGCAGCCTGTTAGGCCTCGCGCCTGAAACAGCAACACGTGTCACCGCCAGTGGAGATGAACTCGAAGTGCCGCTGGCTGAGGTGCAGCGCGGCGATCGATTGCGCGTCCGCCCCGGCGGCCGTGTGCCGGTCGATGGCCTGGTCATCGAAGGTCGCAGCGCGGTCGATGAATCGATGCTGACAGGCGAACCGCTGCCGGTCGTCAAATGCACCGGCGATCGCGTCATTGGCGCGACCATGAACGTGGACGGCACGCTGATCATCGAAGCGACGAGTATCGGCATGGAAACGCTGCTCGCCCGCATCGTTGCCCAGGTCGCCGAGGCCCAGCGCTCGCGCGCGCCGTTGCAGCGCCTCGCCGATCAGGTCGCGCGTTACTTCGTGTTCGGCGTCGGCACTGTCGCTGTTGCCAGCTTGCTGGCGTGGGGTCTGTTTGGCCCGGAACCGGCCTGGACTCATGGCTATATCAATGCGATTGCGGTGCTGATCGTAGCCTGCCCCTGCGCTCTCGGTCTGGCAACGCCGATGTCAGTGATGGTCGCCACCGGGCGTGCGGCCAGCCATGGAATTCTGTTTCGCGATGCAGCGGCGCTCGAGCGTTTGCGCGACGTCGATACGCTGGTCATCGACAAAACGGGGACCTTGACTGCGGGTCGCCCAAGCGTCGTACGAGTCGTGGCAATGGTGGGTACTTCAGAGAACGATGTGCTGCGACTCGCCGCCAGTCTCGAGCAGGGCAGCGAACACCCGCTAGCCGGTGCCATTGTCAACGCGGCGCGTGCGCGCGAACTCATCCTCAGTCGTCCGCTCACCTTCACCGTCGAAGCTGGCGCAGGCGTCGAAGGTCGGGTTGGCAACCGGCGTTTGATGCTTGGCAGTCCGACCTACCTGGCTACCGCAGGCGTGGCTATCGATGTGGCCTCCCTCGATGCGACGACGCGCGTCGAGGGCAGCGAGAGCATCGTCTATCTGGCTGCCGACGGCGTGCTGCTTGGACGTATTGCGCTGGCCGACACTATCAAATCCAGCACACCCGCTGCGCTGGCCTCCCTGAAGGCGGCGGGTCTGCGTGTGATTATGGCCAGTGGTGACGCCGAGGTCAGCGCGCAGGCTGTCGGCAGACAACTCGGTCTCGCCGAGATTCACGGCGGTATGTTGCCGCAACACAAGCGCACGCTCGTACAGCGACTGCAGAACGAAGGGCGCATCGTCGCTGTCGTCGGCGACGGCATCAACGATGCGCCCGCGCTCGCTCAAGCCGATGTCGGCATCGCCATGGGCACCGGCACCGATGTCGCCATGCACAGTGCTGCCATCACCCTCGTTAAAGGCGACCTGCGCGGCATTGCGACCGCACGAGCACTGTCAGTTGCCGCCGTCACCAATATGCGCCAGAACCTCGCTTTCGCGCTGATCTACAATGCTATCGGCATCCCTCTCGCCGCCGGCGTGTTGTATCCGTTCACCGGCTGGCTGCTGTCACCGATGTTTGCAGCGGCCGCGATGAGCCTCAGTTCGGCGTCAGTGATCACGAACGCACTGCGTTTGCGGACTGGACATTGATTGAGCGCCGGATACTGCGCGTTGCGTTTACAAGCGCAGTACCCGGCAGTAGTCTCGGCTGAAGGTTACGGCTGGGGAGGCTCGCACCGATGACCATCGACGACCGCTTGAACAGTCCGGCATTTTTCGCGACCGGAGGTCACTACGCCTTGTTCGACACGCTCCGTATCGAGGACCCCGTGCATTGGACGATGAGCCCGGACCGTCGTGGCTATTGGTCGATATTCCGTCATGCCGACGTCAAGACCATCTTGAACGAGCCAGTGCTGTTCAGTTCCGAACGCGAAGGCGTGGCACCTGTCATCGATGCCGAAATGGCGGCTGTCGTCGGCGAAGCCTGGGGTATCGGCGAAAATGTCGCGATGATCGATCCGCCGCGTCATGCCGAGTTCCGCCGGGTCATGGCCGCACCGTTTCTACCCAAGGCACTGGCCGACGGCGAGGCACACACCAAAGCCATGATCGGCGCCATCTTCGATCAGCTGCCAGCACATGGCGAAATCGATCTGGTCAGCGATCTCGCCGTGCGCATTCCAATGGCCGTGATTTGCGATATCCTCAGATTGCCTGACGCCGATCGCGACGACATGTTGCTGTGGGGAAAGATGGCCATAGGCGGTACCGACCCCGAATACCAGCAGGGCAGCGTGGCAGAGACCGTCAGCCATGGATTCCGCAAGCTCTATGATTACAGCATGGACCGATCGATCGAGCGGCGCGGGTGCCCGTTTTCCGATCCGCTGAGTCTGCTGGTCAACGCCAAAGTCGACGACCAGGCGTTGACCCCTTCGCAGGTCGCACACAACGCCGTGCAACTGCTGCTGGCCGGATTCGAGACCACTCGCAACGCGTTTTCCGGCGGCGTGCTCGCGCTGCTCGAACATCCGGCGCAGATGGCGCTGCTGCGCGACGACCCCAAACGCCTGCGCCTGGCTGCAGAAGAATTCGTACGCTGGTCGGACCCGGTCATTTCACTGATGCGTGTGGCCACTGCCGAGACTGCGATTGGCGGCCAGCGGATCAGGGAAGGTGAGCGCGTGATGCTGTGGTTCCCGTCAGCCAACCGAGATCCGCAGGTCTTCGACCGGCCGTATGAGTTCGATATCACGCGCCATCCTAATCTGCATCTCGGTTTCGGCGCCGGTCCGCATTTCTGTCTGGGTGGTCCGCTCGCCAAACTCGAGATCCGTCTGGCCATGGAAGCACTGCTGGAACGTTACGATGGCATTGAGATCACCGGTCCGGTCGAGCGAGTGCAATCGACGTTTGTCGGCGGTCTCAAACATCTGCCGGTCAAATTGATCCCGCGCCGGTCTGGCACATAGCTGTTCCAGATTCCGGCTCTCGGTGGCAATGCTTAATTGCGCTGTCTCAAGTGCCGAAAGCACGGGCGAAACGTTCGGCGATATCGTGCAGGCGTGCCAGGGGTTCATTGGCGAATACCAGCCGCAGATAATTGGCGGTCTCATCCAGGCCCCAGTTTTCCATCGAAGTCGCGGCGACACTCTCGGCCAGCAGGCGACGCGAAGCTTCAGCGCCGGTCAGTCCAAGACGGCGAAAATCGATCAGCACCGACCAGCCGCCCTGCGCCGGGATGATGTCGAATTGCATGCGCAGCGCGGCGACCAGGAAGTCGTGCCGTTCCTGCCAGGCCGCCGTACAATCAGCGATGCCGTCGTCCTGCGCCTCAATTGCGGCGGCAACCGCCTGCTGCGCAATACCCACCGGGCACACCACATTCGAGATGCTGACCCGGCCGATAACTTCTGCGGCCGACAGCGGGCACACCACCCAGCCAACGCGCCAACCGATCATGCGGTATTCCTTCGACGCGGCACCGACCGTGACCGTCCGTTCTGTCATGCCTGGAAAGTGCAGTGGATGATGTTGCGGCGTGCCTTGGAATAGCAAACGCTCCATCGCAGTGTCGACGATCATCCAGGCATTGGCTTCCGTGCAGGCCGCACAGACCGCTCGCCATTCGTCTTTAGTGAACACTGCGCCGCTCGGCATCGACGGACTCATGAGCAGAAACGCTCGCGTTTTTGCCGTGACAGCCGAGCGCAGCGTGTCGAGATCCATGCGCCAGCCCTGTGGCCCTGGTGTCATGCGGATATAACGCGGTACACCACCAGCAAGCTTGACGCGATTGATCAGCCCGACGTACGTCGGGCTCGTCAGCACCACTTCGTCACCCGGCTCGATCAAAGCGAGCAGGACATTCAATATCCCGTTCAAGCCACCCGCAGAAATAAAGCACTGCTTGCGCCAGTCATAGTGACCAGAGGCAAGTCCCCCATTGCGTTCGACAAGACCGACGGCGGCACAGCGCAAACGATCGTGGCCGAAGAACGGCAGATAACTGTTGGCGCTGTCTTCTCGGACCTGCGCTTCGGTCATCGCGAGCGCGACCGGCGGCGGCAGTAAGTCCGTATCGAGATTCTCCAGGCGCAGCACACGCGGATCGCGCAGCGTATCTGCAGCATCGCCCATACGTTCGACACCGATGGCCGTCATCGCGGCGGTGCGTTGTCCGATGGTTGGAACCGATGGGGATATCATAATCACCTCCGCGCCGTTATCTTCCCGAGCGGGCCAGTAGGGTGCAAGTCCAGAGCGCTACGGCGTGGAAGATCTGCACCTACATCCGATAGAACAACGTACTATTCAGAGCAACCTTGCGCATAATGCCTTCAGCTGGTGGCCGTCGAGGAGAATTTTCGATCCTGTTAGCAGGGTGGTGAAATAAGTAGGGAGCGAAGGCAGGACAAGGCGCGCTGGTGCAACGCAGTCATGTCGAGCGCAATAGTTTTTCACCAGCCCGTTGGAGCGTAACGACCCATGAACGCTGTCATAGTCTTCGTCGCCGCAACCGTCGTCGTCGCACTCTTGGCTTGGATGGCATTCTTGGCTGTACTCGCAGTTATGCGCGATGTGAGTCTTTCCAAGATCCAGAAAGCTGCCCAAGCCTCGCTGATTATTTTGGTTCCATTTTTCGGGGCATTAATCATTTTGCGGCTCACACATGTCATCTCTCCTGAAGCCATACCACGAGCATTGGTCCCGTGGCCATTTTCCAGAATAGTGTTCGGGTCGGAGGCCCGCGAAACAAGGACAGACAGAATTTAATGGGAGAAATAGCTCTAAACGAATACGTACAAGGACGCCACGAGCATCTTGACGGTGAGTAAGGTGTAAAGAAAGACCGGGCCAGCCGGGGATGTCCAACTCCGTAACCCAACTGTCGCTAGAAAACGGCTAATACTCCTCTGTCCACTCGTAACGCGCCATACATTCGACGCCTACCGTGCTTCCGCCGCTCACGCCGCCTGAACTGTATTGATCTCAGCGATTATGGCAGCGCATCGTCTCTCCGCGTGCCACAAGTCATAGCGCTGCTGAAGCTGCAGCCAATGATCCGGGCCGTTACCAAAAAGCTTGCCCAACCGCAATGCCATTTCCGGCGTTACCGGCTGACGCTCTGCAAGTACTGAATGTAGCGAGTGACGTGAGACACCGAGCGCGCGCGCAGCTGCAGACTCCGATAGGCTAACGGATGGTAGCGCTTCGTCGCGCAAGACCTCTCCGGGGTGCGTAGGAGCCATCGATGGAACGCTTACCTTGAATGCCTTCACCATCGTTGAACCCTCGAATCGGGAAACTGTGGATCGCGAACAATTGTAGATAGCGGCATCAGTCGTGTAAACCAAAAATCGACAGTTATCGACGACTGATCCGACCCTACCAAACTAATCAACACGTTCTGTCGACATGTTCGAAGTTTACTTCGCATGCTGAACTGCACAAGGACTGGTCGAGAAAACGAAACGGCCAATCTGACGTGTACCGATGCAGATGGCTACAGTCTGTGATCAGTCATTGTCAGGCGCCTGCAGATTGATTTGCCTTAGTGCTTGCTCCGCTTCTGGGCGCGTCGGCTGAATGTGCACCAATTCGGTCAACAGTGCGCGGCCACTGTGAGCATCAATGTGAGCAAGGCTCATTGCCATGCGTACAAGTGGGTCGTAAGCAGGGCGGAAATCCGGACTTATCCGTAACACGGCCAGCAGGGGTTCCCGTACTTGCGCCAGCATGTCCCGTACGTCCGATGACGGTTGCACATTGAGACCAGATTCGATGAATCGATATCGTGCCTCCCGATACGCAGCGAGGCGGCGATGCCAAGTGTCGCTGGATGAGGCAGTTACCATTTCGTGCGGCCCGATGGAGAATTCCTGCAGCAGCTCGAATAGCCGCTCGCGCGGGAGCGCATCGGGCACGTACGTAATGCGTGGCGCACGATACGCTACGATCGGACGGTCGTCGGTATTGGCAGGTGCATTGCCGGCGAAGTGTCTCAGCGCTTTAGGCCCAGCGACGAAACTGCCGAGCAGGGCAAATTCATCGTCTATTCCGAAGTCGGCCATTTCCTGCTGGCGCGCGCCAGCCAGGCGGGCACGCACTTGACCGACATCGAAGCGACCATCGTCACCGCGTGCAATGAGCCCCAATACCGGCGTCTCGAGGCTGTTACTCGCGAGCAGCGCCCCGCCGTACGGATACACCGCGATAAATGATTGGACGATGCTGCGCAGCGTATTCAGGTCGAGTTGATGCAGTGGCAACCATTGGCAGAAGAGCCCTTCCTGTGCCAGCCGCCCGCGAACGGCCGCAAAATGTTCCACGGTGTACAGAGAACCAGAACCGCTGCGCGCTGGATGGAAGTTGTCGGATACGATCACATCATAGAGATCCGTACTCGTTCGGGTAAATCGCCGGGCGTCTGCCGCAATCAAATGGAGCCGTGGATTAGGGACACCAGCAGAAAATGCGCGGGTGAAATAGCGGGATGCTTCGATCACTTCCGGTAACAGTTCGACGGCGTCTACTTGCAAGCTCAAGTCTTCTGCCGCCGCCGACGCTGTCATCCCTGTACCAAGGCCCAGAAACAGCGCCCGTCTGGGTCCGGGGTGCAATAGCAGCGGCAGCAACGCTTGCCGCCCATCGACTCGACGAGTCGCGCTGCTGCCTTCTTGCTGCCGATTATTGATACGCAAGCGCGCGACACCATCGCGATCTTCGACCACGCTTACCGCAGCCAGGATCCCTTCTTGATAGCTGACGACGTGACCGCCGCTGGGAATTTCGACGAAAGCCAAAGCCGGCGCCAAAATAGCCAGTGACAGCACCGCTACTGTGGGCATCCATACCATAGGTGTGTACCACGCGCGCGCTGAGGTCACTGCTAAATAACTGGCGCTAATCAGCAATAGCGCCAACTTAGGTCCGAAGGCGGGAAACACCAGCAGACCGAAAAGAAGCGGAGCAGCAGTCGCTCCCAGCATGTTCACGCCGAGTGCACGTCCGAATGTGATGCCAGCCATGCTTGCCTGGGCGCTCAGGTGACTGAACACGGCGCCCATCACCAATGTAGGTAGCCCGAAGGCGAGCAGCGCCAATATCGCTTCAGCAGCGATGTCCGAGGTCATGCTGGCGCCGAACCCCTGAATCAGCAGCGATTTCACCTGTTCAGCCGCCCATAGACTTGTCGTTCCTACGAGGCAAGCTGCTGCCAACGCGCACAGCAGTCGATCCCCAAGTAAAGTTGCATCGACGTCTCGCACGTGCCATCGATGATACGCAGTAGCACCGAGCGCACTACCCACCAGATACACGGCGAGCAACATGGCGAACGTATAAACAGTGTCCTCTGTCACTTGACTCAGCACCCGCACTACGAGCACTTCGTAACCGATCCCAAGCAGACCTGTAAGTGTCAGTTGAACAAGGACGCCCCGTCGGACCGTCGGGGACCGTGTCCCCTGGTTCAGTCCTGCGGGCGAACTCTCGCGGAAGAAAATCAGGCATGCCACAGCGCAAAATACGTTCAGACTTATACAAACGCCTGCGGTACGGGCAAGACCATGATCGGGTATCAACCAGAACGCAGTAGCGAGTACACCCATCACCGCACCGAATGTGTTGCTGGCATATAGCGCAGCAATAGACCGCGTTTCGATACGCCAATTCGTTGTTAAGCGCTCCATCGCCGGCAGTGTTGCCCCCATTGCAGCCGTGGCGGGCAGAAGCATGACGAAGGTCCCGCAAAATGCCACTACCCACTGCACCGCCGGCGTCGGTTGTGCGCCAGTGATGCCCACCAACCAACCACTGAAGGACGCCATCCCAAACACCAGCACTAAACTCCAGAAGGCGATGATCAGTTCGCATCCCGCGTACCACCACACGGGCCGACTGCTGCTTTCGATGCGCTGACCGAGCGCCGAGGCCCCGATAGCCAGGCCACCAAAAAACGCGGTAATCACCGCCAACACGGCCGCGGATTCGTGTCCCAGCCACAGGGCACACTGCTGCGTCCAGACAATCTGATAGCCAAGCCCGGCAAAGCCGGAGGCAGCCATTAAAAGCAGTGCCGCTCGCGGGCTCAACACAGGAACCATGATGGAAGTCCGGTAGATAACCGGCCTGGCCTCAACCACTGAACTTGATCGTGTAACCCCACGAGTCCAGCTGGGCCGGAATGGCATTGAACGACAGCGTGATGCGCTGCTTGCCTTGATTGGGCGGGACCGCGTGCATGAGAAAACTCGGAAACAGTGCAAGGTCGCCGGGGAAAGGCGCTGGACTGATCCACTTATCGGCATTGAACTCGTTCGGCGTCATACGTCCGTGGTCATTTTTAAACAGGAAATCCGTGCCGCCTGGAGATTTCATGAAAACGGTCTGCGATCCGGGATGCGTTGCCGTCAAATACACCACGCCCGAGATGAAACTATTGGCGTGGTTGTGCATGGCCTGCCGACCGCCCGTCTCCAGTACATTGACCCACATCTCTTTCAGCGACCAACCCATGCGCTCGCCGAAGAGTAAAGCTCCGAAGTCGATAATCTTCGGGGTGATCAGCGCCGCAGCTTTGACGAACAGCGGATTATCGCTCGGGCGCAGTATCTCGGTGTGGGAAAGATTAGAGGATGAACTGTTGCCACGTGTTGCCAATGTGGAAAAGTGTTCAATCAACCCTTTCACCAGTGAATGATCCAACACTGAGGGTGCCCGCATGAAGGGGATGGGGAAGAGCGGGATTACTTCATCCATCTTTTTTTTCATTGGACTTGCCATTGTCTCTGAATATGCACCAGTGGCGGGAATAATCGGCAAAACGTTCGTCGATAGTGCAACCCGCAACAGCGTTTGCACGCTAGCTTAAAATTGCCGCAACTCGCAGCCACGACCAGTACGCCGCCAGAGAGCCGATACCGTATAACAACGGAAGGCGGCCGCGCTCGACCAGCGGCCACCGCCGAAGTGCGCGCCAGATTAGCCACGCTGTTGCTACTGCCAGCAGCTGCCCGATCTCGACACCGATGTTGAAGGTCAGCAATGCGGTTGGCAGATAGTTCTGCGGCAGGCCGACTTCCTTCAGTGCGCCAGCAAAGCCCAGACCATGCATCAGTCCGAAGAGGAACGCCACTGCGGCGGGCCAGCGTTTCGATAAAGACTGGCGCTGCTGCAAGGCCTCTGCGACGACCAGCACTATCGAGAGCGCGATGGTGGCTTCCACCGGGGGCGACCGCAATGTCAGCCAGCCCAGAGCGGCACTTGCGAGCGTAAGGCTATGCGCCGCGGTGAACGCTGTGATGGTCCACACCAGTTGACGCCGGAAACCGACAAGTACCAACAGGCTGATGACAAACAGCAGGTGGTCGATTCCACCTAAGATATGTTCCACACCTAATACTGTGTACGCCGAAGCAATCTCACCTCTGCCGCGCCGATCGTCGGCAGAACCGTACAACCGTACCGTCGGCTGGCCCGCCGTCAACGTATAGACGTGTGATTTTCCGTCCAGCCAGAAGATTTTCACGAGTGCGGCAGAATAACGCTTGCCCACTCCTTTGATTGCCAGCATACCCTGCAGTCCGCCGTCGCCACAGCGCAGCACATTGGGCTCAGCGCGGCAGCCCTCGGGCCACATCGGCTTCAGATCCGCAATGGCTGCGCCTTTTTCGCTCGCCGTCCATTGCCACACGAAGGTGCCGTGCGACGTTTCGCGAAGCTGCATCTCGGCCATGCTCATTTCGTGCGCCGCCGCTACGCCGCTCAGCATGAATACCGCCAACAACGCGAAGCGGAGCAAACCGGTCACTTCGTGGCGGTCTCGGTTTTCACGTTGTACTTCTTAGCTAACGCGCGCACGGCAGCAGTGCGTTGTTCGGCCATAGTGGCGTCGGTCCAGTCCTGCAATACCACACCGCGCAGACGCTCGAATACTGCTGGCTTGGATGGAGTCATCAAATCAAGTCGGATCGCGCGCCACCCCTCACGCGTCGAATACGCTCGCCATTCGCCCGTCGGCGATTCTCCGAGCATCTTCGCGAATTCAAGGCCATAGCTCTCAGTGAGGTTCGCCTGCGGTCGCCCCTTGAAGACCCGCAACCCGGCCTCCGCCTCAGCCGGCGCTCCGGCATTCAGACTTTTGACAAAGGCGCGCACCGTCACTTCAGTGGCGTCGCCGGCGAGCACTGCCTCCTCGAAATCGTAGCGCGCTGGCTCGTCGTATTGAGTACGGCGTATTTCAAACCATTTGCGTAGGAGTTTGTCGTCGAATGGCGGCAGTTGGACATTCGCATCGATGACACTGAGGGCCTTGAAGATTATCCGCTGCCGGATGGCATCATCGCCCTTGTCCACCTGCAGCGCCAACCCTTCACGATAAAGCACCTCATTGTCGAGCCAGACCTGCCGCAGCGCGTCCAATTCCGCCTTGGTGGGATCCCGGCCGCGCGAAGCCTTGAACACCTGCCTGGATTCCTTGTCGACGTCGGCGCCAATCATGATCGTCTGCGGATCATCCACGCTTTCGAGCAAAAAGTGATCGAACGCGAACAGCAAGCCGCCCAGCACGATGAAATGGACGAGCGGCTCGCGCAGCCAGTTAGGCCAACGCATTTTGCGACGTACCACAGCGGTGTCGTTGAAGAGGGCAGTCGAGAGCGGAGTTGGCATGTTTGTCATTCACATCGTAAATGCGAGCTGGCAGGAAGTCCCGAAGCTGAAAATACCCGTGCGTCTATTCGGAGACGGCAGCAGGCGATCCCGGTCAGCGATCACCATCGCCAAACTGCGCATTCTCTCCTTGTGCAGCAATCTCAAACCAAAAACGATCAACATCGCCAGCAACGGTGCGGACGGTGCCAGCGGAATCTGACGCGTGCTTGCTCCACTTGCATCAGCAGTCACCACAAAATCCAGACCGTAGGAGGTCGGGCCGCCGGTCTCCTGCACCCACACGGAATACATACCGCTCGGATGCCCGGCGCCGAAGCCAATGGCAGGAAGAATGTCGGTACCGACATGCTCATAGCTGTAGTGAGCGAAACCCAGCAGATTCTCGACGCCTGCACCCGAGGGTGACACCGTAATCTGCGGGCCCGCTTGCAGGGCGATGAACGATGCGCCTCCCGATACGGTCGTGCTGCCCGCAAGAATGAGCGACGTCAGGCTCGATCCAGCAGGCACCGCGAACGTGAAATAGTCGCGATCGACTCCCTGCCCGTTATTTCCCGTGGCACCGAGTACGCTATTCACGCCGGGCGTGACGACCAGCGCAGTGGGCGCCAGACCGTTATTGGAAAAATCACCGTCGCTGTCTTCGTTCCAGACGGTAACGCCGTGTGCCGCAAACGCTCCGCCCACGGCAAGCATCACTGCCAGAAGTTTCGTGCCAGGTCCCGGTTTCATTGCAGATTGCTCCCAAGAGAAAGGCGCCGCGCGGATTCCGCGCGCCGCCTTTAGTAAGACGCGTGGGAGGGCTTACAACGCGCCGAGTATTACCGTCCCACCCGTTACCTGGATGTAGATTGGGTTGCTGTAGAACCACAGATCAGCCCAGGCCGCCAGGTCGTTGGCCACATACTTCTGGCCACTGACGGTTGGCAAGTGTGCGGGGCAACCATCGATCGCTACGCCCGCGTACACCGTGCCGTTGGCGGGGACGGTGGTGCCGGTCACGGTACACGGGATCTTGAGGTTGGCCGTGTTGCTGGCGTTGGTATAGAGGTCCGGCAACGGGTTGCCGCTGGCATCGGTTTCGAACGGCACGGCAGCAGGCAGGTTAGTGCCGCGCAAGCGAACGTACTGGGACGCCGAAACCGCAGGGATGCGGTAAGTCATCTTGAGGTACTGGGTGCCACCCGAACTAACTGCCACCCATGGCGTGGCGCCGTTACCGTTGAACGTCTTGATAACGGCGGCAGTCGTGTTCTTGGCCGCAGCCGGTACCGTCGCGATATTTGGATTGGCAAGCCAGGTGTTGGGCCAGGCGCCCGAATAATCGGCCGTTCCCGGTGTCTTGTAGCCGGTTACCAGGCCCCGAATGACGTCGATGTGATCGAGTACAGGCGCGTTCACGGGCTGATTGACGCCGATTTGAGCCAACGACGGATTAGCGAAAACGTACGGTGAGTAGTTGGTCCCTGCCGGATCGCGTACGACGACCGACACCACGATTTCTGAACCTGCACGGACGGGGAGTTTCTCGCCCATCGTCGCGCAGCCGGCTTTATTGTCGATGCCCGTATTACCCGTCGCAGCGGCGATTGCCAGCGCTTCCACTGCCGCATTGGTACGGAAGGCTGCGCCCGGGTAGGACGCACAAGCAACGAATGCCAGGCGATCGATTAATTGTCCGTTGGCAGTGAAGCTGTTACCTGTGCGCAAGCCATCGACAATTGTTTGCGGTCTCAGCTTGTCGGCACCGTTGCGCACCATCGCGTAATCACGTTGATACTCACCGGGGTAGAAATCTTGCGTCGATCTGCGATCGTCGGGACTGAACACCCCGCGGTTGTGCCAGTCGGAACTTGCGAAGAACCAAAAGTTACGCCCTTCTCCGAGCAAGGCATCCCATACGCCACCGACGTAGGCGCCATAGACACCGGTACCGCCATAGGTCGTGCCGCCAACGGAATCGACCAGGACGCCGCCTATGTTGTTCCGATTGGGCGAGTACTCGCCTCGATTATCTGAAGCGTGGTGACCCGGCTGCGTCTCCATGCCGAAAGCGACTTGCGGCGCGGCATTGTTGAAGTTGCGCAGATGCTCAATATTGAAGCCGTTGTTGCCGTCGGGATTGAACGGCCCGGCGCGTTCGAGGTGGGCAGGGACGTAGTAGCTTCCAGTCGGATGCTTCTCAACCATCCACTTCAATGCTTCGACTGTCTTGTTGTGTCCGCGCGTGCCGTTACCGGCGCCGCTGGCGGGTACAAGCTTCTTGGCGCTGTCGTTCCAGCTTGGATCGGCCACATTCAGGCTGCCAGTAACAGAGCAATCCCAGTTGTTGCCTTCACTCGTGCCGGTGGTGTTGCCACGGCTCGTGTCCGTGTCATTGCGGTCGAAGCAGTACTCCCACTGGGCCAATGCCGTAGCATTACCAAGACCGGTATAGCGAGAGCCGCTCGCGTTCGGTTCGGTCGGCAGAACAGCAGTATCCAGGGCCATCGGAATCTGGCCTGTAATGACAGCCATCGACGTGTGTTCATGCCCTGGCACAACCGTTTCGACACCGATGAACATCGGCTCGTTCTTCAGTGCGGCCAGATACTCGACGACGGGATACTGGAATTCCTGCACCGACTGCCAG
Organism: Gammaproteobacteria bacterium; assembly: GCA_965278995.1. Classification (GTDB taxonomy): domain Bacteria; phylum Pseudomonadota; class Gammaproteobacteria; genus JADJYF01. The sequence continues at coordinate 2,901,105 of OZ257136.1, forward strand.
CGCCACATATTACGATTCACGCCGCTGCCAGAAACATTGCCCTTGACCGTAACGCCGCTGTTGACCCAGGTCGTTGTCGGCCCTGACCCGGCGATTAACGGATACGCCGGTGTGTCGAGCGTGGCGTCCTCGGTCAGTGTGCAGTTGCGATTGCCGCTGCCGCCGTGGCCCGCTTGCACGAACCAATCCAGGCCCCACGGGGTGTCCAACTGGTCGGTCGATTTTTTTATCAGCTTCTGCATCGAAATCGAGCCGTCCGAGCAGGTCGTATGGTTATGAAAGTCGCCCGCTACGTATTTGCCTGGCGTCTTACCTGCTGCCTTCGTAACGGTAGGCGCGGTAGCCAGAGCGGTGGTGCCGATAGCCGCGACCGCCGCGAGGGCGATGTGGCGCTTGAATCCAGTTTTCATCGAGCCTGCTCCTGTGTGGGTGTTGAGATTGAGAGCGACGAAGAGCCTATCGATTCACGGTGACATCGATATGACATATCGGTGACACGGCGAGACTGTTTGGCTGGCGACTATCCGATGCAATGGAAGGCCGATGTGTTTCATCGGCTTGTAATACACACGAGAGAATATCCACTCGCACACTCGGGCGTCGCGCGTGCGGAATACAAATTATCAATCAGCACTCTGACAGGATACTCACTATGAAACTCAGCCGACTCTTTGCAGTGGCCACTTTGAGCGCTATGGCTGCCAGCCCAACTTTCGCCGCACAGTTCACTGTTGATTTCGAGAAGAACTGGGACTATCTCGACGGCGACATCAACGGCTACTACAATGGCGGTACCGCGGCTGACGGAACAACCGGTGCCAATCTCGGCGTTTCATTCGTGGGCGTATCAGGCTTATCCAACGATCTCGACTTCACTTACTACACCGGGGCTCCATCGCCGCAGGGCACAGCATATGCCCACACGTTCGCGCCTGAAGACCTTGCATTCATGAACGTCGCAGCCGGTGTCGACAACGCGCTCTCGTTCTATTATTCGAGCCCGGGCGATGCGCTCGGCGCAGTGAAAGCCTACTCCGGCTTGAATGGCACAGGCACACTGTTGGGCACGCTAGATCTGGCGGCAAATACCACTGGTGGCTACGACGTATGGACACTCGTGACGTTCGCGTTCACCGGCACCGCCCTGTCGTTTGATCTCACTGGCAGTGCCAATCTGGTCGGCCTGGACGATATCAGCGCGGTCCCGGTGCCGCCGGCACTGGTCCTGCTGGCTTCTGCCCTGCTCGGCATTCCGGCAGTACGCCAACGGATCAACCGGACGTAGCCCACCTACTCTCAGGCCATGAGAACACCGGCGGAACTGCGGACTGCGTCACCTGCACGTGACGTAGTCCGCAAGTAGCTGCAATTCGGATATTGAATCGGGTGGTAAATGACGGCGGATGTTCTAAACAAACTGCAGCATGACTTCAGCAAGGTGATGAAGCGCGTCGCCCATGACAACAATCTGAATCAGCAAAGCGACCGCAAGCACGCTCATTGCATGGCTGGTTTTCCAGCTTCGCCATTCCGGTCGTTGCAGGGCGCAGGTTCGCGCGCCAGCATTCAGTGCGTCGAATGTCGCCGAGCCAACATTACCTTGAGCCAGCCGCCAACGCGTCATCGCCTCAATCGTAGACACAACCATCCCCACGTCCCCAGTTGCGCGCGAGACCGCATAGTCACACGACTGTTCGGCGGCAAGGTGCAGTTCGGCGAGCAAGCGCCCACGTCCTGCTGCTGGCCACGTGAGGCTCGCGGTGCTTGCCAGCAGGTTACGTAAATTGTCACCGCGATAGCAATGCGCGCGTTCATGTAACAGGATGACCTCAACCTGAGCGGGAGTGGCGTGTTCCAGTAACCCGCGCGACAGCAGGATGGTCGGCTTCAACACGCCGATACAGCAAGCGAGCAGGGTATCACTGTCGAGTACCCTGAACGATTTTCCCGTTACAGGTCGCGCCATCCACGTCAGCATGCTGGCGCTACGCGCACTGCGCCAGATCGCAGCGCTGGTGATTGCAATCGCGGCAAGCAGTAGTGTTGCAACTATCCATGGGATTGCATGCGCCACCGATTCGGAGACTTCCAATATCGGCACGTGTCCGCCGCAGGCCTTGCCATGACAATGACTATCGACGATCAGCGTACTCAAGCCCGGCGCAAATACGATGAGCGTAATAACGACAGCAAGCGTCATTGGATACAGCGCGTAGCAGAACAGATAGAACGACCGTTGAGCAGGGACCAAAGGTCGCATTTTCCTCACGATCCAAGGCACCGCCAGCGCCGCCAAGCCGCTCAACAGGTACCACAAAGCGAAGAACGCCAGCACGGGTAGTACTACGGGTTCAGCGATCAGCGAGGCGTGCATATCATTTGACCTCGAGATGCGCGCGCAGTGTGTCCAGCATGGCCCGCGCTTTATCGGGTTCGAGTTCGTCGACGAGATTCAGGAACCCGCTGAGCAGCGGCTCGATTCGCCCAGTCGCAAGGTCCTGCGAAAGATCGTTCATCAAGAGGGTAATTAACGCGGTCCGGTCGAGTTTCGTTACGTACTCAAATGCGCGCCTCTGCTTTTGTCGAGTGAGCAAATTCTTGCGCGTCAACCGTTCTAACGTCGATTGCACGGTGCTGAGCGTTATATCGCGCGGGTGCAGTGCGTCGAGTACCTCACGCGCAGTCAGTCGTTCATGGCGCCACGCCAGCTCCATTACCTCGATCTCGAGTTGTCCAAGGCGCGGCGCCCGACTCCGCCGTCGCATCCCTATGAAGTTCATGAATTACCGTCTCGTTACAGTGGCGTTCAAAGTTCGAGGATTAATCGGTTTTCAGGAACGATGCTAAAACAGCACTGTTACAGCAATTACCGCAAGGACCCTGCATGCCTATCGCCAACATCATTCGACCGTGTCGCCGCATTGCAGTCGCAACTCATGACTAAGGTACGGAAAATCCCGATGCCTGGTACCCAGCATAGAATACATCTGTATTTGCAGACTATCCTCTTTGCAGCCGCGTCACCATTGGCGCTGGCCCACGATGCGAGCGATGACGAGATCGTCGTGACCGGGCGCGCGCAGGCTCTGACCGGCATCGCGAGCAGTGCGGCACAAGGCCTCATCGGTGCGCGCGATCTGGCATCGCGTCCTATCCTGCGCTCGGGCGAGTTGCTTGAAGTGGTGCCCGGTGCGGCAGTGACTCAACACTCCGGCACCGGCAAGGCAAATCAATATTTTTTGCGCGGCTTCAATCTCGACCATGGTACCGATTTCGCCGGCTTTCTCGATGGCGTGCCGCTCAACATGCCGACGCATGGCCATGGCCAGGGTTATCTCGATCTGAATCCCATCATTCCCGAGCTGGTCGACGGTATCGCCTATGGCAAAGGACCCTACTACGCGGATGTCGGCGATTTCTCCTCGGCCGGTTATGCGCGCTACAGCCTCGCCACACATCTGCATGATCGGCTGCTCGAAGTCGGCGTCGGCGAGGACGGCTACTATCGCGGAGTCACGGCAGGTTCCAACGCCGTCGCTGCCGGCGAAGTACTGTACGGCTTCGAAGCACAACATTATGACGGGCCGTGGACGAAGGAAGAAAATGCGCACAAGCTGAACGGGCTGCTCAAATACGCTCAGGCGTTCGAGGGGCACCTGCTCGACTTGACTCTGATGGCCTACGACGCCAACTGGGACGCCACGGATCAGGTGCCCTCGCGCGCGATAGCCGATAAGCGGATTTCCCGTCTCGGCAACATCGACCCGACTCTGGGCGGCAGCAGCACGCGGTACAGCGCGAACCTGAGTCTGGCCGGCGGCGACGACGTGCTCGGTTACAAGGCCAATGCCTACGCCGTGTATAGCGACTTCAGCCTGTTCTCGAACTTCACGTATTTTCTCGATGATCCGATCAACGGCGATCAGATCACGCAGGCCGATCGGCGCTGGATCACCGGTCTCAATACGGCCTGGACCGGCAGTCACGACATCCTCGGACTGGCCTCGCGGACAACACTCGGTGCGCAGCTTCGCCACGACCGTATCCTCGATGTCGCGCTGGGTCGGAGCCAGGACCGCCGATTGCTCTCGACCGTACGCGACGATCAGGCATCTGAGACCGGCCTCGGCTTTTATCTCTCGAACGAGACCCACCTGACCGATTGGCTGCGCAGCATCGTCGGCCTGCGCGGCGACCACTACTGGTTCGATGTCACCAGCAGCGCCGCGCAGAATTCAGGCACGGCGACCGACACGCTGGTCAGCCCGAAAGTCAGCGTGGTGCTTGGGCCCTGGGCCGCCAATGAATTTTATCTCAACTTCGGCCGCGGCTTTCACAGCAACGATGCGCGCGGCACGGTCACGCGCGTCGATCCCGTGACCGGCGATCCGGCATTACCGGTCTCGCCGCTGGTCCGTTCCGATGGTGCCGAGATCGGCTGGCGCTCGACCGCCATCGCCGGTCTGCAGACGACAGTCGGCGTGTGGTATCTCGAACTCGATTCGGAGCTTCTGTTCGTCGGTGATGCCGGCAGTACCGAACCTTCGGGTTCGTCGCGCCGCTACGGTGTGGAGTGGAGCAATTTCTATCGCGCGACCGACTGGCTGACGCTCGATCTGGACGTTGCCTTGACGCAGTCGAAATACCGCAAGGTCGAGGAACACGAAATCCCGAATTCGGTTGGTCGCGTGATCACCGCGGGTGCCGTGGTCGATTGGCCGCTGGGATTCTTCGGCTCATTGCGCCTGCGCCATTTCGGCGACAGCCCGCTGATCGAAGACAGTCGCGCCCACGCCGAACCGACGACCGTGGTCAATTTACGCGGCGGTTGGCATTGGACGCGGCAGATGGATATCGCGCTCGAAGTGTTCAACCTCTTCGATTCGCACGATGCCGATATCAGCTATTTCTTTGCGTCCTGTCTACCGAGCGATCCGGCCGCACAATGTGGCGCCGGCCTGCCGGAACGCGAGGGCGTGGAAGATCTTCACCTGCATCCCGTCGAACCACGAACTATCCGCGCGACCTTGAGCCTGCGCTTCTGAACGGGCACTGACACAGCGCAGCGAATCCAGTCAGCAACAGGAACCAGCCACCGGGCACGGGCACGCTCGAAACCGCTTCGTCGACGACAATGTTGTCGAACTGAAGGGCCGCCGACCAGTTCGGCTGAAAGACATCGAGATTGAGTGCCTGAAAACTGAACGACAACAGACCGACGCGATCAAAGAGCAGGGTTTCCAGCCCCGGCGCACCGTCGGTCAGGGTGACAATCTGCTGCGTTGAACCGCCGCCGGTGTTGAACGTGAATCGATAACTTGGAAAGATGGGATAACTGAGCCCCTGGTAGTACACCGGTGTGCTGTTCAACACATCAGCTGCATCGAGGCTGTTCAAGGTGAACGTTCCACCGCCGACTTTGGCAACCGTCGTAATCGCCCCGTTCAATCCCTGTGCGAGCGTATTGTTGCCGGGACCGCCGGCGTTTTCCGGGTTGTCGTTGGCCCAGATGATATAGAAGCTGCCGGGCTGACCGACGTCAGTGAAGGTGAATCCGCCGTAAGTGAATGGTGACGGACGACTGCCGGTAAACGCTGGCAGATGCGGCAGATTTTCGAAATCGATGACGCTCGCGTTAACAGGCGTCACCGCGCAGATTCCGAGTAGCGCCACGAGAGTTGTCAGTCGCATATCGTGCACCTGCTGGTTTTCGGATGACCCGAATCGGCACGAACAGTGTAGAGCGCCTGATACAACAGCGCCTACGCCCGAATTGAAAAGTTTTGTGACCAGCTCGTCCGACGAGTCACTGTTCCGGGTCGCCCTGCAGTGCCCAGGTTGCGGTGTGAGAGCCGCGCTTCGCGACCTTGAAAATATTCAACCTCCGCTCATAGCCAACCGATGACTCAGGTGTGCACTGACGGCCGGCCATTCTGACGCGATGATCGAGTACACACAGGTGTCGCGCAAGGTGCCGTTGGCATAGCGCTGGTGGCTGCGCAATATGCCATCGAGTTTGGCGCCGAGACGTTCGATGGCCCGCCGGCTCTGATGATTGAAAAACGACGTGCGGAATTCGACGGCGATGCACTCGAGACGCTCGAATGCATCCCGCAGCAACATCCATTTGCATTCCGTATTGAGCGGCGTGCGCTGCACAGCGCCGCGCAGCCAGGTCGATCCGATCTCGACGCGCTTATGGTCGGAGTCGATGTTCATATAGGTCGTCATGCCGGCACACCGGCCACCGGCATCGAACACTGTGAACGGCAGCATCCGCCCCTGCGCCTGGAGGTCCAATCGGCGCGCAATCTCCTGGCTCATCCGCTCCGGCGCCGGCACGCTCGTATACCACAATCGCCACAGCTCGCCGTCTCTCACAGCGTCGATGAGCCCATCGAGGTGATCGTGAGACAGCGGCTCGAGCCGCGCATGGGTACCACGCAGGTTGATAGATTCAGGCCACGGCATATGGGCGCCTCCCATACTGGCGCCGAACAATGGCACCACGACCAAACCCAGCAGAAAAATAATTCACTGCATCAACTTGGCATAGCTGTCGAGCAGCGGCAGCACCGTATCGGCTCCTTCGGACGGCAATGGCAGGATACCGCGCATGGCGCCTTTGTCAGCATGTGCCTTGATCATGTCAGGCTTTACTTCGCGCGCGTAGAACATGCCGAGCGTCAGCGTCTTCGGGTCGCGACCGATATCGGCGCAGGCTTTGTGGATCGCTTTCAGACCACCGTCGAGATCGTAGGCGCCGCCTATCGGCATCCAGCCATCGCAGAATTCAGCGACGTGTTGTGCGGTTTTCGGTCCGGCTGCGCCACCCATCAGTATCGGCGGATGCGGTCGCTGTACCGGCTTCGGCCATGCCCAGCTTTTCTCGAGTTTGACGAATTCTCCATCGAAACTCGCCTCATCCTTGGTCCACAGTTCCTTCATGACAAGGATGTTCTCGCGCAGGATCTCACGGCGCTTGCTGTAGTCGAGACCGTGGTTGCGCATTTCCTCGACGCACCAGCCATAGCCGATCCCGAGTTCGAAACGACCGCCTGAAATCATGTCAAGACTGGCAACTTCCTTGGCCAGCCACAGCGGGTCGCGCTGCGCAACCAGCGTAATGCCGGTGCCTAGACGCAGTTTCGTCGTCACCGCAGCACAGGCCGCGAAAGCGACGAACTGATCGTGCGAACGCCAGTACTGCTCCGGCAGCGGTGGCGCGCCAGCGCGACCACCCCACGGTGTTTCGCGACTTACTGGAATATGACTGTGCTCGGGAAACCACAGTGACTCGAATCCACGTGCCTCTACTTCCTTGGCGAGCTCGATGGGCTGGATGGATTTGTCGGTCGGAAAAATCATGACACCGATTTTCATGGGTTCGCTCCTGGTTGCGTTCACGTACTTCTCTTCAGGCGAGAAGAGACTCGCCCGTTGCCGCGCCGGCTAGGACCCTGGTCCTTAGCGTTTCAAATCCGGCATGACCTGTTGCGCCAGCATGACTTCGATCAGTTGCGGCCCGCGGTTGGCCATCGCGGCGCCGAACTGGGATTGGAACTCGGCGACCGTCGTTGCGCGAGTCGCCGGCACATTCATGCCCTTGGCGATACTGCACCAGTCGATGACCGGATTCGAGAGATCGAGCATCGAGAGTGTCTTGGCATTCGGCTCACCGGCTTTCAGGCGCATCAACTCGACATTCAAAATCGCATAGCTGCTGTTGTTCAACAGCACCACGGTCACGTCAGTCTGTTCGCGCGCCATGCTCCACAGCGCCTGCACGGTATACATCGCGCTGCCGTCGGCCTGGAAAGCGACGACTTTGCGCTCCGGGCAGGCGATGCTCGCGCCGAAACTGACCGGCAACCCCTGCCCGATGGAACCGCCCGTGATCGCGACCCAGTCGTGCGCTGGCGCGCCCTGCGTACGCAGGAAAAGTTCGAGACCGCAGGTGATCCCTTCGTCGGAAATGATGGCGTTTTCGGGCAGCAGGCTTGCGATGACATCGCCAATCACACCCGGCGTAAGTTCGTTGCCGGAGACCTGCGTTACTATCGGCAACTGTACTGTCGTTTCCGCTGTCGCCCGCAGGCGATCGGCGACTTCGCCGACAGCCGGCGCAATGTCGTCGTCGATACCGGCCAGTGTCAGCATCGCGCAACTCGGCGGGGCGAGCAGACTGGCGACACCCGGATAGGCAAAGAACGCGACCGGCTGCTGCGCGCCGATCAAGATCATCTGTTCGAAATCTTTAAGGAATTCGATGGCCTGTTCGGCAAAGTACGGAATGCGTGCCAGCGGCACGCGTCCAGCGCCGCGTTCGACCCTGGCGGGGAACGTCTCGCAGAGCAACGTTGCACCGGTTGCACGGGCGATGCGCCCGGCGCTTTTCAACGCCGCACCGCGCAGCGCGCGTCCACCGAGCAGGATGGCGGTGCGCCGGCCATTGCTGAGCGCGCTGACGACCTGAGCGATTGTCTCCGGTGCGACGGCATCGAGGCCGATCGGCGTGAGTTTGTCGAAACTCTGATGGGCCGGCTCCCAGGCATGATTGGCCGGTACGATCAGGGTCGCAATCTTGCCGGCACCACTGCGTGCCGCCTGCACCGCTTCGGCGCCGGCAGCAGCGAGATCTTCGGCCGATTCCGACGTTCTGATCCAGTTCGACTGCAGTCGCGCGTGACCGGGTACATCCGACGTCAACGGCGCATTGTACTGATGATGCCAGGTCGCATGATCGCCGACGATGTTGACAACAGCTGAATGCGCCTTGCTCGCGTTATGCAGGTTGGCCATGCCGTTGGCGTAGCCCGGGCCGAGATGCAGCAGGGTGATGGCCGGTTTGTCGCTCATGCGAGCGTAGCCATCGGCGGCTCCGGTGACGACGCCTTCGAACAAGCACAGTATCGGGCGCACTGTGGCGCTCTTGCCGATGGCCGTGACAAGGTGCATTTCGGACGTACCGGGGTTCGCGAAGCAGACTTCGATGCCGGCCTCGACCAGCGTATCGAGCAGGGTATGCGCACCGTTCATATCATTCCTTCTCAGCCGCGCAGCTTCTGCGTTGCCACCTCGTCGACAATCAGGCCCTCGGGATCGAATACCGGATCACCGCTGATGACCACGCCATAGACGTCGCGCGCCGCCGCGAGACTCACGTAACCATCGCGTACGTCCGACACCACGCGCTCCACCGGTCGCAGCAGCGGGTCGCCCCAGCCACCACCGCCATTGGTGATATAGCGCGAAGTCGCTCCGGCCTGCGTCTTCCATACGGCTTGGCGCGCAAAGTAGAAATACTCACCGGCGTCGTCGACTGCCAGGGTGGCCGGATCAAGTACGCCGGCTATCGGCGTCGAGCGCGCGTAGACGCTGTCGTCCAGCCCCAGCAGCGCGTCGGCGCCGCGGACGGCCTCGCCCGAAGGTTCGAACAACCAGGCTGCGCCGGTGCGGCCAGTCTTCCCGCCGTAGACGCCATTACCGGTTGCCTGCTTGACCCGCAGCAACATGCTGTAGTGTTCGGCGTCGGTTCGCCAGTAGGCATCCTTGATTACGCCCGCGCCGCCGCGATGCAGGCCGGCGCCACCGGAATCGATGGCGTATTCCTTGCGCATCATCAGTACCGGCGAATCCTGTTCCATGGCCTCGGTTGCCGGGTCGAGACCGTTGACCATGTAAGTAACGGTATAACTGTCGCCGTCGCGTCGCTTGTCGGCGCCCCACGGCCCATGTTCGCCACCGACGGTTGCCACGTTCGCCCAGGCCGATCCATCTGCGCGCCGACCATGCGCGTTGTGCACGGCAAGCGAGCCGAAATCGCCGCCGAAAGCGTCTTCGCCGAGCGCACGCCCGAGTTCGCGCAGCATCGCCGAGAGCAGCGTCTGCGTCGCTTCCCAATACAGCATGATCGCGCCATCCGGCGGCATCGCACTCAAAATGGTGCCAGGCGGTACAACGATATCGATATCGCGGTAAGAGCCAGAACTGAATGGCGTCTCACGATCGAGCATCAGCTTGAAAGCGGCCCCGATGGCGGTCTTGGCATCCAGCGGTCCTGCGTTGATACAGGTCCGCGCCTGGCGCGAGGAGCCACTCAGATCGACTTCGACGCGGCTGCCAGCCTTGGTGATGGTGGCGCGCACGACGATGTCTTCATCGTCGCCGATACCGTCGGCGTCGAGTCTGTCCTCGGCGTGATAGATCCCGTCCGGCAGTCGGGTCAGCGCATCTCGCATCGCTTCGGCCGATACGTCGCAGCAGTAGCGCACCGTGCCGCGAAACGCGGCTTCCCCATAGCGTTCGATGCTCTCGAGCAGCAAGCGCTCACCGAGCTGAAGCTGCTGGAACATGGTCATGAAATCAGGCTGCAGGACCGACGCGAATCGCGTGTTGTCGAAGACCAGGCTGAACGTCGACCGGACCGGCTTGTTGTGCTCGAACAGCAGCATCGGCCCGAGCACCAGGCCATTCTCGTAGACATTGGCCTTGGTGCCGCTGAAACCACCGGGGGCGATGCCACCCATGTCGAGCTGATGTGCACGCACGTTGACGAACGCTATCGGCCGACCATCAAAAAATACCGGGCGGATGAAACAGACATCGTTGACGTGCGTACCGACCCGATAAGGGTCGTTGCACATCAGGACATCACCCGGCTTCAGGTTCTCGACGCCATATTCCTCGATAGTGTTGCGAACGGCGTCTTCCATGGTGCCGAGAAAAACGACCAGCGAACTGCTGACCGCGGGCATTGGATAGCCCATATCGGCCGGCCCCGACACCGTGATCGCGAAATCGTACCAATCGCGGATGATTGGCGAGAATGCGCTGAACATGAGACCGGTGCTCATGTGGTCGACGGTGTAACGCAGGCGATTGCTGAACACCATGGCGGTGAATCGATCGCAGTTGTAGATCGCGCGGAACTGATCTTCAGTCCAGTCGCGCAATCGCGCCGGGCCGCCAGTCGGGGTTTCGCTGAGACGTTCGGCTGATGTCGTCATGGCTGATCTCGTCGTTTGGGCCGACAATTACTGCTGGCTGCGTTCAATGCTGATTTCACCATAGCGGCCGATGCGGCCGGTCTGGTGCTGCGTGATGTAGGTCGTCGACAGCGCCTCACGGACGATGGCTGGCCCGACTATTGTGTCGCCGGCGCGGAGATCATTCCGCGCATAGACCTGCACTATCTGCTCGGCGTCGCTGACATAGCGCAGCACGCTGGTACCGACGCTGCGCAGGGGTGCGCCCTCACGCGGGGCCAGTTCCGCGTAACGCACCTTGTCGGTCTTGACCACGGCGCGCACACGGTACGTTACGCCCTGTACGGGAATCGACTCGAAGCGATTACCGTTGCGCTCGAAATAAGCGTCGTGAAAATTCGCGATCATGGCCGCAATCACCTGCGCATCGATGCGGCCTTGCGGTACGGCGATGAACGGCGTTTCCCAAGTCTGCCCGACGAGCTGGCCGTCAAACGAGCGGACGAACTCGATGCCAGGCTTGTCACCGACACGCTGACGGAGTTTGTCCTCGAGACTGTCGAAGACTTCGCTGATCGCGGCAGCCGAGTCCACGCTCAGTACCGTGTAGGCGCTCTGGCTGATGGAATAAGCTTGATCGGCGCTCAACAGACCAAGCGCTGAGAACAGCCCCGGATGCGGCGGTACGATCACGCGACGAACATGGATCAGGTCAGCGATGGCCGGCAGCAGCAACGGCCCTGCAGCACCGTAAGCGACCAGCGTGTAGTCACGCGGATCGATGCCGTTCCTGATCGCGATGTTGAAGATGCCTTCGGCAATGTTGTTCAAGCCGATGTCATAGGCATACCGCACGCGCTGTTCGAAAGTCAGCGGCGTATCGAGGCGCTCGAAAGCGCGGCGAGCCAGTTCGACGTCAAGGGCCATGCGGCCGCCCGCGAAACCGGCCGGGTCGATGATGCCGGCCAGCACACAGACATCTGACATCGTTGGCTGCAGTCCGCCGCGACCATAGCAGGCCGGGCCTGGATCGGCACCGGCGCTTTGCGGGCCGACGGTGATGTCGCCGCTGGGCGCAATCGCAATGATGCTGCCACCACCGGCACCGATGCTCGAAATATCATTGGACAGCGCGTTGACGACGAGATCGTGCTCGAGTTCGAAAGTCGTGTTGACGAACGGTTTACCGTCAGTGACGAGGCTGATATCGCACGACGTTCCGCCGATATCCGCACACAGCAGATTACCCTCGTCGATCATGGCGCCAAAGTGCGCGCAACCGACAGTACCGGCAGCCGGCCCGGCAAACACGATGCGGAACGGTGCCGCCATTGCATCCGCGGCCGGCACCAGGTTGGCGGTGCAATCGGCGAAATTGAGCTGGCCGGCAAAACCGAGATCGCGCAGACCGGCATCAAGTCGATGCGAGTAGTCGTCGTAGATGATCTTCATGAAGACATCGACCAGGCTGGTCGACGCGCGAGCATATTCCTTCGCCAACGGAGAAATTTCGCTCGAAACCGAGCACGGAATATCGCCGAGCTCTTCGCGTACGAGTTCGCGCAGGCGCCGCTCGTGGCTGTCGTTGATATAGGCGTTCAACAGACAGATGGCGACGCCTTGGACCTGGCAGCGACCGAGCACGCGGATCTCGGCGCGCGCCTGCGCTTCATCAAGCGGCGTAAAGACATCGCCCTCGGTGGTCATGCGTTCGAGCACCCCACGACGCAGGTAGCGCGGCACCAGCGGCCGCGCGGCATCGCCGAAAGAACGGCGCCAGCTCGGGTCGGTCAGCGCCGCGGCCGGTCGCCAGGTACGCCCGATATCGGGAATATCCCGATGACCAATGGTGGTCAGAAATCCGATCTTCGGTAATTTGCGCGTGATGATCGCATTCAAGCCGTGGGTGCTTGCATGGTTGAACACGCGCGCGCTGTGCACACCGAGTTCGGCTGCCCCTTCGATGACGCTGCGATCGACTTCGCGCACATTGGTCGAGACTTTGGCAGTGCGAATCTCGCCGTTCTGGAACGACACCACGTCGGTGAACGTGCCACCTACATCGACTGCCATCATGCTCGTACTGCTCCTGGTGCAGGATTCATCGGATGGAATCAGTCATCAGACGGACGTGCCCCAATCGATGCCACTTCTCACGGCTCATCGAGTGCAGACACTTGCCGCATTTGACGACCATGTACCAGCCGCCTTCGGACAACACCGGATAGCGCTGGAGGGCCTCTGCGCCGCAGGCCGCACAGGGGCCCGCAATCGCTTCGCGCGTCTGCACCGGCGCCAGTTCCACAGGCCGGGGAAACGAAAAATTGCTCATCGATGAAACTCCTGAAGCGCGGCGCGAGAAGCCTGGAGCGCCACACAATCGAACGGAACCGAGCGGACTCTGCGCCCCGACGGCTATGCCGGGTGATATCGACAGGCATTCTTGCATATGCCTTCGCGGGCCGACAACCTGCAGCACCACGCAGGAGCCCGCGCTGCAGCGACCGCTGACCGGTGGAAATAAACGTGCTGAGCAGGGACAATTGACCGTGTCCCCGTGAGTGTCGCCACGACGTCTGCGCCGGGTTCATCGAAGACTACATAGGGGGAGCCTGCATTCATGAAGTTTCATTGGTTCAATCTGATGCCGTGGCCGCATCTGCCGGACGATTTCACCGCCAAGCATCGCAGCGTCTGGGTCGATGTCGATTCGCGCCTGTTCGATCCGGTCAAAGCGAATCGCATCTACAACGATTACCTCGACCTGCTCGAACTGGCCGAGGATGTCGGCTTCGACGGCCTCGGCATCAACGAACATCATCAGAATGCCTACGGCCTGATGCCCTCGCCGCAGCTCATGGCGGCGACTCTGTCGCGCCGCACCAGCAGGGCCGCCATCCTGCTGCTGGGGCAGTCACTGGCGCTTTACGATCCGCCGACGCGCGTCGCCGAAGAAATGGCGATGATCGACTGCATGTCCGGTGGTCGGTTGATCTCCGGCTTTCCGGTCGGCAGCTCGATGGACGACAACTACGCCTGCGGCGTCAATCCCGCCACGTTGCGCGAGAAATATCACGAAGCGCACGACCTCGTGCGTCGCGCGTGGTCCGATCCGGATGTCTTCGCCTGGAACGGTAAACATTACAAGCTGCGCTACGTGAATCTGTGGCCACGACCGATACAGAGTCCACCGCCGATCTGGATCCCCGGCGGCGGTTCGCTCGAGACGTTCGATTTCTGCGCAGCCAATCACTATAACTACAGCTACCTGTCGTTCTCCGGTTATATCCGCGGCGCCCAGTTGATGGACGGCTTCTGGCAACGCATGGAACAACTCGGTGCCGAATTTAATCCTTTCCAGGGAGCTTTCGCCCAGCAGATCTGCGTCGCCGAAACCGATGCCGAAGCGCAGCGGTTATATGAAAAACACGCGCGCTACTTTTTCTCACGTTGTCTGCATGTGCATCCGGGTTTCGCCGATGCGCCCGGCTATCGCACCGAGCCGACCATCCGCGCCGGCCTCGCGTCGCAAATGGCCGGCCAGTCGTCCGCGTTGAATCAGGCGGCGTCGCTGTCATGGCGCGAAATGATCGACAAAGGCTATATCGTCGCCGGCAGTCCGGACAGCGTGACCGAACAGCTCGACAAGCTGGTGACGACCTTGAAAGTGGGACATCTGGTCTGTCTGCTGCACTTCGGCGACATGCCAAATGATCTCTGCCGTCACTCGACTGAAATGTTCGCAGCCCGCGTCATGCCGTCAATGAAATCACGCTGGAGCGAGTACACCGATCACTGGTATCCGAAACCGATGCCGGCCGCCGACAGGGCGGTGCCGCGCACCGTCACGTCACCGGCGACAGCACTTCAGGGCGCGCGCACGCCACGCATCGCGGAGGCCGGCTGATGGAACTCGAGACTCTGCAGGCCGGCCCGCAGCGGCACACGGTCTGGTATTACCGTGCCGGTACTGGCAAACCGCTGCTGTATCTGCATCATCTGCTCGGCATCGCGGGCTACGAACCCGCGCTGGCGCGGCTGGCCAGCCAGTTCGACGTGATTGCCCCGATACTTCCGGGCTGGGGACCCGCCAAGGATCAACTGCCCGATTTCGATGACGGCCCGCTCGACCTGACGCTTCATCTCAGCGACGTTCTCACAGCACTCGCACTGCCTTCGGCGAATGTGGTCGGCATCAGTATCGGCGCCTGGCTGGCGGCAGAACTGGCAGCCATCATGCCCGGCCGCGTTCAGCGCCTCGTCCTGGTCAACCCGCTGGGACTGTGGCTGGATGGCGTCGGTGGCGAGGATCCCTTTGCTCAGCATCCCGGCTTCCCGTCGCAGGTCCTGTTTTCCGAGCCGGACATGCGCAAACGTTTTCTGATCGACGGTCGCGACAAGATGGATGCGCACGTCGATGAGCTGCTCGCACTGCGCGCCAGCGCCAGATTCCTGTGGCCGATACCGGATACCGGCGTCAACCGCCGGCTGGCGCGCATTCAGGCGCCAACGCTGGTGGTCACCAGCGGCAAGGATCCGATAGTTCCGCCGGCCTATGGTCCGGCCTGGCGCGATGCCATCGCCGGTGCACGCTTGACGACACTGCCAGGCGCAGGGCACCTTGCCGAACTTGAGCAACCCGAGGCCTTTGCAGCATTGGTGAGCGATTTCGTTTACAACGAAAGCGTCGCTGCAGTGGCCTGAATACTGTCAATCCGAGGGGAAATGAGATGAGTGAGACCTACAAGGGCAGCTGCTTTTGCGGCGCCGTACAGATTGAAGTCACGGGCGCGCCGGCGGCCATGGGCTATTGCCATTGCGAATCGTGCCGGCACTGGTCGGCAGGCCCGATCAATGCGTTTTCGCTGTGGGCCCCGGAGGGCGTCAAGGTAACCCAGGGCGCGGACCAGATTGGCACTTATGCGAAAACCGACACCAGCCATCGCCAGTGGTGCAAAGCCTGTGGGGGTCACTTGATGACCAAGCATCCGGGCATGGGTCTGATTGACGTCTATGCGGCCATTTTGCCGAGCTTGAAATTCGAGCCGATGGTGCATGTGTTCTACGGCGAAAAAGTCGTCAGCATCAAGGATGGTCTGCCCAAAATGGCCGATGTCCCGGCTGAGATGGGCGGCTCGGGCAACACTTTGCCGGAGTGATCGCAACAGGTGGCGCGCAGAGTTCTCAGGCCACCTGGCGCGTGCCGACATTGGCGCGTACGCCGTAGCCGCCGGTAACGGTTGCTGCGGCCATCTGTGGCAGCTCGGCGAGCGGGCGTGGGCGCCCGACGCCGTAGCCTTGTGCGAAATCGACGCCGACTTCGGCCAGACGACGGAGGATGGCGTCGTTTTCGACGAATTCTCCGATAGTCAGCATGCCCATGGCGTGACCGACCTCATTGATCGAGCGCACGATGGCCAGATCCATCGCGTCGTCCAACATATCGCGCACGAAAATGCCGTCGATCTTCAGGTAATCGACCGGCAGATTTTTCAGGTACGCGAAGGATGACAACCCGCTGCCAAAATCATCCAGTGCAAATCGACAACCGAGCGCTTTCAGCGCATGGATGAACACGGTTGCCCGCTCGAGATTGGCGATCGCGGCCGTTTCTGTCACTTCAAAACAGATTTTGGACGGCGGCACACCGGATTGCATGAACTGCTCGATGATGTAGTCGCGACTGTCGTCATCACACAAGGTCAAGGCAGAGAGATTGATGCAGCACATGTTGAGTTCAGCGAGGCTGGCGGGATGGCTGGCCAGCCACGCGAAAGCCGTTCGCATCACCCAGCGGTCGATCTGAGGTGAAAGATTGTAGCGTTCCGCCGCCGGCAGGAACGCACCCGGCGCAACAATACTGCCATCGGCTTCGCGCAGACGGATCAGGATTTCATAGTGAACGCCATGCCCACCGCTGGCACCGGTGCTGACGATAGGCTGGGCATAGAGTTCGAATTCGTTCCGCTCCAGCGCCTGCGTGATGCGCGATACCCATTGCATCTCGCCGCGCCGGCGGGCGAGATCGGCGTCCCCTTCGTGATAACAATGGATGCGATTGCGACCGGCATCCTTGGCCGCGTAACAGGCCGCGTCGGCGCGCCGGAATACTTCGGAAATATCATTCACATCGGCGCCCACAGGAACGAGCCCGATGCTGATCCCGAGCTTGAAGGTTTTGTCTTCCCACGCGTAACGAAACTCGGCGACCCGCTGGCGAAGCCGTTCCATGACGACCTGCGCCTGCGGCATCGAACAGCGTTCCATGAGAATACCGAACTCGTCACCGCCCAGGCGCGCCAGGGTGTCGCTGCGCCGCAGCTGTGTTTCGATCAACCGCGCGAGCTGACGCAATAACTCATCGCCGGCAATGTGTCCGCAGGTGTCGTTGATGACTTTGAACTGATCGAGGTCGACATAGGCGAGCACATGCTCGGCGTCCATCGTAGAGCCAGTCGCCAGTACCTCGGCAACGCGCTGCTCGAAATCGCGACGGTTGAACAGGCCGGTCAGATGATCATGACGGGCCTGGTGTTCGAGCGCGGTTTCTGCCATTACCCTTTCGGTCACATCGACAATCAAGCCGTTGAAACGCAGCGTGCCGTCGCCAGCCTGCGGCTCGGGCGCCGAACGCCCGCTCAGCCATTTTTGATTGCCGGATTGTGTCGCGACTCGGAACTCATGCGACCATTCGCTACGCGTCGAAACAGCCATCGCAATACTGCGCTGCAGTTCAGGCAGGTCTTCCGGCACCACGTGTCCGAGCAGATATTCAAGACTGACATTGCCGTAATCCGGATCACCATCGACCAGCGCCATGACGCCGCGACTGACGAACGTGAACCCCGCAGTGCCATCGGCTGCACTCTCGTACTGGAACACTGCGCCCGGAACGGCATCGGTTATCGATTGCAGATTCGCTTCGCGCCCTCGCAGCGCCAACGTCGTACGCATATGACCGAGAAAATACCAGCTGACCAGTGCAATGGCGGACCAAGTCGCGAAAAGTCCGAGCAGGCCGGATGCCGAACCCGAACCAGCCGGTGCCAGGGCGACACCGAGTAGCGCGAGCGCACTGACCCCGGCGCCAACGCGCAGGATCAATCTGCGGGAATCGGAGCGGGCAACCAGGCACAGTGGCACGAGGTATAGCGGTGCCAGCGCTGCCTCCTGGCCGGTGGCGAGCGCGAGCACGAACACCGCGGCGCCGGTGGCTGTGGCCCACCGCGCCTCACCAGATAGACCGGCCAGGATGGCCCGCATGATTCTTCGCCCCGCCTATCGCTGATGATGCATCGGCGCCGACCATTGTGCGTCCGATGTCCCCTTGCTCATCGATAGCGACTTGAGCGCTCCAATCTTGAGCAGACCTCACGCACGACAATCACGCGGCCGCACGATTGTGGCCCGGATTCAGCTTCCTCCGAACAACCCGCCGTCTACCGGGAGGACAACGCCGGTGACATAGGCTGCTGCGCGCGAAGCGAGAAAAATCGCCGGGCCGGCCGCGTCATCCTGGCCGCCCATGCGCTTCAGAGGCACATTCGAGACTACGGTGTCCTGACCCATGGATGACACCATCGGTTTCATCATGTCGGTCAGAAATGGTCCCGGCGCAATTGCATTGACAGCAATATGCCGAGCGGCGAGACGCGCGGCGAGCATGCGGGTCAAGTGATGCAGAGCGGCTTTCGACGCCGCATAGGAGAAGTTTTCGAATAATGGCGTATGCAGACCATCGACCGAGCCGATGTTGATCACGCGAGCCGGATCCTCAGCGCTGGCCGCACGCTCCATCGCCGGCAACAATTTCTGCAGTAGAAAGAAAGGGGATTTGAGGTTAAGCGCCATGACCTTGTCCCAGCCTGATTCCGGAAACGCATCAACAGTCGCACCCCACGTGGTGCCTGCGTTGTTGACCAGCACATGCAGGCGCTCCTCGCGCCCCAGCAACGTTGCTGCCAAGCGCTCGACTTCGCTCATCTGGGCGAGATCCGCAGGCAGTGAAATACAGTCGCCGAAAGCGGCGAGCTCTACCGCAGCAGCGTCGCAGGCCGCGGCTTTTCGCGAACTGATATATACCCGCGCACCGGCCTCGAGATAACCGCGCGCAATCATGTAACCGATGCCGCGCGAGCCGCCGGTGATCAGCGCCACTTTACCGGCCAGTGAAAATAGTGCCGTACTCATATCGCGAGATCCTCAATCAATCGAAAAGCAGGTTGGTGAAAAACTACTGCGCTCGGCATGACGGCATTGCACGAGCGCGCCTTGTCCTGCCTTCGCTCGCTACGTTTTTCACCAGCCTGCTAACGCGTCGAAGAGCGGCGTTGGAGCGCGCAGCGCGGAAGCGGCCGCTCGATTGGCGGGTTAAGTGCCGCGGTCTGCCAAACTAAGTGCAACACCCTCATCGATCGCGGGTGGAGAACCGGCGTTACTGTCGGCTTCCTCGTCCGCCAAGACGGGGTTGTAAACATGACATACCACCAGCTCTCCGATAATGAACAATACGTCATCGGCAGGCTTTGCCGCCAGCGGCGCAGCCTACGCTAAATCGCCTTTGCAGCGGGCCGTGCATCATCAGCCGCATACTCAAGCGGAACGCCACCCAGCACGACGGCCACTACCGGCCTGAAAAGGCCCACCAATATGCTGTCGCCAGGCGTCGTCGCAGCCGCCGTAATCGACACCATGGTCCATGTGACTGGAAGCCCCATGGCCCGCGCGCTGCCCAGCCAATCGCGGCAGATTGCTCGGCAAGCGCCATATCAGCGAGCGTTCTAAACGCGTCGAGCGCGTGACCGGCTTCCTCGTCATCAAAAAGCGCAAAGCCCGCACCATGGCGCAAGCGGCCCGCGCCCTCACTCGCGCTATCCCACAACTCGATGCACGCTTCACGACCGTCACGCTCGACAACTTGACAACCGACCGCGCGAGCGGCTCGGATTTAAAACACCCGCCGAAGTATTCTTCGGCCCGTCCTAACGGTGCTGCACTTCAAAGTGGAATTCAAGCCTCAGTGCGAGGCCAGTTCTTCACGGACAATTTTGCGCACCAATTCTGGGGAGAGAACCTCTTCGCCCGAGCTGACGTGCGCTTTAAGTGCCTCGTTGATCAATGTCTGGTAGCCCTTACCAGACTTCTCCGACCGCAGTTTGAACTGTTGGAGAATTTCGTCATCAAGATAAATTGTGATACGAGTCTTTCCAAGCGGCGAGATCACTGCACCACGCTTGGCCTTCGAAAAGTCATATTCCTTTTTTTTAGTTCCGTCGCTCTTTCGGCTCGGCCATTCAAACGGAGATCAATCTGATATTTGCGCCACGGGGCGCCCATTTCACGACCATTAACGAATTAAAGAAGTTCATTCCTAAACTAACGAAACGCCGCTCGCCTTCGACGAAGGCGTCTTCCATTGTCAGGGCGTGGGGATCAATTAACACTCCGTCTCGTTTCGCGAGAGAAACCCCATGCTTCTGACGATTCGCTTCGTCCTTGGTCGGGTCATACTCGACGCTCATTGAGTATGCACATTGTGCATATGGCGGAACAGAGGAGACGTTGAGAGGGTCAGTCTGAGGCCTAACGCGCCGATGATTGGCGGAGGAGTGCGCAGCACGAAGGCGTCCGCTCCATGGCTGGTTAGCCATCGCTACGGGAGTAGACCCAGGGATTGCAGACATGACCGACTGAGCTTCTCTCGCGTTGGACCCATTTCTGCATTCTTCATGTCCATGTTCAGGGCGAAGGGATAATTTATCCCACCGGAATTTACCCACCCGACCCACCAGCCGACACCTTCGTTCGGATAGTTCTGCCACCCAGACTTCGCCCAAAGGCCCCAGCCTTTGCCCTTGTCTTTGAGAAGGATTTCCTGGGTTTGAGTTTGCACCGTTTCGCTCACCGGGAGACGATGAGCTACAAGCTTCGCAATGAAGCTGACCTGTTCGATTGCGCTGATCTGCAGTGGACCATCTAACCAGAATCGGTCTACTGCTTGGCCAATCGTTTTATTCCCATAGTCGAAATACTCTAGCGCTTCGGCCATCCGGTTCAATCCGATTCGTCGGGCAAGCGTTTGGTATATCGCTACATTGGATAACACGATTGCTTCGCGGAGGCTCATGTTCCGCTCCCATTCCTTGACTGGTTGCGGTTGCCCTCCGTATTCGAGAACCTCGTCAACGTCTTTGACGGCACCTACGGTGAGTCCTATAAGCGTATTCGCGATCTTGAAGGTCGAGGCTGGGACGAACTGAGTGGTTGCGCGCTCTTGGTTGTAGCCAGTCATCTCTCCGGTTCGTGGGTCGAGGACAACAAAGGTGCCTGCTACGTTCGCTAGCCGAAACTGCTCGGCGAGATCGAGGTTCTCGGTCCACTGCGCCAAACACCGCAGCGGCACCAAGACCAACAAGAGAGCGGAAAGTGCTCTAATCATTTTGATTGCGATGCTTAACGTGCCGATGAGCGGCGTTGGAGTGCGAAGCACGGAAACGTCCGCTCGATTGATGAAATGGACTCCTCCCGCACTTTTTGCGCCGGCATCAGTGTGCCAAAGTAGGGTTGTAACACGTCTACTTGCTCAGCTCAGGAGGAGTCCACCCATGAAGTCTAAGATTATTGCTGTCGACCTGGCAAAGGATGTCTTCGAAGTCGCCGTCGCCGATCTCGATCACCACATCGTCGAGCGTCAGCGCTTGTCGCGCACGGCCTTCAGTCGCTTCATCTCGACACAACCGGCCGCGTTGGTGCTGGTCGAGTCGTGCGGCACCGCCCACTACTGGGCACGCCATGCCCAGGCCGCCGGACATCAGACCAAAATTATCCCGGCCCACTATGTCAAACCGTATCGCCGTCGCGGCAAGACCGACCGCGCTGACACCGAAGCCCTGCTTGAAGCCCACCGTTGCCAAGGCATCAAGCCGGTCCCGCTGCGCTCCGTCGAGCAACAACAAATTCAACAACTCCACCGGGTGCGTGAGCAATGGAAGCGCACGCGCACCCAGCGTCTCAACGGACTGCGTGGGTTCTTACGTGAACTCGGCTTGGTTATTCCCGAAGGCGCCAAGCTCGCGCAACGGCGAGCTCATGCGTTCCTCAACGACGACGCCATTCCGCCGCCCTTGAAGAGTGTCTTCACGCGCCTGCTCGAAGAAATCAAAACCCTCGAGAGCGACATCGCCGCCGTCGAACGACAGCTCAAGGCCCTGACCCAAGCCAATGCCGGCGTACAACGGTTACAGACCGTCGCCGGTGTCGGTCTGTTGACCAGTACCGCCATGGTCGCCGCCGCTGGCTCACCGCATCATTTCCCCGACGGGCGTCATTTTGCCAGTTGGCTTGGCCTGACCCCACGCGAGTACAGCTCTGGTAATCAGCCGGTCCTCGGGCGGATCTCCAAGCAGGGCGACTGGGATCTGCGCATGCTGCTCACCCATGGCGCGCGCTCAGTGCTCACCAGGGCCAAGCAACTGCAACGCGTCGGAAAGACCCTGACCCGTCTGCAACAATGGGCCTGCACGCTCGAACGGCGGGTCGGTCATAACAAGGCGACCTGCGCCATCGCCAACAAGCTCGCTCGGATCTGTTGGGCCGTATGGAAATCTGAAACCGACTTCGACGCTAACCGCGCCGCCGCTTAACCCCTCAACCCGTTTGCGTAGAGACTATCGCGTTCATGACATTTTGGTTGGACCAGTACCGATGAAAGCCGATAACCAGCTTGCTCAGCCAAGAGCATTTCGATCGATTGGCACTCGGTGCGCGGATCTTCATGATGGCCCGGCCTCGACCAACGAGAGCCACAGCGAGGCCGGATACACGACTGCAAACGACACCAACCGTCAGCAACGCACCTTCGTCTCTACTTGTGGGAGGAGTCCATACAGGCTGGTTAGGCATCGCGTAGGTTAGCCCCGGCGTACGGCCAAGAACGCCCCGGCCGACATTAAAACCAGGCCGACAAGTCTTTGTAAAGATAGCGTGTGCACCTGTGCGCCCAGTAGCCCAAATTGGTCTATGGCGGCCATTGAGATGAGCTGTCCGAGCAGGACAAATGCCACAGCATTGCCGACACCGAATTGTGGAGCTACCCAGGTAACGCTTAAAACGTAGAAGGCGACGAAGACACCCCCTAAATAGAAATAGAACGGGATTGATGCTTTGGGCGAAAGTCTCAGGCCACCTCCTACGGTGAACAGGAAAGCGAGCGAAACGCATAATGCCACCAGAAACAATACGGAGGCGGCGAAAGACGGGCTACCGTACGTAGAACCTAATTTGGAACTAAGCGCGGCCATAACAGGAATGCCTATACCCGTAGTAACCATAAGACAAGCAAAGAATAGTTGGTTTGCCATAGGTCGAACTCATCTAGTTATTCAAGGTGTAGGACGACAAGTTGAGGCGCGCGGACATTCAATGCAGCTCTTTGTAAATCTACTCGCGCCTTGAGAATGCGGCAACACCAACTATGCAGCGCGATGCCTCAACGCGCCGATGAGCGGCGTTGGAGCGCGAAGCACGGAGGCGTCCGCTCGATTGGCTGGTTAGCTGTCACTTCGTATTGCAACTTCGATATAGCTGCCGTTCGTGGCCGACGCAATTGCGTCAACTACTGAGGCGATGGACGTTTGGATCCGCGGCCAGCTTGTCGTAGTTAACACGACGATCGAGATTTGGCGGGTATCGAGGTTCTGCTGGTACTTCAGGTTCTGGTCTGTTGTTACCAACACATCGAATCCGTTCGCTTCGGCTTGACTCAAAAGGTCGCCATTCTGCAGAGAACCCCAGCCTCGCTCATAGGCCGTTTCAATTTCATGGGAACCGAGGTGCTTGCGAAGAGGAACTGGTGTTCCCTGATCAAACAGGATCCGCACTCACGCGACTTCCAGGGATCGAGCTGCGTGTTCAAGGACTTTTCGAGCTTGGTCTAGGGTAACTCCGGGAAACCACTCCAGAAATTCTGAGATCTGGGCGCCGTCCTCAAGGTTTTCGAATAGCGCAGATACCGGAACCCGTGTGCCCCGAAACACCCACGCGCCGCTCACCATGTCTGGATCGCGATGGACAGCAGCGCATGTGGACCAATCAATCATGAGTTGATGCTACGCCAGGTCTGCACGGGGTTCAACGTGACAGCTAACGTGCCGATGAGCGGCCTTGGAGCGCGAAGCGCGGAAACGTCCGCTCGATTGGCTGGTTAGAGCGAGGCTTCTTTGAACGCACGAAGCACCGCATTGATGCGAGTCTGATAGCCTGGACCTTGAGATCTAAACCACTCAAGAACATCCGCGTCTACGCGCAGCGCGATTGATGCCTTTGGCGGGATTGGCTTTAGACCCCTGCGGACTATACCGCCGACGATATGCTTGACCTTCGCCTCGGGATGCTCAGGAGATAGCTTAATGTCGCGGCCGCTTTGCGCACGTACCCGCGCCCAATCAGTTTTGGAGGTTTTCGAAGAGGATGCTTTCTTCATTTCGGGTAGCCTTACGGGATGAGATGACGTGGATTTCGGTTGAAGTCTCGGTATGAATTATTGATGTTGTTACCCCACCGAGGAAGCCAAGCGTTACAAAACGCTGCTCTCGGTACACAAAGCGATTATCTTCGAAGGTAAACGTTGGCCCTTCAAAAACCCGCGGGGTGTCAACGAAATCAAAGCCATGTTCTTTAAGGTTAGTGCGGCGCTTTGGTTCGTCCCATGTGAATCGCATGCATCTAATGTATATACACTATGTAGATTCGTCAATCCACGACTGCGCCTCGCTCTAACATTCAGTAGCCATCATCCCAACCTTATTACGCTCGTCAATCTGACGTTGAATTCCAGGTCGGAGTTAAGGCTACAGTCGAGTGCGAATCGGTGCGAGTGAGATGTTCAATTTTTACATCAGCAATTTGTAGTATGAGGTTGCCAGCGCCGCCAGTCATTGGCGGGAGTAGAACGCGATGATATACGTCAAACTGAAGTGATCGAAGCTACGTCCGGCCTTGCTGGAGCGCAGGTTGGCGTTCGTTGCCCGGCACGATTGTGATCGCGTATCCGGTGAATGGTTCGGAGCTACCAGGAGCTGGCTTTTTGGTTGCCTTCTATCGATCGTGTGGGTTCGGCTGTCCGAGTGCGTTAGTACCGCATTCGCACGGAGCGGGCTTACCTGTATTGGAACTGCGGCCGCGACTACGAACACCAGGAGGTGCCGCTTTACGGCATTTCAATGGCAGTGAACAGCGCCAGTACTATTATCCATATGACAGCACTGACCAGGAGGGGAGTTCTTCCGACACCCACCGCCATGCGCCATTACTGCCGCACTGATGATCAGGAATATCGTTACGGCGAATAGAAACTTGATCACACTGTGATTGAGGATATGGTCGTGCAGGGTACGCAGAATCAAGCGTTGTATGCGCCGCACTATCTCATGTCCCGCCGTCGCTGAATTCAGGCTCCATCGGCACCACACAAGGTGCGGGCTGCTGATTGAACATCAGTCGCAGCACGTCGGGGCGCGAATAATGGCCAACGGGGTCGGCCGCAGCTTTGGCAAACATGATAGCGCCCAAGTCGATGTCAGCGATGACGAGGCCTTCGACATCCGGCGCGAGTGGTGCGCACAAAGGGGCGCCATCCGGCCCGAACAGCCGTGAATGGCCACCGCCGACTCGCAACAGTTCACGCTTCGGCTGCGTATCGCATAGCAATTCGACTATCGCCGGCGATACCACGGCGCACGCGGCCAGCACGAAACATTGCCCTTCGGCAGCATAGATCTGGCTGGCAGCGACATTGAGTTCCGGGCCGAGCGCGTAAGCGGCGCCGACATACAGACTGAAGCTCGGCCAGCAGGCGATGTGAATTTGTTCGTGCTGCGCATACATCGCGTACTTGGTCAGCGGCTGCAGATGTTCCCAGCAGCACAATTGACCGATGCGCCCGAGCGGCGTGGCGCAGACTTTGAGATGGCTGCCATCGCTCTCGCCGAACAGCGTCCGTTCGACATGTGTAGGCTTCAGCTTGCGTCGACGGATAATCAATTCGCCGTCCGCGCCATACAGCCACTGCCCCATGTACAGACTCCCGCCATCGCGTTCAGCGACGCCGACCGAGACCGTCATGCCGTTGCGCCTCGCTGCAGCGCCGAGTGCGAGGTCGTGCCGACTGCCCGCTACGATCGAATTGGCGTGATAACGCCCGACCAGCGGCATCGTCCAGGCCGGTGCATCCAGCCACAGAAAGAACGGGTAGCCTGGTATCCACGTTTCCGGAAATGCGAGCAGTTCGACACCGGCCCGCCCAGCTTCGTCGATCAGTGCGATGGTCTTCTCGACACTTGCTTCAAGATCGAGATACGCCGGCGCTGCCTGCACTGCGGCGACCTTGATGGTGCTCATTGTCTGCTCCCCGTGCGTGCGCGAGCGGCGGCGATCAACCGCACTGTCCGGCGCAGAATGTATCGAGTACCGGATCGGATTGCATGCGCATCACGGCCTGGGAATAGATGGGTATGCCGAAACGATAGTGGCCCGCAGGCAGCCGATCAGGCAGTTCCGGTGCGCAGGCTGCACCGAAGGACGCGGCCGGTTTACCGACAGAAGCGAAAGTCGTGATGATGCGATTGACGAACGGCACCACGAGTTCGTAGCAGATACCGACATGAACCTTGATCAGATTGGCATCCTGTACCGATTGCTGAGAAGTCGGATCGGTCGCCGAACTGCGATACATGAGGTTGTCGTTGGGGATACGCGTGGTACCGGCGACAGTGACGCCGTGCTGTCCGAGAAAAGATTCCTCACGCGGGTTGATCAGCAGAATGCGTGCGTAGCCGTCGCTCAACATATCGCGGACGCGCTGCCGCGCGCATTTAACATCATCGAGATCCGGTTCGCCGTCGTGGCCGGTAATGTCGTCGAGGCTCGCAGGCCCGGTGCAGACTTCGCCGGCCATGGTGACGTAAGGCGTCGTATAGAGCGGCGCGAGCGAACGCGCAAACGCGAGCTCCATGGCCCACATGCGTGCATTGTTCAGTGCACCGGCGCGTGCAGTTTCGAATGCGGCGTAGTTCAGCGTCGTCTTCGCCTGGTAGATCAGCCCGAACTGAACCGCCCCAAGGATCAGCATCAACAGTACCGGCATGACGTAGATAAACTCGACCATCGCCTGCCCACCAGCATGACCCCGTGCCTGGGCGCCGCCCCGATTGCGGGCAACGCTAGCCATCTTCCGGGACTACCGCTGGCACAGCAGCCGGCGCGGATGCTTTGGGCACGGCGGGTACCGGCGCCACCGCAGGACCAGCGACCTGCCCTTTGCCATCGTCGTCGAGGATTTCCAGGATGGCGGCATAAGCATCCGCAGCTTGGCGACGCGTCGGATCGTCACCAGTCACGTGCACTTCCATCTTGTGAAAGCTGTTCGCTGCCTGGCGCAATTGCACGATGCCCATGTTGAACCAGGCTTTCGCAAGCTCGGGTTCGCGCACCAGCGCTTCGCGGTAGGAAGCGACCGCGAGATCGGGACGGTCGGTACGCGCGTAGATATTACCGAGCTTGAACCAGTGATCGGCTTCCTGCGGGATCTCGCGGACCAGCGCGACATAATGCGTTTCTGCCGCCGCCCAATCGCCCGCCGTATAGCTCTGCTGGGCGCGTTCGCGGATGACCTTGATATCGACTGCCGTGTCGTCCACCACGGGATCCGACGCGTTTCGCTGCGGCGCGTTCTGACAGGCGGCCAGCAGCAGCGTAAGTATGGCTGCGGCAACTCGCGCGCTTACGCTCTGCACCACGCGCCTGCGCTCGTCCGGGCCATGCAGATTCTCGCTGGCCATACTTCAGCTCTGGGCCAGGAACTTCATCACTATCGGGAACGCGAGCACGATGAAGGTGACAGGGAAAATGAACAGGATGAGCGGGCCGACGAGCTTGATCGGCGCTTCCATGGCCAGTTTTTCGGCGCGCTGGAAACGTTCGTTGCGCCGCTGCTCGGCTTGAACGCGGAGCACGGTGGCTAGACTGGCGCCCATCTTTTCCGCCTGCACGACCGCGCTGACGAAGCTGGTGACTTCAGTGATATCGAGCCTGTCGGCCATGCGGCGCAATGCGTCGGCGCGCGTCAGTCCAGAACGCAGGTCGCGCAGCACGATGGCGAATTCGTTCCGCAACGGTCCGGGCGGGGCCTTTTCCATCGACTGCGCCAGCGCACCCGACAGGTTGAGGCCCGCTTCGACGCACATCGTGATGAAATCAAGGTAGATAGGCATGCTGCGGATGACAGCAAGTTCGCGGCGTTTGCGCGTGTCCGCCAGCCATACGTTGGGAAACAGAAATCCGAGCAGCGGCGCAAGCAGGATGGCAAGCGGGAACGACTTGCCCATCACCATCAGACAGACCCAGATGATCGGCGGCAAAATGAGCGCCATGAAGAATTGCAGCGCAACGAATTGTTCGGCGGTCAGCAGATAACTGACGCCGGTACGTTGCAGCCGCTTCTCGGTATGTTCCATGTAATCGTAGGGCAGGAACGGGCAGACGAAATTGGCGATGATGCGGATGAACGGCCAGATCAGTTTCAGCAGCGGCGGCAGCGGATCCATGTAGGACCGATCTTCCTCCTCGACCAGTGTATTGATCCACGACACCAGCAACCAGAAACAGACTGCCGACAGCGCCCACCCGCTGATACTGAGCCAGGGCAGGGTTCCATCGAGTGATTGATCCATCGTGAAGCCTGCTCAGACGTCAATCGAAGTGATTTTCGTGATCATCAGGTAGCCGAGTATTTCCATCACCACGATGATGGACAGTACAGCCCAGCCGATACCCGTCGTCCACAGTTTGCTCATCGCTTCGGGTTCGAGGAAATTGAGCAGTACACCGAGCAGCACGGGCAACCCGGTCATGACGATACCCTGCAGCTTGCCCTGCGCGGTTAAACTGCGGATCTTGCCTTCCATCGTCGACTTGCGACGCAATGTATCGGCCAGCGATTCGACCGTCTCGGCCAGGTTACCGCCGACTTCGCGGTTGATGCGGAGTGCTGTCGTCAGCATTCGGAAATCCTGCATCGGGATACGCTTTTCCATGTTCTTCAGCGAGACATCGAATTCGACGCCGAGGCGCTGTTCCTGAGTCAGGATCTCGAACTCCTGACTAATCGGCACCGGCTGCTCATTGACCAGATTGTCGAGCGCTATCGACAGACTGGCGCCGGCCCTCAAGGCACCTGAGACCATCGCCAGCGCATCGGGTAACTGGGCTTCGATGCGGGCCAGCCGCTTGTTACGCATCGAGCGATAGACATACGTTGGCAGCACCAGAATCAGCACGAACACAGCGAGCGTCGAGACCAGGTCGCCGAGCAGTATCCACACCAGCAGCGGAAGCACGCCGAGCGCAATCAGGTTCATGCGGAACAAGCGGTTGGGATCGACGAACATGAACATGTCAGCCATGTTCGACGAGGCCGAAGCGGTGAAATCTTCGCGATACTTGACCATCTTGGACTGCGCTTTCACGCCGAGAATGATCCAGGCGGTGGTGGCGCACAGAAACATCGCGGCCAGCGCCGCGGGAAACGCGAACGTCGCGACCAGTCTGTAGAAACTCTCAGCCATCAGCGACCGAAAATACTCATGTCGACTTTGATGCCACGGTTGCGAAGGTCCTCGTAAAACTCGGGGACCCGGCCGGTCGCCTTGTACTCGCCGACAACCTTGCCTTCATTGTTGAAGCCGGTCTGATCAAAACGGAAGATATCCTGCATCTGGACCGTGCCGCCTTCGACACCCGTCAGTTCAGTAATATTGATTACGCGCCGGGAACCGTCGGAAAAACGCGTCTGCTGCACAACCAGATCGACTGCCGACGCCACCTGCTCACGAATGGCCTGTATCGGCAGATCCATTCCCGACATCATGACCATGACTTCCAGGCGTGAGATGAGATCACGCGGTGTGTTCGCATGCGCGGTGGTCAGCGAGCCGTCGTGGCCGGTGTTCATGGCCTGCAGCATGTCGAGCGCCTCACCGCCACGACACTCACCGACGACAATCCGGTCAGGACGCATACGCAGGCAGTTCTTGACCAGGTCACGAATATGCACCGCGCCTTTGCCTTCGAGATTTGGCGGACGCGCTTCGAGACTGACAAGGTGCGGCTGGACGAGTTTTAGCTCAGCGGCGTCCTCGACGGTGACAATGCGCTCGTCCGGCGGAATGAAATTCGAGAGCACGTTCAGCAGCGTTGTCTTTCCCGATCCCGTACCGCCGGAAATGATGATGTTCAAACGCTGTTCGACCGCAACCTTGAGGAACGCGACCATCGGTGGGCTGATGGCACCAAAACGCTCAAGATCGTCGGAGGTCAGCTTCGATTTCGCAAACTTGCGTATCGTCAGACACGGGCCACGGAGCGCCAGTGGTGGAATAATAGCGTTGACTCGAGAGCCGTCTTTTAAGCGCGCATCGACCATCGGTGAAGATTCATCGATACGCCGGCCGAGCGGCGACACGATACGTTCAATTGCCGACATCACTGCATCGTCACTGGAGAACGTCACTTCGGACTTGACCAGCTTGCCGCCACGTTCGACGAAGATATCGTCGAACTTGTTGACCATGATTTCACTGACCGAGTCGTCGTCCAGCAGATCTTCCAGCGGCCCCAGGCCGACTGCTTCGTCCAGCACTTCCTTGGCCAGTCGTTTGCGATCGACATCGAGTGGCAACTTGCCCTCGAGGCCGACGATGATCTCGTTGATGAGACCACGCACGTGCTTGCGCAGTTCTTCTTCGTTCATCGAGCTGATATCGGTACGCCGCAGATCCATGGCCGCAAGCAGTTCCTCATGCACGCGGTTGCGCCATTTGAATTTGTCCTTGTGGCGCAGATCGAGCAGCGTTTTTGACAACGCTTCGGATTCCTCGATGACCGCATGCCGAGGTACGCCGATAATCGTCTTCAGATGGGCGTCATCGTCATCGTCGGTATCTTGCGGCAGATTCAACGGGCGACCGGTGTTCACTGCGTTGGCCGGCATCGACGCCGTCTGGCCGGACGGCCGCTTCTTCATTTCACCAACTTGCAGATAGTAGCCGGCGATATAGATCTGATCGGACGTTCGCAATGGTCCGTAATGGTCGACCGAGTTGCCGTTGATCTCCACGGCCGCCTTTTGCGACACACGTTCGACGAACAGCCCTTCCGAGGTGCGGTGGATCTCGGCGTGCTGCGGCGCGACTTTCCAGCCACGCAACTGGATCAGATTGCTGCGCGCCTTGCCGATGGCGCAGACATCGACCGGGCACTCGACGGTTTGCAGAACCTCGCCTTTGCCGTTCTTGATGATGACGTTGAACATACTGAATCCGCCTCAATCAAGCAACTTGAATGCATTACCGCGCATCGATTCGACGAATTCGCCGAGCTGCTTCTGCTCACGCTGGACGGCATCGACGTTCTCCTGATGTGCGGCGTCGTAGACCTGCGGCGTGACGAATATCACGAGATCGGTCTTGGAATCGCGAAACGCCCGCGACTTGAACAGGTGGCCGATGATCGGGATCGCGCTCAACCCTTTTAGTCCAGTCGTGTCGCGGCCGAGTTCGCGGTCGACCAGCCCCGACATGACCAATGTCTCGCCGGACTGGATCAGGATGTCGGCGTTCGTACGGCGGGTCAGGAAGCCAGGCGTATTGCCGACTGCGACGGACTGATCGACGGCGCTGATCTCGGTCTCGACCTTGGCCCGAATGTTGTCCTGCTTGTCGACCTCGGGCTTGATGTTGAGCAGGATACCGAACTGCTTGAACTCGATGGCAGCGCTGGTCGGCGTGACAATCTCGATCGGCACTTCGCCGCCGGCGAGGAAGCTCGCCTCACCGCCGCTCCGGGCGACCAGGCGCGGTTCGGCCAGGATCAGGGCATCGCCGGAACTGACCGCCAGATTGATCCGCGACGTGATTTCGGTGGCGATACCGAAATAGCCGAAGCTGGTGTCGGTTACTGCCGGATCGAGCACGGACAGCGAGTCCGGCGCATTGGCCCCGCCCAGCACGGTCACACCGTTGGTCCGCGAGCCACCGAAACCGGTTTCCGATGACAGCGCCGCTGCCGGTCCGGCAAAACTGTTGCTCCAGTTGATGCCGAGATTGTCTGCCGCGCTTTTGTTGAATTCAGTGATCTTGATATGCATCAGGACCATCTTGTCGTCGGGCAGATCGACGATGTCCTTACGGGTCAAATCCATCACTTCCTGATAGGCGCCCATGATCGTCGTGATGTTGTCGGCATAGGTGTTATCGATAGTGCCAGTCAGCACGATACGGCTGCCGACAAGACGCACTTCAATGCCCTGGATATGCTGGACGAGCTGCTGGACCTCTGAAAGCTTCGTCGACAATGACAGATCGAGAATTTCCGCATAGCCCGCTTTGACCTGCGCGACCAGCGCGCTGTAGCGTCCGTCGTACTGACCGGAAACGACTATCTTGTCACCGACCACTGCGAGATCGATGCCGGGCACATGGCCAAGCAGTTTCTGCACCTGAGCGAATTTCTGCTGCAGTACCGCGCTGTTGACGGCCAGCGCATAGTCGGTCGGCTCGACGGTGAACTCGAGTTCACTCTCCTGACCGTTCTTCAACCATAGATGCAATTCGGTGACACCCGGTGCCTCGCCGAAAACCAGCAGCTGGCCGTTTTTCAGCAGCGATGTAC
This sequence comes from Gammaproteobacteria bacterium, assembly GCA_965278995.1. Taxonomy (GTDB): domain Bacteria; phylum Pseudomonadota; class Gammaproteobacteria; genus JADJYF01. The sequence goes on from OZ257136.1 coordinate 2,933,816, forward strand.
TGATGACGGCGGCATTGCCGACAGCAACCCGATCGACATCGCCAGGTTGCAGGATGCGGATCTCGCCGACTTTCAAATTGGCCGCCAGGGCGTTCGCCCCGCACACCAGCAATATCGTTGCCCAGAGTATGGTCCGCAGCAGCGCGTTTCGCGTGCGATGACGCAAGTTCAGAGTATCCCTGGTGACCGCCATGTACTGATCCCCTCGCGTGCCGTGTTGTTTGTTGTTCATTGCAGTATCGGCAGACGGCCAACTTTGGCCGCACCATCCGCGCTGTTCCCGCCGGTAATCATCTCGATTGACGGTCCGGCCCGTACCCGCGGTGCCGGCGCAGTGCCGTCCGTCGGTGTGATGATGGCACCGCCGCTCGCAGACTCAGTGCCCGTGTCGGTGGCCGGCGACTGCGGCAGTTCCGCCGGGCTGGCCGCCGGTGCTTCATCGACTTTTCCGGCCGCCCCTGCGGACAACGCCATCGACCAGACGCAGCCAAGCACAGCCCAGCGACACAGCGTCGATATCCGCCGCCGTGATCGATGAATTGCCATCGACTGCATCTTCAGTCGCTCGTCTTCAACGTCGTCGACTTGGCAACGCCATCGGTTGGCGAACCGCCGATGATGAGGTCAATCTTGCGCGCGCCGCCACCTATCGGCGTGCTAGCGGCGACGCTTGCAACCTGCGCTGCCGTCAGCGTGTGACCACTGCTGTCGACGACATTGCCGGCGGCATCGACTTTCAGTCCGGCCGAGGCGAGCTGTGCTTCACTCAGTACACCGTTCTTGGTCATGACCAGCGTTGCCGGGTTGACCACATTGCCGGCTTCGTCGACGACTTCACCATTGGCGTTCAAGGTCAAGCCCGCCGCCGCGAGCTGCTCCGCGTTGATCACTTTGCCGCTGGCATCGGTGACCAGAGTGGTGGGGTCGACGACCTTACCGCTGGCATCGACCAGTTCGCCTTTTTCGTTCATCGTCAGCCCGGCAGCCGCCAGCTGCGCGGGTGTCAGCAGTTCTCCGTTGGCAGTGACGACCAGCTTGTCGGGGTCGACGACATTGCCGGCTGCATCGACTATCTCGCCCTTGTCGTTGACGGTGAGGCCCGCTGCAGCGAGCTGTTCAGCCGTCAACAATCGGCCGTCGGCCGTCTTGATGAGCTTCGCCGTGTCGATGACCCTGCCGCTGGCATCGACGACTTCGCCGCGTTCGTTCACGCTCAATCCCGCCGCAGCCAGTTGCTGGCGAGTGACGATGTCGCCGTTTGCCGTCACGATGACATCTTCGGCCGAGACGATGTTGCCGTCCTTGTCGACGATTTGTCCGCTGGCATTGACGGTAAGGCCGGCTTTGGCCAGTTGTGCGCGATCGAGCACGCGACCATCGGCGGCGATGACGAGATTGGCCGGGTCGACAACCTTGCCATCCTTGTCGACAAGTTGCCCTTTGTCGTTGACCGTGAGGCCGGCTTTGGCCAGCTGCTCGCGGCTCATGATGCGATTGCCGTCGGCGTCGACGAGATTGCCGGCCTGGTCGACGCCGCTCGCAACGGCGACCCGGGTGCGGCGTTCGCCCTCGGCCTGGGCCATGGTGAACGCATTACTGAAAAGATCCTGCGCAGACAGCGTCGAAAAGTCAGACAAGCCTTCGTCATTGCGATTGCGCAATAGTGCCAGCAAGTCGCCTTTGTCGAGTGCTGCGGTAACGAGTGCAGCCTCGCGCGGGCTGACGTCGAGTGTGATGGTGTTGTAGTTGCGTTCGGCACGCGGCTGCGGATAGTTCAGCGCATCGAGTTCCTCGCGGTAAGGGTCACGCCCGGTGGCCAGCACACGCACACTCTGAAGCACCGGCAGAATGACATCCTTCGGCAGGGCATTCGCGACGAGCTGCTGGATCTCGGTATCGCCGGTATTGGCCCCGCGCGCCGCATCGAGCAGTGCACGTGGAATGGCATCACGTAGCTGGCTCGGGATCGCATCGACGAGATCGGCGGTGATGAAGCCGGCCGAGAAGCCGGAGAAACCTGAGGGAATATTGACGAACAGATCGATGCGATTGCCGGGACGAATGAAGCCGGCGACGGAATTGATGTCATCGACCTGGACTGTCATCGCGCGTCGCCCGACCGGCACCGTATCGGAGAAATCGACCGGGAACCCGGTATCGAGATAGCTCTTCAGTATCGGTTTGCCCGCGCTGACATCAGCCTCGATGACCCGGCCGAGGTACTTTTCGAAATCGCCGGCAGGAACTGCATCGTTGGAGACGAATCCAGCCGGGATCTTGCGCTGAGACAGGACTTCGCGGCGCAACACGCTGCCTTTCGGGAGGTCGGTGCCGGCAACCAGTACGGTGACCTGCTTGCGGTCGGCACCGGCATATTTTTCGATCAACGCCGCTTTTTCGCTCTTCAAATAGACATACGAGAGCGCGGCCGCAACCAGCCCGAAAACGATAGCGCCAATCAGTAGCGGAATACCCAGTACGCTGCTGTTGTCTCGCGGCTCGGCCATGCGTGATGCCCCCTGTCTAGCTGCATTTGTCTTTATTCATCATGGCGGTTATTCACACCGCCGGCGGCTCGTGCCGCACTATCCCTATTCAGAATGGCGAGATTGCGTCCTGCGCCATCTGTGCGGCGATGTCCCCAAGATCTTCGAAACCGCCGAGCAATGAATCGATATCGCTGAATGCACTTTGCGCTGAAGTCAGCGGACTCAGCGCAGACGTCACCGCTTCCTGTACCGGGTCGACCGTCAGTCGCGCGAGAGTCTCCTCGTCGACTTCCGGATCGAGCGCGACATCGTTGATGTATTCGCGCAGTTCGGGCCCGGTATCGAAATCAGGCAGCGGCGACATCGAGAGCGAGTAGGAATAGCTGCGGTAATTGTTCTTCAGGACGTCGGCCAGGGCCGCGATGACATCGCCACCCGGACCGAGCAGCGTCATCAGCCCGAAAGCGAGAATGACGGTGTACTCGACCATGGCCTGGCCGCGCATGTTGCGCGCTCGATTGCTGTCAGCTGTAGCTCGTGTGGCCGTCACTTTGATCACAGCAGGTCGTGTTCGATGGAGTTTACCACTATCTGCGAGCCACCACGATCCATCGATTGGATGGTGATGATGACCTGCTCGCGACCACGCGTAAAACTCAACGCGTGCAACTTCCCGTGGCCCATCGCCTGATCGATATCTTTACGCCAGGCGGCATAGTGATTGCGATAGAACGTCACGTTGCTGTCGATCGAATTCGCATTGCTGAGCATCGCGGTGCTGGCCGACTTGCCCGGATCTTCACTCAGGACATTCGATTCGACAGTGGTATCACCCATCGATGGTGGTACCGGCGGTGTGGCCGGAGGCTCGCCCGGTTCAGGTAATCGGCCGAGCGCAAGATAACCGAAGCTGCCGCTACCTTTCGCAGGCTGCACCTGCACGGTCATCACGTAAGCGTCTTCGACACGCGTCAGCAGATGCCAGGGCGCAATCGCGTCAGGTTCATAAGCGACACCGGGCGCACCGGGCACCGGCGGGTCTTTCCAGAGATCCTGATAGAACTGCACGACGTCATCGACGGAATCCTCGGTCACGAAACCGCGCACTGCCATCTGCCGGCCGAGGATGGTCATCGAATCGGAGATCTGACTCACAGTCGCGCCGTCCGGTGCCGGAAATTCAGGCGGACGTGCCTCGCTGCCGCCAGCAAAACAGCTTGCCAGCAGACTGAGAAACACGCCGGCGCGGCGACCACGTCGACGGCGTAACGGCATTGCGGTCACAGCGTACACGGCGAATGCGACATCGGCGGGTCGAGTTCCTGCACGGCTTCTTCCCACACGCAGCGTCCGCTGTCATCGCAGACATGGTTGCCGAGGCGCGCTTCGGGATCTTCGCCTTCGACCGAGAGCCGGTCGGGATGCACGACGTCGCCGTCGACATATCCCAGCCACAGATGACCTTCCGGTGCCGCCAGCGGCGATTTGACCAGCGGATCGGGTGGACCAGGCGGATCGCAGCGCGAAAGTTCCGGCGCGATGAAGCTGATCAGATCCCAGATCTCGCTCAAACCCGGCAGATTGAGCAGTTCGTTGACCAGGGTCGACGGCGTCGTGCCACCGACCTGCAAATAGGTATGCGCGGTGCCGCCAGCGTTCCAGCCGTCGGCGACGACGCCGGCCTTGGCGCCGAAAGCGAGCAGACTCTCGGTGGTATCGGGGCGCGTTGCCAGTGCATCGCGCAGCACCACGCCACCTTTGTAGACCGTTGCCATGGCGTCGAAATCGACGTGACTGTAGCCGTCGGTGTTCATCGCGCTGAACCCGGCACTGCCGGCGAACGGGTCGCCCGCGCCAGGCAGCGTCGAGCCGTCTGACTGGTTATTGCGCGAGAACGAATCGAGCAGATTGATGATGGCGCCGACTGCGTCGAAACCGATCTGCACGATATCGACAATCGTATTCAACCACGACCCGACATCGACGCCGAAAATGGTGATGGTCGGCGTGTCGTCGTCGGTTTCGACGACCGTCATATCGAGCGAACCATCGAAAAACGGCAGACCACGATGATCGACCCAGCTTGCCCGCGGAACGTAAGGCGTGCCGGCATCCGTGGCCAGCAACACCGGGATCGCCGACGGCGAGCCGCTGCCGTCGTCGACTTCATTGCCGACATCGGACATCAAACGCACGCGCGATTCGTTTTGCGTCGTCAACACAGATTTTTCCGGCATGCGGAATCCGGCGTGGCCTGAATTGAAGTTCTCGAGGATGTCGCGGTCGTCGATATCCTCATACCAGACGGTGTATTCCCAGGCCTGATAGCGCGCCGCCTGGATCGCCGAATGTTTGAAGTCGATGTATTTGCCGAGCAACGGAATGAACACGAACAGCGGCAACAACACAAAAGTCGCCGCGATGACGAACTCGCTCATCGCCTGGCCGGCCTGCGCGGTGCATTGGTATGGACTGGCGTTCATCTCAGAGATTCAGCGCCGATTGCAGCCAGCTCAGCATGCCATCGAGGTCGGAGCCGAAAGAGATGCCCTGCGCCAGCTCGCCGTGCTGGAGCAGCAGCGCCAGTACGCGGTCGGCGTGACTGGTCTCGATCAGGCGCGCCTGCCAGTAGGGATTAAACGCGCTGCCGTGTTCGACATAGCCGTCGCCGCGCGCGAAATAGTCCAGATCCAGCGGTCGTTTGAACTGCACTTCGGATTTCGCTACCGCCGACATCGAATCCCAGGCGAAACCTTCGTCGAGCGCGAAACGCCCCTTGGGTTCCTTGCCAGGGTGATCGTCGTAATGTTCGGCTGCGAAATCGTCTTCGTCCAGAGTCAGACCGACGACCAGCAGTGGGCCACCCGACTTGAACAGCGGTTCGCTGCCGGTCGTGTCGATATAGCGCGGCAGACCCTTGTATGCCTGCGTCACGTTTCTATCCGGAAACACCGAGGGCTGAAAATAAATGCCGGAGGCCGGCATGCTCGGCGGGTAATACCAGGCCAACAGGCGCGACGCGGCTTTGCCGTAAGCGTCGCCCGGGATCGGCCCGGTCGGGGTGTCAAACGGCAACGGCAATTCGACCTGCGAACCCATGTGCTGAGGCGCCGCGGTCAACGCATTGGTCTTGGCGCCGGTCGAGCGCCCGGAATGAACAAACGCAGCGCCGAGCGGCGCCGAGGTCGGGAACGAACCGTCATAGATGACGACGTCGGCGTTGCCCGAGACATCTTCGCAGACCGGGTCGTCGTCATCGTTATCCGGATCGCTGTCGGTGGTCGGATCGCTGCAACCGGAGCCACCGCCGCCGAAACTGAAACCGAGGAACATGCGCTCATCGGCGACGCTGAAATCAATGCCCGCGCTCAACAGATCGACTTTGCCGATGAACGGAATCTTGATCCAGGCATCGAAACCGCCGCCGCCGCGAAAGCCGAGGTCGAAATTCGTTGCGTCCGCGCTCGACCACGAGAACAACTCGCCCGCCGCCTTGTCGCGATCGGCGCCGGCCAGTGGCACGACCATGCGCAATTCGCTGCCGCCTTCACGCAGCATGCGGAAGCGGACCTGCACGTAGAAGTCGACGTCCGCGCCGACCACACCGAAATCGACACCGCCACCGACCGCGAAGCCGAGCCAGCCGCCGGGATAGACGCCGAATTCGCCGTACCCGTTGACGACACCGGCATCGAAGCTGATGCGCTCCGGTCGCGGCATCATGCCGGCGTCGGCCATCATCTCGAAGAAATTGATGATCCAGCCGCGCCCGGTGAGGTCTTCGTCCAGGTGATAAGGCGGATTGTGGTGGCCTTTCGTGAACGGGTCACCGGAATTGTGGATGATCGCCGCGAGTCGTCCGTAACCGCCCGCATCGGTGTCGCCCGCGACATCGGCCTGCCAGTCGGCCATCGGCGTGGCCGGGGCTGCCGGATCGAATGATTTCGTGAACGGCGCCAGCTTATCCTGCACGGACGCCGGCAGGCTGTCGATGATACCGGCCGTCGGCAAGCCGCCATAAGTCGATAGGTGCGCGATCAGCATCAGCACGCCATAACCCGACATATGGGCGCCATCCGGCGCATTGGCCTTGAGCGACTCGTCGAGCAGACCGAGAGAATTGACGATGCTCGCCAGATGATAAATCTGTTGCGCGATACCGTAAGCCTTGTTGACGTTGTGATTGACGGCCGTCATCGCCTTGGCATAGCCACGCATGATCGTGACGAAAATGCCGCCGGGCACGATGAAAGCCTGCGACAGCGGCGTCAGTACCGCCGTCGAGATGCCGAGCGTCGGCCCGCTCAGATACTTGTTGTACTCAAGCAGGAACTCGCCGATGGATTTCCAGTGATACGCCCATGAAGCCATGCCGATGGCCTGGCCGATGGCGACTTCATTGGCGACAATGGCGCGGTTGGTATAGGCGGCGAAATTAAGATCACGCGCTTCGACCGTCGAGACGCTGTAGGCCATCGCGTCTGCGGCGTTCTGCAGCGCCATCTTGTCCGAGGTCAATCGCCCGCTGCGGAACAGGATAAGTACGATAACGACAAGGACGACGCCGAAGATCAGCGTCATGAACGCGGCTTGCCCCCGCAGGCCACGCCGGCTGGCGTCAGGTCGCGCCCGGCGCGTAAGCGTCACGCGCCGGGCCGGCGAGTCCAGCACTGGGCGCTGCATGTGCTGCAGCACCAATGCAGAAAAGTTACTTGGTGCCTTCCGAGAAATCCGTCAGGCCGCGCGTTGCCGTCGCATCGGTCGTTTCCGGGTCGGTGACATTGGCCGTGCCGGTGGAACCCGCCAGCTCTTCCGTCATCACGCCCATCTGGCCGCGGATGGTGTCGCCGAACAGGCCATATATCGCAATGGCGGCGATGGCGATGAGAGCAACGATGATGATGTATTCGGTCATGCCCTGGCCGAGTTGCTTCAGCTTCTGCTTGATCATTGTGTCTCCTCCGCTCCCTGCCGCGATGCTCACGCCGGCAATATCACTTGTTGATGACAACCGAAGATATACGATGAGCGTGTTTCCACTCATTCGCTGCCCGGCAATTTACCATGGATTTCACGCGCCGCGACAAACCGCTCGCCTTCCCGCTCACACCGGCAGTCCGGTTCCGGACCGAGTTCGCCGCGTGAAAATGTACACCCTGCATGACGCTGGCACCGGTGCCTGCGTGATCGCAGCGGTAAGCTGTGCTGACACCGCTCTCGAACGTTTGCGTGGCCTGCTCGCCCGCCCGCCACTGGCGAACGGCGAAGCGCTGCTCCTCACACCCTGCTCGAGCGTGCACACCTGCTTCATGACTTACGCTATCGATATCGTCTATGTCGACCGCAAGGGGCAAGTCCTGAAGGTCGTGCCAGCACTGCCGCCGTGGCGCATGTCGGCAGCACTCGGCGCCGCGATGACATTTGAACTGGCTGCGGGGCAAGCAGCCGCCTGTGCACTTGTACCCGGCCGCCGCCTGCAACTCGTGGCCGTCGAGTGAGGTTTCCTGGTTCCTCTGCACGGCCCAGTTCGTGGTGTGGGAGACGCGCTGCAGCATGGCGCCGCGCATCAACATTCGCTACGCTGCCCCAGGTTATCAAGGGGTGGGAATAAGGAGCATAAGCATGGGTATGGGGAACGTTGGCACGACCAAAATTTTCGAGAACGACAAGATGATCGTGTGGGAATTCGTCCTCGATCCGGGCGATACCACACCGCTGCACACCCACCAGCACGACTACATGTTCTATGTGCTGGACGGCGCGCCGCTCGATGTCTTTGATGCTGCCGGCGGATCGCTCGGCCAGCTCGACGCGCGCAGCGGCGCGGTCTTCGCGCTGACCGTCGATGGCGACGACCTGGTCACGGCTGATGGCAAGCATCGTGTGCCGGTCACTCACACGGCGCGCAATGCCGGCACCACGCGCTATCGCGAGATCCTGGTCGAAACGAAATGATTCGGGCGGACCGAGCCCGCCCATGAACATGATGACGGACGACGCCGACGCATTGGCCCGCACCGCCGGCGCCGCCATGTATGCACGTGACCGCGCCTCGCAGGAACTCGGCATTGAACTCCTGGAAGTTCGGGCCGGCTATGCCCGCATGACCATGACCGTGCAAGACTGGATGCTGCAGGGTCACGCGGTCTGCCATGGCGGCTATCTGTTCACGCTGGCCGATACGGCGATGGCCTTTGCCGCCAATTCACATAACGTCGCCCATCTCGCGCTGAACGCGAACATCGATTTTCTCCGCCCGGCCAATCTCGGTGAGACGCTGACGGCTGTCGCCGAGGAAGGCAATCGCACGCGGCGTACCGGCATGTACGACGTCAGCGTAGTCAACGACAAAGGTCAGCAAGTGGCACATTTCCGCGGTCGCACGTTCGGCGTCGGCGGCAGCGTGATTGGCGAGGACGGCGGAGGCGGAGAAGAACATCGTGCTTGAATTCGTCCGCTAGGTAATCGAATAAATCGTTTCGAATTTGCCTCTCAAGCTCACGGCTGGTGGGTGACAGGCTTGATCCGGGACCGTGCGCCGCAGGACGCGGCGCCCGAGCATACAAGGATGTACTGGCTGCGTGTCCCGGAACAAGCCTGTCAGCCACCAGTCCGTCCGAACTAAAGCGAATTCGGAACCTATTAAAGAATCTCTGAATAAGTCCATCCTGGACTTCTACTCGCCTCATCCCTGAGGCTCGCCCTTGCAGGGCTGCACTGCGTGCGTTCAAAATCGCTCCAGGCGATTTTGCCAGAGTACGGAAAGGGAAAAATGCGATTTTTCCCTTTCCTTCATTTTGAATGGTCTACGCCCATCGAAAATCGCGGCACATCCCTGTGCCGCAGGAAGCTCTGCCTTTTGCAGAGCTTCCTTAACTCAGGAGCCCTTACTGCTCCGGCATCAATTTCAGACCGACAGTCGCAATCCGCCCATTCTCGATATCGCGTGTCACGATGCGCACCGAACCGACCATCACGCCATCGCCGGCAACGGCGCGACGTCCAAGGCGTCGTTCAAGCAAGGTGCCGATAGTCCCAGCGGCTTCTTCGGCATTGAGTTCGAGCCCATAGACGGCAGCCAGATCGGCTGCAGCAGCGTCGGCCCGCACCGTGAACTCGCCGTAGAAATCGCGTGCAGCGGATTCGCCTTTGAGCGCGCTGCCAGAAAAAAACGCCGAGAGCATTTCGGATTGGCCGGGGGCCAACAGCAACCACACCAGATCGTCGGCAGCGAGCGCCTGCTCCGGCGACGGCATCAACGGTGTGCCACCACGGGCGACGAACAGACAGCGTAGACCCGGCAGTTCGTCGAGCGGCAATGGTTCCACGCTGGCCCAGCCGACGGCTGGCGCGCCCGGTTCGACGCGGAACGTGACGAGTTCGTGGCCGCGCGAGCCGATCCACACTTCGCTGCGATCGACCGGCTCGGCACGATGGGGAACGATCATACCGAGCAGGCGCGCAGCGAGCGGCAGCGTCATGCCCTGCAGCAGCAGCGAGACCAGCACGACGGTGAAGGTGACGTCGAAGATCAGATGCGCATCCGGCAGGCCCGCCACGACCGGGAAGATTGCCAGCACGATGGGTACAGCACCGCGCAAACCGACCCACGAGACAAACACGGTTTCGCGCCAGCGAAATCGCATGAATACCAGTGAGGTGAGCACGGCGAGCGGTCGTGCGATCAGCATCAGGAAGAACGCGACAGCGAGCGCATGGCCCATGGAATCGAACAGTCGCGCTGGCGTGACGAGCAGCCCGAGCAGGACGAACATGATCGCCTGCGCCAGCCAGGCGAGACCGTCCAGCACGGTCATGACGTGCTCAGTGGCGTGGCTGCGTCGATTGCCGATGACGAGTCCGGCGATGTAGACAGCGAGAAATCCGCTGCCACCGATGGCATTCGCTGCGCCGAAGATGGCGAGTCCGGCTGAGGCGATCAGCAGGGCATAAAGTCCTTCCGCCAATCGGAGGCGAGCCAGCGCCAGCGCCAGTATGTAACCACCGCCGGCGCCCGCTGCGGTGCCGATACCGAGTTCGAGCACGAGTTCGAGTGCGAGATGGGCCCAGCTGAAACTGGCCGGATCGCGCAGTACACCGATGAACGCGATGACCAGAAAAATGGCCATCGGATCGTTCGTACCCGACTCAATCTCGAGCGTCGCGCGTACGCGCTCGTTGATGCGCAGACGACTGTTGCGCAACAGGGAGAACACAGCCGCCGCGTCGGTCGAGGCGACGATTGCACCGAGCAGCAAACCGAGACGCCAATCGATGCCGAGCAGCCAGGTCGCAAAACCGCCGAGCAACCCGGCCGAAACCAGCACACCCCAACTCGCCAGCATGGCAGCCGGTTTGAGGGCGACACGAAACGTCGAGATCTGGGTGCGCAGGCCACCGTCGAGCAGGATCAGCGCAAGCGCAATATTGCCGATGCGGAACGCCAGTTCGAAATCGCCGAAAGGGATTCCGCCGGGACCATTCTCACCGGCCAGCATGCCGGCCAGCAGAAAGATGATCAGCAAGGGCAGGCCGATGCGATTCGACGCTACGCTGACCAGCACGCTGAATGCAATCAGTCCGCCGGCGGCGAGCAGATAGAGATCGAGACTGTCCATGGATTCAAGCTTAACAGGCTGGCGAAATTCTCAGTGATCGCAGTGCACTTCGGATAGCGGCCGGCGAAGTTGGCCGTTTGCTTTCCATTGCCCGGTGCGTTCTATACCATTCGGCAGCCAGATAGCGGGAAGGAATCGGGAATGACGCAAGCGATCGCGATAGTGCCGCCCTCCGCGGTCTCGCCCGAATGGTTGACAGCCGCGCTGCAGGCCCGCGGCATCGATGCGCGCGTGCGTAGTGTCACGACCGAGACGGTCGGCACCGGCCAGCTCGGCGAAACGCGACGTTTCCGCCTCGATTACGCCGGCGCCGTGCCGGCTGACGCGCCGCGCACGCTGGTTGGCAAGTTTCCTTCCGACAACGAGGTCGCGGCAACCAGCGGCCGCGAACTGGGACTGTATCGCTGCGAGGTCATGTTCTATCGCGAACTCGCTCATCGCGCGGTCATCCGCACGCCGGCGGTCTACGTCGCCGAACTCGATCAGGCAAATAATTTCGTGCTGCTGTTGGAAGATCTCGCGCCGGCTGTGCAGGGCGATCACATGCGCGGTTGTTCTGTGGAGAATGCCCGCAAAGCACTCGACGAAGCTGCCATGCTGCACGCGGCGTTCTGGAATGACGCCGAACTGGCGAGCCAGGATTGGGTGTACATCCCGGCCGGTGCACAGGGCTTCTATACCACCGAACTGATGGAGAGCTGCTGGGCGCATTTTGAAAAAACCTACGCCCATCGCATGGACCCGGACGTCATCAAGGTCTGCGCCAAATATATCCAGCATCATGCCGCCTGGAACGCGCCGCGAGCGGCGCCGAAAACCTATTCGCACAATGATTTTCGCGTCGACAACATGCTGTTCGGCGGCGAACGCATCGCGGTCGTCGACTGGCAAACCAGCAACTATCTCGGCACCGGCATGGACCCCGCGTATTTTCTCGGCAGTGCATTTGATCGCGAAACCCGTCGTCGGCACGAAGGGGAACTGCTGCACGGCTACCATGACGCCCTGATCCGTCGTGGCGTGACGGACTACAGTTTCGATCACCTGATGGCAGATTATCGTCACTACAGCTTCGCTGTGCTTGCCGTCGCCATTGCCGCAACGGTCATCGTCAAGCAAACCGAGCGCGGCGATCACCTGTTCATGAAGATGGTCACCGATGGCGCCTATCAGGCGCTCGACAACGACGCGCTCGATGTCCTGCCGTCGTAAAGGAGTCGACGATGCGTCTGGCCAAACCCCATCTCGATCTCGGCCTGTTCACCAATGATATCGCCCTGCAGCGGCGCTTTTGGGGTGAAACCGCGCGACTGCGGCTCGACCACGAACTGCCTGTCGGACCAGGCTGGGTGCAGCATCGCTACGACGCGCACGACTCGGTCATCAAGGTCAATCTGCGCGACGACCCACTGCCGGCCTTGCCGCCTACCGGCTTTACCGGCCTCACTATCGCCGCTACCGGTCCAGCGTGGAGCGGGCAACATCCGGGCGGTGACCGCGTGCGCCTCGTGGCACCCGGGACCGACGGCGTCGTCGGTATCGGCGTCACTGTCAGTACCCCGGATCCGGCGCGCATGATGGCGTTCTATGTCGACGCGATGGAATTCGAGCCGGTTGGCCCGCGGACCGCGCGCTGCGGCGACAGCCTGCTGTTCGTCGAGCACGGCGCTGGCGGATCAGTGACCGAGGATTTCATCGGTCCGAATTTTCGCTATCTGACCGTACAGATCTACGACGCCGACGAAGCCTGTTCAGCGATTGTCGCGCGCGGTGGCAGGCTCGGCCGGGCGCCGGTCACCCTCGGTCAGGTTGCACGTTTCGGCTTTGTCTGCGACCCGGACGGCAACTGGATCGAAATCTCGGCGCGCGCGTCGTTGACCGGGATCATCCCGCGACCGGATTGATGTACCCGCGCGACGCCGTATCCCGATGAGCGTGCGCGTCGTCCGGCTCGGCTCGCCACGTGGACTCGGCGAAGGGCTGCGCCTAGGTACGGTGCGGCGACCGCCGCGTGGCGTCCCCAAAGCGGATCACGCAAGGCGCGACTACTACGACGTGTGGATGCCCGAACTCGCACCGGCGGCCGAGACCATTAAGCTCGCTCTTCGCAGCGACAGTGCAGCCGACTGGCAACGGTTCGTTCGTTCGTATCACGCGGAAATGCGCAAGCCAGGCGCCAGTCGACTGCTCGATCTGCTAGCTGCCCTGTCACATCAGACTGATTTTGCGGTCGGCTGTTATTGCGAAGACGCCACCCGTTGCCATCGCAGTCTGCTGGCCAGTCTGCTGCGCGACCGCGGCGCGGCGATGGCAGAATGAGTGCCCACACGCCGGCACTCGGCATGCACGGCCGACGCTTGCTGGCAGGGATCATCGCTTGCGTCATGTCGCTCGGCTGCGAACCGTTGCAGGCAACGGACTTCCGCGCGTTGGTCAGCTGGATGCCGGACAATGTCGCGATCGTGAAAATTGTCGACCGCTATGCCGAGAAAGTGGCCGAAGCCTCGGCCGGTGGAACGCGTTTCGCTTTGACCGGCCCAGACGTCATTCCAGCCTTCGAGCAGCTGCAGCCAGTTGCGCTCGGCATCTTCGATGTCCTGTTTACCCATGGCTCATTTCACGCAACCACCAGCACGGTCGGACTGGCCCTGGACGCCATTACCGCCGAACCGACTGTGTTGCGCAGTTCAGGCGTATGGGAGGCAGTCGACAAGCACTATGCGACGCTCGGTTTCAAACTGCTTGCACTGCCAGTCTCGAGCACCGGCCATCACCTGTTGCTGCGCGAGCCGCTGACCGAACCGTGCGAACTCGCCGGACGGCGGATCCGCGCTTCGCCGATGTATCACGACCTGCTGACAGCGCTGGGCGCAACGCCCGTGCCGCTGCCGGTACGCGAAACCGGCGGCGCAATCGACAAAGGCGTGATCGACGGCGTCGCCTGGTCGACCATTGGAACATTCGAACATCAATGGCAAACCGTTAATCGTTATCTATTCCGCCCAAGTTTCGGTTCTTATACCTATCTCCTGTTGATGAACCTCGACACCTGGCGCGCACTCGGCGTCGAAGAGCAGACCATCCTGCTGGCCGAAGGCATCAAACTCGAAGACAAGATTTATCGGCGCTTCAAGAAAGTCGCTTCCCGCGAAGAGAACGAGCTCAAAGTCAGCGGCATGCAGTCGACCGAGCTGTGCGGCGCAGCACTCAAACACCTGCCAATTTTCTGGGCCGATAGCGTGTGGGCGTATGCCGAGACCCGCGGTATCGCTGCCGTGCCCGCGCTGCGCGAGCTGGCCGTTGCTGCCGGCATTACCTATTAAGATTTTATCGAGGGAAGCGGCGATGGCGACGATTCCGACTGAACTGATTGGGCCTCTGTTCAATCCGGCGACTTTTGCGGTTCGCGGAGCGGTCGATGATTTGCTTGCCGAACTGCGGCGGGACTATCCGCTCGCGCAGGCCGAGGTGCCGGGTTACGACCCGCATTGGATCGTGTGTCGGCATGCCGACATCCAGGAAGTGTCGCGTCAGAACGAATTGTTTCATAACGCCGACCGTTCAGCGACGGTCATCCCACAAGCGGGCGAGTCGCTGGTCCAGGCATTCACCGGTGGCGACTTCAATCTTTTCCGCTCGCTGGTCCAACTCGATGGCGACGATCACAAGCAGCACCGGCGGGTGCTGTTTCAAGCACTCGGCTCGCAGAGTGTCGCTCGCCTCGCGGACCGCATCCGTGCCACAGCACGCGAGCAGATTGAGACGCTGCGCGTCGCTGACGGTGAAATCGACTGGGCCAAAGCAGTCTCCGCGCCTTATCCACTGAGGGTCGTGCTCGACGTCATCGGTGTGCCGCGGAACGACCACGCCCGCATGCTGGAACTGACGCAATGGTTATTCAGCTGGGCTGACCCGGAACTGTGCCGTCCAGGCACCGATCCTGCGCATCCTGAACAGCAACCGCGCACCTGGAAAATCGTCTTCGATGAGTTCGATAGCTACTTCTCGGCACTCATCGAAGCCCGCCAGCGCGAACCGCGCGACGATCTGGCGACGATACTTGCCAACGCCGACATCCAGGGTTCGCCCATGGAACACGGCCGGGCCATCTCCTATTTCGCGATTCTTGCCACGGCCGGCCACGATTCGACGGCACACACCACTGCAACCGCAATGTGGGAACTGGCCGAGAGTCCGCTGCTGTTCGAACGCCTGCGGGCCGAACCAGGCTTGATTGCAAATTTCGTCGAGGAAGCCATCCGCTGGACGACGCCAGTCAAGCATTTCGTCCGTCATGCCACCGCCGACTGTACGCTCGCTGGCGAGCACATCCGCCAGGGCGACCGCCTGTATCTGTCCTACCCTTCTGGCAATCGGGACGCGGCTGAATTTGACGAGCCGTTCCGCTTTCGCCTCGATCGCGTACGGAACCGACACGTCGGTTTCGGTTACGGCGCCCATGTCTGTCTCGGCCAGCATCTCGCCCGACTCGAGATGCGCAGCCTGTGGGAGGAACTGCTGCCGGCACTCGGCGCTGTCGAGATGGCCGGCGAGGGTCGTCTCATCGCTTCCGAATTCGTATCGGGTCCGAAGTCGGTGCCGATACGCTATCGCCTTGCTTGAACATCTCGAGCCTGTCCAACGCGTCATGCTTCCCGCGAGCTCGCTGTTATTCTCGGCCGCGGAGTGGGACACACCGTTCTTGAGGGTCTCGAACTGGCGGCTCTATGGTCGTTAGCGCACAGACTGCCGTCCGTTGAGCGCCGATAGTCGACGCAGCGTTCTGCTACGGGAGTACTGCATGAACAAGCGCACAGGCTTAGGATATCTGTTGATCGGCGTCGCCCTGACAGGCTGCGCCGGCATGAACGACACGCAACGCGGCACGGCCCAAGGCACTGGTCTTGGCGCCGCGGCGGGTGCAGCTATCGGTGCTATCGCAGGTGGCGGAAAAGGCGCCGCCATCGGTGCGGCCGCAGGCGCGGCTGTCGGTGCCAGCGGTGGCTATCTGTGGTCGAAACGCATGCAGGATCAGAAGCAAGTCATGGAACAGGCAACTGCCGGTACCGGCGTGGCCGTAACCCAGACTGCCGATAATCAGCTCAAACTCGAGATCCCGAGCGATGTTTCATTTGACACCGGGAAAGCCGATATCCGGCCGGGGATGCGTCCGGTGCTCGACCGCTTCAGTCAGACGCTGGCGTCCAATCCAACGACAACCGTGCGGATCACCGGGCATACCGACAGCACGGGCACCGACGCCGTGAACAATCCGCTGTCAGTCAGTCGTGCCTCGACCGTGCGCGATTACCTGACTTCGCGCGGCGTGACGATGAATCGCATAGCCATCGATGGCCGCGGCGCGCGCGAGCCTGTCGCTGATAACGGCACCCTGGCAGGTCGCGGGATGAATCGGCGCGTCGAGATATTCGTCGCCGATGTCGGACCTGTCCCACCGGTTTCCGCTGCGCCATACTGATCTGCCAGTTCCGATATAGCGAGTGTCCTCGACCATGCTGCGCAGAATCTTACCGTTCGCGGGGCTTATCGCAGCGCTGGTCGCAGTCGGTGGCTGTGCAACCACGACCACCGGTGGCGCGGTTGGCGCGACCCGTCCACAGCTACTGCTAGTGTCATCCGAGCAAGTCGACCAGATGGCTGCGCAAAGCTATACCAAACTGGTCACTGAAGCGACAGCGGGCGGGGTGCTGAACAAGGACCCTGCTCTGGTGAAACGTGTCCGCGGCGTGGCTGGACGTATTGCACCGCAAACCGCTGTCTTTCGCGCCGATGCGCCCGCCTGGAAGTGGGAAATCAACGTGCTCGACAGCCCGGAACTCAATGCCTTCTGTATGCCTGGCGGTAAGATCGTTTTTTACACCGGACTCATCGAGCAACTGAACCTGAGCGATGCCGAGATAGCCATTGTGATGGGGCATGAAGTTGCGCACGCCCTGCGCGAACATGCTCGCGAACAGATGTCGCAGGCCCTCGTCGCTCAGACCACTATCGGCGCAGGTGCTGCGCTGTTGGGGCTTGGCCAAGGATCGGAGGATCTGGCAAGTGCCGGATATCAGGCCTTGATCGCGACGCGATTCAGCCGCAACGACGAAGCAGAAGCCGACCGCATCGGACTCGAACTTGCCGCGCGCGCCGGATACGACCCCCGTGCCGGCGTCACGCTATGGAAAAAGATGATGTCCGCAAATCAAAATGGGCGCCCGCCCGAATTCTTGAGCAGTCACCCGGCGGAAGCGAGTCGGGTTGCGCAAATCGAAGCGCTGCTGCCGACCGTGCTGCCGCTCTACCAGGCTCGATAGCGACTGTTCAACCTTCTATCGCGACGGCGTTCAAAATATCGAGAAAATCCTGCCCGTAGCGCTCGAGCTTGGCCTGGCCGACGCCGGTGACTTGCAGCATATCGCGCAAGGTCAACGGGTGTAGCGCCGCCATGTCGGCGAGCGTCCGATCATGGAAGATTACGTAAGGCGGTACGCCAAGTTCGTCAGCGAGGCGCTTGCGGCAAGCGCGCAGACGTTCCCACAACACGTTGTCGGTCATTGTGCTGGCCATCGCTTCGGACCGTCGCTTGCGAGGCGGCTTCGCTTCAGCGATATCCTCTCGCATGCGGACACCGGTTTCCCCACGCAGGATGGTACGTGCGCTCGTTGCGAGCCGGAGTGCGCCGTAGCGTTCGACATCGACGAACACTGCGCCCTGGACCATCAACTGCCTTAATACAGAACGCCAGTGATTGGCGCTGCCGGTGGCACCGATACCAAACGTGCTCAAGTCGTCATGGCCGTGTTGGCGCGATTTATCGCTGGCAACGCCGCGCAACACGTCGATGACGTGGGCTGCGCCAAACCGCTGACCGGTGCGATATACGCAAGACAGCAGCTTTTGCGCATCTTCGCTGGCATCAAATGTGGCGGGTGGCTCGAGACAGTTGTCACAGTTGCCGCAGGACGCCAGCGGCGATTCGCCGAAATACTCAAGCAGCGGACGGCGCCGACAATCGCTGGTCTCGCACCACGCCAGCAGTGCGTCAAGTTTGTTCCGCTCGATACGCTTGTGATCTTCGTCTGCAGTCGATTCGTCGACCATCTGCCGCAGCCGGACGACATCCTGCAGACCATAGATCATCCACGCTTCGGCCGGCGCACCGTCGCGCCCGGCGCGCCCGGTCTCCTGATAGTAAGCCTCGACGCTCTTCGGCAGATCGAGGTGCGCGACAAATCGCACATCGGGTTTGTCGATGCCCATGCCGAAAGCAATCGTCGCCACCATGACCACGCCATCTTCTCGCAGAAAGCGATCCTGATTGCGCGAGCGCTCGGCGGCCTGCAGTCCGGCGTGGTACGGCAGTGCAGTCAGTCCCCGCCCGCACAGCCATTCCGCCGTTTCCTCGACCTTGCGGCGCGACATGCAGTAGACGATGCCGGCTACGCCGGCTTGCGTCGCCAGAAACTGGGCCAGTTGCTGGCGCGCATTGCCGCGCGCGCGGACTGTGTAGCGGATATTCGGTCGATCAAATCCGCCGACGAACCAGCGTGGCTGGTCGAGCGCCAGCCGGAGTGCGATGTCAGCCCGCGTGCGCTCGTCGGCAGTTGCCGTGAGAGCCATGCGCGGGACACCGGGGAAATGCTGGCGCAGGCGACCGAGCTCAAGATAATCCTGACGAAAATCATGCCCCCATTGCGAGACACAATGCGCTTCATCGATGGCTATAAGTACCGGTGCGGCACGCTCGAGATCGGCCAGCGTGCGCTCCTGCAAGATACGCTCGGGCGCGACGTACAACAAGCGCAACTCATTGTTCAACAGCCGCTGACGGACTGCGTTCTGCTGTGGCCCGCTCTGACTGGAATTGAGGCACTCCGCGGCAACCCCGAGTTCACGTAGCGCCGCAACCTGATCGTGCATCAACGCGATCAGCGGCGAAACGACGATCGCAAGCCGCTCCTGAACGAGGGCCGGGATCTGATAACACAAGGATTTGCCGCCGCCTGTCGGCATCAGCACGACGCTGTCCTGCCCGGCCAGCGCCGTGGCGATGGCCTCCGCCTGCTGTCCGCGAAAGGCGTCGTAGCCATAGACCTGCTTGAGAACGGCGAGCACAGCGGGGGACATGGAGGGTCGCAAAGGAATCAGGCGTCGGTGTCCGGGATCAAGCGCAGCATTATACGGCGTAATTCGTCTGCGGCCCGGGAGCGGCGCGGATTTCGTATACTGTGCGTCGGGGAAATCATCACGAAGGACACGCCGGACATGCAACGCCTGCAGGACAAAATTGCCATCATTACCGGTGGTACCGGCGGCATCGGGCTCGCTGCGGCACGCTTGTTCATCGCCGAAGGTGCGCGCGTGGTGCTGGTCGATCAGACCCAGGCCGCGCTGGACGCCGCGGTCGCCTCGCTCGGCCCTCAATTCGCCATGGGCGTCGTCGCCGATGTCAGCGACCCTGTTCAAGTCGAAAACTATGTCGCTGCGACTATCGCGCGGCACGGGCGCGTCGATGTCTTTTTCAATAATGCCGGTATCGAGGGTGTCATCAAGTCGATAGTCGATTATCCAGTGGAGGAATTCGACCGTGTCTTCGCCGTAAACGTTCGCGGCGTGTGGCTGGGCTTGAAGTATGTCATTCCGGCCATGGCGAAAAGCGGCGGCGGCAGTATCGTAATCACGTCTTCAGTTGCCGGTCTGCGCGGCGTACCCAAACTTTCGGCCTACGTCGGCGCCAAGCACGCTGTCGTCGGCATCATGAAGTCGGCCGCGCTCGAATGCGCGAGCCTGAACATCCGAGTCAACTCGATTAACCCGGCTCCGATAGCAACCCGAATGATAGAAGCGCTCGAGCAGGGTTACGCGCCAGGCTCAGCCGAAATCGTGCGCAAGAAGCTCGAACAGGGCGTACCTATGCGTCGTTACGGCACGCCGGAGGAAGTCGCCCGACTGGCACTGTTCCTGGCAAGTGCTGAAAGCAGTTACATCACCGGCAACGCGTATCCCGTGGATGGAGGGACATCGGCCCAATGAACACCTTTGCGCTCGACCCGCACCTGCAGCGTGAATGTTTCGCTCTCGGCCGACGTGGTACCAGCCATATTCTGCTGATGAACAACGCCGCCGTGCCGTGGTTTCTGATCGTGCCTGAAACAACGGTCGCCGAGCTGTACGAACTCGACGCGACGGAACAAGACACACTGCGAAACGACATCAACGATCTCTCGCGCTTCATCAAGGCCCACTTCGCAGCCACCAAAATTAATGTCGGCGCCATGGGTAATATCGTCAAACAGCTGCACATCCATGTTATCGGGCGAAATACCGCCGACTACTGCTGGCCTGGCGTAGTGTGGGGCACGACTGCACCAGCCAAATATTCCACCCAGCGCGTCAACGAAATTCGCGCACTGGCGGTTGCTCACGGCGGGGTCACTTGATGACCGCGACCACACTTCACTGCGACGGCGCCTGCTGCAATGGGTGATGTACTGCCGTTCAAAGCGCCGCCGAAAGCAAAAAAAACCGGCGGCAAAACGCTGTGCAAGAGTGGCTTTCACAAGTGGATTGCCGATAGCCGCAAGCAGTTCGATGTCAAACAGGGCCGCCTGGTCACGATTCAACGCTGCGAACGTTGCGGGTTCACGCGCACGACGCTCACCTGAGGCGGGCCCACAAGAGCGCCGCGTTTGCTATCATGCGCGGCCCATGACACTCGACTGCCAACCTGGCCAGCGCTGGATCAGCAACACCGAACCCGAACTCGGGCTCGGTATCGTGTTTGAGGTCGCCAACCGACGCGTCGTGCTGAATTTTCCAGCGGGCGACGAACGGCGTACTTATGCGCTCGACAATGCCCCGCTGACGCGCGTGCGCTATCGCACCGCAGACTGCATCCGCGCCGAAGACGGCACCGAATTCATCGTCTCGGCAATCAAGGAAGTCGATCACTGCCTGATTTACACCGGTATCGATGCGCGTGGCCAGGCCGCCACCCTGCACGAGATCGACCTAAACAGCTTCGTGCAGTTCAGTCGGCCGCTCGACCGTTTATTTACCGGCCAGATCGACAAGGCCGCGCGCTACCGTTTGCGCGCGCTGTCGCTGGTCCACCAGCATCGCCATCGCGCCTCGCCGGCGTGTGGTCTGATCGGGCCACGGGTCGAGCTGCTGGCCCATCAGTTCTATATCGCCGACGAAGTCGCTGGCCGCCACGCACCGCGCGTACTGCTGGCCGACGAAGTCGGTCTCGGCAAAACAATTGAAGCCGGCCTTATCGTGCATCGACAATTGCTGCTTGGCCGCGCCGAAAGAGTGCTGATAGTCGTGCCGGAAAATCTCGTCCACCAGTGGCTGGTCGAGATGTTGCGGCGATTTAATCTGAAATTCTCCATCCTCGACGAGGAAACCTGCGAAGAACTCGAAGCGTCCGACGAGAGCAATCCGTTCGAATCCGCGCAGCTCGTCCTGAGCCCATTGTCGTTGCTGACCGGAAACCCGGAGCGTCAAGCGCAGGCGCAGGCCGCGGGCTGGGATTTGCTGATCGTCGACGAAGCGCATCATCTGGCCTGGACTCCCGCCGAAAGCAGCCCGGCGTACGCTGCCATCGAGGGCCTGGCCGCCCAGGTCAGCGGACTGCTGTTGCTGACCGCGACACCGCAACAGCTTGGTATCGAAGGTCACTTCGCCCGCTTGCGATTGCTCGATCCTCATCGATATGCGTCGCTTGAGCGCTATCTCGACGAAGAACGTCAGTATGCAACAGTCAGCGAACTCGTGTGTCGGCTCGGCGACAGCGACGCCGGTGTCAATGCTGATACGCTGGCAGCAGTTGCCGCCTATCTCGGCGACGAGCGTGCCAGTGCATTGACCAATACTACGTCGGACGCGGCGCTGGCGGTAGTCGTTCAGAGCCTGGTGCGCGAACTGCTCGACCACCATGGCACCGGGCGCGTACTGTTCCGCAATTGTCGCGACAACATCAGCGGTTTTCCTGAAAGACATTTGAACGTCGCCTCGCTGGTCCTGCCGGCTGTTTATGCCGAGCGCGGCGGCAGTGTTCGCGACAGCCTGACGCCGGAGCGCAATCTAGGCGATGACTGGATCAGTTTCGACCCGCGAGTCGAATGGCTCGAGCGCTGGTTGACCGAGCATCGGCGCGAGAAAACGCTTGTGATCTGTGCCTTGGCCGATACCGCGCAAAGTCTGGAAGCATGGCTGCGACTGCGACGCGGCGTTCGCGCCACGGTATTTCATGAAGGGATGGACCTCGTCGCCCGCGATCGGGCCGCCGCTTATTTCGCCGATCCGGAAGAAGACGCGCAGGTCATGATCTGCTCTGAAATCGGCAGCGAGGGCCGCAATTTCCAGTTCGCCAGCCACCTTGTGCTGTTCGATCTGCCGGCCAACCCGGATCTTCTCGAACAGCGCATCGGTCGGCTCGACCGCATCGGTCAACGACACACGGTCGAGATCCATGTGCCGTGCTTTGAACACCATGCCGCCAGCGTATTGCTGTCGTGGTTGCACGACGGCATCGACGCATTCGAGCACATTTGTCCGGCAGGTCCAGCCTTGGCCGCCGAATTCGGCGAACAACTCGCATTTTGCATGGCAGCGCCGGACCAAACTGCACCGTTAAACCTGCTGCTCGAGCAGACGCGCGAACGGGCAACGGTTACGCGTGAGCTGCTGCAGAGAGGCCGCGATCGCCTGCTCGAGCTGAATTCCTTTGACGCTGCGCGCGCTGCCACGATCATGAGTGAGGTTGCCGCTGCCGAGCAGACTGTCGCACTGCGCGAGTATATGGACCAGGTGTTCAGCGAGTTCGGCGTCGAACACGAAGAGAACGGCGAGCACAGCCTGGTCCTGCAGCCCGGCGACCATATGAGCTGCGAGGAATTTCCAGGTCTACCTGAAGGCGGTCTGACAGTGACGTTCGAGCGTGCCCAGGCGTTAGCGCGCGACGACATGCATTTTTTGACCTGGGAGCACCCCATGGTCGCAGGCGCCATCGACATGGTACTCGGCAGCGAGTTCGGCAATGCGACTTTCGGTGTCGTAAAAGCGGCGGGTCTCGCGCCCGGCAGCCTGCTTATCGAAACGCAGTTCGTGGTCGTATGCCCCGCGCCGCGTGGACTGAATGTACAGCGTTTTGTCCCGCGATCGTCCCTGCGCGTGGTTGTCGACGCAGCTGGAGAGGATGTCAGCGCTGCCCGCAGTTCGGCGTGGTTCGACGAAGCGTTGCGCGATGTTCCGCTGGCAACAGCGCAGAAAGTCGCCAGCCGCATGCGTGACAGAATTGCAGCACAGGTCGACCACGCGGCACACATGGCCGAAGTGCAGCAGGAGGGTCTGGTCCGGCAGGCAGTGCAGCGCATGAACGCGCAGTTCGAGGGAGAAATTGCCCGTCTGCGACAGCTCGCGCGCGTGAATCCGAACATCCGTGAAGATGAAATCACTCACCTCGAGCAGCAGCGCCGAGATTTCGAGCGCTACCTGCGTGGTGCACAACTCAAATTCGATGCAGTGCGGATTGCGGTTGCGACCTGAGCTGCTGGCCGACACCGTCTGGCCTCACAAGCAGCCGATCATAGCGGTCCACATGTCTACTCTGCACTTCGATGTCCGGGCTTGCCTTTACTGTCGCTCCTTCCCCAGGTTGTTCAGTATTTCGGCCCGGCACAGTACCAGCACTGCGACCAACGCAACTGTTCCGAGCACCAGCCACGAGAGCAAATCGTAAACGCCGTCCGCGAGCAGCGCGCTGCCTAGACCTGCAGCAGTGGCGATAGCGAGGAGTGACGGCCACCGCCAGGTTTTCGCACTACCTACACCGTTCACACCGATGCCTCGTGCGCTTGAAACTCAGGCGCACGCAGGCGCAATTCGAGCGGTTGTCGTCGCCGCTTCCACCAGAGATAAAGTCCGCTGGTCAGCACGACGATGAGAACGACATCGAGAATGGCCCAGATGATCTTGAGCGGCATGCCGCCGTAGTCGCCGAAGTGCAGCGGCTGCGACACCAGCAGCGCGGTGATGTACCAGGGCATGTCGCGTGACGCGCTGACAGTTGCGGTCGCTGCATCAACCAGCACCGGCTTCAACAATCTCGCCGTCAATGGCTCGCGCCCACGCATGAACACGGCGTAGTGATGATCGCCGGCAAATGCAGTGCCGGGAAATGCAGCGAAAGACAACTCCATGGTCGGCTCGGTGGCCTCGGCGGCAGCAACACTTTGCGCAAATGAGGCATGGACGGTTGGACCGGGCGTGCCACGGTAAGGCGCAGTCATCGCGGCGAGTTCGTCGAATTGCCAGAACTTCAGCAACAAATCTGCCCAGGTGTTGAGCATGCCGGTCGTACCCACCACGAGCACCCAGGTCACCGTCACGATGCCCAGCGCGTTGTGCAGATCGAGCCATCTCGAACGGCGGCCGCTGTCGCGACGGACAGCGGCAAACGAACGCCCGCGGAGGAACGGCGCATAAATCACGATTCCGGAGATCGAAGCAACCAGAAAGAGCAGGGCCATCAATCCGAGGAACAATTTGCCGGGCAGGCCGGCGAACATGTCGATATGCAATTGCAGGAGAAAATCGAGCAGCCCGCCTTCGCCGAAACGTTGCTGACCAAGCACCGTCCCGGTGTGCAGATCGACATAGACACCGGTGTCTTCGGTGAACGGCGCCTCGGGTGTCTTGCCCATGCCGACATAGATTTGTTCGTTATCGCCCGGCTCACGGAACACCAGATGGACATAGTCGCCTGGTCGCTCGGCTCGCGCTGCATCGAGGATGCGATCGAGACTGACCATCGGCGTGCCGGACGGAACCTCGGCCGGAGCAGCCAGATCGCTGAACAGTGGCTCGAGCTCATGGTGGAAAATGATCGGCAGTCCCGTCAACCCGAGCATCAGCAGGAACAGCGTGCAGATCAGGCTGGTCCAGGTGTGCACCCGGCACCATAGACGGAGTGCACGCGGTGATAGTCTGCTTGGGCGCGCCGACATCAAAACGAAAACTCGATCGTACCGACGATGCTACGTGGCGTGGCAGGCTGTACCGTGCCTGCGGTACCTGTCGTGTAGTAATACTCCTTGTCGAGCAGATTTCTCGCATTGAGTTGGGCGCGCCACTTCGATCGCGCGTAGTACAGCACTGCATCGGTCTGCACATAGCCGCCGAGCTTACCGACATTGCCATTGTCGATTTCGACTTCGCTTGCCATGAACACGCCGCCGCCGAACCCGAAACCAGTCAGCGGGCCGCGCTGCAGTTCATAAGTGGAAAACACGCCACCGGCATGCTCCGGCACGCCGTAACGACGATTGCCGGTATTCGCTCCGCTCGGATCGTCAACGACCCGCGCATCGACGAAGGCGTAGTTGGCCGAGACCTTCCAGCCCGGCATCGGCTCACCGCTGAGATCGAACTCGAGGCCGCGGCTGCGTTCGGCGCCGGCGTTGATCGAAAACAAAGGATTGTTGGGGTCAGTGCCGGAAACATCTGTCTTTCGGATATGAAATGCTGCTGCCGTCGCCGTGAGACGACCCCCAAGCAGTTCCGACTTGACCCCGGCTTCCCATTGCCGCGCCTGCTCCGGATCCAGCGGTTCGCCGTTGGCCGTGGCGAGTTCGAAACTCCGAAAAGCGTTCGTCGACTCGGTGTAATTGCCGTACACGGACACCTGTTCCAACGGCTTCAGCACCAAGCCGACAGTGGGGTTGGACATGAAAGGATCTTGTTCGTTATCAGAGTTCGTGAACGGCAATCCTGGATCATAGGTGATGGCCTGTTGCGCATCGAACCATTCGAATCGCGCACCGACGGTCAGGTAGACCCGATCATGGAGATCGATGCGATCGAGTACGAGCAGCGAATCCGCGTCGGCGTCGATTGCGCTCTGCTCGCGGAAGTTGATCGGAAAGCCCGGGAACGGCACCAGAGGGAACGGCTGATAACCCAGGTACTGGGGGTTGAATGCGTTGAGCCCGGCGTGGCCACCGAGAAATCGTACGCGATCGTCGGTCTCGTTCTCATGCTCGAATGCGAGCAGCAGCTGATTGTCGAACGCGAAGGCCGTGCCGGCAAACAGCGACAAATCGATAGTGTGCTCAAGCCGAATGTTGGAGTTCTCATCTTCATAGTCGCTGATGGCGACGCTGCGAGCGACATCGCCCGTCAACGGATTGAAAGTCGGGCCAGCGAAGTTGAACAGGATGAAATAAGCGCCGTTGGTATCGGCTCGCCGCCCGTGCAGGCTGACTCGCGAGCGCTGCTGCTCGTTCCAGCGATGATCCAGTTCGAGCAGGCCACGCCAGGTCTGATTGGTGAACTCGGTCACTCCTGGCTCGCCGAAGTAACGCCCGTAAGGAATGCCTTTCAGCGGGCGACCGTTGACGACCGGAATTCCGGGATTCGTTGAACGTTCATCGTCGACGAATTCGCCGCGCGCAAGCAGCGTCGTGGTCGGCGTTATTTGCAGCAGGGCAGCCGGAGCAGCCGCGTACCGCTCGCCCTCGACGAAATCGATAAACGAATCAGCGCGATCGTAGGCAGCATCGAAACGCAGCGCGAGTTTGTCCGGCACGGCGTTCCAATTGCCGTGCACGGCCGTGCGATAAGAGTCGAAGCTGCCGGCGCGCTGCTGAACGCTGAACGCATTGGCGAAGTCCGGACGGCGCGTTACGTAATTCACTCGCCCGCCAGGTTCGCCGCGGCCGGACAGAATGGCTGTCGGTCCTTTGACGACCTCGATTTTCTCGATGTTGGTCATATCCGTCGGCCCGGTCGCGTTGATGCCGCCGTTACTGACTTCGCCAGCACGAAAGCCGTCTTTCACGATTTCGCTTTGCACGAAGCCGCGCAGAATGAAGTTCTCGCCAGAGCCGGTGAACGAGGAGGAACGGACAGCGCCACTCACATTGACCAGGACGTCCTGCGGATCGTTAATCCCCTGCAGCTCGAGCGTTTCAAGATCCACCACGCGGACCGAGCTCGGCGTATCGAGCAGAGGCGCGGCCAATCGCAACGTACTGGTGTCCTGCCGATACTGGCCAAGCACGAGAATTCTCTCGGTGCCGAGAGGCGCGGCGAAAACCGGGGCGACAGCGAGCGTACACAGAACGGCGCCGACTGACCCCTTCTCAATGCGAGTCAGGCGGCGGAATGGCACAGAATGCATTGAATTCGATCCTGAGAATGTTGACTGTAACGGTGCGCGCTGGTCGACCGTTCAGGATTGCTCCCGGACAAATGCCGCGCTGCACATCGAGCGCGCGATATTAACTGTAAATAGTAATGCTTCTCAAGATCGGAAAAACTCGTATTAATATGCTGATTGTATTATTGTTCGCTTGGCGGTGTCCCGGCTGAAAATCGCCGTTAGCCGGGCTCTTGCACTCCGCATTATGATGCGCGCTCACCTGGCACCAACGGCACCGCTATGCACCAATCCACAGGCAGCGCACCGGCGCGCGCGCCCCGCGTCCTTGACGACGTCCGCGTCCTCGATTTTTCCGCGATCATCGCCGGGTCCTACTGCACGCGACTGATGGCAGATCTCGGCGCAGACGTGCTCAAAATCGAGCCGCCAGGCGGCGAACTCATGCGCCAGGTTGCGCCACTGCGCGGCGACACTAGTACGGTATTCAGCTCGCTGAACAGCGGCAAGCGCAGCCTGACGCTCGACCTCAAGCACCCGCAGGCAGTCGCTATCTGCAAGCGCCTGGTCGAGCATTACGATGTCGTGGTCGAGAATTTCAGCCCCGGTGTCATGCGCCGACTCGGTCTCGACTATGAGACGCTCTGCGCGATTCAACCGCGTCTCGTCATGTGTTCGATCTCCGGCTACGGTCAAAGCGGTCCGGACACCGCGAGGCCGGCTTACGCACCGATAGTGCAGGCCATGAGCGGCTACGAATACGTCATGCTGCAAAATCAACCCGGTCTCGCTCAACCGCTCAATATGGGGCCGCCGGTCGGCGATACGACTGCTTCGCTGCAGGCTTTCGGTGCACTCACCGCAGCGCTCTACTATCGCGCCCGTACCGGCATCGGCCAGTACATCGATATCGCCATGCAGGACAGCCTGCTCTCGACGATGCATCGGGATTTCCAGACCGCGTTCAACAGCGATCCGCACGAACGGATCTATGGCCCGGTCAGAGCAAGCGACGGGTTCGTCATATTGATGCCGCTGTCCCAGGGGCAATTTGAGGGTCTGTTGGCCTGTGTCGGGCGGCCGGAGCTGAAGGACGATCCGCGCTTCATCAATATGCGTGTACGATTCAATCACTACAACGATCTGATTGCTGTAGCTGAGGCTTGGACGCAAACACTCAGCAGCGCCGAAGTGCTGCGCGCGCTGGAGTCAGCTCATGTCCCCTGCGCGCGCTACCGGCACTTGTCCGAACTCATCGACGATCCGCAATTGCGCCACCGCGGCATGCTGACCGAAGTCGTCGATGCGGCCGGTCCGCTGGGCGTGTTGAACACGCCGATACACTACTCGGCCAGCGTAGCGGCCGTACAACCGAACGTGGCGAAGCTCGGCGAGCATTCGCGTCAGGTGCTGATCGACGAACTGGGTTTCGATGTAGCGGGTGTTGCTGAACTGGAACGCAGCGGGGCCGTTGGTATCGTTGCGTCTTAGCGGTGCGACTGCCGTTGCGTATGCGCCTCTGCCGGCAATCTGCCAGTACCTTACCAACCTGTTGAGGATATCCATGTCTGTATCAAGCCTGGTCCGACTGCTGTTGCCGACAGCAATCGTTTTCGTCAACGTAGTCGTGGTCGGTTGCGTGATGGACAGCAGCAAGGCGCGCGTGACTTCCGAATATGCCGTGAGCGTCAAGAACGTCGGCGTAATGTCGCTGCTCGACCCGACACCGAATCTGAGCTACCTGCGCGCGTCCGCGCAGGAGAGCCATTTCGCCGAACTCGGCGTTCTCGGCTGGAATGCTGATGCATTGGCTCTGGACGCACTGCAAGGTCGACTTCAGCGCAAAGGTTTCAACGTTGTGGCAGTCACGCCGGACACGCGCGTTCGCGAGGCCTATGGTACGGATTGGGGTTTCCCGGCGAGTGAACCGCTGCACACTGCGCTCTATGATCTTGGCCAGTCTTTGAACCTCGATATGATCGTAGTCGTCTGTCGACAGATCAATGCGGACCTCGTCACCGGGACGAATCAGAACATTCGCGGTTACGGCTTACAGCGGGCCTTTGATACCGGTCCTTACGCCTACGCCACAGTTTTCGTCGAAGCGCTCGACGTTCGCAAACGCTTCGCTGTCGGCGGTGCAACCGGCGAACAGCATGCCGCCATCGCGCCCGAACTCTGGCAGGTTGAATTCGAATCTGGTCGCGGCCTGCTGTCGGTGAAATCGACCAATCAGGTCGCCGTCCACGATACGCTCGAGAAGCTGCTCACTTCTGCCATTGGTATCGCCATCCAGGAAGCCGGCTTATAGCAGTTGATGTTCGCCAGCCTGTTAATCGGTCGCGAATCCGCTGAAACGCGCTGGCAGGCGCTGGATATCAGTAATCAGATCGGGAGGCAGATCCGCTTGCCAGTCGCTGTTGGTACTGGCGAACAGCGTATCGACGAAACCGCCGAAGTGTGCCTCGATACGCGCGCATATTTCGTCATAGGTACCGATGGCGGCACATAGATGCAACAGTTCATCGGGAATCTGCGCAGCCAGTCGATCCCACGCGCCTTCCTTGGTCATGCGATTCAATTTGCGCCCGAGATCGCCGTAGCCATGCGCCTCGAGTACCGGCCAATACGCTGGCGTCGAACCGTAAAACGCAATGCGATAGCGGACCCATTCGGCGCGCGCCTGTACGTCATCGCTGGTTCTGCCGGTCGCGATGAAGCCGCCACCGGATATTTCGAATTGATGGCGAGCGCGCCCCGAGATGGCGAAACCGCGTTCGAGCTGCGGCAATACCGTATTCGTCATGTAGTTGCGCGTGCAGAACGGATGCAGCCGAACACCGTCAGCCACTTCAGCAGCAATTTTAACCATACCCGGACCGACAGCGGCGACCGTGACCGGTGGCAGCGGCAAGCCGGACCCTGCAGGAACGAAATTCGGCGTCATCAACGTGAAGCGATAGTGCTCACCTTCGTAACGCAAGGGATCATCAAATTTCCAGGTGCGCCAGATCGCGCGCAGCGCCTGAACATATTCCCGCATGCGTGGCGCAGGCGCGCTCCACGGCACGCTGAAGCGCTTCTCATTGTGTGCTTTGATTTGCGTGCCGAGGCCCAGCGCAAAACGTCCACCCGACGCTTCCTGCAGATCCCAGCCGATCATTGCCGCTGACATCGGCGAACGCAGAAACGCAATGGCTATACCGGTACTGAGTTCGACGCGCTCGGTGGCAGTGGCAGCGATGGCCAGCGGCAAGAACGGATCGTGCTGATTTTCCAGCGTTACGATACCGTCATAGCCGGATGCTTCGATGGCAGCCGCTGCGGCCCCGACGTCGCGCAGCTTGTTCTGTGGAATGGTGGCGATGATGCGCATGTGTGGTCCTGGTGCTCGAATGCATTGCGAGTTTGGCCATATCGTACAACGTCGAGGTCGCATGTTTGATCGACCATTAACAGGCTGTTAAACAATCTGACGCGTCGTAGGACTTGCCGAGTGTATTGCCGGTGTTGCTATAATTCGCCCCTTATTCAGTTCATCGCGGAGCGATTGCACACCCGAAAAATCCATCCAAGTACGCTCGACAATACGTTGGCAAAAAACCAGACCCGGTGGCAGATGTGCAGGGGTGCTAGACCAAGCCATACGCGATTCAACCGCTGGACCACGTTCGCTGGTCGACAGTGACTCGTGCCTGTGCGCCGTAAGGCGATGACCACATCTCCCATCTGTTCTGGCTCGACTGCAGGCCCTCGGTTTGCGGTACAGGCGCGTGCTTGCCACTCGTAAACCAACCTGCGACTTGCGGATGTCGGCCAGCAACCGGGCCATTGAGTTTCGCCGGAAACGCGACAGGCGTATGAACACGATTTATCAACGTCGTTAAGGAGATTTCGCCATGGCTTTGACTCAAGTTGCCATTGATTACCTGGATTTCGATGCCGCAGTCGCGCTGGCCGAGTTGGTGGCGCCGTACGTGGACATCCTCGAAATCGGCACGCCGTGCATCAAGCACAACGGTATCGGTCTGCTGAAGGAGCTGCGCAAACGCTTCCCAAACAATCAGATCCTGGTCGATCTGAAGACCATGGATGCCGGGGAGTACGAGCTGTCGCCGTTCTACGCCGCGGGCGCCGATATCTGCACCGTGCTCGGCACCGCCGACATCGGCACCATCAAGGGCGCCATCAAAGCCGCGACCCTGTTCGGTAAGCGCTGCCAGGTCGATCTCATCAACGTGCCGGACAAGCTCGCACGAACCCGCGAAGTCGCCGACCTCGGTGCGCACATCATCGGCGTGCATACCGGTCTCGATCAGCAGGCATCCGGGCAGACGCCGTTCGCGGATCTCGCCCTCATCCGCAGTCTTGGACTCGATATCACCATCTCAGTTGCTGGGGGCATCAAGCAGGAAACCGTAAGCCGTGCACTCGAGGCCGGCGCCGGCATCATCGTGGCAGGGGCAGCCATATATGCGGCGACGGATCCGGCCAACGCCGCTGAAGCGATCAGCAGTGCCGCACGCGATTATGTGCACTGATTCACTGCGATGTCCTATCGCGAGATCCTGAACAGCATCGAGTCCGTCCTCGCACACGCCGACGAACAGAACGTGCATCGCCTGGTGTCGACCGTCGACTCCGCGCCGCGTCTGTTCATCGGCGGCGCCGGCCGCTCGGCGCTGGCTGCGCGCTTCTTCGCCATGCGCCTGATGCATTGCGGTTACACCGTGTACCTCGTCGGCGACGTCGTGACGCCGGCGCTCGCAGCCGATGATGTCCTGATCGTCCTGTCGGGCTCTGGCGCGACTGAATCATTGCTGACAATTGCGCGCAAGGCGCGTGCTGCCGGAGCGGGCGTCGTGCTGATCACGAGCCAGATCGAGTCGCCGCTGGCTGGTATCGCGAGTGACCTCATGTTGCTGGGAGCCGACGGCAGCGCGAGCTCGCGGCCTGGGATGCCGATGGGCACCGTGTTCGAATTGTCCGCGCTGATTTTTCTCGAGGCGGCAATATTCCAGATAATCAACACTAAAGCGTTGACGGAGGACATGCTGCGCGCCCGTCACGCCAATCTCGAGTGAGCCCGTCGGTTGCCGCAACGCAATAGAAAAGTCTTGCGCTGAAAGCATCGTGGAGTGGACTTCCCTGTCGAGCCTGTGGCTACAATGACGGTTACCCGATAGGAGGCTGAAAGCGTGAGCTATATAGATGCCATCGATAAAGTCGACGTGCCCAAACCGGCGCGTTATTACACGCCACCCGAATTCGAGACTGTCTTCGGCCTGCCGATAGCCTATCGCCGCCATGGCCCGAAGATGAGCAACGGCGAAGCCGTGGTGCTACTGCATGGCGCCGGTTTCACCCGCATGTGGATCCCGCTCTATCAGATGCTCGCCGAGCGGTGCGATTTCATCACGCCTGAGCAGCCTGGTTTCGGCGAAACGCCCATGCCGAAATGGTTCCGGAATTTTGATGACCTGACCATCCTTTATGATCAGCTGTTCGACCAGCTGGGACTGGACCGTATTCACCTGATCGGTTTCTCGATGGGTGGTTGGGCCGCTGCCGAGTTCGCCTCGTTCTATCCCCGCCGGTTGAAGTCGTTGTCGTTGATTACCCCGGTCGGCTTGCGCCTTCTCGACAATCCAGGCGTCGATATTTTCCAGCTCACCCCGCCGGAACTCATGGATCGCCTGTTCAAAGACAAGGGCGTGATGATGGAATTCCTGCCGGATCCAGAAAACTTCGATGAAGGTATTCATCTCTATTCGGAATTCTCTGCGGCCGCCCGATTGATGTGGGCACCACGCTACAACCTCGCGCTGGAACGCCGACTGCAACGACTCAGCTGCCCGACACTTGTCGTCGGCGGCGAAGAAGACCGGCTGGTTCCGAACGAAATGTCGGACCGCTACGCTGAGGTGTTACCGAACTGCCGACTTGTGCGCATTCCCGGTACCGGGCACGAACCATGCCTCGAACGCCCGCGCGAACTCGCCGACACGCTGCTCGGCTTCATCCAGGAGGCCAAGTGATGAACAAATTGCGTTTTTATTTCTTTCATCTGATGCCGTATCCGTTCATACCGCCGGCGGCGGAATTCGAATCGAGCTGGGTGTCGCTGTCGAACAAATATTACGATCCGCAGCGCGGTCGCATTCTTTACCAGGAATACATCGATCAGCTGGTGGCGGCCGAGCGCTATGGCTTCGACGGGGTTGGCGTCAACGAACACCATGCCAATTTCTACGGGACCATGCCGTCGCCGAATATCATTGCAGCGATGCTGGTGCAACGCACCTCGCAGATCCCGATAGGCGTGATTGGCAATGCTATCCCACTGCATGGCAATCCGCTGCGCGTGGCCGAGGAAATTGCCATGCTCGATGTCATTTCGGGCGGACGCATCATTTCCGGATTCGTCCGTGGTATCGGCTGCGAATATTTCAACAATGGCGTGGTGCCGGGTGATTCCGTTGCGCGTTTTGACGAAGCACACGATCTTATCGTCAAGGCCTGGACTGATGACGGCCCGTTCACCTGGCAAGGCGAACATTTCTACATTCCAAATGTGAATCCGATACCGCGCCCGATACAGGATCCGCATCCGCCGATCTGGATCCCGGGCCAGGGGTCGCTCGAAACCCTGCAGTTCGTTGCACGGCATCATTACACCTACATGATGGTGTTCGCGCCGCTGTGGTTCACCAAAATGGCCTTCAACGGACTTCGCGAGGAGTGCCGGCGCCTTGGTTACGAAGCGCCGAAAAGCATGTTCAATGCCTGCGTGCCGACCTATGTTGCCGAAACGGATGAACAGGCGCATCGCGAAGCGAAAGCGCATCTCTCCTGGATCTTTAATACCGGCCTCAAGATTCCCGATCAGTTGTTCTTCCCGCCTGGCTACATGAGCACGAAGTCGTTTCGCAACTTCGTCGGTTCGCTCAAAGCCGGCAAGGTCAAACCGCAGCAGCAGCTTACCTATGACGAGTTGATCAAGGACCGCTACATCATTGTCGGCTCACCCGAGACCGTGAAAAATCAGCTCGGCGAATACTGCGACGAAGTCGGCGCGGGCGGCATTCTTGCCGTCGGATCGTCCTACGGCCCGATGCCGAACTGGATGGTCACCAAGAACATGCAGATCTTCGCCGAGGAGGTCATGCCGGAATTCCGCGAGGCTGACGGCAAACCAGACTATCTGCGCCAGGAGCCGATGGCACCACGCACGCGTTCAGAGCTGGCGGCACAGAAAGGCCGGCCGCCGGAACCGGCGCGATCGCGCGTAACCGGGACCGAGCAACTGATTGACCACCGCGTCGCGCATCTCCCAGAAGTGATCGATACCAGCATGCGTGGGCACGCTTGGAACCAGGAAGAAGAACGACCGGCCTCAGCCGGTTGAGTCTCTGACGGCTGGCACCCGTCCCTCGATTCCTGCCGGGATCGAGGGACGGACTTTCACCAGCGACCCGCGGATGGCGGCAGCCAGACGATACGCCAAGCGCGTCACAAAGCGCGCCGTCGCCATTCGCCCTGCCTACCGGTTCACATTTCTTTAAATATCGGGCTCGTAGTATCGGTCGCACTGGGCGGGCCGGCGGCAGCTGCGACGTATGGCCTCTCATCGAACGCTTTCCAACTCACTACCTCGGCCACTGTCCCGCCGAGCAAAACCACGACAACGACTTCGGTCTGAACCGATCGAGGTCGTCACGGCAAGGGGCGCTGGCAACTTGCTTTTGCCGCCGGAGTAGTCAACGCCGGCGGCTCTTCTAACGACAATTCTCTCCCCGGGGATGCCAAAACAGCACGGCTTCGTGAGACCATGCAGCAAGCATGCTTACAGCCCCCATCAGTAGTCAGGTTTAATTCAGCACAGACAGCGCTATGTCTAACCGGACAACTCCAGACTTGCGTACTTTCCACGGCACTGAAAATACGGAAGAGAGAAACGTTACCTGCGGGATGCCGGACTGGCTGACGACGTCGGCAACGCAACTGGGGGAAGCGGATGCTACGAACGTTTGGAACACGTCCGCGGACGCGAGCTGTTCTCCGTTTGCCTCTACGACGCTGAGTGCCCAATTATCCTCAAATGTTCGCCTGCAGGATCTCGGCCTCCTTGGACGAGGCGGGTTTGGCACTGTCCGCGCAACGATGGACAGGGCACTACTACGTACGGTCGCAACAAAGATACTCGATCAGACTGAGCAACCTTTGGCGCAAGCTGCTCTCCGATTTGTCGAGGAAGCCCAGATCACAGCTCAACTCGAACATCCGAATATCGTACCGGTCCATGATATCGGAATCGACGAACACGGCAGATATTTCTTCACTATGAAAATAGTGAATGGCAAGACGCTCCAACATTACCTGTCTGAAACATCCGGCTCAGACGACCATCGAACCTTACATCACAAGCTGCAGATTCTGGTCAAGGTATGCGACGCCATTGGATTTGCGCATAGCCAAGGCGTAGTCCACGCAGACCTCAAGCCGGACAACATCATGGTAGGAAGTTTTGGCCAGGTCTATGTGATGGACTGGGGTATCGCTCAACTCCTGGATTGCGGCCGGCCTTCGGATGGCGCTGGCCTCGGTGACTTCGATCGAGTCCGTTTAGAGAGCGATTCCGACCGAGTAATTCGCAGCAAAGGCAGGATTGTCGGAACATTACCCTATATGTCGCCCGAACAGGCATTGGGAATGACCGGCCACATCGATCAGCGCACCGACGTATTCGCGTTGGGCGGCATCTTGTACCAGATGCTCACAGGCCATCCACCCTACACCTGCAACACGACCGAAGAAATACTCGCTGCGGCGCGCGCAGGTGTGATAAACCCTCCTGCAGTTTCTGCACCGGGCAAGGTCGTTCTTCCCGGCCTGGCCCACATCGCGATGAAGGCACTGAGCGCCCATCCTGCTGAGCGCTACCAGACGGTGCCCGAAATGCAGGA
Organism: Gammaproteobacteria bacterium; assembly: GCA_965278995.1. GTDB lineage: Bacteria > Pseudomonadota > Gammaproteobacteria > JADJYF01. Next base: position 2,970,060 of record OZ257136.1, read on the forward strand.
GGAAATCGAGCGATTCCTGCGTGGCTGCGATTGGTTCGATACCCGAACATACCTGCCCGGCGACATCATCATGCGGGAAGGTGACGATTCGCACGAGGCATACATCATCACGTCTGGTTTGTGCGAAGCGTTCAAGACTGGCGCCGACACCAACGTAACGTTACGTACTATGGGTCCGGGAGATGTTTTCGGCGAGACGGGCATCTTCACCAGTCAACCACGGTCGGCAAGTGTACGGGCACTTGCACCCCTGAGCGTGCTGGTTGCGACGCGTGAGTCCTTGGAGAAAGAACTCGGTTCTGGCAGTTCGTTGAGCATGTTCGTCAAAGCGCTGGGAGAGCGCTTCAGAGAACGCGATGAGCAGCTTATGCATACCTATTTGGCGACCGATCCCGTACAAATAGCATGCGCCATCTTAAAATTTCTTTGCTTCAACGGCGAAAACAGAGATAACGCGAGAGAAGGTTCGTGGAGCGTCTGCCTTGATTGCCTGACAGCAGAATTCGGCCTGCGGGAAAACGAACTGATGCCGCTGGTAGAGCGCAGCCCGCACATCAGGGTCGATAAGGTGAGTGATACGGTATCTGTCAGCAATGAAACTCGCTCTGCGGCTAATCAAATCATGAGGCGTGGATAGTCACATCAGCAAACGCGTATTGGCCCCAACGAGCGATCGTCAGTCGTTACGCGCCCACGGCAATTTGAATTGATGACCGTCGCCTTCAACTGACACACGGCGAATACCGGCCGCATTTATTCGGGAGCTGAGTAAATGGCAAAGTATCATCCGCTCTTCGGAATTGTGCTCGTTTTCGCCGTTATCGGACTGACACGACTGGTGGGCGGATTCGAGCGCGCCGAGCTCGCTGCTTATGATCTGGGCATGAGTGTCCGCGCGTCGGCTGCTCCCGACGGTCGTTTTCTCCTGATCGACGAATCCGAAGACGACCTTCAGCGTTTCGGGCACCCGTTACCCGATGCGATACTTGCCAGAATCATCGAAAAACTGGCAATGCTGGGCCCCAGTGTTGTCGGCATCGACAAGTTTCGCGATATTTCCGTGCCACCTGGTGGCGATGACCTCACGGCTGCTCTCAAGGCACACGCCAACGTATTCTGGATCTATCAGTTCGGCGGACCTGGCATGCATCGTATCGAACCGCCTGCGCCGCTGCTCGACAGCGAACGTATCGGGTTCAATGACATGGTGGCAGATACCGGTGGCGTCGTTCGTCGCGGATTGCTTTACCTCGATGACGGCAGCGCACCACAGGCGTCATTCCCACTGGTATTAGCACTCGCTTACTTGAGAAAAGCAGGTATCCAGCCGGTACCCGACGCCGACGACCCGAGTGTCATGAAACTTGGTCACAGCAGTATCCGACCGTTCGCCAGCAATGACGGTAGTTACGTCTTGGCCGACGCTGCGGGCTATCAGATCTTGCTGGATTTTATGAGTGGTCCTGCACGGTTCCCCCACGTTACGCTTGGCGAACTGCTCGATGATCGCGTATCTCAGGAACTCGTACGTGATCGTATCGTCATCCTCGGGGCAAGCGCCGAAAGCCTCAAAGACTTTTTTATTACCCCATTCAGCGGACATGACGCGCGCACCATGTTCGGCAGCGAGCTTCATGCACATGCCACTTCTCAGCTGATCCGCCTGGCGCTTGGCGAACCGGCTGGCGTGACGACGCTGCCAGACTGGGTCGACTACAGCCTCCTTGCGCTGTGCTGTCTGGCAGCCTTACCAGCCTGGCTGCGGCCAACTGCTTCTCGTCTCCTACTGCAGGTCGTAATCGGTAGCGGAGGACTGATCCTCGTCTGGTATCGGCTGGCGACCTCAACCATCTGGTTTCCGATTGTGCCAATGCTCGCCGGGTTTCTGCTGACGACGGCGATCCTCGCCGCAATGCGTGCGATTCGCGAGGCGCGAGAGCGCGCCGCGCTGATGTCGATTTTTTCCCGCCACGTCTCTCCCGAAGTCGCTCGAGAGCTGTGGGAACGTCGAACAGAATTTCTCGATGGTTACAATCTGCGTCCGCGGTTGCTCTCTGCAACAGTGTTGTTTGCCGATATCCGTGGATACTCGACTATCGCTGAGACGCTCGAGCCCCTGCAGACCGCACTCTGGCTTAACCAGGTCATGAGCCTGCTGGCTGAGACAATCATGCAATACAAAGGGGTGATTCGGCAGTACGCGGGTGACGCCGTAATGGCCGTGTATGGAGCACCGATTCCGAGCATTACGCCGGCCGCGCAGGCACAGGATGCTTGCAATGCCGTAATCTGCGCGCAACAAATTCGAACTCGCTTGGCCGACCTGAACAATTCCCTCCACTCGCAAGGTGCTCCGGACGCGCGCTTGCGCATCGGTATTCACACTGGCTCGATGGTGACCTGCAGTATCGGCAGTTCCGAACGAGGTGAATATGCCGTTGTCGGTGACGCCGTCAACGTTGCGGCTCGTCTGCAGACCCTGCCACTCAATGAAACGGGTATGGATAGTGAATGTCGGATCCTGATCAGTCGGGAAACATGGAGTCTGCTTGCCGATATTGTTGATTGTGACGACGTCGGTACCTTTGAAGTAAAAGGGCGACGCGACCCGGTAGGAGTGTTTCGCGTCAGTGATCCTCAACGGCGGCTGGAATGATCGGAAAGCCTATAGCAATGGCTGCTATGGCTTCGCCACGCGATCGTCGGTTACTTCCGGCAATCCAACCTGATTCAACAACTCGCGTCGGAAGTCGCGAAGTTCCGTGTCTTCTGCGTTTTCCTCGATCAATCGATTCAGATACGCAATAGCGTCGTACCAGTAACCAGCTTGAGCGTAGATCCGAGGCTGCTCACGCGGATCTGCCGATGCGCTCCTGCGACGTAATGAGTCCGACGGGGGAACATACGCGATCGTTCCGCTCGCAACGACATCTTGCGAACGCTGATTCGAATTGAGGATCAGTGCAACGGACCACTGGTACTCGACACCTTCTTTCAGCGTGACGCCATGAGTACCAAGGTCGAGCGCCTGGAAGCCGCTCGCCACAGGCTTGCCGAGGGTAAGTTCCAGCAGAGGTTCGATGCTCTGTTCGTCGAGTAAAGTCAATTCGATCTTCGCCGGAACAGGTCGATTTACATACCAGTAGACCACGGGCTGTGCCAGGGACGACAAACCGGTATCCTCGGGCACCAGCACGCGAAGGATGGTATCGCCGTCCCCGCCCCCGCGAGTGCCCCCGCCAACCCTGCGCGCAGGTGCCCCGGTCGAAGGCGGTACATACCCACCCCTTTCCGACTTTACTTCGGGCGGTGGTGTTTTGATGCTTTCGATGGCAGTTGAATGCTGTATGACGGTTATGCCCACGAGCATGGCTACCACTAACGAAAAAGCGCGTATGGAAAAATATTTCATTTCAACCACCCCCACTCAACGCTATCGATTTTGCCGCCGCTTGCGCAGCTACCCGCTAATTGGCCTGCGGGCTCACCGCATATAATCGCCATTCACCCGGCACGCCTTTCAGCGTCTGCAGACCGCGGTCCACGAAGCGAATCTCAGAACCAGCAACAAGATCTTTTACCGTACTCGAGACCAGCACTTCGCCCGCTCCTGCCTTGCCGACGACCCGCGCACCGATATGCACGGCGATGCCGCGAATGGCGCGGTCGGCGAGTTCGATCTCTCCGGTGTGCAAACCTACGCGGATCTCGATTCCAAGCGTATGAACGGATTCACGAATGGCACAAGCACAGCGAATCGCGCGTGCAGGTCCGTCGAAAGTAGCCAGCAGACCGTCGCCCATGAACTCGATCTCCTGCCCTCTGTGTCTGATGAGTTCTCGCCGTACGATGTCGTGGTGAGTTTCCAGAAGTGCGCGCCAGGCATGATCGCCGAGAGCGACGGCACGCTCGGTCGAACCGACAATGTCAGTGAACAGCACCGTCGCAAGAACGCGGTCGCTATCCAGCACTGGTCGTGCGCCGGTCAGGAACTCCTCTATCTCACCGAGCATCGGCTCCGTCGCCCCAATGTGGAATAGATGATCCGTGCCCCCAAGTTCGACGAATTTTGCACCCGGGACATGCCGCGCGAGATAGTGTCCGTGGCTGACATCAATAATCCGATTGCCGGCGCGGTGCATGACGAGTGTCGGCACTCTGATTGCTGGTAAAACGTCGCGGAGATCTTTTTCGAAATCCGATCGCACAACGGCTCGCACCATGCTCGGTGAGAGCGAGAGTCTTTCATAGCGGGCGTACCAGCGACGGAAGCGTTCATCGCGCGCGACGCTCGGCGCAAATACATCGAGGTTCACACCGGTGCCCCAACGCGATTCCACCTCGTCCAGCGAACGCATTACGTGATCCATCGAAAAATCCTCGGGATGCTCATCGTCACCAAACTGACGCGCCGAGGAATCGACCAGGATCAGCGCAGACGTCTGCGCCGGATAGGTGGCAGCGAAGAGCATGGCCATCTGACCGCCATGCGAATGCCCGAGCAGCGCCGCGCGGGTCGAACCCGCCGCGCCCATGACTGTGCGGACGTCGTCGCTCCACTGCTCCAGAGTCGGTAACGCTGCAAGCGGCACCGGATCGGAGACACCAGCACCGCGTTTGTCGAAACACAACAGGCGACTGAATGTCGCCAGGCGATTGAGAAAATGCGCAATCGTTGGCTCTTCCCACATGGCGTCGATATTGGTCGCCCACCACGGAATGAAGACGAGGTCCTGCGGACCCTCGCCGATCACCTGGTAGGCGACACTGCCTTCCCTGCTCCTCGCGTAATGTGTTTCAGGGTCTGCCATTGCGAGTGCTCGAGTCCGTCAATTGCGTCAAAATGAGGCCGTCAAGCCCGTTTTTCGAAGTAAACAACATCAGGGAGCGACTCGAAGATTCGATCGCAGGTGATCATATCCGCATTCTGATCGCGTGCCGTGGCGTAGACGATGGCGTCGGCAGTCGCGAGCTTATGTTGACGATGAAGGTCGGCGGCGAGCAAGGCAATACGAGTATCCAGCGGTACGACAATACACTTCTGGGTATACGCGATGACACGATCTGCTGCTTCGTCACCAAGCACTCGCATGACCCACTTCGACAATTCGAGCTGGACAATAGTCGGCACCATGGTCTGGCTTTTACCTGGCATTTCCTTGCTCAGTTTCCTGCCTGACGGGCTACCGATCAGCCATTCGATCCAGGCTGACGTATCAATAACCCGCATCAGTAACGATCCTTGCGATCGCGATAGTTTCTGTTTTTAGCACCCTTCGCGATTCCAGCAAGCTCATCCAGTTCGGGCACCGGCATGACGAGCACCCCCCTGCCTTTGGGGATGAAAACAAACTCTTGACCCGCCTTCCAATCCTGTTCGTCTCGGACTGATTTGGGAATCGAAATCTGAAATTTGCTCGACAAGGTTGCTGTTGCGACCATTTTCGTACCTCGAGATAATCGATAAGAATATGGTAAGAATATAACAACCGCCATGACCTCTGGCAACGAAATCAGGACTCGTTTCGGCTCTGGTGAGGCTGACCCACTTGTCCGGCGCCACCGAAGCGCGCACATTGCGCGTCAAGCAACACGAGAAGATATGATGATTCGAGATGACAGCAGCAGCGCCGAGCCTGAGCCGATCCCGGCAACGTCCGGACAGTCGCCCTTTCATTCTGGCGAAATCGAATTGCAGCGGCGCGCCGGCGTCCATGAACGGATGGACCAGATCGGACGCGCGATGATCCGCGACCATATGCCGGATCAGCATCGGGAATTTTTTGCGCTCCTGCCGACGCTGCTGGTTGCCGGTCTCGATGCCGACTGTCAACCGTGGGCGACGATGCTGGCCGGCCCGGCCGGATTCGTCTCTACGCCCGATGCGCACCATTTGCGAGTCGCCACGCTCCCCGAGCCTGTCGACCCCTTGTCCGGTTGCCTCACCGAGGGCATGCCGCTGGGCCTGCTCGGACTGCAACCACATACCCGCCGCCGCAATCGCATGAATGGTCTCATCACGGCAATCGATGCTGCCGGCTTCGAGGTCGGTGTGCGTCAGAGTTTCGGCAATTGTCCGAAATATATTCAGGCGCGGGAACCGTCATGGATTGCGCCGACTGAAGTACGCACGGCACCGGTCGCTGTCGCTGGCGGTGCTGTGCTGGACGAGGCGCTCTGTCGCCACATCCGCAATGCAGACACGTTCTTCATTGCCAGCGTCTCGACCGAGCCAGATTCAAACGCCCGCGGCGCCGGCCTTGATATCTCACACCGCGGCGGCACACCGGGTTTCGTGCGCATCGACCACCATGCCGGGCACAGTGTGCTGACCGTGCCCGATTTCGTCGGCAACTCGTTGTACAACACGCTCGGCAATCTGCTCGTCAATCCAGCTTGCGGATTGCTGTTCGTCGACTATGCCGACGGTGGCCTGTTGCACTTGAGCGGTACTGGCGAAGTGGTATGGAGCGGCGATGAAATCGCCCACTATGGCGGCGCCCAGCGGCTATGGCGCTGTCGAATTCAGCGCAGCCTGTGGCGCCCGCGCGCGCTACCGCTGACGTGGTCGCAGGCCGAACCGGCACCACAGCTCGCTCAGCTCGGGCGCTGGCCGGACGCAACCTGAAGCTGTCTCTCCGATTGCGTCGGGCATCGCGGCAGATTGCTCTCCTGCCACGTCGCAACGCTCAGCCGCTGCTGGCCGCTCGCGCTTTCGTTGCCGGCGTATCGCGGTACATTTCGAGGTACTGCGGTGCGGGCCGAAGGCCGGAAGCCTGCGCAATTCGATTCGCCCCAGCATAGAATGCAGCGGTCGAGATGATGCTGAAAATGGCTTCGTCGTCGAAACCGGCATCGCGCAGCGCCTGTCTGTCGGAATCGCCGATATGCTCGGCATCTTTCAGGACCAGAACGACGAAATCGAGCATCGCACGATGACGGACGGATAGCGCCGCCAGCTTGTAGTTACGCGATAGGTATTCGGCGAACAGCGCATCGCCGGTTTCCCCGCGCATCAGCGCGCCGTGGTGTGACGTGCAGTACACGCAGCCGTTGGTGGCAGCCGAGACCAGGGCGATCATTTCGTGCTCGAGATGCGTCAGGCCGGAATCCTCGCGCATCAGCTCCAGATACTGCCCCATGAAGGCCCGCAGACGGCGATTGTCAGTGGCAAACAGCCGGACGAAGTGCGGCATGAACCCGTATTTCTTTTCGATACCTTTGACCAGCGCGCTCATCTCGGCATCGAGATTGTTGCGCTCCTCAAGATTCAGCGCGTATATGCGATCGGAATTCGCCATGGCCAGTCCTCCGCTGCGGCGAGCGCCACATTGCGCTCACTTGGCTGCTGACTATGGCAGCAACAGGCCATAATCAGAAGCAAAAATTCGGTCTAAGGATATACTTGGGCGGCTGACTCAGCCGTTTACCGGGAGGGGAACCCATGATCAAGCTTTATCACGCACCGCGCACGCGCTCGCTGCGCATTCTGTGGCTGCTGGAAGAACTCGGCCTGCCCTATACAATCGAACGCGTTGAATTCGCGCCCAAGCCCGACAAACTATTTGCGCAGAGCACCCCTAATGGCAAAGTGCCGGTACTCGAAGATGGCGGAATCGTCATGTTCGAATCGGGTGCAATGGTCGAGTACCTGCTCGAACGTTACGGCAACGGGCGCCTCGCGCCCGCCGTTGGTACTGCGGAACGTGCACCGTTCCTGCAATGGATGTATTTCTCCGAGAGCACGGCTTTCGCGCCGCTCGCGAGTGTCGTCTGGCTGGTTCGCTACCGGACCGACGCGGCCAACAACAGCGAGTTGATCGCCGACGCCAAATCGCGCGCGGCAATGGCTTTCGCGTTCCTCGAGACAGCGCTTGGCGAGCGCGATTTCCTGCTCGAGAGCGGCTTCTCGGCCGCCGACATCATGATGGGGTTCACACTGTTCGCCGCACGGGCTTTCGGCGTCATCGACGACAACACCTACCCGCGCCTGACGGCGTATGCCAAACGCATAGAATCGCGGCCGGCTTATCTAAAAGCCGCAACGATTTAGCCGGCCGAAGTACCTGAGGAATCCCGGCCGCAGCCGCAGCATCAGGGCTGCGGCGTCCCATTGCGATATCCCGTCAGCTTGGCGCAGCCAGGGCCATAGCGCACATCGGCACGATGGAAATTGAGCCAGTTGTCACCGATCAGCTGCTTCATGTCGATCGACGCTTTGGCGACCAGGTCGTCGACTGCCTTGCGGTCGGCGCGCTGCAATGCCTCATTGAACGCGCCCTCACCGGCCAGATAGAGTGCTTCATACTCGCTCATGGGCCGCGCATTGACTGCATTGAAATAATACGCGGCGCAGGTCGCGAACGGCCCGGCTGCGACGATACTGGTGTCGTCGGCCTGAACCTGGGCTGCGGCAGTCAACGGCAGTTGGGCAAGCGTGATCAACGCCAACGCTGTCGTCCACCCACTCGTGCGCGTCATGAGTCATTCTCTCCGGGATTAAAGTGCAGACGTACGCAGCGCGTCCAGCAGCTGCTGCGCGCCGGCCGCGAAAATACCGATGTCCGCACCGCAACACAATAGCGTGTAGCCCTCCGCCGCGCGCGACGCAACGACTGCCGGCGTGCCGCCGTAATAACCGAGTCTGAGCGCCTGCGCCAGACAGACATCACGCACGCGATCGATGGCTGCGAGCACTGCGCGATCGTTCAGCTTTCCAGTTTTGTTCAAACTCGCGGATAGGTCATATGGGCCGATGAAGACAGCATCGATACCAGGCACCGCGGCAATGGCTTCAATATTCTCGACCGCATCGACGTGTTCGGCCTGTACCACGACGATCGTCGTCTCGTTGGCGTGGGCCAGATACTCTTCGAAGCGAAGGCCGTAACCGCTGGCGCGGCTGAGACCGATACCACGCGAACCGTCAGGGGGATATTTTGCGTAGCTCACGACCAGGCGTGCGTGTGCGGCCGAATTGACTTGCGGCACGATGATGCCGGCGGCGCCGGCATCGAGTGCACGCTTGATCGAAATTTCGTCGCCGCGCGAAACCCGCACCAGGCACGGCGTATTGCCGGCAATCTGAATGATATGTTGAACGGCATCAGGCAGCAGCGGCGCGTGCTCGGTCTCGATGAACAGCCAGTCGAAACCAAGTTGACATAGCGTTTCAATAATCACCGCTGAATCGAGCGTGACCATGCAGCCGATCAGCGTCTCGCCGCCGCGCAGCCGCTGGCGAAAATCATTGTTCATGAGATTGGATACTTATTCCGATTGAATACCTCAGCCAGGCAGATCGAACGTTTCGCTCCAGCTCAGACCTTTCGAATCGACGACTTCGGCACGCAATTGTCGCGCACCGTTTGGCTTGAAGAAAAATCGGAAGCTCGGATCCTCGCTGACCGAAAAGCCGGTTTCGGCGGTCATCAGTAAAGTTTCGCCTTCATAAATCTTGATCGTCTTGACGTAATGTTCGGGCCGGATAAGCTGCGTTTTCTGATCCTTCTGCATGCCGGTGACGTTGGGATGACTGAGCATGAACTGCCCGATCATGAGGCCGTCATCCCGGTCGTCGGCGACGGCGCGAAACTTCATCGACCCGATACGCGCCATCGCCTTGTCGAAATCAGATGCCGCCGGCGCCGAACAGCCGCCCTGCGCCTTGACGAAATTCGTCACCAGATGATGCTCGCCGTTATTCAACACGGCGACCGCGCGGATATTGGTGTACTTATCGACGCGCACGCGCATCGCCAGATCGGCGCGGCCCAACGCCGGCGTCAGATGGAATACCCCGACCAGCGGCTGCGGATTGCTTTCGACAAACACGTAAATGGTCTCGATATGACGCGTTCCCGTCTGCGGGAACGCCGCCGTGATGGAGACTGGCGTGAATGCAGCATCCTCGGCTCGATACGGCGTCTTCATATCGATGACGGTTCGATCTTCGATGAGTTCGGCATCGGCGAAGTAATGCGGCTTGAGCAGGGTTGCCCAGATATCCAGCGGGGATTGATTGGGAGACGATTGCCCGGATTGCAATGCGTCGGCCGGCGCCTGTTCAAGCGCCGTCAGCGTCTGGGCGAAAAGCAGGAACAACCCGAATATGGCCAGGTGACCGAACATGGCTATCTCCCCGAGCGCAAGGTATGTCGCTTGCGGCCAATTGCGTGGATCAGAAACACGGCATCGTGTTCAGGTTGTCGCAGCGTGATTCTAGCAGCCTCACGAGAAATGCTGATAACCGCCCATGACCATGGCCGGAATGGCAACGCCGCCGCTGCGGCAGTGGACCCCGCTGCCTGCCTGAATGCGACCGATGACGGTGACCTTGACGCCGATATCCGTGGTCCGCTGGCGCAGCGCAGCAATCGCCGCGGGCGGTACCGTGAAAGCGAGTTCGTAATCATCGCCGCCGGTCAATGCGTTTCGCAACGCCTGTTCACGACCACATACGGCAAGTTGCGCGGCCGACAGCGGAATGGCATCGACATCGATCTCCGCAGCACAGCCGCTGCTGCGCGCAATATGGCCGAGATCGGCCAGCAGGCCGTCGGAGATATCGATGGCAGCATGTGCCAGTTCGCGCAAGACCAGCCCCAACGCGAGGCGAGGCTGTGGATAGTAGAATCGCTGCACCAGCCATTCGCGTGATGATTGCTCGTCGCCAGCAACCGGCGCGTCGGCGTGCACGGCGAGACCGGCACAGGCGTCGCCCAGCGTTCCGCTGACGCAGACGAGATCGCCTGATTGCGCGCCGGCTCGCGTCAGCGGATCGCCGCCGAGTTCGCCGATCAGCTGCACTGTGACCGTCAGCGGCCCGCGTGTCGTGTCGCCACCGATCAATCGCGTCGCGTCTGGCTGCAGTGCCGCCGACAGTCCACTGCTGAACGCGGCCAGCCAGTCCGCATCGGCCATCGGCACAGTAAGCGCAAGGGTTGCCCAGCGGGGCATTGAGCCCATTGCCGCGAGATCGCTCAGATTGACGGCGCCGGCGCGATAACCAATGGCATGCGGCGGCGCCGATAACGGAAAATGCACGCCAGCAACCAGCGTATCGACGACCACGACGAGACGACGCGAACCAGCACAAATCACTGCACCATCGTCGCCCTGACCGACGATGAGATCGGTGCCCTCACCTTGCAGTGGCGCGAAATAGCGCGCGATGAGTTCGAACTCATCCATCATCGTGGCACGCCACGGACTGCCGGCCTTCAGGACGAAGGCTGGGCTGCGACCTCGACAGCCCGTTGCGTCTGCGCCAGTCGATCGAGCACGCCGTTGATGTAACGGTGACCTTCGGCCGTACCGAACATTTTGCACAGTTCGACACCTTCGTTGATGACGACCCGAAACGGCATATCGAGACAGTTGCGAAGTTCGAACGCGCCGATCAGCAGGACACTGCGTTCGACCGGGTCGAGCGATTTCCAGGCGCGATCAAGGCAGGGTTCGAGATCGGCTTTCAAGGTCTCGAACTGCAACGGCACTTCACGCACCAGATTCGAAAAATACGCCATATCAACGCTGACCAGTTCACGGTCGGCAACGAATTCACGAACGATTGCCGAAGGTTCCGCGCCGGCCATCTGCCATTGATAGAGCGCCTGCACGGCACAGCGGCGCGCGCGTACGCGGCCACGGTGTCCGGCATGCGTGGCCTTGGTCACAGTTGGCGCAGCAGGGAAATCATTTCGATAGCCGTCATCGCCGCTTCGCCGCCTTTGTTACCGGCTTTGGTCCCGGCCCGCTCTACTGCCTGTTCGATGGTGTCGGTGGTCAATACGCCAAAGATGACCGGCACCCCGCTATCGCTCGCCACGCTGGCAAGACCGCGTGAACAGGCCCCGGCAACGTGATCGAAGTGCGCCGTCGAGCCACGGATCACCGCGCCAAGCGCAATGATGGCGTCATACTTGCCCGACTTTGCCAGACGGGCAGCCACCACCGGCATTTCGAATGCGCCGGGTGCACGCACGACCGTGATGCCGTCATTGACGCCATGGCGCGCCAGCATATCGAGCGCACCGCGTTCGAGACTCTCGACGATGAAGCCGTTGAATCGTGCACTGATGATGGCAATGCTGACCTTGTCATCAAGATGATAGCGACCTTCGAGCGTGATGAGATTCTGCATGAACGATACCTGTCAGGTTACGTATTCGACAACTTCAAGGCCGAAGCCCGAGATTGCGTGATATTTGCGCGGATTGCTCATGACGCGCATTTTCTTCACGCCGAGATCAGCCAGGATCTGCGCGCCGAGACCAATCTGGCGCCAGTCCATGGGGCTCGACTCGCGGCGGTTTCCAGTGCCGGGATCGCCTTCGCTATAGCGGGCAACCTCGCGCACGAGTTCGGCGTTGTTGATCTGATTGGTGAGCACGATGACGACGCCTTCGCCGGCCTCGCTGACCCGCTTCAGCGCATCGCGGAGCGGCCACCCCGTATCTTTGCGGATACTCGCTGTCAAATCTTCGAACGGATTGTAGATGTGCACACGGACGAGTGTCGGCCGCTCCGGGCTGATGTCGCCTTTGACCATCGCCATGTGCAGATCGCCATGAATCGCGTCCTGATAAGCATGCAGATGAAAATCGCCAAACTCGGTCGGCAGCACCGAGTGCGCGGCGCGCTCAACCGTTTTCTCGTTTTCGATGCGATAGCGGATGAGGTCGGCGATGGTCCCGATTTTGAGATTGTGCTCACGGGCAATCACTTCGAGGTCAGGGCGGCGTGCCATGCTGCCGTCGTCTTTCAGGATCTCGACGATCACCGCAGCGGGCTCAAGGCCGGCCAGACGGCCAAAATCGCACCCTGCTTCGGTATGCCCGGCCCGCGTCAGAACACCGCCCGACTGCGCCATCAGCGGAAAAATATGGCCAGGCTGGGTGAGATCGGCAGCCACCGCCTTGGGTGCAACTGCGGCACGCACAGTGCGTGCTCTATCGGCCGCCGAGATGCCGGTGGTGACGCCTTCGGCAGCTTCGATCGAGACCGTGAAATTCGTGCGGTTGGTATAGCGCGTATCCTGCACCATCAGCGGCAGATTGAGTCGCCGGCAACGATCTTCGGTCAAGGTCAGGCAGATCAGGCCGCGACCATGCTTGGCCATGAAGTTGATGTGCTCGGCCGTGCAGTGCGCCGCAGCAATGATGAAATCACCTTCGTTCTCGCGGTCTTCATCGTCCATGATGATGATCATGCGTCCGGCGCGAATGTCGTCGATGAGTTCCTGAGCCGAATTGAGTGCCATGATGATTCCGGTTTGCGTTCGGGAGGCGTTAGGACCGGTGATTATAAACATTTCATCCGCAGGGGGGTGCCTGTCGCGCTAGCGAACGAAGCCTGCAGCACCGAGCTGAGCGAGCGACAGGCCGCCGGCACCACCGGCGTCGTGGCGTAATAGACGCTCGATATAGCGCGCGATGAGGTCGACTTCGATATTGGCGGCGGCGCCGACGGCCAGAGAGCCCAGGGTCGTTCGTTCCAGCGTGTGCGGAATCGTCAGCACTTCGAACCAGTCGTCGCCCGCGTCGTTGACCGTCAAGCTCACGCCATCGATGGTGACTGACCCTTTGAACGCCAGATAGCGCGCTAGTGCAGCCGGGACCGACAGCACCAGACGCACGTATTCACCGCGCGACTCGCGGCGCGATACCTGACCAAGACCATCCACATGGCCACTGACGAGGTGCCCGCCCAGCCGGTCGGTAAGTCGCAGCGCTTTCTCCAGATTAACTGAATCGCCGGTGCGTTTACTGCCCAGCGTCGTGCGCGCCAAGGTCTCCGTTGAGACATCGACTTCGAAACTGCCGCGCGCCAGTGCGACCACGGTCAGGCACGGACCGGAGACCGCAATCGAATCGCCGAGTTGAACGTCGTCCAGTGCGAGCGTGCCACTGTCGATCGCAAGCCGCATTGCCTGGCCGGTGTTGTCGAGTCGCACAATACGTCCGACGGTTTCCACGATTCCGGTAAACATGCTTACTCCTCCACCGTGTCGGTTCCCGCGGTCCCGGCACGTGACTGCAATACGAGACGAAGATCCGAACCGATCACGGTGCTGTCGGTGAGAATGAAACCACTAGCATCGGCAAGTCTGGCCGGCGATGGAACGGCCAGTGCCGGGCGGGCGTCCTGCCCGAGCAGTTTGGGCGCGATGTACAGTATCAACTCGTCGACAAAACCGCCGCTCAGAAACGCAGCGGCGAGCGTCGGCCCCGCTTCGACCAGCAGCTCATTGACCTCAAGTGCGCCAAGACGGTTCAACAGGCTGACCAGCACGGCGGCGTCATCGCCAGCCGGCAGCGCTTCGACTTCGGCGCCGGCCGCACGCAATGCCGCTGCACGAGCTAACATTGCGGGAAGGCAGAACACGTGAGTTTCGCCGGCCAGACTCAACATGCGTGCCGTCACCGGTGTACGCAGCGCGCGGTCGAGCACAATCCTTCGCGGCTGACGCCCGCGCATCTCGAACGCGGCATCGCGAACGTTCAGCGAAGGATCATCAGCGAGGACCGTGCCGATGCCGGTGACAATGGCACACGATTCCGCGCGCAGACGCTGCACGTCGGCTCGTGCCAATGGGCCGGTGATCCACTGACTCTGGCCATCGGCCAGCGCCGCGCGCGCATCGAGGCTCATCGCAAGCTTGACTCGTACGCGTGGACGACCGCTCAGCATGCGTTGAAAGAAACCTCGATTCAGATGCGCGACCAGTTCGACACCGACGCCGCCGCAAACCTCGATACCGGCATCACGCAGTCTTGCAGCACCACTGCCGGAAACCCGCGGATTCGGATCGCCAGCGGCATACACAACGCGCCCGACACCGGCCGCAATCAGTGCCTCGCTGCACGGCGGCGTGCGGCCATGATGATTACACGGCTCGAGCGAGACGTAGGCAGTGGCACCGGCGACCGGCACACTCGCTGCCGCGAGCGCCTCGACTTCGGCATGCGGCGCGCCTGCCTGGCGATGATAGCCGCGACCGATAATCGCGTCGTGTTTGACGATGACGCAGCCGACGCTCGGATTCGGCGAAGTTGAATAGCGACCACGCTCGGCTTCGGTGACGGCCTCGCGCATCCAGCGCAGATCGCTGGCAGGTGCCGGGTTCATGCGCGCATATTCAAGGTGTTTTCTTCGACGGCTCCGGTTGCAGCAGGTCGAGCTGCTGCTCGCGCAGATCGGGCGGGAGATCGTTCTGCAGCTTCTCTATCTCTTCGAGAAACGCGCGGACATCGCCAAAACTGCGGTAGACCGATGCAAAACGCACGTAAGCGACCTGGTCCAGACCGCGCAACGCATCCATGACCAGCTCGCCGATGCGCCCGGTATCGACTTCGCGTTCACCACCTTCGCGGATGCGACGCTTGACGTGGTTGATGGCATCTTCGACCCGCTCCATCGGTACCGGCCGCTTTTCGAGCGCTTTCAATATGCCGCCGCGCAGCTTGTCGTCGTTGAACGTCTCACGACGACCATCTGACTTGATGATACGCGGCAGACTGAGTTCGGCTGTCTCGTAGGTCGTGAACCGCGCTTTGCAACCCTGACATTCGCGTCGGCGACGGATCTGGTCGCCTTCGCCCAGCAGGCGCGAATCGATTACGCGCGTATCGCCGTGATTGCAGAATGGACAATGCATTCGAATCAGCCCTCGCAGCTCAGCTGCACGTTTCGCCAGTCAGCCGGCATAAACCGGGTGACGACCGCACACTTCTTCGACCTGTCCGCGCACCCGTGCGCTTACCACCGGGTCATCGATGGCATCGAGGATGTCGCACATCCAGCCAGCGAGATCGCGTGCCTCGCCGAGACCAAAACCGCGCGTGGTCATGGCCGGTGTACCGATACGAACGCCGCTGGTGACGAACGGAGATTGCGGATCGTCAGGCACAGCATTCTTATTGACCGTGATGTGCGCGGCGCCGAGTGCGGCGTCCGCCGCTTTGCCGGTCAGACCTTTGTCGACGAGGTCGATCAGGAACAGGTGATTGTCAGTACCTCCCGACACGACTTTGTAGCCGCGGCTCATGAACGTCTCGGCCATGGCCCGCGCATTGGCGATGACCTGCGCCTGATAGGTGCGGAATTCCGGTTCCATCGCTTCCTTGAACGCCACCGCCTTGGCTGCGATCACATGCATCAGCGGGCCGCCCTGAATACCCGGGAAAACCGCTGAACTGACCCTTTTCTCGAGAGCCTCATTGGCGCGAGCAAGGATGAGACCGCTGCGCGGGCCGCGCAGGGTTTTATGCGTCGTGGTCGTCGTCATATCGGCGAACGGGACCGGGCTCGGATAGAGGCCAGCGGCAACGAGCCCCGCCACATGTGCCATATCGGCGACGAGAAAAGCGCCGACTTCATCGGCAATCTCGCGGAAGCGGGACCAGTCGACGATGCGGGAATAGGCCGAGAATCCGGTCATGATCAGCCGCGGCTTGTGCTCGCGTGCAAGTTTCACCACCTGGTCGTAGTCGATACGGCCGGTCTTGATGTCGATGCCGTACTGGTAAGCGCGATAAGTCTTGCCCGAGAAATTGACGCTCGCACCATGCGTCAGGTGCCCGCCATGCGCCAGGCTCATGCCCAGGATCGCGTCACCCGCATCGAGCAGGCCGAGATAGACCGCACCATTGGCCTGTGAACCCGAGTGCGGCTGCACGTTGGCATACGCGGCGCCGAACAGCGTCTTCGCGCGATCAATGGCGAGTTGCTCGACGACATCGACGAACTCGCACCCGCCGTAGTAGCGCTTCCCTGGATAGCCCTCGGCATACTTATTGGTCAGTACGGTACCGGCCGCTGCGAGCACCCGCACACTGGTGTGGTTCTCAGAGGCGATGAGTTCGATATGCGTTTCCTGGCGTCGACGCTCGCCTTCGAGCGCGACCCACAGCTCCGGGTCGAAGTCGGCGATCGTCGTAGTGCGATTCAGCATGCGAGGTCCTCCGTCAGATGAGTCGAGGCGCGCTGCAGGCAGGCACCCCGCCGGACTGCATTGCGGGCGTGCAGCGGACCGTCGAGCACACCACGGCTCCCGTCAGCACTACGGCGCAAAAGAATGTCCGCCGATTATCGGCTATCGTGCCTGGGGACACAATCAAAACACCTTGAAATTCAAGGCTTATCTGCTTAAGGAACCCCTGCAGCGGCTGGTTCGAATCGCTACAGTAGCGGCCCGCTCGGTCGCTAAAGCAGAGCATGAGCAGTGTCCCGCCAGCACCCGCTGATCCCACCCTGACGACCGAGAAGCGATTTCTTGCGCTCAATCGCGACCGACTGGCTCGCGTCCATGCCAACCTCACCCCTCGGCAGCGCGATTTTCTCGACCTCCTGCCACTGCTGTTTCACCTGAATCATCCCCTGCTGCCCGGCTATGTGGCGAAAGAAACTGTCATCGGCATCAACGACTACGCCCCCAACCAGCGCGCATTGCGGGCCGCTCGCCGAGTCTGCCGTTCGTTCGAGTACGACCGACGCTCGGCGCCGCGCTACGCGGTGCGTGGGCTGTACCTGATGGGCAGTCCGGGCACGATAGCGTATTCGCGCGAAAGCGATCTCGATTTGTGGTTGCTGCACGATCCGGGGCTCAGCGCAGAAGCCGTTGAAGAACTGGCCGAGAAAGCGCGTCGGATTGAAATCTTCGCCGGCGAAGTGGGACTCGAAGTGCATTTCTTCGTATTCGACGCCGAACGTTTCCGTCACGGCGAGACATTGTCTCTGTCGGCCGAATCGAGCGGCAGCTCACAGCACTATCTGCTGCTCGACGAGTTCTATCGTTCAGGTCTGTTGATCGCAGGCCTGCCGCCCCTATGGTGGCGCGTACCGGCAAGTCACGATACGGCTTACGAGGGCTATCTGCAGGGCGTTACCGAAAGGCGCGCGTTCGATCGCCGCGACTATATCGATTTCGGCGGTCTGCGCAGCATTCCCGTCGAAGAGTTTTTCGGTGCGGCGGTATGGCAGCTCTACAAGAGCATCGAGTCGCCGTACAAATCTGTCCTGAAACTGCTCTTGATGGAATCTTACGCGGCCGAATATCCGAACATCGGCCTGCTCAGTCACCGCTTCAAGCAGAACGTCGAATCGAGTACCGTCAACCTGAACGCCTTCGACCCGTACATACTCATGTACACCAAGGTTGAAGAGTATCTGCTCACACGTAACGACCCAGTACGCCTCGACGTTCTGCGGCGCAGTTTCTACCTGAAAACCAGCCTGCGCCTGAGCTCGCGGGAGAGCGCACTCGGTGGCGACTGGCGGCGCGAGGCGCTGGCCGCAATGGTCGAAGACTGGCACTGGACGCCAGCCCAGGTGGTGAGACTCGATCAACGCGACGACTGGCGGATCGACACCGCGATCGAAGAGCGGCGCGATCTGATCAATACGCTGAAAGACAGCTATGCCGCACTGTCGCAGTTTGCCCGCCAGCATGCCACCGATCAGAAGATTACCGAACATGATCTGAACGTACTCGGTCGAAAACTCTACGCAGCATTCGAGAAGAAGCCGGCCAAGATCGAGGTGCTGACGCGCGGCATCTGCATCAATCCGGCCGAAGCAAGTCTCTCGTTGCACGAGATCCGGACCACCGACAACGCCACTGTTTGGCTGTTGTTCGCGGGGCTGGTGAAGCCGACCGAAGTCGCTTTCCGACGCCCCATGAAACGCTCGGCGGCGGCAGCGGAAATTCTCCTGTGGTGTCAGTTGAACCGGCTGTCGACGCCGGCCACGACCTGGCATGTATTTACCGCGGGCAGCGAATTGAACGCGCTTGAGATCAAGCGTATCGGCGAAGCATTCGATTCCGGCATCGGCCAACCCGACGCGCCATCGGTACTCGATCAACGCCCGCGTATCATGCGCCTGCTGCTGCTGGTCAATATCGGGGTCAATGCGTTTTCCGGCGCGGTCGGTGCAGGGAGTGTCCTCACCACCGATCATACCGATGCGTTCCGCTTCGGCGGTCGGCGCATCAATCTGCTGAAAAGCGTTGACCTGATCTTCGCCAACAGCTGGGGCGAGACATTCGCGTTCCGTTACGAGGGCGATACCTCAGTACTCGACGCGCTCGCCGAATGTGTGCAGTGGGCACCATTCGACGGAAGCGCGCGCGATCTGCCGCCAGTCGAAGTCCGCTGCTTCACCTCCGACTATGCCAACCAGATAGCCCGGCGCGTCAGTACGAGTTTCCTTCAGGCGGGGCGTTTCGTCGCCCGCTATGCGACTGCTTCGAATCCGCATTTCGTGCTTGAGATCGACGATCGTCTGCAGCATCTGCGCGTTGAAGACGGCAAAGCGCGGGTCGACAGCCATGCCAGCCACGCGCTGCTGTTGCGGGCGCTTGGTGATGCCAGCAGCAACCGATTCAATCCGGTTCGCTTCGATCGCGGCTGCACCCGGGTCGGGGTGCTGCCACGCATCTATGCACAGAACCGTCCCGGTCGTGTCCAGATCTATGCGCAGCAGCGCGGCGAACGTGCCGATATCTATATCCTCGACGAACGCGGCCTGTTGCTGGTTCAGCGACAGGAGTGTCATGACATGAAGCAACTGCTGCATCACTACCGCCGGTTTCTCGACAATGCGCTGCCGCGCTGTACCGGGCTCGCGCGCGCATTCCCTGGCGGGCTTGTGATCGAAACCCATGAAGTCCTGCTTCAGGAGGCCGGCGTGCAATTCAAATTGCATGCCGGCGAGCCATCGTTTGGAAGACCGTATCTCTCGCTCCAGGTGCTTGCCGACGCTGATGCACAAGGTCGCCAGCAGTTCACCATCAATGCCAATCATCGCGAGTTCTCGACCTGGGAGCATGGTGGCTCGCTGTTTCAGCAGGTCGCCGAGTATGTCTTCGCTCAGCGCGCTGGAACTGAGTCTTATCCCATCTATATCACCGACCTCGACCTCTCGACGCGTTTCCGGATTGCTGTCGGAGTGCGCACGCTACGGCCACTCGATCTGCTGAGTTACAAGAAGCGGATCGAGTACCAGTTGACTCGCGCGCTGAGTCGCGAAGGAGCGGTGCCGATAGCGCTTGCATCCTGAGGAATCTGGCCTGAGCTCGTCGGTGGTTCATGTACGGACGCGTCGCAGCTCTGAACGCGAATCCAGTAGAATGACCGCGAGTTACTTCACTGGGCGACTGAATGGGCAAGGCAGACAAATTTTTTGCGCGCGCCGAGCAATTGCTCGAGCGCCTCGAGCGATGTTTTCCGGCAACTGCAGACGATGAACTCGAGGGTGCAATCGCCTGGCGCTGGCGCCGCCGCGGCGACAGCGGCCGCCTGCAGGCAATCACCCGCTTCAATGCTGTTCGCCTGGCCGATTTGCTGCACGTTGATCGCCAGAAGGACGCGCTGGCGCGGAATACGCGCCAGTTTCTTGCCGGCCTGCCCGCCAACAACGCGCTGCTGTGGGGTCCACGCGGTACCGGCAAGTCGTCGCTGGTGAAAGCGCTGCTGAATGATTATGCCGCGGCAGGCCTGCGCCTGGTCGAAGTCGATCGCCTGGATCTGGTCAGTCTGCCTGATATTGTTGATCGCCTTCATGACAGTCATGGTCGCTACGTGATCTATTGTGATGATCTTTCGTTCGACGAAAACGACGCCACGTATCGTGCGCTGAAAACCGTGCTCGACGGCTCGGTGCTCGACACGCCCGAGAACATCATCATTTATGCGACCTCGAATCGACGGCATCTGATGCCGGAATACCAAGCCGACAATCAAGGTGTCCGCATCATCGACGGTGAGCTGCACCAGACCGAAGCAGTGGAAGAAAAAATTTCGCTTTCCGAGCGTTTCGGCTTGTGGCTGTCGTTTCATCCCTTGAGCCAGGACAAATACCTCGATATCGTCATGCACTGGCTGGCCAGCTTCAACGCTGATCTGACGGACACTGAGACGGTGCGTCGGGCCGCTTTGCAATGGGCGCTGCTGCACGGCTCGCGCAGCGGGCGCTCGGCATATCAGTTCGCCCGTGACCGAGCCGGGCGCGAGCAACTCGGTGAGAATGATGGCTGACCCGAACTTGATGACCGAAGTGGTGCAGGTGCGCCGAACCGCGCATTGCCTGGCCGATCCCGCGGCGATTGAACAGGCCATGGACCGCATGGCAGCGCAGATCACGAGCGAACTCGCTACGGCCAATCCACTGCTGCTCGGCATCATGACCGGTGGTGTCACTCCACTCGCCATGCTGCTGCAGCGGATGGACTTCCCGCTGCAAGTCGACTATGCACATCTGACCCGCTACGGCGCGCAGACCAGTGGCGGCGATATGCACTGGATCAAGCGCCCGCCGGCAACGGTAGCTGGACGCACTGTGCTGATTGTCGACGACATTCTCGATCACGGCATCACACTCGCCGCGCTCGTCGCCGAATGCGAGCGTCTGGGCGCAGCACGTGTGCTTACCGCAGTGCTGGTGACCAAGATCATGACTGCACGCAGCGGGCTCGCACGGGCAGATTACAGTGCACTCTCTCTGCCTGACGCCTATCTGTTCGGTTATGGCATGGACTATAAGACCTATCTTCGTAACGCACCGGGGATCTTCGCCGTGGTTGAAACAGCGTGAAGCTCGCCATCATCGGCGGCAGCGGGCTGTACGCGCTGGAGCAACTGCTGAACCGGCGCGAGCAGCGGGTGATGACAGCCTGGGGCGCACCGTCCGGGGCGATAGTGTGCGGCGCGTTGAATGGCATCGAGCTGCTTTTTCTGCCACGCCATGGGGTCGCTCATCATTTGCCACCGCATCTGGTCAACTATCGCGCGAATCTGGCTGCGCTTGCTGAACTCGGTGCCGAGGCAGTGGTAGCAACAACTGCAGTCGGCGGCATCGCGCCCAATACGCCAGCCGGCACCATAGTCGTACCGCACCAGATCATCGATTACACCTGGGGCCGCGAGCATAGCTACTCGGATGGCACGCAGCCGCACCCGCAGCACGTCGACTTTTCGGAACCGTTTACCGGCTGGTTGCGTGAACGATTGCTCGCTGCCTGCGCGAAAACCGGGACAGCCGCGCTGGCGAGCGGCATCTACGGCGCGACCCAGGGTCCGCGCCTGGAATCGGCGGCTGAAATTGATCGCATGGACCGCGATGGGTGCACACTGGTCGGCATGACGGGCATGCCGGAAGCCGGACTCGCCCGCGAGCTTGGACTCGCTTACGCCAACATCTCGCTGGTCGTGAACCCTGCTGCCGGACGCGCGCAGGGTCCGATCACGATGGCCCAGATTGAGCACGAACTCAGCGCCGGCATGTCGCGCATCAAAGCGGTAATTGTCGCTCTGACCGGCCTGCTTGCAGCGAATCGCTGAGACTGGAGTCGATGTTCAGCGCAATGCCGGGGCCGGAGCCGGTGGTGCTTGCGGTATCGGTGCAGGCAGCGGGGGCGTGCCGGGTGCATTCACCGGCGCCTCGCCGGTGTCGTCGAGCGGTTCATCGGCACTGACTTCGGCCGTCGCCGGCACCTCCGGCAACACGTACGGCGTGACCTGAACCAGCACACCGAAAAGTGGATGATCGAAGTAATGGATCTCACGGAACTTCACTCCGCGGGTCTCCTGCAGCCGTACCGGCAGATTATCGTGGTAATAGAGAAAATCGACGGTCACGTGCAGCAGTCGCTCGACCTTGAGACTGACTGTGCCTTCGACTTTGGGCGTCAACAAGTCGGGAGGACCGGTCTGATCGACCAGGATACCAGTGCGCGTACCGCGGCTGCTGCCGCGATCAGAACCGGGAACATCGGAGAGATAGACACGCCTTGCGCCAGCTACACCGAAGCTCGGTTGGCGCCACGCAGTGGCGAACAGAGGGTGATAGCCGCGCGCTGTACCCAGCCGCTGGGCGATAACGGCGAGTCGCATGTCGGCGCGTGCAAGCGGCACGAACGCGACTGGTTCATTCGCGCCGGCACCTGCGGCAGACGCGGGTTCATCAGTCATCGCTGGAAGATCGGTGATGAGATCCATCGCTTGACTGTAGTCCGGCAATACAGCGAGTTCCGGCCACTGCTCGTTGCCGCGACTGGCGCCATCCGTATGTTCGAAGACCACGACCTCGACCTGATACCAGCGCGCGCTGACCGGCAGCGCGGTACCGACGAGCAGCAGCGCCACTAACGCGCTTGTCAGGTTAAGGACCCTGGTCCTAAGCCGCACTGTCGCCCCCGAAACGTTCAAACAGATGATCGAGCTCGTCAAAGCGCGCCTGCGCGTCCAGCAGTTCCTTGTTGATCTTGATTTTCTCGCCGCCTTCGAAGCGGTAATTTCGGTCGGTCTGCACCAGCCGGATGATTTTCATCGGATCGATGTTCGGATTGGGGTAGAACTCGATGCGCCCGCCACGACTGCCGAGATCGATACGCCGGATACCGAGCCGCTCGGCAGCGAGCTTGAACGATGTTACACGAAACAGATTCTCGACCGGTGTCTCGAACAGGCCGAAGCGGTCGACTATCTCTTCACGCAGTTCGTTCAGTTCGTCGGGCCCGCGCGCGCTCGCAATTCGCTTGTACAGGATAAGTCGGGCATGCACATCTGGGAGATAGTCCTCCGGCAGCAGCGCCGGAATGTGCAGCTCGACTTCGACGCGAGCGTCCAGTGCATCTTCCAGATTGATGCCGCGACCGGCTTTGAGCGCCGCAACGGTGCGATTCAACAACTCCGAGTACAGGCTGAATCCGATTTCCTGGATATGGCCGCTCTGTTCGTCGCCGAGAATTTCGCCAGCGCCGCGGATCTCGAGATCGTGGGTAGCGAGCGTAAAGCCGACGCCCAGTTCTTCCAGTGATTCGATAGCTTCCAGCCGCTTGACTGCATCCGCCGTGATCTCGCGCCGATTGGGTACGACCAGATAGGCGTAAGCACGATGATGGGAACGGCCGACGCGACCGCGCAACTGGTAAAGCTGAGCCAGGCCGAACTTGTCGGCGCGGTTGATGATCATGGTATTGGCATTTGGAACGTCGATGCCGGTCTCAATGATCGTCGTGCATAACAGGACATTACAGCGGCCATGATAGAAGTCGAGCATGACCTGTTCGAGCTCGCGTTCGCGCATCTGGCCATGGGCGACAGCGACCCGCGCTTCCGGCGCTATTTCACGCACGGTTGCCGCCATCTGCTCGATATCCTCGACCACGTTGTGCACGAAATAGACCTGCCCCCCGCGACCAATTTCACGCAGGATCGCTTCGCGCAGCAGCACTGGTGACCATTCACGGACGAACGTCTTGATGGCGAGGCGCTTCGACGGCGCTGTCGCGATGATCGACAGTTCGCGCGTCCCGGCCAGCGCCATGTTGAGCGTGCGCGGTATCGGCGTCGCCGTCAGCGTTAGAATGTCGACGTTCGCACGCAGCGCTTTGATCTGCTCTTTCTGACGGACACCGAAACGATGTTCCTCATCGACGATTAGCAGACCGAGACGCTTGAAGCGGATGTCTTTCGACAACAGCTTGTGCGTGCCGACGACGATATCGACGGTGCCGTCGGTGAGTCCAGCAAGGATTTGCTTGGTCTCCTTGGCATCGCGAAAGCGCGAGAGCTGCTCGACTTTCACCGGCCAGTCGGCAAAGCGGTCGCGCAGCGTTTCGTAGTGCTGCCCGGCGAGCAGCGTAGTGGGCACAAGTATGGCCACCTGCTGACCGTCATGTACGGCAACGAACGCCGCACGCATGGCGACTTCGGTCTTGCCGAAACCGACATCGCCGCAGACCAGTCGGTCCATCGGCTGCTCGCCGCGCATATCGGCGAGGACGGCTTCGATAGCGGCTATCTGATCCGGCGTTTCCTCGAATGGAAAGCCTTGTTCGAATGCTGCGAAACCGTGCCTGTCGACATTGAACGCATGACCCTTGCGCGCGGCTCGGCGGGCGTGGATTTCGAGCAGCTCGGCGGCAACATCGCGAATCTTCTCGGCCGCCTTGCGGCGAGCCTTGTCCCACTGCCCGCTGCCGAGTTTGTGCAGTGGGGCGTGCTCGGGATCGACGCCGGAATAACGGCTGATGCGATCGAGCGAGCTGACCGGAACGTAGAGGTTGTCACCGTCGGCATAGGAAATCTTGATGAATTCATTGGTGACGCCGGCGACCGTCAACACTTCGAGACCTCGATAGCGACCGACGCCGTGCTGTTCATGTACAACCGGTGCGCCGACCGTCAACTCGGTCAGATTGCGCAGGATGGCGTCGTTGTCGGTAGCGCCGCGTCGACGTCGCCGTTGTGCAGCGCGTTCACCGAATAATTGCGCTTCGGTCAGCAGACTGATGCGCGGGTCATCGAACTCCGCACCATCGGCCAGCGGGCCGACCGCGATACCGACGGGGTCGGAGCCAGCAAGAAAATCCGCCCAGGATTCGTAAGCGTGCGGCCGGAACGACTGCTCGCGAAACATCTCGACCAGCGTTTCGCGCCGACCGAGTGAGTCTGCCAGAAACAGCACACGACCCTGCACGCGGCGGAGGTGCTCGGCCAGCAGACCAAAAGGCTCGGCCGCGCGGGCGTCGACCGGTACACGTACCGGCGCGCGAGTCGCGAATGCCAGCGCGCTGTCGCCGGCCTGCGGTTCTATCCCAGCGACGTCGATGCAGGCAAATGGTGCGAGCGCTGCGGTGAACCCGGCATAGTCGACGAACATGCGCGCTGGCGCGACTATCGGTCGTTCAATGTCATGACGCAGCGATTCGTAACGCTCGGCAACCGCAATCTCGAATTGTGCCGCCGCCGCCGCCACGCCTTCATCGATGACGATCAGCGCGCCAGACGGGAAGTACGCCGTCAGTACATCCAGGTCGTCAAAAAACAGCGGCAGATAATATTCGATGCCGGCTGGTGCAAGCCCTTCAGAGACGTCTTGATAGAGCGGGGAATTCTGTGCGGGACCGTCGAATTCCAGGCGCCAGGCACGACGGAATTCGCGTGTCGCGGCTTCGTCCAGCGGGAATTCGCGTGCCGGTAGAATCTCAATCGCGTCGCACGCGCTCATCGAACGTTGCGTATCGACGTCGAACAGACGCAGGGTTTCGATTTCGTCGTCGAGCAGATCGATACGGAACGGCGACTCGGCGCCCATCGGAAAGACGTCGATGAGCGAGCCGCGAAAGGCACAATCGCCGTGTTCGACGACCTGTGCACCAACCCGATAACCAGCCGCATCGAGGCGCCGGCGGAAATCGTCACGATCGATGCGCTCACCGGGATGCAGACTGAACGCGCGACCTTCCAGCCAGCTTCGCGGGGCGAAGCGATGGAGCGCGGTCTGAATGCCCATCACCACGACACCCGTGCCGAGCTCCGGCAATCGGCTCAAGGTCGCAATGCGTTCGGAGACGATGTCCTGATACGGGCTGAAGCGATCGTAAGGTAGCGTTTCCCAGTCCGGGATATGCGCCCGCGGGATCTCGGGTGCAAAGAACGCCAGTTCGCGTTCGAATCGCGCGGCATTCGCCGCGTCACTGGCGAGCAGGATGACTGGCCGACCGTGCTGGCGGGCGAGCGTTGCGATAGCGAGCGCTTTGCTTGCGCCATACAAACGAATCCATTGCGCACGCGTGCCGGGTGCCGGCGCCTTCGGCGGCTTTAGCGGACTGTGCCGCTGGTCGTCCTCCACTGCGGGCACACGCTTTTCGCTGGCAGCGAGCTTCACGGCGGGCTCACACAGGCGCGCGCCGCGTGGCATTCCGTCTGAATGGCCAGCAGCGCCGCAAGCGGGTCGTCCGCGCGCGTGATCGGGCGACCGACGACAAGATGCGTGGCACCGGCCGCGATCGCCGCTGCCGGGGTCGCGATGCGCAGCTGATCATCGAGACTGCCGCCTGCGGGGCGTACACCGGGTGTGACCAGCGCGAATTCTGCGCCGAACCGGCTGCGTAAAGCCGCTATTTCTAACGGCGAACAGACCACCCCATCGAGTCCGGCGTCGCGCGCCAGCGCCGCCAGCCGCAATACCTGTGCTGCCGCGCCGTCTGCTATCCCGACAGCGGCCAGCGCGGCGTCATCCATGCTGGTCAACACGGTCACCGCAATCAGCAATGGCCGTGCATCGTGAGATCCCAACGCGGCCCGTGCCGCGTCGAGCATGGCAGGCCCGCCAGCGGCGTGCACGTTGACCATCCAGCAGCCGAGATCGGCCGCCGCACGACAGGCGCCGGCCACGGTGTTTGGAATATCATGAAATTTGAGATCGAGAAACACCTCGAAGCCGGAACGGCACAGCGCAGCGACGACTGCCGGCCCGGCCCGCGTGAACAATTCCTTGCCAACTTTCAGCCGACATGCCGCGGGGTCGAGCCGATCGGCAAGCGCCAGCGCTTCGCTCTCGGTATCGAAATCGAGCGCAACAATGACAGGTCGGTCCAGGTCGGTCATGTGTTTGTATCAGTTGTAACGGGCAGTCTGTCGGAGATGGGTCGAATCCAGTGCAGCGGCGGGGAGCGCCGAAGTCAGCCCGGAATTATTCGCCTTCGATGCCGTGGATGGGCTTCACCGAGTTCCAGGTCTTGCAGCTCGGGCATTGCCAATGCAGCGAACGACCCTTGAAGCCGCAGTTGCCGCAGGCATAGCTCGATTTGTGGTCGAGCAGACTCGCCGTGAGTTCCTTCAGCAGTAACAGATTGTCGCGCGTTTCGCCCTCGACCTGAACCAGTGAATAGTCAATTAGTCGATCGATTCCGCGCACAGTCGGGCGAAACTTGAGCTCCTCGATGATGCGCGCTTTCGCTTCGACCGCACGTCCCTGCCCGACCATCAATTCAGCGAGCTGCAGCACCGGCGTAATGCCGGCATGCAGACCGCTCAGACGCTCGAGATAGGCCAGTAGTTCGTCATTGCGGCCCAGCGCACGGTGGCACTCGACCAACGGCACGATAGCCTCGGACAGGAAATGGATATCCTGCGTCTCGATCTGCTGCAGATGCCGGATGGCGGCATCGAACGCGCCGGCCGTCATCGCCAGACGCCCCTGCATGAGGCTGGCACGCACGCTTTTCGGATGTGCCGCAACGGCCTCACGAAGTCGCGCGCTCGCTTCCTCGACATCGCCCTCGGCCAGCGATGCGTCGGCTTGTTCGCAGAGAAAATGCGCGCGGCGCTGGCTGTAATCGCGATTGCCTAGTTTCTCGAGACGGACCGTATATTCGAGCGCTTTCTCCCAGTCACGTTCCTGCTGGTAGATGTCGACAAGATGATCGATTGCCTGCCGCTGATGAGCGCCGAGTTCGAGCAGCTCCTTGAACAGACTTTCAGCGCGATCGAGCAATCCCGAACGCATGTAGTCGAGCCCCAGCTCGAGCAGTGCCAGAGCACGCTGGTCGAACTCTAGGCTTGGTCGCGCAACTAGATTCTGATGAATGCGAATGGCGCGATCGACTTCGCCACGCCGGCGGAAAAGATTACCGAGTGCGAGATGGGTCTCGACCGTCTCGCTTTCGACTTCAAGCACTTTGATGAAAACTTCGATGGCCTTGTCGGGGCGATCGTTCAGCAGGAAATTGAGGCCACGAAAATAATCTGGCGACATGCTGCCGGCGCGACCACGCACTTTACGTGCGCCATGTTCGCGGCGCCCGACATACCAGCCCGACAGAGCCGCCAGCGGTAGGAGACAGACGACGATGCCGAACAGGATTTCAACGCGCATCTTTGAGTGCGACATCCCGCAGGCTGGCGAGCTCGCGCCCGACGATATCTTTCTGGCGGGCAAGATGTCGCAGCTCGCGCTGCAGGCGCAGATGGCTGGCTGTCATGGCCAGAATGCCCAGTGCGGCACCGATAATCAGAGCCGCTAACATAGCGACCGAGAGTTCAGTTTTGAGCGCGCCGAAGAAATAATCGAGTGCCACCGGTTGCTTGTTGCGAACGTGAAACGCGAGTCCGAGCACGGCGACCACGAGCGCAAAACTAAGGTACAGAACTCGCGTCATGACTGACACTCCCGCCGCCGGGTGCACCCGGGGTCGTCCTCGACGTCACCGGCGTGCCGGCCACGCCGACCTGAGCAATGGGCTCGCGTGTAGCCCGGTGGCAGTTTACGAGCCGACGCGGTAACCCGCCCGGTCATTGTCGCTGTCGCTCTCGTTATCGCCATCGTTGTCGCCGTCATTATCGCGCGCGAGTTTGATTTCAGGCGCCGTGATGGCGCCGTCGTTAACCCGCTCGCGCAGCTCCTTACCCGGCTTGAAATGGGGGACATATTTGGCCGGCAATGACACCGGGTCCCCCGATTTCGGGTTCCGCCCGACCCGTGGCGGGCGATAGTGCAACGAGAAGCTGCCGAAGCCGCGGATCTCGATTCTCTCACCGGTAGCCAAGGTCTGACCCATGTGCTCCAGCATGGTCTTAACCGCCAATTCGACGTCGCGATAGCCGAGTTGCGCCTGCTTTTTCACCAGCAGTTCGATCAGTTCAGACTTGGTCATTATTGTTCTCGACTTGCAAGAGACTCAGATCAAGAATCGATGCGGCCAGGCCCGACTATCTCTGATCGAGCTGCTCTTTGAGCAGATCGCCGAGTGTCGTCCGTCCCGTTTCGTTCTCAGCGCTGTATTCCTGCAGCGCCGCCTGCTCTTCCGCACTGTCCTTGGCCTTGATTGACAGGTTGACCACGCGACGCTTGCGATCGACGCCGACGATCAGCGCTTCGATCGATTCGCCTTCACGCAACAGCTTGCGCGCGTCGTCGACCAGATCGATGGACAATTCAGAAGCCCGTATCGAGGCCTCGACACCATCGGCGAGTTCGATGGTCGCGCCTTTGGCATCGACGGTGACAATCTTGCCGGTGACCAGCGCACCTTTGCCATACTGCGCCAGATAGGACGAGAACGGATCCTGCGCCAACTGCTTGACGCCGAGCGAGATGCGCTCTCTTTCGGCATCGACGGCCAGCACCACGGTTTCGAGCTCGTCGCCTTTCTTGTAGTTGCGAACGACTTCTTCGCCCGGCACATCCCACGACAGATCCGACAGGTGAACGAGACCGTCGATACCACCGTCGAGACCGATGAAGATGCCGAAATCGGTGATCGACTTGATCTTGCCGACGACGCGATCGTTCTTGTTGTGTGTCGCAGCGAACTCTTCCCACGGATTCGAGCGGCACTGTTTCATGCCGAGCGAAATACGGCGGCGCTCTTCGTCGATATCGAGCACCATGACTTCGACTTCTTCGCCGAGGTGCACGACTTTCGATGGATGCACGTTCTTGTTTGTCCAGTCCATTTCGGAGACGTGGACGAGGCCTTCAACGCCTTCCTCGATTTCAACGAAGCAGCCGTAGTCAGCAATGTTGGAGACTTTGCCGAAGAGACGTGAATGCTCGGGGTATCGGCGCGCGATATCGACCCACGGATCGTCGCCAAGCTGCTTCAGGCCCAGTGACACGCGCTGACGATCGCGATCGAACTTGAGCACCTTGACTTCGATTTCGTCGCCGATGTTGACGACTTCGGATGGATGCTTGACGCGGCGCCAGGCCATGTCGGTGATATGCAGCAGACCATCGATGCCGCCGAGATCGATGAACGCGCCGTAATCGGTGAGGTTCTTGACCAGACCCTTGATCGTAACGCCTTCGTTCAGTCCGTCGAGCAGCGCTTCGCGCTCGGCCGAATTCTCGCTCTCGACCACTGCACGGCGCGAGACAACGACGTTGTTGCGGCGGCGGTCGACTTTGATGACCTTGAATTCAAGCGGCTTGCCTTCGAGATAGCTGGTGTCGCGGACCGGGCGCACGTCGACCAGCGAACCGGGCAGGAATGCGCGTATGGAGCTGATGTCGACGGTGAAACCACCTTTGACCTTGTCGCTGATGATACCGACCACGGTGGCGGCGTCTTCGCAGGCTTTCTCGAGTTCTTCCCAGGCTTTGGCGCGCTTGGCCTTCTCGCGTGAGAGACGGGTTTCGCCATAGCCATCTTCGACCGCGTCGAGGGCAACGTCGATCTCGTCGCCAACATTGACATCGATCTCACCAGCCGCATTGCGAAACTGGTCGAGCGGGATGACGCCTTCGGATTTCAGGCCTGCGTTGACGACGACAAAATCGGAGCGGACTTCGACGACCCGCCCTTTGACGATAGTGCCCGGGCGCATCTTCGCCTCGACCTGACTCTGTTCGAATAATTCTGCGAAACTCTCCGTCATAGTGGTTGTACAAAGGATATCCGTACTGCCGCGGTCGCCGCTGGCTGCCGCACTGCGCAGACGTCCTCTTCTCCTGAAGTTTTACGATGTTGATCGAATAGCTCGAGCTGGCACGAGGTCAATCGCGCGTCAGATCAGGCCGCGTTCGCGCACCAGACGCTGTATATCGCCTTCGACGCTGCGTATGTCGCTGTGCGTCGTATCGACGATGATGGCATCGGGTGCGGGCTTGAGAGGTGCCACCGCGCGTTCCTGATCGCGCCGGTCGCGTTCGACTATGTCCCCCAAAAGCCGGGGGAGGTTAACACTCATTCCTTTTTCTATCAACTGGTTATGGCGCCTGCGGGCGCGCTCTTCGGCGCTCGCTGTGAGATAGATTTTGAGCTCGGCGGTGGGGAAAACCACAGTCCCCATGTCGCGCCCGTCGGCGACCAGTCCGGGTGGGGTCTGGAACGCACGCTGGCGTTCGAGCAGAGCGTCGCGAACCAGCGGCCAGGCAGCGACGCGCGAGGCGGCCGCGCCGCACTCCTCGCTGCGAATGGCGTCGGTGACGCTCGCGCCGGCCAGCAATACCTGCGTTTCGCCCGCCTGTTCGACAAATTCCACCGCTAATCCCCGCGCGATCGCGGCCAGCGTCCGTTCATCGTCGAGCGCGATGCCAGCGGTCTGCGCGCTGAGACCGACCAGGCGGTAGAGTGCGCCTGAATCGAGCAGGTGCCAGCCGAGCCAGCTCTTCAGGTGGCGGGCAACCGTGCCTTTGCCGGTACCGCTGGGTCCGTCGATGGTGATGACGGGGGGCAGACTTCTGCCCATTTCAGCTTGCGATTCGCAAACCGGCAGCGGCGGCGAGCGCCGCGAACCCGGGGAAAGACGTCGCAATCGCTTCGGCGCCTGCAATCGCGACTGGCGCATTCGCGCGCAGCCCGGCCATGGCGAAGGCCATCGCGATGCGGTGGTCGCCATGCGCCTCGACCCGGCCGCCAGCCAACTGCCCGCCGTCGATGGCGATACCGTCGTCATAGGTCTCGACGGTGATGCCGAGCGTTGTGAGCCCGTCGGCCATGACCGCGATACGGTCACTCTCTTTATGCCGCAGTTCTGCCGCGCCGTGCAGCACGGTGCGGCCGGTCGCGCAGGCAGCGGCGATGAAGATGGCTGGAAACTCGTCGATGGCGAGCGGCACGGCAGTGAGCGGAATCGTGATGCCGCGCAATGCGCTGCCGCGTACGCGCAGGTCGGCGACCGGCTCGCCGCCGAGTTCGCGCGTCCGCAGGACCGCGATATCCGCGCCCATCGCTCGCATGATGTCGAGTACGCCAGTGCGCGTCGGGTTGACGCCGACCGCAGTCAGTTCGATGTCGCTGCCCTGGGCAATAGCCGCACCGACGATGAAGAACGCGGCCGAAGAGATATCCGCCGGCACCGGAATATCGGTTGCGCGCAGGCGCTGGCCGCCGGCGATCGCGATGCCCTGCGCTCCGGTTTCGACGGTCACACCGAAAGCGCGCAACATCCGCTCGCTGTGGTCGCGGGTCGGTGCCGGTTCGCGCACGCGGGTCACGCCGTCGGCAAACAAGCCAGCCAGCAGCACGGCGGATTTGACCTGCGCGCTCGCCACCGGCAGATCGTAGTCGATCGCCCGCAGGCGTGCGCCCGGCACGATGCGCAGCGGTGGTGTGCCACCCGCTGCCGTCACGACCTGAGCCCCCATCCGATTCAGCGGATCGGCAACGCGCCGCATCGGCCGCCCGCACAGTGAGGCATCGCCAGTCAAGGTCGCGTCGATGCCGGCCCCGGCCAGAATCCCGGTCAGGAGTCGCATCGATGTGCCCGAATTACCGCAATCAATCATTGCCGCTGGCGCTTCGAGGCCATCGATACCGACGCCTTCGATGACCAGGCCGCCGGCGTTGTCCTGCACGATATCGACGCCCATCGCGCGAAACGCGGCGATGGTCGCCAGTACGTCTTCGCCGTGCAGACAGTCGTACACGCGCGTACGGCCGTCGGCCAACGCGCCAAACATGACAGCGCGATGCGAAATAGATTTGTCACCGGGCACCTGCACATTTCCGGTCAGCATGCCGCCGGGTTGCACTATCAGGTCAGAATCGTTCATTGGACTCCGGCACCGCGCAACGGTCGCGGGCTTCTTTGGCTCGGCGGAAGCTTGCTTCGAGATAATCGCCATCGCCACGATCGAGTGCGTCGAGCAATAGTTCGAGTCGAGTCATATAGCGGGCGCAGACTTCGCGCAGCGACGTTGAGTTGGCCAGCGCGATGTCGCGCCACATATCGGGATTGCTGGAGGCAATGCGCGTGAAATCGCGAAAGCCGCCGGCAGCGAATTCAAAGATGCTGTCGGCATCGGCGCCGGTGGCAAGCGTCTCGACGAGATTGAACGCGAGCAGATGCGGCAGATGCGACGTCGCCGCGAGCACCTTGTCGTGGCGCTCGACCGACATCTCGACAACCCGTGCGCCAGCGTGTTCCCACATCGCACGCACCGTGGCCAGCGCCGTTGGCGCTGTTTCCGCTACTGGCGTCAGGATCACCTTATGTTGCACGAACAGTTCGGCAAACGACGCCGCGGCACCGCTGTGCTCTGTACCGGCTATCGGGTGCCCCGGCACGAAACGACTGAAATGCGCACCGAGAGCCGCACTCGCAGCGGTGACAACGCTCGCCTTGGTGCTGCCGACATCGGTGACGATGGTGTGCGGACCCAGCGCTGGCGCTACCGCCTCGAGTATCGCCGGGGTTGCACCGAGCGTTGCACCGATCACGACCAGGTCGGCGCCGGCAACGCCCGCAACCGCGTCCGTCGTATAACGATCGATGATGCCCAGGGCCACCGCCTGCTCGAGATTCGCCACACCGCGCCCCACACCGATAATCTCACCGACCACGCCAGCTTTGCGTAACGCGCGGGCCAGCGAACCGCCGATCAGGCCGACACCAATAACTGCCAGCCGGGCAATCATGGGGAGTTCACCGGCCGACCGTCACACATTCCGAACGCACGCATCATGGCGACAGTGTATTCCGCAGAAACTCGGGGACGTGATTGTCAGCGTAACGATGGCGCCTGAGAAGCACTCTAAATCTATCGTGCAATTCAAAGCACCGCCCGCGGGTAACTGCCGATCACTTTGAAAAACGCCGCCCGCGATTCGATCGCGGACAGCGCGGTGGCGACGGCCGAATCCTCGGCATGGCCGCGGATATCGACGAAGAAGCGATACTCCCACAGGCTGTCGCGGGTCGGGCGAGATTCGATGCGGGTCATGCTCAAGCCGCGTTCGGCGAGAACACCGAGCAGGCCGTGCAGCGCGCCGGGCTGGTTGGCTACACCGAACATGACCGTGGTCAGGTCATCACCGCTCGCTTTGGGAATCTTGCGGCCAAGTACGACGAAACGGGTCGTGTTATGCGGGTAGTCCTCGATGTTGGCAGCCAGCGCAGTCAGCTCATAACGCTGGCCGGCTTCAACGCTCGCGATTGCCGCAGCATCCGGTTCGTGCTGCGCGCGCTGTGCGGCGGCAGCGTTGCTGGCCTGGGCCACGCGCTCGATACCGGGTAGATGGCGATCAAGCCAGCCCCGGCACTGCGCCAGCGCCTGTTCGTGCGCATAGATGCGGCGCACCTCGCGCAGCGAATCCGCTTTGCTCAGGAACTGATGATGTATCGGCAGCACGACCTCGCCACACACGGTCGCACTGGAAGTGCTCAGGCAATCGAGTGTCTGGCTGATCGAACCGCCGACGGAATTTTCTATCGGGACCACGCCATAATCGCAGCGACGCGCTTCGACTTCGCGAAAGACATCTTCAATGGTGGCGCTCGCAACCGGCTCGACCGCGCCACCGAAATGTTTGAGTACGGCCGCCTGGGTGTAAGTGCCTTCGGGGCCAAGATAGGCGACTTTCAGTGCGTGTTCGAGCGACAGGCAGGTGGAAATAATCTCGCGCATCAGGCGCACGAGGTCACCATCCGGCATCGGACCTGGATTGTCCTGCAACAAGCGGCGCAGGATGCTGGCTTCGCGTTCGGGTCGATAGAACTCGGTGTCGGTGCCGGCGGCGCGTTTGACTTCGCCGACTTCAATGGTCAGCGCCGCTCGGTGATTCAGCAGTGCACGCAACTCGTCATCGAGCGCATCGATGCGCTGCCGCAGGTCCGAGAGCTGCTTCTCACTCGACATCGCCAATGTCGACCCCGGTGTCGTCGTCACTGCCGCCGGTCAGGTCCGCAATCTGCTCGAGGCCGACCAGCGACTCACCCTCGCCGAGCGAGATCAGGCGGATACCCTGTGTGTTACGGCCGATGACCGAGATTCCGGCCACGGGTGTGCGCACCAGGGTGCCGCGATCGCTGATGAGCATGATTTCGTCGGCATCCGACACCGCTACCGCGCCGATCACGGCGCCGTTACGGGTATTGGCCTGGATCGCGATGACGCCCTGACCGCCGCGGCCCTTGATGGGGAAATCGGCGAAGCGGGTGCGCTTGCCATAGCCCTTGGCAGTGGCGAACAGCACGGTTCCTTCAGCATCGTTGACCGGAATGAGCGCGATGACTTCCTGGCCCTCACCGAGACGGATGCCGCGCACGCCGCGCGCAGTGCGACCCATCGGCCGCACATGCTGTTCGTCGAAGCGGATTGCTTTGCCGCTCGAGCTGACCAGCATGAGGTGGCCGACGCCCGGCGTAAGCGCAACGCCGACCAGATGATCACCTTCGAACAGATCGACAGCGATGATGCCAGCGGTGCGTCGTCGGGAAAAATTGTCGAGCGAGGTCTTCTTGATGATGCCGCGTGCAGTGACCATGACGACGAAGAGATCGGGATCGAACTCCTTGATCGGCAGCACCGCCGTGATGCGTTCGTCCTCAATCAGCGGCAGCAGATTGACCAGCGGACGGCCGCGCGCGATTCGCCCGGCCTGCGGCAGCTCATAGACTTTGAGCCAATACAGTTTGCCGTGACTTGAGAAGCACAGCAGCGTGTCGTGAGTATTGGCGACGAACAGTTTGTCGACGAAATCTTCGTCTCTGGTTGTCGTCGCAGTCTTGCCTTTGCCGCCCCGCCGTTGCGAGCGATAGACTTCTATCGGCTGCGACTTGGCGTAACCCGAGTGCGATAAGGTGACGACCACGTCTTCCTCGGAAATGAGATCTTCGAGCGACAGGTCGACCTGTGTCTGGACGATCACCGTCCGCCGCGCGTCGGCATATTTCTCGCGCACTTCGAGCAGCTCGTCGCGGATGACCTGCATCAGTCTCTCGGGCCGCTCGAGAATATCGAGCAGGTCGTCGATGCGCGCCAGTACTTCACGATATTCGTCCAGAATCTTGTCGTGCTCCAGCGCCGTCAGGCGCTGTAGCCGCATTTCGAGAATTTCTTTGGCCTGGCGCTCAGACAGATAATAGCGATCGTCACGCAGCCCAAGTTCCGGGCCAAGATCGAGCGGGCGCGAGACGGCCGAACCGGCGCGCTCCAGCATCACGCGAACCACGCCCGGCGCCCAGTCACGCGCCAGCAGCGCGTCGCGCGCATCGTTCGGCGTCGGCGAAGCCTTGATCAGCTCGATGATCGGGTCGATGCTGGCCAGCGCGACGGCGAGACCTTCAAGGATGTGCGCGCGGTCGCGCGCCTTGCGCAGTTCGAACAGTGTGCGTCGCGTGACAACCTCGCGCCGATGCCGCAGGAAGCAATCGAGCAGTTCGCGCAGGTTGAGCGTTCTCGGCTGACCGTCGATCAGGGCCACTGTGTTGATGCCGAATACGGTCTGCATCTGCGTATGGCGATAAAGATTGTTCAGCAGCACTTCAGCGCTTTCGCCGCGCTTCAGTTCGACGACGATGCGCATGCCGTCCTTGTCGGATTCGTCGCGCAGACCGTCCTGGCGGATGCCTTCTATCTTCTTTTCTTTAACGAGCTCAGCAATTTTCTCAATCAGGCGTGCTTTGTTGACCTGATAAGGCAGTTCAGTAATGACAATACGCGCACTGTCGGTGTCGCCGTCCTCGATCTCCGCCCTGGCCCGCACGTGAATGCGGCCGCGCCCGGTGAGATAGGCCTCGCGGATGCCGGCCGCGCCATTGATGATGCCCGCAGTGGGGAAATCGGGGCCCGGGATGTAGCGCATGAGCGCTTCGATATCGAGATCGGGATCGTCGACCAGTGCCACACAGGCATCGACGACTTCGGCCAGATTGTGCGGCGGAATGTTGGTCGCCATGCCGACCGCGATGCCGCTGGAACCGTTGACTAGCAAGTTCGGTATGCGTGCCGGCAGGACCGTCGGTTCCTGTTCCTTGCCGTCGTAGTTCGGCGCAAAATCGACGGTCTCGCGATCGATATCGGCGAGCAGCTCGTTGGCGATGCGGTCGAGCCGGCATTCCGTGTAACGCATTGCGGCCGGCGCGTCGCCATCGACCGAGCCGAAGTTGCCCTGACCGTCGATGAGCGTATAGCGGAGCGAGAAATCCTGCGCCATGCGCACCAGCGTGTCGTAGATCGCGCTGTCGCCATGCGGGTGATACTTACCCATCACTTCGCCGACGACACGCGCGCATTTCACGTACGGCCGGTTCCACACCGTGTTCGATTCCTGCATCGCGAACAGCACGCGCCGGTGCACCGGCTTCAAGCCGTCGCGTGCGTCCGGCAGTGCCCGACCTACAATCACGCTCATGGCGTATTCCATGTAGGACTGGCGCATCTCGTCTTCGATATTGACGGGCAGCAGCTGGCGTGCGAAATCGGCCATCGGAGGGGGTGTTTACTTATTGATTATGTTTGGATAATTCCCAGCATCGGGAACGCCCCATGATAGCACGCGAGCGTGCGCTGTCGCACCCCTGATGTGCATGCCTGGCAGGTCGGACCGGGCTGGCATCCCGCATGGGAAATCGTGCCGATACCTGGTCTGCGCCAGGGCGAAGCCTTCTTTGTTAACAATGCTGTCGTTGGCCAAACTGTGAGCCAGGCCCGGACGGCACCGGAGCGATTTGCCGTAGAGTTCACGTTAACGAATTCCGCTACGCGCCGCATGGCGACAGCGGCTCCACGAACTCTTTTTCAGGAAGCACACGCCATGAAGGCAGCCTACCTCGCCGGGTCATTGATGCTGTTCACCGCCGTGCAGGCAAACGCGCAGATTCTCACTTTCGAAGGCACGATCTGCAGTGACGGCAACGTGTGCACCAACGGTGGGCGAATTGACGACACGTACGGCGATATCGCCGGTGTGTTGGATGTGCAATATGAAGATCTGATCTCACCAGACGCACATGAACTCGTTTACTGGGACACCGGCTACAACGACTTGACCAGCGTGGCCTGGGCCAGCGGTGGCGACGGCGCTTCGCAAGGCGAAATCTTCCTCAAGCCCCTGAATGGCGACGGCGTCCGGCTGAACAGTTTCGATCTCGGCGCGTGGCCAAATACGCAACGTGGCAGTTCTTTCACGATCCTCGACGGCACCTCGAATACGCTGTTCAGCTCGGGCCCGATCACGGTTGGCGACATTACCGGTCTGATCCACAACCATTACGTCATCAATCTGTTCAGCGCCGACGGCATCCGCATCCAGTGGGGACCGAGCGCCTACAACGTCGGCATCGACAACATCGATTTCGATACCTCGGCCGTACCCTTACCGGCCGCTGTGTGGCTGATGGCGCCGCTGCTCGGCGGACTTGGACTGGTGCGTCGACGCGCAGGCTGAGCGCTATTTCTGACGTCACTTGCCGGCGCGTGCTGCGACAGCAGGTGACGGGTCCAGGAAGGTTTCAGGCCAGCGTTATCATCACTGCGTGAACAACCGCGCGATCCCGGAAGCATCGGGCCGCAGCACAACCCCTTTCTCGGTCGCGAGCGCGTCGATCAGCGCAGCCGGCGTGACGTCGAACACCGGATTCAATGCCTGCACACCGGGCGCGGCAACCGGCAGCCCGGCAAGATGCGTCAGTTCCTGAGCGGAACGATGTTCGATGTCAATCTCAGCACCCGTCGCCGTGGCGAGATCGATGGTCGAAAGCGGTGCCGCGATCATGAATTTCACCCCGTGCGCGCGGGCCAGCGTGGCCAGGCCGTAAGTCCCTATCTTGTTGGCTGCGTCACCGTTGGCGGCGATACGGTCGGCGCCGACGATGACCCACTGAACCCGTCCCTGCTGCATGAGCCAGGCCGCGGCACCGTCGGCAATGAGCGTGACGTCAATGCCGTCCTGCATCAGTTCCCACGCTGTCAGGCGTGCGCCTTGCAGCCACGGTCGCGTCTCGGTGGCGAAGACCTGCGCGATGCGTCCTTCACGCCAGCCGCTGCGGATCACGCCAAGCGCGGTGCCGTAACCAGCCGTTGCCAGTGCACCCGCGTTGCAGTGCGTGAGTACGCCGCACGTCGCTTCAATCAGCGCAGCGCCGTCGGCGCCGATGCGTTCGTTGGCGGCGAGATCGTCGGCAAACATCGCATGACCGGCGGCGAGCACCGTCTCGAAAGGCGCGGTGTCGGTAACGGCCAGTACGGTCGACATCCGGTCCAGTGCCCACATCAGGTTGACGGCGGTCGGACGCGACGCACGGAGCAGAGCGATATCAGCGTCGACCAGGGACCGCCAGGTGGTGGCATCGTTGGCCAGCCGTGCGCGTACGGCGAGCGCGACGCCATAAGCAGCCGTGACGCCGATGGCCGGCGCACCACGCACGACCATCTCGCGGATGGCGCTGACGACTTCGCTGACCTGACGGCAATAGATATATTCCACTGCTTGCGGCAGCCGCCGTTGATCGAGCAAGACGAGGGCGTCGTCCTGCCACGCGATGGGATGAACGTTGAGCTTTCTTTCGGGCATGACGTGGGTCCGTTGCTGTCGAGGCCGGATGTCGCGAAGAACGGTGATTGTCGCACGCCATGGACAATGCGGGAAAACTCGAACAACGTGGTACCTTTCGACCCATTGTATTGACGGGTTCAGGTTAGTCGCATGCTGCAAGCCATCCACGCCGGCTGGGTAGTCCCGGTAGTACCTGACGGGCAGGTCCTCGAGCGCCATACATTGACGATCGAGAACGAACGAATTACGGCGCTGATGCCGACCGCGCAATGGCGTTCGCCCGGGCCGCAGGTGCTCGAGACACATTGTCCCGATCACGCTCTGGTACCGGGATTCGTCAACGCACATACGCATGCCGGCATGAGTCTGTTCCGCGGTATGGCCGACGATCGTCCATTGATGGAATGGCTGGAGCGCCACATCTGGCCGGCTGAAGCGCGCGTCGTCAACCGCGAGTTCGTGCGCGATGGCACGCGGCTGGCGGCGGCCGAAATGCTGCTCGGCGGGACGACCTGTTTCAACGACATGTATTTCTTTGGCGACGACGCCGCAGGGGCCGCCATCGAAGCTGGCATCCGCGCTGTGATCGGTATGATCATCATCGGCTTCCCCAGCGCCTGGGCGACCGATATCGACGACTATTTCGCCAAAGGCCAGGCGATTCACGATCAATACCGCTCGCATCCGCTGATCTCGACCACATTCGCCCCGCATGCACCGTATACGGTCGACGACGCCGCGCTCGCGCGCGTCGCGCTGCTCGCCGAGGAACTCGACGTCCCCATCCACATGCACGTGCAGGAGACTGAAGACGAAGTCGCGCGCGGCATCGCGAGTCATGGCATGCGACCGTTGCGCCGAATGCAGGGCCTCGGTCTGCTCTCACCGCGCCTGTTGGCGGTGCACGCGGCGGTACTGAACGAAGATGACATTGAACTTCTCGCGCGCAGCGGCGCCAGCGTCGTGCATTGTCCGGAAAGCAATCTCAAACTCGCCAGCGGTTTCTGCCCGGTGGCGGCGCTGATGGCAGCCGGCGTAAATGTCGCCTGCGGCACCGATGGCGCCGCGAGCAACAATGATCTCGACATGCTGAGCGAAGTTCGCACTGCGTCGCTGCTGGCAAAGGGCGTCGCGCGCGACCCCTGTGCGCTACCCGCTGCAATTGCATTGCGCATGGCGACATTGAACGGCGCCCGGGCGCTCGGTCTTGAGGCGCATATCGGTTCGCTCGAAATCGGCAAGCTCGCTGACGTAGTTGCCATCGATCTCGGTGATGCACGCGCGCGGCCGGTATACGATCCGGTCTCGCAGATCATCTACAGCGCACACCGCGATCAGGTCAGTCACGTGTGGGTCGGCGGACGTCAACTCGTACGCGATGGCATTCTGCTGAGCCTGGACCGCGCCGCTCTGCGCAGCAATGCCGACAGCTGGCAGCAGCGTATCGTCGGCGACTGAACGGCACGCGGCCGATGTCAATCCTCTTCGAGCAGACTGTTGGAGCTCTGCGTCGCGTTGCATCTATCCCAGCGATTGACGATTGCGCAGAACAGTTCCGCTGTTCTTTCGGCATCGTAAATGGCCGAGTGCGCCGCATGCGTATCGAAAGGAATGCCGGCTGCGCGCACCGCGCGTGCAAGCACGGTCTGCCCGAGCGCAACACCGGCCAGCGCGGCGGTATCGAACGTGCTGAAGTTGTGAAACGGAAAATGCTTGATCCGCGCGCGAGCACTGGCTGCTTTGACGAAACTGAGATCGAAAGCCGGGTTATGGCCGACCAAAATCGCGCGCGTGCATCCATGTACCGTAACCTGCGCGCCAACCGCGTCGAAAATCTCGCGCAGCGCATCGCCTTCGTCGACGGCCAGGCGGAATGGGTGATACGGATCGATCTTGTTGAATTCCAGTGCACGCGCCTCGAGATTCGCGCCTAGAAAGGGCCTGACGTGCCGCGCGATGGTAGTCTTGCGATGCCAGCCGGTAACCTCATCGAAGTCGAGCAGCACCGCCGCCATTTCGAGAAGCGCATCGGTGTCGGCATTGAATCCGCCCGTTTCCACATCGACGATTACCGGCAGAAAACCGCGGAAACGAGAGCCGATAGAGCGCGTCGTCATGGCAGCGCCCGAGCCGCGCGGTTATCTGCCGCAAATGGAAATAGTCCCGCTGGTACTGGGGTGGGAGCAATGAACATGGAGGCGATGAGTAACCGTCGGATGGAAATACAGGGAACGCCAGGAGGAATGGATACCCGGCTTCACACGGCTACAGGATAGCGCATCAGCGTCGATTTGGCCTGCTCCGTTGCAGAATGTCGTCCGCACCTTGCTCAAGTGCCAACGTCAGCAGTGCTGTTCGCGCTCCAACGTAATGCAGGTCAACCAGCGCTCGCCCATCCGCAGATAACAGCCAGTGGCCTCCCCGAGAACAGCATGGCGCCGGTCTTCCCCGAGATAATGTGCGCGATAAAGACCTGCGCGGCCTAATGACCCTGGTTCGATCTCGATTTCCACCTCGTGGAAACCGATAAAAGCACCGAACAATGGAAACAGCAGTTTGTAGCAAGCTTCTTTTGCACTGAAGATGAGCGTCGCGTCGATGTCCTGCTGGTCGCGGCCAGGGTGATAGCGCGCGATTTCTTTCGGCGTGAGCAGTCGCGGAAGCAACTCGTCGCCGACGCGCCCGATCTGTTCCAGATCGATGCCGACGCCGGCATAAGCGGTACAAGGAGCGACCGCAACTGCGGCAAATCCTGCGCTATGTGTGATGCTGCCGACAACAACGGCCGGCCATTGCGGTTGACGGTCACTACGCGCCAGTACTTCCGTCGCAGGATACCCGAGGGCTATCAGCGCGCGACGCGCCAGCCAGCGGCCAGTGGCAAATTCGAACTGACGTTTACTGACAGCACGCATCACATTTTGCATCTCAGCTACGGTCAGGTCAGACCGCTTGTCAGCGATCGGCGCCGATAGACAGACGAGTTCGCCGCCGCCGAGCACCGACTGCAACATCTCCGGTTCGCTGTCAGCTGC
Source organism: Gammaproteobacteria bacterium (assembly GCA_965278995.1). GTDB lineage: Bacteria > Pseudomonadota > Gammaproteobacteria > JADJYF01. The sequence goes on from OZ257136.1 coordinate 3,013,110, forward strand.
GTTTGCTGCGACGTGAACGCCGACGTTAAGCATGCGTTGCCGCCAGTCGCGCCGCCAGGATGCCGGTGAAATCGTCGAGATGGTCGTACAACCATGTCGCATGACTGCCGGGTACGACATGAACGCTCGCGCCACCGGTCGCTCGTTGCTGCCACTGCTGGTTGATACTGGCCGGCGTATGCGGCGGTGTCACCGCCGTGCGCACCAGCGTAATCTCGCCGTGGTAACTCTGGCGAGGCACATACGAGCACAATGCCTGGAGAATGTAATACTCGATACGTTCGTGGTTCAGCATCACGCCGAGCGATTTCCACCCGGCTTTGACAAGTGCACCCCCGGTGAGCAGATAACGCAGACGCAGCGCGGCGTGAAACGCGGCAAAGCGACGTAATGACCAGCCGCGTGACTCGCGGAGCGCCGGCGGGATCCACATGATCAGGCTGCCTACTTCATGGCCCATCTGCTGCAGACGCACAGCCATCTCATAGGCGACGTAAGCGCCTTCGCAGCCACCGCCCAGGTGATACGGACCTGTCGGTCGCTCGGCCAGGATCAACGGCAGATAATGTTCGGCGAGATCTTCGACTCGCCGCAACGGTGGCAGACCGCGCGCCATTCTGTCGGTCATCAAGGCATAGACATCGAGCTGATAGAACGGTCGCTCAGTGCCCAGCCGCTGCGGGATTTCGGCGTAGCGCGGATGGCTGCCGACCGCGAATATCGGCGCCCGCTCGCCACACGTCTGCAGCGCGAGAAAACCCGACACTGCGCGGGTCTGGCGATCGCCACGCAGCAATCCGGCAACGTATTCAATCGTTCTCCCCTGCAGCAGCGCGGCGAGTGAAACGCGTTGGCCGAACTCGGCTTCAATGCGTGCCGCCAAACGCACTGCGAGCAGAGAATGGCCACCGACCTCGAAGAAATCGTCGCGTACGCCGATAGGCGTAACGCCCAGAAGTCGTTCCCAGATCACGGTCAGCGCGCGCTCCTCGGCATTTCGCGGCGCGAGGTACTCGATCGCCGCGATCTGACGTTCGCCGCTCGGCGCCGGCAACGCGCGCCGATCGATCTTGCCGTTTGGCGTCAACGGCAGAGCTTCGAGAACCAGGCAGCCGACTGGCACCATGTAATCCGGCAGCCGCGTTTTCAATACCGTCAGCAACTCGGCGCCGTTCAGTTCGACTCCAGCGACTGGCGCGACGTAGGCGACAAGGCGCATGTCACCAGGTACATCTTCGCGCGCGATCACGACTGACTGTCTGACGCCAGGCATGGCATCTAGCAGGCTCTCTACCTCACCCAACTCGATACGGAAGCCGCGCAATTTGATCTGGTGATCAGTGCGGCCCAGACATTCAAGTTTGCCGTCGGCGCGATAGCGCGCCTGATCGCCGGTGCGATACAGTCGCTCACCGGAGTGGAGCGGATCGTCGATGAATTTCTCCGCCGTCAATTCCGGCCTGCCGAGATAGCCGCGCGCGATGCCACTGCCGCCGATACAAAGTTCGCCGACGATACCGACAGGAACGGTGTTCCCGTAATGATCGAGCACACAGACTCGGGTATTACCGATGGGGCGACCTATCGGCACCGCTCCGCTGCCGGAGCTGACGCGTTCGCAGGTCGACCAGATGGTGGTCTCGGTCGGGCCGTACATGTTCCACAGCGCACGCACGCGCGGCAAAAGCTGCTCAGCCAGGGCACGCGGCAGCGCCTCGCCGCCACACAGCGCGGTAAGTCCCGTGGACCCGGACCAGCCGGCATCGAGCAACATCTGCCAGGTCGTCGGCGTGGCCTGCATGACGGTTGCGCCACTGGCGACAAGCGCAGCAGCAAGCGCCTCGCCATCGGTCACGACCGCGCGGCTGCCAATGACGACCCGCGCGCCGCAGATGAGCGGCAAATACAGTTCAAGGCCGGCGATATCGAATGACAAGGTCGTGACTGCGAACAGTCTATCGGTGGCGTGCAACCCTGGCTGTTGGCGCATGCTTAGCAGTAGATTCGCCAGCGCGGCATGGGCGATCTGCACACCTTTGGGTCTACCGGTAGAGCCGGAGGTGTAGATGACATAGGCGAGATCGGCCGGCGTCGCCCGTGGTCCGGTGAGCGTAGTATCCGGCGCGGCAGCGATCTGCTCGGCATCGCTATCCAGGTCGACGACTTTGATGCCAGCGACCGGCAATTGCGCGACCAGCATCGGCTCGGTGACCAGCACCGTGATCGCGGCATCGTCGAGCATGAATATCTGCCGCTCGATCGGGAACGTGGGATCCACCGGCACATAAGCGCCGCCGGCTTTGAGAATGCCGAGCAGTCCGACCAGCATGCGTTCAGAACGCGTCACGCAGATGGCAACCAGAGAACCGCGACCGACACCCAGCCCGCGCAAATGATGCGCCAGCCGATTGCTGTCGCCATCGAGCGCACGGTAGCTGAGTTCGCGCCCCTCGCAGACTACAGCCACTGCGTCAGGCGTCGCTGCGACCTGCGCCTCGAACAGACTCGGCAAACTGCTGTCGAGCGTGTAGTCAGTCGAAGTCGCACTCCCAACGCTCTGCAACTGCGCGATTTCGGCGGCCTGCAGCAACGGCAGATCGGCAATGCGCCGCTGCGGATTTTCCGCCATCCCGGCCAGCAGAATCTTGTAATGCTCGATCATGCGCGCGATGGTCGACGTCTCGAACAGATCGGTGTTGTGTTCCCAGATCATGGTCAAGCCATCGTTGTCGGCACCTTGCGCCATGCCAAGATACTGGGATGAATGCGGAATGCCGATGACACCGAGATCGAACTTCGCCGAACCGTTGCTCAATACCGGGGTGAGCTTGACGTCGAGGTCCGGCAGCGGCGATTCCGGCATCGGCTCATCATGGAAACTGAACATGATCTGAAACAGCGGATTCGCACTTAGATCGCGGCGCGGCTGTACCGCTTCGACCACCCGATCGAAAGGAACGTCCTGATGGCTGGATCCTTCCAGCACGAGATCGCGCACCTGAGTCATTAACTCGCTGACTGTCGGATTGCCGTCCAGTGCGGCGCGGATCACGACATTGTTAAGGATCATGCCGATCAGGCTCTCGGATTCGGGAGAGCGCCGATTGGCGAAAAACGTGCCGACGGGAACATCGTTTGCCCCGCTGTAACGATGCAGCAGCGCAATGAACCCGGTCAGCATGGTCATGAACAGCGTGCTGCCCTGCTGCCGGCCAAGCGCGCGCAGACTGTGGCAGAGCGCAAGCGGAATCTCCGGGCGTAGGGACGCACCGCGAAAGGATTGAACTGCGGGTCGCGTCCCGCGCGTCGGCATTTCGAGCAGTGGCGGAATGCTGCTGAACTTCGTTTTCCAATAGGCCAGCTGCCGCTCGGAAACCGCGCCGCGCATCCATTGATGCTGCCAGGTGGCGAACTCGGCGAACTGTACCGGAAGCTCGGCCAGGGGTGACTCCTGGCCGGCAACGTAAGCTGTATACAGTGCGACCAGCTCGCGCAGGAACACGTTGAACGACCAGCCGTCGTGCACCAGATGGTGTTCCATGTGCACGAGCGCATGCCGCGTGGCATCGAAACGCAGCAGCGTCCAACGCACCAGCGGCAACCGCGCGAGATCGAAACGCAGCTGGAACTCGCGCTCACACCAGATGCCTGCAGCAGCTTCGCGCTCCGCTTCCGGTTGCGTCGAGAAATCGACCAGCGGCAGGACATAGGGCACCGCCGGATGGACTCGCTGCAGCGGCCTTCCATCGACCGTCGGGAACGTCGAGCGATAGCTTTCGTGGCGGCGCAGTATTTCGCCCAGGGTGCGTTCCAGTGCCGCGACGTCAAGCTTGCCGTCGAGTGCCACACTCGCCTGGAAATTGTAAGCGAGATTATCTGGGTTCCATTGATGCAGGAACCACACGCGTTCCTGTGCGAACGACAGAGGAATGTCATTGCCGCGCGTGACAGCGCTGAGCGGGATCTCGGTCTCGCGCAGGTCGGTCCGGTCAGCCGCCAGGACCACGGGCACCAATGCGGCGATGGTGCGCTGTTCGAACATGGCGCGCAGCGGAATGTCGACGCCGAAATGCATACGAATGCGTGTTGCAACCTGCGCGAGCTTGAGTGAATCACCGCCAAGCTCGAAGAAATCGTCGTTGACACCGACCCGGGCAAGGCGCAGTACTTCGGCCCAGATCGCGACGAGCCGTGACTCTTCCGGCGTCCGTGGCGCGAGGTAATGTTCGGTCCGTTCAGCCTGATCGAGATCCGGCGCCGGCAGAGCGTTCCTGTCGACCTTGCCGTTGGGTGTCAGCGGGAATGTCTGTAGAAAAACGAAGACGGCCGGGACCATGTAGTCCGGCAGCGTACTCGCGAGCCACGCGCGCAGTGTCCGTACGCTCGGCGCCGCCTCTCCAGCGGCGATGACATAGCCGACCAGACGTTTGTCACCGGCAACGTCTTCACGCGCCAGAACAACAGACTGACGAACCTCCGCATGCCGATCGAGCGCCGCCTCGATTTCGCCAAGTTCGATGCGAAACCCGCGTACCTTGACCTGAAAATCGACCCGCCCCAGATGTTCCAGCGCGCCGTCGGCACGACGCTTGACCCGATCGCCAGTGCGATATAGCCGCGTACCGGCGACGAAAGGATTCGGCACGAAGCGCTCCGCTGTCAGGGCCTCGCGCCGCAGATAACCGCGAGCCAGACCACTGCCGCCAATGAACAATTCACCTGCCGTGCCGGGAGTAACTGGCGTGAGAGTCTCATCCAGGATATGGAGGTCGGTTTCCGCTATCGGGTAGCCGATAGGCACCGCGCCAGTTCCAGCCTCGACTTTCTGTAGCGTCGACCAGATGGTGGTCTCGGTCGGACCATAGAGATTCCACAGCTCGGCGCAGCACGGCAGCAATGCACGCGCCAGCTCGCGCGGCAGCGATTCGCCGCCGCACAGAATGCGGAGCCCGCTGTGACCATGCCAGCCGGCATCGAGCAGCAGCCGCCAGGTCGCCGGCGTCGCCTGCATGACTGTGATGGCGTCGCGTTCGATGGTCTGCGCCAGCGCGTTACCATCGGCAGCCACGGCACGGCTCGCGATGACGACTTCCGCACCGACAGTCAGCGGCAGGTAGAGTTCGAGTCCGGCAATATCGAAAGACAGCGTGGTGACTGCGAGCAAGCGATCGTGCTGCGTCAATCCCGGTGTGACGCGCATGCTGCGCAGAAAATTGACGACGGCGCGATGCGGTATCGCAACGCCTTTCGGTTTGCCGGTAGAACCGGAAGTGTAGATGACGTAAGCAAGACTGTCGGCCGTCGCGGGCGCCACGGCCTGCATGGCAGTGCCCGACGAAGGCGGCAGGTCGCGATCGAGACAGATGACGCTTGCTGTGTGCTCGGGCAAGGTTCCTGCCAGCGCCGACTGCGTGAGGATATAGCGCGCCTCGGAGTCGGCCAGCATGTAAGCCACTCGTTCAACTGGATAAGCCGGATCCAGCGGCACGTAAGCGGCCCCCGCGCGAAGCACGCCGAGCAGGCCGACCAGCATATCAAGACCACGCTCGACATAAATGCCGACGAGTTCACCGGGGCCTGCGCCGGACGAGCGCAGGTGCGCGGCGAGCATCTCGGCGCGGCGTTCGAGTTCGATGTAACTGAGCGTGTCGGTGCCGAAACGCGCGGCTGTCGCAAGCGGCGAGCGCGCCGTCTGGCTCGCAATCAGTTCATGAACGAGGAGCGTAAGACACTCGTCATCGACGTCCTCGTCTGCGTTGGCGCTCGAGACCGAATTCCTGTCGGCAGATTGTCTGTGATTCACTACGACCCCCCTTTTTTACGCCTTCCCCTGACGCACGAGGTGCACCCTAACTCGCCGCCGGCTTTCACGAAAGCGGGCGCATCACAACTTTACATTTCCGGGCGCGAATCGTACTCCTTCATGCCGGAAAATCAGCATGCGCGCGCAAACGGTCCTGTACGGTTTCCAATGGTGCAGAGCACATGAACAATTGTGCCCAGACTTCGAGCATCATCAACTTGATCTTGAGCCGCTGGTCGGCCTGCGACCACAGTAGATCGCATTCACTGCGGGCCAGCCTGAAATAATCTGCGACATAGGAATCGTGCAGATATTGCGCTGCGATACGCATCCGCTGGAACGCCGACACTTCGAACCCGCGCTTCGGACGCTGGCTCAGGACCGGCGGCAGGTAGCGCGAAGCGACTTCACGAATGACCCATTTATCGCGCAGGAATGGATGCGCTTTTTCCCATACGCTTCCTGACCAGCGGATCTTGTGCCGGTAAGGCAGATTGATGGCTGTCGCAATCACGTCTTCGTCAAGGAACGGGAAGCGCGCTTCGATGCTGGCAGCCATGCCCATCGTATCGTTGCGATGCAACAAAGTCCGTAAATGATCGGCCAGCAGGTCCAAGCTGCGCACATTGCGGTTCGGTGCTCGACCGAGTCGTTCGACAAACCGTTCGCGCGCACCACGCTGGTCAATCGCCGTATTGAACTGGCCTAGCAGATCGATCACGATTTCCGGCGTGTTGCCGGCGCCCGGCCACAGCAGATGGCCGATGACCGGAATGCGCCGCACGAGTTGTTCAAAGCGCTTGACCTGCCGTTCATAGCCCTCCCAGAACGGCTCATGGGCGATATAGCTATAGCCGAGAAAACATTCATCTGAACCTTCCCCGGTCAGCACGCCTTTGACACCGTGCTGCTGAACCAGCCGCGAGACCATCAGGAACGGCACACTGTGCGGATGGCCGGCAAACGGTTGCTCGTAATGCAGCAGCACCTCCGGCGTCAGCGCGATGAAATCGTCGTCATGCACGCGCACGGTCAGGAGGTCGAGCTTGAGATGGCGCGCGAGCGCCGCAGCGGCTTCGTACTCGCTCAGCGGACCGACGACATCGGCGTGGAAGATCGCGAGTTGGCCATGCTGGCGCGCGGCCATCGCCATCAGCAGCGAGGAGTCGACTCCACCGCTGCACAGCGCACCGATAGGCGTATCGGCGAACATCATGCGTCGCACCGACTGCTGCAGCAGTTCATCAATGCGATCGACCACCTGCGTGCTGCTGAGCGATTCGAGTTCGTCGGCATGTGCACGGTCGAGCATGCCGGGCAAGTCGGCGAACGACCGATAATGCGGTTGCTCACCGGGATGGAGCGTGATCATCGTGCCGGGCGGCACAATCTGCACATGCTCGAAGAATCCGCTGTTTCGCACCGGAGCGCCGCGATTCATCAGATAGCGGACGACCTGGAAGACATCCGGCCGCAGCGCCATCCACGGCATCATTGCTTTGACTTCGGAGGCAAACAGCAGTTGCCTCGAATCCTGATAAACATGCAGCGGCTTGATGCCGAAACGATCGCGCGCCAGGATCAAGCGACGTGTCACCCGATCGTAGAAAGCAAATGCGAACATGCCGTTCAGCCGCGGCAGCGTCAATTCCGCACCGTCGGCGATCAGGCAGTGCAGCAGAACTTCGGTGTCGCTGGTGGTACGAAACGCGACACCACGCGCGCGCAGCGATTCGCGCAATTCCGGAAAATTATAAATCTCGCCGTTATAGATCAGGCAGTAGCGGTGCTCGGGATCCCAGAACGGTTGATCGCTGCGCTCCGTCAGGTCAACCAGCGACAAGCGCGTGTGCGCGAGTCCGATGCCAGCTTCGACATGCACACCGCCGCCATCCGGGCCACGATGCGCCAGCAGTCCGGCCGAGCGCCGCAATTGCGCCTCGTCTGGAACGCTCGTCGCATCGCTATAGACGATGCCGAATATTCCGCACATCCAATCCGACTCGCATCAGGGTGCCGCAGGATAGCCAATGCCTGCTGGAATTACGAGCGAATGGCCGGCTGCTCAGGAGCTGCTCGCAATGATGAGTTCGATGGTTGTCGCAGCAAGTTTCTCCAGTTGGCGGCGGGTGTAACCGGCGCGCGCGCGAATGGCCAGGCTGTGGAGTACGGCGCCGGCCACCTCAGCCAGGGCTGCTGGATTACAGGCGGCATCAAGTTCGCCAGCTCCCTTTGCCTGCTCGAAACGCGCGGTCAGAGCACCATCAATGCCGTGCAGTACCCTGGCAATATCGGCGCGAATGTCGGCGTCCTGAACCGCATCGACTGCTGCCGTACAGACATACAGGCATCCTCGCGGCCCCTCCTCGCCACTCAGATACAACTTGATTGCTCCGCGATAGAAACGCCGCAGCGCATCCTTCAGTATTGGTGCCCCGAGTGCGGCTGCGACCTCTGTGCGCATATTGTCGCCAAAGGCAGCCAGCGTCGCGCGATACATGGACTTCTTGTCACCAAATGCCGCGTAGAGACTGGGCCGGTTCATGCCGGTCGCAACTGCGAGCTGGTCGAGCGAAGTCGCCGCAAAACCGTTATTCCAGAAGGTCGCCAGGATGCGCTCGCCAGCTTGGCGCGGATCGAAAGCGCGCGGGCGGCCACGCGGACGGCGCTCTATATTTGTACCATTTCGCATTTTATTGGTTGACGCGTCTATATTTGTGCGTAATAGTACATAAATACCGAAGCGTAACCACCTGCCAGGAGATTGTCATGGAACTGTATTTTGCGCCGCTGTCGTGCTCGCTCGCCACCCGCATCAGTTTGTACGAAGCCGGTCTGCCGGCCACCTTTCATCAGGTCGAACTCGCCACCAAGCGTGTCGCTGACGGCCGCAGCTATCTCGACGTCAATCCTAAGGGACAGGTCCCGGCACTCGTGACAGACGACAGTCAGACCTTGACCGAAGGCCCAGCAATTCTCCAATACGTCGCCGATCTGCGCCCCGCAAGCCAGCTGGCGCCGCCCGCAGGCACCGTAGCGCGCTATCGCCTGCAGCAATGGCTGAACTACATCGCGACCGAGATCCACAAAGGCGTGTTCTATCTGCTGTTCAATCCCGCTGCCCCGGCTGAGGCCAAGGCATTCGCCCGAGAACTCGTTCGTCCGCGCTATGACTTTCTGTCGGCGCATCTGGCAGGTCGGGATTATCTGCTGGACGCCTTCACCGTGGCGGATGCCTATCTGTTGACCACACTGGGTTGGACACAGCCGGCCAGAATCGACCTGACGCCATGGCCGGAATTGACTCGCTATGCGAGTGGCCTGCGCGCACGACCTGCAGTCGCCCGCGCCCTCAGCGAGGAACTCGCACTGGCAGGGCGGGCCTGACAGCGGGTCCGGCGCGGCTAGCAGCCTGTCGGACTTAAGTGTTCGTGACGAGGTGAGTGGGAGAGCGCGCCAATATGGACCGCTATACCACCACCGCAGTAGATTCGACCTAAGTCCGACAGGCTGCTGGTCAGACCGCCAGCCGCAGGCGGTTCAAATCGATGATGCGCTGGACCTCGATGCGACATGCGCCGCAACCGGTGCCGGCGGCGGTGCACGCAGCGACAGCATTCACTGTCGTCCGACCGGCGATGACCGCCGCGCGAATGGTGTGATGATCGACCTGATTGCAGGTGCAGACGATCTCGCCTGGCAGTGATCGGTCACCGCCGGGAACGCCGGCAAGCACGGCTGCTCGTTCGATTTCAGTCAGCTTCCGGTCGAGTTGCTGTACCAGCCAGCTACGCGACACGGCAACCGGCGCCGGCGCAATATATAGCGCTGCGCGCAGTCGCCCATCGGCAAACGCCGCATAACGACAAGCGCCGCGCCTGGCATCCTGATAAACCACGACCTGCTCGTCGAGCGCACTGCCAAGCAGCGCAACAAACAATGGTTCCGGGGCATACGCGACGCTGTGCGCGAGTTCCAGTCGCCAGCCACCGGCCACCCGCATACGCGCCCAGTAGCCGAGCGCTGCCGGTACATGGTCGTGCGTCGTCACTGCAAAGCCATACCACGCTGCCGGATAACGGGTGAGCGCGGCGGTGCCGTGCTTGAGCTCCGGCTGACCGGATATCGGATCGACCACGGCGGGCATCAATGCATTGACGGTACCGCGCGCCGCGTACTGCCCGGACCAGTGCATTGGCACGAATACGCTCCCGGCGCGTTGACGCGCGGTGATCTGCGCACGCGCGATCAGGTGTTGCCCGCCCGCGGTCAAGACCACCAGCTCGGCATCGTCGATAGCGTGCAATGCCGCCGTTTCCGGTGACAGTTCCACATACGGCTCGGCGATATGCGCCGACAGGCGCGGTGCGCTGCCACTGCGTGTCATGGTGTGCCATTGGTCGCGAATTCGGCCGGTATTCAACACCAGCGGCTGGCGCGCGTCAGGCAGATTGATCGGCAGACGGAACGGGGTCGGTACGAAATGCGCGCGTCCGTCCGCCGTCGGGAATCGCCCGTCGCCAAAGCAACGCAGCGGCGCCACGTCGGTCAGCTGCGACACGCACGGCCATTGCCGCGGGGCGAGCGTTGCATAGCCGGCCGTATCGAGTGTACTCAGGTGTTCGAGATTGAAGCGGCGCAAACCGCGATTGACGCGCGCCGATAGCGCCGCATGCTCCGCAAAAATCTGCGCCGGTCCTTCATAAGTGAACGCGGACGCATATCCCATGCGTTTACCGACTTCGCTCACTATCCACCAGTCCGGTCGCGCTTCGCCGAGCGGCGACACGAACGCGCGTTGTCGTGAAATACGCCGTTCCGAGTTCGTCACCGTGCCGTCTTTCTCACCCCAGCCGGCTGCAGGCAGCAGCACATGCGCGCAGCCGGCGGTGTCGTGTCGCGCGGTGACGTCGGAGACGACAACGAACGGACACGCAGCCAGCGCTTCGCGCACGCGCGCCGATTGCGGCAGGCTGACGGCCGGGTTGGTCGCCATGATCCACAGCGCCTTGATGCGGCCGTCGGCAACGGCTTGAAACATGTCGACCGCTTTGAGACCAGGCTTGCGTGCCAGGCTCCGGGTGCCCCAGAAGCCGGCGATACGTCCGTGCCCCACGGCGTCGTCGAAATCGACATGCGCGGCAAGCGTGTTGGCGAGCCCGCCGACTTCGCGCCCGCCCATTGCGTTAGGTTGACCAGTCAACGAGAACGGGCCGGCACCAGGTTTGCCGATACGTCCGGTAACGAGATGGCAGTTGATGATTGCGTTGACTTTATCGGTGCCGGCACTCGATTGATTGACGCCTTGTGAATACGCCGTCACTGTGCGTGCGTGCTCGACGAACCAGGTATAAAAACGCGTCACATCGTCGCGCGCAAGTCCGGTCATGCTGCAGACAGTGTCGAAATCAAAACGTTGCACTTCGCGCGCGGCACTCGCGTAGTCGCTGGTGTGCCCCGCAATGTAATCAACGTCAGCTGCAGCGCTCTGGTGCAGATGTCGCAACAACCCGTTGAACAGCGCGACATCGCTGCCCGGAGCGAGCTTCAGATGGAGGTCGGCCGAACTCGTGGTCGCCGTCTCACGCGGATCGATAACCACGATTCGGGTACCGTGCGCCTCGCGCGCAGCGATCAGCCGTTGATGCAGCACCGGATGACACCAGGCGAGATTGGAACCGACCAGCACCACCAGATCAGCCTCTTCAAAATCCGCATAGACACCTGGCACGACATCTTCGCCGAATGCGCGCTTGTGCCCGGCGACACTCGAGGCCATGCAGAGTCGACTGTTGGTATCGATGTTGGCCGAACCGATGAATCCTTTCATCAGCTTGTTGGCGACGTAATAGTCTTCGGTCAGCAGTTGCCCGGAAACATAGAACGCGACCGCTGAAGGTCCATGGCGGGCGATGACATCGGCGAAGGTCTGCGCAACCCTGTCCAGCGCTGTATTCCAACTGACTCGCTGCCCATCGACCAGTGGATGCAGCAATCGACCTTCGCAACCGAGCGTATCGGCGAGTGCCGCGCCTTTCGCGCACAGTCGACCGTAGTTGGCCGGATGACGCGCATCACCGGTAATGCTGATACCGCCATCAGGATTGATGCCGGCAACTATCCCGCAACCGACACCACAATATGCGCAGGTCGTGCGAACTTCACCCGCCGTAGCTGGAACAGCGCCCATCAGAGCGCTTCGTCAACCTTGGCCAGTGGCAGGCCGAGCAGAATACGGCCTTCCACCTGACGCACCGGCAGAGTCTTAACGCAGCCGTGATCGGGTCCCTGAACGGTGCCCGACTCAAGCCCGATCACCCAATTGTGCAGTGGGCAGGTTATCGAGGCGCCATGCACGATGCCCTGGCTCAACGGACCCTGTTTATGCGGGCAACGATCTTCGAGTGCGAACACGCGGTCGTCCTGCGTCCGGACGAGGGCAATAGTCAACCACGGTGTGATGACCTGTCGCGCACCACGGCGTGGGATCTCGCCGAGCGGCCCGACATCGAGCCAGTTTCGACCGACTTCTGCCACTGGTGCATTCATGCTGGCACCTGCGGGCGCGCGATCCGCGTCATCGGCACGAACTCATGCGCATCGCGACCGTGCGCGCGCGCCGCCCACGGATCGCGCTGTGAATAACGTTGCGCCGTCTCGAAATGCGCGTAGAGCGTGCGTCGCCGCGCCGCGTCTTGGACAATCTGCGCGCGGATACTGTCTACGCCGACACGCTTGGCCCAGCCGTACATGCGCTCGAGGTAATGGCCCTGTTCTCGATAAAGCTGCAGCGTTGCCGCGCAGTATTCGAATACTTCTTCTTCGGTCGCGACATTGCACAGAATTTCCGTCTTGATGACATGAATGCCGGCCGCGCCGGCAAAGTGCAGCTCGTAACCGCTGTCGACGCAGACCACGCCGAAATCCTTGCACGTCGCTTCCGCGCAATTTCGCGGGCAACCGGATACCGCCATCTTGACCTTGTGCGGAGTCCACATGCCCCACAGCAGTTTCTCCAAACGAATACCGAGACCGGTTGAATCCTGCGTTCCGAAGCGGCACCATTCGGTTCCGACACAAGTTTTCACTGTGCGCAGCGCCTTGCCGTAGGCGTGGCCGGAGACCATTCCGGCGGCGTTCAATTCGGCCCATACCAGCGGCAGGTCCTGTTTCTTTACGCCGAGCAGGTCGATGCGCTGGCCGCCGGTGACCTTGACGGTCGGAATATCGAAACGCTCGGCGACATCAGCAATTGCACGCAGCTCGGCCGGTGTCGTGATCCCGCCCCACATGCGCGGAACGACGGAGAACGTGCCGTCTTTCTGGATATTCGCATGCACGCGCTCGTTGATGAACCGAGATTGCTGATCATCGATATATTCGCCCGGCCATGCCGAGAGGAGATAGAAATTAAGCGCCGGCCGGCACCGCGCGCACCCGCACGAGGTCCGCCACTCGAGTGCCTGCATGAGTGCAGGAATGGACTTCAAGTGCTGCGCGGCGATGAGTCGTCGCACTTCGTCATGACCGAGAGACGTACAGCCGCACATCGGCGGTACGGCATCAACTTCATAGGCGCCACCGAGGCTGAGCTTCAGCAGCTGTTCGACCAGACCGGTACACGAGCCACACGACGACGAGGCTTTGGTATGCAGGCGGACATCGGCCAGCGTGGTGAGCTTGTTGTCCTCGATGGACTTGGTGATGCGACCTTTACAGACGCCGTTGCAGCCGCAGATTTCCGCTTCATCCGGCAAGGCTGCAACGGCCGCCGTAGGGTCCGGCGAGGCCCCTCCGGCGAAATGCTGACCGAAGATCAGCGTCTCGCGCATATCGCTGATATCACGCGCTTCACGCAACTGCTGAAAGAACCAGGCACCATCGCGCGTATCACCGAACAACACCACACCGACGATGCGGTCACCGGCTACCGTCAACCGCTTGTAGGTACGTCGTGCAGCATCACGAAGGACAATTTCTTCGCGCGCTTCGCCATCGGCGAAATCACCCGCCGAGTAGACATCGATACCAGTCACTTTGAGCTTGGTCTGCGTCACCGAACCGGTGTAATTTGCAGTTTGACCGAGGAGCTGTGCGGCCACGACTCGGGCCATCTCGTAGAGCGGCGCAACCAGCCCGTAACATTGGCCGCGATGCTCGGCGCATTCGCCGACAGCGAAGACTGCCGGATCGGAAGTGCGCATATCATCACCGACCTGAATGCCACGACCGACGGCGAGCCCCGCAGCGGCGGCCAGGGTGGTGTTCGGCCGGATACCAATGGCAAACACGACCAGTTCGGCAGCGATCTCGCGGCCGTCGGCGAGGGCGACGCCAGTGACTTGCGTGTCACCGAGAACGGCAATCGTGTTCGCTTCCGTGATGACCGTGATATCCCGTTCACGCAGCGCTGTTTCGAGCAGGTAACCCGCAGCTGTGTCGAGCTGACGCTCCATCAGCGTCGGCGCGAGATGCAGCACCGTCACGCGCATGCCACGGGCAATCAGTCCAGCGGCCGCTTCGAGTCCGAGCAATCCACCACCCACGACCACGGCGTGGCCGCCACGCGCAGCAGCGGCACACATGAGGTCGACATCGTCGAGATCCCGATAGGTCACGACGCCCGGCAGATCCATGCCGGGCAGTGGCGGCATGATCGGGCGCGAGCCGGTCGCGATGAGCAACTTGTCGTAATGAGCGACTGTACCGTCGACCGCCGTCACCGTTCCGGCGGCGCGGTTGATGTCGATGACCGGCTTGCCTTTGTGCAGCGTGATGCCGCGACCGGCATACCAGCTGTCGTCATGGATGACGATATCTGCGTAGGATTTTTCGCCGGCGAGTACCGGCGAAAGTTGTATGCGATCATAGTTGACGCGCGGTTCGGCGTTGAAGATGGTGACTTCGAATGCTTCGCTGTCGGTTTCGAACAGCACGTCCAGCACGCGTCCGGGCGCCATGCCATTGCCGATTACGACCAGTTTCGGTTTCATCTGTGCGCTCCTGTTCCGTGCCCGATCACGCGGCCTGCCGCGGACAACCTTCCGCCGCTGACACTTTTGGTTCCGGCGTCTGCGCCGGAGAGTCGCAATGGGCGAGGTAATCGAGAATTTCTCGGCGGTATTCGTAGTAGTGCGGGTGCGCGAGCAGCGTTTCGCGCGTACGTGGTCGCGGCAGATCGACTTGCATGACTCGACCGATACGCGCATTCGGCCCATTGCTCATCATGACGACCCGATCGGCGAGCAGGATTGCTTCGTCGACATCGTGCGTGACGCAGATGGCAGTGACCTTGGTGCGTTTCCAGACATCGATGAGTACGGCCTGCAGCTCCCAGCGTGTAAGGCTGTCCAGCATGCCGAAAGGTTCGTCCAGCAGCAGCAGCTTGGGCGACAGCGCAAATGCTCGCGCGATGCCAACTCGCTGTTTCATGCCGTTCGACAATTCGGCAGCGAGTTTGTCCGTGGCATCGGCGAGGCCGACCCGCGTCAGGTAGTAACGCGCGATATCTTCGCGTTCTACTGCCGTTGCATGCGGATACACGCGTTCCACTCCGAGCATGACATTTTCGCGCGCCGTCAACCACGGCAGCAGCGACGGCGCCTGGAATACGACTGCCTTGTCCGGTCCTGCCTGATGGACTTCACGGCCGTCGAGAATGATGCCTCCGTCTGAAATCGCGGTGAGTCCGGCCATCATCGACAGCACCGTCGACTTGCCGCACCCGGAATGTCCGATCAGCGAAACGAACTCGCCACGCTCCATCTTGAGATTGAATCCGTCGACGACGGTCAACGGGCCTTTTGGCGTGGGGAAAGTCTTTTTAACATCGAAGAACTCGACATAGCCTCGCGTGATGGCAGAACGTGCCGCTTCCTGGTACGCAACCGGCAGGTTCTCCGCACGCTGAGTGATGGGCGTGACTTGCGGCAGCACGATTTCAGTCTCAGCCCCCCGCGCGCGCGATGCCCCGGCGGCGAGCAGGTAGTGCGTAATCTCGGCGCGCAGCGCCTTGAACGCAGGGTTGTCGTTTACGCTGGTCCGATCGCGCGGACGAGGCAGAGCGACCGTAAATGAGGGACCGAGTGTTGCGCGCGGACCGAGTGTCAGCGGAATGATGCGGTCGGCCAGCAGTATCGCTTCGTCGACGTCGTTGGTGATGAGAACGACCGTCTTGCTGTCGGCCGCCCAGATGCGTTCAATCTCATCCTGCAGTTTGGCGCGTGTCAGCGCATCCAATGCTGACAGCGGTTCATCGAGCAGCAGGATATCCGGACTGGTCGCCAGCGCGCGGGCGACGGCCACCCGTTGTCGCATGCCGCCTGACAATGCCGACGGCTTGCGATCGGCAGCGTGGCCCAGTCCGACCAGTTCGACATAACGGTGCGCGCGCGCGCGGCGTTGTGCGCGGGTCTCCTGCTTGAACACCTGATCGACGGCGAGCGCGACATTCTCGTAAACCGTCAACCACGGCATCAGCGAATAGGACTGAAACACCACGCCACGATCGGGTCCGGGTCGAACTATCGGTCGACCATGCAGAGTCGCAGTGCCGCTATCCGCGGCTATCAGGCCAGCCATGATCGAGAGCAGCGTGGTTTTACCTGAGCCGGAGAAACCGACAATCGCGACGAACTCTCCTTCCTCCACCTGCAGGTTGATGTCGTGCAGAATTTCGCTGCGCCCGGGGCCATTGCCATAGGATTTGCTGAGACCGGCCAGTTCAAGAAATGCCATGAGTTCAGACTCCGCGTTGTTCGTGACTGACGAGCTGCTGAGCCGCCAGCATCAACCGGTCGAGCAGGAAGCCGATCAACCCGATGGTGAGTACGGCAACCATGATGCGGCCGAGAGACTGCGAGCTGCCGTTCTGGAATTCGTCCCACACGAATTTACCGAGCCCCGGGTTCTGCGCCAGCATCTCAGCCGCTATCAGCACCATCCAGCCGACGCCGAGAGAAAGCCGCATGCCGGTAAAGATGAGTGGCAGCGCCGAAGGCAGGATTATTTTCACCACGCGCTTGGGCCACGACAGATGGAGCACGCGGGCGACGTTCATGAGGTCGCGATCAACGGACGCGACGCCGACTGCTGTGTTGATGATCGTTGGCCATAGCGAACACAGCGTTACTGTAATCGCCGAGACCAGAAAGGATTTCGCAAACCAGCCGTCGTTGCCGGCCTGCACAGCGCTTACGATGAGTGTCACTATCGGCAACCAGGCCAGCGGCGAGACGGGTTTGAAGATTTGTATGAGCGGATTCAACGCAGCCTGCACCAGCTTGCTGCTGCCGCAGACCAGGCCTATCGGCACTGCGATGACTGTCGCTACCAGAAATCCGGTAAAGACCGTCGCCAGACTGGTTACTATCTGATCAATGAAAGTCGGTTTACCGGTCCACGGCCGGATTATCGACTTGAAGGCGGGATCGGCTGCCGACTGTTTCGCGTTCCTTTCGACCTGGCGCAGTCTGAACGCTTCGGCTTTCGCGCGTTCGACGCCATGCTCGGTCAGCAACGCACCGAACTCGTGTGCCACTGCCACCGGCCCGGGTAAGGCGCCGAGACTGGTTTCGATATTGACTGCCATGGTCTGCCAGATCAGCAGAAACACCGCCAGTGCAGCAGCCGGTACGCCGACCAACTCGCCAAGCTGTTTCATCTGTTGCGCCGGTGCTTCGCCGCCGCACAGCCGTAATACAGGCGCCAACCAGGTAAAGCCGATGCGTTCCATGAAATTCGCGCTGGCAGTAAGACTCATGGCTGTGGTTCCGCGGCGGCCTGCTTGCCGCCCTGCTGCCCGATAGGGAACTGCGCGAGGTAGGCGTTGGGTTGGTGAGCATCGAACGACACACCATCGATGAACCGACTTTCACCAGCGCTGTAGGCGTCATCGGCAGGAAGGTCCGCTGCATCCATTTGACCATCCGCCATCAATTCGGCCGCCGCCTTGCGATACAGATCCGCACGATAGACTTTCTTCGCTGTTTCGTCGTACCACGCATCCGATTGCGCCGTGCCGACCTGACCCCAGCGTCGCATCTGGGTCAGAAACCAGACGGCGTCGGCAGTGAACGGGTAACCGGCGAAATCGCGGTAGTAGACGTTCAGCTGCGGCATGTCACGAATGTCGCCGAGTTCGTACTGGTAGTGTCCGGTCAACGGACCGACCAGCACTTCGTAATCGGCACCGACATACTCCGGTCGGGCCAACAGATGAGCGAGTTCGTCGCGATTGGCACCGTTGTCGGCATCCAGCCACTGCTCGGCGCGAATAATTGCCTTGATCAACGCCGTCACGGTTTCAGGATTTTGGTCGGCGAAATCACGGCGCAGGCCGAACACTTTTTCCGGCATCCGAGACCATATCTCGGCAGCGGTCACGACGGGAACACCGATACCCTTCATGACGGCCTGCTGATTCCAGGGTTCGCCGACGCTGTAACCGAGGATGGTGCTGGCGCCGAGTGTCGCCGGCATCTGCGGTGGCGGTGTCACCGAGAGCAGCACCTCGCCGTCAGTCGAACCGTTCATGTCGCTGGACGAGTAGTAACCGGGGTGGATGCCGCCGGCCGCCAGCCAATAGCGCAGCGCATAGTTGTGAGTCGACGTCGGAAAGACCATGCCGAGCGTGAACTGCCGCCCTTCCTCAGCCCACGCAGTGACTACCGGTTTGAGTTTGGCGGCCGTGATCGGGTGCGCCGGCACATCGCCGTTACGCGTCAGCGTCGGCGCCATCGCCGACCATACGTCGTTGCCGATGGTGACGGCGAGGGTGTTCAGACCCATCCCGACTACACCGACGAGTTCAGCCTGCTGACCGACGCCGGCAGCGGCACCTAACGGTTGGCCAGGCAACATATGTGCGCCGTCGAGCGAACCGTCGATGACGCGATCGAGCAGTACTTTCCAGTTGGCTTGTGCTTCCAACGTGACGTACAGGCCTTCGTCTTCGAAGAACCCCTTCTCATAGGCGACGATCAGCGGCGCACAATCGGTGAGTTTGATGAAACCGAGTTTGAGTTCCTGCTTCTCAGGCTCGGCAGCCATCGCCGTAGCGCCGATAAGACTGAAGGCAACGGCGGCGAAGTAATGCGACCAGCCAGCGTAACGGCGGGTGCGAGCGAAATCGTGATGCAACATGCCCACTCCTAAAGTAATTCTCGGGGTCATGCCCCGGCCAACAAAAAAGGCGTCCGGCGTAGGGAGCTTTCACTCCAACGCGCGAGACGCCTTTGTCTGTAATTACAGTGTTCTGCCGCCGTTGGCCGAACCTGTCAGTTTGGGGGAAGTGCGCACTACTGCGCTCGTTCCTCAGTAATGAGGTAGCAAGAACTCTGCCAGCACTCGTCGACGCCGATCTCCCACTGCGTCAAGGCTTTATCGACAGCGCCTTGTCCATGGCGCTTCGCCGTTCGCTTCAATTCCGTGCAATTCGATCGAATATCGCTTCATGCCGGCGCAAAACGGTCGGCGTGATGGGCCAGGGCGAAGCTGTGTGCATAACGCTCGGGATCGTCGCCGTTCCATATTTTCCCGTCGATCAACTGCGCGCTGCGCAATACAGTGTCCGGCAGCGCAACGCCGAGTGCACTCGCCGCCTCGCGGTAAAGCGCGATTTGATTGACTCCCGTCGCGCAGCGCAGATAGTCGGGGTCATACGACAATAGCCCCCACCGGCGAAACTGGGTCAGGAACCACATGCCATCCGACAGATATGGGAAATTGACGGCGCCACCATCGAAAAACCTGCAGGCGTGATCATCGTGCCAGTCGCGACCGAGACCATTGCTGTAACGACCGCCGAGCCGCGCCGCAATCAGGGCCGCCGGCATGTCCAGACATTCCGGCCTGGCCAACAATGCAGCGGCCTCGTCACGATGTGCGGCCAGTTCCAGATAGCGGCAGGCTTCGAGCACGGCCATAACCAGGGCGCGCGCAGTATCCGGTGATCGCTGTACGAATTCACGCGTGCAAGCCAGCGTTTTTTCTGGGTGATCGGGCCAGATTTCCTGCGACGTCACGACGGTATGGCCGACACCGGCGTCGATCGCATGTGCCGGCCACGGTTCACCCGCGCTATAGCCGTCGATACGTCCTTGACTCATGTGCTCGACCATGAGCGGCGGCGGCACCGTCGAGGTATGCACGTCGCGTAGCGGATCGATACCGTGCGCCGCGAGCCAGTAGTACAACCACAGCGCGTGAGTGCCGGTAGGAAAGGTATGCGCAAAATGCGGCAGCGGTGCACCGCTGCGCAGATAACGTGCGAGATCCTCGCCGCTGCGCACACCCTGCTTTCTGAGCGCGGTGCTGAGCGTAATGGCCTGACCGTTTCGATTCAGCGTCATCAACGCGGCCATTGGTCGACGCGGACCGGCGATGCCGAGTTCGATGCCGTAGACCAGCCCGTACAGCAGGTGCGCCGCGTCGAGCGCACCGACCAGCAGTTTGTCGCGGACGGCCGCCCACGACGGCTGGCGCAACGCTTGAATAACTATCCCATGTTTGCGATCGAAACCGCGCGCGGCAGCAACGATGATCGGCGCGCAGTCGGTCAAGGGTAGGTAACCGACGCGCACCACAGGTCGCTCATTGGGCGGCCCGGTGTCTGAAGCAGACGCTCGCATGCGAACTTCCTCGATCATGCCAGGAGCTCCGCGGCGGCAATGAGGCTGCGCGCGAGCTCACTCAATTTCAGGTTGCGGTCCATGGCCATGCTGCGCATGGCCCCGTAAGCCGCCGCTTCGTCCATCTGCTTCTGCTTCATCAGAATGCCCTTGGCACGTTCGATTAGCTTGCGGTCGGCGAGTGCGCAACGTGCGTCGTCGAGTTCGCGGCGAATGGATTGAAACTGCTCGAATCGCGTGATGGCGACAGTCAACACCGGCAGGACACGGGCCGGTTGCACATCACCGACCACATAAGCACTGACACCGGCAGCAACGGCCGCGCGGATGAGGTCGGGATTGTCATCCTCGGTAAAGATCACGACCGGACGCGGCCGGTCGCGATTCAGCGCGTGCATTCCTTCGAGCATGTCACGATTAGGCGAATCGACGTCGATGATGACCAGATCAGGCGCGAGGCGGGCAACCTCCTCGCGCAGATCGGTCTGTGGATCGAGGCGCACAATGACATCGTGACCGACACTGCGCAGCGTTTCTTCCACCGCCGCTGCTCTTTCGGGCAGCGCATCGACGAGCAGGACCCGCATCAGAACCGGAGTTCGGCCCACAGCCAGAAGCGGGTCAGGTCATAGGCCTGTTTGCCGGCACTGCTGCGCCCATTGCGAGCCAGATTGAGCGCATCGCCAGATGCCTCATAGCGCGCATACTTGATGCCGAGCGTGTAATGCTCGCGAAAGACACGCGTGATCTGGGCGTCCCATTCGCCACCGTAGTCATAGTTATCCTTGTCCGAGTTGAAATCGTGATAGGAGAGCATCGCGTTCGCGCCCAGCACTTTGACAGCAACTGTGCCATACAAATCGCCTATGCCGTCGGCAGGTGTGGTCAGGAATCTATCGGCCCAACCCTGAAACGCATGATTGGTGCCGAGGGGTGTCTGGAACGCGCGCCCAACGCGGGCCGCACCGACGGCCACTGCGCCATCGCCTCCGAGCAGCTCGTAGCTCACTTTGACCGTGACCGCTTCCAACCACGGGTGTGCAATGAGTTTGGTGAAGCCGAGTTCGCCCATCGTGTAATTGACCGAGAGCTCAACTGGATTATCGCTGCCGTAGTCCTGCTGATGGGCGAATTCGACCGCGTAAAGCAGCTTTGCGGCGTAACTGATGACGTCGTATGCACCCTGCAGCCGTGCGCCGTAAGTTGCACTCGACAGTACGCGATTGCCGAGCAGCGCATTGTCGAAATCGAGCAGGTAGGCATAGGGCTCGAGGGTGCTATACGGAATCCCGCGATAGTTGACGTTGATCAGATGGCCATCGAGACGGAAATCGTCTCTGTCGGGAAGCGGATTGTTCTCGCCGAATATCCGGTTCACGTTCCAGATGTAGGCATAATCGACCTTGGTCGCCGGCAACGACTCGTTGACGACCCGTACGCCATCGAAGCTCTGCCAATTCTGACGCCACAGAATGTTGCCGACATAGCGGTGCATCGGCGCCGCGCGATGCTCGATTTCCTGACGTCCGGCCCAGATCTGGGTGCGCGACAGGCCGCGATAACGCAGGTTGGCCTGATGAATCTCGGTATCTTCGGGATCGACGATCACGGCGTGCGAGACGAGCCCGTTAGTGCCACCATCGTTGTACTGTTCGTTGCCGATGGAACGGACGTCCTCAATTTGGACGTACGCGCCGAAACCGTGATACAGGCCAGTGCTGTAACCGACGGCCGTGCGCAGGGTATTCGCATAGGCGTCTTCAAGCACCGGCTTCTGCCCGTCGTCGGCGTATTCGTAGCGATAGCGCAGATGAAGATCGGGCTTCCCGCCAGTAACGGCGCGCCAGAGGTCATCGGCGGCGGCGCTGGTCGCGGTCAGCATGGCTAGTACCGTCAATAGTCGCAGCATCACTTTCACGTGACGCAAGTCGTTCGCTTTCATCGGACTGGTTCCTCGTCGGAGCAAGCACACAGGGTTGAACTGAGCGCTGCGACCTGGGCGCTTACGCGCCTGTGTCACAGGCCATCTGTCACCCGGTGCGGCTTTGCTACCGGCAAGGTGCGCCGCAGTTCGTACTGCAGCGAGCCCGACATTGGGCAGAGTCACCGATGCTGGGCGATGCAAAGCGCGGGCCACGACGAGGAACGGGCGCCGGTAGACGGAAGTAACGGATCCCGAAAGCCGGCGGGTGCACAAAGTTGCACCAAAAAGGACTGCGGGCAGCGCCGCGCGATCAGCTACAGGGCAGTTCGACCGCCCCTGACTGCGCCTGATCGCGGAACATCTCCCCGCCTGGCGCTATCATAGGCGGCAAGCAATCCACCCCCTAGACAGGTAGCTGTATCGTGTCCGAGCCGTCGACCACCGCTCCGCATCAAGCGCTTACCGCCATCGCCCCCAGCGATGGCCGCTATGCGCGCCAGTCGGCGCCGCTACGCGGAATAGCGAGCGAGTACGGGCTCATCCGCTATCGGGTGCTGGTCGAGGTCGCCTGGCTGAACACACTGGCCGGCGAAGCAAGCTTCACTGCGCTGAGTGAGTTTGCGCCGTCTGCGCGTGCGCATCTGGAGAACATCGCGACATCGTTCTCGCTTGCGCAGGCGGAACGAATCAAGCAGATCGAGGCGACCACCAATCACGACGTCAAGGCCGTCGAGTATTTCCTGCAGGAATGCTGTGCAATCGACCCCGGTCTGGCCAGTGCTATCCCGTTCATTCATTTCGCCTGCACCTCAGAGGACATCAACAATCTCGCTTACGGCCTGATGTTGAAGGCTGCGCGTAACGACGTTCTGCTGCCGGCGCTGCACGAGATCGAGTCCGGCATTGTGGCGCTCGCGCATCGTCATGCAGGACTCGCCATGCTGGCGCGCACGCACGGCCAGACCGCGACGCCGACGACACTCGGCAAGGAAATGGCGAATGTCGCCATGCGCCTGCGCCGTCAGCTCGATAGCTGGGCCGTGAGCCCCCTGCTCGGCAAGATGAATGGCGCCGTCGGCAACTACAACGCGCACCTCGTAGCCTGCCCGGAAGTCGACTGGCCGGCGCTCAGCCAACGATTCGTCGAGTCTCTCGGCCTCGAATTCAACGCCTATACCACGCAGATAGAGCCGCATGACTGCATCGCCGAATACTGCGATGCCCTGGCCCGTGCCAATACCATCCTCATCGATTTCAGTCGCGATGTGTGGGCGTATATTTCTATCGGCTATTTCCGTCAGAAGAAAGTCGATAACGAAGTTGGCTCATCGACCATGCCGCACAAAGTCAATCCGATAGATTTCGAGAATGCTGAAGGCAATCTTGGCCTCGCCGACGCGCTGCTCGATCACTTCTCGAGGAAGCTGCCCATTTCGCGCCTGCAGCGCGATCTGACCGACTCGACAGTACTACGCAACATCGGCACGGCGCTGGCCCATACGCTGATCGCTTGTCGCTCGTTGATCAAAGGCATCGCTAAACTCGAAGTCGACCCAAGTGCACTCGAACGCGACCTCGATCTTGCCTGGGAGGTGCTGGCCGAACCAGTACAGACAGTCATGCGTCGCCACGGCATCGCTGATTCCTACGAACAGCTGAAACAACTGACGCGCGGGCGTCGCATCGAGCGCGATCATCTACATCAGTTCATCGACGGTCTGGCAATTCCACTGGACGCACGCACGGCGCTGAAAGCGCTGACGCCGGCCCATTACATCGGCCTGGCCGCAGAACTCGCGCGCGATGTCTGAGCCGGATCCCGAGACATTGCCGACAGATGTGCTCGGGCACAGTGCCGGCGTATTCGAAATCACCGCGCGCGAACATCTCGCCGCCGTCAGCCTCGCGCTCGCTGAACAGGCGGAACGATCGCTTGATATTGTCAGCCGCCATCTCGACCCATTGATCTACGACACCGAACCGTTCGTTGCTGCCGTTCGCCGCCTGGTGCTCGGCAGCCGCCACGCGCGTGTGCGCCTGTTGCTGCTCGATTCGCGCCCTCTGGTCGCGCAGAACCATCGACTGATCGAGCTTGCGCTCAAACTTACGAGTTATGTCGCTATCCGCGTACCCGCCGCCCAGCACAAGCAGTTCAACGAAGCGCTTTTGATCGCCGATGGCATGGGGTACGTGCAGCGGACGTTCTCGGATCGCTATGAAGCGGTTGCGAGTTTCGCTGACCGTCGCGTCGCGACCCGTCTCAGCGATCGCTACGAGGAGCTGTGGACGCGCGCGCTCCCCGACCCCAACTTCCGCAAGCTGCATCTATGAACCTGCGTCTTGTCGCGCTATGCCTGGCCCTGCTCGTGAGCGGACTGTTACAGGCCGAAGATTTCGCGACGAACTCATTTGTCATGGAGATAGTGCCGCTCAAGCATCGACTCGTCGACGAAGTCCTGCCGCCGTTACGCGAACTGGTCGAACCTGGTGGCACCGTCACCGGAATGAACAACCAGCTGATCATCCGCACGACACCGGACAACCTCGCACAGTTGAAACAGGTGCTGGCAACGCTCGACACACGCCAGCGCCAGCTGCGCATCACCGTGCGTCAAGGAATTGCCTCGAGCAGTCAGTGGCGCCAGAACGAACTCGCTGCGCGGGCCGGTAGCGGTCAGCCAAACGGCGCCGTGGCGCCGCCGGGCCCGGGCCCGATAGTCGGCCCCGGCGCCGGCATCGTGGTCGGTGACGGCGACAATCAAATTGCTTATCGGAACTACAGCACGCAAGGTGCCGACGACAGCGCAAATACCCATTTCGTCACGGCCATCGAAGGCACACCCGCGTTCATCGGCGCCGGACAGATAGTGCCGCTGCCGCGCCAAAGCGCCGTGTTGACGCCTTATGGAGCCAGTATTCAGGAATCGCTGGATTACCAGCCGGTAGGCGCCGGCTTCTATGTCACGCCACGGCTCGCCGGCGATACCGTGCATCTCGAAATCTCGCCGTTCGCAGATAAACTCGACAGCCGCGGCGGCGGACAGATTGCCCAGCATGGTTTATCGACCGTGGCCAGCGGGCGCCTCGGCGAATGGATCCCGCTCGGTGGCGCCGGGGAATCCTACAGCGAGAGCGGCGGCGGCCTTGCCTACAGCACACGCCGCCAAGGCAGTGACAGCTACGACGTCTGGGTCAAGGTCGACGTTCTGCCCTGAGTAACACCCAGTGGCTGTTCCTGATCCTTCTGCACGGCTCAGGTCGCACTGCGGGAGAGCGTTGCAGCGACCGGTTGAACCCGCAGGATGTATTTTCCGAGCTTACATGGACGTACTCGCCGCGTGTCCCGAAGCGCGTCTCCCACAGCGCGGCCGAACCTGGCCACCAAGTGATCAGTGATCAGCAATCAGAAACCGTCATTCAACTCAGATCGAAACCCGCGTATCCCTTCGCCGCGACGTCGGCAAAGATCTCGCGATAAGCCGGTACGCCGCCGGCGAACAACAGGAAACGACCGCGTATGTTTTCGGGATTGGTGCTGCCGAAAAACCACGAATCCTGCATCTCATCGATCAGCAGACCCTTTGCTGACATATAGCAACGCTCGGTCCAGGCTTCTTCGGCTTCGACGGTGGTTTTGATTGTCTCAAACCCGTTATCGCGCATGTAGCGGATGCAGCCGATGATCCACTCGACGTTGCTTTCGACGCAACGCGTTATGTTGCAGAACAGGGCGGGATTATGCGGCCCCATGATGGCGAAGAAATTGGGAAAGCCGGAAAATTGCACACCGAGATTTGTTTTCGGGCCGTCGGACCAATGTTCCTGCAGAGAGATGCCGTTCTCGCCGCGGATATCGATCCGCATGAGTTCGCCGGTGACGCTGTGAAAGCCGGTGGCGTAGACGATGACATCGAGGTCGTGCTTGTCGTCGCCGGTTTCGATCCCCTCAGGCGTGATCTTCGTAATCGGCGTCGCGCGTAAATCGACCAGCGCGACGTTGGGAAGATTGAACGTCTCGTAGTAGTTCTTCTCGCCGGGGCAACGCTTGGTGCCAAACGTGTGGCTCTTTGGGATCAGTTTCTCGGCCGTTGCCGGATCCTTGACTCGCGCCCGGATCTTCGCAGTCAGAAACTCGGCGACTTCATCGGCGATCAGACGCGACGTGAACGAGTCGCTGTAATTGCCCAGCCACAGCGCGAACCCGCCGCGATCGTACAATTCCTGGTAATGCGCAAGCCGTTCGGCTTTCGGCACATCGACACCGGCGCGTGGATCCTGATCGTGGATAAAACCCGCCCAAGTGCGTTTGCACAAATCGAATATCTGATGCGCTTTCTGCTTAAGCTCTTTTTGTTCAGCCGGCTCTATTGGACCGTTACGCAGCGGCGTACACCAATTGGCCGTGCGCTGGAAAACCGTCAGCTGATCGACCTCGGGTGCGATCGATTGAATGATCTGAACGGCCGTCGGGCCGCTGCCGATGACACCGACACGCTTGCCGCTGAAGTCGATCGTCTCTTTCGGCCAGCGCGCGCTGTGCAGCGACATGCCGGCGAAACTCTCAACGCCTGGGAAGTCCGGGATCTGAAAGGCCGACAACAGGCCGGTGGCAGCAAGGACGAAGCGCCCTCGGGCCCGCACGCCGTTCAGGGTCTCGATTTCCCACAGTTTGGTCGCACTGTCATAGATCACGGTGGCGACACGCGCATTCAATTCGATGTCCCGTTTCAAATCGTACTTGTCGGCAACAAAGTGCAGATACTGCTCGATTTCCGGCTGGCCGGAGAAATGCTCGGTCCACTCCCATTCGTCCAGTACTTCCTGCGAGAACGAGTACTGGTAGGAATAACTTTCCGAGTCGAAACGGGCACCGGGGTAACGGTTCCAGTACCAGGTACCTCCGATACCCGTACCGGCCTCGAATACGCGCGCTGTCATGCCGAGTTCGCGAAGTTTGTACAGCGAATAAAGACCGGAAACGCCGGCACCAATCACGATTACATCGAATGTCTGATTCATGGATTTTCCCCTCGAATGGGCGTGATTTTAGACCGTCGTCCGGTATCTTCCTATGGCCTTACCACTGCCGATGGGTTTCTCGGTGCCGAGGCCTTGGTCGGCGTTGCAGCCGGGATGTTCCGGCATAAGTAGCCAACGCTGCGGCATCTTGGTCTGAATCACGACCGGGATACCGCGGCGCCCTGTTTAGTTCGCCTGCGCCTGGCAGTGGCACTCCGCCGCCGAGTTCACGACAATAGCGCCCTCGGCGGCCTGCGCGGGCAGGCCGTGCACCATCGTCCTCGAGGAACGCTTTCCATGCTGCTATTGCGCGGCGCCCCGGCACTCTCCCCGTTCCGCATCCACAAAAGTCTGACCGAGAGTCGCAAACTCGACCCGACACTCCGCAGCCTCGACGCTGACCATGTCTATGTCGCCTGGCTGGAAGCGGATCAGGTTGCTACGCCGGCAGTTGTCGCCCGGCTGTGCGACCTGACTGGGGCGAGCGCGGTGATCGACGACAGCGCCGAATTCGCGCCGCAACTGCTCGTTGCGCCGCGCCTCGGTACGCTATCGCCATGGGCCAGCAAAGCGACCGAAATCTGCCGTAATTGCGGCCTGGCCGGCCTCGCTCGCATCGAACGTGTGACCGCCTGGTGGCTATATGGAGGCGACCCGGGCAGTCGCGCTGCCGTGGCCATGTTGCTGCATGATCGCATGACCGAAACCGTGCTTCATGACCGGTCCGCGCTCGCGCGACTCAATCGACCGCGCGAACCCGGCGCGCTCGGCACAGTTGCGCTCTTGGCGCGTGGTCGCGTGGCACTGGTGGAAACGGATGCCGCACTCGGGCTCGCACTGGCCAGCGATGAAATCGATTATCTGGCGCAGCGCTATGGCGAACTCGGCCGCGATCCGACCGATATCGAACTGATGATGTTCGCACAGGCCAACTCGGAGCATTGCCGGCACAAGATATTCAACGCGAGCTGGACCATCGATGGCGTGCCAGCCGCTTCAAGCCTGTTCGGGATGATCCGCAACACGCATGCGCAGCATCCCAACGGCGTGCTTTCGGCCTATCGCGATAACGCCGCTGTCACCACCGGTTATCGAGCGGCACGCTTTTTCGCCGACCCGAACAGCGCCCGCTACCGCGCGGTCGATGAAGATGTGCACATTCTGATGAAAGTCGAAACGCACAATCATCCGACTGCGATTTCGCCTTACCCGGGCGCTTCGACTGGAGCTGGCGGCGAGATCCGCGACGAAGGGGCGACCGGCTGCGGGGGGAAACCGAAAGCCGGCCTGACCGGTTTCAGCGTCTCGCATCTGCGCGTGCCCGGATACCCGGAGCCGTGGGAGACAACGCGCCCGCACAATCCACGGCTCGCCAATGCGCTCGCCATCATGCTTGAAGGGCCTATCGGGGCGGCATCGTTCAACAACGAGTTCGGTCGCCCGGCATTATGCGGGTACTTCCGCAGTTTCGAATACGTCGCCGATGCGGAGAACGGCCTCGTTCGCGGCTATGACAAACCGATCATGCTGGCCGGCGGCCTTGGCAACATCCGTGCCGGCCATGTCGAAAAGCGCGGCGTTGCTTCAGGCGATCACATCATCGTGCTGGGCGGGCCGGGCATGCTGATCGGTCTTGGCGGCGGTGCTGCATCGTCGGTCGGATCAGGCGTGATCGAAGCCGAACTCGATTTCGCCTCCGTGCAGCGCGACAACGCCGAGATGGAACGCCGCTGCCAGCAGGTCATCGATCGCTGCTGGGCCGAAGGCGAACGCAATCCCATTGCCATGATCCACGACGTCGGAGCTGGCGGATTGTCGAATGCGATACCCGAACTGTTGCACGATCACGGGCGCGGCGGCGTGATCGATCTGCGTGCGATTCCGAACGCCGATCCCGGCCTGTCGCCACTCGAAATCTGGTGCAACGAAGCGCAGGAGCGTTACGTGCTCGCGATTTCCGCTGAGGATCTCGAACGCTTCGTCGAGATCTGCGCGCGCGAGCGTTGTCCGTTTGCCGCAGTCGGTACAGCGACGGTCGAAGAGCGCCTCGTCGTCAACGACACGAAACGCCGCGAATTCGTCATCGACCTGCCGATGGATGTCATCTTCGGCAAAGCGCCGCGCATGCACCGTGATGTCCACCACAGCGAGGCTTCGTTTCCGACGCTGGACTGCGCGCCGATAGCACTCGCCGAGGCCATCCAGCGCGTACTTCGCTACCCCGGTGTCGGCGACAAGCGTTTTCTGATCACCATCGGCGATCGCAGTGTCGGCGGTCTGGTCGTGCGCGATCAGATGGTCGGGCCCTGGCAGGTGCCGGTCGCCGATTGCGCCGTGACGGCGAGCAGTTTCATCGATCACGTCGGCGAAGCGATGGCGCTCGGTGAACGTACTCCGGTTGCACTTGTCGACGGACCGGCCGCCGCGCGACTTGCCATCGCGGAAGCCGTCACCAATCTCGCCGCAGCGCGCATTTTACGCATCGAAGATATCGTGCTGTCGGCGAACTGGATGTGTCCTGCCGGCCATCCTGGCGAGGATGCGCGACTCTATGACATGGTTCATGCTGTCGGCATGCAGTTCTGCCCGGCGCTGGGGATCAACATTCCGGTCGGCAAAGATTCGATGTCCATGCAATCGACCTGGCAGAGCGAGGGACAGACCTGGCGCACGGTTGCGCCGGTGTCGCTCATCGCTACGGCATTTGCGCCGGTCATCGACGTTCGCCAGAGCCTCACGCCGGAACTTGCGAAGGACGTGGAAACTGTTCTGTTGGTGATCGATCTCGGCCGCGGCAAAAACCGGCTCGGGGCCTCGATTCTCGCGCAATGTTTCGGCACGCCAGGTGGACAGCCTGCCGACTGCGACGCACCGGCCGATCTTGCCGACTGCTTCCGCGCGATTCAGTTGTTGAATGATGGCGGCTATCTACTTGCTTATCACGATCGCTCCGACGGTGGGCTATTCGTCACACTGGCGGAAATGGCGTTCGCCGCGCGTACGGGTCTCGATATCGATCTCGCCGCCCTGGGTGACGATAGCCTGGCCGTATTATTCGCCGAGGAACCCGGCGCAGTCATACAAATTCGAACTGCCGACCTGCCGGTAGTCCTGCACTATTTCCGTACCGACACCGGACTCGGCGACGCCGTCCACGTCGTCGGTCGACCGCAAGAGACACCGCGATTTCGATTGCACCGTGACGGTCACACCCTGTTCGATTCACCCTTGACCGAGTTGCTGACCGATTACTGCGCCAACACCCATGCCATGCAACGATTGCGTGATCACCCCGATTGCGCCGACGAGGAGTTCGCGACGATTGTGGATCCCGATGCCCGTGGTCTGCAGCTCGTCCTCCCGGAAGGATACGAGCGCCATCGTCCACGTCCAGCAACGGCCGTTCGACCGCGGGTCGCCATACTGCGTGAGCAGGGTGTGAACGGACAGATTGAAATGGCGGCGGCGTTCGACCGCGCCGGATTCGACGCCATCGACGTGCACATGACGGACATTCTCGCCGGCCGACAATCACTGGCTGACATGGTCGGTCTCGCTGCCTGCGGCGGGTTCTCTTACGGCGACGTGCTCGGTGCGGGGCGAGGCTGGGCCGGCACCATCCGGCACAATGAACGTGCACGTGCGGCATTTGCTGCTTTTTTTGCTCGCTCAGAAACATTCACGTTTGGCGTGTGCAATGGCTGCCAGATGCTGGCCGAGTTGAAAGACCTGATTCCCGGCGCAGCCGGCTGGCCAACTTTCCTGCGCAATCGTTCGGAGCAGTTCGAAGCGCGTCTGAGCTTGGTCGAAGTCGAGCATTCCCCGTCGGTACTGATGGCCGGCATGGCCGGGCTGCGCGCGCCCGTCGTTGTCTCTCACGGCGAAGGCCGCGCGCACTGGGACGATGCCGCGATAGCTGGCAACGCGGGCGGTGTCTGCCTGCGCTTCATCGATGCCGATGGTCAGCGTGCGGCGCGTTATCCCGCCAATCCCAACGGTTCGCCGCAGGGGATCACCGGCCTGACCAGTACGGACGGTCGCGCCACCATCCTCATGCCGCATCCCGAACGCGTCTTCCTGCGCCGGCAGATGTCCTGGTTCGCGCCTGACTGGCACGACGCTGAAAGTCCGTGGATGGCGCTGTTCAATAACGCGCGACGTTTCGTCGAAACCTGACGAACGCGTGTCGGCTGGCGCCGCGCGGTCGCGGCAGATAGGATTTAGCGCAGCACCGCGCATGTAGCGCGAAACGACCGGGAGAGGAGAGGATCATGGCACGCGGTTTATTGCTCATCGACATCCAGAACGATTATTTTCCCGGCGGAACGATGGAACTCGCCGGCATGGAACAGGCGGCCGACAACGCAGCCAGGCTGCTGGCGCGATTTCGCGCCGATGGTGCCCCGCTGTTTCATGTTCAGCATCTGGCGACGCGGCCGGAAGCGGGCTTCTTTCTGCCCAGTACGCCGGGCGCCGAGATCAATCCCCGTGTCACGCCTGCCGCGGGCGAATCGTTGACCCAGAAACATTTCCCAAATGCATTCCGCGCCACCGCACTTGCCGAGACTGTACAGAAAGCGGGCGTCGACGAGCTGGTGATTTGCGGCGCCATGAGTCATATGTGTATTGATGCCAGTACGCGCGCCGCATTTGATCTCGGCTTGCGCTGCATCGTTGCCAGCGACGCCTGCGCAACGCGCGATCTCAACTTCAGTGGGCAGTCGATCAAGGCCGTTGATGTCCATGGTGCATTCATGGCCGCGCTTGGTAGCGTTTACGCACAAATGGCGCACTCTCAGGCGCTGCTCGGTACCTGAAGTCATGACCAGCGAGGACGACCACAGCACGTTCGCGCATCTTGTCGGCAAGGTGAGACGATTACGCCACGATACCGTCCAGCTCGAAAGACCGCGCCCGCCGGCACGGCCGCGGCCCGTCGAGCCTGAGGCCGGACTCCCGCCGCTGACACCGGACATGCAGCGCGACGACAGCAGTGCTGCTGCTCCGGAAGGAAGCTTCCAGCGCAACGGCGTGCAAAGCAGCGTCCTGCGCAAACTGCGCCGTGGTCAATATCCGGTCGCGGCCGAACTCGATCTGCACGGTTTGAATCTACGCGAAGCGGGCGTGCGCCTGGCGCACTTCATCGCCGACGCGCGCGGCCGACGATTCAATTGCGTGCGCATCATCCACGGCAAGGGGTTGTCCTCGCCCGGCCTGAGAGCCGTGCTCAAACCGCAAGTGCTGCGCTGGTTGCGTCACCATGAGGCGGTGCTCGCCTATACGCCAGCGCAGGACAGTGATGGCGGCTCAGGCGCGCTGTATGTACTGTTGCGCAGTCACGCGCCTGCCTGAACAGGCCAAAACAGGCTGGTGAAAAACGTCGCGAGCAAAGGCTGGACAAGATGCACGAGCGCGGTAGTTTTTCACCAGCCAGTTAGCGTTTGCCGCCGAGTCGTTCCCTTATCTGATCGCCGCGTGATGCGCGACGCTCGCGTTGCGCGGCGTTCTGTTCGCGAACGAAATCCTCGAATCGCTGGCGGAATTTATCCATGCGACTGCTGGCGGGAGGTGTTTCCGCAACTCCTGCCGGTGCTGGTGCAGCCGTCGCCTGCGCGTTCTCGGGTACAGTCGACTTCGCAGCGGCGAGACGCTCGGCGGTGAGCGCCTCGCGTGCTTCGATGACCGCCGGGCGACCCGGCGCCAAGGTTTCTGCTTTGCGCAGATAAATCTCCGCGCGGTCGAAGTTTCGTCTTTCAAGGTCGCGATAGATCAAACCCACATACTGATCAGAAATCGCTTCGATCCCGCGCAGCGCAGGTCCATGATCGGGCTCCAGACGCAAGATCTCGCGATACTTTTCGTAAGCATTCTGCCCCGTCGGCGAGGTCAGGCGCAGCGCATCGAGATCCTGACTGGCCGTGAATAGTAGTTCAGCGATCCGATCGATGCGCTCCTGTTCGGCGTCGGGCACCGCCATTGCTGCCGGCAGTCCGCCAGAGGCATCCGGTGTAGTCGCAGCCGTTTCCTTCAGCATTGGAGTGGAGAACGCCGCTGTCGAATCGTCAGGCGCGACAGCAGCCGGTTCGGGGACGGTGACCGTGACCTCACGCTCGCTCAACGCGCGCCCAAGCCACGAGCCTCCGAGCAGTGCGACGACGATAAGCGCGAGCAGCGCGCCGAGATAAACCTTCATCCTCCCAGATCGCGCTGGCGGCGCTGGCGGCGCTGGCGGCGCTGGCGATGAGATTGAATTCGTTACACGCTTCTCATCCGCAATCGCAGCGGGAACAGGAACTGCCAGGCCAGGCGCCACGTCCTCGACGTGTTTCAATTCGGTACCTGGCAGGGTCAGCATCAGCGTCGGCGCACTGATGGCAGCGTCGTTTGCTGACGGCTGGTGGTCGGCAGCAGCGAACACGCCGCTCGACGCAGCTGTATCCGGCGGCGCTGGCGGCAGTTCGCGGCGCCATTCGGCGACGGACTGTGGCCTGTCCTGCGCGCGGAAGCTGAGCGCATGATCAACAGCCGACAGCAGCTCAGCGCTGTACCAATCCTGCACACTCTGCGCGCCAGTCTGATAACTGTCGCTGGTCTCTTGTGCCAGTGCATTCGAACGTTCGACTGCGTCGATGGGTGCGCGCCCGGTCATTGCGCGATAGACCGTGGCGCCCAGCCCGTAGATGTCGCTCCACGGACCTTGTCCGTCGCTTTTACTGGCGTATTGTTCTATCGGCGCGTAGCCCGGCGAGACAAAGTTGGTGAGCGTACGCGAGACGCCGCCCATGGCTTCGCGCGCTGAACCGAAATCGAGCAACAGTGGCGTACCATCACGGCGAATGAAGATATTTCCGGGCTTGATATCGCGGTGAACGAAACCTTGCGCATGGATGACTTCAAGACCCGCCAGCAGCGGGTACAGTAACCTCAGCAGATCGGCTTCGGAGAGTGTCCGGCGCCGCTTTAACACCTGCCCGAGATCCTCCCCCTCCTCATATCGCATGACCATATATGCCGTGCGATTTGCTTCGAATACGTTATGCACACGCACGATAGACGGATGTTCGAACTTCGCAAGCGTGCGTGCCTCGGTAACAAAGCGCCGCAGCCCGGCCGCGTATTCGTCGGCCAGCTCGTCACTTATAGCAAGCACGGACCCGTCGTCTTCGCGAAACGACAATTGAGAGGGCAGATACTCCTTGATTGCCACCGGTCGATGCAGGTTGCTGTCCTGCGCAAGATAAGTGACACCGAAAGCGCCTTGCCCCAGCACGCGCTCGATCTGATACCACAGCAGCATCGAGCCGGCCGGCAGGGCGTTGCGGTGGGAACTACTCATTCAGATCATTCGATCAGGCAGACGGCGCTCGCCGCGATACCCTCTTCGCGGCCAGTGAAGCCCATTTTTTCGGTGGTCGTGCCCTTGATATTGATTGCACCGAGGGCAAGTCCGGTGTCGTCGGCGATGTTTTTGCGCATGGCTTCGACGTGACGCGAGATACGTGGGCGCTCGGCGATCAGAACTACATCGATATTAACGATGGCGTAACCTGCTTCGGTGAGCAGTTCACGAACGCGCCTGAGCAGCTTGCGACTGCTGACACCACGATACTGTTCGTCACTATCAGGAAAATGGCGGCCGATATCGCCGAGCGCCGCGGCGCCGAGCAAAGCGTCACAAACAGCATGCAACAGTACGTCACCATCCGAATGCGCCGCGAGTCCGTGATCAAAGGGAATGTCGACGCCGCCGAGCACGACATGACTGCCTTCCTTGAACCGATGCGCATCGTAACCCTGACCTACTCTCATTGCTGCTTCTCTCCTGCGCCGGCTTCCTGCGCTCGCAGGATGAGCAGCGCCAATGGCAAATCTTCGGGATGCGTGATTTTGAGATTGTCGCTATGCCCGGGGACCAGCCGTGGGCTGAACCCCCACGCTTCAATGGCCTGCGCTTCGTCAGTGACGATATGACCGGCGGCAAGCGCCGCAACCAGTGCATCACGAAGTGGACCATAGCGGAACATCTGCGGTGTCTGCGCCTGCCATAGCTGACTGCGGTCGATGGTCGCAATGGCATGCCGGGTGCTGTCGGCGCGTTTGAGTGTGTCACGAACCGGCACAGCCAGAATGCCGCCGACAGGATCGTCACCGAGTTCATCCAGCATGCGGTCGAGGTCGGCGCGTCGTACACACGGACGTGCCGCGTCGTGCACCATCACCCAGTCGTCGTCATCGGCGCGCCCCCTGAGGGCGTGCAGACCGTTCAACACGGAGTGACAACGCTCAGTGCCGCCGTCAGCGCGTTCGACATTGTTCGGCAATCGTGCAGCGAGCTCGGCATAGTGTTCGTCACCAGGCGAGACGACGACGACGATTCGCACAATCTCTGGATGACCGGCAAGCCGCCACACCGTATGTTCGAGAACGGTGCGTCCAGCCAGCGCGAGATATTGTTTGGGCACGTCGCTGCCCATGCGCGCGCCGTAACCGGCGGCCGGCACGACAGCATAAAGGCGACCGCTCATGGTTGCGGGTGCTGCGGCGCAGCCGTTGCAGGTTGGTTTGCAGGATGGTCAATAACAGCGGGTTCGGCGAGCGCAGCTGTCGGTGGCGGCGCCACGACGGGCGCGAGATCGGCCGCCGGGATGCCTTCCGCAGCACCTTCGCCGCCTGGTGTCTCGGTCGCTTCAACGGTGAGCGGCGGCATCGCGCCCGCAACCGGCGGATCGAGCGGCGGCTCGGTCATGCGAAAGAATACTTCACCGCTTTTGATCTTACCCATCTCGCTGCGCGCACGTTCTTCGATGGCTTCCAGTCCCTGCTTGAGATCCATGACTTCAGCGGCGAGCGCACGATTGCGCTCACGAAGACGCGCTATTTCATCTTTCGCTTCGACGACGGCGCTCTCGAGCTTGTCGACATCGCGTATACCGCCTTGGCGGAACCACAGCGCATATTGCAGGTAAAGCGCGCCGACGAGCAGGACCACGATCACCGAGCGCATGGTGTCCTCTTGCAGCAGCATGCCAGCGGGCCCATGCGTCGCCGCCGCGCTGGCGTAAAGCGTTTCGCGTCAGCGCTGGCCAAGATTGTAGAAAGCCTCGCGCCCTG
The DNA here is from genome assembly GCA_965278995.1 of Gammaproteobacteria bacterium. Taxonomy (GTDB): domain Bacteria; phylum Pseudomonadota; class Gammaproteobacteria; genus JADJYF01. The sequence continues at coordinate 3,049,597 of OZ257136.1, forward strand.
GATAGACCGCGCGATCCCCGAGCTGGTGCTCGATGACGAGCAGGCGATTGTATTTCGCGATCCTGTCGGAACGCGACATCGAACCGGTCTTGATCTGACCGGTGCCGTATGCGACGGCGATGTCAGCGATGGTCGAATCCTCGGTCTCACCTGAACGATGCGAGACGACGGCGGTATAACGATTGGCTCGTGCCAGCTCGATCGCGGCAAACGTTTCGGTCAAAGTCCCTATCTGATTGACTTTGATCAGAATGGAATTTGCGACGCCGGCATCAATCCCGCGTTGCAGGGTTTGTACATCGGTGACAAACAGGTCGTCGCCGACCAGTTGCACGCGCTGTCCGAGCTTGTCCGTCAGCAGTTTCCAGCCCGCCCAGTCATTTTGATCCATCGCATCTTCGATACTGATAATCGGGTAGCGCGCGCTCCAACTGGCCAGCATGTCGGTCATACCGGTGGCGTCGAGCGCGCGGCCCTCAGAGTCCAGACGATACAATCCATCTCGATAGAATTCGGAGCTGGCCACATCGAGTCCGAGCATGATGTCATCACCCAGCGTATAGCCCGCTTTGGCGACGGCACGGGCAATCAGTTCGAGTGCCGCTTCGTTCGACGGCAGGTCGGGTGCGAAGCCGCCTTCGTCGCCGACCGCCGTACTGGCGCCTTCGGCATTCAACAGTGATTTCAACGCGTGAAAAATCTCCGCGCCATAGCGCAGTGCCTCGCGAAAAGTCGGCGCACCAACCGGCAGGATCATGAACTCCTGCAGATCCACGCTGTTATTGGCGTGCGCGCCACCATTGATGACGTTCATCATCGGCACTGGCAAGGTGTATTGCTGACTCTGTATCAGGTTCGCGTAAAGGGGTTTGCCAGCAACCGCAGCTGCCGCGTGCGCGGCCGCCATCGATACGGCGAGCATGGCATTGGCGCCGAGTTTGCCCTTGTTAGGCGTGCCGTCGAGCTCAAGCATGACGCGGTCGAGAGCTTCCTGATCGGTCACATCGCGACCTTTTAGAGCGCCAGCTATCGGTCCGTTGACGTTAGCGACGGCCGTCAGCACTCCTTTGCCGAGGTATCGGGTCTTGTCACCGTCACGCAGCTCGAGCGCCTCGCGTTCGCCAGTAGAGGCGCCGGAAGGCACGGCCGCCGAGCCGCGCGCGCCGCTCGTCGTCGTGACTTCCGCGCGCACGGTCGGGTTGCCGCGCGAATCGATAATCTCCAATGCCTGAATGCTTGCGATATTGGCCATGATGTCAGTCAATCAATGAGGATGAAGAGTTCAGGCCTTGACGGCCAGGTCGAGTTTTTTCAGCGTTTCGAGCAGCGCCGGCATGTCGGCAAGTGGCCAGGAATTCGGGCCATCGCTCAGTGCCTGATCGGGGTCAGGGTGCGTTTCCATGAACAATCCGGAGATGCCGACAGCGACTGCAGCGCGCGCCAGCGCCGGGACAAACTCACGCTGACCGCCCGAGACCGTGCCCTGCCCTCCCGGCAACTGCACCGAATGCGTGGCGTCGAAAACGACCGGACAGCCGGTTTCGCGCATGATCAGCAGTGCTCGCATATCTGACACGAGATAGTTGTAACCGAAAGAGGTGCCACGTTCGCAGACCATGATCTGGTCGTTGCCGACAGCACGCGCCTTGGCGACGACATTGGCCATGTCCCACGGCGCGAGGAACTGCGCTTTTTTGATGTTGACCGGTTTACCCTGACGCGCAACGTTCTGGATGAAATTCGTCTGGCGGCAGAGAAACGCCGGCGTCTGCAGAATATCCACGACCGCGGCAATTTCGTCCAGCGGGCTGTCTTCGTGCACGTCAGTCAATACGGGTATGCCGAGTTCGTCGCGCACACGGGCCAGAATCCGCAGGCCCTGCTCGAGGCCGGGACCGCGGTAACTCGTATGCGAGGTGCGATTGGCCTTGTCGTAGGACGCCTTGAAAATGAACGGAATGCCGAGCTCGGCCGTCATGCGCGCCAGTGCTGTTGCCGTATTGAGCACGAGGCTCTCGGATTCGATGACGCAGGGACCTGCAATCAGGAAAAACGGACTATCGGTTCCGACCTCGTAACTACACAACCGCATCAGTCACCTCAGCCGCCAGCTGTGCCTGATGCTTGAGAGCGGCGTGCAGAAAGGCGGTGAAGAGCGGGTGGCCATCGCGCGGCGTCGAGGTGAACTCGGGGTGGAACTGACAACCAACGAACCACGGATGCGTCGGAATTTCGACGATCTCGACCAGATTGCCGTCCATCGATCGCCCCGAGATGCGCAATCCAGCGGCTTCGAGCTCCATGGTGTAGGTATTGTTGAATTCGTAGCGGTGCCGATGCCTTTCGTTGATGAGATCGGTACCGTAGGCGCGCGCCACATGGCTGTCTGGTGCAAGCTTGCAGGCTTGGCCGCCAAGACGCATGGTGCCGCCGACATCACCTTCCTGTGAGCGGACCTCGATTGCGCCCTCGGCTGTCTTCCACTCGGTGATAAGCGCAATGACCGGGTGCGGCGTGCGGGGATCGAACTCCGTACTGTGCGCACCTTCGAGCCGGGCACGGTGACGGGCGAATTCGATGACAGCAGCCTGCATCCCGAGGCAGATGCCAAGATACGGAACGCGCTGCTCGCGCGCATAACGCACAGCCATGACCTTGCCTTCGATGCCGCGCTCGCCAAAACCGCCCGGTACCAGAATTGCGTGCATGTCGTCGAGTACTGCGGTGCCTTCCGTTTCGAGACGTTCGGAATCGACGTAATGCAGATTCACTCGTGTGTGCGTGTGAATGCCGGCGTGCGTAAGTGCCTCGGACAGCGATTTATAGGATTCCGTCAGATTCACGTACTTGCCGACCATCGCGACGTTGACTGCGCGCTCTGGATGCTGGAGCGCATGAACGACCGCCAGCCATTGACTCAAATCTGCCGCCGGTACTTTGAGGCCGAAACGCTCGATAACGATTTCGTCCAGCCCTTCGTCATGCAGCATGGCCGGGATTTTGTAGATGGTGTCGGCATCACGCGCGGTGATTACGGCGCGCTCCTCGACATTGGTGAACAAGGCTATCTTGCGCCGGTCGGAGGCAGGCAGCGGGCGGTCGGCGCGACACAGAAGGATATCCGGTTGAATGCCGATGGAGCGCAGTTCCTTGACCGAATGCTGGGTCGGCTTGGTTTTCATTTCCCCGGCAGAATGTATGAACGGGACCAGGGTGAGATGCATGAACAGGCAATGCGATGCACCGAGTTCGACACGCATCTGTCGAATAGCTTCGAGGAACGGCAGGGACTCGATGTCGCCGACCGTACCGCCAATCTCGACCATGGCAATCTCGGCATTGCCGGCGCCTTGCTTGATGCAGCGAATAATCTCGTCGGTGATGTGCGGAATGACCTGAACGGTCGCGCCGAGATACTCACCATGGCGTTCCTTGCGGATCACTTCGGCGTAGATGCGCCCGGTCGTGTAGTTGCTCTTCGACGAGGTACGGCAACGCACGAAGCGCTCGTAGTGGCCGAGATCGAGGTCGGTTTCCGCGCCGTCGTCGGTAACGAACACTTCGCCATGCTGGAACGGGCTCATCGTTCCCGGGTCGACGTTGATATACGGGTCAAGTTTGACCATCGCAATTTCGAGACCGCGGGCTTCAAGTATGGCACCGAGTGAAGCTGAAGCGATGCCCTTGCCGAGCGAGGACACGACGCCGCCGGTAACGAAGATATATCGCGTCATGCAGTACTCTGCTTACAGGGCCTCGCGCGGCGCCGTCGGCGTCCGACCCGAGGCGGGCCAAGATGGTGCTGAGCGTAACCCAAGCGGCGGATTGTGCTGCCGAGTGCGGCACTTCCGCGTTCGAACCCAGGCGTCGCCAGCCCTGCTCCGACTGCCGTCTTGCACTCGCCGATGCCGCGCAGAAGCTACCAGAACAAGCACTTTTTCTCAATGGCGGGAGTCTGCGGCGTAACACGCGGAGCACGTCGTCGATGCTAAACTCGCGGCCAGTTCAGCGGCTCCGAGGGACTTGCCCGCGGCCGGCCCCACGGTCCGGCAGCATCGTTCGTCAACGTCTGCTTCTTTTCGTCCAGGCTGTGGCCTGTAGATTACCGTCTCCGATCATTTGCGAGGTCAATCCATGTCCGATATCGCCATTGCGCAGGCTGCGCAGATGAAACCTATCGTGCCGCTCGCCGCTGCGAGTTACGGGATACCGGCCGAGCACCTTGTTCCTTATGGGCACTACAAAGCCAAGCTTTCACTCGACTATATCCGCGAACTCGATTCCCGCAGCGATGGCAAACTCATCCTGGTTACGGCGATCAGCCCGACACCGGCGGGCGAAGGCAAAACGACCACGACTGTCGGTCTTGGCGATGCCATGAACCGACGCGGTCTACGCACCATCATCTGTCTGCGGGAGCCGTCTCTGGGACCGTGTTTCGGCGTCAAAGGTGGCGCGGCCGGCGGTGGTTACGCCCAGGTTGTCCCGATGGAAGATATCAATCTGCATTTCACCGGCGATTTCCACGCTATCGGCGCTGCACACAATCTGCTGGCAGCGATGCTCGATAACCATCTCAGTCATGGCAATGAACTCGACCTCGACCCGCGCCTGATCAGTTACAAGCGCGTTGTCGATATGAACGACCGTGCACTACGCGACATCGTGATTGGCCTGGGCGGCACGGCCAACGGGTTTCCGCGCGAGGATGGCTTCGATATCACCGTCGCTTCGGAAGTCATGGCCATCTTCTGTCTGGCAACATCGCTGAAGGATCTGAAGGCCCGTCTGGGTCGGATAGTCGTCGGCTATACGCGTACTGGTCGCCGGCCCGTGACAGCCGCCGATCTCAAAGCACACGGAGCGATGGCCGCGTTGTTGAAGGATGCGATCAGCCCGAACCTGGTGCAGACACTCGAAAATAATCTCGCTTTCGTTCACGGTGGACCGTTTGCCAATATAGCGCACGGCTGCAACTCCGTAACGGCAACGCGGACAGCATTGAAACTTGCTGACTATGTGGTCACCGAGGCCGGCTTCGGTGCCGACCTCGGCGCGGAAAAATTTATTGATATCAAATGTCGCATGGCCGGCCTTCAACCGCGCGCAGTGGTGCTCGTCGCGACGGTCCGCGCGTTGAAGTACCACGGCGGTGTGGCAGTCGCCGACCTGAATCACGAGAACGTTGCGGCACTTGAAGCCGGCAGCGTCAATCTGGCGCGTCATCTACGCAATATTACCGAGCACTATGGCTTGCCTTGTGTCGTCAGTATCAACCATTTCACCCACGATACTGCGGCTGAAATTGCCTGTCTCGTCAGTCAGGTAGAGGCCCTCGGCGGTGTCGCGGTAGTTGCGCGCCATTGGGCTGAAGGAGGCGCTGGCGCCGAGCAACTGGCTGATGCGGTAACCACCGCCATTGCGCGGAATACGACTGCACATCGCTACGTCTACGCCACGGATGACTCGCTGTGGAACAAAATTGAAGCGATCGCAAAACGCATCTATGGTGCGAGCGGGATCAGTGCACCGGCACGCGTGCGCCAGCAACTGCAGGAATTCGACCTGGCCTACCCGGGCTTTCCGGTGTGCATGGCCAAAACGCAGATGTCATTTTCGACCGACCCGACCTTACGTGGCGCGCCCGTCGACCACACTGTGGAAATCAGCGAAGTACGTGTAGCCGCTGGCGCCGGTTTCGTCGTCGCCATCGCCGGCAATATGATGACTATGCCGGGTCTGCCGAAAACGCCCGCGGCCGAGAGAATCGACGTCGACGACGAGGGTCGGATCAGCGGTCTATTCTGATAAAACTACGGATAAGTCCATCCTGGACTTCTCAGCGAAGTACGCCCATGTGCCGCACGAAGCTATCGCGCGAAGCCACAGTCGTTTGGTTTAGGGTGTTGTTCGAGCGGACGTTGTAAGCCTCTCCTCCGGCGATTTGCCGAAGGAGAGGTTACAGAATTAATGCCTGGCAATGACCTACTTTCACATGCTGAAGTGCACACTATCATCGGCGCTAAGCAGTTTCACTTCTGAGTTCGGGATGGATTCAGGTGGTTCCTACTCGCTATTATCGCCAGGCAAGGCGGTGTGAAGTCGACGTGGCGGGGCGACCAAAGTGGCCGCTCCGTTTGCCCGTTCAGGGCATCACGCAACTTCGATGTTTGGATTAGTCGTTGGCATTTGTACATGCTTCATGGCAGACACAAAACGCTTCAGCGTTATATGGTCAAGCCGCACGGGCAATTAGTACTGGTTAGCTTCACACATTACTGCGCTTCCACACCCAGCCTATCAACCTTGTAGTCTTCAAGGGCCCTTTAGAGATCTCGAGGATCTTGGGAGACCTAATCTTAGGGGAGGCTTCCCGCTTAGATGCTTTCAGCGGTTATCCCGTCCGTACTTAGCTACCCGGCGTTGCCATTGGCATGACAACCGGAACACCAGAGGTACGTCCACTCCGGTCCTCTCGTACTAGGAGCAGCTCCCTTCAAGTCTCCAGCGCCCACGGAAGATAGGGACCGAACTGTCTCACGACGTTCTAAACCCAGCTCGCGTACCACTTTAAATGGCGAACAGCCATACCCTTGGGACCGGCTACAGCCCCAGGATGTGATGAGCCGACATCGAGGTGCCAAACTCCCCCGTCGATGTGAACTCTTGGGAGGAATCAGCCTGTTATCCCCGGAGTACCTTTTATCCGTTGAGCGATGGCCCTTCCATACAGAACCACCGGATCACTAAGACCGACTTTCGTCCCTGCTCGATGTGTCTATCTCGCAGTCAAGCACCCTTATGCCTTTGCACTCGTTGCGCGATTTCCGACCGCGCTGAGGGTACCTTTGTGCTCCTCCGTTACTCTTTGGGAGGAGACCGCCCCAGTCAAACTACCCACCATACACTGTCCCCGACCCGGATAACGGGCCTAGGTTAGAACCTCAAAGATGCCAGGGTGGTATTTCAAGGGTGGCTCCACGCAATCTAGCGATCACGCTTCAAAGCCTCCCACCTATCCTACACAAACATATTCAAAGTCCAGTGCAAAGCTATAGTAAAGGTTCACGGGGTCTTTCCGTCTTTCCGCGGGTACACTGCATCTTAACAGCAACTTCAATTTCGCTGAGTCTCTGGTGGAGACAGTGTGGCCGTCGTTACGCCATTCGTGCAGGTCGGAACTTACCCGACAAGGAATTTCGCTACCTTAGGACCGTTATAGTTACGGCCGCCGTTTACCGGGGCTTCGATCAAGAGCTTCGCCTTGCGGCTAACCCCATCAATTAACCTTCCGGCACCGGGCAGGCGTCACACCCTATACGTCCACTTTCGTGTTTGCAGAGTGCTGTGTTTTTAGTAAACAGTCGCGGCCACCTGGTCACTGCGACCCTCTTCTGCTCCGAGCGCAAGCTCTTCACATACCAAGGGCACACCTTCTCCCGAAGTTACGGTGCTATTTTGCCTAGTTCCTTCACCAGAGTTCTCTCAAGCGCCTTGGGATACTCTCCCTGCCCACCTGTGTTGGTTTCGGGTACGGTCCCGATTTACCTGAAGCTTAGAGGATTTTCCTGGAAGCCTGGTATCAACCACTTCAGTCCACATGGGACCTCGTCATCACACCTCAGGATTGCCCTCCCGGATTTACCTAAGAGAGCTCCCTACATGCTTAAACCGGGACATCCAACACCCGGCTGGTTTAACCTTCTCCGTCCCCCCATCGCAGTAAATCAAGGTGCAGGAATATTAACCTGCTTCCCATCGGCTACGCATTTCTGCCTCACCTTAGGGGCCGACTCACCCCACGCCGATTAGCGTCGCGTGGGAAACCTTGGGCTTTCGGCGTGCGGGTTTTTCACCCGCATATTCGCTACTCATGTCAGCATTCGCACTTCCGATACCTCCAG
>OZ257136.1:3062500-5706739 GCA_965278995.1 Gammaproteobacteria bacterium
ATATGCCGGCATACGAAAATTGTTAATAAACATTGACGTATTGTGCCGATGCGGATATTTTTCGCCGGGTCGGCGACCAGCCACGAGCACGCTATATAAAGCATGAAGTATTTGAAAAGCTCTCGTCAGCGGCGTCCGACAGCGGCCCTGCGCAAATGGAAACCCGTGAGCCTCATAGCGGCCATCACGACCGCCCTCATCTTCTTCAGTCTGCCCGAGCGTAATACGGGCGCCGCATCCAACCCATCTCCGGATCTCGTCGAAACGCCGCTCGCTCTTGCCAACTATGCGCGAGGGATAGGCGTGCATGACGTCGCCAGCAACCGACGCCTGCCGTTCGAACCGCGGCTGCCCGACGTCATCGCTGATGCCATCGCTCGAGTCAGCCCCGATGCTGCGAGCGAGACCCCCGCCGTGGACGACCGCGCGGGAAACTGGCGTAACGTCACGGTGGCACCTGGAGACAATTTGTCGCTGATCTTCTCGCGCCTCAAGTTGCCGCGAACTACGCTGCACGAAATCATGTCGCTCGGCAAGGAAACGGTCGGACTGAAAGCGCTGCGACCTGGTCAGGTCGTTCGCTTCCGGATGGACGGTGAAAACATCGCTGAACTCGTGCTCGAGCTTGATCAGCTCAACTCTCTGGCCGTGGTCCACGACGGTACTCGTTACGTCGCGCATACCGAAGAGATCGAACCCGAAATCAAAGTCACCGCAGCGAGCACTCGCATCACGCATTCGCTGTTTCTCGACGGCCAGAAAGCGGGGCTGTCCGACGCTGTCATCATGCGACTGACCGATATCTTCGGGTGGGATATCGATTTCGCGCTCGATTTACGCGAAAACGATTTCTTCAGCGTCATCTACGAAGAAGTTTATAAGGATGGCGAACTGGTCAAGCAGGATCGAATCCTTGCCGCCGAGTTCATCAATCAAGGTGAACGTCATCGCGCAGTGCTCTATATCGACGACACAGGTCAATCCGCGTACTACTCCGATAAGGGCGAAGCGATGCGTAAAGCGTTTCTGCGCACGCCGGTCAACTTCACGCGCATCAGTTCGGGTTTCAGCCTCGGCCGCAGGCATCCCATCCTGAACACCATCCGCGCGCATCGCGGTGTCGACTACGCCGCGCCGATGGGTACGCCGGTGCGCGCGACGGCCGACGGCCGCATCCGCAGTATCGGCAATGGCGCCGGTTATGGTCGCGTCGTCGAAATGCAGCATGGCGACGTCTACGGCACGCTTTACGCCCACCTGTCACGGTTCGCTCGCGGATTGTCGCGTGGCAGCTTCGTCAAGCAGGGGCAGGTCATCGGCTATGTCGGGAAGTCCGGGCTTGCGACCGGTCCACATTTACATTACGAATTCCGCATCAGCGGCGTCCATCGCGATCCACTGAAAGTTGCTTTACCCAAAGCGCTACCGATAGAGCACAAGTATCTGGCAGATTTCCGCGAGAAATCGGCACCGCTGTTGTCGCAGCTCGACGTCATGGTGGCGCAGCAGGAGGCTGGCAAGTCTACCTATATCGCGCAGCTCGACAGCGCCAAGGCTCCGCACGGTATTCGCGCGAATTGAACGACACTGACGCGCGCTTGAGTGTCGGGCGCTATCTCGGTCTGATCTCCGGTACCAGCATGGATGGCATCGACGCCGTCGCGGTCGAGGTCGACGAACAACACCTGCACACCATTGCCGCGCTGACACATCCCTATCCCGCCGCACTGAAACAGCGACTTCATGCCGCGATCAGACCCGACACCCGCCTCAGCCTGCATGAGATTGCAACCCTTGACGTCGAGGTCGGCAGCGCGTTTGCTGACGCAGCACACGCGGTGCTTGCCGCGGCCTCGCTCTCAGCCGGTGACTTCATCGCGATCGGCAGTCATGGCCAGACGCTGCGCCATGCACCGCATGCCGAACCGCCTTACAGTCTGCAGATTGGCAGCGCCGCTACGATAGCGGCCCGCCTTGGCGTGTTGACCGTGGCTGATTTTCGCGCCATGGACATCGCTTACGGTGGCGAAGGCGCGCCGCTGGTGCCGGCTTTCCACGAGTGGGCCATGCGCAGTACGAGTGAAAATCGAGTCATCGCCAATATCGGCGGTATCGCCAATATTTCGCTCCTGCCGGCAGCGCTCGAGACTGGACTGACCGGTTATGACACCGGCCCGGGGAATTGTCTGATGGACGTCTGGTGCGCACACGAACTCGGCCAGGCTTTCGATGCGGATGGCGCCTGGGCGGCGTCGGGCCGCTGTCAGCCGGCGTTGCTCGAGGCGCTGCTCGACGACGACTACTATCGCGCCGCGCCACCGAAAAGTACCGGCCGCGAGATTTTCAACAGGGCCTATCTCGAACCCGTGCTGGCGCAGTTCGACGGCGTGCAGCCGGTCGACGTGCAAGCCACGCTCGCCGCTCTGACCGTCGAGACGCTGTCCCGCGAGATTGAACGCCTTGGCGCAGCCTGGGCGGCACGCGTTTACGTCTGCGGTGGCGGTGCGCGCAATCGGCATCTCATGGCGCAGCTCGCCGCTCGTCTTGCGCCGCTGCCGGTCGTGTCGACTGCCACGCTAGGCCTCGATCCCGATATGGTCGAGGCAAGTGCATTCGCCTGGCTGGCCAGTCAACGACTGGCCGGCAGGCCGGTGCGGATGACGACTGGCGCCGCCGCGCGCGCGCTCTTGCTCGGCGCTGTCTATGCGCCGACGGCGGGATTCACTGCTTGAGCTTCTGACGCAGTTTCTCGAGCAGGCTGGTGGCATCGTCACGCGCCGAAAATGCCATACCGCTATCAACCGCTGCTTCAATTTCCTCTTTCGCTTCCGACTCACGTCCGAGCCGCGCCAGGGCAAGCCCGATGTGATAGCGAATGGCAGGGCTCGTCGACGCGCGCGCGAACGCTTCACGCAGTATCGCCAGCCCTTCCTCCACCTGGCCTTGTTCGAGCAGGATCCAGCCGTAAGTGTCGGCTACATTCGGATCTTTCGGCGCCTGCTTGTACGCGGTCTCGGCGGTCGGCAACGCGCGCGCATCGTTCAGCTCCTGATAGCAGACGGCCAGATTGTTCAGCATCACCAGGTCCTCTGTCCCGGCAGCCTGCAGGCGCTCATACGTCACACGAGCATCGTCCCAGCGCTTCTGCATCATGAGCATCTGGGCGTATAAATGCATGGAGCCGAGATCTTTCGGATTACGGTTCAGCCAATCCTGCATCAATGCTGCCGCGGCATCCGGCTGATTGGCGGCGACCTCGGCGCGGAACAGCGTCTGCATCGTCTGCATGCCTGGCTCCATTTGATAGACCTGCGCGTAGGATTGCACCGCCTCGGACGCCGAGCCTTCGGCGATCAGCAAATCGCCTTGTACGGTCAGAATCTGCGCTGTCTCGCCGTGTCGCGTCTTGAGCGCGGTAATCGTCTCGCGCGCTTTACTGAATTCCTTCAATTCGATGTGCGTCGCCGCTTTCAGAATGCCGACGCCGACATTGCCAGGACCGCCCTGCTCAGCCTTGGTCAGCGTCCACAACGCGCCGTTGAAATCGCCGATCCCATATTGCTGATTGGCAGCAGAGAACAACACTTCGGTATCGAAGCGCGCCGCTTCTACGGCGCGCCGCAGGTGCATCTTGGATTCGGCCATGTCACCCAGCTTGCGGTACGCCCGCCCGGCAAGCAGCTCCGCGCGTGGCTCCTCGGGGAAAGCACGCACCAGTTCAAATAGATTCTCGCGGATGCGGTCCGGTTTCTCGTTGCCGCTGAACATCACGTTCAAACGCAATTCGTGGGCTGCAAATAATTTGGGTTCGGCCTTGAGCAAAGCGGCAACGCGTTCCATCGCTTCATCGTTGGCACCCGCTTTCAACAGAACCTGGGTAAGCTCTACCTGGGCTGCAATGCTGGTCGGAAAATGCTCCAGCGTCGCTCGATACAGTGCCTCGGATGACGCAATATCGCCTTCGGCGCGCGCCAGACGGGCAAGATTCAGTTGCGGCATCAGTGCATCGCTGTCAGCGTCACGGGCGAGCGTCAATTCAAGGCGCGCGCGCGCGAAATCGCCAGCGGCCAGAAACGTGGCGCCGGCCACGTTATGGATCAGCGGTTTGTCCTTGAACTTGTCGAGTATGGTCTCGACGACCGCCAGGGCTTTCGGCATATCGCCGGTCTTGACGTAGATCCGGGCAAGCTGGACCCAGGCCTCGGCCAAATCGGGAAACCGCTGCGTCAATTTCTCGAGTTCAGCGATGGCGGCGTCCGGGCGGCCGGCATCCAGACGACTCGCTGCCAAGCGTACACCGATACCTGCGACATCCGGGGCAAGCTCGAGCGCGGCGGAATAGTATTGTTCGGCCGCGGCGTGATTGCCGAGCGAGTGGAACGCTTCGGCCAGTATCGAGAGCAACATGGGGTCGCGCGGCGGCGCGGTACCGGTGGCCGGCTTCAGCAGGGCGACAACCGCCTCCGCATCGCCGAGCGAGAGATAACACGACGCCAGATAACGCATCGCGCCGACATGATTCGGGATCCGGTTTAGATACGCCGTGAAATGGGAGACTGCTTCCGTGTAGTTCTCTTCAAAGTACGCCACCACGCCCAGCATGAGCATGGTTTCCGGCAACTTGGCTCGCGTGTCTTCCCTGATTTCGTTGATTTTGTCCGCACTCTCACGCAGAGCTGCACGCGCTTCTTCCATGCGCCCTTCCCGGTACAGCAGCAGTGTTCGAAGATAGATGGACTCGAGCGTATCGCTGCCGAGATTCTTGACCGCTTCGAGATCCTGGCGGGCGCGTTTGTCCTGGCCAAGATCCAGCCATTGCGCAGCGCGCGCAGTCAAAGCGCGCTCGGAGGTCGGGTTTAGCGCAAGTACTTTTTCGAACGCCTTGAGCGCCTCGCGATAATTGCCTTCGTCGCGATGCACGATCGCTTTGTACATCCAGACGTCATAAGACTCGGGCGCCAGCGCGAGCGCTTCAGCGATCAGCGCATGCGCTTTGTCTCGTTTACCTTTCGATACATAAAGACGAGCGCGACCCAGTATCGGGCGTGGATCGACCGGCAGCAGGGTGCCGGCATTGAGAAACAGTTCTTCGGCATGCTTGGAGTCACCGAGAGCAAGGTAAGCTTCGGCCTGGATCAGCTGCAGTTGACCATCAACTTCCGGATTGTGCCCTTCGGCCACAAAACCGGTAATCACATGTTCGGGCTGTGCGACTTCCATATACGCCTGTGCCAGCGGCAGCAGCAGCAGGTTCTCGTCACCGCCCATGGCCTGCGCTTTCTCGAGTTCCTTGATCGCCGCCAGGGGTTGGTTCTGTTCCAGCAATGTGCGCCCGAGCATGATTCGCGCGGGCAGGTTGTTCGGGTCCTGTTGCACCGCATTGCGCAACTGGATCAACGCTTCGGGAAAGCTCGACTGCCGAAAGAAATCGAGCGCCTCCTCGTACAACTCCTGGGAACGCTCGCGGTCGACGGCAGCCAATACCGGTGTCAGCGGTATCAGCAGCAAGGCGAGCAGGAAAAGGTTCCGAGACATCATGATGCAGGCTGCCGGATTGATAAGGGGGGACCGATCAGCATCGGCCGACGTCAGTATAGATTTAGCGTCGACGTCACGACCGCGGCTGATCGCAAAGGAATGTAAACATGGATTCCCGCCGACCTGCCGATACCTTAAGCTCTCGCGACGATGCCACCCGGGTCGGTATCGTAACGGGCGTACCGGCGGCTTGCACCGGGTAAACCACCATGGTCATGACTGGGGCCAGTCTCAGGGCCAAGACCATGCTGATAAATTTATTGACAGTTCGCCGCACTGAAACTGATTGATCTTGAAGTGCTTAATGACATTGACGGCCAGACTGATCGGGCTGGGGCCGAGGAATCGAGTGGATCTGTCAACGCGCTTTACAAATGTCGCCTCAGGACGACGTTTCGACACACCGATAAAAACACAAATTATTGAAATACATACGTTTTTTAATTATGGCCCACAAATTGCTCCGCTCACCCAAAGTTTATAACAGGTCCACCACCATGCTGCATAATCAAAGACTCCTGCTGCTCTTAGGCTCCCTGGCGATCGCGCCGCTGGCCCATTCGGCGGAGACCATTTTTTTCGAAGATTTTGGTTGCACCGGCGCTGCCGGGACCAAATCGGGCGGTACCGGCATCTGCACCGGCGGCGCAACGACGCCGAAGACGTGGACCTCGTTGACGGTGACGGATGGTCAGGGCGGCGGCATGTATCGCGCCGGCCCTGCTAACGGTGTCAACCAGATTATCCGTGCCGACGACAGCACGCCGATAGTCACCCAGGACTCAGCGCCGGTCAATTTTTCCGTCAGTGGAAGAAACTGGGACATCCACGACGGCTCGCAAATCACGCAGATCTCGGGCTACCGCACGCCCAACACGGCGACCAACACGAACATGCAGGGCAACATGCTCGGCCATGTCGTATCGAGCGCCTCGCTGCCCAGCAACAACGAAGACAACTACTATCAGATCAATGGCATCCAGTTGAACGCCAAGCTGACGAGCATTCAACTGGCGTTTGACTTCGATTCCTTCATCTTTGCTGACGGTGACGGCTTCGGCGTCGCGATCTCGATCGACGGTGGCAACAATTTCGACATCCTGAATCCGATGGTGGGTTCGGCAATGACCTATCGCAATCTGCCGACCGGGACTGGCGATTTCTCGCTTGACACCTTGCTCGGTGAAACGGTCGGCGCGCCGTTGGTCGGATTCGACGGCTCCGGCAACAACGTCGCCGGTACGGCAATGTTTGACCTTTCCGGCTTCGCTAACAAAACGATCTCGCTGCGTTTCGCTTACGCCAGTGTAGCTTCGGACTCTGGCGGTTCGGCCGACGGCATCAACATCGACAACATCCGGGTCACTGGCGTCTGCACTACCGGGTCCGGACCGAACTGCACCACCAACAACAACAATGCGCCGGAACCGGCCTCGCTCGGCCTTGCTCTGCTCGGACTGACGGCGGCTTCCTGGCGACGTCGCGCCAAGCGCGCCTGAGCCCCGGCAGCGCTCCGCGCCCGTATCGAACCCCCGGCCAGTCCGGGGGTTTTTTTTGGCATTGCTGACGCTGCTACTATTCCGGGCACGCTCACTGCAAAGTGCATTCCGTGTGACTGCTAGAACCACGCTTGTCGCCGTCCTCGGCACGCGGCCAGAAATGGTCAAGTTTGCACCCGTGCTGGCGGCACTCGCCGCCCATCCGCGATTCGACGTGAAAACCGTCGTGACCGGCCAGCAGCCGGATCTCATGCCGGATTTCATCAAGACCTTTGGACTCGCGCCGACCCGCGAACTCGCTGTCATGGTGCCAGAGCAGTCGGTCGCTGCGCTGTTAGCCGGGAGTGCGAGGGCGCTGGTGCCCGTGCTGCGTGAGTTCGCGCCGCAAGCAGTGCTGGTGCAGGGCGATACGACGACTGCGCTGGCCGCAGCGCTGGTCGCCGCATTCGCACACATTCCAGTCGTTCATATCGAAGCGGGCTTGCGCACCGGCAACCTCGCTTCCCCGTATCCGGAAGAAATCAATCGCACATTGATTACGCATGCCGCGACCCTGCATTGCGCACCGACTATCGGCAACATGCGCCAACTGCTGAGCGAAGGGATTACCGCCGACCATATTGTTTTGACCGGCAATCCGGTGGTCGATGCCATGACCAGCGCTATGCCAGGGGCCGCGCCGACACCGCTGGTCGCCACTCTGCTTGCCGGCACGGCCGGCCAACAGCGGGTCGTCGTCACCCTGCATCGGCGAGAGAACTTCGGTCAGCGTCTGACCGATTACCTGCAGGTGATTGCTGATTTCGTCAAGTCTACGCCGGCAGTCGAACTCGTCTTTCCCGTGCATCCGAATCCGCAAGTTCGGCGCGCCGTGGAAACGACGCTTGCCGGTCGGCCGCGCGTTCATCTGACACCACCGCTGAACTACACGGATTTTCTGTGTCTTCTGAAGGCGGCCGCGCTGGTGTTGTCCGATTCAGGCGGGATCCAGGAAGAAATCGCCGTCCTCGGCACACCCTTGATCATCCTGCGCGAAAATACCGAAAGGCCCGAGATCCTGGCCACGGGCATTGCCCGTCTCGCCGCCGATGGCGCTCAACTTGCCAGCCTGCTGACCGCTATAAGCGAGAGGCACGAGTGGCCAGCCAGCGCTCCACTGACGCATAATCCTTTCGGGGACGGGACTGGCGGTGCGCGTATCGCAGCGGCGATCGCGGCTTTCCTGCCGCCGTGAACGGGAAGCTGCCAGCACCGTGCCGGCCACAGATCGCCGATGAAAAATATCCTGACCATCCATATCGAGGATTACTACCAGGTCGGCGCGTTCAGCCATCTCATCCCGTATCAGGAATGGGAGCGCTTCGAAGACCGCATTCGCCGTAATACCAACCGCGCACTCGAGCTGCTCGATGAAACCGGCACGCGGGCGACGTTCTTTGTCAGCGGCTGGATCGCCGAAAAACACGCTGACCTGCTGCGCAGCATTGTCGCCGCCGGCCATGAAATCGCCGCCCAGGGCTATTATCAGCACTCCATTCGCAACGCCCCGCCGGGTGTTTTTCGCGACGACGTCCGACGGACACGCCAACTCATCGAACAGGCCGTTGGCCACGAGGTGCTGGGCTTTCGCGTCGGCCGCGGATGGATCGGCCCCGACGATCTGTGGGCCCTGGACGTCCTCGAAGCAGAGCACTTTACCTACGATTCGAGCATCTGCCCGATAGGCACACAGTTCGAGCACGAGCCGGAACGCCATGCGATACACCGCGCAGTTGGCGGCAGCGGGGAGATGCTCGAGATCCCCGTTTCATCGACGCGCATATTCGGGCACGCGGTCCCCTTCGCCGGCGGCAACTACCTGCGCCAGCTCCCGCTCGGTTTGACCCGCCGCGCGGCGCGCGCCTGGGTGGAACAGCGGCGCCAACCTTTGGTGATGTATTTTCATATCTGGGAACTCGACGATGCTCAACCCAGCATCACCGCGGCGAACGCACTGCAACGCCTGCGCCATTACCGTAATCTGGCTGCGATGCGCGAACGCATCGGTTATCTGCTCAAGGCCTGGCCGTTCACGTCTGTGCAGGATTATCTGCAGCTGAGCCAGACCCGGCGGGTGGAACCTGCCGTCTCTGCCGCTCCGCCGGGCTTGGCGGATTCGGCGCTTTCAACGGGCGGACCGCCGGTCTCGGTTTCTACGATCCGTCGTGTCGCGCTCTCGATCATCGTGCCCTGTTTCAACGAACAGGACTCACTGGCGTATCTGGCGCGGACCTTGGATGCGTTTCGCGCGGCGACTGCCGCACGGTTGGACCTCGAATTCGTCTTCGTCGACGACGGAAGTACGGATGAAACCTGGGCTGGCTTGCAGGCAGCTTTCAGCGAGCGCGACGATTGCGTCCTGTCGCGTCATGCCGAAAACCGCGGGATTGCTGGTGCCATCATGAGTGGCGCTGCCGAATCGCGTCACGAACTCATCGCCGTACTCGATGCCGATTGCACGTTTGATCCATTCCAGATAGAGCAGATGCTGGCCGAGCTTCATGACGACGTGACCGTCGTCGTCGCCTCACCGTTTCACGCTGACGGCGCAGTTCGCAACGTGCCGGGCTGGCGACTGCTGTTGTCGCGCACGGCGACCGTGCTTTACCAGCGCGTGTTCCACAATCGTCTGTCGAGTTATACCAGCTGTTTTCGCATCTATCGTCGCACAGCACTCTCGAATCTCGTGCTGTCGAATACCGGTTTCTGCGGTGTGACAGAGATTATCGCCCGCCTCGATCTGGCTGGGCATCGTATCGTCGAATGTCCGGTCGTTTTGCAGGTCCGTCTGCTTGGGCAATCCAAGATCCGTCTGCTGCGGGTCTCGCTCGACCATCTCGAACTGCTGGGTCGCCTGGTGTTGCGCCGGTTTTTCGGTGTGCCCTTGTTGAACGAACGGGGCCTCTGAGCGGTGACACTCGTTGCAGGCCCGCGTCAGCAATGGGTCATTCTTGGTGCGGGCATGCTCGGGCTCACACTCGCCTGGCGACTGGCGGCGCGCGGGTTGGATGTTACCGTGCTTGAAGCAGCGCCCAGCGTCGGCGGATTGACGGCCAGCCATGCACGCGACGAGATACAGTGGGATCGTTATTATCATGTCATCGAGGCCGGCGACAGCGCTCTGCTCAAACTGTTCGGTGAGCTGAACTTGCGCGACAGCGTGGAATGGCGGCAGACGCGGACCTTATATTTTGACGGGCGCGCGCACTATCCGTTGAACAACGCGCTCGATTACCTGCTTCTGCCCGCCTTATCGTTGAAAGACAAACTGCGCATCGGCCTCAATATCGTGTACGGCGCACGTTACGGCGCACGACCAGCGCTGGAACAACGCTCGGCTGAAGAATGGCTGTGCGCCTGGTCGGGCCGCTCCGCTTACGAGGCCCTGTGGCGGCCGCTGCTACGGGCTAAACTCGGCGCCAACGACAAACTCGTTTCGGCCGCCTATATCGGCGCCGTCATGCGCCGCTTCTACGGTGCACGCGAAGGGGCCAGTCGCACTGAAAAATTCGGCTTCCTGCCAGGCGGCTACGCGCGCATCATCGGCGCTCTGACGAGCGCGTTGACTGCGGCTGGCGTGCGCATCCACACCGGCGCCACAGTACGCGAAATTGCGGGCAAGGACGGACGCATCGTCATCACCGAAAAAAATGACGCGATAACCTGCGATTCGGCGATCGTGACTTTCGCTTCGCCTATCGCAATCGCGCTGTGTGCGGGTCTAAGCGCAGAGGAACGCGCGCAGCATGCGCAACTGCGCTATCAGGGCGTCGTCTGCCTATCGCTGCTGCTGCGCCGACCACTGGGTGGCGCATACCTTACTTATATCACCGACGAGCGCGTTCCCTTCACGACGGTCATCGAAATGAGCGCGCTGACCGGCACCACCCCTTACAACGGTCATCATCTGGTCTATCTGCCGAAATACGTGCCGAGTGACGACTCTCTGCTGCAAGCGGATGACCAGACCATCCAGGCATCGTTCTGCAGTGCATTGCGGCAGCTCTATCCGGATTTCAGTACTGACGATATCGTCGACTTTCGCGTTGCGCGAGCACCTTATGTCATGGCGTTGCCACTGCAGAACTACTCCCACAATCTGCCATCGTTGCGGACTGCGGTACCTGGGCTCGCAATCTGCAATTCGGCGCACATCGTCAACGCCTCGCTGGCGGTCAACGAAACAGTCCTGCTGGCCAATCGTGCAGCCGATACGCTAGTGGGCCCATGAACGCGCGAATGCCAGCAGCGCTTTCCATCGATCTCGACAACCTGTGGACTTACCTGCGTTCTCGC
Source organism: Gammaproteobacteria bacterium (assembly GCA_965278995.1). Taxonomy (GTDB): domain Bacteria; phylum Pseudomonadota; class Gammaproteobacteria; genus JADJYF01. The sequence continues at coordinate 3,073,873 of OZ257136.1, forward strand.
GGCGATCCGCGCTGGGTCGACCGACCATCGTTCCTACCGCGCGCCGTTCCGCGCGTGCAGGCGGTGCTCGAATCCTGTGGTCTGCACGCTACTGCATTTGTGGTCGGTCGTGATGCCGAAGAGCCGGTCGATGCAGACGCCATCCGCACTTTGCTCGATGCCGGCCATGAGCTCGGGAATCATTCTTACGACCACGATGCCGGCTTTCATGCCGGCACGGCCGCCGCCATCGACGCGGACTTTACTCGCAGCGAAGCTGCCCTCGCCCTGCTCGGCGCAGGAAAAGCGCGCGGCTTTCGCGGGCCTTCGTTTCGACTTTCGCGTGTCATCCTGGAGACCTTGTCGGCACGCGGCTATGACTACGACGCCTCGCTCTATCCAAATGCGCTCGGCGCCCTGGCACGGGCCTGGCAACGCAGACATTTCGAACTCGACCCGCAGGCGAGCGCAGCGCTGGCCGGACAATATGGCACCTTGCGCGATGCACGTGCGCCGCTCGCGCCGTTCCGTTGGCAACTCGCAGCCAGCAGACTCGTCGAAATGCCGGTCTCGACCTTGCCGCTGTTACGGCTGCCGATACATTTTACCTACCTGAACTATCTCGCCGATCACAGCGACGCTGTGGCGATCACCTATGCGCGAACACATATCGCACTATGTCTGCTTCGCCAACAGGGGCCATCGCTCTTGCTGCACGCGACGGATTTCATTGGTGCCGACGATGCCACGTGTCCGTCATTCATGCCTGGCATGCGCCGGAGCGCCGCTGAAAAGCTGGCCTGGATGCGCAAAGTCCTGGCGTTGTATCAGACAGCGTTTGAAGTGCAACCGCTCGGCGCCCGCTTCGACAGGCTGCGAGACCAGGAGAATCTGACCCTGCACGAGCCGACGCAGTTCGGACTAAGGTGACTTCTCCAGCAAGCGCGCCGGCTGGGGAACGAGATGACGGGTGCGCCATACCTCCGGTCGGACCTGATACCACGTGCCATCCTGGTCGGTCGCGAACGGCGCATAAGCCGACAAAATATACTCACGCACGCCGGCCTGGCGCGCCGCCATAATCTTGACGTTTTCGCTGTCGATGTAGATATAGGCCGGCATCGCCAAGCGCAACTGACGCGGTACCTGAACCCATTGCACTTGCAGAAAATACTGCCACGCCCAGCCGGTTATCGGAAGCGCCGGTCGGCGGCCCGAAAGATGATAGAACAGCGGATCTCCGAACACATAAATCGGCCCCGGTCGGGCAGTTTCGCTGGCAAGGAATCGCACGCTGCGCTCAATCTGCGCGTACTTGGGGTTCAGCAGGCGGTGCATGTCGGCAGCGTCGCCATGAGCCTGCAAGAAAACATCAATATGCGCAGACAACTTCTGCTCGCCAGGAATGGCGAGACTCGCGACGGCCGGGAACGCGAGCGTAACGACAAGCACACTCGCCAGTTCGTTTCCGATCGCGCCGCGGGACCTCAGTATCTGCGGAACGACACCAATGCCACGCACGGCAAGTATGCCTGCTGGCGTGAACAGCAGAAGGAAATGATAGCTCCACCAGGAAAAGCGTTGGATCAAAATCACCCCGGCAGCGGCCAGGAGCCATGCCATCGCCAAGCTGGTCACGATGTGCCGCTCGCGATACCACCAATCAGCGAGTGCCAGCACGGCGAACAAGGACCACACGAGGTAAACGGACGCGAAAAACAGCAATGACTCGGCGAGTCGAAAATAGCTGGCAGGCGGGGCAGCAATCAGCGCGACGCGGGGGTATTCAAACGCCGTCCAGTAGAGCTCAGCCAGATTGCCGTCCGACCAGAACTTGAACGCAACGGCGCCAAGCACTGTTCCCAGACCGACTGCTGCCGGCAGGCACAGACGCCACGCGAAGACCGGCAAGGACATACAGCGTGCCTGCCAGACGTGGAGCGCGGCAACCAGCCAGAAAACGACGCATATCGGTGCCAGGACGAGTTTGAAACTGACAACAATGCCAGCCATGACGCCACTCAAGGCGTAAGCGCCGCTCAATGTTTTGCCGCGCCAGGTGATCCGCGTCGCGAACCAGCCGCAGAGATATAACGGCAACGCTGTCAGCATTTCAACTTGCGTGAGATGAAATGCTTCAGCGGTTGCGTAGAAAACGCCGACAACCGCCACTGCTGCAAGACCGGACATCCACGGATACAGACAATACTCGCGGAGCGTTCCCATCAGCACCAGACTGAAGCCCAGCATCCAGACCAGTTCCATGGCGTGGACGCCGAACTCATTCAGACCGAAGCATCGACCCGCCATGGTGTAGAACCAGAACAGGGCCGGCATCTTGTTGTCCCAGAAATCGACATACAGCAGCCCACCTGCCAGAATCGATTTAGCGCCGGTGAGGGCAATGATGTGATCGGCGACAAACGGGAAGTTGAGGTTCAATGCGCCTAGACCGACGACAATCGCCAGGCACAACCCGTACGCCATCAGGTCTACAGCGGATAACTTGCTCATGTGCCGGGGTAGCGGCGACGCCTGACAGGAATTGAACGCGAACCTAACGGCGCGCTATGTACGGTGGAAGTCCGGGCGATGTTGCCCGCTTACCTGGCGCTGGATAGGCCCGCTGTAGCAGCGCCCTGGTAATTCCGGCCCACGGGGAGTCGCTACGCGGACGGGGTTCGCCCCGCCCGTCAGCTTCACTATCAGACCGAGAACGAAGACCCGCAGCCGCAGGTAGTCGAGGCGTTCGGGTTGCGGATGACGAACTGCGAACCTTCGAGTCCTTCGGTGTAGTCGATCTCGGCGCCGAGCAGATACTGAAAGCTCATCGGATCGACCAGCAACTTGACGCCCTGGTTGACGACGATGGTGTCGCCGTCGGTTTCGGCCTGGTCAAAGGTGAAACCATACTGGAAGCCGGAGCAGCCGCCACCGGAAATGAAGACCCGTAGCATGAGGCTATCGTCGCCCTCTTCGTCGATCAGGGTGCGGACCTTGAGTGCCGCCGCATCGGTAAAAACCAGGGGCTGGGTCTCTGCGTTCATCGTCATTGGCCTTGCTGGGACAGCATTTGGAACAGTACCAAGATAATACCGACTACGCCCGCTTTCAACCGCCGGCGCAGTGTGCCTATTCGGCTTCGAGCAGCCGCGGCTCGTGATCGAGCGCCAGCGGGGCACGCTGATCGTCGGCGATACGCACGAGTTTGCCGTTCACTTCGGCGCCCATCGCCATCTCGATCAAGGCGTAATAGACATTACCTTCGACCCGCGCACTGGACGCGAGTTCGATGTGTTCGTTGGCGTAGACGTCCCCTTTCACCATGCCGTTCAGAATGATGTAGGGCACACGGACTTCGCCTTCGATGCTGCCGCGGTCACTGACGGTCAAGGTCGAGCGCTCGTCGCCGTCGGACGTCACATTGCCCCTGATTGCGCCGTCGATATGCAATCCACCGCCAAACCGGATATCGCCCAGGATGCGCGATTGCTGACCAATCAGGGAATCGACCTTGTTCGGTTTACGTTTCTTGGCTTTACCCAGCATGGAATCGACTCCTCAATTGAGTACCGCTGCCCAGTCGTAGGTTTCGGTGACGGCAGCACGTATCGGTGCGGTATTGTGCACCGCTACCATCAGTTCGCGCGGTACGAAGCCATCCGGCAGGTGTATGGTGCCTTCGAACAGCCGGAAATGCTTGAATTTGAACGACAGGTTCTGCGGACCGCTATCGGCGAACTCGTCAAACTTGAGCGCGCGTTCAGTGCCGCCCTGTTCGCCTTTGAGCTGAATGCGCAGACTGCCTTCGGCGAGTTTGTTGTCCTTGTCGACGTGTGTCAGTACCAGGCGGTAGCTATAGCGCCCTTGATCAGCAAGTTGCGTCAGCTGCACGCCTTTTACCTGCGTCTTCGTTTCGACTTCGGTCTGGCCGAGTACGTCGCGATAAAACTCGATTTCGCGATTGACTGCGGCCAGTCTGGCCTGCAGTTCGACGAGTTCGGCATGGTCGTCGCGGCGTGAATACTTGTTGATCTGCGCAGTGCGGATCATGCGCGCCATCTCGTACTGCAGCGCCGTATTCTCCTCGCGCAACTGCTGAACCTCTTCGAGCAGCGAACCTTTGCGTCCGGTTTTGACCATCGCCGTCGCAATCGAGGCCCAGTGACCGTAGTCGACCGTGATGGCTAGCGCAAGCAGGCCACCACCAATGCACGCCACCGCCAGCAGTGCCCTGCGCAGCGGTCGATGCTGTTTGATGATCAGCTTCATGGGCACTGCTCAGGGATAAAACGGCTCGGCGGCAAGACCTTGATGTTCGGGCAACCCGAACATCAGATTGGCGTTCTGCACCGCCTGTCCCGACGCGCCCTTGACCAGATTGTCGATGGCGGACATCACCACCACACGCCGTTGATCCGGAAAGTAACGGACACCCAGATGACAGGCATTGCTGCCGCGCACCGCGCGGGTCTCGGGTATGCCGTCGGCATCGTGAACGTAGACGAACGGTTCGCCGGCGTAGCGCTCGCGATACAAGCCGACGATATCGTCCAACGGCGCCAGAGCGGTTGCGTACAAGGTCGCTTCCATGCCGCGGAACATCGGCAACAGATGCGGAACGAACGTCAGCGACATCGGCGACGCAGCGCATTGCTGTAACAGCTGGATTATCTCCGGCAGATGACGATGGCCATCGATGCCATACACTTTGAAATTGTCGGCCACTTCACCGTAGACCACGCCGAGCGCAAGCTTGCGGCCGGCACCACTGACGCCTGACTTGGCATCAGCAATCAGGCTGTCAGGTGCGAGGAGGCCGCGCTCGATCAGCGGCAGGAATCCGAGCACGACTGCGGTCGGATAGCAGCCAGGATTGGCCACCAGCCGAGCCGACCTGATGCGCTCGCGGTTGACTTCCGGCAGGCCGTAAACAGCCTCGGCCAGGAGCGCACCAGCGGTATGCGGCATGCCGTACCAGTGCGACCACACGGTCGTATCCTGCAGGCGGAAGTCCGCTGACAGATCGACCACGCGCACATCGCTCTCGAGCAACGCTCCGGCCATGGCCATTGCCGTACCGTGAGGCGTGGCGAAGAAAACCAGATCACAGGCTTGCAACAGGTTGAGGTCCGGCGCGCAAAAACGCAGATCGGTGCGCGTGGCCAGCTGCGGCCATTGCGTGGCCAGAGGCTGACCGGCATCCTGGCGCGACGTGATACACGTCAACTCCATGGCCGGATGCGCAAGCACCAGCCGCGCGAGCTCAATGCCCGTATAGCCCGTTCCGCCAACGATGCCAACCTTGATCATTGCAGTGCTCGAATTCGTGGTCACGCCGGATGCCTCCGAAGGGAGCTCCGCGGCTGCGGGAAGTTATCCCGGACTCATATATTCGTCAATCACTTAGCTCAAGCAGCCTGATCGAAATTATCGCCTGATCACCGAGGATGTCCCTAAGCGACGGATATGTGATGAGAATGTCCCCGGTCGCACTGTCGTTGTTGTTGCACCGACGCAGCGGGCAGTTTTCAATGCGCTTACGAATGGCGCGAGCAAGCATAGGCGAGCGGGATGTATCTCTGGGTCAAAGCGTTTCACCTGATCTCCATGGTGACCTGGTTTGCGGCATTGTTTTACCTGCCGCGCCTGTACGTCTATCACGCGTCGGCCAGCGACCCGCTCAGCCTGGCGCGATTCAAGCTCATGGAGCGCAAACTCTATTTCGGCATCATGGGCCCTGGCGCCGTACTCACGATTGCTTTCGGCTTGTGGCTCATCGGTATTCGCGGCCTTGCCTGGTTCAACGTTACCTATTGGCTGCATGTAAAGCTCGTGCTGGTCGGGCTGCTGGTGGGCTATCACGCCTACCTCGGTCATCTGCGCAAGCTGTTTGCAGTTGACGCGAACCCGCATTCGGAAAAGTACTACCGTTGGTTGAATGAAGCGCCGGTCGTCACGCTGGTCGGCGCCATCATTCTAGCCGTCGTCAAACCCTGGTCTTGAGTCGGCCCGGGTATCGGGCCATGCTGAGGACGAAAGCATGCGCCTCGTTGCGACCGATGGCATTAGACCGGACAATGCGGACGCCCCGCGGTCGGGCAACACAGTGCTGTCAGCGCGTGATCGCGGGCACCTAGACTGAACCGGAGCAAGCAGGAACCCATGAACAGCCAGTCGGAACGATTTTTTGCCGCTGCCACGCAGGTCATGCCGGGCGGCGTCAACTCACCAGTTCGCGCGTTCAATTCAGTCGGCGGCACACCGCGATATTTCGTCGCCGGTAACGGGGCCTGGCTGCTCGATGCTGATGGCAAACGCTATATCGATTACATCGGCAGTTGGGGCCCGATGATAGCCGGGCATGCGCACCCGCATATTCTCGACGCCGTCGTCACGCAGGTCCGGCGCGGCCTGTGTTTCGGCGCGCCCTCGGAACTCGAGACATTGCTGGCTGAGCGCATCATCGCCTTGGTGCCGAGCGCCGAGAAAGTGCGGATGGTCAGCTCCGGCACGGAAGCAGCCATGAGTGCCATCCGACTGGCGCGCGGCTTTACCGGCAGAGAACGCATCGTCAAATTCGAAGGCTGCTACCACGGCCATGCCGATTCGCTGCTGGTGAAAGCCGGTTCCGGCGCGCTGACCATGGGCGTACCGACTTCACCCGGCGTACCAGCGGCATTGGCCGCACTGACGACGACGCTGAACTACAACGACGGCGCCCAGGTCGAGGCGGTGTTTGCCGATATCGGTGACGAAATCGCCGCTGTCATCGTCGAACCGGTAGCTGGCAATATGAACTGCGTGCCGCCGCAGCCGGGTTTTCTTGAGACGCTGCGCGCTGTCACGGCAAAGCACGGCACCGTACTGATCTTCGATGAAGTCATGACCGGCTTCCGCGTTCATGCCGGAGGCGCCCAGGCGCTCTACAACATCGCGCCGGATCTGACAGTGCTCGGCAAAGTCATCGGCGGCGGCATGCCGGTAGGCGCCATCGCCGGCCCAGCCGCCATCATGGAACGACTTGCACCAGCCGGACCGGTCTATCAAGCCGGAACCTTGTCCGGCAATCCGGTTGCCATGGCCAGCGGGCTCGCTTCGCTCGACCTGATCGAAGTACCCGGCTTCCATGCGCGCCTCGAACAGACCACCGCAGCGCTCTGTACGGGGCTTCGCGACGCCGCCCGCCACGCCGGGATCCCGTTCACCACCAATCACGTCTGCGGCATGTTCGGCCTGTTCTTCACCGACCGGTCAGAAGTCACCAACTTCGCCGATGTCATGACCTGCGACGTACCGCGTTTTCGGCGCTTCTTCCGTCATATGCTCGACGCCGGCATTAATCTCGCGCCATCGGCGTTCGAAGCTGGCTTCGTCTCGTCCGCGCATGGCCCGGCCGAGATCGAACAAACCGTAGCCGCCGCCAGCCGTGCATTCGCCGCGTTGGCGGCTTGAACACGTGACAACCTCGCGTAGATGCATCGCAGCGGCAACGGCGCTGCTGCTTATGCTGCTCGTCATGGCGACTAAGGCTGACCAGCACGCACCTGAACTAGACGCCTTGTTCGCTGCCCTGACCGCTGGCGCCACGCCTGAAACAGCGGCAACTATCGAACAGCAGATTTGGGCACACTGGATGACGGGGCCAAGCGCGGCGGCCGACGAACTGCTGGCCCGGGCACGCTCGGCCGCCGACGCCGGCCAATCCGAAGCCGCGATCGACGCGTTCGACAAACTGACAACCCAGTTCCCTGACTACGCTGAAGGCTGGAATCAGCAAGCGATCATGCACTACCTGCTGGGCGACATTCAGGGCTCACTCGCCGACATCGAACACGTACTGAAACTCGAGCCACGGCATTTCGGGGCCTATGCCGGTCGCGGCCAATGCTATCTGCGCCTCGAACGCCCACGCGAGTCGCTTAAGGCATTCGAAGCTTCACTACGCATCAACCCGTGGTCGGCAACCGTACAGCAGCAGATCGAAGTGCTGCGCAACTACGTACAGGAAAAGCTGACGCCGATTTGAAACGCACAATCATCGAAGTCCGCAGGGCGGTCCCGGGTCAACGGGACCTCGCCAGCGCCGAGGGTGTTCCTGAGTGACTTTACGCTTCTGTGCTTCTTCGGGGCGCGGCCAACAACCGCGATGAGCGCGACAGTTGGTGAGCGTCAGGTGAAGTTCAAGGCGCGACGAGGAAATTGCCGTTAATGGCTGATACCGGATGGATGCTCGCGTCGAACACCATGGTCCCGTAATTGCCGATGACGGCGCCAGCGGTATTGAGCACCTGCAGGCCAACCCCGGCACCGAACATCACGCACGGCCCGCCGCAAGCCGGATCGACGACATTCACAGTGTCGCCGCCACCGAACGTCACAGTCGCGTCGATGAGGCCTGAACCCACCGGCCGCGATCCGCCGGTAACAAACTGATAGCTGGCGCCACCCGGGAAGCTGCCACTCACGTTGAACGCCGTCAACTCGCTGGTGCCGTAGTCGATGGTCATCGAGACGCTGTGTGAACCCGTGACGCTGGTCCCGTCGGGCAGCGTCCGCGTTGGCGCGGTCCCGCCAATGATCGAGTCATAGACCATCACGCCGGACAAGGGAAAATCGGCAAAGGAATGATTGGTGCTGAAAATGTAGTGCAGCGGACCGCGCGGTGTCGCTGCCATGCCCCCAATCGTCATGCTGTAGGGCGGGTCGAGGCGCCCCCACTCCACCCGAAATTGGTCGTTCCGACCGCGCCCGCTGATACCACCGCTGCCAACTTCGGCCGTGCACCCCGAGCCGGAGCAAGCGCCAAGCGCGTCTGTGAACCCTAAGAATGACTGCAGCGCGCCGTTGGCGGAGATAACGACCTCGTCATTGCCCAGAGTGCCGTAGAACGGGGCGACGCTACCGCCATTGCTATTCAGATCAGCAGAAAACGGATCGGTGAAGGCGTGGGTCCATGCCAGCCCGGAGCCGCCAGGAAGATGGATGAGACCGCTTTGATTGGCGCCGAGACCAAAAGCCGCCACGCCGATGATCGGGTCATCGGTATAAATCACGTAGTCGAGGCCCGCGGCGCGTGGGGGACCGTCGCCATTCGGGCCGGCAAAGAAACCGTCGACATAGATGTCGAAGGTCCCGACCGTGGACGACGCGGTACCGCTCTGGAAATCTTGGAAAAAGAACTGCTCCGAGTAGATTGAATTAACGCCCGCGCTCTCGTCGGCCGCATAGAGCAACGAATTCATATCGTAGACCACGCCGGCATGGTCGACCCGCATGGCCAACTCGCCGATGTTGAGTCCGAAATTCCACAGCAGGCGCCCGGACGTCACCCCCATGCCCAGCGCTGCGCCGGATAGGTTGGTCGACCGCGTGCCGCCGGAAAATTCATAGCTGCCGACGCCGCCGAAGGTGATGGGGCCGGGATCCGGACCGAAGATGAAGTGCGAAGCTTGATTCCCGATGAGATCCAAGAGTTCGCTTTCGAACTCCAGCGTAGTCCCATCAATGTCTGTCTCCTCGAATCGCGCCAAACGCAACATATGGCCATCGACGATGCGGCCTTTGGTCAGTACGCCGTCTCGCGTGAGACCGAAGTCCGCCGGGTCGACACTCGCCGGATTGGCGCGCAACGCCGCCAGCTTCTCGGCCGCGGCATTGTCGAGAGCCTCCAAGGCTTGCGCACGCAGCACTGGATCAGCAAGGCCCTGCACCGCGGAACGCAGAGAATCGAAATCGATGGTATCCAGATTGAGGTTGGAGGAGCTGTAGGAGAATTGTGGGTCGGGATCCGTATAGGACTGGCTGATCACCGTGAGATTCGCGAACGGAACGCCTTGGTTGGTAAAGACAATCACCGGGCCAAGCCCTCTCTGGCCGAGGTCGACATCGCCGCTGTCCTGCTCATGAACGATCAGCGCCCCCAGTTGCGCGAGCAAGGTCTCCTGCCCGCCGCAAGTCCCGCCCAAGTCACACTGCCGGCCATTGCTCCCGGTCTGGTTGCCCTGCTGCGCCACGTTCTCCTCGGCAGTCTCCACCACGATTGTGTTCACGTCCTCCCGGCTCCCGCTCGGCCCTTCCATCTTGCTGCACCCGCCGTCCCCGCCCGTGCAGTGGTAGCTTTCCCCGCTCTCCACCAAGCCTTTGTATGAGCTGGTCTCCAAGGTCCAGGTCCCGCCGTAACCGCGCAGGTAGGTCCCGTTGTCCTTGTCCGCGCAGTCGCCCTGGCAGTGCTGTATCACCCCTTCCGTACCACGGATCCCGATAGTCGCCACCGTCGTCCGCAGCCGGAACACGCCCTGGTTCTGCTTCCCGATCGCGCCCGTCACCAAGCGCACCGTGCCGCGTACCAAGCTCAGGAAGTTCCGTGCCGCGCTGTCCGCCTTACCTTCGAAGCGGTATTCGTCCAGGCGGTACTCCGTGTTCGGCTGCAGGGCTGCAAAACCGCCGTCCGTAAAGCGGATTTGCGCCCGACCCTGACCGGTCGTCACCGTCTCTCCGGATCCGATCTCTGTTCCCCTATGCGCACTCCGCGTCACACCGGATATGTCGACGACTCGCACATCGCCAAACGCGTAGACCAGCTTGCCGGCCGCCGCCAGCACAGCCGACGACGTCCCGCACAGCGCAACCGTGGATATCGCGGCCAGCACGACATATCGGAGCCTCGCGTTCATGGGCAATCCTCAGAAATCGTTGCGCACCGTTACCATCACCTCGACCCGGTCGAACTCGCTCGTCACCAGGTTCGAGTCTGACGTGTTGTAACGCAGCGTCGGCGACAGGCTCCAATTGCGCGTGTGGCGATACACATAGCCGGCCAGGAAGTCGTAGTAGTCGTCCTCGCGCGTGGCCAGGAACACCGGGTCCGGTTGATCGTATTCGCTGTTCTGGTAGGTAAAGCTAGCAAACGCCGAATCCCGATCTCGGACCACCCATTGAACGCCGGCACGCGCGCCGTAGAACCCTCTGCCGAAATGCGCGCCGAGCCGCTCGTTCTGTGCCGCCTCGTCACCGCCGAAAGCGCTCAGCACCAGTACCGGTTGACCCAAAGTCTCGGAAAACGCATGTGCCCAAGCGCCGCCTCCAGTGATGCGATTGACGTTGCGCACGCGCTGCTCTGGAAATCGAATCATCGAGTACTGGCCGAACAGGCTCAGCTGGTCACTCTGACTTAGCGTGTACTGCCACTGCGCGACCCCGCCACCGACCTGACGGTCCGAATTGAAGCTGGACGCCCCATCGATGTTAAAGCGGTTGGCTTCCGCTCCGACACGGAACTGATGTTGGCCGCGCCGCCACAGGAGCCCGAGATCACCGCCATAGCTGTTGCCGCTGAAGTCGCTCTCGGCCATAGCCACCCTGTGATCGATCGCTATACCGCCGACCAAGGAAAGGCCAGCCGAGGCATCCAGCGGCGAGCTGAACGACATGCCGGCACCGATGTCCCAAATTGCGCTATCCAGTTCCTGCGAGGTGTTGTCCAGCAGGAATTCGAGGCCGCCGAGCGCCGGCACCGCCACCCGGCTGTTATCGGTCGCGCTGTTGACGTTGCTGTCGTAACCCATCGCCGCCAGTACATAGGGCCGGAAGCGAGTGCGGGTCGCGTCGTCGTACAGCTTGATGCCGGTCAGATATTGATCGATGCGCTGCGAGACTTCGCTCGGCAACTTCATGCCGCGCACTTTCTCGAATTCCTTGCGAGCATCCTCGGTCTCGCCGAGCGCGAGATAGGCGCGCGCGAGTTCGGCCCGCGCCGGGCCATGATCAGGCATGGCGTCGAGCACTCGCTCGAGAGCGAAAACCGCATCCAGCGGCTTGCCGCACTCAACGGCCGCCTGACCTAACAGGAAGTCGAAGTCCGGTTCACCCGCCCTCGTTTCTTCCTCGGCTTTCAGCAACTCGTAAGCAGCCGCCGCGTCGCGTCCATCGATAAGTGTCTTGGCTTCGGTGAGAACGTCGGCCGAGAGCACGGGCGAAGCGGCCGAGATGGCGAAGATTAAAATCAGATGCGTAAGCGCCGTAAGTCGGGCTGGCGCCACTGGGTGATTCTTCGTGAATCTCATGGCAATCCATTTGCAATTGCAGATTGACCATAGTCTATGTTCGATGAAATTCGTTTGTCTAGCAGGCTGCCGGCGGCGGATTACATCTGCTCAGCGGTAAACAACCCGACCCGCAGACTGGAGCCCTCGTAGATAGTCTCGCCGTCGACTTCCATCCGTGCGTCTGCGATGCCCATCACGAGACCACGCTGGATCACCCGCTTCACATCGACGACATACCGCACCAGTCGCTTGTCTGGTGTCACCTGGCCGCTGAACTGAATGTCTGCGCCGCCCAGCGCGCGTCCGCGCCCCAGGCCGCCTTTCCAGGCCAGAAAAAAGCCGACCAGCTGCCACATCGCATCGAGACCGAGACAACCTGGCATGACCGGATCGTTAGCGAAATGACACTGGAAGAACCATAGATCGGGGCGGATATCGAGTTCAGCTTCGACCACGCCGCGCTGGAACTTCCCGCCCTCGGCATCGATGCGCGTTATGCGATCGAACATCAACATTGGCGGCAGCGGCAACTGCGCGTTACCGGGACCGAACAGGTCGCCGTGTCCGCAGGCAATCAGCTCGTCGAAGGTAAAGCTGGACTGTTGACGGCCATTGACGACGATAGGTGCAGAGGCGTTGATCGGAGCGTTCGCTGGTGACATGAAGATGCTTCGATGACGGAACGGTGCAGTATAGCAAAGCGCCTTGCAACGGCGCCGTGGTCAAGACCCCGGCTCGAAATCAATGCGTGCGCGTGTGCCGGCATTCGAAGAATCAAACGTGAGTCGCCCGTGATAAACCTCCTCGACCATATCGCGAACGATAGCGAGTCCGATGCCATGACCGGCGACCGCTTGATCGAGACGCGCACCGCGCTGCAGCACAGCGTCGAGACGACCGACAGGAATACCGGGACCGTCGTCGATGACCTCGATGTATAGTCCGCGCCGCTTCTGCGTCGAACCTGGCCATGGACTTCGGCTGACGATGCGAACGGAATGTTGCGCCCATTTCGCGGCGTTATCAGCGAGGTTGCCGATCAGCTCCAGCAAATCGCCTTCGTCGCCGTGAAACACGGCGTCCGGCGTGACATCGACGCTGAAATTCAAACCGCGCTGTGCATAGACTTTCTTCAACGTATCCGTCACGCGCTGAACGGCTGGTGCGACTTTGAGTGGCGGCGCGAGCAGTCCGCGCCCCGCCGTCGCTGCGCGTTGCAGATGGTATTCGACCGTGCGGTCGATGCGCTCAATCTGCTCGAGTGCGGTTTTTGAGTCCGGTGGCAGTTCCTGGCGACCGAATTCGTTGCGCAGGATGGCGAGCGGCGTCTTGATCGAGTGAGCGAGATCGCCCAGCGTGTTGCGGTAACGGCGCAGACTTTCCTGATTATGCGTGATCAGGCGATTGAGATTACTCGTCAATGGCACGAGTTCACGTGGGTATTTGCCAATGATCTGTTCGCGGTGCCCTGCTTCAATGTCGCGTACTTCCTCATCCACGCGACGCAAAGGGCGTAACCCCCAGTTCAGATTAAGCGCTTGCACGATCAGCAGCGCGACACTCAGCCCGGCAAACCACAGCCACAGGCTGCGCCGGAATTCGTGCACGGTAGCGAGGTAAATCGCTTCGTTTTCGCACGCCTGGATGGAAAATTTTTGCGGAACTCTCTCCCCCACACCTTCCCAGATGATGGTGTAGATGAGCGAGAACAGGCGCTCGCCGCCAATGGTTCGCGTCGGTTCGAGGCGCCATTCGCCGGCTTCGGCGGGCAGAACCTCTGCGAGCGTGATGCCGAGCAGAGAAGGGCTCTGCCACAGCACGCCGCCATTGCTGGCCACGATGCGCGCGTAGTTGCCTGAACCCGGCACCGACAAGCTTGGATCAGGTAGATTGCTGATCAGGCCGTGACTCGGGCTGGCATCGAAGTCGGTTGCGCCGATCAACATGAACACACGCCCGCGCAGACGATCGTCGACTGCGTTCAACGCGCTTTCGCGAAACGCGCGATCGAGCAACATGCTGCAGAAACCAAGGAATGTGATCAGCACGAGACTCGCCGAGAGCAGCACTCGCGCACGCAGCGAACTCATCGGTAACGCCCTGCTCTGGCCAGGCGCAAGCGCGTTTCAGGTCGCGCCGGCGCGTGGCAGGCGCAGGCGATAGCCTTGTCCACGAATGGTTTCGATGGGATTCAGTGCGCGCTCTGGGTCGATCTTCTTGCGCAATCGCCCGATGATGACTTCGAGCACATTGCTGTCTCGCTCACTGTCATCTTCGTAAAGATGTTCCGTCAGATCGGATTTCGAGAGCACGGCGTCGGCGCGCAGCATCAGGTATTCGAGAACCTTGAATTCGAGGGCGGTGAGATCGAGTTCACGCGCGGAGACGGTGACCCGTTTGGTGCCGAGGTCCATGAGTATCGGCCCGCATTCGATGCGCGACTGCGTCCAGCCGGCGGCGCGGCGCAGTAGTGCACGCAGGCGCGCCAGCAGCTCTTCGTTATGAAACGGCTTGACGAGATAGTCGTCGGCACCGAGTTCGAGGCCCGCGACCTTGTCTTCCCAGCGCCCGCGCGCAGTTAGAATGAGGATAGGAAAGGTGCGGCGCTGCGCTCGCCAACACTCGATAACGGCGCTGCCGGGTTTGTCCGGCAATCCCAGGTCGACGATGGCAGCGTCGATCGGATATTCCAGCCCGAGGTACTCGCCTTCCGTGCCAGTGCCGGTTGCATCCACAGCGTATCCGTTCTGATGCAGGGTCAAGACGAGCTGCTCGCGCAGTTTGTCCTCATCCTCAATCAATAGAATACGCATCAGTCGGCAAAGCCACGCGTGGTGGCGCCATCTATCGGCACGACTTTCACACGACCATCGCCGGTCAGGATCTTGACCATGTAGCGCGGGCGACCGTCAGCGAAATCGGTCTGCACGTCGAGCACGCGACCGCCTGTCATGGACGCGGCCTGTCTAGCGGCGGTACCCGGGTCGGCAACGTTGCCAGCGCCGCGCGTCAGGCCGGGCGGCGCAGCGCTCGGTGCCTGGGCGAGGCCATTGAACCCGCCGCTGAACCGCTCACCCGCCACAGCTACGTCTGCCCACAGCACCAGGGCAAGTATCAGACCGAACAGGGATATTGAGCGCATGGTCAAATCATACCGCAGCGCTCAGGGCGACAGTCGTGTGCGCGAACTACTCGGGCGAGGCGACGCTTAGGGTGGTCGGAATAAACGGGCATGGCCATAAACTCTCAAGGACCGGCAGGCAGACGTCGGAGGTTAGTTCAGGCTGACTGAACCCGTGCTGAATCCAGCTGCGAGCAGGCTTGGATGCAGCATTCAGCTCACCACCGTTCAGCTCTCGACGTTGACATTGCCGAGGATGGTCTGGCACTTCAGATCGAATTCCGTTTCGGGCATATCCAACGTTTCATAGTAGAAACTTGCCAGCACGCGCGTGGCGACGATGGTAAAACTCGCGAACCGCCGCGCCGCAGTGGCATTGTCCCCGGTGTAGTAACCGACCCAGGCCTCGCCCTGCCGCTGCTGGATCGGCGGTTCCATGCGGGTATCTGCCGATACGCGCTGCTCCTCGGCCTGGCTGACAAATTGCAGTTGAGTCAGGGTCGCCGGGAGTTCCGCTTCGGCCAACGGCGGGTCTGCAGAATGCAGCGTCACTGAGAGCTGCTCTAGACCGTTCTCCGACGCGTATTGCCACAAACCGGCCTGAGCTGTCGCCACTTGCAGCCATTGCCCCGGTAAATCGAGCTTGAAGCCGGCTTCCCGGACGGGCGTCATACTGGACACAGTGCAGCTCCGGACAGCGGATGCTGTTCAATCAACGACCACGGCATCCAGCGGTCGATCGTGGCTGAGCGCAGGGATCATGCGCCGGACTTCATCGACCCGCGCCGGATCGATAGTCGCGAGGACGAAACCCTCCTCGCTGCCGCCATCGCCAAGTATTTCGCCCCACGGATCGACAATCAGCGAATGACCGTAGGTGCGCCGGCCCCATGGCCGCACGCCGCATTGCCCGGGCGCCAGCACATAGCAGCCGGTCTCGATGGCACGGGCGCGGACCAGCGTATGCCAGTGCGCCTCACCGGTCTTGGCGGTGAACGCCGCCGGAATCGAGATGAACTGCGCGCCAGCCTGCGCCAACGCGCGATAGAGCTGCGCAAAGCGCACGTCATAGCAGACCGAGAATCCTAGCCTGCCCCACGGCAACGACGCAGTCACCGCACGCGAGCCGGCGACGACGCTGGCCGATTCGGCGTAGTTCTGGCCATCCTTGATGGCGACATCGAACAGATGAATCTTGTCGTAGCTCGCGACGATATCACCAGCCGAATTGAGCAGGTAGCTGCGGTTGTAGACCTTGCCCGGGCTGGCCTTGATCGGAATGGAACCGAGCAGGAGCCAGCACCTGAGTTCGCCGGCCAGTGCACTGAACGTATGCAGCGCCGGATGCGTTTCGGCGTCATACCCTTTGGCGTAGTAAGCGTCAGCGCTCGATTCCAGGTTGCTGAAAAATTCCGGCAGACAGATCAGCTCGGCACCGGCACCGGCCGCCGCGCGCACGAGCTCGGCAGCCGTCGCCAGATTGGCGGCAAGATCATCGGTCGCACAATTCTGCACACAGGCGGCTTTGAATGACTGGCTCATGGCGATTCGCTGATGGACTCCGGCAATGAGCGTAACGGAGCGGGCACCGGAGTGCCACTGGCTCGAAATTACTGCTCCTGATTCCTCGTCACTCGGTGGCGATGGTCGGCCGCGGTTTGGGAAACGCGACCTAAGCCGTGCAGAGAATCACCGATTGCTTAAGCGCTCTGTACCTGACTCACAACAAAGTGCAAAAAATCGCTAATTGCGCTGTTGAAGGGTGACTTTCCGCCCACACGTCGGGTTAGGATTGAGCCCCCCGGAGACGATGCCAGGTGGTTCGATGCTTCCCTTACCATCCAAAGCGAAAACTGCGCTGTGCCGCCTGCTGGGCGCTGTCTCTTTTTTCTCGGCCTTTCTCGCGGCTTTTCCGGCGATAGCTGCACCACCCATCGTGATGCTCGCGATGTCGCGGGACGAAAGCTATTTTCACGAGGCCTGGCCGGCCCATCTCGATCTCGACGGCGATGGTGTCCCGGATCCGGACTACCTCGACAGCTTCGAATATACCGGCTATTTCCATCCACAACTCTGTTATCGCTACGACGATGCGGACGATCGTTTCGAGCCGGCCGGATGGAACGACGGCACGGCCAACCACCACTACTGCACGGCGGCGCTGGCTGATGCGTTCAGCGGCAACTTCCTCAACTGGGCCACCATGACACGCATCGACCTCGTGCGTCGTGCGCTCTACGGTGGGCGGCGGGTGGTCGATACGACGGCATTGACGGTGCTCGAACGTGCACATCTGCCGACGGATGCTCACAGCTTCGCGAAAACCTATAACGGCAACGACCTCGCCGCGCTGACGCCGTTCGAAAGCAACGCGAACGTGATTACCGACACCAATGGCGGCGATGGCGACGGTTTCCAGGACACCGCCGAAGGCGTGACGGTATGCAATACCACGTATGCAGCCAGCGGCAATTCGCAGACTACGACAGCACCACCGGTGGTGCGCTTTATCCGGGGTAATCGCGCGCTGTGGGACGCCAACGAGCGCTGGCAATGTACCTGGGAGAACGAGCGCGGCGATAGCTTCAACGGCAATATCCCCATCAGTTCCGGCATCGACAGCGTCAGCAGCGAGCCGCCGGACATTATTGTGCTCAAGACTACAAACGGCGATAAAGATCGCAACGTTCGGGTGGTCGCCTGCGACCCGGCCTGGTTCGACGCCGACAATAATGCCGAGCACTGCCGCCCCTATCCCACTGGCAATCGCAAACCTGCCGGCATTCTGCAGCAGCACGGCGAAGCGGGTCTCGTCGCTTTCGGACTGATCACCGGCAGCTGGGACAAGAACCTCTCTGGGGGTGCTTTGCGCAAGCGAGCCGGCGATATGAGTGACGAGATCAATTCGGCGGGTAACGGAAGCTTCAAGTCAGCGCCCGCCAGCGGCGGCATCATTAACACGCTCGATCGGATGCGCGTGTGGGGCTATAGCTACGGCACGGCCGAAAGCGGGAGCGGCAGCGGGACCTATTTCTCCGGCAGCAGTGGCGACAACTGCACGTTTCAATTGGCGACGATTACCCAAGGCGATTGCAACGCCTGGGGTAACCCTATCTCGGAAATCTACCTCGAGGCACTGCGTTACTTCGCCGTTATCGGCGCGCGCGCACCGACACCGACTTTCGACCCCGATGACACAGCGTATTTTGCCGGTATGACGGATGCCGCATGGACGCCCGATACGCTAGCTGGTGTGACCGACGTGCCGTCACTGAACATCCTGGTCATCAACGCCGGAATTCCCTCCTATGACGACGATGCAACGGGTTCCGGGATACTCGGCGGTAATTCGCCTCAGACCCTGACCAACCAGGTTGGCGACAGCGAGGGGATCACTGGCGGTAACTATCTTATCGGCCGCAACGGCATCAATAACAACGAATACTGCACGGCCAAAGCAGTCAATGCGCTCGGCAACGCCTACGGTGTGTGCCCATTCGGATCAACCTTGAACGGCTCGTTCCACATCGCGGGACTGGCGCACTATGCGCATTCGAATGACTTGCGCAGCGATCTCGACGGCGTCCAGTCGGTCGACACTTATGGCATTGAGCTACCACCCGGTAATCCCGCGATCAGCATTCCCATTGGTCCTGCTGGAACGGCGAGGCGGGTCACGGTGGTGCCCGCTTACAGTCTGGTCGTCAACAACGGCGGTGGCGCGCTGGCCAGTTTCAAAGTCGTGCGTCGCCATACGGAGGTGGACCCTGCCGATCGCGCGAAACCGGGTCTTCCGAATACGACTCCCGATCCGACGACGGTCAATGGCGCATGCGCTGCCGTCAGCGGAACCGGCGCCGATATCGTCAACGGCGTACCGACCAGCGTCGTGCTGACTTCGACCACGACCTGTCGCTCGTCGCCTTCGGGTAGTTCAGGCCAGCTGGCAAGTACGATTCCCGTCGCCAAATCCGGCACCGGATTGTTCCACGGCAAGTTTCTAATCGCCTGGGACGATTCCGAGCAGGGCGGCGATTTCGACCAGGACCTGTGGGGCATGTTGGACTATGTCGTCGACACCACCGTAACGCCGGCAAAGATCACTATTACGACGACCACGATTGCGGATTCCACCGTCAATGCTCAGCTTTTCGGCTTCGTCATTGCGGGCACAACGAAAGACGGCTTCCATGCCTATTCCGGAATCGAAAGTGCGAACTTTACGGATCCGACTGGCGTTCCTGGCTGCAGCAACTGCCAGGTGCTGACAGCAGTCAGCGGCCAGCGTGGACCACAGTCCTATACATTCACCGTCAGCAATAACGCCCAAGCCGGAATGCTGAAAAGCCCGCTCTATTACGCAGCCAAAGCAGGCGGCTCCAGCGACACCGATGCGGACGGCATACCGGACCGGTATTTCCCGCTGACCAGCCTGGCTACGCTGGACGACGCGCTGGCGTCCGTGTTCACTCAACTCGGCATTGGCGGGTTACCTGATTTTGATGGTGATGGACTGCCAGATGAGTCCGATACCGATGACGATAACGACGGCATGCTGGATATCTGGGAAATCACTTTCCAGCTCAACCCGCTGAACGGGGCCGATGCCGTGGCGGACGACGACGGTGACGACTTGTCGAACCTTGAAGAGTTTCGGGCCGGGACCAATCCTGGAACTCCAAATGCTGCCCCGCCTCAGACCTTACGTGTGGTCCTTTCGCTCCATGTCGAGTCCCGCGAAACAGCCACTGGCTACGACCCGAACTTCACGCCGTTCACGACTGAACTTATTCTTTATTTCGACCCCGGTTGGGTCCAGACGGATGCATTCGGTAACGAACAAGTGGCGCATTTCGCCGCCAACAACCGTTTTGAATCGCCCTTGACTGCACTCCTGCCGTGGCACGCTCCGGAAAATCTCCCACCTGAGCGTCGCATCGCGATATTCGTCAATGTTCTAGACCCGCCTCGTGACTATGTTTTGTGGGACGACCGCTACCAATATGACGACCCTTCGGCGCAGCGTAGCTATCGGTACGCTGCTTCATTGATCACGAATGGACCCGGGACAGGACAGTACGTCAACGACATCGATAGCTTCAAAACCCAGAATATGGTGAGTTACGTCGAAGGATTACGGCAGGCTGGCACCGGACTCGAATTTCGCGAGATAGGCGAGATCTACGACAGCGCGAGTCAGTCGTTCGTAGACTCGGTCACTTATAGTGGAACGGCATACGTTGTTTCATTCGCAGACCCGACAGCCACCTCGGCACTGCCTATGCAGATCCCATTTCCGGATTGGGCATTGCTCGGACTTTCTGCTGCAGTGTTTGTTGCCGGCGCGCACCGTTTACGGAGTGTCGGTGTCACCCGAAAAAGATGATGCGACAAGCGAACAGCCGAGCTTCGCATTCGCCACCACGATCCCGTACGCGCGCCTGTGGCCGTTGTTGCGGCGCCAGGCTGGGAGCAAGGCGGCAAAGCAGGGTAGATTCCTTTACGCTTGCGCTATGCAAGCCGCCCTCGCATTTCGCGCCGACATCCAGGGGCTCAGGGCATTAGCCATCGCGCTCGTCGTGGCTACCCACGCCGAGATCCCCGGCTTCACCGGCGGCTTCGTCGGTGTCGACATGTTCTTTGTGCTGTCCGGTTTTCTGATCACCAGGCTGCTCGTGAAGGAGCGCTTCGCGACTGGCACCGTTCACTACGGGCGCTTCTTGATGCGTCGCCTGCAGCGGCTGCTGCCGGCGATGTACGTGATGCTGGTATCAGTAACCGTCTTCGCTGCTGCTGCGCTGTCGGACTACGAGGCCATCCTGCAGACCGGCTCACTTCTGTTCGCGCTCTCCTGGCTCAGCAATGCTTACTTCGCGTTCGCTGAATTCGATTATTTCGCGGCGCTGCAAGCCAAGGATTTCTTTCTCCATACCTGGAGCCTGGGCGTCGAGGAACAGTTCTATGTCATCTGGCCGTGGCTGATCACGGCTGCCTTTGCCGGCACGCGCAGATACTCCCGCTTCGCGCTCGCCCTCCTGCTGGTCTCGTGCACTGGTCTGGCCCTCTGCCTTTACTGGTCGGTACAGCATTCACTGTGGGCGTTCTACATGATGCCGGCACGAAGTTGGCAGTTCGCTGCCGGGGCTGCGGTCTTCGTAGTAACGGCCAGGAGCCGACCAGGCCCGGCCGCGGCCACCGCGGCAAGCGTGGTGGGCGCGCTGCTCGTCGCCCTGTGCACGGTGTTCCTGCATCGCGGCCTCAGCTATCCGTCGGCATACGCGTTGCTGCCGACCGCCGCTACGGCCCTGCTGCTTTTCGCCGGGAGCAGCGTACCCACCGTCGGGACGACCCGGCTATTGTCGAGTGGGCTGCTGGTGTGGCTCGGCAATCGCTCGTATTCGCTGTATCTGTGGCACTGGCCAGTACTGCTAATCGGTCGCAGCTATGGGTTGGCCAACAGCAGTCTCGACTGCGCCGGGTTGCTCGGGGTATCGATGATGCTGGCGGTGCTCAGCTACCGGTACGTTGAATTGCCGTTCTGGAAGGGGCGATTCAGTGCGGCACCACCGCGTTTGGTCGCGCTCTGCGCCGTGCTTGCTGTAGTGTCGGCGATCGCTCAGGCTGAGAGCTGGGTTAGTAACCGGCAGGCCCACATACAGCGTGTTGCGGGGCAGAACGCGCGCAACGACGCGACCGCTCTGGCTACTGGCCTGCGCTGTGATTCGTGGTACCACAATGCCGACGTCATGCCCTGCACGTCAGGCAATCCACGGGCAGCACGCACGGTGGCCCTTATCGGCGACAGCATCGGGGCGCAGTGGGCGGCACTCTTGCCAGAGATCTACCGGACACCGGAGTGGCGGGTGGTAGTACTGACTAAGTCCGCGTGTGCGATGGCGGATATCGACTACTTCTACGCGCCTGTTGGCGGCGACTACGAGGTGTGCACGACCTGGCGCGGCAGGAGCATCGAATACCTGACTGAACTCAAGCCCGATATCCTGTTTGTAGGCAGCTCGTCACGCATCGGATTCGACGAAACGCAGTGGGTAACTGGGGCGCGGCGTGTATACGCCAGGCTGGCCTCGGCTGCCGCCTCGGTCGTCGTGATTCCGGGTACGCCAGACCTTGGCTTCGACGGTCCGAGTTGTCTCGAGCAGCCTTACCGCTACACCGCGCGCCTGCGCGACAGCGAACGCCTGTGCGAAGTGCCGCTGTCCGATGAGGTGACTGCGACCGTGGCAAACTATCTGGCAAGCGCAGCGCAGCATTACGCAAACGTGCACGTCCTCGATCTCACCGATCTGGTGTGCCCTGGCCGTCGCTGTGCGGCGCGGAACGAGAGCGGCATCGCCGTGTTCCGCGATGAGCAGCATTTGAGCGCGACATTCGTCAAGTCACTTGCTCCGCAGGTTCTGAAGCGTCTGACCGCGATGGGTGCTGCGAATTGATTCGCATCGCGACTCGCCGCAGAATCGGGCAGATTGCTCTCCGTCGGGAATTGCGGCCGCCCTGGCGGTATCGGCCATGAGCGGGTCTGTATCAGGAGCGTGCCGATGACTGACTACGTTCTCCGTATCGTCGCGTAACCGAGCTTGCGATACGTCGTGCCGCTGGCAAGCCCAAAGAATATCCCGCGCTGTCGCGGGAGCAAGGAAACGATGCCATGCAAATGCGTGTAGATGAAATCGCTGACCGTATCTATCGCTTCTCAACGCTCATGGCGGACTTTCCGCCCGTCGGCTTCACCTTCAACCAATATCTCATCGACGGCGACGAACCATTGCTGTTCCATTGCGGCGGCCGCGGTCTGTTTCCGCTGGTGTCCACAGCGGTTGCCGGGGTCATTGCGCTGGAACGGCTGCGCTGGATTTCCTTCGGACACGTCGAATCCGACGAATGCGGATCGATGAATCAGTGGCTGGCGGTCGCCCCCCGCGCCGAAGTGGTGCATGGCGCGATCGCTTGCATGGTCTCACTGAACGATCTCGCCGATCGTCCGCCTCGTCCGTTGGCGAACAACGAGGTCATCGAACTGGGGGGCAAGCGCGTACGCTATATCGACACCCCCCACGTTCCTCACGCCTGGGAATCGGGCTTGCTGTTTGAAGAGACGACCAGGACGCTCTTCACCGGCGACCTCTTCACGCAATTGGGCGATGGACCTGCACTATCCCGGCAGAGCATTGCGGAGGCTGCCATCGCAGCCGAAGAAGGATTTGGTGCGACGGCACTCACGCCCGCGACCGCCTCTACCATCCGCGCGCTCAAGGCACATCGACCCGAGCGGCTGGCGGTGATGCACGGCTCATGCTTCGCCGGCGACTGCGAGGGCGAGCTCGAAACGCTGGCGGCCTATTTCGAAGTCCGCTTGAAAGCCAGCCAGGCTTAGGATCTTGTCGGACGTAAGCTGAATCTAGTTCGGCGATAGGACAGCGGTCGATTCTCTAAGTCAGACAGGCTCCTGGTCCTGCTTGGCCACCGAGTGAACCGAACTCAGCGACTGTCGATCGATATCGCGCGCGGACATCAAGACAACTTGGCGTCGGCCACCACGATCCCGTCTTCATCCGCATACAGATAATCGCCCGGCTCGATGACGACTTCGGCGAAACGCACCGTGACGTTGCGTTCGCCCTCGCCTTTCTTGACGCTCTTGCGCGGATTGGTCGCGATCGCTTTGACGCCAATCTGAATCTCGCTGATCGGGCCGGAGTCCCGGATGCTGCCGTAGACGATGATGCCGGCCCAGTTGTTCTGCTCGCCGAGCAAGGCTAGTTGGTCGCCGACCAGGGCGCATCGCAGCGAGCCGCCGCCATCGACGACCAGCACGCGGCCTTCGCCCGGCTTCTCGAGTTCAGCGCGCACCAGGCTGTTGTCCTCGAATACTTTGAGCGTGACTACCGGCCCTTCGAACGCGATGACGCCGCCGAAGTCGCCGAACATCGGCGCCAGGATGCGCAGCTTTTCGCCGTGCAGGTCGTAGAGATCGGCAGTTGCCTGATGAGCCATGAGAATTCCTCTGCAAACGCTGCCGCGCCATCAGCTGATGCGGCGCTACATTACTTCTTGGTCTTGCGCGGGCGCGCCCAACCTGAGATGGTTTTCTGTCGGACGCGACTGATCACGAGTTTATCGGCTTCGACGTCTTCGGTCACGGTCGTGCCGGCGCCGATTGTGACGCCGCGACCGATGCGCACCGGTGCGACGAGCTGCGTATCGGAGCCGATAAAGACGTCGTCTTCGATGATGGTCTTGTGCTTGTTCGCGCCATCGTAATTGCAGGTGATGGTCCCGGCGCCGACATTGACCGAACGCCCGATCTCGGCATCGCCGACATAGGCCAGATGGTTGACCTTGCTGCCGTCGCCGATGGTGGATTTCTTGATTTCGACGAAATTGCCGATGTGAGTGTCGCGGCCGAGCTCGGTTTCCGGGCGTACACGCGAGAAGGGTCCGATGCGCGAGGCCGGCCCGATCACAGCGCTATCGACAACGCAATTCGGCAGGATTTCGACATCGTCGGCAATGGTCGAATTGGAAATCACATTGTTCGGGCCGATACGCACGCGGTCGCCGATTACGACGCTGCCTTCGAAGATCACATTGACGTCGATAATCACATCGCGTCCGCACCGCAACTCGCCGCGGACGTCGATCCGCGAAGGGTCGAGCAGGGTCACGCCGGCGTCCATCAACTGACCGGCAATCCGCGTCTGGTGGATGCGTTCGACTTCAGCAAGCTGCCGGCGATTGTTGACGCCCATCGCTTCGTCTTCGTCGCTGATCAGCACGCCTTTGACTGTCACGCCTTCAGCAACTGCCATTTCGACGCAGTCGGTGAGGTAATACTCACCTTGCGCATTGGCATTGCCAAGCCGCGGGATCCAGCGTTTCAGGCTGGCTGCGGCGATCGCCATGATGCCGGTGTTGATTTCGTCGATAGTGCGCTCGGATTCACTGGCGTCTTTATGCTCGACGATGCGCGCGACGTTGCCCGAAACATCGCGCACGATGCGGCCATAGCCGCTCGGGTTGCTCATGCTCACCGTCAACACGGCGAAGCCGCTGTCAGTGCCGGCCGCCAGCAGGCTGCGAAGGGATTCCGCACGCAGCAGGGGTACATCACCGTACAGAATGACGACGAGACCGTCGTCGGGCAGGTTGGCCAGGGTCTGCGCAACGGCATGCCCCGTACCCAATTGTTCGGCCTGTTCGACCCAGGTCAATTCGCGGTGCGCGAGTCCCTGCTTCAACTGCTCGCCACCATGACCGTAGACCAGCACCGGCTGCGCAGAGGAGATTTCCGCCGCTGTATCGAGCACGTGTTCGACCATGGACTTGCCAGCCACCCGATGCATGACTTTCGGCAGATCGGAATGCATGCGCTTGCCCTGCCCTGCGGCAAGGACGACGATGGCAGCAGTCATATGTTCTCCCGCCTGCTAAGGATTGGCGTTATTCGCGGCATGATAGCGCGGCCACAATTCAGCGCCGACGTATCGGCGGCGCGGCCCCCAGGATAGCGGCCGCGCCCGAAGGATTTGAATGCGGTTCAGCGGCCGCCGCGGCGGCGGAGGCGCTCGATGGTCTGCAACTGGGCGATGGTTTCGGCGAGTTCGGCGCGGGCTTTGGCATAGTCCATCGCGCCGGTGTTCTCACTCAGCGCGCGCTCGGCAGCTTCCTTGGCGCGAACAACTGCGGCCTCATCGAGATCTTCGGCGCGCTCAGCGGTATCCGACAAGACGGTGACGACGCGAGGCTGCACTTCGAGCATGCCACCGGAAATGTAGAACGCCTGGTCAGCGCCGCCTTCGAGCTTCAACCGCACTTCACCCGGGCCGAGCCGCGTCAACAGCGGCGCGTGGCCCGGCGCGATGCCGACTTCACCGAGAATGGCAGGCGCAAAAATCATCTCGGCCAGGCCGGAGAAGATTTCGCGCTCGGCGCTCACGATATCGACGTGGATGGTCATTGCCATGGTCTACCTCGCTTGGTGCGCCGCGCTAAATCTTCTTCGCCTTCTCGACCGCTTCTTCGATCGAGCCGACCATGTAGAACGCCTGTTCCGGCAGATGATCGTACTCGCCGCTGACGATGGCCTTGAAGCCCGCAATCGTATCCTTCAGCGACACATACTTGCCGGGTGTGCCAGTGAACACTTCCGCAACCGAGAACGGCTGCGACAGGAATCGCTGGATCTTGCGCGCCCGGTAGACCGTGAGTTTGTCCGTCTCGGACAATTCGTCCATACCGAGGATGGCGATGATGTCGCGCAGTTCCTTGTAGCGCTGCAGCGTATTCTGCACGGCGCGCGCAGTGTCGTAGTGATCCTGGCCAACAATCAGCGGGTCGAGCTGACGGCTGGTCGAATCGAGCGGGTCGACGGCCGGATAAATGCCGAGCTCGGCAATCTGGCGCGACAATACGACGGTAGCGTCGAGATGGGCGAAGGTTGTAGCCGGACTCGGGTCGGTCAAGTCGTCGGCCGGCACGTAGACGGCCTGAATCGACGTGATCGAACCGGATTTCGTCGACGTGATGCGCTCCTGCAGCTTGCCCATTTCCTCGGCCAGCGTCGGCTGATAGCCCACCGCCGACGGCATACGGCCGAGCAGCGCGGAAACTTCCACACCGGCCAGGGTGAAACGATAGATGTTGTCGATGAACAGCAGCACGTCGCGACCTTCGTCGCGGAACTTCTCGGCGATGGTCAGACCGGTCAGAGCGACACGCAGACGGTTACCCGGCGGTTCATTCATCTGCCCATAGACCATCGCGACTTTGGACTTCTCGAAATCCTTGACGTCGACGACGCCGGCTTCCTGCATTTCGTGATAGAAGTCATTGCCTTCGCGGGTTCGTTCGCCGACACCGGTGAACACCGACAGACCGGAATGCTCGGTCGCAATGTTATTGATGAGTTCCATCATGTTGACGGTCTTGCCGACACCGGCACCGCCGAACAGGCCAACCTTGCCGCCTTTGGCGAACGGACAGACCAGGTCGATGACCTTGATGCCGGTCTCGAGCAGCTCGGTGGTCGGCGACAGTTCGACGAACTTCGGCGCTTCGCGATGGATGACCATGCGCTCGTCCTCGCCTATCGGGCCGAGTTCGTCGATGGGATCGCCGAGCACGTTCATGATGCGGCCAAGCGTTTTCACGCCTACCGGCACCTTGATGCCCTCGCCGGTGTTGACTGCAACCATGCCGCGGCGCAAACCGTCAGTCGAGCCGAGCGCGATGGTTCTGACCACGCCGTCGCCGAGCTGCTGCTGCACTTCGAGCGTGATCGCCGTACCGTCGATCTTGAGCGCGTCGTAAATATGCGGCACGCCGGAAGTCGGGAACTTCACGTCCACGACGGCGCCAATAACCTGTACTACATCTCCAGAACTCATCGCTAAAGTTCCTCTCTTCGGATTCTTTGATTCTATGTTTCAGTCTGCGCGTCGGTCGATCAGACCGCGGCGGCGCCGGCGACAATCTCCGACAGCTCCTGCGTAATGGCTGCCTGTCGCGCTTTGTTGTAGATCAGCTGGAGTTCGCCAATCAATTTGCCGGCATTGTCCGAGGCCGATTTCATCGCGACCATGCGCGCGGCCTGCTCGCAGGCAATATTCTCGACCACGCCCTGGTAGACGAGCGATTCGATGTAACGCGTGAGAAGCTGGTCCATCACTTCGCGCGCTTCGGGCTCGTAGATATAGTCCCAGTGGTGTTTCAGATCGGTGCTGTCTTCCTGCACCAAAGGCAACAACTGTTCGAAAGTCGGCTTCTGCGTCATGCGGTTGACGAACTGGTTGTAGACCAGATGAACCTGATCGACGCGACCTTCGTCGAAGGCATCGAGCATGATCTTGATAGTGCCAATGAGCTGTTCGAGTTTCGGCGAATCACCGAGCGCGCTGACCTGGCCGACGATCCGACCGCCGATACGCGAGAAGAAGCCGATGCCTTTGTTGCCGATCACGCACAGTTCGAGCTCTTTGCCTTCCTGTTCCCATTTCTGGAACTGGCGCAGGCCCTGGCGGAACAGATTGCCGTTCAACCCGCCGCACAGTCCTCTATCCGTCGTCACTACGATGAGCCCGATGCGCTTGACTTCGCGCTGCAGTAGGAATGGATGCTTATACTCGCTGTTCGCGTGCGCGATATGCGCCACGACATTGCGCATCTTGCTTGCGTACGGCCTCGCCGAGATCATCCGTTCCTGCGCCTTGCGCATCTTGCTCGCCGCAACCATTTCCATGGCTTTGGTGATCTTCTGCGTGTTCTTGACGCTCGCGATCTTGGTGCGAATTTCTTTGGCTGCCGCCATGCTCGTCGACCTTTACACTTGAACCGCGATTACCAGGTGTGATTCTTCTTGAATTCTTCGATGGCGGACTTGAGTCCGCTCTCGATGGCGTCGTCGAAATCACCGGTGGCGTTGATTTTATCCATCAGCGCTTTCTGGGCCGAACCCATGTAGCTCAGAAGAGCTGCTTCGAAGTCGCCGACTTTGCTCAATTCGACATCGTCGATATAGCCCCGGTCGACGGCGAACAGCGAAACCGACATCTGCGCGACCGACAGCGGGGAATACTGCTTCTGCTTCATCAGCTCCATCACGCGTTGACCGCGTTCGAGCTGCTTGCGGGTCGCCTCGTCGAGGTCCGACGCAAACTGGGAGAACGCCGCGAGCTCGCGATACTGGGCGAGTGCGAGGCGCACGCCGCCACCGAGCTTCTTGACGATCTTGGTCTGCGCCGCGCCACCGACACGCGACACCGACAAACCGGCGTTGATGGCCGGCCGAAAGCCTGAATTGAACAAATTGGTTTCGAGATAGATCTGGCCATCGGTGATCGAGATCACGTTGGTCGGCACGAACGCGGAAACGTCACCAGCCTGTGTTTCGATGATCGGTAGCGCTGTCAGCGATCCGGTCTTGCCTTTGACTGCGCCGTTGGTCAATTTCTCGACTTCGTCAGCATTGATGCGCGAGGCGCGCTCGAGCAGACGGGAGTGCAGGTAGAAGACATCGCCGGGATAGGCTTCGCGGCCCGGTGGGCGGCGGAGCAGCAGTGAAACCTGACGATATGCCCAGGCCTGCTTGGTGAGATCGTCATAAATGATCAGGGCATCTTCGCCGCGGTCACGGAAATACTCGCCCATCGCGCAGCCAGCGTACGGCGCAATGTACTGCATTGCCGCGGAATCAGAGGCGGTGGCGGCAACGATGATCGTGTGCTCCATCGCGCCATGCTCTTCGAGCTTGCGGACGACAGCGTTGATCGACGACGCTTTCTGCCCGATGGCGACATAGATGCACTTAATGCCGGTGCCTTTCTGGTTGATGATGGCGTCGATCGCGACTGCTGTCTTGCCGGTCTGGCGGTCGCCGATAATCAGTTCGCGCTGACCGCGGCCGACCGGCACCATCGCGTCAATCGATTTCAGCCCGGTCTGCACTGGCTGGCTGACTGACTGGCGCTGAATCACGCCCGGCGCAATCTTCTCGATAGGCTGGGTCAGTGTCGTGTCGAGTTCGCCTTTGCCATCTATTGGCTTACCGAGCGAATCGACGATGCGCCCGAGCAGCGCCTCGCCCACCGGCACTTCGAGAATGCGGCCGGTGCAACGGACGGTGTCGCCTTCCGAAATGTGTTCGTATTGACCGAGAATGACCGAGCCGACCGAGTCCTGCTCAAGGTTCAGAGCGAGGCCGAACACGTTGCCCGGAAACTCGATCATTTCGCCCTGCATGACATCCGACAAGCCGTGGATTCGGGCGATGCCGTCAGACAGGCTGACCACGGTACCCTCGGTCCGCGCTTCGGCTTTGAGGTCGAGACCTTCGATCTTCTTCTTGATCAGTTCGCTGATTTCAGTGGCGCTGATGCTCATGGCAATCCTCTGCGGCAAAAACTAATGAGGTTCGATACGGTGTGTTGAACTGTCAGCTCAACTGCTGTGCCAACGCCGTCAGGCGGCCGCGCAGCGATAAATCGATGACCGAGTCACCTACCTTGAGCACGGCACCGCCGATCAGGCTCGGGTCGACCGCTGTTTCAAGCTTGCACTCGCGGCCCAACCGCGTGCGCATGGCGACATCGATCGTGCGGCGCTCGGCGTCGTTGAGCGCATACGCCGTGGTGACCTCGACCTTGACCTGGCCTTCGGCCTGCGCCCGCTGACGCTCGAACAGCAACGCGATTTCGGGCGCGAGTTCCAGCCTTTCGGCATCGATCAGTGCGGCGACGAAATTCTTCGCTGTAGCGCCGAGCCGCGTGCCGAAGACATCACAGAGCAGTGTCAGCAGCTGCTGGTTGGTGATCCTCGGATGACCGATGAAACCGGCCAGGCCGGGATCGGTAACCGCGGTGGCCAGCGTCTTCAGCGTCGCCGACCAGGCCTCGAGTTGGCCCTGCTCGACAGCGTGATTGAACGCCGCTGCGGCATAGGGCCGGGCAATAGTGAGTTTCTCCTGCATGGCCGCGCTACAGGCTCGCTGCCAGCTTGTCGAGCACAGCGCGATGCGCGTTCTCGTCGACTTCGCGCATCAGGATCTGCTCGGCACCGGATAGCGCCAGACGCGCGACCTGGCCACGCAGCTCGTCGCGCGCCTGATTGCGGTTCTGCTCGATCTCGGCGGTGGCCGCCAGCTTGATGCGCTCGGCTTCTTCCCGTGCAACCGCCTTGGCCGCTTCGACGATATCATCGGCGCGCTTCTGCGCCTGGACGATGAAATCCTGGGCCTTGTCCTTGCCTTCGCGCATGGCCTCGGCAGCCCGCTGGGCAGCGAGTTCGAGATCGTGACGACCGCGCTCGCCGGCAGCGAGACCATCGGCAATACGCGTTTCGCGATCTTCGAGCGCCTTCAGGATCGGCGGCCAGACATACTTCACACAGAACCAGACAAATATCGCGAACGATATGGCCTGGCCCAATAATGTCAGGTTCATATTCATGACGAGTGGCCTACCAATGTCTGAAGCTGATTAGCCGGCAATCTGCCCGATGAAGGGGTTCGCAAACATGAGCAGCGCAGCGAACGCGATGGCGATAATCGGCACAGCGTCAGTCAGACCCAGCATGAGGAACATGCGTGCCTGCAGCATCGGGACGAGTTCCGGCTGTCTCGCGGCTCCTTCAAGGAATTTGCTGCCGAGAATACCAATACCCACACCGGCGCCGAGCGCCCCCAGCCCGACCATGATGCCGGCAGCAAGCGCTGAAAAGGCAACAACAGACTCCATAGCACAATCTCCTCTGATGAGTTATTCGTGAGTCAAATCAATGTGAATCGTCGTGACTCTCATGTGCCTGACCGAGATAGACGATCGTCAGCATCATGAAAATGTAGGCCTGCAGCGTGATGACCAGAATGTGGAAGATGGCCCACGGTACGGAGACGGCCCACTGCAGCCAGAACGGGATCAGCGCGGCGATGAGCACGAACACGAGCTCACCGGCAAACATGTTGCCGAACAGTCGCAGCGAGAGCGACAGCGGCTTGGCAACCAGGGATACGATTTCAAGCGGGATGTTGAACAGGAACATCCACTTGCCGAAAGGATGAAAGGCCAGTTCGCCGAGGAACCCACCTGGGCCTTTGACCTTGATGCCGTAATAGATCATCAGGGCGAAGATCGACAGCGACATGCCGAAAGTTGCATTGACATCGGTTGTCGGCACCATTTTCATGTGGCTCAAACCCATCTTCTGGGTGACGAAGGGCACGAAATCGACCGGTACGAGATCCATCAGGTTCATGAGGAAGATCCACATGAAGATGGTCAATGCCAGCGGCGCGATAATCGCATTGCGACCGTGGAACGCGTCACGCACGCTGCCGGCCACCATTTCGACCGCCATCTCGCACACCAGCTGCCAGCGCGACGGTTTATCGATAGAGGCAGACACAGCTACTTTGCGGAACAACCAGCAGAACAGGATACCGGTCAGCAACGACCAGAACATGGTGTCGACGTTGATCGACATGAAACCCATGGCGGTCGCTTCTTTCGGCGTATGCGCGAAACCCATGCTGCCGTCAGCAAGCGTGCCGTAGGTCAGATTCTGGATATGGTGACCGATGTACTCAGCGGGTGAGTGTGCTGCCATTGCGATGAGCCCAGTTCTCGTCTAGTTGCCGCGCACTTGCCGCGTGCGCCCATCATTATTCATGCGCTTGAACACGGCCTGATTACGGTCGCGTCTTCGCCGGCATCTCGCCGAGGTCAGCGCGCCAGAAAATCACCCAGTTCACCACCACCATCGCCAGATAACCGGCCACGACCACCAGGAAATCGATGTCGAGAAGCCGTATCGCGATCACGAACAACGCGACCGTGAAAGCGACTTTGATGAATTCCCCCGCGTAGAGGTCACGCAGCGATGCTTCTGGCGTGTTCTGGACGCGCTTCAGCAGACGTCCGGCCAGATAGCAGTTCGGTACGATGGCCGTCAGCGCGCCGACCAGTATCGAGTACGCCGACACGCCGTCCACCAGCACCCCGAGCAACGCTGCGAGAACAACTGCTACAGCGACCTGAGTGGCCGTCAACTGAAGGACGATACGCTGCGCACGGTCGCGGAGCGCCCCTAGTCCGCCTGTCCGGCTCGCCATTGTGATCAGCACGCAATTATCTGGAAGCGGAAACCGCCGAATATTAGCGATTATGCGGCACCGCGGCAAGCCATACGTACGTATTTTTCTACGCCTGCGTGCGACTCACTTGATATGGGCCAGGATGCCGTCCAGTTCGTCGAGCGAGGTGTAGCGGATGGTCAGCGTGCCGCGTCCGGCCGTACTGTGACGAATGGCAACATTCGCGCCAAGCGTTTCCGCCAGGGTCGTCTCGAGTTCGCGGATGTTCGGGTCGGAAGGTCGAGCTGCTTTGGCCGGGGTCGCCGGCGCGCCATCACGCAAACGGCGCACCAGCGCTTCGGCCTCGCGAACGCTCATGCCGTCAGTGGCAATACGCCGCGCGCAATCGACCTGAACCTCGCCGCTCAAACCAAGCAGAGCCCGCGCATGACCCATATCGAGGTCGCCGTTTTCGACCATCGCCCGACAGCTCGGCTCGAGTTCGAGCAGACGCAGCAGATTGCTGACAGCCGCGCGCGAGCGCCCGATGGCTTCCGCCACCTGCTGATGCGTCATCTCGAATTCATGCAGAAGGCGAGCCAGTGCCAGCGCTTCTTCCATTGGATTCAACTGTTCGCGCTGGATATTCTCGATCAGCGCAATGCTCATGGCTTGCGCATCGGGAACGCGCTTGATAATGGCCGGAATCGTCGCCAACCCGGCCAGCTGGGTCGCCCGCCAGCGCCGTTCACCAGCAATGAGCTCGTAACGTCCACTGTCACCGAGCGGCCGGATCACTATCGGTTGAACAACGCCCTGCGCCCGGATTGAATCAGCGAGTTCCTGCAACGTGTCGTCTTTCATGTCGAGACGCGGCTGAAACTGTCCGCGCTGAATGAGCGCTACCGGGACCGCTTTCAACTGATCGCCGTTGGTCTCCTCGATGGCCAGCTGTTCGGCACCGAGTCCGAGCAGGGCATCCAGACCGCGCCCCAGGCCACGCTTTTTGCTATTCATCGCTGTCGGCTCCTCCTCTAGCAGCCTGTCGGCGTGGCGGATTCACGGCGCAGCATCTCGCCGGCCAATGCGAGGTAAGCCAATGCTCCGCTCGATGCCTTGTCGTAGATGAGTGCCGGCAGACCGTGGCTCGGTGCTTCGGCGAGACGCACGTTGCGGGGAATGATCGTGCGATAGACTTTTTCGCCGAAATGTTCGAGCAGTTGCCTGGACACATCGTTGGCAAGGTTGTTGCGCGGGTCGAACATCGTGCGCAGGAGACCTTCGACTTTCAGTTCGGGATTCAGAAAACGGCGGATCTTCTCGATCGTATCGAGTAGAGCCGACAATCCTTCGAGCGCGAAATATTCGCATTGCGTGGGAATGACCACCGCATCGGCGGCAACCAGCGCATTGACTGTCAACATGTTCAAGGACGGCGGACAATCGATGATCACGTAAGCGTAACGCTCACGTACGCTCTCCAGCGCGTGGCGCAGGCGGAGCTCGCGACCAAGCTCTTCGAGCAGGCCGACTTCAGCGCCCGTCAGGTCGCCGTTGGCCGGCACCAGGTGATAGCCGGCCCCGGTCGTCGTGAGGATGGTCTCTTCCAGCGTACGTTCGCCCATCAGGACGTCGTAACTGGACGCTTCCAATGCGCGCTTCTCAATCCCGCTGCCCATCGTCGCATTGCCTTGCGGATCGAGATCGATGAGCAGCGTCAGCCGTTTGGTCGCCGCCAATGACGCCGCCAGATTGATGCTGGTCGTCGTCTTGCCGACTCCCCCTTTCTGATTGGCTATGGCAAGGACGCGAGACATCGGCGGCTCGGGGCTATCTTATTTTGTTGCTGGGAGAGCAAGGATGCGTCGACCGGGCGGTCACAGCGGTTTCGATTATGGCACAACTCCGCCAGCCTCCCCAGGGTAACCGCCGCCATTGACGGACATATTGCAGGACATCACAACGAGATGTCGTTCGCGGTAACCAGGTACCACCAAGGGGATGACACGCGCTGCTCCGACCTGTGCCAGCTCATCGGCGTCGACGCCCGCTTTCATGGCATACAGCAGCGTGGTGCTACTGTGCGCGGCGCGGGTCACGGCCGCGAATTCGGACAACGCACCAAGCGCGCGCGCGACGATGACCGCACAGGGTTGCGCGGGCTCGAATTGCTCGGCCCGCAAGTTGACGACCTCGACTGAAGCGAGCCCGAGTTCGATCACCGCCTGCGTGAGAAAGCGCGCCCGCTTGGCCCGCGCTTCGAGCAGGACGACGGGGCGCTCCGGATCGCAAATCGCAATGACGAGTCCGGGCAACCCGGCGCCGCTGCCAACATCGAGCAGACGACCTGCTTGCAGATGAGGCAGCACCGCGAGGCAGTCGACGACGTGTTCGCGTACGAAGCTAGCTGGACCACTGGCAGCGGTGAGGTTGGCGATACGCTGCCAGCGGTACACCATCGTTACATAGCGTTCGAGACGTTCGAATTGCGCCGTGGTCAGCGTCAGCGCGTAGCGTTCAGCAGCTGCCTGCAATACGCTCCTGATCGATTCCGCCGCCACGGTGGCCGCGCTCAGGCCGATTTCTGCAGCGCCGACCGATGTCTTTTCAAATGCACCAGCAGGAGCGCAACAGCCGCCGGTGTCACGCCTGAAATCCGCGAAGCCTGGCCGATAGTCGCAGGCCGATGATCGCCCAGTTTCTGCATGACTTCGTTGGACAGCCCGCGGACCGCGCGATAGTCCAGATCGATCGGCAGGCTGGCGTCATCCTGGGCACGATGGCGCAGGACATCGGCTTCCTGGCGTTCGATGTAACCGCTGTAACGGGCGCGATTCTCGAGTTGTTCGATGACGTCGGCAGCAGTCACACCGGGCCCGGCACCGGGCAGTAGCATCAAGCTCAGGTAATCGACTTCTGGCCGGCGCAGCAGATCGGCCAGGCTGTGTTCGCGCTTCAGGGGCTGGCCGAGTACCGGTATAGCCTGATCCGCTGGCACACGCTCCGGCGTCAGCCATACCGACTCCAAGCGGGCCTGTTCGTTGACGACCGCGTCCTGCTTCGCCTCAAATCGCGCCCAGCGCCCGTCGTCGACAAGGCCGAGTTCGCGACCCATCGCTGTCAGGCGCAGGTCGGCGTTGTCTTCGCGCAGCCGCAGTCGGTATTCCGCGCGACTGGTGAACATGCGATACGGTTCGGAAGTACCTCGGGTGACAAGATCATCAACGAGCACGCCGAGATAGGCTTCGTCCCGCCGCGGATACCACGGCGCAAGATCGTGCACGCGGCGCGCGGCATTGATACCGGCGAGCAGGCCCTGCGCAGCGGCTTCTTCGTAACCGGTGGTGCCGTTGATCTGGCCGGCGAAGTAGAGATTGGCCAGCGCCTTGTTCTCGAGCCAGGGCGTGATATCGCGCGGGTCAAAATAGTCGTATTCGATGGCGTAGCCAGGGCGCGTGATAACGGCGTGCTCGAATCCTCGGATCGAGCGCACGAGATCGAGCTGGATATCGAAAGGCAACGAAGTCGAAATGCCGTTCGGATAGACCTCACGTGTCGCCAGCCCTTCGGGTTCGACGAAGATCTGATGTGATGTCTTGTCGGCAAAACGCACGACCTTGTCTTCGATCGACGGGCAATATCGCGGGCCGACGCCCTCGATGCTGCCATTGAACAGCGGCGAGCGCGACAGCCCAGCGCGGATGATGTCGTGCGTACGCTCGGAGGTGTGCGTGATATGGCAGGGCACCTGCCGCGGATGCTCGGCAACCGAACCCATAAACGAGAACACCGGGCATGGTTCGTCGCCCGGCTGGGTGCCGAGCACGCTGAAATCGATGCTGCGGCCGTCGATGCGCGGTGGTGTGCCGGTTTTCAACCGTCCGACGCGCAATGGCAACTCGCGCATGCGCGAAGCGAGCCGATTGGCCGGCGGATCTCCCGCTCGTCCACCGCTGTAATTGGCGTCGCCGATATGGATCAGGCCACCCAGAAACGTGCCGACCGTCAAGACCACGGCGCGGGCGCGAAATCGCAGGCCCATCTGCGTTACGACGCCGACGACGCTGTCCTGCTCGACGATGAGATCGTCAACCGCCTGCTGGAAAATCGTCAGCTGCGCCTGATTTTCGAGCGCGTTGCGCGTACTGGTCCGATACAGCGCGCGGTCGATTTGCGCGCGGGTTGCGCGCACGGCCGGGCCTTTGCTGGCGTTCAGGATGCGGAAATGAATGCCGCAGGCATCCGCACCGCGCGCCATATAGCCGCCCAGCGCGTCGATTTCCTTGACCAGATGCCCTTTACCGATGCCGCCGATAGCCGGATTACAGGACATCTGTCCGAGCGTTTCGATAGCCTGAGTGAGCAACAGCGTCCGTGCACCCATGCGGGCAGCAGCGAGCGCGGCCTCGGTGCCGGCATGGCCACCACCGACCACGATGACGTCGAACGATTCAGGATATTCCATGGCGGCGACGCCTCTATACACGCAGCAGAAGAGCGCGCAAGGATAATCCTGCCGGGGAAGCAGTGAAAGCGGCGGTTGGCCGGCGGCCGCTCGCTCGCTGTGCAGCCGGTCACATAGACGCGAGCTGGGCTTCGAAGGCGTCGGTGCAACGCGCCCAGGTGCATGTCGCTGCATGCTGGACCGCTAGCCGGCTGTCCAGTGCCAACGCGCCGGCCACGGCCACTGCAAGATCCGGGTGAAGAATACCAGTCTGTCCTGACTGGACGACATCGAGCGGGCCTTGCACCGGATAAGCGGCCACCGGCAGGCCGCAAGCCATCGCTTCGAGCAGCACCACACCGAAAGTATCGGTACGACTCGGGAAGACGAAGACGTCGGCACCGGCAAGATGACGCGCGAGCTCGCGCCCGAAACGCGCGCCGAGAAAATGTGCGGTTGGATAGGCTGTGCGCAGGCGCGCGAGATCGGGGCCGTCGCCGATCACGATTTTGGTGCCGGGCGATTGCAAGGCCAGAAATGCTTCAATGTTCTTTTCGACTGCGACCCGCCCCATGTACAGCAACAATGGCCGTGGCAGACCGTAAGCCACCGGATCGTCGGGATTGAATATCGCCGTATCGACACCGCGTGACCATAGTTCCAGGTGAGCGAAACCGCGTTCGATCAACTTCGTGCGCTGCGATGGCGTCGGCACCAGGGTGCGTGCCGCGGGCGCATGGAACCTGCGGAGATAGGCATAAGACCAGCTCACCGGCAGCGGCAGGCGAAGCCGCAGGTATTCAGGAAACTGGGTGTGAAACGACGTCGTAAAAGGTTTGCCATGATGCCGTGCCCAGCGTCGCGCTGCGTGCCCCAGAGGCCCTTCTGTCGCGATATGCAGCGCCTGCGGTGCGAGCAGTTCAAGAATGTCTGCCAGCTTTCGGTAAGGCCGCAGCGCAAGTCGGATCTCAGGATAGGTCGGGCATGGCCAGGTCTTGAATTCGAGCGGCGTGACGAACCGCAACGTGTGGCCGCGCCGTTCGAGTTCGCGCCCGGTTGTCATCAGAGTCCTGACCACGCCGTTGACCTGCGGCTCCCAGGCATCGGTGACGATGGCGATGCGCATGTGCCTGGATCACGCGGCTGCAGCTGCCAATGCCGGCCGCGCGGTAACCGCGTCGGCCCAATACAGCAGCGCCATATGGCCGTCCGTGTGCTCGACCAGCGCAGTGCAGTTCTCTACCCAATCACCGCAATTGTGATAAGCGATGCTGCCTAAACGTGTTATCTCGGGTCGATGTATATGCCCACAGACCACCCCGTCGACGGCTGCTCGAACAGCCTCAGCAACAACCGCCTGCTCAAAGCGGCCGATGTACTGAATCGCGTTCTTGACTTTGTACTTCAGGAAGCCGGCCAGCGACCAATACGGAAACCCGCAGTGTCGCCTCACCGTATTGAGAACCCTGTTGGCCAGCAACAGAGCCGAATAGGCCTGACTACCGAGCACACCGAGCCAACGCGAGGTAGCGACGACTGCATCAAACTGATCACCGTGCAGCACGAGCAATCGCTCTCCGCCCAGTCGCGTATGGATTGCACGCTCGACCAGTGCGATGTTGCCGAAAGCGTGACCGAGATACGGACTCAACGCGGCGTCATGATTGCCCAGCACATAGACCACCCTGGTGCCATATTTGGCCTTGCCGAGGATGCTGCGGACGACATCGTTGTGCTGTTGTGGCCAGAACGGCCGCCTTCCGATTTGCCACAAGTCGACGATATCGCCGACCAGATAGAGTACGTCGCACTCGGTCGCATGCAGGAAGTCAAGCAGGAGTTCCGCGTTACAGCCACGAAACCCGAGGTGAATATCCGACAACCACACAGCCCTGAATCGCTGTCTGACGTCAGGTCGACGCGCGTCAAACTGTGGCCGGCGCTCCGTCGGCGTTGCGTTCATCATGCGCAAAGCTTAGGACCGAAATGCGTCGGTCAATTGACGATTCTGTGACATCCCGGTGACGTTGCAGGGATTGGCGGTCGCCGCGCCTGGAAACTTTTCCGGCTGCCGTGGGTCAGGCAACACGTTGACGCTTTCGTCGCGCCTGTGGAACACTCTGCGCCCCGTCGGGCTGGCCGCGCGCGGTACTCCATAGTGCATGGCCGCCATGTCAGCATTGCTCTTTAGCGCCATACGGCAAGCCACTGTCGGCTGGCGCATTCACCGGAAATAAGGATCTGGACCGATGGAGACCTTGATTGAAGTCAATGGTTTGAGTAAACGTTTCGGTGCCCTGCAGGCGGTCGACGATATCTCGCTCACCGTCACACGAGGTGAGGTCCTCGGCTTTCTTGGCCCCAACGGCGCCGGCAAGTCGACGACCATGAAAATGATCACGGGGTTTCTGTCACCGAGCGCAGGACGCGTTTCAATTGCCGGCTTCGACATCGAATCCTCGCCGCTGGAAGCCAAGACCCGCATGGGCTATCTGCCGGAAGGTGCGCCTGCCTACGGCGAGATGACGCCGGCCGGATTTCTGGAATTCATCGCCGATATCCGCGGTATCGCGCGCAACAAACGACGCGCGCGGATTGCCGAGGTCGTCGCCAAGATTCACCTGGAGAAAGTGCTGGACCAGCGTATCGAGACCTTGTCGAAAGGATTCAAACGCCGCGTCGGTCTGGCTCAAGCGATCCTGCACGACCCCGAAATCCTGATCATGGACGAGCCAACCGATGGCCTCGACCCGAATCAGAAACATGAAGTACGCAGCCTCATTCAGGAGATGGCGCCGGATAAAGCCATCATCATCTCGACCCATATTCTCGAAGAAGTCGACGCTGTCTGTACCCGCGCCGTGATCATCGCGCAGGGCCGACTCATCTTCAGCGGTACGCCGCACGACCTCGCTCTTCGTTCGCGCTATCACGATGCGGCGACGATTGTCGTCGACGCGGCGGACGAGACACGGGCCCGCGAGATCATCGGCAACGTGACAGGCATCGCTGCCGTCGAGCAGGCACGTACCGGCGCACAGGTCCGGCTCACCTGCATACCGCAGTCCGGCGCGCACCCGGCCGCCGCGCTGCAGGAACGGCTGACCGCCGCGCACTGCAAGGTCTATTCCTTCTATGTTGAGCACGGCCGCCTCGATGAGGTGTTCCGGTCCATCACCACGGCCGCCGTGTCCGGCGGGGAGAGCCATCGCACATGAAAGGTCTGGGCACCATTTTCAGACGTGAACTGCGCGCTTATTTCGCGACGCCGGTTGCCTACGTATTCATCGTCATCTTCCTCATTCTGGTCGGCATGTTCACGTTCTACATCGGCGGTTTCTACGAGCGCGGGCAGGCCGACCTCGAACCGTTCTTTCAATTTCATCCGTGGCTGTACTCGCTGCTGATCCCCGCCATCTCGATGCGCCTGTGGTCGGAGGAACGCAAAGCGGGCACGCTCGAATTGCTGCTGACACTGCCCATCTCGCTGGCAGCGAGCGTACTCGGTAAGTTTTTCGCAGCGTGGACGTTCACTGCGGTCGCGCTCGCCGGAACGTTCCCGATCTGGGTGACCGTCAACTATCTTGGCAATCCGGACAACACCGTAATCGTTGCCGGCTATCTCGGCAGCCTGCTGATGGCCGGCGGTTTCCTCGCTATCGGCTCGTGCATTTCCGCCCTGACCAAGAACCAGGTGATCGCCTTCGTCATCAGCTTCGTGATCTGCTTCGCGTTCAACCTGAGCGGATTCCCGATGGTCATCGACATGTTCAGTG
The DNA here is from genome assembly GCA_965278995.1 of Gammaproteobacteria bacterium. GTDB lineage: Bacteria > Pseudomonadota > Gammaproteobacteria > JADJYF01. Next base: position 3,114,821 of record OZ257136.1, read on the forward strand.
CGTGGGCGCCGCAGGCGGTCGTCGACGTCATCAGCTCATTCAGCTTCCTGACCCATTTCAATTCAATCCTGAAAGGCGTCATCGACGTGCGTGACGTGATCTTCTTCGCCTCGCTCATCGCGTTCTGGCTGTATGCGAATGTGCTGGCCATCGAACTGAACAAGAGTAATTAAGGACCAGGGCCCTAAGCCCATGCCACAGGTGTGCATATGAATCGCAATATCGTCACTGCCTCGGGTCTGCTGGTTGCATTGGCGACATTTCTCGCTATCAATATCATCGCCAATCAGACGCTGACTTCGGTTCGCCTCGATGTCACCGAGAATCATCTCTACACGCTGTCTGCCGGAACGCGCAACATCCTCGAAGCGATCAAGGAGCCGGTCACTTTGCGCCTCTACTATTCGGCGAAACAGTTTGCGGCCGAGCCGCAGATGCTCAACTACGGCAAGCGCGTTCGCGACATGCTCGAGGAATACGTTGCCGCCAGCAGCGGCAAGCTCAAGCTCACCGTGATCGACCCCGAACCGTTCTCCGAGGCCGAGGACGAAGCAGTCGCTTTCGGCGTTCGTCAGGTCGCACTGTCAGCTTCCGGTGATACGGGCTACCTCGGCGTCGTCGGCACGAACACGACTGACGATCAGCAGGTTCTGCCTCTGCTGAGTCCCGAGCGCGAAGATGCGCTCGAATACGAAATGACCAAGATGATCTACAACCTTGGCGAGCCGAAAAAACGCATCATCGGCGTGATGGCCGAGTTGCCGGTCATTGCGCTGCCACCGAATCCGATGAGCGGTGAGCCGGCTGGTCACGACTGGACCGCGTTTACACTGCTGAAGGAGCTCTACGAGGTACGCGAACTCAGTCTCACCGAGACCGCTATCCCGAAAGACATCGACACCCTGATCCTCGTTCATCCGAAAACGCTTGGCGCCGCCACGCTCTACGCCATCGATCAGTTCGTTCTGCATGGCGGCAAAGCGATGGTCTTCGTCGACCCCATGGCCGAACACGACGAATCGCGCCCCGATCCATCCAACCCTGGAACGGTCCCCAAGATTGACTCAAATCTCGAACCGCTGTTCGCCAGATGGGGCATCAAGCTGGACTCGTCGAAAGTCATCGGCGACCTGTCGTCGGCAGTGCGGGTGAGTTTCCGCAGCGCGCGCGGACCACAGGAAGTCGAATACCTGCCGTGGTTGCAGTTGCAGGGCGATACCCTGAACCGGGACGATTTCGTCACCAACGAACTGAATGTCGTCAATGTCGGCACTGCCGGGACGCTGTCACCGATTGAGGGCAACACGCTGACGCAGACACCCTTGATCAAGGCCAGCGCCGAATCCGGCTCGATCGAGCGTGATTCGGTCATCTTCGTGCGTAATCCGGCCGGACTGCTCGAGAATTTCAAACCGGATAATCAGCCGCACGTCATCGCCATGCGAATCACCGGCAATGCCGAGACGGCGTATCCAGATGGCCGCCCACCTGCGGACGGCGCCAAGGACGCTTCGCCGGACACCGACTTCCTGAAGACCTCCAGCGGTCCGATCAACGTCATCGTGGTTGCCGACACCGATATTCTGGCCGACCGGTTCTGGGTGCGGTTCTCGAATTTTGCTGGTATGCAGGTTCCCGAGTCGTTCGCCAATAACGCTGATTTCCTGGTCAACTCGGTCGACAATCTCGGCGGCAACGATGACCTCATCGGGCTGCGCAGCCGCGGTAAATATGCCCGCCCGTTCGAAGTCGTGCAGGGCATTCAGCGCGAGGCCGAGGCGCAATTTCGCGAACGAGAACAGGCGCTGCAGCAGCGTCTCGACGATACCGAGAAGAAACTGGCCGAGATGCAAAGCACCGGCGGCGAGAAAGACATGCTGTTGACGCCGGAACAGCGGACGGAAATCGAAGCGTTCCGCCAGGAGCAGGTCACCACGCGGAAGGAGCTCCGGGCGGTTCAGCACGAACTCGAACGCAACATCGAGCGGCTTGGGCTCTCACTCACGTTCATCAATACGGCACTCGTACCGTTGTTGATTGCGATCCTCGCCATTGTGCTCAGCTTCCTCGCGGCGCGCTCGCGCCGACGCGCCTGACTACCACGCAGGAATCTATACATGCGCGCAAAGCCACTCATTCTTGCCGTCATCACACTCGCACTGGTTATCGCTGCCTGGCAGGTCAGCGTGAATAAAGCGCCGCAGACCGAGATCACGCGTGGCTCGCTGTTCCCGGGCGTGCTCGAACGGTTGAATGACGTCAATCGTCTGGAAATCAAATCGGCAAAACATGCGCTCACACTCAAACGCGATGGTGAGGCCTGGGTGATTGCGAGCAAAGACGGTTTTCCGGCGACTTTCGCCAACGTCAAACGCACACTGCTGCAAGCCGCCAGCCTGGTCATTGTCGAGAAGAAAACCGACAGGCCGGAAAGCTACACGCGTATCGGCGTGGAAGAGATAGCCGACGATAAGGCCGCCGGCACCCTGTTGGAAGCCTACACCAGTGATGACAAGCGCCTGTTAGGACTCATCGTCGGTAAACCGCGCGAGACAGCCGGCGGTCAACACTACGTGCGACGCGTAGGCGAAGCGCAAGCCTGGCTGGTCGACGGCGAGTTGACGCTCGACGCCGATCCGATAGCCTGGTTGTCGGCAGAGATCGTCGATATCGACACGGCGCGGGTCCGCCAGCTCACGCTTCGACAGGGCGACGCTCCACCGGTCGTCATCCGAAAGCTCGAAGCCAAGGACAACTTCTTCTCGCTGGCCGATGTACCTGCCGGGTTCGAAGCGAAATCGAAGGCCACGGTATCGAGCATCGGCGCGCTATTGCTCGACTTGCGCTTCAACGATGTCATGGCAGCGAGCAAGGTTGACGGCTTGACGCCGGTGCGCGAAGCAGAGATTCAAACGTTCGACGGGCTGGCTGCCACCGTCACGCAATTCGATATCGACGGCAAGTCATGGTCGCGTTTCGCGTTCCGTTACGACGCCGCGCTGGCCGTCGACCCGGCCACACCGACTGCTGGCGAACCGCCGGCGGCCAAGAACGAAACGGTTGACGAAGCAAAAGCGACCAGCGGCGCCAAAGCGCCCGATGCCGACACCGGCACAAAAGAGCCGGCGGAAACGACTGAACAGCTAGCTGTGCGTTTGAATTCGGTGACTGCCAACTGGGTCTATCTGCTACCGGAGTACAAGCAGCGCATGCTGACCAGACGCCTGGACGACCTGGTGCAGAAACCGCCAGCTAAAACAGCCGGGAAAACCGCACCCTGAGCTGTCCCGTCTGTCTGACCTGGCGGTCAATGGATATGGCGGCTGGCCATACCGGATGCAGGCAGCGCCGGTGACATCGAGCGCAGTACGCGCCAGCCATGCTGGCTGCCGAGTTCGCGCCACAGGTGATAGGCGTTGAAACCATCGATACAGGGTTCGCCGCTCTGCAGTACGCGCAGCGTCTGCAGCGTATCCATGCAGCGCACGAATTCCTCACCGAGCAGCGCGTGCAGCGCTGAGTCATGTTTGGAGGCATATTCGCGGTAAGCGGTGCGCCCAACCTGGACGAAATAGGTCACCGGCACGCCTTTGCGAATGGCGTGCTCGGGGAACAGGCCGGCAAACAACAGGCATTGATCGCCGACTGCGGCGGGATTGCTGGTATCGGCGTTCAGAATTCGGTCGACGCGGTCGAGCACGCCGTTATCCATGTCCTGTGGCGTGAGCCCTGCACCGACATGGCGATACAGCAGACTGACCAGGAATTCTTCCACCAGGGGCGGGAGGTGGACCCCGCCAGCTGCCTGCGCATGAGTCAGCAGCGCCCGCCATCCGGTCGTCTCGACAATGTGCAATTCGGCGCTCAGCATGAAGCTATCCTCTGTTACCTGGTAATGTCGGCTTGAGCGGGGTCGAGCTTTAATGACCGTGCACCCACCGCCCACCAGTCGAGAGCCGAGTCCAGGTACCGGAGAGCGTCGCCCGACGCCGCCCCGCGACATACTCAAGCTCCCGGGCAGCGGCTATACTGCCGCCCCCATGAGCAGCCCCCGAACCGCATGCCGCCAGTGACCGCTGCGACGAGTTTTCAAGCGCTTATTTTCGAGCTGCAACGCTTCTGGAGCGGCCACGGTTGCGTGATTGCGCAGCCCTATGACATGGAAATGGGTGCCGGGACCTTCCATCCAGCGACGTTTCTGCGCGCGATCGGGCCGGAACCCTGGCGGGCCGCCTACGTGCAGCCATCGCGCCGACCGACAGATGGGCGCTACGGCGAGAACCCGAACCGGCTTCAGCACTACTACCAGTTTCAGGTCATCCTCAAACCGTCGCCGGATGACATTCAGGAACTCTACCTGGCATCGTTGCGCGCGCTCGGTTTCGACCTGGCCGTTCACGACGTGCGGTTCGTCGAGGATAACTGGGAATCGCCGACACTCGGCGCCTGGGGCCTCGGCTGGGAAGTGTGGTTGAACGGCATGGAGATCACGCAGTTCACCTATTTCCAGCAGGTCGGTGGACTGGACTGCCGCCCGGTCTCGGGCGAGATCACTTATGGACTTGAACGTATCGCGATGTACCTGCAGGGAGTCAATTCCGTCTACGACCTGCTGTGGACGGAATCGACTGCGGGCCGCGTGACCTATGGCGATGTCTACCATCAGAACGAAGTCGAGATGTCGGCGTATAACTTCGAACACGCCGACGTCGCCGCACTGTTTCCCTGGTTCGATCATTGCGAAAGCGCTGCACAACGATTGATCGCGCTGAATCTGCCGCTTCCCGCCTATGAACAGATGGTCAAGGCGTCGCATACCTTCAATCTGCTCGATGCGCGACGCGCGATCTCGGTAACGGAGAGACAGCGCTACATCCTGCGCGTCCGCGCACTTGCCCGCGCCATTGCCGAGACGTACTACCAGGCCCGCGAAGCGCTGGGTTTTCCGCTCGTCGCCAGCGGTCAACGGAGTGGCGAATGAGCGGGCGCGCCACGCTGTTAATTGAACTCGGCACGGAAGAACTGCCGCCACGGGCGCTGCTCAAGCTGTCGCAATCCTTTGCCGCGGGCTTCGAGTCCGCGCTGAAAAGCGCTGACTTTCCGTTTGGCACCGTGACCGCGTATGCGACGCCGCGGCGTCTCGCGCTCAGCATCAGTGAGGTCGGGCCCGAACAACCGGATCGCCGCGAACAGCGGCGCGGACCGGCGCTCGCTGCCGCGTTCGACGCCAGCGGCGCGCCGACCAAAGCTGCCGCTGGCTTTGCGCGCTCCTGCGGCGTCGAGCCTGCTGCGCTCGGGCGCCTCAAAACCGCCGAGGGCGAATGGCTGGTGTTCGAGCAACGCGTGCCCGGTCGGCCGCTCGCCGACGTGCTTGCCGCTATGGTCGAGACTGCGCTGGCGGGTTTGCCGATCCCGAAACGCATGCGGTGGGGCGCACGCAGCGCCGAATTCGTCCGCCCGGTGCACTGGCTGGTCATGCTGCACGGGGCCGACATCGTGCCGGGTGTCGTGCTGGGTCTGACGGCAGGACGCGTGACCCGCGGACACCGCTTTCATCATCCGGAACCCATCGTCATCCCGACCGCTGACTCATACACTGCCCTGCTGGCCGAGCCTGGCCATGTCATCGCTGCTTTCGATGACCGTCGCACTCGCGTGCGAACGCTCGCCGAGACGCTCGCCGCAACGACCGGTGAGCAGGCGGTGATCGACGACGCGCTGCTCGACGAAGTCACTGCCCTGGTCGAATGGCCGGTGCCGATAGCCGGTACTTTCGATGCGCATTTTCTCGAGTTGCCGCCCGAAGTTCTGATCGCGACGATGCAGGACCATCAGAAATATTTTCCGGTGTGCGGCGCCGACGGCCATCTGACAAATCGCTTCATAACGATGAGCAATCTGGACAGCCGCGACCCTGAGCAAGTCCGTCGCGGCAACGAACGCGTGATCCGACCGCGACTGAGTGATGCAGATTTTTTCTATCGCAGCGATCGCCGGCAGCCGCTGGAAGCGCAGTACACGCGACTCGCCGGCATGCTGTTCGAAAAACGACTCGGTTCGCTGCAGGACAAAACCGCCAGAACGGAAGTCCTGGCGCGCCAACTGGCGCCGGCTTTCGGTGCCGATGTCGAGGGAAGCGTGCGCGCCGCACATCTGGCACGTTGCGACCTGCTGACCGCCATGGTTGGCGAGTTTCCCGAATTGCAGGGCACCATGGGCCGCTACTACGCACTCGCCGACGGCGAATCGACAGCGGTCGCCACGGCCGTCGGCGAGTTTTACCGACCACGCTTCGCCGGCGACGACATTCCGGCCAGCGCACTCGGCCGCTGTGTAGCGGTGTGCGACAAACTCGACACCCTGATCGGCATTTTTGGCATCGGATCGGTACCGACGGGTGATCGCGACCCGTTCGCGCTCAGACGCGCAGCGATCGGCGTGCTGCGGATCCTGATCGAAGGCGAAGTCGAACTTGATCTGGTCGAAGCGCTGGAGGCGGCTGCGGCAACGCATGCCGATAACGCGCTCGACAGCGGTGCCGCAGCGTTGGTTCTCACATTCATGCGTGAACGGATGCGCGGCTATTACCTGGACCGCGGCATACCGGCGGATGTCTGCGCGGCGGTTTTCGCCGCGGAGCCGGGCGCTCCACTCGACGTCGATCGTCGTTTGGCGGCGGTACAGCGGTTTCGGGCACTGGATGCAGCGGTAGCACTAGCAGCCGCCAACAAACGCATCAGCAACATTCTGCGCAAGGTTGACGGCGAACTGTCGCAGCAGGTCGATCCGGCTCTGCTGGTCGAACCAGCCGAGCGGGCACTGCATGCCAGCGTCGCGGCGCTCGCCCCGCTCGCCGCCGCCGACTTCGAGGCGCGCGAATACGGCGCTTATCTCGCACGACTCGCACCGCTGCGCGTGCCGGTAGACGCTTTCTTCGATGCTGTCATGGTCATGGCCGAGGATTCGCAGCTGCGTGCCAACCGTCTCGCCCTGCTCGCCCAACTGCATTCGCTGTTCACCCGCGTTGCAGATATCGGCCGTCTGCACGAGCACTGATCAAGCCACATGCGTACGCTGCTGCTCGATCGCGACGGCGTCATCAATGTCGATTCGCCGAGATACATCCGCTCCGCCGATGACTGGCAACCCGTGCCCGGAAGCCTCGCCGCGATCGCCCGAGCACAGCATGCCGGCTGGCGCATCATCGTCGTCAGCAATCAATCCGGTATTGGTCGCGGCCTGTACGATATCGCCGCTTTGAACGGTATCCATCGCCGGTTGACCGATGAGCTTGCGTTGCTTGGTGCGCACGTCGACGCATTTTTCTTCTGCCCACACACGCCTGACGATGGCTGCGAATGCCGCAAGCCGCAGGCCGGCCTGCTGCGCACGATCCAGCGCCGGCTGGCGCTCGACTGGAACAAGACGCTGCTGGTCGGCGACAAGTTGAGCGATGCCGAGGCGGCCCGCAGCGCCGGCGTGCGTGCAGTCCTGGTACAAAGCGGTCTCGAAAGGCCTGATGCGAGCGCTGCGGCAGCGCTCGGGGTGACGACGATTTATGCTGATCTGGACGCTGTCGTCGACGATCTTCTGAGCATGCCGACATGAGCCTGGCCGCGTTTCGCTCGGTGTTGTTCTACGCCGGTCTGCTGCCGCTGACAGTCGTCTTCAGCTTCATCGGTATCGCCATCCTGCCGCTCCCGCGCCCGTGGCGTTATGCCGTTATCACGCGCTGGTCAGCGTTGACGATTGCCTGGCTCAAGCTTGCCTGTGGACTGGGATGGCGCGTCAGCGGGCGCGAACATATTCCAGCGCAACCCGGCGTCATCATGAGCAAACATCAATCGGCCTGGGAGACCATCGCCCTGCAGCTCATTTTCCCGCGTCAATCTCAAGTTCTGAAACGCGAGCTGTTATACGTGCCGTTTTTCGGCTGGGGCATGGCGAGCCTGAATCCGATAGCCATCGACCGCAAAGCCGGTACCAGAGCGCTGCGTACGGTGCTAAAAGCCGGTGCCGAACGTATCCGTGACGGCTGGTGGGTGGTGCTGTTTCCGGAAGGAACGCGTATTCCTGTCGGTCAGCGTGGGCGCTATACGCAGACCGGTGCCGCACTCGCACTGGCCTGCGAGACGCACGTCGTGCCGGTCGCCCACAACGCGGGCGTGTTCTGGGCGCGCAATGCCATGACCAAACATGCCGGAACGGTCGATGTCGTCATCGGTGCGCCGATAGCGACACAGGGACGGACTGCGCGCGAGATCATGCGCGAAGTCGAAGACTGGATCGAGGCGACCTGCGCGCAGCTGCCTGACCGACCAGCGCAGCGAGACCCGTTGCCCCGAGCAGGATAGCCGGTGGCAGCGGTACCGGCGTCGGCGAGAGGACAAACAGCGTCGGACCGGTCTCGGCAACGACGTAGATATTGCCGTCGAAATCGATCGTCACGCCTTCCGCATCGCTCGCCAGCGCAGCGAAATCAAAGCTGCTCAGGATCGCGCCACTGCGGTTGACCTCCAGCAGCAATGCCGATTCCTGGCTGTAGATCAGCAGGTGGTCTTCGTCCATACCGCCGAGCAGCCCCGGTACTGTCGCCAATACCTGGATGTCGGATAGATCGAGAACACCGAGCGCAGGGGTAAACAGCGCCGTCGTGGTCGCCGCGCCAGGAGCCCCGAAAGTGATGGTGTGCTCATCGACGGCCTGCGGTGAACGCTCTTTCACGGTGACGAAACGCCCGTTGCGCGGATCGTAGGAAATACCTTCGATGCCGATGTTGCCGACGGTACTGCCGAGATCGACATTCAGTGCTGCCGCGCGACTGACGCTCCCACCCGCTGTGTAGCTCACGCGGTAAGCGTCGCGGAGACGTTCCTCGGTCAGTACGAATTCACCGTTGCCGATGTAGGTCAGCCCCTCGGTATCATCGAAACCGGTCAAAGTCATGATGCCAAGCTGAACTCCCGTCTTCGAGACTTCGACCAGCGCATCGCCTTCGTCGCCGAGTACAAACAGGCTGTCACGATCCCAGTTATAGGTAACTGCTGACGCTTCCGCTGCGCTGACCGATGGCAAGACAAAAGTGCCGGTCAAAGAATAAGCGGACAGATCGAATGCAACTGGCGCTGCGGCAACGGACAGTGGCACCAAGCTTATTGCTGCGGCCACTGCGACTAGCGTGACGATTTCGCACAGGCTCTGGCTGTGCGAATTGACTTGCGACATCATACGGCGCACCTCATTGCGCGTCGGGCCCGACAGCGGACCCCGACGCGGGACTTACAAGCTTTGACGGCCTGGATTGACGACGAACTAACTGGCGCGCCGACGCCGGCCCAGCAGCGCGACGATAGCCGGGCTCATCAGCCAGACGGCCGCAGGTACCGGCACGACGTATGAACCAGGACTGCCGAGTTCGCCAGCGAGGGAGAAGTACGCACCGTCGGCATTACCGGCTGTCGAGAATTCCCACTGATGGGGATCGTTCGCGCCGAGCGCCGCTGAACTCAGCGGGCGACCGCTGATGTCCTGGGTACGAATCGTGCCGGGAAACGCTACATCACCGTAACTCAATCGATCGGCCAGAGTGTTGGTCGCATCAAACAAATTGATCTGGTCGGCCCGACCAAGATTGTTGGTGTAACCGCCCAGTACTTTGACGCCCGCCGGCAGCGCCCACGACAGTCGAAAATTCGCTTCGGTGTCTTCCGTGATAACGACCGACTCACCATCACCGACCAAACCGAACCCGCTCAGGCTGAATACGCCCGGTAGTGCCGAGTCATCGTCGTAACTCCAGCCGGTGAAATCGACGGCTGCGCCGCTCAGATTGGTGAATTCGACGAATTCGGCCGCGCCGTTGTACATCCACTCGGTGATGTGAACGCCGAGCGCCGAAGCCGGGGCAGCGACGAACAAACTGCCTGCGGCAATTGCGACACCGAAGAACCTGGATTGCTTCATTTGAGATGTCCCTCCCGAGGACCGGCGCATACCGACCGACGTTTTGGTGTTCGGTATCGCGCCATTGCGACTGTGTTGTTTGACCTGGGTCAGTGCGACCCGATGGCCTGCAGGGCAGGCACCGCGACTTGCCACACTGGCTCGGATGACAATGCCACCGAGACGTGACGTTGCCGTGATCGGGAAGTGGCAATTCGATGTCGATTCAATGAAGGTGAGGTGGCACCGGGCGCTCGGCAACCCGTATCATGGCGCCAGCAGATTTCAGGATCGGATGCCGCATGAGCTACAGCAGCCTTACCCGTTTCCCCGCCACGCGGTTGCGCCGACTGCGCAGCGACGAGTTCGTCCGCCGACTGGTCCGAGAGCACCGCCTGAGCTGCGACGACCTGATTGCGCCGCTGTTCGTCATCGAGGGTGAAGGCGAGCAACAGGCGGTCGCCAGCATGCCGGGGGTCATTCGTCGCAGTATCGACCGGCTGATCGAGCATGCCCGTCACCTGCATGGACTCGGCATTCCCGCTGTCGCGTTGTTTCCGGTCACGCCGGAAGCGAAGAAGACCGCCGACGGACGCGAATCCTGCAATCCCGACGGCCTCACGCAACGTGCCATCCGCCAATTGAAAGACGCCTTGCCCGACCTCGGCGTCATCTGCGATATCGCGCTCGACCCGTTCACGACTCACGGTCACGACGGCGTGCTTGGTCCGTACGGCGAAATAGCGAACGATGCCACGCTCGAAGTCCTCGTCGAACAGGCGCTCGTACAGGCACGCGCCGGGGTCGACATCGTGGCGCCTTCAGACATGATGGATGGGCGCATCGGCGCAATCCGTGGTGCGCTCGAGGCCGCCGGCTACCCCAATGTGAAGATCCTGTCTTACGCGGCGAAATACGCTTCAGCTTTCTATGGGCCTTTCCGCGACGCCGTCGGCTCGAGCGCAAGTCTCGGTAAGCGCGGTAAGCAAACCTATCAGATGGATCCGGGTAACAGCGAAGAAGCGCTGCGCGAAGTAGCGCTCGATATTGCCGAAGGGGCCGACATGGTCATGGTCAAACCAGGCATGCCATATCTGGATGTCGTGCAGCGGGTCAAAGCCGAGTTCCGCATGCCGACGTTCGTCTATCAGGTCAGCGGAGAATACGCGATGCTGAAAGCCGTCGCTGCCGCGGGCTGGCTGGAAGAAAAAGCGATCGTGCTCGAGGTGTTGACCGCATTCAAACGCGCCGGCGCCGACGGCGTGCTGACCTATTTCGCCGAAGACGCCGCCGGCTGGTTAAGCCGCGGCTGATATAAGGACCCTGGTCAGAATTAGCTGGTCAACACCGAGGGGGTTCCTGAGCGGTTGCTGCAAGGCGCGTTTCGCCGGCAATAGCGGGGCTATTGCCAAGAAATGCAACGCCGCAGCGACTGCTCAGGAACAGCCGAATGTACAGCTAATTCTGACCAGGGTCCTAAGCAGTCGGTGCGAGTCCGCTGCCCCGTCAACGCGCAGCGCACGCAGCACTCAGACGTCCAGATCGAGTTCCTTGATTTTACGTGTCAGCGTGTTGCGCCCCCAACCCAGCAGTTTCGCCGCTTCCTGGCGGCGGCCACGCGTCGCGTTCAGCGCAACCTGAATCATCGTCGCCTCGAACCGCGGCATCGCGGTTTCCAGTATCGGGCTCTGGCCGCTGCGCGCATGTCGCTCGGCCCAATGGCGCAATGCGGTTTCCCAGTCGGCCTCGCCGTTATGCTCGCGCACGCTGTCTGCCGTCAGCAGCTCGTGAGGAAGGTCGTCGACATCGATTTCACGCGAAGGCGCCATGATCATGACGCGACGACACACGTTTTCGAGCTGGCGCACATTACCCGGCCAGTCGAATTTGCGCATGACTTCCAGTGCCCGCGGCGTCAGACGCTTGGAATCGACCTGCAGTTCGGCGGCAGTTGTACGCAGAAAGTGTTCAGCCAGCGCTTCCAGATCGTCCGGCCGCTCGCGCAGCGAGGGCAGCTCGAGCCGGATCACATTCAGGCGATGGAATAGATCTTCGCGGAAATCGCCGGCCCGCACGCGTTCTTCCAGATGCTGATGTGTCGCCGCGATCACGCGGACATCGACACGTACCGGTTCGTGGCCGCCGACGCGATAGAACTGACCGTCAGCGAGCACCCGCAGCAGGCGGGTCTGCAGTTCGGACGGCATGTCCCCGATCTCGTCCAGAAACAGCGTTCCTGCATTGGCCTGCTCGAAACGGCCGATGCGCTGCGCCGTAGCGCCGGTGAACGCGCCTTTCTCATGACCGAACAGCTCGGATTCAAGCAGGTCGCGCGGTATAGCTGCGGTATTCAGCGCAATGAACGGCATCGTCGACCGCGGGCTGTGTCGATGCAATGCACGTGCAACGAGTTCCTTGCCGCTGCCGGATTCGCCAGTCAGAAGGACCGTCATGTTGGAATTCGAGAGGCGGCCGATGGCGCGAAATACTTCCTGCATCGCGGCCGACGAGCCGATGATTTCAGCGACTTCTGCAGTTTCGACCGGCGGCTCGACAAAATTCGGATCTTCAGCCGATTTGCGCAGTGCCCGACGGACGATGGAGATTACGTCATCGACATCGAAAGGCTTCGGCAGGTACTCGAATGCGCCACCACGAAACGCCGCGACAGCACGATCGAGATCGGCATATGCGGTCATGATGATCACTGGCAGGGTTGGATGTGCGGACTGCACCGACTGCAATAACGCCAGCCCATCCGTTCCCGGCATGCGTATATCGGTAATGATGACGTCCGGTTCGACTTTACCGAGACGCGCGAGGACCTTGTCCGCCGTGTCGAAGCTGCGCGTGGTGATGTGGTCTTTTTCCAGGGCGCGTTCCAGTACCCAGCGGATCGCTCGATCATCATCGACGATCCACACTTCATGTTCCCTGTTCATTACTGTTCTCCGACGGGCAGCCAGACGGAGAATTCCGTGTGCCCTGGTTCGCTTTCAAATCCGATGATGCCGCCCTGTCGGTGGACCAGGGCTTGCGCTATTGGCAGGCCCAGGCCCGAGCCGTCAGCGCGTCCTGAAACGAGGGGAAAGAAAATGCTCCCGGCGAGCTCCGGATCGACACCCGGCCCGGTATCAATCACCTGCACGCGGATGACCAGGCGGTGCAGCCGCGTACCGATGGTGAACTTGCGCTGGACGCGGGTGCGTATCGTCACCGTGCCACCATGGCCACCGCAGGCCTGCACCGCATTGCGGACAATGTTCATTAACGCCTGAACCAGCTGATCGCGGTCGGCATGAATGTCCGGCAGACTGGGATCGTAATCACGAACGATTTCGACTGCCGGGCCGGTTTCGACGGCAACGACATTTCGTACCCGTTCGACGACATCGTGGATGTTGATCCACTGTTTGACCGATTCCTCGCGTGGTCCGAGCATGCGGTCGACCAGCACCCGCAAGCGGTCGGCCTCGCCGATGATGATCTGGGTGTACTCGGCGAGTTTTTGGTCCTCGAGTTCGCGTTCCAGCAGTTGTGCGGCGCCACGTATGCCGCCCAGCGGGTTTTTGATTTCGTGCGCGAGACCCTGCAGCAGGGCGCTCGAGGCACTGTTCTGCATCAGCATCTTGCCCTCGTTCTGGATCCACTGATGGCGTTCGACGCTGGTCATCTCCAGCAGTACATACGCCGGCTCACGCCCGTTCCGCCATATCGGCGTCACGCTGCAGTCGACCGTTGTTGCATTCAGGCGGCCCAGCCGCAGATCGAGATCGCGTTCGGTGAAGGAGCGGCCTTCGAGCAGCGCGCGGCGCGCTGCGGCCACCAGTTCGTCGGCTCCGGGCAGGACCTGCGGCAGATAGAGTTCGCGCAATCGGGTACCGCCCGTGACGATCAATGACTGCGCGGCTGGGTTCAGGCGCAGCAGACGCAGGTCGGAATCGAGCAGCAGCACGGCCGTCGACAAGGCGTCGATGATGTCGAAGTCCAGCATGGTGCACGAACTCATTGGCTTCATAGTAATGCACTAGTATGGTGCAATTCGCTACCGACACTGCGTGAGAAGTTCCTGCACGGGGGAACCTTACAGCCGGAAACGGGCTGAATAGGGGCCGACGGCAGTCGCGGCGCGGCGCACTGCACCACGCGTCAACTGATCAGGGCAAGAATCGGACCAATCAGGGAGCGGGAGAAGATCGGCCTGCAGGGCCGGCTGGCTTTTTCGGCTTCGGGACCGATTGCCGATGAAGGTAGAACGTACTCTGGGCAGAACGGGCGAGTTCGCGGTTATCGTCGCCGATGATGGTCGCCACCAGCGTATGCGCGCCGCGCGCGACCCCCTCCAGCGTGAACGCGGTCTGTGTCGACGGTTCAGCGGCGCCGGCGCCATCGAGCAGGAGCAGAACACGATGGCCGAAATCCGTCTGTAGCGAAGGTTCAATGCTGATGCTGACAGAAACCTGTTGCGTGTTACGCAAAGTCTCTTTGTCGGTTGGACTGGCTATCTCAATCCCGCTGTAGTCCAGCGCCACGCTGCCGGGCTCAGCAGCGGTCTCGGGCGACAGACGGGTTGCCGGTCGCTGCGACGGCACGATGGTGGTTTGTTTCAGCTGAATGATTTCGGCGCCTTCATGCGGCTGATCCGAAAAATGGACATTCCCTTCGGCATCTTTCCATCGATAGACATCGGCGATCACCAGTGTGGCAACGACACACAGGAACGCCGCCAGCACCAGCCGGAGGCACGTCGATGGGAGATACGAATTGGCCATGAATGCAGCAGTGTAGTCCTGCTGAGGGGAAATTTCAGCGGCATCAACGAAAAGCCCCCGCATGCGGGGGCTTTTCAATCTGCCGGCAATCAGACCGAGTAGTACATCGCGTACTCCGCCGGGTGGACCGACATCCTGATGGTGGTGACGTCCTGCATCTTCAGTTCGATGTAGGCATCGATGGCGTCATCGGAGAACACGCCGCCAGCAGTGAGAAAACCGCGATCCTTATCCAGCGCCTCGAGCGCCTGATCGAGCGCATGACACACGGTCGGAATTCCTTTTTCCTCTTCCGGCGACAGGTCGTAAAGATCCTTGTCCATCGGCGCGCCCGGGTCAATCTTGTTCAGTATGCCGTCGACACCCGCCATCATCATCGCGGCGAAAGCGAAATACGGGTTGGCTGTCGAATCCGGGAAACGAACTTCGATGCGGCGGGCTTTCGGGCTGGAGACCCATGGGATGCGAATCGAGGCCGAGCGATTGCGCGCCGAATAGGCCAGGAATACCGGGGCTTCGAACCCGGGTACGAGACGCTTGTAGCTGTTGGTGCTGGCGTTGGTAAACGCATTGATGGCGCGCGCGTGCTTGATGATGCCACCGATGTAATACAGCGCCGTCTTCGACAGACCGCCGTACTCATCGCCGGAGAACAGATTCTGCCCCCCTTTGAAGATGGACTGATGCACGTGCATGCCATTGCCGTTATCACCGACCATCGGCTTCGGCATGAAAGTCGCCGTTTTGCCGTAGCTGTGTGCGACGTTGTGCACGACGTATTTGACAATCTGCAGCGTATCGGCGCGACGGACCAGCGTATCGAAGCGGGTCCCGATTTCGCACTGGCCGGCAGTGGCAACTTCATGGTGGTGAACTTCCACCGGCACGCCCATTTCTTCCATGACCAGGCACATCGTCGAGCGAATATCCTGCAGCGAATCTACCGGCGGGACCGGGAAATAACCGCCTTTCACACCGGGGCGGTGACCGATATTGCCGTCGTCAAAGACCTTGCTCGAATTCCAGGCGCTCTCGTCGGAATCGATATGGAAAAACGACCCTTTCATCTCGACGCCCCAGCGGACGTCATCGAATATGAAGAATTCAGGTTCCGGACCGAAATAGGCCGCATCGCCGACACCGGCCGTCTGCAGATAGGCTTCTGCCCGCTTGGCAATCGAGCGCGGGCAGCGGTCATAGCCTTCACCGGTGGCCGGTTCGACGACATCGCAGCGGATGTTCAGCGTTTTCTCTTCGAAAAACGGGTCGATGACCGCAGTCGTTGCATCCGGCATGAGGATCATGTCGGACTCGTTGATACCTTTCCAACCGGCAATAGACGAACCATCGAACATTTTGCCGTCTTCAAAGAAGTCCTCGTTGCACTCGCGTGCCGGGACCGTTAGATGCTGTTCCTTGCCTTTGGTATCGGTGAAACGGATATCGACAAAACGGACCTCGTGGTCCTTCATCATCTTGAAAACGCTTTCAGCTGACATGGGTAATCCTCCAAACCTTCCACAATGGTTATTTCAGGGAACGCGCTATTTTGAGCGGAACAGTATTAATCGCGGCGACACAATGCATCGAAGGCAGCACACCGGTGCGTCGGCACGCAGGCGCTCCAAATCGGAGCATAATGCATGCCACAGCTAACTGCTTGAATTTTTTGCTTGCAAACGGTGCTTCGGACGAGCGCGCACCATCCCCGTGCGTTCTGGCTTGCTGAAAGTCCACCGCGGTGCATGCTATCGGCTCAAACAGGCCTGCTCATTAGCCAGCAACTCGCGCACGGTTTCACGTGCGCGCACCACTGTAAAAACGTCACCATCGACCAGTACTTCGGCAGCGCGTGGGCGCGCATTGTAATTCGACGCCATCGCAAATCCGTAAGCACCACAGTCCAGGATGGCGAGCAGCTCGCCGGCTTGTGCGCGCAGCTGTCGGTCGCGCGCCAACCAGTCGCCGGATTCGCATATCGGGCCAACGATATCGCAGAGCGTCGTCGCTTCGCCCTTGCTCAGCTCTCGTATCGACTGCACCTCGTGCCAGGCGTCATACAACGCCGGGCGGATCAGGTCGTTCATCGCGGCATCGACAATCGCGAACGTTTTGACGGCAGTTGGCTTGATATATTCGATCCGGGTCAACAAAAGGCCGGCCGCAGCGACTATCGAACGTCCGGGCTCCAGGATGATGGCAAACCGTTCAGGTATCTCACGACAGGCTGCGCGCACGAGGTCGGCTATCGGTGGCGGGGTCTCGTCCTGATAGCAGATGCCGAGCCCGCCGCCGATATCTATATGCCGCAATGAAATGCCGCGACGCTCGAGTTCCGTTGCCAGGGTGACCGTTTCACGGATCCCTGCGATGACCGGCTCAATCGAAGTCAGCTGCGAGCCGATGTGACTTGCCACGCCGACTGCTTCAAGCCAGGGATCGGCGGCGATAGCAGCGTAGAGCGCTATCGCCGACGCTATCGGGACACCGAACTTGCTCTCTTTCAGACCGGTAGCGATATAGGGGTGAGTTTGCGGATCGACATCCGGATTGACACGCAGCGCCACCGGCACACGACGGCCGGTTGCGCGCGCAGCGGCACTGATGCGTTCAAGTTCCGCGCTCGACTCGACATTGATGCAGAACACGCCGGCCGCAACGGCCATGGCAATCTCGGCGACGGTCTTGCCGACGCCCGAAAAAATGACTGTCGCCGCGCTACCGGCGGCGGCCTGGACGCGGGCCAGTTCACCGCCCGATACGATGTCGAAACCGGCCCCTTCGCGCGCGAGCAGGCGCAGGATGGAAAGGTTGTCGTTGGCCTTGACGGCATAGCACACACGATGTTCGCGGTCACCGAAAGCGCGGTCGTAGTCCTGCCAGCGCGAACGGATGGCGTCGGCTGAATAGACATAACACGGTGTACCGTGCTCTGCAGCGACGGACTCGAGCGGCACGCCTTCGACGTACAGTCGCTTATCCCGGTATTCCCTCCGCATGGCTATCCGCTCGCTCTCGGTGGCGGCTCAGCCGGCCGGTTGAAGCTGCCGGGCGTCAGCGTCGTCGGGAAGGTAAAGATCGCCTTTCTGGCCGCAGGCACTGAGTCCACCGGCGGCAATGAGCAGCATCAGCAGAACCAAGCCCGTAACGACGATGTGGCGCAGCAGCATGCTGAATGACCGTTTTCGGTAGGCTATCCGGAAGGGACTTCGAGCATCATAGCGGTTACGTCAGTATGAGGCGACTGCTCGCGCCCAGGCCCAGTAACGGCGGCGTCGGGGGCCGGTAGAACGCCGATCTGCGCGCCGCGCGGCACCCTGAATTTTTTGTTGCACGACACGGATTGCGGCGGGCGTGCTTGCAATAGATGCGGATCTGGGCCGAGAATGCCAGCGTCTATCACACCGGAACCCACCCTCGATGAGCGACCATTTGATTTACGTCACAGACGATTCTTTCGATGCCGATGTCCTCCAGTCAGCCAAGCCGGTACTGGTCGATTACTGGGCTGAATGGTGTGGACCGTGCAAGATGATCGCACCGATACTCGAAGAGGTTTCGTCGGAATACGCGGACAAGGTCAAGGTCGCCAAACTCGATGTCGACAGCAATCAGGCCACCTCGATGAAATACGGCATCCGCGGCATCCCGACACTGATGCTGTTCCGTGAGGGGAATATCGTCGCGACGCATGTCGGCGCCCTCAGCAAATCGCAACTGACGGCGTTCATCGACAGCAACGTTTGAGTTGGGCCTGTGTGCCGGCGGCCTGAGCCCGCCGGTTCTTAACTGAGAGCGGACGATAATCCGGGAGGTAGACGCTACGCCATCAGCGTGCTATCTTTTTTGACGCTGACCCAAGCAACCTGCCCGGGTCGCCCCCCCACAGAACCTTATTTGCCAATCTAGTCGTGCCGCGTGTCCGCAGTGCGCGACGTGATCCCACACTCGACCTCCACACAACGATGAATCTGACTGAACTCAAGAAAAAACCCGCATCCGACCTCGTCGATCTCGCCGATGGAATGGGCCTCGAAGGCGTCGCCCGCTCGCGCAAACAGGACGTCATT
This sequence comes from Gammaproteobacteria bacterium, assembly GCA_965278995.1. Taxonomy (GTDB): domain Bacteria; phylum Pseudomonadota; class Gammaproteobacteria; genus JADJYF01. The sequence continues at coordinate 3,133,605 of OZ257136.1, forward strand.
TTCAGCATCCTGAAAGCGCACGCCAAAAAAGGCGAAGACATCTCCGGCGACGGCGTCCTGGAAATCCTGCAGGACGGCTTCGGCTTTCTGCGCTCCAATGATTGCTCCTATCTCGCTGGTCCGGACGATATATACGTCTCGCCCAGCCAGATCCGGCGTTTCAATCTGCGCACCGGCGACACCATCTCCGGCAAGATACGCCCGCCTAAAGAAGGCGAGCGCTATTTCGCGCTGCTGAAAGTCAGCGAGATCAATTTCGAGCCACCGGAAAACGCCAAGAACAAGGTCTTGTTCGAAAACCTGACGCCGCTGTTTCCGCAGAAGCGTCTGCAGCTCGAACTCGGCAACGGCAGCACTGAAGATCTCACGCCTCGCGTGATCGATCTCGCTTCGCCGATAGGTAAAGGGCAACGCGGTCTCGTCATTTCGCCGCCCAAAGCCGGTAAAACCATGATGCTGCAAAGCATCGCGCACTCACTGGAAGTCAATCATCCCGACTGCTATCTCATCGTGCTGCTCATCGACGAGCGCCCGGAAGAAGTGACCGAGATGCAGCGTTCGGTGCGCGGCGAAGTCATTGCCAGTACGTTCGACGAACCGGCCAGCCGCCACGTGCAGGTCGCCGAAATGGTCATCGAAAAGGCCAAGCGACTGGTCGAGCACAAGCGCGACGTCATCATTCTTCTCGATTCGATCACGCGCCTCGCACGGGCCTACAACACCGTCGTGCCATCGTCGGGCAAAGTGCTGACCGGCGGTGTCGATGCCAACGCACTGCAGCGCCCCAAGCGATTTTTCGGCGCGGCGCGCAACATCGAAGAAGGCGGCAGCCTGACGATCATCGCGACCGCGCTCATCGATACCGGCTCACGCATGGATGACGTCATCTATGAAGAGTTCAAGGGTACCGGCAACATGGAAATCCACCTCGATCGCAAGATCGCGGAGAAACGTATCTTCCCGTCCGTGAACATCAACCGTTCAGGCACGCGCCGCGAGGAAATCCTGACCAAGCCGGACGAACTGCAGAAGATGTGGATCCTGCGCAAGCTGCTGCATCCGATGGACGAAATCGCCGCCATCGAATTCCTGATTGAGCGCTTGAAGACGACGAAGAACAATGCCGAGTTCTTCGACATGATGCGCCGCTGAGGCGGCAAATCTATCCGGGGACATTCAGCCCGGCGGCCAGGTGAAACGCCGTCCGCCGAGCAGGTGTACGTGCAGGTGGAAAACGGTCTGCCCGACCTCGGCGCCGTTATTGATCGCCAGCCTGAACGCCTGGCCGTGACCTTCCTGTTCGGCTATCCGCGCTGCCGTCAACAAAACCTGACCGAGCAGTTCAGCATCCTCGCCGGCCGCGCTCGAGACCATGCTTATCGGTTTTTTCGGGCATACCAGGATATGCATGGGCGCCTGCGGGTTGATGTCGCGAAAAGCGATGCAGCGCTCGTCCTCGAAGACGATTTCGGCCGGGATCTCGCGCGCGATGATACGTTCGAACAGCGTTTTGTCGGTCATGCGCCGGGTCTCCTCGTCAGAGCATTTTGATTGCAACATGGCTCATGCGGACTGGCCCGGATTCAGTCGGGGGGCAGCTCACGTCGCGGCACGAGCACCGTGTGCGACCCGTCACGCACGATGTCGCCGATATGCAGATCATAGCGACCTTTGCTGCGGTCTTCGAAAAAATAGCGGAGCGTATGTGTAATGGTCGGAAAGGCGAGTTCCGTCCACGGAATTTCAGCCTCGTGGAACAAGCGGCACTCCAGGCTCTCGACGCCGGGCCCGAATTCGAGTCGTGGCAATTCAGCCAGGTACATCACGTAGATCTGGTTGATCTGCGGCAGATTGAACAGCGCGAAAAGCTCGCCTACGCGCACCGCAGCGCACGCTTCCTCCCAGGTTTCACGCGCGGCCGCTTCGGCGATGGTCTCGGCGTTTTCCATGAACCCGGCCGGCAATGTCCACCAGCCGAAACGCGGTTCGATAGCGCGCTTGCACAGCAGCACCTGCTCGCCCCACACCGGGATCGCACCGGCCACCACCTTGGGATTCTCGTAGTAGATCTCGCCACAGTTGTCGCAGACATGCCGCGGTCGATTATCGCCTTCCGGCACGCGCCAGAGCATGGCGGCAGAACCGCAACGACTGCAGAACTTCATGGCGCCGGCTCCGCTGCGTCTGCGCGCGCTATCGCATCGAGCAGGGTCGGCCACAAGGTCTCCAGGATCTGGCCCTGCACGGCCGCTGTCGGATGCAGTCCATCGCTCTGAAACGCGCTGGCGCTGGCCGCGAATCGCTCGAGCATGAATGGCGCCAGCACGATATTCCGCTCGGTGGCGACGTCGTCGAAAACCTGTTCGAACTGGCCGACATACTGTGGCCCGTAGTTGGGTGGAATGCGCACCTGTAACAGGACAGGCGTCGCGTTCACGGCTTCGATCGCATCGAGCATTCGATTGATATTGCGCGTGACTTCGGCGGGCGCAATACCGCGCAGACCGTCGTTGGCACCGAGCGCGACCACCACCACCCGCGGTCGGTGTTCAGTCAATAACGCTGGCAGCCGTCTTGCGCCACCGGCGGTCGTTTCGCCGCTGATGCTGGCGTTCACTACCTGATACAGATAGCCTTGTTCCTCGAGGCGCGCTGTCAGCAGCGCTGGCCAGCTTTCTTCCATACGCAAACCATAACCGGCACTCAGACTGTCGCCGACCAAAAGCATGACTGCACCGACGCCCGCCCACGCGCCATTCGACATCGCTGCCAGCAGCAACATTACGACCAACGATGCGCGCCGGCGCAGCGACGGCAATGGCCCGACCCATGGCCCAAACAATGGCCAAACCAATAGCGATGGCTCTCTCATTGCAGCTGCCGGCGTATCCAAAGTGGTGGTGGGTCCAGAAGGCGAGATTCGCATCCTCGATGATATCAATTTTACTGTCGCGGCAGGCGAGCGTATCGCCGTAACCGGCGTGTCCGGCTCCGGCAAGTCGACCCTGCTCAGTCTGCTCGCCGGATTGGACACCGCGAGCAGCGGCACCATTCATGTACTCGGGCACGAACTCGGTGTTCTGGATGAAGACGCGCGCGCCAGTTTGCGCAGTCATCACGTTGGCTTCGTCTTTCAGGCATTTCATCTGGTGCCGAGTTTTACGGCGCTGGAAAACGTGATGCTGCCACTTGAACTGAAAGGTGAACGTGACGCCCGGCCACAGGCCGAAAGCATGCTCGCTCGTGTCGGTCTGGCTGCACGTGCCGGCCATTTTCCGCGCCAGTTGTCCGGCGGCGAACAACAGCGCGTGGCACTTGCACGCGCCTTCTGCACCGCGCCCGACATCCTCTTTGCCGATGAACCGACAGGCAATCTCGATGCTGCCAACGCAGCCGGCATTACCGAATTGTTGTTTGCCCTGAATGCCGATTTCGGCACGACGCTCGTCATCGTGACCCACGATCTGACGCTCGCTGGCGCCTGTCAGCGGCAACTCGCCCTGGCCGGAGGGCGACTGATTGGTTGAGGCCATACCCCCGTCCGGCGGCAGCTGGCGGCGGCTCGTCGTGCTCGCCGGCCGTCTATTACGGCGCGATCTCGCCAGCGGACGACTCCTGGTCATGTTGACGGCCACGCTGGTAGCTGTCGCGAGCACGGTTTCTGTCAGTCTGCTCGTTGGTCGAGTCGAGCAGGTCCTGTTGAGCGAAGCGAGCGCCTTGCTGGCTGCCGACCTCGCGATCGCCTCCAACGAAGCGCCGCCGGCAGCGTATCGCGAGCTAGCTGCCACGATCGGCCTGCGCAACGCGAGCACCGTGGCCGTGCGCAGCGTCGTCGCGTACGACGAGCGTTTGCAACTGGTCCGGTTGAAAGCAGTCGATGACGGTTATCCGCTGCGTGGCACCTTGCAGACCGCGACCACGGTCGGAGCGACGGCCGAGCGCACGCAGCAGGGTCCTCCTCGTGGTGAAATCTGGGGTGACCTCAAGCTGCTGCAACTGCTCAATATCAAACCGGGTGTCGAACTGGGCGTCGGTGGCTCTCATCTGCGCCTGACGCGCGTGCTCGTGCTCGAACCGGATAGCGGCGGTGACGCTTTCGCCATCGCACCGCAAGCGCTGATGCATCTGGACGACCTCGCCGCTACCGGTCTGATCGTGCCAGGCAGCCGCGCGAGCTATACGACCCTGGTGGCAGGCGATGCTGAGCCACTCGCGCGCTTTCGCGCACAAGTCGATCTGCGTCCCGGCGATCGCCTGAGCGATCCGCGCAATGCCCGACCAGAGCTGCGATCGGCGTTTACGCAAGCCGAAAGATTTCTGAGTCTGGCTGCTTTCACCGGCGTTCTGCTCGCAACGGTCGGCGTCGCGTTGGCCGCGCATGGTTACAGTGAACACCACGCCTTGACTGTGGCGGTATTGAAAACACTTGGACTCGGGCGGCGCAAGACCCTGCTGCTGCTCACGCTCGAACTCACACTGCTGGCGCTGCTCGCTGCCGGACTAGGCGATCTGCTCGCGCTTGGCGTACATCGTCTGTTGCTCGATGCATTCGTCCCGCAACTCGGTGAACTACATCAGACCCTGCCGTGGCTGCCGCTCGTCCATGGCGTAGCCATCGCCTGCGCCACGCTCGGCGGTTTTGCCCTGCCTGCGCTGGCTGGACTGGCCCGTATTCCAGTGACGGCCGTGCTCGCCCGTGACAGGGCCGGCTTTCATCCACCGGCGCTGTTCAGCGTCGCAATCGGTCTGCTCGCGGTCATCGCCATTGCGCCGTGGCATGTCGGCAATCCTCGCCTCGTGATCTTCGCGCTGGGCGGCATGCTCGTCGCTGCGCTCACGCTGGCTGTGGCGGCGCGCGGGCTTGTGCATCTGCTCGGTCGGTTGCGTGGCCGTACCCGAATGAGCTGGCGTTTCGGGCTCGCTAACATCGCGCGCCGCGCGCGTTTGAGCGTGCTGCAGACAACAGCCGTCGGACTCGGTATTGCGGTTGTGCTGCTGCTCGGTCTGGTGCGTGGAGACCTCGTCGGCCAATGGACAGCGCGCCTGCCGGCGGATGCGCCCAACCAGTTCCTGATCAACATCCAACCCGATGAACTGCCCCAACTCCGCGCTTTTCTCACCGAACAACACTTGCACGCGCCAGCGTTCTATCCGATGGTGCGTGGTCGTCTGACCGCCATCAACGGCAAAGCGGTCAATCCAGACGACTTTACCGATGCGCGCGCTCGGCGGCTTGCCGACCGCGAGTTCAATCTCTCCTCAGCGACTCTCATGAAACCGGATAATCGCCTGGTCGAAGGGCGCTGGTGGGCCGAGGACAGTACGCTGCCGGAACTCTCGGTCGAGGAAGGTATTGCCGAGACGCTTGGACTTACACTCGGCGACGAACTCGAATTCACCATCGCCGGCCGTGCAACGCGCGGGCGGGTAACGAGTCTTCGTCAGGTCGATTGGGACAACTTCGAAGTCAATTTCTTCGTCGTTACCACGCCGATGATGCTGGACGACGAGCCAGCGACGTATATCACCAGTTTTCACGTCGACCCGACAAAGTCGAAACTGCTGGCCAGACTGGTCGAGCGTTTCCCGAGCGTCACCGTGCTCGACGTCGATGCTCTCATGCAGCAGGTTCGCGACATCATGGCAAGGGTGTCGTCGGCGCTGTTGTGGGTTTTCGTCTTCGCGCTCGCCGCTGGCGCGCTGGTGCTGGCCGCCGCAGTTCAGGCCAGTCAGCGTGAACGGATGCAGGACACCGTATTGCTCAAGACGCTTGGCGCTTCGGCTCGTTTTGTCCGCCGCACAATGCTGATCGAATTCGGCCTCCTCGGCCTGCTCGCCGGCACTATCGGTACGCTCGGCGCGGTCGTTACCGGCTGGGCGCTGGCGAACTGGGTGCTCGACATGAGCTATGCGCCCGGCTGGCTGGTGCCGCTCGCCGGTGTCATGAGCGGCGTGGTCGGCGTCTGCGTGGTTGGCATGAGTATCGTCACGCGCGCACTGCGTCTGCCGGTCGTTCGTGGCCTGAGTGAAGTCGCCTGACGCACAGGCCGGCGCTACAGGCGGTGATCGCCGGCGCTGGTCCACGGTGGACTGACCAACGCGATAAAGCGCAGACATTCGCCTTCGAGATTGTCGATCCATTGCTGAGCCCCGGGCGGAATAAACACCGCATCGCCGGCAACGAGTTCGCGCGTCTCGTCGTCGATATGCATGAGACCGCGGCCGGCCAGCACAAAATACACCTCGGCCTGCTCGAGCCGGTGGCGGTAACTGGACGCATGCGGTTCGACTTCAGCGACAGCGAGCGAATACGGCAACGCGAGCTGCTCGTATTCCGGGTGCAGCAGTTCGAACACGCGACAGCCGTCATTCGCTATCATGGGCACACAAGCGGACAGGGATTTGCACATCATGGTCAGGATCCTGGTCGGGCATCTTTACACTAGGGTGTCGATTTCGCCGCAATCATAATCGAGCCGCCGACCGGAACGCCGAATCATGCCGCGCTATCAGGGAACCGCCGCTTTCGAACACGGGCGCGCGTCGCGTGTCGGCATCCTGCTCAGCAATCTCGGCACGCCGACGGCACCGACGACAGCAGCAGTGCGTCGCTACCTGGCCGAATTCCTGAGCGATCCACGTGTCGTCGAACTGCCGCGCCTGCTATGGCTGCCGATACTCCACGGCATCATCCTGAATCTGCGGCCACGGCGGTCCGCACACGCGTATGCCAGCATCTGGCGCGACGATGGCTCACCGTTGCTGAGTCTGTCGCGCCGGCTGTGCGACGGCCTGACCGCACATTTCCGCGCGACGCAGGGCGACGAAGTCATATTTGCTCTGGGCATGCGCTATGGCGAGCCCTCGATTGCGAGCGCGCTCGACGAACTGCTGGCCGCGGGCGCACGTCGCATCCTGGTGCTGCCGCTGTATCCGCAATATGCCGCGGCGACGACTGCCTCGGTCAGCGATGCGGTGTTCGATTACTGCAAGCGATTGCGTTGGATTCCTGAATTGCGTTTCATCGCTGACTACCATCAGGAACCGCGCTACATCGCCGCGCTCAAGCAATCCATCAGTGAATACTGGTCCGCGCACGGTCGCGCCGAGCGATTGATGATGTCTTTTCACGGGATACCGCGTGATTATTTTCTGGCTGGCGATCCGTATTTCTGCCAGTGTCAGGCCACCGGACGACTGCTCGGCGAAGCGCTGACGCTCGAGCCAGGCAGCTGGGATTTGTGCTTCCAATCACGTTTCGGACGCCAGCAGTGGCTGGAGCCTTATACCGACAAGACGCTGACGGCGCTCGCTCAGTCCGGGGTAACGACGATTGACGTGGTCTGCCCGGGTTTTGCCACCGATTGTCTGGAAACGCTGGAAGAAATCGCCTTGCAGAACGCTGCATTGTTCCAACAGGCCGGTGGAGGCGAGCTCCGATATATTCCGGCGCTGAATGACAGTGCTGCGCATATCGGCGCGCTCGCCGGGATCATCACCGGGCATCTCGATGGCTGGCTCGATGGAGCGGCCGCCGCCACGCGCCGAGATCGTGCCGAAAGTGCCGCCGCCGCTGCGCGCGCTATCGCTGCCGGTGCGCCGCGTTGAACCGCGTATGCGTTAACGCACGACTTTGACGCCGCGCCAGAACGCGATGTGATCCTTGATATTGGCGGCAGCCGGTTTGGGGTCGGGGTAGTACCAGGCAGCGTCGTCGAGTCGCTGGCCGCCAACGACGACATGATAGTAACTGGCCGTACCTTTCCAGCCGCAGACCGTATGCGTCGCACTGGGTTCGAGATAGACCTGCTCAACCTGCGACGGCGGGAAATAAACATTACCCTCGACCACTTCGTAGTGGTCGGCCGTTGCGATGACGGTCTCCTGCCATTCTGCGTGTGCCATTTTTAGATCTCCTGCTGTCGATCAATTGTCGCCGTGGACCAAACTAACGGCCATACTACCGATAGGCGCTGCCATGCTTGCTCGCAAGTCGCCGGCGCCGAACTACGGGCGATGGCCCAGAACATGTGTCAGCGGTCGGCGCTGCTGCTCGACAAGTTCTTTTGGCCAGCCGTACCAGAACATGCCGACGACGAACTCGTGCTCCGGCGCGATCTCGAGTTCGGCATAGAAAGCATCACTGCGGGTGACTTCCCCGGTCGACCATTTCGCACCGACACCCTGCGCCCACAAGGCAAGCTGCAGATTCTGCGCGGCGCAACAGCAGGCAGCATAGTCTTCCTGCTCGCGGATCCGCTCAGCGTTACGGTCGCAGGTCAGCAACAGCCAACCGGGCATCGCCATCCAGCGTTGTTCCTTGATTTCTGCCGCGCGTTCACCGCGCGTTGCGCGGACCTGCGCGGCATTCAGTCGCGCCAGCGCCGCGCGCGTGCGCGGCCCCAGGAGATAGAAATGCCACGGCTCAGTGCGATGATGATTGGGCGCCCAGCAGGCCAGTTCGATTGCCTGCACAATGATCGCTTCCGGCACGGGCTCAGGGTGAAAATCGTGTACCGTGCGGCGAGCGCGCAGTACGCCGTGTACTGCCGCAGTGACGGCAACTGATGACGATACGATGGAGTCCGCGACGTTCACGATGATGGTTCCTCATAACAACGCTGCCCGCGCAGCGCTCGCGACAGTCTGCCGCTGTCGCGACGGGAACGCCAGCCGGACCGACGCAATTCGGCGCATTGACCGGCGGTGGCCAGGTGCAATGGTGGCAGCAGTAGTGGCCGCACTGCTCTTGTTGTCGGTCACCGCAGCTGCGCAAACACCGGTGCCGGCCGAGACGCTGAACGCCGCGCGCGTCGTCTATATGCGGGCGCGCCAGGAATTGCAGCTCGGCCATCGTCAACAGGCTCTCGCACTGGCAGCCACCATTACGGGTTACCCGCTGTATCCTTATCTTGAGTACGACGATTTGCGACGTCGACTCGCGCAACTGCCCGATACGGACGTCGCACGGTTCCTGGCCCATCATGACGATACGCTGCTGGCCGCGCGACTGCGCCAGGAATGGCTGCGTGAGCTGGCAGTGCGAAAGCTGTGGACGCTGTACCGCCGCGACTATCGTAAAACTGCCGATCTGACGGCGCGGTGTCACGCTGCAACCGCCGAGTACGCCGGTGGCAACGCTGATGCTGCGCTCGAAGCGACGGTTGAATTGTGGATGCTCGGTGTACCGATGCCAGCAGCTTGCGATCCCGCGTTTGCCCGTCTCGCCACCAGCACCCGCTACGATGACACTCTGATCTGGGATCGCCTCCGACTCGCGTTTGCGCATGGCCATAGCGGACTCGCGGCATACCTGGCGCGCCAGCTGCGTGCGGCAGACACGCGTGCCCTGGCCTCCAGTTGGGTCCGTGCAGCGCAGAACCCGGCCGGCGAACTCGACACGCTTGCCAGCAGCGGACCGCGTGGGCAAGAAGCACTGGTTTATGCCCTGGAACGGCTGGCCAGACTGAATGTCGACGCCGCCCGTGCGGCGTGGAACAGGCTCATCCGTCGAAGCGTCAGTTTCAGTGCGGCCGATGCCGGGCATATCGCGGCTACGCTGGCCATCCAGGCCGCCGACGCCGACCATGCGGACAGCATTGCGCTGCTCGATGCCGTACCTGCGGCTGCTGTCGACAGTAGCGTTGAACGCTACCGCCTGCGCGTCGCCATCGCCCGCGGCGACTGGGCCGCGTTATTGCGATGGACCGAGCAACCACCGCATGCCGAGGAAGACACCCTGCGCTGGAAATACTGGCAGGCGCGTTCGCTGCTCCATCATGGCCGCGAGGAAGCTGGCCAGGGGATGCTGCACGAGTTGGCTCGCGAACGCGATTATTATGGCTTCATCGCCGCCGACGCAGTCGGCGGCACTTATGCATTTCAATCGCGCTCGATAGCGGTGACGCCGGATGAAACTGCGCAACTGCTGCGACATCCAGGGCTGGTTCGAGCGCACGAACTCGGGCTCGTGAATCAGCGCGCGGACGCGCGAAGCGAATGGGCGTTCGAGACCGCGCGTTTCGACCACCGCCAACTGGAAGTTGCCGCTGTCATCGCGACCGCGTGGAGCTGGCATGACAGTGCTATTGCCGCACTTGGCCAGGCCCGGTCGTATGACGACCTGATCCTGCGCTTTCCCGTCCTGCACACCGAAGTCGTTGTCGCGCAAGCGCGAAAATACGCGCTCGATCCGGCGCGTGTGATGGCCATCATCCGCTCGGAAAGTGCATTCGCGCGCGAAGCCCGTTCAGTCGCCGGAGCGCTTGGACTCATGCAACTGCTCCCGGGCACCGCGCGCGAAACTGCGCAGCGCATCGGTTTACCGTTCAGTGGCAACGCACAGCTCTTCCAGCCGCGCACCAACATTGCACTCGGCGCGGCATATCTCAGCCAGGTTCAGCAGGGTTTCGGCGGCAGCTTCGTGATGGCCGCGGCGGCGTATAATGCCGGGCCTGGCCGGGTGCGTCAGTGGCAAGGTTCGACCTGCATCTCCGCCGAAAAGTGGATAGAGCTGATCCCGTTCGCCGAGACCAAGGCCTATGTTCGACGCGCCCTGTTCTATGCAGCCATCTACCAGTGGCGGCTGGATCGCCCGTTGACGAGACTCGAAGCAATGATGGACGCGATCCCTGCGCGGGACGTATCCGAGACAACAAGCTGCAAGCTATGACCATATCGACCATCGACGCCAACGGCAGCCCGAACACCATCGGCATTCTCGGTGGCACCGGCTTCGTTGGCAGTGTCCTGGCCAATCGGCTGGTGACACAAGGCTACCGCCTGCGAATTTTGACCCGCGACCGCCAGCATGGCCGCGGGCTGTGGTTGCTGCCCGACACCGAAGTCGTGGAAATTGACCCTCTCGATCAGGATCGACTGAGCCACGCGCTCGGCGGCTGCAGCGCGCTGATCAACCTCGTCGGCATTCTGAATGAGCGCGGTGACAATGGCGCTGGATTCCGTCGCGTGCACGTCGATATCGCCATCAACGCCGCCAAAGCCTGCAAAGCCCAGGACGTTCCGCGTCTGCTGCACATAAGCGCATTGAACGCCGACGGTCTTGCCGCCAGCCATTACCTGCGAAGCAAAGGCGAAGCCGAAAAGCTGTTGATGGCCGAACACGGCAAACGACTGGCCGTCACCATCATGCGACCGTCGGTTATCTTCGGACCGCACGATCGTTTTCTGAATCGCTTTGCCGGGCTGCTGGCGATGAGTCCGGGCCTGTTTCCACTGGCCTGTGCGTCAACGCGGTTTCAGCCGGTCTATGTCGGGGATGTCGCTGACGCTTTCATCTGCGCGCTCTCCGATAACGCAACTGCCGGCCACAAATACGATCTCGGTGGGCCGGACGTCCGCAGCCTGGCCGAGATAGTCGACTATGTGGCCCGCGTCAGTGGCCACCCGACCCGGATTATCGCGCTCGGACAAACGTTGTCCTCGTTGCAGGCAAGCATCATGGAATATCTGCCAGGCAAACCGTTTTCGCGCGATAATTTTCGCGCCGCGCAACAGGATTCGATCTGCGCACAAAGCAACGGCCTGGTCACACTGGGTCTAGCGCCAACGCCGATGGAGAGCATCGTGCCGCAGTATCTCGGCGGCCGCAGCATGCGCAATCGCTACGATGACTTCCGCGGTACCGCAGCGCGTTGAGCAGCACGCCGCGGCCTGCTCGGCCGGCCGACTGGCCGGCGAGTAACGACACCATGAAGATTTATCAGGTCGGCGGCGCGGTGCGCGATCATTTGCTCGGGGTGCCGGTCAAGGATCGCGACTGGGTTGTCGTCGGCGCCACGGCGGATGTCCTGCTCGAGCAGGGCTACCGACAGGTCGGCGCTGATTTCCCGGTCTTTCTGCATCCCGTCACGCATGAAGAGTACGCACTGGCACGCACCGAGCGCAAAGCCGGTACGGGGTACAAAGGTTTCGTCACGGAGACCGGCGCTGCAGTGACCCTCGAGGAGGATCTCTCGCGTCGCGACTTCACCGTCAATGCCATGGCGATGACCACCGACGGGGACATCATCGACCCCTATGGCGGCCGGCGCGATCTCGAACAGCGGGTGCTCCGGCATGTGACCGGTGCTTTCATTGAAGATCCCCTACGCGTATTGCGCGCGGCGCGCTTCGCGGCGCGGTTGAACTTCACGATTGCTGCTGAGACTCGCGAATTGATGACCGAAGTTGTACGTTCAGGCGAACTTACAACGATTGCGCCGGAACGCGTGTGGACCGAATTGCGCAATGCACTCAACACGACACAGCCCGGGCGTTTCATCGAAACATTGCGCGATTGCGGTGCCTGCGCTGCCCTTTTTCCAGAGATCGACCGCCTTTTCGGCGTGCCGCAACCGGCTTACTATCACCCCGAAATCGATACCGGCATCCATATTCTGCTCGCGCTGGCGCAGGCCGTTCGACGTGACGCGCCGGAGCTCGTTCGCTTCGCGGTCCTGATGCACGACCTCGGCAAAGGCACCACACCTCCTGAAAAATGGCCTGCCCACCATGGTCATGAAGACCGCGGCGTCGATCTCATCGAGTCGTTCTGCACCCGTTGGCGAGTGCCGCGCGAACATCGGGAACTGGCTGTGATGGTTTCGCGCCTGCACACACGCGTGCATCGTTCACCCGAGATGCGACCGGCGACAGTGGTCCGTCTGCTGGAAGAAGCAGACGCGTTCCGTCGCGAGGCGCGTTTCGACGCGATGCTCGAAGCCTGCTTCATCGATGCCACCGGGCGCGCCGGACTCGAAGATCGCGACTATCCGCAGGCTGCGGCCCTGCGCCGGGCGCGCGACATTGCCGCTGCTGTCGTCATCAGACCATTGCTCGACCAGGGCTTGCAGGGCCGCGAACTCAGCGCAGCACTGCATCAGGCGCGCGTCAACGCCATCAGAGACAGCGGTAACGAATAGCGAAACCGTCGTCTTCAGGCGGTTTGCCCGGCACGATGATGCCGTCGCCGAACAGTCGGCAGGATTCGCGTTTCAACGGAAAGCGTGAGCCGTCAGTCATGACGACGACCGAGCCGTTGGTGCTTTTATCCGTGATCGTGCATCGCCGGCGGCTGAACTGTGCGCTCAGATGCTGGCGTGAGACGAGGTCGCGCGGAACTACGAGATCGCAGTTGGCGTCACGGCCAATCGAAATCACCGGCCGACCGACATCGACGATGATGCGTTTATCCTCGTATTCGAACTCGACGGCGTCGTAAGCTTCGGCGTCGCGCTCAGGCTTCTCGCCGGTATAAGCGGTAATCGATTCGACATCCCAGATGATTTCATACAGCTCGACATGGGCGAGCGAATAGAAATTCCAGGTTTCATCGTCGACATACCGCGATACCGCGCGAAATATCCTCGGCAACTGGTCGATGAATGCGCGCGTCGCAAGTGTTTGTTCCGGTTTCGCGTTGGTACTAGCCCAGTTGGCAAGCTTGCTGGTCTCGCTGCTTAACGTGTCGGTATTGTGAGGAAGAGGACCGTAGTGCATGCCGATGCGAACGCGTATCGGGTTGGCCTCATCGGCGCGCCGCCGTTCGTGCAATGAGGCGTGCATATCGGAAGCTGCGCTTGCGGCACGCGTTGCGTCGGCAAATTGCGCGACTATCTGATCGCCGATCTCCGCCACGACCTGACCTTGCTGTGCGACACAGATGTCTTTCAACGTCGTCAGGCTACCGGCAATGAGTGCGCGGGCCTGACTATCGCCGACCGCAACGTAGAGTGCTGTGCTGCCGACGATGTCTGCGGTCAGAACGACTTTATCGTTGAATTCGAGCTTCGAACTCATGGCTGGCGTGACTTGCCCCGTAATGATTTGCCTGGATCTCCAGCAAAAATATCACGTCGTCACGACCTCAACCAGCTGCTCAATGAGTCGTGCCCCACAGCTCGGTGAGACGCTGGTCGCGACCGCAACTGTACCGATAGTATTTATAGCGCAGGGGATTCTTCCGATAGTAGTCCTGGTGATAGTCCTCAGCCGCATAAAACGGCCCGGCCGCGACCACTTGTGTTGCTATCTCACCTTTGAACGGCTGGTTTGCCTTGAGCGCGGCAAGCGAGGTCTCGGCCGCCGCTCGCTGCGCCTCGTCATGATAGAAAACAGCCGAGCGGTATTGATTGCCGCGATCGCAGAACTGGCCTTCACGGCTGACCGGGTCGATGTTGTGCCAGAACACGTCCAGCAGGCGCTCATAGGTAACCTTGGCTGGATCGTAAGTCACCTGCAGCGCCTCGGCATGACCGGTGCCACCGCTCGAGACCTGTTCATAAGTCGGGTTCACGAGCTGGCCGCCGGTGTAGCCGGAGATGGTTGCAAGCACACCATCCAGTGCATCGTAGGGACCTTCCATGCACCAGAAGCAACCGCCCGCAAAAGTCGCTGTAGCTGTCGCCGTGGCGGTGGCTGTCGTCGCGGGCGTTGCCGGCGGCTCGGCTCCGCTGGCGGGGTCTGCTGCCCGGCAACTCATCGCAAAAACACTCGCGGATGCGAGCACGAAGCTGAGCACGGAGGCGCGTAATGGGCCGGATCGAAGACAGATCATGGCGTCGATTTCCTGTGTGAGATGGTGATGTCGTTCCGACCCGAGCCGGCCGATGAAGTTGCACCATGACGCGATATCACAACGTCGCAACCTGAGACCTCGACAATCAATCGTCAGTCCGGGCGAACGCGCTCAGCCGATGACTTTCGTCCATGGCGAAACCTCGCAGCGGCGAAGTATACGCGCGCGCCAGCGCCATGAACTTGAAAGTCTGACCCATTTCGCCTGGTAGCAGCAGAAGTTTAGCTTGCTGCGCCAGCGCGTATTGACTGACAGCATCACCAGATTCATGGGCCAGTGCTTCTTGCATACCACAGGCAAGCAGAAAATGAGCCTGACTGGCGTACCCGGAAAGCGTGAATCCCGCTGCCAGCGCGGCGTCGGCGACGGCCGTGAAATCGACCGAAGCAGTGATGTCCTGAGCGCCGGGATGCCACAACGGATCGTCATGAACAAGATGACGAAAATGGCACTTCAGCGTGCCGCTGCTCCGCGTGGGATGCAGATACTCGTGAGCCGGGTAACCGTAGTCGCTGAGCAACACGACACCGCGCTCAAGCCTTGCTGAGAGCGTGGAGAACCAGGCGACGAGCGCCGGATTGAATTCGCTGATATATCCGTCGGGCAGTTCAGCACAGGCGAGCCGAAGCGCAGCCGGCACCGTTGCTGCGAAATCCACATTGGTATACTCGACCCACCGAAAACCCAGTTCGTCGCAGGTAACGCCGAGTTCGCAAGGCAACCCGCCGCGAACGACGAAGCGTTTGACCGCCATCGCGTCGAGCACTTCATTGGCCAGCACGACGCCGCGCGTTCGCGCCGGTGGATGATCAACGTACCACTCGAGCGTGACACCCCGTGTTTCGGGCGCCGCGACGAGTCTTTCGCGCTGGCGCAGAACGAGCGTGGCGCTCGGTTCGACGATCACATACCGCCGTGGACGGGCGCCAGTCTCGGCCAGCGCCGTGAGCAGCGCCACTGCAAAACCTGCGCTGCCAGCGCCGTATTCGACTATCTCTTCTCCCGCTTTATCGAGTATTTCCGCACATTGCCGCGCCATACAGCGCGCAAACAACGTGCCGCTCTCGGGCGCCGTGACAAAGTCACCGTCAGCGCCAAACAAGGCGCCACCGCTGGCGTAATAGCCAAGGCCGGGGGTATACAACGCGAGTTGCATGAAGACATCGAATGGAAGCACACCGCCGGCCGCGGCGATCCGCGTGCGCAGCAACGCCACCAGTCTTTCGGATCGTTCTAGCGTCGCCGGATCGGGATCCGGTAAGCTTGTGCGCATGCTTGAGTTTCTCCTTCGGTCCGCACTGCCGGCAGCCGCGCGCCGCTGCGGTCGGTTGCCAGCACGTGGCTGAGCGACCGGCCGCGCTGATCACCGGCGCAGCGCGTCGACTCGGCGCGACCACGGTCCGCCTGCTGCACGGCGAAGGCTATGACGTGGCGATCCACTATCACACGTCTGCGGAGGAAGCGCAGGCACTGGCGATGGAACTGAACGCGGTACGTGCCAATTCAGCGATTACACTCGCTCAGGATCTCGCCGCACCCGACGCGGCGGCACACATCATTCGCGCTTATCGCAAGCACTGGTCCCGCCTGGACCTGCTGGTCAACAATGCCTCGGTATTCGACCGTACACCGGTTACTGCGGTGACACCCGAGCGCTGGGACCGGATCCACGCCATCAATCTCCGCGCGCCCTATTTCCTCGCCATCGAAGCGGCACCGCTGCTGCGCGCGCAGCGCGGATCGGTCGTCAACATCACCGACATCCACGCTGAGCGGCCACGCGCCGACTATTCAGCTTACGGTGCCTCGAAAGCAGCACTCGTCGCGGTGACCCAGGCGCTTGCCATCGATCTCGCGCCGACTATCCGCGTCAACGCGGTCTCGCCGGGAGCCATCCTGTGGGCTTCCAGCGAAGATGCCGATGTGCAGGCCGACACCCTTAAAGGGACGCCGCTGGGGCGTAACGGTGAGCCCGCCGATATTGCCGCCGCCGTGCTTTATCTCGCGCGCGCGCAATTCGTTACCGGCCACGTGCTGAACGTCGACGGCGGGCGCATCCTGCATTTGTGAGCGTGACCAGACGAATTGGGTGAGGATTGTTCGCCCATTAACAGGCTGGTGAAAAACTACTGCGCTCGGCATGGCTGCGTTGCACGAGCGCGCCTTGTCCTGCCTTCGCTCGATACGTTTTTCACCACCCTGTTAATGAATGACGCTGGGCGGCCGGCTGTTCTTCGCGCCGAAAGCCGGTAGACCGGACGACAGATACCAATGCTTGGAGGAGTCGTCGAACCACCATAGTTGTTCGTCACGAAGCGTCGAGATGACCCCGCGATCGATCTCGTAGTATTCGATGGCGGCGATGACGCGAGCTTCCTTGCCGGTGTCGGCCAGCAGCTTATTGGCAAACTCGTAGGATGTCACACGATAGCGCGCCATCTGATCGAGATTTACCGGAATTGCCGAGCCGTCGCTTTTCAACAGATACTTGACCGCTTCATCGTAATAACCCCAGCGGATCAGTTTGCGATAAGCCTCGACGCTGAGATCGAGCGAGTTGGCGCGAGACTGCTTGCCGAGCGTCGGTGACGTCGCGCAACCGAAAGCCGACACCAGCGTAATCAGCAATACCGTAGCGTGTATCCGTTTCAACATGCAATTTCCTCAGCCGCGAGCAGGGATCCGCTGGCGGCGATCAGGACTGGCGAAACCACACGTCGCAGCGACGATGCATCGATGCGACGCGCTCGCTCCACCATCGTGTATCGATGTGCGGGTACGTGCCAATGCGGTAATAATTCCGCCAGCGGAAGCAGTACATGGGGCACTACTATCGGATCGTGCGCGGTCAACTCCCCATCAGCGTCAGCAGATACCAGCAGATCCAGGTCGATACGAACGCGGCCAGCGGCGGCCGGGCCTCGCAGGCGACCCAGCGTCGTTTCGAGGGTTTTCAGCTGTGCTCGCAGCGCAGTAGCGTCCAGCGTCGTATTGAAGCCCGCGGCAAGATTCCAGTACTCGCGCCCGCCCCCGTTGACACACGGGCTGGCGTAAAGGGACGACCGGACCAGCGGCCCGAAAGCGCGCTCCAAAGCCGCTATTGCCTCGGCCAGCGCGCGCTCGTGTTCGTGGTTGCTGCCAAGACCGATCCAGGCCCGCGGTTCGTTTTCGTTCATGCGCCGCGACTCCGTTCAATGACGATGCCGACATCGCGCACATTGCGCAACACACCCTGTTTGGTGATGCGCAGTCGCAACCAGTTGACCTTGAATTCATCGAAGATGATGCGCACCAGACAATCGCCGAGCGCCTCAATCAATTTGAATTCGCTTGCTTGTATAACGCTCGTAAGTCGATCGCAGACCGCCTTGTAGTCGACCGTATCGGCGACATCATCGCTGGCCCCGGCGCGCGTGAAATCAGCACCGAGATCGAGATCGAAAATCAGCGTCTGACGAATCCGGCGTTCCCAGTCCCAGACACCGATGACAGTGTCCACGCGCAGATTGTGCAGATAGATGATGTCCATGCGTTTCGGTGGCCGAGAGCGGTGGCGCGATGTTAGCAGAGTTGCGCGAGGCTTGATCGCGTGGCCCGCATGCGCTGCAATAGCCTGATGCTGTTCATTGCCCTCCTGATCGCTGCATACCTGATCGGATCGGTGTCGTCAGCCATCATTGTTTGCCGGCTGCTCGGCGTGGCCGATCCGCGTGAAGTCGGCTCCGGTAATCCCGGCGCGACCAATGTGCTGCGGCATGCCGGCAAGAAAGCTGCGGCTGTCACCCTGCTCGGCGACGCCGGTAAGGGCGTCATCCCTGTCTTGATCGCGGCAGCACTGGGCTATGCGCCACCGCAATTGACGCTGATTGCATTCGCCGCTTTTGCCGGTCATCTGTACCCGCTCTATTACGGCTTCGACGGCGGCAAAGGTGTTGCGACTTTTCTCGGCGTCAATCTGGCACTGGATTGGCGCCTGGGGGCGACTTTCGTCGGCGTCTGGCTGGTGGTCGCGCTGGTTCTGCGCTATTCCTCGCTGGCAGCCCTGATTGCCACTGCGCTGATCCCGGTCGCGGCCGCCTGGCTCGGGCAACCGCTGGTGGCAGTCGCCGTGTTCGTGGCAATGGCCGTCCTGATCTTCTGGCGGCACCAGGGCAACATCCGCAACCTGCTCGGCGGAACGGAAAAGCGCATCGGCCAGAAAACCTCAGGACCCGTGTCCTGAGGACCCTGGTCCTACGCTCGTCAGTGCGACGTCGGCGCTGCCGGTCGCAGGCTGTCCAGCGACCAGCGGGGCCGTATCTCGAAGCTCCCGCCATCGCATTGACCGGCGGCCAGGCGCTGACAGCCGGCGTAAGCGATCATCGCGCCGTTATCGGTTGCATAACGTAGCGGTGGGAAAAACACCTCACAGGCCAGCGACGCGGTCAATGCCTCCAGCCGGTCGCGCAGCGCCTGATTCGCGCTGACACCGCCGGCCACGACCAGTCGCTGATGACGGGTGCTGAGCAGCGCCCGCCGGCACTTGATGGCAAAGGTATCGACCACGGCATCGCTGAAGGCGCGGGCAATGTCGGCGTTTGTCCCAGCGAGATTGTCCGCTGCCCGTAGCGTATTCATGACATGCGTCTTCAAGCCGCTGAAGCTGAAATCGAGGCCTGGCCTGTCGGTCATCGGGCGCGGAAAGGTATAGCGGGCAGGATTCCCCTCGCGCGCCAGGCGTTCGACGGCCGGCCCACCGGGGTAACCGAGCGCGAGCATTTTCGCGACCTTGTCGAACGCTTCGCCGGCGGCGTCGTCTTGCGATTCACCGAGGATCGCATAACGGCCTAACCCGGCGACGTCTACAAACAAGGTGTGCCCGCCCGACACCAGGAGCGCCAGGAAAGGCATCTGCAACGGGCGCGTATCCAGCATCGGCGCCAGCAGATGGCCTTCCATGTGATGTACGCCGAGCGCCGGAATACCCAGACTCAGCGCGAATCCGCGCGCGAAACAGGCACCAACCAGCAGCGCGCCGGCCAGTCCCGGGCCGGCGGTATAGGCAATGCCGTCGAGCTCGTTTGCCGCCAGCCCGGCGCTGGCCAGCGTCTCCTTGACCAGCGGGGCAAGCTTGCGCACGTGGTCGCGCGAAGCCAGTTCTGGCACTACCCCGCCATACCGCGCGTGGGCCTCGACTTGGCTGTACAGCGCCTCGGCCACGATACCCCGGTCATCGTCGAAAATGGCGATGCCGGTCTCGTCGCACGAGGTTTCGATGCCAAGCACACGCATTTAACAGCCTGTCGGACGTAGGCCGAATCGACTGCGGATGGGATAGCGGTCCATAGTGGCGCGCACTCTGGTCAGATAGAACCACTATTCTCCTCGATTGCGCGCCAATCTGTCCCCGCTCTCCCCTCACCTCGTCACAATTGCCTGAGACCGACAGGCTGCAGGGAGCTCCCTCAGCAGTTGGGGTCTCGACTTGGCGGCCGATCACCGATATACTTTGCGGTCTTTCCGCAGCCGTCTGCGGACTGATTGCGCGCAGACCGACACTTCAACATTAAACCAAGGGATCCTAGCAAGGTATGCCAAGCGTCCGCATCCGAGAAAACGAGCCTTTCGATATCGCCATGCGCCGCTTCAAGCGCGCGTGCGAAAAAGCCGGCGTACTGGCTGAAGTGCATCGTCGAGAGTTCTACGAGAAACCGACCCAGGTCCGTAAGCGCAAGGCCGCCGCCGCCGTCAAGCGCTGGCAGAAAAAAGCTTCCCGCCAGATGGTGCGTCGTCAGCGCGCCTACTGAGTGCTGCGCGCTCCTTCGAGCGCGGTGACGCCTACACATGGCCAGTGAACTCAAAGACCGGCTGAACACCGCGGTCAAGGCCGCCATGAAAGGCGGCGAAAAAAGCCGCCTCGGCGCGCTCCGGCTGATCATGGCCGCGATCAAACAATTCGAAGTCGATAATCGGGTCGAACTTGACGACCAGACGACCATCGACATTCTCACGCGCATGACCAAGCAGCGCCGCGAGTCGATCACGCAGTTCGATGCCGGCGGGCGCGCGGATCTGGCCGACAAGGAACGCGCTGAACTGGCAATCATCGCCGAGTTCCTGCCGCAGCCACTGTCAGCGGCGGAAATCACCCAGCATGTCGAGACCGCGCTGCGCGACTCTGGTGCCGCCGGCATGCGCGACATGGGCAAGGTCATGGCGCTACTCAACCCGCATCTGAAAGGGCGCGCCGATATGGCTGCCGTCAGCGCCGAGGTCAAAGCTCGCCTGACTGGCTGAGACAGGCCGGTCACGCCGGCGGTCCGCGCACGCCATACGTGCTTCGCTTACACTGCCGCTATTCGAAGGCGGCCATCCGGCTGCAGACGATCGAGATCCACATGGCTGGTCGTATTCCGCAGCAGTTCGTTGACGACCTGCTGACCCGCGTCGACATCGTCGACCTGATCGAATCCTATCTGCCGTTGCGCAAGGCCGGGCGCGATTTCCAGGCGCTGTGCCCGTTTCACGGCGAGAAAACACCCTCGTTCACGATCAGTCGTGAAAAGCAGTTTTATCACTGCTTCGGCTGCGGTGAGCATGGGTCTGCCATCGGCTTCCTGATGAAATACCGCAACCTCGAGTTCGTCGAGGCAGTCGAAGAACTTGCCGGTGTCGCCGGTGTCGAGGTGCCGCGCGAAGCGCAGAACAGCGCCCGCACGAGTGGCGCGCGCGAAGTCTATGCCGGACTCGAACGCGCACGCAGCTTTTACGTCCAGCAGCTCAAGCGCGCGACGACACGCGAACGTGCGGTCGATTACCTGAAAGGCCGCGGCATCAGCGGCGAAATTGCCCGCCAGTTCCACCTTGGTTATGCCGAGGATGGATGGCGGAATCTGCTCGAGGCGTTGGTCGCGATGGGCGACAGCGAGGCACTGCTCGAACGTGCCGGGCTGGTGCTGAAACGCGACCGCGGTGGCTTCTACGACCGCTTTCGCGATCGCATCATGTTCCCGATACACGACCGGCGCGGCCGCGTCATCGGCTTCGGCGGTCGCGTCATCGACAATGGGGAACCGAAATACCTGAACTCGCCTGAAACTGAAGTGTTCCATAAGGGGCGCCAGCTCTACGGTCTGCACGAAGCGCTCACAGCTGACAAGGATCTGCAGCGACTGATCGTTGTCGAAGGCTACATGGATGTCATTGCGCTCCATCAGTTCGGACTGCCACAGGTTGTCGCCACCCTGGGTACGGCTGTCACGCGCGATCATCTCGAATTACTGTTCCGCCACGTGCCCGAAGTGATCTTCTGTTTTGACGGCGACGCCGCCGGACGTCGCGCCGCGTGGAAAGCGCTGGAAATTTCGCTGCCGCTGATCGAGGGCAATCGCCAGGTCCGTTTCGCGTTTCTGCCCGACGGTCATGACCCGGATACGGCGATCCGCAGCTACGGCGCCGGCGGTTTCTTCGCAGCCGGGCAGCTATTCGGACTTTCGGAATATCTGGTTGAAATCCTCAAAGCCGACATGGACCTCGCCAGCGGTGACGGCCGCGCGCGCCTGATTGCGAAAGCGAAACCGTATCTCCTGCAAATTCCGGATATCACCCATCGCGCCAACGGCGTTGCGCTGCTGGCTCGCCTGACGCGCTTCGACGAAGACCTGCTCCGCCGCGAACTCGGGTTTGCCGGCCGGCGGACGCCTGCTGCCAGTGCGCGCCCGTCCGCCCTGACCCGCTACACCAGCCGCGCGCTGGAAGATCTGGCGCTGGCGCTTCTGCTGCAACGCCCCGATCTCAGCGGCTGTTTGAACCAATCCGACGCGGATTTCATTCGCGACGAGTTGACTGAATGCGCGCTGCTGTTGACGGTCTGGACCGAGCTGTTGCGCGCGCCGGCCGGCACGACGGCGATGCTGCTCGAACGATGGCGCGGCCAGCCCGAGGAAGAACGCCTGGCAACACTCGCCACCAGTGAACTGAACGTGGCCGAAGTCGCCCAGGAACGTGAACTGCAGGACGCCATTGCGGCACTGGTCCGGCGCGCTGAAGACGAGCGGTTCCGACGCATCAACGCGATTCCGCTGGCGCAATGGACGGACGAACAGAAACAGATCGTGCGCAGCTACAAGCGCGGCCGCTGAACCGAGCCCGACTTATCGATGGAACCAGACGCGGACAGGCCGTTCCAAGGCCCTGCCGGACTTGGTCCGGCGGTCGTCGTGCTGGCCAGCGAAGGCGTTTCGAGCGTACAATGGCCGGCTATTTTGAGGCCGTTGCAAAACTAGCGGTTTACCCACTTTATACTAGACTTGCAGCGGTCATCCTAACGGGTTGACCGTAAAGAGGCTCGCCTACATTGACCAAAGTAAAACCAGACGCAACGGAAACGTTGGACGAGATCGACAATTCGGACCAGCAATCGCAGCTCAAGGCACTCATCTCCAAGGGCAAGGAGCAGGGCTTTCTGACCTATCACGAGGTCAATGACCACCTGCCCAACGATATCGTCGATCCCGAACAGATCGAAGATATCATCAACATGATCAACGACATGGGTATTACGGTGCATGAGACACCGCCCGATCTCGATGCCATGTTGCTGAACGATAGCGATGTCGACGAAGAAGCCGCCGAAGAAGCCGCTGCCGCGCTGGCTGCGGTCGATAACGAGTTCGGCCGTACGACCGACCCGGTCCGCATGTACATGCGCGAAATGGGCACCGTCGACCTGCTGACCCGTGAAGGCGAAATCAAGATCGCCAAGCGCATCGAAGACGGCCTGAATCAGGTCCTGTCGGCGCTTGCCGATTTTCCGCGTGTGTCGGAAATCTTCCTCGAGGAATACGCCCGCTCGCAGGCTGGTGACATCAAGATCACCGACGTCATCAGCGGTTTCATTGACTACAGTGAAGACGCCGCGATTCCGCAGGCAGTCCAGCCGCCGGAAGAAACCGACGCCGAAGCCGGTGACGATGACGACGTTGCTGCCGACGGTGACGAAGACGAAGCCGCCGCAAGCACGCTCGACCCGGAAGAAGTCGCGCGCCGCTTCGACGAGTACGGCAAGCTGTTCAAGAAAGTGCAGGCCTCGACCAAGCGTAACGGCCGCGACCATACGCGCACCGAGGCGCTGCGCAAGGAACTGCAGGAGCGATTCCTCGAATTCAAGCTGGTGCCGAAAGTCACCGAAAAACTGGCCGAACACGTTCGCCTGGTTGTCGAAGACATCCGCAAGCAGGAAAAGCTCATCATGGACATCTGCGTGAAGCAGTGTCGCATGCCACGCAAGGATTTCCTCTCGGTGTTCGTTGATGCCGAGACCGACGACAAATGGCTGAAGTCCGTGCTGCGTCAGAAGAAACCGCATGCAGCCGCGATCAAGGATCGCCAGGACGAAATCACGGTCTCGCAGCATCAACTGCTCAGTATCGAAGAGAACAACGCCATCACCATCGGTGCGATCAAGGACATCAACCGACGCATGTCGATTGGTGAAGCGAAAGCACGCCGCGCCAAGAAAGAGATGGTCGAGGCGAACCTGCGTCTCGTGATCTCGATTGCAAAGAAGTACACCAACCGTGGTCTGCTGTTCCTCGATCTCATTCAGGAAGGCAACATCGGTTTGATGAAAGCGGTGGATAAATTCGAATACCGCCGTGGCTACAAGTTTTCGACTTACGCCACGTGGTGGATTCGCCAGGCCATCACGCGCTCGATCGCCGACCAGGCGCGGACCATCCGTATCCCGGTGCATATGATCGAGACCATCAACAAGCTGAACCGCATCTCGCGCCAGATCCTGCAGGAGAAAGGCCGGGAGCCGACGCCGGAAGAGCTGGCTGAACGCATGGAGATGCCCGAGGACAAGATCCGCAAGGTGTTGAAGATTGCCAAGGAACCGATATCCATGGAGACGCCGATAGGCGACGACGAGGACTCGCATCTCGGCGATTTCATCGAGGACCAGAACATCCAGGCGCCGATAGATTCCGCCACGTTCGAAGGCCTGTGTCGCAGCACTCGCGAAGTACTCGCCGGGCTGACACAACGGGAAGCGAAAGTGCTGCGCATGCGTTTCGGCATCGACATGAACACCGACCACACGCTGGAAGAAGTCGGCAAACAGTTCGATGTCACACGCGAACGGATCCGCCAGATTGAAGCGAAAGCGCTGCGCAAGCTGCGCCACCCGTCACGGTCAGAGCGGCTGCGTACGTTCCTCGACTGAGAAAGTCCGTGGCACAGAAGCGGTGCAATGCCGCTCCTGTCGGTCGATACGATACCGCGCCAGGGACTTTCTGGCGCACGCATTCCGGGCCTGTAGCTCAGTTGGTTAGAGCAGGGGACTCATAATCCTTTGGTCGTAGGTTCAAATCCTACCGGGCCCACCATTAAATCAAATGCTTAGAACTTTACGCCTTGCCCCCTTGGAGCAAAAAGGTACAATTTAGGTACACTTGCGCCCCACGGAGGGCCTATGGCGACTCTGGTAAAGACGTCAGCAGGGACCTGGAAAGCGATCATTCGCAAGCGTGGCTGGCCGGCCACCTTCAAGACTTTCCGCGTCAAGCGAGACGCGCAGGACTGGGCACGCCGGACCGAAGACGAGATGGTGCGCGGTGTTTACATCGACCGTGCCGATGCCGAGCGCATCACGCTCGAAGCCGCACTGAAGCGCTACCAGGAAGAAGTCACTGTCACCAAGCGTGCGTTGACTGCGGTATCCGAGCGCCGTCGCGCACAAAAACTCATCAAGGCTCTGGGCGATTACAGCCTGGCGGCGATTACACCTGATCTGATCGCCGGGCATCGCGACGCGCGGCTTGCCGAAGGGCTGGCCAACAACACCGTCCGCCTCGAACTCGCCCTGCTCTCCCACCTGTACACGGTTGCTATCAAGGAATGGCGCGTCGGACTCGTCTACAACCCGGTCGCCAACATTCGCAAGCCGGCACCGGGCGCGGGGCGCAACCGGCGCTTGGTGGGTAATGAAGAGCAGCGGCTTGTCGATGCCTGCAGCGCCTACTCCAACCCGATGCTTGGCTGGCTGGTACGACTCGCCCTCTACACCGGCATGCGATCCGGCGAATTGCGCTCGCTGCGTCTTGACCAGGTTGATCTGGAACGTCGTATCGTCACGCTCCTGGAAACCAAGAATGGTTCGGCCCGGACGGTGCCGCTGACGCACGCGGCAGTGGCTGTATTGCAGACAGCGCTCGACAACCCGACCAGACCGAAAGATTGCGACCTCATCTTCTTCGGTGAACCGGGCCGCGACGGCACGCGCCGGCCGTATGAATTTCACCCCGCCTGGCAGCAGGTACTCAAAGACAACGGCATCAATGGGCTGTGCTTTCACGATCTGCGACAT
This sequence comes from Gammaproteobacteria bacterium, assembly GCA_965278995.1. Taxonomy (GTDB): domain Bacteria; phylum Pseudomonadota; class Gammaproteobacteria; genus JADJYF01. The sequence goes on from OZ257136.1 coordinate 3,159,533, forward strand.
GAAGCTGTCTCCCGTCTGGTCGAGGCCGGCCTCGGCGATCAGGAAGTCGCCGCAATCTCCGGCCACAAGTCGATGCAGATGCTGCGACGATACACCCACCTGCGCGCTGAAGACCTGGTCGCCAAGCTCGATAAACTGGGGTTGCGTTAAGTGGGCTTAGGAGTGAGAAACCAAGCCCATCCAGAGCTTGGTTACGCGTGGTTTGCGCATGCTATTCGAGGTGAGATGGGTCGACGACCCATTCACGGCGGAGACCCGAGACCATGGCAGAGAACGACAAACAAATCACGCACGCCCTCAACGATCAGATCACCGAACGCTATGGTGTGTTGCTATCGCAATCGCAATTGGCCGAGGTGCTCGGCCGCACAACCGGCGGCCTGCGTTTCAGTCTGAGCGTACCGGCCGATCGGAAGACTCGCCTGCTGAAAGCCTGCGGGCGGCGCATCGGAAGACGGGTTTACTACCCGGCCGTTGAGGTCGCCCGCATCATCGCCGAGGCGGATGTACCGTGACTCGCACGATCATCCGTGCCGCACGCCGCCATCGCTATACGACGCTCGATGTGCAGATCATTGAAGACATCCGCCTCACCTGGGCAGCGCGCGGCGTGCTCGCCTACCTGCTCTCACGCCCGGACAACTGGCGCGTCATCATCAAGGATCTTCAGCGTCGGGGCGATCTCGGTCGCGATGGCATTTACACGGTGCTGAGGGAATTACGGCGCGCCGGCTATCTCCACTTCGATCGCATTCGCGACGAATTCGGCCGTGTGCGCGAGGGCTGCTATATCGTGACTGAAGAACCTACGCCGGAACTTCTTCCGGCTTGGCCGGATGAGGCTGAGCCGAATACGGATGAACCTGATCGGGCTCAGCCGTAGCTATTACTTATTACTGATCTTGATCTATTCCTGATCGAACAAAAGAAACTACTACCAGAAAACCGCTGCGCCGATTGTCGACAGCGGACCATGCTCCTTGTCGGCGCAATCGTTCGCGAACGAGGTTTGGCAACGTGAGGTAGGCGTAGCAAAAAACAGAGTAGCGAAGAAAAATTCGCCAATTTGCTGGAGTCATTTCTCTTCAGCCTGTGGACAAATTATTCGGCCCGAATAATTTGATCACAAAATCTGAGGTGCAACAGTAAATTCAACCCGCAGGTATCCCATAGCAAAAGGATTTCGGCCTAAAGCTGCTGTCGGGCGTGTGTTTGCTGCCAGCAGACCGGAGTCATCCACCGACTCCAGGATCTGGAGTCGGTGTGAGCGGATCAGACACGCAGCGTTTGCATGAGTGTGGCGCCGTCGGTGGTCTTGCGTGCAGCGACGGTAACCGTGACGCGTGTATGGCACGGGGCAGCTATCAGCCGAGCGCCGCTGGCCGCTACGACATCCAGACCGCATCACGGGTGCCAACGGGGACCGTTAGCGCGCGTGATGCCCGCTCCGAAGTGCCCTCGTCACTGCCGCGCAGCGGGTAGTGACGAGGGCGACGTCGCCAGCAATGACGCCGGTTGCAGCGTTGTTTTCGTCGTGTCGGCGACGTGACGCGTTACTAGACTTGCGCGCAGATCAGCAATAAACCGTGGCTACTGCGGCTCAGTAGCAAGAGGACCGTATGACCTCGCCTGCAAAGGCAAACCACACGACGGGCAGGCACAGGCCTGCCTGGAGAATGCGTCGCAGACCGGGCAATGACGCAGCGACGACAAGTCGTCGGTCTTGTTCTCACATGTCGGTGCGCTCAGGCGCATCTCGACCGGTGGCCACCCCGCCGTGTCGTTCTTACCCTGATGCCGGTGCCCACACCACGTCGGTGTGGCGGCAAACAACAATCCATTCCATAACCCCAGGCGACAGCCTGAACTCAACGCAAAGGAGGTGAAATCACTGAAGGCATGCCCGTAAGTGGGCGCAGTTGGTCCGCGTCGCGAGAAGCCCCTACAGGGGCCATCCGGCGCCGCCTGAATTCAGGCATATCAGGTTGGACGGGAGTCGTGCCCCGTGACCCTAGCCGCGCAAGCGGAGTCAGCAGGGAGTAACCCTGAGGTTGGTCAGAAGCACTTACCGGAAAAGAGACGCACCATGAGAACCTGAACTACCGACTGGCCCAGATTTGACCAAGGGCCGTAACGAAGGCGAACCATCGTGTCGTGGTGACCGGCCGCTTGACGTGTGAAAGTTCGAGGTCGCTGATTGGCAAACGTCGTGCGATCATAGCGACGATGTTGCTCACTATTTCAACGACTATGACGCCAGCCACGGACTTGGGCTATTTGCTGCACAAGAATCCATCGCGCGTGCATAAATTCGACCTTTCATTCGGGCAGGCAACCGTTTTCTACCCGGAAGCAAGCGCAGAGCGCTGCACGGTTTGCCTCTTATTGGAGGTTGATCCTATTGGGCTGGTCCGACGGAAGTCAGGTCCCGCCGGCGATGCCGGAATGCTCAGGCAATATGTCAACGACCGGCCGTATGTCGCGTCGTCGTTTCTGTCCGTGGCAATCTCCGAAGTTTTCGGCACAGCTCTTGGTGGCCGATCCAAAGACCGCCCGGAACTGGCCGCCAAAGCGATCCCTTTTGAAGTACGCATTCCTGTCCTGCCCAGCCGTGCTGGCGAACAGCTGATCCGCGATCTATTCGAGCCCATAGGTTATACCGTTGCGGCGGAACGTATCCCACTTGATCCGAACTTTCCAGATTGGGGGGCTAGCCGCTACTACTCAGTGATGCTGACTGGAAGTCAGCGACTGCAAGATCTCCTCAGCCATATCAATGTGCTGGTTCCGGTTCTCGACAACGAGAAGCACTATTGGGTAGGGGACGATGAGATCGAGAAGTTGCTGCGGCGGGGTGGAATCTGGCTACCCGTCCACCCTGCGAAAGAGCAGATTGCGCGGCGGTATCTCAAGCACCGCAAGAGCCTGGCACAACAGGCCATCGAGCGTCTTGATACCGACGACGAAGTAGAAAACGACACGAATGGTGCGGCGCCCCACAAAGCCCCAGGACGCGAGGAGTCGCTCGAGACCAGGATCAGTCTCAATCTACATCGCATCGCCCACGTCGCCGCCACAGTTCGAGAGATGGGTGCCAAATCCGTGATCGACCTCGGCTGCGGTGAGGGCAAACTGATACGCGAACTAATGAAGCAGCGGCAGCTGGAGCGCATCGTCGGAATGGACGTATCGCTCCGCTCACTGGAAATCACGCGAGACCGCCTGCGCCTGGATGAACTCACCCCGGCATTTCGAGATCGAGTGAAGTTGATGCATGGGTCGCTGATGTATCGTGACCGCCGCCTGACGGGGTTCGACCTGGCGACAGTGATTGAGGTAATCGAACACCTGGATGTCGCCCGGCTGCGCGCGTTTGAACGCGTTCTGTTTGAGCACGCACGCCCAAAAGCAGCGCTCATTACGACTCCGAATGCGGATTACAACATCAGATTCGAGATGCTATCGGCCGGGGTGTTCCGGCATCCCGATCACCGTTTCGAATGGACGCGCGCCGAATTCGGCCAATGGGCTGCCGGAATCGGTTCGCGGTTCGGTTACGAGGTTCGCTTTGATGGGATTGGCGAAGTCGATGAGGCGCTAGGTGCCCCAACCCAGATGGCCCTCTTCGAGGTTCGCTGACCGATGGAAATTAAAATTCCGGAGTTGGCACTGGTTGTCCTGGTGGGTCCTTCTGGTTCGGGCAAATCGACATTCGCCAGGAACTACTTCAGGCCGACCGAGATCGTTTCGTCCGATTTCTGCAGGGGTCTGGTTTCCGACGATGAAAATGACCAAGCGGCAACGAAGGACGCGTTCGAGGTACTTCACTTCATCGCCGCCAAGCGGCTCCGAGCAGGCAAGCTGACGGTGGTTGACGCCACCAACGTTCAGCCCGAAGCCCGCAAGCCCCTGGTGGCTCTGGCCCGTGAGTATCACTGCCTACCTGTGGCACTGGTGCTCGACATTCCTGAGCGCATTTGCCGCGAACGTAATCAAGGTCGAACCGATCGCAATTTCGGCGAACACGTCATTCGCAACCAGTGCAGCCAGCTGCGGAAATCGATGCGGAACCTCGAGCGCGAGGGCTTTCGCCACGTAACTGTCCTCAAATCGCCAGACGAGCTCGTCGGGCTGACTATTCGACGCGACCCACTCTGGAATAACAAAAAGCATGAGAGCGGTCCATTCGATGTCATTGGCGACATTCACGGGTGTCTGGACGAGACGCTTGAGCTGCTCACGCAACTCGGTTATGAGGTCGCGACCCTGGACGGGCGCTATGCCGTAAACCATCGCGGGGGCCGCAAGATTGTTTTTGCCGGCGATCTTGTTGATCGCGGCCCCGATACACCCGGCGTAATTCGACTGGTTATGGATACCATCGCTTCCGGCGCCGCGTTTTGTGTTGCGGGAAATCATGACGTGAAGCTCTCTCGTGCTTTACGCGGACGCGATGTCAAGCTCACCCACGGTCTCGCTGAGTCCATGGTGCAACTTAAGGAGGAAACGGACGAGTTCCGGAAACTCGCCGCTGACTTCCTGGATGGGCTCGTCAGTCACTATGTTTTCGATGGCGGCAAGTTGGTCGTGGCCCATGCCGGACTTCGTGAGGAGATGCAGGGCCGCGGTTCGGGCGCTGTCCGACAATTTTCGATGTACGGTGAAACAACCGGGGAGACAGACGAATATGGTCTGCCGGTTCGGTATAACTGGGCTGCTGATTATCGGGGCCGAGCGATGGTGGCTTACGGGCATACGCCCGTGCCGGAAGCGGAATGGATTAACAACACGATCTGCCTCGACACAGGATGTGTGTTCGGCGGGAAACTAACGGCGCTGCGGTATCCAGAACGCGAACTTGTCTCTGTGCCAGCTGCTCGCACGTACTACGAACCGCTGCGTCCCCTTCAGGCTGAAAAGGTTACGACACTTTCCGCCCAACAAGAATTGGACGATCTCCTCGATCTCGATGACGTCTCCGGAAAACGGCTTATCGAAACGAAGCTACATCGCACTGTTACGATCCGGGAAGAAAACGCGATTGCTGCTCTGGAAGTAATGAGCCGTTTCGCAGCAAACCCCAAATGGCTCATTTATCTCCCGCCGACGATGTCACCGAGCGAGACCAGCTCCAAAGACGCTTATCTCGAGTATCCGAGCGATGCGCTGGAATACTTCCGCAAAAATGGCGTCGAGACGGTCGTGTGCGAGGAGAAGCACATGGGTTCCAGAGCTGTCGTCGTCATCTGCAGAAACGAGGAGGCAGCACGCACGCGGTTCGGGATTGAGAGTGAGGGAACCGGAATTGTCTATACACGCACAGGCCGGCGATTCTTCAATGATAGTGGTCTCGAGAACGCGATACTGAGCCGTCTCGCGACTGCGTTGAAAAGTGTCTCATTCTGGGAGAAATTTCAAACCGAATGGTTTTGCTTTGATTGTGAGTTGATGCCCTGGTCGGTCAAAGCCGAGGATTTGCTGCGAACCCAGTATGCACCTACCGGTGCGGCCGCTGGTGCTGCAGTGGATTTTGCAAGTAGTGTTCTTAGGCAGTCAGCCGAGCGGGGCCTCGATATTGGAGAACTCGTTCAGTCATTTGATATTCGATCTGACCTTGTCCACCGATACATCGACGCTTACCGGCACTATTGCTGGCCTGTCAAAGGCATTGACGATATTAAGCTGGCGCCGTTCCACATCATGGCGACCGAGGGAATTGCTCACGCGGACAAGACGCACCTTTGGCACATGGAGACATTGGCCGAGTTGTGTAAGGCTGATCCCCAGTTGCTCCTTGCTACGCCGTTCCGAACCGCAAGACTTGACGACGAGCACGCCACAGGTGACGTCATTCGCTGGTGGGAAAGCATGACTGCACAGGGCGGAGAAGGCATGGTAATAAAACCGCTTGATTTCATCGCCTATGCGAAACGCGGGCTTGTGCAGCCGGCTATCAAGTGCCGAGGCCCCGAATACTTGCGGATTATCTACGGCCCAGAGTACTCACGACCAGAACATTTGGAACGCCTGCGGGAGCGAGGATTATCCACGAAGCGAAGCATGGCGCTTCGCGAATTCGCGCTAGGGATCGAATCATTGGAACGCTTCGTAAAGCGGGAGCCGCTACGGCGGGTCCACGAATGCGTGTTTGGCGTACTTGCGCTGGAAAGTGAACCGGTTGATCCGCGATTGTAGAGACTACTGGCATCCGTCGATTTTTTCGAAGGCGTTCTCAATCGTCGAACCCGCCAGAAATCGATGGGCTACCAGTGAACGTCGCACCGCTTGTAGTTCGCTCCCAGCCCGAAATCTATCTTGAGTGCCTGGACCTAATATGATACATGTACTTCTAAAGGTTCATGGCGGCCTTCAATGGTATGGGCGAGCAAAAGATCCCGCTCGTGTTCTTTCGCACCAAGGCAGGTGCGGAGCCAGTGCTCGATTGGCTCAAGAGATTAACCGCAGCTGACCGCCGGGAAGTTGGGCGCGACCTGATGCGGGCGCAGTGGCGCTGGCCTGTCGGCATGCCGTTATGCCGGCCGATGAGCCATGGGCTATGGGAAGTACGGAGCAACCTCAATAGCAACCGCATCGCCCGCGTCCTGTTCTGCATCCACGACGGCCAGATAGTAGCCCTGCACGGGTTCATCAAGAAAACGCCGAAGACGTCGCCGGACGATTTAGAGCTGGCGAGAAAGCGAATGAAAGAGGTCACAAGTTCATGAGCAAGAAACGGACTCCCCATATCGGGAGCACCCTCGACGATTTTCTCAAAGATGAAGGCATCTTGGAGGAAGCACAAACACAAGCTATCAAGGAGGTGGTCGCTTGGCAGCTGGCTGAAGCTATGAAAGCGCGGGGCGTTTCCAAGGCCGCTATGGCTAAGTTGCTGCACACGAGCCGGACACAGGTCAATCGGCTGCTCGACCCGAATAGCGACGTCACTTTATCTAGTCTGCAGCGAGCTGCGGAGCTGGTTGGTCGACAAGTACGATTAGAACTGGTTTGAAGAGACGGTTATTACCCGGATAGTTGCCCCTGTGGTCCAAAAGCCATACTTCGACCTTCTGATTGGACGACGTCAATCAGGATGGCGTCGAACGACAGTCATCTTGGCCGGTTGGATGGGGATGATTGTCGCTGGTTAGTGGCTCACGGCTGATGCTCCTGGGTCTGGTTGTCGTTGGATGATTGTCGTCGGCGCTCAGGATAGTTGATGCCGGCCACCCATGCGTTGCACGTCGCGGCGCGTTGAGCCGCCAATACGAACCAGAGACCTCGCCTCGCCGGACGCCGCCACCGCCGAGCCATTGGCGGGCTGCATTTTGCGCCAAGCAGCAATACGTGCATGAACGCGTGCCCAACGGCCGCCACGATCCCGCGAGGCGCTTGCATATGCCTTCATAGGCTGCAGGAGTGAGAAATGCGGGCTAAGCTTCTCGGCCCTGGCTTCTTTTCTGGATCGCGACAAGTTCCTGATAGTCGGGCGTGCCGATGGAATGACCGATAAGCCACGCCAGCCCATGTTCCTGCATCGATCTCGAACGGACTTTTGCTTGCCGCACAATCCTCCCAACGATTTCCCGCTGATCCTCGACGCGGCCCTTCGACATGGATTCGAACGCCCAACTGGCTATGCGCATGACTTTCAAGTCATCAGAGCATTCCTGCATCACCAGATCTAGGAACTCGGCGACAACCTTGCAGTTGGATGAGAGATCCGACGTAGGTCCTCCAACGGCTTCAAGCAGCCGACGCAACTCATCGGTAACGTCAAAGCCACTATTGCGGGCCTGATGAAGCAGAGCCCCCGGTTCTAATGAGGTATACGAATGGCCGCCTAGCGACAGCGCATTTATCGCCTCGAAGTATTTCTCGTTCGAAAGATTTCCTTCGTGTCTCGCCACCATTAGCACCGGCTGCAGCCACGTCGATGATGTTCCGAAAGCAGCGCTCGACCAATTCCGTATCCCCATATCATCCGAAAGCAGCAACAGACCGCTGCCATCCGCCGCAATCACCGGATCACTCGCGACCTCCCCCATCATTTCCACGATGGCATGCGCCTCGGCGGATAATTCCTGCTTCGGCATCGCGGTAACCACAGCAACATTCGCGTACGCCCAAGCTCGTTCTGCCTCATTCTGCTCGGCGGCCGTCTTCAACATCTCTTCGGTGTAGTCCTGCATGACAAGCTGCCCGTCCCGCCATGAGACGAACCCCATCGTCTTCCCGACCTCGAGTGCCGACTCAATCGCTCGTGAAGCCAGGAGATCAAGAATCGATTGCGGAGTGTGAAGTGGGCCGCAAACAGACACAACCGCATCACCGACGCCTAAGTGGCGTACTACCGATAGTGTAATTGCATCTAACACGCATCCCTTTCGTTCGCGCGTCCTGAGAAGCTTCAGCGCCTCTTCACGTTCTTGATGCACGCCATGACAGACCTGAAAGGGCGTGTTGACGCTCGGCAACCCAGCCCAAGCTTGGAGAGGGTCACGACCCATGTTAGCCGCGACGAACGCCAGGGGCACGCGTGTGGAACGATAGTTCTCTAGCAACGCCTGATCGAACTCAGCCCGCTGCTTGGTGATAGCCCGCATCTCCTCCAAGGGGTCCGAAGCGGTCGCATCGAACGTGAACTTCATCATCCCTTTTGCGCTCGGGAATCGTTCGTTGAACTGGTTAATGGAGCGATGGAATGCGTCGATATAGACAGGCTTAATATCGATAACTGTGACGGGCTTTGCGCCTATGCGTTCTTGAAGAAGGAACGAGTCGCCAACCTTCTTGCCGATCAACAGTTTCGCGAGATCACTTTCCAAACCCAATCGCTCGTCCTCAAAAAACCTATGCGAACGGTTTTCGAGGCGATATACGCTCTGGCCATCTTCGCCCATTAGAATAACGACAGTGTTTTCCGCGACCGCGCTGTTCTCCGGTAGCACGGGAGCGATATGATCATTCAGCAGAATTATTCCCTGATACGTCAGATGCGCGCTGGCTTTATCCCAGTTGTCCATCAGGACCGAATAGCCGTATTCCAGGCCGCGCGCGGCACTCCCGTACCGACAGGCGATTGCCGCGAGCCGTATGCGCGTCATCGCGGACCCTTCGACCGCGGCGAAATCGAGAGTCGAGATGAGCGCCGCTATGTCTTTATCCCGTCCGCTCCTCTGCCAGGTTCCGATGCGGGCCAGTATCATTGATCCGTCGTTCGGCCATTCTTTCAAATACGCGCCGACTTTTTGCTCTGCATCCCGGTTCCCAGTGTTGAGCGCGAGGATCGCGCGTGCCCTCTGCACCCATTCGATCTTTTGCAGTCGGACCGAGACCGCATCTAACGTTTCCTGGGCTGTAACCCAAAAATGTCCGTTGATCGCGGAAGCGACCAACAGTCGAAGCGCTTCATTGTCGTAGTTCGTGGTGACGTGTCCCTTTAAGAGGGTAACGATAGTGTCGTGACGGTCGAGCCGCTGTGCCTCGAAGCTCAGCAGCAGCCGGGACGACATCCTTGAATTATCGTCGATGGTTGCAACTGCCGCATCCAGAGCTTTTGATGCGGCTTCATTGTCTCCAGCGAGGTAGTAAGTCCGAATCAGTACTCCTGCGACAAGCATGTCGCAGGGGGCCGCCAACACTTCCTTGCGTGCGGTCTCTATCGCAAGATCTTTCTCATTGCGAACAATGTGCGCATGGCACCTTGCGGCGATGATTCCAAATTTCACGTAGTCGGCGGTCTCACTCGCATCAAATCCATCGATCAGTTTTAGCGCGTCGTCCGGTTTACCCGTGTCGGCGAGAGCCGTCGCGCGCATTGGCACCGCTTCCGGATTTGAAGGACTCTCAGGGATCAGTTCCAGAACTTTGGGCAGGTCATTCTGGCCGTACGCCAGAATGGCACGCTGGAAGCGGAGGTTTTCATCATCCGGACGCTGGGCTATGGCAGCGTCGAGAATCTGGATTGCCTTCGGAATGTCGTCAACGAAGCGAAGAGCCAGCGAGGCATTGTTGGCGAGATAGGGCGGAATCCGGAAGCCGTTTTGGATCGCATCAAGCGCTTCGTCCGCGAGCGTCTTTACCGCCGTCTCGAGTTCTTCCTGAGTGACAACCCGGACGGGCGCGCCGGCCAGTACGTCCCGATCATTCTTCGATAGGTCTTCGAGTACGGATTCCGCTGCCATTATGCGGAGATGGCGGGACGCCGGATGTTTCTTCGCCGCTTGCCGCACCAAAGGCAGCCAGCCCATATCTTCTCTGAATCTCAGAAACGTGACGTGCGCGATCAGAACGTCTTCGCTTTCGAGCAGTGCAGCCGGAATATCATTCAGCGGTGTCTGACAGGCACGATCGTGCATTCGCGCTTGTATGAGCGTACTTGCCGCGTCCGCGTTCCCTGGATTGCTCTGGATTACTTCAAGGGCAATTTCTACGGCCATCGCATAATGACTGGTCAGCAAGTAACCCTTCGCGCGATTCTGTTTCGCCTTCTTGTGTTCTGGGCATTCCTCGAAGGCGTCCAGCAGCAAATATCCGGCCGCCGCATAGTCTTCCTTCTTTGCCTTCACAGCCGCGAAGGCGACAAGCAGCCGGTAACGCTCAGATCGACTAGCCGTCGCCCACGCGGTTGTCCTGATTTTTTCCAACTGCGTAAGGGCAGTCTGCACATGGCCATCGTTGACCAAATCGAAGTACGCGCTAATCTGGCCATGAAGAGGCGTGTTCTCGTGGCCCGCATCGACCGTGAGATCCGTTGGCTGCGGAGCGGCCTGAATGCTACTCTTGAAGTGATCGATTGCTTGCTGAAGCGTCGCTTCGAGCTTTTCGAAAGCCCTCTCTGCATATGGGTTATATGTTGGGTCAAACGCGCTAAATGCGTCTTTGTACTTCGACGCACGTTCTTCGATGTCGTCCCAGCCCCAGACTACGACTGTTACTGGCCAGGCGGTCTTGGATAGCTCATCGGTAATCGCGCGGGCGACGGTCTGGATTGCCTGATCGCGCGGCGCCGTGGTCGCGAGAATGAATTCTTTCAGGTTCGGTTTGAAATTTCTCGCCTTCCCAACTTCATCGCGAAGTTCCTTTTCAGTGACCTGCACGTGCAACTTCTTCTTGCACTGGACGCCAACGAGCTGCGTCACGTCCCGCTTCCGGTAACCGTAGACATCGACTCCGTTCTGGGGCTGTCCCGATCGCCCGTTACACGTGGTATTGGGATCATCAAGGACGCAAGCCATCAGCACCGTCATGCTTCTTTCGAAGCTTTGCCAGTCCTTCGGCTTCGGAATTGAGACGTTCGCAAGTGACGACACTACGGCTCCCGAAATGAACTCTGATTCCTTAGCACGGAAACCTTGCCTGTTTTTCTAAATGGGGGCTTAGCCCGAATCTCTCGCCGTAAATTAGCGTGCACTGGCTGTGGGAAGACAAAACTTGTTTGCGATAACAAGATATGATCCGCCAGTGGAGGTAACCGACAAGCGCACAGTTTAACGCCGAGTAGTTGGCATTATTATAGGCAGATCATCGTCGGGCGGTTGCCGCGTTTGACGGCGGGACGGTCAGCAAACAAACGTGGTGAAGCAACAGAAATTAGCATTAGCAGGATCGGCCCGATATCCGTGATTAGCCCGCATCCCGCAAGTGATCGCTGGTTACTCGTAGAGTGCGGCCGCTAAGCGGGAAATGCGATTCAAAGTCGCTCTCACTTCATAGAGAAGATCGTCGGCGGGCATTTCGGGATCCTGTTCTGCCATTTCATTTCCTAAGGCCAAGGCATATTCTGTAAAGGCGATTTCGTAACCAAGCCGACGAAATCCCTTATCTTCTATTCCACCATTTTTTTTAGCTGCCTTAACTGCTTCGTGGTCCAGATTGATTAGGATTGCAAGCGATGTCCTATCGTATCTCGACCGACCTTGTTCTTCGCCGAGATTTCTGAAATCGACGGAGAACCCTCCTCGGGGTCTTTTCCTTTTCCCAGATTTTCCACCAGCAGGATCGACTGAATGGCTGGCGTTTTCATTCGGTTCCCCTCGAGCTTCGATATCTGGAGCGGGACGGGAATCAGGTCGCCCTGTTTCGCTTGAGGTCGAATTATCGGAGTCGCTTTTGCTTATCTGAGCTACATCGCCGGGTAGTTGAATTCCACGAACCCATGTTGATTCGTCGTCTGCGCCTTCTCCCGCGCCTCCAAAAGTAGAAGATACGTGGCCCGCGCCTGCAGAAGCTGCCCGGATATCATTGAGCTTTCCAAACACACTTAGGAAGTCCTTGTTTAGCAACTCTGCGATGACTTCAGCCTGCGCATGGAGCCTGCGTGCCTCTTCAGTTTTTCTTGCTTCCTTAAATTGGTCAATTTGCCATCTTCGCACTACTTCGAGCTTCGATCCTATAAAGGGGACCAGTTGTGCACAGACAGGATGCTGGAGATTTAACTGAAGTGAACGAGTTGAATCGTATGGCTCCATTGGTGTCTCGTACGTTTCGAGGGCGGGTACGTCAATTTCGCCAAACAGATAATTGCCGAATTCTTTGTGTTGGAGTCCCCCGCTATCTATTGCTACAAGATTTCCCAGACCGGCAGTTATCGCAACTCCGATTTCGGCAGCCTCCAAGGGTGCTGCGGATAATTTTATTGTTAGTTCCACCTCTCCCAGTATTTTTAGTGCATTTGGAGAAGGTCTAAAGCTAAATGACTTGACCACATTCGGCTCTCGGTAGGCGCAGACATGTTCATTCACCGCTACTTCAGGTTTCTTCGCGCGAAATATCTGAAGATTTCGTTCGATGTAGTCGATGACAGGAGCCGTCTTTAGTTCACGCAGAAATATTTCGCTAATTGTTATCGAAGTTCCATTTGGCTCGTTCGTCGGCTCGTCGATAGCTATTATTCGGACGGGAATAGCTCCACCACCCGATTTCTCTATAGCTTCTCGTGTCAATTCGACTACATTTCTTAGGCCATTCTTCCTACTGTCGACGGTTAACTTCTGTCCGATACCGAACGCTGCCGATTTTCCTGTACCAAATTTACCCCGACCAGGCTTTCCAAGTAGTCGATCTTTGTTCTCGCCGTGCATTTGAAAGAATCGGGATAGGTCGCTTCGCGACATGCCGGATCCGTTATCGCTGATTTGGATAACGCGCTTCTTCGGGAGGACCAGGACGTGGACCTTCGGTAGGATTCCGTCGTCGACGTATTGAAGACTATTGATTACGTACTCCCAAACCGTTGATGCTTCAGATTTAAAGCCTGAGGCGGCGCTTAGAATATCGCGACCGACGTGAGTAGTTACCTCGAGATCAATTAGTTCCGCCACGTGGAATTACTCCTTTGACTCAAGGATCCTTGCCGAGTCGGCGAGGAATTTGACTATTTCATCTTCGCTTTCGAATAAACTTTTCAGGCGGACGATTTTTATTTCAATGATCTTTGCGTTCGAATATTCATCAATTCTGAATACTTGCATCGCATCGAGCCGCGTTACGGAGTCTCGACGGCTCCATTTGGCCCAAGCCTGCGTTCCAACGATGCGGCGCTTCTCTCGCTCTTTGCGTACAACGTCAATAGAGCCGGCGCTTCTACGGTCGTCAGTCCAATCAGGAGCACTTGCACGTGGTTCTGGGCCAGACTGCTGAAACCAACTCAGACCGCGCTCACTTAATCGCCAACCCTCTCTACCAGACCCAATCAACAATCCGCCGTTCTTTTCCTTCTTCGCGTCCGATAGGGCCACGCGAACCAGTTCCAGGTTTATCTGCTGCGGATACTTGCGCCACGCAAACATACCTGGCACCAGCTCATTGCACTGAACCGCAACATCTTCTGTGTCAATAGACCTACCGCTACCGCCGAGTTGGCCAACAGCTAACACTACCGTCTCTATCGATGAGAGCTGATTGTCAATAGTATTACTTTTACTATTTTTCATTGTTAGCTAATATAGGCAGCGTGGTTGATATTTACAAGAGTATATTTGTTGACATTTCTGAGTGTCGATGGGGGCAGGCGCCTGCGCCGCTCCTACCGGCAGCGTTTCGGGCCTTCCTCGTGGGTCACACCGTTCCCGATTGGCTCTGCGACCACGTACGGGCCCCGCGTGGGTCGAGCTACGAAATTTTCGGGTCCGACTATTGGCAATTATTCAACCCCAATTTCGATGAGCGAACTCAAAACTTCCTCGTGGCGGTGTTCGGTCAGAACTCTAAAGCGGTGTCGAAGGAGGCATGGTCTCCGGACGCTTGGCCAGTCGCCCTCCCTTCGGAAAGCGTCTGCTGGAGGACACGAACTCGAAATGCTCTTAACCGAGCGGGATATGAGAATCGATGCCGAGACCTGATGCGGCTGAGTTTTGGTGATCTCCTGCGGATCCCAACCCTCGGGCATAAAGGTGTACTTGATTTCTGTTGCACATTAGAGGGGGCAATTCAAATCATGAACCGAGTTCAGTCAGCCTATTTTTCGCCCCCAAGTATCTCCGCTACAGGCCATTTAATCGAGAGTGATTCGATACACAGTGAACTTATTCGAATATCGAATTGCGACTGGGCGCCTCTAGTAAGCAAGCAAGACCCTCGTTTTTCTGATGAATTGGAAGGAATCTCCGGTACCATTTTTGAATACATCAATGATTTGATAGTCGAAATGGACAGGCCGGAATTTTTGCTTAGCGCGAACGATCTTATTCAACGATTTCGCAAAATTGAGGAGCGCGCGGAAAACATTCGAAGAATGAATCTTGAGGACGAACTCCAGGACTACCTTTCCGCACATCTCGGTAAGCGAAATGCGCGTCTCGAAGTATTCATGGATCGCTTTGGTTGGAACGGGAAAGAAATTGTGACGCTGGAGACCTGTGGCGAAGCTCTAAATATAACGAGAGAGAGAGTTCGCCAGATACAGGCGAAGATCACCCGGCATTTTCCGGACCATGAAATATTCATGCCGAAACTCGATGCCGCAGTCGATCTATTGCGGTCTCGTGCGCCCTGTCGGCTCGACGAAGCCGCCAACGCGTTATCGGATGCGGGAATCTCGAAGACACCTTTTGATATCCACTCCCTTCTTTCGGCACTGTCCGATTGTCGCAAATACGTGTCATTGACCGTGACTTCTGCCAGAGGCGAAAGCTATCTTACTTCGAGCAACCTAACTATATCTCTAGCACAAATGGGAACCATTGCTCGCGCGTTAGCTGGGCAATCGGGCGCCTCCAACATATTTGCAGTTCAGAGTCAGTTACAAGAAAAGTATGGCACTATTTTGGATGATGATGTCGTTCGGCACTTTCTTAAACAGATAAAAACATTAGACTTTTTGGATGAAGATTGGTTTTGGGCAACTGACATTCCGCCGTCCCGCAATCGACTGAGAAACACCACTCGACAGATGCTAGCGGTCGCATCACCTCAATCAATATCGTCTCTTCGTGAAGGCGTACGAAGAAAATATAGTTACCGACGCTCTTCAAACGGCAGCTTTTCAACCTTATTGCTTCCGCCAGCCTCAATTCTCCTAAAGTTCTATGAACACAATAAAGAGTTCGTAGTCGATGGTAATTCAATCAGTTGTAGTGTTTCTCTTGATTACCACGAGGTACTGGGAGAAAGCGAGCGAGTATTGGTCGACGTGCTTCGTTCAACTCCAAGCGGTGTACTCGACCGCTCGTCGTTCTGGAAGCAGTGCGTTGAAAGAGGGATTAATGAAAACACGTTCGGCGTTTATACGACGTATAGCGCTGTCATCGACCATGTATCAACGGACGTCTGGAAGCTTCGCGGAGTCCTGGTCCAACCGCCGACTATTGAAGCGTTACGTGCCGTAAATTCTGCGCGACCAAAGGAAAAACGCGTATTAAGTTATGGCTGGACGGGCGACGAGAAGTTATATGTTGCAGTAAAAATACCAACGGTAGGCCGATCAAACATGGTGTTCGGGTGCCCCTCCCCCATTCGTTCTTACATTACTGTTTTCGAGTTTCCAAGCGTTATTAAAGGCACCCAAACCTCGTGCGGGGAGATCAGAATCGATCAAAATGGAACCTTCTACGGCTTCAGTCGATTCATGCGTTTATCAGGGGCCGATGAGAATGACGTAGTGCTGATTGAATTTGACCTTGTTAACCAAACCGCCGAAATTAGCGTGGGTGGGGATGAGCTCCTCGATGCATGAATTGAGTTGGCAGGTACCTTAAAAAAGCAACATTTCACGGTGGCGTTCAATCGCGAGTGCAAAATGCGACGTTGCTTTGACTTATGTTGACCTATTCCCCGCTGGAGGGCGCGCCGACTGTGAAACTAATTGAGCCACATTTCAAATCGTGCTGGGCGCTCGACGTCCCGGTAACACTGGCGGTACACCGCCCAGTTTTCGCCCCCTAACGCCACCTCCACCAACCTATTGAATCAACAAAAATTAGCCTGATTTCGCCTCATTTTGCCAACCCCAAGATAATCAATAACCTATTGATTAATAAGGCCCTCATAATCCTTTGGTCGTAGGTTCAAATCCTACCGGGCCCACCATTCACCCTTCCAGCACCCTCCAGCGCAGTCCAGATTCTTCCGAAATCTCTCTAATTTTCGGCAAGTTACGTGCATATGCCTTCCGACGCGATCTGTTGACAGCCTGACCCGGCTGACGGTAGGTTCGACGGTAACCGCCCCAGTTACCGCCAAACGCAACAGGAGTTACCGTCATGGCAGGCAAACTCACCGCAACCAAAGTCGAAAACGCCAAGGCCGGCCCCAAGCCCTATAAGCTCACCGACGGCGACGGCATGTACTTGCTGGTCACGCGGAGCAAGCCTCCCGTGGATGGCAAGGCCAAGCCCGAATCCCAGAAATGGTGGCGTTTCGACTATCGCTTGAATGGCAGGCGAAGGACTTTGTCCCTAGGGGTCTACCCAGACGTCTCCCTGAAGGACGCCCGCGACCGGCTCCGCAAGGTCCGCGAGGTGCTGGCATCAGGTCGCGACCCGTCCGCCGAAAGGCAGCGGGAAAAGGCGAGCAACGAGAAGGCCAATTCTTTCGAAGCGGTCACCAATGAATGGCTCGATAAGTACCGCCCGACCTGGGCGCCAAAGCACACAGAAAAAGTCGAAGGCCGTTTCAAGCAATACGTTTACCCCTGGCTGGGGGCGCTGCCTGTCAACGGCATCACGGCTGCCGATCTGCTGCGCATTCTGCGCAGGATAGAAGAGCGTGGGGCCAATGAGACCGCTCATCGCGTTCGCCAGCATTGCGGGCAGGTCTTTCGCTACGCCATTGCTACGGGACGCATGGAAACTGACCCGACGCATGGGCTGCGCGGCGCGCTCGCACCCGCTCAGGTCAAACACCACGCCAGTATCACCGAGCCCAAAGCGATTGGCTTGTTGTTGCATGCGCTCGATGCGTACACGGGATATTTCGTCACCCGCTGCGCACTCAGGCTGGCACCGCTCGTATTCGTTCGCCCCGGCGAACTGCGTAATGCCGAATGGAAGGAATTTGATCTCGAGGCCGCCGAGTGGCGGATCCCGGCAGAGAAAATGAAAATGAGCCGGCCGCATATCGTGCCGCTGTCGACTCAGGCGATCGAAATCTTAAAGGAACTCCAGGCGCTGACCGGCACCGGTCGATACACGTTTCCAAGCGTTCGCAGCCGGCTCAAACCCATGAGCGATGCCACGCTCACCAACGCCCTGCGCAGCCTAGGATACTCGGGAGATCAAATGACTGTGCACGGCTTTCGCAGCATGGCGAGCACGCGCTTGAACGAACTGAGTTGGCATCGCGATGCGATCGAACGACAGCTCGCGCACATCGAAGGCAATACGGTGCGTGCAGCCTACAACTATGCCGAACATTTACCTGAACGCCGCCGCATGATGCAGGTGTGGGCAGATTACCTCGGTGGGTTGCGTAAGAGCGCAAATGTGACGCCCATTTCGCGCATTCGCGCGGCCTGAGCGCTGAAGCACGGTCGCGATGAGGTGCGGGTAGAAATTTTTTTCTCGCAGCGGCTTTGATACAAAGTGAGCCGCTGGATTCCGTAGACTTCCGCGATTACAAATATCGCCGTTTTGAGGCGATACGAACTCAAAAATGCCCCATTGCAATCACAATTCCGGATGGTAACGTTGCGCCCAGTATCGCCTTGCAGGACCTCTTTTCGTCTTATGCGAATGCAAGACAAACAAGGGTTCTAAAAGTCGGCACAGCGATGTAACCGCGTTGCTGCTTCACAAATAAAAAGGCCCCGTCAGTGTTGGCGCACTGACCGGGCCGGATGCCAGAGTTAGGGCTTGGCAGGCCGCTGTGAATTGTCCGTGCCATCCCCTTGACGCTGGGGTGGAAACACGAGGGTATTGATGCCGCGCATGTTGAGATGTGACCTATCACAAGTCAACAGCGGGTACCGATGTCCCGCAGTTCTCCACCTGGAGCAGCTTTTTTCACCAACAGGAGAAAAAAGCCTTGAGTCACTCCAACAGATTGCCGGTTCCCGGCTATTCGCGCGTCCGTGAAATCCTCGATGTATTCCCCATCAGCCGCAGCCGTTGGTATGCCGCTGTTGCGGAAGGCCGTATCGCTCCGCCGACCAAACTCGGCGTGCGTACGGCCGCGTGGTCAAACGCCTATCTGAACGAACTGCTCACTCGCCTAGAAGCGGGTGAGCACATTCTTTGAGGCCTGCCATGACTACACCTAGTCGTGGAGCTGCGAGGGCCTCGCATGCCCGTCCATTGCTTGATCGATTGGAAAAAGTGACCGACCGCGGTGGTGGCCACTTTATGGCTTGTTGTCCAGCCCACGATGACCGAAATCCAAGTCTATCGGTGCGTGAAACTAACGACCGCGTGCTCGTGCACTGCTTCGCGGGATGCAGCGCCGGGCAGGTCGTCGCGGCAGCGGGTCTGTCCCTGGCCGATTTGTATCCCAACTCACCCCCTGCTCACGTGTAACCAGTCCCGGAGTCACGACGATTTGACGCAAGCGCGCTGCTGCTCATGTTGGCGCACGAAGCGCTCGTCGTCGCCATTGCGGCTGACGACCTCGCGAACGGCGAACCCCTATCAGATCTTGACCGGTCCCATCTCAAGGCCGCTGCGGTCCGGATCCGGCAAACCGTAGGGCTCGTGAGATGAGCCTGACTGAACGCGCGAACGCAGACCTTGCCCGCATCGACCGAGCTTCACGAATGTTGGAAGAGGCCAATTTAGAATGCGCGAAATCAAATGCGCTATCCAAGCCATTTGCGACAGCGACAGTTGCGACAGTTGCGACATCTGCGACAGTTTGGCCGGCTCCGCTGCCGCTCGAGCGCCACGCCGAGCAACAGACGCCTTACTGCGTATTTCGGCCGGTCGTGACCGGTCATTTCGGTCGAACGTGACCGCCGATTTCGGTGCATCGTGACCGCGCATTTCGGCTGAACGTGACCGCTTCTCGGGACGTTCCGAAATCACTGGTCACGTTCAACCGAAACGGTCCCGCGCGCTACGCCTGGCGAAGTGCCTTTGAGGTTACCCTCCCCGGTTTTCCCGACCGGAGGGGGCATGCCCGCGAAGACACTGACTATGCGCAATATCAAAGAACTGTTCCGCTTGAAGTACGAGGCCGGGCTCTCCCATGCCCAGATCGCCGGCGCCCTATCCATCTCCAAAGGCGTGGTGGCCAAGTATGTCCGCTTGATGCAGGTCGCCGGCCTCACGCCAACGGAAGTCGCCGCCCTAACCGAGAGCGCGCTGTGGGCACAACTCAAGCCACCCACGCCGGTCCCAGGCAAGCGGGTGTTGCCCGATTACGCCCTGACTCACATCGAGCTCAAGCGTAAGGGCGTCACGCTGCTGCTGTTGTGGGAGGAATACGCTGCCGCGCACCGCGGTGAAACCATCTACCGCTACACCCAGTTCGTCGAGCGCTACCATCAGTACGCTGGCGCCCTCAAGCGCTCCATGCGCCAACTGCATCGCGCGGGCGAGAAGCTGTTCATCGACTACGCCGGCCCGACCCTGCCCTTTGGCAACGCTGGCGAGCGTGCGCAGATCTTCGTCGCCGTACTCGGTGCCTCGAACTACACCTTCGCCTGCGCCACCGCCCGCCAGACCATGGCCGACTGGCTTGAGGCCCTGACCCGCGCATTGGCCTTCATCGACGGCGTGCCGAGCTTGATCGTGCCCGATAATGCGCGTGCCCTGATCGCCGATCCCGATCGCTATGAACCGCGCGCTTCAGCCACCGTGCTCGACTTCGCCGCGCATTACGCCACCGCCGTACTGCCCGCACGGCCCTATCGCCCGCAGGACAAAGCCAAGGCTGAAGTCGGCGTGCAGATTGTGGAACGTTGGATCCTCGCACGCTTGCGTAATCATCGTTTCGACACGCTGGGCGAAGTCGATAGCGCCATCGTCGCGCTGCTCGACGACCTCAACGGCCGGCCGTTCAAACGCCTGCCGGGCTCACGCGCCAGCCAATACGCCGCTCTCGACCGGCCGGCCTTAAAGCCGCTGCCGGTGGCGCGCTACGAGCTGGCGCGCTATGCACGGGCGCGCGTCAACATCGATTATCACATCGTCCATGAACAGCACTACTACAGCGTGCCGCATAGTCTCGTGCACACCGAGGTCGAGCTGCGCGTGACACGCTCGGCTATCGAAGTACTGCAGCGTGGCCAGCGGGTCGCCGCCCACCTGCGCTCAGGCAAGCGCTATGGCTACACCACCGTGCCCGAGCATCTGCCCGCCGCTCATCGTGCCCACCTCGAGTGGTCGCCACAACGCCTGCTCCAATGGGCCGGCACCATCGGCCCGGCCTGCGCTGCACTGGTGCGCCAGATCCTCGAAACGCGCAAGCATCCGGAGCAGGGTTACCGCGCTTGCCTCGGTTTACTGCGCCTCGCCCGCGAGCACACGCCGGCCCGACTCGAAGCCGCCTGTACCCGTGCGCTCGCGCTCGGCGCACACACCTACAGCGCCGTGGCTTCCATCCTCAGGCGCAAGCTCGAAGCCCTGCCGTTACCACCGCCGAACAGCTGGACCGCACCTGAGCATGAACATCTGCGCGGCGCCGATTACTACACCCACTAACCCTGACCAGGAGACGCCCGATGATCGTTCAACAAACCCTCACGCAACTGCGCACGCTCAAGCTCGACGGCATGGCCAGCGCCTTCGAAGAGCAGCTCACCTTGCCGACCGCGCACAACCTCGTGTTCGAAGACCGCTTCGCTTTGTTGGTCGAGCGCGAGGCGGCGCACCGCGACAGCCAGCGCCTCAAGCGCCTGCTCGCGAATGCCAAACTGAAGTATGCCCAAGCCAATCTCGAGGACATCGACACCCGCGCCGGCCGTGGCCTCGATAGTCAGCTGCTGACCCGCCTGGCCCACGGCGAGTGGCTCAACCAGGCCCAGCCCGTCATCGTCAGCGGGCCGACCGGCGTCGGCAAGACCTTCCTCGCGTGTGCGCTCGCGCAGCGCGCTTGCCGACTCGGTAAATCCGCCTTCTATGCGCGCGTCCCGCGACTGCTCCAAGAGCTCCATATCGCACGCGGTGATGGCTCGCATAAACGACGTCTGGCCGTGCTCGCCCGCTTCGATGTGCTGGTGCTCGATGACTGGGGTCTGCACGCGCTCGATGCCGCCGGCCGTGAAGACCTCATGGAAATTATTGATGACCGCGCCGAGCGTCACGCCACGGTGATTGCCGCCCAGCTGCCGACAGAGCATTGGCATGGCTGGATCGCAGACGCGACGATTGCCGATGCGATCCTTGACCGACTCTTGCATCGCGCCCATCGACTCAACCTCAAAGGCGAGTCGTTACGCCGGCGACACCAAGCGCCGGTGGCCGCTACCGAGCACGCATCGTGACCGACTGAGTTATATTATCAACCACGCACTTCACCACGCGTACCGCTGGTCACGTTCCGCCGAAACAGCCGGTCACGTTCGCCGAAATCCGCACTTACCCGCTGAATGCGTTACCAGACGGCATCGGGGCAGCGGTGCACGAGTATCAGTCTTACGGACAGCAACCTATGGCACTCGTGGCTTCGTCGGCCTTGGCCGTAGTGTCGCTGGCCGCACAAGGTCTCGCCGATGTGGCTCGCGACGATCACCTCACGGGGCCGCTATCGTTGAACTTCCTGATGGTCGCCCAGAGCGGCGAACGCAAGACAGCTGCGGACAAGACAATAGGCCAGGTCCTCGGCGAATGGGAACGCGAGCGCGCCGACGTCCTGCGACAGGACATCAAACAAAGTCGCGCGTCATTCGAAGCCTGGTCGACCGAGCAGGAGGGACTCAAAGCGGCGCTCAAAGCAACTTTCCACAGGAAGCCTCAGGAGGCCGAAAAACTGCGCGCCGAACTTGCCGCCCATGCACTGCAGAAACCACCGGAAGTTATCGCTCCCAGGCTCCGCTACGAGGACGTGAACCCGCAGTCGCTGGCGTTTCTCTTAGCCACCGGATATCCCTCAGCGGCCCTGTGGAGCGACGAAGGCGGCATGGTCACCGGCAGTCTCGGCATGGGAAAGGACTCGTTGGTGGGCTTCCTGGCCGCGCTCAATCGGCTGTGGGACGGCGGCGCCATTCGTCATGACCGCAAGCAGGCGCAGTCCGTCCATCTCGAAGGCCGACGCTTGACCGTCAGTCTCATGGTCCAGCCCGCAGTGCTGGGAGAATTATTCGAACGCAGCGGTGGACTGACCCGTGGCAGCGGCTTTCTCGCGCGATACCTGGTCGCAGCGCCAAGTTCGACGATGGGTACGCGGTTCTATCAGCCACCGCCCCGTGGGATGCCAGCGCTTGCTGAGTTCCATCGAAGGGTTCGGGCACTGTTGGATTCGAGCTTGCCCGTGGACTTCCTTGGCCGTCTCGCCCCGCCCATGTTACGCATGTCCCCGGACGCTTTCGCACAGTGGCGTAAGTATCACGATGAAATTGAATGCGAGCTACGACCGCTAGGCGAATTTTCGAGCGTCCGCGACTTTGCCGCCAAGAGCGCCGAGAACGCCGCGCGTATCGCCGGATGTCTGCACTTGTTCGAAGGTATTCAGGGAGCAATCCAACCGCGAACAATGGACCAGGGAACTCGTCTGGCCCGCTGGTATTTGCACGAGGCACTGCGCGTACTAAATGCCTTGGATGAACCGCAGGCGTCGAGCGACGCGCGCCTGCTCGACGCCTGGCTGGCGAAGGTCGGCAATGTTTCGACTCGCGACGTCCTGCGAAACGGACCGAATCCGCTGCGCGACAAACATCGCCGTAATGCAGCAATCGAAATTCTCGTCGAACACGGCCGGCTGCGCCTCTGTCGCGACGGAAAATCAGAGCGGATTCTGCGCAATCCTGCTTTGTGAACACTTGCGACAGCACACGGAACCCGCAATGGAAGTGTCGCAGGCGTCGCAACTGTCGCTGTCGCAATATTCAAGTTTCGCGATATTGGAATTTCAAGCTACTAAGGAGGCAAGGTAAATCGAGGCCTTAACTATCACAGCCGGTGTAGTGATCACCAATATCTTCCTGCGACCTTGTTTTTCTCGAGTGGCGCGGCCTTCTTTCAGCCTCAGATCCGAGAGACAGCCACCGAGCCGGCTGGAGTGCCCGCAGGGTTGCCGGGCACGGCGCCGGCCCTACATCAAATGACGCCTACCTTGCTTTCGAAAACGTGAGTTGGCGCACGAGGAAATCGAACGCGAAACCGACGACGGATACAGGTCCGCATTGCCTTGGCCTGTTACGCGACGTCCGGGACTTGGTCGTACGCGAACATACAAGCGCTAAGGGCCTCGGTCGTGGGGTAAGGGATTTGTCGCCCGTCGAGGCGATCAATCTCAGCGATGAGGTGGAGATTCTTTCGTGGCCGAGAGCAGACAACGTACAGGAGTTTCTTGGCACTTTCCTCGCCATCAGGATCAGCGAAGTGCGGCACCATCCCCTCCAAAAGCGCGAAAGCTATAACGGTGTCGAACTCCGCACCTTTCACGCCGTGAATCGTTGAGATGGTAATACCGGTTCGGCTGGCAAACACACGGCGGAACATCGCGAGCGCCGACACGCCTTGGACTCCCTCCCCCTCGAGCCGCGCAATCTGATTCCTCGAGCGAGAAAAGAACGCTTCGTATGCCTCCGAGAGCGTCAAGAAGTTGGCGAGGTCGACGCCGACGGCGAGGCAAAAATCGGCGAAAAATAGCCGCAAGAACTCAAGTCCGTCGTCGTGATCGATCTGAATTGTGTTAAATCGGCGTAGCAATTCCTGCCGCGACAGGCCGCTAACCGGCACGTTGGCATGTCGAAGCTCGGACAGGACTTCGCCGGCCCAACGTGTCCGACGTACGTACATCTGCGGCGACGGCTCTGTGAGGGCGAGGCGAGCGACCTTGAACCAGAAGTTATTCTGGTCTCGCGCGAACGGAGCCATCCCAGGGCCATCGAAGCTGTACTCCGGCAAAGCGCTCATCAAGCGACGCGTCATCGCGGCAAGCTGAATCCAGCGTGGCCCGACGACACAAATCTCATGCGCTGGGATGGCAAGATGTTCACAGCTAAATCGGATCAGCCGGACGATCTCCTCGTCGACCCGCCGAAAAGATGTTTCTTCGTCGAACGAGACGAGACTCGCATAGTCCCTATTCTTGCCCTCTGCAACGATTTCGGCCGACACCACGCCATAGGTTGAGAAATAGCCGACGATCCGGCTGGACGAACGGTAGTTTATCGACAGGCTCTTCTCCGCTAGGTCGAGGCCGCAGAGTTTGGCAAACTCTCTACAACTCATCGCGTAGCCACCCAAAGAACCGTAAATGGCTTGGTTAGGATCACCCACTACGAACGTCTGCGAACGCCCGCCGCCGGCTCGGAGAATAGCTGCCAGTATGGAGTACTGGATTTCCTTCGTGTCCTGAAATTCATCAACTAGGACGAACTTGAAAATCGAACTCAGCAGAATCGAGATGGACGGCTCGTTAACAATCAAGTCTTGGGCGTATCGTAGGATCATCTCAAAGTCGACAAGTCCCTCCCCCTCAAGCTCAAGCCAATAATCTTCCAACACGGCTATGATTTGGGCGCGGCGCGCGGGGTTTGGCGCCTCTAACTCGCAGCCCTGCGACGTAAAGTAGTAGTTGCAATCGAATGGGCGAATACGCGGTCTGCGGCCTTGACACAGTTCGCCAAGCCTTCGATCGGTGTCATGCTGGTCGATAACGCGAAAACCGAACTTCAGCCTGTCGTGGTAGAGCGAGTAGGGCCGCAGAATCCAATCCAGGCAGAAGGAATGGATCGTTCCGATCCAAAGGCGTTCGGTATCAACGCCGAGCCGTTCGATCCGCTCCTGAATCTCCTCGGCCGCGCGATGTGTGTAGGTGATGGCAACTACCCAATGGCGATCCGATTCTAGGCGAGATAATTCCAGTGCGATCTTGTAGGTCAGCGCGCGGGTCTTTCCGCTACCGGGGCAGGCGACAAGGAAGACGCTTCCGTCGTGCGTGATCGCATCCACCTGTTCGTCGTTGAGGTCCCTATTCTCCCAAACGAACATACCCCAGAACCTCAATGATAACGTCGCCAGGAACTGCGGGCACCAGGACGGCCAAAAGCCCAGTCGTGTCGATTTCATCCTGCAGGTACCGGGCGGCGTGCGAGCGAACATTAGCCGCAGTGTTCGCCGGCAACACCGGCGGAGTGTCGCGCGTTTTTAGCCGATAGTCGATCATGTGCGCGATGACTGACCGGCTTAACGGCTGCTGCGTGACGAAGATCGCCTCCAAAAGATAGGGCGGAATGTGCGAATGGGCGGTGACCCGCTTTGCGAGCTCAATCGCCAACCAGCCCTTGCCCGTGTTGTCTGCCATTGTGAGGATGCGCCGGCCGAACCGAGCCGGATCATTCGATCGCAAATCGTCAGTCGCATCCTGGATCGTGCCTGGGTCCACGTAGACTACGCCAAGACTTTCCACGACCGTTTCAGCATTGCCGCTACGGATGAATTCTACTTCGAACGTACATGGCGCAAAATGAATCGATAGCCACGCGTTGCCACCCCTGAAGGCGTTCAACCTTGCTTGGCGGGCCAAGCCAGCCGCCGCCGAGCCACGAGCCTTCGCCTTCTGTTTGGCGATCGGTTCAGGATCCGCGGCGTTGGGCACGGTGTCGAAGAAGCACGTATCCAGATCGGTGACGATCGCGCAGCGTTTGCGCACACGATCGTCGTGGAACAGCACGGCGACATTCTCAAAACCAGTGCTGCGGACATTAATGAGGCTGATCCCCAGTTCGTCGAGACTGATACCTAGGACCTCCTTTACCAGCGCTGGGACTAGTATTTCTTCCGCGTCTCCCTCAACCAGGATGACGCTTTTGGCAAAGAGGAGGT
This sequence comes from Gammaproteobacteria bacterium, assembly GCA_965278995.1. GTDB lineage: Bacteria > Pseudomonadota > Gammaproteobacteria > JADJYF01. Next base: position 3,185,896 of record OZ257136.1, read on the forward strand.
TGCTGCGCACGGCGTCGAGGTAACGTTGAATACCTTGGACCTGCGCGGCATTAAGACCGACGGAAGGCTGGTAGATCTCGCATCGGGCTCCGTTACGGCTGAGAATATTCACATGCTCGACGTTGCTCACCTCCGAAATGTGCGTTGAGTGGGTCGAGTAGATCACCTGCGTGTCGGTGTAGCTGAGTCGGTCAAAGAGCGTTTTCTGAATATGGGTATGAATATGCGCTTCCGGTTCCTCAATTATCAAAAAATTGGCGCAGGCTAGCTTGGCTTTCTGATATTTGAATTCCAGCAGCCGAAGCGTGAGATAGATTAGGTTGGCGCCACCCAAGCTTAGCTCGTCGATCGTGCCCTCGTAGTTGTCCTCACTCTCTCCGACGAATAGTCTCAAAGATTGGAATAGTCGTTCGGCCTCGGCAGGGACTGCGGATCTGACTGCCAAATTCGCCGGGGAATAGGTTTCGCCGGCGGCGTCGCGGATCGTTTGGCGGATGTCCGCTCTTATCTCCCCGACGTCGGATAGACCCTCAATCGCGTCGTTGAGATCATTCACCTTCGCAGTGATCGGTTCCAGCTCTGCGGCGTCGATCTCCCCGCTCTTGCTCCGCAGCAGGGTTAGCAGTGGATTGGTCCGTTGCCCCCGAAACTCTCTGACGACGTCGCGCAAGGCTTGAACGAAAGTGAAACAGATCTCTTTCGTCACCGACAGGACGCGCGGGATCGGCCCTCCTATGTCCGGTGAATTGAGCACGGCGGGAAATCGGACGGCGTCAAAATCTCCCACTAAGGCCTTGTATACCTCGGGGTCCGTGAAATTGGCACTGCTCTTACCCGTAATCACCGTCTCGTAGTCATCGGTAGTCAGTCCGTCCAGAATTTCAGCAAGGCTAGCTTCGTCGCCGGCCTCAAGCGCACCGAGTCTAACGCGCACAACAGCATTCGGACGGAAGATGAGGTTGTATGTCGCTCGCCCGACAGCACCGTCCTCAGCGACGCCGGTCCCATGAAGAAACAGCGCCTGAATCGCTTCATCTTGGGAGACTTCGCTGAATTCAATACTGATGATGATCCAATGGCCACGCCAATTTTTGAGACCGCGGTGAAAGTCGCTTTCGTCGAGACGATAGGTCCACGGCAATTGATCCGCGTCTAGCAGCAGCCGGATGGCCCGAAACAAGTTCGTCTTTCCCGACCCGTTTTCGCCGATGATTGTGTTAACGCCCTTCTTAAAAACCGCGTCGGCCCGCTCGAAGTTCCGGTAGTTGACGAGCTGGACGCGTGATATGTGCATATTTTCGGCCTTTTGCTTATTCGTCCGAACTCAGCACCCTAGGACTGAGGTACTTCGAATATACAACGCTGACCAACACTTAGGCTAAATTCGCTTTTGATGTCCTGAGCTCAGGACCACACCGAAACGTTTCTGAAAATCGCGGTTGCCGGAAGGGAAAAATCATCGATCCGTCCGGCAATCTCGTCTGAACGGGGAACCCAAAGGTTACCGAAGAGACGCATTGGGAGATGTGGTATCGGCGTAGGATCCCATCCTACACGCTCGTGGACTACCCTGCCGTCCACCGACCAAGCAATGTGGCCCGGTCGCCAGTCGATTGCGTAGAGATGGAACTCAATGGTGGCGTCGAATCCAAGATCTACGCGGCAAGGCGAACCCCGATAGCCAAAGCTCATCTCCGCTCCGTCGTCTCCAGGGTTGAAGTAGACGTTGACTAGCATGCGTCGCGGGTCATTCCCTGCAAGTTCGACATCGATCTCTTGTCGGGGTCCGTCTCTATAGAGGAAAAGGCTCGTGACGAGACCAGAACCTGAAGCTGCCTTGATCTCGGCCTCAAAGCGTCCGTGCTCGAAGAGTCGAACCGATGAAAAGGCCCCGGATCGGTAGGGTCTGCTAGTGGTTGCATCCTTTCTGACGACGAGATTGACGCCGCTTTGCTCGTGCAGCAACCCTTCTCGAGTGAAAGACGCGAGGTTGCCCGGAAAGGTCTCGACAAGCTCGGTGAAAACGGGGGATGGTTTCGTCATTCTCTCGTGAAACAAGGGCGCTCCCACAAACGAAGAATGCTCACCCGAACCAGCGCTCGGTTTCCAATTGCTCTGTCTCGGCAGGATCCACGGCGACTCGTCATGCGTAAAAGAACGCTGTTGAGAGAGTGCGATAGACGGAGATGACGCACAAAAGCGGTCATCTCGGAAGATGCGCATGCTTCGTGGAGCCCCCTTCGGATAGAACTGAGCAGGCTCGGCAAGCCCAAGTAGAGAACACAGCGGTGCCCACGCCCCATCCAGTCGCGTGTCTGACGACAACACAACTAGCCTTGAGCGAGGTAAGCTCTCCCACTCTTTGCTACGACCAAACTTCGTATTCGATTCGAAGACGAACTTCGTTTCCATCGTTGCAATCGCAGCTGAGACTGCCTCCGACGAAAGCGGGGCGTTGACGAGGGCGTCGAATGTTTCGAAGAGCTTCCGGACGTCTTGGGCCTGAATCGTCGCTTCGTCGCCATCAAATGCCCGGACTCGTAGTCCCAGCATCGACAGAGCCATTGCCAGGCTTTCACGCTCGTCGCCCGCGGTCCATGCCAATACCGGGTTGGCACATGATTGGCCAGGCGCCATCGAGAGTCGCACCGCATCAACGATGCCCGCCCGCGCCAGATACGGCAGGATGGAATACGCATTGTCCGACCTGACGTCCGGCCTCTGGAGTATCGCTGGCGTAGCCAACGCCAGCACACCGAGTTCCTCGAAGCGGTAATTAATCCACAGGTCGACTGGTCCGACCACTGGCATGGCACTCAGAAGTGACGCCGCACCCTTGCGTGATAGTACGTATCCCGAAAGAAACCAGAGCCCCCGCTCTGGATGGAACAGCGCGTCGCACGGATCGGAGCGTCCTGCCGTTCCGCCCGCGTCTGCATATGAAAGGTATAGCAAATGAGGCCCGCCCATAGTGCGGCAACGTCGGAGCGCGGCACGCCAGCCACGGTCTATAGCCGCCGCCGCTCCTGGCGGGAACCAGACATCGTCTTCGAGTACGAGCACATGATCGTCGGGACCAGCTACGACGGCTTTCCAGACCTCTACGTGCGACCGTGCGATGGCTATCTCCTGCCGCGTCATCGTGACTAAAACGTCGGCGCTAAAGCATTCCTCCAATTTGGGTTCTGGCTGGACGTATAGCTGGTCGCCCATGCGATAAGTCGAGTCAACATCCGCCGTTGCCGCAACGGCGAGGCCGTCGCGCGCGTCCACCGCGGAGAAGCGTCGCACTAGTGATCTCAGCGGCGTGCCGTCGGACGTTCGGAAGCGGTTAAGCTCGCGTAGAATATAGCTCCAGCGTCGTGGTTGCCGGTCAAGATTTATAACCACGATTGAGCCAATCTGGTCCTCGTGCGCGCCGAAGGCCGAAATTCTCCCGCCGGGAAAAATACACACCACAGCCCGCAGCACGGCAAATGCCATCCTGAGTAAAGACCCAGAAGCATCGCGGAGATTCATCGACGCCCGACGCCGACCGTCACAGTCTCAAGTTGCGTCCATATTGCGCCAATTACGCGCGTCATTGCGATACGAAAGCTCCCAGCGCGTTTCTGCAATGCTCCCCCAGTCTCTGAGGAATTCAAAATCGACCGGAGCGCCAGCAACGTTAAGGTCTCGCGCATGTGCGGCAAGGCAGGCCGTCAGATTGCCCGGGCCCGTTGTTGCCTGGATCTCCGGCTGCGAACTATCCCCTAACAGCTTCTCGGTGGCTCGCGCGAGAGCACGTCGAATGATGGGATGGCTAGGTGGGGCCGCGATAGGATTATTGTTGACGTAGAAGATGCGGCCATCCCGCGGAAGATCCTTTTGCCAGATCTCGGCCGCCGACAACATTCGGCGGGTTGGGATGTCGTAGCACAGTGGTTGAACTTTCAATCTGCAATCTCTAAAAATCATTCCCCAGCCTTCGCCTAGCAGCACATCATCGGCATCAACGTAAAATCCGCCCTCTGCGAGCACGGCGCACATCCGCAGATAGTCGCTACGCATCGCCGGGTGTCGGCACCGTGCAAACGCCTCGCGCTCCCGGGTGCTATAGCGTCGGGCGATATATTCGGCCGCCAATGCGTCGTTAAACGTCAACAGATTGAAACCCTCTTCTCCAAGTCGATTCCAGCTGTCGAGGCAAGCCCGGACATCGTTCGGTAGATTGCCTGGGTCGTGCCAGTATCGTATCAGCGTCTTGGGGATAGATGGGACCTCGAACATTCCGTCTGCACATGGCGTCGACGAAACGTCCATCTGCTGTACTGTAAGGTCGCGGATGAAATCAGATCGTAGATTATGGTTTTCCTCGAACCCGAGTGAGTAAGTGTCCATATCTTGAGTCTTATAAAAATCCGGAATTCACACAAATCGCTTGGCAATATGTCGACTATGTTCTGTAGGCGCTGACCCTACGCCGTAGGCGCAACTACGTCCGCTTGCTTTCGAGAAGCTCCGAATTTGCATTTTCCAAGTAGCTTTCGTACCGGGGAGAGGACCTTAGAACATATGCGTGACCATCAATAACAAACCCGTCGAGGCCATGCTCTACTGCATATGCATCTAGATCGACTATGTTGTTGATAAGACCCTTGCCGTTGAAATTTAGCGATGTATTGCACAACACGCCATATCCCGTGCGCCTTTTAAAGGCATCAAGAAGATAAAATAGTCTCTTGTTAGTCTCGCGAGTGACGGTCTGGATCCGGGCAGTTCCGTTTACATGAGTGACAGCTGCAAGCGCGCTTGTCGTCGCGCGATACGTAAAGAGCATGTGTGGACTGGTGTCATTGCAATCAAACCATTTCTTTGCATCGTCCAACAGACAAATAGGAGCAATTGGGCGAAACTGCTCACGCTGCTTTATCGTGTTCAATCGAACTCGTGTGCTATCGCGAAACGGAGCGCCGAGTATTGATCTATTTCCAAGTGCGCGTGGACCAATTTCGTACCTGCCGCTTACCCATCCGAGGATAAGGTCATTTGCCAGCATATCGGCAATGGTGTCGTTGGTCGCCTCGAAGATGACGTATCTTTCAGAATGAAAATTGCCGTCCGACCTAAAGTTCAGTCCGGAATAAACGTCCCATACAATCTTTGGATTACCGGTAAAGTGAAGTTGCGCATCAATTGCCGTACCTATTGCGGACCCAGAGTCGTTGGCCACTGGCGGTACAAATACCTCTGAAAATAATCCAGTTTGCCGCCACTTTGTATTCCAATCACAGTTCAATCCGCATCCCCCCGCAATCAGAAGTGGCAGTCGCTTCTTCAAGTTTAATTTCGCGAACTTAAAAAATATGTTAAATATCGCGTCGCTGTATATTCCCACGAAATTTCGAAACTCTGGGTCGCTTAGACCCACGTCAACGTGCGGCGCCTGCTCCAGAGCCCCATAGTCACTCAGTTTTCGCAACGGACCGTCTAACAGAAAGCTGAGCAACTTCCTCTCGTCATTGGAGGGGGTGCTTCGAGTAGAATATGATGCTAAAGCCATTAGCTTTCCTGCATCCGAGGCACGGGGATACGGGCCGTCTTTAGGGAAGGAGGGGTCGGCTAATCCGTAGAGAAACCCATAACGATTCCCCGGTTGACTTAGCACATCCGCTACTAACGAGATGTTCATTTCGGAATCGATTTCGTAGAAGGCGCCAATTTCTCCCTCCCAGACCAGGGCGTAGCACGGCATACCTTTTGGCACGGCTGACATTCCGAAGGCACAAAGTAGGTGCGAACGTTCGTGAGACGAAGAGAAGTAGTCAACTCGTCCCTTTATAAATCGACCCTTAGTGAAGATAAAATTGGTGCCATTGACGCCTCGATACCCCGCGTTGTTCTGCGATCCATGCAAGAATTCGTGATGGTCTCGCGGCCACCATCCCGCCATACATATAACGTCAGGCATCTCGTCGAGTAATCCGATGACCTCAAGCACATCGGTAATAGATATTGACGAGTATCTGTAACCTGAATCCTTCTCTGCTTCAATGGATGTCACCAAACGATAATCATCAAGCAATGCTATCGCGCCGTCGTGGCCTGGATTGTAGGCAAGGATCTTCACGTTGCAGGCACCCTTATCGTTGGGATTAGATAAATGACGAATGAGCGACGTCTCGTAGACCCCGGCATGACGAATTGCTTAAGCTCCGGAACAGAGCAATGACCAAGCTTGAGCATTGGTTAGCAAGGTCATTCATAGCCTTTCAAGATTCGCTGCCTTTTCAGAATTAGTACTGACGCCGATATTCGTGACAGAGGTAGCCTGTCCGAAGAAAAGAGCGAAGGACATAGTAATTTTGGTCATTTTCTCCGAAATAATGTAAATCAGCCAACCTCTTCCCGCACGGCTCCAGGCGCGGTTGGGATCGGCGTTTAAGGCGAACTTCCCACATCAATTTATATCTCTCGCGACGCCGAACCTTGAGGGCGCGGGTACTGCCCTGCCAAAGATCAGCCCCGAGAACGCCGAGCATGAGTCTCGTTAGTTCTCTAATAAAAGAATCGACATTGCTGTAAAGAAAGCCGGACTTCCTGGACGACCGTGGTCGCCAAGGAGTTTCACAAGGGCTTTCGCCTTCGCATTATTCTCGCGGGCGTATCGTCGCACTAAAGTTTGCTTTCCTTCTTATTCAAGTTTTAACTGGCTCTGTCCTCCTGCGTCTTCTAACCGTCTGCTCCCGTTGTGGGCCCTTGCGATTTTTGAATTCTGCACTTTCTACGTCAATGGTGTTTTGCACTTCTGGTAAGTGTTTCTGTCCGTCCCGAACACCTCGGCGTTGCGGGAACTACTGGGAACACGGGACACCACGCCCGTTTTGTGCCGAAACTTTATCCTTTTTGCCTGCCGCGGCACGCGGCATTGGCGTCGATGGCGCTTCCTGTTGGAAAGGGACCATCGAGGTGAGCCATTGACCCGAGGCTCGGGGGTGCGTCGTGTAGACGCGATGCTTAGGGACACCTGCAACGGCAGGTAAAGACAAACCGCGTTGCGCGGTTACGTAAGAACGACGCGCCAGAGAGCCCGTCACTTGGGTCCGTCACTTGCGATTGTGCCCGTCAAACCCTTGCGGGCTGGGGCATAGAGCGCGTCGTCACTACCGGCTGGCGCCGCGTAGTGACGACGCTGTTGGCGCAGCTCGTGGCTGCTGACGATAGGCGCAGGGCGCTGAAGAACAGACTGGCGCAGACGCGCTTGATGACGATGGCGAGAAAAGACTGACGAAGATCTCCAGCCTTGCGGCTACCGGCTTGCAGGAGATGAGGCCGGTTTGAGCGCTCGCGTAAACGAGCTGGGGCGATGCGCTAACGAGCATCAATCGGGCTGTCTCAGCCAGCGTGAAATCCGTAGGGAAAATAGTGCGACAGGCAGCGCCTGGTGGCAAGTCCTGCGCTCAGGTTAGCCATTGGTCAATGCTGGTTGCGCCAGCATTCAACCCAACAAGTGTCCGACCAGATCCCATTGCTCGTGGCACACGCCGCGCGCGCACGAGCGAGGCCGACAATTTTCGTTGCGATTACGTATCTCCTCAGATGACCGTCGCGTCGCCTGGATAGCGGCGCCGGTCTTTCCAACGTCCAAACAGTTCCAGGAGATAATGATAATGCAGCAGAAGAACCAGAGAGAGCCGGCTATCCTGCGCCGTCCGCAAGTTCAGCAACGCACCGGTCTGTCGCGGAGCACCTTGTACCAATACATCAAGGATGGCGAGTTTCCGAAATCTATCCCACTTGGCCCGCGCTCCGTGGGCTGGCTTGAATCTGACATCACCGATTGGATAACGGAGCGCATCAGTATCTCGCGCGGCGGTGATGGCCAGCGAGCAAGGTGAAACTGCGCCTGCTCCAACCGGCTTGCTGGCCACCTGCAATCTCACAGGTTTCGAGCGAAGTCAGAGAATGGAAGCTTTCGCGCTGAATCAACAGCACTGACGCAGACCGGCAGCGTTGGAGTTGAGTGGCTATGTGTCGCTCAACTCCAACGCCTTGGTCATACCGCCTTATGCCACGCTAAAGTGAGTGAGCGTGGCATCCAGTTACTGACCATCGGTCTACAGCGACCTAACGTCATCAGCAGCGAATTGACGTATTCCGGTTGCTCAACAAATCCTGGTTACCATCTCGGTTATTCAGCCCATGAACCCCAGTAACGACTTGGTCCCGACGGTAGATTTGACGGTACGCAAAATTTTCAGCTGCGGATTTCCCTCGTGAAATCCGACGGATAGGGCGCAATTAAAAATGCTACCGGGCCCACCATTTAATCAAATACTTTCCTTCACTGGCGGCCCGGCTGGCGGCGGTGGTGCCGGCGCCACGCGTCAACGTTACACGTTACCTCGACGTGTTCGCGCTGAGCGGCGGTACTTCCTGATTTGAGATTCTGCGATTGAGTCGCCCGGGTGACCGAAACTGTCGGCCGTACTCAGACACTCCGCTCGCGCGATTCAAGTCGAACCTGTGCCACGCTTCAAGAGCGCCACGTCGCGGTCAACTGATTCCGACGCTCTGGCGTGTAATACGCCCAGTCACGAGATCGCCCACGGATCGATGACCTCCGCGCCGAGATCAAAAAAATGTTTGACGTTCCTGGTCGCAAACGTCGCGCGACGAGCGAGCACAATCCCCGCAATCTGCGTATCCCGAATATCGACAGTTCGACCCTGGCGTTGACGCTCGGCTGCCAGTGCAGCAGCGGCCTCCGCCGCCGGCCGATCGAAGTCCAGGATCCGTCCTTCCAGGTCCTCGACCAGCAGTAGCTCAAAGGCGGACTCGAGTGCGCTCCGACGTCGGCCCTTTGGCAAGAGTGCTAATCCGAGTCGGGCTTCAAATAGCGTGATGCTTGTAATCCAGATCGATTCCGCCGGTTGTTGATCAAGCCAATCGATCACGGGCGGATCGGGCGCCTTTCGCATCAGTGCCGACAAGACATTGGTATCGAGAATGATCAAGGTTTGAACTCAGCCGGGCGTGTAGCCTGGCCACGCAACTCCGGCAGATTTGAGGTCAAGCCTGAATCAGCGAAACGTGCCGAAATACGCGATCCGAGCTTCGTCACCGGCCGCGCTGATTCCTTGGCAGCGTTGCGCAAGATGTGCCGAATTTCTTCTTCCATACTGCGCCCGTGGCGCTCGGCCAAGCGCTTGAGGCGAACCTTAACTTCCTCTTCGAGATCACGAACAACGAATTGCGCCATCGGAGCGTGCTCCTCGGTTTAAACCATTTGATATCATGATATCGAAGCGATGCAGCAGTGTTCAACAACCGAGTGGCCGAACACGCGCGAACCGGAGCTTCTGGTGGCGGGATCTGAATATTTCGTCGGTACGCTGGCGGTACACTGCCCAGCTTCCGTCGCTTTGGCCAAACTGCGCCAAGCAATTGAATCAACATGAATTCGGCTACATTTGGCTCGCTTTTCTAACCGAGAATAATCAATAACCTATTGATTAATAAGGCCCTCATAATCCTTTGGTCGTAGGTTCAAATCCTACCGAGGCCCACCACTTTACAGAACGACGGCTTACTTTATCTTGGGCTCACTTGCGATCCCAATAATCGGTCGCGCGCGCAATCTGGCCATCTCGGTGTTCGAGTATAGCCACGCCCCGCACCGTCCATGCGTCCTTCCCAGTCCCTGCTCCCATGGTCCATTCAACGGCCGCAGAGCGTTCGCCAACAAGAACGCTGGTGGGCTCTACGTTGACACCCGGCGACCCGTCGAGGAACTTGGCGGCGAAGCTTCGTACTTCGGCTGCGCCTTTTGCAAGGCCTCCCGTAGCGACATCTTCATACACGACGTCCGGTGTGAAAAATGTCATGACCTCGCTCACGTTGCCGCTCGACCACGCAGCGTAGTACGCGCGTACGCGATCTTCTGTGAGCTCCCCGGCGGTGACGCAAGCGGAGGCCATCAATAGCGTGAGGGCGAGAGCAACGGACAGAGCGTGGTTAGGTGCCGACAACATAGGTAATCTCCAATAAGTTAAGTTGTATCGAGCTAGGCAGGCAGCACAGTTGAATCGCAGCCAGGCGCGCTGGGCAAACTGCTCCATCAATCGCCCGAGACGGCTCGGCGCGCAAGCAGCCGTCGTGACTCGGCGGAAGCGCCCGGGCCCGGCGTTGGCTTGATGTCAGCGATATTCAATGTGGCGCCGTCCCGGTTGGTGACACGCAGTCGTGGCAGCCGACGCCCGTTCGCCCGTTCGCGAAGGACCAGTGGCTCGTGGCCGCGACCATATATCCAGTCATCAGACCATTCGCGCAGCGCGATCAGCACGGGAAGCAGTGCTTCGCCCTTGGGTGTCAGGTGATATTCGAATCGGTCACCCACGATGCCGGCGGCGACGCGTTCCAAGACGCCGTGATCGACCAGACGTCGGAGTCGTGCCGAAAGAATGTTCTTGGCAATGCCTAGGCTGCGTTCGAACTCGCCGAAACGGCGAGCACCAAAGACTGCGTCGCGAACGATCAGGAGTGTCCACCAGTCGCCCAGCGCTTCAAGCGCCTGCGCGACACCGCAATTCATTTCTTCGAAGCGTTTACGTCCCATGGACTCAGTGATTCCACCACGCGCGGTCAGTAAATGCACGCAAGTCCAGTTCAAACGTCCAGACAGAACGATGCTGGCGTGCGAGATGAAGATAAGTCTCAGCGACCTTGTCCGGTAAGAGAAGGCCGTCATGCTCATTGCCCCGTGTCTCACGGAGCGCCTGGAACTGCTCTGCACCGAGTAACTTGCCCAGCGTGTCGGGGGCGTCGACCGGGCCGTCGATCACGATATGCGCGACATGAATACCCTTGGATGCGAATTCCGCGTTAAGCGATTGGCACAGCATGCGGCGGCCGCCCATCGCTGCGGCGTGGGAATGCTGACCCCCATTACCACGCATGGCCGCGGTTGAGGACGTGACCAACAGCGTTCCTTTGCCGCGTGCCTGCATCGCCGGACACAGCACCGAGGCGAGTCGAAACAAGCCTAACGTGCCGATGCGCCAGCCGGTTTCGAAGGCCTTGAGCGACGTGTTGACTAGCGCATGGTCGCCGATCTGCGCGCCCAGGTTGTAAACCGCGACTTCAATTGGACCGATGTCCGCCTCGACGGCCGCAACGATTTCCTCGATGCTGTTTGGCTCGATGGCATTGGTCAGAAACCCGGTCGCCGCGTGGCCGTCGGCGCGGATGGTGTCTACCAGCCTGTTCAGGCCCGCTTGGTCGCTGCGTCGGCACAGCACCGCATGGTAGCCCTCCTGCGCGAATCGCCGAGCGACATTTCCACCGATGCCGGCGCCCGCACCCATCACCAGACAAACAGGGGTCATAGCCTCATCTCCTCAATTTCGTTGCTCGAAAACGATTACGATATGGTTGCATTACACTACCAGTAGGTTGCATTACGCAACCATTATAAAAAAGACCCATGACTATGACGCAGGCACCGCGCCGTCGCTCGCGACGGGGACCGCGCGCGCCAGGCCGAGGTGTCGGCGCTGTAGCAGTGTTCTTCGATCTTGAGCCCATTGCGGGCCTTAATCACCCGCACTTTCCATCCAGGTATCGCGATGAAATCCGAAACGTTTACTTCGGCATCCCACACCAATGTCGCTTTGGTCACCGGCGCGTCATCCGGAATTAGTGCGGCAACCGTACAGCGCCTGGTTCGTGCTGGGTATCGCGTCTACGAAACGAGGCGGCGTGTCGAAGGACTCGACGTGGGCGGTGGACTTATCATCGATATCGCATGGGTATTACCCCTTCGAGGCGCCTCGAGGATGGTCCGGAACGCATGAACTATGGCCTGATTCAGGCGCTGAATGTCCCGATCCTCGCTTCCAGCATCCCCCGGAAGCGCCCACTATCATGAGCCAAATCGATGACGTCGATGAATGGGTGAGTGTTCCGGCCGTCGCCGTGGTCAGGAACTTCTAGCTGTGAATTTGAAATCGCTGCAGGGCGATGGGAGCTTTTTTGATGTCCAGCAGAACCGGATTCATTTGGCACGAAGCTTATGCCTGGTACCAACTCGGCAATGAAGCCGGGCTTGCCCGGCCGGACGGGCGGGGCGTTCAGCCGGACAGACATGCCTACGATCCCGAGACCGTGCGCCGATTTCGAAACTTGATAGAGATGAGCGGACTGGCAGATCACCTGGTCTGCTTGAAGCCGACACCGGCCTCCGAAGCCGACCTCCTGCGCGTCCATACACGTGACCACGTCGAGCAGATCCGAACCTTGTCCGCCAATATCACCGGCGGCGAAGCGGAACTGTTCATGCCCATCCCTGCTGGCGGATTCGAAATCGCGCTGCTGGCAGCGGGCGGTGCACTGATGGCGGTCGAAGCAGTGATGGATGGCAAACTCGACAACGCCTATGCGCTGTTGCGCCCTGCCGGACATCACTCCACGCCTTCGGCCTCACGGGGCTTCTGCGTCTTCTCCAACGCAGCGATCGCTGGACGATACCTCCTCGATACGCGGGGCCTTAATCGGAGCAGTGGCGTGGACGCTTACATCGCCGCGTATGAACGCGTGGTCATTCCTGCTCTGGAGGCCTTCCGGCCGGACTTCATCATTGTTCCCTCGGGATTCGATGCCGGCGCCATGGACCCGCTTGGCCGCATGATGATGCATTCAGACGGCTACCGCATATTGACCCGCAAGCTTCTGGCCGCGGCCGACGAGTTGTGCAACGGCCGCCTGGTCTTCACGCATGAAGGCGGTTACTCGCGCTGGGCCGTGCCGTTCTACGGCTTGGCCGTCATGGAAGAATTGTCGGGACACAAGACTGACATCACCGATCCGTTCCTGGAATGGCACCGCGCCCTGGGTGGGCAGGAACTGATGGCGCACCAAGTGGCGGTCATCGACGCGGCGGCGCGCAATCTGCAACACGTGCCTCGCGGCACCTGAAGGGGATCGCGCCCGGCGGTCTCGATAGTACGAGCGAGCCCCCTCGCGATCAGTCCCTGCATGCGGCTCATGGTGGGTAAGCTCAGAAAGGGATGGCGCATTCCAGCCAGAACAGATCGCCACGCGCGCCGTTCTCGGTCATCAGTTCTCGGTGCCACTGGGCAACGATCGCCGTCGCCGGGTTGAACCAATAGACAAGCTTGGGACCGATGGCGAACTTCCGCGTCCGCCCACCGCCCGGTACGGTCCTATTGTTCTGTTCGTCGTCAGCCAATCCATCGGCGTAATAGCCGCTGAAACCTATGTCCCAGTGTGGGTCGGTAAACGGCTTATAGCCCGCGCCAAAAGTGAGGCTTGCCTGTGGGCCGGCCTCATAGTTGGATTTCTTGTTCTCTCCCTTGAACTCCACCGCGCCGTTCAGCGACACCTCAAGCCGCGCATTCGGCGTCCAGGTGACCGCGCCTTGATAGGTGAACGATTTGAAATTCAAATTGCTATTGGCGAGCTTGGTGGGTTGGTAAGTGCCGAGTGGCAGATAGATGAGCGGGCCGTGAAAGAACGTCCACGCGCCGAAAGTTCTGCTCAAATAGAGCGGCTCCAGCCCTACCAGTGTAGGGCCGAGATCGTCGTCCTCGGCGCCTGGCACTTTCACGTCGGCATAAATGAGCTCGGTGAGTCCACCGCTGGTCATCTTCCAGCCGAAGAACGTCGATTCCCAGGTGTGCAGCAGGCGCGGCGCGAACGCGAGAACTTCCACGCTCACGCCTCGCACTTTATCGCCATCGCCATCGCGAACGCTGTCGGCGTTGATGTAGAGTGAGTAGCCATAGAAGGCGCTGGTGCCGGGTGCCGGAACAAATGCGGCATAGGTGGTTTGCGCACCATAGGCGAAATTGGACAAGCCGCCTTCGGCCGCGCGCGCAGGTGTAGCGATCAGCATGGCAACCGTTGCCGCAGCAAAACCAATTCGGGCGGACAGACATTGGTTTGACGGGCGCACGTTGGATTCTCCCGGGGATGGATCTGAATCGGTGTTGTGGGTCGAGCGCTGAAGAACGCAGTCACGGTGCGCGAGGCGCACACTGTAAAGCAATGCAGAGAAAATTTGCGCTAATCGACCTTCAAGAATCACCGCTCTTGGCTCGCTCGAATACTTTCTCACCATCGACGTAGGTCATTTCGACGCGCGCATGGCGAATTTCTTCATGTGCACAGGTGACAATGTCCCGGTCCAGTACGACCAGATTGGCTACCTTCCCGACTTCGATGCTGCCCGCGCGGTCAGCGCAGTTCGAGGCATGAGCGGCGTTGATGGTGTAGAGACGCAAGGCTTCCTCGGGGGTAATGGCTTCCGTGGCGTCGATGGAAGTGCCTTTGTAGGATTGGCGCGTCACAGCGGTCCAGATGATCTCGGCTGGCGAGAAGCTCCCGCACGGATGATCTGATGCCAGACTCACTCGGACACCCGCATCCAACATGCTCCTGACGGGTAGCACGCGCAGGTGATCTTGATCGTCGCCCCGCCAGGAACTGAAAACTTCCCCCCACAGGTAAGCGAGCCCGGGGTTCGCAACCAGATCGATGCCGAGGTCGGCCATGCGTGGCGCCTGCTTCGGCTCGGCGATAAACGCATGCTCCAGTCGCAGGACCGCGTCCGTACTACGCCCCCGTCTACTGTTCTCGTAGACGTCCATGACGGTGTTGACTGCGCAGTTGCCCATGCCGTGGATGGCAGTGCTGATGCCAAGTTCACTGGCGCGCGCCACCAGGCGACCGACCTCCGCCTTCGGATAGAACGCGATTCCGACATGCGAGCAGCAGCCATTGTGCATCTTGTCGAGCGCCGGGCTGGGATACGCTCGGTCTACGAAAATTTTCATGGACCCACCGATCAGGCGATCGCTGCCCGGCTCCTTGATGCGATCGATGATGTCCGTGCGTCTAAGATCGTGCGTATCGAAGAAGTGATCGGCGGCGTGCAGCATCTGCACAGCGAACGGCAGCTTTCCCTGCGCGTCGGCGCGGCGATACAGCTCCGCGGATTTCGCCGTCACCATGGCATCGCCAACGAACGTGATGCCCACTTCAAGGTAATCATTCATTCTGGCGTGGAGAAGTTCAACGGAACGATCCCAGTCGCGTTCGGCATAGGCGTTCCATGAGGTGGAATGCAGAAGGTTCGCGGCGTTTTCATAGAGAACGCCGGTCGGCTCACCGGTCTTGTCCCGCTCGATTTCGCCGCCGCCGGGGTCCGGCGTATGGGCGTCGATTCCAACCCTGCTCAGGGCGGTGCTGTTGACGAACCCGGCGTGGCAACTTGCATCGATAAGGAACACCGGATTGTGTGGCGCCACTTCGTCGAGTTCATAGCGGGTGGGATTGCGCTGCTCGCGGACGTAGCTCATGTTGAAGCCCATCGCACGCACCCACTGCCCAGCGGGCGCAGTCTTGCAATGCAATTCAATGGCGCTCAGTACCTCGGCTAACGAGGATTTGGGTGGAGTAGCGCAATCCACGCAGTCAGGAGCAAATGCGGCGATGCTGAGGTGATTGTGCGCATCGATGAAGCCTGGCACAACTGTGGCCCCGCCCAGGTCCAGGATCTCTACGTCTGGCGTCGCGCAGCGACGAACTTCCGTCTCCGAGCCGACAGCGGCAAACGTCCCGTTGCGCATCAGTACGGCTTCAGCAACGGTGTTGCGCGGGTCTACCGTTCGCACGGTTGCGTTAATGAGAAGGATGTCTCGCTTCTGCACCATTGGGGCCTCGCTTGGCTGGAGATCGAGTGAGAGCGTTTTTACAAGCGCGCCGCCAAGCGCCCGCCGCAGGATGCGAATGCTCCCGGGCTACCGATCAGCCTATCCGCGTAATTTGCTTTTCGTAAGCCGCTATCGGGTCAAATATCGCCGCATGCGGGCCAAAGACCAGAGTCGTCACCGCCGACGTCCGCCGCGACATCGGCGGACCACCGAGCGAATGCAGAAAGGTTCCCATTGGCCAAAAAGAGGTGCATTCCTGGAATTCACAGCAGAGAATTCGCCTCACTCCGCGACCACGCGGCGTCGGGGCATTTTGTCGTTCAGCCGCGACCGAACACCCTGGTAACGAGCTCGCTGTCGAGGTATTCGCGAACGTGCTGAATCTTGCCGGCCTCGACATCAAAGGCCAGGCAATAGTCGTTGTTGTAGTCGAGTCCCGCTTTGGAACGCGCCTGCCCCTTGCCCTCTACGATGACGCGCCCGCCGTCGGCCAATATCGAACTTACATGGAGTTTGATGCCGTCTTCGAGCACGTCTCCAATCACGACGAACAATCCATTCATCAATTCGTCCTTGCCTTTGAAGGTGCCTGCGAAGCGATGGCTGCCGAAAAAAGTCCAGGTGACGTCATCGGCCAAGGTATTCAATAATTTTTCGGCGTCGCTATTTGCGATGGCGTCTATCAGCTCTTCGACAATTTCTATGCTGGACTGGCTCATGGGATTCTCTCTTGAAATTTACGTTTGGTATTCGCGTCTCTCGACCGCCGCAAGACCTGACTGTCGTTTGATGAGGAGGATAGCAGGCAGATACGCCAATCGCATTCTTCAATCAGCCCTACCCTTCCCTAGCTTTCGCACAGGCGCCGACATCTTCGGCCCGCAGTTATTGGCCCAATTTGCGCTGAAGTTGTCCCGCCCCGGTCTGTTCCCCGACTGACTGGGAACCTACGATGCGCTTCCAATTCGAAAAGGCATCGCTATGAACATCCGCCAGATCAGAAACGCCACGCTTGTCATCGACTACGCCGGCAAGCGCTTCCTCACCGATCCCTGGTTTGGTCCCAAGGGCGATTTCCCTGGCTTTGACGGCACGCCCAACAGTCACTTACGCAATCCAACCGTCGATTTGCCGGTCCCTGTCGAAGAACTTCTGGGGATGGATGCCGTAATCCTGACGCATGTCCACCCAGACCACTGGGACGATCACGCAGCTCGCGCGTTGCCCAAGGACATTCCTTTCTTCGTGCAACATGCCGGTGATCGCGAAATCATAAAATCTGCGGGCTTTACCGATGTACGTGTGCTCACGGGCAACCCGATGTTCGAGGGCGTGAAAATCATAAAAACGCCGGGACAGCACGGCTCTGACGAATGCGTCACGGCCATTTACGATCTCCTTGGCGAAGTGTGCGGATTGATACTCAAGCATCCTTCCGAACCCACGCTTTACCTCGCCGGCGATACGGTCTTCAACGACTATGTCGCGGGCAATCTTCACAGCTTCTCGCCCGACGTCATCGTGCTCAACTGTTGCGATGCCCAGGTGACAGGTCGTGGCTCGATCATCATGAGCAAGGAAGACGTACGCGACGTCTATCGACTGATGCCTCATGCCCGCATCATCGCCAGCCATATGGAGGCTGTAAATCACGCCACGCTCACCCGCGCGGCCCTGCGTGGCTATTTGACTGAGCATGCGATGACGGACCGTGTGCGGGTACCCGAAGACGGCGAGACCTGCGCGCTGTAAGCCACGGACGATTCCACGACCGCATATCTGCAACGGAGAAAAAGCAAATGTCACTTGAGACCAACAAACAACTCGTGCGCCGGTTCTACGCAGCGATAGAAAAAGGCGATTTCGACGCATTGCACGACATGGTGCATGACGACTTCGTGTTCTATAGCCAAATCGACACCCCCAAGCCAGGCGTTCAGGGGCTGATGGAATCCGAGAAACCAAGTTTCGATGCCTTTGACAGCTTTATTTTCCCCATCGACACGCTCGTGGCCGAGGGCGACAAGGTGGTGGCTTACATGCGATTCGAGGGCAGGGGCTATCGAAAGGATATGTTCGGCGTACCGCCTCGCGGACAGAACGTGCGAATTTCCTTGATGATGTTGCTGACCTTCAAGGACGGCAAAATCGTCGAGAAGCGCGCCCATTTCGACACGGGCGATGTTCGTCGGCAGCTTGCCTCCTGAGCTTTGCAGTCAGAGTGTATTAATGGGTTCCATGGGGCGCGTGAGGGTGCATGCCGGAGTGCGGTTCACGCTTGGAGGAAGCATGGCGTGATGGCGTCGGAACCTTGACCGGAGCGCCGAATCGCTCGCGCCAGACGGTGGGTGTGACGCCTAACGCCGCGCGAAAGTGCATGCGCATGGCTGCGACCGAGCCAAAGCCCGCCATGTCCGCGATGGCCTCAATCGACTCGTCGGCTGACTCCAACAGGCGCTGGCTGTAGAGCAGGCGCTCTTTCAACAACCACGCCGCTGCGCTCGTGCCAGTCACTGCTTTGAAGTGTCGCGTAAAGCTCCGGCGACTCATGCGCGCCTCACCCGCAAGCGTGTCCACGCTATGCGGTTCCTGCAAGCGCGTGCGCACGGAGTTCATCAATAGGGCGAGCCGGCAGTCGCCGGATGCCGCGGGTAGGGGTTGTTCAATGAATTGCGCCTGGCCCCCGTCGCGATGAGGGGCAAAAACGAGCCGTCGCGCGATTCTATTGGCTTCAGTTGCGCCTAATCGTGTGCGCAGCATGTGCAGGCAGACGTCCAGGCTGGCAGCGGTGCCCGCCGACGTAAGCACATTGTTGTGCTCGACGTAGAGTACGTCAGGATCGAGATCCATGGTCGGAAAACGTGCGGCGATGCGGTCTGCGAACTCCCAGTGGGTCGTGGCACGCCCACCATCCAGCAAGCCCGCCGCGGCGAGGACATAGGTGCCGAGGCACAGGCCGACAATCTGGGCGCCACGCTCGTGAGCGCGCCGCAACGCCGACAGGAGACGCTCAGGCGGGTCATCCAGGGCATCCCGCCATCCTGGCATGATCACCACGTCAGCCGTATCGATGGCTTTCAAAGGCGCCAGATTGGTCAGTCCAAATCCCGCCGAAGTCATGATCCGCCCGGACTCGCCGGCGCAGACGGTGATCTGGAAGGGCGTGGCATCTGGAGCGCTCGCGCCAAAGACGATGCAAGGCACCGAGAGATGGAATGGAATGACCTGCTGGAAAGCCACTACGACGATGGAGCAATGCGCGCGTTCTGAAGTCATGGATAGGCAGGCCACAGGACGAAGGATGGCCTAAGGTTATCGTTAAACTTTAATTGGGCCAACGGCAGGACCATTGCTGGGAGGCCGTTTTTCCACGCACAGAGGGAATTGGCCCAAAGATTACGAATTATGGCCCGATTGCACGGTGGGCATTGAATCAAATGCGGAGCGACGGCTTAACACCGTCGAGGCGTGCTACCTTCCATTCGTTGTACTCTTTCATCAAAAAGATACATCTCAGTTCACTGGCAACCCACGATGGACTCTTGGCGACGTTAAGAAGCAAATGACATGCGACGATTTTTCGGTCACCTGATTGTATCCGCACTGCTGTTGCTGCTGGTGGCGCACTTCGTACCTGGCATCAGTTTCAGCGGCTTTGGCTACGCGCTGTTGGCCGCACTGGTTCTAGGGGTCGTGAACGGCGTTGTGCGACCGCTTCTGATCGTGCTCACACTGCCGATTACCGTGGTAACCCTGGGACTGTTTCTACTTGTCATCAATGCGCTGATGTTGATGCTGGCGGCGGCGATCGTGCCCGGCTTCACTGTCGCAGGTCTGGGCGCAGCGTTGATTGGCGGTTTGCTGCTGGCGGTGTTCAATCTTGTCGTCGGCCTTTTCTTCAAAGACTGAGGCGCAGTACAGCCGATCTCAGTAGCCGCCTGAAACGTCGCCTACCGGTGCGCGCCGCGGGCGCAACAGCGGTTTGAGCTTGAGCTGCCAGCGCAGCGGTTGGGTGGTCTGATCACTGACCGTGACGACCTGTTCGGTTACCTTCTCCGTGTCGATCATCTGCGCATGCCATACCCGTACGGTGTACTGTCCTGGCGGCAACGTGATGCGCGCGCTGCCGGTTTCATCACTCTGTGCGAACCACGGACTGTCGGCGACGTAGATATGGCCGCGCATCCAATCGTGAATGTTGCAGCCAAGCGCGACCGGGCCTGGCGCGTCGAACAGCACGGGTGGCGCCTCGGCGCCGCCATACAAAGGCAGTTCAAAGCGTTTGGCGGGCGAGAATGAATAGACCTGATGCCGAATATTGTCCTTGTTCGGAAAATGCACCAGCGACCCGAGCGGCACCACCAACAGGCGCGGCACGAACTGTTTATCAATTTGATTTTCGATTTCGAGGTCTGACGGGGGCGACATCGTGCCCGGATGCTGGTTGTCCACGGCGATGATGACGACGTCGGCCAGGGGCGCGCCACTGGAATCGGTGACCGTGGCATCGAGTTGTGCCGCATGCGCGTGCACAGCGCCGAGGACCATCCACAGTACGGTTAGCCTGTGCATGGCCAGTCAATACCGATAGCGCAGACCGAGCTGCGCGATGTCGCTGGTATAGGTGACGCCGCCTTTGCCATTGCTGTCGCGGTATTCGTAGCTGAGATTCACGGCCCAGTGGTCGCCAAGCGCATAGCTCATGCCGAGCTGGAAGATATCGGTATCGGCGTCAAGCCGGTAGGCAAAGCGATCGATACCGAACACCGGATCGGGCGCGATGGCCGTGGAAACATCGAATATTCCGAAATCGATGCGAGTCGTCGCACACACGTCACCGGTACGCCGTGCATAGCCGCTCAACAAGACCAGATGCTCGGTCAGCGTGTAAGCGGCGTTTATCGCGTAGCTATGATTGTCGCCGTCGAACGTGTCGCCATGGATGCCGAAGTTACTGACCAGGAAAGGAATGTCGACGTGATTGTCGGCGCGGCGACGTTCGAAGGCATAGCTGATCTGCAGATCAAGGCGCTCACCAAAATGCCGCCCGGCGGCAGCTGTCGCAAAATAGCGCATGCCGTCGCGCGGGGCGTAATCGTAGTCTCGCGCGGCGACACCGCCAGCGAGACGCCACCAGGGAGATACCGGTCCAAGGCCGAACTTGCCATATAAGCTGGTAGTCATACCGGCCGCGGCGTGATCGAGGCCGTCGAAACGCGCGAAGTGCGCGCCACTCAGGTCAGCGGTAACAGACGCGCCCAATCTGTCGGTCAACTGATAGCGACGACCAACAGACATACGGGCATTAAAGGCAACGTCGTTTTCGATATCGGTATCCTTGCTGGCCAAGGGCAGGTTGTCGTCGTAACGAACATCGCCGCCGGCATCCACAATCCAGTCGGCGGTGGCGGGCAGCGTCAACGGGAGCGCTGCCATCCACAGTCCGGCGAAAATACTCACGTATCTGCAGCGGACTGTGAGCGCTTTCGATCTGTGTTGAACTACAAGCACAGCCTTCATGCGCGCCTAAGCAATGGATCCACCGCATCCGCAGCCCCGCTCCCTTGCTTGCCGTTAGACTGCGAGAAGCCATTCAGCCACGGAACAAACATCGTGCCGGCGAGAGGACGGCTGATATAATAGCCCTGCGCGTAGTCACAACCCAGGCTACCGAGCAATTGCAACTGGCCTGCGGTCTCGACCCCTTCCGCAACCACCGCCAGGTTGAGCGTGTGCCCCAGATCGATGGTTGACCGAACGATGGCGACGTCCTGTGAATTGCTTTCCATATCCTTGACGAAGGCGCGGTCGATCTTGAGTTCGTCCACCGGCAGATCTTTGATATAGGCGAGCGAGGAATACCCGGTACCGTAGTCATCGATAGACAGTGCGACGCCCAGGGCACTGAGTCTCTGCAGGACGGTTCTGGCAGTAGTAGCGTCTTCCATGAGGGCACTTTCCGTGATCTCCAGGCACAACATGGAGGCCGGCATACTGCAAGCCAGGAGCGCTCGATTGATATGGTCCACCAAGGCATGATCAACGAGGTCGCGCGCTGAAATATTGAGAGACATGCGCAATACGAGTCCAGCTTTCATCCAGGCAGCGGCCTGACGCGTGGCTTCCGTAATGACCCAACGCGTGATCGCTATGATCGCGCCGGTCTGTTCGGCAAACGGCAGGAAATCGAGCGGCGGCACCAATCCGCGGGAAGGATGAGCCCAGCGCACCAGCGCTTCAACACCGTGCACGCGCCCACTCGCGAGTTCGATTTTGGGTTGATACATGAGCTGCAGTTCGTTGTCCTGGATGGCGCGCCGCAGATCGCCGAGAAGATGCAAGCGCTCCTCGCGATGATCGTCCTGGGGCGTCTCGTATAACGTCAACTTGCTGCGTGTACGTTTGGACTTGTACATCGCGATGTCGCAGCGCCGCAGCAGGGTACTGGCTTCGACACCATGTTCGGGAAACGTCGTAACTCCGATACTCGCGCTGACGTCGATTTCCTGTCCCGCGGCGAACAGGGGTTGCCCGAGGGCGTCGTGGATACGGTCAACGACCCTTTCGAGGTCCACAATTTTAGACGTACCGAGGATCAATGCGAACTCATCGCCACCAAAACGCGAGACGTATTCGGTTGACTTGACGACCGCGCGCAGTCGTTGTCCGACTGTGATCAGGATCTGATCGCCAGCCTCGTGACCGAGTGTTTCGTTAACTTCACGAAAGCGATCAAGATTGAGCAGCAGCACTGCAAAGCCTTGGCCGATGCGTTGCCCGACTTCGCTCATGGTGTTCAATCGTGCGGTAATCATGGCGCGGTTCGGCAGACCGGTCAGCGCATCCTCGAAGGCGAGTCGACGAATTTCCAGTTCGCGCGTCGATATTGAATCGCGCATATGCTCGAAAGTTGCGGCAAACGCGCCGATTTCGCCGTCCGTGTCGATATCGATAGGCCCGGAGTAGTCGCCGTCTCGGATGCGGCGCGCGATCGCAGCGAGGCGACTCAAAGGCCCGACAATGCGGCCAGCGATGACAAAGCTGCCGAGCAGCGCCAGCGTCAACATCACGACCGCAATGATACCGAGTGTACGCAACAGCGGCTGAAAGATAGCGTAGGCGCTGCCTAGGGAGCGCTGCAGCGCCACTGCCAGTACGGTGCCGTCTGCCTCGGTTATCGGCAGCAGGCGGGTGTCGAAATCGCCCACTTGCAGGGATGATGCCCGCAGGCGCGAAGCCCCGTCACTACGCGTTGTCATGCTGCTCAGCAGTGCGTTGCGCTCAGCGGGCGCCTGGGTCGACGCCAGACTCGTCCAGGTCCCGTCGCTGTGGCGTCGCAGGAAAGAAACCTCCACGGCGGTAAGTGCCGCCAGATCGTCGGTGAAGGTCGCGTCGATACGCAGGCCGATGGCGATCCAGGCGATGACATCGGGGGCCATGACCGGCACTACAGTCAGTTGATAAGGACGCCCTTCTATCATCGTGAAGCCGCCGGACCAACCTTCGGTTTCGGCCTCATGCAGGAATGGCAGGAAAGGCGCAGGCTGCCCGACAGCTCGCGGATGCAACGTGTCGGCGTGGATCGCGCCCTCCAGATCGAGCAGGAACATCGCGTCGGCGTGAATGCGAGCGCCGTGATTGCTGAGCGCCGAAACGATGGTGGCGTGATCGTTACTGGACACGGCGTCGCGAAATCCGAAGTCAGCAGCCAATACGGAAGCCGCCTCGTGCATGCGGATCTGGTTGTGGGCCGAAACGCGGTGGAACACGCGTTCCGCTACCGCCAGCTCGTTCAGATTGTGCTGCGCCGAGATGCGCAGGCTCTCGTGCCCGACGATTCCCAACACCACGGTCATGGTCGCAATCAGCAATACGCTGAACAGCGCGACGATGCGAGAACGCAGAGTGCCAAGCATGGTTGGGTAGCGCCTTGCCGCGCCCGCGGCGTACTCAATTTATAGGGGATTACGAAATAAACAGGCTCTCCTTGCGGGTAGCGGCCAGCTGGGTCGAGAACTTGATCCGGAGTGCGGCCCCGGGTGCCTGCTATTGGATGTTGCGTCGCAGATCACATCGATTCGCGTAGAACTGCAGGTACGAAAGCACCTGCGTTTGCGTCACGCTGAACTGCCGTTCCAACCGGTCCCGCCACTTACCGTTGTAGTACGCTCCAGCCATGTCCGAACGTGCTCATGCGCCGGGTGCGGATTCTTGAGTGATTACCCAGAACTTCTTCAGATAACGCGATTGCGACGTCCAGCGCACCGGCACACCTGACGGAAAGCACACGACGTCGCCAGCCTGGACGTCGAATGCCTCGCCACTTTCCTCATTCACTACGCGGGCGCGACCTTCGAGTATCAGGCTGGTCTCGTCGCCGAGCGGTGCGCTGTAGCGCGTGATGGCGGAACCATCGGCCGCGCAGCCGACGATTCCGACGCCGGTGCGCCATAGACCACACATATAGGTACCGGTAGAGCCGGTGCGGCGGATGGTGTGGATCTCTCCGCACACCTGGGCGCCGCGCCCCGGCTCGTGCCATTCGAACGGTGCCCATACCGCCGGCTCGTCACTGATGTTCGCGACGTACAGGCGATCCTCGGCCGTCGCCGGCTGCGGGCTGTTCCAGATCACCCAGAATTTCTTCAGGAACGGTCCTTCGATGTCCCAGTGCAGGTCGACATGCTTGGGGTGGCTGAGGATGGTGCCGGCGCCAACGCGGTGCTTGCGACCACTCGCGGTCTCGGTGATGTCGACCGTGCCTTCGAGGATGACCATCGTCTCGTCGCCGAGCGGCGCGGAGTAATCAATCCGACAGGACCCATCGGCGTCACAGCCCGCGATGTTGTGCCCGGTACGCCACAGCCCCGCAGCCAGGTTGCCGGAGGTGCCCTGAGGCCGAATGACAGCCACTTCGCCCTTAGTCTGCGCACCGTGTAGAGGATCGTCCCAGGCAAAGGGCGTCCACTGTGCGGGGTTGTCGTTGCGGCTACCGACGATCAATCGGCGCGATTCGGGTATCGATACGATGGCGGACATAACGGCTCTCCCGATGTTTGCGGCGCATGATCATCACACGCCGGCAGAAAAGCTTGCTCCGTGAAATGAGGCGCCACGCGCGCGGCGGGCTACTTCACCCACTTAAGTGTCGGCGCATCGCCGCGTAGCCGCAAGTCTGCCCGCCGCGGACACGTTATTTTTCTGGTGCAGCGTAACCTTTCGGGATCGCGCGCAAACACCTACGCGTCGCCGGTTCGGCCCCAGCGCGGCTTGCGCTTCTCGAGAAACGCCGCGATTCCTTCGTCGAGATCACCGTTGGTGACGGTCAGGACCTGGTTGCGATCTTCCATCGCAATCGCGGTGTCCAGGTTCTGGGCATCGACACTGGCCCAGAAGGCCTCCTTGGTCAGACGCAGTCCGAGCGGTGCGGTGGCGATCATATCGTCGGCCAGCGCCTTGCCGGTGGCGATGAGTTCGGCTTCAGGAACCACCTCACTCACCAGCCCCAGGCGCAACGCGCGCGCGGCGTCGATGAAGCGCCCGGTGTACAGCAGCTCGGCGGCATTAGAAGTGCCGATGAGTCGTGGCAGGTGATAACTCGTACCCATTTCACAGCCTGAAAGGCCAATCTTGATGAATGCGCAGTTCATCTTCGTGCCCTCGGCGGCGATGCGCACGTCGCAGCCCAGTGCGATGGAAAAGCCACCGCCGGCGGCATAGCCGTGCAGAAGCCCGATGATGGGCTGTGGTACACGGCGCATTTTCATTACCAAAGTGGAGAAGGTGCGTTGACTTTTCATCCCTTCATCGGCGTCGCGTGAGGGTTTGCGCTCCGGATCCTTCATATCGAGACCCGCGCAGAACATGCGCCCGGCGCCGCGGATGACGACGACGCGCACCTCGTAATTGGTCTGCAGGCTGTCGAGGTAATGGTGCAGCTCGCCGACCAGGCGGCGAGAGAGTGAGTTCAGTGCGTCGGGACGATTGAACGTCAGCCAGTCGACTGGGCCATCTTTCTCTATCAGCAGCGTCGTGTAGCTCATCTTCGTGTTCTCTAGTCTGCCGCTGTCATTCACCTTTCAGCGCCTTCTTGAACATGCCATTGTCGAAGTAGTCGCGCCAGAAACTGATCTTGCCGTCGGTCACCTCGAACACGCCGCTCACCGGTAGAGCGACCTGCTTACCGTTCATGATGAAACGATCGATGCGTTCGTTCAGCACCAGCTTGCCGCTGGCGGCCTGGCGCAGCACCTCGAACTTGACCGGGCCATCGCCCCCCATGATGGGCGTGAGGAATTCGCGCATCTTGTCGCGCCCGCGCATATCGCCGAGCGGCACATTGTCGTAGTAGCAATCGTCACTCACCAGGGCGAGCGCGCCGTCCAGATCCTTGCGATCGAAGGCCGCCATGAAGGCGTTGACCACCTGTTCCGCATTCATATGGAACTCCCCAAGTTGAATGGATGAATCATGCCACTATACGAGAAGAACGGTTCACGCCCAAGGCGCGCGAATCGGTCGCCGGAGCGGCCATCACATTTGAACGATAGCCCGTGCAGCGCGAATGTCCTTCCGGGACAGTACGTGCGTATCGACGTGACGAACTGCGGCTTTGCCGCGCCATGCTGGAGACTTGGCGTAAACGCGCGGAACGGCTATAAACGCCATCAAATACGGCATCTTCAGCGTTCGCGGTCGGATTCGGGCCAGGTGCTCTCGTTCACCAGGAGTGCCTTGGTTCGGGTCGTCACTTGACTTTGAATTCGACCCAGTTTCCTAATTCGAACTTACCCGAAATGACAACTCGACTACGCTTATGAAAATCTACTCCTGGAACGTCAATGGTCTGCGCGCAGTGTTGAAGAAGGATCTGTTCCATCCATTCCTGAAAGCCCACCAACCCGACGTGCTGTGTCTGCAGGAAACCAAGGCCGATCAGGCGCAGGTCGAAGTTGATCTGCCGGATTATCACGAGTATTGGAACTCTGCTGTCAAGAAAGGCTATTCGGGCACCGCGATATTCACGCGAGACGAGCCGCTCGCCGTCACTTACGGCTTTCCGGCCGACCTCGCCGAACGTTTCGATTTCGCGGACGACGCGCGCCGGGACAGCGCGACTGAAGGAAGGATCGTCACTGTCGAATTTCCTGAGTGCTTCGTCGTCACAGTCTATACACCGAATGCCAAAGAGGACCTTAGCCGCCTTTCGCTGCGCTTCAAACAGTGGGACCCGGCGTTTCTCGCCTATTGCCAATCGCTCGAAAAAAGAAAACCGGTGGTTGCCTGCGGCGATCTTAATGTCGCTCACACCGAACTGGATCTCGCCAACCCGAAGCCAAATCGCGGCAAGAAGGGTTTCACCGATGAAGAACGGCAGGGCTTTCAGAATTTCGTTGACGCGGGTTTTGTCGACACCCTGCGGATGTTCAAGCAAGGGAGTGGGCACTACTCCTGGTGGAGTCATTTCGCCAATGCGCGTGCGCGAAATGTCGGATGGAGAATCGATTACGTCCTGGTGTCGCAGACGCTTCGAAGTGCGGTGAAAGCTGCGGATATTCATGCCGACATCATGGGCAGCGACCACTGCCCGGTCAGCATCACGCTGTCGACCTAGGACCCTGGTCAGAATTATCTCGTCAACACCGAGGGTGTATCTGAGTGGATGCAGCAAGGCGCGATTTGCGGGCAATAGCGGGGCTATTGCCAAAAATCGCAACGCAGCGGCAGCCGCTCAGGTACAGCCGAATGTAGAGATGATTCTGACCAGGGTCCTTAGAGGCGTTCTCGATTACCTGTCGAATTTCCTGTGTGGCGCGTTTCACGCGCCGTGAAATTCGACATGTTGCGTTATCTGTATCCCGTTACTCACCCAGCACTGCATACGTCACCACGGCTTCTTCGATGCCCTTGACCTTCGCAGCTGGCATGGCGACGAGTTCGATGCGTGGATCGAGCTCACTACGGAGCGCCTCAGTGATCAGAATATCGAACTCGCAGGTGCGGGTCAGGCCTTGCACGCGCGCCGCCAGATTCACGGTCGGGCCGACAAAACCGAACTCCATGCGTTCGCGTGAACCGATCATGCCGACCAGGCCCGGGCCGCGATGAATGCCGATGCCGATGGCGAGGGGCGCCAGGCCTGCAGTCTCGAGTTCAATGTTGTATTCACGGATGGATGCACGCATGGCAAGAGCCGCATGCACGGCATCATTGCATTGCCACGGATTAGGTGTGAGTGCGCCGAAGTAGGCCAGCAAGCCGTCGCCGAGGAAGGTCGACACGTGGCCGCCGTGCTCGTGCACAGCGTCGCTCATGCGCTGAAAGTAACCGTTCAGCAGTTGCGCCAGTACCGCCGGTTCGAGCTGTTCGCTGAGCGCGGTGTAGCCGACCAGATCGACGAACAGCGCGGTCGCGACCTTGCGTTCGGGCGTGATCGGCGTCGCGCTGGTTGCACCATCGGCCGCCAGACGCTGCACCACGCCGGCTGGCGCAAGCCTGGTGCAGGCTTCCTGCAGATGCTGCAGTTCACCGATGGCCGCTTCCAGTTGCCTCTGCAGCCGCACGCGACGACGGTTCGCGCGCACCAGGCCGACGGCGAGTCCCGCCAGCAGCACGAGCAGTAATCCGGTGATCACGTCGTCATCAGAGCGAGGGCGTCGCGAACGCGCTCATGCGGCACAGGCCGTTGGCAAGCGCCGTCACGCCGACTGCTTCGAGGAATTGCGTCGCAGACAATTGCTGGCGCAGGGTGCGCGCGCGCCGTTGGATGTGCGCGGGCTCATACCAGATCGTCTCGCGCGCGAATGGCACCACCAGCCGCTCAACCGCATCGAGTATCGGATCGTCGAGGTGAGTCAGAATGCGCGAGAGGGTCGCGTCGTCGAGGCCATCAGCGAATAGTGCGGTTTGGACCTCGACGGCGGTGCTCTCGCACCCGAGGCCGCGCGCAATGACCGCTTGGATGAGCAGCTTGCACCGCCGCGTGAGTTCTCGCGAAGCCCACATCTCGTTCAGTGTGCGAGTCAACGCGGCCGCAATTGAGGTGCCGCTCATGGCACGCAACAGTCTCGCGTAGGGAATATCGGGTATCGGTTCGGGAGGCGCCATCTGTGCGCGGCGCTGATGCTTCTTGATGAGCTTGCCGATCAGCGGTCGCAGCAGGCGGGTGTGCAATTGATTCGGCATGCCCTCGAACGCGTACGGCGGGATCGCCGGAATAGCCATCGTGCGATTGAGGAAATCGGTGGACGCAGCAGCGAAGGCAATCTCTCGCATCAATTCGCTGCTATAGCCGGCCTCGCGCAACGCGGCGCGCGAGGCTTCCGCTGCCGGCGCGCCGGCGCGTGACTGGCTGCGGGCGAAAGCGATCGCCGCGAGCTCGCGCGGCGCCAGCGCGGCTTGTGCAAGATCCTGCTCCATCCGCTCGATGCGTTCCCGCGACATGCCCTGCGCCCACAGCATCGCGCGCGTTGCCGCGTAGCAGAACCGACACGAGTTTTCCTGGCTCACAACCAGTGAGATCAGATCCGCAACGTGCTGCTCGAGGTGCATGAGCATCCCGTACTCGGGATGTAAATCGATGGCCGCGCGCGCGACCCAGGGCGTAGGCGCGAAATAGGCCACAGTTGGATTCGACATACCTTGGCGGCGACGCGCATAGGCCTCGAGGTCGCGATCAGGACGACGCTCCAGGAGACAGGGCTCCCAGGCGATGTGCTCGAGGAGAGTGGCCATGTGCGGCGCGCTCGAAGGACTACGGCGCGCGCCAGTGTAGCAGATGGTGGGGGGCGCAATTCGTTCAGTAATGTGCGCCCGAGGGATCGACACCCGCTCGCACCTTCCGTAGTATCCCTGGCCATGCGCGCAGTCGCCAAGGCATTAACTGAACACGAACAAATCGTCAAACTCGCGGCGCAAATGCCGTGAGCCGGTGCTGTGCCCGTGACTGAACTGGCACCACTGGCGATCGTCGCTACCTCCGGTGCAGTATCGGAACTGATCGGCATCGTGCAGAATTTGCGGCCCGGGCTCCCGCGCTATGTGGTGACTGCGCTGGTCGGCGAGGGCGCGCTGCTGGCCGAGTTCGCCGCTCGATTGGCAGTACCCTTGATCGACGAACTCTCGCTGTCAGCAATCGCACCCGGTACATCCATCGCTATTACCGCTGAAGGCACCGCGCTGCATCAACAAATCGTGCGCACTGCCGGCGAACGCAGGCTGGTCATTGCCACCCTCATCCATGCCGACACGACCATCGGCCCATGGGTCGAAATCGGTGAGGGATGCGTCATCGCGCCAGGTGTTCGTATTACTGCTAACGTCAGCATCGGCAGCCATTGTCAGCTGCATACCGGCGCCATCGTCAGTCACGACGACGTTCTGGGGGAGTACGTCACATTGAGTCCCTCAACCACGCTCTGCGGCAGTGTCACCGTTGGCGCTCGCTCCACCGTCTTCGCGGGTGCGACCGTCATGCCCGGTATCACCATCGGGGCAGATGCCACGATCGGTGCTGGTGCCCTCGTCAATCGCGATGTCGCAGACGGCACTACGGTCGTCGGCGTACCGGCCCGCCCGTTATCGGCGCCAGGTTCTCGTTGACGTCGCTGAGACTGTCTCTCTGCCCCCTTTGACCGGGCTTCGTCACACCACACGAGCCAGATTGAGAACAGGTACCCAATACTTCCTGGGGAGACTCAAGCACGGGGAAAAGCGGCCGTTAAACGGGCACAACCCGCTCACAAAAGCGGCTAGCAATGCCCGGTGCCGGGCATCGAGCCGGAGCGCGAACTTTCTCAGGTGGAGGGATTTCCGTGCTGCGTGTACTCGACTGTCTGGTCTTCGACCACGATTATCGCCTCGTTCTGCTGGCCGCCGTCGTGTGTGTACTGGGGACCTTTGCCACGCAGCTCGTTTCCGACCGCGCCGTGCGCGGCGAATACAGTGGTCTGTGGATGGTGCTGACCGCCGTGTGCGGCGGTTCGACGGTGTGGGCTACCCATTTCATTGCGGTGCTGGCCTACAAGTCCAGCATACCGATGACCTACGACGTGATCTTCACATCGGTATCGTTCATCGCCGGTGTTATCGGTGTAGCCGCTGGATTTCGCGTCGCACTGCATCGCCTTGGCAACCCGACATTCGCTTTGGGCGGCGGTGCGATCATCGGTTTGAGTGTCGCACTCCTGCACTATCTCGGGATGGCGGCGCTGCGTTTCCCGGGGCACCTGAATTACGACGCCGGTCTCGTCGTGTTCTCCATCATGCTCAGCGCGGGCCTCGGCGCAGCAGGCGTCTATGTCGTCATATGCCGCTGGCGGCAGCCCCATGCGCGCCTGCTGGCAGCGGCGCTCCTGATCAGCATGACTGTATCGCTACACTTCACCGGCATGGGCGCGTTACTGTTGCAGCTCGATCCACTCGCTGCAGATATCGGCGTGGGAATTTCACGTTCGATGCTGGTTATCGCAGTAACTCTCGCGGCTTTCGCTGTACTGTTGATCTGTACGGCCAGCGCTATTATCGACAAGCGCGTGACGCTGCGCCTGGCTGGAGAGGCAGAGCGCTTTCGGACGCTCGCCGACGGTGCGCGCGAAGCGCTGGTGGTCCATCGCGACGGTATTGTGGTCGATGCCAACGCCGCAGCACGACAGATGTTCGGCTGGGCCGACGCACACGTCGCTCAGTCGATCGACGACTGGCTCGACCAGTCGAACACTCGCTGGAATCTCCTGACGGAAGACGAACCGATGGAGGTCATGTTGCCGGGGCCCACGGGCAGGCGCTTTCCGGCAGAGCTCTGTCGACGCAATATGCGTTTGGCCAACGGTAGTATCGGGGAGTTACTGACCATCCGCGATCTCACACAGCGCAAAGCATCGGAAGCACGTATCGCTCATCTCGCATTACATGACCCTCTCACCGACCTACCCAACCGTCGCTTGTTCATGGAACTGGCCTCGAAGGCCATCAGCCATGCCGAACGCATGCGTCAACGCTTTGCCGTCTTGACCATCGATCTCGACGGGTTCAAATTCGTTAATGACATGCACGGGCATGCCGCCGGTGATGAGGTCCTGAAGACAGTTGCTGCGCGCATGACCGCGACGATTCGCGATGCGGACGTATTTGCGCGATTTGGTGGCGACGAGTTTTGTATTCTGCAAAGCATGGCTGCGCAACCCGCGCAGTCAATGACGCTGGCCGAGCGATTGCTCGACGCATTGTCGATGCCCATTCGATTAGCCGATGCCGAAGTTGCGGTCAGTGCATCGATTGGCGTTGCGCTCTATCCAGACGACGGCTTTACCGCAGACGAATTGCTGCGTAATGCGGATACGGCAATGTACCGCGCAAAAGCCGACGGCAAGGCAACCTGCCGCTTCTTCGAAGCGCAAATGGATGCCGCCTTGGAAGCGCGGCGCCGTCTCGAGACACGCTTACGCCAGGCGGTAGTCGAAGAGCGACTGGAGGTCGCCTTTCAACCCCTGGTGAGCAGCGACGATCACAGACCACTCGGGTTCGAAGCGCTGGTTCGCTGGAACGACGACGAACTGGGTTCAATCTCACCTGCAGACTTCATTCCCGTTGCCGAGGAAACCGGTCTCATCATTGCCATTGGCGAATTCGTCATGCGCCGCGCCTGCCATGAGGCGGCCACCTGGTCGCAACCGCTGCGCATCGCGGTAAATCTCTCGGCTATTCAGTTTCGTCGCAAAGGCCTGGTGGAAATGGTCAGCAAGGCGCTCAATGACAGTGGCCTGCCAGGCAACCGTCTGGAACTCGAGGTTACCGAGTCTCTGCTGATCGACAATCGCGATGACGTCTTGCAGACCCTGACGTCACTCAAAGCGCTCGGCGTGCGCATCGCCATGGACGATTTCGGTACGGGCTACTCGTCCTTGAGCTACCTGCAGAGCTTTCCTTTCGACAAGATCAAGATCGACCGTGTATTCGTTTCGGCGCTGGAATCGAGTTCGCAGAATGCTTCCATCGTCAAGGCAGTCGCGTCGATGGGCAAGAGCCTCAACATGCGCGTAGTGGCCGAAGGCGTCGAAACCGCCGATCAGGCGCGCCTGCTCAAAGGCCTGGAGTGCGACGAGTTGCAGGGCTTTCTCATCGCGCGGCCTATGCCCGCCAACGAGGTCGAAGGATTCCTGCATAACACCGAGAAGCTCGCGGCGATCATCCCGGTGCAGATTGCCGGTGAGCTGCGCGCGTTTACGACTCGTTAGGCTGAACGCCAAGACCGAGTCGTGCCAATGTCCGCCGAGAGAGGAGTCGGCCGGGATAGTTTCAGCCGGCGTTTACCCTGGGCATGATCTCGTTGACCAGCTGTTTCATGTCATCGAGCGTTTTGGATACCGGAACCCCGCTGAAAGGTGGCCATAGCAGCGGCATGTTCAATCCGGCGTCTTTGTATCGCTTCAGGTTGTCGGTGATCTGGGTGGCCGTTCCTACCAGCAGATTGCTCAACTTGCCGTTCGCGGTCTGATCGGTGGGCTCATCGGTGATGGCGAACCAGATCATGCTGCACATGTCGAAGCCGTCATCCAGCGAACGGCCACTGCCGAGCTCATTGAGTTCGCGCTGAATCTCGCTGCGCCAGCGGATAATCTCGTCGGGCGTGTCCTGGATGCCAATCCAGCCGGCCAGGCCGTACTTGGCGATGCGGCGCGCGGAACGCTTTGGATCCTTGAGGCCGCTGAAATAAATGGGCGGATAGGGTTTCTGCAGTGGCTTTGCGCCGAAACCGCAGCGCTCGAAATCGGCGAACTCGCCGTGATATTCAAATAGATCGTTCCCCCAGATCCCCTGCAGCACTTCGATCGTCTCGCGCACATGCTTGTGTCGCTTGGGAAAGATGTGCGCGGCGCTCGCGGCCGCGAACTCCTCGGGCATCCAGCCCGATCCGACGCCGACGTTCACCCTTCCGTTCGACAGCTGATCGACGGTTGCAATCTCACCGGCCAGCACGCCGGGAGCACGGTATGGCGTGTCGATGATGCTCATGCCGATGCGCAGCTTGGTGGTTTTCGCCGCCAGCCAGGGGATTAGCGGCATCCCGTGCAGCCATTGTCCGCGTGCGGCCACCGGCAGCGCCTTAGGGAACTGGTCCATCATGCCAAACGAGTGCTGAAGTTTCTGGTGGTCAGAGGATTCTGGTACGACGATTCGGTCCAGCGTCCAGACCGAATTGAAATCGAGCGCTTCGGCGAGGTTCGTGAGGTCTTCGATTTCCTTGACGGTGATCTTGTCGCGGAAATTGGGGAGGTACAGTGCGAGCTTCATCGTTGGTCTCCTCGGCGCATTCCAGGGGTGTGGCTGTGGACCTGCATCCGTAGATCCCCAGCGATGGTTGCAAATCCCATCATAGATCGTCGTACGAGAATATGGAGCATATGTCGTCCACGCCGAGCGCTATTTGCAGGCCACACCCGCCACTGATTCTGCGATCGAGCCTGGAAGGATTGGCTGCATCGCACCGTCAGGTGCAGGCGCGTTCATTTCTTCCAAGGTGGAGCCGGTGCCGAGATTCCTCCAGGTGTGGCTGGCACAATTGAAGATCCGCCGGGAATAGGTGGTGTCTGACGCTTCGTCTCGCCTTGTGACGATAGTGGGATTGCCGACTACCTCACCGCGGTTGACGATGAAGTATTCTGCAGCCGCGTCGCCGGGTACGACGAGCGGAGTCTCCTCGGTCTGGGTGATGAGCGCGCCGTCGCTTTGCTCGCTGCATCCCGACAGCAATGGCACGACAACAGTGGCCGCGATCAACCACGAATACGCACGCGTCATAGGTCATCCTCGGTTGTCAGCCCCGCACAATCTTGCGCAAAATGAGCGGCCTTCTCGCTAGCCGCTCCACCCCCACCATGCTAGGTTATATATAACCATTCATAACCACCCCATGGCCACTATCGCTGCACGCGTCTCACCGAAGACGCTGCGTAATAGCATTGATGGTCGACCATAAACTATGACCACGAGCGGACTTCACGTTTTCGCAACCGCGTTAGGCCACTGCGGTATCGCCTGGGGCGCGCTGGGCATCGTCGGTCTGCAGCTGCCGGAAGGCAGCGCGCAGGCGACCTCGCGCCGCCTGCAGATCCGCTTTCCGGACCTTATTGACACTGCACCCGCATCTGAAGTGCAGGAGACCATACAGGGTATCGTCACGTTGCTCGACGGCGGTAATCCGGATTTCGGATTCGTCCGTCTCGATCTGTGCGCGGTGCCCGACTTCCACCAAAGTGTCTATGCCGTCGCCCGCGCCATCCCGCGCGGCCAGACCCTTACCTACGGCGACATTGCGCGCCAGCTCGGTGACGTCGCGCTGTCGCGCGCCGTTGGACAGGCGCTGGGCGCCAATCCTTTTCCTATCGTTATTCCCTGTCACCGCGTGCTCGGCGCGCAGGGCAATGGCGGTTTCTCCGCGCGCGGCGGCGTGGAGACCAAGCTGCGCATGCTCGCAATCGAGGAAGCGCAGGGTCTGCAGTTGTCAATGTTCTAGGCGTGCTCGCCGGACACAGGCCCATCGGCTGCTCGACCGGGTTAGCAGTGTTACCTTGGCCAGTCACAGAGTGCTTCTTTGTCGGTTGGACGTCAGGTGCAGGTTCGATGAGATCGTCAATTCACACCTGGCCGCCGCCGACCGTCGTCCGCTTCAACCGCAGGCGGCGCCGCCCACGCTGGCACCGGCGTGAACCGCGCCTGATCGACTTCGTCGCTGACCTGCCAGACTTTGAAGGTATGCTTGTCCAGATACAACTCGCGCATTTCGGACAGCGTGAACGGGCGCGAGCCGAGCCGGCCGAATACCGCTATCTGGTGACCGGATTCGTCGACTGCCCGATCGCGTTCCAGGCCTCGCGACAACGCGAGCGCTGGCGTTCGTGTGGGATAGGTTGCGATCAGCGCGGGGCGCGGTGGCGGCGAAAAGCCGTAGAACTTCGGTTGTGTATCGGGCGCGGTCAACTGCAACACGGCCAGGCCGTCCGCGCCATTTGCAAGATAGGCGAAAGCGCTCGCGTTGGTTGAAGCGATGACAACATCGCGTACATCGCGCAAGCGGCCCTCGCCGTCGTAGTGCTGGATCATGCGCGGTTGTTCAGCGCGGGTGATATCGATGATAGCGAGCCCCTCGGACCCGTTTGCTACAAAAGCATAAGTGCGCGCAACGAACACGCGCTGCGCGGCAGCCAGAGCGATACTGGCACCGGGCACCGGCCGCGCCTGCTCAGGCACGGTGATATCAACGACGTGAAGCCCACGGCTGTCGGTGACGAACAGATAACGAAATTGCACGGCGCTGGCGACAGGCCCGCCAAACGCGAGCCGGCCGACAATCTGAGGCGCTAGTGGCTGCGCCAGCGAGACTACGACCATCTCGTCGTCGGTCGCAATATAGGCATAGTGACCGCCAAGACTGATGTGATGCGCGCCGGTCAACGCCTGCTCTGGATTGAACGTGAGTGCGCGCTCGAGTTTGTTGTTGCGCGGGTTCCCGTCGGCAAGCGTATTGATATCGACCAGGATCAATCCTTCGATTCGATCGGCAATCAATGCGTAGTCGTACAGCGGATGAAAGTCCTGTTCGAGGTTGGTGACCGTCATCAACTGCGTCATCGCTGCCGCGTCCATGCCGAAACCCGCTTCCTTACGACGGTTCGGGTGTATGGGTTGCGTTGTCGGCAGGATCAAGCAGGCAGCGTCGGCCGATTCGATACGTGTGTCCTGCCCCAGTGGCGAAAAAGGCGAAGCACTGATGCGCTGCGAATAGGATTTATTGGCGACTGCCTGCACGTCATAGACGCGTGTCCCGCGAGAGCCTTCGGCGGCATAGAGATATTCGCCGCGCAATTGCAGGCAGCTGACCTGCGTGCGCGTTCCACGATGCTGCGCCGTTTCAAGTACCCGCCCGCGCGCCTCGTGCCGCTGCCACCAATCGGGGTAGGCGTAACGGTGCAGGTAGCTGCCAATCACAGCCTGCGGTTCTTTCCATTCGGTGACCTGCACAGCATCTATCCCGCCCTCGCTACCGACCCACGCATTCAAGCCGATGAAATCCGTGTAATGGGTACCGAGCAGCAGCAACTGCGCCATGATGGCGTTGTTGTCGTTGTCTTTCGATACATGACAATCGCTGCAGGTCTTGGTTTCGGTCTTGCGCTCGGTATGGGGGAAGTG
Source organism: Gammaproteobacteria bacterium (assembly GCA_965278995.1). Classification (GTDB taxonomy): domain Bacteria; phylum Pseudomonadota; class Gammaproteobacteria; genus JADJYF01. Next base: position 3,222,798 of record OZ257136.1, read on the forward strand.
AGGTGCAAATGCCTGTGCGCTGAAACCGCTCGCTGAGATCGGTGGCTGCTGCACGTAGAGCTTGTCGCGGTTCGCATTGGTCGACGACAACACGAGTGCAGACGACGAACGTACCGGCGCTATGCGTCCGCCTTTCGCCGGCCCATGTCGGCCGAGCTGGTAAATGTCGTCGCGCAGAATTTGTGGATTGTAAGTTGCGTAACCGCGCGACTCCTTGTCGTTGTAATGATGCGAAGTGGTTTTCCAGTTCGCTTCGCTGGGCAGGTGACAGCCGCCGCAACTCGTCATCCAGGAGCTGTGGCAGGCGAAACAGGTCATCTCCTCATCGCGGTGCGCGTAATTCGCGCTGGCGATACCGGGCCCCCAGCGCATGCTCGAATCGCGGCTGACCGTCTTGGCCCGCGCGGCCCGCGCGTTGTAATCGGCGTGTGCAGGATTGACGCTATCCTTGACCAGCGTCACACGCCACTCGCGATCCGGCCACAGTGCTGAACGTTGATAAAGCGCGTCACCGCGCCATTCAAAACGGGCGCGGCCGTCGGCGGTGCGCGTGGCGCCCATATCGGTGCCGCCAGGCGGCGCTGCAGGGCCGCTCGTTTTCAGACTCGGGTAGGCGCTGGTCGTGCCGTGACAATCCTGGCATTCGATCTCGACCGCCTGCGCGACTTCGCCGACGAGGTGACCGGTACCGTGAGCATCCTGCGCGAAATGGCAATCCACGCAATGCATGCCCGCATCGAGATGGGAGGACGACAGATGCACGGCCTTGGCGAACTTGCGCGGATCGTCGTCTGCGATAGCGGCACCTTCCCCATCGAGCAGCGTGCCGTCCCGTGCGCGTTTGAACACGGCGCGGAAATTCCAGCCGTGACCGTGATAGTCGGCGAACTGCGTCGCGCTGCGCACCTCATTATGTTCGCTGACTTCGGCCAGGAACGCCGGGTCGGACCACAGCCCGCGCGGTGCCGCACCTTCCGGATTCCGATCGAGGATGGCACGGACGCGCTCCGGCTCGAGAATCTGCAGATCCGCCACTTTCTGACCGGGCTTGAGATCGTGGCGACTTTCATAGACCTGTTGTTCCGGCCACATGCCGGGCGCATCCGACTCGTAATCCCACATCGTGTAACCGAGAAAACTGTTAACGAACATATTCGGCTGATGCATGTGACACACCATGCATTGACTGGTCGGTATGGCGTTCGTGAATCGATGCCATAGCGGATGCCCCGTTTCGCCAGCAGCGATTGTCGGGTCGACAGTCTGCGTGCGACCGAGATGACCCCACTGCGCGTATGGACCGGCATGCCGCGGATCGCGATCGTTGGCGTAGACGACGTGGCAGGCGGCACAGCCAGAGTGGCGATAATCACCGGGATTATCGTTGGTGCCGAGAAACCAGGTGGTCGGGTCGTTCAACCGCGTCTTGTGTATGTTCAAGACCGGTGTCGCGACCCGCAGGCCGGTACCCGGTCCGCGATTCGATTGGTGGATATCGGGCCGGCCTGGTTCGTCGAGTGCCTGCAGACCGCCACCGCTGTTCGGCAGCGCAATCGATGGAAACAAATGTCCCTTGTTGATACCGCCCGGTTCGAAAGCACGGAAATTATCCGCCGGCGGGACACTCTCCCAGGTCGGCAACGGGAACAACTGCTTGAGCATGCCTTTGCCGATAGGCGCCGTTTCCTGTGATGTCGGAGCGGACAATCCGGCTGGCAGGCCCGCCTCGGTATAAGCCTCGCCCAACACGTAGCGTTTGAACGGCAACAGGCCGTTATTGTACGAACCGCCTCCCCACAGCATCGCAGTCGTTGCCATCAGGCTGCGCGTCGCGGTTTCGATCTGCGCCTGATGGCAGGCGCCGCACGCTTCGCGGGCGACGCGATAATCGCTCGGATTGACGAAGCGGATGAATGCCGGATTTTCGCGATTCAGAGCGGCGTAACTGCGCTCAGGATTGGCGCTGTTTGACGGATAATTCCACAGCTTCTTCAGGCTTGGCTCGACGTGCGCACGCAGTTTGGCCGCAAGTTGTTCGTCGGCAGTTGCAGCGCTCTCGATGAACACCTCGGCATTGCCGCCATGACAGTCGGTGCAACCCAGATGCACGGCCGGATTCTGGTGCATGCTGCGGCTGTCGGTCGTCGTGTGGCAACTCATGCATCCGGCGCTTTTGACCTCCATCGCCGCTTCGCTCTGCCGTAACGGCGCAACTTCCGCCCGCACAGGTACGCTTGCGCCGAGCAATATTCCGAGGAGCATCGCCAGCTGCGCTGCGTGAGCGACGCGAGTCAGCACCCATCGATGCCGTCGATGCACGCCTCGGACGCGCCCTGTATCAGTAGCGGAGCGTGACATTCAACTGCACGGCATACAGCCAGTTATCGCCGCTCAGCGCACGCAACCCTGCTGCGGGCACGAGTACGCCGCCGGACAGTCGCAGGATTGCGTTCTGCGCCAGCCACGGCCGATAGATCAGCGCACCGGAGAGATCCCAACCCAAACTGCGCGAAACTTCGTCCAGTCCGCTGAGACGCTCGAGCGCTGCCGTATCATCAAATGCAAGGCGATTGACATTGAGGATCACGCGCAGCTCCGGCAGAACATCGAGATCGGCGCCTATGCCAGCCAGCAGCAGACCGGGCTGATCGAAATTCGCCCGGCCATGCGGGCCGGGCGCCTGCATTGATGGCAGGAGTGCATTGCGCCGGCTGAGCGCCAATCGAGGTCCGGCAAGGACGGGAACGGACTCACGGATCCACACGCTGGTGTCTGCCCCGGCAAACAGGGGATTCTCGAACACGGCAGCATAGCCTCCGTGTTCATCGTCGCCGGCGACATCATCTCCGCTGGCATAAAGCAGCGACACGCGCAGTCGCGTCCAGTCGATATCGCGGGAAAGCTCCGCGGCACCGAACCAACCGTCGATATCCTCTTCCGCTCCCCTCGCCCCGTCCATTTCCCCCAGCACCTTGTAAACCATCGAGGTGATGTTCAGCCACTCGATATGTCCGTCGACACCGAGACCGAGCCAGCTCGCACATAGGTCACCGGCGTTGCCTGGCGATGCTGCTACCGGGCGCACCTTAAATCCGTTGTCGTCGATAAACGTGCCTGTCTCACGATCGCGATGATGCAATATCGACACCGCGCTGATGAGCCCCTCTCGTGGCCAATCCTGCCGATAGAGATTCGCCGCAAACAGATCTTCGTCGCGTACGTCGAGCGTATTCAGGCCGCTGTTGGTATCCTTCTCGAAGCGGCGCAACCAGGCCAGGCTATATTGCCAGGCATTGGCATCGCGCGTACCGAACAGGCGCACACCGGGCGCGTTGTCGAACAGCAGAAAGCCGCGCGGGTCGAGATTGAACGCCTGTACGCCGACCTCGATTGCGTCGAAGTCGAAGTTGGCATTGACCGTACGCAGATGGCGGCGCAGCGACATTGCCTGCACACCGAAAGCGCTGTCGTCGCGTATTTCCCGCGCATCCGGTCGTGCTGCGGTCAGGCTACGGATCCCGGCATCAATCCAATTGACGTTAATTGCGCCGCTGAATTGAAACTGCCAGTCGGGCGGGCGGAAAACGGTTTCGCCCTGGAACAGCGTCATACCGAGGACCAGCGTTTGCGCGAACTCTGTTTGCGCCCGCGCAAGGTCGGCATGCGCAATGGCATCCACAGGAGGTCCGGCTGCGTCGCTGCGTGTCGGTGCTTGGCGTGCCAGCAGACTGCTGTCGGATACGGCAACGACGTCAATGAACCAGTCGCGGTAGAACGGCCGGTCCGCTTTCAGCATATTGCGGTGGTAAGGGTCCCACCAATGCTCGGCAATCAGGCCGAGGTCGTTCGTCAAGCGCCATCTATCGGGCACGGCGACAAAAGCCTGAAAATCCGCTCGCCTCGGACTAGCGACGTGGCCGAGTCCAGCGTTTCGATTCGGGTCGGACAGCGGTTCAGTATCGTTTCGCGGGTCGCTCGCACCTGGGCGCTGACGTTCGAGCGCGCTCGCATTGCACTGGACCAGCAACAACAAGCTGAACAGCACGAGCCCCAACATGTCCTGCCGTTGTGCCATTCAGGGTGCACGCGCTGTCGTCCGCGGGACGACATGATAACGATGGCAATCACTGCAAACCGAGATCACCCGTCCGCTGTCATGCCGGCTGCTATGGCAGGCCTGGCAGCGCTCGATAGCCGGCATCAGCACATCACGGCTGTCAGTCGATTCGTTCGCACGATGACACTCGCTGCACGGCATCGTGCTGTGCCTGGCATGATTGAATCGCGCGGCAGTCATCCAGTCGGTCGTCAGGCGTACCGGTGCGACGTCCGGCAACTCACCTGGTCTGGTATCGTCGAGCACATGACACAAAGCGCAGGCGCGATAACGGATCATCTCGGTCGCGACGAATTCGGCCATGCTGCCGGCCCAGCGTTGAGCCGATAGCCGTTCGTGCTCCGCCAGTGCTGTCCCGGGGCGCCGTCGCGCCAGGTCGGCGGGAACTGCCGGCGCAGCGCTCGTGTTGGCAGTGCCCGCTCCGCCGCTGATCGCAGGTAGCATCGTCGCGGTGTAATCCCCGGCAAGCGCGCGTGCGGCGTAATAGTCGCGCAGGTAACGCAGCACGACATCGCGACTTGCATGCGGTAATTCGCGCGTCTTCGTGACTTCGAACTCGAGTCGGTGGCAGCCCTCGCAGGCTCCTTCCATGCGCACAGGTTTCATGGCGGCGCCGCTGGCATCGGCTTGATGACAATCGCCGCAGTCGAGCACGATCTGCTTGCCATCGACCTCAAGCCCTTCAGGCGGCAGGTGCGCGCGGTGACTGAACAGCAGGCCGGAATGCTCGGCGTGCGGCGGAAGGTCGATCATCGATTGCGTGACCAGATGTCCATCAGCCGCTGCAAAGGCCAGCGTGAACGTCGGATGCGTGGTGTCGAAATCATGCACGTCGGGCAGGCTTGATTGCCGACCGCGATGTTTAATCTGGCCGTGACAGCGTGTGCAATCGGTGTCCTCCAGGCGCACCAGCGACATCGCGCCATTGTGCTCACGGTGACAACTTCCACAGCGGGCTTTGCCATGATCTTGCTCCGCATGCCCTCCCACTGCTTGATGACACTGCATGCACGCATCGTTACGCATGCGGTGAAATGTTTGCGTATGGCAGGTTTCGCAACGGGTATCGAGCAGACGATGCGCAGCAGACAGCGGGCCGCTGCTCCAGGCGGCATCGCCGCCGACACCGACTTTGCGCCATAATTCGCGCCAGTCCTGATCGAGCGAGAGTGACATCGGCAGGACGAGAAACACGAGTGCAATCACACCACTCGAAACGAGCGCGATACGGCGCTTGCTCAGTGTGCGCGGTATTACAAGCGCCGTGTCGGGACCGGAATCGCCGGACTGCGCGTATGATTCGGTCTCGACTTCGAGACTCGCTTCCCTGCCCCCTTCCAGTGCCAGCACGGTGACTCGGTAGCGCCCGATGACGACGCTGTCACCGGTGTCGAGTTCGATGCGCTCGCGGTTGATACCCTGGTGTTTGATGCCCACTCGACCGAGAGCGGTACATGCCACGCGACCATCGCTCAAGCTGTAAAACTCGGCGTGATGCAGCGCGACCGTCAGATCGGGTAGATGGACATGGGCGTCGGTACCGCGCCCGAAGCGGATGCGATCAAACTCGAGCCAGGAGTCCTCGTGGGCTACGCCCAGCTTATGGCGCCGGGTAATGCGTCGTATGTGCCAGCGCATCGCTACCAGTAGGCAAACACGGCCACGATGTGAATGAACAGGGCGACCAGCAGCGCAATGCTGGCCGGTACATGGATCAGCAACCAGACGTCGAGCAAACGCTTGAGCCTCGCCTCGCGCTGGAGTCTTTGCAGCAGCAGAGCGCGGTACTCGATCTGCGCGAGCAATGCCCGCAATGCGTTGGCATCCACTGCGTGATCAGCGCCGGCCAGTAGCGAAACCAGATATCGGTTGAATGCTTCCGTCGTTGCCTTGACAGTCGCGCGAGACGGGTCCAGTTCGAGCAGAACGCGTTCATGTACTTCGCCGCCGATTTCATCGGCGAGCGTCAGCACACTGGCGGTCCCGGCTGCTATTTCCTCCAACAATTCGCGCCGGGACGATCCGCGCAGCGCAGCCGACATCAGGCGCGGACACCAACGGTAGAGAATGACACCGACGACGCCACTGCAGACCACCAGCAGCATTAGCGCATAGGCCAAGGTATGGACGTTCCAGCCAAACTGAAACCCGGTGTGCAGCGTCGCGACGACGACCAGAGCCAGGCCGAAGTAGACGTGTGCCGACAACCACCCGTGCACGGTGCCTTGCGTGCTGGCGTAGCTGCGCTTGCGTATACCGAACCAGGTCAGCCAGAGGATCAACACGGCACCGAGCGTCCCAAGTCCATAGCCCACCCACGAGCCACCGTTGGGTAGAACAGCTGGCTCGTGCCACCAATAGATGCCGATGCACGTCACGGTGAGCGCCGCAGCCCACTTCAGATAGCGAAAATGGCGATACACCAGAAACGAATGATGCATGCCTGTCGCGTAGACACCACGCCGGGTATTCATTGAGTCTTGCGCATGAACGCTTCAGGCGAAATTCGGATCGCAGCGCCTGTCGGACAAGCACGCACGCAGGCGGGGCCTCCGCTCAAGTCCTTGCACATATCGCATTTGACCGCTTTCTTCGCGGCCTCCACGCCGACCGTAGGTTTGTCCGCGTAATCACTGCCGAACAGCAGCTGCTTCCACAAGCTGGGCTCGCGTTTTCCGGGCTTCGTCATGTGAATGACGCCATAAGGGCAATTCTGTTCGCAATTGCCGCAACCGATACACGAATCGTTGATGAATACCTCGCCGCTGGGCAAGCGACTGATGGCGTCCGGCGGACAATCCTTCATGCAATGCGGAAGTTCGCAGTGTCGACACGAAGTCGGCAGATGCAGGTCGTCATAGCTGGGCCCGGCAGCCCGATTGAGACGCGTGTGGCCGTCGTGCGTCGCGGCGCAGGCAGTTTCGCAGTGGTCGCAGCGCACGCAGAGCGATTCGTCGATCAGCAGCACATCCGTTGCTTCCCCGACGCCCTGCGCAATCAGAAACGTGAAGCGCTCGCCCTGGCTCGCATCGGTACCCAGTCTGACCTGATCGACGGCACGCTGTTCGTAGACCGTGCGCATTCGAGCACCAAGCTCGGGATCTTTCTCCAGCACCAGATTGAACACATCGCGGGTGAGCTTAATGACTTCGGTCGCCGCTGCGGCGCGCACCGTGGACGAACGCGGCGCCCCGCTCAGCAGCCCCATTTCACCGACGTAATGGCCGGCGGGAACATAGGCGAACGTGATGTCGCGACCGTTAACCGCTCGCGAGACCGTCAGGGAACCCGAGCGTATGAGATACAGTGCATCACCGTCGTCGCCTTCGTTGAACAGCACCTCGTTTACCGCGTACCGCTCGACACTCGCTTTCTCGACGACTGTTTTCAGAGCCTGCGCATCGAGTTGAGGTGCGAAATGGGCGATCGAGCGCGACAGGAAAATGGCATCGATCGTGCGCCTCGCCGCTGGATCGGAATTGATCAAGCGAGTCATTGCCCGCTTCGATGTTTCCAACAGCACGCACGCATCGACCGCACGCACGGTGGCGCTGCGGCGACGCCCGGAAATCAAGCTCATTTCGCCGAAGAATTCACCTGCGCCGAGTTCGATTGCCGAGTCGCTGCCCGCATCGATACCTACCCGGCCGGCGAGCACGGAATAAACCGCGTTGGTGTAGTCGCCTTTTTCGAACACGACCTGGTCGCGCGCCACCGCGACGACATCACTGTCGAGCAGAAACTCGCGCAACTGCAGCGGCGTCAGGCCCATCAGGATAGGCGTGCACGCTGCGATTCGGCTGATCGCGTCATCGACATCCCGTGCACCCGGCACTCTCTGCAACTTGTTCCACAGCAGCGCCTGATCGACCGGCACGACTTCGCGACCCTCGATATGGTCGACGACTTCATACCCCTGGTTCATGCATTGCTTGATCAGCGGATAGCCGGCAAGAGCGCCGATGACATAGATACCGGTGACATTCGATTCGTAGCGCGCCGACAACGCCGGCACGGCGGCCGGATTGTCGCTCGGAAATCGAATGCCGGCGCCTTCCATGAACTGGCGCGGTGGGACCGCACCGAGCCGGGCGATGATCCGATGACAGTCGTACTCGGCCGCGCCGTTACGCGTCTCGACCTTCAAACGATAAACGTCGCGTCCGCCGCCATCGGCATCCAGGAGGGTCAACGCGAGCGGCGCCGCACTGTACGCGCAATCGAGCAGACCATCGTCGATCGCTTTTGTTACTGCTGTCAGATTGCCCTGTTTGGCGCGCGCAAACTCATCGCGACGATTGAGAATGACGACGTCATTATGCGGCGCCAGGGCCAGCGCGTTCTCAATCGCTGCGTCGCCCGCACCGACGATGGCTATCTGCTCGTTGAAGTATTCGTCCGGATCATCGAGTTGATATTGGACGGCTGGCAGATCTTCGCCCGGAATACCGAGCTTGCGTAGATTGCCTTGCACGCCAACCGCGAGTATCACGTGCCCGGCGATGACGCTGCCGCCATCACGCAGTGTAATGACGAACTCACCATCAAGCGACAAAATCGCCGTGACCTCGGCATTGAAGCGCAGATTAGCGCCAAGCCCGGTCATGCCGGATTGCCATTTATCGAGCACGGATTCGCGCGTTCCCGCAGTGAACTCAAGTGCGCTCCGCAGCGGGATGATGCCGGGCTCGCACATGACGTGCTTGCCTTTCTGATACTGATGAATGGTCTTCGCTATCTGCGGCGATGCTTCCAGCACGACGTGCGAGACGCCGAGTTGCGCGGCGCGGCCGCCTGCGCTGAGTCCGCCCGGCCCGGCACCGATGATGGCGATTTTGTACCGTTCGTTCATTCTTTCGGTGGGTTCGCGGGAAGATCTTGTTGCCCGCGCCTGCCCGGGCTATCTGAACCATCTAGTCCGTCCGATGACAATGATGATGCAGTAGCTGATCGATGCGCACGCAGTGCTTCAGTGACGCGGTTGGCGGAAAACGATCGTTCGTCTTTTAGCAGGGTGTACAGATCGGCGACTGTCGCCCGCAAGCCGACTTCGCCGGCATCCGAGGCCACGACTTGACGCAACGCATCCAGTGCCATCACGCTCTGCTCGGCGCGCGCATAGTCGGAGTACCCGCCGGCAGCGCCGATGGCAATCAGGCGCCTGGCGATGGCCCCAGCCTGCGCGCTGCTCAAGCCGCTGGCCAGAATCCCGTCGAGCTCCGTGAGCTGTGCGAGCATCGGGTCGACGACGGTTGCCAGTTCAGCATCGCGGGTCAAAACCAGTCGTTGAAGTTCCTGCACGCTGTTCTTGTATCGAGCGCTTTCCGCGGGCAACGCGACGCTGATGATCGCATCGAGCATCACCAGGCTGGCATCGGCCAGTCGTACCTGACCCGCGACGCCGTCGTACTCGCTGTTGCGCGTGTATTGGGGATCGAGCATCGGGCGATGACATCCGTGACAACTGAAATAGATGAACTCGGGGTACAGACCGTCGCCGCGGTGACGTCCGCTGCGCAGACTCTGTAGTAAACGACGGGCTGTGGCAGACTGGCCGGTGGCCCAGACCATGGCATGGGTGGGCACCGGTTTGCGCGCCGCGTAGTCGGCATCGCGCTTGAAATGCGCCGGCTGGATCTCGGTAAACGTATCGAGTTCGAACGCGAGGCGAGGATGCCCCGCACCCATGAGCCGATGCGTCATGGGATGCTTCGCATCGCCCAGGTGACAGCCGAGACACAGCGTCGCGCGACTCTCTGTATCGGTCGTCGGATAAAGCCCAAGCGCAATATTCCGGGCATGCGTCGTTTGCCCCGATACATGCACACCCAGCCATTGCTCGGCGCCGCCGTGACAGGCTTCGCAGCCGACGCCATCGCTCACCTGGTAGCGCAAACCGCGCTGCGTTGCCGGCACAAAATCCGTATGACAGACCAGGCAGGTACGTGCTTCATGTGCGTTGGCGAGGTCGAGGTTGGCGGCAATTCGCCGTGCCGGTGCTTCGAGCAGGATCTGGTAAGCCTTGGCGTGTTTGTCCTCGCGATGCCAGGTCAGGAATTCATTCTGCTCGACGTTCGCGCCGCTGCCAGCTTCGCTCGCGCCATGACAATTGCTGCCGGCGCAGGTTGCCACGCCGAGATGTATCGACGCGTCGTCGGCCCCTGTGCTCATGCTGGCGAATAGCGATACGACAGCCACCGCTGAACGGCACACCATGCCGAGATTTCCCACGCGAGTCCGAGATCCGGGCGGAGAGGAGCAGTAAACGGTCACTGATGGATTCCGGCAAGTCTCTGATTGTCGCGGCTGCGTCGCGATCTTCACCTGCAATATGCCACAACCTGCGATGTACCAGCCCGGCACCGCTTGTCCGCAGGCTGCCGGTTGCGGGCGACCGAGACGCAGCGTGTTGCCTGGGGGCGGTCTGGTGTCCAAACCAGCGCCGCGTTATGTTGCTGGACTGGCAGAAAGTCTGCCTTGCTGCCTATTCTGCCGTCCGCCTGCTGGCCAAGGAACCTTTGCATGAAAGTCGCTTACGTCAAAACCCCCGCCTCGCTCGCCACGCTGAGCATCGGTGAGCGCCCCGATCCCAGGCCCGCTGCCGGCGAAGTCCTGGTGCGAGTGCGCGCCAGTTCGCTCAATTATCATGACTACGCCGTGGTCAGCGGCATGCTGCCGGTCACTGACGGACGCATTCCGATGTCCGACGGCGCCGGTGAAGTCGTCGCGCTCGGCGCTGGTGTCACGCGCTTCGCGGTCGGCGACAAGGTGATGTCGACGTTCTTTCCGAACTGGTCGGGTGGCCCGGTGTCGGCCGGGCGAGCGAGCGGAGTACCGGGCGATCATGTCGATGGTTTCGCTGCCGAATTGGTGGCGATGCCAGCCTCAGCGTTCACGCGCATACCGCATGGCTATACATTCGAACAGGCCGCCACCCTGCCCTGTGCTGCACTCACCGCATGGCGCGCGCTGTTCGTCGAGAATTCGACCAGACCCGGCGACATTGTGCTGACGCAAGGCTCAGGAGGCGTGTCCGTATTTGCGATCCAACTGGCCAAGGCCGCCGGTGCGCGCGTCGTCGCGACTTCCTCCTCGCAGGCCAAGCTCGACCGGCTCGCCGCGCTGGGTGCCGATCACCTGATTAACTATCGAGAGACACTGGAATGGGGCGTCAGGGCACGCGAGCTCACCGGCGGTCGTGGTGTCGACGTAGTGGTGGAAATCGGTGGCGCGGGCACGCTCGCGCAGTCCATCGAGGCGACGCGCGTCGGTGGTCATATCTCCCTCATCGGTGTGCTCGCGGGCTGGAGTGGTGATGTACCGACAGCAGCAGTGATGTGGAAAAACATTGCCGTAAAAGGGATTACGGTCGGCTCCATCGAAAATCAGGAAGCAATGATCGAAGCCCTGGAGGCCGCTGCGATCGTTCCTGTCATCGATCGGAGCTTTGCACTTGACGACATCGCCGCGGCCTTTGAGTATCAAGCAGCGCAGCGCCATTTCGGCAAGATTTGTCTATCGTTCTGACGAGCAGTCCGTCGGACTCAGGCTGGATGCCGGTCGTCGTCAATCGAACTCGCTGTCGCGAGGCGTACCGGGTCGCGACTCACCGGCCGTGTCGTAGAACGCGCGCAGCGAGGGATAGCGTTCGGCACGCACGGCGCGCACGCGCGCCATTGTGCGTTCGAGTGGCACACCGAGTTGGGCCAGCGTCTCAGCAGCAACCATGATGCCGGCTTCCAGCACTTCCGGGATCACTTCCGTTGCGCCTGCACGCTTCAGTTGCGTGACGGCCGCAGCATCCGGCGCACGGACGACGACCGGTAAATCCGGGTGGGAGCGGCGCACGAGCCGGACGACGCGCTCCGCCGTTGCAACATTCGAGAAGGCGATGACCAGCGCCCGCGCTCGTTCGAGCCCGGCGGCGCGTAACACTTCCGCCCGATCAGGATGGCCAAAATAGAGCTTTCGCCCGTGACTGCTTGCCTGACGAATCTGCTGCGGATCGACTTCGAGCGCGAGATAGGGGATATCTTCGGCATCGAGAAACTGGCCGATCTGCTGGCCGGTCCGGCCGAAACCGCAGACGATGACATGGCCATCGAGCTCTGCGCCGCCTTGCGCCAGCACTTCGATGATGGCTGAACGATGCGCCCACGAACCGTGTGCGAGGCGTTTCGCAGTCCGCGCCGCGAGATCGATCAGGAATGGCGCGAGGAACATTGAAATCAACATCGCCGGAACACTGAGCTGGAACGCTTCGGTGCCGATCAGGTCGAGGGCGTAAGCGAGCTGGATCAATACCAGGCCGAACTCGCCCGCCTGGGCAATATGAGCAGCTGTACGCAGCGCGATATCGAGCGAGCTGCGCCACGCGAATGCAAGCAGCAACACGACGACACCTTTGCCGGCGATCAGTAAAGCGACGGCAATCAGCAGGCTATCGACATGCCTGAGGACGAAACCGACATCGAGCAGCATCCCGATGCTGACGAAGAACAGTCCGAGAAAAATATCGCGAAATGCCCGGATGTCCGCTTCGACCTGATGGCGATAAATCGTTTCGGATATCAATATGCCGCCGACAAAAGCGCCAAGCGCCGGCGACAATCCGGCCGCACTTGTCGCAAATGACAGCGTGACGACCACCCATAATGTGAACAGTACGAAGAGTTCTTCGGAATGCCGTCGCGCGATGCTGTCATACAGGCGGCGCATCGCCCGCTGACCACCCCACAACAACACTGCCATCACGACCGCCGCTTCCAGCAACGCAAGCGCAAGATCGCGCGTGAAATCGGTCGTTGGATCCGCCAGCACTGGCAGCAGCAATAGACAGGGCACGACTGCGAGGTCCTGAAACAACAGCACGCCCATCGTTTGCCGGCCGGAGCGAGAATGCAGTTCGAAACGATCCGAAAGCAGCTTCACGACGAGCGCGGTCGATGACATCGCTATCGCGAGTCCCACTGCGAGCCCGCTCTGCCAGCGCAGATCGTAGGCCCAGATGCTGATTCCAGTCACAGCGCCAGCAGTCAACAGGAATTGCGCGCCGCCGAAGCCGAGCACCAGCGCACGCATCGCATTCAGGCGTGTCAGATTGAACTCGAGGCCGATGGAGAACATCAGGAACACGACGCCGAATTCCGCGAACTGCTCTACGGCCGCACGGTCCGGCAATACACCAGCTCCGTGCGGTCCGAGCGCAATGCCGGTCACGAGATAAGCCAGAATGCCCGGCACACCGTAAACGCGCGCAACGAACACAGCCACGACAGCGGCGGTAAGCAGAAGGACTATCGGCAGCAACGCGGAATCCATGGTGGGATTCTACCGCGCCGTAAATAGCGCCGGAGCGTTATTGGAATCGGCAATGGCCGCCGAGCAGCTTGGATGGCGGGGGGAGTGGGGCCCCGCTACTCTACAGCATCATGCGGCACGCCACTCGTGCATCCGGGAGATTGCCGCTTCGATTTCGCCTTGCTGACGCACGATGAGGTTTCGTGCATTTTTCTCGTCCACACTGGCGAGTGCGTCGGTGTAGTGGTCTGCATTCCGTTGCTCGCCATCAATCAAGCCTGGCAGCACGCTCTCATCCAGACCGCCGAAAAGCGAGCGGATCTTAATAACGGTGCGATGTACAGTTGCCTTGAATGAACCGTCGTCGGCGGCGGTCTCGCCGTTTTCCGTCAATCGCTTTGCCAGCTCGGCGGCGTGTCTGTCATGGAGTACGATCATGTCCCGAAACAGGTTCGTTAATCCTGTCTTACCGGAATCCTCGAGCGCTTCCTCGTACCCTTTGCGCGAATCAATCGCAGCCGTGTGCAACGACTTGATCTCGTCGATCTCCGATGCGTTCATTCCATAGCTCTCCTGGTGCTCGCTTTGAAGCACTATGACGCCAACGGTGTATTCTGGTCTGTGCGCCCAAATACATTCTGCCATCGCATCGGGAAAGCGATGTCGACCTTAATTCCGGAGAATAACGATGAATAATCACGCAGCGTTCACCGCTGGTCGAGTAGCTGTCATTACGGGCGCCGCCGATGGCATCGGTTTCGCTGCTGCGCAACGTTACGCGCGCTTCGGCATGCATGTGCTGCTGGCCGATATCGACGCCGGCAAACTGGCGGACGCAACTCAGACTGTAGCCGCCGTGGCCGGTGAGCACGGCGCGCAGGTCGCCAGTCGTCAACTCGATGTCGCGCAGCTGGATCAGGTTCTTGCCCTCAAGGACTATGCGTTTACGACGTTTGGCCGGGTGGATGTCCTGATGAACAATGCCGGCACCAGTCGCAAGACTGGCAGCTGGAACGGAATTGGTGACTGGCAGCACCTGCTGAACGTCAATCTCTGGGGTATCGTGCATGGCGTGCACGCATTTACCGCCGCGATGATCGCGCAACAGTCACCTGCGCTGATCATCAATACCGGCTCCAAGCAGGGCATCACCAATCCACCGGGTAATCCGGCCTACAACGTCAGCAAGGCTGCGGTGAAAGCAGCGACCGAGGCGTTGCAGCACAGTTTGCGCAACACCGCCAACTGTCAGCTGAGCGCTCATCTGCTGGTGCCGGGATACACCTATACCGGAATGACCGCGAGTCAGGTACCTAGCAAACCAGCCGGCGCCTGGTCTGCGGAACAGGTGGTCGACTACATGATTGCGGCGATCAATCGCGGCAGTTTTTATGTCGTTTGTCCTGATAATGAAGTCACGTCGCGCGAAGATGCACGCCGAATCCTGTGGGCTGCGGGCGATCTCGTCCACGACCGCCCAGCCCTGTCGCGCTGGCACCCCGACTACCAGGAAGCGTTCCAACAGTTCGTACCATGAGACTGTTGGTGTACCGGTGTCGGACCGGCATCTGAGATAAGGGCCAGCTATTATCGAATGGCAGCTGAAAAACTGCCGGAGTAGCTTTATATTGGTGAACCTACGGACTTGTCAGGAGTCGCTCATGAGTATCTACGAATTCTCTGCACGCGCTATCGACGGTAGTGACCATTCCCTGCAGGAATATGCCGGCAAGGTCCTGTTGATCGTGAATGTCGCCAGTCGCTGCGGGTTTACGCCGCAGTACAGCGGTCTCGAGAAGCTGTATCAGACGTATAAGGCGCAAGGGTTCGCGGTCCTGGGCTTCCCGTGTAATCAGTTCGGTGCCCAGGAGCCGGGCAGCGAAGCGGAGATCCTGCAATTCTGTTCATTGAACTACGAAGTGAGTTTCCCGCTGTTTGCCAAGGTAGAAGTCAACGGTTCCAACGCGCATCCCCTGTACCGTTACCTCAAAGGCGAAAAGCCGGGCGTGCTCGGCACTGAAGCCATCAAGTGGAATTTCACCAAATTCCTGATCAATCGTCAGGGCGAAGTCCTCAAGCGCTTCGCCTCCACGGATAAACCGGAGGATATTGCTGTAAGTGTCGTCAGCGCGCTCGGCTGAAGCGTTGTTCGGCGCCGCCTACCAGATCACATCAGCGTTTCCTGCGCCCCCGTTATCCATACCTGCGGATTGCGCCATAGTAATCGTCCGGCAATCACGTTCTAATCCTGGCGTCGCTTGGCGTTCAGCGCTCGCGTTCTTCCGGTTGCAGTCGTGGGCAACGGGACATTCCAACCTGGATTGTGCGAGGTAATACGTATGCGCCTGACGATTGCGACTGCACTCGGGCTGTCACTGTGCATTGTGCACGTGGGCTTGGCGTTTGCTGACGAAACCGGTGTAACAGGTTTCAGCCAACCTTTTCTAAATCGTCAACCGTCGTTGACGATGAATTATTTTCTCCCGATGAGCGGTCTATTTCCCGGGCGCGACGAAGGGGTCGGGCTCGGCGAACAGACGCTCGGCAATGTGCGGTTGTTTGCCGGCACGTTTGCGCCTGGCGACTCGGAGCTGGCGCAGGGACAACTGCGGCCGATTGCACAGAATACGGCCCTGTTTTCTTTACTCGGCACGAATTTCGGGGGCGACGGGCGAACGACTTTCGCACTTCCCGATTTGCGTACCCGCAGCGCGGTGCATGCGGGTTCCGGAGCGTGGACTGTCGGCGAGACGCGCGGCGCCGATCAGGTCACACTCACTGAAGCGCAATTGCCAGCGCATACGCACACCGAGCCATCAGCCGGCGGCACGACCGGCAGCACCGGCGCGAACCAGCCATTCTCAAACCTGCAGCCGTCAGTGGGCTTGAACTACGTCATCGCTACCAGCGGCATTTTCCCGCGCCCGGATGGCGCCACGGGAGGCCGGACGTTTACAGGGCAGGTGGCCTTGTTCGCCGGCAGCTTCGCACCGACAGGCTGGGCGTTCGCCGACGGCCAGACGCTGGCCATAGACGGCAATGATGGCTTGTTCAGTCTGATTGGAACGACTTACGGTGGGGATGGGCAGGAAACGTTTGCTCTGCCTGATCTTCGCGGACGTACCGTAGTTGGCACCGGTACCGGTTCCGGACTCAGTCCATGGAGCCTCGGGCAGGTCCGCGGCATAGAGGAACTGACGCTGACTCAAGCGGAAATGCCGGCGCACGAGCACACCTTGCCTGTCCCAAGCGGCGTCACCGGCGTAACGGGAGGCGGACAGAGTTTTGATAACGTCCAGCCGTCTATCGGCCTGACTTATCTGATCGCCACGCAGGGACTGTTCCCGCCCAGAGACGGTGGTCTCAGCGGGGAAACGTATCTCGGTGAATTGACCTTGTTCGCCGCCAACTTCGCGCCGCGCGACTGGACTGTCGCCGATGGACGGCTGTTACCCATCAATCAGAACCAGGCGCTATTTTCGATTCTCGGCACAAGCTATGGCGGCGACGGAAGAACAACGTTTGCGTTGCCTGATCTGCGCGGGCGCGCGGTCGTCGGGGCAGAGGGCGAACTCTTCGACCTGGGTGCCATGACTGGCATAGAAATGGTGACGCTGACGACAGCAGAACTGCCGGCACACACCCACTCCAGCGCTGTGCCATTACCTGCGGGCATCGGGCTGATGGGCAGCGCGTTGGTCGGGCTGCTCGGCCTGCGCCGCCGGTCGAGAAATGCTCTATAGAACGCCTGATCAGTCGACGTCCTGTCATGAGCGGTCGGATGGCACGGCCGCACAGAGTCTTGTTCATCCATCATGAGTCTTTCCTTCCTCCTTCCCGAGTGCGAATGTGCATGAACGCCTGAGGGCGTTCGTCACCTGAGCGCTATGCGGTCCAGCGCACATACTTGATTCGCTCGATCCGCTTAGGCTCGGTGGGCAGGGGAACCTACTCCAGATATCAGGCTTACCTGTTCGGTCAATCGCCTACCCGGCCTGACGTCGATTTGCCCGCTGTGGATACACCAATCCAATGCGGCAGGAGAAGGTTCATGCGAGAGAAGAATCGAAGCCGTCATCGATACAGCGGCAATGGCCTATTCAGCCATCCATGCCGTGTACACCGGGACAGTGGCGGTCGCCGGCGATATATCTGCGGCTCGGGATGGAAAGGGGAACGTGGGGTGCAATCGGGCACGCGACATTGACGGCTGCGCGGGGGAATTCGTCGAGATCTTTGTTGAAGGTGCCTGTCGGAATCATTGGCTTAGATGCCATCACCGGCGGCGGACTGCCACGGGGGCGAACCACATTAGTTCTCGGCGGACCTGGGTCCGGTAAAACCATCCTTGCCCTGAAGTTTCTCGTGCATGGGGCGCGGAGCTGCAAGGAACCCGGCATCTTTGTTGCGTTTGAGGAGGATTCGGACCGCATCGTGTCCAATGCGGAGGGTTTCGGCTGGGAGCTCGCAGCGCTGCGAAAGTCCAAGCTGTACCTCCTGGATGCCCAGCCGGCTACAGACCTGATCCAGGCCGGAGATTTCGACCTCGGTGGATTACTGGCTGCGTTGGACGCGCTAATTAAGCAGATGAAGGCTAAGCGCATCGTTTTCGATGCCCTCGACGTCATTCTGGCCCTGCTACCGGATCCGGCAGCCAGGCGGCGCGAGGTTTACCGGTTGCACAAGTGGCTCCTGGCGCGTCAGTTAACGGGGATCATCACTTCAAAACTTGAAGGGCGGGAAACAACGACAACAAAGATGGCCTCATTCGAATTCCTGCAGTTCATGGTCGACTGTGCGGTGATCCTCAATCATGGCGTCGTGCAGGGCGTCTCCCAACGCAATTTGCGCGTGACAAAGTACCGCGGCTCGAGTTTCGATGAAAATGAGTCGCCGTTCATTATCGGAATATCAGGAATGGAACTCGCGTCTGTGCAACCTCACGGGCGCACTAGTGTGAATGTAACCAGCGAACGCGTTTCAAGCGGCGTACAGCGCCTCGATACCATGCTGGGTGGCGGATACTATCGCCGCGCCAGCGTCTTGATCACGGGTTCGCCGGGTACGGCCAAAACGACTTTATGCGCGACCTTTGCCGAAGCCGCCTGCCGACGTGGCGAACGCACACTTTACGTCAGCTTCGATTCCGATGGCGCAGAGCTGATTCGCAACCAGGCTTCCGTCGGAGTCCGCCTGGAGCGTCACTTGAACAACGGTCGCCTGCGAATGGTGCCCGCTCGCGCGATGAACGGCAGCGCTGAGACTTACCTGGCCCGGATTAAAGCGCTCGCAGGTGAACATCGGGCACGTTGCCTGATAATCGATCCGATATCAGCGCTCTCCCGATCCGGCAATGAATCAACCGCTCACAGTGTTGGAGAGCGGCTCCTGGACTGGGCAAAAGCTGACTCAATCACCCTGATTTGCACCAGCCTGCTCGATGAGATCATCGGAAGTACCGAGCGCGACTCGACTCTGCAACTTTCGACGCTGGCCGACACATGGATCCATCTCAGTCATCGAGTGCAGGCCGGCGAACGAAACCGCGGATTGTCAATCATCAAGTCCCGCGGCACGGCGCATTCGAATCAAGTACGGGAACTGATACTCAGCAACACGGGAGTTACATTGGCTGATACATATACTTCGGGCGGCGAGGTGCTGATGGGCACGTTGCGATGGGAAAAGGAACGCTCAGATCGCGAGGCACGTGACGTTCAGGATGTCGCGGCAAAACTAAAGCGCGTTCGGCTGGATGCAGAGGAAGCGGAACTCGAAATGCAGCTGAAATCTCTGAAGGTGGAACTCCTGGCGAAGCAGGTGGAAAAGGAGCTCCTGGCTCGGACGACCGCGAGTCACGCAGGAGATTTGTCGCAAGGCCATGCACGCCTACGCGAACTGCGCGGAGCGGACGATGCTAATACCTTGAAAGAGTGACCTTCGAATGAGCCGACGAACACGATTCAAATTCCGTCTGTACGTGTCGGGTAATGCAACAAATTCCATTCAGGCAATCACCAATCTCAAGGCACTTTGCCGAACGCATCTGCCGGGACGGTACGACATCGAGATGGTCGATGTATTCCAGGAGTCGAAGCGCGCTCTGGCTGATGGCATTTTCATGACACCGACACTGATCCGGATTGCACCGACCCCCTCGTGTACGATTATCGGTACCCTTAGTGAGACTCTGCCTGTACTTCAGGCCTTGGGACTCGAGACGCACCTGCTCTAATCCGGATGGAAGCTCCTACACCACCAGACGCAAACGATAGGATACCTGCACTGATCGAGGCTTTACATGCCGCCGATCAGCAATTGGAAGAACTCACCCGTGGTGAGGTCGATGTAGTTGTCGCCCGCGATGGTCGTACTTTCATGTTGCGGCGCGCTCAGGATCAGCTGCGTCGTCGTGAAGCCGCTGCGCAGACTGCCATCTTTAATGCATTGCCTGCCCAAATCGCCGTTCTTGATAGTCATGGCACTATCGTGTCGGTCAATGAGACTTGGCATCATTTTGTCGACATCAACGCGGAATCGTCACAAGGAACCTCTGTCGGACTCAATTATCTCGAACACTGTGATCATGCTCAGGGCGAGAATTCTGATGAAGCCCATCCGGTCGCTGCGGGCATCCGATCGGTTCTGGCAGGGACGAATACGAAGTTCTCCATTGAATATCCCTGTCATTCCTCAACCGAGCAGCGATGGTTCCTGTTGACGGTGACTCCAATAGCTGACGACTCACAAATTGGTGCCGTCGTCATGCACATGAACATTACCGGTCGCAAACTCGGAGAAGAGGCACTGCGACGCTTCGTCGTTGCAATCGACAATATCTCGGACGCCCTCTATCTTGTTGACCGTTCGAGCATGTCCTACATCCATGTGAACGACGCAGCGTGCCGAATGGAGAAACTGGATCGCGAAGAGCTGCTCGCATCAAGGCCCGAAGAAGCGTTCGCCATCTCCCGCGAAGAGCTGGAACGCATCTACGATTCCGTCATAGCCGACGGCTCCGACAAGCTTCCCGTCGAAATATGCCGGCGATACAGGGACGGGACGCATCAATGGCTTGAACTTCGACGTCATGCCCACTGTTGGGAAGACAGATGGACAATCGTCTCCCTGGTCCGGGATATTACCGGACGCAAGGAAGCAGATGACCGGATAACCCATCTCAATCGTGTCTATGCGATGTTGAGCGGCATCAATTCTTTGATAGTACGCGTTCGCAGTCGGCACGAGTTGTTTACGGACGCATGCCAGGTCGCTGTCACGGAAGGCCGATTCTCGATGACGTGGATTGGATTAATCGATCAAACGGCAATGAAAGTCATCATAGTTGCATCTGCTGGTGTCGATGAGGAATTACTGGCCTCTATCAATGTACTGTTCAGCTCACCTGATGGAGGTCTGTCCGGAGAGACACTGACTGCGCGAGCGATACGAGAGAAGAAAGCCATGGTGTCAAACGACTCGCAAAGTGACGCCAGGTTGTTTACACGCGAAAAGCATGCTCCGGCAGGCATACGTTCAATGGCCATCCTGCCACTAATCGTTGCGGATAGTCCCGTGGGTGTAATTGCACTATATGCCGACGAAAACGAGTTCTTTCACGATGGAGAGCTGAAGCTCCTGGTTGACCTCACCCGAGATATCGCATTTGCAATCGATAACCTTGACAAACAGGATCGTCTCCATTATCTCGCTTACTACGATGAGCTCACCGGGCTCGCAAACCGCAGCCTGTTCCACAATCGCCTATCCCAGAGTCTGCGCGCACGCAGGGGCGAGCAAATGTTGCTTGCAACCGTCTTGCTCGATCTGGAGCGATTCAGACGAATAAATGAAACGCTCGGTCGCCAGTGCGGCGACCAGTTGCTGCAGGACGTTGGCCTGCGGCTGCAATCCGCCAACGATACGGTGGCACGTATTGGCGTCGATATGTTCGGCATTTTCGTTCGCGGAGCGCGAACCGCGGCCGAAATCAATCGTGCGCTCGACGGAATCATGGAGGCCTGCTTTTCTGAACCTTTCATAGTAGGCGGCCAGGAGTTGCGCGTAATGTGCCGCGCCGGAGTAGCGCTGTATCCCGGTGATGGCGTCGATGCTGATGTTCTGCTGCGCAACGCTGAAGCAGCGCTTCGACGAAGTAAGCGTTCGGGCGAGCGAATCGTATTCTACGCACGCGAAATGAATGCCCGGGTTTCGGAAGCACTGGCAATTGAGACCAGATTGCGACGTGCTATCGACCGCCGAGAGTTCATACTGCATTATCAGCCTAAGATCGCACTCGGCAGCGGGCGAACAACTGGAGCAGAGGCGCTAATCCGCTGGCAGGATGCCGAGAGAGGACTGATTCCTCCAGGACTGTTCATTCCTGTGCTGGAAGAAACCGGCATGATCCTCGAAGTCGGCCTGTGGGTTGTCGAACAGGCATTTGTCGACCTGAATAATTGGGCCAAACATGGTGCCCGAGTACCTCGCGTTGCGGTCAATGTCTCCGCCATTCAACTGCGGGCAAAGGATTTCGTTGACAGCATCGTCGAAGAAATTCGTTGTGGCGGCAATCGTCCAGATTGGCTGGAACTGGAGATCACAGAAAGCGTCGTCATGGGGAATATAGAGGAAAGTCACCGCAAACTCTCGCTACTGCGGGATCTCGGGGTAACTATCGCGATCGACGATTTTGGAACGGGATACTCCTCGCTCAGTTATTTGAGCAAACTACCGCTGGATTCCCTGAAAATCGATCGATCCTTCGTATCAGGTTTATCGGAGAGCAGCGAAGCAGGAACGATCGTTTCTACGATTATCTCTCTGGCGCACGGCCTTCGGTTAAAGGTGGTCGCTGAAGGTGTGGAAACGCTTGCGCAATCGAACATGCTTGAACTCCTGCGCTGTGATGAAGTGCAGGGATATTTCTACGGGCGCCCGGTACCCAGCGATACATTCGCTGCGGAACACCTGAGTACGGATCCCACGGCGTGAAGGATTGGGCGCTGCGCTGGAGATTTCAGTGATGCGCCGCGGAACATGGTCCAATACATTCGCCGCAAAGCGCAGCACCTCGAATATGTGCGCGCAGACACGCGATGAATTGAGCGAGCTCGACCTTGAGCTGTTCACGATGTGGAACCTTGGCGGCAACATACTGCTCGGATGGACACTTGACGACGATATTCTGCTATTTATCTGCGTGCACCATTTTGCCATTCCGGATTTCGTTCATGACGAGAAGCTTGTCAAAAACGACGTGACGGGCTCGCCGGATATTATCAATGAAATACTTTCTGGTCCCAAGTTTATGGACCGCGCGAATTTTTCGCGAGTTTGCCGTGCTTTCGATTGCGAGCCCGTTCGCTCGCGCAGCACATTATCTATAACCAGCGGGAATGTGGCTGACCTCGTCAGCGATATGGTCAGATGCTATGGCGTTTCTCTGGTACACAACCGTGCGGTCGTGTTGCTTGATATCGTCGAATTCTCATTGCAGTCCGCACTCGATCAGATGGCGATGCTGAACAGCCTGGCGTACTCCGTGAACTCTGCATATGGCCAACTTATTTCGAAGGACGTGAAGATTGATTTCGCGCGCACGACGACTGGCGATGGATTTTATATCTGGAACCGCGCAACGACGCACGATGCAAATGCCGATTTGTACAAGTTGCTGATGATGATCCTGGTGGATAATTCGTTGGCGCAGCGGAAAGCACGGGGCTCATGGGTGCCGAGATTGCGGGCAGCATTTCATGTCGGTGAACACTATGAGTTCCACCAGGTCGAAGGACTGAATCCAACGAATTTCAGCTATATCGTCGGGCAGGTAACCGTCGATTTGTCGCGAATGGTATCCAGTGCGCTTCCTGGCCAGATTCTTCTTGGTGATTTTCTATCCGAGAATATCGGCGATGAAAATGGGCGTTTGTTAAGCCGTAACACGCTTGGGTTTGTCGAGGGTACAGCTGCAACGCTTGGCCAGCTGTACGGCTTGGATACTTCGGGCGGCCGGATCAAGAAGATTCATTGCTATCTCACCGGTAACGGTCTGGGTGGAGGTCGTTTTCTGGTGAATCAGTATCAACTGCACGACAAGCACAACACGCCGCGCTTGGTCTATAACGCCAAGATCAACATACATAGATACCATGCAGATCCGATATATCTGGGCATACGGACAGAGGATCTATGGGCGTTCAGTACGTCGAAAGTCACAACGCTCGGTACGGAACCTGCGTCCAGCGCAGCGAAAATCCTGAGTTCTCCCGGCGATTGAAGAGAATGCCCCCTGCATCCTAGAATCAGATCGAAAGTCCGATTTCAGGTATCCGCGCTCATCTTTTGTTGTATCATTTTTTCGGGCGTTTTCCTCGCTCGTTCGCCGACATACTGGAGACAACCATCATGACGGAAATTGGCATCGCACAGATCATGGCGAGCTTTGGTTATTCCGATCTGACCGATACCCGTCTGTATCAGGAAGAACTTCAGATATCGCTGGCCGCGGAAGAGCATGGCTACGACCACATCTGGGCGGTCGAGCATCATTTCGAAGACTACGCTCTGTGTCCCGACAATGTTGTCTATCTGTCGCATGTCGCGGCTCTGACCAAACGGATCAAGCTGGCGACGGGCGCGGTGATCCTGCCCTGGCATCTGCAGCCATTGCGGGTCGCTGAACGTATTGCACTGTTCGATCAGTTATCCGGCGGGCGCGCCATTCTCGGATTCGGCCGCGGGCTCGCACGGCGCGAGTTCGAGCAGATGGGCATCAGCATGGATGAGTCGCGTGAACGCTATGACGAGATGGCGCCGCTGATACTCGAAGCGCTGGAGACAGGCTGGTTTCCAGAACATCACGGCAAGTTTTTTGATACACCGCGCGCGCCGATCCGCCCGGTACCGACTTCGAACGATTGGCGTGAGACGCGGTTTACCCAGGTTGCGATGAGTGCCGATTCCGCGCTTGAGGCCGCAAAACTCGGCGCACAGATGATGGCGTTCAATTACAAGCCGTCGGCTGTGCTGAAACAGGAATACATGGATTATCGCGCTGCATTCAAGCAACACCATGGCCGCGAGGCGCGCCCGTTATTGCTGACCGAAATGACTGTCTGTGACAGCAATGCCGCTCGCGCGCGCGAGCATGCCGAAAGGTATATCGGCAACTACGGCATCTCGGTACTTGACCACTATGAGATGCTCGGCGACCAGTTCAAGGCCAGCAAGGGTTACAACTCCTATGCGGAGACTGCGCTGGCCATGCGCAGTATTGGCAAGGAGGATGTGATCAAGGGCTACATCGAACAGCAGATTTGGGGCACACCAGAGCAGATGCTTCGCAAGTTCGAAACACGCTTCAAAGAGATTGGGCCGTATGGTGTTCTATGCGTGTTTCGTTACGGCGGCATTCCGCTCGAAGAGGCGATGAACAGCTTGAAACTGTTCGCCAGGGAAGTGGCGCCCGTACTGCGCTCCTGGGGCGCCGACGCGATGCGTGGCGCCGCCTGAGCGCCGCGGGCGTTAACCGGCGGCCACGTTCATCGTGAGGTCATCGACGAGTCATGTTCATGAAATTCGGAGTAGCCTAGGACTGTCGCCGCAGGGTTGAACGAACCGTCATTACGTGCCGCGATCGATTGCTCCGGGGTATACGTAAAGTCCAGTTTTTCTCCCGGGCCGATAGATTCAGGAAGGTTGACGGCCGTTGCCCAGGCCGGACTGTTCGAGCCCGGTTTCGTCTCGTTGACCCACCGCCAGTAATAAGTAATGCTCAGTTCGACGTCCTCGATACGATGCTCGCTGCGATTCACAACGGTGCCGCGTAGCAGCGGACCATCCTGGTGAAGATTCTCGATGGCGATATCTTTAGCAACCGCCGCTGGTGAAAGCACTTCGTCCGCTTGCAGGGACAGCGAGGTGATAAAAAGGGCAGCGCCAGTGACGAGTAGTTTGCCGGTTTGCAGTTTCATATTCTGATCCCGAAGTGAGTGGACTGTGGCCAGCGTAGCGCTCCTGCGATCGGACTTCGGTACGCTGTCGCACACTTACTTCTGGAGATAACTGAACTTCGGCGTCCAGCCGGCTGCACCGTCGGGCAGTAGATCGAAGAAATGCCACAGCGTGCAGAAATCGTCACCGGGACTCAAAGCAGCATCGGAGACGCGCTCGATTGTACCGCCGTGGCGCCGAAACACCGAAATGCCAGGTCGCCAGCCGCCATTTTCACCCACATAACCCATGTCGGCGGCAAAACTCGTACTCTGGTGGCTTACCATCGGAAACTGCCAGGCGCGACTCGCTGCAAAAGCCTGTTGAACATCCGGCGCGTCGGGGCTGGTGACGACGAACGCGGCGCGCGAGATGACATGGGCGTGGATGCCGTTATAGCCATCCGCCCACAAGGTGCAGGATGGGCAGGACTGGCCCATGTTGTGCACCACTATCAGCTCATCATGCACCCCAAACAGCTCCGACAGACGAATGGGCCCGGTGGGCGCCGAGAATACATAGTCGACGACCTCCTGCGGCTCGATCTGCACCTGCGCCTTGCGCATCTTCTGTCGGATGTCGGCGATTTCACGGCGGTAGCCGTTGATCAGGTCGCTGCCGGTGGCGTACTTCATCAGGATCTCCGGTGCTGCTGGGCTCAGGCGACGTAGAGATCGTGCAATTTGACCCATTCCATCGCGAATGGCAGTTCAGCTTCATCGCGGCCCTTCGGGACGAGGTCGATCAGCTGGTAAGCCGCGTTGACTGGATCCAGGCCCCGCCCGTAAGTCGAATAGGTGTGAAACAGTCCGCCTTCAGCATCTTTATAGAACACACTGATGCCGGGCAGATCGGTCATGGTTCCGGCGTAGGGTGCTTCGTTGTATTTTGCCGTGCCGTTCTTGACGTCCTCGGCGCGGAACGACACGTGGTAGTCGTAGTTGAATTCCGAGTCGGCGGACGATACCCACTTGAATTGCCAGCCCAGGCGCTGCGCGAACGCTTTGAGTTTGGCGTACGGCGCACGTGAGATAGCGGCGAATGCCACATCCCGCTGGGCCAGATGCGCGGTAACTCCGTCGAAGTTGTCGGCCCAGAACGAACAACTCTTGCAGCCCACTTCCCAATCAGGTGCAAACATGAAGTGATAGACAATCAATTGACTGCGATTGCCAAACAGGTCCGCAAGTGTCTCGCGACCGGCGGCGCCTTCGAATACATAGTCAGCTTCGACACGCTCCCAGGGCAGGTCGCGGCGTGCCTGACTCAGCTGGTCGCGTAATTTGAGGAATTCCTTTTCCTTGGCCAATAAGTCGCGGCGTGCGAGCGACCATTGATCGGGTGTAACGACGGCGTGAGAAGTCATGGCTTGCTCCTTGACGTTGGGCATCATCGGGATTTCGGGGTTGATCGATGTTTGAGCGGGCGCGTTGCCGCAGCATCGCGGCGTGCGTCAATCTGCGCAAGCGTAGTAGTCAGCACATCGAACTGCTGCTGCCAGTATCGGGTGTAACGATTGAGCCAGAGCGCAGCGTCGAAGAGCGGGCCGGCAGTGAGACTGCACCGGCTGATGCGACCTGTGCGTTCCTGCCGGATGAGGCCGGCGCGGACCAGCACCTGGATGTGACGCGAGACTCCCTGCAGCGAAATGTTGAATTGCTGAGCGAGTTCGGAGACCAGCAGAGCGTGGCCATCGAGGTGTTGCAGGATCGCGCGACGCGTCGGATCGCTCAAGGCCTGGAAAACGGCATCGAGGCGAGCCTCATCGGTCTCCGGGTCAGTGCCCTCGGCGGGGACGTTCTTCAGTGTGGTGGTGCGGCTGACCATGGGTGCAGACTATCAACCACATTGATTAATGTCAACAATATTGTTTACTAATAATCAGACCCGACGATAGGTCGCCGCCGGGTGCGGCAATTGCACGGTTGACGGGCGCTGCGCGAATAACTTCTCACGCAGGGTGCCGGGTTGATAACTCGTCTGCATGCGACCGCGTTTCTGCAATACCGGTACGACTCCGTCGACGAATTCCTCGAACGTCGCCGGCAGGGTCGCATACGAGAGATTAAATCCATCGACGCCAGCGGCTATCCAGTTTTCAAGCTCATCGGCGATCTGCTCCGGTGCGCCGACCAGCACCGGCCCCGCGCCGCCGATGCCGACGAAACGAGCGACATCACGGAGCGTCCAGGTGCGACTCGGATCGCCGGCAGTAAAACTGTGCAGTACGGTGCGTACGGCATTGGTTTCTATGTATTCTATCGGCTGGTCCGGTTCGTATTGGCTGAAGTCGATACCGGTCCAGGCACATAGCAGCGCCAGCGCACCGTCGTAACTGATCTGACCAAAATATTCGTCGTACTTTGCGCGCGCCTCGGCCTCAGTGCTGCCGGTGATGATTTTCATGTAGGCGAAACACAGTACGTCTTCTTCGCGCCGACCAAAGTTCGCCATCTTCACGCGGATATTGCGCGCGTAATCGCCGGCGACCTGCGCATTGGCGCCAATCACGAATATGCATTCAGCATTCTCCGCGGCGAAATCCGTGCCGCGGCCCGAAGCTCCGGCCTGAAACAGCACGGGTGTCCGTTGTGGCGAAGGTTCACAGATGTGGCAGCCGTGCACACTGTAATACTTACCGTCGTGGTCGATGTCGCGAACTCTGCTTGGATCGACGTAGATGCCGCGACGCTTGTCTTTCACGACCGCATTATCGGCCCAGCTTTCTTCCCACAGACGGTAGCAAAGTCGCGTGTACTCATCTGCCATCGCGTAACGTTCGTCGTGCTCGGGAAGATTCTTGAGCCCATAATTGCGCGCTGCGCTTCTGGTGAATGACGTCACGATATTCCACGCCACCCGCCCTTTGGTCAGATGATCGAGCGTTGTAATCAATCGCGCGAACGTAAACGGGTGATACTGCATGATGGAGCTCGTATAGCCAAAACCGAGATGCTCGGTCGCAGTCGCCATTGCCGGTAACAGCAGCATCGGATCATTGATCGGCAGATGCGTGGCATTGATCAGGGCGGCATCGCGATTGCCACCGTAAACGTCGTACGGGCCGACCACGTCGGCGAGGAATATTGCATCGAAACATCCGCGCTCCAGTAGCCGCGCGAACTCGATCCAGTGATCGAGCGAAAGGTAGTCGACCATGTGATCGTCTTCCCGCGTCCACAGGCCAGGTGACATGTGTGTCACGCAGTTCATGCGAAAGGCGTTGAAGTACATGCGCTTCTTTTTCATCTGATCACTCCACGGCATAATTATAATGGGCGACATGCGCTCCGGAAGTGCGCTGGCGGAAGCACCCATTCTGTATGACAAGGATCCATTCCGAAACACTTGCAGGAATACGACACATGAAGCTTGCATTGGCGATTGGCTATTCCGGCGCACGCATGACGCTGCCGGTAGAACGGGTGAAGCGCGCCGAAGCACTCGGCTATCACTCGGTGTGGACAGCCGAGGCATACGGATCGGACGCGCTCTCGCCGCTGGCCTATCTCGCTGCCGTTACCCAGCGGATCAAACTGGGTTCCGGCATCATTCAGCTCGCTGCGCGCACGCCTGCCAACGCCGCGATGACGGCGGCGACGATTGACGCCATGGCCGGCGGCGATCGCATGCTGCTTGGCATCGGCGTTTCTGGCCCGCAGATTGTCGAGGGCTGGTACGGACAACCGTGGGGCCGACCGTGTGGTCGTATCAGAGACTACGTCGCCATCATTCGTAAGATCTGGGCGCGCGAAGAGCCGGTTACGCACGCGGGCCGCGAAATCGCGCTGCCGTATACCGGCACCGGCGCCGCGGGCCTGGCGAAGCCACTGAAATCGATCCTGCACATGAACGCGAATATTCCGATCTATCTCGGCACCGGCACTGCCGCCGCCGTCCGTTTGACGGGCGAGATAGCTGATGGCTGGCTGCCTCTCGGTTTCGTTCCAGGCGCTCTGCCGGAATACCTGCCGTGGCTGACCGAGGGTTTTACGCGTGCCGGTGGCGGCAAATCCCTGCGAGGTTTCGAGATCCTGGCCAGTTGCCATGTGCATGTGGATAGCGATGTCAAAGCAGCCCTCACCGCGATGAAACCGGAGACAGCGTTATATGTCGGCGGGATGGGCGCGCGCTCGAAGAACTTTCACAAGGAATTGATGATCAGGCGCGGATTCGGTGACGCTGCCGAACGCATCCAAGAACTCTATCTCGCCGGACGCAAGGACGAAGCCGCCGCCGCCGTTCCCGATGAGTGGGTCGATCAGAAAAGTCTGGTCGGACCACCTGCACGTATCATCGAGCGCTTCAGAGCGTGGGCGGACAGCGGCGCCACAACCATAAGCGTGCGCACGCAGCAGGACGAAGCCGTCGAAGTGATGGCTGATGCCGCGCGTCGGTGCGCGTAGCGTCGCCACAGTGTCACCTCAGCCGCACGAGTGAAAGTGCCCTGCCGAGCCAAGAGTTGGCTATGGCGGGTCGCGACCATACGTCAGAATTTCATCGATACCGACACCGCTCCAAACAATTCCTGCTTTCCCTGGCCACTGAATTCATCAGTCCGGGTGACGACAGTCAATGCTGTCTGGACGCGACGCATCTGCATGACCAGGCCGGCCTGCCCTTCAGCTACCAGTGGGTGGCGGTCGACACTCGGGCCGCCGCTGCGGAATGCATTGCCATCAAGCACGATGTTGTAAGCAACGGCCCGGCCGTTGGCGCCGACGAAGAGATACCACGAAAAATTGTCGCGCGGGCGGAAAAACCCGGCGCCGGCTAGCGCCGGGCGCACCCGCGGCGGGCCGTAATCGCTGGCCAGGTCCTGGCCAAAACGAAGCGTCAGACCGGTAGTGCCCTGGGTCAACACATTCCCAAGCGAAACCGACGCGTTCGGAATGATGTCTACCGCCAGGCCTGCTCGGCGCCATTCGGCTATCGCTCGCCATTTGCGTTCATAGGTGAGCACGAAGCCGACTTCATTTCGGATCTGATTGTCCCAGCCTTTCGCCGTGTCGGCACCCAGCAGATCATGAATATGATTTTGCGACCATTCACCGCCTGAATGAGGACCGACGACACCAGTATCCAGAGCCAAGGTGTCGAGCGTCTTGCCCGTATCCACTGAGACCGAAAAGGAGAGGTACAACCAGCCGGCATAGGGATGCTGATCCGGCAGCGGGGTCCTTGTCTGCGTATCGCGCGGTGTGAAAATACTCTGTCCGGCGCCGATACCGGCATACAGCGTGTCCTGGCTATCGGCACGTAACACTGTCCGAGCCAGCCAGCGCGCCGGACCAGGAACTGCATTCGGTGCCGACAGATAGGCGACATTGACACCATTGGTGTAATTTCTATCGGTGCCGGCGAATTTGTCGTTCTCGAATACCACCGACAGAGTCCCTTTGTCGGCGGCGAGCGCGATGTCGGCCAGTGCTGCCGGCGCCCCCACGATGAACAGTGCGCAAATCGCCGCTCGATGCCTCAATGGTGGTTCCTCGCGGGACCTAATACACCGCCGAATGAGCGCACGATCTCGTCGGTTAAGACAGTGTCGTCGCCATCCATGACGGTAATGGAGAGTTCGGCGGCGACCGAATCCAGTGCTTGAATACGCTCACTTTCCTCTGCGTCTTCCATGCCGGACAAGGCGCCAATCAACGAGCCGGTATAGGCGCCTACGCCGGCGCCAGCCATCATGGCAATAGGACCTACCACTGGTGTGGCGACCGCGCCCAGCGTGATCCCGATAGCGCTGCCGATGGCTATTCCGGCCATCGCCGATGAGCCAGCGTGTTCCGCACCGGGTGATTCACCAGTGACCGCTTCCGCATCGGCACCACTGACTGATTCGTCCGCGTAATCTTGCGCTGCAGGGGTTAGTAAGGTCAGGTGAAGATTTTCTTCAGCGACGCCTGAACCGATAAGTGCCTGTCGTGCCGATTCCGCGGCATGATTGGTGGCGAACTGAGCATGGATCGTCTGCATGATGGGTAACTTCTCCTGCTATTAAGACGCGGTGGACCGTTCACAGTCGCTTTATCAACGCAGATCACTACTGCTCGATGCTGGTGATGCATGATCAGCGGCTTCTGCAGCGTCTGTCGCGGACTGGGCCACGAGCACAGGGTAATCCCGATGGCCCGCGTTTTTCGGTGCGCTGTCGCGCTAAAGGAGCCCTGAATCTCCGTCGAGTGCCAGGCGATTGCCATACCGGAATGATCAGAATAAAACGGCCATTACCTTTACCGAACGGCTACAGGTGCACAACCGATGACCAGCTCGCCGCGGCGAAACCGCATCGATCCCTGGGGCGATTTACACGCGGTGTCAGCGCGGGGGCTGTTCACCGGCAACCGCGGCTGTGTGGTCAATGATCAGGAACAGGTCGTGCGCCATCACGGCAGCGCTCTGTGGATCGTTTGCGTAACCGAATTCCGGGGCTGGCGCTGGCCACTAGCGAGACCCCGCCGTTGGACACCACTGTTTTTCCTGGATGACGCTGTCGCACTCGCCGCTGGTCACCGTCCCTGCGCGACCTGTCGGCGTCACGACTATCTGGCTTATCGCGATGCCGTGACGCGGGCGATGGACGCAGCGAGGCCGCTACGCGCCTACGAGCTGAATGATCGACTCCGCCGCGAACGATTGCACAAAGGCCGCGGACTCACCCGCGCTCGAGATCGAATCGTGTGGTCCGCTCCATTCACTGATCTTCCCGACGGGACCGTGATTGTCGGCGCCGACGGAAACTGCGAGCTGGTATATGCGTCACAGTTGTTCCGCTACTCATTCGATGCCTGGCTCGAACCAACGCGCAAACCAGATTCGGGTCTGGCAACGGTGCTGACGCCACCCACCTCCGTAGCGGCGCTGGCGAACGGGTATCGACCCGTGCTGCACCCAAGCAGCCTGTCACGATGAAATGCTATATTTCAGGCGCACTGAACATCGCTGTTGAATATTCACCTATCGAGTCGAAACCCACATGAATTCAAAAATACTGACCCTCGGATTGCTGCTGGGCGCGCTGAATCTGCCGGCCCACGCAGCGACTTTTTCCAATCTCGGCATACTTGGCGACAGCCTGTCCGATACGGGGCGCCTGGCAGCGGCGACGTCAAGCGCGACTTTCGGCTTGTTCTCGGTGCCTGCTGCGCCGTATTTCCCGGGACGATTCAGCAATGGGCCGGTCTGGGCTGACTACTATCAGGCCGCGAATCCGCAGATAACCGTCAACAACCTTGCTTTCGGTGGCGCCTTCAGCGGCCCTATCAACGGTCGGGACAATACCGGCGATGATGAACTCGGTGCTGTTCCGCTTTTCGGCAGCCTGCTGCAGAGCGCAGCGGTCGGTCTCGACAGTGAGCTTGCGCTGGTACCGGATGTCAGCGGAACGAACACCGCGTTCGTATTGTGGATTGGTGCGAACGACATCAATTCCGCGACCAGTCTCGGCTATGCCCGTCCACAGGACATCGTCTCGCTCTCATTGACCAACGTGAACAACGCTGTCAATACTCTGCTCGGTCGGGGCGCGGTTGAAATTTATGTCGCCAATCTGCCCGATCTGGGCCGCACACCGAGCGGCATCGCCAGCGGCAACGCAGGGGATCTCAGCGAAGCCACCATCAACTTCAACAACGGGCTGGTGAATATCGTCAGCGGCGCGGGGCCAGCGGTCAAACTTGTCAACATCTACTCGCCGTTCAATGTGCTGCTGGCAAACGCTGCATTTTTCGGGATAACCGACATTACGACACCGTGTGTGGATGGCCTGTTTGATAGCAGCGCGTGCGCTGATCCGAATGCCCATTTGTTCTGGGATACAATTCATCCGACGACCATCCCACATGCACTGCTGTCCAATCTTTTTACCGATGCATTCAACGCAACTGCAGTGCCGCTACCGGCCAGCAGCGTACTGCTCGGGCCAGTACTAGGCTGGCTGGTATGTCGTAACCGCCGCGCCGCGATTCGCGGTCCGGTTAGGGAGGTCTGAAACTTGTATGACCCTTGACCATCCCATCGGAAGGAACGATTCATGAGTGCCAAACCAACTTACGTACCGCCTAAAGTGTGGGCCTTGAACACTGAAAGCGGCGGCACCTGGAGCAAGATCAACCGCCCGGTAGCCGGCCCTACGCATGACAAGGAACTGCCGACAGGAAAGCATCCGCTACAGCTCTATTCGCTGGCAACGCCGAATGGCGTGAAAGTCACCATCATGCTGGAAGAACTGCTGGCGCTCGGCAAGCGTGAAGCGGAGTACGACGCCTGGGTTATCAATATCAGCGAAGGCGAACAGTTCGGCAGCGGCTTTGTGGCGTTGAACCCCAATTCCAAGATCCCTGTCCTGCTCGATCGCAGCACCGCGACACCTACACGCATCTTTGAATCCGGCGCGATCCTGGTCTATCTCGCGGAAAAGTTCGATGCCTTCATCCCCCGCGAGCCGCAGGCGCGTGCCGAGTGCCTGTCGTGGTTGTTCTGGCAGATGGGCAGCGCACCATACCTCGGTGGCGGTTTCGGGCATTTCTACAGCTATGCACCAGAGAAGATTGAATACTGCATCGACCGCTTCGCGATGGAAGTCAAACGTCAGCTCGATGTTCTGGACCGCAACCTTTCGACACGCCGGTATCTATGTGGCGACAACTACAACATTGCGGATATCGCCACCTACCCCTGGTACGGCTGTCTTGTCCAAGGCTACCTCTACGAAGCCGGCGAGTTCCTTGATGTCGCTTCTTATTCCCATGTTGTTCGCTGGGCAACGGAGATCCAGGCGCGCCCGACCGTTCAACGTGGCCGTCGCGTGAACAAGACCTGGGGACCAGAAGAAGAGCGCGTTCCTGAACGTCATGATGCGAGCGATTTCGATAAAGCCACTGTTTGATCAGCGCGTCGCTGACATGCCGCCTCCATGGTGGGAAGCGGCACGGTGGCTTGCTAGCAGGCTAGTGTTCTGCTGCCGCGTGCAGTAGCTGCGGCAGCGAAAGCGAATAGCCGATGCGCTGCGCCTGCGCGATCAGTCCTTGTAACTCGTCACGCAGCAACGCGCTGCGCTCACCACGGCCGTGCCTCAGCAGCGCACGGCCTCGTGCAATAACAAAATCACTCCAGGGCAGTGATTCCGCCGCAGTCAAAGCAAGCAGACACTCGCTGTGGCGCGCGGCGCGTTCCCATTCATGGTGGGCAAGCATGGCATCGATACCGAGCGCGTGCAGATAGAGGTGATTGTGGCTGACGCACCCACGGGCCAGCTCAACTTCGCCTGCTACCAATGATTGAAAACATTTTTCAGGCTCCGGCTCAATCAGTGCCTGAACGGCATAGGCAAACGGTCCGACATAACCCATGCCATGCTCGCGGCAAATCGCAAGCGCGTGTCGAACGTCGGCTATTGCAGAGTCGAGCGAACCACGAAGATGACCCAGCATAGCCCGCGCCATCCACGCTTGTGCTTCGAAACGCTTCGCGCCCAGCTGTTGTGCAAGTTCAATATTCCTGTCGACGTAGCTCTCGTCGAATTCCAGATTTTTGCGCATGATCCCTTCGACCCAGAACAGCATGCTGCGAGCGATTAATTCCGCGCGCAGATGAACTACCCGTCGTGCCAGGTCGATTGCAGCGCGGCCTTGCTTGGCCGCCTCGTCGAATTCAAGCAGAAAGTGCGCAGTCCAGCCGACTATCTGCGTGGCCGCGACTTCAATCCTGAGATAACCATGTGCTTTGGCCAACGCCACCGTCCTACGGAACTCGATATTGGCCGAGTGCATGCGGCCTTCGAGAAAATATGCATCGCCAAGACCGCTGAGCGCGTTCGCTTCGGCCTCTTTATCCTGAACTGATCGCGCGAGCTCCAGCGCGCGCGAGTGTTCCCGCAGGCAATCACCCGCTCGACCGCTGGGGAACAGCAGGTTGCCACGCAGGTGATGCAGACGAGCGAGCGCCCCTGCTCCGACTCCCTTGCTGTAGTCGGATTCGGCAGTATCGAGTGCGGCCAGACCGGCATCAATCTGGTCGGTCAGGCGCATACCGGCCGCTATGGTCAGCAGCGCTTCAAAGCGCTCTACGGAGTCCTGCGTCAGGTCGAGCGCGATACTGGCCGATTCGATGGATTCGGTTACCCGACCGAGTTCGGCGAGACAACCTGCACGCGCCATGAACAGCGAGCAACGAACGGGTGTATCAATTCCATTGAGCTCCAGGCCGTTGTCAGCCAGCATGAGTGCCCGCTCGAACTGAAAACGACTTGCGGCCGACCTGGATGCGTCAAAGTAAGCCAGAGCGGCCCGAGGATCGCTCGCACGCTCGAAATGCTCAGCAGCCACGCTGGGTTCTGCCCGCGAAAAAAACCACTCACCAGCTCTGATGTGCAGCAAGCGACGTGTCGAGCTGAGTATCGAAGCGTACGCCCCATCGCGCAGCAGACCGTGACGAAAAACAAAACCTGATTGGTCAGAACGCACGAACGCATGCTCGACCAATGGCGCTGGGTCGTAGCCAGGTTCGTCGATGAGATCGCGCAATACGGTCAATGACCAATGCAGCCCGAGTATTGCTGCTACCTGCACTGCGTCTCGGTCGTGCTGAGACAGTTCGTCAATGCGAGACTGCACCAGCGACATTACCGTGCCGGGCACTCCTTCTGAGAGCCCCGATGTGCTGTTGCGCAGCAGTTGCTCGAGGAAAAGTGGATTACCGTTAGCGCGTTCAAGCGCAGCGGTGAGTCCGGCGGGGGCAAGCTCGCCGGCGATCGCGTCTGCCATGTCCCTCGCAGCCGGAGCCGTTAATGCGCCGAGCTCCAGATGCGACGCACCACCCAGTGCTGACAGGTAGTTTTCTTCGCTCGCTGAAGTGACTGTTCGGATGGTTGCGAGGACGACAAGCGGAAGAGCCCCTGTAATGTCGATCAATGACTGAATCTCGCTGACCAGCGAGCGATCAGCGTTATGAAAATCGTCGATGAACAATAACTGTGGCGCTGCGGCACTGGCACGGCGAAGCAGAGCAAAAAAAGCAGCGCGCCGAGTCTGCATGCGTCCTTCTGCATCGAGAGCCGCAAGCATCGCACGTACCTCGGCAGGCGGCTCGAGAGCGGCGAGTTCGTAAAGCGCAAAGCTCAACGATTGACCCACCGGAGCACGCTCGATCAACGCGCTCAGCGTGGCGCGCGCGCTCTCACCGCCAGCTGCCGGCATGCCAAGCAGGCTGCGAGTCCAACACACCAGCGGTTCATCGTCACGTGTGGCGCCGAAGTCATAAACGATTGCCACATGGCAATCGAATCCGCGTTCGCGCGCTGCGAGCAGAATTTCCTGGGCAAGCCTGGATTTTCCGATACCGGCTTCACCCGCAATGACTGCGATACCACCACGCCCGTGGTCAACGCAGGCATCGAGCCTGGCTGTCAACTGTGCGCATTCGGCATCTCGGCCGTACATTGGCCCGGCCGACAATACACCTCCAACTCGCTCCTCGACGACACGATAGGGAACGACCGGTAACTCACGGCCCTTGACTTCTACTGGTCCATCGCTGGCGCCTGCGAAATAAGGTGCGACCTGCTGCCAACATTCGCTGTTGACCAGAAGTTCGTGTGGCCCGGCCAGTGAACGTAATCGCGCGGCGACATTGACTGCGTCACCCGTCAGCGTCCATGCGCCTGCGCGAGTGTCTGCGCGCCGCGCTACAACGAGACCGCTGGCGATTCCACAGTGCAAAGCAAGCCCGCTATCCGCCATCGCTGCTTTCATCGCGGCGTGGAGACGCAAGGCGGTCCGTACAGCAAACCGCGCGTCATCACGGTGGGCAACAGGCAAGCCAAACACCGCCATAACCTCGTCACCCACAAATTGATTGACGATGCCGCCATGCGCCTCGACTATCGGGGAAAGTATCGCGCGCAGTCGTTCCACCAGTGCGGCGACATCTTCTGGGTCGCTTGTTTCGGTAAGCGCGGTATAGCCGGTCAGGTCGGCGAACAGGATGGTCGCGTAACGCCGCTCCAACGGCGTCCCCGACGAGGCAGTGGCCAGCGCCAAGCCGCATTCGGGGCAGAAACGCGTCGCAGCAGAATAGTCACGAGAACAGCGGGCACAGTGCATCAGCGTGAAGGTCGAATATCGCAGGGATAGAGAGCGAATAATGCGTGCGTGCGATTGAGATTCACAAGTGGCAGAATCGGGAGCGCAGCCCGTTCGGCGGGCCGTCATGCCCCACCACGAGGATACTACGATGCCTAAAGTCCATGGAATCGCTCTGTCGCCGTTTGTGCGCAAAGTGCGCGTAGCGCTTGCAGAAAAGAGTGTTGCCTACGACGTCGACCCGGTAGTACCGCTTAATGTCAGCGCAGAGTATCGTCGCATTTCTCCACTCGGAAAGATTCCGGCATACACGGATGGCGAAAAAGCGCTGGCCGACTCTTCCATCATCTGCGCCTATCTGGAGCGCGTCCATCCAACACCGGCACTGTATCCCGCCGAGGCCTACGCTTACGCGCGCGCGCTTTGGTTCGAGGAGTACGCGGACGGCGGACTTGTTCCCATCGCCGGAGGAAAGGTCTTCTATGAACGGGTTATCAAACCTGGCTTCTTCCAGCAACCAACAGACGAGCCAGTTGTGCAGCAGGCGCTCGAGATCGAGTTACCACCGATGTTCGACTATCTCGAAGGTCAGCTTGCACCTGGTGCGCGACATTTCGTCGGTGATGTTCTTACAATTGGCGACATCGCCATCGCCTCGGTTTTCGTCAATCTGCAACACGCGGGCGTCACTGTGGATGCATCGCGCTGGCCACGTCTGGCAGCGGCTGTCGGCGCGACGCTGGCGCGACCATCTTTCCAGCTGCTGATTGCCGAAGAGAATGCGATGCTCGGTCGATGAGTTCATGAAAGCTGTCGTAGTCGAGCCAGGTGCTGTCGCCAATCTCGCATTGCGCGACGTGGCGATACCCGTCCCGGCCGCCCACGAAGCGCTGATCAGGGTCACGGCGTTCTCGCTCAATCGAGGCGAAATTGGCTTCGCCGCAAGCAAATCTGCCGGCACACCGATAGGCTGGGACGTCGCCGGCGTCGTCGAGCGCGCAGCAGCCGATGGTTCCGGCCACATTGCCGGCACACGCGTCGTCGGCTGGTCGAAAAACAGCACCGGATTTGGCGAGTACACCTGTCTCGCAGCGAACTACCTAGCCGCGATCCCGGATAGTGTCTCAGATGAGGTCGCAAGTTGCCTGCCCGTTGCCGGATTGACAGCGCTGTATGTGCTGGAGCGCGGCGAGCGACTTCTCGGCCAACGAGTACTGATTACCGGGTCCACCGGTGGCGTTGGCCATATCGCTGTCCAACTCGCCCGCCTGATGGGTGCGATAACGGTAGCGCAGGTGCGCCGCCCCAATCAGATCGATGGCTTGCGCGCACTCGGTGCAGACGAGGTCATCGTCGATCAGGACGGCAGTCTTTGCGGTGCCGCGGGACCCTATCAACTCATCGTTGAGAGTGTGGGTGGCGGTTTCGCGACACAGGCATTGCGCGGCCTCGGCGAGCATGGCGTGTGTGTATTGTTCGGCCTGACTATGGGCGCCAGCATGACGCTCTCTATCCGCCAGTTCTGTGCCGCGAATTTCGCACGCGTCGAAGGATTCACGCTGTATCGCGAAGATGCCATCGCCTCGCCCGCTGCAGGACTCACTCGCTTGCTAGGCCTCTGCGCGGCCGGCAAGCTGCAGGTCGAAGTTTCCGTCATCGACGATTGGCAACGCACGGCAGAAACCGCCCGGGCTCTGATCGAGCGCCGCTTTACCGGTAAGGCAGTATTGCGGATCCGTTGAATCCGGCCGGCCGTAGCGACGACCGCTGGCCGACGGCTGGTTCGCGCATCGAACTCATTCCGGTGCCGACTGCTATTTAGATTGTTTCGCCAGCACGGTATCGAGCGAACGTTTCAAGCGCCTGACTATTTCGTCGATTTCCGACGTTTGAACAATCAGCGGCGGAGCGAAGATCAGGCTTCTGCCCGCTGGGCGCGCGACGACACCGGCGTCGAGCAATATGGAATAGACTTCCTGACATACCCGGTCTGCATGTGCAGCATCGTTGACAGGACGATCGCTGGCATCGCGTCGTAGAAAGTCGACGCAGCCTGCGAGCCCATACGTTCGTACATCGCCGACCAGAGGGTGATCCGCGCAGGACTGTAATTGAGCAGCCAGGTGCTGGCCCATCCGAGCCGCATGGTCGACCAGTCTATCGCGCTGAATTATCTCGATGGTCTTCAGTGCCGCAGCTGCGCCAACCGGGTGTGCGGCATAGGTTGCCGCGTGCGCCAGAGTCCCGACGCGATCTGAACCATGTTCCAGATCCGCGTACAGCGCCTTGCCGACGGCAACAGCCGAAAGCGGAAAATAGCCGCCGGTAATCGCCTTGCCCAATGTCACGTGGGCTGGCTTCAATGCCAGGCTGTCGCTGCCGAACCATTGCCCAGTGCGGCCAAAGCCGGTGACGACCTCGTCGGCCACCAGGTCGACGCCATGGTCATGCAGCACCCGGGTGATGGCTGGAAAGTACTCCGCCGGCGGCACTTTGAAACCAGCGGAAAAACTGATGGGTTCGGCGAAAAAGGTAGCGACCGTTTCAGGTGGTTGTTGTGCGATCAGGTCATCTAGCTCGCGCGCCAGTCGCTCGGAGAACGCCAGCCGGGATTCGCCGGGCTGTCGCAAGCCGTGGTAATCGGGCTGGGCGACATGCAGAAAGCCCGGCAGCGGCAGGCCGAACTCCTCGTGATGAGCACCGGTCAGACTGGCGGCACCGAGGGTGCCACCATGGTAACTCTCATGGCGCCCGATGACAGTGCGGCGCTCTGGAGTACCGCGCGTCACCGCCTGGAATCTCAGCAGCTTGAGCAGGTAATCGATCGCTTCGGATCCGGTCGCTGCGAACAGGATATGCGCATCGGGCACGGGTACCAGCTTGACCAGGCGTTCGGCGAGATCGAGCGCGACTTTGCTGGTTCTATGCAAAGCGGAGACAAAGAACGGAAGGTCGCGATACTGCGCCGCGATGGCGTCGATCAATTCGTCATTGCGATAGCCGAGTGCTGCGACATAAAACGAGGCAGTTGCTTCGATATATTCACGGCCGTCGGTATCGTAAACATAGATCCCTCGGCCATGATCCATAAAGCGCGTTTCGCGAGTCGTATTGTCCGCGATGCGCTGGAAACCCAGAATCAGCGGAAGACGCTCGTTTTCCGGATAGCCTCGTAACGGAGTTGCCATGTGCGCTTATCCTTGTTCAACCACGGGCTGCACGTAATGTGATACGGAGCGCGGCAGTTGCGCACTCGTCGATTCGCAACGATTGCTCTTCGGCGTTACCGGTGAAGACCACGCCATAAACATCACGGGCGTGGTTCAACGAAATATAATGTTCCTCGTGATCTTCCAGCACGCATGCGGGATCCCGTTCCAGCGGATCGCCGTAACCGCCACCGGCGGTATCGATACCCCGTAACCATTGTCCGTGTTTCAGCTCGACCTGCCCGACATTCGGCATCGGCGTGACGGCGCCGTTCTCGTCAATCAACTCGACCCGGCCGAGGTTGCCATCGCCGCCGCCACGCACGCCTCGTGCCGCATGCTGCTGACCGTCGGAGGCGAAAACGACCGTGATCGGGTGCCCGCTGGCCCCATACGTCAGCACGAGTCCTGGCGCACCGCGGGTTCGCCCTGCGCCCATCGTATCCTCGCTGACCCGGAGCTCCCGATAGTGGATGGGATAACTCAATTCGCTGATCTCGACACTGTCTCGATACATCAGTCCGGCGACAACGGGAATGCCGTAGGTAATCCAGCCATCGCAGTGGGGCGAGGCCGGTCCGCCGTTGGAGGAGATGATGAGCTGATTCACATAAGGGCGGTCGTCGTGCCGATAGTCCAGCCCGGACACAACGGAAAATCCCGCGCCCATGCCGATACCACCTTCTGCCAGACCGAAACCCTCGCCGAGATCAGCCATTGCCGCCTGCACGTTGTTCAGCAAACGGTCCGACACGTTGGTCGTGGCCACTGAACAACTGTGCGGGAACTTCGGGATACCGATGGCCGCGCCTTCGCGAAGCTTCATGCGGATGCAGCGGTATGACCCGCCGTTTCTGGGGATATCCGCTGGCAGGCTGTTGTAGATACCTGCGACCGAGTTGCTGATTGAACAGGCTTCGGACAGGTTCAGGCCGTTGTTCATGCAATCGATGTTGGCAGTGAGATCGATCTCGACGATGCCGGCTGCCGGCTGCCGGATCGATGGTCAGCTTGCTTCGCACGGGTATGGGCTCGTTGGTGAACGGCGGAATCGCATCGTGAAAACTTTCGCGTTCGATAATTGCAGGCGGTAGTGCGGCGATAGCCTGGCGCATGCGCTGTTCGCTATAGTCAAACCACTCGATCACGAACTGCTTCACGATGGCGGTGCCATACTTTCTGCAGATGTCGTGAATACGCTTTTCCCCGGTGCGGGCGGAACCGAGCATCGCAAGAAAGTCACCGTGCCAATAGTCCGGTACGCGAATGCGCCGCTGGCACATCCGGATGATATCCATGTTGCTTTCGAAGTTGCGCTGCACTCGAACGGCTGGAAAGATCAACGCGCCTTCTTCGTAGATGTCGCGA
This sequence comes from Gammaproteobacteria bacterium, assembly GCA_965278995.1. Classification (GTDB taxonomy): domain Bacteria; phylum Pseudomonadota; class Gammaproteobacteria; genus JADJYF01. The sequence goes on from OZ257136.1 coordinate 3,264,875, forward strand.
GCCGCCGCATGATAAGTCGTTGGCAGACTGTTCCCGATATCCGCCTGATGCGCTTTGGCGCAGACATTGAACAGGTGCTCGCCTTCCCAGAACACCGGAACAATCAACGTATGGTCGGCAGAGTGCGAATTACCGCTGTAGGGATCGTTATGCAGATAGGCATCGCCTTCGGCAATGTCATCGTGATACGCGCACATGGCGGCAGTCTGCAGATTGAGCCCGTAGGTGTGGGCGGGCAGACCTTCGGCGGTGGCAAACAATTCGTTGTCGGCGGTCGTAATGCCACACGAAAAATCTCGCGCGCTATTGATGACCGCCGAACGACCGGTGCGGAGCATCGTGTTGGTCATTTCGCGCACGACACCATCGTAGCGGTTGGCAAGCACCGCCAGAAGCAGCGGAGTCAGCGCTACGTTCTGCGGGGGTTCGACGCCGACGATAGGGGAAGTCATGAGCCCGCTCCTCCGTGTTGGTACGTGATGTAGTAACTGTCAGCGACGGTCAGCACAGCCTGCGCGCCTGGCGGGATGACCACGGTTGTCGTCTCTTCTTCGATAATCGCCGGGCCGATAATGGTATCGCCAACCTGTATGCCGTCACCTCGATGAACCACGGTCTCGCGTCGATCATCGATATCGAAACAGGCTGATCGAGTGGTCGCCTGCGTGGCGTGTATTGACCTCGCGGCAGCGGAGGTCTCGGTCTGCGGCAATGGTAGAGACAGGCGGCCTGTCCAGTTCAGAAATTCCACCGGACTTGCGCGATCGTCCACGCTGAAAATACGCCGATGATTGGCGTGGAATGCCTCGACCAGAAGTTCGACTTCGGCCGGGTTTGTCAGGCGCGAACTCGGCAGTGGCACGCTGATATCCCAGACCTGGGCGGCGTAATGAGCTTCAACGCGATACTCGGTCCTGCGCTCGTGAAATCCGCGCGCTGCCAGTCGACCAGCGAACAGTTCGAGTTCGCGATCAATGGAGTCGAGAGCGGTGTTGACCGCTGCGCGGTCGAAATTCGACGACCGCGTTGGCGCGTTCGCGCTCTGCTCCAGTTGAATATCCGAAAACTGCATGCCGCAAGCAGACAGCGCGCTGGCCGTTCGCGGTACGATGACACCCCGGCATTGCAGTTCGCGAGCGATGAACGCGATGCCGAGACCCGCCGCACCGCCACCGGCAACAATAATCGCTTCGCTGGGATCGAGGCCTTCACTGACCGTGATGTCCTTGATGGCATTGATCATGGTTTCGTTGGAAACCGCGAAGATGGCGTACGCGGCCGCTTCCGGCGTGAGCGCGAGCGGTTCGGCGATTGTCGTGATTGCGGCAAGCGCGGCATCCGAATCCAGTTTCATGCGCCCGCCGAGAAAATAATTCGGGTCGATGTAGCCCAGTACGACAGCCGCATCCGTCACTGTCGGAAGCACCCCGCCAGAGCCGTAGCAGGCCGGTCCGGGACGCGAGCCAGCGCTCTGCGGACCGACGCGCAACAGACCTGCCGGGTCCAGCCAGGCGATCGAACCGCCTCCAGCCCCGACGCTGCGCGCGTCGACGGCAGGAATACCCAGCATGTGCCCGGTAAATCGTTCACCCAGCCAGGTTTCCTGCGTCGTAGCGATGCGGCCATCGCGGATCAGCGAGACATCGAACGTGGTGCCGCCGGTATCCACCACCAGCACCGACTCCCAGTCTCCTTCGTAGCCGGCATAGCGTCGGCCGGCCACCGGCGCCATGGCCGGGCCGGAACGCACCGTATGGATGGGCCTCGCAATCATGCTGTCGATGTCGAGGCAACCGCCCATGGTCGTGCTGACCAGCAACTCGCCTGCATAACCCGATGCCCGCAGATCTGTCTGCAAATCACGGAGATGTGTCTGCATCAGCGGCTTGATCGAGGCGTCGATCGCAGTCGATGAAGCCCGCCTGTATTCGCGCAATATCGGATTCAGCGCGTGGCTGAGCGTAAATGGAATACCGGGAAGTATCTGTTCGATCAACGCGCCGAGGCGCTGTTCATGGATCGGGTTGGCGATCGACCACAGCAGGGAGATTGCGCAAGCCTCGAACCCACGTGCTTTGATGACCTCCAAGGTGGCGATCGCAGCGGCTTCATCCAGGGGAATAATGAGGTCGCCGCGAGAGTTCGTACGCTCAGTGATCTCGAACGTGTGGCGGCGCGGCACATAGGGTGCCGGGTAAGGGACGGAGAAATCATGCGGGTTGAACTTGCCGCCCTCGCGCAGCAGCAGCGTGTCCGGAAAGCCGGCGGTGGTGAGGAAAGCCGTCTTGGCAATCGTCCCGGTGACTATCGCATTGGTTGCCCGGGTCGTTCCGTAAATGAATATATCGGTACGCGCGAGCAGGCTTGCCAGCGAAAGGCCAAGTGGCTCAGCGGCCGCTTCCAACGCCGCGCGTAAGCCGACGAAGATACGGTCCGGCGTGGTCAGCGCCTTGCCGATGGTGAACCGGCCGAGCGCGTCACCAATCACGACATCGGTAAAAGTCCCTCCGGTATCGACACTGATCCGCCAACCGCCATTGCGGCCTTCATCACTCATACGCGCAATCCTCGTGACTTTTCCCTGCTGTCCGGCGACTATAGATATCTGTGATCACAGATGTCAATTGGAGTCTGCATGTCTACTTCGGTTGTGCCCCTGCCGCCCATCGAGCGTGTGACCTTGAATGAGTTGGCCTACGGACGGATGAAGCAGGCGCTGCTGTCGGGTCGCTTCGAACCCGGAACAACGCTGACGCTTCGACAACTGGCGGCGGAACTCGGCACCAGTGTGATGCCGGTACGCGAGGCGGTGACCCGGCTGTCGGCAGAGAACGCGCTGACCGTGCTGCCCAATCGCGGCATCGTCGTGCCGCCATTGGATGAAGCGACGGCAGAGGAAGTCTGGGACCTGCGCATTCAACTCGAGGGTCACGCTACGGCCCTGGCTGCCGGTCGCGCCGACCAGGCTGCTGTGAGCAACATTCGCAAACTATGCGCTGCCGTGCGTGTTGCGATGAACGCAGGCGACCTGCATCGCGTTCTTGAGCGTAACAGCGAGTTCCAGCTGGCCATCTATAAAGCGGCCAACAGCCCTTTGTTACTGCAACTGATCGAAGTGTTACGCATGAAGAGCGTGCCTTATTGCACAGCCGCGCTGCGCGAACTCGTTCGCACCAGACCACCTTACTACGGCGAAGCACTCCGCAATCACGACGCCTTTGTGGCGGCGATTGCCGCTGGCGACGCTGATGCCGCGTTACAGGCGAAGCAACGCGACCTGCGCGATTTTCGTGCATTCGTCAAAACCATCAATGGGAGCACGCCATGAAACTGCAGGACTCCGCCATCTTCAGACAATTTATCGAACGTAACGCGCTTTCGCGCGCTCACGCCGAGCGCGCCAGTCGGTATGTCCCTACCGGCACTTCGCGGGCGTTGCTGCGCCACGCGCCGTTTACCGCCTACACCGCCAGCGCAAGCGGCGTGTACGCCACCGATCAGGATGGCAATCGACGTCTCGACTTTCATGGCAACTATACTGCGCTGATCCATGGGCACGCGCACCCGGTTATCACGGAGGCGGTGCAAGCCCAGCTTCCCAAAGGCACCGCTTATTCCGCGCCGCCGATGCAGGAATACGCGCTCGCCGAGCATCTGTGTTCGCGCATACCGTCGGTCGAGCAAATCGTCTTCAACAACTCAGGCTCCGAAGCCGTGATGATTGCCCTGCGCGCCGCGCGCGCGCATACCGGCCGCAATCTCATCGCCAAATTCGAAGGCGCGTATCACGGGTCTTCTGACTTTGTGATGGTCGGCGGGCATGAACTTCCAGCGGTCGACGACCCTGCCCTGCTCTCGGTGCCGACACCCGATGTCGGCGGCCTGCCTGCTGCAGCGATCAACGATGTTGTCCTTCTGCGCTACAACGATTGCGAGGCCGTAAGAACGGCGATCCGCCTTCATGGTAAAGATCTGGCGGCCCTCATCGTCGAACCGATGCTCGGCGCTGGCGGCGTGATCCCGGCCGACCCGGCGTTCCTCGCCGTCATTCGCGAAGAAACGGCGCGTGCCGGGGTCGTTCTGATCTGTGATGAGGTAATCACGTTACGCCAAGCTTATGGCGGCGCGCAGAGTCAATATGGATTTACGCCCGATCTGACCACCATGGCGAAAATCATCGGCGGCGGATTTCCTATCGGCGGCGTCGGCGGTCAACGCGAATTCATGCGCTGTTTCGCCGATCCGAGCGCAGGCGGCAGCGTTGCCAATCTGGGCACGTTCAGCGCCAATCCGATATCGACCTGCGCCGGTCTCGCGGCAATGACATTATTGAACGAATCGAGCGTGACCCGTCTGAACGAGCTGGGCGACTACGCACGGCAGGAAACCCGTCGGGTGCTCGAACGGCACGACGCAGCCGCTCAGGTCACTGGCGACGGCTCGCTGTTCCAGATTCATTGGACGCGCCAGCCGCTGGTCGACACTCGCGCGGTCAATACCGCCAACGACGAATTGAAGCTTTTGACTTTTCTCGGTCTCGGCAATCTCGGCGTTCAGGTATCCATGCGCGGCATGTGTGCATTGTCTACGCCAATGACCCGTGACCACGTCGATACCCTGGCCGCTGCGTTAGATGAAGTGATCGTCGGGATGACGAAGGAGGGGTGGCCCGTTCAGGGCTGATCGAATTCACGATTCCTGATCGAAGCTCCGTCTTTCGCGCCGCGCCAGCAGCTTTCGTGATATCGACGGCCCGCGCCCGGGTTCGCTCCATGGGCAGACTTCGATGCAGATCGCGCAGCCGTAAGTCTTGACGAAGTACGGCACGCATTTGTCGAAGTCGACATACCATGTCGACTCGCCCCGGACGAGCTGCTTGTCATTGAAGATAGCCTGCGGCGGGCACTCGTCGACACAGCGCGTGCAGCTCAGGCATAAGTCTTCGACGCCGATGTCGACCGGCGCGTCGAGTGCGAGCGGCAGGTCGGTCAATACGGCTGCCAGGCGAAAATTGGAACCGTGCTCCTCGCTGATCAGGGAGCCGTGCTTGCCGAGCTGCCCCAGCCCGGCGGCACTGGCCAGTGGAATATGCAGAATATCGGTGCTGTTCGGATTGCCGTAAGCGCGTGCCGGCCAACCCAGCGCACGGATGAAATCGCCGAGTTCGATGGCAATTCGCGAAATCTCGCGATAGCTGCGCATGACTTCGACCGCCGCGCGGGCTTGCGGCGCGTACAGCATTTCGTCGCGGTCCATCGGCAACCCGAGGCAAATGGCATAGGCGAATGGCGCCGCGCAGTTCTCGTAGAGCGCATCCGCGCCGACTGGCGCAATGCCAACCAGGGCGGCGCCCAGACGCCTGGATTCTGCTTTGATGTGCTGAGCCATGGCCGCGGTATCCGGCACCGCTACCCGTTGTTCAGCCACCGGACCGTCCTGGCGACGCAACTGCCAGGTATTGGCCAGCATGTGCTTCACCACGCCCCACGGATTGATCAGACTGAAGAAATCGTCCAGTGCCTGCCACGCCAGCGTTTCACTCCCAGCCCGGTGAAAAACGTGTCGAGCAGGGCGCTTCGCGCTCTCACCGAGACCATTGATGGCGTTGCCGGACGGCGGACGATGCCGATAGTCGAAGGCATACGTTGGTGGCGGCGGATCGCACGGTTTCATGGCGGCAACTCGTCGACATAAAGCGTCCGCCCGCTGGATTCAACCGACCGATAAGCACGTCGGATGTGCCCACCGACCCGCAGGTAATGCCATAGCATGCTGGCCATGCCGAACAGTACGCGGACGTCGCGGCGCACCCGCTCAAGGCGTGAGTTGCCGACGGTGAACTGGCGATCGAGTGTGCGCATGCTCGCTGGCGACGTGATCCGGGAGCGATATAGTACCCGGTAAGGACCCTGGTCAGAATTATCTGGTCAACACCGAGGGTGCTCCTGAGCGGTTGCTGCAAGGCGCGTTTCCGTTCAAGTCGGTGCCGGCAGCGGCCTCCTCCTCTGCCGACCCCGCTGCGCGATTACTTGATGAACAGCATCTCCTGATAGGTCGGGAACGGCCAGAGTTCGTCGGCAATCTCACCTTCGAGAGCATCGGCGTAGATACGTACTTCGTCCATCAGCGGGCGGATGGTCTTGGCGCAGAACTGCATGTGATCTTCGACGGTGCCGAAGTCATGCTTCTTGAGCGCAGTGGCCAGCTGATTGGCTTTATCCAGCATGCTCGCAAGCTGAGCGGCGATGACCGACATCGTTTCAGTACCGAGCTCGATGCCATGACTTTTCAGAGCACTCGCAGAGCTGGACAGATCCGACAGATATTTGACCGCCACCGGATAGATGCCGGTCTTGGCCATGCTCACCACGAGCTTAGCCTCGACTTCGATGGCGAGGATGTATTGTTCGGCGTAAATCTCGAAGCGGCTGGCCAGTTCGACCGGTGAGAGCACGCCGAGCTTGTCGAACAGCGCCTCGATGTAGGGCTCTTTCAGAACCGGCAACGCATCGGCGGCGGTTTTGAGATTGGCGAGGCCGCGCTCTTCGACCGCCATCTTGTGCCACTCGGCGGAATAACCGTTACCGCCAAAAACGACTGCGCCATGACCATCGATCAGCAGTTTGAGCGTCTCCAAGATGGCGGTATCGAGGGCCGTCCCGTCCTTCAGTTTCGCTTCCAGCGTATCGGCCACCCAGTTCAGTGAGTCGGCCAGGATGGTGTTCATTGCAACCAGCGGCCCCGCCACGGACTGGCCGGAACCGACAGCGCGGAACTCGAAGCGATTGCCGGTGAAAGCAAACGGCGAGGTGCGATTGCGGTCACCAGCGTCTTTCTTGAACACCGGCAACGTACTGATACCGAGCTCCATGAAACCAGCATTCAGCGACCCCGTGATGGTGCCCTGACTGATCTGTTCGTAGACGTTGTCAATCTGCGTACCGAGGTAGACCGACATGATGGCCGGCGGCGCTTCATTGGCGCCGAGCCGATGATCGTTGCTCGCAGTCGCGATCACTGCGCGCAGCAAAGGGCCGTACTTATGCACGCCGCGGATGACGGCGCCGCAGAACAGCAGGAACTGTGTATTCGAATGCGGAGTATTGCCGGGGTCGAGCAGATTACCCTGGGTCGAATTGCCCACTGACCAGTTGACGTGCTTGCCCGAACCGTTGATGCCCTTGAACGGCTTCTCGTGCAACAGACAGACCAGGCCATGTTTCTTGGCGGTGTTCCGCAGTACGGTCATCAGCAGCTGCTGGTGATCGGTGGCGACGTTTGCCGCCTCGAAAAACGGCGCGATTTCGAACTGTCCCGGCGCCACTTCGTTGTGGCGGGTCTTGGCTGGAATGGCCAGACGATACAGCTGTTCCTCGACATCCTGCATGTAGACCTGAATGCGCTCAGGGATGGCGCCGAAATAATGATCGTCGAACTGCTGGCCTTTCGCTGCAGAGGCGCCCATCAGGGTCCGCCCGGCCAGCAACAGATCGGGCCGGTTGTTGACGAAATTGGCGTCGACGAGAAAGTACTCCTGCTCGGCACCACAGCTCGAATTGACCGGCGCAATATCGGTATGACCGAGCAGCGTGAGGACGCGCTTAGCCGCCTTGTTCATCGCCGCATTGGCACGGAGCAGTGGCGTTTTCTTGTCCAGCGCTTCGCCGGTCCAAGAGACGAAAACGGTCGGCACACACAGCGTCGCACCGTTGTCGGTGTTCATGATGAAGGCGGGACTGGTGACATCCCACGCCGTATATCCGCGTGCCTCGAAGGTCGAGCGTATGCCGCCATTCGGAAATGAAGAACCATCGGGTTCGCCCTGCACCAGCACTTTGCCGCTGAATTCGGAAATGACCGAGCCGTCACTCTGCACTGAGATGAAGCCGTCGTGTTTTTCCGCCGTCGCATTCGTCAGGGGATAGAAGACATGGGCGTAATACAGCGCCCCTTTCGACAGGGCCCAATCCTTCATGGCCAGCGCGACGACATCAGCAACCGTGTTATCGAGTTCCTGCCCCAATTCAATGGTCTTCTGCAGCGACTTGAAGACGTCTTTGGGCAGACTCTCCTTCATCTTGCTCAAGGTGAACACGTCGCTGGCCCAGAGTTCGCTGAGTGGAACCGGCATCTTGACGGCCATCGGTTTGCGATTGGTGATGTTCTGTACGGCGAGGGCACGCGCTGAAGGTGTGGGCATAGGATTTTCCTGTTTCGACGGCGAAAGGCTGTGTTATCGCTGTGCAATAAATGAACCAATCCCGGGCGAAAGACACGAATACGAAAATCGGCGGTCGGGCGGAATCACGAAGCGATTGCCCGCCACTTTGGGCGGAAGGACGAACCCAGGTCACGTCACTTTTTGGTGCTGCCGCTGATTTCGGCGTTCATTTCGGTGCAAGCAGGTGCCACCGCTTCGGGCCGCACCGTAGCGACGAGGTTGCGCGATTGCGTGGCAAATCACACATCGCCGACGACGCTTGCCGACCTAGTCTGGCGCTTGATGGGAAACAACACATGACATGGGGTCATGCGTCCCATCCAGGAGGCTCCCATGACACAGTCATCTAATCGTTCTACATCAGCCGGAGACACCGGCGGATCAGCTGGCGAATTCACTGGAAAAACGCTTGTCCTGCTGCGCGACAATGGCGCGAATAAGGGTTTGGAGGCAATCAAGGATGCGTCAGGTCTGACGCAGGTATGCAATGCTGGAGATTACGCCGACCACGCCGTTGAGATGGCAGAAGCCGGCACCGCTGAAGTATTTCTGCTCGACCACCTTAAGGTGGCCGTCGTTGACGCCGATCCCGACCAGCTCAGCGGTTTGCACGCTGCGACCGCCGCTGACGGTGCAATCATCGCGGTCGAGCCGGAACGCATGATGTATGCGCTCGCGGCGATGCCCGACTCAGCTGGGTTCAGTAGCGACTATCTGCGTGGCTACAAAGCTGCCGTAGCGCATCTGTACGACGAGTTCTCGGCAGTTACGACGAACCCCGACATCGAGCTCGACGCGCTGGCGAACTTCGTCGATACGGCGACATTTACCTGGGGCTTGCAGGCCAGCAGAGTCAGCCAGTCGCGTTTCAGCGGCCGTGGCGTGCGCGTTGCTGTCCTTGATACGGGTTTCGATTTGAATCATCCCGATTTCATTGGACGCAATGCCAGCCATCAGTCGTTCATTCCCGGGCAGCTGGTCGACGACCTGAACGGGCACGGCACACACTGCATCGGTACGGCGCTCGGTGCGCAGCACCCGGCAGGGCGCGTCCGCCGCTATGGTTGCGCATACGGTAGCGAAATCTTTGTCGGCAAGGTGCTGAGTAACCAGGGCTCTGGTTCCGACTCCGGCATCCTGGCCGGGATCAATTGGGCGATTGCCAATCGCTGCCGCGTGGTCTCGATGTCGCTCGGCGCGCGCGTACAGCTTGGTGAGCCGCACTCGCCAGTCTACGAAGCGGTCGCCCAGCGTGCCCTGCGCTCGAATCCGGGAACGTTGATCGTCGCAGCTGCCGGCAACGACAGCGGGCGTCCAGGTTCGATCTGGCCGGTCGGGCGCCCAGCCAACTGTCCGTCGATTTTCGCCGTTGGCGCACTCGACTCCCGCCTGGGAAGCGCCCCATTCTCTAATGGAGGACTGAACCCCAGCGGTGGTGGCGTCGACATCGCAGGCCCTGGCGTCGCTGTGTACTCATCGGTGCCAGATCCGCAAATCCCGGGGCGCCCATGGCCTGCGCGCTATCACGCCATCTCGGGAACCAGCATGGCGACGCCGCATGTTGCCGGTATCGCTGCCATGTGGCTGGAAGCGCTGGGCGCAGGGACGAGTGCGCGTGCACTCTGGCAGACGCTCACCAGTCGCGCGGTGAGGTTGGCACTGCCTAGCCGCGATGTTGGCGCCGGACTCGTGCAGTCACCTTGATTCCTGCCTGACGACGGGCTGCGGGCGCGTACCCGCAGCCCATTAAGGTAGACTCTGAGTAAGTTCATCGTGGACTTTTCAGCGTTCGGAAAGGGATTGTGTGATTTCCCCTTTCCTTCATTTTCAATGGTCTATGCCCATCGAAAATGGCGGCACATCCGCGTGCCGCAGGAAGCTCTGCCCGCTTTGCAGCGCTTCTACAGCTAAAGACCCGTATATCGGAGAGCCACTTATGCCATCCCCAGATACCATCAACGTCGTCGTGCAGCTCGACCACGTGCCAGACGCCGAGACGGAGGCAATTGTCGCCAGCCTGATCGAGCATGGCTTCGTTCTCAGCGAGCGCTTGCTCGAGATCGGCGTCCTGACCGGCAGCGTCGCGCCAGCCTCTCTGGTTGGCTTGACGAGCGTTCCCGGTGTCGCCGCAGTCGAGCTGGAGCAGGGTGACTATCACACGCAATCTTGAGCTTTCTTTGCATGCTGGATGTCTACGTGGGCCAGACCGTCAACGTTGGATGCTACGCTACGGCCAACCAACCGTAGGGGAGTCACGGCCATGGAAGTCGACGCGCTGCTGAACGATCCAGCGTATTTCGCCACTGACGCTTATTTGAAACTGTTTGACCGCCTGCGCGCCGATGACCCGGTGCATTGGACGACCAGTGCGGATGGCCGCGGCTACTGGTCGATATTCCGCCACGCCGATCTGAAGCGGATCTTGAACGAGCCCGAGCTCTTCAGTTCCGAACGCGAAGGCGTGATGCCGGCAGTCGACGTCGAGATGAACGAGATTGCCAAGCAGGCCATGGGCGTCGGCGAGAACGTGCTGACCATCGACCCGCCACGCCACGGCGAATTTCGCAAAGTCATGGCCGAACCGTTTCTGCCGAAAGCACTCGCTGCGCTTGAACCGCGGACGCAGGCGCTGATCGGCGCCATCTTCGACGAGCTTCCGACGCATGGCGAAATCGATCTCGTCGGCGATCTCGCGGTGCGCATTCCGATGGCCGTGATCTGCGACATCCTGGAGCTGCCGCGCGAAGATTGGGACGCCATGCTCGGCTGGGGCAAGATGGCCATCGGCGGCAGCGATCCGGAGTATCGGCGTGGCACAGCGGCGGAAACCGTCGCCTATGGCTACCATCAGCTCTACGAATACAGTCTGAAACTCTCCATGGCGCGGCGCGGCTGCCCGTTCACCGACCCATTGAGTTCGCTCGCCAACGCCACCATCGCGGGCGTGCCGATGACGCCTTCGCAGATTGCACACAACGGCGTGCAGCTCATGCTGGCCGGCTTCGAAACGACGCGCAACGCATTTTCCGGCGGCGTCCTCGCGCTGCTCGAACATCCAGCGCAGATGGCGCTGCTGCGCGAGGACCCGAAACGATTGCGCCTCGCTGTCGAAGAGTTTGTGCGCTGGTCCGACCCGGTCATCTCGTTGATGCGCTGCGCGACTGCCGACACGAAAGTCGGCGACCAGCCGATCCGCGCCGGCGATCGCCTGATGCTGTGGTTTCCATCGGCCAACCGCGATTCAGCGGTGTTCGATCGACCTTATGAATTCGATATCACGCGCCATCCCAATCTGCATGTAGGATTCGGCGCCGGCCCGCATTTCTGCCTGGGCGGTCCACTCGCCAAAATCGAAATTCGCATAGCCATGGAAGAGCTGCTCGCGCGATACGACGGCATCGAGATCACGGGGCCGGTGGAACGCGTGCAATCGAGTTTCGTCGGCGGTTTGAAACGTCTGCCGGTGCGCCTGAAAGCGCGCGCAACGTCAGTGCGGGCAATTGCCGGGAACCGGCACTAAAGCAGTGGGTCTTCGGCAGGCAGCCCCAAGGTCAGGCGGCCGAAGGTTTCGGCCGCTGTGTCGATGTCGAGAAAAGCATGCACCGCGAGCATATTGATGTCGCGGAAATAACGCTGCAGTGGCGACTGGTCGCGGAAACCATCGCCGCCAAAGCCGCGCGCGAGATCGTTGACGGCATTGCGGCACAGATCGGTGATATACGCCGCTTTCAATTTCATAGCGGCGCGGTCGGTCAAATCGAGTTGTTCGGATCGTACGGTCATGTATCTGCCGACGTAGGCATCGAGCAGTGTCTCGGCCGCATCGGCCGCGGCAAGTCCGCGGGCGAGGCGCATCTGCGCGGCCTGTTTGGCTGCTGCTCTGACCCCGCTGATGGTGCCCTGGCGTACACGCGTCCGCTCAACGAACGCCATCGCGGCACCACGCAAAGACCCCACCAGTACCGGCACGACTTCGCACATCAGAAACGGAATGAACGGCTGCTGATACATCGGATTGGCGTGCACCGCCTGCCCTTCTGTACGCCCCTCCAGCGCCGCGCTGAATGAGGCCACGCGATAGTCGGGGACGAATACATCCTCGACCCGGACGTCATTGCTGCCGGTGCCACGCATGCCGCTGACGTGCCAGGTATCGAGCACTTCAGTCTGCTCGCGCGGCACGATGAACGACAGCGGCCGCGGCGAGGAGGCTTCGTCCAGCAGCACGCCCATGAAATTGACCCATTCGGCGTGCACCGAACCCGAACCCCACGGCGTCTGGCCCGAGATCCGGTATCCACCCGTCACCCGTTTCACGTCACGCAGCGGCGCGGCCTGCCCTGAGCACAGAACGTACGGTTTGCTGGCGAAGATCTCACGTTGCGCGCGTTCCGAAAACATCATCGTGCGCCACGCTGCGCCAGCATAAAACGCCGTCACCCAGCCGGTCGATGGGCACGCTGCGCTCAAGGTCGTGAGCACCTGCGTCATGGTCGATATCGGCAGTTCATGCCCGCCGTAGACGCGCGGTGTCAGGATGGAAAACAACCCCGCGTCGATCAGATCGCGGATGCTCTCATCCAACGGCGCACGCTTTACTTCCGTCAGCGGCGCACGTTCGGCCATGACCGGGGCGAGCGCTCTCGCCCGATCAATCAGTTCTTCGCTCGATACCCGCATGCACGCACCTGCCACAGCGGGGCTGGTTTCACACGCGCTCGATGATGATTGCCGGTGCCATGCCGCCGGCTGCGCACATGGTAACGAGACCGCGTCGCTTACCCTGGCGCTCGAGTTCGTCGAGCAGCGTTCCGATCAGGACCGAGCCGGTTGCGCCGATGGGGTGACCAAGCGCCATGGCGCCGCCGTTGACATTGACTTTGGCGCGATCGAGGCCGAGGTCGCGGATGAACTTCTCGGCGACCACGGCAAACGCCTCGTTGATTTCGAAGAGATCGATATCATCGACAGTCAGGCCGGCTTTCTGCAGCACTTTGCGTGCTGCCGGTACCGGCGCGTTCAACATCAGTGTCGGGCAATCGCCCATATTGGCTGTCGCGACAATCCGTGCTCGCGGTTTCAGGCCATGCGCTTTGGCGTAGCTCTCCGAGGCGAGCAGCAGCGCCGCCGCACCATCGACCACGCCCGATGAATTGCCGGCATGGTGTATCGGCACGACTTCACCGAGATCGCGGTATTTCTGCCGGATGAGGCCACCGTAAGTGTTACCGGCATCATCGACGACGAGATTGGCCCAGGCACCGAATACCGGTTTCAGACCGGCCAGCGTTTCGAGCGTGGTCTCGGGGCGCGGAAATTCGTCGTGATCGAGCGCGACCGAGCCGTCGTCGTTATAGACTGTGACCAGCGATCGCCTGAAACGCCCTTCGCGGATGGCGACTGCAGCGCGCTGTTGGGAGACCAGCGCAAGCTCGTCGACGGCATTGCGATCGATGTGTTCCATGGTCGCGATCACGTCAGCGCACACACCCTGCTGGGATTGCGGATGGCTCGCCCGTAGACGCAGATTACCGCGGTCCATCATCGGCAGCTGTTTGGGGTCAGCCAGAGAGGCGGTATAGCTCATCATCTCGGTGCCACCGGCAATGACGAGATCTTCCATGCCCGACATGATCTGGGCAGCCGCCAGGTTGACGGTCGTGATGCCGGAACCACAGAAGCGATCGAGTGTCATGCCCGATGCGCGGATATCATAACCGGCATCGAGCGCTGCCATACGCCCGAGGTCGGCGCCTTGCGCACCGACCTGGGTGCTGGTGCCCCAGATGATGTCGTCGACTTCTGCAGTATTCAGCGCATTGCGCTCAGCGAGTGCGCGCAGCACCGTTGCCGCGAGATGCTGCGGATGCAGATGAGCGAGTGCTCCTTTACCTATCTTGCCGATTCCACGCGGCGTGCGACAGGCGTCAATGATGAAAGCTTCCGGCATGTTCATTCTCCCCGCATTAAACAATTCGTCTCTTACCGTTTCAGTGCTGCAACGTCGGCTACTGTCTTGCTCGGCTCCGGCCTGACCGTATAGTCGGGGTCGACATCCACTGCGCGCACGATACCGTGACGGTCAATGACGAGCCGACCCGGCATCGGCAGTGTCCAGCTATCGTCGCCATCGAAAGTCGGCAGATCGATGCCGAAACTGCTGTAGATGGCTGACAGCTCCGCTGGAAGCTTGAACCGCAAACCAAGTTCAGCCGCATAGTCATTGCGCGGATCGCTCAGAATATCGAAACCCAGTTGATGCTTGTCGACGATGCTGAGTCCATGCGCCGGCAATTGCGGCGACAGTGCAACGAGGGTTGCGCCGAGTTCGCGCATTGGTGCGACAATTTCCTGCAAAGCATACAGCTCCGCTACGCAATACGGTCACCAATGACCACGGAAGACCGTCAACACGATTGGGCCGGTACCGAGCAGATTCTGCGAGCTCACCGGCGCACCGCGCATGTTGATCAAGTCGAATGGCGGCAAACGGGCGCCGACCTTGATCACGCCGTTCAAGATACCGGAAGCACGCAGTTCCTCGGTCGCTTTCAACATCACGGCCAGTTTGTCGCCCGGGATCATCTTCATGGCGCCATCGCGTATGGCGGTCAATTTTTCACTGAGACTCATCGACATTCCCCCTTTTCGATTGTCCAAATTCAAATGGGATAACCCACCGCTCGACCACCGATACCGCCGCAGGCGTCGAGCATACGCGAACGCCACCCGGCGATCGGGTCGTCCTCGACCAACAGCTTGAACGGGCTGATGCAACGCGCCCATTGAAAGGTTCCGAACACAATGTAGTCGGCGTAAGCGGGCTGATCGCCGGCGAGATAAGGCTGCGCCTGCAGCACGGCGCGCAGCGGTTCGATGGCCTGGCGGAACTGCGGCACTTTCACCTCGCGGTCGGCACTGAACTGCTCGATCGACATGCCGAACACTTTTTCTCTGGAAGCGCGGAAGTACTCGCGATCGCCGGCGTCGATATGGGCGAAAATATCGACGAGCAGCAATGGCACCAATACCGGATGCATGACTTTGTCGGTCCACTGATTGATGAAACGCGTGAGCGCGAGTCCGCTCGCGCTGCCAAACAGCGAGGGCTTATCCGGATGTGCCGTTTCCAGATGTACGGCAATCGTCCATGAGTCGTAGACCGTCGTCTCACCATCGACAATGACGGGTACGCGCCCCTGACCGGAGAAAGCGATGGCGGTCTTGTCCATGAACCGCCAGGGAATCGTCTCCACCGGCAGGCCTTTGTGCGCCAGAGCGAGCTTGGTCCGCCAGCAATACGGGCTGAATCGCCGCTCGGGGTCGGCACCAGCCAGGTCATAGAGTCGAATCGGGCTCACGCGCGTACCTCGTCGTCGATGCTGGCCAGCACGTGGCTGTCTATGTAAGGCCGTCGAGTATGCACCGTCGGCGCACACGCGCATAGCGCGCAGCGCCGTCCGGCAGCCCGTGTATCCCGGGATGGACGGGCGGCCCGGCGTTCGCTAATTTCGCGTTCTGAACAGACGAGCCGTCACGACTCGACATGCACATCGTCTATCTGTGCGACCACACGCAACATGCAGCGACGCTGGCGCACTGGCACTACCACGAGTGGCACACGCTGCTGCCGGACTGGTCCGAAGCAGAGGCGCTGGACGAGCTGCAAACGCATACTCAGCGTCGTCATCTGCCAACGACGCTGATAGCACTGGATGGCGAACGATTATGCGGCTCGGTCAGTCTGCTGATCACCGACCATCCGCAACTGACGCAGTACACACCATGGTTGGCGAGCCTGTATGTCGACGCTTCATTGCGAGGGCGTGGCATCGGCACTTCGCTGGTCCGCGCATTGATGTCCGAGGCCAGCGCGCTCAGCCTGCAGCATCTGTACCTGTACACGACCGATGGCCAGCGCTATTACGAAAGATTGGGCTGGTGCACTCAGTTCGCCGCCGAGTTGGACGGCCATGCGGTCGTCGTCATGCGCGCGGCGCTATGAAGTCTGCCTGAGTACCGGCCACCTCACCCCAGCTGACGAATCCGGAACCGGCGCCCCTTGATCTTCCCGGCACTCAACATACGCTGCGCCTGCTCGACCATTCGCCGCTGAATCGCGACATAGGTGCGCGTGGGATAGATATCGATCTTGCCGACCGCCTCGGCCGGCAGTCCGGCATCGCCGGTCAGCGCACCGAGCAGATCGCCCGCGCGCAGTTTGTCCTGTCGCCCACCGTCTATCGCGAGCGTGATCATGCCCGCGCGCAACGGTGTCTGGCGCTCGCGAGGCGAAGCCGGTTTGCGCCAGGACAATGGCGCGCCCTGATCGGCTTCGATTGCGCGTGCACGTCCGCCTTCTCGACTTGTGCATAAACTCAACGCGAGGCCCGTACTTCCGGCCCGCCCGGTGCGACCGATGCGATGGAGGTGAATGTCCGGATCGGCAGCCATATCGAAGTTGACGACCAGCGGCAGATGCTTGATGTCCAGCCCTCGCGCAGCGACGTCCGTCGCTATCAATACGGCGGCACTGCGATTGGCGAATTGCACCAGCACTTCGTCGCGCTCGCGCTGCTCAAGGTCACCGTGCAACGCGAGCACTGAATAACCACGTTCGGCGAGTTGCCCGGCAAGCGTACGGGTATCGTGTTTGGTATTGCAGAATATCAGCGTGGACTCGCTGGCATGCTCACCAAGGAGATTGATCAACAGCTCGAACTTGCGGGATTCGTCGACCTCGTAGAAACGTTGATCGACTTCGTCGTGAGTCAGCGTCGAGGCCACGCTGACTTCGAGCGCTTCGCGCTGGAACTGTCGACTGAGATCGCGAACTTCCGGCGAGTATGTCGCCGAGAACAGCAACGTCTGGCGGGCTTGCGGAAGTCGCGCGGTAATCGCCGCGAGATCTTCGGTAAAACCCATATCGAGCATGCGATCGGCTTCATCGAGCACGAGTACGCGAACGCCGTCCAGCGGCAGTACGTCCTGGCGGATCAGATCGAGTATGCGACCGGGCGTACCGACGACGAGCTGCGGCTCATGCGCGAGGGATGCCAGTTGCGGGCGCAGCGGAATGCCGCCGCACAGAGTCAGCAGCTTCACGTTCGGAAGAAAGCGCGCGAGCTGGCGGATATCGCGGCTGACCTGTTCGGCCAGTTCGCGTGTCGGGCACAACACCAGACCTTGCAGTCGGACGAGCGGTACTTCCAGCGCCGCCAGCAGGCCCAGAGCGAATGCAGCCGTCTTGCCGCTGCCGGTTTTGGCCTGGGCGATGACGTCACGCCCGGCCAGTATGGCCGGCAGACTTGCCGCCTGTATCGGCGTCATAGCCGTGAATCCAGCGGCATCCACCCCCTGGTGCAGCGCGGGGATCAGTTCGAGGCGGGAGAAATCATCCATCGACCATGATCGCATTCTTGCGCCCGGCTGGCGACTGTGCCGCCAGCCGCAGGTACAGAACCCTGGTCCTTACGCCCAAATTTGCTATTCGACGCCAAGCAATTCGACATCGAACACCAGCGTCGCATTCGGCGGAATGACGCCGCCGGCGCCACGCACGCCGTACCCGAGTTCGGGCGGAATCGTCAGCGTTCGACGACCGCCGACACGCATGCCGGCGACGCCTTGATCCCAGCCGGCGATGACCTGGCCGGCACCGAGGTCAAAGCTGAACGGCTCGGCGCGATCGCGCGAGCTGTCGAACTTACGGCCTTTGTTGTCAGGTGCAGCGCCGTCGAACAGCCAACCGGTGTAATGCACAACGACTGTCTTGCCGCTCTCGGCAAGCGCGCCGTCACCTATCGCATGATCTACCATGTAGCCTCCTGTTCACTTAAACGCCGATTGTGCCTCTTTGACTGCCCGAGGGCACGCATTCGCATGATGACCGATCTATTTCCGACTCTTGGCCCCTACCCCATCGCTACGGGTGCGATGGTGCTGCCGGGATTTGCCCTGGCCGAGGGGCCGGCTCTGTTTGATGCCGTCATGAAAATCGATCGCCAGGCCCCGTTTCGCTGCATGACGACGCCGGGCGGTTTTCCAATGTCAGTTGCCATGACCAACTGCGGCACATATGGCTGGGTCAGTGATGTGGGCGGTTATCGGTATGACCCTCGCGATCCGGTGAGCGGCTTGCCATGGCCAGCCCTGCCAGCGGACTTTCTACGACTCGCAACATCAGCGGCGGCGCTGGCCGGACATGCAGCGTTCACGCCGGACGTCTGCCTGATCAACCGCTACCAGGCGCGTACGCGGCTCAGCCTGCATCAGGATAGCGACGAGCGCGATTTCACTCAGCCAATAGTGTCGGTATCGCTTGGATTACCAGCCACCTTTCTGTTCGGCGGCGCGCGGCGGCGCGATACCTGCCTACGCATTCCGCTGGCGCATGGCGATGTCGTGGTGTGGGGCGGTGAGGCGCGCCGTCATTATCACGGTGTTGCCCCGCTTGCGGCCGGCGAGCACCCACTGACTGGCCAATTACGCATCAATCTCACGTTTCGCCGCGCGCGCTGATCGCGACGTCCGTTTACTCGCCGCGTGCGATAAATTCCGCGGCGCGCTCAGCAATCATCATCGTCGGTGCATTGGTATTGCCCGAGGTGATGCACGGCATGACCGAGGCATCGGCGATACGCAGTCCGGCAATACCGTGCACACGCAGGCGATCGTCGACCACTGCCAGCGGATCGTGGCCCATGCGGCAACTGCTGACCGGGTGAAAGATGGTCGTGCCGAGTTCGCGCGCGGCCTGCAGCAATTCGACGTCGGTAACGAGTTCGGGGCCAGGTTTCCATTCCTCCGGTCGATAGCGGGCCAGCGCGTCAGCGGCCATGATGCGCCGCGTATAACGCAGCGAATCAACCGCGACCTGGCAGTCATCTTCGGTCGACAGATAGTTGAGCCGGATCTCGGGCGCCACTTCGGGATCGGGCGAGCGCAGGCGCACGGTGCCGCGACTGCTCGGTCGAAGATTGCAGACCGAGGGTGTAATCGCCCTGAACGAATGCAGCGGCTCGCCAAATTTGTCGAGCGACAGTGGCTGCACATGCCATTCGATATTGGCGCTGGTTTGCGTCGGCGAACTGCGCGCGAACGCACCGAGCTGCGACGGCGGCATGGTCAACGGCCCGGTCCGCTTCAACGCGTATTCGAGGCCCATGGTGAACTTGCCCCACAGGCTGTTGGCGCGCTCATTCAACGTCGATACACCCGAGACTTTGTAGACCGTGCGGATCTGCAGGTGATCATGCAGATTGGCGCCGACGCCGGGCAGCGCGTGCACGAAATCGATACCGTTACGAGTGAATTCTTCCGGCGAGCCGATACCGGAGAGCTGCAGGATCTGCGGCGAACCGATGGCGCCGGCGGCGAGGATGACTTCGCGTGCAGCAATCACCTGCTGCAGTCCGCCGGCATCGCGATAGACGACACCGCGCGCGCGCCTGGCACCATCAATGCTGTCGACCAGCAGCTTATGGACGTGCGCACCAGTGCGGACGTTCAGATTGCGGCGCGACAGTACCGGCCGGAGAAACGCTTTGGTTGCACTCCAGCGCACGCCGCGACGCTGATTCATCTGAAAATACGCGTTACCGAAATTGTCGCCGCGATTGAACTCGTCAATCTTCGGAATCCCGCAGGACGCAGCCGCTTCGCGCCAGGCATCGAGGATCTCCCAGTTCACGCGTCGTTCCTCGACACGCAATTCGCCGCCTGCGCCATGCCATTCATCGGCGCCGTGTGCGTAATCCTCCATGTGCTTGAAGCTTGGCAGAACGTCCTCCCAACCCCAGCCACGATTGCCGAGTTCAACCCAGTGCGCATAGTCGCTGGCCTGACCACGCATGTAGATCATCGCGTTGATCGAGGAACAGCCGCCGAGCACCTTGCCGCGCGCGTAACCGAGGCTGCGCCCGTTCAGACCCGGGTCGGCAGTGGTCTGATAACACCAGTCGGTGCGCGGGTTCCCGATGGTGAACAGGTAGCCGACCGGAATATCGATCCAGAAGTAATCGTCCTGCCCGCCCGCTTCGAGCAAAAGTACCGAGGCACCGGGATCCGCTGACAACCGATTGGCAAGCACACAGCCGGCGCTGCCGGCACCGATGATGACGTAATCGAAAATGCCGGCGCTGTTCATTTTCAGTGACATGTGCGGAACGCGACAGGACGCACGCCGGGTTCGAACCCCGGCGTACAGGCGCGAACGCTCAGTTCAGTCCGAGGCGGGGCTTGACCCAGGCCGCGAGTTTGGCGATGGCGTCATCCGCTTCCGGTGCGCGACCGGCCATGAACTGGAAGACGTGCTGCATTTCCGGGAAGACGTCGCAGCGCACGTCAACACCGGCAGCGCGGGCGCGCTCGGCGACACGCAATGAGTCATCCACGATCGCCTCGTAACCGCCGACCTGGATATAGGTCGGCGGGTAACCGGTGAAGTCGGCGAACAACGGATTCGCCAGCGGATCGCGCGGCGAGGCGGCGCCGAGAAAGATCTGCGACATGTTGAGCGACATCTCGCGCGAAATCAGGCGGTCGACTTTGGCATTGGTCGTGAACGAGGGCGCCGTTGCTTCCATGTCGTACCACGGCGACAGCGGCATCACTGCCGCCGGCAGTGCCAGGCCCTTGTCGCGTGCTGCGAGCACCACGGTCGTGCATAGATTGCCGCCGGCCGAGTCGCCGACCGTCGCGATATGAGCCGGTTTGATGCCTTGCGCCAGCAGCCATTCGTAAGCGCGCAGACTTTCGTTGACCTGCGACGGATGCTGCTGCTCCGGCGCACGAGCGTAGTCCAGAATCAGTGCGCGACAGCCGACGGCTTTCGCAATATGCGCGAACATCTTGCGGTGACTGAATCGCGACCCGGTCACACAACCTCCGCCATGCAGCGCCAGCAGCACGCGGTCGCTCTTGCACGCTTTCGGCACGGCCCAGAGCGCCGGCGTACCGGCTACATCAGCTTCGATGTAATCAACCCCACCCGGGTCGGTCGCGACATCGCCGCACCGTTCCAGCATATCGCGTAGTTCTTCGATACCCATCGCCGGATTGGCGGTGAGCGAAGCGACGAAGCTGTCAAATAAATTATCGAGTAGTGCGGCTTGTGGACTGGCCATGATGTCTCCCCTTGTGTTGGCTACGGTGAACGGTGTCGGTGCCGGATTGGCGCCTATCCTATCGTCGAAACCATGGATGCCCAATCGGTTGGGCTCGATGCCGGCGCCGCGTCGGCCGATACTGGCACAGCCAAGTTGTACGCACAAGTTGACCGTGCAATACTCGGTTCAATCTCAGCAGATTCGGCCATGCAAGCAGACACCAGGGTCCCGCGCAGTGGCGCGCGCACGCGCCGCGCTGTCACGCCCAAACATAGTCAGGTGGCGACGATATTGCTTGGGCAGATTAGCAATGGGCGCTACAAACCCGGCGATCTGCTGCCATCCGAACCGGAATTGTGCCGGCACTTCGGCGTCAGCCGGCATACGGTCAGAATTGCGCTGCGTTCGCTGTACGAAAAGGGCCTGATCGTCAGCCAGCAGGGCCGTGGTTCCGTGGTCCAGGCCATCCCGCTTGCGCCGCGCTTCACGTTCGCCTGCACATCGATTGCTGACCTGCTGCAGTATGCCGCTGCGACCTCACGACGACTGCTCGATGTTACGCGCCTGGCGGTCGATACCGCACTGGCAGAATGGCTGGGCTGCACGGCCGGCGATGACTGGTGGACCGTGCATACCTGTCGACTGCAGGAGGATGGCGGCAGCACGCTGGCCTCATCGCGCATCTACGTTCCCGGCCGCTATGCCGACGCCGTGCGCGAATTGAAAATAAGCACCCTGCCCCTGTTCGTGCTGATGGAAACGCGCCATGGCCATCGTATCGCGCAGGTCCGGCAACGGTTCTCGGTTGCCGAAGTCAACGCCGAAGAAGCACAGGATCTCGCGCTCGCTCCCGGCGCGCCGGTCATGTGCGTGGAGCGGCGTTTCTACGACGAACGCGGCGGACTGCTCGAAGTCTCTCGCTCAGTGCACCCGCCGCAGGCGTTTCATTATGAATTCACGATGCGGCAGGTGATCGGGCCGGAACCAGCCTGAATCACGCTTCGCGAACGCACATCTACTAACCGCGCTACGTAAGAGGAACGACCCCATGTACAAAAAAGACAACCCCGTCACGCGGCTCTGCACGAGCGATGTCGACAACATCTGGATCCGTGGGCGCAACCTGTGCGACGAAGTCATCGGCAAGATGACATTCACCGACTTCATCATGTTCCACTTTTTCGGCCGCGAGCCGACGCCGCTACAGCGCAGCATCGTCGATGCCGTGCTCGTCTGCATCATGGAACACGGCATGACGCCGTCGGCAGTGGCGAGTCGAATCACTTATCTCGGCGCGCCGGAATCGCTGCAAGGCGCAGTTGCTGCCGGTCTGCTTGGCGCCGGCTCGCGATTCGTCGGCACGGCCGATGAATCGGCAGCGCTGCTGAAACGTATCGCCGACCTGCCGGTAAACGCGCGTGCTGATGAGGCAGCCGCCATCGCGCGCGATTTCACCGCGCGTAAGCAGTTCCTGCCCGGCTATGGTCACCCGATACACATCCACGGCGATCCGCGCGTCACGCGGCTGGACGCCGTCGCGCGCGCAGCCGGCGCCGAAGGTGAGTATCTCGATGCCATGTATCTGCTCGGCGACGCAATCAAGGTCGCCAGCGGCAAGAACATCGTGATCAACGTCAATGCGGCCATCGGTGCGGTGCTGCTGGAAGCGGATATACCCCCGGCGATCGCGCGCGGCTTCAATTTAATTGCACGCTGCGCCGGACTGGTCGGGCATCTGCTCGAAGAGCAGACCGAGCCGGCCGGTTATCACATCTGGAAGCTCGCCGACGAAGGCGTGCCTTACGAAGCGCCGTGACCGCCGCAGTGAGTGCCAACGCGAACGCAACCGTGAGTGCAGCAGACCTGCACACCGAGCACGCCGAGATGGTGGCCCTGCTGGCGGAAAGTGCCGCGGACTTCTGCACGCGAGCGCTCCCCCGCAGCCGTCTCCGCGCGCTGCGTAGCACGACACCCGCTTACGCGCGAAACGCCTGGCAGCAGATGGCGGAACTAGGCTGGACCAGCATCCTGCTGCCGCCAGAAGACGGCGGCTTCGGTATCACGGCAGCAGCAGCCGTGTGCCGCAGACTCGGTGCCGTTGCTGCGCCCGAACCGATGCTGGATACAGCCGTCGGCGCTATCGGTCTGCTGACCGGCCTCGCGGCAACACCCGCGTTCATGGCGCCGGTGCTGAACGGCGAAAGGATCGCCGTCGCCGCCCTTGGTTCGGTCGATGACAATGTCTTCGGCGCAGTCTTCGCCTCGGCGCAAGGCTCGAGCCACATTTTGAACGGGACGATTCAGTGTCTGCCGGCCGGCAACGACGCCGACAGCTGGCTGATCCCCGCGACACTGGCGGGACAGCCCGCGTGGTTTCACGTGCCGGCCGGCACGCCGGGTACCCTGCTCACCGCACTTGCGCTGGCCGATGGCAGTCACGATCTCCGGATCCGTTTCGAGAACTCCGCAGCCCATTGTCTGGCCGTCGGGCCAGTCGCCAATACCGCGCTGATGACGGCGCGCAATCAACTGGAACTCGCTTCCAGCGCCTACCTGCTTGGTCTCGCCGAGACCCTGTTTGCACTGACGCTCGACTACGTCGCAACCCGCCGGCAATTCGGCCAGGCCATCGGCAGTTTCCAGGTCATCCAGCATCGTCTGGTCGACATGTATCTGCAGCTGCGTCTGGCCGAAGCGGTCGTCGACGAGAGCTGCGCGCTGGTCGAAGCGGGCGGCTCCCTGCCACGCGCTGCCAGTCGGGCACGCTATCGTACCTGCTCAGCCGCGCTGCTGATTGCGCGCGAAGCGGTCCAGATGCATGGTGCGATGGGCTATACCGACGAGTGCGATGTCGGGCTACTGTTGAATCGCGCGCTGGT
This sequence comes from Gammaproteobacteria bacterium, assembly GCA_965278995.1. GTDB lineage: Bacteria > Pseudomonadota > Gammaproteobacteria > JADJYF01. The sequence continues at coordinate 3,289,084 of OZ257136.1, forward strand.
CATCTGCGCGCGCTACGGCAATGCCGGCGAACACGCCGCACGACTCGCGCGCTTGCAGCAGGCCGACACGCTCGCTAAAGCGGGCACACCGACGCCCATGGCTGCGCTGGCACCCGATCACACACCGCCGTCAGGTGACTGGAACACGCTCAGCGACGACGACTTCCGTTTACTTGTGCGTAACTGGCACGAAGCGAACTACCCGGCAACGTTGCGCAATCCACGCGCCCGCCTCCGCTGGCACGAATGCCGCGACTGGTACGCGGTGCTTTATGCCCGCGGCTGGGCGGCACCGGCCTGGCCACAGGTGCACGGTGGCATGGGTCTCAGCCCGGACAAGTTTCTCATTTTCGTCGAGGAACGCGAGCGTTTCGGCGTCGCACGCACGCCCGATCAAGGCATCATCATGATCGGCCCGGTCCTGATGCAATACGGCACGCCTGAACAGCAGGCCTGGTATCTGCCCCGCGCACTCAGCGGCGAACATATCTGGTGCCAGGGTTATTCAGAACCCGATGCCGGTTCTGATCTGGCCTCGTTGCGTACCACTGCGGTTCGCGATGGCGACAGCTTTGTCATTAACGGGCAAAAGATCTGGACCACGCTGGCACAGGACGCCACACACATGTTCTGCCTCGTGCGTACGGATCCAGCGGCGAAACCGCAAGCCGGCATCAGTTTTGTGCTGATCGATCTCAGCGTCCCTGGCATCACCATCCGGCCGATACGCAATATCGCCGGCGATGAGGAATTCTGTGAAGTCTTTCTCGATAACGTCCGCATTTCCACTGACGGCCTGGTGGGTGAGTTGAACGATGGCTGGACAATCGCGAAAGCGCTGCTCGGCTTCGAACGGATTTTTATCGGCAGTCCGAAGCAGTGCCAGTACGCGCTGAACCGCCTGGAAGAACTCGCCGTCGCCCGCGGTCTCATGACCGACGCGGTGTTCGTCGATAGATACATACATTTCGCGCTCGACACTGCCGATCTCGAGGCGCTGTTCAAGGAATTCGCACAAGTCGTGCGGCGCGGTGAGACGCTCGGTGCCGATGTTTCGCTGCTCAAGATCTGGGCCAGCGAAACGTTCTCGCGGATCAGCGAGTTCATTATCGAGAGCGCCGGCAGCGCGGGTGCACGAGTTGGCGAGGCCGACATCAACGGCAGCGTGGTCGATGTGTTGAGTCCCTACTACAATGCGCGGCCGACGCCGATCTACGGCGGCAGCAATGAGATCCAGCGTAATATTCTGGCGAAACAGGTCTTGAAATTGCCCTCGCGCTGAGCACATCCGCCGACGACCACACAGTCAGGCGGCGCGCGCGTTGAGCACGGAGAACGACATGGACGACAACACCAGCCAACCGTCAGGCGATAACATCACCTATGGCGATCAGTCGTCCGTATCCGGCGCGCCGATGTCGGCCATTCGCAGCGAAGATCGTGCAATTGCACGGCGCGGCGCGCAAATCCTGGCTGCGGCACTGGCTGCCGAAGGCGTCGACTGCCTGTTTGGTTATCCGGGCGGCGCCAATCTCGAAATATTCGACGTGCTCGATGCCTACGGGCTGCGCTGCTATCGCACGGAACACGAACAGGGCGCCATTCATGCCGCGCAAGGCTATGCGCGTGCAACCGGGCGGGTCGGCGTGTGTCTGGCGACCTCCGGCCCTGGCGCCTGCAATCTCGTTACCGGTCTCGCCGATGCGAGCAGTGATTCAACTCCGATAGTTGCCATCACCGGCAACGTGCCGAGCCACCTGCTCGGTCGCAATGCGTTCCAGGAAGCCGATATCGTCGGCATCACGCGCCCGATCACGAAAGACAGCACGCTGGTCGAGCGGGTCGCAGATATTCCACGCGCGGTGCGGACCGCCTTTGCGCTGGCCGCGTCGAACCGTCCGGGACCGGTGCTGATCGATCTGCCGAAAGACATTCAGCAGCACGTACCGCGCGATCCCGACGGGCGTTATGTGCCGCCACGTATTCCGGCCGTGATCGATCCGCCCGAAGTGGCGGTCGGCGGTCTCTCGGATTCGCAGCTGAAACAATGCGTGCGCATGCTGGCAGAGGCGCGGCGCCCGGTGATCTATGCCGGCGGCGGTATCGTCTCAAGCGGAACAGAAGCCGAACTGGTCAAGCTTGCGGAGAAACTCGGCTGCCCGATCACGACGACCGTGATGGGCCTCGGCGCCGTTCCCGCAGTGCATCCGTTGTGGCTGCACGTACTTGGCATGCACGGCAGCTATACCGCCAACGTCGCCGTCAATGAAGCCGATCTGGTGCTTGCGCTCGGTGTGCGTTTCGACGATCGCGTGACCGGCAACGTCAACGAGTTCATCAAGGATGGCCAGATCATCCACATCGATATCGATCGCAAGGAGCTCAACAAAAACAAAGTCGTCACGCTTGCCATCGGCGCCGATCTTCGTCAGGCCTTGACGCAGCTGGCTGCGGCGGTCGTGCCCGGCGATTATGGCGACTGGCGGGCGCGCCTCGATGCGCTGAAAACAAAGCATCCGCTCGTCACCGGCGAGCGCGGCATGGCGATCGAAACACTCGGTGGGCCGGCTGCCATTGCGCTGTTATCTGACATGACCGGCGGTGACGCGCTGGTGACTGTCGGTGTCGGCCAGCATCAGATGTGGGCCATGCAGCATTATGCGGTCGGCCAGCGACGCTCGTTTCTGTCGAGTTCGGGTTTCGGCACCATGGGTTATGGTTTGCCGGCAGCCATTGGCGCCAAAGTCGGCTGCCCGGAGCGCCTGGTCATCGACATCGATGGCGACGGCAGCCTCAACATGAGCATTCACGAACTGTCGACCTGCCATCGCTATGGCATCGGCGTCAAAATCGTCTGCATCAACAATCAGTGGCTGGGCATGGTCCGTCAGTGGCAGGACATGATCTACAGCGGCCATCGTTCCGGATCCGCGCTCAGCGATCCGATGGCGGTGAAAGCCGCTGATGACACCGACATCTATCCTGATTTCGTCACCATCGCGGCCGGCTATCGCGTGCGCGCCGAGCGCGTCAGTACGCGTACCGCGCTGAGAGCTGCGTATGCGCGCATGCTGGCCGATCCGCAAGAACCGTATCTGCTCGATGTGATTGTCGATCGCGAGCAGAATGTCTACCCGATGATCCCGGCCGGCGGCAGCTATCGCGACATCATTCTCGACCCTTCTGCATAACAGGCCTGTAAAAGGCCCCGGCCTACTGCATGCGTCGGCCGTTCACACCGTGCGCGCCACTCTGACCATCGACATGTGCAATGAAGTAATCAAGAAATCCGCTGGTCTTGGCCGCGACATACTGGCGACTGCTGTATAGCGCGTGCACGGCGAGCGAGATCGAAGCGACCTGACTGAGCGGCAGTTCGACGACTTCGTCGGCAGCGAGTTCGTCCAGCACCGCATAGCGTGGCACGTAGCTGACACCGAGTCCTTCGACAACCGCCTCGATCACCGCTTCGGTGCTGAGCGAAGAGAAATTCCCGGTCACTGCCTGCGACACACGCACCCCGTTGGCGATGAATTCCCAACGGCTGTCGGGATGTGTCGAACCATCGACGATGCAGTTGAAGCGTGGCAGTTCGCTGAGTTCTATCGGGCGTCCACTGCGCGCGATGTACGAGGGCGAGGCGCACAATACGAACGGCGCCAGTCCGACCTGTTTGGAGACCAGCGAACTGTCGCGCAAGGTGCCGAGCCGAAACAACAGATCGAGACGCGAGGCGATGACGTCCGGCTCATCGTCCTGCAGACCGAGTTCGATGCGTAGTTCGGGATTCGCGCGCGCGAATGCCGCAATGACCGGGGTCAGAACATGGGTGCCGAAAGACGGCGGACAACTGATCCGCAATACACCGCGTGGCTCGGCATTCATGGCGCCGACCGCAGCCTCGGTGTCTTCGATACGTTGCAGAATGTCGACGACCTGATCGACGTAGAATTCACCGACGTCGGTCAATGCCACGCCACGTGTCGTTCGATGAAGTAACCGCGCATCCAGCACTTCTTCGAGGTGCTTGACCTGCTTGGACAACATGCCGGGTGTAACCGCGAGTTCGCGCGCCGCAGCCGAGAACGACCCGAGCTTGGCCACTGTCACCAACGCGCGCATGTGCCCAATCTTGTCCATCGCCGCCTGCGTTCCGCAACTCACTGATATCGAAAGGCATCGCCCGTGAGTTCAGGCGAATGGAATGATCTGCTGCATCGCAGCAGGTGTGAGGATATGTCACGTCCGCAGGCGAATCAATGAGCGAAATCAAACCTGGCACACAAAGTGTCAACTGCCGCTCAACGAACGCCGAGGATCCAACCTTCTCGCTGTACCTGGCGCCTTTCCGGCAACGTCAGCGGTGGATTGAAGTAAGCCGGCAGCGCGCCGCGCGTATCCATATCCTTCAACCAGTGCGCCACCGCATAGGCGTCATGCTGATCGGTTGTGCGCCCTGCTGGTGCATAACGTCGGCGAAACAGGCTCGGATAGACTTCCGCAATGACGGATTTGCCGGGCGTCACGGTGTAGCCGTCGAAAGGCCAGAAATGGACGCGCGATTTGAGTTTGCGATCGTCGCGCAACATTTTCAGCCATGGGATCCCGGCATGCGTCGACTTGGCAACTGAACCCTGTACATCGAACTGGAAAACGCTCTTGGCGCTACCGGTCCAGCGTTCGCACAGGCGCAGTTCGCTCGTCATTCCGCCAGGAGGATCCTGCGCGCGGACGAAATCGACCCACATGTGATCGCGGGTCGTCGGCCAATGCTCGCAGAAGTGCCGCAGAAAACCATCCCAATTCATGATCTCGTGACGACGCATATAAGACAGCGGAAAGGAAAATCCGTGGTCGATACCAATGATGCACGGCGCCTCGTCGTATAAACGCTCATGCACATAACGAGCGACTTCCTTGCGACACCAGTTGCGCGCCGCACTGTCGTAAGGCAGTACCGTGACCGGGGCCGACGCCCCGCTGCAGGCGTATACCTGCAGGCTACGCAGGCGCGAAACCGGCGCTTCCGCACCCGAGTAGTCGATACCGATATAGCGGGCGAACATCGTCCGTTCAGTCCTTCATGCGCGAGCGACAGCGGCGAGCGCGGCGCGCAGATCGATGACTTCCTCGTCGTGCACGCCGAGTTCCTCGAGGACGTCGGCCAGGCGCTGCAGATACTCGCTGTTCGGCCCGCTCGGCCCGGTCGCTGTGGCAATCTGCGCTGCCATCTCGGCCAGCGGAGCCGGCCCGATGAAACTCGGATTGTCCGGCCCGGCAATGTAGGTTATCCCCGAAGCCTGGGTGCCGTCGTCAAATTCCAGTTCGATATTCAAGCGTTCGTAACCGTTGACCTCGCGCCGATCGAGTTCCGCCATCACGGCGTTCCAGTCCGCGCGCGCCGGCTGAAACGCCATGCCCCAGCATACCGCCTGCGGATCGGCGACCAGCGTAACCACACGGCCAGGTGCGCCGGGCACCCCTCGATGGTCGGGCGATGCCTGCCAGAAGCGCCGTCGCCAGCCGCGTATGGCCGCTTTGCGGCTGGTCTCGAAATCGAAGGCCGGTCGCCAGATGAGCGAGCCATAACCGAATATCCAGTTCATACTATGACGTATTCCTCCACCGTGACCGGCACGCACCTCAGCATGCGAGGCGACACCGCAGTGATGAATGCATGACCTGTCGCGAGCCGTTCGCCCCTTGATCGTCTTCGGCCACCGCGGTGCCGCCGGTCATGCGCCGGAAAATACGCTGCGCGCAATTCGCCTGGCGCTGGATTTTGGCGTCGATGGTATCGAAGTGGACGTTCGTCAGGTCGATGACGCTTTGATCGTTCTGCACGACGATACGCTCGCGCGCACGACTTCCGGCAGCGGGCACTATAAAGCAATGCGCCTGCCCGATCTGCGGGCACTCGATGCCGGTGACGGCGAGCGGATCCCGCTGTTGACCGAAGTGTTGACTCTGGTCCTCGGCCGGGCGGATCTGAACGTGGAAGTCAAGGAGGCCGGGCTGGCGGCAACGCTCCTGGCGGCGCTGCACGACCAAGTGCCGCAGATCGCGCATGGCCGGCTGCTGTTGTCGTCGTTCGATGTCGCCACGACTGCCGAACTGGCCGCCGGCCGCGGTGCGATGCGTCTCGGCATCCTTTACGACGGTCCGTTTGAAGTGGCGCTGGCGCGCGCGGTCGTGCTGGCCGCCTGGTCGCTCAATCTGCCGTTGGCGCACGTCACGCCCGCGACCATCGCAGCGACGCATGCCGCCGGTCTGCGCGCACTGGTGTATACCGTCAATCACGAAGCGGATATCGAACGCTGCCGCGCAGCCGGCGTCGATGGCGTGTTTTCGGACTACCCCGATCGCGTTGTCGCGTTCAATCGTGCGTTGACCGGAGACACCCGTTGAGACGGCTCGCTGCTGCGCCATGAGTTACCTGCTCGCACTTGATCAGGGCACCACCAGTTCGCGTGCCATCGTGTTCGATACGAGTGGCCGGATCGCCGGGCTCGCTCAGCGCGAATTCGCGCAAAGTTATCCGCAGGCCGGCTGGGTCGAGCATGACCCGCACGAGATCCTTGCCACCCAGTTCGCTGTCGCCGATGCCGCGCTGCAAGCCGCCGGCCTCGCCGGCGGCGCGGTCAGTGCGATAGGTATCACCAATCAGCGCGAGACAGTTGTGCTGTGGGAGCGCGCCAGCGGGCGCGCCGTGGCGCCTGCGCTGGTATGGCAGGATCGACGAACGGCAGGTTTGTGCGATTCGCTCCGCGCGACGGGAGTAGAACCGTGGCTGCGTGAGCGTACCGGTTTGCAGTTGGATCCATATTTTTCGGCATCGAAGATCCGCTGGCTGCTGGACAGCGACGCCACCCTTCGCCTGCGCGCCGAGCGCGGCGAACTCGCTGTTGGCACTATCGACAGCTGGCTCATCTGGCATTTGACCGACGGCCGTACGCATATGACCGATGCGACCAACGCTTCGCGTACGATGCTGATGAATATCCATAGCGGTGAATGGGACGACGCGCTGCTCGAACTGTGGCGCATTCCGCGCGCGCTGCTGCCGACTATCGTCGACAGCAGCGGCGTCTGCGCAACAACGCAACGCTTTGGCGCCGACATTCCGATCAGCGGTGTGGCCGGCGATCAGCAGGCCGCCCTTTTCGGTCAGGCCTGTCACACGCCGGGGATGGCCAAATGCACTTATGGCACTGGTTGTTTTCTGCTGCTGGCAACCGGCGTGGAAGCGCCGCTGTCGACGCATGGCCTGTTGACGACCGTCGCGGCACGCATCGATGGACACCTGGAGTATGCACTCGAAGGCAGTGTGTTCATGGGTGGCGCAACCGTGCAATGGCTGCGCGACGGTCTCGGCATCATCCAACACGCGGCCGACGTCGAAGCACTCGCTGCAAGCGTAGAAGACAGCGATGGCGTGGTGCTGGTGCCCGCTTTTGCCGGACTCGGCGCGCCACATTGGGACGCCCATGCCCGCGCCATCCTGATCGGCATGACACGTGGCACGAGCAAAGCGCATATCGCGCGCGCTGCACTCGACGGCATCGCCTGGCAGGTTGCCGAAGTACTCGAAGCGATGATTGCCGATTGCGGTCTGCCACTGGCGAGTCTGCGGGTCGACGGCGGCGCAAGTGCAAACAATCTCCTCATGCAGATCCAGACCGATTGCGTGGGTGTCGAACTCATCCGCCCGCGCGTGCTGGAAAGCACGGCTTACGGTGCGGCGTTGCTGGCTGGCCTCGGCGTCGGACTGTATGCCGATAAAGCGGCAGTCGCCGCCGCCTGGACGGCGGAGCGCTCGTTTCACCCGCAGCTTGCGCAGACCACGCTGGCTGCACGTCGACAGCGCTGGACCAGTGCCGTCGACAAAGCGCGCGGCTGGAGTACCTGAAGCGCCGCCATGCAGCGTGAGGCATTCATCGATCATTTACGCAGCGGACAGCAGACTTTCGACGTTGCCGTGATTGGCGGCGGCGCTAACGGTGCCGGCATTGCGCTCGATGCCGCCAGCCGTGGTCTGCGCGTCGTACTTGTCGAACGCGGCGATTTCGGCTGCGGCACGTCGTCCCGCAGCAGCAAGCTTATTCATGGCGGCGTACGTTATCTCGCGCAGGGCCGCTGGGGTCTGGTGCGCGAGGCGCTGCGCGAACGCGCGCGTCTGCTGGCCAATGCAGCCACTATCGTTAAACCGATACGCTTCATCCTGCCGGCTGGCGGTCAACTCGAACGCCTGCAGTATGCCCTTGGCCTCAAGCTCTACGAACGCCTGGGCGGCGCGCGCGAACTGCCCGCCAGCACATTGGTCGATCGCGACGAACTTGCTACCTGTGCACCTGCGCTGTCACAACCGGGTTGCATCGGCGGCGTGGCTTATACCGACGCACAGTTCGACGACAGTCGACTGCTGCTTGCGCTGCTGCGCGCGGCGGTCGCGCGCGGCGCCATTGTCGCGAATTACTGCGCGGCAGTTGATTTCATTCGCACTGACAACCAACGCATAGGTGGTCTCATTGTCGAGGACCGTTTGGCAGGCGCGCGCTACGAGCTGCGCGCGCGCGCGGTGGTCAACGCGACCGGTGCATGGGGTGATCTTCTGCGCCGCACCGACGATCCCGTTGCGCGCGGTACGCTGGCACCGAGTCAAGGTGCACATATCGTCGTTGATGGCGAATTTCTCGGTAGTGATAACGCGCTGGTCCTGCCGCGCACGCCAGATGGCCGCATCATGTTTGTGCTGCCGTGGCATGGCCATGCCTTGATCGGCACGACGGATACGGCGCTCGACCACGTGCCGGACGAACCGCTCCCACTGACCAGCGAAATCGATCAGATCCTCGACGTCGCCGGGCGCTACCTCGCGCGTGCGCCGCGCCGACAGGACATCCGCAGCGTCTTCGCTGGCATCCGACCACTGGCCGGAGCAGTCGGTGCAGCCGCAACCTCGCGCGTTTCGCGCGAGCACGCCATCACCGTCAGTCACTCAGGCCTGGTCTCGGTCAGCGGCGGCAAGTGGACGACGTATCGCCTGATCGCCGAGCAGACGGTCGATCTCATGATTGCGCGCAATGCGCTGCCGGCGGGTGCATCGACAACGGCGACGCTCGCGCTCGACCGCGCGGATGAAGCCGCCATCGCCGCGCTGATTGCGGCACAACCGGCGTTGGCTGAGCGGCTTCACCCGGCGCTGCCCTACTGCGCCGCGGATTTCGTCTGGGCAGCGCGCGGCGAGATGGCTCTGCACGTCAGCGACGCGCTCGCCTACCGCACCCGCGCGTTGTTCATCGATGCGGCCGCAGCAGCGACCATCGTGCCGGCAGTAGCGAATTTGATGGCGAAAGAGTTGAACTGGGGCGCGGGCCGGATCGATCAGGAGATTGCCGCGGCGCAAAGTGTGTCCCGGCAATTTACAGTCGGCGAACACTGAACCAGATCGATATTGGTACATTCCATCCCGCGCGGCGTTCAATCCCACTCCATTTCTCGATACGCGCGACTGACGTTCAGCCGATGCGCACGCCCCGTCAGCTGCCATTCTCGCAGTGCGTCAGCAGCAATTCGCTCCGGTGCGTCTTCGACCAGTTCGCCGCGGTCGATAGCCGCCCGCACGGCATCGTGCAGCGCTTCGAAATAGGCGAGTTGCGCGCGCGCGCCGGCGGGCCATTCTGCGTCCGGAGGACCGTGACCCGGAACGACGATCGCATAATGCTCCTGCATCGTCTGCGCCATCCAGCTCAGCCAGCGTTTGAGGCTGCCGTCGATGACCGGCAATCGTTCGCGAAACAGCAGATCGCCGGTGAACAGACTTTGTGTCTTCAAATCCATTACGGTGAGATCGGCCGCGGTATGTGCGAGCGGCTGTGCCGTGAGCCGCAATACCCGCCCGCCGAGGTTGAGCTCACGTGTACTCTCGACTGTCAGCGTCGGACCGATTACGCGCGCTTGCTGGCCCGGCCCGCCAAGCTCTGTCGCAAAATGTTCGGCGAAGAAATTCTGGTTCGCCGCCATGCTCTCGACCAGCGCCTCATGACCGACAAATGTTGTATCGCTGCTGACGAACGCCGCGTTGCCGAGCACATGGTCGAAATGTGCGTGCGTGTTGATGACATAGCAGACCGGCTTCGAGGTGCGCGCACGGATGGCGGCGAGAAACGCCTTGCCGGTCGCTATCGAGCCGCCGCTATCGATGACCGCCACACAGCGTTCGCCTTCGACATACGCCAGATTCGCGCTGTCGCCGCGCGCGGGGTCGTCGAGATCGTGCAGCGGGCCCTGATGCAGATGAATACCGGGCGCAATTTCTGTCAGCGTGAACGCGGATCCCGCTGCGGCGGCAGTCGCGAACTGAATCGTTAGCAGCGCACTGACGAGCATTCTGGGCAGGAACATGAGCACTCAGCAGACCGTCCCGGTCGGCGGCATGATAGCGTGGTTAAGAGTTGGCGGCGCTCGGCAGGCGGTGGACAGTGGCGTCACGCGCGGTATCGAGATTGGAATAGAGCTGGACCAGGACTTCCCGCCCGTCAGGCGTGCATTCGAGGAAACGCACGCCGTCGCAGATGTACGGTTGCACGCTGTGTTCGAAAAACGCGGGGTAAGCCAACAACAGATCGCCCGGACGTTGATAGCCGAGCGTGCGGTTGAAACCGATTTCTTCGAACTCGTAGAAAATGGCAGCGAGCTTGCTCAAGTAGCGTGGGTCGCTCAACTGGCCGATCAGATCGGCCGCGCGCACCAGTCCCGGGTAGTCGCCGGTCTGCCGGTAAGCGGCTTCATCGGGTACCGGGAAACGTGTTCTCTCGATGCAGGCGTTGACGAACGTCGTATCGACCCATTCACTGCCGACGAAACGCTCTTCGATGAATCGCTTGCCGCGGTTGACGTGTATCGGCATCAATACCGCATCGCTGCTGCCGGAAACATTCTTGAAAACGGCCCCATCGATTCCCGTGACGAGCGCATGCGCATTATCGGCTCGACACAACCCGCGAACGTATCCGATGTCGTGGCACAACAGCGCAATAATCGTATTGCACCAGATCGAGGCGGTCATGCCGCTCTCGCTATCCTGCTTCCCTTTGAGAATGTGCAGGCCGACCATCGTGACATGGGCGGTGTGCTCGGCGTTGTGGTACAGCGCATCACTGCGACCGATGGCGGCAAATGCGTGTTCGGCGGCGCTCGTCACGATATCGAGTCGACCCCGCGAAGCGCCGGGAAACAACGCATTAAAATGCGCCGTTGCCGTCTCGCAGACGATTGAAGCCAGAACTTTGGTGACGTTCAACATCGTAGTCCGTCACCCGGAGTTGCGCATGCCCTGCATGTTCTTTCGGTTGTCCATGTTCTGGCTCATGTTCCAGCCGGTGCTGCGGCCACTATATGGCCGCAGCTATGGGCTGTCCCGCTAGAGCGGCCGAAATGTGACGGACTTGAGCAATTCTGAAACATTCGTTGCAGCGCAAAATCGCACGATTCAGGCGGCCTGCAGGCGCAGCGGCAGGCGCGCCAGCGTCCGCACGGCATTGCCCGGGCGCCATACAGCGATTCCAGCGAGTTCGATGTGTGCCACGCGTTGGAGCAGAGCGCCGACCAGCGCCGCTATCTCACGCCGCGCGACGTGTTGCCCGACGCAGACATGAATGCCGCTGCCGAAAGCGACATGCGGCAGCCGTTCGCGCGTGATATCGAAGCGGTCGGGGTCCATCCAGCGCGCCGGATCGCGGTTGGCCGCAGCCATTACGCACAACAGTTTGGTGCCCTCCGGCAGCATCGCTCCGGCCAGTTCGACCTCGCTGTCGGTGGTCCGACAGAACGTATGCACGGGCGAGGTGTAGCGCAGGACTTCGTCGATGGCGGCAGGAAGCAGCGTCGGATCGGCGCGCAGCTGCTGCCAGGCAACGGGGTGGGTGGCAAAACAATGCAACAGGTTGGCGAGCGTGGCGACGGTCGTATCGATACCGGCGGACAACAGCGATCGAACCAGCAGTTCGGCTTCCTGTGAAGTTATCTCGCCCACCGCAGCGGCGGCATGGATGGTCGCACCGAGACTGTCTGGCGCCAGCGCTGACCGTGCGCAGCGGGCGGCTATCCAGGCCATCACTTCCGGCGCATCGGTCATCGCCTCACGGCGCAACGCGGTATCGGGCCCCAGCGCATTGAACACCATCGCACCGTAGCGCAGCAGCATGCGGCGGTCACCGGCGGCGAGCCCGACTGCATCGCCAAAGACCTGCAGCGGGTAGGCAGCGGCCAGTTCGGCGACACCTTCGATGGTGCCGGCGGCAAGCGCTGCATCGACCCGGCTCGCGGCCGCGCTCACGAAAGCCGGTTCCAGCGCCTGTAAGGCCATCGGCGATAACGCGCGCGCGAGCACGCGACGTGTCCGTTCGTGCGCCGGCGGATCGACTTCCAGCACAATGCTCGGCGGCCGCCACGGCGGTTCGCGCTTGAAGTCGCTCAAGCCGACACCGCGCGACGAACAAAACCGGCGCCAGTCTCGAAACACGGTCTCGACCAGTTCGATGCGGCCGATAGCGCACACGTCGTAACGCGGCAGGTAGACGACCGGCCCCACTTCGCGCACGGCCCGATAATAGTCGTCGGGCGCGAGGAGTACGGTCGGGTCGAAGGGATCGAGGCTGAGCGCAGGCAGTTCAGTGACAGCCATCGTGAGCCCGCTCAAGTACCGGCATCGATCGCGCGGAAGACTTCCTGCGCGAGCTTGAAGCCATGATTGGCCGCCGGCACTCCGCAATAGATGGCTGCGTGCAGCAGGACTTCCTTGATCTCGTCGCGACTCAATCCGTTATTGAGTGCGGCGCGGACGTGCAGCTGGAATTCGTCGTCAGCGCCGAGTCCCAGCAGCATCGACAGCGTCATGAAGCTGCGCGTACGTTTGTCCAGGCCGGGGCGTTGCCAGATGTCGCCCCAGGCATAGCGCGTGATGAAATCAATGAAGTCACCGTTGAAGGGATTCCGCGCTGCTTCCGAGCGGTCGACATGAGCATCGCCCAACACTGCGCGACGCGTGCGTGTTCCGAGTTGATGGCGTTCTTCGTCGTTCACAATGCGGTACTCCTGCAATTAACGCTGAAGGTTCTGCGCATGGCGGGCCAGCGCTTCTTCAATGAACGTCTCGGTCACGCCCAGATAATGCTCGGGCACCAGGGCCAGGCGTAGCCCATCTTCACCAATATGCCGCATGACTTCCGGCATACCGGCAAGAACGTCGGCCAGTGGGCGGGTGCTGTCCTGCGCCATGCCAACCGCCTGCGTGACGAGTGCTTGCGCCGCTGGCCGACCAAGCGAAGTGGCCAGTGCACGGGCGACGGCTTCGGCCATGATGAGGCCCTTGCTGAGTTCGAGGTTCCGCCGCATCGCGACGGGATCGACTTCGATGTCGGCAAATGCCGCCTGCAGCTGCTCGACCGCTGCGCCGGTGACGACAAACAATTCACGCACGGCAGTCGATTCCGCGTGCCAGGCGCCAGCTGCCCGTTCATGCATGTGCTCGAAGCTCGCGAAAACCGTTGCGAGCAGGCCCGGCGCGCGCCGGGCACCGGCATACGCGCCGATGGCGGCGACTGGATTGCGCTTGTGCGGCAGCGCCGACGAGCCACCACGGCCAGGTGCCTGCGCTTCATTCAGCTCGCCGACTTCGCTCTGCATCATGAGAATGAGATCGAACGCTACTTTGCCGGCGCAGGCCGCGAGATTGGCGAGTTGCGCTGCGGCTTCGCGGACGATGGTGCGTTCGCTATGCCAGGGCGACGCCGGCACCAGAGCCAGCCGTGCTGCCAAGGCGTCGCGCAGACGCGCGCCGTCCGCACCCAACGCTGCCAGCGTGCCGGCCGGCCCGCCACATTGCACCGGCAGGCTGGCAGCAACGCGCACGAGTTGAGTACGCGCCGCGCTCAGCGCGTCGAGCCAACCGGCCACCTTCAGCCCGAACGTCATCGGCAATGCATGTTGCGACAGGGTGCGCGCCACCATTACGGTGCCGCGATGTGTGACGACCAGTTCGGCCAGCGTCGCGGTAAGTGCGGTTAGATGCTCGTTCAGCAGGGTGAGCCCGGCCCGCATCTGCAATACCAGCGCCGTATCCATGACATCCTGACTGGTCGAGCCCCAATGCACGTAACGCGCAGCATCAGCATCCTCGGCCGCCACCAGCGCGGTCAACTGCTGGACCATCGCGATCGCTGGCGTGCCGCTGGTGGCGGTAGCGCGCTTGATCGCCTCGAGGTCTAAATGCGCCACCTCGCAGGCAGCACCGATGATCAGCGCGGCACTGCACGGGATGAGGCCGAGAGCACTTTCGGCGGCCGCCAGCGCCGCTTCGAATTCGAGCATGCGGGCGAGCGTTGCGTGCGCATCGAACAGCCGGGTGAAGGCGACTGACTCAAGATAACCGTCGGTCAGTGCGTCCATGATCAGACGACCGTCGCCGGTACTGAGAATCCGACATAGTTCTCCGCCAAACTGGTCATCGCGGCGCGCGAGTTTGCGAGATAGGCGAGCTCGGCCTGCTGCAGCCGGCACGTGAATGCATCATCGGACAAACGATGCATGAGCGACGTGAACCACCAGGAAAATCGCTCGGCCTGCCAGACTCGCGCCAGACGCGAGCTCGAATAGCTGTCGAGCGCTCTGCCATCGTGCTCGCTGAACCAGGCGACCAGGGCACGGGCCAGCAAGGCGACGTCGCCGAGCGCCAGATTGAGCCCCTTGGCGCCGGTCGGCGGCACGATGTGGGCAGCGTCCCCGGCCAGGAAAAGATTGCCGTGACGCATGGGCTCCGTCACGAAACTGCGCAGTGGTGCAATGCTTTTTTCGAGCGAAGGGCCGGTGACGAGCTCATCTGCGGCGCTGGCTGGCAGACGTCGGCGCAGTTCGTCCCAGAAGCGCGTATCGGACCACGACGCAATGGCGTCATCCTGAGCAACCTGCACGTAATAGCGGCTGCGCGTAGTCGAACGCATGCTGCACAAGGCGAAGCCGCGTGCATGATTGGCATAGATCAATTCATGGGCCACCGGCGGCGTGTCGGCCAGAACTCCAAGCCATCCGAAAGGAAAAACGCGCTCGTAGTCACGTCGTCGTTCCGCCGGTATCGCGTGACGCGAAACGCCATGGAAGCCATCGCAACCGACGACGAATTCACAGCGCACCTGGTGAGTCCGCCCCCCGCACACGAACCGCAGCGTGGAGCGCGGCTGGTCGAGGTCGTGCAGGCTGACATCGCTGCAGCCATAGAAACTAACACCCTCGGTACGCGCTTGTGCCTGATGCAGATCCCGCGTGATTTCTGTCTGGCCGTAGACCATCACGCTGACGCCGGTCAGCGCCTTGAAATCGATGCGCGCAGTGCGCCCGTCGAAAGCCAGCTCGATACCCTCATGGACCAACCCTTTGGCATGCATGCGCTGCCCAAGGCCGACCTCGTCGAGCAGCGCGACGCTGCCCTGTTCGAGCACGCCCGCGCGAACACGGCTCTCGACATGCGCCTGCGTCTGTCGCTCCACCAGCACGTAGTGGATACCGGCGCGAGCGAGCAGATGCGCCAGCATCAGGCCGGCCGGACCGGCGCCGACTATTGCCACCTGGACGGCGATCTGGACGCTCCGTTCAGACATCGAAAAACACGGTTTCCCGCCAGCCCTGAAGATGAATGTCGTGGCGATAACCACACCCATCGCGCTCGGCGATCAGAGTTGCCCGGCGCGCGGCAGGAACGAGTCCGAGAACTGGATCGCTGGCATTGGCGGTAGCTTCGTCGGCGAAATACACGCGGGTTCGAAGATGCATGAGCAGGCCGCGCGCAAACAACGTGAGATTGACGTGCGGAGCCTGCTGGTCTACCCCCGTGCCGGCGACGCGGCCAGGCTTGCATGTGACGAACCGATAATTCCCTTCGCCATCGAGCGCGACACGACCGGCGCAACGAAACGTCGCGCTGCCCTGCGCGTGATAAACCCCTGCTGCATCAGCCTGCCAGATCTCGATCAGACCATCGGATATTGCCACGCCATCGCCATCGAATACGCGACCGCTGAGAACCATGGTGTTTTCACTAACCGCCGACGCCACGAGCCGATTGGCGCCCGGATTATCCAGAGCAATATGGAAAAACGGGCCGATGGTCTGCGACGGCGTGTGGCCACTCACGCCTTGCCTTCCCACGGTGTGCCGTCATCGCCCCGCAGCACGATGTCGAAACGATACGCCATCGCGTAGTCAGGCTGCGTGCGCTCCAGTGAGAATTTGGCAACCAGGCGCTGGCGTACGTCGGCATTAGTGATGCTATGGAAAATCGGGTCGTAGTCCAGCGTGGGATCGCCCGGGAAATACATCTGTGTTACGAGCCTTGCGGCCCACGCGCTGCCGAACAGCGAAAAATGAATATGCTTCGGGCGCCAGGCGTTGTGATGATTGCCCCACGGATAAGCGCCTGGTTCGATGGTCAGGAATTCGTAGTAGCCGTCAGCGTCGGTGACGGTCGCACCAGCGCCGATGAAATGCGCGTCCAGCGGTGCGTCATGTCGATCGCCATCGTGTCGATAGCGCCCAGCGGCATTCGCCTGCCAGACTTCGACCAGCGAGTCGCGTTCCGGCCGACCGTACTCATCGGTAACTCGCCCGAAGACGACGAGGCGCTGGCCGTGGGCTTCGCCGCCGGGCACCTGACGCGTCAAGTCGCTGGCGCCAGCGGCCAACACGTCACGACCATAGCGCGGGCCGCTGCGCTCGCTGATGGACAGTGGAATGCGTACCGGTAGTGCTTGCGGAGCCCGCTTGCGGCTCGACCGATAATCGACGAACGCGTTATCCGGATGTGTGCCCGGCGGGACCGGCCTGAACATGCGGTTCAGGCCGCGGCAGCCGTTACCAGTTGGCGACAATTGCCGGCGAAATGAAGTGGAGCACCGGTCTTGGCCTGCAATTCGACGGCACTCAGTCCGGCAACCATGTCGGTGACCATCAAACCCTCCGTGGTGACTTCGATGACAGCGAGATCGGAGTAAATCCGGTCGACACAACGAAGTCCGGTCAAGGGTAGATCGCAACGCAGCACGATTTTTGGCGTACCGTCCTTGGCGACGTGGGCCGTGAGCATTACCCAGACCTGCTTGGCGCCGGCGACGAGATCCATCGCGCCGCCGACAGCCGGCGGCTTGGGCCCCGGCAATGCCCAGTTCGCCAGATCGCCGTTCGCGCCAACCTGGTACGCACCGAGGATTGAGATATCGATATGACCGCCGCGAATCATCGCGAACGAGTCGGCATGATGAAAATACGATCCGCCCGGCAGAATCGTCACCGGCTGCTTGCCCGCGTTGATGAGATCGGTGTCCTCGGCGCCGGCTTGCGGAGCCGGGCCCATGCCGAGCAGTCCGTTCTCGGAATGCAGAACGAACTCGTGCCCTGCTGGAATATAATCGGCGACCAGCATCGGCATGCCTATCCCCAAGTTGACGTATGAGCCGTCGGCGATGTCGGCGGCAACCCGGCGAGCGATATCGGCAGCTGACAATTTCATCGTGACTCTCCCACTTCGAGCATCCGATTGATGAAGATGCCGGGCGTGACAACTTCTTCCGGATGCACCATCTCGACAAAATGACGCACTTCGACCAGCGTGGTTGAAGCCGCCATGGCCATGATCGGATTGAAATTGCGCGCGGTCTTGGGGTAGGTAAGGTTGCCCCAGCGATCGCCGGTCCGGGCGTGGATCAGCGCGATATCAGCGCGGATCGCGCGTTCGAGTACGTAATGTCGGCCGTCGAACTCGCGCGTTTCCTTGCCTTCGCCAAGCGGCGTGCCGTAGCCCGTTGCGGTATAGAACGCCGGGACGCCGGCACCACCGGCACGGATGCGTTCGGCCAGCGTGCCTTGCGGTACGATTTCAAGTTCGATTTTTCCGGCCGCATAGAGGTCTTCGAAAATGACCGAGCCGGCGGAACGGGGAAACGAGCAGACCATCTTCCGCGCGCAGCCCGCTGCGAGCAGCAGAGCCAGGCCGTAGTCACCGGAGCCGGCATTATTGCTGACCAGCGTGAGATCGCGCAGACCGAGATCGCGGATGGCGCTGATGAGATGTTCCGGCACACCGGCATCGCCGAAACCGCCGACCAGTACTGTTGCACCATCCTTGAGATCAGGGCAATCGGCAAGCATTGCGGTCATGGTCGTACAGCGCTTGTCGATCATGCCCCGCTATCCTCACTGGTGAACTGTGCCTGCGTTGTACTGCACACGCAATGCGCTGGCAGTGCGTTGATTATGGCAAGAACAGGCGCGCGGGCGCCACCGCGCATGCGGCAGCGACAGGCTCCTAGAATGTGGGCAATTCAACGAGGTGCTGCAATGTCCAGTCAGGCCGACCGTGAGTCATCAGCGACCGGCGGCTTTGTCCGCGGGCTTGGTCTCGTCGATGGTACCCTGCTCGTCGCCGGCAACATGGTCGGCTCGGGGATCTTTATCGTCTCGGCCGATATCGCGCGTCAGGTCGGGTCACCGGGTTGGCTGTTGATCGTCTGGCTGATTGCCGGCGCGATGACGCTTACCGCTGCGCTCTCCTACGGCGAACTCGCCGCGATGTACCCACGCGCCGGCGGACAGTACGTGTATCTGCGCGAAGCGCTCGGACCGCTGTGGGGGTTTCTTTACGGTTGGGCGCTGTTTCTCGTCATCCAGACCGGCACAATAGCCGCTGTCGGGATTGCATTCGCACGATTTCTCGGTGTGCTATGGCCCGCTATTTCACCGCAGACGCTGGTTCTCGACGGCGGCCTGTTGCCGGTACCGGGGATTGGCAATCTGGCGTTGTCGCTATCGACTCAGCAGCTGGTCGCGATCGGCGCAACGATGCTGCTGACAGTGGTCAATCTGCGCGGGCTCAGCGCCGGTCGCCTGGTGCAGGATGTTTTCACGCTGGCCAAGCTCGGCGCGTTGCTGGCACTGATCGGCCTCGGCCTGGCGTTCTATGGCCGAGTGCCAACAGCAGCAATCCACATGGCCGAATTCTGGACGCCACGCGCGGACGGGATGACGCTCGCACCCGGTGCGCTCACGGTCGTCGTCGGCACCGCGCTGGTCGGCGCCTTGTTCTCTGCCGATGCCTGGAACAACGTCGGCTTCAGCAGCGAGGAGATGCGCAATCCGCGGCGCAATATCCCACTCAGCATGGCACTCGGCGTCGGCCTCGTCATTGCGCTCTATGTGCTCGCGAATCTCGCTTATCTCGTCGCTTTACCGCTGGCCGAGATCCAGCAGGCTGAACAGGACCGCGTCGCCGTTGCTACCGCGCGCGTGCTGCTCGGCAATACGGGCGAACAGCTGATGGCGATAGCCATCATGGTTGCAACATTCGGCTGCATGAACGGCATGATACTGACCGGCGCACGCGTGTATTACTCGATTGCGCGGGACGGCCTGTTTTTCCGCGCCGCAGGTTCGCTCAACCAACGGCAGGTGCCTGGTGCAGCATTGGTCATGCAGGCGGGCTGGATAATCGTGCTGACATTGCCGCGAACCTACGACCCGATCACCGGCGCTTACAGCAATCTCTATGGCAACCTGCTCGATTACATTGTGTTCGGCGTGCTGCTGTTCTATATGCTGACGATGACCTGCCTGTTCGTTCTGCGCCGTAAGCAGCCGCTGCTCGAACGCCCGGTGCGCGCGCTCGGGTATCCGCTCCTGCCGGCGCTCTACATCGTTGCCGCCGGGGTAGTGTGTGTGACCTTGCTGCTGGCGGACAAAACCCGCCTGAACGCGTTGCTCGGCCTGCTCGTAATTGCCAGTGGCTTGCCCGCTTACGCGCTATGGCGCAAACGTCGATGAGCGTCATGGTGCCAATCGTGACCTCGCAGCACGTCCACACTCCCGCGCTTGACTCGATTACTGACCGGCGCAGTATGCTGCGTGGCGCAACGGCCGCCGAATGATTCCCGACAGGACACCGCCATGACGAGCATGCCACTGGGAGCAGGAATACGTAGCGGCCAGCAATACCTGGCTGGCCTGGAAGACGATCGCGAGGTCTGGCTGGGCGGACAGCGGGTCGCCAACGTCACCACGCATCCCGGCCTCGCGCGCGGAGCGCACACGCTGGCGGGTTTCCTCGACCGCCAGTTCGATCCTGCGCAGCAGG
Organism: Gammaproteobacteria bacterium; assembly: GCA_965278995.1. Classification (GTDB taxonomy): domain Bacteria; phylum Pseudomonadota; class Gammaproteobacteria; genus JADJYF01. The sequence goes on from OZ257136.1 coordinate 3,309,257, forward strand.
ACCTGCTGACCTATACCGAGAACGGCCAGCGTTATGCGATGTCGTTTCTAACTCCGCGTTCGCAGGCCGACGTAGCCAGGCGCGGCGCCGCGTTCTACGCCTGGGCAACTTGGTCTAACGGTATGTTCGGTCGCACGCCCGACTACAAGAATGCGTCCGTCATGGCCTTTGCCGCAGCGGCCGACTTTCTCGCCCAGGGCAATGCCGACTATGCCGACAACATGCGCCGCTACTACGAGTACGTGCGCAGCAACGACAAGGTGCTGACCCACACCCTGGTCAATCCGACCTTCAATCACGCACAGGCCAAAGAAGGCAAATACAGCGACAAGGTCGCGCTGCAGGTAGTCAAGGAAACCGATGCCGGAATCATCGTCAACGGCGCGCGTCTGCTGGCGACACTCGGACCGCTCGCCGACGAAATCGAAGTGTTTCCATCGACGCTGCTCACCGCCTCGCCGGAGAACCTGCCGTTCGCGTTCGCATTCGCGATGCCGATAGCAACGCCCGGCCTGAGCCTGATTTGTCGTGACAGCTACGACCACGGTCGTTCGCATTTCGACGCACCGCTCGCCTCGCGCTATGAAGAAATGGATGCCGTCGTCATTTTCAAGAACGTGTTCGTGCCGTGGGAACGCGTTTTCATGTATCGCGAACCTCTGCTGTGCAATCGAGCATTTGCCGAAACTAATGCCGTCATCCACATGATGCATCAGGTGGTCTGCGGCAAACTGGCCAAAGCCGAGTTCATCGTCGGTCTGCTCTGCGCAATGGCGCGCGCCGCCGGCAAGGATAAGGATATGGAGGTCAAAGCACAGATCGCCGAGGCTATGTGGATAGCGGAGAGCGTGCGTGCATTCCGTTACGCTGGCGAAGGGCAGGCGCACCCCGATCAGCGCGGCATCTGGTTACCGCTGCGTCGACCGCTGGATACGTCGCGCAATCTGTTTCCGCGCATGTATCCGCGATTGGTCGAACTGGTTCAGCTGTTGGGTTCGAGTTCCTTGATGGCGACGCCCTGCGAAGCAGATTTCAACGGCGGCATCGCCGATGATGTCGGGCAGTATTTCCAGACCATCAATCTCGACAGTCACAGTCGGGTCGCGTTGTTCCGCCTTGCCCACGATGTTGCAATCTCTGCTTTCGGCAACCGCCAGGCGCTGTATGAACGCTTCTTTTTCGGGCCACAGAACATCATGGCTTCAATCTATTTTGATCTTTATGACAAAGACGAAATGATCGCGCGGGTCGAGCAATTGCTCAGCGCTGAGTGAGGTCGGAGCCTGCCGAAACCTGCTGTCGTCACTCGTCGCCGGTAAACTCACCGTCCGGCACTCCCCCCGACAGCGCGACGGAGAATTCCGCCAGCAGGGCGTACAGCGTTTCCAGTTTGGCGAGGCCGAAAGCCTGCGCGATTGCAGCATAGACCTGCTCTGAATCCGGCCCTATCTGCATGAACAGGCGTGTCCCCTTGGCCGATAGTTCGAACACCGCGCGGCGCTGATCGAGCGCGTCACCGGCGCGCGTGACGAGTTTGCGGATTTCGCAGTAACGCAGAATGCGGGTCAGGCTGGGTGGCAACAGATAGCTGCGTCTGGCCAGTTCGCTGGCATCGATCCGCGGCCAGGCCGCCAGCACGCGAATCACGCGCCACTGCTGTTCCGTCAGTGCGTGACGTTTCAACATCGGGCGGAAGCGGCTCATCGCCGCCTCGCGTGCTTTCAACAGCTGCAACGGCAGCGAGTGATCGATGTCGCGCATGAAGCGCAAGCCGGCCGTCGCCGGCACGTCAGTTACTCGGCTGCGCTGCCCGCTTTCAGACACGCTCGGTGACAACAGTATTGCTTAACACACCGATGCCGGGAACTTCGACTTCGACAATGTCGCCACCTTTCAGATACTTCGGCGGGTCGAACCGCGCGCCAGCTCCGTTCGGGGTACCGGTAGCAATGATGTCGCCGGGCTGCAATCGATAGAACGACGACAGATAGCTGATCAGATAGCGAAATGGGAACATCAGATTGGCAGTGATGTCATGTTGTCGCAGTTCGCCGTTGACCCGCGTCATGACGGTCAGTTCGCTCATCGGATCAAGTTCGTCCGGTGTCACCAGCCAGGGTCCCATCGCGCCTGAATGCTCGAAATTCTTGCCCTGGGTGACATTGAACTTGGAATGCCGCAGGTAGTCACGAACCGACCCTTCGTTCATGATTGTCAGACCCGCGACGTAGCGATGCGCATCAGACTCCGCGACGCGGCGCCCGGCGCACCCGATGACGATGACGATTTCGCCTTCGTAATCGAGCTGGTTCGATTCCGGTGGATCTTGAATCGGCTGGGCGTGGCCGACCAGCGAGTCGCGGCTGCGCATGAAGACGCTCGGGTAACGCGGCGCCTCCGAACCATCTTTGTACTCCTCGTTCCGGTTGGCGTAGTTGACGCCGATACAGATGATCTTCTCCGGGTTCGGGATGGTTGGCAGAAAACTGATTTCGTCGAGCGCATAGTCCGTACCCGCCGTGTTCGCGTCGCGCGCCAGATCGCTCAGCGCATCGGCACGGATCGCCGCGCGCAGGTCGTGATACCGGGGGTGTCGCAGGCCCAGATCCACGACACCTGTTCCAACGCCTGCACCAACGACGGCGCCGAAGCTCTCGCGTCCTGCCCGCTCGAAACTCAGGAACTTCATGGCGCGCTCACCGCGTCCAGCAGCCCGGCACGTTCGAGCACGCCATCGAGCCGGCGCTCGAGTTCAGGCGTTGCCGGCACCATCGGCAGTCGATGCTCATTGGTGGCCAACAGACCGAGCTTCTTCATCATGTATTTCATCGGTATCGGATTGGTGTCGTAGAACACCGCCTGATTGATCTCGAGCAGACGGTCATGCAGCGCCCGGCCGGTCGCCAGATCGCCGCGCCACACCGCTTCGCACATTTCCGACAGCACGCCCGGGCGCAGATTGCCGACTGCATTCATCAATCCACACGCGCCGATCGTCATCATCGGGAACGACAACTCCTCCAGCCCGACGAAAATCTTGAAGTCGTCACCGAAAGCCGTCAGGCATTCCGTGACGAGTCCGAGATCGTTGACGGCGTGTTTCATGCCGACGAAAGTTGCCGAGTGCTCGCGGATGGATTTCATCGAATCGAGCGTGATATTGACCGCGGCACGGCCGGGAATGTGGTAGATCATCCACGGCAGATCATGACTGGCGGCGAGCGTAAGGTAATACTGCACCAGCCCGCGTTGCGGCGGTCGGATGTAATACGGCGTAACGATCAGCAATGCATCGACGCCGGCAGCAACGGCGTGCCGAGTCAGTACTTGTGTTTCGGCCAACGACTGCGAGCCCGTCGCGGCGACTATCGGCACGCGGCCATCGACTGCTTCGATCGCGACATCGACCAAACGGTTGCGTTCGTGAGCAGTCAATGTCGATGGTTCCGACGTCGTGCCATTCACGAGCACACCGTGGGAGCCGTTGGTGACCTGAAATTCCACCAGCCGTGCATAAGCCTCATAGTCGACTTCGCCATCGCGAAATGGTGTCACCACCGGTGGAATCGATCCCCTGATAACGTGTGTCGCGGACATGGCTTGAACTCCCGGGCATCGAGTTGGCGGAAAACGACTGCGCGGCCGGACCGCGCCTCGTGATAGCGCACCAGCCTTATAGCGCACCAGCCTTGACCTGTGCGCCGGTCCGAGTATATTTAACATGTTAACTGGTTGCAAACCGCGAGTGCCGATCCATGCCGCATTTGACGATCGAATACACAGCCAACATCGAAAGCTCACTGCGCCTACCGACCCTGATCGAGGCGCTGCATACGACAGCTGCTGGCATCGAGGTCTTCCCGCTCGCCGGTCTGCGGACGCGGTCGGAAAGGCGCGATGCCTTTCGTATAGCTGATGGTCATCCGGACAACGCGTTCGTTCATCTGATATTGCGCATCGCGCACGGTCGTGCTCTCGACGTGCGACAAGCTGCCGGCGATAAATTATTTGCCACTCTATGCGCGCATCTCGAACCGCTGCTCGCAACCACGCCACTCGCCATTTCGTTCGAGATTCAGGAGATCGATCCGGTGCTCAACTACAAGAGCGGCAATATCCGCGAGTTCATGGCCAGACGCGGTAGTTGAGCGGCTGTTATAACGCACCAGACGAAACTGCAGGAGCGCGCATGTCCGACGAGTTCAAACGCAACGTAGCTGCAGCCGAGGCGCTGTTGCAGCGATTCGGCGAGGCGACGTTGCCACACTGGATTAACGGCAGGACTGTCGCCAGCAGCAGCGGCGAGACCTTCACCAACACTACGCCGATAGACAACAGCGCCATTGGCGAGGTCGCCGCCGGTAACGCAGCAGATGTTGATCTCGCCTGCCGGGCGGCACATGCCGCGTTTCCGGCCTGGCGCGATATGCCGGGAGATGCACGCAAAGCGCTGTTACATCGGATAGCCGACGCCATCGAGGCGCGCGCACGCGATATCGCGCTCATCGAAAGCTATGACTCAGGGCAGGCCCTGCGTTTCATGAGCAAGGCGGCAATACGCGGTGCGGAGAATTTCCGCTTTTTTGCCGACCGTGCGCCCGCTGCTCGCGACGGTCGTTCAATGCCGGCCGACGAGCACCTGAACTATTCGTTGCGTCAACCGCTAGGTCCCGTCGGCGTCATCACGCCGTGGAACACGCCGTTCATGCTCTCGACTTGGAAAATCGCGCCGGCCCTTGCCGCCGGCTGCACGGTCGTGCACAAGCCAGCCGAATGGTCGCCACTATCGGCCATGCTGCTGGCCGAAATTGCCCACGAGGCCGGCCTGCCCGATGGCGTGCTGAACGTCGTTCAGGGTCTTGGCGAAAGCGCCGGCAAACCGTTGACCGAACATCCGCTGATCAACGCGGTGGCGTTCGTCGGTGAATCGGTCACCGGCAGTCACATCATGCGCCAGGGTGCCGACACGCTGAAGCGCGTCCATTTCGAGCTCGGCGGCAAAAATCCCGTCATCGTCTTCGACGACGCTGACCTCGAGCGTGCGCTCGATGCCGTGGTGTTCATGATCTTCAGCCTGAACGGCGAGCGCTGTACCTCATCGAGCCGCTTGCTGGTGCAGGCCTCGATCCACGACAAGTTCGTTGAACGACTGATTGCGCGCATTACCCGATTGAAAGTCGGGCATCCGCTGGATCCAGCGACGGAAATAGGCCCTCTGGTACATCCGCGTCACTACGACAAGGTGGTCAGCTATTTCGGCATCGCACGTGATGACGGCGCGACGATCGCAGCGGGTGGACGCCCGTGTCCGATAAACGGCCGCGGCAATTATGTCGAACCGACACTCTTCAGCGGTGCGACCAATGATATGCGCATTGCACGCGAGGAGATCTTCGGTCCGGTGCTGACGGCCATCCCGTTTACTGACGAGGCACAGGCACTGGCGCTGGCCAACGATAGTCCCTATGGCCTGACTGCTTATCTCTGGACCGGCGATGTCGGTCGCGCTCATCGGCTCGCCCGCCAGCTCGATGCCGGCATGGTGTGGGTGAATTCGGAAAACAACCGCCATCTGCCGGCACCTTTTGGCGGTATGAAAGCCAGTGGCATCGGTCGCGATGGCGGTGATTACAGTTTCGAGTTCTACATGGAAACGAAGAATGTCTGCATCGCTCTGGGCACGCATCAAGTGCCCAGATTGGGGAGCGCATGAGTCTCTATCAGCTGCAGAAATTTCTGTTCACCTTGAATCGCGAGCCGACCGCGCAGGAACGTTATCGCAGCGATCTCGACGGTCTGCTGGCGGGTTATGAGCTGACCGTCGAGGAACGCGAGGCTCTGCAGTCCGGCGACGTCGGTCTGCTTTATGTACTCGGTGTGAACGGCCAGATCCTGATGCACTACGCCGCGTATCTGGGCATCGCCTGGTTTGATTATCTCGATTTGATGCGGCAGGGTATCGCCAGGCACGGCCCGGTACGCGCCGGGGTCTACGCAATGACCGGCGATGGCGCCAGTTTCACGGCCGAGAGGCGCGCTCAATGAGCCTGGTCTATGCCGGCGTTGTCAGCCATGGCCCGGGCATGACCGGGCGCGCGCACCTGGTCGAGAATACAGCGCGACGCGACGAACTGTACGCCAGGCTCGACCAGCAGCGTCACGAAATCGCGGCCAGCGGCGCAGACGCGCTGCTGGTCATCGCCGCTGAACACTTTGCTAACTTCTTCATGAACAACATGCCGGCGTTCTGCATCGGCATGGCTGACCACTATGAGGGTCCGATCGAGGATCCGGACTGGTTGCGTATTGCGCGAACGCGGGTGCCGGGCAATGCCGACCTCAGTCGACGGTTGATCAGCGAAGTACTGCAGACCGTCGATTGCGCCTATGCCGAGGAATGGAAATTCGACCACGGCATCATGGTCCCGCTGCATTTTCTGACGCCGGCATACGACCTGCCGGTGATCCCGGCGAATATCAATTGCCAGGGACCACCACTCACTCCGCTGGCGCGTGCCTGGGCTTTCGGCGAAGCGCTTCGCCGCGCCTGCGATTGCGTTCCTGAGCAAATTGCGTTGCTCGGCACCGGCGGTATTTCGCATTGGCCGGCAACGCCCGACTCGGGGAAAATCAACGAAGCCTGGGACCGTGAATTTCTCGCTCGGTTGATGCGCCAGGACAAGGCTGCACTGCTCTCTTATAGCGACGAACAGACGTATCGCGACGCCGGACAAGGCGGTTTCGAGATCCGTACGCATATTGCCGCCGCGGCGGCGGCCGGTGGTCCAGGCGAACTGCAGTTTTACACAGCCGAGTTACCGATATTTGCTGTCGGGTGCACGGTGGCGCGTTTCTCAATTTTACGGTAGCGAGTTGTCGGCTGACTGAGGCCGTGCAGAGCGCCGCTGACGGACATCTGCTCCGGCTGCCGCCTGTTCATGCATCCCTGCATGATCAGGCTACCGGTCGCGCCGCGCTCTACCATCCATGGCCCGCTTGCGCTCCAGGTCGCCTCCGCAGATGTCCGTCAGCGGCGTCGAATGCCGTGCAGATTGGTATGGGTCATTCATCGGATCCCGACGAGTCGCAGCAGTTCGCGGCTCTCGGCTGCGCTGACCGGCATCGCCGAGAGGCGAGAGTGGCGCACGAGCAGGAAATCCTTGAGCGACGGCTCGGCCTTGATTGCGGCGAGTGTGACTGGCTGCGGCAGCGATTCGACAGCACGGACGGTGACAGCGACAAAGCGCCCGTTCGGGTCACTCGTATCGGGATAGGCTTCCTTGACGATTTCGCCGAGGCCGACGATACGGCGCTCGGTGCCGGTGTGATAGATATAGACCCGATCGCCGCGACGCATCTGACGCAGATAGCCGGCTGCCTGGTGATTGCGAATGCCGTCCCAGGTCTCGCCGCGTTTGCCGGCGGCCTGGAGCTGCTCCCAGGAAAATTCGTCAGGTTCGGTCTTCAATAGCCAGTGGGGCATGATCGCATTCCTCGCCGGTAACACCGGGACGGGAATTCTCACCCGCAAACGACGAGGCCCGCAATGTGCGGGCCTCGTCTGCGGTCAGGTGACGGGATCAGCTCGTTGCGCGACGTCGCAGCGTGGCGAGGCCAGCCAGCGCCGAGCCGAACAGCCAGACGGCGGCGGGCACCGGGACAGGGGCGGTTTCGTAATTCACTGCGCCGACAGCATCCAGATCGAAACCATTCGTGCCGCCGGCAACACCGGTACCGCCGCCATCGATGCGGAAGTAGCGCGCCCATGCCAGGCCCGTACCGAACAAATCGAACGAACGTGCAAACGCGTCATCGACGTGGCCTGGATCGTTGTCAACCGGAACAATCGCGGCAATCGAACCATCGACCAGGAAGAAATTGACACCATCCTGGCTGAAGGAGAAATCGGCGGCGCTAAACTCGTTCGCGCCAAAATCGACTTCATATACGTTGATGTCATTACCTGGGCCGTCGAAGATTCGGAACTCGGTGAATTCGAACGTGACGACCTTGCCACCGATCCCTACCCAGGCGGAGCCGCCATTGCCGCTACTTCCATTCGGCGCCCCGAGGAACAATGAGTCGGCGAAGCCGGTCGTGTTCTCAAACAGCGCGCTCGGAAAATACGCATCGGCAGCCAAGGCGGAAGCAGTCGTCAGCGTCAGCGCAACAGCGCCGAGGGCTCCCAGCGTCTTATTCATTTTTCGCCCTCCCAGGCGTTTATTTCGGGAAAGGCTAACACAATAAAATACTGTTTTTATGTGAACCAGTCGGCTTTTGCTATTGGCTTCAGGAAGGCGGGATGATGACGGTGACCGCAATGGTCACCGTCATCGTAGCGGCGTTGACGCCTATTTGCGGAAGGCCGGGATGACGTCCTTGGCGAACATTTCCATGCTCGAGCGGATGAGATGCGGGGCCAGGCCGGACAGGGCCATACCGCAGACAAGGTGCGTTACGCGGCCGCGCTTGACGTATTCCGCCAGCAGTTCGCGGACATCACTCGGCGTGCCGACCAGCGCTTCTTCGCCGAACACGTTGAACTGCTGCTTGGCAATAATTTCATCGACGCTCGGAATACCGACAATCGCCTGATCGTCACCCGGTTTGTCGTTGGCTTCGGCAAACCACTTGGCATAGCAGCTCGCGGTGTAGTGCAGCGATTGGGCAGCTGCTTCCCAGGCTTGCTCGCGGCTCTTGGCGACATGCACCCAACGCAGTTGCGCCGTGCTGTACTCGGCCGGATTACGGCCGGCAGCGCGCAGGCAGCTGTCGTAGTGCTCAACCAGCGACGGCGGACCGACGACCTGGAAATGAAAGCCCATTTTGGCCGCCCGCTCGATTGCTTTGGGCGCGATGGCACCGATCCAGATCGGCGGATGCGGACGCTGCAGGGCCGGTGGAACGATGCGGATTTCCTTCAGCTGGCTGAACTTGCCGTCGAAAGTCACTTCCTCATCGCTGAGCAGACGTTGGATCAGCGCAATGCCTTCGTTCAGGCGGGCTCCGCGCTCCGTGTGCGAGATACCCTGGTCGGCAAATTCCTTGCGCCGGTAGCCGAGCCCGACACCGAGATCAAAACGGCCGTTGGACAATAAATCGACTGTCGCCGTGTCTTCGGCGATACGTACCGGGTTATGTAGCGGCAACAGAATCAGGAACGTGCCGATGCGGATACGCGAGGTTCGTGTCGCTACGCCGGCGGCTATCGGCAACAACGAAGGTGAGTAGCCGTCGTCGACGAAATGATGTTCGGTCAGCCAGGCGTTGTCGTAACCCATGGCCTCGGAATCGACAATCAAATCCATGTGCGAGCGATAGAGATCCTGCCAGGGCACACGGTTGAATGACGGGTTGCGGAACGGCCATAACAGGCCAAAACGTAGATTCATTGTTCTCCTCCTGATCGTTAAGCTGTGATGTACGAAGCCGTTCGCGCGCGACGTGACGTGGCATGACGCATTCCTGAGGGCGTTAGAAACGCGCTGCCAATGAGCCCCGGCAAGATAACCGTCGCTCGACGGCGAGGCAATGGGTCGGGCATCGTTGCCCACTCGCGGTGCAAGCTGCCAGACACGCGCAAACGCCTCGGTAATAGTTCCGCAATTTCGAGATGTTACAGCTGGTTACACGCCGTCTCGCCGTTGCCATTGGAAGTGCTGCAGCGTAGCATGCAGGGGCAGGAACTCGCCGCCTTCAACGTGACTTTCGTGTGACTCATCCCTACTTCCGGCGCACCGCAGCGACCGTTATCGCGCACGCTGCGCTCACGACGAAAGGCGCCGCGCCGTGCCGGCGACGCACAGGGTTGGAGCTGACATGCAAGTAATTGAATGCGACATCGACGGACTGAAAGTCATTGAGCCTGTGCGTCACGGCGACGAACGCGGCTATTTCCTCGAGAGCTTCCACGCCGGGCGTTATGCGGAACTGGCCGGCATCACCCGCCCGTTCGTGCAGGATAATCATTCGCACTCCTCGCACGGCGTTTTACGCGGCCTGCATTATCAGTTGCACAAACCACAGGGCAAACTCGTGCGCGTCGCCACTGGCGCGGTGTTCGATGTGACAGTCGACATCCGCCGCAGCTCGGCCACTTTCGGGCAGTGGTTCGGCGTTCTCCTGTCGGCCGAGAATCGCCGGCAGCTGTGGATACCGGAAGGCTTCGCGCACGGTCTGCTGGTGGTCAGCGAAAGCGCCGATCTCCTGTACAAAACGACTGAGTACTACTATCCGGAAGACGAGCATTGCCTGATCTGGAACGATCCGGCGCTCGCCATCGACTGGCCGCTGGGAGACATCGCCCCGCTGGTGTCGGCGCGCGACAGGCAAGGCAAACGACTGGCGCAATCGCCAGGTTTTCCATGACCATTGCGGCGGTCCGAGAGGCCGCCCGCCCGATACTCGTCACGGGCATCCGCGGACAGGTCGGTTACGAATTGATGCGCACGCTCGCCCCCCTCGCCCCGGTCTGCGGTCTCGATCGCAGTCAGCTGGATCTAGCGGATGCAGACGCAATCACGGCTGCCATCCGTGCGCTCAAGCCGATAGCCATCGTCAACGCGGCGGCTTACACGTCGGTTGATCTGGCCGAAGACGACTCGGTAATGGCCACGTCGCTGAATACGGTTGCTCCCGCGATCATGGCGCGCGAAGCCGCGCGCATCGGTGCGTGTTTCGTGCACTACTCTACTGACTATGTGTTCAATGGCGGATCACAGCGACCTTACTGCGAATTCGACGAGACAGCGCCGCTCAATGTTTACGGCCAGACCAAACGCGACGGCGAATTAGCTGTCATGGCTGCAGCCGGCGCGGCTGTAATCTTGCGCAGTTCGTGGATTTACGCGCTCCGCGGGCGTAATTTTCTGACGACCATTCTGCGCCTCGCCGGGCAACAGCAGTCCTTGCGGATAGTCGGCGATCAAACCGGCAGTCCGACCTGGGCGCGATTCGTCGCTGAGGCCACGGCTTTGATTCTGGCCCGCTGCGGATTGTCGGCCGAGCGTCTGCGCGAACACGCCGGCATTTATCATCTGGCCGCTGCCGATTCGACCACCTGGTATGGATTTGCACGGGCAATCCTCGCCGCGACGCCGGGGCACGACCATGTTCAGGTGGAGGCGATCGCCAGTGCGGATTACCCGGTGCGCGCCATCCGTCCGGCGTATTCCGTGCTCGACACCGGGCATCTGACCGATACTTTTGCGGTACGCGCGCCATCGTGGCAGGAGCAGCTGGGTCTTGCCCTGGAAGATCGCCAGCGCGTGCAGCCTGCTCATTGATCATTTCTGCGAAGGCAACCTCTCGATGAAGGGAATAATTCTGGCCGGCGGCAAAGGCACGCGACTGAATCCGCTCACGACCGTGGTCAGCAAACAGCTCCTGCCGGTCTACGACAAACCGATGATCTACTACCCGCTGAGTACATTGATGCTGGCCGGGATCCGCGACATCCTCATCATCAGTACGCCGGAGGATCTGCCGCGCTACCAGACGCTGCTCGGCAACGGGGAAGCTTGGGGCCTGCGCCTGGAATACGCCGAACAGCCGCGCCCGGAAGGCCTCGCGCAAGCTTTCATCATCGGCGCAGAATTTATCGGCAGCAGCCCGGTCTGCCTGGTCCTCGGCGACAATTTGTTCTACGGACACGGGCTGCACAGCATGTTGCAGGAGGCCGCCACCCTCACCAGCGGCGCTATCGTGTTCGGCTACCGCGTTCGCGACCCACAGCGCTACGGCGTGGTCGCTTTCGACAGCCACGGGCAACCCTCGCAGATTGTCGAAAAGCCGGCCGATCCACCGTCGAATATCGCAGTCACCGGTCTGTACTTCTACGACAACCAGGTCATCGACATCGCTCGTCATCTGCAACCGTCGCCGCGCGGCGAACTCGAAATCACGTCGTTGAATTCGATCTATCTCGAACGCCGCCAGCTCAAGGTCGAACTGTTCGGTCGTGGCATGGCCTGGCTGGATACCGGCACGCCGGATTCTCTGTTACAGGCCAGCCAGTTCATTCAGGTCATCGAAGAGCGTCAGGGTCTCAAAGTGGCCTGCGTCGAAGAAATCGCATGGCGTATGGGCTATATTGATGACGATCACGTGCGCGCGCTCGCCCAACCGCTTTATGACAGCGGCTACGGGCAATATCTGTTACGCATCCTCGACGAGAACTAGACCATGTCGACCGCCACCGTGCGTTGCCTGCTCGTCACTGGAGGCTGCGGCTTCATCGGCTCCAATTTCATTCGGCAGGTGCTGCGTTGTCGGCCGGGCTGGCGCATCTTCAATCTCGATGTGCTCACCTATTCGGGCAATCGAGAAAACCTGACAGACATCGAGAATCATCCGGACTACCGGTTCATTCACGGTGATATCAATGACCGTGGTTTACTCGAACAGCACATCGCCGAGTGCGATGCTATTGTTCATTTCGCGGCAGAAAGCCATGTCGATCGTTCGATCATGGATGCGCAACCGTTCGTCACGACGAATGTCGCCGGAACGCTCTCGCTGCTCGACGCCGCGCGCAAGGCGAGCGGCCTGCGTTTTGTCCATGTCAGTACCGACGAAGTCTATGGTTCGTTGTCGCTCGACACACCCGAGATACGTTTCACTGAGGACTCGCCAATCCTGCCGAGCAGCCCTTATTCGGCGAGTAAGGCGTCTAGCGATCTGCTGGTCTTGAGCTATTACAAGACCTATGGTCTCGACGTCATCGTAACTCGCTGCTCGAATAATTTCGGGCCGTATCAGTTCCCCGAAAAAGTAATTCCTCTGTTCGTCACCAATCTCATCGACGATCAACCGGTGCCGCTCTATGGTGACGGGCTCAACGTCCGCGATTGGCTGCATGTCGACGACCATTGTGACGCCATTCTTCGCGCGCTCGAACACGGCGAGACGGGCGAAATCTACAACATCGGCGGCGACAACGAACGGACGAATCTCGAGCTCACCTGGCTGGTGCTGGAACTGATGGGTAAATCCCGAAATTTCATCAAGCCGGTGACCGACAGACCAGGTCACGATCGGCGCTATGCCATCGACTCGAGCAAAATCCGCCGAACACTTGGCTGGGAACCCACAGCGTCAGCCTGGCCGGACGCACTGGCACGAACGATCCGCTGGTACGTGGAGCACCCTGACTGGTGGCGACGGATCAAGAGCGGCGCTTATCGCGAATATTACAGCGCGCAATATCCACGCTGACGTCAATCGAGTGCCGGCATGCTGCTGAGCAATGCGCTTCCGACTCGCCGCGTGCCCCGCTAAAATGCAGCAAAGCAGCGTATGGGTGGACACTATGTATGAGACAGCCCTGGCTCCTTCACGAGACGCAGGCCACCGAGATGGGTTTTTGCCATCGGGACTTTCGATTTGAACGCTCGACATCTCCGCCTTTTAGCGTGCCCTGTGTGTCATGCCGACCTGACCTTGAATGATCCCATATACGTTGGCGAACGAATCGAATCCGGTCTGCTGGTCGATGTGCAGGGACATTCGTTTCCAATCGTGAAATTCATCCCGCGATTCGTTTCGTCGGCGAATTACGCGTCGAATTTCAGTTCGCAGTGGGATATCTGGCCTGAATTATTGTCGTCTTACGACGGATATAAGACCCGCTTTTCGAACGAGTCAAAATGGGGTGATAAGCTGGATGGCAGGTTGATGCTGGAGGCTGGATGCGGTGCGGGAACGTTCACCCCACATGCTGCGGCGACCGGTGCCACGGTATTGTCGTTCGATCTGTCGACTGGCGTCGAAACCAATTACATTCGTTTCGGGCACTTGGACAACGTCTTGATCGTTCAGGCGGATATCTTCTCGATTCCAGCAAAGCTTCACACCTTCGACAACGTATTCTGTTTTGGCGTGCTGCAGCATACGCCAGACCCGAAGCAAGCGTTCATGTCGTTGTGTTCTCGTGTCAAGGCAGGCGGGAGGCTTGCGGTAGATATATACACATTGCCACCCGCTGGGCATCCTTATGAAATGCTGTGGCGAAACAAGTACCGGGTGCGAAAGCTGGTATCCAGATTATCCAACAGTTGCATTCTGTCCGCGGTAAGAGCTTATGTCATATTGATGTGGCCAATCGTCCGTGTACTTGCATCGACTGGCTTATCGCGCGGGATTGCGCTCAATCGATACTTTCTTTTTGATGACTATGAGCCCAGGCTGCCGGGAATGGACAGAAAAAAATACAAATCGTTCGCCATGCTCGATATCTACGATTTCCTGGGGCCGAGGTACGACATGCCAGCTTCTTTGAGTGAGCTCGAGGGATGGTTCTCCGAAGTCAGGTTCGCCGATGTCGAGGTCCATCCAGGCTACAACGGACTTGAAGGACGCGGCACGTGCACCTCGGAAAGCATGGCTGCCATGGAGAATCGACACTTCCCGAAAAGCGATTGCGCAGGTGTCGAATAGGCATGGGCATAAATGCAGAATTGATCAGACTTCTGGCAGATTTACGTCGTAGAGCACTCGTGACTGGAAATGCGATTGTCGAAACCGGCGCTCAAGATGTTTGCGTTGTGCCCGAGGTGCTCGAAAAAATATTGGAGACCCGCAGCTTCAGCGCTCACGCCAACGCTGTCCAAGCGGCAGAGTTATATGCGCATTTAGGCTTCGATCATTACCGATGCATCGATGCGAATGGAGGTAACGGTGCGTTGGTATTCGATCTGAACAAGGACCTGCGTGAGCAATACGAGTTCGGCGAGACCTTCGATCTCGTGACGAACCTGGGCACCGCAGAACATTGTTTCGACCAGCACGCTGTGTTCAAGAACTTGCACGACCTCTGCAAGCCCGGCGGGATCATGATCCACGCGTTACCGGCGCAGGGAAACGTGAATCATGGATTCTATGGCTACAACCCTCGATTCTTTGCCGACCTTGCAGCGGCGAACGGTTACGAAATTGTCGATTTGTCATTCACCGTCGATTACAAGCCCGTGCTGATCCAATACACCAAAGCAGCGTTCCAGAAATGGGATTCGCATGATTTGCTGTTCTATGCGGTATTCCGCAAGATGAATGAGTCTCCATTTCGTGTGCCGTTCGACGGGATGTTTGCATCGGCCAATCGGATAACCGGATACGTCGCCACGAGCATTGATCCCTTGGCGACGGAGTTCTCGCCATACCTGAAAGGAGGAGACTGGGAGAATACGAAAGGCATCGTTCGTGATGAGTCGGATCGGGAAGGGAGTCGCGTGAAAGCATTCTTTCGTCGATTGATATCTGGTTTGTCTTGATCACCACCCGGCGCAGCGCTCACCACAATATCTAGTCTGTTCATTAATTGAACATCCCTGTGCTAGACTGCGTTCATCCAACGAACGCACGGACTCCGGCCCAGGCATGAAACGCGATCGCGAATCCGCGCTGACGCTCGGCATCCTCGAAGCCATCGATACGCGCAGCGACGTGACGCAGCGACACCTCGCCAATTCGCTCGGGGTCGCGCTGGGGCTCACCAATTCCTACCTGCGGCGCTGCGTGCGCAAGGGCCTGGTGAAAATTCAGCAGGCCCCCGCCAATCGCTATTTGTACTACCTGACACCGCAGGGTTTCGCCGAAAAGAGCCGGCTGACCGCCGAGTATCTGGCTGCGTCCTTCAGTTATTACAATCGCGCGGGACGCGCCGTGAGTGATTGCTTCGCCGCCATGCAGGCGGCCGACCGGCAGCGCGTACTGTGCGCCGGGATGTCCGAACTGACCGAAATTGCGAGCGTGCGCCGGCATGACTTCACGTTCGAACTTCTCGGTACCTGGGATGCCGGTTCCACCGTCGAGCGTTTCGTCGGCCTGCCCGTATGGCGCGACTTCGCGGCGGTCGCGGAATGGGACGCCGTGTTGCTGACCGACCTCGCCGATCCTGCGGCGGCCTACGCGAGGCTGCGCCGAGAGGTACCCGCGGACAAACTTTACGTGCCGGACGTGTTGCGTTTCGTCGAGGACGCTACGCCCGTCTGAATGGACCGGGCGCCGCAGGGCGGCATCGATGCGGGGCCGTTGCTCGGCACTGCAGGGCGGTAGCGTGCCTGGACGCGAGGCATGAATAGATCGGGTTTGGGCTACGAGCGGGAGGATGGACGATGAATCACCGGGCGCCGTATCGGATCGCCGACCGCAAGATCCGCTTCGCCGTGGTTGGCTGCGGACGCATTTCCGAACGCCATACCGACGCACTGCGCGAGCATTCCGAGAATGCCGAACTCGTTGCTCTATGCGACGCGGCACCGGGTGTGGTCGACGAACCGGCGCGACGTCTCGGCGTGCCTGGCTTCACAACCCTCGAACAGTTGCTCGCCGAATCCGATGCGGATGTCGTGGCCTTGTGCACGCCAAGCGGCCTGCACCCGGCGCAGACCATTCAAGCGGCGCGCGCTGGTCGCCATGTGATCACCGAGAAGCCGATGGCCACACGGCTGCTCGACGGCAAGCGCATGGTCTCCACCTGCGACGATGAGGGCGTGTATCTGTTCGTCGTCAAGCAGAACCGTCTGAACCCGACGCTTCAGTTGGTCAAACGTGCGGTCGCCAAGCGGCGTTTCGGGCGCATCTATATGGTCAATGTCAACGTCTTCTGGACCCGCCCCCAGTCCTACTACGATCAATCGAAGTGGCGCGGTACCTGGGAGTTCGATGGTGGCGCGTTCATGAATCAGGCGAGCCATTACGTCGATCTGCTCGACTGGCTGATCGGTCCGATCGAAAGCGTGCACGCCTACACCTCAACGCTCGAGCGCAACATCGAGGTCGAGGACACCGGCGTGGCCAATATCAAGTGGCGCTCAGGCGCTCTCGGTTCGGTGAATGTCACCATGCTGACGTATCCGCGCAATCTGGAAGGCTCGATAACCATTCTCGGCGAAAAAGGCACGGTCGTCGTCGGTGGCGTGGCGGTGAACGAGATCAAGACCTGGGAGTTTGCCGAAGCGGACGACGACGATCACAAGGTCGCCGACGCGAGCTACGGCACGGACTCGGTCTACGGCATCGGGCACCCTTTGTACTACGACAACGTGCTCCGCTGCCTGCGCGGCGAAGCGCGACCTGAGACCGATGGCCGCGAAGGGCTGCGTTCGCTGGAGACCTTGGTTGCGATCTACATGTCCGCCCGCGAAGGCCGCCGCGTAGCGTTGCCACTCGAATACTGAGCGCATTGGTCGGAGTCAACGCATGACGGCAATCATTCATGCCAGCGCGATCGTCGACGATGGGGCGCGTGTCGGTGACGACACCAGGATCTGGCATTGGGTTCACGTCTGCGCTGGCGCACGCATCGGCCGCGCGTGTTCTCTCGGGCAGAACGTCTATGTCGGCAATCGTGTGGTTATCGGCGACCATGTCAAGATACAGAACAACGTTTCGGTCTACGACAATGTGACGCTGGAGGACGGTGTGTTCTGCGGCCCGAGCATGGTCTTCACGAACGTCTACAATCCCCGCGCCGACGTCTCGCGCAAGGACGAGTATCGCGACACGCTGGTCCGTCGAGGCGCTACGCTGGGCGCGAACTGCACGATTGTCTGCGGCGTCACCATCGGCGCATTCGCCTTCGTCGGAGCCGGTAGTGTCGTCAACCGCGACATCCCCGATTTCGCGCTCGTCGTCGGTGTGCCGGCCCACCATATTGGCTGGATGAGCCGGCACGGCGAACGCCTCGATCTACCCCTGTCCGGGCAGGCCGAGTGCCGCTGCCCACGCACCGGCGAGCGCTACGTGCTCGACGGGCAGGTTTGCCGCTTCGACGCGGCGCAAACACCCGGAACCTAGTCCGGGTTTCCCCCGCGGAGGAACACGCAGCGTGGAATTCGTCGATCTCAAGACCCAGTACCGCCAACTCAAGGGCGCCATTGATGCGCGCATCCACGCCGTTCTCGACCACGGCGCCTACGTAATGGGCCCGGAAATTGCGGAACTCGAGCAGCGGCTTGCCGCACAGGTCGGCGTCGCGCACTGTATCGGCGTGGCCAGCGGTACCGACGCACTGCTGATTGCGATGATGGCACTCGGCATCGAAGCTGGCGACGAGATCGTCACGACCCCGTTCACGTTCATCGCGACAGGCGAAATGATCGCGCTACTCGGCGCTCGACCAGTGTTTGTCGACATCGACCCGCGCACCTACAATCTCGACCCGACAGGCCTCGAACGCGCGCTCACGCCGCGCACTCGCGCGATCATGCCGGTCAGCTTGTACGGTCAATGCGCTGACCTCGACGAGATCAACGTTATCGCGACGCGGCACCGACTGGCCGTGATCGAGGATGGCGCGCAGAGCTTCGGCGCCACTTACAAAGGCCGGCAGTCCTGTGCCCTATCCACTATCGGCTGCACGAGCTTCTTTCCCTCCAAGCCACTGGGCTGTTACGGCGATGGCGGGGCTTGCTTCACCGACGACGCGGACCTCGCCCGGCGAATGCGCGAGATTCGCGTACACGGACAGGACCGTCGCTACCATCATCCGCTCATCGGTGTGAATGGTCGGCTCGATACCCTCCAGGCCGCGGTGCTGCTGGCGAAGCTCGACAGCTTCGCCGACGAAGTGCAGGCACGGGCGCGCATCGGCGAGACGTATGGCCGCCTGATCGCTGCGCGCTGCTCAGAAGTCGTTACGCCTTTCCTTCACGACCACAATACCAGTGTGTTCGCGCAGTACACCGTCGCGGTCGACGGGCGCGACGGTGTACAGCGGCGCATGCAGGAGCAAGGCATCCCGACCGCCGTGCATTACCCGGTGCCGCTGCATCGACAGCCGGCGTTCAGCGGGCTTGGCCTGGACAGCGGTGCATTTCCGCTGGCTGAGCACGCCGCCACTCGTGTCATAAGCCTGCCGATGCATCCGTTCCTGGTTCAAGACGATCAGGAACGTGTCGTCGATGCCCTGGCTCGCGCTGTCGCTACCAATGGCTGATTCGCCAGCGCAGATCTTGCCGACGGCGCGCGACGCCGAGGGCGATCGCAAGGTCGCCGTGGCGATGCTCACGAACCTGTTCCACCCTGTCGCCACCGGGTCGTCCACTCAGGTGCAGGGTCTCGCGCGCGCGCTGGCCGCGCGTGGTCACCGCGTAATCGTGATCACACCGCGCCTGGACGCGAATTCGCCCGAGCATGAACGCGTCGATGGCTTCGATGTGTACCGCATTCCCACCGTGCGCCTGCCGCGGATGTCGATATCGTTGAATTTTCCGTGGCTCAACTGGACTTTGTGGCCGGCCAACCTGCGACGCATAGCCGCCCTGCTCGAGAGCCACGGGATCGAGCTCCTGCACGTGCACAATCACATGTTCGATCTGGCACTGTCGGCAATGATCCTCAAACGCCGCCTGGGTCTGCCGGTGGTGCTTACGCTACATACGATCATCCGGCACAGTATCGAAGCCTTCAATCTCGTGCTTTATCCCGCCGACCGGCGATTCTTGCGGCACACCGTCGTGCGCCATGCTGACGCCGTGATCTGCCCCGACATGAACATGTCCGCCTATCTCGACGAAGCTTTCGGTCGTAGTGATGGCGAGCTCATTCCTTACGGCATCTCTCTGCCCGAGCATCCGGGCGCGGAGACTGAACAGGCGCTGATTGCGCGCTTGGGAATGCGCGGGCGCCGTGTGATCCTTTCACTCGGACACCTTCATGCGCTACGCAATCGGCTCGATCTCATCCGGGCGATGCCGGCAGTGCGTGCGCGCGTTCCAGAGGTTCTGCTGCTGATCGTCGGTTCAGTCGGCGATCAGCGGGCGATCGAGCTCTGCCGCGAACTCGACCTCGGCGAACACGTCCTGTTCACGGGTGCTCAGCCCCACGAATATGTCGGCGCGTTTCATGCGCTGGCTGAACTCGAGGCGATGTGGCTCGACCAGGCCGACGGCGGCAAGAATTCCCTCGGCATCGCGTGTATGGAGGCGATGCTGGCCGGCAAGCCGGTGCTGACCGTCTCCAACGTCGATACCTTCGGTCCCGGGGTGCTCGAAAGCGGGGGCAATGTCGTCATCCTGCAGGCCGGCCGCCCGGATCTGATTGCCGACGCCATCAATGCCCTGCTCGCGGACCCGGCGAGCAGCGCGCGCATTGGCGCCGCAGCGCGCGATACCGCGCTACGCCTGTTCGCGTGGCCGCGCATCGCCGCTCGAACCGCCGAATGCTATCGGGCAACGCTGAACCGTGCGGTTGTATCGGTTGAATCCGCGCCGAACCCGGCCAGGCCATCTTGAACGCCGTACCAGCCTCTCAGCATCGGCCACTGGTCATACTCGGTGCGGTGGGCAACTGCATCGACATCCTCGACGCCGTGCGCGCCGCGCAGGCAACGGTGCCATACGAAGTGATCGGTTTTCTCGACGACGCGGTGGATCTGATCGGGACGGCGCAGAATGGCGTGCCGGTACTCGGGCCGTTGGCCGCGCTCCGCGATCTGCCCGATGTGTGGGTGGTGAGCGGCATCGGCAGTCCGCGCTCGTATCGCAACAAACGGGCGTTCATTGACGGTCTCGGTCTCGAGACGGAACGCTACGCGACGATCATCCATCCACGCGCGACGGTCTCGCCATCGGCTCGGATCGATGTTGGCAGTGTGATCCTCGCCAACTGCACGATCTGCGCGAATGTGCGCATCGGCAAACAGGTGATGATGCTGCCGAACTGCGTGCTCGGCCACGACACGGTGGTCGGCGACTACAGCATCTTCGCCGCCGGCGTCACGGTCTCCGGCAACGTCGATATCGGTGCGTCGTGTTATCTCGGCAGCGGCGCCGCGATCCGCGATGGCGTGCGAATTGGCGCCGAAAGCCTGCTCGGCATGGGCGCGGTGCTGGTTGGGGACTGTTCGTCTGCTGCGGTCATGGCGGGCAATCCTGCGCGCGCGCGCGCGATCCCGCGGTGAAGTCCATCGACGGTGTCGCAGACGGCGCCGGCGGGGCCGATGCCTCGCGTCGCAACCTGCGCTGGCGTACCTTCGTCGGTAGCGCGCTGGCGGTCGCCGTACTGGTCTGGCTGGCCTCGAAGTACGGGACTGACGCGATGTGGCGGGAGATGCGCGCAGCCAACCTGCCGGCACTCGCTCTCGGCCTGCCGTTGCTGGTCGCCAATATGGTTCTGCGCGCACTGCGCTGGCGCAACCTGCTCGGGCCGCGAGGCGCGTTCAGGCTGACGACGGTCTTCGGTGCGCTCATGATCGGCTATCTGTCGAACACGCTATTGCCGGCGCGCGCAGGTGATCTCGTACGCGTCTATGTGCTCAGCCGCGCCGGTGCAGTGACATGGAGCCGGGCACTGTCGACGATAGTCATCGAACGGGTGCTGGACATGGCGGCGGTCATTGGTGTTCTCGCCATTGTCGCTGCCGCGAGCCCGGTTCCGCAGTGGCTACGCTACGGCGCATTGCTCATGGCTGGCGGTACGGTCGTGGGGGTGGTCGCCCTCGTGCTTCTCGGCCTGTTCGGCGAGCACCTTATCGGTCGCGCTGTCGCGTATGTGGCTGAGCGGGCACCGACCCGCGCCGAACGCCTCGGACGGGTGTGCCGCGAGTTCACGGCCGGAATTCAGCGCATCGGCACGCCTGGGGTAGCGCTGATTTTTACGCTGTATACAGCGGCCATCTGGGCGCTGGAACTAGCCATCGTTCTCGTCGTCGCACAGGCTTTCGATCTCGAGCTGGCACTACTGGACGCGGCGGTGCTGATGCTTTTCTCGTTGTTCTCCAGCCTCATCCCGGCGTTGCCCGGTCAGTTGGGTACCTTCGAAATCGCGATGGTGTCCGGCCTCGCCTATCTTGGACACGGCGGCACAGACGCTTTGCCGTTCGCGCTCGCGCTGCATGTCCTGCTGTTGGGTGGAACCGCCGTGCTCGGCTACCTGTGCCTGCTCGCCAACGCGATGCCGCTGACGCCGCGCAGCCTCGCTGACCAACTTGCCCGGGCGCGCCAGCGCTAAGCGCGGGGGGACGCCAGAATGTGGGCATTTCTCAGCGTCGGCGCCAGTGCAACCGCACTCGCGCTGATCTACAACCTGGCCTGCGCTGCCGTCGGTCTTGCATTGTGCCGCGCCTTGCTCGGCGTCCAATGGGGCACCGCATTCGCTTCAGCGCTGAGCGCGCCGATACTGTGCGCAATCATGGGGCAGGCGATTTACGGTGCTGTGTGGCAAAGCCTGGCGTCAGTGGGCTGGTTTCGTGCCGACGTCCTGCTCGGTGCGCTCGGCATCGGTGTCGGCGCCGGCATAATGGCCTGGTTGGTACGTCCGCAGAAGGCGGCGCCGATGGTGTCGCGCCCGGCGTCTGCGCCTGCGCCGGCCGACATGGCAATCCTGAGCGCCGCATTGCTCGTCTGCATCGCGTGTACCTGGGTCCGCAGTTTCGGCTGGCCGGACGGCGATGCGATGGCGTTTTATCTCGCCCAGCCCAAGCTCATCGCCTATACCGGCTCAATCACTCCGCTGGCCGATTACGAGAGTTTCGCGCAGATCGGCTTATTCGCGGAAATGCACGTGGCCGCGATGTATCTCGCCGACGGCGAACTGGCAGCGCGCAGCTGGCTGTGGCAGGCCGGTGTGCTGCTGATCGGGGCGCTGGCGGCTGTATGTCGCGAACTCGGCATCCCGCGCGGTGGCGCGCTGCTCGCGGCTGCGGTGGTGTTGACGTCGTCCGCCATCACCAATGTGATGATGGACGGAAAAGTCGATCACGTGGCCGCGTTATGGGCCATGGGAGCGCTCCTGCTGGGCGTGCGCATCCCGGTATCCAATGCGTTGCGCTGGAGCTTTGCCGCTGGTCTGCTCGGCACACTGGCGTGTCTGTCCAAGCTGTCATTCGTCGTCGGCTTTCCGCTCATTCTCATCATGCTCGTCACCGTCCGCCTGATTGCCAGCAACACAGACGTTGGCAGAATCGCGCGCGCCGCGCGAGTCCTCGCAGCAGCCGCCGCAGCGACGCTCGGCGCCTCGCTCGCAGCAGCGACGCTGGTGCTGAAAAATCACCTGGTCTTCGCCGAGCCTCTTGCGCCGTTTCTGCTCAGCGGCGGCAACACGGCCGGCATGTTGAACCAGGTCTGGTTCTCGCCCGACAACACACGATGGATCCTGGAGAGCTACCCGATAGCGCTGACGTTCGGCAAGTTTCCCATGCAGCACGGCAATATCTCCCCGCTGCTACTCGGCTTCGTACCGCTGCTCGCATTGGCCTGGCGGCAGGGTATGCGCGTATCTCGCGATACGCTGATCGTGGCCGGCGGCGGCCTCGCCGCTATCGGCGCGTGGATGCTGTTGCGTCCTGCGGTGCTCGCGCCGCGCTATATTTTTCCGCATCTGCTGTGCTTGGCGCCGCCGCTGCTGCAAGGCGCCGATTTCTGGCTGCGTCGGGTGTCGTGGATACCGCGCTACCTTGTGCTGGCGGCGATCTGCGCGCAGCTGTTCGTAACAGGACATCGTGCCCTCGGAAACTGGCCCATGACGCGCGCCTATGCCATGGACGAAAAGCCGGATGCGCTGCTCATCGGCAGCGCGCGCCTGGCCGAAGCGGCCGCGCCCGGCGCGCGCTTCTTGATCGCGTCCTACTACAAGATGTTTCTACCACCGCAGGTCATGCTGTGCACGGTAGGAGCGGCCACTCAGGCGTTACTGGCGGCCAGTCCGCCGACCTCGCCACAGGCGATGTGGGAGAAGCTTTATCGCAACGGCATTACAGACATCCTCATCTACCGGGGCACGCACGTCACGCTGCTCGGGCAACCGACGACTATCGGGCAGGCGCCGCCGTGGCTGTCGGTCGCGGAGGAGATTTATTCACCAATCGTTTCAGTGATACGCTTGCGCGCGCTGGATGGCGCCCCACCGCCCGGTCCGCGCTGTAACCGCCAATGAGACAGGTATTGCGCGCATGAACCGGCACGCACTGACCACCGCCCTGGCCGTTGCATGGATCTATGCGATACTCGTTGCCGGTTGGCTGGCCGACCCGGCTTTCGCGGAGAAGTTTGGCGACGAACATCCCATCGTTCGTCATCTCCACCAGGCCATGTGGCCTTATATCCACCGACCCTCAGTCTATTGAACAGTCGCGGCAACTCGATGAACGTGACACCCGGCGTTTTCTGGACATCAACTGCTCGAAACGCGCGCTCCGGGCCTGTCTCCTGTCGCAAGCCAATCATCCATTCCGATCAACTATTGAAGCGAACTCATGTCAGATAAAATCAGCAACAAGCGTATCGTCATCACCGGCGGGGCGGGCTTCATCGGCAGCACACTGGTGTCGCGTCTGGCCGACGATAACGAGATCATCGTGTTCGATAACCTGGCACGCGACGCATTGTCCGGAACGCCGTTCGCGCGTCATCCCAATGTACGCCTCATCGTCGGTTCGGTACTCGATGAACAGGCTGTCTCCGCAGCTATGACTGGTGCCAATATCGTCGTGCATTGCGCCGGTATTGCCGGCATCGACACAGTCATCAAGAGCCCGGTGCTGACGATGCGCGTCAACATGATAGGGTCAGCGAACGTGCTGGCGGCGGCGAACGAACTCGACGCCTGCGAAAGAGTGGTTTGTTTCTCCACGTCGGAAGTATTCGGCCAGCATGCGCTCGGCTCATCGGAGACCGATAAGACTGTCGTCGGTGCCGTCGGTGAGGCGCGCTGGACCTACGCCGTGAGCAAGCTGGCGGAGGAGCACCTTGCGATTTCGTATCACAAGGAGACCGGTCTGCCGAGCGTCGTCGTTAGACCGTTCAACATCTATGGTCCCGCACAGGTAGGCGAAGGCGCGCTGAAAACGTTCGTGCAGCGCGCGATCCGCGACCTGCCTCTGCAGATCCATGGCCACGGCACGCAGATCCGCGCGTGGTGCTACGTGGACGACATGGTCGAGGGCGTGCTGTTGGCCATGCAACATCCGCGTGCTGTTGGTGAGTCGTTCAATATAGGCAACGTCCGCAGCGTCGAGACCATTTACGGCCTCGCCAACACCATCATTCGCGTACTCAAGTCGAACTCCACCGTCGAGTTCGTGCCGCGCGATCACGCCGACGTCGAACTGCGAATTCCGGCGGTCAAGAAGTCGCTCGAACTGCTCGACTTCGAGGCCAAGGTCGGCCTCGAAGAAGGTCTCATCCGCACTGCCGATTTCTATCGCAAGCAGCTCGCGCAGGCATGATACGGCTCGGTGGCCCGGTGCTCGGCGAGGCCGAGCTGCGTGCAATCCAGGCGGTGCTTGAATCCGGGCAACTGGTACAGGCTGCCGAGGTCGCGGCTTTCGAGACGGCGCTGGGCGCACGGCTGGGCGCGCCCACGGTCGCTGTGAGCAGCGGCACGGCTGCTTTGCACCTGGCGCTGCTTGCGCTCGGCGTAGGTGCCGACGACATCGTCGTCGTACCCACATTCTCGTGGCCGGCGACCGCCAACGTGGTCGCGGCGGTCGGGGCACAGGCAGTATTCGTCGACGTCGATGCACATGACTACAACCTGGACCCGACGCAGCTCGAAGCGACTCTGCGACGCCTTGCAGCCTCCGCGGATATTCGCCGCCGACTGAAGGCCGTCATCGTCGTTCACGCGTTCGGTGCCGTAGGCGCTATCGAGGACGTGCAGACGGTCTGCGCACGTTTCGAGGTGCCGCTGATCGAGGATGCCGCCTGCGCTCTCGGTTCCACACTGAACGGCCTTGCGCCCGGCAGCTGGGGCGCACTCGGTTGCTTCAGCTTTCATCCGCGCAAGCTGGTCACGACGGCAGAGGGCGGTGCCGTGACCTGTCGTGACCCGGAGCACCTGGCTGACCTGCGAGCACGCCGCAATCACGGTCTCGACGCTGCCGCCGGTGTAGCGGACTTCGTCTTGCCGGGACTCAATTATCGGATGAGCGAAATACACGCCGCCCTCGGACGTTGCCAGCTCGAGCGGCTCGACGCGCTGCTCGACAGGCGCCGCCTGCAAGCGGCGCACTACACGCGACTTCTCGCCGACAGTGCGATAGTCCCGCAACGCGTGCGTGAGAATTGCTCGCACAACGTGCAGTCATACGTAGTCGCCTTGCCAACCCCGCATGCCGCCGAACGCGATGCGGCGGTCGCCGAAATGCGGGCGCGCGGCTTCGAAACGACTATCGGTACATGGCATATCCCGATGACACGTTACTTCCGCGACCGATACGGCTACGCCCCAGGTGATTTTCCGGTAACCGACCAGGTCTTCGCGAGCACGATGACTTTACCCCTGACTAACGGCATGAGTGCCGAAGAGCAGGACGCCACGATTACGACGCTGCGCACTGTTCTGCGTGGTTTGGGAGTCGATGCATGACGCCTTCCGTACTGCGCGAGCGTGCGGTCCGGGTATTGCGTGCACTCGGAGACCGTGCGATGCCCCATGTCGTGCGCCTGCTCGAGGAGCGCGCCGGTTATCACGTGATCAAGCGGCACTACTATGCCCCGGTTCCAGACGCGGCCGACTTGCCGCCCGATTACTGGCAACAGATTTCGAGCATGCCGGGAGTCGATCTTCGGCTCGGGCAGGCGCTGGATTTCCTCGAACAGGCTGTCCCGCGGCACATCGAAGGATTTCGCGCGCGCTTTCCCCTGCATCGGACGCCGGGTCAGGATTTCTTTCTGATCAACGGCACCTATATGGCAGTCGATGCACACGTCTACTGGTGCCTGATCCAGGAGTACATGCCGAAGCGCATCATCGAGATCGGTGCGCACGCGTCGACCATGGTCGCGACGGCTGCCACCGCCGCCGTCGCGGCGCGCGGCGGGCCAAGCTGCAGCATCCATGCGATCGAGCCTTTCCCGAGCGATTATCTGCTGCGCGAGCATGGCCGGACCATCACCCTGCATCGGCAGAAAGTGCAGGACATCCCGCTCGGGATGTTCGAGGAACTTGAAGCGGGCGACATGCTCTTCGTCGACAGCACGCACATGTTGCGAACAGGTTCGGACGTACAGTACGAGTTCCTCGAGGTGCTGCCGCGCCTGCGTCCCGGCGTGTTCGTCCACGTGCACGACGTGTCGCTGCCGAAGCATTATCCGAAAGTTTATTTCGACAATCGCATCTACTGGAACGAACAATATCTGCTGCAGGCGTTTCTCGCCTTCAATCACCGCTTCGAGGTGGTCTGGCCCGGCAACGCCATGATGCTCGCCTACCCCGAGCCGATGCAGCGCATATTCACGGAATACCACGACATGCGCGCCGCGTATCCCTCCTCCGAGCCGACCGCGTTCTGGATGCGCGTGACGGCAGGTGAGAACTCGCCGGGAAGCGGCGCGCGATGAGAATCCTGATACTCGGCGCGCGCGGCATGCTCGGACACCGTCTGGCCCTGGCTCTGAGCACAGCCGGGCACGCGGTGCGTGCCAGCCTGCGCGGCACGTCCGCTGGTCTGCCCAGTGCGCTGCGCGATGCCGGTATGCAGTTCGTCGAGCATCTCGACGTGACCGACTTCGACGCGGTCGAGCAGCTGCTCGCGGCCGTGCGGCCTGAAGTCGTGATCAACTGCATCGGCATCATCAAGCAACTGGCGAGTGCGAATGACCCGCTGGTTGCGATACCCATCAACGCAGTCTTTCCCCATCGTCTGGCGCGCGCCAGCGCGGCGCTCGGCATACGCATGCTTCATTTCTCGACCGATTGCGTGTTCTCCGGAACGCGGGGGCCGTACAGCGAGGCGGCGCATCCCGATCCGGACGATCTGTACGGCCGAAGCAAACTGCTCGGCGAGGTCAACGCACCGAACTGTCTGACGCTGCGCACCTCGATCATCGGTCACGAACTCGGCGGCGACGGTACAGGCCTGGTCTCGTGGATCCTGCGCAATCGCGGCCAGCGTGTAGCTGGCTACGCACGAGCCCTGTATACCGGAGTCACCACCGACTACATGGCGAGTGTCGTAGACACCCTGCTGACCCGGCACGCAGATCTTTGCGGCGTGTGGCAGCTGTCGAGCGACCCGATCAGCAAATACGCGCTTGTCCGCCTGATCGACGAGATCTATGCGCTTGGTATGACGGTCGACCGCGACGAGCTGTTCGTCTGCGACAGACGCCTCGACAGCAGCCTGTTGCGTGCACATACCGGTATTGTGCCGCCGGACTGGCGCACGATGATTGACACCATGCACGCCCACCACCTTCGACAACAGGAAGCAAGCGATGATCGCTGACCTTAGCGGAAAACGCATTCTGATCACTGGCGGCACGGGGTCGCTCGGCAAGGTCCTGCTGCGGAGGCTGCTGAGTGGGCAGGCGGGAGAAGTCGCGCGCGTCGCCGTGCTCTCACGCGACGAGGCCAAGCAGCACCAGTTGCGTCTCGAGTACCTGCACCGCATGCATATCACAGACGACGTCATGTATCGCAATGTGCACGAGCGCCTATCGTTCCATATCGGCGACGTACGTGACCCGGCCAGTCTGGCCGCCCCCTTGCGCAACGCCGACATTGTATTCAACGCCGCAGCGCTCAAGCAGGTTCCGACCTGCGAGTACTTTCCGACCGAGGCGGTCATGACCAACGTCCTCGGCGCGAACAACATCGTGCGCGTCATTCGTGAGCAGGACCTGCCGGTTGAAACGGTGGTCGGTGTGTCGACCGACAAGGCCGTGCAGCCGGTGAACGTCATGGGCATGACCAAAGCGCTTCAGGAAAGGATTTTACTCGCCGCCAATCTGGATGTGCCGAAGACGCGTTTCGTGCTCGTCCGTTACGGTAACGTGCTGGCCTCACGCGGCTCGGTCATACCCTACTTTCATCAGCAGATCCGCGCAGGCCAGACGCTCACCATCACCGACGAGCGCATGACGCGATTCCTGCTCAGTCTGGAAGATGCGGTCGACGTGATCCTCGCCGCCGTTGCCGGCGGGCGCGCCGGAGAGACCTACATTCCGCGGGTCCCGGCAGCGCGGATCACCGACATCGCGCAAGCCTTGATTGGGGATCGTCCGATCGCCACGCAAATTGTCGGCATACGTCCGGGCGAGAAGCTGCACGAATGCTTGGTCTCCGGCGAGGAGGCAGTGCGCACGTTCGCGCGCGATCAATTTTACGTGGTCGCGCCGATACTTCCCGAATTGTTCGACCCCGGTCATTACAGCGGACCGGCACTGGCCCAACCGTACATGTCGAATGACGACCTGATGGATCTGGCGCAAACAAGCGCGCTACTCGAGCGGCATCGACTGATGGTCGACTCGGAAATGGAACTGGAAGGCGAAGTACTCAGATGAGGGTCCTGACTGTTCTCGGCACCCGACCGGAGATCATCCGCCTGTCGGTACTGATTGCGAAGCTCGACGCGTGCGTCGAGCACACTCTGGTGCACACCGGGCAGAATTTCGACGCCAACTTGAGCGACAACTTCTTTCGTGAACTCGCGGTACGGGTACCGGATCATCATCTTGGTATCGCGAGCGGCAACCCGGCCGAGCAGATCGGACAGATTCTGTCGCGAGTCGACGGCGTACTGGCGGCGTCACGCCCGGATCGCCTGCTCATCCTGGGCGATACCAACTCCGGCCTGGCGGCGATCGTCGCCAAGCGACGCGGCATTCCGGTCTACCACATGGAGGCCGGCAACCGGTGCTTCGACGACCGCGTTCCCGAGGAGGTCAATCGCCGAATCATCGATCACTGCAGCGACGTGCTCATGCCCTATACAGAGCGCAGCCGCGACAATCTCCTGCGAGAAGGTATCGAGTCGCGACGGATCTACGTCACCGGTAATCCGATCAAGGAGATTATCGACACGCACGCGGCGGGTATCGCTGCCTCAAAGGTGTTGGAAACCCTCGACATCGAGGCTGGCCGCTATTTCCTGGTGACACTGCATCGTGCGGAGAACGTCGATGACGCATCCCGGTTGAACTTGTTCACCGAGATGCTGGGAGTGCTGGAGAAGCGTTATGACCTGCCGGTCATCGTTTCGACCCATCCGCGTACGCGCTCGCGTTTGAGCGCGGAAACGCTCGCAGACAGCCGTCGCGTGCGCTTCCTCGAACCCTTCGGTTTCTACGATTTCATCAGGCTTGAGCGCAATGCGTTCTGCGTCCTGTCCGACAGCGGCACAGTGCAGGAGGAATGCGCACTGTTCGGCGTGCCCAACGTCACATTGCGCGACGTGACCGAGAGACCGGAAACGATCGAATGCGGGAGTAATTACCTGGGGGGACTGGATCTCGAGCGCATTGTTCACGGTGTCGCGTTGACCACGTCGCAGCGTGAACACTGGAAGCCGCCGGTGGAGTACCTGGCCGACAATGTGTCATCGACCGTGCTCCGTATTTTGACCGGCTACAGGGCGCACACCGCGATATGAGTACGCGATGAGCCGCGGCCGCGGCTTTTTCGACGAGATCGGCTTTGTGCTCGTCCATCGTCGGCTCATGTTCGAGTTCGCCAAACGCGAAATTGCCGATCGCTATACGGGACAGATACTCGGTGTCGCGTGGGCACTGATCACGCCGGTGGCCACCATTGTCGTCTTTCTATTCCTGTTCGGCGCGGTGCTGCAGCTCAAGATGGGCGGCGCCGAGGGCGGGGGCGATCTCACGACGTTCCTGGTGTCCGGGCTGGTCCCGTGGCTGGCTTTCCAGGATTGCATTGCACGCGCGCCAGGGGTGATCGCGGGCCAGGCCTATCTGGTCAAACAGGTAACCTTTCCGATCGAGGTTCTGCCGTATAAATCGGTCGCGCCGGCGGTCATCATGCTGACAGTCGGAGAGCTGCTGCTGGTTGGCTATGTCGCGTTCACCACTGGACAGGTACCGTGGACTTTCCTGCTGATCCCACTGTTGTGCGTGATGCTGCTGGTGCTGTGCATCGGCTTTACCCTCCTGTTGGCGGCCGTCGGCGTGTTTCTGCGCGATTTGAAAGATGTGGTGAGCTTGCTGTTGTTCGTCGGCATTTACATCGCGCCGGTCTTTTATGCGCTGGACAAGGTTCCGCCAGCATTGCGCCCACTGGTTCTGCTCAATCCGTTCACTTACGTCGTGCTGGCATTTCAGGATGCCAGCTTTAGTGGCGCCATCGTCCATCCATGGGCCTGGACGGTCTTCGCCGGACTGAGTGTGGTGGTCTACTGGGCCGGTGTCAGCCTGTTCGCGCTCACTCGTCCGTTCTTCGGCAGCCATCTGTGACAGCTCCGGCCATTCGTCTTCGCGACCTGTCGAAGATGTACAGAATCTACCCGCGGCCGTCCGACGTACTGCTGGAGATCCTCACTCGGCATCGGCGCCATCAGCCGTTCTGGGTCTTGAAGGACATCTCACTGGACATCGCGCGGGGCGAAGTGGTGGGTGTGATCGGCCGTAACGGCGCCGGCAAGACCACGCTGTTGCGCATGATCGCGGGTACGCTCGATGCGACATCCGGTGAAATCGAAGTCAACGGCAAGGTATCGGCCATCATGGCGCTCGGCGCGGGTTTCAATCTTGAGTTGAGCGGGCGCGAGAATATCCTCATCGGCGGCCTCGTGCTCGGTCTGACGCACGAGGAAATCGATGCACGCACGAATTCGATTATCGAATTCTCCGGGTTAGCCGAGTTCATCGACAGGCCGTGCAAGACCTATTCGAGCGGGATGCTGGCGCGGCTCGGTTTCTCGGTCGCGTCGAGTGTCGATCCGGATATCCTCATCGTGGACGAGGCGCTCGCGACCGGCGACATGGTCTTCAACGCGAAAAGCTACGCGCGCATGCGCCGCATTGCTCGTTCCGGCGCGACGGTGCTGCTGGTCACCCACAGCCTGCCGCAGATCTACGAGCTCTGCGATCGCGCCATTCTGATTGATCGCGGCAGCATCATCGCCGACGGTCTGCCACGCAAGGTTGGGCAGGTGTACGAGGATCTGCTGCACACCGAGATGGCGACTCGGGGCGAGGTGCCGGACACGGCCATTGTCGCCATCGGCGAAGCCAAGCCGGGCGGTGCAGGGGAAGCGAATGTGCTTTCAGTCAGCTTCATCGACACCGCCGGCCGTACGACGCGCAGCCTGCGCGGCGGCGACAGCTACGAAATCGTGATCGCCGTTGCATCGAGTACGTCGTGCCACAACGTATCCATCGGCTACAACATCAAGACCCTCATGGGATCGGTAATCTACGGCACATCGTCGGCACTGGAAGGACGTTACTTCGATCTTGTGCCGGATCGGACTTTGCGCGTCACTTTTTCGTTTGACAACCAGCTCGGGGCTGGAAGCTATTTCCTCTCGGTTGGTGTTGCGCGTATCTACGAGCCGGAAGTCGAAGTTCACGACTATGCCATGTTGGATTTCGTGCACGACGCTATTCCGTTCGACGTCGCGCAGGCGACGGTTTTCTCAGGCCTGGTCGACCTGCACAGCCGCATGATCAGTGCCATTGATGGCGCGGCCGCCGATGGCGAAACGATATAACGATATCCGTGACTGGCTGCGAGTCACGCTTGACGGCTGCGACGCGCCAGCGTCGTCGCCAGCGGAGGAGATATGACTAGGTTCGCGTGGATGAAGAATTGGCTGGCCGGACCTGCGCCAGGCGTAGCGTCGACGAGTTCGAAGCAGCTCGATGACGCCGCTATCGCCGCGGTCTGGACTCGGATCCTCGCCGCGCGTGCCCACTGTGCAGAGCACGGCAGCTTCTCCTGGACGTCGCTGCGCTATCAGAACGACGTGCTGCGCTTCATCCTCAGCAACGCGGCGCAGGGCGGTTGCGTGGTCGAGGTCGGATGTTACAACGGCGGCCTGTCGCTGCAACTTGCCATCGTCACCGACGCCCTGGGCATACCGTTTTATACGATGGATATCGACGAAGGTGCCGTCTCGCGTACCCGTGAACTGCTCGACAAGGCGGGCATGAGTGCGCGTGCGACAGTCTTTCTCGGTGGGCTGCAGGCGTTCGCGCGGGATGTCGTGCTGCCAACCCGACCGCTCCTGATCGTGGTCGACGGCGATCATTCCTATGCCGGTGCCTCGCGCGACATCCTCGCCTTCGCCGCACTGAACCAGCGACCCTTTGCGGCGGTATTTCACGATTACTGTCTGCGCTCGCCGCACACCGATGAACGCGTGAGCGATGCGGTGGCCGAACATCTGCCCGGACTACCCAGGATCCCGATGGGCTCGTCACCCGACGAGGACAGCAGCATGCCGACCGCTACCAGGCCGGCCGAGGACGGCCATTTCTGGTTGAGTCCGGGCACCGAGGGCTGCCTGGTTCTGCTCGACCGATACGCGCGTTGATTCACCTGGCGCGCACGGAGCCCTTGTCATGCAGTCATCCGCCGGCAGGAACCTGGTCGATATGATGCGAGGGCTGCTTGTACGATTGTTCGGCCATGCTGCCGAGCGCGCTGCGCTGGCCGAGCTCGACCAGCGTCTGACCGGACTCGCGGCCGAACTTTCCACAGTGAACAGCCGAGTCGAAATCCTGGAAAGGCGGCTGCTGACTTACTACCGCGAGCGCTACGACTGCATCGACAAGCTTGCCGACTATCTCGTCGGGGCCCAGCTGGTGGGCGATTATCTCGAGTTCGGTGTCTACGAAGGCACGACATTCATGTACGCAATGTCGGTCATGGCGCCGCTGTTTCCGGACATGCGTTTCATTGCGCTCGATTCCTTCGAAGGCTTGCCTGCGCCACGGGGAATCGATGCCGAAGGCGGATATAGCAGCGGCTTCAGGCCCGCTGAGTTCGCCTGCGACGAGACGTCGTTCAGACGCAAGCTCGTTGAGAGCGGCGCCGAGCTGGCCCGCGTTCGCACGGTGCCGGGCTGGTTCGAGCACAGCCTGCGCGCCGACAATCCGGCGATCGACGGTATCGACAAAGTCGCGGCGGCCTGGATCGACTGTGATCTCTACGAGTCGACGGTGCCGGTACTGGATTTTCTCGTCGGACGCCTGCAGGTTGGATCGGTACTGCTGTTCGACGATTGGCGGTGCTTTCGCAATCTGCCGACGCTCGGAGAACAACGCGCGTGCAACGAATGGCTTGCGCGCAATCCCGCAATCTCCCTGCAACCGTTCGTCGACTTCGGTTTTCACGGCGCGGCGTTCACCGTTGCGCGCTGCTGAGCGTCGCAGGTGGCGCAGTTCATCCTCGGTTTGGAACGCGTGAACACGGTAACTGGCATGGTGGCGGTATGTGTGGCATAGCCGGCTTCTTCGCCGCCGCGACACTCGCCGATGACATTCCGGTGCCCGCGTTGCTGTCGGCTTTGCGCCATCGCGGCCCGGACGGCGAAGGCGTTCATCGGGACGAACGGGTGTTGCTCGTCCACACCCGCCTGAGCGTTGTCGATCTCACGCCTGGTGGCGCCCAGCCGATGAGTTCGCCCGACGGTGAGGTGATCATCGTGTTCAATGGCGAAATCTACAATTTTCGCGACGAGCGCCGCCGACTGGAGGAGCGCGGCCACCGCTTCACCTCGCAGTCCGATACGGAAGTCATACTGCGCGCCTATCTCGCTGACGGCGAGCGTTGCGTCGCGCGCCTGCGCGGCATGTTTGCATTCGCCATTTACGATCGGCGCGAAGGGCGCGGACGCGAGAAGCTGCTGCTCGCTCGTGATCCTTTCGGGATCAAGCCACTAATCGTGGTCACGACCGCGCGCGGAACCGCGTTCGCCTCCGAGATTAAGGCCTTGGTGGCGGGCGGGTTCATCGAGCCCGAGCTCGACCCGGTGGCTTTGCGCGATGCGCTTGCGTGGGGTTCGGTGTATCAACCGCGCACAATCCTGGCCGGCGCGCGCATGCTGGAACCGGGAACGTTCGCGGTCTACCAGAAGCGCAGCATGCGGCAGCAGCGCTTCTGGGAATTCAGCGATCGGCGCTACCCGGAACTGGCTCGCGCCGACGATGTCGAGGCCGCGCAAGCGGTCGCCGACGTTCTGCGCGATTCAGTTGAACGACAACTCGTGGCGGACGTCCCCATCTGTTCGTTCCTGAGTGGTGGCATCGATTCCGCGCTCACGACGGCATTCATGGTCGAGCAGCATGGCGCCCGCGTTTGTACCTACTCGGTTGGCTTCGAATCCGTGACGACTCCCATCGACGAATCGGCGGATGCGCTGCTCGTCGCCCGCCATCTCGGCACCGAGCATCACGCGGTGATTGTCGGCGACACCGACATCGTGCAGCTCACCGAGCATATCGGGAGCAGCCTCGATCAGCCGAGCATCGACGGTACCAATGCCTATTTCGTCTCGCGCGCCGTCGCCGAAAGCTACAAGGTGGCCGTGTCCGGTACGGGTGGCGACGAACTGTTTGCGGGTTATCCGTGGTTTGCCGCGAGCTATCGGCGGACTGTCCCCCGCTGGGGCCCGCTTGCGCCACTGGCACGCAGGCTGCTGCCGCGTCGCCGCGACAGTCGGCTTATGCAGATGCTGGCATTCGCCGATCTTCCAGGTCACTTCGTCGCACAACACCAGGCGCTGGGCCTGCAGGCAGCCATCGACGTGATGCATCCTCGATTGCGCCACCCGGCGCTGGCGACATTCGACAGCTTCCTCGATCTCGGCCAGCGCGACCGCCTGGCCAAGGCGGCGCCTCTGTCCAGGTTGTCGCTTCTATGCCTCGATGGCTACACGCAGAATCAACTCCTGCGCGACATCGATGCGATGTCCATGCGTAACGGCATCGAAGTGCGCGTGCCGCTGCTGGACCCGATAGTCGCTGACGTTGCCATGGCCTTGCCGGAACGCTTCAAACTCGCACAGAGCCAGCCCGGTGCCGCAGCGGGCAGTTACGCGGCGGCCGGAATCAAGAAAGTCCTGCTCGATATTGGCCAACCGTTGCTGCCTGCCGATTTCGCGACCCGTCCCAAGCGCGGCTTCAACATGCCCTACGACGACTGGTTGCGCGGACCCTTGCGCGAACTGCTCCACGACACGCTTGCCCCGGCCCGCGTAGCTGCCGATGGTGTGCTCGAGCCCAGTGTAGTCAGCGCTTATCTGCGTGAGTTCAGTGCGCGCCGTTCTCCGGCGAGCAGCGTGTGGATGTTGCTCATTGTGAGCCTTTGGGCCAGCCAGATGCTGCGGGTATGGACGCGGTGAGCGGGGCGCAGGCCGATGACTCCCGGTGCCCTGCCTGTGCCGACGACACGCTCGTGCCGGCGGCGTATCAAGTCGACTTGCGGACAGTCCTGCTGCGCTGGGCGGCACATGTCGGGAGACCACTTCCAGACGCACTGACGGTCGATTATCCGGAAGGTGTCACGTCTCGCCTGCACGACTGTTCGAACTGTGGCCTCGGCGTATTTCTGCCGATCTGCGTTGGCAGCAACGCGTTTTACGATTTCATCATTGAACGCGACTACTATTTCGACGAGCGCTGGGATTTCCGCCTCGCGCTCGCAGCTATCGGCCACCACGACTCGCGCTCGCTACTCGACATCGGCTGTGGTACTGGCGGATTTCTCGACCAGGCCCGGCGCGCGTCCCCGGCGCTGGAGACTACCGGTTACGACGCGAACGGATCTTTAGCCGCCATTATTCACGCTCGCGGGCACCACTACGTGAGCGGTGCGCTCGACGCCATTGAGGCAGGACGCTTCGAGGCGATTACAGCCCTTCAAGTCCTCGAGCATGTCGCCGATCCGGCCGCACTGCTGTGGGAAGTGAGACGTATACTGACTCCAGGCGGGCTCCTGGTAGTCAGCGTGCCCGACGCCGGTGGTCATGTCCGCGAGCTACCCGATGCGCTGACGGAATGCCCGCCTCATCACGTAACCCGCTGGACGGAGCGTGCCCTGCGCGTGGCGCTGGCGCGTGCCGGTATGCGCGTATGCCATATCGATCGGCAGCCCTTGGAAAGCTATCTTTGGGATGGCTATCTCGAACCGGCAGTGGCGAGCGCACCCTGGTTCATGTCCATGCTGGCACCGATGCTGGGTACGGCGAGGGGATTCGACCGCGTCGTCGCGGTGCGGCGCGAACTGGTCGCCTGCGATATACGCGCCGTGTACGGCGTATACGGGCATACCCTGCTCGCGCTGGCGCAGCCGAACTGATCGAGGGAGCCGAGTCGAATGCGATCGATGTTGATGAGCATGCGCGAGTGGGGGCTGAGAGTGCTCGGCATCGTGACCTCGCTGTCCGTGGTCCGGAACCTGACGCTGCTGCGCCGGGTGTTGCGGGATCTACAAGGGCTGAATGCGAAAATGCGTGGGCTTCCGCACACTACGCAAAACACCGACCCGGCTGCACAACAGCCCATTCAGCGCAGCATCGACATCCTTTCCGATATCGAAACGGAGCTCCGCGCGCTGAGCGTCCATTGCGACTATCTGCTGGCGCAAGCGGTGGATGAGCGGGCGCGGCTCATCGGCACCTTGGATCATCTGGTCGAGTTGCATGAACAGGCGATCCGCAATCAGGTCGTCGTGATGAACCAGTTGCTCGAAGACGCTCAGGCCAGGCATACGCAAACCGGACTGTCGGCTATCGAGCCCCGTGCCGACGACGATCGCGGCCCGGCGGAGCAGCCATGATGGCCGACGGTAACGTTGTTCGTCGGCCGCGCATTTTGTTCGTAGGTTTCCCGGAATCCTCACACACGACATCCTGGATCGAACTGCTTCGAGACACCGAGTTCGACGCCCGACTATTCGCCCTGCCCTCAGGACCAGTGGCGAGCGATTTTCCATTCGTCGCGCACACCACCTGGCCCGGACAGCAGCCAGGCGCTGCGCATGACCGAATTCCGGCGTTGCGCGCAAGTTCCGAGCTAGCAACCCTGTGCCGCCAGGGCTTACTGCAACTTCTCAATCGCCGGCAGGGCCCGCTACGCTGGCTGGCCGCTCTCGGCCTGCGCCGATTCGTTGCTGGCAATGGCGTCGATGTTTATGAACAGGCCCTTGCCGAACTGATCCTGCAATGGCAGCCCGACATCGTGCATACGCTGGGTTTCGACAACGCGTCGTACCTCTACGCGAGGACACGTGAGCATTTTCGCGACAGTCGGCGGCCACGCTGGGTCGCTCAGGCACGCGGCGGTCCGGACCTCGATTTGTATCCGCATCTGCCCTCGCGACGGCGCGAGATCGAACAAGTATTACGCGAATGCGATCATTTCATCTGCGACAGTGCGCAGAATTATGCGTTCGCGCTCGCCAACGGTCTTGCGGAGCGCAAGCTCAACCCAGGTGTCGGTGTCGTGTCGGGCCCCGGCGGGCTGGATGTTGACGCCCTCCGTTCGCGCTGGTCCCTGCCGCCGTCACGCCGTGAGCGTGTCATCGTCTGGCCAAAGGCTTACGAGGTCATGTCATCTAAGGCACTGCCTGTGTTCGAGGCCTTGAATCTCGCCTGGAATGACATCAAGCCATGTCGAATCGAATGTCTCTGGCTGGTGCAGGACGAGGTACGCATCTGGTTCGACAAAATGCTGGCCCCTGCGGTCAAGGCAGCTTGCCGGATTTCGGAACGCGTGCCGCAGCCGGTCGTGCTCGAACATCTGCTTGGGGCACGTGTGATGATGGCGCCCTCGCTCACTGACGGCGTCCCCAACGCGATGATGGAGGCCATGGCCTGCGGCGCTTTTCCGCTGGTTTCGCCGCTCCCGACCATCACGCCGGTCGTCGCGGAACCGGTCAATGTGCTGTTTGCGCGCAATCTGTATCCGCAGGAAATCGCCGCCGCGCTGGTGCGCGCCATGAATGACGATGCGCTCGTCGACGCGGCGGCCGAACGCAACGTTGCGCATGTGCGTGCCTTCGCCGATCGCGGCGATGCGCAGCGACGGGTACTCGGCTTTTATCGCACGCTTGCGGCAGGCGTGAACAAGCACTCCGATCGGGCCTGAGAACAGGCCGACATGCCTTTCGCTTCCATTCTCATTCCAACCTACAACCAGGCCGAGTTCCTGTGTGCAGCGCTCGACAGCGTGCTGGTGCAGACCGACCAGGATTGGGAGGCGGTCGTAGTCGACGACGGCTCCACCGACACGACCGCTGCGGTGCTCGCGGACTACGCGGCACGCGACCCGCGAATCCGTCCGTACCACCAGACCAACGGTGGTGTGGGTGCGGCGCTCAACCGGGCGTTCGCGGAGGCGCGCGGTGAGTGGATCCACTGGCTGAGTTCGGACGATCTGTTCGAGCCTGGCAAACTCGCGCTCAACCGACGCTATATCGACGCGGCGCAAGATGTTGATTTCTTCTTCTCGCGCTTTCGTCTGCTGCGCCACGCCAGCGGCGTGATCGAGGATGTCGATTTGTGGGGGCCGCTACCACCCGCAGGTTTTGAGGTGCTCGGCCTGATGTACCGCAATTTCGTCAGCGGGATCTCGATCTGCGTGCGCCGGCAACGCTGGCTGGCGGTCGGCGCGTTCGACGCCGCGTTGCGTTACGGGCAGGATTACGACATGTGGCTGCGTCTGCTGCTCGTCCTGCGGGCGGCTTTCATTCCAGAGCGCACCGTCATCAGTCGCCATCATGCGGCGCAGGGTTCGGAACAATTTGCCGCCGCCTGCTACTACGACAGTGCCCGGGCCGCGCTCCGCGTGCTCGCGACCCACACCTTCGACACGCTGTGCCCGCAGGTCGATTTGCGCGACGGCGCTGCGGCGGAACGCGCCTATCAACTCGCCATGGCTGCCGCCAGCGATCCGAGTTCGTTCGTTTATCGACTCGGCATCCATCCTCTGTTGGCCGGCAGACTGCAGGCCTGGCTGTGGAATGACCTGTCGGATCCAGTCCGTCAGGGGTTGCGTCGGCGCTTCGCCCGCAGCGCGGGAGAGCTGGCAGTCCGCCATCGCAGCACGGAATTCGGACGAATGTGGGCGGCGCTCCACTATGGTGTCGCCGCCGATTTGCCGCTCAACGTCCGCGAACTGGATTTGGTTGCGCTGGCGCGGCGCAGTCACGCGCGCCTCACTGCTGCGCGGCATGTCGAAGCCGGCGATCTGGCGCGTTATCTGCTCAGCATGGGCTTGGACGTAACAGACGTGGTCGACCGCTATCCGCTCGCATCCGTATTGATCCTCGACCCTGCGCGGTCCCCGATCAGCGAATCGCTCGCGCTTAGCCTCTCAGTGGCCGGTCACGCGGTGGTCCGTATCGGTAATCAATTGACCGTCGATGAAGGTGGGCTGCAGGCGACGTCCGGCGCAGCTGCGTTCGATGACGACCGCGCGTTGGCGCGTCTCGGGCAGTTTGACGTAGTTGTCGACCGCAGCGAGCGCGCGCTGTACCGGGCGTGCGTCTGTGACCAGTACATCACGGCGGCGGATGTCCTGCGACGACCGGATGAAGACGAGACCAGTGCCTTGCTGCGTAGCGTGCGGGCGCGCCTGCCCGGGCACGACACCCCATCCGACGAGCGACAGCGCGTCGTGCTGTTCGCCTACACCGATAGCGGCGGCGGCGCGGAGAAAGTTCTGGCCCAGCTTGCGCGTAAGCTCGATCGCAGCCGCTACGCGGTCGAAGTGGTGACCTTGTTCCGCAGTGGGCTTCGCCATGAACTGCCAGCCGGCGTACCCGTTTACTGTCTGAGCGAGGATGTCGTCCAGATCGTCGCCCCGCTAACCGAGTCGGCGGCCGGTGCAGCCGACATCGGCGCGACTGTTGCGGAGCCGTATCGGTCGCTCCATGCGCCGGACTGGGAATTGGTCGAGGCAGTGGCCTCGCGCATCCCGCGACAATTGCGCACCCTCGTGCGCAAACTGGGTTTGAATCGCCACGCAGTACGGGCGCTGCGCCTGATTGGCGCGTGGCGTGGCAAGGGCAGTTATCCGGCGGCACGGCTGTGGCATGCGCGTCGGCGGCAAAATCCGGGCGTGTTACCGACTGCAGCTGCACCTTCGGTCACGGACACACAGCCTCCCGCAGGGCTGGCTTCATCCGCGATCGGGGGTCGGCTCGCCGCCTATCTCGACGGCTTGCCAGATAACGTGCGCATCGTCACGTTCATGGAGCACGCCGCGTTGTACATGGTGGCGGTCGCTGCACAACGTCTACCGGCTGTGGTCGCGACCTTCCACACCCATGAATCGAGTTACCTTGACACGATCTTCCCCGACGCGACGGCGCGTGAGTTCGCCCGTGCCGCACTCGCGACGATGGCCGCGCAGGCGCGCGCGTGCACGTTTCCCGGACGCGGCTGCGCCGACGATTTTCTCACTGAGATTGCGCCGGGTTCCAGCGCAGTGCGCGTGGTGGAGAATCCGGTCGATGCCGCCCTGATCCGCTTCCTCAGCGCTGGCGCCCGCGATGCTGCGCTGGAGGCCTGGGTGGCCGCTCGCCCGCTGGTCGTCTGCCTCGCGCGCCTGGATGCGACGAAGGATCACCAGGCGTTGTTGACGGCCTGCGTATCCATGCGCGCGCGCGGCGTCGATTTCGCACTGCTCAATATCGGCGGTGGTCCGCTGCAAGCCAGCCTCGAATCGCTGACAGCCCAACTTTGCCTGCAGGACTGCGTGCGTTACACGGGGATGCTCGACAATCCATTTCCGTGGCTCGGGCGCGCACACGCGCTGGTCTTGAGTTCGCGTTTCGAGGCTTTTGGCCTGGTACTGGCCGAAGCCATGGCGCTCGAAGTGCCGGTTGTCGCCGTCGACTGTCCGTGTGGTCCGGCCGAGGTGCTGGCTGCGGGCGAGTACGGATTACTCGTGCCGCAGGGCGACACCGATGCGCTGGCTGTCGCCATGACTCGGGTCCTGTGCGACGAAGGCGTGCGCACGCGTCTGATCGCGGTGGGCACGGCGGGTGCCTCACGTTACCACCCTCAGGATTTCGTGCGTAAGCTGACGGCCTGCATCTGATTTCGTGAGTACCGCCAGCGACAAGGCGAAAGTGACAATCGTCACGCCGGTTTACAACGGCGAACGCTTCCTGCCGCAGACACTGGCGGCGCTATGCGCACAGACTTATCTACCGCTGCATCGGATCGTTGTCGATGACGGCTCGACCGATACCACGCCGCTTATCCTCGAGGATTACGCCGGGCTCGTTGAAGTGATCCGGCAGGACAACGCAGGCGAGGCGCAAGCCGTTAATCGCGGGATCCGAGCTGCAGGCACCGACTACATTTGCGTGGTCAATGCCGACGATCTAATCGATGCTGACTGGATCGAACAAGCCATGACAGTGCTCACCGACCATCCCGAACTGGTCGGCGTCTATCCGGACTACCGGATCATCGATGCGCAGGGCGAGACTCTTCGCGTAGTTCGCACGCATGACTACGATTACCGCATGATGCTGGAGCAGCACCTGTGCATGATCGGACCCGGAGCTGTGTTTCGGCAGTCCGCATTCGGTGTGGAGGCCGTTCGTTCGCCGGCCCTGCCGCTGAACGGTGATTTCGACGCCTGGTTGCGTCTCGGTCTGCGCGGTCCGCTGCGTCGGGTGGCGGAAGTCAAGGCCAGTTGGCGCGAGCACGGCGGAGCGACGTCGTTGACGATGCGCAATGCGCGCCTGGCCGCCGCGCGCATCGAACTCGTGCGAGGCTTCTTTGCACGGGACGATTTACCCGTCGAGATCCGAGTGCTCGAGCCGCAGGCGCTCAGTGCGGCCTATTACTGCGCAGCCACACTTGCGCTGCACGACCCAGCGGTGCCCGGACGTCGTTATGCCTGGCGCTCGCTATGCTGCAAGCAGCGCTGGCCGCAGCATATTCTGCCGGAGCGCCGCAGGTCGCTGAAACTGATGCTCTACCTGCTCGGGTTACCGTGGACCCTTCCGTTGAAATCAGTTTACCGTCGCTGGCTCGCGTGGCGCGGGTGTGGTGCGCAGCTTGACTGGCACTGACACGGTAGTGCTCGTGATCGCGGGGCTCGGTTTCGGCGGGGCCGAGCGCTCGGCGCTGTCCATCGCCAGCGGTCTGCTGCTGCACGGATATCGTGTGCGCCTGGTTACGCTGGCCGACAGCGCCACCGCACCTGCATATTCCTTACCGTCGGGGCTCGAACTGCGGCAGCTTGGCCTGCAGCGCGCTTCCCGCGGTCTGGGAACGGGTATCTGCAACAATCTTGCCCGCCTGTGGCGCATCCGGGCTGCCG
Source organism: Gammaproteobacteria bacterium (assembly GCA_965278995.1). Classification (GTDB taxonomy): domain Bacteria; phylum Pseudomonadota; class Gammaproteobacteria; genus JADJYF01. Next base: position 3,352,231 of record OZ257136.1, read on the forward strand.
TCGACGACCTGCGCGCGCCGACGGTAATCAGTTTCGTGCACCAAACGAATGTCCTCACCGTGCTCGCGTTGTGGGGTACCGGAGCGCGGGTGGTCGTCTGCGAGGAAACCGAGCCGTCGGTATCGGCCGGCAGCGCTGCATGGGACGCGCTGCGACGCTTGTCCTATCGACATGCCGCGCATGTCGTCGTGCGCACGCAGGCGGCCGTGGGCAGTCTGGCGCCGGCGTTACGCGTACGCGCATTGGTCATTCCCAATGCGGTCGAACTCGCCGAGCAGGTTGCCGACGATGTTTGTTTCGTTGCGCCAGTTCCGCATGTTCTGGCAGTCGGCCGGCTCGAGAAAGAGAAAGGCTGCGATCTGTTGATCGAGGCCTTTGGCCGCGTCGCTGCCGATCATCCGGACTGGTCCCTGTGCATCATCGGCGAAGGCGCCGAGCGTGCGGCGCTGACGGTTCGCCTGGCTGCGTTGGGGCTGTCGAAGCGGGTCTGCCTTCCCGGCACGCTGCTGATGTCGGTCACGCGTTATCGGCTTGCCGGGCTGTTCGTCTCGGCGTCGCGGCGTGAGTCTTTCGGGCTTGCGATCGCCGAAGCCATGGCGTGCGGTTGTACGGTGCTCGCGACGAACTGCCCGAGTGGGCCAGGCGAGCTGATCGACAGTGATCACGACGGCCTGCTCGTGCCGAACGAGGACATCGCTGCACTCGCCACAGCGATGAGCAGGCTGATGGGTGACGCCGATCTACGCACAACATTGGCGAGACAAGCGTCGATCAGCGCCAAGCGCCATGCGCCGTCGCGCATCGCGGAGATCTGGCGCGACATCGTCGAACGCTTGCGCTGCACCGACCAGGGGCAAATGTGATCGTGACGAGTGTCCGGAATGACGACAGCGGATCAAGAGCGGCGCTTACCCGGAATACGGCAGAGCGCAAGATCCTCGCTGACGTCAGTCGAGTGCGAAGGTGGTCCGCCAGTTATCGTCCTCGCTCAAAGGCGTCTGTCGATCCTTCAACACGACAAATGAACCAATCACCAGCACGTCCATTTCCGTTCGCATGAAACAGCGCCAGGAATCGATCGGAGAACATACGACAGGCTCACCGCGCACGTTAAAGCTGGTGTTGACCAGCAGTGGACACCCGGTCAATGCGTGGAAGCGCGTGAGCAACGCGTGGTAACGCGGATTGGTCTCAGCATGCACGCTCTGAATGCGGGCCGAGTAGTCGACATGGGTCACGGCGGGAATACTCGAGCGCGGCCGGTTCAAACGCTCGATACCGAAAGCTTTCGGTAACTCGGGATCGTCGAGCACGCGATGCTCCACACGCACAGGCGCAACCAGAAGCATGTAGGGCGTATCGGCATCCAGCTCGAACCATTGTGCGATCTGTTCGCGGAGGACTGACGGTGCAAATGGCCGAAAACTTTCGCGATACTTGATCTTGAGATTCATCACCGATTGCATCCGCGGCGAGCGCGGGTCGCCGAGAATGCTGCGCGCGCCCAGTGCGCGCGGCCCGAACTCCATGCGCCCTTGATGCCAGCCGACCACCTTGTCGTCGGCGAGCAATTGCGCCGTGCGCTGCATGAGCGCGGCTTCGTCGTACCGCTCATAGACTGCGCCTGCCGCGTCCAGACATTCCGCAATTTCAGTGTCGCTGTGGCAGGGCCCCAGATAGGCGCCGTGCATGGAATCGTGAACGCCATCCGTCAGTCGCGGATTGCCGAGTACCCGATGATGAATGGCCAAAGCGACCCCGAGTGCGCCACCGGCGTCGCCAGCAGCAGGCTGGATCCACAGCCGGCGGAAAGGTCCTTCGCGAAGCAGCCGACCGTTACCCACGCAATTCAAGGCAACGCCGCCGGCGAGACACAGATTTTCCATGCCGGTTTCACGATGCACGTGGCGGGCCATGCGCAGCATCGCTTCCTCGGTCACGACCTGTATTGAAGCCGCGATATCCATTTCGCGCTGCGTGATTGGCGACTCGGGGCGACGCGGCGGGCCACCGAAGATGGCATCGAATGACGGCGCCGTCATGGTCAAGCCACCCAGGTAGCCGAAGTGACGCATGTTGAGCTTGAGGGAACCGTCGTCTTTCAGTTCGACCAGATGATCGAGAATACGCTGGACGTAAATTGGCTGCCCGTAAGGGGCCAGGCCCATCAATTTGTATTCGCCTGAATTGACCTTGAAACCGGTGTAATAGGTAAATGCGGAATACAGCAGTCCCAGAGAATGGGGAAAGTGCAGTTCGGCCAGCAATTCGAGCTCGGCACCGCGTCCGACGCCATAAGATGAGGTCGCCCACTCGCCGACGCCATCAATCGTGAGCACGGCTGCTTCGGCAAACGGCGACGGATAGAACGCGCTCGCGGCGTGCGATTCGTGATGTTCGGCAAAAAGAATTTCGCCGCCGTACTCAGGCAGTTCGCGGGCGATGGCGCTTCGCGTGAACAGTTTGTCCTTGATCCACACCGGCATGGCGGTCAGGAAGGAACGCAGTCCGCGCGGTGCGACACCCAGATACTGTTCCAGCAGCCGTTCGAACTTCAACAGCGGTTTGTCATAGAAGCCGACGTGATCGAGATCACGAACCGAAATGCCGCCTTCGGCCAGTACATAGGCTATCGCGTGCCTTGGGAAGTCCGGATCGTGCTTGCGTCGTGTAAAGCGTTCCTCCTGCGCAGCAGCCACTATCTCACCATCGCGCACCAGACAGGCAGCGGCATCGTGATAGTAGGCGGAGATCCCGAGAATGCTCGTCATCAGAACTGCTGACGATAACGATCCGGATTATTGGCTTCGGGTGTACGGCGCACCCAATGCGACTCTTTCTTTTGTCCCATCGCGCGATTGAGCGGGTCGGAAACCAAACGTCTGAGAAATCCTATCGGCGCGAACATGAGAAAAAAAAGCAGTGACAGAATCACCGTAGTGTTGATGCGACCAAGCACATGCGCGAACGTCATCCAGCCCCGTTCGACTGGCGCGAGCAACTGCGGCGCCAGAGTGCCACACACGACCAGCGGACAACCGATAGTCCAGAGTACGAACGGCATTACGTCGTGACCGCGCCACCACGACCACCCGCCGATCACCATGAAGACGCCACCGACGACCAGTCCGAAACGCCGAAGCTGCGCAGGAGCGACAGTAGCCATCTCAGAACAGTGTGTAGATGAACGGCGCGATGACCGACCCTTGAGCGAGCACCAGCAAGCCGCCGAACAACGTCATCACGACGATGATCGGGCCCAACCACCATTTTTTACGGGTGCGCATAAACGCCCACAACTCAGCCACGGCCGCCAGCTTGCTGTTCTTCGACATGGTGCTCCACACCCCTCGTGGTGGGCGCCTCGACAACGATACGCCCGGGCCACCAGAATACCCCAATGAGGGGAGATACGCTGTGAAGAATCGACAACAGGCCGGGGCGACCACGATGCGCGATTGGCGCCTGTTATTGATCACGCTGTTGGCTTGTCTCCCGCTGATGGAGATTGCTGTCCGCATCGCAGATCCGCCGCTGCTCCACGTCGGCGAGACCGTGCTCCTGTTGAGTGCGGTACCGCAGCGCGACGGACACGGTGGCATCCGCTTCGAACCGAATATCGCCGTGCGCGAGGTCGTCGTCGCCGGCGACACCATTGAATACGACGTGCGTTTCCGGACCAACAACCGGGGTCGCGTCGACCATCGCGATTACACGGATCGTAACCAAAGTGAGCGTGTCTACGCGGTCGTTGGCGACTCCTACGCCATGGGCGTTGAAGGCGGCGAACCATGGCTTCCGAAACTGCGTGATGACACCGGGCTCGAACTCTACAACTTCGGCATGGGCGCCGTCGGCGTCGCTGAATTTGCCCGCATTCTCAATCGCGAAGCGGCTGACCTGTGGTTCTCCGATATCGTTGTCATCGCCATTTCTGACGATTTCACCAGACCGCTGTTCGATCTGGAAGTCAGCGGACAGGATGTCTGGTTCTGTATCGAGGGCCAGTCGAACGAACAATGCCGGGCGCGTCCCGCCATCGTCCATCTGATCGATGCCGATATCGATCAATCCGGACTTATCGAGCGCGCTCGGGCAGCACGTGCCAGTTCAGCGGTCAGCAATAGCGACGACAGCGCGGTACTCCGTCTACTCAAATATTCGAAGCTGCTGGTATTCCTGAAACGACTCACCAAGCCGACCGTTCACAGCGGCAGCCTGCACACCGAACTCGGCGAACAAAATCTGCAGGCACTGGCCGGCATGCGCAGCGCTTTTCCCGAGAAACGCCTGTGGTTCGTCCACGTCCCGGATAAATTCGAGACCGTGAGACAACGTTACGACGTCGATCTCGGCGAGACCGTCAAATCATACGGTTTCGACTATCTTCCGGCGCTCGAGCGCTGTGAATTTACGCCCGATCTCTATTACACCAACGATAATCATCCCAACCGCGAAGGCTATCAGCGGCTCAGCCAGTGCGTGCGTAAGCTGCTTGAATTTCCGCTGCGGACTGCCGCAGCGGAGGTGCCGGCGACTTCAGTCGAATAACCGCGTCAGTGCCGCGGTCACACGGGCCGCGACCGCGTCATAGCTGGCTGGCGCAAAACACAACAGCTCCGCTTTGGTGCATCGTCCGAAACACGGGCGCACGTCGCAGGCGCCGTCAAATGAGATCACCAGTTCCCGGCTCGCAAAGGGCGCGAAATGCCTGGGTTCGCTGGACAGAAAAATGGCGATGACCGGCAGGCCGAGCGCATCGGCAAGGTGGCCAACGCCGGCATCATTGGCGATCAAGGCATCGAGCTCGGACAGACGGCTCGCCAGTTCGGCAAGGCTGCCTGTTGTCATGACAGAAAAATGCGCGCGGATGTCCGCGCCGAGGATGAGTTCGGGCGGCTCGATGAAACAGACCTCGTAACGCTCGGCAAGCGCATGCCCGAGTGTGACAAAGTGTTGCAGCGGCCATCGCTTCTGCGCTTCGCTGGCGCCAGGATGAATTGCGAGCCGCGGCCGTCGCGGCTGCGCCGGAGAGACCCCGTCGCCACCAGCGATGCGCAACAGCGGTCGGCGGTTATCGAGCTCAAATCCCAGTGCAGCAGCGACCTGTCGCCAGTCTTCGACGTGATGCTGGGCGAATTCGCGCCGGTACAGTCGTTGCGTGAGTAACGGGCGCATCAAGACCAGTCGCGCGACTCGCTCCGCCATCGAGGCCACTGCCATCTGCCGCTGGCGCCAGGGCAGATGGCGCCCGTAGAAGTTGTCCTTATGCGTGGGAAAGCCGATACGCGAAGGGATGCCCGTCAAACTCATCAAGACACCGGTGCGCGGATCGCACCAGGCACACACGGCATGCGCCGCATGCAAACCGGCCAGCTGCACCGCCATCGTGCGAATCGCCCTGAAAGCGGCCAGCGGCGTGACGTTCGGGCGCTGATCGGCAAGCCAGGGCGGGCGCCAACCGTGGACCTGCTCGCGCGGCAGCGCCATACGGAATATCGGTTCAGCGGCTGGCGAACAGCACACATGAACCTCGTAATGGGCTTCTGCCGCGCGTACGAACGGCAGACTCATCACCGCATCCCCCATCAGCCTTAGTTCGAAAACGAGGAGTCGCGGTCGCGGCGCTGCATCGGTTTCGCCAACGGGTTGGGGCGGTAATTCGGCTATGGTGGGAACCATTGACCTGAGAAGGCTATCACGGGATGAAGTGGTCGAAGTGTTATACTCGGGGTTCTCGCAAGTGTACTGCTACGATTCGTCAACAACACCGCCGTCGATGGTCGACGGAGGGAGAGGCCACCCGTGGAACTGAGCTCGCTTGGTCGCCTGGCCATCCAACACGCCCGCAATCATCTCGCCGAAGAAGTCTATCTGCGTGCGGGAACGGACCTGACTCGCCCGATCTCGTTTTACGGTCTCGTCAACGAACGCTGCAACGTGCGCTGCCGCTATTGCGATTTCTGGCGACTGGACAACTATCAGAAAGAAATGAGCATCGAACAGTGGCAGCACGCACTGACGAGCATTCAGGATTTTGTCGGCCGCTATTCGATCAGCTTCAGCGGCGGCGAGCCGTTCATGAAGAAAGGGTTCATCGAACTGCTGGCCTGGTGCCGCGAGCAGGGCATCGAAGCCGGCGTCACCACCAACGGTTCGGCGTTCTCGCACAAGATTGCTGCCCGCACCGTGGCGGCACGACCGCTCAACGTGAATATCTCGTGCGATGGACCGGACGCCGCGACTCATGACTACCTGCGCGGCTGGCCCGGTCTGTTCGATACGCTGAGCGCCGGCATCGGCTACCTTCGAGCTGAACAGCGTGCCCAGGGTATCGATTTTCCAATCGTCATCAAACCCACGATCAATCAGGCCAATTTCCGCCTGATGCCGGATATCGTCCGCTGGGCCGAGCGTATCGGTGCCACTGCCGTCAACTTTCAACCCATGCACCGTTCTACCGAAGAGACCTACAGTGAGCTGTGGGTCGAAACGCCGGCGGATTTTGCCGACCTCGAACGCGTCACCGACGAACTGTGCGAGATGCACGTGCGTGGCCATGCGATCGTCAACACGCCTGAAATCCTGAAACTGATGGGCCCGCACTTCCGCGAAGAGCGCGCACCAGCCAAGATCGGCGCGTGCCGGGTTGGCTTGCGCGATTTTTTCATTCGCACCAACGGCGACGTTGAACTGTGTTTCTTCTATCCCGTGGTCGGCAATATTCGCGAGCAATCAGCGCGCGACATCTGGTACGGGGAGAAAGCCCGCGGCGTGCGCGGCGAAACTATCGGCTGCGATAAATTGTGTCTGTTTACCTGCCTGTCACAGAAAACGCTCACCGACAAAGTGAAGATGGGGGTGAAATTGCTCAGAGCGCAACGCGGGCACCAGAGTGAAACTGCCGCGCCTGTGGCGCACAGCTGACCCCGCTGCTGGCGACTGACATGGTGCTCGCCAGCGTAAAGGGGGCGATACGCCGCGTCCTTCTGCACACGCTGCGATGGCCTTCCGCCTATGCGCTGTTCTGTTCGCTGGAAGCGTACCTGCTCGGTCGTAAAGTCCGCCTGGAGGTGTGCAGCAAATGCCAGCTCAAGTGCCCGACCTGCGCGACGGCGCGCGGCGAAACCCGCACCGGCGTTGTCGCGTGGGGCGAACTCTCCCCGGATAACCTGTCGAAATTCCTCGCTGGAGCTGGCCGGATACGCTCGCTTGAAATTTCGAACTGGGGCGAAATTTTCCTGAATCACCAGCTTCCCGCACTGCTCGCACGAGCTCGTGACGATGGTGTTGCAGTGACCGTAGCGAATGGCGTGAATCTGAATACGGCGAGCGATGAGTCACTGGAAGCCTTGGTGCTGAGCGGGGTTAAGGCGCTGACGATTTCGATTGATGGCGCCACTCACGAAAGTTACGCCCGGTTCCGCGTCAACGGCACGCTCGACCGCGTACTCGACAACGTCGAACGCATCAATCATTTCAAGCGCAAACACGGCAGCCCGTTCCCGGAGCTTACCTGGCAGTACATCGTGTTTGGTCATAACGAAACCGAAGTCGAAGCGGCCAGAACCATGGCTGCCGCCCGCGACATGAAATTCGCCCCGATCCGAAATCTCGCCGCCGACTACTCGCCGCTGCGCGATGCGGAGCGAGCTGCGGCAGATACAGGCATCGACTTCGCCACCAGTACCGATACCGTGCTCGATTCGATGGCGGAAAATTTCGGTTTCTGTCACCAGGTCTGGGATGCGCCGCAGGTCAACTGGAATGGCGCACTGCTCGGCTGCTGTTTCAATAACACCCGCGCTTTCGGCAACGCTTTCGAGACTCCGCTGGCGGAACTGTTGGCTGGTCCTGACTATCGGTATCTGCAGGCGATGCTTGTCGGCCGCGTGCCGCTGCGAGCAGACATGCCGTGCGCCACCTGCCGGCTCCTGCCGCGCGGGCTGCGGACCAGCTGAGCCCGAAGGGTCTTAAGCACTCAATCGAGTGCTCTTGCATCGGCGTCCTTGCCGGTCGCTGCGGCATCATTCAAAAACGCTATTGGCCGGCGCGAAAACTCGGTCGCTCGTATCAGCCGGATCATGAGTCGATTGACAGTGGCAACCAGTGGCGGCAATGGGCGCGCGAAATCGAGAAACAGAACGACCCGCAGTGCATCTGTCAGATTGGCGGCGCTGTGCGTGAAGCTGTCGTCGAAGACCAGCGATTGCCCTTCATGCCAGTGTCTCCGTTCGCCGTTGACATCGATCCAGCAGCGTTCACCAGGCGCCGGTACGCGTAGCGCAAGGTGATAGCGCAATAACCCTTTGTACGGGCCGCGATGCGGTGGGATCTGCTTACCGGGCAACAGAATCGAGAACATCGCGTTGCCCAGTCCGGGAACCCTGGCCAGCAGCTCGGCGGTGCGCGGACAACGCTCACAATTGGCAGCAATGCGGGTACCGAAGACATAGAAGAAATGGGTCCTCCACAAGTCGTCACTGCTGACCACATACTGTTCTTCGGAAACTTCCTGAAATGTCGGAATGCGTCCGCGCGCGTCGAGGAGCGCATCGAGCTCAGTACGGATTTCATGCCAATGGGTCTCCAGCTCGCGCGCCCATGAATAGTGCGTGGTGTCGAAATAGACGACATCGCTCGTCGTATCCGTAGCTCTGATCAGCGCCTCGCTCGCAATGCGCGCGACCTCAGCAGCGCGCGTCAGAATTCGCTCCAGTACCGTTTGCATTCGAGCCATCCTCGCCGTCGCGGCCTGCTCCGCTCGTCTGACACAACTGTTGACATATCGAGGCGAATTGCGCGGCCGCGGTCGTGAATCTGCCGGTATTCCGCAGGCTGCGTCACGCCCTGCGGGAACCATTCTTGTATCCCAATTAGGTTAATGCAACACTTCGAGAGCAAGTCCTGCAGTCGCGCAGATCGTACGAATTGATGCACGACCGGCCGCGCGTGAGTGCGGAGTATAGGCTCGACACCTGGTCCTGTCTGTGAAGACCCGTGACGTGATGCGACAGCCGGAAACGATTGATGGAGCATGCGTCCCGCGACAGCGTGCAGTGCTGGTAGTCACTACGATAGTGAGGTATCCGTGAAGGTTCTGATTTTATGTGGCGGCAAAGGCGTACGTGCCTTTCCGTTCAGCGAGTTTCTGCCCAAACCCATGATGCCGGTAGCCGGTGCGCCGATCCTGGTGCAGGTCATGCGCACTTTCATGCGCCACGGATACAATGATTTTCTGCTTGCGGCGGGCCACCGCAAAGCCGTACTCGACGACTATTTTGATGGCAAGGACATCGGCGCGAATGTCCGGATCCTGGATACTGGCGAAAGCGCCAACACCGCGGACCGCGTCTATGCCTGCCGCGATCTGGTCGGCGAGCAGTTCTTCGTCGCCTATGGCGACGGCCTTGCCGATGTCGCATTGAACGAATTGGTCGCCTACCATGCCAGCCATCCCGGGCTGGCGACAATGACCTGCGTACCCCTTTATTCTCAATACGGTGTGGTCGATATCGACAGCAGCGGCCGTGCGATCCGCATCCGCGAAAAACCGGTAATGCGCGAACATTGGATGAATGCCGGCTATTTCGTTTTCGACCGCCGCGTGTTCGATCACTGGCGCGGCAACGATCTCGAGCGGGAAGTACTGCCAGCCTTGGTCGCGGATGGCCATGCCTTCGCCTACAAGCACAGTGGTTTCTGGAAATCGATGGACAGCTTCAAGGATCAGCAGGAGTTCGAGGAACTCATCGAAGGCGGCGCAATCCCATGGGTCCATCCGAATAATGACGGCGATGCAGGGCGATCCGGTGGAGGAACGGCATGACGGTCAGTGCGACAGACCCGTCGACTGCGGCGTTGCCGACCGATTTCTGGCGCGGCCGTTCCGTTCTGGTCACCGGATGCAGCGGTTTTCTCGGCGCGCGGCTGACGCAGGTGCTGGTCGAGCGTGGTGCCGAAGTCATCGGTTTGGTCCGCGATCAGGTGCCGTGGAGCCCGCTGCACAGCGAAGCCATCGATGCACGTATCGTAATCGTCCGTGGCGAGATACAGGATCAGCCGCTGATCGAACGGGTACTCAACGAATACGAAGTATCGTGCGTTTTTCATCTTGCCGCGCAGGCTATTGTCGGCGTTGCCAATCGTAATCCGGTCGCTACGTTCGAGACCAATATCCAGGGCACCTGGTGTGTGCTGGAGGCCTGCCGGCGCAGCCAGCTGGTCAAGCGCGTGGTCGTCGCGTCCAGCGACAAAGCGTACGGCGACCATCGCATCCTGCCGTATACGGAAGAACATGCGCTGGCCGGTCGGCATCCTTACGATGTCTCGAAAAGCTGTGCGGACTTGATCGCGCTCGCCTATGCGCACACCTATGGATTACCGGTAGGCGTCACCCGCTGCGGCAATATCTTTGGCCCGCGCGACGTCAATTTCAGCCGGATCATTCCTGGCACCATCCGCTCCGCTCTGCGCAGCGAACGGCCGGTCATCCGCAGTGACGGCTCGCCGGTGCGCGACTATATCTTCATCGACGACGTTGTCTCGGGTTATTTGAAGCTGGCTGAGAAAGTCGATCAGGAGGGCATCCGCGGGCGCGCCTTCAATTTCGGGACGGGTGAACAGCAATCGGTACTGCAGCTCACCGAGTTGATCCTGAAAGCGGCCGGCAGGCCCGATCTGAGCCCGGTCATCCTGGATGAGGCGAAAGCCGAAATCGCCAATCAGTTTCTGTCCTACGACGCAGCCCTGCGCGACCTCGACTGGTCCCCGGGCGCGCCGGTTGCCGCCCGACTCGACGAGACAGTTGCCTGGTATCGGCGCTATCTGGATAGCCACTAGACAATGACTGATCACGATTTGGTGCCCGAGACCGCGCGGCAGGCTGGCATGCCGGCACGCGGCAACTTGTCGGGAGTCACCTATGACGCCCGACCGGCCAACGATCTGGATGATTTCGACGTTCGCGGCGCACTGCGCCAACTCATTTCATCGGTTGTCGGACACAAACTGCTCATCGTGCTGTGCGGGCTCGCCTCGGCAGGCCTCATGCAGACGTATTTCAAGCTTTACCCACCCATCTACGAAGCCAAAGTGATGGTGCTGGCCGAGAGCGACAAGGATGTCGTGCGCGAAGAGTACTACAAGCTGTGGTCGACTTTTCGCAAGAACGATCTCGACTCCGACATCGAGCTGGCGACCGCTTTTCCGGTCGTGCGCAAGGTGGTTGAGAAGCTGAACTTGAAATATGACGACGTCTATCATCCGCCGCTGGCGCACACACTCTACCTGTGGGAACAGTCGTGGATCGGGAACAAGTATCGCAGCATCAAGGAATGGTTCTTTCCCAAGGAACCTGACCCCTACGAGTTGAGCCCGGAGCTGCGCGAGCTGGCGCGGACAGTCCGTGATTTCCGCGCCGGCGCGAGCTTGACGCCGATACCTGGTAGCCATGTCGGCAATATGCTCGTACGCGGACCGTCGCCACGCGTGGCAGAGTTCGCCAATACGCTCATCGACGAGTTCATCGCCGATCGCCGGCTCCAGTTCGCCGAGGAAGCGCGTGAAGCGTACGACGCCCTGGCCAAAGAGAACGACAAAGCGCAACTGGATTTTGAACGGGCGTCCGAGGCGATTGAAGCGTTCGAAACGCGCAATGCGTTGATGCTCGGCTTTCAGAAAGAAGAAGTCCTGATGGGTCAATGGGTGGAGATGGGCCTTGGCATCGCGCAACTCGAAGCGCAACTTGCCAGCCAGGAAAAAGCGATCGAGGTGGTGACGTCCGAACTTGCCGCAGAGCCCGAAGAACTCGATCTCAGTACCACCGATCAGGCGAGCGAAGTCAAAGACGAAATGCGCGCCCAGTTGTTCCAGCTCCGCAACAACCTGCGGCAGATGCGCGCGCGCATGCAGGAGGATTCGCCTGAAGTTCGCGAGCTCAAGGTCCTGATCACCGAGACCGAGCAAGCCATCGAGGACGAGCCGGACAAACGAATGCATGCGTCGACGCGCGCCAAGAACGAAAACCACCTGTTGCTTCGTCAATCCCGCCAGAATCTGCTGAAATCGATGGCCGGACTCAAGGCCGAACTTGGCTCGCGACGCCAGACTTACGACAAAATAGGTGCGCAGCTGGCGGCACTGCCCAAGCTTAAATTCGAAAGCGCGATGCTGCAGCAGGATCTCAACTCGACAGGGACCCGGCACAAGCTGCTGCGTGAGCGGCTGATGATGGCCGAGGTCTCGCTGGCGACCGCCAAGAGCGCGCCGTCGACGTTCAAAATCATCGACTATGCGATGGCACCCGGCAAACCGGTGTGGCCTAAAAACAAGTTGTTCATGGCAGTCGCCATCCTGGTCGGCTTGCTGGCCGGGGTCGGTCTTGCTTTGTTCATCGATATGGTGGCCAATGTGGCGACCCGCGACCGACTCGCCGTGCGGCAGGACCTGCCGGTGTTCGGCACTATCGACCTCGATACTGCCGGCGCCTCGCCAACGCCCGGCCGCAGCCGGCGGCGTGCTATCGACAGGCTGCGCGGACCGTGAATGTGGCGCTTCAGCCAGCCTGCGCCAGGAGCATGCTCGGATGACCGGGAGTTGGAAATCGCTGTTCGGTTTCGGTCGCGCCAGCGCCGATGATCTCGAACGCCGCGGCACCGCCAGTCAACTTGCACTGCGGCTCGACCGCCAGCTAGCCAGCGACGACCGCGCCTGCACCATATTCATCGCGGGTGCCGACGACGACCGCGCAGGCGCGGAAGCCTGCGCCGAACTCGCGCTCAGCCTGGCCGAGGAATATGGCCGCAGCGTGCTGGTGGTCGACGCTACTTTCGGCAGTCACGGTATCGGCTCTCTGCTCGGCGACGCTGCTGCGCCCGGTCTGGTGGAACTGCTTGAGGTCGATGCGCTCGAGCGTCATCAGATCCGCGAACTCGCCCTGCCGACGGTCAACGAACTCGTCACCTGGGTGCCGGCGGGCCAGCGCCTCAACGGGCATATCGCATCAGCACCATCGAAACGGCTGCGCGGATTCCTCGAAGTAGCCGGCGAAACGGCCGACTTCGTCCTGGTGCAGGGTGCCAGCGTCGTCACCGGCGGACGGTCACTGGCTTTCGTATCCCTGTGCGATGCGGCCCTGGTGGTCGTGCTGGAAGGAAAAACCCGCGTCGAACGCATCGAACATGCGCGCGATATCCTGCAGGACTGCGGGGCCTCTCGTGTAGGCCTCGTTCTGGCGAGCTAGTCGATGACGTCCGGCCGGTGGCTGCTGCCGTCGAACTTCCCCAACCTCAGTCTGGCGCGGGAACTTCAGTCGCTATGGTTGCCAGGTCGCTCTCCGCTGCTCAATGCCCTCACGCTGGGCGCGGCAACCCTGCTCATTGCGCTGTTTGCCGTACTCACGACGACTTTCGCATTTACCGAGACCAAGTTTGTCGTCGCGCTGGTCCTCGGTCTGATTGGCGTTTTCGGCTTTCTGGTCAGCGGCAATCGGCGCCTGTTCGTACTCTATGCGATTGTCATGCTGGCACCCCTGAAGCTTGGCAAGGATTTCATGCCGATAGGTCACCAGGGCGGTGCCGGCTCGTTTGTCATCGACGCTGGCGACCCTTTTTTTCTCATGTTGGCGGCTTATCAATTCAACGATTGGCGCAAACGGCGGTTGCGCGAGTATCGCGTGCCGCTGATTGCCAAGCTGTGGATGGGCATGATCGCGCTCGGTATGATCACGGTACTGACCGGCGCATTCAAAACGCCGGCCGCGCACGAAGTCGTGCGCATGGCCAAATACCTGCTGCTGCTACTGCTGCTGATCAACGAACTGAAACGCAAGAAGCAGTTCCGTCACGTCGCTTTCGGGCTCATGCTCGGGGTACTCATACAAAGCGGCTTCTCGGCGGTCTCGTATGCGACAGGATCGCAGTTCGGCCTGGATTTCCTCGGCGAAGAAACGGAAGATAACGTCGAAGAACTCGGCGCCGCGACCTTGAAAGGCGATTTCGCCATCCGCCGGCCGGGCGGCTTGATGGGGCACCCAAACCAATTCGCTGGCTATCTCGCGCTGATCATGCCACTCGGCGTCGGTCTGCTGTTCTCGCCGATCAGCCTGCGCTTGAAGAGTTTGTTTGTCTGCACTCTGCTGGCCGGTCAGGTTGGCCTGCTGTTGACGCTGTCGCGCAGCGGCTGGATCTGTTTCGCCATCGGCCTCGTCAGTACGCTGGCGCTCAGTTTTCTGCATCGCGCGTCTCGGCGGCGATATCTGATTGCACGAGCAGTGGTCATTATTCTGGTGGGCGCGATGGCCTTGGCTGCGAGCCCCCGGATCCTTGAGCGAATCCAGTACAGCGATCCCGAGTCATGGCGATCGCGCATGGAATTCGTCGATATTGCCCAGGAAATCGCTCTCGATCATCCCCTGCTCGGCGTCGGACTCAATAGCTATGTCTTCGCCCAGGCACCCTACTCGCGTCAGCGCACATTCGCCGGGTTGAAAGAATTTTATGGTGAGAACGTTCCCGTCGTGCACAGCACCTGGATGCTGACGTGGGCAGAGCAAGGCACCATCGGTATGGCGTTGTTCGTACTCATTCACCTGGCGGTGCTTTACGTCGGCTTCAACAATCTAAAGCTCAAAGACGGATTTCTGCACGCGATGAATGTCGGTCTAATCAGCGGCTTCGGCGCCATCATGCTCGACGGCATGGTGAGTTTCTTCGTGCGCATGGAAGTCGGCGGACGCATGTTCTGGTTCGTTGTCGCGCTGATCCTCGCTATCGGTTACTGGCGACGCACGCACGAGGCTGGCGGTATGCGAAGCGCGGCAGGCGGCGGAACGCAAACGGTCATGGGGCATGGCCCGCGAACCTGGATGACCGCGCCTGTTCGTCGCGGTGGTGCCGGGCGCGGCTGGCTGCTGCGATAACAGCCATGGCCGCTACGGATTTCGCCACCACCCGCGCCCGCCTTGCCGCTGACAGAAGTCGCCTGCGAGCCTGGCTGCGGGACTATCACCAGTGCGAACCGCTATTCCTGCTGCTCGAAACCCGCTATCTGTGCGTATGGCTGCAACGCTGGGCGCACTGGTTGCACGGCCGCGGTCACCGTGGCCTTGCGCGACTGCTCTATCACTTCAATCTCGTGCTGACCGGCGCTGACCTTCCGCCGAGTTCGGATATCGGTGGTGGCTGGCTGGTGACCGCTCCTGTCGCCATCGTCGTCTGCGGCAATGCCGGTAGCAATTTTACCGTCGGCACATTGTCCGGCCTGGGCGGCGAAATGGGCAGCGCCGAGGACCGCGGTGCTGGCCCCGGGCTGCCCGTAGTCGGGGACAATGTGACCATCGGCTCCCACGCCGGCGTGCTCGGCGCGTTGCGGGTCGGCAGCAACGTCTCGATCGCGCCGGGCTGTGTCGTGCGCAAAGATGTTCCCGACAACTGCCTGGTCGAAGCGACACCCCTGCGCGTCCGCGCCAATGCGCGCGTCCCCTAGCGGCAAGTCGCCGCGAGTTCGCCATCGTCAACGTTATGCAGCTAGCGGCAGTCTGCAGGGAACGCGGGCATAGTCAACTGACGAGCGTCAGAACAGAGCTCGCTCAGGACATCCGCCGCTACTGGGGTCGGTCCGGGATCGCCGCTGACCGCGCCCTGACACCGTGGCGGTGTGCGAGCGCGCTGGCCGACCCCGCTATCGCCTGTCTGCTCCTACACCGGGTGGCACATTGGGCTCAGCTCGCGCGGATACCGGGTCTGCCCGGCCTGCTCGCCGCCTGTAACCGCCATTTATTCAAGATCACCATCTCACCGGTGAGCTGCGTTGCTGGCGGCTGGTCGATACGACACCCGGCGGGCGTGCATTTTCACGCTGTGGCAGGGCAGGATTTGACGCTGTTTGCCTACGCCAGCGTGACGGCCGACGAGGTACCTGTCGGCGACCGTCTGGACCGGGCACCGACGCTCGGGTCGCGCGTGCGGCTCGGCGCCGACGCCGCAATCATTGGGCCGGTGACGATAGGGGACGATGTCGATCTCGGATTTCGCGCCGTCGTTGCGGTCGATATCGCCTCGGATTCCATAGTCGTAACCGATGCCAGTCGCCTGCGGCTGCAGAAAATGCCATTGCAGACCCCGGACGACCCGCCTCTGTCTTCTTCTGCAATGATCAAATAGTGATAACTGGTTCACAGTTTTCTGAATGACACAATTCAAGTTGCCGGACCTCGCCGCCGATACGTGAACCACGTATTTGTCCATTCAAACTCTGCCTGGGAGGTCCTATGCTCCACTCGCCTGCATCGGCGCGCTCGTCTTCACCCTGGTTCCTGCTCGTACTCGCGCTGCTCGCCGTGCTCGCTGCTCCGTCCTCGGGCGGTATTGCGCTCAGTCTCGCCGCTGTTTTTCTGGCCGGCGTAGCCGGCTTCGCAGCCGGCAACGGCGAACTTGCCCGCGCGCCCAGTCATCGATCCCTGGTCGGTTACCCGGCCCTGCTGTCGACACACGATGTCATTGAACTTGAACGCGTCTACTCGGCGTTCGACGACACGGCCACCATGCGCCTGAATGGCGCCATCGCCCGCCTGCGTGCGCCGCGGTCGCTATCCACTGTCGGGTAATCCCACCGCCCCACGACTTCGGTTACGGAGTTCCGAGCTTCTGATCACGCGACTTCCCGCGCGATCGGAAGCCGCTCATCACTAATCTGTCGCGACCAGCCGACGACGCTGCGCGGCCGGCTGGTTGCCTGCACCATGTCGCACCCACCTGCACCGGATCCGACCTCACGGCGCTGATTACGTGCAAAACAGAGCCGCCAATTGACCCGTTCGCCGGGAACACTGCGGACTTGATATAAATTCATCATTTCTTAACGTTCGCGACCATTGACAGGCGCAGCCGTTACTCACTCATAATCCATTCAGCGCGTGACGTCGCTGCGCTGCGTCAATGCGGCTGTCGTCAGGCGCGGAGTGTCGATGGGTTACGGTCTGGCCGGTTGATTGTTCGTTACAATCGAGGCCCGTCGCTGCTGCTTGCGACGCAGTAAGAACTTGGTTCGGAATCGGCTTTGAACGAGGCAGGAATGCAAGGTACCAATACCAAGACAGTTGTCTATGCGGCAGACCTGCGGCACAACTACAGTGGCGTCATGTCCGTCGACGCCATGCCGCTTGGGGTCGGGTACATCAAAGCCGTCATCGACAAGACGCTAGCTGCACGCAATGTCGACGTGCGGATCTTCGCCTATCCCGATGTCCTGCTGCGCGCCATCGAAACCCGTCCGCCCGATGTGCTCATGGTCGGCAACTACATGTGGAACGAGTCTCTCGGGCACTTTTTCTTGCGCCGGGTCAAACGTTCCAACCCCGCTGCGCTGGCCATCATGGGTGGGCCGAATATTTCGAAAGAGCCCGAGCGCCAGGTCGCCTATGTCGCCGCTCATCCGGAAATCGACCTTTACATCCACGGCGAGGCGGATTTCACCGCGGCGGAAATCCTCGAGGCCTACCTCGACTGCGACCGCTCGGTCGACCGCCTGCTGGAGCGCAAGCTGCCATCCAGCGTCTACCGTCGCAACGGCGAACTGTTCCGGACCGAGACCCGGCCGCGATTGCATTCTCTGGACGACATCGTCTCGCCTTATCTGACCGGCGCCATGGACGAATTCTTTGATGGCCGCCTCGCGCCCATGATCGAGACCAACCGCGGCTGCCCGTTCAAGTGCAAGTTCTGTGTCCAGGGCACCGAGTTCTACAACAAGGTCTCGCATTTCGATCTTGAGCGCCTTCGTCTGGAGATCGAGTACATCGCCCGGACCAACGACGAACGTTCACCCGAAATGGGTACGCTGCGCATCGCCGACCCCAACTTCGGGATGTACAGCCGGGATGTCGAAATCTCGGAAATGATCGGCCATATGCAGAAGCGCTATGGCTGGCCGACGTTCATCGACGCAACCACCGGCAAGAACAAGCCCGAGCGCATCATCGAGTGTCTGGAGAAAGTCAACGGCGCGCTCGTCCTTTACCAGGCAGTGCAGTCGCTGGACGACGAGGTCCTGCGCAATATCGACCGCTCCAACATCAAACTCGATGCATATCAGAAGATCATGGTGCACGTGCGTGGGCGCGGCCTGCGCTCGAATTCTGACCTGATCCTGGGTTTGCCGGGCGAGAGCAAGACCTCGCACCTGCGCGGTCTCTACCAGCTCATCGATGCCGGGACCGATCAAGCCCATTGCTTCCAGGCCATGGTCCTCAAAGGGTCCGATCTCGAAACCATCGAAGTACGCGAGCGCTACCAGTTCCTTACCCGCTTTCGGGTATTGCCAAAGAACTACGGCATCTACGACGGCGAGAAAGTCTTCGACATCGAGGAGATTATCGTCGGCTCGGATACATTGCCGTTCGACGACTACGTCGAATGTCGCAAGCATCATTTGACCTTCAGCGTATTCTGGAACGATTCGTGGTTCCGCGATGTCGTCGCGTTCGCGGCTGAGCTGGATATCACACCGTCGCGTTGGTTGCAGGAGATGCTGCGCGCGATGGAGGCGGAAACGTCAGGGCCGGTGCGCGAGTTGCTGGACGGTTTCGTCGGCGAGACCGTCGGCGAGCTGTTCGAGACGCATGAAGCGTGCGAAGCGTTCTATGCGCGCCCCGATAATTTCGAACGACTGGGCCGCGCCGAAATCGGCGACAACCTCATGTATAAGTACCGGGCCAAGGCGTCGTTCTTTGCCTGGAAAGCGATTTGCAATACAGCGCTGGAAACGACCCGGCGCCTGGTCCTGGAAGCTGGCGCGGCTGAGCGCTATGCCGGTTTCGACCAGCTATGGAAAGATTTTCACGCCTATGTCGAATGCAAACATGCCGCAGGCGACAGTGTGGACGAAGTCCTGCAACCGGTGACAGCCGTATTGCACTACGATATCCCGCAATGGATAGCCGACGATTTTCCACGTGAGACCGCCGGTTACCTCAACGGTGATGGCAAAGGCAAGCTGCGCACCATGACCTTCCGCTTGAGTGAGGAAGGCGCACGCGAACTGGAATCGGCGTTCCGCGTCTGGAGCAGCGAACTGACCGGGTTGACCAAACTCGTCACCCGCATACGCGTGACCTCGCAGATCCGCAGCGGCGAATTCGCCTCGGCGACCGAGCCTGAAAATGTCACCGTGGCATAAAGCCGACTCGCGAAGAGTCGCACAGAATAAGCATCGCGCTCCGCCACCGGGCGGCACGCCGACGCATACCAGCATCCACTCGAGAGGGTAGCCAGCATGAGCATAGTCGTATATTTAGCCGATCTACGGCACAACTACATGCACGTGCTCGCCAGCGACGCCATGCCGCTGAATGTCGGTTACATGAAAGCCGTCATGGACCGCGATCTGGGTGACGGGAGCGACGTACGCGTGTTCGCGTATCCGGACCGTCTGCTAAGCGCCATGCAGGAACGCGCGCCGGACGTGCTGATGCTCAGCAATTACACCTGGAACGAACAGATTTCGCTGTACTTTGCACGCCTCGCCAAGGCCATGAAGCCCGACACACTGGTGGTCATGGGCGGTCCGAACATCTACGACGAGCCTGACAGGCAAAAGATGTTTCTCGCAGAAAGGCCGGAGCTCGACTGGTACGTGCTCGGCGAAGGCGATTTCCTGGCGACCGAAGTCGTGCAGAATTTTGCCGATAGCGGTCTGTCCATCGCGGCCCTCGGTCGGCGCGATATCGCTTCCAGCGTCTACCGCCGCGGTGACGAGATGATTCGCCACGAGATCATCAAGCGCAAACGCAATCTGGACGATATTCCGTCGCCCTGGCTGACCGGCGTCATGGACGAATTCTTCGATGGCAAGCTGGCACCGCTGTGGGAGACCAATCGCGGCTGCCCGTTCACGTGTACGTTCTGCGTGCAGGGCACGCAGTACTACAACCGGGTCACCTACTTCGACAAGGCCCGTCTGCGCGAAGAGATCCAGTACATAGGCAAGCGCATTCAGAAGACCTGCCCGTCGATGGGCGTACTGCGTATCGCCGACCCCAACTACGGCATGTACGAACGCGACCCCGAACTCTCCGGGTATCTCGGTGAGGCGCAACGTGACTACGGCTGGCCCTCCTACATCGACGCGACGACCGGCAAGAACCGCCCTGAACGCGTCATCGATTCGATGGAGCGACTTGGCGGTGCACTGGTGCTGTGGCAATCCGTGCAATCGCTGGACGAAGACGTTTTGCGCAATATCCGGCGCGAAAACATCAAGCTCGATGCCTACTCGTCGCTGAATGTGCATATTCGCGGCCGCGGCATGAAGTCGAGTTCAGATCTGATTCTTGCCCTTCCCGGCGAGACGCTCGAATCGCACCTGACCGGCCTGACCAAGATGATCGATGCCGGCGTCGCACGCGTGCATAATTTCCAGTGTCTGCTGCTGAAAGGCACCGAGCTCGAGCGAACCGATTCGCGCCAGAAGTTCTCGTTCTCGACCAGGTACCGTATGGCGCAGAAGAGCTTCGGCGTCTATAACGGTGATGCCGTATTCGAGCCGGAGGAAATCGTCGTCTCGACCGATACGATGCCTTTCGAAGACTACATGAAAGCGCGCGCCTATCATTTCGTGTGCGGCGTCTACGTGAATCAGGGTCGTCTCGACACGCTGTTCGAGTTCTGCGAGTCGCTCGCTGTGAAACGCTCGGAGCTGTTCCTGCGCCTGTACGATGCGGTCACTGCGGATACCGGCGAAGTCGGTGAAAATCTGGCCGCGTTCCTGCGTGAAACACGCGGCGAACTGTTCGAGACGCGCGAAGAACTTGAAGCGTTCTATCGCCAACCGGAAAACTTCGAGAAACTCAGTCAGGGCGAAATCGGCGATAACATCGTCTATAAATATTCAGCGATCGCCAGACTGCGCGCATGGAATGCGTTCGCCACCATCGCCTTGAGTTCAGCCAGGCAGTTGCTGCTTGACCATGGCGCCAACGAGCGTGTACCGCACTTCGAAGATTTCTGGCGCGACTTCGAACGCTTTATCGTGCTCCGTTCGGTCACCGGTACGACCGTAGAACAATTGACGCGCCCGGTGGCCATCAACGTGCGTTACGACATCGCCAGCTGGCTCGAAGACGGTTGCCCGGCCGAAACCGGCAAATACCGCTTGCCGGAAATCGTTGAAGCCGAGTTCCGCCTGAGCACCGCGCACGCAAAAGAGCTCAACCAGGCCGTCGAAGTGTGGGGCCTGTCGAATTCAGGTCTTGGCATGCTGCTGCGCCGCGTGAGCTTCAACGCGCTCGAGCGCGACATCGTGCTGCATACCGATAAGCCGGTGGTTAAACCACAGCTGCAGACAGTCTGAAGCTGGCCCAGACCTGATCCATCCGACGTAACTGCGGAGCAAGACGGGCTGCACAGCCCGTCTGTAGGATGTTGCGACTTTCGGCGAGAAAAAGCCGTGCGGCCGCCTCGTATTTTCCGACTATTCGATAGGGTATTGATCAACTAGCCTTCAAGGCAGTCATTTTGCACAGCGTTAGTGCGTTTGCACCATCATTGGGCATTGTGACCGGCGCTTCGCGCGCTGTTCAAACCCTTATAGCGAGTAGAGAAGATATGATTTCCATGAAAACCTTCATGACTGCCCTGATTCTGAGTTCCATCACGACCATCGCCAGCGCTGGGGGCTTCGCGCCCTGGGACGACCGCATGACCGAGACAGGTAGTGCTGCCGCTGCGGCTGCAGGCAGCGCCGAGCCGCTGGTGACTTCTGCGTTCGCGCCGTGGCCGACACGTGTAGCCGGGCCAGAGCAGGTTGATAGCACGCAAGATTCCGCCATGAGCAGCGGCAGCGCTTTCCAGCCCTGGCTGCGTTAGAACCGACCGGGCCCCCAGGCGTCGGGATTCCGTCAGGAATGACGCGACATCCCGCCGCCACTCCCTACATCATCGCTTCGGCCAAGGTCGTATCCGATGTATTCACCCGCTGAGCAATCTTGTAGTTCACGTATTCCGTCCGATTGACGGTCAACCAGGCAAGCTGGCGGATACGTTCGAGCGAATCTGTCGGCATGGCGAGGTTACGCAGGATGGATTTCGTCCAGCGCATGGTGTCTGGATCAAACTCGGCATCGAGCTGGCCGTTCGCGATCGCCATATCGTAGAGTCGTGAGCCGGGGAACGGGACAACCGTGAAGAACAGCGCGTGATTCAGCCCTTCGTCAATGTGACGTTTGGCCATGAGTATCGTTTCTTGAATTTCCATTTCGGTTTCATCCGGGTATCCCATCATGTAATTCCCGGCCGCACGGATATTGTGTTTATCCAGCGATTTGAGCAGTTGTGCTGTATTGGTCAGCCGTACCTGCCATTTCGACGTCGAGTACTTGTCGAGCAGCCGCTGGCTCGATGACTCGAATGGCAGCGTAAGAAAGCTGAATCCAGCATCCGCCAGCACGCCGATGAATTCATCGTCTGCGCCGAGCTTGCCGCCGTAGTTTTTTTGCATGTGAGCGATATTGATGCCGTTGACATCGAGCAGCTTCATGCCCATGGACTTGACGAGTTCGAACAGCTTGTACGCCCGATTCTTCTTGGCAAACAGGCTGTCGTCTTCGAAGAAGACATATTCGACGCCGAGGTTCTTCAGGCATTCGAGCTCGCGCACCACACGGTCGATCGATTTCAATCGATATTTGCCGATGTTCCCGGAGATGCTGTTTTCGTCTTCCTTTGAAATATGACAGTACAGACAGGAATAAGGGCACCCACGCGAAGTCTGGAGCGAGGCATACTGGATACGTTCGCCGTCGGGGAACTGCCCACCATGCGGTCGCGATATATCCCAGTATTTTTTGAGCGGGAGCATGTCCCAGGCTGGCATCGGCAGCCCATCCAGATCCATGAGCGGCGGGGCACTGGGATTGACGACTTCCTGATCCTGCTCGTTGACGAAAGCGATACCTGGGATCTGGGTCAGCGCGCGTTTGCCACGGACGGCCTCTGCTATCTGGAGGATGGTGCCCTCGGCTTCGGTCAGTGCGATGACGTCGACACCATTGCGGAAGAACAGAGCGCGCAGGCTGCGCGCATTCACCCCGCCGGCAACGACCAGCTTGCCCGGATCCACCTCTTTCGCCAGACGGACGATTTCAAGCACCATCGCCGTTTGCGGGCAGAAGATCGACGATATCCCGATCACGTCGTAATCGGCCATCTTTTTCGCAATCTTTTCCGCTGACAGGCCAACCCGATACAGGCCGCTGGGCAATGCCGTCGAACGAAAGAAGGTTTCCTGCAGGTCGTCGTGTTCGTCGCCGACCGAACAGTCGAGGATCTTGACCTCGTAGCCGGCTTCGCGGAGCGCGCCCGCGACATAGGCCAGGCTCAGTGATCCATCGGGTTTAGCGATTTCACCCTCTCCAAACTGCAGTGGAGAATAAAGCAACAGGAAGCGCGGGTGCGTATGGCGGATGGTGTCGAGTCGATGTGACATGGTGTCCCTGGCATATGCAGCCTGAAATGCGTTGAACTAGCAGCCGTCAGACAGCTGGTGTTGAGGTCGCGCGGAGCTTACCTGTTAAATGTAGCCGATCCGGCCAGATTTTATGTGGAACAATGCACTAACCGTTCCATCGCGCAGACCTGTACAAGCGGTAGCGCGTCACACTTTGCAGTGAGCGCCGCTCGCTGGCCGTTGTTCGACACTAGTGCGCGCATCACCGAAACGCTCTGCGTGCAACCAGAACCTCGCGCAGACGACCGACCGGAATCAGGCCGAAGTACCAGGCCAGGGCACCATACAGTGCAAGGCCACAAGCCGCGATCAGAAACGGGTGGGTGGCGGGCGCGGCACTTTGCGCCCACTCCACCGCCAGATGCAGGATGAGTCCACATAACAGCAGCTTCAACCACAAATCGATGCGATGAATATTGCCGACGCTGCGACTTACATTCCACATCACGACAAGCAATGTGATGGATGTACTGGCCGCAGTGCCAATGGCTGCGCCGACCGTACCGTGTCGTGGGATCAGCACCGCACTGATGCCGATATTGACCAGCGCAGCAACAGCAGAGAGCACGTAGTTGTAACGCATATTTCCGGCCGCCAGGTTGATGCTGGAGGCAATCAACCAGTAGCCCGTCGTCAGAAACAGCCAAGCGAAAATGCGCAACACTGGTGCGGAAGCGGTAAATTCGGCTCCATAAACCAGCAGCAGAATTTCAGTTGCCAAGGTCGACGTGAGTATGGCGACCGGCAGCAGCGCGGCGGCCACGAAGCTCATCAACTCCGTGCACAGCACACGCGCGTCCTCGCGACTCGAGCGCAGGCGCTGTGTGAGTATCGGAATGAGTGGCAGAGCCGCTGTCACCGCGATAGCGATGCTCAAGTCCAGCAACCGGTAGGAAGCGTTATACAGCCCGACCTCCTGACTCGTACGCCAGTAAGTGAGCATGAACACATCGGCACGCGAGTACACTGCCATGGCCAGTGCTGAAACGCCCATCGGCGTCGCCAGCTTGAATAACGCCGCAGAAAACTCCGGCCGCCACGACCAGCGCGGCTGGACCAGCGAGCGACTGAGCGCCAGGGCGAATAGAAAATAGATAATTTGGCTGACGGCAAAAGCCACCACATAACCGGTCAGTCCGACCCCGAGCAGCAACGAACCTGCGCACAGCGCGACCTGACACCCGCCAAGCACCAGTGCGGCATACACTGAATACTGCGGGCGTTCGAAGATCTGGAACAGGGATTCGAAAAATCGCGCCGCCATGAACGGCGTTGCGACGCAACCGACCAGCATCGCCTCGAGCAGCTTGCCGCCAGCGAGGAGACTGACCAGCACGCCGAGCACGACCGTCAACGCGGCGAGCGCCGCGCGGACCAGCAGAAAATTACCCAGCCAGATGCCTGGATCGCGTTCGCGGTTTTCGACCAGACTCTTGGCCAGCGCTGAATTGGTGCCGAAGTCAGCGATATTGCCGGCTATCGTGACGAATGCCATGACGAACGCCAGCTCGCCCAATGCTTCCGAGCCCAGGACGCGGGCGAACAGGACGAAGCAGAAGAACCCGGCCCCCATCCCCAGCACGCGACTCACACCTTGTGCGAGCACGTTCAGCAGATAGTTGACCGAGCCGCTCAAGGCACCGACGCGTACGCTTCCGGTCGATAGACGCGCCCCGGCTTGCGCTTGTCAGCCAGCGCTCGAAACAGTTCTGCATAACCCGCCGTCACCGCATCCCAGCGATATTCCCGCCATGCCCGTTCGCGCAAGGTTTCACCAATACGCTGTGCCCGCTCCGGAGTCTGCTCGAGTTCCTGCAGCTGTTGCGCCATCGAGCCGGCCTGAAAGCTGAAAAAACAGCCGCCGTCGCCGAGCACTTCGCGCGAGAACACGGTATCGAGCGCGGCACAGCAGGCACCGGCCGCCATCGCCCGCAACAAGGCCGGATTGGTGCCACCGACTTCATGGCCGTGCAGGTAAACAAACGCATGACGATAGAGCGCGTTCAGCACCTCGGCGTCATAGACGCCGCCCAGAAAGCGAACCTTGTCGTCAGCTTCGGCCTGGAGCTTGCGCGAAAACTCACTCGGATATCGTGCCGCGCCGACAATGATCAGCGGTCTCGTGGTCTTGAGCCTGCGATACTCGCGCACAATCAGATCGGTATTGTTGTCCGGCTCGATGCGCGTGACGACCAGATAATACGACTGTGGCGCGAGCCCATAACCCGTAAGGCATTCAGGCTCGGCATAGCCGCCGGACTCGCAGCCGAGTGGCAGAAACGTCGAATCCACCCCGTAGTTCTGCAAGTAGTGGTCTTTCATCGCAACCGCGTCAGCGACCAGCTCGTTGGCGAGCCAGGCTGACAGTCGCTCGGCGAATTTATAGTAGGTCCGCGCGACCGGCCCCCATTTCTTCCGCTTGTAACCGAGACCATCGGTGTGGATCGCAGCCGGCGCGCCGAATAATCGCAGAAAGAGCAGATTGGGC
This sequence comes from Gammaproteobacteria bacterium, assembly GCA_965278995.1. GTDB lineage: Bacteria > Pseudomonadota > Gammaproteobacteria > JADJYF01. Next base: position 3,378,221 of record OZ257136.1, read on the forward strand.
GCATTGGCGGGATCGACGACCAGCACGGCATCGAAACGAAGAAACAGGCTGTGGATGGTCGACATGGCCGTATGCAGCAGGCTTTCGAAGTACTTGTTGCGCCACACCGGCAGATAGATCAGGCGGACACCTTTGTAATACGCCTCGCCATCGGGATAGTACTGGCTGCGACAATAGACCACGACTTCGAAATCGTACTCAGTGGCCAGATCGACGGCGATATGCTCGACCAGCGTGCTGTAGCCGCCATAACGGGCCGGAATGCCACGGTCACCTAGAATCGCGATTCGCAAGCGTCGCGGCGATCCGCTCATGATTCAGTCCTGTTCCGGTCAGTGCCAGCAGGCAACAGCATCACCGTGCTGCACTGGCTTTCACGCCCTGTTTGAGCGTTACCCGTGCGCCCCACTGACGCGCGATCACGAACGGCATCAGATGACCGACGGCACAATATGCCCAGCTCTGCCAGGTCAACGGAGACATGGACACAGCCCGGCGGAATAACCGGCGCGCGGTCTCGGTATCGTTCGCCACATGACGCACGATGCCGTAGCGGCACAGACCCATGCTGAGCAGTGTACGGCGGCGCTGCTCGGCCCGGCCACGGTACTGCCTTGCTTCCAGCTGCGCGACATATTTTTCGATCATCCACTCGTTGAACGTCCAGTTTTCGTGTTTGACGCGGGACTGACCTGCATGCCAGCGATAATCTGCCAATGGTTCATTGATGAAATATCCGTGCTGCCCGGCTTCGCCGATACGCAGGTAGGTAATCATGTCGATAGGGAAGCCACCGCCATCGGGGTCGACAAAGCCGAGCTTCGCCATCGTCGTGCGCCGAAACACGGTTCCCGACATCGAAAACGCACCGCCGTGCAGAACTGTCTCAAGAACGTCGGCAACGCGTCCGTCAGTCAAATGATGACGGCCCAGCCACTGGTTGTAGCGGGCGCTTTCTTCCACGAGCACCTCGCCCATTTCATCGATCAGATTCTGGCTGGTGGCGACGAATGCAAGGCTGGGATCCGCCTCCAGCGCTTCGACGGCGCGTTCGATCAGACTGGGGCGCAGCCGGTCATCATCATGCACCAGCATGAAATAGGGTTCCTCGCAGCGCGAGAAGTTATACAGCGTTTGCCCGCGCTCGCCATCGGCGACCGGATTGGAGACATAGCTGATGCGCGGATCCTCGAGACCGGCGACGAAAGCCTCGACGTTCCGGGCGTGGGCCGGCTCGGAATCGTTGTCCGTTACCAGCACACGCAGATCAGTATACGACTGTGCCAGCACGCTCAATATCGCATCGCGCACGAATTCGGGCCGGTTGCGCGTCGGGATCCCGACATAGACAGTGGGCGTCATGGGCTGAAATTATCGGCGAAACGACATTGGCATAGCACGGAAGATCAGATATCGAATGACGCTGCCGGACGCGCCCGAATCGACTCAGAGCACACGTTTCCCGGTAGAACCCTCGGTTTTTTGTCCGGCCCTGGAATCACTTATTGTCGATTGACCTGTCGTCGAATGCATGAAATCGGCAGACTTGCCGAAACCGAAAGGTTCGGCCCACGCGTCGAGACGCGCGGCAACTTCGTCCACACTCATGGAATGCTTGATGCGCAGGAGTATGAGGACGGTGTAGACAGCCAGCATGACATCCAATGTGATCGAATAGGCCTGCACACAGCGACGCGCGTACGCTATCTCGAGGCGGAGGCGGTCGCCGTCGTCGATGGCGTCGCGGCCGACGAGTTGCACCGGACCGCTCAAGCCGCAGCGTGTCGCAAAGCGAAGTTCTGCATCCGGATAGGCTTTTTTCAGCGAGGCAATGACGTCTTCAGGCAGCGGCCGATTACCAATCAGCGACATGCTGCCGCCAAGGACATTCAGAAACTGAGGTATCTCAGTCAGAAAGAACCGTTCAATCCACCGCCCGAGCGGTGTATACAGCGGTGAATCGAGTTGAATATTCAGGAATCGTTGGCCGGTGACCGGCACGGTGTCCCGATTCGCAATCTTGTCCGCCTCGCGGACCATCGTACGAAACTTGATGACGGCACCAGATTCGCCGCCATAGACACGACGCCTCGACACGTAAAATGCCGGACGTCCATTAATGAACAGATTCAGCAGGCCGACTCCCAGCAGGATGCTTCCCCACACTGGCAGCAGCAGGACTGCGCCGATGAGATCGAGCGCGCGCTTGGCTGGCGGCATTCGTACCGGCATGCTCACGGCGTCTTCTGTCACTGTCGATATCGCTCGATTGATGTCGTCTGTCTGCGCCCGAGGCCGTATTGAGCAACGGATCCCAAGGACTGAAAATATAAGTTCAGTATGCCTGCTTCCGCGTGCCGTAAACGCTGGAAGTCTGTCGAAGATTTTACAAAGAACCGTATGGACTATACCGTGACCTGATACAACATATTGCCGACACGATAGTACACAATCACATGACGTCACGAAGCGCGGTCAGCTGTAGAGTATGATTGATAGCGACGACAGGTCAAATAATTCCGGCGTCGTAGTCACTGCACTCGTCATCAGCTGGAACACACGTGAATTATTGCGGGAATGCCTGGCCAGTCTCACTGCTGTGGCGAAGACTGTTCCGCTGCAGATAGTGGTGGTCGACAATGCTTCGGATGACGGCTCGGCCGACATGGTCGACGAGACCTACCCGGGCGTGGAACTGATCCGTAACGACTTCAATGCCGGCTTCGGTGTCGGCAACAACATCGGCTTCAAGCACGCGCGAGGGCGTTACCTGCTGCTGCTCAATCCAGATGCGCTAATTGAAGATTCGGCTACGCTGACGCTCTGGCTGGCCGAGATGGAGCGCGACCCTCAGATTGCCGTGAGTGGTCCTTATCTGACCGATGGAGAAGGCCGGCACCGACTGGGCGATGCCGGATTTCGCCCGACCTGGCGCAGTATCCTCGGGCTCTACTGGTTTCTGGGTCGCTTGATCCCAAGTTGGTTTCCACCGTATTTTCTAGCCCGGCAAGACGCTCGCTGCATCGATGTCGATTGGGTCAGCGGCGCAGCCATGCTGGTTCGTCGAGCGCGCCTTGACGACGTCGGCGGATTCGATGAGCGTATATTCATGTACGGCGAAGATGTCGAGTGGTGTTGCCGGATGCGTGACCACGGCTATCGGGTCGTGCATCTTCCTGGAATACGCGTGACGCACTTCGAGGGTGCAAGTGGCCGCAAGCAGAAGCGGCCTGGTTTTTCGACGTTGTGGTTCCGGCAGATGCGTGCGCTCTATTTTCACTACCAGCCTGGGCAACCGGCCTGGATTTTCGATGTCATTTTATTGATCGGACTCAGTATACGCGTTGTGGCTTACGGTGCATTGAGCGTTTTCGGCAACAGCGAGTTCTCGCGTAACCGTATCGGGCAACACCTGGCCTGTATCGGCTTTCTGTGTCGTCAATTCGGTCGTCGTGGCGAGTCATGGACGGGGCAATGAGAGGTCCAGTGAGCAAGCCAATGTCCGGAGAAACGAGTTCAGGTCTATCGTCTGTCATCAGCGGCTCCCGCCGCGTGACGACGAGCCGGCCGCATCTCACGGCAGCGGAACTCGACGCGGTTGGCAGAGTGATGGCCTCGGGCTATCTCGGCATGGGACCGGAGACCCGTGCGTTCGAAATTGAACTGGCAGACTATCTCGGCGGTAACCGGCAGGTGGTGTGTGTGAACACCGGCACCAGCGCTTTGCACCTGGCAGTCGCCGCGCTTGAGCTCGAGGCGGGTGACGAAGTTCTGGTCCCTACGTTTACCTTTGTCGCGACATTCCAGGCTATCGTCGCGGCCGGGGGTCGGCCGCGGTTATGCGATGTGCACCCGAACAGCGGGATCATCGATCTGGCACATGCGCGCGAACGGCTGCGACCCGGCGTCAAAGCGATCATGCCAGTGCACTATGCAGGTTATTCGGGCGATCTCGACAGTGTCCATGCATTCGCCGTTGAACATGGTCTACGGGTGATCGAAGACGCTGCACACGCGTTTGGCAGCCACGATCGTGGGCGCATCCTCGGCAGCTTCGGCGATATCACGTGTTTCAGTTTCGACCCAATCAAGAACATCACTTCGGGTGAAGGTGGCGCCGTCATCACGGCCTGCGAGCAGACCGCCGCGCGTCTGCGGGCGATGCGCAGCCTTGGACTCGAAGCGAACGATGCACGCTTTTCGGATGGCAGTCAGGACGTCGTGAGCAAGGGTTGGCGCTTTCATATGCCCGATCTTGCTGCAGCCGTGGGCCGGGTTCAGCTCGCGCGCTTCGAATGCGAACTCAAACCGAAACGTCAGGCACTGGCAAGACAATACCGCCAGCAACTTGCAAACGCGCCAACCATCGCCCTGCTGAACTCGCATGACGACACGGTGCCGCACATCATGCCGATACGCGTGCACGCAGATCGACGCGCCGAACTCCGGCAGCGACTCACTGCAGCCGGTTTTGAGACCCGTGTGCACTATCGCCCGGGACATCACCTGAGTGCGTTTGCCGACGACGCCGGGTTTCCGGGTGCCGAAAGGCTGTTTGCCGAGGTCTTGAGCCTGCCGCTGCATCCCGGCGTAACTGCCGCGGATGTCGATGCGATCACCGACCTGTGCCGCACACTCTGACGTCATCGCGCGCACTCGCCGATCAAGGACCGCATGCCCAGCACGCCGTTCATCTCGATAGTCATGAATGGATACAACAGCGCCGCCTATCTGCAGGAGGCGCTGGACAGCGCGCTCGCGCAGACTTTCACTGACTGGGAGCTGATCTTCTGGGACAACCAGTCCGAGGATCATAGCGAAGGTATCGTCCGGTCGACGGGCGACGCTCGCATCCATTTCCACTGCGCTCCGCGGCGCATGTCGCTCGGAGAAGGTCGTAACGAAGCCATCGCGCGAGCTACCGGCAAGTGGATCGGGTTTCTCGACTGCGACGACCGCTGGGCTCCCGATAAGCTGGCCCGCCAGGTCGAACGCCTGCGCCAGCATGGCGGTGCCGAGGTTGGTCTCGTCTATGCCCGTACGCTGTCGTTTTCAGCGCGCGGCTCGGAAGGCGAGACGACTTACCGTTACACCGGCCGCGCGCTGCCGGAAGGCCGGATAGTCCGGCACCTCCTGCTCGAAGGAAATCTGATCCCGCTGGTCTCCGCACTGGTCAGCCGCGATGCCATCGATGCCGTGGGACCGATACCGGCAGAGTTTACTTTCGCCGAGGATTACTACCTGTTTACCGCGATCGCCGAGCGTTTCGACATCGTGTGTGTGCAGGAAGTGTGTTGTGAGTACCGCGTCCACCCCGATAGCACGACCGCACGGAACAAACTCAGCAGCCACCGTGAAGCGCTGATGGTCGTCGACCGTTATACGCATCTGCTCACGCCGCACGAGCTGGCTGGCCGTCGGGCGGTCTATGGAACCTTGATTGCGATCGAGATGGCACGCAAGAAAGGCCAGCGGCTGGCCGGCATCTCCTACTTTTTCAAACATGGTTCGGTCAGCTTTCTGGCACAGGGTTTCATGCGAACCTTTTTCCGGCGGTTCGTTCTGCGACACCGCCCCTACAGCTGACCCGTCTACCGCGCTCAGGGCTTGGCGTCCAGCCGCAGACTGTCGATTTGCAGCTGCCGGTCCCCCGCTTTGCCCTGATACCCCGATGCATCTATAACCAGGAGCGCTTCGATGGCGCCGGGTTCCAGGTGTCCGCTGGCATCGGCATTACCATGGGACTGGAACTCGAAGTCAGTCCACTTGAAACGCCGTTGTTCCCATTTACCGGCGGGCCAAGGAACCTGTACGGCATAGCGGGCACCGCCTTTCTCGCTGACCATCAAGCCGAGCGTCGTCTCCTCACTGGCAAGGGCAGAGAGCGTGATATCCGCGCTCGCTGCCGGAACCTGCGGCCCTGGCAGCAGCAGCAGTGCGCCAGCGTTGCGTTTGACGGTGTAATCCCAGACCAGCGCCCGTCCGCCCGCCGCTCCCGCAATATCGGTGCGCAGATTCGTTGCTCTGCTGCCCTCGATACCCTGCATGGATGCAATCGGCAGTTCGATGGCGGTAGCCGGCACAACCGGGACTGCGGCGATGTGCTCGCCGCTCCGCTCGGTGACCCGGCCGACGTCGAAATTCAAACTGCCGTCGGCCGCTTTCTCGGCGAAGATGAAATACAGTTCACGTCGACCTTCGACGGTCGCGATAGTCGGTTCGCCGGTGCCGATGATTTCGCCTTCGTCACGTGCCCGACGGTCGCCATCGAGCACAACGACAGGTTCGGCCCAGGCTGCGCTTACGTTCATCGGCCCGCCTTGATAGCGGCTGCGAAAGACCGTCGTTTCGCGACGGAAGTACAAGTCCTTGCCATCGAAGAACGGCTGCGACTCTTCAGCATCGGGTGTGCTCACCGGCGCCGGGATGCGCTGTTCCGCACTCCATTGACCAGACAACCAGCCGGTAGCGTTCTCGGCAAAAAACAGGTCGTCGCGAACGTTTTCATCGTCATAGAACAAGACCACACCGCCATCCGGGTTCGTCCACCCTTCCGGATTGGCCGCATGCAGCTTGGATGGCGGGCCGATACGCGCACCTGCCTGGGCAGTCTCGGCGAGCTTGCCGTTTCGCGATTCAGTTTTGCCGAGCGCGCGACGCTTACGGGGATCGAGCCGCACAGCAAAGAGGTCGCCATGGGTATCGTCATCGCCGCCGTCGGAGGGTGAATCGAAGGCGTACAGCAGCAGCACGTCGTTGTCGCCCTGGGTCAGCAGGGCCGGACCATATGGGGTCACGCAGCCGTCGACGCCGTCCCAGTAAACGGGACTGGGCGCACCAAAGGAACCATCGGCCTGACGTCTGAACAAATAGAGGCTGGTCGGTGGCACTGGAAACGACAGCGATTCAGCGCCGACCGAAGGGCATCCGTTCTTGACCCGCCCTCGCCGGTCCACACGAGAGGCACCCGGCATATCGGGGCGTTGGGGTCCGGCGACCGGGCCAATCGCGTTACGGCACTGCTTGCTGTCGGGTTTCCCATTCGTAATGCAGTCGAAAGTGACTGGGAAATACTGTACCGCCAACCATTGGCCATCAGCGGAGACCGCAGCGCCGTCTTCCCAGGCCGGCGTATTGACGAGACCCGACACCGGCTCGGGCTGATTGAATTCATCGTTGACCTGAGCCAGCACCAGAGCGGTGCGCGTCGCCTTGGCGCCAAGTGCCGGGATCTCGACCGTGACCTCGATACGGCCGGTCCGGTCTGGTTCGATGCGCGCGACCAGGTGGCCTTCCCGCGCCGCGAGCTGGCCGGCTGCACCGGAACTGACGCGCACCGACGCACCATCAGGAGCGACGCCCGCGGCCTCGAACGAAACCTCGAAAGCGCGACTGCCTGCAATCCGCTCGAATTCGAGCTCGAGTGCACTGGCCGACCCCGCTGTGGCGAGCGCGCTGAGCAGGAACATGATCTGGAACAGAGGCCGGAATCGACGGCAGCGTAATCGCATGAGCGTTTCCCTGTGGAATGAGAATCAGGCAGACGAGCAATTTGTCGAATACGGCTCGCACCGGTAACGTCGCTGCCGGTAAGATAGCAGAAGCCCGGCGTCTCCCCAGTCATGTTCGAATGACGAGTTGCAGGGATCAGACACCGGATTGCCACGATATGAGATTGCCGCGCCACGCGCGATTCAGTACCGCGTCCCTGCTGTGCGCGCTTGCGCTGCAACTCAGCGGCTGTTCATCGCCGCAGACCACGCCAGACGCTGCCTATCCGGCGCCGGATCTGCTCGAACTCAAAGCGCGCTACAAGGGGCGATATGTGCTCGGCCCGTATGACGTGCTCGATATCGTGGTGCAGCGGCATCCCGACCTCGGCCGCAGCGTGGCCGTGCAACCGGACGGCTATATTTCGTTCCCGATTATCGATGAGGTCAAGGCGGCCGGCCTGACGATTGCTGAACTCGACCAGCGCCTGACCGAGTTGCTGTCGGCACGCATCATCGAACCCGAAGTGACGATCGTTCCAACCGTCGTCCGCGAACCGCAGGTCTATGTCTTCGGCCGGGTCAATCGTCCGGGGCCGGTGCCGATGCGTTCGGCATCGACTGCGGCTGAAGCGATCGCCAACGCAGGCGACGTGCTCCTGACCGGCAAGACGGCCTCGGTAGCGATCCTGCGTGTGGGCGAAGATGGCGTGCTTCGCGCACGCCTCATGACCGGGCAGCCGAGCGGTCAACCTGGTTTCTACATGGCGCTGGCCAGCGTCAAACTCGAACCGGAAGACGTTGTCTTCGTGCCCGAGAAGATGTCGGCGCAGACTGCGCGGATCATCGAGGAATACGTGACGCGTCCGCTCACCGGCGCGACCACCTTGCTCACGCCGTGGGTACAGCTGAAGACCATCCAGGCTATCGGCAACGTTCAATAAGCGTGCCGGTCGAGGCCTGAAAACTCACCAGGGGGCTCCATGCAATTCGGCATCATGTTCGATACCCATATCGATAAATGGGAACTCATCCGTTACGCCGAAGAACTCGGTTACGACTCGGCCTGGGTACCGGATTCGCAGATGATCTGGTCGGACTGCTACGCGACGATGGCGCTCGCTGCAGTCAATACCAGCCGTATCCGCATCGGCACCGGTGTTGCGATTACCGGTACCCGTATCGCGCCGGTCACCGCGCATTCCATCGGCAGCATCAATCAGCTGGCGCCCGGACGCATATTTCTCGGTATCGGGACCGGCCATACCGCCATGCGCGTGATGGGCCAGGATCCGATGGGCGTGCGCGATTTTCGCGAATATCTGCGGGTTACGCGTGCGCTGCTCGAAGGTCGTGAAGTGGATTACACCTATGCGGGCCAGAAGCGCGCGATCCAGTTCATGCATCGCGATCGCCATTTCATCAATCTCGATCAGCCGATACCGATATACGTCGCTGCCAATGGCCCGCTGGTGCTGAAAGCGGCTGGCGCTTACGGTGACGGCTGGATGACCGTCTCGGCCGATCCGGCAGGGATCAGGGCCGCGCAGGCCCAGATCCGCAAAGGCGCGGAAGATATCGGCCGTACGCTGCCGAAGCACTTTCACAATGCCTGTGTGACTTCAGCCTGCGTGCTGCGGCCCGGTGACAAGCTCACTGACGACCGCGTGATCGACGAGACTGGTTCGATGGTGACCTGCGTGCTCCATTTCGCCTGGGAGATCTGGAAGCAGCATGGCGAGAAAGACGAACTCATCCCGCCATTCTTCGCCGATCAATGGGAGCAGTACTGCCGGCGCGTCGAGAACTACAGTCTGCCGGCGGAAGCACGTTTCCGTCAGATCCACGATGGTCACTGCACGTTTCTGCAGCCCGAGGAACGCCGGTTCGTCACGCCGGAAGCGATCAAAGCCAGCTGTATCGTCGGCACACCCGAAGAAATCGTCGCCAGGATTCAGGAACTCGAAGCCGCCGGCATCAACGAAATCGCTTTCCTGCCGCCGGCCGATTTTCAGCGCAAGGTCTATCGCGACCTTGCTGAGATGGTGCTGCCGGCGTTTCGCTAGTACGCAGGCTAGCGGACTCAAGTCAGACGATCCCTCAGCAGTTCAATCAGTCCGGCAGGATACAGCGGCATGCTGGCGGGGAATGCCGCCAGCGCCCGCCATACAGCCTCGAACGTCTGCCCATCGCTTTCGACCCCGGGTATCGAGGCCAACGCGTAGTACCGCGAGTCGATGAACCTGGCGTCGTAGACCTGGACGATTTCGTGACCCGGGATGCCCCGGTAGGTAAAGATGTTTTCGAGTGTGCCCAGCAGGCGCTGCTCGCTGATTTCGGCGCCGATTTCTTCACGGATTTCGCGCGCTATTGCCGCCGCGCTCGATTCCCCAAAGTCGATCCCCCCGCCGAGAGGGCGGCTGAAGCATTGGCCGGTGCTCGTATCCCGTGCTTCCTGTACGAGGATGCGTCCGTCACGGTGGAAGACACACAAAGCGAGCGGGCGGATACAGGCGGCAGACATGCGGTTACTGTAGGCCGAGTTGTATTGATGCGTCGACACACGAGGGTCGGATGCGGAAACACCGAAGTAAAAGCCTGTCAGCAAATCTTACAGCTGTGCGCCGATAATTTAATTGATTGATTAGCATAGATATTCCGGGATTATTGCAGCCTGGAACAGGGATAGTGTGTCAAGATTCATTACATTTTTCAGCGTGGTTTGTCTGAGCTGGCAGAGCAAGGCCAGACAAACGGCTAAAAACGCTCACAAAATTTTTACTGGCACAGCGTGTGCTAGTACCTTTGCCAATAGCTGCGTGCACGTTTTCTAAGGTTATCGAAGAGGTTCAAGCCATGAAGGTCAAGTTCGCCCCCTGGTTCATCGCCGTCACCCTGGCACTTGCCCTGCCGGTTTGCGCAAGCGCTGCGACAGTGACCCATTCGTTCAACCTAAACGGTGGCCAAGAAGTGCCGCCGACCGGCTCACCCGCTGCAGGTTCAGCGCAGATCACCATTGATGACATCGCCGATTCGATCAGTTTCGCGGTCGTCGCTTTCAATCTTCTGGGTAGCCCGATGGCCGCCCATATTCACTTTGCGCCAGCAGGCGTGCTCGGGCCGGTCGTTTTCGATCTGGCTGCAGTGGCTGATTCTGCCGGGCCGATCATCATCGGCTCGTTTGTGGTACCCAGCAGCCTTGCTTTCGCCGGTGTCGGCAAAGCGCTGCCTGTCGGACTCGGCGCCCTGATCAACGCCGCACCGTGGGAATACTATGTGAATATTCACACCACCTTATTCCCCACGGGCGAACTGCGTGGCCAGTTCGCGCCGACCCCGGTACCCGTGCCTGCCGCGCTGTGGCTGCTCGGTTCAGCGCTCGGCGGACTCGGCATGGTGCGCCGCCGCGCAGCCTGATTTACTCGTCCCGACTCGAAACCAGGTCCCGCTACGGCGGGACTTTGTTTTTCTGAACCGTGAAACTTGCGAGCCTCAGGCAGGGTGGTCGCGACGGCGCGCTTGTCGTCGTCTCCCGCGCCCTCACTCGCGCCGTTGCGGTACCCGGGATTGCGCCGACTCTGCAATACGCGCTCGAACACTGGGCTGCCCTTGCGCCCCGACTCAGCGCAGTTCACGCCGAACTCGAAGCCGGGCAGCGGCACGATTCGTTCCCTTTTGACGCCGCCGCCTGCGCGAGTCCGCTGCCACGCAGCTATCAGTTTCTCGATGGCTCGGTGTACCTCCATCACATGGAGAAAGCACGCCGTGCCCGCGGCGCCGAGATGCCGCCAAACTATCGCACGGAACCACTGATGTACCAGGGCGTTTCCGACGGCTTTTACGGGCCGCGTGAAGCACTGGTGTTGCCGGATGAAGCACTCGAACTGGACTACGAAGCAGAAGTCGCGGTTATTGTCGACGATGTGCCGATGGGCGTCAGCACTGCGGATGCCGGCTCGCATATCGTACTCGTGATGCTGTTGAACGATGTCACAGCGCGCGCGCTGACACGGAGCGAACTGCCTAAGGGTTTCGGCTTTCTGCAATCGAAACCGACCAGCGCGTTTTCACCGGTGGCCGTAACACCCGACGAACTCGGCTCGGCTTGGGACGGCACCAAGCTCAGCTTGCCGTTGTTGTCGTCAGTCAATTCCCGCCACATGGGGCATCCCAATACCGGCACTGACATGTTCTTCACCTACCCCGAGTTGATTGCGCACGCCGCGCGCACGCGCAAGCTCGGGGCCGGCACCATCATCGGCGCCGGCGCTGTTTCCAATCGAGACGAGACTACCGGCTTCGGCTGCATCGCTGAAGCGAGAGTCCATGAGCAGGACCAGCACGGCGCCGCGACGACGCCGTTTCTGCGCTACGGTGACACCGTGCGCATCGACATGCTCGATGACAACAGTCGCTCAGTCTTTGGTGCCATTGAACAGCGGGTCACGCGCGGCGGATGCGACTGACGCCGGCAACGGTCGGACACTTCGAACTCGGCGCCGTCAGCCGCGAGTTCGCGCTTGACCCGTATCCGGATCTTCACATCCTGCGCGAACATCTGCCGGTCTGCCCACAGCCGGACGGCTCTTTCGTGCTGACCCGCTACGACGATATACGCACAGTCATGGGCGATACCGATAGATACAGCTCGGACAAACGTATCGACTTTCGTCCCCGCTTCGGCGACAGCCCGCTGTACGAACATCACACGACGTCAATCGTATTCAACGATCCGCCCTACCACACGCGCGTACGTCGCCTGCTCGGGCCGTTCTTCGCCGCCCGCACGCTGCGTCGCATGGAGGGCAGCATCAGCAACATGGTCGACAGCCTGCTCGATCGCGCGCAGGCGCGCGGCGTGGTCGATATCGTGCAGGAGTTTGCGCTGGTTATTCCGCTCAATCTGATCGGCGAACTGCTGGGCGTTCCGTATGACGAACGGGAACCGCTGAAAGGTTGGGCCCAGCGCATCCTGGGCGCACTCGAACCGGTACGCACGCAGACTCAGCTCGATGACGGCAACACTGCAGTCGACGAGTTCAAGGCTTATCTGCGTCAGCTCATCGTGCGCAAGCGCCGACTGCCACCGCAAGCCGAGAAACTCGATGTCCTGTGGGCGTTACTCGAGGCGAGTGAGGCCGGCGAAGGACTGAGCGAACTCGAAATTCTGCACAACTCGATCTTCATGTTGAACGCCGGGCACGACACTACCGGCAGTCTGATTGCAAACGGCGTCGATCTACTGTTGCGGCATCCGGAGCAGATGCAGCGCCTGCAGCGCGATCCGGGTCTGATCAAGACCGCCGTTGAAGAAATGCTGCGTTACGAAAGTCCTCTGCAGATTGGCAACCGACGCGCAACAACGACGAGCGAGATTGGTGGCATCGCGATACCTGCCGGCAGTTATCTGCATCTGGTCATCGCTGCAGGCAATCGCGACCCTCGGCAGTTTCCGGCTGCCGAGGAATTCGACATCGCACGAGCGCCGAATCAGCATCTCGCTTTCGCCCACGGCATCCACACCTGTGCCGGGAATTCCGTTGCCCGCATTGAAGCAGCAATCGCCTTCAGCAAACTCGTCCAGCGCTTCCCCCGGCTGCGTCGCGCTGGCCCGACCATTCGACCCGAACGATCGCGCTTCAGAGTCGTCGAACAGTTGCTCGTCGAACTCGACCCCTAACGGCCTGCCAACACGGCGCGCGCTGCATCAATAAAGGCAAATCGACGCGGACCGCCATGTTGCGAGCCGCGTTCTTTCGCTGCCGGTTCGCCTGGATCCATGTACATCTCGCGCGGCATCGCACCGACCATCACAAAGACCAGTCCGTGTTCCGGTTCGATATGGATCCACTGACCATAAGCACCCAGTGCCATGAACGTTCCCGGATGATGGACCCACCATAAGTATCCGTAGCCGGTGAAGCCAGACGTATCGAGGCGGGGTCGCGCCCCGATGTCCTTATGAAAATTCGGGGCCGACGGCGCGCCGGCCTCGGCAGTCCAACCAACCGGCAGTATGCGTTCGCCGCCAGGCGCCACACCGTCATTCAACATGAGCTGCCCGAAGCGACCGTAATCGCGCAGACCAGCACCACAGCAGCTGCCGGTGATCTCATCGCCGTCGTCGGCTTCGAGCATGAAATAACCGTCCTGCTCCATGCCGGCCGGTTGCCAGATCTTCTCCGCACAATATTCAGCGACGGTTTTGCCGGTGACTCGCCGCAGGATCAGACTGAGCAGGAAGGTGTCGCCCGTGTTGTAGTAATACTGGCTGCCCGGCGGATCGATACGCTGGCGGGTTTTCAGATACGCGGCAATATAACCGCCGCGTCGCTCGGCTATCGGCTTGATGTAATGCTCGGCGACGTCCGCGGTCAAATCTTCGTAGTCCTCGGTCCAATTGATACCCGAGGTCATGGTGAGCAGGTGGCGCAGGCTGACGCCCTCGTAAGCGGTACCGGCAAAGTCTGGCAGATAGCGCGTCATCGGATCGTCGAGACTGCCGATGAGGCCATCGTGCAACGCGGCCCCAATCAGTGTCGAGGCAATCGACTTGACCATCGATGACGACTGCCAGCGCGTCGTCGGTGACAAGCCCAGCGCATAACGTTCGAGTTGGATCACGCCGTCCTTCAGCACCAGCAGTCCGCTCAAATGTTCGTCCCGCATCAACTCGGGAATGCCGCAGTCGCGACCCTGATCGGTATAGCGAACATCGATTTCTCGCGCAGCGCGCGGAAGTTCATGCACGGTCGGACCGCGCGAAATGGTTCGCGTGGCGAATATTCGATCCCAATGCAGAAAACCCTCGGCCTGGATATTGGGCGACCACAATAGAAAATCGCCGCCCAGCAGGCGGGCGAACCAGCGTTCGTTGCTCTCGTTACGGTCGTCTGTGCGCATGGCCGTCCTCGCTTGGTCGGGTATTCGTGAATGCTGCACGGTAGGCCGTTCACCGCGCACTGACAAGGGTCCCATTGCCGCTAGCACGCTGGACTCGCACGTCTGTACCAGTCAGGAGGTCGCATCCATCCTTCGGGGCCGGATACCGCACAGGTCGGCTGCGCGGCACCACCATTCCCGGCTACCGCACCATGCCACCAAATTAGACCCAAAGCAGCTGGCCAGGGCGGCGCATTCGACGCTTGGTGTCCGGTCTGGAAGCGTGATAGTCTGCCCTTGAGTCCCGTGTAAAACCCCCGACGAAATCGCCGCGCAGAACCGTGCGAGCAGTCCTCGTTTTCCACCGGCCGAGAAGGACGACCGCGCTGCGCCCGCCGTCGTATCACTAATAAAGGAAGTCGTGATCGAACGACGCCCGCAAGGAAGCGCAGCTGAGCGCCGAGATGCCCAAACGGATAGTCAACCCTGGCACAGTCTCTCTCCCGACCGAGCGATGCACACCGTCGTGCCGCCCGTCAGTGGCACGAGTGCGCGACTGCACGCGCAAGAATTCATCTCTCGAGTAAGCGACAGTCGAAGACACCCCGCGTGACGGACGTGACCGCGATACAGCCACTCGTACTCAACGGACTAAGGAGCCTGGTCGACATTATCTCGTCAATCAGGGTCCTTAGCTCGTCTTCAACCCTGCCAAGCAACCAGGAGTACCCTTAATGCAGCAGAACAAACTCTACGTCGGCAACTTCCCCTACTCGGTCGACGAGAACGAACTTCGGCAGATCTTTTCGAGTTACGGTGAAATCAAGGATATCGCCCTGATCACGGACCGCGCGACGGGCCGTTCGAAAGGCTTCGCTTTCATCACTTTCGGTACGCAGAGCGCCGCCGAAGCTGCCCTTGAGCAGAACGGTAAGGATGTCAAAGGCCGCGCACTCCGCGTCAATATCGCGCAGGAAAAGCCGAAGCGCACCAACGATCGAAACGATCGTCCGTCGCGCTGGTAAGTCCGGCAGGCGCGCGGCCCGGAACGCCGCGTCGCGTCTTGTCTGAATGAACGCTGGCGGCGCCTCAAGGTGCCGCGACAGCGAGTGGGCTTGCACCATCGCGGCGCGAGTTCGGCAATGCGCATGGGTGTGACTGCCTGCCGGAACATTCTGGCGGTGTGCGTCCGCTGCGAGCGCTATGGTCGCCATGGTGGAGAGGTGAGCACGATGGCCGTCGAGAGCAAACTTCTGGCCAGCGGCCCGCGACCCCGCGGGCGCTACCCTCATGCGAAACGGGTCGGCGATTTCATTTTCGTTTCCGGCACCAGTTCGCGCCGGGCGGACAACTCGTTCGCTGGCGCCAGCGTCGATGAATTCGGCACGGCGCAGCTCGACATCCGCGCTCAGACTCGTACGGTACTCGATACTATCGACCGCATACTCGCCACTTTCGATTCCGGCCTCGCCGATGTCGTCGACATCACCAGCTATCTGGTGAATATGAATGACTTCGCTGGCTATAACGAAGTCTATGCGGAGTTCTTCGACTACGACGGCCCGGCGCGAACGACCGTCGCTGTGCATCAACTGCCGCACCCGCACCTGCTGATCGAAATCAAGGCGCTCGCCTATCACCCCGTGGTCGTCGACAACACCGAGGATTCTGCGCCATGAGTACAGGCGAGATAATTGCCGGCTATCTGGCGCCACATCCTCCGCATCTCGTTTATGGCGAGAATCCACCGCAGAACGAGCCGCGTTCGCAAGGCGGCTGGGAGCCATTGCGCTGGGCTTACGAACGCGCCCGGCGATCACTGGATGAACTGAAACCCGACGTGCTCCTGGTGCACTCGCCACACTGGATCACCCAGCAGGGCCACCATTTTCTCGGCGTACCGCAACTTGGCGGAAAATCCGTAGATCCGATCTTCCCCAATCTGTTCCGCTACCGCTTCGAGCTGAACGTCGACGTTGAACTTGCCGAAGCCTGCGCTGAAGAGGGCGCACACCTCGGCTTGACGACCAAAATGATGCGGAACCCGAATTTTCGCGTCGACTACGGCACCATCACGACCCTGCACATGATCCGGCCGCAATGGGATATCCCGGTCGTCGGCATCTCGGCCAACAATTCGCCTTATTACCTGTCGACTGCCGAAGGCCTCGGCGAAATGGACAAGCTCGGTCGCGCCACGCAACGTGCGATCGAACGCACCGGCAGACGCGCCGTGCTGCTGGCTTCGAATACGCTCTGTCACTATCACTTCAGCAAGGAACCCGAACCGCCGGAAGACATGTCGCAGGAGCACCCCGAAAACATGGCCGGTTATTTATGGGACATGCGCATCATCGAACTGCTGCGTGCCGGTCGCATCCGCGAAACGTTCGAGGTCCTGCCGCAGTTCATCGAAGAAGCGTTCGCCGAAGTCAAATCCGGCGCGTTCACCTGGATGTTCGCGGCCATGGGTTACCCCGAGCTGGCCGGCGAGCTGCATGGCTATGGCACCGTGATCGGCACCGGCAATGCCGTCATGGAATGGAATCTGGTCAAGGCCGGACTGGCCCGCGCAGCATGAACAGCGCGCGATGAGTGTCGTTGCCGGATTCCTCGTTCCGGGCTCACCGCTGCCGTATGTGCGGGGTGACAATCCGCCGTGGGGCGAGCTGGCGGCCGCTTATGCCGCCGCTGGGGCGGCGCTGGCGCTGAGCGCCCCGGATACGCTGCTGGTCTACTCCACGCAGTGGCTGGCGGTGCTCGATCAACTATGGCTGACGCGGCCGCGTCTGCAGGGTCTGCATGTCGACGAGAACTGGCATGAGTTCGGTGATCTGCCATTCGATCTCACCATCGATACACAACTCACCGCGGCAATTGTTCAAGCCACACCAGCGATCGGCATCCGCTCGAAAGGCGTCGATTACGATGCCTTCCCGGTCGATACCGGCACGATAGTCGCGCAGCATTTCCTGAATCCGGGCAATACGCGCCCGCTGGTCGTTGCCTCAAACAATCTCTATCACGATTTCGAGACAACGCGCAGCCTGGGTCGGATTGCGGCTGAACAGGCGGCGGCTGGCGGCAAACGGGTTGCCATCATCGGTGTTGGGGGGTTATCAGGCAATTTCTTCCGCGAGACCATCGACCCAGCCACCGACCATATCGCGACTGCTGCGGATGACCGCTGGAATCAGCGCATGTTGAGCCTGATGCGCGAGGGCGCGGTGAGCGAACTGCTCGCCGCCTGCCCCGGCTACGCGCGTGAAGCGCGCGCTGACATGGGTTTCAAACATTTCGCTTTTGTACTCGGCGGACTCGCCGGGCAATTCGAGCGCGCCACGGTGTACGGCTATGGGCCGCTATATGGCACCGGTGGCGCAGTCGTGGAGTTTCACGTCTGAGATTGCGGGTGTCTCAGCGCTTCGCTATCTCGACATAGGGCCTCTCGGTGTGCCCGGTATAGAGCTGCCGCGGCCGCCCGATACGCTGACTCGGATCCTCGATCATCTCGTTCCACTGCGCGACCCAACCGACCGTGCGCGCCAGCGCGAACAGCGCCGTGAACATCGTCGTCGGGAAACCCATCGCTTTCAGCGTGATGCCGGAATAGAAATCGATGTTCGGGTAGAGTTTCTTCTCGATGAAATACTCATCGTTCAGCGCTATTTTTTCGAGTTCCATGGCGACATCCAGCAACGGGTCGTCCTTGATGCCGAGTTCACTCAGCACTTCATGACAGGTTTGCTGCATGACGCGGGCGCGCGGATCGTAGTTCTTGTAAACGCGATGACCGAAACCCATCAGACGAAACGAATCATTCTTGTCCTTGGCGCGAGCGATGAACTCGGGGATACGTTTGACGCTGCCGATTTCGGACAACATGTTCAGCGCTGCTTCGTTGGCACCACCGTGTGCCGGGCCCCATAAACAGGCGATACCAGCGGCAATACACGCAAACGGATTCGCCCCGGACGAACTCGCCAACCGCACGGTCGACGTCGATGCATTCTGTTCGTGATCTGCATGCAGGATGAAAATTCTGTCCATTGCGCGCGCCAGTGTCGGGCTGACTTTATAGCTCGCTGCAGGCACCGCGAAACACATATTGAGGAAATTCGCCGTGTAATCGAGGTCGTTGCACGGATAAACAAATGGCTGGCCAACGGAATACTTGTAAGCCATGGCGGCAATTGTCGGCATTTTCGCTATCAATCGACGGCTCGCAATCAGGCGCTGTTGTGGATCGTCGATGTCGGTCGAATCGTGATAGAACGCCGACAGCGCGCCGACCACCCCGCACATGACAGCCATCGGATGCGCGTCGCGGCGGAAGCCGCCGAAAAAACTGCGCATCTGCTCATGCACCATGGTGTGATGCGTGATGGCGTGGCTGAACTCGCTGAACTCGCGCGCACTCGGCAACTCGCCGGTCATCAGGAGATAGGCGACTTCGAGAAAATTGCTCCGCTCGGCAAGCTGATCGATTGGGTAACCGCGGTACAGGAGTACGCCGACATCGCCATCGATGTAGGTAATTTTCGACTCGCAGCTCGCCGTCGAGGTGAAGCCAGGGTCATAGGTGAACTGCCCCGTAGTCGCATAGAGCTTGGAAATATCAATCACACTCGGGCCGACGCTGCCCTCGAGGATGGGAAATTCGTGTGCGCCGCCGGTGGTATCGAGTCGGGCGATACCGGCGGGATGACTGTTCGTTGCTTGGGTCATGTTTTCTTACGCCTCATGGTTTCGTCGGATGGCCACCGGCTGCTGACCGGCGGCGCGCGCTGCAATTGCGGCGGTCGGCGGGCGCATTAACCCGCTGGCCGCGCTCCGCATTGCAGCGCAGCACTGTGAATCTACAACAACCCGGCACGCAGGTGTTAGCTGCAATGCGGAGCCGGATGGCCGCCCCAGGCTGGCTGCCATGATGGCGCCAGTCCATCGTTCAGCGGGCCCGCGACAACCGATAACCGAGCCGGGGAAAATGGACCTGCACCGGCCCCGTCCGCGGATCGTCGGTAGCTATCGAGATACGCTCGCTGTCCGCTCTCAGCAGCCGACCATGCGCCGGCGAGTTCTCGGTCAAAGGGCGCACGGTCACCCGCTCGCCAGCGACCAGACCTTCGGGCGAAACCGCGTCGGTAGCATCCTCGATTGACACCGGAACATGCAGAGCCGCGCGTCGTAAAGCCTCGTCAGCAGTTATCGGCCGCGACTCGCCATGCCCAAGTGACGCAACCCGCTCCATCCAGGCCAGGGTCCGGGGCTGAGCTTCGAGCAGAGCACTGGGACCGCCGATCAGCTGCAGGAACCAGGGTGCGCCATACAGCGCAAAATCCGCCAGCCCCGGCGCCAGGCCACTAACGAATGGCCTTCCGTTATCGAGCAGCGCTTCGAGGCGGGCCAGTTGGCCACGGACTTCCGCCTCGTAGCGTGGAGCGGCTGCTGCGACCTGCGCGAGACTCGGTTCCGGCTTGCCATGCAGGCGGGCGCGGTCGCGATGAAATTCAGGTGGAAAGCGCGCCGCGTGCAGCCCGGTGATATAGAGCGCCACCGGCCAGAACAGCTGTGTTTCGGCCCAGTCGACGATAGCCAGGGCCGCTGCGCGCGCCGATGGTGGTAGACCGGGATAGATCGTCGGTATCGGTGCGAGCGTCTCCAGCACTTCGACTATCAACTGCGTATCGCAATAGACATCGGCACCGATCTGCAATGCCGGTGTACGCCGATAGCCCGCCGTCAGCGGTTCGTAGTCGGGCTTCGGGGCGTATGACGGGATCTCGACCGCGAGCCAGCGAAGATTTTTCAAGCCGAGCACCAGTCGGACTTTCTCCGAGAAGCTTGAGAAATCGTAGTGATGCAGGATCAGATCCATCGATTACTGTGATGGCGGTTGCCGTGCTGCGCACCCGATGCCGATGCCGCCGTCGGTCAATGCGCGCGTAGAAACGCTGCCAGCGCCGCCGTAAACGCTTGCGGACATTCGAGATTCGAAATGTGCGCAGCATCGAGCTCGACCAGCTGTGAGCCGACGACCCGTGCGTGCATGTCCTGCATCGCCGCCAGCGGCGCGCCCGCGTCATGCGTGCCGGCCACGAACAGCGTCGGCACGGTGATTCGCGACAGCGCGTCAAGATAATCGAGCGTCTTCAGCGCCTCACAGGCGGCGGCATAACCGGCTACCGGTGTAGCCGCAATCATCGGCCCGACCCAGGCCAGTTCCTCGGCGCGCTCGCGTCGGGTGCGCTCGGTAAACCAGCGTTCGAGGCTCGGCCCGAGCAACGGACCCAGGCCCTGTTCGCGTGCGATGCGCGCGCGGTCGTCCCACATGCCGTGCGAAGCCGGCCCCATCTGTGCGACACAGTTCGCCGCCGTGATCGTCCGCACCCTGTCGGCGTGGCCGAGCGCAAGACCCAGCGCCGTCATGCCCCCCATCGAGAGACCGACGAAATGCACGCGATCGAGTTCCAGCGCATCGAACAGGGCGACGGCGTCTTCGACCAGTTGCGGAAACGCATACCCCGTCTGCGGCACCTCGGTATCACCGTGCCCACGTGTGTCGTAACGGACGACACGATACTCACCGGCCAGCGCATCGGCCTGCGGCTGCCACATCTTCACCGTTGCAGCCAACGAGTTCGAGAACACTATCGGTACACCCGCAGCCGGGCCATCGATGACGCAGTTGAATGTCAGGTTGGGCGTTTTGATTTTCATGTCTGTACAGATTCCTTCAGTAGTGGGAACAAAGCCCCCGCAGGAAAACGTGCTGGAATTTCAGCGCCGTCTTTAACCAAGCTCACGATTGACCATCGGCATGACTTCGGTTGCCATCAGTTCCAACGAACGGCGCGACAGGGCGACGTCGGCCCAGTCGTGGCCGGCATAGACCAGCGTGCGGAAATCGCCGACCTGGTGGCGCAGGGCGACGATTTTTTCTGCGACTTGCGATGGCGTGCCGTGAATGACCAGCGATTCCATCACGTAGCGATGCGTGACGTCGGCATCCGGCATGTCGCGATGACCCTTGAACAGATCCGGGCGGCCGTTGCCGATCAGTTTGCGCATCAGACTTCGATAGTAGTTGCCATAAGGGCCATCCGCATTCAGCGCGTAGTCGCGCGCAGTTTTCTCATCGTCGGCGACGAAGATGCTTTTGGCCACACGCCAGTCGTCCGGGCGCGGTGCCAGGCCAGCCGCTTGCCAACCCTCGACCAGTTTCTGCCAGTGGCTGGCGACCCATACTGGTTGTAGAAAATTCGCCGAGATGATCGACCAGCCGTGGCGCGCGGCATGGCTCACGCTGTCTGAGAATGGCGACATGCAGGCGACCATGATCGGTGGGTGCGGTTGCTGCAACGGAGTGATGATGGCGCCTTGCCCGATGTCGAGATCCATTGTCCGGCGCGTCGTCACATTCCAGAATTCGCCCTCGATGTCATACGGCGGCGGTTCACGCCAGATGCGCAGCACCTGTTCGATGCATTCGTGGAACATCGCCTTGCGATCGCGATCGAGATTGCCGAAGACTTCGGCGTCAGAACGCAAACCGCCTGGGCTGATGCCGAAAATGAACCGCCCCTGCAGCATGTGATCGACCATGGCGACCTGGGCCGCAATGGCTGCCGGATGCGCGTTCGGCAGGTTGACCGTTCCGCTACCGAGCCGGATGTGTCGCGTCTGATATGCGAGACTCGCCAGAAAGATCAGGCACGAGGTGATGGTCTCCGCGCGGTCGGTGACATGCTCGCCGACGAACGCTTCGTCGAAGCCGAGTTCGTCGGCCAATAGAATGGCCGCGCGATCTTCTTCCAGTGTTTCGCGATAGTCGCGCCCTGGTGGATGCAGCGGCATGGTGAAAAAACTGAGCTTCATCGGCGTGCGCGTGCTCATTGCGGTGCCAGTACGAGTTCGATGAGGCCAGCGCAGCCGGCACGCAAACCGGACTCCAGCGCATCGTCGAAAGACTCGTTGTCATCGACGCGGGCGCCGAACAGACCGAAAGACCGCGCGAGCGCAGCGAAGTCCGGATTCTGCAGTGCGTTGCCGATGCGTCGGCCCGGGTAACGTCGGTCCTGATGCATTTCGATAGTGCCGTATTTGCTGTTGTTGAAGACGAGAATCAGCGGCGTCGCACCGTATTGCGCGGCTGTCGCCAGTTCCATACCGGTCATTCCCATTCCGCCGTCGCCGACGCAGCCGATGACAGTTCGTTGCGGGCAGGTGAGCGAAGCGCCGACAGCGGCCGGCACACCATAGCCCATGGCACCGTTAATCGGCGCCAGCAGTCGACCCGGGCGTCGATAACGACGGCCGCGCTGCGGCCACAGCGTGAAGTTGCCGGCATCCGACGTCACGATAGCATCGTCAGGCAGGCGAGCATTCAATCGTTCCATCACGGTAGCCGGATCGAGTCCACATTCGACTTGCGGCAACACGGCTGCGAGATAGGCAGTGCGCAGCCGCGCGCACCAATCCGGCCAGCGTTGCGTCAGATCGAGGGTGGCGAAGCGCGCGGCAGTCGGTGCAATATCAGCACAGATGGCGAGATCGGGCGCGTAGTTCAGGGTAAGTTCGCGCGCGCCGGGATAGACGTGAATGAGCTTGCGTGGCCGGCCATCCTTGAACAGCGTGTAGCTCTGCGTCGTCGGTTCGTCCAGCCGTGCACCGAGTACCACCACGCAATCGGCGTCAGCCACCAGCGTCGTCAGCGCCGCATGCGCGCTGTAGCCGAAATAGCCGGCATAACAATCACTGGTATTGTCGATGCTGTCCTGGCGACGGAACGAAGTGGCGACCGGCAGTCGATGACGCTCGGCAAATGTCCGGATATCGGCCGCGACCTGGTCGTCGATGCGGCTGCCGCCGACTATCAACAGCGGCCGCTCGGCTGCAGCGAGCATGGCGAGGAGTCGTGCCCAGGAGTCTTCGCCAGGCGCCTGGCGCGTGACGGGCAGCGGCGCAGCGTCATTGACATCTGCGGTACCCGACAGGACATCTTCAGGCAGGGCCAGCACGACAGGGCCCGGGCGGCCTTCGGCTGCCAACGCGAATGCGCGAGCGAAAGCCTCGGACACCGCGGCCGGATCCGTGACCTGCTCGACATGTTTCACCAGCGGCGCAAAGAATGCTGCGTAGTCGATTTCCTGAAACGACTCGCGGCCGAGATTGGCACGCGCGACCTGGCCGACGCCGAGCACCATGGGGATCGAAGCCTGTCGCGCGACATGCAATGCGATCGAGGCATTTGTTGCGCCGGGTCCGCGCGTGACGAAACATGCACCGGGGCGCCCGGTCAGCTGTGCATTGGCGAGCGCCATGAAAGCTGCTCCGCTCTCATGCCGGCAGGAAATCAGGCGCAGCCGATCGGCGACGTCATAGACAGAATCGAGCACCGCGAGATAGCTCTCGCCGGGTACGCAAAACAACGTCTGGACGCCGTGCCGCAGCAGCGACTCGACGGCATAGTGTCCCCCGCTTATCTGCTTTCGCGTGCCGGTCACAGATACCGGCTCAGGGCACGAGGATAGGGATGGTGTGCTTTTCGCGATCTTCCAGATGCCGGTGCGCGGCCGGTGCTTCGGCCAGCGAAAATCGTTCAACCGGGTGCGGCCAGACAATGCCGCGCTCCAGCGCATCGAAGAACCGCGCTGCCGACAGTTCGAGATCGGCCTTGGTCGAGATGTATTCCGTCAGGCGCGGCCGCGTGAGATACAGTGAACCGAGGCGGGAAAGATGCAGGATATCGAAAGGTTCGGGTTTGCCCGAAGCATTGCCATAGGCAACCATCAGCCCGCGCGGTCGCAGGCACTCCAGCGATTTGACGAACGTATCCAGACCTATCGAATCATAGGCGACATCGACACCACGACCGCCGGTAATATCGCGCACACGTTGAACGAAATCTTCGGCGCTGTGCAGCAGAACGTGATCGGCACCGACTTCCTCGGCCATCGCCATCTTGGCCGGCGAGCCCACCGTCGCAATGACAGTCGCACCGATATCCTTGGCCCATTGACAGACCATGAGTCCGGTACCGCCGGTCGCGGCATGCACGATCACGGTTTCGTCCGGCTTTAATTCGTGCAGGCGGAACAGCAGGTATTCGGCCGTCAGGCCACGTACCAGAGTCGCCGCCGCGGTCTCATCAGAAATGCTCGCCGGCAGGCGCACAATCCTTTCAATACTGATCACACGCGCATCGACATAGGCATTGCCGGCAGACGCGTAGGCGACCCGATCACCAACCGCCACGCCGCGCACGCCAGGCCCGAGTCGTTCAACCACGCCGGTGCCCTGGTCGCCGATGACGGCCGGCAGAGGCACCGGATAAAGGCCGCGCCGATAATAAGTATCGATGAAGTTGACCCCGATACCGGTATGGCGGAGCAGCACCTGACCGGGCCCCGGCTCGGCCAGGGGAATATCCTTCAGCTTGAGGTTGTCGGGACCCCCGTAAGCTTCCAATACGACTGCACGTACCACGGCAAATCCCTCAAAGCTGCTCTGCGCAGTATACCCGCGACGCCACTGGGTAGGGACCGCCGACGACTGCTAAGCTTGCTGCTTGCCAGTGGAGAATATCAGCATGAATCGCACGGTCGTACGCGTGTTCTTCAATTTCCGCAGCCCATACTGTTACCTCGCCTCACGCTCGATGTTCGAACGCCTCGGCGCGTTCGATATCGAGCTCGCCTGGTATTCGCTTGGCGGGTGGGATGGTCGCTCGCCACCCGAGCGCGCCAAAGTCAAAGTGCCGCTGACCCGCCAGGACGTTGCGCGCTGGTGCCGGCGCCTCGCCATACCATTCAACCCGCCGCCGATCACGACCGATCCGACACCGGCAGCGCTGGTTTCATTCGCGGCCGAGCGCGCCGGCCGACTGGCCGACTACGTCAAGGCCGTGATGTGGGCAGAATGGGCCGAAGGCGAAGACATCGGTCAGCGCACGGTGCTCACGCGCATCGCCGGCAGTATCGATCTGACACCGGTCGATGTCGCGGCTGCACTGTCCTCAAGCGAATACGCGACTCGGCTTGCCGACAACTGGACCTATGCCGGTTCGCTCGGCGTCATCGGTGTACCGACCTTCATCGTCGGCGAAGAAATCTTCTGGGGCAACGACCGTCTGGATTTTCTCGAGGACCATCTCACTGCTGCAGGCCTGGACCAGGGTCCGTCGCTTTAATGTTCGGGGAACAGCGGATCAGGGGTATCCAGCAATTCCAGATTGACGAACTGCTCAGTGTGCGCACCGGCCGCGGGACCGGTCTCGAAAGGGAGCGAACTGATTTCACCGAGCTGCGGCATGCCGCGCCGCAGCTTGGTCCCAGCCACGACCAGCTTGGCCTGCAGTTCGGGATGGAAAGGCAGCACGAACGCGCGCGGTACGCGCAGACTGCCGTCGATATTGAATGCCGTCACCCACAGATAAATGGCGCCTTTGCTGGCGCCGCTTTTATCCGGCTCGACCAGATGCATGGCGGTCAGATTGAAGCGTTCCGGCAGACCACGCGTGCTCGGCCAGCCGAGAAGGTTCGGCAGCGCCTGCCAGGTCGCAACCGATAAGCCGACAACTGCCACCACGGATGCAAGTTTTACCCACCACATCCAGCGCGTGCAGAACAAGACGTTCAGCAACAGCAGGCCGATGACGACATAGCCGGCAATGAATGCAGCATAGCTCGTGTTGCTCATGGGGCCTTGCTCATGGAATTGGGCTCATGGAATTGGCCTCATGGCGCACTTTTCGACGGCGGCAGATTGGCAACGACATCCTTGAACTTGAGCTTCACGCTTTTCTGACCAAGCCGGGTCCAGTCCAGCGGTACGCCATTCGGTTCGTCGTCGAGTTCGATCTCGCCTTCCTGCGGAATATTCTGGCGCAGCTTGCCGTTGGCTTCTTCCAGCATCGATTTGAACGAAGCCTTGAACGGCATACGGAAAGCGCGCGGCCGGGCATCGGCGCCCGGTGCGAGATCGGTCGCCCAGAAAAACACGGCACCGGGAACGCCTGTGGTCTTGTCGGGATCCTGGATATAAACGCCATGCAGCTCGAAACGCCGCGGTACCTGGCTGTCTGTCGGCCAGCCGAGCATGCGCGGCAGCGAAAAATAGACCAGCAGATAGGCACACGTGACGAGCACGATGCCAAAGACCTTCTGGCGGAATGACCACGTCGAATAAAGCCCCAGCCCGAGCAGGATCAGGGCGATAACGACATAGGCCGAGACAATTGCGCCGTGTCCGAAATTCACGCTACCCCCGTTTGAATGCCTTGGCCACGAGGCTTTTCGCAATGTGGTTGATGTTCGTCACCTGCCCGTTGTTCAACACCGTGAAACGCAAAGCCGTGTGTTCGTCATCCTTGCGTTCGAGCGTGATGGTTTCGTAATAGAGCACCTCGAGCTTGGGATTGATCTTGTCGACGCGCACGGTCACGGGCACTGGCATATTGTCTTCAGTTGCATAGTAGTGAACATTGATCACGTACTCGCCGGGAATCACGCCGCGTACTGTCGCGACCTCCTGGTTGAGCGGATTCTCGATTACCTTGCCGTTGATGTTCAGCGTATCGTTCAGATTGCCGCGATCGTCGCGATCGAGATGAATGAGGCCGGCGGCGGAAGCCGAGAAGTTGATGAGATTGCCGGCTGGATCCTCGATATAGGTATCAATGTCGTTCGGATTCCGGTCGGGCCAGGTCACGGTGATGATGTATTCGGCCTTGGGATCGATGATGCCCTGCTTCGAGGTCGGATTCATGAACAGTGCGGCGAGCACGAACAGGTAAGTGATGGCCTGAATGATTTTGAACAGGACCGCCGTGATCGGATCGAAAGGCTGGCGATGACGACTGGCCCCCGCGTGCCCGAAAGCAGACATCGGCGACGACGGCCGCGATCAGTCGGCGGCCAGCGCGAGGCGCGCAGGCAACACGACTTCCTTGACCTGCACCGTCAGCTGCAGCAGCCGTTCGAGTCCGCGGTCGAGCAGGTAGTACGGTATCGACAGCAGGATGCCAGCGACCAGACTGACCAGGGTCGTATAGAGCGCCGTGCTCATGCCAAGACTCATGTGCGCCAGCACTTTCTGCATGCTCGAGGCATCGAGCGTGCCGCTGTCAGCAACTGAGCTCAGCATCAGGATGAAGCCGACCAGGGTGCCGAGAAAGCCGACTTTGAGCATGAGGTCGATGTAGAACCAACCGAATTCGTTGGCACTGCGCACACCCGACGCATACGCTTCGAGCATATCGGTGCGCGGTTCGCCGTCGTCGGTAACAGCTGAACGTGACGTCGCGCAATCGACAAGATAGTCGACAACAAAATCACCACCGGCGACTGCCGTTCCGTTGAACCTGATGCCGGCAGTCGTGATCGAGACCGACTGCCTGGCCTGCGACTCGAGATTCAGTAGAAATTGTTGCGCACGTTCGAGCTGAATCGAGAGATAGCGCGTGCGGACGAAGGTATGGCCGAGGCCGATGAGATACATCGCCATGACGACCAGACAGATTTGACTGCGGTCAGCGGCAATCATCTGCTGCACCAGACCTTGATCGACCGCGACCGCCATACCGAAGACAACCATGCCGCACAGTGTGAGCCAAAGCAGCATGAGCAGGTGCGCTGGCGATGCGTGCGGCAGTTGGAGGGGATTCAGCATGGGCTGAGACAACGGCTGGCGGCGGGTTGCGCGGCAGTATACATGATCGGTCTCAACGCTCGGCGCGCCCCGCCATTCCAATCAGATGTGGCTCAGCGACGCGCGCTACCGTAACGGGTCTCGACAATCATCGTAGCCGCGCCACTGATCAAAATGACCAGAATACCGAGCAGGCTGACGGAGTCAGGCATCTGGCCAAAGAAACCATAGCCTGAGGCTGTTGCCCAGATCAGCTGAAGAAATATCAACGGTGCGACAAACGAGGCCTTAGACCAATAGTAGGCGCGGATCAGACACCATTGGCTGACAGCGCCGGTCAGGCCCATCGAGACCAGCAGCGCCAGCTGTTCAGCGTTGAGTGTGGCCGGCCACCCGCCCCACACGTTCTGCAGCGGCAACGTCGCGGTCGAAATCACGATACCGACGAGCGCCGAGAGAAACATTGTCGTAAAGACGTTGTCGGCCAGGGCGAGTTTGCGCGTCAATAACTGGAACACGACGTTGCAGGCAACGGTCAGCAGCGCAAATACGATACCGATTGAATCGAGCGCGGTTCCGGGACGTACGAGCACGAGCATGCCGAGAAAACCGGCAGTCGCGCCAATCCAGCGGATGCGGGTGACCGTCTCACCGAGCACGCGCCCGGCGAGCAGCATGACAACGAAAGGCGCTATGAAGTTGATCGCGGTTGCTTCGGCCTGCGGCAGGCGAAACAGCGCGGTAAAGAAAAACAGCGTAAAGCCGGCCAGCATCAATCCGCGACATAGCTGTAACCACGGGTGATTGGTTCGAAACAGGCCCAGCCCAAGGCGTGGACCGAGTACCAGCAGCATCAATAGGACTTGCCCGCCATGGCGGGCCAGCGCGATAAGCGGTATGCCCATATCGCGCGTCAGACCTTTGCCGGTCGCGTCGAGCAAGGTGAAGAGCAGTTGCGCACCCATCAGCAGCGCGAAAGCGCGCAGCGGGCGGAACGCCGGCAGGGAAATGTCGGACACGGGGCCAGGATCACTTACGACACAGGGCGGGCATTTCAGCACGAATAGACGACCTGTGTGCGATGCCTACCGGTGTCGACGCGCATTCCGTTGGCGGATAAGGCTGGATTAGAATAGCGTTGCGCACCCCGCCGGTGACGCCACCATCCCATTCACTGGAGCAGAGGGTTACTCACCATGGATGATGCCAATTTTCGCGCGGCACTCGCCGAGCAAGGCTACGACGGTCCGGAATTGCTCGAACGCAGCGCCAATCTGCACAACCCCGAGCACACGCACGAGTTCTCGGTCTCGGCCCTGATCGTCACTGGCCAGCTCAGCGTCACAACCGCGGCCGGCACCACGACCTGCGGCGCTGGCGATACCTATTCGCTGGCCGGCGGGATCCCGCACAGCGAACAGTACGGGCCGGAAGGAGCGCGCGTTCTGGTTGGTCGCCGCTACTAAGAACCGGAGCCCTGACAGCCCGGCGTAGTCAGGTCCGTCGCAGGTAGCGACGGCGCCCGACAACGCCGGTCAAGCCAAGCAGGGTCAGCATGAGCGACGCCGGCTCGGGCACGCCGATATTCGGCGGCGGCGGCAAGATCGGGAACTGATAGGCACCTTCGAGTACATCGTTACCGCAGCTCATCGCCCAATGCAGACCCACCGTGCCGGCGCCGGCCAGCAGGGTATTGCCGACGTCGAAAGAGAAACGCAACTTGCTGTCACTGGTTACTGACCAGGTCCCCGTGCCGACGACCTGAACGCCGGCGGATGCGCGATCGACAGCGATTTCCTGACCATTGCGATAAGTTGCGCCTGACATGAAATCTTCCGACAACAACGTGTTCGCATTGTTGGTCGCGCCGGTCAGAGCGTAGAGCGTGCCGGTGCCGCCGGCGTCTGTCCAGCGATCACCATCGATCGAAAAGCCGTATATCCAGGGGGTGCCGGTAACGTTGTTGTCCTGCAGATAAGGCGCTGAGCCAAACGGCGCCCAGCCCGTCGACAGGAATAGATCGCCATAGCCGATACCCATACTGACGCCATTGAGCATGCTCGGCGCCTTGTTGGTGTAGCTGGAAAACTGCTTCTCGTCGGCATGACCGGCGAACGAAGTGAACACATCGACCGTCAGGTTGGTGCCGGTACGATAGACGTCGGCACCCTGCACTTCGAAGATCGGGCCACCGATGCGATCGCCGTAGCCATGCGCGTCACCGCCGGAATAACCATCGTTGATCATGTAAGCCGACACGGCGCCGCCGTAAGCCGAGAGCGCGACGACTGCGACGGCAGCCGCCCGCTGAATAGAATTAAACACGCTCGCTCTCCTGAAACTTGAATCGGGTCCGCGAGCGACTGGCACGCGGGCAGATAATGCTGTTGTCAGGACTGGTAGCAGATTTCGGGCCAATCGCGGCGCGAACGCGCAAGCGGTTGATCGAATGACAATTCATTCGTACCCGCACAAGAACCTGGCGTGTGCTCAGCGGCGGATCCGTCGCCCCTGACCGACACACGCCGAGTCGTGTCGTTGAGTGGGCGTTACGGCCGCGACCAGCGCTGCCGCTCGCAGTCGCCGCCCACATTGTGAACGGCGTCTCAGTCGCGCAGGTATCCGAGCTGAGAAAGCATTTCTTCGCGGGACATGTTGAGCTGCGGCGCGAGCATGACTTCCAGGCCGAGTTTGTCGGCGGGTTCGTCGCAACGGAAACTGTCGTCGTGCGACACCGTTGCCTCGAACATCGCGCCGGACGGTGTGCGCACATAGATGGAATCAAAGTAGCCGCGGTCTTTCACATCCGAGACATCGGTGTAACCGAGCCCTTCGAGGTGCAGTTTCAGTTCCGTCTGTTCGGCATGCGTGCCGATCTGGAACGCCATGTGATGGACCGTGCCTTCGCCGACGACCCAGGTGCCCGGCTTGCGATCGGGTTCGACCTGGAAATCGACGATTGCACCCGTGCCACCAGCGCCGAGTTCGTAGCGGATGAGCGATCTGTCGGCTGCGACGCGTTTCCCACCCCAACCGAGTTGCATAAACTCTTCCATCGTTTCGGCATCGCGCGTCGATACGCCAATCGAATGCGTGCCGCGGATCATGCGTTCGGCCGGCACCGGCCCCTTGCTGTGCGGCTTGCGCGAGTCATTGGCAACACCGACCAATGAATAATCGACACCGCAGGGATGCTGGAAGTCGAGATACCGCTCGCCGAAACGTTCGTTATCCTTGACCGCGAAGCCGTGCGTGGACAGGCGATCACGCCAGTAGTCCAATGCCGCCGGCGGAATCGACAGACTGACATAGGCGACCTGGCCCGAGCCTTTACGGCCTTTGACGCCGGTATGCGCGACCGGGAAAGTCGTCACCAGCGAACTTTCGTCGCCGTTGTCGTTGCCGTAATAGAGGTGGTAGATCGGCGCGACGCCGTCATAGAACGCGGTCTTCTTGACGCTCTTCAGACCGAGCACCTTGGTATGGAAATCGTAGTCTTCCTGGGCCCCACCGGTAGCGATGGTGATGTGATGGTGACGGGTGATGTAATTGCCTGGCGTCGACATGGGCGTTCTCCTCCACAGATGCGCTGAAAGCACGCTAGCATGCGTCGCTTGCTGCCGGCAAGCAAACGGCGGTGTTGGGTCGCTTCACCCGCTGCAGCCGACGTCGCAGCGCAACATGAACGCCTCGACGTGCGGCGGTGCACGGCAGGACTGCCAATTGTGCTGCGTTGCGCTAGGCTAGCAGCCTGGGTCGGAATACAGGGAGTCGAAACCGATATGCTCAGCACTTATCAGCTGCCTGCAACGCCACTGTCGATAGGCCGCGTGCTCGATGCGGGCACGCGACTGTACACGCAGTCGTTCCAGCGCATTATTCCGCTGTCGATTGGCGCACAAGTCGTCTTGCAGTTACCTGCCCTGGTCATGCTTCCTTTCGGCTCGCCGGCAGCGCCATCCGGCATCGCAATAGCCGTGACGGCGGTTGTCTACGTGGCGGCAGTAGTTGCGGCCATCGGCTTGTATCTCGGCGTCATTGTCCGCCTGTGGCAGGTCGCCAACGGTACCGACCTGGACACCCGCGCCGCACTGCAAGCCGGCTACAGGTTCGGCGTACCTTTCGTTCTCGGCGGTCTGCTCTACATGCTCCTGGTCATGGGCGGCATAATCCTGCTCATCGTGCCCGGCATCTACCTCGCGATGTCGATGTACCTCTACAGCTACCTCGTCGTCATCGAGAAACTCGGCGCGGTCGCCTCGCTCAAGCGCAGTCATGCGTTGATCCGTGGTCACTGGTGGCGCAGCGCGACAATTGCAACGATTCCGCTCGTATTGATGCTATGCATGATGGCCGCGTTCCAATTCCTGCCGGTCTTCCTGTTCGGCCTGAACCTTGAGTCCGGTGAATTCGAAGCCGGTGCATTTTTTCAGTTCGCCATCGGCGTGGTCGGGGCAGTCATCAACGCAATCCTGCTCCCGTGGTACCACGCTGTGCTGCTCGCCCTTTATAACGATCTGTGTCTGCGCCGCGAAGGGGGCGATCTCGAACAGCGACTGGCCGCACTCGGCAGCGCCGGAGCCTGATGCGCGTCACCGCCGGGGCTTGCCCGGTATGGTTGTGCGTATGGGTGAGCCTGCTGGCGCCGCTGGCGGTGAGCGCCGAATCGACGCCGGCGGGGCTCTGCCGCACGGCGCTGCTGTCGGCTTATCGGAACGCCAGTCTGCCGTCCAACTTTCGCCAGCTGTGTGGTACGCAGAGCGACCCGCGCAGCGCATGGCTTGCGACGATCAAGTTCAACGAGACGCTTGGCCGCGAACGCTTGCATGATCTCCTGCTGGTGGCCGATGACCTCGATCGCGCGATCGTCCCGAATCCACTGCGGGCCGAACGCCTGCCGCCTATCCTGGCTGAAACTATCCAGACAACGACACCCGCTCTGACCTGGCTCGAGCGACTGTGGCGATGGCTGACGCGGAATGCGTCGGACGAAGCGCTCGATCTGACCTGGTTGTGGGACTTGCTCGAACGCCATGCGCCGCCGACCGCCGTCCTCGATGCGCTCGTCCGGGTGACGGTGGTGCTGATTCTGGTCTGCGCGCTTTACGTGGTGCTGCGTGGAGTCGACATCAAGCGCCGAGCGCGTTGGCGCTGGCAACGACGCCCCGGCGTTCGCCCGACCAATCCGAGCGCTGTGTTCAGCGGAGATCCTGCTGCAAGCTGGGACAGCGTGCTTGCAACGACGCCGGGTGCCCGCCCGGCTGCGCTGTTGCGCTGGCTGCTGAACGCTTTGACACAAGCCGGAATCATTCCACGCAATCCGGCTTTGACCGGGCGCGAGCTGGCTGCCGGCCTGCAATCTGTACGGCCGGAACTCTCGCCTGCATTCAGCGCGGTGATCGACGATATCGAATCCTGCCTTTTCAGTGGGCGTGACGCTTTGACGGCAGCTGCGCTGGAACAACTGGGCACGCGCGTCGATACGCTGATCAGGCAGGCGAGTCGTTCGTGAACGAACGTCTCATCAGCGTGTTCGGTGCTGTGCTGGCGTTGATCGCCGTGATCAGTCTGGTCGTGCCGGCCCCACACGTCGAGGCACCGATTTCGCGGCCACTCAGCATGGATCGCGGTTC
The DNA here is from genome assembly GCA_965278995.1 of Gammaproteobacteria bacterium. GTDB lineage: Bacteria > Pseudomonadota > Gammaproteobacteria > JADJYF01. The sequence goes on from OZ257136.1 coordinate 3,411,876, forward strand.
GCACGGGTTGCATGCCCTGTTTCGCTGGATCGAACGCGGTCACATCACGGTGGTATCGCTTCAACAACGCTATCACGCGCTGCCTGAAGTCGCTGTGGGCAATCGACATCTGCTGATCACGACGCTGCCGGTACGCACGCTGACCCGCGCTGATGAGCGGCGAGCGCTGGTCGACTGGATCAGTGCCGGCAATACTCTGTTGCTGCTGGTCGCAAAAAACACCACCCCGGCATGGGCGCAGACTCAAACGGAAATCGACGTGGACTTGTGGCGCGACCTCGCGCTCGATCGGAATTCGCGCGGCGTCCGCATTCCGCTCAGGCCGGCTGACGGTGATGGCACTTCGCTGACATTGCAAGCCGGAGCCCGGCACCCCCTCTTCACCGGCGTACGCCATCTGTCAGTCGATGTCCGAAGCGTACCGGCGCGAACACCTGCCGCCGGTGTGCGTGAGAACCGCGGCGCCGTGGCGAAACCGAAAGTCGGTTCGTCGACGATATCGGACTATCTCTGGCTGCGTCATCTGGGTGCCGGGCGACTCATCGTAGCGACCGATACGACGATGTTTGCCAACGCACGTCTCGGTCAGGCCGATAACGCGCGCCTGCTCAATAATCTGCTTGGCCTCACGCTGCGCCCGGGGGGGGGCGTGATCGTCGACGACATGCATCAAGGCATCAGCGCACTGTATGACCCGGTTGCATTTGCCCGCGACCGACGCGTCCATGTATCGGTGATGTTCATGCTTGGCCTGTGGTTGGCCTGGATAGTCGGCCATGGCAATCGCTTCGGCCCTCGCCAGTCCGTTCAACCACACGAGAGCGGTGCCCGATTTGCACGCGCGGTAGGTGGACTGCTGGCTCGGCAAGCCTCACCGGCTGCCGTGGCAGGGGCCTTGATTGCCGCATTCGAGCGCGATTGCCGACGACGCTATCCTGAGCGTTGTGCAACCGGGTTCAGTGCAACCGCACTGGCAAAGTGGCCGGCAATGCCCGCACCGGCCACGCAAGGCTTTCTGGAAGCCGAGCGTGCGCTCGCGGCCGGTCGCACTCCCGATCTCATCGTACTCGCCAATGATTTGCGTACACTCAGGAACTGCTTATGACCGCTGCCAGCGAATTGCTCGCCTCGTTCAATGCGCGTATCGGCGACGCTGCTTTCGGTCTGGAGACCGTCGTGCACAGTCTCGCCATCGCCACCATCGCTCGCGGGCACGTCCTGTTGCAGGGCGTGCCAGGCATCGGCAAGACACTGCTCGCACGGGCATTCACGCGGACTCTGGGCGGACGCTTCGAACGCATCCAGTGCACAGCCGATTTGCTGCCGGCAGACCTGACCGGTGTACACGTGTTCGATGCGGCACGCGGCGAATTCATCCTGCATCCAGGACCGCTGTTTGGCGATGTCGTTCTGGTCGATGAAATCAACCGTACCGGCCCCAAGACCCAGTCGGCGATGCTGCAGGCCATGGAAGAACGCGCGATTGGACTCGATCGCGAAACTTACCGGCTGTCAGAGGATTTTCTCGTGATCGCGACGCAGAATCCCTACGAGTTCGAGGGCACCTATCCTCTGCCGGAATCGCAACTTGATCGCTTTCTGCTGCGTATCGATATCCCCTATCCCACGGTCGATGCGGAGCGCGCCGTACTCCTTGCCTACGATCGTCCGGGCGCCGACTACCCGGCCCGCCTCGACGCTATCACGCCGCTGCCCGACGGGCTGCTCGCAGCCGCGCGAGCTCAAACAGCAGCGGTTCATATCGCAGCTTCGGTCTATGACTATGCGCTCGCGATCGCGCAGGCGACGCGTTCCGATAGCCAGGTCACCCTGGGTCTGTCGACCCGCGGCCTGCTCGCGCTGATGCGTTCGGCACGCGCCGAGGCGGCGCTCAACGGGCACGATTTCGTGAGTCCCGACGACATCAAGCGGCTCGCTGCACGGGTCGTTGGTCATCGACTCATCCTGGCGCCCGAGGCGAGTCTGGAAGGACTGACCGCGGGAGATGTTCTCGACGCGCTGCTCGGAAAGATCGAAGTGCCGCGAGCCTGAAGCGGTGACTGTCGCGGCAGTCGCGAGTACCGGACGCGCGCGCTTCCGTTACGTGAGTCCGCGGATATCGCCATGCACCTGACGTGGCGAAGCTATGCCCTGCTCACGGTGATTGTGTTGCTGGGCATCGGCAGTGAATGGCTGACCCATTGGAGCCTGGACCTGTGGCGCCTGCTTGCCGCCAGTCAGATCGTCCTGCTCCTGCTGGAAGCACGCTGGTGTCGTCATCAGCAACTTGAAATCAATCGCGAGGTGCACTCCCGCGCGTATCTCGGACGCCCGCTGCGCGTTGACTTCACACTGCGTAATCCAGGTCGCGCATATCTTCGGGTGCAACTCGTCCAGGGTCTGCCGGCCGCGCTGCACGGCGAGCACACCGTGCAGAAGCATGCGCTCGACGCAGGTATTTCAAAGACTCAGAGTATCCAGGTCACGCCAATAGCGCTGGGTCCCTACGTATGGGACGCGCTCCATCTGCGTCTGTGCGGTTGTTTCGGACTCGCCTGGTGGGAACGACGATTGGCCGTGCCGGGCAGCGGCGAAGTCGTTCCCGATGCGTTGACGCTGAGCGAACGGCGCGCGGTCACTGCCGGTGGTGGCGATGTGGCTGGCGCAGGTGCCGGCCCTGGCCTGGAACTGCTGGGATTGCGCGAGTATCAGCCTGGCATGCCATTGCGCCTGCTCGATTGGAAAGCAAGCGCGCGAACCGGCAAACCCTGGGTGCGTGTGTTCGCGCAGGAAGAACGTCTCGACCTGCTGTTGATGCTCGATTGCAGCCGGCGCAGTTCGCTCGCATCGGGCGAGCTGAGCCGGCTGCATCATTTCATCAATGTCGCTGCCCGCCTGGCGGAAGCAGCCGAGAGGCGGCGTGACCCGGTCGGACTGCTCACGTTCGCTGATCGTGTCCTCGAACAGAGTCGACCTGCGCACGGCACTGCTGTGCTTGCACAGCTGCGCGCAGCGCTCGGACGCAGCCGATCGCTACCGACTGAACCAAGCCTGTTGCAGGCCGTCATTTCAGTGCGGCATCTGCTAAGCAATCGCACCCTGGTCGTGCTGCTGACTGATCTGGATGTCGACGAACGTGGCGGGCAATGGTTGAACGCGCTCCGACTGCTGACGCCCAGACATCTGCCACTGGTTGCGTGCATGCGCGATGACGAACTCGATCAATTGCGGCTCGCGCCGGCGAAGCACTGGCGCGACCCTTATGACATCCTTGCAGCGACCGAACTTGAACAGGCCATGGCCGTCAATCAGGCACATGCCCGCAGACTCGGCGCGCACGTCATCGCGGCACGTCCGCGCGATCTGGACAGCGCTGTGCTCAATGCCTACTCGACGCTGCGCAGGCAACATCGCGTTTGAGCCGATGTCACTCTCAATAGGGCGTTCGTCGAAACCAGGCTCCGCTCAAGGTGATGATCAGCAGCACCTCGTAGCAGCAACCGATGACTGCACGGTTGGCCAGCGGATAGCCGTCATCGGGCGAGATAAACCCTTCAATCACGCCAGCGCCGATCAGAAAGGGCAGACAGACCGCCAATACACCCGCTGACGCCTGAACCGCCTGCCTGAATGCGTGGGACCTGCTCCGGTTCCCGGGACGCGCGAGTGCCTCACCAAGATTGATGCCAGCTGCTGAAGCAATCCAGATGACGGACAGCTCCACAGGTCCGTGAGCCACCACGAATCGGAACAGATCGTCGGCCAGACCGTAGCGTGCCGTGAACGCGAATGCGCCGCCAAGCATGAAGCCATTGACGGCCAGTATGTAGAGCGTGCCGATGCCATAGAACGTACCGAGCGTGAAGGCGAACAGCGCGACGACGATATTGTTCGTCATGATGCCGAAAGCGACAAATGCCGGTGGCACGACCGCAAGCAGCCCATCGGTCCACAATACGCCACGTTCGACGCTGTCGATCATCGCCTCGGATGCGACCAGTCCTGCAAGTTCGGGATAGCGCCAGACCAGCCCCGCGCCGGCCAGAGCTGCGATAAAAAAAATCGTGACGACTGCCGCCAGACGCCCGGGCAAGGCCTGCATGTCGTGACGCACCCGGCGACCGAGCAGTTCGGCCAGCGACTCGCGCCAGCGTTGCGGTTCGCGATAGAGGAGTGACGTCGCACGTACCAGCAGTGTTTCCAGCCGCACCGTGAGATCGGCATCGGGGCCGAGCACACTTCGCGCGAGTCCGACATCGCCGATCAACGCTGCATAAGCACGCACCACCGAAGCTGCCCGCGCAGTGGATTGCCCGTTGCGGTCGCGGTCGCTTTCGACCCACTCCGCAACGAGGTGCCAGCCCGCGTGACGCGCAGCCAACCAGCGCCGCAGCCCTCCGCGGGCGGAATTCACGGTTGTTTCCGAGCGGTTATCAGGCCTTGTAACTGACCAAGCAGCTGAGCGTCGGTCGCGGATGGTTCCAGCCCGGCACCGACGGCCGCCAGCAGATCGTGCGCCATTCGCCTGCACCGCGCCGGTTCGAGTTCGTTCCAGCGTGCAACCAGGTCCTCCACCAACCGCAACGTTTCCGGCGTGCAGGCATGGGCCTCGGTATGACGCTCGATTGACCGGCGAAGCGCGCGACTATCGTAATCGTCATAGATCAACACGGTGCCAGCGGCAAGATCGCCGATGCGTACAGCGCGTTTCGTCAGGAGGCAGCTGGCGATACCCACGCAATAAAACATCGGCGCAGAATCAAGCAGGCGGAATACATTGCGCACGGTGAGCATTGCGAACGTCGCCTGACGACCATCTTCGGCGACGACCCGCACCCCGGCCATGCGCTTGCCGGGCGTGCTGCCGTGAAGCAGAACTTCGAGCAGCGGGTGATACAGCAGGTAAATCGCTACGGCCGGTCCGGCCACCAGCGCAATTCCCGTCCGTTCGACGAGATTCGCCAGCCCACCTGGCCCCAGCGCCCACCCCGCCGCCACGAACAGCAGCGGCCAGGCAACGGCGAGCAGGGTACGGATATGCCAGTCGATCAGAAAAGCGTAGCTGCGGGCACCGACGCCCGCGACCGTTATGCCGACGGCGAGACCTTGACCGGTAGCCAGTTCAAGAGCGGCAGGTGTGGCCATAAGCGTGCGTGGTTATCCGTGGGCTTACGTGATGGGTAACCAGGGAGTCGGATGAGCGGCAGCCGGCGCCAGCCATGAGACGAAACTACCTTACGGCCCACCCGCGACTGGCGCAAGTCGCCTGCCCACGCCTGACGACCGGTCCAGTCTCCACCGCGACGATGTATCGTGGCGCTCCGGCAGGCTGCTTCGGCGGCATTCACTCTGCCGCCGATCGGAAACCCGGGAGGCCCGATAATGTTTCAACTCGACGAGCGTTTCCGCCGTCGCCTGTTGCATGGTGCGTTGGTTCATCGGGCCCGCAGCATGCATGGCGCAATCGAGATCCGCGAGGATGCCGAGTTCCGCTGGTTCACGGTGGGTGGGCGCATCGTGCAATCCTTGATGCGCAAGGCGTGCGCGCACGACATCGTTCTGCCGAACCAGCTGGCCATGCTCGCCGGACTGCTGTGGCGCGCGCGAGCGCCGACGCGTGTGCTCAACCTGGGTTTCGGCAGCGGCGCGTTCGAGCGCTTCTTCCACGCCAAAATGCCGAAATGCGAACGGGTTTCCGTCGAGATCGATACGACCCTGGTCGATAGTGCTCGCCGCTATTTCGAGATCCCGGCCGACTGGCCCGTACTGATTGAAGACGCTGCCGAATACCTTGCGCGCAGTACGCTCCGCTTCGATCTCATCCTCTGCGATATCTTCGCCGGCGAGTGTCATCCGGACTGCCTGTTCGACCCGTATTTTCAACGCGATGCTGCGCGACGCCTGCGCCCTGCCGGTGTGCTTGCCGTGAACGTCTCACCTACCGCCGAAGACGATCTCTCGGCGATCTTGACTGCCATGCGTCAATCATTCGAATGGGTCGTCGTGGCGCCCGTTCCTGACCACGGCAATGTCATCGTCTTCGCGGCGCATAACGAGTCGCCCGACGACAACCAGCTGGCGTTACGGGCTATGGCCTTCACACGCAAAACCGGCGCCGATCTGCGGCCATTTCTAACCGCCCTCGAACGACTCCCTGCGCGCAGCCGCGTCATGGGCCGCCGCCCACGTTGAACGGCGCGCGCCGACCACACCCGTCAGTCGAGCCAAATCAATCAAGCGTGATCACCAGTTTGCCGAAGTGACCTGCCGCCTGCATGCAGTGAAATGCGGCCGGCGCTTCGCTGAACGGGAAGCTGCGATCGATCACCGGTTGCAGGGCGTTGGCGCTGAATGCCGCGTTCATCGCTTCGAACATCTCGCGGCTGCCGACATAGATACCTTGTACCCGCAGGCTCTTCATCAGGACGAAGACCGGATTGACGGTCGCCTCGAAGCCGGTCAACACACCGATCAACCACACGTTCCCGCCGATGCGAGCAGCTGCGCAGGATTTCTCCAGGGTTCCGGCACCGCCGACTTCGACCACGTGATCGACGCCGCGGCCGCCGGTTACGGCCAGCACGCGTTCTTCCCAGGCCGGATGCTGACGGTAGTTGATGGTCTCATCGGCTCCGAGTGCGCGGGCGCGGGCGAGTTTATCGTCGCTGCTCGAGGTGATAATCACCCGCGCACCATGCATTTTTGCAATCTGCAGCGCGAACAATGAGACGCCGCCGGTGCCCAGCACCAAGACGGTCTCGCCGGCTTTGACCTGCCCTTTCGTCACCAGCGCATGCCAGGCGGTGACGGCGGCACATGGCAGCGTGGCGGCCTGCTCGTAGCTCCAGCCTGCCGGCATGGCGACGACACCTTCCTCGCTCAGGCATACCTGTTGCGCGAGCATGCCGGGCAACCGACCGCCCAGCGCCGATTCCATCACCTCCGGTGACACGCCGCCCGCGTTCCAGCGCTGAAAGAACGTGCTGGCAACTTTATCGCCCACGGCAACGCGCGTGACGCCGGCACCCACCGCAACCACCTCACCCGCGCCATCCGAACACGGGACCAGCGGCCAGCGATCGCTGTCGGCGTAGCCGAGCACATGCAGCAGATCGCGATAATTGAGCGATACGGCGTGGACCCGGACGACCACATCATGTGGCCCGGGTTGCGGCGTCGCGCGCGTGATGCCGCGCATGGCGTCGATGCCGTCGGTCGAATGGACTTCCCATGCGTTCATGTCTGTGCTCCCTCGAGTTAGCTGGTATCGTCCGGTAGCAGGACGGATTACCGGCATTATGCCTTGCTCGGCACCAGGGTTGAGTGCCGCGAGCGGCCAGTGCGATGATGGCCGCCCGATAAGCGGCGTGTTTCGGACAAGGCGGGCATCAACGCATGATCGATCTCTATACCTGGTCCACGCCCAACGGGCGCAAGATCTCGATTGCGCTCGAAGAGCTGGCACTTCCCTATACCGTGCACGCGGTCGATATCACGCGCAATGCGCAGTTCGATCCGGCCTTCGTGTGCATCAGCCCGAACAACAAGATTCCCGCGATTGTCGATCACGACACCGGCCTCTGCCTGATGGAATCGGGCGCCATCCTGCTTTACCTCGCCGACAAGACCGGCCAGCTGCTGCCGGCGGCAGGTACGGCGCGCTGGCGGGTGATCGAATGGCTGATGTGGCAGATGGGGGGCGCCGGCCCGATGCTGGGTCAGGCCCATCATTTCGTGCATTTCAATCCCGATGTTGCCCCTTACGCGAGCAAACGTTACCGCGATGAAGCGGCGCGACTGTACGGCGTGCTGGATCGTCAGCTCACTGCCCACCACTTCGTCGCCGGTGCGGACTACTCGATAGCCGACATTGCCATCTGGCCTTGGATCGCGCGCTATGAATGGCAGGGCATCGACATGCAAACCTACCCGTCAGTACTGCGGTGGTACCGCGAGATTGCGGCGCGCCCGGCGGTCGTGCGCGGCTTCGGCGTACCGGCAGCCGTGACGATACCCATGCCATGACGCGATTTCTCGACAATGCCTGGTATGCGGCAAGCTGGAGCGACGAAGTCGGGCAGTGCTTATTCGAGCGTACGATCATCGGCCGCTCGGTGCTGTTCTATCGCGATCAGGACGGTGTTGCGCTCGCTTTCGACAATGCCTGCCCGCACCGTTCAGCACCACTCCATCTCGGCAAGCTGCACGGCGACGTCGTCGAATGCCCCTATCACGGATTGCGATTCAATCGCGAGGGACAGTGCATCCACAATCCGCACGGTAACCAGAAGATCCCGCCACGTGCGCGTACCCGCAAGTACCCGCTGGTCGAACGTCACGCCATGCTGTGGATCTGGATGGGCGAACCGGATTTCGCCGACCCGGCCGCCATTCCGGATTTTTCCTGCCATACCGATGCGCGCTTTCCGACCGTCAAAGGCGTCATCGAGATGCATGGTTATTACGAACTGATTACTGACAACCTGATGGATCTCACACACGTCGAATTCGTCCACGAAGGTATTCTCGGCTCGGAGGCGATCAAGCGCGGTGAGCATTCGATGGAACAGGCAGGCACGACCATCTGGTCGAATCGCTGGTGCCCGGACGGTCTCGCGCCGCCTGCCTGGGACGCCATGTTCGGCAACTATGGCAAACCGGTCGATCACTGGCTGTATATGCGCTGGGATGCGCCCGCGCATATGCTGCTCGACGTCGGCATCACGCCGAAAGGACGGCCGCGCGAAGAAGGCATCTGGATGTATGGCACCGACATCCTCACGCCGAAAGATGCGGGCAGCACCTATTATTTCTGGGGCGTGTCGCGCGCCCATGGCCGCGACGATCCTGCGATGGGCGCTCTGTGGGAGCAGGCCATCGATGCCGCTTTCGGCCACCAGGACAAACCGATGATCGAAGCACAGCAGGCGCTGATCCGGCAACGTGGCGGCAACGACATCGAGGACGTCGACTCGGTCTTCCTGCAGTCCGACGCCGGCCCGGTCCGTTGTCGCCGACAATTGCGCGAATTGATCGAGGCCGGGGGCCGGGCCAGTGTACCCGCGCCGCAGCACCCGACACTGGCCACACTGCAGGCCACATCGAAGCATGGCGACAAAGTCACGCCGTTGGTGTGAGACGGTGACGGGTGCTGCAATATCAAGCGTTGACTTGTTCCACCTGGAGTTTGGACGATGACTGCTCGCCTCACGATTGTCGATGTCGCCCGTCTGCCGCGACAGCTATTCATCGGCGGCGAGTGGGTCGAGGCCGTCGCTGGCGGCCGCTTGAGCGTGCGCGATCCGTTCGACGACAGCGAGATTCTGACAATTGCCGAGGCACGCGAGGCTGACGTGGATCGTGCGGTCGGCGCGGCACGCGCGGCTTTTCCGGCGTGGGCGGCGTGGAATCCGTCGGATCGCGCGCGGCTGCTCTATAAACTGGTCGAGAAAATGGAGGCTTCGTTCGAGGAACTGGCGGAACTCGAAGCGCTGGATACCGGCCATCCACTGCGCGATACACGCGTGCTCGACGTTCCGCGCAGCGTGCTGAACTTTCGCTATTTCGCCGGCATGGCCGATAAGATCGATGGCCGGCAGGTGCCGGTCGAGCCGGGTTTTCTGAACGTCGTCAAACGACTGCCGGTCGGCGTCGTCGGGCAGATTGTGCCGTGGAATTTTCCGCTCATGTTCTGTAGCTGGAAGCTCGGCCCGGCGCTCGCGGCGGGCAATACCGTGGTCATGAAACCATCCGAGATCACGCCGCTGTCGACGCTGCGCCTGGCCGAAATGATGCACGAGGTCGGCTTCCCGCCGGGTGTCGTCAATATCGTGCCGGGCTATGGCCACACTGCCGGTCAGCGCCTGGCCGAGCATCCGGATGTCGACAAGATTGCTTTCACCGGCTCGACCGCGACCGGGCGGAAAATCGTCGAAGCTTCCAGTGGTAACTTGAAACGCGTCTCGCTCGAACTCGGCGGCAAGGGGCCGAACATCGTGTTCGAAGATGCCGTCTTGCCGGCTGCTGTCGGTGGCTCGGCGTTCGCGATATTTCACAATCAGGGTCAGGCGTGTATCGCCGGCAGCCGCCTGCTGCTGCATGAACGTATCGCCGATGCCTTCCTCGAGAAATTCATCGCATTGGCCGACTCGATCAAGCTCGGCGACCCGCTCGCGCCAGCGACCGAGATGGGGCCACTGACGTCGCGCCTGCATCAGGAACGCGTGCTGAAATTTCTTTCCATCGCACGCGCCGAGGGCAATACCGTGTTGACCGGTGGCAGCGTACCGGATGCACCGGAGTTGAGCCGCGGATATTTCCTTCGCCCGACCGTTGTTGAAGCGAAACCTGGCGACACCGTGTTCCGCGAGGAAGTCTTCGGGCCGTTCGTCAGCGTGACACGGTTCACCGACGAAGCAGAGGCCATCGCGCTGGCCAACGATACCGCTTACGGACTCGGCGGCGGCCTGTGGACGACCAATCTCTCCCGCGCCCACCGCGTCGCCGACGCGCTACGCGCCGGCATGGTCTGGGTCAACTGCTATAAACGCGTGCATCCTGGCTCGCCTTTCGGCGGCGTCGGCCAATCCGGTTTCGGCCGTGATCTCGGGGTCGAGTGCCTGCACGAATATACCGAAGCGAAATCGATCTGGATCAACTACGACGCGCAGATCCCGCCGTTCTATCCGCGCTGACGGCGTAGTAACATCGGCCACCATGCCACTGCATCCACACTGCAAGGCGCTCATCGACGCCGCCGCTACAGCGTCTTTCGAGTCCACCGATCACCTCGCTATTCGTCGCGGTTACGACGCCGCGACGGCGTTTTATCGTCATCCAACGCCCGCTCTGGCTGAAGTCAGCGATCGCAGCTTCAAAGGTCCCGCTGGCCAGGTGCCGGTGCGCTTGTATCGTCCTTTCGCAGGCCAGCACGCGCTCTTGCCGGTGGTTGTTTTCTACCACGGCGGTGGATGGGTCGTCGGCGGCCTGGAAAGTCACGATCACGTGTGTCGCCAGCTTGCCGCGGACAGCGGCGCTGTGGTGATTGCAGTCGACTATCGACTCGCGCCCGAGCATAAATTTCCCGCGGCATTCGACGATGCAGTCGCCGCCGCCCGCTGGGTTGCTGCGAGCGCCGCTGAGCTCGACATCGACGCGAGCCGCATTGCACTTGCCGGCGATTCAGCCGGAGGCAATCTCGTCGCGGCGACTGCGCTGGCGCTGCGCGACGAAGGCTGGCCACGCATCAAGTTACAGGTCCTGATCTATCCGTCTGTCGATTTCACTGCCGACAATGCTTCGCTCCGCGACAACGCTACCGGGTACCTGCTGACGCGTGCGGCGATGGAGCAGTTCATTGATTGGTACCTGCCGAGCCGCATCGCGCGCAGCGACCCGCATGCCTCGCCGCAGCTCGCTGCCGATCACAGCGGCTTGCCGTCGGCCTGGATCGCCGCAACGGAGTTCGACCCGCTGCGTGACGAAGCGGAACGCTACGCCGAGACGCTGAAACGCGCCGGTGTTGCCGTCGAATTCACCTGCTATGCCGGCATGATCCACGGCTTTGCGCGCATGGGCGGGCGTATCGACGCCGCGCTCACCGTGCTGGCCGATATTTCCATGGCGCTGAAGCGCGCGCTGGCGAACTGACGTGTCGCGCGGCCGGGCCCTTATCGTCGGTGGCTCGATGGCCGGCCTGTTCGCGGCTGTCGCCTTGCGCAAACACGGCTGGGATGTGCAGGTCTACGAACGTGCCGGCGAAGCGCTGGCGAATCGTGGTGCCGGCATCGCCACCCATGACGAACTCTATGCCGCAGTGCGCGGTGCCGGTATCGAACTGCGTGCCGAGATGGGCGTGAACTCGGTCGGGCGCATCATGTTCGATCGCGATGGCACAGTGCTCGGCACCTGCGAGATGCCGCAGATCATGACGTCGTGGGGACTCATCTATCGGTTCCTCCGCGCGCAACTCGGCGATCATGAATACCACAATGGTTATGCACTCAGCGGCATCGAATTGACGGCAGACGGCGTCACCGCTTATTTCGACAACGGCGAGCGGGCCGAGGGCGACTGGTTGCTCGGCGCCGATGGTTCCCGCTCGACGGTACGTGGCATCGTCGCGCCGGAAGTGACTGCCGATTACACCGGCTACTTTGCCTGGCGCGGACTCATCGACGAAAATCTGATCGCGTCTGAAGTACTCGAACAGGTTGCTCATCGCATGGCTTTCGGCATGGCGCCGGGCGGGCATTGGCTGGGTTATCTGGTTGCCGGCCCCGACGACACTGTCGACGCCGGGCGGCGCTGGTACAACTGGGGCTGGTATCGCACGGCTGATACCGCGACGCTGCGTGCGCATCTGACCGACGCGACCGGCCGCTATCACGAGCACGGCATTCCCCACAGCCTCATGCGCCGTGAACTTATCGAGGCGATGCGGGCCGAAGCACGCGCGTGTCTGGCGCCGCAGATCCAGGCCATCATCATGGCTACAGCCCAACCGTTCATGCAGGCGATCGTCGATTTCAGCAGCCCGCGATTCGTCCACGACCGCGTCATTCTGCTCGGCGACGCCGCAGCGACAGCCAGACCGCATGTCGGTCTCGGGGTGTCCAAGGCAGCCGACGACGCTGCCACACTCGCTGAAGCCCTCAGCGCCGACCAGCAGTCGACAGCGCTGGCCGCATGGGAGACAGCGCGCGTTCGGTATGCCCGCGCCGTGCTGCACTGGAGCCGCGATCTGGGCAGCTACATCGGCCCGCAGCCGGATGACACAGCTCACCGGCTGAAAGCCGAAAGGCATCAACGACCGGAAGTTTTACTGACGGCGACAGCGGCAGTCGATCCACGCCGTTATCTCGATCTCTGAGCCGGACAAACAGGCTGTTACACCATGCGAAACGTCAACGGGTAGCGATACTCTTTGCCGGCTGCGGCGCTACGTGCAGCGGCGATGGTCAGCACGAACTGCATGACAATGAGCAGCGGCAGAATGAAAACGCCGATCAGCGCCAGCGTCAGCGCGAACGCCAACAGCAGGTAAAACAGAATCGAGAGCTGAAAATTCAGCGCCTCGCGTCCAGCGCGCTCGACGACGGGGTCGAGATCACGCCCGGCGATCCACATGACGAATGGTGCAACGAGATTGCCGAAAGGCAGCACGAAACCGGTCAGGGCGCCCAGGTGGCACAGCATGGCTGCACGCCGGATCTGTGCAGGATCTGCCGGCACGCGCACCGCCCTTGGCGCACGCGTCGCAGCACGAACGCTGCCGACGGTGAAAGCGATGGCGCCACCCACACCCATGAATACGGCAAGGATAATCACGACGGTGTGGTCTTTCATGCCATGCTGAACTGCAACGGTGAGTGAATCCGCCACGGCCGGATTACCGCGCGCATCAGACACGTTCACCGTCACGGTGACCGGACCTGTCGACGGTGGCTGCCATTTGCGCAGGTTCACCGACATCGATTCAGCGGCAGCATGGTCGGCGCTGACCAGCACACGATCTTTGGCCAGCGCTTCGCCATCGCTGCCCGTCGCCCGAAATTCGATGGCGCAGCATCCGCTTGACGGTGTGCCCAGCTGTGGCCTCCAGGTGACCAGGACTTGGGCGCGCAATCCCGGCTCCAACAACAGCGGCCCGCTCGACAAGGTCGCAACGCCGACCGCATTCGTCGTTGCCGCCATGTGCGGATGCAGAACGTCGTCAGCCACGCTCACGAGCAACAGACTGGCGCCGAGCAGGGCTGCCATGCCGACAACGAGATAAGTCAGACCGGCGCGACGGATCATCGCGAACATCTCGCGGATGCCATGTCAGTCGTTCACCCGGGTTCCGAGAATGACCTGGCGCGCATGCAACTCGCCGATGAGCGCCAGCCCATGATCGATAAACGCGGCGTTGCATGGCATGCCGAGGTTGTGCGCCACTTCCACCATCAGCGCGTCGACAGCGAGGTCCGGCCGTTCATCGATGAGTTCGAGCAGCCGTGCCGATACCGCATTCAACTCGACATGGCCGACTCTGTCGTCGCAGTCGCGATAAGCGACGAGATAGCTCGGTGTCAGCGGCATCTCGGTTGGCGGCTCGGCGACTCGAAACGTGTGTACCGGATAGTCGTAGCGCAGCATCCACACCAGCGGATTCAAGACGAGTCGGCCTTCATTCGGCACAGACAGCGCATCGATGCCGTGCATGTCGATCGTCGTCTCATCGACCGACAACGCGTAGTCGACCCATTCGTAGTGGGCAAGTTCGAGCAGGAATGGGAGTTCGCCGCTGATCGGACCGCGCGCCTCGAGATAGCGGACGAATTCCGCCGGCATGCTCTGGAACAGCGGATCGTGCAGCGTATGGTCGCGGAAAAAGCGTCTGATCAGCGCCAGCCAGTCGGATTCGGGCAGGCGTGACTTGAGCACAGGAAACATGTTCGCCATGACGCGTTCGACATTGCCGAACACGAGCCGGGAATAGAGCGCCATGCGCGTCGGCGCAATTTCCGCCGGCGCAGTAACCTGTTCGGGATCGCGGATGTGTCGCGTGAAAGCGGTCTGGAATCGACGCAGCGCGCCGGGCTCGCGAACTTTCAGCGGCGAGCTGGCAACCGTCGCTCCGGCGGCCCTCGCCGACAGTGCCGGATGACGCATTTGCAGCCGCGCTATCGTTTCGACTTCCTGCAGCATCACGTCCAGCGCCGGGACGTCGAAATCGCGTTCAAGCAGCGTCGGAAATACACCGTGCTCGGCGTAGGCGAAATCGAGAAGCTCCCACACCGGGTCAATGACATCGGCACCATGCGTATCGATGCGGAGATCAGCCGCTTCATAGTGATGCCCCGCGACATGCGCATACGCAATACGCGCTGCCGGCATCGCGCGCAGGTACGCGCGCGCATCGTAGTCATGATTGATGCTGTTGACGTAAACGTTGTTGACGTCGAGGTGCAGCAGACAATCGGCTTCTTCCAGGATGGCGAGAATAAATGCCTGCTCCGTGAGCTCGATACTCGGCGCCGCATAATACGACACGTTCTCTATCGCCATACGCTGGCCGAGGATGTCCTGCGCCTGGCGGATGCGGGCCGCGACATGCATTACGGCTTCGGCCGTGAACGGCAGCGGCATCAGATCGTATAAATGCCCGTGGTCGCCGCAATAGCTGAGATGTTCGGAATAGCAGCGCGCGCCGACTGCGTCGAGAAATTGACGCACGCCGCGGAGAAAATCGTGATCGAGCGGTGCGTAACCGCCGAGATTGAGCGCCAGTCCATGGCAAACCAGTGGCACACGCTCGGCGAGTGCGCGAAATTTACGCCCACCGCTGCCGCCTATGCCCATCCAGTTCTCGGGCGCGACTTCCATGAACGCGATGGGTTCGGGTATGCGATCTGCGAGCGCGTCGAAATGGACGCGCCGCAGACCGAGACCTGCGCCACTCAGCGCAGGCTGACTGACAGCCATCGACAGGCTCCGTCGACTGGCCGCGGTCGCTTTGCTTCAGCCTGCCGCCGCGCAGATATTGCCGCACTTGGCAACTTCGCCATCCTTGACATCAGCACCCCCTTTGGTCGGATCGTGGGCACCGAAACCGCCGCAGATATTGCCGCATTTCGCGGTCTCACCGCAGGTGCTGCCGCACTTGTTGATCTCGCCTTTTTCGCTGAAGGTCGGTGTTGCTCCACCGCAGAAGCTTCCGCACTGACGCGACTTCTCTGCCTCGGCAACAGTGAACCCGCCGTTGAGGCCAGTGAGTCCGAAAGGATTGTCCGTTGCGCCGGCGAGTGGACTTGCCGCCAGCGTCACGGCAAACGACGTTCCGATGACAGCGGCGCGCGAATTGACGGTGAATTTCTTCATACCCTGTTTCCCTCATGCTTGAATGATTGATGAGAACCGTAACTTGACTGTGTGCAGGATCAGGCCGTAGCGGTTCTACCGCGCACCGGCGCGTCGTCCTGAGTCTCCCCGGACGCTCAGTCTCGCACAGACCGGGCCGTGCGTTCGACCCATCTGCATGCTGCGCTGCGGCGCAACGCCGGATGGCCAGCGCCCATCCTTGCGGTTAGCATGACTGGCGCGAACAAGGGGAGTTCACCGTGGCGACAGTGATGCAGTTCGATTTTCCGTGTGCCGGACGTTTCGGCATCACCGCTATCAATGCCAAAGTCTTCGACCTCAGCGAGACTCTCAGCGCCATCACGCATGGTCCGCTGCCATAGACGCCGCCGCCATGCAGAAGGACACCGTTGTCGGCGGCATTCGCGTGCGCAGCTATGTACTGGGCGTCCTGCTCGCCGTTTATACCGTCAACTTCATCGATCGCCAGATCCTCTCAATCCTGCTCGAATCGATCAAGGCCGATCTCGGCTTGAGCGACCAGGCGCTCGGTTTTCTGGCCGGTTTTGCGTTCGCTGCTTTCTACGCCACGCTCGGGATCCCGATAGCGCTGTGGGCGGATAGAGGGAATCGGCGAAACCTCATCGGCTGGGCGCTGGCGCTGTGGAGCGCCATGACCGCGCTGTGTGGACTGGCGCAGAACTTTACCCAGCTGGCTATCGCACGTATCGGTGTCGGTGTCGGCGAAGCCGGTTGCAGCCCGCCCGCGCACTCCATCATCTCGGATTACTACGCCCCGAAAGAGCGTGCTACCGCGCTGGCCATCTATGCGCTCGGCATACCTTTCGGAATCATGTTCGGCCTGTTTCTCGGTGGCTGGATCAACGAAGCTTTCGGCTGGCGCCGTGCATTTTTCGTGGTTGGCCTGCCCGGTCTGATGCTCGCCCTGATCGTTCGCTTTACCGTGCCGGAACCCGAGCGCGGCATGTCGGATGCCAGGCCAAGCACTGACCTCCGGCCGAGCGTGCTGGAGACCTGCCGTTTTCTGTGGCGCCGCCCTGCGTTCATGCACATTGCTTTCGGTGGCGCGCTCGCCGCGTTCATCGGCTACGGATTCATCAGCTGGTTCCCCTCGTTCCTCATTCGCAGTCACGGCCTGAAGACCACCGAGATCGGACTATGGCTGGGCTTGCTGATCGGCGTAGCTGGCGGCATCGGCATGTTCGCTGGCGGTTATCTCGCCGACAAGTTCGGCGGGCGCGACGCACGCTGGAGTCTATGGATAGTCACGGCATCGTCGATCATCGCGCTCCCTTTCGGTATTGCGGCCTATCTGGTTCCCAATCCGTACTGGGCGATGATTCTGTTCATTCCGCCGGTGGTGGCCTCGAACTTCTGGCAGGCGACCTCAATAGCCCAATCGCACGGCATGGTTCGGCTGCGCATGCGTGCAACGACATCGGCAATTCTGCTCTTCATCATCAACATCATCGGTCTTGGCGCCGGGCCCTGGGCCATCGGCTATGTCAGCGATTTGCTCGCGCCGCGCTATGGTGCCGATTCGCTGCGCTGGAGCCTGATGTTATTTGGCACCATCGGCCTGTGGGTCGCCTATCATTACCACGCGGCCGGCAAACATCTGGTTCGCGATCTCGCCCGCGTCGACCAGGATTGAAAGACGCACAGCAGGCTTGCGGAGCACTACCTTGAACGATCACGTCGTCGTTACCGGCTGGGGCCAGGTCACGCAGGCCAAAGACGCATTGCCACCGTGGCTCGACCCGCTCGACATGATGGAGCAGGCAGCGCGCAGGGCCGGTGAACAGGCCGGTCCCGGTGCGCTGGCGGCTATCGACTGCATTCTGATCGTGCGGCCGCAAAGTCGCGACCTCATCGCGCCGGCTGCCGAACTCGCCCGCCGTCTCGGCGCCTCGCCGCGCCATACCATGGTCTCGGGTATCGGCGGCCAGGTGCCACAGCAATTCGTCAATCAGGCCGCCGGCATGCTTGCCCGCGGCGAAGCAGAAACCATCTTGATCTGCGGCGCCGAGACTTTTTATCCGCGAGCTGCAGATGCCGTCCGTGGCGAACAGGCGCTGCTGCAGGGGATCCCGACTGACTATGCCAGCGACGACGCCGTCGGCAGCAGCGCGCTCGAACAGGCGCATGGCCTGAGTCTGCCCATCCATGGATTTCCGCTGTTCGAAACAGCCCTGTGGGCTGAGTCCGGCATGAACCGAGAGGCCTGGCTGGCGCGGGTCGGCGCGCTGTGGTCGGACTTCAGTGCCGTTGCCGAACGCCATCCGAATGCGTGGACGCGCCGCGCGCTGTCGGCTGCAGAGATCACGACGCCAACCGCCGACAACCGACCGATATGCTTTCCCTACACCAAGCGCATGGTCTCATTGGTCATGGCCGACATCGGCGCGGCCGTGATCCTGACAACCGCGAAACGCGCAGCGCATCGCGCAGGCGGCGCTGGCGTACCGGTGTATTTTCGCGGTGGCGGTTACGCCAAGGATCGGCAGCGCTTCCTCGCCGACAAGGACGTCTATACGCGCAGCGCTGCAATGGCCCAGGCGACCGAGAGGGCGCAGTCGCGCGCCGGCATTCGCACCGCCGACATCGAATGCTTCGATCTCTACAGCTGCTTCCCCTGCGCGGTCGCCGTGGCGCGGCGCGAGCTTGGCATCGTCGATGGCGATACGCGCCCGCTGACCATGACGGGCGGTCTCGGTTTTTTCGGTGGACCCGGCAGCAACTATGCGCTGCACGGTATCGCAACGATGGCCGAAGCGATCGCCGGTGGGCGCTATCACAGCGGGATGACGACCGCGCTAGGCTGGTTCATGCACAAATACGCCGCCGGCATTTATGCCGCGACCCCGCAAGCGGCCGACCTTGGCGCGTTCGATCGCGAAGACGACGCCCGGCCTGAAGCTGGCGCGCCGCCCGTGGCACTTGATCCGGCGCCGGCGGGGCGCGGCCATGTCGAAACACATACCGTCATCTATGCCCGCGATCAAACACCGCAACGCGCGCTTATTTACGGGCGGACAACGACCGGTGCGCGCTTCGTTGCCAATGCGCCGCACGCGGCCGACGTCTTCGCGCGTCTGACCACTGAACATCAGGTTGGCCAGGCAGTCACCCTGCACCACGATGCGGCCAGCGGTGTGACCGAAGCACGCTTCTTGAACTGAACGGAGCTAAATGATGAGCGGAACCGATTTCGGCGAACTCGATGGCATCGCGTTGGCGGCGCTGGTTGCTGAGCGCAAAGTCAGCGCGCTTGAACTGGTCGACGACGCCATTGCACGTTGCGAGTCTGTCAACGGCACCTTGAACGCCGTCATCACTGACATGTTCGAGCACGCCCGTGCGGTCGCGCGCGGCCCCGCCTTGAGCGGGCCATTTGCCGGGGTGCCGTTTCTGATGAAGGATTTTGGCGCCGAGGTCGCCGGCGTGCGTTTCTGTGAAGGGTCGGCCTTCCTGCGCGATTATGTGCCAACCGAAGATGCCGAGATCTATTCACGCTACAAGCGCGCCGGCCTTATTACTATCGGCAAAACCAATCTGCCTGAGTTCGCGATCGGTGTGACGACTGAACCGCGTGCTTTCGGTGCGACGCACAATCCGTGGGATACCACGCGCACACCGGGCGGCTCCAGCGGTGGTGCGGCGGCGGCTGTCGCAGCGCGCGTCGTGCCGATGGCGCATGCCAACGACGTCGGCGGTTCGATCCGCATTCCGGCCTCGTGCTGCGGGCTGGTTGGCCTGAAACCGACGCGTGGACGCTCGACGCTCGCTCCGCATTACGGCGACGTGCTCGCTGGGGCGTTCGTCGAGCATGCCGTCACGCGCACAGTCCGCGATTGCGCGGCATTGCTCGACGTCATCAGCGGGCCAGGGGTTGGCGAGCCGTATGTTGCGACGCCACCAGTCCGCCCCTATGTACAAGAAGTCGGGCGGCCACCGGGCCGGCTGCGTATCGGCTACAGCACCGTCACACCGCTCGGTGATCCGCTCTCGCCGGAATGTGTTGCTGCCATCGAAGCAACAGCGCGGCTGCTTGCATCGCTCGGCCATGAGGTTATCGAGTCCGCACCGGAATTCGATGCCATGGAACTATGGCTGAAGTTCACGACTCTGCTCGCCTCGCTGGTGCATTGGGCTATTGCCGACTGGTCGCGGCGTATCGGTCGTACAGCAACGGAAGCCGATTTCGAACCGTTCGTCTGGGCGTTCGCCGAACGCGGTCGCGCGCTCAGCGCGTCTGATTATCTGCTCGCGACCCAGGACGTCCAGCGCCAGGTTCGACGGCTCAGTGCTTTCTTCACGCCGAACGATGTGTGGCTCACGACCACGCTGGGGCAACCACCCGTTGAGCTCGGTACGCTCGTTTATCAGGGCGATCCGTTCGAGTTGCGCCGTCGCACGGCGCGGTTTTCGCCCTATACCTATCTCGCCAACGCCACCGGCCAACCAGCGCTGTCACTGCCGCTGGCGTGGAGTGCCGACGGCTTACCGATAGGCCTGCATTTCACCGCCCGACTCGGCGCCGAAGATGTCCTCATCCGGCTTGCCGCTCAGCTCGAAATCGCACAACCCTGGGCCGACCGACGGCCGACAGTCTGTGCGTGAAATCGGTCCACGTGACCCAAGCGCGCGGCGGCAGGCTATGATCGGCGCTGCAGCGCCTGCAGCCGTCGCAGGGCGCGCGTAGTTGTCCTGTATCGAGTACCGAGTTCATGGCTAAATCACTTCAGGAACAGCTGCTCTCTGCTGGTCTGGTCAAGCCCAAACAGGCCACCCAGATCAAGCAGGAGAAACGCAAGGACGCCAAGCATCAACCGAAGAAGCAGGCGCCCGAGCCGACACCGGCCCAGCGCGCGGCCGAGGCGGCGCGCGCGCAGAAAGCAGCGCGCGATCGCGAACTGAATCGCCAGCGTCAAATGGATGCCGAGCGCCGGGCGATTGCAGCGCAAGTCGATCAGATAGTGGAAGGCCATCGCATCGAGACAGCCGGCGGCGAAATTGGCCATCAGTTCGTCGTGCGAAGCAAGATCAAGAAAATGTACGTCACGGCCGAGCAACACGCGGCGCTGGTCAGCGGCGCACTGGCCGTCGTACGTTTTCGTCAGGGTTATGCGCTCGTCGACAAAGCAACTGCGGAGCGGGTGGCCGAGCGCGATCGGCGATCCGTCGCCCTTCACCATGACGGTTCGACGCCGGTAGAAGAATCACCGGCCGATGACAGCTACGCCGCCTATCAGGTACCCGACGATCTCATGTGGTGAGCGCAATAGGCCGGCCGGCCTGCCAGCGCGCTACACCAACGCTCGCCCGCACGCCGACGAGACATTCAAGCGCTGCAGCGAATTCGGTCGGTATTCCAGTAGTAATGAAGCGCGCGCTGCCGCTCTCCTGGCGCTCGTTCTTGAGCCCGCGCAGTGCGAGCTGATCGGCGAGATGTCGCGCAATGGCCGGCGCCGGATCGATGATCGTGACTGCCGGGCCGGCGATGGCGCGAAGCGCATTCAAGACGAACGGATAATGCGTGCAGGCCAGCACGATGGTGTCGGCACCGGCCTCGAGTATCGGCGTCACACAGCGCCGCAGCAGCGCTTGCGTCTCAACGTCGTCGAGTTGGCCCGCTTCGATGCGTTCAGCAAGTCCGTCGCACACCTGGTTGATCAGCTGGATGTGGCTGGCGTGACGGCCGGCCGTGGCCTGGAATAAACGGCCCTGGAATGTTGCCGGTGTGGCCATGATGCCGACGACGCCAGTGCGCGTGATCGCTGCGGCTGGTTTGACCGCCGGTTCCATGCCGATGGTCAGCCAGTCCGGAAACGTCTCGCGTAGGTGCTTGAGCGCCGCCGCCGAGGCCGTATTGCAGGCAACGACGGCTGCCTTGCAGCCGGCTTCGAGCAGGAAACGCGCGATAGCGTCGCTGAATGCGCGAATGTCTTCCTGCGTGCAAGGGCCGTAAGGCACATGCGCCTGATCGGCCACATAGAGCGTATCTTCGTGCGGCAGCTGCCTGACAATTTCACGCCATACCGACAGTCCGCCGACGCCGGAATCGAAGATGCCTATCGGTGCCCGAGAGCGCGACTCAATTGCACTCGAGATTTTCGTCATCCTCGTCGTCGTCATCTTCGCCGTCGCCGTCCTTATCATTCGAGCGCGGCAGGATCGAACCACCGATAATGCTGAAGACGTCGAAAACTCCGCTGATATAAACACCCGCTTGCGCACTTGAGTCGGCAAGCGGGTCACCGAAAAACGGCACCGCGCAGAACTCGCAGTGGGTGTACTCCAATTCGGCTACGCCGCCAAGCCCGAGCAGTAAGGCATCGGCGTTGATGGCCGAGCCCGTTAGCAGTTCAATGTTAATCGCCTTGACGGTGAATTCACCAAACGACACCACGGCGGCAAACGCACCGTCGCTGCCGCCGCCCTGCAGCACGATGTCATCGGCAGTCAGCTTGAGCGAGTTCTGTCCGAGAATGAACGACGCCGGTGCTGTGAGGGTAGTCGGATCGGCGAGGAAGTTGGCGAAGATATCTTGAGAGCTCGCGCCAGTCAGTAACGAGCCCGGCGCAGTGCCGCCGGTCAGGCTGATGAGACCGCTGCCGTGCGCATGCAACTCGGCCGTGCCGAGGCCGACCAACGCAACGGATGCGCCCGGCATTGTGCCGGCTTCGAGCACAATATTCTGTGCTTCGACGATCAGCGTCGTCGCCATCACGCGCAGCGGCCCATCGCCGGCCTTGAGCGTGACGTTGCCGTCGCCACTATCGCGGAACTGCGGATCAGTGCCGCCGTCGTTTGCGATCATCGACAGCTTGCTGCCCGGGCCATTAAGGATGAGGTCTGCCCCTATTTCAATGCTGCGGCCGGCCTGCAGGAAAAGCGAGCCACCGGACGTGACGATACTCTGGCCGAGCCCGATGATGATGTCGTTGGTCGCCTGCACGTTCAAGGTGCCGCCCGAATTCAGGAAATTCACCAGCGAACCGATGGAGATCAGGAGTTCGCCGCCCGGATCCGAGCCGAAGTCGATGTTGCCATCGACATCCTGCGCAATGGCGCCGTCGATGATGTCGAGCCGGCCGGCATTGGCCAGGCCGTTGACGCTCGCATTCGGGCTGAAGACCATGAAGCGATCGCCACCGAGTGAACTGGTGCCACCGTTGCCGATGAAGTCGCCGCCTAGCTCACCGACCAGGCTGTTCTGCGAAGAGACAACTCCGGTCTTGGCGTTATTGATATTCATGAACGTAACGGCTCCACGGTTGCCGTTCCACGCGGTGCTGCTGAGTATCAGATTGCCCGCGCTCGTTGTGGTGGAACCGCTGCCGATGGCGTCACCGGTGTGACTGCCCACCAAGCTGTTCAAAGCCGAGACGAAACCCGTGACCGGCGTCAGCGCACCCGCCGTTGCCGGCATCAGCGTGACTGCGCCGAAATTCGAACTGGTGCCGTCTGACCACTGCGCGCTGCGCACGAGCACAGCGCCGTTGTTCTGTTCCGATACACCGTTCAAGCCGACCCGATCGCCGGGTCGACCAACGAGGCTGTTCAATTCCGAAACTACGCCGATGAATGGGGCGTCGCTGTCGACTACGGTCACTGCACCGGCGTTACTGTTAAACGTCGTCGTCCGTAAGACCACGGTGCCGCGGTTCGCCGTACCGAACAGCTGAGTGAGGCTGGTGCCAACTCGATCGCCGGCACTGGCGCCGACGATACTGTTCCCTGCCGAGACCTGGCCGATGACGGGCGCCAGCGGATTGATGAAGGTCACTGCACCCCGATTTGCATTCCAGGTCTGACTGACTACCGCTAACCTGTCGTTGTAGAACAAATCGTGGATGGTCTCGCCGATGCGATCACCACTGGTACTGCCAACCAGGCTGTTCTGGTCGGTAACCAGTCCAACCACGCCTGTGCTGGTCGAGCCAAAAGTGACTGAGCCGGTGTCATTGGACCAGTCCGGCGCCGCGACATAGTATTTTCCGCCAGCCACTTCGAGGACTTCCCAGTTGCCGAGCAAATCGCCGGCGGTGCCGCCGACCAGGCTGTTGCTTGCATCCACGACACCGGTCAAGGCGTTGTCGGGATCCCAGAACGTCACGGCACCGCGGTCCGCATTCCAGCTCGCATTCACCAGCAGCTGGTTACCGCTGCTATTGAGAAACACGCGGTAACCGGCGCCGATCGCATCGTCCGTGTGACTGCCGATGAGACTGTTGCCGGCGGTGATGACGCCGGAAGTCGGATTGCTGGTCAGAAACGCCGTTATCGCACCAGCGTCGGTATTGGCGCCGTTATCCCACAAGCTGCTCCTGACCAGTACATGGATTCCGCTGCCGGCAAAAACCAGATCAAAGCCGTCGCTGCCGAGGTTGTCTCCGCTGGTGCTGCCGACGAGACTGTTGCTGGCGTCGACTTCACCTGTCGGTAGCGTGCCGCTGATGTCAAAGAACGTCAGGGCGCTCTTGTTGCCGCTCCAGCGCGGCGTATTCAGCACCCACAGATTGCCGGTTACAGACTCAAAATCATCGCTGTCGTCGCCGATGCGATCGGCTGTGCTTTGGCCGACCAGACTGTTGCCCAGACCAAGAACACCGCTGACGCCGGTATCGATATTGCCCCAGGTGACGGCGCCGGCTGTCGTATTGCCGCCATTCGCCCATTCCGGACTGAGGATGGCAAACCTGCTATTGCCGAACTCGACTATTCCCCCGCTTCCCACCCGATCGTCGGTCTGTGAACCGACCACGCTATTACTGCTCGAGATGTCGCCTGTCATGCCGATGCCGTTGACGATATCAACGAACGTTGCTGCACCGGTATCGTTGTTCCATTGCGGGTTCAGCAGCACGATGTTGTGATTGCTGAGCACGACGTAGTTCTTGCCGAGCCCGATACTGTCGCCGTCAGCGCTCGCGCCGACCAGGCTGTTGCTCGAACTGACCAGGCCAGCGACACCAGAATTCGAATCGGCGAACGTTATCGCGCCGGCGTCCAGCCACAGGGCGTCCGTATTATCGAAGCTCGGGCTGAACACGCCGTAGTAGAACGTCGTCACGCCGTTGAAAAATTCATCGATGCTGCCGGGGGTGCCGATACCGTCACCCGCGGTGCCGCCGACCAGGCTGTTGGTCTGGTCGAGGATCGCGCCAAAATCGCTGTCGCCGATGAGATGGCCGACATTCAGCCCGAGGAAAGTCACTGCGCCCGCTCCGCTCTGAAACAGCGGACTCAGCACCAGCGCATTGCCGCTGCTCAGTGTCATCACGCCGCCACTGCCGATGGCATGACCGCTGGCGCCGCCCACCAGGCTGTTGAGGCCGCCGACCAGAGCGGAGAGACCCGTATCCGAACGCACCACGGAGACTGCGCCGGCATTCGGTAAGGTACCACCGGCGTCCCAGGACGAGCTGACAACAACGTAATAATCAAACGACGTCCCAACATTGTCGACCACGGCAATGCCGTCCACACCGACCTGATCGCTGGGATTGCCGATCAGGCTGTTGCCACTGCTGACGACGCCGATGGGTCCCGTACCCGCGGCATCGAGAAACGTCACGGCGCCGGCGTTACTGTGGAAACCGGGGATCTTCAGAATGGCATTGCCGGTATCGCCGAGACTGAAAATGCCGTGCAGCGCATCGGGCTGCGACGAACTCAACAAAGCATCGATGACGTCGCCGCCGACGCCGTCGCCACCGAAACCGCCGACCAAGCTGTTGGCTGCGGAGACCACGCCGTTCAGCGCGTTGCCCGGAATGAACCAGGTGATAGCGCCCCTATCGAACACGCCGGCATCGTCCCACAGCGTGCTGAACACGCCATAATTCGAACCGAAGGCGTAGTCGATGCCGTCGACGCCGACCTGGTCGTTCTGTGAATCGCCAACCAGGCTGTTGGCGCTCGACAGCGCGCCGGCGAAAATCACCCCGGTGCCCGAGAACTGCCCGTTCGAGGCATCGAACAGCGTGACTGCGCCAGCGTTGTCCTGGCCAAGCGAAGGCCCCCACGTCGGGCTGAACACGGCCCATACCGACCCGGCAATTTCTTCGATACCGCCGCTGCCGACATCATCGGTCGTCAGCGTGCCGACGAAGCTGTTGCCGGCGCCGACCAGGCCGGTAGGTGCAGCGAGCGGATTGATGAAGGTCACCGCACCGCGTCCGCCGTTCGCACTGCGCTGCACGTAATGGCTGCCGTTGTTGAGATCGACCAGGTCCTCCGAACTCAACGCGTCGGACGCATTCGCACCAATCAGACTGTTTATCGTCGTCACCTGGCCGATGACGCCGGTACTGCGGCTGCCAAAGGTCAGCGCGCCGGCACCACCGCCGAAGTTCGCGCTGCGCACGACATAGGTATTGCCGAAGGTCAGTTCGACATTGGTCGCGCCAACGTCGTCGCCACTGATGATGCCGACCAGACTGTTCGCGATCCCGACCTGGCCGACAGGTGCCGCGGTCGGATTGATAAAGGTCACTGCACCGAGTCCGCCATGTGAGCTTCGCAACAGGTAGTTGCTGAAGTTGTTCAGGTCGATCAGTGCATTGAAACCGACGTTATCGGTCGTATTCGCGCCGACCAGACTGTTGGCGCTCGTCACCTGGCCGATGAGGCCGGACGTACGGCTGGCGAACGTGACGGCGCCAAGACCACCGCCGAAGCCCGAGCTTCGTACCGCGTAGGTGTTGCCGTAAGTCAAATCGACGCCGTCGCTGCCGATATTATCGGTGCTGCTCACACCAACCAGACTGTTCGCCGCGCCGACGAAGTCAGTCGGTGGCGCTGTCGGATCGATGAACGTCACCGCGCCAAGTCCGCCATGCGGGCTCTGCAACAGGTATTTGCTACCGATGCCCAGATCGATCAGATCGTTGAAGCTGACATTATCGGTCGTGTTGACCCCGACCAGACTATTGAGGTTCGACACCTGACCAGTTCTACCCGTAGAGCGGCTCGCGAACGTCAACGCGCCGCGTCCGGCGCCGAAAGCAGCGCTGCGCACCACATAGGTGTTGCCATAGGTCAGCTCAATGTCGGTGCCTCCGATATCGTCGCCCGGATTGACGCCGACGAGGCTGTTGCCGGACGTGACGGCGCCTAACGGCAGCGCCGCGGCATTGAAGAACGTAACGGCGCCGAGCGTGCCGTGGGTGCTCCGCTGCAGCCAGTTGCCGGCACCGAGATTGATCAGACTGTTCTGGCTCAAACGGTCGCCGACGTTCACGCCAAGCAGACTGTTCAAGGATGAGACCTGTCCTTTGAAGCTGCTGAGCGACACCACGGAGAGCGCGCCGCGGGTGCCGTTGAACTCGGGGCTGCGGATGACCGCGCGAGTCGAGTCGAGCAGTGTCACGCCGAAATTGCCGCCGAAAAACGTATTGCCGAACTGATCGCTGCCAATCTTGTCGCCAGCATTGGCGCCGACCACACTGTTGGTGTCGTCGACCACACCGCTCGTCCCGTTGACTCGATCAAAAGGCGTCAGCGCACCGCGACTGCTGTTCCACAACGGGCTGCGCAACAGGCTCAACGTGCCGAGACTCTGCAGCGAATTCGAGTTGCCGATACGATCGCCGGCGTGGTCGCCGGTCAGTGTGCTGAGCAAAGCGCCATCGCTGGCACGGAACAGATAGACGGCGCCCGCATCCGCGCCGCCGAAATCATCGAGGTCGTCATAGACGATGAATTTTGCCGGCGTGCTGAAATTGCCGTCCTCGTACAGGAAATCGAGACCGTTGCCGAAGTTATTGCCCGTCCCCGGATTGGGGTCGAGCAGTGAAATCGGCGCGCCGGTCAGAGTCTCCGACGTGAAGCGAACGTTCTTCGGATCGAGCAGCAGGCTGCCGACCTGCCCTGCAGGTGCAGTGACGTCGACGACGCCATTGAAGCCCAGCGCGTCCTTGCCCGAGACTTCGACGGTACCGCCGTTACCGCTTTGCGCGCCGCCATGCGCGGAAATGGTTCCGGCGTAGCGCATCGTGCCGTCGGCCCATAAGGCGACCGAGCCGCCGTTGCCGGAACTCAGTGCGTCGGCTTTGATGACGCTGGAACCGTTGACTTCGGTCGTGTCCGCTGTCGGCAGATTCTCGCCGCCCTGGAAACCACCACCGACACGCACCGTACCACCGCCAGCAACGCCGCTGGCGTCGATGGTCGCTGCCGCCAGCCGCGTGCTGTCGCCGAATACATGCACCGTGCCGCCAACCGCTCCGGTGGCTTGGACAAGACCGGAGGTATAGATATTCTTGCCGCCATCGACGACCACGGTACCGCCATGGCCAGCGACACCGGAGGCATCCATATGCGATGCACTGGTAGCCAGGATCTGATCGTCTGCCTTGACCTCGATACGGCCGCCGTCGACGCTGCCGCGCGCCGACAATGCACCACTCGCCAGGACCCGTGCGGCCTCGACAGTAACGGTTCCGCCGCTCGCGCCATCGGCGCGAACAGCACCCATCTGATAGACGCGGCCACCCTCCGCGGTGCCACCTGCCGTGATCTCGATGTCGCCACCGGCGCCGGCACCTGAGGCGCTCGTGATACTGCTTTCGTCGAGGACAACTTTGCTACGGGCCGCCAGTACGATATGGCCAGCGGCATCGAGACTCAGCGAATCGGCATTGATCTCGCCGGAATGCCGGATGGTGCCGGCGAGTACGTTGATCGAACCGCCGTCGGCCAACAGTTTACCGAGATTGATGACTTCGTTTGTCGGGGCCTGGACCTCGAAAGTAATATCCGGATGATCGAGGCTCGCAATCGTGATCGAATGCCCCGCGGCCAGGATCAGTTCACCGCCGGCACTTTCGATGAGTCCGCTGTTCGCACCGCCGCCGTCCGGTGAATTCTCGATGGTCGGCGCGATCAGCACGATTTCGCCGCCTGGCCCAGTCTTGATGTAGCCGTGATTGATCAGTGGGCCACTTGCCGCGTCGCCTTCGAAATGCAGTCGGCCTGCAAGAAAATCGGCATCCGACATCTGCAGCGTCGACATCACCAGACCAGCCGTATCGACTGACGCGTCGCGGCCAATCAGAATGCCGCTGGGGTTGATCAGAAAGACCTGCCCGTTGGAAACGAGGTTGCCGAAGATCTCCGAGGAATTCTGTGTTGTCACGCGATTCAGCACGGCGCTTGCGGCGTCCTGCTGGATGAAGCGCGTGGTCTCGCCGGCGCCAATATCGAAAGACTGCCAGTTCAGGATCGCGCTCGGCGAATTCGTGATCTCGAGCGTCTGCGGATTCGGTGTGACAAAACTCGCGGCGCCGGCCGCGACCTGCGCGCCTTGCGGATTAGCGCTGGCAGCGCCGGCTGCGAGCAGGCCGAGCAGAAAATAAACCGATTGTCCGCCACGCCGGCGGACGAGCATCAATTTACCGTACATTCGCTTGCTCCGTTGCCCAGCGGCTCGATGAGCTGATTGAGTGACTGCCCTATCTCGACCGCCTGAAGGATGGGATCTTCAGCCTGGAACGGCGGGATTTCGTCGAGCTGCGCCGCCTCGAAACCGGCAGCGCCGACAAAACCGGCATCGCCTGGTTTCAAGGCCACCGTGTTCTGCGGCGTTTCGACCGCACATTCGCCAGCGTAACAGCTGACGTACAGGCCATCCTGTGGATTGGTCGACGAATCCGCCGGAGGCGGCTCCGGAATATCGACATCCGCCGGCGCCGGGATCGTCGTGGTATCGATCGGGAGCTCCGGTACCGTCACTGGCTGCAAACCGGTGTTGGCAAGAAAGACGGTCTGACCAGCAGTGACGATGTTGTCATCAAGCGCAATCTGCCCGTCGACGACTTCCGCATACAGACCGCCACCGCCTGGCCCGGTGCCGCCGTCGGCCGCCGGGTTCTGGCAAATGCCTTCGCACAGCGCGTAATACTCCGTGCCACGTATGCCGATCGTCGCCACCGCCGTCCGCATCTGATAGCCACGCCCACCACGGTGGCCGATAAGCCCGCTGACTGCGCGTAAACCACCGCGCAACAGACTGAACACACCTTCGTCGCGTCTCGGCGCCTGTTCGTCGAAAACGAGTTTGTCGACTCTGAACTCGGTGTCCGGCAGCAGGGTGACGCGACTCTTGTCGCGGAATCCGATCACGGCATACGACCCGGCGCCGGTCACCAGCGTCTCGCCGTTATAGACTGGCCCACCGGCAGCCAGCTGACGCGCGCGGCCGCCGGGGGAACGCGCGACGACCTGACCTTTCACGAAACCGGTACGCCCTGCGGGAGACGGCCGATCTTTTGCCTCAGCCTGGCAATCGGCACCACATAGACGGGCATCGAATTCCGTGCCGCGGATCCCTATTGTCGCGACCGACGTGCGTAGCCGTACCGCGTTCGGATTGCGCTTGCTGACGAAACCGGTGACAGCCCGCAGCCCACCCTTGAACAACGAGAACAGGCCGCTTTCCTTGGTTTCCTCGATCTTGAATTCGCGGATCTGAAAGATGGTGTCCGGGCGTAAGGTGATACGCGTGCCGTCGAGCAGTTTAAGCACAGCAATGCTGCGCGCACTGGTCGTCAGTACGTCGCCTTCGAAGAGCACCGAATCGCGGCCGACAATGCGCGGCGTGCCGCCGGTGGCATGGGCTGTCACGACGCCGCGTGCGGCAAGAACGGTGCCGGCCTGATCGGCCATGGCGAGCGACCCGGCCAGCCACAGCAGGGCCGCGAACGCCACGCGAACGGTGCGGCTCAGTAGCGGTACTGGATGTTCATATGCCATTTGGAATTGCCTCGGTCTGCCGCTTCACCATCCGCACTGGCGAGTGGCTGCCCGTAGTCGAACGCAAACGTCAGCTGGTTGCGCCATTGCCAGCGCGCGCCAACACCGACGCTGGACATCGTATCGTTATGACGCTGGCCTGATAGCGGTTTTTCGAGCACTTTGTGACCGGCATCGAAAAAGGCGAGAAAACGGATGCCGTAGAGGCGGGCAACCGGCGGTGACCAGAGTTCCAGATTGAGCAGCAGGCCTTTGTCACCTGAAATCGTGCGCTCCTCGAAGCCGCGGATCGTGCGTTCGCCGCCGAAGCCGAGCTGCTCACCGGGGATCAGCGGTTCGTTGGTGTACTGGCCGGTCAGGCGGGTCACAGAGAGATAATCGCGTGGCAGGCGATAGGTGACCAGGGAACCGAAGCGGACGACTTTCCAGTCCGGGTCAGCCGGCGCGCGCAGTTTGCTGTAGTCGCGCTCGTTGTTGTGTCCGCCGAAGCTCATGTTCTGCGTGAAATCGAAATAAAAATCGAGACTCGTTGCGGCCCAGTTGTAGCCACCGTCATAGCGCAGCGAAACCGGCCGGCTGCGCACTTTGGTGCTGATACCAGGCAGCGGCAGACCGGTGCCGGACGTCGCAATGCCGGTATCGAAGAGTCGATCCTGCAAGCCGGCGGAGAAGGTCTGGCGGTAGCGACCGACGCCGAGCAGCTGGCGCTTGAAAGCGACGCCGACGAATTCGCCGCCGCCGCTGACGTCGAAGAAGCCCTGCACATTGCCGACATCGACATCGGAACGGACGTAGAAGGCAGACAACCAGCCCCCCAGCGGATAGACCGGGACCTGATAGTAGGCCCCGTATTGCTGCACATCGTCAGCGTTATCGGGAGAGGTGGTAAACGACCCTGTCAGGACGTCGTCGTGGCCGGTGATATTGCTGTGCTGGCCGCCGACCGCCAGGCGCGAGCGGCCGGTATCCTTGTTGCCGATATTATTGGCGTTGGCAAACAGGCTCCAGGGGCGTACATCGCGCACTTTGATAGCGGCGTCGAGTGCATCCGGGGTCTCTTTTGATTCCTTGAAGCCGAGCTTGATCTGCTTGCCTGGATGCAGATTGGCGACGGCGAGTTCACGCGAGAGCTCACCGAGATCGGGCGGTGCACCGGACTTCAATCCCGGCAAGCTGCGTTTGACCGAGGCTTCCGTAAAATGCGTCTGACCGCTGACATTGATGTCCGCCAGAGTGAAGGTCACGACCTTCAACAGCAGCATCCCGCCGGCCATATCCTGGGGCGGTACAACCACGCGGTGGAATGAATAGCCTTGTTCACGAAACGCCGCTTCCAGCGTATCGGCGGCGGCCAGTACACCGTCGAGGCCGGCATACTCGCCTTTGAACGGTTCGAGTGCCGCGGCGGTGGCCGTGGCATCGAGCGGATTGTCGCCCTCAATCTGGAATGCGCTGACGGTAATCGTCATTTCGGGAGCCACGTCAGGGCCAGGCGCGGGCGCATCGTCACCGAGCGCGACCGCGGTCCACAGGGCGACCAACGCCAAAAGTGCCGTTTTCAGCACCGATCCTCCCACACTGTTCACTGACGGTCGAGCCAGCCTGACTATAAATTAATCAAGCTTGGTAGGAAAGCGCCTCATCTTTATAAATACGCTTGGATTTGTAACTTTCATTGATATTCGTCGAGGACGGCGTCAGTGGCGGCGTTTTCTGCAAATGCGAGCCACCTCTCACAATTGCCCGGCGACTGACCCGCCGCGGTACGCCACCCATTCAGATTACCTCGTATCATCGGTGACAACTTTCCGAGGAGAAATCGTCATGACTGCCCATCACCCCGTCCGCCGCAGCGCTTGCGCTGCCGCGATGTTCTCACTCGGCCTGGGCATGGCCAATGCGAGCGCTGCCGATGTCTACTCGCAGGATTTCGAGTCCGGCCTACTTGGCGCCGAATG
The DNA here is from genome assembly GCA_965278995.1 of Gammaproteobacteria bacterium. GTDB lineage: Bacteria > Pseudomonadota > Gammaproteobacteria > JADJYF01. The sequence continues at coordinate 3,444,461 of OZ257136.1, forward strand.
GTCGGGTGCCGGAACGATCCAGGACAGCCAGGGCCTCGGCGCTTTCGGCTTTGGCGAGCTGCATTTGAAAAACGACGCGCAGTCTGCATCGCTGCTGAGTTTGTCCGGCCTCGCGGCGCATACCGAGGTCACGCTGAGCTTCTCGCTCGCGATGTGGGACAGCATTGACCTGGGTTCGGACTTTTTCATTGTCAACGCAGACGGTGATGCAGTTGTCAGCGAGACGTTCGGCAATTATTTCCCGGCCAGCGGCTCAGAAGGCCCGGGAACTGCCCTGACGCCGACCACCAATGGCAGCTTTACCGATCCGCAATATGGCTACAACCTGGGCTTCCGTGACAGCGCGCGCGCGGTTTCCGTCACCTTCGGGCACACGGCCTCGAGCCTGGTCCTGAGTTTTCAGTTCCCGCTTTCACAGACCGCGCCTGACGAATCATTCGGCCTTGATAATATCCTTGTGAGCACCAACGCGAGCGCAGTCCCGCTGCCGGCGAGCCTGCCACTTTTCGGTCTCGGTGTTGCCGGCCTCGCCGCCCTCAGGGCGCGCAGGAAAGCCTAGATACCACGACAGGGGTGACGCGCGAGGCTTTCTTGGGTCGCGCGCTCCACCACCGACATTTCACTCGCGCTCAAGCTTGGCCGCGCCGCGCCGTTATCCCAGAAAGTTACACGGAACGAAAGGTCAGCCAGCGTGAGCATGCCCGCCCCCTACCTGGATGTTGAGACCTCGCCCGGTGAACGGATTGCGCGCAGTCTCATCAGTGATTGCTCGGCACTGGTCTCCCCGCCAGACGTCTGCCTGAAAATCAACGAATTGGCGGGTGACGAAAGCACCTCGCTCGAAGAAATCGCCCTGGTCGTGATCCGCGATCCGAGTTTGACAGCGAAAGTACTTAAACTTGCCAACAGCCCGTATTACGGTCTTGGTTCAAGGGTCGATACCGTCACGCGCGCAGTGATGATCCTCGGCATGGGTGAGATCCAGAAGCTGGTCCTGGCGTTGTGTGCGGTGGAAAGCTTTTCGCGCCTGTCGAGCGCGATTACCAACATGAACTCGTTCTGGCGCCATGCCATCTATACCGGCCTCACTGCACAGGCCATCGCGCGCCGTGCGCATATCCTGCACCCCGAACGCCTGTTCGTTGCTGGCACCCTGCATGACATCGGTACCCTGCTCATCAATCAGCGCTTCCCGGAAATCGCGCAACGCGCGATTTCCGAAGCAATGGGCGACGAGGACGCATTGTCGCGTTTAGAAATTGCCGACCTGGGATTCGATCACGCCTATCTCGGCGCATTGATGCTGAACAGCTGGAACCTGCCACCGGCGCTGGTCGATGCGGTACGTTGTCACCATCTTCCGCACCGCGCGCGCGTCGCGCCGCTGGAGTCGGCCATCCTCAAGGTCGCCGATACGATCGCCAATTATTCGGGAACCGGCAGCTATTCAGAACGCATTGCCGGCGCCAACGTTTATGACGCAGCATTGTTGCAGCGTTTTGGTGTCGTGCTCGATTGCTCCAACGACGACCTGATGGATGAAGTCGATCCGCAGTTCATCGAGACCATCTATCTGATTGCGAGTTGAGTGTTCTCAAGCGCTCTTGAAGCGCGTCTGTTTGATCAATGCGATTGCGAGCAGGGGTGCGACCAATCCGATCAGCGTGCTGGCAAGCAGCAGGTCACCAAGCGCACTGTAATCCGCCGGCACCGTCACGGCGTGCGTCACTGGATCCTGCACTTCGCGCGTGACGACAAACCACTGGTTCAGATACTTGGTGGCGAGTTGCGCAGCCGAGAGCGCCAGATTCGTGAACGACGCCATGACCGCAAAATAAGTCGCTTTCAGGTTGTCGGGTGCCGAGCGCGCGATCCAGGCCAGCATCGGCACCATTGAGATTTGGCCGAGTGGCGATTCGAGCGCCGTATCGGCCAGCGCTATGAACCGCGCATCGACGATGCCGCCAGTATGCGCGGCAGTCCATACATGCAAGCCGTGATACATGCCCAACACAGGCAACGCGAGAATGGTGCCGGCGATGGTCAGAAACGCGACGATAGTCGTGATCGAACGCTCGGCCATGTAGCGGCGGAAGCCGAACAAGCCTGCCAGCGTCAGTACGCTGCCGATGAGGGAAAGCCGCGCGAGGAATGCTTCGTCGAAACCGAGTTCGTCGATCATCCACCAGGTCGAACCGGAGCCCGGTCCCGGGGTGGCGCGAAATATGAAAATGACGACAGCGGTGCCGACCAGCGTCAGGCGCGCTTCCGCATCGAGCGAACCGACCAGCCGCCACATCAGATAGACCACGATTGAAAGCGACGCCGCGAACACGGTCTCCTGCCCGCCCGGCATCTGCCCGAGGCCGACGCCGATAGATAGCACGGCGAACGCAAGGCCACCGCCGAGTATCGCCCAGTTGACCGGCGGCCGTTCGCCGTGAACGGCCAGCATCGCCTCGATGCGCGCTGCGTCGATGCCACGCTCCTGCAGGCGGCGCTCATCACGAAGTCGAATGCGTCGCGCGAGCAGCACGCCCAGAATCGACACCAGCGGAATGACCATTGCGTATTCGTAGATGCGCAGATAGGCCGCCGCTTTGCCCGCTGCATCCAGTGTGTCGGTATCAGCGAGCAGAACGACATTGACCAGCGAGACCAACACGCCACCGCCAATGATGGCGACACGACCCAGCGTCTGCATCGTCGTATGCATGAGCATGCGTTCGGCTGACGGGATCTCGTTACCCTCGCTGTCGAAGCGTGGCACGGCCTCGACGGTCATGGCGTCGGCAACGACATCCTGAATGACATAGCCTATCGGCCCGAGCAGTGCCGTCAGCACATACCACGCTTCTGCCGGCATGATGGCGCGCATCGCGGCCGGGTCGGCAAGCAGCGCAATCATGATGCACAAGCTGAGCGCGATCAGACTTGCACCGATCACAATCAAACCGGCTTTCCATTTCCACAGCAGATCGACCAGATGCCCGAGCGGCATCTTGAGCGCCCAGGGCAGACCGGCCCAGAAGCCGAGCGCGGCGAGGAATTCAGCCGACAGCCCGAGATAATCTTTGACGAAAAAAGTGCCGACGATACCCGTCAGGCCGGATATACCGGCCGCGACGTAGACCATCAGCGGTGGCAGATAGGACAGTCTGAATTCGCGCATGAGCGCGAACACATGGCGGTCCAGCCAGCGCAGCACGGCGCCGGTGGAAGTAGCGGCGTGCTCGCTCAAATCGGCGGGCGCTTGCCGTGCCAGGGTCGTGCCCGCTCATACGCCGCGGCTGCGCGAAATACGCGCAGGTCGTCGAACGGGCGCGCCACGATCTGCATGCCGGTAGGAACACCCGATTTTCCGAACCCACTGGGCACGCTCATCGCCGGGCATTGACTGACAAGATTGAATCCGTGCGTCATGATCCAGCCGACATAGGCATTCACCGGCTTGCCGTTGATGGTGTAGCTGGTGCTGAATTCGTCGTGGCCGACTTTGACTGCCGGCACGGCCAGGGTCGGGCATAACAGGACGTCGTACTTATTGACTATCGGCGCGAGCTTCGTCCACATCTCGCCACGCTTCAGATTGCACTGGTACAGACGCATTGCATCGTGAGCGCGGCCCTTGTCGAGCAGGTTGACCACGAACGGATCCATCTCGTAGCGCCAGCGCGGCAGATACTGCGCTGCAATGCCGGCGAACAAGCCTTCCCACCAGGTGAGCCAGCAATCGAGCACGCCCCAGTCCCAGCCGAGCGAAACTTCATCGACGGTGCATCCGAGCTTGCGGAAGACCTCCGCCGCCGCACGCGTATTACGCTCGACTTCCGGGTCGACCTCGACATACCCGAGATCAATCGACAGCGCGACCTTGAAACCTTTGATGCCCTCCAGTGCCGACGGAATCGTCAGCTTGTCGGGCAGCGAGCACAGATCGTCGGCATGCGGGCCGGACATCACGTTCTGCATCAGTGCCGCATCGGCGACCGTGCGCGTCAACGGTCCGTAGTGCAGCAGGGATTCCAGGGGATGTTCCCGATCGAGCGGATTGCGCCCGAAAGGCGCCTTGTAACCGACAATGCCGCAAGCCGAAGCCGGGATACGGATGGATCCGCCACCGTCGGTGCCATCAGCCAGAGTTGTCATGCCGGCGGCGATCATGGCGCCCGCGCCGCCTGAAGATCCACCGGAGACGTAATCGAGATTCCATGGGTTGCGCGTCTGCCCCCACAGCGGGCTGTGGGTGTTACCGGAATACGCGAACTCCGGCGTTGTCGATCGCGCATGCAGAATTGCCCCGGCTTTCAACAGGCGGGCGACCGTGGCGGCGGTATACGTCGGCCGATGATGCTCGAAGATTTTCGAGCCAAAAGTCGTGATCTCACCTTTGACCGGATGAAAGTCCTTGACCGCGAGCGACAGACCCTCGAGCGCGCGCGGTCGCCCGCCCTTCCTCGAATAGACTTTTTCCGCGGCCCGCGCTTCGGACAAAGCGCGCTCGAAAAACGTATAGGTCATCGCATTGACCGCCGGATTGACGCTCTCGCAGCGGGCAATCTGCGCTTTCATCAATTCGACCGGCGACAGCTCACGCGATTTGAACGCAGCAAGCGCATCGGTTGCACTCAGATAACAAAGATCGAGATCGGCAGCGGCCATGCTAATCCTCCCCAGGGTAGAGCCCGAGCAGCGGGCGTCCACCGAAGATAAGTGCAGACCGGTAGCCACGCAAGCGCACACTTTTGACGACGCCCTGATAGCAAACCTGACTCACCGCCACCCGGTCCGATTGAGTAGAATGCGTGCCGGAACCCAATCGCCATTCGATTGCCCGACCGCGGGGAGCGCGTCGCCATCTTGCTGCAGCACGAACGCACTCGACGCATTCTTGGCCTCGCTCTGCCGGTGATCGCGGCCATGATCTCGCAGAATGTGCTGAACCTGGTTGATACCGCCATGGTCAGCCGTCTCGATCATAGCGATGCCGCGCTGGCCGCAGTCGGATACGGCGGTTTCGCGCTGTTCGTCACGCAGGCTGTCATCCTCGGGCTGTCGACCGGCGTGCAAGCATCGGCGTCACGACGCAAAGGGCAGGGCCGGCTGGACGAAACGGCCTGGTTTCTGAACGCAGCGCTGCTGATCGTGTTCTTCGCCGCCCCGTTGTTATCAGTACTGCTGATTTATCTCATTCCTCACGTATATCCGTTGCTCAACGACGACCCGCAGGTGGCGGCGCTCGGTGTGCCCTACCTGCAGATACGCGCGCTCGGTATCGTTTTTGTCGCCATGAATTTTTCCTTTCGCGGCTACTGGAATGCCGTCGACATGACGCGGCTGTACATGTTCACGCTGCTGCTCATGCATTCGCTGAATATCTTCCTCAACTATGTCCTGATCTTCGGGCACTTCGGCGCACCCGCTCTCGGTATTCAAGGCGCCGCGATTGCGTCAGTGATCGCTCTCGGTTTCGGCAGCACGACGTATTTCGTGTTCGGCCTGCGCTATGCACGCGAACATGGGTTCCTGAAGCGCCTGCCAGACCGGCCGGACGTCGTGCGTCTGATCCAGATTTCCCTGCCAAGCGGCATCCAGCAGATGTTCTTCGCCGCCGGTTTTCTCGCCACGTTCTGGATCATCGGGCAGATAGGTACGGCCGAAGTGGCGGCCGCCAATGTCCTTATCAATGTCATGCTGGTTGCGCTGCTACCGGGGATGGGACTGGGACTGGCGGCAGCAACCCTGGTCGGCCAAGCGCTCGGCCGTGGCGACGTCGACGACGCTGCGCGCTGGGGTATCGATGTCGTCAAGCTCGCCGTCGCCGGTCTGGTCGTGTTGGGTCTGCCGATGGTGCTGATTCCGGGTCAGATGCTGTCGGCCATCTATACGCTCGAACCGAGTACGCTCGAGCTCACGCTATGGCCGTTGCGTCTGGTCGGGCTCAGCATGGTCTTCGAAGCGGTCGGCACCATCATGCAATATTCCCTGCTCGGTGCCGGTTACTCACGTCGGGTGATGTCAGTCGCGATCGCCAATCAATGGCTGCTGTATCTGCCGCTTGCCTACCTGGTTGGTCCGGTACTTGGTTATGGCCTGACTGCGATTTGGCTGCTGCAGGTCACCTATCGCGCGCTGCAGGCCGGCATCTTCACCTGGTTCTGGCTGCGGCGGGACTGGGCGCGCGTAAAATTATGATCTGGCATTCGGCATCAGACCGAAATCGAAAGCGAGATGCCAGAAGGGCGCGGCGATGCTGAATCTCACCGCCAGCGCCGTATCCGTGCTGCGCTCGAACTGACCGATCAGATCGGACTTGGTGGCGAACACGGCATCGGAGTCGAGATAAGGGTCGCCATTGACGAAAACATGCGTGGTCAGCGCCTCGAAACCAAGCGCTTTCACCATAAAGTGAATATGTGCCGGCCGGAACGAATGGCGACCAGCCGCCGCCAGCATGCGCCCTACCGGGCCATCGCTCGGCACCGGATAGAACACCGGCTTCTCAGTCACGAAAGCGTAAGCGCCGCCGCTGTCGGTCGTGAAACAACCGCGCAGATTCCATGGCGGGGCAGTCGCATCCTGCACGTCATAGAGCGCATTCGCAGCCGTCTGCCAGATTTCGACCGTCGCACCGGCGAGGGCCTTGCCGCTGGCATCTGTCACACGCCCGGTAACGAGACACGTCTCGGCCTGTGCCAGATGACGGCGACGGACATCGCCACCGGCAGGCATCGCCGGCGCACCGGGAATATAGAATGGCCCGAGTACGGTCGACTCGGTGCCGGCACCGCCTTTGGGGTGATTGACGGCGTCGACCAGCATCGACACACCGAGCGTATCCGACAGCAAAATGAACTCCTGCCGCTTGTCGTCGCATTTCTGCCCGGTCGCTGTCAGAAACTGGATGGCCTCGAACCATTCGGACTCGGTCAGTTCGACATCTTTCACGAAGCCATGCAGATGGGTGATGAGCGCGGTAAAAATCTGCTTGAGCCTCGGTGACGCGGCACTAGCGGTATACGCTGCGACTACCTCGCTGGTCAGATTCTCGACCGTAAAGTCTTTCATGAACGCTCCCCCCAGATAGTGAAAACACGTGGAAATGCACGGAAATACGCAGAAATACCACGCGAGCCTGGCGCGGGTTCACACACAGCCGGGCATATCACGCGCAGTCTACTGCAACTGCTGGCGGGCATGGTGCCGGCAATCGACGAGCTGCCGCGGCAGGCAAGGCGTAACAATTCGTAACGCGCCTGCCGCCGCCAGCGTGCCTGGTTGCGCGTAAAGTAGCGCACCCGGCATCGACACTGGACTCAGCGCGGAGGTGCCACAACGGCGCCACGCTGCGCCCGTGCTGCCGACAGCAAAACCGCAGCGTGCACCTTTCGGAGCGTGTGATGATCATGGACAGCAACAGTCGCCAGGGGCGACCTCTGCCCGGCAGGCCATTAAAAGGTGTCTCGCCCAACGGCGGCTTCGATTTCGATGCCGCAGTGTCACCGAACGTGGCCGGCGCGCTTGCGCTGCAACGCTTTCCAGTGCGTATACGCAGCTTGTCCAATATCGGCGTGAGCTTTCTGGTCGAAGCTGCAGCCGACGACCTCATCAAAGGGCACACCGATCTGACGCTGACCTTGCGTCTGCCGGGTAAAGCGACACCGTCGACCATCAGCTGCCACGTCCGTCATCGTTCGAGCTCCGGCGAAGCTTACCTCTATGGCTGCGAATACGACTGGAGTGGCACGCTCGACCCGCTCGGTGTGGCCGAGGATCTGGTGGGCTATATGCTGGATGAGGAAGACTAGGGCTGGATACCTCTCACACAAACCGCATCGACACCGACCCCAGTTCCTGAATCCTCACCGTGATACTGTCGCCGCGCGCGACCGCAATCGCAGCAGTGATGCCGCCGCTCATGATGAACGTGCCGGCGGGGATGACTTCGCCGCGCCGCGCGAGATTATTGGCGAGCATCGCGACAGCTTCGGCGGGATGACCGAGTACGGCTGCACCCGCGCCGACTTCGACGACTTTGCCGTTCTTCTCGACAACCAGACCCAAGGTCGGTAGATCGACTTCGTCGATCAGGCGTGGCCGACCGCCGGTTACGAAGCCGGCGGCGGAGGTGTTGTCGGCGACGACGCTGATCAGATCGAAACGGAAATTCTCATAGCGTGAATCGAGTACTTCGACGGCGGGCAGTACGAAGTCGGTCGCCGCCAGCACGCGCGCGATGTGGCAATCGGGCCCGGCGATTTCGTATTTCGTCACGAACGCAATTTCAGCCTCGATACGCGGCGCGATGTAGCGGTCCATCGGGATCTCGCCGCCATCGGCGTACGCGCCGGCGTCGGTGAGGAAGCCAAACACCGGTTCAGCGACATTCATCTGTTTCATCTTGGCTTTGGACGTCAGCCCGGCTTTGAGCCCGGCAATGCGAACACCGGCGAGCAGCTTGGCCCGACGTATCGCGCTCTGGATGGCGTAAGCGTCATCCCAGTCCATGGCGGGAAACTCGTCGGTGATCTTGACGATGGGTGTACGGGTGCGCTCGGCATCGAGCAGGCGTGCGGCCAGGGCCGCGATGGTGGCCTGGTCCAGCGTCATCGCGCGACACCCGCGCGCGCCGCTTCGCGCAAATTGAGCGCGACGTCCTCGATCATGTCTTCCTGCCCACCGATGGTCTTGCGCCGGCCTAGTTCGACCAGGATTTCGCTCGAACGCACACCGTGCTTTGCCGCTGCCCGCTTGGCGTGCAACAGGAACGAGGAATACACGCCAGCGTAACCGAGGATCAGCGAATCGCGATCGACTCGGATAGGCTGGTCCATCATCGGCGTAACGAGATCTTCAGCGACATCCATCAGCTTGAATACATCGACGCCGGTCACCGCACCCATGCGATCGAGCACGGCATTGAAGATCTCGAGCGGCGTATTGCCGGCCCCGGCGCCGAGGCCGGCGGCCGAGCCATCGATGCGCAGCGCGCCCGCTTCGATCGCGGCCAGCGAGTTCGCCACACCCATGGCCATGTTGTGGTGGCCATGGAAGCCGATATCGGTGCTGACCGCCAGCGCCGAACGCAGAGCGCCGATACGCGCGGTTACGTCGTCCGGCAGCATGTAGCCGGCGGAATCGGTGCAGTAAATGACGTTCGCTCCATAAGCTTCCATCAGTTTCGCCTGTACAACCAGTTCTTCCGGCGAGACCATGTGCGCCATCATCAGAAAGCCGACCGTATCGAGACCGAGTTTTGCCGATGCTGCAATGTGCTGCTCGGAGACATCGGCTTCAGTGCAATGCGTCGCGATGCGAACAGTCGTCACGCCGCAATCCTTGGCCATGTGCAGGTGCTCGACCGTACCGATACCGGGAATGAGCAGCGCTGAGATGCCAGCCTGGCGCATGTGCGGCACGACTGCGGTGAGATATTCCTCATCGGCATGCGACGGAAAGCCGTAGTTGATTGAGCTGCCGCCGAGTCCGTCGCCGTGCGTGACTTCGATCAACGGTACGCCGGCCGCATCCAGCCCGCTCGCGACGGTGATCATCTGTTCGATGGAAATCTGATGGCGTTTGGCGTGCATACCATCGCGCAGACTCATGTCATGCAGAATGACTTTTCGGCCTTGAATATTCATTGCGCTGTCTCTTCGTTGCTCAAGCGTTGACCGCTGACAGCGTCAAGCTGCCGTCCATGATCTCGGTGGCGAACATCTCTGCCGTGCGCAGCGCGGCAGCCGTCATGATGTCGAGATTGCCGGCGTACTTGGGCAGGTAATCGCCGAGACCTTCGACCTCGAGATAAACCGAGACACGATTGCCGTCAAACACCGGGCCATTTTTCAGTCGATAACCCGGCACGTATTTCTGCACTTCGGCGATCATGGCGTGAATCGATTGCGTGATCGCGGACTGATCCGGTGTCTCCCGCGTGAGGCAATGCACCGTGTCGCGCATGATCAGGGGCGGCTCGGCCGGATTCAGTATGATGATGGCCTTGCCTCTTTCCGCTCCGCCGACCTGTTCGACGGCGCCTGCGGTCGTCCGCGTGAACTCGTCGATATTGCGGCGGGTGCCGGGTCCGGCGGACTTGCTCGCCACCGTGGCGATAATCTCGGCATAGCTGACAGCCTGAATGCGCGAGACCGCAGCGACCATCGGAATCGTCGCCTGACCACCACAGGTCACCATGTTGACGTTCATCTCCTGGCGACCGACGTGCGCTTTCAGATTGACCGGCGGCACACAGTATGGACCGATGGCGGCCGGCGTGAGGTCGATCATGAGCACGCCGTGAGCAGCAAGCTTGGCGGCGTTCTCGGCGTGGACATAAGCCGAGGTCGCATCGAATGCAATCTGGATGTTGTCGGCAACGAGATGCGGTAACAGGCCGTCGACACCGTCGGCCGTCGTCTTCAACCCCGCTGCGCGCGCCTTGGCCAGACCATCCGATTGTGCGTCGATGCCGACCATCCACAGCGGTCTGATGGACTGGCTGCGCAGAGCCTTGATCATGAGGTCGGTGCCGATATTGCCGGAACCGATGAGTGCTGCGTTGACTGCCACGTTGTCTCTCCTAAACAAACCGCACGGCACACTGGCCGATGCCGCCGATCACCAGATGCATGTTATCGCCCGGCTTGACCGGCTGCAGCGGCACCAGCGAACCCGACAGGATCACTTCGCCGGCCTTGAGCTCGATGCCGAACCCGCCGAGCGTATTGGCAAGCCAGGTGACACAGTTGACCGGCGAGCCGAGTGCCGCGGCACCCGCGCCAGTGGAAATGATTTCGCCGTTCAAAGTGACGACGATGCCGCAGGTCGAGAGTTCGAGCGCAGTCGGTTTGACGCCGCGATCGCCGAGCACGACGACGCCGCACGAAGCATTATCGGCGATGGTGTCTTGTATCTTGATCTTCCAGTCGGCGATGCGCGAGTCGACTATCTCGAAGCAGGGCATGACGAAATCCGTCGCGCGGATGACATCGGCATTGGTCACGCCCGGCCCGGCGAGATCGTGTTTAAGGATAAACGCTATTTCACCTTCGGCGCGCGGCGCGATGAGATCGCGACTGATCGGCACCTCGGCACTGGTCGCATACATCATTTTATCAGTCAGGAAACCGAAGTCAGGTTGATGCACGTTCAGCATGTTCATCACCGCCTGGCTGGTGACACCGATCTTCTTGCCGATGACTATCTCACCAGCCGCAGTGCGTCGTTCGAGCATGCGCAGCGATATCTGATAGGCATCTGCTATGGTGATGTCAGGTGCTTGCGTCGTCAGCGGCGCGATGGTCCGGCGCGCGATCATCGCCTCGAACAGCGCATCGCCAAAACCCTGTATACGTGAGACTTCCATTGCTGCTTGCTACTCCTCGGCCAAATTACAATTTTATGCAGACATTGCGCAGCTCAGTGTAGAACTCGAGCGAGTGCACGCCCCCTTCGCGGCCGATACCGGAATGCTTGGAACCACCGAAAGAAGTGCGCAAGTCACGCAGGAACCAGCAGTTGACCCAGGTGATGCCGACGTCTATCTGCTCGGCAACGCGATGCGCGCGCGAAGCGTTCTGCGTCCAGACCGTTGTGCACAGACCGTAATCGGTCGCATTGGCCAGCACTATCGCTTCATCCTCGTCGTCGAATGGCTGCAGGTGACAGCACGGCCCGAAGATTTCCTCCTTGACGATGGCGCTGTCTTCGGCCAGCCCGGTCCAGATGGTCGGCTCTATCCAGTAACCATCGGCAAACTCGGCTGGCATTTCAGGGACGCCCCCACCGGTAATAATCTGGGCGCCGAGCGCGCGCGCCTTGTCGTAGTACGCCAGCACTTTCGCCCGCTGCTGACTGCTGACCATCGGGCCAAGTGTCGTCGCAGCCTCAGCCGGAGGACCGATCTTCAGACCCTCAGCCCGCGCTTGGAGCGCGGCGGTAAATCGTTCGAACAACGGTCGCTCGACGTACACGCGTTCCGTGCCCAGACACACCTGCCCGCAGTTGGCGAACGCAGCGCGGGCGATACCGTCAACGGCCGCCTCGAAATCGCAATCGGCAAAGACCACGCCGGCATTCTTGCCGCCGAGTTCAAACGAGACATCACGAATTCCAACCGCAGCACTCTGCATGATGGCAGTGCCGGTGATGGTCTCGCCGGTAAAGGTGATGGCATCGACACCCGGGTGCCGGGTCAGATATTCGCCAGTCGAGCCGCCGCCAAAACCGTTGACGACATTGTAGACCCCGGGTGGCATGCCGACTTCGTTCATCACTTCGCCGAGGAGGGTGGCCGTCGCCGGTGTTTCCTCTGAAGGTTTGACCACGACGGTGTTGCCACAGGCGAGCGCCGGCCCGACTTTCCATGTCATCAGCAGCAGCGGCAGATTCCACGGGCAGATGACTGCGATGACGCCTTTCGGCGTACGCACACCGTAGTTCAACGCCCCTGCACCATCCGGCGTTTCCATGCGAAAACATTCTGTCGGTACATTGCGCACGATGTCGGCAAACACTTTGAAATTTGCGGCGCCGCGCGGTATGTCGATATGGCGCGCCAGCGAATACGGCTTGCCGGTATCGCGGCATTCAGCGGCAAGGAACTCGTCGAATCGCTCATTGATGCGATCGGCGACTTTGAACAGTAATTCACTTCGGTCGGCGATGCTCATGCGCCCCCACGGCCCACGCCGCGCCGCGCGCGCAGCCTGCACGGCGCGATCGACATCATCGGCACTGGCTTCATGCACATTCGCATAAACGCGGCCCACGGCCGGTTCGTAGTTCGCGAATGTGCGCCCGCCGCTCGCCGCCACAAACTCACCGCCGATGAAATTTTTCATCTCCAACGGTCGCTCCGTACCGAGTCGGCTCGATAGTGTGGCCATGCTCATTCTCCGCGCTTCATGCGAAGCTCAGTGTGCGACTTGCGGCATTCGGTCTCAAGTCACGACGTTCAGGAAGTTCTCGTTCAACTTGCGATCGTGATAGAAGATCGCCTTACCGAGTTCGCCGGCATCCCAGATAATCGGCTCGCGGTCGGGATACCAGGTGTAGTCGCCACAAAACACTTCATTGCGATTGCCGCTGGGGTCGAAGAAATAGATTGTCCGCCCGCGCGTAATGCCGTGGCGGGTTGGCCCGATATCGATGGATATGCCTTTCATGCCCATGATATCCGCCGCATGGAGCACTTCTTCCCAGGTATTCAACATGAACGAAGCATGATGAAATTTATCGGGTTCCGGATATTCGATGAAAGCAATGTCATGCGCTTTGTTCGAACAGGAAAAGAACGCGCCAATCATGGTCGAGTCCGGCGTCACGACTTTTTCTGTCAGTGCAAAGCCGAGGACATTGGTGAACAGGTCGGCAACATCCGGAATGCGCGGTCCGTACAGCAGGCAGTGATCGAAACGGTTGGCTTTCATGCCCTTCAGCCCTTCCGGCCAAGGATCCGGATTACGATACCCAAGACCGTTACCGACGCATTGCTTGTCGGCATAGAGTTCGAGCTGATGTCCGCTCGGAATCTGAAAGCGGATGCGGTGGCCGCAGCCAGTCAGTTCGCCAGCAGGAATTCGTTCGACCGTCGCACCGTAAGCGCGCAGATCGGCTTCGAGTCGGTCGAGCGACGCCGTGTCGTGAACTTTGAACGCGAGATAGTCCATACCCGGTGAGTCGGCTTCGCGCAGGACTATCGAAAACAGGTCGTGCTCGTCCCATGCTTTGAGGTAAACGCGCCCTTGCGCATCCTCGTGGGTCTTGATGAGACCAAGGTGCTCGACGTAGTGCGTGAGCGCAGGTTCCATCTCCATCACCCGGATGCTGCAATGTCCGGGTCGCATCACTCCAGTAAAAGACATCGTCTCTACCTCCCACGATTCGAATCAATGATCGCCTGACGCAACAGCCCAAGTGGACGCAACACCAGGTCGCTCTCCGGAATCAACTTGCAGGCCAGGCAGATGCCGGCAGCCACGTCGGCCTCGCTGACCTGGGCGCGACTCATCTTGAGCGTGCGAAACCGGCCCGATCCTTCGACCTGCACTCGGCAGATGCCACAACCACCTCCGCGACAACCTGCTGGTATCCCGCTGCGGCCGAGTCGTTCCATCGCGGCCAGTACGGTCTGCCCGGTTGCACAGGCAAAGCGCTCCTCACTGCCGGCGATGGTGATATCAAAGTGCACGGTCAAAATTTCTTGAACAGCGCACTGCGCCGCGGCGGCGTGCCAGCGTCGGCCGCCGTGAAGAAGTTCTCCATGAAAATGCTGTCTTCGAACAGGCGACCGCGCATGAGCGTCGAGATGCAGGCATCGATCATGGCCGGCGGGCCACATAGATAGGCTTGATGCCCAGCGTAACGCCCTTCGAAATGCCGTTCGGCCACTTCGTGCACGAAACCCTGAGCGACACTGGTGTCGGTGTCGTCGTCTCCGGCTGAAAGCGCGGGCAGATAGCAGAAATTGGGGTGCTGTGCGGCAAGCGCCATGAAATGCCCGGCGTAATAGAGTTCGGCCTGCGTACGTGCGCCATGAATCAGGGTGATCGGCCGCTGTTCGCCATCGGCCAATAGACTGTCGATCATCGATTTCGGACTCGAGAGCCCGGAACCGCCGGCCATGAAAATCATCGGGCCGGGCTTCGACCGGCGCACGAAGAAACGCCCGAGAGGCGCCGTCAATCGCAGGCGCTGTCCGACACGCATTTCGCGATGCAGCCAGGTCGTTCCGGCGCCGCCATCGACCTTACGCACATGCAATTCCAGTTCATGGCGCTGTGCCGGCGAACTCGCGATCGAAAACGCGCGTGGCTGGGCCAGACCGGGCAGGTAGAGGTTGATGTACTGGCCGGCCTGAAAATCTATGCCGTCACCCTCCAGCGCGAGCGAGAAGCCTTTGATGGTCGGCGTCAGGTCAACGATACGCGTCACCTCCGCCTCGTAGTCCGCTATCGGCAGAGCGCGGGCGTCGGGGTCTTCGTCGATCTCCGCTTCGATGACGACATCGCTGCTCAAGGTCGCGCAACAAGCCAGGCATTTGCCTTCGTCGCGCTCGATATCCATCAGCGCGAAACTCGAGGCGTGGTTGTGGTCCACCTCGCCGTCGAGAACGTCGACTTTGCAGGTACCACACAGGCCGTGATTGCACGCATACGGCAGCCAGATGCCGGCACGCAGCGCTGCATCCAGCACGGTCTGCCCGGCTTCGACGTCGATAGTTGCGCCGAGTGGTTCGATGGTCAGGCGATGGCTCATTGCTGACAGTTCCGGCGATTGTGCATCGCGCGCTCAGTTGCCGACGCCGTGCATGCCTTCCAGTCCCGGCGAGCGGAACTGCAGGTAATCCATATGGCCGATGCCGTTCTCGCGCAGACTCGCAGTGAGATCGGGCTGCCACGGCTGCTGATCGCGCTGCCATACGCAGCGCGAGAAATCGAGCGTGGTGGCATCGGGGTGCGCGTGATAGTCAGGCCGCAGCATCGTCTCGAGAAAATCCCCGAAGCGCATGTCGAGCGGCGCGCGGTAGGCAAGCGGGCAGGCAAACAGCAGGTGCCTCTCCCACTGAATATAGAAATTGATATCGCCGCCATAATGTTCGACCGCATTGGCTGACGCATAGTCGTAACTGTCGCCGAGATGTTTGACCGTCATGCGCGCTGCTCGGGGCCTAACATAGCTCAGGCGGCTTCGCCGGGACGCGGCGCCACGTCCGCACTGTGCCAGGCATCCCAGTTGCGCTGGTCGGGTGAACCGCGGTATTCACCGGTATCGACGTCCTGCTCGAGGTGCAGCCATTTGGCGTACTCGAAGATGTCGCGTGCGCCGCCTGCTTCGCCGCGATAGACCTGCTGTGGCGGGATCAGCGCCTGTACGTATTTCTCCGGCTCGCGGTTGAAGATGTCAGCGCAACCGTCAGAACAACAATGATGCTTGGTGCCCTGAGCGACGACGATACGCACGCTCTGCGTCTGCGGATCGTCAGGTTGCGTGTAGAAGACCGGGATCTGGCACACCTGGCACACCATCGGCAGTCGGTTATTGAAATAACGCTCGCCCCGCTGCTCGAGTTCGCGGAGGTATAACAGGCGCGGCTTGTACATGGTGTCGAACAGCGCGCCATATTTCTCGCTGAACCAGTCCAGCTCGGCGTCATCCGGGACCCAGGTATGCAGGCCCAGCGCATTGCCGTACTGGTACAGCGTCGTCCACATTTCATGCGTTAGTCGCCCTTTCTCGGCGGCTGCGACTTCGTGGTACTTCGGCAGGCGGATGCCATAGCGCCCGAGATCCTGAAACAGCGCAACGCCGTTTTCTTCCCAGTAGATTTCCCAGGCTTCTTTCCACGACATCACTTTCTTCGGCAGCATGTAGTCCATCATCGTGCCGACCAGTCCAAGCAGGCGATACCCACGCCAGAACCACTTGTCGAGCCAGGCCTGTACGATGGGCACATTGTCCTCGTGCTGTTCGAGCATGAACTTGACGACTTCGAGACCCAGCGTCATGTGACGCGATTCGTCGGACTGGGCCGAGAAACCGAAAGTCGTTGTCGCCATGTCGCCGTTATACGCAGCACCGGAAACGAACGGCATGAACAGCAGATTGGTCAGCACGTATTCGAAAGCGAAGGAGATCGAGGTCACGAATTCGAATGGCCCGGCCGACATCGCGTCTTCGAAAAAACTTTTCGGAATCGAGAGATACCACGCTCGATCGCGCATATGCGCGAAGTTATGCATGCCGTTGAAGTACTTGTTGTAGTGGCTGAACGCATGCAATTGGGTTTGCGCGTGACGCAGCTCGTCGATCGACTGCATCTGACAGGCGACACGGGCACCGGCACCGCGGAACGAGCGCGCCGCATGCGCGAAACCGCGATGCGCGGCGTACTCCAACGGGGTGATACCCTGCAGCCAGATCTTGACCGCGCTCATGTAGCGCGCATCGGCGAGATTGAGCTGGCCGTTGTTCTGCTGAAACGCATCGAGAATGGCGTAGAGCTTGCGCTCTTTCTCGGACTGGTATTTCCAGTAGGCGTCCATGGTCAGACGGAACGGGTCGGCCCATTTGTCCCAGTCTTTGATGATGATCCCTTCGTACTTGTCGTAGGGAAACACCTTGTCCATGGGCTGGTAAGTCGTTTCCCAGTCGAGGCCACGCGTCAACAGCGCATAACGTTCTTTCAAGCCCAGTCGTTTGCCTTGCGCCATCAATAGTTCCTCGATTTGCGTTGCCAGCAGTGAGCGCGCTGCGACCGGCTCATGCGCCCCACGACAGGACGAACTCGTCGTCATCCTCGTCGATGTTGCCACCGAGCGAGATCAAGTTGATATGGATTTCCTGCAGATCGAACTCGCGACCGAGCTTCTCGCTGACCGTCGAGCGGCGCACGACCAACCGCCCGACCCGGTCGATTTTGACCATGCCGGGACTCTCATTCACAACCGCGCCTGGATTGTCATCGACTATCGCTTCGATGATCGGTTGTGCTTCAGCGATGTTCTGCAGCGCGATGAACACTTTGCCGGTCATGTCGATTCCTGCAGTGCCAGGCTGGCCTTGCTGGCGCGCGCCAACAGCGCGCTGGTAATTTCATCGATGACTGTCGTACCACGATCCTCGAACATCGATTCGGCCAGTGGCAGGATAGCGTCGCGCACGCGTGGCGCCCAGTGTGCGAGCCAGCCGGACAGCAACTCGCGATTGGCCGATGTCTCGGCCGCTGCAATCTTGATCACCGCATCGACCCAACGCTGACTTTCGGTAAACCACTCGACCATGAACTCGGTCAGCATCGGAAACGCAGCACCGCCGTGCGCGACTATCTCGGCATCCAGATGTTCGAACACCAGCGGATGAATGCTGCCGTCGATGAGCAGATTCTGCAGCAGGAACAGTTCGCACCAGTCGCGTGTCACCATCGATTCCTCGACCAGGGCGCGCAACGGCTGCCACTGCGGCGCAGTCAGCCAATCGCGTTTCGCGGCATCGAGCGAAGTGGTCTCGTTGTCGTCCAGCACCAGCGCAATGCGACTGATGTATTGCGCCATACCCAGGTGATCCATCATGTGCATGCTGGCCGCCGAGGTCACCGGCGCGCCAAAACCATAGGCCGCGATATAGCTGTTATTGGTATTGGCTGCCCAGGCCACATGGCGCACGGGGATCACATGACGACGGATACGGTCCTGCCAGAGCGGGTCCAGCGCCTGTAACAGGCGTCGCTTCTCGACGAACTCGAAATTGCGTTCCTGGGAATCCTGCTGCCGCCCGCGCTGGATGGTCCAGGTCCCGTAATAATACTGGCGCGGATCGACGAGGTCGTCGAAATCGCGCATCACGACAGCCGTGCGCCGTCGATCATAGATCGCAAACTCGGCGTCCCAGGTCGGCCGATAATGCTGATTCAATTCCGGCTGCAAGCCCCACACGCTTTCCTGGTAGCGCGTCGGCTGTTTGTCCGGCCCGAGCTTATCGGCCAGATGGTCGAAGGTCCGCCGCAACGGCTGCACGCTCGCGGTCTTCAGGTCGATGGTCATGATCTACTCCGGAATACCCGTGCCATCGCACCAGCGTGCTTCGCTGGCGTCGACCATGGCCGCAACAGCCGCGCTCAGATGCCGCGCGCGATGGGTCGCGCAAAACTCGGCGAACGCTGCTGGCGGCAAGGTCATGTCGAGAAACAGCGCAGGGTCGCCGATGGAAAACTGAAATTCGACGTAGCCGCGGTGATCGGCGTTGGTCACCCGCACATAGCGTTGCGCCTGAGCGCCAGCGGCAATCGTCGTTCGCACGGGCAGCTTGCTGACTGTCGGGCTGGCTACGGCCATGCGCGGATTGCCCTGTTTCCCGGTCACCATGTCGGCGCTTGCAGCTCATTGATTGCCAGCGCAGAGTCTTGTGCAAAAGCGCTTTTATTTCAACGGATTGAATTATTGCGCTGCAATAACCAAGGTCGCTCGCGGTCGCTTATTCAGTCGAATGATCAGGTCCTGAAGAAACGCTATGCTCTTCAACCAACCATCTGCTCCAGGCGGAACCACCATGCACGGCGCACTCGACGGCTATCGCATCATTGATTTGACATCGATGATCTCGGGGCCGCTGGCCACCATGATCCTGGGTGATCAGGGCGCTGATGTGATCAAGGTGGAGAACCCGGCGGGTGGTGACCACGTCCGCAAATCGGCCAACCGGCGCGGCGAATTCTCCGCTGCGTTCGTCAACAACAATCGCAACAAGCGTTCGGTCGCACTCGATCTGAAAGACGCGCGCGGTCGCGAGCTATTGTTCGAGCTGCTGCGTACTGCCGATGTCTTCGTGCAGAACTTCCGACCGGGCGTTGCCGAGCGCATGGGGCTCGGCGAGGACGCTGTGCGCCGGGTGCGTGAAGATATCGTCTACGTTTCGATTGCCGGTTTCGGTTTTACCGGACCCTATGCGGAAAAGCCGGTCTACGACCCACTGATCCAGGCCGTTTCAGGGCTGGCGACCGTACAGGGTGGTGCGGATACCGAGAGGCCACGCCTGGTGCGAACCATCGTGCCGGACAAAGTCAGCGCCCTGACTGTCGCTCAGGCCATCACCGCCGCGCTGCTCGCGCGTGAACGTTGCGGCCGCGGACAGCATGTCCGGCTCGCGATGCTCGACGCGATCGTATCGTTCCTATGGTGCTCGGACATGGGCAGCCAGACCTTCGCCGGCGATGAATTGCCGCAGCAGGATGCCGCGAGTTTCATCGACCTGATTTATGAGACCGCTGATGGTTTCATCAGTGTCGCTGTGATGTCCGATCGTGAATGGCGCGCTCTGACCCGCGCGCTGATGAAACCCGAATGGCTGGATGATCCGCGCTTCGCCACCCCCGCCCTGCGCGATCGTCATCTGAATGCGCGATTGGCCCTGATCCAGGAGGCGCTACTAACCCTGCCGGCAGCCGAATGGCTGGCACGTCTCGAAGCGGAACAGGTGCCCTGCGCGCCTGTACTGACGCGCAATCAAATGGTCGCCCACGCCCAGGTCGCGGCCAACGAACTGATCCAGATTTATCCGCATCCGCAGGCCGGCGACCTGCGCCAGACGCGTCCGGCGGCGCAGTTCTCGGTGACGCCGAGTGCTGTCCGTCGCGGCGCGCCGCGACTCGGCGAACATACACGTGAGGTACTGCTTGAGGCAGGTATTGACGAGCAGCGCCTGGCTGCTCTGCTTGAGGAGAACATTATCTCGACTGGATGAGCGCGCCAGGGTGAGCGCGCGCGGCGGAGCTCAGTAGCGCGCTATCACCTGGGTTGCGAAATCGTGAAACACGCGCCGCGCATGATCCATCGGCGGCAACAACGTGATCTCGCGCAGACCAGCCTGCTCGGCGGCGCGCAGGCGCGCGATGATGGCGTCCGGTTCACCTGCCAGGATCCAGGTCTCGATCGCCTCTGGTGTAATGAATCGCCGTTCTTCGGGAACCAGAAAACTGCAGTGACCTTCATGGATTTGCAGATAGCGCTTGCGCTCCGGCATCGCCATGCGGCCGACATAGTCGCAATATTCGTCCCACAGATTACGTACCGGCGCCGGAATGAAGCTGTCATCGCCGGCCTGGCGCCAGTTCTCGTAGCAGTAATGCAGTGCCGCTGCGACCTGTGAGCCGCATTGATCGATCACACGCGGGCTGGCGAGCGTCTCGCCCGGTCCCAGCACGACCGCTGAGGTCAGTGCGGCGGTGTGATATTCGGCCGGCAGCGAGCGCCCGACTTCGCGCGCGCCAAGGGCAATCAGTTCGATGCTCTGGCGACTCTGATCCGGTGGTTCGTTCAATGCCGAGATGCGCCCGTCTCCGTAGGCACCAGCCGCTCGCAGCGCGCCGGGTCCATTGGCAGCGACCCAGATGGGGATCTGGTGGGCCAGTTCGATGAACCTGCGCTCGAGATGCAGAAAGCGGATGGCGCGTGTTTCGTCGCCAAGCGTGTATTCGACTTCCTCGCCGGCCAGCAGACTGCGCACGACCCGCAGATATTCGCGAAACGGTTTCGGCTTCATCGGCCGCATGCCCATCACGCGCATGGCGGTATGGCCAGTGCCAAGGCCGAGAAACACGCGGCCCGGCGCAAGCGCGGCAATCGATGCGATTGAATGCGCTGTCACCGGCGCAATACGGGTGCTCGCAATTGAGACGCCGGTGCCGAGTTTGATACGCGACGTATTGACGGCGGCCAGTGCCAGCACCGCATAGCAGTCCGACCAGATCATCTGCGAGTCGGGGACCCAACCGTGATCGTAGCCGAGGTCGTCGGCAAGTTTGAGTAGTTGCCAGTCGCCGATATGCGTGGCGACCATTGCGCCGAATTTCATGGCGCGCAGCTCTACTTGTGCAGCGTCTTGACGCCGTCCTTGGTGGAGAAATGATGGGCTATCTGCTCGATATCGTGGTCGGAAAGCTGCAGAGCGGCAACCTGCGCGCCCATGATCGGATTCTTGCGGCGACCGTCGCGATAGGCACGGAGCGCCGAAGCAAGATAGTCGGCGTACTGACCGGCAAGTATCGGATACTCAGGCATGATGGGCTTTGCGCCATTTTCGCCATGACAGGCCTGACAAGCCGTGATCTTTGCCTGCAGCCCGGCGTCATCGGTCGCTGCTTCGTCGGACGCGCCGGCCGCCGCTGACAGACCCAGCAAGCCGGCGAATATCACGGCCGAAGTCAAACCTGAATTGTGCATCATGAATCGTACTCCGACGGCGCGCCCGCGCCGTCCGCGAAGCGACCTACTGTCGCTGGGCTTCAATGAACGCGCCGATATCGGCCATGTCCTGATCGCTCAAGTCGGCCGCGTTGGCATGCATGGTGCCATGCTCGCGTTCGCCGCTGCGATAGGCCTTGAGCGCACTTTCGATGTACTTGGCGTTCTGACCACCGAGTTTCGGTACGCGATAGGTCGGATAGGTATTGTAGTAACCCGTGACTGCGTGACAGCCGAGACAGGTCTCCGCCTTCTGGCGCCCTGCGGCACTGTCGCCGTCCGCGATTGCCACACTCGATCCCGCCAGCAGACCTGCCGCCAGCAGAGCCGAAATCATACGAACATTCATCAGATGAATACCCTTGCTGTCCTCTCTTACGCTCGCAATCCGGATGTCCCCCGCCCGGCTGCGACGTGCTGCGCATCTTACTAGAGCGGTATCCGCAGGGGAAGCCGGCACACGCCCCGAGGAGGCATTACGTACTACGTGCGGCGCGTTAATATGCCGGGCCATGGTCTACTGCGTTTCGCCGTTACAGGGCTCTTCGTCACAACACCCAGGCAGGCCTTGTGGCAGTGTCCTGGTCATGCTTTTCGCTGTGCTGGTTACGGGCTGCAGCCGCGACGACATCGTCGCCCGTTACTTTCCGCTGACCCCTGGCATCGAGTGGCAATACCGTGTCACACGCACGACCATGGATGGCTCTCGCGATTTGCGTTACGTGATCTCGACCGGGCGCGCGGCCCAGGTCGGCAACCAACAGGCCGCTGTACGCGAGACACCGGAAGGCCTGCGGTACTTCTATGACAGCACGGCGACGGGCATCGTCCGCGTGGCGAGCAGACAGCGCGAGGGCACCGAGTTCGTCATCGTCCCGCAGCATGAACTCGTCCTGCCGAGACCGCTCACCGTCACCTCAATGTGGACTGCAGCCACTCATACCGCCGTGCTGGAAAATACCGGCCCACCGTGGGAAACGCTCTTCCGTATCGACGTACCGGTCACTTTGCACTACCGCGTCGACTCCTTGTCGGCGACCGTCGCCACGGTCGCTGGCACCTTCAAGGATTGTCTGGTGATCAGCAGTCTCGGCAAGGTCAACGCCGATGTCGGGAATTACATCGGTCGTACGGAAATCGAAGTCACGACGACTGAGTGGTTCGCTCCCGACGTCGGTCTGGTTCGTCTCGAACGCTCTGAAAGAACGACAGCGAATGCCATCAATGCCGGACAGCTGACAATGGAACTCGACCGCTGGTCGAGCCATTGACCGCACCTCACAGTCTGTCGGATGCCAGCAGGCATCAGCATTGCGCTCCCCGGCGAAAATGATTACTGTTGCGCCCCGGTTTTTCTAAACCAGGCTTGTGGTAACGGGCCCGGCGTGCCGAGCAGCGCGGCATCGGCAGCACGCACTCGAGGGAACTGTCGTGGCGAAAGCAGCTAAGAAAAAATCGACTGCCAGCAAGAAGCCGGCGCAGGCCAAAGCGCCGGCTAAGAAAAAAGCCGTCGCCAAGGTCGCTGCCAAGAAAACCGCCGCCAAGCCGACCACGACAAAATCGACAACGGCCAAATCGACGACAAAGAAAGCTGCGGCAGCCAAACCCGTAAACAAGAAGAAAGCCCCGGCGGCGCGCCCGGCCTCAGCCGCGAAAGCGGCAGGCAAAACGGCAGCGCCCCGGCCAGCCGCCAAACCGGCGGCAAAAGCACCTGCTAAAACATCGGCCAAACCATTGACCAAGGCACCCGCCAAAGCACCCGTTAAAACGTCTGCACCCGCTGCAACCAAAGCGCCGATCAAGCCGGCACCAGCGAAAAAGACTGAACCCGCAAAGACCGCGCCGGCCAAGGTGGCAATACCGGTCCCAAAAGCGGAATCCAAACCAGCCAAAGTGCCAACAGCCATAGCACCGACGCCGAAAAGCGCCATGAACAGCAATGCGGCTACGGTAGAACCGAAGAAACCAGTCGGCACTGTCAGCAAACCTGCTGGCGCGGGCAGCAAGACCAGCAGCGCCGCGCCTGTTGTTGTTGCACGCGCCGCCGCCGCAGTAGCCAAAGCCCCGACCACTGTGCCCCCGACCCCGGTAGTTCGAACTCGCATGATAAATCTCGACGAAGTGAAGCTCCCAGCAGGCTATGTTCCCTCGACCAACGAGGAATACATGAGCCCTCGGCAGCTGCTTTATTTCCGCAACAAACTGCAGAGCTGGCGCGAGGAACTGATCGCCGAATCGCAGGAAACTCTCGACCATTTGCGGTCGGAAATTCGTGACGTTGGCGACGAAGCCGAACGGGCCAGTCGAGAGAGCGACAATATTCTCGAGTTGCGTACCCGAGACCGCTATCGTCGGCTGTTAAAGAAAATCGACGACGCAATCAAGCGCATCGACGACGGTTCCTATGGCTTTTGCGAAGAAACCGGCGAAGAAATTGGCCTCGGCCGGCTCGAGGCCCGTCCCATCGCGACGCTGACGGTCGATGCGCAGGAACGACGTGAACTGTTCCAGAAGCAGTTCCGCGACGACCGCTGAGCCTTCGCGCGACGCCGCTCTGGCATAGACTTTCGGATCAGTTATAGTACCGATTGAGGATCCCGGCCCGCTTCAGTACACCGCACCGTGCGGTGGCGAGCACGCCGGGGCGCGAAGGCGGAAGTCGTGGCTGGTACCAACATCCTCGTCGTCGAAGATCAACGCGCGGTCGCCGGCGCGTTACGCATGCGCCTGCGCGGACTCGGTTTCGATGTACTGGCCATAGCCAAGGATGGTCCGGAAGCGATCGAGAAGGCTGGTGCACTGAAGCCTGATCTGATCCTGATGGATATTCGCCTGGGCGACGGCATGGACGGCATCGAAGCAGCCCATCAGATCCGCAATCAATATGACATACCCGTAGTCTACGTCTCGGCGTACGCCGATCGCGAACTTCTCGACCGCGCCCGGGCGACGGAACCGGCCGGCTTCATCAATAAGCCGTTCACGACCAAAGATCTCCTGACCACGCTGAATCTCGCCCTCGATCACCGACAAGCTGGCAGGCGCGCGGCGACGAGTGTTGCGGAGGCGCCATCGTCGACCTATGAAGCCGTCGTAACGACCGATCTTGAAGGTCGGGTGACGTTCATCAATCGGGGCGCCGAATATCTGACAGGTTGGACGCGCGACGCCGTCGTCGGCCAGCCGCTCGCTCGCATTCTCGGGACACTCTACGGGTTGACACCGGACGCCGCGGAAAGCGTGGTCGCAGGCTCTCTCAAACAGGGTCGCGAGCAGGCGCTCAGGCGCCAGCCTGAGGCCAGTCCGAGCACGCCGGGAGACACGCTCGCTCCGCTACGAGACGCACGTGGCAACAACTTCGGCGTCGCGCTTCGTTTCGGCGGCGAGACCGTGCTGAACAGCATGGCCACGCTCGAACGATTCACCCGGGCTTCGCGATTCCTGTTCGACCAATTGCCACTCGCCGTCGTCCTTCTAGACAGCACGATGCGCATCGAGTATCGCAATGTGCAAGCCCAGGCAATCCTCGATTCGAGCGCCCATGTGCACGAAGTGGAAGGTGCTCTCGGTCTGCGCGACGCAGAACTTCAGCAGCGCTTCAGCGCGCTCTTCCGGCGGGCTGCGGTGCGCGCGCAATCGCCGGCTTCCGATGCCGCCGAGATGCTGGTTCTGAAACAGGACGGCAACGCCAGTGACCTGGTGCTGGTGGCCGTGCCCGTGCCGAGCGCGGAAGCACCGCCGAGTGTTGCTGTATTGCTGTACGAAGAGCCGGGGTATCGCATCCTGTCGGCGCGCGTGCTGCGCGCGCTATACGGCCTGACCCGTTCCGAAGTGACCCTGGTGCAGACACTGGCCAATGGCCAGAGTCTGGAAGAAGCCGCCGAGTCGCTGAGTATTTCTGTCAACACCGCGCGTACTCACCTCAAGCATATTTTTCACAAGACCGGTGCAAAGCGACAGTCTGAGCTTCTGCATCGCGTCGAGTCCGGACCGGCCTCGCTGATGTCTCTCAACCTGAAAATCAGCGACAGCGACTGAACCGGCGGCCTCACCGCCCTTCGCTCAACAACGGAACTGCCGCGGCGCTTCGCACTCGCCAGCGCGCTGGCAGCTGTGCCATACTTCACTCACGGCATCAGGACGATGCCTGCGCAAGGACTGCGCGATTATCACTACTACAGGGAGTTATGGATATGGATATCCTTCGCCAGCGGCGCCTCGTCGCCATCTTTCTCGCTTCACTCATCGGTCTGGTCTTGCTGCCCGCGACGAGCAATGCGGCAATGCTGCTGCGTTTCGATTTCGAGCAGGCTGACGGCAGCTACACAGCGACACCTACAATGGCCGTTCCCGGCCTGAGCGCGTACTGGCAGGACGCCGGTCACTTGACTGACCTCGCCGGTGTCAGCGGTCGTGCCCTGGCCAGCAGCGGCTTCACGACCGGCAACGTCGTTCACCTGATCATCGAACTGGCACCCGGACTGGTGCTCGCGGCCGACAGGCTGAGCTTTGCCTTGCGCGCTTCGAGCAGCGGCCCGAACAGCTGGCAGCTAGCCGCGGACGGCATATCTCAGGCCGCTGGCGCAGCGACGACCGTGTTCAAGACGTTCGATCTCGGGCTGGCGCTGGCTCCGCGCAGTGGTGCGCTGCAGTTCGACTTGCACGGTCTCGGCGCGACGTCGGCGGCCGGTACGTTGCGTCTCGACAACGTGCAGCTGTCAGGCGAGCTAACGACAGTGGCGCTGCCCGGCCCATTGTTCCTGGTCGCAACGCCGCTGTTCGGTCTCGCTGCGGGGCAATGGCGTCAGCGCCGCAGTCAGCTTGGAACGTAGGGCCACTCGCGCCACGCATCCAGCAGCGGAAAGTAGAGACCGAGTCGTACAGATCGCACCTCAAGACTCGCAACGATTCGTGCATAGCGTTCCAGTTGCGGGCGATAGCGTTCGACTTCTGATTCGAGGTAGGTTTCGAGTCCGCTGCCGGCATGCTGGCCGGTCTTGAAATCGACAATCCAGCGCGTGCCGCGGGCATCGATGAAGCTGCGATCGATCACGACATGTTCGCGCAGTGCATCGACTTGATGCGACAGGCGCCATTCGGCACGAACGTCGTGGTGTGCAGTGGACATCAGCCATCGTCCGCGCTCGCTCGCCAGCGCGCGGGCGAGCGCGGCCTCGACCTGAGCTGCGGCCGCCTCTAGTTCGCTTCGCGGCACTCCCAGTCCACGGAGCTGACCGCGAACGTAAAGGCCAGCGGCCTTGGTTTCGGCGTAGTCACCGATGTCGCCGGCCCGCTGCAGCAATCGATGGATAACGGTGCCGACATGTCGTGCCGTGCTGCCCGCCCAATCGAACTCAACCAGCGGCGGCAAGGCGTTCGCGTCTGACCCGCGCTCGTCGTCTGGCGGCGCTGGCAGATGGGCCGGGCTGCGTCGACGAAGCAGACTCTGCGGTCGCGCGACAGAATGATGCTGCGCCGGAGGACCCGTCTCCAATCCGGCCGCTGCGGCCATGAAATCTGCGCCGATAAACGGCCACAGCAGTGCAAGCAGGGATCCTTTTTCTACGCGCGACTCGACGTTTTGTCCGCCAGGCGTGTCGGCACGCAGATGACCAAGCAGATGCAGGCGGCGACGCGCGCGCGTCACGGCGACATACAGCAGGCGCACTGTCTCGGCGGCAATGTCGCGTTGCTCTTCAAAGCGCAGGTACTCGTATAGCGGGCTGTGGCCTTTGGCGGGTATCGGCGCCAGCAACAGCGTCGGGATATCTCCGGTCAACCGCCGCTCGCGCCACATCAGCAGACGCCGTGACTCGGGCCGCGGCCGCCGGCCGAGTCCTGGAATGATCACATGGTCGAACTCCAGACCTTTCGCGCGGTGCATGGTCATGACCTGCACGGCGCCGGCGGGCGCCGCCGGCGGTGTCGAATAGCGCTCGGCCATGCGCTCACCGATGCGCTCTGCGGTGACTAGCGGATGTTCGCGTACGACGGCTTCGAGCAGCGTGAAATAGGCCTGCGCATCGGCCGCCTGCGCCGGCTCGTCGAATTCGGCCGGTCCACCGAGCAAGAGCCAGGTACGCTCGACAACCAGCGGCAGCGAGGCACAGGCCAGCTCGCGAACAGCCCTCTCCAGAATGCGGGCGACGCGATGCAGCCGTGCCACGTCATCCGATGCCAGTTCAGTACCGGCCAACGCGCGATGCAGCGCACCGCGCACCGTGCTTTCGGAGCCACGCCATGCAGCCAGTGTGGTGAGTGCTGCCAGGCTGAGTCCGCACCAGGGCGCGCGCAGTACAGCGAACCACGCCACGCTGTCCGCTTCGTGGATCAAGGCGCGTGTCAAAGCGAACAGATCGCACGCCACCGGCAGCGCCAGCAGCGGTCGGATTTCGCGCGCTGCCAGCGGAATGCCCGCTTCGACCAGACTCGCCGTAATCTGGCCGAGATGGGTGCGGCTGCGCACGAGTATCGCAATACTCGCCTGCGGATCGTCCTGCCGGATGGTCTGCACAATTGACAGCACTCGCGCCGCTTCGCTCGCGTTGTCGCGTACCGCCACCGGGTATAGCGCACATGGGATTCCGTTGGCTGGATGCACCGCAGTCTGCGGCACGAACCGCAGGTCGAAAGCGGCGACTTCGGCCAGTGCGGGCGGCACTGCCGCATTGATCCAATCAACCAGTGCAGCCTGGGCCCGGAAATTGACCTGCAGGGCGAGCGGAACGAGCGCCACATGTCCGATGCGGCGTTCGCTCAACACGCGCAGGAAAAGCGCAACATCAGCTTGGCGAAAGCGGTAGATTGATTGCATCGGATCGCCGACCAGAAACAGGCTGCGGCCGTCGTCGCCGGTCCAGCCGGCGGTCAGGCGTTCGATGAGTTCGAACTGAATCGACGACGTATCCTGAAACTCGTCGATCAACAGATGCTGCACGCGATAGTCCATGCTGAGCGCCAGGTCGGTCGGCTGCTCCGGCTCGCCTAATGCCTGCAGCGCGGCCAGCGAAAAAGCCGTGAAATCGACCCTGCCGGTGCGCTCGCCCTCCACCATCAGATGGGCTGTCGCGGTCTTCAGCAGGTCCAGCAGTGCCAGCACGACGGTCCACTCGCCGCTACTGTAGAGCGTTGCCGGCAACTTACGCACCCGTTGCAGCAGTGGCAGTGCGCGCGGCTCGCCGGCCAGGGTCTCGATCACGGCCAACAGGCGCGCTTTCATCGCGGCAGGCTCGCCCTTGCCAGGCGGGAAACCCTGCACCTTGGTCAACTGACGGCGATAATCACCGTCGCTCTTCAAGAACAGGCTGGCGAGA
Organism: Gammaproteobacteria bacterium; assembly: GCA_965278995.1. Taxonomy (GTDB): domain Bacteria; phylum Pseudomonadota; class Gammaproteobacteria; genus JADJYF01. The sequence continues at coordinate 3,473,514 of OZ257136.1, forward strand.
GCCTGCCACGCGGCGAGTCCGTCCGGCGTCGCCACCGGCATGGCGCGCAACTCGGCCAGCTGGGCGAGATTGCCACCTTCGGTTGCTGCCAGCTGACGGCCCGCATAGCTGGCGACAGCGACGAGTTCGGCGGCGAGTCCGGGTGTGAACAGCGCCCGTGTTGAGATCAACACCTCCTCGACGACGGCGCCGTAGAACGACTCGAGCAGGGCCTGCTCGTCGCCTGTGCCGCTCACTGCGAGTCCCTGATCGCGGCGCGAGAGCATCACCGCAAGCAGGTTTTCCAGCTTGGCCCAGTCGTTATCGAGATGAATCAGCGCTTCGACAATGGCGCCTCGTCGGCTACTGGCCGTGTCCGCCAGTGTTGCCAGCGCATCACGCGCCGCGTTGCGATACAGCGTGGTCGCGTTTTCTTCGATAGCGCGCGGGCCGGCGAGTCCAGCGGTGATCGGCATCTGCCGGACGATGTGCTGGGACAGCGCATCAATGGTCATTATCCGCAGGCGCGACGGTTGCTCGCTCAGTTGCCAACCCTGCACGGCATCATGGGCCAGGACCTCGCGCGCCAGTTGGTAAGTGGCCGCGAGAAAGCTTTCAGTCGGCTCAGGACCACGCGCGAGTTCGAGCGCCGTGACAATCCGCGCCCGCATTTCTTCGGCTGCCTTGCGTGTGAAGGTGATGGCGACAACCTGTTCGGGTGCCTCGACTGTCGTCAACAGGCGCAGCAACCGTTGCGTCAGCAAGGTAGTCTTGCCCGAACCGGCGGGCGCTTGAACGGCAAACGACTGTGATGGGTCGAGCGCCGCCAGGCGCGCCGCGGCGTCAGTCATCATCGTCAGCAGACTCATCGTCGGCGTCGCTGTCGCCGGCCCGATAACCGCGTTCGGCGAGACGACACATCAGCGGCAACTCGCACAGGCGACAGCTTGCTGCGCCATGTTTCGGCGCCGGTACGGCCAGACCTGCGCGGATTTCGGCAGCCAGTGCGGCGAGGTCGATGCCCCATGCAGCAAGCGCGTCCTGCCAGTCTTCCGCAGCGGTTTCGCTGCGCGCGCGCGGCAGGCTGATCCACTTTGGATCGACGCTGTTAACGCGTGCGAAAGCGATCGCGCCGAGCCGGCTAGATTCGCTGGTCAACGCATAGAACGGCAGCTGTGGCTCATCCATCCGTGTCGCATACCAGGCGTTTTCGCGGCAAGCGCCAGTCTTGTAATCCACTATCGTCTCGCGTCCGCTGGTATCGCGCTCGAGACGATCGATGCGAATGTTCAGGGCCAGCCCCTCGAACTCGACGCTGGCTGCCTGTTCTGTGGCGCATACGGTGAACGGCGGGCGAGCCGCCTCGAAGACCAGCCAGTCAGCCAGCAGGTTGGCGACGCGCACACGCTCGACTGCAGCCAGTTCACGTTCGAGCGGGGTCGTGTGAGGCGGCAGGATTTCGGCCCGCGCAACGCACTGTCCGATCAGGTTCTGCAGCGCAGCCGGCTCGGTGGCGAGCAAGCTGGCCTGGTCACCAAGCTGTGCCCACAAGAAGGCGAGCACGCGATGAACCAGAGAACCTCGGCTGCGGCTGTCGAGACCGGGCAGCGGCTCGGCGACGGCCGCTGCCCGCAGACGATGGCGTGCAAACGCACGAAACGGGCACGCCGCCTGGGCCGCCAGCACACTGACACCGCCGGTCAGCGGCCGTGTCGGTGGCAAGCGAGGACCGTACTCGTCGGCAATCAGCTGCACCTCGCAGCTGCGGCCGGTGTCGCCGTTCCCGTGGCGCTGGCCCTGACGCCAGGCCAGCGGGACGGTCACTGCTGACGGTGTCGCCGCCAGGCCGCGCAATGCCGGGATGAGTGGATTCGGGCTGAACACCTGATCACCATCACCGGAACAATAGCTGGCAATCCGTTGGCCGCTGCCTGCGGCGAGCCAGCCAAGCAGGCGACGCGTCTGCCGAAGATCGCCTGCGGGATCGCTGCCGGGCACGCCGGCGGCGCGTTGTTCGGCAAACGGCAACAGCGGCGACGGCCGGGACTGTGGGCCGAGCGCATTGCTCTCAACACCGGCCAGCCAAAGATGCGTCGGCGCCAGTAGACAGGCTTCTTTCGGTGTCGTGATATAGATGCTGGATTCCGTTGCGAGCGCTGGGGCCACGGCTTCGGCCAGCGCCTGGCGCAAGCGGCTGCGCGCGTCGACAAGTGTCAGCGGTGCGAGTACGGCATCGAGGCGCTGCAATCGATCGCGCAAATCCGACCAGCCGGCGAGTGCACGACGACGCTCATTGTCATCGACCAGTGGTCCAGGCCAGCCGCAAGCCTGCAAGCAGCGCTCGAAATGACCGAGCCATCCATTCAGCGATTGCCGGCGCGGCGTCTGTGCCAGCAGTGCCTGCAGCGCGCCCAACTGGCTGGCCAGCGATGGACACGCTGGCACGGCCCGCAGCGCCATCTGCTCGACCAGTGCCAACGGCAATTCATAACGCCCTTGCTCGCGCAGCATTGCATCGTGGCAGGCTCGCGCTGCGCTCTCGCCATCGGCGTCGGCGATGTGCCGGCAGGTCGTAAATGCGCTGAGGGCGTCCCATTGCGCGAGTGGCGACAATTCGATGATGTTCAACAGACTCTGCATGCTCGGCACCTGCGCCAATGGCTGACGCACGCTCAGATGAACGGCCGTTGACGCAACACTACCAAAGTGCTCGCGCAGGCAGCGCTCAAGCAGAACCTGATCCTGCTGCAGGCTGTCGAGTGCGATCACCACCCTGGCGCTAGCGTCGTGTGCAGAAAGCACTGTCGCCCAGTCCAGCGCCGCACTGAATTCGTCGGCGCGATCGGCATAAGCGCGCCCGCTGAAAGCGGCGGCATCCGCAGCGCCTGGCGCAACTTGTGTTGCACCGCAAATAGCGTCGATTACCGGCGAGCGCTCGATGAACCCGAGCATCCTCACCACCGCTCGCCCGCTACCGACAGGCATGGCGGCTATGAAGCGCGCTTCGTCGCTTGCTCGCAGCGCATCGCTGCGCGTGACGTACGCCGCGGACCAGCGCCGGAATGCGTAGACATCCTCAGCTTCGACCAATGCTGCGCCCGACTGCCACGGCAGACGCCATTCGTGCGCGATGCGCCACGCGTCGCGAGCAAGCGTAGCAGCTTGCTCCGGAGCCCCCTCGGCAGCGAGCGCGCGTTGCCAGAGCACGGCCTCCTGGGCCTGAGTGAGCAGGAATTCGCTCGCGCCGGTCAGCGCAGAGCCCTCCAGCTGCAGCGTTTCGAAACAGCGTGCGACCCAGCTCGACCAGGCCAGGATCTCAGGCGGTTCCCAGGTTGCCGGCGCCAGGCTGTCGAGCGCGAGACCGAGCAGACGTGCACCGGCGGACGTCGGCACAACCAGCGGTCGTCGCTCGTTCCTCAATTCCGCCAAGCTGTCCATCCGCTACCGCCTGCACCCTGTGGCGCCTATACTCGACTGGTCATGTTCTCGCATCGTCGCCCATCACAGCGCTTCGTTTGGTGCTGCTCCGTCGCGCTCCTGATTCTAACCACTCCGGCTGTCGCCCGAATGTACCAATGGGAAAGCACGGCCAGCGGGCGTGTGCAGCTTTCGGGCTCTGCGCCACCGTGGTATCGCAGCGCTACGCAAGGTCCACGCGTACGCGTATTCGAAAACGGCCAGTTGATCGACGACACCTCGCGGGCCGTTGAGGAATCGAAACGACTGGAATTGCGTGAGCAGGCGCTCGGTATATCAGCCGCGCCGGCAATCGACGCCGCACAGCTGCCGAGTTCGGACGAGGATACCGGGCAAGCGCCAGGCACTGCGCATCCCACCCCACGCATCGCAGAACGCGCTACGGCAGCGCCCACACCGCCGGTCAGCCGCCCGGTACGCGAGGCGGCCAAGGCCTCGCAGCTCAAAGCGCTGATCGACGCCTGGGATGCGCAGCAACTGGAGCAGGCGCGCTCCCTGCTCGATCTCGTGCCGACCCGCGACGCAATGGCCGATCCGGCCGTTATTCCACCGCCGCAGTAGATTCAGCCACCCGGCGTTATTGCACCAGACTCTTCAACGTCGCCCATAAACCGGCCTTGTTGGTCGTGGCGAGATTTTCGAGCACATGCAACGCGTCGTTCTGCGCGTCAAGCTTAAGCCCGATGGCGATATAGCTCTGAGCAAGCGCGTAGTGATCGGCGGCGAGTTCGTGTTCGGCCAGAATTGCGTAACGGGCAGCGATTTCACGTAGACCTTCGCGCGCACCGACATGCTCAGGCGCCATCTGCAACAACCGCGAAAAGTAATAATAGGCATTGTCGCGCGGCGGCGCCGTCAGGCGGAACTCGTCCAGACTGCGGCGCCCCAACCATAGCAAGGCGCCGGCAATCTGTGTCATGTCGGTGTTCGCGACCGAAGTATGCGGCGGCGGCCCGGCTGGCAGCGCTTCGAGCACCGCTGCCGTCTGCGCCGGTCGCTCGGAATGCGCTTCGAGTCCGTGTTCGACGTAAAGCAGCCCACCCCAGCCGGCGCTGCAGGCGACGAGCATCAGCGGCAATACCAGGCGGCGCCATAGCGGTCGACGCGGTTCGATAGCGAGGCGCGTCACGGTCACTGTGCCAGCCTGCGGCACGTTGGTCAGCGGCACGGCTGCGTTGGCGGCCGGCGCAACGACGCTGGCAGCTTCCCGGCGCCGGAGATCGGCCATGAAATGGATCAAAGCGCGCGTATCACGAAAACGGTTGTTGCGATCCTTGGCCATCAGCAGATTGATCAGTTCCTGATACTCGACCAGCGCTGGCGGCAGCTTCGGTATCGGTGCCTGCTTGTGCAGCAGAATGACGTCGATGATCGACTCGGCCGGGTAGGCACGGGTGCCGGTCAGCATCTCGAACAGGATCACGCCAAGCGCGTAGAGATCGGCGCGACCGTCTATCGGACCGGATTCCGACTGCTCAGGAGCCATGTAATTCGGGCTGCCGAGAAACATGCCGGTCAGCGTGAGATCGGAATCGCCGGTCAAGCGCTTGGCGATTCCGAAGTCGCTCAGTATCGGCGTGCCGTCCTTGCGAAATAGGATATTGCCAGGCTTGACGTCGCGATGAACGATGCCGGCGTCGTGCGCTGCCGCCAGGCCAGATGCGATCTTCTCGATGATGATAAGCGCATCGGCCGGGGCGAAAACACGCTCTGCAATGCGCTGCTTCAGATCGCCGCCCTCGATGTATTCCATCGAGATGAAGACCTGTTCGTCGGCTTGACCGATATCGTAAATAGTGATGATGTGCGGGTGGTTGAGCGAGGCGATGATGCGCCCTTCGTTCAGGAATCGCTCGAGGGTTTCCTTCGTGACGTGGGCACGGGTGTCGAGGATCTTGAGGACAACCTGGCGGCCGAGCGAGCGTTGCAGGGCAAGGTAGGCACTGGCCATGCCACCCTGACCGATCTGACGCTTGATCTCGTATCCAGGGATCTCCATCCCACGATTATACTGCCGCAAATACTGAATACCGGCGAGAAAACCGAGTGCTAGCGCACACCTGGATGCTTTTGCGCCGAGCGCGGGTTACATTACCGGCGCCACCTCAAATACTCAGAACAACGCTCATGACCCGACAATCCACCGTCGCTGCCAACCAGCGCCCGCGCTCACGCAAACTCATCGAAGACCTGTTGCAGGAGCGGCAACAGATGCTCGTCCTGCTGTGGGAGCTCAGCAAACTCGATTTCGGGATTTCCGATCAAGGCGTGCGCGAAACTCTGGACGAATTCCAGGAGATCCTCGTCGACTATATCGCCGCTGCCCATTTCGGACTCTATCAGCGTATCGCCGAAGGCCAGGAACGGCGCCTGCCGGTACTGGAAAAGGCGCGCGAAATTTATCCGCAGATTGCGCGCTCGACCGACATCGCAGTCGAGTTCACGGAGAAATACGACGCACCGGATGAAGCGTTGATCAAGGCCAAACTCGAGACCGATCTATCGCTGCTCGCTGAAGTGCTGACCTCGCGTATCGAACTCGAAGACCAATTGATCATGGCCATGCTCGGCCACGACTTTCCAATACCGCAGGTCCAGCCCGCGGGTTGAACTGGCTTAAGCGACCGGGGCTGCTTCGAGCTTCGCGCGAATGAAGTCGCGATGTGAGAGATGTAGCAGATCGGCCAGGCGACGGATGTAATATTCCTCGTAGTGGTCGAGCCGCCCGTCCGCAAAAGCAATTCGCCATAGCATCCGCAGGAGTTCGTATTTCCTGGCGTGGTCGAATTGTTCGTTGACGACATTGGTGAAGTCGAAAAACGATACGGATTCCGCCGCCGCATTCTCCGCCGACTCAATCAAGTCACTAATCGCGGTTTCCTCGATCCCGCAAACCTGACCGACAGCCTGAACTATCGCGGCGCGTTCTCTGGCGTTCGTTTCGTGATCGGCATTGGCGATTTCCAACAGCAATGCGGCAACCGCGAGCGGCAGCGCATCGACCTGGTTGCCCGGTTCCGCGAAACGCGCAATCTGCTCGTCAAAAAAAGTTTTCAGCGAACGAAACATAGTGGAACATCCTCGAATTCAACATGATTAAGGAAGCTCTGCAATCGCAGAGCTTCTGTGGCACACGGACGTGCCGCCATTTTCGATGGGCGTAGACCATTGAAAATGAAGGACAGGAAAAATCACATTTTTCCCTTTCCGTTCTCGGACAAAATCGCCTGGAGCGATTTTGAACGCGCGCAGCGCAGCCCTGCAAGGGCGAGACTCAGGGATGAGGCGAGTAGAAGTCCAGGATGGACTTATTCAGAGTTTCCTTAACAGGGTGGTGAAAAACGTAGCGAGCGAAGGTAGGACAAGCCGCGCGAGCGCGCAAAAACGGAGTTTACATGGAGTAAATGAGGATTTTGCGCGCTCGAGCAACGCTGTCATGCCGAGCGCAGTACTTTTTCACCAGACTGTTAAGCGAGATCTCCCCAATGAGCCTGGATGATGGCCAACGCAACCAGAGCTGCGGTTTCGGTGCGCAGGATCCTGGGGCCAAGATGTACGGCCTGCACACCGCTCTCGATCAGCCGGCGGATTTCGTCGCGCTCGAAACCGCCTTCGGGCCCGACCAGCAGGGCGACTGCACTGCCAGGTGCGGGTTCGCTGGCAAGACTGCGCCCTGAATCCGGTTGCAGCAGATAAGCGGGGACACGCGCCGGCGCGGCGAGCCAGTTGTCGAGCGTGCAGACCGCGGTCACTTCGGGCAGACACGAACGCCCGCTCTGCTCGGCGGCATGCCGAACGATGCCACGCCAATGGATCAGCCGTTTGTCTTCGCGCTCGGCAGAAAGCCGCACCACCGTGCGCTGACTGACTACCGGTACGATTCGCTGAATGCCGAGCTCGACTGCTTTCTGGATCGTATAGTCCATGCGCTCGCCGCGCGAGATCGACTGCACCAAAGTCACTTCCAGCGGCGATTCGGTGACCCGCCCGCATGCGGCGCCCAGCAGCACACGAACATCATCGCGCGCGACCGCGACGAGCCGCGCCTCGTATTCCGCTCCGCGACCATCGAAGACCACGAGTTCGTCATCGCGGACCAGACGGAGAACGCCCCTGACATGATGCGCAGCTGCAGCCGGTAACGACAGCTCGAGTCCGGGGCCAAGTTCGGCATCGACATGGATACGGGTCATGCTGATATCTTCGCCGGCCTGATTCAGAGCAGCCGCAGGCGTCGACGAACGGTGCCGAACAGTCGACGGCTGACCAGCAGCCGTTCCGGGCGCTGGTCGAGCACGACGAGCAGATTGCCAGCCTGATCTTTTTCGAGTGCACGCACGTGGGCGGGCGCGACCAACGTACTGCGATGAATGCGCACGAAAGCGTCTTCGAACTCTGCTTCCAGCGCGCGCAGCGGGTCCTCGATCAGCAGATGCGAGTTAGCCGCTACCGCGCTGACATAGCGCTGTTCGGCCTGAAAATAGATGATTTCGGCGACCGGCAGCAAGCGCAGATGATCGCCCACAAGTGCGCTGACGTGCCGTCGCCGACCGAGGTTTGCCGCCGGCGCCTCAGTCAGAACCTCGCGCCCTGCCGTCAGCATGGCTGCGCGCTGCAGCGCTTCGGACAACCGCTCGCTGCGCACGGGCTTCAACAGATAATCGAGCGCCTGGGTCTCAAATGCGGCGAGCGCATGTTCGTCGAATGCCGTCGTAAAAATGACCACGGGCGGCTGCGGCAGGCGGCGCAGATGGCGGGCGGTTTCGAGACCATCCATGTCGGGCATTCGCACATCGAGCAGAACGACGTCCGGTTTGAGCGCTTCCACCGCGCTGAGCGCGCTTACACCGTTGTCGGCCTCCCCGACGATGTCGCCTTGTGCGAGATCGGTGAGTTGGGCGCACAACCGTCGGCGTGCCAGCGGTTCGTCATCGACGACAAGAATCCTCATCGCCGAGTGCCCTGCGCGAGCGGGACCACGAGCTGCACTTCGTAGCGTGTACCGTCATTCGAGGTGGTCAGCTGGGCCAGGACGCCGAAATGCGCACGCAGCCGCTGGCGCACGTTATCGAGTGCAATGCGATTGCCTTGATGGCGCGCCGCCTGGCTATCGTTGACCGGATTGACGACACGAACTTCCAACCGACCATCGGTAACCGCTGCATGTATTTCGATGACTCCGCCGGCACGCGCCGGTTCGATGCCGTGGTAGATGGCATTCTCGACTATCGGTTGCAGGCTGAGCAGTGGCAGGCGCGCGCCATCGGGCATCGTCTCGATGTGCCAGTCGACCTGTAGCCGCTCGCCAAGGCGCAAGCGTTCGATATTCAGGTACCGTTCGACGAACGCGAGTTCCTCGGTAAACGCGACCAGAGCACGTGCATCGGCGAGACTGGCACGGAACAGATCGGCGAGATCTTCCACTGCACGCTCGGCGATCGCCGGGTCGGTTCGCGTCAGACTCGCGATCGTATTCATACAGTTGAAAAAGAAATGCGGGCGAATACGCGCCTGCAGCGCTTCGAGACGGGCCTGCGCCTCTGATGCCACGCGCTGCTTCCAATGAAACTGCACATAAAAATATCGCAGCGCCGCCGCACCGACCAGTGCACTGATGCTGACTGTGCGGGCGAGGAGTTCAGGTCGCGAAAGATCGATCAGCGCGCCAGCGCCAACGACCGGATTGACCACCCACCAGGCGAATTCCGCGATCACGTACGTGACAGTCAGAATCAACGTGTAGCAGATGACCGCAATCCAGCGTTCATCCACGCCGACCAGCGGTTTGCGGGCCAGACACAGGGCCGCCGAACACGACAAACCCAGCCATTGCGCATACAGCGAGACCAGCGCCAGATCGTCAATGAAATCCGGTTCGAAACCAGTCGCAGCGATGACGATGACAAGCGCTGCCAGTTCGCTGACGACGACGACCGCAAGCAGCGCCGTAACGCCACACAGATCGGGCAGAAATACAGCCTGCTGCCGCGTCTCGGCGGTTGCAGTCTCGGGTTGGCGCAACGAGGTAACCACCGTGCAATTACTCCCGGTTCATCGCGGCGGTGGCTGTCGATCGGAATAGCGGCGCATGGCGCGCCCATTGTGAACGCATCGCGCAGACACGCAAGCCTGCTGTCAGCGCTCGTTGTCGAGCCGCAATGGCTGTCGAAAAGAGCCATCCCGGCGGACGCCGGCACGCCGCCCTGGGCTATACTCTCAGGCCCTCATCGACCGTGGCAACCAGCGAACAAGCGCGGATTCAGTATGACCTCACGCCAGACCAGCAATAAACCCTGGGGCGGCCGCTTCACCGCGCCGACGGATGCATTCGTCGAAGCGTTCACCGCTTCGGTCGGATTCGATCAACGCCTTGCGCTGTGTGATATCGAAGGTTCGATTGCGCACGCGCGCATGTTGTCCGAATGCGGGGTCATCGAGCCGGCTGAGTTCACCGCCATTGCTGCCGGGCTGCATGCCGTGCGCGTCGACATCGAAGCCGGCAACTTCGTCTGGTCGGTTACGCTCGAAGACGTACACATGAACATCGAGTCGGCGCTGGTCGAACGCATTGGCGAAGTCGGCAAAAAGCTGCATACCGCGCGTTCGCGTAACGATCAGGTGGCGACCGATATCCGCCTGTATCTGCGCGGCGCCATCGGTGAATTGCTGACCGGTCTGGACCGCCTCATGCAGAATCTGATCACGCTCGCCGAACGCGAAGCAGACACCCTGATGCCAGGCTATACACACCTGCAGGCAGCGCAGCCGATAGCTTTCGGTCACCACATGCTGGCCTGGTTCGAGATGCTCCTGCGTGACACCGGCAGGCTCGTCGACTGTCGCCGGCGTCTCAACACGCTGCCGCTCGGTGCTGGTGCATTGGCCGGTACGACCTTCCCAATCAATCGCGCACGCACCGCGGAACTGCTGGGTTTCGAAGCCGTTGCCGAGAATTCGCTCGATGCTGTCAGCGATCGCGATTTCGCCATCGAGTTCACTGCCGCGGGCGCGCTGCTGATGGTGCACTATTCGCGCATGAGTGAGGAACTTGTGCTGTGGAACTCGCAGGCTTTCGGCTTCGTCGAACTGGACGATGCATTCTGCACCGGATCCTCGATGATGCCGCAGAAGAAAAATCCCGACGTACCGGAACTCGTACGCGGCAAATCCGGGCGCGTGGTCGGCCATCTGATGGCGCTGCTGACGCTGATGAAGTCGCAACCGCTGGCGTACAACAAAGACAACCAGGAAGACAAGGAGCCGTTGTTCGACACGCTGGACACGCTGACCGGCTGCACGCGCGCATTTGCCGATCTGGTCCCGACCATCAAGCCGCGTCGCGAACGGCTACGCGCCGCGGCTGCGCAAGGCTATATCGCTGCAACCGATCTGGCCGATCACCTGGTTCGACTGGGTCGCCCTTTTCGCGACGCGCATGCCGTAGTCGGCGCGTCCGTGCAGCTCGCTGTCGAACGCGGATGCGAGCTGCAGGAACTGGCGCTCGCTGACTTCCAGCGGCTGGACCCGGCACTGGACGACTCCGTCTATGCCGTACTCGATATGGATAACGCGCTCAATGCACGCGATCATTTCGGTGGCACGGCGCCGGCCCAGGTCCGCGCAGCCTGCGTGCGTGCCCGTGCCCGACTGGCTGCGGCACTGGCCGCCGATGTCCGTCATGGAGCCCACGAATGAAAGTGTTGCTGCGTATCGTCATCGGCCTGGTCGTCCTGACGGTGCTGATCATCGGCGGTGGCCTGGCTTTCCTTGCTTCACTCGATGCCGACGACATCAAGACACGGCTGACCGAGGAAGTGCGCAAGCAGACCGGGCACGAGTTGAACCTCGAAGGCCCGCTTGAGTTCGCCGTGTGGCCGAAGATCCGCCTCAAGGCCGGGCCACTCTCGCTCAGCAATGCCGCGGGTTTCGGCGATGCGCCGATGCTGATGGCGGCCGATCTGCAGGTCGCTGTCGCCACGCTTCCTTTGCTCAGCCGACGCATTGAAATGGATACCGTCGTTCTGCACGGTCTGCGCCTGAATCTGGCGCGGAACGCCGAAGGCGCTACCAACTGGGACAGCTTCGCCGGCGACGCCGGCGCGGAGAAACACCGGGACAGCGGCGGTCTGGCGGCGCTGATACTGGGCGGTGTGGATATCAAGGATGCGCAGCTGAACTGGAACGACGCGGTGAGCGGGCAGTCCGTACAGATCTCGCGGCTCGATGTGACAACCGGCGCACTGACCCTGGGAGAACCGGTTGCATTCGAACTTGCGATGAGTGCAATTGCCAATCAGCCGGCATTCGATGGCGACGTGAAACTGAACGGGACGGTCGCCTATAACATCGATGACGAACACTATGTGGTGACGCCGCTCGCCTTGACGACCGAGATGCGCGGTCAGCATCTGCCCGGCGGCCACACAACGATTGCCCTCGACGCTGCCATCGACCTCAATCTCGCCGATGCCACCATGAGCGTCAGCGGGCTTGAACTCAGCGGCCTCGGCACAACCGCGACCGGCGAATTCAAGGCCACCCATATCGACGAAGCGCAGCCCGGCGCGGCCGGCAAACTGTCTGTCAAAGGGAAAGATCTTGCGCAGATCTTCAGCGCTTTCAAATTGCCGGTAGGCAAGCAGATTGCCGCCGTCGCCGACCGAGCGTTCGATCTCGAGATCGCGTTCGATGCCGACATGGACAGCGGCGAGGTGGTCGTCAGTCAGTTCGACGGCCAACTACTCGGCGCGACCTTGAGCGGTCGCTTCAATGCCAGCAAAGCCAACACGGCAGAGCCGACAGCGAAAGGCACGCTGACCGCGAAAGGCCCCGACCTGCCGCTCCTCGTCGCCGTTATCGGCACGCTTAACGGTGCCAGCCCTGGCGCGTTGAAGAGTTTGAACACGGCTTTCAGCGACGCCACCGACAAAGCGTTCTCGGTAAACGCCGATCTCGATGCCGACCTTGGGGCTGGCAGGGTGTCATTGCCCAAGCTGACTGCAGAATTACTCGGCAATTCGATCAACGGCGCCGTTGTCGTCAGCAACGCCAATACGCCTGAACCGGCGGTCAAAGGCACCCTGAAAGCACTTGGCCCCGACCTGCCATCGCTGCTGGCGGTCGTATCCGGCTTTCAAGGCGACGGCAAACCGTTGCGCGATATGGCCAGACGGCTGGCTGGTGAATCTGACAAGCGCTTCGATATCAGCGCGGACTTCGATGCCGATCTCGCCAGCGGCCGCATCGATGTACCGACATTGTCGGCCGATCTCCTCGGGTTGAGTGCACGCGGCAGCATGAAAGGCCACGAGGTCGATTTCGCCAAAGGGTCCGGTAATCTGGACGGCGCACTCAAGATTGAGAGCAAGGACATGGGGCCTTTGCTGCGCGGTCTCGGTCAAGGCGATCTCGCCAAGTCGGTGCGAGCGTTGATCGTCGACGCCGGTTTGAAAGGCGAATTGTCCAATCTGCAGATTGCACCGCTGCTGGTCAACGCGACCGTGCTCCGCCCAGGGAGCGACAAACCGGTGGATCTGCGCATTGCGGCCGGCGCGGCGCATGCGAATCTCGGTCAAGAGACCTTGAGCTTGAAGGATGTCACCGTGACCGGGCTCGGGTTGAACGCGCGCGCCAGTCTCGAGGCGGAAAAGATTCAGTCAGCGCCAACGTTCAGTGGCACGCTCGACATTCCGACTTTCGACCTGCGCGCGCTGCTCGCTACCTTGAATCAGCCGATGCCGAAGACTTCGGATCCCACAGCATTGACCCGGCTCGGACTCAAATCATCGTTCAGCGGATCGACGACGAACCTGGCACTCCTGGATCTGAACGCCGTACTCGATGAAACCAGTATCACCGGCATGCTCGCTATCGTCAATTTCACCGGACCCGATGTCGCTTTCGACATTAAAGTCGATAGTCTGAATGCTGACCGTTATCTTGAACCGATATCACCAGGGGAGGTGCGCGCAGCAACGCCGGAAGCAGCAGCGGCCGGAGCCGCTAGCGAATTGCCGGTAGCCCAGCTCCGCTCGCTCAAGGTTCAGGGCGACCTGGTGGTCAACGACCTGACGCTCTCTGGCGCGCGGATGAAGAACGTGAAGTTTGCGATCAAGGGCAGCGGCGGGCGCATCAAAGCTGAGCCACTCGCCGCCGAGCTGTATCAAGGCAGTTACGGCGGCGCCATCACACTCGACGCAACCGGCCCGGCAGCGCTGCTCGACATCAATACACGACTGACCAAAGTCAATGTCGAACCCCTGCTGAAAGATACCGTGCAGAACGATTCACTCTCCGGCATCGTGAGTTTCGACGCCGCGCTGAAAGCGACCGGCGGCAGCGGTGATCGCCTCAAACAGTCGCTGGGTGGCAGCGGCACGTTCAACACGACAGGCGGCGTGTTTCGCGGTGTCGATGCCGTTGCCGTGCTGCGCACGGTCGAACAAATCATCGAGTGCAAATGTCCGCTGCCTGTGCCCAAGGGGGGCGAGACACGATTCAATACCCTGGGCGGAACGCTGAACGCGCAGAACGGCGTGATCCGCAATGAAGACCTCGTGCTTGCCGGCGACGGCTTTACCATCACCGGCAAAGGAATGCTGGCCAATCTGCACGACAACACCCTGAAGTACGATCTCAAACTCGCGGTGGACGCTGCACGAACATCGACCGGGAACGCGAGTTACAACCTGGGGGGTTATACCGTACCGATACAATGCCGCGGCAAGATTGACGAACCATCCTGCCTGCCGGACCTCGGCGATATCCTGAAGCAGGTTGCCGTGTCGGCGGCGAAGAAGAAAGTCGAGGAGGCCCTCGGCAAGAAACTCGAAGATGCCGTCGGCGGCGAAGCCGGCGACGCACTGAAGAAGCTGTTCAAGTTCTGAGTGGGTCCACACGCTGCGCCGCCGCCACGCGTGCCGCGTCTGGCATGAGATTCATCCTGCTAGTTCTGCTGTTCGCCACCGTTGCCACCATGAGTGCGCAGGCCAGCCAGACCGAGAGAGCCGAGCTCACTTTCAGCGGCGACACCTACAGCTATACATTCATTGCGCTCATCAAGGGCAATGCCGAAGCCGTGCGGCTGATAGTCACCGATTACGATCATCTGCAACGCCTGAATGATGACGTCGTCGAAAGCCGCGTACTGGAACGCTATGGACCGGGCGAATTGAAGCGTGTGCTACGACTGAAGCAATGCATACTCCTGATTTGCTTTGATATCAATTTCGTCGAACACGTGAGTGAAACGGGCAACCGCATCATCACGACAATAGTGCCGGCCGAGAGTACGTTCAGTGAAGGGTCGGCGGCATGGCTGATCGAAGCGGTCGATGACACGCATACGCGGATCACCGTCAACGCCATCCAGACGCCGGAATTCTGGATCCCGCCCGTGTTGGGGCCGCTGGTATTGAAACGGGTGTTCCTCCGCGAAGTCGCGGAAACCTGCCGGAACATCGAACGTATCGTGCAGGCACAACCCGCGCACCATGAGCCAGTTCCCCATGAGTAATACCGGCGCGTCGCTGAGTGCTCGCCTGCTGGCCTGGCATGCCGTGCACGGTCGCCACGACCTCCCATGGACGCGCGAGCGGACGCCATACCGCGTGTGGCTTTCCGAGATCATGCTGCAACAGACTCAGGTCGTCACTGTCATTCCGTATTTCGAACGGTTCACGCACGTGTATCCGAATGTTCATGCATTGAGCACGGCCGAACTCGACGCGGTGTTGCACCTGTGGACCGGGCTCGGCTACTACAGCCGCGCACGTAATCTGCATGCGACTGCGCGACACCTCGTCGAGTATCACGACGGCGAATTTCCCCACACACTCGATGCGCTGGTGGCTTTGCCAGGCATCGGCCGGTCGACCGCAGCCGCCATCCTCGCACAGGCTTTCGAATTGCCGTACGCAATTCTCGATGGCAACGTCAAACGCGTGCTCGCGCGGTATCACGCCATCGACGGTTATCCGGGCGAGAGCGCAGTGCTTGCTGATCTCTGGCGCCTTTCGGAATCCCATCTGCCGCAGTCTCAGGTGTGCGATTACACGCAGGCGCTGATGGATCTCGGTGCCACGCTCTGCACGCGCAGCCGACCGCGTTGCAACGCCTGCCCACTCGCTGCCGATTGCCTTGCGCTCGCGACGGCGCGCCAGCATGAACTTCCTGCACGCCGCCCTCGGCGCGAGACGCCGACAAAAGCGACGATATTTCTCGTCATCGAGAATGATGAGGGAGCGGTTCTGCTGCAGCGGCGACCAGCGCATGGCGTGTGGGGTGGATTGTGGGGTTTCCCGGAGATCGACACCGACAGCGAGGCCACACCAGTGATGGCGGGCCTCGGATTACCGGCTTTCTCGCAGGCCGGCGAACTGGCTTCGTTCACGCATATGTTCACGCACTTCAAACTGAACATACGCACACTCCATCTGCGTGTGTCGCAATGCGCGGGCGAAGTCGCCGAGAACGACCAGCGCTGCTGGTACGATGCCACCGGGACCAGTCGCATCGGCTTGAGCGCGCCAGTGGTGCGACTATTGCGCGAGTTGTCGGAGCGGAGATGAATCGAGGACAATCTGCTTCACGGAACGGCGCTGCGCCGCATCTCAACAACCGATCACCAGCAACTGATTGCTAAAGGGGTTACGCCATGTCGAGAACTGTCCACTGCATCAAACTCGATCGCGAGGCCGAAGGCCTGCCGATGGCGCCTTACCCCGGTGCTCTCGGTCAGCGCATTTTCGAGCATGTCTCCAAGCCTGGCTGGCAGATGTGGCTGAAGCATCAGACCATGCTCATCAACGAATACCGCCTGACGCCGATAGAGCCGAAAGATCGGAAATATCTCGAAGGGGAAATGGAAAAATTCTTCTTCAGCGGCGGTTCTGAAGCGCCGAAGGAATTCGTCGCGCCCGAGAAATAACCCGGCAGCAATTGACGGCAGTACATCGGGCGCGCTCAGCCGAGGATGAACAGCGTGCCAGCTGCGATCAACGCCAGCCCCGGGATCCGCGCCATCCAGCCCCCCCCCGGGAGCAGTCTCTCGGCCACAATGAATACGCTGAGCAGTGCCATCGTCAGCACGCTCATCGTGCCACCAGCGAACATCAGCAGCATCAACACCCAGCAGCAGCCCATGCAGAACAGCCCGTGGCGAAAGCCCATGCGGAATGCGCCGGCGCGACCATCGCGCCAATGTTCCATGAAAAAACTGACCGGCGATCGGCAATGGGCCAGGCACGCGAGTTTGAGCGGCGTGAGCTGATAAAGTCCCGCAGCGAGCAGAATGCCGCCGGTCGCCGCACCTTCCGTCGCGATCGCGTCACCGCGCAACCAACCGCCGGCATGCAGCCACCATTGCAGCGCCGCCGCCAGCAGGCCGAAAGCGCACCACACAGCAAGATAGCCGGCAACGAAACTCGGGGTTGCCAGACGAATCGTCTGAACCTGCGGCAGCGCGCTGTAGATGGCTGCCATTGGCAATGCAGCCGGGATCATCATCGCGACCATCATGACGACCCACATGACGGCTGCAGCGACTAGGTAAGCGCTGGCCTCCTGTGGAGCCATCATGCGCCACATCAGATCCATGAGCAGGCCATCGCCCCGCATGTCCGCCATCGCCGCTTCGCTCTCGACGAGAAACCACCAGGCGATGAGACCGATGACAACGAGCGCGAGGAAGCTCGTTGCGCGCTGCAGACGAGCGAGCGTCAAACGCCGGTCGCCAGCTGACTCCGAAGACGCTGCAGATCAGGCAACTACACCCGCCCACTGAAACGGCGCGAAATGGCCGTTGGTGCGGCCACTGTGGTCTTCCCACTCGATGCCGAAAGCTTTGATGAAGTTACGCACGGCGCTCGCCAGGTTCAAGCGCTTGTTGACCGGATGAGCGGTGTTGTCGATGGCTACGCATTCGCCGGGTGCCGAAACGCTGTCGATGCCGACGATGACCTGATCGAGCATTCCCTCAATCTGTACCGAGACCTGCTTGCCACTGCGCGCAAACGCGATCGTACGCCGCTCGAGCCCACGAAAATCGCTGATCAAGGGCATGAAGTTCCCGAGCGGACCGCCCGATGCGGGGCTGGTGATGGCAGCGACTGCCGCGCATTGCGCATCGCTCGCGGCACTGTCGACGACAAGCCCGCCTATCCACTGGCCCTTGCTCATGATGGCTTTGGACTGTGCAAAGAACACGAACCGCACACCGGCCAGACTGACACCGTCGTAGTTGCCAGACGCAATCTCGAACGCAAGCGCGACCTTGCAGTAATCGTGCGTGGCCGCCGTCGTCGAGTTTTTCGGAATGCACGGGCACAGGAAATCGCAGCTGCAGGCCTCCATGTATTCGCCCGTCACCGACCATGCTTCAGACATCGCCCTGCTCCTCGATTGGGTGTCATGGATTGGCTGGCTGCAACGCAACCGGCGCGCGCCAGCTCAGACCACCGAGTGTAGCCTACGCCGGTTGACTCCGCCCCGCAGTCCCGATTTAATGGCGCCCCTCGTCGCCCCGCGAGTCCGCAGGACCAAGAATATCAAGTTCCGCATCCCGCGCTCCGCATTCCGAGGCCAGGTAGCTCAGTTGGTAGAGCAGCGGACTGAAAATCCGCGTGTCGGTGGTTCGATTCCACCCCTGGCCACCATAAATCAAAGCGTTAGCTTCGCTACATTGACCCGCGACAAGCCACATCCAGCAGCTTAATCATTTTCTCGGCAACGCCCTTGGCGGACGCCGGATTCTGCCCGGTGACGAGATTTCCGTCAGCAATGCTATATGCCTGCCACGGCCCCGCCTTGTGAAAGATCGCGCCTTGTTTCGTAAGGGCAGTTTCCAATTCGAAAGGCACATCCGCTTTGGCGTAGTTGTCTTCTTCTTCGTTTGTGAATGAGCTGATATTTTTCCCGGAAAGTAATAAGTCGCCGTTACTTAGTTTGACGTTAAGCAGCGATACCGGGCCATGGCAAACGGCGCCTACGATCGCCTTTCGCTCGAACGTTTCTCTAATTACCACCTTTAGAAGTGGATGCTCGGGCATATCGACCATCGGAGCGAGGCCGCCGGGCATGAAAATGGCGTCATACTGACTGACGTCAACGTCCGACAGTATTTTGGCCTTTTGCATAGATGCCCATCCCTCTCCTACCAGAAAGGCCAGATTGTCTGGATCGTCTGCAAGATTCAGTGCATCCAGGAACGGTGTGTCTCCAGTCAGGCTGGCAAAGTTAATCTGATAATGTGCCCGGACAAACTCAGCGTAGGGATGCGCCACTTCAGGTAGGAAGTTTCCAGTTCTTCTTTTGTGTGGGCCAATAGAATACGCATTTGACACGATGAAGAGGACGCTTTTCGAATTCGAAGTTGTCATCGTCTTTCCCTCTGGTGAAATGGAGCGTTGGAATTCGGCAATATTAGCTCGATACCAGCTCGTCGACAGGCCTACGTGGCGCCTAATTTGCCGATGAGCGGCGTTGGAGTGACACGTGCGGAGGCACGCTCCATCGGCTGGTCACGCATTAGCCTCGTCCTGACTATTCCTCGGGGTCCGCGCTGTAGTCGCGGAACGTGGCAATGAAACGTCCCGTTGGCGAGAGACTTTGGGCAACGCTCTCAAACGGAGGTGTCCGCTCCATTGATGAAATGGACTCGTCCCGCACTTTTTGCTCCGGCCTCAATGCGCCAAAGTAGGGTCGTAACACGTACTTGCGCAGCATCAGAGGAGTTCACCCATGAAGTCCAGGAACATTTCTGTAGACCTGGCCACCATATCTCAAGACGTTATCGTCGGGTCGGCTCAGGCCAAACGCAATTCCGCCATCATGCCTCTGAGAATACCCTCGTCTTCGGAGCACGCAACGGGAATGCTGAATTCGACGTTCGTCACGAGCCCGCCGTAACGCTTGGCAAGTACGCCTGCTATCTCGTCGTAGGTACCGACACACGCATAGCGATGCAGCACGTCGTCCGAAATGTGCTGCGGCATTTCTTCCCACCGCTGTGCACGCGAGAGCAGTTTGAGTTCATCGGCGAGCTCGCCCAGACCGTGCGCAGCGAAAGCGGCGCGGTACGCAGGCGTCGAGGCGTAGAAGGCGACGCGGGCGCGTACGTCACGAATACGTTGCGCGAGCGTCGCGGCATCCGGCGCGGTCACGATCAGGGGTTTGATGCTGACGGCGAAATGCTCCAGTGAACGGCCGCTGCGCGCTGCGCCTTTGCGTACCGCTGGCCACATCACTTCTTCGATGTAGTGGGCCGTACAGACCGGATGTGGGCGCAGTCCGTCGGCAACTTCCCCCGCGACTTCGCACAAGTAGGGATTGACCGCCGCGAGATGGATGGGAATATGCGGGTGCTCGAGCGGGCCCGGATCGAACAGCGGCACGCTCAAGTTGATCTGATAACGGGCGCCGCAATGATCCGGCTGTGTGCCACTCTGCCATGCTGCCCAGAGTGCGCGGACGGCCTGAATGTATTCGCGGATCCAGGGACCGGGTGCCGACCAGTGAAACCCGTAACGACGTTCGATGTGCGCACGTACCTGCGTGCCGAGCCCTAACGTAAATCGCCCGCGTGATAGTTTCTGCAGCGTCCAGGCACTCATTGCCGTAACGGTCGGACTGCGTGGAAACGCGATCGCTACTGCCGTACCGATGGTGATCCGGGTCGTCGCCTGCGCTGCCAGCGCCATCACGACATAAGGGTCGTGCTTGGTCTCCTCGAACATCAGTGCGTCGTAGCCCAGCGACTCGACCAGCCTTGCATCCTCCGCTACGCGATGGATGTCGAACGGTGTACCGGGCTCACGCAATCCCGGGTCGACTTTGCCCAGCGGCAACAGGGTTTCGAGTTTCATTCAGTGGCAGCGACCCTTTCGTCCGCCATCGTCGTTGGCATGGCGAATCCACGATAGTGTTCCTCGACGACGTCCGCAAGCACCTGGCGATAGCTGCCAAGGCCGCCCATATAGAACATCACGGTATTGGTCTTGCCAGGAATATTGGCGCCAAATATCCAGCTCTCACCCTGGGCAAAGAGCGTCATGTCCGCAATCTCCGTACAGGTGGCGGTCCATGAACTTTCGGCCGTTGCCGTCGCTTCGACGACACTCAGTTCCGTCTGTTCGGCGTGCTTGATGCAGTCGGATATCCATTCGACCTGCGTTTCGATGCTCGGTGGCAGGTTGGTGAACGGCCCGTTCGGGCCGAGAATCATGAACATGTTGGGAAAGTTGGCGACAGTCATGCCGAGAAAGCTAGTCGGCCCGTTCTTCCAGTGATCCTTGATGGACTCGCCGTCGCGGCCACGGAGATCGATTTTTGTGTAGTTACCATCGACGGCATCGAAACCGGTCGCGAAAATCAACATATCAAGTTCATGTTCCGCGCCGTCTGCGGTCTGCACGCCGCGCGCTGTAATCTCAGTAATCGGCGTTGCTTTCACATCGACCAGAGAGACGTTCGGGCGGTTGAACGTCGCGTAATACCCGCTATCGCACAGCGGTCGCTTGGCGTAGAGATCGCGCGGTGTCAGCTTGCGCGCTGTTTCGGGATCTTCGACTATCTCGGCGATTTTGCTCCGCACGAACGCAGCGGCTGCTTCGTTGGCAGCGGGATCGGTGGCGATGTCGCCGAACGTGCCGAACATGTAGCGGAATCCGCCGCCCGTATCCCAAGCCTGCTGGAAAACGGCCTGGCGTTCCTCCGCGGAGACACTCATCGCCGGCACCGTGCTTTCCTGGAAGCCGAAAGCCACTTTAGAGTTGCGCACACCGGACCAGATTGCTTCGTAATTCTGCTTGATGGTCGCGACCTCTCGCGGCGAGACGACCCCATTGCCCACGGGAACGCTGTACTGCGGCGAGCGCTGGAATACCGTCAGATGGTCGACCTTCGGTGCGATGGCCGTGATGACCTGCAGACCTGTCGAGCCGGTGCCGATGACGCCGACCCGCTTGTTCTCGAACTCAACCTGGCCTGGCCACGCTCCGGTGTGATACTGCTCGCCCTGAAAGCGTTCGCGACCCTTGATATTCGGCACGTTGGTCGCCGACAGCAGACCGAGCGCCGTAACCAGGTATTTCGCGGTAAACGATTCGCCGATGTCGGTCATCACGGTCCAGGAGTCATCGACCTCGTTGAAATGCGCGGCCGAGACTCCGGTGTTGAACTGGATGCTGCGGCGGAGATCGAGGCGATCGGCGACATGTTCCAGATAGGAGAGGATCTTCGGCTGGGTCACATAGCGGGTGCTCCAATCCCAGTCCTGCAACAGTTCCTTGTCGAAGGAGTAGCAGTACAAGTGGGTCTCGGTATCGGACAAGGCACCCGGGTAGCGATTCCAATACCAGGTGCCGCCGACGCCCCCGGCTTTGTCGAACACGCCGACCTCGAGGCCCAGTTCGTCCCTCAGCTTGTGCAACATGTAGAGGCCGCCGAAGCCGGCGCCAATGACAATGGCATCGAAGTGCGTCGTTCCGGAAGTGCTCGCGATGGATGGTCCGCGTGTCGATAGGCTCATGTGATCTCCCCTGGGTTGCCGACGGGCGCCGGCCTTGTGCAGCGGTTACAGCAGCATCTGTGCCAGGCTCTCCGGGGTCCGGGGATAGCGCTCGATTCGTCCGATAATACATAGCGTTAGAATTCATTGCGGCGACGGGGTGACGGTCACCTTCAACAGCCCTGACTGTCTCACTGAGCGACCCTGTGTATCATCGTCCCGAAGCATGGGACAGTAGTGACACATGAGCGGGATGGTCAGCGCGATAGATCCACTGGGAGACTTCAACCGCGCCGAGGTGGACGAAGCCTGGCAAGGGTTTGTCGATCAGAGGCCCTTTGTCAGTACGCCGGTACGCGAGACGATTATCGATTCCTGGAAGCGCTGTCGCGCATTGGGCGTCGACCCGCGCGGACGCTGCGCGCCACTTATCGGTGACGCAGTCAGCGTGGACGCACTATTACGGGCCAACCGTGAACTGCTGACTGCCGCCGCGCATACCTGGGTTGCGCTGTCGCAGGCCCTGGCGGCGACCGATATTGTTCTCGTCGTTGCCGACGCCAGAGGCGTCATTCTCGATGTCCGGGGCAATCACGAACTTGTCACTGCTGCTGCGCGCCATGGTACGGGTCCTGGCCACAACTGGAGTGAGCAGGCCAGCGGTACGAACGCGCTCGGCACCGCCGTTGTACTGGGCCGCCCGACCATCGTTCGCTCGGCAGAGCACTATTGCGCGCCCGCCAAGATGTGGGATTGCGCTGCATCCCCCGTCAGAGATTTATCCGACGGTCGCCTGCTGGGAATAGTCGACATCACCAGTATGGGCAATCTGAACGACAGCCACGCCCTCGCCCTCGCGGTGACGGCCGCCCATCAAATCGAACACACGCTCCGCGCAATGGAGCTCGCGCGCACCGTGCAGCTGCTGAACTGGTACCGGGCCGATACTGCGCGGTGGAACGATCACGCAGCGCTCCTGCTCGACGCCAGAGGTCGGGTCATCACGGCAACGGATGCAGCCCGAGCGATTTGCCCGATGTCATCGCTCGAATTCCTCCTTCACGAGCATGTACCGCACGCATCGAAAGGCCACGGGGTCACGGTACTGCGCTCGATAGCCTATCGAGCTCCCGTCGATCCAGCTGCTGCATCGACGGCGACGTCGTGGCAGGGTGGTGTCGTTGTCATCGCTGCCAACGATGATCGCGATAGCGCAGCTCGCCGGCCATCGCCGGCGCAACAATGTCATCCTGCTTTTAGCGCGGTAATAACCAGCGATCAACATCTCATTGAAATCATGCGCCGAGCGGAGCGTATGGCTAAAGCCAATGCGCCGATATTGTTAAATGGCGAAACCGGCAGCGGCAAAGAGCTCTTCGCGCGGGCCATTCATGCCTGTTCCAGCGTTGCTGCCGGGCCTTTCGTCGCAATCAATTGCGGAACGCTGACCAGGGAACTCGCCGCCAGCGAATTGCTCGGCTATGAAGGCGGCGCCTTCACCGGAGCCTCGCACAAAGGTCGCCGGGGAAAATTCGAGCAGGCCGATGGCGGAACCCTGTTCCTGGACGAAATTGGCGAACTGCCGCTCGAGGTGCAGGTCCATCTTCTGCGAGTGCTGCAGGACCAGGTCGTTGTCAGGCTGGGCGGCAATGACGAGCGAATCGTCCGCGTGCGTATCATCGCCGCGACCCACCGCGACCTTGAGCGTGAGACCGACCATGGGCGGTTTCGCGCCGATCTGTATTTCCGACTCAAAGTCTTCAGCCTCACCCTGCCGCCGTTGCGAGAGCGCCGCGACGACATTAGCCTGCTCGTCGAGCACTTTATTGTGCAGCTTCAGGGCGTATATGGTCTGGGTGCGAAAACCGTATCAGACCAACTATCAGTAGCGCTTGCGCGTTATGACTGGCCCGGCAATGTGCGCGAATTACATGGCTTGATCGAGAGCATGTATATCCTGAGCGATCGGCCGGTTCTGACCACGACCGATCTTCCGGAGGACTTCGTGCGCGACAACCGTCGTGTGGCAGAAGCGCCCGAAAAAGCAGCCGCTAACTTGCCTCGCGTTCATCATGGGCGCGAAAGCATCATCGAAGAAATTGCGAAGCATGGCGACAATATGTCCCTGGTCGCGCGTCGTCTGGGCATGTCGCGCAGTACTCTTTATCGCAAACTGACCCAGTATGGGATCGAGCGCAACTGACCGTGGCGCGCCCGGTTATCCAACCTGTGATCTCCGCAGAGTTACGGTGGCCGCCTGATCCACAGCAAGCGTATCGTCATCGGCACTGCCGCTGAACTGCACGCCGTAGATATCTCGCGCGCGTTCGCGCGTTTCCCACCGTTCGCGAACATCGTGCAGCACGCGCAGCGGATCTCGGTCCACGGGATTACCGTAGCCACCGCCGCCGGCATCGACACCGCGTATCCACTCGCCCGCGACGAGCGTACATTCGACCACGCCGGGCAGCTTCACCTCGCTGCCGTCACGATCAATTTTGTAAGTTGCCGCAGGCGGACCCGCGTGACCGCCCCGTACGCCCTGCGGCGCATTGATCTGGCCGTCGCAGTTGATAATGACGACCATCGGATCGCGACGCGGACCATAAACGACTTCGACACCCGGGCCACCGCGCTGGCGGCCGGCGCCCGCCCCACCGACCGCGACGCGCATCGACCGATAAAGCATCGGAAACTTGGACTCGTCGATTTCGACGCTGCCCCGATAGATCACTCCGCAAGCTACCGGTAATCCGAAATTGAGCCAACCGTCAGTGCTCGGCGTGCCGGGACCGCCATTGGCTATCATCCACTCCTGATTGATATAGGGTCCATTTCGTCGCCAGTCATGCCCTGAGATCACAGCCGCCCCGGCGCCCATGCCCATCGCGCCTTCGGCATTGCCGTAACCTTCCCCGATTTGGGCGAACGCACACTGCACGGCATTGACGATACGGTCACCGATATTGGTCGTCGCCATCGAACAACTGTGCGGGAAGCGCGGTATGCCAGTGACGCAGCCCTCGCGCAGTTTGACGCTGATGCGCGCAAAACTGCCGGCATTGTGCGGCACGTTCGGGTCGATGCAGTTGAACACCCCGCACATGGCGTTGCTGGTGGCGCAGGCGACCGACTGATTGAGGCCAAATGCGATGTTGTCGGCGTTATGGGTCAAATCGACCTCGATGCGGCCAGCCTCGGCATCGACCGAGATATCGACCCGAATGGGCAGACCATCCGGCAGTATCGGCAGCAACGGATCGTAGCAACTCACGCTGCTGATTTCGCCGCCAGGCATTTCCTTGATCGCTTCAACGGTGCAGCGCTCCGAATACGCAAACCATTTTTCGATGAAAGCCCGGATCGTTTCCACACCATAGCGCTGCGTGAGTTCGGCCAGGCGCCGCTCGCCGATACGCGCGGCGCCGATGGAAGCCAGGTAATCGCCGTGCCATTGCTCCGGCACGCGGATCCGCCGGCGACACATGCGAATGATGTCGTCGACATCCTGATAGTCGCGCTGAACGCGCACACAGGGAAATATCAGCGCGCCCTCTTCATAGATATCTTTGGCGTAAGCGTAATAGGTACTCGCGATCGAGTTGCCGCAGTCCGCCTGATGCGCCTTCGCACACGCGGTAAAGAGATGCTGCCCATCAACGAACACCGGCACCATATACATATGGTCGGCAGGATGAGAATTCCCGAGATACGGGTCGTTGTGCAGAAATGCATCACCTGGCGCCAGATCCGGATGCAGTTCGGACATGGCCGCTGTCTGCAGACTACTGCCGAAGATATGCACCGGTGCACCTTCAGCCGCGCACAGCAGACGATTGTCCGCTGTGACCACCGAGCAGGAGAAATCGCGCACGACGGCCAGTACCGCCGATCGCGCAGTCTTCAGCAGCGTGTTGGTCATTTCGCGAACAATCGCGTTCACCCGGTTCGCGAGTACCGCCATCAGGATGGGGTCCATTTCACCAGCGCTGGCGCGTTGCTGCTTTTCGCTCGCCGGCGCGGGTGGCGTTACGAGGTAGCGCCCTCCGGGGCTGACGCGCGCTTCGGCGCCGGGATAAACGACCAATGTCGAGGTGTCTTCCTCGATGATCGCCGGGCCCTGGATCACCGCGCCCGGCGGCAGCTTCTGGCCGAGATAGATAGCGGTGTCGACAAAACCATCGCCGAAATACGCCGGGCGAATGCGGTCGGGTTGAAGAGCGCCCCGCGCCGCTGTGCTGTTGGCCGGCTCCAGAGTCGGAGCGTGAACGTGGGCAATCAGGCGCCCGCGCCAGTTCAAACATTCGACGGCATTCGTCTCGTCGTGAACCGCGAATACACGCTCATGCACGCGATGGAACTCGGCGCGCAAAGCCGCGACATCCTGCAGGTCGCGGAAACGCGTGCAGGGTACGGTAATTTCGAGTTCCCAGACCTGGAATCGATAGCGTGCCTCGACGTAGTAGCGGGTTTCTATTTCAGTGATGCCGCGAGCGCGCAGTCGGCCGGCGAATTCGTCAAGGCGCACATCGATATCGGCAAGCGCCTGGTTGACGCCCACAATGTCGAAGTCTTCCGTGTTCGTCAGCTTGCTCGCCCCAGCTTCGGTGATGATGTCGGAAAACTGCATGCCGGAGGCGCTGAGCGCACCGGCAGTCCGTGGGCCCAGGATGGTGCGGCAACCCAGTTCGGCGGCTATCGGTACGATATTCAAACCACCTGCTCCGCCGCCGCCAATAATCGCGGATTCGCTCGGGTCGATGCCCTGGTTGATGGTGAGTTCCTTGATCGCTTGAATCATGTTCTCGTTCGCGACCGCGATCACGGCCCAGGCGGTGCGTTCGAGACTCATACCGAGCTGACCGGCTAGCCGCTCGAGCACCTGATGGGCTGCTTGTGCATCGATAGCCATGCGTCCGCCGAGCATGTGGGTCGGGTCGAAATGCCCGAGTACCACGGCGGCGTCGGTGACGGTTGGATGCGTTCCGCCACGACCATAACAGGCGGGGCCTGGTTCGGAGCCAGCCGATTGCGGGCCGACCCGCAACAGGCCGCCCGAATCGACCCACGCGATAGAGCCGCCACCGGCACCAATACTGTGAACAGCAACCGAGGCCATGCCGAGGTTATCGCCGGTCCATTGCGGCCCCAGCCAGGTATCGCGGGAGAATTCCACTGCGCCGTCGCGCACGATGCTGACGTCGAAAGTCGTTCCACCTGCGTCACAGACGATTACATTGCGCGGCAGACTTTCGGCTTCGACATACGCCAGTCCCGCGACTGGTGCCATCGCCGGCCCCGACTTCACCAGGAATATCGGGCGCTTTACCACGTCTGCCAGATGCATGACGCCACCGAAAGATGTGCTCACCAAAATATCGTTGCGATACCCGGCCGCACGGAGGTCGGCTTCCAGATCGGACAGATATTGCTGCATCAACGGTTTCAGCGATGCATCGATCGCGGTCGACGACGCGCGGCGATACTCGCGCACTATCGGGTTGATCTGATGTGAAAGTGTGTAGGGCATGCCGGGCAGCATTTCTTCGATGAGTTGCCCGACACGAAGCTCATGGGCGGGATTGCCGATAGACCACAGCAGACATACCGCGATCGCTTCAATGCCACGTGCAGGGAACGTCGCCAGAATCGCGCGTAGCGCGGCTTCGTCCAACGGCTTTTCTACTCCACCTTCGGCGTTGATGCGCTCCACAACCTCATAGGTGTAGCGCCGCGGGATGTAGGGTTCCGGATATTCCATGCGCAGGTTATGCGGCTCAGCCTTGCCGCCTTCTTTGAGCAGCAGGATGTCGGGGAAGCCTTCGGTGGCAAGGAATGCGGTGCGCGCGGTTTTATGCTCTACGATGCCGTTCGTTGCGCGGGTCGTGCCGTAGACGAACACGGCCGCGTTTTCCAACAGTTCTAGCACGCTCGTACCGAGCTGCTCGGCGGCGACGGCCAGCCCGGCCTCGACGCTGGCGAAGGCACGCGTTCTATCGGTGAGCGCTTTACCGATAGTGAAACTGCCGTTGCTGCCGGTCACAACGACATCGGTAAACGTGCCGCCGGTGTCGACTGAGATTCGATAGCGCATCAGTACCAACCTCTGAAAATAAATCTGGGCTGGCGCGGCTGGTTCCGGCCCCGCCTCGTCTTGATTCACATCCTAACAGGCCGGTGTAAAGCGGCAACACAAATTGCCGTCACGTCGGGACCGGTGACAGAACATGGCCGCGAACGCAGGCGGGAGGCTACTTCCAGCTTCCGTCATTGGGCGAAAAAGCGTAGCTTACGTTGATGACATTCAGTTAAATACGCGCTCTGTGACGGAGGTATTTGCGATGAACAAGTTCACCAATCTCGCAGAACGGGATCTCGCCAGCGTCTTTCACCCGATGACGCAGATTTCCGTCCTGAATGAGCAAGGTCCGATGATGATCGTGCGCGGTGAGGGAATCTATGTCTGGGACGAACACGGCAAGCAATATATCGACGGACTCGCAGGGCTGTGGTGTACCTCGCTGGGTTATGCCAACGAGGAAATTGCGCAAGTCGCGTACGAGCAGATCAAGAAGCTGTCCTATGCGCACCTGTTTCTCGACAAGAGTCATGACGTCGTGTCGCAACTCGCCGAGAAATTGAAAGCGGTGGTGCCTGGTGGATTCTCGAAAGTCTTCTTCGGTCTGTCGGGGTCGGACGCCAACGATACCCAGATCAAACTCGTTCGTTACTACAACAATGCAATTGGACGCCCGCTGAAGAAGAAAATCATCGGGCGCCAGAAAGGCTATCACGGCATCACGTCGTCCGCCGCCAGTGCGACCGGTCTGGCGCCGTTCCACAAAGGCTTCGATCTCCCCATTGCCGGATTCCTGCATACCGATTGCCCGCATTATTTCCGCTTCAAGGAAGCGGGCGAGAGCGAGGATGACTTCACCACGCGTCTGGCCAATAACCTCGAGCGCATGATACTGGACGAAGATCCCGACACCGTGGCAGCCTTCATCGCCGAGCCGATCATGGGTGCTGGCGGCGTACTGGTGCCGCCCGATACCTACTTCCCGAAAATCCAGCGCGTGCTGAAGAAGTACGACGTACTGTTCATCGACGATGAAGTGGTCACCGGCTTCGGACGTACCGGGCATCCGTTCGGCGCGCAGACTTTCGATCTCGCACCAGACACCATGACGCTCGCCAAAGCGCTGACGTCAGCCTATATGCCCCTGAGCGCGGTCATGATCCCAGAGTTCATCTACCAGGCGATTGCAGACATCAGTCGTGAATGGGGGGTCTTCGGTCACGGCTTTACGTACAGCGGCCATCCCGTTTCAATGGCGGTCGGACTCAAGGTGCTCGAGATCTATGAACGCGATCGGGTGTTCGAACACGCTGCCAGGCTTGGCGAGCAGTTCCAGGCGCGTCTCTCAGCGCTCAACGATCATCCCCTGGTCGGTGAAGTCCGCGGCAAAGGTATGATTGGCGCCTGCGAACTGGTCGCCAACAAACATACCGGGCAGGCTTTCGACCCCAACGCCGCTGTCGGCAAGTACTGTCTCGCGCGCATGAAAGACAACGGGCTGATCTGTCGCGTCATCGGCGATTCGCTGGCCCTGTGTCCGCCGCTGATATCGACGGCCGACGAAATCGGGGAAGTATTTTCACGCTACAGTCAGGCACTCGACGAGACGCTGAGCTGGGTCAGGCGCGAGGGTTTGCTCGCCGCCTGAATCCAGCGGCAGCGTCTCGGTTAATCCTGCGTCCAGCGAAAATCGCAGTGGCTGGCGCCGCCCATGATGGTTTGTGTGCGCAGGAGCGTGAGATCCGACCCGATGGCAGTTGTCATGGGCGGGTCGATTTCGCAGGTCACCATGGCGCCGAACTCACTTTCGCCCATGGCGTGAAAATAATTCGCGTACTCGCACCGCCGTACGTTCAAGGTCAGCTCATGCGCGTTATCGGCGATAGGTTCGACTTCGAGCGCATTGCCAGCAGTGAACACGGGCATCAGCGTGCCGAGCTTGGCGAGAGAACTGCCGCTGCCAGCGCTCCCGACCGAATGCCCCAAGTCTTCAGCATATTCCTTCACCGCAGCGCGCAGCAGCGCATTGGCTTTGTCCTTGCCGAGTTCGTCGCGCAGCCGGCGATACAGCGGTAGCAGGATCTCGCTCTGGATCTTGACTCTTTCGAGATACGGCAAAGGTTCCATTCAGGCGTCTCCCGGTTTGATCGGTGTTCAAGTATCGATGATATCGAACATCCGGAGACCGTGACGACGTCGAGCCCAGGCGGGCCAAGTCACCGACGACGGACGTTTATATGGCGATGCTTGTAAAAATTGCTGACAAATGTCAGAAATTGTAAGCCTCACGAATAGATGAGCGCTTTCCAACAGTTACCAACGCTAGGCAGCTGCCGCTTGTGCGCTGGGTGGGTTCGAAGCCGTCCGGAATATTTACAACGCTTCTCGCCTCGCAATCTAACTCCATGAAAATGAAAAGATAAAAGCTCTGGCTCGAATCTTGCTGACATTAATGCAAGCAGTTTTAACTACATTCGACAGCAGGAGCAGCCCGCATGCCCACAAAGCACATTCTCCAGACCCTCAGCGCACTGG
The DNA here is from genome assembly GCA_965278995.1 of Gammaproteobacteria bacterium. Taxonomy (GTDB): domain Bacteria; phylum Pseudomonadota; class Gammaproteobacteria; genus JADJYF01. Next base: position 3,504,089 of record OZ257136.1, read on the forward strand.
TACTCAGCGGCGCCGCAAGCCTGGCGTTCGCCACCCCAATTTCAGGGGCAGTCGCCTCGGGCGATCTGACCACCGTGCTCCCCGGCGGCGTAGTCGTGGACTTTGATGCCGGCCCGACAGGTGACTTCGCTTCCTTCACGTCTGGCGCCGTGACGTTCACCGGAATCGGCGCACCGCTGACTGTCGGTTCCGATTTCAACGGTTCGTTCAACACGCGTGGCGTCAACAGCCTGCTGACCGGCTTCGATCTCGATCCGGACGCCTTCGAAATCACCCTGGCAAGCCCGGTTTCAGCGTTCGCTTTCCTGTGGGGTGCGTCCGACAACACGTGGACAATGGACGTCTATGACAGCGCCAATACCTTGCTCGAATCAATTGCCGTCTCGGCTGTGTTCGCCAGCAACGACGGTGACTATTTCGGTGCGACCGGCGCAAATATCGCCCGCATCGTGCTGACCGACACCGGTGATTCCCTCGGCGTCGGCGATTTCGTATTCCTGGACAACTTCACCTACCTCACTCGCGGTGATACCGGCGTGCCGGAGCCGACAACGTTGCTGCTGATGGGCGCTGGTCTGGTCGGAATGGGCCTGCGTCGTCGCGGCAACCGCGTCTGATATCTTCAGCGCCACACGGCTGAGAAAAGCGCCCCTCGGGGCGCTTTTTTTTGGCAAATCGTCCAGTGTTGGATGTCTAGCCCGCCTATTTCACCCGCTTCACGAACTTGAATACAAACTGATCCGTTTTGCCCTTGATCGACGGGTCGAAGACATTGGCGGTCAACGGGTCCTTGGCGTTCCGTAATGCATCGCTTTCGGCGGCCAGTGTGAAGCCCGCCGCCAGCACTTCCTGTTTGACCACCGCCGGATCGATGCGATGCAGCTTATCGATCTGGGCGTCCGTGGTGCCGGCCGGCGCGTTGTGGTCAATCACCAGATAAACGCCGCCTGGTTTGAGAGCGTCGAACGCAGCCTTGTTCATCCTGGCGATATCGACTTGCTTCCAATGTTGATCGTGATAGAGCTGACTGATGAAGATCAGATCAACGGGTGCATCGAATGCAATCTCGGCCATCGGCTGAATACTGCCCTCGACATTGGTATAGCCCGCGGTAATCAGTGCTGCCACCCCTTCCTTGGCTTTGGGGAACATTTCGTCGACCCAACTCGGATTGAAGGCGTAGACCTTGCCCGCATCACCAACGATGCGGCTGAACAATCGTGTGTAATAGCCCGAGCCAGGACCGACATCGACCACCCGGGAACCCGCCTCGGCGCCGCTCAGCGCGAGGATCTCGGCCGGCTTGCGGTCGGCATCGCGCGCACGGTCCTCAGTTGGCCGCGCCGTGTCGGCGATCGCAGCCGCAATGGCGTCGGGCGTGGCCATGGCGGGTGCCGTTGCCAGTGCGAAAACTGTGGCAACCGCGGTTGCCATCGATGAATACATGCGCATGGTGTTCTCCCCTTTAGTGGTGTAGCAGCATTTTGGCCGCCTGCAGATCAGTTGTAACAGAACCCTCAGTGAACCAGTTATAGGTCTGTGCCAGCAAGCGGCGACTTTCAGCCAGCATCTCGCGTGCTTCATGTTTTCGACTGCCGGATGCACGGTGCAGGGCTTGCTGTCGCCGGAGGCGTACCAGGCTCATCGCTGCTCGCAGCGCCAGGGATTTTGCCTGCTGCCTGTTTGCTACCTCCATCGCCGTGCAAAAGCACGCTGCCGCTTGAGATTGGCGTTGGGCAGTCACGGGGCGCACGCCGGTTGCGCCCGGCGATGGACGGCTCCGTTGTGGCGCCTGCAGAAGCAACTCTCCATGCAGTCGATACAATTCCGACTGATGCATGCACTCGCCGGTCTTCAGCGTACTTTCGAGCGCCTCGGTAACGACTGCAATACCCTCTGCCACCTGGCCGCATGCGGAATAGGTTTGCGCCAGCAACGCGGAAAAGTACGGCCTTCCGAGTTCCTGGCGCGTGGCTCGCAAATCATCGATGCCCTGTCGCATTTCGGTGATGCCTGCGGTCTGATCTCCCAGTGCGGCCGCAGCCCAGCCGTGCACAATCGTACCCATGGCTGCAAATTGCGGGATTTCATGCGCCCGTGTGACTGTCAGGAGTGCTTCGGCCTGTACCTGCACTTCCGTCACTTCTCCCCAGGCCTGGTGCAGGAATGCGGTCCAGAATCGCGCGAACACTTCACCATACGGATGCGCGAGATCCAGCGCTGTTTGAAGTGCACGGGCGATGCTGGTCCGGGCTTGATCCGGATATCCCAGATACCACTGCGCCAGCGCGGCCCAGCACAAACAAAGCACCTGTGGATCGTCGCCATACAGAAAGATCAGCGCGCGATGCTGCTGCGGCTGGTAGAGTTCAAGTCCTTGCTGCGCGTGGGTGTGAGCAAGGGCGAAATCACCCTGGAAAAACGAACTCCCGCTCCGCAGCATATGCGCGACCAGCAGATGACTTGGATCATCGGCGCTTTGTGCGACTTTGATCAGCTGTTGCTTCAGCTTTCTGGAGTCTTCCGACTGCCATCCGTAACTGAATCTGTTCAGCCCGACCAGTACGGGAAACAGCATCGGATTGTCACCGACTTGATCGCAGAGTTCACGCGCTCGGCGATAGGCGTTTCTGACTTCCAACGAAGTGTTTCCTTTCGTCATCATAAGCGGCACAGCCAAAGTCGCTTGCAAAACCAGCTCGTGCTCGGCGCGTTCGTGTGTCTCGGGCAATTGCGGGATGTGCGCAATCCCCCTGTTCAGCAGGTCGATTGCTTCACGGTTTGCTGACCGTCGCAGGGCATTCTGCGCAGCAACTCCGAGATAATGCACGGCACGCTGAAAATCGTGGCCATGCTCGAAATGCGTGGCCAATTCGGCAGCCAGTTCCCCGGCCCGCGCGCCATACACAGCTTCCGCGTATTCACCGATACGCCGATGCAGTCGCGCGCGTTCGACCATCGCCTGCCGCTCATAGAAAACTTTCTGATACATGGCATGCAGGAATCCGTAGCGTCCTGTGAGGGTTCCATCCGGCAAGCATTCCGTCGTTCGCGACCGCAGAAAAAGGCCGCGTCGGACCATCGCTTCGCACTGTTCTTCAACGAGCGCGATCGGCTGCGCAAGTCCAGCCGCCACTGCTGCTGCAGAAAATTCCACACCGATAACGCTGCCCACCTCCAACACATGCTGCTCGTCCTGATTGAAGCGCTGGATCTGCTTTTCGATGAGCTGACGCAAGCTGTCGGGTACGCCGGTCTCGACATCCTCACGACGCACCCTTACCTGCCATTGCCCGTCGGCCACTCCTGAATTCTCCCGAATGACCAGGTCATCGGTCATATTGACCATGAACAACGGATTACCTTCGGTGGTCTGGTGAATAATCCGTGCCACCTCGTGCAGAGATCCGGGATGCTGCGTGTCTACGGCAAACCGTAATGCCAGATATTCACTAACCTCGTGTTCGCGCAGAAACCGAAGCGGAATCTCTTTGCACTGCCGATGCATTTGCAATTCCTGCTTGATTGCTCTCAGAGGATGTGAGGGAACGTTTACATCAGTCTGCCGATAGGTGCCGATTATCAGGAGGCGCGAAACGTCGCGTCGCTGCGCGAGATAACAGATGAGGTCCAAGGTGGAATAATCTGCCCACTGCACGTCTTCCAGCCATAGCAGCAGCGGCTGGTCGACCGACAGCGCTTCCAACGCTTCTGCCAGTTCCCGCATCATCCGCCGTTGAGCGGAACCCAGGACCTTTCGTTGCAGGGACTCCAGTTCAGCATCATCGAGCAGAGCTGGCATCTGCACCAACCAGGTTGGCGCCAGCTGGCGAAAAATCGGTAGAAGCACCTCCCCATCGGCCTTTCGGCACAGCCGGCCTAACGCTTCGAGGACTGGTAGATAAGCCTCGCTGACGCCGTGATGCTCGATACACTGGCCACGCGCGATCCGCAGCAACGGAAACGAATACTGAACGCTGGCAATGAATGCGTCGATCAGCGTTGTCTTTCCGATACCCGGCTCTCCTGTCACAAAAAGAACTTGCCGTGCACCACTGGCGGCGTTCTCCAGCAGGCTGTGCAAATACAGAAGCTCTGCTTCCCGGCCGACCAGATGGGGGATTTCGGAATGGGTGGATAACGCTAGCTGCGAGCCAGAACTGCTGACGGCTGTCTGCTCATTCCCGGCATCATTCGTGGCTACCTGTGCAATGAAGCGATAACCGTATCCCCTTACGGACTCGATAAATCGTGGGGCGTCTGCAGTGTCTCCTAGCAACTGCCGCAACCGACGCATGCGCACCTTGAGTACACCCGGCTCGACGACTTCGGTGGGCCACCCGGCCTGCAATAATGCCTCTTGCGTCACCAGTTGTTCGGCATGCGTGATCAAACAGAGCAGAACGGCGTAGTCCTTGGGCGTGAGCGGTAATCGTTGCCCGTCGCGCCAAAGGCATCTCTCGGCCGGATCGAGTGTATACGGCGGAAAGTAGATTGATTGAATGGCTGCTGAGGTCATCTGCTCTCTTTACCAAAACTTCACTAAAACTTCACCAGCTTTGGATTGCTGCCCGGGCTCGGGCTTGGCTATGGTGTCGTCGTGATCGCTGGACGCAGATGCGGCCAGTGCTTCAGCCATCGGATGGTGAATACCTGTTAATTGACCGATACCAATGGGAGCTATCGTAATGAAACTGTTATCAATCAGTGCAGAGACGGTCCGCACGATGTGCGGTGCAATCGTGACGATAGGCCTGGCATCGACGTCACAGGCTGCCATCCTGGTGACCAATCTGGGTGAACCACGACGGGACGCCTCGACGATCCAGGAAAATCCGACCATCGAAGTGCCATCGCCATGGGGTGCACAGTCATTTTCGACGGACGCCAACGTGTACCGACTCGACACGATTGAGACGTTGCTTGGCGATCTGACAGAAGACCCGACAATTGTGGCGGAACTGCGCGCCGATACCGATGGCACAGTGCCTGGCACCTTGATCACGACATTTTCATTGACCGGGATCACCGCCGGCGCTCCTGCTTCTACGGTACTCACGCCAGTCGGCACGGTGAATCTTGCCGCCAATACTATTTACTGGATTGTGTTGGGTGCACTTGGCAACGGAAGCTACACCTGGGAATTCGCGGAAGGGAATAATCAGACCGGTCCGGGCGGGTTCGGTAACTATGCGTACTCAGACGATCAAGGTGCCGTTTGGGTGAATTTCGGCGCAGACAACCCTTACAAGATCACCATCAACGTCGCGCCGATCCCGGTTCCGGCGATGACAGTCCTGTTCGGCCTGGGGGTTGCCGGTTTGCTCAGCCGCCGCCGGCGCCCGCTTAGCTCACTGCTTTGAGGTTGATACGGCCGGTCGTTCGAGTGAGTGATAGTCGGCCCGGCGGGTGATCGCGGAGATCGACAGCCGATACTGCATTCAGTAGCATCTCCTGCCATGAGCGAGGCGACCGAGCTCTGAACGCGTAGGGAGTATCTGGTGAGCTCGAGCGACCACTCGGCGCCGGTCGAGAGGTTGGCGGCAATTCTCGCGGCAGATGCCGTCGGCTTCTCCCGACTGATGCACGATAATGAACGTGACACACTCGAGACGCTTGATGCGTTTCGCGGTGTCTTTCGCGAGCTTATCGATCAGTATCACGGTCGGATCGTGGACATGGCAGGGGACTCCATCCTGGCTGTGTTCGATAGCGCTATTGGAGCAGTGAACGCCGCCTCAGAAGCTCAGACGGAACTGGCCAGGCGCAACGACGCGCTGCCTGACGAACGCCGGATGTGGTTCCGGGTCGGCGTCAATCTTGGCGACATCCTGCTCAAGGAGGATGGCACTGTCTACGGCGACGGAGTCAATGTTGCGGCACGTCTGCAGTCCATGGCGAGCCCAGGCGGCATCAATATATCCGGAAGCGTATTCGACAGTGTACGCGCCAAAATCGATGTCCCGTTCACGTTCCTCGGCGAACATGAACTCAAGAACATCGCAGCACCTGTTCCGGTATACGGTATCGGCGCAACGACAGACGCGCGCACGACTTCAGTGCAATCAGCGGCTGGCAGTCAAAGTGAGAGACATCGACCGTCTGTCGTCGTCATGCCCTTGCAGGTAATCAGCGGCGGCGGCGAGATCAGCTCGCTTGCTGTCGGACTCTACCAGGATATCCTCGGCAGCCTGACGAAACAGACGGCTCTGGAAGTCATCGGCGGTGAGCGGCGCGAGGGCGTTACAGTTGCTCCCGCTGCGACAGGGGATTTTCAACTTGACGGCGGTATTCGTGCTGCAGGCGGCCGCTTGCGATTGTCATTTACGCTTATCGAGACTGCTTCACGACGACAGCTCTGGTCTGAACGCTACGATCGACAACTGAGCGAAATGTTCGAACTGGAAGACGACATCTCGCAGAAGGTGTCGTCTACCGTCCGTATCCGGATCAAAACCGGTGCTTTCGAGAAATTGCGCAACACACCGAACGAGCAACTTTCGATAGCGGATCTGTTGGCGAAAGCGGCTGGACTGCTGATCGAGTCGTATGGCCATAACGACGTGATTGCGGAAATTCTGCGGGTGGCGCTGGCCCTCAATCCTGACCATTCGATGGCGAATGCGATGAACGTATTCTGTCGCTATCGCACTTTCGAATTTTCCGTGTTTGACCTGCCAGAGGCAATCAACGCGCAATTGCTCGCTCAAAGCCATCTCGCGCTCACCCAGGACAATGCGAGCTATTTCGCGCATTTGATGGCAGCCTTGATCCACCAGGACCTTCGCGGCGATTTCGCGGCAGCGTTGGTACACGCGGAAACTGCACTGAATCTCAATCCCGGCTTTTCACAGGCAACTGCCATGGCTGGTATTGCCAGGATCCATCTCGGCGATGTCGACGAGGGTTTGCGTCTGCTGCAGAGCGGACTCGACGCTGCACCAGAGGATCCGCATCGCTTTCGGCATCTGCGCGAACTTGGGCTGGGCTATCTCGCGGCCGGGGAACCCACCCGCGCAGCGGCTGCCATCGACAAACTCATGCATCAGGCACCCGACATGTTGCGCAATGAACTCGTTGCCGCGCCGGTCTACTGGCAGGCCGGGAGGCATGACGACGCGCGCCAGCGCATCGCGCGCGCACTCCTGAGCCAACCGGGTCTGGCTCAGCAGAACATGCGAAGGGTGCACGCCGGCAGTGCGGCCCTGGTGGCGCTGGTGTTTGAGGGCCTGACGGAGGCGGGACTGCCTGCCTGATTTTCGGACACGCACCGTACCCGCAGCGTCACCCTGCTTTGCTACACTCGCTTCTATACGCCCGACTCACAACCTCATTCGGAGCATTTACTATGACCGCTACACTCTACGGTGCCAATGTATCCCCGTTCGTGCGCAAGGTCCGGGTCTATCTGGCCGAGAAAGGCCTTGCCCACGAGTATGAGCCCGTCAATCCGTTCTCGCCGCCCGAGGGATATCGCAAGATCAGTCCGCTCGGCAAGATTCCAGCATGGAAGGACGGCGACAAGTCGCTGGCAGATTCATCGATCATCTGCATGTATCTGGAACGAACACATCCCACGCCAGCGCTCTATCCGACCGATAACTACGATTACGCGCGCGCGTTGTGGTTCGAAGAATTCATCGATGGCGGTATGACACCGAAAGCCGGGGGCAGTGTGTTCTTTCCGCTGGTGATTGCTCCGATGATGATGAGCCAGCCGGTGACAGCAGAAGTCCGAGCCAACGTCGACAAGTGCATCAAGGACGACATCACCCCGATGTGGCGATATCTCGATGACGAAATTGCCGGCAAGCAGTTTTACGTCGGTTCTGCGCTCTCGATTGCTGATATCGCAGTTGCCAGTGTTCATGTGAATCTGTGGCACGCGGGCGTCGATGTCGACCGGCAGCGTTTTCCCAATCTGACCGGTTTTCTCGACCGCATGTTTGCTCGGCCATCGTTCAAGAAACTGATCGAGGAAGAAACACCCATGTGGAGCCGACGGAACGCAGGCTGAGCGGCAATGTTCTTCAAAACCTGTGACGGTATGCGGCCGGCGCCGTTGACCCATAATCCGGTCAACGCCCTGGCATGTCCGCGGCCGATAGCGTGGGTCAGTACCATCGACATCGACGGGACGCCGAATCTGGCGCCGTTTTCCTACTTCAACGCGGTCTCGGCCGACCCGCCCTACGTCATGTTCGCGCCGAATGCCAAGGCGCCTGGCGCGGTCAAAGACAGCTACGCCAATCTGCAGGCGAATCCCGAGTTCGTAATCTCGCTGGTCAGCCGTGCGCAGGCGCAGACCATGAACGCGACCTCCAAGCCATACCCGCTCGGCGTCAGCGAATTCGAAGAGTGCGGCGTGGAGGCAACAGCGTCAGTCACGGTGAGACCGCCGCGCGTCGCGAGCTCGCATGCCGCGTTCGAATGTCGCGTGTTCAACATCGTCGCCCTGCCTGGCGGTACGGACGACCGCGCCAGTTATGTCGTGATTGGCGAAGTGACCGGCATCTACATCGACGATGCCGTTATCGAAGATGGCCTGGTCGTCGAGCGCGCACTCGACCCGCTGACACGCCTCGGTTATTTCAACTACGGTACGCTCGGCGAAGTTTTCTCGATTCTTCGCCCCGAATAGGCCGCTAAAGCCCGAAGCCATCGTCGAATATCGACGGCACCGGTGCAGCAATCCCCAGACTGTTGACCATGATGGCATGGGTCGTATAGCGCCCCATCACCATCAGCACAGCAATGGCGCCGGCGTGGCCGAGGACCGCCACCACGGCGTCGAGCAGCGCGCTGGTGTCGTGCCCATCGCGTTCGACCGCCGCAATCACGAAGCGCTGTACCGTACGTTCGTCATCCGTTAACGCCGACGTCTGTTCCGGAGCCAAAGCCTCGACAGCAGCCACCCAATCGCGACCATAGCCGAGTTTGACAGCCAGGCGCTCATGCTGATTTTTTTCATACGCGACCAGCTTCATCGTCGCCACGGTCAAAGCTATCACTTCGACGAACCGTGAATCGAGCTCGCCTTTTGCACAATCTGTGAATTCAATGAACGCCATCAGTGCATCGGGTTGATGGGCCGTCGCTGCGAAAAATTCGCCGAGATAGCCGAGACGGCGGAACTTGGTTTCGAGGGCCGCAGCGATGTCGTCGCGCAGTTCGTCGAATCGCAGGCGGGGGATGGTCGGAGTCATGGTTGCCGCAGCTGGTCCTGGCCCCCGGGAGGGCGAAATACTTTGCTTCCTAAGTAAATTACCATATCCTTGGCCGATACAGAAACAGATGTCGCCAATGACGCGTAAACGACCCGCAACCACAATGGCAGCTGGCCCATGACGTTCGCAGCCCCGACAGCACGCCGGGTCTGGCCAGCGCAGGACTACGCCCGCGTACCTTATTGGCTGTACACCGACGAGCAGGTCTTCGCACGAGAGATGGAGCGTGTCTTCTGCGGCCGAAGCTGGTCGTATGTCGGACTGGCGGTCGAGATTCCCGGCCCGGGCAGTTTCAAGACCACCGTCATCGGCAATCGCTCGGTCATCGTTTGCCGCAATCGCGACGGCGAGCTGCGCGCATTCGTCAATCGTTGCGCGCATCGCGGCGTGAAGTTCTGCCAGCAGAAGCTCGGCAAGACCTCCCGCTTCACCTGCCCGTATCATCAATGGACTTACGATCTGAACGGTGCGCTGAAAGGCGTGCCGTTCCTGCGCGGCGTCAAAGGTCAGGGTGGCATGCCGGACGATTTCGACCCGGCAGCCCATGGCCTGCAGCCGCTGCGAATCGTCGAACACAACGGCGTACTGTTCGCTTCTTTCGATCAGAGCATCGAAGATTTCCCAACCTACCTCGGTGAAGCGAATCGCTATTATTTCGAGCGTGTCTTCGACGGGCGCGAACTCAAGGTGCTGGGCTATTCACGGCAGCTCATCGCCGGCAACTGGAAACTGATGTTCGAAAACATCAAGGACCCGTATCACGCCTCACTGCTGCATGTATTTCTGGTGACTTTCGGCCTGTTTCGCGCCGATCAGGAAGCACAGGTCAAGATGGACGACACCGGTCGACACGGTCTGCTCATATCCCGGCGTGGTGAACAAAAAGCCTCGGAAGCGACGCAGGACATTGCGAACCTGCGCGTGGATTTCAAACTGAAAGACATGCGTCTGCTCGACCCGGTCAAGGAGTTCAAGGATTCCGCCACGGTGGTCATGCAGACGCTGTGGCCGAACCTGATCATCCAGCAGCAGTCGAACACCATCGCGATGCGTCAGATCCAGCCGCGCAACCCCGCCTCGTTCGAATTGTCGTGGACTTTCTTCGGCTATGCCGACGATGACGCCGCGATGACGACGCGTCGGCTGCGCCAGGCCAATCTCATGAGCGCGTCGGGCCTGGTGTCGGGCGACGACAGCGAGATCATCAAGCTCGCGCAGGACGGACTCACGCCTTACCCGGATGTCGATGCCTTGCTCGAAATGGGCGGGCGCGACACTGCGGATACCGAACATATGGTGACAGAAGCCGCGATCCGCGCGTTTTACAAACACTATCGCGCAGTAATGGAGATCTAGCGTGCCCACGGCCGGCGCGATTCTGGGCGACCCGCAGCTGCACTTCGAGTTGAGCCAGCTCTACGCGCGTTACGCCAGTGCACTGGATGACGGCCCGCTTGACGCGTGGCCGCAGTTTTTTGCCGACGAGTGCCTGTATCTGATCCAGCCGCGCGACAATTTCGAGCTTGGTCTACCAGTTGCGATCATGCGCTGCGAAAGCCGCGCCATGCTCGAGGACCGTGTGACTGCGGTACAGGAGACCATGCTGTTCGAGCCGCGCTACCTGCGCCATCACATCACCGATATCTGGATAGTGGCCGCCACTACCGATCAACTCGAGGTTCGGGCAAATTTCTCCGTCATCGAAGTGTTGCCGGACGAGCTGCCGCGCATCGCCATGGCCGGCTGTTATCGCGATCGCCTGGCACGTGCGCCGGATGGCGACTGGCAATTTGTCGAGAAACTGTGTGTGTACGACTCGGTGCTGGTGCCGAATTCGATTGTCTATCCGGTGTGACCGCAACAGCCTCAGGCCGAGAATTTCCACTCGCGAAATCCTGCTTCGTCACGTGGCACGATTTCAGTCGCCAGCACGGCGTAACAGCCCGGGCAGAAAGCCTGGCGTAAAACTATCTCGCGCGTTGTGTAATGACTGGGATGCGCGTGAACGCCTGGGCCGGCATCCATTGCCGGTCGTTCGCTCCGTAGCGCGGCGGAGTACGGCTCACTGCGGCTCTTGCCAACCAATGCGGCACAGTGGCGGCAGCGCACTGTACCGTCGGCCTCGAGATTCAGGTTATCGTCGATTTCCATGTCGGGCTCCCGGCTCAATCAGACACTGTGCGCGTCGTGCGCGCGCGTGTGCCGAAGTTCGCGCCGGCGCACTTCCGTTGCTGCTGGCGCGACCGTGCCATCAGCCGCGAGCACAACACCGTAAATGTGCTCGGCACTGCGCGGCGACACGCGCAGGGTGGCAACATCCAGCGCCACCAGTCCGGGGTCACGCAGCAGCGGATCGCCATAACCACCGCCGCCCTGCCAGTGCGTGTAGTAGACGTCGTCCACAGCGAGATCGGTCTCGACGTGAGCTGGCAAGACGTCGTGGCTACCGATGATGTCGTCGAGACTGCCGGGGATGCGGCCGGCAGCGAACTGGCTACGAACATCGGTCGCGCGAACGAGTACGTCATAACTGTTGTTGGCCGGGTAGCCACCGCACAATCCATGGGCTAGCGGCAACGCCTTACCCGGCGCCGAGACCACCAGATGCACGCTGCCGATAGCGGAGTCATGCGGGATGAAACAGCTCGACGCACCGAGGCCACCGCGGAATCGCCCCGGACCGCCGGAGTCGGTTTCCTCGCGTCGCCACAGATACAGCATCGGAAAGCTGAACTCGTTGATCTCGACGTCGGCAATGCGGCCCATCGGAATGCAGCTCTGCCCGCCGGTATCGACGCCGTCACTCGCGGTGCGTGCACCCAATCCGCCGGCCATCGGGTCGCACAGCATGGTGACGAATGGTCCACCGCGCTGGTCGACGCCAGCCAGCAGCGCGAGATCCCACGTCCCTTCGCACACCGACATCGCGCCGCGCTTGTGTACCGGATGCGTCACCAGCAGTTTGGCGATGCATTCGGAAACAGCATTCATGGTCGCCCAGGCTGAGCCAACGGATGCCTTGCCGATGCCAGCGGGAAACGTGCAGTTATTGATCGTGCCTTTTTCGCTGATCACCTTGATGCAGCGATAGACACCGCCGGGCGCCCACGGGATGTCGTTACACAGCATGGTCAGCACGATAGGCATGATGCCGCCGCGCAGGCCAGCAAACGTACAGTTGATGAACCCTTCGACCTGGGCATCGGTGCCGGTGAAATCGAAGATCAGGGTGTCGTCCTGCTTGGTCATGTTGAGGACTATCTTGTAGATGCCGTCATCGCCGGCACGTGCACCGTCCTGATGCGCGACTGCGCCCCAGGTGCCATTGGGCAAGCTGAGCAGTTTGGCGCGGAGGCGTTTTTCGGTATCCGACATCATCCGCTTCATGACCGCTTTGACGATATCCGGGCCGTATTTTGCGATCAGCGCAGTCAAGCGTTCCTGTGCGACGTTATTGGCACCGAGCTTGGCGCGCAGATCGAGCGCGATCAGTTTCGGCACTCGTGACCGCCGCAGATACATGTCCTCGATGTCGGTGCGCAGTTCGCCGTTTTCGATGATCTTCACCGGTGGAATGGGCGTCGATTCCCAGAACACATCGCGACCCGCCACCGACCAGCTTCCCGGCGAGACGCCGCCAAGATCGACCTGATGACAGACCGCGCCGGTCCAGGCGAACAGCTTCCCGTCGTGGAACAGCGGTGCGAACAGGCTGACGTCATTCTGATGCAGCCCGCCACCCACCCACGGGTCGTTGCACAGGAACATGTCACCGGGTCGAATGCCGGGACGATCACTGCGATGTTCGAGGGTCCACTTCAGCGCCATGTCGAGCGAGGCGGCGAGCTGCGTGTTGTAGACGCCGACCAGGATCAGGTCGCCGGTCTCATCGGCAATCGCCGCGCAGAAGTCGTTGCAGTCCGTCACCACCACCGAGCCCGACATGCGCTTCAACGCTTCGCCCATATCGTCGGTGATTGCGGCCAGACGATGTCGCACGACTTCATAGGTGAGCGGGTCAACGGCGGCGATGGCATCGTCATCAACCGTATGGATGGCAATGTTCGAGGCCGCGGCACGAAGTTCCGCTGGACTACGTTCGACGAAATCAAAACGCTCGGAGCCGGAAACGTGGATCAATGCCATGACGATTGCTCCCTCAGAAAGAGGCCGAGTAACGGATGATGAGATTGCCGAGTTTATCGAGCGTCGCGCTGCAGCCGGCCGGCAGCGCAACTGTGGTCGTCGGCGCTTCGACGATGGCCGGACCCTGCAGAACGTCGCCAAGCCCGAGATCCCGATAGTCGTAGATGGCGGTCGACTCGAAACCGCGCCGCACGTCGAGAAACACCTGGCGCGTCGTGCGCGGTTGCGCCGCTGCGTCGCGGCGTTCGAACAGCGGCAGTTCCGGCCGTATCGGCAGACGACCGCGTGCGCGCATGCGGTAAGTGATGAACTGGATGCCCGCATCGCGAAATCCGGCATCCTTGCCGTAGAGACTCGCATAGCGCGCCTCGAACGCCTGGCCGATACTGGCGATAGCGGATTCATCGAGCACACCGGCGGCGACCGGCGTGGTGACTTCGGCCAGTTGCATCGTATAGCGCACATCGACTTCACGTTCGAAGCTGACGCTGCTAAAGGCCAGGCCCTGCCGCTCAAGTTGCTCGGTCAATTCGCGCTCGAGTTCGGCATACAGCGCCTGCATCCGTGCCGGCGGTGCCGGAAAGTTCTCCGGCTGCGAGCGCTCGGCGGTCAGGACGATATCCGAGCTCGCCAGTCCGTAAGCCGAGAACACGGCTGCTGTCGAGCCGAGCGGAACCAGAACTTCAGCGACGCCGAGATCGGCGGCATAGCTCGCGCAATGCACCGGCCCGGCACCGCCGAAGGAATACAGCACGAAATCGCGCGGATCACGGCCGCTGTTCACGACCACTTTGCGCACGAGATCGGCGGCCTGCGCATTCTGAATGGCATAGATCGCTGCAGCAGCATCGGTCACGCTCATATCCAGCGGTTCGGCGATGTGCTTGCCGATGGCCGCGCGTGCCAGGTTCATCGAGAGTTGCTTTCGCCCGCCGAGAAAATAATCGCCGTTGAGAATTCCGAGAACGAGGTCGGCGTCGGTCAGCGTCGGCCGCACACCGCCTTCGCCATAACAGGCGGGGCCGGGATGCGCGCCGGCACTGTTCGGACCGACCCGCAGATTACCGCCCTGATCCAACCAGGCGATGGCGCCGCCACCAGCACCGATGGTGTGGACGTCAACCATCGAACTCGAAATTGAATACTGATTGATGACGACAGTGGTCGTCGAAACGGGCTTGCCGTCGACCACCAGGCCGACGAGAAACGTGGTGCCGCCGATATCCGTTGAAATGATGTTGCGATGGCCGAGTACAGCCCCGAGATTGGTACAGCCGACGATGCCGCCGGTCAACACCGAGCCCAGCGTCGAGACCGCGTGCCGCGGCGCTTCGCGCGCACCGACGCAACCACCTGAACCCTGCATCACCAGCAGCGACCCTTTCAAGCCACGCGCGCGCAGTTCGTCTTCCAGCGGATAGAGATAGCTGCGCAGGCGCGGCGCGATCTGCGTGTTGACGATGGTGGTCGCGCTCCGCGAAAACTCGCGGATGCGTGGACTGACCTCGGAAGACAGCGCCACGTAGAGATCGGGTGCAATCTCCGCAATCAGCTCGCGTACGCGGCGCTCGTGTACCGGATTGTGGAACGACCACAGAAATGAGACCGCAATTGCCTCCACCCCTTCGGCAATCAATGCGTGCGTTGCTGCGCACACGCCGACTTCGTCGAGACGAACGATGATGGCGCCTTTGTAGTCGATGCGCTCGTCAATCTCCCGGATCAGCTGTCGCGGCACCAGCGGTTTCGGCTTGTTGGTCCCGGCCATGTTCTGGATCTCTTCGGTATCCAGACCGGCATAGCGGCCCTCAACATTCATGATGGCGATGGAATCAGCATGACCGCGCGTGGTCAGGAATCCGACTTTGCAGACGTCACCGGTAACCAGCGCGTTCAGCGTCGAGGTCGTGCCATGCACGATGTAACTGGTCTCGGCCAGGAGGGCCCGCGACTCGATGCCGATGACGGACGCGAGTTCGTCGATGACGTTCAGAAAGCCGCGCGAGAAATCAGGCGGCGTGGAGGGTGTTTTGGCGGCGAACAGCCGGCCGCTGTCGTCGGCCGCGAAGCCATCAGTGAACGTGCCACCGGTATCCACCCCCATCACATACGCCATCTCCGCCTCCCCTGTGGCACGACCGCCAGGGTGCGGTCGAGATTTCGTTCGCCGCGTCGCTTACGCCGGATCAGGCCTCGCTGCCTGCAGCAATGGCCAGCGCGTCGACGTGGTCCTGGATGACCCCATTCAATTGCACATCGGACAAACGACCGAAGCCGCAATAAGCACTGATGCCGAAATCCGGCCAGTGGCGCCGCGCCAGCGCAAGCCGCGCAGCAAAGTCCGGCATGTTGTGAATGAGACCGAGATAGATGCGCGCGCCTTGCGGTTCGAGCGCAGCCAGTGGCGCGTAGTAGTTGTCGTCCGGCGAGGGCGCTGCCGGCACATGCAACCAGTCGACGCGTCGTCCGGAAGCGCTGATCATCGCGTTACCGAGTGCTACGGCTGGCGCCAGATCGTCCGACTCGATGCGCGGCCAATGACCAAAAGTGCCGAAGCACAGGTGATAACCGAGTTGCACAGCCGTCGGCAGCTGCGGCGCGAGCTCGCGGATCTGATCGAGATTGCGTTCGATGGCGCCGTCCGCCGGCAGAAATGGAAAATGCCGGTACACATCGCCGAGTTCCCACACAGCTTCGTACTGGATAGCAAGTTCTTCGTGCGGAATGTGTTCGAGCATCGCGTCGACTTCAGCCCGCAACGCTGCGGTATAGCCCGGCCGTACTTTGTGTACGTCCGCAGGATCGACCCAGTTCATGTGCGATACCGCGCTGACCGGCAACGGCATGCCGACCTGAAAGCGCAGCGCTGATGGAATTCGACCCTCGCGCTTCAACGCACGAAACGCAGCGTACGAGGCGATGGCATCCTGTGCATAGCCGAGCCGCAGGCCAGGTTCGCCGAAGCGTACGGCGCTGATGCCTGGTTTGACACGGAACTTCCAGATGTCCTCGATGCCGTGCGGAATGAGCCGCTCGATGCCGTCGTCCGGTCGAGGACGCTGCACGGTCTCGATATCCTGGTGGCCGTTGAACACGCGAAAATGCAGACGCGTGACCCAGTAGCGGCGATCACCGGTCTCACCGTCGGGCAGTGCCGCGAGATGGGTGCCGAAAGCCTGTGCGCAGCGGGTCATGACACCCTCGGCCGTGGGCAGCGGTACGCTGCCGACCAATAGCAGATCAGTCATCGTTCATGCTCTCGCCGTGGATACTCATCGGGACTCAATCGAGTCGTACGTGCACGTTCTTGGTCTGCGTATAAGAGAGCAGCTCTGATAATCCTTCTTCGCGGCCCATTCCGGATTTCTTGTAGCCGCCAAATTCGGCGCCGAGAAAATGTGCGCTCATGTGATTAACCCACACGTAACCTGACTCGATGCGCGCGGCGAGGCGATGCGCGCGTGCCAAATCGCGCGTCCAGATCGACGCCGTCAGGCCATAGTCGAGTGCGTTGATGTGCGACAGCAGTGTGTCTTCGTCGTCCCACGGCATGACGGTCAGCACCGGACCGAATACTTCCTCGCGGAACAGGCGCATATCGGGGGTGACGTCGGCAAACACGGTCGGTTCGACGAACCAACCGCGCGCCAGCGCCTTGTCTGCGGGTCGTCCACCGCCACAGATCAGGCGTGCACCGGCTGCCCGTGCACAGTCGATGAACGCCATGACTTTGTTGAACTGTGCTTCGGAAATCAGGCAGCCCATGGTCGTCGCCATGTCGGTCGGGTCGCCGCAACGATGCTGCGTCGGGATGCGTTCGGCAATTCCGGCGCAGACTTCGTCGAACACGGAACGATGCACGAAACAGCGTGTGGTCGAACCGCAGGATTGCCCGGCCCAGGTAAAATTCATGCCACCGACTGCACCGGCGATCGCTTTGGGAAGATCCGCATCGGGGCAGATGACGAGTGGGTTCTTGCCGCCCAGTTCCAACGTTACCGGCATCACTTTCTCGGCGGCTGTCTTGAGGATCGCGATGCCGGTCGGTACCGAACCAATCAAAGCAACTTTGCGCACCAACGGATGCGCAACCAGCGCTTCGCCGCATTCGCGATCGCCGGTGAGAATGTTGACCACGCCCGGCGGCAGTGTTTCCGCCACCATTTCGGCCAGGCGATAAGCTGACAATGGGGCCTGCGCCGGTGCTTTCATGACAACCGTGTTGCCAGCCGCTATCGGCGGTGCGAGTTTGCCGGCGAGAAACATCAGGGGATGATTGTAGGCAACGATACGGGCGACAACACCTAACGGCTCACGCACTGAGTAATTCAGTACATCCGGACCCATCGGCAATGTCTCGCCTTTCATTTCGTGAACTAGGCCGGCGAAATAATCGATCTGGGCAGCGGCAATGACGGCATCGCGGGTCATCTCACGGACCGGATTGCCGCAGTTGATGGCGTCGATCATGGCGAATTCGTTCGCCGCGGCACGCACCCGGGCCGCCAATGCGCGCATGGCCGCGGCACGTTCCATCGGCGAAACGCGCTTCCACTCCTGGAACCCGCGCTGAGCGGCCTGTACCGCTGCATCGACGTCGACTTTGTCGGCAACGGAGGCCTGGCCCAGCACATCCTGATTGGCCGGATTGAAGGTAGGCGCGAAACCGCCATGCGGGACGTGCCACGCGTTGCCGTAAAACAGCTCGCGACGGGTCGGCAATACGCCGTAGTGCTGCGCCGCACCGCCCTTATCACTGATTGTGCTCATGGCTAGATGAACGTCAGGC
Source organism: Gammaproteobacteria bacterium (assembly GCA_965278995.1). GTDB lineage: Bacteria > Pseudomonadota > Gammaproteobacteria > JADJYF01. The sequence goes on from OZ257136.1 coordinate 3,522,251, forward strand.
CGCCATCGACGGTCAGCGTCTGACCGGTCATGAATGCACTTGCTTCGCCAGACAGGAACAGCACCGTGCCAATCAGATCGGTCGGCGTCTGTTCGCGCGAGACGCACCGCATCGAAATCATCGCCTGCTTCTGCGCAGGCGTGACCGTCTCACGTGCGATTTCCGTATCGACTGCGCCGGGCAGAATCGTATTGACAGTGACGCCATGCGGCCCAAGTTCACGGGCCAGACTGCGCGACATGCCGACCAGCGCCGATTTCGACGTGATGTAGTGCAGATAATTCGGCCGCCCCATGGTCACAGCTGCCGAACCCATGTTGATGATGCGTCCGTAACCTTGCTGCTTCATGGCTGGCGCCACCGCCCGCGCCATCAGGAATGGCCCAGTGATATTGACGCGCAGCACTTCTTCCCATTCATCCAGCGGGATATCGGTGAACGGGCGCATTTTGATGGTCGAAAAAATACCGGCGTTGTTGACCAGAATATCGAGCCGACCGAATTCCGCGAGCGTAGCGGCAACCGCTGCTTCAGCCGACTCGGCGCTTGCGACGTCAGTCACGCAGGCCACCGCTCGGCCGCCGACGGCGCGGATTTCGGCAGCAACACGTTCGGCGTTCTCGCGATGACGTTCGGCGATGACAACGCCGGCACCGGCCTCGGCATAAGCCAGGGCGTAGGCGCGGCCGATACCCTGACCACCGCCGGTTATCATGGCCACGCGGCTGCTCAAATCGAACATTGTGTGCATTTCGTTGCTCCCCTCGTTCAATCGCGCGGTTTGCGCGGTTTACCGGCAGCGCGCCGTGGTGTCTCCTCATACAACGCAGCGTCGCGCGCCAGTTGCCGTTGCAGCAGGTTGGTCTGGATCCGCGCCAGTGTTTTCTTGAGTGCCGCTATTTCTTGCGAGCTGAGTCCTTCCAGCGCTGCTTCGTTGACGGCGGTGGCATACGGCAGTAGAGGCGCACGGAGCGCTCGTCCGGCCCGCGTCAGATGAACATGCACCTTGCGCCGGTCAGCTGTGGAACGGCGACGCTCGATCAGGCCCTGCTGCTCCATCTTGTGCAGTTGTTGTACGGTGGTCGGCTCCATGGCGCCGACTCGGCGACTCAGCTCGCGCTGGGTCAGGCCGTCTTCTTCCCATAGCGTCCGCAGGAAAAACCACATACCGACCGTCACATGATGCCGGGCGAGATGCGCCTGCAGATCCTGAGCGAATGCACGATGCGTGAAACGAATCGCCGCACCAACGCTTGCCGCCAACGGAAACGCCGGGTCTTCACTTGGTGTGTCGCGCATCGCCAGAGCCATCGCACTCCACTCGCCAGTTACGCCCATTTCGAGCGAGCCGAGCTTATGCTATTTTACTTAGGAAGCAAAGTATTTAACCCTGCGTTCAGCAGCAGGACTTCCGGGAGTGACGCCAGCATGCGAGAAACCACCGCTGTCCTCGTCGATCAGAGCGGCATGCCGCTCAGCACGATAGCGCCGGACGATTTCCGCCCGGCGCAGGATTGGCCACCGGTGCTGATCACCGGCGAGACGATCGATGCCGAGATCGAACGACTTGCCGCCCTCCCAAGACCGGCCAATGGGCGACGTCAGGTACAGTTCGTGCACCCGAACGCGAATCCGGCGACGCCTGGGCTCAATCCCGGCGTGCGCGTAACGATGGAAGTGCTGCTGCCGGGCGAAGAAACTGCGCCGATACGACACAACTCGACTCAGGTCAATTTCTGCATTCGCGGTTGTGGCGCAACCATCGTTGGCGGCAAGCGCATCGCGTTTCAGCAGTACGATGTGTGGAATCATCCATCCTATCTGCCCTATCGGCATATCAACGACAGCGATGCGCTGCACGTCCGCTTCACCTATTCGAATGCGCCGCTGCTCGAGATGTTGCGCGTGCATCTGGTCGACGAGGATCCGCCGCTCACCGCTGCCGTGAGCGTGGTCGACGAAGAGGCCCACGGCGGGAATCGCGGTCATAGTCCTTACGGCACGTTCCCGATAGACGGCGACGGCGCGCTACTGATGCCTTACGAAACCCTGATCAGTCCACCGACTGTGCACTCAAGCGCATTGCACTGGCCGTGGGCGGTGGTGAAGGAGAATCTCGACAAGCTGGTGGCGCTCGGTTCGGACTATGTCGGGCGACGTCTGTATCTGATGTACAACCCGATGACCGGCCGCTCTAACGGTACCACCCCGAATTTTTTTGCGACCATCACGATCAGGCCACCGAAGATTATCGATCGCCCGCATCGCCATGTATCATCGGCCATCAACTACTATTTCCAGGGCAGCGGTTACAGCGTCGTCGAAGGGCAACGCTACGACTGGCGCGCTGGCGACCTGATGGTGTCGGCGCCAGGCTGGGCCGTGCACAACCACGCGTCCAACGATGAATCCGTCTACGAACTGACGGTCCAGGACCAGCCGCTGCACATCATGATGGAATCCCTGATGTGGCAGGAAAGTCTTAAAGCGCCTGGAGCTATCCTGGGTTCGACAGTCGGCTTCGCGACTAATCGCCATGGTTGAACTATCGAGAACAGACCATCGGTACGCACGCCTGTTGAACAACGGCATGAAGTATTCGGACCAGCTGGATCAGTCCTCCGTGCGCGGATTACACTAAGCACTGTCAATTCCACCTGAGCAGGGATCCCCCATGAGTTCGCAGCCGTTCGTTTTGACGCCGAGCACTTACCCCAAGGCTTTGAGCGTGGTCGGAGTGAACATAACGGTTCTGGCCGCCGCTGAAACAACCGGGAGCTACGAGGTGACGATGCAGGAGGGCAATGCGGGATCCGGTCCACCGCTGCATTCACACCCGTGGGACGAGTGCTTTTTCGTGGTCAAGGGCGAAGTCGAATTCAGCTTCACCGATAGGACGGTAAAAGCAGTGCCCGGCACGCTGTTTCATCTGCCAGCCGGTACGCCGCATGGTTTCCGCATCATGGAGGATGGTACGACCATGATGGAATTCACCGGCCAGGGGAGTCAATCGACGAAAATGTTTTCCAGCATGAGCAATGAAGTGTCGCACGGCGTGCCGACGGCGGACGATGTGCCAAAGCTCATCGAGATCCTCGGGCGTTACGGCGCCGTGGTCGAAGCGTAAACCAGCTATTCGGTACGTTCAGGCCGCGCTGCGCTGGCGCCGCGCAGCCCAATCAAGCAGAACATCGGCGCGCATCGGCTGGCCAAAAAGATAGCCCTGCAATTCGTCGCAGTGCGCCTCGCGGAGCAAAGCCGCTTGCGCTTCGAGTTCGACACCCTCAGCCACGACTTTGAGGCCCAGTGTGTGGCCCAGCCCGATCACGGCCATTGTGATCGCTCTATCGGTCGGGTCCGAGAGCATGTCGTTGACGAACGAGCGGTCGATCTTGAGCTTGTCTATCGGCAATCGGTTCAGGTAAGCCAGACTCGAATAGCCTGTACCAAAGTCATCGATCGCCAGGCTGACGCCGAGTTTGCGCAATGCATGCATCATGCGCAGATTGTTCTCGGCGTCGTCCATGACCAGTGACTCGGTCAGTTCGAGTTCGATGACACCCGCCTCGATGCCATATTGAGCCATGGCGTCACGGACCTGGTTGATCAGGCCGTCATCGCGCAGCTGGCGTGCAGAGAGATTGATCGATATGCCGATAGAGTCGAGTCCCTGGTGCCGCCAGAGTGCAATCTGGCGACAGGCTTCCTCGATGACCCAGGCACCTATCGGAACGATGAGCCCGGTTTCTTCGGCGCGCGGAACGAACTGCGCCGGCGTCACCATCCCCATCTCGGGATGCTGCCACCGCAACAGGCTTTCAACGCCTTGCAACTCGCCGCTGGCGGCGTCGATGCGTGGCTGGTAATGAAGTTCAAACTGCCCTGCATCGAGTGCGACGCGCAAGTCAGCGTCCAGGCGAATGCGCGCCTGCGTTCGCTCGGTCATTTCACGGGTAAAGAACTGCACGGCGTCTTTTCCGGCGGCCTTGGCCTGATACATCGCCGTATCGGCATGACGCATCAGTTCGTCGATATCGGTGGCGTCATCGGGACACATCGCGATACCGACGCTGCATGACACATGCAATTCGGCACCTTCGACCACATGTGGCTGACGGATCAACGGAACCAGTCGCTGGTAGACGATATGCGACATTTCGTCGATATCGTGCACGCCATTCAGCACGATCACGAACTCATCACCGCCCAGGCGGCTGACGGTATCGCCGACACGTACTACGCTCAGCAGGCGCTGTGCCACGGAGCGCAACAGTCCATCGCCGATATGATGGCCAAGGGAATCATTGATATCCTTGAACCGATCGAGATCGATGAACAATACCGCCACTTTCTGTCCACTGCGCTCGACCTGCTGCACAGCAAGCCGCAGGCGCTCGAGACACAATGAACGATTGGGTAGTTCGGTCAGCACGTCGTGCTCGGCCAGAAAGCGAATACGCTGTTCGCTTTTCTTTCGATCGCTGATGTCGATCGAGGTGAAAATATAGTGGGAGATTTCGCCTTGCGACTGGCGTACAGCACTGACCATCAACCACGCCGGATAGCCAGTGCCATCGCGGCGCCGCACTTGTAGCTCGCCTTGCCAGGTGCCACGTCGAGCGACCGTATGCCACAGCTCGTCTGGCGGACACTCGTTGTCGTCGGCGGTCAGCATCAGCGATGGTTTTTCGCCGACAACTTCCTGTAGTTCGTAACCGGTGTGATGCGAGAACGCCTGGTTGGCGGTCAGGATGCGATGCTGTGCATCGACAATGAGAATTCCTTCGCTGGAGGTTTCGAACACTTTGGCCCACAACTCCAGCCGCCGTTCCATCAGTTTGAGATGATTGATCGGCGTAAAGGCCGTAAGAATCGCGTCTTTGCCTTGAAAACGTACGCGCCGCGCCGACAGTACCGCCCACATCGGCTCGCCGCCGGCATTCCAGCGTACTTCGAACTCGTCGACGGTGCCGCGATCCGAGAGCTGTTGAAAAAAGCGGGCGCGCACGGCCGAGTCCAGACCGCGCTTCCACGGATCGGCGCGGGACCCGTTCAACCATGCTTCAGCTGGCGGATTGGCATGCAACACTTCGTGGCTCGGGATGGTCGTCACGACCAGTGGTATCGGCGTCGCTTCGACCAGCGCACGCTGCGCGTCGGAAGCACGCGCAGTAGCGGCCAGTTCCTTCTGCGTTTCACGCTCCCGATCGAGCTGCTCGAGCATGTCATTGAAGCCGACTACCAGGCGCCCGATCTCATCTGTGCTATGCCAGCGCGCGCGTCGGGTGTGGTCGCCAGTGCGCCGTACTTCGTCGGTCACCGCAGCCAGATGACGCAGCGGTCCTGCAATCTGCCGCGCAACAAACGTAACGATGGTCAGAATAATGAACAGCAGGCCAAGCGCGGTGCCGAGATGTAGCCACATGCGCTGATAAAAACCGCGGATTCGCGTATAGAGCAACGAATCGAGTGCGCGACTTGCCGTGCTCCAGGAAGCCTGCAACTGATGGAGCACCGCCGTCTGCGCGATGCTGAGCGCTGCCAGCGTCTCGGGTGTCCCGCCGCTGTCGACAACCTGCTGAGATTGCTGACGGAAACGTTCGATCGCCGTTTTCAATCGGAACTGCGCCGGCTCGAGTGTCGTCTGCAATGGTTGGCCACCGGCCGCATAGGCCTCGGCGTGATCGGCGCGAATGCCTTGGACGCTGGCGTCCAGCTTGCCCTCGAGGATCAGATAGCGGGTGCGGGCATCTGCCGCCGTCAGACCGCTGCCTGCACCATTCAAGAGCAGCTGACCGACGTTGTGGACCATCTCGAGCAGTTCAGGGTAGCGCAGCACGATCAGCGACATGGTGTAGTAGCTGTCGAGATCAGGGTCGAGAATCAGGTTGGACTGATTACCGACACGTGTCAGCAGGTCGCGCCCGGCTACGAGAGCGGCCGAAACTGCGGCGGATTCATCGTCGGCCATGCCTTTTGCCAGCGGCTTAAGACCGGCTGACAACGCGCTGTTCAGCTCTGCGCTCTGCATACCCGCCCCGAAATTCGCTTCGGTCTGCGCGAGCGCGAGCGCACTTGCGGCCAGGCCGGGCACGACCAGCGGGTTGCCGGTACCGAGCAGGGCGGCACCAATCAGGCTGTCGCGCACACCGACGACATAGGCGTTACCCGCCAGTTCCTTGCGCGCGAAATCAATACCGATGAATTTCTCATTGATCAGTATGCTGCTGACATAAATCACTGCGGTCAGATCCAGCAGATAGATCAGCATGAGTTTACGGCCGACACTCAAGCGGCCCAGCAATCGACTGAACGGATTCACGGTCATGATATTCAGAGATTCATGCAGCTCAGCGGTACCTCTCGATACCACGAGAGGCAGTTATTCCAATCGTTAACGGCATCAAGGACAGCAGCTTGAGTTCGACCGCTGCGGTCTGTCTGGACCGCTGCGGGACGTGCACAATGCAGCGCCCCAACCAGGTGCGCCACCGAACAGAGTAACCAGACAGGTCGGTGGATACTCCTCTCACTGCGCGAGCGCAGCAGGACCGCTTATCGGTTGCTCTGCTCCCGACAAACGTAACCACCAGCCCCTGATCCGAGGAAATAACCATGAAATCCACCATTCTTAAACTGGTCGGCACCGGCGTACTGGCCCTAGTCATGACCGGCTGTGACTCCGGCGCTGAGGATGCCAAAGAGCAGGCCCTGGAACAGAAAGCGGATTCGCTCGAAAACCGGGCGGACGCCACCCGCGATCAGGCCGAAGCCACTGCTGACGCCGTCGAAAAAAACGATCCGGGAATGGATAGTTCGGCAACCGACAATACCGCCGAGGCTGTTCGCGAGAGCGGCGAAGCGCAGGCTGATGCCCTGGAAAACAGTGCCGACGTGGTACGTGAGCAGAAATAGTCTCAGCACCTAATCGAGTTACCATGAAGAAGTCTGAAAAAAAGCCGGCGCCGGCAACTAAACGCGCGCCGGCACCAAACCCCGAACGATCGAAAGCAGCCATCGCGGAACAGGCGGCAGCGGCCCAGACCCTCGCCGCGGCAATGCCGCATAACGCGATAAAAGACCGGGAATTCGGGCGTGACAACGCAGTCGATCCGCCGGTAGGACCGTCGAATCCGTTAACCGACGCAGCTTCTGCCAGCACCGTCAGCGAGGTCAACTCATCGACCAAAACCGGCGCACCTTCGGTAGAACAACCGTCCGCCTACGATGGCTCGCTGGGCCGTGCACGCGCAGACTCCACGGGGCAAACCCTGACGACCAATCAGGGTGTCGCCATTGGCGACAATCAGAATTCGCTCAAGGCCGGTCTGCGCGGCCCGGTATTGCTGGAAGATTTCATCCTGCGTGAAAAGATCACGCATTTCGATCACGAACGGATCCCGGAGCGCATCGTACATGCACGGGGCTCGGCTGCTCACGGTTATTTCGAAGCCTATGAGCCGTTGACCGAGCTGACTTGTGCCGCGCCGTTTCAGTCGCAAGGCAAGCAGACACCGGTGTTCGTGCGTTTTTCTACCGTGGCCGGGGAACGCGGGTCAGCGGACACAGCGCGAGATGTCCGCGGTTTTGCCGTCAAATTCTATACGGACGAAGGTAACTGGGATCTGGTCGGTAACAATATGCCGGTCTTCTTCATCCAGGACGCGATGAAATTTCCTGACCTGATTCATGCCGTGAAGCCGGAGCCGCACAATGGAATGCCGCAGGCCGCATCGGCGCACGATACGTTCTGGGATTTCGCGTCGCTGATGCCGGAGACGACGCACACACTGATGTGGGTGATGTCTGATCGCGGCATCCCGCGTAGTCTGCGCATGATGCAGGGCTTTGGCGTCCACACGTTCAGGCTCATCAATTCGAAAGGCGAATCCCATTTCGTCAAGTTTCATTGGAAGCCGCTGCTCGGTACGCATTCTCTGGTGTGGGACGAAGCGGTGAAAATTTCGGGTGCCGATCCGGATTTTCACCGACGCGACCTATGGGAAGCGATCGAAGCCGGCGAATACCCGGAATGGGAACTTGGCTTGCAGATCTTCACTGAGGAACAAGCGGAAACGTTCAGTTTCGATGTGCTCGATGCGACCAAGCTCATTCCCGAAGAGCTGGTGCCTTTGACGCCGGTAGGTCGAATGATCCTGAATCGAAACCCGGATAACTTCTTCGCCGAAACCGAGCAGGTTGCGTTTTGCACGGCTCATGTCGTGCCCGGTATCGACTTCAGCAACGACCCGCTGCTGGCTGGTCGTATACACTCGTACGTCGACACGCAGATCACGCGGCTCGGCGGCGTGAACTTTCATGAAATACCGATCAACGCACCGCTGGCGCCAGTCCATAACAATCAGCGCGACGGCCTGCATCGCCAGAGCATCCCGCGCGGGCGGGTCGCGTACGAACCGAACTCACTCGGTGGGGGATGCCCGTTTCAGGCCGGTGCTGCCGGGTTCGTCTCGTTCCCGCAGCCGCTGGCCGATGACAAGTTACGCGGCAAACCCGAGAAGTTTGCCGATCACTACACCCAGGCAACGTTGTTCTACGAAAGCCAGACGGCGGTCGAGCAAGCGCATATTGCCGGCGGTTTCCGCTTCGAACTCAGCAAAGTTACCGTACCGGCGATCCGTGAACGGATGGTGGCGTCGTTGGTCAATGTTTCCGCCGAATTGGCGGCAACCGTTGCACATGGACTCGGTATTGCCGTTCCCGAAGCACTGCCGATGGCGCTGACTCTGCCGTGCACGCCCGAAGTGACGCTTTCACCGGCGCTTTCGTTGACCGCTTTGCCCGGAGACGGTGGAGTTCGTACGCGCAAGGTAGCACTACTGATTGCAGACGGCGTCACAGGCAGCGCTGTCGCTGCCATTGCCGCCGCACTGGTCGAGGCCGGCGCGGTTCCGAGCTACGTCGCACCGCGGCTCGGCCCTGTCGTTACGACCGACAACACACCTTTGACAGCGACCAACACACTCGAAAATTCAGCGCCTGTGTTGTTTGACGCACTCGTGCTTCCAGACGGGAAAGCCGGCGTCGCTCTGTTGGCTGCGCACGGTCAAACGATGGAGTTCATCACCAACCAGTATCGCCATTGTAAAACCATCCTGGCGCTGGGTAGTTCGAAGTCCTTGCTGGAGGTCGCTGGCATCCTCAGTGCGTCAAGTGCCGACGAGCCGCGGGCCGGCATTCTGCTAGGTGGGGCTAAAGATATCGCTGTCACAGCGGCTTCCTTCATCGACGCAGTCAGCATGCACCGGCATCCGGCACGAGAAACTGACCCCCCGCAAATTTGAGCGTGCTCGAGACTTTCGGTCCAACCGCGCAGATATTCAAAAAGCTGCGGCCAGCATGAGCAGTCCGCTGTACGTGGTATTTAATATCGGTGCAGGCCACGACACAGCGGAGTCTGTTCGAGCGACAATTGACCGTGTATGTCGCGCTGCTGAACGGGAAGTACATGTGCTGGTCGTCGACGACCCGCAGCGGATCGCCGAGTTGGCGAATGATGCCGTCAATCAGGCTCGGCAGGCTAAGGGTATCGTGGTTGCCGCAGGCGGCGATGGAACCATCAACGCAGTCGCGCAGGCAACGCTGGGCAGCGGCTGCGCATTCGGTGTGTTGCCGCAAGGGACGTTCAATTACTTCAGCCGTACCCATGGCATTCCGCCTGACACCGAGCAGGCGCTGAAGATAGTGCTGCACGAAAGTGCTCGGCCCGTTCAAGTCGGACTGGTCAACAAGCAGGTGTTTCTCGTCAATGCCAGTCTCGGACTATATCCGAAATTGCTCGAAGATCGCGAAGCCTGGAAACAGCGTCTCGGGCGTAGTCGCCTGACCGCCTTCTGTGCTGGCCTGGTAACTCTGATCCGCGGAAGTCGGAATCTACGCCTGCAAATGCAGATCAAGAACGAGCACCGCGACCATTACACGCCGACTCTGTTCGTCGGCAATAACCCCTTGCAGATGGAACAGCTAGGCCTGCCGCAATCTACCGCAATCGATAACGGAGAGCTGGCCGGAGTCATACTTCTACCAGTGGGTCGCCTGGCCATGCTGGGACTGCTATTCCGCGGCGCGCTCGGTCAATTGGGCGCAGCGGAGCGGGTGGTCGACTTCTCATTTGACCGCCTCGAGGTCGAGCGCGTGAGCCCGTATCGCAGACGACGTGTGAAAGTCGCCACTGACGGTGAAATAAGCTGGCAGACGATGCCACTCGTATTTCGTGTATCGCCGGAGCCGCTCATGCTGATACACCCGGCAATCGGTGCTTCCGAACGTAGTGACTGATGACGGTTCTACTTCAGATCTCGGACCCGCACTTCGGGACGGAGCAGGCGCAGGTTGTCGACGCAGTCGCGCGACTAGCCGCGGAACAGAGTCCGGATGTGCTATTACTCTCGGGTGATATTACACAGCGTGCGACGAGCGCGCAGTTCGCCGCCGCTCGCGCGTTCGTGGAGCGACTGCGAATCCGTAACGTTGTCGCCATTCCGGGCAATCACGATATCCCGCTGTACAATCCGGTGGCGAGACTCGTCTACCCCTATGCGCGCTACAGGCGCGCCTTTGGCAACCAGATTGAGCCCGAGTACGAATCCGAAAACGCTCTCGTCCTCGCCGTCAACACGACGCGACGATTGCGCCACGTTGACGGCGAAATCTCCGACGCCCAGATCGAGCGCGTAGCACGCCGGTTCGAGCGGGCCCGCATGGCGCAATGGCGGATAGTACTATTACATCAACCAGTCGCGGTCACCCGTGACCAAGACAGACATAATCTCCTGCATGGGCGCGACGCAGCGATACAGCGCTGGTCTGCCGCGGGCGCGGACTTGATCGTGGGCGGTCACATCCATCTGCCTTTCGTCCTGCCGTTGCGGGAACGGTGGCCTAATCTGCAGCGTAATATGTGGGCAGTCCAGGCAGGTACGGCTGTCAGCGTTCGCGTTCGCGCCGATGTTGGAAACTCGGTCAATGTGATTCGACTTGGTGTTGCTGCGGCAAGGAACGCAGCGGTTGTCTCTACAGTGCGGTCGTGTGTCGTCGAGCGCTGGGATTTCCTGCCGGACAGTGCGCGCTTCGAGCTGGTTACAACGAACACGATATCGGTCGATTTGCCTTCCTGAACATCTTGTCGAGGAGAAGCCGGGTGCCGACGCTATTTCGGTGCTATCGCCGTTGTGTTCTTGGGCGTCAACTGGCGATTCTCCCGCGGATTGCTGCTCTGTGCCGCCATGTCAGCGAGCATTGCCTTGCACTGGCTGTCAACACCCAGGCCAGGTTCTATGAACGCCGCGATCAAAGCTGGCGGGAAAACGACGGCAATCAGTGCGGCAACAGCGCCGCGCGCCAGCAGACCTTTTTTCGAAACACCCACGACTGGATGCTTGAGTGTGCCTTGGATCGTGAGCGGCGCCCGCAGCGCCAACGGGCTGAAGTCCTTCGGCTCAGGCTTGAGTACAAGGTCCAGCGTTTCGTCGCGCAAATCGATATGACCGGTACCACTGACGACAGTATCATCGGTATCCATAACGAGTGCGCGTGGCTCCAGGCGGCCTTTTGCAACCTCGAAATCGGCGATTACACAGCGTATCGGGACAGGCTTGTCGCCAGCAATCAGGTACCCGACCGATTCAGCAATATCCAGGCCCAGTAGTTCGATGATCAACTGACTGACCTGTCCACCTTCCATGCCAATACCGATATTGCCGTCTGCACTTGCGAGCATTTCGCGCAAACTAGCGCCCTGACCTGCCAGGTCAGCATTGCCGCCGATATATCCTTCCGTAAGATTCGCTTGGCCGAGACGCGTCGATGCGTTCTCCAGCATAACTGCCAGTGGGATACGGCGAACTTCGAGTTTGCTGTCGATCTGAACCGGCTGTTTGCGCGCATTGATGGTCAACCATGCGACGAAGTCGCCCTTGCCGCTGCCGAAGCGTACGGGCTTGACTTCGAGCACGCTGTCTTTGAGTTTGAAATGCGCATGGAAATCGTCAACAGGCAGAGATTTTGAGATGACATGCACGCCCGTAAAATCGACCTCTGCGTCCATGGCGGCAAGGCGACTGATGTCGAGCGGAACATCGGGAAGCACGCGAACATCGGCATGCTCTTCAGCTACCGCAGCAAGTTGCTTCCCGCTGGACGGCTGGTCGCCTGCGCTATCGGGTTGTGAGCCGATGAAACCACTCAAATCCTCGATATTCAATTGGCGGCTGGTGAATTTGGCTGTCAGCAGCGGCCGACTGGGGCGCATATCCCAGGTGAGCGTACCGGCAAGGTCACTGTCACCCATTCGGCCGGAGAATTCCTTGAACGTCCACACGTCTTCGGCGTGGCCGAGGCGGCCAACCAGTCGATACGGTGGCGTCGGTAGTAGCGCAATTCCTGTCAAGGGAAAAAGGTCTGCGGCATTCTCGCCTTGGACTTTCAATGTGAGATCCACCCCTTGCATCGTTATTGGGTCAGTGATCGTGCCTTTGATGGAGGCGGTCGTCGCGCCGGCGCGCAGCGATGCCGATACGGGATAGGGCGTACGGGTATCGCGCAGATCGAGTACGCTGCCACCACGCAGCGTGAAGCTGAATGTCTGCCCTTGGACGATTCCTTTGCCGCCAAAACGGATCTGCTGTTCGTTCTTATCCGCGTCACCTTTGATCGTGGTTGCCTGCACGCTCAGTTCGGTATTGGTAGCGCGATTGCGATATGTCACCTGACCTTCGTCGATGACCAGCGCGTCAATGATAGGGAACTCGCCGCGTTCATCGGGGAAGGCCGCAAAGGCGACTGCACCGGCGGGATTGTCGAGAAAGTTCCAGTTCGCCTCATCTTCGCTGAGCTTCTCAAGCAGCAAGCGTGGTTTGATCAGCTCCAGACGCGTAAATTCGAGGTCCCCATGCAGCAACGTGCGCAGATTGACGGCGAGCGCGAGACTCTCGAGCTGCAGCATCAAAGGTTCACTGCCACCCTCGATATTGTCTACTTCAATGCCGCTGGCATGCAGCCTGCTGACTGGCCAACCCCAGTCCAGGCGAAGGTCGCCCTGAATGACAATCTTTCGCCCGGCTGCGCTTGAAGCGGCAGCGCTCAACGGATCGCGCGCTCGGTTCCAATCAAAAAGATAGGTGAAATAGAGCAATGCGGTCACCGGCACCACAATGCCAATGGCCAGAAGCGCAAGCAATCCTCGCTTGAACCATCGCATGCGCGACATGATTGTTACTGCCTACCGATTAGTACGGTTGAAAGATTGACGGATAGGGGCGCTCGAGATTCCCGCCAAAATCTGCACTTGTGCGCTGTGGCGTACAGAGCTTGGCGCCGACAACGTGCACAGTTGTGTTCAGTAGAGGTGAGCCAGTGCTGCTGCACAGGTCACTCCCGTCAACCACGAGAGGATATTTTCATGAACAGCATCATTTATATCGTCGGCCTGATCGTCATTGTTGCAGCAATCCTGTCGTACCTGGGTTTGCGCTGAAACGCTGTCGCCGGCGCGAACTACCGTTGACCGGCGATCATCGCGAGTGCCTGCTTTATTCACGTCCTGACGATGCCCGGTTGATGCGCGATACCAAGGCGATTGGCTTCGTCCAGTTGTTCGTTCAGCGTCCAGAAATCATAGAGATACCCCAGCAGGAATAATCCCCCGGTGAACAGCCAGATCAATCCGGTCACCCATTTGCCGAGGTAGAACCGGTGGGCACCGAAGATGCCGAGGAACGTCAACAGCAGCCAGCCGAGCGAGTAATTCACCGGACCTTCGGCATAGCGCCGCTCTGCATCGCGCTCCATTCCCGGAATCAGAAACAAATCGACTATCCACCCGATGAATAACAGACCGAGAGTGAAAAAATACAGAGTTCCGGTGACAGGCTTGCCGTAGTAGAAACGATGAGCCCCCATGAAGCCGAATATCCACAGGATATAACCCAACGCTTTGCTATGCGTGTCGTTTTTTGTCATTGATTGTTTACCTGGTTCATTCATTGACTGTGTGCTGAGACGGATTGTTCGATAGCGGCGGCGCACACGCAATGTCTACTCGCGAGTACCGGGCATTGTGCCCGTCGCAGAGAACCACATTCCGTTCGCTGACACACACTCCCGCGCGGTGCTAGACTTGCCCAAATGGATAGCACCGCTATAGAACGCATCGAGCTCCGCATTGCGTATCTCGAGAGTGCAAGTCAGGAATTGAGCGATACGGTTTACCGGCAGCAGCGCGAGATCGAAACCTTGCGAGCCCAGCTGGCGGCGTATCAGCGACGTATGGAATCTTGGAGCGGTGATTCGGCTGCGCCACCGCTTGCCGAAGAAATACCGCCGCACTACTGAGGCTCCGGAGAGACCTCTCGGCGACCTTACTGTTTCTCGGCGACGACGCGACCCTGCGAGTTCATGTACACGCGATAATGCGCACCGTTACCACAGGTCGCAAGATGATCGTTGTCGGCCAGCCTGACAGCGCTGGTTACAGACTCGCAAGGCAGACCCAGCAGCGTAATCACGGCACTTAAATCAGTCAGCAGCGGAACTGCCTCGGCCGCTGTCGACGCCGTAGAAGTGACTGCAAGCACCACGGTCAATGCAGAACTCATCGAACCTGCAATCGTCATAGCCAGCTTCCTCATATCATGCCGCTTTGTTGAATTCGTTGCGGTCGGAAAGTATGTTCCAGATCGCTTCGCGTGAGCTCGACAACATACGGGCCAATGCCGGGTCGTCGTCCTGAATCAGAGTCAGCACTTTGAGGATCAACATATTGTATGGCTCTCGCAACGCGCTCGTATCTGCTGGCTGTTCACCTTGATAGCGGACTCGGAACTGCTGCATCAGGTCATCCACCTTATTCTTCAATGTCAGCTTCGTGAATACACCGATAGCGTCAGTATCGCGCAGCCGCGCTTTCAGACTTGCTATGTCCAGCGTCGGCTGGCTGGCTGACGCGACCGGAGCCGGCACCAGGGCCCGTTGCCGGGGGACAATGTGTGCTCCTGTGGTGGTACTCACTTCCGCCATCGGTGCCGTTGGTATCGGTGTCGGTGTCGGTATAGACATATCCGGTACTTTGGCGGTTGCAGGTCGTGTAGCGGCGACCAGAGCTTGGGGCGCGGATTTCTGCATAGGGGCCGGTAATGGCAGAATCGAAGGCGAAACGGTCGAACTAGCCGTTACGGCTTTAGGCGCAGAAGGGCCGGCCGGTATTTCCGGCGCAGCAGGTAGCGCGACGGGTGCCTCAACCATTGCAACCGTGCGCACCGAAGCCGACGATGACGAAGCGCATCCGGCGACTAAAGACAGCACCAGTATTCCGATAACAGCGGCAAACGGCATCAGTAATCTCCTACTTCAGCGTTGAATGTTACTGTCCTGCAGGAAAACCGTCTGTTCGATGACAGACGTAAGTTTCTCGCCTGGCTCAGGAGCATCACTGACATAGCAAGAGGTAAACGAGTGCTATGCCGGTTGCAGTAAAGCTGAAAACGTTCAAGAGCATGGCTGCGGTGCTGCGCAGAAGATTGTCGAGCCAGCTTCCTCCGTAGACTCGCCTGGCAGCCAGCAAGAAATAGACGATAACCCAAAGCGTGACGCCTGCCGCGACTGGATCCGGCATTGGCGCCTCGACCAGCAGCGCTATCAGAAGAAATGACTGCGCGTGCAGATAGAACACCAGGTGCTCCGCATAAGAGCGCTTCCGATTGCGATAGCAGAGCGCCATGAACAGAGCGAAGACCGGTACGAGTGCTATGACAAAGTACTGTGTCGATTGGTGCCGCCATTCCATAACGAGGCTCCGCTGTTCAACAGCGGGTAGAGCCTTGAAGCGTCGAAGTGCCGGTGTATCGAGATGGTCCAGCACGAGCTGCATGGGCCGCAATTCGGCCGTCACATCGTCGTAACGTTTGCTCGCCGACTGCGGTGCGAGCTCAAACAGGTAAAGACCTTCGCCGTCGCCGAAACGCAGGCCGGGTTGCAGATCGAGCGTCTCGACGCAGGCGATGACCAGCACGCTGATCCAGAGGAACAGGCGCGACGGGCGGATATACCGCGCCCGCCGTCCAACCATGTATTCCACTGTGAGCACACCAGGTGCCAGAAACAATTTGGCCAGCGTGCGCCAGGCCTTGCTTTCCAGCGAGAGCAAATGCAGGACCGTTTCGCTGAAGAAATCGTAAACGCTCGGCAGCGCATTCGCTTCCTGCCCACAGGCAGGGCAATACTCGCGCACACCGGCTTCGCCGCAGTTTGCGCAATGACCTGGCTTGATGCCACCCGGATTCACCGACCGAGCATAGTTGCGCCGAACGGCGCGGGCAAGCCGGCGAAGGCAACCTGCGTGTCTCAGCGCGAGGCGCGCGCAGAGCCCGCCTCATCTTAACGATGCTCAGTGCAGACGTCAGGGCAAACGCGAGGAAGGGGCACGCAGACTGCGGACAATCTGCCAGGCGACCCAACCACCGCGAACCCAGCGCCCTACCCGTCCTGCGCCGAGCAGGTAAAGCAGGGCCGCACCGCCAAGAATGCCGGTTGGGCGGCGTCGAAGTAGTTGGATGACGCTGAGACCGAGATCAACGCCTGCAAGCGGCGCACGCCATGGCTGTACCGCTCGTGCCAGTGCTATTCGCTGTGCAGCGGCACGCTCGATAAGCTGCGCGCGCGTTGCTTTCGGCGGCTTGTCCATTGTTTTCATGGGGACTGTTGTTGAAGTTGTTTCTGGGGCTGTCATTTCTGTGCGGCCAGTAACTGGCGGTCCTTGCTGAGCTCGGCGAGGCTCGCTTCGAACAAGCGCGGTTTGGATCGAGCCTTGTGTACTGCATAACGCCAGGCAACCAGCGCGGCGGCCATGAACATCCCGGTAGCGACGCCGAGCGCAGCCAAACGATGCCCTTCCCAGAAGGCGAGCACGAGCAAAATAGTGGCCAGAATGACGCCGACGCCGAGACAAAACAATGCGATCAGCGTGGCCAACAGCAGCGCCAGCAGATATTCACGATCGTCATGCAGATCGGCTGACAGCAAAGTGAGTCGCGTCTGCAGGATGCCGACCAGCGTCGCGGCCAGCACTGTAGCGGAATGCAGCAAACCGCCACTTTTCTCGCCGCCCTGCTCTGTCATATCAATTGGAAGAACTGCGACCGTTCAATAGGCCAACGAGCAATCCGATGCCGGCAGCAATGCCGACGGCCGCCCAGGGATTCTCCTGAACATAGACTTCGGTGGCCCTGGCGGCGTCCTTCGTTGAACTGACCAGCGATGCCTGTGCCGTCGCAAGTTTCTCCTTCACTTCCTTCAACGATTCCTCCGCTTTCGCGCGAATTGCGGCAAGTTCTTCCCCGCCATGGTTTGCCGTTGCTTTCAACAATGCCTCGGCGTCCGCCACAACCACCTTGAAATCGGCGATCAGCTGCTCCTTCGTATCTTCATCGAATATCTGTGACATGGTTTTGCTCCTGGCTTGGCGCAGCGCACGTGGAGACGCTGTTGATGCCTTAGTGTTTCCGTTCTTGGTTTGTGTTGTGGCTCCACGCCGTTGACGCGTCGTCACAGTACGCGCCGCCCCTGAATGACCCGCAGCAGGATGACGACGATGGCAACGACGAGAAGGATGTGGATAAGTCCGCCCATGGTGTATGACGACACTAATCCTAGCAGCCACAATATGATGAGTACGATGGCAAGTGTTTCAAGCATGGCGGCATCTCCTGATTGGCCGAATAGTCGAAAACACTATGCTCTGGTTCGATTTAATTTTCTGTCTGTCAGCACACACAGGGCACCTGTTGCGATATCAGGCTCGCTTCACGAGATAGACGCCGAAGGCGATGAGCAACA
Organism: Gammaproteobacteria bacterium; assembly: GCA_965278995.1. Lineage (GTDB taxonomy): Bacteria > Pseudomonadota > Gammaproteobacteria > JADJYF01. Next base: position 3,540,101 of record OZ257136.1, read on the forward strand.
CCATGATGAACATGAAATTCAAGCCTGCATTTATATCAAACGCGTTATTAGCGAGGTATGACCAAGCGCGATAGCCAATCACCAGCAAGCCGACCCCATGGTCGGCTTGCACAGTCGAAAGCTGAACTGCTTAGGGCTTCATAAAGTGCTTATCAGTGGTCCATCGCCGGATCGGCCAGTTTCCTCCAGCTTTCGTCGCCGCTGCGATTACCCATCTCGGCACCCGCGACGCGAAGTTCGACCCGTCGATTCTGGTAGCGGCCTTCATCGGTTTCATTGGGTGCGACCGGTTCCTGCTCACCATGACCTTCAACGCTGAGCCTCGTACCGACAACGCCATGTTCGATGAGATAATCACGCACGGCGCTCGCGCGTCTTTCCGACAGCTTCTGGTTGTAGGCGTCGGGGCCGGTACTGTCGGTATGGCCGACAATACGGACATCGACCGAGTTGGCTTTAGTCAGCGCATCGACTGCCTGATCGAGAATCTGAGTCGATTTCGGCTCAATGTTGGAACTATCGAACTTGAAGTTGACGCCGGTCAGCGTCATCAGAATATCGGGGCAACCATTCGCATCGACTTTAGTGCCGGGCGGTGTGCCAGGGCAGCGGTCGAGGCTGTCAACGACACCGTCGCCGTCGCTATCCGGATCCGGGGTTGGTGCGGGTGTCGCAGGCGCGGGAGTCATTGCCGCCTTAGCCGGTACCGGCGCAACAGCCTGGACAGCTGGCGCATCATCCTTGGCACATGCCCACGCACCGAGTATGCCGCCCGCAAACACCGCCGCGCCAATAGGACCCGCTGCCGCGCTGAGTGCCGCGGCCGTTCCACCTGCCGCCGCGCCGCCGACCAGCGCGCAGAACGGATTGATGGCATTGTCCGAACGGGTGCCCTGCGAAGCGCAACCAGATAACGCTATCGTGACAGCCGAAGCCATTGCGATAGTGACTTTTTGGTATTTCATGATTGGATTTCCTGCTCTTGGTATTTCGACACCACCCGATAACGTATCGGGCAGGCCGGAAAGAGCGCGGTCCATCATCGTGCCTTCCTGGCAACGGGAATAATGCACGCGCGCTACCCACTCATCTGTGCGGTAGCGTACGTGCAGGTGTGTCAGTTACACCGAATCAATGCGGCTTCCCATGCTCGGCGCCAGCGACGCGAAGTTCAACTCGTCGATTCTGGTAACGACCTTCTTCAGTCTCGTTCGGTGCAATAGGCTCCTGCTCACCTTGACCTTCGACACTGAGTCTCGTACTGACAATGCCGTGCTCGACGAGATAGTCGCGGACCGCGCTCGCGCGCTTCTCGGAGAGCTTCTGGTTGTAGGCGTCCGTACCCGTACTGTCGGTATGGCCGACAATGCGGACGTCGACTGAATTAGCGTTGGTCAGCGCATCGACTGCCTGGTCGAGAATCTGCGTCGACTTTGGCTCGATGTTGGAACTGTCGAACTTGAAATTGACGCCGGTCAACGTCATCAGAATATCGGGGCAACCATTCGCATCGACTTTGGTGCCGGGGGGAGTGCCCGGGCAGCGGTCTAGACTGTCAACGATACCGTCACCATCGCTATCCGGATCTGATGCAGGCATCGGGGCAGGCGCTTCTGCCACGACGTTGCGCGCACTTTCCACTTCTCCAACGGCAACAAGAAATGCGGCTTTACATGCCTCAATGTCGTCTGGCTGCAAATCTTCAGAGGCCTGCTCAAGCCAGCAATCATAGGTGGATTGCGCGCGCGCGGCGGCTACCGGTACGCTCTGACGCCCACCTTGCTCTAACGCCCCGACCAGGCGCGAGCGGGCCTGGGTCAACTCGGGCTCATACTTGTCTTTGAGGAACCCGCGGCGCAACTCCGGCTGATCAGGGTCGGTGGGCTGTCCGGCTGTCGCAGCCGTCGCTCGCGCGGCGTAAGTCGCACCGTCACGGGCGTCACCTTGCGCACGCTCCGCTTGTGCCAACGCCTGATAGTCGCTGGCAAGTGCTGCATTAAATGCGTTTATTTCGGACGTCGCAGCTGCCGCAGCTGTAGCGAGAAAACTCATCGTGAGTAATCCCGTACATGTAATCGTAAATGTCATCTGGGAAAGTCTCCTGTCTGGAAGGCGCGCGGACATGAGGCATGAGCGCCGTCATGACCGCAGCTTTGCCGTTGCGGCTGAAACCGTTGGCCTAGAAATCGAAACCAATACCGACAGAGTAAGGAACGACACCGTCCCTGCAGCAGTCATCAACAGGCACTTCATAGGCAACGTTACCGAAGACAAACGTGCTTTCATTGACGAAGTATTTGATACCTACTTCGGGGCCGACGATCGCCTCGTCGTCAACACCAGCACCGTAGATGCCACCTATATTCACACCCATGTAGGGCTGCCACTTGGCATAATCCCATTGGTAAGCGGCCTGCATCACCGATCGCGCACTGATCAAGGTGCTGTCATTGGCACTGCTCTCCAGCATGGCCTGCTTGAATGTGAACAGAACATTCTTGGAATAATAGTAACCGAGCGACCCTGCTACGCCCAAGTTGGGCTCATCAAAATCGTCGTCAGACTGTCCAGTACCAGTCAGTGTAGCCTCCCAGTTGCCGGCATGCGGGCCGGGGTCAAGCGTGAAGGGCGGCATGTCGCCAGGTTCGGCGCTGGCAACCGTGCTCAATGCGAGCAGCGGTAAAACAAATAAAAATCGATTCATACTCATAACTCCGCCCCGTGGGATGATGGATGTGCCGGCGCCAGGGCGTACGCTCACACTGAAGCGCACAGTAACGAAGCGTTCGCGATATCTCAGTGCGTTGACGAACAGAATGCGCCGGAAAGCACCGACGCCAAGTTCTCAGGGGCGCCGTTCGAGGCGGAGTCGAACCTCGGTCGCGACTGGCAGATGATCTGACAGATGTTCGTTCAATACGACCGCTTCGATAACTTCGACGGTCGGTGAAACAAGAATATGATCGAGCGCGCGGAATGGCCGCCAGCTTGGAAACGTATGACCGTTGACGACCCCACGCAGGCCGGCTTTTGCCAGGTCGGCGTGTCCAGACAGCTCGCGTAAATCGCAGTTGAAATCGCCGAGGATAATCGTGTCCTGATTATCCTTGACCAGCCTCGCCAAATAGGCGAGCTGTGCAGTACGCGCACGCCGCCCGAGCGCCAGATGTGCAATGATGATCCGTAACGATTCGTAACGCTCCAGACTGATGTTGAACTGAAGTGCACCGCGGCCGGGGAGCCAGCCCGGCAGTGCGTGATACTGCGCGTAGTCTAACGGCCAGCGCGACAGGCAACCCAAACAGTGTTTCGCAATGGGGCGTAGATTGCGTGTCACTGCTGCATGCCAGTAGGGGAAGCCGGCACGCTCGGCAATGTAAGCAACCTGATTGACGCTGGCCGTACGCAGGCTGCCCGCGTCTGCTTCCTGCAAAGCTACGATGTCATAAGGCGCCGCGAGTGCCGCGATGCGATCGAGATTGTCTCGTGCATCACGGGTCGGCCAGACGTGACGCCAGGCATGGGTGAGGTATTGCGAGTATCGCGAAGTGTGCAGGCCATTCTGAATGTTGAGCGACAGCAATCGGAGACTGCGGCCGGTCTCGACCTCGTCCAATATCGGTGGAGCGAGATGCGTCGACACCTTAGAGCCAGTACTCGCCGAGGCGCGCTAACTGTTCTTTCAGGCGTTGTAAAGGTGAGCGCAGCTGCCACCGTCTCAGTGTAATTGCTTCAGACGCCTGCAGGTCCTGTGTGAACATGGTTTCCATCTGCGTGGCGAAATCCCGCCCCAGAATGACAGCATTGACTTCGTCGTTATGAAGAAAGCTGCGCCAATCGAGATTGGTTGAACCGATAGTCGACCAGACGCCGTCGATGCAGGCCGTCTTCGCATGCATCAAAGCACCGCGTCTCTGGGAAATTTTTACGCCATACTTCAGTAACTCACTGTAGTACGAACGCCCCAGGTTAATAATCGTCGAGGAGTCCGAGTAACTCGGTAGAACGAGCACGACATCCACCCCGCGCTGGGCGGCTGTAATCAGCGCCTCCATCAATTGCGGATCAGGCGCGAAATAGGCAATCGTCAGATGGAGTGAATATCGTGCATGGCTTATGGCTGACATCAGCGTCAGATAGATGAGCCTCTGCGGATCATCGGGCGTGCTGCCGATGGCACGTACGATTTCATGACCGCGAGGCTCCAGTTCAGGATAGTAGTCCCGCGCTGCTAGTGGGGCGCCGTGCTGCTTGGCCCATGTCTCCAGAAACAGTTTCTGGAATTCTGCTACGACCGGACCCTCGATCTGGATATGGGTATCCCGCCAACCACCTTTGCTTTCTTCCACTGCTGATTGATTGGTGATCGCTCGCCGGATCAGCGGCGAACTGCTGTACGCGGAACTGATATTAATCCCGCCGGTGAACGCAATGCGCCCGTCTACGATCAGCTGTTTGCGATGATCGCGATGATTCGGCGACCACTCGCCGGTGTTAACCTCCAGCGGGTTCAGGGGATTGAACTCGAGGAGCTGTACCCCGGCTGCGCGCAGGCGCTCGAAAAAAGCAACGGGCGTAGCGACAGCCCCAATGCTGTCGTATATGACGTTCACCTGCACGCCGGCAGCCTGGCGGGCGAGGAGACGTTCGGCGAACTGCTGGCCGGCCTCATCGTCTGCGAAGATGTAACTTTCAAGATTTATGCTGTCCTTGGCAGCATCGATAGCGGCGAACATAGCCGCGTAGGTGGCCGGTCCATTCTGCAGCAAGGTCACTTTGTTACCGAGTACGAGAGGGCTGTTCGCATTGACGGCCTGCTCATAAGCCAGGTGCTTCTCGAGAATATCGGTATCGCCTCTTGGCCCTTCGAGTCTCTCAAGGATAGCGTCACTCAGCGTGTCCGAAACCGGGCCATGTTTGCCTTCAAACTCCACCTGGGTCGGGCGCGGACGTGCCTGTTCGTGCCGCATGTTCGGCAGCGCGGCGCATGCACATAGACTGAGCAGCATTGCGGCCAAGGTTAAATCACGCGATGCCCGGACCGCGCACCTCGTGCTTTTCATCAGCCGACTAATGCGCATGATTGACAGCCGGTGGATGGGACACCGCCTTTTGGGCCTCGATCTCTCGATGTTTCATCGACAGATACTCATCGCGCTCAAGTTCGTGAAGCTGTCTTGGATAACGTTCGGTAGCCGAAAACCACGCCTGAAGACGCCGCTCGACCGTCGCGTCCGCTGATGGCGCAAGCGTTCCAAGATATGCTTCGATAGCAAGGTAATACCGCATGGTATTGCGCTCGATGGCGCCGCGCAGGCCATCCACATATACCGGTTCGCCGTCCGCCCGGGTATTGAGCAGAGTGAAACCCTGCTTGTCTCGCCCGATAGTCGACAGATACGCTTCTGTTGCCATCCGCGCACTCAGACCATAGGCGTATGCGTATGCGAGGTGCAGAAAACTGCCGCCACCTTTGAGCGCAGCGAGTTCCAGAATGATGCGATAGTCGCTGGTGCCGAGCGGACCAGCATCGGCGTTCAACGTCACTTTCAGGTAATTCGAAGTCGTGTTTTCAATCCTGAAGTCGAACACGATTGGGTAAGCATCCTGCAGAGATTCGTGATTCTTTCGACCGAGCCGTACAGACAGCTGAGACTTGTCCGTCGACGCGTGGCAGCTTTTGACATTCAAATGCAGAATCAAAATATCGCACCAATTCGCGATACCCTCTAGTGCGGGACCGGCGATGTCATAGTTCTGATCCAGTTGCGCGTAAACGTCGCCGGCGAGTTTTCCGTCACCTTCACTGGATTCGAGATGCAGTGGGCGCTCGAACTGATTGGCGCTCAACTGTTCACGCAGAGCTTCGTGCCGAGCGAGCAATGCCGGTGCTTGTTGCGCCAACGCAGGCGGTTGCGTCGCCAGCAGCACAAGGACAACTGGTTGGACGAGCACCAGGGACTTACTGCATAGGCCGAGCACCCGTCGTGCCCGCAGGTAGCGCGTCGGGTGCTCGACAATCGATTCAGCAGGGATGAGCGGCATGCTTGCAAAGCGCCGCCCGCGACATCGGCAGTGTCGCGAGCGAAAGTTTCGCCATTATCCGATCGTAACTAGCCGTGCTCTACAGGACGAGCGATTTGGACTCAACGTCGCGAACGCCCCGTACGTTCTTGGCAAGCTCGATGGCGAGCTCCCGCTCAGCGCCGGTATCGACCTTGCCGCTTAATGTAACAATACCGTTACTGGTGCTGACGTCGATATCACTGCTGCGAACGTTGTTCGAGTACATGAAAGTTGATTTGACTTTGGTCGTTATCCAGCTGTCGGCGATCTTCTGTTCCGCGACATCAGCGGTCTGCTCGACTTTCTCAGCCACCGTGGGTTTATCAACGCCGATTTTCAGCTGATTATCAACTGAGATAACACCGCGGGTATTTCTCGTCAGACGGATGACCAGATCTCGGCTGGCCGTACTTTCGGCAGTGCCGGTCAACGTTACCTTGCCTGCCTTGGTTGTAACATTGGTATCCATCGCACTGGCATACTTACTCCACGCCAGCTTCGACTTGACCGCAGCAGTGATCGTCGCGTCATCGATGACATCGCCATACTGTTGCGATTTAGTGCCTTTCGCCGGCACATAGTCGCCCTGTACAACGATCTGATTGTCGACCTGTTTGACACCAGAAACACCGAGCGCGATCTGCTTCGCCAATTCCTTGTTGACATCTTCGTCGACACTGCCGGTCAGGGTTGCGGTTCCCTGGTGTACTGAAACCTGCAGATCATTGGCACGCAGATAAGGATTCAGCGCGTAAGTCGTCCAGATCTGGACTTCCTGGCGGGCTTCCGTGACATCCTGCGTGGCAGGCCCGGCGAACACGCTGCTGCTGACAATCGCAAGTGCAATGCTGGAAGTAAGCAATAATCGGCGGAAGGGAGTATTCATGGTATTTCTCGATAACTAACGGATATTGACTGTAAGGGTCGGCAATGATTGCGGCAGACTCATGACTTCGTCATCGCCATTGGCTGCCTGACCAGGCTTGTTGTCGGGTCGATTTACCACATGCTGCCCGGAATCTGCGCTGCCTGCGGGAGGATTCCGGTTCGGTTGCTGGATCTGCGGCGCATTGGGTATTGGCTGCAGCTTGCGCGCCGGCCCGCGCAGATGGTTTGGCTTTTTCATCGTATTCTCGACCTGGTTCCCGTCGCCTGCGGATTTGCCGGCGACTGGGGTTGGCATGGTCCCTAACATACGATGATGGGCGCACGGTGTCGGTGCGCTTGCACGCATAAGGGCGTAACTGCTGTCAGATACGACCCATGACGACCAGTACGACCAGAATGACGACGATCACGCCAATACCACCGCTGGGTCCGTAACCCCAGCTGCTGCTATGTGGCCACGTCGGGAACGCCCCGATCAATAACAGAACCAGTACGATCAACAAGATTGTCCCGATGCTCATAGCACTTTCCTCATGTGGCAGTTAATAACGATGTCCGAGCAGGCGTGCGACGGACCCACGAAAGGAGTTACGACGGTGGTAGTCCAGTGTGGGCATGATCATCGGCGCTGTGTCTGACCCGGGTGCGCGGTAGCCACGATCACTCCGGTGCTTGGCAATGGACTGTGTTTGAATTCGGCCTGCGATGTAGCCACCGAGGCCCGATGCGATGAGCTGCGTCGCCACTATCCACAGTATCGATAGCGTACTTATCGATTCACGCGTGCCGGGAAGCGGGATGCCGGCAGCCAGCCCCAGGATCAACAAGAGCGAGCCAACGGCGAGTGCTGCAGTGGCACCAGCGATCGACGCTCCGATGGATATTGCGCTAATTTCTTCCTGCGACTGTGATATCGAAACTTTTTCCGATGAGTCACCCGTTTCGCGCTTCTGCATATCGTTCATGGTGCTCTCGTCGAATTTATTGCTGCGAGGACTTGTACACTGTGCGACGGCAGCACGATTGGGGAGATCTTAGGGAGCGTACCGAGTGGCGTCGGTGCGGTATCACACGCGTGGGCCTTGATGGCGTGACCGCACCAAGACACTAGGATGTGCTTAAGAGCATGAAGCACGTTTACTCCCGAATTCTTGAGACTCGCTTTTAATCTCTTCCACATTGGCAGCGAATTGATAAGCATTACCGCCGTGATCTTTTGCGCAATACATAGCGATATCGGCGCATCGAATCAGTGCTTCGGCGTCGCACGGCTCTTTTTCGTAGATGCTTATCCCGATACTAGCGGTAATGGCTATCGTTAACTGGTCAATAGAATGAGATTCTGATAACGCCAGCAATATCGTTTGTGCCGCGATTGCGGCGTCTCCGGCCTGCTCAATCTCAGGCAGCAGAATGACGAATTCATCCCCACCCTGCCGGCAAACGGTATCCGAACTCCGTACACAGGCGACCAGGCGCCGCGCCACCGATTGCAACAGCTGGTCACCAACTGCATGACCCAGCGTATCGTTGATCTCCTTGAAGCGATCAATGTCGAGAAACATGACAGCGACACTGCGCCTGTTCCGGCGGGCGAGCGCCAACGCGTGGCCAACACGGTCACCGAACAGGAGGCGGTTCGGTAAATCAGTAAGGAAATCATGCTGAGCCAGGTGCGTCATCTTTTGCGCCACTGCTCGCGCTGCACTGACATCGCGAAAAACCAGCACTGCGCCTGTTATTTGACCATCAGGTCCGCGGACGGGTGCTGCCGAGTCTTCGATTGCGAGCTCAGCCATATCGCGCCGTATAAGCAGGCAATTCAGCGTTAAACGCATGGTCCGTTGCAACCGCATTGCGCCGATCAGAGGATTCGCGACCGGCGCGTGCGTCGCAGCGTCGACGAGCGCAAAGACGACTTCCAGCGGACGACCGTTAGCTTCCGTCAGCGACCAGCCCGTCATCTTTTCGGCAGCCGCATTCAGATAAGTCACCCGCGCCGCGAGGTCGACTGTCAGTACGCCGTCACCGATGGCATCGAGGATTCTTACGGCGTCGCCGATATGCGGCAGAACAGGACTATCAAATTCCGGTTTGTCCGGTGTATTGCCGAGAATAGACGCAGCAGCAAGATCAGTATCGCGAGTCATAGCTCACGATTCTGGCTCACGTGCGACTTTTAGCTCAGTACGGTAAGTCACATATATGAATACTGACTTTTATGTGCGGTATCGTACGGACATTTCCCGTGAATAGTCTAAGCTAAATGATCTACCCCAATGCGTTAATCGGACGGACGCCCCCATGTTGTCGACCAAGCCCGACCCTTCGCAGAATCTTCTCCTCGGCGCGCTCCCGCCCGAGGTTCGGGCGCGAATCGTTCCCAAACTCGAACTTGTCGCTTTGCCGTTGGGAAAGGTTCTCTATGAATCGGGCGACGCGCTGCGCCATGTTTACTTTCCGACCGACTCAATCATCTCGCTGCTTTACGTTATGGAAAGCGGGGCATCCGCCGAGATCTCGGTCGTCGGCAACGAAGGCATCATAGGTGTCGCCGTCTTCATGGGTGGCGAAAGCACGCCGAGCCGGGCGATCGTCCAAAGCGGCGGTTCCGCCTACCGTCTGGCTGGTCAGCGTCTTAAAGACGAGTTCAACCGGCATGGTGAGTTGTTGCTATTGCTGCTGCGATATACACAGGCCCTGCTGACGCAGATGGCGCAGACGGCGGTTTGCAATCGCCATCATTCCATCGATCAGCAATTGTGCCGCTGGTTGTTGCTGTCCCTGGATCGACTACCCAGCAACCAGTTGACCATGACTCAGGAACTCATCGCAAACATGCTTGGTGTGCGTCGCGAAGGCGTAACCGATGCCGCGGGTAAGCTGCAGCGTCTGGGTGTGATTGAATACAGCCGCGGGCACATCACGGTCATCGATCGACCCAAGCTCGAAGTGCTGTGCTGCGAGTGTTACGGCGTGGTCAAGGCCGAATGCGACCGCTTGCTGCAATACGTGCACCCGGTACGGCGGGGCCACAAAGCGAATTGAGCTGCGTCTGATCACAGTCATCCCGGCGCATTGTAATGAACACACCGGTAACACTCGGTGTGACAACGCACAGAATATGGTGCGCCATGAAGTCATGCTGCATTGATCGAGACCGCAGCAGCACCTCTCTCGTGCCGGCCCTCGGCGACCCCTGTGCTCGAGGAACGATGCGTGACCGTCACCCCGCAGACACGTGTGACCAACCGACTTCTAGCCGTTCTGCCGCAAGGCGCGCGTAAAGGATTCATTGGTCGATGTGAGCCCGTGGAGATGGCTTTTGGCAGCGTACTGTGCGAAGCCGACCATCCCTATCAATACGTCTACTTTCCGCTCACCGGCTTCATCTCGTTGGTAGCTGTGGTCGATCGGCATCAACCGTTGGAACTCGGGCTGATCGGCAATGAAGGCATGCTCGGCGCAAGCCTGCTGCTTGGCGTCCCCAACGCGCCGCTGCGCGCGGTAGTCCAAGGCACGGGTACCGCGCTTCGTATGAGTGCAAAGCAGCTGCGTAGCGAACTCGATGACAGTCCCGCGCTGCAGAAAGCCATGGGCCGTTACCTGTATGTCCTGATGGCACAGCTCTCGCAGACTACGGTCTGCACGAGATTCCACGAAGTCGAGGCTCGGTTGGCGCGATGGCTGCTCATGACGCATGACCGCGCTCATGCCGATAATTTCCACCTGACGCACCAGTTTCTGGCTGACATGCTCGGCGTGCAACGTAGTGCTGTGACCATCGCTGCGGGTGTACTACAGAGCCGTATGCTCATTCGATACACGCGCGGCCAGATCCATATCCTGTCGAGAGAAGGGCTGGAGGCGACATCCTGCGAATGTTACGCGGCTGTGATCGAGGACTACGCGCGCCTGTTCAACTGATCGATATCGTACTGCAATGCTTCCGGAACGCCGGCCCGTTTGGCTCATAGCGCTGCTGCATAGCATGTCCGCGAAAGCGCGCACCTGGCTGGCCGCCAGGCACGGCGTAACGCCGCGACTGGCTGTTGATGAACCGCCGTTGCGCGCTGAACTGCTTAGTTCTGATCAGATGGAACAACACGGCAGAGCTCTCGCCCACTCGCATGTTCTGAACGGTGCCGGTACACAACATCGCCTGCTTCGCAGACTCGATGCCAACGAACAGATCCTGATCGAGACCTGCAGCCTGTTGACGGCTGCTGTCAAAGCAAAACTGCTGATTGCTCCTGCCGGTGAGTGGTTGCTCGACAACTTTCATCTGATCGAAGACCAGATCCGTACAGCGCGACAACACCTGCCGCGCAGCTACAGTCGTGAACTTCCGCGGCTGGCAAACGGCCCGTCTCACGGGCTGCCGAGAGTCTACGATCTCGCCCTTGAAGCGATCTCTCATGGCGATGGCCGTATCGATGCCGACGTTCTCGAGCGATTTGTGGCCGCATATCAGACCACGACTTCACTCACGCTCGGTGAACTCTGGGCGATTCCCATCATGCTCCGCCTCGCGCTGATCGAAAATCTGCGGCGCGTCAGTTCACGTATCACTAACGCCCGAATACAAATCAACCAGGCCCAGGACTGGGCCAACCGGATGATGGATGTCGCTGAAAGCGACCCCAAGAGTCTGATCCTGGTGATCGCGGATATGGCGCGTTCCGATCCGCCGATGGTCAGTGCGTTTGTGGCCGAACTTGCGCGACGGCTGCAGGGGCATGGTCCGGCGCTGGCGCTCCCGCTAACCTGGGTCGCGCAACGACTCGCCGAATCGAGCCGCACGATCGAACAGCTGGTCCAGGCGGAGAATCAGCAGCAGGCGGCAGATCAGGTTTCCATCAGCAATACCATCGGTAGTCTACGTTCGCTTGTCGCGGTCGACTGGCGGGACTTTGTCGAATCGATGAGCGCTGTTGAGCGCATATTGCGCAAGGACGTCGACGGCACCTATCTCAATATGGATTTCACCACACGCGATCGCTATCGACATGTCATCGATCGGCTGGCGAAATGCAGCGACCTGAGCGAATCACAGATCGCGGAATTTGCCATCGGGCTCACACAAGTCGCCGATACCGACGGCAACCCGGCCCGGCTGCATGCGCGCCACGTTGGCTACTACCTCATTGATCGCGGGCTGCCGCAACTCGAGCGTGCAGTGGGCGCCCGACTGCCGCTGCTGGAGCGGGTCCGTCACTATCTCGACCGTGCACCGTTGACTATCTATGTCGGCAGTCAGTTGCTCACGACAGCTATCGTCAGTGGCTGGTTACTGGCGGCATTCGATTTCGTCCACCTGAGCGGAGCACAAAACGTACTGCTGGCGGGTCTGGCGGTGATCGGGGGTAGTCATCTCGCGTCGACATTGATCAACTGGCTGGCTACTTTGCTGTTGACACCGCAACTGCTTCCACGCATGGATTACTCGCGCGGTCTGCCGCCGACAATGCGTACATTGGTAGCGGTCCCCGCGATGTTGGGTGACGAGTTCGACATTGATGCGCTGCTCGAAGATCTCGAAGTACGTTTTCTCGGCAATCAGGATGCACTGGTGCATTTCTGCCTGCTGACTGATTTTCACGACGCATTGGAGGAATCGCTGCTCACGGACGAACGGCGGTTGGATCAGGCGAGAGCCGGCATCGAGAAACTCAACGAACGCTATGCCGACGGTGGAGCGGACAGGTTTTTTCTGTTTCATCGTCCGCGGCAATGGAATGCCTCGGAGCGTATATGGATGGGCTATGAGCGCAAGCGCGGCAAGCTGGCGGATCTGAATGCGATGCTGCGTGGCTTCGGGCAATCCGCTTTCATGCTTGTCGTCGGCGATATCAGGCCGCTGGCCGAAACTCGCTACGTCATCACGCTCGATACCGACACCGGCCTGCCGCGTGACGCGGCGCGACAATTCGTCGGCGCAATGGCTCACCCACTGAACCGGCCGCGCTTCGATGTCCTACGGCAGCGAGTCGACGGCGGTTATGGCTTGCTCCAGCCACGAATGGCAACTACGTTATCGAGGACAGTCCGTTCACCGTATGCCGAAATGTGCGGCAGTGAACCCGGCATCGACCCGTACACACGCTCGGTCTCCGACGTTTATCAGGACTTGTTCGACGAAGGCTCATTCATCGGCAAAGGCATCTACGACATCGATGCATTCGAGTACGCACTCAAGCGCCGCTTTCCCGAGAATCAGATCCTGAGTCACGACCTGTTGGAGGGCTGTTACGCCCGCTCAGGCCTGCTCAGCGACGTCCATCTGTATGAGGAGTATCCGGTAAGCTACGACCTCGACGTGCGTCGCCAGGTACGCTGGATTCGCGGCGACTGGCAAATCGCGTGCTGGTTATTGCCACGTGTGCCTGGTCCGGACGGCATTCGTCTGATCAACCCGTTGTCAGCGCTGTCGCGCTGGAAGATTGCGGACAATCTGCGGCGCAGCCTGGTCTCGACAGCATTAACCGGCCTGCTGCTGGCCGGCTGGCTGCTAAGCGCGCGGCCGTCGGCCTGGACTGGCGGCATCCTGGCCGTACTGCTCGTTACACCCTTACTCGTGACCGGGGTCGATGCCTTGCGCAAGCCGAGCGCCGTCCGTCTGCGACGGCATCTACAGGACGTGCTGAGCGGCGGCGCCCGACATTTCGCCCAGGCCGGTTTCAAGCTTGCCTGTTTGCCATATGAAGCGGCCTACAGTCTTACGGCAATTCTGCGTACGCTCTGGCGCTTGGGTATCACGCGGCGGCACCTGCTGGAGTGGCGCGTTTCCCGCGTCCACGACAAGCCACTGGCTGTCGGGCTCAGCGACGGTTACCTCGCGATGTGGACCGCTCCGGCGACCGCTGCCTTTGCCTTCCTTGCCCTGGCTTGGTCGCATCCGTCAGCACTCCCGGCAGCTGGTCCAATCCTCGCACTGTGGCTGTTGGCACCAGCGATCGCTTGGCGCTTGAGCACGCCCACCGTGCGACGCGACACCGGGCTGAACGCCGAGCGTACGCTGTTTCTGCGTCGGAGTGCCCGGCGGACCTGGGCCTTCTTCGAGCAGTTCGTCGGGCCAGACGATCACTGGCTGCCACCGGACAACTTCCAGGAAGATCCGGGGCCGATACTGGCGCATCGCACCTCACCGACCAACATCGGTCTCAGTCTGCTGGCCAATCTCGCCGCAGGCGATTTCGGCTACATCCCGGCGGGTATCGTCCTCGATCGCACACAACAGACATTTGTCACGTTGAGCGGCTTGGACCGCCACCAAGGTCATTTCTACAACTGGTATGACACGCGCACGCTACAACCCCTGGCGCCACGCTATGTCTCCGCTGTCGACAGCGGCAATCTGGCCGGACACCTGTTGACTCTGCGGGCCGGCCTGCTGGGACAGGCTGATGAGCCGGTCGTCGGACCGCGCTTGTGGCTCGGTCTTGCCGATACGCTTGCCATCCTGATCGATGAACCACCCGGCCGCCAGCGCGCCGGACTGGCAGCGCTCGAGACCGCCTTGAACGATGCCGTAGAAACACCACCAACCTCGCTCAGCGGAATCTGGACGACGCTCGCTGCGCTGGTAAGTGCGGTAACCGACATGGAGGCGCGGAATGGTGCTGCTGTTGGCGACGTCAGTCTCGATTGGGTCGCAGCATTTTTGCGTCAGACCCGCGCAGCCCAGATCGAACTGACTTTTCTCGCGCCGTGGTTGGCGTTAAGGCCAGCACCAGCCGGCATGGAGCGCGCGGCGCTGTTCGATCATGTGCCTGCACTGCGCGACCGATTGCCTACGCTGCGCGAGCTGGCAGTCGCCACCAGCGCGCAACTGCCGCTGATTGATGTTGAGATCGCGACACATCCGTCGCCCGCAGGACACGTCTGGCTGGAGGAATTGCACGAGCTGCTGGTTGCCAGCAGCGATCACGCGATGGCTCGCATTGCACTCGGTGCTGAACTCGCGCGGCAAGCTGCCGAATTTGCTCACGCTGAGTACGAGTTTCTGTATGACCGCGCGCGTCATTTGCTCGCCATTGGTTACAACGTCGACGAATTCCGGCGCGACGTGAGCTTTTATGACCTGCTGGCATCTGAAGCTCGATTATGCAGTTTTGTCGCCATCGCGCAGGGTCAGTTGCCACAGGAAAACTGGTTTGCACTCGGCCGCCTCCTGACGACGACCGGTAGCGGACCGGTGCTCGCATCGTGGAGTGGCTCGATGTTCGAGTACCTCATGCCGATGCTGGTCATGCCGAGCTACGACGGCACGCTGCTCGATCAGACCTGTCGCGCGGCCGTCGCGCATCAGATTGCTTTCGGTAATCAGCGTTCTCTGCCCTGGGGTGTATCGGAATCGGGCTACAACATCGTCGACGCCAATCTCAACTACCAATACCACGCTTTCGGTGTTCCTGGACTCGGCTTGAAACGCGGGCTGGGCGAGGATTGCGTTATCGCCCCGTATGCGTCGGTACTCGCTTTGATGGTTGCGCCAGATGCGGCGTGCGCCAATCTGCAGCGCCTGGCAGCCAGCGGATTGGAAGGCGTCTATGGTTTCTATGAAGCTATCGACTACACGCCGTCGCGACTGGCGCGCGGCCAGAGCGGCGCGATCGTGCGCTCTTTCATGGCCCATCATCAGGGTATGAATCTGCTCGCTCTGGCCTACCTGCTGCTCGATAAACCGATGCAACGGCGATTCGAAGCGGAGCCGCAGTTCCAGGCCACCGCACTGTTGCTGCAGGAACGGATTCCACGCACGGCCGTGGTCGCCCGCCGCATCGACGAAGTTCATGACAGCGCTGCATTTGCCGATTCGACGGGAAACTCGGTCCATGTGCCGATGGGTCCGAATACGCCAGCGCCGGCAGTCCAGCTTCTATCGAACGGACGCTATCACGTGATGCTGACAAACGCCGGCGGCGGCTACAGCCAGTGGCGGGATCTCGCCGTCACACGCTGGCGCGAAGACGCCACCTGCGACAACTGGGGAACGTTTATCTACCTGCGTGATGTCAGCAGCGGAGAGTTCTGGTCGGCAATGCACCAACCGACTTTGAAAAAGGCCGAAAGCTATGCCGCGGTGTTCAGCGAAGGGCGTGCAGAATACCGTCGTCGCGACCACGGTGTTGAAACCTATACCGAGATTGTCGTATCGCCGGAAGACGATATTGAACTGCGCCGATTGCGCATAACCAATCGCTCGCCCATTCGCAAGACCATCGAGATCACGAGCTATGCCGAAGTCGTGCTGGCGCCGCCCGCTGCAGATGCAACGCAGACCGCATTTGGAAAACTATTCGTACAGACCGAGATTCTCGCGTCGAGAACTGCGGTTCTCTGCACACGGCGGCCGCGTTCGATTGATGAGAAAGCGCCGTGGATGTTCCATCTGCTGACTGCGCATGGTGCCGATGTCAACGATGTCGCGTTTGAGACCGATAGAGTCCGCTTCATCGGTCGCGGAAACACGCTGGCCACGCCGTGCGCCTTGCTCGAAGGAGGTACGCTATCTGGTAGCGCGGGCGCAGTGCTTGATCCGATAGTCGCCATCCGCTGCCGCATTACGCTCGAAGCAGAACAATCTGTCACGGTCGATCTGGTCTATGGCGCCGCCGATGATCGCGACCTGTGCCTGGGATTAATCGAGAAATACCACGATCGGCATCTCGCCGACCGAGTTTTCGACATTGCCAGTACACATAGCGGAGTGACCCTGCGGCAGCTCAATGCCAGCGAGATAGACGCACACCTGTATCGTCGACTGGCCGGTTCGGTGCTCTATGCCGATGCTTCGCTACGCGCCGGCGCGGAGGTGCTGAAACAGAATCATCGAGGGCAGTCTGGCCTGTGGGGTTACGCTATTTCCGGCGACCTCCCGATAGTGCTGCTGAAAATCGCCGACAGCGCACATATCGAAATCGCGCGCCAGTTGATTCAATGCCATGCCTACTGGCGCTTGAAAGGGCTCGCAGTCGATCTTGTCATCTGGAACGAAGATCATTTCGGTTATAGGGCACAGCTACGTGATCAGATCATGGATCTGATTGCGCATGGCACCGAGGCCAATGCGATCGATCGACCCGGCGGTATTTTCGTTCGCTCTGCCGAACAGATTTCGATCGAAGATCGCATACTGCTGCAGGCAGTCGCGCGAGTGGTCGTTGCCGACAGCAACGGCAGTCTGACCGAACAGGCCGGTCATCGCGATATCGCCGATATCCGCGTGGCACGATTGTCGCCGACCCGGATACATCGCCATGAACCCCCGGCACACATGCAGGCGCCGCACAGCGACCTTATCCTGACCAATCACCTCGGTGGTTTTACGCCTGATGGCAGCGAGTATGTCATTACCACCACCGCGTCGCAGATGACACCGGCACCGTGGGTGAACGTGCTCGCCAATCCGCATTTCGGATCGGTCATCACCGAAAGCGGGCTCGCGTATACCTGGAGCGAGAACGCCCACGAGTTTCGCCTCACTCCCTGGAGCGACGATACCGTCGGTGCGACAGCCGGCGAAGCCATCTACCTGCGCGACGAGGAAAGCGGCCACTACTGGTCCCCGACGCCACTGCCGAGCCGCGCCTCGATGCCGTACGTTTGCCGACACGGCATGGGATACAGCGTGTTCGAGCACACCACCGGCGGAATCCGTACGGAACTATGGACTTATGTCGATCGCGACGACGCAGTCAAGTTTTCGGTGCTGAAAGTCCGCAATGGCTCGGGCCGCACGCGGAGACTGTCTGCTACCGGCTACGTTGAATGGGTGCTGGGCGATCTGCGGGCACGTACGGCGATGCATGTGATTACGGAAATCGACCCCGCCAGTGGCGCCCTGTTCGCACGCAATGCGTATAACACGGAGTTTAGCGGGCGGGTCGCGTTCTTCGATGTCGATGACGCGTCGCGTACTTTGAGTGGTGACCGCAGTGAATTCCTCGGTCGCAATGGCACTCTTGGAAAGCCTGATGCAATGCTTCGCTCGCGGCTCTCCGGCCGGCTGGGCGCGGCGCTTGATCCGTGCGGTGCAATCCAGGTTCCATTCACGCTGACTGATGGCCAGGAACGCGAGATCATTTTCAGACTCGGTGCCGGACAGGATCTGGAACAGGCTCGACGATTGGCAGAACGGCTGCGAAAGGCAGGTGCGGCACGCGCAGCGCTGGCCAAAGTCCGCGATTACTGGCAACACACACTCGGCGCAGTGCGGGTCACTACACCCGATCCGGCAATCGACGTCCTGACCAATGGCTGGCTGCTCTATCAGACACTCGCGTGTCGATTGTGGGGTCGTAGTGGGTACTACCAATCGGGTGGCGCTTTCGGCTTCCGTGATCAGCTACAGGACGCAATGGCGCTGGTTCACAGCGAGCCCGGCCTGCTCCGCGAGCACCTGTTGCGCTCAGCGGCGCGTCAGTTCCCGGCCGGGGATGTGCAGCACTGGTGGCATCCACCGGTAGGGCGTGGCGTTCGCACGCGTTGCTCGGACGACTATCTGTGGTTGCCGTTAGCGACCTGCCGCTATGTGAGCTGCACCGGCGATACCGGCGTGTTGGAACTCGAAGTGCCGTTCCTCGATGGCAGGCCGCTGGCAGCGGGTGAGGAATCCTATTACGACCTGCCCGGCCCCACCAGTGAAGGGGCCAGTCTCTATCAGCATTGTGTGCGCGCGATTCAGCACGGAATGCGCTTCGGTGAACGTGGCCTGCCTCTGATGGGATCGGGCGACTGGAACGATGGCATGAATCTGGTCGGCATCCATGGCAAAGGCGAAAGCGTGTGGCTGGGATTCTTTCTATTCGACGTTTTGAACGCTTTCAGTACGCTGGCAACAGCGCATGGCGATGAGACATTTGCCGGAGATTGCCGGCAGGCTGCAGAACGCCTGCGAACGAACCTCGCTGTGCATGCCTGGGATGGTGCCTGGTATCGTCGCGCATGGTTCGACGACGGCTCGCCTCTCGGTTCGGCAGTCAATCAGGAGTGCCGTATCGATTCCATTGCCCAAAGCTGGTCAGTGCTGTCCGGTGCCGGCGATGTGGAACGTAGCCGCCAGGCCATGAACAGCCTCGATACGCATCTCGTAGAGCGGGCTGATGGTCTGGTTCGCCTGCTTCATCCGCCATTCGACACCTCGACCATGAATCCCGGATATATCCAGGGTTATGTGCCGGGCGTGCGTGAAAATGGCGGGCAATACACCCATGCGGCGATCTGGGCGGCAATGGCGTTTGCCCGCCTTGGTGACGGAGCGCGGGCGTGGGAACTCGTGGGGCTTATCAATCCGGTCAACCACGCGCTAAGCGCCGCCGCTGTCGCAACGTATAAAACAGAACCCTATGTCGTCGCCGCCGACGTTTACGCCAGTCCACCGCATGCCGGCAGAGGCGGATGGACCTGGTATACGGGATCAGCAGCCTGGTTCTATCGCCTCGTGGTCGAATCCCTGCTCGGCTTGCGACTGGCTGGCGCGGCGCTGCACATCACGCCGTGTCTGCCGGAGAGCTGGCCGGGTTACGCATTGACCTATCGCTACGGCGGGACTGTCTACGCGATTGCGATCACACAAACACTGGTTGCAGCCGGCACACCGACAACGATCACGTTGGTGCTGGATAGTGTGGCACTGACAGGTAATGCAATACCGCTGATCGACGATCGGCAGCCGCATTCAGTTGATGTGGCCATCACCAGAGAATCAGCGGCATCAGCGTAATAAATCGCGCGCATGGCGTGCCATTTGTTCGGTTTCGCGCGACGGCAACACGAGCACCAGCGGGCGAGAAGCGGGATCGGTGAGGGGATTCGTTGCAGTTCGATTACTGACCGGATCAAGGTGGATCCCGCTCCAGGCCAACCCGGCACAGACAGCTGCGCGAACACGCGCATCGTTCTCGCCGATGCCGCCGGTAAAGACCAGAACGTCCAGTCCACCAAGTGCGGCCATCATGCCAGCCACCTGCTTCAGTACTGAATAGCAGAACATGCGCACCGCCAGGCAGGCGTCCGCATCGAACGGGGCATGAGCGTGCAGTTCGCGCAGATCGCCGCTACGTCCGGAAATTCCGAGGAGGCCGGCCTGTTTATCGACGAGAGCCGCGAGCATATCCGCATCGTAATGCAGCTCACGCATCAGATAGAGCAATACGCCCGGGTCGAGATCGCCGCTCCGCGTGCCCATGATGACACCGCCCGTTGGTGTCAGCCCCATGCTGGTGTCGACCGAACAACCGTCCTTGATCGCCGTCACGCTGGCACCGTGGCCGAGATGAGCGACGATCAGCCGATGTGGTACGCCATTGGTCAGCTGACGAACGATCGATTCGCACGACAGTCCATGAAAACCGTAGCGTTGAATGCCCGCTGCAAGGAGGGCTTTCGGCAATGGCAGAATTCGCGCAACATCCGGCAATCCGGTATGAAACGCAGTATCGAAGCAGGCGATCTGTGCAAGCCCTGAAAACTGCGCGCTGGCTGCCCGCAAAATGGTGAGTGCAAACGGCATATGCAGAGGCGCAAAGGCCGCTGCAGCCTCAAGCTGTTCCAGGCAGGCAAGGTCGATCACGCAATGCTGCCGCAGCACCGCGCCGCCATGGACGAAGCGATGCACGACCGCATTCAGGGGTGCTATCCCGGCCTCCGCGAGCAACGCGGCAACGTGTGCCAGCATCGCCACCGGCTCACCTATCGGCAGTTTTGTGGACCGGTCCGAATGGCTGTCGTTATCCGCGCTTTGCAAGTCGCTGTCGGCCACGCGAGCGTCGACGAACTCGCCATACAGCAGCAGCGATACGCGGGTTGAACGCAGAGAATAACAGGCAAATTTGAGTGACGACGATCCGCAATTCAAGGCGAGCACATGCACAGCTTTCTGCGCATTCTCGCTTGCAGTACAGGCCGCGACTGCGGCGTTCAGTCCGACCATTGCCAGTCGCGGACTTCCGGCATGTCGTCGCCGTACTCACTGATGTACCGCGTGTGACGTTCCATCGTCGCCCAGTAATCGGCGGTGGCCTGCGGTACTTGTGCGTGCAGCCGCGGGATGCGCCGGACGGCATCGAGCGCAAGCTGATAGCGATCGAGGTTGTTCAGAACGACCATATCGAACGCAGTC
The DNA here is from genome assembly GCA_965278995.1 of Gammaproteobacteria bacterium. Taxonomy (GTDB): domain Bacteria; phylum Pseudomonadota; class Gammaproteobacteria; genus JADJYF01. Next base: position 3,561,180 of record OZ257136.1, read on the forward strand.
GTGGTGGTGCCTTCTTCTTTGTAACCTCGCACATGAATATTGCCATGATTGCGGCGTCGATAAGTCAATTTGTGCACCATCCCGGGGTAGCCGTGGAAAGCGAATATGACGGGCTTATCGACCGTGAACAAAGCATCGAATTCATCGTCTTCCAGACCATGCGGATGCTCGGATCGCGGCTGCAGGGTCATCAAGTTGACGACATTGACGACGCGAATGCGAATGTCAGGCTGAGTTGCCTTTAGCAGAGTCACCGCGGCCAGCGTCTCCAGCGTGGGTATGTCACCCGCACACGCCATCACCACATCAGGGTCGCCGCCGTCTGTGCTGGCCCAGGCCCACACACTCGCACCCGCCGTGCAATGGCGGATCGCAGCGTCCATTCCCAGCCACTGCCACTCGGGCTGTTTGCCAGCGATGATGACATTGATGCAATTGCGGCTGCGCAGGCAGTGATCGGTAACCGACAACAGACAGTTGGCATCTGGCGGCAGGTAGATACGAACGATTTCCGCTTTCTTGTTCGCGACGTGGTCGATGAAACCTGGGTCTTGATGCGAGAAGCCATTCTGGTCTTGTCGCCAGACGTGCGAGGTCAATAGATAGTTGAGAGAAGCTATCGGCTTGCGCCAGGCCACCTGGCGACTGACTTTCAGCCACTTTGCATGTTGATTCAGCATCGAATCGATGATGTGAATGAATGCTTCATAGCAGGAGAACAACCCATGGCGTCCGGTCAGTAGATAACCTTCGAGCCACCCTTCGCACAGATGCTCGCTCAGTACTTCCATCACCCGGCCGGTTGCGCTGAGATCGGTGTCGTCATCGTGAAAGTCAGCCATCCAGGTCTTGCCGGAGACCTCATATACCGCAGCCAGCCTGTTAGACGCTGTTTCATCGGGGCCGAACAGTCGAAAATTGCGTTTAACCAGATTCAGCTTCATGACGTCGCGAAGATAACTGCCGAGTACACGCGTCGCCTCTGCTTTGACTGTGCCAGGCGTATTTCCCGCGATGTCATAAACGCGGAAATCAGGTAGGGTCAGCGGCTGCAGCAGTTCGCCACCGTTGGCATGTGGATTAGCGCTCATGCGCTGCTGCCCGGTCGGCGCGAGAGATGCATAGGTCTCGAGGAATTTCCCCTTCGCATCGAATAGCTCGTGTGGCCGGTAGCTTTTCATCCAGCTTTCGAGCTGCTGCAGATGTTCCGGTCTGTTCAGCGCAGTTATCGGTACCTGATGTGATCGCCAGGTGCCCTCGTTCGGCAGGCCATCGATGTATTTCGGCCCGCTCCAGCCTTTCGGCGTCCGCAGTACGATCATCGGCCACATCGGTCGCTGTGCGCTGTGATCGGCCGCTTGACGAGCATCCGCTTGAATTCGACGGATCTCGGCGAGTACGGTGTCGAGTGTGGCGGCAAGCGCCTGATGCATCAGCGCGGGTTCATCGCCCTCGACAAAATGCGGCTCGTAGCCGTAGCCGCGAAACAGATTGACCAGCTCGGTGTGACTGATGCGGGCCAGCACGGTGGGATTGGCAATCTTGTAACCGTTCAGATGCAGTATCGGCAGCACAGCGCCATCGATTGCCGGGTTCAAGAATTTGTTCGAGTGCCAGCTCGCCGCCAATGCGCCTGTTTCTGCCTCGCCATCGCCAACGATACAACTGACTATCAGATCTGGATTATCGAACGCCGCGCCATAGGCATGCGCCAGCGAGTACCCGAGTTCGCCACCTTCGTGGATTGAACCGGGCGTTTCCGGCGCGACGTGACTGGGAATGCCGTTAGGCCAGGAGAACTGTCGGAACAGGCGCTGCAACCCGTTACGGTTACGTTCGATTGCCGGGTAGCGCTCGGTGTAGGAACCTTCGAGATACGCGTTCGCGACCAGTCCGGGGCCACCATGGCCGGGGCCAATCACATAGATCATGTTGAGCGCATGGTCTTTGATCAGCCGATTCAGATGCACGTAGATGAAGTTCAAACCGGGTGTCGTTCCCCAATGACCGAGAAGACGGGGTTTGATGTGGTCCAGGTGCAACGGCACTTCGAGCAGTGGATTGTCTTTGAGATAAATCTGGCCGATGGACAGGTAATTCGCGGCCCGCCAATAGGCATCCATTCGATGTAAATTTTCGGCGCTGAGCGGCGCGTGCGTCATCAGACCATTATTGGCCATGTGTGAGATTCGCTATGTGCGATACCGCATGGAAGCGGTGACCGGAGGTTGGTTAATGTTCCGGTCACGAACATCGGATCCTGTGAAGACGCGCACCTCCCCCAAGCGGCAGTCCTTACCCCAAAGTGAACGCCACGCGTGGATTCACCTTGTACCCATTGCTACAGGGAACTGCAGCAATGGGATTTTTTTGGGCCGGTACCGGCGGGCATCGAGCCGCTGCATCGATTATCCGCCAGGCCAGCGACCTTCAGCGCGTTCAACGCTTCCAGACGGGTTCGCCAAGATCGATCTGCTTTTTCTTGGTCAAGCCGCCGGTTGCAGCACCGGCAGCGGCGCCAATTGCGGCGCCCGTGCCAGGACCCATGCCGGTCATTGCGCCGATTGCAGCGCCAGCACCGGCGCCGATACCTGCACCACTGATCGCACGATCACTGCTGGTTGTCCCGCAGCCGACCATTGCAGCCAGTGCAACGACGCCCACAGCGCGACGAAAAGCGATCGACGGATCGAACCCGGAATTGTCGGGATAGTCACGTCGCGCGCCTGAGCTCGCCGTCGGCTCGATGGTCGCGCGGCGAACGTAAGTCGTATAGGTTCGCCCACTGGGTTGCAATCCGCTGACGCGATTGTCGGTCGCGATCGGCGTTGTGTCATTCGTCTGTTCGGTGGAATTGCTCATGATACTTTCGCTCCGGATCCCGACCGTCGCAAAATGGCGCGGCACTGGATTGGGTGTTTCGAAGGCAACTTAACGCGCTCTTGAGCGCAAGTCGGTGCGCGAGCGCGCTTAGAGACCACCAGGAATGTTATCTATTTCCGGCCGCTGCTGGCCGCTCGTCACGATTGCCTGAGTCCGACCAGGCTGCTAGCGTTGTTCATCGTCGTCTTCAAGATGAAAACGCTGGAGTACATGATGGAGCACCGGTGCCAGCATCACACCGGCAAGCACCAGAAAAACCACACCGGCAAGCAAAGCGTAGCAACCTGCAAGCCATTTCCCGGCCGTGGTATGCAGTGGGTCCACCGGACCCATGCCACCGAGCAGCATTGCTGCATTCAGAAACGAATCGGACCAGTCCAGTCCTTCGACCCAGTGATAAATGGCCATGCCGAGACCAAGTGTCGCAAGCCCGAGAGGCACCAGCGCGTAGCCACGCGAGACCATGTGTCCGGCCAGACGCCATGACCTGACCGCCGAACGTCGATCACTATCCTGCGTCCGCTGCTGTTCACTGTCCATCGTGTCCACCTGCGTAAACCATGGCGAGCGGGTCAAGCGCGCGATCCAGCGTCGCTGCGTCGAGCAGGCCGCGCCCCAGCACGACGTCACGCAAAGACGCGTCAGTCGCCAGGGCTTCCTTGGCGATCTCTGCCGCGAGGTCGTACCCCAGCAGTGGCGTCAGTGCCGTCACCCGCATCAAGGAGTTCGACACGTAGTCGTCGCAACGGGCGACATCCGCGGTAAGCCCTGCAATACACCGCGTGGTGAATACACGACTGGCATTGGTGAGGCAGGTAATCGCCTCGTGCAGGCAATGGGCCAGCAGCGGAATCGTTGCGTTCAATTCGAGCTGGCCTTCACGACCACAGGCCATGACCGTATGGACCAGGCCCTGCACATACAACCCGACCTGCACCACCATCTCACTCATCACCGGATTGATCTTGCCTGGCATGATCGACGAGCCTGGCTGGGTCGCTGGCAGACGAAGCTCAGCCAGACCAGCTCGCGGCCCCGACCCGAGCAGACGAATGTCGTTGGCTATCTTGGTCAAGGCAGCCGCCACCGCAGCAAGCTGTCCGGCAACTTCGACACAATCGTCGCGCGCGGCCTGTGCCTCGAAGTGGTTGTGCGCTTCGACGAATGCAATGCCGGTTTCCTCGGCGAGGATGGCACAAACATAAGCAGCGAATCCCGGCGGCGCGTTCAGGCCGGTACCGACCGCGGTGCCACCGATGGCAAGTTCATGCAGTACGGCAATACTTCGCTCCGCGCGGCGGGCAGCCTTGCGTATCTGCGCTGCGTAACCGCCGAATTCCTGGCCAAGCGTCAGCGGTGTCGCGTCCATCAGATGAGTACGGCCGATCTTTACAATCGGCGCGAATTCAGCGGCCTTGTCTTCCAATGCCGCAGCCATCGCGTGCAATGCAGGCACCAGTTCAGAGCGCAGCGCAACAGCCACACTGAGGTGCAGAGCGCTTGGCATCACATCGTTCGAAGATTGACTGAGATTGATATCGTCATTCGGGTGCAGGGCTGGCGCGTCATTCCCGGATCGTGCGACAAGTCCTGCAATAACTTCGTTGACATTCATATTGGTCGACGTGCCCGAGCCGGTCTGGAACACGTCGACAGGGAACTGCAGAAGGTGCAGACCAGCGACCAGCTCGCCGGCAAACGCCTGGATGAGCCGGCTCTTCTCTGGTGCAAGTATGCCGGCCGCTTCGTTCGCGCGGGCCGCCGCTCGCTTGATTCGACCCAACGCGCGTATGACCGCTGCCGGCAGCGGTCGCCCGCTGATTGGAAAGTTCTCCACCGCGCGCATGGTCGATGCGCCCCACAGCGCGTCGTCCGGAACGCTCATCGTGCCCATTGCATCCGTGGTCGTGCGCATGCTGTTACTCCGGCCGTCTGTGGATTCCACTGTGATACTGCGAGCAGTAGGGAACTGCAGCCGGGCCAGAATAGCCGATCTCTGTAGAACACCTATGTATGCCCGCGCACTGATACAGTAGCCCGTGTCGGGCAAAGTTCGCTATCGGCACATTCGTGCCGCCCGACGCCTGGAGCCTATTGATGAGCGAGCCAATTCTGTTGACTGCTGCGCGCGTGTTGACGTTCGAACGACAACGCCAGCTGACCAATGCCAGCGGCTTCTTCTTCGCGCGCGATGATCGCCTGTTCCTGGTCACCAGCCGGCACGTCATGATCGACACACCAAGCAAACACTTTCCCGACCGGATAGAAATTGAAGTGCACGTCGACCCGACCAATGTTGCGCGCTCCATCGGCTTTTCAATCCCGCTCTATCGCGACCGAAAAAGCCTGTGGCGCCAAGGGGAGGACAGTGCAGGCAACATCGATGTCGCGGTGATCGAACTGGATCGCAAGGCGATGCCAAAAAACGCCACCTATCATGCTTTCGGCCCTGAGCACCTGCACGACCCGGCCTATCCGGTCGAGGTGGGATCGGCTGCGCTGGTGGTCGGGTTTCCGCTCGGCTTTCACGACACTTTTCACCACCTGCCGGTAGTCCGGCAGGCGGGGATCGCATCGGCCTACGGGTTACGCTTTCAGGGCGAGGGCTATTTTCTCACCGACGCCCGTACTCATCGCGGCGGCAGCGGCGCACCGGTGGTGGTGCGCGATAGCCAGCCACGACCCGAGCATGGCGATTTGCCCTGGACACTGCTCGGCGTGCATTCGGCGCGCCTCGACATGAAGATGCGCGATCTCAAACTCGATGAGGCACTGGGACTTAACTGCGCCTGGTATGCCGATATTCTGTTGACCCTGACCAAAGCCTGAGCGTCCGAGGCAGTCAGGTCCTGAAGCCCTGCAACAGCGAGGCGAGATCTTCAGCGTGTTCTTCCTCGGTGGCGAGGATGTCCTTCAGCAGGCGCTGCGTCGTCGGATCATGGGCTCCCAGATAAGCAATCGTCTCGCGGTAACTTTCGATCGCTATTCTTTCGGCAATGAGGTCTTCGGTGATCATTGCTTCGAGCGTGTCGCCTTCGACGTACTCGGCATGGCTGCGCGTACTCAATCCATCAGGCGAGAAATTCGGCTCGCCGCCGAGTTCGCAGATGCGCTTGGCCAGTCGATCGGCGTGCGTCATCTCCTCTGTCGCATGGGCGAGAAACTCGGCCTTGACCGATTCGGAATTTATGCCTTTCGCCATGAAGTAGTGGCGCTTGTAGCGCAAAACACAAACGAGTTCAGTCGCAAGGGCGTCGTTGAGTAGCTTGATGACTTCGTCCAGATCAGCGGAGTAGCCGCTGGTCACCGCGCCCTCGGTGATGTTCTGCCGGGCACGCTTACGAAGCGTCTGAATATCGGACAGGGCCGGGATGTCGGTCGGGACCAGTTCGTTTGCGGCGGATGTCATCGTTCATTCCTCATGAGTTGCGGTGGGGGCGGATCAGCGCGTCTTCTGTCGATCTGTTCGTCAGGGGCCAGATAACGACGCGATACCTCGGCCCAGTCGACTACCGACCACCACGCATTCAAATAGTCTTCTCGACGATTCTGATAATGCAGGTAATAGGCGTGTTCCCACACGTCATTCAACAGCAGTGCAACGCGGTGTTTCATCATCGGATGATCATGTCCAGCGGTGGTCATGATCTCGAGCTTGTCGCCGCCAGTTCGCGCAGCGACAAGCCAGACCCAGCCAGATCCGAACAGGCCAGCGCCGGCCGCGACGAAACTTTTCTTGAAAGCATCGATGGTGCCGAAACTGCGGCAGATGGCATCGCGAAGGGCCCCGGCCGGCATACTGCCCCCACCGGGTTTCATGCTCTCCCAGAAGAGGCTGTGGTTGACGTGTCCGCCGGCGTTATGGTGGATGGCGTCGCGGTGCGTGCGTGGGATCTGGTCCAGGTTGCATAGCAACCACGGCGCCGTCGCCTGTTGGAATTCAGGCAGGCCGGTCAGCGCTTCGTTCAGCTTTTTGACATAGCCGCCGTGATGTACGTCGTGATGGAGCTGCATCGTTCGAGCATCGATACAAGGCTCGAGCGCAGCGTAGTCATAGGGCAACGCGGGTAATTCGTGTGACGGCGTATCCAGCCGGCTGGTTGACTGATTTCGGTCTTTGAGGTGATCCACAATGTTGCTCCAGCGCGCGATAGGGCGTCGTTGGGAGCAAGTGTGAACAAAGGTTCAACCGGGGTCAGTGCGTTGCCGAACAATCCCCAGAATGCTTCACGACGCCGGTAGCGCCGGCCCCACCTCAGGAGTCGGGTTCTACACAAGCGCTGCTCAGGTAAATCGGATCAACTGGCGGACCGTCTCACCCGTGGCGAGCTTGTCGAATGCCTCGTTGACCTGGTCGAGCGTGATGTGCTCGCTCATGAGCCGATCGACCGGCAGCGTACCGGATTCGAACAGTTCGATGTAGTCCGGAATGTCGCGGCGGGGGACGCAACTGCCGAGGTAGCTGCCCTTTATCGTGCGTTCTTCGGCAACGAGATTGACGTGCTGAATGGAGAATCGGCGGGTCGGATCGGACAGCCCGCTGGTGACGGTCGTACCGCCGCGCCGCGTCAGCACGTAGGCGAGTTCCATCGCTTTTTCGGAACCGACGCACTCGAAGGCATAGTCGCCACCGCCGCCGGTCAGTTCTTTGACTTTGGCGACAATGTCCGGGTCATCGGCGCGCACCGCGGCGCTGGCACCGAGTTCTCGTGCAAGCGCCAGTTTGCTGTCGAGCAGATCGACACCGACAGTGCGACGTGCGCCAGCTGCGATTGCGCCAAGCAGTGCCGCCAGACCGGTGCCGCCAAGGCCGACGATGACTGCGGTCGAGCCCATTTTCATTTGTGCCGTGTTGACGACCGCGCCGACGCCGGTGATCACCGCACAGCCGAACAGTGCAGCCTGATCGAGCGGCAACCGGCTATGTACTTTGACCAGCGAACATTGCGAGACGACTGCGTATTCGGCAAAACAGGACACCCCGACATGATGCGTGACGTACTCGCCGTTCAAGCGGATACGGCGTGAACCGCCGAGCAGCGTGCCGGCGGCGTTGGCAGCAGCGGCCGGCTCGCACAGCGCCGGGCGGCCTTCATTGCACGGAATACAGGCACCGCAGCTCGGCACGAAGACAAAGACAACGTGATCGCCGGGAGCGAGGTAGGTGACGCCCGGTCCGACTTCGGCAACTACACCAGCCGCTTCGTGCCCGATGACCATCGGCAACGGACGCGGGCGCGAACCGTTGACGACCGATAGATCGGAATGGCACAAGCCGGCGGCTGCAATCTTCACCAGCACTTCGCCCGGCCCGGGCGGATCGAGCTCGATTTCTTCGATAGCTATCGGCCTCGACTGTGCATAGGGCTGGGCGGCGCCCATCGTATGCAACACGGCAGCGCGGCATTTCATGCAGTGGCTCCAAATGCAGAAAAAGTGAACCGATTGTGCCGCGGATGGGCGGATTTTGGGAAGCTCTGCAACAGGCAGCGTGTCGTTAAATCTCGAGCAGCGTACCGAGCTCGACCACGCGATTGGTCGGAATGCGGAAGAACTCATGGGCCGGGGTCGCGTTGCGGCTGATGACGACGAACAGTTGTTCGCGCCAGCGTGCCATGCCTGGCCGAAGCGTCGGGATGACGTTCTCACGACTCAGGTAGAACGTCGTCTCCATCATGTCGAATGCGTGGCCAAAAGTCGCGCAGCAGGCCAGCGCTGCGGGAATATCCGGCTGCTCGAGAAATCCGAAAGTCACCCGCAGGCGATAAAATCCGTGGCTCAATTCCGCATATTCGATGCGTTCGCCTGCATCGACATAAGGTGTATTCGCAGTCACCACATTGAGCAGAAACACCCGATCGTGGAGCACCTGATTGTGCTTCAGATTGTGCAACAGCGCGGATGGAACGCCATCCAGATTCGCCGTCATGAAGACCGCCGTGCCGCGCACGCGGTGGATGTCGGGGTCGAGTGTGGCCAGGAACAGGTCGAGTGCCAGCGACTGGTTGGCCTGACTCTCGGCAACCAATTCTCGCCCGCGTTTCCAGGTCGTCAGAAAGATGAACGAAAGCACGCCGGTAACCAGCGGGAACCAGCCACCCATGGGGATTTTGAGCGAATTGGCGCCGAAGAATGCGAGATCCGCAATAAAGAAAGTACCCGCGACGGCGATGATCGGCAGGCGATGCCAGTGCCAGATATAACGCATTACGAAAGCGACCAGAATGGTGTCGATCAACATCGTACCGGTCACCGCGATGCCATAGGCTGCGGCCAAGTGGCTGGACGACCGGAATCCGATGACCAGCGCCATGACCGCGAGACACAACGTCCAATTGGTCAGCGGCACATAGATCTGCCCTTCGGACATTCCCGAGGTATGGATCATCTTGAGTCGCGGCAGATAGCCGAGCTGAACTGCCTGACGCGCAACCGAGAACGCACCGGAAATGACTGCCTGCGAGGCGATGACGGCCGCTGCGGTGGCCAGCAGCACCATCGGCGCCTGCGCCCACTCCGGCGCCAGCAGATAGAACGGATGGGCCAGATTGGCGCTATCCTGCAGGAGCAGGGCGCCTTGCCCGAAATAGTTCAGCAACAAGGCCGGTAAAACAGCGCCGAGCCAGGTCAGGCGTATCGGATAACGCCCGAAATGCCCCATATCGGTGTAAAGCGCCTCGCCGCCAGTGATTGCCAGCACCACGCTGCCCAGCGCAAGAAAGCTCAAGTAAGGATGGGCCGCAAAAAAATAAAACGCGTACAGCGGATTGAACGCGCGTAGAACGACCGGATTGTCGATGATCTGCAGCAGGCCGAGCACGGCCAGCACTGCGAACCAGACACACATGATTGGCCCGAACCACATTCCTACAGCGCCGGTGCCGAGGCGCTGGACTGAGAACAGCACGAGCAGAATGGCGAGCGTGATGGGTATGACATAGTGACTGGCACCGGGAGCCACCACGCGCAGACCTTCAACTGCGCTCAGAACCGACATCGCCGGCGTAATCATGCTGTCGCCATAGAACAATGCCGCGGCAAAAATGCCCAGCACCGAGACTCCCCAGGTGAAGCCCGGACCCTTGGGCGCACCACGTACCAGGGCGAGCAGCGCGAGGCTGCCACCTTCACCGCGATTGTCCGCGCGCATGATCACGGTGACGTATTTCAACGTAACCAGCAGAGTGATGGTCCAAAACACCAAGGACAGCACGCCGAGCACGTTTTGATGTGAAATCGGCAGCGGATGGTGCCCGCCGAAAGTCTCTTTCATTGCATAAAGCGGGCTTGTGCCGATGTCACCGTAGACAACGCCGAGCGCACCGAGCATGAGCGTGCGAAGATTCTGCTTCCGCTCCACGCAGTCTCCTGTCAGGCGCGGTAGCGCGCCCTGAAAAATTGATAGTGCATCTTACCCCCTTGCCGGCAGACGCGGGCGGAAATCGCTTGCGCATGCATTGCCGCCGTGAATTGCGTATCCTGTGCCTCCCACCGTATCTATCGCCGATGTCGACTTCGCAGATGTTCCGCTCCGGTCGCATGACCGCTCGCATTGTCAATACCGCGGTGACCCACGGTTGGCTGACGCTCATCGTTGCCACCCTGCTCACGGTCGCGCTTGCGCGCTACACCGTTGCCTATATCGGCATCGAAACCGATACCTCTAACATGCTCGATCCGAACCTGCCACATCGGCAGGCACATCGCGCTTATGACCTTGCATTTCCGGCGCTGCCAGGCAGTGTCGTCGTTTTCACGCAAGCCGCACATGCAGGCGACGCCGAAGCGGTTGCCGACGAACTCGCGACCCGCTTGCACACTCGGCCGGATATCGCACGCTCACTGGAGCGTCCCGGTGCAGACGCGTTTTTCGCGACGCATGGCCTGTTGTATCTCAATATCGACGAACTGTGGGCGCTCGATGAACGACTGGCCGATGCAGCGCCGATGCTTGGCACACTGGCCCTCGACCCAAGTCTGCGCGGCCTGTTTGCCACACTCACGTTAGGTCTAGTCGGCGCACGAACTGTAACTGAACAGGACCAGCTGGCCGGCCTGTTTTCGCGTCTTGCGGATGCCATCGAGCAGATGCGCGATGGGCGCCCGGCGTCCATTCACTGGCGCGACTCGCTGTTCCAGGAGACGACCGCAAGCGGGCAACCTGCGCGCGCGTTCATCCTGATCGACCCGTCACTGACCGAAGGCGCACTGCAGCCTGTCAATCGCGCCCTCGCCGCCCTGCATGAGGTTGTATCCGAGTTCGCTGCGCGCTATCCCGAAGTGCAGATCCGCGTTACCGGTGCGGACGCCATGGACAGCGAGGAACTCGCGACAGTCGCCGCCGACGCCACTTTGACGACGACGCTGTCGTTCCTGTTTGTCGGTGGAGTGCTGATCTGGGGTCTGCGTTCGGGCAGCCTGGTCATTGCCGTGTTACTGACCCTGGCCTGCGGTTTGATCTGGACGGCGGCGTTCGCGACTTTCCTCGTCGGCAAACTCAATATCATTTCAGTCTGCTTTGCCGTGCTGTTTATCGGCATGGGCGTCGACTTCGGCATTCAGTTCGCGATGCGCTACCGCGAAGAATGCGCGCGCCTGACTGAACGCCAAGCCGCGCTCGAACAAGCGGCTCTCGGCGTCGGCGGCGCACTGCTGCTCGCTGCCGTCGGTGCCGCTATCAGCTTCTTCGCCTTCGTACCGACACACTATCTGGGTCTCGCCGAACTCGGTAAAATCTCCGGCATGAGTATGGCTATCGCCTGGTTGGCCAATGTCACCGTGCTACCCGCGCTGCTCTCGCGCCTGCCGGCACCGCGACCGCTGGCGCTCACCGTTGCCAGCGAAACACGCGGAACGCCATGGATCGACCGCCATCACCGCGCCATTCTCGGCACAACCCTGCTGCTCGCGCTGGGTTGCGCATGGACACTGCCGCAGGCCGAGTTCGATCTCAATCCACTCAATCTGAAAGATCCGCATACGGATGCCGTTCGCGCATTTCGTGCGCTGGCCGAAGACCCGACCAGCACGCCGTATACCATCCATGTGCTGGCCGAAAGCCGCAGCGCGGCGGCAGTACTTGCCGCCCGTCTTGCCGCACTCAAGGAAGTCGACAAAGTCGTCACGCTGGACAGCTACGTGCCGGATGACCAGGACGAAAAACTTGAGGTGATCGATGGCATGCGACTGTCTCTCGGCGCACTGCTGGACACGGTGCAGCCAACACCGCCGACCATCGACGAAGAACTGCAGGCGCTGCAGAAATTTCAATCAAGTCTGAGCGAGGCTCTGCCGCAGTTGAAGTCCACTGAAACGCACGCGGGCGGCGAGCGACTGCTCGCCGCGCTGGATGCGTTGAAGCAAATGCCTGGCTGGCCCGATGTAACGATACCCGCGTTGCGCTCAAATCTGATCGGAGATCTGCCGCAGACGCTGACACGACTTTCCCGTTTGCTTGAGGCTGAAGCGATCGCACCAGAAAATCTCCCGGTCGATCTCGTCGCTCGCTATGTCGCACCTGCCGGACAGGTGCGTCTGCAGGTCTTTCCAACGTCCAACCTGAGCGACAATGACGCCATGCGCCGTTTCGTTCGCGCGGTCCAGTCCGTCGCGCCGGCAGCGACCGACGCGCCAGTGGAACTGGTGGAAGGCAGCAATGCCGTGATCGCCGCCTGCATTCAAGCCTCGGTGTGGGCGCTCGTGCTGACGCTCGTCATGCACATCTTCGTCCTGCACGGCGTGCTCGACGCACTTCTGATTGCCGCGCCGCTGGTACTCGCGATGCTGCTCACAGTTGCCACTTCGGTCGTCTTCGACGTACCGTTCAACTTCGCCAACATCATTGCCCTGCCACTGCTGATCGGGCTCAACAACGCTTATGGTGCATATCTCGTGATCCGCAAACACGGAGCGGCCGATATCGGTGCGCTGCTCCACAGCAGCACACCGCGGGCTGTGCTGTTCAGCGGCATGACGGCGATCGCTTCGTTCGGCGTACTGGCACTATCCGCACATCCCGGAATGGCCGGCATGGGTGTGCTGATCAGCGTATCGCTGAGCTACGCGCTGCTGTGCGCACTGCTCGTACTGCCGGCTGCAATGGCCGCACTCGAGGCGCGTAAACGGGGCTGAGAACAACGCTATCGCTATTTTCGCGCGACCCAGACCATCTGGTGGCAATGATAGGGATCGATCGTCTCCAGCATCGGTTGGACCAATACCGGAAAGGGATACAGTCCGAAACCGCGCCCACTCACGTTCGTGAATCCGAGCATGTGGAGATACGTGCGCAGAACTCGATAACTGAAGACGACCAGATGTCTGTGCACCGGGGTATCGGCTTCCGGATCGGGAACCAGAGTCGCGCTACTTACCTTGAAAAGTTCTTCCGACTTCAAGAGTTCGTCTGAATCTGGATGTGGGCCGCTGGAAGGCATCCTCCCGGCCAGGATCAAGGCAGCAGTAAAATAGGTGCTGATGTTCGGTGTCAGCAGCACCAGACTCCCACCTGGGCGCAATACTCGATGACATTCTTTCATGAAGCGACATGGATTCAGTAGATGCTCGAGCACCGACAAGGCACAGATACAGGTGAATGTATCGTTGTCGAATGCGATGCTCTTGTTCAGGTCGCCCTGCCTGACATCGAGACCGCGTCTGACGGCAGTGTCGACGCGGTCCGCGTTCCACTCGATACCCTGATAGCACGCTGACTGCAGAGGTGCTCGGCTGGCGATGCGATCAAAAATCAAGCCGTCGCTCGCACCGCAGTCAAGCATGCGCGTTCGGTCATTTACATCGGCTGCCACGTGCGTCAAGGCCGTGTCGTAAGCCCTGCTCATGGCATCCTGATAGATGCCGCGAAAATAGCTGCCAAGAAATGACATCAACCGTTATCCGTTATTGCGGACCTGTTAACAGCCTCGGGTTCTTTCAGATCCCGCGAATTTCGCCAATGCCACTTGCAGCGTCTGGATACTGCGATTCCCACTATTTCCGCCCTGCGAACGGCAGTGTGATCAGCGCGAGGTCAGTCACCCCGGAGCGATTGAGCAATCCGAGTACATCCGCGACGCGTGCCGCGTCGGTCTGCGCGTCGGCCTGCACAGCAACGCGATAAGGCGGCTTGCCATTGGCATAGATGGCGGCAGCCAGCGCTTCGTCATTGAGTTGGTGGCCTTCATAAACAGCGTCGCCGTTGGCTTTCAACACTACGGCGGGCACTTTCTTCGGCGGCGACAACATGCTGCGCGACTGCGGCGGCGACAGCGCCTCGATCAGCTCCTGATCGAGACTGCCAACCAGCATGAAGTACAGAATCAGGATGAATACGACATCGATCAGCGGAATGACATTGGCGTCGCGCTCGGCCAGCGTGCGGCGCTGACCGATGTTGCCGAGCTGGCGACTGTCGGCCTGGCGGTGCTGTGATTTGAGGCGCATGGCGGGTTGAGATTCCTGGTTGCCGGGTTTACTCGAACGAGCGAGCGCGCCGCAGATCGATGGCCTTGATCCCAGTCGACTTCAACACATCGACCACGGTCACAGCGCGCTGCAGTTTGACACCTTCATCGACAGCGACGACAGCAACGTCTTCGTCGCCACGCTGGCGTTTGCCGGCCTGCTCCTTCAGTTCCGCATCAGTCACGCGGCGGCCATCCATCCACGTGCTGCCATCCTTGTGTACTTCGACCTGCAGCGGCGGAAACGGCGGCTTGGTCTCGGCCGCGCTTTCGCTCGCGCCACCGACATCGACTTCATGCGGCTGCAGAAAGTTCGTGCGCAGCATGAAGAAGATCAGCAGGATGATGACCAGATCGACCAGCGCAACCAGCGTGATGCGCCGCGCCCGACGCGGACGCCGGAGGCTCAGTTCACGCACGCTTGCGAACTTCGGTCGGCGCTTGTTCGAGCGAGGCGGTGAATACGCGTGCGATGACGTCTTCCACCGCGGAAACGATATGATTCAAACGCGAATCGAGCAATGAATGCAGAACTGCAAATGGAATGGCCATGGACAGACCGACGCCAGTGCAGATCAGCGCCTCCCAGATGCCGCCGGCAAGTTTTGCAGCATCGTTTGCCGCACCGCTCGCCTCGAGCGCCTGAAACGACGCAATGATGCCGGTGACGGTACCGAGCAGTCCCAGCAGTGGCGCGATGTAATAGATCATCTCGATCGTCGCCATGTAATCATGCAACGGTTGCAGGTACAGGCGCGCGCGGCGGAACAACTCTTCACGTACGATTTCGATGTTGTCGGGGCGCAATTGTTCGAGCGCCAGCGCGACGTCGCGGGCGAATGGCAGGCTGTTTCGCTTGAACATCTCACCGCCCTGGCGAGGATTGCCGCCGACCCAGGTTTCGATAGCCGCGTGCAGAGCCGCCAGTGAGCCCGAACGCACCTGGACAAACTGCAGAACTTTGAACAGCACGATGGCGAAACCGATGACGGAGATACCGAGCTGCAGCAGCACGACGGTGCCGCCGAGGTCGACCAGTCTTTCGATGCCGCCGAGCCAGGTCGCCGGGTCGAGACTCCAGCCAATGGTTTTCGTCGACTCTACTGCCTCACCAGCCGCCGCTTCGACTACCGGTGCCGTTGCCTGAACTGCGACGGCCGCATCCTCTGCCGCAGCCTGAGCGTAACAAGCAGTGGCAGTCAGCAGACTGCCGAACGCAAGCACGATCGCGGGCAGGTGTCGGAACGTGGGCAAACGGGACGTCCGCCCCGTGAATAGGCATCGCATAAGAATCCCTTTTATCGCGGACGTGTATTGGACCGTCGAGGTGCTCGTGCAGGTAGCCGGAACAGGCCGCACCGGGCCTGGGTATAGGCGCCGAGTATAGGTGAGCATCCGGCGAAACGGAATCGACCACGACGGCCATGCAACAACACGTTACATGACCGGACAACCGTCGTTGCGAACCGGCCGTCCACAGACGCAGCACGTCATTGGCGCATGGTGAATATTCATGCCTGCATTCGGTGCACTGAACGCAGGCCGCGAAAAACAGTGGTATTGCACTGCACTATGCTGACTGGAGTCGAAACCCAATGCACGTTGATGGCAAGACAACCGCTCGAAACAGCCGCTGGCGACTGGCGCCATCGTGAAGGAATTCCGTATATGCTCCGTTTCCGGCGCCGATCTATCGGTATTCGAGTCTGATCAAGGCGGACTTCATGACTTCGATTTATGACCGAGTGGTCCTGCGTCATCCATGGTTGACACTCGCGGCGCTGGCCGCGCTGTTTGTTGTGCTGTTGCCAGGACTGCGGAACTTCAAGCTCGACGCCTCGACGGACGCGCTGCTGCTCGAAAGCGACAAAGCGCTCCGCGAAGTACGCCAGATAGCAATCCGGTACAAGACACGCGATTTCCTTTTCGTTGCAATCGTGCCGAAAGGCGACATGCTGGCGCCGGATACCCTCGATCTGATCAGCCGATTGCGCGATGACCTGGCTGCCGTCGATGGCGTACGCGATGTCACCAGCGTGCTCGATGTACCGCTCCTGCAGATATTCGAAGGGCAATTTGCCGATGTTGCAACCAACTTCGAGACATTGCGTTCGCGCGACGTCAACATCGAAGCAGCGCGATACGAGCTGACGCACAGCCCGATATATCAGGATCTCGTCGCCAGCAGCGATGGCAAAGTCAGCGCCATCCAGGTCGTCATGAAGGATCATCCCGAGTTGCCGCGCTTGAGCGACCTGCGCGATCAACTGCTCTACAAACGCGTTCACGAGGGTCTGAGTGACGTCGAAGAGCGCGAGCTGGCAGCGCTACGTCCGGATTACGAACGCGCCAAGGAGGAAGCCGAGACAAACAACCGCCGGGCGATCGCCGCAATCCGGACGGTGCTTGCACGTTATCGCGGCGACACCGATCTGTATCTCGGTGGTCTGCCGATGATCACAGACGACATGTTGACGTTCATCGAGAACGACATTGCCGTTTTCGGTCTCGCAGTTTTCGCTTTCCTGTTTGTCATGCTCGGCGTCATTTTCCGCGAACCGCGCTGGGTCGCGTTGCCGTTCGCGAGTTGCATCTATTCCAGTATGGCGATGTTCGGGCTGCTCGGTTTGATCGGCTGGAAAGTGACGACGATATCCTCAAACTTCGTATCCTTGATGCTGATCCTGACGATGAGCATGAACATTCATCTCGTCGTCCGCTATCGCGAACTGCTGCGCGATGGCCCCGAGCGCACTCAAGCAGACCTCGTCGCCGCGACCGTTCACGACATGGCGCGACCATCGGCCTACACCGTGATGACGAACATCATCGGCTTCATCTCGTTTGCATTGTGTGACATCAAACCGGTAATCGACTTCGGCTGGATGATGTCGATTGGGCTGGTCGTCGCCTTCGCCGCCACCTTCACGCTGTTCCCGGCTCTGCTAATCATCCTGCCACGCAAACCATTGCGACGACAGGAGAGTGACAGCTACGCCATTACCGGCCTGCTTGCTCGCCTGACTGAAAAGCACGGCAAACTGATTCTGATGGCGTCGCTTATCATCGCAGTGCTGGCCGGGCTTGGTACGCGTCGGCTCGAAGTCGAGAACAGCTTCATCTCCTATTTTCATGCCGACACGGAAATCGCCCGGGGACTGAAACTCATCGACGAACATCTTGGCGGTACCACGCCACTCGACATCATTCTCAAGTTCCCGAACAGCGAAGCCGAAAGTAGCACCGCGGCAGCGAGCCAGGATCTCGCCGCGCTGTTCGATGACGTACAAAAAGCAGAAACGGCGCCGATTTCCTGGTTCACGGATAGAAAGATGGACCGGATCAAGGCCGTTCATGATTACCTCGAAAGCCTGCCCGAAGTGGGCAAGGTGTTATCGTTCGCCTCGACGCTACGTGTTGCCGAGGACATGAATGCGGGCAAGCCGCTCGGCGCCGACGCCATCAACCAGCTGTACCGGCGCCTGCCCGACGCCGTACAGGTGAATTTCATTACCCCTTATATTTCAGTCTTCGACAATCAAGCGCGCGTCACTGCGCGCGTCATCGATTCCAAACCAGGCCTCCGGCGACATGAGCTGCTGCAACGTATCGATGCCGACCTGCGTGGCAAACTCCACCTGGCTGCCGATGAATATCAGATCTCCGGCCTGCTGGTACTCTACAACAACGTACTGCAGAGTCTTTATCGTTCGCAGATTCTGACACTGGGCTCGGCGATGGCGCTTATCCTGGTGCCATTGGTGATTTTCTTCCAGTCGTTTCGCGTCGCACTCATCGGGCTCATCCCGAACGTGCTCGCGGCGCTATGTATCCTTGGCTTCATGGGCTGGGCCGGGATCCCGCTCGACATCATGACGATCACAATTGCCGCAATCACCGTCGGCATCGCAGTCGAAGACTGCATTCACTACCTGTATCGCTACAAGATTGAGTACCGACGGCTCGGCGACCCGGTGGCGGCGATGCACTATTGTCACGCGAACATCGCCAAGGCCGGTTTCTATACGACGATTACGGTCGTCGTGGGATTCTCGATTCTGGTGCTGTCGAACTTCATTCCAACCGTGCTGTTCGGCCTGCTGACGGCCATCGCGATGATCGTTGCACTGCTCGGCGCCCTCACCCTCATGCCGACACTCATTTTGCTGTGGCGACCGTTCGAGCGCGATTGATGAGCAACGACTGCGACATCGAATGCATCAGCGCGGTGACTTACTACGCGACAGACATGGCGCGGGCGGTGGATTTCTATCGGGCGCTTGGCTTCACCGTCGTCTACGGCGGAAACGACGCGCAGTTCACCAGTTTGAAAGGCGGCAACGGGCACCTCAATCTCATCCTCGGATCGCCGCCCGCGGCGCCATGGGGCCGCGTTATCATTTATGTCAGCGACGTCGATGCAATGTATCGCCGCGCAATTGCCGCCGGCTATACGCCGGAGTTCGCGACGTCCGACGCCCGCTGGGGTGAACGATATTTTCACGTGCGCGATCCGGACGGCAATGAACTCAGCTTCGCGCGTCCGCTGAGCCAGTAATCAGGAAATCGTCGCGCCGCCATCGATGACGAAATTCTGGCCGGTCGTGAACGAGCCGGCGCGCGCGGCGAGGTAGACCGCGATGCCGGCGATTTCTTCCGGCTCGCCGATGCGTCGCAAAGGATCGTGTTCGGTGCGGCGGGCCAGCGTCTCCGGATCTTCCCAGAGCGCACGCGCGAAATCGGTTCGGATAAGGCCGGGCGAAATCGCATTCACGCGGACGTTGTGTGGGCCGTTTTCCACTGCCAGATTGCGCACCAGCTGCAGGTCTGCCGCTTTCGAAATGCAGTAGGCGCCGAGGACACCGCTACCGCGCAGACCGCCGATGGACGAGACGATGACAATGGAGCCGTCGCGGCGGGCAATCATTTCCGGCAGCACGAGTTGCGCGAGCCAGTGATTCGACATGATGTTGACACCGAGGATCTTTTCGAACGCTGCATCGGGCAGTCCGGACATCGCCCCGTAATGCGGGTTCACTGCCGCGTTGCAGACCAGGATGTCGATTCGGCCGAGCTGCTTGCGCGTCTCGGCGACCAGGCGTTCGAGTTCGCTTTTCTGACTGATATTGGCCGGTATCGCAACTGCGCGACCCGCTCCTTCAGCGCGCACTTCGGCATTGATTGCCGCCGCGACTTCGGCACAGGCGTCGGCCTTACGACTGGAGATGACGACTTCGGCACCATGGCCGGCCATGGCGCGCGCAATGGCCCGGCCAATGCCCTTGCTGGACCCGGTAACCAGCGCCACCTTGCCCCTGAGATCAAATAAGTCGCTGGCCATCATGATGCTGCCTCCCCTGTTGCGGAAATTTGACTACTGCCGAGTTTATCATCTGCTGACCCGCTCGCCGGCCGGTCGTCGGCGACACCCGCTGCGCCTTATACTGCGTGCTGGTCCGGGGAGCGCACGATGACGAAGCTGGCGAATGAATGGCTCGGTGTGGTGCTGTCCACCGTGACTGACGCGACGGTAGAAGAGCTTGTCGAATTGGGTCGCCTGGCCGAAGTGCAGCACTTCAATGCGGTACTCGTCAACGAAGGTCGCGGCGACGCACTGGCTGCGAGTCAGGCGATAGCCGCGGCAACCAGCCACATCACTGTCGGGACAAATATCGCGAACATCTATTTTCGTCACCCGTTTCTGTGCGCGGCGACGGCGCGGACGATAGCGGAAATTTCCGGCGGCCGGCTGCTGCTCGGACTCGGCATGAGTCATCGCGCGATGCTGGCCTCGCTGGGTATCGACATGGGCGATGCCCGCAGCAACTTGAGCCAATACGTCGCATTCGTGAAGAACACGTTGGCCGGTACAGTGACCAAGGGCTTTCTCAACCCGCCGCCGTCGACCTACCCGGTGCCTGTCCACGTCGCCGGTAACACGGTCGAGAGCGCCACCGTTGCCGGCGCGCTGGGTGACGGACTGATGCCGTTTCTCTCGCCGCTCAATTATCTGCCGATCCTGCTCGACGCGGCGCATGCAGCGCGGCGCGCGGCCGGGCGCGAGGTCAGTGATTTCCATTGTTGTCTCAGCATCCCGACTTTCATCAGCGAAGACGCCACTGCTGCCCGCTCCGCCGCGCGCTACAACCTCGCTTTCTTCGCTCAGTTACCGAATTACCGCCGGCAGTGGCGGCGGGCTGGTTTCGTCGAAGCGATGGATGCGGTCAAGGAAGCCTGGAAATCAGGCCAGCGCCGCAACGCAGCTCAGCATATCCCCGATGAGCTGGTCGACCAGGTGTGCGTCTTCGGCACAGCCGCACGTTGTCGCGAACAGCTCGCCGCATTTCGCGCAGCGGGTGTCGATATGCCGGTCATCGCCGTCAGCCCGGTCAACGAGGACCGGGTCGGTGCGACGCGAAAAGCACTGCGTGCGTTGTCGCCGACAGCCATTTAACGTAGCGAAGTGACCGGCAGGCTCGTTTCGTGATCTTCCATGACCATGAATCGGATCGATGACTTGTCGAACAACTGTTCCTCGTCGGCACCGATGATAGCAGCGGTTTCCGGTTCGGTCAGATAAGCCATGCCGCGCTCGAAGTCGGCTTCGTCATCGAACCAGATCTAGGTCAACACGTCGTAAGCCGGTTCGGCATCCGCGCTATAGACGGCGTTGCCATAGGGCCGGATGAAATGCCGGACATAACGCTTCAGATTCGGCACCTTGCTCGCCCCTAATGGGGCATGTCGATTTTCGTAGTAATCGATGAAATCCTGCATGCTCATCCCGCGCTTCCGCTTGATCATGACCATCACTTTGAACATCACATTGCTCCCGGTTGGATTTGATTGCTGCTCGACGTAGAGCACTCAGCGACGATTGACGCGCGCGGCCGGGACCACCAGGACCAGACTGGCGCAGACAACCAATGAAGCGGCGAGCAGGCACACGCCGATGGCAGTGCTGCCTGTCGCCGTCTTGATCCAGCCAAGCGCATAAGGGCCAATGAAGCCAGACAGATTGCCAAATGAATTGATCAGCGCGATGCCGGCGGCGGCGGCGCTGCCAGTGACAAATGTGGTCACCAGATTCCAGGTCTGCGGCAGCGCGGAGAGTATGCCGCAGGCGCCCACTGTAAGCGCCGCGACAGCGAGTACTGGGAGCGTCGTCAGCGTAACGCTCGCAAACAGGCCAGCGGCACCCAATAACAGGGGGACGACCATGTGCCAGCGTCGTTCGCCGCTGCGGTCCGCATGTCGGCCGACCAGAACCATGACGACACTCGCGGTGCCGAAAGGGATGGCCGTGATGAGACCAATCTGGATCAATCCGACATAGCCGAGCTCCTTGATGATGGTCGGCAACCAGAAGTTCAACCCGTACAAGCCCATCACACCGGTGAAGTAAATGGTCGCAAGGAGCCAGATCCAGCGCGAATTGAATCCTTCGATGAGCCGCTGCTCGCCGATGCTGCCGGCTTCGGCAGCGATATCGCGCGCAATCAGCGCGCGCTCCGCGGCACTCAACCAGCGCGCATCAGCGACGCGGTCGTCGAGCACACGCAGCGCGACAAGCCCCATGGCGACCGAGGGCAACCCCTCGAGCAGAAACAACCATTGCCAGCCACTCCAGCCGGCCAGACCGTCGAGTTCGCTCATGATGACACCCGACAGTGGCGCACCGATGACGGTCGCAATGGCGACGGCCGTCGCGAACAACGCGATCACGCGGCCGCGTCGGGCGGCTGGGAACCAGAACGTGAGGTAGAGCACCACGCCCGGAAAGAAGCCTGCTTCGGCGACTCCGAGCAGAAAGCGGAGTGCATAGAATACAGGCGCTGAATCCACCAGCATCATGGCCGACGAGATCGCCCCCCACGCAATCATGATGCGTGCGATCGTGCGCCGCGCACCGATACGAAGCATCAGGAGATTGCTCGGCACCTCAAACAGAAAATAGCCGAGAAAGAAGATGCCGGCACCCAGGCCGTAGACTGCCTCGCTGAAACCAAGCGCGTCGAGCATCTGGAGTTTGGCGAAACCGACGTTGACGCGATCAAGATAGGCGCAGATGTAGCAGAGAAACAGGAATGGAACGAGGCGCCAGGTGACACGCGCATAGATCTCGTCGGCGGCGGGCGTTGAGAGTTCGTCTGTCGGCCGCGCGGCGCTCATCGCGCAGCTGCCGCGGCAGACCGATGGCGATCAAGGAAGTCGGCAGCTTGGGCCAGTGCTTCGCGTGCTTCCGGTGAAATGGCGACAAACAGTTGCCATACATGGACCTGCTCCGGCCACAACGCGAGTTCGGCCGGCGAACCGGCGGCACGTGCCTTGTTGACGTAGCGACGAGCGTCGTCCAACAGCATCTCGCTGGTGCTGGCCTGGATAAGGACCGGCGGGAGGTCCGTCAGGTCGCCGTGCAACGGCGAGATTGCCGGATGCTGCGGTGATACGCGCGCACCGAGCAGCGTCACGTAAGCCAGCAGCCAGCGTGGCACGCGCAGCATGCGTCCGATGGTCGGGCCGAGAAACGGGTCGCTCTCGACATGCGCGCGCATGCTCGGGCTGGCCAGCGTGCTGTCAGTCAGCGGTGAGAAAGCCACCGCGGCGTTGACTTGCTGCAGTCCACTGTCGCGGGCCCATGCAATCAGCATGAGAGCGAGATTACCGCCGGCGGAATCGCCAGCCACATAGATATCGGCGGCCGCGCCGGCTCCGGCGGGGCCGTGCGACAGCAGCCAGCGATAAGCGCTCTGGCAATCGGCTATACCGACAGTGCGTGCATGTTCGGGCAGCAGCCGATAGTCGATCGCAAGTACCGCAACACCGGCCTGCTGACTGAGCGCGGTGGTGATCGCACGATGACTGCGGCGACTGCCGGCAATGAAAGCACCGCCGTGCAGATACAACAATCGGCGTGCAGGATCGGCGCCGGGCGCCAGCACCCATTCCGCTGGAATTCCACCGGCGTTGACCTCGATGACGCGGCAGACCGGCCCCTCCACGGGCATGGTTAACGCGGCAAACGCCTCGTCGATCGCGGCACGCATGGTCGTCAGCCGCAGCGTCCGCCGGGCCGCCCGCATGCGACGCTGGAGTTCGCGTAAGCGCAGCAGGACGTCTGCGCTCTCGGCACTCGGTGCCGCGCTGGCGCCGGCCAGAACGCCAGCCGGCGCGTCGAAAGCGGCGTGCGAGGTACCGCTCAGGAACCAGCGCGCGCACAGCCACAGGCCGCCAACGATGAGCAACGTGAAGAACAGGTACAGGAGCAGGCCGACAATGAGCATCGGCACTCATGATCGGCCGAACGGGCGCAGCAGGCAATCACCATGACAGGATGCCGGATAGACAAGCTGCCTGCCGGCGGAGTTACACTGCCCGCCAACAGACCGTCGGAATCTGCTCGCTGTCATGTTAAGCCATCGTCTGACCGGGAGACTTGCGTGAACGCGAGAGCTGTCGACGGCAACCGTCGCAGCGCCTATCGCGTGCAACCATCGTCGGTCTACGAACTCGATCTGGCGATCCTCGAAAAGCGCTATCGCGTCGTGCGCGTGACGGTTGCCGATGTGGCCATCGGCGGCGCACAGGTGCAGTTCGCATGCGACATGTTGAATGCGCCTCTGGCCGGAGAACGCGTGCTACTGGCGCTCGCTTCCGAAAGTTACAATTTCGACTGCACGGTGTGGGCTCGCGTCGTTGCGAGCGAGATCGCGGCAAGCGAACATGTCGTGAGCTTCTCGTTCGAAGGGGATAGCGCCAGCCTCGCGCCAGGCAATGCGAATTTCTATACCTTGTTCAATCGGCGTGCGCGTTACCGTCACCTCGCTGCAGCGGGCGATCCCACCATCACCGCCAGTGTCGCCTTGACCGGGCTGGACTCATCGCTATCAGGCAGCGTCACGGTCAGGCTTGACGATCTCTCGAGCGCCGGTTGCTGCGTACGCTTTGTACCGCCTATCGTGCAGTCGCTGCGCAAGCGCGACCAGTTGCGCCTGCTGCTGACACTGCCCGGAGTTTCCGGAGCGCTGCCGGTAACCTGTCGCGTGTGCCATCGCGACGAGCAGCCGGCGGCGGTCCGCTACGGTTGCGAGTTCGAGTGGTCAGCAGATGCCAATGGACAGATCGGCGCGGCGGCGATCGCCGCTTATTGCCACGAACGCCTGACCCCGAACGCGCGACTCGCACGCGATCGCCGCCGAAACGCCTAATGAACAAGGGCGCCCTGAACGATGGATAGAAAAAGCATAGCGCCGATTACGCCGGATGCGCTTACGCCACGCGCGGTGGCGAGCGAATTTCGCGCGTTGCTCAACGATGGCGCTCGCCTGCAGGTCGCCGGAACGGCGCAAGCTGCGCCGACCAGCCTGCTTGCGCAGGGCTATGGGCCGCGCTATCGGATGACGCTGTTCGGCATGCGATTCTATCTGGCCGCGCTGCGACAGAATCCTGATGTGCGATTCTTCGTCGCCTATGTCATGCCCGACACGCGAAGCCGCCGCCCGGCCATCCATGCACGCATTTTCTACAAGGATGTCTCGCTCATCTGGCGTTCAGCCTCGCACGTTGTGCGCTCGGCCAACGAGAACTGGATCGGCAAAGGTGATGTGGTGGAAGTGATGCGTGATGGTCGCTGCTATCTCGAGTCAAACGAAGCGACGACCGACCTGCCGCTGGAGATGCAGGACGCACTCGAGATGCTCGCACGCCGCCCCGGCGTGATCCGCCGCGATCACATTGCACTGGCACGCGTGCTACGCAATGGCCCAGACAATCGTGTCGTCGCCTATCGCGATTTCACCGGTCCACGCGAACGCGCGGCGCGCAACCCGCGATTGCGCATCAATGGCGGTCGGCCGGTTGCCTGGTTCGCTCACGCTGGCGATCCGGCATCGCTGCGCTTCGCACCTGGCTATGAGCCGGATCTACGACAAGGCTTACTCGAGGAAACGCGTTCCGAGAGCACCCTGTATGGTGGTGTCCTGCGTCGCTTCCGTATCCTGTCGACCAATGCAAAGCTGCAATATCTGTTTTTTGCCGGGCCTCACCACGTGTGGATCATCCCGCCGCAGGCGACCAGCACCGACCTCATGAGTTATGGCGTGCGTCCGATCAATGTCGCGTTCGATGACGATCTCTGCGTGCCGGGCTACGAGTATCACTATCTCGACTACAGCGTGACGCCGCCGGTCATGGTGTCGCAAATTCCGGCTGGTTATGCTGGACCGCAATCGACCGCGGATGCATCGCGCGCGGATGCATCACCGTGGCTGGACTGCCTGCCGATAGTTCGCGCGTTCCGGCGCAGCGTGCTACGACGCCGCCAGCGCGCGCCTGCGTGATCTGAACACGTCATCTTCCGGCCATTAGCTGGCCTTATGTGGCCAGTATATTTTTGCCGGCAGTCGGAGTCACCCGCCTGGTGCGCGAAGTCTGGCGCGGATGCGCTCGCGCGTGGCGTCGTCCAGCGTCGCGGTAGTGTGAGTCTCAGCGAATCTATTGACTTGCGCGCGCAGCAGCGCCATCTGCCTGCGATACAGTCGGCACGGGCCGCAGATCAGGCGATGCAGGCCGAGACGAACACGTTCACCGAGACTGAGCTTGCGGTCGAATTCGGCCGACGTCAGCTGCGAGGCTTCCTGACACTTGAACACGGCTCAACCCGCGCGTGCCCAGGCGCGCTCGAGGCAGGCACGCACACGTTCCCGTGCGCGTGACAACATCACCCACAGATTCCCCGGCGAAGAAATGGCCAGCGCAGCCACCAGCTCATCGGTCTCTAGACCGTCGATTTCGCGCAGCACGAATGCTGCGCGATATTTATCCGGCAGCTTGTCGATGCAGGTCATGATGAGCTGACCGAGTTCGGCGTTCTCGGCGATGAAGGCCGGTTCCTGCCAGCGCGCAGGCGCGTTGCTCCAGTGACCTGTATGGTCGAACTTGCCAGCCCAGGTGTCATCGTCGATGAGCGTTGCATCGAACGGTTCCTCACGACTCCATTTGCGCAGATGGTCGATGAGCTTATTCTTGAGGATGCTGATGAGCCAGGTGCGGACTTCGGCGCGGCCGGCAAATGACGTTCGCGCAGCGAGCGCGGCAAGCAGCGTCTCCTGGACGAGGTCTTCGGCCAGTGCCGGTTCATGTACACGCAACATCGCATAGCCATAAAGCGCGTCGCCATGTTGATCGAGCCACAACTCGGGCGAGCCCGGGTCGACCGTCGCTGTCATTATCTTCTGCCGGATCCACTACGCGTCGCGCAGACTATGCCGGCAAGCGGGCAGCGTGTACAGCAGGGTGGATGCCGCGCCCAATGGCACGGCGTCCACACCTGTCAGCGCTGGTTTAGGAAGGCATGTGCCAGGGCCGGAAAGCGCTGCCGAAGTCGATGGCCATTGGCACATCCTGCGGCGTCGCATTGAAGGGCGGCATCACCTCATAGCGCGTCGCGCGGTCGCGCCATGGCGCGAACCCGCTGGTGACGACTTCCGCGCTGCTTGTTGTCGCCGCTACCGGCTCATGGGCGCGCGAGTTCCAGGGCGCAAAACTGTCGGCCATGGCGGTGGACGTAACGATGCTGAAGCCGACGGCAATAATAAACTTGTTCATGGAGAGTATCCTCGATTCACTGTACTGAGAGTCATGAAACACACGCTGTGTTTCATGCTTAGTCGGGCGAACCGGCGATTCCTTACAAATATTTTTCAGGTACATTCACACCATGTCCGGCAGTGTTTACACTCGACACCCCCGGTGGCCATCGCGGCCATCACAGCAAAGGAGGCAGAACTGCCATGCTGACTGTCCATCACTTGAACAATTCGCGCTCGCAGCGCATCGTCTGGCTGTGTGAGGAACTCGGCCTCGACTACACCCTGATCAAACATCAGCGCGATGCGGAAACCATGCGTTCGCCGGCCTCGCTTGCTGCGGTGCATCCGCTCGGCAAAGCACCGACCATCGAACATGACGGTCGCGTGATCATCGAGACCGATGCGATCATCGAGTATATCTGTCAGGTCTGCGCCGGCGGCCAATTGAGTCGCGCTCCGGGGTCCCCTGACTACGGCGCTTATCTGCAATGGCTGGCCTATTCCGAAGGGACACTGTTCCCCGGCCTTGGCGTCGATCTCATCTATGCCTGGACCGGTGGCGGCAATCAGACCTTCAAAGGCTTTTTCGATGTCGAACTGGAGAAGAACCTGAAGTATCTGCAGAATTGCCTGGCCGGCCAGGACTTCATTCTGCCGTCGGGATTTTCCGCTGCCGACATCAATCTCGGCTGGACGCTGGAGTTCGCGGAATGCCGCGGCCGGCTGCGCGCTTATCCTGGCTTGCAGACTTATCTGGCACGGCTGCGTGCCCGCCCCGCTTATCGCAAAGGACTGGAACGCGGTGGTGTGCAGGATTTGAGCGTGTTTGCTGCTGGCGTCGAATAGCCCGGGCATCCACAGCAGCGCCGATAGCAACGGTCATCGGCATGGGCGGTTGTTGAACTGCACAACCGCTCCTCGCTACACCGCTATTTGGCGAGTACGCCTGCGCCTCGACCGGACCGACAATGCCAGCAGTGCAAACGTCATCATCGCCAGAGACTGCGGTGCATCGACAGTCGAAGTACCTGGAAACAGATTGGTCGAGTAGCTGATCGTGTACTCGTGGGCAAACTCCCATAGCGGGTCGATGGAAATACCTGGATCAGCGATCGCTTGCGCGCTGGAGGCGTGCGAAAACAGCGTTCCGACGTCGGCAATCGCCTCGAACTCGAACCCCTGCCCGTTGGCGTCGATATAGAACGGCACGGTAACGATGTGGGAATAGCCGTCGGTAGGCGTTCCACGGAAGGCATCCGCCCGTCCTCTCACGAGCCAGGTACCCCGCCGCCCAAGCTCCGCAACATTGCTCTCCGCGAAAGCGCGCGCGTCGCCTGTCTGCGATGCTTCGCCGATAAGCGTAAATATCAACGGGACAATTCGCGCTTCGCTGCCGCCGGTCACGTAGGCCTGCCATTGCACCCAGGCCTGTGCGCTGCCATTCGTGCCGAGCGTCGACACCTGGACATCTGCTGCAGGGCTCGCGCCACCGGTAGTCAACGCGCGGCCGGAGAAATGGGCGCCGCTGTCGAGGACGTAGTCGAGCGCAATATCCGACGGCAGCGAACTATCGGGCGTCAGAATCGAGCCACCGCCTGCGCCACCATGAATCTGGGCGGTGAAAGTGGCAGCTTGCAGTTCAAACAATGGCGCGGCGTTAACCGCACCGGTGTACAGAAGAACTGCGATAACGAGAATGACGGGAAGGCGCAAGCTGCGCTGTGGGCGCCTGGCAGGTATTGGCATGTCACCCCCTGAGTTGTGTCGGTTCGCTGCGCTCAACTTAGCATGGGACCGGCACGCGCACGTGTGTGCCAATGCCAGGCACATTAACAGGCTGGTGAAAAACGTAGCGAGCGAAGGCAGGACAAGGCGCACGAGCGCAGTAGTTTTTCACCAGCCTGTTAAAGAAATGCCCGCACGAGCGGGCAGATAAGCGGGTGGTGTCGCGCGGCCGAATAGCTGGGCCAGCCGGGCCGTTCTTATTGGACCTCGTGTCGGTCGTTGTCCGATCAGGGCCTGACCCCCCTCAGCGCTGAAGTGGACCAGGACCTGACCGCAACGGTCTCCCCTCATGATGCGGCATCGCAGCTCCCCGCCACGGCACGGTGCATCCTCTCCCCCTCTCGGACGATCACGTTCTCGGCAGCCTGACGTCGCGCCAGGACAGGATCCGAATGAATCGTCGTTACATCAATCTTGCCTGCCGCCGTAGCGTGCGCTGCACGCTTGTTGCGCAATGGGCACCCCTTGGGCAGGAGTCGCACCATAGAGCGTCACGGTTGTCCCAGGGAAGCGACGCAACTGCCAATCTCTGTTATTTTAGTGACAGATATGCTCGGCGAAGGAGGCGGTCGATGGAGCTCGACGCAATCTGGGACTTACCGATGCCGGTCACTTATGGCCGTCATTTGACGCGCCTGTTCGAGCCGGGGGCATTGCTGGCCGGCACCGGGCTCGGCCTGGCCGAACTGGCCGAGCCCGGCCGCCGCATGACGGTGCGTCAGGTCCTGCAGTACGCGCAGAACGCCATCCGGCTCGCGCCGCGGCCGGAATGGTATTTCGAATGGGCGCTCAGTCTGTCTGACCATTTCCACGGCCCGATCAGCATTGCTTTGATGAGCGCTCCGACCCTGGGCGCGAGTCTCGATACGTTTCTGAAATATTTTCCCGGACGTGTGCCCTATATCGACATGCAGGGCCGGCGCGAAGCGGACCGGTTTCATGCCGAACTGCGGCCGCTGATCGATCTCGGCGCAACTCGCCCGATGCTGATCGAAACGCCGTTGCTGGTACTGCAGCAATATCTGGTGAGTGTTTATGGCATCGATATGCGGGCTGCGTCCATCGACCTCGCCTACCCGGCAACCCCTTATGCGGCAGTCTACGGTCGCTATTTTGGCTGTACTGTACGCTTCGACGCACCCTGCGCCGCGCTGATCATTCCAGCGCAATGGCGCGAGATGCCGAATTTCGGCTACAGCGCCTCGACCTGGGCGCATGCTCTGCAGCTCTGCGAAGCGACGATGGGTTCTTCGCGCTCGCGCGACACGCTGGGGCAGGTTCGACATTACCTCGGCTCGGCATTCGTCATCGACGAGCGCGAACGTGCATTGCCGACGTTGCGCGAGACCGCCGACGCGCTGCACCTGGCGCCACGCACCTTGATTCGGCGCCTGCGCGCGATGGGTACCACTTACCAGGCGGTCATCGACGATTTCCTGCAGGGTCGGGCCTGCGAACTGCTGGCCAATGACCAGTCACAAATCAAGGAAGTGGCGGCAGCCCTCGGCTTCAGCAATCCGGCAAATTTCGGCAAAGCGTTCAAACGCTGGTTCGGCGTCTCACCCGGCAACTATCGCGCCGGCGCACGGCAGCATCCAGGCGACTAACAGGCTGTTCAGGCGCCTCGCCCCCTGGACAGACCGCCTCATCGCGTTACACTTGGGCGCACCCACGTTCAACGCTCAATCAAGAGAGCGCAATCAACTGACGTCAGCGGCGCATCCGCGGCTGGCCGAGTAGCGAGATGCCCATGAACAAAGTGTTTCCCGATGCCAGGACGGCGCTGGCCGATCTGCTTCACGACGAGATGACGATAGCCGCCGGCGGCTTCGGCCTGTGCGGTATACCCGAAAATCTGATCGGTGCGCTCGTCGCCAGCGGGACCAAGGAATTGACCATCGTCGGCAACAACGCCGGCGTCGATGATTTCGGGATGGGCCTGCTGTTGAAAACGCATCAGGTCAAAAAAGTGATCGCCTCCTACGTCGGCGAGAACAAGGAGTTCGAGCGCCAGGTGCTGGCCGGCGAACTCGAGCTCCAGCTGACCCCGCAAGGCACGCTGGCTGAAAGGCTGCGCGCCGGTGGCGCCGGCATCCCCGGCTTCTATACGCGGACGGCCGCAGGCACTCAGCTTGCCGAAGGCAAGGAATCCAAAGTATTCAACGGTCGCGAATACGTGCTCGAAGAAGGCATTCAAGCTGATGTCGCCATTGTCAAAGCCTGGAAAGGCGACAAAGCCGGCAACCTCGTTTATCGCAAGACCGCGCGCAACTTCAATCCGATGATCGCGACCTGCGGCAAGATCTGTGTCGCTGAAGTCGAAGAACTGGTCGACGTCGGTACACTCGATCCCGATCACGTGCACACACCGGGCATCTATGTCGATCGCATCATTCAAGGGGTCAACTACGAAAAGCGCATCGAGTTCCGCACGGTCGCCGGCAGCGGCGCGAAAAAAGACACGCCAGAGCGCGCGCAGATGGCGAAGCGCGCAGCGCAGGAACTGAAAGACGGGTATTACGTCAATCTTGGCATCGGCATCCCGACCCTGGTTGCGAATTTCATTCCGGACGGCATCAATGTGATTCTGCAGTCCGAAAACGGCCTGCTCGGCATCGGCCCGTTCCCGGACGAAGCGGACGTCGACCCGGATCTCGTCAATGCCGGCAAGCAGACCATCACGACCATCGGCGGCTCGAGTTTCTTTTCAAGTTCCGACTCCTTCGCGATGATCCGTGGTGGCCATGTCGATCTCTCAATTCTGGGCGGACTCGAAGTCGCCGAGAACGGCGATCTGGCGAACTTCATGGTGCCCGGCAAGATGGTCAAAGGGCCAGGCGGCGCGATGGACCTGGTCTCGGGCGTGAAGCGCGTCATCGTGCTGATGGAGCACACCGCCAAAGACGGCACGCCGAAGATCCTTAAACGCTGTTCCCTGCCGCTCACCGGAAAAGGCGTGGTCAACATGATAATCACCGAACTTTGTGTGTTTGAAGTCGCACCCTCCGGGCTGGTGCTGAAAGAACTGCATCCCGGTGTGACCTTGGAGGAAGTGCGCGCCAAAACCGGCTGCGATTTCGTCGCGCGTTAAGGCCACGGTTCCAAGTCCAGCGCGTCGAGCGACCGCCGTGCACACTCAGCCATGGCTGCCGGTGGTCAGGTTCGGGCGCGTGCGTTGTTGACTGCGCACATGAAACCGCTGCAGTTCGCTTTCGATTTTCTGAGCGGTTTCGCCGCCAGACCGCCGGCCAAATCGGCCATACCCTCCAAACCGTCCGTCCCGGCAGCGGGACTTTCCAGACCCCGCTACGAACTCGCGCGCCATCCACGTCGGCGCACGCTGGGTATCGAAATTCATCCCGACCTGCGCGTCGTCGTGCGCGCACCGGTGCATTGCCCGGCGCTGGAGATTGAATGGTTCGTCGCTGAACGCAGCGCCTGGATTGAGGCGCAGCTCGCCTATTTCCGCGAACGCCCGCCACCGGCAATATCACCGGCGCCGCTTGAAGGCGCTCCGCAGCGTTATCTTGGCGGCGACTATCGGTTGACACTGCGACCGGCCGCGCCGGGCGGGGTGAGCTTGGATGGCGAACAGCTCATAGTCGGTGGGACCGCAACTAAAACGGCACTCAGCGTACAGCGCGCGCTGGACTCCTGGTGGCGCGCTCAAGCCGAGCGCGAATTCACGGCGCTGCTCGATCGCTGGCATGCACACCCGCGCTTCGCGCGGTATCCGCGTCCGGCGCTCAGCATCCGAAAAATGCGCACGCGATGGGGAAGCCTCGGTTCGCGCCGCGGGATGAGCCTCAATCTCGCGCTCATCCACGCGCCGCATGTGTGCATCGAATATGTCGTCGTGCACGAATTGTGTCATCTGCGTTATCACGGCCACGGTCGTGGGTTCTACCAGCTGCTGGAGTCGGTCATGCCCGACTGGCGCGAACGTCGGAAAATGCTCGAAGCGGGTTTGCGTTGATACAGCCGCCCGCCCGGTGGCGGAGCAATGCGGGGCATGCTGCATGAGCCGGCGCTGGCCCGCCCGCTATACCGTTGTGACGCTGTCGTTCTGGGCGGTCTTCATCTGCTATATCGATCGCGTCAACATTTCAGTTGCCGTCGTCGCGATGAAAGAGACTTTCGGCTGGACCGAGACCACCAAAGGTCTGGTGCTATCGTCGTTCTTCATCGGTTACATGGCGCTGCAGATTGCCTCGGGTTGGCTCGCCAACCGCATCGGCGGCCGGATAGTGCTCGGCTTCGCCGTGTTGTGGTGGTCGATGTTTACCGTGTTGACGCCGCCCGCTGCATTCGTTTCGCTGACGATGCTCATCGTCACCCGTATCGTGCTGGGCCTTGGCGAGGGTGCCACTTTCCCGACCATCTACACGCTCTACCGGCGCTGGATCCCCGAAGTCGAACGATCTCGCTCAGTCGCGTTGCTGGTCAGCGCGATTCCCGCCGGCACACTGTTCGCGCTGCTCACGACCGGCTGGTTGATCGAACGTTACGGTTGGCCATCGGTGTTCTACAGCTTTGGTGCGGTCGGCTTTGTGTGGGCGCTGGCGTGGTTCTACTTCATCCATGACGACCCTGAACTGGACCCGCGCGCGGACGAGACCGAAAAAGCCCTGCTCCGGCCGATGCGCGCGTTGAACGAAAATAAAACCGGTGTCCCGTGGCGCCTTCTGCTGCGTAAAGCTCCCATGTGGGCACTGATCTACAACCACTTTGTCAGTAACTGGGCGTTCTACGTGCTGCTGTCGTGGCTGCCGAGTTATTTCAAGACCGTGCAAGGTGTGAGCCTGATGAGCGCGGGATTCTATTCAGCGGTGCCATGGATGACGATGTTCGTTACCGCGAATCTTGCCGGCTGGATCGCCGACACGATGATCAAGCGTGGTACGCGCACGACGACGGTACGCAAGATCATGCAGGCGACCGGGCTGATCGGTTCGGCCATATTCCTGTTGCTGGTCCGCGATGCCGGCGATGCTACGACCGCGATGTGGCTGATGTGCGGCGCGCTCGGCCTCACCGCACTGACGTGGGCTGGCTACAGCCCCAATCACCTCGAAATTGCGCCGCGTTATGCCGACATCCTGCTCGGCCTGACCAATACTTTCGGCACTGTGCCCGGCATCATCGGTGTCGCCGTGACCGGCTGGCTGGTCGAAGTCTCCGGCACTTACGATGCGGCGTTCATGCTCGCTGCCGGATTGAATGTGAGCGGCGCAATCGTCTGGCTGCTGTGGATGACGAGCGAGCCCATTGTCGATTGAGTGGGGCGCGTACCGACCGCAAGTTGCCGTTGTCGGCGGCGGCCCGGCCGGCCTCATGGCAGCCGACACGCTTGTCGCTGGCGGTGCTGAGGTACGGCTGTTCGATGCGATGGCCTCCTGTGGACGCAAGTTTCTGCTCGCCGGCAAAGGCGGATTGAACCTGACCCACGGCGAACGGACCAGCGCGTTGCTGCAACGCTACGGCGCGCGACAAACCGAACTCGCCGGAGCACTGCGCGCACTCGATGGGCCCGCCGTTCGCGATTTCGCGCAGACTCTCGGCATCGAGACTTTCATCGGCAGTTCCGGGCGCGTGTTTCCGCGCGATTTGAAAGCAGCGCCCCTGTTAAGAGCCTGGCTGCGTCGACTGCGCGCGGCTGGCGTCGTGTTTCATCCCCGTTATCGCTGTTGCGGTGTCGACGCCGACGGCACACTTGCTTTCGAATCGCCTTCGGGCCCTGCCAACCTGCGCTTTGACGCCTGCGTACTCGCGCTTGGCGGAGGCAGCTGGCCAGCACTGGGTGCTGACGGCCGTTGGGTCGATTGGCTGGCGCAACAACAGGTCGAGATAGCACCGCTGCAGCCGGCCAATTGCGGCTTCGAGTGCGCCTGGAGCGCACATCTGCGTACGCAGTACGCCAGTACCGCGATCAAGAATATCCGCCTGCGACATCGGGATGCGAGCGGCGCGGTCAGCGAGGCCACCGGCGAATTCATGCTGAGTGCTTACGGCCTCGAAGGCAATGCGGTCTATGCACTCTCTGGCCGTTTGCGCGATTCCATTGCGCAGCACGGCAACGCGATACTCGAGGTCGATCTGGCACCGGCGCGCCCGTTGGCTGAACTGACCGCCGCACTGACCCTGCCCCGAGGTCGCCATACGCTCGCTCATCAGCTCGACCGGCGTGCCGGGATCCGCGGCGCCAAAGCTGCGCTGCTGCGCGAATGTCTGCCTGCCGACGCTTTCGGTATACCGGCAACGCTCGCACAGGGCATTAAAGCGCTGCCCATTCGCCTGCTCCGCACACGGCCATTGAGTGAAGCGATCAGCAGTGCCGGCGGCGTGACATTCGAGGCGCTGGACGAGCGCTTTATGCTGCATAAGCTGCCCGGCGTGTTCTGCGCCGGCGAGATGCTGGACTGGGAAGCGCCGACCGGGGGATACCTCCTCACCGCCTGTCTCGCCACTGGCAAAGCTGCGGCAGGCGGTGCGCTGACGTGGCTGGCCGAGCACGGCCACTCTTCCCAGCAACCTCCTGTTTCGCTACCTTGAGCACCACCGTAATCCCGCTACCAGGAGCCCAGCCATGGCGACGTTACCCGAAGGCTATCCGACCGAAGCGTTTGCCGCATTCGATTTGTTGAAATCACGCCGCGTGCTATCTGTACAGGATCTGCAGGTCCTGGCCATGATCGAATCCTATGGCGAAGTGTTCTATCGCATCATTGCCGCCGGCGTGACGGACGAGGAAGCGAAAAAGCTGCTCACACGCAACGCCCAGGAAGAACGCGGACATGCGCATCGAATTCTCAAAGCGATTGAACTGAAAGGCGGCGAGCCGTTCAAGCTGCCGGCCATCGACGACAATCCGTTCATGGCTTTCGCGCCAGCCACGTTGACGGCGGATGCCGACCTGCTGGCGGCGCTCGAGAAAGGCGAAGTCGATGGCGACCTCTGTTACCAGACGTGGGCCGAAGCCGAAAGCGACCCGACCATCGCGGCCATCTACCGCCTGAACGGGCGTGAGGAAACGCGTCACAGCGAACGCGTGACACGCGCCAAGACGCTACTGCTGGCGGCCTGACCGGAAATTCAGTCAGCCGCTGAATGCGCGCGGGATCACAGATCCCGGCGCATTCAGGACGGAGTTTTCGATCGTTAACATGCGGCGGTCACAGTTGGCAGTTTATCGACGGTGACTGAGCTTGAATGGCCGCCAGTCACCGATGGAACTCGCCAGCATGCTCCGTATTTCTCACCGCCAATCGCGCCACGCCCTGCTCAAGGCCGCGACTTTCACGGCAATTGCGCTCGTTTCGAGCATGGCTTCGGCCATGGTCGTGCCGACCTACCTCAGCGATTTCCTCGGCGTCGCGCCCGGTACGGCAACTTCGGCGTCCAATGCGCCATACACGCAGGTGGTGGCAAGTTCGTATGGGTTCGGCGCAGACAGCCCCGGTAATTTCGACGCAGACCAGATCGATTTCGTCGACACCGACCCGTTCGCCAAAGGGATTGGTGCGCACCCGCCGTCTGAAGGCGAAACGCTGATCGAATTCAATCTGCAGGCACTGCGCGCAGACGGCTTCGTGTTCAACACGTTCCTGACCCAGGTTGGTATCGATCAGCCGTCCGGTGGCAACAGTGGCGCCCGCTTCAATGTTTATCTCGACGGCCTGCTGGTCAGTTTCACTGACATCGCCAACGTCAACACGGCGAGCGTCGCGCTCGCCATCGCCCTCGGCGATGCTGACATTCTGGGCCTGGGCACGCAGCGTCTCGGTATCTTCAACGGCAACCATGCCGGCTGGGGCGACGCCCGCCTCGAGCAGCTGAATGCGGTACCGCTGCCTGGTGCCGTGTGGTTGCTGGCTTCGGCAGTCGTTGCCGTGGGCACTATCGGGCGGCGACGGAACTCCGTCTGAAGTCCGCCACAGCATCTCGCCAGCAGTCTACGCAGATTGCCACCCAGTCGGCAGTCTTGGCCGACTTCAACTGTTAAATAACGTGACACTCATGCTTTCCCGGCAGGTTGTCGATGCTGTGCTGTTGCCTGGTGTTCGTGCTGCTGTTCGGCGCCTGGCCTCTGGCTGCGGCCGCTCTCGGTACGTCCAATATCGCGCGGACACCCGGTGAACTGCTGAGCGGCCCGAACGCGCCCGAAGCCGGTCGCACGCCGGTTATCGCCTATCACGGCGGCATGTTGTTCACGTTCCCGGAAGCGCCCGGCAGTCCGCCAGGCGATTACCAGGTGCGGGCATGGAACATCGCCGACCCCGTGCATCCGGTGGTCACCCAGGTACTCGGCCCGACGCGCCATGGTTTCATGGCGCATGGCTATATCAAGCAGGCCACGCGACTCAATTCCGGCTACACGCTCGAGGTCAACGGCGCAGGCCTGACAAGCGTCGTTCCGGACATCCCGTTTCGCATGCTCGGCTGGACGCACGGTGGCATGAGCGTGCCCTGGGGCATCACCAACTACTGGTCCTACGGCGATACCTCGGCGCCGGCCGAGATCTATCTCAACCGGCCATGGGGCGCACCGCCCAATGCGGTCTTCGATCCGGTGGGCACGACCGGTGTCATCGGCCATCCTTTCGTCTTCGGTCGATATCTGTTTTACGCCTCCGACCAGAGCCGCACCGGGATCGCCAGTTACGACATCAGCGATCCGGCCAACCCGGTACTGCTCGATGTGCTGACGGACGGCAGCGTCGGCGGTTACTGGCCGGACCCGGTGGGCGTCAACGGCAAACTGTATTTCTTCTTTCCGCATGACAACCCGGCTGGCGGATTTCACGTCGTCGATGCCACCGACCCGAGCGATCTGAAGCTTGTTGCCGACGTTCCGCTGGAAGGCAACCTGAACTACGCGCAGTTCCAGGACGAGTTCGCTTTCAGTGAGCGTTACAAAATCGACATGCGCACGTTCGAGGTGGTGCTCGCACTGGACGAGAACGCGACCACGCGCAGCGGCCCGCGTATCGATACCAGCCAGTTCTCCCTGCCGGTCGGTAATCTGCTGGTGACTGGCGGCAACTACATTGATGGCACCTGCAGCGTGCCGGGGTTCAGTTCGACGCATTGCGGTACGGGCATGTCGATTTGGGCGCATCAGGCAGCGCCGGACACACGCGGGCCGTTCGTCGCGTTTCACGCACCGGCTGATGGCGAGACCGGTTATCCGATTACGCATCCGATCCAGATCCTGATCCACGAAACGTTGCGCTCCGAGACCATCAATGCCGGCACGGTGCGCCTGCGTCCGGTCGTTAACGGCGTTCCTGGCGCGCCGCTCGCCGCCGAATACTGGTTCGCTTCGAACGATATTCTCTCCATCGTGCCGCTGGCGCCGCTGGCGCTGAATACCACCTACCGGGTCGAACTCGTCGCCGACGGCGTCCGCGACGCGGTCGGCAATGGCATGCAGCCATACAGCTTCGAATTCGCCACCGGGGCGACGCTCACGGCCAGCAATGCGCGACCGGTGATCAGCGGCATCACTGTGACACCACGACCGGTAGCACCCGGTGTCAACGCGCAGTTCACGGCGCAGGCCAGCGACGCCGACGGCGACGCGCTCGAATATCGCTACGACTATGGCGACGGCAGCGCATTGACGGCGTGGACGACGAACAGCGCGAGCAGTCACAGCTACGCTGAGCGTGGCCACTACACCCTCACCGTGCAGGTACGGGACAGCGAGAATGCGCTCGCCACGCGCACGACCGGCGTCACCGTACTGACGGCGGCTCTGGGTCTCGCCGGCACGCACAGTAGTCAGCTGGCGCGGGTGACGACCACGACCGGCGAACGCCTGTGGGTCGTGAATCCGGACGCCGACACCGTCACGGTGCTCAATGCCGATACGCGCGCCGTGATTGCCGAGCATCGCGTCTGTGCCGACCCGCGCAGCGTCGCCATCGACGCTGCCGGTATGGCCTGGATTGCCTGCCATGACGCCGACGGCATCGCCGTGCTGGCGGCCGACGGCGAACGGGTAGCAACACTCGACACCGGCTACGGCAGTGCGCCGATAGCACTCGCCATGAACAGCGCCGGTACGCGTGCGCTGGTTTCGCTGACCGAAGCCGGCAGCGTCGCGATGTTCGACACGGCAGCGAGAATCGAGCTCACCCGCCGCGCGGTCGGGCCGACGCCGCACGCCATCGCCATCAACGCCGCTGGAACTCGCGCTTATGTCACGCGCTTTCTTTCGGCACCGATGCAGGGCGAAGTCTGGCAACTCACTATCGGAGCGAGCAGCTTGACCAGCGCCGGCACCATCGCGCTCGCGCATCAATGGGGCGAGGATCTGCGTTTCGACGGCCGTGGCGTACCGAATTATCTGTCGGCCATTGCAATCACTCCCGACGGCACGCGCGCGTGGGTGACTGCCAAGAAAGACAACACCACACGCGGCCTGTATTCGAGCGGCAGCGATCTCGATCAGGACAACACCGTGCGCGCAATGGTCGCGCAAATCGATCTCGCAAGCGCAACGGAACGACTCGACCTGCGCCGCGATCTCGACAACAGCGAGCAGCCCAGCGCAGTCGCATTCTCGCCGCTGGGCGATTACGCCTTCGTTTCACTGCAAGGTTCGAATGCGGTGCTGGTACTGGACAGTCTCAAGATTGACGCCGGCTTTTCCGGAGTTTCGAGTGTCGTTAGTCGCATCGGTGTCGGCCATGCGCCGCAAGCGCTCGCGTACCAGCCGCGTGCCGGTGGTGATCGCCTGTGGGTTCACGCCTTCCTCGATCGGCAGGCCAGTGTCATCGAGCTCGGCCCATTGCTCGACACTGGTACCGCATCTTTCGGGCTGTTCCCGGTACCGCTGGTCGCGGCCGAGAAACTGGCGGCCAGCGTGCTCGCTGGCAAACGTCTGTTTTACGACGCCGCCGACCCTCGCATGAGTGGCGAAGGCTACATGGGTTGCGCAACCTGCCATATCGACGGGGGTCACGATGGTCGTACCTGGGATTTCACCGGACGTGGCGAAGGACTACGCAATACACCACCGCTGCATGGGCGCGCCGGACTCGGCCACGGGCTGGTGCACTGGAGCGCGAACTTCGACGAAATTCAGGATTTCGAACACGATATCCGCGCGCAGTTCGGCGGCCAGGGCTTCATGACCGATGCCGATTTCGCGCTCGCCAGTACGCCGCTCGGCGCACCGAAAACCGGCCGCAGCATCGCGCTCGACCAGCTCGCGGCTTATCTCTCAACGCTCGATCTGGCGAGCATGCCGCGCTCACCCTGGCGTGGCGCTGACGGCGGCCTGACAGCGGCCGGCGTGCGCGGCTCTGCGCGTTTTGCGGCGCTGGGTTGCGCCGGCTGCCATGCCGGTGTTGCCGGCGTCGCGAACACCGGTCTGGTGCCTGATCTGCGCAATATCGGGACTTTGGGCACGCGCTCGGGCAGCCGCCTCGGCAGCGCGCTTATCGGCATCGACGTGCCAACATTGCATGGCCTGTGGCGCACTGCGCCGTATCTGCACAACGGCGAAGCCGCGACACTCGAAGGCGTTTTCACCGCGACTGGCGCTGACGTACTGCAGAGCGAAACCGCCGTATTGACCGGCGGCTATGAAATCCGCGACGGCGAGCATTGGTCCGTCGATCGTCTCGCCGTCGTGCGCGGCGGGCGCTTCGTCGAATTCCAGACCGGCGGTACTGCGCGCTTCACTTATACCGCTCAGGGTGCAGGCAGCGCGGCACTCGCCTTGCGCTATCACGCCAACTATCAGAACGCGAACGTGACCATCACCGTCAACGGTGTCGCGCAAGCACAGACGCTGCCGGCCACGCTCACCAATGACTGGCACACACGCAACTGGGGTGAACGTATCGTGACTGTCGCGCTGCTTGCCGGGGCCAATACCATTAGCGTGCGCTTCGATAGCGGTAACAATTTTGCGCTCGACGAAATCGCGCTGAACGATACAGTCTGGCAACGCAGTGCGGCGATTGCGCACCGCGCCGCCAGTACGCTCGCCCCGGCCGATTTTGCCGACTTGATGACTTATCTGCGTCAGCTCGACGGGCGCCCGGCAGCGGCCCAGACCACAAGTATTGTCGCGCCAGCGGCTGGCGCTGCGGTGAGCGGCGTTCTGCAGCTCAGCGGAATCTCGAATGGCGACGCTGGTGATGCCGTGCTGATCGCTTTGAACAGCGGCCCGTTCGTCACTGCTACCGGGCTCACCTCGTGGACGCACTCGCTTGATCTCAGCGCGCTCACGCCCGGCTGGCATACCGTAACGGTGCGCTTGCGCGATGGAGCCACCGGTACCTGGAGCGAAACACAGCGGCAGTTCCGTGTGACCGAGAACAATGGCGGCGAACCCGACGCGCCGACGCAGATCCCGAGCTTGCCGCCATTGGCCCTGGCACTGCTTGCGCTGGCCCTGGTGATGACGAGGTGCAAGCTGCAGCGTTGAGCGGCCGTGCTGTGTCCGGGCACTCGCCCTGCATTGGCCCAAGCACCGGGGAAGATGCGTCACGCTGGTGCGCTTCCTCGACAATCGAACATTCCAGCACCAGCGTGGCGCAAGCACCGAGCGCTGCGCGACCAGGCCATTTCGGGCGGGTCACATTATCTCTGCCAGTAATTGACCGTAACAGACTGCCGTCGCCAACTGGCACAGCGCTTGCTCGCTCGTGCGCTTCTCTCTCCCATTCAGGTGACCATTGAGTCCAACCTACTTTCAGTGGTATCTGGAAGGCCTGCATAAAGCGTTTTCTGATGATCATCGCGGCGAGCTCGCGAGCTATATTCCTGAGTTGTTGCGCGCCGACCCCGCTGCGCTCGGCATTGCGCTGGTGACGGTCGACGGCCACGTTTACCAGGTTGGCAATACGGCCGACCCGTTCACCATGCAGTCGATCACCAAGGTATTCACTTACGGCATGGCGTTGGCCGCACGCGGCAGCGATACAGTAATGAAAACCGCCGGTGTCGAACCCTCGGGTGAGGCGTTCAATTCCATCAGCCTGGAGCCGGGTTCCGGCCGCCCGATGAAC
Source organism: Gammaproteobacteria bacterium (assembly GCA_965278995.1). Classification (GTDB taxonomy): domain Bacteria; phylum Pseudomonadota; class Gammaproteobacteria; genus JADJYF01. Next base: position 3,602,928 of record OZ257136.1, read on the forward strand.
CCGATGATCAACGCTGGCGCAATTGCGATCACGAGCCTGCTGCCGGGCAATTCCCCCGGTGAACGACTGCGCATGCTGTTCGAATCGCTTGCCATCTACTGCGGGCGCGATCTCGGGTTGGATGAGCAGGTCTACGAATCCGAACAGGCGACCGGGCATCGCAATCGCGCCATCGCGCACATGCTGGTCAACTACGGCATCATCGATGGCGATCCAGAGCCGGATCTCGATCTGTATTTTCGCCAATGCTCGGTCAGCGCAACCTGCCGCGATCTGGCCGTGATGGCAGCGACGCTCGCCAATCAGGGCGTGAATCCGATTACGAGCGTGCGGGCGATACAGGCGCGTTACGTTCCAAAAATTCTGAGCGTGATGGCCTCCTGCGGCATGTACGACTATTCCGGCGCATGGATCTACGATGTCGGCATGCCGGCGAAAAGCGGCGTCGGCGGCGGGATCATTGCCGTGCTGCCGTCGCAATTCGGTCTCGCAGTCTATTCACCCCGACTCGATGAGCGCGGCAACAGCGTGCGCGGCATCGCCGTGTGCCAGGCGGTATCGGCCGATTTCGGGCTGCATATTTTTCAACCGGTCAAGATTACGTCCGGCACCGTCATCCGTGCGCAGTATTCACTAGCCGAGATCAATTCGAAACGCACGCGCTCGCCACGTCACGCTGAATCGCTCACGGCACGCGGCACACGTGCGCAGGTGATAGAACTGGCTGGCGAGCTTTCGTTCAATTCAGCTGAACTGGTCTTGATGCAGGTCACTGCCCGGGTCGGCAGTGCAGATTATCTGGTCGTGGATTTCAGCCGGGTGTCGTCAGTCGATTCCGCCGCCATCTATCTGCTCGCCGGCCTCGCGCGTTCCCTGCACGAAAGCGGCGTTGATCTGCTGTTTACCGGTACGCGCGGCATTGCGCCGCTGGAAGTGCAATTGCGCCGTCAACTGCCTGAACTGAAAGCGATGCCCTTACTGCAGTGTGCCGCACTCGATCTCGCGCTCGAGTGGTGTGAGGACAAGCTGCTCGAAGCCGAGGGTCTGTTCACCCAGGTGACGGCGCCGTTGCCGCTGGCGGAGCAATACTATGCGCAAGGCTTGAGCACACCTGAACTCGCGTACCTCGAATCGCGCCTGACGCCACGACAATATCGGATGGGTGACTACCTGTGTCGCGAAGGTGAAACCGATGACACGCTGCATTTCATCGTGGCCGGCGAAGTGAGCGTGGTGCTGCGCCTCGGCGATCGGCGCAGCGAACGCTTGGCGACGCTGTCGGCGGGCGCCGCTTTCGGCGAACTGGCCATGGTCAGCGACAGTGCGCGCTCGGCCGACGTCATCGCCGATACCGAGGTTACAACCCTTGTGCTCACGCCGCAGCTGCTCGAAGACGACGCCTCCGAAATTGCCGGCAGGGTACTGACCAAACTGGTCAAGAACATCGCCATCGGTTTGTCGGAGAAACTTCGCAAAGCCAATCTGCATATCCGCAGTCTGGGGCGTTAACTCGAAGGACCCTTGGCCGGGCGCTGTCACACCTAACCCGAATCAAGCAATCCCGATCGGCGATGCGCCACGCCCTCTATCAAAGCTTGCTTGCGTTAAGGACCCTGGTCAAAATCATCTCGTCAACACCGAGGGTGCTTCTGAGCAGCCGAATGTAGAGATCATTTTGACCAGGGTCCTTAGTATCGTTGCGAGCAACTCGATAATCAGGAGGCACCATGAAAGAACCAGCGCGCAAGGCACGTAATATCGAACGTCTGGCGACGCTTTATCCCGCGTTCGCTGCTCGATTGTCCCGCGTGATAGCACGGCTCGAGAGCGACGGACTGCGGCCACGCATCCAGGACGCCTGGCGCTCGCCGCAAGACCAGAAGAAAGCATTCGACACCGGCCACTCGAAGCTTCTGTTCGGTTTCCACAACGTGACTGGCGTCAACGGCAAGCCGGAAGGACTGGCCGTCGATCTGCTGGATGACGACGCACCGCTGGCCGCGGGAACCGTCTACACCCTGAAATTGGCCGCCGCCGCACAAGCCGAGAAGCTCCACACCGGTGTCCGCTGGGGCGTGCCGAAGAAACTCATCGCTGCGATTGACGAAGCGATCGCCGCGAAGCGCTGGGATGCACCGGTAAAAATCGGCTGGGATCCATTGCATGTCGAACCAACCGGTATAACCGTGGCGGAGGCGCGTGCTGGCAAGCGGCCGGTGTGACTGGAGAGCGTCGATCGGAATCAGTACGGAACGACTGCCGTTGCGCAGCCGCGAGATGGGCGGGCACGGCGGGTCAGTGCCCCGTATAATCGGCCGTCCGTCTCCGGACCGAGGTGCTGCGCGTGAAGAACTCCATCCACATGTCCCGCCCGCATCCGTGGCACGGCCTCGCGGTCGGCAAGCGTCCGCCGGGGCTTGTGCATGCCTACATCGAGATCACGCCTTTCGATCTGGTGAAGTACGAAATCGATAAGTCGACCGGCTATCTCATGGTCGACCGCCCGCAGCGCACGTCGTCTCTGCCGCCGACCCTGTATGGCTTCGTTCCGCGCACTTACTGCGGTGCGCGCGTGGCCCAGCTCATGCCGGGCTCGGAACGCGGCGATCACGACCCGCTCGACATCTGCGTACTGAGCGAACGGCCGATCAACCAGCCGGAAGTCATCCTGAACGCGCGCGTCGTCGGCGGCCTGCCGATGCTCGACCACGGTGAAGCCGACGACAAGATTGTTGCCGTCCTCGAAAACGACGAGGTCTGGCACAACGTCGAGGACGCCTCGCAGCTGCCGCCCTCGATCCTGAACCGCCTTCGACACTATTTCATGACCTACAAGATGCTCCCCGGCGAAGAAAACGCCGTGCACATCGGTGCGGCTTACGGCCGCGAGCACGCACTCGAAGTCGTCAACGCCGCGATCGAAGATTACGTCGACGAATACGTGCGCTGAAATGATACTCGACGGTATACGCGTACTCGATTTCACCCAGTATCTGGCAGGCCCCACCGCTACTCGTCTGAAGGCTGCGATGACACGCCGCGATGATCCTCGGGCTTATCTCAAACGCCAGCGATCCTGGCAGCAGAAAGTCACCTTAGATGGCGAAGCGCTGTTCCGAAGCCCGCTAACACAGCCATATCGGCGGAAACAATAAAAGTCTGTCACAACGAACCCCGCCAGTGTGGAAGCGGGAAGAAACATGGGTAATGCTGTCTGGCAGGCTTGTCAGTTCGATGAATTCACAGTTTCGACGGCACCGTCGAATTTGTTCAAGCTCGAAACATTCTCACCAAGTACTGCCAGAATAGACATCGGAACTTGTGTCCGCGTTTAGCCCCCTATGGGGCCGCTGCCATCGTCCCATCGGTCGACAAGCGCGAAGACGACGTAGGCGTCACGGTGATCTTTATTCTGGATGTCGGCTGCGAGCCGCTCACCCCAGCTACGGCAGTACTCGGCCTCATCCGCGTTCAAGGGGTCGAAGGTCTCCGACTTGAGATAGGCGTTGAGCTGACGGTCCCGCATGAGATCATTTTCGATAATCTTCCCAGCCGCTTTACTCCTGGCAAGACCGTGCAGATAGCTACGAAACTGCACCGACTGCCGAGCGGCGACAAAGTCAGCCGCCAGATAGCATTTGTCCTTACTGATAGAGCTCGATTCGAGCTTCTCACGCTTCGAACCCACCTTAGCGCCCTTGCTTTTTTTGGCTGCTGGCCGACTACCGCGCATGTTCACCCTCCTTGAGACGACTGCTGGTGCTTATGAGTATAGCGGAGCCTCAGAAGCATGCGAGCGAGATTAGCAGGCTGGTGAAAAACTACTGCGCTCGGCATGACCGCGTTGCACGAGCGCGCAAAATCCACTTTGACTGCGTGTAAACTCCGGTTTTGCGCGCTCGTGCGCCTTGTCCTGCCGTCGCTCGATACGTTTTTCACCAGCCTGTTAGAAGGCGGGCAGCAAGAACGTCAATCTGCCTGCGGTAATCTTCCCCCGCAGGTCAAACCTTCGCATCGAACCCGATCCAGAATTCCGCCCCGAGTACGCGTACGTTACCGCGTAGCTGGGCGCAGGCGGTCGGCGTCTCCAGTGCCGATTGGGAGCGGTATCGTTGGTGTCGGCACGGCGCTGGTCGGCGCCGCTGCCGGGTCACCTGCCTGGTCTTCACAGGCTTTGCAGTCGGCGCTATCTGCCGCCCCGCTGCACGCGCAGATAGCTCGGCACACGTTCAGTCGACCACCCCACTGGGTCACGTTACTCAGCCCTGCCCGTGCATCGACTGACTGCCGCAGCTGCGACTTGATCTGGTCCGGGTCAGTGAGATGGCAGTGGTCAATCACCATCAGTGCCGCGCCGCTGACCATTGCAGCCGCATAAGATGTGCCGTTGGACGGCCTGGAATGTCCAGGGTTCAGATGCTCAAGATAGGGAGAAAAAATGCCTTCTCCGGGTGCCGCGAGGTCGACGTGGCTTTTTCCGTAGTTGCTGCTGCGCCAGCGGTTGTCGCGGCTGTCGGTGGCGGCAGCGGTGATGACATTGGCCTGCGCCAAACTCGCCGGGTAGAAAGCAGTCTCGGGCTGGTCGATGTCCTCTCGGCTGTTTCCCGCCCCAGTGACGACCAGTATTCCTTTGCGGCCTGCGTCTTCGACCGCGCGCATCAGGCTCACAGGAGGACAGTCGGTTCCCCCCCAGCACTTCATCCCCCACGATGCATTAATGACGGCGACCTCTTGGGCAATGGCGTAATCCATAGCGTTGACAACACTGGCCAGGTCCGCTGATCCGACGCCGTACTGGGTCGCCCGCAGATTCATGATTTGAGCCTTGGAGCAGATCCCGGCGCCGCCCTCGGTATTGCCCCTGATCGCGGCGATAATTTCCGCGACTTCGGTAGCGTGACTTTCGCCATAATTAATCGCGTTATTGTCGTTGTCGATAAAATCCCAGCCGGCGATGTCGTCCTTGTAGCCATTGCAGTCATCATCGACATCGGGTTTCGCGTGGGCAGCGGTTTCCATTGGATTCCGCCAGATGTTGTTGGCGAGATCGGCGTAAGTTGCGTCGATGCCGGTGTCGATAACGGCGATCACAGGCAGGGACGAACAATCGGTCAGCGACCACGCCTCGACACCATCGATGTCGGCGTCCACCAGACCGCCATTCTTGCCGGAGTTCTCCAAGTGCCATTGTTCCGCGAGTAGGGGATCAGGCTGTGCCGCAGTTGCCTCGATCAGATAGTCGTTGTCGACGGCCGCCACCTCCGGTAGCTGGCGCAACGCGGCGACCGCCGGGTTTCGTCTGGCCGTCTTGGTGTCTGCTGCGATGTACACCTGGTAGACGCTTCGCCGCCTGACCCATCCACCGAGTCTGACATCGAATGGCGCCAACATGCCGTGGAGCTGTTCTTCATTCGCCGGTACTTTCAGCGTCACCAGGTAGACACCCGCAACCGAGACCTGACGAGCGATGAAACGCTGTCCATCGTTCTCATGGTGGCGATTAGGATGATTGCCGAACAGGTCTTCGACGCGCAGCACGCGCACTGCTGAGGCGTGGGTCGCGGCGGTCCGCAGCAGGCGCGTTCGCGCCCAGGTGCCATCACCGTTCGCGACGATGAGTTCGTCCAGGATCGCCGACCTGCCGACGAGTGCATCGATCCCTTGTGATGCCACCGGAGATGCAGCATCGGCGCTCGCGCTGACGGGCTGCTGGTCGCCGGATGCATGGCCCGTGGCCACGGCATATTGCGCCGGGCCCCACAGCGCCCAACAGGCAAACAGTTGTCCGGCCAGCGCACGCGTCACGCGAACTCCTGCAGGCAGGGACCTACCCGCGAGAGATGCGCGGCGCGGATCCTCCACCGTCCTGTCCCGCCACCGCCACCGGCTGCAGGTGCAGGCGCCGCCCCGACACACTGCGACATCTCGCCCAATCCTCGCGGTCATCCCCCACTGATTCTCGGGCGACCTCGATAACCGTATGCTCTCTGGCGCAGCATCCTGACGAGCGCTTGGTCCTTCTCCCGGGGATTCTGAATCGGAGACAGCTCCAGTGCGGCCATTTCCCCCCAACCTGCACAGTAGACCGCTTCCTCGTCGAGGAGATCAGGAAATCGATGCCCCAGTTCACGCTTGTCTCGCTCGCCCTGTAAATCCCTCGCCAAGTTCGCCCGACCCGGACCGTCCCGCGTGGTGTCCGCTACGGAAAAAAAGTGATAGCGACGCGTGCGTGACGCGAGCATATATTCGGCCGCCGCCGCCAGACGAGCATCGTCCAGATCCCGAATAGCCATGATTTCTTCCTCCGAACGACACCTGGCAGACAACGATGATTTCATGCTGTGATTCGCGGACTGCTGCTCGTCCACACGCACCCGACACGCGGGCAGTGCAGACCCACCTCTACACAGTCCGGCGCAATCCGACTACGGTCGAATCGCGTAGAACCGCACCACGGAAAACCAACCCGCCATCCACGCTTCGTATAGCGTAGTGCATTGCTCAAGCCAGAGTCGATGATTGGGCTGCGCGACACCTGGCTGCGCCATTTCGAGCCATAGATCCTGTCGCGCGTTGGCCAGCATATGGGCGTTGCGCTGGACGTCGGCACCAAAGTCTTCGACCCGCGCCGAGTGAAAGCCGCCTTGCTCGAGGAGCTGGCGCCATTCGTCGATGCTTGCGAGCGACGACAGGCGCCAGGCGCTTTCGAGCGCCTGCAATGCGGTTTCGGCCGCCTCGTCGCTGGCGGGCGCGGTACGCACCCAATCACTGCCGACCAGGCAGCCACCGGGTCGAAGCACGCGATGACACTCCTCGACGAAGCGCGCCCGATTCGCGAAGTGACAGGCCGCTTCGATGGTGAGTACGATATCAACAGAGCCGTCTTCGATCGGCAGCAATTCGGCACAGTCAGCGACGGCGAAGTGCACCCTGTCGCCGAGCTCCGCAGCAGCCGTCCGCTCACGAGCGATCTCGACCTGCCGCGGACTCAACGTCAGCCCGAGCACTCGAACACCTTCGTCACGTGCGAGATCGAGTGCGGCGCCCCCGACGCCGCACCCGGCATCGACAATAAAGTCCCCGGCACGCATGCCGGCGGGGGCGACGATGGCGCGCGTCATGGCCTTGAGCGCATCACGCAGCGTGATTCGCCGAGGCGAGTCGAACAGTCCAAAGTGGATATCTTCGACATCCCACAACCGCATATAAAATTTGTCGGTATTCGTGTCGTAGTAGTCGGCAACCCGCGCCGCCTGCTGCACGTCCGTCCTACTCACCGGTGCTGGCTCGCGCGACTGGAGTGTCGAGGGTGCGCGAACTGAGGCCCCCAACGTGTTAGCGTCCGAAAGATCGAGCGTGCCATCCCGCAACACAGAGCAGCAGCGCAGCAACTGCCGCACCGGGTGATCGCCGGTCAGCGAGCTGAGCGCAGTCGGCAGCGCGACCGCCGCGCGATAGCGCAAACGCTCGACTTCGCGGAGCGCTCCCTGGGCTGCGCCACACGCATGCATACGCGCGAACACGGCAGGCAGTCGCGCTGCTGCGCCGCTTGCCACGGCGTCGAGATCCGTACGAAATGCATTCAGCTCTGTCCCGGTGAGCCGTTCGAACGTGTACAACACGGGGAGCGTGCGCTTGCCGTCGAGCAGATCGTTATGGGCTTTGGTAGTGAAGGTGCCGTACACATCGGAGAACATCTGCGCCATGCACCCGATCTGCATGCCGAATGATGACCACGCGTCGCATGCATCTGTCGGCGCGCCCGCCAGCAGCAATGGAGCGGCGGCAAAGAACGCCGCCTCGGCGCCAGTTTTCATAGCAATGAGATCAAGATAATCGCAAATAGTGTAGACGGCCGCCGCGCTTTCGAGGTCGGCGAATTGTCCTAGACTCATCGTCAATAGCACTCCCGCCAAGCGGCGGTGGAATTCCGCATCGGCGTCGTCGCCCGCTGCCAGATGCGGCAGCGTGGCGAGGAGATTGGTGTAGACGAGAGCCATCTGCGCTGGCTGCGCGCTCCACTCGTCGGCTATGAGATCGCCATCCGCCGCGTCATCCATGAGGTCGGCTCCGGCCCACAGCAGCGTGGCGACGGTGGCGCCTCGCACTCCGTAGGCTTCATCCAGTCCAGCAGCAATAGCAACGGCAACGGGCAGGTCTATCGGCAGGAACAGCTCGCTCGTCAAGGCGACGCATTCGACTCTTTGCAATGCGTGCTGATAGAGCGGCGCTTGGCGGGCCGGGAGACCGCAAGCGTCGAGCAGAGCGCGAAGACTCGCAAAGACCCGGGAGGCGTATCCATCGCACAACATGTTCAATCATCCCTCATGTCGATGTTCTCGTTGCGCGCTCTGAGCCTGACATGGAAGCCTGGCGATTTGGATTAGTCGGCTAGCGACGCGCCATGCGTTTCCAGAACTCGCAATGCCAACATGCGATCGCGCGGTATGGAGAGACGGTCAGCCTCACGCACCGCCTGCCGCAGTGCGGCTTCGGCGGCCGACTGCTCTCCCGTGGCGAATAACAACCGGCCGCGCAACAGCCAGGCACGCGAGTGCCCGACCGGAAAGACGCGCGCGTAGCGCGCGAGATCGGCGCAAGCGCCAAGCGCGCCGCGCCGGGTCCCACCGTCCACCCGCCCACGGCCCTCCACGCACGCTCGCTCAAAGCGGGAAACATGAACCTCGGCAACCCCGGCAAAACCTTCCAGCATGATGAAGCTCGTCAGGTCCACCTTCTTGATCGAACGAGCCGCGGTTTCCGCGACCCGAAGTGCGCGGGTCTCGTGGCCTTGGGCAAACAGAGCGGCTGCGAGAAGCCCGCCGGCACGGATCTCCTCGGTCCTATCGGATTCCTCGACCAGAATGTCCAGTGCCCGCTGGCTGGATTTGATAACCGCCTCGTAGGCGTGCCGGGCCATGTCGCATTCGGATTCGATAAGCAACGCCCATGCTTCCCACAGAAGATTGCCATGCGCACGAGCGGTGTCCAGTGCGAACCGAGCGAGTTCCCAGGCTTGCCCGAGTTCGCCTTGCAGGCGCAGCGCCCACGCCCGCGTGAGATTGCCCATCACCGCCAGCCGCGGGTCGGCGGTGCGCTTCGCAATGTCGATCGCACACGCTGTTTCTTCCAGCAACTGAATCCAGCGGCCCTCGCCTGCCGCCCGCAGCGAGGCAATCCACTCGACCCAGCCGACCACGGCGTTGTCGCCGAGCTCCTGCGCTGCTCGCCGCGCAGCATCCTCGTACAAATTGCCGAAGCGACGAAAGGGCGTGACGCTGACAGTCAGGCTCATCGCCGCAAATGCACGAGCACGCACAGATGCGAGCGGTGCACGTTCGGCTCGATTCAACATCGCGAGCGCAGCGTGTACGCCACGTAAGGTGTCGCCCGAAGCATAGAAGACGTAGCCGAGCTGCTCGTATATCTCGGCGCATCGCTGCGCCGTAGAAGCGCCTGAACTGTCGCGAATGAAGCTCACTGTGCGGCGCTGACGATACTGGCGCAGGAGTTCGAGTAGCGTCAGCGCTACCGCAGTAGCGCGCCGGCTAGGCACCGTTTCGCCCATCAGGCGCAACGCCGTATCCAGGTGAACGCGCGCCTGTGCGTGGCGGCCCATGGCCACCAACACTTCACCGAGTTGGTGACTCCAGCGCGCGAGACGTTCCTCTCCGTCATGGTGTGGAACGTCAGCGAGGGTCTTGACGCCAAACTCGAAGAACTCACGTGCGGCGCGATAGTCGCCTTCTCGTGTCGCCGCATTGCCGCCCGACTCGACATAGCGCAGCGCCCGCCAACTCTCGCCCGCCGCGCGCCAATGGCTGAAAATCGATTGGAGCGAACGGCTTGCAACCGGATCCGCTTCCATGGCCAACCCAATGGCCGCATGGAGTTCACGCTGCTGCTCGTGGAGCAAGGTGGTGTAAGCAACGTCGCGCACAGTGGCGTGACGAAACGCGTAGATCAAGCTCGCCTCGCCCTCACCTGGCTGGCAGTCGAAGAGTTCCGCGTCTACCAATGCGGCAACCGCCGCGTCAAGATTGCTGCCGGCGACGTGGGTCTGCATCGAACGGAGCATCGACGACTCGAAGCGCGCACCGATCACGCTCGCGCACTTCAGCAGCCACTGTTGCGCGGCAGGCAGGCGGTCGATGCGGGCCTGCAGTACCTTCTCCACGGACTCTGGGGCAATGGCCCCGATGTCGTTCACATGGCTGGCAAGGCGCGCCGTTCCACCATCGACGAAAATCAGCGCCCGCTCGGCGAGCGAACGGATGACCTCACAGCAGAAAAGCGGATTGCCCTCGGCGTGGCGGTACACGGCGGCAACCAATTGTGGCGTCGCCTGAGCGGCGCGCATGCGTTCGGCAATCAATACACCGGTGTCGACCGAACCGAGTGGCCCAAGTCGGATCAAGGTGGTACGTTCTCCGTTGACCAGCGCAGCCGCAGTCGGGATCTCGCTAGGCAAGCTCCGCAATGTCAAAACGAAGTGCATCGGCAGCAGGTTGATTCCGCTCAGGACGTCGAGCAGAATCCATGACGCCGCGTCCATCCAATGGGCATCTTCGAGGAACAGCACAGTCGGTCGACCACGCTTGAAACTCGACTCCGCAGCCAGCTGGAACAGGCGCGAAAGTAAAGTGAGGCGATTGTCCGCGCGATTGGAACCGGTCATCGCCGTCGTGGTCGGGTTCTCTTCGATGCCGAGCGCGCAGACATCCTCAAGCAATGGCGCGAGTTCGGCACTACCTGTCGCCTCGATCACCGCGTCCACGATACGACGTCGGCGCAAGCTCAGAGGCAGATCGCCCAAATCGAACATTTGCTCGACGGCGGGGAGGAAACCACGCAGTGCAAGTCCGGGCCCTGATTCCTCGTTCTGGCAAACCAGCACACGAAAACTCTCGGCCTGTGCACGATGAGCCAGATTACTGGCAATCTGCGTCTTCCCGATCCCAGCATCGCCCATAAGTGTAAGCACGCGCGCGGAAGCAGTACTCCCCACCGCACGGAGCCACGATTCCACCGTTGCAATCTCACTGACACGGCCGCATGTCCGCTCCGCCGCAGCGCCACGGCGAAAACGCTCCGGAACGGTTATCGCTGTGGTGTAGCGGACCTGTGGCCGCTGCGCGACCAGCCTCCCCTTCCGGTCACGAAGCGTCAACGGCTGCGCAAACGCAAATCTTCGCGCGAGAGAGCGTGTCGCGTCGTCGCAAAGCACCCCTCCGCCCATCGCCATCATGCGCGCGGCAAGATTCACCGCAGTTCCAATGAGACGAAACTCCAAGCGCCGTTCGTCGCCGAGCAAGCCGCAGAAAATCCGGCCCGTTGTGATCCCGGCCGCGCTGGGGAAGCCGAGGGCAGTGAGGCATTCGTGAAGCGCAAATGACGTACTAAGTGCGCGGTCTGCGTCATCCTCGTGCGAAGACTCCACGCCGAACGCCAGCATACAGACCAGGCCCTTGTCGTCATGACAGAACTGGACAATCGTTCCATCGCTTTCTCCCACGCAGCGCTGCACTTCATCGTAGATCCGACGAATCGTCGCGGCACCGAACGTCGTACCGGCGCCTACTTCGACAAACGCGGTGGATACATGGCGAAACCCGCCAGTCCACCCCCCGAGACCGGCATCGAGCCGCTGCCGTACCAGGCGCGGCATGAAGTCGAGCGGACCGGCAGCATGGGCGAGGGGACGCATCGCTGCGGCCATATCCAGCACTGGAGCGCGCAGTCCGGTTGCTCTGCGCGCCAATGCGCCGGTCTGGCGCGACTTTCGCGGAGCCAGCCGCTCTGCATACGCCGAGAGCAGCGCTTTGCCGCGACCGGCGCGGCCCATCACGGTAGAAGCATCCCGCATCGCGGGACCTGTGACGAGCAATTCACGGCGTGTACCCGGGGCGCCGAGCGCAATGATCTGTATCGCACCCGCTCCCAGTCCGGCCTTGAGCGGGAAGCGCCTGGACGTGGGGTAGCTTTCGACCAAGGTCAGCGCACACTCACGCGCGCTCGAGACGACATCATAGAGTCCGTCTTCGGGCGCCTCCCATACCGCGATAAGACCGTCGCCGGGAAAGGTATGGGCAGCAGCGCCGTAGCGCGTCACCGTATCGACCAGCACCTTGAAGCAACTGCCGATGAGGTTGGCGACATCCTCAAGCGCTGCGGACCCGCGCTGAGAATATTCTTCGACGGCCCGCGTGAACCCACCGATATCCACTTGAATAATCGCGCCAAACGTTTCCTCACCTGCCGCGGCATCCCGGAACAGCAGCGGCGAGACGAAGGCGCGCAGCGCCCGGTCATCAACCCGCGGCAAGCCGTCCGGCGCGGGCGACGGTGCCTCGCTCAGGTGAGGCGCCAACTGGCTCTGGCTCTCACTCGGTTGGTTGATCATGTGGGGTAAGCAGCCTTCAAGGCGACGTCACGAAGTATAACCATGCATCAACGGCATTGACTTGGTTACCTCCACCCGAAATGGCTGAGCCCAGTTACCGGCTACAGATCGGGTAGGATCGTCAAGGACTGCCGCGACAAGGGCACGATATGAGCAGCATCGGCTCTGGTAACGGAAATGCGCCATTTCGCAGTCGTGTGGAAAAAATAAGCGCGATGGTCTCGATCCACTGGCTACTATTTTCCGGACTGCGTTGCCGGAGAACGTAATCGTGTTTGCAGGTAAGGACGCGGGGACTGTCGTCGCGCTCATAGCCATTACACGAGGAGGCGCTGAAATGATACTCGACGGTATACGCGTACTCGATTTCACCCAGTATCTGGCAGGCCCCACCGCTACTCGTCTGATGGCGGAGATGGGTGCCGAGATTATCAAGATTGAGCAGGCACCGGGCGGTGACCCGGGACGGCTGTTGCCCGTGATCCGCGACAGTCGCAGCGGCTTCTTCGTGCAGCAGAACCGTGGCAAGCAGAGTCTGTGTCTCGATCTGAAAAGCGCGACCGCCCGCGCCATCATTCGCGAGCTGGTGGGGAAGGTCGACATCGTGATCGAGAACTTCGGTCCCGGCGTGATGGAAAAGCGTGGGTTCGATTACGCGAGTCTCAGAGCCATCAATCCGCGCATCATCATGGCCTCGGTGTCGGCTTTCGGGCGTAAAAGCACGCTCGCGCACAAGACCGGTTACGACTGGATAGCCCAGGCCTTCAGTGGCCTTATGCACATGACCGGGCCGCGCGAAGGGCCGCCCCATCCGGTTGGCATCGGCGTGTGCGACACCAACGCCGGCGTGCATGGTTTCGCTGCGTTGGGTTACGCGCTCTATCATCGCGCACAGACCGGCGAAGGTCAGTACCTGGATCTGTCCATGGTCGATGCGATGTACCACATGCACGAATACAACGTGCATGGCCGCTCGGTGGCCGGCGAGCAGTTCGATCCCAAACGGATGGGCGCGCACCACGAGATGATTGCCCCTTTCGGCGTGTTCAAGGGGCCAAGTGGTTATTTCGTGATTGCGGTGTTGCAATTGCAATGGGCTGGTCTATGCCAGGCGCTCGGCCGGGTGGAACTCGAACTCGACCCGCGTTTCATCGACGGCGGCGCCCGCGCCCGTCATCAGGACATTCTGATTGAGCTGATCGAAGCGTGGGCTGCAACCTTCCCTGACAATGACGCGGTACTCGCCGCACTCGACGGAGCACGTGTACCGGCGGGCCCGGTGTTGACCCCGATAGAGACGCTGGAGAACGAATACTTTCTCGACCGCGGCATGGTGCGCACCGTGCGCGATCCGATACTGGGAGAGTTGCAGATCCCCGGATTTCCTTTCAAGTTCTCGGCTCAGACCGAATTACCCGATATTGAAGCGCCGCTCCTCGGGCAGCACAACGGCGCAGTGTTATCACGCGTGCTGGGTTATGACGCGGAACGCATCGCGGCACTTGAACGGGAACAGGTGCTGGTCAGCGCGCCACGCTGACCCGTCACATCGACGGCGCTCGCCAATCGTCACGCGTCGGCCGCTTGAAGCCCAATGTCTCGCGCAGCGTCGTGCCCGGATAGTCACGGCGGAACAGGGAGCGACGCTGCAACTCCGGGATCACCAGCCGTGCAAAGTCTTCGTAGGCACCGGGCATGTGCGTAGCAGCAAGCACGAAACCATCACAGGCGCCGCTGGTAAACCATTCCTCGAGTTGATCGGCAACCATCGCGGGCGTACCGACGAACGTCGGCAACTCGCGCAGCGTGCCGCGCCCGCTGAAATGCAGGAAATCGCGCACCGTCGGATTCGCAAGCCCGCTCATCTGGATGACCCGATCGAGAATGCCTTGCAGACCGGTAGCGGAGGCAAGTTCCTCGGTGGTGAAAGCTTCGTCCATGCCTTTCGATCCGAAATCAAAATTTAAAACTTCAGAGAGCAGCGTCAGCGCATCGATGGGCTTGGCCAGACCATCAATCAATGCGCGCTTGTCTTCCGCCATCTCTGCAGTCTCGCCGATGACGGCGTAGATTGCCGGCGTAATGCGCACCATGTCAGGGTCACGACCTTGCGCCACCACACCTTGCTTGAACTCACGATAGTAGCGCTGAGCGAGGCCGAGATTGGCGTGGATCACGAACACCAGTTCCGCCCAGCGCGCGGCAAACGAACGGCCACGGCCGCTCTGCCCGGCCTGAATAATGACCGGGTGGCCCTGGGCCGAGCGGGGTACGGTCAAAGGGCCACGCGAGCGCAGCCACCTTCCTTCGTAATCGATGCGGTGCACCTTGGCGGGATTGGCGAACAGATCGCTGGCCTTGTCCTGCACGATGGCATCGTCGTCCCAGCTGTCCCAGTGGCCGTGCACGATTTCCATGAATTCGTCGGCGCGGTCGTAACGCAGGTCGTGATCGAGCAACTGCTCACGGCCAAAATTCGCAGCCTCGGCATCGTTTAACGACGTCACCACATTCCACGCTGCGCGTCCGCCCGTCATGAGATCGAGTGTCGCGAACACCCGGGCGATGTGGTACGGCTCGTAATACGTCGTGGAATAGGTTGCGCCCAATCCCAGATGCCGGGTGGCGAGTCCCATCGCCATGAGAATGGTTGGCAGATCCATCTTCACTGCGCGGATGCCGTGGCGCACAGTCTCCCGATAGTCGTCGTTGAAGATGTCCGGCATCGCCAGCCGGTCATCGAAGAACGCCAGATCGAATTTCGCTGCTTCGAGGGCGCGCGCAATGCGCTGGTAGTACTCGGGGGTGGTGAAATCCAACGCCGTGGCGGGATGGCGCCATGAGGCCGTATAGTTGGAACAGTTCTGCGCCTGCAGGAAAGCGACCAGCGTCATCTGTCGCAATGCGTTTGTATTCATGACAGCACCCTTACGAACACCAGCCGCTGCAACCTGTTCGCAGAGCGTACGACGCCAAGTATTGTCGAATGTGCAGGCATCAGATCACGCCGTCTGCGCGCAAAGATTCGATCTCCTCCTCGCTGATGCCGAGCTTTCTGCGATAGATCTCGTCATTGTGCTGGCCGAGATCGGGCCCGAGCGAGGCGAAACGTCCCGGCGTCGCCGACAGCCGCGGCACCACGTTGGGCACCACCATTTCACCCACCCGCGGGTCGTGCACGTTTAACAGATTGCCGCGTGCAATGAACTGCGGATCGGCGAATATATCGGCGATGCTGTTCAACGGACCGACCGGCACTTCTCCATCGAGGCAGCGCCGCATCACTTCATCGCGTGTGCGCCCGCTTATCCAGTCAGCCACGATGCCATTGACTTCGGCGCGTGCGGCAACCCGCTGCGCCATGGTTGCGAAACGATCCGGCGCCAGCAGATCGGGGCGCTGCATGACCACCGTCAGGCGCTCGAACATCTTGTCCGTCGAACAAGCCAACGCCACCCATTTACCGTCGCTGCTCTGATAATGACTGTGGGGTACGACATTGACGGTGTCGGCGCCCATGCGTTCGCGTACGAAACCTGAGCGCGCATAAGCCGGGGCGAGTTCGTCCAGCATGCGGAAGATGCCCTCATAGAGCGCGACATCGACGAACTGCCCGACACCGAAACGCTCGCGCGACGTATAAGCCAGCAACGCACCGAGTGCCGCGTAGAGACCGGAAATGTAATCCGCCAGCGAAGTGGAGCCCGGTGTCACGGGCGGACCGTCCGCCTCACCGGCCAGATAGGCGAGGCCGGAAAAGGCGTGTGCAATGCGGGCAAAGCCCGGGCGATCGCGATACGGTCCGTCCTGCCCGTAAGCCGAGATGCGCACCATAATCAAATCGTTCTTGATGGCTTTCAGCGTCTCATAGCCGAGATCCCAGCGCTCCAGTGTGCCGGGTCGGAAGTTCTCGACCAGCATGTCACTGTCGGCGACCAGTCGTTTCAGGATAGCCGCGCCGCGTGGCTGACGCAGATCGAGCGTGATGGATTTCTTGTTGCGACCATCGTTCAGCCAGTTGAGGCTGGCGCCGGCTTCAGTCATGGTGCCGAAACGTCGGAACGGGTCGCCGCTGCCGGGCATTTCCACCTTGATGACTTCGGCGCCGAAATCGCCGAGCAGGGCGGCGCAGAACGGCGCCGCCAGCATGGTCGCGATATCGATTACGCGCACGCCTTCGAGCGGCAGATGCGATTCACCCGCCATCGTTGGAACCGTCGCTTTCCACGGACGCCCGCGCCAGGATTCGCAATGCAATCTTCTCGTGCGCGATATCGAGCAACTGACCATTCATGGCGACCGCGCCCTTGCCTTCGCGCTGACCGGTGGCGAGCGCCGCCAGCACCGCGCGCGCCCACGCCACTTCTTCAGCGCTCGGCGAATAAGCCTGATTGGCGAGCGCCACCTGACTGGGATGGATCGCCCACTTGCCGGCGTAACCCAGCGTTCGGCCGCGCGCGGCCGCGGCATTGAACCCCTCGGGGTCGGAGAAATTGCCAAACGGACCGTCTATCGGCATCACGTCGAAGGCATGACAGGCATTGGCGACGCGCGCCAGGGCAAAATGCCATTGATCGTTCCAATGACTGTCGCGAGTCTCGCCGGGCATCGCGTCCGCCAGCATGGCGTAATGCCGGTTCGCGCCGCCGACCAGGCGATCCTGGCCACCCATGCTTAGAGAGTAATCACCAACGCCGAAAGACACCGACACCAGGCGCCTGCCCGCTTCGAGAATGGCTTCGACCCGTGCCATGCCAAGCGCGGTTTCAATCAGGATATGCAGCTCCAGCGGTCGCTCTCGGGGCCGTTCCCGATCGAGCGCCGTAAGCAGTGCTTCGACGTAACGAATATCGTCGACCGAACCTACCTTGGGCACGAGGAAGCCATTAAGACGCTGGCAAGATGCGAGCCGCTCGATATCGCGAAACGCCCATTCGCTGTCGAGCGCGTTGGTCCGCACCAGCACGCGTTTGTCACCCCATTCAACCTCGTCGAGCGCCTGCGCCGCATTGGTACGTGCGGCAAGCTTCTGGGCTGGCGGAACGCTGTCTTCGAGGTCGAGAAACAGCGCATCGGTCGCACTGACGGCCGCCTTGACGAAGTATTCCCGACGTACTGCGGGTACGGCGAGCAGGCTGCGCATTGTGATTGAGGTCATGGCAACATCTCCCCTGCGCCGACACTACGGCGTGGCTGCTTGCGGGATATTCGCCTATTCCGTTGTGGAGGTCATCTGCAGATGAGCAAGTTTCAGCCGGAGGTGGGTCAGCGGCGACTCGATTCAATCCATCATAGGGCGTCGCCAGCCGGAGAGCGGGGATTGCGTGCAGCAGCTACGGCTGCCAGCCGCGTTCGCGATGCCTATCGACGAACTGCAGAAACTCCGCCGAGGGAACACCTTTGCAGGCCAGAAATCCCTGGAATTCGTTGCACCCTACAGTCCGCAGATATTCGAGCTGCGGTATCTGCTCAACGCCTTCCGCTACCACGCTCAAATTCAAACCGTGCGCGAGATGCACGATGGCTTCAACGATCGCGCGATTACCTCGTTCATCGGGCAGGCCAAACAGGAACGAGCGGTCTATTTTGAGTTCATCGATAGGGTATTGCCTGAGATAACTGAGCGACGAATAGCCGGTACCGAAATCATCGATGGAAACTCTGGGCCCCAAGGCTCGAATACGCTCGAGTTTGCGCGACGATTCATCATTGTTGTTGAGCAGCACGCTTTCGGTAATTTCCAAGGTGAGCAGTGCGGCGTCGATACCGCTTTGCTTCAATGTTCCAGTCAGCTGATCGACAAACCCCATGTTCTGAAACTGCAGCGTCGAGACATTGACCGCGAGATGGAGGTCGGCCAGCCCGCGATCCTGCCAAACGCGCAGTTGTTCACAACCCTGTTGGATGACGGACGTTCCGATTTCGATAATCAGGCCAGTCTCTTCGGCAATCGGGATAAACTCGGCGGGCGAAACATCGCCTCGGTCCGGCAGTTTCCAGCGCAGCAATGCCTCGGCGCCGAGGACACGCCCGGTCAGCACGCAGAATTTAGGCTGGAAGACCAGATGCAACTGCTCACGCTCGACGGCCTTGTGCAGCAGGGTCTCAAGGCGCAGTCGGTCGCTCACCGATTCGTTCAGATGGCCGGCATAGAACTGTGGCCGCTTCGATTTTTTCTGTTTGGCCGCAGCAGTTGCCGCGCTCGCGTTCTGCAACAGGGTATCGCCATCCAGGCCGTCCTGCGGCGCAACTGCGACCCCGATACTCAGCGACACGAACAGTTCTTCATCGGCCAGATTGAAAGGCTGCGAAAAAGCGCTGCGTACTTTCTCGGCAAGCCGCGTGATTTGCGCAATGGCGCGTTGATCGGGCAACACGATAGCAAACTCGTCACCGCCAAGTCGGGCCACAAAAGGATCCGCGCTCGGGAGGTATTGCATGGTGACATCGCCAAGCAGGACGAGTCCTTCTAGTCGCTGCGCGATCGCCTTCAAGATTAAATCGCCCATGGCCTGCCCAAGCGACTCGTTGATCATCTTGAAGCGTGCTGGATCGATGTGTATCACGGCGCAGTGACTACCAGTCGCCTGCGCAAGCTGCAAAGCCTGCGTCAGCTTCTGCTGAAAATGCGCTCGATTGGGCAGGCCCGTAAGTTTGTCGCACAGCGCGAGGCGATCCTGATAGGCTTTGGCCTTGAGGGTATTACGCAGCCGCAACGCTAGTTCGCTGGGATCGACCGGCTTGCCGAGAAAATCGGTGGCACCGAGCTGCAATGCGGTCAGCTTGGTCTCGGCATCAACCGACGAGGTCAGCATGATGACCGGCGTGTAGCGCAGTGCCTCGCTGTCGCGCATTGCGGCCAGTATGTCGAAACCGCCGACCTCGGGCATCATGAGATCGAGCAGCACTACGTCCGGGTGCTGGCAGGTCATCAACGCCAGCGCTTCTCGCGAATCGTTGGTAACGAGAAAATTTCCGTAACCGCTCGACTCGAGGAACATCTGCAATACTTCGGTGGTCGTCGGTTCGTCGTCGATCATCATGATCAAGGGCTGGGATTCCAGCTCAGCGTCGTCAGCGAGCCAGGCTCCCGAATGCGTCAATGCGCCATCGCTCGGCACCAGCAACGGCGATGAACCGGCGTTCGGCTGCTCGCTGAGGGGATTCAGACGCCTGATAGGTGTACGTTGGGGTTGCAGCATGGGGCTTTCATCCTCTGGGAAGGATAGCGGCCCTCAGCCGCCGGGTCTTGATGCCGAGCCCAATCATGTGCCGGCTTGCCGCAATGCAGTAGATTCGGCAATGACCGTGTGGTCGGGTGGCAATTCGACCCGTGAAAGGATGTCACGGATCTCCTTCAGCAGGTCCACCAGGCTGCCACGATCGCCAACGTCGATGGCGCCGGCTAACTGCGTCGCCGGTGCGGTGAAATGGTCGAATCCGACCGAACTACCGGCTCCCTTCAGCCAGCTGCCAAATTCGGCAAATTCCGTGGCCTCCACTGTCGTCGCAGTCTGTTCGAGCATTCTCAAGCGTTCATCCAACCGCGAGAGGAAGCGCTCGACGGTCGCACGCATGCGTGGATTGCCGAGCGGCAGGCGCGAGTGGACGGCACCGGCGTCGGGCGTCACGGCTGGCGTCACGGCTGGCGCAATCGTGATCAAGGCCGGCGCTGGCGACCCGGGGCGCTCCAGCCGTGCTGCGAGCGCGGCGAGCGTGGCAATCGCCGGGCCAACGGTCTGAGTGTCACCGCGTTGCGCGCCTATCTCGAGCGCTGCCGCAGGCTCCCAGAAAGCGCTGAACCCGACCGTGCCGCCGGCACCCTTCAGCCAATGGGCGAACTGTGCGACCGCCGCCAGATCGCCGGCTGCGGCTGCGGCCTGTACTTGCGCAAATCGCGCCGGCAAGCCATCGACGAATTTAGCCACGGTGGCACGAATGGCGGGATTGGCTTGCGCCAGTGTTGAAACGATTGGCGTGAATTCGCCGGGTAGTGCGCTGCGAACCTCGACAGACGGAGTCGCAACCGGCGAAGCCGTTACGGACTGCGAACCGTGGAGCAGGCTGCCCAGGAGTTCCAGCAGCCGGTCGATATCGACCGGTTTGGTCAGATAGTGAGAGCACCCGGCGGCCAGGCACTTTTGCTCGAAGCCTTTCATGGCGTCCGCCGTCAAGGCCACGATGGGCAAGGTCAAGCCGGCTTCGCGCAAACGGCCGCTGGCCTCGTAACCGTCCATCACCGGCATCTGGATATCCATCAACACCATATCGAAACGATGGGTGGTGGCCAATCTGACAGCCTCGAGGCCATTTCCCGCACAGACGGTTTCGAGACCTGCGTTCTCGAGCACGAGTCGCACGAGTTCACGGTTCTCCTCACCGTCGTCGACGATCAACACGCGCGTCGCCGGCGGGAACTTCCAATCCGCACCGTGATCGATATGTACGGCGCTCGACGCGGCGCGGGCCTCGGCGGGCGTCAGCAGCGGCACACCCTGCAGCGGACCCGGGTCGAAAGTCACGACGAATGTCGTGCCTGCGCCGGGCGGACTGTACGCGACGATGTCGCCGCCCAGCAAACGCGCGAAGCGCCGACTGATGGCGAGTCCGAGCCCGGTGCCGCCGAATTTTCGTGTAATTGAGGCATCGGCCTGCACGAAAGGCTCGAATACGCTGTCCAGTTTGTCGGTAGCGATGCCCACCCCGCTGTCGACGACGTGCAGATGATAGAGCGGTGCCTCGTCATCTACAGTCAATCCGAGCCTTACCTGCACACCGCCACGCTCGGTAAACTTGATGGCATTGCCAATCAGGTTGGTGGCTATTTGGCGCAGCCGCGTCGGGTCGGTCGCGACGGTCGCTGGAACATCGCTGTCAAACAGCAAATCGAGCGTCAGCCCTTTGGCTTCGGCCTGCACCTTGAGCACTGACACGACATCATTGATCACCGCATGCGCAGGCACGCGCAGCTGCTCCATCTCCAGTTGACCGGCCTCGACCTTCGAAAGATCCAGCACGTCGTTGATCAATTGCAGCAGGTGTGTGCCGCTACGGTGAATAGTGTCGAGATATTTCTCGCGCTCCTCACTCGAGCGCGCATAACCGCGGCGCAGAACGTCAGTAAAGCCCAGAATGGCATTCATCGGCGTGCGGATCTCGTGGCTCATATTGGCCAGGAAATCGCTCTTGGCCTGGTTGGCTGCCTCGGCTTCATCCTTCGACGCACGTAGCTCGACCTTGTTCTGTTCGAGTTCGGTGACATCATCGAGACTGACCAGTACACCGGCGTGATCGCCACCACTACCAAGCACCGGCGAACAGTTGACGATGAATGTGCGCCGCCGACCCTCGGCGTCGCTCAGTTCAAGCATGTCATTACGCTGCGGCAAGCCGGACCTGATAGCTTTCATCCATGGAGAATCCGCGGCCGCCAGGCGTACCGCACCCGCGCTCGCAAAACCCAGTTGTGAAGCACGCACACCAAGCAATTGCTCCGGTGTCCTGCCGAGGATGGTGGCCAGCGCTGCGTTGGCGAGAACCACCTGTTCCTGCTTGTCGATCACGATGAGACCTTCGGCGAGCGTATCGAGCGCCGAACGGACATGCGTCGGCACCGCTTGCGTAGGGTCGAGGTGCCGCAGTACGCGCCCGAGATAGAATCGAAACAGAAAAAATGCGCCAGCGACGACGAATAACAGGAGATGAACGCGTGGATCGTAGAGAAAAGCGAGGCGACCCCCACTGGTCAGCGGCGCGAAGCGCAACTCGATACGTCCCCACGGTTTGCCACGCTGCCACACCGGTACTTTCACGAAGGTCTCGGACGATAAATCCTGCGCGTCGTCTCGCCAATGGCGTTGGTGATCACCAACCGCGACCACGACTTCTCCGTCGCTACGTCGAACGGCTGCCGACAACAGGTCTTCGTTGCGGTCGACGACCAGACGCAGGGTACTGCGCAAGCGAGTCAAGTCGTCGCGGCCAATAAGGGCCGAGCCGTTCGCGGCAATCGCTTCGGCCATCGCGGCACGACCTGCCCGCACGGCACGAAACTGGTCCGGCACGAGGCCCAGCATCAACGCCAACAACAACACTGTCATCAGCACGAAACTCAGCCCGAGCGCGATATACGTGCGGGTCGCGATGTACTTCATCATTCGACCGATGCTCCTGCCTCGTGTTCGTCGACGTAACCAACTGTTACGCTCCCGTCGACAGGCACGGCTGGCTCGGTCTGCGCTTCATCGGACTGCGTCGGTGCCTGATCGTCGAGCAGCGTTGCGAGCGAGTCGTCGTCGCCGTCCTCAGGTTCTCGCTGTTTCAGACTGGCTAGAATCGGTAATGGGTCGACCGACCGCCAGGCCGGCATGGACGACAGCATGCTGGCCAGTAGCAGACCGCCGCGCGTCAACCAAGCCACATAGCCGATTGTGAAACCGCTGGATGCGACGACCGTCGAGTTAACGATCGTGCCCTGCATGGCATCGACTGCGTTCATATCCTTACGTACGTGGTCCAATTCATCGCGAAACTGAGGGCTGTTCAACGTAGCGGATACGGCACGCCCATCCGCACGATCTGCATCAATCTCGCTGTCGACGTGATGGGTCGTAATCGACTTCACCATCGATGCGCCAAGCGAGCGCGCTTCCGCGATCACGCGGAGCACGCGCTCGATACCGGTTTGAGATTTCGTGACGGGCCGGTCGTCGTCGAGAGCCGCAGCGGTACTCTCGTCAGCCGCTGGTTCGACTTCCCGAATCTGCGCAGCATCATCGTTGGCGAGGTTGTCGGCCGTGGCCAGTGGCCCGGCGGAAATAGTCGATACCATCCCGCCCGTCGTCGCGTCGTTAAACGGCGGGCCTGCTGAGTTGACCGTGTTCGACACATTCGTTTCGGTGTCGACGGCGGGATAGTCTCGCGATAGCGTCGCCGTCGCAGACTCCTGCACCATGCTTCGCGCAGCTTCGAAATCCGCGATGACAGCACGCGTCAGCTGTACATCGTCGGTCGCGCCCGAAGCAGCGCCAGGCGCGGGGATGATATCCGGCACTGGCACCGTGTCATCGACCGGGATGGCCGTGAGATTGATGATACCCGTCGCCGTCACGGTGCCATTCTCGCCGCCGTCGGCGATACTGATGGCGATGCTGGTGTGCTGAGCGTAGTTGACAGCCGGCGTAAAACTCACTGCCGCCAGTGCAGCATTGACATCCGCTATCGTGCCGCTGATGGTCCATACCCCACCCGGCATGCTGAAGGTCGCACCGCCACTGGTGCTCAATGTGCCGGCGCCCATATCAGCCAACGTCAGCGTTGCGGTAACCAGCTCGCCAGTGTCGGCATCGCTGATAACCATGTTACCTAACGACACCGTCCCCCCGTCTTCAATAAAGGACAGGCTCTGGTTCAGATTGCTTGCGCTCAGCTGATCGTTGACCGCTGTGACCTCGAGCGTGATGGTGCCGGTCATCGCAACCGTGCCGTTCTCGCCACCATCGGCAATGGTCACAGCGATGGTGGTATTCAGATCGTAGTCCGTCGCCGGCATGAAGTTGACCGATGCCAGTGCGGCATTGACGCTGGTCACCGTGCCGGTGACGGTCCATATGCCCGTCGCCGGGGTATAAGTCGCCGTGCCGCTGGTCGTCAATTCGCCGGCGTTGATATCGGCCAGAGTCAGGGTAGCGGTGACAATCTCGGCGCTGTCAACATCGGTGATGACGATGTCATTGATCGCGACCGAAGCTGCACCTTCTGTATAGACGCGTGTCTGGGTGAGTTCGGTCGCGCTGAGTTGCGCGTTGATCGGCGTGACATTCAGCGAGATGGTGCCGGTCACCGCTGCTGAGCCGTTCTCGCCGCCATCGGCGATAGTGACTGCAACGGTGGTATTCAGATCGAAATTCGTCGTCGGCGAAAAACTGAGCGCCGCAAGCGCTGCATTGACGTTGGCCACCGTATCGGTGATGGTCCATACACCTGTTGCGCCGGTATAAGTCGCCGTGCCGCTGGTGGTCAACACACCGGCGTTGATATCGGCCAGGGTCAATGTGGCCGTGACCGTCTCTGCACTATCGACGTCCGTGATGACAATATCATTGACAGCGACCGAGGCTGCGCCTTCGGTAAAGTTGCGGGTCTGCGTCAGATTGGTAGCACTTAGCTGATCGTTCAATGACGTGACATCGAGGACGATGGTGCCGGTCGCCGCTACTGTGCCGTTCTCACCGCCATCGGCGATGGTTACAGCGATGCTGGTATCCAGATCGTAGTCCGTCGCTGGCGTGAAGCTGACAGCCGCCAATGCGGCATTCACGTTAAGCACCGTGTCAGTAATGGTCCATACACCTGTTGCCGCGGTATAGGTCGCGGTGCCGCTGGTGGTCAACACGCCGGCATCGATGTCGGCCAGGGTCAGTGTCGCAGTGACAGTCTCAACATTGTCGACATCGGTGATGACGATGTCATCAATCGCAACCGAGGCCGCACCTTCGGTATAGGTCCGGACCTGTGTCAGATCGGACGCGCTCAATTGATCGTTGACCGGCGTGACATCGAGCGTGATGGTGCCGGTCAACGGTACGGTGCCGTTCTCGCCGCCGTCAGCGATGGTCACGCTGATGGTGGTATCCAGATCGTAGTTCGTCGCCGGGGCGAAACTAAGCGCCGCCAGCGCGGCGTTGACGTCGATAATCGTACCGGTAATGGTCCATACGCCCGTCGCCGGCGTGTAGGTCGCAGCGCCACTGGTACTCAATACCCCTGCATTGATGTCGGCCAGGGTCAGAGTTGCCGTAACCGTCTCGGCGCCATCATCATCGCTGACGACGATGGAATTTATTGCGACCGAGGCGTCGCTCTCGGTATAGAAGCGCGTATGGGTCAGATTGGTGGCGCTGATTTGCGCATTAACCGGCGCCGGATCGACGTCGAGCGTGATGGTGCCTGTCACTGGCACAGCGCCGTTCTCACCACCATCGATAATGTTCACACTGATGGTGGTATCGAGATTGTAATTCGCGACCGGTACGAAGCTGACCGCTGCCAATGCTGCGTTGACGTCGGTCACCGTGCCAGTCATGGTCCACACACCTGTCGCCGGCGTGTAGGTCGCGGTACCACTGGTCGTCAATACACCGCCGTTGATGTCGGCCAGGGTCAGCGTCGCGGTGACGCTTTCAGCGCTGTCGGCATCAGTGATAACGATGTCGTTGATCGCGACCGACGCCGCGTTTTCAGTATAGGCGCGCGTCTGCGTGAGATTAGTCGCGCTCAATTGATCGTTGACCGGCGTGACATCGAGCGTGATGGTGCCGGTCGCCGGAACGGTACCATTCTCGCCGCCGTCGGTGATGGCCACGGCGATGCTGGTATCCTGATCGTAGTTCGTCGCCGGCGTGAAACTGACCGCAGCCAGGGCCGCGTTGACGTTGGCGATAGTATTCGTGATGGTCCACACGCCGGTCGCCGAGGTGTAGGTCGCTGTGCCGCTGGTGGTCAATACGCCAGCGTTGATATCGGCCAGGGTTAACGTCACCGTGACCGTCTCGGCCGTATCGACGTCCGAGATCACAATATCGTTGATTGCAACCGAGGCAGCACCTTCCGTATATGTGCGCGTCTGGACCAGATTGGTTGCGCTCAGCTGATCGTTGACTGGCGTGACATCGAGTGTGATGGTGCCGGTCACCGCCACCGTACCGTTCTCGCTGCCGTCGGCGATATTCACGCTGATCGTGGTATCCAAATCGTAATTCGTCGCTGGTGTGAAGCTGATCGCTGCGAGTGCGGCGTTGACGTTGGTCACCGTATCGGTGATGGTCCACACGCCAATCGCCGGCGTATACGTCGCGGTGCCACTGATGGTCAGCACACCGGCGTTGACATCGGCCAGAGTTAAGGTGGCCGTGACCGTCTCTGCGGTATCGACATCGCTCACGACGATATCATTGATCGCGACTGAGACAGCATCTTCCGTATACGTGCGCGTCTGGATCAGATTGCTCGCGCTCAGCTGATCGTTGACCGGCGTGACATCGAGCGTGATGGTGCCGGTCACCGCCACCGTGCCATTTTCGCCACCATCGGCGATAGCCAATGTGATACTGGTATCCCGATCGTAATTGGTCACCGGCGTGAAACTGACTGCCGCGAGAGCGGCGTTAACATTGGCCACGGTGCCGGTGACAGTCCACACCCCCGTTGCCGGGGTGTAGGTTGCGGTACCGCTGGTCGTCAATACGCCGGCGTTGATATCGACCAGGGTCAGCGTAGCGGTCACGATCTCGCCGCTGTCGACGTCAGTGATGACGATATCGTTAAGCGCGATTGTCGCGGCGCCCTCGGTATAGGAGCGGATCTGGGTCAGGTTGGTGGCGGCCAGTTGGTGATTGAGCGGTGCGCTCCCCAGATCAATCCGAACATTGTCGAGAAACACCTTGTGCCCGCCGCCAGCGACAAAGCGCACGCGTGTGTCGTTGTCGATGTGCGCCGAGAGATTGAAGTTGGCACTCCGAAAGAAACTGTCGTCTGCGGGGCCGTTAACGCTACCGATTTGGGTCCAACTGCTGCCGCCATCGGTTGAAGCTTCAACAACAAGGTTTTCGCCGACGCCCAGGTTTTCCCGAACGTAGTCAAAACTCAGAAATGCCTGGCTCGCGCCAGAGAGATTGGCCTGGCGCCACACGCCTCCGCCGTTCGAGTGAATTTGCAGCGCTTGTTCGCCGAGCTCCAGCCGGATCCCGATGCTGCCGCTGCCAGCTCCGTTGCCCTCGCCTATTTCCTGCCAATCATTGCTCCATGCCAGCGTGCCGTCGTTGCCGCTGTAGGCAATCGAACTGAACCGGTCGAGGTAGTGCCCGATAGCGATGCTGCTGGCGCCGACCTCATGCGCGCCGATATCCGGGCTGCCATCGTTGCGCAGGAACCCGCGCTGATCGAGGCTCACGGTGTTGCCAACATCCGCGTTACCGATAGCCTGGCTGCCGGCCTGCGGCGCATAGGTCTTGAGGCTGCCGCCATTGTCGGTGAGTGCGCCCAGATTCGGATTCACGTTGCGGCGATCAGATGCGTCGTAGCCGCTGCCGCCACTGTCGTTGCCGAAGATATTGGAGTCGCTCCCGTTCAGCGCCCCAGACAGGTCGGAGCCGCTGCTGCCGGCGCTGTTGCCAGACAGGATGGCGTTGCTGAGATAAAGCGTTCCGCTGTCGAACACACCGCCGCCTTGCGTACTCGCGCTGTTGGCGGTCACGGTGATGTGATTGAGCGTGGCGGTCCCGGCGTTATGGAAACCACCCCCTTGTCCGACGGTGGCCTGGTTGCCACTCAGCGTAACGTTGCTCATATTGAGCACGCCACCGCTCGCATTGAAGATACCGCCGCCTTTCTTCGAATGATTGCCTTCGATCAGTGCACCGTCGATATCGAGATGACCGGCGTTATAGATGGCGCCGCCTTCATCGGTGATACCGCTGGTGGCATTGGCCGAGAACCACACGTTGCTCAGATAGACGTTTGGCGTGTTGGAAGAGCCCTGCACGAACACACCGCCGCCATCCTCGCCGCTCAGTAAATTGGCCAGTCCGTTCTGGATCTTCAGATTAGATATCTTGACGGTGATCGCGGCGTCATCGTGTACTTCGAAGATACGATAGAGGTTGCTGCCATCGACAGTCGTGGTACCTGGCGATGCGCCGACGATCGTCAAACTGTCGCGGATGTCGAGATCGCCGGTAGTGTCGTCGAGACCGAAACGCGTCAAGCTGTATGTCCCAGCCTGCAGGTTGATGGTATCGGCGCCGGCCGAACTGTTCGCCGCCTTGATCGCCTCGCGCAATGAAACGAAACCATCGGCGCCTGGGGTCAGCGCCAATGCTGCCAACGAAGTGGTATTGGCGTCGCCGTCCAGCACGTCATTGATGGTCGTCACTGAGATCTGGCCGAGCACCCCGCTCCAGCGGGTCGGCGAAGCATCATCCATTGCAACGTTGGTATCGACCACACCTGTCGCGTATTCCAGCATCCAATCGCCCCCGAGTGCGGCGCTGCCGGTGAGATCATCGGAAGCAACTACATCGGCGCCGGTCAGTTTCGCCAGGGACTGCACAAGACTGCGACCTGCGTCACTGGCGGCGAGATCGCAGCCGTAGAGCAAAAGATCGCCCTGCGCCGAGAACGCCTGCTGCCAGCCGGCAACCGTGTCGGCATGCTCAGCAAGACTTGCAGCGTTCAGCCAGGTGCTGCCGAGTTGCAGTCCAGCGCGCGAACCATGGGCGAAGATGTGCACGGCATCGACATCGCGGCTGCGGCCGAGCAGCGCATCGATTTGTTGCAGACCTTCGGCACCTGAATCGAGCACGACGATCGTGCGCAGTACGCCGTCATGACGCTGATCGAGATCGCTGCGCAGCTGCTCGAATTCAGCGATGCCGGCGTCGATGAAGATCAACTCCTGCCGCTGGTGGGTAGTGCGATCACCCGACTCCAGGCTGGCCAGCGCGGTGAGATCGAGCGGCGCCGGTAACGGTGCGTGATGGGGCGTGGCCGTATCGGGTAACCAATCGGTGAGTACGAACGGATCAAGCGCAGGGTGCAAGAGAGCAGTGTCATGCGCAGCATCGCGCGGCACATCGAGGCCGAGCCCAAGCTCGGCTGATAGCAGCATGCGCGGTTCGAGACTTTCGACGTGCGACGCCGTGCGGCGCGCGCATTGGCGACGGGCTGAGTTCAAGCGCGATGACAGAGCTGCCATGGCCAGACGTTTCCCGTCAGATTTTCACGGCGCCGCTAGTGCGAGCGGCGCCGCCGGTTGATCGGCAGAATGCACGTTCGGAGTTGCCGCTGTGCCGGCCAGGCGCGCCATACACTTGATGCCGGCCAGATGCTGCTGGCCTGGGTTGGGATACTCGAGACGTGCGCGGAAGGTACCACTGGCCGGATCGCCAACCGCGTCAACGGCGGTGACGGGCGCCTGCCACGGATGGTCGGGATCGGTTTCTGGATAGACTGCGACAGTCTGGCCGACCGAGAAATCGCCATAACGCGCGATGGGTACGATGACCTCGATGCGCAGCGGATCGAGTTGGGCGACGCGCAGGATCGCTTCTTTGTCGACGTACTCGCCAGGCGACTTGAAACGCTCGACCACCACCCCGTCAAATGGACTCACCACTTGACGCAAAGCCAGCGCCGCCTCTGCCCGACGCGCGTCGAGATCGGCGAGGCGCAGATTGTCCTGAGCCACCGCCAGTTGCCAGTGACCGAGCTTGGCGGCGCGTGCCGCTTCATCCTGGTCCTGCACGGAAACCACTTTCCGGGCCTGCAAATTGTCGATGCGTGCCAGCCGTCGTTCATCGAAATCGAGGCCGGAGGCGCGCAGCTGCACTTCACTGTTCATGCCGGCGCGAGCGCGGGCCAGAGTCAAATTTGCATGTTCCACCTGGGATTCGAGATAGGCCAGCTCCTGGCCGGCCGACACCCGCTCGGCCCGCTCGACCAGTACTCGATCAAGCCGCCCGCTGACGCCACTGCTGAGATCGAGCACGCGATAAGGTGTCACCACGCATTCCAGATCTTCCGAGTCGTCGGCTGCCTCGACAGCGCCAACCATCGACAGCAGACCGGGCAACAACAAGCTGCAAAGTGGCAGGCGGAAGCCAAGTAAAGTGGAAAGTAGCGACATGACAGCGGACTCTATCGGGACAGGGAATTCAGTAGCGGCTAGCGGCGCATCGCGCCACGACTTGAGTTCCGACCAGTTCAGACTGCGAGGTGTGCGAGGAACAGTCGCCGTGCCATGCGATATATGCGCGCCGCCACCGCTTCAGGATCATGCTCGATGCGGACCCAGGCCCGTCCGCCGACGCGTAAAGTGGGTGGCAACCCACTCAACTCGAGGTCGAGCACAAACAGGTTTTCCATCGCCTTGTCGGGATGGACCGGGTCGACTGCAATCAGTCCGCCGCCGCCTGCACCGAGCGCGGCACTTGGCAGTGCGCGGCTCGCTGATGGCACCTCCGCATGGACCTTCGCGGTCACCGTTCTGTCGGGCTCGTCGAGCAGGCGCACCGCTATGTCACGCATGCCTCGCCGAAGGAGTTCGGCATCGGACTGCGGCACCGCGACGCGCACCACCGGCGTGGATTGCTCCAGCACATAGGCCAGAACATCGCCTTTCCTTACATAACGGCCCAGCAGACGATACGCGTCAGGTACGACCAGCAGACCGTCGATTGGCGTCTTGACCACGAGATTACGCTGCTCTTCGCGCAGCACCGCAAGATCGGTCTCGAGCCGCTCAATCTGCTGCGCGAGGCTCGCGAGTTCATGCGGATCGCGGATGCGCGCTGCACTGTGGCGACTGCGCATTTCTTCGAGTTCGAAACTGAGCGCTGCGACGCGCGCGTCCAGGAGTGGACTGTCGATGCGCGCGAACGGCGTACCGGCAGCGAGCCGCTCGTCGTCGGCTTCGAACAAAATCTCGCTCACAGTGCCCTCCGCGGCCGCTCGCACCTGCCCGTGCGGCGCCAGCCACACCACACCCTCACAGAACGTTGCAAGCGGCAGGGGTACCGCCAGAAGCAGGGTGGCCAACGCGACGAGTATTGTGAGCGCCGCGCCCCAGGCACGTGCCCGTCGGGCCTGTAACTGTGGTGCCGATACGATGAACAGAATGCCGCGAACCAGCGGCCAGCCAATTTGCCCGAGCACGACCCATATGGCGAGGACGAAGCCGAGCGCTGGCACCGCGCTGGCTACCAGCAGCGCGACAGCAGCGGTCACTATCAAGCGGTAGAAGCAGGACGCCGCGCCATAAACCAACAGCCAAACACGCTCGGCTGCAGTCGATTCCGGGCTGTTCGCCTGGCGCAGGCCGAGCACGTAACGCTGCAGCAGATAAAGCCAGTAACGCGTCGCGCGCGGCGCCAGATTCGGCATTTCGATGGCATCGGCAAAGACGTAATAACCGTCGTACCGCAGCAGCGGGTTGCCGTTGAAAAGCAGCGTCGAAACGCTGCCGAGGAGCATAGCGGTATAGGCGAGATCTTTGATCATCCCTGCTTCGGTCAGCATGAATATCAGCGCCGCGAATGCTGCAATCATGAGTTCCGCGAGCACGCCGGCCGCGCCGACCAGGATGCGTTGGCGCTTCGCAGGAAAGCCCCACGCGGCAGACGCGTCGACGTACGGTACGGGAAACAGCAGCATCAGCACGATGCCGACGTCGTGCACCTCACCGCCCCAGCGCTTGACCGCAAGCGCGTGCGCCGCTTCGTGCACGGTCTTGATTACCAGATAGACCACCGGCATCAACAACCAGGCATCGGCGGCGTAACCACGAGCCTGCCAGTAGCCGACAATCTGCGGCCACGACACCACGCTTGCCAGCACGCCGCAGACCAGCAACAGGGCGGCGCCGACTGCACCGGCAGGACTGAACAGCCACTGTGCAAGAGTCTGGTGGCGCGCGATCAGGACATCGGGATCCGGCAGACGCAGGCGGAAAGTCAGCGGCGACAACCAGCGCGAGATCCGTTTGCGCCGCGACAATGCGCGCGCACGCTGGTGCAGATCAGCAGCGTCCTGAGCGCTGCCCCAGTCGAGCAACTCGGCCTGATGCAGCGCATTGATCACAGCCGCAAGTTCCGCTTCATCGAGTGTACGGCCAGCATCCTGCAGACTGGCATGGACCGTCGCCAGGCTGCGTTCGCCGTTCAGCAGACGCACGACATCGAATGCGGTCTCGTTCAAACGTTGCCAGCTGCCGCTCGCGGCATCCCGCAGCAGATACCAGCGGCGGCCGCGATAGCGATGCCGACATACCTGCACTGTATCACGCAGCCGGACGCGACGCGGCGCCATGCGCGACCACCAAGCTTCGGTCGACTGCGTTGCGTTCACGGCACGCGCCACCATAACCACAGTCGTACGCGATCGACCAACGCATGGGTCCATACCCAAAGCAGGCGGCGCGGCCCTGAATCGATGCGCGCGATGCCCTGCATGCCTGGTCGTAACTGCCCGACCTCACCGCTCAGCACGGCCTCGACCTTGAAGACATTGCGACCGTCGCTGGTCTCTGCGACGCCCAGGACCCTGTCGACAGTGAAAGGCAAGGGCGCGGCAGACCACGAGGCCAACGCCAATTCACCGTGCTGACCGGCCTGCACATTCGCGACGTCGCGCTCGCCGACTTCGAGTTCGACCCGGTAATCGTCGAGCGGCGCGATCTCGAACAACACATCGCCGCGGCCGACCGGCGCGCCCATGGACTGGCTGAGATCGCCCGCGATTACCATGCCATCGAATGGTGCGATCAGACGCGCACGTGAGATCTGCACTTCGACCAAGGCGAGTTGCGCGGCGGCCTTGCCGAGACGCGCTTTGCTGATGGCGGTTTCTGCCCGGTCCATTTTCGCCAGCGCTTGGCGCAGCGTCTTATCCGCTTCGGCGTAATCGGCCTGCCATTTGCGTCGCTCGAATTCGAGGGTCTGCGTATCAAGCAGAGCTAATACGTCTCCTTGTTTGACGACATCGCCGGCGCGCGCCGGCGCTTCGAGCACATAGCCATCAATTGGTGCGACGATGCTGCGCTGTATGCTGCCATGCAGCGTCGCGGGGGCAGCGATGCGGTACGTGCCATCGAGACATACCAGCGCGACCAGCAACAGTAGCCCTGCCACTGCCACAACTCTGATTCCTTGGCGGCCTGTGCCGCCGAGGGCCGCCAGACGTACCACCAGGCGCTCGCGCAGTGACGCCTCGGCGTCGCGCTTATGGCGTAGGACGCTGGCAATATCTGCTGTCACGGCGCTCAGCCCGGCGACTTCGGCAGTGGTGTAGCCCGTGCCGCGATGGCGGCTCAATGTCAGTGCGCCTACCGTGGTTTGACCATCGTGCAGCGGCAGCGTACACACCGCCACCGCGCCTTCTTGCACGCGTAACTGGCTGTGGGCGAAGTTAGCCACGCCAGAGTCCGCGGCGAGCGGCGGCATAGCGACTGCGCAATCCTCGTCTAGTGCTTCCTCCATGGCCGCTATCAGCGCGCGATTGCTGATCGTCGCTGAGTCAAGCGTGGCGGAATGGGAACGAGCCAACAGTTCGATACGGTCGCCGCGCGCAAGACCGATACTCGCACTGTCGGCCCCAGCGATGAGTGCAACGCGGATGGCCATTGCCGTGGCTGCTTCACGAAAATCAGGCGCACTCAGTGCGGCACTCACCAGATCGAGGCGCGCCGCGCCGAGGTGTCCGCTCTCACCGTCCAGCACAAATTGCAGCCACGCGGCGCTCCAATCGATCAATTTGATCAGCGTTTCGCGCTGGTCATCGGAGAGCTGTAGAAGCTTGAGCACCAACACTGCGTCGGCGTGCGGGCTGCGCGACATTCTGCGCGCCAGGATGACGACGTTCGTGGCCCCGACCTGAACCATCACCAGCGGCTCGCCATCCACGCGCACCCGATCGGAAAGTGCAACGACGTCAGGCTCCAACGCTGCGCCGGGAGGCCATGCCGCGCTCGTCTCGAAGCCACTATCGTGGCGCGCGCCCAACGTAACGCGCGCGGCCGCGACTGCAGGAACCATGTTACACACCAGCGCCAGCCAGGCAGCCAGCCGCGCGGATATCTCAGCGGTCGACAACTTAACCGCATCGACTGTACCCGTTCGCGCCGCCGGCGCGGTCGGTAATAGGGCGATTTTCGTCTGCGGTACGGACATTGGCGTAATCACGCTGTGGGTGGGGTTTCGCCGGCTCGAAGCCAGGGACAACGCTCTGATAAGCGGCGTTCATAGCCTGAAACTTGAGCGCGCTGGGGAAATCAGAACAGCCGACGTGGCGCTGCTGAACGAGGATGGACGGTAAGTCCGGGGCGCCTGAAGATTTGGGATCGTCCAGGTAGTCGAATTGGTGGAGCCGGGGGGGATCGAACCCCCGACCTCCGCATTGCGAACGCGGCGCTCTCCCAGCTGAGCTACGGCCCCACGAGGTTGCCGGTGGCGTGAGACTGCCGGCAGCGGTGAGATTTTACCTGCCCTCCAGCAGCAGATGTAGCCCTGTTCTTCAAACCGCGCGCCGACGACGGTGCATCGGCCAGGACCGAATATGACGGTTGTCATCATTCGGTCACATCAATGCCATGTAATCGTCACCCAGTTGTCACGAAGTTCGGACTGCGGGCAGCCAGCCAGCGGCGGGTTTCGCGAATCATCAAGGGAGACTCCACCATGAATTTCGGTCGCTGGCTGTTGCTTACTGTGCTCTGTTCGTGGGTGTTGCCGGTACTCGCGCAGACGCTCGAGCTCTATGTCGATACCGTGACCAAGCAGGTCTATACCGAAGCCGGGCCGAATCGCGTCAAGCTGGGGGTGTTCCAGCAGGTGCCCGATGCGGCGACGCCGGCACCGGCGATAGCAGGCGCGGTCGCTCCAGCGACGCCGGCCGTGACCGGGCAGACCGCAGCCGTGGCTCAGGCTGCCGCAGTACCTGCAGCTCTGGCTACCGCAGCGGCCGACAAACCGGCCGAACCACCGAAGTGGTATGACAAATACGCCATCCGTGGCTATGTCCAGTTGCGCTACAACCAGCTCTTCGACGATGAGCTCGATCAGCTCCGTCACCAGGCCGACCGTTCAGTCGGCGAGGATCAGTCACTGTTCATCCGCCGTGCGCGGCTAATCCTGAGCGGCGATATCAATGACCATATGTCACTTTATCTGCAGCCGGATTTCGCAGTAACGCCGCCGGGTTCGAGCCAGACCAGCTTTGTCCAGCTGCGCGATTTCTACACCGACATTTCTTTCGATAAGAAAAAAGAATTCCGTGTGCGCGTCGGCCAGTCCAAGGTCCCCTACAGTTTCGAGAATCTGCAGTCGAGCCAGAATCGCCTGGCGCTGGACCGCAATGACGCCACCAATAGCTGCTGCAAGGACGAACGCGACCTCGGCGCATTCCTCTACTGGGCGCCAGAGCACATCCGCAAGCGCTTCAAGGACCTGGTGTCTACCGGTTTGAAAGGTTCGGGTGACTACGGTGTCGTCGCGCTCGGCATCTATAACGGCGAAGGCGCCAATCGTTTCGAACGCAACGACAACTTTCATCTGGTCGGCCGCGTGACTTATCCCTATCAGTTCGCTAACGGCCAGATTGTCGAAGCGGGCGTGCAGGCGAGTTCCGGGCGCTTCCTGCCGACGGTCGACAACGGCATCCGCCTCGATGCTCCGGCCAACGGCTTCCGCGACGATCGTTTCGGTTTGCATGCCGTGCTCTACCCACAGCCGTTTGGTCTGCAGGCGGAGTGGAACTGGGGCCGCGGTCCGCAATTGTCGGCGGACGCGAGCTTCATCGATGAGGAATCGCTGAACGGCGGCTACGTCCAGGCGATGTATCGCATCGAACACGAATTCGGCGTGTTCATGCCGTTCGTGCGCTGGCAATACTTCGACGGCGCCATGAAGTTCGAGCGCAACGCGCCAGCGACGGATGTCACCGAGACCGAGTTCGGTCTGGAGTGGCAACCGATGCCGGAATTGGAATTGACCGGCATGTATGTGATGACGGATAGAACCAACGTGCTCGTCGCACCTTTCGATCAGATCAGCGGCGATCTGCTGCGCATGCAGCTGCAATGGAACTATTGAGGCGGCATTGACCTCGGCGCGCGCGTTTCACTACAGTGGCGGCCCCACGCAACCGATGGACCGACCATGCTGCGAAATCTGTCCGCCGGATTTGGCCTGCTGATCCTGTGCGCCCTCCCTGCTCTGGCCGAGGATGCACCGCCAACAGCGGATGAACAATTTGCCCGGGCAATGAGCGCAGCCGGCGAAGCCCGTGTCGCCGGTCCGGCGCGCATAGCGCTCGACGCTCAGGCTGCGCTCGAATTGCCGGAAGGATTCGCTTTCGTGCGCAAGGAGCCCGCGATTGCTCTGCTCGAAGCAATGGGCAATCAGACCGACGCCGGTTTTCTCGGTCTCGTCATCGGCGACCAGTTGCAGGGATTCGTCAGCGTACGCTACGACGCTTCCGGTTATGTCGAAGACGACGAAGCGCGCGAATGGGATGCCGACGAACTCCTGCAGAGCCTGAAAGACGGCACTGACGCCGGTAATGAAGAACGCCGTTCCCGCGGTATTCCCGAGTTCGTCGTCGCCGGTTGGGTTCAGGCACCGGCTTACGATGCCGTGGCGCATCGACTGGTGTGGTCGGCCGAGCTGCGCGAGAAAGGTGCTACCGGCGGCGGCGCCGAAAGTGCAAGCGTCAACTACAACACCTATCAATTGGGTCGCGAAGGGTATGTGTCGATGAATCTCGTCACTGATCTGGCGAGCATCGAAGCGCAGAAACCCCTCGCCCATCAACTCCTCGCCGGCCTCAGTTTCAACGACGGCAAACGCTATGCGGATTTCGATCCTGCGACGGACAAAGTCGCAGCTTACGGACTCGCCGCACTCGTTGGTGGTCTGGCCGCCAAAAAACTCGGCCTGATCGCGATGGCTGGTCTGTTCCTGGCCAAGTTCGGCAAGGTCGCGGCACTCGCGGCAGTCGGTGGTGCCGCTGTCGTCGGGCGCCTGTTCCGCAAGCGCAAGTCTTCCTGACGCTGACCACGTTTCACATGGCGGAATTGACCGGCGTGCCGGTATTGCGCCCCGCCCGGTCGCAGCCGCAGCCTGCGGGGTTACTGGCCGCTCGAAACCCGGCAATTCAACGGTTCCACACGAAGCGTAACGGGCAGCCTTGCAGCAGGAGAAAGCACCGCTTATGGTGATTCCATATTTCGAATAATTGTTTCGAATAGTGGAACATCATGAGCACCATCGATAAAGCATTGGACGCCCTGTTCCTGCTCGGCAACAGCCAGGGCGCATTGCGCTTGAGCGACCTCGCGCGCGAACTCGGCATGCCGCGTTCTAGTGCCCATCGCACCCTTGCACCGTTGCTTCGCCGCGGGCTGGCCGAACAGGATGACAGCGGGCGCTATCGGGCCGGCTTCGGCTTGCTGGCTCTCGGTCTGGTCGTTGCCAATCGCGAACCGCTGGTTGCGGCCGCCAAACCCGTGCTCGAAGCGGCGGCAGCGGAACTTGGCGAGACGTTTTTTCTGGTCGTGGCACGCGCCGGCCAATTGCTGGTCGTCGAAAAAGCTGAGGGCGATGGTTTCCTGCGGGCCTCGCCGCGTCTCGGTTCCGCAGTGCCGGTGCATGCCACGGCTGTCGGTAAGCTATATCTCGCCCATGCGCCCGAGCAGGTTGCTGCTGCGGAATTGACGCGCTTTACCCCGCGCACCTTGCGCGCACGCAAACTGTTGGAGGCCGAAGTCGAACTCGTTCGGCAACAGGGCTGGGCCAGCAATATCGAAGAATGGCAGCCCGGATTGTGTGTCGTCGGCGCGCCGGTATTCGCCGGCAAACGATTGGCCGGTGCGGTCGCGCTGGCGATGGTGGCATCGCGATTTGCGGCCATCGGGCCGACCGTCGCGACCCGTCGTGTACGTCATGCGGCCGAAGGAATTGCGTTACGGCTGGAAGGAAAGATGTTATGAAAGTGTGGTATCGAGGTGAAGTGGGTGATGCGCGCGAATGTCGCGTGCCGATACTCGATCACGGTTTGCTGTATGGCGATGGCGTATTTGAAGGCATCCGCATTACTGGCGGGCGCGTCTTCCGCCTGCCCGATCACATCGTCCGCCTTGAACGCTCGGCCCGGGCGATTGGTCTCGAGTTGCCGTTTGCGCGGAGCGAGATCGAAGCGATTGTTGTCGAAACGGCACGCGCGCATGGCGAGGCTGAGGCCTATGTGCGCCTCGTCCTCACCCGTGGCGTCGGCGAACTCGGCGTCGATCCGGCTTCCTGCGAGGAACCTGGATTCTTTTGCATCGTGGCCAGTCTGCGCATGTTTCCGAGCGAGGCGCGCGCGCGGGGCTTAAGTCTGATGACGGCCAGCATACGGCGGCCACGCAGCGACATGCTCGATCCGCAGGTCAAGAGCTTGAACTATTTGAACAACGTTCTGGCGAAACGCGACGCCCGACTGAAAGGATATGACGACGCATTGTTATTGAACGAGTCCGGCCGCGTGACCGAAGCAAGCGGGGCCAATCTGTTTGCGGTGATCGACGACGAACTCGTCACACCGCCAACCAGTGAAGGCGTTCTGCCCGGCCTGACGCGGGACACTGTGTTGCACTGCGCAAAAGGCGCTGAACTGGCAGTCGTCGTCAGACCGATGACACGTTACGAATTGCTCGCCGCCAGCGAAGTGTTTCTTGCCGGCAGCGGCGCCGGACTGGTCGCCGTGGCAAGTCTCGACGGCACCGTCTGCGGCAGTCCATCACGGCCGGTACTGGCTCGCATGCAGAGCGGCTACAGCGAGTTCGCAGTCGAGCACGGCGTACCGTTCTGAAGCACGGAGCAAACACCGCCTGACGCCTCGTCTGTGGCATGATCCGCGCACTCATGAAGCGGTCACCCCGGTCTGCGCGTTTCGACACACTGCGCCGTGTGCTGGTGCTGAGTGGCTTATTGTTTATCAGCACATCGGTGGCTGCCGGCAACACGTCAGATAAGCCGGTCGCCGAGAGTCCGATTGCGCGACTACTCGATGCACCCGACCGTTCGTCAGCCGATCTCGAACGCGATCTGACGAGCGCGCCCGCTGCCATCGTCGAATTTGCCGGCATCCTGCCCGGTATGCGGGTGCTCGATCTCTATTCAGGCGGCGGTTACTGGAGCGAACTGTTTGCCGAAGCGGTCGGTCCGCGCGGTCGCGTACTTGCGCATAGCAGCGCGGCTTATCGCGAGTTCACCGGCGACATGGCCGCCACACGTTTCGCCAATCATCGCATTCCACGCGTAACGACCCTGGAAAGCGAAGTCGACGATCTGAAGCTGGGACACGCACGTTTCGACGTTATCTTTGTCTCGCTCACGTATCACGATCTATATTATTACGCAGATGTTTCGCCCATCGTCGGGCGCGAGCGTTTTCTGCAACAGGTGCGCGACGCTTTGAAAGCGGACGGTACCGTAGTCGTTGTCGATCATGCCGCCGCCGCAGATCGCGGCCCACGCGATGCTCAGACGCTGCATCGCATCGAAGAATCGTATCTACGCCATGATTTCGAGGCCAACGGCTTCACGTTCGACGCCGCCAGTGAGGTCCTGCGCAATCCGCGTGACCAGCACACGCTCGACGTGTTCGATCCGTCGATACGCGGGCGCACCGACAGATTCGTGCTCCGCTTCAAGCGAGCCCCGGATGGTGCGCCTGAAACAGATGAATAACGAGAGGAGCAGATAGCCATGGCCGACAACCAGGCAGCCGCCGTGCACTACATTGCGTCAACCGATGATCGGCGTCTGATCGACGAATTCAAGCTCAAT
The DNA here is from genome assembly GCA_965278995.1 of Gammaproteobacteria bacterium. Lineage (GTDB taxonomy): Bacteria > Pseudomonadota > Gammaproteobacteria > JADJYF01. Next base: position 3,642,711 of record OZ257136.1, read on the forward strand.
CCTATCGGACACCACAGCCCGGACCTTCAACGCCTGCTGACACGCCTGCGTGGTGCACCGATGCCAGGCAAATTTTGCCTCGTCGTGATCAAGGCGAATCGGGAATGGCAGCTTGCGAGAACTTCTGACATGCCCGGTAAACCGATCAAACTGCTCGACCAGCGCTTTACCAGCATGGCCGACGCCGAGTGGTACGTATTTCGTCAGCGCTGGAAAGCATTGACCGGGGAGACTATCAAATGATGAAAATAACCGCCTACGCCGATCGCGTCAGTGTTGCGCCCGGTGAAACCATCCACTTCATGGTCAACTGCGAGGCGGCCAAGTTCACAGCAGATATCGTCCAGCTGATCTGCGGCGATATGAATCCGGACGGCCCGGGCTATCAGGAGCGCGTCGTGCGTACGGCGGTGAGCGGCAGTTATCCCGGCCGACGCCAGGTCATCCACGCCGGTTCGTTTGTCGAAGTCGCCGGCGGCGGGCCATTGGCTCAGCTGGCGAGTTTTACCTTTCAAGCGTTCATCTGGCCGACAACGCCGGACAAAGGCCGTCAGGCGCTGATCAGTAACTGGTCGGAACGCGCGCAAAGCGGCGCCGTTCTCGCGCTGGCTGCGGATAACGGCGGACTGAGTCTGACGCTGGGCACCGGCAAGAACCGCGTCGTGACTGTGGCTACCGGCAAACCGCTGCTGGCGCACGAATGGTATTTCGTGGCCGGCACTTTTGATGCAGTCAGCAAGACCGTAACGCTCGTCCAACAGCCGCTGCATACCCATGTCGGCTGTGACGATGCCGCTGTCAAAAAGCAGGTCCTTAAGACGACCCGCATTCCCGCTCACGACGACCCGTTGCTGATTGGTGCCCGCTATCTGCGACGCGATAAAGGGCGCACGGTCGCGACCGATCATTACAACGGCAAGATCGATTCGCCGCGCATTGCTGCTCGCGCACTGACCCAGGCAGAAATGGAAATCCTGAAACATGCCCCGGCGCGCGGAGAACTCGCGCAAGCCGTCGTCGCTGCCTGGGATTTCGGCCTGGACATCCCCAGCCAGCAGGTTACCGACATATCGGCCAATCGACTGCACGGCCGCGTCGTCAACTTGCCAGCACGCGGCATGACCGGCTGGAACTGGAGCGGCGAAGAAATGAACTGGCGGCATGCGCCGGCGGAATACGGCGCAATACACTTTCATGACGACGATATCTATGACGCCGGTTGGGAAGTCGACGTATCGCTGACTGTGCCGAAGCAGCTCAAGAGCGGCCTGTATGCGGCGCGTCTGCGTTGCGGCCCCGAACTCGAAGACGAGGATTACGTGCCGTTCGCCATCCTGCCGCCACGTGGTCAGGCGACAGCCAAAATCTGCTTTCTGCTGCCGACCGGCAGCTATATGGCCTATGCCAACGAACATCTCGGTTCCGATTCACCGGTTGCGCAACTGCTCGGCGGCCGCCTGGTCGAGCATGACCGACAGGACCTCTACCGCAACGTCCATCGCGAATACGGCGCAAGCTGCTACGACACGCATAGCGATCATTCGGGCGTGTGCTATTCCTCTCGTTTGCGCCCGATACTGAATATGCGCCCGAAATACCGCTCCTGGCTGGGCGGTACCGGCTCGACCTTGTGGCAGTTCAATGCCGACACACACATCATCAATTGGCTCGAGGCACTCGGTTATGACTACGACGTCATCACCGATGAAGACCTGCACGAAGACGGTCTGGCCGCCATCGAGCAATACAAGGTCGTCATCTCCGGCACGCATCCGGAATATCACTCGAAGGAAATGTGGGACGCCATGCATGCCTATCAACAGCGTGGAGGGCGACTGATGTACCTCGGCGCCAACGGCTGGTACTGGCGTATCGCTTATCACCGCGAAGCGCCGGGCGTCATGGAAGTTCGCCGGGCGGAAGGCGGCATCCGGGCCTGGGAGGCCCGCACCGGCGAGTACTACCACTCGTTTACCGGCGAATATGGCGGCCTATGGCGTCGAAACGGACGACCGCCACAAACGATTGTCGGCACCGGCTTTACTGCGCAGGGCTTCGATATTTCTTCGTACTACGTGCGCAAGCCGGATAGCTTCAAACACGAGATCCAATGGATCATGGCTGGCATCGGCAAGGACGAGCGCATCGGCGATTTCGGCCTCATTGGCGGCGGCGCTGCCGGTCTCGAACTGGATCGGGCCGACCGCCTGCTCGGTACGCCGCCCGGCGCCTATCTGCTGGCCTCTTCCACCGACCACACCGACATCTATCTGGTCGTGTGCGAGGAGCTGCTCATCAACTATCCCGGCCTGGGTGGGCAGGAGAATGAGCTGGTCCGGGCCGATCTGGTGTTCTACCCGACCGCCAATGGCGGCGGCGTATTCGCCACGAGTTCAATCGCCTGGCCCGGTGCCTTGTCGCACAATGTCTACAAAAACAACGTGTCACGCCTGACGAAGAACGTGCTGGATCGTTTCTTGAGCGACAAGCCTCTGCTTGAATAGCGCTGGGTAGGATGTGTGTGAAAGCGATGTGAATGAATGGAAATACTCTTATTCCAAAAAATTCGTTGCACCGCAACATAAACTCCGTATGATTGCTCCCACCAAGACAGACGTTCGACCTCCCCTCGATGCTGTTTTTGGGACCTCCCCTCGGCGGGCCGCAAGGCCCGCCACTTATTTCCGGGTTCCGAATTCGGCCAGACGACTCGTCCAGCGCCGGATACCGACCACCCTACGACACCCGCTCAGGCCTAGCCTGAGCGGGTGTCGGTACGCCCTTACCGCCCAGTTCGTCCGGCATCCGCTATTCCGAGTGTTCCGGATCCTGCAGGTGACGCATCAGATAAAAGCCCTGCCCGACCAGGAACACCACCATGATCACGATACCGCCAACGGTATTGAAATTGACCCAGGTATCTTCGGAATAGTTGAACGCGACATAGAGATTGAGTGCTCCGGAACAGAGAAAAAAGACGACCCAGCTCAGGTTGAGTCGTGACCAGATGACATCCGGCAGTTCAATCTGACCCTGGAGCATGGCGCGGATGAGATTGCGACCAAGGGCAAACTCCGAAATCAGCAGGGTCAGGCCGAAAATCCAGTCAATGATGGTCGAACGCCATTTAATTATCTCTGGATCATGGAACACCAGCGTCGCGATACCCATCAGCACAATAATGACCAGGCTCACCCATAGAATTTTGTCTACCTTGTGGCGCAGTAACAGCAGCAACAGAACCTGAACAATCGTCGCCACCATGGCAAGCAGCGTGGCAAATAACAGCGGGATCTGTTTTTCAGGCAGCGGGTCCGTGAGATGCAGGTAACCGAGCAGTGTGCCAAGCAGACCGCCAACCATTTCGGCTTCTGCTTTAGCTCCGTAGTAGCCGGCGAAAAAGACCATCAGCGGGAGCAGGTCAAGCAGCGATTTCATGCGTAACAGGCGCTTTGAGTCAGAGGCCGGCGACAGCCATCAGGGCAGTCGCGGCCAGTTGGTTGGGTGGTTGATTAGGTGCCGGCCGGAGCGACCCGCGCCCGCACCGGCCGATGACCATAATTGAGCGCTGGCTGGTCCGCAAGTAATCGTGGCCGTTCACGCGGCCCGGGTGGCCGGATTTCGGGCACATAATGCGCTACCGACCGGCGGCCCGGTCTGCAGCGAGGCGCGGCGCACAAGCTTGCCGGGAAAATGCCAAAGAGAACATGAGATAATCCCGACCGTGAAAAGCGTCGTCATCTCCATTGCGCTGCTGATCTGCAGCAACGTGTTCATGACTTTCGCATGGTATGCGCATCTGAAGGCTCTCAACCATCGGCCGTGGGTCGTAGCCGCCCTCGTCAGCTGGGGTATTGCCCTGTTTGAATACCTGCTTCAGGTCCCGGCCAACCGTATCGGCTATACCGTCTTGACCGTCGGTCAGCTCAAAATCATGCAGGAGGCCATCACGCTCACCGTGTTCGTCCCGTTCGCGGTGCTCTATCTCAAGGAGCCGCTCAAACTCGATTACTTGTGGGCGGGGCTGTGCCTGCTTGGCGCGGTATTTTTCATGTTCCGGGTACGTTAAAACCTGGATCAGTGCCACTATTTTGACCTGCGCAGTATAAGCCGCGCACCAACACCAGTAGATATCTATCATGACCACCGCCAAGCACCGCATTCTGATCACCAACGACGACGGTATCCACGCACCCGGCATCGCCGTGCTCGAAACGATTGCGCGCACGTTCACCGACGACGTCTGGGTCGTCGCACCGGATCAGGAAAAGAGCGGCGCAGGTCATTCGATTTCGATCACGCATCCGATACGCATGCGTCAGCTCGACGACAAGCGCTATCAGATTACGGGGACACCGACAGACTGTGTCCTGATGGCGGTCTCGCAGTTCATGACCGATGGCCCACCGACCGTGCTGTTGTCGGGTATCAATTCCGGAGCGAATCTCGCCGAAGACGTCACTTACTCCGGCACCATCGCAGCGGCGATGGAAGGAACATTGCTCGGCATCCGCTCGATAGCCCTGAGTCAGATCCGTGCACTCGACGGTGTCGCGGATTTTGCACCAGCCGTCAGTCACGCGCCGGCGCTGCTGGCCAGGCTCCTGGCAGTCCCGAGCTGGCCAAAAGCTTCCTTCGTCAACATTAATTTTCCGAATTGCGCGCCTGGCGCTGTCCGCGGGATTCGCGTGACTACGCAAGGCCAGCGCCCCCCCGGCGCATTCAGCATCGACGCCCGTACTGATGCGCGCAATCAACCGTACTTCTGGGTCAAGCTCAGCTACCCACCGGGCAACGAACATCCCCAAACCGATCTCGAAGCAGTAGCCGGCAACCTCATTGCCGTCACGCCGATCAAGATGGACTTCACTGATCTCGCCTGGCGCCAGCAACTTACCGTCGCTCTGTTGTCCGTGGAGATCACGCCGTGAAAGGTATTTTCTTCGACCTCGGCGGCACCTTGTTCAGTTACCGGAACGTCGCTCGCGCGACCATTCCGCTGCTGCTGGAAGCGTGCCGCAAACTTGGGGTCGTCGCAGACTCGACGCTCATCAAGGAGGCCTATGCCGAGGCTACCCGCGAAGTAACGTTGACCTATGCCGGCAAATCCTATTATCTGCATCGCGATTTCTTTCAGGACAGTTTCACGCGTTTCGCGAACCGGCTTGGTACGCCGGCTGACGAACACGTACAGGCCTGGTATCTGGAAGCGCATCGCCTGGCGATGATCGACTGTCTGGTATTAAAGGACGATTGCCTGCCAACACTGGCAACACTGCAGGAACGCGGTCTGTATCTCTCGGTTGTCTCCAATATCGATGACGACATGCTCGCACCGCTGGTTCGGCGCGAAGGTCTCGACCGCTATCTGTCGCACTGGACGAGTTCCGAAGCCGCGCAATCGTGCAAACCGGATCGACGATTTTTCGACTTGGCGCTCGAGCTCTCGGGACTCGAACCCAGCACCGTGCTCTTCGTTGGTGACTCGCCGGAACACGACGTCATTGGTGCGCATGCCGCCGGCATGCGCACCGCATTGATTGTCGATGGAGGATTGCCGCCACCGTTACAGACCGGGCGCACGACCGTTCAGGCCGATCACACCATCCATGCCTTGAACGAGCTACCAGCTATCGTCTGATATCCGCCATGTTCTACTATGCGAGCAGCGGGGGCGCACTTTGGCGGGGGACCGGCGCGTCTTCATTGAGCATCTAAACCACAACCGTTGGAGACTGCTACATGGCGACGAAGAGTGACATTGGCGCTGACATCAAGGCAGCGAATGCGACATTGGGCAAACTGTTCGCAAGCGGCGACGCCGCCGCGGTAACCGCCTGCTACACGAAAACTGCCGTGCTGATGCCGACCGGCATGAAACCGCAGAAAGGCCACAAAGCCATCAAGGCGTTCTGGGCTGGCGCGATGGGTATGGGCGTGAAGAAAGTCGCTCTGCGCACGGTCTCAGTCGAGGCCCATGGCACTACCGCGGTCGAATACGGCGCCTACACGCTGAAGGGCGACAAAGGGGTTGTTCTCGATGTCGGGAAATATGTCGTTGTGTGGAAGAAGGAAGGCAGGTCCTGGAAACTGCATCTGGATATCTTCAACACGAACAACGCACCTGCCGCCTGAGCGTCAGTCACGCGTATCAGGCTGGCGGTCGACCAGGCACCGCCAGCCTTTTCCTCCGGGGGGAGAACATCATGAGAACTATTCGCGCGCTGACCCTCATGTCAGCGATCGTGTTCGCCAATGGCGCGAGCGCCGGCCTTACGGTCGACGACACTGCACTGGCTGACGAGCAGGATGGCAGCAACTGGCTCGCTTACGGCCGCACCTACAGCGAGCAGCGGTTCAGCCCGCTCACCGAGATCAACGCCGACTCGGTCAAACGGCTTGGTCTGGCCTGGTATCTCGACCTGCCGCATGACCGCTCACTCGTTGGCACGCCGCTCGTCGTCAACGGCATCATGTATTTCGTCGGCAGCTACAACGTGACGTATGCCGTCGAAGCGGCCACCGGGCGTCTGGTGTGGAGCTATGACCCCAAGGTCATCGAGCAATCGGGCGAGCGGCTGCGCGTCATGTGGGATTCCAGTCGCGGGCTCGCCTTCTGGAACGGCAAAGTTTACGTCGCCACCATCGATGGTCGACTGATAGCGCTCGACGCCAATACTGGCAATGAAGTGTGGAATGTCATGACGGTCGACCCGCGCAAGGCGCTGTTCATCACCGGGGCACCGAAAGTATTCAAAGGCAAGGTCATCATTGGCAACGGCGGCACCGAATGGGGCCCGGCACGCGGTTATGCCACGGCTTACGACGCCGAGACTGGCGAACAGGTCTGGCGTTTCTGGGCTGTGCCCGGCAACCCGGCCGATGGCTTCGAGAACAAGGCCATGGAGATGGCCGCCAAGACCTGGAACGGCGAGTGGTGGAAGTACGGCGGTGGCGGCACGATCTGGAATGGCATCACTTACGATCCGGAATTCAACACGGTCTATCTCGGCACTGGCAATGGTTCGCCCTGGAACCAGAAAATCCGCAGCCCAGGCGGCGGCGACAATCTGTTCCTGTGCTCGATCGTCGCAGTCGATGCCGACACCGGCGAATACAAATGGCACTACCAGACAACCCCCGGTGAATCCTGGGACTACAACTCGAACATGGACATCGTGCTCGCCGACATCAAGTATGGCGGACAAAAAGTCAAAGCCATCCTGCACGCACCGAAAAACGGCTTTTTCTATGTCTTGAACCGCGCCAACGGCGAGTTGCTGTCAGCCGAAAAATTCGGCCGAGTCGACTGGGCCACGCACGTCGATCTGAAATCGGGCCGCCCGATAGAGCGCCCCGGCGCGCGCTACGAAGATGGCGAGGAAGTGGTCTGGCCGAGCGCCATCGGCGTGCATAGCTGGCACGCGATGTCTTACAGTCCTGATACCGGCCTGGCTTATATTCCCTCGGTTGAAGTGCCGGGATTCTTTACTGACAAAAAAATCAAACCAACGGAGTGGAAATCGCCCACTTTCGGCTTTGATCCCGGCATCGACACGCTGCGCGACGACGCACCGGCGAATGCCGGCACTGGCGCGTTGCGGGCCTGGGACCCCATCAAGCAGAAACTGGCGTGGGAAGTCAAACTGCCAGGTGTGTGGAATCCCGGCACCCTCGCGACGCACGGCAATCTGGTTTTTCAAGGCCGTGCCGACGGCAAGTTCCTGGCCTATCAGGCCACCGACGGTAAAGTGCTGTGGACAGCCGATCTCGGCTCGGGGATCTCAGCGCCGCCGATCACCTTTGCCCTGGATGGTCATCAATACGTTTCTATTCTGATGGGTTGGGGCGGTACCGGGGCGTCGATGCTCGGTTCGATTGCGGCCCAGCACGGCTGGGCCTACAAAGCACAGACCCGCCGCCTCTACACCTTCATGCTCGACGGTAAAACACCGATGCCGGCCTCTAACCCGCCGGTCATTCCGAAACCCATCGCGGCGCCGGATTTCAAGGTAGACGAGACGCTCGCTGAAGAGGGCAGCTGGCTTTACAAGGAATCGTGCTCAATGTGTCACGGCGGCGGTGCGGTATCGGGTGGCTACGCGCCGGATTTGCGCGCTTCACCGATAATACTCAGCGAAGATGCGTTCGTCGGCGTCGTGCGTAAGGGCGCCAAGCGAACTAACGGCATGCCCGACTTTGCCAATTTGAACGACCATCAGCTCGCATCCTTGCGCCATTTCATCCGCCGACAGGCTGCTGTGCCGCAAATTCTGGATGCGTCCGCACCGCAACCCTGACGCTTTTCGACCCGGAGTGACTTTCGCCATGACACGATTCTCGATGTTCGCCCTGACCACCATGCTCGCCCTGACGACGAGCGCAACGACGTTTGCCGCCGATCAGGCAAAACTGCTGAAGCTGCAGGCCATGAAGGCTTGCCCTGGCTGCGATTTGAGCGCAGCGCCATTGACTTACGCCGATCTGAAGAATGCCGAACTGGCTGGCGCAAATCTGTCAGGCGCCGACCTCAAGGAAGCTGATTTAAGCGGCGCCAATCTGACCGGTGCGAACCTGTCGGGCGCGAATCTCACCAGCGCCGATCTGAACGGCGCAGTGCTGAAAGACGCCGACCTCAAGGGTGCTGACATGAGTCATACCTATCTGCTGCGTGCCGACCTGCGCGGCGCCGACATGTCGACCACCAAGTTCGACGCTGCCATCCTGGAAGGCGCGACTTTATGCAAGACGCTGATGCCGGACGGCGAGAACAACAGCAGCTGCCAGTGACGTCGGCGCCCGACACTGGCGGCGGTGGCTTTTTGGCACATCGACGACGCCCTGCGAGCGTGCACGGGCACTTGACGCCGATGCGCAATAGTGGCAATAATCAGCCACTTGGCCTATTTATGCTGCGTCGCGTTTAGGAATGTCGCGATCTGCCAACTAGTTCCGAATTTTTTCGTCAAGATGTCATTGAAGGTCTGTAACATCCTCACTCAATGAAAAGAAGCTCACACGGACGTCGTGATAGTGGGCCTCAGGTTTGGCGTATCAACAGAACTCCGCTGTAAGGAGCATGACTATGGTTGTTAATAAATTGAAAAAGATCTTGTTTGCCCTCGTGCTCGCAGGGCCCGTGTGTGCGTCCGTACAGGCCGCTGGTGTCACCATTTACGACCTCAACGATTCTCACCATGTGAGTATTATTGATGACCGCGAAATGTTCGACAGCGCCGGTTCCGTTGCTGGACCGACTGCGCTGACTATCGGCTTGTCGAACTTTTCGGCTAACGGTAATGCAGGCGGCGTTTACATCAGCGCGTTCGATACCATCTCGTTTAGAGTCGTTGCCGATCCAGGTTCTTACCTCACCGGTTTGGCCTATCTGGAATCCGGCGTCCGCACCATCGGTGCTGGTGGTGGCATCACGCTGTCCACCGGTTCGGTGGTCGCGAATGGCACGGCGAGCGATCTGGGCCTCGTACTCGGCACCTCACCGACGCCGATCGTGAACTGGTCGCTGGGTACCGCGTTTGACTTCACCGGGCTGAACCTGACCGAGATTATCGTCTCGATCACGAACAGCATGCTGGCGTTCGGCGATGCGGGCATCGCCAAGACGGCAGCGAGTGTGTCGTTCGAGCTGACGCCAGTTCCGCTGCCGCCGGCAGTTGGTCTACTGGGTGCGGCTGTGGTTGCCCTGGCGACCATCAACCGTCGCCGGACCTGAGCGATGAGATAACGCCTTCGGGCGTGGAAAAAAGCGGCCCTGGTGGCCGCTTTTTTTATGACTTTCTCGAGGCCGTAAAACAAGCACACGTGGCTAGCTTGTCGGTCCGAGATGCGCGTGGAAAAAATCACTGGCCAGCTTATTGGACATCGACAATCCCGGTTCCGAATACAGGCCCGTCTGGTCGAAAGGCAGGAACTCCAGTCGTTTTGGTTCGCGCGCGCGGTCGTACAACTCGGCCACGGTCCACGCTGGATGCACGATGTCGCGGCCACCCGTAGAAATAATTAGGTAGGGGCGTGGCGTGATGCGATGGACGAAAGACCAGGGACTGAACTCAAGGATTTTCTCGACTGACTCAAGCGTGATGGTGTCGCGCCAGGTCGGGAACGCTTCGGGCACCACCGAGAAGAATTGCGCTATCTGGTCATCACACGGCAAACCGCACAGCGACCCTTGCGGTCCGATGACTGGAATACGTGCGCCTTTCTCCCCGGCATATCGCCGCCGCCGATCGTCTTCGACAGCGTTCAGGAGTTCGTCGAAAGCCGCTTCACTTCGCAGCAATCGCATCCAGGTGTAACCGTCCGTGACCGGAACAACGGCACAGGCCGCTTTGACGCGACGGTCGATGGCGGCGACATAGCTCACCAGCGCGCCGGCGAAACTCGCTCCCCAAATGCCTATACGCCCCGGGTCAACATCGGCACGCGTCTGCATATAGGTGATGGCGCTGCGGAAATCCTCCGCTTCGTTGAGCGGAAAGAGCTGTCCGCGGGGCCGCCCAGCCGAGTTTCCGAAGCTGCGATAGTCGATGGCAAGGACCACGAAACCAGCTTCGACAAACGCCTTGGCCTGCTCGGTCAACGTCGATTTGACCAGCGAGAATCCATGCCCGATGACCAACGCCGGACAACGTCGACCGCGTTTTAGACCGGCAGGACGATACAGATCGGCCGCACATTGAACGCCGCCGCTTTGAAAGAATACTTCCTTGGTCATGATTTCCCCCTCAGATTCCTTAGTAGCCGAGTTCGCGGGCGGCGCGTTCGAGCACTACGGGTACCGACCAGGCAGTCCGGGCAAGCCGGATATCCTGGCTGCGTCCACTCGCATACAGACCCGAAGCGCTCATCCAGAATGCGACTGAGCGCATGGCGTACAACGCATTGTAGTAGCGACAGGCGGCATCATCGATCACGAATCCAGTTGCGGCTTCGTAGTCGCGATAGAACGCACCCCTGTCGACGAGATTCGACAACAGTGGGGTGCCTTCCCGGTTCAAGTCACTCAGAACATAAGCGACGTCATACATAGGGTCGCCCAGGATCTGCAGTTCCCAATCGAGCACGGCTGAAATCCGATCATCATGGATGAGCAGATTGCCAGTGCGGTAGGCGCCGTGGACCAGCGTAATACGATTGGTGGACGGCGCGTTAGCTTCGAGCCAGGCGATCAGATCAGTCAATATCGGTTCCGGGGGCCCATCGGAAACAGCGATGAGATCACGCCATTTCGCAATCTCGCGTTTCGCGAAATCTGTACCTGGCGCCGGCACGCCGAGAAAATCGAGACCGGCGGCGCGCCAGTCAAGCGTATGCAACGTGGCCAGAGTTGCCGTGAAACTTTGTGGCAGGGTGCCGCGTTCGGCCGCAGCCTGATAGTAGGCCCGCCCGTCCCTGCCCCATGGACTTGGGCAACTACCGGGCACTTTCTCCATGACCAGGAATGGCGCATCAAGGATTGCCGGGTCGCTTTCGAACCAGTAGACCTGCGGCGTCGGCAGCGCCGTTGCCGCCAGGCATTGCAAAACTCGAAACTGTTCGTCGAGAGTCGATAGATGACGCAGCAGCGCATTGCCGGGGTCACGGCGCAGACACAGCCCACGACGATGGGACTCGCCGCCCTCCTGCCAGGTCAGATCGAACAACCAGGTTTCGTGCGACCAGCCAACAGCAATCCGCTCGACATTCTCCAGGGCGAAAGCGCGACCGGCAGGAAATCGGCTGGCAACGTAGTCGAGTATTCGCGCCTGCAGCGCGCTCGTGTCCGCGGTGCCGATCATGCGGCGTACTCGACTCGTCTGTCGATATCCGCGCGGAGCGTCTTGCGCACGCGCGCCAGCAGAGCATCGGCGCGCGCCGGGGTAAGCGCTGTTGCCTGTTCATAGAGCGTCGCGATCACGGCGCACAGCGCCGCCGCGGTGCGCTCGTGATCGAGCGAGGCGACGGCCTGTTCGAGCACCGGTGGGACGGGTGCACTCGCGAGCATGGTTGCCAGATCCGCGAGCAATGCGGTCATATCGGCGGTCTCGGCCGCGCGGTGAGCAGGCGCGAGATCGAGTTGACGACCCAGCTTCTGCAGCACTACCGCGGCCATGAATGCCTGTGTCTTGGGGTATTCGGCGACCACCGCAGGCCCGACATCCTGCCGCAGAGTCGTTGCGATACGTTCGAGCAGCTCGCTCTCGGTCATGCCAAGTGTCCTATGTTATACGTCAATCAGACTGTGCTTGCGGTCATCGGCGTCAGCTCGCGGGCCATTTCGCGCAGCTTGAATTTCTGAATCTTGCCGCTCGCCGTGCGCGGGAAAGCGGCAATGATTTCGAGTCTCTCGGGCATGTACTGTTTCATCATGCGCGCACCACCGAGGTAGTCGAGCATGCCGCGGAAATCGAGTGTGTGGCCAGGCCGCAGACTGACGAAAGCACAGCCGCGCTCGCCAAGTCGCGCATCCGGCATGGCGACGATGGCGGCGTCCTCGACTGCCGGATGGCGATAAAGAAGCTCTTCCACTTCGACCACCGGAATGTTCTCGCCACCACGAATGATGATGTCTTTCGAACGCCCGGTGATGCGGATATAACCGTCATCATCCATTCGTGCATTGTCGCCGGTCTCAACCCAGCCTTGCGCATCGACGCCGTAAGCCTCGGGTCGCTTGAGATAGCCGACAAAAGTCGTCGCGCAACGCGACTGCAGGCGCCCCTCGACACCAGAAGCGACCGACACGCCCTGTTCGTCCACGATGCGTACCGTCTGATGGGGCAATGCGCGACCATCGGTTTCGAAGATCTTGTCGGCCGGATCACCGGGGTAAGTCGCGGTTGCGATACCGAACTCGGTCATGCCCCAGGCGCTCATCACGTACAGATTCGGGTGCGTGCCGCGCGCCTCATGAACCAATACGCGCGGTATCGGCGCGCCGGCACAGAGAAACAAGCGCAGGCTCGACGTATCGTAGTCATGTGCAGCGACATTCCGCACGAGATCGCTCAGGAACGGTGTCGAACCGAGTGTGATGGTGCAGCGTTCCTCGGCTATCAATCGCGAAGCGACGACCGGATCCCAGACATCCTGCAGGACGCATTTGCAGCCGTGATAGATGGCCAGGCAGCAGGCATACATGAAGCCGGTCTGATGCGCGACCGGCGACCCCATGAAAATCGTGTCGTCGGGCTGGAATCCGAACAACTCCGTCGCCAGCAACGCTTTGCACATGAGCGTATTGGCAGTGTGCATCACACCTTTCGGCTGACCCGTAGTGCCCGAGGTGTACATGATCTCGGTGACATCGTTCGGATCCATACGCCGCGCCTGGAACAGTGCCACAGTATCGACTTCGGACTCCCAGGCGCGTTCGAGCAGGCAGGTCTCGAACGCGTTCGTTGGATCATCACCACCGACGACGAATAGTTTCTCGAGCTGCGGCAACTGCGGACGCAGCGTTGCGATCATCGCCGGATAGTCGAAGCCGCGGAACGCACGCGGAACTATCAGGACACGGGCCTGCGCGAAGCCCAGCATGAATTCGAGTTCGCGTTCGCGGAATATCGGCATCAATGGATTGATGACCGCACCAATTCGCACGCAGGCGATATAAATGGCCGCATAGTGCCACCAGTTCGGCAGCTGAACGGCGACAACATCGCCTTGCCCAACGCCCTGCGCTGCAAGTGCCGCGGCAATTCGCACCGAGGCGCGTTGCAGTTCGCCATAGCTGATCCGCGAAGCAATGCCGGTCATGCTGTTGTGGTCGACAATTGCTATGGCACCCGGCTCGGCGCGTGCGACGTCGTCGAGGCGATCCGAGAACAGTCGGTTCAGCCACAGACCGCGCGCGGTCATATCCGCGATACGTTCAGGCGTCAATTGCGATGCGATGCGCATGATCGGCTCAGCGCGTCGCGCGCTCGCGTTTGAGGCGTGCCCAGCGATGAATGGGCCACATGTCCTGATCCTCACCCCAGGCGATCACGCCATCAAGATCCCAGTGGATGAGACTGTTGATGTCAATGAAGGTGTGGCGGTTGAGGATGATTCGGCTGACGGGCGTACCGACGGCGCGAAACGTACGGCCCTCGGCGTCCTTGCCAGTCAAGGTAATACGCGTGACCCACCCTTCCTGCGGGTCTCGTTCGAGCACGCGCTCACCGCCAACAAGGCTGACGGTGCAACCATCGCGGCGAAGAAATCCGTAAGCCACGAGATCGCCATCTGGGCGCGCATTGGTCACAGCGAGAAACCCGTTTCCGGCATCGGCCGCGCCGGTGACATAGGCTGCCTGGCGCGGACGATCTTCAGGGCGCCGACCCCAGGTGCGATCGCGCATGCCAATGCAGTCGATGGCAATGCGTTCGCCGTGCAGTATCAGTTCACCGGTCACGCGCCCGAACTGATCGAAATGATGCGCGCTGCCGAAAGTCGAGCTGACGGCCGTCAACGGCTCTGGCGGCATGACGCCTTCGAACTCGAGATTGGCCGTCAACCGTTCACCATCGGCGTAACCGAGCGCATAGCGCTGGCAGGGTTCGAGTACCTTGATCGAAACGCCATTGGGCAATTTGCAGTTGTCGAGATCCTGGCCTTGCGGCCATTCCTGCGCGGTATAGTTGGCGCAATAAAGCACTTCCCATGGCAGATGAGCGCCGTCGTCCCACACCCAGGCACCGCCGGCGACCGTGCCGATATTCGGTCGCAACATGGTGTAAAACCAGCCGCCGAGACGACGCTCGGGATGATGGAACGAAAACCAGCTGGTTTCCGTTGCCCACCAATCGTCACCCATCTCGGAAAAATGTGTGCGGTCGTCACGCGGCGTGAAAACAGGCCTGCTCATGGCATTCACCGTTGATGGATAAGCGGCAGCCCCGGCAGCGGACTGCGGACTTTGAGGACAAAATCAGTCACGACACTGCCGATGTAGAGATCGCGCATATCGGGACCACCCCAGCTCACATTGGTTGGTGCACGCATCACCAGTCCTGTCGGGTCCGACAACATCGTGACGACGTTGCCGGCCGGGGTGATGGCAACGACTTTGTTGGCGAGTACGAGCGTAACCCACAGATTGCCGCCCTGGTCAAAACCGCAGCCATCCGTCGGGCCGAGCTGACTGCGAATTTCTGGCGTGATCGGCCGCAAAGCCTGCACTTCATGCGTCGTATAGCCGAGTTTCGGTCCGTAGGGCATTGCCGGCCCAAGCGTACCGTCAGGCGCGATCCGATAACGGACCACGTTGCAGGCCGTGGTCTGGCACACGTATAGATGATGTTCGCCGTCGTCGAATGCCATGCCATTGGCGAAATGGATGCCCTCGGCGACGACATGTACCGAGCCGTCAGGATCACAACGGAATACAAGGCCGTCGTTCTGGCCGTTCCAGGCCTCGTCGAGTGAGCCCCAGGTCGAATGAGAGCACCACACGCGATCCTGACTGTCAGCGAGCGGATAATTCGCACCGAACAGACGACGACCGTTCAATGCCCCACACAGGGTCTCTATCGTGCCGGTATTCGGGTCGAGACGCTGCAATGGACCGTAGCCATCCTCGGGACCACCGAAATTGGCGATCAGCAGCCGACCCTGGCGATCGAGATTGATACCGTTAGGCGCACCGCCGGCCTTTCCGATACGCTCGAGGCCACCATCTGCGCGTACGCGCGCGCAGGCACTACTCTGGTCAGACAACCACACGGTGCCGTCACGCCCGACGACGACATCTTCAGGTCGCTTGACGCCGACGCCTACCTTGACCGCCGTTGCGAGATCAATTTCCGCCAGTTGCATGGATATCAGAACCTCCCCAGGTCAGAACGCGGCCGTGCCAATAGCCATTAGTCCAGATGGGCGCGACCAGCCACGCGCGCAGGGGCCATTGAACTGCCGATGATATGCCGCAAGACACGCAGCGGACATAGGGTCGACGCCCTGCTCAGACGGTGCGACGAGTACGCCAGCGCACCGACATCCCCATCCCGGCGCCATACCCTCGACGGCAGCAAGATATCACCATCACATTGCCGGCGCAGTCGGCCAGCCCCTCGAGGAACTCATGATGAGCGACCAGAAACAGCACAAAACAGGCAATCAGGCCAGCAAAGCCCCGAACCAGGGTGAAGGCGACGTCGCCTCAGCGCGCAAGTTCAACAACGACGCCAAAGCCTTCATCAACTCACCGCGCGGCCGCGAAGCCATTGAGCATGCGGGTGACGTCACGGCGGAGGAACTGCCGGAACTCGAACAGGCTGAAGAGGCCGGCCTGGAACGTATCGCAGATGAGGATCCGGCCGTGACCCGGGCCCACCGCAAGGACTCCGACAGCGCCACCACGACACCCGCCAGAAAGCCATGAATGCGTCGACCGCAGCGCTGGTGTGGGTGATGGCAACCGCCACCAGCGCCATTGAACCCGCTGCAACAGTGCTTGCTGATGCCGGCAGCAGCGCTGGGCCAGGGATGAGTACGAACAACACACCGGGACCATCGACGGCACCAGGCGCCACCGTCGGTTCCCCGGCAGGAACGACGGGTGCCCAGCGAACGCGCAACCCGGCACATTCGCGCGCTACCACCCCAGACCCGGCACCCGTACCGTTCGACGACGTTGATAAGGATGGCGACGGCCGGATCGAAAGCGAGGAAGCCGATAAGGCGCCGGGCGCTGCGCCTGACTTTGACGCAGCAGACAGCGACGGCAGCGGCGCGGTCAACGCCAGGGAGTATGAAAGGGAACAGCGTGTGAACCCGAAGTGAGCGAACGAGTGCTACTCGCGGCATTGTCGTGGTGTGCTTTGTACACCTGAGCCGATTATTCTGGCTGGCCCCGAACTAACCGCAATGCCAGCACTTCATTCATTGCCAACGCGAAAAGGACCAGACCGCCGCCGCCGAGCACCGCTGTCGACGGTGACTCGCCGCCACTCAGCCAGACCCAGGTGACGCCAAGCACGACTTCAAGCAGGCCGAATAGCGACATCTCCGGCGCACTCAGGACTTTGGCAACGAGTACGGCGAGCACGCAGGGAATGGCGAGTTGGACGGAACCCAATAAAGCGAGATAGGCGAGATCCCGCGGCGTGGCTGCGAATGGCATGGCAAACGGCAGACTGACGAACGTTGCGATCAGCGCCCCAAGCAGCAATGCCGGCAACATATCCTGCCGCTCGACCGTGGCATGGCGCGCGGCGTGCTGCAGAAGGGTCCAGTTGATCGCGGCTGCGACGGGCACCGTCAGCGCGATTGCGGTACCGGCGAGGTGGCGAGTGGAAGCACCGCCAAGTTCGCTACCGTACATCCAGGTGATGCCGACACCAGCCAACACGATGGCGACCAGCGAGCGCCGTGGCAGGCGATGCCCGATGGCATAGCGCGCGATGAGCGCGGTCAGCAGCGGCGCGAGCGCCAAGGTGACGAGAACATTCGCAACCGTCGTCATCGTCAGCGCGAGCATGAACGCCGTGAACATGACGGCCCAACAGCAGGCCGACGCCCATGCTGTCGTACCACCAGAACGCACACTCCGCCATACAGCCTCAGCGCCGCGCAGCCAGCTCAGCAACAATAACAAAGCGAGCGTCGTAAACAGGCTGCGCCAGAACGCGACCTCAAAACCGGCAGCCTGTTCGAGTTGCCGCGTTACGATCCCCGAAACACTCCACATCGTGGCGCACGCAATCATGAGCGCCACGGCCTGACCGTGCGTCATAACCATGCCCGAAGCCTGTGCCCGGACCATCGCCGGAATCCGTCCGCGCTATTGCCGCGCCACAGTTCCGCCGTCGATTGGCAGCACAACACCGTTGCAGTAACTCGCTTCGTCAGAAGCCAGATAGAGGCAGCCGTAAGCCATTTCCATCGGTGTGCCAGCCCGCGCCATCGGCGTGAGATAGTTCGCTGTGCGCTCGTCGTCGAAGATATTCATGACGTCGGCGATCATCGGCGTGTCGGTATAACCCGGGCAGACACAGTTCGCACGCACGCCGCGGGTGGCGTAAGTCGCAGCCATCGCACGAACCATGTTGATCATGCCGCCTTTGGCCGAGCAGTAAGTGTGCGCAGTCGGCATGCCGACCATGCCCGAGATACTGGCGACGAGCACGATTGAACCTTTGCCGCGTTCCAGCATGCCGGGCAGTACACCGTGGCAGAGATAGTAGGCGGCGTCGAGATTGATGCCGATCACTTCGCGCCATTTGTCGGGTGGCGTCGTCGCGATATCGTTCATGGAATCCTTGCTGATATGACTCCAACTCCATCCGACGCTTGCAGCATGCAGCAGGATATCGACCCGGCCATGGGCTTTGACCGTTGCATCGATCACAGTCTGAGCACCGGCTTCGGTAGCCAGATCGGCCGCGACGACCATGCCGTCACCGCCCGCTGCTCTCACGCGGCCGAGCGTGGCATCCAGATTGGCCTGCGTACGCGACACGCCGACCACTTTGGCCCCTTCGCGGACGAAGAGCTCCATGCACGCCGCACCGATGCCGGTTCCAGCGCCGGTGATGATCGTTACCTTGTCTTGAACGCGTCCCGGCATGATCGTTCTCCCCTTATTGCCGCAGTGTCACTGCGATTACCTCTGTCGAATCCTGCTGCAGGCAGCACCGTCTGGCTACATTCGTTCGAGCAGCGTCGCGTTGGCCATTCCGCCGCTTTCGCACATCGTGACCAGCCCATAACGGCCGTCTCGCGTTTCCAGCGCGCGTAACAGATTGGCAACCAGGCGGCCGCCGGAAGCGCCGACCGGATGGCCGAGCGCAATCGCGCCGCCAAAAACATTGAGTCGCTCCGGGACGGCACGCAGTTCCTTTTCCCACGCCAGCGGCACCGAGGCGAACGCTTCGTTGACTTCATAGGCATCGATATCGCCGATGCCAAGACTCGCCCGCGCGAGCAGCTTGCGGGTCGCCGGGATGATGGCCGTCAGCATCATGAGCGGATCATCGCCGGCCACCGCGAAATGCGTAATGGCGGCACGTGGTTTCAAACCGAGACGCACGGCGGTCTGTTCCTCGACGATCAGCATTGCGCTCGCGCCATCAGTGACCTGACTCGCGCTGCCGGCCGTCACGCTCCAGCGGATCTCGGGATAGCGTGCATGGATGGACTCATCTTCGAACGCCGGTTTCAGGCTGGTGAGCTTGGCCAGCGTGGAATCGCCGCGTACACCTTCGTCGGTCGCGACTATGCGCTTGCCTTCGACCGTTTCCACTTCGATGGGAACGATGTCGCGCGCCACGCCGCTGTCTGCCGCGGCGAGTTGATGGGAGCGGAGCGAAAAGCGATCGAGTGCCTCTCGATCGAGTTGCCAACGTGCCGCGATCAATTCGGCCGAGATACCCTGGCGGATCATGCCGTCGGGATAACGCGCGTGAAAACGGCTGCCTTCGTTGTCCTTGCCCATGCGATTGACGCGCATCGGCACCAGACTCATCATCTCGACACCACCGGCGATGACGACATCATATGCACCGGCAATCACGCCCTGCGCGGCGAAATCCATCGCCTGCTGCGCCGAGCCGCATTTGCGATCGAGCGTAACGGCCGGCACGGATTCCGGCAGACCGGCGGCGAGCGCTGCCTGGCGGCCGATATTGCCCGACTGCTCAGCGACCTGGATCACGCAACCGGTGATGACATCCTCGATCAGTTCGGGTGCGACACCCGCACGCCGCACCAGCGCTTCCAGCACATGCGCATACAGATTGACCGGATGCAGGCCCGCCAGCGCGCCGTTTTCGCGCGCCCGGCCAAAAGGCGAACGGACGACATCGATAATAACGGCGCGGCGCATGCTCACGATGAGCGCCGCAGAGACAGCTCGAAGCCGGCGGCCTTGATCTCGACTACCGGCGAACGGGCCAGCTGCATGAGCCGCCGCACCTGATCGAGTTCAGGCGACGACAGATACGGATAAGTCGTTTTGACCGGGCCGGATAGCTTCATCTTCTCCAGACCTGCGCCCGGCACGAGTGCGCGCAGGATCAGCTCGTCATCGTCTTCCGTGCCGTATTCCTTGCGCAGCTCTTCGATTGTCGGTTGCGCCGGCGGATTGGCGACGACCTGCTTGGCACGTGGCGAAGCCATGATGACATCCATGGTGTTCGGATCGATCGGCCCGGCCGTCTTGCCGTAAAAGCCGGCGGCATACTGGATTACTTCATCCGGTATCGACGAATAGCGCTTGCCAGTGATGATGTTCAACACCGCTTGCGTGCCGACCAGCTGGCTGAACGGTGTCGCCATACCGGGATAACCGAGTTCCTTACGCACGACTGCGGTTTCATTCAGTACTTCGTCGAGGCGATGACTCATACCATTTTGCACCAGCTGTGCTTTCAGCGTGCCGACCATGCCACCCGGAACCTGATGCTGAATCGAGAGCACATCGTATTCCGCATGCTGATTGACGAGAAAACCTGCCGCTTTGCCGACTCGTTCAAAATGCGCCGCGACCGGCGCAAACAGCGAGGTGTCGAGGTTGTGCGTGTGACCGAGCAACTCGACGTTCCGCGTCATCACTTCGACCGAGGGTACCGACGGCCCATTCGCCATCGGCCGTACGGCCGTATGCAGGATGGTGACGCCGAGTTCGAGCGCATCGAGATAAGCCTTGGCCGACTGCCCGAGCAGATTGTTCGAATGAAATTCGATCGGCTTGCCGCGTGCTTTCGCTTTGATCGCAGGCAGCAGGGTGCTGAGACGTTCTTTTTCCAGCACGCCGGCCGTGTCGTACAGCAGGATGGTGTCGATGTCGTCGGAAATAGAGAGTTCATCGACCTGCCTGGCGTAATACGCATCGGTGTGCACCGGGCTCAGCGTGAACATCACCGCACCCGATACCTCGGATCCGAACTGCTTGGCGACTTTGGCCAGGCGCTTGGTCTTGTCGTTGTTGAACAGGACGTCGTAAATCCAGAAGCTGCGCACGCCGTGCACGTTCAACTGTCGCATCCAGGCATCCATCAGCGAATCCGGCGTGACGCCGAAAGTGACCGAGGCATTGGATCGCATGCCGCCGCGAATTCGCGTACGGGGCATCGATTGGACGAGGAGATCGAGGCCTTCCCAGGGATTTTCGTGACAGTACTTGATCAGGCACTCGAACATCGATGAGCCGGTCAGGTCGATGACGCGATAGCCGGTACGGTCGATGATTGGCGAAACCGGCAGCGCCATGCCAGCCTGCATTCGCATGCCCCACAGGCTTTGCTGGCCATCGCGCATGGTTTCGTCCAGGAATTCTACGTGAGCCATTGGGGGCTGCTCCTTGAATGTGCTTGCTCAGTGCTTCGATTTCTTTGCGCCGTGCAGAGCGCCGGAGAGCGGTCCCTGCGCCGGCTACCACTGTGCGATACATCCCTGTATCGCTCCGTTACCGCGCGCGCTGCGCTATACCGTCCATGGCCCGCTTGCGCGCGAGGCGCGCCCGCGCAGGGATCGCTCTCCGGCTCGGATCGCCGTGCCTCGACCCGCTGTTCTGACGTTCGTTGCAGATTACGTCGCATGCTCGCGCTCGAAGACGGGTAGCAGGTCGTGTTCCAGCCATTTGGTGTGGAAGCGATTGCTTTGAAAATCGTCGTGGGCAGCAATCGCGCGCAGCAGCGGCAGGTTGGTCGTCAGTCCGTCAATTTCGAACTCGGCCAGTGCGCGCTCGAGGCGGGCGCAGGCGGCCGGGCGATCGTCGGCGGTGACGATGAGTTTGCCGATCATCGAGTCGTAGTAAGGCGGCACCAGGTAGCCGTCGTGGCAATGGCTGTCGACGCGGATTCCGGCGCCGCGCGGTGGATGCCAGCGTTGGATGCGTCCGGGGCTGGGGCGAAAGTTGTGGCGCGCGTCTTCGGCGTTGATGCGGCATTCGATTGCGTGGCGTGTGAGGCGGATCTGGTCCTGGCGCGGCAACGCTTTTTCGCCGGCAGCAATGCGGAACTGGGTCTGCACGAGGTCGTGCCCGGTGACTTGTTCGCTGACCGGGTGTTCGACCTGAATGCGCGTATTGACCTCGATGAAATAGACCGCCTGGCGGTTGACGTCGTAGAGGAATTCGACCGTGCCTGCGTTCTTGTATTTGAGCGAAGACAACAGCATCACGGCGGCGGCATGCAGCTCACTACGGAGTTTGTCGGGCATCAGCGCACACGGCGCTTCCTCGATCACTTTCTGATAGCGGCGCTGCACCGAGCAGTCGCGCTCGCCGTAATGGACGACGCGCCCGAGACCGTCGCCGACCACCTGCACTTCAACATGCCGTGCGTTCTCGACATAGCGTTCCATGTAGAGCGTGCCGTCACCGAATGCTTCGAGTGCTTCGGTGCTGGCACGCTCGAAACCCTGGTTCAGCGTTTCGTCGTCACGCGCGACGAACATGCCGCGGCCACCGCCGCCAGCAGAGGCTTTCATGACGACCGGAAAGCCGAGTTTGCGCGCAGCGTCGCGCGCTTCGGCCGCGTTCGCTATCTTGTCGGTGCCCGGCACCAATGGCACGCCGGCCGCTTCGGCAATGGCGCGTGCGCGCAGTTTGTCACCCAGCGCATCGATCACGTCGGCATCGGGGCCGACGAAAATTATGCCGTTGTCGGCGCACAGTCGCGCCAGCTCGGCGCGCTCGGACAAAAATCCGTAGCCCGGATGCAGCGCATCGCAGCCTGTCGCTTTGGCGGCATGGACGATCATGCGTGCATTCAGGTAGCTCTGCTTGGACGGTGCCGGACCAATCACAACAGTTTGATCAGCGAGCTTCGCAGCAGCGCTTTCGATATCTGCATTGGAGACGACCTGCACGGTCTCGATACCCAGCGCATGCGCGGCGCGGATCACGCGTACGGCAATCTCACCGCGATTCGCGACCAGCGTGCGGCGTATCGTCACGGGCAACGGCCTGCCAGACTCCGACTCATTGCGCCGGCTCGACGATGACCAGGATCTGTTCGAACTCGACCATCTGACCATCGTTGACACGGATCTCGCGGACGATGCCGTCGACACCGGCTTTGACCGGCGTAAACAGTTTCATCACTTCGATCAGGCAGACTTCGCTGTCGGCCGTGACGCTCTGACCGATCTCGACATAAGCCGGTGCGCCCGGCTTGGGCGCGCGGTAGAAAGAACCGAGATTCGGCGCTCGCACTGCGACCATGCCATCGGGAACAGGTCGGGTCTGCGCTGTCGGTGCCGCCGCAGTTGCTGGCGCAGCGACGGTTGCCGCAAGACCCGGTGCTGCCGTCGGGCCGGCGATAGCAGCGGTCACGGCCGCCGCTGCGGTCGGGCGACGCGCCTGTGGATCGTTGGAAAGAAATATCTCGAGCGTATCGGTCTTCAAATGCATTTCCGCCCAGTCCGAGCGGTTGAAGATCTCGACCAGGCTCTCGATGTCCTCGGGGGTCGGCTTGCTCATGGCACCGTTATCCTGCAGCTAATATCAGCAATGATCAGCAATGATTCGAGTGTGGGCCAGCGCCGGAGCGTGTGGACCACGATAGTTTCGTCGTTACGCCGCGCATACACCGGTCTCACACCTGCTTGCGTGCGGCCTGCAGCGCAGCCAGCATCACCGGCAGTGGATGTCGTGCCGCGATGGTCGTCACGCCGGCAGCCAGGGCTGCGGCAACACCGGCATCCGATTCGATTGCGCCGCCGCCAACGATAGTCTTGCCGGCAATCAGTCCCGCCAGGCGCTCCGGGTCTTCGCCACCGTCGACTTCATCCAGATCGAACAGCGCAGCGCCGGCCTGACCGCGTGCTACAACCGTAAGCGGGCACTGCTCTGCAGCCCATTGCGTGAGTTGCGCAAGCGCCGGGTCGTCATCTTCGCGCGGACTGACGACAGCGAGCGCGCCAGCATAGATAACGCCCAGGTTGGCGTCGACCGTGACCACCTGCCCGGCCAGCAGGCTCACCGTGCCGGCGCCGCAACCGACGATGCAGGGTACGCCGAGCGCACGACTGACGACGGCCGCGTGGGAAGTCGAACCACCCTGCTCCGTGATGACAGCGGCGGCTGCAATCATACCGTGCACGTCTTCCGGACTGGTCGTTGCACGAGCCAGCACAATCTTTTCGCCAGCGGCA
This sequence comes from Gammaproteobacteria bacterium, assembly GCA_965278995.1. Lineage (GTDB taxonomy): Bacteria > Pseudomonadota > Gammaproteobacteria > JADJYF01. Next base: position 3,666,795 of record OZ257136.1, read on the forward strand.
TGCCGTGTCTCGGCTTCATCCGAATCCGTGACGACGGCACCGCCACCGACACCCTGGCAAGCCGGCTCACCCCGCGCGATCACCGTTGCGCCGTCGGTCGCGCCTGCAGCCAGACGCGGTTTGAGAAGCGTGCGGATCTGTTCGGCGCTGACGCGCGTCAGCGCTGTTGCAGCATCGATGCGGCTCTCCGCCACCATGTCGACAGCGAAACGCACGGCGGCCTGTGGCGCGCGCTTGGCCGAGCGCGCCTGCAACAGGAACAGTCTGCCTTGCTGCACAGTGAACTCGATATCCTGCACGTCGCGATGTTCACGCTCCAGAGTGGCCGCTGCAGCCAGTAACTGGTCATGCACCGCCGGCAGCGCGATTGCGAGCGAAGACAACGGCTCCGGCGTGAACTTGCCGGAAACGACATCCTCGCCCTGCGCGCAATGCAGGTATTCGCCATACGGCGCGCGATCGCCGGTCAGCGGGTTGCGACTGAACAGTACGCCGGTGCCCGAGCGCTGATCGAGATTGCCGAAGACCATCGCCTGTACGGTGACGGCGGTGCCAGCACTATCGGCAATGCCATGATGCTGGCGATAACGGCGTGCGCGCCGCGAATTCCACGATTCGAACACCGCCAGCACTGCGGCTTCGAGCTGCTCGCGCGGCGTCCGCGGCACGCTGCAGCCTTGTGCTTCGATTGCCGCACGCAGCGCAGTGGGGTCGCGTGCAATGTCGTCCGGCAACGTCAGCTTCAAAACGATGCTCGCGTAAAGTTCGAGAAAGCGCCGATGCGTATCGCGGGCAAACTCCGGCGCGCCGACTTCCTCTGCGAGCGCGCGCTCAGTCACCTCGTTGATGCCGAGATTCAGCACGGTGTCCATCATCCCCGGCATGGAAATCGCGGCACCCGAACGCACCGAGACCAGCAACGGCGGCTCACCGCCGAAATGCCGGCCGCTTTCGCGCTCCAGCCAGCGCACAGCGGCATCGAGTTCGGCCGGCAGCGTTTCCGGAAGACGGCCGGATTCCAGATAAGCGCGGCACGCGTCGGTCGTAATGACCACTGCCGACGGTACCGGCAACCCCAGCGCCAGCATGCGAGCGACCGACCAAGCTTTGCCGCCGATCTGCTCTCGCGATGGGAGTTCGTCGCCATCGAGCGCCAGAATAAATTGACCGAGAGCAAGCATCCGGTGACCTTATTCGACGCGCACGCGGCCAAGCACGCGCAGGATATCTTCGTGCAGCTCGAACCAGACCGTGTGATAGCTCGCGATGGTCGCATCGCTGACCCAACGCGTATCGCCGTCTTCGGCCCGTTCGAGCGCACTGCGAAGCATCTCGCCGTAACGGCGGTAACGCGGCAGGGCTGCAGCGAATGCGCTCAATATCGGCGTAATCCGCTCGTGCACGGCGCCCAGTTTGTCGACAATGCGTGCGTCGTAGTCGGCATCGGCATGATCGTTGGCAACGCGATTGCCGCCGATGCTGCGCGTCTGCCAATCGGTGATGAGCTGCTTCAATTCGTTGTTGAGGAATTCGAAACGCGTATGTGCGGCCGCAATCGCGGAATCGGTTCTGAGTGCGCTGTAGAACTTCGAATACTGTGCTTCTACGATCATGCGGCCAGCCGGCGTCAGCAGATATTTGCCACTGGCCATGACAGCGCGCCCGCCGGCGACAGCGGTATCGAGCAGCGCCGCTAGCGCCTTCGCTTCGAGTCCGACCCATTCGGCAACGGCTGCGACCTCAGCGTGTTTTTTCACGGCAACGCCGTGAAGGGCGAGATGCATGTCATGCGTGGACATCGCGGTCACGCTCTGTCACACAACGATTCGACATCGTCGCGGGAAAGACCCGCGCCGCGTCCGCTGAGTTTGCGCGAGAGTCGCTGTTCGTGGCGATAGAGTTCGCCAGCCAGCGCATGCGTGTGGTTGTACTTGAGCCAGGTTTCGCACAGGTGCTGAAATTTCGGCTGGCATACCGTCGGGGTGAATGCGCGAACGCGTCGATTGTATTCGGCCAGCCCGAGCAGGCCCTGGCTGGTCGTATAGCGGTCCTGCTTGGCCGGCAAATGACTTGCGCCTGGGCGCAGCGGTCCGGCAGTCGCCGTGAAATCACCATCGCCGAGTACAGCATAGGGAATATGCGAGTACATCCGCGCCGGCTGGTCGGAGTGCATCATCATGCTGTAGCCGCTCAGGCGTTGACTCGGGTTGCTCAGATACCCGACCAATTCGCCCAGAAATGCGTTCGAATACTCATCATTCAACAGCGGCCGGAAACGCTCGGCGCGTTCGTCGATCATCATCCAGTCTTCGACCTCGTAGCAGCCGGCGACGTGAGCGATATCCTTGGCGATCGCGAAATACGTGATCGCGCCAGCATCCATCATCTGATCGCGGGTCCAGCCGGCAATGCGCTTCCACAGTTTCGCGGTGGCTTCCTTGATCTGACCGGTCAGAGTCGTAAAAGCGTTCGTCAGACTGTCGCGGCTGTCCATCGCGACCGGCACGTAGCCATCCGTCAGACTGTCGGACGTATACAACCCCACACCGACGACGTGATGCGCCTTGAACTCGGGTTCCGATTCGAACGAACCCCAGTCATCCATCAGATAAATATGGCAACCCTCGACCGCCATCGGCACGGTGAGATTGTTGTAAGGGATGTCGCCGGCGATATCATCCAGCCACGGAAAATCCGATTCGGACAAATCCATGTAGTCGCGAACAATCATCTCGCGGGTCTCGGAAAGCTTATATGGCCCGGAATTGTGCAGGCTGATGCGCGACTCACAGGAAATCAGGAATCCATACTGCGAAGCCGCAGCCATGAAAGCCTGCGCCGCGTTATGCAGTGCATCGCCCTGACGGCAGGCATGCAGATCGGCATGAAACACCTGCAGCCGGCGCTCCGGCAGGATCTGCGCGCGGTGCCCGTAGGTGCTGTTGGTCAGATGGCCGTCATTGCGATGCCAGCCAAGCTGGAAGCGCTTCCAGAAATCCATCACGTCGATCAGATCAACCAGTGCGTCCTGCGGACGCAGCAGGCCGAGCGTGATCATGTATTCGCGCCCGAGCAGATAAAACGACGGCAGGCCCCAGCCCATGGCCGGGTTTGCGCACTTGATGCCCATATTGCGCATGCGATCGCCGATTTCCTCGGCTGGCAGATGGCGATCGACTTTGCGCACGAGTTCTGGATAGCGATAAAATGCCATGAAATACGACAGCAGCATGTAGGGCGAAACCGGGAACAGTTTCGACTCCTGCACCGTGCGCGTCAGGCACAACCAGTAGGACTCGTCCGAGAGCTGCTGGATGAGCGCATTGGTTTCGAGCAGCTGCGGGTAACTGATGCGTTCGGGCACCATCGCTACTCGCCCCGCGCCTGTCGCCACACGCGCGCCGTCATTTCGATACCCTGCTGATAGGCTTCAGCGCTGCGCGCCCTGGCCGTCGTTTCCAGCATCACGCGTTCGCCTTCGCGGATCCCAGAAAGCTTGGCGTTCATGAAACAGGGGATGCCGTATTCGCGGGTGAGGATGCCGAGATGCGAGCGCGTCGTGCCGCCGGCGCAAAGCACGCCCTTGAACTGTTCGAGTATCGGTGCGGTCAGCGTGCCGCCGGAATCGTCGATGATCGCAATCGTGTCGGGTGGTACGCCATTGGTCAGGTAGTCGAGGACCCGTTCGCTCGAACGGACATAGCGTGCAATGCCGGTTACGTTGGTGTCATAGGGCACAACGTTATCGCCGACGCCGCGTTGTTCCCAGCCATCCGCATCTGCCGCTGCAGTGGGCGCATCGGCGTGTTCGAAACTGTAGTCGGCAAGGTCGCCGGTCTGGCCCGCCGGCGGTTTGTAGGCTTGCGGGCGTTCGCGAACCGAGACCAGCGCGGAGCCGTCATAGCGATGACCGAGTTCGAGGATGCGGCGATCGATGGCCGCGAAATCGTCGACCGTGAGTTGGCTCTGTGCGCCGTCGAAAACAAAGGCATTCCACGCCACGCCGCTTGCCGCAAACCGCTGACGGACGAGATCGCGGACAGCACTGTGAAACGCCTCGACCAGCGCCGAAGCCGATTCATTCCCGTGCTTGTCGGAATCCGCGTAGTAGTCGTTCATGTCGGGCTCAATGGCCGACGATTGTCACGCAGGTGACTGCTTCCTCGATGCCGCAGATGCCGCCGCCGTTCTGCGCGATCGCGACCCTCGCCCCGTCGACCTGGCGTGCTCCGGCCTCGTTTCGCAATTGAGTCACGAGTTCGTAGAGCTGACCGAGGCCGGTTGCGCCTATCGGGTGCCCTTTCGATTCCAGACCACCAGAGGGGTTGACCGGCAATCGACCGCCAAGGCGGGTCTCGCCACGCGCGGCCGCCGGGCCACCGTCGCCGAGTGCGCACAGACCCAATGCTTCGAGTTCGATGATCTCGCCCATCGCCGTGGCGTCGTGCACTTCGGCGACGTGCATGTCGGCCGGGCCGAGACCGGCCTGAGCGTACGCTTTTTGCGCGGCGAGCCGACTGGCGTGCTTGTCGAATTCCGTAATGCCGCGATTGCTGCCGGATTGGATGACGCTGGCCAGCACGCGCATGTTGCGCGCTTTCGTCGCACTCAGGCGTTGCAGCCCCGCCGCGTTGCACACGATGGCAGCAGCTGCGCCGTCGCTGACTGGCGAGCACATCGGCAGCGTCAACGGAAAGGTGATCGGTGCTGCAGCAAGGACTTCGTCGACTGAAAACGCCTTCTGATACTGGGATCGCGGATTCATCGTCGAATGCTGGTGATTCTTCGAGGCAATGACGGCGAGGTGTTCCTGCGTGGTGCCGAACTCACGCATGTGCATGCGACAGAATCCGGCGTAGATATCCATGAATACGCTGTAGGGCCGTGGCGAGGTCGAGCCCTCCGGTACCGCCACGCCTTTGGCCATGTCGGCGAAAAGCGCGTGGCTGCGTTCAACTTCATGCACGTCCCAGGCACCGTCGAAGGCGCTGAACATGCGGGCTTTGTCTTCGGAGAACATTTTCTCGACGCCGATGGCGAGCACGATGTCGGCAGCGCCCGCTTTGACGTAATTCACCGCCATGTGGAAGGCCGTACTGGCCGTGGCGCAGGCGTTCTCGACGTTGATGACCGGCACGCCTTGAATGCCGAAAGGCCGCAGCGCGATCTCGCCGCGGACCATGTCCTGGCCTTCCATGTGACCCTGCACGCAGTTGCCGAAGAACACCGCCTCGAGTTGGCTTGCTTCGCAGCCGGCATCGACCAGCACTGCTTCCAGCGCTTCGCCAGCCAGGCTCTTCAGACTGCGGTCGAGATGCTTGCCGAAATTCGTCATGCTGACGCCGGCGATGTACACGTCGTTCATGGTCGCTGTCCTGGTGAGCGCCAGGCAGCGGCCAGAACAGCCAGCCCGCGCGCGGGACGCGTACTATACCGCTCCCTCACACCGGGCCGGAAGGGCGGCGCCGAAACTGCGGCGCCGCCGGTGTCACTCAGGCGCGAGCCGCGCCTCGTTCACGTCCGCGCAGCGAGCCGCCGGCGAGCACCAGCCCAAGCGCCAGCAGCGACATGCTCATCGGTTCCGGCACGAAAGCGACCTGGCCGACATCCTGCCCGCCGTCGACATCGATGGCGAAGAAGACATCGAAGAAGCCATTGCCCGGCACGACCGCCGCATCGAAACCGAAACCGGTCAACGTGCTGCCGACGGTGAACAGATCAGATGCTTCGAGGAAATCGACGAAGCCGAGGACCTCGTCATAGAGCGCGAGAAAACCGGCCGGCGCGCTCAGGCTGGGACCGATATTCGGGTCACCGGCAGGCCCCAGCAGACTCACGATCACGACGTCGGACGGGCCGTTATTGGTGATCGAGAAGTCATAGTGGAAAATTCCGCCGCCCTGGTCGGTTGCGCTTGAACTGACCAGCAGTGTCGCCTGCGCGCCCTGCACTGCGCCGACCAGCGCAAGCGCCAGACCGAGCCGTTGCAGGTAGCGCTTCACGATGGACGATTGATTATTCTTCAACATGCTCGTGTTCCTCAGCTGAGTTGCCGTGCGACCGATCACGGCAGCACCACGGGATCTTTGCGATTGGTGGTGCCGGCGTTCGGTGTTGCGGAGTACGGAAAGACCTGGTTATAGGCCTGATCGTTGGCCGCGACGTTGTCGCCGACCACGGTGACAGGCGAATAGCCCGGGCCACTCGCGACCGCAGTCAGTGCGACGTCGACAACGTCGTCACCGAGACGGCGACCGTTAGGCCAGCCGCTCGACATCACGTGCCCGGCCGCATTGGTCACGGTATCGGCACCGGCAAAACCGAGGCGATGAAACCCTGACTGACCGGACAACCTGACCGGCGGCGTCGTGATATCGACACGGATGACATCCGGGATATAGACCAGCGACACATCGCCGCGACCGGTCGTCGCAAAGCTGGTGCCGAACACCGTGTTGATGAGCCCGGCGACTTCCGGATTGAGGGCAAAGTTCGCGAAGCTCGCATCGCCGGTGGGGGCGCTGCGGTTGTAGCGATCCTTGTCGCTCAGAGCGACCAGCACTTCATTGAAGAGCGGATTGCCCATGCGATTGACCTGCACGAACGGCCCGGAATTCACGGTTCCGGTCGACGAACGTACGGTCGTACGTGGGCGACTGACCGAAGCATAGACACCGACACCGCGCGACGTGCCGACTGCCGGCAGCGGGCCGCCGCCGAGGTTGGCAAATGCCGCCGGGTAGTCCGCCGCGAGGGCGGTCAGCGAACTGAGCGGGATCTGGATGGCGAAAGCCAGTACGTTGTAACCTTTGAAGCCGTCGACGCCGTTGCCATCCTGGCCGAGACCGTCGCCGAGACTGCCGTTGTTATCCAGAATGCGACCGTCGAGCAGATCGAAGATGGCGGCCGTATCGGCGAAGAATCCGTCTTCACGCGGGCCCGACCAGACGGCTTCGCCGCTCGGTAGGCTGCGCAGGGTCTCTTCGGTGTAATCGTCGAGCGCGGCGACTGTCGCTGCACCCGAGCGCGGATGTCCGCCGGCATCGTTGTAGTCCGGCGTGGTGCGCGCGCCGGTATTCGGCGGCGGGACCGGCAGATTGTTCGCGATCACGGTCGTGACTTCGTTGCCGGTCACGCGATTCACCGAATAGGTCTGCGTGAAGTTCTGGCGGGCGTCACCGGTCGTCTGAATTGCGCCAACCTGGGTGCCGAGGCCATAGGACAGGATCGTGTTCGGGTTCTTCAAACCGGGCCCGCTCGCTGGATTGACCGGCGAGTACTGAAAGTCGTAGCGCACCAGCGTGGCGCCCGTCGTCGGATTGGCAATATGAATGCTATAGCGGGCATCGTCAGCAAAACGATCGTAGATGACGCCATCACCCGGCTCCGAAAACGGCCGGACATGCACGATGACATTCAGGACTTTCTGTTGCGGGTTGTCGTATTTGGTGCCGACGAAGGTATAGACGTCGGTGATATTCGCTTGCGGATCCTGCTTGATCAGCGGGGCGTCGCTATGGCTTGCCGCCCAACAGACGGAGCTCAGAGCCAGTCCGCAGGCGGTGGCCAGCGCACGGTTCATGATGCGTGAGTTCATTCGGATTATCCTCCCGTAAGGTGTTCATTCATGCCGCCGAGGGTGGCTGAACTCCATATAGGAGATCGCGGGACGGATGGATCACCGGCGCCGGCAAGCCCACCGCCACGCCTGCTGCAATGCGGCATAGCGGGCTTGCGACAGAGCACGGTGCGGACCAGCAGGCCGTTCGTCGATGGACTGGATGGATCGCTTTTCTGGCCAGTCGCGGGGTATTCTTCCGCTGCATTTCGACTCTCGATCACCCGGAGGCAACAACATGCTCAAGTGGAAATTCGGCGATACCACCATCACCCAATTGCTCGAACTGAAAGACGACACCGGCTCGGTGCCGGTCCTGCCGGATGCAACGCCGGAGAATCTCGCCCTGATCCCGTGGCTCAAGCCGCATTTCGTCACGCCTGACAACAAGATCATCCTCAACATCCAGATGATGATCATCGAGACACCGGATAGACGCATGGTCGTCGACACCTGCATCGGCAACGACAAGACGCTGAACATGGAAGCATGGGCAAACATGCAGCGCCCGTTCCTCGACAACCTGCGCAAGCTCGGCTACGAACCCGATTCAATCGACACCGTGATCTGCACGCATCTGCATGTCGATCACGTCGGCTGGAACACCATGAAGAAGAACGGCAAGTGGGTGCCGACGTTCCCCAACGCGCGCTATCTCATGGTCGAGCAGGAATTCAACGCCTGGAAAGATTACAAGGATGATTTCGGCCCGGTCTTCGGCGAATCCGTGCAACCGGTATTCGAAGCCGGACTGGTCGATCTCGTCGCGCCCGATCATCAGGTCGGCTCAGGCGTGTGGTTCGAATCGACGCCGGGTCATACCCCGGGCCATGTCAGCGTGCATATCGCTTCGCAGGGTCAGGAGGCAATCATCTCCGGTGACATGATGCATCACCCCTGTCAGATTGCGCATCCTGAGTGGGTCACGCCTTTCGATTTCGACAGCCCGGCGGCGCTGGCGACACGCAAGGCGTTCCTCGAGCGATATGCAGACAAGCCCGTCACGGTGTTCGGTACGCATTTCGCCGATCCGGTCGGCGGGCGCATCGTGCGCGACGGCAAAACCTACCGTCTCGCGGTCTGAGCGTTACGTTCCTGTCGTGATGCCCGCACAGCAGCGCGGGCATCCGTTCTCGCCGGCAGCACTACGCGCTGCTGCAGCGCGCATGAGCGTCAGCCGGCGCGCCTTGCGACGCCTATCGGAATAGCCGCCGCGGCCACCCACGGCTCGCCGCCCAGCCACGCATCGCCGGCGAGATACGCCTCGAGCATGGGCAGAGCATCGAACCCGAAGAACTGCCGATCGCCGGTTTCCATCGTCGGCACGCCGAATACATTGCGTGCGATGGCCTCCTCGGTATTCGTCCGCAACAGGGCTTTGACCGGCTCAGTCACAGCGCAGGCCTGCAACGCCGCACCGCCACCCGGTGCCAGCCGTTCGGCGAGTTGATCGAGACGCTCTGGCGCATCCGGTAGCAGACCCGCTGACCAGGTGTGGGCGAAAACCGCCAGCCACGCTGCGCTGTCAGCCTCGCCAGGCGTTCCTGCCGTTACGCCCTGTGCGAGCAGCAGTCGCAGCAGCGGCAGCGGATTGAACGGATGTACGGCTGGCATTTGCAGCGGTAACCCTTGACTGTGAGCGAGCCACGCGACGTGGCGATACGTCCACTCGCGTTTCGGCGGAATTTCGGCCGGACCTAACTGCCCCCAATGTTTGAGCAGGCCGGCAAACAACACCGGTCGCAGACGAAGTTGTACGGACTGCCGACTGGCCAGCGCCGGCAGCCGTTGCATGGCGAGACAGGCATAGGGAGAAATGACATCCATCCATACCGTGACGTCCGTCCCCGCCTTATTCATCGTGTCATGCTCAACATTTGGGCCTATTTCACGCGGCTATTGTCTGGATGTGCTCAGGGCGTACGCCCATGCCGATGATGCGCGCCGTCAATCCCTGCAGCCAGGGCACTGCGCCGAGCACGCGCAGCGCGGGCGGCGGCGCGAAATCATCGGTCTCATTGAGCACGCTGCTGATGACGCGCCCCTGCATCGCCAATTGCATGCGCTGCGTCACACGCGTTGGCCATTCGCGCCGCGTCTGCACGGCGGCAAGATCGTCTATCGACAGCGTGCCATTGCGCAAAGGTTCCGCGAGGCGGTTGGCGGTGGCGACGGCGTCCTGAATCGCAAGATTGATACCGACGCCGCCGATGGGCGACATCGCGTGCGCGGCATCACCGATGCAAAGTACGCCCGGCTGGTACCACTGCGATAGCCGGTCGACTGCCACCGAGAGCAGTTTGGCGTCATCCCAGTTCGCGATCCCCTCGACACGATTGGCGACGAATGGAGCGAGCGCCGCAACCCGTGCACGGAATGCCGGCAGGCCGGCTGCCTGCACGGCCGCCAGCGCACCTTTGGGGATGACGTAACCGCACTGCCAATGACTGGCGCGATTGATCATGATGTAGATGCGCCCGGGCGCGAACCGCGCCACGGGCTCGTCCGGATCACCAGGCGCACGCGGCAGGCGAAACCACAGTACGTCCATCGGTGCGCCGAGTTTCTCGACTGTGAGCCCGGCTGCGGTCCGCACACGCGAATCGCGACCGTCCGCACCGATGACGAGATCGGCGCGGACCGTATATTCGCTGTCAGCCGTGCGCACTTCGGCGCCGACGACGCGATCGCCCTCTCTGGATAAACCCTCGACGGTCGCGCCCATGCGCAGCTCGAACGCCGGATAGCGCGCACCCTCGCGGGCGATGAAATCGAGAAAATCCCATTGCGGCATGAAAGCCACGAACGGCGATCGCACGCGCAGTCGTCTGAAATCGGCGACACGAATTCGCTTGTCGCCGAACTGCGCCGTGAGGTAATAGGTTTTCTGATGCGGCAGCGCGAGCAGCGCCTCGAGCAGACCGAGTTCGGCAAACAACGCGAGCGTCGACGGATGAATGGTATCGCCACGAAAATCGCGCAGGAAATCAGCGTGCTTCTCCAGCACGAGCGTCCGCACACCAGCGCGCGCCAGCAGCAGACCCAGCATCATGCCGGCCGGGCCGCCTCCCGCGATACAACAGGTCGTGGTGTTTTGCGCGTTCAATCGTCGGCGTCTGGCGCCATGCCGGGAAACAGCACGTCGGTATAACCAAAACGCGAGAAATCCCGTACCCGCATCGGATACAGAATGCCATCGAGATGATCGCATTCATGCTGCACAACGCGGGCGTGAAAACCGCTCGCCTCGCGTTCAATGGTTCGCCCTTCCAGATCGACACCGCGATAACGCAGGTGCGCATGGCGCGGCACGACACCACGCAATCCTGGCACAGAGAGACAACCTTCCCAGCCTTCCTCCATGTCGGGACCGAGAGCCGTGAGTTCGGGATTGATCAGGATCGTCTCCGGCACCGCGTCGGCATCCGGATAGCGCGGATTGCGCGCTTCCGGATCGCGATAACCGAAGATCACGACGCGCAGCGGTACGCCAATCTGCGGCGCGGCGAGTCCGGCGCCGTTGGCCGCATGCATGGTTTCGAACAGGTCGGCAACGAGTGCCGCAATCTCCGGCGCACGTGGATCGCGCACGGGTTCTGCTATCTGCAACAGGCGCGGATCACCCATCCGCAAAATATCCCGGATCATCGTTCTGTAAACCTCAAGCGGATACGATATCGAGCGTCGTCACGCGGCGTAGTTCGCGGCGGTGCTTGCTGTCGTCGAACGGGCGCGCGCGATGCATGCTCGCGCGATTGTCCCAGATGACGAGGTCGCGATCGCGCCAGGCATGACGATAAACAAATTGCGGCTGCGTTGCGTGTTCGATCAGGTCGTGCAACAGCAGGCGGCCTTCCGGCACCGGCATTTCCATGATGCGCGACGCATGTGCGGCGAGATATAGCGCTTTTCGGCCGCTGCCCCTGACAGTGCGGATGAGCGGGTGATGCGCACCTTTCAGGCGCTCTGCCTCCTCCGGCGAGAAGGTGAAACCAAGCGTCTCGCGCGAATAAGCAATTGAATGATGGACAGTGAGACTCGCCAGCCGGGCTTGCATCTCTTCCGGCAATGCGTCGTAAGCGCTGCGCGTATCGGCGAACTCGGTATCCGGCGCGACGGCCGGAATGATACGCGCCGACAGCATCGAATAACGGCCGGGTGGATCCTCGAACGACGCGTCGGTATGCCACAGCCGATTGGCCAGACCATACATGCGGCGGCGATCGTTGCCGTCGAGCAGGTCGCCGTTTTCATCAATATTCGAGATATCAGTCAACGCCTCGTTACCGAAGCGATTCTTGGCCAGCGTCGCGATGCCGGTCTTGGTATGCAGCTCGCCATCGAAACGCTGCGCGAACGCAATCTGTTCGACATCCGTGAACGGCTGGTCGCGGAACACCAGCACGGCGTAGCGATCCATGCCGTCACGGATCGCAGACAGCGTGTCGCAATCCTCGACCTGGCGCAGATCGACAGCGCTCGCTTCAGCGGCAAAAGTCGGATGGAGCGGACGAAAACTCAGAGCCATGGTGACAGCCTCCGGTAAGGCGCCGATACTAAGGGACCTTGCCATTGCCCATTCTAGATCGGGAAACTGCCTGATGGCACGGGACCCGCGTTTCATTACTCAACCCGTTTTCCGCACCGTTTGCCTGCCGTTAAGGAATAGAACATGACCACACCGTACATCCGCCTCGACAAACTGAACGCTGCCGTCCTCATGGTCGATCACCAGGCCGGCCTGTTGTCGCTGGTTCGAGATATCGAACCGGACAAATTCAAGAACAACGTGCTGGCCCTGGCCGATCTGGCACGCTACTTCAAACTGCCGACGATCCTGACCACGAGTTTCGAGGATGGACCCAACGGGCCGCTGGTCCCCGAGCTTAAACAGACGTTCCCGGATGCGCCTTACATCGCACGCCCGGGTCAAATCAACGCCTGGGACAATGCGGATTTCGTCGCTGCCGTGAAGGCGACCGGGCGGAAGCAGCTCATCATTGCCGGCGTCGTCACTGAAGTCTGTGTGGCTTTCCCGGCGCTCTCCGCGCTCGAAGAAGGGTATGAGGTGTTCGTCGTCACTGACGCTTCGGGCACGTTCGACGCAATGACGCGCGAAGCGGCATGGCAGCGCATGACGCTGGCCGGCGCGCAGATGATGAGCTGGTTTGGCGTTGCCTGCGAACTGCATCGCGACTGGCGCAATGACATCGAAGGGTTGGGCAGCCTGTTCTCCAATCACATACCGGACTATCGCAACCTGATGACCGCCTATTCGGCGCTGACAACGCGAGGCAAATAATGCGCGCAGCAGTTTTTCACGCGGCCGGCGAGCCGCTGGTGATCGAAGAAGTGGCGGTGCCCCAGGCAACCTCGGGCGACCTTGTCATCGCCGTCAAATGTTGCGGGATCTGCGGATCCGACTTGCACATGGCCGAAATGCATGGGCCGGCCAGCGGTATGACACCTTTGCCACGCGGCACGGTGATGGGTCATGAGTTTGCCGGCGAAATAGTCGAACTCGGGCGGGAAGCAGGGAAGTTCAAAGTCGGTCAGCGCGTGACCGCCATGCCGTATTTCGCGTGCGGCCGCTGCGCACCGTGCCTGACCGGGCTCGGCTACCGCTGCGCCAAGGCAACCTATTCAGCGCTCGGCCAGGAACGCGGCGGCTATGCCGAGTACATGCGGGTTGGCGTCGCAGAAACTTTGTTGCTGCCTGACGGTGTCGATTATCAAAACGGTGCCCTGGTCGAACCGCTCGCAGTTGGCCTGCACGGCGTCAATGCCGCACGCCTGCAGCCGGGCGAATCCGTTCTGATCATGGGCGCCGGCCCGATAGGCCTTGCCTGCGCACTGTGGTGCCGGCACTTCGGCGCGAGGCACGTCATCGTCTCCGACCGCGTACCGGAACGGCTTGCGCTCGCGACCCGCATGGGCGCAACGGCGACGGTCAATATCGCCAACGAAGACGTCGTCGGCGTCTGCAAACGCGAAGCCGGTCAACGGCCGGATGTCGTGCTCGAATGCATCGGCGTCCCCGGTACCCAGCAACTGGCGATGGACTACGCCCCGATGGGCGGCCGCGTCGTCATCATCGGCGTGTGCATGGCACCCGACACCATCCGCCCGGTCAAAGCAATCACCAAAGAGTTACAGGTGAACTACGTCTACATGTACCGCCGCCAGGAATTCGAACTGACCATCGACCTCATGAACCGCGAATTCATCGACGCTTCACCGATGTTCACCGGCAATGTGGGCTTCAGTGAATTTCCGCAGGCCTTCGAGGCGTTGAAGACGGACAAGACGGCGTGCAAGGTGATGCTGGTGCCGGGGTGACGCGACGAAGGAGCGCAATCTCAACCGCATCTGGGTCAAAAATCCCCAGCCCACACCGCCGGCTTGCGCGTTGCCCACGGACGCACCGTCTCGAGTTGTGCTGCGAGTCGGATCAGAACATCTTCACGCCCAAACGCGGCGGCGAACTGCGCGCCGATAGGAATGCGCGTTGCTTCGTCGGTGCCCATCGGCACTGACACCGCTGGTTGGCCGGTCAGGTTGTACAGGGCGGTGAATGGCGAGCGGTTGAACACATGGGTGACCCAGCCGAGGCCGTCGACCGTGTGCTGAGGTTTATTGTATTCACCGATAGGCAACGGCATTTCGGACATGGTCGGCGAGAGAATGAGATCGTAATTGGCGAACAGTGCGCCGACAGTCCGGCTGACGATATTACGTGTAGCGAGCGCGCCGAGCAGATCGAGTGCCGTTGCCTTGTTGCCATAGCGGCACACAGCCAGAGTGGCAGGCTCTAGTGTTGTTTCATCTACAGGTCGACCCGTCGCAGCAGCAACAGCGCCCACCCACCCGGCGGTCCCGGCGGTCCAGAATTGTGCGTGTGCATGAACGAATGCTTCCCAGCTCACGCCAAGCTCGAGCTTGGCCTCTTCGACATGATGCCCCTGCTGTGTGCAGAGTCGCGCGGTATCGCGAACAACAGCGGCTATAGACGCAGCAGTCGTTGCGCCATTCAGAGGATCGACGACGAGCCCGATGCGCAGTCTGCCCGGTGCTATCGAGCACTCATCGAGATAAGGTCGCTCGGGCGGCGCGATGTAATACGGTTCGCCGATGCTGCCGCCCTGCACGAGATCAAGCAGCGCGGCGCTGTCGCGCACGCTTCTGCTCAAGGCGAACTGAACGGCCAGCCCGCTCCACACTTCGTCCAATGCCGGGCCATTGGATACACGGCCGCGGCTCGGTTTCAGACCAAACAGACCGTTGAACGCAGCAGGCACGCGTATCGAGCCGCCACCGTCGGTCGCGTGCGCAACCGGCACCATACCCGCGGCGATGGCGGCGCCTGAGCCGCCGCTCGAACCGCCGGCGTTATATTCGAGGTTCCACGGATTGCGCGTCGCGCCGGTCGCGACCGACTCGGTGGTCGTACTGGTGCCCATTTCCGGTGTCGTCGTACGGCCGATGGTCGTCAACCCAGCGGCAGTGAAGCGTTGCATCAGATGGGAATCCGCCGGCGAAACACATCCGGCGGCGAGCCGGCTGCCGAGTTCGTTGCGGCGACCCGCTGTTGCACCGACGATATCCTTGACCAGGAACGGCACACCGGCAAACGGCCCCGACGTCGGTGTCGGGCCATCGTCCCAGCATTCAATGACTGCGTTGACCTGGCCATTGACCGCCGCGATCGCACGCAGCGCTGCCACTTTCACTTCGGCGGCTGATACGTCGCCTCGCGCAATCAAAGCCGCGAGCCCCAGGCCATCATGAGCGGCATACTCGGATGTCAGCATCGGTGTCTCCGTCTCTCTCTATCGGTCAGGGTTCAATAGTATCGTGCAACGGGTGCTTACAAGAATGAACCATCAGAACGGGCCATCGAGCACCAGGGTCTTACGCTCGATGCACCAAATGCCGTCCTCATTGATCATTTCATCGCGATAGGTACCGGTGGTGACGAGACGCACAAGGCCGTTCTCGACCGCAGTCAGACTGAGATAGGAGTCGACGCTCGCGCGCTGCCTGTCGAGTGCACGGAAAATAATATTGGTCACACAGTGACGGCGTTGATCGGACTGCGTCTGCATGATGCCAGCCAACCAGTCGATGATCGTCTGCCGCCCCTCATACGGTCCCCAGCCGGCGCTGCCGGCGAGTTTGATCGCAAAACTCGCGTCGACCGTAAATGTTTCCGCCATCAACGCCAGGTCGCGGGTGTCATAGCTCCACGCATATCGATTCAAAGTTTCGATGATGGCAAGGCGCGCACCGATTGTGTCGAAATCGCTCATGTCGGGGTCTCCCTGTTTACCCGGAGCCAGCATACTGGCCATCGGGATGCGGAACGCTGTACATCAAGGATCATCGTTCAGCAACTGATTACATGCCAGCCCACCGATCACGGTAGAATCGATCACACCTAATCCATTCCTGAACAGCGCATTCAACTATGAACCCGACGAATCATCCCGGCGCATCAACTGACCGCGGCGCGCTCGCCAATCTCATTTTCAGCTCACGCTGGATGCAGCTGCCTCTGTATCTCGGCCTGATCGTCGCGCAAGGCGTGTACGTGGTGCTGTTCATCAAGGAACTGTGGCACCTGATCCATGGTGCCATAAGCCTTGGTGAACAGGACATCATGCTGATCGTGCTTGGTCTGATCGATGTCGTGATGATCTCCAACCTGCTCGTGATGGTGATCGTGGGCGGTTACGAAACGTTCGTCTCGCGACTCAATCTGCAAAGTCATCCCGATCAGCCAGAATGGCTGAGCCATGTGAATGCGTCAGTGTTGAAAGTCAAACTGGCGATGGCGATCATCGGTATTTCGTCCATCCATCTGCTCAAGACGTTCATCGAAGCGGGATCCATCGGCTTGGAAGGGGCACGGGCGACCTCCACCGGCGTGATGTGGCAGACCATCATCCACATGGTCTTCATTCTCTCAGCCATCGGCATCGCCTGGACCGACTACATCATGCAGCAGACCAGCAAACTCGGTAAACAGGAGCATCATTAATGGCGCCACTGGCGCTGCGTCGCCGATAGCGCGTCAGAATCCTTTGATTACCCTCGCCCAGTCCTCGAGCGCGTCTTCCTGACCTTCGACTATCTGGATCGCGAGCTGGTTGTAGCCGACATCGCGCAGCGCGGCGACTTTATCGCGGAGCTGCGTTACGGTTCCGGTAAATGAGAGCTCGCGCACCAGTTCGCCCGTGATCAGCGGCCGCTCGTCGTCGCGCAGGTAAATGAGATGACCGCGATGCAGATCGAGATATTGTGCGTCGGCCGGTTGATACCCCGCATGCAAGGCCTTGAAACGATCGAGCGTTGCGGACCACGCGGGATTCATCGGCAGAATGCTGCCGCGCTCAGCCTCTTCGACCAGGTTATGGAACACGATCGCGACCAGCGGGCCACCCTGGGCGAGCGCTTTATCGCTGTCGTAGCGTTCGCCTTCGTCCAGCACCCGACCCAAGGTCAAGACCGTGCTGTAGAGGTCTTCGACAGCGCGGCCACCTGCGGTCCAGGAGGCGCGCATATCCGCCAGATCACCTTCTGCCTTTTGTTCGTTGCCGGCAAACGTAATCCAACCGGCGTTCATTCGCGTGCAGGTCTCGCGCGCCCTCGGTCCCATCGCCGACATGTGCAGGTCTATCGGGTCGACGGTATTGATCAAGCCCCGATCCGGATGCAGCAGGCGAATCTTGGTGCGCTGCCCTTCCATATCGAGTTCGACTATTTCGTGGCGCAGCAGGGCATAGACCTGCTCGACGTAGTGTTCCATGTCGGAGAGCTTGATGGCGTTCATACCCATCGCCCGTCTGCCGGTGAAACCGGTGCCGACACCGAACAGAATGCGCCCGGGCGCCAGCTCGTTCAGCGTTGCAAAAGCGGATGCCGTAACGGGTGCAATACGATTGCTCGGAATGGCGACGCCGGTACCGAGTTTGATTCGCGAGGTGTGATGTGCGGCGAGTGCCATGACGGCGTAGACATCCGCACACAGGCATTGACTGTCGTAGAACCAGGCGTGACTGAAGCCGAGTTCCTCGGCGCGTTTGACGACTTTCCACGAATGCGTGGAGCTGAACAGCGCGACCCCGAATTCCATCTGCGTATTCTCCCCTGTAACCCCTTGGTGCGTTCAGACGGTCGCGATACCTCCCGCCGTCATCACGCCATAGCCGGCAACCCATTCGGGTATGGCGCGGTAGTAATGCAGATCGAGTTTGCTCATGCCTGCCGCGCGAACTGCAGCAGCAACCGCGACCCAGGTGCGGATCTCGTGCCCGCCGCAACCGCCATCACGCGTGATGCTGGCGTCATCCATGGTCGCGATGGCGGCAAAATCAAAGGCTCGCAGTCGATCGAGAAAACGGCGGTCCCAGTCCGGATTCAGCGGTGTGCGTGGACTGATACCGCTGGTCTGCGCAAGCGCATCGTTCAGCACACGCTCCTGACGGGCAGCGCGCGCCTCGGCGCTCAAGCTGCCACCGGCAATCAGGCGTTCACGCACTGGCGGCGGTGCGTCAGCGAGCGTCGGTATCGGCGGGTCGTGCGAAATACCGCCAGATGCCGTAATCAGCACGCGCAACGGCAGGTTGGCAGCAAAACGCCCCAGCGCTTCACCAAAGGCAACGACTCTTTGCAGTGTCGGTCGCGGCGGCGCTGCACAGTTGATGAATACCGGCAGAAGCGCCGGCAAAGCCGACCATTCGAACACCTGCGTCAGCAATTGTGTTATGCCGTGATCGACCTCCATCTGATACGAGACAGCAACATCGACACCGTCAGCAAGCACCTGGGTGACGCACGCTTCGGCTTGTTCTGCCGACACCGGTAGCGGGCCAGGCGGCGTGTTCCAATCGCCAATCGAGTTTGCCGCGGCACCGATGCAGAAGCTCGGCATCATGCGATAGAAAAAGCCGTTGAAATGATCGGGTCCGACGGCGATCACGAGGTCCGGTTGAAAGGTCTCGACCCACACACGACGGGCTGCCAGGCAGGCATCGACTGCGGACCGAACGCCCGTTGCCGGCTCGCAGTACTCCTTGAGTGGCGTGTGCGAAGCGAATAACGCGGCGACGGTCATGGGCGTGCTATCGCCGCTCGCGCAGGAACGCGAGGTGAAGTTCCTTGAACGTCATCGAACCCTCGAACTAAACAAGGCACCAGTTGGTATGTCGGGTCACGCGCGAATCGCGCGGTTTTGACGCATGCGTACTAGCATGCCAATTTTCCCTTGCAGTCACAACGGTTTGAGATCCGCCGATCACTGACCCGCTCAACGTCTGTTCGAACGCCCGTACACGAGGTTCGCTAAATACGCGTCATACATCTTCGTATAGTCACTCGAAACACGCTGAAGCCACTCCTGTCGTTCCTTGTTCGGGTCTAGCCTGGCGATTGTCTTCGGGAGAACGACCATCAGGCGTAGCGCTTGTGCCTGGCTGATCAGCAATCGCTTCGGAAACTGTGGCGAACGCTCCAGAAGTTGTTTCGTACTGTCTTCCTTCATCGCCTTCTGCAGCTCAGTTCCGAACCCGTCCTTTTCAGGTAACTGCTCAATGGCCGGTTTCAATGCACTATAACGGTCGAGTTCCTCGAGTGTATTGCCCGCGGCCTTGCTGATCTGCGCCATGATGCTCAGGACTTTGTCCGGCGGTTTGTCGAGAGCGACCCGCTTGAGCGTTCCCAGTTTATCGAGCTGTGCTTCGTCGTCGAGCGTTGATCGCATGAGCTCGTAGCCTGTCAACAAATCGATCCACGAACCTGCAGGCTCACGAGCGGCAACGGGAGTCGCCTGTTCCGGGATAGCGGCGCAACCACCGAGCGCACTTCCCGCCATAAGTACGAGCAAGGACCGCGAAAGCATGACTGTCGACCTGCATGCGCGCGACACGAATTGACCGCTCAATGCATGGCTACCGTGGACCCTGCGGAAACCCCGATCAGGGCTTTAACTGGGCACGAATCTCACCTGCTGGATGAGCTTCGCTGTGGACATTGACATAGAGATCTCCCGACTTATAGCTTGCGAATTGAGCACTGGTGATCGTTGCGCCAGCAGGAACACCCCAGACGCCATCGGAAACTTTGGTCAGGGTGATGATGACCGGGCCGTTGACACCTGTCGCGCCGCCGTGAATATGGGCTGCGGTACCAGCTAGTTCGGAGGTCGTTACACGGCCGCTCACCGACAGGTCGGCGCCAATGGTAATGGTTCCGCTGCCTGAGGCCGACGTCGTTACCGCAGGGACTTCCGCAGCTCCACTCAGCTCGATGGTGTCGCTGCTCGTGATCGCTTTTCGGGAGCTGTCGAGCGTATCGTGCTGATGGGGAGTTAGCGGAATCCCGTCCTGTTCTGGCACGGAAGCAGGGGTCTTGGTCTCACTCACATCATCAAGACTCTCGGCCTGGTGTTTAGTGGCAGGCAGCTGCGCGGCGTCGTCCGCCGAGCTATTCTGCGTGACAACCAGGAATGCGACGACAGCCAATATCAGCGGGATCCTTGCGAGGGTATGGATACGGTTCATTGTATTTCTCACGCGAAATTGAAGAACCGTGAAGCTGCCCGAGCAGCCGTCCATTGACAGTGCGGTACGCCACAAAGTCGTCTATATACGGTGACTATGAATGCCATTGATAAATGCAAATTTATCAATACGTACGCCAAGGGCAGACTGCTTCGCATAGCTCAGTGCAAACGACCCAAGGAGATAACCATGTCGACTGATTCAACTTGCCCGTTCTCGAGCAGCGCTCGCAGCAACGCGGTGGCCGGGGTGAGAACCAACGCCAATTGGTGGCCCGACCAGCTGAACCTCAAGATTCTTCATCAGCACTCCGCGCTGTCCAATCCCATGGGCGAGACGTTCAATTACGCCGAGGAATTCAAGCGACTCGACCTCGATGCCGTGATCAGGGACCTCCACGCCCTGATGACGGACTCGCAATCCTGGTGGCCTGCCGATTACGGCCATTACGGGCCTTTCTTCATCCGTATGGCATGGCATAGCGCAGGAACCTACCGTATCGCCGATGGTCGCGGCGGCGCGGGCGCAGGAACCCAGCGATTTGCACCGCTCAACAGCTGGCCGGACAACGGCAACCTCGACAAGGCGCGCCGTCTGCTGTGGCCGATCAAGCAGAAGTACGGCCGCCAGCTCTCGTGGGCAGACCTGATGATACTGGCCGGTAACGCGGCGCTGGACTCGATGGGACTCAAGACCTTTGGTTTCGCCGGCGGCCGCGCGGATGTCTGGGAGCCCGAAGAAGACATCAACTGGGGTAATGAAAGCACCTGGCTGGGAGACGAGCGCTACAGCGGCGATCGCGAACTCAGCGCCCCTCTAGGCGCCGTGCAGATGGGCTTGATCTACGTGAACCCGGAAGGGCCGAATGGCAACCCGGACCCGCTGGGCTCAGCCAGAGATATCCGCGAGACCTTCGCCCGCATGGCCATGAATGACGAAGAAACCGTGGCGCTGGTTGCTGGCGGGCACACTTTCGGCAAGTGTCATGGCGCTGCCGACCCCGGTCAGTTCGTCGGACGCGAGCCCGAGGGTGCTGACATCGAAGAGCAAGGCTTCGGCTGGAAGAACACTTTTGGCAGCGGCATCGGCGTTCATGCGGTCACCAGTGGCCTGGAAGGCGCCTGGACCAACAACCCCATTCAGTGGGACAACGGCTACTTCGAGAACTTGTTCGGCTACGAGTGGGAGCTGAGCAAGAGCCCGGCCGGCGCGCACCAGTGGACGCCCCGGGATCCGGCCGCGAAAGGAACCGTGCCCGACGCCCATGATCCTTCCACACGCCACGCCCCGATGATGTCGACTGCCGACATGGCCATGCGCATGGACCCAGCCTACGAGAAGATCTCACGACGGTTCATGCAGAACCCCCGCGAACTCGCCGACGCATTCGCCCGCGCCTGGTTCAAACTGACGCACCGCGATATGGGCCCGCTCGCCCGCTACTTAGGCCCGCTGGTGCCGAAAGAAGAATTGATCTGGCAAGATCCGATACCCGCCGTGGATCATCCGTTGATCGACGAACAGGACATCGCGAGTCTGAAAGCCAGGATCCTTGCGTCCGGTCTCTCGGTCTCGCATCTGGTTGCGACA
The DNA here is from genome assembly GCA_965278995.1 of Gammaproteobacteria bacterium. GTDB lineage: Bacteria > Pseudomonadota > Gammaproteobacteria > JADJYF01. The sequence continues at coordinate 3,688,563 of OZ257136.1, forward strand.
GCCTGGGCCTCCGCTTCGACTTTCCGCGGCAGCGACAAGCGCGGTGGAGCCAACGGGGCACGCATCCGCCTCGCGCCGCAAAAGGATTGGGAAGTCAATCAGCCGACCCAACTGGCCGGCGTGCTGCAGAAGCTTGAAGCGATCCGCGGCGACTTCAACAGCGCGCAGGCCGGTGGCAAGCAGGTCTCGCTGGCCGACCTGATCGTTCTGGGTGGCTGCGCCGCGGTCGAGACCGCAGCGAAAAAGGCCGGCCATTACGTGAAGGTTCCGTTCTCACCGGGTCGCATGGACACATCGCAGGCGCAGACCGATGTGGCATCGTTCGCCGTGCTGGAACCAACGGCTGATGGGTTCCGCAACTACCTTCGCCAGGGTCAGAACGGCTCCGCTGCCGAGCAGCTCGTCGATAGGGCGAACCTGCTGACGTTAACCGCGCCCGAAATGACGGTGCTGGTCGGTGGCCTGCGCGCGCTGAACGCCAATGTCGGACAGGCCAGGCATGGCGTATTCACGCAGCGGCCTGAGACCCTGACCAACGACTTCTTCGTCAATCTGCTCGACATGAATACGAAATGGCAGAAGTCCGCTGCCGCTGAGGGCGTGATGGAGGGTCGTGATCGGGCGTCCGGCGAGATCAAATGGACGGGCACCGTCGTCGATCTCGTCTTCGGTTCGAACTCGCAGCTGCGTGCGCTGGCGGAAGTCTATGCGTCGAGTGACTCGCAGGGCGTGTTCGTGCGGGACTTTGTCTCGGCCTGGACCAAGGTGATGAACCTCGACCGCTACGACCTTGCGTGAGTGCGGCGATCAGATCTCATACGGCGGATAACCAGCATCCTCGACCTGGCAGCGGATCATGACAGACCAGGTCGAGGATGAGCGACACAAACGGAACCCGCGGCTCAGCGCGGCGCGAAAGGCAAAAATTCAGCCTTGCGTGTCACCTGCAGCCGCAGCGCGGTACCGCGCAGCGCATCGCGTGTCGCCGGTGTCATCAGTACCTGCATGCGCAGCGCGGCGCGGTCGGGCACCATGCCGGGTGCATCCAGCCAGAACAAAGTTTTGGATCGTTCGCCGGCAGTAAAGGTCACTTCGGTGCTTTCGCGATGCAACTCGCGATCGCGACGGAAAAAGCGCACGTCGAAGGTAAACGCACGGGCGATATCGGGCAGGAACGCGCTGCCGTCGACTGGCGCTTCGAGGATCAATTCCGCGTAATAGCGCCCGGTACGGGGCAAGCGCAGCGGCAACTCGGCGCGCGTCGCCGGGTCGAGCACGGCATCGAATGCCAGTCGGCCCAGTGGAGGTGGTTCATAGCGCACGCCATAGGCAGTTATTGCGAGCAGCAGACCCGCGCACAGCATCGTGATCAGACCAGCCGGCGTCGGCTTGCCGTTGCCGCGTGGCGGGTGTTCGGCGTGATTGCCCGTCGTCGTCATGATTTACTCCCCAGCTGGCCTCAGTTTAGGGCAAGGCCAGGAGGGGATTCGTCACGAATTGTTTCGCAATGCTGCGGTGCGTTCAGGCACACAGCGGCCTGAGTTCGGCGATCAAGGCCTGAGCGCTGGGGTAACGGTCCTGCGGATCCTTGGCCAGTAGTTTGGCCACGAATCGCTGATAGCGAGACAGTGTTTCGGGCAGCAGAGGGACTTCGGCATAAAGATGCTGATAGACCAGCGCACCCGGTGAGCTGGCGTAGAACGCCTTGCGCCCGGTCAGCATTTCGAACAGAACCATACCGAGCGCATAGAGATCGGTACGCGCGTCGACCGCCCGGCCCAGACCCTGTTCGGGGCTGAGATAACTGAGCGTACCGACCACTCCGCCGGTCTGGGTCAACCCCCACGAATCGTCGAGATGTCGTGAAATGCCGAAATCCGCCAGCGCCAGACTGTCGTCAGCGCGGAACATCACGTTGCCCGGTTTCAGATCGCGATGCACGATACCTTGTGCATGAATGGCGTCGAGACCGTAAGCGATATTGAGCGCGTAGATCAGCGCATCGTCAGGTGCAACACCGCGCTCGATACGCTGCTTGAGATCGCCGCGGGTAAAGAATTCAACGGCGATGTAGCCGAAAGTCGGCGTAAATCCGTGACCGTAAAATCGGATCACATAAGGGCTTGCGATACTTGCCAGCAGCGCCGCTTCGCGCGCGAAACGCTGAACGGCCAGATCATCCTCAATTTGAGCGAGTTCGAGTACTTTCAGCACCAGAGTCTGCTGATCGCCGAGCCGCTCGGCGAGATACACACGGGATTGGGCACCCTGCCCGATCAACCGCACAAAACGATAACCATCACTTGTGCTGTCGCCCGACACATAACCGTTTTCGTTTGCCAGACGACGCATGATGTCGCTGTCGCTTTTCAACGCGAAGCCGGCCCGCGCAGACGTCTTCGCGCGCGGCTCCAGACGCACGCCGAGACTGGCGAGGACGAGGCGTAGTTCAGTGGCGTCGAGCGCTTCGCGTTCGAGATAAGCGGTATTCGCCATGCTGGCGACCTGCGCGCCGATGAAATCGTCATGCCGATCGGCAATCAACACGGCCGGCGGCAGCGCGCGATGTAACGCAAATGCAGCCAACCAGGCCAGCCCGCTCTCACCGGCCAGGCGTTCATCAATGAACAGCGCGTCGTACAGCGACCAGTCGAATCCTGTGCCGGGTCGGCCACGGTGCTCAGGGTCATATTCCGTCACTTCGACATCATTGACGAGGTTCGCCAGCATGTGGCGCAGGCGCGCCATATAGTCGCGGGATTCACTGATGATGATGACGCGCATAGCCGCCAGCCGAAGCTGCTCCGTATAGACTGCCGCCCGGCCTGCCACAGCGTGCTTGACCGCGTTGCGACAGACTTCTAAGGTTCCGTGGAACGTATAGCGGCAACCGCCCGCAGACGCTCAAGGAGACCGCCATGGTCGCGATGCAGACGCCTGAAACGCTCGACGCTTTTTCCTGGCCGGCGGGCGATACGCGCGCAGTCCCGTATGCGGTCTTCACCGACCCGGCGATCTTTGCCCGCGAGCAACGCCTTATCTATCAGGGTCCGACCTGGCATTTCCTGGCGCTGGAAGACGAAATCAAGAACACCGGCGATTTCAAATCGACATTCATCGGCACGACCCCGGTCGTCGTCACACAGACCCGCGACGGCGAGATTGCCGCCTGGATCAATCGTTGCGCCCATCGCGGCGCAATCGTCTGTCGCGAAATGCGCGGCAATGCCCGCGCGCATCGCTGCGTCTATCATCAATGGACGTACGACGATCGCGGCCGTCTGCGCGGCGTTCCATTCCAGAAAGGCGTGAATGACAAAGCTGGCATGCCGGCTGACTTCGATTTGGCCCAGCACAGTCTGACGCCGGTGCGCGTGGAGCGACTACATGGTCTGGTTTTCGGCACACTGAGCAGTGAGGCGCCGACGCTCGTCGACTATCTCGGCCCGCAGATGCTGCCGTGGGTCGAGCGCATATTCCACAAACCGGTCGTCTACCTCGGCTGCACACGCCAGTATGCGCGCTCCAACTGGAAGCTCTACTACGAGAACGTCAAGGACCCCTATCACGCGAGTCTGCTGCACCTGTTCCATACCACCTTCAATATCTATCGCTCGAACATGCAGGGGCGCACCATTGTCGACGAGCGCCACGGTCTCCATTCGCTGATCACCAGCACGCCTTCCAGCGATGCCGCAACTGCCGATGTTTATCGCGAACAAGGCATCTCGACCTACAAGAGTGGACTCAAGCTGGCCGATGCCAGCTTGCTCGAAGTACGCCGCGAGTTGGACGAACAGACCAGCAATAACATCCATACGTTGTTTCCGAGCACGGTCATCCAACAGATCCACAATACGCTCGCGGTCCGCCAGGTCCTGCCGAAGAGCGCTGGCGAGTTCGAACTCGTGTTCCATTTCTTCGGCTACGCCGACGACGACGACAAGCTGCGTGCGATGCGCATCAAACAGGCCAACCTGGCCGGCCCGGCCGGCTACATCTCGATGGAAGACACCGAGGCGACTGAACTCGTCCAACGCGCCATCGAGTCCTCTCCGCATGGTGCAGCCTCCTACATCGCGATGGGCGACGAGGATCACGATGGCGGCGGCAGTCTCATTACCGAACACATGATCCGCAGTTTCTGGAGTGGCTACCGTAAGCTGATGGGTTGGGCTGCCTGATGGAGGACATGGCGCTTTATTTCCGTATCGAACGCCTGTTCGCAGACTACTGCGCGTGTCTTGACGAGGGCGAACTCGAGGCCTGGCCTGATTTCTTCGTCGAAGACGGCCTGTACAAGATGATTTCGCGCGAAAACCATGCTCAAGGTTATCCGATACCGCTGCTGATGCTGGACAGCCGCGGCATGATGCTCGATCGGATCTATTCGCTGAAAAATGCCAATATCTACCAGGCCCATCGGTACCGGCATGCGCAATCCGGCCTGCGCATTACCGCGCGCGAGGGCGACGTCATCTGCACTTCATCGTCTTATGTCGTGGTACAGACGCTGAACGACAGCCATACCGAGATTTATCAGGCTGGCAGCTTTTACGACCGCCTGGTCGAGACTGCCCAAGGCCTGCGCTTCGCCACCCGGCTCGTGGTTTACGATACCGCGCGCGTACGGACGCTGCTGGCGACACCGATCTGAACGCTGATCTGCGCCGAGTGAATTCCTGCGGCGTACGATGGACTAACAGGTCTGAAATTGTTGAGCCCCTGATGACATACGCCACCTACGACTGGAGTCGGATCGCGCGGACATGAACCAGCCAACCCGCACCACCGCCGCCGCGACGTCGCTCGATGCTGCGCTCACGCAAGCCAGAAGCGCCCGTTATCGCCGTCGTGCGGTGTGGCTGCTGGTGGTCGCAGCGCTTGCGTTCGGCGGCTATCGCCTGTTCGATGCGCGCCGCGCGGCACGCGCGCCGACCATCGAGTATGTCGGCTCGAAAATCACGCAAGGCGCACTCACTGTCAAAGTCACGGCCACCGGCACGCTCGAACCATTGAAACAGATAGATGTTGGGACCGAGCTGTCGGGCCTGGTCAAAGAGGTGCTGGTCGATTTCAACGATCAGGTCCTTCGTGACCAGGTACTGGCCAGGCTCGATACGGAAAGACTGCAGGCCACCATGGTGCAGGCGCGCGGTTCGCTGTCAGCAGCGCAGGGCCGCCTGCAGGAAGTCGAAGCGACGGTCGTCGAAACCCGGCTCAAGACCGCGCGTTGCGCAAAACTTGCGCTGCGGCAGATGTGCTCGGCCGACGATCTCGACGCCACTCATGCCGCGTTCACCCGTGCCGAAGCGGCGGTTGCCAGCGCACGCGCACAGGTCGCTGTAGCGCGCGCGTCACTCGAGGAACGCGAGACTGACCTCGCCAAAACGGTGATCCGCTCGCCCATCGATGGCATCGTGCTCAAGCGGCTGATCGAACCGGGCCAGACGGTCGCTGCCGCCATGACCACCCCGGTACTGTTCACACTGGCCGAAAATCTGACGCAGATGAAACTCAATGTCGCGGTCGACGAGGCAGACGTCGGCGCAGTACGGGCCGGACAGACCGCGAATTTCACGGTCGATGCCTATCCCGAGCGGCACTTCCCGGCGCAGGTTTCCCAGGTTAGGTATGCGCCGGAAACGAAAGACGGTGTCGTCACTTACGCCACCGTGCTGTTGGTCGACAATAACGACCTCGCGCTCCGACCCGGCATGACGGCGACTGCCGAAGTGGTCGTCGAAGAAATCGCCGACGCCCTGCTCGTGCCGAACGCGGCGCTGCGCTTCGTGCCGCCGCCGGCGCCGGATGAAACCCAGAGCGGTGGCATCCTGAGTCGTCTGATGATGCGCTGGCCGTCGCGTCAGGTTACCGCCAAACCCGTGGAGCAGAGCGGATCGGAACGCCAGCTGTGGCTGCTCGAAGCCCAGGCAGTTCGTCCGGTGACCGTCCAGGCTGGCGCGACTGACGAACAGTTGACCGTAGTAACCGGCGCTGCCCTCAAGCCCGGTCTCGAAGTCGCCGTCGATTACGTTCAGCCCGACAAATGAATGCCGACGGCGCGCGTAGCGCGGCCGGGCCGCTGATTGAGTTCGACTGCGTTACGCGTGTTTATGGTCAGGGCGAAGCGGCCGTCGAGGCGCTGTGCGGCATCGATCTGAGCATCGCAGCGGGCGACTTCGTCGCCATGATGGGGCCGAGTGGATCGGGCAAATCGACCTGCATGAACATTCTCGGCTGCCTCGACAAACCGACCACCGGAACGCATCGCTTTCAAGGTATCGACGTCGGCCGACTGGGTCGCGACGAACGCGCGCTGGTTCGCCGTAACGGCGTTGGCTTCGTGTTTCAGGGCTTTAATCTCCTGGCGCGGACCTCCGCCCTGGAGAACGTCGAACTGCCATTGGTCTACCGCGGCATTCGTGCATCGGAACGTCGCCAGCGCGCACTCGCAGCGCTCGCTGTGGTCGGGCTTGCCGATCGTGCCAGTCATGCGCCGAATGAATTGTCCGGCGGTCAGCAGCAGCGTGTGGCAATTGCGCGCGCCATCGCCAGTCAACCGTCCGTACTGTTCGCCGACGAGCCGACCGGCAATCTCGATACGGCTCGCAGTCACGAACTGATGAACCTCCTGGCCGGCTTGAACCAGAGTCGCGGCCTGACTATCGTCATGGTCACCCATGAGTCGGACATGGCCGCTTATGCGCGCCGCACCCTGCTGTTCCGCGACGGTCACGTGAACGAAAAGGGCGTTTCATGATTGGCAATGCGCTGCTGCTCGCCGTGCGCGCCATCCGGCGCAACCTGCTGCGTTCGTCTCTGACTGTTCTCGGCATCGTCATCGGGGTCGCCGCGGTCATCACCATGGTCACTATCGGCAAAGGGGCCACAGCCCGCGTCACCTCCGACATCTCGTCGCTCGGCGCCAATCTGCTGATTGTTCGCCCCGGTCAGCGCGTTGGCATGCAACGCACCGAGGCGCCGGCATTCCGCATGTCCGACGCCGAAGCCATCGGGCGCGAGCTGACGACCGTTGCGGTCGTCTCGCCGAACGCCTCGCGTCCGCTGTCGGTGATTGCCGGCAACGAGTCATGGCTCACCAGCATCTACGGTGTCGACAACCGCTATTTCGTCGTCGGCAACTGGACGATTGCCGACGGCCGCGGTTTCAGCGCGAGTGAGTTACGCGGTGGCAGCGCGGTCTGTCTGCTCGGCGAAACCGTGCGTTCGCATCTGTTCGGCGCGCGCAATCCCATCGGCGAAAAAGTGCGCTTTGATAAAGTTTCGTGCCGCGTCATCGGCCTGTTGCGCGCCAAAGGTCAGACCACTACCGGCATGGATCAGGACGACATCGTGCTGACGCCGCTGCGCACGTTCTGGCGTCGCGTTGCCGGTAATCAGGAAGTCACCTCAGTGCAGGTCTCAGCCCGTGACGGTGTGCCGACGACGCGCGCTGTACGCGAGATTGAACGACTGCTGCGCGATCGCCGTCATATCACCGCCAACGAAGACGACGACTTCACGGTGATGGACCTGCAGGAGATCGCGCGCACCTTGGCCGGTACGACGCAGGTGCTGACCGGGTTGCTAGGCGCAGTGGCGGCCGTGAGCCTGCTGGTTGGCGGCATCGGCATCATGAACATCATGCTCGTCTCGGTGACTGAGCGAACGCGCGAGATCGGCATACGGCTGGCCATCGGCGCCCTCGAACGGGACGTCCTGCTGCAATTCCTGATCGAGGCTGTCGTGTTGTCCGCTTTCGGGGGCATCGCCGGCATCGTTCTGGCCATCGCCGCCGCTGCCGGGCTCGCCACCGCGCTCAAGGTCCCGCTCATTCTCGACCCGGGCATGATCGCGCTCGCGTTTCTGTTCTCCGTGACGGTCGGCGTGGTATTCGGCTACTTTCCGGCACGCAAAGCTGCGCGGCTCGATCCAATAGATGCGCTGCGCTACGAATGAACGTCGTGTTCAAATGCTTCCAGGATTCGGCCTATACTCGGCGGCGTTTCCGACGCCAGCAGACGCTCACCATGAAGGCAACAGCATGACGACATTGCACACGAGCCTGGCAGCTGCACTGCTGGCTCTGCTCACACTTGTCGCTGCCGAAGTAGGTGCCCAGATGCCATTGCCGACGATGTCGCCACCGCCTGTGACTCCCGCTCCGGAAGTCTATCCCGACCTGCCCGAGTACCGCGTCAAATCCTTGCCGCGGGATACATTTAAATCCAGCGAGAAAGTCTCAGAAGACAGTCCGATCGCTTTTCCCTCGGATATCTGATGGACGGTCGAACCGCGTTGCCGTGTCAGGAAGCGACATGATCCCCTGCGTCATCGATCTCAACGACGTCAGCGTGCGCGTCGCTTACGGGCTGGAAGAACGCGTGCAGAGTCCCGGCTATGCCGTGCTCGACGATGGTCGGATCGAAATCGGCACGGCTGCCCGCGCCCGCGCCTGGCTGCATCCTCGGCAGGCACACAATCAGTATTGGCAGACGCTCGATACGAGTCCGCTGCAGAACCTTGGCCGCCGTGTGCGGCACGCAGGCGATCTCGCCTACCTGCACCTGACCCAGTTGCTCGAGCGCGCCGGACAACCTAAAAGCGCCATCGTGGTCGTGCCGGGAAGCTATCAGCGCGCGCAGTTGAGCCTGCTGCTGGGGATTGCAAACGCAGCCGGTCTGACCGTTACCGCCATCGCCGACAGTGCCTGTGCGGCCGCGACGACGCTCCCGCCCGGGCGTTACTGTCATATCGAAATGCTGCTTCATCAGAGTGTCGTCACAACACTGGAAGTCGATGAAGCGCGCGTGCGGCGGACCGCCGTGGAAGTCATCGCCGGTGCCGGCCTGGTGACCATCGAACGCCACCTGATCGGTGCGCTGGTTCAGGCTTTTCTGAGTCGATGCCGTTACGACCCGCTCAGTCAGGCGCCAACCGAGCAAGCGCTGCACGACCTCCTGCCCGAATGGCTGACGGCACTGACCAGCACGCCCGAAATTCCAATCGCACTCGAACACCGCGGCCATCGCCACGAAACCCGCATTCAGCGCGAGACTCTGCAGGCGGCGGTCGCTCCCGTGCTGCGCCAAATCCAGGCCCGGGCAGGAACAGGCCTGGTCGTACTCGATCATCGGCTGGCTGCCATCCCCGGCGTGCCATCGGAACTCTCTGCCGCACACGTAATGGCGCGCGACGCCGTCTTTCATGGCTGCGTCGCGAACCCGGGTCTCGCCCAGGCCGACAGCGGTGTGAATCTGTGTACTGAGCTTGCGACAGTCGCGCCCGCAGGGCGCCTGCCAGCGAGTGCGTCACGGGCCGCCGGCGCGCTCTCCGCAAGTCATCTGCTGATCCAGCATACCGCGTATCCGCTGACCGGCACTCCGCTCTATCTTGCCGCGCGTGGCGGTGCGCGGCATGGAGCAGCAACAGACTCGGCGTTCAGTGTTGTGCTGGATAACGACGGGGCGCGTCTCGACGTCATCAATGGCGCGACCGTGATGCTGAACGGCGATATCGTGATCGCCACGGCCCGCGTAGCGCCGGGCGACCACATTGCTGTATTGGGCGCGCCAACGCTGTTCCTGCCAATCAGGGTTCACGCCGACGATGCGCTTTAGACGTCGGCCGTTTTCGATATTCACGCTCTCTTTTCTCGACGTCATGTGCTGCGGTTTCGGTGCCGTGGTCCTGCTGTTCATGATCCTCAAGCATGAAGCGATCGTGAACGAGAATGTGCAGACCATCGACCTGGCAGCGGAAATCGACCGCCTGAACGCGCAGCTCACGGACAGCCGCAGCAGTCTCGAACGCACGCAACGCGAGACCAGCGCGGCCGACGCCGAACTGACGGCGCTGGTCGCCCGTTCACAGGCCGCCAGATTGGCGCTTGCAGCGGCGCAGGCGACGCCCGAAGCGCGTGCGGCGGCACCTGTCACCCGGCGCGATATCGCCGCATTGAAAGTGGCAATCCACAAACTCGAGATGGAGAAACGGCAGCTATTGTCCGAGTTGAACGCGCATTCACGGGATGTGCGCACGTTTGCCGGCGCCGGTAAACGCGAATATCTGACCGGTATGAAGACCGGTGGCCGGCGCACGCTCATTCTGCTTGATGTGTCGGCGAGCATGCTGGACGAGACCATCGTCAACGTGCTCCGTCGGCGCAATATGGATGACGAGAGCAAACGGCGCTCGGAAAAATGGCAGCAGGCCATCGACACCGTCGACTGGATTGCGGCACGCCTGCCGCCGGGCAGCGAGTACCAGATCTATGCGTTCAACAGCACTGCGGCACCGATACTCGGTACGTCGGCCGGGCGCTGGTTGTCGACGGAGAACAAAGCCGAGTTCAATCAGGTCATCGCCGCCACCCGCCAGCGTCTGCCGGATGGCGGCTCGAACCTCGCACGGGCCATGCAGATCATCGGCGAGCTGCAGCCGCAGGCCGACAATGTATTCCTGATCACCGATGGACTGCCAACGATGGGGCTTGCTGCCAGTCGCGGCGGCAATGTGTCCGGCAATGAACGCATGGCACTGTTCGAGGAAGCGCGCACGCTGGTGCCGCCAGGTACACCCGTCAACGTCATCCTGCTGCCGATGGAAGGCGACCCGATGGCGCCATGGGCATATTGGGGTCTGGCCGTGTATACCCACGGTTCGTTCCTGACCCCAGCTTATGATTGGCCATGAAACTCGCGCGTCGCGACCCCGCCGATATCGGGATCCCGTTTCTCGATACGATTACATCCGGCATCGGCGCGATCATTCTGTTGATGGTGATCACCACCATCTCGCCGCCAGCGCCTGATGACCTGCAGGTCGACCCGCGCGAAGCGGAGATCAGTCAGCTGCAACGCACGCTGTTTGCTTCACACGATGACGTTGCCGCAGCCATCGCCGTTCTCGAAACGCGCCGCCAGGCACTCGGTGCAAAACGCCAGGAGCTGACGAAAGTAGAGACCGCCACTGCTGCCGCGCTCGCTGCCGGCGAACATGCCACTGCCGCTGCCGAGGAAGCTGCCCTGAATGCCCGGGTCGCCGGTGAACTCGAAGTCGCACGCCAGCGTTTGACCGAGGAAATGCAGCGGCTGTACGCACAGCGCAGTCGGCCGAAAACAGAAAACTACATCGGCGGGATTCCGATAGACAGCGAATACATCGTGTTCATCATCGATACCTCAGGCAGCATGTTCAACTATGCCTGGCCGAAAGTGCTCGATCAAATCGTCGAAACGCTCACCGTCTACCCGCACGTCAAAGGGCTCCAGGTGATGAACGATGAAGGGACTTACATGTTCCGCGAAACGGCCGGCCGCTGGATTGCGGATAATCCGGAGCGCCGACGGGCGGTCATCGAGCGCCTGCGCGGTTGGAATGCGTTCAGTAATTCTTCGCCAAGCGAAGGCATCGAGGCTGCGATCCGGCAGTTCTACCGCGCTAACCAGAAAATCAGCCTGTATGTCTATGGCGACGAGTTCACCGGGCGCTCGATCAGCGAAGTCTCGAAGTTCGTGCAGGGCATCAATCGACCGGACACCAATGGCACCCCACTGGTGCGCATTCATGCCATCGGCTTCCCGGTTCAGCTGGCCAATCCGCCGAATCTGCAGACTACCGGTATCCGTTATGCCGCGCTGATGCGCGAACTCACACGCCGTAATGGCGGCAGCTTTGTCGGTCTCGATTCATTCCGTTAGCCACTGAGTAGGGCATCATGAAAAAGCGCGTTCCCCTGGACTTCTTCTACGTCACCGTGACGCTGCTGCTGTCAGTCATCATCGTTCGTACGGTGTATACCACCGTGGTACGGCCGCAAGCTGCTGCGATTCAGCAAAGCTGGGTCGAGCGCTGGAAAGAGGAACCGACCTTCGCACCGGAACCCGCGCTGATGGTCATCCTGCATGACCGCGAGCCGGAAGCTTGTTTCATGCTGGCGCTATGGGCTGGTTTCATTCTGGGTTGGCGCTGGTCGGTGGTCGTTCGTGAACGCGCCCTTCTCGAGCGCGAATACATCGGGCTGCAGAGTGGCCAGGTAATTTTTCCAGACGACGTGCATCAATATTCGCGACCGATTGAGCATTTGCCGGAAGATCAGCAGAAGCAGTTCCTGCCGCGTGCGCTGAAAGTGGCCATGAATCGCTTCGGCGCGACCCGTAGCGTGCAGCACGCGGCCAACGCGGCACGTGATGAGTGCGAATTCGAAGCCTCGCGACTGGACTCCGAACTGTCGCTGATCCGCTTTTCGGTGTGGGCTATTCCGGCGGTCGGCTTTGTCGGCACCGTGCGCGGCATCGGCGCAGCCCTGCAGCAGGCGCAACGCGCCGCTGCCGGCGACGTCACGGGCGTCACTCAAGGCCTTGGCATTACCTTCAATTCGACCCTGGTCGCCTTGAGCCTGTGTATCGTGGTGATGTTCTTCCTGCACCAGATCCAACTTTCGCAGGACCGCCTCGTGTTGGACACCAAGACATACATTGACGATCACCTGATCAGGCATTTGCGCGAACGTTGAGATTGTCGATGTTCCGACTTCCTTCTGCTGCGACAATTTGCCGCATACCGCCAGGACATCGCCCTCCCTAGAATGCCGGTGACATCAGCATCACTGTGGTTGCCTGTTCATCATGATTTCATTTTTTCGATTGCCTGTTGCATGGGCAATAACGCCGACATTATGTGCAGCGCTCAGTCCCTCAGCCCAGGCCACGCATGACGAAACGCCACCTGCCGGGCGGACGGAAACCATTTACGTCAGCGGCTACCGCTCCGAACTGGCCGATGCGCAGGCAGAGTTGTCGCTGACACCGGGCGGCGCTAGCGTGATAGACATCGACGATCAGCGCGCGCGGCAGGTCAGCAGCCTCGCCGATATGTTGCGCTTTGTGCCGGGTATCTATGCGGCAAGCAACAGCGGCAATGACAGCATGTTCATATCCAGCCGCGGTTCGAATCTCGACGCGACGAACTACGACATGAATGGCGTGAAACTGATGCAGGACGGCCTGCCAATCACGACTGCAGACGGCAACAATCACAATCGCATCATCGACCCGCTGACTGCAGCCCTGGCCACCGTGGCAAGGGGAGCGAACGGCATGAAGTACGGTGCGAGCACGCTGGGCGGCGCGATCGATTTCGTCTCTGCAACGGCGCGCAACAGTGCCCCGTTGCGCCTGTTCGTCAACGGCGGCGCTTATGGTCAGCTGCAGGGGCAGGTGACTGCGAGTCGAGTCTTCGACAACGGCCTCGATGCGCTCGTGACCGTCGAAGGGAAACAGTGGGACGGATACCGCGCTCACAATGAGCAGGACCGCGCAGGCGTGTACGCCAACGCCGGCTGGCGTGTGCGCCAGGATCTCGAAACGCGCCTGTTCGTGACCTATGTCGACAATGAACAACAGCTGCCCGGCGCGCTGACGCGCGCGCAGTTCAAAGACGATCTGCGGCAGGCCAGCGCCAAGGCACTCAGCGGTGACTACCGCCTTGAAGTAGAGACCCTGCGTCTGGCCAACAAGACGACCTGGAACATCGACGACGCCCGCCAGCTCGAAGTCGGTGTTTCCTATGAGCACCAGGCGCTCTATCACCCGATAGTCGACCGCGTACTGGTCGATTTCGATGGCCCCGGCCCGGCGCCACCAACCGAAGTCTTCAGCCTGCTCGTCGATACCGATCACGAGGACACCGGCACCATGGCCCGCTACCGGCAGCACATCGGTGCGCACGATCTGCTGTTCGGCGTGAACTACGGCGCCAATGACGTACGCGGTGGCAACTTCCGCAATCTTGGCGGCCTGCGCAATGGCCTGACGACACAGGTCGATAACGACGCCACGACGCTCGAACTTTTTGCCACCGACCGCTGGCAGTTCCTGTCGCGCTGGACCGCAGTGCTGGCACTGCAGGGCGTGCGCGCCGAACGCGAAGTGCGCAATACTGACGTCGCGACCGGCTCACTGCTGCACCCCGAAGACATCTATGCCTCGGTCAATCCGAGTCTTGGTCTGCTCTTCGCCGCCACTGAGTCGGTAGCGCTTTACAGCAATGTCAGCCGCCTGTACGAGCCGCCGACCAATTTCGAACTCGAAGACAACGTGGCCGGCAACAACTCGACCCTGAATGCCATGCATGGCGAAGTCGTCGAACTGGGCAGCCGCGGCGAGCACCCGTTAGCCCATGCCAGCAGCTGGTACTGGGATGTTTCGATGTACTACGCCTGGATAGGTGACGAGATCCTCTCCGTTGACGACCCGGCCGCGCCTGGCAACAGTCTGTCGAGCAATGTCGATGCCACGGTGCATGCGGGTGTCGAGGCGCTGCTGGGTGCGCGCATCGCGCTCGATGCCGCAGCTAAGCACAACATCGAACCGATGTTCAGCGTAACCCTGAACGAATTCTCGTTCGACGACGACCCAGTCTACGGCAACAACGATCTGCCGGCGGCACCGGAAGTCGTGGTGCGGGGCGAACTGCTCTATCGTCACGCGCGCGGCTACTACTTCGGGCCGACCGTCGATTTGCTGACGCGCCGATATGCCGATTTCCAGAACACCTATCGCATCGGCGGGCATGTGCTGTTCGGCCTGCGCGGCGGCTGGAACTCACCGCACTACCGTCTGTTTGTCGAAGCAAGCAATCTGCTCGACAAGGACTATGTGACGACGCACGCCGTGCGGGACTTTGCTTCTGCGGATGCCGACATCCTCAGTCCCGGCATGCCTCGCGCCGTGTTCGCCGGGGTTGAACTGCGGTTCTGACGAAACCGGGTTGCGTTGACCTGGTTGCCGCTGCAACCGATTCAGCGCGCCTGACGCACGAACAACAGCAGACCCATCAGCGCAGTGGCCGCGATGCCCAGTGCGAATGTGATCATGATGATGTCCCGTGGCCAGCGCCCGATCACTTCCAACGCATGCCATTTATGCAGATTGGCGAACACCCAGCTCTCAACGTAATCCGCCGTATCGACTTTCGCCGCGATCGTCGCGCTGTCGAGGTGCACGTACAGGCGTTCGCCGTTGGCGCGCACGACACGAACCACCGGCAGCAGCTTGTTGATGAAACCGTATTCGTCGTCAAAGCTGTTGAGCGTGCCATCCACTACGAAGCCGCCGCTGGCAAATCCTGCCGCGAGCGTCGAAGCATAGCCGGCGTCGTCCATCGTGCAAGGTACTTCGCCGGCATCGAGATACCGCGTATCTGCCGACACGGTGTTGGCATTCCCGGCATTCGTCGTGACCGCTGATTCATGGGCCTCATGACCACTGTGCATGCCACCTTGGCCGGCATGCGCGTCATGACCTGTATGTTCGATTCCAACCGCAGCGGTCGTGACCGGCCGCACGCGCAGACAGAGCGCGCCGTCGATCGCAAACAAACTGGCGTCCGCAGCCGACGTCAGGCCATCGGTCTGCAGCAATGCCGCGTCGAATTCCGGCCAAGCCTGTTGCGGAAGTAGCCGATCGGTCGTGCGATCCAGTGCACCCTTGGCAAGATGATATGCCCCGCTAAGGCCGGAGCTGGCCAGCATGAGCGCGACGACCGCGCCCGTCATGCGGTGCGTTCGGCGCAGCGGTGTCGCCTGCGGGGAAGTTCGGGTACCTGACCATAGCAGTACGCCAAGCAGGCTGGTTGCAACGGCAGCGAGCACGAATACCGCCGCCAGCGGAACGCGCGGCCATTCACCGCTGCCCGCGAAGTGCCAGTTGTGCAGGAGCTGGAACAGGCGCGTGTAGAGCGCCTTGCGATCGTCGATCAGCGTAACCAGCGTGGAGGTCGCGGTGTCGACATAAACACGCATGCCGTCATCCCGCGCAAAGGCCACGCGCTGAACTGGCAAGACTCGATTGATCCAGGCGTACTCGTCATCGAATGCAAGGAGCGGAGCGGCGCTCGAGACTGCGACCAGAGAGTCACCCAGATAATGACGGGCCAGGGCCGTGGCATAGGCCGTGTCACCGGCCTTGTTCTCGTCGCCGGCGACTGCGTCGAAATAGCGACGGGCACCATCTGCCACCTGCACCTGATAGTAGGTATGCCCGCCCCATGAAACCAGCCGGACCCGATTCAGACGATCGATATTCTGTTCCGCGAGCAGAGCTCGCAATGGCCGCAAAGTCTGCGCGGGCAGACTCAACGGCGGAGGTGTAAAACTGACGGGCTGCGGCTGATAACGCGACAGAAAGGGGTGCAGGCTTCCGCTCAGCGACCAGAGCAGAATCCCACAGCAGGCAAGAATGCCGCAACGGCGATGCCAACGGCGCAGCGCAGGAAGGTGTCGGAGTGCGACCAGATCCACGGCGGGAAAAATCTCGGCTGGCAGGATGGTGCGCGCAGGTCGCGTGGCAGCTCGCCTCGCGGCTCGTGGCGGGCGCCATGGTACGCCATCGCTACGCGGTCAGCGCTGCGGCAATTTGTCGCAGGTGCACAGACCCGGAGATCACAGGGATCCACCAACGGCTGTCAGTGGCTCCGCAGATAAGGAGTCTCCTTAGCGGAGCTGCTGCCGACGACGGGCGCTGGCCAGCAGGGCCAGGCCGCCGAACATCAACGGCAGTGCCGCTGGTACAGGAACCGGCGTCAGGTCGCGCAGGACGAAAGCATTCAGATAAGGGTTGTTGGTGCTGTCATCGATGCCTATGCGCTGCGTGGCTGCGTCAGCGGTAAACGTACCCACGATGCTCAGGTAGCTGTTATCGGCGACGATGGGCGAGGAGTTGCCCAGGCCATCGAAGAAGAAATGCGTACGGCTGCAGCACCCGTCGTTACGCGAGGAGAAGAACTGAACCTGATACTGACGCCCGACCGTCAGATTGCTCAGGAAATTGGCGGCGTCGATATCGGAGCCAACTCGCCATTGGAAATTGCCGATGATTGAAGCCCATGCTGCATCCGTATTGCCGGCGGGGCCGGCACTACCATAGGTGGCGCCGAAGAATGGGTAAAGAACGCGCGCGAAAGTAATATTCAGCCCGCTCGGCTCGACGGTCAGCGACGTCGAATTTTGCCCGACCAGATCAACTGCCTGCACCAGGCTGCCGTTGGTCAGAATGCCAAGGTGACCGCTGGCCCCGTTGTACGTCGGGCCGGCACTCCAGGTGATGCTCGCGGCCTGCGCCTGCATGCCAGACGCTGCTGCGAGAATCAGCGTCGCCAACGCCAGGACTTTACTGTTCTTGATCATCATGCTGCAGACCCTAATCCAAGCGGTTTTTATGCTCCGGACTATGCTCCGGGCAGCCGCAACCGCACAAGCACCGTCAACGGTAATTTTCCGCAAGTGCAATCATTCTTCACACTCGGTCTGAACAGTGGCACTGAACAATCGATAAGTGTTCTGCGTTTCAGCGCGCTTTAGCGATGGCGAGGCGTCGCGCGCGTCGACGCGAGAGCACCGCTATCCAGTAGCCGAGCGTGCCGAACAGGGAACCCGCGAAAACAGTCCACAACATGAACGTGCTGCTGCCTGACGCTGACCAGGCATAGGCCGTCGCTGAAGGTGCGGCGGCCATGGCCAGCGCCATCGGCAGCGCAATTGCGCCCATCGTCCGCGCGAAATGCTCGCGTCCCAGCCATTCTATCGGCGCAGTACCGCGCAAGATGGTCGTGATGCCGTGGCCGGTCGCGAAACACGTTGCGAACAGGCATAGCCACGGTGCTTCATGTGGCGCGAGGATCAGGATCAGTACCGCTATCGGTACCAGCGACGAGGTGAAGGCGCCAAGACGCGCGATCGAGGCATGGCGGCCAATGGTGATGATGATCAAACGCGCAACAACCTGCACCGGCCCGATCAGCGCGAAAGCGAAAAAGATCACGCCGTCGGGCACGGCCTCGGCGCGCAACAGCGGGACGAACTGAAAGACCAGGCAGGACGCCGTCAAGCTGTACGAGGTGTACCACAGCGCCAGTCCCCAGAAAACCGGGTTGCGCAGGCGCCGACGCATGACCACGCGACCACGCTGCTTCATCATTGGATGATAGGGTCTGGCGTCTGTCACGCGCGGTGGAATGAACCACCAGTGGACCGGCGCGTTGAAACACAGATTGAGTGCGGCCAGCACGACCAGGGTGGCCCGCCATTCGAGCAGCGGAATGAGATGGCCGATCAACGGCACGTAGACCGTGCCGGCGAGGCCGGTCACCATCGTTGCCGTCGTGATGCCCGAGCGCGCGTTCTTGCCGAATACTTCGTTCAAAACCGCAAACAGCGGTTCGATCAGACAGCACGAAAGGCACACGCCGAGTGCGAGCCACAGGGCGTAGAACTGCGGCAGGGTCTCTACGGTAGACCAGCCCAGTAATAATGCGCCGGCACCGAGTGAACCCAGGCTCATGATCCAGCGACCGCCGTAGCGATCGAGCAGGGTACCGATGAAATAAGCCATCGCGCCGGTGACGAGCAGTCCACAGGTCAGGGCGCCATTCATCGCGGTATGTGACCAGCCGAGTTCGTCCTGCATGGGCCCGGCAAACAGCGAGAAGCTGTAGTAGAGCGTACCCCATGAGGTCATCTGCGCGACGGCGAGCGGCCAGAGCAGGACCCAGGGCCGATGTCGCTGCTGCCAGAAAGTTTCGCTCAATCGACCTGTTGCCTGTGCCCAAGAACGCCGCGGCGCATTGTCTTACGCCAGGCGCCCAATGACCACCGACAATAAAGTACCGCTAATCAGAAACTGGCGCGCAAGGTGATGCCGTAAGTGCGCGGGTCGGCTGGAATTCCCGTTACCAGTCCCGAGTTACCCGACTGATTGCTGAGGAGCAGGAAGTACTCCTCGTCAAATACGTTACGCACCCATAGATAGACGTCCCAGGGACCGTTGCTTCGCACGCCAGCCCGCAGATTGACGACCGTGTTGCCATCGATACGGGAAAACCGCGACAGCGACGGGTCGGAGTACCACGATGAGCGATAGCTCAAATCGCCACCCGCGTAGAACTCTCCGCCGAAAGCGCGGAGCGTTACCGGCCAGCGGTACTCGCCGCCGGTAGATACCGCGTAATCGGATACCCCGGGTAATGCGCCACCGGACAAATCGCAGAAATCTGCGCCGCCTACTTGTTCCAGCGGGCAGGGCGCGTTCTCAAACGACACATACTCGCCATCGTTGATAGCGGCACTGGCATAGCCCGTGAACTGATCGATCGGCTGCCAGGTCGCATCGATCTCGACGCCACGATTGCGCACTTTGTCGATGTTCGCCAGATACCCGCGCAGAGCGCCTGGACCGTTGTCGATTACAGTCGTCTGATAGTCTTTGATGGTGGTGTGGAACGCAGCCAGATTCAACGTGAGGCCGACGACCGGAAATTCGCTTTTGACTCCGACTTCGAATGTGCGCACTTTCTCCGGACCGACGACGGCCGTCGTCAGCGCCGGATTGCCTTGCGGATCGTTGGGGATCCCGGCGAGATTGATGCCGCCCGACTTGAAGCCGCGCGCATAGGTGCCGTAGGCCATCACGTTCTCGAACAATAGATAGGATAGATTGACCTGACCGGAGACGCTGTCATCAGCGAACTCTGCGGCGTAGTACTGCGGGCGCACGATTCCGCGCTGACGCGCAATCAGGGTCGGGTTGTTCGTTGCCAGTCCGCCAGAGACTGTTTGATCGTAGGTGGCATCCTTCTGCTCGTAGGTATAGCGCAGACCAGGCGTCAGCGTGAGTTTGTCGGTCAGATGCCAGTTGGCCTGGGCAAACACCGCATAGCTGTCGACTGACGAATCAGCAATGAAGTTCGACTGATAACCGTCGAGCAGATTGGCCGGTACGCTGGGCCCGATCAGCCAGAACGCGGCATCTTCGCCATAACCCTGCAGTCCGTTGGTTTCGATGCTCTGGGTGAATGCGTAGACGCCGGCGATATAGTCGACCTTGCTGCCGTAGCTGCCGGCAAAACGCAATTCCTGACTGTACTGCTCCTGATCGGAAGGATTCGACGAAGCGGTCAGAATCGACAAACTCGTGTAATCGCGATCGTTCAATGGCCGCCATTCCCAGAATCGCCAGGATGAGACCGACGTCAGCGTGCCACCGGCGACATCCCAGTCGATGATGGCCGTTGCACCGCCGTTCTTCTGATCGGCGCGCGCGCCAGAGTTGATATCGGCTTTGCGATCGAACGGATCGCGGCTCGGTGGCTCGTAGCCCAGTGTCGCCGCCATGCTCTCGTATTGCCGGGACGCGGCGCGCTGGGTCGTACCGACACGTGCGAACACCTGCGTGCAGCAATTCGCTTTCTGGCGGCTGAAATCGCCAATCAAGCGAATGCTCAGATCGGCGCGCGGCGCATACAACAGCTGCGAACGTATGCCGACATTATTCTGTTCATTGATGTCATCGTCAGTCGGAATATTGTCGATCGTGCCGTCACGGCGCGTGCCAACGAGCGAAATCCGACCGGCCAGCACGTCGCCGTACAGCGGGCCGCTGAACGCCGCTTTGCCCTGTACGAAACCAAAATTACCGCCCGAAAGCTCCATCTGGCTTTCGGGTTCGAAAGTCGGCCCGCGAGTCGTGATGTTGACCGCACCAGCCGAGGTGTTCTTGCCGAACAACGTGCCTTGCGGACCACGCAGAATCTCAATGCGATCGATGTCGATGAGGTCGAAAGTCGCGGTACCGGGACGCGGATTGTAGACCTGGTCGATGTAGACACCGACACCGGGTTCGAGGCCATCGTTGGCCAGGCCGAAAGAACTGCCGAATCCACGAATATTGATCGTGGTATTGCGCGGATTCGACGACACGAACTGCACGGTCGGCGTGAGTGAAGCGATCTGCGACACACTGTAGGTACCCGTCGCATTGAGCAGTTCGCTGTCGAGCACCGAGAGTGCTATCGGCACATCCTGCGCCCGCTCTTCGCGATAGCGCGCAGTCACCATCACTTCTTCCTCGCCCTCGGAATCGTCATCAGTAGTGGCAGCGTAGACCGGGGCCAGCGGAGTCAGCGCCAGCAATAACGTAGCAATCAATCGATAGTTAGCGGCAACAGGCACGACATTTTCCTCGCAGTCGGACAGGCATGACGCAACGCATCATGCGGGCTCTGCCCCTAGCGAGTTGTGTGCCAATAGCGGGGAGGCGATGAAAAACCAGCGTATTTCACCGGTTCGAGCCGTGATCGCGCTACGGCGTTAATCATCGCATTCAGCAAATATGCTGGTTAATCCAGGACATAATTCTGGCCCAGCAAATACGCCAGGCAGATCTGGACCAGGAGACAGGCCCGAATATTTACCCGCCCGCGATGCCGACCAGAAACGAAATCGTTTCGCCGTCTTCGAGCCGGTCTTCTATCGAAATGCGCCGGCCCTTGGTATCGACGAACATCGTGCCGCGTTCGTTCAAATCGTTGGTCTCGGGGTCGAGCAGCATGGCGCGCATTTTGGCACCGTACTTCGCGCTGACCCTTGCGGCCAGTTCGGCGACCAGCGGCTCGTCGAGCTGGAAGCTGTCCCGCGGCGTCGCCGCAAGTTCACGGAAGTGACTATGGAACTCGGTATGTACGGTGATCATGCGCCCTCCTCAGCGTCGCCGGGTGCCGGCAGCTCAGGCTGCCGCCTGCCGATTGAACTGCGGCACTACTTCTTCCATCAGCGCCTGTTGCGAATGCGTCCAGGCCGAGTATTCGTCCATGAAATCGAAATTGATGACGAGCAGCGTGCCGAAACCGCCCGACTCGTCCTGCATCTCAGCCAGCTTGCTGGTGACGGTCGCCGGCGAGCCGACCAACCAGTTGTGATCGACGAGGTACTCCGGCGTGACATCGGAATCCGCGATGCTCTGATCGTGCTTGAAGACGGAGAGCAGGCGAAAGTTCGAAAACAGCGGCAGCAGATAGTCGCGGTAAGCACGTGCCATCATCCCATTCAGGGCAAGCTTGCGCGCTTCGGCGTCGGTCTCGGCAATATAGACCTCGCGCACGACGCGCCAGTCCTGTCGCCGCGCTACGCGCCCGACTTTTTCGGCACCGCGCACGACTGAAGCCCAATGCTCGCGCAGATAAGCCTGCGACAGATTGAGACTGAGCGGCATGTAACCGAACTCGCCGGCAAGTTCCAGCGTATCGGAACGCGGTGAGAGACCGGCGATGCCGATAGGCGGATACGGCTTCTGAAACGGCTTGATGTGGAACTGAAGGCGGCCATCGAACATCGGCTCGATGCGATTGACGTTCCAGTACTTGCCGCGGAATTCGAAAGGCTCATCGGCTGACCACAGCTTGAGGATGATTTCCAGGGCCTCGCGGGTCATTGCGCGATTCTCACCGTTCATGCCGTCGACATTGAAATAGCGCCAGTCGCTCGGCAGGCCACCCGCGCCGACGCCGAACATGAAACGGCCTTCGGCAATGTGATCGAGGAATGCCACGCGGCAAGCGAGTTCCGCTGGATGATGATAGGGCAGCAGGTGCGCGCCTGGTGCGAGTTTGATGCGCGAAGTGCGCTGCAGAGCCTGCGCGATGAGGAGATCAGGGGCAGGATTCGGTTCCCACGGTGCCGTGAAATGCTCGCCTATCCACGCTTCCGAAAACCCCAGCCGATCGCACAGCTCGATATGCTTGAGGTCCCACTCGAAACCAGCGCGAAGGCTCCGCTCCGGCGGATGCGACGGCATCATGAATACACCCACTTCCATACTGACCTCCTCAAATGACAAGGGCGGACGCTAGCATGCGGCTGGCGCCGGGAGCAATCCGCGAGCGATATGCAGCGGCTATGCGATGCCGCTGTGCATGCGCGGGCCCGGCGATTGCACTTCAATGATGGTGGCCTCACTGCACAGCAACGCCTGCCAACGCTGTTCGAGCGCCACGGGCACCATGACCATGCCGGAAAGATGCAGAAAGACCTTGTAGTGGCCCAGCTCGGAGTTATACAGGCCGCGATAGAATTCGCTCAATTCCGGGTCTTCGCTCGCCCCTGCCAGCAGCGCAAAACGCTCACAGGAACGTGCTTCGATCAGCGCCGAAACCAGCAGTCTATCGGCGAGTTCGTGTGGCCCCTGGCCGCGGCGCACCAGCGCATGCAACGCACTGGCGTACGCATTGCGATGGACGCGCGGCAGGCTGCCGCCGCGCGCCGCGAGCAAACGGGTCACCGCTTGCAGATGCATGGCCTCATCACGCGCGACGGCCGCGAGAATGCTCACCCACGGTGTTACCGGCGCTTCCGCCGGCCAGCGGTTCAACAGCTCCAATGCGTTAGATGCAGCTTTCCGTTCGAGATGAGCGTGATCGCCGAGCATAGCCACGGGATCGCGCAGAACCTGTGAGGCCCATATAGCGGGAGTCCGCCAGCGCAGTGGCAACGCCGCCTCCGCGGCGACGCCAGCTTCGACAATGGGGGCAACTAGGGATGGAGGCATGGCGATTGCTGCTGATCTGCTGAGCTCATCAATGGTCTGGCCGAAAAAGGTCGCAGGCGGCTGAGCGGTGGTTAGGCATCCGGCTCGAGCGACTGTTGCTCGATGGCCCTCGACTGCCCTAGGATGGCGCCATTCCGGAACCATTCCGGAGCCATACTGGAATGTACGCCCATGTCTGTCAATCTGTCAGTGAAGAACGTTCCCGATGAGCTGGCCGAAAAGCTGCGCCTCCGCGCGAAGACCAATAATCGTTCGCTGCAGGGAGAGATGCTCGCCTTGCTTCAGGCTGCCGTGCTGTCCGACAGCAAATTGGACGCAAGTGAACTGTTGAAGCAGGTTCGCGCGGCAGGCGTGCAGACTCCGCGAGAAGCCGTCGCGGAAATCCGCGCCACGCGTGATGCCCGATAAGGTCATCGATGCCTCGGCGCTGGCTGCGCTGCTGTTCAACGAACCGGACGCAGAACGTGTCGTCCACCAGATCGCTGAATTCAGGCTGCTGGCGCCTAACCTCCTCGGCTTTGAAGTCGCCAACGTCTGCTTGAAAAAAATGCGGGCACACCCGGCGCAGCGTGAGCTTCTATTCGACGCCTTTGCGTTGATGCAGCGACTCGACCTCAACTTCCTGCCCGTCGATCATCTCCAGAGCATCACGCTGGCGCGTGTCAGTGGGTTGACCGCTTACGACGCCAGTTATCTGTGGCTTGCGCGAGAATTCCAATGTGAGCTCGTAACCCTGGATAAGCGCCTGGCCACAGCCGCCAGGCGCTGAACGATTCAAGCCGCACGCGCAACACGCGTAGTGGCATGCTTCAAGCCAGAGCTCCGTCAGCCGCGAGCACCTCAGCGACATCCTGCAAGCCAAGTTCGACCAGCTTGGTGCGCGTCTGCAGCCCGGATTCGCGCTCCCAGCCGCGCCATTCGTAATATTCGTCGAGCACCGTGTTGAACATATCGGCGGCAACTTTGCCGGGATACATACCCTCTTCCGTTGGTTCCCACATCCAACGTTCACACACCGTATCGTGTTCGCGACGGAGACCGATACGCGAGTTGATTGCTTTTTCGAGGTTGCAGATCCGTTCGCCATCCTGCATGAGTTCATCCGGCGTGCGATCGATGCCAGTCACTGCGGCAAACGCCTTGCCGTAGTATTCCTGCGGCGTATAGCCTGCCGGATCCAGCATCCAGTGGAACAGGCAGACGCCATAGGAATTCAGCAGCGCAACCTGGTTCTCGACCAGCGCGGTGCAGGCGCCTTTCAACACCGGGGTCGAAAGATCGGCCGCTTCAGTGCGCCCGTTAAAATATTTCTTCGAGAGATCCTTGCGCTGGAATTTTTCTATCAGACCGATACCTTTCAAATGATCGGCACCGCGCGAAGCCACCGCCATATTGTTCATCCAGGTCGGAAACGGTCGCATCTCCTCGGTGAAACTCGCGCCACCTTTGCCGTACATCGCGTACTTCATGAAGTTCTGGCCCTTCATCTGCGAATACTTGAGTGCACCGAAATAGGGTCCATCCCGAAACATCACGCCGAAAGGATCTTTCTGGAAGACGATACTCTGGACGCAAGCCTCAATGTCTTCCATGTTGCCCCAGCGCAGCGGCTGCTCATGACCGAATAGTTCAGCGACGTCGCGATCCGAAATCAACTCACGCTGCTTCAATTCCATCAGAAAACTGATCGAGCAGGAAAGATCCTGGTTGTCGATGCCATAGTCGTTGGTGATTTTTCCCCAGTGCGCAACTTCAGCCCAGTCGCGAACATCGAGTGCGCCAGCAGCGCTGCCGGTGGTGAGATATTCAGGGCGGCGGAAGATTTCGCCTTTGTATTTCTGCGCAGCCTCCGACTCGGTGCCATCAATCTTGTACTTGGCATCGCAAGCGATGTAACAATCGGACGAACATACTTCGGAATATTTGTGATATTTCTTGACCCAGTTGTCCGAGCGGATTTCGTCGCCGCGGAACATGTTGCCCTGATTGTTGCGCCAGAAATGACTGCCGATGTGCTGATACATTTCGACCGCGCCGAGCGTGCCGCGGCGCTTGAAGCCGTAGACCGCTTCGTTCGAGTCGATTTTCTTGCGAAAGTCATCTGACCAATCGAGCATGTCGGCAGGCCGTGTGACCGGCAGT
Organism: Gammaproteobacteria bacterium; assembly: GCA_965278995.1. Lineage (GTDB taxonomy): Bacteria > Pseudomonadota > Gammaproteobacteria > JADJYF01. The sequence goes on from OZ257136.1 coordinate 3,714,086, forward strand.
CCACCATTGCCTTGAACGGCGATTGCTTTCAGATTCTTCGAACCGAGCACAGCGCCGCCTCCGCAACGGGCGTGAATGCGTAACGCGTCCGAAACAACGCCGGCAATACCGACCTGATTCTCGCCGGCCTGACTGATGGTCAATGTGTGCGTCTTCGACGGCCAGATGCCGTGATCGCGCTGCAGGATGGCGTGCGTCTCGGCCGTATCCTTGCCCCACAGATGGCTCGCGTCGAGCAGCGAGACCTCGTCGTTGCAAATGTGCAGATAGACCGGCTTCGGCGCGCAGCCGGTGATGGCGATGTACTCGTAAGCGGTGAAGCGGACCATATACGGGAATTTGCCGCCGCCGGCGGAGTCGCCGAATATGCCGTAACACGGGCTCTTGAACGTAATGCGCCCTTTAATGCCGCTACCTGCGCCGGTGCCGGCGAGCGGACCGACGCCGAACACGAAGATGTTGTCCGGCCCGCGTGGATCGCAGTTGATGTCATGTGTGAGAAAGTGCTCCCACATGATCCAGTTGTTGATCCCGGAACCACCAATCCAGCGCTGAAACAATGAGTGTGGAATGACTTCGCTGGTCATTTCACCCGTCGTCAGATTAACGCGCAACAAACGGCTTTCCATCGCGATATCCCCTATTCGATGCTGATGCTGAGCAGACGTTCGGCGTGCTCAGGCCGAACTGCTGATCTCACCCCGTTCCAGCATGGCCTGCATCATGCCGACTTCGTCGCGCTGTTCAGGGCGCTGTTTCGAGATAGCGTTGAAATCCGCCTGCGCTTCGTAGAAAAGCACCGGCAGGCGGGTGTACTGCTTGCCTTGATTCAGCATTTCGGGGCGAGTCGCGCAGGCCTTGACGCAAACGGGATCGCCACCGCACAGATCGCATTTCAGAAGTTCGCCGCTTGGTGCCACGAACACGACATCGAACGGGCAACCGGGCACGCATTCCATGCACTGGATGCAGTTGTCCTGCTCGATGACCGCTGCCTGGGTGAGCGGATCGTAATAGAAGGCGTCGGTCGGGCAGACCTCGGCGCATGGCGGCGGGTTGCCACAGTGGTGACAGATCTCGGCGACGAAACCGAACCCGTCGGAGTTGATACGCGAGGGCTTATGCGGCGCATGGTCGATTTGGATACGCGACAGCTGCGGATTGACAACGCCATCCGGAGAATGAGCAAGTGAACAGGCCACTTCGCACACATTGCACTCGGTACACTGATTGCGGAGCGCGAACAGCTTGCGCGCAACGTTCGGTACTTCTTCGCCCGGCGCATAACGTACGGCACCGGTAACCAATTCCAACTGGGGCAATCCTGACATCCGGCTGGGACCTCCGCGGCCCATACCGGATCTAAGCCGCCGGTGCCGCACTTGTCAATCGAATGCCCGGCCCTCGTCGCGTGCGTGATGCCGCGAAAATGCGCACAATACGCCAGGTATATCGGTAGGCAGCCTATCGGACTTAGGGGATCGTATAGACCGCTATCCCGCCGCCGCAGTAGATTCGACCTAAGTCCGACAGGCTGCTATTGAACGCCATGACGAAACCGACCATCCTCAGTCATCTCGCGCATCCCGAACATGGTGAACTGCCCGCGCTCCGCCTGCTCGACTGCGTCTTCGCGCTGACAGCCGGAGGGCGGATCCTGCATCTGCATGCCGAGCAGTTGAACTGCGAGGAACGCGCCGACGCACTGCATTACACGCTGACCTCGGCTGCGCCGTCGCCGGAACGCGCGCGCTGCCAGGTCATTCCGCCTTTCGTCAATGCGTTTCGTCGTCCGGCCTGAACGGAGCTCGTCGCATGGGACCGATCATTCAGGATCCGCTACAGGTAGCCGACCGCATTGCCGCTGAAGGCAACGCCACGTACGTCGATGTGCGTCCGGTCGCCGCATTCGTCAAAGGGCATCCGCGAGGCCGTGTCATCAACGTGCCTTACGTGTTCTATCACCCGGTGACCGGCGCGCGGCATGCCAATGCGAGCTTCCTGCTGGTGCTGCAGCATGCCTGTCCACTGACAACACCGCTCATCGTCGGCGGCGATGCCGATGAGCTGCCGGAGCACGCGGCCGCCGAACTAGTGGCCGCTGGCTACGCCGAGTTGGCGATCATGCCGGCAGGGCTGGGCGGCTGGCGAGCGTGTGGCTTGTCAGTCACCGGCAATAATCGCGACGGTGTCAGCTATGTCTCGCTGCTGACGCCCGCCAAACGCCAGGGCAAGCAGGCGCCGGCTGCACACCATGACTGAAGTGGCGCGCAGCGGTCAGCTGACGCGGCGAACAGTCCTTAGAACTTATTGGAACGCATCGGCGATACGGTTGCGCCGTGCTTGAGGCTCTTCGAGCGTTCACCATTGATGATGTTGTGCTTGGCCATGGTGGTCGCGGCGTTGATGGGACTGCCGCCGCCAACCAGCTTGGTCACCGGCGCGTCCGCAGGCGTCTCACCGAGAGGGTGTTTTGCGGCGGCGCACAATTCACCCCAGGTCGTGTAGCGCTCGGCCATGCGGTGCACGACTTCGAGTACGGTGTCGTTCGCTTCGCATCGGTATTCATACATGGGCATGGTCGTATTCCTCTACACGGCAGGGTGCCGGCGCGGAATTATAGCCGCGCCGGGTCGTCACGCCAGGATCACCTGCCGCTACGACTGAGTACGCCTGCTGGCAGTTATGGTTCGACCGCGACGGGAATGCGCGGTCTCGGCAATCATCGTTTCAGCGTTGTCGCCGTTACGGTCTGAGCCCGACACACTGCTAGACTAGCCGCGCCCTGCGCTTGCGGGTATTCCGAGGGAGGTCGGGATGGATATCGGCGTTTTCAGCTTCAATACGGCCGCGACAATCAGGCCGCATACACTTGCGCGCGCGCTCGAAGCGCGTGGTTTCGAATCGGTCTGGTTTGGCGAACACAGCCATATTCCCGTCGACCGTCGAACACCCTATCCGGCCGGCGGCGATTTGCCCGACCAGTATCGGCACATGATGGACCCGTTCGTGTCGCTCACGGCGGCGGCCATGGTCACCGACAAACTCAAGCTCGCGACCGGGGTCTGCCTGGTCGTCGAACGCGACCCCATCATGACGGCCAAGGAAGTCGCGACGCTGGACCTGTTGTCGGGCGGTCGCGTACTGCTCGGCATCGGTGGCGGTTGGAACGCCGAAGAAATGGCCAACCACGGCACCGACTTCAAGACCCGCTTCCGGCTGATGCGCGAACGGGTCGAAGCGATGAAAGTCATCTGGACCGAAGACGAACCGTCTTTTACCGGCAAGTTCGTCAATTTCGAACCGATCTGGTCCTACCCGAAGCCGGCGCGCAAACCGCACCCACCGATCATTCTTGGCAGCGCCACCGAGCAGAGCCGACAACGCGTGGTCGACTACTGTGACGGCTGGGCGCCTATTGATTTCCTGGTCGGCGACATTCCGGCCGCCATTGCCGACATCCATCGCCGGGCCGACCTCGCTAAACGCGATCCCGCCAGCATCGAATTATCGATGTTCTGCTGGGAAACGCCGACGCCGGCAACACTCGATCAATTCAGCGCCTGGGGCATTACACGCGCCGTTCTGTTCGCGCCGGTAGCGGGTGAAGCGGAAGTCCTGCGTTTCCTCGACGCGCAGGTGCCGCTCGTGCAGCACGGCCGCTGACTAGCGCTGACTACGGCAGAGACTCCGCCACATGAGTACGACTTCCGACCTCACACTGCCCGCCACCGCCAGCACCGGCTGGCAGCGACGCTACACGATTGTCTTGCTGTGCGTGTTCGCATCGCTCATCGCCTACATGGACCGCGTCAATATCTCAGTCGCCGTGATCGCCATGCAGGAGCAGTTCGACTGGAACGAGAAGACCAAAGGCCTGGTGCTGTCGTCGTTCTTTCTTGGCTACATGCTGTTCCAGGTACCAAGCGGCTGGCTCGCCAATCGCTATGGCGGCAAGCTCATTCTGGGCGCGGCCGTGATCTGGTGGTCGGTATTCACGATGCTGACGCCGATAGCCGCGGCTGTCTCACTGCCGGTGCTTCTGTTCGCACGAGTCGCCATGGGTCTTGGCGAAGCAGCGATGTTTCCGTCGGCTTACAGCCTTTATTCGCGCTGGGTGCCGACGCAGGAACGTTCCCGTGCCGTTGCGCTGCTGATCGGCGGCATTCCACTCGGCACCTTGCTCGCGCTGGTCACGACCAGCACGATGATCGAGTGGTGGGGTTGGCATTCAGTGTTCTACGTGTTCGGTGCGCTCGGCATCGTATGGTGCCTGGTGTGGTTCCCGCGTGCGCATAGCGGGCCTGCTGACGATCCCCACGTGTCGCCCGCCGAACGCGACCTGCTCGCACGCAACACACCGGCACCGCGCCCGGGTGAAGCCGTGCCGTGGGGCCGGCTGCTGAGCCATCGCGCGGTCTGGGCGCTGTTCATCAATCATTTCTGCAGCAACTGGGTGCTCTACATGCTGCTCGCTTGGCTGCCAAGCTATTTTCACAGCGCGCTGCATTTCAATCTGGTCAAAGCCGGCTTCCTGTCGGCCGCGCCGTGGCTGACGATGTTCGTCGTCGGCAGTCTTGGCGGTGTGGTCGCCGATCGCATGGTCAAGAACGGGGTCGACCTGACGACCGTCCGCAAGCTCATGCAGATCACGGCACTGGTCGGCTCGGCGCTGTGCATGCTGGCGGTGCAGAATGTGACGTCGCCTTATGTCGCTGTCGCCTTGATGTGCGGCGCGCTCGGCTTCATTGCGCTGACGTGGTCGGGTTTCGTGCCCAATCACCTCGACATCGCGCCGCGTTATGCCGATGTCCTGATGGGGATCACCAACACCGCAGGAACCGTACCTGGCGTGATTGGTGTCTACATCACCGGCTGGCTCGTCGACAGTACCGGCGGCTATGCCGCAGCCTTCCTGTTGTGCGCTGCAGTGCAGCTTTTCGGCGCCGTGGTGTGGTTCTTTTTCGGTACTGCTAAACGCATTATCGATTGAGCGCCGGCCGTTATTTATTGCTACATTTCGATCCTGACTAACGCTAGGCACAACAACAGGAGAGCCCACTTGGCAGAGGCATACATCATCGACGCCGCACGCAGCCCGACCGGCAAACGCCGTGGCAGCCTGCAGGACGTCCACCCCGCCGATCTCGGCGCCCATGTCATCCGCGCGCTGGTCGAACGCAATGCCATCCCGCAGGAAGACTATGACGACGTCATTTTCGGCACGATCGACGCGGTCGGTCCCCTGGCCGGCGACGTCGCCCGTACCTGCTGGCTGACAGCCGGCTACAGCGAAGCTGTCCCCGGCGTCACCATCGATCGTCAGTGCGGCTCATCGCAGCAGTCAGTGCATTTTGCCGCTCAGGCCGTGATGTCCGGCGTCAACGACGTCGTCATCGCCGGCGGCGTGCAGATCATGTCGAAGATCCCGATAGGCGCGTCGGCCCAGGCCGCCGGTGCTTTCGGCTTCAAGGACCCCTTCACCGATTCCGCTGCCTGGGTCCGTCGCTATGGCGAAGATCCGCCGACGCAGTTCAAGGGCGCGCAGATGATGGCCGACCAGTGGGGCTTCTCGCGCGAGGAGCTGGAGATCTATTCGCTGGACTCCCACAGACGCGCGCTGGCCGCGATCAAGGAAGGCCGCTTCGATCGTGAAATCGTGCCCCTGAACGGGCTCGCGAACGACGAGACGCCGCGAGTCACAACGCTCGAACAGATGAAATCCCTCGAGCCTATTTTCGGCCTGAAGAAAATCACTGCCGGTGTCGCCAGCCAGACCTGCGACGGCTCTTCGGCCATGATCATCGCCTCTGAAGCAGCCGTGAAACGCTACAACCTGAAACCGCGCGCCCGCATCCATCACATGAGTGTGCGTGGTGACGACCCGATGGTCATGTTGAGCGCGCCGATCTCGGCAACGCGTTATGCGCTAAAGCGTAGCGGCATGCGGCTCGAAGACATCGACCTGGTCGAGATCAACGAAGCATTCGCGCCGGTGCCAATGGCCTGGTTGAAGGATCTCGATTATCCCTACGAGAAAACCAACGTCAACGGCGGAGCCATTGCATTGGGTCATCCCATCGGCGCGACCGGCACCAAGCTCATGACGACGCTGCTGCATGAGCTGGAACGTACCGGTGGCCGCTATGGCCTGCAGACAATGTGCGAAGGTGGCGGGCAGGCCAACGTCACTATCATCGAACGCTTGTAGGTCGAACCACTGTAAACAAAGCGATTTGTATTCGACACCGCGGCTACCCGCCGCGGTGTCCTTTACCCGGCAGCCTGGTTCACGGAGGCCCTCATGGCACAACTGAACGGCATACATCACATCGCGCTGATGACGGCGGATGTCAAAAGTCAGATCGCATTCTTTGCCGACGTGCTCGGCATGAAACTGAAAGCGCTGTACTGGATGCACAACGTCGAAGGTTATTTCCACGCCTTCATGGAATTGAATCCGAGTTGCTCGGTCGCGTTCGTCTACGGACCTGCGGTCAAGGACATCCCGACCGAGTTTGGCATCTCGCACGCCGGCAACCCGATCAAGCCCTGCGCCGCTGGCGTCATGCAGCACCTCGCCTTCAACGTCGACACCGATGATGAACTGCACGAAATGCGCGATCGCATCCGCTCGCGCGGAGTCCGCGTCCTCGGCCCACTCGATCACGGCTTCTGCAAATCCATCTATTTCGGCGGACCCGAAAATCTCGTCCTCGAAGTCTCGACTTCGGCCGGCCAGGGGATCAACGCCGAAGCCTGGATCGACCCGGAAGTCGTCGCCCTGAACGGCATCTCGACTGACGAACTCGCTCGCTACAAGAACCCGATGCCTTTTCAACACATGAACGGCACCATCGCCCAGCCCCCTGCCGGACAAGGCACACCCGAGTACACCCAGATGGACCCCGGTTTCGCCCGTGCCTTCGACCTGCCAGACGAAGTTGTCACCCGCGAACTGTCGGAGAACACACCGCCAGTCAAACTGGCATCGGCAGGGTAGTTGCGGCGAGAGGATTCACGTCGGAGATATCCGAAAGCAGCCGACGACCTATCCCGCCGGCAGGTCAAGTAAGCCGGGAGCAGGCCTGATCGTTCGCGGCCGGTAGGCAGGAGATTCGATCCGGGACCGTGCGCCGCAGGACGCGGCGCCCGAGCATACAGGGATGTACTCGCTGCGTGTCCCGGAGCGAATCTCCTGCCCGCCGGCTGACTCCGACCTGTCCCGCTTTCCAAATTGAATTGAACAGTACGGTCGAAAAACTTCGACCGCTAATGACCGAAGGGGAGAACATGAAATCAACTCACGCGCTGATGAGCGCACTGCTACTCAGTGCGATTCAAGTCATGGCCGCCGAAACAGTAGTCGACGACAAAGTGCTCAGCAACGAAGCGGATGCGACCAACTGGGCTGGTTTCGGCCGCACCTACAGCGAACAGCGATTCAGTCCGATCACGCAGATCGACGAAAGCAATATCGGCAAACTCGGCGTCGAATGGTATCTCGACCTGCCCAAGGATCGCTCGCTGACCGGCACCCCGCTGGTCGTCGACGGCATCCTGTATTTCAACGGCAGCTATAACGTCGTCCGTGCGGTCGAAGCGAAGACCGGCAAACTGCTGTGGGAGTTCGACCCGCAAGTCACCACGCATTCGGGCGACCGACTGCGCATGATGTGGGACTGGAACCGCGGCATCGCCTACTGGAAAGGCCGTATTTACGACGCCACCGTCGACGGCCGGTTGATTGCGATTGACGCCAAGACCGGCAATGAAGTCTGGACGCAGCAGACTTTCGACCCCAAGCAACCGCTACTCGTAACCGGCGCACCGAAAGTCTTCAAGGACAAAGTCATCATCGGTAATGGCGGTACTGAATGGGGGCCGGCACGTGGCTTCGTCACCGCTTACGACACCGCGACCGGCACGCTTGCCTGGCGTTTCTACACCGTGCCTGGCAATCCGGCCGACGGTTTCGAAAACAAAGCGATGGAAATGGCCGCCAAGACCTGGACCGGCGAATGGTGGAAGCACGGCGGCGGCGGCACGGTCTGGCATGGCATGACTTACGACCCGGAATTCAACGCCGTCTATCTGGGTACCGGCAACGGCTCGCCGTGGAATCGCAAGATTCGCAGTCCCGATGGCGGCGACAATCTGTTCGTGTGCTCGATCGTCGCGCTCGACGCCGATACCGGCGAATACAAATGGCATTACCAGACCACGCCCGGCGAATCCTGGGACTACAACTCGAACATGGATATCGTGCTCGCCGACATCGTGTTCGACGGCAAGCCGGTGAAAGCCATTCTGCACGCGCCGAAAAACGGTTTTTTCTATGTGATCGATCGCGCGACCGGCAAGCTGCTCTCGGCCGAGAAGTATGCACGCGTCGACTGGGCCGAGAAGATTGACATGGCGACCGGCAAGCCGATTGAGCGTGTCGGTGCCCGTTATGAAGATGGCGAAGAAGTCGTCTGGCCGAGTCCTTTTGGCGCGCACAACTGGCATGCGATGTCCTACAGCCCGCTGACCAAACTCGCATATATGGCCGTGATCGAAATGCCTGGCCTGTTCAGCGACAAGCATATCGATATCGAAACCTGGAAATCGCCTTATTTCACGTTCGATCCGGCAGTCGCATTCGGTGAGGACTATGTGCCTGACGATGCCGGTACCGGAGCGTTGCGCGCGTGGGATCCGATCAAACAGAAAACCGCCTGGGAAGTTCCGCTGCCGGGCGTGTGGAATCCGGGCACGCTGGTGACCGCCTCGAACCTGCTGTTTCAGGGCCGAGCCGACGGCTCGTTCTACGCCTATCGCGCCGACAACGGCAAAGTGCTGTGGCATACCGATATGGGTGTCGGCATTTCAGCACCGCCGATCACCTACAGCGTCGACGGCAAACAGTATGTTTCGCTCCTCACCGGTTGGGGTGGCGCGGGATCGGCGACACCGGGCTTTGTCGGCGCCCAGCATGGCTGGGCTTATCGCGCCCATCCCCGACGACTGGTCACGTTCGCGCTGGACGGCAACAAGACGCTGCCGCCGTCGCCCGGTCCGGTCCATCCACAACCGCTGGCGGCACCTGATTTCAAGGTCGATGCCGAACAGGTCAAGAAAGGTGCGGGTCTCTACGTCGCCTGGTGCATGATGTGTCATGGTGCAGGCGCTGGCGCGGCCGGCTACGCGCCTGATCTTCGCGCCTCGCCCATTCTGCTCTCGGTCGAAGCGATGAAGGATGTTGTCGTCGGTGGCAGCCGGCGCAGCATGGGCATGCCGAACTATCCGGAGTTCGGTACCGGAGAACTCGTCGCAATCCAGCACTACGTGCGCAATCAGGCCAACAAACCGGCGCCGTGCAAGGCCTGCAAACAACCTTGAGAAACGACAGTGCGTGACGTCGAGCCGGGGTTGATCGACCAGGCGCTCACACCGCGATTGAAAAACCTGAGTCTGCGCCAGCTCAGGTATTTTCTGGAAGTCGCGCAGCTGCACAGTTTCACGCGAGCGGCGGACGTATTGCATGTCGCCCAGTCCGCTCTGTCACGACAGGTTCGCATGCTCGAAGATGAGCTTGGCGTCGCATTGTTTGTGCGCCTCGATCGCGGCGTGACCTTGACAGAAGCGGGTGAACGGCTGCGCGATCGCGTAGCCGCGCTGCTGAAGGATCTCGATGCCATCCGCCAGGAGGTGGTGGATTCTCAGGGCGTTCCGCGCGGCGAACTCGCCGTCGGCATGCCGCCATCGATGCGGGAAATGATCACCGTGCCGTTGATGGTCAATTACTGCCGTGACTTTCCCAAAGTACTGCTGCACGTCAACGAAGGCATCAGCATCGATCTGGCGAAACTGGTTGGCGACGGCAACCTGGATTGCGCTGTTGTCGTCGACTTGATGACCCTGCCGCACTTACGTGCCATACCGCTGATCAAGGAACAGCTGTATCTGGTTGGCCCGCGCAAACTGCGGCTGAAACCAACGCGTGCTGTCACGCTGGCGCGCGCGGCCGACCATCCGCTGATTCTGACCACGCGCCCGAACAGTCTGCGATTGATAGTCGATAACGCACTTGCCGCTGCGAATCTGTCCGCCAACATCGTGGCGGATTCGAACTCGACTTCGGCGATGGTCGAGTTCGCGGCGGAAGGCGTTTTTTCAACCGTGCTGCCCTACTGTGCGGCATGGCGGGCGATCGAAGAACATCGACTGAGCGCGGCGCCCATCGAGGAACTGAATATCGAATGGGTTTTCATCCATCCAGCCGCACGCGCACTTTCCACTCCGGCGCTCGCTTTCGCACGCGCGCTCCATCAACTCGCCCGTGAACGTATCGACAAACAGCACTGGCTGGGCGCTGAATTGAGTAACGACCAGGAACTGGATCAGGTCGGTATTCCGAACTGAGATGACTGCCAGCTGAAAAGCATATTGGCGGCGCGACGGCGTGCCTGACTAGACTTGCCTTCAGTAAGCCTAGGGGGAGACATGCATGGCCCGCCGCCACGACGAACAGCCTTTTGACCTGGAACACCTCAAAGTTGTCGCAGAGCGCTGCAGCAACTGGGGACGCTGGGGCGATAGCGACGAAATCGGCACACTGAACTTCATCACACCCGCGGACATCGTGGCCGCGGCAGGTCTGATCCGACGAGGGCGCACATTCTCACTGGCGCTCAACTTTGATCGAAATGGCCCGCAGCGCGGCCTGTGGGGCAATCGCTTCAATCCCATCCATACCATGCTCGCAACGGGAACCGATGCTGTATCCGGTACCCAGGATGCCGGGGGACTGCGTTATGCGGATGATGCCGTCAACATGCCGCTGCAATGTGGCACACAATGGGATGCCCTCGCTCACATTTTCTACGAAGACAAGATGTGGAATGGCTACGATGCGCGACTGGTCGATTCCATGGGCGCGAAGAAGAACGGGATCGACAAGACCAAGGCCAAGATGGTCGGCCGCGGTGTGCTCCTCGACGTTGCGCGACATCTCGGACTTTTGCACCTTGAAGACGGCACCGCGATCACCTGCGCCGATCTCGAGCAGACCGCCCTGGCGCAACACACGGAAATTGGACGCGGCGATTTCGTCATTGTCCGTACCGGTCAGATGGAGCAACGTCTCGCCTGCGGTGAATGGGGTGGCTATGCCGGAGGCGATGCGCCGGGTCTCGCGTTCGAAACCGCCGAGTGGATCCATCGCAAGGAGATTGCCGCTATCTGCACCGACACCTGGGGCTGTGAAGTGCGCCCGAACGAGACGGCGGACGCGTCACAACCCTGGCACTGGGTGGTCATTCCGAAAATCGGTATTTCAATGGGCGAAATCTTCTATCTGAAGGAACTCGCCGAGGACTGTGCGAACGACGGCGTCTATGAGTTCTTCTTCTGTGCGCCACCGCTGCCGATTACCGGCGCCGTCGGTTCCCCACTCAACCCGATAGCCATCAAGTGACTGCGCCATGATCAACTATCTGAAAACTGCCACGCCGGCGTCAGCTCGCAAGATTGCCGATACGCAGGTGCGTGGCATCGTGGAACGTATCCTCGCCGAGATCGAGGAACAGGGCGATGCAGCCGTACAGCGTTATTCGCTCGAGTTCGATTCATGGAGCCGGCCTACGTTTCGTCTCTCGGCTGCGGAAATTGCCGGCTGTGTTGACGCACTTCCCGCACAAGCGCGCGCCGACATCGAATTTGCGCAAACGCAAATCCGCCGCTTCGCCCAGATCCAGATGCTCGCCATCCGCGATGTACAGGTAGAAACCCTGCCTGGCGTCGTGCTCGGTCATCGGAATATTCCGATCAACGCGGTCGGCTGCTATGTCCCGGGCGGCAAGTATCCGCTGCTGGCTTCGGCGCACATGAGCGTCATCACGGCAAGAGTCGCCGGCGTCAAACGCATCGTTGCCTGCACGCCGCCTTTTGGTGGAACTCTGCCGGGCGCAGTCGTCGCTGCGATGGCACTTGCCGGCGCCGATGAAATTTATTGTCTGGGCGGTGTGCAGGCAATCGCAGCCATGGCATTGGGAACGGAGTCCTTCGCCCCCATCGACATGCTCGTCGGGCCGGGCAATGCGTACGTCGCCGAGGCGAAACGCCAGCTCTTCGGTCGCGTCGGTATCGATCTGCCGGCAGGACCAACGGAGACGCTGGTGATCTGCGATGACACGGTCGATGCGGAACTCGTCGCAGTCGATCTGCTCGGCCAGGCCGAACACGGGCCGAATTCACCCGCTATCTGTCTGACGACGAGCCAGCAGCTGGCCGAGCGTCTGCCTGCTGCGATCGAAACCGTGCTTGCGCGGCTGGATACTGCACCGGTAGCCAGCATCGCCTGGCGCGACTATGGCGAAATCATTCTCTGCGATACGCGTGAGGAACAACTGGCCGAAGCCGAGCGTATCTGTTCCGAACACGTGCAGGTGATGACCGCCGAGCCCGAATGGTTTCTTCACCGCATGACCAACTATGGCGCGCTCTTTCTCGGCCCGCTCACCAATGTCGCTTACGGCGACAAGGTGATTGGAACTAACCATACCCTGCCGACCTGTCGTGCCGGCCGCTATACCGGTGGCCTGTGGGTCGGGAAGTTTCTCAAGACGCATACTTACCAGCAGATCCACACCGAAGCGGCCTCGCACCAGATTGGCGAAATCTGCGCACGACTGTGCGAACTGGAACATTTTTCCGGGCACCAGGAGCAGGCAGCGATCCGCGTGCGGCGCTACGGCGGCATCTAGGACAGCGTGCTGACCATGTGGAACTACAGCGGAGCGTTGCAGGGACAGGTCGCCGTGGTGCTCGGCGGCGCCGGCGGTATCGGTGCTTCAATCTGTGCTGTCATGGCGCGTGCCGGTGCCCAGGTCGTGGTTGGCTATCAGCATTCACGCGACTCAGCCGAGGCACTCGTCGCGACGATGGAAGGAGGCACGCATCTCGCGTCGCAGGTCTCCGTCACCGACAGCGCCTCGCTGCGATCTCTCGCAACGATGGTCGACGATACCTACCACCGCTGCGACCTGCTGGTGAACTGCGCCGGCACGACAAAGTTCGTTCCGCATCCCGATCTCGATGGCCTGACAGATGCCCTGATCGACGAGATGCTGGCCACCAACGTACGTGGCCCGTTTGCCGCGGTACGCGCGTTCAAGCGTTTATTGTCGCGCAACCCGGGTTCGCTGGTGGTCAATATCTCGTCGATCGCCGCCCGCACCGCGATGGGCAGTAACGTCATGTACTGCGCTTCCAAGGCTGCCGTAGACAACCTGACATGTTCGCTCGCACGGGCGCTGGCGCCGGAGATACGCGTGGTATCCGTAGCGCCGGGGCTCGTCGATACCGCATTCGTAAACGGCCTCGATCCCGCCTGGCGGGAGGAGCAGCAATCGCGGACGCCAATGGGCCGGCTGGCCACGCCGGAGGAAGTTGGTCTTGCCGTACTCGCGGCGACGCTCTGCCTGCCGTACTCGACGGGTGTCGTGATTCCAGTCGATGGCGGGCGGCCGTTGTCGTGACCATTCGTAGCTGATTTTATCAACGCAAAGGGGAACTCATGAGCAGCAGAAAGACACTCGTCAAGGGCGGCACGCTCATGACGCTCGACGACCGTGACGGTGTTTTCGGCAGCACCTTCGTTGGCGATCTGTTGATCGACGGATCAGCGATCGCACGTGTCGGCACGGACATCCACGACAGCGACGCTGAAATCGTCGATGCCAGTCAGTGCCTTGTCATGCCCGGACTCATCGATACGCATCGGCATGTCTGGCAGACCGCGCTGCGCGGTATATGCCACGACGATACGCTCAAAGGCTATATGCGCGAGATTCGCTTTCTGCGCGCCAGGGCTTACCAACCCGAAGACATCCACACCGGCAACTATGTCGGGATGCTGGAGGCCGTAAATGCCGGGATCACGTCCGTGTGGGATTTCTCGCATTGCATCAATACGCCGGAACACGCCGATGCTGCCATTGACGGGATACTCGAATCCGGCGGCCGCGCCGTGTTCGGCTACGGCTTCAATGAAGTGCCGTTGGATGAACCGCGGTTTCACGACTTTCACGCTCGCCAGCAGGATCTGAAACGCATTCATGCCGGGCGGTTTCCGACAGCAGGCGGCCTGATCACACTCGGTGTCGCGTGTTCGGATCTACCGATCTGCGGCATTGAGCGGTTGACTGCCGAGATCCAGGCTGCGCGCGAGCTGGGCCTGCCGATTTCAATCCACTCGAACACGTGGGAGTTCCCCGAGCGCGAACCGGAAGTCGCGGTGATGGACAAGCACGGCCTGCTTGGGCCGGATCTGCTGTTCGTTCACTCGAATCTCTCCAGCGACGAAGAGATCAGACGCATTGCCGACACCGGTGGCTGGATTGCATCGACGCCAGAAACAGAGATGCAGATGTCGATGGGGCCATCCGTTATCGGTCGCTTTTCCCGCGCTGGCGGTAAACCGACTTTCGGTTGCGACATCATTTCGAACAACAGCGGGGATCTGCTGGTGCAGGCGCGCCTGGGCCTGCAGACACAGCGACTGCTGGATTGCGCCGAAAGCCTGAAGAATCACCATGGCGCGGAAGCGGTTTCGATGCGTACCGGTGACATGGTGCGCGCGATGACGATCGATGCGGCAGCTGCGCTGGGCCTCGCCGGAAAGACAGGGACGCTCCGCGTCGGCCACGAGGCAGACCTCATCCTGGTGCGTCTGGACGACGTCAACACCATGCCCCTGCACGATGCCTGCGCCACGCTCCTGCTGCATGTGCATCCTGGCAATGTCGATACGGTATTCGTCGCCGGGCGTTGTCTGAAGCGCAATGGCAAGCTGACTGCCGACATGAATCGAGTGCGACAGTTGATTCAGCGTTCACACGAACGGATCCAGGCAGCGATTGCACGCGACAAGAGCACGCTGCCACCCGGCTACAAGGCCGACTGACTCCCGCCGTTCTCTCCCGCACCCACCTCTCACGGTGCGGGGGACAGCCTGATACCCGCCTTCGATTATGACGCTTGCGCGTCCAGACTTTATTTGCATAATCGGATGCCTTGGCCATTTCCCGTTGGCACTGTCAGAGGTCAAACGACATGAAGATTGCCTGCTTCCACCTCATGCCTTACCGCGACCTCCCTGCGGATTTCGAGAAGAAATACAAGTCAGCCTGGTTCACGCTGCCGTTCAGCAAAGTTGCCGACCGCCATAAAGTCTCGCAGTACTACAACTGGACGCTGGATGAATTGACCTATGCAGCGCAGTCCGGCTTCGACGGAGTGTGCACCAACGAACATCACCAGAATGCCTATGGCTTCATGGTCAATCCGAACATGATGGGTTCAGTGCTGGCGCGCGCGACGCGCGGCACCGAAGTCGCCATCGTACAGATGGGCGAAACGGCAGTGTTCCTCAATCCACCGATACGGGTGGCCGAGGAATACGCCATGCTGGACGCCATCTCCGAAGGACGTCTGATCGCCGGCTTCCCTGTCGGCCTGGGTGGCGATTTCTCTTACAGCTATGGCATGGCGCCGATGGAGCAGCGCGGGCGCTATTACGAAGCGCATGACCTGATCAAGAAAGCCTGGACAGCGACGGATACGTTCGCCTGGAACGGCAAATATTTTCAGTTGCCGATGGTCAACATCTGGCCGCAGCCGATACAGCAACCGCATCCACCCATATGGGTGCCCGGCAATGCGAGCCCGAGCACCTGGGATTTCGTCATCAAGAACGACTACTCCTACTGCTTTCTGACCTACTTCGGCGCGAAAGGCGCGGAGCACATGGTCAATGGCTACTGGAACCGGGTCGAACAACTCGGGCGCGACCGCAATCCGTATCGGATGGGTTATCTCGTGCCGGTAGGCGTGAGCGACAGCGACGCCGAGGCTGAAGTGCATTACGGTGGCGCAGCGGAATACTTCTATCACAAAGGCCTGCATCTCCCCGAGCAATTCCTTGCTCCACCCGGGCACATGACACACTCAAGCTTGACCCATCTGATCACCAAACGGCCGTTCCCGCCGTTCGAAGAACTGAAAGCCATGAATTACGGGCAGTTCAACGATCGCGATTTTGTCGTCTGCGGCAGCGCGAAGACAGTCACCGAGAGACTGCTGCATATCATCAAGACGCTGCGTGTCGGCCATCTCATGATCCTGCCGCAGTTTGGCTCGCTCTCGCATGAGCTGACGATGGAAAACATCGGCCGCATTTCTAAAGACGTGCTGCCACATCTGCGCAATGTGTGGGAGAACGAGGGTTGGGAAGACCGCTGGTGGCCACAGAACTGCCAGACGAAAGCGCGTGCTGCGGCTTAACATGCTGGTGAAAAACGTAACGAGCGAAGTCAGAACAATGCGCACCTCGGAGTCATGATCGATGCATACCTTACGTCAACAAGTCGTATCCGTGCTCGGCGGTGCACTCGACATTACTGTCAATATTGCCGGTCAGGGCGAGCCGCTCGTCTTTCTGCACTCGGCCGGCGGCTTTTACTGGGACGATTTTCTCGACGGATTGGCTGATCGATACACGGTCTATGCGCCGCATTTTCCCGGCACGGCACCGGGTCACCCCGACGACATCGACAAGCTCGATAACCTGTGGGATACGGTGCTCGCGTACGAGGATATGCTCGACGCGCTCGGTTTGAAGACAGTCCGTCTGATGGGCCATTCCTTCGGCGGCCTTCTCGCTGCCGAACTCGCCGCGCAGCGGCCGCAGGCGATCAAAAAGCTGGTGCTGATTTCACCTATCGGATTATGGCGGGACGACGCACCTTATACAGTCGCCAACTGGTGTGCGCTGGACGCGAAAGAAATCATGGAAGTCCTGTTTTACGATCCGCACCATCCGAGCGTGTTGAAACGCATGACGCCGCCACCCGGAGACGAAGCAACCGCGCTGTGGCAGGTCCATTTCATCTGGACGCTGGGTTGCACCGGCAAAGTGATCTGGCCGATTCCGGACAAAGGCCTGAAAAAACGCATTCATCGCATCACCGCTCCCAGCCTCATCGTCTGGGGTGAGAATGATCGGCTCATTCCGCCGGTCTACGCCGAAGAATTCGGTCGCTCGATCAAGGGTGCCAGCGTGTTCATGATCCCGCAGTGCGGGCATGAGCCGCCGCTTGAACAGCTCGACGTGCTGAACGGCCGCGTCGATATGTTTCTCGCTGCATGAGGGGGCCATACGCTTCGAACCTGCACAACACCAGGCGTAAACCTGCATGACGCAACACACTGCCCGCATTACGTGGGAACACGAGGGTCAGGCAGACCCTGCGGCATTCCGCCGTGGTCGCTACTCACGCGTACACAACTGGCAGTTCGACGGCGGACTGTCGATCCCCGCGAGTCCGTCACCGGACGTCGTGCCACTGCCGTGGTCGGCAACGGCCGCGATCGATCCTGAAGAAGCATTCGTGGCTGCGATCGCCAGTTGTCACATGATGAGCTTTCTTTACTGCGCAGCACGCGCCGGCTATGTGCCGTTGAGTTACACCGACGAAGCCGTTGGCACGCTTGGCAAGAACGCTGAAGGGCGGCGCTGGATCGAACGCGTGGTGCTGCAGCCTCGCATTGCATGGGCCGATGGCCACGCCCCGGCAGCCGCCGAAATCGCCGCTCTGCACGATGCCGCTCACGCCGAATGTTTCATCGCCAATTCCATCTCGACAGCGATTACCGTCGAGGCGGTAACGCTGTAGTATTTAAGCAATCGTCGCCGTCAACTGCTGCGCCAACCGCTCGAGATCATCTGGATGCTCTGCTATCAGCGCGAGGCATCCCCTCGCGCACGGCACGATCAGGCCGTCAAGTTCTGCACTGATGAAGCGGCGTGGTTCTACGACCCCTACGCCGCCCTGTCCGCCACTGGTAACGTTGCACCAGTCGAGGTCGAGCCGAGCGTCGCAATGCTGCCCTCGTCAATCCAGTTTCGCACGAGTCCCGCGGCAAAGGCCGGAACTGTGTCAGGTGAGAGTCTGCGCCCCAGGTGTAGGCATAGTTCGCCGAAACTGTGGCGTGTGAGGAATCGCGCGGCAGCGCTTTCGAGCGGCGTCACCGACCGAAATAGCGTACGCAGCTCATGGCGCCACAGCCGCCACCAGGCCGTTGCCCCGAGTTCGCTGTCGACGGCAACGGCATCGCCATTCCTTGCCTGTCGCCACAGTGCCGGCACCTGCTGACCGAGCCGAATATGACGGACTGACGGATGCTGGCCGAATTGCAGCTCGCCCCACTGTTCCGGCGACACCTGCAGGAGATCGGCAAACGTCACTGCATCAGCATCGGCCGCGTCGAATGCAAGCCCGAGAGTCCACTCGAAGCGCGCCATGTGTACGAGCAGTGGTTGATGTCGATAACGCGGTGTGGTGGCGATATGGTGTTCCAGCGTGCGACCAAACCAGCGAATGGAATAGTGGCGAGAGGGGTTGGCGTCAATATATCCATCCGCCATCTCGGCAAATGCATCGGCGCCGAGCAGCGCGACCAGCGCCGGGAAATCGTCGGTCAATGCCTCGATCAGGCGCAGACGATAGCCGTGAATGTAAATTGCGGCGCGGCGCTCCCGCGTCAGCAAGGTGCCGTCGACGATGACTTCAGGCAGCGCACAGGCCGGGTCGCGCACGTGGGCCGCCAGTGCATCCTGCAGCGTAGCCAGGCCTGGTGCCGGCTCGATGGCGCGAAACACGGCATTGTCATTCGACAGTCGCAGCGCAAATCGTGCACGGGCCTGAGCAGCGACACTTTCCACTTCGTCGGCAATACGACGTGCGATGGCGAGTTCGGCGGTCAATTCGGCGAGCGGCGGAATATCGGCATCGCGCTCGATCATCGTCGCCACCGGTCCGTAACGCTCGAGCGCGTCGCGGTACAACGCCCACACCGGGTCGGCCACGGCCGCATCGTGTGTATCGATGACGTGATCGCCGTGGTCGCGGTGCCCGGCCAGATGAATCTGGCGTATGCGTGCGTGAGATAGCGCGTCGAGATAGGTGACTGCATCGAAACCGTGGTTGCGCGAACTGACATAGATATTGTTGACGTCGAGCAGCAGCAGGCAATCGGCCTGCTCGGCAACTGCATTCAGGAATTCCCATTCGGGTACGACTGAATGCGCATAGTCGAGATAGCTGGAAACATTTTCGAGCAGGATCTGCCGCCCGAAATAATCCTGCACGCACCGCACGCGCGCGACGACGTGGGCGAGACTTTCCTCGGTGTAGGGCAGTGGCATCAGATCGTGCAGATTGATGCCTCCGGTACCGGTCCAGCACAGATGGTCTGAGATCCAACGCGGTTCGACGCGAGCGGCGAGTTCGCGCACGGCACTGAGATAGTCCCAGTCGAGCGGGGCCGTGCTGCCGATGGATAGCCCGACGCCGTGCAATACCAGCGGATATCGCGCACGGAGCCGGTCGAGATAGTGCAGCGGTTTACCGCCGTCGATGAGGTAATTCTCGGTCAGTACTTCGAGCCAGTCGACTGGCGGTGTGCCGTCCAACAAGGACTCATAATGTTCCTTGCGCAGGCCCAGACCGAAACCCAGGCTGGGCATCGCGATAGACATCGGCGCGGCAGTGACTGAGCAAACGCGCGACGCCGACAGCCGAGCGCTATGCTCGACCGTCGGCTGTCGCAAGCTCGATGCTCAGATTTCCTTGCCACCCTGCGCGGCGCATTCAGCCGCAGTGAGCGCCTTGAAGCCTTTGCCCTTGCAACCGTTCTGGCCTTTGCAGGCATTGTCGGCCGTCGCGCAGTCGGAGCTGCCTTTGCAGGCATTCACACCGCCGCAATGGATCAACGCTTCCTCTGCCTGCACCGGCGTCACCAGCGCGCCCTGGCTGACGAACAGTGCGGCGGCAGCGGCGGCCATCATCAGACCGCGGCGGGTATCGGTATAGGTCATGTTGCGTTCTCCTGTAATCAATCTGAATTTGAGCCATCAGTGCCGGCCCGAAATGGCCTCACCTGTGTGTCGAGACCGGGTGAGGCCTGAAATTCTCACGCCGACCTTTTGGTCAGCACGCCTCGAACAAACCGGCAGCACCCATGCCTTTGCCAATGCACATGGAAACGATGCCGAGCTTCTTGCCGCGCCGCTTCAGTTCGCGAAGCAGAAGGCCGGTCATCCGAGACCCGGTCATGCCGAAAGGATGCCCGATAGCGATCGAGCCGCCGTTGACATTGTAGATGTCGTTGTCAATCTCGAGCCGGTCGCGGCAGTACAGGCATTGCGAAGCAAATGCCTCGTTCAATTCGACCAGATCGATGTCGTTCAGCCGCAGGCCTTTGTATTTGAGCAGCTTGGGAATGGCGAATACCGGGCCGATGCCCATTTCGTCCGGCTCGCAGCCGGCCACGGCAAAGCCGCGGAAATAGGCCAGCGGTTCCAGTCCGAGCGCCTGTGCGCGCGCCTCCGACATCAACAGTGTCATCGATGCGCCATCGGACAACTGCGAGGCATTGCCGGCCGTCACCGAGCCATCAGGCTCGAACGCGGGCCCGAGCGCGGCGAGTTCGGCCAGCGTGGTAGCGGGACGATTGCATTCGTCGTGGTCGACTGTTCCTTCGACGACTGCTGTCGCCTTGGTCGCTTTGTCGACGACCTGGCGCCAGTTCACGGTCATCGGTGCAATCTCTTCGCTGACCCAGCCGGCAGCGACGGCCGCAGCATAACGCTGCTGACTCTGCAGGGCATACGCATCCTGCGCCTCGCGTGTGACCTGGTAGCGGCGGGCGACGACTTCCGCCGTATTGCCCATCAGCATGTACATGGCCGGTTTGTCACGTAGCAGTCGCGGATTCTCGTCGAACTCGGCCGGCTTGCCGCGCTCCAGACCCGAGATTGATTCCACGCCACCGGCAATCGCGACTTCAGCACAACCACTCGCGATCTGCGTCGCCGCAATCGAAATGGCATTCAATCCCGACGAACAGGCGCGGCTGATGCTGGCTGCAGCAACCGTAATCGGCAGTTTCGACAGCGCCACCGCATAGCGCGCGACATTGGCCGATTGCTCGCCAATCTGCCGCGCGGCACCGACGATGACATCATCGACTTCGGCCGGGTCGAGCGCCGGATTTCTCGCCAGCAACGCATCGATGCAGTGCGCGACAAGCTCATCGGCGCGCGTCATGTTGAATGTACCGCGATGGGCCTTGGCCAGGCCGGTACGGATGTTGTCGACGATGACGACCTGTGTCATACGGTTCTCCGATGATGCGTTGATGGCGTTGGCGACGCGCGCCGGGCAGACTCACAGCCGCTGTGTCGCTTGCTACCGCTGCTGTGCAGCGAGCCATACTGTCGGCGATCTCGCCTCAGGCAGGCAAGGCCCCGGCCGGATCGGCGAACCAGTCCGGCCATCCAGCGGCGAGATTCTGTTGCCGGGCGAGTTCGCGTTCCTCGGCGCTGGCGAGTTTCAAATCCCACTCCTTGAGCGCCGGTTTGATGATCGCGTTGTGCCATAGCGCGGGCACCAGTGCGCACAGAAAGCACAGAAACACGTTCGGCATACGGATTGCCGTGGCGTCGGGCTTGAGCCTGTAATAGGGAATGTAGGAATCGAGATGATGATCGGCATGGTTGGTGATCTCAAACGCAATCACGCGCGTGAACCAACCGAGATGATTCCACAGATGGCGCCTGGCCACCGGTTTGCCGACGGCGCGCACGATGCCGTAGTGCTGGAAATAATTGAACGATTCGACCCAGAAACGCGCAATGACCATCGAACCGAGCGCTGCGGCAACGCCAATCAACCCACCGACGACAAATGCAAACGTCTGGAATACAACCTGGGCGAGTACGGCTTTCCACACTCGGTGGCGCAGCGACCAGCGGGCATAACCACGTTTCTCGAGCGCGTCGCTCTCGATGCGCGAAGACAGCCTGGTGCTGTCGATGACGGCCTGCACCGTGAATTCGTACAGATTGCGCCCGCGCACGGCGGTATCGGAATCCAGCGGAGTGCCGACATCGATATGATGGCCGACCGTATGCCCGGTGTTCCGCGTGCAGTCGAGATAGCAGACCTGAGAGTAGGTGCCGATGATCTGCGGCAGCCAGCCGCGCTGGTGATAGAGTTCATGCGACGGCGGTACGAATGCAATCACCGACATCCAGGCCGTGCTGATCAACGCGCCAAACCAATGTACGCCGGTGAAATGGCCATGCGCGGCAGTCCACGCCAGTAGCAGGACCAGGAGCGGCCCGGTCACCGTGCATAACCATATCGGTATATTTGCCAGTCGCCGGTTGCTGATGCGGCGCTCTGCGTAATCGAGCGGCAGCAGTTCGTCGGCGACGGCGAAGAAGAACAGCGTCGACAGACCGAGCCAGGCGTATGGCCCGCCCAGGATCAATCCCGTGGCCGTCAGCAGTTGCAGCCCGAAAGTCAGGTAATAACGCGCGTAATCGAAAAACATGGTCCTTCTCCCCGTCCAAACTCGGGCAACACTCAGCCGGCGGCACTCCGGGTGCTTGTAATCGCGTGCGGCTTCGCCCTGTCTTTGTAGCTCTTGAACATATCGCGGCCGATCAGATACTTCATAATCTCGACCGAACCGCCGGCAATCTTGACCACGCGTGCATCAGCGTATGCCCGCGCTATCGGATACTCCCACATGTAACCCCAGCCGCCGAACAGCTGCAGACATTCATCGACAGTGCGGCAATGCAGATTACTGAGATAGAGTTTGGCCATCGCCGCATCGATCGCGTCGAGTGTGCCGTTCATGAACAATTCGATACAGCGGTCGGTGAGGACGCGCCCGGCTGTGGCATCGGTCTTTAATTCAGCCAGCTTGAACTGGGTGTTCTGGAAATCCGCGATAGTCTGACCGAAAGCTTCGCGTGTGGCGGTGTACTCAACGGTGTATTCGATCACCGCCTCGACAACTGCCGCACTGCGAATGGCCTGAGCGAGACGCTCCTGCGCCAGCTTGGTCATCATGAGCGCGAAACCCTCGCCTTCGCGCCCAAGCATGTTCGACGCTGGCACGCGGACGTCCTCGAAAAAGAGTTCCGAAGTGTCCTGTGCTTTCAACCCGAGCTTGTCGAGATTGCGGCCTCGCGTGAATCCAGCGCGATCGCCTTCGATCAGAAACAGCGTGATGCCTTTGGCACCGGCGGCGCTGTCGGTCTTGGTGGCCAGCACCAGGACGTCGCAGAGCTGGCCGTTCGAGATGAAGACTTTCTGCCCGTTGATGACGAACTCATCGCCATCGCGGACAGCACGCGTACGGATGTTCTTCAGATCGCTGCCGGCATGCGGCTCGGTCATGCCGAGCGAACCGATGGCGCTACCGTTGACCATTTTCGGTAACCACTCGCGCTTCTGCTCGTCGGTACCGAAAGAACGGATGTAAGTCGAAACGAGATCGGTGTGGATCATGAAGCCGGGCCCGGTCGCGCCGGCGCGTGCCATCTCCTCGATCATGACGACGTCATACAGATAGTCGGCGCCCGCACCTCCGAATTCTTCGGGGACCGAACAGCACAGGAACCCTGCCTCACCTGCTTTGCGCCACAGCTCGCGCGGCACGATGCCGTCTTTCTCCCATTCTGCGTGGAAAGGCGTTATCTCTCTGGCAATGAACCGTCTAACGGTCTCGCGGAACAGGTCATGCTCGGGAGAAAACAGGGTACGAGAGATCATGCAACGTGCCTCGCAGGGCAGGGTGACGGTACTTTAGCATATCGTATGCATGCGTACCAAAACCTCGACGCACCGTAACGGGGTCAATCAGCCCCTCAACCAGGGTACCAGACCGTCGCCGCCGGGTCGGCCGGGTTGCCGGCGATTTCACCCCTTCGCCACATGTCGAGAAACGACAGCGGGCCACCAGTCCAGGCCGGGTAACCCAGCGCGAAGACCCCGAGTACATCCATGTCTGCCGCCGTTTCGACCGCCCTGTCTGCCATGCACGCTGCCGCAGCCTGGCTGATGCAGGTCAACAGGGCGATGCCGTTGGCGTGATCCTGGTCGGTAGTCCCGGACTGCTCGGGCATGACAGCGCCGAGGCGACGCAGCAGAGCGCCGAGGTCGACCGCATTTGCCATCCCGCCGCACGACGCTTCCGGATGGGCGGACAGCCACTCGGCGGCCGCTTGCAGCAGGCGGGCGGTCGGTCCTGGCACGCTCGCACTGACCGCTATCGGAACACATTTCAGTCGATTGACCAGACTGAGCGCCAGTGCGCCGGTGGGTCCTGCTGCAGCGGCAATCTCAATCGCTTCGGCGTCTTCGAAATCACCCGCCAACCGCAGCTCAACTGCGTCGCTGACAGTAACCGGGCCAGGCTCCGCCCGGATCGACATGGTGAGCAAGTACTGACTGACCGATGCCGTGCGCTGCACACTGAGCTCGGGTGCGTCGTTTGCACCCACAATGCTGAAACTTCGCGCCAGGCGCATCGGCATCGGCTCCAACCCGGCTACCGCGATCCGCCGCACCGGGGCGTCCGCTGTGCCGAGGCGCTGCGCGGCACGTTTTGGTGCTGCTGTCTTCGACAGAAAACTCGTGCGCACCATGTTGCCGGCGACCGGGTCGAGCATCAGCGGCAGAAACGCGTCAGCCTCCAGTTCGAGCGCGGCATCGATTGGCAGTCGATAACCGCCGATCAGGCACTGGCAGATGCTCGCCAGCGCCGGATAACGATGAGCGGTATGGCGATGGATGCCGGCATGCGCCAGCAGTCGCGAGTTCGCATCGGGGCCATCTAACATGGCGAGATCGCTCTGTGGGGCCTGCCAGCCGACCTTGTCCCATCGCGCGCCCGCCGTCATCCCGGCGAATTGCTGGCGCGCTAGCGCAAGCAGTGCAGCCGGTGCAGCCAACGCATCGACCAGGCCGAGAGCCAGCGCTGCGGTCGGCGCTATCGGCCGACCATCGAGCAACATGCGCGCACCGTCGGCAAGACCGATCAGGCGTGGCAGCCTTTGCGTTCCGCCGGCCGCCGGCAGCAGACCGAGTAGCACTTCCGGCAGGCCCAGACACGGCTGCGTAGAGTCGATCGCAACGCGGCGGTGGCAGGCCATCGCGAGTTCGAGTCCGCCGCCCAGTGCCAGTCCGTTGATGGCGGCAACTGTCGGCACGGGCAGACATTCGAGTCGCCGCATTAATCGACTCAGGCGTGAACAGGTCGCGCGGACCTCGGCGGGCGTCGCGCGAAAGCGCAGTGTGGTGAACCCTCTGACCATGGTGAGATCGGCACCGGCCATGAAGGCATCCTTGCCCGAAGCGATAATCAAGCCCCGCGGCGGTTGCGCCGTGACGTCGTCGAGCAGGCGCTCGAGTTCATCAATCATGTCATCGGAGAAGACGTTGAATGGGCGACCCGGCATGTCCAGCGTCGCGATCGCGATGCCGTCATCGTCGACCTGGTAAGTGACGTTAAGCATGTTTCACCAGCCTGAATTCATACGGAAGCGGCAAACTCCGCGAGGCATCGCCCGACTCAGGATTCGTCGAGCGGACCCGCGTCCCTGCCGTTGGTCATGCGCAGCAGATTCGCCTTGATTGCTCGCAGCGTTTTCGCTGCGGCGCGCAAATCGGAAGACGAAATGCCTTTCATGATTTCAGCGTTGGTCGGTGCAGAGATCTTGCGCATGCGGTTGACGACTTTCTGGCCCTCTGCGGTGAGGAAAATCCGCTTCACCCGCCGATCGTGCGCATCGGCGCGCCGTTCGACCAGATGAACGCTTTCGAGTCGGTCGACCAGACCGCCAAGTGCGACTTTGCCGAGGTCGAGCTGGCTGGCCAGCTCCGACTGTGGCATGCCATCTTTACGCGAGAGGTAGGCAAGTACCCAGGCTTGCGAACGGGTGACACCCGCCGGCTTCAATGCGGCATCGTAGATGACGCGTCGCAGCCGCGACGTATCGTGGATATAGAAGCCCAGACGGATCGCCCAGTCCTCGTCCGTACCTTCTTCGCCAGCGAGCGCGCGGACGAGTTGTTCGTCTGTTTGTTTCACCTTGCTGCTCCGCTCACCACCGTCGCCGAGCAGGGCACGGGCTGATTCAAATACTGCATCGACATTAACCATACGCTTGTGTAAATCCGTTTGACAGTATTTATACGCATCCGTACTATACGCTAGCTTTCTTAATCATCAAGCACTCTCCACGTTCCTGTCGGCAGCGTCTTTTCATACTGGCGCTGTGCGAGGCACGTGTGTCCGTAGACCTGAGGAGACCCGCATGCTGCTCCGCGACACGGTCATTCTCGTTACAGGCGCCGGACGCGGTGTCAGGCGCGTTTTTCCGCTGCTTCGCTCAGGCGAACTGCTCACCTGGGATCCGGCGTAAGCCCGCGCACGAGACAAGCTGCGGCCGATGCTGAAGCGCACGATCTTCGAGCCCGAACACGAGCAGTTCCGCACTGCCGTGCGGCGTTTTTTTGCCACCGAACTCACGCCAAACATCGCCGCCTGGGAAGCAGCGGGCATGGTCGACAAGGCGTTCTGGCGTCGCTGTGGCGAGCAAGGTCTATTGTGCCCGGACATGCCGGAAACAGTCGGTGGCAGCGGATTGGATTTCCGCGCCAATGCGATTGTGCTGGAAGAAACCTCGTTCACGGGATCGGCAACCCCGGCGTTCGGCCTGCATTCGGATATCGTCGCGCATTACATGCTGAAGTACGCGAACGACGAGCTGCGT
The DNA here is from genome assembly GCA_965278995.1 of Gammaproteobacteria bacterium. Lineage (GTDB taxonomy): Bacteria > Pseudomonadota > Gammaproteobacteria > JADJYF01. The sequence continues at coordinate 3,740,769 of OZ257136.1, forward strand.
CGTCAGTGGCTGCCGCGCATGATCGATGGTAGCGCTATCGGCGCAATCTGCATGACCGAGCCGAGTGGCGGCAGCGATCTGAAAATGCTCCGTACGAGCGCGAACCGCGAAGGCGACAGCTTTCGTATCAATGGCTCCAAGACCTTCATCACCAACGGCGTGACATCCGATATTGCAATCATTGCCGCGCGCAGCGATGGTGTGGCCGGCGCCAGAGGCATCTCGCTGTTTTTCACCGAAACCGACCGACCGGGATACAAAGTCGGGCGCAAACTCGACAAAGTCGGCCAGCATTCCTCGGATGTCGCCGAGATCTTCTTGGAAGACCTCGTTGTACCCGCACACCATCTGCTTGGCGCCGAGCATCAAGGCTTCGCCATCATGATGCAGGAGCTGCCGCAGGAACGCTTGTCTATCGCGGTCTCTGCTCACGCCGCCGCGCAGCGTGCTTATGACATCACCGTCGCCTATGTGAATCAGCGCGAAGCTTTCGGCGGTACGCTCGCGAGCCTGCAGAACACCCGTTTCGTCCTTGCCGACATCCACGCGCGCCTGCAGGTCGGATGGGCTCATCTGGACGGTTGCATCATGGCTCTGGTCAATCACGAACTTTCCACGACCGCCGCCGCTGCAGCCAAGCTCTGGCATACCGAAATGCGCTGCGACGTTACCGACGCCTGTGTACAGCTATTCGGTGGCTATGGGTACATGAATGAGTACGAGATCGCCCGCCTGTGGAAGGATGCGCGCATTCAACGCATCTACGGCGGCTCGTCGGAGATCATGAAGGAACTGATCAGCCGCGCACTGTGACCACGAAGAGCTGCCGATTATGACTACAATCCATTCGCGACCAGCAAGCGGGCGGGTTTCAACGACACGAGGATAAACATTCATGGATCTCGAACTGCAAGGCAAAGCCGTCATCGTTACCGGCGGTGGCTCCAATATCGGCCGTGCGATTACGCTCGGCTTCGCGGGCGAGCACGCCAACATCACTATCGGTGACATCGACGTCGGGCAGGCCGAAGCGGTCGCAGTGGAAGCCAGAGCCGCCGGAGCGGGCGCAGTCCAGGTCGTACGCTGCGATGTGACCGATGGTGCGCAGGTCAAAGCCATGTTCAAACAGACGGTAGATGCTTACGGCGCTGTCGACGTACTGGTCAACAATGTCGGCTGGGATGAGCTCAAGTTCTTCACCCAGACGACGCCGGAACTGTGGCAGAAGATCATCCAGATCAATTTCGTCGGCATGCTGAACTGTACACAGGAAGCACTGGCCCTGATGGCTCCGCGAAATTCAGGCGCGATAGTGTCGATCAGCTCGGACGCCAGCCGCCAGGGCGAACCGCGGGAAGCGGTCTATGGCGGCATGAAAGCCGCCATCAACAGTTTCATGAAAACAATCGCCAAGGAAAACGGCCGCAACGGCATCCGCTGCAATACGGTCTGCCCGGGCGTCACCATTCCGGAAGAGAGCGCGGAAGTCGGCGCCAACAGCATGTGGGTGAACAAGGACAGCATGTTCAGCGCCGATCAGCTCGCCGCCATTGCCAAGGCGCTGCCGCTGAAGAAAATCGGGCGGCCTCAGGATGTTGCCAACGCCGTGGTCTTTCTCGCCTCGAACGCTGTGGCCGGTCATGTCACCGGCCAGGTGCTGAGTGTGAGTGGCGGCTACAGCATGATTGGCTGAATGGTTTGGATTACAACGACAATATGCCGAGGAGACGATCATGAGCGACTATCAGGACATCATCTACAGTGTCGAAGGTCGTACTGCGACCATCTGCATCAACCGCCCGAAGAAATACAACGCGTTCCGCCCGCGCACTGTGGTTGAACTGCTCGACGCATTCCAGCGCGCCGGTTGGGATCGCGACATCGGATCGATCATCTTCACCGGTGCCGGCGACAAGGCCTTCTGCACCGGCGGCGATCAGTCCGATCATAGCGGCGGCCAGTACGGCAACAACGACGCACGCGGTGCTGTCGGCATGCCGGTGGAAGAACTGCATTCCGTCTTGCGCGACGTTCCCAAACCGGTCATCGCCAAAGTGCGCGGCTACGCCATCGGTGGCGGCAATGTGTTCTGCACAATCTGCGACATGACCATCGCCTCGGAAACCGCAATCTTCGGCCAGGTCGGCCCCAAGATGGGTTCGGTCGATCCGGGTTTCGGCACCGCGTATCTCGCCCGCGTCGTCGGCGAAAAGAAAGCGCGCGAGATGTGGTACATGTGCAAGCGCTACAGTGCGAAAGAAGCACTCGAGATGGGGCTCATCAATGCGGTCGTCGCCGACGATCAGCTCGACACCGAAGTGCAATCCTGGTGCGATGAGATCAACAAGCGCAGCCCGACCGCTATCGCGCTGGCCAAGAAGAGCTTCAACGCTGACACCGAATCCATCCGTGGCATGGGCCAGCTCGCCATGCAGGCGCTGCGCATGTATTACTACACCGAGGAATCCCAGGAAGGCGTGAAAGCGCTGAACGAAAAACGCGAACCGGATTTCATGAAATATTATCGTTGAGTCCAACGTCGCGCTGGACGCGCAGCGTATCGGCCGATGGCCGACACGCTGCCGATGGCACGGGTCAGGCGGTATGTTTGCGCACAAACACACCGATGCGTTCGATTGCCGCCTGCCCTTCGTCCAGCATTGGCGCGAACAGATGCCAGACATGGATCATCTCGGGCCAGATTTCGACTGTCACATCGACGCCGGCAGCCTTGAGCCTCGGTTCGATGCGGGTGGTGTCATCAAGCAGCGTTTCAGCATCGCCGACCTGGATCAGCAGCGGTGGCAATCCGGTGAAATCGCCGTGCAGCGGCGAGGCGAGCGGCGTTGCCAGATCTGCGCTCTGTAAATAGGTGCGCGCCAGGTCGTCGATGACAGCTTTCTGCACCATCGGATCGACTGCCGCGCGTGACTGCATCGTCGCGCCGCGCCCTTCCATATCGGTCCACGGCGAAATTGGCACCGCGCATCCAGGCATCGCAACGCCGGCATCGCGCAGTGCGATTAGCGTAGCGAGCGCGAGGCCGCCGCCAGCGGAATCACCGGAAATCGCGATGTGCTTCGCACCGATCCCTTGCGCAAGCAGCCAGCGATACGCGGCGCAAGCATCGTCGACCGCTGCCGGGAACGGCGCTTCCGGCGCCAGGCGATAGTTCAACGCCAGCACGCGGCATCCGCACGCAATCGCGAGCCGCTCGAGCAGCACGCGATGCGACTGCACTGAGCCGAAGACATAGCCGCCACCATGCAGGTAGAGCACCACGCGATTGGCATCGCCAGAACGCGGCATCAACCATTCCGCGCTGACGCCGCCGGCATCGACCGGAGCGGCCGTCACATCGGCCAGACGCGGCGCCATGTTGCCCATGGCGTCGAGACCTTTGCGCATGTCGGCAAGCGAGGCGCCGGGTTTGACGATCGGATTCTCCGCAAGGAGGGTGCGGATTGCGGTCAGCTGAGCGGTACTCATGGTGTTCTCCCTGGATTTGTTTAGCCCGTACAGGGCGCGATAGCCGGAAAAGCCGATCGGACAGTGCTTATTGTGTGCGATTTCGTCAGTCGAATGCAGCAAGGGCATCGAGGTCATCAATGGCCGTTGCCATGCGTCCGATGAACGCCATCGAGCTGTCTTTCGGCTGCATCGCGGGTGCTTCCGGTGGCTGGCCGAGCGTGCCGGTCCACCAGGCCAGGGCGGAAAACAGCTGCTGGCGGTAGATACGGAATGCCGTATCGAAATCAGGCGCTGGGGCACCCGCTGCGCGTAACTCAGCAAGATACAGCGTGAGCAGATCGCGCTCCCAGGCCCGGCGATCGTCTATCGCCAGCGCAGTGGCGATGCAATACGCCAGATCGCGCCCCCAGTTGCCTTTGCAGGCGCATTGCCAGTCATTCAGGCCCATCTCGCCGTTGGCGGCGACGTACCAGTTCTTCAAGTGCACGTCGGAATGGATCAGCGTACGCGGAAGCGTGCTGTGCAGTTCGACCGAGCGCAGGGTCGCCGGCCAGATCTCGGCTGCGCGGCGATAAAGCCGTGGGGGAATGACGTCGACAGCTTCAGCGAATCCACGCGGGCAGGCGGCGCCGAAACCAGCATCGCGTACGGTCACGGCGAAATAATTTTCCCAGCTGTTGAACGGTGCGAGTGTGGTAGCGAGATCTGCGCTTTCGTAATAGCGACCATGCAGGCGGGCCAGCAGGCGCATCTGGCTCTCGGCGCGTGCGCGCGACATTGGTAAGGCATGGCGACCGAATTCCACTTCGTCGGTCATGTCCCTGAGGATGATGATCGAGTTGAAGGTATGAGGATTGAAATTCGCGAAATACGGTTGCGGTGCCTCAATGGCCAGACCGGTCCGCACACGGTTGTAAAACGCGACTTCCGCCTCGACGCCACCGTTGAGAGCGAGCATGAATCGACTGCCCAGCGTCAGCGTTCCTTTACAGAACACGCTCGCCGGCAGACCAGCCGCCCGCCCGGCTGCATTCCACTCGATAAACACGCGACGGCGACTCGACGTGCCTTCGTCCGGGTCGCTTAACCGACACGACTCGACCGCGGCACCAGGATGCGCGGCCGCTAGCACTGCCGTCAGCCAGGTCGGGTTGATTGCTTCGTACGACAACGGCAGGTCGCTCGCGGCATGCAACGGCCCGGCAGCTTTGTGCTCGACTTCGAAACGCGCGGTGATTTCCGCGAAGGTGACGGTCATTGCAAAATTCTCCGGTCGTGAAATTCAACAGCAGATGCATTGGCGGACACACCGTCGGTGCGTGCGATCGCCAGCGCCAGGTCAGGCAACTGAACGCCGCTGCTCGCGCCAGTACGGCTCACGCAGCGTTTTCTTGGCGACCTTGCCGCTGCCAGTCATCGGGAAGGCCGTGTGGAAATCGATCGATTTCGGGATCTTGTAGCCAGCCAGGTTGCCACGGCAGTGCTCGATCAGCGCTTCGGCACTGACCTCCGCGCCTGCGGCCAGAACCACACAGGCTTTTACCGCTTCGCCCCAACGTTCATCCGGCACACCAATCACGGCAGCTGCCGCGACAGCCGGATGAGTCGACAAGACCGATTCAATCTCGGTCGAGTAAATGTTCTCACCGCCGGAGACAATCATGTCTTTCAGGCGATCGTGCAGATAGTAGAGACCGTCGGCATCGCGGATGGCGATGTCGCCACTGTGATACCAGCCTTGGTCAAACGTCGCGCGGGTCACCTCCGGCTTGTTCCAGTAGCCGCTGGCCAGTGACGGCGAACGGATCAGCAACTCACCGGGACTGCCGTCAGGCACGACATTGCCCTGGTCGTCGACTATCTTCAGCGCGATCAGTGGTAGCGGCCGACCGCAGGCGCGAAGTTTGTCTTCGTGCTCGAGGTCGTGTTCGGCCGGTCGAAGCAGCGTCACTGCGCCGGACGTCTCAGTCGCTCCATAGAACTGCATGAATTCACACGGCATGGCGGCGAGCGCGCGCTTGATGAGCCCGAGCGAGATCGGCGAGCCGGCGTACATCACCAGCCTCAGCGAGGAAAAGTCCGTGGTTGCTGCCTGCGGATGATCGAGCAGCATCTGGATCATCGCCGGTGCGAATGCCGTGATGGTCGGCCGCAGTTCCGCGATCGAAGCCAACGCGGCGCTTGGTTCGAACTGGCGCTCGACAATGACGGTCATGCCGTTATAGAGCGATTGCAGCGAGAGACCTATCGCAAGCAGGTGAAAATTCGGCAGCGCGACCAGGAAACGGTCAGCGCCGTGCCAACTGAGTGCCGGTTCGAAGTGCTCACATAAACGCATGTGATTGAAATTGTCGTGCGTGATCACGACGCCTTTCGGGTCACCGGTGGTGCCTGAGGTATAGAGCTGGATCGCACCGGCGTCCATCGCCACCGGTGGACACGGCAGGGCCGAATGCTGGTCTGCCCACAGGCGGAACGGATCATCCTCGCCCAGTGTGCGATCGACCGCCTGCGCCGGCACGCTGAGACCTGTCTCGGTCTGCAGTGCCGCCCATAATTCGGCGAATTCCGGTTCGACGAATGCGAATCGCGCACCGCAATTGGCCAGCACCCGGCACAGTTCGGGCGGCGACAAGCGCCAGTTCAAGGGGCAGAAACACGCCCCGCGCTTGACCGTGCCGAACAGCGCGATGAAGTAGTCGTCTGAATTCTTGCCGAGATAGGCAACCCGGTCGGCCTCGCCGACGCCGCCGGTGGCGAGGCCGTGGGCGACCTGGTTGCTGAGCTTCTCCAGTTCGCTGTAACTCGTCTCGACGCCAGCGTGCAACAAGGCAGGACGTGTTGGCGCCAAGTCTGCGTAGTAGCGGCAGTAGTCACCGAGCGTGCGGATTTCCTGATACACCCACATCGTTGCGCCCCTCCCCGGCACGCAGTCCCGCGAATATCGTAATCATGCGTACTATATGCTAAGTTATTTTGCCTCGCCAGGGTTGGGGCAGCGCCGCGGGGAGCGTCGATATGGGCCTGATCAGCAAGCTATTCGGTCAAAGCGTCAGTACGGTGACGGCGCGACCGTCGGCGATCGCTTTCGCGGTAAAACGTGACGAATCGATCCTCGAAGCGGCGCTCGCGCAAGGCATCGCGTTCCCGCACAGCTGTACGGTCGGCACCTGCGGATCGTGCAAATGCCGCCTGCTCAGCGGTCGCATCCGCGAGATTTCGAACTTCGGCTATGTGTTGACCGCAGCCGAGCTGCAGAGCGGTGTCATCCTCGCCTGCCAGGCCGCTGCGCGCACTGATCTCGAACTCGACGTGCCCGGGCTGGCCGACAAGCGCCTGCATCCCGTGGCCGACTACACCGGCACGATAGTGGACTCGTTGGCGCTGACGCACGATATCCGCAAAGTCTCCGTGAAGCTGTCGCGACCGCTGCGTTTCGACGCCGGCCAGTATGCGCAACTCAGCGTCGATTCGATCCATGGCGCACGGGCCTATTCGTTTGCGATGAAGCCAGAGACCGACGGCAATACGCTCGTTTCGTTTTTCATTCGCCATGTGCCGGGCGGCACTTTCACCGACGCGCTGTTCGCCGGTGCATTCGACAACACACCGCTCAAGGTCCACGGACCGTGCGGAAATTTCTGGTTGCGCGAGAGTCGAGCGCCGCTGATCGGCATTGCCGGCGGCAGCGGGCTTGCGCCGTTACTGGCAATACTGGATGCCGCTGCCGCGCGCCAGATCGGGCGCCCATGCGTGATCCTGTTTGGCGCGCGAACGCAAGCTGACCTCTACGCGCTGGATGATTTCCGCGCTCTCGGCGCGGCCTGGAACGGGACGTTCCAGTTCGTCCCGGTACTTTCCGCAGAACCCGCCGACAGTGACTGGCGCGGCGCGCGCGGGCTGGTAACTGAACATATCGCCCTCGCTGCGGGCACGCTGGCCACAGGCGATACAGAAGCTTACCTGTGCGGGCCACCGCCGATGATCGACGCCGCTCTGCCGGTGCTCACCGGTCTCGGTCTACAGACGATGAACGTGCATATGGACAAGTTCCTCGACGGCAGTCACGGCTTGAGCCGGCAGGCCTGACACGCGCACAGCAGAGTGGACTTCGCATGACAGCAGAACCGGGCAAGAACACCGCAGCCCCTGCGCTACGCTGGGACAAAAACGATCTCGAACCGCGCATTGCGCACGTCCTCGAGCGCAAACTGCGGCTGCGCGCACTCGGGCCGTACCGCGCGCGCAGCGACAGCGACGTACGAACCATGCTCATGCGTCTGTTTGCCGCTCATGAATTGTCCGGCATCCGTATTGAAGCGCTGGCGCGCATGACCGGTGGAGCCTCGAAAGAGCAGTTCGCGTTCATGCTTCATCACGACGGCTGTCGCGCCGGCGAGCGACTGGTGCTGCGCATGGACCCGCGCCAGAGCATTGTCGAAACCTGTCGCGGCCGAGAAAGCCAGGTACTCGCCGCAATGGCTGGCGTGGTCCCGGTGCCGCCGGTGCGTTTTGTCGATGCCGATGGCGAACACCTGGGCCAGCCCGGCCTGATTACGGCGTTCGTTCCCGGGGTAACCCGGCCAAGCGAGCTCGCCGGCCGCTCAGTCTCGGGTATCGGGACCCGTTTCGATGCCTGGATCGACCGCCTCGCGCCACAATTCGTCGATAATCTCGCCCATATCCATGCGTTCGACTGGCACGCGGCCGCCCTGCCTGATTTCGCTGTGCCGGCGCCCGGCACACGTCAGGCTGCACTGCGCCAGGTCAACTGGTGGGCGCGTGCCTGGGAACAGGATGTCGTCGAAGCCATACCCATCGTCAGCCTGGCCGAGCGCTGGTTGCGCGAACACGCACCGGTCTGCTCGGCACCGGTCATGGTTCACGCCGACTACCGCATCGGTAATTTCATGTTCGAGGAACCGAGTGGACGCTTCTCGGCAGTGCTCGACTGGGAGATGGCACACATCGGCGATTTCCATGAAGATCTTGCCTGGTCCGTACAGCGTCTGTTCGGCACCTGGCGTGACGATGGCGAGCTGCTGATCTCGGGTCTGCTGCCACGCGGTGAGTTTTTCGCGCACTACGAGGCGGCCAGCGGGCGACGCATCGATCTGACCACCGTGCGTTACTACGAAGTGCTGAACGCGTACAAATGCGCCACGATCAATCTGGCCACTGGTCTGCGTGCGGCGACCGAAAGTCTGAGCCATCAGGATCTGCTGCTGAACTGGCTGGCGTGTGCAGGGGCGGTGTTTCTTGCCCAGATAGTCGAACTCATCCAGGGAGCTGACTGATGCTGCCCGATATTGATCTGCGTCTGACCAGTGTGCTCAAAGCACTGAACGAAGTGATTCTCCCTGCGCTGCCGGACGATCAATCGATGGCTCGCGAACAGGCTCATCTCGTTGTCGCTCATCTCGGCATCATTGCCGTGCAATGGAAGCATGCACTCAAGTTCGAACTCGCCGCCTACGATGCGATGCGGAGCCTGGCGCAGACCTTGCGCCCCCACGCCGGAGCTGACTCCGAGCGCATCGATGCCGCGCTCGACGGCGCAAACACGCTCGATCGCAGCAACTATTGTCAGGTCAGCGCCGCGGCGCGTGAACTCGGTGCTCTTGTTGCCGAAGTCATCGACGACGACGGATCGACAGCAGCAATGGATGTTTCACTGCAGGCCGCGGTGCTGGCGCATGCCAAGCAACAGGCACTGCGCGAACGCGCCTGGTTCGCGGCCTGCGCGCTTGACCCCGATGCCGCTAGAATGCCGTCGTTCGAGACCCTGCTGAGCTGAGCATGCCGGCAGGCCAGCCCATAACCATCGATCATTGACCCGGAGAGCAGCGCATGGATTTCGGCGTCGTCAGTCACAATACGGAGTACGGCATCCGCCCCGACGACTGCGCACGCGCAGCCGAAGCACGCGGTTACGAATCGATCTGGTTCCCGGAACATACGCATATTCCGGCCAGCCGGGACACCCCCTACCCGCTCGGTGGCGAGCTGCCGAAACAGTATTCGCATTTCATGGATCCGTTCGTCTCGATGATGGCCGCTGCCGGCGCGACGTCCCGCATCCGCGTCGGCTCGGGCGTGTGCCTGTTGATCGAGCACGACCCGATAGTCGTCGCGAAAGCGATAGCAACTCTCGATCACCTTTCGCACGGACGCATCATGTTCGGCATCGGCGGCGGCTGGAACCGCGAAGAGATGGCCAATCACGGCACACGTTTCGAGGATCGCTGGCGCATCCTGCGCGAACGGGTCGCCGCGATAAAGGCTATCTGGACCGCAGAGGAATCGAGTTTTCACGGTCAGTTCGTCAACTTCGATCGCATCTGGTGTTATCCCAAGCCGGTGCAGCGCCCGCATCCACCGGTACTGCTGGGTGCGGTCAGCGGCGCCGGCCTGCAACGTGTGGTCGATTACTGTGACGGCTGGCTGCTGGTCGATCCGCGTGGTGGCGCGCTGCAGAAAGCACAACAGGAATTGCGCGTCCGCGCCGACAAAGCGGGGCGTGATCCGGCTGGCATTCCAATCACGGTATTCCTGGCGTTACCCATGACCAGCGAACTGCTCGACGAGTACGCCGCAGCAGGCGTCGCGCGCATAGTGCAATTCCTGCCGCCGGACACCGAGAAGGATGCGATGCAGGTCATGGATGCCAGTGCTGCCATGATCGCGCGCTACGCCTGAACAATCATGAATACCCCATGACTGCCCCATGAATGCGATAGATCCCTGCGTCCATGAGGATCCGGCCAGCGGCCTGTTTCGCGTCGCGCGGCGCGCCTTCACCGAAACCGACATTCTCGCCATCGAAAGGGAACGGGTGTTCAGCCGCTGCTGGCTCTATGTCGGCCATGACTCGGAGATTGCGGCGCCGGGCGACTTCCTGACCCGTCGCGTCGGCGGACGAGAAGTCATTTTCACGCGCGGCCGTGACGACGTCGTCCGCTGTTTCTTCAACACTTGCCCGCATCGTGGCGCGATGGTCTGTCGCGAACGCGCCGGCAACGGCGCGATGTTCCGCTGCTTCTATCACTCGTGGGCGTTCAATCTCGAAGGCCGGCTGGTCAATCGACCCGGTGACGAGGATTACGCGCCCGGCACCCGGCGTGACGGACTCCACGATCTCGTTGCGGTACCACGCCTGGCACAGTATCGCGGCCTGTATTTCATTCATTTTCAGCGCGACGGGGAAGACCTCGTCAGCTATCTGGCCGGTTCCATCGAATTCATTGACCTCGTGATGGATCAGGGCGAAGCCGGCATGGAAATTGTCGGCGGTACGCAGGAATATGGTTTCGAGGCGAACTGGAAACTGCTGTGCGAAAACAGCATCGACGGCTATCACGGCCTGCCCACCCATGCGAGCTATTTCGATTATCTCAAGTCGAAGCCGGGTGGCCTGGTCGACATCGTGCTGAATGGCGACGCGTTCGATCTCGGTAACGGCCATGCCGTCGTGCAATACACCGCGCCATGGGGTCGCCCGATAGCGCAGACCGTGCCGGCCTGGGGCGACGATGGCGCACGCGAAGTGGCCGCGAGCAAAGCGCGCCTGGTCGAGCGTTACGGCACGGCACGTGCGGAACGCATCGCCACCACCAATCGCAATATGCTCATCTTTCCCAATTTCGTCTTGAACGACATCATGGCGATCACGCTCCGCACGTTCCATCCCGACGCGCCCGACAGCCAGCAGGTCAATGCCTGGACCCTGGCGCCTGTCGGCGAATCGCCGGCCATGCGTGAGCGACGTCTGTTCAATTTTCTCGAGTTCCTCGGCCCCGGTGGCTTCGCCACGCCAGACGACTGTGAAGCGCTGGCACTATGTCAGCGTGGGTACGGCAAAAGCGGCGCAGGTGGCTGGAACGATATCTCCAAGGGTTATCAGAATCCGCGCCCGAAAGTCGATGATGAAGCGCAGATCCGGGTGTTCTGGCGCGAGTGGCAACGGCGCCTGCTGGAGACCGGTGCATGAACGAAGCCGACCGCGCAGGATCGCTCAGCGTCACGCGTGGCGAACTCGAAGAATTTCTGTACCACGAAGCCGCGCTGCTCGATGAATGGCGCCTGGAAGAATGGCTCGCTCTCTTCGCCGACGGTGCACGCTATCTGATCCCACCGGCAGGTGCGGGCAACGATGCCGATCCGGCAACAACGCTGTTCTACGTCGCCGACGATTATCATCGCCTGTGTGAACGGGTCAAACGACTGCGCAAGCGCACCGCACATGCCGAATTCCCACCCTCCCGCTGTCGGCGCATGATCAGCAACGTGCGTCTGCTCGGTGGTAACGACATGCATTTCGAAGTAGCGGCCAATTACGTCACCTGGCGCAGCAAGATGGGGCGTACCGATACGTTCTTCGGCCATCATGTCCATGTCATGACGCGAACTGCCGATGGTCTGCGAATCCTGTTGAAGACCACGTTCATCGACGCCGATGACATCCGTGACCAGGGCAAGATCAGCATCATTCCTTGAGCCATGACCATCGTTATACATAGCTTTCTGCTCACGTGAGCGCCGATTTCTGCTACCGCCGCCTGGGCTATGTCGCGTTGAACGTTACCGACTACGCTCGGTCGCATGAGTTCTACCAGCACATCCTCGGCCTGCAGTACGAAGGGCCTGGGCCGGATGGCGAATACCTGTATCGCTGCAGCAAGCGTCATCACGACATTATTCTGCATCCGTCGACCCAATGCGGACTGCGCCGTATCGGCTGGGAAATGGCCAGCGAAGACGACCTCCAGCGGCTGCGCCGGCACTTGACCGAAACGTTAGGACTGCCTGCGCACGACGTTCCGGCGGATGTCGCCGGCGCGCTTGGTCTTGCCAGCGCATTTCGCGTGTGCGAACCGAATACCGGCGCGGCTTTCGAGTACTACTGCGGCATGCGCCCGGCTGCCGCACCGTTCGCCGCGCGCGTGACCCGCATCGTGCGGCTCGGCCATGTCGTGCTCGGTACCGCAATGCATGCCGAGACCGAGCAGTATTTTCTCGATCAGCTCAACTTCCGTGCCTCCGATCGTATCGACGGCGCGGTAACGTTTCTACGTTGCTTTCCAAATCCGCGGCATCACTCCCTCGGCCTGAGCAAAGCTGCAGCCCCCTGCCTGCACCATGTCAATTTCATGGTTACGGACATCGATGACATCGGCAAAGCGCTCTATCGGCTGCGCAAGCACGATGTGCCGATAGTTTTCGGCCCGGGTCGTCATCCGCCATCCGAATCGATCTTTCTGTATTTTCTCGACCCCGATGGCATGACGCTGGAATACAGTTTCGGCATGGAGGAGTTTCCGGAAGTGGATCCACGCTCGCCCCGATTGCTGCCGCTCGCGCTTGAATCGATCGATCATTGGGGCGCCGTACCCGATGCGCGTTTCGGTCAATCCGGGCCGATAGAGACATTGGCGTAATCAGACCATGATGCTGCGACTTGCCGGCAAGACCGCGATCGTGACTGGTGCCGTCGGCGGTATCGGGCTCGCCATCGCTGAAAGACTGGCCGCTGACGGCGCTACGCTATTTCTTGTCGACATCAGCGAAGACATCCATGCCGCTGCTAGACGAATCAGCGAGAATTCAGGCAATACCGCGCACGCGACTGTGTGCGATCTGAGCAATGAAGCTGCCGTACGTGAGCTCATCCGTGCAACGCAGGTGACTGCCGGGCGCATCGACATTCTCGTCAACAACGCCGGCGGCGGGGTAATCCGGCCGTTTCTCGAACACACGGCCGAGACCCTGCACCAAACCATCGATCGCAATCTGTGGACGGTTCTGTGGTGCTGCCATGCCGTGTTACCGGTGATGCTCGACCAAGGCGGCGGACGCATCATCAATATCGGCGCCGATTCTGTCCGCAATGGACTGCCGGAACACGCCGCCTATAACGCCGCGAAAGGCGGAGTGCACGCGCTGACAACCGGTCTCGCACGCGAGTTTGCCAAGAACGCGATCACCGTCAACACCGTCGCGCCATGCATGATTGCAACGCCGATGGTCGAACAATTGATGGCGAAAGACGACCCCTGGATCCGGCAGTTCAATGACGTCATTCCGATGGGTCGCCCGGGCACCATGGCCGAAGTCGCTTCGATGGTCGCTTACCTGGCGAGCGATGAAGCATCGTTTGTCACCGGCCAGGTCATCAGTGTGAACGGCGGCAGCACGATGCTGTGAGTGGCGAACTCGCGCTTATCGACGTTCACAGTCACGTCGTCCCACCCGGCTTTCCGCCTAATCCATCGCCAGGCAGCAACGCGCGCTGGCCATGTCTGTGCATGACCAGCGCTGATAAAGGCGTCATCGAAATTGCCGGCAAAGCATTTCGCGAACTCGATTCACGTTCATGGGATTGCAACCGGCGTCTGCTAGAGATGGATAACGACGGCATCGCCGCTCAGGTGCTGTCGCCGATGCCCGAGCTATTGTCATACTGGTTCACGCCCGGCGACGGGCTGGAAATGGCGCGCTACGTCAATCACGTGCTGGCCGATATGGTGGCGCAGTCGCCGACACGCTTTCACGCGTTGGGCATGGTCCCGTTGCAGGATGTCGAGCTGGCGACGAAGGAACTGGCGCGGCTCTCGGCCGACGGCATGCGAGGCGTGGAGATTGGCAGCAACATCAACGGCATCGTGCTGGGCGACCCGCGCTTCGAGGAATTCTTCGCGGAAGCGGCGCGCCTGGATCTGGCCGTGTTCGTGCACGCGCTGCATCCGGTTGGCGCCGAGCGTCTGGGCGAATTTCCCGATCTGATCCCCTACGCCGCTTTTCCGCTCGATACCGGGCTCGCTGCGATCACTCTGATCCGGGCCGGCGTGCCTGAGAGGCATCCTGCTCTGCGTCTGGGTTTCAGTCACGGCGGCGGCGCTGTTGTACCGCTCGTTCATCGTCTGCAGCATGGCTGGACGGTGAGCAACGGCTTCGATGGCCAACTCCCGCGCGGGCCACGCGATTACGCAGCGCGTTTTTACTACGACAGCCTGGTCTATGCGAACGACTATCTGCTGCATCTGGTCGAGGCTTTCGCACCCGGCCAGATCTTCGCCGGAACCGACTATCCCTATGCTATCGAACAGAAAGCGTTGCGCCAGTTTCTGGGCTCGCTGTCAGCGCGCCACCAGCCAGCAGTCTTCGCAGACGCCGCCCGGCGTTTCCTGGGACTCGGTTGAACGTGCAGGCTATAATTCACGACTGCCCTGGAGTACACCTGATGAGTTCACGTATTGGCTTCGGCATCTTTCTCGCACCGTTTCATCGTGCCGGCGAGAATCCGACTCTGGCACTCGAACGCGATCTCGAGTTGATTCAGTGGCTGGACGCGCTTGGCTACGACGAAGCCTGGGTCGGCGAACATCACTCGGCCGGTAGCGAGATCATCGCATCTCCGGAAATCTTCATAGCCGCGGCGGCGGCGCGAACGCGCCATATCCGTCTCGGCACCGGTGTCATCAGCGTGGGCTATCACAATCCGCTGTGGGTGGCGGAACGCATCGTGCTGCTCGATCATCTGACGCGCGGGCGAATCATGCTCGGCGTGGGGCCCGGGTCGCTGCCGACTGATGCCGCGATGATCGGTATTCCACAATCAGACACACGCGACCTGCTTGAGCAGGGTTTCGACGTCATCATGCGCCTGCTGACGACGGAAGAGCCGGTGACGTTCCAGAATCAGCGCTGGGACCTGCGTGATGCCGTGCTGCATCTACGCCCTTATTCCAACCCGCTGTTCAATATTGCCGTGGCCGCTGTTGCTTCGCCGTCCGGCCCGCGACTGGCCGGAAAGCATGGCGTCGGCCTGTTGTCGCTGGGTGCGACGCAGGCTGCCGGCTTCGATGCACTGGCCATGCACTGGGATGTGATGGAACAGCGCGCCGCGCAATTCGGCACAGTGGCCGATCGCGCCCAGTGGCGCCTCGTCGGCATGGTCCATTGCGCTGAAACGCGCGAGCAGGCTTACAAGGATGTCGAGTACGGCATCGAGTCATGGTTCCGCTATTTCCAGACCGTCGCCGGACTGCCGCACATGAATGTGCAGGGCAACGAAGTCTGCGAGATGATCGACTACGTCGTTGAGGGCGGCCTCGGCGCCATCGGCACACCAGACGACTGCAAGATGCAGATTGATAAACTGATGGCACAATCGAACGGTGGTTTCGGCACCTATCTGATGCTAGCGCATGAATGGGCCAACACTCAGGCGACTCGGCGCAGCTATGAATTGATTGCGAAATATGTGATGCCGGAATTCCAGGGCCAGGCGCAGAGCACGCGAAATGCGGTAACCCGCGCACGCGCTCAACGCGCCACATTGGTCGAACAACAGGCCGCCGCACTGGCCGCGATGAGCGCCCGGCACGAAGCGGAACTGGCCGCCATGCGCAAGTCCTAGTCACTTATTTCAATCGGGAGTGAACGCATGAGCTTGGAACAGGAACGGATCGACTATGCGGTTGCCGACGGCGTTGCCGTACTGCGCATGAACCGTGCCCCGGTCAACGCGATCGACCATCCGATGATCGATGCCATCCACGCCGCGTTATTGCGCGCCGATGCCGACGATGCCGTGCGCGCCATCATCATCACCAGCGCTATCGATCGGATGTTTTGCGGTGGGATGGACCTCAAGATGGTCCAGCGCGGCGATGGCCTGGCGCTCCGCGATTTCGTCTACAAGTTCTACATGAAAACACTGGATATCCAGTACGCACTCCGCAAACCGACCATTGCCGTGGTCAACGGGCCGGCCCGCGGTGCCGGTATGACGCTCTCGATTTCCTGCGACATGATCCTTGCCGCCGACGATATCGATCTCGGTTATCCCGAAATCGATATCGGTCTCATCCCGGCAATCCATTTCGTC
This sequence comes from Gammaproteobacteria bacterium, assembly GCA_965278995.1. GTDB lineage: Bacteria > Pseudomonadota > Gammaproteobacteria > JADJYF01. Next base: position 3,757,129 of record OZ257136.1, read on the forward strand.
CATCTTCCGCGCCAGATCTCTCGGCACAAGGCTTTCGAGCTGCTGTTCACCGGAACACCGATACCCGCGCGTGATGCCGTCGATATGGGCCTTATCAATCACGCCGTTCCACGCGCTGAGTTGATGGATCGGGCAATTGCTCTGGCCGGCGTCCTGGCGAAGAAATCGCCGACCATCATGGCGCTCGCTCGGCAGTCCTATCAGCGCGCGAACGATCTTGATTATCGGCGCAATGTCGAGAATCAGATTGAGACCCTGTGCAACGTGTTCGAGACGAAGGATGGGCGCGAAGGGCTGCTGGCGTTTGTGGAGAAACGGGCGGCGCGGTGGGTGTATCCGAGCTCGAACAAATAAGTTTAGCTCCGCAGCAATTTTTCAGCAGTAAGGCCAGCGAGGCGTGCGGGGGTGGGCTATTTGCGGCGGAACACGCTGTGAATACATCCATGTACGCTCCGGCGCCGCATCCCAGCGGCGCAGGGTCCCGCCGCAAATAGCCCACCCCCACACGTTCTGGCGCGTTGCTGGATCCCGGTGCGCGTTTCAGAGTGAGTTCTTCGCCAATTCGCGTTCGATAATTTGATCGACGTGCGCTACTGGTATCGCAATGATCTTACTGCTACCGAATGCGCCGGCCTCTATGGGGATCTGTTCGCCATAAGGCGAGCGAAATTTGTGCGGGTTGGTGTGTCCGTAGAGTTTGATGGTGGGCCGGCCACCGGCGGAGAGTAAGTGGCCGCCGCCGGAGTCGTTGCTGAGCGAAAAGGTGAGGCGTTGCGCAAGGGCGATAGTAGCCAAAGGCCCGCTGGCGCCGCGCATTGCGGCTTCTTCTTCGATGAATCGTACGCCGGGAACGCCTTCGGCAATCGCCTGGCGCAGCGCTAGCTCTTCCGGCCCGAGAAGGAATATCGGGGTCCGCCCTCGCACGGCCTGTCGACGCGCGAGTTCGATGAACCGCTCGGCGGGCCAACGCTTACTGGCGCCGCCGGCTCCGGGGCAGAAGCCGATGTACAGCGCCCCATCCGGCAGCAGTGCTGTTGCAATAGATGTCAATTCGTGGGGCACTTCGATAACAGCTCTCGGTTCCAACGTGACGCCGGCGGCGAGCGACATCAGTGCGCTGAAGCGTTCATAGGCAGAGGCCGCGTTGTAGTCGATTGCCGGCCTGCAGGTCGAAAAGCGGAAACCCCACGCCGGGGAGATAAACGTCGTGCAGTCAACCCGACGCAAGGCCAGCGTGTCGCGCAGGCGTGCTTCCGTCGATACGATCGTGTCGTAGCGGCTCGCCAGCAAGGTTGGAAGCATGCCCAACCACCGTTGCCCAAGACCACTGCTGGAATGGATCTCGTCGATCAGTCCGGTGGCGAACGGCGCAAGACGCGTCGCGAATATCGACGGCCGCAAACCGGTCACCCAGTGCACGCGGGTATGCGGGCAAGCCGCACGAAATGCACGCAGCACGGGATATTTCAGCAGCGCGTCACCGATGCGATCTCCCGTGACGTAGACAAGCAGCGAACCCGGTTCAGTATTCAGCGTACTGCTTCTGTTCGACGACACCGGAATCGAGCAGCTGATTGATACGGGTTTTAAGAGCGAAACGCCGATCATTGGTCTGGTAGACGGCGCGCGCAAGTTCGATGAATTCGGCGTCGAACCGTTGCGCCGCTTCCAGCGCGCGGATGCTGTCTTCGATTTCCCACAGCGTTTCGTTCACTGCTTTCAGTTCGATACGCACGGCGCTGACTTCGGGATGTGCCGTTTGCAGCGGTGCCCAGGCGTCCAGCAGCACTGCAAGTTCGTGGCGTACGTGACTGAGTTTGCCGGCGTCGCTGACGCGCTCGGCCTTGATCTCGAGGATGGTTAGCTTGTCGATCAGTTCACCGAAAGAGATCTGAACATTGGCGCTCATGCCGTTGGAGCCTCCGTCACTGGCGCGCCCGTCGTTACAGCCGTTGCGTCAGCTCTGGCCGCCGCCCAGGAGGTGTTGCGGTACAGTCGATTTCGCCCCGACCCACTGGCACGCACGTGTGCGTCCTCGACGAAACCGAGCTCGCGTAATGGTCCTTCGAGCTCACTCTCGATGGTCGCAGGGCTACGGTGTTCAACTTCCATGAGCAGCGATTCTACCTGCGGCAACGTGCGGCGGGCACCTGCCAGGATATCCTGCTCGGTGCCGTCGACGTCCATCTTGATATAGCGCGGCACCGGCAGGCCAAGCGTGGTGACGAGATCGTCTAGCGCATATGTCATGACAGTCTGGGAGTAACTCGGCGGCTCGCTGCGCTGAACCGCAAACGCAGCGCCCAGCGCAGCGCCGCCGACGCCCGCACCGACCTGGCGCATATGCAGCTGTTCGAGTCCGCTGTGTGTCGCAAGCGCTATGCACAAAGGGATAACGTGACGGGCCAGCGGGTTCAGCGCCAGATGCTCGACCAGCAGGCCGAAATTGATGCCGTTAGGTTCGACAGCGACGACCTTCAGCGCCGGATTCAACGCCGCATACAGCGTGTAGATGCCGATATTCGCACCGACATCGAGAAACACGGCGCCGTCGGCGAACGTGTCGATATAGGCCAGCGTTTCCGGTTCGTCGCTGAAAAATCGGGCGACCGTACTCGCACAATGCGCACTTCGCAACGCATGCATTCGCAATTGCCCGCGCGGACAGTCAATGACAGCGATGCTGTCGGATTCGAGCGACTCTATCAGGCGAGCAACCGTGCGATTGCGCTGCCGCGCGCTCATCGGCGCAGTTACACCACGGACCAGAGCCAGACTCAAGGCAGCGAACATTCGGCTCATGGGGCGCGGAATACCGTAACGGGTGGAGGGCTGTTAGCGTATTGCGGGGCGCCGCAAAACGCCATCGCGGCATATAGTGGTGCTCCCGGTATACCATGCGCCATTGTCCTGCCTATCGCCCCCTGGAGGAACTCTACAATGGAATTCGGCGTCGCATTCACTTCGCGCATTGGCGACTACGACCTGGTCGCGCTGGCCGAATCGCTCGGCTACGACCAGGCCTGGTTTTTCGACTCGCAGATGATCTATTCCGACGTCTACGCGACGATGGCAGTTGCTGCGCGCGAAACCAGACGGATTCGCCTCGCTACCGGCGTCGCTGTGCCAACCACGCGCATGGCACCAGTCATTGCGCATTCGATTGCCAGCATTGCGGAGCTCGCGCCCGGACGCGTCGAGCTTGGCGTCGGCAACGGTAACACCGCCAGGCTCACCATGGGTCTGCGCCCGGTGCCGCTGCCGCGGATGAAGCGAGAGATCCGTCTGATTCAGGCATTACTACGCGGCGAGGCGGCGCTGCATGAGTGCGAAGGCGAGTCGCATCTCGTTCAACTGTTGCATCGCCAGCACGGTTTTATCCATCTCGAGCACAAGATCCCATTGACCTTGTCCGCTTTCGGCGAAAAAACGCTGGCCTACTGTGGCGCCGAATGCGACGCGCATCTGACATGGAATCCGACGCCGCCGATGCTGCGCGCTGCGCGCGAGACCCTGGCGACCGGCGCGCGCAAAGTGGGCCGCAACCCCGACGACATTCCATCGAAAGCAATTTTTCCACTGGCGCTGCTGCGACCTGGCGAGACTTCGGCCAGTCCCCGCGTGTTGAAGAGCATTGGCCCGTTCATCACCAATCTGCTGCATACGATGTGCGAATGGGAAGGCGGACTGTTGCCGTCGGACCCGAAAATCGCCGATCTCGTCCATCGCTACCGCGACTACGTCGAGGGATTGCCGATGGACAGGCGGCATCTGCTGCTGCACGAAGGTCATCTGATCTACACGCGTGACGATGAACGCAATTTCATCACGCCAGAAGGCGCCGAAGTGGCGGCCCTGATCGGCGACCCGGACGCCATCATCGCCAACATCCGCGCACTCGAACGTGAAGGTCTGACCCATTTCGCGTTCCAACTCACCGACGATCCGGTAGGCCAGATGCAGTCCTTCGCCGAAACAGTGATCCGGCGCTACTACGCCTGAGTGACGTTCACTCGTCGAGCGCGCCGGCCATTGCCCGCTGGAGGACACGCGCAAGCTCGCCGTGTTCGAATCCCGGGTTCATGACCGCGCGATTCGTCACGCCTTCGAACATCGCCATCATGAGTTCGACCGCAGCCGGGTCTATTGGCGTCACTTTGCCACGCGCTTCGCGCGCCACCTGGATCACGTGGGTCAGGATCGTACGCACGCGAGCATCGGCCTGCTGAAGGACTTCGGCGACGCGCGGATTGCGTGCCGCCTCTGCCAGGATCTCGAGCCACAGGCCGACGAATTCTTCCTCGGCACGTTCGTCGATGCCGATGCCGACGCGTTCGATCATGGCGGCGAAAACGTCATCGGCGCATTCGAACTGTGCAATCAATGTGATCCAGTATTCGACGCGACGATTGACGATCGCGGCGATGATCGCTTCCTTATTTTCGAAAAAATGATAGATGTGACCAGCGCTCATTCCAGCAAGCTTGGAGATCTCGGCGATGCTCGCACCGTGAAAACCATAGCGTCGGAAGCAGGTCGAGGCTGCGTCCAATACTTGCTCATAGCGCGCGCGCGCGCGATCGCTCGGCACTGCCCTGTTATCCCCCATCTGCTCTCCCCCAACCAAGGCATTAACGTGCACGGTGCACGCTGACGTCCTGTCAAATGAGCGATCGAAACATCCTCAAAGAGAATGAAAATATAAACATTCGACGGACATTAGCAAGAGGCAAGCAGTACCATAGAGATCAACGAGTAAGGCGTATCAAGAGACCGCGTGAACGGGTAGTCGGGTCTGCTCCAGTTGTTAGAATGCACGCTTCCAGGTCATGCGCCATTCTATTGTTCGACAGTACCTCAGGTATCGATTTGAAAGGAGATAGCCGTGAAATGTGCCGTTTGTGGTGAGTCAGAGCTGTCGTTTTTTGCCCGAAAGAGCGACTGGCTATTTTCAAAATGCGCTCATTGCGGCTTTATATTTCTCGATCCGATGCCCACCCAGGCAGACCTGAATCAGCTGTACGGAGACGATCGCGGAATAACAGAAGTCCATTACCCGAAAGCCGCATCGCGGAAATCACGCGCATGGCGACGGGCTCTGATATTATCGCCGTGGACCTTCAAGAAATCAGTACTTGATCTAGGATGTGGCGGCGGATTCATGGCTAATGCTTTCCAACGTTTCGGCAGCCGGGCGGCAGGGTTGGATATTAATGATAAAGCGGTCAATTACGCACGCCGGAACTTCCCGCGTTGCGATTTCTTCAGTTCGTCATTCCATGTTTTCAATCCTCCGGACACATACGACTTTGTTTATTCTTCAGAGCTAATCGAGCATGTGAGCGAACTTCAGCTTTACATGGATCTTCTAAAGCGAGTAACGCGAATCGGAAGCCATGTCTACATCACGACACCAGACATAGGTAGCAAAAATGTGCCGCCAGATGTCGTCGATTGGGACGTTTTCTCACCCCCACATCACGTTCAATTTTTTGATGAATCCACGCTTGCCCTTCTGTTTTTGCGACATGGATTTACGCAAAAGAGAAGGTTCCCTGATAAGAAAGCGGGACTTAAAGTGCTATTTCGGCGTGACGCCTGACCGGCTGGTAAAACCGATTTATATTTGATTACGCCCCAGCATCCTGAGGGCTGCATTTCTTCCTGCACGCAAAATCGGATAAAGGGTCGCCGCCCGCCGACTGTCAGAGAAAACCCAATAATGGAATCTATTGAAGCAACCGATAGACCCCGTTAGAAGCGCAAGTTCCGTCATTGCTGCATCACCATGCGCAATGCGATCACCGATTTTAACAACCATTCCTTGGTTCAGATCAAAGCCTTGCTCCCTGATTTCTGCCAGAAGGGGATGCGTACCGCGTGCATCAATCAACTCGACTTTGTCGGCCAGGGCTTGAAGGCGAAGGACCTTGACATAAGCCGAGCAGAAAGGACACTCGCCGTCGTATACGACCATTACTCTCCTGGTGTTATTCATGTTCCGTATATTGACTGGTCCGAAGTTCCGCAGACCGTTGCGTTGTTGAGCATACTTACCTGCCGCAACCCACTATTCTGGAGAATACTGCTGGGCCGCGTTGCGCGAATTCCAGAAGTTCAATATTTTTTGATGAAATGGAACCAAATCAAAGAACGCAACAAACACGAATGGATAGAAATAGAACTGAACATTGAGTAAAAGATAATTGGAAATATGAAAGAACGTGGCGCCTATCAGGAAGGCAATCTTCACCGATAGCCTGCGCCAGAATAAAACTATCGGAGCGAGCAATTCAAAAATGACAACCAATGCACCGACCACGGCCACTAGCGCCGTTTGTTGCGCAAACGTGTATGAGGTTCCAAGCTGAACCAGTTCACCGCTCGCATCGAAACCAGCGCGAAGTGAGCGTTCAATGAGCTTATATTGAATCTGCCCGCCATCCTCGAACCAATCGAGTCCAGCAACACGTAACTTGGCTACGAGCGCCCAAAAATAAAACATGACAATATGAATCTGAGCCGCACGTATCGGCCAACTGGCTTCCCATTCCTCCAGAGGTCGGAATTGCTTCTTGTTCGAATCGACCGATCTCACCTGCCAGGCTTTGGAGAAAAGAAGTAAAAATAAAATACTGAGAGGGACAAGATGGCGGTGATGAATATCGCCCGCCATGCTGTCTCTGACGCCTTGCAGGTAAAAGACGGATACGATCATGATAACAATCGATATTCGCGTCGACTTTCCAATGGCAAACAGAATTGTCGCGCAGGAGAGCGCTAGAAAAACGGGGATTATCAGCCACGGGATATTTCGTTCAATATTCAGCAAATCGAAATACCATATGAGCTCAAGATATCTGAACTCTGCGCCGAATGGTTCGAGGGAAAAAATTACTGCGAATTGAGTAAAATTGAATATAAAAAATCCCCAACCGAAATACAGGCGGAAGAGCCCAAGGCTATCGCCGGAATATCCACTGAAGAGAAACCATTCGAAGAAGGACCCGGATCTGCCGGTGCTTCGAGCGACTAACGGTTCGATCATTTCGCGCTCCATTGGATTTCAACTTCTCGATGTTCGATTATTTTTCGATCCAGACGACCAGCTTTCCGGTCTTCCAGTGAAATAACCGCCAAATCGGACTGTGCTTTAGCACTGATGATGAAGTCAGGATCGCCGGGAGTTAGATAAAACGTTTCGTTAAGACTTCTCAAGACTCGTTGTTGCCAGTCGATGGACTCTGTGGTTATCGGGCTTATCCAATCGTGTAGTGCGAGATTCATTCGACTCATGCCACGCCTGAAGCGGAAATACTGTACCGGCCCCTCACCAAAAGCACGCTGGTAGTAGATACGCCGAAACCGACTGGCTGGAATGTTCAATTCCTTCGGGCCTATGAAGTCGACGTGACCATTCTGACGTTTGACTTCAAATCCGCGATTCATCTTGTTCAAGTCGCCTACTGGTACAGACATCGACGGCCCATACTTATAGTCGCTGTACATCGGGACCCAGGTGAGTGGGAAATAGTCAATCCGGAATATGACGGCCCCTATCGTTAGTCCGAAAAACGTTAACAGGACAATATTTACCTTGCTGCGAGGATTCATAAACGAAATGCCTGCACCGGCAATGCTGAATAGCCGTGGATAATATTGGAGCATACGCGGACCGGCGCGCCGACCACTTCGATTGATCGAAAGCGCTTCATGATTTCTTCCCAGGCCACCTGCAGCTGCATTTCTGCCAGGCGATAGCCGACACAATGATGGGTGCCGAAACCGAAAGAGAGATGTCGGCGCGGGTTCGGCCGGTCGATGATGAACGCTTCCGGATCCTCGATGCCGTCGACATCTCGATTGCCCGAGATGTACCACATCGCGATGCGGTCACCGGACTTTATCTCGGCGTCACCGAGCCGGAAATCCTCGACCGCGGTCCGGGCCATGTGCGAGATCGGTGTCTGCCAGCGAATGATCTCGGGCACCATGCTGGCAACCAGCGCCGGTTCGGCGCGCAATCGGGCATATTGGTCGGGATATTGATTCAGTGCGACCACACCGCCGGTCAGTGAATTGCGCGTGGTGTCGTTGCCGCCGACGATGACATTGATCAGATTGCCGAGAAATTCCTCCGGGCTCAGATTGCGGGTGCTCTCCGAATGTACCATCAGTGAGAGCAGATCGCCGCGCGGTTCACCGGCGAGTCGTTCCTGCCACAGGCCGGCGAACATCGTGAAGCAGGCCTCCAGCTCCTGACGGCGCTCCTCCCAGCTGTCGACGATTCCAAATCCGGGCTCGGTCACCGCGACATCAGACCAGCGCGTCAACAGATGCCGCTGTTCCCAGGGGAAATCGAACATCGTTGCGAGTACCTGAGTGGTCAGTTCTACGGAAACCCGTTCGACCCAGTTGAACGTTTCTCCTGTCGGCAGTGCATCCAGGATTCCGCCGCACAAGGCGCGGATAGTGTTTTCCATTTCACGCACGTTGGCGCGTGCGACTATCGGTGCAATCGCCTTTCGTTGCGCGGTATGGATTGGCGGGTCGGTCGACTGGAACATGCGCGCATCGACGCCGTGTTGGCGGAACATCTTGTCGTAACCAAGCACATGACCACCGACTTCGTAGCTCGACGAAACCCGTTTGTCGTCGGCGTTGATGGCGACGATATCGTCGTACTTCGTCAGCGACCAGAACGCCCCGTAATCGCTCGCCGCGCAGTAGTGTACCGGCGCTTCCCGGCGCAGACGTTCAAAGTATGGCCCGATGCTGCCGTCTTCATACAGGCGCGGATTGCTGACATCGATGCTGCCCAGAGGGACCGAATAAGCACGGTCGTTGCGCGACGTCGGCATGTCGGTTCTCCTGTTGTCGGTGGCGGGTCGGCTGCACAGCGACAGCCTTGGGATTGTGCGACGATTCTCTCTAATCACAGCGAGGGTTGCCAGCCGATTCAGTGTTTGGTCGCGTTCGGCTACCATGTCGTCGCTGCCTGCTGCTTGCTCCGCGAACAGCTGCGGTGGACTGCTCCGCGCTTTTTGATCCACTAGAGTACGTCTGGCCTATGAGTGATGAACGCGACCCGCAGATCCCGCGCGAACTGACGCCGCGCCCGACTGACGTGGCCTACGACCTCGATGCGGCCCTGGCGGCCGTGGTTTCGTTGCGCGCCGAGATCCCGGAGGACGCCTTCACCGCACCGATACTCGGCACTGAACGGGCCGGACATGGCGTCCTGATCAACGCCTCTGGTCTGGTCGTCACTATCGGCTATCTGATCACGGAAGCACATCGAGTCTGGATAGTCACGCAGGCCGGTCGAGCTGTCCCCGGCGACGTGATCGGCTATGACTACGAGTCGGGTTTCGGTCTGGTGCAGGCCTTGGGCTCGCTCGATACGGCGCCGATGGAACTCGGCAGTGTGCGCGACCTGCGGATCCACGACGACGTCATTCTTGCCGGCTACGGCGGTCGCAGTCAGGCACTCAAAGCACGTATCGCGGCGCGGCGCGAATTTGCCGGCTATTGGGAATACGTGCTGGACGAAGCCATCTTCACTGCGCCACCGCACCCGAGCTGGGGCGGCGCCGCATTGATCGGGCCTGACGGCAAACTGTGCGGCATCGGTTCGCTGTATATCGACCAGGTGCATCCGGACATTCCCGAGCAGGACGGCAATCTGAGTGTGCCGATAGACCTGCTGAAACCGATCATGGACGACCTGCTGCGCTACGGACGAACGCTGAAACCGCCGCGTCCGTGGCTCGGTATGTTCGTCTCTGAAGCACACGACCGTCTGGTCGTCGCCGGACTCTATCAGGATGCACCGGCGGCGAAGAGCGATATACGCACTGGAGATCTCGTCGTCGGTATCGCCGGCAATCCCATAGCCGGACTCGCCAATCTATTCCGCACAGTCTGGTCTTACGGTGACGCCGGCATCGAAATCCCGCTGACACTGGAGCGCGATGGAGCCATCCTCGACGTCCGCATCAAGACCGTCGACCGGCGGCATTTTTGGCGGTCACCCGACCTCCATTAAGCGCGTTCAGCCTGCTTTACAGGCTGGTGAAAATGTCGCGTGCGAAGGCATGACCGCGTTCACGAGCTGAGTAGTTTTTCACCGGCCTGTCTAAGTTGCGTGGCGCACCGACTGTTATCGGTAATGCGCACATCCTCGGTTTGGCGACTCGTTGACTCAGCCGACATCAACGTAGCGTCGCTCAGTAATCCATTCCGAGGAATTCGATATGAACAAAGATCAAGTTAAAGGCCGCGCAAAGGAAGTGCAGGGCAAGGTCAAGGAAGTCGCCGGCAAAGCTGTCGGCAATGACCGTCTGAAAGCGGAAGGGCAGATAGACAAGGCTGCTGGCAAAGTGCAATCCGCCTATGGCGATCTCAAGGACGCGGTAAACAAGAAATCCTGAGTGCGGCTGTCCAACCACCGCTTGCCACGGGCGCAGTCGGTCGGACTGGACGTTAACCCCAGACGAGGAATCGAACATGAACTACGAACAACAAGACCCCTTCGGCATGTACCGAAGCAATGCTAACGGAGCTGGCCCCGACCAACGGCACGGCCCTGGCCCGTACATGATGGGCGCGGATACGCTGGTCGGAAACGACGTCTATAACCACAAGGGCGAAGATCTCGGTGACATCAAGGAGATCATGCTGGATATGCGCAGCGGCAATGTCGGTTATGCCGTGCTGTCGTTCGGCGGCTTTCTCGGCGTGGGCGAGAAGCTGTTTGCCGTGCCGTGGCGTGCGCTTGTTCTCGATACCGAGAACAAGCGTTTCGTATTGAATGTTGAGAAGGATCGCCTCAAGGACGCGCCCGGATTCGACAAGGATCATTGGCCGAACATGGCCGATCAAGGCTGGGCGCGGGAAATCCACACCTATTACGGCACGCCGCAACCGCAACACGAAACGCACAACTAGTCATGTGCGAGTAGCGCATTCACGTAGTGCAGCTTCGCCTGGGCGTTGCCCGCAATGGCACCGCCCAGGCACCCCGAATATCGTTGGCGCACAGCGCATGCCTGATCCCCGCAGTGAGTTTTGGGGAGCTCAAACCTCGCCGGTGAACTGCCGGCGAGTGCGCCAGTAGGTTTCCTGGATGACAAAAGCGTCGAAGCTCGCGCGATGTCGAGCCTGCGTCATCTCTGCCAGAAGTTTATCCTTGGCCTGGTGCCAATGCGTCATCTGTTGTTCGTCCAGGATCGCTTCCAGCGGACTCAGACGGAACGCAGGTTGAACTCCTGCTGTATAGAACAGCGTATTCAGCCACGGACTGTCGACGACCCAGCCATCGCTGTAAAGCGTCTGCGTACCGATCAGTTCGTTCAGCTGGCGCGCGACATCGGCCAGCGGCCGGCCATGCTTGAACAGCAGTTCGCGACTGATGCCATGCAATGCTTCGGCCTTGCTGTCCCAGTGCGTCCATTCTGGATCCGGTTTCAACAGGGCACAAAACTTGCGCCCGTCTTCGAGCGCGATGCCGACTTCTATCGGATAGCTGTGTGAACCGAAACCCGAGGCCTCGATATCGAGGATGCTGGGCCGTTCTGGCGCCATGATTTTTCTCCCCTGGAAAACCGAGCATCAGCGGACTGTAAAGCTCGGGCCATCTACTCGCGACACCGATACACCTGGTCTCGATTGCAATTGTCGGACCACAGCAGCAACGGCGCCCACTCTATCGATCCCGTCATGCCTGCGCTATGGTGCTTTCGATAGCCCTGCGCACCATCGTCCACCGACAACGCCATTGGGAGGCACCATGTCAGAGCATAACGGCAGCAAAAGCGGTCCAGCCGCGGTCACACCCATCACCACAGACGAGCTGCGCACGGCTGCCACCGCCCTGCATCTGACGATGAGCGACGCTGAAATCGAGATGTATGCCGGCTTCATGGGTGGATTGTTGAATGACGTCAATCTGGTCGGCCAGATGCCGGCACCGACGCTGCCGGTGAAATACCCCCGTGGCACCGGCTATCGCCCCTCTGCAGATGAGAATCCCTATAACGCCTGGTACTGGAAATGCGCAATAGCCGGCGCAGCCAGCGGACCGCTCAAAGGCAAGCGTATTGTCATCAAGGACAACATCGGGGTTGCCGGACTACCGATGATGAACGGTTCGCGCGTACTCGAAGGCCTGGTCGCAGACGAAGACGCAACGGTCGTCACCCGTGTCCTCGATGCCGGTGCCGAAGTGCTCGGCAAAGCAGTGTGTGAGAACTTCTGCATGTCGGGCGGCAGTCATACCTCGGCTACCGGCCCCGTACGCAATCCGCACAATCCGGAATATATGAGCGGCGGATCGTCCAGCGGTTGCGCCGCGCTGCTCGTCGCTGGCGAATGCGAACTCGCCATCGGTGGCGATCAAGGCGGCTCGATCCGCATGCCCAGTTCGTTCTCCGGTTGCTATGGCATCAAGCCGACCTATGGTCTCGTGCCATATACCGGCGCCTGCCCCATAGAGCAGAGCATCGATCATCTCGGGCCGATGGCGATGAATACGGCGGATTGCGCATTACTGCTGGAAGTGCTGGCCGGTTATGACGATGGCCGCGACCCGCGCCAAAACCCCATGTTGATACCGAAAGCGTATGTGGCCGAACTCGATCGAGGCATCAGAGGTCTGCGTATCGGCATTGTTCGTGAAGGCTTTGGCACGCCGTTGTCGGAATCCGATGTCGATGCCATGGTCATGGCAGGCGCACACCGCCTGCGCGAAGCAGGCGCCGAGGTGGCCGAGATATCCATCCCACTGCACGTGCAGGCGACCAGCATCATGATGACCAGCATGCTCGATGGCGTGCTGTCTACGTTCACCACGCAGGGTCCGAACGGGCAAAATTCCAAAGGGCACAATCTGCTCGAAGCGACCCGCTACTACCAACGCGCGCGTCGCGAGCGCGCCAATGACTATCCGGTGACAGTCAAGACAGTGCTGCTGTTCGCGCTCACGCTGCGCGAACGTTACGGCAACTACTATTCAGCGCGCGCACAGAACCAGATACGCACTGTGCGTGCAGCCTACGACGCTGCGTTCGCCCACTGCGACATCCTGCTGATGCCGACGACGGTGATGAAAGCGCATCGCATCCCGCCACCGGACGCGAGCCCGGGCGAAATTCTAGGCTGCGCCCTCGACATGACCGGCAACACCGCGCCTTTCGACGCTACTGGTCATCCGTCGATGAGCGTGCCGGCCGGTATGTCCAAAGGGCTTCCGGTAGGGCTGATGTTGACCGGGCGCTGCGGCGAAGACGACGTCGTGCTGCGCGCCGGTTACGCATTCGAGCGGCTGGCCTGAGTGCCAGGCGCCTGGCAGAGCCGACGACTAAGCCTTGATCCAGAAACAGTGCGCTGAGCGCGCGCGCTTGGAACTGTGGCAGATCGAGTCGAAGCGCGAGCATCTCGGCGCTAGTCTCAGGGGCGAGAACATCGGGCCCGAGCCGCCGTAGAAACGGATGGTCAGCCAGTTCCTCGGCGCTTAATACGGCGATATCTGACGCGCTGTAGAGCAGAGCGCTGTGAGTCGCCGTATGCAGTGCCACACGGAGTGTCCGCCGCGTTTGTGGCCAATCGCCTCGTCGACGCACATACCAGCGCCCGTAGAGCTGATTGTGCGAAAACAGCGTCAGGCCGTTATCGAAACGGATCAGCATGGCTTTACCACGGGTCTCCACGGCCTGCACCCCGCTCGCGGCGAGCGCAACGGCATGACCGGAGATGCGTGGCTGAGGCAAAGTAACCGCTTCCAGACGCACGCCGACCAGCACCTTGGCTATCGCGTCGGCTTCAAGCCGAATTTCTGGACCTTCCGGCATGCTACTTCCAATGTGCTGCGTGTCGGTGATACGCGCGGTAGCGATGGGCGGTTCATGTGTTGCGTGCGGCCATGCCGGTTTGGACCCTGGTCAGAATTATCCCGTCAACACCGAGGCAGCTCCTGAGTCGCAGAAGCTGCCGGATGTAGAGATAATTTTGACCAGGGTCCTTACACTGCCGGAATGCATGCCACTACCGACACGCTCGCGCCAGACACGGCGCAGCACCACACGTTCGTACTGCCCTATACAGCGCCACTGGATTGGGATTTCCTGCTCTCGTTCCTTGACGCACGCAAGATTAGCGGCATTGAACAGATAGAGAACGGGACCTACCGTCGAATCTTTTCGTTCGACGGCGCATACGGGCTGCTCGAAGTCGAGCTTGGCAACGCTGACACACTGTCAGTGCAGGTCGTCTATCCGAACGTTGCAGCGCTACCAGCGATCGTTCAACGCCTGCGCAGCGCTTTCGATCTCGATGCCGACCCGTTTGCTATCGGCCGCCATCTTGAGACCGACAGTCGCTTGCGCGCGCTGGTACAGAAACGTCCGGGCCTGCGCGTAGCGGGGGCATTCTGCCCGTTCGAACAGAGTGTACGCGCGATCCTCGGTCAGCAGATCAGTGTCGTGGCAGCCATTCGGCTGGCCCAGCGCATGACCGAGAGATGGGGCGTAGCAGTGCGATTTTCATCGGCACCTGAACTCGGGTTTGCGTTTCCGTCACCGGCCGCGCTGGCCGCAGCCGACGTGGCGTCACTCGGCATGCCACGCAGCCGCGGCAACGCCGTCAGCGAATTCGCGCGTGCTGTGCTCGCCAATCCCGGACTGCTGTTACCGACCGGCGATCTCGAACGTTCGATTGCACAACTGAAAGCGCTCAAAGGGTTCGGCGACTGGACCGCCCATTACATTGCGCTACGCGCACTGCATGAGCCGGATGCCTTTCCCGCCAGCGATGTCGCCCTGTTACGCGCGTTGCCTGAAACAGACGGCCGACGCCTGCTGCCGAAAGAATTGCTCGCGATTGCCGAGCGCTGGCGGCCCTGGCGCGCCTACGCGGCACAGCATTTGTGGGCGCATGATGCCAGCTGCTCCTGAACCCCCTGCACGGCCGACCGTCGCCGCGGAGTGACCGGGGATCAGGAGCAGCGTTTCAGAACTTCGCGCGCACCCCGATCAATCCCGATATACCAGGCAGCGGCGCGAGATCCTTGATGACGGAGGTGTGCCGTCTGGCGGTCTGGTCGGCGAGATTCGAGCCGCGCGCGAACACCGTCACGTCAGTCAGGCCCGCCACTCTTATGGTGTATCCGGCATCGAGGCTGATCATCGCGTAGCCGTCCGTTTCCGTATCGAGTGGGGCCGGGTTGTGCTCAGCGGTTACACGCATCACCGACATCCCGGCGTAGAGCGGCCCGCGCGTCCAGGTCACATCGGTACCGACACGCAGCGGAGGAAGCCGCGGCAGTTCATCACCGTCGTCGAGCCGACCATCGACGAAATCAGTCCACAAGCGCACATCGAGACGGCCTCGCCGATCGTCGAACACCGTTGCTTCGCCGGCCAGTTCGAAACCCCAGAAGGCGGCGTCTCCCTGTACCTGATTCTGCAGCAGCAAGGCATCCGGTGCCGTGACCAACACCCCGGTATCGAGGAAATCCGCTTCAACTCTATCGGCAATGCCGTCACCGTTGCGGTCGCTCGACTGCAGATAGATGAAGTCACCGATATCGTTGTAGAACACCGTGAAATCGTAGCGGTACTGCCCATTGGTCTTGCGCCAGTAGACGTCAACATTCATTGACGTCTCTTCGCCCAGCGCTGCATCGCCGAACTCGAATGAATTCGATGCCAGATGCGGACCGCTGGCAAACAGCTCCTCGATGGTCGGGCCGCGCTGCGAGCGCGTACCGGAGAAACCGACGAAATAGCCGTCCTCATATTCGTACGTACCGCCGCCGGAAACGCTGAGCAGATGATGCTCAGCATTGATGTCGGCATTCACCTCATCAGTATCTTGCGTCTCGAAGCGCAGGCCGGTATCCAGATGCACCTTGCCGAAATCGGCTTTCTCGAACGCAAACACTGCAATGGTGTCCTGCGCTGACGCCGGCACGAAGGCCTCGTCGCCGATGGCTTCGAAATCACGTGTCACAACCTGAAGGCCGACCACGCCATTCCACACAGCTATCGGCTGGTGCAAAACTTCGACTCGCCCTTCTATCTCGTCGTTGTTGAATCGCGTGCCGAGCTGGCCGCTCGGTTCCACTTCATCGTGTTCGTAGTTGTTGAATCCCCACCGTGTTTTCACGCGATCGATATACGCGCTATCGATATCCAGCGCGCCATCGACATCGTAGCGGGTCTGTTCCTGATCGATGGTTACGCCGTGGATATTGCCGCTGGCATCTAGCTCCTCTTCGCCGGGAACACCGTAATTATTGGCATAGGTGCTGACATTGAAACCGACAAAGCCACGTGAACCGATGACAGAGCCGCCAGCGGCGAGGTTATCGGTGGTAGTCGCGCTGTTCGGTAGAATGCCGGAGGGAATGCCGGAGGGAATGCCAGCCTCCGGCGTCACTCGGGCAAAGCCCGGAATATCGATGTCATCGGTACTGCGTTCCAATCCATCGACATGCAGCGCGACATGAGAGCCGACCGCGCCATCGAGCTTGAACGCACCGAGCCAACCGTCGGACGCCGTGTCGTAGTGGTTATAGATTTCGCCCTCGACGGGCGCCTCCGGCAGCGTACTCAGGATACGGCCATTGGAAATATTGACCAGCCCGCCGCTTGCACCGCTGCCGTAGAGCAGCGTGGCCGGACCGCGAAAGATTTCGATCTGATTGGCGAATATCGGTTCGATGGCAGTGCCATGGTCGGCACTGATAGTCGACACATCCATTGTCCCGATTCCGTCTTCGAGAACGCGCACACGCGCGCCACCCAGGCCTCGAATGACGGGGCGACCGACGCTTGCACCGAAATCGCTGGAAGTTACGCCGAGCTGCGTGCTGACCGCATCGCCGATGGAGCGCATCGACTGCGTCCGCAGCGCTTTGCTGTCCAGCACGGTGACAGGTAGGGCCAGATGACCCTCGACCTCGCTGAGCGGGTCGGCGGTAATGATGATTTCCTGTATCGGCTCAGGCGCAGACTCCGCAGGCTTATCGGCAGCAGCAGGCAACGCAAAGGCATAGGAGGCGATCATCGTCGCCGTGATGAGCGGATTCGACATGGGGATCTCCGACAAACGAACACACGACGAACGCAGCCGGCCGGCGCAGCGCCGGCCGACGCGTCAGAGGGAATCGTTGCGGGAGCGGGGTGGTGCCCGGCCGTAGTAGGCGCAAGCGCGGATACGTGCAGGTGCGCGATCGTCGCGCGAGGAGCTCGAGTCGTGACCTGTCGGTGCCTGAACCAGCCACACCGCGTCCCCCGGCTGGATGGCCTGACCGCCGGCCATGCCGACACAGACTTCGCAGACCGTGGCATCTGGATGGGCGACCAGATCTGCAGCATGCACCGCACCGAGGCACTGCCCGAGCAGCACCAGCACCACAGCGACCAGTGCCAGCGAGCGTCTGCTTCGCGGGCCGGGAGACTGACGCTGGCGGGCACTGGTGGACATGAATGTGCGTTACTTCAGAGTCGCCGCAGGTGCGGTCACTTTAGTAATAAAGTAACACACTATAAAGGCAAACCAGTCAGGATCCGGAGTGCACCGCGAAATTGCAGGCCAGTCCGGCCCCAATCAGCAGCAATTGCACGGCGATCTCACGCGCAGCCAGTCGGCGATTCAGCGTCGGCATCAGGTCCGACACCGCGACATAGATGAAGCTGGCCGCCGTGAAAGCCAGCAGATACGGAATCAACGCACTTACCGCGGCAACGGCAAACCAGGCCAGCGTCGCACCGATAACCATCGTCAGCGACGTCACGAGATTAAAGACGAAAGCGCGGGTACGCGAGTAGCCGCTGTGGAGGAGGATCGCAAAGTCACCGAGCTCCTGTGGGATTTCATGAGCGATGACGGCAAAACCAGTCACCAGACCGAGGCGGAAATCGGCCTGGAACGCTACGGCGACGAGTATGCCATCGAGAAAATTATGAAACGAATCGCCGATAAGAATCAGCGTTCCGGCCGGCCGCGTTGAATCATTCGAAACAATCTGCGCCGGATGTGCAGCTGACGAGTGATGCTCGCCAGCCGCATGCCGCCCATGGTCATGCTGGCCTGATCCGTGATGACCGTGATGGTGGCCGTGGCCATGGTGATGATGGCGCCAAATCAGGCCTTTTTCGAGCACGAAGAAAGTCAGGATTGCGACCAGCGCCGTCGCCATCAGGCTCTGGATGTTGCCGTTGCTGTGCTCGAGGGCCTCAGGTAGAAGGTGCAGAAATCCGGCACCGAGCAGCATGCCGATGGCGAAACTGATCAGGTATTCCAGCGAGCGTTCCTGCAACCGCTGTGGCAATAGCAGGTAGGTGCCGGCAGCAGTGACGCTGAGCACACTGCTGACCAGGGTGAATAGAAGCACCCATGCATAGGAACTGTTCACGGAGGTCGGGATTTCGGTGTTGCACGAGGAGGATCGTACGTTATCGTATCACCTTGTACCGATTCCGCCAGACGGTCCACCCCGGGCGAGCGCCGTGTACAATGAGGCATCCGATGCCGAGCCATGCCGATGTCCCGCGCCGTCATTCAGCGGTTTCTATCCTCCGATCACGACCACACCAGTTGCGTCGGCACAGCGTTGACCCAGGCAGAGCAAATCTGCGCCGAACGCGGCGAGCGTTTGACACCACTGCGCAAGCGGGTGCTCGAGCTGCTCTGGTTGAGCCATCGTCCGGTCAAAGCGTACGACCTGCTGGCGAGTTTGAGTGGCGAACGAAAACGCGCCGCGCCGCCAACGGTCTATCGCGCACTCGAGTTCCTGCAGAGCGCCGGCCTGGTGCACCGGCTCGAATCCTTGAACGCCTTCATCGGCTGCGGGCGACCGGATCAGCGACATTCCGCTCAGTTCCTGATCTGTGTCAGTTGTGGCGACGTGGCGGAGATGGACGATGGCGCGCTGACTGCAAAAATCAGTGCCAACGCCAAACGCCTCGGATTTCACGTCATCGATGAAAAAATCGAAGTCACCGGCCGGTGCGGCGAATGTCGCCGTGCAAGTCAGGGCAGCGCCGCGGCCGGTCCGCGCTGATCCGACGCCGAAGGGTTTTTCATACGCACGGGCCTGCGCACGTTATTGCTGTCTGAGGAAATCAATATGAGTGAAAACGCTCTGCCCACCCACGCCCGCGCGATCGTCATCGGCGGCGGTATTATTGGCTGCTCGACGGCTTACCACCTCGCCGAGCTCGGCTGGAGCGACGTATTGGTACTCGAGCGCAAGCAGGTCAGCAGCGGTACGACCTGGCATGCTGCCGGCCTCATCACGACGCTGCGCGATACCGAGAGTCAAACCCGACTCGCCACCTACTCGCTGAAGCTGTACCAGGATCTGGAGGCTGAAACCGGGCAGGCCACGGGCTTCATCAAGTGCGGCTCGGTGCAGCTGGCGATGACCGCCGACAAGGCCGAAGAAATGCGCCGAGGCTGCGCCATGGCGCGCATTTTCGGTGTCGAGAATCACGAAGTCACGCCGACCGAAGTGAAGCAGTTATTCCCGCTTGCCCATGTCGACGATCTCGTAGGCGGGTTTTATTTTCCGAACGACGGTCGCGTCAATCCAGCCGATGTCGCCCAGGCACTTGCCAAAGGAGCGCGCGGCCGCGGCGTGCGCATCATCGAGAACACACTCGTTGTCGATGTCATCATCGAGCATGGTAAAGCAGTCGGCGTGCGCACCGAGAGAGGCGATATCCGCGCCGAAGTCGTCGTGCTGTGCCCGGGCATGTGGGGGCGCGAATTCGGCCAGCGCATCGGCGTCGACCTGCCGCTGCAGGCAGCAGAACACTATTATCTGATTTCCGAACCGATTGCAGGGCTGCACAACGGGCTGCCGATACTTCGCGATCCCGGCCGCGCTGCTTATGCGCGTGAAGAGGCCGGCAAGATCATGCTCGGCTTCTTCGAACCCGTAGCGGCGCCGTGGGCGGTCGATGGTATTCCGCGAGAATTCTGCTTCGATGAAATTCAACCTGACTGGGAACGCATGGAGCCGCACATCGAAAAGGCGATGCAGCGCCTGCCGATCCTGTTCGAAACCGGCATCCGGCAATTCTTCTGCGGCCCGGAATCGTTCACGCCAGACCACAACTATCTCATGGGCAAAGCGCCATACGTCGGCAATCTGTTTGTCGCCTGCGGCTTCAATTCGCTGGGCATATTGTCCGGCGGCGGCGCTGGTCAGGTCATGGCACGCTGGATCAACGATGGCATTCAGCCGATGGATATCTGGGATGTCGATGTTCGGCGCATACAGCCCAACCACAACAACAAGACCTACGTCGTCCAGCGGACGGTCGAATCACTCGGCATGGGCTATCAGATGCATTGGCCGAACCGCCAATGGGAAACCGCGCGCAACGTCAAACTGTCGGTGCTGCACGATCGCGTCGCTGCTGCCGGCGCCTGTTTCGGCGAGTCGGCCGGCTGGGAACGCCCGAACTGGTATGCCATGCCCGGTCAACCGGCGGCTTACATTTACAGCTTCGGTCGTCAGAACTGGTTCGCCAACAACGCGACAGAACACCGCGCCGTACGTGAGGCGGTCGGCGTGTTCGAACAGTCCTCGTTCGCCAAGCTGCTGGTCCAGGGGCGCGATGCCGAACGCGTACTGAATCGGCTGGCGACTGCCGATCTGGCGGTGGCAGTCGGCAAAGTCGCCTACACGCAGTTCTTGAACGCACTCGGCGGCGTCGAGGCCGACTTGACGATCACGCGCCTTGCCGACGATCGATATCTGCTGGTCACGCCGGCATTCTCCTGCACGCACGTCGATGCCTGGGTCCGCGAGCGTATCGGGTCGGACGATTTCTGCGTCGTCACGAACATCACCGACAGCTACGCCATGCTGAACGTGCAGGGGCCGAATTCACGTGCACTGTTGAGTGCGATATCGAGCGCCGATTTCAGCAATTCGGCATTTCCCTATGCAACCATGCAACCGATAGAAATCGGCCTGCAGTCAGTGTTTGCCGTACGTGTCTCGTACACCGGCGAACTCGGTTGGGAACTGTATATCCCGACGCCAATGGCGCTGCCGGTATACGATGCCCTGGTAGCGGCAGGTACCGCGCATGGCCTGCGTCATTGCGGATATCACACGCTGAATTCGCTGCGCATCGAAAAAGCCTATCGTGATTGGTCGCACGACATGGGTCCACGGGATACCCTCATTGAGGCCGGTCTCGCGTTCACCTGTGCCTGGGACAAAGCGGGTGGGTTCATCGGCCGCGAGGCCCTGCTCAGCCTCCGTGAACGGGGCTTACCGGAACGGCGACTGGTGCAGTTCGTGCTGCAGGATCCGGAGCCTGTGCTGGTCCACAACGAACCGATATTGCGCGATGGCGTCCGCGTCGGTTATACAACCTCGGCGGCATACGCACACACGCTCGGCGGCTGTGCGGCGATGGGTTATGTCGCGCTTGAGGGCGGCGTCACACCCGAATGGATTGCCACCGGCCGCTTCGAAATCGAACAGGCGAATCGCACCTACGCGGCGCTGGCCAGCTTGAAACCGCTGTACGACCCGACCAATGCGCGAACGCGCGGATGATGGATATGCACTGCCTCGAACAGATCCTGGAAGTAATGCCATCATGACCATCGCTTTTGACGTGCGGCATCACGTGACAGTCCTGCTGCTCGCCCTATTTGCCAGCACCTGCGTACATGGCGCAGCCGAAGAGTCTGCGTTGGCAACACCACTCGAGCGTAACGGTTATTCGGCTATTTCCACTTCTGCCGAAGTATCGGCCTATCTCGACCGTATTGCCGCCGCCGTTCCGTTCGCACATAAAGACGTACTCGGACTGTCGGTCCAGGGTCGCCCGCTGGAAGCACTGGTTTTCAGCGCTTCCTCCGTGCCTCTGGCAGATCGTATGACCATCATGATTATCGGCTCGCAGCACGGTTCGGCCGAACCGGCCGGCGGTGAGGCGCTGCTGGTCATTGCGCGAGAACTGGCGGTGGGTGCGCTGCGCCCGTTGCTTGATGATGCCGACATCATCCTGCTGCCGAACGCCAATCCGGACGGTCGCGATCTCGGCCGCCGTGCGAACGCCAATGGCGTCAATATCAACATTGATTTCGTGCTCGCCGAACAACCAGAGACGCGCATCCTGAAACAGGCGCTGGCGCGCTACGCACCTGAAGCAGTGCTCGATGCGCACGAATCCGCCGTATTGAAACGCAAGACACTGGCACGGGATGGGTACTTAACCGATTTCGAGGCGCAGTTCGAGATTGCCAACAACCCGGGCGTGCCGCAGGCGGTGCGCGACTTCGCTAGCGCCGACATCCTGCCTGCCCTGCTCGCGCGCGTCACTGCTGACGGCCTGCCGGCACACCGCTATATCGGCGAGATCATCAGCATCAAGCAGGCCATCACCAACGGCGGTCTTACGCTCAGGAATTTCCGCAATACCGCTGGCGTCGCCGGCACGCTGTCGTTTCTGGTCGAAACCAAACTCGATTCACGTGAAGACAGCTATCCGACCTATCGCAACATCGGCGTTCGTCTCGGCAAACAGTTGAGTTGCATCCGTGCGTTCCTGCAGTTGATGCGGGAACGGCGTACCGACATCATGGCCGTGCTGGCAAAGCCAGTCCCGCGGGAGTTCCCGCTGTTTGCCGGCTATATTGCCGATCCACAGCACCCGACCGTCGATATTCCCATGCGGCGGCTGGATACTCGCAAGCTTGAGAACATCACGTTTCGCGATCACCGACGCATTGAATACGCCGATGAAATCGCGCTGCCCGCGACGTACGTGATCGTCGATGCTGTCGACACCCTGCGTGGCGTGCTCGACACCCACGGCATCCGCTACGAAGCGATATCAACGCCTGCGAGGGTTCAGGCGACAGCGAATCGCTATGGTCCGCGTGCCGACATCACCGCCCGCATGCCGGTAGTCGGCAGCACGACCGTCGAGGTAGAAGTCCCTGCCGGCGCGCTGCTGATCGATCTGGCACAGCCGCATGCCCGAACCGCCGCGCTGCTGCTGGACCCTCGCTCGAGCAGCAGCGTATTCCGCTATCCCGCCTACGCGGCGTTGATGAAACCGGACCAGCCGCATTTCGTCTATCCGGTCATCAAAGGCGTCAACATCGCGCACTGAGCCGGGTGCTCACCGTGGTGCAGGAGATGACGGTGACTGTTCCGACGCCGCTGGAAATCAACGATCACCGGCGCATCTCGCGTTCTGTCGAAGTCGACGACTACCTCGTGCAACTCACCCGGCTCGGTCGGGACGCTCGGGCGAGCGCACCGGCAAACGAAAGCATCGGTCTCGAAATCTGGGGCCACTCGCATCGTGGTCGACCGCTACGTCTGCTTCGCTGCGGTCTGCCGGCTGGAGCGAGTCCCGGCAACCGCCCCAAAGTGCTGTTGATCGGCTCGCAGCATGGTGGCTCCGAGCCCGCCGGCTGCGAGGCGCTGCTGAAGCTCGCGCGCAGTCTGCTGCTGGGTGACCTCAGTGCATTGCGCGTGAATCTCGATATCCTCATCGTCCCGAACGCCAATCCCGACGGGCGCGACGATGAAAGTAAGAACAACGCGCATGGCGTCAACCTGAATCGCGACCATGTGCTGCTGAGCCAGCCGGAAACGCGTGCTCTGCACGACGCCATTCGCGCGCACCGGCCAGCTGTCGTGCTCGATGCCCATGAGTCAGCCGCGCTGAAACGTCGCACGCTGTGGCTTGAAGGCTATCTGACCGAGTTCGAGGCGCAGTTCGATGTCGGCAATCATCCCGCCATACCGTCGCTCCGCCGACACTATGGCGAACAACGCATACTTGCGCCGTGGTGCGACCGGGTCAATGCAGGTGGTCTGTCTGCCGCACGTTACATTCGCGAGATCCTGTCGACGTCGCAGGCCCTGACCCACGGTGGCGTGACTATCCGCGGAATGCGGAACGCCGCTGGTGTGCTGGGCAGTCTGTCGTTTCTGCTCGAAACGCGTCTCGACCCCAAAGACGGTCTCTATCCGAGCTACCGCAATATCGCGGCACGGGTCGCCAAGCAGTTCACCTGCATGCGTGAGCTGCTGGTGCTGCTGGCCGAGCAGGCGGCGGACCTGGCGCAGTTCGGGCGGCAGGCGATAACACCGGTGGCGGGGCAGGCTGTCGCTCTCGGTGCGGATTATGTCCCGGTAGCGCACGCCCCGGTTGCGCATATTCCTTTGCGACGCGCCGACGACGGCGAGCGTGTCATGATGGAATTCGCCGACCATCGGCACCTGGCGCCGTATCCACCGATAGTGCTGCCGGCCGCCTATCTCGTCACGCGGCAGACCGAGGCAGTCGGCGAATTGCTCGCACGTCACGGTCTTACCTTCGAGATTCTCCCGGCATCGACGCATCGAGTCAGTGGCACTGCGGCGCCAGCCTCGATTGCGCATGAGCCCGCTGCGCTTACCATCGCCGCAGGCACGTTGCGTGTGGCGACCACGCAGCCCGACGGCTTGCTGGTGCCGTTGCTGCTCGAGGCACAATCGCCCTGCAACCTGTTCGAACACGGAGGCTTTAGAGAAATTGCCGGCGACAGCAATCCGCCCGACATTTATCGGGCCGACTGAGCAGCTTGAACGCAGCCGCCGCGGCCCGTCGGGCACCGGTGCATGCGGCAACAGTTCTGGGTTAGAATCCGAGCCCATTCTGCGGGCGAAACTGTGCCCGCCGAGCTGCCGTCATACGAGTCCAAAGTCGATGCCACCAAGAACCGCGCGAGCGCGGAGTCTCATTGCCCGCGCCGCATTTCTGCTGGTGGTGTGTGCTGCCGTCAACTTCGGTATGGGCTTCAGTTTTGGCTTGGGCGCAGCAACTGCCGCGCCACAGGTGTTCGGCTGGCTCGAGTGGTCCTATCTCGAGCCTGCCCATATCCGCGTCAAGACCAAACTCGATACCGGCGCCAAGACCAGTTCCATCCACGCCACCGATATCGAGGTCTTTGACCGCGACGGCAACAAATGGGTGCGCTTTCGCGTGCCGTTCCGCATGAAAGCCGGCACCTCGAGTAAAAAGCGTGATGTCTTCTTCGAACGACCGGTAGTCCGCCGTGTGCGCATCAAGGAACATGACCGTGCGCCTGCCCGCCGCTATGTCGTCAATCTCGATGTCTGCCTCGGCGGGATCACATTTACGACGCCGATGACGCTGGCCGATCGCAGCCGCTTCAATTATCCGTTGCTGCTCGGGCGGGTTGCGCTGCAGGGTCGTGCTGCGGTCGATCCGGCGCAGAAATATCTCTCGGGCGAAATCTGCGCCGAGCGCTCCAAACCGTGACTACTTGCCGGGCCATCCTGGTGGAGGATTTCCCTTGAGAAAAATGCAGGTCATGCTTCTGGCCGCGCTGTTGTTGATTGCGAGCCTCAGCCTCGTATTTTACAAAGTCACCCAGCTTGGCCTGCCACTCATGCCGGGCCAGCTCGAACCGGTCTGGTCAGTCGAAGCGAAAGTCGAGTTCGACGGTACCTCCCGCGCAGCTGTCGTCAATCTCGAGATCCCGGACGATCTTGGCGACTACGTTCGTCTCGACGAATATTTCGTGTCACGCAATTACGGTCTCAATATCGTCAACAAAGGCAAAGACCGCCGGGCGGAATGGTCGACGCGCCGCGCCGGCGGCTCTCAGCGACTCTACTATCGGGTCGAGATCGCACCGCAGCCCGTGGACGCGATCGTGATCGCCGAACATCAGCCGAAAATGCCCAAAGCGCCGGCCAAGCCCATCTATCAGGAGCCGATGGCATCGGCGATCAGCGACTTGCTCCGTGAGGTTCGCGCGGAATCCGCCAACGTGTTCACTTTCGCCAGTCAACTGCTGGTGCAGCTTAACGCGCCCACACCAGACGGCAATGTACTGGTCATTCGCGAGAACCTCGAGCGCGGCAGTGAAGCCTGGGTCGACCGCCTGATCTACGTGCTGGCCGGGGCCCGCATCACTGCGCGCATGGTGCGCGGCATCGTCCTCGCCGATCGCGCGGCCAACCAGCATCTGACGCCGTGGCTGGAGATTCACAATGGCAAACGCTGGGAAGGATTCGATCCGCTGACCGGTAACAAGGGCTATCCCGAAAACTTCGTGCGTTGGTCAGTCGGCAGCGACCCACTGCTCGAAATCGAGAACGGGCGAAACGCGCATATTTCCTTCGCCGTCACCAGCTACGCCAAAAACTTGACCCAGGTCGCGCGCGAACGTGCCGAAGCCAATCAGTCGTGGGTCTCGAACCTGTTGTTGTTCAATCTGCCGGTCAGCACACAGAACGTCTATCGTATTCTGCTGATGGTGCCGGTAGGTGCGCTGATGGTCGCAATCATGCGGACCATCATCGGTGTGCCGACACTCGGCACGTTCATGCCAATCCTGGTCGCGATTGCCTTTCGCGAAACTGAACTGATCTGGGGCATCGTCCTGTTCATCGTGATCACGGCCGCTGGCTTGTCATTGCGATTCTATCTTGAACGATTGCAATTGCTGCTCGTGCCTCGATTGTGTTCAGTGCTCGTACTGGTCGTGTTGCTGATGCTGGCCATCAGTCTGATCAGCGGGCGGCTCGGACTCGAGCGCGGGTTCTCGGTGGCCCTGTTCCCGATAGTCATCATGACGATGGTCATCGAGCACATGTCGGTCATCTGGGAGGAATCCGGGCCTGGCGCTGCCATCAAGGAAGGCATAGGCAGTCTGATGGTTGCCGTGCTCGGCTATCTCGGCATGACCGAGCCACATTTGACCCATCTCATTTTCGTGTTTCCCGAGCTGCTGCTCGCGCTGCTTGCGATATTTATCGTCATGGGTCGATATACGGGTTATCGCGTATCGGAACTGATGCGTTTCAAAGACATCGTCGAGGACTCCACACCCGATGTTCGGCCGAATCCGTAAGCTCGTCGATGCCGGGGTGGTCGGCATCAACAACCGCAATCGCGGTTACATCATGCCGCGCAACCCGCGCAAACTGTATGCGCGGGTCGACGACAAGGTGGAGACCAAGCGCCTGGCCATGGGCGCTGGGATCGCAGTGCCGGAACTCTATGGCCTGATCAGTTCGGTCCACGACGCTCGCGATTTCGTGCAGATGGTCGAAGGACGCAACGATTTTGTCGTCAAACCCGCTCATGGCAGCGGCGGCAAGGGCATTCTGGTCATCACCGAGAGACGCCGCGGTCTCTACGTCAAAGGCGACGGCGTGGCGCTCACGCCGGAGGAAGTCGAGCATCATATTCAGAACGTTCTGGGCGGCGTCTACAGCCTTGGCGGGCATCCCGATCAGGCCATCATCGAATATCGCGTGAAGTTCGATCGGGTGTTCGAGGCTGTCAGCTATCGCGGTGTGCCGGATATCCGCGTGCTGGTCTACCGTGGCGTGCCGGCAATGGCGATGCTGCGATTGCCGACTCGCAAGTCAGACGGTCGCGCCAATCTGCATCAGGGCGCGGTCGGTGCCGGTATCGACATGGTCACCGGGCTCACCACATTCGCCGTCTGCCAGAGTCGCCATATCATCGAACATCCAGACTCCGGCACCGTACTCCGCGGGCTGCCAATACCTGGCTGGAACGAATTGCTGCTGCTCTCCGCACGTTGCCAGGAACTTGCACCGCTCGGTTATCTCGGTGTCGATCTCGTACTCGACGCTGAACTCGGGCCGCTGGTACTCGAATTGAACGCGCGGCCGGGGCTGGCCATTCAAATAGCCAATGGTCGCGGATTACGCGGCACGTTGAATGCCATCGACGCCGCTGAACCATTACCCGGCGATCCGGCGGCGCGAGTGGCGCTGACCCGCAGTATCGCGCTCGGCCTCGCCAACCGCTGAGAGCGAGAACGAGGCGTGCATCGTACATGTGGCTTGCTGCTGGCAAGCACACTCGGCGCACTGCTCGCGTCTACTGCGGGTGCACAGGCGCCGGCCGTAGCAGCCGGTACGAGTGGACTTCCCGCAAGCAGTGCCAACACGCCTGCCGAGTGGGGCCCGTTTTCGCTGCTGGGCAAGTCGATTGCCCCGGCGACGCGAGCGAACCTGCAGTGGGTAGCCGGTCAGTCGTTCAGTGGCAGTCCACTGCGCGCGCCGGTCGTCGTCGTGCGCGGCGGTGCGCCGGGACCGACGCTCTGTCTGACTGCTGCCATCCACGGTGACGAACTGAATGGTGTCGAAGTCGTCCGCCGGATCTTGACGGGTGTCGAACCGCAATTGCTGCGCGGGACGCTCATCGGCGTACCCATAGTCAATCTGCTGGGATTTTCCGAGGGTAGCCGCTATCTGCCCGATAGAAGCGATCTCAATCGATTTTTTCCCGGTGATCCACGCAGCAATTCAGCAGCGCGTATCGCTTACAGTCTGTTTGACGACATCGTGCGACATTGTTCAGTGTTGGTTGATCTGCATACCGGTTCGTTCAAACGCAGCAATCTGCCGCAGTTGCGTGCGAATCTGAATCTGCCCCAGGTAGCAGAGTTCGCCAGTCGATTCGGCGGCATCGCTGTTTTGCATAACGCCAGGGAGCGCGGCACGCTACGCGAGGCGGCGACGGCGGCAGGCATCCCGGCGGCGACGCTCGAACTGGGCGAGCCCGGCTTTGTACAGACCGAATACGTGCGTTATGGCGTGAAAGCGATACGCAGCCTGCTCGGTAATCTCGACATGCTCAACGAGAATCCGGTGTGGGCCCGGCCAATGCGTATCTTTCGACGATCACGCTGGTTACGCGCGCACCACGGCGGCATCCTGAACTCACGCATCGAACTCGGCCAGCAGGTTACCGAAGGCGAACTGCTCGGCAGGATCATCAATCCGCTGACCAACGATGAAACGGCGATCCGCGCGCCGTTCGCCGGCCTCGTTCTCGGTCGTGCGCTCGATCAATTCGTGCTGCCAGGTTATGCGACTTATCATCTTGCCCGCGATCCGGCGCAGAACGACAGCGCTGGCTCTGCGGACGGCGTCGAAGGGACGCCTGGTGAAGAAGACGAATCACCGCGAGCCGCTGAGGAAGTCGATCCGGCCGATCTGCGGGGTCAAGACCAGGACGCCAGTTCACGCCAGCGACAGCCATGAGTATTTCCACGGAGATAATCGTGCAGGCTGCGGCTGCTAGGCGGTGTAGAGCGTGAGCAGAAACAGCCAGAAGCGATAGCCAAGGACGATCGCGCCGACACCAATCGTCAGCACCAGTACCTGCACAATTCTCGACACGCCATGTGCGCCGTACACGCGCGCCGTTGCACCATGCAGGTACACGGCAGCCGCAAGCAGCAGCGCGATCGCCAGCGCGTTATCCAACAGCCGCCACGCGAACCCGGGGCCGCCGAGCCAACCGTCAGCCGCCTGAATCGCGGTCGCAACGCAGAACAGCGGCAATAGAAATGCGTAGAGGTGCAAAGAGAAGACGGCGTGCGTGACCAGGGGCTTGTTGCGGCGATGAAAGATGACGCTCGGAAACAGCGCAAACGCGAGCGCCATCAAGATGATCAGGGACCGCGCATGCAGCGCCAGCGCGCGATCGAATATTGGAGTGAACGCCGCCACACTGGTGTTGAGCGCGGACACTCGGTTGTCGAGCAGCGTTTCTGCCAGCGGACTCCATGGCTGTGTACTCAAATGCGACGCAAGCGGCGCCGTGAAGACCGTGCCGCCGAGCAGAGATTCCACCGCAAAGAACAGGACGTTCGCCATCAGGAACAACGGGACGGGACCTAGATACGGCTTCCGCTGCCCTTGCAGATACGCCACGGTCAACTCTCCCGGCGAGCTGAACAGTCGTCCGAAGCTGCGCAGCAGCGTGCTGTCGACACTGGTAAGCGAGTTGAAGATCTGTGCGGCGAGACCATGCATCGTCAGTTCGCGTTCATCGAGCGAACGTTCACCGCAGGTGGGGCAATAACGTGTGTCGATAGTGGTTTTGCAGGTCGGGCATGTCCAGGGTTCGACGACAGTACCCATCCGCGCGTCGTTCAGAGAACTTTCAAAAAAATGAGCTTGCCGTCGCCCGATTTATAAAAATCCGGCAGCTCAGCCACCGTCTGATAACCCATGCGCCCGTAAAAACCGCGCGCCGGAGCATAGGCCGCGCTGGTCGAGGTATCGATATAGATGCGTTCCCCGCCGCGCTCACGTACTGCCGTCTCGACGCGTTCGACGAGGGTGGCACCGATGCGATAACGCTGTGCTGCCGGGTCGACGGCCACCCAATACAGATCGTAACGCGCGACGGTGCCGGGGATAGGGCCATAACAGGCATATCCCTGCACCTGACCGTCGCGCTCGGCGAACAGGAATTCATAGCCAGATGCGAGCCCCCGCGCGAGCCGTTCCTCGGCCAGCTCGGCAGCAATGGCAATTTCTTCATCGCTGAAATTTGCCGTCGCGGTGACGAGCTCGCAAATGCGCGCGACATCGGCGTGACGCACGAACTCGCGATAGGTCACGGCCACGGTCACCCGGTCCAGGTCGGATGCAGAGCGCGCTTCACGCCGCGGCCCTGGCGCGGTGCCGTGCGCTTTCGACGAGAGTGACGACGAGGCTGTCGAAATCGATACCGGCCTGCGCGGCAGCAGCGACGAAACCGGCATCCGGGCCGAGACCGGGGTTGGCATTGACGTCGATGACATAAATACGCGCTTCATGATCGACACGTACGTCAATACGGGCGTAGCCGCGCAAGTCGCACACCGACCAGACCTTCAACGCACACTCGACCAGAGCGGCAGCGAGCGGCGCTTCACGGACTTCGAGTCCATAACGGCGGGGTGTGTTGCGATAGACAACGCTGTCCGGCGACCATTTGGCATCGTAATCGACCACGCGCGGTCGCCCGGCAGGCCAGTCGGTAAACAATGTTTCCTGTATCGGCAGAACGCGCGGTCCGCTGCCATCGTCGAGCAGAGCAAGATTGAACTCGCGGCCTTCGATATAAGCTTCCGCAAAACAGGTGCCTCCCATCTCCCCTGCTCGCAGCGCGAGAAGGCGTGCAGCATCCGTGCTGTTGACGACCGAGCGCACATCGAGCCCGAGCGAACCATGTTCCCACACCGGCTTGACGATGACAGGCCCGTCGGTGGCCGAAGCAGGCAGCGGTGTTGCGACACCGTTGACGGCGAGCAGACTGTTGACCAGCGGCTTGGAGGCGGTCGTGATCAATGCTTCGTAGTGGTTACCGGTAAAACGCAGGTCGCGATGAGCCAGCCACCACGGCGCGAGCAGAGCACCCTGGGCACGGCCGTCCAGCGCTTCGACGAGATTGAAGACGACTGTCGGCCGGCTCGCGACCAGCGCATCGAGCATCGTCGCGGTCGGTTCGAAGCGACGTACTTCGCTGGCATAGCCACGGCGTTCCAGCGCAGCGGCGACAGCAATCGCCGCTTCCAGCGTATCGGCTTCATCGGCACGGGCCAGCGCGGTGGCGTGCAGTACCGGAACGAACAGCCGTGCCTGGCCACGCACACGTACCGTAGTGCTCGACAATCCGTAGCGCTGCGCCGCGGCCTCGACAATGGCGCCGAGCAGCCACTCGTAACTCAGACCGTGCAGCGTTGCCGCTATCGGCAGATCCGAATGCGTCGGATGCAGTCCAGCCAGCGGATTCGCCTCGAGAAAGCTCGGCTTTCCGTCTGCGTCGCAACGCAGATCGAGCCGACCGGCGTCGCGACATCCGAGTGCGACGTAAGCGGCCAGTGCCGCGTCGGCCGCCGCAAGCGCAACCTCGTCGTCGGCTTTTCGATAGGTGACCAGCGTCTCGCAGGCTTCCTTGTTGCGATAGGAATAGACGCCAGCGTCGGCAGAGTCGTTCAACACTATCTCGACCACACCGACGATACGTGCGCCCGCCCCGTTACCGACAATACCGACAGTGAATTCACGCCCGGGCAGGAACGGCTCGACGATGACCGCCTGATCGAATCGTTCGGCGAGCGCGCGCACTGCTGCGTCGAGCGCGCGCTGGTCGTGGCAGACCGAGGTCAGCTCGCAGCCTTTACCCGTACCCTCGGCGAGCGGCTTGGCAAACACCGGGAATGCGAACGGCGGTGCCGGAACCACGGCACCGGGTTCTACGACCATGAAGGCAGCGGTCGGTACGCCGGCGGCGCGGACCAGCGTTTTTGCTGCGCCTTTGTCGAGTGCGACGGCCAACGTCATCGGATCGGAGAATACGTAAGGCTGTTCGAACAATTCACATAGCGCCGGTACCTGTGCTTCGCGCGCACGCCCCGTCAAACCCTCCGCAATCGAAAACACGAGGTCGTAACGATGGCCCGCGACCAGACGGCTTGCCAGCGCCCGCCCGTTGCCGATGCGCTCGACCGTGTGACCGACGCGCGCCAGGCCGCCCGCCAGCGCATCGATCGTTTCCTCGGAATCAAATTCCGCAACCGCGACCTCGGCATAGCCGAGAGCGAGATAATCGCTACGCAGATCGTAAACCAGGCCAATATTCAACAGCATCAGGCCTCGGCTGGTGCAGGCGCACTCCGCGCCGACCCGCCGTCGACTATCTCGGGGTCAGGATACCGATAGACCTTGCCTTCGAAATTGCGCAGCAGCAGTGAACCCGGTTCACGACCGACGACGTAGTCCGGCAGCAACGGGATCTTACCGCCACCACCCGGCGCATCGATGACGTAGGTGGGAACCGCATAGCCAGTGGTGTGACCACGCAGTCCTTCGATGATGGCCAGCCCGGTGGCGACCGAAGTGCGAAAGTGTGCCGAACCCGTAATCGGGTCGCATTGATAGAGGTAGTAGGGTTTGATCCTGCGCGTGAGCAACCCGTGCATGAGCGGCTTCATGACGTCGAGGGTGTCATTGATTCCTTTCAGGAGGACGGTCTGGCTGCCAAGCGGAATGCCAGCGTCGGCCAGCCTCGCCGTCGCTTCGGTGACTTCCGGCGTCAGTTCCTGCGGATGGGTGAAATGGATGCTCATCCACAGCGGATGGTGCTTGCGCAGCGTACGCACCAACTGGCGCGTGATGCGTTGCGGCACGACGACCGGCACTTTGGTCCCGATACGCACGAATTCGACATGCTTGATTGCGCGCAGGCGACCGAGCAGATAGTCGAGCTTGTCGTCGGCCAGCGTCAGCGGATCGCCGCCGGAGAGCAGCACATCACGGATCTCGGGGTGCGCAGCGATATACTCGAGCGCACGTTCCCACTGTTTCTTGTCGAAGCGATAATCCCCGCCGGCCTCGCCGACCATGCGCGAGCGCGTGCAGTAGCGACAGTAGGTCGAGCAGAATCCGGTGGCCAGAAACAGCACGCGATCAGGATAGCGATGAACCAGGCCCGGGACATGGGTATCGTGATCTTCGCCGAGCGGGTCATCGGCTTCGCCTGGCGTACGCAGATATTCATCGCCGACTGGAATATGTGTCCGGCGCAGTGCTTCAAGCGGGTCGTGATAGCTCATCAGGCTCGCGTAATAGGGCGTGATACCTACCGGCAGGGATCCGGTGTGCTGTCTGACCGCCTCGCGTTCGCCGGCGCTGAGCGCGAACATGCGCTCGAGATCGGCCAGCGAGCGGATCCGCTCGCGGAGCTGCCAGCGCCAATCATTCCACTCGACCGCGGTGGAGCCGCGAAAATGCTGCTTGTAAAAGCTGCGCGCGAGCGGATTGACCGGGAACGCAATCGCGCGCACGGCCCTCGGCGCCTTGGCGGCACTGATCGAGATGACGTTGGTGGCGGGAACGGCGGGAGCAGGAAGTATGACGGTGGTTGGGAAAGTGAGTTGAGCTGACACGAGCGAGGGCGGTTCTTCGGCTTCCTGGCTGGTCGCGCTGTCAAACTTCATCGAGCTGTTCCCCCATGTGGAAAGGCACGGACAAAGATGCTGGCCGCCTGTCTTCACCAGCACTGCTGGGCATGGTGGCCGCGACCCTGCACAATCACAAAATCGCGCGCGTATATTCGACTTTTTTGACCAGAATGCAACTATTTTTTTGCTTTTCCTCGATACGGTTTTCGACTCCGAGATCCGTTGCGCTCCAGCAGTGACACAAGCATGAGTCACAGCCGCCGATTATCGCGCGAACAACGTCAGACACTGCGCGAGTCGCAGCGCGAGGCCGTCGGCTCTTCGATCATGTCCGGGGTATGCGACAACTACCTCGGCGCGTTTGCGATTTTTCTCAACGCCAGTGCCGCACAGCTAGGCTGGGTCGTTGCCATACCTCAGCTGGTTGGCGCGTGGGCTCAGCTCGCTTCGGTCTGGCTTGCGCGACACGGCGTGCGACGTGGTTATCTCATCGTAGCCGGCGCCTCATTTCAAGCGGCGATGGTCGCCATGCTGGCACTCATCAGCGTGCTTCGACCGGCGCATGCTGTGACGGCACTGATCATTGCCGCGATGTTCTATCAGATTGGCGGTAACGTGGTGCAGCCGCAATGGCGCTCGGTGATGGTGCTACTGGTGCCGATACGTCGGCGCGGCCGCTACTTCGCCAGGCGCTCCCGTATCAGCGCCGTGACGAGTTTCGCGGCGCTGGCCGGCGGTGGACTGCTGCTTCATCTGGCCGCCTTGCTGGATTGGACTGCCGCCGGCTTCGCACTGCTCTTTCTCGCCGCACTGGCCGGTCGAGTGCATTCGGTCCGCAGTCTCGCCAATCTGCGCGACCCGGAGACGCCAGCCGAGATCCGCAGTCGTCGCAGTCCGCTGGCCGCACTACGGGCGGCACGCCGGGTGATTGCAGTCGATGATTTCCGCCGCTTCACCTTGTTCGTGGCCAGCATGCAGGGCGCGGTCGCGATCGCCGGCCCGTTCTTCTCCGTGCACATGCTGCGCAATCTGGGCTTCAGCTACGTCGAATTCATGGCCAATCTTGCCGCCTCCATCGTCATGCAGCTGCTCACATTGACGAGCTGGGGCTACATCAGCGACAGACTCGGCAACCGAATCATTCTGGTGACAACTGCATTCCTGATCCCGCTGCTGCCGCTGGCCTGGATCTTCTCCGGGAATTTCTGGTACCTGCTTGCTGTACAGGGCCTGGCTGGTCTGGCCTGGGGCGGCTTCTCGCTCAGCTCAACCAACTATCTCTATGACCTGCGACCGCCAGGCAGTGAACTCGCTCCGTTTGCGGCCGTGCAGGCCGTCGTCAGCGGCGTGGCTGTCTTCTGCGGTGCCCTGCTCGGCGGCTGGCTCGCGACCGACCTTCCACAGGTGGTCGACCTGGGTGGCATCGCGGTCAGCTTCGAAACCAATATCTATGGTGTGTTTGCCGCCTCAGCAGCGCTGCGCTTCGCCGTTGCCCTGTGGTTCACGCCGCGAGTCGCCGAAATCCGGCTTTCGCACAGTGCCACGGTCAACGAGATGATCTATCGTTTTGCGCGATTCAACCCTGTCACTGGTGTGGTCATGGATATCATCGGTGCCGTGCGGCGCCCCAAGGAGCGATCGTCTAACTCTGAATAAGTCCTTCCCGGACTTCTCAGCGTACGGAAAGAGAAAAATGTGCTTTTCTCTTTCCTTCATTTTCAACAGTCTACGACCGTAGAAAATGGCGGCACATCAGTGTGCCGTAGATTGCTATTCCATTCGTAGGGCTTCAAACGATTGCAACTCGATACCGTTGGCGCGGTCTGTAGTAGCATACGCGCCATCGCTGCTGACCAACCCCATCGTGCCGACCGTACCTGACGCCCCGCTCGTTGAAATCAAGGATCTGTCCTTCGGTTATACCGCGGGCCGGATGATCCTGAAGCACATCACCATGAACGTACCGCGTGGCAAGGTCGTCGCCCTGATGGGCGGCAGCGGCTGTGGCAAGACCACGCTGCTGAGACTCATCGGCGGCCAGGTGCGGCCGACCACGGGTACCGTCAGCATCGTCGGCGATGTCGTCCATGCGCTCGATCAAGCCGGTCTCTACCGCCTGCGTCGCCGCATGGGCATGCTGTTCCAGCTTGGCGCGCTGTTTACCGACATGACCGTGTTCGAAAACATTGCGTTTCAGATGCGCGAACATACCGACCTTCCTGAAGACGCTATCCGCGATCTGGTTCTGATGAAATTGAACGCAGTTGGCTTGCGCGGGGCAGCCGGGCTGATGCCATCTGAGCTGTCCGGCGGAATGGCACGTCGCGTGGCACTGGCCCGTGCGGTCGCGCTCGATCCGATGCTGGTCATGTACGACGAACCATTCGCCGGACTGGATCCCATTTCACTCGGAGTCATCGGTCAGCTCATCCGGCGCTCCAACGACGCACTCGGCGCAACCTCGATAGTCGTGACCCACGACGTGCAGCAATCGCTGCATATGGTCGACTACGTCTATCTCATGGCCGATGGCGCGATCGTCGCCGCCGGGACGCCGGATGAGCTGCGTGAATCGGCCGTGCCGATGGTTAAACAGTTCGTTCATGGTCAGGCTGATGGGCCGGTGCGATTCCATTATCCGGCCGGCGATTTCGGTGTCGCTCTGGGACTGGCTCATGTTTGAGCGCGTTGCTGCTCTCGGTGGTCAAACGATCGCGGTCGTGCGTCGCCTGGGCGCAGCAACACTGTTTGTGCAGCAGGTCCTGATGCACTCCGGCGCGAGCGTGTTGCGCCCGCGTCTGACGTTGCGGGAAATCTATTTCGCCGGCACGCTCTCGCTGGTCATCATCATGGTCTCCGGACTCTTTGTCGGCATGGTGCTCGGCATGCAGGGCTACGACACGCTGCAGACTTACGGCTCGGAGGAGAAGCTCGGCGTGCTGGTCGCGCTGTCACTGGTCCGCGAGCTGGGCCCGGTCGTTGCCGCGCTGCTCTTTGCCAGCCGCGCCGGTTCCGCCATCACGGCCGAGCTCGGCTTGATGAAAGCGACCGACCAGATCACGGCGATGGAAATGATGGCGGTCAATCCGGTTGCCCGGGTCGTCGCCCCACGATTCTGGGGCGGCGTCATTTCGATGCCCCTGCTTGCCGCCCTGTTTTCCGCGATGGGAATCTTTGGTGCGTACATCGTCGGCGTGCGTCTGCTCGGTGTCGACGATGGTGCGTTCTGGTCGCAAATGCAGGCCGCCGTCGATTTTCGTCACGATATCCTGAACGGCGTGATCAAGAGCCTCGTGTTCGGTTTCGCGATCAGCGCAGTCGCGACGTTCGAAGGTTTCGATGCGCCGCCGACAGCGGAAGGCGTCTCCGGCGCGACGACCCGAACTGTCGTTCATTCTTCATTGCTCGTACTCGCGCTGGACCTGGTCCTGACCGGGTTCATGTTGCAGATCTGGGGCGATTAACGCGGAGCTTGACCATGAACAACCGCCATCTTGAATTCTGGGTCGGCGTCTTCGTGCTGGTGGGCTTTGCCGCCCTCCTGTTCCTGGCGTTGAAAGTCGGCAATCTCGGCGTCGGTTCGAGCGCCACCACGTATACGGTCTCAGCCAGCTTCAACAACATCGGCAGCCTCAAGGTGCGCGCGCCGGTCCGGGCCGCCGGCGTCACGGTCGGGCGCGTGCTGGGCATCGATTTCGACAATCAGCGCTATCAGGCCAAAGTCCGCATGGCACTCATGGCGGGATTGAACTTTCCCACCGATACCAGTGCCTCGATACTTACGTCTGGTGTACTCGGCGAAAATTACATCGGACTCGAGGCCGGCGCCGACGACGCCATGCTCAGCGATGGCAGCACGCTTCAGATTACCCAGTCGGCAGTTGTGCTCGAACAGGTCATCAGTCGTTTTCTTTTTGACAAGGCCCAGGACAGCGGAGGACAGAAACCTTGAATCACCATATTTACCATCCACAGCAGCGCACGCCGCGCAGTCTGCTGGCATTGACGTTTGCGCTGCTCGCGGGCCTCGCTGTCGAATCCGCCGCAATGGCGGCCGTTGCCCCCGACCAACTGGTCAAGACGACCTCCGAGGACGTACTCACGCTCATCCGCAATGACCCCGAGCTCGGCGCCGGCAACAGCGTAGCGCTGGGCCAGCTGGTCGAAGCCAAGGTCCTGCATCATTTTGCATTCGATCGCATGGCGCGTCTCGCAGTCGGCAAGGACTGGCGGCTGGCCGACGCGACCCAGCAGGAAACCGTAATCAACGAATTCCGCACCCTGCTCGTGCGCACCTACTCGGTGGCACTCGCGCAGTTTCATGATCAAACGATCGAGTACCAGCCGCTGGCCCTGGCCGACGGTGACCGCGAAGCCGTCGTCCAGACCTTGATTACCCAACCATCCGGCAAAGCAATCCGGATGGACTATCGCATGTTTCTGCCCGGCGAGGAGTGGAAGGTGTATGACATCCTGGTCGATGGCATCAGCCTGATCATCAACTATCGCAGCACGTTCAACGCGACCGTCGCCAGCAGTGGCATCGACGGCCTGATCCAGCTGCTGCGCGACAAGAACGCCGAAGCGCACTGATGCTGCGCCTGGAGGGCTCGCGTCTGATCCTCGATGGAGAAGTGACGCTCGCCAGTCACACACGGTTGCGCGAAGCGAGCGAGTGCTGCTTGGACAAGCACGATCTCGAAGTCGATTGGAGTGCTGTCACTGACGTCGATTCGAGCGCGCTGTCGCTCGTTTTCCACTGGGAACGCGAGCTTGGCCGGAGCGGTCACCGGCTGACGCATCGGCAGATGCCAGCAGGACTGCACGCATTGGCCGAACTGTATGGCGTTCAGGATCTGCTCGGCGGCGGCGTCTGAGAACACATGGGCGCAACAGTGCATGCGCGCGCCGGTTGACACTTCGCTACACGTGACCGCCGCAGTCATCGCCGGCGACCCGCCATCGGCCGGTGTGCTCGAACGGCTGCTGGAACAGGGAACAGCGCGCCTCGATAGCGCAGCGCTGCATTTCAAACGCGGCAGGCTGGCATTGCTTCGTCTCGGCTTTGTCAGTGTCGGCGTGCTTGCGCTGGTGTTCTGGTCCAGCCACGAAATCGGGCTGCACGGTGGGCGCCTGTGGCAGTGGTCACTGTTGCCGGGGGCACTGCTGTGCGCAGCCTCGGTGCTGATATATGCGCTCAGATTTCAATGTGTGATGCGCGTTTTTGACGTCCGGCTCGGCACTGTTCAGGCGCTCCGCATCAGCACGCTGGGGCTGTTTTATCAATGCTTCCTGCCGCTGTCAGCAGGCGGCGATCTGACCAAGTTCATCAAACTTCGCGGTCTCGCGCCGGGCAATCGCCTGCTGTTTACGGCCAGCGGTATCGTTTTCGATCATGCCCTGGGTCTCGCCTGCCTGCTGTTGATGGCTGCAGTGCTGGCCCTGACACGACCGGCAGTCCGCTCGGCTATCGATCCGGCGACCGCCCTGTTTGCCCTGCTGCTGGTCGTCCTGCTCGCCTGGCTGCTGGTACATCGATTTGTGCGTCCGCTGACCGGCCGCGACGCCGTCGTCGCCAGGCTGTTCAGTCATAAGCGCAACCTGCTCGTCGCCCTGGCGTTATCTCTGCTCATGCAGTGCCTGACTGCGGCAGCCGTCTATGCCGGCAGTCGCGGCTGGCATATCGAGATTGGGTACTTCGATGTTCTGTTCGTGCTGACCGTCTCATTCGTGGTTCAGGCCATCCCGTTCAATCTCGTCGGCGTCGGTGCCGCCGATGTGGCCGGCGCGGCGCTGTATATCGCGCTCGGCCTGCCGCCGGCTGCGGCCGTGCTGCTGGTCTCATTGTTATATATCTATCGCCTGCTGACCGCCGCACTGGGCGGCCTGTGGGATCTCGTGCCGTCCTGAGACAGGCAACGTCGTAGCGAACAGGCCGGCGGATGCTGACAGTGCGCAAGCTTGTTACGATGCCAGACCGGTCTTACAGGAACTCCCCATGCGCAAGTCGATAGTCCACGCCGCGGTCGTGCTGGTGGTGATGGTTATTCTTAACGGGTGCTCGGAGGAACAGCAGAACCGCTTGTCACGTATCGGTGTCACCTGGCTGGAGGGCAATTATCGCATCACCTACGCCGACGGTGAGCACGTCAAGACCTGGGAGGTCAAAGACGGCAAGGTCACCAGCGATCCCGACCGCGGTTATTACTACTTCTGGGCTGACATCAACGGCGAAAATCGGTACGTGCAGACGCCGATTACGCGCAGCTATATCGAAGAACTGCCGTAGCAAGCCAGCGATGCTCTGCCTGATGCTGAGCGTCTCTAGGAGCCGTCCGTCGGCCTGGTTTCGTCGCGAAAAATACGCCGCGGCGTCTCAATTTTCTGATCGACAATGCCGGGGACCAGACGCATCAGCCAGTTGACGGGTGCGATGGTGCTGCGTGCGTAGACATGAAGCGGTTCGATCTCGGCGCCAACGAGTGCCTTGGCATCGTAGGAGCCGCGCCCCAGGTTGATGGTCCGCACGCCACGTTCGATACCGAGGCGGATTACTTCGTTGATGAGCTGGAACCATTCGTTCCGTGGCGGGCCCGCGTCGCGACCGAAGAATGTCGCGATCAGTGTGTCGGCGTCCATCAGGACCATGCCATGGGCGATGACGCGGCCTTCGCGGCGCACGACCAGCAACACACTGTCATCGCCGAAAGCGCGGTCCATCGCCGTGTAATAGGCAGGCGCCAGTGTCTCGCGCTTGAACCCCTGCGTGCTCGCCTGTACGACCCGCGCTTGCTCGGCGCAGCGCTCGGCGTGCGCGGCAAACTGCGTCAAACGTTCGACCGTCTGCCCGTCGCTGGCCGCGCGACGCAGGCGCCGGGCGACATCCGTGCGATAGCGCGCGCGCATACTGGCCAGATAGTCGGAATAGCTCCGCCAGCGTACCGGCAGGCATGCTAACGGCAGGTTCCGCACCACCTGATAACCTTGCGACATCAGCTGGTCGAAGTCGGCGCGTTCTGCGCCGGTGAACGCGTGGATGACAGTCAGCCGGCACCGCTCGTCGCGGGCGATACCACTGATCGATCGCTCGAGCAGCATCAACAGCGGGGCGCGATCCTCGCCGACGCTGATAGAGATAGCGTGTCCGGCAACCAACGGGGCGGCGCATTCTGCGATCCGTGCCTTGAGCAGCCCCGGCCACAGCCGACGCAGCGCAGCGGTGAGGCGGCGCAGCGGCCGCGGCAACAGCTGCGCGAAATCCGTCTCGATCAGGTACACGCAGGCATGTGCGACCAGGACCTCGGCGCCGTTGTAGACGAGTACATAGAAGAATCGACAATCGTCGACGGTTGCTGCCGCGACAGCGCTCAGATACGCATGCGAACGGGCCAGGGACTGGCGGCCGGCAACGGCGTCCCACGCACTGGACGGTATGCCGGCCAGTGAGCTCACGATCGCGACGCGATAATGCGTTTCAGGCGTCAGGTGCGGCGCGCGGGCGCCGCGCGGCGAATCATTGTTGCCCGGCTGCCGCACGGTTCCGTCGCGCACCCGCCAGGCAAGGACATTCGACGTCGGATTCAAGGCCATGCGCTGGGGGTGACCACGGTGGACAGGGCGCGGGCGAGCTTAGCATGGGTGAACGGCGCACACAGCCCGCCTGGCTCGCTTTCCACCGGTCCTGGCCGCTGACGTCGGGTTCGCGCCGTTGCGGCCGATACCCTCTTTCTGACTGGCACACGCGAGTCGCGCGGGCGACGGACGGGCGCGAGTCTCGGCGCCGGAAAGCCGGGGGGAGAGGATGTACCTGGGTCGCGCAAACAACGATGACAGCAGTTTAGTGGGACAGCACTACCAGCAGTTGTTCGAACACCATCCCGTGCCGATGTGGTGTTACTCGACGACCGAGCTTCGCGTGCTTGCCGTCAACGACGCTGCCGTCGCTGTTTACGGTTGGAGCCGAGACGCAATACTCGATCGCGACCTCACCGGTTTGTGGCCGGCTGCGGAAAGGGAGCTCCTGCGGCAACGCCTCATCGACATGCCGGAGACACTGACTTGCGGCGGGCGCACGCGACACCAGTGCCAGAGCGGCGCGCTGCGCGAAGTTGAGGTGACCAGCTTTGTCCTGGCTCCGCCCGATGACAGCGTCCGCGTATTGATCGCGCGGGAAGTCAGCGGAACAGAACGCACCGAGCAATCGCTGCGTGACTCGGAAACCTTTTTGCGCTCGGTCTTTGATTCACTCGCCCCATTGACCGCAATCCTCGACCGTGACGGTCGTATCGTGGCTGTCAACCTGGCCTGGCGCAGGAGCCTCATCGCCTATGGCGTTGCCGCCGATGGCTACTGCGAAGGTGCCGATTACCTGGCTGTCTGCGAGCGCGCCGAAGGTCCCGACGGCGATATGGCTCGGACCGTGGCGACCGGCATCCGGGCAGTGCTCGCCCGGCAAGTATCGGAGTTCAACTTCGAATATCCTTGCCATGGCAAGACCGGTGCAAACTGGTTCGCAGTAAAAGTACGGCCTTTCGCCGACGGCGAACAGGCACATATCCTGATGAGTCACGAAAATATCACCGAGCGGAGGCTTGGCGAAGAGCGTTTGCGGAACAGCGCTCGTATGCTCGACATGACGACCCGTCTTGCCCGCGTGGGTGGCTGGCGCAGCGACCTTGGCAGCGATCGCGTGTACTGGTCAGACGAACTCTGTCGCATCCTCAAGCAACCGCCAGGCACCTGCGTCTCGGTCGCCGACGGCATCCGATTCTACGCACCGGAGTGGCAAGCACGCATGCGCAGCACCTTCATCGCCTGTGCCTGGGGCGGCGAACCCTTCGACGAAGAAGTCGAGATTATCAATGGCGACGGTGAACGGGTTTGGGTCCGCAGTCTCGGCCAGGCTATCCGCGACGACTCGGGTGCAATCGTCGGGGTACAGGGTGCGCTCAAGGATATCGCACTGCAGCGTGCTTCCGAAGCGCGCCTGCGCCAGCTTTCACAGGCCATCGAGCAGAGCCCTGAAAGCATCGTGATCACGGATCTCGAGGCCAACATCGAATACGTAAACGAGGCATTCACCCGAATCTCGGGTTATGCCGCGAACGAAGTGCTCGGCCGCAACTCGAGCATGCTGGGTTCCGGTGAGACACCTGGCCGGACTCACAGCGCCATGTGGTCAGCGTTGCGTCGTGGCCAGCCCTGGCAAGGCGAGTTCCACAATCGCCGCAAGGATGGCACTCGTTACATCGAGTATGCCGTGATCGGACCGTTGCGCGAGGCCGACGGCCGAATCAAGAATTACGTCGCGACAAAGGTCGATATCACGAATTACAAACGCATCGATCATGAACTGGCAGAGCACCGTGAGCATCTGGAACGGCTGGTCGCCGAGCGAACGGCAGAACTGGCCGAGGCCCGCGCACAGGCCGATTCGGCAAATCTGGCAAAGAGTGCATTCCTGGCCAATATGAGTCACGAAATCCGCACGCCGATGAACGGTGTGCTCGGTCTGCTCGAAGTCCTGGCGCAAAGCGAGCTGGATGCGCATCAAGCCGATCTCATCGCGACTATCAGCGATTCCGGCAACGCTCTGCTTGGCATCATCGACGACATCCTCGATTTTTCGAAAATCGAAGCAGGCCGTCTCGATCTCGAGGTAGCGCCGTTTTCGGTAGTCGAACTGGTCCACGGGCTATGCCACACGCTGGCGCCACTGGCTACGCGCAAGCAGGTCGACCTGGAGGTATTCGTCGACTCGACTATCCCCGCACATGTGAGCGGTGACGGTCTGCGTTTGCGCCAGATACTGTTCAATCTGCTTGGCAATGCGCTCAAGTTCTCTGGCGATCGATCCGAGGTTCGAGGTCAGGTGAGCTTGCGCGTGACACGCCCAGCTGACGAACCGCTGCGACTTGTCTTTACAGTGCGCGACAACGGAGTCGGCATGAACAGTGAAACGCAGGCGCGATTGTTTTTGCCGTTTATGCAAGCTGAAAGTTCGACCACTCGCCGCTATGGCGGCACGGGTCTCGGGCTCAGCATCTGCCGGCGTCTGATCGAGCTGATGGATGGCACGATAACGCTCGAAAGCCAACTGCAACTTGGCTCGACTTTTATCGTGACGCTTCCGTTCGCTGTCGCGGAATGCGCACCAGAAGTGCGGCCACCGAATCCGACTGCCAGTAATCCACCACTCCCGCTGACCTTGTCGACCGTGCTCGAATCACGTGCGCGGGGGCAATTGATCCTCGTCGCGGAAGACGATGTCGTCAATCAGAAAGTCATCGTGCAGCAACTTGCTTTGCTGGGCTGCACGGCAGAAGTGGCGGATAACGGTATCGATGCACTGCGGCTGTGGCGGGGCGGTGGACACGCACTGCTGCTGACCGACATGCACATGCCGGAGATGGACGGCTTGACCTTGACGCGGGCTATCCGGCAATTCGAAGAAGAACTCGGATGCCCGCTTTCGGCGCGCCTGCCGATAGTCGCTTTGACTGCGAATGCGCTGCGTGGCGAGGCCGAGAATGCGCGTGCCGCCGGGATGGATGACTACCTGACCAAACCACTCAAGCTGGCTGAACTGCGCCGAGTCATTGCCACGCTCGGTATTCACGCGAACGGCAGCATCGCTACGGCGCCAGCTGTCGAGTCCCCTCGCAGTTCGATGTCCAGTGCCGAGACTGGCACGGGCGCCGCGCTGGCGGCCTACGACGACGCCGTGCTGCGCGCACTGGTCGGCGACGAACCGGCTATCGTTTGTGATCTGCTGAACGAATTTCTCCAGGCAGCAACGCGTTATCGCGAAGAACTGCGCACGGCCGCCACTCAGCTCGCCACGGTCGAAATAGGGTCCATTGCGCATCGGCTCAGGGCGTCAGCGGGCGCAGTCGGCGCA
Organism: Gammaproteobacteria bacterium; assembly: GCA_965278995.1. GTDB lineage: Bacteria > Pseudomonadota > Gammaproteobacteria > JADJYF01. Next base: position 3,801,818 of record OZ257136.1, read on the forward strand.
CTGGCGCTCAGCGAGGCCGCGGCGCGTGCGGAGTTCGCGGTGCGCAGTGACAACAGTTCACTTCCGGATCGGCTGTCGCAGCTCGACGCCGCGCTGGTCGTCGCAATCGCAGCGATTGCAGCAGCTTGCGACGATTCGTCGCATCCGCTGTCCGACAAACAGGAAACTGATCATGAGTAACGCGCCGCGTATCCTGATTGCAACCGAAGTCGTCGCTGATGCCGACATCGTGCGAAGCCTGCTCAGTGACGAGTTCGAAGCGATTGGCCTATCCACCGACATGGAGCACGCGCCGGACATATTCGACGCTTACCTTCCCGACGTTCTCGTGCTGGCGTTCAACACGCTGGAGAAAGCGCAGCACTATAGTCTTGGCCTGTATCGGCTGGGCAAGCAGGCGCGTCTGCATGCTTACGCGACCATCGTACTCGCACGACGCGAAGAGCTGACTTCGGTTTACGACTTGTGCCGCAAAGCCTACTTCGACGATTACGTCCTGTTCTGGCCACCGACCCACGACGTCAAACGTTTGCCGATGGCGGTGCATCTGGCTGCGCGTTGCCTGCGCGCGCGTAACGGCGAAGGCGGCGTGCCGATAGCCGAATTTTCCGGCCAGGCACGCGAGCTTGCCACGCTCGGGCCGACCGTGGCGGCGTTGGCCGAGGACGGCATGGTGCAGATGCAGTCGGCCGAACGCACACTCGGCGACGCAAATCGGGAGCTGGGACTGGCTCTCGATACATTCGCGCACAAGGTCACGAGCGGCGAGCTGCGATCGGTAATCGAAGTCATCGACCAGGGTGGACTACAGCGCGAGCTGGTGACCTTCAGACAAGAGCAATTGGAGCGTCAAGGCGCTGCCTCGGATAACGCGATCGCGACATTACGTGAATGGGTCCAGGAACTGAACACGAAACTGGCGCCGACCGTTGCGCGGACGCTGGCGCTGCAGGAAATGGCGCGCAAGCATCCACCGCTGCTGTTCATGGTTGATGACGATGAGTTTCAACACAAACTGATGGCGCAGATTGTGCGCGACTGGCCGTTGCGACTGCAGTTCGCGAGTTCCGGCGAACAGGCTTTCGCGATGTTGAGAGCACAGCGACCGGACCTCATGCTGCTCGATATCGACCTGCCAGATATGAACGGCATCGACGGCATGCGCATGGTCCATGCCGTGGAACGACTGGTTGAAATGCCCATCGTGATCATCAGCGGTCATGCCGAGAAACGTGTCGTCGTCGACAGCTTCGCGGCAGGTGCTGCCGGCTACATCCTGAAGCCCTTCGACAAACAGGCAGTACGGGAGCGTATTGGCCAGCTGTTGTTCATCGAGGAAACCGGCGAGCGCTGACGCGCGGAGGAAAACGACGTTAAGTCTTACGTCACTCGTGCCGATGACCAACAACAACCTGCAAACGGGTTATTCATGCGATACTAGCTGTAATAGCGCTTGTAGCGAATAAAACTGTATCGGAGGTACCCATGGCGGCTGCGTCCATCCTGGTCGTTGAAGACGAGCAAATCGTCTCGCTCGACATCGAATCGCAGCTGGTAGACATGGGTTACACCGTGGCCGGCAGCGCGGCTTCGGCCGAAGAGGCGATTCGACTGGCCAGCAGCGCCGGACCGACACTCATCCTGATGGACATCATGCTGCAGGGCATCATGGACGGCACGGACGCGGCCAAGATTATCAGCCGCCATCTGCAAATCCCGATAGTTTTCGTCACCGCTTACAGTGACATCAAGACCGTCGAACGCGCCGCTGGGTCGGCGCCTTACGGCTTCCTGACCAAGCCGTTCCAACCGCGCGAACTGCGTGCGGCGATCGAGGTGGCGTTGTACAAATCGCAGATGGAACGGCATCTGCGTGACTCCGAACGCTGGTTCGCCACCGCGCTCCGTTGCGTTGGCGACGCTGTTATCGCAACGAACGCCAACGCCGAAATTACATTTCTGAATCCGGTCGCCGAACAGCTGGTCGGTTGGACTCTGGACGAAGCACGTGGCCACCGCATCGACGAAGTGATGCGTCTCGACGCACCGTTCGGCGAACACGGTCTGATTGCCAATCCAATATTCACGGCACTTCGCGACAACGAAGTTATCGCCACGAAATACGGCGCCCAGCTGGTGCGCCGCGATGGTTCGATGATTCCAATAGACGATAGCGCGGCGCCGATACGCGATGACGACAACGCAGTACTCGGCGCGGTGCTGGTTGCCCGCGACGTAAGTCTGCGCCTCAAGCAGGAAGCAGACCTGCGCGCCAGCGAAGAGCGTTTCCGCAGTACTTTCGAGCACGCCGCTTCCGGCATGGCGCTGGTTGCGCTGGACGGCCGTTTCCTGATGGTCAACCAATCGTTTGGCGAACTGCTCGGCTACCGCATCGACGAGCTGCGCGCGCTCAAGCACACCGAAGTCACGGTCGAGGACGACCGCCAGCAAGAACAGGCCGCGCTGTTCGAAATCATGAGCGGAGTCAAACCTGCGGTTCAGATAGAGAAACGGTATCGGCACCGCGAAGCCAAACGGGTGGTATGGACGCTGGCGAGTATTTCCGCGCTTCGTGAAACCGAAAACCCCATCTGCTTCCTGTATCAGGTTTACGACGTAACCGAGCGCAAGAACGCTGAATACAAGCTCGCCATCATGGCGTACTACGACCCGTTGACCGGCCTAGGCAATCGCAGTCGCCTGCGCGACGAATTCCAGCGCATCATCGCGCACGCCCGACGGCAGCACTCACGGGTTGCAGTCTGCCTGATGGATCTCGATCGGTTCAAGCAGGTCAATGACACGCTCGGTCATGAGGTCGGCGACGAACTGCTGATCGAAGTGGCGGCGCGCTTGCGTGCCACCTTGCGCGAGACGGATAGTGTGGCACGGCTGGGTGGCGATGAGTTCGTCCTGATCCTGTCGGAAGTCGATTCAATTGCCCGTCTGCATGCGGTACTGGAGAAACTGCGCCTTGCCATCTCCGCCCCGGTAACGCTAGCCGGCCGAACCATCGTCGTGACCCCGACTATCGGTGTTGCTCTGTATCCCATCGATGGCGGCGACATGCAGGTACTGCTGCGCAACGCCGACAGCGCGCTATACGCAGCCAAAGCCGATGGTCGAAATCGATACCGTTTGTTCCAGATCGAGCTCGAGCAGGAGGCCGGCGAACGTCTGACGATCGAATCCGACCTGCGCCAGGCCCTCAGTCAAAATGAATTCGAGCTGTACCTGCAGCCGTTGATCCGGCTCAAGGATCAATCGATCGTCGGTTGCGAAGCGCTGCTGCGCTGGCGCCATGACGGCGAGTTGGTCATGCCCAGTCGCTTCCTGCCGATAGCGGAGGACACCGGTCTGATCCTGCCGATAGGGACTTGGGTCGTCGCCGAAGCCTGCCGCGCTGCGAGCGCGTGGACGATTCCGATCTCGATTAGCATCAACTGCTCACCGCGACAATTTCGTGAAAACGCGGTTGCGCCCTCCGCGGCTGCCGCATTGGCTAGTAGCGGCCTCGCCCCTGAACGCCTCTGCCTCGAAATTACCGAGGTTGCCCTCGGCCACAACAATGTCGCGTTGAACGAAAGCCTGGCCATGCTTCGCGCGAGCGGTGTACGGCTCGCGATCGACGACTACGGTACAGGTTATTCATCACTGGCCTATCTGAAGCGCTTCGCGCCACAGAGCCTCAAGATCGACGCATTTTTCATTCGCGATCTGTTAACGGATGAGACCAGCGCCGAAATCGTTGCCGCAACTGTCGCCATGGCGCACAAGCTGGGAATCGAGGTCGTCGCCGAAGGTGTGGAACTGGAGGAACAGGCGCATCACCTGGCTGAGCTTGGCTGCGATTATGCTCAGGGCTACTACTTCGGTCGGCCGATAGCGAGTGCGCAATTCAGCGACATGCTGGCGAGCCGGCAGTAAGCGAAAACGCTCGGCCGTGCGCGCGACTATCATGCACGGCTCACGCGCCTTGCTGTTGAGTGCCGCCATATTGGTCGTGCTTGGCATGGTTGTCATGGCAGCGTGGTATGTCCCTATCGAACCCATTCTGCGCATCGGTACCGGTGCCGCGGTCATGCGCTTCAACACGGCGCTCTGCTTCGTGTTACTCGGCAGTGCGCTGGCAGCGCTGGGCACACGGCATCCGCGATTTGGCTCGATTGCTGCTGGATGTGTCGTTGTCGTTGGTGGCGCTACGCTCATCGAGCATCTTACCGGTCAGTCAGTGGGTCTGGACGAACTGTTCTGTCGCGATTTCCTCGCCCGACGTGACGGTGGTGTACCCGGTCGTATGGCACCTGCGACCGCGTTGGTCTTCGTTATCTACAGCCTCGCTATCCTGAATCTGGCGTGGTTGCGGCGCCCTGGAGTCGCTGCGCTGTTCGTCGCCGCCGGACTGGCTCAGGCTCTTGCGGTGCTTCTTCTGTATGCAGCCGGCGCTGCCGACTCTTACAAACACGGCGCTTACGCCGGCATGGCGCTGCATACGGCAGCACTATTCGTGCTCATTGGATTAGCGTTACTCGGAACGCCCGACATCATTAAATTGCGCTCGTTCTGGGTTCCGTTTGCTACTGCTACAGGGGGTATCGCGCTGACCATCGCCACTTGGTTCGGCCTCACTGCACAGGATGCCGCCAGCCTGGCGCGATTGCTCGATACGCATCTGTTCTCGATGCAGGAAGAAGTGACGCGCGAACTCGAGACGCACGCCAAGGCGCTGGAGAGAATGGCGCAGCGGTGGATAGTCCGCGGCGGAACGCCTCAAGTTGAATGGGAATCCGATGCAATCGAATACCAGGCAGCACTGCCTGGCCTGCGCTATCTCGAATGGGTCGATGCTGACGGCGTTATTCGCTGGCGGGTGCCGCGAAGCGATGCCGCAGCTGAACTTGGCCGCGACCTGAGCCGCTCTTCCGACAGTGCCAAAACCCTGCAACAGGCCCGTGCCGACAGCGGCGTGATTGCGAGCCACACCGAACCGATAGCTGGAGCAGAGAACGGCTTCGCGCTCGTCATCGCGCTGACCCGCGACGGCGCGCTGGACGGCTACCTGCGCGCCGTGTATTCGAGTCCCGATCTGTTAAGGAAATTGTTATCCCGTCAGCTTGAACTCGGCTATGCATTGCGCGCGAATAGCGCTGGGAACAGTATTCTGACGCACGGCGAAACCAGCGGCGCTACGCAATCGAGCGCGCTGATCCAATGGCGCGGACTCGACTGGCAACTCGAATTGTTTGCCAACGATGTGCTCGAACACGAAGTGGCCAGTTCACCGACACGTGCAGTGTTGTTCGGCGGAATTGCGATGTCGATGCTGCTTGCTTTCAGCCTGCGCCAGCTCGATCTCGCGCGCAGCGGTCGCGAACGCTACGAACTGGTCGCACGTGGTGCGGTTGACGGCATCTGGGACTGGAACATTGTCGCGGGAACGCAAGAGCGTTCCGCGCGTTTCTGGCAGTTACTCGGCTATCGACCAGGGGAAATAACCGACAACTACGAAGCCTGGCAGGGATTGCTGCATCCTGAAGATCGCCCGCGAGTCGTCGCGGCAGTCGCGGCGCATCTCGAGCAACGGGTGCCTTACGACCTCGAATATCGGATGAAAACGCGCGACGGCCATTATCGCTGGTACCGCGCCAGTGGCCAGGCCTCGTGGGATAGCGCGGGTCAACCACTACGCATGGCTGGCTCTCTATCCGATATCCATGAACAGCGAACCGCGCAAGATGTTCTTCGCAGCAGTGAGGAACGCTGGAAGTTCGCGCTGGAGGGTTCCGGCCAGGGCGTGTGGGATTGGAATATCGAAAGCCAGCAGGTCGAATATTCACCGCATGCACTGGCCATGCTCGGCTTACCGGCGAGTCCGACCGTGTTCCCCGAAGCACACATGCGTGGCTATATTCACGCCGACGATGTCGGCCGCGTGGTGACCCTGATCAGGCGGCACGTTGCCGGACATACGCCGGCGTTTGACTGCGAGTATCGATTGTTGGACGAGAACAATCACTCGCGTTGGATTCATTCCCGCGGCGTCGTGGTCCAGCGCACGGCGGATGGCCGGGCGCTGCGCATGATCGGTACGCGCATGGACATTTCGTCAGGCAAACAGATGCAGGAGGACGTACGACACGGCAATGAACGATTTGAACTTGTCGCCCGCGGCACCGTCGACGGTATCTGGGATTGGGACATCGCCAATGGGACGGAGGCGTTCTCCGAGCGAATGATGGAATTGCTCGACCGCCCACCCGGTAGCTGGCAGAGCCCGGACGATTGGACGTCGGCTGTTCATCCGGATGATCGCTCCCGGGTCCAGCTCGAATTGACCCGCCACCTGCAGGAACGTCGCCCCTACGAAGTCGAGTACCGCATTGCCACCGGTAGCGGCGAGTATCGTTGGTTCGCCGCTCGCGGTCAGGCACGCTGGGACGAACGTGGCAAGCCTGTGCGCATGGCCGGATCGATCAGCGACGTCACGCAGCGGCGGCAGTCAGTCGAGGAGTTGCGCAATGCGCTGGGTGCGAAAGAAGTGCTGCTGAAGGAAGTCTATCACCGGGTGAAGAACAATCTGCAGGTGATCCAGAGTCTGGTCAGCCTGCAGGCACGCCACCTGCCCGACGATGCCACGCGAACGGCTTTTCTGGAGACGGTACAGCGGGTCCGCGCAATGGCACTGGTTCATGAGCGCCTGTATCAGTCCGCCGATCTGGTCAGTATCGAAGTCTCCGGGTATCTGCGGGATCTGCTCCGGGGCATTGCAGACGCCAGCGGCCTGGCGGCGCGTGGAATTACGCTGTCCATCGACGCCCTCGAGGTATCGACGAACCTGGACGCCGCTGTTCCGTTGGGGTTGGTCCTGAACGAGCTGGTGCAGAACGCGTTGAAGCATGCGTTCCCTGCCGGCCGAAGCGGCAAGGTCGAGGTCCGTCTCGCCGCACTGGAGGCCGATCTTGTGCTGGACGTGTGTGACGACGGTGTCGGGCTGCCAGATGGATTCGATCTGACCCGGATCAACAGTATGGGCCTGCAACTGGCGCTTCGACTTGCCCGCCAGATGCGCGGCCAGCTCAGCATCGTACCGACCAACGGCTGTTGTCTTCGGCTGCGCTTTCCGCATCTCCCCGACTGAAGGACCGCCCGGACTCGCCAATTGCGCCGAGCGGCCCTGTGCGAGACGATACGCGCCCGCCGCACGCGATTGCAGACCAAGTTCCGCGATCTCGAAGCGTTTTCGGAAATCGTATGTTTCAGCTCACGGCAGGTAAGCTCATGGCAATGGCAGTGCCCTCGCTCAATTTCGACCTCGGCGAGACCGCCGACATGCTGCGCGACACGGTGAGCAGTTTCGCTGCGGCCGAAATAGCGCCGATCGCGGCGGAAGTCGACAGCCGGAACGAATTTCCGCTGCCATTGTGGCGCCGCCTCGGCGATCTGGGTCTCCTCGGGATCACGGTCGAAGAGGAGTACGGCGGTGCCGCAATGGGCTATCTCGAGCACACCGTCGCGATGGAAGAGATCAGCCGCGCTTCGGCTTCCATCGGGCTCTCGTATGGCGCTCACTCCAATCTCTGCGTGAATCAGATCAGGCGGAATGGCAACGCCGATCAGAAACAGCGATATCTGCCGAAACTCATCAGCGGAGAGCACGTCGGCGCACTCGCCATGAGTGAGCCCGGCGCGGGCTCGGATGTCGTCAGCATGCGGCTGCGTGCCGATCGCAAAGGTGACCGCTACGTTCTCAATGGCAACAAGATGTGGATCACCAATGGTCCCGATGCATCGACCCTGGTTGTCTACGCCAAGACCGACATCAATGCCGGCCCGCGCGGTATCACCGCTTTCCTGATCGAGAAGTCGTTTCAGGGCTTCAGCACGGCGCAGAAACTCGACAAACTTGGCATGCGGGGCTCGAATACCTGCGAACTCGTCTTCAAGGACTGCGAAGTGCCCGCGGAGAACGTTCTCGGTCAGGTCAACGATGGCGTACGCATATTGATGAGCGGGCTCGATTACGAGCGGCTGGTGTTGTCGGGTGGACCTCTCGGTATCATGCAGGCCTGCCTCGACGTCGTCATGCCCTATGTGCACGATCGCCGGCAGTTCGACACGCCTATCGGCGAATTCCAGCTCATGCAAGGCAAGCTCGCCGACATGTATACGACGCTCAGCGTGTGTCGCGCCTACGTCTACGCGGTTGCCCGCGCCTGCGACCGCGGCGAGACCACGCGTAAAGACGCTGCCGGTGCCATTCTCTATTCCGCCGAGAAAGCGACCTGGATGGCGCTCGAAGCAATTCAGTGTCTGGGCGGCAACGGCTACATCAACGATTATCCCACCGGCCGTCTGCTGCGTGATGCCAAACTCTATGAAATCGGTGCTGGCACCAGCGAAATCCGGCGGATGCTGATCGGGCGCGAATTGTTCAAGGAAACCGCATGAGCATCATCCGTACTGCCATCAATCCGCGCACCGAGGAATTTCGGGCCAATGCGGCGGCGATGGGCGCTCTGGTCGCCGATCTGCGTGACAAAGTCGCCGTCATCGCTCGCGGCGGAGACGATAAAGCGCGCGAGAAGCACACGGCGCGTGGCAAGCTTCTGCCACGTGAGCGTGTGCAGACGTTGCTCGACCCGGGCACGCCGCTGCTCGAGCTGTCGCAGTTCGCAGGTTTTGAGGTCTACGACGACGACGTGCCCTGCGCCGGCATCATTACCGGCATCGGTCGCGTCAGCGGCGTCGAATGCATGATCGTCGCCAATGACGCCACGGTGAAAGGAGGTACTTATTACCCGCTGACGGTCAAGAAGCACCTCCGCGCGCAGGAAATTGCCGCGGCCAACCACCTGCCCTGCGTCTATCTGGTCGATTCCGGTGGTGCGTTCCTGCCCAAACAGGACGAAGTCTTCCCCGATCGTGATCATTTCGGGCGCATCTTTTTCAACCAGGCCACCATGTCGGCACAGCGCATTCCGCAGATCGCGGTCGTGATGGGTTCATGCACGGCCGGCGGTGCTTACGTGCCGGCGATGAGCGATGAAAGCATCATAGTGCGCAATCAGGGCACGATTTTTCTTGGCGGTCCGCCACTGGTCAAAGCGGCAACCGGCGAAATCGTCACCGCTGAAGAACTGGGCGGCGCCGATGTGCATTCACGCATCTCGGGCGTCACCGACCACTATGCGCTGAATGACGCACACGCGCTGGCCCGGGCGCGACGCATCGTCGCCAATCTCAACCGACGCAAACCGCTGCAGGTCCGGCTCGCTGCGACGCGCGAACCGCTCTATCCGGCCGACGAGATCTATGGCGCAGTCAACGCCGATCTGCGTCGGCCTTACGATGTACGCGAAGTGATCGCACGTATCGTCGACGGCAGCGAGTTCGATGAGTTCAAACAGCTCTATGGCGCAACGCTGGTATGCGGGTTCGCGCATATTCATGGTTATCCGGTCGGCATCATCGCCAACAACGGCATTCTGTTTTCGGAATCCGCGCAGAAAGGCGCGCATTTCATCGAACTATGCGATCAACGCGGAATTCCGCTGGTCTTTCTGCAGAACATCACCGGCTTCATGGTCGGGCGAAAATACGAGGCCGGTGGTATCGCCAAAGACGGCGCCAAACTAGTTACCGCAGTGTCGACGACACGCGTTCCGAAGTTCACGGTCATCATCGGTGGCAGCTTCGGTGCCGGCAATTACGGCATGTGCGGGCGCGCCTACAATCCGCGTTTCCTGTGGATGTGGCCTAACGCGCGCATCTCGGTCATGGGTGGCGAACAGGCTGCTGCCGTACTCGCCCAGGTCCGGCGCGACAACATCGAAGCACGTGGCGAGACCTGGCCGGTGAACGAGGAAAATACGTTCAAGTCACCGATACGCGCGCAGTATGAGGAGCAAGGCCATCCTTACTACGCCAGCGCGCGACTGTGGGACGACGGCATCATCGATCCGGCCGATACACGCCGTATTCTCGGGCTCGGCATCTCCGCCGCGCTGAATGCACCGATGGGCGAACAGCGCTTCGGCGTGTTTCGCATGTAAGCAGGGAACGGCAATGTTCGACAAGATACTGATAGCGAACCGCGGCGAAATCGCCTGTCGCGTCATCCTGACTGCGCAGCGCCTTGGCATCCGCACCGTTGCCGTGTACTCGGAAGCAGACGCCAACGCGCGCCATGTTGCGCTGGCTGACGAAGCGATTGCAATCGGGCCGGCGGCCGCTTCGGCGAGCTATCTCCGCGGTGAGTCGATACTGGCGGCGGCGCGCCGGACCGGTGCGCAGGCCATTCATCCCGGTTACGGCTTTTTATCCGAGAACGCCGCATTCGCTGAAGCCTGTGCAGCCGCGAACGTTATTTTCGTCGGGCCGCCGCCAGCGGCGATTCGCGCGATGGGACTGAAAAGCGAATCGAAAAGACTGATGGAGACCGCGGGCGTCCCGCTGGTACCTGGCTATCACGGCACCGATCAATCCCCCGAACTGCTCGCGCGCGAAGCATCGCGTATCGGCTATCCGATACTGATCAAGGCTTCGGCCGGTGGTGGTGGCAAAGGCATGCGTGTCGTCACGCGGGCCGCAGACTTCGGTGACGCGTTGAGCGGCGCACAACGCGAGGCGCAGTCAGCTTTCGGCGATGCCAACGTACTCATCGAGAAATACCTGACGACGCCACGTCACATTGAAATACAGGTCTTCTGCGACAGCCACGGCAACGCTGTCTATCTGTTCGAACGCGACTGCTCGGTGCAGCGTCGCCATCAGAAGGTACTGGAGGAAGCGCCTGCGCCCGGCATGAGCGCCGGCCGCCGCGCGGCGATGGGACTCGCCGCGGTCAAAGCTGCGCAAACCATCGGCTATGTCGGCGCGGGCACGGTTGAGTTCATCACCGACGCCAGCGGTGAATTCTATTTCATGGAAATGAACACGCGCTTGCAGGTCGAGCATCCGGTCACCGAGATGATTACCGGCCAGGATCTCGTCGAATGGCAGCTCAATGTTGCCGCTGGCGGCACCCTGCCTTTGACGCAGGACGCTCTCGCCATACGCGGTCACGCGATTGAAGTGCGCCTGTATGCCGAAGACCCGGAACGAGATTTCCTGCCGGCGACCGGCACACTGCGCCATCTACGCTTTCCGGCTGCGTCGGACTACGTGCGTATCGATACGGGGATCCGACAGGGCGACAGCGTGACCGTCCACTATGACCCGATGATCGCAAAGTTGATCGCGTGGGATGTCGACCGGGCCGCCTGCCTGCGTCGATTGCGCGGCGCACTTGCTGATACCGAAGTCGCCGGGCTCACGACCAATCTCGATTTTCTGGCCGCTGTCGCCGCACATCCGGCCTTCATCGAAGGCGGTGTCGATACCGGATTCATCGCGCAGCATTACGACGAGCTCGTCAGTGCCGGCAGCCTACCCGAAGCGACGCAAGGCGCGCTGGCCGCACTCGAGGAACTGCTGCTTCGCCGCGCTCGGGCCGCAACAATCGCTGCAGCGTCGAACGAACCGGGTTCGCCGTGGGCCAGCGTCGACGGATGGCGGGTCAATGGCCCGGGTGAAGAGACTCTCCGCTACAGCGGCAGCAGTGGCGAGATGGCAGTTCACGTTCGCTATCCCGGTCCGCCGTGGACATTCGCCATCGGCACCGAGTCCTACTTGGTCGAAGGGCATTTGGACACTGACGGTGTGCTGCATGCCGCACTGAACGGGCACCGCCTTCGTGCCAGTATCGTCGAAGCGGCAGGGCAGCGCATCGTCATCGTCAACGGACGCAGTTACGCCCTGGCGCGGATTGAACTGACCGAAGACATCGATCAGGGCACCGCCGGTGCCGGCCAGATCAAAGCGCCGATGCCAGGCCGTATCGTGCAGCTGCGTGTCGCAGTCGGCGACAGCGTGGAACGCGGTCAGGCATTGTTGATCCTCGAAGCGATGAAAATGGAACACACCCTGACTGCCGCTGCCGATGGCGTCGTCGAGGCAGTACATTTTGCCGTCGGCGACATGGTCGATGACGGTGCCGAACTGCTGGTGGTCACAGCGCGGTCGTGATCCACCCCGTCTTGCCCGGAACGGCCGTCGTGGCGAGACTCGTTACAGGATCCTGATGTGACGCGAACAGATACGGCATTCAGCCGCAATATCCGGGATGCTCGATGGCTTGCACGCCGTCTGGGTCTCGCCGTAGCGGCAATGCCGCTGTCGACTCTGCTCGGTTGCAGCACCGTGGCGCAGAAAACCAACGCTCTGCCCGCGCCGGTCAGTGGCGAGCAGTTGACCGTGCAGAGCAGGGCTGGAACGCTGGCCTGCTACATCGCCGGACCTGCAAGTGATATAGCGCCGCCACTGTTGTTGATCCACAGTATCAACGCTGCAGGTTCGGCCTACGAAGTCCAGCCGCTGCATGAGCACTATCGCCAGACTCGCCGCGTCTATTCGCTCGAGCTGCCGGGCTATGGGCATTCCGAGCGCAGTGACCGGCGCTATACCGCGAGACTCATGACTGACGCCATTCTCGCCATGACTGCCGTGATCCGTGAGCGCGAGGGCGGCGGCGCCATCGATGCACTGGCGGTCTCGCTGGCCAGTGAATTCCTGGCGCGAGCTGCAAGCGAAATGCCAGACGCGTTCCGCAGCGTGGCCCTGGTCAGTCCGACCGGTTTCGATCGTCGCGGCCCATGGCGTGGGCCACCGGGCAGCTCGCGCGGGAAAGCCTGGCTCTATCGTTTCTTCACCGCACCGCTATGGCGTCGCGGCTTGTTCGACGTCCTGACCAGTCGAATCAGCATCCGCTATTTTCTGGAGAAGACCTGGGGCGCCAAGCAGATCGATGAGGGCATGTTCGAATACTCGTATCTGACAACGCGCGATCCAGGCGCACACCATGTGCCGTATTACTTCATCTCGGGCTTCCTGTTCAGTGCCGACATCACCAATATCTACGAGCAGCTCCGCCTGCCAGTGTGGATGTCGCATGGTGTACGAGGCGACTTTGTCGACTACCGCGGCAAACAGGCTTTCGAGAGCAGACCCAACTGGTCTTTCACCGTCTTCGATTCTGGGGCTCTGCCGCATTTCGAACATACTGCGGAATTCATCGCGGCTTACGACGCGTTTCTGGCTCAACCATCAGCTGGCGTGACCGAGTCGCGCTGACCTCTTTGACAAAGCGTGGTGCGTCAAAATCGAGCGTTCCACGCTGCACGGCAAGTGGCGTATGATCGGGCAGTTTCCGATACTTGCGCCACCGATGGATGCGAACGATACAAGGTTTCCGGGCGCGTCTATCCGAGAACACTCATCGCGGACTCCCCCTGCACTCGATAGCTGGTTGTCAGCGCTGAAAGACGTCGAAGATTTCGTCGATGCCAGTCCCCTGCGGCATTTCGAAGGTCTGGTCGCAGTCTGTGAGTTGGCTGCCGCCGTACTCGAGCGTCATCCGGATTGCGAAGCGATTCTAGACGCAAGCGATCCGCTGCCGACAGAATCTCTCGTGCACTTATCCCGGCTTCGCGCTGCCGCCATGAGCGCTGCATGACTGCGCCAGATGTCATCGGCGCCGTTGGCCACCTAACTGCGACGCTCGAGGCCGCGGGCATTGACTATGCTGTCAGTGGTGCCATCGCGCTCGCCTACTGGACAGCTCCGCGTGCCACGATGGACATCGATATTGCGCTTGACGTTGGCGCACAGGAAGTACCTGCTTTATTGGAGACTCTGCGTACCGCAGGATGTGTGCTTCGTTCCGATGCAGCGGAAAGCGCTCAACGCGGGGATTTCGGAGCGCGTTATAAAGGCATTCGAATCGATGTGTTTCTGCCGCTGCTTCCGTTGTCATTCGATGCGATGCAACGCCGAGTCAGCGTTCCTTTCGCCCAGACAAACATTTGGATACTGAGTGCAGAGGATCTTGCCGTTTTCAAACTACTGTTCGGGCGAACCAAGGATTTCGCCGATCTCGAGCGCCTGTTCGCAGCCCAACGCCTCAAGCTCGACTTCGACTACATCGACAGGCAGGTCGCAGCATTATTCGAGACTACTGACGAGCGATGGTTGCGGTATTACGAACTTGTAAAGCTGGCTCGCGGTTAGCGCCGGGCCGGCAGGTGCGCCGCGCGCATTCCGCTGGTAACGACGAACGCGACCAGCACCGCCAGTAATACCGCCGAGGAACCCAGCGTACCGAAATCGAGGCCGCCGTGCGTGACCGGCTTGGTTAGAAGATCGCCCAACGTAGCCCCTAGAGGACGCGTCAGCACGAACGCAAGCCAGAACAGAACCACCCTGTCGGTAACACTCAGATAACGCAGCGCGACAATAACGCCGAGCAGTCCCGCAATCAGGCTGGCGCTACCCAGAAAACCGAGCCCGGTATCGTCGGCCAGAAAATCGCCGAAAGCTGTGCCGAGCGTGTTCGAGAGCAGAATAGCAATCCAGTAGAACGTTTCCGGGCGACGTCGACTGATATGGCTGACTGCGAGGCTGCCCTCGGTGATGCGCCAGGCGGCCAGTACTGAGCCAAGACCGAGTATGAGCAACAACGAACCTTGCGCATAGCCGAGGCCAAGCGTGCGGTCTAGATAGTCGGATATCGTCGTACCCGCTGTACTGGTCGTCAGAATGACCAGCCAATATAGCGCCGGATGAAAGCGCGTGGCGTGCAATTGCGCGATCAGCGAGACGAAAAATCCGCCGAGCAGGATGAGCGAGCTCGTCGCATAACCAACCGACAACGTCATCGACACCAAATCGCCGGCCGTTTCGCCGAGAGTCGTCGCGCAGATCTTCATGATCCAGAACGTGGACGTGATCTCGGCAACTTTGTCGACTGCAGGGAAATGGGCTTCAACTGACATCGTTCATGGTTCCCCTGGGGGTTTGCATGAGACAGCCGTCGGCGTCTCGGTGGCACAGTAAGGCCGCAACCGTTAGGAAGCCGTTAGCCGGTACGCGGGCAGGCCAGCCAGGCATGCAGCGCTCATGGGCGTGACGATGTAACCGGGCTAACATGACAACGCCGCGTTGTCGGCAGTCAGGTCCGTATCCGATATGAAGGTAACGCGCGAACGCGAAATCACCACCTCACGGACTCCTGTCGTACCCAGTGACGCTGGACGGTGCCGGTAGCAGCACCGTGCGCGTCCTGTTGATTGAAGATTCTGCCGCTCTCGCCGCCAATATCGGAGAGTATCTGTGCGCTGCGGACTGCATCGTCGATTTCGCCGCAGATGGACCGCGCGGACTCGCGCTGGCGACAACCCAGGTCTTTGACGTCATCATCCTCGATATCGGATTGCCGCGATTGGATGGGATGAATGTATGTCGACAATTGCGCGAGAACTTCGGAATTGCTATCCCTATCCTGATGTTGACTGCGCGTGACACCCTGGACGAAAAGCTCGCGGGCTTCCGCAGCGGTGCTGATGACTACCTCACCAAACCGTTTGCACTGGCCGAGCTGCACGCCCGACTCCTGGCGTTGACGCGCCGCGGTCAAGCCACCGGCACAGTACTGCAGTATGGATCGCTCCGTTTCAATACTCGCACTGCCGAAGTCGAACGCGCCGGCACCCGATTACGATTATCGCCAACGGGTTTACGTATTCTGGAGCTGTTGATGCGACGCGCACCGGCAGTCGTCAGCCGTGCCGAACTCATGCACCATATCTGGGGCGATGAGCCGCCCGATGCCGAAGCCAGCCTGCGATTTCATATTCACAGTCTGCGCAGCGCTATCGACAAACCTTTCGACGGAGCGCTGCTGCTGACGCTGCCGGGTTTCGGCTACCGCCTGGCAGCTGACGACCGTGATTGAGCTCGACCTGAAGAGGCGCTTTCTGCTGGCAACGCTCAGTCTGGCTATCGTCTTCGTCGGCGGCTACACGCTCGCTATTGCGGAATTCATCGAGGTCATCGAGTTCGAGTTTGCCGAGCGCGAATTTCAGGCTTATTTGGACGAATTTGTCAGAGCGCGGGCAGCGGCGCCCGCCGCGCTGCCCGCCTTGCCTGCTGGTGTAACAGCTTATGTTGCCGAAAACGGCGAACTCTCGAGCGTGCCCGAGGCACTGCGAAAGGTGCAGTCGGGCATCCATCTCGAAGTCGCGCTGGCGGATTCGACGTATACCGTCGCGCGACGCGATGTCGGCACTACTCGTCTCATCCTGATCGCGGACAGCAATCTCGATCCGGTCGAACATCTGGAACACGAACTGTTGAGGATCGCGTTCCTGGTCGGGATCGCGGCGTTGATGACAGCCGCAGCCATGGCGTGGTGGCTGGCACGCGTCGTTCTGGGACCGGTACAGGCGCTCGCACGTTGTGTGAGCGCGGTCGACCCGGATCGACCGCGTCTGCCGCTGGTTGCTGCAGGTGTGGACAAGGAGATTGCGCAGATCGCTCACGCATTCGAACGAACGCTGGTTCGGTATGACGACATGGTCGAGCGCGAGCGGGCGTTCACGCGAGATGCAAGTCATGAGCTTCGCACGCCGATCGCCGTGATGTTGACCGGCATCGAACTGCTCGAAGGGCAGGCCGGGCTGTCGACGCAGGATCGCACGCGCCTCGATCGGATACGCTCAGCTGCTGAACAGATGCGTGCGTTGACGGAAGGACTGCTGTTCCTGGCTCGGCAGTCTGGCACGTTCGGCGACGAGCGGACCAATGTCGCCGAAGTGGTGCAGGACGCAATCCGCATTCAACGGCTGGCACAGCCGTTGCGCGGCGACGAGTTGCGGTTGGAAATGGGAGAACCTTGCCACTTGACGGTACCGCGCGGCTTGTTGCTGTGTGTCGTCAACAATCTACTGCGCAACGCACTGGAACACGCTGGCGGTCGCGGGGTGGAAGTACGTCTGGCTCGGCAATCGTTGTCCGTCGCCGACCGTGGTGCCGGGATCACCCCTGCGCTTGCCGCGCACATCTTCGAGCGCCATGTGCGCGGCGCGCACAGTGCCGGTGAAGGATTGGGATTGTTCATCGTCAAACGCATTTGCGATCGTCTCGGTTGGTGCATTACCGTCGAAACCGCAACCGATACAGGGACCCGTTTCACACTCAGTTTCGAGCAAGCAAGCCCCACCGGGCTCAGCCAATAGTCAGCCGACGCACGTCTGCTAACGCGTTACTAACGTCAACTTGTTTAGGGTGCCGCCATTGCAACTGCGTGGAGCGGTCCGTGTCTCGTCCTTTTGCCCGGGCAGTGCCCCACACCTCTGCCGCTATCGCCGATGCAGCAGAGAAAGGCGAATGCCTCGGCGCAATGCGCTGGTTGCTCGGATTCACGATGCTGGTTGCGACCCTGACCCGGCTCGCGCTGATGTGGCTTTGTGGGTCTGCTTTCGAACCGTCAGTACCGAGTGTGGCACTCGCCCTGCTGCTAGGCGCCGGCTATGACCTGCTTGCTGTCGGCTATGTAACGCTGCCACTCGCGCTGGTACTCGCGGTTCTGCCGAGCGCCAGCCGGCGACGACGCAGTGGGCACGCGGCCGTGTTCGGCGCGCTGTGCGTGGCAACGTTTCTGGTTCTGTTTATCGCTGCCGCCGAAGTGCTGTTCTGGCTCGAATTCGGTACGCGCTTCAATTTCATCGCAGTCGATTACCTCATCTATACCCATGAAGTGGTCGCCAATCTGTGGCAGTCCTATCCATTGGTCTGGATCCTGAGTCTGCTGGCGGCCTGCAGCGCGGTGCTGCTCCGCTCGCAGTATCGACGAATCGGGGGCGGCCCGGAACAATCAGTCGGCCGGGGTTCGGAGCGGATCACCGCACTGTTGGTGCTGTGCTGGCCGGTCGTGGTCTATCTGACAACCAATCCGGTACCGCCGCACCCTTTCGATAATCGTTATGCGAACGAGTTGGCTCGCAACGGTGTGTTCGATTTCTTTCGTGCTTTCAAGAGCGCTGAACTGGACTACGCCGGATTCTATCCTTCGTTGACGGCAACGGAAGCAGATGCTCGGCTTGCGACGCTGCGCGCCGATCTGGGTCAGGATCCAGATGCCGGCCCCAGATCGGGCGGTCGGCGCTACAACGTCGTCCTCATCTCGGTAGAAAGCCTGTCGGCAACCTACCTGCGCCACTTTGGTTCGCGTCTGCAATTGACACCCAATCTCGATCGCCTTGCTGATAGCGGATTGCTGTTCACCGATCTCTATGCGACCGGTACACGCACGGTACGCGGACTCGAGGCGCTGGCGTTGTCAGTACCGCCCTCCCCTGGCGAATCGATCATCAAACGACCGGATAACGGCGGACTGGCGACACTGGGCGGCATTCTCGCCGATGAGGGTTACGACGTGCGCTTTGTCTACGGCGGCGACGCGCGCTTCGACAATATGCGCACCTTCTTCGCCAGCAATGGTTACGAAGTCGTCGATCGTGCGGCAATCCCGGCGGCAAACATCCATCATGAGAATGCCTGGGGGGTAGCGGATGAAGACGTCTACTCCCAGGCATTGACCGAGATTACGCGTTCAGAGCAGTCCGGACATGCCTCCTTCACGCATATCATGACGACGTCGAATCATCGTCCATACACCTATCCCGAGAACCGAATTGATCTACCGTCCGGCCATGCCGGCCGGCCCGGCGCGGTAAAATACACCGACTGGGCGATCGGTGATTTTCTGGTACGTGCACGGCGCACGACCTGGTTCGCCAATACGGTGTTCGTGATTGTTGCCGATCATTGCGCTTCCAGCGCCGGTAAAACCGCACTGCCGCTCTATCGGTATCATATTCCGTTGATAGTGTACGCGCCGGGAATCGTACCGCCCGCGCAGAATCATCAGCTGGCCAGCCAGATTGACGTTGCGCCGACCGTGCTGGGCCTGCTCGGCTTGCCGTCGCCAGCCAGTTTCTTCGGTCGCGATCTGCGCGTGCCTGCGACCTCGTCGTACGCTGTCATCAGCACTTATCAGGAACTGGGCTTTCTGCGTGACAATCGCCTCGTCGAGCTGGCACCTTTGCGGCCACCGCAAGTCAGCATTGTGAGCGGGCACAGTCCAGACCCGGCCGCAGGAACGACGACGAATCTCATTCACGACGCGATCGCAATTTTTCAAACGAGCGCGAATGCGTTGCGCTCCGGGCGCCTTCGGCGAACTGCCATGGCAAATCCCTGAACGACGCTGACCGCCCGTGTTAAGACAACCCGGAACCTGGCTCGCAGGGGTAGTTCTGCCCAGCGTCGGCTTCAGCGTCGGTCTGGCCCTGCTTGGCATACAGCGAACCGACCTGGCAGTCGCAGACTATTTTTACTCGCGCAGTGCTGGCGTTTTTCTGGCACGCCACGATCCGCTGTTCGAGTCGGTCCTGCATCGCGGCGGCGATCAGCTGGTTGGCGGAATAGCTGCCTGCGCTCTGGTCGTCGTTATACTCGGATGGCTCCTGCCAACGTGCCATCGATATCGTCGGGAAGCGCTGTACGTGCTGTTATCGATAAGCATGACGGTCGCGTTCGTTGCACTCGCCAAGCGCGCGACGAATGTCGATTGTCCGTGGGCGCTCGCGCGCTATGGCAGTGACCGCCCTTACATACGCCTGTTCGCCGACCGGCCGGCCGCGCTGCCGCGCGGCGAATGCTTCCCCGGAGCGCATTCGGCCGGTGCGTTCTCGCTGCTGAGCCTGGCGTTGTGCTGCCGCACACGTCAGAGAAGAGTTGCCGCTTCCGCGTTCGTTGCTCTGCTCGGGCTCGGATATGCCAGCGTTCAATGGGCACGCGGCGCGCATTTCGTCTCTCACGATTACTGTTCAGCGTGGTGCGCTTGGTTGATCTGCGTCACGCTGCGGCAGCTGATGTTTCCGGCACGGAACGCCGAGGTGCATTCACCGCCACTGCCGCCGCACTTTAGTCTCAACGGTGACAGCGGCGCCAGGTCACAACCTGGAGGCTGACCCAGGGGTATAATCGCGCTTTATCGCTGATCCCGGAGTCTGCCATGAGCGACCCCAGCGCACGCCTGCTTGGACGGCCCAAAGACGTCGAGAAGCGCGCAGCCATTTTGGTTGCGGCATCATTGTTGTTTCTCGAGCAGGGCTTCGAGCGCACCACGCTCGAAGCAGTGGCGGCTCGAGCAGGTGTCTCGAAATTGACGGTGTACAGTCATTTTCATAACAAGGAAGGACTCTTCGAAGCGCTGATCGCAAGCAAATGCGAAGAATGTTTCGAGGCACGCGAGTTCTCTGAACTAGCGCCGCTGGGGCCGCCGGTAGCGCTGACTCGTATCGCAAATGCGTTTCTGAGCCTGATGTTCCAGCCCGATGTGCTCGCGCTGCATCGCGTACTGATTGCGAGTGCGACACCCGAACCGGGCATGAACGTGACGTTCTGGGAATCCGGCCCATTGCCGACGATTGCTGCGTTCGAACGCCTGCTCGCCCGCTTTCATGCGGACGGTGATTTAACGATTACCAATCCCACCCGCGCAGCCGATCAATTCTTTTCAATGCTGAAAGGCAGCGACCATCTCCGGGTTCTGCTGCATATCGGCCCTCTGCCTTCGACCCGAGAACTCAACGCGATAGCCAAAGCGACAGTCGAGATGTTTCTGCGCGCCTACGCGATATCAGCGGATTGAGCCGTGCCGCGGCACGCGAAACCACGCCGCGTACAATGCCGGCAGGAACAATAGCGTCAGCACAGTCGCCGCAATCAGGCCGCCCATGATGGCAACTGCCATCGGCCCGAAGAATACGCTGCCGGATAGCGGAATCATGGCTAGCACAGCAGCGAGCGCAGTCAACACGATGGGACGGAAGCGACGCACAGTCGCCTCGACGACGGCATCGAAAGGCGCGCGACCCTGTTCGAGATCCTGGCGGATCTGATCGATCAGAATGACGCTGTTCCGCATGATCATGCCGAACAGCGCGATGGTGCCGAGCATGGCAACGAAGCCGAAAGGTTGCTTGAAGATCATGAGGAACGCGGCGACGCCGATAATGCCCAGCGGGGCGGTGAGGAACACCATGGCGGTCTGCGAGAAACTTTTCAGCTGAATCATCAATACGGTCAGCACGACCAACACGAACAACGGCATGCCCGTCATCACACTGGCCTGACCTTTGCCTGCATCTTCGACCGTGCCACCGACTTCCAGCCGATAGCCGCGCGGCAGTTGGCTTTCCAGCGCGGTCATTTCCTGCGCCAGCATGGCAACGACTTCGGGCGGTTGGATGGCCGAGTAGATGTCCGCCCGTACGGTTATTGTCGGCACCCGGTTGCGGCGCCACAGAATTCCTTCCTCGAATCCATATTCGATATGTGCCACTTGACCTAGAGCGACATTCTTGCCGCTGGCCGTTGGCACAGACAGGCTGCTCAGCAGTTCGAGTCGCGAGCGTTCGTCTGGCGGTCCACGTAGCACTATCTGGATCAGCTTGTTGTCTTCGCGATAAGTTGAGGCGGCAACACCATTAACTGCAACATCGATGATCTGGGCGATGCTTTGCGTGCTGACACCGAGGCTGCGGGCGCGGTCCTGGTCGACCTTGATGCGGATGACTTTGGACGGCTCTGCGGTATCGAGATGGACGCCGCTGGTGTAAGCGTTGGCGCGTAACAGACCCGCAATCTTTTCGGCATGCGTGCGGGCCACGGCGCGGTCTGGACCGGACACACGATACTGCAGCACATAGCCTACCGGTGGACCGTTCTCGATACGATTGACGCGCCAGCGTAGATCAGGAAATGCCTGCGGAAACTGCTCGAGCAGCTGCACTCGAACTCGCTCGCGTGCGGCGAAATCATGGGTGTTGAGTACGAATTGCGCAAAGCTTTGCGCCGGCAGCTGTTGATCCAGTGGCAAAATGAAACGAGGCGCGCCGCTGCCAATGTAGCCGACAAAGCTATCGATGCCATCGGTCTCGGCCAGGATGTGCTCGAGTCGCTTCGCGGCTGCATCGGTCTGATTGATGGAAGCGCCTTCGGGAAGCTTGAGATCGATCAGAAGCTCGAGGCGTGTCGAGTCCGGGAAAAACTGCTGCGGCACTTTACCGAACACGACCAGGCTGCCGGCGAACACGGCAATCGTCACTCCGATAGTCAGCCACCGGTGCCTGACACAGGTCCGCACCACGCCGCGAAAGACATTGTAGAAACGCGTGTGGTAGACGGCGTGCTCTTCATGTTCAGCCGGCTCGGCCGGCAGACCGCGCTCCGGCAACATCAAGTAACCCAGCAGAGGCACGAACACGACCGCCGCTACCCACGATAACAACAGCGCGATGACAGTGACCTGAAAGATGGCGACCGTATATTCACCGGTGCTGCTTTTTGCCGTCGCTATCGGCAGAAAACCAGCGGCCGTGATCAGAGTGCCGGACAGCATCGGGAACGCCGTCGTGCGATAGGCAAATGCTGCCGCCTGCAGTCGATCGTAGCCTTCCTCAAGTTTGACCGACATCATTTCGACAGCGATGATCGCGTCATCCACAAGCAGTCCGAGCGCGATCACCAGCGCACCGAGCGAGGTCTTGTGCAGACCGATACCGAAATAGTGCATGCAGGCAAAAGTCATCGCCAGCACGAGCGGTATCGAGAGCGCGACGACCAGACCGGTACGCACACCGAGCGACAGGAAACACACGGCCAGGACAATCACGACAGCTTCGCCGAGCGCAGTGACGAACTCCCGCACCCCACTCGCCACGGCACGCGGCTGATCGGCAAGTCTCGACAGAGCCATGCCCAGCGGAACCTCGCGGTTGAGCTTGTCGAATTCGGCGTCGAGTTGATGGCCCAATTGGATGATGTCGCCGCCGGCTTCCATGGAGACCGCGATGCCGATTGCTTGTTCGCCGTTGAAGCGAAGGCGTTGCGCTGGCGGATCCTGATAGCCGCGATAGACCCGGGCGATATCGCCGAGACGGAATGTCCGTCCTTCGTACTCGATGGGGAGGTTCCGCACTTCATCGAGCGAATGCAGCCCGCCGGACACGCGCAGGTAGATTTTGTCGGTGGTGGTGTCGAAATCCCCGGCGGCAACGATCTCGTTCTGTTGCCGCAGGACCGATTCGATCAGGCGCGGCGGAATGCCGAGTTGATCGCGACGAGAGTTACTGATGTCGATGAAGATGCGCTCTTCCTGCAGTCCAAGCAGGTCGACTTTGGCCACATCGCGGACCCGGAGCAGGCGGTCACGGACTCGCTCGGCGTAGTCCTTCAGTTCGGCGTAGCTGTAGTCCTTGCCCTGCAACGCGTAAATATTGCCGAAAGTATCGGCAAACTCGTCATTGAACGACGGACCAATGACATCAGGCGGCAGGCGATGGCGGATATCGGCCACTTTCTTGCGCGCCTGATAGTAGTTCTCTGGCATCGAGGCCGGCGGCAGATCTTCGCGAAAAATGATGAAGATCTGCGATTCGCCGGGGCGTGAATAGCTGCGCAGGAAGTCGAGCGAGTTGAGCTCCTGGAGCTTTTCCTCGATCTTGTCGGTCACCAGCCGATCGACTTCGTCGGCGGTGGCTCCAGGCCACTGGGTTCGGATGACCATTATGCGGAACGTAAACGGGGGGTCTTCGGACTGGCCGAGATGGAAGTACGACCACACGCCGCCGATTGCGAACAGCAGCATGAAATAAGCGACCAACGAACGGTTGGCGAGCGCCCACGCGCTAAGATTGAAACGACTCACCGCAGTAGGTAACGCAACGTCAGTTCGGCTAAAGCGCTGCTTTGGCGGAGCGCTCGACAGCCTGCACCGCCATACCGGCGGTCAACAGGTGAACACCGGCAGTGACCAGTCGGTCGTCGCTCTGCAACGGGCCGGTTATTGCAACGCTGTCATCGAGATAACGCAATACGGTGACCGGCACCGCTTCGACGGTGTCGCCATCGGCACCGGCTTTTACCCGCCACACGGCAGGCTGGTTACTGCCGATGGCGCCGAGTGCCGTGGCCGGCAGACGGAAAATCGCCGCATCGCCGATCACCCGGAGTAGAACTGTAGCAGTCGCACCGAGGCGCACGTGTTCGTCTGCATCGAGGATCGTAATGCGCGCAAGATGCGTGCGTGTTGCGCTGTCAGCCTGGGGATTGATGTCGCGAACGTGACCGCGATAGTGCTTGTCGGGGTTACTGTAGAGTTCGATTTCGATCTCTGTTGCGCTGCGCAGCGCTTCGAGCTTCCCTTCGGCAATCGACACGTGCACTTCGCGCTCGCCGTCCGCTGCGAAACGCACTATCGGCTCGCCGGCGGTGACGACATTGCCGGGCTCAGCCATGATCTCGGTGACAACACCGGCAGCGTCGGCAGTCAGACGTGTGTAACGTGACTGGTTGGCGGCCAGATTGAATTGCGCCTCGACCTGCTTCAGCCGGGCACGCGCCAGCAAGGTGGTGTTGACGCGCGTATCGAGGTGGGATTGACCGACGAATCCGCGTTCACGCAAATCGCCATAACGTGACTGCTCGGCTTGCGCGAGCACGAGATCGGCCTGTGCTGCAGCGACGGCCGCACGCGCCGCTTCGAGATTCAATGCTGCATCGACGGGATCGAGCACGGCGAGCACGGCGCCAGGCTCGACGTGAGCACCCATATCGACGCGTCTTTCGGCCACTTTGCCTGCGATGCGGAACGAGAGATTCGCTTCGACCCGTGCATGGATTGAGCCCGGCAGTACTTCGCCGTCGGCCGCCGCCAACATCGACTGCGGCACCTCGACGACTACCGATCGTGCCATCGTTGCAGCCGGCGTCGGCTTGTCACAGCCGGCCACGAACAGCAGCACAACGAAAGCGGATACTGCGGGCAAGCATCGGCGCACCGTCATGGCAGAAGCCTGAAAAATATACTGAACGGTATAGTACATTAAATAACCAAGACGGAACCAGCCACTCGATCGCAGACGGTCACCCCAGCGCAACTAGCCCAGTTGGGTCAGTCGGCTTGCCCGGTACGGTGCCGGGCCGCGCGCCTGTCTGTTCACTTGCTGACGAGTCCGAATATACTGCGAGACAGCCTGGCTGCCTCGCGGGGGGAATCCTTGAGGACGGCCTGGCTCAACGGATATGTATCGGCCGTCAGCGACCGTATCCGTCCTTCGTTCCCGAGAAATCCACCGTTCGCCCGCGGGCGTCTGGAACCGCCCGGGAGCGTATTTCCGAGAGGGACTGACTCCCTCTCTCGATCGAAATGCCCAGCTTCAGGAGACGACAGGTATGAGCGAAGTCCGTACACCACCACCGATGCGCACAACGCGCGGACATCGGCTCGCCAACTGGTTGATGGATCGGAAGTGGATCTCCTTCGGCATCATCATGATCCCGACGCTGGTTCTCGCCTATTTCATTCCGTCCATCCAGGTCTACTCCCGGTTCGCCGATCTGCTGCCCGCGCGTCACGAGTACATCGTCAATTACAACCGGATGAAGCAGACTTTCGGCGGCGCCAATGTCGTGACAATGGCACTCGAAGTAACTGACCCGAAAGCCGACATTTTCACTTACGACACACTGAAGAAAGTCGTCCACATCACTGAAGAAGTCGACTTGATTGGTGGCGTCAACCACTACCAGGTCGCCAGTATCGCCCACCCCAAGATCCGGCGTATCCGCACCACGGCGGGCGGTCTGATCAAATCGGAATCCGTGCTGCCGAAAGATCTTCCCAAGGAACCTGAAGCGCTCAAACAGTTGCGTGAAGAGTCGTTCAATAACGACATCGTCTACGGCACCTACCTCTCGGCCGATGGGAGGGCTGCGCTTGTCGTCGCCGGTTTTGACGAAGAACGGCTGAATTACGTCGATATTCATACCAAGCTTCAAGCTCTGAAGAACGAAGTCGAGGCTGACGGCCAGACCCGCCTCTACATTGCGGGCGAGCCGATGCTGAAAGGCTGGATTTACTACTACTCGAAAGAACTGAAAGTCATTTTCGGTGTGACCGGGTTCGTCATGATCCTGCTGTTGTGGATCCATTTCGGTTCCATCACCGGTGTGGTCGTACCGACGCTGGGAACATTCCTCTCGGCGGTCTGGGGTCTCGGCTTCGTCGGTTTCATGCGCTACAACCTCGACCCGCTCATTCTGGTCGTGCCGATCCTGATCTCCGCACGCACGGCGAGCCATTGCGTACAGATGATGGAACGCTTCTACGACGAAATCCGTGTCGGCAGGGATCGCGAAAGCGCCGTGCGCGTTGCCATGGGCGAACTGATACTGCCGGCCGGTCTCGGCATTCTGGCCGACGCCATGGCGCTGTTGGTACTGGCGCTGTCGTCGATGCCGCTGATCGCGAAGCTCGGCTACTACTGTGCATTCTGGGGCGCCAGCAATCTGATCACGGTGGCGATCCTGGTGCCACTGATCATGTCACTGCTGCCGACACCGAAAGTGACCGTGCAGGAAGAGCACAAGCATCTGCCGTCACGCATGATGCATAACCTCGGCGTGTTCCTGGTCGGGCCGAAAGCATCGACGTTCATTTTCGCCGGCGCCATTGCGCTGACTGCCTGGGCTTTTGCTTTCGGTTGGTCAGTGCAGATTGGTGAAAGCAAACCCGGGTCGCCGATCTTGTTCCCGGATCAGGAATACAACGTGGCGGCTGCCACGATTGCCGATCGTTTCGCCGGTGCCAATCAGCTCAATATCTTCTTCGAAGGTAACGAGCCGCATAAGATGAAGGACCCGAAAGTCGTCGCGATGATGGAAGAGTTCGGTCGCTATATGGCCAGCACCATCAACTTTGGCGGCACGCGTGACATCCCCCATCTGGTCCGCTCGATCAATCGTCTGTATCACTACGACGACCCGCGCTGGTCGCTGGTTCCGGCGACGCAGAAGGATATCGGCAACACGTTATTCATGTATGAAGCAGGCGCGGCGGTGCCAGGCGTTATTCTGGAATACATGGATCTCGAAGGTCGTACGGCCAACTTCACCGTGTTCTACAAGGACGCGACCGGCAAAACCGTGGAGCATGCCATCGCAGCTGCCAAGAAGTATGTCGAAGCGCATCCGATAGAAGGCGTCAAGGCAAGCTTCGCCGGCGGCATTATCGGAACCACCGCGGCAGCCAACGAGGAAACCGAAATCTCGGACCTCAAGATGACGGTTGCCATCATCTCGCTGGTGACGATCGCGATCATGATCGCGTATCAGTCGATATTCGCCGGCGTGATGGTGTTCGTACTGCTGATCATCTGCGTGATGACCAACCGCGCTTTCATGACCGTGCGTGATATCGGCCTGAACGTCAACACATTGCCGGTGACTTCCGTCGGTATCGGTGTCGGTGTCGACTACGCCATCTACATGCTTGACCGGCTCAAGGAGGAGATGCGTCACCGCAATCTGTTCGATGCCATCGTGACGTCAATGCGCACTACCGGGGCTGCCATCCTGTTTACCGGTGTGACGGTCATGGCCGGCATCATTTACTGGATCCCGGGTTCGTCACTGCGATTCAACAGCGAAATGGCCCTGCTGCTCTGCTTGCTGCTGACCAGCAACATGATCGGCGCCATTACGCTGATCCCGCTGTGGGTACGAGTCTTCAAACCGAAGTTCGTGATGGATTCCCACGTCGACGATGCGGACACCGTGCGCGACCAGAAGCTGGGCGCCTGGCAAGCCGAAGCGATGGCCAGGACCGGCGCGAGCTGAAAGGCGCTGACG
Organism: Gammaproteobacteria bacterium; assembly: GCA_965278995.1. Taxonomy (GTDB): domain Bacteria; phylum Pseudomonadota; class Gammaproteobacteria; genus JADJYF01. The sequence continues at coordinate 3,829,454 of OZ257136.1, forward strand.
TCTGATTACCCGCGACCAGCGCCCAGGCGCTGGTCGCGGTGATGCAGACGTTCGCGCTCGCTGGTATGACCGACCACGACATGGATGACCAGCACAGGTAGCAGACAGACACCTGCCAGCAAGTGCAGCGCGGCCGCACAGCGCAACGCAAAATCGCCGCCGAGATAGAATACGGCAACACCTGAACCGGCCAGGATTACCAGCGCTATGACCAGCGCGCTGCCGGCCCTGAGATTCGTTCCACGACGCCAGCCGACACGCATGTGTACATGCCATAGCGCGCCGGCAATGCTGGCAATGACATACGCCAGCACGACATGCAGTGCCGCGATGGCAACACGCCCGCCTCCCGGCAGACGCCACGACAGCGGAATATCGAAGCGCAGATCGAGTGTCGTCGGTGCGAGCAACAGGCCGCTCACGACCAGTCCCGCTACCGTGGCATAGATCAAACTGGTGAACCCGCGTGGGTAACCTTTCATGCCGGGCTGACCGCTGCCGTCACCAGCAGCATGCCTCCGAGATGCTCGATCAGCGATTTCCGCGATGTCTCTGAAGCCAGCGCAGCCACTTTAGTCAACGCATCGGCTCGCCAGGCATGACGGGCGAGAATGGTCCAGACACCCGTGTGTCGGCTGCCATTGCTGCCACCGACAATATAGCCAGGAAAGCTTTCGTCGTGCTCGTCTGTGACTGCGGAACTTGCGATGGCTCCCTGTTGAAGATATCCGAGCGGGTGTTTGCCGCCATTCCTGTCGCGCACGACTACCGGGACTGAAGCCGCGCCGAAGGCGCGTAAATCGCCACCCGCATTGACCCAGCCGGCAGTTGCGCCATGGCCGCGCATCGCCGCGACAGCCCTATCGACGGCGAATCCCTTGGCTATGCCATCCAGCGTTATGCGCAACGGCTTGCGCAGTAACGCACGACCTGCGGCGATCGCGATATCGTCGGCAGTACCGTGAGCAAGGGGCGGCGGACCACCATGATCCGGCAATAGACCCCGACCAACGAGTGCACCGCCGACTGTACAGTCGAACAGACCGGCGCTGGCCCGCATCATTCCCCTGGCCAGTCCGAGCACACGCAAGCTGAGCGGAGACAGCGGCACTTCCATGCCTGGAGCGGCGTTCAGTGTGGACAACTCGCTGGCTGGGTCCTGAAAGCTCAGCAGGCGCTCGATAGTCTCAATCGCGCGAAATCCTGCGCCGATTGCAGCGTGCGCTGCTGTGCCATGCATCATTACGCCGACTTCGACAAACGTGCCCAGCAGCGGACGTTGCCGGCGAACGCTGTTCATGGCCTTAGTGCCACCTGCTGCAGGACCAACATGCGCTTCACACCATCGAGAATATTCCTGCTCGACAACGTAGCGCCGCTGATGTTCGGCACATCGTCATCGAGCTTGAAGGGGTCGGCCAGCGACTTATTGCGAAAGTGCGCGCGCCACTTGGCATCGCGCACTTCGCCGCCGTGCGTCTCCCGGTAGCTCATGATCTCCAGGCCCAGGACGTGGCCGTCGGGGGAGAGCGCCACTCCGTAGGTGATGAACTCATGCTTGCCGATGACTTCGTCGACGATGAACCAGCCGAGAAACTCACCATTGCGTACCGCCTGCCACGCTGCCTGCCGATCCCAGCGCTGGCGCACGCCGGAACGCTTCTTTATTTCGTCTTTCTGTGCGGAATTCAACTCGACCGTACGCTCGATAAAAGCCTGAGCGTCAGGAAAGAGGACGCGTTGGGCCTGCTCAGCCGTCAGGTAGTCATCGGCATAGGCCGGTATGATGAAGGCCGCTACCGGCACGAGGCATAAACTGACCCAATCGCGATCACGCATTTCGAGACCCTCAGAATTCAATGCCGAACTTAAAGCGAATTTCCGACTTCGTTTTTTCGATCAAGTGCAGATCGGTATCGCCCTGATCGGTGTACTTCTCGCCACCGCCGACGACCTGCGGGAACCACACCAGCGTTGCCCAGAAACGACCTCGACCGTAGTGCAGGGCGGGACCGGCGAACAGCGTCCAGCGCTCCTGTCCGATTTCGGTTTCGTACTCGGTTTCATAAATGGTCTCGACGCCGATAGACCAATTCGGTACGAAGCGATAGCTCACGCCGGCGCCGGTAACGAATTCGATCTCCATCTCAGGCTTGGTCGGCCAGTCGAAACCCGGTGGCAGCGTTTCAATGAAGTGGCGATCGGCATAAGTGGCTTCGATGCCCGCATCGAGCATCACCACCAGCTGACCTTCCATGAAATATTTCTGCGCGAGGAGAAAGTTCTCAAGCGTAATTTTATCCTTGTCCTGCCCGGAATGCGCATCGAGCCAGTCATAGCTGAGCGCGGAATACAGGGCGAGACCGATATCGTCTTTGGCCGGGCTCAAAAACATATATTTCGCGGATGCTTCGACGCCTGACGGCTTCGGGCCATATTCCTTCGCTTTGGGCAAGTAACCGTCGACGATCAGTCTCTCGGTATCGATGGCCTGCAGGCGGAGCGACGCCGCCGCCGTGAAGCGGTTGGTAACGCCATATTCGACTTCCGTCGACGAATTCCAGGCATCGTAATCGCCGCGGCCTTTATCACTGCGATAGGTCAGGGTCTGATCGAGCTCAATGGCGTGCTGCGGCAAAACTTCCGCGCCTTTGATGTAGCCGAGCAGATTCTCGTCCGCCAGGGCGTTGGACAGCGGCCAGGAAAGGATTAATAAACCCATGTATTTCAGATTCTTAGAATTCATCGTCGCCTCCGTTGGGGAAATATTTGCGTGTTTCCAGCAGCTGTTTTGCCGGAAGCTGTGGCGTATCTGGATTGCGGAGGGGAGAATAATCGTAAAGTAAATGCGAATGGGAAAATTTCTTACATATATAAATAACGAAGTATCGATTTCTCGACAGGGCCGGTTTAGGGTCGCCGATGGACTGACGATCAGGCTGCTGCCTGGCACGGCGGGTGAGCCCGTAGCGGTAGCGGAAAGCCGGAGCAGAAACGGGCTCAGCGCGTTCGCGCCGAGCCGCGCGACGGGCCGAAGTCAGGGTCTCGAGACAGCCTCGTCTGCTGACGTTTCGGAACGACAGGCCCCTTGCGGAGTCGCCACCACGCGCTGCGAAAACGTCATGTTTTTGCCACCCATTTTGACCTCGAGCAGGCCGATGATGCGTGGACCGTCCAACGTGAGACGAGCGCGGCCACTGGCGACCCGTGCGCTGGCGCACTCGAGCACATAAGCTCGGGTATTGTGGTCACGTTCCTCGTAGCCGAGTCTGCAGCCGCGCAGTGCACTCTGGCGCAACACTGGAAACAGGGCATCGGGTCGTTCGCCGCTGAGGCAGCGTGATTCCTCGGTCGCGATGCGTCGCATCTCGTCCAGATGCGGCATCATCATCTGCGAGACCAGTGCGTAGTTGCCGGCCGGGAACATGGTCTCGGCAGCGTGGCCCACGCCGAAAAGGAGACACAGCGCCAAGGTGACGCCAATGCCGGCCAGCGGGCACGCTTGAAAGCGGGAGGTCCACCCTCTCCCTGGTCGTTTCGAATGGCCCCATATCGTCATCGTCGCATTGCTCCCCGCTGGAATGGCATTATCCTGCACCCAGCAGGCGAGATGCCGTCGCGCCCGGCGCTTGCCACCGGCATTGCCTGGCAGTATGCCTGTCGGCTTGCAGACAGCCAGTCCGATTCTTGCGATATCAATGGCTGGACGCACCGTGCGCTTCCGGCCGGCTGAGGATCATCCGCATGAGGCAAGCCGAGAACATCGGTGCCGACATCCGCGCCAACGGCAGTTCTGGCGCCGGAGTGACGCGGCGCTCGGTCCTGGCCCGTGGCGCAGCGCTGGCGCTGGCCTGTACGAAAACGGTGGCAACGGCTGCAGCCGGACTCGGCAACCGGCCGCCGGTCGCCGTGTACACCAGCGCCGCGCTGGCCCGCTACGGATTTCCAGCGCCTCATCCTTTCGGACTCGACCGGCAATCCACGTTTCTGCGTGCGGCCAGTTCCGCCGGGCTGCTCGACCCTGTTGCTCGGTGCAACAGTCGCCCGGCGAGCGTCGTCGAACTGCAGCGATTTCATACGGCCGCCTATGTTGCGGCTGTGGCGCAGGCCGACATCAGCGCCGCAGCGGACCAGTCCGATACGCCGATATCGATGGAAATCTACCAGGCTGCCCGTCATGTCGTCGGCAGTGCGCTCGACGGTCTTGCCGCGATCCTGGCCGGACAGCAGCGGCGTTCACTTCAACCGATCGGCGGATTGCATCATGCCTGGCCGGACCACGCCGCGGGTTTCTGCGTGTTCAATGACCTCGGTGTTCTGATCGCCAGCTTGCGCCACGTCCACGGAATTGCGCCGGTCGCGTATGTCGATATCGACGTCCATCACGGCGACGGTGTGTTCTATGCCTTCGAGAGTGACCCTGGTGTAATCATCGCCGACATTCATCAGGACGGCCGCACGCTGTTCCCCGGGACCGGCAAGCAAGACGAAATCGGTAGCGGCGCTGCCGCCGGCACCAAGCTTAATGTGGTGCTTCCGCCACGCGCCGACGATGCCGCGTTCATGGCAGCCTGGCCCGCCGTGGAAGCACATCTCGAGCGTCATGCGCCGGCATTTTTCATCCTGCAATGCGGTGCCGACGGACTGGCCGGCGATCCTCTCGGTGACCTGCGCTACAGCTCGGCCGTACATGACCATGTGGCCCATCGATTGCGCGTGCTTGCCGACAGACACGCAGGCGGACGTCTGATGGCTTTCGGTGGCGGCGGGTATGATGCCGACAATCTTGCAGCGGCCTGGTGCGCGGTGCTTCGAGCGTTCCTGGCCTGACGGTACGTGCGCGGAGTGGCATGCTCAGACCAATAAACAGGTCGAATGAAATAGCAAGAGCGGTGGTGGCAGGTACTGCGCGCCAGCACATCATGCACTCACTGCGGCAAGGTGCCGCGACATGAGGAAACCGAATATGAACGCGATTGCAGAGCGACACCTGCTGGACGAGCCGCGCTTCGTCTCCGATGACGATTGCTGGAATGCGCTAGTCTCGCGCGACGCGACGGCAGATGGCCAGTTTTATTACGCAGTCCGCACTACCGGTATCTATTGCCGGCCGACTTGTCCATCGCGCCTGCCGCGACGTGAAAATGTGACTTTTCATCGGTCGACCGAATCCGCCGTACAGGCCGGTTATCGACCCTGCAAACGATGCCGGCCACAGGAACCCTCGCGCACCGACAGGCATGCCGCTGCATTGGCCCGCGCGTGCCAGTTGATCGATGCGGCCGAGACCCTGCCCGATCTCGATCAGCTCGCCGCTGCTGCCGGTATGAGCCGCTTTCATTTTCACCGACTGTTCAAAGCGAGTATCGGATTGACGCCGCGCGCTTATGCCGCAGCCCGGCAGAAAACGCGGGTACGCGAAGGTCTGGCGCGCGGCGCTTCTGTGACGACGGCGATTCACGACGCGGGATTCAGCTCCAGCGGGCGTTTCTATGCCGGTGCCGTGCAGGCGCTCGGCATGAAGCCAGGCACTTACCGCGCACGCGGTGATGGCCAGGTCATCCGCTATACAGTCAGTCAATGTTCGTTGGGCGCAATTCTGGTCGCCGCGACTGAGGCCGGGATCTGCGCCATCACGCTCGGCGACGAACCGTCCGTCCTGATTTCGGATCTCGTCGCGCGATTCCGCGACGCTGAACTGATCAGCGGCGATAGCGCTTTCGAACTGCTCGTTCAGAGCGTCATCGCGTTCGTCGAGCAACCGACAGGCACGATGAATCTTCCGCTCGATATCCGCGGTACGGCATTTCAGGAACGCGTATGGCAGGCGCTGCTGCGCATTCCAGCGGGAACGACTGCGAGTTACGCCGAAGTGGCGGCGCTTATCGGGCAGCCGAGCGCCGCTCGTGCCGTTGCCGCAGCGTGTGCAGCAAACAGTCTTGCCGTTGCCATTCCGTGTCATCGTGTGGTGCGGAACGACGGCGGCCTGTCCGGCTACCGCTGGGGCGTCGCGCGCAAACAGACTTTGCTCGAGCGCGAAGGTTCGCGGTGACTGGACTCGTAACGCGTCTGGCTGGCGTCGATACCGCGACATTGGCGGCCAATCTGGATGGCGGCGGTTACGCCGTCATCCCCGGTCTGCTTGATCCGGGGGAGTGCCACGCCGTTGCCGCACGTTTCGACGACGAAGGCACTTTCCGCAGTCACGTGCACATGGCACGTCACGGGTATGGAGCCGGCGAATATAAATATTTCAGCTATCCACTGCCGGATCCGGTGCTGACTTTGCGTACGACCTTATATCCGACACTTGCCACCATTGCCAATCGCTGGCGCGGTGCCATTGGCCAACTCGAGGATTATCCTGCACGGCACGCCGAGTATCTCGCACGCTGCCACACTCAGGGGCAGGTGCGGCCGACGCCGCTGATGCTTCGCTATGCGAGCGGGGATTACAACTGCCTGCATCAGGATCTCTATGGCGATCTCGTCTTTCCGCTGCAGGTCGCCATTCTGCTGTCACAACCCGACACCGACTTCACGGGTGGCGAGTTCGTCTTGACCGAGCAACGCCCGCGCATGCAGTCAAAAGTCGAAGTCGTCCCGCTGACACAGGGCGATGCTGTCGTTTTTGCCGTCAACGAGCGGCCAGTGCGCGGTACGCGCGGCACTTATCGTGTACGACAGCGCCACGGCGTCAGCCGCGTCCGCAGCGGACACCGCACAGTACTAGGCATCATTTTTCATGACGCGCGTTAGGACCATCAAGGAACCACCATGACCATTACCCGCCAGTCGCTGTGCTTCGCCTACGGGACCATCGGAATCATCGCACTCGTCGGCACTTGGGGAAATATTCTCACGTTTGTCGAGCGCCATGGTTTCTGGGATGGCACCGTGCAGTTCTGGCAGGACGTGCTGGTCAACGAAGCGAGTCGCTTCATCACCATTGATACGCTGTTCCTCGGCCTGGCCGTGATCGTCTGGATGCTGCTGGAAGCAAAGCGATTGAAAATCGCCGGGGTCTGGCTGTATGTCGGGTTGGCTTTACTCGTTGCCATCAGCCTGGCAGTGCCGCTATTCCTGATCCACCGCGAGCGTCGCCTGGCAGCACTCGAGCCGAATTCACCGGCGGGCGAACTTCATCCGGCGGCGCTTGCCGGGTTGGCCGGACTCGGCCTGGCTATCTGTGCCTATACCGTCGTCGCGCTATTGCGCTGATGTTCGCCGGTTTGAGAATCTGGTCCTGATCCCTCTGCACGGCTCAGGTCGCGGGGTGGGAGACGCGCTTCGGGACCGTGAAAATACAGGGATGTATTTTCCCGAGCTTACATGGATGTACTCGTAGCGTGTCCCGAAGCGCGTCTCCCACCCCGCGGCCGACCCTCGTCTCCGAGCGACTGGGAATCAGGACCAGATTCTCAAACCAACGCGTAGGCAATGATGCCGCAGATGCCTGCCATCGCTGTCAGGCCGGTCAGGAACAGTGTGTCGACCGCCAGCCGCAGGCGGTGGCGTAACACACGATTGCGCGTCTTGAACGAGGCGAACGCCATCGAGGCACACACCACGAAGACCACCGAATCGAGCGCCAGGCATTCATCGCCGATGGACTGAACGCTGGTCTGCGCGGCAATCAGGCGCATGATGCCGATGGCCGTCAGGCACACGCCGACCATGGCCGCGGAAACCGAAAACAGATGCATCGTGAGATCGTGCTCGCGCTTTTCAGCCAAAGACTCGGTAGTCACATCAGACATGGCAGCTCGCAATTCACTCGTCCTGGTCCGTGCCTCGACAGCACTGCTCAATCAGCCTTGTGTATGACCAGCTGCGGGTAGGGAATATCCCAGCCATTTTCGTTACAGGCATCGATACAGAGTCGTGTCAGCAGTCGCTCGATGGTTTCGAAATGGCGCGCAGCGTCACCGGTGATATCGCACTCGACTTCAAAGTCGATCGACGATGGACCGGCAGCCAGCACTTCGATATCGACCTCGACTATCTGATCCGGACGCAGCACGTTGAGCAGCCCGCGATGAACGAACGCACGCAGCGCGTCGCGGAACTCGCTGGTGGCAATCGCCTGATGGCGATAGCCGATGCCGAACACCACCTGTACGCGCGCGCCACGCGACAGATTCTGCGGCGCCATCGAATAAAATGCCTCGGCGGTATAGATCATGCGGATACCGCCTTCGAGTACCACCTCGACCATGCCTGGCGTCTGCACGCGAACCTGCGCGACACCTTCCGGCAATCTCACGTAGTCGCCTTTTGCAGTCGGAAACCATGGCTCGTCGGCTGTTACCGGGCGCGAATGCAGACCGATCAGTTCGCGGATCGGCATGGTGAACTCGCCACCTTCCAAGACCGGATTGAACAGATCGCAGTAGAAATCGAGCCGTCTGACGACCCACGGAATGCCACTGAAGAAAACCCTCTCGCCTTCCTGCACGGCGCCCAGATTGAGGTAGAGCGTCAACTGTTCCATGGCCGACGGCAGCATGCGTATGCCGACCCAGGCGAGCGCTACCATGAGCACTGCAGTCAGGCCAAGCAGCAGCCAGTCGTTCAGCAGATTGAACGTCACCAAGGCTGCGAATAGAGCCAAAACGAAACTGCCGACTGCATAGACGAGCCCGGCCACGCGCGTGGCCAGATTCTTGCGCAAGCCGCGCTTCACCCGCAATCGCGCCAACTGGCGCGCAAGATAGCGCAAGCCCAGTAATACGACAAAAAACGCCGCCAGCCCTTTGAGCAGATTGAACCCACGATCACGGATGAATGTACGCGCGAATTCGTTGGCCGATTCGGCTGGTGTACTGCGCGCGTCGAGCTTCGCCTTAAGCTGTCTTTCAGTGCTCGCAATCAGGTCTTCGACGGTGGTAAGGCGTGCGTCCCAGTCCTGTTTCAAATCATACAATTCGCGACCGACTTTGCTGTCGTCGTTGCGTTCGACCAGCGGGGTAAGTGTCGCAATCGCACGCGTCGCCATCTGGCGATGATTTCGTGCGACGCTGAGTGTGCGGCGAAGATTCTCGATCTGCCGCGCTTGCTCGGTAGCGGATTGCAGCATGATGATGAACGGCTGCAGCAGTTCTTCCGCTTCAGCCTTGAGGTTGATCTTCCGGCGCTGGTCGAGATTGAATTCGTCGGCATCGACGCCCGTTGCGAGCGCTTCGATCTGGCTGTTGATAGCTTCAATCTCGGCCTGCAGCGACGTAATGCCGACATCGAGCTTCTCGAGATCGGAATCTTCCCGCGGGTGCTTGAGTTCGCGTTTCAGCACTTTCAACGCAGCCCGTCGGGTGCTGCGCGTCTCGATCAACTTGCTGATGGCATCGAGACTGACTTCCGCAGCGTCAAGTGATGGTGCTGGAACGTCGACTGACGGCGGAACAGCCGGCAGGTCCGCCGTAGTCGGCACTGCACCGACTACCGGGCACGCAGCCAGCAGCAGTCCGCACAGCATCGCGCGGAAAGCAGTGCAGCGGCAAATCATTGCGGAAGCTGCGGTGACGGGCTGACTGCACGACTCGTCATTGACTGGCACTGTGGCGTTTGAATTGTCGTTTGAACTGCAACCACGGTCCCCGACCGTCCTGCTGGATCCGCACGGTCTCGATCAGCGTATCCGCGGTCTCGCCCGCTGCATACCGTTCGACAAGTTTGCTGCCGGAACGGAGATCGGTCTCGACAACCAGCGCAGCGTCGTCGATATAGGTCAATGAGCGACCGATGACGTCATCGGTGAATTCCGTGCCACGCACGGAATAGGCGCGACCGCTGGGATTGATGGCCAGCAGCCGCTTGCGTTCCGAGCCATACAACACAATGACTTTACCGGAGACATAGATCTTCAATCGGGCGGCTTCGATCATGGGTTCCAGTTCGTCGGGCACTGACCAGGCTTTCGAGCGAGAATCCTCGCGGATGAACTCTTCAGTCGCGTTGGCGGAATTCTGGAACTTGTTGCCGCCGCCGGCAGTGGAGTTGCGGTTGAACTCCTGCGCTTCCTTACGCCGTTTATGTTCATTCTTCGCTTCGTTGAAAGCGCGCCCGGCATCCTCAAAATTCTCGGAATTCGACTCATCTATCACCCATTCGCCGTTCAGACCTGTAATTTCTGCCGACACCCACGAATAGCTGGTGACAGTTACGACGAAAGCGGCGAGCAGCGTGCGGAGCAGGCGCATGACGATGGATCCTGAGCGTATGGAGATGAATATAAGGGGTAGTCTGTCAGTGCGGCATTATAGCGACTCGTCCGGCACGGGCGGACGTCGTGCGCCGGTGCATTCATGGTGCGAGATTGCGGTAGGATCGCGCGGTGTGCACGAACCTCGATTCCAACGCCGCTGAGATAACCGCTGCCGTCGAGCGCCTGCGGGCGGGTGGGCTGGTTGCTTTCGCGACCGAGACGGTCTATGGCCTCGGCGCCGATGCCAGCAACGTGACGGCAGTCGGCGCTCTGTTTGCGCTCAAAGGCCGGCCAGCCGACCATCCGCTGATCGTGCATATCGCGGAACCTGCGGACATGGCGTACTGGGCAGCCGTGATCCCGCCGACGGCCAGCGCGCTTGCCTGCGCATTCTGGCCAGGCCCGCTGACACTCATCGTGCAGCGGGCCGCGCATGTCGCGGATGCCGTGACTGGCAGCCAAACGACGGTCGGGTTGCGTTGTCCATCGCATCCGTTGGCAAGGCGCCTGCTTTCCGCCTGCCGCGTCGCTGGGATCCGTGGTCTCGCCGCGCCTTCAGCGAATCGCTTCGGGCGGGTGAGCCCGACCAGCGCCGCTCATGTGCGTGCAGAATTCGGCGAAGAACTGATGATATTGGACGGTGGCCCCTGTACCGTCGGCATCGAATCGACAATAGTCGATGTGAGCGATGGCCACGCCCGCGTGTTGCGCCCCGGCATGCTAAGTGCGAGCGCCATTGCCGAGTGTATTGGCGCAGCCCTCGGTAATCCCGGTGCGACAACACCGCGCGTGCCGGGCACGCTCGCGCAGCACTATGCGCCGGCCACCCCATTGACGCTGTTGAACGCAGCCGAACTCGTGATGCGCGCGCGCGCGCTCGGTCAAGCCGGGCAACGACTCGCGGTCGTCGCAACGCCGGCGACACTGCGCGAATTCGCCGCCGTGAACGGCCTCATCACCACGCGCTCTGCCGCCACAAATCCTGGCGACTACGCCCGCGAACTCTACGCGACGTTGCGCGAACTCGATAACGGCGCAGCCGATCAGATCCTGATCGAAATACCGCCGCTCGCCAGCGATTGGGACGCTATCCACGATCGGCTGACGCGGGCCGCTGCCGGCGCAGGTTGTCGCGCGGATCCACCATGAACACCTGCGCGGCGCCGGTATCCTTACAGTGACATACGAACTCGGATTGTTGGCAGTCGCCGTCTTTGCCATCACCGGAGTGCTTGAAGCCGGGCGCAAGCCTATCGATCTGTTCGGGGTTGTCGTCATTGCCCTGGTCGCCGCATTGGGCGGCGGCACGTTGCGCGATATTCTGCTCGGCCGCGCGATATTCTGGGTTGCTGATGTCGCTTATCTGCTGGCAGCGATGGGTGCCGCCCTGCTCACCTTCGTCGTCGCCCGCCTTATCCATCTGCCAGTCAGGTTATTTCTGATCCCGGACGCTCTCGGTTTGTCGCTCGCGACGGTGCTCGGCACCCGCATTGCACTCGATCTCGACGTGAACTGGTTCGTCGCAACCGTAATGGGCGTCGTTACCGGCGTCTTCGGCGGTATTCTGCGCGATGTGCTGGCCAACGAAGTGCCGCTCATCTTCACCGCCGAGCTGTATGCGACAGCGGCATGGTCGGGTGCGCTGCTGCTAGTCCTGCTCGAAACCCGCGGGCTGACCGGGCTGGCGGCGATATTGCCGCCCATGGCGCTGATTTTTCTCATTCGCGTGGCGGCGTTGGCCTGGCATCTCACGCTGCCGCGCTTCGTCGCGAGATAGCGCGTCACACGACAGGAGCCGATCCATGAAACTCTATCGCGATTTCGACACGCAGGAAGCGATCGATCACGAATATAACGTCGAACTCGCCGTCGGCGACATGCGCCCCTACATCGACCTGTTCGTCGGCGGCAGCGCCCGTGCACGGGCCGAACTCGAGTGCGCGCTGGACGTCCGTTTCGGGCCGACACTCGCGGAAACGCTCGACATTTTCCCTGCCGCACAAGCCGGCGCGCCGGTCCTGCTGTTCATTCACGGCGGCTACTGGCGGGCGTTGAGCAGCAAGGAATTCAGTCTCGTCGCCCGCGGCCCCGTGGCGCAGGGTGCGACAGTCGTGGTCATGAACTACGCGCTTTGCCCGGGTGTCTCCATCGCGGAGATCACACGCCAGAGTCGTGCCGCCGTAGCCTGGATAGTCGCGAATATTGCCCGCTATAACGGCGACCCGGCACGCCTCTATGCCGCTGGCCATTCGGCCGGCGGTCATCAAGTCGGCATGCTCGTCGCGACTGACTGGGTCGGCGAATACGGCCTGCCGGTCGACGTGCTCAAAGGCGGCATTCCGATATCGGCACTGTTCGATCTGCGACCGTTCCGCTATTCGTGGTTACAGCCGAAAATCCTGTTGACGCATGAGCTGATCGCGCAGCAGAGTCCGCTGTTCAATATTCCGGAAGTGGCTCCACCATTGTTGATCACACTCGGCGGCGATGAGTCGGCGGAATTCCATCGCCAGTCTGCGGACTTTCTTACTGCATGGCAGGCGCGCGGACATCGCGCGCAACGGTTCGCCCAGCCGGGCCGCAATCATCTGACGGCGATCACGGGATTCGAGGATCCGGCGAGCGAATTGACTGCCGCCGTCATGGCCTTCATGTCTGCAGCTTGAATAACTGCTCCTGATTCCTTTGCAGTGACCAGGTCGCGGCCGGACCCTTGCCACCGAGTGGCCGGGAATCAGGAACAGTTATTCAGGCCCAAACCTAGTGACGTGCGCCGCCGCCCGGTGCGCGGAACTGCTGCAGCCAGGATTTCACTTTTTGCTTCAGCCGGGTGCGCAGCTTGGGCGGGCTGTCGCCGGGTTTCGCGGTAGCGGTCTCGACCTGAGCGGTAGCTGCTTCGACAGCGACTGCTGCACCGTCAGTACGCGGCTTGCGCGGTCGCCGGCGCCGCTTGCGCTTCTGCTCACTGTCTTCGAGCGGACTGGCGACATCGACTGGTGGCGCCACGGTACGTGTTGCGATGACCTCTGCCGGTGCCTCGCGCGGTGGACGGCGCTCACCGCTGCGCGCCGGTCCGCTGCGACCACGCGGCGTACTGGAACTATCACTACTACTTTGGCCACTACTCCGGCCACTGCTCGGGCCACTACGTGGACCGCTTCGACCGCCGCCATCGCGCTCACGCCGTCGCTTGCGTTCAGCTGAGGCCGCTGCCAGAGCGTCTTCGATAACTGTTTCGCCGCCCTCGCCTTCTGCGCGCGGCGCGCGACGCGGCGGTAACGGCAGCAGCAGCGCCGGATCGACCGTCGCCACCGGGATCTTCTGCTCGATGTACGCTTCAATGTCCGGCAGACTCATGGCGTATTCATCGCAAGCAAAACTGATCGCATCGCCTTCGGCGCCGAGGCGCGCGGTGCGCCCGATGCGGTGGACATAGTCCTCGGCATCGAACGGCAAATCGAAATTGAACACATGGCTGACGCCGGGAATATGCAGTCCGCGCGCTGCCACATCCGTTGCAACCAGCAGACTGAGTTCGCCTTTGACGAAACAGGCGAGCAGCGTTTCGCGTTTTTTCTGCGGGACGTCGCCAGACAGCACGCCAACGCCGTAACCGGCGCGTTCGAGCATCAGCGCGACGCGTTCGCAGGCGTACTTGGTATTGACGAATATCATCGTGCGCGTGACATCCATGCCGCCGAGCAGCCCCAGCAACAGGGGAAGCTTCTCTTCGGTGGCCGGGAAATAGACTTTTTGACGTACGCTGGCAGCCGTGATCGACTCGGTCTCGACGACGAGCTTTTCTGGATCGTTCATGTGCTCGTAGGCGAGTTCGAGCACACGATGACTGAGCGTGGCGGAAAACAGCAGGTTCTGTCGTTCGCTCGGGCCCGGCATGCGGCGCAGCAGGAAGCGGATATCCTTGATGAATCCGAGATCGAACATGCGATCAGCTTCGTCCATGATCATCATCTCGACAGAGCCGATATCGACGACGCGCTGCTTGATAAAATCGATCAGGCGACCCGGCGTGGCGATGATGATATCGACGCCGTCCTCGAGCAGCTTGCGCTGTTTTTCATAGTCGACACCACCGTAGATCAGCGCCGCGCGCAAACCACTATGGCGACCGATCTGACGGGCATCCTTGTCGATCTGAATGGCAAGTTCGCGGGTCGGTGCGAGGATCACCGCGCGCGCATCCTGCGCACGGCGTTCGGAGCTGCCAGGATTATTCAGGAGTCGGTTATATAGCGCGACAAGAAATGCCGCGGTCTTGCCGGTGCCGGTCTGCGCCTGGCCAGCGACATCTTTGCCGGCGAGCGTGAGCGGCAGGGTCATGGCCTGTATCGGTGTGCAGCGTAGAAAGCCGGCTTCGTCCAGACCTTTGAGCAGGTTCGGATGCAGATCGAAATTTTCGAAACAGATATCGGTCAACGTTTTATCGGACACTAGAACTCCCTTCCAAGGGGGCGGCGGTGCGCAGGGACGGCTTCAGCGGTTCGCGGATTCAGAGCCTGGCGGTCGGTAGCATTCAGGATCAATCTGCGGCGGCGGTGGGATCCGCACTGCTTGCGCCGGCAAACACAGAGCCGCTCTGGCTGCGACGGGCGCCGCTGCAATAGCGGCGCGCTCAAGCCGGGCAGTATGACCGATAGATCGCGGAACTGAAACCCTGCTGCTGCGCCTGGCCTGAACCGTGATCCTTAATGTTGCACTGCCGATTCCGCGCCGATGCCGGTCTGCGAGCGCACGAACTGCTCCTCGAACGCAGCAACCTCGGCTTTGCCTCGCTCGCTGTTGTCGAACAAGGAAACCGTAATCATGGTCACGAACGACACCGTCATCGAGAACAAGGCCGGGAACTTGTAGGGAAAGATCGGCTCGGCATGGCCGAGGATCTCTTTCCAGATGGTCGGGCCGAGCACGAGGAGAATAACGCCGGTCGCGAGCCCGGCCCAGCCGCCGACTACCGCGCCGGTAGTCGTCAGGCGTGGCCAGTACATCGACAGCAGGAGCACCGGGAAGAACACGGTCGAACTGACCGTGAACGGCAGTACGATCATGAACGCGATGTTCTGGTCCTTGAACGCGATACCCAGACCGACACCCAGGGCACCGAGCACCAGCGCCGCAATACGTGAGACACGCATGACTTCCTGATCGCTGGCCTGACCATGCCGGAAGATGTTGGCATAGAGGTCGTGCGATATCGCTGACGCGCCAGCTATCGTCAAGCCAGCGACGACGGCGACAATCGTCGCGAACGCAACGGCCGAAATGAACCCGAGCAGAAGATCACCACCCATCGCTTCGGCCAGGTGGATGGCCGCCATGTTCGGACCGCCGCGAATGACGCCGGCATCGTCGAGGAAGTGCGGATTGTTCATGACGAAAGCGACCGCGCCGTAGCCGATGACAAACGTCAACAGGTAGAAATAGCCGATGAAACTCGCTGCCCAGAACACGGATTTCCGCGCTTCCTTGGCGTTCGGCACCGTAAAAAACCGCATCAGAACGTGCGGCATCGCGGCACCGCCGAACAAGAGCATGGCGCCGCAGGAAATCGCAGAGACAGG
Source organism: Gammaproteobacteria bacterium (assembly GCA_965278995.1). Classification (GTDB taxonomy): domain Bacteria; phylum Pseudomonadota; class Gammaproteobacteria; genus JADJYF01. The sequence goes on from OZ257136.1 coordinate 3,845,237, forward strand.
ATCGGTCAGCATGACGCCGGGCTCCATGACTTTGTGCTGGCCAGGGTGATTGTCGATCGCCGCCTGGTAAAGCCCATCGAGCGAAAAACCGAAACGCTGCAGAACGAGAAACGTGATGCCGGAAGCGCCGGACAGCAACAGAACAGCCTTGATCAGCTGCACGTAAGTTGTCGCAATCATGCCGCCAAAAGCGACATAGACAATGATCAGCACACCGATGATGATTTCAGCGTGCGCATACTGCAAGCCGAACAGGTTCGAAATCAGCGTGCCCGCCCCGACCATCTGTACGATCAGATAGCCAACCACGAATGCCAGACTGGCCGTCGCGACCATCGCACGCATCGGGACCCTGGCAAGGCGAAACGAGACGATATCGCCAATCGTATAACGCCCGAGATTGCGTAACCTGTCGGCGAACAGGAACATCATCAGCGGCCAGGCGCCGAAAGGCACGACTGAATAAATGAGCCCATCGAAACCAACGGTATAGATCAGCGCTGCAATGCCCATCAACGCTGCCGAAGAACACCAGTCCCCTGTGATCGCGAGGCCGTTCTGGAAACCGGAGATGTTGCCGCCAGCGGTATAGAAGTCGCTGGTCGACTTGGTCCGACCTGCGGCCCACCAGGTGATGCCGAGCGAAATCAGCACGAACATGAAGAACATGCCGATGGCATTCATGTTGATCTTGGCCGGGTCGACACCGAGCAGGTCGATGAGCATCTTGCCGATGCCGCCCGTAGCAGCCGCATCCTGCGCCAGCGCAAGGATCGGGATGCCGATCAGGGCCGCGCCGAGCAGCACTTTGTGTACCGGTCTCATGCGGATTTCTCCACATATGCACGGGCATCGGTCACGATGGCGCTGGTCAATGCATCGAATTCGCCATTGGCGCGATAAATGTAATAGCCGACCAGGGCGATGAATAGGACCGTCTGAATGAGACCGATGACGATACCCCAGGTAGTCGCATGACCCGAACCGATGGATTCACCCCACAGGCGCGCGAAACCCGCTTCGGGGTAGAACGCCGTCGCCAACGTGTACCAGGCGTCATTGGCCAGCACGATGCCAGCCAGGGTCCAGCTCAAGCGACGGCGCTTGACTTCCAACAGTCGAAAACGCGGATCCTTGAGAACCGCTTCGTAAATAGGTTGCATGTCTCCCCCGAAATCGATGAGCGGCCCGGCCTGAGGCCAGCGGCAGCCGGATGGCCACGTCGCGCGCGGCGACTGTAACAGAAGCGCCCCGCAGCATTCCATGTTGGGCGTTTCGGCGGCGGCTGTCGCGGTTCGGAGTTGGGCCGGCAGGCTTGTGTTGGTGCGGAGTCGGCTCGGCAGGCTTGTCTTGCTCCGGGACACGCAGCAAGTACATCCATGTATGCTCGGGCGCCGCGTCCTGCGGCGCACGGCCCCGGAGCAAGACAAGCCCGCCGACCTGACACGCCGCCGTTAGTTGAGGTCTTCGTTTTATTGCGTAGGGGTGGACACTTCGTTTGATTCCGCGTTGTTGCCCCGCCCGCCAAAGCGTGCCGCGATATCGGCGAACAGGGTGTAGAAGACCGGGATGACGAACAGAGTCAGCACGGTGCTCGAGAGCAGACCGCCAACGGCAACGACGCCGAGCGGGCGGCGGCTGTCGGCAGCGTCGCCGAAACCGATGGCGATGGGCAGGATGCCGGCGATGGTGGCCAGGCTGGTCATGAGTATCGGTCGTAGACGGGTGCGTCCGGCTTCGACCATTGCGTCGTAGGCATCCTGCCCGGCGGCTCGGCGCTGATTGGCGAATTCGACCAGCAGAATCGAATTCTTGGTCACCAGTCCAACCAGGATGACGAGTCCGACCTGGCTGAAAATATTCATCGTCATCGACGGAATGCGTGGTACGACGCGCGCCGCCCATTCGGCCCACTCCGGATGTGATGGGGCCCAGTGTGTCCAGCCGTGCAGCATCTGACCGCCGAAGTTCACCCAGGACAACAGATACAGCAGGCCGAAAGCGCCGAGGAATGCCAGTGGCAGCGCCAGCATCACGGTGAACGGATGGATCAGGCTTTCGAACTGCGCCGCGAGCACCATGTAGACAACGACTATCGACAGCACGAACAGAAAATAGATGTCGCGGCTCGATTCCTTCAGATTGAGCGCTTCGCCTTTCCAATCGTGGCCGAAACCTGCCGGCAGCGTCTCCTTCAGCAGCGCTTCCGTTCTTGCCACTGCCGTACCCAACGGCATACCAACAGGCGTCCCTTCGATGGTGGTGGAACGACTGCGCTGAAATCGCTCGATCTGGTTCGGTCCTGCACCGGTAGTGATGGTCACCAGGTTGGAGAGCTGAACAAGTTCGCCGGCGTTGTTGCGGACGAAGATCGATTCCATTGCTGAGGGTGTCAGACGCGCTTCGCGTGCAAGCTGCACCAGTACTTCGTATTGTTTGCCATCGAGTTTGATCTCGGAGAGATCTTCGCCGCCAAACAGGACCTGCAGCGTGCGCGAGATCTCCTGTATCGATACTCCGAGCGCACCTGCTCGATCGCGGTCGATGGCGATGCGCGCTTCGGGTTTGGTCAACTCGAATGTCGAGCGGACATTGGCGAGAAAGCCCTCTTTCTGCATTCGGCCGATCAGTTCGCCGGTGTAAGCGTCGAGTGTTTCCAGATTGGGATGCGTAATGATGAGTTGATAAGACTGCCCGAAACCGACATCGACGGCTTTCGGCGTTACCGGAAATGAAATCGCGCCTTCGACCTCGCCGAAGAATCGCGCGCCAAGCCCGACAGGGCCGCCGACGATATCGCTCAGATGCGCCCGGTCACCGTCTTTGAAGGTGCCATACATGATACCGACCGTCGCGTCGCCAGGGCCGTTAAATGGCAACGCGACTGCGCTGAAGTAACCCGCAGTCTCAGGAACGGAGGCAATGATCTCCTCCATCTGCCGCACCATCCTGTCGGTATATTCCGGCGTCGACCCCTGCGGCGCAATGCTCAGGCCGAGTACCCAGCCTTTGTCTTCGTCGGGCAGGAACTCGGACTCGAGATGCGTGAAGCAATACCACGACATAACCAGCGATCCGGCGACCATCAGGATCATGAGATAACGATGCCGCAGCGACCAGCGCAGACCCCGTTCATAGCCACGTGCGAGTGCATCGAGGCCGGTGCCGAAAGCGCGGTAAATACGACCGTGGCGCTTGGCGGTCTCGGCGCGCAGGATGCGGCCGCCGACCATCGGCGCCAAAGTCAACGAAACGAAGGCGGAAACGACAACTGCAGCGACCAAAGCGGCGGCAAATTCGAGCAGGAGGCGCCCGGTCAATCCGGTCAGGAATGCGAGCGGCAAAAATACAGCAACCAGGGAGAGTGTGATGGTGACGATGGCAAACGCGATTTCCCGCATTGTCTGGCTGGCGGCAGCCATCGGTGACATGCCGTTTTCAATATGGCGATGCATGTTCTCCAGCACGACGATGGAGTCGTCGACAACAACGCCAATCGCGAGCACCAGCGCGAGCAGAGTGAAAATATTGATGCTGAACCCGAGCACATAAAGCACGCCGAAAGTAGCGATTACGGATACCGGCACAGACAAAGCGGGAAGAATCGTCGCGCGCAGATCGCGCAGAAAGATGAAGATGGTAATAACGACGAGCAGAAACGCTATGCCCAACGTCTCAAAGACTTCCTCGACTGCGCGTTCGACATAAAGCGTCGAATCGTAGCCGAGGTCGACTTTCATGCCGGGCGGGAGCAGTGGTGCAATTTCGGCGAGCTTTGCTTTGATGCCATGAGCGACGGCGACTTCGTTGGCGCGCGATTGGCGCACCACACCGAGGCCGATGGTCGGCTGACCGTTAAAGCGCATGATCGTGCGTTCGTCCTCGACTCCGGCTTCGGCATGACCGATGTCGAGCAATCGCACGATCTGGGTGCCGTCCTGACGAATGATCATGCGATCGAACTGCTCGACCGTCTTCATTTCGCCTTCGACCTGGATGGTCAGTTCGCGCTGCTGATTCTCGATGCGGCCGCTGGGCAGTTCGACATTCTGTTCGTTGAGTGCGCGTTCGACGTCGGCGACCGTTGCACCCAGCGCCGCCATGCGTGGCGGATCGAGGCGCAGACGGATGGCGAATTTCTTTTCGCCGCCGATGATGATCGAACTGACGCCCGGTACGGTCTGCAACCGATCCTTGAACATATCCGCCGCGACTCGGGAGAGTTCGACCGGCGAATGCCGGTCGCTGAACAGCGAGATCCAGATGATTGGCTGGGCTGCCGATGACTGCTTGGCGATGATTGGTTCGTCGACGTCTTCCGGCAGCTCACCGCGCACGCGCGCGACCCGATCGCGGACATCCTGCGCGCCGATATCGACATCACGCCCCTGCACGAACTCGACCGTGATCGACGACGCCTGTTCACGGCTTTCGCTCGACAGGATCCGAATGCCGTCGGCGCTCGAGATTGCTTCTTCGAGTTTCTCTGTGACTTCAGTCTCGACGACCTCGGGACTGGCGCCAGGATAGACCGTGAGCACGTTGACGATAGCCGCATCGACATCCGGCAGTTCGCGCACCGGCAGGCGGTCGAGACCGAGCAGACCGAACACGACCAGAGCGAGACTCATCATACTGGTCAGGACCGGCCGCTCGATGCAGATCTCGAAGAAGCTCTGCCTCATGTTGTTCAGCATGGCCGCGGGTTCAGCTATTTTTCGTCGGTGCGGGCACCGTCACGCCGTAGCGGGCCGATTCGGGTGCAATCGTGATGCGCGTACCCGGACCCAGCTTCTGGCTGCCTTCGACAACGACACGCTCGCCGGCTGCGAGACCTTCGAGGATCTCAGCTTGACCCGCCAAACGGATGCCGACTTTGACCATACGCATTTCGGCGCGACCTTCGGCATTCATCACCACCAGGCTCGCCTGGTCGGTGCGGAAACTGAGCGCGGTTTCGGGTACCACGATGGCTTCGTCGCTCACGCGGAAGATCAAATCGAGATTGGCGAACATGCCTGGTCGCAGACGCAGGTCCGCATTTGCGACATAGGCTTTGACCTGCAGCGTTCGACTGCGTGGATCGAGTACCGGCGACAGGAAATACAGCGTGCCCTGGAACGTTTCTCCTGGCCATGCAGCGGTCGTGATGGCGATGGTCTGGCCGGGCGCGACCTGGCTCACGTAGCGCTCTGGCACATTGAATTCGACGGTCAATGGGTCGATGCGCACGAGCGTCGTCAGGATTTGACCGCGATCGAGATATTGGCCAACCGAGACCTGTCGAGCACCGATCACGCCGGCAAACGGCGCGACCAGTCTGGCGTCGGACAGACGCTCCTCGGCCAACCGCAAGCTGGCGTGCGTGGAATCCAGAGTCGAACGGTATTGATCGAACTGTTGCGTGGAGATGGTGTTGCGCGCGACCAGTGCTTTTCCACGTTCGAAATCCTGCGCCGCCATGGCGGCTCGGGCACGAGCTTCGGCAACTTCTGCTTCGAGCTTGCCCGCATCGAGCCGCGCCAGCAGCTGCCCCGGTTGGACGACCAGTCCCTCGCTGAAACCGATTTCCGTAATGCGTGCATCGATCTCGCTGCGAACTTCGATCGCATCCTTGGGGCCGAAATTGCCGACCAGCGAGAGTTTCTCTTCTATCGGTCGTTTCTCGGCGACACCGATTACTGCCTGCACCGCCATGTCTGCCGGCGGACCACCGCCGGGTGACGGCGGCTTGCCGCAGCCGGCCAGCACCAGCAGGCCCGCGAGAGCGACTATGAACGATAGAAAAAAGCGACGAACACGAAGCAGGCGAATGAACATGGGCATGCGAGGCGGACTACTTTGAAAACTGTGACTAAGAACCCTGGTCAACATTATCGCTACATTCGGTAGTTCCTGCGCGGCCGCTGGGTCGTTGCAGCACGAGCCAGACTATTCACATACGAAATAAACACTGTTTAATTTATCCATTTCTATAATCTGGGTTCATGGACCAGACTTGCTTCCCAAGAGAGCCGCCACAACCTGTGACGGCACTGGGAAGACAAGGACTACGCCATGTTTCCATTACACCGCAAACTTGCCATCGCCGGGTTGAATCGCAACCCGGCCGTCTTTTTCGAAGCGCCCAAACTGCACGGCGGCGTGAACCGGGTCGTGCCGATAGCGGTCGAGTCCGAAGACACGCTTGCCGCCGTCGCCGCAGCATCCGAGGAACGTCGCGCACTGCGTTTCGCCGTCGTTGCTGGCATCACCAGCGCCGCACTGTGGGCAGCTGTAATTATCCTGCTGGCCAGCAGTCTGGAAGTTCCGACCCTCCTGTGAGCCCCTCTGCGGGCGCGGCGACCTCCCCGCCGTCGCGCCCGCTATTTTTCCTATCGTGCACGCAGCGCTTTAATCATGTGATCATGCCCGCAAACCCTTATCGGCGCCGGGACGATGACTATGTTGATGACAATGGCCGGGCCATGAAAGCGATACCGCCAGCACTGCTGCTGACCACCGCTGTGGCTCTCGGACTCTATCTGGGTTGGCTCTATCTACGTCGCGAGCGCAGACCGAAGCTTATCGGTCTGCATCTGCTGCTTGGCGCTGCCGGCCTGCAGACCACCTTGATGATGTTGCGGGCGACGTCCGGCGGCGACGCGTTCCGCGCCGGCACGATCGGCACCATCACTACCTGCCTGCTCGCAGGCGCAATGTTTTCCGGTCTGCTGGCACCGTTGCTCGGCCGCGGATCGCGCAGTACCGCCAACGTCGTCGTGGCTACGCACGCGAGTGTCGGGCTCGCCGGTTTTCTGCTCTTCCTGGTCTGGATGCTGCGCGGCTGACGTTGCGCAGCTATCGACGAATCTGCGCTCAGGCTTGTCGATGCTGACCCAGCAGGTCAGCGAGCAGCGCCTCGCTGTGTTCGTCCAGGATCTGCACGAGACTCCGCGACAGCGCCGCGAGCAGCGTATTGGCGAACAACAGCGGGATGGCGATTCCCAAGCCGAGCACAGTCGCAATCATCGCCTGACCGATGCCGTCGGCCATCAGTTTCGGATCGCTGGCGCCGGACGCCGTGATGCTCTGGAAAGTGATGATCATACCGATGACAGTGCCGATCAGGCCGAGCAGCGGACCGGCGGCAACGGCCAGACGCAGGACGCCCTGGAACCGTTCGAGTCGTGGAACTTCGCGCAGCACCGCTTCTGAAATGCGCAATTCGGCCATGGCCGGATTCTCGGTCGAGTTCTGGGCTGGCTCACTCTCGTTTCGCGCCGCCAGCAGTACGCGTCCCAGCGCATTCGCCCTGCTCGGTTGCGTGGCATGGGCGCGCTGACGCCGCACGGCCAACTGAACGATGACGAGATAAATAAATTGCCCGGCCCACAGCAGCGCGCCCAATCCGCCGACGGCCAGAATGACATAGCCGACGAGTCCGCCCTGTTCGATGCGTGACAGCCAGTCCGGCCGTTCAACATACAGAGCGAGCAAAGCGCCGCGCGCAGGATCGACGACCGCCGGTACATATCCGCTCGTCGTGCCGGCCAGCGCCAGCGCCATATCGCGTAATTCCGCGGGTGGCTGGCTCGGCAAGGCAACCAGCGCATTCGAACTCGGCAGGTAGCCCAGATACTCGCCGCCAGTGGAGGCGGTGAACGGGCCGACGCGGACGACCTCGGCCTCGGTTGCAGCCTCGCCAGGGCCGAGCACGCGGGCCTTGAAGCGGGCGACTTCAGCCGTTGCAGTCATTTCACGCTGCAGTTCGAACCACAGCCGCTCGAGCTCCGCGATCGAAGGCAACGCTTTTGCAGTTGCCAGTCGACGAAGAAAAGCGATGCGATCTTCTTCACCTTCGGCCGCTGGAAATTGCGCACTGATCAAGGACTGTTGCAGGGCACTCGCGGCGTCGCCGGCAACCTGACGCGTGACGCCGAATAACTCACCGAGATTGCCCTGATGTTGTTTGAGCAATTCCTCGAGTTCATCGGCGCGCACCTGGTTCAGATCGAAGCGCTGCGACAGGGAATTACTGTGAGCCTCAGCGGCATTACGCGTGGTCATCGCTTCGCTGAGCAGTCGCTGCTGTCGCGCAAGCTCGGTCTTGAACGCGGCTTCGCGCGCACCGGCGGCTTTCGCTTCCGTGGCGGCCTGAGCTTGTACGCGTCGCAGCACCTCGTTCAGATTAACCTCGGCGGCACTGGCCGGCGCGAGTATCGCGAGCAATAGTAACGACACCATAGCCATGACGCGGCTGGCCTTGCGGATTGATCCGACTTGCCGGTTCACTGCGCGCGCGCCTCGATCAACTGCAGGTAACCGCGTGCGGTGCCGCGCGGCCCCGCCGACCGTGTCGCGGTCTCGAATGCGGTTCGCGCTTCGTCGAACTTGTTCTGGTTGAACAGTGCGATGCCAAGCAGCAGCTGGACGTTGGGCGGATCTTTCAAGCCCCCTTTGGCAAGCGCTTGACGCAGCGCCTGTTCAGCACCCGGCCATTCATTGCGTTGCAGCTCGATCTCGCCGATACGCACGCTCATGTCGCCGTTGCCGGACATCTCGAAGGCGCGCTTGAACTGTGGGATCGCACGCTCGTATTCCTTGGCCGCCAGCCACGCGTTGCCGACTTTCTCGTAGAGTTTGGCGTCGGCCTCCACACGCTTGTTCTCGATTGCATTGCTGAGCACTTCGGCTGCGCGATACGGAATGCCGACATACATCAGCTGATCGGCCATGCGCGTATATTCGGCGCTCTCGGTCAGCAGACCGGCATGCGCGGCGAGTTCGAGCATGACCAGCGCCTGCGAATAGTTTTCCTGCTGGCCATAAATGGACCACAGCTGGGTCCAGTAGGTCTTGTTGTCCGGCGTCGCCGCGATCAGACGCTTCAGCATCGGGATGGCGTCATTCCAGCGCTCCTGCGCGAGATACAGGGCGAGCACAAGTTCGACCCACGCCGGCTGCGGTTTGTCGGTCATCTCGACCGCTTTCCTGGCCGGCGCGAGCGCACGCTGATAGTCCTGCATCTGGTAGTAGGCACTCGCCAGCATGTAATAGGCAGCCGAGTTCGGCGACTCGGCGACCTTGAACCATTCCTCGAGCGCAGCAGCGCCTTGCTTCCACTGTTCCTGAGCGAGATACAGCTGTGCAATCTGGAACCGGATCTGGGTCACTTCCTGGACATTCAGGCCGCCGGCCGTTAGCGCCGCTTCGAGATGTTTGCGCGCACCGGGGTAGTCATCCTGCGAATGCGCGATCGAGGCCAGGATCTGTTCGACACGACTGCGCTCATAGGGGCTCAGCGTCTCCAGATCGAGCTTGCCGATGGCGCCTTTGGCTGCGTTGAAGTTGTTGTCGTTCAGGAATTCGATGGCCGCATTGAGCTGCTTGCCGGTAGTCGCATCGATCTGCGGCGCCTCGCGCTTGCCGTCTTCTTTTTTCTCCGCGGCGGCAACCGGCAGGGCAAGCAGCAAGGCGAGGCCGAGCCAGAGCAGGATTTGGCAGGCGCGAGTCACGGCGCTATTTCTCCAGCTTGAAGCGCAACAGGACGCGGATGCCGACCCTTTCCACAGCTACGCCGTTTTCGACCCGCGGGTTGTAGCGCCAGCGTGAGACGGCCTGCATGGCCGGCTCATCGAATACCCGCTTCGGTTCGGAATCGACCACTTTGATGTCCTTGACCGTGCCGGCAGCCGTGATCGTGAACTGCATCTGCACCCAGCCCTCGATACCGCGCTGCAGGGCGCGACGCGGATACTCGGGATTGACGCGAACCAGTGGCGTGACGTCGCGGTCGGAACCCCCCGCGCTGATATCGAGCTTGATGCCGGATGTGTCGATTTTCGGCGTCAGCATCTGCACAGCGCTGCCGGCGCCAGGAGCATTGGCAGCGAGCGACAGGCGTGGTGCCGAAGGCATGGTCTGCGGCTTTTGTCGTTGCGGTTTGCGGTATTCCTCGCGACGCGACTCGACTTCTGTATCGCGACGCATGCGCGTGAATTCGATGCGTGTGGCCTGGCGCAGTTCGCCTGTATCGACCGTCACGTTGACCATATGTTCGAGAAACCAGAACAGGCTGCTGGTCAGCAGCATGGCGAAGACGAGCGCAATCAGAGGCCGGAACAGGATCATGCGCGTCGCGACCTCACGGCGCACCCGTCAGCGTGGCGGCAAGCGAGACTTCCTTGATGCCGCCCAGTTGGACTTCGTCCATCACTTTGGCCACCACTGCGGCATGTGCATCGCGATCGGCAATGATCACGGCCGTATCCTCTGGTCGCTCGACGTGCAGGCGCTCGATGACGGCGCGCACGTCGCGTATACCCAGTTGATGACGCTCCATCCAGATTTCGCCGTTCTCACGTATTGCGATGAGGATGTTGCCGGATTCGCGATGCTCGACCGTGGCTGCCTCGGGTTTGAATACGGTCACGCCAGCTTCCTTGATGAAGCTCGTCGTGATGATGAAGAAGATCAGAAGATTCAGCACGAAGTCGAGCATCGGCGCGAGATCGATGCCGTGATCCTCGGTTTCAGGCGTATGGCGACGCGACTTCAAGAGCTGCTCCGTGACACTTCAATTCGCTGTCGTGAACGTGATGTTCCAGATGCCGCCGAGGCGGACCTGGTCGGCCGCCTGCAGCACCAGCCCGCTTTTCGCTTCCGGGTCGGCAATCAGCAGGACACCGCCTTTCGGATTCGCCGCATGCAGTCGCTCGATATTGGCGCGCACCGCACGTACGTCGACAACACGACCGTCGATCCAGATTTCGTCGTTGGCGAGCACGCTGATGGCAATGCCGGATTCCTGGTTCGCGGATTGTTCGGCGCCCCGCGGCCGATTCACTTCGAGGCCGAACTCCTTGACGAAGATCGCCGTGATGATGAAGAAGATCAGGAGATTCAGCACGAAATCCAGCATCGGCGCGAGATCGATACCGTGCTGCGAATCGTGATCTTCATAGTTGCGTCGACGCATGCGCATGATTACATCGGCCACTAGAAACTGAAATGATCGGCGAGGAGTTCCGTCTCGCGCCGGGCGCGCGTTCGGAAATAATGCACTGGGTAGAGTCCGGTAATGCTCACTGCCAGGCCGGTCATCGTACAGATCATGGCATGCGACACGCCGCTCGCCATTGCGCGCGCATCGGCACTCCCGCGTAGCGCCATCGAATCGAATACTTCGAGCATGCCGCTGACAGTGCCAATGAGACCGAGCAGCGGAGATAGCGGCACCAGTACCTGCAGCAGCGGAAAGCTGGCCGTCATCGCGACATTCAAACGCGAGATCAGCGCGCTGCGGATCTGCCTTGCGCACCAGGAACTGCGATCGCTGCGCGCGTTCCACTGCGCCTGCATCGTCGCGGCCTGTTTCGGCAGCACGCGCCAGAAGAACCAGTAACGTTCCAGTACCAGCGTCCACATCAATACGCCACAGACGAATATCCAGAACACGAACGGCCCGCCACCGTCGATGAGGTCGACGACGGCGCGAGCGATGTTGCCGAACGGACCGGGCAGGAAGCCGAACTCAGGCACGGCGACGCTGCTCCAGACTCTCGGCAAGCAGACCCGCACTTTGTTCGTCGAGGATCTGCACGACGGCGCGTGACAAAGTCGCGAGCATGGCATTGGCGAACAGCAGCGGAATGGCGATACCGAGCCCGAGCACAGTTGCGATCATGGCTTGACCGATACCGTCGGCCATGAGTTTCGGGTCGCTCGATCCCGATTCGGTGATGGCCTGGAAAGTCATGATCATGCCGACGACCGTACCGATCAGACCGAGCAGCGGACCGGCCGCAACGGCCAGTCGCAGGAATGCCTGAAAGCGTTCGAGCGCAGGCACTTCGCGCATCACTGCCTCCGAGATTCGCAGTTCGGCGATGTCGGCATCTTCCTCGATATGCTCGGGCTTGCCTTTGAAAGCGAGCAGTACGCGGCCCAGCGGATTGCTTCTGCTCGGTTGCGCCAGATTGCGCAGCTGGCGCCACACCGAAATGCGGACGACGAGCAGATAGAGGAACTGCACCGCCCACAACAGCAGGGCGAGCAGACCGACGGCGATGATGATGTATCCGACTTCTTCGCCTTTCCGGATGCGATCGAGCCAACTCGGCCGCTCTACATACATGGCGAGCAGCACACCGCGCGTGGGATCGACGGCAGCCGGCGCGTAACCGGTGCTGGCGGCCGCGAGCCGCTCGGCCATTTCGCGCAGTTCCGCTGGCGGTTGACGCGCGTAGCGGATCAGAGACTGCAGCTCCGGCTGGTACGCCAGGTAATCGCCGCCCGCCGTGGCAGTGAACGGGCCGACCGCAACGACTTCTGCATCGGCGGTGTTGCCGTCCGGCTGCACGACACGGCTGGTATAGCGCGCCACTTTACCGCTCAGCGTCATCTCGCCGAGCAATTCGGTCCACAGGCGTTCGAGATCGCTTTGTGCCGGCGTCTGCTTGGATGCCGCGAGGTTGCGCAGGAAAGTCCCGCGATCGGCAATCTCCCCGGACTTCGCAATCTGCGCAGTCGTCAACGACTGACCAAGCACGGTCGCGGCATCGCCGGCCGCTTGCCGCGCCAGACCGAAAACTTCAGCCAGGCCAAGCGTCGCAAGCTGTTCTTTCAAGCGCGCGTTCTGCTCACCAATCTTGAGCTCGGTCGCGCCGTAACGCTCGAGCAGCGCTTTGCTAGCCTCACTGGCTGCCGCGCGCGCAGCCAATGCGTCTTTCATCAACTGATCCTGCTCCGCCGCCTGCGCCTGATTGAACGTTGCTTCCCGCTCGCTCGCCAGCGCCACGGCCGCAGCACGCTCGGCGGCAGTACGGTCGAGCAGTTCGTCGAGGGTAGCCGGCTTGTCGGCGGCGTGGACGGCTGTCGATGCCACCATCATGGCCTGCGCGAACAGGATGCCAGCAAGAATAACGGCGTGTCTCACGACTTGGCCTCCACCGGCGCCGGCACAGGTACGCGCAGCAGATCCGGCGCGCCGACTTTCCTGGCCACCTGCAACGCGTCTTTCACGGCCCGCGCATAGCTGTCGTCACGGACCCATTCGCGCGCGGCGGCATTCCAGTAACCGGTCTCGGCGCCATCCAGGGTCTGGTACATCAGCGAGACGCGGCCAAGCCGCACAAAAGCGACCGTGCGGGCCTGTTCGCCGTCGCCCAGATGGCCTTCGTAAGCGTCGAGCGTGCGGCCGTATTCGAGTTCGATCTGATAAGCCTCGAGGATGCGACGGTATTTCTCCGAAATGGTGACGTCGGCACGATCCATCATTTCTTTCAAACCCTCGACCCGCTTCATGCGCTCGTCCAGCAGGAACGGCACGTCGAGCGCGACGAATTCGGCAAAGGTATCGACCATGCGCTGCATGAGCGGCTGCACTTCGCGCTCGGTGACCTGGAGGTCATCGAGCTGACGCTGCAGCGACGCGACTTCGGCATCCTGTGACGCGACCTGCCCTTCAAGCTGGGCGTTGTACTGTTTGAGGCTGTCGGTATCGGCGAGCGCCTGTTGATACTTGCCGGCGATGGTCAGCGTTTCGTCCTGCAGCTTGTCGATACGCTGCTGCGAGCCTGCCGCTGCCTTGTCGGCCTGGGTCTGGGCGTCGACGGCGGCCTGTAACGGTTCTGCCTGCAGCGGGGTGACTGACGTGACTGAAACGAGCAGCGCCCATCGAAGTCGCGAATTGCAAAGCTTGATCACGGGCGTTGTCTCCTGATCTTTGCTGGCCAGCGCTTTTGGCCTGGCCTTATCTTTAACACGCACACGACAGGCGCATGCAATCACGGCTTGCGCCCTGATCGCCGCCAAGTTGGGGATCCGCGTGCAGGCGCAGAATATAGCATGGGCACCGGCGCGCTTGCGGCTATTTTTCGCCGGGAAATTGCCGCGTTTCGTCCATCATATGTAACGGGGTGCCAGGCCGGAATACGTGCTTACTCGATGCGCGCGCGCATCCTTCGACGACCACACACGACGCGTGACGACAGGCAGACAGCAATGACAAAAGATTCGCCGACAGCTATCTCACGCACGGTGTGGGCTCTCGGTCTCGTGAGCCTGTTGATGGATGCATCGTCGGAGACGATACACGCCCTGCTGCCGCTGTTCGTCACCGGGGTACTCGGCGCGAGTGTAGCCATGGTCGGTCTGATCGACGGCGTCGCCGAGGCGACGGCAGCTGTGGTCAAAGTCTATTCCGGCTATCTCTCGGACCGCAGTGGACGCCGTAAACCACTAATCCTCGCAGGCTACGGCCTGGGCGCGCTGGCCAAGCCGCTATTTCCGCTCGCCGACAGTGCTGTGCTCGTCCTCGGTGCGCGTTTCGTCGACCGCGTCGGCAAAGGGTTGCGCGGCGCCCCGCGTGACGCCTTGATTGCCGATGTCACGACACCTGCGCAACGCGGCCGCGCCTACGGACTCCGTCAGGCACTCGATACGTGCGGCGCCTTTCTCGGGCCGCTGCTGGCCATCGTTTTGCTCGGGGTGACTCACGGTGACGTTCGATTGGTGTTCTGGTTCGCGACAATTCCAGCCGTACTGGCCGTTGCCTGCGTCGTGTTTCTGGTCCAGGAATCACCGCTGCCGCGCGCGTCGGTGGCAACGGTACCGATACGATGGCATGACCTCAGTTCGCTCGACCACGCGTACTGGCACGTGGTCACGCTTGGCGTGGTCTTCACCCTGGCACGTTTCAGCGAGGCGTTTCTGATCCTCGCTGCGGCTGCTCAAGGCTTGCCCCTTGCACTCACCCCGCTGGTTCTAGTGGCGATGAACCTGGTTTACGCGCTCGGCGCTTATCCTGCCGGCGTCGTCGCCGACGCGTTGGGAACGCGCGGCCTGCTCTACGGCGGTATCGTCGCCTTGATTGCAGCCGATCTGGTACTTGCCTGGATGCCCGGCCTCTTCGGCGTTTTCATCGGCATCGGTCTGTGGGGCGCGCATCTCGCCTTGACGCAAGGGGTGTTCGCCAAGCTTGTCGCCAATCACGCTCCGCCGACCCTACGGGGCTCGGCTTTTGGACTGTTCAATCTGGCTACTGGCATGGCGTTGCTCGCAGCCAGCGTCATTGCTGGCTGTCTGTGGGACCGCTGGGGTTCCGAAGCGACGTTCCTGTGCGGCGCGGGCTTCGCCGTCATCGCTGGCCTGTTGCTGGCGAGCCGGCGAAAACCGTGAAGTACTTCAGCAAGCGTGACGGCGGCTGCCGTGCCCGGCGACCCTCAGGGTGGAAAACTGATGGTCATCCGCGCATACTCAAACGCTCGCTTAAAGGCGCATCCAGCCTGGCATATACCGCCGGCGCCGGGCTGCCAGAATGAAGCGCGCAAGCGCCCGGAAATGCCAGTGCAAGAGAATAGAACCAATCCCGAAACCGCCCAGACCTCGCCCGACGAGCAGCCGATGCCTTCGTTCCAGGCCGACATTCAGGCTGCCGGAGCGCTGCTCCGCAATGCCATCGCCGAGACAGAGGGACCAATGCCGCCGAGTTGGGTGGTGGAATTCATGCTGCGCAGCTGGCGGCGCTACCTGGTGCTCGTCCATCACGATTGCGGCTCGGACGGCCGCGCCTGGTTGCATGCGGTCGACTTGACCCATCGGCTGTTGGCAAGCATCGCACCGATAGAATCACCGGCTGAACGCTCGCGACTGGTGAGCGGCCTGCCGCGACTGGTCACTGATATCCGCTGCGCCATCGACTCCGCACAAATCGAAGGCGATGAACGCGACCGCTTTCTGGAGCAGCTGCGCCAGCTTCATTTCAGCCTGTTCAAGCCCGAGCAGATGGAAGCTGCGGAACGGCAAGTCGATTTGTCGCAGACCATCGCCATGGACGTACGCGACCCTCGCTTCCGCGGACTGCTCGACAAGCTGGACGGCGCCGATAGCGTCGAACATATCGACATGTAGCAGTTCCCCGCTGTGGACCGGCCTGCCAGCGATGTCGTGGCGGCCGGCGTCATTTCGCGCTGCTTGCCGTCGAACCCTGCGTGCTGCTCCAATCGTCAGCATGAATCTATGCAGACTCGTGGCCGTGTTGCTCGCCTTGACGGCGCAGCGTGCCAACGCCGAAACTGAGCTTTCTACGCTTACCCCGGAGACGCTATCCGGGCAGTTCGATTGTGCTGATGCATTCGATCTGGTTGCACTGGTCGCGGTGTTCCGTTGCGCAGCTTACACGCCACCCGCTGCGGCACAGCCAGCGTTAACCGCAGCGCTCGAACGCCTGCAGCAACTTGGTGTAATCAGCCCCAGCGAAAGAGCGACAACGAACGTTGCATTCTGCCCGCTTGCAGCCGGCACAGGCATGGTGCCCACGCCACATCAGGTGTATGTGGACGACGGCCTCATCATGCTCAGCACCGATGGTCTGGCCGAAATCATCGC
Organism: Gammaproteobacteria bacterium; assembly: GCA_965278995.1. GTDB lineage: Bacteria > Pseudomonadota > Gammaproteobacteria > JADJYF01. Next base: position 3,861,608 of record OZ257136.1, read on the forward strand.
GCACGAACTCGAGCATGTGCGGCAATTTGCGGAACTCGGTGAGCGCAGCTTCAAATGCGCTTATGTCGAGGCCATGACAGCCTGTGGCGGCTGTCAGGATCGCCGACATCCTCAGGAGCTGGCCGCTTATGAATACCAGGGCCTGGTGCGCGACCAGCTGTTGCGCGAACCTGCCTCGGACTCAGACACCTCACCTGACATAGATGAAAGTGCGGGACCTGCCGACAGTGACGTGGTGCAACCGTGACAGCTCGCGCGTTCTCCCCTAGGATCAGGAGCCAGGATGGCGCCCGGTACGGTGCCGCAACGCGGTGCGCAAGCCGGCAGCCGTGTTCGATTCATTCCGAGGCAAAATCAAGCCATGCACAACCGCCCCACCGCCGATAGCGTCAAACAACTCGAAACGGAACGAGTGATTGTGACCGAGTGGCATTTCGCTCCGGGGGCTGAGACCGGCTGGCATCGCCATGGCCACGATTATGTCGTGGTGCCGCTGACGACCGGCACGCTACTGCTCGAAACAGCCGATGGTGAAAAAACGGCCGAGCTCAAGCTCGGCCAGTCCTACGCGCGCCCGGTAGGCGTCGAACACAATGTCATCAATGCCAATGCGTTCGATCTCTCGTTCATCGAAATAGAGCTGAAACCATGAATGCGACTTACGCCGTTCCGCCCACTGAATTCAACAGCGAAACGGTCGTCGATCTCTACGACCTGACATTCGATGCAGGCGATAAGCTGAATGGCAGTCTGTATCTGTGCACGCCGCGCGGCGCTGCCGATATCGAGCCCGCGCCGTGGGTCGAGGCGCTGCGTGCGGCAGGGCTGTGGTCGGCCGAGCCGCCCAAACAGGTCGCGGACGAACAGCGCCAGGCATACAAGGACGGACTCCTCTTCGTCGCTGCTGTCGCCTATGCGACAGGTACCGGTCACGTCGTGTTCGCGCGTTTCGATCATCCGAAATTCCCTTCCAGCAGCGAACGCTGGGAAGCCTGGATTGATTTCTGCGATGTGCGCCATGAACGCCTCAACTGACGCGATTCGCGGCAGCTGCTTGTGCGGTGCCGTGCGCTTCGTGGTCACTGCGCCTTTCCTCAGCATGAGTTACTGTCACTGCACGATGTGTCGGCGTCAGCATGGATCCGCCTATGCCACCTATTGCGAGGCCGCTGCAGCGGATTTCCGCGTGCTGACGGGGGCTGAGGCGATCGTGTCCTTCGCCTCGTCGCCCGGGATCGAGCGGCGTTTCTGCGGCACCTGCGGCGGCAAGCTGAGTTTTCATGCAGCCGACCTGCCAGATCGACTCTGGATAGCTGCCGGCGCACTTGACGACGATCCGGGCATACGCCCGTCGTATCATATTTTCGCGGCTTCACAGGCACCCTGGCATGAGATCACTGACGACCTGCCGCGGCACGCCGCCTACCCCGAGTAGACGTCAACCGTTGGCACTATTGCTCGCGCTGATCGCGCCGTTGTGCGCTTGCGGACTGGCTGAGGAACAACCTTTCGGTGAATTCGTCTCACCCGGCGGTGACTGGACGCTGCGAATTGCCGTTGCCGAATCGAACTATCCGCAAGGGCCCTGGCATGTTCTAGCCTATCTCAATCAGCGCGGGGCAGAACAGGCCATCACACCAATCATCGACACCACGCTCGCCAACGACGGCATTCCGTTCTCCTCCGACAACGTCGCCATACGCTGGATCAGCAGCAAGCAGGCCTTGATGTGCCTGCGCGCGACCGACCTTCCGGATCGCGGCCTGCGCATCGAAGTCGGCGCACCACCGCGAATCGTCGAAGTCGAGCGTTGCTGAGCGAACGGGCACAACGCTCGTGGCCAACCGAAAGAAATCGAAGCGTGCAGCGTCGGACACGCCGTTCCCTGGAGGCGGGCGGAACGAACGGGTGTGGACAGCCGTATCCTGTATTCCAGCGGGCAAGGTCGCGACGTATAAGCAGATTGCCGCGCTCGCCGGTATCGAAGGACCGAGCGCCGCCCGTCAGGTCGGTTATGCACTCGCGGCACTGCATGACGACAACGACGTACCCTGGCATCGCGTGGTCAACGTGAAAGGGCGAGTCAGCCCGCGCGGCCGCCCCGGCTGGGACACGGAACAATACGACCGCCTGGTGCTCGAAGGAGTCGACTGCGACGCTTTCGGACAAATCTGCCTGGTGAAACATGAATGGGACTACCGACTCTGAATTGCCAGCAATCGCGCCTGCCGGGCGTCGATCGCGCCGGCCGTTGATTGTCGCCGTCCTGGTCATCTTCGCCACGATAGTCATGCTCGGACGCAACGGCAGCGCACTCGCGCCCGTTCGCTGCGATATCGAGCACGTTCCTGACGCCGATACCGTCGTCATGCTGAGCGCCGTCTGGTGCGGCTACTGCCGGCGCGCGCGCGCCTATCTGCAAAGCGAGCGTATCACCCACTGCGAATACGATGTCGAAACCACCGATCGCGGCCGCGAACTGTTCGCCCGCCTGCCGTTGAAAGTCATCCCCATACTCATGATCCGCGACGACACCCTGGTCGGCTTCGACCGCGTCGAGATCGAGCAATCACTCGCCGCACACGGGATAACCGAGCTCACGGATTGAAGACGTAATCGTCCAAAGCGGCGTAGCGGTGCTGTCGGGCATCCCTTCCGTCACTGACTGGTACGCTCCTCCAGGGATGCCCGACAGCACCGAATCCACGGCACCACGAACTCGGCATAAAGGCGCTGGCGGACTTTCGCGGAGGAGCGTACCACTCAGTGACGGAGCGAAAGTCCGCCAGCGCCGGAACCCCGGCACTATCGAGCAGAACCTCGAAAAGCAGCGTAGCGGGCACTGCATAAATCCCGGCACACCAACCGCAGATCAAGCAGGAAACACGACCTGACTCGCTTCGAATACCGGGCCATCGACGCACACGCGTTTCATGGCCAGGCCTGTCGGCGTCTCCACTTTTACCGTGCAGCCGGCACAACCACCCACTGCGCAGGCCATGTATTCCTCGAGTGATATCTGCGCCGGTAGTGAGTAGTCATGTGCCAGGGCGGCGACGGCGCGGAGCATCGGGGTCGGCCCGCACGCATAAATTTCGATCTCGTCCCGTACAGCGACGGCGTGGTCGAGATAGTAACGCGCCAGATCGGTGACGAAACCGGTATAAGTGCCGGCGAAACCGGCCTGGCTCGCCAGTCGCGAAGCAATACCCCAATCGTCGAGTAACGGCATCGCCGCAATGACGGTGCTTGGCAGGCCATCGATCATGATCCGCGACGGGCGGGCACGGAACGGGAACGGGACTTCCGAACCCATCAACACCAGCGGTGTGACCGGGGCCCGCGTCGCGCGCATGTGTTCGGCCAGGAAAAGCATCGGCGGAATGCCGACGCCGCCGCCGATCAGCAGCGGACGTTTGCGGTAGCCGGTCAGGCGGAACGGCTGGCCTATCGGCCCGACCATGCTGATGACATCGCCCGGCTTGCGCTCCGCCAGTAACGCGGTACCGATACCGTGGATTTTGAACAGCATGTCCAGCCAGCCATCCCGCGCTGAGACACGCATGACCGACATTGGCCGGCGCATCGCCAGATGGTCGGCGCAACGCAGATGTACGAAGCTGCCCGGCAGCGCACGTTCAGCCAGCGGTGGGCATTGCACGCGCATCACGCACTGCGCGCCGTCGTGCTGCTCGACTGACACCACGCTGGCATTCGCGATCAGAATGCTGCCGCGGCGTTCGCGTGGACTCGGAGCAGCGCCGGCCACCTCAGCTGCGGCTCTCGTAGACGATGCGCCCACCGACCAGCGTCATCATCACTTTGCCGGTCAGTTGTTCACCGAGGAACGGCGTATTCCTGCCGCTCGAATGCAGCGACTCGGCGGTCAACTGCCAGCTACGTGTTGGATCGAACACGCAGATATCGGCGACATCGCCAACGCCGAGACTGCCACTTTCCAGCCCGGCGATGCGCGCCGGTCGACAGGCCGCAGCATCGATCGCGCGCACCAGATCGAGGGTCCCGTCGGCAACGAGCGCCAGCATCAGCGGCAGAAACGTATCCAGCCCGGAGATCCCAGGTTCGGTGGCGCCGAAAGGCCCGGCCTTGGCATCGGCATCGTGCGGCTCATGCTGCGCACTCAGTACATCGATATGACCGGCCGCCAGACCTTTACGTAGGCGTGCGCGATCGCGAGGCGTACGGAGCGGCGGGCGCACGTGATAGTTGCCGTCGAAATGCGTGATGTCCTCGTCGCAAAGCGTGAGATGAGCAACCCCGACATCGGCGCTCACCGCGAGATCCGCGCGCCGCGCATCGCGCAGATACTTGACTGAATCAGCGCATGAAAGCGAGCGGAAATGCGCCCGAGCCCCGGTTTCCTCGAGCAGGACGAGATCGCGCGCAAGGCCGATCAGTTCAGCCGAAGCCGGAATGCCCGGCAGGCCGAAACGCGTACTGGTCGCACCCTCGTGCATGCAGCCTTGCGCCCCGAGCCACGGATCTTCGGCATACAGAAATACCGTCAGATCGAGCGTCGAGGCGTAGGCGAGCGCATTCTTCAGCACGGCGCTGTCACGGATCACGCGACCGGCATTCGAGACGCCGACGCAGCCGATAGCTTTCAGCGCATGCATTTCGGCCAGGATCTGGCCCGACAAACCATGCGTCAGCGCGCCGATGCAGCGCACGCGCGCACCGCGCACGCCACGTGCGCGCTGATGAATCAGTTCGACCACCGCCGGATTGTCGATCACCGGCGCCGTATCCGGCGTGCAGCACACGGTGGTGAAACCCGACGCGGCCGCCGCCATCAGTTCGCTTTCGATGGTTGCTTTGTGTTCCGCGCCTGGTTCGCGTAGCCGTGCGCCGATTTCGACAAATCCCGGGCAGACAACGAGACCAGTTGCTTCGACCACGCGGACCGGCTTGAACCCGGCCGGCAGACGACCGAGACCGACCACGCGATCGCCGTCAATATAGACATCGACGACTTCGTCGCGCCGATTGGCCGGGTCGATCAGCCGACCGCCTTTCAGTTTCAGTTTCACGAGGACTGCGCCGCTGTGCCCATCGCCATCGACATCACGGCCATGCGGACTGCGATGCCATGCGTGACCTGCTGCAGAATGACCGACTGCGAACCATCTGCAACCGCCGAATCGATCTCGACGCCGCGATTGATCGGCCCTGGATGCATGACGATCGCATTCGGCGCCGCGCGCTTCAGGCGCGCCGGGGTCAAACCGTAGGTATGAAAATATTCGTGCCCGCTCGGCAACAACGCGCTCTGCATCCGCTCCTGTTGCAGGCGCAGCATAATGATGACATCGGCCTGGGCAATGCCGCTGTCCAACGAATGATCGACCAGCACCCCGAGCTGTTCGATGCCAGCCGGCAAGAGTGTTTTCGGCCCGACCACGCGAATTTCAGCCACGCCGAGTGTCTTCAGCGCGTGGATCTCCGAGCGTGCGACTCGCGAATGCGCAATGTCGCCGACGATGGCGACTTTCAAGACGCTGAAATCCGGCTTGTGTCGCCGAATCGTAAACATGTCGAGCATGGCCTGGGTCGGGTGTTCGTGCCGACCATCGCCAGCATTGATCACGCTGACATCCGGCCCAACCATGCGGGCGATGAACTCAGGAGCGCCGCTGTCCTGATGACGAACGACAAACATATCGGTCTGCATCGCTTCCAGCGTGCGCAGCGTATCCGACAAGGATTCGCCTTTCTTCGTCGCGCTCGCTTCGATATTCAGATTCATGACGTCAGCCGAGAGGCGCTTGGCGGCCAGTTCGAACGTCGTGCGCGTGCGCGTGGATGGCTCGAAAAACAGATTGACCACCGTCTTGCCGCGCAACATCGGCACTTTCTTCACAGCCCGGTCGCCGACGACAGTGAACCGTTCAGCGTGATCGAGAATTTCTGTCAGCAGACTTTTCGGCAGATGCTCGATGGATAGAAAATGTTTGAGGCGACCTTGGCTGTCGAGCTGAATATTATCGCGGAGCATCAGCGGACGGCGTCGCGCGAAGTCGAAAAATAAATCAGGCGTGCTCGGCAGGCCGCGTACGCGCAGCGGTTCAGGACTTGGTCGCGCATATCTGAAGTCGCAAGGGATCGGGCCCGAGCAGTTTAACATGCTCGCCCGCCGGCAGGGTGATGCGCGTACCGTACACATTCGCATCTATCGGCAGTTCGCGCCCGCCCCGATCGACCAGCACGACCAGGCTGACCGAACGCGGCCGACCGTAGTCGAAGATCTCGTTCATCGCCGCGCGCACGGTGCGCCCGGTATACAGAATGTCATCGACCAGGATCAGATGACGATCATCAACATCGAATGGCAGCTGCGACGGCGCGACTGTCGGGTGCACGCCGATACGGCTGAAGTCATCGCGATAGAAAGCGATATTGAGTTCGCCGGCTGGTTCCTTGATTTTCAGCAGGGTCTGCAATCGCGCAGCGAGCCACACGCCGCCGGTACAAATTCCGATGAGCGCCGGGCGCTCGATACGGTGCGTGCGGATGCGCTCTTTGAGGCGAGCGGCGATGTCGGCAATCAGCCTGTCGACATCAATGTTTTCGAGCTCGCTCATGGGCGCCAGTCAGTCTCGTGTTTAGGCGCCTGCCGGACTTAGGCTGAATCTGCTGCGGCGTCACGATTCCCTAAGTCCGACAGGCTCCTGGTCAACCAGGATTCCAGAATATAGCGTGCCGCCACCGCATCGATGCCGTGGTTGCGCGTCTGCGGGTCGGCGCCCGCAGCATACGACGAGAGCCGTTCATCGACAAACGCGACAGTGCATTTGAAGCGCCCAGTCAGGCGTCGCGCGAAGCGCTCGATGACCGGCTGCAGAACATGCGGGCGGCCGTCTTCAGTAGATGGCATGCCAAGGACGAAGCCATCGGGACGCCATTCGGCAACGAGTCTGGCGAGCGCGTCCCAATCCGGGCGGCCATCGCGGACGGCAACGGTTGCCAGCGCATTGGCGCTTCGCGTGAGATCCTGGCCGACTGCCACACCGATACGTCGCTCGCCGTAGTCGAAGCCGAGATAAGTCCGCGTCGCCACCGGAGCCTTACTGCTGGCCGTCCGCGCCTGGTTCAGGCGTGGCCGACTTCGCGGGACAGCGATTTGAGATTGACGCCGATGAGGTCCGCAGCACGCTGCCATCGCTCTGCGACTGGCGTCGCGAACACGATGTCGAGATCGGCCGGGCCGCTCAGCCACGCGTTCTGAGCGATTTCCTGTTCGAGCTGCCCGGCACCCCAACCGGCATAACCCAGCGCGACCAGCGAATCGCGCGGTCCGTTACCCTGCGACATCGCTTCGAGGATGTCGCGCGAGGTCGAGACCGCGACGTCGGTCGTGACAGCAATCGTCGAGTTCCATTCGCGCGCCGGACGATGAATGACGAAACCGCGATCCGTGTGGACCGGCCCGCCATGGTAGACCGGGCGAGCCGCAATCGCGCGGTCTTCGCTGACGAGGTCCATCTGCTCGAATACCGCGCCCAGCTCGAGTTCGAGCGGGCGATTGATCACGATACCCATCGCGCCGTCTTCGCTATGCGCGCAGATGTACGTCACCGTACGCACAAAATTGGGGTCGGCAAGCGCCGGCATCGCGATCAGAAAATGATTGGTCAGGTCAAACGCGGTCATGGCACTGGCACCTCTTGGCTAGTATTCCTGCACCGCGCCGCCCGCACAAGTCAGCACAACGTCAACTAACGTGACGAGAATTGATCCGTATCCAGGAATTTCCAGGTACGCGTGATGTGCAGGACGTCGACTTCACGACGGACGTCATCGGGAAACGGCGCATAAGGCGCTGCCAGTTCGACAATCCGCACAGCCGCATCGTCGAGCACTTCGTGGCCGGATGAACGGCGCACGGTGATTTCGACGACCGAGCCGTCGGGGTTTAGTGCAACGTCGAGCAGCAGCGCACCCGTGAGTTCGCGCTCGCGTGCTTCGTCGGGATAATTGATGTTACCGATACGTTCGACTTTGGCCCGCCACGCTTCCATATAAGCGGCATAGCGGTATTCGCGGGTATTCGCCGAAATATATTTCTGCCGCGGACGATGTGCGCGTGAATCGAGGCGCTGCTGGAGTTCAGCATTGACACTGGCGAGCGCAAACGACCGCGTCAACAGCTGGGCGGCTGACGGCAGCGGAATGCTGTCGACGGGAGGAGCTGGAATCGTGCTGTCGGCAACGTCGGCCGGCACCGGGCTGGCCGCGGTCGGCGCTTCGCGACGTTCTTCGGCAGCGGCTTCGGTCGCCGTCTCGGTTTTCCGCGTTACGCGCGACAGAACTGGCGTCAACGCGTCGACTGGCGGCGCCGGTATCGCTGTGGGGCTGGGCGGTGCTGGCAGAGCGAGTTCCGCAGCCGGCGCCGCACGGGCAGCGACGGGCGGCGGCGGGGTGGCGGCAATGGCAGCGACAGGTGACGGCAATGGCGCTCGCAGTGGCGCCGACGGCGGCGTGTCGCTCTCACTCTCGCCACCGCCTTCGAGATTCGCCTGCGCCAGCATGTCGGCATCTTTCGGCGCTGCTGCCGACTGCTCCGAAACAAGCAGGATATCCATTGTCTCGATGCCGGCATCGGGGCGTGGGGTCGGTGAAAAACTGACGCCTAGCACGACCATCGCGTGCACGATAATGGCGAGACAGATGGTCAGCGCGAGGCGGTCGTCAGCACTGGCAGTGCCGCGAGGGCGCAGGCGGAGAACGTTTGCGCTCATAGTGGCGGACATTGACGGTGCCACCGGATCCTTAAAGCCGGGCCTCGATGGCATCGATCAACAGGGCTCCGATATCGATATCGTATTGCGCCTCGATTTCGCGCGCGCAGGTCGGGCTGGTCACGTTGATCTCGGTCAGGCGGTCGCCGATGACATCAAGGCCGACAAAAAGCAGACCGCGCCGCTTGAGTTCCGGCGCGACGCGCGCGCAGATCGCGAGGTCACTCGCCGTCAGCAGCTGAGCAACGCCGCGTCCGCCGGCGGCCAGGTTGCCGCGCAATTCACCGGCGGCCGGTATGCGCGCCAGGGCATAAGGCAACGGCTCACCGTCGACAATCAGGATGCGCTTGTCACCCTGCAGGATCTCCGGCAGATAGCGCTGGGCCATGCAATAACGCTGTTCAAGTGCTGTCATGGTCTCAAAGATCACACTGGCGTTGCTGTCGTCACTGCGTACACGGAATACCGACGCACCGCCCATACCATCCAGCGGTTTGACGACGATATCGCCATGCTCGACGAGAAACGCGCGCAGATCGGCAATTCCGCGCGCGACCAGGGTCGGCGGGCAGACATCGGCGAACCAGGCGGTAAACAGCTTCTCGTTGGCATCGCGGATCGCGCGCGGGTCATTCACCACCAGCGTGCCCTCGGCCTGCGCTCGTTCGAGAAGGTAGGTCGCAAAGACGAATTCCATATCAAACGGCGGGTCTTTGCGCATCAGCACACAATCGAGCCCGGTCAGCGGCTGCGGGGTGGTATCGACCGGTCCAGTAAAATCGAACCAGTGCTCTAGGCTGTTGTGAACCACCAGCGGACGCCAGTGTGCGGCGACCTGGCCATCGCGCAGGATCAGATCGCGGAGTTCCATGTAATACAGCTCGAAGCCGCGCGCGGCCGCCGCAAGCAGCAGCGCGAGCGTGGTGTCCTTCTTGGGGTTGATCCGGGCTATCGGATCCATGATCACGCCAAGGCGACGGCTCATCGGGCTGGCGTTGCGGAGACAGGCTTGGTCATGGGCCGACACCTTACCATAAGAAAACTTTGCAGCCTGCTTGTTAAATCAAGCACAAAGGGTAGATTAGCAAGCGGTAATGCAGGCTCGAAACATCGCTCGAGCCGGTAGTGGTTTCGCCTGAGTCCGGGCTCTTGCTAGCATTGCCCCCCGATACCATCCCGCTGGACAAACCCGTGACCATCGATGCCCCCCGTGCCGAGCTCTTGATCGCCGCCGACACGCGCGGCTGGCTGCCCCTGTCGAAAGGCGCGCTGTCACGATGAGCACGCCGCAGGTGTTGCGCGTTGCGACCCGTGCCAGCGAACTTGCCCTGTGGCAGAGCCGGCATGTGGCCGCGCTGCTCGAGGCGGGTAATCCCGGGCTCACCGTCGAGCTCATTTCGATCACGACTGCAGGCGATCGCATCCTCGATCGACCGCTGGCCAAGATTGGTGGCAAAGGTCTGTTCATCAAAGAACTCGAATACGCGCTGGCTGATGGTCACGCTGACATCGCTGTGCATTCGATGAAAGATGTGCCGGCCGAACTGCCGCCCGAGCTGCACATTGCGGCGATCCTGACGCGCGAAGATCCGTCGGATGTGCTGGTCAGCGCGGCCGGCAACACGCTCGTTGGTCTTGCGCCGGGCAGCAGAGTCGGCACCTCGAGCTTGCGCCGACGCAGCCAGCTCACGCGCCTGCGCCCCGATCTCGATATCAGCGACCTGCGCGGTAACGTCCCGACGCGGCTGCGCCGATTGAGCGATGGTCATTTCGACGCGATCGTCTTGGCTTGTGCGGGCCTGGTGCGCCTCGGGCTGTTCAATCCGGGCTGTTATCGTATTGGTATAGCCGACATGCTCCCAGCCGTCGGCCAGGGCGCTATCGGCATCGAATGCCGGCGCGGCGACGACGCCATCGAGGCGCTGATTGCGCCACTGAACGATGCAACGACCAGCATTTGCGTGCGAGCCGAACGCGCCATGAACGCGCGGCTCGGTGGCAGTTGCGAGGTACCGATAGCGGGTCACGCCGAACTTAACGCCGGACAGCTGACCTTGACGGGCCTCGTCGCTGCGGTCGACGGCAGCGAAATGGTCCGGCAAACTGCCAGCGGACCAGCCGACGAGGCTGAACGTATCGGGACGGAACTCGGTCAGGCGATGCTCGACGCCGGTGCCCTGCGCATCCTGCGCAGCCTCGTGAGTCTGTGAACAAGTAATCTTGAATGCAATCACTCGACGGAATCTCGGTACTCGTCACGCGGCCGGCGGAACAGGCCGAGAGTCTGGCGCAGACGATCGAGGCGTCCGGCGGACTCGCCATCCGGGCGCCGATGATCGTCATAGCCGGACTCGATGACGGCGCGGCAGCGCACGCCATCGCTGGCGCAGTGAATGGTTTTGATATCGCCATTTTTGTCAGCCGCAATGCCGCCGATTTCGGTCTCGCGATGGTGCACGCACAGAAGCAGAATCTGGACGGCACTGCCGTATTTGCTGTTGGTCTCGGGACCGCGGCGCGGCTGGCGACACTCGGCATCAAGAATGTACAGGCACCCAGCAGCGAATTCAGTTCCGAAGGGTTGTTGCGACTCGACGGTCTCTCCGATCACCGTATCAAAGACAAGCGCGTCGTCATCTTTCGTGGCATCGGCGGGCGCGAGCATCTGGCGAAAACGCTAGCCAGGCGCGGTGCCGAGGTTGTTTATCTGGAATGTTACGAACGCCGCAAGCCGGACATCGCACTGGCCGTCACGTTGAAGAAGTCCGCGATCAAAGTGCCCGACATCGGACTTGCGACGAGTATGGAAGTGTTGGAAAACCTGGTCGAGAAAATCGAAACCGAGAATCTCGATCGGCTGTTCGATATGCAGATGCTGGTGGTCGGCTCTCGGGTCGGCCAGGAAGTCGAGTCGCTCGGCTTCACGCATCGTCCACTGGTCGTCGAAAATCCCTCGGACGAAAGCATCCTGAAACGCCTTGGAAAATGGGCTAACGACGACACATGAACCCATTCCGAAATCAGGGGCCATGAGCCATGAACAAACGTCATGAGCAAGAGCGATAACGCGCTGGCGGTCGATAGCGCCGCAGGTGCCCCCGCCCGGAGCGCGCCGCGATCGTCCTCTCGGATGCTGTTAGCGCTGGTCGTACTGCTGGTGGCCGTAACCTGTGCCGGTTACTACACCTATGCTCGCCTGCTTGCACCGCGCCTGGCGGCGCTCGAAACCCGACTCGACGACGTTGACCGTACCGAGGCCAGCCGACAGGCTGCGTTGGCGACCATTGCGGCGGAAACGACTGCCGCGACCACTGCCATTCGCAGCGAGCTGGCCAGCCAACTGCAGGTGCTGGAAGAGCGCCAACAGAGCGCCGAAACGACGCTCGAGGCGCTCTCCGGGCAGACCCAGGAAACTGAGCTCGACTGGGTCCTGGCCGAAACGGAATATCTGATCCTGGCCGCCACGCAACGTCTCGCGCTGGAACGCGATGTCAGCACGGCACTGGCCGCACTTCGCGCAGCCGACAATCGTTTACGCCTGGCCGAGCATCCCGCGTTCATCGCCGTCCGCGAACAGCTGGCACATGATATCGGTGCGCTGGACGGCATCGAGCGGCCGGACCTGGAAGGCCTAGCGCTCTATCTCGCCGAAGCACTTGGTCGAATCGATGCGTTGCCGACCAAACCGATAGCGGACGTCAGCCTGTCGTTCGCACAGACGGAAGAACAGCCGCTGGTGGCGGACAACTGGCGCGGTGTACTCGGCGCGCTGTGGCGCGATCTGGTCAGTCTGGTCGATGTCAAAGACAGCGAGCTGCCCGACGATGTGTTGTTCGATCCGAAACTGCGCTATTTTCTGCAGCAGAACCTGAAGCTCGAATTGTCCAGCGCCCGGCTGGCCGTTTTAACCCGCGACAGCGCGAATCTGCGGGCTTCGTTATCGCTGGTCGACCACCAGCTCGAGCAGTATTACGACAGCGCAGATGCCGGTGTCGCCGCGCTGCGCGGGTGGCTGGCCGAGCATCGAGATACTGAACTCGACCCAGCCGTGCCGGCGATAGCCGCGAGTCTCGATGCCGTTCGTGCCGCACGCGCAAGTCTGCACGCAGTGGCTGACCCCAGCCCCGAAGACAGCAACAACAGCAGCAACACTCCGCACGACGGGCAACCCTGACGTGCGTCTGCTGGTCATCACTCTGCTGGCTTTGACGGTGGCAGTTGTCGTCGGCCATTTCGTCGCGGCCGATCCCGGGTTCATCGTCATTGGTTACGGCGGCAAAGTGCTGCGCACCACGTTTGTGTTCTTCGTTCTGCTGCTGGCGGCGTCGCTGGCTGTGTTGTATGTCGCGGTCCGTATGCTGGCCAACGTGTTCGGCCTGCGGCAGCGCTGGCGCCGATGGTCGGAAGATTACCGGCGGCGGCGCGCGCATCGTACGCTGACCAGCGGTTTGCTGGCTCTCGCCGAAGGCGAATTTACGCGCGCCGAACGCCTGTTCAATCGTGGTGCCGACACCGACGCCCAGCCGGAAGCACATTATCTCGCTGCCGCCGAGGCGGCACAGGCACTGAATGCACCCGAGCGGCGCGACAACTACCTGCGCCTGGCCCAGGACCTGCACCCGGATGCCGCCGCGGCACTCGATATCAAGCGAGCAGTCTGGCAGCTTGAAACCGGGCAGCACGCTGAGGCCACGCCATTAGTCGAGCGGCTTGCGCGCGAGCAAAGCTCGAATTCACAAGTTCTCAAACTTCGCCTGCAGCTGGCCCGTCACCACGACGACCCGATAGTCGTGCTCGATCTATTACCGGCCCTTCGACGTGGCAATGTACTCAGTGCAGATGAAGCCAACGAACTCGAACGAACGTCGGCGGTGGCACTGCTCGATAAACTGCATGGCGAGGCCGGCGAACTGAAACGACACTGGGGCGCGTTGTCCAAGACCGTCAAGTCGGAACCAACGGTACTCGCGGCGTATATCCGCGCGCTCATTGCACTGGCCGAGCACGACGAGGCCGAAACGCTCCTGCGCAAACGACTCGACCGCGACTGGGACAGCCAGCTCGCCGCACTTTATGGTGATGTATTGACCGAACCACCGGCGCGGCAACTCCGGCGACTGGAAGCATGGAGCGTGACACACGGCAACGACCCCGGTGTGCGTCTGGCGCGCGCGCGCGTGGCCCTGCGCGCCGGTTTGTGGGGGCAGGCGCGCGGCCAGCTCGAAGCTTTGCTGTTAGCAGCTCCGTCGCCGTTGCTCTATCGCCTGCTGGCCGAAGTCGCCGATGGCGTCGGTGACGCGAGCACTGCGGCCGAACATCGACGCCGCGGTCTCGGGCTCGCTACCGGTCTCGCGCTTACCACCGACGACAACAGCCTTTAAAAAAACGTGCTACTCCCCCGGCAGACTGCGAGGACTGGCCAGCCACCGCAGCAACGGTGACCAGTACTCGCGATCGGCTGCCGTGGCGAGCGGCGCAAACTCGAAGATTGACAGCCCTTTCTCGGCCGCTTTGAGATAGTTCGCGCTTTGCCGCAACAAGGTCAGGAAGGGGAACCGACGACCCGACGGCAGTTTGATGTCGTAGAGAAAATCTTCGAGTTCGTCGGCCGTGCGCGCGCCCTCGCGCACTCGGCTGGCAACGGTCGCAATCTTGACGTCGTTCTGCACCAGCGTCCGCACTTCACGCAACTCGCCGAAAAAACGTTGCGCAGCGCGAATGTCGACGGGCGACGGCACGACCGGCACGATCACGGTCTGCGCACGGCGCAGCAGGCTGACGAGTTGCTCGTCGTGAGTGCGCGAGGGGGCGTCGATGATCACAACTTCGGTGCTGCGCGGCACGCGCAATCCATTCTGAACGGCATCGACTGCGGTGATCTTCGGCGCGCTGGCGGCACGCTGCCGCAGCCAGTCGATACTGCTGCCTTGCGGATCGAAGTCGGCAAGCGCGACTTTGGCCCCTTCGGCCGCATAGTAGCCGGCCAGATTCGTCGCAATGGTGGTCTTGCCGCTGCCGCCTTTGGCGTTCAGCACCAGAATTGAGCGCATCCCTCATCTCCCGCATGACAGTCGCGACTAGTATACCGGGGCGCAGGGTTCCGGCGTGCAAATCCCGGGGTCGGCGGGCATAGTAGGCCGATGCCTTTGTTCGCTCTCAATCCGGCCGGCACCTACCCGCGCCTGCTCGGTTTCGTCCGCCCGCACGCGCGCCAGTTCACGCTCGCCATCGCCGCCATGCTCGGCCTGGCCGGCACCGAATGGATGCTGCCGGCACTGCTGAAACCGCTCATCGACGAAGATTTCGCAGCCATCTCACGTCCCGGCTTCTGGATCACACCGGGCCTGCTGGTCGCGCTGTTCGTCCTGCGCGGCGCATTGAGCTATGTCGGTACGGTCGCGCTGGCCTGGGTTGCGCAACGGACCGTTGCTGATCTTCGCGCTGCGATGTTTGCCAACCTCATCCGCCTGCCGGCCGCATTTTTCGATGCCCGTGGCAGCGGCGAACTCATTTCGCGTTTTACGTTCGACGTGACCCAGGTCTCGCAGGCTGCGACCAATGTGGTCACCGTGATAATCAAGGATTCGGCGGTCATTCTCGTGTTGTTCGGCTATTTGTTCTATCTGAACTGGCGACTCGCGCTGCTGTTGGGGCTGATCGCCCCGCCGATTGCATGGATAGTGCGCCGCACCTCACGACGCATGCGCGAGATGAGCCGTCGTCTGCAGACCTCCATGGGCGAGATCAACGCGGTGGCCGAGGAAGCCGTGCGCGGTCATCGCGAGATCAAGGTCTTCGACGGCTATGCCACGGAAACCGCGCGCTTTGACAGCGCCATCAACAACACGCGCAAATTCCACATGAAAGTGGTGCGGACGAGCGCAATGATCGTGCCGTTGATCCAGTTCTGCGTCGCTTGCGGCATCGCCGTGATGATCATCATTGCGCTTAGAGAGGCGCATGCCGGAATCATCACGCGCGGCGATTTCGTCGCCTTCGTGACGGCAACCGCCCTGCTGCTCGCGCCGACCAAGCGGCTGGCTGGCGCTAACGAGTTCCTGCAGCGCGGTCTGGCCGCCGCCGACGCCATTTTTGCCTTGACCGATGCTGCGCCGGAATCCGACGACGGTACGCAAATGCCGACAGTGCGCGGTGAACTGCGCTTCGAGCAGATCAGCGTCAATTACGGCGAGCGGCAAGCGCTGAATGGTGTCGACCTGACGATTGCGCCCGGCGAGTCGGTCGCGCTGGTCGGCCGTTCCGGCGGCGGCAAGACCACACTGGTCAATCTCGTGCCGCGCTTTTTTCATCCGTCCTGCGGTCGGGTGCTGCTCGACGGCGTACCGCTGGCCGACTTCCGCCTCGCTGCACTCCGTAGCCAGATAGCCTATGTCGGCCAGAACATCGTGCTGTTCAACGACACGCTCTATAACAACATCGCATTCGGCGCGCTGCGCGATGCGCCGCGCGCCGATGTCGAGGCTGCCGCCGAAAGCGCCCAGGTGACCGAGTTTGCCGGCAGCCTGCCGGATGGACTCGAAACGGTGATCGGTGACAACGGCGTGCGCCTGTCGGGTGGTCAGCGTCAGCGCGTAGCGCTGGCGCGCGCGCTGTTGAAACCGGCGGCGATACTCATCCTCGACGAAGCGACTGCAGCGCTCGACAACGAAGCCGAGCGGCGCGTGCAGGAAGTGCTGTCTGCGGCCCGCGCCGGGCGAACGAGTCTCATCGTCGCGCATCGGCTGTCGACCGTGGAACAGGCCGACAGAATCGTCGTGCTCGACGGCGGACGAATCGTCGAAATCGGCCGCCACGCCGAACTCATCGCAGCCGGCGGTTATTACAGCCGGCTGTATGCCGCCGGCTTCGATGATGAACAGGCGGCGGACCTGTTACCGCGCAATGGTGTCGCGGCGATCTGAAACGGTCGGCGCGTGAGCGCATGTGTATCGACCCATTAAACACGCGCATCACCTCGCGCCCCGGAAGGGCACAGACTACGCACCAGCAGAACGCGCATGTCGTATCGCGGTGCAACAGCTAACGTGACGTATCTGTCAAGAGGCTGAAACGACTGCTTCTACCAACTGGTCTGCTTTTTGCTGACTGCAATCCCTGATCGCTCGAGCTGAGCGAGGTTCACATCGCCACTCGACCGACTGCGGCAAGCGCACCAACCACGCATGGATCATGCGATACCGCGCATCGACAGTCGGTCAGTCTTCGGAGGGATTTATGGCTGCCATTCTTGACTTCGCCTCGCACGGGGTCCGCGCGCGCGCCGCCAGGCTCGCACGCCAAGGCCGTGCACTCGGCCTATGCGCTGCGCTGATCGTTGCACCGGCTGCGTCGGCACTCGACATCGTCGATATCACCATCGGGGAAATCCAGGCCGGTCTTGCGGCCGGCACCTTCACGGCTGTGGAGCTCTACCAGGCGCATATCGAACGGATCAACGCCTATGAGCCCTTCTACAACGCGTTCACTTTCATGAACCCGAGCGCATTGGCCGAAGCCGCAGCGCTTGATGCCGAATACGCGATAAGCGGCCCGCGTTCGCCGCTTCACGGCGTGCCGGTCTTGATCAAGGAAGCGATGGACGTCGCCGGCCTGCCCTCGACCGCCGGCTACACTGAGTTCAGCAGTCTCACGGGTGGCATCGATCTGATCCCGGAAACGGACGCGCCTGCCGTACGGCGTCTACGCGAAGCTGGCGCAGTGATCATTGGCAAGACCAATATCCCGCGCTTCAGCCAGAGTGGCAACAATGCGAGTACGAGCTGGAACGGGCCGACTTTCAACGCTTATGACCGGACCCTGCAGCCGGGCGGCAGCAGCAGCGGCACTGCGATGGGAGTCGCCGGTAGCTTCGGCGTGATCGGCACAGCCGAGGAAACCGGTGGCTCGATTCAGAATCCGGCGGCGGCGCACAGCCTGGTCGGTGTTAAAACGACTTTTGGTCTGGTCCCGAATGCGGGCGTAGCGCCGTTGTCCGGTGCCACTCGCGATGTGGTCGGTCCACACGCGCGCAACGTCACCGACGCCGCCCTCATGCTTGACGTAATGGCCGGCTACACGCTCGAAGACGAGAAGACCATCGCCTCGGTCGGACACATCCCCGAGGGCGGCTACACCAGTCAGCTATCGACCACTGCATTGCAGGGCAAGCGCTTCGGCCTGCTCGGCACGGGTTGGCGCAGCGGGATCACACTTGATCCGTTGACCGCAGCGATGTACGAACAGGCTAAATCCGAGCTCGTCGCCGAAGGCGCGACGCTGATCGATGACCCGTTTGCCGGCACCAACTTCAGCGCTTTGCGGGCCGCAATCCCCGGCGCTGGTGCTTCCAACGCCTACTACTTCGAGAACTGGCTTGAACGCATGGGACCGAGCATGGTCGCGAATGCCTTGGCCGAAGCGAACGATACGAGCTCGATCGCAGCGCTAGCGCTCCTCGGCATCTCGCCGTTCGCGCCGGGCGAACCTTTCGCCACTACGCCGACCAACTTCCCGGTCGAGTTCGCCAATCCCGATATCCCGGGTAACATCGATGCCTTCTTCGAGGCCCGTGCGGACCTGATCGCGCTGTTCAACGATGTGCTCGACACCCATGACCTCGATGGTCTGTTTTTCCCGCAAGCGGTGCGTCCGGTGCCTGACCTTGACGGTGCCGGCATCGGCGCTACTACCGTGTCCGAAATCAACATCGTCGGCAATCCCGGGGTGACGGTGTCTGGTGGCTACTACGCCGATGGCTCGCCGTTCAGTCTCATTTTCGTCGGCAAGTTGTGGTCCGAGGGCGAGCTGCTGGCCTTTGCCTATGACTACGAGCAGGCCACTTTGCACCGAGCGACACCTCAGCTCGTCCCCGTACCGGCGGCGCTGCCGCTGTTCGCGACGGCCGTGCTGATGCTCGTGCGCGGACACAGGTCGCATCATCGTAGTGGTGACGAGCTGGCCGCGGCGGCCTGAGGTCGTTGCGCGGGGTGGTGTAGTGAGCACCGCCCCGCGCTCGATCGCAGTCGGCACGCCACGCGCGAGGCGGGTACTGCTGTGTCTGTTGCTGGCATGCGCAGTGCGTGCGGCGATGGCGATCGACTGTGTCGAGAACGGCACCCAGCTCGAGCGCAATCTGTGCGCAACCCTGGATGCCGAGGCCGCGTCGAGTGAACTGGTCGCGCTCTACGCACGCGCGAGCGCGAGTCTCGACCCCGCGGCCGCAGGTGAGTTGGCTCGCCATCAGGCAGCCTGGACAGAAACCCGCGATGCCGCACTCGCTGCGGCGTTTCCGTGCGGACACGACGATCCGAGCGTGTGCTTCGGCGCCGACACCCCGCGCCAGTATGCGCGATTACAGGTTGAACTAACGCGTGCGCGCAGCGCCTGTCTGCGCCGTCTTATCGCTGGCGGCACCGGCACACCATGAAGACGCACGCCCAGGCCTGAACCGTGGCCATTACGACGCGTTCCGCTCAGAACGACACGCAGTCCCCGCCGTCGACCCGCATCACGGAATACTGCTCGAACTGCTGTTTGTAAGCAGTGCGGATGGCTTCGATGGCAGCCTCACTGTCAGCTGAGGGCGTGTACCAGATGAGCAGAATGCGCGAGCTGCTCGCGCCAATCGCGCCATCCGGCCCGCGCCACTGCCCGCGACCGCCCAACTCGGTCAGTCCGTCGGGGAAGCGCGGCGTAACTTCGCGGCTGACGAAGCCAAGCCATTCGGTATCCGCGATTGGCTGGCCATCGTTGCGCGCGGTCGCGAACAGCAGTTCGACGCGCGCCAGGTAGTTCGCGCCCGGCGCGGTACAGACTGGCGCGTCCGGATTGACGATCGTTGCGCGAGCCACCGCCGCCGTGCCATCGGCAGAGGCGACTGCTGCCAGCCCTGTGGCCAGGAACGCAGCGAGTGCGATCCGACCAGCCGATCGATGGCGACCGCTCAAAACGTCAGCCTGGCGCCGGCATAGACGAAGCGCCCGTTGAACCCAATCGGCGAAAGCACATCGTAAGGCAGGTTGCCGAAATAGCTGATGTCGGCGCTCGACTTGTCGGGATAGTTGTCGAACAGATTGGTCACGCCGGCGAACACGTTGACCTGCTTCGTGATGTCATAGCCGAGTTCGGTGTCGAACTGCCATTCGCCGCCATAGGTCTGCTCTGGCTCGAAGCCGCCGCCAAAGTTGAACACGCGCGTGGTCTTACCATAGAAAGTCGCCCGACCGACCACCGTCCAGCGTTCGTCCTCCCAGGTCGCGCTCAGGATGCCTTTGTGCTTCGGCGCGGCGTCCTCGACCGTGTTCTGCTCTTCGACGCCAATCAAGATCACGCCCGGAACACTCGGATTATTGACGTCGCGGATATGCGTCTTGGCATAAGAGTAAGCAAGCGAGAGGTCCAACGTACCGCGCAGTGCGTCGGCCGAATGGGTGGCGACGAAATCCACGCCTTCGGTGCGCGTATCGACCGCATTGGTGAAGAAATTTGCTGCCGTGATATTGCGCGAGAGGCAGGCCGCAGCAGCGGTTAGGCTGACCGAGGGCACTGAGCAGTCGATGCGTTCGCTCAAGGTGATGCGATCATCGATGTCAATGCGATAAGCATCGACCGTCGCAACGACGCCGTAAGGCAGCTCACCGGTCAGGCCAACGCTGAAGTTGAGCGACTTCTCGGCGTCGAGATCCTCGGCGCCGAGCGCGCGTGCGACGGCGGCGTCCACCGGCAACGTATTGACCGTCGTCAATACGCCACCCGCGCCGAAAGAGGTCGAGGACGCGGCGAAGCCGAGCTGGACCAGTGAGGGTGCACGGAAGCTGTTCGACACCGAACTGCGCAACGCGTAACCATCGACGAATTCCCAGCGTGTGGCGAACTTGCCCGACGCCGTATCGCCGAAATCGCTGGCGTGCTCGAAGCGGCCGGCGATGGCGACAAAAATGTTTTCTGCCAGATCGGTCGAGAGCTCGGTATAAGCGCTGTATACGTCGCGATCGAGGCTGCGCGCTTCGGCCGGCAGCAGGCCGCCGCCGGCCTGTGCACCGATGGCGAGGAAGTTGGGTGCACCGGCAAAGGGGCCGGCCGCGAAAGACGCCGGCTCGCCCGATTTGCTCTCAAAACCCTGATGACGGTACTCGATACCCGAGGCCACCGTGAGCGGTGCGACCAGCCCGACCTCGAAAGGACGATCGACGTCGACGTTCGCGCTGAACAATGTGTTCTGATAATCGCCGGAGTCAAAACGCGTCGGGCTGGTCGGCCCGAGTGAAGGATTGAGCGAACGGCGAACGCCGCTTTCGAATTCGTTCTGACCATAGGACAGGCTGGCGTCCCAGTTCCAGCCCACCACTTCACCGCGCAGGCCGCCGGTGCCCGCGATATCCTCGTTATCGCCGGTCGAGATCGGGCGATAGCCCAGGGGGTAGACCGACTGGATGTTGGCGCTGCTGATCGGGTAGCGGAAGAAGCCGGTGCCTTCCGCTTCGCGATGATTATAGGTTGCGAAACCATACGCTTCGATGGCGGGCAGGATGGACGTTGCGCTGTTCAGCCACAGGTTGACGTCTTCCGACTCGCCATCGCCGGGCTTGAAATTGCGCAGACCACCGACCAGCGCGATGTTGCCGGCATCCTCGAAGAAAGGCACCGTATCGGCGCCGGCGCGATTGGTCTGATTGCGGTCGCGGTATTCGACGCCGGCACGCAGGAAGCCGTCGGCACCGACAGGCACACCGACAGCTGCGCGCGTGGTCAAGGTCCCGCCGTCGGTAATGTTCTCGTCTGTCGGATCGAAGTCGGTGATGTGACCGCCGTAACTCACGCTCGCCTCGACACCCTGCGGGCGTTCGTCCAGCACCACGTTGATGACACCCGCGATGGCATCGGCGCCATATTGCGCACCAGCGCCATCGCGCAGCACTTCGACGCGGCTGATGGCATTGGTCGGGATCGAATTGAAATCGACCGGCGCGGTGCCGCGCCCGGTCTTGGCGTCGATACCCGTGATCGAGGTCGTATGGCGCCGCTTGCCATTGACCAGCACCAGCACCTGGTCCGGGCTCAGGCCGCGCAGCTGCGCCGGGCGCACGAGGTCGGCCGAACCCGAGTTCGACTGGCGGATGATGTTGAATGAGGGCACCAGGGTTTGCAGCGTCTGGCCGAACTCACCGCCAAGGGCGCCGGCGCTGTCGAGTTGCTTGCGGTTGATGGCATCGACCGGAACAGGGCTGTTGAGGATCGAGCGAGCGCTGCCACGGGTGCCGGTGACGAGAACGGTTTCAGTGGGCTCGGACCGGGCGCCCTTTTCAGCACTGCTGGTGTCCTCAGCGGCACCTTCGGCCGCGCTGAGGACACCGGCGTACCCGGCGAGCAGGGCACTGATAACAAGCACCAGGCGGCGTTGGCGCAGCGGCGGAACCGTGCAAGCCCAGCGTAGCTGGGCTGCATTAAATGTGACCAAAATTGGTCGCGGTCTGTTGTGTACAAATGTCATGTAACTTTCCTGGTCTGGCGTTTCGATCAGGGAGCAAACTGTATGCCACGGAAGTCATTAAGAAAACTTCCGGCAGGAAATGAACAGGAATCAGGCCTACGCGTCGGGCTTTCTACCACTGTGGAGATGC
This sequence comes from Gammaproteobacteria bacterium, assembly GCA_965278995.1. Taxonomy (GTDB): domain Bacteria; phylum Pseudomonadota; class Gammaproteobacteria; genus JADJYF01. Next base: position 3,883,986 of record OZ257136.1, read on the forward strand.
ACGGCGCGGCAACAGCAGCGGGGCGCCGTCATATGTGCGCCCTCGCTAGGTTCCATCACGGACAGCAGCACCAGTGAGCGAGTGCCTCGGGCACGGCACGCGCGGATTTAACGGCGCCGTGTCGGCCTGAAGCGCGCGACGCGCCGTACCAGCGCCCTTACGTCGGCGGTGGTCGAGCGCGCGTAACGCAGCGCGACGTACAACCGCGTGATGCCGCTGATCTCCCCCGCCAGATCGGCGCGCGCCAGCATCGCCCGCCGTGCAAAAGCGAGCGGCGGTTCACTCGGATGCCGCGCCACACCGACACGCTCGAGGCGCGCACAGAAGCGCGCATAGGCTGCGTGTGCTGCATCAGTCGTCTGGTGATGGGCGCGCAAGAGCAGCACGGCCAGTGCTGTTGTCACCGCTGCAAGCGTCAGCGTGAGCGCGATGACGAGATTGCCGGCGTCCCAATCTTCGAGGCCGAAATCGGACAACAACCGCTGTTGTTGTTGCGCTGAATAGCCGAGCACCCACTGGTTCCACCCATATGCGGCAGCGTCCAGCGTATCGCGCAGACGAACCCACAGCAGCGACGCCCCGCTGTCGCGTCGCAATCCGTTCAATCCTCGTTGCGGCAGAGCATCCAGACTGCCCAACGACAAGCGCTCCGGTGCCACGGCCGCTGTCGGATCGACGCGTACCCAGCCGCGCTGACCAAGATAGACCTCGGCCCAGGCATGGGCGTCTCGCTGGCGTACCACCAGATAGTCGCCGATGCCGTTGTATTCGCCGCCTTGATAACCCGTGACGACGCGCGCCGGCACGCCGGCGGCGCGCATCAGCACGACAAACGACGAGGCGTAATGTTCACAGAATCCCTCGCGCGTCGTGAACAGAAAATCGTCGACCGAATCATCTGGCAGCGGCGGCGGCGTCAATGAATAGATAAATGAATTATCGTGGTAGTAGGCCAACGCGCGCTCGACGATTGCCTGCGGTGTTGCCGCGCTTGCCGCCCATTTACCTGCCAGCGCCACCGCCCGCTGATGCCGTCCGGGCGGTAATTCGAGCGCGACGCGACGTTCACGCGCACTCATCTCGCGCAGCTGGTAGTCGACTGCCGAAGTGAACTCATAGCGCTGGCGCTGACGTACGGCGTCGTTGACCATCAGGCGACGATCGGCGGTCAAGCGAACGCCCTCTGGCACTACCGTAACGAGATCCAGACCCAGCAACCAGCGCTTGCGATGCGGCTCGAGCGTGACGGCATAGCGATAGCGTGGTCCGCGCGTCTCACTGATCGTTGCCGGGCCGTCGCCGACGTAACCGCCATGCCAGCTGCGTCCGTCGGTGCGCCACAGGACCGGCCCACGCCAATAGAGATCGCGGGCGCGCGGTGCGGCCTCGAAGAACTCGACGCGAAATGCAATTTCGTCGGACAGCCCCAGCCGCGTGATCTGCCCAATAGTCATGTCATCGCTGAGTCCGCTCACCGCATCGAAAGCGTCTTGCGGCAAGCCCCACAGCGGTCCGGGCAGGCGCGGAAACAATACGAACGCAATCACCATCAGCGGCATCGCCTGTGCCGTCATGACGCTGGCGAGGCGCAGCATGCGGCTGCGATCCCGATACGCTGGTGGCGTATTGAATTGCACCAGGACGGTCGTCACCAGTACGACCACGAACAGCATGTAGGCGGCTGTCGTCAGTGTCTGCGAATAAAAGAAATTCGTTACGACCAGGAAGTAACAGAGAAAGGTGACGATGTAGTAGTCGCGTGAACCACGCATTTCGAGCAGCTTCAAGCCGAGCAGAGCAGCGAGCAGCTCGACGCCCGCATCGCGGCCGAGCTGACCGCGATAGGTAATATAAATGCCAACGAAAGCGCCGAGCGCGACAAATTCCTTGGCGACACGCAGCCAGCGATGATCGGCGTCCGGCAAGGGCAGTCGCTGCTCGGCGCCAAGCACGCGCCACAGTGCACAAGCGACCACTGCCACCGACAATAGCAGCGGGAACCGCAGCAGATGCGGCGCCAGTGCCAGCAGCAGCGTGGCGGTGACCCAGACAACTTCGCTGGTCTGCAGGCGAACGGCGCTCATGGGTCGGGTTCGGCGTACAACGCCAGTGCGCGCAGACAGTGCTGGCAATGTGCCTCACCCTGACCGTAGTCGATCTGCACGCCAGGCAGGTCGAGGCCGAAAGCGAGACCCTCGCGACGAGCCTGCAGCACCCATTTGGCGAGCTGTGAGAGACGCATTTCAGTCTGCGGTAACGTTCGCACGGCCGCCCAGGACAACCACACGCGTTCAGCGGTTGCACCCTGGAACCGCTTGACCATCAGCGGCTGCTCACGCGCCAGTGTCTTCCAGGCAATGGCACGGACCGGATCGCCGGCGCTGTAGGCGCGCAGACCAACGAAGTCGTCGGTACCGGTAGTCGGCATCTGCTTGTGCCCGGCGAGATTGCCGCCGGCGTAAGGCAACGGCAGTTCGCCGCGCGGTGCGGGGTAGACCAGACAACGCGTGCCACTCTCGAAATAAGCCCAGGCCCGCAGGATGCCGAGCGGATAGCGGCTCTCGATGCGCAGACGTGTCAGCGGCAACCAACCACGATGCGTGCTCGCGCGCGTGACCGCAACCAGTTCACGCGCCATCGGCGCGAGATTGAAGGCAGTCTTGACCCGATCGAGGTGACGACGCTCGGCGCGACGCATCCCGCCCGGCCAGTAGCCGAGTTCCAGACTGAGTCGCGCCTGTCGCGCGCCACTGTCGAACAGGCAGGCAAACTCGGCGGTCTCACCGGCAAATATCGGCGCAGCGCTGGCATCGACGAAAGCGAGTCCGGCAAGATTGCGATAGGTATGCAGCATTGCCACCATGACGATGCCGGCGAGCAGAAAACTGAGCAGATAGCCGAGTGCGTTGTCGTAATTGATCGAACCGAGCCCGATGACCAGCAGCATGATGCCAAACGTATAGCCGGCCGCTGTCGGCAGGATATATACGCGCCGACGATCGAGTCGATCAAGTCGAACGGGCGCAGCATTCGCCAGGGCTTCAGTCGCCATGCTGCCCGGTCCGCCTGCTGGCTCGCGGCAGCGGCGCGGCCGCACTCATGGAATCGGCACAGCCTCGATCAACGCCTCGCGGATATAGCGGGCGTCGGCCACCAGACCGACAGTCGACGGGCGCAGACGGTGAACGGCAACGCTCACCAGCACTGCCTGTATGTCATCTGGCAGTACGTGCGTGCGCCCGTCGATGAGCGCCCAGGCACGTGCGGCACGCAACAGCGCGAGACCGGCGCGCGGCGACAAGCCGACAACGAAAGAAGGCGACCGACGCGTGTAATCGAGCAGATTCTGCACATAGTCGAGCAGCGCGCCACTGACATGCACCGCATCGACTTGCGCCTGCAGTTCGGCCAACGCGGTCGCGGCCAGGACTGGCTCGAGTGTTTTCAGCACATCGCGCCGGTCGCTAGCGGTCAACAGTGCGCGCTCGGCCTGCCTGTCTGGATAACCGAGGGAAATGCACATCAAAAAGCGGTCGAGCTGCGATTCCGGCAACGGGAACGTACCGACCTGTTCGCTGGGATTCTGCGTCGCAATAACGAAAAACGGCTGCGGCAGCGGGTGCGTTTCGTTTTCAATCGTGACCTGTTGTTCGGCCATGGCCTCGAGGAGCGCACTCTGCGCGCGCGGTGTTGCGCGATTGATTTCGTCGGCCAGTACCACGTTGGTAAAGATCGGGCCGCGATGAAATTTGAACTCACTGCGCTCCCGCTCATAGACGTAAACACCTGTGACATCGGCGGGCAGCAGATCGCTGGTGAACTGGATGCGCTGGAACTCCAGCCCCAGCAGCCGCGCCAGCATGTGCGCCAGCGTGGTCTTACCGACGCCGGGGAGATCCTCGATAAGCAGGTGCCCGCGAGCGAGCAGACAGGTCAGGGCAAGGCGGATTTCGGCCGATTTGCCCAGGATTACGCTGCCTGCCGCAGCAATGACACTATCGATGCGCGCACGCGGGTCGGGGCCATGCGCAGCGGCTCGTCGATGGATTTCCATAGGTTTCCTATCATGCTCCCGGTGGTGGGCACTGTCATGCGGCGAGGACATCGGCTTCGCCGACGACTCAAGCTTGGTGCCCTCTGCGCCGATTCTAGGTCGGGGCCGCTTGGATGATAGCGGCACCCGGGGACCAGGGTGCAACAAGGGCCGCGCATGAACCACTACGATTTCGTCGTCATCGGCAGCGGCCCAGCCGGTCAGCGCGCGGCTATCCAGGCAGCCAAACTCGGACTCTCGGTCGCGCTTATCGAGCGCTCGTTCAATATCGGCGGCGCCTGCGTGCATACCGGCACGATTCCAAGCAAAACGCTGCGCGAAGCCGTGCTTTATCTCACCGGTTGGCGCCAGCGCGGGTTCTACGGCCGCAGCTACCGGGTCAAGGAGCGCATTACGGCCGACGATCTCATGCAGCGTCTGGACATTACCATCCGCCATGAGATTGAAGTGCTGATGCACAAGCTGCATCGCAATTTTGTCGAAACCATCGCCGGACGGGCGACGTTCGAGTCACCGCATACGCTGCGCATCGAAACCGGCGAAGGCGAATCGCGACTGCTCGAAGCTGACAAGATTCTGATCGCGACCGGCTCACGACCGGTACAGCCGCCCGGCGTACCGTTTGATCATCCGAACATCGTCGATAGCGACAACATCCTGCGCATGACAGCACTGCCGCGTACCCTGGTGGTCGTTGGCGCCGGTGTCATTGGCGTCGAATACGCCTCGATTCTGAGTGCGCTCGACATCGATGTAACGCTGGTCGACGGGCGGAACGATGTTCTTGGCTTTCTCGACCGCGAAATAGTCGACGAATTCATCCATCATCTGCGCGACCGCGGCGTGAAGTTGCGGCTCGGCGAAACGGTGCAATCGGTCGACATCGTCGACGACAAAAAACTGGTCGTGAACCTGGCCAGCGGCAAACGCGTGCGGGCAAACATGGCGCTGTTTGCGTCCGGTCGCCAGAGCAACACGGACGAACTCGGCCTGGAGAACGCCGGGGTGGTGCCAGACGAACGCGGGCGCCTGCTGGTCGACGAACATTTTCGCACCAGCGCACCGCACATCTATGCTGCTGGCGATGTCATCGGCTTTCCCGCACTGGCCTCAGTGTCGATGGAACAAGGCCGTCAGGCTGGCGCTCATGCCAGTAACGGCGTAGCCAAGCAGGCGGCTACGGCGATCTTTCCTTTCGGCATCTATGCCGTGCCAGAGATGAGTGTCGTCGGACGCACTGAAGAAGAACTGCGCGCTGCCGGCATTCCTTATGAAACCGGCACGGCGCGTTTCCGCGAAACGTCGCGCGGACAGATCCTGGGGCTGCGCGAAGGACTGCTGAAGCTGCTCGTCCATCTGGAGGACAAACGGCTGCTCGGCGTTCATATCGTTGGCGAAGGAGCAACCGAACTCATTCATATCGGCCAGGCCGTGCTCGCCCATGACGGCACGCTCGATTTCTTCATCGACGCCGTCTTCAATTATCCGACGCTGGCCGAGACCTATAAGATTGCCGCGCTCGATGCCTGGAACAAGCTCTGATAGACCAAGGTCCGACAGACTGCTAGCTGCCGGCGATTGCCATGCTCCCGATCAGGATGGAACCGGTATGAATGGTGCCGCGTGTCTCGACGTCGCTGCCGATTTCGACAATATCCTTCAGCATCGATTTCAGATTTCCGGCAACGGTTATCTCTTCGACCGGCGCCACGATTTCACCGCGTTCGACCAGAAACCCGCTCGCACCGCGTGAATAGTCCCCCGTCACGCCGTTGACGCCCATGCCCATCATGTCGGTAACGATCAGCGCGCGATCGAGACTCGCCACGATGGTTTCGAAGCTGCGACCGCTGTTGCTCGCGACGAGATTGTGGACGCCACCGGCATTGCCGGTAGGCTGACGCCCGAGGCGCCGCGCTGAGTACGCGCCGAGCAGATAAGTGTTGAGACGGCCGGCGGTCACAACCGCTTTCGCGCTCGTTGCAACACCGTCGCCATCGAAAGGTGCGCTGCCGAGTGCGCGCGGCAGATGCGGCTGCTCGGCCAGACTGATATGCACAGACATCACTTCGCTATCGAGTGCATCCTGCAGGAACGAGGCGCGCCGATATTGCGCCGAGCCGGAGATTGCGCCGACCAGATGCCCGAACAGACTGCCGGCGACGCGCGACTCGAACAGTACCGGCAAGGTGGTGGTCGGGATCTTGTGCGCACCGAGTTTGGCCAGCGTCCGTTCAGCTGCCAGGCGACCAACGCTCTCGGCATCCTCCAGGGCAACGGGATCGCGCGCGCTGGTATACCAGTAACCGCGCTGCATACCGAGTTCGTCGGACGCAATCATGACGCACGACAATCCGTGACGGGTGCCACGATAGGCGGCGTGAAAACCATGGCTATTGGCGTAAGCGCGCGTGCCACGATAGCGACTCACGCTGCTGCCATCGGATTGCTTGAGACGTGGATCGGAACCGAGCGCCACGCGGTCGCAGACGAGCGCGAGTTCGATGGCGTCCTCGGCGCTGAGCGCCCACGGATGATCGAGATCGAGTTCAGGGACCAACGTCGCCAGATACTCGGGCTCGGCGAGACCGGCATAGGGATCCGGTTCAGCATATTCAGCGATGCGATAGGCCGCGTCGACTGTCTCATTCAGCGCCGCGAGCGAGTAATCCGAAGTCGTCGCGCTGCCTTTGCGTCCGCCCAGGTAGACCGTCACGGCGAGGCTTTTGTCGCGCTCGTGCTCGACGGTCTCGCAAGCGCCGTCGCGCACCTTGATCGAGAGCCCTTCGCCCGCGCTTAAGCTGACTTCGGCTGCATCGGCACCGCGTGTTGTGGCACGGGTGACGACGTCGACGGCAAGTTGTTCGAGATAGGCAGGGTTTGCGTGATCGAGTGATTGCTGTTCGTTCATGCGCCCTATGCTAACCGCAGCGCCGCATTCCTGCACCGTCCACGCGCGGTTCGGCATCGCTCTCAATGCCGGGTAAACTGCACCCATGAATCAGGATTCCATACTCACATCACTCAATCAACGGCAGCGCGATGCTGTCTCGAGCGCTGCACCGCAGGTGCTGGTGCTGGCTGGTGCCGGCAGCGGGAAAACCCGCGTCCTCGTCCACCGCATCGCCTGGTATCTGGAGACCGGCCAGGCTTCGCCGCTCGGCATCCTCGCCGTGACATTCACCAACAAAGCCGCAGCCGAGATGCGCGGGCGAATCGAGCAGCTCACCGGGCGGCCGCTGGGCGGCATGTGGGTCGGGACTTTTCATAACATCGCGCACCGCATTCTGCGTGCGCATGCCCGCGAAGCGCGTTTACCGGAGAATTTCCAGATCATCGACAGCGACGATCAGCAGCGAGTCATCAAACGGGCCATCCGCGGGCTGAATCTCGACGAGAACGAATGGCAGGCGAAAGAGGCGCAATGGTTCATCAACGCGCGCAAGGACGAAGGCGAACGCCCGCAGCACATCGACGATTTCGGCGACGCCACCCTGCATACGCTGGTCGACATCTACCGCGCTTACGAAGAAGCGTGCGCTCGCGCCGGGCTGGTCGATTTCGCCGAAATGCTGCTGCGTGCCCACGAGTTGTGGCTGTCGACACCTGGCCTGTTGCGGCATTATCGCGAGCGTTTCTGGCACGTGCTGGTCGATGAATTCCAGGACACCAATGCCATCCAGTACGCCTGGTTGCGCCAACTGGCTGGCGATGACGGCAATCTATTTGTCGTCGGCGACGACGACCAGTCGATTTACAGCTGGCGCGGCGCGCGCGTCGAAAACATGCAGCGCTTTCGTACCGACTTTCCACGCAATGAACTGGTTCGACTCGAACAGAACTATCGCTCGACCGCGAATATTCTGAATGCCGCCAATGCGTTGATTGCCAACAATCCGTCGCGACTCGGCAAGGAATTATGGACCGATGGCGGCAAGGGCGAAGCGATTACCCTGTATGCGGCCTACAACGACCTCGACGAAGCGCGGTTCTGCGTCGACCGCATTCTGCAATGGCACGACCATGGCGGCCAGCTTCGTGAGTGTGCGTTTCTCTATCGCACCAGCGCCCAGTCGCGCGTGCTCGAAGATGCGCTCCGCCAATCCGACCTGCCTTACCGCGTCTATGGTGGTTTCCGCTTCTATGAGCGCGCCGAGATCCGCGATGCGCTGGCCTATCTGCGCCTGGCCGCTTCGCGAAACGACGATGCCGCGTTCGAACGCATCGTCAACACCCCGACGCGCGGCATCGGCAACCGGAGCCTGGAAGATGTGCGCACGGTAGCCAGACACGAGCGTGTCACCTTATGGGACGCCGCGCGGCGCCTGCTCGAGCATCATGAGCTGCCGGCGCGCGCAGGCGGTGCCCTGCAGCGATTCATGGATCTGCTCGATCGCATGAGTGTCGCCATTACCGAACTGCCGCTGGCGGAATGTCTGGAACACGTAATCGCACTTTCCGGACTCATCGATCACTACAAGAAAGAGAAAGGCGAGCGTGGCCTGGACCGCATCGACAATCTCGAGGAACTGGTCACCGCCGCACGCGATTTCCGCCCCTCGCCGGAAGACGCAGAGATGCCGCTGCTCGCAGCGTTTCTGACCCATGCGGCGCTCGAATCGGGCGAAGGCCAGGCCGACGCACATGCCGACTCGGTTCAGCTCATGACGCTGCACTCAGCCAAAGGGCTCGAATTTCCGCAAGTGTTTCTGGTCGGCGTCGAAGAAGGATTGTTCCCTCACCAACGCTCCAGTGAAGATCCGGTGCGCCTGGAAGAGGAACGCCGTCTGTGCTATGTCGGCATCACACGGGCCATGCGCAAGCTGGTCATCACGCACGCGGAATCGCGCCGTCTGCATGGCTCGGACTACTATCCGCAGCCGTCGCGTTTCATTCGCGAGCTGCCGCGCGAACTGCTGGAAGAGGTGCGCCTGGGCGGAAGGATCAGCACCGCTGGGCGCCCGTCCGTGCGTGTCGATGCCGGACCACAGTCACACGGCTTGCGTCTAGGCCAGCGTGTGCTGCATCGCATATTCGGCGAAGGGGTCATTCTGCATCTGGAAGGGCACGGCGAACATTCGCGCGTGCAGGTGAATTTCGAGAGCGACGGTGTGAAATGGCTTGTTGCGGCCTATGCCGGGCTCGAGGCAGTCTAAGTTTCAGGGCGCTGTTGGCGCACGCTCGACGTGCGCCATGACGAGGTCAGGAGCTACTTGGCAGCAGAGACCATGTAGTCGACTGCGGCCTTGATGTCGTCATCGGAAATATCCGGTCGACCTCCTTTCGGCGGCATCATGCCGGCCGTTCCCATGAAACCGTTGATGGCGCTGCCGTGCAGGACATCCAGGCCTTTGGCAATGCGCGGTCCCCATGCTGCCGGGTCACCGAATTTCGGTGCACCGGCAACCCCCGCTGTGTGGCAGACGAAACACACGGCGTCGTAAGTTTCCTTGCCTTTGCCGCTCGCGGCGGGAGGAGCTGTTTCAGCGACAGCCACGGCAGCGGCCGGTGCTGCAGGTTCAACAGCTGCAGGTTCAACGGCAGCGGCCGGAGCTGCAGCAGGCGGTGCTTCGGTGACCGGAGCGGCTACAGCCGGTGCTGCGGCTGGCGCGGCCTCGCCTTTGGCAGCCGCAATCAGATAATCGACAGCGGCCTTGATGGCGTCGTCGCTGAGCGTTGGATTGCCGCCGCGCGCTGGCATGACTCCCGACGTTCCGGTATAGCCGTTGAGCGCGTGACTGATCAGTGTGTCGCGACCTTGAGCAAGGCGTGGTTCCCAGGCCACAGCGTCACCGATTTTAGGTGCCCCTGCGATGCCCTGGGCATGGCAGGCGAAACAGGCGCCGTCGTAAGTATCTTTACCGAGATCGCCGCTGCTGGCGGCCGGCGCGGCGTCGGCCGTCGCGGCAGGTGCTGCACTCGACAGCGGCGTTGCCATGGTCAAGGGCTCGGCGCCGATATTGATGGTGCCGGCAGGTGCGGTGCGCATGGCCGCGGTGGAGGCATCACTGGTCGTGCTGTACAGGTGATTGACGACTTTGGCGAGGACGAAGGCGGTCAGCCCGACGACGCATAGCCCACCCAGGACCAGAGAAAAATTCCGCACGAATGCCGCATCGTCGTGATTGCTCATGATCCACTCTCAAAATAGTCGAAAAGATTCGCTCAGCTGGCACCGGATGCCCCCCCGGGGCCGGCGCAGGCATTATAGCGGAATCGGCTCTAGCGACCAGCTTGTGCGGTAGCCGTGTCGGGAGTGAGCTCCCGAATGCGTTATGCCGCAACCGACTGCCTGTTGAGCGCGCTTTCGGTTGCCGGATCGCCCTTCACTCGCGTGTGCATCATGACGCGCTCTTCGCGGTAGTCGTAGGGGCATGCCCGATGCAGCAGACAGCGGTTGTCCCACACGGCGACATCGCCGGGCTGCCAATGATGGGTGTACACCCGTGGCGGTTGGCAGATGAAATCGTTCAACTGCTGGATCAGCGCTTCCGCCTCGGCTTGATCCAGGCCAGGAATACTGGCCGCGTGGCGACCCAGATACAGCGCTGCCCGCCCGGTGACAGGATGAATTTTTACCAACGGCCGCAACGGCGATTCACCGTCGAAGAAGCCGTAGCCAGAGCCGACCTCGACCTGATGGCCCAGCTTGGCCTGCGAGTAGAAATAGGAATGGTAGGCGGCAAGTCCATTGACGCGTGCGCGCGTCGGTTCGTCGAGCGCCTCGTAGGCAGCGCGCGCGTCGGCCCATTCGGTTTGCGTGCCGGATTTCGGCACAACATGCGCCGACAGTACCGATGCTTTGGCCGCGAGGTGTACGTAGGAACTGTCGGTGTGCCAGCCTTCGTTACCGCGCAGGAGTTTCATGCGATCGGAATCTGTGTGCAGCAGTTTGCCATCCACCCCTTTATTGGCTATCGGCACGGTGGTCATGCCCTCGACCAGCACTTCGATTTCGCCGAAGCGCAGCGCAAAAGCCAGCTGTGCCTCGGCGCTCAGATGCTGTTGCGGAAAAAACAGCACGCCGTACTCATGGAATGCGGCCTCGATGTCGCACCACTGCTCATTGCTCAGGGCCGCAAGTTCGACACCGGTGACGATTGCGCCGAGCGTGGCGCCTGTCGGGCTTAGGTTCAATGACATGGCGGAACTCCTTCGAGGTAGTGGCTACCGTGCTGTTGGTGTCGGGCGGGGAGCGGTTATTTTGCCCACTCAGCCATCCACGCCTGGTTCTCGACCGAGATGGCATCTTCACAGCGATCGATAAAAGTATCTGCGTCGGCGTCGCTCGGCGTCGTTTTCGACAAGGAGTCGATCCATTCGGCGCGCAGTGCCTGCAGCCGTGACGCCGTGGCCTGGTAGCCGATAGCGAGCTGCTCGAATCGCGATGCCTCGATGTGCGCGCCGAGGCTGCCCGCCACCGTGGTGATGACGGCCACCCACGCAGTCACGCCGGCACTTGCCAGATACGGCAACAAGGCACTCAATGCCGCGCCGGCCAGCAAGGTCAACATCTGAGCCTGTCGCCAGCGCTGACCGCGCCGGGCCAGCTCGCGGGCGCGCGGCAGGTAATAGCGATCAATCTGGGCTTCGACCCGGATCTGCACATACCCGGCCAGATCGACCACAGCCGGCGGTTCTCGCGCTGCCACCACCGTGGTCGCGAGCAGAGACTGCAGATCGCGGTTCTGGTCCATGATCCGCAGACAGGTTTCGCGCAGAACGGCTGCGGCATCTGGCTGCCGGTAGGGCCCACTTCCGCTCAAGTAGCGGTACACGGCTTCTTTCAGGGCCTCCGATACCGAACGGGCACGAACCCACGCCGAGACCTGATCTTTGGACGCCGCGCGCAACTGCAGGAAGCTCGCCAGTGCCAGCAGCACGGCACCGGTGCCCGCCAACAGGCGTACCACCGTATCGAGTTCATCATCGCCAGACAGCTGGGCGGCCAGCGTTTCCAGCACTGCGGCCACCACGGTGCAGAACACCACCGCAGTTCGCGCACGTTCGAGCCGCTGCTTGGCCGCTGACGCCGCAGCTGACCACGAAGCCTGGTGCGCCCAGGCGTCGCGCAGCGTCGCCGAGGTTGATGCAGTTGGGTGTGCTACTTCGGTCATGGGCGCAAGGCCGTCAGCAATCCTTCGAGTCGCGCGGCACCATCGCTGACGCGTTCAGCAATCGCCTGCAATCCGCGTTCGATACTGCCGCGGGTGCCGGCATCGATGCGCTCGTGGCGAATCGCTACCAGGTGCTCGCCAGCTACCGCATCGTCACCGATGAAAAACGCGGCATTCGCAGCCGTCGCGTGAACCCACACATTGGTTTCGTGCAGGCTGCGGATGATTGCCAGAGCCTGGCGATAGGCTTCGGCCGCCGCCTCGGGCCGCCCATCTTCGAGCCGCACTTCAGCCAACAGGTTGGCCAGATAATAGGAGCTTCTGTCGGCATCGAGCGCCGCCTGAAACACTTCTTCAGCGCGTTTGAAATTGCCCCCTGAGCGAAACCAGCGCCCGGCCAACGCGGCACACTCGGCGTTGTGCACAACGGCACGTTTGTCGAGCTGGTCGATACGATCGAGCACCTCGCGTGCCTGATCACGGTCACCGCTTTCAAGGTAAGCCTTGCCCAGTTGGCGAAGTACGAAGATGTCGCGCGGTGCCATCTGACGCGCCAGCTTCAACTGCGCAATCGCGCGCGGATGGTTCTTTGCCTTCAGGTACAGATCGGCGAGCCGGCTGTGGATGCGCAGGTCCAGCGGTTGAGCGCTGGCACCGCGGCCGAAAGCAACATCCATCCAGTCGTGAAGGTGCTCGGCTTCGGAGGCGCGGTTCTGTCGCAGCAGTTCATCCAGCCGCAGTCGCCATTCCTCGATCACGGAAGGGGAGGCCAGCGCCGGCGCGTCGAGCAGACAAGCACTGACCCGCAGCAGATACTCGTCGATCGTGGCCGTGATCTTTTCACCGAACTCGACCACCCGGTCGCCCGATACCTCGTTACGAAAGTCATTCAGGATCTCGCGCAAAACGCCTTTGAAATCGGCTGCGCTATCGCCGCGACGAAACTGCACCTTCGAATCGCGGATTGGCGATGGAATCATATCGGTCGGCACCTGGTATACCAGCGGACGCACTTTGCGCATGCCACCTTCGGAGGTGGCCAGTGCAGCGCCTGCCACAGCGCCGGCCTCCCACAGGATCCAGGGTTTGTTTACTGAGGATGGCGTGATCAGCACCAGTGCGAAGTCGCACTCTTTGACCTGGGCGACAATCCATTGAAACCAGTCCTCACCACTCTTGATACCGCCTTCGAGTTGCTGGCTGGTCGAAAAATTCACTTGAAAAAAGTCGCCGAACAGCTGGTTCAGCGCATTGCGCAATGCTTCAGCGATGCCGTTGTCGTGGTGCGTCAGACTGATGAAGATGCGATGCGCCATGCAGGACTCCGGATCGTTGACGTGTTGTCATAGGGAGCGGAACAAAAGTCACTGGCAGTTGCGCCGTTACCAGAATCGGCTCCGCTGCCATCGTCTGTGAAACCAGCAGACAATACAATGCGCACAACTGCCCGTAGTAAAGGCAAGCCGATGGTTAGCATTTTTGACTGGCAGATGGCAGAGAACATGACCAGGTTCGCACGGCTTGCTCGCCACGTACTGCTATAAAGCTCAAGCTCTTTATCTGATTCATGGCCCACATCTTCCTATCTTACCGCCGCGACGACAGCGCCGGCTTCGCCGGCCGGCTGGCGGATGCCCTGGAGACAGAATTCGGTGTCGGCAGTGTGTTCCGCGACGTGGACGACATCCGGCCTGGCGAGGATTTCATCCAGGCCATCGAGTCTCATTTGCAGCACGTGGGCGCTGTGCTGGTGATGATTGGCCCGCACTGGCTGGCACGCGACGCCGACAACCAGCGCCGGCTGGATGACCCGCGCGACTTCGTCCGTCAGGAAATCCAGGCAGCCCTGAGTTCAGGCAAGCCTCTCATTCCCTTGTTGGTTGGTGGTGCAAAGATGCCAGCCACAGCGGAACTTGCTGACGCCATCGCTGGCCTGGCGCGCCGCCAGGCGGTCGTATTGACTGATACCAACTGGCGAGGAGATGTGGAACGCCTGGTCGGCTCGCTGCGTCCACTGCTGCCGCTTAAGGATGGCGCGCCTGTTAAACGACGCTGGCGTCGTGGATTGGCCGGAGCCGTTGTCGGGCTGATAGCGCTGGTCTCGGCAGTCCAGGTCTTGAAGCAACCACCGGTCGTCACGTCGCCCGCTACATCGACTGAGTCCGTTCAAGCAGCCAGCATCAGCGGACGCTGGTCGGCGCGGGTGAAGTACGACTGGGGTGACCAATATGACGAGATTCTGGAGTTCAAATACCTGGGAGATAAACTGCTCGGCACCGCCACCTACCAGACTGGTCGCCTGACCATCGAGCAGGCCAGGCTGAAGAATGGATGGCTGAGCTTCGTCACCCGCAGCCAGGAAAGCCTGGGCAACGAGACCTCCTGGAAAGAAGTCACCCATCGTTATACCGGGCAGGTAACGCCTGCGGGAATTCATTTCACGATGGAAAGCGGCGGCGGCTATTCCATCCACCCACCGGTAGAATTTATCGCCGAGCGTTTAGCGAAGCCGTAAGCCAACACCGGAGACAAATTTCCGTTGAAGCCTGGCTTACGGCGCTTCAGGCGCCAACCGTTAGCGATATACTGACATTCCGCAACGCGCCCGTAGCTCAGCTGGATAGAGTACTGCCCTCCGAAGGCAGGGGTCACAGGTTCGAATCCTGTCGGGCGCGCCAACCAAATCGTTCCTATACTGACCAGTAGTGCTGGTTTGTGTTTCTCTAAGTCAAAAACACCATGAAAACCATCGAAATCACCGCTGCAGACATGCAGACACGGGTCTCGCGCTTCACCGCATTGAAACCCCTGCCCGCGACGGCAACCCTGAACATGCCACAGGCGGCGAAAGATGTGATCTACTCGCGCACGTTACTGTCGGTTATCGGTCTTGAAGGTGCTACCGATACCCCCATCAATCAGGGCGCGCCGATCAAAGGAGCGGGAGGGATCACGATGACACACGCCGTGTGTCCGCCAGGCACCGGCCCATCACTGCACGCGCATCGTAATACATTCGAGACGTTCACCGTGTTACGCGGTCGATTCGAAGTGTTCTGGAATGACGATGGCAGCAACAGCATCGTCCTCGATGTATTCGATACCATTTCTGTCCCACCGGGAGTCTGTCGCGGCTTTCGCAATATCGCCGACTCGGATGCCATCTTGCAGGTGATCATCAGCGGGGGCGTGCACGACATGAGCGATATTGATTTTCCGCAGGCCACCGCGAAGCAGCTCGCGACTTTCGGCGAAGACGTTGTCGATCAGTTCAAAGCGCGCGGCATGACGTTCACTGCGGGCACGGACGCTGCCTGAAATATCTGGCACGTCTTTCGACTTCAGCACAGGCATCTGGCCCAAGCGGCCTACCAAACTGAGGGGCGCCGTAGGTCATCCGATGATTCCCCGCAACGAACCACAGCGGTGAATAGTCGTTACACTTGACGTGCAGGTCGCCGATTTCGGTATTTCTTTCGAAGCAGAGGTGACCAAGCAGGCCCGGGTTGGCTGCCGCGGTCCAAACGCTAATCTGACGATTCGTTGAAGGAATAACCAACTTATGACCAGCCCCGTCAATCGCCGAGTCCTGCTCAAATCGCGCCCTGTCGGAATTCCCCAGGCCGAACATTTCGAGCTTGCGACAGCGACCGTTGTGCAGCCGGGGCCAGGCGAAGTACTGGTCCGAAATATCTATCTCTCGGTCGAACCGGCGATGCGCGGCTGGGTCTCGGATGTTGGCAACTACTCGACTCCGGTCGCCATCAGCGACGTCATGCGCGCACTGGCTGTCGGGCGCATTGAAGCCTCGAACCTCGCGGGTTACGCGCCGGGCGATTATGTCAAAGGCATGTTCGGCTGGCAGGACTACGCGGTTGCCGGGCGCGCCGTGATCGAACGCAAAGTTCCCGCCGATGGATTACCGTTATCGACGGCACTCGGTGTACTCGGCATCAACGGGCTTGCCGCTTACTTCGGGTTGCTCGATGTCGGGCAGCCGCGCGGCGGCGAGACGGTTGTCGTTTCGACGGCGGCTGGCTCGGTCGGTTCCTGTGTCGGGCAGATAGCGAATATTCTTGGCTGCCGCACCGTTGGTATCACTGGCGGCAGCGTGAAGAAGCAGCTCTGCACGGATGCTTTCGGCTACAGCGCTGCCATCGACTACAAGACCGAAGATCTCGACCGTGCGCTCGCAACCGCCTGCCCCGCGGGCGTCGATATCTATTTCGACAATACCTCGGGCGCTATTTCGGACGCCGTTCTGAAACACCTGAACGTCGGCGCCAGGGTCGTGATCTGCGGCACGGCTTCCGTCGCTAGTTGGGACCCACCGCCGGCCGGGCCACGGGTCGAGCGCACCATGTTGACCAAGCGTGCGCGGATGCAGGGCTTCGTGATCTTCGATTATGCCGCGCGCTATGCCGAGGCACTCGCAGCACTCGAACCGTGGGTGCGTGATGGGCGCATCCGCTATCGCGAAGAGATACTCGATGGCATCGAACACGCGCCGGACGCCATTGCAGGTCTCTATCGCGGCGACAATCTCGGCAAGCGCCTGATGCGTATCGCACCGGATGTACGATGATCGCGTGCAGTCAGTCGACGTGCAACGCTCGATGAGTTCGGCCGGCTGACCAGCACGCCTTCGCTATGTTTTGCGTGGCTTGGCGCGATGCGTGGCTTGCGCAGTCCAGGGGTCGTCCGGCCAGGGATGTTTCGGATAGCGCCCTTTGAGTTCCTTGCGCACCTCGGGATAAGTCCGCTCCCAGAAGCTGCGCAGATCCTGGGTCACCTGTATCGGCGTCTGGCGCGGTGAGAGCAGATGCAGCAGTACTGGCACGCGACCACGCGCTATTCGCGGCGTTTCTGCGAGCCCGAACAATTCCTGCAGTTTGACTGCCAGCACCGGTGGTTCGCCGAGTACATAGTTGAGCTTCCGCCGCATGCCGCTTGGGACCAGCAGATCGACTGGCGCCTGCTCGTCGAGCGCGCGCTGCTGCGCATAATCCAACTGACGACGCAGCGCTTCGCTGAATTCACCCGCATTCAAGTCCGCCAGGCGAGCTTTGCCGGCCAGCAATGGCGAGAGCCAATCATCGTGATGATCGAGGAGCGCCACGTCACAGACGTCGGGCAGGCCGAGATCGGGGCACCAGATGCGCAGGTTCGAGACTCGTGCCTGCCATTCGCGAAGCGTTTCGGTCCACGGCAGACAGTCGAGTCCCAGCGCTGCGATGCCGGCCGCGAGCAGATCCGCAGTTTCAGTATCGCGCGGTACCGGCAAGACCCGCCGGTTGAGGACAATTTCGGAAAAGCGTCGCTCTTCGGTCACTTCGACCGCGCGACTGACCGGATTGAACGCGCGCTCGCGCGCCAGCCGATAATGCGTCGGGAACATGGACTCGAGAAAAGCGGGGTCGCAAGGCGCTGCACGCAGAATGAGACTGTCGCGTTCATCGAAGCGCAGATCGGCAACGACCAGCCATGGTTCGCCGGTCAGCGTCGAGTCATGCAGCAATTGGACACCGCGGCCACCCGCGAGCACATAGCGTCGCGGGTTTGCAGGGTCTTTGCGTGCGATGCGATCTGGGTAGGCCAGCGCCAGCAGATTACCGACTGTGAACGGATCATGCGCATACTGGCCTGCAGCGGCAGTACCAAGCCGCGTCCGCCAATGCCGCGCGGCGTAATCGATTGCAGATAGCGCACCACGATTGACTCCTTCCGCCAATGGCCGGCGACCTCGGAAGTCCTGCAACGCGTTGAAGCGGATTCGCAGATCGTCATTGCGTCGCGCTTCACCGAACAATGGATCACGCGCTTCGAGCAGCGCGACGAGATCGCATACGAGACTGCGGCACGCTACCGGCGCGCGACGCATCGCGTTGGCGAGGCGCGGATGCGTTCCCAATGTGAGCAGTGTCAAACCATGTGGCGTCACACGCTCGTCGTCTAACGCGTCCAGGCTGCCCAGCGTACTGATCGCCTGCGCCATGGCCCCTTCCGGCGGCGCATCGAGGAATTGCAATGTGCTCGAGCCCCAGACTTTCAATTCGAGCGCGAGCGCCGATAATTCAACGCAGTGGATCTCCGGTCGAGTTGATGCCTCCATCAGCTGCGAGGTCGGCCATAGCCGATAACATCGGCCGGGTGCAACGCGGCCAGCTCGACCGGCACGTTGATGCGCGGCGGACCGCGCGATATTGACGGTCAACAATCGACTCATGCCGCTGGCTGCATCGAATCGTGGTTCGCGCGCGAGGCCGGTATCAACAACAGCACGTACACCCGGCAGCGTGACGCTGGACTCTGCGACGTTGGTCGCCAGCACAATCCTTCGTGTCATTCCCGGCCGCAACACGACCGCTTGTTCGTCGATGCCCAACTCGCCGTGCAGAATGGCAATCTCGACGCCAACATCGGCAAGCCCGCGCGCGGCGCGCTCGATCTCTGCTTTACCAGGCAGGAAGCACAGTACGTCGCCTTCGTTCTCGGCAAGCGCGAGCTTCACGGCGCGTTTGAATTGCAGCTCTGGCGTCTCACGCGGTTGCAGCGGCAGATGAACGATATCGACCGCAAAGCTCCGGCCGGCCGAGGTTAGACGAGGCGCATCCAGGTAGCTAGCAAGGCGCTCACCGTCGAGCGTTGCCGACATCACCAGCAGGCGCAGATCGGTCCGCACCCCGGTTTGCACTTCCAGGCACATCGCAAGTCCGAGGTCGCTGGCCAGATGGCGTTCGTGGAACTCATCGAAGATCACGGCCGAAACCCCGTCCAGCAGCGGGTCGTCCTGCAGCAGACGCGTCAGTATGCCTTCAGTGATTATCTCGATCCGCGTTGCAGCCGAAATCCGGTTTTCATGGCGAATGCGATAGCCGACCACATCACCGACCGCCTCGCCGCATTCTGCCGCCATGAAGGTAGCTGCAGCCCGGGCTGCTATGCGGCGCGGTTCGAGCAGCAACACCTTGCCGCGACACCAGGGAGCTTCCAGCAAAGCCAGCGGTACGCGCGTGGTCTTGCCTGCACCGGGCGGTGCTTCGAGCACGAGACGTGGATGGTCGGCCAGGCTGGTCAGAACCTCCGGCAGGATCGCATCGATAGGCAGCGCAAGCGGAGCCATGCAGGTGAGCGGCGCAGTACCGGCAGCGGTTGTGCGCTGCCGGTACTGCGCCGCTCAATCGTTGTTTGCTACTGTCGTTGCGACAGCACGCAAAGCGCGCGGGTCAAGCCGCTACGCCAGGCGCCAATCGCGCACGCTGATTCACAGCCCCGAGGATCGCACGCAGCGAGGCTTCGACGATGTCGCTGCTGCGACCGACGCCGCAATAGCGTTGCCCGTCCAGATTCAACTGCACGTAGGCAACAGCTTCGGCTGCGGCACCGGCATGGCTGCTCAGAGTGTGTTCGCTGTACTCGACCAGCACGATTTTTTTCGCGCTATAGCGTTCGAGTGCATCGACAAACGCGCCAACTACGCCACCAGCGCGGCCATGCAACGTCATTGGTTTACCGCCATCGCGCAAGTTCGCCTGCAGCCGGTCCTCACCATGCTCGCGCGTCGCCTGGTAGCCGAGCAGTTCATATGGCTCGTTCTGCGTCAGATAGTGCTGCTCGAACAGCTCGATGATCTTGCGCGGTTCGACTTCTGTCGCGGTCTCCTCCGCATATTTCTGCACCACCGTGCTGAAATCAATCTGCAGCCAGCGCGGCAACTGAAAGCCCTCCTGCTGTTCGAGCACATACGCCACACCACCTTTGCCCGACTGGCTGTTGATGCGGATGACTTCCTGATACGAACGGCCGAGGTCGGCGGGATCTATCGGCAGATAGGCGACATCCCACGGCTTGTTCGGGTCGCGCCGCGCCAGGCACTTCTTGATCGCGTCCTGATGACTGCCGGAAAACGCCGTAAATACCAGCTCGCCGGCATAGGGATGCCGCGGATGTACCGGCAGCTGCGTGCATGCTTTCACACAGCGGATGATTTCATCCATGTGCGAGAAATCGAGTTCCGGGTCGATGCCCTGGCTGTACAGGTTCATCGCCATCGTCACGATATCCATGTTGCCGGTGCGCTCGCCGTTGCCAAGCAAGGTGCCCTCGACGCGCTGCGCGCCGGCCATCACCGCGAGTTCCGCGGCCGCAACTGCGCAGCCGCGGTCGTTATGCGTATGCAGGCTGATGATGACGGCGTCGCGCCGGCGGATGTTCCGGCCGAACCATTCGATCCTGTCGGCGTAGACATTCGGCGTTGTCATTTCGACTGTTGCCGGCAGATTGAGAATGCAGGGTCGTGCCGCCGTTGGTTGCCAGATGTCGACAACGGCGTCGCATACTTCGACCGCGTAATCGAGTTCGGTACCGGTGAAACTCTCCGGCGAATACTGGAACGTCCAATCTGTTTCGGGGTGGCGCGCGGCATGCGCCGCGACCCATTGTGCGCCTTGCGTGGCGATGGCCTTGATGCCGGCGCGATCGAGTTCGAAGACCAGTTCGCGCTGGACCGTCGAGGTCGAATTATATAGATGCATGATGGCGCGCTTCGCGCCGGCGAGCGCCGCGAAGGAACGCTCGATGAGTTCCTCGCGCGCCTGCGTCAGAACCTGCACCGTGACGTCATCCGGGATCAGATCCTCGACCACCAGGCGCCGGATGAAATCAAAATCCGGAGCGGATGCGGCCGGAAATCCGACTTCGATTTCCTTGAAGCCGACCTGTACCAGCAGCTTGAACATCTGGAGTTTCTGCGCGACGTTCATCGGCTCGATCAGCGCCTGATTGCCATCACGCAGATCGACGCTGCACCAGCGTGGCGCAGCGGTCAGGATCTGGTCGGGCCAGGTGCGATCGGCCAAAGCTACGGTGGGTGCGGCCTGATACTTGCGGAAATCGAAAGCGCTCATGGATCTACCTGCTCACGCGCCTGCGGGCGCGCCTTTGCTGTTGAAGTCACATTCTGTCGGGCCGCCCGCAGGGGGCTCGGGTCTTTTTCGGAGAGAGAGTATAGCTAGATAGCAGGAGAGAAAAGTTGCAAACTCGCACTCAAACGGCAACGTATTTGCAATCTTTAGCCAATATTAATTAAATTACTGGATATTTTGCCTAAAACTGAGCGTTGCCTGCTCGAACCAGCAGACGGAAACCGCCATGAAGCTCGATCGAACCGACAAACGCATCCTCGCCCTCATGCAGACCAATGGGCGCATCACGAATCTCGAATTGGCCGAGCAGGTGGGTCTCTCGCCAACGCCCTGCTCGCGGCGCGTTCGCCAGCTCGAGGAGGACGGCTATATCGAGCGCCATGTCACGCTGCTGAATCAAGCGCGGCTCGGCTTGAACATCACGGCCATGATCAGCATCACGATGGACCGGCATACACCCGAACGTTTTGCTGCTTTCGAACGGCAGGTCCGCGAATTTCCAGAAGTGATCGAATGCAGCATCGTCACCGGGCAGGCCGCCGATTACCTGTTGAAAGCCGTGCTGCCCGATATGACCTACTACGAGGAATTCCTGCTCGGACGCCTCACCCGGATCGACGGCGTGGCCGGCGTGCATTCGAGTTTCGTGCTGCGCAAGGTGATTGCGAAAACGGACTTACCGTTGGAGCACATCGATCAGAAGCCGCGCGGTGGTCGGTAACAGGCTGAAGAGCAGCAGAGGTCTGCGGATCAAGTCGCGCTTACGGCCAGATTTCTGCGGCTAGTTCAACCACCAGACGGAGTTTCGCCCATTGTTCTTCCTCCGACAGCAGATTGCCTTCTTCGGTCGACGCAAATCCGCACTGCGGACTGAGCGCGCATTGATCGAGCGCGACGTACCGGCTGGCTTCCTCAAGCCGGTGCCGTAATACATCACGTGACTCCAAGGTGCCGGTCTTCGATGTAACGAGCCCGAGTACAACCCGCTGTGATCCCGGCGGTAAATGGCGAAGCGGCTCGAAACCACCGGCGCGCTCACTGTCATATTCGAGAAAATAGCCGTCGTAATGGGTCTGCCCGAGCAGCACTTCGGCGACCGGCTCGTAACCGCCTTCGGCAATCCAGCTCGAACGGAAATTACCTCGACAAACGTGGGTCGTCACCGTCATGTCGGCCGGTTTGTCAGCCAGAGCGTAATTGATCATCTCGGCATAGATGCGCGGCAACGGCTCGGGCGGATCGCCACGCTCGCGCGCCAGCGCGCGCTCCTTGTCCGAACACAGATAGGCCCAGACCGTGTCGTCGAACTGCAGATAGCGGCAGCCGGCGGCATAGAATGCCTGCACGGCGGCGCGATACGCCTTGGCGGTATCCTCGAAAAATTGATCGAGCGTGGGATAAACCGCGCGACTGATCGCTTCGCGGCCGCCGCGAAAATGCAGCACCGATGGCGCCGGGATCGTCATTTTCGGGGTCGCTGTTGCACACCCGGCAAGAAAGCGGAAATGCGCGAGCATCGGGTGTTCCGCGAACCCGACCGGACCGGTGACGCTGATGCTCTCGGATTTCGTTTGTACACCGTGGAATTGAATGGACTTCTCGCCGCGTACGAGTTCAACGCCCTCGAGTCCGGCGAGAAAATCAAAATGCCACCATGACCGCCGGAACTCGCCGTCGGTCACGATTGGCAGGCCGATGGCCTCCTGCTGACGCACGACCTCGCGGATGCAGGCGTCTTCGACCGCCCCCAGTTCATCTGCGTCGATTTCTCCCGCAATATGCTGCCGGCGGGCGGCTTTCAGTCGATCAGGCCGCAGCAGGCTGCCAACCTGATCGGCACGGAAAGGCATCACGGGCATGTCGATAACGCGCGCCTATTCTCCGAGAAAAGTATCGACCTGTTTCTGGGTCACTTTCGCTGGCAACGGAATGTAGCCATCTTTGACAACAATCTGCTGACCTTCTTTCGACAATACCATCCGCAGGAATTCGCGCTCAAGCGGCGACAGCGGTTTGTTGGGATGCTTGTTCACGTAGATATAGAGGTAGCGGCCGAGCGGATAGCTGCCGTCGATTGCATTTGCAGCCGTCGCTTCAATGAAGTCGCCTTTCTTGTTCATCACGGGCACCGCGCGCACGCCAGAAGTGCGATAGCCGATACCGGAGTAACCGATGCCGTTCAGCGACTTTGTCACGCCCTGCACGACTGAGGCCGAACCGGGTTGCTCGTTGACGTTGTTCTTAAAGTCACCTTTGCACAGCCCGTGCTCCTTGAAGTAGCCGTAAGTGCCGGAAACCGAGTTGCGGCCGTAGAGCTGAATCTTGCGTGTCGCCCATTCCCCGCTGAGGGCGAGTTGGCCCCAGCTCGTGATGTCCTCCTTGTAGCCGCAAGTTCGCGTCGCGGAGAAAATCGCGTCGATCTGCGGAACGCTGAGGCCGGCTATCGGGTTGTCTTTGTGGACGAACACCGCGAGCGCGTCGATTGCCACCGGTACCGCAGTCGGCTTGTAACCGTGCTTGTTTTCGAACGCTTCAATTTCGTTCGATTTCATCGTCCGGCTCATCGGGCCAAGGTTGGCGGTGCCTTCGGTCAAGGCCGGCGGGGCAGTCGACGACCCGGCCGCCTGGATCTGGATGGCCACGCTGGGGTAGTACCCTCGGAACGCTTCGGCCCACAGGGTCATCAGATTGGCCAGAGTATCCGAACCGACACTGGTCACATTGCCGGAAACGCCGCTCGCCTTGGCATAAGACGGCAGTCCTTGCAGAATCTCTTCGTCAGCGTGGGAGGTTGCCGTGCAAACCAGCAGCGCGAGGAGGAGTCCGGACGGAAAATAATGTTTGAGTGACAAGCGATTCTCCTTGGATCACAGTTCAGCGGCAGCCTATCTGCCGGGCGGCATTATGTGACAGAGAATTGACAGAATGATGACAGCCGCGCGGACGCGGCGTGTCGGCCGGCACCTCGGCGCCGGCGAGCGACGGCTGTCAGGCAGACAGACGGAGTGCTGCTCCGGCAGCCTGCGCCGCACTCTCCTCGATGCAGATGCGGTTGCGACCGGCAGCTTTCGCCTGATACATCGCTTTGTCGGCGCGCTCGAATACGTCGTCCAGGTTGTCGTTGCCGGAAAACTGAGTTATCCCGCAGGACATGGTCACACGTACCGGGGTGTCCTTGTGCCGGAACGGGCACAACTCGATACTGGAACGTAATTTCTCGAGCAGGCCAGCGCCATCGACGATGCCCGTTTCGGGCAGCAGCAAAACGAACTCCTCGCCACCATAACGGCACAAGACGTCGCTCTCGCGGATCAGCTCGACTAGCTTGCTCGCCACCGTGGCCAACACGCGGTCGCCGGCCGAGTGACCGTAGCGATCGTTGATATCCTTGAACAGGTCGAGATCGATGACGGCCAAACTAAGTGAACCTCCGTACCGTTTCCATCTCGCGTACTGCTTCGCTGCCATCTCGTTGTAGCCGGCGCGGTTGAGGACGCCGGTCAACGGGTCGATCAGAATGCGCGCGTGCTGCTGCTCGAGGTCGCCGCGCAGCTGTTCAGCCTGCGTTTCGAGGTCTTTTAGTTTGCTGGTCATGCGTTCGAACGCCTCGGTCGCTTCGCCCGCGCGCTTGCTCTGAGAGACCATGAACGTAGTCAGACTCTGGTCGATACCGTCGAGGCGGGAGGAGACCGATGCTTTCAGTGTTTCCAGATCATCGGCAATCGCGATTTCTTCTTTCATGCCGGAAATGCCGTACATGACAGTATTGCTGAGTTGCATGGCATCGGCCGAATGTTCAGCATAGTGCTCACGTGAACGGTCCATCATCTGCTCGAATTCCAACAGACGACGCGACGTTCCACGCAGGAACTCGGCAAGCGTGTCGAGCTCCGCCTGAAGTTCTTCGCGCAACCGGATCACCAGCGCCGCGATCGCGTCAGCACAGGGTTTGAAAGCCGCCGGTTCGCGGGCAGCTTCGAGCGAACGTTTGATCCCGGCCGCATCGCCAGACAGCGCGCGTGAGACCGGCATGCGTTCCAGCATTTCTGCTAGACAACGACGCATAGAACGGACGGCCGTGCCGGTCGCCTCGCTGCGACCGAGGTCTTTGGAGAATTCACCGGCTGCACGTTCTATGGCCGCCAGTGCTGCCGCTGTTTCGCGCTTTTCGGACAGCGCACGCTTGACGGCATCGACTTCCACGAGCAGCTTTTCGGGCGCCTCCATATGGTCGAGAAAATGCGTCAGGAAATCTGGCGTGGTGGCGGTTGCAGCGCCGCTGGAAGGCTTGCGCTCGATGTTGAGCGAGACGATGGTGTCGACGATTTCGTCGATCAACTGCTGCAGGCTGCCATCACGCTGACCACCGCGGATCATGACGCCAAGCTGCTTCAGCTTGGCGTCGAGTTCGGCGTTCTGCCCGTGAAAGCCGAGCGCGAGGCGCAGGATCCCGCGCTGTAGTCGCGGTACCGATTCGGCTGCGTTGCGCTCCTGAGGACCGTCGCGCTTGACGCCGCTGGGGCGCTGATTTTTGGTCGAATTATTCAAGCACGGGGCCGCCACTGTTGCCGAGTTCAGTGCCCTGCGCGAACCGTCCACCGGGGCCGGCCGCGCTCCCGTCCAGGCAAGCGGCATGGTTATGGTGCGAGCGGCCGCGGGTCGGGGGTGGCCTCTGCTATTCGCTCGCGCCAGCGTAGCTTTACTGGACGTGTTCCTTATCGGCCAGAAAATCGACAAGCTTTAGAAGGTTCTCGAAGTTGCCGGTGAACTGGGCGCCGCTGCGATATTTACCGTTGATGATGACCGAAGGCACGCCCGATATACCGTAAGCACGCGTCAGGGCCAGGGCTCGACGCGCTTTGGTATCGACTTCGAAGGACTCGTAAGCCGACTTGAAATCAGCAGCCGGGACACCGTGCTCGGCGAAGAATTCGGTAAGCTCATCGACGGTGAACAGCGAACGCTTCTGTTCGTGCAGTGCGTCAAACAGCGGTTGGTGAATTTTGTCCAGGACACCGAGCTTCTCGGCGGCGTAATAGGCGCGGGCATGAATTTCCCAGTTGGCGGCAAAGACCGCAGGAATTCGAATGAACTCGATGTAATCGGCCTTCGTTTTCAGCCATTTCGACAAGGTCGGTTCAAATGCATAGCAGTGCGGGCAGCCGTACCAGAATAGCTCGACAACTTCGACTTTGCCGGTGCCTTTGGTGGTGGTCGGTTGCGCCGGCGTCACCAGCTGATAGTTCCGGCCTTCGACAAATTCGTCGGCAGCCCAAGCAGTTGTGGCGGCAACCAACAGCGCGGAGACAAGCAGCGATTTCAGCATGATGGCACCTTCGATTGGGTTCTGGGCTATAGGCAACGGGCAGGCTGCGTGGTTCCCTGCGAGTACCAGGCTCGCCCGCCGCGATTCACGAGGCGGAGCGGGCGGGCCGGTCGCAGTTTGGCGTTATCAGTCAATGCAAGGCTGAAACGTAGCGGGCCAGGTTCAGCATGTCGTCGTCGGTCAAGCGCGCCGCAATCTGACGCATCATGTTTTGCGGGTCGGTGTCGCGAGAACCATCCCGATACGCTTTGAGCTGCAGGACGGTATAGTCGACCTGCTGGCCATGCAGTGCGGGGTAGTTCGCCGCAGCATTGCCGGAGCCGCCCGGACCATGGCATGCCATGCAGGCCGGAATACCGCGTTCGGCGTCGCCGCCGCGGTACAGTTTCTGGCCCGGCGCTGCCGCCTCCGGTGTGCTCGCGGCAATGCGCGGGGCCTGGGCGGAAAAATAGGCGGCGATGTCGACCATGTCTTCGTCCGACAGGTTGGCCGCCATGGGCGACATGCTGGGATTCTTGCGCGTTCCTGCTTTGAACGCATGCAGCTGCTTGACGATGTATCCTGCGTTCTGTCCGGCAAGCGTGGGCCAGATCGGGTTACTGCTGTTGCCGTCAGCACCGTGACAGGCGGAGCAGACGACGGCTTTAGCCTTGCCGTCGGCGAAAGCAGTGCCGTTGGCGAGTGCGACGCACAATAGGGCAACGCCAAGGAACGCGTTCCTCTTAAGCATGATTTCACTCTCGATTGCGGGAAGTAGGCGCCGATTATATAACGGGAGGCGCGCGGTAATCTGCACCGCTGTGCCCGTCAATCGCGACTTCCACGGGCGTTTTTCCTGGAGTTTCATCGATGACTGAACGCTGGCACGTGGTGCGCAGCCTGTTACAGAGCGCGCGTTTCGGCCGGAGTGTGCCGGAGCCGCGGCTGCTGCCGCCGGACACCGGCCTGGAGGTCGCTTTCGCCGGTCGCTCGAACACCGGCAAGTCGAGCGCCATCAATGTGCTGTGTGGCCAGCACGCGCTGGCCAGAACCAGCCGGACACCCGGGCGAACGCAGCATCTGGTGGTGTTCGATCTCGACCCCGAGCGTCGCCTCATCGATCTGCCTGGTTTCGGTTATGCCAAGGTCTCCAAGACCATGCGCGCACACTGGGAGCGCGCCCTGCCGGAGTACCTGGAACAGCGCGCGACCCTGGCCGGCCTGGTGCTGATGATGGACATCCGCCACCCGCTCAAGCCGCAGGATGAATTGATCATCAACTGGTGTGCGCGTGCTGAAGTGCCGCTGCACGTGCTGTTGAGCAAATGCGACAAACTAGGCCGTGGCCAGGCCGCAGCTGCGCGCCTGCTCGTTCAACGCTATCTGAAAACCATCGGCGGGGATCTCGAGGTACAGCTGTTTTCAGCGCCTAAACACATTGGTCTGGAAGACGCTTATGCGCGCCTGGCGGAATGGCTGGCAGTGGAAGTGCCGACGGATGCGGTGCCACCGAATTGATGCCGGTCAAAGAAGGACCCCGGCAGCGCAACCTGGGGGGAGGAATGTGCTGCGTCGCCGGGGCCACCGTTTGCCCGGGTGGGGAACCCGGGCGGCGCTCACGCGAGGGAGGATTCGCTGAGCTCGTTCAAACGAACGTGACTCTGGGACTTCCGCAGTGGCGACGAGTTCCCGCGCCGTTACATTCAGGTGGCCGAGGCGATACCGTACTTGCGGCGGAACTTGTCCACGCGTCCAGCTGTGTCGACAATTTTCTGCTGTCCGGTATAGAACGGGTGGCAGGCCGAGCAGACGTCGAGATGGAGCTGATCGTTGGACAGCGCTGAGCGGGTCTGAAATGTATTGCCGCAACTGCAGGTAACCGTGATGTCCTGATAAGCGGGATGGATTTCCGGTTTCATGGGCGGACTCGACAGGCTGAACAAAGGGGCACGGAGTCTAGGCTCCCCGCCGGCACTTTGCAAGCAGCATTGCCGCAAAGCGTTCTCAACTGTGCTGCTGGCGGGGCTTCTCGAAAGGCAGGATATCCGCGCTGTTCACCGGCCCTCTCGGCCGTGGTCGCGCGCCGGTCAATTGCTCGACATGGGCGACCAGCCCGTTCTCGCCGAGCACTTTGTCCCACATCATGTCGGAAATATGGAAACAGCTGGCGAGCGGGTTGGGCGCCCGTTCACGAACCCGGTCGATCTGCCACTGCAAGCCACGCAGCCGTTTGCGGTTCGCTTCGGGCGCGGACTCAATCAGGCTTTCCAGCACGTGTGCTCGCGCGAGTTCGAAAGCGTCGGGATTGGCATCTGCCAGCTCCACCCACAGCTGGAATTCGAAATCGTCAGTGTGTTTATCCATGTCGATAGCTTAACTGCCACCAGCGCGAATTGAGCGTGCGGCAATCGACATCCCGGCAGCGATTTACGGTGGCTGTCGTCAATATTTGTTTCATGTCGGAATATCGACCGGCGCTTCAATCACTGCGGTCATGGCGTAAGTCGTGCCAGGACGGGCGCATGATCGGAGGGCTTGTCCCATCGCCGAGGTGTGATGTCGATTGTGCAGGATTCCATTCTTTCTGCCAGCCGCGAAGTGGCGAGAATCAAATCGATGCGCAAACCAAGATTGCGACGGAAGCCCGCCGCGCGATAGTCCCACCACGAGAATGCTGCCGGCGGCTGATCGAACCGCCGATAGACGTCGCTGAACCCCAGTCCGTGCAGGCGGAATAGTTGTGCTCTTTCGGCGTCACTGCACAGGATCTGACCGCGCCAGGCTTCCGGATCGTGGACGTCGCGATCGTCGGGCGCGATGTTGAAATCTCCGACCAGAATCACATCCCCATGACGCTCGCGTAGATCGCTGACCCAATCGTTCAGCGCGCTCAGCCAGGCCAGCTTGTAAGTGTATTTATCTGAACCCACACTTGAACCGTTAGGCACATAGAGATTCACGAACACAAAATCTTCGAGTTGCACGGCCAGCACGCGCCGCTGTTCGTCGTCGAAATCGGGGATGGCGGTGGCGAGTACTGTCAATGGTTGACGCGCGAGTACAGCAACGCCGTTATAGGATTTCTGCCCGCTGAACACGCAGTGATAGCCGAGCTCGGCAAGCTCGGCGGCTGGAAACTCGCGATCCTGGACCTTGGTTTCCTGCAACCCGAGCAGGTCCGGTTTGGCCAACGCCAGCCATTCGGCAAGATGCGAGAGACGGGCCCTGATTGAATTGACGTTCCAGCTCGCGACCGTGGTCATGGCTCATTCTCCGCCGGCGTCGCCGCGATCAGTCGTTAAAGCCTCAGATACGGAATCCGCCATGCCGGCGCCGGCCGAGGAAATCGATGGTGTACGCGCCGCCGGCAAAAGCGATAGCGATGACTATCGCCAGCGCAATCAGGATCCAGGTGGCATAATCGCGCAGGACCAGCGGCAGCAGGGCCGCGCTGTCATTCAGACTGGCGCGCGCCTCGAATTCCCCCAGCTGCTCGCGAACAGCCGCGAGTTCCGCCTGCAGATCGTCGCGGGCATGCTCCAGTTCCATCACGCGAGCATCCGGCGGCGCGGAAGAATTTTTCACTTCGGTTCGCAGGCCGGCCACTTCCGTCTGCAGTTTGCCGGAGCGCAGACGTTCGTCCGACAGCTTGCCCTTAAGTTCGGTGTTCTCGCTGGTCAAGGCATCGACCTTGCCGTTGCTGTCATCATTTGGATTGGCATTCGCCTGGCCATTGGCCTGACTGTTCTCCTGGCCCGGGCGCGCGGTGGCCGGCTGCGTTTCAAGCACCTTGATTCGTGCCACCAGCGCGAGCTTTTCTTTTTCGAGTTCAAGCGCGCGGAGCGCCGCCGGCCTTTCGGCCGTCAAGTACGCGGCATCGACCCAGCCTTTGGTCTGCTCGGGGTCGGCGACGTAGGCAAGCTCACCTTCGCGCTTCAGGATTTCGAGCTGAGTTCCGGTCGGCAGCACCTTGATGATGGCGCTGTCGAGATCCTTGCCTTCGTGCACGCCGACCAGGAGTTTGTCGATAACGAAAGCATTTTCGGCCGCCACCAGCGATTGGCAACAGCAAAGTGCGAGACAGGCGAGCGTGCGGGGGAAAGCTGACATCGGGGGCGATTATCGGGGCCGCTCGCCTCCCAGTCCAGCTTGACGCAGCAGCGGTTCGACTGCCGGTAGACGCCCACGGAAACGTTTGAACAGGTCCATGGCGTCTTCGGCACCGCCATTGGCGAGAATGATGCTTCGAAAGGCCTTCCCGGTATCGGCATTGAAGATACCGTCCTCCTCAAACCGAGAAAAAGCATCCGCGGCCAGCACTTCGGCCCATTTATAGCTGTAATAACCGGCCGCATAGCCGCCGGCAAAGATGTGCGAAAAACTGTGCTGGAAGCGATTCCAGGATGGCGGGCGCACGACCGCAACCTGCGCGCGCACGGCATCGAGGACGCTCTGGATATCGGTGCCCGGCTGATAGTTGGCGTGCAGGCGAAAATCGAACAGCGCGAACTCGATCTGACGCAACATCTGCATTGCCGCCTGAAAATACTGTGCCCGCTCGAGTCGCTCGAACAGGGCTTCCGGCAGCGGCTCTCCGCTGGCGTGATGCCCGCTGATCACATCCAGCGCTTGGCGCTCCCAGCACCAGTTCTCCATGAACTGACTGGGCAATTCGACGGCATCCCAAGGTACGCCATTGATGCCGGCGACAGCCGGCCGTTCGACAGTGGTCAGCAGATGATGCAGGCCGTGCCCGAATTCATGAAACAGCGTGATGACTTCGTCATGCGTCAACAACGTCGGTGTGGCGGTGACAGGCGGTGTGAAGTTGCAGGTCAGATACGCCACTGGTAGCTGCGCGGTGCCGTCGTGTCGCCAACGGACCAGACATTCGTCCATCCATGCGCCGGGGCGTTTGCGCTCGCGGGCATAGAGATCGAGAAAGAAATAGCCTATCGGTTGGCCGGAACGCTCGCGAATCGCATGGAAAGCGACGTCAGGATGCCAGGTCTCGACACCTTCGCAGCGATCGAATTCGACACCGAATAGACGTGCGGCGACCGTAAACATACCGGCAACGACCCGGTCGATCGGAAAATAAGGTTTCAGATCCTCCTGACGCAATGCGTAGCGTGCCTCACGAAGCTTTTCGCCGGCGTATGCCAGATCCCAGGCACAGAGCGATTCGATCGCGAGATGCGCTTGTGCATAGCGCTCGAGTTCCGCGTACTCGCGCGTCGCTGCTGCATGCGCTTTGGCGGCGAGTTCTTCGAGAAAGGCGATGACAGCATCAGTCGATGGCGCCATCTTGGTGGCGAGCGAGAGTTCGGCGTAATTGGCAAACCCGAGCAGATGGGCCAGCTCCTGACGCCGCCCGAGCAGCTCGTGCATGAGCGTGCTGTTGTCGTTCTGGCCGGCGTGTGGCCCTTGATCAGATGCACGCGTGACATAAGCAAGATACAGCTCTTCGCGCAGCGCGCGGTCGTGCAGATATGTCATCGCCGGCTGATAACAGGGGAAATCGAGCGTGAG
Organism: Gammaproteobacteria bacterium; assembly: GCA_965278995.1. Lineage (GTDB taxonomy): Bacteria > Pseudomonadota > Gammaproteobacteria > JADJYF01. Next base: position 3,915,918 of record OZ257136.1, read on the forward strand.
TATATGGCTCTGTTGCCCATCACGTTGTTGCCCATCCCCCGGGCGCCCATCCCGCGCGGCGTTCTGGCGGGTCAATAGCAGTACTGATGGCGGAAGCCCGCTCAGCCGACGCTCGTCGTTCACTTCGAGCTTGTAACTCTGCGTCGCGTCGAGCACGTTTTCCTCAAAGCGTGTCGCCAGCTGCGCCAGCTCGACCTTGAGCGTCTTGACTCTGGCCTGCGTCGGCGCATCGAGTGCAACGCCACCGAGACGAAAGTCACGCAGCGCATTGTCAATGAGTTTTTGTTCGGCTGGCGGATAATCCAGATACGCGGGAGCCTCGCGCAAAGCGCCATAGCATTGAAACAAGCCGGCGTGCTGGGCCAGTTCGCTGCCATATTCCGAGACCAGTGCAATACACCGTTTGTAGCTGGCGCGGAGCGCTTCGTTGTCAGCCACGTTGTGCAGGTGTGAGACTGGACCGAACAGCTGATGGAGTTCGTCCGCCATCGCTTCCATCGGTTCAATGATGGTTGACCAGGTCGCGTGTTCCGGCTTGGCCGTGAACTGCGCTACGCGCGTCCGATGGCTGTCGAGCAGCGCGCACAAGCGCTCTTCCAGCGTAAGGTAATCGATATGGTTGAAACGCGGCAGACGAGACAGCGTATGGGAAATTGAATCTGACATGCCCGTCATTATGCAGAAGCAGCTGAGTGTGCGGCCAGCGCCGTCTGCGGGCGCTGCGATTCAGGTCGCAGAAAGCCGGATGGCGACTGCCCATAAGCCGCAACAAAACACCGGCAGGGCCACGACCAGCAGGCCGCCAGCGATGTTGCGGTGGCGAGCGAGCACGGTTTCTTCAGTCCCTGCTGCGAGCACGAACGGTCGCGTGCGATCACGGGTGAGTCCAAGCACATCCACCGGCGGCGGACCGGGATCGTTCCGCCGCTCGGCCTGGACGTCACGCTCTGCTTTCACGCGTGCAGCGGCCCATTCGTTCATGTTGATTTCGCCGTCACCATCGGCATCGAACTCGCGCAGCAGATACGCCCGATCGCGTTTCCATTCGCGCAGGCGATCGCCGACCGCGGCAGTGCGATCGAATCCACCGCTGGCGCCGGCATGGGTCGTGAATTCGCCGATGGCCAGGAGCGTATCGCCAGGCTCTATGCGCTTTTCGGTATAGCGATACCGCTCACCCAGCTGCCCCAGTGCGCGCGCCCACCAGGCACCGTCGATGGCGTGATATCGACCGGGGATCCGGCTGCTGCCATACCAGACGTTGTTGTGGCTCGGCGTTACCACCGCGCCATCGGGGTCAATGGCACAGCGACCAGTCGTGTCGACGAGATAAAACAAGTGATCACTGGTGCCGTGCTCGATGGTCGTCCAGCGCGACGAGTGTTCGCGCTTGTCCCGCTCTCGCCGTTCGACCTTGAAGCTGTACCAGGCGCACGTACGCATGGACAACGGCGCATGGATAGGGTCACCGTCCATCAGCGCGGCACACCCCTGCAGCTCGATGTAGCCCTGCGGCGCAGAACGGATCAAAGCGGTCGGCAGGTCTTCGATGACCCGCTTGCGCTTGAGATGAACGAGCGCGCTGTACAGCGCAATGCCAGCCAGCAATAAACCGATACCAACAGTCAGCCAGAACGCTTGCGGGCTTGCAGCCAGCGGTAACTGCCGCAGATGCGTGATATCGATGCCAGCCATCGCCGTCTGCTCAATGGAACAATGCCTTCATATCGACATCCGCGCGTTCGTCGACCGAAAACTCGAGCAGTGGACTGGCGGCAAAGCCGAACCAGCGTGCGATCAGCACATCGGGAAACACTTCAATGCGCACGTTGTTGCGGTTGACGGATTCGTTGTAGTACTCGCGGCGGTCGGCGATGCTGTTTTCCAGATCGGAGATCCGGTCCTGCAGAAATTTGAAATTCTCGTCGGCTTTCAGCTCAGGGTAGTTCTCGGCCACGGCGAACAGATTGCCAAGGCCCGCACGCAACTGCACCTCGGCCGGACCGAGCTGGCGAACGTCGCCTACTTCGCGTGCGGCAAATACCGCCGAACGCGCAGCGATGACGCGTTCGAGCGTCGCACTTTCATGGCGCATGTACTGCTTGCAGATTTCGACCAGCTTGGGCAGTTCGTCGTGTCGCTGTTTCAACAGCACATCGATATTCGACCAGGCCTTGGCGACGTTGTGCTTGAGACTGACCAGTCCGTTATAAATGATGACGCCGTAAGTCAGCACGGTAGCCGCAACGACCAACAGGACAATAGTGCCGAAATCCATGTGCGCTCCCCCGCTCTCTGCCGACGTGGCAGTGTATTATGTCAGCACATCGGCCGCGGCTGGTCGGAACTGTAGGTTCCGGGGTTCGCGACCTCATCCGAGGAGAATCCGCCATGAAAGGTGATGCGAAAGTAATCGAGTGCCTGAATCGCGTGCTGAAAAACGAGTTGACCGCGATCAACCAGTATTTCCTTCATGCGCGCATGTGCAAGAACTGGGGGCTGGCCAAGCTCGGCGAGCACGAACATCAGGAATCGATCGATGAAATGCGTCATGCCGACCGCATCATCGAACGTATTCTTTTTCTCGAAGGTCTGCCCAACCTGCAGGACCTTGGGCGACTGCGTATCGGTGAGAACACGGTTGAGGTGCTGAAAGCCGATTTGGCGCTGGAGCATGACGCGCTGCCGGATTTGAAAGATGCCATCCGCTATTGCGAGACCGTCAGCGACTTTGTCACCCGCGCGCTGTTCGCGGAAATCCTGAAAAGCGAAGAAGAGCACGTTGACTGGCTCGAAACGCAATTTGAACTGATCGACCGCCTCGGCCTGGAAAACTACCAGCAAAGTCAGGTCTGACTCCTGGCCCGACGCCGGACGCCGGACGCGAGCCGTCCGGCGGGCACCGCTTCACCTTCAATCGCGAGTGTTGCTAACGGTTCTCATTTGTACTATCGTTAATGCCGTCATCTGAGGGCGAACACGGTGTACGTCTGTATCTGTAACAACGTGACGGAGCGCGATATCGAAAACGCAGTCAAGGGCGGCGCGCGGACGCTGGCCTGTCTGGAGAATCGACTCGCTGTATCGACCAATTGCGGCCAATGCCGTCACGTCGCAGCCGAATGTCTGCAATCGGCCCTGGGTAAATCAGCAATGAGCCCCGTGACTGCCAGGCCTCGTGAGCTGGTCCGTCCCCTGCTCGAACTCGCCTGCTGATCCAGGCAGCGCTGCTGTCAGGCCGTCACCACGGCTTTATCCTGTAACGCATCCTCGCCGCATTCCAGACAAGCCGGATGCCGACGGAAGCGCATCGTCTGCCATTCCATCGCCAACGCATCCAGCAGCAGCAATCGCCCGGTCAACGGCTCGCCGATGCCGAGCACCACTTTGAGCGTTTCCATCGCCTGCACGCTGCCGATGATGCCTAGCAACGGCGCCGCGACGCCGGTCTGTACACACGTTTCGGCGAGTCCCTGGTCATTGCTGTACAGGCATCGGTAGCAGGGGCTGTCGCCGACGCCCGGCCGAAACACCGAAACCTGCCCCTCGAAGCGGATAGCGGCACCAGAGACCAGCGGTCTGGCGTGGCGCAGGCAGGCGCGGTTGATGGCATAACGGGTCGTGAAGTTGTCAGTCGCGTCGACCACCACATCGATGCCTGGCAGCAGGTCATCAAAATCATCCTCAGTCAGCGTATGACCGAGGGTCTCTATCCGCGTATTCGGATTGAGCGCGCGCAGGGTGTCAGCTGCCGAATCGACCTTAGGGCGCCCCAGATCGGCCGTCCCATGCACTATCTGTCGCTGCAGATTCGACAACTCGACGTGGTCGTGGTCGACCAACACCAGGCGGCCGATACCAGCAGCAGCGAGATACATCGCTATCGGTGAACCGAGACCGCCCAGCCCGATCAGCAGCACGCTCGCGGCGAGCAACCGATTCTGCCCCTCGATATCGATTTCAGGCAGCAATATCTGCCGGCTGTAGCGCAGCAATAGTGAGTCATCCATCGTCGGCACTCCGGACCAGGCGGCCTGTCGGTCTCACGAAAACGTCATCGAGTACGCACGATAACATTCGCGTTGCGCAGGTGCGCACGATCAAACCCGTTGACCACAGGTGACCCGCGCCTGCCCGGCGAGATCGTGGTGCGTGACGATGTCGGCATAGCCATTGGTGCGCAGGCGGCGCGCTACGGCGGGCGCCTGATTGGAACCATGCTCGAGCACGAGCCAGCCGCCTCGTTTCAATGCGAGTGCGGCGTGATCGGCGATGGCGTACAGATCGGCGAGCCCGCGTTCGCCGGCAAACAGCGCCTGCGCAGGTTCGTATTCCAGTTCCGAACCCAGGCCCGCGCGTTCCTCCGGCGCGATATAAGGCGGATTGGCGGCAATAAGGTCAGCTACGCCAGGCGCCAGCGGCTGCACCCAGCAGCCCTGCACGAGGCGGATATTGGCAAATGCGTGGCGTGCGACGTTCCGCGCGGCGACCGTCAAAGCGGCAGCCGAACTGTCGGTTGCTACGACGAACGCATCCGGTCGCTCGCGCGCCACCGCCAGCGCGATGGCGCCACTGCCGGTGCCGAGATCGATCCACGTTCCGGCCTGATGGCCGAGCTCGAGTGCGATTTCGACCAGCCGTTCCGTGTCGGCCCGCGGGACCAGCACCGCCGGTGTGATCTCCAGCGTCATCGACCAGAATTCGACCTGCCCACGCAGATAGGCTATCGGCGTGCCGCGCGCGCGCGCTGTTACCAATGTTTCGAAGCGGTCCCGCTCAGTCGCAGTCAATGACCGCTCCGGCGCGCGATAGAGAACGGCCCGCTCGACGCCCAGCACGTCCGCTAGCAGCAACTCCGCATCCAGTCGCGAGGAGTCGCTGCCAGCCAGCGCAACCGTCGCCTGTCGCAGGACGACAGCCACCGTGGTCGCACCGTTCATGACTTCAACCGTCGCCGAGCTGGGCCATCAGATCCGCCTGGTGTTCGGTCATGAGCGGGCCGATGACGAGTTCGACATTGCCTTCGAGGACGTCGTCCAGCTTGTAGAGCGTGAGATTGATGCGATGGTCAGTGACGCGGCCTTGCGGATAGTTGTAGGTGCGAATGCGCTCCGATCGATCGCCACTGCCGACGAGATTGCGCCGCGTGCTGGCTTGCTCGGCTTGCACGCGATCGCGCTCGGCTTTGAGCAGTTTCGCCTTGAGCAGACTCATCGCACGGGCGCGATTCTTGTGCTGCGAGCGTTCGTCCTGGCATTCGACGACGACACCTGTCGGCAGATGGGTCAATCGAATGGCCGAATCTGTCTTGTTGACGTGCTGGCCACCGGCACCGGAGGCGCGGTAGGTATCGACACGCAGATCCGAGGCATTGATTTCTATCTCATCGACTTCGTCGACTTCAGGCAGAATGGCGACGGTGCAGGCCGAAGTATGGATGCGGCCCTGCGATTCCGTTTCCGGCACGCGCTGAACGCGATGCGCACCGGATTCGAACTTGAGCCGCGAATAGACTCCCTGCCCGGTAATTTTTGCGATGACTTCCTTGTAGCCGCCGAGTTCGGCTTCGTTTGCGCTCATCAATTCTGTTCGCCAACCCTGATTTTCGGCATAGCGCAGGTACATACGCAGCAGGTTGCCGGCGAACAGCGCCGCTTCGTCGCCGCCAGTTCCGGCGCGGATTTCCAGAAAGATATTGGCGTTATCGTCGGGATCGCGCGGCAGCAGCAGAACAATGAGTTCGGCCTCGAGTTCGGTCAGACGCCCGCGCGCGTCGATAATTTCGTCGTTGGCCAACGCGCGCATCTCGGCGTCGTCTTCGGCCAGCATGGTCTCGGCTTCGGCGATGGCGAGCTGGGTGTTGTGGTAGCGGTCAAAACAACGGACGACCGGCGCGAGCTCGGCGTGTTCCCTGGACAACGCGCGAAACCGCTCCTGATTGCCGATGATGTCGGGCTGAGCGAGTAGGCCATCCAGTTCACCCAGACGCTCGACCAGATTCTGCAGCTTGACGAGCAGCGAAGGTTTCATGGACATGGCAGCAGCACAGTTTTCGCAGCGGCGTCCGCTACAGAGCAACGCCGGAAGGGTTGGAACCAGTGCGCGAACCGTCCATCCAATGGTCGGGAGGTCGAACTGCGGGCACCGAGACGGGCCCGGTTCGCCGCGGAATAGGCATCTCGCGGCAGCCGCCCAGGCACCATCTGCGTTATAGTTTAAACAGAGTTCATTGTAACCACTAACGATTGCCGGCCACGCCCTCTCCCGCGTTCCCGCCATCGACACCCGGATCCGCAGCCACCTTGGATTTCGCCAACCGCCATCGCCTCCGATCGTTCATCAGCCTGTTGGTGCTGCCGGCACTCGCTATGCTCGGCGGTTGCGCTACCGTGCCACCGCCTCAGCCAGCGGCACCCGTGGCACCGACCGCAATGCCAGTGGCGCCTCCGCCCGCGGCCGTTGCACCAACCCCTTTCGAGTACGAAAACGACCCGCTCTACCGTTTGTTGATGGCCGAGTTCGCCGGCCAGCGCGGGCATCTTGATGTTGCAGTCAAAAATTACGTGGCGCTGGCGCAGGAGATGCACGATGCCGGATTGGCGCAGCGAGCAACTCGTATCGCCGTATTTGCGCGCGACGATGCCGCCGCGCTCACTGCAGCCAAAGTCTGGGTGGAACTCGAACCAGATGACATGGACGCGCGGCAGATCCTCGCCGCGATGTACGTTCGCGACGGCAACGCCGCCGACGCCCTCAAACACCTCGAATATGTCCTGGCACATGATGAAGGCGCAGCCGGCAGTCGCCTGCGGATGATTGCGAGCCTGCTGGGTCGCGAAGAAGATCGCGCAACCGCACTCGATGTCATGACCACATTGGTCGAGAAAGCTGGCGACGATACCGATGCGCTGCAGGCTTACGCGCTGCTGGCCATCCGTGCCGAGGAACTCGACCGCGCGCGTAACGCGATGAGTCGGATCGCACAGAAAGGCGAACTCAGCTCGAATATCGCCATGGCCTATCTGGCCGTGCTGCAGAAACAGGACAAACTTTCCGAGGCGCTGTCCTGGCTGGAAGACATGCTCGCCAAGAATCCGAAACAGTTCGGGCTGCGCCTGATCTACGCCCGTCTGCTTGCCGACGAAAATCGCTACGAGGAAGCACGCCTCCAGTTCACCCTGCTGGCGAAAGACGAGCCGGACAACACCGACATCATTTTTGCGCTGGGCCTGCTCAATCTGCAGGCTAATCGCGCCGATGACGCCGTGGTCAATTTTCAACAGTTGATCAAGCTCGATACGCGCGTCGACGAGGCGCATTTCTATCTTGGCCAGGTTGAGGAAGCCCGCAAGAAGCCGGACGCCGCGATCAAACACTATCGCGCAGTCGAGGGCGGCAGCAACTATTTCGCGGCTCAGTTGCGCACTGCACTGGTGATGTCCGGCCAGGGAAAGATTGCCGAGGCGAGCCGTTTCCTCGATGACGTAACGCTCGAGCGCGACGAACAGGTATTCGAGCTGGCGCGCGCAAAAGGCGAGATTCTGACCGAACATGGGCATCTGACCGAAGCGATGGCGACCTATGACAAAGCGCTCGCCGGCGACGTTTATCATTCCGACCTGCTCTATACCCGGGCCATGCTGGCCGAAAAGATGGGCCGCATCGAAGTGCTCGAGCACGATCTGCGGAAAATCATCGAACGCGAACCGGAGAACGCGCAGGCTCTGAATGCGCTCGGCTACACGCTGGCTGATCGCACCGAGCGCTACGACGAAGCGCTGGGCCTGATACAGAAAGCGTTGACCTTGAGCCCGAAAGATTTCTACATCCTGGACAGCATGGGCTGGGCGCTGTATCGGGTCGGCCGACTCGATGAAGCGGCTGATTATCTGAGGCGCGCGCGCGAACTGCGCAACGACCCGGAAGTCGCGGCGCATCTCGGTGAAGTGCTGTGGGTGAAGGGCGATCGCGATGCGGCCCGCGAAGTCTGGAACACCGCGCTGAAAGACACGCCGAACGATCAGCGTCTGCTCGACGTCATCAAACGCCTGACGCCGTGAAGCGCCTGATCTTCGGCGTGCTGCTCGCACTGCTGGCGGCGTGCGCCCGGCTCCCGCCACCGCCCGCCATTACTCCTGCCGACGAGACGCGTGTTACGGCATTCAGCGACTGGCGTATAGCCGCGCGACTGGCCGTGCAACACGACGACAAAGGATTCAGCGGCGATCTGCAGTGGCGCCAGTCGGGCGAAGTATTCGAACTTCGCCTCATGGCACCGTTGAACGGCGGCAGCTTCGCGCTGGCCGGTGACCCGAACGAGGTCAGCCTGATCACCCCCAAAGGCGAACGTTACCTGGCCGCGAATGCCGAAACGCTGATGCAGCAGCATCTCGGCTGGAGCATTGCGCTCGACGGCACTCGCTACTGGATCCGCGGCCTGCCACGCCCGGGCGGGACCACCACCGCGGCTGTTCGCGACGAAGCCGGGCGCCTGACCGATTTTGCCCAGGACGGTTGGCGCATCAGCATCCTCGACTATGTCGAATTCAACGGGATGAGCCTGCCGCGACGCCTGTTTCTGACCCGCGACACGCTCAATGTCCGCATTGCCATCAAGCAATGGCAGGCGCTGGACACGGTGAGACGGTGAGTACTCCGGCAATAACCTATTCCTGCGGCTGGCCAGCGCCGGCGAAAATCAATCTGTTTCTGCATATCACGGGCCGCCGCGCTGACGGTTATCACCTGCTGCAGACGCTGTTCCAGTTCATCGAGGTTGGCGACGAACTCGATTTCAGGGTCCGGGACGATGGTGTCATACGCCGCGTCTCCGCCCTGGCCGGCGTGGCCGAGGGCGACGATCTCGTGGTTCGCGCTGCTCGCGCTCTGCAGCAGGCGAGCGGGACGACGCTTGGCGCCGACATCCGCGTGCACAAACGGCTGCCGATGGGTGCCGGTCTGGGCGGCGGCAGTTCCGATGCCGCGACCACGCTGGTTGCTCTGAACCGGCTCTGGCAGCTTGACTTTGAACCGTCCGGCCTGGCCCGCCTGGGTCTCGCCCTCGGTGCCGATATCCCGGTGTTCGTCCACGGTCAGGCTGCCTGGGCAGAAGGTGTCGGGGAAATCCTCGTTCCGTTCGCAATCGACGAGACACCCGTGCTCGTGATCACGCCGGATTGTGAAGCCGGAACCATGCAGGTGTTCAAAGATCCTGATTTGACACGGGATACTGTGCCAATCAAAATGCATGGTTTTTCGCTGGAACAGACCCGGAACGACTGCGAGGCCGTCACGCGACGGCTCTACCCGGCAGTCGGCGAAGCGCTGGCGTGGCTGTCAGCGCGAGCACCAGCACCGGCGAGAATGAGCGGCACTGGAGCGAGCGTGTTCGCGCTCTTTACCGACATGGAGAGCGCACGCGCGGTGGCGCGTGCGGTGCCGGCACACTGGCAAGCGTTCTGTACGTGGCGCCGCAACCGGTCGGCACTGCTCGATTTCGGCGGCAGTCCGCCCGCTGACATGTGCTGATGGAGCCCGCGCGCGTCAGGCTGCGGAACCTTGATTTTTGGGGTGTCGCCAAGCGGTAAGGCACGGGGTTTTGATCCCCGCATTCCCAGGTTCGAATCCTGGCACCCCAGCCACATAAGCACGTTGCGCGCAGCGGCGCACAACAGTCGAATCGACGGGGCGCGCGGCACGGAAGGCCAACGACCCGCCCGGGCGGAGATGGCGAGACATGCTCGAAGAATCGATGATGCTGTTCACCGGCAATGCGAATCGCCCGCTGGCCCGGGCCGTGGCGCGCCATCTGCATGTGCCGCTGGGCAAGGCGACAGTCGGCCGCTTCAGCGATGGCGAGATTACGGTCGAGATTGCCGAAAACGTGCGTGGGCGCCATGCCGTCGTCATCCAGTCGACCTGCGCGCCGACCAATGACAATTTCATGGAGCTGCTGGTTCTCATCGATGCATTGCGCCGCGCCTCGGCCCAGAGCATTACGGCGGTCGTGCCCTACATGGGCTACGCGCGCCAGGACCGGCGGCCGCGTTCGGCCCGGGTGCCGATTACCGCCAAAGTGATCGCGAACATGATTACGAGCGTTGGTACGGACCGCGTGCTGACCGTCGACCTGCACGCTGAGCAGATTCAGGGATTTTTCGATATTCCGATGGACAACGTCTACGCCTCACCCGTACTGCTCGGCGATATCTGGAAACACGAGTACGAGAATCTGATGGTCGTTTCGCCGGATGTCGGCGGCGTTGTCCGCGCACGCGCCATCGCCCGACAGCTCGACAACGCGGATCTCGCGATCATCGACAAACGCCGCCCGCGCGCCAACGAGTCGCAGGTGATGAATATCATCGGTGACGTCGACGGTCGCACCTGTGTGATGGTCGACGACATGGTCGATACGGCTGGCACGCTATGCCGCGCAGCTGAAGCGCTGAAGGAACACGGCGCGCGCAAGGTGGTCGCCTATTGCACCCACCCGGTATTGTCCGGCAAAGCGATCGAGAATCTGAACAGCTCGATCCTGGACGAACTGGTCGTGACCGACACGATACCGTTGTCTGAAGCTTCCGCCGCTTGCGCCAAGATCAGACAACTCTCGGTCGCCGGCTTGATCGGCGAAAGTATCAACCGCATCAGTACCGGACAATCGCTGAGTTCGATGTTCGTCGACTGAGACGGGGAACGTGCCGGCGCACGTTAATCGCCGGATTGGCGGTACGCCATCATCGAGCCTGGTCGCGGGCGGAATGATGGTCTACCAGTTTTCATTCGAGGAGATTCGTTTCATGGAAAAATTTGATATTGCAGCCACGAGCCGCAACGACAGGGGTAAGGGTGCGAGCCGCCGCCTGCGTCGCGCTGGCAAAGTTCCGGGTATTGTTTACGGGGCCGGTGCCGAACCGACAGCCGTTCAGCTCGACCACAACGACATGATTCTGCATTGCGCTCACGAAGCGTTCTATTCGCATATCCTGACCATCAACATCGACGGCAAGCCCGAGCGCGTGGTGTTGAAAGATATGCAGCGTCACGTCTACAAGCCGTTCATCATGCACATGGATTTTCTGCGTGTGAACGAATCTGAAGCGCTCAACATGCGTGTGCCGCTGCACTTCGTCAATGAAGATCGCTGCGTCGGCGTGAAGATTGGTGGCGGGATCGTCTCGCACCTCATTTCGGATATCGAAATCACCTGCCTGCCGAAAGACCTGCCGGAATACATCGAAGTCGATCTGGAGCACATGAATATCGGCGACTCGCTGCATCTGGCCGACCTCAAGCTGCCGGATGGTGTGCAGATAACGTTGCTGCTGCACGGCGGTGACTCCAATCTCGCCGTAGTCTCGCTGCATACGCCGCGCGGCGCGGCAGGTGAAGAGAGCACACCGGCGGCCGGCGCGTAGCGCGCGCCTGACGCCAAACGAGCTGAATGCGGATGCCTGCCGTGGCCGGCGCAGACGCGGTTCAGCTCATCGTCGGGCTCGGCAACCCGGGAGCCGGCTATGCCGAAGACAGGCATAACGCCGGCTTCTGGTTCATCGACGAACTGGCCAAGCTGTGGCGCACTGACGTGCGCAACGATGCGCGATACAAAGGCGAACTCGGCCGTGCCAGCAACGGGGTGCGTCTGCTGAAGCCGCAGACGTTCATGAACCTGAGTGGCGAGAGTGTGGCGGCCTGCGCGAACTATTTCCGTGTTCCCCCAGCCTGCGTTCTAGTCTGTCATGATGAACTTGATCTCGAAGCCGGCGTGGTTCGACTCAAGCGTGGCGGCGGGCACGGCGGCCACAATGGTCTGCGCAGCATCGAAAGCCAGCTCGGCACCAATACTTATCTGCGTCTGCGACTCGGCATTGGTCATCCGGGTTCGAGCCGCGACGTCACGGCGCACGTGCTGGGCCGGCCAAGCGCGGAAGAACGCGCGACAATCCGCTCTGCCATCGATCTCGCCATGGCGCAGATCGATACCATCATCGGTGGCGATTTCGATCGCGCGATGAACACCCTGAACCGAAAGCGCGACTAACAGGCTGAGTAACAACGATGGGATTCAAATGCGGTATCGTCGGTCTGCCGAATGTCGGCAAGTCGTCGCTGTTCAATGCGCTGACTTCGGCGGCGATCGCGGCGGAGAATTATCCGTTCTGCACGATTGAACCGAATGTCGGCATCGTCGCCGTGCCCGACCCGCGGCTCGAGCGCATTGCCGGTATCGTCAAGCCGGCCAAACTCATCCATTCGAGCATGGAGTTTGTCGATATCGCCGGGCTCGTCGCTGGGGCCTCCAAAGGCGAAGGACTTGGCAATAAATTTCTGGCACATATTCGCGAGACCAACGCCATTGCGCATGTCGTGCGATGTTTCGAGGATGACAACATCACGCACGTGGCCGGGCGCATCGATCCGATCTCCGATATCGAAATCATTGATACCGAACTGGCGCTGGCCGATCTTGAAACGGTCACCCGCGGACTCGATCGCGCGGAGAAACAGGCCAAATCCGGTGACAAGGAACAACGTGCGCGAGCCGACAGTTTCAAACTGCTACTCGACGCGCTCGATGCCGGCAAGCCCGTGCGCGCGCTCGAACTCGACGACAACACGCGTGCACTGCTGCGCGAAGTGAACCTGCTCACCGCCAAACCAGTGCTGCTTGTTGCCAACGTCGACGAGGGCCATCTTGACGGTAACGCACACAGTCAGGCCGTGATGAAGTATGCGTCGGCGAACGGCGCCGAATGCGTGGTGCTGTGTGCGGCCATCGAAGCCGAGATAGGCGTGCTCGATGAAGCCGACCGCGCCGAATTCCTGAGCGATCTGGGACTGGAAGAACCCGGCCTGAACCGCGTCATCCGCGCCGGCTACCGCCTGCTCGGCCTGCAGAGCTATTTCACCGCCGGCCCCAAGGAATGCCGCGCCTGGACCATCCGCCGCGGTGTCACCGCACCAGCCGCCGCCGCCGTCATCCATACCGACTTCGAACGCGGCTTCATCAAGGCCGAAGTAATCGGCTATGACGATTTCATCGCCTGCGGCGGCGAAACGAAAGCCAAGGAAACCGGCAAGCTGCGGATTGAAGGCAAGGAATATGTTGTCGCCGATGGCGACGTAATGCATTTTCGGTTCAACGTCTGACGAGAGTATCGGACCCGTAACGCACTGAAAAATTGAGCGGGTGCTGAGAGAAGGAAGGAAGCCACAGCCGGTATCAAGATCAATAGGCTGCTCGAAGCGGTGGGCTGCTGTCCAGACGGGTAAGGACCGCTTGCCGTTAGCAATGCCAACTACCGACACCTGCCACGACAAGCATCCCAAGTATTCCAATCGTTACGATTGACGTAACGGCTAACACGCCGCTATTCTGCCCCATGATCGTGAGCTTCCGCGACAAACGCACCCGCGAATTCGCGAGTGGACGTTACGTCAAAGCTTTCTCGGGGTTTTCCCGCCAGGCCGAGATGAAGCTCGACCAACTTGACGCAGCAGTGTCACTACAGGATCTCACGGCTTTGCCAGGTAACCGATTCGAAGCACTGAAGGGCGACCGCAAAGGGCAGTACAGCATCCGAATCAACGATCAATGGCGCATCTGTTTCGAGTGGACCGCCGGATCGCTCGGACCCATGAACGTCGAGATCATGGACTATCACTGAGGAATGAAAACGATGGCACGCACGGCTATCCATCCTGGCGAACACCTCGCTGAACAACTTGACGAGCTTGGCATGAGCGCGGCCGAACTCGGCCGCCAGCTCAAAGTGCCGACCAATCGAATTACCGGAATTCTGAACGGCCAACGCGCAATTACCGGCGACAGTGCGCTTCGTTTGGCACATTTTTTCGGGACGAGCGCCGAATTCTGGTTGAATCTGCAGAAAACCTACGAACTTCGAATTGCCGAAAAGAAGTCCGGCGCAGCAATACGAGGATTGCCAAGACTGGCGGCGTCCAGGAAATCTCTGGATCGTGACCCGCATACTCGTGCCACTTAAACCCAAGCAGCGTCACTTTGGGGGCGGGTGGACGCATGGCAATAAAGCATGCGCTCAGCAATCTGACGATCTCCTAAGCAGGTACGAAAGTGGGTACAAAACGCTCGCCGCGCACGCCTCCTTCAGCACTGGCGCGGCCTGCCGCCCACATTTTCGGTTCAACGTCTGACGAGGCGCGATAGCAGGCAACGGATTCGGTATCAAGCGAACTCAGAGGCTTTCACTATGGCGGTTTACCGTTGCAATCATTGCGGGATGGTCGGCGAGCGGATTACCGCCAATCCCGGCAGCAAGGCGCCATGCGGAAAATGCAGTCAACCGATCAGCTATTTCGCGACTACCGACTTTATCCAGAAACTGGTCGAGAAATATCTGGCAACTCGCCGTGAACTCAATGCACTGAAAGACGTCATCGACGAGCGCGAAGCGGAAACCTCGTCGGAGTCCACTGAAATAGCGGCAACCCTGAATGTCGATAATCTCGCAATAGAGCTGCAGAACACCAGAGCACTCGCTACTGCCCTGCAGCACGAGCCGCTATTGAAATGGTTTTCCACTCGACAGATTGGTGCTCAATTCGATTACCACCAGGTTGATACGACAGGTTTTTTCGACGAGGCCGCGAAAGCCATCGGCGATCACTATGAGCTGCTGTCGGGCCCGATAGAGCAGGTATGCTGGGCATACCGCAGAGATTTTACCTGGATAAATATCGATCTCGGCAAACGGGAAGCGCAGGAAGCAAATGTAATCAATGACGCATTTCGCACGTTCTACGGTCAGTCGCTCTTTGCTCGCTACTCCTACCAGAAGCAAAAGGAGCAGATTGGTCTGACCATACAGCCAGCCCCCGCCGTTCGGCGTTTTTTTGATGGTGGCTGGCTGGAGTGGTATGTATTTATCGAGATCGTAAATCGTTGCCTCGAAACGAACCGTGCGTTTTCGTGCGCGCGCGGCGCCAAAGTCGAATTCCAGGATGAAACCTTGCGCGAACTGGACGTTGCTTTCCTGATCGACGGTCGGCTGCCGCTGTTCGTCGAATGCAAAACGGGCGAGTTTCGCGCGGAGATCGACAAATACGCGAAATTCAAACGAAGATTGGGCGTGGACAAAGCGCAATTTGTCATGTGCTGCCCGGAACTCAGTAACGAACTCGCTGCCGGGTTGACGGCGATGTACGAACTGACATTCGTGAACCTGAGCACGCTCCAAGGTCATGTCATATCTCTGTTCCACGCTAACGCTCCACGACAGTGATTGAAGCGCATCTTGGCGGCGTGAATTCCGGTTATGCGAGTAACAATCCCACGGCAAAGCCAGGGGAGCTCATCAGGCATCGGCATCGATGTTTTGCAGAGGAGCTACGTACGTTCATCGGCCGCTGTCAGGCGGACCGTCCAGCTGCGTGCCTCTGCGCTCACTTCCGGCGTTTCACCGAGGCTTTCCGGTGATCGCCTTTTCGGCAATCGTACTCAAATGCAGGCTGAGTGCGCCACGCGCTCCAAAGTTGCGAAAGCGTCCGGCGTCGATGTCAGCGATCCCGACGCGGGCGGCCTCGCGAAGCGCGTCGAGTCGGGCATTGTCCTGCGCCTCGCGATCCTCAATCAGACGCAGCACTTCGCGCAGCACTTCGCTGGCGTTCTGGTAGCGTCCGGTGGACACGAGCTTTTCGACAAGGCGTGCCTGGTGATCGGTAAGCACAACATTACGAGTCGGGATGGGGGTCACGCGAGCGTCGATGGGCCTTGGCGTAATATGCCAACAGCGCCCGAGTCGACAACGTACGGTCCGCACACGTCGGTCAACGAAAACGGATTTCAACCGACGTTAAGTCCGCGCGTCAAAGCACCTATCCCATCCGAAACGGCCCACTTATCGCGAACGTCATCCCCGGATCGCCCGCCCCACCACCCCGACCACGTTGCGAACTGACGTACAGGTGCCGGCCATCAGGACTGAAGGCTGGTCCCGCAAGTTCGGAGCCGTCATGTCCAACCAGTTGCAGAAACGGTGCGGCGAGGCGCGTGCCGACAGCATCAGCAAGCAGGACCAGTTGCAGCGCGCCAGCGTCTTCGGCCACGAACAGATCGCCCGACAGCGTGTGCATGGTCAGATTGTCCGGCTGATGCAGTGGTGCATGCGAGCCAAGTTGCGCGGCATCGTAGATCATCGCCAGTCTATTGGTGCGCGGATCCAGCGCCCACACACGGCTGTCCGCTGTGGTCGTGAAATACAACAGACCATTGGCGAACCAGGCGCCTTCGCCGCGTGCGAAAGCGGTACTGTCCTTACCTCGATACGGCTCCAAGGGCGACACTTTGACCCAACTGACACGACCGTCAGACGTAACGGATGCCGCTTCGAGCAGACCGACGCTCAAGTCCCCTGATCGTTCAGGGCGAAACCGATATAGACGGCTGTCCTTGTCGTCCTCGGTCAGATAAACAAGGCCCGTGACCGGATCGACCGCTGCAGCTTCGTGCACGTAACGACCAAGCGCGGGGCGCGCGATGCCTTGACCGGGCGCGAACGGCTGACATTCCCATACCAGGCCGTCGGGATGTTCCTCACACGACAGCCACGTATTCCATGATGTCGCACCACCGGCGCAATTACGGCGCGTGCCGGTGAGTATCCGATAGGCGTCGACAATCTTGCCGTATGCATCGAACCGGATCGCACCGGCACCGCCGTCGTCATCGTCGATTTCTGCGTTGGAGACATAGACCCAGCCGCGGTCAGGATGCGCAAAACAGGCGCCACCATCAGGCGCGCCATGCCAGGCGTAACGTGTGCCTGTCACCGGCTCCCCGCTGATGCCGATGACCTGTGCGTGGAATCCCTGCGGCAAACAGATGCCATGGACATCTGGCGTTCCCAGTGGGCCATAAGCACTCTCACCGACCATGGTTTGCGCTGCGGTCATCTTCCGCCAATAACTCGTCGCCCCCAGCAAGGCAGTCGAGGTCACCGCGACCGCAGTGAGAAAATTACGGCGCGTTGCCCGCATCGATGAAGTTTCCGGTGTGCTCAGAACGGGCTAGTGTACCGCTCTCTTTTCAGCCGTGATGGGCGCACCTCGGCAGCGGCGAACGGGCGACGGGTATTGCCGCCACGGCAGTCGAGCAGCCCTCAGTCAACTCCCGCTGCGGCGGAGCGACCCTTCGCGATCGACCCGCGTACGCAGGATGTGCAGCTCCTCGGCAGTCGGCGGTGCAGTCGCGGCAATAGTGGCCGGAATGATCAGCGGAAAGCCGGTCGCCGCCTCAACTTCGGCCAGGGTCACGCCCGGGTGCAAGGAACGCAGCCGCATGCGTTTGTCGTCCTCGGTGAAATCCATTACGCAGAGCGGTGTCACGCAATATTTCGGGCCGCCGCCCGGCAGACCCAGGCGACTGCGGGCATCGGCCCCGCCGCTGCCCCAGCCAACGGTACTGAGGTAATCGCACTTCGGCACCAGCGTGCGCGGTGTGTGACTGTTCAGCACGATGTAATAGCGCCCGACATGGCTAGTCAGTGTCGGCGTACCAACCGATCCCGGGCCGCGAAAACGCAATCGCCGCGGGTCGGAGCCGATACCGATGAGATTGGTATTGCCGTAGCAGTCGACCTGAATGCCGCCGATGAAGAACACGCGGCGATGCCAGTCCTTGAGCTGATCGAAGCGATGCCCGCGATCGCTGAACGACTCTGCCCACCGCACCACTCGGCGATCCCAGCCGAAAGCGGGCAGTGGCAGCGATTCGAGATGATGCACATTCATGCGTGCGCCCAGAAACACGAGTTCCATGTTCGGGCCGTGCATGATGTGCGCGAGGCGCACTGCGGCTTCCGGCACCGGCAACGCGATGCCGACCTGCAGTTCGTCGCCATCGACGAGATCGCGGGCGAGAAAACACGCCATCAATTCCGCCGTGCTGTAGTCGGCGCTCACAGAGTCCTTAGTATTCATACAGCGCAAGCAGGCGCTTGATGCCGACTAGTTCGAGATAATCGCCGTGCGTTGCCGGCACCCGGCAGTAGCGGGCGAGAAAGCGCGTCAGCGTATCAGTTTCGCGACCCTCGGCCGCAGCAGTGGCAGCATCGACATACTCGGCGAGCCAGGCCGTGTCCTGCACATAATGACCCCGGCTGTAATAGGGGTGTGCGCCGAAAGGCATGCGCAATACGGCGTCGGCTCGGCCGATGGTCGTCGCCCACGGATCCGCGCGAACATCTTCGTTAGCGATGATTTTCTCGACTGTGACAACGGTGCGCGTGGCAGCGCGGGCAAGAAACAGATCGAGCCAGCCCGGGCCGCCGTGATGCTGCACATTGCCGTAAGCGTCCGCGTTGGCGGCATGTAGCAGCGCGAGGTCCGGCCGCAACGCCGGCACTGCCAGCAGGGTTTCGCCCGTTAACGGGTCGCGATATACCTTGAGATCCGGATTCAGCTCCGGCAGCGAGGTGCCGACACCGCCCCGCCACGGCAGATAAGGCAGACCCTTGGCCGCCGCCTCCAGCGCGCTGGTCAGAATGCCTTCCTCGCATTCCCAGATGTCGATGGTGCCGCGCTCAGCCGCAGCCCGAAAGCTCGGCGCAACCGGTACGCCCGTGCCGCCGCCTGCGTAGTAACTGATGACCTTGCGCACACAGCCGGCCGCGATCAGAAGATCGAGCGTGAGACCGCTCGCCACCACGGTCAGCTCGCGCACCCCACTGCGGATCAGTTGTCGTACGAGCGCCATCGGCGCAGGTTCGCCAATGGCGATACACATGCCGTCGGCGAACGCTGCCGCTGCCGTGCTTTCGTCGATGATGCGTTCTTGTCGATGCATCGAATTAGATGGCGTTCTCCGCCATGCCGCCGCTGACCGTAATCTTGAACCAGGGGTTCAAGTGCGGAACGTCTCGAGGCGAATCAGGCTTCCCGCCAGAATGCGGGCTTGCACAACATCGCTGATTGATCGGTTCCTGATGTGAATAATATAGGCTCAGAGATTTCGGGTCAGTGGGCGCACACGGCAGAGAACACCAAGTCTTTTATCGGTACCGACAGGCATTGCTTGAGCAGTCGGCCAGCGGCTCGAACTGCCCTGCCACGAAATTGCCTGTCAAATTATCCATGGGCTGGAAATCCGCTCGCGCCGAGCGCGAATGCGGCCGTATTCAGTGGCCGGTGGGCAGCTTCGACAACTCGAAACCGCCGCTGCCGCGCCCCAGCACTTTAGCAATCTTACTCTGGATGCGCGCGATGCCTTCACCGATATCGGAGGTCATCGACTCATTGTTGCGGCGTATTTCCAGATACTCATGCGTGATATTCAGGGCTGCCATGACGGCGATACGCTCGCTGCCGATGACCTTCCCGTTATCACGCTGCTCGACCATTTTCTTGTTCAAATATTGCACGGAGGCGAATAGCGCTTCGCGCTCGTCATCCTTGCAACCGACGATATAGTCCTTGTCGAAGATAGTGACCGTAATCGGTCTTACTTCGTCGTTCATGAACGGGTCTCCATCGCTTTCAACCGGGCGATCATGGCTTCCACGCGACTGCGTGCCTGCTCAGTTTTCTCGACCAGTGCCGCACGCTCCGCGGCTAGTGTTGCCTGCTGGTGCCGCAATGACTCGTTTTCATGGGCGAGGCTCTCGACCGTCTTGATCAGGTCGTCGACTCGCGATTCGAGTGCAGCGAGCTCAAGGCGGTCTTTCGTGCCAGCGGTCATGGTTTCCAGGGAACTCGCGGTCGGGTGTTGCAGACGCCACCGCAATATAGGGCTCCCGGTGTCCGACGGTCAACTGGAGGGCGGCAGTCCTGCGCCGGAGTTCCGCAATGCGTGTCGCGGCCGCACTGGCTCGTGGGATAATCAGAGCATGAACACCGGACAATTCCATGCGCGCGTCGAGCGCGCACTGCGTGCCCTCGATTGCGATATCAGCGCAGCGGAGTGCCATGGCGTGCTCTGCGGGATGTTGTGCGGGCCGCGCGCTTTCGACAGCCATGGCTGGTATATCCATCTGAGCGGGCGCGATGACATTGCACCGTTGGCGGCTGGCGAACCGCATGCGGCGCTGCACGAGCTCGTCGGGCACACCGCGACCGGCCTTGAAGGCGACAGTTTCGCGTTCACCTTGTTGCTGCCGGATGACGACGAGGCACTGGCTATCCGCGCCGCCGCTTTCGCCGACTGGTGCCGCGGATTTCTGTCTGGGCTTGGCCTGGCGGGGATTGCCGATCTCTCAACGCTGGGCGAAGATGCGCGAGGATTTCTGACCGATCTTGAGCGCTTCGGCGCACTGGACGTCAGTGGCGATGGCGGTGAAGATGACGAACGCGCGCTGGCCGAACTGACGGAATTCACCCGCATCGGCGCGCTTATCGTACACACCGACGCGCGCGATACCGGCCACGACTTCGAAGCCGCCCCCGGACTGCACTGAGGGGGTTCGCTTAGCTACCGCGAACTGCGCGGCCTGGCGACAGTGCATGCGGCGTCCGTCCAGGACTCCCTCAGGACTTAGAAGCAGAGGTTCCATGGAGAAAAGAGAATTCGGACGCCGGCGCAAGCGCCTGATGGATATCGTCGGCAAAGGCGGCATCGTCATTCAGCCAAATGCGCCAGAGCGCATCCGCAATCGCGACGTCTTTTATCCTTACCGCGTCGACAGCGATTTCTACTATCTGACCGGATTCCCCGAACCCGAGTCGGTTGCCGTTCTGGTGCCTGACAGGCCGCAAGGCGAGTTCCTGCTGTTCTGTCGAGAGAAAGATGACGAACAGGAGACCTGGCACGGCCGCCGCGCCGGACTCGAAGGCGCGTGCGATCAGTATGGCGCCGACGACGCCTTTCCGATCACCGATCTCGATGACATCCTGCCCGGACTGCTCGAGAACAAGGAGAAGATCTACTTCACGATGGGCCGCTATTCGGATTTCGATCAGCGGCTGGTGAGTTGGCTGAACCGGGTCACGAGCAAAGGCCGCGCCGGCATTCATGCGCCGGATCAATTTGTCTCGCTCGGCCACGTCGTACACGAAATGCGTTTGTACAAGAGCAGTCAGGAACAGCGCGCCATGCGCAAAGCGGCCTCGATCGCCGCGGAAGGCCATCGCCGAGCGATGACCAGCTGCCGGCCCGGCATGCGTGAATATCAAATTGAAGCCGAGCTGCTGCATTGCTTCATGCAGAACGGCGCGCGCTCGCCAGCTTATCCGTCGATTGTCGGCGGTGGTGCGAACAGCTGCATCCTGCATTACACCGAGAACAACGCGACGCTGCGCGAAGGCGATCTGCTGCTGATTGATGCCGGCGCTGAGTATGACAACTATGCCAGCGACGTCACCCGCACTTTTCCGGTCAGTGGCGAGTTCACGCCTGAACAGCGTCTGGCCTACGAGATAGTGCTCGAAGCCCAACTCGCCGCCATTGCAGAAGTACGGCCCGGCAACACCTGGAATGAACCGCACGACGCCGCTGTGGAAGTCATCACGCGCGGCCTGATCGATCTCGGCATTCTCAAAGGGCGCCTGCGTAAGCTGATCGACGAGGAAGCCTACAAACCTTATTACATGCACAAGACCGGGCATTGGCTGGGTATGGATGTGCACGACGTCGGCGACTATAAGATTCACGACGAATGGCGTGTGTTCGAGCCAGGTATGGTGACGACCGTCGAACCCGGGCTGTATTTCGCTGCCAGCCTGAAAGACCTGCCGAAGCAGTGGTGGAACATCGGCATCCGCATTGAGGACGACGTGCTGGTCACTGAGACCGGTCACGACATTCTGAGTACCGAGGCGCCCAAAGCTGTCGATGCGGTCGAAGCTCTGATGCGCCATAGTGCCCGCTGAATACGATTGTGTGATCGTCGGCGCCGGACTGGTCGGCGCCGCGGCTGCGGTACTGCTTGCAGGTCGCGGCTTCCGCGTCGCCCTGCTCGAACGCCGAGCGTCGCCCCTCAAAGACGCGCTGAATGCCGATGTGCGCGCGTTGGTGCTGGCGCCATCATCAGTCGACGTGCTGGAAGACGCCGGCATGTGGTCCGGCATCGCGGCACGAGCCGAGGCCATCGAGACCATCCACATTCAGGAGCGCGGCAGTTTCGGCGCCGTGCGCCTGACCGCACACGAAGTCGGACTGCGCGCGTTGGGCTGGGCCTGCCCTGCCGATGGACTGCTGCAGACCCTGCGTGCCGGTGCCGAGGCGAACCCCAACGTCACCGTGCACTGGGCAACCCGCTATCTCGGTCACCATGTCAGCGACGACCATATGGTCATCACTGCCGAGTACGATGGCGCGAGCGCGACGTTCTCTGCCCGATTGTTGATTGGCGCCGATGGCGCCGAATCCGAGGTCCGCAGCGCGGCTGGTATCGGCGCCGACGTTTTCGATTATGCGCAGGAAGCGATTGTCGCCAATGTTACCGTCAGTGCGCCGCAACCGCGGACTGCTTTTGAGCGTTTCACCACGCGTGGACCGCTCGCCCTGATCCCACGCGGGGGCGCGCAGTACGTCGCCGTGCAGTGCCTGGATACGACTGCAGCCGAGCACGCTTTCGAACTGCTCGATGCCGATTATCTCGCACTGCTGACGCGACGTTTCGGCGCGCGCCTCGGTAGCTTCACGGCGCTCGGGCCACGTCATCGGCATGCCCTCAAGCGCCGTCGAGCAGCAGCCATCGTCGGACCGCGCCTGGTCCTGATCGGCAATGCGGCGAATACGGTTCATCCCAATGCAGCACAAGGCTTGAATCTCGGTTTGCGTGATGTCGCCGCGCTGGCGCACGTACTCGAGCCGGGCGCCGACAGCGGCGCCCCTGCGGTATTGACTCGTTACCGGACGCTGCGTAAACGCGATCAGGCCAACACTGTCGCTTTCACCGACATGCTGGCGCAAACTTTTCGCTCGCCGCTGGGACTCGTTGCTTGCGCCAGACGCACAGCACTCGCCCTTGCTGCTGGCGTATCACCGCTCCGGCACCGCCTGATCGTTGAGGCGAGCGGACTTGCCGCGCTCGCGCGTCTACACGACCGATGAGGACGCTCTCCGCCGTGCCTGATTGCGATGTTGCGATCGTCGGCGGCGGCGTTGCGGGCTTGACCGCGGCCATTCTATTCGCCGATGCCGGTTACGGTGTGTGTATCATCGATGCACAGCAATCGCGCAGTGCGCCAACCGGGCCGATAGGCCTGCGCACCTATGCACTGACGCCAGCAGCGCGGAGAATTTTCGAAGCGAGCGATGTGTGGCCGCGACTGGCGGCGACTCGCATCGGTGAATTCTCACGCATGGCAGTGTGGGACGCTGACAGTCGGGGTCGAATCGCGTTCACGCCGCCACCGGTACATCGCGGTGCGATGGGCTATATCGTCGAGCACCAGGCGCTGATCGCGGCGCTCATCGCCACCATCGAAACGCGCCGCGGCATTATCTGGCGACAAACGCGCTTTTCGTCGCTCGTCTCCGCGCTACCGCCGGTGCTCGAACTCGACGATGGCACGCGCCTCTCGACCCGTCTTGCCGTCGGTGCCGATGGTGCGCATTCACGTCTGCGTGAACTGGCTGGCATCGGCCATAGCGCCCGCCCCTACGGTCAGAGTGCGCTGGTTTGCAATATCGAGACAGCAACCGCCCATGCGAACGTCGCTCGCCAACGTTTTTTGAGCGGTGGACCCATCGCCCTGCTGCCGCTGGCCGACCCACACGCGTGTTCGGTGGTGTGGTCGATGCCGACATCAGAAGCCGAGCGTCTGGCCGGTGCATCGCCCGAGTCGTGTGCGACAGCCATCGGTGAGGCAGTCGAGCAGGTCCTGGGTACCGTGACCAGCGTCGGCGAACGAGCCTGCTATGCCTTGGAGAGAAGCGAAGCGCGTGCTTATGCAAGTGGCGCTGTGGCTTTGCTCGGCGATGCCGCGCACGTCGTTCATCCGCTGGCCGGCCAGGGTCTCAATCTCGGTCTCATGGATGCCGCCGCGCTGGTCGAATGTATCGGCCCGCGTGGCACGCGAGCGCTTTGGCCTGCACCTGCCGCACTGCGCCGCTATCAACGCTGGCGTATGAGCGAGGCACTGGCGATGACACTCGTCACCGACGGGCTGCATCAGCTGTTTCAGCAGCGCAATGCGCCGGTGCGCGGGCTGCGCAGCCTCGGTCTGCGCCTGACCAATCAGGCAGAACCGTTGAAATCCTGGCTCATTGCGCGGGCGATGGGTATCGCCGGCGACCTGCCTCAGCTCGCTCGCTTCGTACCTTGAACATTAATTGACCGGACCGCACATTCATCGGCGGTGGCGGTGGTGCCGGACCGCCGCTACCGGCAAAATACGCGCCTTCATCGAAGAGAATCCGCCATGACCACCGCTCTGTACGAATCGCACCTCACCAGCCTGCCCCTGATCCAGAAAGGCAAAGTACGCGACATTTATGCCGTGGGTGACAAGCATCTGTTGATAGTCACCACCGACAGGATTTCTGCATTCGATGTCATCCTGCCGGATCCGGTACCGGGCAAAGGGGCCGTACTGACCGCGTTGTCGAATTTCTGGTTTGCGCGCATGCAGGGCGTCATCCGCAATCACCTGTCGAGTCGCACCCTGGAAGAAGTGCTGCCCGACGCCGCCGAAAGAGCACAGGTCGCCGGCCGCGCCATCGTCGTCGATCGGCTACGCCCGCTGCCGGTGGAAGCGGTTGTGCGCGGTTATATCATCGGTTCGGGCTGGAAAGATTACCAACGCACAGGCGCCGTTTGCGGCATCACGCTGGCGGCGGGCCTGCAGCAGGCCGAGAAACTGCCGGAGGCGCTGTTCACGCCGTCGACCAAAGCGGACCTTGGCCAGCACGACGAGAACATCGATTTCGCGCGGACCTGCGAGTTGCTGGGTCGCGCGCGCGCTGAAGAAGTACGCGATGTCAGTCTGACCATTTACCGCACGGCCGCCGACTTCGCGCGCCAGAAAGGCATCATCATCGCCGACACCAAGTTCGAGTTCGGGTTGGACGACAACGACCGCCTGGTTCTGATCGACGAGGTGCTGACGCCGGATTCTTCCCGTTTCTGGCCAGCCGACGAATACCAGGTCGGCATCAGCCCGCCGAGCTACGACAAACAGTTCGTCCGCGACTATCTCGAAACGCTGGATTGGAACAAGCAGGCCCCGTCACCATCCCTACCGGCCGAGGTCATGCTGCGCACGGCGGAAAAATATCGCGAGGCGCTGGCGCGGTTGACGGCTTGAGGCGAAGTCACATTGGCGACCTCGCCAGCGCGCTGCAGGCCGACGTCAACCAACTTGCCGTCACGTAGATGGCGGACTAGACTAAGTTAAACTCAATTCAGGCCGACGCCATGCCGACGACCATCAATATCCACGAAGCCAAGACACACCTGTCCCGGATTGTGGATGAAGTAGCTGCTGGCAAGGAAGTCATCATCGCCAAAGCTGGGCGTCCTATGGCCAGACTCGTTCCCCTGGCCGGTGCATCTCGAGCCAAGCAACTCGGTCTGCTGCGAGGAAATGTGGCAATACCAGACGATTTTGACGCCCCCTTACCGGATAAGGCACTGCGCGAATTCGACGGCGACTAATCGTGCGCCTGCTACTCGACACCCACATACTCTTATGGGCTCTGACTGCTCCTGAACGATTGCCAGCTCATTTGCGCGATGAGCTCGATGAGGCCGAGGTCTATGTCAGTGCCGCATCGATTTGGGAAGTCGCTATCAAGTTCGCGCTTGGAAAAATCTCGATCGCGCCTGCTTTGGTAGCGGACGCCGTTGTGCCGGCCGGGTTCCAACATCTGAGGATTACCGGTACGCATGCCGCCAGAGTGGCCGACCTGCCACCCTTGCATCGAGATCCTTTCGATCGACTGCTTGTCGCCCAGGCATTGACTGAACCACTACGTCTGGTTACGCGCGATGCAATGCTCACCGGCTACGGGGACTTCATTACGGTGATCTAGCTCTGGTATGAGGCCATCCGGACGTCGCGTTCACCCCACGTGCTCGACAAAATCCCCGACAGTGACGATCTTCATGCCGTTGGTGCCGCCGGAGTAGCCGTGCTGATCGCCTTTGGTAATGATCACGCGATCGCCATCAATGACGATGCCGCGTGACTTCAATAACGCCAGCACTTCGCGCGTCACTTCGCTGTACGGCATCGTGGTGACGTCGAAGTTGACCGGATAGACGTCTCGATAGAGGGTGACCTTGCGCAGCGTGGCGGGATGTCGCGATAGCGCGAAGATCGGAATTGCCGTATTGAGTCGCGACATCCACAGCGTCGTCGTGCCTGATTCGGTCAACGCGGCGATCGCTTTCACGCCGATGCGGTTGCCGCAGTAGATCGCCGACATCGCGATCGCCTGATCGACGCGCTCGAAAGCGATATCGGGCAGGATTGAGCTGGCCGGGTCGCTCCATTCGGTTTCCGCGCCGATGCAGATCCGTGACATCGCGGCGACTGCTTTGTCGGGATACGCACCAACACTGGTTTCGCCAGAGAGCATCACCGCATCGGTGCCGTCGAGCACCGCGTTGGCGACGTCGAAAACCTCGGCCCGTGTCGGCATCGGATGCTCGATCATCGAATCCATCATCTGCGTCGCGGTGATCACCGAACGATGCTGGCGACGTGCCATTGCGATCAGGCGTTTCTGCGCCGGCGGCAGACGCGCATCGCCGATTTCCACCCCGAGATCGCCGCGCGCGACCATGATGCAGTCAGCCGCATCGATAATCTCTTCAGCGAAATCGAGCGCTTCTGCGCGCTCAATCTTGGCGATGATGCCGGCACGGCCACCAGCGCTGCGAATGAGCGAACGAGCGAGCTCGATATCTGCAGCCGTGCGCGGAAACGACACAGCCACGTAGTCGACATCGTGAGACAACGCGTGCAACAGATCGGCGCGGTCTTTGTCAGTCAACGCCGGTGCCGAAAGTCCGCCGCCTTGCCGATTGATACCTTTGTGATCGCTCAGGCGGCCACCGGCTACGACCGTCGTCTCAATCACCGGGCCGCGCACCTGCTCGACGTGCAGGATGATGCGGCCATCATCGACGAGCAGGGTGTCGCCGGCGTGCACATCACCAGGCAGATCGGTATAGGTCAGGCCAACCCGCTCGATTGTTCCAGCGTCGGCCGGGCACTCGGCATCGATGAGAAATCGCGCCCCTTCGTGGAGTTCGACGCTGCCGGTACGAAAACATTCGAGCCTGATCTTGGGGCCCTGCAGATCGGCTATGAGCCCGATTTCACGACCGGCCGCCCGCGCTACTGCGCGCACTTCAGCGGCGCGACGCGCATGATCGGCAGCATCGCCATGAGAATAGTTGAGACGGGCGGCATCAAGACCGGCATCGACCAGTCGGGCGAGCATGCCCGGCTTATCGGTCGCCGGGCCGAGCGTGGCTACGATTTTCGTGCGTCGCATGGGCGTGTCTCCTGGCCGGCAGGCGCGGATCGCGACGCCGACACTGTCAGGTCTGTTTCGCGCGCTCGTTCAAGACGGCGATTGCCGGCAGCGTCTTACCCTCCAGAAACTCGAGGAACGCGCCGCCTGCCGTCGAGATATACGAGATGCCGTTGGTCACGCCGAACTGCGCGATCGCGGCCAGCGTATCGCCGCCACCCGCGATCGAAAACACCTCGGCTGCAGCAATCGCCCGCGCCAGCTTGGCCGTACCGGCAGCAAACGCCGGAAACTCGAATACGCCGAGCGGCCCGTTCCAGACCACGGTGCCGGCGCTCTCAATGATCCGACAGATGGCGTCGACTGATTGCGGACCGAGATCCATGATCATGTCGTCGGCCGAAATCTCCGCTATCGATTTAGTAGTCGCCGGCGTGTTCTCGTCGAATGTCTTGCCGCAGACCACGTCGACCGGCAGCGGGATATGCACATCGCCCGCAATCAGTCGTCGCGCGATGTCGAGCATGTCGTGTTCACACAGCGACTTGCCGATTTCATGGCCGGCCGCACGCAGGAACGTATTGGCGATGCCGCCGCCGATGATCAACTGGTCGACCTTGCCGACCAGCGCTTCCAACAGATCCAGTTTGGTCGAGACTTTCGACCCGCCGACGATCGCGACCAGCGGGCGGGCCGGGCGGGCCAGCGCTTTCTCGAGCGCATCGACTTCGGCTTGCAGCAACGGACCGGCGCAGGCTATCGGTGCGAACCGTGCCACGCCATGTGTCGATGCCTGCGCGCGATGAGCGGTGGCGAATGCGTCGTTCACGAACACATCGCAAAGTGCTGCCATGCGGCGGGCCAGTGCTTCGTCGTCGGCGTTTTCGCCGACCAGAAAGCGCACATTTTCACCCAGCGTGATCGTGCCGGGTGCGAGTTCGACGCCATCTATCCAGTTATCTGCGAATCCTACCGGCAGACCGAGCAATGCCGATAACGGCCGCACTATCGGCCGCAACGACGCACTCTCATCGAACTGACCTTCTTTTGGCCGCCCGAGATGCGAGATAACCAGGACGGCAGCACCCGCTGCCTGCGCTGCTCGGAGCGTCGGCAGCGCCGCGCGCAGGCGCGTGTCATCGGCGATGGCACCGTTCTTCATCGGCACGTTGAAATCCTCGCGGATCAGCACGCGCTTGCCGGCAAGAGCGAGGCTCGCCATCGCCAGCATGGCTAGCTCCTTGCCTGCATCATCGCAATCGTAGTATCGAGCATCCGATTGGAGAAACCCCACTCGTTGTCATACCACGCCAATACCTTGACCAGGTTGCCGCCGACGACTTTGGTCTCCGAGGATTCGAAGATCGAAGAAGCCGGATTGTGATTGAAGTCGATCGAGACCAGTGGCTCTTCGTTGTAATTCAGGATGCCTTTCAATTCACCGTCAGCGGCGGCACGCATGATCTGCGAAATTTCCTCAACGGTCGTATTGCGCGCGGCTTTGAACGTGAGATCGACCAGCGAGACATTGATGGTCGGTACGCGGACGGCGTAACCGTCTAATTTGCCATTCAGTTCCGGCAGCACCAGACCGACAGCGGCAGCGGCGCCGGTCTTGGTCGGGATCATCGACTGCGTCGCCGAACGCGCGCGGCGCAGATCGGTGTGATAGACGTCCGTCAACACCTGGTCGTTGGTATACGCATGGATCGTCGTCATGAGTCCGGCTTCGAGCCCGATGCTCCGATGCAGCGGCATGACCAGCGGCGCCAGGCAATTGGTCGTGCAAGACGCATTCGAGACCACCGTGTCGCTCGCTTTCAGCACCTTGTGGTTGACGCCAAACACGATTGTCGCATCGACGTCGTTGCCGGCTGGTGCCGAGATCAGCACTTTCCGGGCGCCACCGCTGAGATGCGCCGAGGCTTTCGCTTTGCTGGCGAACAGGCCAGTGCATTCGTGCACGACATCGACGCCGAGCTCGCCCCACGGCAGCTTGGCCGGGTCGCGTTCGCTGAACACTTTGATCGATTTGCCATTGACGATCATCGCGCCATCGCGCACTTCGACGGTGCCCGGGAACGGCCCATGCGCGCTGTCATAACGGGTCAGATGGGCATTGGTCTTGGCATCGCCGAGATCGTTGACCGCCACGATTTCAATTTCGCCAGTGCGGTTCGACTCAAACAAAGCGCGCAGTACGTTGCGACCGATACGGCCGTAACCATTGATCCCGACACGAATGGCCATGGGTAATACTCCTCAAAAAAGAATGCGAATGATGGCGCGCCGGCCCGTGCAGCGGACGAATGTCGGCGAACCGATGATTGAGCAGTGCATCGACGCTCAGCCTGCCGGCGCCAGATAGTTGCGCACGGCCGCCTGACACTTATCGACCGTGAAGCCGTAATGCTCGAACAGCGCGCCGGCCGGCGCCGATGCGCCGTAACCGTCGATACCGATGATGAGTCCATCGAGCCCGGCATAGCGATACCAGAAGTCGCGACCACCGGCCTCAATAACGACGCGCTGGCGCACGCTGCCCGGCAGCACGGCCTCACGGTAAGCGGCATCCTGGCGGGCAAACACGTCGGCACATGGCATCGAAACCAGGCGCAGGCGTCGACCTTCGCTATTCAACTGCTGCACGACCGCGACACCCAATACGACTTCGGAGCCGGTAGCAATGATCAGCGCTTCCGGCGCTCCGTCACACTCGATGAGCGTATAACCGCCGCGTTCGACGGTACTCAATGCATTGGCAGATCGCGCCTGCGGCGGCAGACCCTGGCGCGTCAACACGAGACAGCTCGGGCCATCGCGACGATCGATCGCGGCAACCCACGCCACTGCCGTCTCAGCGTTATCGCACGGCCGCCACACATCGAGTTGCGGGATCGCGCGGAGCGCATTGGCGTGCTCTATCGGCTGGTGGGTCGGGCCGTCTTCACCGAGACCGATGGAATCGTGGGTGTAGACGAAAATGCTGCCGATGCCCATCAGGGCCGCCATACGCACAGCGTTACGCGCGTAGTCGGAAAACACCATGAAGGTGCCGCCGTAGGCAATCACACCGCCGTGCAGGGTGAGCCCGTTCATGATCGCACTCATGGCGAATTCGCGCACGCCGTAATATACGTAGTTGCCGCTGGCGTCGGCCGGTGTGAGTCCGCGACTCGACGCATGGAAAGTATTGTTCGAACCGGTCAAATCGGCTGACCCGCCGACCAGCTCGGGCAATACCGCACCAAGTTGATCGAGCACGCGTTCAGACGATTTGCGCGTGGCATCCTTGGCCGTGCTCGCCGCCATCGTTGCGATACAGGCCTGGGCCGCACTCCGCCAGCCGTCCGGACGCTGATCGGCGATGACGCGCTCGAATTCGGCGGCAGCTGCCGGATGCGTTTTACGATAGCGATTGAGCAGCGCGGTCCATTCCGCCTCGAGTGCGTTACCGCGCGTTCGCGCGTCCCATGCTGCATAAATCTCGGACGGGATTTCGAATGCCGGCGAATGCCAACCGATGGCTTCCCGCGTTGCGGCGACTTCGTCCACACCGAGCGCAGCGCCATGACACGACTCCGTGCCGGCCTTGTTCGGCGAACCCCAGCCGATAACGGTTTTGCAGCAGAGCAGCGACGGTTTCGCGGTGACCGCGCGCGCCGCAGCCAGCGCCTGCTGAACTGCGCTGGCATCGTGACCGTCAACACCGCGGATCACGTGCCAACCGTACGCTTCGAAACGCGCGGGCGTATCGTCGGTGAACCAGCCTTCGACTTCACCGTCGATGGAGATACCGTTGTCGTCGTAACACACGACGAGCTTGCCCAGACCCAGCGTCCCGGCCAGCGAACAGGCTTCGTGGGAAATGCCTTCCATCAGGCAGCCGTCGCCGGCGAACACATAGGTATGATGATCGATGAGATCGAAACCCGGTCGGTTGAAACGGGCAGCAAGATGTTTTTCGGCCAGCGCCATCCCGACCGCATTGGCGAGGCCTTGACCCAACGGACCCGTAGTCGTCTCGACACCGGGCGTATGCCCATATTCGGGATGCCCCGGTGTATGCGAACCGAACTGACGAAAGCGGCGCAGCTCATCCAGCGGCAGGTCGTAACCGCTCAGATGCAGCAGCGCGTACAGGAGCATCGAACCGTGGCCGTTAGACAGCACGAAGCGATCGCGATTGAACCAGCGCGGATTTGCCGGGTTGTGCTGCAGCCAATCACGCCAGAGCACTTCCGCAATATCCGCCATACCCATCGGCGCACCCGGATGACCGGAATTCGCCGCCTGTACAGCATCCATGGCCAGAGCCCGGATAGCGTTGGCGAAAGGACGGCGCGCCTGCGCGCCCGTCACACTGCGTTCCGCGCTTGGCGCGTCGCTCATGTCGACTACCTCGATGACAGTGCTCGTGAGTGTGCGGCCATGGCCGGAACACCAGGCTCGCGGCCAATTGCCGCTGGTCGCGCCGTCGCGCGCACCGCAGTCTCCCGGTCCTGATTACAGCCGGCAGCGTGCCGTGTGGAATTCCGGGAGGGCGGCATTCTAACGCGATAGCGCCGTCGAACAAACGTCACCGGGATACGTACGTAGCGTGCGTTAGGATTATCCGGCGGGCTCGGCGATAATTTGCCGCGCGTCGCGTCTGCTGCTCGCCGACCGCAATGAACTGAATGACCCCGGACCGAGTCGAGATCCATGTCCCACGCCGAACCACAGCACACTGCCTTGAGTTTCGAGTTTTTCCCGCCCCGTACAACCGAAGCGGCGGCCAAGCTCGCCACCACGCAGGTGCGGCTTGCGGCACTTGCGCCAGAATTCTTTTCAGTCACTTTCGGCGCCGGCGGCAGCACCCGGGAACTGACGCTGGAAACCGTGCTGGCCTCGCGCGCAGCAACCGCCGTCGACGGCGCGCCACATATTTCCTGTGTCGGCTTCCGGCTGGCCGATATCCGCGCCGTGCTCGAACAATACGTCGCCGCCGGCATCCGGCGCCTTGTTGCCCTGCGTGGCGACATGCCATCCGGTGCGACCGGCGCTGGCGAATTGCGCTATGCCAATGAACTGGTCGCCTTCATCCGGCGCGAAACCGGCGATCATTTTCACATCGAAGTGGCGGCTTATCCGGAAACGCATCCACAAGCTGCCGGTGCCAGTGCCGATCTCGACCACTTCAAGCGCAAAGTGGATGCTGGCGCGAACGGCGCCATCACGCAGTACTTCTACAACGCCGATGCCTATTTCCGCTTCGTCGATCGTGCGCAGGCGGCCGGTATTACCGTCCCGATAGTGCCCGGCATCATGCCGATCACGAACTACGCCAACCTGCGTCGTTTCTCAGAAATGTGCGGGGCGGAGATCCCGCGCTGGATCGCGAAATCCCTGCAGGATTTTGCCGACGATCGCGCGGCTATCCAGGCTTTCGGCATCGAGGTAACGACCGCGCTCTGCGCGCGGCTGCTGGCCGCCGGAGTGCCCGGTCTGCACTTCTATTCCATGAATCAGGCTGAAGCGTCCCTGGCCGTATGCGCCAATCTGAGGTTGAGCGGGCATCGCGCCTCGCGACCATGACACATCGCCATGAATGAACCCGCCACGCGGCGGCGGCCGCTGCTGCTGCTGGTCGATGATGACGACATCATCGTCGATGCGCTGGGGTTCGCTCTGGAGGACGATTACGAAGTCATCACGGCGGCAACCCGCGCCGAAGCGCGCACCCTGCTGCAATCCACTGCGCGCATGCCGGCACTGGCACTGGTCGATCTGGGTCTGCCGCCGACACCACACAGTCCCGATCAAGGCTTTGCCCTGATTGGCGAACTGTTCGCGTTCAATCCGGCCATGAAAGTGCTGGTGCTGTCCGGTCAGAGCGAGCGCGGCAATGTGCAGCATGCATTGACCCTCGGCGCTGTCGATTTCGTTCCAAAACCCTGCGACGCAGCGCTGCTGAAAAGCCGCCTCAGCCATCAGCTCATGCTGCTCGAAGCCGAGATACCGGCACCGGGTCCACGGCATCTGGTCG
This sequence comes from Gammaproteobacteria bacterium, assembly GCA_965278995.1. Lineage (GTDB taxonomy): Bacteria > Pseudomonadota > Gammaproteobacteria > JADJYF01. The sequence continues at coordinate 3,949,352 of OZ257136.1, forward strand.
CCGATGTGCTGCGCGGCGCGAGCGCCGGTATGGTAACGCTGCGAGCGCTGATCGAGCAGTTTGCCGACACCCCTTTTCCGGTGCTGGTCGAAGGCGAATCGGGCAGCGGCAAGGAACTCGTCGCGCGCTGTCTGCATACCGCGAGTGCACGCGCCGAGGGGCCGCTGTTGACGCTGAACTGCGCCGCGTTCTCGCCGGATCTGCTCGAAGCGCAATTGTTCGGTCATGCGCGGGGCGCCTACACCGGCGCTGACAAAGCCCGTCCCGGCTTTTTCCAGGAAGCGAACCAGGGCACCTTGTTTCTCGACGAAGTCGGCGAGATGCCGCTCGATCTGCAGGCCAAATTCCTGCGCGTGCTCGAAAATGGCGAGTATTACCGACTCGGTGAAACCGAAGCCCGTCATTCGAGTGCGCGCATCGTCGCCGCAACCAACCGCGAACTCCGCGAGCTAGCCCGCACCGGCGCATTTCGCCAGGATCTCTATCACCGCCTGAGCGTCTTGACCATCAGCGTGCCGCCGTTGCGCAGTCGCGGTGACGACTGGGCTGCGCTGCTCGACGATATTCAGCGGCAGTATGCCGACAGCATCAAACCGTTCACGCTCTCAGCCGAGGCAGCAGCAGCACTCGGCGCTTATCATTTCCCCGGCAATGTGCGCGAGCTGCGCAATATCGTCATCCGTCTCGGGGCCAAATATCCCGGTCAGGAGATTGACGCCCCTCGCCTGAAACACGAACTCGAACTCGACTATGCGAGCGATTCCCCGCTCGCAGCGGCCGGCACAGCGGCCATCGAGAAACGTATTCACAGCGCTGGATTCCGCCTCGACGCAGCACTTACTGCGATCGAGCGCGAGTACATTGAAACCGCGCTCCGCCTCGGCGACGGCAATCTGAGCCGCGCCGCCCGACTGCTCGGCATCAACCGCACGACGTTGTACAGCCGCATTTCACGACTGGGTCTGGATTTCCCGTCAGCGGACGATTAAGCGTGTACGAACGCCATTTCGGCCTGACCAAGCCGCCGTTTCGCATGACGCCCGATCCCGAGTTCTTTTTTGCCGGCGGACGCCGTGGCGCAGTGCTCGAAGCGCTGGTCTACGCCGTCATGCGCGGCGAGGGCATCACCAAGGTTGTCGGTGAAGTCGGCAGCGGCAAGACCATGCTGTGTCGCATGCTGGAGCGCGAGCTGCCACCGGTATGCGAGAAAATCTATCTGGCCAATCCGCGTCTGGCGCCGACCGACATCCTGCGCGCCATTGCGCTCGAACTGCAGCTCCCGCTGGTGCCGGATATCAATCGGCTGGAACTGATGCACGCGCTGCAGGATCACCTCCTGACCCGTCACGCCCGGAACGTCCGCGTGATCCTGTTTGTCGAAGAGGCGCAGGGCATGCCGCTGGAGACGCTGGAAGAACTGCGCATGTTGAGCAATCTCGAGACGACTCAGGACAAACTCCTGCAGATAGTCCTGTTCGGCCAACCCGAACTCGATGACAAACTCGGCAGTCATGACATTCGCCAGCTTCGCGAACGCATCACCCACAGTTTCGAATTGCGCCCGCTAGCCACAGCCGAAGTCGGCGAATACGTCACCTCGCGCGCCCGGGCCAGTGGCTATCGCGGCGCCGCACTGTTCACGCCCGGCGCCGTTGCCGAACTGGCACGCCATTCGCGCGGCCTGTTGCGACGCGTCAATATACTGGCCGATAAAGCGCTGCTGGCCGCGTTTGCCGACCATGCGACGCGGGTCGAGCGAAGGCATGTCCGGCTTGCTGCACGCGACAGCGAATTCGGCCGCCTGTCACCCGGTAGCGGGCAGGCGCGCTGGACCTGGGGTGTCGTAGTTGCGGCGCTGCTCGGCGGGGGTGTACTCATCTGGGCGCTGAATGACGGTTGGGAATCCCTCCTGTCGCGGGTCCAGGGACGCATCTCAGAGGCTCCGAGTGCAACCCCTGACACTAAGCTGAGCAGACTGGGATCGACGCAGAATCTGCCTGCGGAGCACAAATTGCGGGCTTCCGACGCAGTTTCGCCGCCTGCCGCTGTCGTGTCGACAGGGGAGATCGATAATCGGGAGCCCGTGCCCGAGATCTCCGCCAGAACCGGACTGGCCGGGATCACGCATCTGCGGCCGGTGCAGCACGCCGCTCCAGCCCGCGAAGCGCTCGTGCAACCGCGGGGTCGAGCGCCTGAGGAGGTCCCGTCAGCGCGCCGTTAGGACACCACCTCTAATGACAGATATCGCTTTGATATTAGATATTTGTAATAACTTCGTCATGTGTTATCTTGATTCAAGCCAGCCCCTGGTTTCTGTCGTGGGCGCATACGCATGATTCACCCGTCACCCACTCGAAGGCCATTCACGCGGCGTCGACTATGGCCCGGGGCGGTGTTCGCCGCCCTGCTCGCGGCCGGCTGCACCCAGATGCGACCGGCTCCCCCTGAGCATGACGCCGGGCATCTACATGCGGCCACCGCCCCGACGGCGACGCCCGCGGCAATCCCTGACGTCGTCCGGCAGGCACCGTTTGTACCGCCACCGACACCCGTCACCAAGCCTGAAAATTACACGGTCGTGGTCAATGACGTCCCCGTCCGCGAGCTGTTGTTCGCGCTCGCCCGCGATGCCGAGCTGAATATTGATATCAGCGGCGAACTGACCGGCCGGGTGACGCTGAATGCCATCGATCAGACGCTCGAGCAGATCCTCGAACGGGTCGCGCGCCAGGTTTCACTGCGCTACGAACTCAAAGACAACATCATCGTCATTCAGCCCGATGAGCCGTATTTCCGCACCTATGATGTCGGCTACGTGAATCTCGCGCGGGATGTCGACACCACCGTCAACGTCGCCACGCGGGTCGCAACGACCGGCGACAGCAACGTCGAAGACAGTAGCGGTGGTGGTGGAGGTGGAAGCTCCGGCGGGGCCGACAACAACACCTCGTCGACGCGTCTGAATTCGCGCTCCTACAACCGTTTCTGGGAAACGCTGAACGGTAATATTCTCGCGATCCTCGGCGACACGCAGAATTCTGGTGCTACCGGTGGTGCCGGCAGTCCGACCCAGTTGTCGGACAAGGTCGTGGTCAATGCCGAAGCCGGCATGATCACCGTCCGCGCGACCAGTCGCCAGCACGAACTCATTGAAGGATACATCGACAAGGTCCTCGTCAACGCGCGCCGCCAGGTCCTGATCGAGGCGACGATTGTCGAAGTGACGCTGAATGACCAGTACCAGGCTGGGGTCGACTGGAGTCTGCTGCTACAGCAATCGGGCACCGGCGTGACGGTCGAGCAGAATCTGCTCGGCCAGGTCGCCGATGGCGTTATCGACAATTCCATCTCATCGTTCTCGCTCGGTTATTTCGACCCCAACGTCGGTGACAACGTCGTTTCGGCGACCGTCAGGCTGTTGCGCGAATACGGCGACACACGCGTCCTTTCCAGCCCGCGCCTGATGGTCTTGAACAATCAGACCGCCGTGTTGAAAGTCGTCGAGGAACTGGTTTATTTCACCCTCGAAGTCACCAATAAGGACGCCACCGCAACTCAACAGGGCAGCCTGGCAGTCGAGACTGAAATTCATTCCGTGCCGGTCGGCCTGGTCATGGCCGTGACGCCACAGGTATCGAAGAACGATGAAGTCACGCTGACCGTTCGGCCCAGCATTTCACAGAAAATCGGCGATGCCATCGACCCCGGCCCGCAGCTTCTGTCGCAGTTGAACGGCGGCGATTCCACCGATATCACCAATGCGGTTCCGGTCATCCGCGTGCGGGAAATGGAATCCGTACTCAAACTCATCGACGGCCAAATCGGCGTGCTGGGCGGTCTGATGCAGGATTCGCTGCAGAACGGCAACCGCGAAGTGCCGGGCTTGTCCAAGCTGCCGGTGATCGGCGATCTGTTCTTCCATACCGATGAAATCAACAACCGCAAAACTGAACTCGTCGTGTTCCTCCGCCCGGTGGTTGTGCGCGACCCGAGTATCGAAACCGACCTCAAGCCCTATCGCCAGTTTCTCGGCAGCGACGCAACACCATCGACCGTTCTGGGCGCCACGCGCTGAGCCGCGCATGCAGGCCGGTTACTCATGAGCCTGTTGATGGATGCCCTGCGGCGGGCCGAAGCCGAACGCAAACACCAGGCAGCGCGTGGCCAGGCCAACGATGACGGGTCGCCGTTCACGCTTGAACACGATGGCGACATCACGCGCATTGCCGACCTCGCCGAAGGCAGCACCACAGCAGCTGGCACGCCAGCGAACCGTAGCGACAGCCATTCCCGGGGGAACGAGATTTCACTCGGTGAACTGTCGCTCGAACCCTTGGCCGACGCTCCGGATGATGAGTTGACGGCATCGCAAAGCGACGCCCTGCGCGACGAACTCGCCGACTATACGAGCACCAATACCATTCTTGGCGCTGCGCGTGCGCGCGCCGAACAAACCGCCACCATGCCATCAGCGCGTTCGCTGGCCAGCGACCTCGGCGCCTACTTCAATCAGACCCAGTCAGCCGACGCGCCTCGTGCGACCGCCGTCGACATGACGCTCGAAGATGTTGCCTCACATACGCTGGTCGGGGCGCAGACCGTATTCACCGCCAGCGAGCGACCGCGCACCAGCCGCGTGTTCGTCGGTGCCGGCATATTCGTGGTGTTGCTCAGTATTACGATCGGACTTGTTGTCATTTTTTATGCCCGACAGGGAGCCCCGCCGCGCCTGTCGTCACCGCGGGTGGCGAGCGGGATTGAACAGCCGATAGTCCGTGAGCTACCAGTCGTCCCGGTGGAAGCGGTGACCGCCCGGACTGATGGTATAAACGATGGTGAGGGCGACAGCGTGCTTCCGCGCGTCGACATGCAGCGCCCGACAGCGGCTGTCGATTCAGCGACGACTCCGCTCGCCCAACCAAACAGCGTGGCAGTTGCGAACAGCGAGACTGTCTCTGAGACGCCGACCGAAGCCGTCGCTGGCACTGACCTTGCGCAGACGGCAACGAGCGCCTTGCCTCCTGCCAGCGCCGCCGCAGCAACCGTAGACCGAAGTCCGACAGCGGCATCGCCGCTCCCGCCAGCAGCTGCCGATAACGTGGCCGCACGCCCCCAAGCGGTAGCTGCGCCGCCGGCAATCCCACCTGCATCAATGCCGGCCATATTGCCGCCAGCGCGAGTGGCAACGCCTGTTGCGGCAACATCGAACGCAGCGATTGCGGATGTCGGCGCCGGTGAAGTGCGCATTGCGCGTCGACGGCCGACGGCTACCGTCGACCTCACGATTGCCGAAGGCTATGCGGCGTTTCAGCGCGGCGATCTCGGTCTGGCCGAAACGCGCTATAACACCGCGCTGATCAGCGAGCCGCTGGCGCGCGACGCACTCATCGGTCTCGGCGCCATTGCGCTCAGACAAGGCAATCTCGCGCAGGCGTATCAGCGTTATGCGACCGTGCTCGAACGCCATCCGGGCGACCCGGTCGCGAGTGCAGCGCTGCTTGCGCTGACCGAAGCCGGTGGCGATGGTGGCGCTGCGCGCCTGAAATTGCTGCTCGATGACTATCCGGAACTTGCGGTACTGCATTTCGCGCTGGGCAACTGGTATGCGCGGGAGCAGCGCTGGGCCGACGCTCAACAGGCGTATTTCGACGCTGCCCGGCTCGACGCCGGTAACGCCGACTATGCGTTCAATCTGGCGGTCAGTCTCGACCGCCTGGGCCAGGGCGGCGCCGCTCTCGGCTATTATCAGAAGAGCATCTCGCTTGCCGACAACACGGGCGCGAGTTTCAATCCGGCCGATGCCCTTGCCCGCATCGGCGCCCTGAGCGCAACGAGCACACCGTGAGCCGCCCTGCCGATACCATCCCGAAAGTCATCAACACGCCGAAGCGCTCATTGCGCATCGGCGAGCTGCTGGTGCAGAAAGGTGTCGTCAGTTCGGACCAGATCCGGATCGCGCTGACCGAACAGCGCAAGAATCGCGATCATCTCGGCCGCATCCTTGTCCGTCTCGGTTTCGCGACGGAAGCAATCATTTTGGATGTCCTCGGCGGCGCGCTCGGCCAGCAGAAAGCGCAGCTGGCCAAGGTCGTGGTCGATTCCGAAGCGATTCGACTTATTCCGAAAGATCTCGCGCGCCGATTTCATATTCTGCCGCTGACCTTCGACGCCAATGCGAACCGCTTGACCTTGGCAATGGCCGACACCTTCAATGTTGTCGCGCTCGACCAGATTTCGGCCCTGCTCGGCGGCGACGTCGAGATCCTGCCACTGATGGCCGGCGAAGCCGAGATCGAAAAAGCCATCGATCAGTTCTACGGCTTCGAGCTGTCGGTCGACGGCATCCTGCGCGAAATCGAAACCGGCGAAATCGACTACGAAAGTCTCGACGCAGACAACGCCGAGTACAGCCAGCCGGTCGTTCGCCTGGTCAACGCGTTGTTGTCGGATGCGGTCAAACGCAATGCGTCCGACATCCATTTCGAGCCGGAAGAAGGCTTTCTGCGATTCCGCTATCGCATCGACGGTGTGTTACGCCAGATCCGCAGCCTGCACAAGAACTACTGGTCGGCCATTGCCGTTCGCCTGAAAGTGATGTCCGGCATGGATATCGCCGAAACACGCGCACCGCAGGACGGCCGTATCAATCTGAGTCTGTCAGGCCGCCAGATCGATTTCCGCGTGTCGACCATTCCAACCGTGCATGGCGAAAACATTGTGCTGCGGGTGCTCGATCGCCAGAAAGGGATTGTGCCGATCGATGCCATCGGTCTCGAAGGCGACGCGCTGACGACCCTGAAACTCATGGTCGCTCGTCCGGAAGGCTTGCTGCTCGTTACCGGACCTACCGGCAGCGGCAAGACCACCACGCTCTACAGCCTGCTCAATCATCTGAACAACGAGACCGTCAATATCATGACGCTCGAAGATCCGGTCGAGTACCCGATGGGCATGATCCGACAGACCTCGATCAACGAAGCAGCGCGCCTCGATTTCGCCGGCGGCGTGCGCTCACTGTTGCGCCAGGATCCGGACATCATTTTGATCGGCGAGATCCGTGACGAAGACACCGCCTCGATGGCGTTCCGCGCCGCGATGACCGGTCATCAGGTCTTCTCGACTCTGCATACGAACTCCTCGCTCGGCGCCATTCCGCGCCTGTACGACATGGGTATCCGGCCGGAAATCATGGCTGGCAACATCATTGGCATCGTTGCACAACGCCTCGTTCGCAAACTGCGACAGGACTGCACCGAAGCGTATGTGCCGAGTGAGCTCGAGCGACATATTCTCGGAGTGGCAACGAGCGCCGCGACTCAGCTCATCTATCGGGTTGCCGAAGAGTTCACGCATGCGCCGCATCAGGGATATGAAGGCCGTACGGCAATCATGGAGCTGCTGCGCTTCGACCGCGAGCTCGATGAACTCATTGCTCAGAACGCGCGGTTGAAGGAGCTTACGCTGGCGGCGCGCGGCAAAGGTTTCGAGATGCTGGCCGATGTCGCCATCAAACTTGTGCTGGGGGGCGTGACTTCGCTCGACGAAGTGTCGCGTGTCGTCGATCTGACTGAACGTTTCATTTGATGGAAGCGTTCCGTTATAAGGCGGTCAATGCGCAAGGCCGCGTGATGCAGGGTCGCATCGACGCCGCCAATCCGGCTGATCTCGAGGTCCGCTTGAGCCGAATGGGGCTGGATCTGGTCAATTTTCGCGAGCTGCCGGCACACGGGCGGAACATCACCGGGCGCGGCATCAAGCGCATCGACCTGATCACTTTCTGTTTCCATCTCGAACAGCTGGTGCGGGCCGGCGTGCCGATACTCGAGGGCCTGAGCGACCTTCGCGATACGGTCGACAACAAACGCCTGCAGGAAGTCACTGCGGCAATGATCGAGAGCATCGAAGGCGGTCGCAACCTCTCACAGTCCATGGAGGATTTCACGTTCGTTTTCCCGCCGGTTTTTGTGAGTCTCATTCGCGCCGGCGAGCAGAGCGGTCAGCTCAATCGCGTGCTGGCCAAGATTATCGAAAATCTGAAATGGCAGGACGAGCAGTCGGCCTACACGTCGAAGCTGCTGATCTATCCGGCTTTTGTCACCGTGACCGTTATCGCGGTGCTGATCTTCCTGATGCTGTACGTTGTGCCTGAGTTGATTTCCTTTCTCGCCACCATGGGGCAGGAATTGCCCCTGCAGACACGCGCACTGATCGCGACGTCGTCGTTTCTGACCAACTACTGGTATATCGTCGTTGCGCTGCCGGTGCTGGTAACAGTGGGGATCGCTTTCGGCATCCGCACCAATCCGCGCTTTGCCGAGCGGGTCGACGAGCTGCTGTTGCGCCTACCGCTGGTCGGCCCGGTCTTGAAGAAACTCATCGTCACGCGGGTCTGCAGCGTATTCTCGATCATGTATTCGTCCGGGATCACGGTCCTCGAGTGCATCCGCAATGCGGAACAGGTTGCCGGCAACCGTGCTGTGGCGACGGCCATGCGCGATGCCGGTCGCATGATTGCCGATGGCGGCGGCATCAGTCGCAGTTTCGCCGCTACCGGCCTGTTTCCGCCGCTGGTCGTGCGCATGTTGCGGGTCGGCGAGAACACCGGCGCACTGGAAGAAGCGCTCGACAATGTCAGCTATTTCTTCGCACGCGACGTCGCCGAATCGGTCGCGCGCGTACAAGCCCTGATCATGCCGATCATCACGGTTGTCCTTGGCTTGTTGCTGTTCTGGATCATGGCCTCGGTGCTGGGCCCGATTTATGATCTCTTCACTCAAATCGAGTTTTAGCCCGCCTGGCGCACGCGTGCTGCTGGTCGCGGGCGAGCGCGCTATCCTGTATCTGTTTGCGGGCGGCGAACTCGATCGCGCTTATATCTTTCCCGCTGACGAGAGCGGACTTGCGCAGTTCAATCGCTGTCTCGCCGATTTGCCTGCAGCGCCCGTCTGTGTGCTGGTCGACGTAGTCGAAGAGGAATACCGGCAGGAATCCATCCCGCATGTCAGCGGAGCCGATCGCAAATCGGTGCTCGAACGCAAGTACGCGCGGCTGTTCCGTGGCACGCCGTATCGGCATGCGTTGCGACAAGGTCGGGAGACTGAAGGTCGCCGTGATGATCGCGTATTACTCACCGCCATCACGCGACCCGAGGCCTTAACGCCCTGGTTAAGCACACTAATCACGCATAAAGTGCCGGTCGCCGGAATTTATTCGCTACCGATACTGAGCGAGCGATTGTTGAAACGCATCGGTGCAACCGCGCCGAATGTCCTGCTGATCAGCCTGCAAAAAGCTAGCGGCCTGCGGCAGACGTTCTTCCGTGACGGCCAGCTCAAGATCAGCCGCCTCGCTTACATGCCGCGGCTGGGATCAGTGCCGTTCGCCGCGCATCTTATCGGCGAAGTGGAGAAGCTGCGTCGCTATCTGAACAGCCTGACGCTGATTTCGCGCGACAGCCCGCTCAGCATTTACATCCTGAGCCATGGTCAGCTGCTCGATCAGCTCGAACAGCACTGCCGCGATTCGGAGCAGGAGAAATTCGTTCTGCTCGATATCGACGATGTGGCGAATCGTCTGGGTGTGCGGGTCAAAGGTCAATCGCATTACAGCGATCTCATCTTTGCCCATTTGCTCGCAAGTCAGATCCCGACCAATCACTATGCCCAGACTGAGGAAACGCAATTCTACGCAATGCATCGATTGCGCGCTGCGCTGTCGATGACCAGTCTGCTGCTGCTGCTGGCATGCGCCGGCTGGAGTGCTCTGAACTTCGTTGAGGGCGTGAATTTCAAGCAACAGGCACTCGATGCGAGCCAGAAAGCCGAGTTCTATCAGCAGCGTTACGAGCTGGCGCGACGCAAGCTGCCGGCAACGCCGGTCGAGCCGCGCGAAATCAAGACTGCGGTCGACGCCATCGCTGCGCTGCGCCAGCACAAGCGTAGTCCGGAGCCGGCATTGCGGCTGCTCGGTGCCGTATTGTCGCGGGTTCCGGACGTCAAACTAGACCAGCTGCACTGGTTCGTAACAGCCGCAACAGTTGCTGAAACGCCGGCCGTCGAGCCGCTGCCGGAAGCGCCGGTAGCCAATCAGGAGGTGCTTGAACTGAGCGGCCATCTGGAGCGCTTCCGCGGCGATTATCGCAGCGCGATCGCGCTTATCGACGGGCTCGCGACAGAACTCGAGAACGCAGCGGGTGTTGCAGCGGTCGAAGTCCTGCAGTACCCGCTGGATACCCGTTCCGATGCCAGTGTCAGCGGTTCGGCTACCGGTACGTCGGAAGGAGCGGTCGCCGCGTTCCGCTTGAAACTCGTGATGGACAAGGTCGATGACAAGCAGCAAAGCTGACTGGTCGCTGATGCGTGGGCCGCTGCTCATGTTTACGGTCTGCGTACTGGCCAGCGTTGCGTTAGTGACGGGGAGCCATCGCTTTCGTCAGGATATGGAGCGCGGGTACCAGACCAATCACAGCCGTTTTCGCACGGCGAGCGAGCAATATCTGGCGGTCGACGAAGAGGAACGTATCATTGACGAGTTCTATCCGGCTTTTGTACGCCTGCATCGCGACGGTCTGCTCGGCAACGAGCGCCGATTGAGCTGGCTGGAAGCGCTGCGCGCAGCCGGTGACGCCATACATATCCCGCAGTTGACCTACAAGATTGAAGCGCAGCGCCAGGCTGTAGCGGAATTCCCGCTGCAACTCGGCACGTACCGTCTGGATGTGAGTCCGATGACCTTGAATGCAGGTTTGCTGCACGAAGGCGATCTCCTGCAGATCCTGAGTGCGCTCGATCGCGACGCTTATGGCCAGTACTCGGTTCGCGAATGTACGCTTCAGCGCGCGAGTGACGAATTGACGCTGGATCCGGCGACACCCAACATCACCGCCGATTGCACGCTCGAATGGCAGACGTTGAATCTCAGCAGCGGCAAAGCACTCGGCTTATGAGCCGGCTCGCCATCAGTGGTCTCCTTGCGTTGACGCTCTGCCATGGCGTTGCCGCGCTTGAACTGGGTCGTCTGTTCCTGACACCGGCCGAGCGCGAGACGCTCGACCGATTGCGCCATGCGCGACCGATAACCCCGCCGCCACTCGAGGCGTCAGCACCAGCCGAGACCCTAGACGAACTCGCCGGAGAGCCGCCGGTGCCGGACGTCCCGCTGACCGTGGATGGCTTTATCGCGCGCTCCAGCGGCGCTTCCACGGTCTGGATCAACGGTGCCGAAGCGACTGCCGGCGCGCTCGCCGGTGTCGGTATCGCCGCCGGCCGACTGCATCTGGAACGCAGCGCTGTGCGCGTGCCGCTCACGCGCGGACCCTCCACCGTCATGCTCAAGCCCGGCCAGTCCTTCGACCCGGACTCCAAGCAGGTGTCCGATGCTTATCAGCACGCGCCGGCACCCTGATCGGGTTCGCGCGTGCGCCAGCCGGCGACGCCAACGCGGCGTTGTCGTGCTAACCTTCCTGCTGCTCGCACTCTCCATCTCGTCATACATCATGCTGCAGGCGCTGAACAGCGCCGCACAGCGCGATCAGGCCCAGATCGAAACAACCCAGCGGGCGCTGTTGGAAGCGAAACGGGCGCTGCTCGGTTACGCCGTCAGCTATGCCTATGACGTAGATCACGCGATTAACAAAGGACCCGGGCATCTGCCATGCCCGGATCTCGCTGACGGTAGCGATCCCGGCGTCGCCGAATCGGGCGATTGCCGCCTCAGTACGAACGAAGAAACCGGGCGTTTACCGTTCCGGACGCTCGGTCTGACCGCGCTCGCAGACGGCACCGGCGCACCGCTGTGGTATGCGGTGTCGGAAGCCCATCGCAGCGGCGCGTCACCGCCTTTGAACAGCGAAACGCCGGGCGCGCTCACGGTCGACAACCAGAACGATATTGTCGCTGTGATCATCGCGCCGGGCACCGCCGAACCGGGGCAGTCGCGCGATGCCAGTACCAGCTACAGCGCAGCGGACTATCTCGAGGGCGAAAACGCCAGTAGCGGCGACGGCATCTTCAGCTCGCAGACCAATGACATCCGCAACGACCGCGTCGTGCGCATCACGCGTGCCGAACTGGCCAGCGCAACCGAGAAGGTCGTCCTCGGCGAAGTGGCCAACGCGCTCGAAAACTATTTCCACGATCCGGACGGCGATGACACCAACGCCGGCGACGATCCGGATTGCGGCGTCAATCTGGATTGCGACGACGGCTTTCCGTGGCTGGCGGCAGTCGATACCGACGCCCTGTATCCCGGCGTGGTCGACAATTTTGCGCTAGGCGCATTCAATTTCGGGCGGCTGCCGCTGTTCCTCGCGAACACCGAGTTCGAAGCAGATTTTCTCGCCGCCTGGGATATACAAAGCGCGGCCGCCGTCTATGCCGCCAGCGGTGCAGAACCACCGTCGGACGTCTGTCTTCGACGCACTGATTGCTTCGCAGATTTTGTCGTCGGTGACGGAACCGCAACGGTGCAACCCGCCCCTGCCGGTGTGCAGGGATCGTATGTCTCGGATGTCTGGCAACAAGGTAGATGCACCGTGACGCGAGCGGCGGCACCCGTGCCGACAGGGCAGCTCAACGTTCGTTGCACAGCGCGGCGCCAGATCCCGGTCAACAGCGCCGACGGCTCGCAGACGCGGAAGATGCGGCGCGACTATCAGCTCGACTTGCCGAACTACGTGAAGCTGTCAGCACCGACCGACACGACGCGACGGAATCTGGTCGTCCAGCGCAGCGACAGCTGGGCCGGAACGCCGGCAGTGCTCACCATCACTGACTACGAATATCGGCCGGCAGCGACCCAGGTAGGTTCAGCGACGCTCACGGTCAACGGGATGAGCGCCGGCGACAGCGTGGCGCTGTCCGGCGTCCCTTTCGAGCTCGAAGTGAGTACCGACAGGACCGTCGATCGCGCCCTCTCCCCGGGCGAACTGCCGAACTGGTTCTGGGCCAACAACTGGCAGAATCTCGTTTTCGTCGAGTACGCACGGGCCGACAGCCCAGGCGATCTCGACACCGACTGTGCGGACGACGGCAGCTGTCTCGCCCTGACGGTTCGCCGCCCAGGCGAGGCGACGGCTCATGCTGTCGCCAACGTGCGTGGCGTCGTGCTCGCGGCCGGTTCGGCCTTGGCTGCGCTATCGCCGGGGCAAACGCGCCCCAGCGCACAGCGCACCGACTATCTCGAAGGCACCAACGCTCCCAGCGCGAGCACGGTGTTCGAACACCGCGAGCCTTCGAACACCGCCGCCAGCGCGTTCAACGATCAGGTCAGACTGCTGCAACCCTGATATGCGTTACACCTGTCACCGTTGCAGCACCGCCGAGCGCGGCTTCACGCTGATCGAACTGACCATCGTCATTTTCATCATCGGCATGTTGATTGCGGGCCTGATCGGCCCGGTCGAAGTCCAACTCGAAGCGCGCGATCGCCATACCACGCGCAAAGCGATGGATCACGCAATCGAAGCACTCTATGGCTATGCGCTGACGCAGCGCCGTCTACCCTGCCCCGATATCAATGGCGACGGTATGTCCGATCCGCCTTTCGTGGCCGGGAACGCCGCGACCGCTGTCTGCGACGTCAACAACGACAACGGCTTTCTACCGTGGGCTGAACTTGGCGTCGAACCCACCGACGCCTGGGGCAATCGCTATACCTATCGCGTACGTCATGCGGAATTCACGCGACCGGCCGTGGATACCGAATGCAATGGCAATACGGTCGATGAGTTCGACCTGTGTGCGACCGGCAATATCACCGTCATGACCCGCGGCGACAATGCAGGCACCAGTTCGACGGTCGAAGGCAAATTCGCTTTTCCTGCAGCGACAGTGGATAACGTAGTCGCCGTAATCGTCTCGCATGGTCGAAACGGCAACGGCGCCACCACGGCTGGCGGCGTCTTACGCCCGGCAGCGGCGGCAACGCACGCCGACGAGCGCGAGAACACCGATGAAGATAGTGAGTTCGTCAGCCGCGGCTACACGCGCGACCAAAGTGGGTGCAGTGATGACGACAATGAGGGGCCGCCACTGTGCGAATTTGACGACATCGTTGTGACCGTTTCGCGCACTATCTTGAACGGCCGCATGGTCGCTGCCGGGCAGTTACCTTGAAGCGCAATGCTCAAATGCGGCGCATCACAGCACAGCGTTGATGTCGGCAGCGACCCCGGCGCAGCGGATCTCGAAACGCACAGCGCCGTCGCGATTTTCCTTCAGCTCCAGGGTGCAGCCGGCAACGCGCGCCTGACGTGCGGCCTGATACAGCCCGATGCCAAGTCCGCTGGCCGATGCGACCGGTCGGCGCAAAACCTCGCGCGCCAGCGGCGGCGGAATGGCGAGACCATCGTCACCGACGCTGCAGTTCACGGCACCGTCTGCTGCGATGACCTGAACTTCGATGTGTCTGGCGCCGCCGCCCGCAACTTTCGCGCGTGCATTCTCAAGCAGATTGTCGAGAACACTGTCGAAACAGTCGCGCGGAAGGCTGGCCTCGGCGTCGTCTATCTGTGCTCGCAGCTGAACGCCGGCGTCGTCGTATCGCTCACGGACCTGCGCCCACCAGGCCGCCACATTGACGCGATCCTGGGCCTGCTCGCGCGGCCGCTGCAGTTTATCGAGAGCGAGCTGCAGGCGTTTGGCGATATCGGGCAGACGGCGCTTGAGCAGCGTAAAGCCTCGATGCTCCTGCTCGGCGCCTTGCACTGATTGCACGCTGCCAGCCAGCGTGTGCAGGGACTGCAGCAGATTCTTGATGTCGTGAGTGACCCGTGCGCCGGTCTCATAGATCGCGCGCAGATGCGCCTCGCTCGCTTCCTCGTTCTCGCGCTGCTTGGCCACATAGAAATGCCCCAATACCTGGATCAGCAGACGGCAATGGATGAGTAGCGCCGAGCTGAAACTTCTTTCGGTATAGAGCGTGACACGGAGCGTGTCGGTATCGACCGTGAGATGATTGTAGGTCGGCTTTCCTTCCATGCCGCTGGCATCGGCAGTGCTCCATTCGACGCCGGAGATCCACGGGATGTCGGCCAGCTCGTCGATCGCACCTTCGAGAAAATCGTCGGCTTGGGCCCGCTGTCGGGCAAGATTCGCGATATTGCCAAGCCACGCTTCGAACGGCGTGCCGATGTTCAGCACCGATTTTTCCCACACCGCCAGCAAGCCCATGCTGCCACCAGGCGTCGTGATCCAGCTCAAGAACAACAGCAGCATGCCGAGTGCGGTCAGCGTGAAGACTAGCGCGAGGGGATAATCGATGCCCAGGCGCAAATTCATCAATACGCTGAACACGGCGAGCAGCGCCGTCATCAAAGCGAACGTAATGCCGCGGAAAAAATCGACCGGGAACGGCTCGCGACTCGGACCGGTCAGCGGCGGAATCGCGTAGAGCAGCGCGGGCGCGAGATATAGACCGATACGAAACGTTTGCGCAATGATCGGCGACAGCGGGCGGCCGAGGAACAATGGCGCAGCGCAGACGACCAGCAGTTCGGAAATCAGGAACGCGAGCGAGACCATGTAAACATAGCGTTCCTGCCGGGTCGAGAACGAACGCCCGGCAACAATGCCTATCAGCACGATCAGCCAGGCAAAAATGACCCACCCGTTCAGCGCGAGCATCATGCCACCGACCAGCAGCAGGATCAGTACAGCTGCCCGCGGATCGAGACGCTGGTCTTTCTGCCAGATTGGCTGCCACAGGAAGAACAGTCCGAGATGCGTCGTCATGAGTGCGGCAGACAACGCATTGTTGAGTCCTGCATCGAGCGCCGCATGCAGCACCAGCAGCATGGAGGCGAGGATCCAATGCTCATGGCGACGGTCCAGCAGGCGGTAAGGGTGACGCAACATCTGCATGCGGTGAACTCTGTCGCTCATCAGGGCGTGTACCGGTGCTCCGCTGTCGGGTCACCGCCAGTTAGCGTAGGGGCGCGGCGCACTTTAGGGAAGCGCTGACACTGCCCGGTTCAGTTGAAGAGCTTATAGTAAGCGCGCGGCGCGGCGCCCCTAGTTACAGACACCCAACAGACACCGGCATGCAGTCGATTCTTCAAATCGCGAAATTCACCTGGCTGGAAGCACGGCGCGGTCATCAGGGCTGGCTCATCGCCGGTGTCATACTCGTCGCGCTGGTGACGGCGCTGTTCGCGGCCGATCTCGCCCTGACTGATGCCGCCAGTTATCGCAGCGGCGTTTATGCGGCGCTGGTGCGCATCGTTCTGGTGACCGTAACCGTTCTGCTGGTCGCAACCAGCGTCGCGCGCGAACAGGAAGAACGCCGTCTCGAATTGAGTTTATCGCGGCCGCTGGCGCGGCACGATTGGTATCTCGGTCGACTGCTTGGTCACGGCACACTGGCGCTGTCGGCAGGTGTGATGGCCAGCTTTCCCGCAGCAGCGCTTGCCCCACCGTCGGCTGCCGCGCTGTGGGGAATCTCGCTCACTGCGGAACTCGTGTTGATGACGGCCGCCACCCTGACTGCGGTTGTCACACTGCGCCAGGTCACGGCCACGGTCATGGCGGTGGGCGCTTTCTATGTATTGTCGCGGGCGATGCAGGCGCTCGTTCTCATGAGCCACGGACCGACCGTGGATCCGGCGGCGTTGTCCAGCGAGGTCATCACGACCCTGCTCGACAGCCTGGCGCTGGTGTTGCCGGATCTCGCTCGCTACACGCAATCGGCCTGGCTGTTCGATAGCGAGTCGATAACGCTCGCGGCTCTCGGAAGTATCGCACTCGAAGCCATGGTCTATATCGGCCTGCTCGCGGCCATCGGGCTCATTGATCTGGCGCGGCAGGACGATGCCTGAGCGGCGCACACGCGAGCGGCCGTGGAGCAGCGTTCCTCTCGCACTCTGGCTGCTGCTTGCCGCCAGTTTCGCCGCTGTACTGGCCACAAGTTCCTCGCGCCCGCCAGTTTTGGCGAGGACCATGGCTCTGGCCGAGCCACCCTCGATGAACGTCCTGCGCGTCGTCGCGCTCGGCGAACCGGCACTGCTCGCGCGCCTGCAGATGTTGTGGCTGCAGGCCCAGGATTATCAACCCGGTATCAGCCTGCCTTTACGCGCGCTCGATTATCGCGTCGTCGAGACCTGGCTCACGCGCATGCTCGAACTCGACCCGGGCTTTGACTATGCGCTGCTGGCGGCAAGCCGACTCTATGGCGAAGTCGATGATCCGCCACGTCAGCGGCGCATGATCGCGTTCGTGTCCCAGGCTTTCGATGCGGCTCCGGCAGCGCGCTGGCGCTGGTTGGCGCATGCAGTCTATCTGGCGCAGCATCGCCTGCATGACTTGCCGCTGGCGCTCGCGCTGGCACGCAAGCTGGCCGATGCGCCAGGTGGAGCCGTCATTCCGGACTGGGCGCGCCAGATGCACATCTTCGTTCTCGAGAACATGGGTGAACTCGACAGCGCACGCATCATGCTCGGTGGTCTACTTGCCAGCGACGCGGTAACCGACGCACACGAACGTGCATTTCTCACCTCGCGCTTGCATGAGCTCGAAGCGCGCTCAGGCGCCCTTGATCACAAGCCGGATTCGAGCGGCTCGAACGAATAGTTGAACTCGCCGCCGAAGTTGACGATGCCATCCCATTCGGTTGGCCGTTCGCGGCCGTGCATCCGTGCCAGCATGATCTCGTAGTAAGGCGCCGCGGCCGCGCTGTCGCGCAGCGCGGTGAACTGCGCGCGCGCATCGACCCAGGCGCCGGCGTAGTAGGCATTCAGTGCGGCTTGATGTCGGGCATCCAGTGCGCCGTCCTGCGCCGTAGCCGAGACCGGTTCGTACACGCGAGTTGCGCGACCTTTACCTTTGACACGCACGTGATCGAGCTCGCGGCAGACCAGTCCGGCACAGGCAGCACGCGTCGCATCGCCGATCAGGATCGCCGCACCGTAGTAACGGGTCAACGCTTCGAGTCGTGCGGCAAGATTGACGGCATCGCCCAACACCGTATAAGCGACGCGAAAACGCGAACCCATGTTGCCGACATTCATCATGCCGCTGTTGATGCCGATACCAATGGTCAGTTCGGGCCAACCGCGGCGAGCGCAATCGGCACGCACCTGGACCATCTGCGCCTGCATGGCGAGCGCGGCGGCGACAGCGCGACTGGCATGGTCTTCCTGTGGCAGCGGTGCGCCCCAGAACGCCATGATCGCATCGCCGATGTATTTATCGATGGTGGCACCGTGACGATGCAATACGGCTGTCATCGCCGTCAGATAGAGATTCAACATTTCGGCCAGCGCCTGCGGTTCGAGGTGCTCGGCAATCTGTGAAAAGCGCTGAATATCGCAAAACAGCACAGACAACTCGCGCGCCTGCCCGGCCATGGAAAAAGCGAGCGGGTTGCGATTGATTTCGGCCACCAGTGTCGGCGGCACATACTGGCCGAAAGCGGCAATCAGCTTCTGGCGCTCGTGCGTCTCGATGAAATAGCTGACCAGCACATTCACGGCGAACAGCATCAGGATGGTAAGCAGGGTGTACTCCATCGGTATCAGCGGTGGCGGCAACGGAACCGCCCAGGCGACGTAGAACGGCGGCAACATGGCCGCGAACGTCAGCATCGACGCCGCCACCGGCGACAACAGCGGCAGCGCCAGCGTCAGCGCTGCGCCTAACACCAGAAACACCAGCACGTCGGCACGCAGCAGGGTGGCGAGCAAATGTCCGTCGAGCAGTTGGGTGAGCAGTGCGCCGTGAACGCGCATGCCGGCAAGACCGAAGTTGATGTTGAACAGGCCGAAAGCATTGCCGAGAAAAATCAGCAGCACGGCCAGCAGCAGCAGGGAACGCGCACGGTAGGTAGCGGATGCCCGCAGCGAGTTCATGGCCAGCTTCCATGCCTGAGCGGTCGTCTGCGCGGGGCGTCGATGTCGCGCGCCGGACGAGATCTCGACAGCACCCTGTCGAGATCTCGACACCTGACCCTGCCGAAAGGCCCCCACGCCACCCTGGCAACCGGGGTGACTGGACGCAGAATCAGGGGCTTATCGTTGTGGCACATCGATTGCTATCTATCGATTGCGAACTTTCGGGTAGCCGGTGCAAATCATACGACCTGCCCGACCCAGCAATCATCCACAGGATGTGCCCTCAGCATGTGCAATACGCCCCGTCTCCAACGCCAGCAGGGCTTCACCCTGGTCGAAATGGCTATCGTTCTGGTCATCATCGGGCTCCTGCTCGGTGGCATTCTCAAAGGCGCGGAACTGATCAACAGCGCGCGAGTACGCAATATCGCCGATCAGAATAGCGGCGTGCAGGCCGCCTACTACGGCTTTCTCGATCGTTATCGGCAGCTGCCCGGCGATTGGGGACGAGTAAACGCGGCGCAAGCAATTCCGGGTGTCACCACTGGCGGTAACGGCAACGGTCGCCTGGATGGCTCCAACCCCTGGGATGAAGGTTTGGCGCTATGGGAGCATCTGTCCAAATCCGGGTTCGTGCAGGGGAATTTCACCGGCGGCTCAGCGCTGCCGTCGCAGAACGATGTCGACAAGGCCCCGCGCAATGCATTCAACGGTTTCCTCATGCTGTTTTTTTCGAGCGACTACTACGACCCGGGTACGCCGAGCAGCAAGCTGAATCTCGTGCTCGGCTCCGGCATCCCGGTCAACGTGCTGGCCGAACTCGACCGCAAGATAGACGATGGCCTGCCGCGTAGCGGCGTCGTACGTCGTAGCGTCACTTCGGGCGGTACTTTCGGCACCATTTCGCAATCGAGCGCCGATTGCGTCAACGAATCAACGACGCCGCCGACCTGGGATATCGCGACCAATCAACAGCTCTGCAACGCCGTTTACCTGTATTAGCCGAACGCCACAACCTGAGCCGACACCGCCGACTCCGCTCGCGCTGACCGGCGTCGGACTGCAACGCCGTGGCCGCCGTCTGCTCGAGGGCATTACTTTCACCATCGCGCCAGCTGAAGCTGTCGGACTGCTCGGCGTCAATGGCGCCGGCAAGACCACCTTGATCCGCAGCATCCTCGATTTGATTCGCATCGATGCCGGCAGCATTACCATTGGCGGGGTTCGCCATGGCCTGCCCGCCGCACGTCGACATTGCACCTACCTCGCCGAACGTTTCGTGCCGCCGCCGTATGCAACCGGCGCAGAGCTGCTCGCGCATCTGCTCGCCCTGCATGGGCATAAATTCGATCGCGCGCAGGCCGAGGCAGAAGCACGTGCGCTCGAACTGGACCCTGCCACGCTCGATGCCCGGGCCCGCAACTACTCCAAAGGGATGGCGCAGAAACTCGGATTGATCGCCTGCCTGCTGCCGACACCATCACTGTTGATCCTCGACGAACCGATGAGCGGGCTTGACCCGAAAGCCTGCTCTCTGTTCAAACGCCGGCTCTCGTTACTGCGTCAGCAGGGCACTGCGGTCTTTTTCAGCACCCATCAACTGATGGATGTCGAGCGGATCTGCGATCGCCTGCTGGTTCTCGATGGCGGACGACTGTGTTTCGATGGTACCCCACAGGCACTGTTAGCGCAGACTGGGGAACCTGATCTCGAAGCTGCATTTCTACGCTGTATAGAATCGAGGGATGGCCACGCGGAGTCGCTGCGAATGGCATAAAGTTTCTCTTTCCTGCGCCGCTAGGTGTGTCATCGCCGACCAGAGTTTCGCCATCATGGTGGACATACACCCCGAACATGCGCGGGCCATCCTCGAGAATCTTTCAGTTGGGATAGCGCTCGTCGATCGGCATGAACGGTTGACCTGGATCAACGATTACACCGCCGCACTGCTGCAAAGTACGGCGAGCGAACTGCTCGGCCTCGACATCACGACCCTACCGTTGCCGTACACACCGTTGGGTAGTGGCGGTGACCCGGTTCAGGTGAGAGTCGAAGGCGGGATTATCGGCATCACGCAGCGCTATGAACATGCAGCAGGCGATGGGGCGATCCTCACGCTGGTCGACCGCGGTCACGCCTTGGTGGGCGTGCTCGATGCGCTAGCCGGTGGTTCCTCGATGGCGATTGCTAGCTCCGGCACGATGTCCCGGGCAGCGATACGTCATCGCCTGGAAGCGGAAATTTCGCGGAGCCGACGCTACGCCAACGAGTTGTCCTGCATCACACTCCGCCTGTGCGGGCCCGATCTCTCAATGCGCATGACTCAGCTCGCCCGCATCATCAAAGGCCAGTTGCGCTGGGTCGATATGCTGGCGCAATGGCAGGACGACGAATTGCTGCTGGTGCTGCCGGAAACCGACGCGCCTGCTGCTGGCACGCTGCGCGACAAACTCGCCAACCATATTGCGAATGACATGAAACCGGTGCTGTCTACCAGTACGGTCGAACTTGGCGTTGCCACCTGGCGGCGCGGAGATACCGCTGAACAACTGGTACGCCGGGCGCTGACTGAAGTCACCGGTACGACACTGAGCGCGCGCTGTTCCGGTGTCGGATGAACTTGCGCGCAATTCAACCGGTCTCAAGTACCTCGTAGTCGTGCGAAATGGCAACGGAAGTCTGCAACATGATGGTCGCTGAGCAATACTTTTCACTCGACAGATTGATCGCACGCTCGATCTGGGCCGGTTTCAATCCACGCCCGCTGATGACGAAATGCAGATGAATACGGGTAAACACTTTCGGGATTTCATCGGCCCGCTCTGCTTCGAGTTCAACGCGGCAGTCAGTGACCGCCTGACGGGCTTTTTTCAGGATAGTCACGACATCAAACGCCGTGCACGCGCCGAGACCGGTGAGGATCAGTTCCATCGGGCGAGGGCCGAGATTCCGACCGCCGGCATCTTGCGGACCATCAATGACGATCGCATGCCCGCTGCCGCTCTCGCCGACGAACATGACGCCGTCGACCCACTTGATGGTCGATTTCATAAGACTTCAATCCTCGCGATCAATGCCGATACTGTGATGAATGCCCGTTATGGCAATAGTGTGAAAAATGCCCGCAATCAACGCGGCGCACTGCACCAATATTCACTAAGATTAGTATCTTATATCGAAACTCTACAGTTTTTAGGAAGCTACCGATAATATGAACGCACAAACAGGCCGCATATTGTCGGGCGCAACCCTCCCCGGGGCAGAGGTAAAAACCATGAGTGTCGTGCTACCGGTCAAGAGCAAGATCGAAGAACCGATACGCAAGTTTCTCGAACATTGCCATCGTCGCACCTATGCGGCGAAGAGCACCATCATACGGCAGGGCGATCCTTCGCATGATTTGTTCTATATCACCAAAGGTTCCGTCACCGTCATGCTCGAAGACGAGGAAGGGCGAGAACTGGTGCTCGCGTATCTGAATCCCGGTGATTTCTTCGGTGAAATCGGGCTGTTTAACGAACACGTCAATCGCAGCGCGCTGGTGCGCGCCAAAACGCCCTGCGAGATAGCGCAGATCTCCTACGAACGCCTGAAAAGCATGTCGAATATTTTCCCCGACCTGCTGTTCGCGATTTCTTCGCAGCTCGCCACGCGCCTGCGCAAGATGAATCGCAAGATAGGTGACCTTGCGTTCATGGATGTCTCTGGACGCGTCGCACGAACGCTGCTTGAACTGTGCAAGGAGCCGGATGCCATGACGCATCCCGACGGCATGCAGATCCGCGTCACGCGACAGGAACTCGGCCGCATTGTCGGCTGCTCGCGCGAGATGGTCGGCCGCGTGTTGAAGACGCTCGAAGAGCAGCATCTGATCAGCGTGAGCGGCAAGACCATCGTCGTCTTCGGCGTTCGCTGAGTTACCAGCTCCCTGATGGTCCGGCCTGCGTACTTGTTGTACGCAGGTTGACTCGATACCACGTTCATCTGCTGAGTAATGCGCTCCACTGAAGCGCGGCCATGGATGATCTGAGTTTTCGGTTTTGGTCAGGTGGCGGGGCGACCCTGCTTGATCCCGATAGCCCGACCGACCCATGACGGTCGCGGCAGCTCGCGCTGCGCTTCGATGAGCGCGGCATAACCCGCTGCAATCATCGGTTCGAAAGGTGCACTGCGCCGTGCGGAGATATCGAAGCTGAGCGCGAGTGTCTCCTGGGTGCACAGCAAATCCGTGTCGCGGTACATTTCCTGAAAGATATGCGCGCGCTTGCCGTCGCAATCCAGCACCCGCGTCTCGACGCGCAGCTCATCGCCGAGCGAAGCTTCGCGCTGGTAGGTAATGTGCGCCTCGAGCGCGACCGTCGAACGCCGACGCTCGGCGATGTAGGCCGGCGTCAGCCCGACCAGACGCTTATAGGCGTCGATGCCGGCCTCGAACGCCACCATGTAATAGGCCACGTTCATATGTTCGTTGTAATCGAGCCAGGCCGGAACGACCTCGGCCTGCGTGACGACGAGACCATTGGCCGGAAGCTGCGTGGAGACCATGACGAATTCAACCCGCGTACGAAAAAACGCGATTGTACGGGATAGCACCGCCGCCGCCCGCCGAACCTTGACAGGCCCGGACCGGCACACCATGATCCCGCCTCCCCGGCAGGCACCCCTCGGCGTAACACGCCGCACCAGGGACAGTCACCCGCGGCTATGTAGCTCAGTTGGTTAGAGCGCGGCACTCATAATGCTGAGGTCGGTGGTTCAAATCCACCCATAGCCACCAATTTTTTCTTCAAGTTAAGTCTCGCTCCGGCACGCCCACAAGCGTCCGGTGGGAGATTTGTGGGGAGATCGGGGTAAATACGCCATGGCAGATCAGCCCTGCAGTCCGCAGTGACGCCAATCGATCACGCGTCGGCCGGCCGCTCAAAAAAGAAGCAGTCGGGCAAGAGCGCTGGCGCGATGCGTCATGCGGGCACGGGACCACCGACGCTGGACTGCTATCTCTTTGAATTTGTAGAGCGCCAGCGTTGGGATGACGGTAGCCCGCAGTTCCTTACGCTCTCTAACTATTACATCAACCTGCCTTTGTATGACGTGCTCGCGGGCGAAGCCATGCGCCGGTGAGCGTGAGATCACCTGCTCGACCGTAGGATTATTGGATTCGAAAGCAAAGGCGACGTTTTGATTTCACCGGTTGCCGATAGAGAATCCTCCTACGACGGCTACTTCGAGCTCAAAGATTTTCTGGAGCAGCTGCTTGGCAGGCATGTCGACCTGGTGACGGGAAAAGGCCTCAAGCCGCGCGCGCGAATACATGTCGAAAAAGATCTGATCCGTGTCGCGTAGCCGGCTCTTTTATCTCGATGACTTGAGCGCGAGCGCCGAGAGAATCGGCCGCTTTGTCTCCGGACAAACGGCGGAATCATTACGCTAGGGCCGAAGCATTCGTTGATGCGATTCTGTTTAATCTTCAAATTATAGGGGAAGCAGTGAAGTGGCTGCCGGTCCGGAACCAACAAACCAGGCAGCAGATCTTCATGCCACTGTGTGTGATTTCAATCACCTTTAGCGATTCGAAAAACACCCAAGAGCGTTGCGTGGTCTGTTAACCGGTGGGACGATCATCGGGACTTCAGTCCTCTCATGATTCGATCACTAACCAGGGGAGACCGCGATGAAGAACAGCTATTTCAGCGATCGCATGCTTGATTTGACGCAAGCGCGCGCTGCTGCCGGTCGATTCAAGGCGCAGGGATCACCGCGAACGCCTTTGCGGGCAGGCAGGGTTGTAGCCCAGACTGACAATCGCAAGTCGTATCTAAAAGCGTCGCTCACTGAGGAGAAAGCGCGTGCGACTGTCAGCGAAGCAGAGTCGCGCGGAGCGCTCCCCAGCGCCGCAGATACACTGGCGAGCTTGGCGCAAGAGCGCATTATCGGCTCGAACGATATGCGCGATATCAACTATCTGGAACTAGCCGTTGCCGTAGCGCGCGCAATATGCCGGATCCGCATCGGCTCGGCCGCCGGCACGGGGGTATTGATAGGACCACGATTGCTGATGACGAACAATCATGTTCTCCGAAGCATTGAAGACGCCCTGGTAGCAGAGGCCCAATTCGACTACCAGGAGAACGTTTCCGGCGACCTGTTGCCGGTGCATGAGTATCGACTGGAGCCCAATGCGTTTTTTGTCACCGACAAGGCACTCGACTTCACGGTGGTGGCTGTCGCCGACATGTCGGCCAAGGGTCAACCGCTATCACACTACCCTTGGATCAAGCTCATTCCTACGCTTGGAAAAGCAGAAAAAGGTGAGCCCCTCAACATCATCCAGCATCCACGCGGGGGCTTGAAGCAAATTGCTCTGCGCAATAATGAAATCATCCTGATCCCGGAAGGCAAACCGAACTTTCTTTACTACACGACAGATACAGAGCCGGGATCATCCGGGTCCCCCTGCTTCAACGATCAATGGGAGCTCATCGCTTTACACCATTCCGGTGTACCGCGCATGAATAAGGACAAAATTCTCAAAAAAGACGGGGCACCCTGGCTTTCCGACCGCGATGATCCGGCGCTCATCGATTGGATTGCTAATGAAGGCGCGCGCGTCTCGGCGATCGTGGGCGCATTGGATGCAGCACCGCTCGCGTCGCAGGCACGCGACCTGCGGGATGCGGCGCTGGATGGGCCTGCCCCGAACCCGGTGGAAGTTGCGCGTTCGTCCATTGCGCCTTCAACGGTGCCGTCGCGCACTGCGGGAACTAGCGTTGGGGCCCAGCCTGGTTCGGTGTCCTTCTCGGTTCCGCTGACGGTCACTGTTTCATTGGGCGATTTGTCTGCCATCACACAAGTATCGGCAGATAGAACGCATGCTAATCCACGAATACTCGGCGCCTCAAACGATGTGCAGGAACCGTTTGTCGAAAAACTGCTCGTAGACCCCAACTGGTCAACACGTAAGGGATACAACACGAAGTTCCTCGACATTAACATTCCGCTTCCGAGGCTGTCTGCAGCAATGAAGGCCGATTCAGTCGAAATTCCCGCCGAATATCGGGTCAATGGTGACAAGTACGCGCTCGCCTATCATCACTTTTCACTAGTAATGAATCGGATTCGCCGATTCGCCTGGTATAGCGCGGCAAACATCGACGGCAAAATGCGGCCCAAGCTGCCTAAGCGCAAGGACGATGAATGGTTCATCGACCCTCGACTCGACGATGCTTCGGCGCCTGTCTTTCAATGCGGAGAAGAACTCTACGCCACCGCGAAAACCGATCGAGGACACCTGACACGTTACCTGGACGTCGCGTGGGGAAAGAAGCAGGAAGCTTTGGACGCTCTCGCTGACACGTTTCACTTCACCAATTGCTGTCTCCAGCTGTCTGGGTTCAACCAGACGCAGGCACGTTGGCAGGGCATTGAGCAGTTCCTACTTGAGCGGAAAGCAAATCAGGACAAGATGCGGATCAGCGTCATTACAGGCCCGCTATTCAAGAAAACGGATCCAAAATACAAGAATGATTTCATGGATGTGCCTGTACGGATTCCACTGGAGTTTTGGAAGGTCTGTGCCCTGATCCGCGATGACGGTACGCTTTCCGCTACCGCCTTTATTCTTAGTCAGGACGACATTACGTCGCTACCCGGGTTCGAGGCTTTCCTTGATGTAACGACGGTGCAAACAACGATTCGAAATGTGGAACAACGCACCGGTCTGAAGTTTCCGGTGCTACGCGACAACGATCACATAGCAGCCGGCGGAGCTCTCGGAACATTGGAGCTGGAAGGGCAGACAATAATTCCGATCCGCACGCACGAAGATATCGTGGTTTGATCGAGATTGGACATCCCGAGCGCCGTTGGAGGGAAGTTTTCGACTAAACCCCCAGCGGTTCTTCGACCGGCGGTTCCTGCGGAATTTCAATTGGCGTATCGCTCGGCTCTTCCACGGGTGTTGGTGACGGTACTTCGTTCGGCGCGTCTCTCGGCACCTCGACAGGATTTTCCGGCGGGATCTCTATGGGCGGAGCCGGTGGAACTTCGTTTGGTCCCGTCGAGCCGTAAACTGACTTTGTTTGCTGCGCCATGCTGGTTGTCCTTTGCGTTGTTTAACGCGAACGCTGGGAGCAATTTAGCAAGGCCGCTCCTGAGTGAATGTAGGAGAACAGCGTCTTCCGGCGTAGGCAGATAGCGCCGGCGGTTGCGCGGTTTACTTCCTGTTGGTGAGCTTCTGTACGGCCTCGAGCGCTTGCTGCACATTTTCAGCAGGTGCCAGACCTCCGAGCGTGGTCGAGACTTTGCCGTCGGACGTCACGATGAACGTGGTGCGCTCCGCAAAGCCGTGGCCAACCTCGATGCCCCGTGAATCCTTGAAACCGGGGTGGGCGTCGGCGACCTGCAGATCAAATGATTTCGCGATAGTGCCATCCTCGTCCGAGGCGACCGCGAGCTTGCCGGCGCAATACTGCGGGTCTTTGGAAAAATCATTGAGCCGCGCAATGTTGTCGAGCGATACACCGATGATGCTCGCGCCGGCCGCGGTGAACTTCTCCAGCTTCTCGGAGAAAGTATGGGCCTGCACATTGCACCCTGCAGTAAACGCTGACGGATAGAAATAAACGACGACCGGACCCTTCTTCAAAGCATCATGCAGAGAGAACGTGAACTCTTTACCGTTCAGCGACGCTGGCGCCGTAAATTGAGGTGCAATGTCGCCTTCCTCGAGAGCGGCAAATGCGGGCAATACGACGACGCTCAGCAGCGTAAAACCGTACAGCAACTTTTTCATGGTCAATATCCTTCAGTTGGAACGACGAGGAGCGTCTGCATCAAGTTCTACCAGATTTTCCCTGGTTTCAATTCATGGAAATCTTCATCGGGATTAACAGTGGGTGCATATTCCCATTCTGCGACGGAAAACGGTATTTGTCCGATTGATTCGGCCTTCTTTTGTACGTTAGCGGACAGAGCCTGTTGAAGAAGAGAGAGAAGATTTCCTCAGGCGATAGCTTGCCGGTATCCGCGGCAAATGGGGAGAAGTCGGCCATGAATCCAACACACCCGCAAAAAGCCGTGCTAATCATGAGATATCTACATATCACCGTGGCTCTGATGCTGATGCCGACCGCACTGCTTGCAGCGGACTTCAACGCCGGCATGGCAGCCTACGAGCGCCAGGATTACACCACGGCAGCCAGGGAATTCAATGAACTGGCCGAAAGCGGCGATCTGTACGCGCAGTACATGTTGGGAAGACTCTATGAGAACGGCAACGGCGTGGCCCAGGATTACGTACTGGCCCATAAGTGGTACAACCTTGCTGGCTCCCGGGGGTCCCACCACGCCGCTCAGGCGCGCGACGCACTCGCCAAGCAAATGCCCTCTGCGCAAACCTCCAAGGCCCAAAGCCTCGCCAGTGCATGGAAACCTCGAGCAGCTGCCACTGCGGCAACAACAGCCCCCGCAGCCCGGCCAGCGACACCCAAAGATATGCGGGCTACTATTCAGAAGCGTCTCAATGACCTCGGCTACGACGCCGGGACGGCCGATGGCACGATGGGTGGCAAAACCCGCGCGGCGATCCGTGATTATCAAACTGACAGTGGAATTCCCGTCGACGGCCAGCCCACCCAAGCATTGCTGGATCGTTTAACAGCGGCCTCGCCCGGAGTTGATACAAAGGGCCCGGCACCGACGAGCGCCAATGCGCCCTGGCAACGGCTGTTGCTGCACGACGCGTTTCAGGACGGGGATTACACGAAAAATCCCATCTGGTCGGTTAGCGCAGGGACATTCTTGGTGGAAACGGGGATTGGTCTGCGCACTGCGCACGAACCGCGCAAACCGCTGAGCGAAACTCGCCGCGAGGATTTACCGAAGGCGCTCCTGAGTGCGATTCTGGCACAAGCCACACGCCCCAGCGGAAGCGTGGCTACGACCGAGGCGCCGGACTACGCCGAGATCCATGTTGATGGCGGCATCACGAATGCCTTTGCCATTCAGCTCAAGCTAACCTTGCGCCAAGCGGCTACAGGACCTCTGGCTTTCGGCCCTTACCAAGCCGGCGATCGATTGAGCGGCTACCGTCTGGTCTATACGCCCAACGTGGCGCGCGGGTTCCATTTGGTGCGGCAGACAGCGTCCGGCTCCAGCGTAATCGAGTCGGTCGAAGCGAAATTTTCTCTCAATCAGGAATACGCCATCCAGTGGACCCGCGACCAGCGCGGTGAGATGACCGTGTCTCTCGATGGTAAAGAAGTGATCCGGATCAGCGACCGCAGCCTCGCCGATCCGTTTACCGGATTCACATTGGTCAATCGAGGCGGTGACTATGCCGTTCGGGAGATCTCCGTCTACGGGATTGATTGAAGCCAAACTTTCAGCTATTACGATTCTTTTCTACACTGTCGACTGATAGGGACAGTTATAGTTCGCATCGTGCCTGCCGACGCCACTTCCTCACCAACGCCATCGTTCGACGAGATTGCCAGTCAAGCTACGCTCGCGGGAGTGAGTGTTCGCGGTGCGTATTGTCCGGCGCCGGAGGATGAGCTCCTCCACCCGGTGGCCTCGAATGTCGGAACATTTGTGCTGCTGGGATTCACTGGCAGCCGACAGTGGGCGCATTTTTCTGCGTCGCCTGAGGCGAGCGATAACGCGCCGCATCCGCTCGATCGATGGTCGCGACGAGTGATTGGGGCGCTGGCGGTCCAGTTCGCAGGAACCGCGGTGTTCCCAAGCGGCCACCCAGGGCTGCCGTTTCAACGGCTGGCGGCGCGCTGCGAGCCGGTCACTCAGAGCCCTATCGGCCTGCTGATCCATCCGGTTTTTGGCCTGTGGCACGCCTACCGCGGGGCGTTGCTGCTACCTGTTCGGATTGCGCTGCCCACATTCGGTTCACCGACCGCGCCGTGCAGCTCGTGCGAGCTGCAACCCTGTTTGTCCGGATGCCCGGTGCGCGCGTTCAGCGGTAACGAGTTCAATCTCGCCGCGTGTGCGGCACATGTGGAAAGCGATGCTGGATCGGCTTGCCGCGAAAACGGCTGTCTCGCTCGCCGCGCTTGTCCGGTGGGGTCGGCGTATCGCTATTCTGCCGACCAAGCCAGTTTTCACATGGCGGCATTTCGCCGGTCAATCAACCTCGGGATATAGGCGGGCGTCCTGCAAGGCCTGAGATTGGAGGATAGTCTCGGGGATGCTAAGTCAATAACTCCACCACATCGCCAACGCGCGCGACTCCAGGCTCGAGTACTTCGGCATAAGCGGCGAATCCCGGTGTAGCGAAGCCTGGTAGCATATCGTCGGGCAACGAGGCCTTGTCCCGATAACGGATCAGGCCCTTCATCACTTCCTGATCGCGCGCTCCGCTGGCTGGATTGAATCCGGTGATGCCGCAGCGTGGTACCGCCGTGCGTACTTTGAGCGTCACTGTACCAATGCGGAGCTGCCGGCCATCCCAGGTGTCTTCTTCGTGTTCGATGTCATTGTCGAGCACGAACCCGGCACGAAAACGTGCCGCATCTACCGGTGCGCCGACTTCTCGCGCCAGCCGGCGCAATGAGCCAGTAGTAATTAACGGAACGGGGAAGACATCAATGGCGCCGCTCGTTACAGTGCAACGCGCTAGATGAACCGCACGCCCGGCGTAAGCCGACAGCGTTTCGGTCCACGGCCCTTCGACCATGGCGACTCGGATGTCGCGAAGACCCGCATGGTTGATGTCCCACGATCGACCAGAACCCTGCGCCGGCCCGACCACGCGACGACCATCGGGAAGCTCCAGACGCAGGGTATCCTGAGTCGCATCGAACGTGAATTTGAGCGGGAAAAAGCTGCCGTGATTTTCCGATGAAACAAAGTTTCCATCGTCTTCGACCACTGCAAATTCGCGATCGTGCCGTATGCCTGTCTTGTCGACTTGCACGGCATCTGGATGCAGGAATTGCGTTGCTTTGACGTAGACCTGACCGAGCTGCTTGACCGTGATCATTTGTTATCTCCGTCTACAGCAACTGGTGCAGATCCAGGATGCGCTTTGGCGTTTCGTGCTTTATTTTATTTCTCTGATGCCTTCCATCGCCAGTTAATTGTTGCGAGTCTTCGTTCCACTGCGTCGAGTCAATCTACTTGCTCAGCGGTGAAGTAATCGCTTCAAGAACGCCGACACCGATGTTGGCTGCGCCTTTCACGGCCTGCGTGGCTGCGTCGGCGCCGCCTTTGAGGCTGCCGGTGACAACGCCGACCGGGCCATGCTCGTTGGTCTGCTGCTGTATGCCATCAAAAATCCGTGCGGGCGACGTAATGGTTTGAGTGCCGCCGTTGACCGCACGGTCGATACCTTCCTCCGCGCTGGCAGCAGTCGTACAGAGCGCCAGAGCGCAGACCAAGGGTAACCAGGAATTTTTCAAATAATGCGTCATGTGCTGCTCCAATAGCAGAGTTGATAGAGCCAGTATAAGTTGATGTCTGATGCGGTATTGCCACGTGGGCCACGTTTGAGGGCTTCGACAGACAGAGGCGTGCCTGGCGTCATGTCGGGGAATGCACACCATGGCGCGCGGCGGTTGTCATCAAATTACCAGCGATTGACAGATCCCGCTATCGAGTAAGCACGGCGGCCGTCCCTATGATCGCAGCCCACGGTAAAGCCCACATGCCCGACAAATCCGGCCGAGGAGAGGAACGCCATGAACAAACCCACATCATTGGTCCAAGGTGGCAAGCTGACCATCCCAAGCGCGGACGTGCTGGGCTTCGACCCGCAGGAAGTGCGTGCCAGATATGATTTCGAGCGCGACCGGCGCCTGCGCCCGGACGGCGCCGCGCAGTACCAGGATATCGACGGCGACTTCGACCATTACAAGGAAGACCCGCATATCGCAGAGCGCATCGAGCGTGCGCCGGTGCAGGAGACTGTCGAGGTCGTGATCCTGGGCGCCGGTTTCGGCGGCATGTGTATGGCAGCCCGCCTGCAGGAAGCCGGCATCAGCGATTTCCGCATCATCGAGCGGGCCGGCGATTTCGGCGGTACCTGGTACTGGAATCGTTACCCTGGTGCACAGTGCGATGTCGAATCCTATATCTACCTGCCGCTGCTGGAAGAAACCGGCTACATGCCGAAAGAGAAGTACTCTTTCCAGCCCGAGATTTACGAACACGCGCAGCGCATCGGTCGGCACTACGATCTTTACCCGCGCTCCTATTTTCAGACCCAGGTCCGCGAGCAGCGCTGGGACGAGGCCGACGCTCGCTGGGTCGTGACCACCGATAGAGGCGACGTATTCCGCGCGCGGCACGTCGTCATCTCGAGCGGCTCGCTCAATCGACCCAAGCTCCCCGGCCTGCCCGGCTTGAGCAAATTCAAGGGGCACACCTTCCATACCAGTCGCTGGGACTACGACTACACCGGTGGTTCGGCGACCGGCGGGCTCGACAAGCTGCGCGACAAGCGCGTCGGCATCATCGGCACTGGAGCCACCGGCATCCAGTGCATCCCACACCTCGCCGAAGCGGCGGGCCAGCTTTTCGTTTTCCAGCGTACACCGTCGTCAGTCGACCTGCGCCGCAACAGTCCAACTGATCCCGCCTGGTTCAAGTCACAGAAAACCGGCTGGCAGCGCGAGCGCAACGATAATTTTACCCGCCTGCTCGTCGGTCTCCCTGTCGATGAGGATCTGGTCAACGATGGCTGGACGGAAATCTTCAAATCGCTCGGCACCCTGATGGATAACTCGGGCGCGGTCGATCTGACCGATGCAGAGCTGAAGGAGCTTGGTGAAATCGTCGACTTCCAGCACGACAACCGCGTTCGTATGCGTGTCGCAGAGACCGTCAAGGATGCATCGACTGCAGAAGCGCTGAAGCACTGGTATCGCCCGTGGTGCAAGCGGCCGACGTTCAACGACGAATACCTGCCAGCATTCAATCGCTCGAACGTCACTCTGGTCGACACGGGCGGTGTGGGCGTTGAGCGCGTCACCGAGAAAGGCGTGGTCGTCAATGGTGTCGAATACGAGCTCGACTGCCTCATTTTTGCGACGGGCTTCGAAGTCAGCCGTGCAACTTACACGCATCAGGCCGAGCTGGAAATCATCGGCCGCAATGGCGTCAAGCTGGGCGATTACTGGGCGAAAGGGATGCGCACCTATCATGGTCTCATGAGCCACGGCTTCCCGAACTGCTATCACATGGGCTTCACGCAGACCGGCTATACGCCGAACTTCACCTACATGCTCGATAATCAGTCGCGACATATCGCCGCGGTGTTTGCCGACATGAAAGCGCGTGGCATCAAGTCAGTGGACCCGACGAAGCAGGCCGAGGAGGATTATCTGGCGCTGGTTTCCGCGCCGAACGCGATGACGGATTACCTCGCAAACTGCACGCCTGGTTACTACAACGCTGAAGGTAACGCCAAAGCGAACAACGACGGCTTTCTGCAGGGCCATTACCCGGAAGGCGGACTGCGTTTCTACGAAATGTTGGCCGAGTGGCGGGCAAAAGGCGACTACGAAGGGCTCATCATGCGTTGAGTTCCGCTGCAGGCGAGCGGCCAGAGGAGCTACGCGAGCACCGGCCGCTCGTCGACGGGCTGGCCCGTCAGCAGGCTGTTAGGGTGAGGGACCAGCCTGCAGTGTGAAATGGAAAGTCGCCCCCTGATCGACAGCCGCCTCCGCCCATACCCGGCCACCATGGCTGCGCACGATACGCTGGACGGTCGCCAGTCCGATCCCCGTTCCAGGATATTCGACCGATTGATGCAGGCGCTGGAACGGCGCGAACAGCTTATCCGCAAAAGTCATGTCAAATCCGGCACCGTTGTCGCGCAAGGAATACACCGTGCCCTCGCTGCTGGTCTCAGCAGTCATCTCTATTTTCGCTTCAGGCGTCCTGGTCGTGAACTTCCAGGCGTTACCGATCAGATTTTCGAGCAGGATGAGTAACAGTTGCCGATCGCCATCAACGAACATGCTCTCTTGCACGGTGCAGCTTACTGAACGCTCGGGATTGCTGCTCCGCAATTGATTGAAAACACTTTTCGCCAGATGAGAGAGGTCGAGACGCTGGCGTACCAGGTCTGTCCGGCTGATGCGCGAGAGCATCAATAGATCGTCAATCAGTTCCGTCATCCGCTGCGCGGCCGCGCGGATCTTTCGCAGGTAATCGTGGCCTTCCTGATCGAGCCGTTCAGCATAGTCCTCGAGCAGCATCTGGCTGAATCCGTCCACAGCTCGCAATGGCGCGCGGAGATCATGGGCAACCGAATAGCTGAACGATTCAAGATCACGATTAGCGAGCATAAGTGCCGATTCCGCACGCTTGCGCGCAGTTAAATCCTGAATCGCCACGCGGCGGCTATCCTTCAGCTGATCGAGCAAGCGCAGGCGGCTGCGCAAGCCGACGTTGGCGAACAGCAAAATCGTCATCATGCCGGGGAAGAAAACGGCGAACGATAGTCCCGGTTCGCGCAACAGAATCACCACCGACAGAATCACAACAAGAAAAGAATAGTAGAGCAGTGATTTCGCGGTCTGCAGAATCGCGCAGATGGCAATCACGGTAATGTAGCTTCCGATCACCCAATCGAGATCGGCGTGGTTCCGGTCGAAGAGGTAAAAATAATGAGCCGTGGCGATGCCGCAACAGAACGCAAGCCAGTTCTCCAGGCGAATTGCGACGGCGGTCGACGCATAACTGGCAGCCAATACACCCAAAAAGCATGCGACCACGACCGCTCGACTGACGAACGGATTGAATGCGCCAGGCAGGGCCAACTGCACGAAGAACCACCAGCTGAAGTAGGTCACAGCGGCACACAGCACAATGACCCGATGGAGTCGGAGCTGGCGAAGCTCCGGATCGGTGGATGCGAGTATCAGAAGCTTTACCTCATCAACTGACGGCTGCCGTTCGCGGCAACAACACATTCTGAAGAGACGTTGGAGAACCTTGGAAGACGTGTTGGATCGTCGATGACTATATTTGCACAGGGGTTAGCGTCCCTGGCGCTTGAAAGCTTGAATACATGATGTTCGATCCGCTACATGAGGTTCATCGCGACTCGCACGCTATCCTCCATTTGGAGGTCGAATTGTCCTATTCGTTCGACGATGCCGCAAACGACACGCTAGCAGAATTCGGGCGCATTGGAATTGGCCAGATCGATGATCTCAGAAGGCGTCACCGGGAACGCGCACGCAGCCTTCCATGAGCACACGTGCGCTACGGCTCATGATCGCCTTGGTTACGGTCCATTCGCCGTTGCTCTGGCTGGCTTCGGCGCCGACCCGCAAAGTGCCTGAAGGGTGACCGAAACGAACTTGATTACGCGGCACACCGCCGGCCGCCATGTTGACCAGGGTGCCCGCTATGGCAGCCGCAGTACCAATAGCCACCGCTGCCGTGCCCATCATCGCGTGGTGCAGCTTGCCCATCGACAGCGCGCGCACCAGCAGATCGACGTCGCCGGTGGTGACCGGCTTGCCGCTGGAAGATACATAGTCTTTGGGCTTGGCGACGAACGCGACTTTCGGCGTGTGCTGGCGTGTGCCAGCTTCTGCGACATCCTTGATCAGGCCCATCCGCAACGCGCCGTAAGCACGTATGGTTTCGAACCTGGCAAGTGCTTTCGTGTCACTGTTAATGGCATCCTGCAGTTCGGTGCCGGTGTAACCAAGCGCGTCGGCTTCGATGAACACGGTCGGAATGCCGGCATTGATCATGGTGGCCTTGAAAGTGCCGACGCCGGGCACCTCGAGGTCGTCGACAAGATTGCCGGTCGGGAACATCGCTCCACCGCCTTCACCGTCGCCTTCGTCGGCCGGGTCGATGAACTCGAGTTGCACTTCGGCCGCCGGGAATGTCACGCCGTCGAGTTCGAAGTCGCCGGTCTCCTGCACCGAACCGTCGGTGATCGGCACATGACCAATGATGGTCTTGCTGATATTGGCTTGCCAGATGCGCACGGTGCAGATGCCGTTACGCGGAATACGCGCTGCATCGATAAGCCCGTTAGTGATGGCGAAGGCGCCAACCGCAGCCGACAGATTGCCGCAATTGCCGCTCCAGTCGACAAACGCGCGATCGATGGAGACCTGACCGAACAGATAGTCGACATCGTGATCCGGCTTGCTGCTCCTGGCGAGGATCACGGTCTTGCTGGTGCTCGACGTTGCGCCGCCCATACCATCAATTTGCTTCCCATACGGATCGGGGCTGCCGATCACGCGCAATAACAGCTTGTCACGCGCTTCGCCGGGCTGCTGACAGCGCTCAGGCAGATCCTGCAAACGGAAAAACACGCCTTTGCTGGTGCCGCCGCGCATGTAAGTGGCGGGTATCTTGATCTGCGGCTGATGTGCCATGGCTGTTGTCTCCGTCTCAGGCCACTTTAGTCGAGGCCAGAAAATCCTGCGCGAACCGCTGAAGTACGCCACCGGCCTCATAGACCGAGACCTCTTCCGCAGTATCGAGACGACAGATCACGGGTATCTCGAGACGCTCACCATTCTTGCGATGGATGACCAGCGTGAGCTCGGCGCGCGGCGTACGTGCACCTTTCACGTCATAGGTTTCGGTACCGTCGAGCTTCAACGTCTTTCGGTTCACGCCGGGCTTGAATTCCAGCGGCAGTACGCCCATGCCGATCAGATTGGTGCGATGAATTCGCTCGAAGCCTTCGGCAACGATCGTTTCCACGCCAGCGAGGCGCACGCCCTTTGCCGCCCAGTCGCGTGAACTGCCCTGGCCGTAGTCGGCGCCAGCGATGATGATCAGGGGCTGCTTCCTATTCATGTAGGTCTCAATCGCCTCCCACATGCGCATGACTTTGCCGTCCGGTTCTACACGTGCGAGCGAACCCGTTTTCACTTTGCCATCCACCACGGCCATTTCATTGACCAACTGCGGATTGGCAAACGTCGCCCGTTGCGCAGTGAGGTGATCGCCGCGATGCGTCGCGTATGAATTGAAGTCTTCTTCCGGAAGACCCATCTTCGCCAGATATTCACCGGCGGCGCTATCCAGCATGATTGCGTTTGACGGCGAGAGATGATCGGTCGTGATGTTGTCCGGCAGCACCGCTAGCGCGCGCATCCCTTTCATCGTGCGCTCCCCGGCCAACGCGCCTTCCCAGTAGGGTGGGCGACGGATGTAGGTGGACTGCGCCCGCCAGTCATACAGCGGGCTTACCTGTGCCTTCGGCCCCGCGCTACGCTCAAACATCGGGATATACACGCTGCGGAACTGCTCCGGCTTCACGCTCTGGCTGACGATGGCATCGATCTCTGAATCCAACGGCCATAGATCTTTCAGCAGAATTGGCTTGCCGTTGGCATCGTTACCAAACGAATCGCGCTCGATATCGAAGCGAATGGTACCTGCCAGTGCGTACGCCACAACCAGCGGCGGCGAGGCCAGAAATGCCTGCTTGGCATACGGATGAATGCGACCATCGAAGTTACGGTTGCCCGAGAGCACCGCTGTTGCATACAGGTCGCGGTCGATGATTTCCTGCTGGATTTTCGGGTCAAGTGCACCGGACATCCCATTACAGGTGGTACAGGCGAAAGCGACGATACCGAAACCGAGCTTTTCCAGTTCGGACTTCAGGCCGGCCTCTTCCAGGTACAGCGCCACCGTCTTGGAGCCGGGTGCAAGCGAACTTTTCACCCATGGTTTGCGCGTGAGCCCGAGACGATTCGCATTGCGCGCCAGCAACGCGGCGGCAATGACATTGCGCGGATTCGAGGTATTGGTGCAGCTGGTAATCGCCGCAATGATCACGGCCCCATCGGGCATGAGACCTTCGACGTTCTCCCAGGCACCGGCGATACCTTTGGCAGCAAGATCGGTAGTCGAAACCCGCGCGTGTGGATTGCTCGGTCCGGCCATGGTCCGCACCACGCTGGTCAGATCGAATGCCAGCTCACGTTCATAGACCGCACTTTTCAAACTATCCGACCAGAGTCCGGCAACCCTGGCGTAAGTCTCGACCAGTTTCACCTGCTCGTCGGCGCGGCCCGTGAGCTTGAGATAGTCGAGCGTCTGCTGGTCGATGGAGAACATCGCCGCAGTGGCACCGTACTCCGGGGCCATATTTGAAATCGTGGCGCGATCGCCCAAGGTCAAAGTCGAGACGCCCGCACCATGAAACTCGAGGTAGGAACCGACTACCTTGGCTTTTCGCAGAAATTCGGTGAGTGCGAGCACGAGGTCAGTGGCTGTGATGCCCGGTTGCACTTTGCCGGTGAGTTCGACACCGACAATTTCCGGCAAGCGCATCCACGACGCGCGGCCAAGCATCACGTTCTCTGCTTCGAGGCCACCGACGCCGACGGCGATGACACCGAGTGCGTCAACATGTGGCGTGTGGCTGTCTGTGCCGATGCAGGTATCTGGGAACGCCACACCGTCGGAAACTTGAATCACCGGCGACATCTTCTCCAGATTGATCTGATGCATGATGCCGTTGCCGGCAGGTATCACGTCGACATTGTCGAATGCAAGCTTGGTCCAGTCGATGAAATGAAAGCGATCTTCGTTGCGGCGGTCTTCGATTGCTCGGTTTTTCTCGAACGCCTGCGGGTCGAAGCCACCACATTCGACAGCCAGTGAGTGATCGACAATCAGCTGTACCGGCACCACCGGATTGACCTTGGCCGGGTCGCCGCCTTGATCGGCGATCGCATCGCGCAGGCCGGCAAGATCGACCAGCGCAGTCTGGCCGAGAATGTCGTGGCACACGACCCGGGCCGGATACCACGGAAAATCGCTTTCGCGTTTGACCTCGATGATCTGCTCGAGGCAATCACGAATGATGGCCGGATCGGCACGGCGCACGATGTTCTCGGCGTGCACACGCGCAGTGTACGGCAGCTTGTCCCAGGCGCCGGGATGGATGGCATTGACTGCGGCACGCGCGTCGAAATATTCGAGCTTGGTGCCTGGGAGGGGCTTGCGATGTTCAGTGTTCATGAGGCGTGCACACTCTGTTTAATTGCGATCCTTGAGCGGGACGAACTTTCTGTCTTCTGGACCAACGTAATTCGCGCTCGGGCGAATGATCTTGCCGTCAATGCGCTGCTCGATCACATGCGCCGACCAACCGGAGGTGCGCGATATGACGAACAGCGGCGTGAACATCGCAGTCGGTACACCCATCATGTGATAGCTGGCGGCGCTGAACCAGTCGAGATTGGGGAACATCTTCTTGATCTCCCACATCACCGATTCCAGTCTTTCGGCGATATCGAACATCTTCATGTTCTTCTGTTCGGCCGAGAGCTGGCGGGCCACTTCCTTGATTACCTTGTTGCGCGGGTCGGCCACCGTATAGACCGGATGACCGAAACCAATTACGACTTCTTTGCGCTCGACTCGGGCGCGAATGTCGGCTTCGGCCTGGTCCGGATCGTCGTAACGCTTCTGGATTTCGAATGCCACTTCGTTGGCCCCACCATGCTTGGGTCCGCGCAATGCGCCGATACCACCGCAGATGGCGGAGTACATGTCCGAGCCGGTGCCGGCAACCACGCGCGCGGCGAAAGTCGATGCATTGAACTCGTGCTCGGCGTACAGGATGAGCGAAGTGTGCATGGCGCGAACCCAGCTCTCACGCGGTTTTTCACCATGCAGTAGATGCAGGAAATGGCCGCCAATGGAATCGTCGTCGGTTTCGAGATCGATGCGCTTGCCGTTGTGACTGTAGTGGTACCAGTACAGCAGCATGGAACCTTGCGAAGCCATCAACTTATCGGCGATGTCGCGCGCACCGGGATGATTGTGATCGTCTTTTTCCGGTTGCAGACATCCTAGTACCGACACGCCCGTTCGCATCACGTCCATCGGATGCGCAGATGGCGGCAGCTGTTCGAGGGCAGATTTGAGTGCGGCTGGCAGGCCGCGCAGCGCCTTCAGTTTGGTCTTATAACCAGCGAGCTCCGCTGCGTTCGGAAACTTGCCATGCACCAGCAGGTAGGCGATTTCCTCGAACTCGCAGGTGTTGGCGATATCGAGGATGTCATAGCCACAGTAATGCAGATCGTTGCCGCTGCGGCCAACTGTGCACAATGAAGTATTGCCGGCAGCCGTACCGGACAGGGCAACCGATTTTTTCGGCTTGGGCAGAACGTGCTGGGTGTCGGACATGATGGGTCTCCTGTTGTATCTGGTCGGACGGTCTATGCCGTCACTTGCCTTTCTGGAACAGCTGATCGAGCTTGTCTTCATAGGCATGGTAACCAAGGAAGTCATAGAGCTCGGCTCTGGTCTGCATGAGATCGAGGACGTTCTTCTGCGTCCCCTCGTTACGGATGGCGCGCATGACGGTCAACGCAGCTTTTTGCATAGCACGAGTCGGAGACAGCGGGTAAAGCACCATCGCGATGCCCTGTGCGCCAAGCTCCTCGCGCAGATAATAAGGCGTCGTCCCGAATTCAGTGAGATTGGCCAGAACCGGCGCCTTCACGGCGTCGCACACCTGCTTGTACATCGCGATGTCGGTCATGGCCTCGGCAAAAATGGCGTCGGCGCCTGCTTCGACGAATGCGCAGGCGCGGTCGATGACACCCTGCAATCCTTCGACCTGCAATGCGTCGGTGCGCGCCATCAACACGAAATCGGGGTCGGTTTTGGCATCGACAGCGGCTTTGACGCGATCGACCATCTCCTCCAGAGTGACGAGTTCCTTGTTGGGACGATGACCGCAACGTTTCTGCGCGACCTGATCTTCGAGATGCACAGCAGCAGCGCCGGCAGCAATCATCTGCTTGACGCTGCGGGCGATATTGAATGCACCACCCCAGCCAGTGTCGATATCCACCAGCAGCGGTGTTTCAACCTGGCCAGTGATGCGTTTGACATCGGTGAGTACGTCATCCAGCGAGGTCATGCCGAGATCCGGCAGACCGTAGGAGTAGTTCGCAACACCCGCTCCAGACAGATAGATCGCGCGATAACCGGTCTGCGTTGCCATCATCGCGGCATACGCGTTGACAGTGCCGATGATCTGCAACGGCTTCTCTTCGCGGATGGCGAGACGGAGACGACCGCCGGCGGTGAGTTTTGATGTCATGGGATTTCCTTCAGGTGTTTCTCGATATTCCGGCGCGCGGAACTGATGTGACGACGCATCAGCATCTCGGCGAGATCGCCATCACGCGCTTCGATCGCTTCGACGATACGCAGGTGCTCACCAAAAGCAATTTGTGGCCGATTGGCGTAAGCACTGAACTGGTAGCGGTACATTCGGATACGGTGATACAACTCACCGATGAGGAGTTCGGTCAACGCGGTGTTGTGGCTGCCTTGAATGACACGATAGTGAAAGTCGAAATCGCCTTCCTGCTGGAAATAGGCCATGTCGGCCTTGAGCGCCTCGTCCTGCTCGTGTGCGTTCAGCAGCGCCTTGAGTCCGGCCACTTCGTCCGCGGTCATATGCAGAGCGGCTAAGCGCGCAGCCATTCCCTCCAACGCTTCGCGCACATAGTAGAGTTCGATCAGCGCCTCATGGCCGAGCGACGCAATCCGGATACCGACATGCGGCGTCCGCTCCACCAGGCGGCGTGATTCCAGCCGACGCAGGGCTTCGCGCAAGGGCCCGCGGCTGGTGCCGAAACGCAGGGCGAGCTCGGTCTCCCCGACGCGCGAGCCCGGCGGTATTTCGCCCCGAACAATGGCATCCTGCAGCGCCTCGAAGACCCGATCGGCCGACGTACGCAGCGTTTTGTCGTCAATAATTTCAGGTACAAACACGACTTATTGTGGACAATATCTCTGGACAGGGCGCCAAACTACGCTGGTTTACCAGGTCCGGTCAAGTTAATTGTAGACAATCTTGCGGATCGCGTCGATGTAAATTGCCGCCTGCCCAGGGCGCAGGCGCCTGTGGCGATCACTCAGCTGCCGTCATCCTCCTGTTC
Organism: Gammaproteobacteria bacterium; assembly: GCA_965278995.1. GTDB lineage: Bacteria > Pseudomonadota > Gammaproteobacteria > JADJYF01. Next base: position 3,991,097 of record OZ257136.1, read on the forward strand.
GTGGCACACCACGGCAATCTTGTTTCCGTCCGGGTCACGAACGTAAGCGCCGTAGTAGTCCGGGTGATAGTGAGGGCGTAAACCTGGCGCACCCTCACAAGTGCCGCCGTGAGCCAGCGCTATCCGATACGCATCACGAACGTCTTCGCGACAGCTGGCCAGAAATGCTGCCATCTGACCGTTCCCCGCATCATGCGGTTGGCCGTCGTATGGCTTGGCGATGACAAACAAGGGCCGTCCTCCGCCTGCGTTGTGCCAGCCGGCCCATGGTCTGCTGCGATCGCAGAAGCGTTCTTCGAGACCCAGGCGGCGCAGCACCGCGCCGTAAAACGCATACGCGCATTCAAAATCATGTACACCGACGACGATGTGCGAAAACATCCTGCCTCCTGCTCCGTGAACGTGAATGCGGGAGCGCTTCGCCGTCCCGCACTAGATCGCCCCTTTCACAAAGAGCTGCTCGTTGACAACGTTCCCCCACTGCGAGCCGCGTTGCGTACGAATCAGCTCGAACTCGTATTTCTCATACAAATGCCTTGCTGCATGGAGTTGATCAAAGGTCCAAAGATAGACTTTGTCATACCCCTGCGTCCGGCAGAAATCAGTAGCGGCTTGAAGCAGATTATTGCCAAGACCTTTTCCGCGTGATTCGTCAGATGTGATGAACCACCGCAAGTGCGCGCCAGCTTCCAGATGGTTCGCACCATCAATAACGATAGCGCCATGGACAACATCATTCTCCAGCGCCAGCCAGAGACCATCCTGGTTGGCGTCATAACGGAGACAGAACTCGGCCAGTTCGGTTGCCACTTTGGCCTCGAAAGCGACGCCGAATCCAACGGTTCGTGCGTAATACGCCGCATGCATTTCGACCACGCGTCCAATACAGCCGGGCAGATATCCGCAGTGGATCTTCATTTAGTTACATCAGCAACCGGAGCGATTGGCCGGATGAGCGTCGCGACACTTATCGAACATTGCGAACCTCTGCTTCCAGACGATCCAAATTCTGTTCATTGGCCGGCACAACGATGTGAGCGATCTGGTTTCTATGTTCAATATCATCGAACACCTGCTGCCAACCGACAGAAGTACGATTACCAATGACTTCAAATGTGACGGTCAGAACGAAGTGGTGACTTTCCGATAGATGTTCGATCACTATACGTTGTGATGGGACGATATCCACGAACACATTTTCATTCGGGTAATTGGTTCCATCAGGGCCATGCATCACTAATTTCCATTTGCCACCAACCCGGAAATCAAATTCATGAAACGTGCTCGTAAAACCATCGGGCCCCCACCACCGTGTAAGATGATTCGGATCCGAGAAGGCCGTGAATACTCGGACTTGAGGCGCATTGATCTCCTTGAAATGGAAAAATTCACGGTCGCTTGTTAGTCTTCCATCTGACGGCATGTTCGCCCCCGCTCGTTCATGGGCCTTCGGGTTCGCAGATAAAAACCGGAATGTCGCGATTTGTTCGTCGCCTATATAGCTCGAAATCCGGGTATACGGCGCAGCAAATCGGCCACACGGTCGATTTTTCCTCGGCGCTAGCAATTCTGGCCACCAGTCGGCTGCTGGTCCGGCCGACTGTCACTTCGATTTGTGGGTACTTGATCAAATTGTAATACCACACTGGATGGCGTGGCCCTCCCGCGAGCGAGGCAACGAGAACGATGCCATCCCGATAGGGAACATGCATGAGGGGAAACTCTCGGGCGTGACCTGACTTTGCTCCCGTCATTTTTACGATGCAGATCTCCCCACCGCTCATCTGCTTGAACAGTCGTCCACCGAATAATTTATAGAGAAACACATGGAATTGACTGAATGCTCGCAGGCCTGGCTTGATGAGGCGAAGCTGTGTTTCAGTTATAGGGCGCGGGTTACGCATCGACAGCCTGGCTGGTCATGTTCCGAAACGTGGTGTAGCAAGAGCGGTCAACGCAATGCTGGTGTAATTGCGGATTTCGGCGAACGTGACCGGCTGTTTCGGCGGAACGTGACCAGCGGTACGCGTGGTGAAGTGCGTGGTTGATAATATAACTCAGTCGGTCACGATGCGTGCTCGGTAGCGGCCACCGGCGCTTGGTGTCGCCGGCGTAACGACTCGCCTTTGAGGTTGAGTCGATGGGCGCGATGCAAGAGTCGGTCAAGGATCGCATCGGCAATCGTCGCGTCTGCGATCCAGCCATGCCAATGCTCTGTCGGCAGCTGGGCGGCAATCACCGTGGCGTGACGCTCGGCGCGGTCATCAATAATTTCCATGAGGTCTTCACGGCCGGCGGCATCGAGCGCGTGCAGACCCCAGTCATCGAGCACCAGCACATCGAAGCGGGCGAGCACGGCCAGACGTCGTTTATGCGAGCCATCACCGCGTGCGATATGGAGCTCTTGGAGCAGTCGCGGGACGCGCGCATAGAAGGCGGATTTACCGAGTCGGCAAGCGCGCTGCGCGAGCGCACACGCGAGGAAGGTCTTGCCGACGCCGGTCGGCCCGCTGACGATGACGGGCTGGGCCTGGTTGAGCCACTCGCCGTGGGCCAGGCGGGTCAGCAGCTGACTATCGAGGCCACGGCCGGCGCGGGTGTCGATGTCCTCGAGATTGGCTTGGGCATACTTCAGTTTGGCATTCGCGAGCAGGCGCTTGAGGCGCTGGCTGTCGCGGTGCGCCGCCTCGCGCTCGACCAACAAAGCGAAGCGGTCTTCGAACACGAGGTTGTGCGCGGTCGGCAAGGTGAGCTGCTCTTCGAAGGCGCTGGCCATGCCGTCGAGCTTGAGCGTGCGCAGTTGCGTGAGGGTTTGTTGAACGATCATCGGGCGTCTCCTGGTCAGGGTTAGTGGGTGTAGTAATCGGCGCCGCGCAGATGTTCATGCTCAGGTGCGGTCCAGCTGTTCGGCGGTGGTAACGGCAGGGCTTCGAGCTTGCGCCTGAGGATGGAAGCCACGGCGCTGTAGGTGTGTGCGCCGAGCGCGAGCGCACGGGTACAGGCGGCTTCGAGTCGGGCCGGCGTGTGCTCGCGGGCGAGGCGCAGTAAACCGAGGCAAGCGCGGTAACCCTGCTCCGGATGCTTGCGCGTTTCGAGGATCTGGCGCACCAGTGCAGCGCAGGCCGGGCCGATGGTGCCGGCCCATTGGAGCAGGCGTTGTGGCGACCACTCGAGGTGGGCACGATGAGCGGCGGGCAGATGCTCGGGCACGGTGGTGTAGCCATAGCGCTTGCCTGAGCGCAGGTGGGCGGCGACCCGCTGGCCACGCTGCAGTACTTCGATAGCCGAGCGTGTCACGCGCAGCTCGACCTCGGTGTGCACGAGACTATGCGGCACGCTGTAGTAGTGCTGTTCATGGACGATGTGATAATCGATGTTGACGCGCGCCCGTGCATAGCGCGCCAGCTCGTAGCGCGCCACCGGCAGCGGCTTTAAGGCCGGCCGGTCGAGAGCGGCGTATTGGCTGGCGCGTGAGCCCGGCAGGCGTTTGAACGGCCGGCCGTTGAGGTCGTCGAGCAGCGCGACGATGGCGCTATCGACTTCGCCCAGCGTGTCGAAACGATGATTACGCAAGCGTGCGAGGATCCAACGTTCCACAATCTGCACGCCGACTTCAGCCTTGGCTTTGTCCTGCGGGCGATAGGGCCGTGCGGGCAGTACGGCGGTGGCGTAATGCGCGGCGAAGTCGAGCACGGTGGCTGAAGCGCGCGGTTCATAGCGATCGGGATCGGCGATCAGGGCACGCGCATTATCGGGCACGATCAAGCTCGGCACGCCGTCGATGAAGGCCAATGCGCGGGTCAGGGCCTCAAGCCAGTCGGCCATGGTCTGGCGGGCGGTGGCGCAGGCGAAGGTGTAGTTCGAGGCACCGAGTACGGCGACGAAGATCTGCGCACGCTCGCCAGCGTTGCCAAAGGGCAGGGTCGGGCCGGCGTAGTCGATGAACAGCTTCTCGCCCGCGCGATGCAGTTGGCGCATGGAGCGCTTGAGGGCGCCAGCGTACTGATGGTAGCACTCGACGAACTGGGTGTAGCGGTAGATGGTTTCACCGCGGTGCGCGGCAGCGTATTCCTCCCACAACAGCAGCAGCGTGACGCCCTTACGCTTGAGCTCGATGTGAGTCAGGGCGTAATCGGGCAACACCCGCTTGCCTGGGACCGGCGTGGGTGGCTTGAGTTGTGCCCACAGCGCGCTCTCGGTTAGGGCGGCGACTTCCGTTGGCGTGAGGCCGGCGACCTGCATCAAGCGGACATACTTGGCCACCACGCCTTTGGAGATGGATAGGGCGCCGGCGATCTGGGCATGGGAGAGCCCGGCCTCGTACTTCAAGCGGAACAGTTCTTTGATATTGCGCATAGTCAGTGTCTTCGCGGGCATGCCCCCTCCGGTCGGGAAAACCGGGGAGGGTAACCTCAAAGGCACTTCGCCAGGCGTAGCGCGCGGGACCGTTTCGGTTGAACGTGACCAGTGATTTCGGAACGTCCCGAGAAGCGGTCACGTTCAGCCGAAATGCGCGGTCACGATGCACCGAAATCGGCGGTCACGTTCGACCGAAATGACCGGTCACGACCGGCCGAAATACGCAGTAATCGTGTTGGTAGGCAGATCGCTCCGATCTCGGCCAGCAGACACCCATTGTGCCTCTCACTTCCAACTTCAAAAGATGCATAGCTTGGAACCGTCCGCTCGATTGGCGTATCGGCGGGCCAAGTCCAATTCGAATAGCGTGCCACGAGCATTTTTCATTTCGTGCGCCAGGAATATTTCGTACAGTCCGCAACCAAGCCCGATCACCACAGACAGGATGTGGACCGTGAGTAGCGGCGCTCTGAACTCCATGTTCGGCTCTCCCTGGCAATTGTAATGTCTCGGATTGCATCTATCGTGCGGTTTGGCGGCGCCGGAATGCGAAGCACGGAGGCGTCAGCTCGACGGGCTGTTTAGGTGTGCGCCGCTGCCCAGATAGAAAATAGTTTTTCGAAATTATCTGGGCCTTGTTCGTAATGCAGCGACGCGCTCGGAATCGCATACCAACGTTGCCTGCTACCTGCCCAAATATGACCTACGGGAGCTAATGACTTTGTTTCATATAGGGTTCCGGGCTTGATGCTCATCATTTCCGTCTGTCCAAGCATCTGATGGAACAACCGTGTACCGCAGGTTGGGCAGAAGCGACAAGCCATGGATCTACCGCTGGGAGTTGTCCGAACCCATTCCTTGAGTTCACCGCATTGCAGTTCAACAGTGGCGGATTTTATCCACAATGCCATGCCGAATGCACTAGAGGATTGACGCTGACACTCCGTGCAGTGACAGGCAAATAATGTCATCGCCGTACCAACGACTCGGTACTTCACTTCGCCGCATTGGCACTGGCCTTCAAAGGTTTCGATCATCGTTAGACCACTCCATGGGTTTCGTTACTGACTGAATAACTAACGTCTGACATGAGTGGCTATCGTCTCGGCTCATTCCGCATCGCCACTGCCCGCGCGCGGGCTCCGCATTCCAACCGACATGGCCCAGGGTGCTCAACACGACTTACTTCGTTGCCGCGTCCATTGTTCGAGCGAACGGTCTCATCCACTTGAGCCTCTTCTCCTTCAGCGCTGGCGACCGTAATTTTCAGTGAAGTCGTAGTGTTGCCTTCGACTGTCAGGCCAAAGGAAGGGCGTCTTCTACTTTTGCTTCTCCCTATTATGATGCCTAACACCTCGGAGGTATCTGCTCAAAAGGCTGAACCGACATCGCCACCACAATGAACAGGCCGACCGTCCTTGTCAGTTCTGCCCAGTCGGTTGCAATCGTACACATAGCGGAACCCGACGAGAATGTTCAACTTATTATCAATGGGAAACAGAAGAGGTACGCGGGTCGGACTTTTGGGATTGATACCTTCTTCCCGACACGCAAGTCGCCAGCATCGCCGCAGTCCGTCGTTTTGAACCGCTATAGACCCGAGCACGGCGGCGGGGGTGTGATGCATGTACCGGCCGAATGCTTTTGAACAGAACAGTTCGTATACCCTGGTATAGAGGATAAGTTCGTGCCAGAGATCGTCCGCGATCTGAGATGGCATCGAGACTGATTTGAAACCTCCTTTTATATAGGCAAGAAAGAACTGTCCTAATTTCTCATATCGCTTTTAAATTTCCACTGGCGCTGCGGTGGCTGCTCGACCGACTCGTCCATGCTCATAGATCTCCCACATACAGAAATGGTGTAGTCGGGTCGATGTACAAGATCAAGTTCAAAGGGACTGGCGAGAGTCAGCTTCGAGATGTTGTTGACGGCGGCGAGCTAAAATCTGACCCGAATGAGAAACCTGCAGGTAACGTCAAATGACAGGGAAGCGCAGGTGATATGGGCCACTGCGAACAATTATAGGACCGCTAATGGACGCCGATGTTCGAAAGGCATGAATTTCTCCGGATAAATTCACGCGCGAAAATGTCTGCTATTTACCAACCTGCTAAAGCACAAACATTTCCTACTTCGGAGGAACACGCTTTGTTACCCGGTATGTGGACGTAGCATGAGCACAGGATTCAGGCTCGCCTTCTGACGTGAGCCAGCATTCAAGATAGAACAGACGAGAACCTCGTCGGACAATCCGCGCCTCAGCGACGAGGTCACATTCCCGGACGGGCCGAATGAATGTGATATTCAGATTGACCATTACCGGAATGACATCCCAGCCCAACGCGGCCATAACACAACAATACATTGCAGTATCGGCGAAGCCCATGACCGTTGGACCTGAAAATACATTTCCGCCACTACCGTCCTGCCACGGTTCGGTCCCTATGAACAGGGGGTTGAGCGGAAGGCGAATGCGCAAACAGTTCGGGCCGACCGATTCAACCACCTCGGAGTGATGATCGATGGGTGGCAGGTTTACTACGATAGTTCTTTCCGTCTCAAGACAATCAAGTACGGGATCTGGAACGCTTGGTTGCGGCACCTCACCCATGATAGGCCCTCCAACGTGTCGTCATGGCGCTGTTGAATACCACCAGAACGATAGCCACGCCTTGCTTTTTAGGTGGTGAATTCAAGCGTGAAGTGCAACACAGGGTTTCATAGTTCGACATAGCATTCTTCTGGCGTTCTATATCCGCGTCGCTTGCGCGGTCAGGTGTTTAGTTTTCGAACGATGGCGTCGCAGCCGCGTTGAGTTACGCAAACCATGCGCTTGCGCTTGGGTAGGTACTGGCGGATCAACCCACTGGCATTTTCGTTGATGCCGCGTTCCCACGAATGATAGGGATTGGCGAAGTAAAACATGGAGGCAGTGATCTTTTCGATGTGGGCGTAGGCATGAAATGGTGGCTGTCGCCGGCCCCGACGACGGTATCAATCTCCCAGTGACCAAAGCTGGACCGGTTGTCTGCATCCATCGGTCGGTCGCAGATAGGGTGTCTCCCTGGCAAATCCCCGCGGGAATCAGCTTCTCGAAATCGTTTGCGGCATCGCTTGGAGAACTGCCGGAGGTGGGTGTGAAGGAAGCCACCTTCAAACTGGTCGCGCCGCACGAATCGATAAATGGTCTCATGACTAATCTTAAGAACTCGCCGGCGGCGGAGTTGGCCCGCTATCTGCCCGGGACTCCAGTCCCGTCGCAAAAGCGTGCTGACAAGATATGGTTAGGCCGCATTTCTTACTCGCCCAAACCAAATGAGCAAAATTGGGGGCAACAAAAGTTCGGTGGCTAGCAGCCCAATAACCGGCACTGTAGGCGCCCCGAGGGATACCCAGGCGACGACGCGGCCCAACCCTGCCAAGAAGAAAATAAAGAGCAAGGCTTTAAAGATCGGTTCATATCGCGGAATGTCCGTCGCGCACAGGTATAGGGCGACTCCATAGAACGCGAACGACACCCCAAAGAATCGATTCTGGCTGTTCAAGGTCGCGTCGGTCATTGTCTCTGGCGAGATTGTTGCTCCGAGCATTCTATCGGCCTCCAGACCAAGGATCAGATGCAAGGCTGCGACAGCGATGAAAACAGGGGCAAGCATCTTCAGGACTACTACGAAGGTTTTCACTGCTGCACGTCCCTGGGTCTTGTATGTGGCTTAACGCGCCGATGAGCGGCGCTGGAGCGCAAAGCGCGAACGCGCCTGCTCGATTGGCTGAATAGATTGGATTCTTAAGAACGTTAACAATGCGCCAAGCACTACAAGGGCCCATTTCGATATTGGCAACATAACATTAGGCACCTCCGGTGCCGCAATCTCAATGACACGGATTGCATCGTATGGATCCGACACGTCGAAGTTTGTAATTATCTCTGTTATGTCCGCGTACGCGGTAGCCGAGATGACGTCTCCTACCTCAAGACCGCGCGCTGGATTGTTCCTCGGGTAGAGTGAATTTGGCATTCCAAGATAATCCGTAGCGTCAAGGCCAGTGGCTGTGTAGATATATCCTAGTAAAGACGATTCTCTATTTTGATCAAAATCGGCGCAAGCAGCGGACTGTGAACTTTCCAGGAATATAGTCCAGTCGATGTTGGGTATTGAAAAGACTTGTGGGTCGACGTAAATGTAGTAAGAGTTAATCTTGGTCCCAGCGGGAACTACTATCGGCTTTTGCGACACCCCGGGTAGAAGCTCGTCGCGTAAATATACTAACGGCCCCTCACATAGCGTCCCCTCGTATAGGACCGGTGCGTGTTCGATTTGTAACGGTTCCGAAAGTTCATAGTTGCGTCGTTCTTGGAAGACCTTTCGAAAGTTGTTCGGCCCAGCGCTAGTCAACTCTGGCAGGACATTTACTTCGGGTACCGTTCCACCCCCAAGGTTCGCCTGAAGATCAAATGCGAATAGGCAAAGCAGCGCCAACGCATAAGACTTCATTGAAGGTGTATCCAATAGCAACCAAACGCGCCGATGAGCGATACCAAAGGGTGTACCGTGGAGGTGCCGCTCGACCGACTGATTTGTCGGCTCAACATACAAATACAGATCTGGCGTCTTCATGCAGCAATTAATCTATCCGTACACTGTGCTCGGCGTGAGAATGCATTGAGCTCCAGGAATCCCATGTCTGCATGCTTCGGCCAAAAATATAAGCGTGTCGAACCACCGCTCAAGGTTACTCGTAGCCAGGCCAGTCGGTAAAGTAATGTCACTCCAGAATACGAGTTCTGTCTAAAGCGCGTCTGGCTGCTTGTCATGCCTCAGATGAATCTTGAGATACCGCTGTGTGCCGTGAGCTGCGTGAAGAGTACCGAGACACGACTCAAGAGGCGCATGCAGGATTTTTGTCTTCCACGTTTCGTCGACTGCCGGGCTGTCTTCGAGTCCTTTGTTACAAAAGCACGTGACCTCCAAGTTCGGGAAATCATCTAGCACCGCAACCGCTACACGCAAATGGGAAAATGGGAGGTTCGCGATGATGACTTCGGTGGCCGCATCATCATAATGCTCCTGGAGATGCTTTGCGTCTTCCCACGTCGGCGAAGTCTTAGTCGCCTAACGTGCCGATGATCGGCGCTGTAGCGGGAAGCGCGGAGACGTCCGCTGAAACAGCTGGTTAGACGACGCGCACATTACAGGCTGCCTGGCAACCACGAGCGCTTAACCACATTCGTTCTATTCGATGGCCGAGTGCCGGCGATCACGGCGACTAACGATCGCGACGGCACTGGTCTCGACTCGAAATTCTCTGCGGAACCCTACTCCGGATTTTGGGTCGGGACAATCGACTACTCGCCGGTTGCAAGCTACGAGGAGGATTCAACGTTTATCGTATTCTTAACCAGTATTGTTGCCGCTCTAGCGCTCGGAGAATTCACGCCTGGACCAAATGCTGACAGAATTTGCGGCGGACGTTTGGCACTCCGAACAAGCCGAGACTTAGTAAAGCAAGTGTATCGGGCTCCGGTACGTTCTGTGTAAACGAGACGAACTCGTATAGAGCAGTCGCATTGGCCCCGTCTGAATTCGGACTTTCGCTGTTGAGAAAACCATAGTAGTGGCCACAGCACAGCCATGGGTTAATGGCACCTATTATCTGCCCTGAACTAGCCCCGCCACTCAAACTCGTTGGGATAAGAAAGCCCAATGGCACGTTAACGAGATTAGGAAATAAAATCGCAGAGCCGCCCAGTCCATCCACTCCGAGTTGGGCGAGCGCATCTGCAAACGCCAATACTAGTGGAGATGGGCCGTCTCCGATAATCTCCCCGTCAGTCGAGATGAGCGTTATGGGGGAAGCGGTATAAAATGAGTCATAGCTATCGCTGAGGGTGCTGAAAGTCGCGTTATAGGTGCTTGAGCCTATAGTCAAACCAAGGATGCCCGTCGGATGGGTCTGTGTCCCTTGCAGGACGGGGATCGCAAAAGCTCCTTTGCAGACGACGACCAGAATCGTCGCTATCAAGCTGTATTTCCGCATGGGGATCAACTCCTGCTTTTGCGGACAAAGATTGAAACTAATGCGCGACGCGCGCAAGCAGTATCGGACATTACGAGGCAACGACCAGGTAGTGGTCGATGTCGCCACCGTGCCGATGAGCGGCGCCGGAAGGCGTAGTGCAGAAACGTCAACTCGATTGGCGAGTTAGGCGTCAATTCGATCTTGGCTCGTATTAGATATGTGAGCGATGCCTTGGGCGCGCTTGTCTCGCGACGAGGAGTGAGGTTCGGTAAGGAACTATGGTCGTGCAAGTCTGGCGACCGCTTCGACTTCTGCCAACGTTGCTCGCGAGGTAAGTGACGAAACGCCTATCCCTGTGATCGATGTTCGAGATTCTCCGAGGAAGGTGATAATACAGGGGCCAACGCTTCCATATGATCTTAAAGCTCACCCCGAACATACATCGCCATATGCATGAGATTGTCCAGGCTTGGGCCAGCTGCCGTAAGCACGGTTCTCAGGTTTTCTAGTGCGGTCCGGAATTAGCCCGCGACAGAGCTGAGAGAAACCTCATGCTGGAGGTTCCAATCCACCTGCCCCGATTTGAACAACAACAAACATTGTTCGTCGATGGTGCCTTGCGATAAACCTAAAGGAGAGCCGTCGTAAAGGCTTGAGGGTTTGACTAAGTGACTACCCGGCACGGAAAACAGGGATCGGGCAATTTCCGGCCCCTCACGACCCAAGCTCAGCGAGCCGGCGCCTAGTGCGCGACGATTGCAACCGGAGCACGATGACTGGCTTCGCTGAAGCACAGTTAGGTATGTCGGTCTGATAGCAATTCATCAACATGCTCTCTCGGGACTCCTACCCACGACTGGCGACCGTCCAAACCATTGTAGACGATGATGCCACCGCCAATATTTTTGGCCATCTGCAAAACGACTCTGGCTTCAACCTCAACGAAGGTGTCTTTCGGAAAGACTCGGAACATCGCGGGTATGTCGCAATAGACCGTAAGATAGCGAATACCGTCCGGTCGTGTAGTCGTGGGAATGCCAATCTTGTCACCCGTGGCCTGGACACGCTCACCTGGATGCATCGAATCATCCAAATTGGATGTGCGAGAGCCAACCTTGGAGACAATGAGCTTACGGTAAAACGCGTCGCGATTCACGGGTGTCGGCTCGTCAGCCACGAGCGTAACAAGGTCAGCCAGGCTCATCGTTTTGAGGCGCTTACCGCCAAACAAAGACTCGAATATTTGGGTGATGCTCAAGGTACGCCTAATGTTCCGATGATCGACGTTGGAGTACGAAGCACAGAAACGCCCACTCGATTGCTGGTCAAGCGTCCGCGCGCCCTTGCTGCCGAAGGACGACATGCGTGGCCTTTTCCGATGCTACGAATTCAATGCATTCGTATCCCAGAGCCCGCAAGTCAACTCCTTCGAATAGCCGTTCGCCTCCGCCGAGCAGGACGGGCGCGATAGCAATGTGAAGTTCATCAATGAGGCTCGCGCGAAGGTACTGCTGTATGACGTTTGGCCCACCGCCGACGCGCACGTCCATTCCGCTGGCCGCCTCGCGTGCCTTCTCAAGCGCGTCGTGAATCCCGCCCGTGACGAAATGGAACGTGGTGTCCCCTTCCATCTCAATGGGTGGACGAAAATGATGCGTCATGATGAAGACCGGAACGTGATACGGTGGATTGTCTCCCCACCAGCCTTTCCAGTTCATGTCCGGCCAGGGTCCACGTAGGGGGCTGAACATGTTTCTCCCGAGGATCCAGGCCCCAACTTTTGCAAATCCACGAGCGGCGAAGTTATCGTCAACTCCAGTCGTGCCGCTATCCTTCCCGAACAAGGCCCGCTGGAGCGTGCGTGTTGGAAATAACCACTGGTGCAGATCCGTCCCACCAATACCCAGCGGATTGTTGATGTCTTGATTGGGTCCTGCTCCGTATCCGTCGAGCGAGATGGTAAAGCTATCAACGCGAACTCGTGACATCTTATGTCTCCGGTTGGACGCCTAAAGCGCCGATGAGCGGCGGTGAGGCGCGTAGCACGAAAGCGCCCGCTCCATTGGCTGGTCAAGCGGCGTTCGTACCCTTTGGAAGTTTCGGTAGTCCGTCGTTGAGCAGTGAAAGATCCATTAGACTCTCCTCACAGTGCATATGCATTTGCGGCGCCCAACGTTCGGTTCGCGCCAATAACTGATCATCAAACAACGACGGGAATATTCCGGTTACTGAAACTTGTTGCCCGTTGAACGGGCCTTCAAACGAATTAAAGACCCTTGTCCCACAGTTTTCGCAGAAATATCTCCGAAGGTGTTCTCGTGTTAGTTCAGAACGTGTATACCACTTAAGCCTCTCATGGCCCTTGGTAATTCCGAAATCAGATTTCAGTATCCAGGCCACTTCATATATCGGTGCGGCGTGAGCTTGTCGGCAGCCAATACAATGACAGTACCCCGACAAGAGCGGACGGACGTTGCCAGGAATCAGAAAGCGTAAGTCGCCGCAATAACAGCCTCCAAATACTTCCTTATCGTGTTCTATTGCCATGGGTATCTCATTATCGGTAACTCGGTGAAGTACACGTTGCCAGTAATCGTGGGAATCAAATATCCACCTCGAAGCAGAAATGGACCCATGAAACTGGACAGCGCCGTAAGTGAAATCTTCATAGGATTTCAGGCCGCCAGTTTAGCGGCGGCCTGTTCAAAGTACACCGCATCCGGGGTGCGTCGGTCCAGCGCGCTGTGACGGCGCTTGCTGTTATAGAACACGAAGTATCGAGCCAGTCCGTCGCGCAGAGCAGCTGGCGTCTCGTAGGCATGCAGATAGACATTCTCGTACTTGACGCTGCGCCACAGCCGTTCGACGAACACGTTATCCACCCAACGACCCTTGCCGTCCATGCTGATCTCGACACCGCGACTCTTGAGCACGTCCGTGAAGGCCTCAGAGGTGAACTGCGCACCCTGGTCAGTGTTGAACATCTGTGGCGCCCCATAGCGCTGCAAGGCCTCTTCCAGGGCATCGATACAGAACGCCGTGTCCAGCGTGTTCGACAGTCGCCACGATAGCACCCGGCGCGAGTACCAATCGATGATCGCGACCAGGTACATGAACCCCTTCGCCATCGGGATATAGGTGATGTCCGTCGCCCAGACGTGGTTCGCACGCTCGATTGGCAAGTCTCGCAGCAGGTACGGGTAGATCTTGTGCCCCTTGCCAGGTTGGCTGGTTCGCCGCTGCGGGTACAGCGCCTGTAGATCCATCAACCGCATCAGTCGCTGGACTCGCTTGCGGTTGACCACATGCCCTCGGTCCTCCAATTCATCGCAGAGCCGTCGGCTGCCATAGAACGGATACTGCAAGTGGATCTCGTCGATAAGCCGCATCAATGCCAGATCATGCGTCGATACCGCTGTCGGTTGGTAGTACGCCGTCGAACGCGGCACCGCGAGCAATTGGCAGCGCCGCGCCTTGGGCAACGGATGTTCCATTTGGATCTTTTCCCGGCGCTCGCTCATCGGTCGCGCCCGAGCACTTTGGCTAAAAAATCGTTCTCCATCGCCAACCGGCCGATCTTCGCGTGGAGCTTCTCTACCTCCTGCTCTTGATGCCCGGCCTCAACGGCGTGGCCACCAAACACATCTTCGGCGCCTTCGGTTAGGCGCTTCTTCCAGTCCTGGATCTGATTGGGGTGAACATCGAATTGCTCAGCCAATTCAGCCAGCGTGCGCTCGCCTTTCAAGGCCGCCAGCGCCACCTTGGCTTTGAATGCTGAGGAATGATTGCGTCGCTTTCTCTTGGTCATCTTCTGCTCCTTCTCGCATGAGAATAGTAAGGCAGAAGATTTCACTTAACAGAACCTAATACCTGCCCAGCTGGACGGGTCCACCTCTTAGAACGACTACGGATATGGGAAGTGTGGCAGGGTTTTGATCGAACTCAAGATTCTGGTCGGCCGTTAGAAAAGCGTCGAATCGTTCTGCCGCCAGAGCTAGCAATTTGCCATTCTTAACACCAGACCAACCCTCTATTTTTACAGTCGATACGCGATGGCCTGTGATCAACTGAGCCAAATCGCGTGGTAACGACTCATCAAGCAGGATGCGCATCAGTAGCCACGGCTTCGCGGGCCTTTTCAAGTACAGCTATCGCCATTTCCCGCGTTACTGTCGGAAACTGATCGAGAAACGCATCCAACGGATCACCTTCTTCCAGGTAATCGAACAGGTTCTGGATCGGTACGCGGGTCCCCGCAAACACAGGCGCTCCGCTTTGGATTTCTGGGTCAATTACTACGATAGGAGCTTCCATGACGTCTTCATCTTCACCGTGCTGCCTGTGCTAAGTGTAGCGCCAGAAGACTCTCGTTGACACCTAACGAGGGTGTAGAAAAACTCGCTGGATGCGAGTCATCGCAGGGAACTCAGGCGTACCGCGACGATCTGTGTGATATCGATCGGACAACACACAGGAGATGGGGTGATGGCGCGGTACTACGACGTCGACGCAGATCTGCGGTTCGTCGCCCTCGACCTCGCCGAGCAGTTGCGGCCCGGGACATTTGAGCATGCGCTGAGTCACCTTATCGACCACGAACTCGACCTCTCGCATTTCGATGCTCGTTATCGTAACGACGAGACCGGTGCGCCGGCCTATCCGCCCACCATGCTGTTGAAGGTCGTCCTGTTCGGTTACTCGCAGGGACTCCTCGGCAGCCGACCTATCGCGCGTGCCTGTGTCCGCGACGCGACCTTCATTGCGCTGAGCGGCGACAGCCAACCGCACTTCACCACCATCGCGCATTTCGTCAGCACCCTCGGCGATGACATCGCCACCGTGTTCGGCGCCGTGCTCGCCATCTGCCAGCGGCAGGGTCTCATCGGCAGCGAATTATTCGCCATCGATGGCGTGAAACTACCGAGTAACGCATCCAAGCACAAGAGTGGTACGCGGGCGGACTTCGAGCACCAGGCAAGCAAACTCGAAACGACTGCGAAAGCGTTGCTGCTCCGCCATCAGACGGTCGACGGCGAGTGCGTCGAGACCGACGATATCCAGCGCACGGCACGCCAGCTCGAACAGCTTCAGCGCGACGCCGGCGAACTACGCGAGTGGCTGGCCGCCAATCCTGAGGACCGCCGTGGCGCCAGCGGCAATGTCGTCAAGAGTAATCGGACTGATAATGAAAGCGCGAAGATGGGCACCGAGAAGGGTGTCATCCAGGGTTACACCGGGGTCGCTGCAGTCGATGCTAAACACCAAATCATTGTGGCTGCCGAGGCCTACGGCACGGGTTCAGAGCAATCGCTTCTGATCCCGATGGTCGAGGCGACCGCGCCTTATCGCCATGACCAGACCCTCATCACGGCCGACGCCGGCTATTACAGCAAAGACAGCTTGGTCGCACTCGAGGCCATGAACGTCAACGCCCTGATTGCCGACAACCAGATGCGCAAGCGCGACGAGCGCTTCGAAGGGCAGGCCCGACATCAGACCAAACCCGACCCGCTTTACGATAAGTCCGGCAAGCCGAAGAAGCCACCCTGCTACACGCCGTCCGACTTCGCGCATGACCCGGTAGCCGGCACCTGCATGTGCCCGGCGGGGAAGTCACTTTACCGGCATGGTTCGAACTGTCGCATCAATGGTCGAGAAGCCGTTCGCTTCCAAGGGGCAAAGCGCGATTGTGTCCCGTGTACGCACCGCGACCGTTGTCTGCGCACACCCGACAGGACGCATACCCGGCAAGTCGCGTTCTTTAATGACAAGAACCCGACACTCGCGAACCGGCTCGCCATGCGAATGCGCGAACGGATGGACAGTGACGATGGACGCAAGCAATACGGGCAGCGCTTCGCCACAGTCGAGCCGGTATTCGGCAACCTGAGACACAACAAACGACTCAATCGATTCACGCTACGCAGCAAGCGCAAGGTTAACGGGCAATGGTTGCTGTTCAGTCTCGTGCAGAACATCGAGAAGCTGGCGCACTTGGTATACGTACATTAGCGGGAACGAGCGAGTCCATGCGCATGAACCGCTGTTAATCACCGATCGCACGAAACGCATACAAAGTTATGGCGACACCTGCCCGAGCACGACCTGCAGATCGGCGGACCGATACCCACGCCATGAAATAGAGTTTTTCTACACCCTCAACGTGCCGATGAGCGGCACCGGAGTGCGTAGCACGGAGGTGTCCGCTCGATTGGCTGGTTAGGGCCCATCTCGTTCGATGAGGACTTTACTGAATGAGCAGCCACAGTGCGCCGCCAAAAATTGCGCAAACGAATGTAAAGCTGATCATAAATGTAAATATCTCACCGCTTACTGTCCACCTAGACATTTTCCGCCAACGGTTGTGGACTTTTTCTCGATACCGCGGGGATAAGATATATCGCCATCCCGCTAGTCCTTCAATGGTGTGTCCGATTACTTCAACAATGGCGCTGATGGCTTCCAGCATCGACATTGATTAATCGTTTTGGGTCAGCTGCCGAGGATTTGCGTAATTTGACGACGGCAAAAAACGACGAAGCATTGCAACATGTAGCCTGAGGTCTGCATCTGTTACCCGCGACGCAAGATGCCGCAGCCGTTCGCGGCAGATTATTCGGTAGCCGTTGCTTTTCATATGGGCCCTAACGTGCCGATGAGCGGCGTTGGAGTGCGAAGCACGGAAACGTCCGCTCGATTGGCTGGTTAGGCGCCCGCGCGATCTTCATCGTTTACCACCCACCGCATCTGACCTGAGTTCGTCCGATCTACGAAAAGATGATGATTCTGACTTTCAATTGCCTCCATGGCCGCGCTCGCATCTTCGACGGTCTGCAGAACATCGTGATCCATGAGTCTATTGAGCGCGAATAGCGCATCCCTCCGAAGTGAATACGCGACCAAAGCACAGGCTCTATAACGTACGATGGTAGCGCGATCGTTTAGCGCCTCTAAGCCCAAAAGAAACGCATCCTCTGAGATCCTGGCAAATCTGATGGAGTGAAACACCAATGAAACTCGACCCTGCCACCGAGAAAACACCGGATAGGCTTCGCGGAGATAGGGTACCACCTCGACACCAAGATGCCGCAGCTTCAACCATGCCTTCTCCTCTTCGGCAACGGTCTTGCTGTTTAGATCTTTTACAGCCGTTCGAATCTCGGCAGGCGACATCACGGGCGCCTAACGTGCCGATGAGCGGCGTTGGAGTGCGAAGCACGGAAACGTCCGCTCGATTGGCTTGTTAGGTGGCAGCACCTGCTTTATTATTATGTGTATACTCATGTAATATCCTACACACGGCTCACCGCTATGCGTACCAACATCGTTATCGACGACAAGCTAATTGCCGAGGCAATTAAGGTTACTGGCGCCGCCACCAAGAAGGAAGCGGTTGAGTTGGGCCTTAAGGCGCTGATTCAGCTTAAACGCCAGGAGCAAATCCGCGGCCTCCGGGGGAAGCTCAAATGGAAGGGTGATCTAGAGCGGATGCGACTCGACGCATGATCCTTGTCGATTCGAGCGTCTGGGTGGATTATTTCAATGGTGTCCGCTCGAGGGAGACGGACTTTCTCGATTCGACTCTCGGTATTGAGCCCGTTGCTATAGGCGACCTGATCCTAACCGAGGTACTTCAAGGCTTCCGTTCCGATCCAGACTACCAGACTGCAAAGTCACTGCTTCTCGGACTCACGTTCTTCGATCTTTTGGGCAAGGACCTAGCGGTTACAGCCGCCGACAATTATAGATCGCTCCGCCGTCGGGGTGTCACTGTCAGGAAGACGGTGGACTGCATCATCGCCACCTTCTGTATCGAGCGCAGCCTCCCACTTCTCTACACGGACCGAGACTTCGAGCCTTTCGCCAAGAGTCTCGGATTGGTATCCGCTCTCCCTGCCACCTAACGTGCCGATGAGCGGCGTTGGAGCGCGAAGCGCGGAAACGTCCGCTCGATTGGCTTGTTAGATTGCGCCTTGCTTATGCGCAACATACTCTCGAAGTGCCTTGTTTACCGATGCCGAGTCCGGAAACAGTTTATGCAGGTCTGAGTCAATGAGAACGACATTGCTCCCTTCGCGATACTGCTTAGTATATTTTCCACGGATCCCTGACTTGATGAATTCTTCGGGATACTCTTGGCGCAGGTCATCGGTTTCACTGTTCATAGGCTTTACGCTCGCGAGGCGTCAATTCTCGTGCAGATATTAATCGGATCCTTTCGTCACGCTCAGTATAGGACACAACCAAGTGTTTGCCCGAGTCCGATAGGCCAAATATCAAGTATCGATACTCTCCCTCGGAATGATCGGGGTCCGCTACGGTCGAGGATAAGTCGTCATTAAACACACCAAGCGCCTCGAGGAAGGTCACGCCATGCTTCCGCTCATTCTCGAGGGCTTTGTCCGGATCCCACCGAAACTCCATTCCGAGTCCTCAAGCAATCTAACGTGCCGATGAGCGGCGTTGGAGCGCGAAGCGCGGAAACGTCCGCTCGATTGGCTGGTTATACGGCATACGCCCACTCTGCTTTATCTGGTAACGAAGCCGGCCCGAATAGGAAATGAAGCACACGCCTCGCATTTCTCTTGAGCTTGGAAGAAGCATGCAATATGAGTGGCCGCATGACTAGCGCACCGCCCATACCGACAAGACACAGGACCCGCGCACCAGCTTTAACATTGCCAATGTGAGAGCCAGGGATAACCTGCAGCGGGGAGTTCAACTCTGTATTGTCTTCCAGGTGAACTCGGACGATAACCAGGCATTCGAGTACTGCAGCTGGTGGTTGCGTATATAGCACCCCTTCTTTCTCGGACCACCCAGCCCACCCCGCAGCCTTAATACGACGGGCTACTGGAATAGAACGGTCTCGATGTAGAGCGACCAGCCAGTTGCGGTCGGCAGTTTTCTCGAAATAGGTGCACTGGACGGCGACGGCGGCCTGAGGCAGTAGGGGACCGATAGTAGAGCTGTGCTTTATGCGTTGAGCTGGCAGAGCGCACCACTCAATGCCAAGGAGGTTTCGAGTCCCCGCGCTTTCGATCGCGAGAGCCGATAGCTGGAGCTCTATATTCGAGACATCGCATTCTTCGATCAATTGATCGACGACGA
Organism: Gammaproteobacteria bacterium; assembly: GCA_965278995.1. Taxonomy (GTDB): domain Bacteria; phylum Pseudomonadota; class Gammaproteobacteria; genus JADJYF01. The sequence goes on from OZ257136.1 coordinate 4,010,591, forward strand.
CGTATCCGTTTCTCTCAAAGTCTTCGGGAATGATCTTCATGCCGTATAACGTGCCGATGAGCGGCGTTGGAGTGCGAAGCACGGAAACGTCCGCTCGATTGGCTTGTTAGACCTCATTTTGAAATCTTCGCTTTTTCCGTTGCCGCGACAAGACCCTTTAGAAACCGGATCCCCTTCTCCAATTCTTCCCGTTTGACTTTGTGGGGATCGGCGCTCGCATGGACAGCGGTATTAGCTTTATGGGCAGCATCGCCACGCTTTGAAATCAATGCATCAAGAGCCTTTTTCGAAGCGCTGCTATCGTAGTTGTCCCAAACTCATTCCTTTGTTATGTCCGTATCAAAGTACTCAATAAATATACGGCGAGTCCGCTCTGAATTGGGATTGAAGAAGCGCTTGAGGTCTTCCTCTAATCGTCGTCTGATAAATTTACCAACCGGGCTGCCGTCGACAGCTTGCAGCCATGTGTCGATTTCCGTTTGAATTCTATCTTTGACATAGGTCTCCCAAGCCGCAAGGGCCATTACTAGTCCGGCGCGCTTCAAGACTTCTCCATTATGCCCATTCGAGGCGGATTTCTCCGTGTCGTATCGGGCGAGGAGTTCCTCGGCGTCTCTAATCGATCTTTCGAATGCGTCGAATGCTTTGGTCATGTTTGGTAATGAGGTCTAACGTGCCGATGAGCGGCGTTGGAGCGCGAAGCGCGGAAACGGCCGCTCGATTGGCTGGTTAGGCGTCACTTCGTCGTGTAAACGCATTGCTTCGCCCCCAACTCCGATTTTCCGTCGGAAGCAAGACAGTCTAGCGCAATGAACTTATATGCCGTCACTGAGACAAGCGCCATTAGAGATAGAAGCAAAACCATCGCTAGCATTCCACTCGGCGCATGCCACCACCTATGGCGATCAAAGGCTTCACGAACAAGTAATAGAGATTCGCTAGATATGCCATCTTTAGACCCGACAAAGAACCGGCTATTGTCACCGTGCGGTTCTTCAATAATGAATGTTTCGTCACCAAGAGTGAACTCACAAAACAAATCTTGATCGCGGAGGAGTCTTGATTGTCGGATCAGTGTGCTTCCGGGGATCGATTTCGCGATACGACATGCTTGAGCCCGTGTTAGTAAGAGGTTGGCGATCTCAAAAGCATGGGGCTGACCGTCAACGGATTGCAGATCGTGGATGCGCATCTTGTGACGCCTAACGCGCCGATGAGCGGCGTTGGAGCGCGAAGCGCGGAAACGTCCGCTCGATTGGCTGGTTAGGCGTTGCATCGAAATGGTTGGCCACCGAGATTGGCCGAAGTGCATTAACGACAGCGCCTGCCAGGAAATGCTGCTCCAGATGCCAATGGACCATTACGGCTGCTCGTTACTACGGGTTTTCAGATGAGCATAGTCGCAGATTGCTATCGGCACCATACTTGCCGAGGAGGCTGACGTTTCTCCAATAGCGGCCTACGAACGCGCCACCGATAGTGGTTCCAGGAATGGTGTGTCTCGGCCTCGCGCGGTATCGGACGAAGCCGCTCGCGAGGCGCGCAACGACACGGCTAACCGATCCGACGAACGATCTCGCCTCGCCAACCGCCAAGAGAACCCGCGCGACAGAACGACCTCGATTTATTTCGATCAGCGGCGCCAGCGTACCTTTAGCATTCGCCATGGCAAGGTTCCGACGCCGTTCGAACAGATGTTGCATTGTTCGTCTGTCACGCCTCAATCTAGACCTTTGTAGCGCCTCTAGATCTTAAAGCGACGCCTAACGTGCCGATGAGCGGCGTTGGAGTGCGCAGCACGGAAACGTCCGCTCGATTGGCTGGTTAGAGCGCACTTTCTCTGCACTACTGTGCTTTGGGCAAGTGTTTACCAATGATCGCCATTTCTTCTCGATCTTGATGATTGAGAGAATGGACATAGGCGCGCTGCCATTCCTCTTCGTCCATACTTTGTTTGAGCGTTTTCATCATACATTCACAGAATCTCTCGACGACGTCTTGAGGCTCTCCTTTTCGACGTCCGGCATCTGTGCAGCCTACTTCCATAGCGTACTGATATGACTCAGCTTGAGAGGAGTCGGACTGTGCCGCAGAACTGGTAGAGAATACTCCAGCCGTTAAAAGTGAGAGGAATAGTAGTACCCGTACGGTCATAATCGTGCGCTCTAACGTGCCGATGAGCGGCGTTGGAGTGCAAAGCACGGAAACGTCCGCTCGATTGGCTGGTTAGGCGTAATTCGCATTAATGAAGTCTCGAATGCAGGAAAGCCTCGTGCAAAATGCTATTCGGGCATACGGAATATAGTGAGTGAGTAACCCAACGAGCAATGCTTGGCTCGTGGAGTACATGTCTCTGGTTGTCCACAAAGGAGCGCCGCTAAATCCACGTAGCGAGATTCTATTTATGGAGCTTTGGTTTATATCGACGGCATCATTGTATTGGAGAGCAATGTGGTCGGCCGGATTCCGCCCGTAACGTTCATAGTTGATATTCGCCCGATAGGTCAGGACCGTGTAGCACTTGGCATTTATGAGTTTTTCTCCCATTCTAATAGCCTTTCCAAGCTTGTTTTTTGAAATTGGATATCCGATAACAGCGTGGAAGCCGGCCGGATAATCCACAGCCCCCCGATTCGTATCAATATCGACAGGTGTAGCCCCAACTTCAGACAGCAAAGCAGCGTCTATAGGCATAGCAGCTATATCGTAGAAATCATCGCCGTCCCATTCCGTTAGACGCCCGGCGCCGCGGAATTGTCTGAATCCATTTTTCCCGAGGTATAGAACACCGTTTGCTTCCTTCGCAACGTGAGAGGCCGTTACAAGGTAGGTACCCGCTCGATAGTTGACACAGAAACCGGTGCCAAGAAACGTGAGCGCTTTCGATGACTTTTCGGACAGCAAAGCAACTGAATAATTTCCGCAGAGGTCTTTCAGCTCCGATGCTGCTAGGTGCGCATGTCGATCGAAGGAAATAACCATTACGCCTAACGTGCCGATGAGCGGCGTTGGAGCGCGAAGCGCGGAAACGTCCGCTCGATTGGCTGGTTAGCTTTCATCGCCTAACAAATTTCGTAAATCATCTTGAAGATCATTTAAAGCAACCGCAATATCTTCGTTTACCGAATTAAACACTTCCACCCATTTATCTGTACCAGATGTAGTCTCGCCCTTCGTCATGTCCACGGACCAGAAGAACTTATAGTACGCCGACACAAGATCTTGATTAATCTTTTCAAGCTTTGCCGAGGTGGCTTTAGGAATAAATATTACTCGCCTTGCAAAATACTCCATGAACTCTTTGTGTGCGTCGGCCGCTTCGCTTCGTCGCTCATTGCGGGGCTTGTCACCCGCTGGTTCAAATATTTTTACGTAATTGGCGATTTTCCGATGAAGATCCGCGAGGCGTGAATAGGTTTCTGCGATAACCTCTGCTCGCATTTCATGTAGGTTGGCAAAGCGGACATGACGCTCTGCTGCGGCGATGGCCAGGTCAGACCGGAGCTTCTCGATCTCCACATCCGATTTTGCTTTCAGCTCCGCCTTATGCGTTTCGAGCTTCTCGTCGTACTCAGCTTTAATCGCCGTCTTGAGGCGCTCGGTAATCCAAGAGCGCGCCACCCAGACACCGGCGCCTACTAGTAAGGAGCTTACGATAGTAGAAGACATTACCTGGACAAAAAAGGCCGAAACGTCCACAGATATCTCCATGAAAGCTAACGTGCCGATGAGCGGCGTTGGAGTGCGAAGCACGGAAACGTCCGCTCGATTGGCTGGTTAGGCAGCAAATTTTCTATAGCGCCGCACCAATCGAAACTTCCAGCATGGATGCCCACGTGCGGCTCGCGGCACTGCTCGTAAACACCCCGCTCAAGAGAGATCACGGTTGACGACCGGCCGAGTCTGGGTTCATGAGGCCTTCGTTCGCGTTTACTTCGTAGACGAATTTCTCGTCGGGACATCCCTGACCAGAGGTGTAGTACGTGAACTTGAAGTTTACTTTCGCAGCAGTGCCAGGATGAAGATCAAATTGGAACGTTAATTCCGGAACCGCTTGATCAGAAGGAGAATCGAAAGCAAGAGTTGGGGCTAGCAAAAACTTGTAGGTGCCGGTATCCGATACGATGGCTTCGAGCAACTGGAACTTCCGCCCATCGATTTCACCCGGGAACGTCGCCCCAAGGCTGATCGATTTACCGTCTGCGCGTACTTCGCCGCGCTCCCACACAATCCGACCTGGAGGCATCGCCTGCTGCTCGATACGAGGCTTCGAACACACCACCAGAGTTACTGTGTCAGATAGGCCAATAGCTGCAGACTCTGCAGCTACTGTGAGCCCGAATAATGCAATTGTGAAGAGCACCTTCCTTTCCCTTGCTGCCTAACGTGCTGTTGAGCGGCGCTGGAGTGCGCAGCACGGAAGCGTCCGCTCGAACAGCTGGTTAGATGGCGCTCTTTGGTTGCTGATGGCCACCGCGGTTATTCCCTGCCCTAAGCCAATGAATGAAAAGCATAGCAGGGTAATGGCGTATTCAGATCTGCCGCGCTGGCCTCCGACCATGCGGCCGTAACGGATTGGCGACGACCTAAGTCCGGCCTGCATTTTTCGAACTCGCCAGCGCTAGCTCGCCTCAAGTGACACCGGACTGGGCGGCTGGACAATCGCCGACTCGCACCATTCCGACTCCCTTGCAGCCGACGCGCGCCTACATTAAGCGGCTGACCTCAACGGTGGTCCGCCTACTAAGCAGAATGGCGATGCTACCCGCAAGATATTTGCGATACCGACGGCACGGATCTGTTCGGCATTTGTACTACTTAATCTCGCCACGATTTGTTTCTACTTTGCGCAGCTTCAGCCGATGGATTATTTCTTCGCGCCATCTAACGTGCCGTTCAGCGGCGCCGGAGTGCGAAGCACGGAGGCGTCCGCTGCAACGGCTGGTTAGGCCACACTTCTAAGTCTTGAAATGGAACTAGCACAGCGCTTCCCTGTAGCCACAATACCTTTTGCTTAATGGCCATAAAGGCCTCGAAGCTGCAGGTCTATGCAAACGATGAACTATAAATGTAGCTCATTATTCTTATCGCCGGCCGACAATTGAACCAATAGGCTTAGATAGATACTCGGCTGTGACTTTACGATGGACTTTCTTCATCCTTCACTGACCTTTCGGCTAGCTGTGGAGCAAAGCACCGGCATGGGCTTCCTTGGCCCGTAATCGCCGGCGCTCGTTGTGCCGATAGCTTTCAAAGCTTTCGTGTGGCCTAACGAGGGTGTAGAAAAACTCGCTGGATGCGAGTCATCGCAGGGAACTCAGGCGTACCGCGACGATCTGTGTGATATCGATCGGACAACACACAGGAGATGGGGTGATGGCGCGGTACTACGACGTCGACGCAGATCTGCGGTTCGTCGCCCTCGACCTCGCCGAGCAGTTGCGGCCCGGGACATTTGAGCATGCGCTGAGTCACCTTATCGACCACGAACTCGACCTCTCGCATTTCGATGCTCGTTATCGTAACGACGAGACCGGTGCGCCGGCCTATCCGCCCACCATGCTGTTGAAGGTCGTCCTGTTCGGTTACTCGCAGGGACTCCTCGGCAGCCGACCTATCGCGCGTGCCTGTGTCCGCGACGCGACCTTCATTGCGCTGAGCGGCGACAGCCAACCGCACTTCACCACCATCGCGCATTTCGTCAGCACCCTCGGCGATGACATCGCCACCGTGTTCGGCGCCGTGCTCGCCATCTGCCAGCGGCAGGGTCTCATCGGCAGCGAATTATTCGCCATCGATGGCGTGAAACTACCGAGTAACGCATCCAAGCACAAGAGTGGTACGCGGGCGGACTTCGAGCACCAGGCAAGCAAACTCGAAACGACTGCGAAAGCGTTGCTGCTCCGCCATCAGACGGTCGACGGCGAGTGCGTCGAGACCGACGATATCCAGCGCACGGCACGCCAGCTCGAACAGCTTCAGCGCGACGCCGGCGAACTACGCGAGTGGCTGGCCGCCAATCCTGAGGACCGCCGTGGCGCCAGCGGCAATGTCGTCAAGAGTAATCGGACTGATAATGAAAGCGCGAAGATGGGCACCGAGAAGGGTGTCATCCAGGGTTACACCGGGGTCGCTGCAGTCGATGCTAAACACCAAATCATTGTGGCTGCCGAGGCCTACGGCACGGGTTCAGAGCAATCGCTTCTGATCCCGATGGTCGAGGCGACCGCGCCTTATCGCCATGACCAGACCCTCATCACGGCCGACGCCGGCTATTACAGCAAAGACAGCTTGGTCGCACTCGAGGCCATGAACGTCAACGCCCTGATTGCCGACAACCAGATGCGCAAGCGCGACGAGCGCTTCGAAGGGCAGGCCCGACATCAGACCAAACCCGACCCGCTTTACGATAAGTCCGGCGAGTCGAAGAAGCCACCCTGCTACACGCCGTCCGACTTCGCGCATGACCCGGTAGCCGGCACCTGCATGTGCCCGGCGGGGAAATCACTTTACCGACATGGGTCGAACTGTCGCATCAATGGTCGAGAAGCCGTTCGCTTCCAAGGGGCAAAGCGCGATTGTGTCCCGTGTACGCACCGCGACCGTTGTCTGCGCACACCCGACAGGACGCATACCCGGCAAGTCGCGTTCTTTAATGACAAGAACCCGACACTCGCGGACCGGCTCGCCATGCGGATGCGCGAACGTATCGACAGTGACGATGGACGCAAGCAATACGGGCAGCGCTTCGCCACAGTCGAGCCGGTATTCGGCAACCTGAGACACAACAAACGACTCAATCGATTCACGCTACGCAGCAAGCGCAAGGTTAACGGGCAATGGTTGCTGTTCAGTCTCGTGCAGAACATCGAGAAGCTGGCGCACTTGGTATACGTACATTAGCGGGAACGAGCGAGTCCATGCGCATGAACCGCTGTTAATCACCGATCGCACGAAACGCATACAAAGTTATGGCGACACCTGCCCGAGCACGACCTGCAGATCGGCGGACCGATACCCACGCCATGAAATAGGGTTTTTCTACACCCTCAACGTGCCGATGAGCGGCGTTGGAGCGCGAAGCGCGGAAACGTCCGCTCGATTGGCTTGTTGGGCGTTGTATCGATGTGGTCGGCCACTGCGATTGGTTGAGACTCAGTAATGCTAGCGCTTGTTCGGGGATGTTGCCCTAGGCGCCAATTGGCCATTACAGCTGTTCTTTAACAGAGATCTGAGCCGAGCATAGCTGCAGATTACGCCTGACACCATACATAGCGATTTGGTTGGTGATTCTCAAATAGCGGCCCATGAACGCGCCACCGGTAGTGGTTTCAGGATTGGCGTGACTCTGCTTCGCGCGGTATCGGACGGAGCCGCTCGCGAGGCGCGCAACGACACGGCTGACTGATCCGACGTGCGATCTCGCCTCGCCAACCGCCAAGTGAACTCGCGCGACAGGATAACTACCATACATTTCGATCAGCGGCACCAACATGCCTTTAGTATTCGCTATGGCGAGGCTCTGACAGCGCTCGAGCAAATACTGCATTGTTCTACTCATGCGCCTCAGTTCGGATCTGCGTCGCGCCTGGGATCTAGAAGCGACGCCCAACGTGCCGATGAGCGGCGTTGGAGTGCGAAGCACGGAAACGTCCGCTCGATTGGCTTGTTAGATGGCGCTTTCATGAGCCGCAGGCCTTTCCTTGATTTGCCGCCTATGTTGCCACAGGTCAGGTTGAGCTTAGGCGGTTCAATTGCCACCATGAATTTAATTCAGTAGTTGACGCGACTTAGGCCGCTGACTCGGCGCCAACGACTGAATAATCAGCCAACTCGCACCTTGCCAATTGACGCCGCGGCTCGGGCGCGACGCAAATCGCCGGCGTGGCCTGAAGCTGCTAGCACCAATCGGCTCACGATGGCCTTGCCGTAAGCCACTAATCGTTTTGGCTTGCGCAGCCGGCACAGTGCTTTTGTCGCCGTTGTTCCAAGAAACTTTTCGCGCCATCTAACGTGCCGATGAGCGGCGTTGGAGTGCGAAGCACGGAAACGTCCGCTCGATTGGCTTGTTAGATGGCGCCTTCATGAGCCGCAGGCCTTTCCTTGATTTGATGCCTATGTTGCCACAGGCCAGGTCGGGCTTGAGCTTATCAGGCACCTCCATGAATTCAATCCAGTAGCTGGTTTAACCTGGGCCGCTGGCTCGGCGCCAACGACTGAACAATCAGCCAACTCTCCCTTCGCCAATTGACGCTGCGTCTCGGGCGCGCCGCAGAATGCCGGCCGCACCGGAAGCCACTCACTTCAATCGGTTGGCGATGGACTTCTTTTAATCCACCGATGACGACGCCTTGTGAATCCTGCAAGGTGCTATTGTCGCCGTTGTTCCGGAAGACTATTCGCGCCATCTAACGTGCCGATGAGCGGCGTTGGAGTGCGAAGCACGGAAACGTCCGCTCGATTGGCTTGTTATGTGTCATTTCGACCACCTTGATCTGTTAATAGGAGCCGCGAGCAGACCACAAGGGTGGCAATCGCGAGAACTACATCTACAGACACAAATAACCCCTGTTCCGGCTCGATGCCTGGCATCACACCAACTGCCACTGCAAAAATGCATGTGACTACACATAAATAAATACCGCTGCACCGCCGTTTAATAAGCAGCAGCATACCGAGTAACCCCATAGCAGCAATTGCCAATTGCGGCCCAAGTATTGATAAAACTGACATCACCTCTCCATTGGCAGCAACAGCGAATATCCACATAAGTGCGGAGAGGGATAGGTAACCGGTACCCAAGACAACGAACCATCGCATTAGCGGCAGGTCGCTCTATGACACATAACGTGCGCTTGAGCTGCGCCGGAGCGCGCAGCGCGGAGGCGTCAGCTCGAAGCGCTGGTTAGGGCGCACTTCGGTGCTCCAATTCATATCTCTTGACATAGTCTGCAGCCCATTGGCGCCACACTTCATACGATCTTATCTCTAGACTGGCATTGCCTTGAGCCCGCTGCGCGGCGCGCCAGCCCCTAGTGCAATTGGCCACAAGTTCAAACGTTCGCGCGATCAGCTCTATTGTCGCTAGTTCCGGGGCCGGTGCTCTCATTAATCGCGTGGCGTACAAGTAAACGTCGTCCCGACGTCCTGCCTTCTCCATATGGCCCGCAGCGATTCTCAAAGCGGAGAAGTCATCTGGCTCGTGTGCAAGAATTTGTTGAGCTATCTGGAACGCTTGTTCAGACAGGTCGTTCCGCCAATAGATGTCAGCTAATGCATGAAGAGCCAGCTCATCATTAGGATTCGCCACCAAGACTTCGCTGCATATTCGCTCCACGTCGCCTATGCTGTTGCGGCCAGATGCTCTGGCCAGTGCAGCGATGCAGAATGGGTTCATGGCTATGCTTCGGTGCGCCCTAACGTGCCGTTCAGCGGCGCCGGAGTGCGAAGCACGGAGGCGTCCGCTGCAACGGCTGGTTAGGCCACACTTCTAAATTTTGAAATGGAGCTAGCACCGCGCTTCCCTTTAGCCACAATACCTTTTGCTCATTGGACATGACGTCCACGACGCTGCAGGCATATGCAAACCGATGAACTCTACATGTAGCCCTTTATTCTTACCGCCGGCCGACAATTGAACCAATAGGTTTAGATAGATACTCGGCTGTCGTTTTACGATGGACTTTCCTCATCTTTCACTGACCTTTCGGCTAGCTGTGGAGCAAAGCCCCGGCATGGGCTTTCTTGCCCCGTAATCGCCGGCGCTCGTTGTGCCGATAGCTTTCAAAGCTTTCGTGTGGCCTAACGTGCCCTTGAGCTGCGCCGGAGTGCGAAGCACGGAGGCGTCAGCTCGAAGGGCTGGTTAGGCCTCTCTGATGAAATTTCTCGCGAGCTCAATTCCAGCACCCAATTCCTCTTGTAATTCTATGTTCTGGATCGCAGTAGCGCCACGAGGCTCGCGACCGCCATTGCGGCGTGCAGCCCGACATTTCCAAAAATTATCGGTTGCGCGATCGCCGCCAGGCCGCCCACGAATTGTATTGTTGCCTCAATGGCGTTGAAAAATGTGAGCCCAATCAGCAGCCATCGTTGTGCTGCTGGTAGTTGTACGTTTCGCAGACCCCATAAGACTAAGCCGAACCCAATTAGGGTTGCGCCATAGCCCCGTGCAATGAGTTCTCCGGCTGGGTCTAGTGAAACACCAAATTGGGAGAACAGCTTTCCCGGAAACAGAATAGCGCCAAGACCAAATGGAAGAGTTTGTAGGGCACTAATGAAGAAGATGATTTTGGACATCGCTCCACCGCGCTACATCGCTGAGTAATTGGACGCCGAACCAACCCGCGACGCAAGAGAGGCCTAACGCGCCGATGAGCGGCGCCGGAGTGCGCAGCACGAAGGCGTCCGCTCCATTGGCTTGTTAGGCGTCGCTTTTCTTGGTTTGAGCTTTTCGCTTCTGATTGCGCCCTTCATTGTCGATTTTTCGCCCGAACGGTTTTACGAGGAAATTCGCTGATGCCGATCCACGTGAGATCTGTGTTCTGGCAGCCGTGTTCTAGGATGCCTTCAAGTGCAAGTCGAGCCAAGTCTACTGGAGTAAATAGTTCTTTGGGCCAGAGTTCTTGTGTCTGCCCACCGAGATCTACGTAGACCGTAGGCTCAGAGAGAGATGGTTGAATTGAAAGAAAATAACCACCTGATCCTGGGGTTTCGAAACACTGTACGACGTATCCGAACGCTAGATGCCAAGACACTTGGAGCAGTGGAAAGCACCCACCAACTGGTTTTATTTGCACCTCATCCCACGCCTGTCGCTGTTGCATAGCATTCAGAACTGGAAGAACCAGCTCAAATTCAACCGGCTGGTACTCGCCAGCACTGACGGTGGAGTAGTTGAACTTGGGCATATGCCGATTCTCCGTCTCTCGCGACGCCTAACGTGCCGATGAGCGGCGTTGGAGTGCGAAGCACGGAAACGTCCGCTCGATTGGCTTGTTAGAGCACGCTTTCTTCATGGCCGTGACCACCTTCTCGGCTACCCCGGAACGCCGGTTCTTTAATTACGACATTCGCCACAGCAGCTCCGTGCGCTCGTGAAATGTAGCGCAGTATTCTTGCAAAGCACCAACACTCGTACCATAGACCTGTAGCTCTGCCACGGCACTAGCCCGACCTCAAGCCCACAACTCACCAGTGCTCGTGCCTAAGACTATAGGGACCGGCAGCAACGGCTAGCCGACCTCTATTCTTCCGATCGCGGCGTAAGCGATCAACGCGGCGCCAGCAGCTGACCATATCGTTTCAAGGAGCAAATAATCTCAAGAGCCTGAATAGCGCCACGAGCTATTGTTCTTCGCGTGCTCTAACGAGGGTGTAGAAAAACTCGCTGGATGCGAGTCATCGCAGGGAACTCAGGCGTACCGCGACGATCTGTGTGATATCGATCGGACAACACACAGGAGATGGGGTGATGGCGCGGTACTACGACGTCGACGCAGATCTGCGGTTCGTCGCCCTCGACCTCGCCGAGCAGTTGCGGCCCGGGACATTTGAGCATGCGCTGAGTCACCTTATCGACCACGAACTCGACCTCTCGCATTTCGATGCTCGTTATCGTAACGACGAGACCGGTGCGCCGGCCTATCCGCCCACCATGCTGTTGAAGGTCGTCCTGTTCGGTTACTCGCAGGGACTCCTCGGCAGCCGACCTATCGCGCGTGCCTGTGTCCGCGACGCGACCTTCATTGCGCTGAGCGGCGACAGCCAACCGCACTTCACCACCATCGCGCATTTCGTCAGCACCCTCGGCGATGACATCGCCACCGTGTTCGGCGCCGTGCTCGCCATCTGCCAGCGGCAGGGTCTCATCGGCAGCGAATTATTCGCCATCGATGGCGTGAAACTACCGAGTAACGCATCCAAGCACAAGAGTGGTACGCGGGCGGACTTCGAGCACCAGGCAAGCAAACTCGAAACGACTGCGAAAGCGTTGCTGCTCCGCCATCAGACGGTCGACGGCGAGTGCGTCGAGACCGACGATATCCAGCGCACGGCACGCCAGCTCGAACAGCTTCAGCGCGACGCCGGCGAACTACGCGAGTGGCTGGCCGCCAATCCTGAGGACCGCCGTGGCGCCAGCGGCAATGTCGTCAAGAGTAATCGGACTGATAATGAAAGCGCGAAGATGGGCACCGAGAAGGGTGTCATCCAGGGTTACACCGGGGTCGCTGCAGTCGATGCTAAACACCAAATCATTGTGGCTGCCGAGGCCTACGGCACGGGTTCAGAGCAATCGCTTCTGATCCCGATGGTCGAGGCGACCGCGCCTTATCGCCATGACCAGACCCTCATCACGGCCGACGCCGGCTATTACAGCAAAGACAGCTTGGTCGCACTCGAGGCCATGAACGTCAACGCCCTGATTGCCGACAACCAGATGCGCAAGCGCGACGAGCGCTTCGAAGGGCAGGCCCGACATCAGACCAAACCCGACCCGCTTTACGATAAGTCCGGCGAGTCGAAGAAGCCACCCTGCTACACGCCGTCCGACTTCGCGCATGACCCGGTAGCCGGCACCTGCATGTGCCCGGCGGGGAAATCACTTTACCGACATGGGTCGAACTGTCGCATCAATGGTCGAGAAGCCGTTCGCTTCCAAGGGGCAAAGCGCGATTGTGTCCCGTGTACGCACCGCGACCGTTGTCTGCGCACACCCGACAGGACGCATACCCGGCAAGTCGCGTTCTTTAATGACAAGAACCCGACACTCGCGGACCGGCTCGCCATGCGGATGCGCGAACGTATCGACAGTGACGATGGACGCAAGCAATACGGGCAGCGCTTCGCCACAGTCGAGCCGGTATTCGGCAACCTGAGACACAACAAACGACTCAATCGATTCACGCTACGCAGCAAGCGCAAGGTTAACGGGCAATGGTTGCTGTTCAGTCTCGTGCAGAACATCGAGAAGCTGGCGCACTTGGTATACGTACATTAGCGGGAACGAGCGAGTCCATGCGCATGAACCGCTGTTAATCACCGATCGCACGAAACGCATACAAAGTTATGGCGACACCTGCCCGAGCACGACCTGCAGATCGGCGGACCGATACCCACGCCATGAAATAGGGTTTTTCTACACCCTCAACGTGCCGATGAGCGGCGTTGGAGTGCGAAGCACGGAAACGTCCGCTCGATTGGCTTGTTAGATGGCGCCTTCATGAGCCGCAGGCCTTTTCTTGATTTGATGCCTATGTTGCCACAGGCCAGGTCGGGCTTGAGCTTATCAGGCACCTCCATGAATTCAATCCAGTAGCTGGTTTAACCTGGGCCGCTGGCTCGGCGCCAACGACTGAACAATCAGCCAACTCTCCCTTCGCCAATTGACGCTGCGTCTCGGGCGCGCCGCAGAATGCCGGCCGCACCGGAAGCCACTCACTTCAATCGGTTGGCGATGGACTTCTTTTAATCCACCGATGACGACGCCTTGTGAATCCTGCAAGGTGCTATTGTCGCCGTTGTTCCGGAAGACTATTCGCGCCATCTAACGTGCCGATGAGCGGCGTTGGAGCGCGCAGCGCGGAAACGTCCGCTCGATTGGCTTGTTGGGCGTTGCATCGATGTGGTCGGCCACCGAGATTGGTTGAAACTCAGTAACCCTAGCGCTTGTTCGGGGATGTTGCTCCAGATGCCAATTGGCCATTACAGCTGCTCTTTAATGGAGCTATGAGCCGAGCATAGCTGCAGATTGCAACTGACACCATACATAGCCATTAGAATGATGTTTCGCAAATAGCGGCCTACGAACGCGCCACCGATAGTGGTTTAAGGTTGGTGTGACTCTGCTTCGCGCGGTATCGGACGGAGCCGCTCGCGAGGCGCGCAACGACACGGCTGACTGATCCGACGTGCGATCTCGCCTCGCCAACCGCCAAGTGAACTCGCGCGACAGGATAACTACCATACATTTCGATCAGCGGCACCAACATGCCTTTAGTATTCGCTATGGCGAGGCTCTGACAGCGCTCGAGCAAATACTGCATTGTTCTACTCATGCGCCTCAGTTCGGATCTGCGTCGCGCCTGGGATCTAGAAGCGACGCCCAACGTGCCGATGAGCGGCGTTGTAGTGCGAAGCACGGAAACGTCCGCTCGATTGGCTGGTTAGCTGCTTTCACCCGAGTGTTTCTGCAATAACCTCGGGGTGGCGAAAAGCGATCTGAATGAGGGCTTGTGCCGCGCCCGACGGCTGACGACGACCTTGCTCCCACTCTTGCAGGGTGCGCGCCGAGATTTGAAGTGCCTTCGCGAACTGAGCCTGGGACAGGCCAGTTTTCATTCGCGCCGCAGCGACTTTATTGGGTGTGACGCGGGTTGTCCGTGCCGCTTTTCCGGCCTTCATCTCGCGCACTGACTTTAGAAGTGTTGCGCCGAGCTCCTTACCAGTGATGGTCTCGGCTTTCTTCACGGCTTTCTTAGTCATATTCAATGGTTTCACGGATGGCTTTCAGTATATGGGCGGGTATGTTGCCCCGAATACTCTTGGCGTATATGACGAGCAGCCAAATTTCACCGCTCGCCAAGCGAGTGAAATAGATAACGCGGACTCCGCCACGCTTGCCGGAGCCTGCTCTCGCCCAGCGGACTTTTCGACAGCCTCCGCTTCCTGGAACGACATCGCCAACTTCTGGGTTAGCGGCAATCCAGGCGCAGAAGGCCCCTCGTTCTTCCTCCGACCATAATGCTTTGGCCTCAGCAACGAAGGTCGGGGTTTCGATAACGGTGAGCACGTGGCCGAATATACGTCATTGCCGTAGAGTCGGCAAGGCGCAAAATAAAGCAGCTAACGTGCCAATGAGCGGCGTTGGAGTGCGAAGCACGGAAACGTCCGCTCGATTGGCTTGTTAGATGGCGCTTTCATGAGCCGCAGGCCTTTCGTTGATTTGATACCTATGTTGCCACAGGCCAGGGCGGGCTAGAGCTTATCAGGCGACTCCATGAATTCAATCCTGTAGTTGGTTTAATCTGGGCCGCTGGCTCGGCGCCGACGACTGAACAATCAGCCACCTCTCCCTTCGCCAATTGACGCTGCGGATCGGGCGCGACGCAGAATGCCGGCCATAAAGGAAGCCGCTCACTTCAATCGGTTGGCGATGGACTACTTTTAAGCCACCGACCACGCCGACTTGTGAAACTTGCACAGTGTTATTGTCGCCGTTGTTCCAGAAACTATTCGCGCCATCTAACGCGCCGATGAGCGGCGTTGGAGCGCGAAGCGCGGAAACGTCCGCTCGATTGGCTTGTTAGATTTCATACCTCGATCTTATAGCCAAGTGCCAGTTCGTCTGCTGGGACACCACGAATGCCCCAATTGGACTTGGGTGTTTCGATTATAGTGATCTCAATATCGGTCGCGGAGATCTCGATTCGGTTGGTTATGTTGGTGTAAAGCAGCCGAATAAGTTTTTTCCTTGTGTCCGTGGTTCTTCCTTCGAACATTGAGATCTCTATTACTGTGTAATCGTCGCTGCGGTCGGGTGGATGGATGAATTCCTCTCTATCCAAGGAAATGAAGCGATGAAATCGTTTGTCGGACGGAAACTGGAGTGCTTCGACGACCGCCGCATGTATGGCATCGGATAAAGCCTTTGTTCGAGAGGCCAGCACCGACTTGAGTCCGTAGATCTTGATTTGAGCCACAGAGCTTTCCTGAAATCTAACGCGCCGATGAGCGGCGCTGAAGCGCGCAGCGCGAAAGCGTCCGCTCCATTGGCTGGTTAGGCATTTCGCCTCACAGTATGAATGACGACTTTAGTAATTGCCGTTACTTCCCTGAGCGACTTGTACCGGTAGAAGTTTCCGACCACATCGGCGACAAGATACCCCAATGAATCGGGATCCCAGAAGTAAGTTATTTTATTATTCTCGTCCGCAATTAGGTCCGGAAGGGGAAGCGTATATCGCCCCTCATCGGCACTTATGAATTGCAGAGATTTAATAGTTGTATTGCCAATTCGAAGATGCATATGAAAGAAGGAGGTGTATTGATTCGGAAATCTCTTTGTCCATTCCCCGTAAAATTCCCGCTCTCGCTCGCCTCTAACGATTTGATACGTCGCGTCCTTGGTGCACACCCATATCTCCTCTTCCTTGATGTACTCGCGCTTCCATTTCTCGGTACGTAGAAGCCGCTCAAAGTATGTCAGAGAGTTCCTGGCGCCCAACTCGGCGGATTGGGCTCTCAGTTCGCGTACAAGGTCGTCTCGGGACTTCTTCCCAAAGTGGAGTCCCATCCAATAGGAGGGTATCGCTCCCAATATGACGCTAAAGATAAGTGACCACCAGTCCATCCGAAATGCCTAACGTGCCGTTCAGCGGCGCCGGAGTGCGAAGCACGGAGGCGTCCGCTGCAACGGCTGGTTAGGCCACACTTCTAAATTTTGAAATGGAGCTAGCACCGCGCTTCCCTTTAGCCACAATACCTTTTGCTCATTGGACATGACGTCCACGACGCTGCAGGCATATGCAAACCGATGAACTCTACATGTAGCCCTTTATTCTTACCGCCGGCCGACAATTGAACCAATAGGTTTAGATAGATACTCGGCTGTCGTTTTACGATGGACTTTCCTCATCTTTCACTGACCTTTCGGCTAGCTGTGGAGCAAAGCCCCGGCATGGGCTTTCTTGCCCCGTAATCGCCGGCGCTCGTTGTGCCGATAGCTTTCAAAGCTTTCGTGTGGCCTAACGTGCCGATGAGCGGCGTTGGAGTGCGAAGCACGGAAACGTCCGCTCGATTGGCTTGTTAGATGGCGCCTTCATGAGCCGCAGGCCTTTCCTTGATTTGATGCCTATGTTGCCACAGGCCAGGTCGGGCTTGAGCTTATCAGGCACCTCCATGAATTCAATCCAGTAGCTGGTTTAACCTGGGCCGCTGGCTCGGCGCCAACGACTGAACAATCAGCCAACTCTCCCTTCGCCAATTGACGCTGCGTCTCGGGCGCGCCGCAGAATGCCGGTCGCACCGGAAGCCACTCACTTCAATCGGTTGGCGATGGACTTCTTTTAATCCACCGATGACGACGCCTTGTGAATCCTGCAAGGTGCTATTGTCGCCGTTGTTCCGGAAGACTATTCGCGCCATCTAACGTGCCGATGAGCGGCGTTGGAGTGCGAAGCACGGAAACGTCCGCTCGATTGGCTTGTTAGGCGGCGGCCTCTGCTTTGAACCTTGATTGGCTTTCACGAGTGGGCTTTTATTTCGATTAAGGGATGTTGTGAACTCGCATTACAACCTGGATCCTTCCCGCGCTGTGCATTTACCCGAAGAATGCACCCCACTTGTCTTCCGATACAACTCGCACGAGTCGCGGCAAATTACTGGCTGTACTCACCTCTGGGTCATAGGCATGCCATTTTAGATCTCGTCGCATCCAGTAGAGCCGCCACACTTTACGGGTTCGGAATAGTCGGAATCGAGCAATGCCTATTTTCGTAGTTGACTCCGGATCGTTCCACGTAGGCCGTTGCTCATAGATTGTGACTGCATGACCTTCAATTTCACAAAGATAGAAGATGCTATGTCGTGCACTCTTCATATTGAGCTTTCTGGAAAGTTCGCCAGCAGTGGCATCGATTTGCTTCAGCTCGAGCTCTGAGAACGCCACAGGAACTCTCCTCTTTTCCCGCCGCCTAACGTGCTGTTGAGCGGCGCCGAAGCGCGCAGCGCGGAGGCGTCCGCTCCAACAGCTGGTTAGATGGCTGCCTCGTGCTATTTCGCCTCTGCATGTAGTTTGATTCCAAGTGCATTGATGACTCGGAGAACCGTATCAAATCCTGGGCTTCGGTCTCCGGAGAGAGCCTTGTATAGGCTTTCTCTGGAAAGACCAGCGTCTCGCGCCACTTGGGCCATACCTTTGGCTTTCGCAATGTTCCCCAAGGCCTTGGCGATGAATGCCGCGTCTCCGTCAGCTTCCTCAAGACAGGCCTCAAGATAGAGCGCCATTTCCTCCGGGGTGCGCAAATGCTCCGCGGTATCGTATCGATAGGTCTTGGTCTTAGCCATTGCGATTACTCTTCTAAATCTCGGGCAAGTTGAATTGCGCGTTTTATGTCTTGTTCTTGGCTCGACTTGTCTCCACCAACAAGCAAGACGATGATCGTCTGGCGGCGCTTCGTGAAGTAAACGCGGTACCCAGGCCCATAGTCGATCCGCATTTCCGCAACCGATTCGCCTACAGGCTTCGTATCTCCGAGATTACCGTCTTCGGCTCGGGTTAAGCGGGATAGAACCCGGACCCGGGCTCGAGCGTTTCGAAGTCGGTCGAGCCATTTCGAGAAGGTATCCGTTCGTCGGATTTCGTACATGGCTGGAGTGTAGCCATGTGGCTACAATACTTCAACTGCGAAAGGCCCTCGAAGTCTTCCCAGCCATCTAACGTGCCGTTCAGCGGCGCCGGAGTGCGAAGCACGGAGGCGTCCGCTGCAACGGCTGGTTAGGCCACACTTCTAAGTCTTGAAATGGAACTAGCACAGCGCTTCCCTGTAGCCACAATACCTTTTGCTTAATGGCCATAAAGGCCTCGACGCTGCAGGTCTATGCAAACGATGAACTATAAATGTAGCTCATTATTCTTATCGCCGGCCGACAATTGAACCAATAGGCTTAGATAGATACTCGGCTGTGACTTTACGATGGACTTTCTTCATCTTTCACTGACCTTTCGGCTAGCTGTGGAGCAAAGCACCGGCATGGGCTTCCTTGGCCCGTAATCGCCGGCGCTCGTTGTGCCGATAGCTTTCAAAGCTTTCGTGTGGCCTAACGTGCCGATGAGCGGCGTTGGAGTGCGAAGCGCGGAAACGTCCGCTCGATTGGCTTGTTAGAGCACGCTTTCTTCATGGCCGTTACCACCTTCTCGGCTACTCCGGAATGCCCGTTCTTTAATTACGCCATTCGATACAGCAGATCCCTGCGCTCGGTGCCGGTGCTGAAATGTAGCGCAGTATTCTTACAAAGCACCAACACTCGCGCCATGGACTTGTAGCTCTGCCACCGCACTAGCCCGACCTCTAGCCCACAACGCTCCTGTGCTCGTGCCTAAGACTATAGGGACCGGCAACAACGGCTAGCCGACCTCTATTCTTCCGATTGCGGCGTGCGGGACCAACTCGGCGCCAGCACCTGACCATACCGTTTCAAGAAGCAAATAATCTCAAGAGCCTGAATAGTGCCACGTGCTATTGTTCTTCGCGTGCTCTAACGTGCCGATGAGCGGCGTTGGAGCGCGAAGCGCGGAAACGTCCGCTCGATTGGCTTGTTGGGCGTTGTATCGATGTGGTCGGCCACTGCGATTGGTTGAAACTCAGTAACCCTAGCGCTTGTTCGGGGATGTTGCTCCAGATGCCAATTGGCCATTACAGCTGTTCTTTAACAGAGATCTGAGCCGAGCATAGCTGCAGATTACGCCTGACACCATACATAGCGATTTGGTTGGTGATTCTCAAATAGCGGCCCATGAACGCGCCACCGGTAGTGGTTTCAGGATTGGCGTGACTCTGCTTCGCGCGGTATCGGACGGAGCCGCTCGCGAGGCGCGCAACGACACGGCTGACTGATCCGACGTGCGATCTCGCCTCGCCAACCGCCAAGTGAACTCGCGCGACAGGATAACTACCATACATTTCGATCAGCGGCACCAACATGCCTTTAGTATTCGCTATGGCGAGGCTCTGACAGCGCTCGAGCAAATACTGCATTGTTCTACTCATGCGCCTCAGTTCGGATCTGCGTCGCGCCTGGGATCTAGAAGCGACGCCCAACGTGCCGTTCAGCGGCGCCGGAGTGCGAAGCACGGAGGCGTCCGCTGCAACGGCTGGTTAGGCCACACTTCCTGGTTTTGAAATGGAATCAGCACGGCGCTTCCCTTTAGCCACAATACCTTCTGCTCATTGGCCATAGAGGCCTCGACGCTACAGACCTATACAAACCGATGAACTATAGGCTCATCCGGTTTGAGTGTGGGTAAAAATGGGTAGCTGCGCAAGCAGAAAGGCCTATTTTGACGGGGTTTTATGCCTGGTTAGGGTGAGGATAAATCTGGCATGATTTGCCGATGCCTAAAACACCTAAGCGCCGCCACTTGTCTGATGCATACACATTCCCCGGTTTTCGCGCCGGCTCAATCGTTCGTGGTTGCTTCGGCGATCCCTACATGCGGATTGTTACGCTGTTTCGACGCACAAAAAAACGTGCTGCGGAACGTGCGGGACTCTGCATCGCAGTTTTTACGACCGCACGCGGCGGCAGGTGCGCGATCTGTCGAGCGGTCCGTTTCGTATTCTGCTCGACGTCGAAGTGCGTCGAGTTCAGTGCCGTCAGTGTGGTGCGGTGAAGCGCGAGCGACTGACGTTCCTGGCTGATAATCCGTTCTACACCCAACGCTTTGCGTATTACGTGGGTCGACGCTGTCGTTCGGCCACCATCAAGGATGTTGCCGAGGAGTTGCGTCTGGACTGGGATGCAGTCAAGGCGCTGGACATGCAATACATGCGCGCTCAACTCAAACGCGCCGGCACGCCAGGCCCTCGGGCAATCGGCATCGACGAGATCTCGATCCGCAAGGGTCACACCTATCGGATTGTGGTGAGCGATCTGATCCGTCATCGCCCGATCTGGTTCGGTGGTCAAGATCGCTCGACAGCAAGCATGGACGAATTTTATCAGTTTCTCTGGGAAAAGAAGACCAAGAAGCTCCGCCTGGCAGTGATGGACATGTGGAAAGCGTTTCATACCTCGACCCGTCATCACGCCCCGCAAGCGGCCATCCTGTTCGACAAGTTCCATGTCCTTGGTCACCTGGGCAAAGCACTCGATACCGTGCGCAAGCGCGAGTACGGCCGGCTTCAGGGCAAATCGCGGACTTTCATCAAAGGCCAGAAATACACGTTGCTGGCCCATCCACAAAATCTCACCGGCAACGCCCGCAAGAACCTGAAACTGCTGCTCGCGGCCAACAAGCGCCTCAACACCGCCTATCTGCTGAAAGAATCATTCGGCCAGTTGTGGGACTACACCAGCGAGGCCTGGGCCAGGAAGTTCTTCGACAACTGGCGCGCGCAGTTGAAATGGCAGCGACTGAAACCCTATGAGGACTTCGCTGACATGATCGAGCGACACTGGGATGGCATTGCTGCTTACTGCAAAGCCGAGAACAAAGTCTCGCTCGGCTTCGTCGAGGGGCTGAACAATAAAATTCGAGTGTTGCAGCGTCGTGCTTACGGATTACGTGACGAAGAGTACCTTCGATTGAAGGTTCTCACCTGCATGCTGCCTAAGCTTTGACCGCCAAAATGGGCAAATTTCACCCACACTAAGTCCGGATGACCCGAACTATAAATGTAGCTCATTATTCTTATCGCCAGCCGACAAATGAACCAGTAGGTTTAGATAGATACTCGGCCGCGGCCCTACGATGGCCTTCTTCATATTACGACCACCTTTCGGCTGGCTGCGCAGCATAGCCCCGGTTTAGGCTTTCTTGATCTGCAATCGCCGAGGCTCGTTGTGCCGATAGGTTTCAAAGCTCTCGTGTGGCCTAACGTGCCGTTCAGCGGCGCCGGAGTGCGAAGCACGGAGGCGTCCGCTGCAACGGCTGGTTAGGCCACACTTCTAATTTTTGAAATGGAGCTAGCACCGCGCTTCCCTTTAGCCACAATACCTTTTGCTCATTGGCCATAAAGGCCTCGACACTGCAGGCCTATGCGAACCGATGAAGTCTACATGTAGCCTATTATTCTTACCGCCGGCCGACAAATGAACCGGTAGGTTTAGATAGATACTCGGCTGTTGTTTTACGATGGACTTTCCTCATCTTTCACTGACCTTTCGGCTAGCTGTGGAGCAAAGCACCGGCATGGGCTTTCTTGCCCCGTAATCGCCGGCGCTCGTTGTGCCGATAGCTTTCAAAGCTTTCGTGGGGCCTAACGTGCCGATGAGCGGCGTTGGAGTGCGAAGCACGGAAACGTCCGCTCGATTGGCTTGTTAGGTGGCAGCACCTGCTTTATTATTATGTGTATACTCATGTAATATCCTACACACGGCTCACCGCTATGCGTACCAACATCGTTATCGACGACAAGCTAATTGCCGAGGCAATTAAGGTTACTGGCGCCGCCACCAAGAAGGAAGCGGTTGAGTTGGGCCTTAAGGCGCTGATTCAGCTTAAACGCCAGGAGCAAATCCGCGGCCTCCGGGGGAAGCTCAAATGGAAGGGTGATCTAGAGCGGATGCGACTCGACGCATGATCCTTGTCGATTCGAGCGTCTGGGTGGATTATTTCAATGGTGTCCGCTCGAGGGAGACGGACTTTCTCGATTCGACTCTCGGTATTGAGCCCGTTGCTATAGGCGACCTGATCCTAACCGAGGTACTTCAAGGCTTCCGTTCCGATCCAGACTACCAGACTGCAAAGTCACTGCTTCTCGGACTCACGTTCTTCGATCTTTTGGGCAAGGACCTAGCGGTTACAGCCGCCGACAATTATAGATCGCTCCGCCGTCGGGGTGTCACTGTCAGGAAGACGGTGGACTGCATCATCGCCACCTTCTGTATCGAGCGCAGCCTCCCACTTCTCTACACGGACCGAGACTTCGAGCCTTTCGCCAAGAGTCTCGGATTGGTATCCGCTCTCCCTGCCACCTAACGTGCCGTTCAGCGGCGCTGGAGTGCGAAGCACGGAAGCGTCCGCTGCAACGGCTGGTTAGGCCACACTTCCTGGATTTGAAATGGAATCAGCACGGCGCTTCCCTTTAGCCACAATACCTTCTGCTCATTGGCCATAGAGGCCTCGACGCTACAGACCTATACAAACCGATGAACTATAAATGTAGCTCATTATTCTTATCGCCAGCCGACAAATGAACCAGTAGGTTTAGATAGATACTCGGCGGCGGTCCTACGATGGCCTTCTTCATATTACGACCACCTTTCGGCTGGCTGCGCAGCATAGCCCCGGTTTAGGCTTTCTTGATCTGCAATCGCCGAGGCTCGTTGTGCAGATAGGTTTCAAAGCTTTCGTGTGGCCTAACGTGCCGTTCAGCGGCGTTGGAGTGCGAAGCACGGAAACGTCCGCTCGATTGGCTTGTTAGAAATCGCTCTTATTTTACTGAAGTTCACTGCCAAGCCCACCGTTGCTGGAAATTGCTTTTCAAAAAGCATAGCAGGGCAATGGTGTTTTGGGACGAAGCATTATGCCGCTGCACGATGCTGGAAATGACTGCGGCCGGACCTGTAACCTTTTACTTCGCCATCGCTGGTTCGGCCCGAGCAACTCTGGGCTGTGCCTACAGGTAAATCGCCGACTCGTACCTATCCTGCTCCCTCGCGACCGAGGCGCGCTCAAAGCAGAAGATTTCATCAACGGCACCGCGCTACCAAAGCGATGCGCTGAGGTTACCGTAAGAGGACTTCGATCTAGACGGCACAAACCTGCTCGGCGTTTGTATGTCGCGAACCTTGCTTTGCTGCGCTTCTGCAATGCGCCGTTACCGCCGGCACATTTGTCCTGGCGATTTCTAACGTGCCGTTGAGCGGCGCCGGAGCGCGCAGCGCGGAGGCGTCCGCTCCAACGGCTGGTTCGGCGTCATTCTTCGTTGGGCATTTCCATCATCCGGAGCGAATGGCCGTTCCTGGCGCCGCTGATTAAGCTGCGCGTGAATTGACCAATGCGCGTCGGGAATCCCTGGGCGGGCGGAGCAGAGAAATCTTTCGCCAGCAAGACCGCAGCAGAAACAAACGGGGCTGCAAACGAAGTTCCGTGAGAACCATCTACAAAAACGCCTTGGGCATCGGGGTCCTCGGGATCGTCGCCGCCAAACGCACCTGCCGAAAACAAGTCGGCATGAGGTCCTTCGGGTGCTCCAGAATACCTGGCACGATCGCCCTTTTGGTTTTCAGCGACTGCAAATATGAGGGTTTCTGTGTCTTCTGTTAGCCATCGTGAATTTGGAATTTGGCCTTTGTTGCCTGCCGCCATGACGGTCACGGTGCCAGCAGAGCTTTGGCCGCTCAGGCGAACGATCAGTGACAGGAATGTAGACAGAAATGTTGGCGCGGGAACACGCAAACGACAGTGCGGACACACAAACCAATCATTGCGCGGCGTTACACTTAGATTAACTACGTGCGGTTCGGCGCGAGCAACGATGTCACCTAGTGCGTGTGCGACCGTGAGAGCGGTGAGGGCGCCTTCGTCCGAGGGGAGACGACCGACCAAGAGATCGACCTGCGCCGGGAGTATCTGGTCTAGGACTGTTACTACCCGCGTACCGTGGCCAAGCGGGTCCGCTTGTACTGCGGCGGGCGAAAGGCGGCCAGCTGCGGTGTAATCGAAATATTCAATGTTCCGGTGCGCCATATAATTCGGGATTAGGCCGCTATCTAGGACTGCTACGCGGTATCGCGCCCCCTCGCGAAATGCAGGGAGGGCAGAGCGCAAGATTCGGCGAATGCCTGAAGCTTCGCGCTCGGCATGCGGCGTTAAGCGCGGAATTGAATCGTGATTAGGATTGTTAGCGCTTAACGGAATTATGTGGTTTAGGTCTACTACAGCGACCTTGCGCGCGATTGCGTTAGAAAGGCGCGCACTGATCCTACTCACCGCAAATATTTCTAGTCCGGGATCCGTCTTCAGCGTTACTGATCCAAACTGCGTTAGTTCGCTTTTCTGGCCCAGCCCATCAGGGTCCGAGACGAGCGGTTGAACTGGTCCGAGAACGCCTGGTAGACCCTCGCCCAGTTCCCGCAGTTCATTGATTGGGCCGATAGCTACGGCTTCGCCGGGGATGAAATTACACATGCGTACCTCCTGTAGCTACTTTTTCCAGACCAACTTCACCGACACTGTTGCCCCACCCTCCACGGACACGACGACCCACTTGCCACTTCCTTTGAGGGCCAAATCAAGCTTGAGCTCAACCTCATCAGCGGAGGCGCCAGCTTTCGCTAGACTCTCTCGAAATGGCCCTATTGCATCCGAGAGGAGTGCACCAAGCGTTTCGAAGGCGTCTTTCGCCTTTTCGGCGATGTGGTCACCTGCGTCAGAATACCCGGCCCGCCGGGATATGGCGATTTCCAAGGTTGATTCACTAGACATTGGATTCTCCTTTTACTGCGTTTACCGCCTTGCTGTGCTTTTCAATGACGCCGAACGTGCCGATGAGCGGCGCTGAAGTGCGGAGCACGAAAGCGTCCGCTCCATTGGCTGGTTAGGTGTCGCGCTTTTCGTCGTCTGAGACGCCAAGTAAACCTCTAAATTCATTTTCAATTTCTCGTCTTATGGCCATTCCCTCATTCGACAATGTTTCATTGGCGGCGCTCCACGCTTCGAATACCTCATTGCTGTCCAAGGATACGCTTTCACTATCGATTACTGCCATTAACAGGCTTGTTGGTTTGTCAGCCGCGTCGGTCAACTTGTCGACATGGTTTGCGAGGCCTGCTCGAAAATAGATTCGATTAATTTCTGCGTACTCCTTTAGGCCATCAACGGCAGCCCAAAGCCGTCGCTTCGACGGTTCCGATCTCTCTTTTCCGAGAATGACCGCGTGACCCAGATAGGTCTGGAGCGCTCTGTGAAACTCTACGATTCTAGAATACAAACCGGCTATGGCTTCGTCGCGCCGTTGATGCAGTCTCTCGTATCGAATTTGGTGGTCTTCGGTCAGGGTCTTTAGCTGAAATGAAAGTCTCTGAATCTCAGCGTCCTTTTCGCTTTTTAATTCGATCTTGAATTTCTCTATATCGCGACTTAGCAGATGAACGACGATGCTCTTCGCGAGAAATCCAAGCGCCGTGACTAGGGCGGCGGTTCCCCCAATTGAGGCGAGGATTATCTCGGCGGGGCTCATACGGTACCTCTTAGCGACACCTAACGAGGGTGTAGAAAAACTCGCTGGATGCGAGTCATCGCAGGGAACTCAGGCGTACCGCGACGATCTGTGTGATATCGATCGGACAACACACAGGAGATGGGGTGATGGCGCGGTACTACGACGTCGACGCAGATCTGCGGTTCGTCGCCCTCGACCTCGCCGAGCAGTTGCGGCCCGGGACATTTGAGCATGCGCTGAGTCACCTTATCGACCACGAACTCGACCTCTCGCATTTCGATGCTCGTTATCGTAACGACGAGACCGGTGCGCCGGCCTATCCGCCCACCATGCTGTTGAAGGTCGTCCTGTTCGGTTACTCGCAGGGACTCCTCGGCAGCCGACCTATCGCGCGTGCCTGTGTCCGCGACGCGACCTTCATTGCGCTGAGCGGCGACAGCCAACCGCACTTCACCACCATCGCGCATTTCGTCAGCACCCTCGGCGATGACATCGCCACCGTGTTCGGCGCCGTGCTCGCCATCTGCCAGCGGCAGGGTCTCATCGGCAGCGAATTATTCGCCATCGATGGCGTGAAACTACCGAGTAACGCATCCAAGCACAAGAGTGGTACGCGGGCGGACTTCGAGCACCAGGCAAGCAAACTCGAAACGACTGCGAAAGCGTTGCTGCTCCGCCATCAGACGGTCGACGGCGAGTGCGTCGAGACCGACGATATCCAGCGCACGGCACGCCAGCTCGAACAGCTTCAGCGCGACGCCGGCGAACTACGCGAGTGGCTGGCCGCCAATCCTGAGGACCGCCGTGGCGCCAGCGGCAATGTCGTCAAGAGTAATCGGACTGATAATGAAAGCGCGAAGATGGGCACCGAGAAGGGTGTCATCCAGGGTTACACCGGGGTCGCTGCAGTCGATGCTAAACACCAAATCATTGTGGCTGCCGAGGCCTACGGCACGGGTTCAGAGCAATCGCTTCTGATCCCGATGGTCGAGGCGACCGCGCCTTATCGCCATGACCAGACCCTCATCACGGCCGACGCCGGCTATTACAGCAAAGACAGCTTGGTCGCACTCGAGGCCATGAACGTCAACGCCCTGATTGCCGACAACCAGATGCGCAAGCGCGACGAGCGCTTCGAAGGGCAGGCCCGACATCAGACCAAACCCGACCCGCTTTACGATAAGTCCGGCAAGCCGAAGAAGCCACCCTGCTACACGCCGTCCGACTTCGCGCATGACCCGGTAGCCGGCACCTGCATGTGCCCGGCGGGGAAGTCACTTTACCGGCATGGTTCGAACTGTCGCATCAATGGTCGAGAAGCCGTTCGCTTCCAAGGGGCAAAGCGCGATTGTGTCCCGTGTACGCACCGCGACCGTTGTCTGCGCACACCCGACAGGACGCATACCCGGCAAGTCGCGTTCTTTAATGACAAGAACCCGACACTCGCGAACCGGCTCGCCATGCGAATGCGCGAACGGATGGACAGTGACGATGGACGCAAGCAATACGGGCAGCGCTTCGCCACAGTCGAGCCGGTATTCGGCAACCTGAGACACAACAAACGACTCAATCGATTCACGCTACGCAGCAAGCGCAAGGTTAACGGGCAATGGTTGCTGTTCAGTCTCGTGCAGAACATCGAGAAGCTGGCGCACTTGGTATACGTACATTAGCGGGAACGAGCGAGTCCATGCGCATGAACCGCTGTTAATCACCGATCGCACGAAACGCATACAAAGTTATGGCGACACCTGCCCGAGCACGACCTGCAGATCGGCGGACCGATACCCACGCCATGAAATAGAGTTTTTCTACACCCTCAACGTGCCGATGAGCGGCGTTGGAGTGCGGAGCACGGAAACGTCCGCTCGATTGGCTGGTTAGGTTGCGAGTTCTAAATCTCGCCCGGCGCCTCTACAAAATGTCTGGATAATGGGTACGGACATAACGCACGAGAGAAAAAGGACTATTGGTGGTGGTAGTGGGACCGTAGCTGATTGAAGTCGATCGATACCAAAAATACGATCATTCAATTCGACCGGGGATAAATCATGGGTGAAATCGATACGATCAAAGAGAACACCAAAGAAGCCGTAAAAGATGGGAGTATCGTACCCTCCACCTACTGTTTCGAACGATTCGACAGTCGTCCCGTCCAGCGAAATTGTCAAGCGCGTCGCAACCGTATCCCGAATATTCATCGCAATAGAAGCCATCGGGGTGCTAAAGATTATGGCTGAATGGATGTCTGAGATGGGTGAAATAAGACTGCGGATCCCGGTACCGCCGAAAATACTTGGACCCAGATGGAATTCGCTAAAACCCACACCGGCGTAATAATCACCCGGAGGAAGGTCGATGCCTAGCGCTGCAATCGCGTCAGCAAAATCGGTGTCTAAAGTCAGAGCACCCGAAAGCCCTGAACCTCCGCTAAAACTAGCTGAGACGCTTATGCTGGACCACGCAATAAGCATGACGAAAGCCCATATGCGCAATTCGTTCATCTCAAATTCTCCTTCATCATTTTATGTCGTCTCACAACTTCTCCACTAGGATAAGCGAACAGCCGGCCATCACTTAGTAAACGACTGTGAGATCTCGCAACCTAACGTGCCGATGAGCGGCGTTGGAGCGCGTAGCGCGGAAACGTCCGCTCAATTGGCTGGTTAGGCGTTGCATCGAAATGGTGAACCACCGATATTGGACGAAGCGCAATTACGCCAGCGCTTGTTCGGGAATGCTGCTTCAAATAGAAGTAGACCACTACAGTTGTTCTCTACTACGACGCCCAGACGAGCATAGCTGCAGATTGCGACTGACACCATACTTGCCGATAGGGCTGACGCTTCTCAAATAGTGGCCTACGAATGCGCCACAGATAGTGATTTAGGGAATGGTGTGTCTCTGCTTCGCGCGGTATCGGACGAAGCCGCTCGCGAGGCGCGCAACTACACGGCTTACCGATCCGACGAACGATCTCGCCTCGCCAACCGCCAAGAGAACCCGCGCGAAAGACCAGCCTCAATTTATTCCGATTAGCGGCCGCAGGGTGCCTTTAGCATTCGCCATGGCAAGGTTCCGACAGCGCTCGAACAGATGTTGCATTGTTCGTCTCTCACGCCTCAATCAAGAGCTAAGTCGCGCCTCTCGATCTTAAAGCGACGCCTAACGTGCTGATGAGCGGCGCCGGAGTGCGCAGCACGTAGGCGTCCGCTCCATTGGCTGGTTATGTGTAACCATCGAGTCCCAAAGCTTACTCTTCTTCAAAATACGGCTCTCCGGTCGGGAAATAGAGATCGTACTTCGTGCTAAGGCGCCTTAAGGTCGGCTCAACGTTGGTTGCCAATTGTAGTGCCTGCAGGAGATCGGCACCGTACACTTCATCTAAGTATCCATCGTTCAGTCCGACAATCTCCACGCAGCACGCAGCAGTGCCGTCAGAGATCTCAAATTGCACGGAGCCCGGCTTGACGATGTAGGGCCGGCCGATGCGAATGATTAATTCTTGTCGAGTAGTACTGCCCTTTTCGGTGTAAAGGAGCCTTCTCTCTGCAATCCATTCGCTCATACGCAGTAATTCACGCAGTTACACATAACGTGCCGTTGAGCGGCGTTGGAGTGCGTAGCACGGAAACGTCCGCTCGATTGGCTTGTTAGAGCACGCTTTCTTCATGGCCGTTACCACCTTCTCGGCTACTCCGGAATGCCCGTTCTTTAATTACGCCATTCGATACAGCAGATCCCTGCGCTCGGTGCCGGTGCTGAAATGTAGCGCAGTATTCTTACAAAGCACCAACACTCGCGCCATGGACTTGTAGCTCTGCCACCGCACTAGCCCGACCTCTAGCCCACAACGCACCTGTGCTCGTGCCTAAGACTATAGGGACCGGCAACAACGGCTAGCCGACCTCTATTCTTCCGATTGCGGCGTGCGGGACCAACTCGGCGCCAGCACCTGACCATACCGTTTCAAGAAGCAAATAATCTCAAGAGCCTGAATAGTGCCACGAGCTATTGTTCTTCGCGTGCTCTAACGCGCCGATGAGCGGCGCTGAAGTGCGCAGCACGAAAGCGTCCGCTCCATTGGCTGGTTAGGCGTCGCCTACCCTGGCACTACGCCACGAGTTCGATGTATTCGACTTTGCTTGTAGGCTCTGGAATTGCGAGGCCATCCTCTCGCATTCCTTCAATATGAAAGGCGATGGCCTCTCGAATCTCGGATTCAACTTCTTGTATCGTGAAGCCTGTCGCTATGCATCCCGGGAGGTCAGGCACATAGGCCGAATAGTTGCCCTCGGCCTTCTCGATTACTACGGCGTACTTCATCTTGAACCTCACTACTTCAGACCGGCCTGCTTGAGGATACTGTTTTGCGTGCCAGGGGCCAAATCATCGCTTGGCTTACCCGGAACTGTCACCCGCCCCGGCTTGGACGCGTGCTTAAACTGGCGATGGCTACCCTTCTGAGCGACCTGGAACCAGCCATCTTGCTCTAGGAATTGAAGGATCTGGGCGACTTTCATGTCTTCAGCATACACGGACTGAAGTCATGATAACTGCAGGGGCTTTTCAAGCGCCGCCTAACGTGCCGATGAGCGGCGTTGGAGTGCGAAGCACGGAAACGTCCGCTCGATTGGCTTGTTAGAGCACGCTTTTATTTCAGCGCATACTACCTTCTCGGCATTGCAGGAACGCCTGCTCAATATTGCTTTACACACCAGACTTCGCCTGTCCCTTTCGTAAAAATACTGAGCCATGAGACTGAATGTAGCTCATTCTTTCAACAACGCACCTATGCTCGCGCCAAGAACATAATGCTCTGTCGCACCTGCCGGCCGCCCTCTACCTTATCCAGCGCAGGCTTACTGATTTAGCTCGGCACGGGCAACTGCTCCTATAAATGCCTGTTTAGAATATTTGCTTAAACGCAAATTGCACCACGAGCATTCTGAACTTTGTTCTTCGCGTGCTCTAACGTGCCGTTCAGCGGCGTTGGAGTGCGAAGCACGGAAACGTCCGCTCGATTGGCTGGTTAGGCGTCACGTGTAGCCCACGTGTTCTCGGTAATGATATTGAATGCCCTTGCCCTCTCAAATGCGCTGCGACCATGAGATTTGGTAAAACTTCTAAACAACAGTTAACTGAGCCCATATGTCACCACAAGTTGCTGAGATAGGTAATTCAACGGCCATGGCTTACACGCAGAATAACGCCGGTTTGTTGGGCAATTGCGGCTTTAGCGACACCCCCAACCTCACCAGTCGGCGAAGAGCCTTGGACATACCAAATACCGTCACTCAACTTCGCCTCATATGGTTTTTGCTTCTCGATATTTGATGCACCATAAATCGGTTCCCATGCGGCTACGGCTATTCGAATAGCAACCTCAACGGTCAGAACGGGACCTTCCTTTGGCACAATGTTATGTACTTGTGCGAGAGCCAAGCCGACCGTGCAACTCAGCAGTGAGCCAACCAGAAAGCGTTTCATCTGACGCCTAACGTGCCGTTCAGCGGCGCCGGAGTGCGAAGCACGGAGGCGTCCGCTGCAACGGCTGGTTAGGCCACACTTCTAATTTTTGAAATGGAGCTAGCACCGCGCTTCCCTTTAGCCACAATACCTTTTGCTCATTGGACATGACGGCCTCGACGCTGCAGGCCTATGCGAACCGACGAACTCTACATGTAGCTCATTATTCCTATCGCCGGCCGACAATTGAACCAATAGGTTTAGATAGATACTCGGCTGTCGTTTTACGATGGACTTTCCTCATCTTTCACTGACCTTTCGGCTAGCTGTGGAGCAAAGCCCCGGCATGGGCTTTCTTGCCCCGTAATCGCCAGCGCTCGTTGTGCCGATAGATTTCAAATGCTTCGTGTGGCCTAACGTGCCGTTCAGCGGCGCCGGAGTGCGAAGCACGGAGGCGTCCGCTGCAACGGCTGGTTAGGCCACACTTCCTGGTTTTGAAATGGAATCAGCACGGCGCTTCCCTTTAGCCACAATACCTTCTGCTCATTGGCCATAGAGGCCTCGACGCTGCAGACCTATACAAACCGATGAACTATAAATGTAGTTCATTATTCTTATCGCCAGCCGACAAATGAACCAGTAGGTTTAGATAGATACTCGGCCGCGGCCCTACGATGGCCTTCTTCATATTACGACCACCTTTCGGCTGGCTGCGCAGCATAGCCCCGGTTTAGGCTTTCTTGATCTGCAATCGCCGAGGCTCGTTGTGCCGATAGGTTTCAAAGCTTTCGTGTGGCCTAACGCGCCGATGAGCGGCACTTGCAAGGTGTGCCCTGGAGCGGCAGCGAAAGGGCGCAGCTTGCAAGTGTCCGCTCGATTGGCTTGTTAGATGGCGCTTTCATGAGCCGCAGGCCTTTCCTTGATGTGCCGCCTATGTTGCCACAGGCCAGGTCGGGCTTGAGCTTATCAGGCGCCTCCATGAATTCAATCCAGTAGCTGGTTTAACCTGGGCCGCTGGCTCGGCGCCAACGACTGAACAATCAGCCAACTCACACCTTGCCAATTGACGCCGCGGCTCGGGCGCGACGCAAATCGCCGGCGTGGCCAAAAGCCACAGGCGTCAATCGACTCGCGATTGCCTTGCCGTAAGCCACTAATCGCTTTGGCTTGCGGAGCCGGTACAGTGTTTTTATTGCCGTTGTTCCAAGAAACTTATCGCGCCATCTAACGTGCCGATGAGCGGCGTTGGAGTGCGAAGCACGGAAACGTCCGCTCGATTGGCTTGTTAGAGCACGCTTTTATTTCAGCGCATACTACCTTCTCGGCATTGCAGGAACGCCTGCTCAATATTGCTTTACACACCAGACTTCGCCTGTCCCTTTCGTAAAAATACTGAGCCATGAGACTGAATGTAGCTCATTCTTTCAACAACGCACCTATGCTCGCGCCAAGAACATAATGCTCTGTCGCACCTGCCGGCCGCCCTCTACCTTATCCAGCGCAGGCTTACTGATTTAGCTCGGCACGGGCAACTGCTCCTATAAATGCCTGTTTAGAATATTTGCTTAAACGCAAATTGCACCACGAGCATTCTGAACTTTGTTCTTCGCGTGCTCTAACGTGCCGTTCAGCGGCGCCGGAGTGCGAAGCACGGAGGCGTCCGCTGCAACGGCTGGTTAGGCCACACTTCTAATTTTTGAAATGGAGCTAGCACCGCGCTTCCCTTTAACCACAATACCTTTTGCTCATTGGACATGACGTCCACGACGCTGCAGGCATATGCAAACCGATGAACTCTACATGTAGCCCTTTATTCTTACCGCCGGCCGACAATTGAACCAATAGGTTTAGATAGATACTCGGCTGTCGTTTTACGATGGACTTTCCTCATCTTTCACTGACCTTTCGGCTAGCTGTGGAGCAAAGCACCGGCATGGGCTTTCTTGCCCCGTAATCGCCGGCGCTCGTTGTGCCGATAGCTTTCAAAGCTTTCGTGGGGCCTAACGTGCCGATGAGCGGCGTTGGAGCGCGAAGCGCGGAAACGTCCGCTCGATTGGCTTGTTGGGCGTTGCATCGATGTGGTCGGCCACCGAGATTGGTTGAAACTCAGTAACGCTAGCGCTTGTTCGGGGATGTAGCCCCAGATGCCAATTAGCCATTGCCGCTGTTCTTTAACGGTGCTTTGAACCGAGCATAGCTGCAGATTGCAACCGACACCATACATAGCCATTAGGCTGATATTTCACAAATAGCGGCCTACGAACGCGCCACTGGTTGTGGTTTCAGGATTGGCGTTACTCTGCTTCGCGCGGTATCGGACGAAGCCGCCCGCGAGGCGCACAACGACACGGCTGACTGATCCGACGCGCGATCTCGCCTCGCCAACCGCCAAGAGAACCCGCGCGACAGAATAACTACTATGCATTTCGATCAGCGGCACCAAGATGCCTTTAGCATTCGCTATGGCGAGGCTCCGACAGAGCTCGAGCAAATACCGGATTGCTCTACTCATGCGCCTCAGTTCGGATCTGAGTCGCGCCTGGGTTCTTGAAGCGACGCCCAACGTGCCGATGAGCGGCGTTGGAGTGCGAAGCACGGAAACGTCCGCTCGATTGGCTTGTTAGAGCACGCTTTCTTCATGGCCGTGACCACCTTCTCGGCTACCCCGGAACGCCGGTTCTTTAATTACGACATTCGCCACAGCAGCTCCGTGCGCTCGTGAAATGTAGCGCAGTATTCTTGCAAAGCACCAACACTCGTACCATAGACCTGTAGCTCTGCCACGGCACTAGCCCGACCTCAAGCCCACAACTCACCAGTGCTCGTGCCTAAGACTATAGGGACCGGCAGCAACGGCTAGCCGACCTCTATTCTTCCGATCGCGGCGTAAGCGATCAACGCGGCGCCAGCAGCTGACCATATCGTTTCAAGGAGCAAATAATCTCAAGAGCCCGAATAGCGCCACGAGCTATTGTTCTTCGCGTGCTCTAACGTGCCGTTCAGCGGCGCTGGAGTGCGAAGCACGGAAGCGTCCGCTGCAACGGCTGGTTAGGCCACACTTCCTGGATTTGAAATGGAATCAGCACGGCGCTTCCCTTTAGCCACAATACCTTCTGCTCATTGGCCATAGAGGCCTCGACGCTACAGACCTATACAAACCGATGAACTATAAATGTAGCTCATTATTCTTATCGCCAGCCGACAAATGAACCAGTAGGTTTAGATAGATACTCGGCGGCGGTCCTACGATGGCCTTCTTCATATTACGACCACCTTTCGGCTGGCTGCGCAGCATAGCCCCGGTTTAGGCTTTCTTGATCTGCAATCGCCGAGGCTCGTTGTGCCGATAGGTTTCAAAGCTTTCGTGTGGCCTAACGTGCCGTTCAGCGGCGCCGGAGTGCGAAGCACGGAGGCGTCCGCTGCAACGGCTGGTTAGGCCACACTTCTAATTTTTGAAATGGAGCTAGCACCGCGCTTCCCTTTAACCACAATACCTTTTGCTCATTGGACATGACGTCCACGACGCTGCAGGCATATGCAAACCGATGAACTCTACATGTAGCCCTTTATTCTTACCGCCGGCCGACAATTGAACCAATAGGTTTAGATAGATACTCGGCTGTCGTTTTACGATGGACTTTCCTCATCTTTCACTGACCTTTCGGCTAGCTGTGGAGCAAAGCACCGGCATGGGCTTTCTTGCCCCGTAATCGCCGGCGCTCGTTGTGCCGATAGCTTTCAAAGCTTTCGTGTGGCCTAACGCGCCGATGAGCGGCGCTGAAGTGCGAAGCACGGAAACGTCCGCTCGATTGGCTGGTTAGCTTTCATATGCACTTTGCCGATTCCCTCGGGGTTTGAATGCATCTAGCGCTCGGTAGATCTGGAATGGTCGGTGCCAAGCTTTTCCCGGCTATTGTCCATTTCGCCCCGCTTGCCGGCCACCCACCAAATTCCGGGTCGTTGCACTGCAAAGTTGTACTACGTGTTACGGACTGCGAAGGATGCGCTGGCCCAAAGTTTTTGCATTCGCCTTCGAATTGCCCCCACCATGTTCTAGGCATAAGAATGTTCCCACTCCAAGTCGGGAGCGAATACAAATAGGAATCACCTTCAATTGTTCGAACTGCGAGCAGGCTTTTTCCTAAGTTTATTCGGAACCCTCCTCCGGGCAAATCGGTGCGGCTGCTTGTTTGAGTCGAGATAAACCGAAGCTCCCCAGGCTGAACTGACTCTGTTGCGTAGTCTCGAGCGAGCGCATGATTATGGATTGCTCGTGCGCTCGGGTTCAACGATTGGATGAAAGGGACAGACACTGCAAGGAGACCACCGACTGCGAGGCAGGATATGGCCAACGAGAGGCGCTGGCGTGTGTTCATGAAAGCTAACGTGCCGATGAGCGGCGTTGGAGCGCGTAGCGCGGAAACGTCCGCTCGATTGGCTTGTTAGGTGGCTGCTCTCACGCTCTATTGAGCAACCCAGCCGCCATCGACCGCCAGGGCATGGCCCGTGACGAAGGATGAGGCATCGGAGGACAACCATATAACCGCTTCCGCAACTTCTTCCGGCGTTCCCACACGACCCATGGGCTCTGCCGCCGCGACGGCTTGCTCAAATTCTGGATTTCCTCCAGTGAGCCCATGGAGCATCGGGGTCTCAATTGCACCTGGGCAGACCACGTTGACGCGGATCCCAGATTTCGCGTATTCGATGGCAACCGCCCGTGTGAGCCCTACTACCCCATGTTTACTTGCACATTGGGCCGGCCACGTCGCGATCCCAACCAAGCCCGATATAGACGCATTGTTCACGATAGACCCGTGGCCCTGTTTAAGCATGTACCGGAGTTCATGTTTCATGCACAGCCACGTGCCCTTCAGGTTTACCGCCAACATTTTGTCCCAGTCCTCTTCGGTTTGGTCAGTCGTAGCCGAGGGCACCGGCTGGGCACCTGCATTGTTAAATGCATAATCTAGATTCCCGAATTCGCCAGTAATGGAAGCGATCAGTGCTTCGACCTGTGGTTCGGAGGTAACGTCAGTCTTAATAAACTTAGCCTTGCCACCGGTAGCACGGATTGATTCGATCGTCTTGGCGCTTTCGTGTTCTGAACGACTAGCTATAACCACAGTTGCACCGCGTGAGGCAAACATGATTGCCGTCGCTCTGCCTATCCCGGAACTGCCTCCCGTTACCAGGGCCGTTTTGCTTTTGAATTGGTCGATCATACGGCGCTCCTCGTTTTCATTGAGTTCTATTCAGTTACGTCTAACGAGGGTGTAGAAAAACTCGCTGGATGCGAGTCATCGCAGGGAACTCAGGCGTACCGCGACGATCTGTGTGATATCGATCGGACAACACACAGGAGATGGGGTGATGGCGCGGTACTACGACGTCGACGCAGATCTGCGGTTCGTCGCCCTCGACCTCGCCGAGCAGTTGCGGCCCGGGACATTTGAGCATGCGCTGAGTCACCTTATCGACCACGAACTCGACCTCTCGCATTTCGATGCTCGTTATCGTAACGACGAGACCGGTGCGCCGGCCTATCCGCCCACCATGCTGTTGAAGGTCGTCCTGTTCGGTTACTCGCAGGGACTCCTCGGCAGCCGACCTATCGCGCGTGCCTGTGTCCGCGACGCGACCTTCATTGCGCTGAGCGGCGACAGCCAACCGCACTTCACCACCATCGCGCATTTCGTCAGCACCCTCGGCGATGACATCGCCACCGTGTTCGGCGCCGTGCTCGCCATCTGCCAGCGGCAGGGTCTCATCGGCAGCGAATTATTCGCCATCGATGGCGTGAAACTACCGAGTAACGCATCCAAGCACAAGAGTGGTACGCGGGCGGACTTCGAGCACCAGGCAAGCAAACTCGAAACGACTGCGAAAGCGTTGCTGCTCCGCCATCAGACGGTCGACGGCGAGTGCGTCGAGACCGACGATATCCAGCGCACGGCACGCCAGCTCGAACAGCTTCAGCGCGACGCCGGCGAACTACGCGAGTGGCTGGCCGCCAATCCTGAGGACCGCCGTGGCGCCAGCGGCAATGTCGTCAAGAGTAATCGGACTGATAATGAAAGCGCGAAGATGGGCACCGAGAAGGGTGTCATCCAGGGTTACACCGGGGTCGCTGCAGTCGATGCTAAACACCAAATCATTGTGGCTGCCGAGGCCTACGGCACGGGTTCAGAGCAATCGCTTCTGATCCCGATGGTCGAGGCGACCGCGCCTTATCGCCATGACCAGACCCTCATCACGGCCGACGCCGGCTATTACAGCAAAGACAGCTTGGTCGCACTCGAGGCCATGAACGTCAACGCCCTGATTGCCGACAACCAGATGCGCAAGCGCGACGAGCGCTTCGAAGGGCAGGCCCGACATCAGACCAAACCCGACCCGCTTTACGATAAGTCCGGCGAGTCGAAGAAGCCACCCTGCTACACGCCGTCCGACTTCGCGCATGACCCGGTAGCCGGCACCTGCATGTGCCCGGCGGGGAAATCACTTTACCGACATGGGTCGAACTGTCGCATCAATGGTCGAGAAGCCGTTCGCTTCCAAGGGGCAAAGCGCGATTGTGTCCCGTGTACGCACCGCGACCGTTGTCTGCGCACACCCGACAGGACGCATACCCGGCAAGTCGCGTTCTTTAATGACAAGAACCCGACACTCGCGGACCGGCTCGCCATGCGGATGCGCGAACGTATCGACAGTGACGATGGACGCAAGCAATACGGGCAGCGCTTCGCCACAGTCGAGCCGGTATTCGGCAACCTGAGACACAACAAACGACTCAATCGATTCACGCTACGCAGCAAGCGCAAGGTTAACGGGCAATGGTTGCTGTTCAGTCTCGTGCAGAACATCGAGAAGCTGGCGCACTTGGTATACGTACATTAGCGGGAACGAGCGAGTCCATGCGCATGAACCGCTGTTAATCACCGATCGCACGAAACGCATACAAAGTTATGGCGACACCTGCCCGAGCACGACCTGCAGATCGGCGGACCGATACCCACGCCATGAAATAGGGTTTTTCTACACCCTCAACGCGCCGATGAGCGGCGCCGGAGCGCGCAGCGCGGAGGCGTCCGCTCGATTGGCTTGTTAGAGCGCGTTCGGCACATTTCTGTAAATTGCTATGACTTCGTTCGGCTTTGCCAGTAGCCGGGCTTTCTTCGATGATGTGCGAAAGCGAGAACCCGAATGAATTCGCCGCGGGTTTGATAGATGAGACTGAATGGGAACCGCGCGAAAATGTATCGTCGCGTTCCGGCGGAGAATTTCGGCCAACGGTCTGGCGTTTCGGCAACTCTCGCCACGGCCTGCTCTAATTCTTGAGTAAATGCCAAGCCAGCTCTGATATTGCGTTCCATATACCAAGAGGTCGCGTGCTCTGCCTCGGCTAATGCGGCCGGGTGGACCTCTATGTTGCTTTCAGCCACCGGTGATTCGATACAACCTGGCCCGTACCTCTGACCATGGAATAGCAGTGACAACACCACTTTCGAGTTCTCTAGCGCGGCGTTCTGCCTCAAGGAGCCACGCTTCTTCGACCTCAGGATCGGGCTCCGATCCCTCCAGGCTTTCCAGCAGCAACGCAGCCAAATCAGACCGTTCTTGGGGACTAAGGTGTAGAGCTGCTTCGAATAGTTTGTCGGTCGCAGTGGCCATGATTTCAGGTTAGCACAGGATTTTGATTTGCGCGCTCTAACGCGCCGATGAGCGGCGCCGGAGTGCGCAGCACGGAGGCGTCCGCTCCATTGGCTTGTATGTTCTCTCCCAAGCTCTCCAAGCGGTAAGGTGGGCCCACAACCTGTTGCACCAGGTTGTCAGTGCGGTAGCCCGATCCATTGTCGGCTCCAGCATAGCTGAGACCGTTAACCAGCGAGCGGCACCGCATTGATCCACTTTCTATCTCGAACAGTCGAATGGGCCCATGAGCCCGAATTTAGCAAGGGCGAGGTGACCTCACAATGTCCAAGCAACGAGAAACAAGTGTTAACGTCGGTGTCGATGTCGGCAAGCAGCAACTCGACGCGTTCATCCACGAACGCGGGATTCATCTGACGGTCTCCAATGACGCCGCCGGCATACGTGCATTACTGGGGCGGCTCAGTCGCTATCGCCTGGCCAGGCTCGTGGTCGAGGCCACCGGCCGGCGTGAATATGCGCTCGCCGTCG
The DNA here is from genome assembly GCA_965278995.1 of Gammaproteobacteria bacterium. Taxonomy (GTDB): domain Bacteria; phylum Pseudomonadota; class Gammaproteobacteria; genus JADJYF01. Next base: position 4,050,130 of record OZ257136.1, read on the forward strand.
CCGCCGCTGAGCGCGGCTGGCCCGTCATTATCAGCCAGCCCCTCACGGTGCGCCGATATGCCGCCGCCAAGGGCATTTTGGCCAAGACCGATAAGATTGATGCGGCTGTCCTGGCTGACTACGCCGCGGTCATGCGTCCAGACGTGCGCCCGCTGGCGGTCGGGAAAATACGGGAAATCAAAGACCTCATCGCCCGTCGACGGCAGCTCGTCGAGATGAGCACGATGGAGAAGAACCGCCTCGACGTGATGCCCAAGGCGCTGCGGGCTGACATCCGTCGTCACATCAATCAGCTGAAGACCTCCATTGAGAAGGTAGACCAGGTCATTAACCAGCTCGTCTCCAGCGTCGACGAATGGCGTGAGAAGCGGGACCTGCTCATCTCGACCCCTGGCATCGGCCCGCAGGTCGTCAATACGCTACTGGCCGACCTCCCAGAGCTCGGTACGTTATCGAATAAGCAAATTGCGGCACTGGTCGGCCTGGCACCCTTCAACCGTGACAGTGGCAGCTTACGTGGCAGGCGGCATATCCGTGGGGGACGAGCCAGCGTTCGGACGGTGCTGTTTATGGCGATGCTGAGCGCGGTCCAACACAACTCAGTTATCAAAGCTACTTATCAGCGAATGCTCTCGGCCGGGAAGCTCAAGAAGGTGGCGCTGGTGGCTTGCATGCGAAAGATGATCACCATCCTCAACGCGATGCTACGAGACCACACGCCATGGAGACATAACTATGCAATTTAGGTTGACGGGGAATCACAGTCGCTGGTTAGGCCGCACGTGCGTGTCGGTTTTGGTGCGATGCATAACCGTTTCCGTAGATGTCTCTGTAGTTGACCTCGAACTCGATTTCACAGCCAGCCTTGTAGAAGGCGGCGCGTAACATTTCGGGCGAATCCGAGGACGTAAGCGACATAATTTCTAATGTTTCGCCAGCTCCTAGCGCGTACTGCGAATCAAATACAACGTGAATGCAGTCCGCATATAGCTCTGTACAGCCCATCGCCTCAATTAGCTGGTCGTACGTTTCTGCGTCTCTCATGACTACCGAGACGCCATTTCTGCTTGCCCGAGTGGATGTGATTATCGCAGGCCCCAACCCTACGTTCTTGAGAATTATTCTCTGTGGTTCGTCTGGCATTGCAATTAATAAGATTTCTACGTGTGGGCGGACCGACAGAACATTGTGCCGTCGACTGATGACACCTTGCCAAATTGAAACTCCTAGCGCGCACAGAGCGACGACGGCAGAGGTACAAGCGATAATGTCACCTGAAGAGAACATACTCATCGAGTGTTGTCTCGTGCGGCCTAACGTGCCGATGAGCGGCGCTGGAGCGCGCAGCGCGAAAGCGTCCGCTCGATTGGCTGGTTAGGTTGCGCCACAGATGCTCAAATTACTACTCGGGCAGATCATAGTTCATCGTTCCCGGGTCTTCGATTTCCTGTCTGAACTTAGCGAACGTAACTGGCGGGTTCCAAAGAGAGAACTCGATCTTTGCCACATCGCAGCTTTTCCCGGCAAGTTCGGGCTTTTCCTGCCTTTCCAGCGCTATGCAAAAGCGTAAGTAGCCGATGGCCAGTGCCCGGTGGTAATCGTGGTCCTCGAGTTCGCCGTACTTCCACGACCGATAGGCATACCCGACGAAATGCGCTTGAGCGTTACTACTAGAATCGGGGTGGGGTCCGATATGAAATTGACGAGATAACTCTTCCATATCATTCAGTCTTTCTACTGGGTCGTAGTCAGACGAAGATGTTCCGACGCTCAACACGGCAACCCCTACGCATACCCCTCCAAGCGCAAAACCTGCGATAGCGCTGGGCCAGGAGATTCGCACGATCCTCTAGCAACCTAACGTGCCGATGAGCGGCGTTGGAGCGCGTAGCGCGGAAACGTCCGCTCGATTGGCTGGTTGGGCGGCATGATCGGCATTTATTCAACCCCTCGCTCGTTCCCCGGTACGATTTCGGGCAGTACGAACTATAGCCGTGCAGGCAGCCTCGGCTCGACCGAATCTTGCCATAAATGGCGGCCGTACTCTGCAAATGAAACAACTAAGTCGAAGCCTTTCGGGAGTAGATCGAAGTATTGATGTCCCGGACCTTCGGCCATTACCAATGCCCACAGCATTCCATTAACGTCCTTCGCGTTGATATCTGGGCAGATCCAATTGAATCCGTCGGTTTCGGTCTCGGTGGTACGAACAAAATAGAGCTTTGCGCCCGCGTGGGCTGAAACGAATGGTAGGGAATGTATCGGAAGAATTGCGTCGTTCGACTCCAGAAAACCCAGGATGATAAGTCGGAGTTCGACGATTTCGCTCCGGTCACCTCCCAGAACCAGGGAGTCGCTCCAGCCGAAGTTTGGGAAGTAACCTAGGTCCATCTTCATGACGCCCAACGTGCCGATGAGCGGCGTTGGAGTGCGAAGCACGGAAACGTCCGCTCGATTGGCTGGTGTACGCCCGACATGGGCATGAACTTATGGGGTGGAAGTCCCCTGTCTGAGGATTTAACGTCGACCATGTTGACGATAGTAAAGACTAGCCGACGGCAAGGGCAACACCGCGAGGTGTTGTCCGAAGGAAGCCCGAGTGCAAAACGACGAGCCGATGAACAAGAACCGGATACAAGGCTGAGCCGCAGGGCCGAGTGGGCACCAGACCACGAAGGCCATGAATCCGCGCGGTACGGTAAATTCGGCGGTTGTGTCGTGACAGTTCATGTTCTTATCCGGGGAGCTCTGCTCGACGGGCGGTCGATATTTGCTAGGGGATCCGGACTGAGGTCGGAGTCGAAAGACGCCGGGTTACCACCGAGCCCTAAGGCACTGTTGGCAGCTTGCGCGGGAGTAATTTCGCGCACAAGTGAGCAGAAGTCAGCAGCGGTCGTAGTAGTGATGCGTGCAGGGACGCGCAATTTGCGAAGGACCAAAGGAGTAGGACAAGGCAGCGCCTGTCGGTACTCGATGCTTGCGTGGCCTGTGTTAAACGGGAAGTGAGTATCGGCGTATGAACAACGCGCACGCCTTGGAACGAGGCTTACTGGAAGAGATTGTCGCCCACGAGAACCTGAACCGCGCATGGCAGCGGGTGAAGGGGAACAAAGGCGCGGCCGGATGCGACGAGGTGAGTGTGCCGGACTTTCCGGTCTGGGCACGCGAGCACTGGCCGGCGATCAAAGCCGAACTAGAGGAAGGAACGTACTTACCAAACGCGGTACGCCGAGTATGGATACCCAAAGCGAATGGCGATCGGCGCCCGCTGGGAATTCCATGCGTGGCAGATCGCGTGATCCAACAAGCGATCGCGCAGGTTATCGGTCCGATCTTCGAGGGCCAGTTCAGTGACTACAGCTACGGCTTCCGACCGGGGCGCAACGCGCATCAAGCCGTGAGGCGAGTACGCGAGTATTTCCGGCAGGGATATAAGCAGGTAGTCGATATTGATTTGGCGGCATTCTTCGATAGCGTGGATCATGATGTGCTAATGCGGTTATTGGCGCAGCGTATTCGTGACAAGCGCGTGTTGAAGCTGATTGGACGGTATTTGCGTGCCGGTGTCATGCTGGACGGTGTGAAGCAACCGACGCCCTTGGGTGTGCCGCAAGGTGGCCCACTTTCGCCCCTGCTGGCCAATATTGTGCTGCACGAATTGGATGAGTACTTGGAACGCCAAGGTCGTCACTTCGCGCGCTACGCCGATGACTTTGTCATTTGCGTGCGCAGCACCTCGGCGGCCCAGCGAGTCAAAGCGAGGGTCGCACGGTTCCTGGAGAAACGTTTAAAGCTTCGCATCAACACCGACAAAAGCCGGGTCGTGCCCCACAAGGAATTAGAGTTCCTTGGCTTCTGCTTTAGGGGCACGAAAATCGTCTGGAGCGATACAGCATTACACCGCTTCAAGCATCGGGTGAGGCAACTCACTGGGCGCAGTTGGGGTGTCAGCATGGAGTACCGCTACCAGGAGTTACGTCGTTACGTGGTGGGCTGGCTGAATTATTTTGCGTTGTCGGAATACTACCGACCGGTCCCCGAGCTCGATGAATGGCTACGGCGACGGTTGCGTACCTGCTATTGGAAACAGTGGCGCTGGGCGCGAACCAAAATCCGTCATCTCGTCGCGCTTGGGGTGAGTCTTAAGCAAGCGATCATCGCTGGTATGAGTTCGAACGGACCCTACCGCATGTCGCGAACTAAGGTGACGCAAATGGCGATGTCCAACGCGTGGCTCAAGGAACAAGGCTTGGTCTCAATCAAAGAACAGTGGACCCGTTCTCATTACCCTACTTCAACCGCCTAGTGCGGACCCGCATGCTAGGTGGTGTGGGGAGCGCCGGGGAGAAACCGGCGCTTACCCGATTAGGTTTCATTTTCCAACATGCCCCTCACTTCCTCAATGGAATACGGTGGTGTGCGAGAGTGAATTACGCAATGGCAGTTCGGACAAACTGGTTTCATTGTGGCAACTGGATCGAATTCTCGTTCTTCTTGCATCTGAGATAATGGCTCTTCATGATGAACGTGAATCACCTCAACGGGCAAACCCGAGTAGCGCTGCTTCAAACTCACTTGACATACGTAGCATGTGAACCCGTAGAACGCCAAGCACGCAGAGCGCGCGGCTTCGCTGCGCTCACGTCGCTGCATGACCACGTCGACGAGTCTACCTTCAATATAGCGCTCCTTGATGGTCACTATATGTAAATCCTGGTCGAGTTCAATTCCCAAATCGCGGAGTAGAATGCGAAGGGCAACTTGCGGGTCCTTGAGGATTAAGTATGCGCGACCCGAATTTCCTTCAGACTTAATATAGACATCAAGGGCAGACGCACTACAGCCATATCGCTCGCAAAAGTACGGAACAAGATTACTCCTAAGTTCTTCAGGGCAAGCGTCGGTAGCGCTGCCATGCTTGGCGAAGTGATAGCCAAGGATGCCACGCCGTTGGATGACAGTACTATTTATATAGCCGCAATTCTGTCCATTCCGCTCAATGCGGATAGTCTTTCCCGCATGACCGGTAACGACCAGATAGAAGGAGTTTCGGTAAAGAATCGGGAGCAGGCTGCGCAGCGCCTCCGACAATGGCGCTCCAGCGTAATTGGCAGGAACATCGGGCTGCATCATGAAACCTAACGTTTGAGCTGAGCGGACCGCGGAGGCGAGGCGCCTTGGCCGCGAGGCGCATGATAGACCTCAGCGCCTCGCGGCCAAGGTGCCTTGCCGGAGAGGGTCCGCTCGAGCGAAGGGTTAGGCGTCGGCCCTTCTCCGCTGGCGCCAATTCAACTGGAATTGGAACTCAGAAAAGATCATCCCAATGGCCTTCACTGATGAATCGCCTGTCCTCTAGCTGCCTAGCAAAGAGAAGTGCATCTACTCTCATGGAGCGGGCGTGACCGTCCAATCCAGGAAATAGGCTCGACGCATGTATGTTCGTTTGCCGCAGAGCACTCATCGCAAGCAGGCGCTCATCGCTGGTGAAGTTCATCACCACCTTCTTGAATGGCGGCCGCCATCGAGCGTCGCTTCTCTGGTGCACTCGTAGATTGAGTTCGAATCCCGCGCCCAGATCCCCGCCGACCAAGAATACACCTTGCTGTGCCGCTAGGCGGGCGTTCTGCCGGAACGGGACAACGGGATAGAGGGCGCGGCGCCCGGACGACATGACGTGGGGACCGAAGACGTCGGAACTTCCAGTTCTTCGACCATCCGAGAGCGCAGCAAGGAGTTTGTCGTCCAACTCATACAAGCCGTTCTGGAGAAGAAGCACATCGATCAGCCAGACAGTTGGTTTCGCCGCAAAATCACCGTCCAGCGCGAAGTACGCTGCCACATAGGGTGATCGAGTCCAATCCAACATGCGAGTGGGCGCACCGTGGTGCTGCATGAGTGCAAGCCACTCTAGTGCGTCATCTTCTGCCGGGGGCTGCGAATCGAACAGATGAAGTCGGCGGCGAAACGCTGACATCGTGTACTTTTCAACTGCACCCCAATGTTCTCTCTCTACCGATCGGTAGGCGCGCTCAAAGGAACTCTCTAGGCCCCAGCCCGCATCGGATTGCCCACGAAACAGCCAGCAGGGCGAAGTGAAGTGTCCTTGCACAAGGGCCACGAACTGCGCCCAGGTAGATACATTCACTTCGTCGACGTCTATGCGATCGCGTGGCATAGAGGTGTCCTTTCCGACGCCTAACGTGCCGATGAGCGGCGTTGGAGCGCGTAGCGCGAAAACGTCCGCTCGATTGGCTGGTTAGGGCGCAGACGGGAGATGATAGGTGACATTTTCGCCTTCAATGGATATATGGCCATGCTTTTCAAGAGCCTTGATGAGGCTGCTTAATTCGGATTCTTCGATTGCCCTCATAAACAATGCATTGATGGTGTTGCTCAGTGTCTTCACTTTACGCGGACGGCCAGACCCTCGAATGGCCAGATTTCGAACGATTGCATCAACTTTCTCCGACTCAGATTTGGCGTTTGATAGGCGGAGCAACGGTATTTCACCAATCTCCTTGGCGCGATGCACGTGGATCTTCTTCTTTTTCGCGTACTCAATAAGTGGATCGAATCCAGTGTCTTTAGAAATGATATGAAAATAGGCGTCGGGCTCTAAGGTGGCAAGCTGCCCTACGGTGAAAGCAATATGGAAATCCAACGCATTAGGGCCGTTTCCGGATATCTGAATGTACTCGGCGTTAGAACCAAGAGCTTGGATCCCCATCGCTAGTTCGACTGGGATCTTGGTCTGACTGGCGCCGAGGAACAGAAGCACTTTGAATGAATGGCCGTTTAACAGCGAGAGGCTGGCTGTCTGGACGTTTTCGTAATCGATGAGCAGATAGTTGGTTTTCATGGCATAGGTTTGTAGCCTGCGCCCTAACGTGCCGATGAGCGGCGCTGAAGCGCGCAGCGCGGAAGCGTCCGCTCCATTGGCTGGTTAGGCAGCAGTTGCATTCGGACGTACTCGCGTTGCAGCTGTTTCAAAGGGCAGCGCGCAGTCTGTCTATGCATCTGGCGTTACGACCAGTCTTTTAACAAAATTCTTCAATTTTGTTTGCACTAACGGGTCTCGTCCGGTGGTTTAGTTAGCAAGATGCGCCTGAACAACATTCGCAAAAATGTAGCAAAAAGCAAAATAGAGGTCTAAGAGGACAAACAGCGCCAATGGGAACGTGACGACGATCGAGATCACGTGAATTTTCTGAAATCGAGAAATTTTTATCACTTCAATTCCAAGTGCGGCCGCGATCACAGTTGCCGCGCTGACTAAGATCTTGCCCATTGCGGTTCCACCGTGGAAGTAGTTGCCCCAATTGCTAAACAGAACCCCATAGTAAGAAAAACAAGTTGCCGATAGCCAAATGCTGAATTTCGCGACATCCCGAGGCATATCCTGCTGCCTAACGTGCCGTTGAGCGGCGCCGGAGCGCGCAGCGCGGAGGCGTCCGCTCCAACGGCTGGTTAGATTTCCCCATGGAATGGCTCCGCCACAATTTGAATATCGTCTTCGTAAACTACGTATCCGGGACGCTTCGTTTTCATCATTTCCACGTGCAGACCGTGCTCTCCAAGTATGGTCGCCAGTCCCCTCATTCGCTTCAATGCATCGACGGCGTCAGCCTTGTACCAGGATAGCCCGTGGGTGTTCTTGTGCGACGCGTTTCTGTTGGTTGAGAATCGATCTGGGACGGGCACTCGCTGACCGAACCACTCGAGCGCGGCCTTCAATGTGTTTTCGTCATGAATTGATAGCTGACCTTGACGGATCAATTCCCCAGCGGCAGTAAATACGCCCTTGGGCATGCCTGTTCGGTGGTCCAATTCTGCGAGCACGAACCTTAAATACAACGGAGCCATCTCAGGAAATCTAACGTGCCGATGAGCGGCGTTGGAGCGCGAAGCGCGGAAACGTCCGCTCGATTGGCTGGTTATACGGCATACGCCCACTCTGCTTTATCTGGTAACGAAGCCGGCCCGAATAGGAAATGAAGCACACGCCTCGCATTTCTCTTGAGCTTGGAAGAAGCATGCAATATGAGTGGCCGCATGACTAGCGCACCGCCCATACCGACAAGACACAGGACCCGCGCACCAGCTTTAACATTGCCAATGTGAGAGCCAGGGATAACCTGCAGCGGGGAGTTCAACTCTGTATTGTCTTCCAGGTGAACTCGGACGATAACCAGGCATTCGAGTACTGCAGCTGGTGGTTGCGTATATAGCACCCCTTCTTTCTCGGACCACCCAGCCCACCCCGCAGCCTTAATACGACGGGCTACTGGAATAGAACGGTCTCGATGTAGAGCGACCAGCCAGTTGCGGTCGGCAGTTTTCTCGAAATAGGTGCACTGGACGGCGACGGCGGCCTGAGGCAGTAGGGGACCGATAGTAGAGCTGTGCTTTATGCGTTGAGCTGGCAGAGCGCACCACTCAATGCCAAGGAGGTTTCGAGTCCCCGCGCTTTCGATCGCGAGAGCCGATAGCTGGAGCTCTATATTCGAGACATCGCATTCTTCGATCAATTGATCGACGACGACGTATCCGTTTCTCTCAAAGTCTTCGGGAATGATCTTCATGCCGTATAACGCGCCGATGAGCGGCGTTGGAGCGCGAAGCGCGGAAACGTCCGCTCGATTGGCTGGTTAGGCGTTGCATCGAAATGGTTGGCCACCGAGATTGGCCGAAGTGCATTAACGACAGCGCCTGCCAGGAAATGCTGCTCCAGATGCCAATGGACCATTACGGCTGCTCGTTACTACGGGTTTTCAGATGAGCATAGTCGCAGATTGCTATCGGCACCATACTTGCCGAGGAGGCTGACGTTTCTCCAATAGCGGCCTACGAACGCGCCACCGATAGTGGTTCCAGGAATGGTGTGTCTCGGCCTCGCGCGGTATCGGACGAAGCCGCTCGCGAGGCGCGCAACGACACGGCTAACCGATCCGACGAACGATCTCGCCTCGCCAACCGCCAAGAGAACCCGCGCGACAGAACGACCTCGATTTATTTCGATCAGCGGCGCCAGCGTACCTTTAGCATTCGCCATGGCAAGGTTCCGACGCCGTTCGAACAGATGTTGCATTGTTCGTCTCTCACGCCTCAATCTAGACCTTTGTAGCGCCTCTAGATCTTAAAGCGACGCCTAACGTGCCGATGAGCGGCGTTGGAGCGCGAAGCGCGGAAACGTCCGCTCGATTGGCTTGTTAGATTGCGCCTTGCTTATGCGCAACATACTCTCGAAGTGCCTTGTTTACCGATGCCGAGTCCGGAAACAGTTTATGCAGGTCTGAGTCAATGAGAACGACATTGCTCCCTTCGCGATACTGCTTAGTATATTTTCCACGGATCCCTGACTTGATGAATTCTTCGGGATACTCTTGGCGCAGGTCATCGGTTTCACTGTTCATAGGCTTTACGCTCGCGAGGCGTCAATTCTCGTGCAGATATTAATCGGATCCTTTCGTCACGCTCAGTATAGGACACAACCAAGTGTTTGCCCGAGTCCGATAGGCCAAATATCAAGTATCGATACTCTCCCTCGGAATGATCGGGGTCCGCTACGGTCGAGGATAAGTCGTCATTAAACACACCAAGCGCCTCGAGGAAGGTCACGCCATGCTTCCGCTCATTCTCGAGGGCTTTGTCCGGATCCCACCGAAACTCCATTCCGAGTCCTCAAGCAATCTAACGAGGGTGTAGAAAAACTCGCTGGATGCGAGTCATCGCAGGGAACTCAGGCGTACCGCGACGATCTGTGTGATATCGATCGGACAACACACAGGAGATGGGGTGATGGCGCGGTACTACGACGTCGACGCAGATCTGCGGTTCGTCGCCCTCGACCTCGCCGAGCAGTTGCGGCCCGGGACATTTGAGCATGCGCTGAGTCACCTTATCGACCACGAACTCGACCTCTCGCATTTCGATGCTCGTTATCGTAACGACGAGACCGGTGCGCCGGCCTATCCGCCCACCATGCTGTTGAAGGTCGTCCTGTTCGGTTACTCGCAGGGACTCCTCGGCAGCCGACCTATCGCGCGTGCCTGTGTCCGCGACGCGACCTTCATTGCGCTGAGCGGCGACAGCCAACCGCACTTCACCACCATCGCGCATTTCGTCAGCACCCTCGGCGATGACATCGCCACCGTGTTCGGCGCCGTGCTCGCCATCTGCCAGCGGCAGGGTCTCATCGGCAGCGAATTATTCGCCATCGATGGCGTGAAACTACCGAGTAACGCATCCAAGCACAAGAGTGGTACGCGGGCGGACTTCGAGCACCAGGCAAGCAAACTCGAAACGACTGCGAAAGCGTTGCTGCTCCGCCATCAGACGGTCGACGGCGAGTGCGTCGAGACCGACGATATCCAGCGCACGGCACGCCAGCTCGAACAGCTTCAGCGCGACGCCGGCGAACTACGCGAGTGGCTGGCCGCCAATCCTGAGGACCGCCGTGGCGCCAGCGGCAATGTCGTCAAGAGTAATCGGACTGATAATGAAAGCGCGAAGATGGGCACCGAGAAGGGTGTCATCCAGGGTTACACCGGGGTCGCTGCAGTCGATGCTAAACACCAAATCATTGTGGCTGCCGAGGCCTACGGCACGGGTTCAGAGCAATCGCTTCTGATCCCGATGGTCGAGGCGACCGCGCCTTATCGCCATGACCAGACCCTCATCACGGCCGACGCCGGCTATTACAGCAAAGACAGCTTGGTCGCACTCGAGGCCATGAACGTCAACGCCCTGATTGCCGACAACCAGATGCGCAAGCGCGACGAGCGCTTCGAAGGGCAGGCCCGACATCAGACCAAACCCGACCCGCTTTACGATAAGTCCGGCGAGTCGAAGAAGCCACCCTGCTACACGCCGTCCGACTTCGCGCATGACCCGGTAGCCGGCACCTGCATGTGCCCGGCGGGGAAATCACTTTACCGACATGGGTCGAACTGTCGCATCAATGGTCGAGAAGCCGTTCGCTTCCAAGGGGCAAAGCGCGATTGTGTCCCGTGTACGCACCGCGACCGTTGTCTGCGCACACCCGACAGGACGCATACCCGGCAAGTCGCGTTCTTTAATGACAAGAACCCGACACTCGCGGACCGGCTCGCCATGCGGATGCGCGAACGTATCGACAGTGACGATGGACGCAAGCAATACGGGCAGCGCTTCGCCACAGTCGAGCCGGTATTCGGCAACCTGAGACACAACAAACGACTCAATCGATTCACGCTACGCAGCAAGCGCAAGGTTAACGGGCAATGGTTGCTGTTCAGTCTCGTGCAGAACATCGAGAAGCTGGCGCACTTGGTATACGTACATTAGCGGGAACGAGCGAGTCCATGCGCATGAACCGCTGTTAATCACCGATCGCACGAAACGCATACAAAGTTATGGCGACACCTGCCCGAGCACGACCTGCAGATCGGCGGACCGATACCCACGCCATGAAATAGGGTTTTTCTACACCCTCAACGTGCCGATGAGCGGCGTTGGAGTGCGAAGCACGGAAACGTCCGCTCGATTGGCTTGTTAGGTGGCAGCACCTGCTTTATTATTATGTGTATACTCATGTAATATCCTACACACGGCTCACCGCTATGCGTACCAACATCGTTATCGACGACAAGCTAATTGCCGAGGCAATTAAGGTTACTGGCGCCGCCACCAAGAAGGAAGCGGTTGAGTTGGGCCTTAAGGCGCTGATTCAGCTTAAACGCCAGGAGCAAATCCGCGGCCTCCGGGGGAAGCTCAAATGGAAGGGTGATCTAGAGCGGATGCGACTCGACGCATGATCCTTGTCGATTCGAGCGTCTGGGTGGATTATTTCAATGGTGTCCGCTCGAGGGAGACGGACTTTCTCGATTCGACTCTCGGTATTGAGCCCGTTGCTATAGGCGACCTGATCCTAACCGAGGTACTTCAAGGCTTCCGTTCCGATCCAGACTACCAGACTGCAAAGTCACTGCTTCTCGGACTCACGTTCTTCGATCTTTTGGGCAAGGACCTAGCGGTTACAGCCGCCGACAATTATAGATCGCTCCGCCGTCGGGGTGTCACTGTCAGGAAGACGGTGGACTGCATCATCGCCACCTTCTGTATCGAGCGCAGCCTCCCACTTCTCTACACGGACCGAGACTTCGAGCCTTTCGCCAAGAGTCTCGGATTGGTATCCGCTCTCCCTGCCACCTAACGTGCCGTTCAGCGGCGCTGGAGTGCGAAGCACGGAAGCGTCCGCTGCAACGGCTGGTTAGGCCACACTTCCTGGATTTGAAATGGAATCAGCACGGCGCTTCCCTTTAGCCACAATACCTTCTGCTCATTGGCCATAGAGGCCTCGACGCTACAGACCTATACAAACCGATGAACTATAAATGTAGCTCATTATTCTTATCGCCAGCCGACAAATGAACCAGTAGGTTTAGATAGATACTCGGCGGCGGTCCTACGATGGCCTTCTTCATATTACGACCACCTTTCGGCTGGCTGCGCAGCATAGCCCCGGTTTAGGCTTTCTTGATCTGCAATCGCCGAGGCTCGTTGTGCCGATAGGTTTCAAAGCTTTCGTGTGGCCTAACGTGCCGTTCAGCGGCGCTGGAGTGCGAAGCACGGAAGCGTCCGCTGCAACGGCTGGTTAGGCCACACTTCCTGGATTTGAAATGGAATCAGCACGGCGCTTCCCTTTAGCCACAATACCTTCTGCTCATTGGCCATAGAGGCCTCGACGCTACAGACCTATACAAACCGATGAACTATAAATGTAGCTCATTATTCTTATCGCCAGCCGACAAATGAACCAGTAGGTTTAGATAGATACTCGGCGGCGGTCCTACGATGGCCTTCTTCATATTACGACCACCTTTCGGCTGGCTGCGCAGCATAGCCCCGGTTTAGGCTTTCTTGATCTGCAATCGCCGAGGCTCGTTGTGCCGATAGGTTTCAAAGCTTTCGTGTGGCCTAACGCGCCGTTCAGCGGCGCCGGAGTGCGAAGCACGGAGGCGTCCGCTGCAACGGCTGGTTAGGCCACACTTCTAAGTCTTGAAATGGAACTAGCACAGCGCTTCCCTGTAGCCACAATACCTTTTGCTTAATGGCCATAAAGGCCTCGAAGCTGCAGGTCTATGCAAACGATGAACTATAAATGTAGCTCATTATTCTTATCGCCGGCCGACAATTGAACCAATAGGCTTAGATAGATACTCGGCTGTGACTTTACGATGGACTTTCTTCATCTTTCACTGACCTTTCGGCTAGCTGTGGAGCAAAGCACCGGCATGGGCTTCCTTGGCCCGTAATCGCCGGCGCTCGTTGTGCCGATAGCTTTCAAAGCTTTCGTGTGGCCTAACGTGCCGATGAGCGGCACCGGAGTGCGCAGCACGGAGGTGTCCGCTCGATTGGCTTGTTAGAGCACGCGTTTATTACGGCCCGAACTACCTTCTCGGCATTGCCGGAACGCTCACTATTTGTTGCCTTATTCAACAGACTTCGCCTGTACCTTTCGAAGAAATTCTGAGCCATGACACTGAATGTAGCTCATTCTTCCAACAACGCACCTATGCTCGCGCCAAGAACATAATGCTCTGTCGCAACTGCCGCCCGACCCCTAACTTGCTTACGCAGGCTTTTCGATTTAGCTCGGCGCGGGCGACTACACATATAAATGCCGGATTTGAATATGTGCTTAAACGCAAATTGCACCACGAGCATTCTGAGCTTTGTTCTTCGCGTGCTCTAACGTGCTGTTGAGCGGCGCCGGAGTGCGAAGCACGGAGGCGTCCGCTCCAACAGCTGGTTAGGGCACACTTGCGAACCTTGCTTCGGAACCAGCACCGCGTTTCCCTTTAGCCAGAATATTCTTTAATCATTGGCCATGGAGGCCTCTACGGCGCAGGCCTATACAGGCCGACGAGCTATAAACGTAGCTTACTATTCCGATCATCAGCGAACAAACCTGACGAAGACCTTTCAAAGACATTCCGTTGTAGCTCTCGGATTATCGTTCTTCATCTTTCGATCACCTGCCACGGCGCCTCGGTGGAGCGCGACAATCATCCTGTCCGGTCTGACGACGATCATGATGGCCGGTGGTGAGGGGTCGAAGGCGGCGTAGCCGCCGGAGACGCCGAGCCACCGGCGGCGCCGGATTGGTGGGGGTTCAAGATGGCGGGCTCAGATCTCAATGAGAACTCAGCCCAGTGCCAGGAACCCGGATCACCGATCAACAGGTATGCCTCTACATGAACATCCGTCGGAAGAAGTCACAAACGTTGGCCGCCGCCAAGGCCGGGATCAGCGAGCGCAGCGCGCGCCGCATTGAAGTCGCCGTCGAACTGCCGTCACAGAGCCCGCGTCGTTATTGGCGTTCGCGAACCGATCCGTTTGCCACGGTCTGGGAGAGCGAGGTCGTGCCGCTGCTGAAGCAGGCGCCGACACTGATGGCCGTGACGCTCCTGCGTAAGCTGCAGGATGACCATCCCGACCACTTCCCCGACGGCATGCTGCGTACCCTGCAGCGGCACATCCGCCAATGGCGCGCCCTGGAAGGGCCACCGAAGGAAGTGTTCTTCCCGCAAGATCACGCGCCGGGCCATCGTGGCTTGTCTGACTTCACGGCGATGGCTGAGTTGCGCATCACGATAGCGGCGCTGCCGTTCGTGCACATGCTCTATCATTTCGTGCTGGCCTTTTCGCGCTGGGAGCACGTCGAGGTGGTCGAAGGGGGCGAGAGCTTCGAAGCGCTGTCCAAGGGTCTGCAGAACGCTTTGTGGCAGGCCGGCGGCGCGCCGCGTGAGCATCGCAGCGATAGCCTCTCGGCGGCCTTCAAAAACCTGGCCGAAGAGCAGGACTTTACCAGCCGCTACACGGCGCTGCTCGACCACTATGGCATGGATGGCACGCGCAACAACCGCGGCTTGAGCCACGAGAACGGCAGCGTGGAGTCTTCACACCGCTATCTGAAGGAAGCGCTCGAACAGGCGCTGTTGTTGCGCGGTCACCGTGACTTCGACTCCCACGCCGCTTACGAAGTGTTCGTGCGCGACGCCGTGATGCGCCGCAATCGGCGCAACGCGGCCGCCTTCCGCATCGAGCGCGAGCAATTATGTGCGTTGCCGGTGCGGCGTACCACGGACTTTGTCGAGGACGAAGCGCGCGTCACGCGCTGCGGCACATTCACCGTACGCGCCATCCTCTACAGCGCGCCGTCACGGCTGATCGGCCATCGCCTGAAGGTGCGCTTGTACAGCGATCGCCTGGATTGCTATCTCTCCGGCGCGCTCGTCCTTACGTTAGCGCGCGGCACACGCGTGCCTGGCCACAGCCGCGGACGCATGCTCGACTACCGGCACTTCATCGACAGCCTTAAGCGCAAACCGCAAGCGTTCAAGGGACTCGCGTTCCGCGATGCGCTGTTCCCGCGCGATGCCTACCGCCGAACCTGGGAGCAGCTCGAAGCCAAACTCCCCCAGCGCCAGGCTTGCCAAACGATCGTCGCCCTGCTCGAGATGGCCGCTCGCGACGGCGTGGAAAGTGCGCTCGCCGAGCGACTCGAAGCGCTGCTGCTCGCTGGCGAGTTGCCCGATGTCAAACGTTTGCGCGAGGAGTTTGCTCCGCGTCAGGTGGAACTGCCGCAGGTCACCGTTTTGATCCCGGCCACCAGCCGTTACGACGCGTTGCTAGCGGGTACCCACGAGCCGCCGGCGGTGGCCGCATGACCGCCGCCGCTTACGAGCCGGCGCGCATCGCGCTAATGGTGGCTGAGCTGCGCCTGCCGACCATCGGGCGGCTGTGGCAGGAGTTTGCCGAGCGTGCCGACAAGGAAGGCTGGCCGGCCGCTCGTTTGCTCGGTGCGCTGCTCGAACACGAGCTGGCCGAGCGCGCCAAGCGGCGCATCGAGCGCCATCGTCTCGAGTCGCAACTCGATCCGACCAAGACGCTCGCCAGCTTCGAGTTCGCCGAGGTGCCGATGCTCTCCAAAGCCCACGTCATGGCGCTGGCCAGCGGTGACGCCTGGCTCGAGAAAGGCGCGAACATCTTGATCTTCGGGCCACCCGGCGTCGGCAAAACGCACGTCGGCTGTGGCATCGGTCACGCGCTCATTGAGGCCGGTTACCGAGTGCTCTACATGCGCACCAGCGAGTTGGTACAGCGACTTCAGGCCGCGCGCCAGAACCTGCAGCTACCCCAGGCACTGGCCAAGCTCGACCGTTACGACCTGCTCATCCTTGATGACATCTCTTACGTCCGCAAAGACCAGGCCGAGACCAGCGTGTTGTTCGAACTCATCGCCGAGCGCTATGAGCGGCGCAGCATCCTGCTGACTGCCAACCAGCCGTTCTCCGGCTGGGACACCGTGTTCCCCGATCCGGGCATGACCGTGGCCGCCATCGACCGCCTCGTCCATCACTCGACCATCTTCGAACTCAACACGGTGGAAAGCTACCGTAGTAAACAAGCCGCGCGGCAGCAGAAGACTCAACGCGACAACGACAAAGCCCAGCGCCGACGACAATCATCCAACGACAATCATCACCAGGAGCTTCAGCCATGAACAACTAATCAGCGACAATTATCCCCATCTAACCGGCCAAGATGATTGTCGTTCGACCGGACATCCTGATTGACGCTGTCCAGCCTCGGCGATAATCCTTGGCCACAAGTCTGGCCCAATTAACTGCTGGGTCGCCTCGCCGCTAACCCTCGGCTACCAATTTTATTCATTCCGAGATTGATGACGCTCGTTCGGGCAGATGACTTGAAGGTTTTCGTGTGCCCTAACGTGCCGATGAGCGGCGTTGGAGTGCGAAGCACGGAAACGTCCGCTCGATTGGCTTGTTAGATGGCGCTTTCATGAGCCGCAGGCCTTTCCTTGATTTGCCGCCTATGTTGCCACAGGTCAGGTTGAGCTTAGGCGGTTCAATTGCCACCATGAATTTAATTCAGTAGTTGACGCGACTTAGGCCGCTGACTCGGCGCCAACGACTGAATAATCAGCCAACTCGCACCTTGCCAATTGACGCCGCGGCTCGGGCGCGACGCAAATCGCCGGCGTGGCCTGAAGCTGCTAGCACCAATCGGCTCACGATGGCCTTGCCGTAAGCCACTAATCGTTTTGGCTTGCGCAGCCGGCACAGTGCTTTTGTCGCCGTTGTTCCAAGAAACTTTTCGCGCCATCTAACGTGCCGTTCAGCGGCGCCGGAGTGCGAAGCACGGAGGCGTCCGCTGCAACGGCTGGTTAGGCCACACTTCTAAGTCTTGAAATGGAACTAGCACAGCGCTTCCCTGTAGCCACAATACCTTTTGCTTAATGGCCATAAAGGCCTCGAAGCTGCAGGTCTATGCAAACGATGAACTATAAATGTAGCTCATTATTCTTATCGCCGGCCGACAATTGAACCAATAGGCTTAGATAGATACTCGGCTGTGACTTTACGATGGACTTTCTTCATCTTTCACTGACCTTTCGGCTAGCTGTGGAGCAAAGCACCGGCATGGGCTTCCTTGGCCCGTAATCGCCGGCGCTCGTTGTGCCGATAGCTTTCAAAGCTTTCGTGTGGCCTAACGTGCCGATGAGCGGCGTTGGAGTGCGAAGCACGGAAACGTCCGCTCGATTGGCTGGTTAGAGCACGCTTTCTTCATGGCCGTTACCACCTTCTCGGCTACTCCGGAACGCCCTTGCTTTAATTACGCCATTCGCCACAGCAGCTCCGTGCGCTCGCTGCCGATACTGAAATGTAGCGCATTATTCTTACAACGTACCAACACTCGCGCCACGGACCTATAGCTCTGCCTCGGCATTAGTCCGACCTCTAGCCAACAACGCACCTGTGCTCGTGCCTATGACGATAGAAACCGGCAGCAACGGCTAACCGACCTCTATTCTTCCGATCGCGGCGTGTAGGATGAACTCGGCGTCAGCAGCTGGCCGTGCCGTTTTAAGGAGCCAATACTCTCAAGAGCATGAATAGCGCCACGAGCTATGGTTCTTCGCGTGCTCTAACGTGCCGATGAGCGGCGTTGGAGTGCGAAGCACGGAAACGTCCGCTCGATTGGCTTGTTAGAGCACGCTTTCTTCATGGCCGTGACCACCTTCTCGGCTACCCCGGAACGCCGGTTCTTTAATTACGACATTCGCCACAGCAGCTCCGTGCGCTCGTGAAATGTAGCGCAGTATTCTTGCAAAGCACCAACACTCGTACCATAGACCTGTAGCTCTGCCACGGCACTAGCCCGACCTCAAGCCCACAACTCACCAGTGCTCGTGCCTAAGACTATAGGGACCGGCAGCAACGGCTAGCCGACCTCTATTCTTC
The DNA here is from genome assembly GCA_965278995.1 of Gammaproteobacteria bacterium. GTDB lineage: Bacteria > Pseudomonadota > Gammaproteobacteria > JADJYF01. The sequence continues at coordinate 4,068,441 of OZ257136.1, forward strand.
CGATCGCGGCGTAAGCGATCAACGCGGCGCCAGCAGCTGACCATATCGTTTCAAGGAGCAAATAATCTCAAGAGCCTGAATAGCGCCACGAGCTATTGTTCTTCGCGTGCTCTAACGTGCCGATGAGCGGCGTTGGAGTGCGAAGCACGGAAACGTCCGCTCGATTGGCTTGTTAGAGCACGCTTTTATTTCAGCGCATACTACCTTCTCGGCATTGCAGGAACGCCTGCTCAATATTGCTTTACACACCAGACTTCGCCTGTCCCTTTCGTAAAAATACTGAGCCATGAGACTGAATGTAGCTCATTCTTCCAACAACGCACCTATGCTCGCGCCAAGAACATAATGCGCTGTCGCAACTGCCGCCCGACCCCTAACTTGCTTACGCAGGCTTTTGGATTTAGCTCGGCGCGGGCGACTACACATATAAATGCCGGATTTGAATATGTGCTTAAACGCAAATTGCACCACGAGCATTCTGAGCTTTGTTCTTCGCGTGCTCTAACGTGCCGTTCAGCGGCGCCGGAGTGCGAAGCACGGAGGCGTCCGCTGCAACGGCTGGTTAGGCCACACTTCTAATTTTTGAAATGGAGCTAGCACCGCGCTTCCCTTTAACCACAATACCTTTTGCTCATTGGACATGACGTCCACGACGCTGCAGGCATATGCAAACCGATGAACTCTACATGTAGCCCTTTATTCTTACCGCCGGCCGACAATTGAACCAATAGGTTTAGATAGATACTCGGCTGTCGTTTTACGATGGACTTTCCTCATCTTTCACTGACCTTTCGGCTAGCTGTGGAGCAAAGCACCGGCATGGGCTTTCTTGCCCCGTAATCGCCGGCGCTCGTTGTGCCGATAGCTTTCAAAGCTTTCGTGGGGCCTAACGTGCCGATGAGCGGCGTTGGAGTGCGAAGCACGGAAACGTCCGCTCGATTGGCTTGTTAGGCGTTGCATCGAAATGGTTGGCCACCGAGATTGGCCGAAGTGCATTAACGACAGCGCCTGCCAGGAAATGCTGCTCCAGATGCCAATGGACCATTACGGCTGCTCGTTACTACGGGTTTTCAGACGAGCATAGTCGCAGATTGCTATCGGCACCATACTTGCCGAGAAGACTGACGTTTCTCCAATAGCGGCCTACGAACGCGCCACCGATAGTGGTTCCAAGAATGGTGTGTCTCGGCCTCGCGCGGTATCGGACGAAGCCGCTCGCGAGGCGCGCAACGACACGGCTAACCGATCCGACGAACGAGCTCGCCTCGCCAACCGCCAAGAGAACCCGCGCGACAGAACAACCTCGATTTATTTCGATCAGCGGCGCCAGCGTACCTTTAGCATTCGCCATGGCAAGGTTCCGACGCCGTTCGAACAGATGTTGCATTGTTCGTCTCTCACGCCTCAATCTAGACCTTTGTAGCGCCTCTAGATCTTAAAGTGACGCCTAACGTGCCGATGAGCGGCGTTGGAGCGCGAAGCGCGGAAACGTCCGCTCGATTGGCTTGTTAGGCTTACGGACACATGGATTCAGGACCAACATAAGTATTCTCGCGTTGCGCGTGCGCATTTTCAGTCACCGTATTCGGATGCTCCGCCCAGCGTGTATAGCAATAACTAAGTGCCTCGATTGATACCGGTATTTCATGGAGCCGGTGCCAATATGCCATAAGGATAATAGTCGACATATCGTCGTAGCTACGTGCCCCAACGCGTATTAGCGCAGAGGGCAGTGGTGATCCCTCGCGCCGCAGCCATTCGTTACGAATGTACAACCCCATGCGGAAATGTTGAACTGCAACAGCTTCCGCTTCTGGTGCGGCCATAAAAAGGGCCTTCGCCTCTACAGTAAATTCCTTGTCTAGGGCTGCTACAGCTTCCTCGATTGTGTATGGAATTTCTCGAAGCTCGTCAGCACCCCACCCAAGAAGTGGGAATACACTTAAAAGTATCAAGGCGCGAAACAGCACGCGAGTAAGCCTAACGTGCCGATGAGCGGCGTTGGAGCGCGCAGCGCGGAAACGTCCGCTCGATTGGCTGGTTAGAGCACACACTACTCGAAGCCATGCGCAGGCACGACCATTGCCGCCAAACTCAAGACTGCGGCGATGAGCCCAAACCGCCGGACCATTACCTTATTTTCAGCAAGGCTGCCCGGTCGTACCCTGCTTTGAATGATGGCGCCTACGACATACGCAGGAAAGGTTGCGATAGCTCCACCAAACCACAACCGATGAAACCAGTCCATGTGTTGCGCGAATAGCACGCCAAGCAGCGCACCGCCAAACTGAGCGACAAATACTGTGATCGCAAGAGGACGGATAGGCTGAAGATCAGTCCAAGAGTACTCAAATCCGAATTGGGATTCGCGCATGTGGGCTCTAACGCGCCGATGAGCGGCGTTGGAGTGCGAAGCACGGAAACGTCCGCTCGATTGGCTGGTTAGGCATCACATTGCCATTCCGCTTTGACGAGCCTGCAGACTACGGTCGTGTCCAGGACTTTGTCTATGCCATCGTCGCGCCCATAGCCTTTGATGCTTAAATGGAGACCATCTGCGGACCAACCAGTGGCTAGGACATAGATATGGAAGTACCCGGCTATTTGGTCAAGGACGGTTGAGGGCAGTACATCTGTGACTATGATTCGTTGAGTTATGTCTCGGGTTGAGTAGATATACGTTTCCGAGACATCGCTTCCCACATGCCATGTAAGCGCGAAGTGTTGTTCGGTCGGTTCCCAATAAATACAGACGCTTCGGCCGAAGTCGAGCAGTGGTGTTCTGCTCGTTAGGTCCGATCGCGTTTTAAAGAATAGGTGGTGAGTTTCCCCATCGGTCGGCTCTTGCCAGTCGATTGAGTATTTACCGGTTGGCGAGTTAAGGGATTCGTTGCCAGGGAAGCACGGCTCTGCGGCGACCGGCGTCGCGACGAAAATCAGCAGCACATAGTAGCTTCGCGGCTTCTTCTGTGATGCCTAACGTGCCGATGAGCGGCGTTGGAGCGCGAAGCGCGGAAACGTCCGCTCGATTGGCTGGTTAGGGGTCGCTTTCATCTCTTTGAATTCCATTTATTTCTGCATATGCTTCAAACGCATCCCACGCAACTTTGGGCGCAATGCTTTCGAAGATTCGCACTAAATTTCCATACGATGTGGGTACTTCCCATATCGAGTGTCGGTACAGGTTTCCAATACCCCACTTTGAGATGACCGTGGTAGGGCTTTGCATGATACCCACGTGGCAGAATTGGTGCCGATCAAGATAAAAGATCAAGTCGCCAGAATTTGCGTCGTCTTGATGCTTTTCTTTTAGCTCGCCCGAATACAACAACCATTCCGCGAACTCTTTCCCGGCGTATACATTTCGGTACGCGTAATAGATGTAATCAGGGTTATCCGTGAAACTGAAAGCATACATCAAGCATGTGTACTGACTGAGATCGATCTTCGAATCTAGCACACCTATTTGGTTAGGCCATTCGCGCGAGAGATTCTGAAGCTCGCAATTATGTGTTGAGAGGTCGACGTTCAACGTCATTCTTTGCAGCGCGTCCCTCAGTGACAAAGCTTCGCGACCCCTAACGTGCCCTTGAGCTGCGCCGGAGTGCGAAGCACGGAGGCGTCAGCTCGAAGGGCTGGTTAGGCCTCATTCCGCAACTATCGCAGCGTCCGCAATTCTCTAATTTCGGCAGAACTAGCGTCATCATCTTCCACATAAATTTTGCTTCCAGAGCACGTACTTACTGCGCCATCTTTATTCGCGTAGAAAATAAATGTAAACCCCACGAGCGGCTGGAAGCCGCAGTCAGGACTTGCGTATCCTGATCGAAGCGACGGTAGCCGGATTGGATTGCCTTTGAACGTCTCTATTAACTTCACTTTGAGTTGAAGGTAGCCTTCTTCCGTCTCGACGGCATTTCCATGGGCTAAGCCATACTTCTCGGCTGAGTGTTCTTCGATTAAAAGTGTACCGCTTTCGTAGTATTTGACGCGATCGAAAGCTTCTGAAGCGGCCGTAACACGTGCCATAAATATGTGTTCCGCTGATTGGTACCGCTCTTCAGGAGAAGTCGAGACGCAGCTACAAGCCGTGGCATACTGCCCGTAGTTCAGGCTTCCAAGAAACATTGCGATGACTGTCGATCGAGATGTCATATCTTGAGGCCTAACGTGCCGATGAGCGGCGTTGGAGCGCGAAGCGCGGAAACGTCCGCTCGATTGGCTTGTTGGGCGTTGCATCGATGTGGTCGGCCACAGAGAATGGTTGAAACTCAGTAACGCTAGCGCTTGTTCGGGGATGTTGCCCCAGATGCCAATTGATCATTACCGCTGTTCTTTAACGATGCTTTGAACCGAGCATAGCTGCAGATGGGAACTGACACCATACATAGACATTAGGCTGATAATTCGCAAATAGCGGCCTAAGACCGGGCCACCGGTTGTGGTTTCAGGATTGGTGTGACTCTGCTTCGCGTGGTATCGGACGAAGCCGCTCGCGAGGCGCGCAACGACACGGCTGGCTGATCCGACGCGCGATCTCGCCTCGCCAACCGCCAAGAGAACCCGCGCGATAGAATAACTTCCATACATTTCGATTAGCGGCAGCAAGATGCCTTTAGCATTCGCTATGGCGAGGCTCCGACAGAGCTCGAGCAAATACCGCGTTGCTCTACGCATGCGCCTCAGTTCGGATCTGTGTCGCACCTAGTATCTTGAAGCGACGCCCAACGCGCCGATGAGCGGCGTTGGAGCGCGTAGCGCGGAAACGTCCGCTCGATTGGCTTGTTAGAGCACGCATTTATTTCAGCGCATACTACCTTCTCGGCATCGCCGGAACGCCCGCTCTTTATTGCCTTCTTCAACAGACTACGCCTGTACCTTTCGTGGAAATTCTGAGCCTTGACACTGAATGTAGCTCATTCTTCCAACAACGCACCTATGCTCGCGCCAAGAATATAATGCTCTGTCGCAACCGCCGGCCGACCTCTACCTTATCTTACGCAGGCTTTCTGGTTTAGCTCGGCGCGGGCGACTACTCATATAAATGCAGGATTGGAACATTCGCTTAAACGCAGATTGCACCACGAGCGTTCTGAGTTTTGTTCTTCGCGTGCTCTAACGCGCCGATGAGCGGCGCCGGAGTGCGAAGCACGGAGGCGTCCGCTCGATTGGCTTGTTAGAAAGCGCTCTTATTCTGTTGAGTCTCACGGCGGAACTCGCTGTTACTCTGCGCCAGTTGCCGAAAAGAATAGCAGGGCAAAGGCGTTTTGGGATGTAGCAATATGCCCGTGAACAATGCTGGAAAAGACTGCAGCCGGATCTGTAACCTTCTATGTCGCCAACGCCGGTTCGGCCCGAGCAACTCAGGCCTCAGGCTACAGGTAAATCGTCGACTCGTACCGCTCCAGGGCCACTGAGACAGAGGCGCGCCCAAAGTCGAAGACTTTCCTAGCGGCACCGCACCACCAAAGCTATGCGCTGACGTTACCGCGAGAGGACTTCGATGTCGGCGGCACAAGCCTGCTCGGCGCTCGTGCGTCGCGGACTTTGCTTCGATGCGTTTCTGCAATGCGCCGTTACCGCCGCCATACTTGTCTTGGCGATTTCTAACGCGCCGATGAGCGGCGCTGAAGTGCGCAGCACGAAAGCGTCCGCTCCATTGGCTGGTTAGGCGACATCTCCGTGCTTTGTTTTGGGCTTATGTTTCTAGGTTTCTGTTCTGAAGCCATGCTATTCCCCCCGGCCACTTGCGTCCCGCCTGCACGAATATGACTATTGAGCTGCCCGATTTTCAGTTGGTTTGATCAAACGTGCAATCCTGTTGATGAGGCGTTGGGAACAATAGGGCCAGAGATTCTGTTCGGCATCTGAAGTCCGCCCCTAATAGCGGACAGACCATTACACGAGTTGGGGCCCAAATGTGAAAATGATTGGGCTGCTACGTAGCCTGGCCTTCGGTTGCGCTCGATCTGTGGATTCGAGATGCGAGATTGTCTAGTTTTTGGCTAATGGCGTCGCCGAGCCGCCCGGAATTCGAGCACCAGTCCATACCCGGCGCTCAAGAGTACACATGCGCAAACGATCCAGGTTCTTACGCCGTCGTTTCTCGCCATTGAGGCGCCGAGCTCTCCGATTGCGAAGCCAGCGGCGACACAGCCAAAGAACCGCCAGGACGAAATGAGCTCGCAGATTCCAACTATGAATTCAAGCAAACTCATCGAATATGTCGCCTAACGTGCTGTTGAGCGGCGCCGAAGTGCGAAGCACGGAGGCGTCCGCTCGAACAGCTGGTTAGGCCACACTTTCAGATTTTGATCTGGAACCAGCACGGTGCCGCCCTTCAGCCACAATATTCTAAATTCATTGGCCATGGAGGCCTCGACGCTGCAAGCCTACACAAAACGATGAACTATAAACGTAGCTCATTATTCTTATCGCCGGCCGACAAATGAACCAGTAGGTTTAGATAGATACTCGGCCGCGGCCCTACGATGGCCTTCTTCATATTACGACCACCTTTCGGCTGGCTGCGCAGCATAGCCCCGGTTTAGGTTTTCTTGATCTGCAATCGCCGAGGCTCGTTGTGCCGATAGGTTTCAAAGCTTTCGTGTGGCCTAACGCGCCGATGAGCGGCGTTGGAGTGCGAAGCACGGAAACGTCCGCTCGATTGGCTTGTTAGACCTCTTCACGATACCGCTCGCTCACAATGCTGGAGCACTTTCACCCAGAATTCGAAGCCACCAATTTGTTCCGCCTTTATCCCGTCTCCGTGCAGTGACGTAGCGTCGAACACGAAAGTACTTTGATCGTCGAGCGTTATAGGGTACTGATTTCTATCTTTCGGGTAAATTTGCCAGCGTGGCCGCCACGGACTGTGAGCAAATGCGTTTCTCAATTGTTTGACCATTGTCCGAATTGCGCTTCGGTTCGAATCCATTTCGTTTGCCAGTTCCCCGAAGACTTCCGTTAGTGTTTCATCGGTTGTTAATGCGGACGCACTTAAAGCCAAGAGAATGTGGTTTTGTGCAGCCGCTCGAAGGTCTAGATCGGTCGCACCGGGGTCGGCCGGGAGCAGGAGCCCATTGCCGCCAGTCTCAATTCGCACCTCCTGTAGATAAATCGACCGCCCAATCCGTCCCGCGTTTACTTCCGCGCTAATTCGGATTGCAAATCCAAGACCTGCCTCAGCGGTACTGATCTTGAGTTGCGGCGGTTCAGATTTGTTCGCTGGTTCCATAGAGGTCTAACGCGCCGATGAGCGGCGTTGGAGCGCGAAGCGCGGAAACGTCCGCTCGATTGGCTTGTTAGAAAGCGCTCTTATTTTGTTGATAGCCACCGCGGTACTCCGTGTTGCACGAAACCAGCGAATGAAAAGCATAGCAGCGCATGGTATTTTGGGATGAAGCATTATGCCGGTGCACGATGCTGGAAATGACTGCAGCCGGATCTGTAACCTTCCACGTCGCCAACGCTGGTTCGGCCCGGGCAACTCAGGTCTCTGCCTACAGGTAAATCGCCGACTCGTACCGCTCTAGTGCCTCTGAGACCGAGGCGCGCCCAAAGCAGAAGACTTATCCAACAGCACCGCGCTACCAAAGCTATGCGCTGACGTTACCGTGAGAGGATTTCGATATCGACGACACAAGCCTGCTCGGCGCTTGTATGTCGCAGGCCTTGACTCGATGCGTTTCTGCAATGCGCTGTTACCGCCGGCATACCTGTCTTGGCGATTTCTAACGTGCCGATGAGCGGCACCGGAGTGCGCAGCACGGAGGTGTCCGCTCGATTGGCTGGTTAGGCGGCACTACGCTGTCGCCGCCTGAGTCAGAAATCCAGCCAGCTCAAGTGCCTGCTCGCGGGTCAGCTTGTATGGCTGCATGCTTGCTGCCATAGGTGCCTTTGACGTAACAACAAGTGCGATAAATGGCTCGCCAGAATCAGCTGGCCGCATCGTGTGGACCTGAAGTTTCTGCGAAGTTGCCATTGTGCTTGATAGTGCGACTTCGCCGTAAGTGCGCTCGATCGAGCCACGTAAGAATGAACCGCTCCAGCTCCCGTACTTCATGCGCCCATATAGAACGCGCCCCACCATAAGCGCGATGATGGCGAAGAATATTAGGCTGAAGTAGTCCATGCGGTGTCCTTTAGGTGCCGCCTAACGCGCCGATGAGCGGCGTTGGAGCGCGAAGCGCGGAAACGTCCGCTCGATTGGCTTGTTAGATTTCTCTTTGCGAGGCCCGCATGTATGATGTGTAAATATTCTATAGGAGTTACACACTATGCGCACAAATATTGTGATAGACGACAAACTCATGCAGGACACCTTAAAAGCAACCGGCCTTAGGACAAAGCGCGAGGTTGTTGAACTCGGCCTGCGTACGTTACTGCGTCTCGGCAGACAGGGCGAGATCCGGCGCCTGAGGGGAAAGCTGGCCTGGGACGGCGATCTGGAGGCCATGAGGAAGGACAAGTGATCCTGGTCGACTCCAGCACATGGATCGAATATTTCCGTGGGATTAGTACTCCGCAGACCGCAAGGCTTGACCGTCTATTGGACAGTGAGCCTTTAGCGATCGGAGACCTGATCCTGGCCGAAGTGCTGCAGGGCTTTACAAATAATAGTGATTTCAACAAAGCCAAAGCCCTCCTCACATCCCTGGACGTTGTGAATATAGGAGGCATGGATATCGCGATTCAAGCGGCAAAGAATTTCCGCACGTTGCGCGGACTCGGGATCACGGTGCGAAAAACGATCGATACCCTTATTGCAACGCGATGCATCGAAGGCGGGTATACCTTGCTGCACAATGATCGGGATTTTGATCCCTTCGTAAAGTATCTCAAGCTTCGAGTAGTAGACTGAGAAATCTAACGTGCCGATGAGCGGCGTTGGAGTGCGAAGCACGGAAACGTCCGCTCGATTGGCTGGTTAGGCGGCACTTTCATTCGGAAAGTTTGACTTCCAGGCATGCACGACTTGGGTTATCTCGATCGTTTCGCAATGACCAAGATCGGGCATAGGTCTATTCAATGATACGCAAAACGCGCGACCATTAACGGCAGTCATTGTTGCGTGAATTTGCTCCAGCTTAATCCCTACCAGCATCGAAAGGCGGATAAGTGGAGCCTCAATTTGCTTTGACTCGAGATTGCACCCTAGCAGCAGCGGTCTACGGGACAGTAAGCTCATCTTGTAGAAGTTCAAAGCACGCCCATCGACCTCGCGTTGAACGATATTATATCCGTCGAACTGCTCTGCCACCTTTCCTCGAAGATGTATCGGCAATTCAGCGATCAACGTGGCTAGGAGCAGATGCTCTCCAGGAGACAGGACGGAACCATTTCTAACAAGGCGGAGTAACCAGGAACCAAAAACACGCTTCATGGCTGATTGTGCCGCCTAACGTGCCGATGAGCGGCGTTGGAGTGCGAAGCACGGAAACGTCCGCTCGATTGGCTTGTTAGAGCACGCTTTCTTCATGGCCGTAACCACCTTCTCGGTAACTCCGGAACGCCCGCTCTTTATTGCCTTCTTCAACAGACTACGCCTGTACCTTTCGTGGAAATTCTGAGCCTTGACACTGAATGTAGCTCATTCTTCCAACAACGCACCTATGCTCGCGCCAAGAATATAATGCTCTGTCGCAACCGCCGGCCGACCTCTACCTTATCTTACGCAGGCTTTCTGGTTTAGCTCGGCGCGGGCGACTACTCATATAAATGCAGGATTGGAACATTCGCTTAAACGCAGATTGCACCACAAGCGTTCTGAGTTTTGTTCTTCGCGTGCTCTAACGTGCCGATGAGCGGCGTTGGAGTGCGAAGCACGGAAACGTCCGCTCGATTGGCTGGTTAGAGCGCATTCTCGCGGCCTACTGGTCTAGGCCATTATTGTTAAACACCTCTTCTAATCTTCGTATAACTTCACTTGTTGCCGCTGTGCTTGACGGGCGTTTTGGTTCCGTTGCGGACAAGAAAAACCAGCCGATAGTTGCCATGACGAAAATGCTACTTAGCAACACGACACTGCCCCAAAGCAAATAGGCCATCTTTGTGACTAAATAGCGTTGGGCATATTTTTGATTAGTACGTTCACGAAATGTGGGTGAGAGCAAATAATGCCAGGGTCTCGCACTAGCAACGACGACTACCACCGAGATCTCGACTAACGCTATCACCAGCGACACTACGAATTCGCCAATGACGGCTAGCGGGCCCTCGATCATACTTTGCTCGGCGCTGTCCTTGAATGCAACTGCTGCTTGGGTCGATTGCCGAGCAGGAAGGATGGTGCAGACATGAGTAGAATCGATGCGCTCTAACGCGCCGATGAGCGGCGCTGAAGCGCGCAGCGCGGAAGCGTCCGCTCCATTGGTTGGTTAGGTGCCGCTTCATTTAGGCTAATTTCTGAAGAATTCATATCGACTTTTGAGCATTTCGCCTTGCGCTGGATTTAATGAAACCCCATCCAACCATACCCGTTTCAAGGACGGAATTGCGTCTAGGATTGGTATAACCGAATCGCCTGACAATAAAGGCTCATCATCGCCATACATGCCTAGCGATAAGAACTCGAGATTCTCCAACCTCGCAAGTTGCTCGATGCCAGACACAGATATGTTGGTCTGCCAGATATCCAGACCTTTGAGCTGGCTCATACTACATATCTTCTTCAGAGCGACATCGGATATGGGATTGTTTCCTAATTCGAGGGTGAGTAGCTGCCGGGACTCGGCGATTTGCGCCGCGAGGTTGTCCGTAACACCGGCGCACTCAAGATCAATGGCAGTCAGGGACTCCATTGAGAGTAAAGCGCGAAGGCCCCGAGAAGTTAAACCGGAAAATTGAGCTCCAAGTTCCTCGAGGCTGGGCGCGGTGGATATAGCGATTAAATCGGACTCGGTTAATCCGTTGTTGCAGCGAAGCTGCTGAAGTTTTTCGGCATTGGCGAAGGTGCACATCCGTCGACCTGGACGTGACACACACAGAATATCGAGGACGGCGAGCTGAGGGAGAGCCAGGATATGGGGCATGGCGGTTCGGTACACGTCGCACCATATCCAGAGCTTTTCGAGCTTTTGGTAATTGGATAATCCGCGTGCGAATCTAGCCGGCAATCGCCCGGTCTTTGTTATGGAGACAGCCCGGTAGTCACGATGGCAGCCGGCATCCGCAAATCCGCCGAAGCAAATCGGTCCTTCGATGATCAGAGAATTATCTTCGCCTTCGAATATGCGCATACTGGTGTAACTCGGTTTTAAAAGGCACCTAACGTGCCGATGAGCGGCGTTGGAGTGCGAAGCACGGAAACGTCCGCTCGATTGGCTGGTTAGCGCTCAATTGCTTACCTTTTCTTTCCATACGAACAGACCAGTAGGATAAGGCGACGATCCCGAACGCGTGTTTGGCGTTAACTATTGTGGAAGATATACAGAAACATGTACCAATTTCTATTCATGGGCATATGTGGATACGTTAGCTACGTAAAGCTGCAAAAATACCATGGCCCCCATAAGTGAAATGTTCCGATCAGGTCGCCGCCAAATGCGCTTCCATTTTGGTCGATATCTTCGACGGAGCCTACAGGGTCATAAACTACACCGCTCCAATTGTCGATGAGGCCACCCCATGAAAAGGCTATACGCTTGACCGGGAATAACTCAACCTGGCACTCACGACTTTTCTCGCAATCAAAGATATGGGTCTTGGGATCTTCCTGGTTTAGTAGTTGATAATAGCCCGGGATTTCAATTGCCGCTCGTGCGTAGATCCCGATACGGCTAGCTGGAGTTCCGAAACAGATCGCCGGGAGAGCGAGAACGAGGAGCGGACGCAGTAGCGCCCTACCAGTTCTTTCTCTAAATGCGGCTGTCGTAGTTACTACCAGTAGCACGATCGCGGAAACACCCAGCATTGGTACGACAATGACGGCGCCGATTATGCCGCTCCAGGGATCGACGAATAGAAAGGCGAGTAACACGATCGAATAGATCGCGAGCAGCCTTTCACTCAAATTGAGAAGCTTAATCATTGAGCGCTAACGTGCCGATGAGCGGCACCGGAGTGCGCAGCACGGAGGTGTCCGCTCGATTGGCTGGTTAGGCGTGCGCCTGCACATTTTCTTAGGCCCAAGGATCGTATGAGCCGAAGTTCCATAGATGCCCTTCCGGATCTCTGTATGAATATAGGCGCCCTCCATAATCCTGGTCTTCAGGCTCCATCATTATCGCGGCGCCCGCAGCAAGCGCCTTCCTGTAGTGGGCATCGACGTCATCGACAACGATATACGCGCTTTGCGTTACAAGGCTATTTATGGATTGCGGTGGCTTCTGCATTTCATCGAATGCGGACACTCGAACTGAGCCAAGCATGATCATTCCGCCGTCAAGGGTAAGCTGGGCATGCTCAATGATATTGGAGTCTCCCTCTACTACGAGATGGCGTTCGAATCCGAAAGCACGACATAGCCATTCAATTGCTTTCGGCGCGTCTACATACTTCATAGTCGGAATGATGTTGCAAGGCATCCAATTGACTCCATAAAACGTTTTCGCCGCGTTTCACGCACGCCTAACGTGCCGATGAGCGGCGTTGGAGCGCGAAGCGCGGAAACGTCCGCTCGATTGGCTTGTTAGGTTTATTTTTCGTTGTCACTTGACACCAACTTTGCAATACACTGCAGCGGCTCCCCGCTTTCCTGGGACTTCGCATGTTTAGTGATGCACGTGTTAATTTGCACCAGGGACTCAGCTCGTTTTACTGTAAGGGCCAAGATACATTGCACTGCATATGTAGAAGGCCATTCGCCGCCAGACAACGTTAACGCACCTGCCACATCGCATTCCGCCGTTCTGTGCTCTAGCCATTTTTCATGATCGTTCCGCAGCTTACGTTCAAGATCAACTAGGCGCGCTTGCGGATTGCGCCGAATGAGCTCAACTAGTTTCTCAAACCCATCCGTAAGTTTACTTTCAGCATCTTTGAGCTCGGCTAAATAGATGTGGCCGGTGTGCATAGCACTTCCCTCGGGCCAGATGTCATCGTCGGCCGCCAATTCGGCGGATATTGCTGATAGGAGCAGTAGCGCGCAGAAGGCGCGGACTATCATTAATGAACCTAACGCGCCGATGAGCGGCGTTGGAGCGCGTAGCGCGGAAACGTCCGCTCGATTGATGAAATGGACTCCTCCCGCGCTTTGTTTTGCGGTATCGATGTACCAAAGTAGAACTGTGACATTGCTACTTACTCAGCATCGGAAGGAGTCCACCCATGAAGTCTAAGATCATCGCCGTCGACCTGGCAAAGGATGTCTTTGAAGTCGCTGTCGCTAACGACAACTGTCGCATCCTCGAGCGGCAGCGGCTCTCGCGGAAGGCGTTCTCCACTTTCCTGGCAGCGCAGCCGCCAGCGCTTGTCCTTCTCGAGGCCTGCGGCACTGCCCACTTCTGGGGACGCACTGCCCAGACGGCCGGGCACCAGGTGCGCTTGCTCCCCGCCCAATACACCGCGCCGTATTGTCGCCGCGGCAAGACCGACCGCAGCGATGTCGAGGCACTACTCGAAGCCCATCGCTGCAACGACATCAAGCCCGTCCCCGTGCATTCCGTCGAGCAACAGACCATCCAGCAATTGCACCGCGTCCGTGAGCAGTGGAAGCACACGCGCACGCAGCGCATCAACGGCCTGCGCGGCTTCCTGCGCGAACTCGGTTTCGCCATGCCCCTCGGTGCCAAGCTCGCGCAGAGCCAGGCCCGGCAAATCATCGACGATCCGGTCATTCCAGCGCCACTCAAGGTCATCTTCTCCCGAATGCTCGACGAGATTGCTGCCCTTGAGGCTGACATGGTTGGCGTCGAGCGCCAGCTGAAGGCCCTGACGAAAACCAATGCCGATATTCAACGCCTGCAGACCGTCGCTGGCGTCGGCCTGCTTACCAGCACCGCGCTCGTTGCCGCCGTCGGCTCCCCAGAGCGTTTCCCCGACGGCAAGCATCTCAGCAGCTGGCTCGGTCTGACTGCCCGTGAGCACAGCTCCGGCACTCGACGCCATCTCGGCAAAATCACCAAGCAGGGTGACGTCTACATTCGTACCCTGCTCATCCATGGCGCGCGCTCGGTCCTGACACGTATCAAGACGCTGCAGCGCGCCGGGAAACCCTTACCACGCCTTTATCAATGGGCCAGCGCACTCGAACAGCGTGTCGGTCACAATAAGGCCGCCTGTGCGCTCGCCAACAAGATGGCCCGCATCTGTTGGGCGGTCTGGAGCAAGCACATTGACTTCAACCCTAACCACGTCGCCGCCTAAACTCTTCATCCCGTTTGCGTAGAGACTTCGCGTTCATGACACCTTTGGTTCGACCGGTGCTGGGCAATGCCGATAACTAGCCTGCTCTTATTAGAGCCTTCGTATCGATTGGCTCCCGGCGCGCGGATATTCACGATGGCCCGGCCTCATAACGAGTGCCATAACGAGGCCGGATACACGACTGCAAACGTTTCGAACCGTTGTGAACGACCCTTCGTCTCTGCTACTTGCGGGAGGAGTCCATACATGGCTGGTTAGGCCGCACTTCCTCAGCCCAGAGTGACATGACGCGCCGACACCTGGCTGCCATTGATGATTACCTCGCCTACCGATATGGGTAGCTTAAATCGGCGCGGGCCAGCGCTGCCAGGATTGATATAGAGGACGTCTGCACTTTCTCGGATCGCCGGGACATGAGAGTGCCCGGTGATAACCACGCGGACACCCGAGGCCGCAGGGTCTAGATCCATATCGGCAAAGTCGTGAACGACATAGATCCCAGCACCGTCAACGAATAGGAGCTCTGCGTTTGCTATGGAATTGAAGCACGCATCCCTATCATTATTACCCCGAACGGCTGTAACAGGCGCTAGTTCGGAAAGCTGTTCGATGATGTCGATACACCCAATGTCTCCGCCATGGACAATGAGCTGACTCCCACGCAAGAACGTGAGCACTTCGGGTCGGAGGAGACCGTGGGTATCAGAAATGATGCCGATGCGAGTCATAGCGGTTCCCGTGCGGCCTAACGTGCCGATGAGCGGCGCTGGAGCGCGCAGCGCGGAGGCGTCCGCTCGATTGGCTGGTTGGGCGTCAGAATCATGGATCAACGTCTCGGTGTAGTGCGTCATTGCCTGCCGTAGCTACAGCATTCGTGAAGGTTCTATCACTTGCGTCTCGTGCCCTATTCCCGGAAGCATGAACACGAGGCTTCCCGGAGTTGCCGAACTTCCCATCGCATTTTCTCCCGGCGTTTCCTGAACGAAATCGAAGGCACCGAACAGGAGACATTTTTCCACAGGAGATTCGCGACGCGGGGACTGACCACATTAGTTTGACTGCTTATTGCGAGCCCGTACTAGCGCCGTAATTGCTCGAAACGTAGCTACGGCCAATGCTGCCGCGCCAGGCACTAGTAAGACCCAAATAACCGCTGTTCCCTGTGATGCATCCAGATTGATATGCGCCGATGATAAGAACGCTATCGCAAAATTCAGCGAAAACGTAAACACCAGGACCGCCATGACGCCACCCACGAAATTCAATATCGCGTTCATGACGCCCAACGTGCGCTTGAGCTGCGCCGGAGCGCGAAGCGCGGAGGCGTCAGCTCGAAGCGCTTGTTAGGCCTCAGTCGCGGCGCAAAAAGATAAGTTGTTTTGTCTCGCGCCCGCAAGACAGCATGAGCGCCGGTTGGCTGCGACTTTTGCTGATTGGTTTTCATGGCTAATGGGCACTACGTGTAGATTACTTCCGCTGCCAAATCCGGATACTTATTGGTCATTGCCTCGAGAGCTGAACTAAGATGTTGTGCATCGCGCGGTAGTCGCACCTCCAAGGAATGCCAGCCATGCAGTTCAAGCTTTGTAGGCATCTCGATCAGTCCCGTGATTGCATCCCAAAATGCGTCCCAGTTTCGCCCGTACCAATCTGGAAAGTCGAGGGCGTCGCGTAGAACTTCGTGCAGTTCGTGTGCCGATTGGATCGGTTCGAGGTTGATGATAATTTGAGCGCGACGAGGCATCTTTTCTGAGGCCTAACGTGCCCTTGAGCTGCGCCGGAGTGCGCAGCACGGAGGCGTCAGCTCGAAGGGCTGGTTAGGCCTCTTCACGGAACGGCTCGGCACGTTACTTATTTTTGACTCTCCAAGAATATGTGAATGTATCTCGAAGCGCATGCGCCAAGTTGTATGTCGCCCTTTGCGCTTCGGTCATATCTAAGAGTTCTGGATCAATAACTCTCGCCAAGTCCACCATCTGCGTCTCTACGGCCTGTTCTTCAACCGTACTCAATTCTCCAATATACAGCTCACGAAACCGCTTACGAGATTTTGAGATCTCATCTTCCGTATGTACTTCTGGGTTAGCGAGTACCGCCGCGGCCTTGATGGCTTCCGCGTAGAGGCTCTGGCGGAGCGTGAAAAAGGGCTTGGCAGCTTCAATCTCTCGAGCAGCGGCCTCTCGGAGCCGTGCTTGATTAAAGCTCAGAGCGCTGATGACTATACCAACGACGACACTCACGACCTGCACGGTCGTTGCGAGCAGTTCTAATCTCGTTTTTGGTTCGGCCATTGCCGGTCCTCAGCTCAGAAGAAGAGGCCTAACGTGCCGTTCAGCGGCGCCGGAGTGCGCAGCACGGAGGCGTCCGCTGCAACGGCTGGTTAGGCCACACTTCTAATTTTTGAAATGGAGCTAGCACCGCGCTTCCCTTTAACCACAATACCTTTTCTCATTGGCCATAAAGGCCTCGACGCTGCAGGCCTATGCAAACCGATGAACTCTAAATGTAGCCCTTTATTCTTACCGCCGGCCGACAATTGAACCAATAGGTTTAGATAGATACTCGGCTGTGGTTTTATGATGGACTTTCCTCATCTTTCACTGACCTTTCGGCTAGCTGTGTAGCAAAGCCCCGGCATGGGCTTTCGTGCCCCGTAATCGCCGGCGGTCGTTGTGCCGATAGCTTTCAAAGCTTTCGTGTGGCCTAACGTGCCGATGAGCGGCGCCGGAGCGCGCAGCGCGGAGGCGTCCGCTCCAACGGCTGGTTAGGCGTCAGACTCATTTACTCTGCCGCCTGAGGTGCTTGGGCACTTTAGCCTGGAGAAGGCCGATTAATTCGGGTTGCATGAATTCAAATCTATCGGGAATTTCGAGACAAATGATTCGCTTCCGACCTAGCAGCTTCCCGAAGGCTTTCGACAGCTTAGTGCGGTGGGTACGCTCCATGACAAAGATTACCTCCGCCCATTCCACGAGTTCTACAGTAAGAGGATTATCGGAATCATGGTTCAGCCCCGCGGACGCCACTTCTAGGTCGGGATATGTCGAGAAAACTTGCTCAGCGGTGGGGCTTCTTAATCGATTCCGGCCACATAGGAACAAGACTCTCTCCATTTGGAACAACCAACCTATTCTTCCCTAAAGTATTGGACACCTAAGGCGAGAGCACCCACCAGGGATCCTAGTCCGACCCAGACGAACGATGGGCTTTCATAAAGATAGGCTCTAAGCAGCGCACCGAGACCAATCATTACGAGGAATGCGATAGCGCGGGCCATCTGACGCCTAACGCGCCGATGAGCGGCGCCGGAGTGCGAAGCACGGAGGCGTCCGCTCGATTGGCTGGTTAGGCGGCATTGCTGCCTTTTGGTTTGATACCCACCCAGATTTCTACTTTGTTGCTCAGCGCTCCGGGGATGAAGTGGCTTTCGTACCGTTCAAAATCAGGAGTGTGGGCCGACTCGTACCTGCCGGTGACGAGCCAGTTCAGGATTTCTTGCCATGTATCGGCGATTGTCGGCATAGGACCTTCGTGAATAAAAATCGCGTATCGCTGGTCTGGCACTTTCATTCGACCCGCTCCATCGGGGATTCCATCTAACGATGCCACTTCGACCGCACACATATATTCGAAGCCGGTTTGAGTATGCCCACAGGTGACACCGTAGGCCTCGTTTCCAATTCGATTAGTCATTGGTTCGCTAGAGCGGAACTTCGCCCACTGATTCGGGATACCGATATGCGCGGTGGCGAAGTCATGGTGGCGGCGAATTCCAGCTAGGAACATACCCGGACGAGATTCGAATCGGACTGGTTGAACGGTCTTCATAAAGCTGAATTCAATGACGCCTAACGTGCCGATGAGCGGCGCCGGAGTGCGAAGCACGGAGGCGTCCGCTCGATTGGCTTGTTAGAAAGCGCTCTTATTTTGTTGAAGCTCACGGCGGAACTCACTGTTACTCTAAGGTAGTTGCCGAAGAGAATAGCAGGGCAAAAGCGTTTTGGGATGTAGCACTATGCCAGCGCACGATGCTGGAAATGACTGCGGCCGGATCTGTAACCTTCCATGTCGCCAACGCTGGTTCGGCCCGAGCAACTCAGGGCTCTGCCTACAGGTAAATCGTCGACTCGCACCACTCCAGGGCCCCTGAGACCGAGGCGCATCCGAAGTAGAAGACTTTCCCAACTGCACCGCGCCACCAAAGCTATGCGCTGACGTTACCGTGAGAGGACTTCGATATCGACGGTACAAGCCTGCTCGGCGTTTGTCGGTCGCAGGCCTTGCCTCGATGCGTTTCTGCTATGCGCCGTTACCGCCGGCATACTTGTCTTGGCGATTTCTAACGTGCCGATGAGCGGCGTTGGAGTGCGAAGCACGGAAACGTCCGCTCGATTGGCTGGTTAGAGCACGCTTTCTTCATGGCCGTGACCACCTTCTCGGCTACCCCGGAACGCCGGTTCTTTAATTACGACATTCGCCACAGCAGCTCCGTGCGCTCGTGAAATGTAGCGCAGTATTCTTGCAAAGCACCAACACTCGTACCATAGACCTGTAGCTCTGCCACGGCACTAGCCCGACCTCAAGCCCACAACTCACCAGTGCTCGTGCCTAAGACTATAGGGACCGGCAGCAACGGCCAGCCGGCCTCTATTTTTCCGATCGCGGCTTGTGGGACCAACTCGGCGCAAGCAGCTGACCAGATCGCTTCAAGGAGCAAATAATCTCAAGAGCCTGAACAGCGCCATGAGCTATTGTTCTACGCGTGCTCTAACGTGCCGATGAGCGGCGTTGGAGTGCGAAGCACGGAAACGTCCGCTCGATTGGCTTGTTAGATGGCGCCTTCATGAGCCGCAGGCCTTTCCTTGATTTGATGCCTATGTTGCCACAGGCCAGGTCGGGCTTGAGCTTATCAGGCACCTCCATGAATTCAATCCAGTAGCTGGTTTAACCTGGGCCGCTGGCTCGGCGCCAACGACTGAACAATCAGCCAACTCTCCCTTCGCCAATTGACGCTGCGTCTCGGGCGCGCCGCAGAATGCCGGCCGCACCGGAAGCCACTCACTTCAATCGGTTGGCGATGGACTTCTTTTAATCCACCGATGACGACGCCTTGTGAATCCTGCAAGGTGCTATTGTCGCCGTTATTCCGGAAGACTATTCGCGCCATCTAACGCGCCGATGAGCGGCGTTGGAGTGCGTAGCACGGAAACGTCCGCTCGATTGGCTTGTTAGAGCACGCATTTAGTTCAGCGCGTACGACCTTCTCGGCATGGCCGGAACGCCCGTTCGTTATTGCCTTACACACTAGACTTCGCCTGCTCCTTTCGTGGAACTTCTGAGCGATGACACTGATGTAGCTCATTCTTCCAACAACGCACCTATGCTCGCGCCAAGAACATTATGCTCTGTCGCAACCGCCGGCCGACCTCTACCATAATCTTGCGCAGGCTTTCTGGTTTGGCTCGGCGCGGGCGACTACTCATGTAACTGCCGGATTTGAGCATGTGCTTAAATGCAGATTACACCACGAGCATTCTGAGCTTTGTTCTTCGCGTGCTCTAACGCGCCGATGAGCGGCGCCGGAGTGCGAAGCACGGAGGCGTCCGCTCGATTGGCTTGTTAGAAAGCGCTCTTAATTTGTTGAAGCTCACGGCGGAACTCACTGTTACTCTAAGGCAGTTGCCGAAAAGAATAGCAGGGCAAAGGCGTTTTGGGATGTAGCAATATGCCAGTGAACAATGCTGGAAAAGACTGCAGCCGGATCTGTAACCTTCCATGTCGCCAACGCCGGTTCGGCCCGAGCAACTCAGGCCTCAGGCTACAGGTAAATCGTCGACTCGTACCGCTCCAGGGCCACTGAGACAGAGGCGCGCCCAAAGTCGAAGACTTTCCTAGCGGCACCGCGCCACCAAAGCTATGCGCTGACGTTACCGCGAGAGGACTTCGATGTCGGCGGCACAAGCCTGCTCGGCGCTCGTGCGTCGCGGACTTTGCTTCGATGCGTTTCTGCAATGCGCCGTTACCGCCGGCATACTTGTCTTGGCGATTTCTAACGTGCCGATGAGCGGCGTTGGAGTGCGAAGCACGGAAACGTCCGCTCGATTGGCTGGTTAGGCATCACTTTCTGCCTTGTCGAAAGTGAATCTATTAGCATTGTGCCGACTCTTCTAATTAGCCTGATGCTTCTGATATTTGTTCAATGGCTTCCATAGCCCACGCTCCACGGATATCGTCTGGGTTTACGGCTGCCATAAATTTAATCAGCAATTGAACAACGTCTTCTCCCCCAATAGTGACCAATCCATCAAGGGCATTCATCCAGACTTGGTCATGAACGTCGTCCATCGCTTCAATGAGGAATGGAGCAGTTGATTTTTCTCTAAATTCCCAGATGACGTATACCAGGGTGGCGCGAATCTCGGGGTTCTTCTCCGCCCAGAAAGCGGCCGTTAACTGAGGGATTATTTCCGAAGTCATCGCCCAAAGATTGCAGCATGCGTGCTCAGCAAATGGCGAAGCCAGCCTTTCGATCTCTGAGATTATGTACTTCTGCGCATTCATTAGTGATGCCTAACGTGCCGATGAGCGGCGTTGGAGTGCGAAGCACGGAAACGTCCGCTCGATTGGCTTGTTAGAGCACGCTTTTATTTCAGCGCATACTACCTTCTCGGCATTGCCGGAACGCCTGCTCAATATTGCTTTACACACCAGACTTCGCCTGTCCCTTTCGTAAAAATACTGAGCCATGAGACTGAATGTAGCTCATTCTTTCAACAACGCACCTATGCTCGCGCCAAGAACATAATGCTCTGTCGCACCTGCCGGCCGCCCTCTACCTTATCCAGCGCAGGCTTACTGATTTAGCTCGGCGCGGGCAACTGCTCCTATAAATGCCTGTTTAGAATATTTGCTTAAACGCAAATTGCACCACGAGCATTCTGAGCTTTGTTCT
Source organism: Gammaproteobacteria bacterium (assembly GCA_965278995.1). Lineage (GTDB taxonomy): Bacteria > Pseudomonadota > Gammaproteobacteria > JADJYF01. The sequence continues at coordinate 4,089,700 of OZ257136.1, forward strand.
TCGCGTGCTCTAACGCGCCGATGAGCGGCGTTGGAGCGCGAAGCGCGGAAACGTCCGCTCGATTGGCTTGTTAGAAGGCGCTCTGATTTTGATGACGGTCACGCCGGAATTCCCTGTTGCCCGATCTCAGTGAATGAAAAGCATAGCAGGGCAACGGCGTTTTGGGATGAAGCTCCATGCCAACGCGGGATGCTGGCAACAACAGCGGCCTGGTCTGTAACCTTCCATGTCGCCAACGCTGGTTCGGCCCGAACGACTCAGGCTTGTGGCTACGAGAAAATCGTCGACTCGCACCTATCCTGCGCCTTTGCGACCGAGGCGCGCCTAGAGCAGACGGCTTATCTCAATGGCACCGCGCTATCCAAACCATGCGCCGACGTTACCGCGAGGCATATTCAATATCGGCGGGACAAGTCTGTTCGGCGTTTGCATGTCGCGGGCCTTGCCTCGATGCGTTTCTGCTATGCGCCGTTACCGCCGACATACTTGTCTTGGCGCCTTCTAACGTGCCGATGAGCGGCGTTGGAGTGCGTAGCACGGAAACGTCCGCTCGATTGGCTTGTTAGAGCACGCTTTCTTCATGGCCGTTACCACCTTCTCGGCTACTCCGGAATGCCCGTTCTTTAATTACGCCATTCGATACAGCAGATCCCTGCGCTCGGTGCCGGTGCTGAAATGTAGCGCAGTATTCTTACAAAGCACCAACACTCGCGCCATGGACTTGTAGCTCTGCCACCGCACTAGCCCGACCTCTAGCCCACAACGCACCTGTGCTCGTGCCTAAGACTATAGGGACCGGCAGCAACGGCTAGCCGACCTCTATTCTTCCGATTGCGGCGTGCGGGATCAACTCGGCGCCAGCACCTGACCATACCGTTTCAAGAAGCAAATAATCTCGAGAGCCTGAATAGTGCCACGAGCTAGTGTTCTTCGCGTGCTCTAACGTGCCGTTCAGCGGCGCCGGAGTGCGCAGCACGGAGGCGTCCGCTGCAACGGCTGGTTAGGCCACACTTCCTGGTTTTGAAATGGAATCAGCACGGCGCTTCCCTTTAGGTACAATACCTTCTGCTCATTGGCCATAGAGGCCTCGACGCTGCAGACCTATACAAACCGATGAACTATAAATGTAGTTCATTATTCTTATCGCCAGCCGACAAATGAACCAGTAGGTTTAGATAGATACTCGGCCGCGGCCCTACGATGGCCTTCTTCATATTACGACCACCTTTCGGCTGGCTGCGCAGCATAGCCCCGGTTTAGGCTTTCTTGATCTGCAATCGCCGAGGCTCGTTGTGCCGATAGGTTTCAAAGCTTTCGTGTGGCCTAACGTGCCGATGAGCGGCACCGGAGTGCGTAGCACGGAGGTGTCCGCTCGATTGGCTGGTTAGGGCCCATCTCGTTCGATGAGGACTTTACTGAATGAGCAGCCACAGTGCGCCGCCAAAAATTGCGCAAACGAATGTAAAGCTGATCATAAATGTAAATATCTCACCGCTTACTGTCCACCTAGACATTTTCCGCCAACGGTTGTGGACTTTTTCTCGATACCGCGGGGATAAGATATATCGCCATCCCGCTAGTCCTTCAATGGTGTGTCCGATTACTTCAACAATGGCGCTGATGGCTTCCAGCATCGACATTGATTAATCGTTTTGGGTCAGCTGCCGAGGATTTGCGTAATTTGACGACGGCAAAAAACGACGAAGCATTGCAACATGTAGCCTGAGGTCTGCATCTGTTACCCGCGACGCAAGATGCCGCAGCCGTTCGCGGCAGATTATTCGGTAGCCGTTGCTTTTCATATGGGCCCTAACGTGCCGATGAGCGGCGTTGGAGTGCGAAGCACGGAAACGTCCGCTCGATTGGCTTGTTAGAGCACGCATTTAGTTCAGCGCGTACGACCTTCTCGGCATGGCCGGAACGCCCGTTCGTTATTGCCTTACACACTAGACTTCGCCTGCTCCTTTCGTGGAACTTCTGAGCGATGACACTGATGTAGCTCATTCTTCCAACAACGCACCTATGCTCGCGCCAAGAACATTATGCTCTGTCGCAACCGCCGGCCGACCTCTACCTTAATCTTGCGCAGGCTTTCTGGTTTGGCTCGGCGCGGGCGACTACTCATGTAACTGCCGGATTTGAGCATGTGCTTAAATGCAGATTACACCATGAGCATTCTGAGCTTTGTTCTTCGCGTGCTCTAACGTGCCGATGAGCGGCGTTGGAGTGCGAAGCACGGAAACGTCCGCTCGATTGGCTTGTTAGAGCACGCTTTCTTCATGGCCGTGACCACCTTCTCGGCTACCCCGGAACGCCGGTTCTTTAATTACGACATTCGCCACAGCAGCTCCGTGCGCTCGTGAAATGTAGCGCAGTATTCTTGCAAAGCACCAACACTCGTACCATAGACCTGTAGCTCTGCCACGGCACTAGCCCGACCTCAAGCCCACAACTCACCAGTGCTCGTGCCTAAGACTATAGGGACCGGCAGCAACGGCTAGCCGACCTCTATTCTTCCGATCGCGGCGTAAGCGATCAACGCGGCGCCAGCAGCTGACCATATCGTTTCAAGGAGCAAATAATCTCAAGAGCCTGAATAGCGCCACGAGCTATTGTTCTTCGCGTGCTCTAACGTGCCCTTGAGCTGCGCCGGAGTGCGAAGCACGGAGGCGTCAGCTCGAAGGGCTGGTTAGGCGTTGCATCGAAATGGTGAACCACCGAGATTGGTCGAAGCGCATTAATAACAGCGCCTGCTCGGGAATGCTTGCCCAGTAGCCAATTGACGATCACGATTGTTCTTTACTACGAATCTGAAACGAGAATAGCCGCAGATTGCGACCGATGCCATACCTAGCGATTAGGCTGACGTTTCTCAAATAGCGGCCTACGAATGCAACACAGATAGTGGTTTTGGGATTAGTGTGTTTCTGCTTCGCGCGGTGTCGGACGAAGCCGCTCGCGAGGCGCGCAACGACACGGCTAACCGATCCGACGAACGATCTCGCCTCGCCAACCGCAAAGAGAACCCGCGCGACAGAATAGCTACAATATATTTCGACCAGCGGCGCCAAGTTGGCTTTAGCATTCGCCACGGCAAGGTTCCGACAGCGTTCGAACAGATGTTGCATTGTTCGTCTCACACGCCTTAATCTAGATCGGTGTCGCGCCTCTAGATCTTGAAGCGACGCCTAACGTGCCGTTCAGCGGCGCCGGAGTGCGAAGCACGTAGGCGTCCGCTGCAACGGCTGGTTAGATGGCGCTTGCATGAGCCGCCGACCTTTCTTGATGTACGGCGTATGTTGCCACAGGCCAGGTCGAGCTTGAGCCTTTCAAGTGCCACCTGAAATTAAAATCCGTAGATCGCACTGCCTGGGTCGCTGACTCGGCGCCACCGACCGAAAAAACCAGCCAACTCGCACTTCGCCGATTGACGACGCGGATCGGGCGCGACGTAGAACGCCGGCCTAGCCCGACGTTACTTACGCCAATCGGTTCACGATTGCCTTTCCGTAAGCCTCTTGCCATTGCGTCTTGCGAAACCTGCACGGTGTTATTGTCGCCGTAGTTCTTGAAAACCATTCGCGCCATCTAACGTGCCGATGAGCGGCGTTGGAGTGCGTAGCACGGAAACGTCCGCTCGATTGGCTGGTTAGAGCACGCTTTCTTCATGGCCGTTACCACCTTCTCGGCTACCCCGGAACGCCGGTTCTTTAATTACGACATTCGCCACAGCAGCTCCGTGCGCTCGTGAAATGTAGCGCAGTATTCTTGCAAAGCACCAACACTCGTACCATAGACCTGTAGCTCTGCCACGGCACTAGCCCGACCTCAAGCCCACAACTCACCAGTGCTCGTGCCTAAGACTATAGGGACCGGCAGCAACGGCCAGCCGGCCTCTATTTTTCCGATCGCGGCTTGTGGGACCAACTCGGCGCAAGCAGCTGACCACACCGTTTCAAGGAGCAAATAATCTCAAGAGCCTGAATAGCGCCACGAGCTATTGTTCTTCGCGTGCTCTAACGTGCCGATGAGCGGCGTTGGAGTGCGAAGCACGGAAACGTCCGCTCGATTGGCTGGTTAGGTGCAATTCTTTTCTTTGATTTCGGAGCAACCGAATTCACGACAGAGTCGGCAGTTTTGATGCGCATAATGCCTTTACTGAAGGATACCATTCCGTGTCTTGGCTAAAATACTCACTATCTAAGCGCACGAATCCCCATTGCGCTTCGCGATGGTCACGGCCTCGATCGCAGTAAATTGCTCCTACCTGCTGATTATCAAACTCGGCAAACACCCAGGCAACATAGACATCTTTTCTCCCAGCGTTCCAGATGATGTGTTTCGGATATGGCGGCACAAAGGTGTCTCGCACTATAGCTCGGATCGCTGATTCTTCTATTTGGCTTGGCTCAACTTCAACGAGCGCCATGAACGTAGCCAGAGGAAGCGGTTCTGGACCCATTGCACCTAACGTGCCGATGAGCGGCGTTGGAGCGCGTAGCGCGGAAACGTCCGCTCGATTGGCTGGTTAGGCATCGCGCCCTTCCGTTTCCTCCGCGTCTGAATCACTGTACATCCACGCGACGCACGCCCCGCAAATGGCCGCCGAGTCGGAGGCAAAGAAGCGATTCACATCCCTATATGACTTGCCGCAGAATGAACATTCTGTTTGATTTGGCGGGTCCGCCGATTCTCCGAAATCGTATTTCGCTTGGTCCTCTTTTGGCAAGAGAAATACCAATCTGTCTTCGTGCTCTTCGAGCTCGAACCTGAATCCGTTCTCCCGAAGATACGACTCGAATTCGCGCGCAGCTGTTCTCGTATTGAACCAGCTGAAATACCACGGGTAACATGAGTCTCGAATTTTATGGGCTATGTCGTTTATTTGGTGCCATCGGTCTTCGTCACAACGAACAGTTCCATCTGCAGCTAGGAATTCGCCAAATCCGCGTTCTTCGAGTTGTTTTACGAACCGATGTTGAAGTTCGCGGTTCCGAAAGCGAAGAGTGGGCATAGCGTGATGCCTAACGCGCCGATGAGCGGCGCCGGAGTGCGAAGCACGGAGGCGTCCGCTCGATTGGCTTGTTAGAAAGCGCTCTTAGTTTCCTGATGACCACGGCGAGATCCCCTGTTGCCCGAAACCAGCGAATGAAAATGATAGCAGTGCAATGGGTTTTAGGATGCAGAATAATGCAGTGCACGATGCTGGAAATGGCAGCAGTCGGGTCTGTAACCTTTCATGTCGCCAACGCTGGTTTGGCCCGCGCAACTCAGGCTCCGCCTACAGGTAAATCGCCGACTCGTACCGGTCCAGTGCCCATGACACCGAGGCGCGCCCAAAGCAGAAGACTTAACCCAACGGCACCGCACTACCAAAGCTATGCGCTGACGTTACCGCAAGCAAATTTCGATATCGACGGGGCAAGCCTGTTTGGCGTTCGTACGTCGTAGACCTTACCTCGATGCGTTTCTGCAATGCGCCGTTACCGCCGGCACACTTGTCTTGGCGATTTCTAACGTGCCGATGAGCGGCGTTGGAGCGCGCAGCGCGGAAACGTCCGCTCGATTGGCTGGTTAGGCACCTGACACCCACCTGATTAATTGTGCGACGAGGTAGAGGACCGTTACTAAGCCGACTCCGATTAACGCCCATAAAATTGTGATCACGGGTTTTGATAGTTGGACCGTGGGTAAGACATTTAGGATTCTTATCGGGCCATCATCTGTCTCCAGATGAGTGTTCACCTGCTCCCACGTAAGGGGCGGGAAGTACAGATACGTTATCGTTAGTTGCTTCTTTGGGATAAGGACGGGAATTCGGATTTCCTTTCCACCGCGCGGTAGGTCGTCTACCGTGAATTGCGTGTCTGGAGATATCTGGAAGTCGGGAAGGACGTTGTGTCCGATGCGAACGTTGTTAGCTGCCTTTCCGCCTGCGTTCCTCAGCACTACAGAGTGGCTCCCTACGGCAAATGGCTCATTCTCTCGTATTAAATTTATTCCAGACACGTGACCAAGAAAGGCGACTACTCGAGGCCGACTATCGAGGAGGTGTTTAGCGCCGGCGCCAGCAAATGCGCCCAAGATCGGGCCGGCTAGCTTTATGAGGAGATTCCAGTCCAACGACATATAAAGTTCCGAGGGGCTTGATTCAGGTGCCTAACAGTGAAATAGACAGAATCATTAAATAGTGTGATAGGCAGCGTGTGTCTAGATCCGTAATGACGGATTTCGTATAGTGCTTTCTGGTTGGTTATAGATTAGCTGGTCAGCTTGGCGATTTCATCTCTCATGCCGAACAAGGAGGTTCGACTATGGGCGTGCTGGAGGCACTTGGTGCGGATAGATCGTTTTGGAATCGTTACTTTGCTCTCCTGCTGAAAGCAGGAGTCTCTGAGCAGACTGTTCGCTGGTACACCGTTAGTGCCGAGCGATATCTGAAAGAACATCCTAAGCTTCCGATTACTGCACATGGTCCGGATGTCGTTGCCCGTTGGTTGGCGCGACTGGGAGGAGATAAACGGCTCAAGGATTGGCAATTTCGACAATCCGTGAACGCGCTTGAATTTCTCTTTGATCGCCACCTGGGGGCACCGTGGGCGCGTGCTTTTGACTGGGCTTACTGGCGGAACTCTGCCCAGACCTTGTCTGAACGCCATCCGACCATAGCGCGCCAGGCGGCGAGCTCCGTCGCATTTCCCTCTGCCCGCGGGAGCCGGCTGGAGGGGGCGACACTCGAATCTCTACGCGCGCTGTTTCCGGACTTGATCAAGCGGCTTATCACCGAAATCCGGCGTCGCGGCTACTCTATCCGTACAGAACAGGCCTATGAACAATGGGCCTGCAGGTACATTGGCTTTCACGGCGGGCGTGACCCGAGGGAATGTACCGGGGCTGATATTGTGCGTTTTCTCGAGTATCTTGCTGTTGAGCGCACAGTTGCCGTTAATACGCAGAATCAGGCGCTGAATGCGCTGGTCTTCTTCTACGCGCAGGCCTTGGGCACGGAACTCGGGGAGTTGGAAGGTTTCGCGCGAGCGCAACGCCCACGGCGTTTACCTGTGGTCCTTACCCGCGACGAGGTCCGGAATCTGGTGGGGGCAGTTCGAGGAACGCATCATTTGATGGTGCGTTTACTCTATGGCACGGGTATCCGGTTGATGGAATGCATTCGACTGCGTATCAAAGACATCGATTTTGGCTACCAGCAGATAACTGTGCGCAGTGGCAAGGGTGGAAAAGATCGCGTTGTCCCGTTGCCCTCGGCGATAGTCGACGATCTCACCGTTCATTTGACCACTGTGCGAGCGCAATTCAATCAGGACGTAGCGAATGGTTTCGGTGAAGTGTTCATGCCAGACGCGCTGTCCCGTAAATATCCGACAGCGGCACGGGAATGGGCTTGGCAATATGTCTTCCCGAGTGGCCGTCTCTCGGTCGACCCGCGCTCCAGTAAAACTCGGCGACATCACTTGCACGAGAATGGATTACAGCGTGCTATCCAGCGGGCTACGCGAGTAGCGCGCATAGATAAGAAGGTTAGCACGCACACATTGCGTCACTCGTTCGCAACCCATTTGCTCGAAGCCGGTTACGACATCCGCACAGTTCAGGAACTGCTCGGGCACTCCGACGTATCAACAACCATGATCTACACCCATGTCCTCAATCGAGGTGGCAAAGGTGTACAAAGTCCACTGGATACTCTGAAATAGTCAGGCGCCGTCGCCCGCTCAACCAAAATTGATCTTCGCTTCCAGATTCGTCCGCGAGTCGGCATTCGAGAGCGCTTCTTCCAGTGAGATGCGCTCGTCTTTCAGCAGTTGATGCAGCGCCATGTCAAATGTCTGCATGCCACGCTGGCCGCTGCCTTCCATCGCCTCTTTCAGCGAATAGAGTTCGCCTTTGAGGATGAGGTCGCCAATGTGCGGTGTGTTGACCAGGATCTCGATGGCGGCGACGCGTTTGCCGTCGACTCCTTTGACGAGTCGTTGCGAGACCACGGCGCGCAGGTTGATCGATAGATCCATGAACAGCTGCTTGTGGAGATCCTGCGGAAACAGGTTGATGACGCGCTCCATCGCCTGATTGGCATTGTTGGCGTGCAGTGTCGAAATGGCGAGATGCCCCGTGTTGCACAATTCCAGCGCCGCTTCCATCGTTTCGCGGTCGCGAATTTCGCCAATCAAGATGACATCCGGCGCTTCGCGCAGCGAGGCGCGCAGCGCATTGCGATAAGAGAGCGTGTCGACGCCGACTTCGCGCTGGTTCACGATTGATTTGATATTCGGGTGCGAGAACTCGACCGGGTCTTCGATGGTGAGAATATGCCCGGTCATCGCCTTGTTGCGTTCGTTGATCATGGCGGCGAGCGTAGTCGATTTACCTGAGCCGGTTGCACCGACCATCAACAGCAGCCCGCGCTTCTGCATGATGAGTTCGCTCAGAATATCTGGCAGCCCGAGCTGGTGTATCTCGGGGATCTCTGCCGGTATGCGTCTCAGGACGATACCGACTTCACCGCGCTGCCGGAATACGTTGACGCGGAACCGCGCTGACTTGTCCTCAAGCGCGATGGCGAAATCGCACTCCATCGTTTCCTCGAACGTGCGGATCTGGCGTTCGTTCATGATGCCGTAAGCGGCAGCCTTGGCAACGTCACTGGTCAGCACCGTCTTGCCGACCGAATTGATCGACCCTTCTATCTTGACTTTGACGGGCGAGCCGACTGTGAAGAACAGGTCCGACCCGGTCTTGTCACGCAGCAGATTGAGATACGGTGTGATATCCATGTTGGCTCCAGCGACGCGCGCCCGCGATCAGCGGAGCATGCCACTTTCTTCATCGGTCTCTTCGAGCGCGAGTCCACCGGCATCTTCCAGCGGATTGCGACCTTTGGCGGCCTTCCCTTCGAGTTTGATGCGCAGGCGCAGCTCGTTCTGTGAATCGGCGTTCTTCATCGCATCGTCAAAAGAAATCAATTCCGCTTCGTAGAGGTCGAAAAGGGCCTGATCGAACGTCTTCATGCCCATTTCATTCGAGCGCGACATGATCTCTTTGATGCCGTGCACTTCGCCCTTGAGAATAAGGTCGGAGATGAGCGGCGAATTCATGAGGATTTCGATTGCGGCAACGCGCCCTTTTCCGTCGACTTTCTTCAGCAGTCGCTGTGAGATTACGGCGCGCAGGTTCAGCGACAGATCCATTAACAACTGCTGTCGTCGTTCTTCCGGGAAGAAGTTGATGATACGGTCCAGTGCCTGGTTTGAGCTGTTGGCATGGAGGGTGGCGACAGCGAGATGGCCCGTTTCGGCGAATGCGATGCCGAAATCCATCGTCGCGCGGTCGCGTATTTCGCCGAGCAGAATGACATCAGGAGCCTGGCGCAAGGTGTTCTTCAGCGCAATGTCCCAGTCATCGGTGTCCACGCCGACTTCGCGCTGCATGATGATGCAGTTCTTGTGCGGGTGCACGTACTCTATCGGGTCCTCGATCGTGATGATGTGACCATAGGAGTTCGCATTGCGATGATCGATCATGGCGGCGAGCGAGGTCGACTTACCGGAACCCGTACCACCGACCATGATGACCAGTCCCCGCTTGGTCATGATGATGTCTTTCAATACCGGCGGCAGTCCGAGCTTGTCCAGATTCGGAACTTCGGTTTCGATCGTGCGAAGCACCAGTCCGCAGGCACCCTGTTGAATGAAGCCGTTGCAGCGGAATCTCCCGATGCCGGTAGGCGCAATCGCGAAGTTGCATTCCTTGGTCGCTTCGTATTCCTTGATCTGGCGATCGTTCATGACCGCGTAGGCGAGCGCTTTGGTGTTCTCGCCGGTCAACTTGGTTTTCGACACTGGCGTGACTTTACCGTCGATCTTGATGGCCGGTGGGAAATCACGCGTGATGAAGAGATCCGAGCCCTTCTTCTCGACCATGAGCGTGAGCAGGTCACGCATGTATTTAATGGCTTGATCGCGTTCCATTTCGCACCTCCGGAGTCAACCGCGACTCCCGACTAGTAGATAGTACCGTTAGGGAAGCTCTGCCCAAGCAGAGGTTCCTGCGGCACACGGATGTGCCGCCATCTGCTCAGAAATTGTCCTTGCTGACCGCTTTCAACCGGGCTTCCTGCCGCGTGACGACATTCTTTTCAACCAGCGTCTTCAGGCACTGGTCCAGCGTCTGCATGCCGAACTGTTGACCGGTCTGGATAGCGGAATACATCTGCGCAATCTTGTTTTCGCGAATGAGATTGCGGATGGCCGGGGTGCCAATCATGATTTCATGCGCGGCCACCCGGCCGCCACCGACTTTTTTCAGCAGCGACTGCGAGATGACGGCGCGCAGCGATTCCGACAACATAGCGCGAACCATGTCTTTTTCTTCGGCCGGGAAGACGTCGACCACGCGGTCAATGGTCTTGGCCGCCGAGCTGGTGTGAAGGGTGCCGAACACCAGATGGCCGGTTTCAGCGGCAGAGAGCGCCAGACGGATCGTTTCGAGGTCGCGCATTTCACCGACCAGAATGACATCGGGGTCTTCGCGCAGCGCCGAGCGCAACGCTTCGTTGAAGCCGAGCGTATCGCGATGCACTTCGCGCTGGTTGATCAGGCACTTCTTGCTGGTGTGGACGAATTCTATCGGGTCTTCGATGGTCAGGATGTGCCCGTACTCGGTCTCGTTCTTGTGGTTGACCATGGCGGCCAGGGTGGTCGACTTGCCCGAGCCGGTCGGCCCGGTCACCAGCACGACGCCGCGCGGGAAATCCGATATCTGCTTGAAGATCTCAGGTGCTTTCAGATCTTCCAGACTGAGGATCTCCGAAGGGATCGTCCGGAACACGGCACCAGCGCCACGGTTCTGATTGAATGCATTGACGCGAAAGCGCGCCAGCCCAGGGATCTCAAACGAGAAGTCGCATTCGAGGAATTCCTCGAAATCTTTCTGCTGCTTGTCGTTCATGATGTCATAGACGAGATCATGAACAGTGGTATGGTCCATGGCCGGCACGTTGATGCGCCGCACGTCGCCATCGACGCGTATCATGGGCGGCAGCCCGGCAGAAAGATGAAGGTCGGAGGCGCGGTTCTTGACGCCGAAAGCAAGTAGCTCACCGATATCCATAGACAGTCCTCAAGGCGGTTTGGGCTATATGTCAGTCCCCCCGGGCATCCACAGGCCCGCGCGGCTAGGCGGGAGCGCCGGCCTGGCCCTCACTCCCCTGGCATTAAGACCCTGGTCGACATTATCTTGTCAACACAGAGCGTGTTACCGAGTGGCTGCTGCAAGGCGCGTTTCGCCAGCAATAGCGAGGCTATTGCCAAGAAATGCAACGCCACAGCGGCCGCTCAGGAGCAGCCGGACGTAAAGGGAATGCCGACCAGGGTCCTTATAGCCTCACGAAACACGTAAAACTTTACCAAGAACCGGTGACACATACTATGTGTACCGGGGGTCAGAGCGGGTCGAGCGGCCTGTCGGACTCAGACGGATCCTGAGTAGGCGAGAGGGAGCGCGCGGACAGATTGGCGCGCAGTCGAGGCGAACAGTGGTTCTATTTAACGAGCGTGCGCGTGAACATGGACAGCATTCCCATCGCCGCAGTCGATTCAGCCTGAGTCCGACGGGCTGCTAATCAATGACATCCGCAATCGAGACGCGGCTTGCGCGAATTCATGCAGATCTCGTCGAGTGTGCCTCGCGTAACGGTCGACCACCTGACGACGTGCAGCTGGTTGCCGTCAGTAAACGACAGAGCGCCGCGGCTATTCGTTGCGCTTATGATGCCGGTCAACGCGTTTTCGGCGAAAATTATCTGCAGGAGGCGCTGGCAAAACAGGCCGAGCTTGCCGACTGCGCTATCGAATGGCATTTCATCGGCGTCGTCCAGGGCAACAAGACCGCTGACATTGCCCGCGCTTTCACCTGGGTGCATACCGTCGATCGCTGGCGGATCGCCGAAAGATTGAATGCGCAGCGGCCCGCCGACTTGCCGCCATTGAACGTCTGCCTTCAGGTCAATATCAGCGGTGAGCAGAGCAAAAGCGGAGTCGCGCCTGCGTCGCTGGTGGAGCTCGCCGCAAAGATAAGTGTTTTACCGCGCCTGCGCCTGCGCGGCTTGATGGCATTGCCGGCACCAAGTGCGGACGTCGCCGAGCAACGCGCGGCGTTTGCGGCGGTGGCGACACTGGCGCGACGCATCGCTCTGCCGCTCGACACCTTATCCATGGGAACAAGCGAAGATTATGCGGCTGCGATTGCTGAAGGCGCGACCATGGTTCGCATCGGCACCGCCGTGTTCGGTCCGCGACCGGACCGCGCGTGATACACTCGCCGCCGGTCGCGGGCTAGGACCCTGGTCAGAATTATCTGGTCATCACCGAGGGTGCTTCTGAGCATTTGCCGGCACCCGGTATTACCCCACATCAATCGACTTGCAGGCTGACGCTGATTGGCAGTCATGGAACCCCTCTTCGCCTTCATCGGTGGCGGCAACATGGGCCGCGCGCTCATCGGCGGACTGCTCGCTGCCGGCCATCCGGCATCACAGATCCACGTCGCCGACGCGCATGAAGCCAGCCGCAAGTCTTGTGCCGACGCTTTCAATGTCACGATATTCAGCGACAACCGCCTTGCCGCGAACGACGCCGACGTCGTCGTGCTGGCCGTCAAGCCACAGCAGATGCGCGACGTTGCCTGTGCGCTGGCCGGCGGCGGCCGCAGAAGCACTCTGTACCTCTCGATTGCAGCAGGCATTACCACCAACCACCTCGCCACCTGGCTCGGTGCCGGTAGCGCCATCGTGCGCGCCATGCCCAATACACCTGCGTTGATTGGCGCCGGTGTCGCCGGGCTGTATGCCAATGCCGCTGTCACGAACGGGCAGCGCGCACTTGCCGAACATTTGCTGGGTGCCGTCGGCGTCGCCTTGTGGCTGGACAACGAAGACCTGATGGATGCCGTCACGGCGGTCTCGGGCAGTGGACCCGCCTACTATTTTCTGCTGCTCGAGTTGATGGAAAGGGCCGGGACGCGGCTCGGTCTGCCGGCAGGCATCGCGCGACGACTCGCGCTCGAGACCGCTTATGGCGCGACCCGTCTGGCCCGTGAATCCACGCACGACGCGGCCACTTTGCGCCATCAGGTCACTTCGCCCGGCGGCACCACCGAACGTGCGCTCCTGGCGTTTGAACAAGCCGACCTGGCGCATATCGTTGAAACCGCGCTGACCGCAGCCCGTGATCGCGGTATCGAACTCGCCCTTCAGGTCGGCCCGTGATGGGCGGAGGTTATTTTTCCAACGCCGGCGTGTTTCTCATCAACGCCGTATTCGGCCTGTATATCTATGCCGTCCTGCTGCGCTTTCTGTTTCAGCTGGTACGCGCCGACTTCTACAACCCGCTGTGCCAGGCGATAGTCACCGTCACCAATCCGATCCTGCGCCCGTTGCGCCGCTACATTCCGGCGCTGCGCGGCATCGACAGCGCTTCAGTCGTCCTGCTGCTCGGGCTTCAACTGGTCAACACGCTGCTGGTCGTGCTGGTCGTCGGCGTCAGTCCGAATCCGGTGGCTGTGCTGGTTATCGCCGTTGCTGAACTGTTCAGCAAAACCGTTTGGACGTTCATGGGGGCCATCTTCATCCAAGTGATCATGAGCTGGGTCAGTCCGGGCGCATACAATCCGGTCGCTGCTGTCCTCGCTTCGCTGACGGCACCGCTGACCCGACCAGCCCGCAATCTGCTGCCGCCCCTGGGCGGACTCGACCTCTCGCCGATGCTGGTGATCATCGCTCTGCAGCTGTTGCTGATGCTGGCCGTCCAGCCGCTGCGCGATTTCGGCATGGCGCTGCTCTGAGAAGGATTAGCGCATCATGCCCGAGACGATGCCTGCCGACAGCGTCGGCCTGGTGTCTCCCAAGACCCAGCATTTCGCCGAACCGCTAGCGCTCGAGTGCGGCGTTACGCTGCCGAGTTACGACCTGCGCTATGAGACCTACGGCGAACTGAATGCCGCGCGTGATAATGCGGTGCTGATCTGCCACGCACTCAGCGGCGACCATCATGCGGCCGGCTATCATGTCGATGGCGACCGCAAGCCCGGCTGGTGGGACAACTGCATCGGTCCGGGCAAACCGCTGGATACGCGGCGGTTCTTCGTCGTCTGCCCGAATAATCTCGGCGGTTGCGCCGGGTCGACCGGACCGCTCACGGTCAATCCCGCCAGCGGCAAACGCTACGGGCCGGATTTCCCGATCATCACCGTTCGTGACTGGGTCACCAGTCAGGCCCGACTTGCCGATTACCTCGGTATCGCACAATGGGCCGCCATGATGGGCGGCAGTCTGGGCGGCATGCAGGTGATGCAATGGGCTATCGATCATCCCGCGCGTCTGCGGCATGCCCTGGTCATCGCCGCCGCGCCGCGGCTGTCGTCGCAGAACATCGCGTTCAACGAAGTCGCCCGCCATGCCATTCGCTCCGATCCGCAGTTTCACAACGGGCACTACTACGACCATGGCGTCGTACCGGAACGCGGTTTGATGCTCGCCCGCATGATTGGGCATATCACCTATCTCTCCGACGACGTTCTGCACGCGCGCTTCGGCCGCGAGTTGTCGGACGGCAAGCTCAATTTCGGCTATGACGTCGAATTTCAGATCGAATCCTATCTACGTCATCAGGGTGAATCCTTCGTCGGGCGCTTCGATGCCAATACCTATCTGCTGATGACGAAGTCACTCGATTATTTCGATCCGGCGAGCGCGTACGGCGACAATCTCGCCGCAGCGGTCGCCAACTGCAGCGCACGCTTTCTGGTCATTTCGTTCAGCAGCGACTGGCGCTTTTCGCCGTCCCGTTCGCGCGAAATCGTGCATGCCCTGCAGGACGGTTCACGGGATGTCACGTACGCCGAAATCGAATCCGAACTGGGTCATGATTCCTTCCTGCTGCCGATACCGCAATATCACCGTGTCCTTGGCGCTTATTTCAACCGAATTGCCCGCGAGCTCGCCGCATGAGCGGACTTCGCCCGGAACAGCGCCTGATTGCCGAGTGGGTAGGCGAGGGTACGCGCGTACTTGATCTGGGTTGCGGCGATGGCGTACTGCTTGACGAATTGCAGCGAAGCAAAGGCGTTACCGGTTACGGTATCGAAATCGATATCGACAATATCGTCGCCTGCATCGAACGCGGCGTGAACGTCATTCATTCCAATCTCGATGCCGGCCTGGCCGGCGGTTTCGAGGCGGACTCGTTCGACTACGTGGTCATGACACAGACCATTCAGGCAATGCGTTTCCCACATCACCTGATCGACGACATCCTGCACATCGGTCGCGAGGGCATCGTCACGTTCCCCAACATGGGGCATTGGAAATGCCGTGCGCAGTTCCTACTCGGCCGCAT
The DNA here is from genome assembly GCA_965278995.1 of Gammaproteobacteria bacterium. GTDB lineage: Bacteria > Pseudomonadota > Gammaproteobacteria > JADJYF01. The sequence continues at coordinate 4,105,110 of OZ257136.1, forward strand.
GCCGGTAACGCGGCATCTGCCGGATACCTGGTACAGCACGCCCAACATCCATATGTGCACAATCCGGGATTTCGAGACACTGTGCGCCGAACGTAACATCGACGTGCTGGAACGCGCGATCGTCGATTCGCAACATCGCGCCATCCGCGGCCAGCGTCTGCTGCCAAACCTGCTCGCCGAAATTGCCATCTACCGTATCCGCCGGCGCCGCTGACCGGTTCAGAAATCGCTGAAAGCTTACCGAAATCGGCCAGCGCGTAGTGGCATTCGCGGTCGAATTCCGACCAGCCGAAGCTGGCAGTCTGTAGTTCCGTCGCTGGCTGCCGCTATGCCTTCCGGTCGTCTATCCGGCGGCCGCGCCGGCAGGTGCGACCGGCGCCGGCGCCGATTATGATGGAAGCCTGAAAATGCCGTCCATGCACGAGTCGAGGAATGCAAAGTTACCAACGTGAGTTCATCGAGTTCGCCGTCCGCCGTGGCGCGCTGCGCTTCGGCAGTTTCACCCTGAAATCGGGGCGTTTGAGCCCGTATTTCTTCAACACCGGAGCGTTCGATTCGGGCGCGGCCCTGTCTGAGCTCGGACGCGCCTACTCTGCTGCAATCGTTGACAGTGGCGTTAAGTTCGATCTTCTGTTTGGCCCGGCCTACAAAGGTATTCCACTCGGAACGGCAATCGCGATTGCGCTGTACCGCGACCATGGGCGCGATGTGCCGCTCTGCTTCAACCGCAAAGAAGCTAAAGATCATGGCGAAGGTGGCGACCTGCTTGGCGCACCCCTGCACGGTCGAGTGCTGATCGTCGACGACGTCATTTCAGCCGGCACGTCCGTTAACGAATCCATGCAGATTATCACGCGAGCCGGCGCTACTGCTGCCGGCGTCATGATCTCTCTGGATCGACAGGAGCGCGGCCGCGGCACCTTGTCGGCGGCTCAGGAAGTCGAACGCGAGCACAGTATCCCGGTAGGTCGGATCATCGGCCTGAATGACGTACTCGACTATCTGCGCGACGATGGCGATCATGAATCCGAGGTCAGCGCCATTGAAGCCTATCGACGCGAATATGGCGTTTGAGTTCAGCTACCGTTAACGCGTGCGCGGTAAGGTGGCACCGATATCTAAGGATTTATCGAGGATGACGACGATGCGTGGATTGACCCTCACACTCACCGCCCTGCTGTTTGGTGTCGGCGCCCTGCTGGGTCCGGCGTCGACTCAGGCCGCGATCAAATGCTGGAAGAACAAGGATGGCGTGCGCGAATGCGGCAACGCCGTTCCGCCGGAATATTCGCAACAGGAAACCGAAACCAAGGACAAACAAGGCCTGACTGTGAAGAAGTCCGGCGCAGCAAAATCGCTTGCTGAACTCGAGACCGAGCGCGCCGCGGCCCGCGCGCTGAAAGACCAGGAAGTCGAAAAGAAGAAGCGCGCCGCGCTTGATCGCGTCCTGCTCGATACCTTTACGTCCGAAGACGATCTCATCCTCACTCGCGACGGGCAGATTGCCCATCTCGACTCTCAGATCCGTCTGACCCAGAGTCATATCGACAAGCTCACCAAAAACCTCGATCAGATGATCGAGCGCGCCGCAGAAGTCGAGCGCAAAGGGCAGAAACCGGGCGCTGACATCGTGCAGAACATCGAAAGCGTGCGCGACCAGATAGCGGAAAACAAGGCCTTCATTGTCACCAAGCGTCGCGAACAGGAAGCGATCCGGACGCGGTTCGAAGGCGATATTGCGCGCTTTCGTGAATTGAAAGGAACGTCGCCACAGTAGCGACGGGTAGCGCCCGCAAAGGGCGTGCAATCGGCTGCTAGAGAGGGAAAAGACCGGCGCATAAGACCAGCCAGAGCTGATCCCAGTCACGCGTTGGCGGTGCCGCAAAATCGCTCCGCACAAACTGATCGAGACGACCAGCAACCACCGCGAGCAACACCGCAGCTTGTGCTGCGACCAGCGCGATGGCGCGCTCATCGCCTTCCAACAAAACGGCTTCACGCAGGGCCTGTTTGAATTGCGTTTCAACGCGGGCATAGAACTTCGCAACGCGTATGCGCAGTCGCTCGTGTTCGCCGACGAGGATGTCGCCCACCAGTATGCGGGCGATCCCCGGATTACGCTCGGCGAAACGGAGCAGGGCAACGGTCAGATGAAAGCAGCGCGTACGTGTATCGCGCTGCTCGCTCATGATCTGGTTGAAGACCTGAAAGACGGTGTCCTCGGCGAACTCGATCAACGCCTCGAACATTTTGGCCTTGCTGGCGAAATGCCGGTACAGCGCTGCTTCCGATACGCCGACCGCCGCAGCCAATGTCGCCGTCGTCATGCGCGAGCCTGGTTTGGTCTCGAGTTCGCTCGCGAGGACTTCCAGGATGTGCTGGCGGCGATTCGCAGCCACGACTATTCGATTAGCGTGCCGACGCCTTCGTCGGTGAACAATTCGAGCAGCAATGCGTGATCGACCCGACCGTCGAGAATATGCGCGCGTTTGACGCCGGCTTCGACGGCGTCGAGTGCAGAGCCGATCTTCGGCAGCATGCCGCCGGAAATCGTACCGTCAGCAATCAACCGACGCACTGTTTTCGCTTCGATGCCGGTCAGCAGCTTGCCATCGGCATCGAGCAGCCCGGCAATATTAGTCAATAACATGAGTTTCTCGGCCTGCATGATTTCGGCAATCTTGCCGGCGACGAGGTCAGCATTGATGTTGTAAGGCGAACCGTCGTTGCCAACGCCGATAGGTGCAATCACGGGAATGAAATCACCACCCGCAAGAAACTCCAGCACCTGCCGGTTGACGGCGGCGACTTCTCCGACGAAACCCAGATCGACAGGCTTGCCGTCTTTCTCCACTTCGAGCTTGCGTGCGATCAGCAGCGGGCCGTCCTTGCCAGTCAAGCCAATCGCCCGCCCTCCATGCGTATTGATGAGCGTGACTATCTCTTTGTTGACCTGCCCGCCAAGTACCATCTCGACGATTTCCATGGTCTCGGCATCGGTCACACGCATGCCGTCGATGAACGTCGATTGTTTGCCGAGGCGCTTCAACAAATCGTCGACCTGTGGCCCGCCGCCATGGACCACGATAGGTCGGATACCGACGAGTTTCATCAGCACCACATCGCGGGCGAAGCTCGCTTTCAAGTGATCCTCGGTCATCGCATTACCACCGTATTTGATGACGATGGTCTTGCCCTGATAGCGGCGGATGTACGGCAACGCGGCGCTCAGGACCTGAGCGATATTCGGAGCAGCCGTGCTGTCGAGCGTCATGGCGTTCTCTGTCTCGCGCTATGTCTCACCGTGAGCAATCAGAACGGCAGAGTTAGCGTGGCATCGATGCCGAGAAGCAGAGCGCGGAAACGGGCCTTGATGCCGTCGAGCGCGGCTTGGTCGTCGCCTTCGAAACGCAGCACCAGACAGGGCGTCGTGTTCGACGGGCGCACCAGACCCCACGAGTCGGAGAAGTCGACGCGCAGACCGTCGATCGTCGTGATTTCGGCATCCGGGAACGCTGCAGCCGCCAGCACCTGTTCCATGAAATGCGCATGGTCTTCTTCAGGCATATCGAGGCGCAGTTCGGGGGTCGCGATGCCGCCCGGCAGCGCGGCAAAGACCTGTGAGGGTGTCTGCGAACTGTTGACGAGGATCTCGAGCAGGCGCGCGGCCGAGTAGAGCGCATCGTCGAAGCCGTACCAACGCTCTTTGAAAAAGATATGACCACTCATCTCACCGGCCAGCAGGGCGCCCGTTTCCTGCATGCGCGCCTTGATCAACGAATGGCCGGTGCGCGTCATGATTGGCTCTCCGCCACAAGCGAGGATTTCCTTGCCAAGCAAATGCGAACATTTGACGTCATAGATGATCTTGGCGCCGGGATTGCGCCCGAGAATGTCGCGGGCGAACAGCATCATCTGGCGGTCGGGCCAAATGATGTTGCCTTCGTTGTCGACCACACCGAGACGGTCGCCGTCACCATCGAAAGCAAGACCCAGATCAGCGCCTTCATCGGCAACAGCGGCGATTAGCGCCACCAGGTTCTCCGGCTGCGATGGGTCGGGATGATGATTCGGAAAATCACCATCGACGTCACAGAACAATTCAACCACGTCATGACCGATGGCGCGCAGAATGGCCGGAGCAACCATGCCAGGCACGCCGTTGCCGCAGTCGACGACGACTTTGAGCGCATCACCGAGCGAAACCGGAATTTCTTCGCTGATCCGACGGATATATTCAGCAACGATGTCGGCGGACTGCATCGAACCGGTGCCATCGATGAAATCATGTTCCATCACGCGGCGACGGATGGCCTGAATTGCGTCACCGGACAAAGTCTCGCCGTCCAGAACTATCTTGAGCCCGTTGTACTGGGATGGATTATGACTGCCGGTGATCATCACGCCGCTGTGCGCGTCGAGATAATGGGTTGCAAAGTACAGCACCGGCGTCGGCGCCAGTCCGATATCGAGTACGTCACGACCGGACTCGAGCAGCCCGTTGGCAAGCGCCTGCAGAAAGCCCTCGCTGGAATGCCGCCCGTCGCGCGCAACGACGACTGTTTTCTGGCCGCGTGCTTCTGCTTCGGCCCCGAGTGCGCGACCGATGAGATAGACCGATTCTTCAGTCAGGCCTTCACCGACAATACCGCGGATATCATAGGTACGAAAGATTGACGGCTCGATTTCGACGACGCCGATATCGAGAAAATCCTCTTCTGTTGCCCGCGGCGCAACGGTGTCGCGGCCCGGAATAGTTGGATCTTCGGATTTGACTCTCCCACCGGCCGGATTGAAGGTGGTGGTATCTTCGTCACTCGCACGCAGGCCAAAACTGTCGTCGCCAAGTACGGTGTCGCTCCGACGCATGCCGGGCAGCAATTGTTCGAGCCCCGGATGTGCGCCATCCAGAATGTTCTTGATTGCACCCTGAAAGATCACGGTATCGGCCAGGACGACACTGCCGCGACCGACACCTCGACGGGTCAGGAAAACGTAGCCGCCGGCGCCCAGCCCGAGCAGAGCGAACAGACCGACTATCGGCAGCACGAGATTCACCTGGGCAACGCCGGCAGGGGCCGGCGCTTCGGCCGCCGCACTGAACACGATGGCGAGCCGTGACCCTTCGACATTGGCCAGTGACACGGCAGGTTCCCCGGTCGGCTTGCGGCCGGTGCTGGCGACCATAACGCCCGGCCCTTCGCGCAGTTCCACGTATGCATCGTCCTGGGCCGAAGCGGCGAGTATCGCCCGCAGCACATCGACCTTGATGCTCAGATGCAGAAAACCGAGCAACTCCGGCGGCGCACCCTCGACCGATGCAGGCCTCACAACCCGCTTCAGCACGACCAGGTGTTCATCCGGAGTGGTCGTCATGTGCACCTCGGCCGGTGCCTCGGTGCCGGTCTCGCGTGCTTTATTCATCATTGAGACCGAGCCGTAGCTGAGCGGCGGCTTGCTCTCGAGATCGGGTTCGCGCGCGTCAGCGGGCAACACGCGCAGCCGCAGCACCCCTTCGAGCGGTGGCGCAATACTGCTGGCAAGCGCATCGAGCGCCGCAGAGTCGCCCGTCTCCAGCGCCCCAATGACGTCATTGCGCGTCGCCAGTTCAGCGAGCGCGTTGTCGTAGGTCGCAATGGTATTCGCGATCGAATGCGCGAGCGCTTTTGCAGCCGCCTCGTAGGGACTGGTAGTTACGTTCTGGGTGTTGTCTGTTCGACTGCTGAGCAGCGTGGAAAGGCCGAAATACCCTCCGATTGCGATCAACACAACGATTGCCGCAGTGATCAACAGACGTGGCGTAAGCTTGCCGAGCTGCGCTCCCGCCGCCGGCTTCTTGAATGACAATTTCTTCATTTACCGGCAGGCGTGCTCAATGCGTTACGGGGCATGGGTGGCCGTCGGCAAGTGTACAAGCTAGACCCCCTGATTACATACACCACTATCAATCGCCCCCACGCAGCGTCCAGCGACTGGCGATGAGCTCGACCAGCGCGCGGGCAAGCCGCGCTTTCGGCGCGCGCGGAAGTCGAACTTGACCACCGTTCCAGATGACCAGCAGTTCGTTGTCGTCGCTGTTGAAGCCCGAGTCGTGCCCGCCGACTTCGTTCGCTGCGACCATGTCGATACGTTTCGCGACAAGTTTGCCGCGCGCATAAGTCTCGACATCGTGCGTCTCGGCGGCGAAGCCGACCGTGAAGGGCGGAGACGGCAAGGCGGCGACGGCGGCGAGAATGTCCGCATTCGGCACCAGCTTCAGTTCCATCGCCGTCTTCTCACGTTTGAGTTTGGCCCCGATAACGACTTCCGGCCGGTAGTCGGCGACTGCTGCGGTGGCAATGAACAAGTCAATCGTCGGCGCCCGAGCCATCACGGCCTCCAGCATTTCGAGCGCCGACACGACATCGATGCGCGTCACGCCGTCGGGTACCGGCAGCACAGTCGGCCCGCTGACAAGGATCACGGTGGCCCCCGCTTCGGCAGCTGCCGACGCCACGGCATATCCCATCTTGCCCGAGCTGTGATTGCTGATATAACGCACCGGGTCCAGTGCTTCACGAGTCGGGCCGGCGGTGACCAGCACGCGGACCCCGGCGAGCGAACCGCGCTCGAACAGCGCACTCGCTGCGGCGCAGATCTCGTTCGATTCGAGCATCCGACCAGGCCCCACTTCACCACAGGCCTGACTGCCATCGCCCGGACCGGCCAGACGGATGCCGCGGGCCTGGAGCGCGGCAAGATTGTCCTGCGTGGCCGGATGCTGCCACATCTGCTGATTCATGGCCGGCGCAAGCAGCACCGGCGCCTCGCTTGCGAGGCAAACGGCCGTGGCCAGGTCGTTGGCCATGCCAAGACGCAGCCGCGCAACGAAATCTGCCGTCGCCGGTGCCACGACAATTGCGTCGGCCCAACGCGCGAGCTCGATATGCCCCATGGCTGCCTCGGCCGCTGCATCGAACAGTTCGCAACGCACGGGTTCGCCGGAGACGGCCTGCAAGGTCAGCGGTGTGATAAAAGCGGCCGCGCCAGGCGTCATGACGACCCGCACCAGCGCGCCGGCATCGCGCAGACGTCGGACGACATCGGGTGACTTATAGGCAGCAATACCGCCCGTCACCAGCATGACGATGCGCTTGGCGTGGAGGGTATTCACGGCATTGATGCCAACATGCGCTGCGATTTTACCCGAAGCGGCCAGCCCCATATACTGCGGGTGCGCCTGCCAGCGCGACCCATGGAAGGGTAAACAATGAGTATCAAGGAATGGCCACTCGATGAACGGCCGCGCGAAAAATTACTGCGCCATGGTCCGGATCGCCTGACCGACGCCGAACTGCTGGCCATTCTGCTCCGTCACGGCATCCGCGGCACCGACGCTGTCGGTCTGTCGCGCCATCTGCTGCAGGTGAGCGGTGGCCTGCGCGCATTGCTGGAAACTGAAAGACGGCGCCTGGTCTGTCTGCCGGGCTGCGGCATGGCGACCTACGCCACCTTGCATGCGGCACTCGAACTCGGCCGGCGCTATGTCTACACCGCGCTCGAACGCGACGGTCCGCTGGAGAACCCGACCGCCGCGAGCAATTATCTGGTCTCGCGCATGAAAGCCTACGGACGCGAAGTCTTCGCCTGCCTCTATCTCGACACCCGCCATCGCGTCATAGCCTTCCGTGAATTGTTCTTCGGTTCCATCGACAGCGCCACCGTCCACCCGCGCGAGGTCGTTAAATCGTGCCTGGAATTGAACTGCGCCGCGATCATCCTGGCCCATAATCATCCCTCCGGCGTGGCCGAGCCAAGCGCTGCCGACAGCGCCATTACCCGCCGTATCGTCGATGCCGCAGCCCTCATCGACGTCCGCGTGCTCGACCACCTCGTCGTCGGCGAACGCGAGGCGGTGTCGATGGCGGCGCGTGGTTTGCTGTAACGCGGTGCCGAGCAGTGGTGCTGTGGGGACGCCGCTAGTGCGGAGTAGCGGTGCTGTCGGGCATCCGCTCCGTCACTGAGTGGTACGCTCCTCCGCGGATGCCCGACAGCACCGGGGCTGGCGCAGCAGGAAGATCCCGGCGCGGAAACATGAGACCTCATACGCGGCCAAGGCGCTGGCGGACCTTCGCGGAGGAGCGTACCACTCAGTGACGGAGTGAAGGTCCGCCAGCGCCGAAACCCCGGCACCAGTCAGAAAACCACCGATCTTGGCTCGTTCGCCGATCTCGGCTAGACTTACGCGCCTTTTTCCGCCCTTACCAGGAAACCATCATGTCTCGGGTATGCCAAGTCACAGGAAAGCGTCCGGTCGCCGGCAACAACGTCTCGCACGCCAATAACAAGACCCGCCGTCGCTTTCTCCCGAACCTGCAGTCGCATCGATTCTGGGTCGAGGCCGAGAAGCGCTTCGTGCGCCTGCGGGTCAGCAGCAAAGGTCTGCGCATCATCGACAAGCACGGCATCGAAACGGTGCTGAAGCAAATCCGCGGTCGCGGCGATAAAGTCTAGGAGTATCCCATGCAGGACAAAATCAAAATGGTGTCGAGCGCCGGTACCGGCCACTACTACACCACGACCAAGAACAAGCGCACCCATCCGGACAAAATGGAGCGCAAGAAGTATGACCCGGTCATTCGCCAGCACGTCATGTACAAGGAAGCGAAGATCAAATAGGCAACGCCAAGGCTGCAGCAGAAACCCCGCTTCGCGCGGGGTTTTTTGTGCCCGGAATGAAGACGGTCAGACAGCCGACTGTGGCGTATAGGCCCGAAGTGTGCGAGCGAAATCCTCCAGCGCCTTGATGCCGGTGGCTTCGGCCTGCTGGCACCACTCCTGGATCAGGTCGAGCAAACGTTCCCGGCTGGCCGTGCGCTGCTCGTAGATATCCTGCAGGCGCTGGCGAAATCCGTAGGCCACTTCGAGCGGCTTGCTGGAGGCGAGGGCATCGACCAGCGCATCGCGCTCCGAATCGTTCAATCGATCTTCGGCACGCAACAGCAGCGGGCGCAGCGGTTTCAACCGCAAGCGCTGGTCGGCCGGCACGCGTTTCAGTTCTTCGCGATGAACACGCTTCAATACCATTCGGCCGTAGTCGGCCATGATGTGCAGCCGGCTGCCGGCGACCGCTTTCAGCGTCTCGACATCTGCCTGCAGCTTGGCTCGATCGATCAAGGGGCGGGCCGGCGCGAGTTTACGCACCTTGGCCAGACCGACGCATTCCATCAGCCGGATATACATCCAGCCGATATCGAATTCCCAGGGCTTGGCCGAAAACTTCGCTGAACTGCCGAAAGCATGATGATTGTTGTGCAGCTCTTCGCCGCCGATCAGGATCCCCCACGGTGAGATATTGGTCGAGGCATCAGCCGTTTCGAAATTGCGGTAACCACGCCAATGGGCGACGCCGTTGATGATGCCGGCGGCGAACAGCGGGATCCAGGCCATCTGGACTGCCCAGATGGTCAGGCCGAGCGGCCCGAACAACAGTACGTTGATGGTCAACATCGAGTTGATGCCGGCCCAGCTGTGTGGGGTATAGACATTGCGCTCCAGCCAGTCTTCCGGTGTGCCGAAGCCGTATTGCTCAACGACATCCTTGCGCTCGGCATTGACCCGATAGAGCTCGGCGCCTTCCCACATCACCTTGCGGATACCGTGCACAACCGGGCTGTGCGGATCTTCCGCTGTTTCGACCGCCGCATGGTGCTTGCGATGGACTGCTGTCCATTCGCGCGTATTCATGCCGGTGGTCATCCACAGCCAGAATCGAAAGAAGTGGGACACTATCGGATGCAGGTCGACCGCCTTGTGCGCCTGGTTACGGTGCAGATAGAGCGTGACAGCACAGATTGTTAAGTGCGTAAAAGTGAGAGCAACGACAATGTAGCCCCACCACGGCAAGTGCACGAGACCTTGCAGCATGAAAATACTCACCTCAGGGTTGTGGATTCTTTTCTGATGACAGCTCTGGTCGCCTAGCGGCCTGATCGGTCAAAAGTTGAAAGTTGGCGGATCCGGCGTCCGCTGGCCGGCCTCAAGGGCGCCTATATTACCGCAAGCAGGAGATTGCCAGCGCTATCGAGCGTCCCGCGCCACCCGGCATCGATGAACGCTGTCTGTGTGTCATCAATAACGATCGCCGGCCCGTCGAGTTCTACACCCGCAGGCAATTCGCAGCGCTTGTAACAGGGCGGCGAACCGCTGCCAGCGGCAGATGATCGAGACGTCTCGACTGCGGCCCCGAAGACGAGTGGCGGGCTGGCAACATCCAACGCGACCCTCAAAGTGACCACCTGCACCGCGCGTTCGAGCACATGCCCATAGCGGCGCCGATGCTCATCTGCAAAGCGTGTTTCAAGCGAAGCCGGCGGCGACCATAGCAGGTTGATCGGAAAGGACTGCCCTTGATAACACAGATCGACGCTGTGGCTCTGTGCGATAGCGTTCGGCGCATGCCCTTCTGCCACCAGCGCAGCAACGCCGGGCGCAGCAATACGACGGAATTCTGTCTCGATATCCGCAACACAGACCATCGACAAAACCTGCCGCAGGGTCCGCGACAATCGCCGCCCGGTTGGCGCGACCAGCATCCCAAGCGCAGACAACACGCCAGCGTGCGCCGGGACCAGCGCCTCGCGGAGACTGAGAGCCCGCGCCAGGGCACAGACGTGAAGACCACCCGCACCGCCAAATGAAACCAGTGTGTAGGGTCGCGGATCGATGCCTCGTTCGACTGAAATCACGCGCAGCGCGGTCGCCATGTGATCGTTGGCGAGGTCGACAATACCCTGGGCCACCGCCTCGACACCGGCAGCACCCAGGGGCTCGACCAACGTTTGTACGGCGGTCAAGGCAGCCTCTTGGTCGAGCGGCAGTCGGCCACCCAGCCGTACGTTTGCCGGCAACCGACCAAGCACGAGATTGGCGTCGGTCACGGTCGGCAAGCGGCCGCCGGCACCGTAGCAGGCCGGTCCCGGCATGGCTCCGGCCGAATCCGGTCCGACATGCAGCAGTCCACCGGCGTCGACGCGGGCAACCGAACCGCCACCGGCGCCGATCGAATGCATATCGACCATCGGTACGCCCACTGGATAGTGACCGAGCAGCCCGTCTGAACTCATGGCAATGCTGCCATCGAGCAGCGCGACATCGGTGGATGTCCCGCCCATATCGAAGGTAAGCAAGCGCTTACGTCCGCTACAACGACCGACATATAAGGCTCCGGCCAGCCCGCCTGCCGGACCTGACAGCAGCAAGTTGACGGCGTGACGCGCGGCGTAAGCGCTCGTGCAGGTCACGCCCGAGCTTTGCATGACGGCCAGACGGGCCGGCGCCAGCTGCGCTTCGAGGACGCTCAGATAGCGATGCATCAAGGGCCCGACGTAGGCATTCAACCAGGTCGCCATGCCCCGTTCGTATTCGCGGTACTCGGGCAGGACATCGCTTGAGCGCGTCACGAAAGCAAGGCCGGCCAGTGCCGCCTCGATAGCCAGTTCGTGGCTGGGGTCAACGAATGAGAACAGCAGGTTGATGGCGACGGCTTCCGGCGCCGCGCGCGCGACGGCGATGCGCAGCGTGCGCAAGTCGTCCTCGGTCAGCGCTTCGATGAGCGTACCGTCGGGGCCGATGCGCCCGCCGGTCTCCAGGCACAACGCCGGCGGCACGGGTGGGTCTACGCGCGTCGGCACGAGATTGTAGAGCGCCGAGCGCGCCTGCCGGCCGATGCTGAGCGTATCGGCAAATCCGCGATTGGTGATGTAGACCGTGCGCGCACCTTTGCTCTCGAGCAGTGCGTTGGTGGCGACCGTTGAGCCATGCACAATGCTTGCGGGCAGACCACTCAGACCCAATGCGGCGAGCCCGTTCAAGATCGCCTGATCGGGTGCGGCGGGCGTCGACAATTCCTTGTGCAGGCGCAGCCGGTGCCCATCCCAGGCGATGAAATCAGTAAACGTTCCGCCCGTATCGATACCGATGATCATGTTGGTGTAGTTCTGTTTACCGGCTTCGGCGCCGCTGCCAAGACTGTCCTTGGCAGCGCGGACCCGCTCACCAATAATACCGCCCCATGAAGAACGAGGTGCTGTTGTCGGCGCGCGGTCTGACCCGCTATTTCGGCAGGCAGCAGGTTCTCCACGACCTCGACCTCGATCTGCGCGAAGGGGAAGTGCTTGGTTTCCTCGGACTGAACGGCGCCGGCAAGTCGACCACCATGCAGATCCTGACCGGCGCCCTCAGCGCAACCGCCGGCGATGTCGCCATCTGCGGTCATTCGCTGGCGCGCGAGCCGCTCGCGGCCCGGCGCCAACTCGGTTACCTGCCGGAAGATCCGCCCTTGTACGACGATATGCGGGTCGATGAATACCTGTCGGCCTGCGCGCGTCTGCATGGTCTGCCCACGAACGCTGTCGCTGCAGGCGTGGCCCGGGCACGCGCGCGCTGCGGCCTGGCTGATGTCGGTCAACGTTTGATCGGGCATCTGTCGAAAGGCTACCGTCAGCGCGTTGGCATCGCGCAGGCAATCGTGCACGACCCCCGCGTCCTGGTGCTGGACGAACCGACATCGGGTCTCGACCCGCTGCAGATCCGCGACGTGCGCGCGCTCATCCGAGAACTTGGGCGCGAGTGCGCCGTCATCGTCTCGACGCACATACTGCCCGAAGTTCAGCTGCTGGCGAGCCGCATCGTCATTCTGCATCACGGGCGTATCGTCCACGATACACCGATGGCGAGCGAGCGCGGCTGGCTCCGTGTGCGCCTGCGGATGACGCTCTCTCCAGCGACGCTCGCCAGCGTCAATGGCGTCCTGAGCGTACGCGATGCCGGTGCGGGCGCATGGCTGCTCGAAACGTCAGATGCCGAGGCACTTGCCGCGGACTTCGCGGAACACGCCGCCGCCGGAGGCTGGGGGCTGATCGAACTGTTGCCCGGCTATGACGAACTGGAAGATCGATTTGCGCGGCTGACGACTGGCGAATCCATAAATGAAACTCCGAATAAGTCCGTCCTGGACTTCTCAGCGTGCGAAAAGGGCAGAATGTGATTTTTCCCTTTTCTTCATTTTCTATGGTCTACGCCCATCGAAAATGGTGGCACGTCCGTGTGCCGCAGAAAGCGCTACCTTTTGTAGAGCTTCCTTAACTGATGTCGCAGCTAGACGTCATCGCCGCGATCGAAATCCAGCGCCTATATCGCCGCCCGCTGCCGTGGGTGGTTCTCGCATTGAGTTCGCTTTTGATGGCCGTGTTTTTCATGCTGCTCGTCATCCGCTATATGAATGACGAAGCGCTGCTCGGCAAAGCGGGCGTCACCGTTGAAATCATGGTGCCGTACTTCAGTACGGCGTTTCTGATCACGCTGGTTCTGGTGCCGCTGCTGACGATGACCAGCATGGATGGCGCGCGTCAGGATCGCGACCTGCGTTTTTTGTTTTCGTTGCCCATCACGACGCAGGATATCGTCGGTGGACGCCTGCTCGCACTGGGCTCGCTGGGCGGTGCGCTGTGGTTTGTCATTGCGCTTATCCCGCTGACCTTGTTGTGGGGCTCGCCTATCGATCTGGGTGTCTACGGCGGAAATGTCCTCGGGCTCGCTCTGTTCATCGCGTTCCATCTCGGGCTCGGGCTGTTGTGCGCGAGCGTGACCCGTCTGCCCGCACTGGCCGGTGTAGCGAGTCTGTGTCTATCGCTGGTGTTGTGGTTCGCCGACTGGGCCAAGCGGCTCGACCCTGAAGCGACAATGCTCGGCAGTCTATCGACGGCGAGCCGTCTGCGCGGCTTCGGTGCTGGCCTCATCAACAGTGCAGATATTGTCTACTTTGTCGCGGGCACCCTGGCCTGCGCGGCCGCCAGCGCCTGGTTTCTCGATGGCTTGAGGCGCAACGCGTGATCGTTCCTGAACGGCCCGGGGAGCGCCGCGCCGGGATTTCGGGATTTGTACGCAGGTTCAGTCGCGTACTGGCCGGCGTCGCCCTGCTTGCCGCTGTTGGCGGCGTGATCGCGTTCGCCGATCAGCATAATCGCGTCATCGATATCTCGCGCGATGCGCGCAGCTCGCTCAATCCGAAAAGCGTCGCCGTACTCGAACTGCTGCCTGGCCCGGTCGACGTGATTGCCTGTGTGCCCGCAACTCCGGCACTGCGTCAGGGACTCGCAGATTTTTTTGCGCGCTACTCGCGGCACAAAGCAGATCTCGCGATCAGTTTCATCGACCCGCGCGCGAACAGTGACGATCCGCGTACGCGCGGCGCGCGCTTGGGCGAGATCTATGTCGCGCGTAACGGCCGCCGTGAGCGAATCGATCCATTGACCGAAAGCGGCACAACCAATGCGCTCGCACGACTGGCGCGAGGTGCCAATCGCTACATCACGTTTCTGGCCGGCAACGGCGAGCGACGCGTATCGCATAAGGCCAATCATGATTTGTCGACGTTCGGTAGTTATCTCGAATCGCGCGGCCTGCGCGTGCGCGAATATGTCCCGGGCCAGACTGCGGACATCCCCGAAAACACCAGCGTGCTCGTCATCGCTTCGCCTGCTGTCGCCTACGCGCCGGGCGAACTCGACGCCATCTACCGCTACGTCGCTCGCGGCGGCAATCTCCTTTGGCTGACTGAACCCGATGCGCCTGCCGAACTGGCACCACTGGAACGTGCTCTCGGTTTCAGCCGGTTTCCGGGCACGATTGTCGATCCGACCGGCTTGACCAAATTCAGCAATCCGGCTTACGCGGTCGCGCTGACGCCGACCAAGCACCCGCTGGTACACGACTTCAATCAGACCGTCGCAATGCCATATGCCGCTGCGCTCGCCGCCGCTCCGAATATTGACTGGACCTCGGACATCGTCGCGCAGACCGAAGTCGAAGCGTGGACCGAGACAGGCAGCTTCAAGAGCAATGTCGGTTTCGACGCCACTGACGAAATACAAGGCGCGTTGACCCTGGCGCTCGCCCTGACCAAAACGACGACCGGTGGGGACAAGCAACGTGTTGTCATCGTCGGTGACGGTGATTTTCTGGCCAACAGCTTCATCGATAATCTCGGCAACCAGGAGTTCGGCCGCCGCCTGCTCGAATGGCTGGCAGCCGATGACGCACTCGTCGACCTCGCCGTACCGCCGATACCGGACAATCTGCTCGACCTGGCACTGTGGCAACGACTGACCTTGTTTTTGTTCTTCGGCGTCGGTCTACCGTTGGCGTTCGCTTTGAACGGTGGCCTGCACTGGTGGCGGCGACGACATGCCTGAATTGCCGGAAGTCGAAACGACGCGGCGCGGCGTCGAACCGCTGGTCGCGGGACTGACGGTCAGCCGCGTCGTCGTGCATGATGCGCGTCTTCGGCAGCCCGTGCCGCGCGATCTTGGCCGACGGTTGCACGGCGAACAGCTGCTGGCCGTCGAGCGGCGTGCGAAATATCTGTTGTTTCGGTTTCCGCGCGGAACGCTGCTCGTGCATCTGGGGATGTCCGGCAGTCTGCGCGTGGTCTCGCCCGAGCAGCCGCGACTGGCGCATGATCACGTCGAGATTGTATTTGGTAATGATCGCGCCATGCGACTGCGCGACCCACGGCGTTTCGGCTTGATGCTCTGGTGTGAGAACGATCCATTGACGCATCCGCTGCTCGCGAATCTTGGCCCCGAACCGTTCGAACCGCGCTTCGATGCGGCCTATCTGCGCGAACGTGCGCTAGGACGGCGCGGCGCCGTAAAAAACTTCATCATGGACGCACACATCGTCGTCGGTGTCGGCAACATCTACGCCAGCGAATCCCTGTTCCGCGCCGGCATCCATCCTGCTCGCGCCGCCGGCCGCGTCAGTGCAGTGCGCTACGCCGCGCTCTGCGCCCACATCCGCGAAGTCCTCGCCGAAGCCATCACTGCGGGCGGAACGACGCTGCGAGATTTCGTGCGCAATGACGGCGAACCGGGTTATTTCCGCCACGATTTGCGCGTTTATGGCCGCGTCGGCGAACCCTGCACGACGTGCAACACACCGGTGTCGATGCGCGTGATAGGTCAACGATCGAGTTTCTTCTGCGTGGCTTGTCAGCGGTAAGGGCCCGAGCTGTTGATTCTCCACGAATTCGACGTAGCGGCCCTGTCGGGTGCCGCGTTACATCCAATGCGAATGGGCGTATTTACCCGTGAGGTTATCGCCGTGTCTGCCCGCTCCGCGGTATAAATTGCGCGCAATTTAACGGGGTTTGCGACATGCGCTATATCATCTCCGGCTCGCTCCTGATCGGCGCCTTCATTCATCTGCTCCCCATCTCTGGCATCTTTGGTGCGCGATCCTTAGCGAAACTCTATGGGGTGGCCGTGGCCGATGCGAACGTCGAAATCCTGCTACGACATAGGGCTGTCCTTTTCGGTTTGCTTGGCGCATTTCTGGTCGCGGCTGCATTCGACCGGTCAATCGAAATGCCGGCGTTCATTGCCGGCATCGCCAGTACGGCGTCGTTCCTGGTACTCGCGCGTCTCGTCGGCAATTACAGTTCGCAGTTGTCGCGAGTTGTATTGGCAGACATCGTTGCACTCATGGCATTAGTCATAGGAGCGGGTGCACATGTACTTTCTGCCGGCGCCTGACCAGCACGTTGAGCTCACGCCTCCACGTTTGGTGTTCCAACACCGCTCATCAGCACGCTAGGTTTCTCTTGATACACATTCGACAAATGACAGACCGAGACACTGCGTCCGTCCTGCGCATCAATGCCGAAAGCCAACCCAATGTTGCGCCCCTCGACGGGCACGAATTGAATCGACTGCGCTCGCTGTCGTCTCATCATCTGGTGGCAGAAAACATACAAGCTGGCGTCGTCGCCTATCTTCTTGCGTTTGCCGATGATGCTCTCTATGACGGGGAAGAATTCTTGAAATTCCGGACCAGCTTGACCGCTCCTTTTTTCTACATTGACCAGGTGGCGGTTATCAGCGGAGAGAAAGGGAAGGGAGTTGGGGCAGCTTTGTATCGCCATTTCGGACAGCTGGCAGACGAAAGAGCGATCGAGTACCTGTGCTGTGAAATCAACATTGTTCCCCCCAATCCCGGCTCAATAGCATTTCACCAAAAAATGGGTTTTCGCGCCGTCGGGGCGTTGGATACGCTGGATGGTAGAAAGGTAGCGCTATACGCCAAAGACATGAAGTCCGACAGCAACAAAGCCGAGTGAAGCGCGCGACAGATTCAGTGCGCAGCGGCAGCCGGCCATACCTCTGCCGACCCTTCACCACGCGGATCGGCGGCGGCTTTGACAATGCCCGCTTTGCGATCCCAGAGGATTGCCTGCATGTTGCCGTAGTTGCGTGATACTTCCGTCACCGTATGACCGCGTGCTTTCAGCGCCGCTTGTTCCTCCGCTGAGAACGCTCCGGCCTCGAATTCGATCACGTCGGGCAGATACTGATGATGGTAGCGCGGAACGCTGACCCAGCGGGCCGGATCCTCGCCCTGCATGAACTCGAGCGCGCCGAGCAGCACCATGGAAATGATTCGGCTCCCACCCGGCGTACCGAGAATGCCGAGACGGTCAGCGCTCTCGAGAAATGTCGGCGTCATGCTGGAAAGCGGTCGTTTGCCGCCGCGGATAGCATTGGCGTCAGCGCCGACCAGGCCATAGGCGTTCGGCGTCAACGGGCGCGACGCGAAATCGTCCATTTCGTTGTTCAACAACACGCCGGTTCCAGGTGGGACAACCAGCGCGCCAAAAGGATAATTGATGCTGAGCGTCGCCGCGACGCGGTTGCCATCGGCATCAATGACCGAGAAATGCGTTGTATCACGACCTTTACTTTGCCGGCCAATGGGCGGGAGCGCACTGCTCGGTGTTGCTTTCTCGAGTGAGAGATCGGCCGACATCTGTACCGCGTATTGTTTGTCGACGAGATGCGCGACCGGCATGTCGATGAAGTCCGGATCGCCGAGAAAATCCGCGCGATCGCGATAGGCGCGGCGCATGGCTTCGACGACCAGGTGCCGTCGAGTATCCAGGTCGAGCGTGGTCAAATCATATCGTTCGAGTATGTTGAGCGCTTCGACCAGCACGATGCCGCCGGATGACGGCGGCGGCGCGGAGACCACTTTCACGCCACGATACTCGCCAACGATTGGCGGGCGCTCTTTGACGCGATAGCCGGCCAGGTCGGCTAACGTCCACACCCCCCCATCAGCGTGAACACCAGCGACGAGGCTGGCAGCCAACGGACCGTCGTAGAATGACCGGGCGCCATCTGCGGCAATGCGCTCGAGCGTATCGGCGAGATCGCCCTGGCGAAGTACGTCACCGATAGCGGGCGCTTTGCCATTGACGAGAAAGATGCCCGCACCTTCCGGCTGCGCTGCAAAAGCCTGCGCACGGAAACCAGCCATCATCTGATAACGCTCGGTGACCGCAAACCCGTTCCGTGCCAACGCAATCGCCGGTGTAAGATCCTGGGCCAGACTCAACTTCCCGTAGTGTTCGGCAAGGTGAGCCAGCCCGGCAGGCAGGCCAGGTATAGCAGCGGCCAACGCGCCGTCCAGCGCGCGCTTTTCAACGAATTCACCCTGCTCGTCCAGATACATCTTTTCGCTGGCCGCCGCTGGCGCCGTTTCACGCGCGTCGACAAAGATGTCGCGCTGCCCTGTCGCCTCATGCAACAGAAAGAATCCACCGCCACCTATGCCGGAACTGTAGGGTTCGACAACAGCGAGTGCGGCGGCAACCGCGATGGCGGCATCGAACGCATTACCTCCGGCATCGATAATCTGGCGACCGGCTGCTGTCGCTGCGGGATGCGCACTCGCAACGGCGTTATAGCCGACCGTGCCGGCGGCCAGCGTGACCGAACCCGCGCTGACGAGCGAGACGAACAGCAGGACCCGGAACAGAACTATCTTCATGGCGTGGCCTCGGGCTCTCATGGCGTGACCTTGGTGGCGGGCGGGTGACTCATCAAACGCAGGTACTTCGCCTGCAGAGTGGCGTTGTCTTCGACATGCGCCGGATCGCGTGGAATGCAATCCACCGGACAGACCGCGACACATTGCGGTGTATCGAAGTGCCCGACACATTCGGTACAACGGTCCGGATCGATCTCGTAGTGCATTGCGCCGTCATAAATCGCCTGGTTCGGACACTCGGGCTCGCAGACGTCGCAGTTGATGCACTGCTCGGTGATGATCAGGGCCATTGCAGCCGATCAGCGACTCACGGCGTGGGCTTGCGGCGATTACCAACCCGGGCCAGCAGGACTTCCTTGATATGCGGATGGACGAAGTCGCTGATATCGCCGCCCAGCGCCGCAATCTCGCGCACCAACGAAGACGAGATATACGTGAACTTCTCCGAGGTCGGGAGGAACACCGTATCGGCTTCCGGCATGAGCTTGCGATTCATACCGGCGAGCTGGAATTCGTACTCGAAATCAGTCACCGCGCGCAGCCCGCGCAGGATCAGCGATGCTTGGTTGGCACGCGCGAAATCCACCATCAATCCATCGAAGCGTTTGACTTCGACATTGGTATAAGCGCGCAGGATTTCAGCGGCAAGCTCAACCCTTTCGTCGGCGGAAAACACCGCGTTTTTCGACGTACTGCCGGCAACCGCGACGATCAATCGCTCGAACAGCGGCGAGGCGCGTGACACGATGTCGGTATGCCCGTGCGTAATCGGGTCGAACGTTCCCGGGTAAATGACCGTGATGCCCAAAGCTGCTCCCTTTTTGCTGGAATTCGCCGGTAGCGGGCGAGCACTATAGCTCAGCCCGTGAATCTGACCAAAGCATAGCTGACCTGCCGTGTGTGCCCGACCCGATGTGGTGCAAAGGCGTGATGCTCGGGGACTGCATCGCGCTCGACTTCGATATAGACCAGCGCCCCTGGCATGAGCCAGCCCTCGGCCAGAAGGTCGAGCGCGCGAGCGGCAAAATCCTGGTGAAACGGCGGATCGCAGAAAACGATATTGAAGGGGCGCGGCGGGTTCCGCAGCCAGGTCAGCGCATCCGCTTCGACGACTTCGATCGATGGGCTCGCCAAGGTCTGCTGGAGTTCACGCAGCCGTCGGGCGAGTTCGCGTTCCCGTTCGACAAGGCAGGCCAACGCGGCGCCACGCGACACCGCCTCGACGCCGAGCACACCGGTGCCGGCGAACAGATCAAGACAGCGAGCGCCAGGCAATTCCGGGTTGAGCCAGTTGAACAGCGTCTCGCGTACGCGATCGGAACTTGGCCGGAGCTCGGCCGTCGCGCCAACCTCGATGCGCCGGCCACGCCATTGCCCGGCAATGACCCGAACGTGTCCTGGTCGACTGCGTGGCCCGTCGCTCATCGATGAGCACAACCTGCGGAAGCGTCGTACGTGTAGCGACTCAAGGTTTGGCCTGATTGTCGGCACCGCGACCGACAATGACCGTGATCATCTGTTCCGGGACTATACGACGCCGGAACGCATCCTTGACCTCGGCCGGCGTCACCGCAGCGACGTGCTCGACATAGGTCGCCAGATAGTCGAGCGGCAGATCGTAGACGCCCATCATCGCAATGTATTCGGCCACCTGGTTGTTGCTCGCCAGCCGTAACGGAAATCCGCCGATCAGATTCTGGCGTGCCGCTTCCAGCGCATCGGCTGGCGGACCGTCCGCGATGAAGCGCTCGATGGTCTCCTTCAGCGCGGCGAGGGCCTCTTTTTCCTGGCTGGCGTCGGTCTGCAGCGTTGCGAGAAACGGGCCGGCTTGCGCCATCGGCGTGAAGTAGCTCGAAACCCCGTAGGTGATTCCGCGCTTGGAGCGTATTTCGCGCGACAACAGCGACGACAGCGAGTTACCGCCAAGTGCGTGATTACCGAGCACGAGAGCAAAATAGTCGGGATCGATACGACTGATGCCCGGCAGACCGACACGGATGTGGCTTTGGATTGAGGGAAAGTCCACCCGCATTGTCGCTCCCTGAGTTGGTGCTACGGTTGGCAGTGGGGCCGCTCGTTCACCGGCTGGCAGCGGGGTGCTGATGCGTTCCGCCCAGGTCTCTGCATCGCTACGCGTGAGTGCGCCGACGATGGCGATGACCGCATTCTTCGCGACATAGTAGCGCTGATGAAATTTCTGTACGTCGGTGCGAGTCAGCGCGCCGATGCTGGTCGGTGTACCGTCCGGCGGGGAACCATAGGGATGACTGCCGTAGACGCTCGCGAAGAACGTATCCTCGGCAATATCCTCCGGCGATTGTTCCTTGTGTTTCAAACCGATCTGGGTCTGCGCGACAGCACGCTCGAATGCCGACGCCTCAAAGCGCGGTCGAGCAATGGTATCGATGAATAGAGCGAGTGCCGGATCGGCATAGCGTGCATCGCGCATCGTACGTAGACTCACATACGCCATATCGCGCTGTGATCCGTTACCGATAATCGCGCCTGTTGCTCCCAACGCTGCGCTGTAAGCTTCGACATCGCGCTCACCCGCGCCTTCGCTCAACAGACTGTTGGCGAGCCGCGCGAGCCCAGCCTGTGCCGCGTCGCGCGCGCCGCCTGCTGCGAACACCACGCGGACATCGACCATTGGAATTTCCGGTGCCGGTACGAACAGCACCCGGGCGCCGTTGCTGGTGGTCCAGGCGGTGACCTCGAAGCCGGCTTGCGCATCGACCGTAAACGCAAGCAGCAGTGTTGCCAGCAGGCCACCGAACGAGCGGCTCATGGCGTCCCCTCCGGCAGCAGATGGGTGACGGTCAAACGCTCCGGGCGAAGATACTTCACGGCCATCGCCACCACTTGTTCAGGCGTGATCGCCTGGATATTGGCGACGTACTGATCTTTCAGCCGCCAGTCGAGGCCGATGGCAGCAAGCCCGCCGATCATGCTCGCTTTGTGCTGCATCGAATCGCGCTCGAAGATGTCATCGGCGACGACCTGTGTTTTGATCCGTTCGAGTTCCGTCGCCGTCGGTGGGTCTTTTTCGAGCGCGGCGATTTCCTCCAGCAGCGCCTGTTCCAGCGCCGCAAGCGTGACGCCATCGCGCGGCACACTGCTAAGACTGAACAGTGTCTCGAGGCGCGCTGCCGATCCGTAACTGGCACTGACACCGGCAGCGAGTTCACGGCCGCGCACGAGTCGGCTGGTCAATCGCGCGCTGTCGTCGCCGGCCAGCGTTTCGGCGAGTACGTCGAGCGCATACGTTTCCCAGGCTGGGGCTTGCGCATCGTGCGCTTGCAGACCCAGCGCAGGCGCTTTAAACGCCATGACCAGATAGGGCAGGCGCGCTTTGGCGCTGTGAATTTCGAGGCGCTTCTGGCCGAGTTGCGGGACTTCCGGGCGCGGTCGTGGCGGCGGGATGTCGCTGGCTGCGAGCGGACCGAAATGCTGGCGGGCGAGTGCGAGTACAGCGTCGGCCTGCACATCTCCGACTACAATGACGATGGCGTTGTTCGGCCCGTACCAGCGTTGATACCAGGCCCGTAGATCGTCGGCCGTCATGTTCTTGATGTCGGATTCCCAACCGATGGTCGGATAGCGATAGGGGCTCGTTTGATAAGCCGTGGCGAGTGCAGCTTCGTACGCCAGCGACTGCGGATTGTCATCAGTCCTCAATCGGCGCTCTTCGAGCACGACATTGATTTCTTTGGCGAACTCGCTGTCATCAATGACGAGATCGCGCATGCGCTCAGCTTCGAGTTCGAAGCTGAGCGCAACATTCGACGCCGCCCATTCCTCGAAGTAAACCGTGTAGTCATCCGTGGTAAACGCATTTTCGCGCCCGCCACGAGCAGCGACAATGCGCGAGAACTCGCCTTCGGCATGCTGCTTCGTGCCCTTGAACATCATGTGTTCGAGCGCATGCGAGACCCCTGTGACGCCATCGTGTTCGTAAGACGAACCGACCTGATACCAGACCTGGACGACCGCGACCGGAGCGCGGTGATCTTCGTCGACAATCAGCCGCAGGCCATTCGGCAGCGTGAATTCGCGGGCCAAACCCGGCGTCGCTGCCATGACCGGTACGGCGCCGAGCAACAGCGCGCAGACCAGTAGTGTCCGCATAGGGATGACGCTCCATGATGTTAAAGTACACTCTGACCAGGTCCATTCTGGACGACACAGAGCATGGGATTCGACACCGCGATATTCGCTTCCCCGGCAAAACGCTGATGACGGGCGAGGGCGGCTTGCGCTACGCCGGCGGTTCGGCAGGTGCTGGCGGTCTGTCGGGCTGATAGCCGTTTGTGGGCCTCAGGCTGAATCTATTGCGTCGCGATTCCCTAAGTCCGGCAAGCTGCTAGGATATCGCATTCGTGCCGGCCGGGCGCCGGTTCTCAGATTTGCCAACCAGGCTGCTAGATGTTCAGTCGACTTAAAGCCGGCATCGCGCGTACGCGCGACGGATTGGTAGGTGGCCTCGGCCGTCTGTTCGGGGTGCGGGCGCGACTCGATCAAGCCACGCTCGAGGAACTCGAAACGGTCCTGCTGCGGGCCGACGTCGGCGTCGCAGCCACGGCGCGCATCGTCGAACGCGTTCGCAAGCTGCCACCGGGGCAAACCCCGCGCGAAGCAATTGCTGCGGAAATGGCCGCCATCCTCGCACCCTGCGAACAGCCATTCGATTATGCGCCGGCAGGTGCTGAGCCGTATGTGGTGCTCGTCGTCGGTGTGAACGGTGTCGGCAAGACCACCACCATCGCGAAAATTGCCCATCAACTCAAAGCTCGTGGTCGTCGCGTCATGCTTGCCGCAGGCGATACATTTCGCGCCGCCGCTGTCGATCAGCTGAAGACCTGGGGAACGCGTCTCGACATTCCGGTCGTTGCACAAGCACCGGGCGCCGATCCGGCATCGGTTATTTTCGACGCCTGCAGCGCTGCTTCAGCGCGCGGGATCGAGGTTCTGATTGCGGACACGGCCGGCCGGCTGCATACCCAGGACAACCTGATGGCGGAACTGGCCAAGGTCCGCCGCGTAGTCGCGAAACAGAATCCGGAAGCCCCGCACGAGACGCTGCTGGTGCTCGATGCAACGATGGGGCAGAACGCCATCAGTCAGGCGCAGGAGTTCTGCGCCGCTGTCGCCGTATCGGGTTTATGTCTGACCAAGCTCGATGGCACCGCGCGCGGAGGCGTTATTTTTGCGCTTGCCGAGCGTTTCCATCTGCCGATCCGCTACGTCGGCGTTGGCGAGCAAGCTGACGATCTGCAGGTCTTCGAAGCTCAGGCTTTCATCGAGGCACTGCTCGGCGAGTTCGGTACGGCTACCGTGGAAATCGACGGCGAGCAGTGATCCAGTTCAGCGGCGTGTCCAAGATCTACCCCGGCGGTAACGAAGGGGTTCGTGACGTCAATCTCGATATCGCAACCGGCGAGTTCTGTTTCCTGACCGGCCATTCCGGCGCCGGTAAAAGCACGCTGCTGCGTCTGGTGGCCTTGATCGAGCGCGCTACGCGCGGCCAGATTGTGGTCTACGGTCGTAATCTCGAGCGGGTGCCGGCCGGCGAAATTCCGTTCTACCGTCGGCAGATCGGCATGATTTTCCAGCATCACCGCCTGCTGGCCGAGCGAAGTGTGTTCGACAACGTCGCGCTACCGCTGATCATTGCCGGCATTCGCCATACCGAAGTGCGCAAGCGCGTGCGTGCGGCGCTCGACAAGGTCAACCTTCTGCATAAGGAAAATACGCTGCCGCCGACGTTGTCGAGCGGCGAGCAGCAGCGAGTCGGCATTGCGCGCGCCGTCGTCAATCGGCCCGGCATGCTGCTCGCCGATGAACCGACCGGAAATCTCGATCGTGAGCTCGCCCACGAGATCCTGGGCTTGTTTGACCAGTTCAACCAAGTCGGCGTAACGGTCTTGATTGCGACCCATGACACCG
Source organism: Gammaproteobacteria bacterium (assembly GCA_965278995.1). Lineage (GTDB taxonomy): Bacteria > Pseudomonadota > Gammaproteobacteria > JADJYF01. The sequence continues at coordinate 4,129,923 of OZ257136.1, forward strand.
ATCTCATCCGCCTGCGGCCTCGGCGCGTGATCGAACTGCGCCAGGGCCAATTGATCCCGGCGTGCTAGGGCGCAGACAAGACACGGGCGGCCGGGCGCCACGCGCCGAAGCACTGCGCGCCGTTCACGCGCGCGCGGCGCGCGAAGGTCTTGCGCATATGCGTCGCACGCCGCTCACTACCGTAGTCGGCGTTGCCGTGATGGCCATCGCGCTCGGGCTGCCGGCCCTGCTGGACGCACTGCTGGAGAATCAGCGGGCGCTGGCCGGAGCCTGGGGCGGAAAGCCCAGCCTGACGGTGTTTGTCACACCCGGCGTCGAACGAGATGCGGCACAGGCACTCAGCACGCAGGTGGCGAGCGACGCCGACATTGCCGCCGTCGAGTTCATCGATGCAGCCACCGCGCTCGCCGAAATGAGCGCGGCTGCCGGCGTATCGGCGACACTCGATGACGTTGACGCCGACCTGCCGCAAATGATCGTCGTCACGCCGCGCGCTACCGCATGGTCCGGCGGGCGGGCCGACGGGCTGGTGCAGCGCCTTGAGGCGCTGCCGGATGTCGATCAAGTCATTGTCGACTTTGCCTGGGTCGAGCGTCTCGGTGCGCTGGAAGCGCTGGCACGGTGCGGCGTCGTCCTGCTCGGCATCATGCTCGGCTGCGCGACGATGCTCATCGTCGGCAATATCATCCGCGTACTGGTCGAAGAGCAGATGCCGACCATCGAAGTGTTGAAGCTGATTGGCGCGACTGACGCCTTCATCCGCCGACCGTTCCTCTACAGTGGGGCGCTGCAGGGTCTGGCGGCCGGACTGCTGGCGCTGCTGCTGGTCGAAGGCGCGCTGGCCGCACTGACGGTACCGGTAGCGCGGCTCGCAGCCGCTTATGCCAGCCGCTTCGAACTGCACAGCTTTCCAGCGGTCCATGGCATAGTCGTGGTCGTATTGGCTACTGCCCTGGGCTGGTGCGGCGCGTGGCTCGGCATCGGCCTGCGCCTGAACCGGCTTAACCCCGACGCTGGCGCCGCGTCTTAGCACTCTTGCGCGAGGAGTGCTAAACTCTGCCTCAACTGTATGACTTTACCGAGGTTCATCCCCATGGCAACTGCCCTCAACCTCCAGCTTCCCTCAACCGCCGGCTCGCTCGAAGCCTATATCGATGCGGTCAACCGGATTCCGCTGCTGACCCTCGAAGAGGAACAGGACCTGGGCCGGCGCCTGCGCGACGACAACGATCTGAGCGCGGCTCGCCAGCTGGTGCTGTCGCACCTCCGCTTCGTGGTCAGCGTCGCGCGCAGCTATAGCGGCTATGGACTGTCGCAGAACGACCTGATCCAGGAAGGCAATATTGGTCTGATGAAGGCGGTCAAGCGTTTCGACCCCGCGGTCGGCGTGCGTCTGGTCTCGTTTGCGGTCCACTGGATCAAAGCAGAGATGCATGAGTTCATCCTCAAGAACTGGCGCATCGTGAAGATTGCAACGACGAAAGCGCAGCGCAAACTGTTCTTCAACTTGCGCGGGGCCAAGAAAACCCTGGGTTGGATGGGCGCGAAGGAAGTCGATGCCGTGGCCAAGGAATTTGACGTCGACACGCGTGACGTACTGACGATGGAACAGCGCCTGCACGCGCATGATGTGTCGTTCGACTTCCATCCCGACAGCGACGACGATCCGTTCGTCCCGGCCGCATATCTTGAGGATTTACGCTACGAACCCGGCAATCAGCTCGACCGCGTCGAGCGCGCCGGGAATTCCATCGATGGTCTGCATGTGGCACTCACCAAACTCGACGAGCGAAGCCGAGACATCGTCGTCTGCCGCTGGCTGCAGGAGCCGAAAGCGACGCTGCACGATCTGGCGGACAAGTACGGCGTGTCCGCCGAACGCATTCGTCAGATTGAGAAGAACGCCTTTGCGATCATGAAAAAAGCCATGCCGGAACTCGATGCGGCTCTCGGTTCTGACACCGAGTAATGGCGCGGGAGGGTCTATCCCTCCCCGCTGATTGCCATCCGGGTTGTGTCTCGCGTGCGTACCGACAATGACGCGAGATAGAGCAGGAGAAACAGCGCAAAGTAATATTCCTGCGGTTCGCTGTAGCGGATTTCATAAGGCAGCGAGGGGAGTTCCAGTACGTCCTTGATCCGTGGCGGCAGCCGGATGGCGATGGCGAGGATTGCCGTTGGCAGGCAATCGAATGTCGGCCAGAACCAATACGCGAAAGACGTCGGCACGCGGGATTTGCTGCGGCGCCATTCGAGCAGCGGAACGACGATGCCACCGAACAGCACCCAGAGTTCGAGCAGCAGACGTGGTTTCTGATCGAACCAGCTGCTCATATTGTGAAGGTTGGTTTCCTGCTGATCGTTGACCTCAATGATCGCCTCAGGCGTCTGCCAGTGGAATAGCTGCTGACCCCACGACAGCTCCTCGCCCGCCAGATAAAAGCAGGCCAGCGCCAGCAGCCCCACCCATGGTCGCAGCAGATGGTGCTGTCGACCATGACGCAATCGCCACCACAATCGCACACCGATCACGCAACCGATGCCGGCAACCAGGGGCGTAGCAAGCTCGATCAGGCCGAGTTCCCCATCGATCCAGGTGCGATAAGTTGCCATATCGACCATCCGCACGGCCATCACGATGACAATGAGCAGCGGCGGCAACCACAGTCGCTGCCAGGCGGGCAAAACGGCTTGAACACGCGTTGCAGTCATCGGTGTCAGGCGATGCCAGTAAGGTTCAGCAACGCGTTCCAGTAATGGTCGACAAAAAAGAAGAAGAAAAGCGCGCCGAGATAGATGATCGAATATCTGAACGTGCGCATGGCCAGTTCGTCGTCGTGATCGCGCTGCATGCGGATGGCGTAGTAAAGAAAACCGGCGTCGAGCACTAACGCGCCAACCAGATAGACAATGCCGCTCATATAGGTTGCATACGGCAGCAAGGTCGAAATAACGAGAATCAGGGTGTAGAGCAGGATCTGCACGCGCGTGTAATCGACGCCGTGCGTAATAGGCAACATCGGTATATCGGCTTTGGCGTAATCGTCACGGCGATAAATCGCGAGCGCCCAGAAATGCGGCGGTGTCCACGCGAAAATAATCAGAAACAGCAACAACGCATGGGGGTCGACAGAACCGGTGACAGCAGTCCAGCCCAGCACCGGTGGCGCGGCACCTGCGGCGCCGCCGATGACGATATTCTGCGGCGTCGCATATTTCAGATACATCGTATAGACGACCGCGTAGCCGATCAGTGAGGCAAACGTCAGCACGGCGGTCAGCACGTTGACGAACGCAATCAACAGGTACATCGACAGGGCGCCGATGATCAGGGCGAAGATCAACGCCTGCGCCCGGTTCAGCCCGCCTTGCGGCAGCGGCCGATTACGCGTGCGCGCCATCAACGCATCGATACGATATTCAGCGACATGGTTGATGGCTGCAGCAGAGGCCGCGGCCAACGCAATACCAAGTGTCGCCGGAACGAAGGTAGCGAGCGGTACCGCTCCAGGGATCGACAGGAACATGCCGATGACTGCCGTAAAAACGATAAGTCCGACGACACGGGGTTTGCACAGCTCGGCGTAGTCGCGCCAGTGGCCGAGGGTGCTGGAAACCATGGTATTCGCGATCATCGGGGCGCTACTCTAACGGGGCTGGAAATCATGGTGCTGACCCGATTGGCGGTATCGCGTTTCGCGGCGACATCGCCGGTGCGTGCTGTCGAACTTCGGTCGATGAACGGGTCAGATAGACGATCGTTAACAACGTCAGCAACAATAAGCTGGCTCCGGCATTGTGGCCGACTGCGACCGGCAGAGGCAGGCCACCGAGCACATTGCTGACACCAAGACAGAGCTGCGCAATGACGGCCGCGATCATACACCAAGCCGTCCGGCGGAGTGGGCCATTGCGGTGCCGGAGCGCCAGCATGGCCACCGTCAGCACCAGCGTGGCGGCGACCACCGCACCCAGGCGATGGACAAGATGGATGGCGGTACGGGCGGGCGTCTCGAGAACACCGAATTCGTAATTGACGCCCAGTCCGCGCCACAAGACAAAGCCGTTGGCAAAATCCGTCGCCGGCATCCAGCTGCCCTGGCAGGTCGGGAAATCGGTACAGGCGAGCGCTGCGTAATTCGCGCTCGTCCAGCCGCCGAGAAAAATCTGCACCAGTAATACGACCAAGGCCGCGCGCGCGGCGAAGGCAAGCAGGCGGGAAACATCGGGCACTGCCGCGACCTGCTGAACCACCAGGAGATTCCACCACAGCAGACTCAAGGTCGCCAGGCCGCCGAGGAGGTGGGCGCTGACGATAAGCGGTTTCAATAGCAAGGTGACCGTCCACATGCCGAGCAGACCTTGGAATATGACCAGCGGGACCAGCGCGTAGGCGGCGCGACTGGTGTGGAACGAAGTTGGCGCAGACCACGCGCAAGCTGCCAGCAGGACGATTCCCAGACCCAGTGTGCTGGCGAGATAGCGGTGAACCATTTCGCGCCAGGCTTTGCCAGGCTCCAGCGGTCGTGCATGCCATTCCGCCTGACTGAGATGGATGTCCGACGCAGCCGCGGGAACGCTGAGGTGACCGTAACAGCCTGGCCAATCAGGGCAGCCCAGACCTGCGTCACTCAGACGGACATAAGCGCCGAAGACAATTACCGTCAGCGCCAGCAGCGGCAGACACCATGACAACAAACGAACCGTACGCGCCATGGTCAGCTCATCAAACAATCAGCGAATCGCCGAGGCGCGCAGGAGGCGCTTCAAGTCGGCTTTGATATCGCCGGGGCGGCTGCCGTCCGCAAAATACATCATCAACTGGCCGCGCCAATCGAGGAAAACCACACCGGATGCGCCGACCGCGGGCACCCGCTCTGCCAGTGCGCGCGCGACGAACGCTCGGGCCGTTGCGTCGACCATCGCCTGCACGCGCGGAAGTTCGACTTTGCCGCTGTCGATCAGCACGGCAACATGCACGCGACCACCATCATTACCAAGCAACTCGCGGATGGTCGACAGCACATCGATTTGACGTAAGCATGACGCTTCGCAGGTTCCGTCCGAAAGATAAATAAGCGCCCATTCGCTAGGCGCCAGCGCGATATCGCGGAATGCGCGTGCCGCTGGCGACCGCCCGACATCGACAGGGGGCTCGACCAGCAGACCATGATTGAGGAGCGCATCGCCCGCTGGCGGGCGAACGACCGCCATCCACCAGGCAACGACAATAGGCAGGACAAACAACGCAACGACGAACAGCAGCATCGCGCGGCTGCGCCGAAGCGCCGCAGGATCGATTTCAGGCATCGTGGATGACTCGATGGCGATGGGCCGTGCGCAGACCAATGGCGGCAAGAACTGCAGCCATCGCAAACCATTGTACGGCGTAGGCCGTGTGTTTGGATGCGCCGTCGCCGGGTACCGGCCAGGCAACTTTCAGCGCACCGCCCGCCTGCGCATCGAGATACAGGATGGCCGGCCACAGCTTGACCCCGAGCAGCGATTCCGCCGCGGGGATCGAGATCTGCTGAACCCGGTAGACATCCGGCGCCAGCAGTTCAGCCGATTGTGCGGCGTCGCCGAGCATCAAGCCGCCGATCGGCGCGTCGCCCAGCACGCCTTCCAACATCAACATATCGGCCGGCGCCAGCGTGTCCGGGATTGCGTTTCGATCTTTGCCCAGCGGGATCCAGCCACGGTCGACCAGAACCACACGACCACTGGTCGAGGCGAACGCGCTGAGTACTTCATAACCGGTACTGCCAGCCTGTACCCGATTGTCCAGAACCAGGTGACGCGTCAGGTAATGGCCGCTGACACGGGCGCGGCGCCACTGCATCTCGGCCAGCGGCGTGCTGCCGGTCAGGGTAGCGATGTCGACAGGAACTGCCGCCGAACGCGCTTCGAACGCCGCGAAACGAACGCGTTTATCGTCAGCGCGGCTCAACTGCCATAGCCCGAGACTGCACAAGCCGGCGCAGCCGGCCACGAACAGAACGATCAGGACAAAACGTCGCATGCGCGTGAGAGGGCCTGCATCACGAGTAGAATGGAAGCTTGGTCAACTACAGGCAGCGCAGGCATACCATGAACGATACGCCGATAGTGAAAGCCATCGTCATCGCGGTCTTCATCATGATCCTGCTGTCGCTGGCCGCCGCAGGCTTCAATTTGTTCCGCGGTCGCGATCGCGAAGGCACCGGAATGGTCAAAGCGCTGACGCTTCGTGTGGCGCTGTCGATCGGCTTGATCGTGCTCATCGTCGTCCTGAACGCGCTCGGCATCATTTCGCCTAACGGCTGAATCTCGGACAGGGAAAAAAGCGCCACGTCCTGTGGCGCTCAGGTCGCGTCTGGCCGCAGGTGGGCTCAGATCCAGTAGACGAAGATAAACAGACCAATCCAGACCACGTCGACGAAGTGCCAGTACCAGGCGACGGCTTCAAAGCCGAAATGGTGCTTGGCCGTGAAATGACCTTTCATCGAGCGGGCGAGTATCGTCGCCAGCATGATGGTGCCCATCGTCACGTGAAAGCCATGAAACCCGGTCAGCAGAAAGAACGTCGCACCATAGATGCCGGAATTCAGCGTCAACCCGAGTTCATGAAAGGCATGGCCGTATTCGGCTGCCTGCATGTAGACGAAGGTCGCGCCCAGCGCAACTGTTGCGATGAGACCCAGGATCAGATGGCCGCGGCTCCCTTTTTTCAGACCCCAGTGCGCCCACGTCACCGTGGCGCCACTGGAAAGCAGGATCAGCGTGTTGTAGAACGGCACGCCCCAGGCGCCGATGGTTTGCTTGAACGACGTGAAACCATAAGTCGAGGGCGGCTGAAACAACGGCCAACCGGCGGTGAACTGGGGCCACAGAAATTCATTGGTTGCGTGTCGAGCACCTTCACCGCCCAGCCATGGCACAGAATAGATCCGAGCGTAGTAGAGCGCGCCGAAGAACGCCGCGAAGAACATCACTTCAGAGAAGATGAACCAGCCCATGCCCATGCGGAAGCTGACATCGACCTGATCGTTGTAGATGCCGCCTTCACTTTCGTGAATGACCGTTCCGAACCAGCCGAACAGCATCACGACGAACATCAGAAATCCGACGCCGAGGATGGCAGGCCCGAAGCTGATACCGTTCAGACTCGTAGCGCCGCCGACCATCATCGTGAAGATGGAAATCGACGCCGTAATAGGCCAGTGGCTCGGTTCGGGAACGTAATAGTGCGAATGTGCTTCAGCCATGACGAGGTTCTCGTTTAGGAATTTGCGGTCAGTAACGGCGGTGCTTCAGGATCGCGGCAGACGACCGGCGCCGGTCGCGATCGAAGAAGTATTGACCGCCTCAAAAAAAGTATAGGCCAACGTCAACACCTTGACGTCGCCCGGCAGTCGCGGGTCGACAATGAAACGCACTGGCATCGTGCGCGTCTCCTCAGGGCCGAGCGATTGCTGCCGGAAACAGAAACACTCGGTTTTGCTCAAATAGCGTGCAGCGGAATTCGGCGCAACGCTCGGTACCGCACTGCCTGTGATCGCGACTCGCGCGATGTTTCGTGCTTCGAACTGGACGGTCGTCTCCGCGCCGGGATGAACGCTGATCTTGTTGACCAGCGGACGGAACTCCCACGGCATGCCAGCATTCACGTTGGTGACGAATTCGATCGTGACCAGACGTGATTCGTCGACAACGACCCGCGCCGCTGTTTCGGCCGACACCCGACCGGTCTTGCCGTTCAATCCGGTAATCTCGCAGAACACGTTGTACAGCGGGACCAGCGCGTAGCCGAAACCAAACATCAGGCCGGTCACTGCTGCCAGCCAGATGACGGTGCGGCGGTTCGCGAGGTTCTGCGCAGCTGGCGTCATTGCGTCACACTCGCCCGACAATTGCCCAGACGTAGATGGCCACGGCAATCACCGCAAGGACCGTTGCCGTGCGGATTGCCGCACGGCGTTGCGCTTCGCGATCAGGGGGGCCATCAGGCGTTTGCGCCATATTGCTCACAGGGCTCAGCGATTGCCGCCTTCGATAGTCGATGGTTCCGGTGGCGTCGTGAAGCTGTGATACGGCGGCGGCGAGGGCAGGGTCCATTCCAGACCGGTCGCACCTTCCCAGACTCTATCCGTTGCTTTCACGCCGCCCCGCGCGCACTTCACGATCACCACGACAAACAACAGCTGTGACAACCCAAACACGAAACCGCCGATGCTCGACATCTGGTTGAAGTCGGTGAACTGCACGGCATAGTCGGGAATACGGCGCGGCATGCCGGCCAGACCGAGAAAGTGTTGCGGGAAGAACAGCACGTTGACGGAGATAGTCGACAGCCAGAAATGCCACTTGCCGAGGGTTTCGTCGTACATGTGGCCAGTCCATTTCGGCAGCCAGAAATAGGTGCCGGCCATGATGGCGAAAATGGCGCCGGTCACCAGCACATAGTGGAAATGAGCAACGACGAAATAGGTGTCGTGGTATTGAAAATCCACCGGCGTCACGCCGAGCATCAGTCCGGAAAATCCGCCGATGGTGAACAGGATGACGAACGCCAGTGCAAACAGCATCGGCACTTCGAAGGTCATCGAGCTCTGCCACATCGTCGCAACCCAGTTGAAGATCTTCACGCCTGTCGGCACTGCAATCAGCACCGTCGTGTACATGAAGAACAGCTCGCCTGCCAACGGCATGCCGACCGTGAACATGTGATGCGCCCAGACGATGAACGAGAGGAACGCAATGGCTGCTGAGGCATACACCATCGAGGCATAACCGAACAGCGGCTTGCGAGCGAAGGTCGGAATGATCGCTGATGCAATACCGAAAGCCGGCAGGATCAGAATGTAGACCTCGGGATGGCCGAAAAACCAGAAGATGTGCTGAAACATGACCGGGTCGCCGCCGCCCGCAGCGGAGAAGAACGCCGTGCCGAAGAATTTGTCGGTCAGCAGCATGGTCACCGCACCGGCGAGTACCGGGATTGCAGCGATGAGCAGAAACGCTGTAATGATCCAGGTCCAGACGAACAGCGGCAGTTTCATCAGGGTCATGCCCGGCGCGCGCATGTTGAACACCGTTGCGATGATGTTGATCGCGCCGGCAATCGACGACGCCCCCATGAAATGAACGGCGAAGATCAGGAAAGGAAACGCGTCACCGGTCTGCAGAACCAGTGGCGGGTACATCGTCCAGCCGCCGGCGGGCGATCCGCCGGGCATGAACAAGGTGCTGAGCAGCATGGTGAAAGCGAACGGCAGGATCCAGAAGCTCCAGTTGTTCAGTCGCGGCAGCGCCATGTCCGGCGCACCTATCATGATCGGAATCATCCAGTTCGCAAACCCGGTCCAGGCTGGCATCACGGCACCGAAAATCATGATCAGCGCGTGCATGGTCGTCATTGAGTTGAAGAACTGTGGTTCGACAAACTGCAGGCCTGGCTGGAACAGTTCGAGCCGGATGACCATCGCCATCGCCCCGCCGATGAAAAACATCAGCAGTGCGAAGAGCAGGTAGAGCGTGCCGATGTCCTTGTGATTGGTCGTCGTCAGCCAGCGATAGATGCCGCTGGGGTGATGATCATGGTGATGATCGTCGTGGCTCGCTGCCTCACTCATGGAAATGCCCTCTTGAAAATCGATAGCGGGTTCGCGCGGCGCGGCATTGCCACTGGCCCTAAATGTTCTCGTCAGCGGTGGTTGCCGTGGCGTCGGCTGTCGGCGCCGGAGTCAATGCGGCTGGCGCGACTGCCGGCGCGTTCGACCCGGCCTGCTGCGTCTCGGCTTTCTTGGTCTCGACCCACGCATCGTAATCCGCCTCGCTTACCGCCTCGACAACTATCGGCATGAAGCCGTGGTCCTTGCCGCACAGTTCAGCGCACTGCCCACGGTATACGCCTGGCTCTTCAATGAACGCCCACGACTCGTTGATATAGCCCGGCACCGCATCGCGTTTCCAGCCGAGCGCCGGCACCCACCAGGCATGAATGACATCGCCTGCCGTCGTCAGAAAACGAATCTTGCGATGCACCGGAAGAATGAGATGTTTATCGACGCTGAGCAGATAGTTGTCGACCGAGGCGGGGTCGACGCCCGATTTCAGCTGACGCGCGACATTGGAATCCTGTGACAGGCTGCTGAAAAACGCGACGCCGGTATCGACGTATTGATAGTGCCATTTCCATTGATAGCCGGTGACCTTGATGGTCATGTCCGGCGAGCTGACGTCTTCCATCATGATCAGCGCGCGCGTCGCCGGAACGGCAACCGCCACCAGAATGACGAATGGGATGATAGTCCACAGGATTTCGACTTTGGTGCTTTCGTGCCAGGTTGCGGCGCGGGCGCCTTTCGACTTGCGGAAGGCAACCATCGCATACGCCATGGCGCCGAATACCACCACGCCGATGGCCACGCAGACATACAGGACCAGCATGTGCAGGTCGTAAATCTCACGGCTGAACGGGGTTACGCCGGGAGTCAGGTTGTACTTGCTGTGTTCGGCCGCCAGCCCAAGCCCGGGCAGGGCGAGCAGTCCTGCCAGCAGCAGCCACCGGCAGAAGTCGAGAGAGTTCGTTCTTGGAAATGTCATGCTTTAAGCTCCCCATGCCAGCGCGCGGCGCACGCGTGGTGGTGCATCTGATTCGTTGCTCGTGTTGTTTGTCCGCCTGCCAGCAGCGAATGCGCATTGAACAAGCGCGGGGGACGGTCAGCGTATCGACACCTGCAGACTGACGGTCTCTCAAACGCCGGTTGCCTCGCGCCTGTCGGCTGTGCGGCGCGCGGACCTCGCGTCGGCTGTTGTGCAGGCACTCCGCAGGCGTGCAGGCTCCCGTCAGTCCGGCGCTATGCACCCCCCGGTGCGACAAACCGGCACAGTTTACCGGTTTTTCATCAGAGCGTTAACCAATATTCGCGAGAAAGCTTCCCGCTCGCCGTCCGTCAGAAAACGACCGACTTCCAGGCGCCGACCATGGGTCGAAAGGACCAGTCTGGTCGGGTGATAGCGATAGGCCGAACCGGTGAGTTCGACTTTCACCCAGTAACGATTGAAGACCATCCGCTGCTCGACCTGGCGCGTTCCGGTTTCGACGATGAGCGAGTCACCGTCAAAGCGGAATACCTCGCGTCGTTCGCCGTCACGTAAGACCACATAGAAGGCGACGGCAACGGCCGCGGCCTCGAGGCCCGAAAAGGGGATGACGAAAGGATAGCCATACGCGTAGAAAAATCCTCCGATGGCCAGGCTGATGGCGGTCACGGCGAGGATGAACTGTTTGGCCTGGGACCACGTCATCGAGCGCGTCGGACGCAATTCCCAGCAGGCGCCGTCTACGCCCTCGGGGCCGTCGGGGAATTCCGTTACCACGTGTCTGATGTCGGAGAGAGGCGGGCGCCGGGGCTGACCTGCAGCACGCTTTCCAATCGGCTGGCAAGCACATTGAATGGGGCAGATTGCGGAGTTCCCTGCTGGTACGGCAGTACACCGGCCAACGGTGCGTCGAGATGCAACTGTAGCGTTGCAATGACTTCCTGCAGAGCATACAGCGCCGGCTCGGTAATCGTTGCAATCCATGCGCATGGCGGTAAGCCTGCACGATTCATTTCGCGGGCGGTCAGCAACGCATGATTGATGCAGCCAAGCTTGATGCCGACGACCAGCACAATAGGCAGCTCGAGTGCACGGGCGAGATCCGCCAGCCAGAATGAATCGCTGAGCGGTACACACCAGCCGCCAACGCCTTCGACGATGACGACGTCCGCCATCGCGCGACACGCGGCGAGCGCCGCGCTGATTGCCGGTAATGAAACGCGGACGTTGCCCTCGCGCGAGGCGAGATGTGGTGAGGCAGGTGGCCCGAACAGATACGGGTTGATGCACTCGCGCGGCAAGATGACATTGCTCGCTGCGATGAGCGCTTCGACGTCCTCGTTCTCGAGCCGGCCGTCTCGCCACACGGCGCCGCTCGCCACCGGTTTCATACCGACGGCCTTGCAGCCGGCCCGCGCGTAGGCCGCGAGCAGCCCGCTCGTCACATAGGTTTTACCCGCACCAGTGTCGGTACCAACGATAAACAGATCGAGTCGGCTCATCGTCGACGTAGTCGCTCCAGCGGAAAATGCTGCACCTCGCCGTGCTGCGGGGGCGGTTTGCCAGTAGCCCAGGCATGGCCGTAGACGACTTCATACGTCGCCGGCAATTTGCCGTCGCGTCGGAACGGCTCGTATGCGGCGGTGAGTGCGGCCAAACCTCGACGGCCCAGCAGGCCGCGCGTGCGGGCGTTAGCTGCGTTGGCAGCACCGATACCTTTCAAATCGCGCATCAAGGTCATGACATCAGCATATTCGACCGTGATTAATTCGGCTTCCATGACCGGGTCGGCGAAACCGGCAGCAACCAGCGCATCGCCAACGACGTGGAGATCGACGAACTGATTTACATGAGGTGCATCCGACACGGCGCTCCAGGCTGACCGCAGTTCATGCAGCGTATCGGGGCCGAGCGTGGCAAACATGAACAACCCGCCTGGCCGCAGGATACGGTGAATTTCGCGCAGTCCATGTTGCAGATCGGCACACCATTGCAGGGCCAGACTCGAGAACGCCAGACAAAACGACTGTTCACGCAACGGCAACGCTTCGATATCCGCGCACAGGTAAGCGTGTCGCGAGAACCAGCGGCGTTGCTGAGCCCGCGCCTGGTCCAGCATCGGCCACGCGATATCGCAGTGATGGATGCGGGCCTTGTCATACCGCCGGGCCAGTGCTTGTGCGCCGCGGCCTGTGCCGGAACCGAGGTCAATCAGGCGGGCGACGTCGAGCTTGATGTAGTCGAGCCGGGCCAGCGTACGGGCGGCGACCTCGCGCTGAAAAAAATCGTGTGCGTCATAGTGCGCAGCGGCCTTGCCAAAATGCGCGGCGATTCGCCGCTTGTCGAGAGCAAAGGCATGATACTCGCCGCTCATCGCGGGAAGTGTTCCGCCAGCGCGAGCACCAGCCCGTCAATCTGTTCTTCCGTGTGACTTGCCGTAAGCGTGATGCGCAGGCGCGCACTGCCTTCCGGGACCGTCGGCGGCCGGACTGCGCGCACATAGAAACCGGCCGCCACAATATTCGCCGCGCACTGTGTCGCACGCACATCGTCACCGATGATGAGTGGTTGTATTGGACCGTGGACAGGCGCAAGCGGCAGCTCGGCCGCTTCCGCGCGGGCACGGAACCGGGCGATATTGACGGCCAATCGCAGGTGCGTCGATTCCGGAGAGGTGCGCAGGATCGCCAGCGCCTCGAGCGCGGCTGCAGCGCATACCGCCGGCAGCGCCGTGTCATAGATGAACGTGCGCGATCGCTGCACGAGATACTCGATGACTTCGGCCGGCCCGAGGACGGCGGCGCCCGCTGATCCCAGACTCTTGCCGAGCGTGATCATGAAGACGGTCGCAGCGCGGGCAATCGGCGTGAGCAGCGCGGCGGCCGAAGTTCCGCTGGCGATGACGCCGAAACCGTGAGCGTCGTCCACATACATTGTCGTGTCCATCGCAGCCGCCTGCGCAGACAACGAAGATAACGGTGCCAAATCTCCGTCCATACTGAACAGCGATTCCGTCACCAGCCAACGCCGACCGCTGGTAGGCTTCTGCAGCAGGCGGTTGGCGGCAGCCACATCGGCGTGCGCGTAGCGATGCTGTCGCGCACCCGACGATTTCACGCCATCGATCAGAGACGCGTGATTCAAGCGATCGTGGATAACGAGATCGTGGCGTTTCACCAAGCTGCCGAGAGCACCGAGATTCGCCATATAGCCGGATGAATACAGCAGTGCGCGTTCGACGCCGAGTACGTCGGCGAGTGCGCGTTCGAGTTCCTCGTGCAGACACGAGCGCCCGCCCAGGAGTGCCGCGCTGCCACTGCCAAAGCCATGTTGGTTGAGTTCCTCGTGCACTCGCGCGAGCACGCGCTGGTGCGCCGCCATGCCGAGATAATCGTTGCTGGAGAAATTGACCAGATTTCGGGCGTTGAGAGAAATCGTTGGGCCTTGCGCGCCGTCGCGCGACTCGAGCAATCGCTCGCGGCCGCGTGCGCGGAGATCTGCAAGCTCAGACCCTATCCAGCCGAGATTGGCCACGCACACGTTGCTTGATGATCGAGATCAGGCGTGTATTGCCGTCGCGGCGGTAATCCCCAGTCGCGCGAACAATTGCTGATCTTCGATGACCACGGGATTGGCCGTGGTCAACAATTGTTCGCCATAGAACATCGAGTTCGCGCCAGCAAAAAAGCACCACGCCTGGAGCTCATCATTCATATTGGTGCGACCGGCTGACAAGCGGACGAATGACGCCGGCATGAGAATGCGAGCGACTGCAATCGTGCGAACAAAATCGAGCGGATGAACGCTCGCTGCTTCAGCCAGCGGGGTGCCTTCGACGCGTACCAGCAGATTGATTGGCACCGACTCCGGATGCTGCGGGAGATTGGCAAGTGTCCGCAGCATCTCGGCACGATCGCTGACCGATTCACCAAGCCCGACTATTCCACCGCAGCACACGTTGATGTCGGCGTCTCGCACGTGAGCAAGTGTCTGCAAGCGGTCATCATACGTTCGCGTCGTGATGATTTCGCCGTAGAACTCCGGTGATGTATCGAGGTTGTGATTGTAGTAATCGAGTCCGGCCTGGCGTAGCCGGCGTGCCTGCATGGCGGTCAGCATGCCAAGCGTGACGCAGGTCTCCATACCGAGTGCCTTGACGCCCTCTATCAATGGAATGACTTTGTCGAGATCGCGGTCTTTCGGTGCGCGCCAGGCGGCGCCCATGCAGAAGCGGGTGGCGCCAGCTGCTTTGGCTTTTTCAGCTGCCGCCAGCACGGTGTCGCGATCCAGCATGGGCTCAGCTTCGACGTTCGTCGAATAGCGCGCACTTTGCGGGCAGTAGGAACAATCTTCCGGGCAGCCGCCCGTTTTAATGTTGAGCAGCGTGCTGAGTTGGACCGTGTTCGGTTCGAAATGGGCGCGATGAACCAAGTGCGCTCGATGCATCAGGTCAGCAAACGGGAGCGAAAAAAGTGCTCGGACCTCGGCCGCCGTCCAATCATGCCGGAGCATCGTCGAATCGACGGGCATGGCAATTTTCAGCTCTGCTTGCATGGCTCGCTTTCTCTCCTGTTCAGGGTTCATGATGTCGCCGGCATTGGTTTCAAGGACGAACGACATGCTGTCAACTTTATGGGAATGTGTACAACTGTACAATCCGCTGCGCGCGGATAGCGGCCTGGTCGGAGTGGGCGTTTGCCCATTGTGTGCGGGACCCGCTGGCGGTGGCCGCTTCTGTTGCGGCTGCGAAGCAGATTTGCCGTACTGCCGCGATATCCCGGTGGTCCTTCGCGACCGCGAACTCACAGGTGTTCACGCCGCTTTCGACTATGTCTTCCCCATCGCCGGGCTGCTGCGGGCGGCTAAGTTCCACGCGGATGTGGCCGCACTGCGGGCGCTGGCACTGGCCTTTTCTGACCACGTCGCGCCGTCTCTGACCGGCCTGGATGTCGCCATACCGATACCGCTGACTTGCCGTCGTTATGTCCAACGTGGCTACAATCAGTCGACCCTGTTAAGCACTCCATTGACGCAGCGATGTAAGTGTTTACTTCTGGCTAATGCTTTGAAAGTAAAGGGTGGTCGGCCGGCACAATCACGGCTTGGCCGAGCCGGGAGAGCACACAATATCGCCGGCGCTTTCACGGCCACGCGGCGCCTCGATGGTCTGCGCGTACTGCTGATCGATGACGTGGTGACTACCGGCGCGACCTTGACGGCAGCGGCGGCGGCCGTTCTCTCAGCCGGCGCGAGCGAGGTGATCGCAGCTGTTCTAGCCGCGACCCCTCGTAAGCTGCCCGCTTGATTCTCGTCAGGTATCTAGATTGGTCACCGTTAGCGCGTAACGTTCGATGAATTCGCGGCGTGGTTCGACCTGATCGCCCATCAAGGTGGAAAAGATCTGATCTGCCGCGACCCCGTCTTCGATCCGTACCTGAACGAGATTTCGGGTCTCCAGGTTCATCGTTGTTTCGCGGAGCTGGTCGGGATTCATTTCGCCGAGCCCCTTGTAGCGCTGGACCGTGACGCCTCGCCGAGCGTCGTCGAGCAGTGTCCCGAAAGCGTCGCCCAAGGTCTGGATTGGCGATTTCTCGCTACCTTCATTGAGGGTGCTGCCGGCAGCCAGTGGATCGTCGAATAATCGACCTAAGCGGCTCAGATGCCGGTATTCCGCACTGGCGAAGAAATCACGGTCAATGCGCGGACTGATGAGCGAACCATTGACGATGATGCGTGTCACGATATCCCAGGAATCTGGACCTCGGTAGCCGACATCGACCTGCACACCGCGACGCTCGCCCTCGCCGTTTTTCAACATCTCGCTTAAAACCGCGACCCATTGGTCAAGCACCCCGCGCGTCAAAACTTCGGGCTGTTGCAATTCAGGGCACGCGCGGATGGCGCGCAAGATGAGTCCCGGGTAACGGTTTTCGAGACGTTTCTGAATCTGACGAAGTAACAGGAATTCGCGGCCGAGTTCGGCCATTCTATCGGCAGTCAGTACGGAATCGCCGAGGTCGATTTCAGTCTCGGCAATAGCCAGTTCCATGAAATAGCCGTCGAGTTCACTATCGTCTTTGAGATAGCGTTCGGATTTTCCTTTCTTGACTTTATACAGCGGCGGTTGCGCGATATAAATGTGTCCCCGATCAATGAGTTCCGGCATTTGTCGATAGAAAAACGTCAACAATAAAGTACGGATATGCGATCCGTCGACGTCGGCATCGGTCATGATGATGATGCGGTGATAGCGCAGTCCCGCTGGGTCGTATTCCTCTTTGCCGATGCCGCAACCGAGAGCCGTAATCAAGGTGCCCACTTCAGAAGAGGACAACATCTTGTCAAAGCGGGCTTTCTCGACATTGAGGATCTTTCCTTTCAGCGGTAGCACTGCCTGATTTTTGCGGTCCCTGCCCTGCTTGGCCGAACCGCCGGCGGAGTCACCCTCGACAATGAACAGCTCGGAGCGCGCCGGGTCTTTTTCCTGACAGTCGGCTAGTTTTCCTGGCAGTCCGGCGACATCGAGCGCTGTTTTGCGACGCGTGAGTTCGCGTGCTTTCCGGGCTGCTTCGCGGGCACGAGCAGCCTCGATAATCTTGCCCATGATGCTGCGAGATTCCCCGGGATGCTCCAGGAGATAGGAATTCAAGTGGTCACCAACGATGGATTCGACGGCACCTTTGACTTCGCTGGAAACAAGTTTCTCTTTGGTCTGAGAGGAGAATTTCGGATCGTGCACTTTGACAGACAGGACAGCCGTCAAGCCTTCACGAACATCTTCGCCGGTAACAGCGACCTTATGTTTCGCCGCCAGACCTTCTCGTTCAAGGTATTGATTCAGTGTGCGGGTCAAGGCGCCGCGCAATCCCGCGAGATGCGTACCGCCGTCACGCTGCGGAATATTATTGGTATAACAGTAGATGTTCTCCTGGTAGGAATCGTTCCACTGCAGCGCTATTTCGACAGAGATATCGTCCTTTGACGCACTGATACTGATAACCGAAGGGTGCAATGCCGTACGCGTCTTATTCAGATGTTCGACAAATGCGGCAATTCCGCCCTGGTACTCGAAGACATCGTTCTTGCCGGTCCGCTCATCAAACAGGGTTATACGTAAGCCGGAATTCAGGAACGACAGCTCGCGCAACCGTCGCGCCAGTACGTCATAGTGAAACTCGACGTTCGTGAACGTGAGCGTGCTGGGAAGAAATCGAATTTCCGTACCCGTTCTCTCCGTCTCGCCGACCGAGACCAAAGGCTTTACCGGATCGCCATGCCGGTATTCCTGGTGCCAGAGCTTACCCTCGCGCCGGATCATGAGTATCAATCGTTCTGACAGCGCGTTGACAACCGAAACACCCACACCGTGCAGACCACCCGACACCTTATAAGAGTTGTCGTCGAATTTGCCGCCAGCGTGGAGCGTCGTCATGATGACTTCCGCCGCTGAGCGCTGCTCTTCTTCGTGTAAATCGACGGGGATGCCCCGACCATCGTCAATAACCGTCACGGTGTTGTCGGTATGAATGCGGACTTCGATATTGCGACAGTATCCGGCGAGCGCTTCGTCCACACAGTTATCCACAACTTCAAACACCATATGGTGGAGTCCTGTTCCATCATCTGTGTCG
Source organism: Gammaproteobacteria bacterium (assembly GCA_965278995.1). GTDB lineage: Bacteria > Pseudomonadota > Gammaproteobacteria > JADJYF01. Next base: position 4,148,141 of record OZ257136.1, read on the forward strand.
CCGATATACATGCCAGGACGTTTACGGACGGCATCAAGTCCTTTAAGAACTTTGATGTTCTTTGAATCGTAACTCATCGAATTCTCCGTCAATTCTGCTTCAGTGAGGCAGGTTGGTGTTCCACGTGGAACATACTTTGGGCGAGGCCACAGACCTGCGGTAAATCATTCGGCTTAATCGCAGTAAATAGGCACTGAGTCTGTAGTCCGGCGATCATGTCCACAGCCCGCTGACGAATCATATCATCGAGCTCAGCGGCAAGGTCGTCGATCAACATGACCGGCGGATGCCCGGTAACCAATGCAATAAACTGCGCCAGTGCCACCAAAACGATGCAAACGACAAACTTACCTTGTCCCCGGGACAAGCGACGAGCAACGCTTCTGCCCTGCGCTCGCAGTGCCAGATCGGCGCGATGAATCCCCAGCGTTGTATAGCCAATCTGACAGTCGCGAGCCCATGCTGCCTCGAGCTGCTCGAGTAGCGGTGAGGATGTATTCCAGCCTGGATTATATTCGAAGGCCAGCGAAGTGAGGCCAGGCAGGTCGGCTTCCGTATGCAGACGATCATTGATCACTTCGATCACACGTCGTCTTCCGGCATCTATCCGCAGCGCCAGGTTTACCAACTGTCCGTCCCAGTAGGTGATTTCGGATCGCCGTTCTGCACGGACCAGCTCGTTTCTTTGTCGAAGCACTTGGCGGTACTGCTTCCAGATCTCGCCATAATCACGTTCCACGTGGAACATCGTTCGATCAATGAGCGCTCGTCGATTCGTCGGGCTTTCTGTGAGTAAATCCGCTGCTTTGGAGTTGAAGACCATAAGCGGCAGATTGCGGGCCAGCACAGACGACGCCATAACGGACTGACCGTCCAAGCTGATACGCGTTTCATTCCGCTCCTTGCGGACGGTCACCACACGGACCGAACCCTGGGAGTCCCGCGTATCCGCACTAACGCTCATACCAGAAGCGCCATATCGCACTAAATCGGCGGTTCGATTGGTTAAAAACGATTTGCCTAACGCAATGACCGCTGCCGCTTCCAGCAGGCTGGTTTTCCCACTGCCGTTAGCGCCGCAGATGAGATTGATACCCGGCGCCGGCGAGTACTTCACAGACTCAAGACACCGAATATTCGCTATCGTCAGCGTATCGAGTCGCATGGCTCGATCCCGAGGCGCCCGAAAGCCACCTTAATCGGCGACATGCGCTCCGTCAAAGCCGCATGGGCATCACGACATAACGCGAACTGTCATCGTCGGGCGCACGCATTAAGCAGCTGCTGTTAGCATCGAGCAGGTCGATACGTACCGATTCAGTCCGCATGACGCCAAGCACATCCAGCAGATAGGAAACATTGAAGCCGACTTCCAACGTATCGCCGGCGTAGTCAATCTCGACTTCCTCCTGCGCTTCTTCCTGCTCTGGATTGTGCGCTACGGCCGTCAGTAGGTTCTTTTTAATGATCAGCCGAATCCCACGAAATTTTTCATTGGACAGGATAGAAGCACGACCGAGACCCGCGCGCAGGCTTTCGCGCTGCGCCATGATGTGATGGTCGCTTTCCCGAGGGATGACACGTTCATAGTCTGGAAACCGACCGTCCACGAGCTTAGTTGTCAGCGACTGCACGCCCGCCGTGACAGACAGGTGATTCTCACCGACTTTCAGTCTGACGGTCTCACCGGCTGAATTAAGCAGCCGAACGATTTCTAGCACCCCTTTTCGAGGAAGAATGCACTGTCGTGGAACAGAAAGTTTTAATTCAACAGCTTTGTCAGTCAGCGCAAGTCGATGACCGTCGGTTGCGACTGCCCGTATACGATTGTTATCCATCTCCAACAGCAAACCATTGAGATAATAGCGAACGTCCTGATGAGCCATCGCGAAATGCGTACTTTCAAGCAAATCGGCCAGGACTTCTGATGCAATATCGAATTCAATGGCGGCATCGAAAGCCCCGATACTCGGAAACTCTTCAGCGCCCATCGTCGCCAGGGAGAAACGACTTCGGCCAGAAGTGATTTTGACTTTATTGCTTTCGTCCTCAAGTACCAGTTCAGCTTCTGGCGGCAACGCCCGACAGATATCGAACAACTTCCGTGCCGGAATCGCCACATTGCCTGCTTTCGCATTCGTCAGCTCAACGCCGCAGACCAGTTCAACTTCCATGTCGGTCGCCATGAGGTTCAAGCGATTGCTCTCAACGACGAACAACAGATTGCTCAAAATAGGCAAGGTCTGACGTCGTTCAACAACGTTATTCGCGGCCTGAAGTACAGGTAATAATACTTCTCTTGAGATCTTGATCTTCATTTCCAGTATCTGTTATTAGTCGGAAGAATAACGAGGACGGTAATTTTAATCTTTCATTTTCAAATAGATAATCGTGTTTTCAGAGAGCGCTACCAGCTTGCTTAGCTGTGGATAAGTCGCGCCATCTTGACCGTCACGGAATGCACAAATTTTATCCACAGTTTATTCCACCGTTTGTACTCAGGTTGTGAGTATTCTTTCCAGATTGGCGTAATCTTCATGAATCCGCGAATCGCTGGCTTTCAATTCAGCTACTTTCCGGCAGGCATGGATAACGGTTGTATGATCCCGGCCTCCAAAAGCGTCGCCGATCTCCGGCAGGCTATGGTTCGTGAGCTCCTTCGACAACGCCATCGCAACCTGGCGCGGTCTGGCGATCGAGCGGTTGCGACGTTTCGACAACAGGTCTGCGACACGAATTTTGTAATACTCAGCGACGGTCCGCTGAATATTATCCATCGTGATCAGCCGGTCCTGCAGGGCCAGCAGATCGCGGAGCGCTTCCTTGGCAAACTCAAGCGTGATTGCATTGCCTGTAAAATGGGCATTCGCCACGACACGGTGCAGCGCTCCTTCGAGTTCACGGATATTTGAGCGGAAACGCTTACCAATGAAAAACGCAACTTCATGTGGCAGATCGACGCCGCTCTGATATGCCTTGCGCATCAATATCGCGACGCGGGTTTCCAGCTCAGCGGGTTCGATAGCGACCGTCAATCCCCAACCAAATCGTGACTTGAGTCGCTCTTCGACGCCCGAAACTTCTTTCGGGTAGCGATCACAAGTCAGGACAATCTGCTGCTGACCTTCAAGTAAAGCATTGAAAGTATGGAAGAATTCTTCCTGGGAACGCTCCTTTCCGGCGAAAAACTGAATATCATCGATCAGCAAGGCGTCTACCGATCGGTAGAACCGCTTGAAGTCATTGATCACATTATGTTGCAGCGCCTTGACCATGTCGGCGACAAATCTTTCGGAATGCAGGTAAACGACCTGGGCCCCCGGCTTGTGCGCCAAGATCGCGTTACCAACTGCGTGCATCAGATGGGTTTTCCCGAGTCCAACCCCACCACAGATGAACAGCGGGTTGTAGCCTTTACCTGGGTTTCCGGCGACCTGCAGCGAGGCAGCGCGCGCCAGTTGATTCGACTTTCCTTCGACGAAGGAGTCAAACGTAAAATCGGCTTTGAGTCCGCTGGGTCGCTTTGCCCCGGGTTCAGCTTTTCGCCCCGGCCTGGCGGCTATCGGCGAAGCGCTATGCTGCCGCTCCGGTGCCGCCGCGGCGCTGCCCACGCCGATGGTGACGGCCATTCCTTGACCGCTTCCAATCTGTTCAATGATCGCCTGTATCCGTGCGCAGTATTTGTCCCGGATCCAATCCAGCACGAAACGGTTCGGCGCCAGGATCTCCAGTCCGCTCTCACCCTCGACCGCCTGAAGCGGCCGTATCCAGGTGTTGTACTGCTGCGGGGACAACTCAGTTTCGAGCTGCCGCAGGCACTGCTGCCAGAGCGAATTGTGCACGTTGGCCTTAACAAGTTTGACAGATGGAGCACGCGACGGTGGGCGGGATTATACGCGATCGCCGGACTTATCCACATGCTGCCAAAGGACACTCACCGGTGGCGAAAACATTGACTTATTTCCTGGCCTTAGCCTACTATCGCAACCCTTTTGCGCCGACCGCAACGATGTGCGCAGCGTCCACCAAACCGATATTCGATGAGTTATGAAACACACATTCCAGCCTGGTCGCCTGAAGCGCGCCCGTAAACATGGTTTCCGCGCCCGCATGAAGACCAAAGGCGGTCGCCGCGTACTCAAAGCTCGTCGCGCGCGCGGTCGAATCCGACTCGCCGCTGACTGAGCACAAAGCTGACGACAGCGCGCGGCAGCCCACCAGCACGCTGCGTATGCGTGCGCTAGCGCTCCGTAAGAGCACTGATTTCGATCAAGTGTTCGCGCATGGCGCGAGATTGACGTCGAGCACGCTGTCGGTGCACTACCGACCCAATGACATCATTCACGCACGCTTGGGTCTTGGTGTCGCACGACGCGTATCCCGCAAAGCGACCCGACGAAACCAGATCAAACGAGTCTTGCGCGAAGCGTTCCGCGCGCTTGCTGTCACGCTGCCGGCATTGGATATCGTCATCGTGGTGCGCCCGACAGCGGCGACGCTGTCCAACGCAGCTTTACGCGAAGCGCTTCATGCTGCATTGAATCGCGTACAGCAGCGCGCTCATTAGACTTTCGGAAATCACGAGCTTCATGGAAAACATTCGCCTCTTTCTGTTCATTTCACTGGCGTTCCTCGGCATGATGCTGTGGGAAGCGTGGCAGGAAGATTACGCAGTACCAACCGCGCTGGAAGCGTCCACGCCAGTTCCGGTGACTCCCCTGGCTGATGCGCCGCCCCTACCATCAGGCAGCAACGTATCTGTCGCTGAAACTCCGACCGACGACGAAGTCCCTGCACCTGCAGCAGTAAGCGCACAAAGCCCTATTACCGTAGATACCGATGCGTTTCATCTTCTGCTGTCGTCAAGCGGAGGAACGATTGAGAAAGCGGCGCTAGCTGCTTACCCGATTAGTGCAGATAAACCCGCTCAGCCGATAGAACTGCTCGGTATCAGTGGCGAGAAAACGTTCATCTATCAAGGCGGACTTGCCGGTAGTCCTGGTCTGCCGACACATCATTCCTCATTTCTCGCGTCGAGCGAGCATTACAGCCTCGCGGCTGGCGCCGACGAGCTGATTGTCCCGCTGACCTGGCAAGGGGACAACGGGGTCTCGATCGAAAAGCGCTACATATTCAGGCGCGGCAGCTATCTCATCAATGTCGAGTACACGATCACCAACAACGGAAACACTCCGCTAACCGCCCATCTCTACGAACAGCTTCGTCGCAATAATGAGTCATCGCGCAAGGGCATGGTCTACACGTTTACCGGTCCAGTGTTCTCGACTCCCGAGAAGCGTTTTGCCAAGCTCTCGTACGACGACCTGGAAGATCAGCCGATAGCTGTTACAACAGCAGACGGCTGGATTGGGATCATGCAGCACTATTTCGTCACGGCACTCATCCCGCCTGCTGCAACGGTGTCGCAGTTCTATTCAAAAGTTCTGGATGCCGAACAATATATAGTCGGTTTCGTCGGTGCTGAAAACACGATTGCGCCCGGTGGGGTCGTGGTCCTCAAAACAGCTGCGTATCTTGGCCCGAAGCGTCACGATATCCTGTCAACGATTAGGCCGGCACTTGAGCTCACGGTCGATTTCGGCATGTTGTGGTTCATCGCCAAACCGCTGTTCATCACGCTGCAATTTATCCACGACCAGATAGGGAACTGGGGCTGGTCAATCATCATCGTGACGTTGGTACTTAAATTATTGTTCTTTCCGCTGTCTGCAGCGGGATACCGTTCGATGGCCAACATGCGCAAAGTTCAGCCGCGCATGCTCGCTCTGCGCGAGCGCTACTCCAACGATCGGGCTCAGCTCAATCAGGCCATGATGAAACTGTACAAGGACGAGAAGATCAACCCGTTGGGTGGCTGCTTGCCGATACTCGTGCAGATCCCGGTCTTCATCTCCCTCTACTGGGTATTGCTGGAAAGCGTCGAAATGCGCCAGGCGCCGTTCATTCTATGGATAGGTGATCTGTCGGAGAAAGACCCATACTTTGTCTTGCCGTTGCTGATGGGTATCAGCATGTGGTTCCAGCAGAAACTGAACCCGGCACCGTTGGATCCGATGCAAGCTAAAGTGATGCAGGTACTGCCTATCGTGTTCACGGCATTCTTCGCTTTTTTCCCCTCTGGGCTCGTACTCTACTGGGTGGTAAATAATATCCTGTCGATTGCACAGCAATGGCAGATTACGCGCAGCATAGAAAGCGGCGCTGGCTCGACCTGAGCGAGTACCGACACAGATATGGCCAGTGAAACGATCGCTGCCATATCGACGCCGCCAGGGATGGGAGGCATCGGTATCATCCGCGTCTCGGGGCCGGCCGCAGCAGCAATAGCACGCACGATCTGCGGTACCGAGCCCATCGCACGCGAGACGCGGTACGTCGAGTTCCGCGACGCCAGCGGCGGAACCATTGACCGCGGCCTGCTGTTGTATTTTCGAGCGCCGTTCTCCTATACCGGCGAAGACATCGCCGAATTTCATGCGCATGGCAGCATCGCCGTGCTGGATCAACTGCTCGCACGAATACTCGGGTCTGGCGCACGGCACGCCCGCCCGGGTGAATTCACGGAACGTGCCTTTCGAAATGGCAAGATGGATCTGGCTCAGGCCGAAGCTGTCGCCGATCTGATCGCGAGCCGCACGGCCCGCGCGGCGCGTTCGACCATGCGCGCACTGCAAGGTGAATTCTCACGACGCGTCACCAACCTCGTTGACTCTCTGACGGAACTGCGCGCGGGCCTCGAAGCCGCCATTGATTTTCCTGACGAACTAGCCGAGTTCACCGACTTGCCTTCCGGCTTAACGGAGCTACGCGCGGCGCTCGCGTCACTCCTGGCTGGCGCGCGGCACGGAGCGCGTTTGTGCGCAGGCGCCAATGTCGCTATCGTCGGCGCCCCGAATGTCGGCAAATCAACGCTGCTGAACGCCTTGTCTGAGAGTACGCGCGCAATCGTGAGTCCGCAGGCTGGCACCACGCGCGATGTCATCGAGGTCGAGATTAGTCTCTCTGGGCTGCCAATGCGGTTGTGCGACACAGCCGGCCTGCATGCCTCTCGTGACCCCATCGAGCTGGAAGGCATCCGGCGTGCAGAAGCTGCCATGGCGACTGCTGACGTGCTGCTCGTCGTCGTGGCTGAACCTGAAATAAAACCAGCCAGCCAGCACTTGACGACCGCAGACGTGAACGTTTTTGACGACAAGGCCGTCATCGTCGTTCATAACAAGATTGATCTATATGACGCCCAGCCGAGCACCGTATCCGCCGATAGCGCCAGCCATGTTTTTCTGAGCGCCCGAGATGCTGTTGGTATAGAAGGCCTGCAGCAGGCGTTGTTATCGGCACTGGTCGGCGCGGAACGCGACGAGAACGAATTCTCCGCGCGCGCCAGACATGTTGCTGCGCTTGAAGATGCGGCTGCGCTGCTCGAGGCTATCGAGGTCGGCATCATCCGACACTCGCCTGAAATTGTCGCCGACATCTATCGACTCGCGGCCGGTGCACTCGAAACCATCACCGGAACGACGACCAGCGAAGACCTCCTCGGTGAAATTTTTTCGCGCTTCTGTTTGGGCAAATAGCGCCTGCCTGGCTGGCACGGCATAGACCCGATCGTTTCCTGGATGTCACGCCGGTCGCGTAACATGCGTTTTGTCCTGGCTGTCCGGTCGGTGACAGAAGGTCTGTATCTGCTATGACAACCAGAATCTATTTCGAGTCGCCGTTTCAGCGCCTAACACAACACCATTCCATCGTGCGAACAGGCTGAACGCATGTCACTTTCCCCGGCCAACGATCGCCGTCTGCTCGTCGTCACCTTGAGCAATATCGGTGATCTTGTCCTGACGACGCCAGTATTTGAAGCGCTTGCACAGAACTTTCCCGGTGTCCCGATAGATGTACTGGGTGATGCCCGCTCGATAGAACTGCTGCGTGCAGCGCCGTACGCCGGTGAGTTTTTCGTGCGCGCCAAACGTGCGGGATGGCTCGCCCAATGGCAGCTCTTGCGCCGGATGCGACGCCGACGCTATGAGGTGATCGTCGATTTGCGCACGCCCGTGCTTCCGTGGTTGCTGCGTGCGCGCCACCGTTGCATCAACCGTCGATCCACGCCTGCTGATATTCACGCGGTGCTCGATCACTACGCTGTGATCCGGGCTCTGGTCGAGCCCGTGCACCCGCCGCTTTGTCGCCTGTATGTTGCGGCGGATGCGGCAGCAGTGGCCGCACGCATGACCTGCGTGCTGCCGGGCAAACGCTGGCTCGCAGTCGCACCGGGGGCCAACTGGCCAGGTAAAAAATGGCCCAGTTCCTACTTTCGAGAACTGCTGATACTCGCCAAACCCTATGTTGACGGAGTGATCGTGCTCGGTTCGGCCGCTGACGCCTCCGACTGCACGACGCTGCAGGAAGCAGGTTTGCCGATGCTCGAAACGGCCGGCGCTACCAGCCTGACGGTCGCTGCTGCGCTGATCGCACGCGCGAGTCTGTTCATCGGCAACGATTCCGGTCTGGGCCACGTCGCTGCCGCACTCGGTGTGCCAAGCCTCACCCTGTTCGGGCACGGGCGACCGCAACGTTACCGGCCGTGGGGCGAGCAGGCCCGCGTCATCATGGCCCCGCAGGCCAAGCTGAGTTTGCTCGAACCGAAGACCGTCCTGGCGGAACTGACGGCTGCGTTGAATCGCATCCCGGTGCCAGCTCCCTGATGCGTATCGCGCAGGTCATGCTTGCTAAAGGGTACGGCGGTGCCGAGCGGTCGTTTGTCGATCTGTGCAGCGAACTCGGCGCTCAGGGCCATCAGATCCTGGCTATCGGCCACCGTAACGGGCTTGCACTGCAGGCCCTGCAAAACTGTGTTGGCGTGAGCTGTTTCGGTGTTGGATGCCTGGGCGCCTGGGATCGCTACGCCGGTTATCGAATTCAGCGTGCGCTGCGCCAATTCGAACCGGCGCTCGTTCAAGCCCATCTGGCCCGCGCCGCGCTGCTGGGAGGACGCGCAGCACGCGCTATAAATCTGCATGCACTCGCCAAGACGCACAATCTCGTCGATCTCAAATACTATCGTTATCTCGATCATCTGGTGCCGACAACAGCGGTGCAGGCGGCCTATCTGCAGCGGCATGGCATCGTATCGACGATGTTCACCGTAATCCCGAATTTTTCCAGATTGCCTGCCGCTGCAACGGCAAAGGAAAACGGTCCGGGACCGTTGAGGGTGAGGGCGCTGGGCCGCCACGTCCACAAGAAAGGGTTCGATTTGCTGCTCGGCGCGATAGCGACATTGTGTCGCGAAGGGCGCTCGCTCGAGGTCGTCATTGCCGGTAACGGGCCGGAGCGTGAGGCGCTTGAGCGAGAGCTGCGTGAGCACGATCTGGCTGCCGTCGTGAGACTGCCTGGCTGGGTCGACGATGTCAGCGCATTCCTCGCCGATGCCGATGTGTTCGTCTTGCCTTCGCGAGACGAGCCTTTCGGCATTGTGCTGCTCGAGGCCATGGCGAGCGGTGTGCCGATCATCGCGACACCCACAGCCGGGCCGCGCGAAATACTGTCGATCGAAACCGCGCTGATACTGGATGAGATATCGAGCGCGGCAATCGCACGCGCGTTGGCAGCAGTGCAAGACGAGCCACAGCTCGCACAGTCACGCGCCGAACGTGCACTAGCGCTCTATCGGGAACGCTACGCGGCCGAGGTCGTTGTCGCGCAGTATCTAGCGCTGTACAGGCGATTGCTCGAGACGCCAACTTGAGCGCATCGCTGCAGAAGTAGCTAGGCTGGCACGAGCGCTTCATCGACCAGGCGTTGCCACAGCGCTTCGACACCGATACGCGCCAGACTATCCGCGGCAATCTCGGCTGCGAACTGACCGTTACCAGCCTGTTCGACGTCACCGCTGGCGAGCGCTCGTGCCGCCTGGCCGAGCGCATGGTTGCGCCGCCAGTTGCTCGGACCGAACAAGGCGAAGACAGGAATACCCGATGCCGAGAGTACGTGCATCGGCCCGGAATCGTTGGTTACAGCAAAGCGCGCGCGTTGGCCCAAGAGAGCGAGCTGCGGCAACGTAAAAGCATTTGTCGCATCAATTCCGACCGCAGTGGCTAGCGCTGCGTTCCGCTTTCGGTCGGCATCCCCACCCACCCATACGATTGCGATTCCGCAGGAAGCAAGGCGCTGGCCAAGCTCGGCGTAATAAGGCCAGATCTTGCTCGGCCAGCGCTCGCTTGCGCCCGCATGCAAAACAACAAAACTTCCAGTCGTTAAAGCATGGCGCACACACCACGAATCGACCAGCGCAATATCGGCCGCACTTTGTGGCAGCAGCGGCCGATCGCCGACAACGGTAATCCCGACGCTCGCGAGAACCTCCAACTGGCGGGCGAAGATATGACACTGTCCGACCCAGGCGGTCGCGGGATGATGCGTATACGGGTATCTGGTATGGTTACCGACGCGTTCACGCGCGCCGGAGAGCGCGCACCACAGACCGCTGCGATCATTGCTTTGCAAATCGTAAATGCGATCATAGCGACCGCTACGGACCCAGCACAGGCTGGAAAGCGTGTCGCGTAAACCGCCGCGCGCGTGGGCGACAACCTGCAGTGCCGGCCAGCTGGCGAACAGTGTGGCAAACGGCGGCGTCGTCAGCACACACAGCGTGTCACCTGCATGATGCTTCACGATAGCGTCGACGAGTGGTGTCGCCATGACCACGTCGCCCAAGGCGCCCAGCTTGATGATGAGTATGCGCTTCATGATGACCGAGGGACGCTCTGCAAATTTCGATTTGAACGCACGCTGCACAACCCTGCAAGAGCGGGCCTCAGGGAGGAGACGTGTAGAAGTCCAGGTCGAACTTGCTCAACGCTCCTGCTGTGTCTGTCTGTGCAGCGACCGGGCGATCACGCTGCGTCATGAGTGATCCTGCTAACCCGTCTCTGTTTCGCTTTCATGGATGGCGGCGCGCGGCCGGCAATTTTGCCCTATTCAAACACCGGCATTGTGCCGGCCATCTGCTCAGCATGCATCAGTCCGGCACGCATTGGCTGAAATACATGCTCGCCAACGCACTGGCCCATCGTTACGGCCTGCCGCCGCCGCAGTTCAACCATGCCAATGATTTTATCGGCGGGCCGCGCGACGCAGTAGTACATGCCGTGCTGCCGCGATTGCTGAGCGGCCACACCATCGCGCATCCGTTGCTGCGAATCGCGTCGGTACATACGGTTTTCGGGCTGCCGCACCATGTCGTTTTGCTGCGAGATATCCGCGATTCGCTTATTTCGAACTACATGAAGTGGCGTGAGCACTATGCAGTTTCGTTCAGCGTCTATCTCGAAGGTGATCCTGCCGGCCGACGCTATAACAGCGACCTGTGGTGGTCGCTCCGTTTTCTGAATGCTTGGGGCGAAGTCGTGCAACGCGTCCCTACGCGCGTCACGGTCATTCGCTATGAAGACCTGCGCGACGATACGCTCGGCGAACTCAACCGCGTGGCCAGCGCTCTCAAGCTTGAATTGTCCCCGGCAGCGCTGCAGCACGGCGTTGCGTGCGGCAGCAAAGTGCAGATGGAAGCGCGCCACGACCCGGCGCGCCCGCCCGGAGCCGTGCGCCGTGACACGGTGGTCGCTACGGCAACTTTCAATGCGACCGACAGAGCGTTTTTCGCGCGGGTCGTAGCGCGCTATCTTCGCCACACTTTCGGCTATGACTATTCGTCTTGGTGAGCGCAGGCGCCGGTGATCAAGGGCAGCTTGGTTAAAAATGTAGCGGGCGAAGGCGCTACGAAGCGCACCAGCGCAGTAGTTTTTCATCAGCCTGCTCTAAGGCGCCAGTCGGGTGTACAGAGCAAGCGTTGCCGAGGTCAGCTGCTCGACGGTGTAAGGATGCTGTGAAGGTATGGTTGGCCGAGCCCCCAACAGTGTGCGCGCAAGCGCGGCTGCAGCGGCGACATCGCCCGGTGCGACCAAGCCCCGGGGAAATACCGCGCGCAGGATTTCTTCCGTTCCGCCATGCGCGTAGCCAATCACCGGAACGCCGAGACTCAACGCTTCGATGGTCGTTCGGCCGAAGGCTTCCGGTTCACTGGTCAACGAGAAAACCAGATCGGAGATGGCCAGTACTTCACGCAGGTCGGAGCGTTCGCCAAGCATGGTCACATGCGCGCGTACGCCGCTCGCATCGATGCGTTGCCCGAGTTCCGTCACGAACGCCTGTTTACGCGGATGCGCGGCGCCTGCCAGCACACCGTGTACCGGCAGACCGCTGTTGCGCAAGCGCGCAATCAGATCAATGAAAGCGAGCTGCCCTTTCCAGCGCGTCAGACGACCGGGCAGCGTCAACAGGCGTTGCCCGACCAGTTGCGGATGTTCGGCTTCCCACGCCGCTCGCCAGCTCGGGTCTGGTCGGAATCCGACATGGTAGCGATCGCGTTCGATCCCGCGCGGGATGACTTCAATGCGCGCCGGATCGACGGTCGGGTAATGGTTGAGGACGTAATCGCGAATGTACTCGGAGATGGCAATCACGACATCCCCGCTGACCATGATGCGACTGTAGCGATTGACCGTGTAAGGTCCGTGCACGGTCGTGACCCAGGCCGGCCGGGTGCCGCGAGCGCGCTGCCCCAAGGCAAAATGCGCCAGCCAGGCCGGCAGTCGAGAACGCGCGTGAACGATATCGACATCGGCGAACAACCGCCGTAAGGCGCGGATATGGCGCAGGCTGCCGATGCGCTTTTCGCCGATGCCAAGCGCAATATGCTCGGCGCCGCAGGCCAGCAGTTCCGGCACCAGGCGGCCGCCGCCAGAGACGACCAGTGCGCGGTGACCGGCAGCGTGCAACGCGGCGGCAATCTGTATCGTGCCACGTTCGACGCCACCGACGTTCAGCTCCGGCAACAGCTGCACGACCGTCAGTCGCCGGCTCATGGCGCAGAGAACCGCAACAGATCAGGCCAGCGGGCAAGAAGCAGATCGGCACAGCGATCCGCTTCGTGCAATGGCCCGACGGCACTCGTCGCGATCTGGTCAAGATCGGTGATGCGTCTGACCCAGCCGCGCGCGCAGAGCGCTTCTGCAATAGCCGTGACACGATCCGCGCGCCGTATCGGGACGTCAATCACGCCGACTTCGGTGCCCGCGGTCAGCGCCTCATAGAGCATGTTCGCGCTGTCCGCGCTGACCCAGGTTTGCGCAGCACGCGCGAGCATTTCCGGCAGCCATTCGCTAGCACATTCGTGATGCGAGACAAAACGAAAGCCGAGGTGACGCCGCGCCAGCGTCGCGAACGTGGTCGGTGTGCGTCGTGAATCGCTGAGCGTCCAGTCGAGGTCCGGGCGGTGAGACACAATCCTGTCGATCTGCCGCAGGACTGCGTCGTCGTCCCAGCCATGATGACGGGACGGACCACCGATCAACAGCAGCCCGGCATCGCGCACGGTCGAGCAATCAGCGCGCAGGGGGTTCAGCGGCCCTTCGCTGACGATGACATTGGCCCGCGGCGCGGGCCGGTCGTGCCGCGGCACGATACATAGATCGAACCATGCTGTCGGCAACGCCGGGCGCATGAGATAGACGATGCGCGCACCGTGTGCGCGGCGCGCAGCCAGTAACGGCCACTGGCACGCGCGGCCAGCACCGAGAACGAGATTGGGCACCGGCGTGCCTGGAGACACGCTCGTTCGCGCCAGCACAAAGTCGAGCAGCCGCGCAGCAGGTGCTTGCGGCACAGCAATACGTCGGACTTCGAGTGTCGAGCGCGCAGCCAGCGCGGCTAACAGCCCTTCGGTCTGCCGCTCATGGCCGCGCTTGCCGTCGGTCAACTGCCAGACGATGAGTGGCGCAGCCATCGTCTGGACATCTGCCGCCAATCGAATCGATCAGCGGACGAGCGTCAACCACTCTGGCGGACACTCGCGCCGTCCTTCGACCAGCGCCATGTAATCTTTCTGCAGCTTGCGCGTCACCGGCCCCATGGTGCCGGTACCGATGCGGCGGTTGTCGAGCTCGCGGATCGGCGTCACTTCGGCGGCCGTGCCCGTGAAGAACGCTTCGTCGGCGATATAGACTTCATCGCGCGTGATGCGTTTCTCGACGACTTCAATCTGTTCCTCACGCGCAATCTTCATCACCGTATCGCGTGTGATGCCTTCCAGTGCGGAAGTGATCTGCGGGGTGTATAGCACCCCTTTACGCACGATGAAGATGTTCTCGCCACTGCCTTCGGCAACCATGCCTTCGTTGTCGAGCAACAGCGCTTCGTCATAACCGTCACGTGCCGCTTCCTGCAGCGCGAGAATGGAATTGATGTAGTTGCCGCAGGCCTTGGCCCGACACATGATGCTGTTGACCAGGTGCCGGGTATACGACGAAGTCTTGATGCGGATGCCTTTCTCGAGCGCATCGGCACCGAGATAAGCGCCCCAGAACCACGACGCAATCGCAACATGCACCGAGAGATTCTGCGCGTGCAGCCCCATCCCTTCCGACCCGTAATAGGCGAGCGGTCGGATGTAGGCGGTTTCAAGTTTGTTCTCGCGCACGCTGGCCACGCAGGCTTCGGCAATAGCCGCTGGCGTGAACGTCATCGCCATCTCGAGGATGTGGGCAGAATCGAACAGTCGACGAACATGATCGTCGAGACGGAAGATGGCCGTACCTTTCGGTGTCTTATAGGCCCGTATCCCCTCGAATGCGCCAACGCCATAGTGCAACGAGTGCGTGAGCACGTGCACATTCGCGTCGCGCCACGGCACCATCGTGCCATCCATCCAGATCACTCCGTCGCGATCGGCGAAATTCATGCTGTTAACTCCTGCCTGCGGTTCATGCAAAAACGCTGTTCCAGATGGCCCTGACCCGCGCCCGGTGCTGCTCGAAACCGGCGGCATCGACCACGCCGTCGGCCTGTTGCAAGGTCGAGCGGTGGATTTCTGCACGCATCGCGAAGTAGGCGTCATGCAGCGTGCTGCAAGTGCCGGTCTTCCAGAGACCGAGCTCGGCGATGATTTCGAGGGTGCGCAGGTTGTCGGACCAGACGAGCAATTGCGGGTGTTCGCATGCCCATCTGAGGACCGCGTATTGCACCATAAATTCGATATCAGTAATACCGCCGAGGCCGTGTTTGAGATCGAAGCGACCGGGTCCCGCGCGGTCATGCTCGGCCAGCATGCGCTGGCGCATTCCGGTGATTTCGGCTTCGAGCTCCGCGAGTTCGCGCGGCCGCGCCAATACGGCACCACGCAGAGCGCTGAACTGTGAGCCGAGCGTCCGATCACCGGCCACCGCGCGGGCACGCACCAGGGCCTGCTGCTCCCACACCCAGGCCTCGTCGCGCAGGTAACTGGCCAACGCATCCAGGCTCGTGACCAGTTGACCGGCTGCGCCATTCGGCCGCAAGCGGGTATCGACTTCGTATGCCGCGCCGGATGGCGTGGCCGTGCTCAGAATATGAATCAAGCGCTGAACGAGCCGGGTGAAAAAGACGTTGTTCTCGATCACGCGCGGGCCACTGGTCTGCTGCGTCTGGCCGGCGCTGTCGTGAACGAACACGAGATCCAGGTCTGATCCGTAACCGAGTTCCCATCCCCCAAGCTTGCCGTAGCCGATGACGGTCAGGCACGCACGGCGCTCCACGCCGCGGTCATCGACACAACGGGGCTCACCGAAACGCGCCGCCAGATCGCGCCAGGCCAGCGCCAGCGCGGCAGCGACGCTCGCCTCTGCTATGTGCGTCAGTTGGTTGCTCACTTCGGCGACGGGAAACTGCCCGGTGATGTCACTCGCTGCAACGCGCAATACCTGCTGATTCTTGAACGCACGCAGCGCTTCCATCGCGCTTTCCAGATCATCGGCGACTACCACCTGCTGGCGGGCGAGTTCGGCCAGTCGGACCTGATCCGGCGGCGAATACAGCACCCCCGGATCGAGCAGCTCGTCCAGCAGTATCGGGTAGCGCGTGATCTGATCGGCAATCCACGGGCTGGCATCGAACAATTCAATCAGGCGTTTAACAGCGCCGGGGTTGTCGATCAGGAAAGCGAGATAGACGCTGCGTCGCGCAATGGCGTGGATCAGCTCACCGAGGCGGCGCTGCGCTGGCGGCGACATCGCACTGCGTTGCATGGTCTCGAGCAATCCTGGCATCAGACGATCGAGACGATCACGACCTGTGCGACTCAAGCGGTTGGCGAAACGCGGCGCTTTCAGTTCGACGATGACATCGACAATCGCCTCATCGGCAGCAATGCCCGCAGCGGCGAGGCGAACTTCGATGCGGTCACGCTCCTCTGCGCCGGACCAGACGTCCTGCCATGGTGAACGATCACTGGCTGCGCCGTCACCGGCTACTACCGCCGGCGCCAGCAGTTCGGCAAAGCGCCGGCTGGTTGCTGTGCGCGCAGCGTCGAGTCGTGCTGCGAAAGTAGGCCAATCGGGATCGCCGCTGGCGTAGGCGAGTCGTGCGCGACCGCTTGCCTCGCGTGGTATTCGATGCGTCTGCTCGTCATGCACTTCTTGCAGGCGGTGTTCGGTCGTGCGCAGAAACCGGTAGGCGCCGCTGAGACTGCTGACATCGTCGGCCGACAACAGTCCTAGCTCGGCGCAGGCCTGCAGCGTCGTCAACAGTGAGCGATCGCGCAGGCGCGCTTCGCGACCGCCCCGCGTTAATTGGAATAATTGCGCAGTGAACTCGATTTCGCGAATGCCGCCGGTCCCGCGCTTGACGTCGTCCTGCAGCTCGCGGGTGTTCGCCTCGCGATTGATCGAGGCTTTCATGTCACGCAGCGCGTCGAGCGCGCCGTAGTCGAGATAGCGACGATAAATGAACGGCCTTACCAGCGCCGCGAGTCCCGCCTGCAACCGCGGCCCACCGGACAGCGCGCGTGCCTTGATCAAGGCATAACGTTCCCAGTCGCGCCCGTGCACCGAATAGTAATGCTCGAGCGCACCCAGGCTACTCGTCAGCGGACCACTGTCGCCGAAAGGTCGCAGGCGCATATCGACACGGAAGACGAAGCCATCGACCGTGGTCTCGTTCAGCAGCGCGATGAAGTCGCGGCCGATGCGATCGAAATAATCCTGATGATCGAGTTCCTTGCGCCCGCCGACAGTTGTACCGGGATCTTCGTAGACGAAGATCAGATCGATATCGGACGAAAAATTGAGCTCGCGTCCGCCGAGCTTGCCCATCCCCAGAACCAGCAGTTCGAGCGGCGCGCCATCGCGGTCGAGCGCGCGACCGAGACGCGCAGCAGCCTGACCGTGCAACCACCGAACTGCGGCGGCAATAATCGCATCGGCACAGGACGACAGCTCGCCCATGATCGTCACGACGTCGACGTCCTGCATCAGATCGCGCCACGCGATGCGCGTGAATTCACTACGCCGGAACCGACGCAATGCGCGCTGCGCAGCCGCCATGTCGGTGGACTGCGTCAGCAGTCGGTCGATTTCCGCGGCGTAGTCTGCAACCGTGCGTGGCCGCGGCAATGCGGGATCCGCCAGCATCTGGGCGAATGCTTGTGGCTCACGGATGGCGTACTCGGCGATGAACGGGCTCTTGGCGAACGCCGCGATGACGTCCGGCGCGATGACGCTGCCGTCGGCAACCTCGGCATAGCGGTCCAGCAGCGGCAGCAAGTCTTCCCACAGGATGGGTGGCAGGTCTGCAGGCCGGGTCAGGCTTTCGATCATGCGCACGTTTCCGACGGCGGCGAAGCTGGCTCGCCACAATTGATCAATAATGGACCTATGATCGGCGTTGAACAGGCCGACCATCGCCACCATTGTCCACCAGAACGTAAATCCGAGTCATGACCACGCAAACGCCGGCCCTGATCAGCAAGCTGCCCGATGTCGGCACCACGATTTTTACGGTCATGTCGCAGATGGCGCATGATTACCAGGCCATCAACCTGTCGCAGGGCTATCCCGACTACGACGGGCCTGCGCTGCTCACGGAGCGTCTGGCGTGGTATGTCACCAACGGCTACAACCAGTACGCCCCGCTCGCTGGCGTACCTGCGCTGCGCGAGCAGATTGCGCGCAAAATTGAGCGGTTCTACGGCCGTCGCGTCGATGCCGCTACCGAGATCACGGTAACGCCGGGTGCGACCGAAGCGATTTATTGCGCGGTTACGGCATGCGTGCGTCCGGGCGACGAAGTGATCATGTTCGACCCGGTCTACGACTGTTATGACCCGGCCGTCCGCCTGGCTGGCGGACGCGCCATCCATCTCGAGTTGACCGCCCCGCATTACCGTATCGATTGGGATGCGGTTGAACGACACCTCAGCCCGCGCACGCGCGCCATCATGATCAACTCTCCGCACAATCCGACAGGCAGTGTGCTGGAAGCTGACGATATTGCACGCCTGACCGAAATCGCGGTCAGGCACGATCTGGTGGTGATCTCGGACGAGGTCTACGAACATCTGGTCTACGACGGACGCGAGCACGCCAGTGTGCTCCGCGAACCCCGCCTCGCGGCTCGTTCGTTCGCGGTATTCTCGTTCGGCAAGACGTTTCATGTCACCGGCTGGAAGACCGGCTACTGCGTGGCCCCTGCGGCGCTGACCACGGAGCTCCGGCGCGTGCATCAATTCGTCGCGTTTGTCGCGGTCACGCCGCTGCAGCACGCACTCGCCGATTTCATGGCTTCGACGCCTGAACACCTCGACAATCTGCCGCAGTTCTATCAGCGCAAGCGTGACTTGTTCAATGCCGCGCTGGCCGGCTCGCGTTTCAAATTAAAGCCCAGCGCCGGCACGTTTTTCCAGCTCGTCGATTACAGCGCAGTAAGTCAGCGCGACGACCTTGCCATGGCCACCTGGTTGACGCAGGAAGTCGGCGTCGCTGCCATCCCGATGTCGGTTTTCTATCAGTCCCCTCCCGGTGACCGTTGTGTGCGTTTCTGTTTCTGCAAGGAAGACGAGACCCTGCGTCTGGCGGCGGCAAAGCTATCCGTTCTGTGATTGACAGCCCCCGGCAGAAAGCTAACAGGCTGGTGAAAAACGTTGCGAGCGAAGGCAGGACAAGGCGCGCGAGCGCGCAAAACCGGAGTTTACATGGAGTAAATGAGGATTTTGCGCGCTCGTGCAACGCAGTCATGCCAAGCGCAGTAGTTTTTCACCAGCCTGCTAATCCCGCTCAATGCGGAATTCGCCGTCGAGTGTGTGCTTGGCGGTCGGCGAGGTCTGCTGGCCGCGTAGCACGAACAGACGCTGGCCGAGCGTACGGGCGAGCAGCTGGCGGATGCCGGGCAGCAGGCAGATAAAGCCGATGACGTCGGTCACGAAGCCCGGTGTGAGCAGCAGTACGGCGGTCAGCAGCAGCACCAGCCCTTCGAGCAGTTCGTGTGCAGGCAGCTCGCCGCGGCGCAGAGCCTCTTGCACCCGGGCAAGTGTCACCAACCCCTGGATGCGCAACAACCAGCTGCCGAGCACAGCGGTTGCAATGACGAGCAGCACGGTCCACCAGGCGCCAATCACCTGCCCAACCGAGATCAGGACATAGATTTCGATCAGCGGGAGGCCGAGCAACAGGCAGAACAGAACGATAAAGACCGGCATGGCAGTGGCGTGGAATATCCGGGTAGGCAAGCGTTGCTGCGGGCGGAGCGTTTAACAATGGTACATGGCGACCGCTGGGCCAGATTACAATAGAAACGATCGATGCAGCGACTGTGCGAGCCACCGCCGTTGCGTGTCCCTATGTAATGGCGACCTTATGAACTACGGCAATGCGTCGCTGTCCCTCCTGCACCTGTTCGGCAGACCCTGTGTAATGCATGAACGATTCCGTCACGCCCTGACAGCACTTCTGCTGCTGGCTGCCCCGCTGCCTGCGCTGGCCGGATTGTTCGACGCCTGGTCAGGGGAGAGCGAGTCCGCGCGTCTCGGCAAGGAGCGCGACTTTCTGCCGGCCGACGAGGCTTTTCAATTGCGCGAAACCGCGGCGATCGATGGCCGCCAGACGCTCACCTTCACGATTGCACCGGGTTATTACCTCTATCGTGATCGCCTGCAGATACGCCCGTTGAGCGAGGGCCTGACGTTCGCGCCGCTGGCGTTACCGGCCGGCGAAGCGAAACACGATGAGGAATTCGGCGATGTGATCATCTATCGCAATGCCGTGACTTTCGATGTGCAGCCGACCGCGTGGCCGCCCGGCAGCACATTGCCGGAAGCCGAGATCCGTTACATGGGCTGCGCCGAGGATGGCATCTGCTATCCGCCGATCAAGAAATCGCTGGCCTTCACCCGCCCACTGCAGGCCGGGACGGTGGCGGTTACGAGTCGGATCACGACGCCGTCTGATGCGGACCATACCAATATCTATCCCGGCACCGCGACGTCATTGTCGGTGACCGACACCATCACCGCCGACCTCGGCCGTCGTACCCTCTTGGCGACGCTGCTGACGTTCTTCGGTCTCGGCCTGTTGCTGGCGCTCACTCCCTGCGTACTGCCAATGGTGCCGATACTGTCCGGCATCATCGTCGGTCAAGGCCGCCAGGTCTCGACGTCGCGGGCACTCGCCCTGTCGACGACCTATGTCGTGGCGATGGCGCTGGCTTATGCCGGCGCCGGTGTTGCCGCCGGACTGCTCGGGCGGAATCTGCAAGCCACTTTCCAGCATCCGGCAGTCATCATCGTGTTCAGTGCCATCTTTGTCGCGCTCGCGCTGTCGATGTTCGGGCTGTTCGAACTCGCCTTGCCGGGCGCGTTGCAGTCGCGTCTGGACAGCGTCAGCCGCACACAGCGCAGCGGCAGTTACGGCGGCGTGGCTGCGATGGGTGTGCTTTCCGCCATCATCGTCGGCCCGTGCGTGGCGCCGCCATTGGCTGGCGCGCTGGCTTACATCGGCCAGACCGGCTCGGCCGTGACCGGTGGCAGTGCATTGTTCGCGCTCGGACTCGGCATGGGCGTGCCGTTGATCGTGCTCGGCACCTCGGCCGGCGCGCTGTTGCCGCGCGCAGGTGCGTGGATGACCGGCATCAAGCAGGTCTTCGGCGTCATCCTGCTCGGCGTCGCTGTGTGGTTCCTCTCGCGCATCGTCAGCGGCCCATTGGCACTGACGCTGTGGGCGCTGTTGCTGATCGGCTCGGCAATGTTTATGGGTACGCTCGAGGGCATGCGGCCGGGCGCACCCGCTGTTCGTCGATTGACCCAGGGCCTTGGTCTCGCGTTCCTGCTGTATGGTGCCGTGCTGATCGTCGGCGCCGCTGCCGGTGCCAATGATCCGCTCGCGCCGCTCGCGCCGCTGCTCGGTGACCAGCGCGCTTCGACAGCGACAGTGCCGGCGTTCATCACGGTGAAGTCGGTCGTTGAACTGGATACGCAGTTGAAACGTGCGGCCAGCGAGCGTCGCGCCGTCATGCTCGATGTCTATGCCGACTGGTGCATCGAGTGCAAACACCTCGAGAGCCAGACGTTTGCCGATCCCGCGATCGCCTCGCGATTGGCGCAGCTGGTAACGCTGCGCGCCGATGTCACGGCCGACGACGCCATCGACCGCGCGCTGCTGCAGCGGTTTGGTCTGTACGGACCACCGGCGGTGCTATTTTTCATCGGCGGAGAAGAGTTGCGTGCACTGCGCCTGGTCGGTTTCGCGGGACCGGCCGCTTTCGGCGCGCAGCTTGCGCAGGTCGAGGCGGCGCTTAAATGAGCGCCCGCTATCTCGCCGCGTTGGCGCTTGCACTACTGGCCGGCACCGCCGGCTATGTCACCCACCAGATCAGCCGGCAGGTGCCGCCGATCGGCGCCCCTGCCGATCTCTCCAGCCCGCCCGCCACCACAGCGGCCGCCGGGAGTGGCACGCCATCCGAGAAGGCGCCATTAGCGTGGTCGTTCAAGAATATCGACGGGACGCAGACGGCGCTGTCGAGCTGGCTCGGCCAGGTGCTGGTGGTCAATTTCTGGGCAACTTGGTGCCCACCTTGCCTGCATGAGATCCCGGTCTTCATCGAGTTGCAGCAACGCCATGCGCCCGCCGGTCTGCAGGTCGTCGGTATAGCGCTCGATCAACTGGACGCCGTTCAGCCTTTCGTGACGGAGCATGGCCTCAATTATCCGATACTGTTAGGCGACGACGACGTCGCCCGCTATATGCTCACGCTCGGGAACGATATCGGCGCATTGCCGTTCACCGTGGTGTTCGCGCGTGACGGCCAGATAGCGCTGACGCATCGTGGCGAATGGGCAGCAGACGCGGCCGCCGCTGCACTGAACAAGCTGCTGGCAGGACCTCGCGCAGCGCCAGAGCCGGCTGCGAAGTAACGCGAACATCGCCAAATACGTTCACATCAGTCGCCAGCCGTGCTAACTTCCGCGCCATTCCATGAAGCTGGAGCCGGAGCGGCGCAGTGGCAAATCTGCTGGTCATCAATGGCCCTAATCTGAACCTGCTCGGCAGCCGCGAACCGGCTGTCTACGGAGCCACGACGCTGGCCGAGCTGGAAGCGCGCCTGATCGCCTGTGCCCAGTCGCTGGGCCACCAGTTGCGCTGTTTTCAGAGCAATGCCGAGGGCGCCGTCCTCGACCGCATCCAGGCGGCAGCGGCCGAGCAGATTTCGTTCATCGTCATCAATCCGGGCGGTCTGACCCACACCAGTGTGGTGCTACGCGATGCCCTGCTCGGTGTCGCCATCCCGTTCATTGAAGTGCACATCTCGAATGTGCATGCCCGCGAAGCGTTTCGCCGCCGCTCGTATCTTTCGGATATTGCCGTCGGCGTCATTTCCGGATTGGGCACGCAAGGCTACGAACTGGCGCTCCAGGCCGCTGCCGCCCGTCTCGCGGCGGCCTGATTGCGCCGCCAGGTCGCGCTCAGGCAGCGTCGGCCAGACCCAACAACACAGACCGGCCCGCGCGGACCCGTCGAGAGGACTTGAAGGTGGATATCAGAAAGGTCAAGAAGCTCATCGAGCTGCTCGAAGAATCCGGCGTCGCCGAAATCGAGATCCGCGAAGGCGAAGAGTCTGTCCGCATCAGCCGCGGCCCGGTCGTCCCGTACGCAGCCCCGATGCAACACTATGCTGCGGCGCCACAGGCCATGACCGGTGCTCCGCCGATTGAAGCACCGACGCCGACGCCGCCGGCCGGTCAGGTCGTCAAATCGCCGATGGTAGGCACGTTTTATACCGCCTCGACGCCGGAAAGTGCGCCGTTCGTCCGTCTCGGTCAGACCATCAAGGTCGGTGACACGCTGTGCATCATCGAAGCGATGAAAATCATGAATCCGATAGAAGCCGAGATCGCCGGCAAAGTCACGGCGGTGCTGGTCGAGAATGGCCACCCGGTGGAATACGAACAGCCGTTGTTCATCGTCGAATAGCCGGGCTTCACTATGTTCGACAAACTCGTCATCGCCAATCGCGGTGAAATAGCGCTCCGCGTTCTGCGCGCCTGTCGCGATCTCGGCGTGAAGACGGTGGCCGTGCATTCGTCGGCCGACAGGGAACTCAAGCACGTGCGGCTCGCCGATGAATCCGTGTGTATCGGACCGGCTGCGGCGGCTGACAGTTATCTGAACATTCCGGCCGTGATCGCCGCCGCCGAAGTCGTTGACGCTGAGGCGATCCATCCCGGCTATGGATTTCTATCCGAGAACGCCGATTTCGCTGAACGGGTCGAAAACAGCGGCTTCATTTTCGTCGGGCCACGCGCCGAGACCATGCGCTTGATGGGCGACAAGCTCTCCGCCATTCGTGCGATGCAGGAGGCAGGTGTGCCCTGCGTGCCCGGCTCCGGCCGTTCTCTCGGTGACGATACGCAGGAAAATCTCGCGCTTGCTCGTGCCATCGGCTACCCGGTGCTGATCAAGGCCTCCGGCGGCGGCGGCGGTCGCGGCATGCGCGTGGTGCATACCGAAGCATCGCTCCGCAATGCTATCGGGCTGACGCGACGTGAAGCGGCCAGTGCGTTCCAGAACGACAGCGTCTATCTCGAGAAATTTCTCGAACATCCACGCCACATCGAATTTCAGGTCCTGGCCGACAGTCACGGCAATGTCATCCATCTCGGCGAGCGTGATTGCTCGATGCAGCGCCGGCATCAGAAGATTATCGAAGAATCACCAGCCCCCGGCATCGATGACGCCACGCGTGCGCGCATGGGCGCGCTGTGTGTCGACGCCTGCCGGAAGATCGGTTACCGCGGTGTCGGGACATTTGAATTTCTCTATGAGAACGGTCAGTTCTTTTTTATCGAGATGAACACGCGTATCCAGGTCGAGCATCCAGTGACAGAACTCGTGACCGGCATCGATCTCGTCAAGCAGCAGCTGCTGGTCGCCGCGGGTGAACGGTTGACCATGCGCCAGGAAGACATCCGCTTTTACGGCCATGCCATCGAATGTCGCATCAATGCTGAGAATGCCTACACGTTCCGACCGTCGCCGGGATTGATCTCGGTCTACCATCCGCCGGGCGGACCAGGCGTGCGCGTCGATTCACATATCTATGGTGGTTATACCGTCCCGCCGTACTACGACTCGCTGATCGGCAAGCTCATCTGTCATGCCGAGACACGCATTGCGGCACTCAGGCGCATGGACAATGCGTTGAGTGAAATGGTCATCGAAGGTATCGACACCAATGTCGAACTGCATCGCGATCTCGTTACCGACGCCGCGTTCAGCGCGGGTGGCACCGACATCCATTTCCTCGAACGCAAACTCGGCCTGAGCTGAGCGTGCCTGCGTGAGCGGCTGGCTGGAACTGCGTCTGCGCGTCGCTGCCGACGCCAGCGCGGATCTCGAGCACATGCTCGAACAGGCCGGCGCGCTGGCCATCACCCAAGGCGAAGGCGATGTCGCCGTCTTCGCCGAACCTGGTGTGGCTAGCGCCGCAGTCTGGGGCGAACTCAGCATCAGCGCACTGTTCGACGATGGCATCGACGTCGCGCTGATCGAAGCGGCGATCGTCAATCTCCTCGGCGCTGCCGCCGCCATGACCTGGGTAGCCGTTCCCGACCAGCCCTGGCACCAGGTGTGGAAACAAGACTGGGCCCCGCAATCCTATGTTGGCGGCCTGTGCGTGTGCCCGAGCTGGTGTGAACCGCCCGCCAGCGCGCAGTACGTCATCCGACTCGACCCCGGCGGCGCTTTCGGTACCGGCACACATGAAACGACGGCTCTGTGCCTGGACTGGCTGGGTAATGCGCCGTCGTTGGCGGGCCGGCGCGTCATCGATTACGGCTGCGGCTCGGGCATTCTCGCCATCGCGGCGGCGAAGCTGGGTGCCAGCGCTGTACGCGCCGTCGACATCGATGACGATGCGCTTGCCGTCGCGCGTGACAATGCCGCCTTGAATCACTGCGCGGGTCAGATCGAAGTCAGTCGACCGGACGCCCTGCCGCCGGCGGCGGCCGACGTTCTGCTGGCCAATATTCTGCTTGAACCGCTGCTCGCACTCGCGCCACGTTTCGCCGCGCTGCTGGTCGCCGACGGCGCGCTCGTGTTGTCCGGCCTGCTCGCCACCCAGCTCGCACCGGTACAGGAGACTTACGCCGCGCATTTCGATCTGATGGCCCCTGTACTGCGTGGCGACTGGGCGATGCTCGCCGGCCGTCGGCGGCGCGCGTGCTGACAAGGCGCCCTGCGTGCTGACCTGTTGCCCCCGGTGCGAGTCGTGGTTTCGCGTGCGGGCGGAGCACCTCAGCGCTGCGGCCGGGCAGGTGACCTGCGGCGAATGCAACACGGTGTTCGATGCGCTCCCGAGTCTGGTCGAGGAGCGTGATGGGAGCGCTGCGGTAGAGCTCGGCGACCTGGTGCCTGCGCCGACACCGGAGCCGACCGCAGCGTCGATGTCGGAACCCGATCCTGAACCAGAGCGAGAGCTGGAACCGGATCCCGCACCAGTCGTCGTCGAAGCGCCCGTCATATCTGCTGAGTCAGCGGCGCTCGCGTTCGCATTCGCGCCCGGCAACGACAGCCGCTTTGACGAACTGCCGGCACCACTGGTCACGCATAGTCTGTCGGCAGACGAACACGCCATCCTGTTCACCGAGCCTGGCTCCGATGCCCCGCTGGAGGACACCATCCCTGAAGCACGGGCGATGGTCGATGCACTCTACGGCGAACTTGGACCGCCGCCGCTACCGCCGCGCCGCACGGGTTGGCGTGTGCTCGGTGCGTTGTTCGCGATCGTGTTGCTTGCGCAGCTGGCCTGGTATGCCCGTTCGTGGGTCGAACTGTGGCTGCCGGCCAGCGTCGGCTGGTATACGACGCTTTGCACGCGACTGGCGTGCGCGCAGCCACCGGCGACATCGCGCATTCGGCTCATCGCCCGCGACGTCCGTGAGCATCCGCAATACCGCAATGCACTGCTCGTCAATGCCACGCTGGTCAATGAGGCGGCGGAACCGCAGCCGTACCCAGTCATCGAACTCCGCCTGCATGATGCCGGCGGTCGCGTGCTCGGGGCGCGGCGGTTTGCGCCGACGGAGTATCTCGACCAGAGCATTGCGCTTGGCGACGGTATGCCGCCAGCGCGGCCTGTCTACATCGTGCTGGAACTCGGCGGCGACGCCGCAACAGCAGCGAGTTTCGAATTCACTTTTCTGTGAAGTGAGTCGGCGGGGCGTTCTCGCCGTCGCCAAATCGGGCTATCATCAAAGCGCATGCAGGCCACCGGCCGTAGAGCCGGAATACCTGTGTGAAAATGCCCCCCGCCATCCGAGAGCGGGCCTGCCGTCGTCGACTATCGGCGAACCTACACCGGAAGAGCCAGAACAAGAACCGTGAATATCGGCGCTTACGTATTTGAACCGGCCGTGATCCTCGCGCCGATGGCCGGCGTCGCCGATCGGCCGTTCCGATCGCTCTGTCGTGGTCTTGGTGCCGATTACGCAGTGTCTGAAATGGTCACGGCCAAAGTCGAACTGTGGCACAGCCGGAAAACGCGCACGCGACTCGAATTCAGCGGCGAGACCGGACCCTGCGTCATCCAGATCGCGGGCGCTGTGCCGAACCAGATGGCTGACGCTGCGCGCCGCGCGGTCGACGCCGGCGCTGACATTGTCGATATCAACATGGGTTGCCCGGCCAAGAAAGTCTGCAATCGTCTGGCCGGCTCGGCGCTGCTCGAAAACGAAGCGTTGGTTGGGCACATACTCGACGCCGTGTGTGCGGCCGTGAGTGTACCGGTTACATTAAAAATGCGAACTGGAACAAATATTCAATCGCGTAACGGTGTGCGCGTCGCGAATATCGCCGCCGCCGCCGGCATTCGTGCACTCACCGTGCATGGCCGCACGCGCGCCTGTGCTTTTCGAGGTGAGGCTGAATACGAAACGATACGCGAGATCAAGGCTGCAGTGCGCATTCCGGTGATCGCGAACGGCGATATCGTCGATGGCGCGCGCGCGCGTGACGTGTTGGCGCGCACTGGCGCCGACGGCATCATGGTCGGGCGCGCTGCGCAGGGCAATCCGTGGATTTTTGCCATGATCAAGGCCGCACTGGCCGGTAGGACGGCGCCGGTCGTCCAATTCAGTGAGCGCGTCGTATTGATGCAGGAACATCTGTGCGCACTGCACGAGCACTACGGCCAGGAGCAGGGCTTGCGCATCGCGCGCAAGCACATCGGGTGGTATTTCGATCGTATGGCGCTCGCCACTTCACTCAAGGCGCAGTTCTATCGTTTGCAGGAAGCCTCGGCGCAATTCGATTTTCTGGCCGAGCTCAACGACCCATCGTCATGGGAGAGCGCCGCATGAGCGCCCATCTCGAACCGGTGCCGCCGACCGAGCCACCGCTGGCCGAACTCGTGCGCAACGCGCTCAAACGTTATTTTCATGATTTGAACGGACAGCTGCCGGTCGAACTATATGAACTGGTGATTGCGCAGGTCGAACGACCATTGCTCGAAATAGTCTTGCGCGAAACGCGTGGCAATCTTTCGCGGGCGGCGCAGGTGCTCGGCATCAATCGCGCGACACTGCGTTCCAAGCTGAACAAATACGGGTTGAACGGGAAATAGCATGGCAGCGGCACAAGCCCGCAGGTGGGCGCTCGTCAGCGTATCCGACAAGTCCGGCCTCGATCGTTTTGCGCGAGGACTGGTGACGCTTGGTTTCGGCTTGCTGTCGACCGGCGGCACGGCCACGGCATTGCGGGCGGCGGGAGTCGACGTGACTGACGTGTCGGCTTACACCGGGCAGGCCGAAATGATGGATGGCCGCGTGAAGACGCTGCACCCGCGCGTACATGGTGGCATACTCGCCCGCCCCGGACGCGACGACGCCGCGATGGCGGCAAATGACATCGAAGCCATCGCGCTGGTCGTCGTCAATCTCTACCCATTCGAACGCACGGTAGCCAATCCGGCGTGCACGCTGGACGACGCAGTCGAGAACATCGATATCGGCGGCCCGACGATGTTGCGCGCAGCAGCGAAGAATCACGCGCATGTCGCCGTTGTTTGTGACCCGCGCGATTACGACGACGTACTCGCTGAGCTGAACACCGGCGGGACTGTCGGTAATCGGCGCCGTTACGCACTGGCGCTCAAAGCCTTTCGGCACACGGCTGCCTACGACAGCGCCATCTGCGCCTGGCTTGCGCTCCGTGAAGGGCCGATGCTGGATATTTTTCCGGCTGTGCTTGATCTCAAGTTTACGCACAAGCAGAGTCTCCGCTACGGCGAGAATCCTCATCAACGCGCAGCATTCTATGTCGATCCGCACTCGCCGGCTGGCACGCTCGCACGCGCTGAACAGCTGCAGGGCAAAGAGCTTTCTTACAACAACATCGCCGACACCGATGCCGCGCTCGATTGCGTGCGCTCGTTCAATGAACCGGCCTGTTGCATCGTCAAGCACGCCAATCCCTGCGGCGTGGCAGAAGCCGCCGACATCGCGCAGGCATACGAATTCGCCTATGCCACTGACCCGACGTCGGCATTCGGCGGCATCATTGCTTTCAATCGACCGCTCACGGCGGCCGTCGCCGAGGCCATCGTGTCGCGCCAGTTCGTCGAAGTGATCGTGGCACCGGCCATCGAACCGGCTGCGCTGGCGGTGCTGAAAACCAAGGAGAACGTTCGCGTACTTGTCGTTGGTGCGTGGCCACTCGAACCGCTGCAGCAGCTCGAATTCAAGCGGGTCATGGGTGGCATGCTGGTGCAGGACCGCGACTTCGCCGCACAGAATATCGGTGCCGGCCAGTTGCGCACGGTGACCCGTCGCTCGCCGGAAGTGGGCGAATTGCGCGACCTCGTGTTCGCCTGGCGCGTGGTTGCCTGCGTCAAGTCGAATGCCATTGTCTATGCGCGTGATCGCCGCACCATCGGCATCGGTGCTGGCCAGATGAGCCGGGTTTACAGCGCGCGTATCGCCGGCATCAAAGCTGGCGACGAAGGTCTCGAAGTCGCCGGATCGGTGATGGCATCAGACGCCTTCTTCCCGTTTCGTGATGGGATCGATGCGGCTGCTGCGGCCGGGATCCGTGCGGTGATCCAACCTGGCGGTTCGATGCGCGACAGCGAGATTATTGCTGCTGCCGACGAACACGACATGGCCATGGTCTTCACCGGTGAGCGGCATTTTCGCCATTGAGGATCCTGGTCCTGAGGCCGGGCGGCCGTCGAGCATCCGAGGCGCGAGCATGAAAGTCCTGATCATCGGCGGCGGTGGCCGCGAACACGCGCTGGCGTGGAAATGCGCCTGTTCGCCGCTGGTCGAGACGGTCTACTGCGCGCCGGGCAACGCCGGCACAGCGCTCGAAGCAGGCGTCGAGAACGTTGCCATTGGCGCCGACGAAGTTGACCGGCTGGCGGCGTTCGCCGCAGCCGAGCGCATTGATCTCACCATCGTCGGTCCGGAAGTGGCCCTCGCCGCCGGCGTGGTCGATGCGTTCGAAACACGCGGCCTGAAGTGCTTCGGCCCGACCCGTGCCGGTGCCATCCTCGAAGCGTCGAAAACGTATGCCAAAGATTTTCTCAAGCGTCATGGCATTCCGACAGCCGCTTACGAAAGTTTCGACGAACTCGAACCTGCGCTGACTTACATCGCGGCCCAACCAATACCGGTCGTGGTCAAGGCGGATGGCCTTGCGGCTGGTAAAGGTGTGGTCGTCGCGCAGACCCATGCGGAAGCTGCCACCGCCGCGCGCGCGATGCTGGCCGACAACGCGTTCGGCGCGGCTGGCGCACGTATTGTGGTCGAGGCTTTTCTGACTGGCGAGGAAGCGAGCTTCATCTGCATGACCGATGGTGTCGTCGCCATACCGTTCGCATCTTCGCAGGACCACAAGGCGCGCGATGCCGGCGACTTCGGCCCGAATACCGGCGGCATGGGCGCTTATTCGCCAGCGCCGATCATCGATGATGCGATGAGCGCACGCATCATGGCGAGTGTGATTGAACCGACGCTAGCTGGCATGCGAGCCGATGGTGTGCCGTATCGCGGCTTTCTCTACGCCGGTCTCATGATCGATGCGGCCGGCACACCGCGCGTGCTCGAATTCAACTGCCGTTTCGGCGACCCCGAGACGCAGCCGATACTGATGCGCCTCGAGACCGATATCGTGGCGGCCTGCCTCGACGTGCTCGACGGTCGCGCGGCCGAAGTCGAATTGGCCTGGGACCCGCGTGCGGCACTGGGCGTGGTGCTGGCTGCGCAAGGGTATCCGGGTGAATACACGCGTGGTGATGCCATCAGCGGACTCGATGACGGTGCCAATGCAGTGACGCGCGTGTTTCATGCCGGCACCCGTCGCGAAGGCAATGACTGCGTGACGAACGGCGGCCGCGTACTCTGCGTCGTCGGTCTGGGCGAACGCGTGAGCGATGCGCAGGCGGCCGCGTACGATCGGATCGCGCACATCCATTGGCGCGGCATGTTCTGCCGTCCCGATATCGGCTATCGCGCAGTAGCGCGCGAGCGCAGCACCACTGGGTGAGCGTCGCTAAATCACGCCATCAAGCCCTGGCCAGTAGTTGAACTCGGCATAGGTGCGATCGACGGCAATCTTGTCGCCGCGGATATCGAGCACGGCGCAGAATGGCAGTCCCCAGTCGACGCCGCGTGCGGCATCGACGACCTGCGCTTCGACGACCACCGCGCTCGCCGTCGCGTGCATGAAATCGATCCGCATGCGTCGCTTCGGTGCGGCGCGCACAACGGCTTTTTCGACGGCAATGAATTTATCGATGCCGTCGTACCAGCCGAGTCCCATCGCCCCGACACGATAGTCTTCGTGATAGCACTCACGGACGAAACGCTCAGGGTCGGTGTTGTACAGCTCGCCGTAGCGCTGCGCTACGGTCAGATTGTGGCGGCGCTGCGGATCCGTCGCGCCGCGCACCTGCGGGACTACCGGCGGCGGTACCGGCGTGCGCCCGCCTGCCGCTATCAGTTCGCCCAGGCCCGGCCAGCGCGCCCAGTCGGCATAGCTGCGATCGACAGCGATGAGTCCATCGCGGATATTGAGCACGGCGACGAACGGCAGTTGCCAATCAGGGCCTGCCGCCGGATCGAGCACGGTGATTTCGAGCGTCGCGCTATCTTCGGTCAGATGCACCTGGTCGAGGCGCATCTTTCGCTCGGGCGCTGCGCGCAATACAGTGCGTTCGACGTTGAGAAAATCAGAAGGGCCGTCGATGATACCCGCGCCCATGGCGTAAACGCGGACATCGGGTGTGTAGCATTCCGGCACGAAGCGCTCGATGTCGTGGTTGTAGAGGTCGATATAGCGTTCGGCAACGGCGAGATTGCGCGATTCTTGTGGCGTCATGCGAGGGCTCCCCAGCGGTGGACGGTTTTCAGATCAAAGTCTGGCACCAACAGCCTAGCGTCTCCGCGCCCTGTCCGCGAGGAAACTCGCGTCTCGCTCTCTGTTTGCGACGGTATCGCCAAGTTCGCGCTTGCCCGGATGCTCGCCCAGAACTTCCGCTAAACTCCCCGGACTAAACGCTATCCCGCGGTTTCGAGTACACCGATGCATCTCAAGAACTTTCCGTGTCACGTTGTTCTAGTGACGCTGCTTCTCCTCGCACAGTCAGGGCTGGCCGCGCCAGCCAGAACTTTCGGGTGGATCGAAGAGGGTATCCTCGAACCCGAACACGTGACCGTCAAATTGAAACTTGACACCGGGGCGTTGACGTCGTCGATGGATGCGCGCGATCAAAAGCGCTTCAATCGTGACGGGAAGTCATGGATCCGGTTCAACGTCGAAGTGACGGACAGCGAAACCGGGAAACATGTGATTTCTCAGGTCGAACGACCGATAGCGCGCCGCGTGAAAGTACGCGGCGCCGGTGGCGCCGACAGTCGCGCAGTGGTGTTGATGGACATCTGCATCGGCGATCGCCTGTATAGCGAAGAGTTCTCGCTGAACGATCGCGGGCATATGCTGTATCCGGTGCTGATCGGGCGCCGAACGATACAGCATCTCGGTCTGGTCGATGTGTCGCGAACGTTCATCCATGAACCGCGCTGTAAGCGCAAGTAAGCATGCGATGAAATAAAGTTCCTGAGCCCTAGTTACTCGGTGGCGGTGGTCGGCCGTACAGTGGAATCAGGACCTGCTTTTCAGTCTTATGTGCCGTTCCAGGTCAGGAAATTTTCGAGTAGCTTCAGCCCGCCAGCGGCGCTTTTCTCCGGATGAAACTGGGTCGCGAAGACATTGCCATGCGCCATGGCCGCGGTGAATGGCGCGATGTAATTGGTGGTGCCGATAGTGAGTGCTGCGGCTTCCGGGACCACATAGTAGCTGTGCACGAAATAGAATCGCGTGCCTGAGGGTACGCCGACCGTAACGGGGTGCGGGCGCTGCCAGGTTACTTCGTTCCAGCCCATGTGTGGAACTTTGCGCGGGGAACCGTCGGCGGCTGGGGCGGGATTCAGCGGGAAGCGGCGAACGTGGCCGGGATAGATGCCGAGGCAATCCACGCCGCCGTCCTCATCGCTGTCGGTGACCAGCGATTGGAGCCCGAGGCAGATGCCGAAGAACGGCCGGCTTGCGGCACATTCGCGCACTACGTCGACGAGACCGCGTTCACGCAGTCGCGCCATGCAATTGCCGATCGCGCCCTGGCCTGGAAATACGACACGGTCGGCCGCGGCAATGACAGCAGCATCGTCGCTGATTAGAACCTCATGGCGGCCAACGGCGACAGCCTCGATCGCTTTGGCCACTGAACGAAGGTTGCTTCCGCCGTAATCGATGACGGCAACAGTCGGCACGCGCGACACCTCTCGACAATCCGTTACAGGGCGCCTTTGGTCGACGGTAGGGCATCGCCCATGCGGGGGTCATGCTCGACGGCCATGCGCAGCGCGCGCCCGAAAGCCTTGAACACGGTTTCGATGATGTGATGGGCATTGCGGCCGCGCAGCTTGTCGATGTGCAAGGTACAGTGGGCGTGATTGACGAAGCCCTGGAAAAACTCCAGAAACAGGTCGACGTCGAAATCGCCGATACGGGCACGCGGAAAATCGATTTCGTAGGTCAGGCCCGGGCGCCCGGATAAATCGATGACCACGCGCGACAGTGCTTCGTCCAGCGGCACGTAAGCGTGCCCGTAACGGCGGATCGCGCGCTTGTCGCCCAGGGCCTGGGCCACCGCCTGGCCGAGCGTGATGCCGATATCCTCAACGGTATGGTGCGCGTCTATCTCGAGGTCGCCGTTGGCCTGGATGTCGAGGTCGATCAATCCGTGACGGGCGACCTGATCGAGCATATGGTCAAGGAACGGCAGCCCGGTAGCAAAAGAGGCGGTGCCATCACCATCGAGATTGATGGTGACGACAATCTGCGTTTCCTTGGTCTCGCGGGCGACGCGGGCGCGGCGGTCTGTCATCGTTCGTACGGCGGGCAAATTGGCCCGTTACAGTAACAGATCCCCGCTGTCTTTGATAAGTTAATGGCCCCGCGACAGAGGACCCGTCGTGCGGCACACGAGTATCGCTGGCGCGCTGAAAGGGCAGGTTATGGCAGACATCATCGACGGCACGGTAGACACCAGGATTGATGAGGGGGCTGTCGCCGGCGTGGAGAACTGGTTGCGGGGTCTGCAGGACACCATCTGTGGGGGCTTGATGGAAGTCGACGGCGCAGCTGAATTCCGCGAAGACCGCTGGACGCGCGAAGACGGCGGCGGCGGGCGTTCGCGGGTGCTGGCCGGCGGTGCGGTGTTCGAACAGGCCGGGGTCAATTTCTCGCATGTCTCCGGTTCCGCATTGCCGACTGCAGCAACAGCGCGGCGCCCCGAGCTCGTCGGTCGCGGATTCCGCGCGATGGGCGTCTCGCTGGTGGTGCATCCAGCCAATCCGTATGTGCCGACCGCACACGCCAACGTGCGCTTCCTGATTGCCGAGAAAGCCGGCGCGGCGCCGGTCTGGTGGTTCGGCGGCGGCTTCGATCTGACGCCCTACTACGGATTCGATGAAGACGCCGTGCACTGGCATCGCACTGCGCAGGCCGCCTGCGCACCTTTCGGCGATGACGTCTATCCACGCTATAAGCGCTGGTGCGACGATTACTTTCACTTGAAACACCGAAACGAACAGCGCGGGCTGGGCGGCCTGTTTTTCGATGACCTGAACGAAGAAGGATTCGCGCGCTCGTTCGCTTTCACGCGCAGCGTCGGCGAACATTTTCTGCTGGCTTATCTGCCCATCGTGCGGCGTCGCGCGCCGCTGCCCTATGGCGGGCGCGAACGCGATTTTCAGCTTTACCGCCGCGGTCGCTATGTGGAATTCAATCTTGTCTACGATCGCGGCACGGTGTTCGGCCTGCAGACGGGTGGGCGCACGGAGTCCATTCTGATGTCACTGCCACCGAACGTGAAATGGCGGTATGACTGGCATCCCGAGCCCGATACACGCGAAGCGGAGTTGTACGAGCGTTATCTCAAGCCGCGTGAGTGGCTGGATGAAGTGAGCGGCTGATTCAATCCACGACCTTCTTCGCTGTGCCGAAGAAGAGCCATACCACCGCACCAAAAATGTTGATCCCGGCGGCGAGCATGAAGGCTGTGGTGTAGGAGTCAGTGGCATCAACCAGCCAACCGGTGACGGCCACGCCGATGATGCCGGGCACGGTGCCGGCGGTGTTGGTCAGGCCCATCAGCACGTCCGCGTAGCGTGGCGCTATTTCGAGGTGATTGGGCAGAAAGCCGGCCCAGGTCAGGGACAGCGTGCCGAGCGCGCCGCACATGAGCAGGAAGGCGGTGTTGGCCGAGACCACGTCGCGCGCAGCGAACATGAAGCCGGCGGCGCCGACCAGTCCCGCTATCTGCATGCACTTGCGGATGAGGGTGAGATCAACGCCGCGCTTGACCAGGTGA
Organism: Gammaproteobacteria bacterium; assembly: GCA_965278995.1. Lineage (GTDB taxonomy): Bacteria > Pseudomonadota > Gammaproteobacteria > JADJYF01. Next base: position 4,183,451 of record OZ257136.1, read on the forward strand.
TCCGCCCACCAGCCGGCACAGGTGCCGACAACGAACATCGCGAGCCATGGGCCCGCTGCGTAGATGCCGGACTTGGCGATACTCAGGCCGAGATGCGAGTGGAAATAGCTCGGCAGCCAGGCCAGCAGCATGTAGAACACCCAGTTCGTACACAGGTGATTGATGATCAGCGCCCACACCGCAGGTGCGCGCAGCAGGCGACCCCATGGCACCGGTTCCTTGGAAACGGAAGCTGGTGCCTGCGCTGCTAGCAGTGCGCGCTCGTCGGCCCCCATGCGCGGATGATCGGCCGGGTTGTCGTAGCTCAGCGGATACCAGAAAATCGCCCACACGATGCCGAGCGCACCGAACACGTAGAACACGGTCGGCCAACCGTAGCGTTCGATGATCCAACCGGTCGTCATCAATGCGAACAAGGTGCCGACCGGGATCGCGGCCACCATCGCCGTAACCGCGCGCGTGCGCTCGGCGGTCGGTACCCAGCGGCCGTAGAGGTTGTAGATCGCGGGGAAAGTCGCCGCTTCGCCGAGCCCGAGGCCGATGCGCGCGATGATCAACATGGCGAACGATAGCGCTGCCGCGGGCGGTGTCAGTACAGTCCAGACCGACCACCACAACACGGCGAAACCCAGCACGCGCCGGCCGCCGATGCGATTGGCGAGCCAACCGCTGGTCGGCATGAACAGCATGTAGCCGATGAAGAAGGACGACAGTACGTAGCCTTTCACCTTGTCGCTCCACCCGTACTGCTCCTGCATTGCAATTACGGCGACCGATATGTTGACCCGGTCGATGTAGCAGATGAAGGCCGCGAGCACGCACAGCGACATCAACTTGTAGCGCTCCGGCAACCGGCGCGTGACCATTAGATCGACAGTGCTGTTCACGAAAACCTCCGCGTTGCGCAGATTTGCTGCAAGTACGTTTCAACATGGCCCGCCATGCTAGCACCGGGCGCGCGCTGTGCGGGGTATGGTTGGCGATGTTGCACTGCGTGAAGAGGTCTGCGTGCACGGATTGAATTCGAGGGCGATTCCTTGACGGCCGATAAGGTGGCTCGTGACAACACAAATCGATCAGATCCGGTACGCGTTATAGCGAATAAGGCTCCATGGTGTAGTTTCACTCACCGCGAAACTTGTGTGGCCGTATCCTGGCTGTATCCATTTCCACGTCGAACCCCTGCGCCCAAGAAGCCGGAAGCAAGGCGCAACCTTGTCGACGTCCTTTTCACCAGCACCCAACAACGCGTACTGGGTCTGCTCTTCGGCCCCCCTCTCGCAGCTTCTTCACCAGTGTTCGATAATGTGGTTCGGACCAAACAGATCAAAGCCGAGCCAGCAGCGGATTCTGAATTGCTTTGGTTCGCGCGTTCGGGCAAGCGTGCAACCGAAATCGATCAACATCTCTTCACTGCAATGCAGCGCGTGGCGCGCGAGACCGCTAAGCGCTTGGACGTGCTTCTGGTGTCATAGCGAGGAGAGACACCTATGGACCCTGTCACATGACAGTCATGGACTCGTCATGACGCCGTCACTTCTGTTGCTGTGGACGAGCAGTTAGGATCGCGCGTTCGATCATCCGTTCGGAAGCGCAGCAGCATCACCATGAATCTGATCAATCTGTTCGCCAATGAAACCGATGTCACAGAGTGTGCGGCCGGCGAATGCGTGTTCAAGGAAGGCAGTCACGGTGCGCGCATGTATGTGGTCATCGAAGGTGAGGTGGCGCTGAGCGTTCGCGGTGTCGTCATCGAAACTGTCAGGCCGGGGGAGCTGTTCGGCGAGATGGCGCTCATCGACGAGGAGCCGCGCAGTGCCACGGCCACCGCAAATACAAACTGCCGCCTGGCGGCAGTCAACGAGAGTCGTTTCACTTACATGGTGCAGCAGACACCGTTTTTCGCGCTGCATGTGATGCGCGTGTTGGCACGCCGGCTGCGAACGATGGACAACACCATTAACTGACCGAGACGGCAGTTTTCAACGGAACGCCATTGTCGACCAGCACCGTGCGCAGTCCACGGATCGCCGGAAAAATCTCCTGATTCCGGTCTGCACCCTGCGCATCGAACGCAGCCTGTTCGAGTTCGCAGATGACGCGGTCTTCGGCAAAGATGCCGTTGGTGAACCAGACGATGAACGGCCAGAACACGTCGAGTACGAGTGGGGTGTCGGGCCGGCGGATCATCATGAGTCCGAAAGTATGGTTGGCGCGTTGTTCGCTATCGACGGGAACGTAGACGTTCCATAGATCGAGTGCGGGGTGCGCGCTGCCGGCAGTCCAGAACTTCAAGGTCTGATACGGGTATTCCGTACGGATGGTCATCATGTCGCGCTCGCCGACTTGCGCTTCGGGCCGTTTGCCGAGCATGAATTTCTCGCCCAGCGGCTGTTTGCCGCCGGCGCGTTTGAAGGAGTAATCCGCTTCGACCCAGTTTGGGCCTTGGCGGGTGCCGAGAAAAATCGTGCGAATGTTACCCATCAGTTTGCGGTGCAGGAACTGATGATTCATGTCCATCAGGTTCTCGTGCATGAATGAGTAATGGCAGCCAACGCGCCGATCGAGGTATCGCGTCTTGTATTTCGGATCGGTGGCAGACGGTACCAGCGGGAATGGCGTCGTTTCGGCGCGGTTGACTTCACCGGGGAAAATGAACACAAGACCGTAAGCTTCGCGCGTCGGATAGTGGCGAACGCCATTCGGTTGCACGTTGCACTTGTCGAGATAAGGCACGCTGACGCAGCGCCCTTCGGCGTTATATTCCCAGCCGTGATAGCCGCACCGGATAGTGCGGTCGACGACCACGCCCATGGCCAGCGGTACCTGCCGATGCGCACAACGGTTTTCGAGCGCGAAGACTTCGCCGTCACGCGTTCGCGCAATCACGATAGGCTCACCCGCGAAAGTGACAGCGAGCAGCTTGCCGCGCTTGACGTCGCGCCCGCGCGCTATCGGGTACCAGAAGTCCGGATCAATGGCCGTCTTGCGGATATCGCGCACGGTCTCGCGCAGGACTGGCTCCGCCAGGCGGGCGGTGTTGTCCAGTGACATGATGCAGTCCTCGGCCGTGATGAAGAAAGCGCATTCTAGCAGCCTGATGTAAGTACGTAATCGTCAGACACTGGGTGGCGTCAGCGCTCATGCGCAGTGTGGCCATCGACGAGCAGGCGAACGGCAGCGCAGTTTCGCACTCGGGGAGTGCAACTCGCGGCTGATAGCGGGTTTCAGAACAAGCCGGCATCCAGGCCTGCTGCCAAAGCGAGGCCCAGTTCGCGGCAGGCAGTCAGATCAGAATCGGTTACGGCACCGACCACCACGAGCGGCTCCTGCACCGCTCGCCAGCGTAGCCCCATAATAATGCGCTCGACGCTCGTTCGTGCACCGCTGCCATCGTTGCCCGCCTTGATGAACAGCGCATACGGCCGGCCCTGAGTGTGTTCAAGGCAGGGGTAATAAACGCGCTCCAGAAAAACTTTGAGCGCGCCCGACATGTAACCGAAATTCTCCGGTGTACCGAGGATGATGCCGTCAGCCGCGAGTACATCGGCCGGCGTCGCGCTGAGCGCATCGCGGACCTGCACATCGACATTGCCGGCAGCCTCGTCGCGGGCACCAGCAATCACTGCTTCAGCCATGCTGGCAGTACCACCAGACTGCGAGTGATAGACGATCAGCAGCGTTTTCATGCGATCTCAAGCAGCTCGTGGTGCCCTGGTTGCGACTGGCGTGCCCCGGCGCGATGGCCGACAATGCCGCGCATCGCCGGGTACCGGTCAGCAGTTGAGGACATTGCAGTCATGGCGCGCACGAAAACGATTGTCGAAGTAGCCGTGCCTGGCGGCAAGCTCGCCGTTGCCCGCTGGCGTGGCGAGGGCCTGCCGCTGTTGCTGGTCCACGGCATTTCAGGCTCGCATCATGCCTGGTCGCGCGTCGTCGAACATCCGGCCCTCGCGAGTTTTGACATCATCGCACCCGATCTGCGCGGGCGTTGCGGCAGCCGCGATGCTGCTGGCCCTTATGGTCTGCCGCGCCATGTCGAAGACCTCTGCGCCGTGCTCGATGCCTGCAACGTGACGCGGGCCTGCTATGCCGGGCATTCGCTCGGGGCCTATATCGGCGTTCATTTTGGCGTACGTGCGGCCGAGCGCCTCGCCGGTCTGGTCCTGGTCGACGGCGGCCTCGCCTTGCCGCTTCCCGCGGGCCTCGAACCGGCCGTGCTGCTCGAAAAAGTCCTCGGTCCCGCCCTCGCCCGGCTCTCGCGAACGTTCGAAAGCCGTGAGGCCTACCGCGATTTCTGGCGCGACCATCCCGCATTCCAGGACGCAGGGGCATGGAACGCGGAAGTCGAAGCCTATTTCGACTATGACCTTGGCGGTGAAGCGCCAGCATTGAAAAGCCGCGTACTCGAAGCCGCCGTCCGCGAAGACGGCCTTGGTCCGATGGCGCCCGAGATGATCACGCTGATCGACCGCATCACCGCTCCGATGCTGCTCGTGACCGCCGTCCGCGGTCTGCTGAACCAACCCGAACCGCTGATGCCCGTAACGGCTGTGCGCGCCAAAGTCGCCGCCATGCCAAATCTGGAATGGCTGGAAATCCCCGACACCAATCATTATTCGATCACGTTAGGCGTCGGCGCTGCTCCGCTCGCCGAAGCGCTGGCAGCGTTTGCTGTTCGTCACGCCTGATGGATTTGTGCCGTGGTTCCGGCGGTGGCGGACCTTCACTCCACCGCTGAGCGGCACGCGCTTCCGCTAACGTCCGTCGCTGTCGTGGGTCACAGGGATCTTCTTGCCGAGTTTGATACGGGGCTGTCGGGCATCCGCGGAGGAGCGTACCACTCAGTGACGGAGCGGATGCTCGACAGCACCGCTACTCCGCATTCGAATAACGAAGCACCATCAAGCCTACTCCAACCAGAACGTCACCGGCCCGTCGTTGATCAGATGGACCTGCATGTCGGCGCCGAAGATGCCAGCGGCGACGTCAGGATGTCGATCGCGGGCGAGGGTAAGCAGATGATCGAACAGGCGGCGGCCGTCGTCGGGTGAGGCTGCCGGGGTGAAGCTGGCGCGGGTGCCTTTTTGCGTATCCGCGGCGAGCGTGAATTGCGGAACGAGCAGCAGGCCGCCGCCGATGTCAGTCAGCGAAAGGTTCATGCGGCCGGTATCATCAGGGAATACGCGATATGTCAGCACACGTTCGAGCAGGCGAGTAGCGTCCTGTTCACGATCGTCGCGGACCACGCCGATAAAGGCGAGCAGACCGCGGTGGATACGGCCGACTCTTACGTTGGCGACTTCGACTTCGGCACGGATGACGCGCTGGATCAGCGCAATCACGCCACGCTCTCAGGGTTCTCCGCGGTGCCGCGGCGCGAGGTCCGCTTGCGATCGACTTCTTTCAGCTCACGCTTGCGCAGTCGGATGGCGAGCGGTGTGACTTCCACGAGTTCGTCGTCGGCAATGAATTCCAGCGCTTGTTCGAGATCGAAGCGCACGGCCGGCGTCAGCAGGATGTTCTCGTCGTTGCCCGAGGCACGCACGTTGGTCAGCTGTTTCGCTTTCAGCGGATTGACCACGAGATCGTTATCGCGTGCATGGATGCCGACGATCATGCCTTCGAAGATCTGGTCGCTCGGCCGCACGAACATGCGGCCCCGCTCCTGCAGATTGAACAGCGCAAAAGCGAGCGCTTTACCGTCGCCGTTCGAGATCAGTACGCCATTCTTGCGCGGTGCTATCGCACCGGCCTGCATCGGTCGGTAGCCGTCGAAGCTGTGATACATGATGCCGTTGCCGGAAGTCGCGGTCAGGAACTCGGTGCGAAAACCAATCAATCCGCGCGCCGGAATGGTGTATTCAAGCCGCACCCGCCCGTTGGCATCCGGCGTCATGCTGTTCAACGTACCGCGCCGTGAGCCGAGACGTTCCATCACGGTGCCTTGATAGGCATCCGGCACGTCGATCATCAGCTGTTCGAACGGTTCGTGGGCGGCGCCATCGACATTCTTGACGATCACTTGCGGGCGGCCGACACAGAACGCATACCCTTCGCGGCGCATGTTCTCGATCAGGATCGACAGATGCAGCTCGCCTCGCCCTGAAACCAGCATGACCTTGGGGTCTTCGGTCTGTTCGACCCGCAGCGCGACGTTATGAATCAATTCGCGCTCGAGGCGTTCGAGGATCTGGCGGCTGGTGACGAAACGCCCTTCACGGCCCGCAAACGGCGAATCGGAGACTTCGAAAGTCATGCTGACGGTCGGTTCGTCGACAGTCAGTGAAGGCAGTGCTTCCGGCGTGGCCGGGTCGCACAGCGTGTCGGAGATGCGCAGATCCTCGATGCCACTCACACACACGATGTCACCGGCATCGGCGCGTTCGCGCACTTCGCGTTTGAGACCCTGAAAACCCAGGATCTCCAGCACCCGCCCACGGCGCGAGCGGCCATCGCGATCGATGATCACGCAGGATTGATTGGTCGAGACGCTGCCGCGGTTGATCCGCCCGATGCCGATGGCGCCGACATAGCTCGAATAATCGAGCGAGCTGATCTGCATCTGGAACGGCCCTTCGCTATCGATACCGGGCGGCGGCACATGGCTGACGATGGTTTCGAACAGGACATCCATGGTGGTGTCGGTGCCGTCGGGTTCGCGCCGAGCCCAGCCTTCGGTCGCGGAACAATAGACGACAGGGAAATCGAGCTGGGCGTCGTTCGCGCCGAGCTTGTCGAACAGTTCGAACGTCTGGTCGAGGACCCAATGAGGGCGAGCGCCGAGTCGATCGCATTTGTTGATCACGACCAGCGGATTCAATCCGGCAGCGAAAGCTTTCTGCGTGACGAAACGGGTCTGCGGCATCGGGCCGTCGACTGCGTCGACCAGCAACAGGACGGAATTGACCATCGACAGTATGCGTTCGACTTCGCCACCGAAGTCGGCATGTCCAGGGGTATCGACGACGTTGATGCGGTGATCGCGCCACACCAGCGAAGTGTTCTTGGCCAGAATGGTAATGCCGCGTTCCCGTTCGATGGCATTGCTGTCCATGACCCGCTCCGCTTCGCCGCGCCGCGTGTCGAGGGTACCCGACTGCTTCAAGAGCTCATCGACGAGGGTGGTTTTGCCATGGTCGACGTGCGCGACGATGGCGATATTGCGAAGCTTGACGGAGAGCATGGGCGGGAACGTGTCCTGAAACGGGTCTGGAATGAGCGACTGACGGGGGTCGGCGCGGGGGTGTGAACTACGCATTATACTGGGCGGACCGTCTTTGAGGATACGCAACGCCATGAAACGGGTCTTTGCCACAGCCGATACAGTGCAGGCTGGTTGGCTGGAATCCCTGCTCGGCGCTGCCGGCATCGCCTGCCTGGTGCGCAATCGCTACCTCGGTGGCGCCATCGGTGAGCTGCCGCTGAACGAATGCTGGCCGGAAATCTGGGTACTGGAAGACACCGATATGGCGCTGGCCGAGCGCATCGTCAGCGAGGCCATTGCGCCGCAGGTGGGGCCGCAGACTGCCTGGCGCTGCGTGCACTGCCATGAGGCGTTGGAACCGCAGTTCGAGCTCTGTTGGCAGTGCGGATCGCTGCGGCCGCCAGCTTGAATCGCGGCTAGGACTGTTCCCACGGCAGGCCACGGAAGCGCCAACCGCTGACGGTGGAGCGGTGACCGGCGGCATTCTTGTCGCCTTCGAATCCCTCCTCGACGTTATACAGTCGACGGTAGCCGGCAGCAGCGAGTTTCTTTGAGGCAGCCAGGGATCGCGCACCGCTGCGGCATAGTGCAAGAATTGGTCGGTCGGCATCGTCGCCACCGCTGGCGGCCAGCGCCGCGCGCACTTCATCGACGAAATGAGGATTCTCCTGCCAGTCGGGATAATCCTTCCACATCACGAGTAGTGCACCCTTCGGGTGCCCGATGTAGTCGTGTTCGAGCTTGCTGCGGACGTCGATGAGAACGGCCCGCGGCTCGCCCTGCAGGAGTGTCCAGGCTTCCGTTGGCGTTACGCGCTGAATTTGGTCTTCGCTCATTTCGGTCACTCCTCGTTTTAGACTCTGGCTTCTATGACCATGACGCGGTGCGCTGCAGTATAATCCGCCGCCGGCGACTGCGCATGATCGGCCAGTGACTTCATGAGCACCTACAGCCCAACGACACACCCAGCCCCCACATCGACTAACAGTCCGACCACCATAGCCGCCATCGACCTCGGTTCGAATTCGTTCCACATGCTCGTGGCGCGCGTCGAGCAGGGCAGTTTTCGCGTGGTCGACCGCATGCGCGGCATGATCCGTCTGGCCGCCGGCCTGGATGCCGACAACCTGCTGGGTGACAAAGCCATCGCGCGCGCGCTCACCTGTCTCGAACAGTTCGGTGAGCGTGTGCGCGACCTCCCTCGCGCCGCTGTGCGCGTCGTCGGTACGAACACACTGCGCAAAGCGCGTAACGCGGCCGACTTCATCGCGCGCGGCGAGTTCGCTCTGGGTCACAGCATTGATATCATCTCGGGCCATGAGGAAGCGCGCCTGATCTATCTCGGCGTCTCGCACGGTCTCGAAGACGAGGCCGATATTCGACTCGTCGTCGATATCGGCGGAGGCAGCACGGAGTTCATCCTTGGCCGCCGTTTCGACCCGCTGCATATGGAAAGCCTGCACATGGGCTGCGTCAGTCACAGTGCGCTGTACTTTCCAGATGGCGTGATCAATCCGGCGACGATGCGCGCGGCCGAGATTGCGGCCCGACTCGAACTCGAACCACTGGAAACGAGTTTCCGTCGGATCGGCTGGCAATCGGAGATTGGCGCTTCGGGCAGCATCATCGCGATCCGCGATGTCATCAGCGCGCTGGGTTTCAGTCAGGAAGGCGTGACTCCGCCAGCGCTCACCCGGCTGAAGCAGGTCATGTTTGAACTCGGCCGCGTCGAGCGTCTCAATCTGCCCGGTCTTTCCGATGAACGGCGACCGGTATTTGCCGGCGGCGTAGCCATTCTGGCCGCTATTTTCGATGCCCTCGGCCTGCAGCGCCTGCGCGTTTCGCAGAGCGCGCTGCGCGAAGGGCTGCTCTACGATCTGCTGGGGCGAATTCATCAGGAGGATGTCCGCGAGCGGACTGTCGCTGACCTCATCACGCGGTATCAGATCGACAGCGTCCAGGGCGAGCGTGTCGATGCGACAGCGCAGATGCTGCTGAGCCAGTGTCCGGCGGAGTGGAATCTCGCCGGCGACGAACAGCGTCGTCTGCTGCGCTGGGCAGCACTGCTGCACGAGATTGGTCTGGCCATCTCGCACAGTCAGTATCAGAAACACGGCGACTATCTGCTCTCGAACCTCGACATGCCAGGCTTCGCCCGCGGCGAGCAGCGCCGCCTGGCGACGCTTGTCCGCAATCATCGAAGGAAGGTCGCGGTACCCGAAATCCACCAGCTGCCTGCCGGCCAGGTCGAGCAGGTATTACGCTTGAGCTTTGTGCTGCGTCTCGCCTTCGTGCTCCATCGCCGCCGCAGCGATGAGGCACTTCCGGACATCGAGCTCAGCGTCGACGGCGACACGGTCAAGCTGCGTTTCCCGGCTGACTGGCTGAATGCCTACCCGTTGACGCGCGCCGACCTCGAACAGGAAGCGCTGTATCTCAAGCCGACAGGCTTCAAGCTGAAGTTTAAATAAAGCCCGCTGCGTTCAGGTCGACAGGTCTTCGAGCAATTGCTGTTGGGCATCGCGCAAGCGCGCATTGCCTGGCCGCGATCGTGAATACGAACCATCGCTGCGTAACAGCCAGGCGCGACTGTTGTCGGCCAGATAATTGTTCAGACACTCTTTCAAGATGCGTTGCTGCAGGCGTTTGTCTTCGATCAGAAAGCAGGTTTCGATGCGGTTGAAGAAATTTCGGTCCATCCAGTCGGCGCTGGACAGATATATTTCCGGATCGTCATCGTTCTGAAAAAAGAACACGCGCGCGTGTTCGAGAAAACGACCGATGATCGAACGCACCCGGATGTTGTCTGAAATATTCTCGATCCCGGGGCGAAGTGCGCACACTCCTCGCACGATCAAATCGATTTTCACACCGGCTTGCGAGGCGTCGTAGAGCGCATTGATGGTCTGTACTTCAGTCAGTGCGTTCATTTTCGCGATGATGCGCGACGGCTTTCCGGCACGCGCATGGCGCGCTTCGCGGGCAATGAGATCGAGAATGACTTTGTGCATGGTGAACGGCGACTGTAGCAGCTTCTTCAGTTTGCCGGGGCGACCCGGCGCCGTCAGCTGATGGAAGATTTTCTGCACATCGACGCCGATGGTGTTGTCGGCAGTGAACAGGCCGTAATCGGTGTACAGGCGCGCGGTGCGTGGATGATAGTTGCCGGTGCCGAGATGCACGTAACGGCGCAGCTGTTTTCCTTCGCGGCGCACGACCAGGATCATTTTCGCGTGGGTCTTGTGGCCGACGATGCCGTAGACCACGTGCGCGCCGGCTTCCTGCAGATGAGCCGCGAGTTCGATGTTTGCTTCTTCGTCAAACCGCGCTTTGAGCTCGATGACGACCGTGACTTCCTTGCCTTTGCGTGCTGCTTCGACCAGTGCCTCGACAATGGGTGAATCCGGGCCGGTGCGATAGAGCGTCTGCTTGATGACCAGTACATCGGCGTCGCGTGCCGCTTGTTTGAGAAAATCGATGACTGGCGTGAACGACTGGAAGGGATGATGCAACAGGATGTCGCCACGCCGTATCACTTCGAACATGTCGGCGTTGCGGTTGAGGCGCAGCGGCCGGCTCGGCGTCAGCGGTGGAAACTTCAGGTCGGCGCGATCGACCATGTCCGGCACCGCCATCAGCCGTGTCAGATTGACCGGACCGTTGCAGGCATAGATATCCTGATCGAGCAGATTGAATTCGTGCTTGAGCAGACCGGTCATCTCGAGCGGGCATTCGGCCGCCACCTCCAGTCGTACCGCGTCGCCGAAGCGGCGCTGCTGCAACTCGCCTTCGAGCGCTTTCAGCAGATCCTCGACTTCTTCGTCGTCGACAAACAGGTCGCTGTTCCGAGTGACCCGGAACTGATAGCAGCCGGTTACCTGCATGCCGGGAAAAATGTCATCGACATGGGCGTGAATGATCGAAGACAGGAACACAAACTCGTGTGGCCCATTGGCGTGACCAGCCGGGATATTGATGATGCGGGGCAGCGAGCGCGGTGCCTGCACAATGGCGATGACGCTGTTTCGACCGAAAGCGTCCGTTCCCTCGAGCGAGACAAGGAAATTCAGGCTCTTGTTCAGAATGCGCGGAAATGGGTGCGAGGGATCGAGCCCGATAGGGCTCAATACCGGCAGCAGCTCGCGATTGAAGAATCGTCGTACCCAGGTCGCCTGGCGCTGATTCCACTCGTTCCGCTTGAGAAAGTGAATGTCGGCGCGTGCAAGGGCCGGCAGCAGATCGTCGTTCAGCACGCGATACTGTTCCGCGACCAGTGCATGGGTCGTGAGGCTGATCGCACGCAGCTGATCGGCCGGCGTCATTTGATCCGGGCCGCTCTGCGCCGAGGCAAATGCGACCTGCTGTTTCAGGCCCGAGACCCGGATTTCAAAGAATTCATCGAGATTGCTGCTCGCAATGCACAGAAACCGCAGGCGCTCGAGCAGTGGATGCAGCTCGTCCTTGGCTTGTTCGAGCACGCGCCGGTTGAACTCGAGCAACGAGAGTTCGCGATTGATATAGAGCTCGGGGTCGCCGATCTGGATGGCTTTTGCGTCCATACGCCTTAAGGGCCTGCGTTATCGCGCTCGATGTTATCAGGTATTACGGGTGCAATTGGCGCCCTATCTGTTTACCATTGCGCGCTTTTCTGCGCTACCGCCAACGCCCTTCAATCGGAACCGAACATGGCCAAATCTCTTCCCCGACGTGTCCGCAAGGCGCGTGCCACCCAGGCCGAACGCGCGGACCGTCACGCCTGCTACGAAGCAGCCGTGCAATGCGTCGAAAGTGAAATCGACTTTGTCGACGCCGAGTTCCAACGTCTGCGCGGCCGTCGCGCTGCCACCTTGCGTGAGGATTTCTGCGGTACCGGCAATGCATCCTGTGAATGGGTCCGCCGTCGGCGGAGCAACCGGGCAATAGGCGTCGATATCGATCCGGAGGTGCTGGCCTGGGGGCGCGACCATCATCTCGCCGCTCTGCCACCAGCTGCCCGTGCGCGCATGACCCAGCTCGAAGGCGATGTGACGAAAGTTCAGACATCGCCGGCGGATACCGTGCTGGCGATGAATTTCAGCTACTGGCTGTTCAAGGAGCGCGCGGGCATGCGCGCCTACTTCAAGCGCGTGAGAGCGGCGCTGGTCGACGATGGCGTGTTCTTTCTTGATTGCTACGGCGGTTACGAAGCATTCCGGGTCTTGAAGGAGCGTAGCGACTACAAAGGGTTCTCTTACGTCTGGGATCAGTCGTCTTACAATCCGGTGACAGGGGACCTCATTTGCCACATTCATTTCCGCTTTCCCGACGGTTCACGGCTCGATCGCGCGTTCACCTATGACTGGCGCTTGTGGACGCTGCCGGAAATTCGAGAAATCCTCGCCGAGGCCGGCTTTTCGCGCACGGTCGTCTACTGGCAGGGTTGGGATGAAGCCGAGGAAACCGGCAGCGGCGATTTTCTGCCGGTCGAAGTCGCCGACCCCGATGCCGGCTGGATCTGTTATATAGCTGCGCTAAAATAGCGGCGCTTCAGCGCTCGGCCAGAGGTTGGCCAGCCATAGGCAACAGCGCTGACACGAGGCTGTCACAAGTCAAGCCGAGAATCAGACGTGGCCGTGTATCAGCTCCGCAGGCCGCAACCCCTGCACCGGCCGGCAGGATCAGTCGTCGCCGTGTCTTCGTGAGCGACGGCGCTTTACTGCCAACCAGGTCTACCATGCGCATTCAGTCGGACAGCCGCCGCCCCACGTCGCCACCCGAGTGCGTCCATGGCTGACGTTGCCATTCTGCATCGGCGCGAACGTTGGCGATTGCTGAAGGACCGTGCTTTCGGCTCCGTCATGGCCGTCGGCGGCATCGCGGTCATCGTCGCGATTCTGCTGATCTTCTTCTATCTCGCTTATGTCGTGGCTCCGCTATTCCGCAGCGCGGCGCTCGAGTCCAGGGCCACCTTCGCCGCCACAACTCCGGCGGCCGCGCTCAGTGTGGATGAATACGGTGAACTCGGTTTTGCCATCGGCCCGCTGGGTGATTTCCGCTTCTTTGGTGTCGCCGATGGCAAGACGGTGTCGGCAGGCGGTCTGGCAGCGGCAGCCGGCGGCAAGATCTCCACCGTAGCAACCGGCGACCCGGCGGCAAGAAATTTCGTACTCGGCACCGCCAACGGCCGCGCGCTGCTCGTGCATGTCGACTACACCGTCAGTTATCCGAACGATCGCCGCGAGGTCGTCCCCAAGCTCGAGTATCCGCTTGGCGAGAAGGGCATCAAGATCAGCCCGACGCGTGATGCACTCCGCCTGATCACCGCGCAGAATTCTGACGACGAGGCGACGATTGCCGCAGTCACTGCAGACGGACATCTGCTGGTGGTGCATCTGGCCAAGCAGACCACGCTCGGTGGCGATCTCTCGCTCGAAGAGACCCGTACCCCGATCGAGTTGAACGGCAACGAAGTCACGCATCTCGCGATGGACGTCGATCAGCGCGAGTTGTTTGTCGTTTCCAGCGATGGCTTGTTGAGCGCCTTCGATATCCGCGATAAAGCAGATATCCGCATCATCGACCGTACCCGCGCCGTCGAGCATGGCGCGCACATCACGGCGGCGACCATTTTGAGCGGCGGTATTTCGATTGTGCTCGGCGACGATCGCGGCGGACTGGCGCAGTGGTTTCCAGTGCGCGATGCGGCCAATGTCTCCACCTTGCAACGGGTTCGCGGCTTTCCACGCCTGCCGGAGGCGATACGACAAATCGCGCCGGAATATTTCCGCAAAGGTTTTGCCGCCGTTGACGATTCCGGCACGGTGGCGCTTTATCACAGTACGTCGGATCAGGAACTCGCGCGGATCAGCGGCGCCGTGAAGTCACCGAGCGCGATGAGCCTGGGCCCGCGCAACGATGTTCTGCTGCTCGGCGCTGGCGACGGCGATCTGCACACCTATGCCATGCGCAACCCGCATCCGGAAATCTCCTGGCGCGCGTTGTGGGGTGAAGTCTGGTATGAAAGCCGGGACAAACCCGAATACATCTGGCAATCGTCATCGGCAAGCGCCGATTTCGAACCCAAGTTCAGTCTAATGCCGCTGACTTTCGGCACCTTGAAAGCGGCCTTCTACTCCATGCTGTTCGCGATGCCGCTGGCGGTACTCGGGGCCATCTACACGGCTTATTTCATGTCGGCGCCGATGCGCGCCATCGTCAAACCATCGATCGAGGTGATGGCGGCGCTGCCCTCTGTGATCCTCGGTTTTCTGGCTGGCCTGTGGCTGGCTCCGCTGATCGAGCGCGAGCTGCTCGGTGTGCTGCTCATGGGGGTGCTGCTGCCGGTTGTCATTCTGACCGTTGCCGCCCTGTGGCACGGCGCGCCGCGAACCTGGCGTCGCTTTCTTCCCGATGGGTGGGAAGCTGCGGCGCTGGTGCCGATCATCTGTCTCGCTGTATGGGCAGCGCTGGCACTCGGGCGTGTGCTTGAAACGTTGCTGTTCGGCGACAGCTTCACGCATTGGCTGACGGTCGAACATGGCCTGGCGTACGACCAGAGAAACTCACTGGTGGTCGGTATCGCCATCGGCTTCGCCGTCATTCCGACCATTTTCACGATCAGCGAAGACGCTGTCTTCAGCGTACCGAGACAGTTGACGATGGGCTCGCTCGCGCTTGGCGCGACGCCCTGGCAGACCGCCATCAAAGTTGTGCTGCTGACCGCCAGTCCAGGCATTTTCTCCGCCGTCATGATCGGCATGGGCCGCGCAGTCGGCGAGACCATGGTCGTGCTCATGGCAACCGGCAACACACCGGTTATGGACCTCAATATCTTTCAGGGTTTCCGTGCGCTGTCGGCCAACATCGCCGTCGAACTGCCGGAGTCCGAAGTCGCGAGCACGCATTACCGTATTCTGTTTCTGGCGGCCCTGGTCCTGTTTCTGGTCACGTTCGTCGTCAATACGCTGGCTGAAATCGTCCGTCAGCGCCTGCGCCGCAAATACAGCAGTCTGTAATGAATCCGATTATCTCGAGCGAGACCGCCGAATCATCGTCAGCCGTCGGTGCAGTGCGCGCACGACTGCAGGACTGGCTCGGTACCGGCATGCCATGGGTATGGCTGACGGCGGGTGCTGTCAGCGTCAGCTTGATCATGGTCTTCGGACTGCTGTTGTTGATCACGCTGCGCGGCATGGGCCATTTCTGGCCGGCGGATGTTGCCGAGATTACGCTCCGCAGCGCCGACAGCGCGCCTACCCTCGCGCTAGGTGAGCAGGTCGACGAAGAGACCGTTGCCGCCTCGCGTCTGCTCGATCAGGGTATCGCCGTGCCGCAAGGCCAGGCTTTCGTCGACCGTTATCTCTACAAGGTCGGCAACCGCGATGTCTACGGCTTCGACTTCAAGTGGTTCAGCGATGCCGAGATAGAAAGCGTTGGCTATCCACCTGACGTATTCGTGGCCGAGCGCAAAGAATGGGGCAATTTTTACGGTTATCTGCTGGATATCCGCCAAGGCGACAAAGCGCTGGGCCTGACGACGACACTGTGGCAGGAATTCGATCAACGGCTCGCCCGACAACGCGCGCTGGCCACCAGAATCGATGTCATTGAGAAACAGGAGATGGGCGCCGTCAACTATGAACTGGAGCGCCTGCGCCTGCACGAACGGGGTCTGGTTCTGGACGGCAATACGGACCCCGCAGCGCACGCTGAGATCGCTGCCGGCCGCGCCGCACTCGAACAGCGATATGCCGCTCTGACCGACAAGCTTGCCACCTTGAATGTTGCGATCGCGCGCGACGTGCTTCTGGTCAAGACCGTCGAAGGCGAGACGCGTGAACTGCCGCTAGCCGAAATCGTACGCGGCTTCCTGCCGAATCGCCTGTCGGTGACCGGCAAACTCGGGCATTACTTCGACAAGCTGGCTGAGTTCGTCGCCGACGAACCGCGTGAAGCAAATACCGAAGGCGGCGTGTTTCCGGCCATTTTCGGCACCGTCATGATGGTTCTGCTGATGTCGATTTTCGTCTCACCTTTCGGCATCATCGCGGCAGTCTACATGCGCGAATACGCCCGCCAGGGACTGCTGACCCGCATCATTCGCATCGCCGTCAACAATCTCGCCGGAGTGCCGTCAGTCGTCTACGGCGTTTTCGGGCTCGGCTTCTTCGTGTATTTTCTCGGCGGCAACATCGACCGCCTGTTCTATCCCGAGGCGCTGCCGGCACCGACTTTCGGTACGCCGGGCATGTTGTGGTCGTCGCTGACGCTGGCACTGCTGACCGTGCCGGTCGTCATTGTCGCGACCGAGGAAGGGCTCTCGCGCATTCCGCGCAGTATCCGCGAAGGTTCGCTCGCGCTCGGTGCCACCAAGGCCGAAACGCTGTGGCGCACGGTCCTGCCGATGGCCACGCCGGCAATGATGACGGGCATCATTCTGGCAGTCGCCCGCGCCGCCGGCGAAGTCGCGCCGCTGATGATGGTTGGCGTGGTCAAACTTGCCCCGATGCTGCCGCTCGACGGCAATATGCCGTTTCTGCATCTGGACCGGAAGTTCATGCATCTCGGCTTTCATATCTACGATGTCGGTTTCCAGAGTCCGAACGTCGAAGCGGCACGACCGCTGGTCTACGCCACCTCGCTGCTGCTGGTCGTCATCATCGTCACCCTCAACCTTGCCGCCATCTCGATTCGCAACCGCTTGCGAGGAAAGTACAATGCTGTCGAAACCTGAACCTGGAATCGAGGATATGCAGGGACCTTCCGGGACGGAGCGCAGCGGCCTTACGCATGCGGTCGATATCCAGGCGCTGCGTCGCGAAGAGCCAGCGCCGGTGGAGCGCCCGCAGGCACCGAAAGACTGTCTGGTGGTCAAGGATCTCAACCTGTTTTACGCCGAGAAACAGGCTCTGCGGGACATCAATCTCGCCATTCCGGAAAAATTCGTCACGGCTTTCATCGGCCCGAGCGGTTGCGGCAAATCGACGCTGTTGCGCTGCTTCAACCGCATGAACGACCTCATCGACAACGTGCGCATCGAAGGCGAGATCCTGCTCGACCTGCAGAACATCTATGACCCTGGCGTCAATGTCGCAACCCTGCGCCGCAAAGTCGGCATGGTGTTCCAGAAGCCTAATCCGTTTCCCAAATCGATCTACGAGAACGTCGCCTACGGTTTGCGTATCCAGGGCGTCAACGGTCGGCGTGTGCTCGACAAGTCGGTCGAACGGGCACTGCGTGGGGCAGCGTTGTGGGACGAAGTGAAAGATCGGGTGCACGACAGTGCGCTGGGTCTGTCCGGCGGTCAACAGCAGCGGCTGGTGATCGCCCGGGCCATTGCCATCGAGCCGGAAGTGCTTCTGCTCGACGAACCGGCTTCAGCGCTCGACCCGATCTCGACGCTCAAGATCGAGGAGCTCATCTACGAGCTGAAGAAGGACTATACGATCGTCATTGTCACGCATAACATGCAGCAGGCAGCGCGCGTTTCGGATTACACGGCGTTCATGTACATGGGTGACCTGATCGAATTCGGCAAAACCAAGAACCTGTTCACCACGCCGCGCCGCAAACAGACCGAAGATTACATCACGGGACGTTACGGATGACGGCCATGCTTCGTCGATCTCAGCCAAGTGTGGTCGGGATGCGACGGACTGCGTGGCCAGTCTCAGGAGGAAGCAATCCATGGTGATGTCGCGTCTGACCCATCACATCTCCCACCAGTTCGACAAGGAACTCGAGGACATCCGTTCGAAAGTCCTCGCGATGGGCGGTCTGGTCGAGGACCATCTGCAGAAGGTGCTGGAAACACTGGCCAAAGGCGATTTCGAGGCGGCTGATTACGTTGCCGTCAACGATTTCAAGGTCAATGCGCTCGAAGTCGAAATCGACGGCGATTGCACCGAGATCCTGCTGCGGCGCCAGCCGGCGGCGAGTGACCTGCGGCTGGTGCTTGCCGTCAGCAAGACGATTACCGATCTCGAACGTATCGGCGACGAAGCCGAGAAGATTGCCCGCCTCGTGCTCAATCTGCGTGGCACCGGTGTCGGCAGCCATTATGTCGGCATGCTGGCGATGGGCCACCATGTGCGACGCATGGTGCGCACCGCGCTGGACGCCTTCGCGCGCATGGACTCGGAATCGGCGTTCCGCGTCGCTCAGGAAGACAAGGAAGTCGATGCCGAGACCGAAGCCATCATGCGCTATCTGATCACCTACATGATGGAAGATCCACGCTCGATTACTCGTGTGCTGGACGCAGTGCTGTCAGTCCGCGCGCTGGAGCGCATCGGCGATCACGCGCGCAACATCTGCGAGAACGTCATCTATCTGGTCGAAGGCAAGGATGTCCGCCACGTCGCACTGGAACAGGTCGAACAGGAATTGCGGCGCGACCCGCGCGAATAGGGTCCGAGGCACGACACAACGACGGCAACTTGAGCGTCAACCCGCGTCGCGCGCCTGCTCGGTCAGCCGGACCACCGGCGCGACGACTTCACTCGGCGGAAAATCACAGCGGAAGCGGCTGCCTTTGCCGGGTTCGCTGGTGATAACGAGTTCGGCGTTGTGTCGCTGCAGCACGTGCTTGACGATGGCGAGCCCGAGCCCGGTGCCGCCTTCGCTGCGGGTGCGTGAAGCCTCGACACGATAGAAGCGCTCGGTCAACCGCGGCAGATGTTCGGCACTGATGCCAATGCCGTTGTCCTCGACTTCGAAATGCGCGCCATCGGCGTCGCGATACCAGCGGATGCGGATCACGCCGCGCGCTGGTGTATAGCTGACGGCGTTGAAGACCAGATTGGAAAACGCGCTGTAGAGTTCGCTGCGTGCGCCGCGCACGCTCAAGCCGGGCGCTATTTCGAGTGCGAACAGATGTTCACGCGTGCCGGACAATTCGCGAGCGCGTGCGTGGATGTCGCCGATCAGCTCCGAGACATCGACGGTTTCCGGTTGCGGCACGCGATCCTCGCGCTCGAGCGTCGACAGTAACAGCAGTTCCTCGACCAGCATGCGCATGCGTTCGGCATGGCTCAGCATCTGAGCCAGGGCCGGGCGCCACGCCGGCGGACACAGCTCCGACTGGCTGGCGAGCGTTTCCAGATAACCGCGAAACACCGTGATCGGCGTGCGCAATTCGTGCGAGACATTGGCGACGAAATCGCGGCGGATCTGATTGACGCGATGGAGCTGCGTGATATCGCGCGCGACACACAGGCGCTGTTCGCGGCCGTAAGGTGCGAGCAGCACACTCAAGTGACGTTTGGGATCGGATGGACTCGGGATTTCGATGGCGATATCGTCGCGCCCGCTCTCGACGAAACTCCGCAGTTCCGGGCTGCGAATGAGATTGGTGATGCGCTGGCCGACATCTTCCGGCCAGCGGATGCCGAGATCGCGCCGTGCTGCCGTGTTGGCCCAGCGGACTTCGGCGTTGACGTCGAGGACGACGGTGGCGTCGGGCAGCGCGCGCGTTGCCTGCTGGAACTGCTTGAGATAGCTGGCGAGCTTTTTCTTGCGCTTCTTGTGCCGCTCGCGCAGGTAGTCGATTTCGAGTGAGAGTTCCTCGAAGACGCCGGAGGCCTCGGGAGGTTCATGCGTCTTGTGATCGCGAAGCCAGCGCAGCAGGCCACCGAGTTTGATGTGCAGCCAGACGATGTAGCCGGCAGCAGCGGCAAGCAGGCACCAGCTCACCGCGTCGGTCAGGATACCGAGCAGGAGAGCAACCAGTATGAACGCGGTGAGCCGCCAGGCGTCCCGTTGGAACATATCAACCGCCGCTGGGCGCGAACTGAACGTCTGGCTGCATTATCGCGCTATCCGGCGCTCGGCAACAGGGGCAGGTGGGCCTGTCCGCTCAGGCCGGCCTACTCGAGCTGGGTGGAAAACCGATAGCCGACACTGCGCACGGTCTGGATATAGCCATCGCAGGCGCACGGTTCGAGCAGCTTGCGCAGGCGGCGGATGTGCACGTCGACGGTACGTTCTTCGATGTAGGCGTGATTTCCCCACACCCCGTCCAGCAGCTGGTTGCGCGAGTAGACCCGCTCGGGATGGGTGATGAAGAAATGCAGCAGGCGGAATTCCGTCGGGCTGAGTTCGAGCGGGCGCCCTTCGACCGTGACCCGGTGAGTCTGGGTATCGAGCTTGATCGAGCCGATCATGACGGCGTCGTCCTCACCCGCGACCTGGGCCCGGCGCATGACTGCGCGCACCCGTGCCAGCAGTTCGCGGGTCGAAAACGGCTTGGTGATGAAATCGTCGGCGCCACTGTCCAGGCCTTTGACCTTGTCGTTTTCGTCGCCGCGGGCCGTCAGCATGATGATCGGAATGGCGCTCGTCTTCGGGTCGCGCTTCAGGCGTCGCGCGAAATCCACGCCGCTGATCCCGGGCAGCATCCAGTCGAGCAGGATCAGATCCGGTGTCAAGACGGTCATCGCGCCGTTTGCCTCATCGACGTCGCCGGCTTCGGTGTAGCTGTATCCGTCGGCCGCCAGCGTGAAGCCGAGCATCTGCCGGATGGCGGGCTCGTCTTCGACGATCAGGATATTAGCGGTCATCATGTGCTCTATTCGTCGTCATGCGGCGGTAACGACAGTCATTTAACGGCAGTTTTGTGACATCTTCATGAAGCTTTATCGAAGACTAGTCGACTGCCGGTCATTTGCGCGGCCGCCTGAGCCCGTCATCCGCGTGCAAGAAAGGAAGAATTCCCGTCGTCATTGGCGCTGCCTGGCCGGATGCCGGCTGGTACGCGGGTCCGACCAGCGGCTAGTCTGACAGCAAGCTCGCCGGCCAGGGAAGGCGGCGAGCTGGCTCGGCCAACCGGCCGGATCTACAATTAGTTCGATCAAGGAGACATGGAATGTCCTTATTCAGAACCCTGCTTGCCACTGCCCTGCTGTGCTTCTGCTTCGCCGCTGGCGCCGCCGACACTGTCAACGTCAACCAGGCCGACGCTGACACGCTGGCCGCCGCCATTGTCGGCATCGGTCCGGCCAAAGCGGCTGCCATTGTCGCCTATCGCGACGCCAACGGACCGTTCAAGACCGTCGATGACCTGTTGCTGGTCAAGGGTATCGGCGAAGCGACGCTGGAGAAAAATCGCGAACGTTTGACTGCAGCCACACCCTGAGCGCACCTCTGCTCGCCCCTCGGCCTCGTTGGCCACGCCGGTTCAGCCCCCTGGACCGGCGCTTTGTTCGCTTAACCGGTGGAATGACACGACCGGCTAAGACGCGCGGCAATCGCGCGCCGGTGTGCCCTGAATGGGGTTCCGGCATGCCTATCGCAAGCAGGAACACGGCAGGGACATGGCGGGACATGGCTGCTGCCCTCCTGTATGCTTTGCGCCGCAATAAACCGCCCGCTGCGGCCGTCGCCGTGCCCGCACGCGGCGCAATCGCAGGGGTATTCCCCACTCGTCAGGAAAGGGCGTCGACACGGCGCAGGGCCGCAATGCAGGAGACTTTGAACGAGCGTTACGAACCGCAGGTCATTGAACCCGCGGTGCAGCAGGCCTGGCAACACAGCCAGGCTTTCAAGGTCAGCGAGGATCCGCACAAGGAGAAATTCTACTGCCTGTGCATGTTCCCCTATCCCAGCGGCCGCCTGCATATGGGCCATGTGCGGAATTACACGATAGGTGACGTCATTGCGCGTTACCAGCGCATGCAAGGCAAGAATGTTCTGCAACCGATGGGCTGGGATGCTTTCGGCCTCCCGGCCGAGAATGCCGCCATCGAGAACAACGTGCCGCCGGCCGAATGGACGCGCAGCAATATCGATTACATGCGCCGCCAGCTCCAGCGCCTGGGTTTCGCCTACGACTGGTCGCGCGAACTCGCGACCTGCGACCCGTCCTACTATCGCTGGGAGCAATGGTTCTTCGCGCGCTTGCACGAGAAAGGTCTGGTCTATCGAGCGACGGCGGTCGTCAACTGGGATCCGGTGGACCAGACCGTGCTCGCCAATGAGCAGGTCATCGACGGCTGCGGCTGGCGCTCCGGCGCGCCGGTCGAACGCCGTGAGATCCCGCAATGGTTCCTGCGCATTACAGCGTATGCCGATGAACTGCTGGACGAACTCGACCGCATGGATGAATGGCCAGAAGCGGTCAAAACCATGCAGCGCAACTGGATCGGACGCTCCGAGGGCCTGCTCATCCGTTTCGCGCTGAGTGATGGCAGCGGTGAGTTGGAAGTCTATACCACGCGCCCCGACACCCTGCTCGGTGCCACTTATATGGCGGTCGCGCCGGAGCATCCGCTGGCGCTGGCCGCTGCAGCCCGCGACCCGGCGCTGGCCGAATTTCTCGAGGCCTGCCGCCACCAGTCGACATCCGAGGCGGTCATCGAGAAACTCGAGAAACGCGGCATGGCGCTCGACATCACTGTCGTTCATCCATTGACAGGTGCAGCGGTGCCGGTGTGGGTCGCGAACTTCGTGCTGATGAGTTACGGCACCGGTGCCGTCATGTCAGTGCCTGCTCATGATCAGCGCGATTACGAGTTCGCCCAGCGTCACGCGCTGCCGATGCGCCAAGTCGTGCAGCCGAGTGACGGCCGCGCTTTCGATCTCGCCGATGGTGCCTATACCGAGCACGGCGTGCTCATCAACAGCGGCCCCTACGACGGCCTGGATTTCGCCGATGCTTTCGCTGCCATTGCCGCCACGCTGGCCAAGAGCGGGCGGGCCGAGAAGCGTGTTCAGTATCGCCTTCGCGACTGGCTGGTCTCGCGCCAGCGCTACTGGGGATGCCCGATACCGGTCATCTATGGCGACGACGGTATCGCGGTCCCGGAGCAGGACGGGCGCCTGCCGGTGACGCTGCCGGAGAACGTCGCCTGGCAGGGCGTTGCCTCACCGCTGAGTCATATGCCCGAGTTCACGGCCGCCCGGTTCGCCGACGGCCGCCCGGCCCGCCGCGAGACCGACACGTTCGATACGTTCTTCGAATCGTCGTGGTATTTCTCGCGGTTCGCCTGCGCCGACAGCGATCAGGCCATGGTCGATGCGCGCGTCAATTACTGGATGCCGGTCGACATCTACATTGGCGGCATCGAACACGCGGTGCTCCATCTGCTGTATGCGCGGTTCTTCCACAAGACCATGCGCGATGTCGGGCTGGTCGAATCGGCCGAGCCGTTCAAACGGCTGCTGACCCAGGGCATGGTGTGCAAGGAAACGTATTTTCGAGATGGTGATAACGGGCGGAAGCAGTATTTCAGTCCCGAGCAGGTCGAGGTCGAGGCTGACGACAAAGGGCGCGCTGTCACTGCTCGCCTCAAGAGCGACGGCCTGCCGGTAATCATCGGACCGGTCGAGAAGATGTCGAAATCGAAAAGCAATGGCGTCGATCCGCAGGCCTTGATCGATCGCTATGGCGCAGACACCGTGCGCTTGTACACCATGTTCGCCGCACCGCCGGACCAATCGCTGGAATGGTCGGACGGTGCCGTCGAAGGAGCTTTCCGATTCCTGAAATCGCTGTGGCGCCAGGTTCATCTGCACGTCGCCAGCGTACCGGTAGCCGTTGTACCCGGCACGTCCTCGGACGCGTTGTCCGACAAGCTCGCCGAGGCGCGCCGGCACATTCATGAGACGATTGTGAAGGTCTCCGACGACATCAGTCGACGCTATAAATTCAATACGGCCATTGCGGCCGTCATGGAACTCGTCAATCACCTCGGTCGTCTCGACGGCACTGAGCCTGCGGCGCGGGCTGTTCGTCATGAAGGGCTGACCGTCATCGTGCTGCTGCTTGCGCCGATAGTTCCGCATATCGCAACGGCATTGTGGCGGGCGCTGGGGCAGCCCGGCGAGCTCTACGACGCGCCCTGGCCGCGCGCCGACAGTAACGCATTGACGCGCGCAGAGCTCGAACTCGTCGTGCAGGTCAATGGTCGCAAGCGCGCGGTGGTCAAAGTTGCAGCCGAGGCGACGCGCGAAATTTGCGAAGCGACCGCGATAGCCGACGACAACGTCAGTCGTCATCTTGCTGGCAAGTCCATTCGCAAGGTTATCGTCGTGCCGGGCAAGCTCGTGAACATCGTCGTCGCCGAGTGACGGAATAGCGCATGGCTAAGGTCTGGCGCATATTGGCTATCGGCGCACTGACTGCGATGCTCGCTGGCTGTGGCGGGTGGTACCTGCGTGGCAAAGGACCACATCAGCCGAATTTCTCGAATGTATACGTCAACGCGGCGGGCGCATCCCACGTCGGCGACGCGGTCAAAAACGAGCTCTACAATCGTCGAATATCCGTCATCAGCAGCCCCATCGGGGCCGATCTCGTCGTCACAATCGAAACCGAGCGTTTTGATCGACGCATCCTTTCCGTCGATCCCGATACCGGCAAAGTGCGCGAAATCGAGCTGGGTCTGGAAGCGTATTTTTCCGTACGCACCGGTGACGGGCGACTGCTCATTCCGCGCGAGCCGCTGACCTGGCAGCTCGACTACGTGTTCGACGAAGTCTCACTGCTCGGTACGGTCGCCCAGGATCAGACGGTTCAGTTAGATCTCGCAAAGATTGCAGCGACCACCCTGGTACTGCGTCTGCAGACCATTCAGATCCCGCCGCCCGCCGGACCGCAAGCGCCGATCACGGCGAGCGAGTTCGCGCGCGGCGCGCCCAGCCCGGTCATTCCGGCGCCAGCGCCATAATGCCATGCAGCTGACCGTCGAGCGGCTGCACGAACGCTTGCAGAGCGCGGCGCTGGCCGAAACCTATTTCTTTCACGGCGAAGAGCCGCTGCAATTGATGGAATGCGCTGATGCATTGCGCCGGCGTGCACGCCAGGAAGGCGTCGAAGAGCGGCTGGTGTTCGACGGCGAAACCGGCATCGACTGGGCCGCACTCGAAGGGGAAAGCAACGCACTGTCGCTGTTCGCAAGTCGGCGGCTGCTCGAGATCCGGCTCGGCAGTCGCAAACCCGACAAACTCGGCGTTGACGTACTCGCGCGACTTGCCGCGAGACCGGTTGGCGGCGATGTTCTGTTGGTAACAGCCGACAAGGCCGATGCGAATACGCGTAAGGCCAAATGGTTCAAGGCGCTCGAAGAACAGGCCGTCTGCGTCAATACGCGCGATCTCAAAAGCGACGCGCTGCCGGCCTGGTTGAACCGCCGCGCGGCCCGGCATGGTAAGCGATTGTCGCCGGCGGCCGCGGCACTCATTGCCGATCGCGTCGAAGGCAATATGCTCGCGGCGAGTCAGGAAGTCGAAAAGCTGTGCCTGCTCGTTGACGGTGGCCGCGATACCATCGAAGCGGACGATGTACGCCAGGCGGTGCAGGACAGTGCCCGCTATGATGTCTTTCAACTCGCCGACGCGGTCCTGGCCGGCGACCTCCTGCGCGCTGTACGCATCATGCGCGGACTACGCGAAGAAGGGACCGAACCCATTCTGGTCAACTGGGCGCTGGGCCGCGAGCTGCGTCAGCTCGCGCAGATCGCGCTGGCCTGCGCTGCCGGCGCGCGGATCGAGGCGCAGTTTGAGCGGTATCGGGTGTGGGACAATCGCAAGCCGCTGCTGCGCCGCCTGCTCGAACGCTGCAGCGCGGATGAATTGTCGACCTTGTTGGCGTACGCTAACTTCATCGACACCGTAATAAAAGGCGCGCGTGCCGGCGAACCCTGGGATGAACTCGAAATCCTTGCGCTGGCTGTCGGCGGTCGGTCGGTGGCGAAAGGTTTGATGCCGCGATGGTGAACAGTATGAGTACAGAATTGCGCGCCGCGCGCCTTCCAGCGACCGATGTCGGCGCTTATCTCGATGCGCTCGGTAGTGCTGCGCGTGCAGCCACACCAGCCATGGCGCGCGCCTCGACGGCGCAGAAAAACCAGGCGCTGAAAGCGATCGCCGCGACGCTCGGCGAACGCAGCGCCGATATTCTGCACGCCAATCGTGCCGACCTGCAGGCAGCGAGTGGTATCGAAGCAAGCCTGCGCGAGCGCCTCGAATTGACGCCTGCACGCCTCGAAGCGATGGCTCTCGGCGTGCTCGAGATCGCCGAGCTGCCCGATCCGATAGGGGCCATTACCAATCTCAGTTATCGGCCCAGCGGCATTCAGGTCGGGCACATGCGGGTTCCGCTCGGCGTCGTCGGCATCATCTATGAATCACGCCCGAACGTGACGGCGGATGCTGCCGCGCTGTGCCTGAAATCCGGCAATGTGGCGATCCTGCGTGGCGGCTCCGAAGCAGCCCGATCGAATCTAGCCATTGCCGACTGCGTGCGCGCAGGATTGCTCGCGGCAGATTTACCAGCAGCCGCCGTGCAGGTCATTGCGACAACTGACCGGGCGGTGGTTGGTGCGTTGCTTGCCAGTCCGCAGTATGTCGATGTCATCATTCCGCGCGGCGGCAAGGGTCTCATCGAGCGCATCAGCCGCGAAGCACGGATGCCGGTGATCAAGCACCTCGACGGTGTCTGTCATGTCTTCATCGACGACAGTGCGGACCTCGCCATGGCGACGGCCATCGCCTTCAACGCGAAGACGCATCGTTACGGCGTGTGTAATGCGATGGAAACGCTGCTGGCAACACCGGCCGCGGCAGCCCGCGTGTTTCCCAGCCTGCTGGCACAGTTCGTCGAGCATGGTGTCGAGCTGCGCGGCTGTGAGCGCAGCCGTGCATTTCATCCGGCTGTGCGCGTGGCAGGCGAGGACGACTGGTATGCCGAATACCTCGCGCCGATACTTGCGATACGCATTGTCGATACACTCGATGAAGCGATGGACCACATCCGGCGCTACGGTTCACAACATACTGACGCCATTGTCACTGGCGATTTCGCGCGTGCGCGGCGCTTCATGGCCGAAGTCGATTCGAGTTCTGTCATGATCAACGCGTCGACGCGTTTTGCCGACGGCTTCGAATACGGACTCGGCGCGGAAATCGGCATCTCGACCGACAAATTCCACGCCCGTGGTCCGGTCGGCCTGGAAGGCCTGACGTCGCAGAAATGGATCGTGCTGGGTGACGGACACATTCGTGCCTGAACGCCGTCGGCGCGGTTGTTGCGGGTGAGCGAGCACGCACGGCCCATCGGCCTGCTCGGCGGCACATTTGATCCGGTACATATCGGTCACCTGCGGGCGGCACTCGAGGCGCACCAGGTACTGCGCCTGGAACAGGTTCGCCTGCTGCCATTAAATCTGCCTGGCCATCGTTCGCCCCCGATAGCGAGCGCCGAAGCACGTCTGGCCATGGTGCAGGCTGTCGCGACCTGGCCACTAGTTGCCGACAACTGCGAACTATTGCGCGGTGGGGTGACGTATACCGTCGATACGCTACGCGAACTACGCGAACGTTGGCCGGACCGCTCACTATGTCTGCTGCTGGGGCGTGATGCGTTTCACAGCCTGCCGGCCTGGCACTGCCCGGAGCAGATCCTGAAACTTGCTCACGTGGTGGTTGCGGCGCGCCCCGGTGTCGAACTGGCGACGGCGGGGCTTGACGAACTGATCGCCAATGCGCAGTCTGAAGACGTGGAAGATCTCCATCGCAAGCCTGCCGGTCACGTCTATTTTCTCGACATCCCACTGCTGCCGATAGCGTCGAGCGAGCTGCGCGCGCGGCTGGCCGCAGGTCAGGACATCCGTCATCTGGTGCCGGATGCCGTCTACGACATCATCACCCAGCGAGGCCTGTACTAGTGCCCTGTAACGCCTTCATCGCCTTCCATTCCTGCAAGTGTCGAGGCCTGACCGGATGAGCGCCAAAAAAGTTGTCGAAGACAAACTCACGGCGAAACTTGCCACAGCCGTCAAGGAAGCACTCGACGACGGCAAGGCTGTCGACATTCGAGTGCTCGACGTGCGCAAGCTGACCGTCATCACTGACTACATGATCGTCGCCACTGGCCGCTCTTCGCGCCAGGTGCGCGGGCTCATCGATCGCGTGCAGGACGCGGCGCGCGCGAATAAGGCAACGGTGCTCGGCATCGAAGGCGCAGGCGAAGGCGAATGGGTGCTGGTCGATCTCGGCGGCGTAGTCGTGCATCTGATGCAGGCGCACTCGCGCGAGTTCTACCAGCTGGAGAAGCTCTGGGAGGAGCGTTCGTCGGTGCAGATTAGCGCCGTCTGAGACGCGGCCCGATGCGCGTGGAAGTTGTCAGTGTGTGTCGGCGACCACCGGGCTGGGTCAGCGCGGCGACCGCAGACTATGCGACGCGACTCGCGCGCCATTTCGACCTTTGCCAACGGCATGTCGCACCAGGCGCGGACGCGCTCACCGCTGCGGTTCGCCGCCGCGATGAAGCACAACGAATAACCAAAGTGCTGCGATCGGCCGCGCACCTTGTGGCGCTCGACGTCACTGGCGATGCCCTCAGCAGCCCGGAACTGGCAGGCTGGTTAGGTGAGTGGCGGACGCGGCACACCGACGTCACCTTGCTGATCGGCGGCGCCGATGGTCTCGATACAGGCCTGCGCGAACGGGCGGCGCAACGCTGGTCGCTGTCGCGACTCACGCTGCCGCATCTGCTCGTGCAGATCATTGTCGCTGAACAGATCTATCGCGCCTGGAGCATTCTCGAAGGGCATCCCTATCACCGCGCATGAGCACGACTGTAACGCCAAAATTACTGCTTGCTTCGCGCTCGCCGCGTCGCGCCGAACTGCTGACCGTGATTGGCGTCGCTTACCAGCCAGTGGATATCGAAGTCGACGAGCGCGCGTTTGCCGGTGAGTTGCCGGCCGACTATGTCGAACGCGTGGCAAGAGCCAAAGCCGCACAGGCAGTCTCGTTGCGTGGCGCCGACTGCGCTGTGCTGGCGGCCGACACGACGGTCAGCCTCGACGGCCGCATCTTCGGCAAACCGAGCGGACCCGACGATGCGCACGCTATGCTCCGCGCACTGTCGGGTCGACAGCACACCGTGCACACAGCGGTCGTCCTCGCTGACAGCACGCGAATCGAATGTGTGTGTGTCATGACGCTGGTCGAGTTTGCACCGCTGACCGAAGCGCTGATCGACGCCTACTGCACCAGCGGTGAACCTTACGACAAGGCCGGCGGTTACGGCATCCAGGGCCTGGGTGGCGCGCTCGTGCGCCGTATCGAGGGTAGCTATGGCGCAGTGGTCGGCTTGCCCCTGTGCGAGACACGCGAACTGCTGGCGCGCTTCGGGATTGCCTCAGCGCTCGGGTACTGAGCGGGACTTGTTCTCTTGTACGTCACACCCCGTGGCAAAGCAGCTTGTCGGACTTAGGCTGAATCGACTGCGATTTCCTAAGGAAGCTCTGCAAAAAGCAGAGCTTCCTGCGGCACAGGGATGTGCCGCCATTTTTGATGGGCGTAGACCATTGAAAATGAAGGAAAGGGAAAATCGCATTTTTCCCTTTCCGTACTCTGAGAAGTCCAGGATGGACTTATTCAGAGTTTACCTAAATCCGACAAGCTGCTAGCGGCCACGGGGCTGACATTCGTATCAGACGATCAGCGGAACGATCAGCAGCGCGACGATGTTGATGATCTTGATCAAGGGATTGATGGCCGGGCCGGCGGTATCCTTGTAAGGGTCGCCGACGGTATCGCCGGTCACTGCAGCCTTATGCGCATCGGAGCCCTTGCCACCACAATGGCCGTCTTCGATATATTTCTTGGCGTTGTCCCACGCGCCGCCACCGGTCGTCATCGAGATGGCGACGAACAGGCCGGTGACGATGGTCCCCAACAGCAGACCGCCAAGCGCCAGCGGACCTAAGATGAAGCCGACGACTATCGGCACCAGCACCGGCAATAGCGAAGGCACGACCATTTCCTTGATCGCGGCCCGCGTCAGCATGTCGACGGCGCGCGAATAGTCCGGTTTAGCCGTACCTTCCATGATGCCCGGAATCTCGCGGAACTGGCGGCGCACTTCGACCACCACCGAACTGGCAGCTCGGCCGACCGCTTCCATGCCCATCGCGGCGAACAGGTAAGGCACCATGCCACCGATGAACAGACCGATGATGACATCGGGATCGGAGAGCAGGAACTTGACCGACTCGCCGGCGGCGAGCGTGCCAGCTTCACGCATCCAATGCTCGAGTTCATGAGTGTAGTCGGCAAACAGCACCAGCGCGGCCAGGCCAGCTGAGCCGATGGCGTAACCCTTGGTCACCGCTTTGGTCGTGTTGCCGACTGCATCCAGCGGGTCGGTGATGCCGCGGATTTCTTCCGGCAGATTGGCCATTTCGGCGATGCCACCGGCGTTGTCGGTGATCGGGCCGAAAGCGTCGAGCGCAACGATGATCCCGGTCATCGACAGCATCGACGTCGCCGCGATGGCGATGCCGTAGAGGCCGGCCCAGGCGTACGAGAAATAGATGGCCGCGCAGACCGCCAGCACCGGCAGCGCGCACGCGCGCATCGAGACCCCGATACCGGCGATGATGTTCGTCGCATGGCCGGTCTCGGAGGCCTTGGCGATGTGCTGCACCGGCGGATAATCCGTCCCGGTGTAGTACTCGGTGATCCAGACCAGAGCCGCAGTCAGCACCAGTCCAATCAGTGCACAGCCGAACAGCGGCATCACGCCGACGGCAGTGCCGTGCATCATGAGCGCGGTCACCGGCAAGAACGCCACGGCGGCCAGGCCACCGGCGACGATCAGCCCGCGATAGAGGGCCCCCATGATGGTGCCGCCCGGTGTCGCCTTGACGAAAAATGTTCCGGCAATGGAAGCAAGTATCGACACGCCACCGAGTACCAGCGGGTAGACGATGCCGTTCGCCCCGACTTGTTCCAGCGAGAGGCTGCCGAGCAGCATTGTCGCGATCACGGTAACGGCGTAGGTTTCAAACAGGTCTGCAGCCATGCCGGCGCAGTCGCCAACGTTATCGCCGACGTTATCGGCAATAACGGCCGGGTTGCGCGGGTCGTCTTCCGGAATACCGGCTTCGACTTTACCGACGAGGTCGGCACCGACGTCGGCGCCCTTGGTGAAGATACCGCCACCGAGGCGAGCGAAAATCGAGATCAATGAACCGCCGAAACCAAGTCCGACCAGCGGTGCCAGATGCGTGCCCTGGCCTTGGCCGACGAGATAAGCATAGAAGCCGGCGACGCCGAGCAGGCCGAGACCGACAACCAGCATGCCGGTGATTGCGCCACCGCGGAAGGCGACCTGCAGCGCTGCGTTCATGCCGCTGTTGGCGGCTTCGGCAGTACGCAGATTGGAGCGCACCGAGATGTTCATGCCGATATAGCCGGTGGCGCCGGACAGAATGGCACCGATAGCGAATCCGATGGCCGTGGTCCAGTCGAGGGCAAACCCGAGCGCGATGAACAGCGCCCCGCCGACCATGCCGATGGTCATGTACTGCCGGTCCAGGTAGGCGCTCGCACCCTGCTGAATGGCGGCCGCAATTTCGATCATGCGCGCGTTGCCTTGCGGTTGCGCGAGGATCCAGCGCACGGACCATGCGCCATAGCCCACGGCAATGATGCCGCAGAGAATGGAAAACCAGATTGCGAGCATGAGAAAACCCTCAGCTAAGCGGTTGCTGTCAAATAAGGCGCGGAATATCGGCGGATGTCAGCCCGAATTCGGCCCGAAACCAGCCCGAATTCGGCCCGAAACCAGCCCGAAATCAGCGACCGATGCCACACTCGTCCCCCCGGATGAGCGCGGGCGATTGTACTTTGGAATCAGCCGGGTTCAAAGCGCACGGCCAGCTTGCGCGGCACAGCGGTATTCTCCAGACGGACGTATTGCGGCAGGCCATCGAGATAAGGGGGATAGTCCTCGCCTTCAATCAGGGGTGCCAGGTAACGGCGACAGGCTGGCGTGATGCCGTAACCGTCGGCGGTGATGTAGTCACGCGGCAGCTTCTTTTCCACATTGGCCACATCGGCGAGGCGGACTTTGCCGATTTCCCAGCGGTAGGGTGAATCGCTGAGCCGCACAATGGTCGGCATGACCGCGTTGTCACCGGCCAGCGCCATCTCGACTGCCGCCCGCCCGACCGCATAGGCCTGTTCGACGTCGGTCTTCGAGGCGATGTGGCGCGCCGCGCGTTGCAGATAGTCGGCAACGGCCCAATGGTATTTGTAGCCGAGGCTGTCCTTGACCAGTTGTGCAATGACCGGTGCGACACCGCCGAGCTGAGCGTGGCCGAAAGCGTCGCGGGTGCCGGCTTCGGCAATGAACTGGCCGGCGCCATTGCGCAACCCTTCCGAGACGACAATGGCACAGTAACCATGCGCTTTCACGCAGGCGTCGACCTGCTTCAGGAAACCATCCTGATCGAAAGTGATTTCCGGGAACAGGATCAGATGAGGCGCTTCGCCGGGCGCGGTGGCAGCAAGACCGCCGGCCGCCGCGATCCAGCCCGCGTGCCGACCCATGACCTCCATGACGAAAACCTTGGTCGAGGTCTTGGCCATCGAGGCGACGTCGAATCCCGCTTCCCGAATCGAGACGGCGACATATTTGGCGACCGAGCCGAAACCAGGGCAGTTGTCGGTGACCGGCAGGTCGTTGTCGACGGTCTTGGGGATGCCTATGCAGGTCAATGGGTAGCCCTGGGCGCGGCTGAACTCGGCGACCTTATTAGTGGTGTCCTGGGAATCACCGCCGCCGTTATAGAAGAAGTAGCCGATGTGGTGGGCTTTGAAGACTTCCAGCAGGCGTTCATATTCGGCACGCTGGTTCTCGACACCTTTCAACTTGTAGCGGCACGAGCCGAAAGCGCCGGCCGGGGTATGGCGCAGCGCTGCGATCGACGCCGCCGATTCTTGTGAAGTGTCGATGAGATCCTCGGTCAGCGCGCCGATGATGCCATTTCGGCCGGCATAGACCACGCCCAGAGAGTCGGCGTTTTTGCGCGCTGTCTCGAGCACGCCGCAAGCCGAAGCGTTGATCACGGCAGTCACGCCGCCCGATTGCGCGTAGAACGCGTTCCGTTTTTCCACAGTCATTACCCACTTCCCGCGTAGCGTCATCCAGGATGGCCAGTCCGCGCATCACGCGAACTCGACCCGCACGCGCGTGTCCTACCGTACAATGTCACGGCTGGCACCGCTGCCAGCCATGTTACCGTAAGGCTCGCGCTATGCCGCAGAATATCCGCATGAATCGCCAACGATGCCGCAAGCTGCTCTTGGTCTGCGCGCTCCTGGCGGGTCCCGCGGTGTGGGCGCAGGAATCGATCGATCTGCCTGACTTCGGCGATTCCGCCGGTTCGGTTATTTCCCCTGAACAGGAGCGACGGCTGGGCCGCGATTTCATGGCCCAGATGCATCGCCTGGCGCCGATGGTCACCGATGAAGAGGTCGAGGATTACATCAACGAGCTCGGCCACAGCTTGAGCGATCAGGCCGGCTACGACGGCCAGTTCCAGTTCTACATGATAGACAGTTCGGTCATCAATGCGTTTGCGTTGCCTGGTGGTTACGTTGTATTTCATACCGGACTGCTGCTCGAGACCAAGTCGGAATCGGAACTCGCCTCAGTCGTCGGCCACGAAATATCGCACGTTACGCAACGCCACACGGCGCGCATGATCGAGGAATCCTCACATATGAGCGTGCCGATGATGATCGCCATGGTCGGTGCGATCGCGGCGGCTGCGGCCAACCCGCAGATGGGCGCTGCGGCATTGATGGCGACGCAGGCCGCTGCTCAGCAGCATCAGATCAATTTCACGCGTGAGAACGAAAAAGAAGCGGACGCCATCGGCATCCAGCTGATGGCCAAGGCGGGCTACGATTCATCAAAGATGGCGGTGTTCTTCGAACGCATGCAGCGCGCTTCGCGTTATTCCGATCCCTCGTTCATTCCTGAGTATCTGCGCACGCATCCAATCTCCATCAATCGCATTGCCGAGGCAAAAAATCGCGCAGAGACCGTCAAACCGGCGATCGTGCGCGAAGACAGCTACAAGTATCTGCTCATCAAGACCAAGCTGCGGGTTCGTGCGGAAGCCGATCCGGTACAGGCCCGGCACTATTACGAAGCGCTGCTGAAAGACGGCAGCTATGAACAGGAGCAGGTCGCGCGTTACGGCTATGCGCTCGCTTTGACCGCCACCGGTGAATTCGACAAAGCGCGCATCGAGTTCGACAAACTCATGAGCGAATATCCTTCGATGGTTGCTTTTCGCATCGGTGCCGGTCAGCTCGAGCAACGAGCGAACGACTTCCCGGCTTCACTTCGTCACTTCGAAAAAGCGTATCAGCTCGAACCGGAGAGTCGCGCCGCCGTCTACGGCTACATCAACAGTCTTTTGCTTGTCGAACGTTTCGCTGATGCGAAGAAACTGCTGCGCGACTATGGCTTATCTGACCGACGCGACCCGAAGTTCTACAAGATGCTGGCCGAATCGGAGCTCGGTCTGGGCGAGGGCGCCAACTCGCATCATTCACTAGCTGAGTACTATCTTCTCTATGGTGAATTTCCGCTGGCGGCGGAGCAACTCCGCATCGCGCGCGATACGCCGGGGCTCAGCAACTATCAACGTCAGAAAATCGTTGCTCGCCTCGAAGAGATTGAAATAACGATACAGAAACTCGAAGACGAAAAGCGCTTGTAGCGATACCGTCACATTCATTTACGCGAGTAGCCCTGCTTCATGCGTTTGTCGACGCCCACCTGCCCCTCTCCTAAGGCCGCCTGAATCCGACAGCTGCTGGCGGTTGCCGGGGCAGATCGGGAATTGGTCACAGCCGGCGCAGCCAACCTATAAATTCTGTTAACTCACCGCGGTAATGTGGCGTGTTTAACAGTTTTGACAAACGAGTCGACTATAGTTGCCCCCCACAGAAGCATGGCCGGCAAAGACCGCCAGCGGCACGAACAAGAACGATACGGACCAACAAAAGAATATGAAAAATCGAAGTTTTATTTGCTATGCACTCGACATCCTCGGGCTCGTAGCTCTGGTCGGCGCCGCCTTTGCTTTGGCAGCCGCTCTGAATTACAGCGCCTCGGCCGCCGAGCCGCTGCTGCTCTCCGCTTTCACTTACAGCCTGTTCATCACCGTTGCCGCTTTCATCAGCGCCCGGGCGCTCGAACTGACCCGCGTATTCAATACCGCCAAAGCGGCCAAGCTGGTGCCTATCGCTCTGCCACCGCTGGCTGATAACGTCGAATCGCTGGTCGAACGTAAGCAGTACCCGCGCGCTGCCTGAAGGCGCGCGACGATTTTTCGAGTAGCGGGCGCCGCCCGCTACTTATCCCCACCCGCCAGCTCGTCGCGCGGCCGTGATCCGGCCCGCGCGCTTTTCCGTACACGTCGCCTCGACAGGTGAACGATACGGGGCCAGGCCGATGAATCGATGTCACGTGCTGGGCCTCTGCCTGCTGGCTTTCAGCTCGGTCGAGAGTGCCGACGCGCGCCCGCGAACGCCAAGCGACCCCGGCGAAGTGCTGGAACGCGCGACGCCAGCCGATGCTTCTGACATGCCTCAATTGCGCAGCGCAGCATCGCAGTGGCGCAACCATCCCGACGACTATCCCGCCGGGTTGGCGCTTGCCGAGCGCTACATCAGTCTGGGCCGGGCGCAGAATGACCCACGTTTTTATGGCCGGGCGGAAGGCGTACTCGCTGTGCTGGCGGACATACAGCCGGCCGAGCCACGTGCGCTGGTATTGACAGCGGTCGCGCTGCAAGCACGACACGCTTTCGACGCTGCGCGCAGTGCGCTGGAGCGTGCCCTGAATCGCGACCCGCGCAATGCTCAGGCCTGGTTGACGCGGTCGACTATCGAACGCGTTCAGGGTAACTACCCGGCGGCGCTGGCGGCCTGCGCGCGGTTGTCGGGGCTGGTCGAACCGCTGGTCACCGCGACCTGCCTCGCGGCCGTCAAGCGGCTCGACGGCGAGGCCGCTGTTGCCGAACAATTGCTTGGTCAGACTTTGGCTAGAGCGCCCTCCAGAGAACCCGCAATCCAGCAGTGGGCACTCACAACGCAGGCCGAGATTGCACGTTCGCTGGGTCACCTGGAAGCTGCCACCAGCCGCTACGAAGCCGCGCTCGAACTCCATGCTCGCAGTGTCTATTTATTGCTCAGCTATGCCGATCATCTGCTCGATCTGGGTAAGCCTGCGAAAGTTCTCAGTCTGCTCGAAGACGAGGTGCGTCTCGATGGTGCGCTGTTGCGTTTGACCCTGGCGGCGAAGGCCGTTGGCGACCCGCGCTACCCGGTCTATCGCGATGAGTTCGGTGCCCGACTCGCCGCTGCGCGCGGAAGCAATCTGCACCAAGGCGAAGCCGCACGTTTTCAGCTCGACGTGGCGGGGCTGCCGGCCGAGGCGCTGACCCTGGCCGTAGACAACTGGTCGCGACAACGTGAACCAATAGATGCCCGCATCGTGCTCGATGCCGCGCTCCGCAGCGGCCGTCCGGAGGCGGCTCGGGCCGTGCGTGATTTTCTCGAATCGCATGCGACCGAAGACCCTGTCCTGGCTCGACTTGTCACCGCGCTCGCGCGGCACGGCTGACGATGCATCGATTAGCCGCAGCGCTTGTTGGGCTGACGACGATGCTCCTTGCGCTGCCGGTCGCGGCGCATAAAAACAGCGATAGCTATCTCACGGTCGAAGTGGTTGCCGATAGACTGACCGTACAATGGGATATCGCGCTTCGCGATCTCGACCTCGAGCTTGGCCTCGATGGCGATGAAAATGGCGAAATCACCTGGGCCGAAGTGCAGGCGCGCACAGACGCAATCGCCGACTATGCGCTCGCGCGGCTTTATTTCTCGAGTGACGGACAGCCGTGTGTAGCGGACTCGCCGGCTTTACAGGTCGATACGCACACGGACGGCATCTACGCCGTGCTTCAATATTCGGCGTTGTGTAGCGCGCCAGTGACGGCGTTGGATATCGATTATCGTCTGTTCGCGACGACTGACCCGCAACATCGCGGGCTGCTCAATCTGCGCGCCGGCGAGGTGACACGAACAGCCGTTTTCGACCCGGTCGCGCCTGCGCAGCGTTTTGCTGTCGGCCAGCGTTCCCGACTTGCCACCGCTCGCAGCTATATTCAGGAAGGCGTCTGGCACATCCTCATCGGCTTCGATCACATCCTGTTTCTGCTCAGCCTCCTGTTACCGGCCGTTGCCTGGCGGACCGCCGGTCTCTGGCATGCCGAGACCCGTCTGCGTGCGGCGGTGATCGACGTCGCCAAAGTTGTCACGGCATTTACGCTCGCCCATTCGCTGACGTTGTCTGCCGCCGTGCTCGGTTGGGTCTCGTTGCCGTCACGCTGGGTTGAATCCGCGATTGCTCTCTCTGTTGCGGTAGCCGCCGGCGCCAATCTGAGTGGCCACTGGCGCGAGCGACGTTGGCTGGTCGCTTTTGGTTTTGGACTCATTCACGGATTCGGGTTCGCTTCGGTGCTGAGCGATCTCGGCCTGCCCGCTGACGCGCTCATGCTTGCCCTGGTCGGATTTAACATCGGCGTGGAACTCGGCCAGCTCGCGATCGTGGCCCTGTTCCTGCCGCTGGCCTTCATCATGCGGCGCAGTGCGTTCTATCAACGCGCTTGCTATCAGGCGGGTTCGGCGATCATCGTGTGCATCGCACTGGTGTGGTTCTGCGAACGCGCGTTTCTGCTTCAGCTCGCGCTATAACGTTTCTAGAACTTCAGCAGACGCTGAAGGATTCCGAAAGCGCCGGTATATTTCAATTGTCCTTCGAACACGAGCAGGCATACACAATCGCTGTCTCGCGTCACAACCTGTCGGTGCGTGATGGTTTCATCGCTCTCGTCGACGTCGCCAGCCGCATAGTGGCCGGGGCCGCTGACGAAGGCGCCGTGAAGGATCAACGTGAGTTCAGCGCCGGTGTGGCGGTGCTCAGGCAAGGTTGCGCCGGCGGCCCCATGCAGCAGCCAGATGTGCTCGCTTTCCTCATCAGCGAGGTGCGCGATGCGCAGGCCTGGTGTCCCTGAGCGCCACGGCAGTTGATTCCAGTCGAAGCCGAGCTGCGCAGCAGCAAAGCCGCGAAGATCCTGCGCCGCGGTGGAGGGTCCAAGACGGATCGAAGCAGCACCACTGGCCGATGGCGCCGCTGCACGGATGGCGGCCGCAGACAGCCGTGGTTTGATTTCCACACTGCTCTCGACCAGCCGCGTGCCGAGCTGTTCGGCTTGAGCAAGTTCACGACGGCATTCCTGGCAATGCAGCAGGTGACCGGCGATGACAGCGTCGAAGCCGCGGCTGAGCGCATGCGTCGCGTGATCGAGCAGCCAGGCGCTGTCGGGGTGGTGCTGCGCATTCATCTCAAACGTCCATGCTCACGCCAGTGGCCTCGAGCAGGCCACGAAGATGTGCAAAGCCGAGGCGGATGCGTGACTTGACCGTACCGACAGGCAGGCCGAGTTCGCGTGCAATTTCGCGATGCGATTTACCTTCGACATACGACATCAACAATATCCGCGCCTGTTCTGGCGCAAGTGATTCCAACAGTCCTGCCGTTCTTTCGCCGTCAGCGAGCGCTGCCTGTGCATCGATATGGCCCGGGTCGCAGCTCTGCTCGGCATGGTAAGCCTCGAAGGCGCGCAGCTCGCGCGTCTGCTGTCGCTTAAGCTCGATCAGCGCGTTTCGCGCAACGGCAAAAATCCAGGTGCGTGCCGAAGCTCGTGCCGGATCGTACAGGCGCGCCTTGGTCCAGACCGTTGTCCAGATATCCTGCAGCAGGTTCTCCCCATCCGCTGGCGAGCAGCCGCCGCTGCGTAACAGGTAGCCGTAGATCCTCGCGCTCAATGCATCGAACAGGCGATCGAATGCGGCGGCATCCTGTGCGTCGCGCACCTGCAGCAGCAGACTCGTCTCGGCCACCAGTCGCTCGCCGTTGACACCAGCGGTCTGACTCTCGTTGATGCTCACAGGGGTCCTGACCGCGAACCCTCGCGGCGCTGAGATCCTGACCTTGAATGCCGCCATTCCCATGCCCCATATAGGGTTGGCGAGACAATCTGGATCATCAGCGCTGCACGGATTTAACGGCGTCGGCCGGCAGTATGCGCCGCTCGATCAGCGCACGCCGGATGTCTTCCGGCCGGATGACATGTACCGCCTGCAGCCCGGCAGCCAGTGCGCCGTGTACATTTTCCAGCGAGTCGTCGAAAAACAGGACTGCGCCGGCGTCGATGTTCATCCCGGTCAGCACGTATTCGAACGCGCTGCGGTCCGGCTTGCGACACCCCATCGTCGATGAGACAAACACCTGCTCGAACCGCTCGATGATCGGGGCATACGCTGCGCGCCATGCCTGTTCATGCGTGGCGTTGGTGTTCGTCAACAGCGATAGAGGAAGCCGTTGTCCGAGGTCGTTCAGTACCGCGACTGTTGATGCTATCGGCCCGACGAAGATTGCGTTCCAGCCAGCTACGAAGGTCGCATCGTCACCCTGGTATTCGACGAGGCCTTTCAGATAATCGAAATACTGCGGACCTGACAGCGCACCACGTTCGTGTTCCTGATAAGCGCTGTCCATCTGGAATCGAGCCGCTATCTCGACAGCACTCAGACGCGAATGCCTGGCCCACGCCTCGAATACCTGTTCCCAGGCAATGTCGAGGACAACCCCGCCGAGGTCGAACAACACGGCCTTGACCGTCGAGGGTGCTCTACGTGGGGCGTTCATTGTGCCATTGCCGTAATGGTGTGGTGGTTGTCTCGCATCAATACGGTCTACAGCGGCCTGTTACGGGTAGTCCGGTATTTCGAGTTCAGGCAGGACCTTCTCCATGAACAGACGCATTTCTTCCATCATGTCGTCCTTGGGCTGTTCGGCCCAGTGCCAGATCAAGGTGATGTATTCGGCCGGGCATTTGTCGTAGATCACGCGCCACTGGCGGATCGATTCGTCGATCGTGCCACCGATGAAGATCTCGGATTTCTTCATGCCATCGATAATGGTGTGTTCGTCTCCTTGTGGAAACTGCGGAAAAAACGGGCCGTAGAAATTCTTATAGATGTCGAGATCGTAGCGACGCAGTTTATCGTCATACTCGGCGGCGCTCTTGGTGATATGCGGCCAGCGCACGATGTTCTGCCGTTCACCCAGCGCGAACTCGTGGCCGTAGTCACGGGCGACCTCGACATACAGTCTCGACAAATCGAAGATTCCCTGGTTGGGCATGAAATAGGTCGGTCGAAAGCCATGCTTGGCGCAGAACTCGATCGATTCGCGACTCTTGCTGGCGGCGATGAAGACTGGCGGGTAAGGTTTCTGAAAAGGCTTCGGCACGACGCAAATACGGCGCGTGGCCCCATCCGCACCGATCTCCCCGGGCGCGCCTGCGCTCGCCGCGATCGCCGCGGCAGGATAGCCCTGCACACCGGTGTCCATCGGATAAGGCGCTTTGTAATACTTGCCGTCGAGGATGGTCGATTCGTTCTGCCAGCAGTCAAGAATCATCTCAACTCTTTCTTCGAAGATCTCACGATTACGCTTGTCCTCGGCACTGCCGTCGGAAACCGTTGCAGCGGTGCCGGTGAACTGACCGATGACATTGGTCCAGCGCGACTGATAGCCGCGCGCAAAGCCAACGAAATATTTTCCTCGCGAGAGATGATCGATGATCGCGGTTTCTTCAGCGACACGGATCGGATCCTGAGTCGCTGCCACGTAACCAAGCGCTCCCACCCGTGCATTCTTGACCTGCCCCGCCCAGTAGGCGTTCAGCACGCCGGGATTCGGTCCGACTTCGTAACCTTCGGAGTGTAGATGGTGCTCGATGGTGGACAAGCCCCACACGCCCATGGCGTCGGCTTCCCTGACGATGTCGGTCCACTCGTGAACTATCTGATGGTAGAGCTCGACATTGGCGCCCAGCGGCCGCCTGGCCTTGCGCCCGGCTTCGCCACCGGACGGGATCATCGGGTAGAGCTGAATGATGACTTTGGGCAAGGCCATGAGT
Source organism: Gammaproteobacteria bacterium (assembly GCA_965278995.1). Taxonomy (GTDB): domain Bacteria; phylum Pseudomonadota; class Gammaproteobacteria; genus JADJYF01. Next base: position 4,224,506 of record OZ257136.1, read on the forward strand.
TTGTCTCCGTGTAGGTGGCGCGAAGTCTAGAGCAGACCAGGTATCTGCGCTAATAATGCGCATCCCTGAAGCTGGTAACGTGACACACTAGACGTCATTCGACTATCGGAGTCATCCATGCGTGAATATTTGAACTTCTTCATCAATGGCCGTTGGGTGCCGCCGGTCACGGCTGCGCGCATGAGCGTGATCGATCCAGCGTCTGGCGCCGTCAACGGCATCATCAGCGCGGGCACGGACGCCGATGTCGATGCCGCAGTGCAGGCTGCGCGCGCGGCATTCCCGCTGTGGTCGCAGTCCAGTCGCGAAGTCCGGATGGCAGCGCTGGAACGCATCATCGTTGAATTCGAGCGGCGCCTGGACGACATGGGCGTTGCCATCCGCGAAGAAATGGGGGCGCCGACGTGGCTGGCGCGCGATGTCCACGCAACGCTCGGTCCGCGTCATTTCCGTGCCGCTCTGGATGTCCTGCGCGACTATGTGTTCGAGGAAGATCGCGGCACGGCACGCGTGCTGAAGGAACCGATAGGCGTGTGCGGTTTCATCACGCCGTGGAACTGGCCGGTGAACCAGATGTGCGCCAAGGCTGCGCCGGCACTGGCAGTGGGCTGCACCGTGATTTTGAAGCCCTCGGAAGTTGCGCCGTATTCCGGCCAGATCCTTGCCGAGATTATCGAAGCGGCGAAGCTCCCGCCGGGTGTGTTCAATCTCGTCCAGGGCGAAGGCCCGGTCGTTGGGGCCGCGCTCGCCAGGCACCCTGGCATCGACATGATCTCGATCACCGGCTCGACCCGCGCCGGTGTCGATGTTGCGCGCAATGCCGCGTCCACGGTCAAGCGCGTGCATCAGGAACTCGGCGGCAAAAGCCCGAACATCGTGCTCGACGACGCCGACCTGACGGCAGCTGTGACCGGCGGTGTGAACGGCGTGATGATCAATTCTGGTCAATCCTGTCGCGCGCCGACCCGCATGCTGGTGCCGAACAAGCTGCTCGACGAGGCTTGTGCCATCGCGCGTGACGTAGCCGAAAGCTGGACCCCCGGTGATCCCGCTACCGGCAGTCGCATGGGGCCGGTGATTTCGGAAGCGGCCTGGAACAAGGTCCAGAAACTGATCAAAGCAGGCACCGACGAAGGTGCGATGCTGGTGACTGGCGGACCCGGCAAGCCGGACCAGTTGCAGGACGGCTACTACTGCAAGCCGACCGTGTTTCGTGCGGTTACCAATGACATGACCATCGCGCGCGAAGAAATATTCGGGCCGGTGCTGTGCATACTCGGCTACGACGACGAAGACGAGGCTATCGGCATCGCGAACGATACCGAGTACGGTCTGGGTGGCTATGTGCACAGCCGCGATCTCGAACGCGCGCGTCGCCTTGCCACGCGCATCAGGGCCGGTTACATCAGCCTGAACAATGCACCGCTCGATATCGGTGTACCGTTTGGCGGCTACAAGCAGTCGGGCAATGGGCGTGAATTCGGCGAACATGCTTTCGCCGAATTTCTGGAATTGAAGTCGGTGCTCGGCTACTCGCCAGCGCCTGCTTGATCCTGATCGGGGAGACCGACAGGTGCATCAGTTACGCCTGACGGTGATAACGTAGGGACGGCCGAACACGATGGAACATATCACCCATTGGATCGACGGCCGTTGCTGGTCCGGCCAGGCCACTCGACAAGGCGAAGTCTTCAACCCTGCCACCGGCGAGCAAAGCGCCTGGGTCGACTTTGCCGAGGCGTCGGTCGTCGATGCAGCGGTGAGCGCGGCCGAGCGAGCATTTGAATCGTGGCGCCATACGTCGCTCGCACAACGCAGTCAGCTCCTTTTTGCATTTCGTCAGCTGGTCGCAGCTCGGCGTGAAGAATTGGCGGCTGTTATTACCGCCGAACACGGTAAGGTGCTGTCTGATGCGCTGGGTGAGGTCAATCGCGGTCTGGAAGTGGTGGAGTTTGCCTGCGGCATTCCACATCTGTTGAAAGGCGGTTATTCGGAGTCAGTCTCGACTGGCGTGGATGTCTATTCCATCCGCCAGCCTCTCGGTGTCTGCGGCATCATTTCGCCATTCAATTTTCCGGTGATGGTGCCCATGTGGTTCTTCCCGATCGCGATTGCTACCGGCAACACTGTGATTGTGAAGCCCAGCGAAAAAGACCCTTCCGTCAGCAATCGCATTGCGGAGCTGTGGCAGGAAGCCGGCTTGCCCGATGGCGTGTTCAATGTCGTGCATGGCGACAAGCCGACCGTCTCCCGGTTGCTCGAGCATCCGCGCGTAAAAGCGCTGTCTTTTGTCGGCTCGACCGCGATCGCTAAACACATCTATGAAACCGGCGCTACGTTCGGGAAGCGCGTGCAGGCGCTGGGCGGCGCCAAGAATCACATGGTGGTGCTGCCCGACGCGGATATTGAACTCGCTGCTGACGCTGCCATCAACGCCGCATACGGCTCGGCCGGCGAACGGTGCATGGCAATCTCCGCGCTGATTGCAGTGGCGCCTGTGGCGGATGCGCTGGTCGACGCCATCAAACAACGGATGACGGTTTTGCGCACGGGCGACGGCATGCGCCAGGTCGATATGGGGCCGTTAGTGACGGCTGCCCATCGTGACAAAGTGGCCGGTTATATTGAGGCCGGATTGCGCGAAGGCGCACGATTGGTCGTCGACGGCCGCGTCATCGAAGTCGACGGCCCGGCGAGCGGCTATTGGCTCGGTCCGACGCTGTTCGACGACGTCGATGAACGCATGACCATTTATCGCGACGAAATCTTCGGTCCGGTGTTGTGCGTACTGCGAGTAGACACGTACGCCGAAGCGTTACGTCTCGTCAATGAACACCCCTATGGCAACGGAACCGCCATCTTTACCCGTGACGGCGGCACGGCACGACGCTTTCAGCACGAAGTGGAAGTGGGCATGGTCGGCATCAATGTGCCGATACCTGTGCCGGTTGCTTATTACTCCTTCGGCGGCTGGAAAGCGTCGTTGTTCGGTGACAGCCACGCCCACGGTGCCGAGGGCGTGCAGTTCTTCACGCGTGGCAAAGTCGTCACCAGTCGCTGGCCCGATCCGGGCCAAGGCCAGACCGGCATCAACCTGGGGTTTCCGCAGAATCGATAACGGCTTCAGGGTGCGCCTAGTCCGCCTGGTGTAACGAGGCCCGTTGCCGCCTCGATCCCAGGCCAGCGCGCCGGTTCGAGGTAGGTGTGATCGCTCACAATTTTACCGTCGCGAATGTGGAGGATGGCGCACCACGGCGAATAAAATTCGGGGCGCGCGGAGTCCAGAATGACGGCTTCGACAACCGCTCGTTCATCGCCAATGAAATAAATCTGATCGATGCGCATGCTGCGGCCCGGCGCGGCAGTCTTGATAGCTTTCTCGAGCTTCATAAACTCCTCATGACCGTGGGCTGAGGCGCCCGTGAATTCGACATGCGCATCGACCGCGTAGGTGTCGAGAATCATTTTCTCGATGTCGCCATTGTAGGTGTCGTGCCAATGGCGGACGAGTTCGAGCATCGCGCGTTGTGCAGGTGTCGTCGGCGTGGCAGTCGCGAAACCGGGGCTGGACAACGATTCAGCACCTACATTCAGACTGGCCGCGAGCAGCCCGCCTACCAGCAGACGCTGCAACATCGATCGCGATTTCATGCGAACGTTCCAGACCGGCGGTGAGTCCTGCGGCGGACCACGCCAAACAGCGCCAGCGCGCCGAACAACAGCGGTGCAGTTGCCGGCAACGGCACGATCGCCGGCGGGGCAGCGACATCGTTGACGACAAGATCGAGCAGCGGATTCCATCCGCCATTCGCGTCGTTGGCCACGGCGTTCAGCCAGTTCCAGGACAGATAGGCGACTGAACCGCTGCCGATATCGTCGACGAAAACCGTCACTGAGTTGAACGAGCCTGCATCAGTGCCCGAGGTGCTGTCCATGTACAGTGGAAGCGAACCCGGTGGCGTAAAAGCGAAGAAATTGAGGCCCGTATCGACGCCGGGTAATGCCGGAGCTCCGGCCAGCGTCGCCGGTGCCGTAGCGTAAGGCGTGCCTGCTGCCGCAGGCTGCAGGAAGCTGCCGCCGTCGAACAACCCGCTCGATGACAGAACATTGCCCGTGGGGCCGTAAAACAAGCTGTTCAGCAGGGTATGTGCATCGCCGCCCACCGCCACGACAGCGCCGCCCTGATTGACATAGTTCTGAACCGCCGTGATGGCGGAAGGCACGAGAGCGAGAGCCTCGGCGAGACCGGTGCCGAGGTTCGCGGCAAGATGAGGGAACAGAATCAGATTGGCACTTGCCGCGGCGGCGTTGAAACTCGCGGCACTGATGCCCGAGAACGTCGTTACCGTGTGGCCAAGGCCGGTGAGAGCAGCCTCGATCGAGGCTTCGGTGCCCGCATCGACATAGCCTGGGTCATTGAAGACGGCGACGATGGCCGCTGAACTCGCGTTGGCGAAGGCCATGCCGGCGCAACATGCCAGCGCGCGCGTCAGGCGTCCGGTGCGTATCGTGTGCTTCATAGTGCCTCCCGGGCGCTGCGCTGAATGATTATTTTTGATGCTTGCACAGCATAACCGCTAGTTCATTGCCAGCACGAGTTGCCGACATGTGAATCACCGCACGTTCCGACCTCGCGAGGCCATGCTGACACCTGTTCAATCATCGGTTTTGATCATCGGTATCGCGTGAGCCTTGACCAGCGACTCGCAGACGCTCAGCCCCAGCCCGGGTGCCCTGGCCAGATCACCCGGGACCAGCCAACCGCCATGACCAAATTCCAGCTTCTCGTTGACAACGTCATGAGCCAACAGGTGGCGTCCGAATGCGCCTTCCTGCGCAATGAGGCCAGTGCCTGCCGACGCGGCAATCGTGAGGGCCGCGCGGGTCAGCACGCCGGTTTCTCCAACATAGGCGCCGACGACGACGGGTAGGCTGCGTCGCGCAGCGCGCGCAGCGATGTCCAGGCTCCGGAGCACGCCGCCCATCTTCGATACGCGAAGGTTGAGCCACCAGGTGGGTCCGGCCGGCAGGGCGTCGAGGTGTTCGGCCCTTGTCACGGTTTCGTCGAGCACCACGGCGCAATCGAGCGCAGCGGCAATCTCGGCGAAGCCGCTGAAGTTTCCTGGCCGTAGCGGTTCCTCGACTGCGCAGAACGGGTAAGCCAGCGCAGCGAGATGGGCGATCGCGGGCGTTGCTGACAGCCACAGGTTGGTGGCGTCGGCGCGCACCTGTTTCGGTGCAATACCGGCCGCCTTCAAAGCCGCAACTTTGTCGCGGTCACGGTCCATATCGCCACTCAACGTGATCTTGTAGTCGCTGAATTCAAACGCGCGATAGCGTTCTAGCTGATGGCGAAAAGCCGCGGCCGAGCTGTCTCCGATCACGGCGCTATAGCGATACCGCGAACCCAGCGGTCTGCTGGCCAGCATATGTTCGAGTGAGCGTCCCTGGTGCTTTCCGAACAAATCGAGGAACGCGAGCTCGACGGCGCACCAGGCAGCGGGATGTGCGTCGATGATCGAAGCGTGTTCCGCACACCACCGCCGTAGATCAACCAGCGAACCGATATTCTCGCGCCACCGCACTGCGTAGCGCGAAACGAACTCGAGCGCCCCCGCAACGTTCTCTCCCGTCACATACCTGCGCGGGCATCCCTCACCAATGCCGCGAGTGCCGATGAGATCCTCGATTTCGACCCAGATTGATTCAGTCGTCGACCGCGTCGCTACTGCAGGCGAGAAACGTTCGACGAACGGGATAACGAGTGCTTGCGCGCGGATGCTTGAGATGATCATGTGGGATCGTCTGCGTTTTTGGGATCCATGGGCGACCTTCCAGCAATAGTGTCTTGCCGGTCGATCCTACGAATCTCCACTGAAAGGTAAATATCGTTGAACAAAGTAAGCTATCGTTTGCTCAAGAGTATCGTTTTAGTCGACTAATGGAGCGCGCCATGACCAAAGCTGTGGATCTTGTCGAAGCCCTGAAACGCGAATTGCGGGCGCGCAAAGTCACTTACGGTCAGCTTGCACCGATGCTCCGGCTGAGCGAAGGGGCGGTCAAACGCATGTTTGCGCTGAATCGCATGAACCTCGATCGCGTCGATCAGATATGCGAAATTCTCAAAATCGATGTATCAGACCTTCTCTACCTGTATCAGCAGGCTGAGCAGCGGCTCGATCAGCTGACGCCGGCTCAGGAACAGCAATTAATCGCCGACCCGAAACGACTTCTCGTGGCAGCCTGCGTCCTCAATCGCTGGTCATTCGAGGAGATACTGGAGAACTACGCGCTATCTAAGACCGAATGCATCCGACATCTCGCCGCGCTCGACAAGATTCATTTCATTGAGCTCCTGCCGAATAATCGATATCGCATCAAAGTATCAGACAGTTTTCGTTGGCGCTCTGGCGGGCCGATAGAAAAATTCTTCGAGCGATCCATCGCTGACGAGTTCATGTCGGTGGATTTTCACGAGCGAGGCAGCGCGCGCGTGTTTCTGCACGGATTCTTGAGTGAGCGGGGACGCGATGAGATCGTTGCCGAGATCGAACGCTTGGCGGTCAACTTTCGTGAGCAGCTACGCCGCGACCGCAACGCGCCGGCAGCTTCGCGCAGACATGTCGGTTTTCTGGTTGCGTTCCGGCCCTGGGGTTTCTCGATCTACGATGCTATCCGCATCAATCGACCGTGAACGACGGCCGCTAGAACTCTCGGCGCTCTATTGCTACCCGGGCATCCTGGTCGACCGCTGGATTATCTGCTTGTTCCGGGCTTACGCGCGGGCTTTTTTGCCGCGCTCTTGCCAACAGGCTTCAGAGCATCGAACAGGCGTGATTTCGGATACTCGGCACCGACGACGTGCTGCAGCGTTCCGAGTCGTACCATCTGATAGGTGCGAATGCGGAAAGCCGGGTCGCAGGACATGCGCACATAGAGATCGCGCGGCGTGACGCCATAATCCTCTTCCAGCCATTCCATGAGATTGCGGGTAGCGTCGTATACCGCGTGTTCCATCGGCAGATTGATGCCGACTGCAACAATGCAGTCGCCTTTGTCGATGCGTACGCAAGGCAGGCGTTTGTTCTTGACCACCGAGCATGACAGCTGCACGGTGGCGCGCGTTTCGTCAGCGATGCCGGTGAATTCGGTATCGCCTTGCGCGCCATGCACGTCGCCGATATAGAGCAGGCCGCCGTCGTTGTAGGAATTGAGGTAGATGGTGTTGCCGGGCGCAATATCGCGGCAGTCGATGTTGCCACCGAAGGGCCCCTGACCGAGGACCGACGTCACCACTTCTCGCTCAGGCGCGGTCGCAAGCGTGCCGATGAAAGGCTCGAGTGGCCAGCTCAAGGTCTCGGAATATTTCGCGGTACCGTCACGGGTGTGCCCACTGGGTCCCGGCAGATGCTCGATGACGTGCACATAGCCTTCGGCGCATTCCTTGTAGCGCAGCGAATCCCCGAGCGGCCCCATCTTCGGTATCACCCCGGAGAAACCATAACGCCAGGGATCGATCCAGTCGATCGTGACCGCCAGCACGTCACCCGCTTTGCAGCCCTCGACAAAAATCGGCCCAACGACCGGGTTGAACAGCCCCGGCGTCGACTTGGCGAGGCGGGCGAAGTGGGTGCTCGCGAAACCCTGCACGGTAGGATGATCGCTATCGTCCGCAATCATGCCCGACAGGGCATCGTCAGTTTCGACCTGGAACACTTCGCCCGGCTTGACCCGCAGACACGGCTTGTCGCGGTTATCGAAAGCGTATTTTTGTACCTTGCGGCGTTTGATCTCCTGCACGCGATGCCTCCCCGGCTGTCAGTCTCGTAACAATATAGGTCGCACCTGCAAAACGGAATCGCCGACCGCCAATCAGAATGCCGGGCTTACGCTTCGCCCGGAATAAGCCCCAACTGGCGATATGTTTCGATCAGCGCGTCGTAAACCGATACGTCTGCCCGACTTCGGGCGGCTAGCTGCGCACCACTGACTGCGGCATAGATTGCCAGTGCCCGTTTCTCGATCTCCGCAGACGGCGTTGCCGGCGCCAGCCGGGACAGGACCTTCGCCAACCACTCGACGTTCATGTCAGTGAATGCGCGGACCTCAATCTTGACGGCATCAGGAAGGCCTTCATGTTCGGCGGCCATATAGCCGAACAGGCACATGCGGTTGCCGTTTTGCAGGGCAATTCTGTACATGTCGGCGAATTTCTTGAGACTCGTCAGCGCATTGGTGGATTCGTTGACGCATTCGTCGAGAAATGCGTGCGCGTCCGCCGTGTACCGTTTAGCCAGTGCCACCCCGAGATCAACCTTGGTCGGAAAGTGGTAGTGAATACTCGCACTCTTGATTCCTACCTCGATGGCGATCTCGCGAAAGTTGAGTCCGCCATAGCCGTATGCCTGCGCCATTCTCCGGGCAGAGGCCAAGATTGTTTCCCGCGTATCCAAAGCTGATCGCTCCAAGGCTACCTGGCAGAAGATAGGCATTGACGCCGCGAATTGAAAGCGATCATTATGCGCCTACCAAGTGATAGATAGAGGCAGTGAGAATGAAGATTTACGATCGTGTCGGCGCGCCAAATACGGCGCGTATTCGTATCGTCGTGGCGGAAAAGGACCTCGAAGAACACGTGGACTACGTCAGTGTCGACCTGATCTCAGCCGAGCAGAAAACGCCGGGATTTCTGGCCAAGAACCCGCTAGGAAAAATCCCCCTGCTGGAACTGGCTGACGGACTGATCATCTCTGAATCTACGGCCATCACGGAATACCTGGACCACCTCGACGGCAATCCGACCCTGACCGGGGCAACGCCGAGAGCCAGAGCGCTGATTCATATGATGCAGCGACGGGTCGAAATCCTCGTGACAGAAGCAATCGATGATTTCTTCCACTACGGGACCCCTGGGTTGGGGAGCGCGTTGGCGCCCTGGCGCATGCCGGAATGGTCCGGTCGTCAGGAATGGGGCATCCGTCGAGGAGACGCAGCGCTGCACGGTTTCACGTACTTCAATAAAATGTTGACGGGCCAGCCATACCTGGCAGGGCCGACTTTTACGATGCCGGACATCACGCTTTACATCAGCATTCTGTTTGCCGAAATCGCGGGTCTTCCGCTGCCCACCGACCTCACTGCGCTTCAGTCATGGCGCGGGCAGGTAGAGCAGCTGCCGTCGGTGAAAAATCGAAGCGGGAAGGAAATCTTAGCCGGCGACCTTGCCCGCCTCGGCGTCTGAGCTCCCGATTTTGCCGACACTGCGGGAAAGCGCCTGGGTCGAAGTGCTCCTCCGTAGCTTCGCGAGAACCAGCTCAGTCTCAGCTAGTCCATTCAGCCGATGCGACGCTATCGGCAAATCACTAAACTGAGTCGAGTGCAGATTTGGCGATTCGGCTTCTGGTGAATCACAGTCGCGAGCCGCGCTTCCGCAGAACGCTATCAAATGAGAGTTGAATCGATGTCAAAGACAAGAGCCACAAAGGAAACACCGACAGGCATCCTGGCCTCGGCCCTTGCAACAACGTTGTTAGCAGCCCCCGCAGCGCAGGCGGTCGATTTTATTTTCTTGTCGGACCCCGCGCTGGCCGGGCACTTTTCCCGAGACAAATACTGGGGAAACGGCGACGAGGATTTCTCTGCTGGGCTAAATCCTCTCGGAGATGTGTCAGCCTTTGCCGATGAAATCGGTGGATTCGGGTTTTTCCACGGAACGACGAGTAGCGCTGCTGACGGCGCGTCAGGCCCCAACGCACCGATAGCCTTCGGACTCAACCATCACACTTCCATTGAAATCGCGGGATTGTTCGACAACCCGTTCGCGTTGCTTTCCGCCGTGCCATTTACGCAAACCATGCTGGGTTCGAGCACGGTTTACATCAACGCCGACCAGAGTTTCTACACCTCTTACACCGTTCGCCAAACTTACGTTGTGAACGGGGAGCAACAGCAGTTCGATATAGCGTTTCAAGGTTCGGGTAATTATCTGTTATCCACGCAATCAGCTGCGGCCAACTACAGCGGTGATCTTCTTGGGCATTTCAATTTTGTCACGACCTATCTACCCGATGACTGGACCAGCGTTGCCATCGAGCGAACAACCTACCAGATAATTTCGGGTCCACTGACGGGAGTGCGAGGTGGCGCCTCGTCTACCTATTACACGTCGGACGCTCTCGCGTTGCTTGAACTCCCGTCACTCGGAGCTCCGTGGCAAACCACCGGCTATGCCAAGGTTTTCGAAGATACAACACAGATCGGCAGTCCCTATACATTGACTGGCGGCCTTGAGGGCACGGCCTTACTTTCTGGTGGCGCCGCGGCGATCGCCGATAACGTTCAGATTGGCGCTGGATTTCCGCGCGGAACCATGACACTGGCCGGTGCTGATACGGTGCTTTCTATCGTAACGGATAATGCAATGCTGTTCGTAGGCGATAGCGGCACCCTGGAAGTCCACTCTGGCGCTCTGCTGCAAACGCTCGGAGCCGTGAACGCCACCGGGCGTTCAACGATTACGGTTACAGGAGAGGGTTCAACCTTGAATGCTCACCCTCCGACACGAGACGTCAGCTTCTACTCGTCAGGTGAAGTCGACATTACGGACGGCGGGCAATTGAGTGCGGTCACCGCGATAACTCGCTCCGATGCCAGTGACATCGGGATCATGGAAATCGATGGTGTTGGCTCGCTGCTGACTTCACCCGCATCCGCGAATTACGCCAGCAGCCTGATGATTGAATCGGGCGCCCAGCTGAGCGTCACACATGGTGGACAGGTTTTGCTTGAGCGTCGAACCGAGTATGAGTTGTTCGATAAGCCTGACATGGCCATTGGTCGCGACCCGTTCAGCGAGATCAACGACCGTGTCAGCCGAGTAACGGTTGATGGCGCCGGTTCCATGGTCGCAGCCGCGCATGCGCTGGTCGTCGGCTTCGATCATGTCGAAGGAGATTCCGGTCCGAACGCCGAACTCGTGGTGCGCAATGGCGGCGTCGTTCAATCCGACACGATATTCATCGGCGAAACGGGTACGTTGACGGGTGGCGGTGGCACTTTGATTGGACAAATCGAAAACCACGGTACGCTGGCGCCTGGTGAGTCGCCCGGCGTGCTCGAAATTGTCGGTGACCTGAATCAGGCTGCCGATGGCCGTCTGGTGATTGAAATCGCAGGCGCTGGCCCAAGTCTTCATGACATTCTCAAGGTGAGCGGAACCTTTAATCTCAGTGGCACGCTCGAAATTGTTCTGCTCGACGGTTATGAGCCTGACGCAAATGTCCATTTTACGTTCATCACCGCGGGCGCGTTCACGGGGGCTTTCGACGATATCATCCTGCCGTTGCTCGATGGGCGTCCACTGTTCGTCCTTGAATTCGGTGCACATGGCCTGACGGCACAGGCGAATCCAGTCCCGGTGCCGTCAATGTCATTTCTATTCGCAGGCGCAATCCTGACGATAGCGAGCCGTCGCCTAACTCGTATAGGTAGTGACAGGTCTACTACTCACCGCTAACCGGGCGTTGAATCACGGGTGTACTCGCGCTGGCGCTCAAATCGGCTGAAAACGCGTAACGGCGCGGGCGGGTCATTGCACCACCCGCGAAGGCGGACTTGCTCAGTAATTGGTTACGCGCTTCTGCACAACGGTCGTCCCATTGCCGTCCGTGGATTGTGTCTGCTCAATGGTCTGCGCCGGACCATTTGGGCCATTGACCGTGGTCGTTGTACTGGTGCTGGAACCGACCAACGGGGTCTCAATCGGCGCCGTGATTGGAACATGTGTGCGCAGTTCAGAGCGCGCATTGGCCGTGGCCAGACCGTTGTCATCGACAGTGGTCGTCGTCGTAGTGGTTCGGACTGTTTTTGTCGGTGGGCTGCCGCAAGCCGCCAGACCGAGGACCATCAGTGCCGCAATCGCGATGTGTGTTGAGTGATGCATGGGGGTTTCCTTCATCGGGTGAACAGCATGCATCGAATTCACGCATTGCGCTGTTCGCTAACGCACCCCGGAGCGAAACAAATGCATCAGTGTCAGCCATCGTGACAGAGCAATAATCCTCGCGATGCGAGACGTCTATCTGCGCTCGAAATAATTTCGTGCCAATATTTTCTATGACCGAGCAGGCCAATCGCCAGAACGAAGCATGGAAGCAGAAGATTCTGACCCTGCGCCAACGATGCATTCAACCCGCGAGCATTTCCTCGACCCGTTGCAGACGCTCGAGCCCCCAGAACAATTCGCCGTTAATGAGATAACTCGGCACGCCAAACACACCGGCTGCTTCCGCCTCCGCTTGCATGGCGTCGTGACGGACGCGTCCCTCGCCGCCTAGATAGGCGTCGAAGCCCACCCCATCGAAACCGAATTCCTCCAGCAATGCGCGCAGCACGGCGACATCCTCGATATCGAGTTCGCGTCGCCAGAAGCGCGCGTAGATGGCGTTATGGAAGTCGCTGAAGTCGCCGCGTTCGCTCACATAGAGAAACGCGATATGGGCAAACGAGCTGTCGAAGATCTTGCGCGGGCCGCGTATGGTCAGGCCACGACGATTGGCCTCACGCCGACAGTCCATATAGGAATAGCGCACGCGCCGCCATTGATGATCGTTGCGTGTGCCGCGGGTGTCGCGACCGTCAGCGTCGAGTTCGGCCGCGCCGAGGTATTTTTCAATCGTGAGTGTGTAGGGTCGCCACTCGATGCTGACGCCGGTCGCGCGCGCGAGATCGAAGGTCGGCTGCTGGGCGAGATAGCCGTAGGGGCTCTTATAGTCAAAGTAATGGATGACGGAGGACATGCAGATTGATGCTCGCCGCGTAGTAGCCAGCACCTAGTATGTGCCGTGCCGCGGAGGGTGCAAAACCCCGCGGTCGTGTGCGCTCCGAGGGCGGCCCGTGGTGGGCACCATGGCAACCAGGGTGTTGTCGAGCTCGGTAGAGGCAAAGTCCACGTTTTTTGTGTGCTGTCGGAGCCGAGGGCAATACCGCCCGCCGCTTCCTTGCTCTGCTCAATACACTGAGTAAAAATACTCAGCGCCCCCGGGGCCCGTCCTCGCGGAGCGGCTCACTGAGCCACGCCGCTTCAGTGCAGGTAAGGTAACGACGACGCCGTTACCCGATTGGTCGGCAGCGCGACTGCTCGAGCAGAACGACGAATGGGCCTAACAACGACGCTATATGCAACTTGAGGGACTGCAGTCGCTGATCGACAATCCCAGCGCGCGCCTCTCTAATGAACCACGCCCAAGACCGGCTTCAACCCAGAGTGCCTGCGGATCGAACTGTGAAGAATCCCAACTACTGCAATGGCTGAAACGGGTCGAATCCGGCCGATTTGCTGCAGCGCAAAACGATAATCAACCAGACTGTCGGCAGAGTCTCTGGTCGGCCATTTGCGGTCACCTGGACGACTCAATCGCAGACGACGGGCAACTCGGCGCGCCGTCGTACCCGCGCCAGCCCGCTCAGTCCGATCAGGAACAACGCCCAGGAGCCGGGCACCGGGACAGGCGCCGCATTCGGGCCGGTGAAGGTGTAGCTGAACTGCTTGCCTGCTGTCTGGTAATCGGCGAACTGGTCGGTCGTCAGCGTCAATTCGAGCGAAAAGGCACCCGGCGGCATTCCGGCCTTGGCCCGCAGCGACAACGCCGCCAAGCCACCGCCAGCAGCGAGTTCCATGCCATCGGTGAAGCCGACCAGTTCGAACAGACTCGTATCGCTGAGCGTGAAAGACAGCAACGTCAGCGCCGTCAGATTGCTCGTGGTGGCCACATCGGTCGAGGCATTGGTGACGTTGAAGATGAAACTGTCGCCCGGCAGCACGGAGCCTAGGTCGTAAGTGCCTCCAGTACTGAAGGTGCTGTCCAGTCGAGGCGATACACCGGCCCCGACGTGGCCTTCCTCGATGATGCGGCAGGCCGATCCGGCGCCGTATGAATTCGAGCCCGATGCACAAGGCACCGCCTCGATACTGCCCAAGGCTGGCGCGAACGTGCCCGGCGGAGCGGCCAGCGGCGCCGTCTGACCCGTCATGGCAACGTAGTAGCCTGCGGGCGCCAGTTTCGCGCCTGTAGCACCGAGCGTGTCAACGTAACTCCCCAATGGCGCCAGCTTTGGGGCGGCGGCGCCGGTGGTATCGACGTAGCTACCCAAAGGCGCCAGCTTCGGGGCGGCGGCGCCGGTGGTATCGACGTAACTCCCTAGTGGGGCCAGTTTCGGCGCAGTGGCGCCGGTGGTATCGACGTAACCCCCTAATGGGGCCAGCTTCGGGGCGGCGGCGCCGGTGGTATCGACATAGCTACCCAATGGCGCCAGCTTTGGGGCGGCGGCGCCGGTGGTATCGACGTAACTTCCTAGTGGTGCCAGCTTCGGGGCGGCGGCGCCGGTGGTATCGACGTAACTTCCTAGTGGTGCCAGCTTCGGGGCGGTGGCGCCGGTGGTATCGACATAACCCCCCAGGGGGGCCAGCTTCGGGCTGGCGGCGCCGGTGGTATCGACGTAGCTACCCAATGGGGCCAGTTTTGGGGCGGTGGCGCCGGTAGTATCGACGTAACTCCCTAGTGGTGCCAGCTTCGGGGCGGTGGCGCCGGTGAAATCGACGTAGCTGCCCAAAGGCGCCAGTTTCGGGGCGGTGGCACCGGTGGTATCGACGTAGCTACCCAAAGGCGCCAGTTGCGGGGCGGTGGCGCCGAAACCATCGACGTAACTCCCCACGGGCGCGGTGGTGCAAGGCGCTGTTCCGTGGTTGGAAAAGCTGCCAGGCCCACATAGCTGGATGGGAGGGGGGAAGGTAAACGCTTCGGCGGTGTCGGGGAGCGCCGCCGACGCAGCGGCAGCGGCAAAGAGAATCCTCAGTGCGTCTAGCTTTCGCGACGTTGGCGCCGCTTCTTCTTCTTCTTTGGATACGTTCACGGTAAGTCGGCTCCTGGAGGGTTACGTCACGGATGGTCTCTATTCCCTTCGACTTTATACCAGCGTTACCCAAACGAACAGCCGAAAACCTCATGGCGCGTCCAGCGCATTCCACCCATGTCCGGCTTACGGTAAAGCGCCAGGAAGTCCACGTGCCGCCACGTGCCGAATTGACCGACCTGGACGCCTGGCAGACAGGGCGCCACAGAGTTGTGGATGGCAGGGTCTCATGAACTTGTTCAGTGGTCCATCGTCGCGACTGCCGCGCTGCTCAGTCGGGCCGTGGGCTTGGTTCAGCGTCGCGCCGACTCAGGCCGATCAGTTTCAGCCAACGGTGCGCCAGTTGTGGGGCAGCAGCTCTTCGATCCGGCTGTTCAACTGCATGGGCAGCCGGGTGAGTACGTCCATGGGGTACGCCCAAGGCTCGTGCCATTGAGCTTGGTCCACTGTAGCAGGCACATCACCGCCCAGTAGGTACTGCTCCAGCCCCACCCAGGGGTTCAAGTTGTAGTCGATGGCCTTGGCGATGCCGCTATCTGCCACCGTGGACCAGCCTCAAGCGACCCCTCGTTCGCAGAACCACTTTGTCGCGACCCACTTCTCTCCCGCGACAACAGGCGCGCCGCCGTGGAGGCTGCGGGTGCTGGGATGCGGGCAGTCATAACTAAAGAACACCGCGTTGCCCTTGATTGGCACCACATCGAGCCCGACATCGGGAAACGTGGTACAGCCGCCTTTCTCGGGCGTATTCAGGTACATCAACAGAGTGGCTACGCGCTGACCACGGGCGCGCAGAGGCTCAGTCGAACTAGCGAACTTCGGGTCAAAGTAATCATAGTGCGACTTGTACTCTTCACCCGGCGCGTAGTGCAGCACCTGCAAAGGCTCGCCGTTCTCCGCCGGCCAGCCCACCAGCGCCGCGATGCGGCACTCGATGCGATCGATGAACGGGTTCTCGGCGCGCTCGAAGAACATGCCGCGGCTGGTCCGGATCTCGTTCACCAGGACGGCGCCCGTTTTCATTTCAAGGGTCACGGACCGCACCATGCGCGGGCGGGATAGCGCCACGAGCGCATCGCACTCGTCGTCTGTCAGCAGGCCGCCGAACACTATCAGGCGCGGGCTCTTCAGGGACAGCAGGACCTTGACGCGGTGATCAGCGGCGGCGAACGTGGATCGGAAATCTTGCAACTGCGGCTCGGGCACGGGCACCGCAACGGGCTTGGCCTGCTCGGCGACGAAACTCAGGAGCGTGTCCTCGATCGCTTGGAGCGCGGCGTCCTCCTGCCAGCCGCCCGCCTGCATCGCGGCGAGCACCTGCTCGGGCGACACACCTGCCTGGGCCAAGCCCACGATCCACAGTTTCTGCTCGGGCGTGACGACCGGCTTATCAATTTCGTAAAACGACTTGGCCTGATTCAGTTGCTCGCAAACAGCTAAATTGGCCAGATTCTTTTCAGCGCGCGACTGCCATACGTTAGTGCTCACGTCGTTGGCCGTGGAAAAATTTCGCTTGTTGAATTCGGCATCACCGTAACAGTAATGCACGATGGCCGGACCGACTTTCCCCAGTTGTGGCTGGAGTTCGCGACCGTCGAAATTCGAGGTGCATAACTCGGTCATCTTTGGCTCCAGTCCGAGCCGGTAGACTGCGAGCAAGATCGCCCACATTGAGATCATCCAGCGCGATTGCGAATCGCTAACCAACGGAAGGTTTTCTCCGGGAGGAGCAAAAAAATCCATCGCCTGCAACCATTCGCGACTCAGCGGCGCTTGCAAACCGCGTGGCACGATGTGCGGAACTCCTCCGCTAACCGGATGGTTCTCCAATTTTGCGAGTGGCACTTTGGCGAGACGGCAGGCCTTCGCAAGCATGTCACGGTTATCGTCCAAGACATACAAATATCCCACGGCGTCGAAGCTGACTTGGTTTGGTGCGAGCAAGAATCGTTCGATGTGTGGCGAACGCAGAAACACCATGTCCGGGTCGCAAAGGACAAGATAGTCCGCGTCACTCTTCACACACTCTAATGTCCCGGCGGAGTTTCGCGGTGGATAGTACAGTCCGCGATTTCGATAATTGGGGGCGCGCTGGATTCGACCTTCACGTTCGGCGATCAACTGAAAAGGGGGCAATAACTCGGGCTCGTCACCGTGAACGACGATGATCGGCGCGCGGCCGGTCTGTTCGAGACACGAATAGTGAAACAGCATGGCCTGCCACGCCATGTAATAGTTGTTTTCGGCGGAGACGACAAAATCGAACTGGGGGGGCATCGCGACTCACTTGGCGGGTTCGTATATAGGAAAGATAACCGTGCTGTTCGCCGAAATCGAGGCTATCGATGGTCGTGCGAGGTTGAATTCGAACAGCGTCAGTCGGCTTGGTCGGCGTTAATGATGGTCGTGTCCCCGGACGTGGTGTAAGAAGTTCGCCCGAATCGGATAGGCTGGCCTGTCCCGAAGGACGGACCGGGCTCGATTCGAGCGGCCATCGTGCGTCTGGGTGAAGGTTTGGTTACCACACTAAACATTGACCTGGAGAACACCACGATGACCAAGACAAGCATTGCACTGACCGAGCTGGTCGAGAAGGGGGCAGACCAAGATTTCCTGCGTGACCTCGTGACGCATGGGGTCGACCGCCTGATGGCGCTGTCATCGATGCTCCCGTACCTTCTCCTTTCTTCGGCCAATGAGGCTCGGTAGCGGACGACTCGCGAACGAAGACCACGCTCAGTTTTGGGAAACGAAAACATCAGGTGTAGAAGTTTCGACTTGATCTGACACTGCACTTGAAAAATGAGGGTTACCGGTTTTGATGAAGTTACCAAGCAACATCGAAACCGGTAACCCTATCTATCTGCCCGAAGCTCGCCATCGGAAATTTCCGGGCACAGGACGTAACCGTTCGCGACCCACTAGCTCGACGTAGGCTACGACATCCGGACCGAGCCGTTCTTGGATGGCGATGGTGTAAGTGTGCGGCAGCAGGGCGAGTTCGAGCCGGACGGTATTGTTGGACCGTCCGTCGGCCAGGCGCCTATCTCGGAAGTTGGCAATGATCGAGGGGGAGATGGCGGCGAGACTGTAACCGCCGAGTTCATCCAGGAGCCTCTTGGCGTGATTTTGCTCAGCGTCAGCAGTGGTCGCTCGTTTGGTGACCGCCACTTCTTCCAGATAGCGTTTGAGGACGTCCTCAAGGGTCAGCCGCTCGGCGTCCACTCTATCTATGTCAGTTCAAGGTCGATTCCCGTAACTAACTGTTTATATGGTGGGCCGTGCAGGGATCGAACCTGCGACCCTCGGATTAAAAGTCCGGTGCTCTACCAGCTGAGCTAACGGCCCAATAGCGTATCCCCTGCCGAAGCGGCCGTGCGTAACACGGGCGTACTCCGGTGGGGCCGCGATCCTAAGGTATCGGGCGCGCCAAGTACAACGCAACCGGCCGCCGGGGACGCTTTATCTATATGTGTCATTCCCCCGGCTGCCGGGGCCCAGCCGAAATTGCTTGAATTTTAGCCACAGATCCCCAAGATCGCCGACTTCAACTGCGGACTCACTGACCATGCCCATCTACGAATACCTCTGCCAGGACTGCGGGCATAAGCTCGAAGTCATGCAGCGCATCAGCGATCCCCGGCAGACAACCTGCCCCAGCTGTGGCCACGAAGCATTGAAAAAACTGATCTCTGCAGTAGGTTTTCAGCTCAAAGGCACGGGCTGGTATGAAACTGATTTCAAGCACGGTTCCAAAGGCAAGGTCGACAAGTCCGGTGACGGTGGCGACGGGCCGGCCAAACCGGCTGAGTCGACCGAGAAGAAATCCGATTCGACGGAAACGGTGACCAAGACCGAGCCCAAGCCGAGCGCTCCGGCAGCAAGCGCCGCCGATTAAATAAACGCTGGTTAAGTCCATCCTTGGCTTTTACTCGCCGGGCCGCCCGCGTTGCGACACCGGTAGTCTATCCGTATGATGCCGGCCTCTCGGCGCTGACGCGCCGGCTCAGGCTGTTCCGACCATGCGTACTCATTACTGCGGCGAACTCGACGAAACGCTCATTGGTCAGGAAGTCGTCCTGTGCGGCTGGGTCCATCACCGCCGCGACCACGGCGGCGTGATATTCATCGACCTGCGCGATCGCGAAGGCGTTGCCCAGGTCGTCATCGACCCCGACACCCCCGCCAGTTTCGCGATCGCCGAGCGCGTGCGCAGCGAATACGTGCTGCGTCTGCGCGGCCGTGTCCGCGCGCGTCCGCAAGGGACAGTCAATCCCGACAGGCGCACTGGCCGCATCGAAGTTCTGCTGAGCGAACTCGAGATCCTGAATGAGGCGCGTACGCCGCCTTTCCAACTCGACGAACGTAATGTTGCGGACGACACCCGCCTGCGTTATCGCTATATCGATCTGCGCACCGACCGCATGCGCGAGAACATGCGGTTGCGCGCGCGGGTTGCCCGCGAGCTGCGCGAGTTCCTCGACGCCGAGGGATTTCTCGACATCGAAACGCCGATGTTGACCAAGGCGACGCCGGAAGGCGCTCGCGACTATCTCGTGCCGAGTCGCACGCACCCAGGCCGTTTCTTCGCCCTGCCGCAGTCTCCGCAACTGTTCAAGCAGCTGCTGATGATGTCCGGCATGGACCGCTACTATCAGATAGTGCGGTGTTTCCGCGACGAAGATCTGCGCGCCGACCGCCAGCCCGAGTTCACGCAGCTCGACATCGAGATGTCGTTCATCGATGAATCCGTCATCACCCGATTGATGGAAACAATGATGCGGCAGGTCTTCAAGCGCGTGCTGGATGTCGAATTGCCCGAGCAGTTCCCGCGTCTGACCTATGCCGAGGCAATGGCGCGTTACGGTTCGGATAAACCCGATCTGCGCAATCCGCTCGAACTGGTCGAAGTCGGCGACCTGCTCCAGAACATCGAATTCAAGGTTTTTGCGCAGGCTGCAGCCGATGGCGGCAGCCGCGTGGCCGCGCTGCGCGCACCCGGTGGTGCCAAGCTGACGCGCAAACAGCTGGATGACTATGCCGCTTTTGTCGCCATCTATGGCGCCAAAGGCCTGGCGTATATCAAGGTCAACGAGCGCGCGGCTGGTATCGACGGCCTGCAGTCACCGATAGTGAAGTTCCTGCCGTCGACGGCAGTCGAGGCAATTCTCGATCGTTGTGGCGCGCGCGATGGCGACGTCGTGTTCTTCGGCGCCGACAAGGCGCGTATCGTCAACGACGCGCTCGGCGCACTCCGCGACCGCCTGGCGCGTGATCTCGACCTTGTCGTCGAGGGTTGGCGCCCGCTGTGGGTGGTCGATTTCCCGATGTTCGAATGGGACGACGGCGAAAAGCGCTGGGCCGCGCTGCATCATCCGTTCACCGCGCCGGCGGTCAGCGCCGAGGCGGTTACTGCAGCACCGGGCGAGGCAATCTCGCGCGCTTACGATATGGTCCTGAACGGTTCGGAAGTCGGCGGCGGTTCCATTCGAATCCACAACTCCGCCATGCAGCGCCAGGTCTTCTCTCTGCTCGGTATCAGCGATGACGAAGCTGAAGAGAAGTTCGGCTTCCTGATTGAAGCGCTGCAGTATGGCTGCCCGCCGCATGGCGGCATCGCTTTCGGACTCGACCGCCTGGTCATGTTGATGGCCGGTGAGACCTCGATTCGCGAAGTCATCGCATTCCCGAAGACGCAGACCGCGAGCTGCCCGTTGACGTCAGCGCCAAGCGCCGTCAGCGAACGCCAGCTCCGCGAACTGTCTATTCGCCTGCGTACGCCGACAGTTCCGACCGAGAGTTGAACTCGCGCACCACCCGCTATACTAAGGTCCCTGGTCCTAACGGGTACCGTGATGACTGAGACCAGCATCCATCTGCCGACTTCTCCCGCTGCGGTAAGACTCCGCGTGCCGCCGGTCGTCCGCGAATCGCTGAGCAGCGCCGAACGCGAGACCCTGCGCGCCGACATCAAGCGCCTGCTCGTTCAGCAGGGCGCCGTGCTCGTCGCGCATTACTACACGAATAGCGAACTGCAATCGCTGGCTGAGGAAACCGGCGGCTATGTCTCCGATTCGCTCGATATGGCGCGCTTCGGTCACGAGCATCCAGCGGCAACGCTGGTTGTTGCCGGCGTGCGTTTCATGGGTGAAACAGCGAAGATCCTGAATCCTGAAAAACGGGTGTTGATGCCGGATCTGCAGGCCGATTGCTCGCTCGATCTCGGCTGCCCGATAGAAGCGTTCAGCGCGTTCTGCGATCTGCACCCCGACCGTACAGTCGTTGTCTATGCCAATACCAGCGCAGCGGTCAAAGCGCGCGCGGACTGGATGGTGACTTCCGGCAGTGCGCTCGATGTCGTGCGTCACCTGAGCGCGCGCGGCGAGAAAATCCTGTGGGCACCCGATCGTTATCTCGGCGATTACGTGCGGACGCAGACCGGCGCCGACATGCTGCTGTGGAACGGCGCCTGTATCGTGCACGAGGAGTTCAAAGGCACCGAACTCGCCGAACTCAAGCGCGCCCACCCAGAGGCCCGCGTGCTGGTTCATCCGGAGTCGCCGCCCTCGGTCATCGCGCTGGCTGACTATGTCGGTTCGACTTCCGGTCTGATTAACGAAGTGCGCACGCAGGCGGCGGCGACCTTCATTGTCGCCACCGACAAAGGCATTTTCTACAAGATGCAGCAGGCTGCGCCCGGCAAGCGCCTGATTGAAGCGCCGACTGCCGGGCGCTCGGCGACCTGCAAGAGCTGTGCGGAATGCCCGTGGATGGCGATGAATGGCCTGAAATCGCTGCATCATGTGCTGAGTACCGGCGCGAACGAAGTGCTGGTGCCGCTGGAAATCGCCGAGCGGGCGC
Organism: Gammaproteobacteria bacterium; assembly: GCA_965278995.1. GTDB lineage: Bacteria > Pseudomonadota > Gammaproteobacteria > JADJYF01. The sequence goes on from OZ257136.1 coordinate 4,246,277, forward strand.
GCGTACCGATAGCCCGCCTGCTGGATTTCGCCGCTGCGCGCGCCAAACCGGTGCTCGGCAACAACGACGCCTGAATCGGCGCATCGTCGGTTGCTTCGACCGGCGCTCAACGCTGTTCCGCTGCCGCGTGCTGTGCACCGATGCGCCAATCGTCGCTGCATCTGCGCGCGCGATTTGCGACAATAGGGAGATCTCGAAAGCCTCGGAGGCATCGCGCGAACAGCCATGGCCGGACACAGTAAATGGGCCAATATCCGTCACCGCAAGGGCAAACAGGATGCCCGTCGCGGCAAACTTTTTACGCGCCTGATCCGCGAGATTACGGTAGCGGCGCGCAGCTCCGGCGCCGACATCGGTTCGAACCCGCGTCTGCGCGCGGCAGTCGATAACGCGCTTGCCTCGAACATGACCAGGGATACCATCGACCGCGCCATTGCCCGCGGTGCCGGCGGCACCGATGGGGATAACTACGAAGAAATCCGCTACGAAGGCTATGGCCCAGGCGGCGTTGCCGTGATGGTCGATTGCGTGACCGACAATCGCAATCGCACGGTCGCCGAAGTGCGCCACGCGTTTTCGAAATGCGGTGGCAACCTCGGCACCGACGGCTCGGTCGCTTATCTGTTCAAGAAAGTCGGTCTGCTCGCGCTGGGTGCCGGTCTCGACGAAGATACCGTGATGGCGGCGGCGCTCGATGCCGGCGCCGACGATGTCCTGTTGCAGGACGACGGCAGTTTCGAAGTGCTGACCAATCCCGACCAGTTCACGGAAGTGAAAGCAGCGATGATCGCCGCCGGCGTCACGCCGGATTCGGGCGAGGTGACGATGCGTGCGGCGACCAACAGCGCGCTCGAAGAAGACGATGCCCAGCGCATGATGCGTCTGCTCGACATGTTGGAAGAGCAGGACGACGTGCAGAAAGTCTATTCGAACGCCAGCATTTCCGAGGAAATCCTGGCGCGGCTCGGTGCCTGAGCGGCGTTGGCCCGGCATTGACTGTCATCCTCGGCATCGATCCGGGTTCCAGGGTCACGGGCTATGGCGTTGTCAGCGTCAGTCGGCATCGTGCCAGCCATGTCGCCGCGGGATGTATTCGCCTCGGCGACGGTCCGCTCGACGATCGACTGGTGCAGCTGTATGACGAGCTCGCGGCGGTGATCCGCGAATACCAGCCGACCGAAGCGGCGATCGAGCGTGTGTTCATGAATCGCAATGCCGACTCTGCGCTCAAGCTCGGCCATGCGCGCGGCGTCGCTTTACTGGTCGCCCGCCAGGGCGGGCTCAAAGTGCACGAATATTCCGCCACTCAGATCAAGCAGACGGTGGTTGGCCGAGGACATGCCGAAAAAGGCCAGGTGCAGCACATGGTCAAAGCATTGCTCTCGCTCACCGAATCGCCAACGGCAGATGCCGCCGATGCGCTGGCTGCAGCGATCTGCCATTGCCACATGCGCGAGAGTCTTGCCCGTCTGGCGCGGGTTGCCAGCGCTGGTGGCGGCGCATGATCGGGCGCTTGCAGGGCATCCTGATCGAGAAGCGCCCGCCGCAGCTGGTCATCGACTGCAATGGCGTCGGCTATGAAGTCGAAGCGTCGATGACGACCATCTGGGCGCTGCCCGAGATCAATCAACGCGTTTCGCTCTATACCCATCTCACTGTGCGCGAAGACGCCCACCTGCTGTACGGATTTTCGAGCGAAGCTGAACGCACGTTGTTTCGCAGCCTGCTCAAAGTCAATGGCGTCGGCTCCAAGATGGCGCTCGGCATTTTGTCCGGCATGGATGCCGACGCGTTCGCGCAGTGCGTGCAGACCGGCGACCTAGCGCGACTGGTCGCTCTGCCCGGTGTCGGCAAGAAGACCGCCGAGCGGTTGATCATCGAAATGCGCGACCGTCTGCCGGCATCTGATTTCCGGGTGGTCTCGCCAGCCGCACATAGCGCGAGACCCGCTGACCCCGTCGAAGACGCCATCAGCGGTCTCATCGCTCTCGGTTACAAGCCGCAGGATGCGAGTCGTTACGTGCACGACATCGATGCCGATGGCCTGCGCAGCGAAGATATCATCCGCGTCGTGCTGAAAAGCCTGGTATCGCGATGAAACATCGCGTCGGGCGAATTGCTGTGAGCGGCTCCTCACATGGCTGACACCGAACGGCTCATCGAAGCGGGTGCGTCCGGTGACGACATCGTTGCCGATAACTCCATTCGGCCGAAGATGCTGGCCGACTATATCGGCCAGCCGGCAGTTCACGAGCAGATGGAGATATTTATCGGCGCGGCGCGTAAACGCGGCGAGTCGCTCGATCATGTGCTGATTTTCGGCCCGCCCGGTCTCGGCAAGACGACGCTCGCCAACATCATCGCCAATGAGATGGGCGTCAACCTGCGTCAGACGTCGGGGCCGGTGCTCGAACGTGCCGGCGATCTGGCCGCCCTGTTGACCAATCTCGAACCACGCGATGTGCTGTTCATCGACGAAATTCATCGCCTGAGTCCGGTCGTCGAAGAAATCCTCTATCCCGCAATGGAGGATTACCAGCTCGACATCATGATCGGCGAGGGTCCCGGCGCACGCGCGATCCGCCTCGATCTACCGCGCTTCACCCTGGTTGGCGCAACCACGCGTGCCGGATTGCTGACCTCGCCGTTGCGCGATCGTTTCGGCATCGTGCAGCGACTGGAATTCTATTCGGTTGCGGATCTGACACGCATTGTGCAGCGCGCGGCGACGATACTCGGCGTTCAACTCGACCCGGGCGGCGCCGAAGAGCTGGCCAAACGTTCGCGCGGCACGCCGCGTATCGCCAACCGGCTGCTGCGCCGTGCGCGCGATTATGCCGAGGTCAAGGCCGACGGTATGCTGACCTCAAGCGTCGCCGCGCGTGCGCTCGATCTGTTGAATGTCGATGTGCATGGGTTTGACGTCATGGATCGCAAGCTGCTGCTTGCGATCATGCAGAAGTTCGACGGTGGTCCGGTTGGCATCGACAGCCTGGCTGCTGCGATCAGCGAGGAGCGCGGGACGATAGAAGACGTCATCGAACCTTACCTGATCCAGCAGGGCTTTCTCATGCGTACGCCGCGTGGACGTATGGCGACGCGCTCGGCCTGGCAGCATTTCGGTTTGACTGTGCCGCCGTCAACGCGAAGCGCCTCCGATCTGTTCGGGACCGACGAATGAGCGTGCAGTACACCCTGGCGCCGATGTCTCGCGAACGAAGTTTTGTATGGCCGGTGCGCGTGTACTACGAGGATACGGATGCCGCCGGCATCGTCTACCATGCGAACTATCTGCGATTCATGGAGCGCGGCCGCACAGAATGGCTGCGCCAACTCGGCTATGAACAGGACGAACTCAGTCGCGACAGAAATCTCGTATTCGTCGTCACGCGTTCCGATCTGCGTTATCTGCGAGCGGCCCGTTACAACGAGGAACTCCGCGTCGTGACGGCGCTCGAACGGCTGCGCGCGGCGAGCCTCGAGATGGCGCAGGAAATCGACGATATCGGCGGCAATGTACTCTGTCGCGGGCGCATCGGCGTCGCCTGCGTCGAGGCGCAGTCCTTGCGGCCAACCCGCGTTCCGGCAGATCTCAGGAGGGTGTTCGAAGGTGCATACTGATTTATCGATTGCGAGCCTGGTATTGGGTGCGAGCCTGCTGGTCAAGTTCGTCATGCTTGTGCTGCTCGCAGCATCGGTCGCATCGTGGTCGCTGATCTTCGCCAAGCGCCGCCAGATGCGTCGAGCCAAGCGCGACATCAAGTCGTTCGAGGACGAATTCTGGTCAACCGAGGATCTCACGCGATTGTTCAACCGGGTGTCGACGGCGCCAGATCAAGCGAGTGGCATGGAACGCATTTTCGAAGCCGGTTTCCGCGAATTCGCGCGCTTGCGGAAACGCGGCGGTCTCGATGCCACGGACATACTCGACGGTGCCCAACGCGCGATGAAAGTCGCCGTGAGTCGCGAACTCGAAGATCTCGAAGCGAACCTGCCGATGCTCGCCACGGTCGGCTCGGTCAGCCCCTATGTCGGTCTGTTTGGCACGGTCTGGGGCATCATGAATTCCTTCCAGTCGCTCGGTAATGTTGGCCAGGCGACGCTGGCGATGGTTGCACCGGGCATCTCGGAAGCGCTGGTCGCGACGGCGATGGGTCTGTTCGCCGCCATCCCCGCTGTCATCGGATACAACTCCTACGCGACAGATATCGACCGCATCTACGGCCGCTACGATATTTTCCTCGAGGAATTCCTCGCCATCCTCCGACGCCAGGTGCACGACTGATATGGCGAGCCCAACGCCCCGCGGCGGTGGCCGCCGACGCCGCGTAATGTCCGAGATCAACGTCGTGCCGTATATCGACGTCATGCTCGTGCTGCTCATCATCTTCATGATCACGGCGCCGCTGGTCACTCAGGGTGTAAAAATCGATCTGCCGCAGGTGCCGTCGGAAGTGATCCAGCCAAGCGACAACGAGCCGGTCAAGGTCGCGGTCGATATCGACGGTCAGATTTTCGTCGATATCGGTGAGAATCCAGACCAGCCTGTGGCTGAAGAAGATCTCGTCACTCGCATCGCCGCGGTGCTCAAGTATCGGCCGCAAGCGGAAGTCATGGTGGAAGGCGATCGTGGCGTCGAATACGGCCGCGTCGTCGAAGTCATGGCGCTGCTGCAACGGGCCGGCGTCGATAACGTCGGGCTCATTACGGTGCCACCGGAGCGCTGACCCGGGCCACGTCGGATACACCATGTTCTCCAAACGATTCATCGTATTGTCCGTCCTGCTGCATGTGCTGATCGTGGCCGTACTGGTGTTCAGCGTCGATTTCAAATCGGCGCCGGTTTTGCAGCCAGCCGGGCAGGCCAGCGAGATAGTCAAAGCAACGGTCGTCGACGGCAAAGCGGTCGACAACGAGGTCAAGCGGCTCAAGGCCGAAGACGAGAAACTGCGTCAGGAGAAAGAGCGCAAGACCCGCGAAGCGGAGAACAAGGTTCGCGAGGCTGAGCGCCAGCGCCAGAGCGAAGAGCAGAAAGTAACCGAGCTCAAGGTCGAGCAGGAGCGACTGAAGCGCGAACAGGCGGTCGAGCGCAAACAGCTCGAGGAAACGCAGGCGCAAGCGGCTGAGCAGAAGAAACAGCTTGAGATCGAGCGCAAGGCGGCTGAGCAGAAGAAAGCGGTGGCCGAGCGCAAAGCCGCCGAGCAAAAGAAAGCGGATGCCGAACGCAAGGCGGCGGAACAGAAGAAAGCCGAGGCTGAGCGCAAGGTCGCCGAGCAGAAGAAGGCTGAAGCGGACCGCAAGGCAGCCGAACAGAAAAAAGCTGAAGCTGCGCGCAAGGCCGCCGAAGAGGCACTGCAGAGTGAACTTGCGGCCGAGGAGGCAGCGGCCTCTGCTGCCGCACAAAACGCAGCAGATCAGAACGAAATCAGCAAATATGTCACGGCAATCTCCAATACGGTGCGCCAGTCGTTTACGATTCTGTCAGGATTGGAAGGATTATCGTGCACGCTCCGCATCACCCTGGTGCCGGGTGGCGAAGTGGCGAAAGTGGAAGTCATGAAATCGAGTGGCAATCCTATCTTCGACCGCCAGGCGGAGAATGCCGTGCGCAAGGCCTCGCCGCTGCCGGTGCCGGCCGATCCGCGGCTGTTCCAGAAAATGAGGAGTATCGCGTTTGTTTTCAGACCTTAATCACCTCCCTTCCGGTCGTTGGCACTGGCGTGTGCTGGCGTTGCTCGCAATCTTGTCTCTCGGCGGCACGGCGTCTGCCCAGGAACTCACGATCGATATCGATGGCGGCACGCTGACGGCGCTGCCCATCGCCATCGTACCGTTTGCGAGCATCGGCGAGAGCGCGGGCAGTACGGATATTGCGGCAGTAGTTCGCGCCGATCTCGCGCGAAGTGGACAGTTCGCGCCAATGCCGCCTGAAGACCTGCCGTCGCAGCCGGCGAGTTTCTCGGCGGTCAATTTCAAGGACTGGCGCCTGGTCGGGATGGACGCACTGGTCATCGGCAAAGTCCTTGCGGGCACCGACGGCGGTTATGTCGTCGAGTTCCGCGTCATCGACGTGCCGCAAGGCAAGCAGCTGCTCGGCTACCGCATACCGACGACGGCCGAGAACATGCGCCTGACCGCGCATCATGTCGCCGATCTGATCTACGAGCGCCTGCTGAACATCAAAGGCGCGTTCGCGACGCGGATTGCCTATGTCACGGTCGACAAGATTTCCAAGAGCAAGTCGCTGTACAAACTGCAGGTCGCCGACGCCGATGGCTATGACCCGCATACCGTACTTGAATCGGCCCAACCGCTGCTCTCCCCGGCATGGTCGCCGGACGGCGCACGGCTCGCCTATGTCTCGTTCGAAGAACGCAACTCTGCCATCTATATTCAGGACATTCGCAGCGGTCGTCGCGAAAAGCTCATTTCCGGTACCGGCATCAACAGTGCGCCGGCTTTCTCGCCGGATGGCACGCGGCTCGCCGTGACGTTGTCGCGTGATGGCAATCCGGAAATCTATCTGTTCCAGATCGCCAGCCGTGCGCTGACCAGGCTGACCAACGATCCGGCCATCGACACCGAAGCCTGTTGGTCGCCGGATGGCCGCAGTATCGTGTTTACCTCGGATCGTGGCGGCGGCCCGCAAATCTATCGCGTCGGTCTCGACGGTGGCGGTGCCGAGCGCGTTACCTACAACATGGGCAAGTACAACGCCCGTGCGCGTTATTCGGCCGACGGGCGCAAGCTCGCCGTCGTACACGGTGGAGAGGGTGGCTATCAGATCGGCGTCGTCGACCTTGAAACCAACAGTTTCAACGTCGTCACGAACACGCGCCAGGACGAGTCGCCGAGCTTTGCGCCGAACGGCAGTATGATAATTTATGCGACAATGAGCGCGCGCGGAACGGAGCTTGCCGCCGTCTCCACGGATGGCCGTTTGAAGCAGCGCCTGGCCATGCAGCGCGGTGAAGTCCGCGAACCGGCCTGGGGGCCGTTCCGGAAATAGATTCGCCACCCAGACGCCACCAGCGAGCCTGCGTACAGGCTGCTTACCCCGATCTACTAACGAGGAGATACACAATGAAAGGGACCAGCATGAAACTGTTCCTGGTACTGATGGTTTCGCTGTCGATGCTGACGGCCTGTTCCAAGCACGAGAAGAAGACAACGTCGACCGGCGCACAGGTCGAAGAGCGCGGAGTCGGCGGTGCCGATACGGCCGGTGTCGACAGCCAGGGCCTCGAGGGTTCGGAGAACCTGTCGCCCGAAGCGTTGAACGATCCGAACAGCCCGTTGGCTGTCCGCGTGATCTATTTCGATTATGACAGCGCCAACATCCGCGCCGACTTCAACGAAACGGTTGCGGCACACGCGGCTTTCCTCGCCGCCAACCCGACCATCAACGTCACCGTTGAAGGCCATGCCGACGAACGCGGTTCACGAGAATACAACCTTGCACTCGGCGAGCGCCGCGCATTGGCTGTTCGCCGCCAGCTGGTTCTGCTCGGCGCTGCTGCCGGCCAGATCACGAGTGTCAGCTACGGCGAAGAACGGCCTTCGGTCGACGGTCATGACGAACAGGCTTACGGCATGAACCGTCGCGCCGAGCTGGTCTACTGAGCCTGGTCCAGGCGCTTTAACCGCACTCGGCAGTCCGGCGCGAGCGAGTACCACACGCATGTTGTTCCACCGTCGTCTGGCGAGGTGCCGCCTCCACCTTCAGCAAGGTCTCAGGATTTTGCTGGCGGCGACCCTGGCCGCACCGTTGGGAGTGTTGGCGGCGACGGCGGAGCTGCCGTTGCCGACCCGGGTCGAGCGTCTCGAGAAATTGCTGGCCGCTAACGGCCTGGTCGAACTGCTTCGGCAGGTCGAGGCGCTGCAGCAGGAAGTGCGCGCGTTGCGTGGCGAGATAGAGAATCAGGCTTACACCATCGATCAGTTGCGGAGTAGTCAGCGCGACACCTATACCGATGTCGATGGTCGGTTGGTGCGGCTTGAACAGGGTGGCGTGACTGCAACCGCACCTGGTGTCATTCCGGCGCTGAGTGATGCCCCGCTACCGACCACGCTGCCGCCGGCCGGCAGCAATGTCGCAGGGACGCCGTCCGATCAGTCAATTGCGGTCGATATGCAGGGCAATGGGCCTGGCGTCGAGGCAGCAATGACACCGCCCGTGACGCCGTCGGGCGAGGCGACAATCGCCGCGATACCACCCGGAGTTCCATCCATGCCGGGAGCGCCAGGAACCATGGATGGCGCGATCAATCCACAAGGTCCACTCGTTCCGCCGACTAGCGCAGTGCCAGCCGGCGCCGCTATGCCGACTGTCGACAGTCCAGAATCTGAAGCGGCTTACCGCACTGCTTTTGGTCTGCTCAAAGCCGGCCAGTACGAGCAATCAATCCAGGCATTCAGCGCTTATCTGCAGCGCTATCCGGCAAGTCAATACAACGACAACGCGCAGTACTGGATTGGCGAGGCGTATTACGTCATGGACCGTTACGAACCGGCCATCGCCGAATACCAGAAAGTCGTGACGAACTTTCCGAACAGCCAGAAGCAATCACCGGCGATGCTGAAAATTGCTTACAGCTATGACGCGCTGGGCCTGAAAGAGCAGGCCATCACGGTACTGTCACAGTTGAAACAGCGTTATCCGGATTCCGTTGCGGCCAGTCTGGCTGACGAACGCCTGCGGCGCATGCAGGCCGGCCAGCCCTGAGCGCCTCCGCGCGCACGACCATGGCGGCCGTGACTTCGGAACCGGCAGCCTCGGCCGCGACGCTCCGCATCACCGAGATATTTCTTTCGCTGCAAGGCGAATCGACCACCGTCGGCCTGCCGACCGTGTTCGTACGAACGACTGGCTGTCCGTTACGTTGCGGCTATTGCGATACCGCCTACGCCTTCAGCGGCGGCACGACGATATCGCTGGCAGCCATCCTCGAACGAGTGCACGCATACGGCGTGCCGCGCGTCACAGTCACAGGCGGCGAGCCGCTCGCACAACCGGCGACGCTGGACCTGATGCGCGCACTGTGCGATGCCGGAATTGCTGTCTCGCTTGAAACCAGTGGCGCGCTCGATGTCAGCGACGTCGATCGCCGCGTGATGAAAGTCGTCGATATCAAGACGCCGGACTCCGGTGAAGTCGAACGCAACCTATGGCGCAATCTGGCCACACTTGTGTCACCCGATCAGATCAAGTTCGTCATCTGCTCGCGCGCCGACTATGAATGGAGTCGCGAGCAGCTCGCGCAACTGAATCTTGCAGCGGGCGTCGAAGTGCTGTTTTCACCCAGCCACGAGACGTTGCCGGCGCGCGACCTCGCTGACTGGATAGTCGACGATCGACTTCCAGTGCGCCTGCAGATGCAGCTGCATAAACTGCTGTGGGGCAATACGCCTGGACGCTGAACGGCGCGCAGTCATTCTGCTTTCCGGCGGACTCGATTCCGCTACCGTACTGGCCATGGCTCGCGCCGAGAACCGCGCCTGTTACGCACTCAGCGTCGACTACGGACAGCGCCACGCGCAGGAACTCGACCGTGCTGCGGCCGTCGCCAGGGCCTGCGGTGCGATCATGCATCGCGTAGTCGCGGTCGATGTCGCGCAGTTCGGCGGCTCGGCACTCACGGATACGTCAATTGATGTACCCGTTACGCCGTCTACCGGCATTCCGCTGACGTATGTGCCGGCGCGCAACACCATCATGCTGGCGCTCGCGCTCGCCTGGTGCGAAGTGCTCGATGCCGACGAACTGCATATCGGCGTGAATGCGGTCGATTATTCCGGTTATCCGGACTGTCGACCGGAGTTCATTGCGCAGTTTCAGCGCCTGGCGACGCTGGCGACGCGGGCCGGCGTCGAGGGCCACGGCCTTACTGTGCGTGCCCCGCTGCAGCATATGAGCAAAGCCGAGATCATCCGGCGCGGCGCGGCGCTGGGTCTCGACTACGGACTGACATTGAGCTGCTATCAGCCCGACGCCGACGCGCGGGCCTGCGGCCGATGCGATGCCTGTCGACTTCGTCACGACGGTTTTGTCGCGGCCGGCGTACCCGACCCCACGGTTTATCAAACTACTGGGCTATCGTCGCCGGGCTGACCTGCTGTCGGCGCATCGACGGCTGCGCGCGCCTCGTTCAAACGTGGCACGGTGCCGATATCGAACCAGCGGCCGTGGTGAACCGTGCAGGCCAAAGCGTCGGCGGCAGCAAGTTCGAACAATAAAGGCGCCAGCGGAAAACGAGGCGTGTTCCTGCCGGCAAACAGCGCCGGCACAAAAACGCCGATGCCGGCATAAGTATGGGTGTTGATTTCACGTCGCGTTGCCCGTGTCTCGACCGGCGTGAAGTCACCGCGCGGGTGATGAATGGGATTCGGCACCAGCACAAGCGAAGCTGGTGTGCTGTCGAGTGCAGCTGGACCGAAGACATGGTCGGTCCAGATGTCGGCATTGACGACCAGGAATGGATCCGGCCCGAGCAGCGGCAGGGCACGTGCGATGCCGCCACCGGTTTCGAGCGGGCCGTCCGGCTCGCGCGACCAGGCGATGGCAAGACCATAGCGCGAACCATCGCCGAGGCGGTCTTCGATCTGCTGCCCGAGATGTGCGACGTTGATTACCACCTCGCGGTAGCCGGCGGCTGCGAGCCGCCACAGGTGCCGCTCAATCAGCGTTTCGCCACCTACCTCGACCAGCGGTTTCGGCAGCGTGTGGGTCAGCGGCGCGAGGCGGGCACCACGGCCGGCGGCAAGGATCATTGCTTTCATCGGAATACGGCTGCAGGAGGGAACCATGGCATGCATCAGCCGGCATTATTGCCTATTCCGAGCGCATTGCAGGCTGCGGGACAGGGATCAGGCGGCGGGCACCAGGCCGGGTGATAACTGTCTTAGCAGGAACCGATCTGGCATCATGGCAGTTGCCGCGGCAAGCGCCGGATAGGCGCAGCATCGATGACCAATGTCGCCACGACCCAGACAGCGCGGGCGCAGGATTCCAGCATGACCGGCGCGACCCAACATCCCGACTGCGGCACACCTGCCGATGACCAGGCCCTGGTCGATAACGGTCGCGCCGTGTTCGAAACCGGCGCGACCCAACATCCCGACTGCGGCACACCTGCCGATGACCAGGCCCTGGTCGATAACGGTCGCGCCGTGTTCGAAACCGGCGCGACCCAACATCCCGACTGCGGCACACCTGCCGATGACCAGGCCCTGGTCGATAACGGTCGCGCCGTGTTCGAAACCGGCGCGACCCAACATCCCGACTGCCGCACACCTGCCGATGACCAGGCCTTGATCGATATCGGGCGCGCGGTGCTCGAAATCGAAGCGCGCACCTTGGCTGAACAGATTGCCCGTATCGACGACGCGTTCGTTGCCGCAGCGCGTTGCATGCTCGACTGCCGGGGCCGTGTGGTTGTCCTCGGCATGGGCAAATCCGGCCATATCGGCGGCAAGATCGCCGCAACGCTGGCCAGCACCGGCACGCCGGCGTTCTTCGTCCATGCCGGCGAAGCCAGTCACGGCGATATGGGCATGATCACGGCCACCGATGTCGCGCTGGCGCTGTCGAATTCCGGCGAAACGCAGGAACTGACCATCCTCATACCCCTGATCAAACGCCTCGGGGTACCGTTGATCGCGCTGACCGGCAATCCCGCCTCGACGCTGGCCAGTGCCGCGACCGTGCATATTCACGTCGCCGTTCGCGAAGAGGCGTGTCCACTCGGGCTCGCGCCGACCTCGAGTACGACCGCCGCGCTGGCGATGGGCGATGCACTGGCGATTGCATTGCTTCAGGCGCGCGGTTTCACCGAAAAGGATTTCGCCCGCGCCCATCCCGGCGGTACCCTGGGTCGCCGACTGCTCCTGAAGATTGACGAACTCATGCATGTTGGCGCTGCCATGCCGATAGTCCGTCCGCAGGCGACTGTCGCTGAAGCGCTGGTCGAAATGACGCGCTCGGGCCTCGGCCTGACTGCGGTGGTTGACGCGAGCGATGCCGTCGTCGGCATATTCACCGATGGTGATCTGCGGCGGGTGTTCGAGCGTAACCACGACGTTCGCGAGGCCCGTATGCACGAAGTCATGACGCGTAACTGCCGCACGGTCGAGCCGGATCTGCTGGCCGCAGAAGCGCTGCGCATCATGCAGGAACACAAGATCAATGCACTGCTGGTTGTCGATTCGGCGCGGCGTCTGCACGGCGTGCTGAATATGCACGATCTGTTGCGCGCGCGGGTCGTCTGATGCGTTTGAGCGGGCCCGCCAGCGGTGCGGTCAGCCGCACATGAACGCCTGGCTCAGCGCGCTCGGTGTCTTGGTCCTCAGCGTGCTGAGCTTCTGGTTGCTGCACAAACTCGAAATCGATGAGGCGGCCGTCAATGCGCCATCGGCGCACGAGCCGGACTATTACATCGAGAACATGGCGCGAACCACCCATGGTCTGAACGGCGAAGTACGGAACGTTCTCCGCGCGACGTTTGTCGAACACTTTCCAGACGACGACTCGACGGAATTGGCGAGCCCACACCTGGAGATTTACAATGGTGCGCTCGAACCGTGGCACGTGGTTGCGGAACGCGGATGGGTAAGTTCGGGCAGCGATGTGGTCCTGCTCCACGGCGAAGTCGAAATCTGGCGACTTGGCGCTAGCGGCGAACGGGTCTATCAGGTGCTGACGTCAGAGTTGCGGGTCCTGCCCAAGGAACAATATGCGGAGACCGACAGTCCAGCCATCATCGTCGGGCCGGCGATGCTCACACACGCTATCGGTATGCGTGCGAATTTTGCTCACGACAAGCTCGAATTGAACAAACGCGTAAGAAGCCGGCATGAAATCAAGCCACAGAGTTAGGAATTGCCTGTTCAGTATCGGCTTTGCCGTACTGGCCAGCCCGTGTTTCGCATTGTCGACCGACTCCGAGCAGCCGATAGAAATAGAAGCGGATTTCGCCGAGCTCGACGACGAGTCCGGCACCACCGTCTATGTCGGCAATGTGGTCGTCATCCAGGGCTCGATCCGCATGACCGGCGATCGCCTGCGAGTCAACTTCACGCCTGAAAAAGATCTGAAGGATGCCTATCTCGAGGGCAAACTTGCTACTTTCAAGCAGTCGCCGGACAAAGCCGAAGACGTCAACGGTGAGGCGCTCGAAATCGAGTACCACGCGATGGACAGCATGTTGTTCCTGATCCAGAAAGCCAAAGTGACGCAGGGCGAACGGCTGTTTCAGGGGCATCGCATCAACTACGACACCAAGAAGAGCATCATCACCGCGCGCTCTGCGCGCGCCGGTGAAGCCAACAAGGACGAAATACCGAAAGCGGGCAGCGAGCGCGTCCGCATCATCATTCCGGCCAAGAAGAAGCCGGCCAGCGACGCTTCGGCAGCGCCTGCGGCGGCAGATCCCGCTACGCCAGCCGCGCCGTGAGCGTTCTTTCTGTTCGGCAGCTGGCCAAGACCTACCGCTCGCGCCGCGTCGTCAAGGATGTCAGCCTGACGGTCGAGAGTGGCGAAGTCATCGGTCTGCTCGGCCCGAACGGCGCCGGCAAGACGACCAGCTTCTATATGATCGTCGGGCTCATCACCAGCGAAGGTGGCTCCATTCACCTCGACAGCGAGGACCTCACCCGGCTGCCGATGGACATCCGCGCGCGCAAGGGTTTGGGCTATCTGCCGCAAGAGGCGTCTGTTTTCCGGAAATTGACCGTCGAGCAGAACATTCTCGGTGTGCTCGAAGTCGTGCCTGACTTGAACCGTCTGCAGCGGCAGCGACGCCTCGAGAGCCTACTCCGCGAATTCCACATCGAACATATCAAGCACAATCTCGGCATGTCGCTGTCAGGCGGCGAGCGGCGCCGGGTCGAGATCGCCCGCGCGCTCGCCACCGAGCCGAGGTTCATTCTGCTCGACGAGCCGTTCGCCGGCGTCGATCCGATCTCTGTCGGTGACATCCAGCGCATCATCCGCCACCTGAAACAGAGCGGTATCGGCGTGCTGATTACGGACCACAACGTGCAGGAAACCCTGCGCATCTGCGACCGCGCCTACATCGTCAACGAAGGCACCATCATCGCCGAAGGCGACGCGGAAGCCATTCTGCGTGACGACAAGGTTCGCCGGGTCTACCTCGGCGAGACTTTCAAACTGTAAAGTCCTGGTCGCTCCCCGCCGACAAGCCTGAGGGGCGTGCGGATGCCGCCGACAGGCAGTCCCTGGTCAGGGGGCGCAGCGGCCGCCACGCGCAGCGAATCGGTTAAGCAATTATTGATCCAGCATCCGCGCCGGATGCGCTAGACTAGGATCCGATGAAGCAGACCCTCCAACTTAAACTCGGGCAGCATCTGACGATGACGCCCCAGCTGCAGCAGGCGATTCGCCTGTTGCAGCTCTCGTCGATGGAACTCTCGGTCGAAATCCAGGAGGCGCTGGACTCCAACATGATGCTGGAGCTCGCCGACGGCAGCGAGGATTACGACGACGCCAACCCGGTCGCGTCCGAAGTCGCGACCACGCCGACCGAGGATGCCGAGTTCGAAGCACCATTCGAAGTCGGCGGCGGCGATCCGGGGGAAATGGAAACGGCACCGTCGGCCGAAGATATCCCCGACGAACTCCCGGTCGACAGTGACTGGGAGGAAATCTACGACAGCATGTCGACGCCCGGCACGCAGAGCGGCGAAGGCGTCAGCAGCGATTACGAGCGGGCCTCGGGCGCCGAGCCGTCGTTGTCCGAACATCTCTCCTGGCAGCTCAACCTGATGCCGCTGAACGACACCGACAAAACCATCGCAATGGCCATTGTCGATGCGCTGGACGGTGACGGCTATCTTGCCATCAGTATTACCGAGCTCTGTGAAACCGTCGGTGCGGCCGCTGACGGCCTGGTCGAGGCCGACGAAGTCTGCGCGGTACTGAAACTGGTCCAGGGACTCGAGCCGGCCGGCGTCGCTGCGCGCGATCTTCGTGAATGCCTGCTGCTCCAGCTGACGCAGCTGCCGACGGCGACGCCGTGGCTGGAACAGGCACGACGCTGCTGCGCGGATTTCATGGACCTGCTGGCAGCCCGCGACTATACCCAGCTGATGCGCAAACTGAAGCTAGAGAAAGACGCGCTCAGTCGCGTCATTTCACTGATCCAGTCATTGAATCCTCGCCCTGGCTCACAGTACAGCGCTGAACAGACCGAATACATCGTGCCCGATGTCTTCGTCTACAAACACAAGGAACGCTGGCGCGTGGAACTCAATCCCGAGACCATGCCGCCGCTCCGGGTCAATCCGTACTACGCGGGCATGATCAAGCGTGCCGACAACAGCGACGAGAACTCCTCGCTGCGTTCGCATCTGCAGGAAGCACGCTGGTTCATCAAAAGTCTGCAGAGCCGCAGCGAAACGCTGCTCAAGGTTGCCACTTCGATTGTTGAACGCCAGCGCGCATTTCTGGAGCATGGCGAAGAAGCGATGAAGCCATTGGTACTGCACGATATCGCCGAGGCGCTCGAGATGCACGAGTCGACCATCTCGCGCGTCACCACGCGCAAGTACATGCATACGCCGCGCGGCATCTTCGAGTTGAAGTATTTTTTCTCCAGCCACGTCAGCACGACGCTGGGCGGGGAGGCTTCGTCGACCGCCATCCGAGCAGTGATCAAGAAATTGATTGCGGCCGAGAACGTCGAAAAACCACTCAGCGACAACAAGATTGCCGCGCTGCTCTCAGGGCAGGGCGTTCAGGTCGCGCGCCGCACGGTGGCCAAGTATCGCGAAGCGATGGCCATTCCCCCCTCCAACGAACGCAAGCGTCTCGCCTGAATGCCGAACGCGCTGCCATCTGCAAGTGCGACCATGGTCCGCAGCGGTCGCCGTCACCCACCCCGTAGAGCCCTTACATTTGAGGAGAGTGCCATGCAAGTTACTATCGACGGTCACCACGTTGAAGTCACCGAATCGATGCAGGACTACATCCAGACCAAGCTGACGCGCATCGAGCGCCATTTCGATCAGGTCGTCGATGTCCATGTCGTCCTCGTGGTTGAGAAGCAGCGCCATAAAGCCGAAGCAACGGTCCATGTGGCGGGCAACAATATTCATGCCCATAGCGAACACGACGACATGTACGCGGCCATCGATCTGCTGCTCGACAAGCTCGATCGCCAGGTCCGCAAGCACAAGGAAAAGATCACCAATCATCGTCACTGAGGACCGCTGCCCGCATGAAGATTGCCGACATCCTCACGCCGGAACGGGTCGTGCTCGACGCCGCGCTGGAAACCAAGCAGGCAGTGCTCGAAGCGCTGGCCGGGCTGCTTGCGCAAGCCAATCCGGCGCTGAACGAGAGCGCGATACTGGACAGCCTGCTCGCGCGCGAGCGTCTCGGTACGACCGGGCTGGGAGCCGGTATCGCCATTCCGCATGGACGCGCGGCGCAGGCCGCGGGTGCCATCGGCGCATTCGTTCGCACCCGCCGACCGGTCGCTTATGCGGCAATCGATAAAGCGCCGGTCGATCTGTTCTTCGCGCTGTGTGTACCGGCTGGTGCAGCTGCCGAGCATCTGGCCCTGCTGGCCGAACTCGCCAAATTGTTCAACGTGCCTCGTCTGGTCCAGGCGCTGCGCCACTCGGCCTCGGCACCGGAGACCTATGCCCTGCTGATAGCGCCGGCACCGGCGGCTTGAAACCCGACACATCGCGATGACCGACGAACGGCGCTTTCTAATCATTACCGGCCTATCCGGCGCAGGTAAGACCATTGCGCTGCATGCGTTGGAGGATGCCGGTTTCTACTGCGTCGACAATCTTCCCGTTGGCATTCTGTCGAGTTTCGCCAATTACATCGCGCAGGGCGACATTCCGCATTTCAAACGTGTTGCTGTCGGTGTTGATGCGCGCAATCACGCCGCAGCGATTGCCGAACTCCCTGCCACGCTCGACGAGCTGCAAGGCCATGAAGCGCGTGCTGAACTCATCTTCGTCGACGCCAGTGACGACACACTGCTGGCACGCTTCAGTGAGACCCGGCGCAAACATCCACTGTCGGCTGATGGCGTGACGCTGGTCGAAGCCATCCGCCAGGAACGCGAACTGCTCGACCCGCTCATTCTGCGCGCCGACCTGCGTATCGACACGTCGCGTATGAGCGTGCCACAGTTCCGCAAGTCGATCCGCGAAATGATCACACGGCGTCAGCCGGACGCACTGGCGCTTCAATTCCGTTCTTTCGGCTTCAAGAAAGGTGTGCCCAGCGATGCCGATTTCGTTTTCGATGTCCGCTGCCTGCCCAACCCCTACTGGGAACCGGGCCTGCGCGAATTGAGCGGGCGTGACGTTGCCGTCGCCCGCTTTCTCGAAAGTTCGCCGATGGTCAACGAGATGATTGCGGACATCGCGAAATTTCTGGAAACCTGGCTGGCCAGGTTCGAAGACGTCAACCGCAGCTATTTGACCGTTGCGTTCGGCTGCACCGGCGGCCGCCATCGTTCAGTCTACGTCGCCGAGCGGATGACCCGCCATTTCGCTGCGCGCGGTAAATCGGCCGCACTGAGCCATCGCGACAATTGAACCGCGACGACGATCACAGGATTCCACAGGATTCGAACAGCACATGCCGAGCACTACCGTCATCATTCTCAACCGGCTGGGACTGCACGCACGACCGGCTGCCAAGTTCGTGCAGACTGCGGCACGTTTCGACAGCCAGATCCAGGTCTCGCGCAATGGCAAGAACGTCAATGGCAAGAGCATCATGGGCATGATGATGCTGGCCGCAGCGCAAGGCGCTGAGATCGAAATCACCACCGAAGGCAATGATGCCGACGAAGCTCTGAGCGTGCTGGCTGGTCTGGTGGCCGACAGATTCGGAGAGTCTGGATGACGTTCTCGCTGCACGGCGTCGCGGTTTCGCGTGGTATCGCTACCGGGCGCGTGCATGTTGTCGAGCGCAATCAACTCGAGATCAACGAGTATCGCCTGAGCGCCGACGAAATCGAGCCGGAAATCGAGCGCCTGCTTGGCGCCGTGCAGCTTGCGCGTTTTCATCTGCGCGAGATCCGTGACCATATCCCGGCCTCGACGCCGAGCGAAATTGCCGCATTCATCGACACGCATTTGCTGATGCTGGAAGACGCCGCTTTCACCGACGAGCCTGCCCGCCTTATTCGCGAGCAGTCCTGCAACGCCGAATGGGCTGTCAAGCTGCAGCGCGACTCGCTGGTCGCGGTTTTCGATGCCATGGATGACGCTTATCTGAAGACCCGCAGGGACGACATCGATAACGTCGTCGACCGCATTTTCCGTAATCTTCTGAGCCACGCGCCGCTGCGCCACGAGCTGCCGGATCAGAAATTGAAGGACATGATCATCCTGGCGCGCGATCTGACGCCGGCCGATTTAGTACTCATGCGCCACCACGAGGTGGCCGGTTTCGTCACCGAGTTCGGCGGACCGACTTCGCATGTCTCGATCCTCGCGCGAAGTTTCGGTATCCCGGGCGTGGTCGGACTGCATCACGCGCGACGCTATATCAAGGAAGACGAACTGCTGATAGTCGACGGCGATGACGGCGTTGTCATCGGCGACGCTGACGAGCGGATACTCGAGCAATACCGTACGCGCCAGGCGGCGCGACGCGTATACGTTGCGGGCCTGCGCGTGCTGCGCGGCGCGCCGGCTGTCACACAGGATGGCCAGCGCGTCGGCCTGCACGCCAATGTCGAATTTCCCGGCGACTTTCCCGCTGTGCGCGATGTCGGCGCAGAAGGTGTAGGACTTTACCGCACCGAATTCCTGTTCATGGATCGCCCCGATCATCCGGACGAGGACGAACATTTCAAGAACTACCGCGAGATGATGAATGCTCTTGGTGGCATTCCCATCACGATCCGCACGGCCGACCTCGGCGCGGACAAGCCGCTGGCACGCAGCACGGACACGCCGCCGCCGCCGAATCCGGCACTCGGACTACGCGCAATCCGGCTCTGCCTGCGCGAGCCCTCGCTGTTCTGGCCGCAACTCCGCGCCATCATTCGCGCTTCCGCTTTCGGTCCGATACGCATGATGATCCCGATGCTCTCGATCATCGACGAAGTGCTGCAGGTCAAGGATATCGTCGCGACCATCCGTGCCGAGTTCACACGCCGTGGCATTGCTTACGACGAGCACATGCCGATAGGCGGCATGATCGAGGTGCCGGCTGCGGCGGTGTGCGCCGACCTATTCGCCCGCGAACTCGACTTCCTGTCCATCGGTACCAACGATCTGATCCAATACGCCGTCGCCATTGACCGTATCAACGATGAAGTCAGCTATCTCTACGATCCGCTCAATCCGGCTGTGCTTCGTCTGATCAGCATGACCATTGCCGCTGGGCGCACGGCTGGAATTCCGGTTGCGATGTGCGGTGAGATGGCCGGCGATCCTCGCTATACTCGTTTGCTGCTTGGTCTCGGTTTGAACGAATTCAGCGTCCATCCGAGTGCGTTGCTGGAGATCAAGCACATCATCCACCGCACGCAACTGGCCGACGTGGCGCCGATTGCGCGCGCGGTTCTCGAAACCGACGATCAACTGCGCAGGCGTGAACTGCTGCAATCGCTGGACGCAGCTGGCCGCTGATTCGGACGGCGCTGCCGCGAGGCATAGCCGCTTGAGCGTAAGGACCAGGGTCCTAAGTGCACATGGCTGAACCGATCAATCGCAACCAGGCGCTCGTCCAGCAGGTGCGCGATGCCCTGGAGATCAACGATCTCCGGCGTCTGCGCGAATGTCTCGATCACTTGCATCCATCGGAAATTGCCGATCTGCTCGAATCGTTGCCGGCGGTTGTGCGCGATGAGCTGTGGTCGCACATCGATTCCAGTGTCGAAGGCGATGTGTTGTCACATTCGAATTCGGCCGTGCGCACAGGGCTCCTCGAGCAGATGGACGCAGCGCATGTCGCGCAGGCGACCAGCGGGCTCGATTCCGACGATGTCGCGGACATTCTGCAGGACCTGCCCGGCCCGATAGCGGGCGAAGTCCTGCGCTCGATGGACGCGCACAAGCGCGAACGCGTGGCGAGCGTATTGACCTATCCGCCGGATACCGCCGGCGGGCTCATGAATCTCGACGCCGTGACGGTGCGCTCGGACCTCGATATCGAGGCTGTACTGCGCGACCTGCGTGGGCATGACGAGCTGCCAGCGAATACCGACCAGTTGATGGTTGTCGATCGCGACAACGTCTATCTCGGTGTATTGCGTCTAGCCACAGTCGTCACGGCGTCGCCGGCAGCGACCATCGGCGACATCATGTCGATAACCGAACCGGGCATTCCGGCGTTGACCAGCGTCGGCGAAGTCGCACTCAGGTTCGAGCAGCGCGATTTGTTATCGGCGCCGGTCGTCGACCGGCATGGCAAGCTGGTCGGGCGCATCACGATTGACGACGTCGTCGACGTTATCCGCGAACAGAGCGAACACTCGATCCGTTCGGCGGCCGGTCTCGACGACGAAACGGATATTTTCGCACCCGTGCTGGTTGCAGCCCGCGCACGCGCGCTGTGGCTGGCCATCAATCTGGCGACGGCGTTTCTGGCTGCGTGGGTCATCGGGCGCTTCGAGGCGACCATCGAGCAGCTCGTTGCACTGGCGGTGTTGATGCCGGTAGTCGCCAGTATGGGCGGCATTGCCGGCGGTCAGACGTTGACCATCGTCATTCGTGGCCTCGCTCTGGGCCAGGTCGGTGCAGCGAACGCGCGCAATGTCCTGTGGCGCGAAGTCGGCGTCGGTATTCTGAACGGGTGTCTGTGGGCAGTGGTCGTGGCGGCGATCGCGGCCCTGTGGTTCGACTCGCACGGACTCGGTCTTGTCATCGGCGCGGCAATGGTCATTAATCTGTTCACGGCTGCATTCGCCGGTGTCGTCATTCCGCTGGCGCTGCGCCGGATGCACATCGATCCGGCCCTGGCTGGCGGTGTGGTTTTGACCACAGTCACGGATGTCGTCGGATTCTTTGCCTTTCTGGCGCTCGCCACCCGATTCCTGTTGTAGCGTGCCGAGGCAGGCGGACCGTGGCTCGGCCCTAGGAATTGCCAAAATCTGTGTTATTATCTTTGTTGCCGTTACAGCGTCGTTTTTTCGCAACGCTGCGATTGAGGCGGCCAGGCGTGACGCACGAACTGGCAGCTATCGGGATTGCCCACAGGGCGTACCGATAGGATGAGGCCAGACATGCTGATGATCATCGAACACGTGCGACATCAAGGCGATGATCGCCACAACAATCAGGAATAAGTGGGGACTACGGCGATGATAAAACTGAACAAACTAGCGCTCGTCATCGTGGCCAGCGCGGTAGCGAGCGGTTGTGCGGACCAGGACATCAAACCTGCGACCGTGCTATGCCCCTTGCTTGGATCGGTGCTCGGCGCCGGTATCGTGGCGGGCGGTCTGGGCGGCGATGATGCGGGTCCGATGGCGGCGGGCGCTGCTATCGGTGCTGCTGCCGGCTACTTCCTCTGCGTTGACCGCGCTGAACAGCCGAAGAAGCCTGCACCGGCTCCGGCGCCACGTCCGGCTGCACCGGCCCCTGCGCCGAAGCCGATGGCACCGCCGCCGCCGCCCGCTCCTGAAGCTGGTACCAAGATCATGAGTCTGGAAGGGGCCAACTTCGATTTCGACAAGGCCACGCTGCGCCCGGATGCGAGCGTCAAGCTCGACCAGGCGGCTGCCGTCATGACCGAGCACTCTGGTATTGCCGTCAATGTCGAAGGCCATACGGATAACGTCGGTTCGGATACCTACAACCAGGGTCTATCCGAGCGCCGTGCGAAATCCGTCGTCGATTATCTGCTTGGCAAGGGAATCGACGGTGGGCGGTTGAACGCTGCCGGTTACGGGGAGAGCCGTCCTGCTGCGAGCAACGACACCGAAGAAGGCCGCGCGCAGAATCGCCGAGTCGACCTCATCGTCGCCGAGTAAGTCGCCAGCCGCGAGGCGTCAGTTCTCTGAACTGACGACCTCCCGCAGTTTGAAGCCCTCCTTCCGGAGGGCTTTTTCTTTGGCGTTTACAGCAGGGGTGCGACGGCTGCATCCGGCATCGCGCGCGATGCCGCGCTCAAACGGCAGGTCTTACCAGCTGAAGATGACCCACTGCGGGACTTGAATTTGGGTCGCGCGATCGTTCATGCGCGTTTCCATCAGACCATCGCCATCGCGATCGACGAAGAAGTATGGCAGACCTACTGATGGGACAACCTTGACCATGTAGAGGCGGCCGTTCATCCGGTATTCCTCGTAGGTCGCATCCTTGCGCTGGATGATGGTGACTTCCGGTTCAGTTTCCGGATCACCTTCCGCTTCATCTGCGTCGTCAGCATCGCTTTGCGCTGACGCAGGTGCTGGCGGCGGTGGCGGTACATCGATGAACGTTTCAGTGACGGCATCTTCCGCTGCCAGCATCGGCGGCAACGCCATACCGGCCAGCAGCAGGGCAAAAAACATGGGTCGCATGGGGTATCCCGGCAAGCGTTGCGTTATCGTTTTCATGCATGAGTAGAATACCATCTTAGGACCCTGGCAAAAATTATCTTTACATTCGGCTGCTCCTGAGCGGCTTCTGCGGCGTTGCATTTCTTGGCGAGCCCCGCTATTGCCGGCGAAACGCGCCTTGCAGCAATCGCTCAGGAGCACCCGCGGTGTAAGCAAGAGAACGTCGACCAGGGTCCTAAGTTGGCGCAATGGTTGCGCCCGCCCTGCGCCTCACCCCGGAAGGAGCACCGCCGTGCCTCGTTTGCTCGCTGCAATATCATGACGCCCAACCTGCTTGTACTCGTCGATGGCTCCTCATATCTGTACCGGGCTTTCCATGCATTGCCGGCACTGACGAATTCCAAAGGTCAGCCGACCGGCGCCATGCATGGCGTGATGGCGATGCTCAAACGCCTGCGCAACAATTACGACGCAGCCCTGTTTGGTGTGGTCTTCGACCCGCGCGGGCGGACGCTGCGTGACGACTGGTACGCGGAATACAAAGCCAATCGCCCTTCAATGCCGGACGAACTCGCCAGCCAGATCGAGCCACTGCACGACATGATCCGCGCGCTGGGTCTGCCGCTTGTGCAAGTCGCCGGTGTCGAGGCCGACGACGTCATCGGCACCTTGGCCGATCAGGCGGCCGGGGCCGGCATGCGCGTCGTCATTTCAACTGGCGACAAGGATCTCGCGCAGCTCGTCAACGACCGTATCAGTCTCATCAACACGATGGACGACTCGGTGCTCGACGAAGCCGGCGTAATGGCCAAATTCGGCGTCCGGCCGGATCAGATAGTCGATTATTTGACGCTCGTTGGTGACAGCGTCGACAACATTCCTGGCGTGCCGAAAGTCGGGCCGAAAACCGCTGTGAAATGGCTGCAGGAGTACGGCAGTCTGAACGACCTGGTTGCCCGCGCAGATGAGGTCGGCGGAAAGATCGGTGAAAATCTGCGCACTGCGCTGCCTCAGCTGCCGTTGTCGCGCCGACTGGTCACCATCGTGCGCGACATCGATACTGGAACGTCGCTGCCGGCGCTTGCGCCGCAACCGCCGGATGAGGCGCGCCTGCTTGAACTGTTTCAACGCTTTGAATTCAATTCATGGTTGAAGGAACTGCGTGCGCCGTCGCGTCCGGAACCGCCGGTCAGCGCCACGCCTGCCGTGCCTGCGCCAGCCGGCATCATCGCAGCGACGGCGGAATACGTGACCATCACCGATGTCGCAACGCTCGACGCCTGGGTGGCCGAACTCACCGCCGCCGAACTGTTTGCCTTCGATACCGAGACGACCAGTCTCGATTACATGGCCGCGCGCCTGGTCGGCCTGTCGTTTGCCTGGCGACCGGGCAGCGCTGCTTATGTCCCGCTGAACCATACCTATCTCGGTGCGCCGCCGCAGCTCGACACGACGCTCGTACTGGACCGTCTGCGGCCGTTGCTTGAGAGCGAAAGCCGAGCCAAAGTCGGCCACAATCTCAAATACGATCGCAACGTACTCGCCAATCATGGCGTCGCGCTCCGTGGCATCGCGTTCGATACGATGCTTGAATCCTATGTTCTGAACAGCACCGCGTCGCGCCACGATTTCGATTCGGTCGCGCTCAACTATCTGTCGCACGCGACGATTCATTACGAGGATGTCGCCGGGAAAGGCGCCAAGCAGATTGGTTTCGAGGCCGTCGCCATCGAGCAGGCTGCACCGTACGCAGCTGAAGATGCCGAAGTATGCCTGCGCCTGCACCAGCGGCTGTATCCTGAACTCGCGGCCGAGCCGGGTCTGAGCGGTGTACTGGAAACCATCGAGATGCCGCTCGTGCCGGTGCTTGCCGATATGGAGCGTCGCGGTGTGCTGATCGACGCTCGCATGCTGCTCGAGCAGAGCGCCGAGCTGGACGATCGGATGCAGGAAATCGAAACCCGCGCACACAATGCCGCTGGCGAAGTCTTCAACATTGGCTCGCCGCGGCAGATTCAGACCATTCTGTTCGACAAAATCGGTCTGCCGGTGCAGGCCAAGACGCCCACCGGGCAGCCGTCGACGGCCGAAAGCGCGCTCGAGCTGCTGGTCGATCAGCACCCGTTGCCGCAGCTCATTCTCGACTATCGCGAAATGAGCAAGCTGAAGTCGACGTACACAGACAAGTTGCCGCAGCAGGTCAATCCGGTCAGCGGCCGCGTTCACACGAGCTATCACCAGGCGGTCGTGGCGACCGGCCGGCTGTCGTCGGCCGACCCGAATTTGCAGAATATTCCGATCCGCAGCCACGAGGGTCGGCGGATCCGGCAGGCCTTCATCGCGCCGCCCGGGCGCCTGCTGATTGCCGCTGACTATTCGCAGATCGAGCTGCGTATCATGGCCCACCTGTCGGCGGACGCGAGTCTGACGGCGGCCTTCGCCTGTGGTCTCGATGTGCACCGGGCGACCGCTGCCGAAGTATTCGGGTCCGCGCTGGAGGCAGTCTCCGACGACCAGCGGCGTGCTGCCAAAGCGATCAATTTCGGTTTGATTTACGGCATGTCGGCTTTCGGACTGGCCCGCCAGCTCGGCATCGATCGCGGTTCCGCCCAAGCCTATATCGAGCGCTATTTTGAACGTTATCCGGGCGTGCGACAGTACATGGACCAGATCCGGCAGCGCGCGCGCGAACAGGGCTACGTCGAGACCGTGTTTGGCCGGCGCCTGTATCTGCCGGAGATCAATGCGCGCAACATGCAGCGCCGCCAGTATGCCGAGCGCACGGCCATCAACGCGCCCATGCAGGGTACCGCGGCCGATATCATCAAGCGCGCCATGATCGGTGTCGCCGGCTGGCTGGAGACGTCGGGTCTGGCGGCCAATATGATCATGCAGGTGCACGACGAACTCGTGCTCGAAGTCGATACTGCGCAGGTGGCCGAGGTGGAGACTGCCGTGCAGCGCATCATGGTCAGTGCCGCGAGCCTGCGGGTGCCGCTGGTCGTCGACATCGGTCGTGGCGCGAACTGGGACGAGGCGCACTAATGGTTCCAAGTATCTGCGGCAGCTTGGCGCTATTCCGTAGACCATGTGCTACCATTTAAGACACAAAGAAGATATACAAACGTTCGACGCCCGTTCACTGTCTGACTGCCCACGATTGCGCCTGCTGCCCGATGCTTCTCATCCCAGCCATTGATATCAAGGACGGCAAGTGCGTTCGCCTGCTTCAAGGCGATATGTCGCGCGATACAGTCTATTCCAGTGATCCGGTCGCCGTTGCGCGACGGTGGGTCGATGCTGGCGCCCGCCGCCTGCATATCGTCGACCTGAACGGCGCGACTGACGGTCGCCCGGTCAATCACGAAGTCATTCATGCCATCGTCGAGGCCTGCCCGACGGTACCGGTCCAGGTCGGCGGCGGCATCCGCGACGAAGACACCATCCAGAAATACCTCGATGCCGGTGTGCGCTTCGTGATCCTCGGCACCAAGGCTGTCACGGCGCCGCATTTCGTGTCAGACGTGTGTCTCGAATTCCCCGGTCATATCATTGTCGGGCTCGACGTTCGCGACGGTAAGGTCGCCATCGACGGCTGGTCGAAGTTGTCCCGACACGACGCCATCGATCTGGCGCAGCATTTCGAATCTGACGGCGTCGAGGCTATCGTGTTCACCGATATCGGTCGTGACGGCATGATGAACGGGCTGAACATCGAGGCTACCGTCGCGTTCGCGCGCGAGCTGACGATACCGATTATCGCCTCCGGCGGAGTGACCAACCTCGACGATATTCGCGCGCTTTGCGGTGTCGCCCATGAAGGTATCGAGGGCGCCATCACCGGCCGCGCCATTTACGAAGGCACGCTGAATTTCACTGAAGGACAGCATCTGGCTGACGAGCTCTGCGGCGAACCCGCGCCCTGATGGGTCTGGCCAAACGTGTCATCCCCTGTCTCGATGTCGACGCAGGGCGTGTCGTCAAGGGCGTCCGTTTCGTCGATATCCGCGACGCTGGTGACCCGGTCGAGATAGCGCGCCGTTACGATCTCGAAGGCGCGGACGAAATCACTTTTCTCGATATCACTGCCAGCAGCGACGAACGCGCCACAATGGTCCAGGTTGTCGAGGCAGTTGCGGCGCAGGTTTTCATTCCGCTCACGGTCGGTGGCGGCATCCGTGAAGTCGATGATGTCCGCCGCATGTTGCAGGCCGGTGCCGACAAGGTCGGCATCAATACCGCTGCTGTGCAGAATCCCGCTTTCGTCGCTGAAGCAGCGAACCGCTATGGATCGCAATGCATTGTTGTCGCCATCGACGCCCGCGCTGTCCCCAACGTTGAAGGCCGTTGGGAGGTTTACACGCACGGTGGGCGCAAGGCTACCGGGCTTGACGCTGTCGAATGGGCGGCACGCATGAGCGAGGCTGGCGCCGGCGAAATCCTCCTGACCAGCATGGACCGTGACGGCACACGCGATGGCTACGATGTCGCGCTGACCCGCGCCGTGGCCGACGCGGTGCCAATACCCGTCATCGCATCCGGTGGTGTGGGCCATCTCGACCACCTCGTCGAGGGCGTCAAACGCGGGCATGCCGATGCGGTCCTCGCGGCCAGTATTTTCCATTTCGGCGAGCATACGGTCGGTGAAGCGAAGCGTCGCATGCTGGCTGCCGGTATCGAAGTACGGCTGTGAGCTGGCTCGATGACATCGCCTGGGACGATCGCGGTCTGATCCCGGCGATCGCGCAAGATGCCAACAGCGGCCAGGTGCTGACTCTGGCCTGGATGAATCGGGTCGCGCTCGAGGCGACCGTCGCCGAAGGGCGGGCGGTCTATTGGTCGCGCTCGCGGGCGCGCCTGTGGCGCAAAGGCGAGGAATCGGGTTACATCCAGCCAGTGCGCGAAATCCGCATCGACTGCGATGCCGACGCCGTGCTGCTGCTGGTCGAACAGGTCGGTGGCATTGCTTGTCATACAGGGCGGGTACGCTGCTTCTATCGACTGCTGGACGGTGAGCGCTGGCGCGAGACCGAGCCGGTGCTGCGTGACCCGCGAGACATCTATCCCGCAACCGGCTCCGCTCACGAGTAGCCCGGGGATCACCCTATGAACGACGTGCTTGAACAGCTTGCCGCCGTCATCGAAGCGCGGCGGAACGCACCTGCCAGCGAGTCCTATGTGGCCGGATTGCTGCAGGGCGACATCGACCGGGTGTTGAAAAAACTCGGCGAAGAAGCCGTCGAGACCGTGATTGCCGCCAAAGGCGGTACGCGCGAGCAGGTCATATACGAGACTGCGGATTTGTGGTTTCATTCGGTCGTGCTGCTCAAGTACCTGAGGATCGAGCCTGCCGCTGTGCTGGCTGAACTCGAGCGGCGTTTCGGGCGTTCCGGGCTCGCCGAGAAAGCCGCCCGCTCCGAGCATCCGACCACCTGACGAGCCGCATGACCGACATGGGTTCGCTCAGTGATTTCGGCGGGCAATTGAACTGTTAGGGGTGTTACAGGGACGAAGTCTTCGGGATCCCGCGATGCCAGGCTAGCCGGCAGGGAAATCCCGCCAGGCCGCCGCGGCTTGCGGTTCGGCGCCGCCGCCCAGCCTGCCGACACGCTTCATCTACCGGACTATCGGCAGCTGCACAGCTGCTCTCGCGGAGGAATTATGGGTATCGGCATCAAAGAACTCATTGTCGTACTGGTCATCGTCATGCTGGTCTTCGGCACCAAAAAGATCAAAGGGGTCGGCTCGGACGTCGGCGGCTGGATCCGCGATTTCCGCAAGGCCATGAAAGAAGAACCTGAGTCCGAAGCAGCCACGGCCGCGAAAGATAGCGCGCGCGTGATCGAAGGCGAGGCCCGGGTCGAGAAAGAACACGTCTAGACGCGCCGCCGGTATGTTCGACATCGGATTCGCTGAACTCGCCGTCGTCGCCGTGGTGGCGCTGCTGGTCGTCGGGCCGGAGCGCATGCCCGGGCTGATCCGTTCGGCTGGTCAGTGGGCTGGCAAGATCCAGCGAATAGCACGCGAGTTGCGCAACGAAATCGAGCGCGAAGCGGCCGCCCCCGAATTCAAAAAGCTGAACAGTGAGTTCCTGGCCGAAGACCGCCGGCTCAAGGAACTCTCGCGGAATCCTTCACCGACTCAACCGCCGATACAGCCGGTGGTGAAAGCCGAAGAAGAAGTCTGAAGCTGGCCAACCGCGACACATTCAGCCTAAGTCCGACAGGCTGCCAGTCCACCCGCCATGACCTCCAAAGATCTACAGCAGCGCCCGGGCGAGCCAGACGGTCCTGATCCCACTCAGCAGACTTTCGTCTCGCACCTGATTGAACTGCGCACGCGCCTGCTGCGCGCGCTCGCCTGCGTTTTCATTGTTCTGCTGGTGCTGATGCCGATAGCGAATCAGCTCTATGCGTTCCTGGCCGAGCCGCTGTTGTCCAAATTGCCCGGCGGCGGAGCAATGATCGCGACTGAAGTTGCCTCGCCATTTCTTGCGCCGTTCAAGCTCGCCACCTACGTCGCCGTGTTCATCTCGGTGCCGTATATCTTTTATCAACTCTGGTCATTCGTTGCGCCAGGTCTGTATCTGAACGAACGTCGCCTGGTCCTGCCGCTTTTGATGTCGAGCACCCTGCTGTTCTATTGCGGCATCGCCTTTGCCTATTTCGTGGTGTTTCCGCTGGTTTTCGGTTTCTTCACGACGGCGGCACCGGAAGGCGTAACGGTGATGACCGACATTTCGCACTATCTCGATTTCGTGTTGAAAATGTTTCTCGCTTTCGGCGCGGCATTCGAGGTGCCGGTGGCGACGTTCCTGGTCGTTCGCACAGGGATAGCGACAGTCGACTCGTTGACCCAGAAACGACCCTACATCATCGTCGGCGCGTTCGTGGTCGGCATGGTGTTGACGCCACCGGATGTTCTCTCGCAATGCATGCTGGCGGTGCCAATATGGCTGCTCTACGAGCTCGGTCTCGTGATCTGCCGGCTGACCGGTGTCACCGGTGACGAGACGGTTGCGGAGTCCGTAGAAACATCAGTCGCCGTCGCCGCCGAGGAACCGCCAACACAGGCCTGAGATCCCCGGTCGGCTCGCGTTAACGCAGTGTATCGACGCCGCTGTCAGTGCCTATCAAAAGAATATCGGCCGGACGACGCGCGAATATGCCGTTCGTCACCACCCCCGGGATCTGATTGATGGTTGCCTCCAGCGCTGCCGGCTCGCGGATGCTGAGTCCGTGAACATCGAGAATGAGATTGCCATTGTCGGTGACGAACCCGGCCCGCCATTCCGGCTGTCCGCCCAGCTTGACGAGTTCACGGGCGACGAAACTGCGCGCCATCGGGATCACTTCGACCGGCAGCGGAAATACACCGAGTCGTTCGACCAACTTACTGTCATCCATGATGCAGACGAATTGACGGCTGACCTGGGCAACGATTTTTTCGCGTGTCAGCGCGCCGCCGCCGCCCTTGATCAGGTGGCGGTGGCGCGTCGCTTCGTCGGCGCCATCGACGTAGACGGACAGTTCGCTTACTGCGTTCAGCTCCAGCACCGTGATGCCGTGCTGACGCAGGCGTTCGGCACTGGCGTCCGAGCTCGCCACCGCGGCATCGATACGGCTCTTGACCGAGACCAGCGCATCGATGAAGCAGTTCGCCGTGCTGCCGGTGCCGACGCCGATCAGCGCATTGTGTTCGACGAATTCGAGCGCAGCGCGGGCGACGGCGCGTTTCTTGTCATCCTGAGTAGCCATGTGAGTTGCCTCGACAGCACGACCGGTGGGGAAATCGGCCGGTAAACCAATACAAATGTTATCTTAAGGCAATGCTCGACCACTACGTGAAAATGATCCTGCGTGCGCCGGTCTATGACGTTGCGCGCGAAACTCCGCTCGAATTCGCTCCAGCGATTTCGCGCCGCCTCGGCAACCGTGTGCTGATCAAACGCGAAGACATGCAGCCGGTGTTTTCGTACAAGATTCGCGGCGCCTACAACATGATGGTCTCTCTCAGCGCGGATGAACGGGGCATTGGCGTGATCACTGCTTCGGCCGGCAATCATGCCCAGGGTGTGGCGCTGGCGGCACGGATGCTCGAATGTCGCGCGACGATTGTCATGCCGAAGACCACACCGGAAATCAAGATTGAATCGGTGCGTCGACTGGGCGCCGACATCATTTTGCACGGCAATACCTACGACGAAGCAAGCGAACACGCTCATCGCCTTGCCGACGAGCGGAAGCTGAGCTATGTGCCGCCTTATGATCATCCGCTCGTCATCGCAGGCCAGGGTACTGTTGCCATGGAGATCCTGCGTCAGCAACCGCGTGGTATCGACGCGATATTTGTGCCGATAGGTGGCGGTGGGCTGATTGCAGGCGTTGCCGCCTATGTCAAAGCACTGGCGCCGGAGATCCGCATTATCGGCGTAGAACCTGACGAAGCCGCGAGCATGAAACGCGCGCTCGAAGCCGGCGAACGCATAACGCTCGATCGCATCGGAATCTTTGCCGATGGCGCAGCGGTGCGTCAGGTCGGCGAAGAACCTTTTCGTATCGCGCAGCTGTATGTCGACGAAGTTTTAACGGTATCGATTGACGAGATCTGCGCAGCAGTGAAGGATATCTTCGAAGATACGCGCTCGATCGCCGAGCCGGCCGGTGCGTTGGCGCTGGCCGGACTGAAACAATATGTCGCGCGCGAGAACGTGCAGGGCCAGCAACTGGTCGCGATCCTGAGCGGCGCGAATGTTAATTTCGATCGTCTACGCCACATCGCCGAGTTGGCCGAACTCGGCGAGCAGCGCGAAGTGTTAATCGGCGCAACGATACCCGAGCGACCCGGCAGCTTCCGCGAGTTCTGTCATGCGCTAGGGCCACGGCTCATCACTGAGTTCAACTATCGTTATGCTGATAACGAACGCGCGACGGTGTTCGCCGGCGTTCAGGTGCGCGATCGCGCCACTGAGCGGCGCCTGCTGATCGACAACCTGCGCGAGAAAGGCTATCAGCCGATAGATATGACCGACGACGACGTCGCGAAAATGCACGTGCGCTTCATGGTCGGTGGTCACGGCCGCGGGGTGACCGATGAACGCCTGCTGCGTTTCGAGTTCCCGGAACGGCCGGGCGCTCTGTTACGCTTTCTTACCCATATCGGCGGGCGCTGGAATATCAGCTTGTTTCATTACCGTAATCATGGCGCTGCCTATGGTCGCGTGCTGATGGGCATTCAGGTGCCGGCCGACGAGCGGACCTCATTCGAGACGCTGGTTCGCGATCTCGACATGCGTTTTGAAGACGAGACCGATAATCCATCCTATCGATTGTTTCTGCAGTGAGGGTAGGTGTATGCCCGCTGTCCGCACAATGACACCGGATCACGCCACACGCGAAACGCTGTGCGAGGCGATGCGCGCACTCGTCGCGAACGGATTGAATCGCGGCACTGCCGGCAATCTGAGCGTGCGTACGGCGGAAGGGTTTCTCGTTACGCCGAGCGGTGTGAAACCGGCACGCCTGGTGCCCGAAGCAATCGTCCGGATGAGCGTAACGGGCGAAGTGCTCGATGCCAGCCAGCGGCCGTCCAGCGAGTGGCGCTTTCACAAGGATATTTACGTCACGCGCCCCGATGCCGGCGCAGTCGTGCATGTGCATTCGGGCTATGCTGCTGCGCTCGCCTGCCGGCGGCTTGGCATCCCCGCTTTTCACTACATGATCGCAGTGGCCGGCGGCGATTCGATCCGTTGCGCTACTTACGCGACTTTCGGCACGCAGGCACTATCCGATGCGGCGCTCGCCGCGCTGACCGACCGCCGTGCCTGCCTGCTCGCCAATCATGGCATCATCGCGCTCGGGCGGGACCTCGAGGCAGCGCTCGATCTCGCCGTCGAAGTGGAGGAGCTTGCCCGTCAATACACCCTGGCCAGTCTGCATGGTGCACCGGTACTGCTGAGTGCCGCCGAGATGCAGGAAGTCACGGAGCAATTCAAGGATTACGGTGGACGCCATGGCCAAGACAGCTAAAAAACCTGATGCGGTCGAGGAATTTCGCCAGCGACCGCTGTTCCACCTCGCTTTTCCCGTCGACGATCTCGACGCAGCGCGGCGGTTCTATGTCGATGTGCTCGGTTGTCGTGTCGGTCGCACCGACGACCTCTGGATCGATTTCGATTTCTTTGGCTATCAGATCACGGCGCACAAGACGCCGCCACGCAAACTCGCTGGCGAAAACGCAGTCGATGGCCACGACATTCCGATACCGCATTTCGGTCTGATCATGAGCTGGGAAGACTGGCACCGCGCGGTCGACCACATGAGCTACATCGGCGTCGAGTTCCGCGTTCAGCCGCATGTACGATTCAAGGATGCTGTCGGTGAACAGGCTACGTTCTTTCTGCAGGATCCGGCCGGCAACTGCCTTGAGTTCAAGGCGTTCAAGGATCCCGCCGACGTTTTCCGCGTGGAGTGACTCTGGCCCTATCAGGTCACTGCAAGAAAAACAGTTCCTGCAGCTTCGCGCCCGGATCTTCGGCGCGCATGAATGCCTCGCCAACCAGGAAGGCGTGAACGTCATGCGCGCGCAGACGTTCGACGTCGGCGCGTGTATGAATACCTGATTCAGTGACGACCATGCGGTCGGGCGGGATATCGCGCAGCAGACCGATAGTGGTATCGAGGTCGGTCACGAACCGCTTCAAGTCGCGGTTGTTGATGCCTATCAGCGGTGTGCGCAGGCGAAGCGCACGTTCGAGTTCGGTCCGATCGTGCACCTCGATCAGAATGTCGAGCCCGAGCTGGCGTGCAGCGGCGCTGAGTTCATCGAGTTCGGCATCGCTGAGGCAGGCAGCAATCAGCAGGATGCAGTCGGCGCCGAGTGCGCGCGCTTCGAATACCTGGTAAGGGTCGAGCATGAAATCCTTACGGATAACTGGCAGTTCGCATGCGCTGCGCGCTGCGACGAGATCGGCATCGGCGCCCTGAAAAAAGTGTTCGTCGGTCAAGACCGAGAGACAGGCCGCTCCGCCCCGTGCATAACTCGCCGCAATCGCGGCCGGGTCGTAGTCCTTGCGGATGAGCCCTTTGCTCGGCGACGCTTTCTTGCATTCGGCAATGACAGCGGCCTCGCCGGCGGCCAGTCGTCGCGCCAGTGCGGCGAAGAAGCCGCGCGGTGCGCTAGCGCTGGCGGCCGCAGATTCAACCTGCGCAAGCGGCCGCGCAGTACGTCGAGCGGCTATTTCCACGCGCTTGTGCGCAACAATTTCAGTCAGGATGTCGGACATGGAGCGCTCGCAGAAAATCAGTGCGCGACAATTGCGCGGGTGAACTCGATGAAGCGATGAAATCGCGCGCACGCTTCGCCGTTTGCGATCACGGCGCGCGCGCGCTCAATACCGCTGCCGAGATCGGCCGTCATTCCGCCCAGATAGATGGCAGCACCGGCATTCAAGGCGACGATATCGTGTGCCGGACCGGGGTTGCCATCGAATACGTCATGAATGATGGCGAGACTCGCTGCGGCATTCGCCGCGGCGAGCGTACTGAGCGGCTGGCGCGTGATTCCGTAGTCGGTCGGCTCGATGGTATAGGTGCGTATCGCGCCGTCGTTCAATTCGGCCGCGTGAGTCGGACTTGCAATGCTGATTTCATCCATGCCGTCCTCGGCATGAACGACCATTGCGCGCGCAACGCCAAGACGGGCCAGTACCTGTGCCGCGCGCGGCACCCAGGCATCGTCGAACACGCCCATCAATTGCACCGAAGCGTTGGCCGGATTGGTCAGAGGACCCAGCACGTTGAACAGCGTGCGTGTACCGAGTTCGCGGCGCGGGCCTGCTGCGTGCCTCGTCGCGCCATGATGAGCAGGCGCGAACATGAACCCGACGCCGACTTCGCGCACGCAGCGCGCAACATCGGCCGCGGACAGGTCGATACGAGCACCGGCCGCCTCGAGTACATCTGCGCTGCCGCTGGCGCCGCTGGCCGCGCGATTCCCGTGTTTGGCGATGTAGCCGCCGGCCGCTGCGGTGACGAACGCCGCGGCGGTCGAAATATTAAACGTGCCGATGCCGTCACCACCCGTGCCGCAGGTATCGATGAGCGGCGACACGCCGACGTCAACGTGGACGGCCAGCTCGCGCATGACACTTGCCGCTGCCGCGATTTCGTCGATGGTCTCGCCTTTCATACGCAGCGCAATCAACAGGCCCGCGATCTGAGCTGGCGTCGCGTCACCCGACATGATTACCTGCATCACGTCATGCATCTCGCCGAAGCTCAAGTCGTGGCCGGCGACGACGCCGCGGATGGCGCTCTGGATATCCATCGAATTCAAGTTGCTGCGCGCTGATTCAGTTCGAAGAAGTTGCGCAGCATGTCGTGGCCGTGTTCGGTCAGGATTGATTCGGGGTGGAACTGCACGCCATGCACGGCGAGATGGCGATGAGCAAGACCCATGATCTCGTCCATTCCGCCTTCTGACGTCTCGGTCCAGGCCGTGATTTCGAGGCTGGCCGGGAACGAGTCGTGTTCAGCCACCAGCGAATGATAACGGGTGGCGGTGAATGGATTAGGCAGGCCGCGAAATACGCCCTCGCCGCGGTGATGAATCGCGGAGGTCTTGCCATGCATGACCTGGCGCGCGTGAACAACGCG
Organism: Gammaproteobacteria bacterium; assembly: GCA_965278995.1. Lineage (GTDB taxonomy): Bacteria > Pseudomonadota > Gammaproteobacteria > JADJYF01. Next base: position 4,281,420 of record OZ257136.1, read on the forward strand.
CCCGCCGAAACCCTGGGCAATGCTCTGGTGCCCGAGGCATACGCCGAGCAGCGGGATCTCGCCGGATAGTTCGCGCACGACAGCGAGCGAAACGCCGGCCTGATCTGGCGCACACGGCCCGGGCGAAATGATGATGAACTCCGGCGCCAGTGCCCGTATACCGCTGATATCGATGGCATCGTTCCGCACCACTTCGACCACCTGCCCCAACTCCCCACAATACTGCACGAGGTTGTAGGTGAAGGAGTCGTAGTTGTCGATCATCAGTAGCATGGAGAGGTATCCTGGGCACCAGGCCGGCATTTTCTACCAGAACGGGTCGGTAATGCATCTGTGGCGGCAAATCGTGCTTCGGCTGCGTGGCGCACTGCGAAACGGGCCATTGCATCCCGTCGGATTGCAAAGGTTCGATGGCGGGGAAGGAACTACGACGAAAGAGGTTCGTGGCGCATGAAAATAATCGTACTTGCGTTAGTGGCTGTTATTGAGATTGCCGCTGCCGGTGGAGCAAAAGCGGCTCCCGTGACCTGGACGGTCGATGTCTCACTGAATAACAGCTTTTCCCCCGGGGATCCCGTAACTGATGCCGAGCAGCTGACCGGTCATTTTACTTATGACTATGCTGCTGCGGCTTTTACCGATATCGGCCTTGTGATCAACGGCTCCAGTGGTGCGTTTGCGTATCACTTCGCGATCCCGCGATCTGGACCCTTCATCGTCGATTTTTTTGAGTCCGATCCGAACGTCGCTGATCTGAACGACGAAAGTTCGCTTGCGATCGGTTTCAATTTATCGACCGGGCTCCTGAATTTTTCGAACGCCCTCGGTTCGTTTCCACTCACCAATTTTGTGACTGATCCGCTGTATGTCGCGCAATCCAGTCGTCAGCAGTGCCTGAGCGCGGATTGCACGGTGACTTCGTCAATAATGACTGTTGCCCAGGCCGGAACGTTGAAAGGGACTGCTGTCCCTCTCCCCGCGACGATTCTGCTCCTGTGCCCGGCGATTGGAATTCTGCATCGGGCCAGACGTCAGCAGGCGATTTGCATTCGTCGTTGTCGGCGCACCCCACATAAACCCGCAACGCCGCTCGCCAGCAGCATGATGCCAGCCGGCAACGGCACTGGACTCGCAACGAGCGGATACACTGTGCCGGATTCCGCCGATAAGCTGAAATTCGCTATCGGGGTCCCGAACCTGTCGGTCACGGCGATGCCACTCAGAATCGCGGTGTGCTCGAAAGAGGCATTCGCGTCGAGCTGAAAGAAGTCGGGCGGGTCGAGCCGGTTATAACTTCCGCCAGCGGAGACGGCGTGGTTCACACTGAGCTTGAACGGGACGCCAAAAGTAAACAGCATGGCGTCGGGACCATCGATGAACAACGGATAGGTGCCAGCCGTATTCACTGACAGGGCCGCGCCAAATACGGAATCCAGGCTTACGCCTATTCCCAGATTGACGCCCGCCGATTCCGAGCCGTTTCCGCCAACAATAAATAGATCCGCAGTCGCGCCCCCAGTCACGGTGTAGGTCAACAGGAGTCTGCCCTGCCCGGTACCTCCAAGGATGGTCCAGGTATCCTCAAAACTGCCGAAAGCGTTGGCGGCATACACGCCGCCGAAAATGTCCCCGTGCTGCTCAACCCGGTGGTAGTGCGCGTAGCCGCGAAAGATGCCGTAATCCTGCAGGGCTCCAGCGGAAGCCGACAGCTCAGTGCCGAAGCCATCCGACTGGAACGGTACGTTGATACCGGAGCCGACACCGCTACCGCCAATGATGACGCCACCGTTACCACCTGAAGTCCCCGGCGAGCAGGAAAGTACAGGACGATCGACTGAACCCGTGTAACCGAAGCAGATGCGTGTCTCGGCCGAAATCGAGGCCGCGTTGACTGTGGACGTAAAAGTAATGGCAGTAACGCAAAGAATAAAGTTGACGGTACGGTGCAGGAAAGCCTGCGCCGCTCGTCTCTGGTGCAAAAGGGTCATGTGAAGTCTCTTCGATTGCGCACGGGGAAAGGGGACGCTTCAGATTGAAGCCAGCAACCGACCGTCGCGGCCGGTAACACAGCTTCGCACGTCTTTGGGCTGCAGCGCTATCGATAACGAAAAGCAGCAATCCAGATTCGCTTTGCACAACGCAAGATCAGACTATTCGTACCGCGATATTTCTCGGATGGTAAGCCGAGAAATCTGGTGTCGTGATCGCGCCGATGAGCGGCGTGGGAGTGCGAAGGACGGATACGTCCGCGCGATTGGCTGATTATCTGTCACGTTGGTCCAGTTCCGTGAGAATTTGAACAGACAATAGATGCTCTGGGCTATCTGGTTTTGCGCAGAATAATTCTCGCCAGTCATTGTTATTTATTTCGAAATCTGTTCGCGCGCCATAGGCAGCCATATCTTTGTATTCGATATGTAGGATCACCTGCCCGGTGTCTGGGCCAGGAACCGTGTTTCTAAAGAGCCTGGCCGACTCCGGCATGCTTTCGCTAGTAAACTTTGGGCTCGCGGCCTCTTGCAATTTCGCCATGAAGTCCGTAAATCGGCCAGGTTTCACTTCGTAGATGAAACGAACGAGTACACTCATTGCCGATTCCTCCAGACGTAGTCCAGTCTGCTTCTTTAGTAGATGGTAGTCATTCGGCAACTGTCCTCGCCGCACAGACGCCAGCGCTGGTCGTTCTCGAGGCCTGCGGTACCGCCCACCGGCACTGGTCGAACCTCATCGATGCAACGACATCAAGCTCGTCCCCGACCCTGCTAGCTCGTGCCAGATTAATTCTTGTCGGTGACCCAAGGTCCGATCCCAGTGATCCGCTGCACCGAGATGCGCATGGTATATCCGGGAGGGGAGCTTGCTGGAGGGAATGCAGAATCGGGTGCAAGATAGATATTCGCGAGTCGCCTCACTACTTCAGGCGCTCCTCCTTCTTGTACTCGCGCTTCCCCGTAGATTACGGCGTATTCTTGCAGCCCGATTGCATTCTTTGTTGGAGAAGCGATAGACAGAGCTATCCGTGGGTCGCGACGTACATTCTTCAGCTTCACGTAGTCTTCAAAGTGCCCGGAGACAAGTTCTTCTCCATCTGCTTCGTACCAATTTACGGTCACCTGCGGCGAGCCATCGGGATTGATGGTCGTCAGGTGGCACATCGGCGCACCGGTTAGCAGGTCACGGATCGTCTGGGGGATCTTCATGTCAACGTAGGTCTCAGCGATTGGAATTCCTGCAACAAGACTAAATCAACGTACACTCGTCGTGCCACATAACGTGCCGATGAGCGGCGTTGGAGTGCGTAGCACGGAAACGTCCGCTCGATTCGCTGATTAGGCTGCGCTGCTGATCTGTTCAATGCACACATACTTTGCGTTCTTTGCCTCGGTTACGACAAGCTCAAGTAATACTTTATTGACGCCTTCGACTGGAACTACGCACTCAATGTGAGCTAATAGGCCGCTCGAATTCGCAGCGAAATACTTGACTGTTACTACCGGGCCCACTTCGAGATGCCTAAGGTGATTTTCGGGCCCTTCCGCTAGGCTTGCTAAGTAATCAGCTTCAATCGCAGATGCCGGTTCACGTTCGAATGCGATTGCGTAGCCGAAACGTTCCGCCAAAACTGCGAATTGTCCAAATTGCAGCAATTCGGCTGCTTCCTTTCCTAAAGCTTTCAAGTACGATTCGTTGAACTCGTTGCTAGAGAGATTCACAAGCAGCCTATCAGTTAAGTAGAAACAACTGAATCAGCTCAGCTCAGCTCAGCTCAGCTCAGCGCAGCGTAAGCCGCTTTCACCAGCGCATCTGAGCGCGGGCCGCCGATGATACCGGCCGCCATCTTGTTCATCATGTAGGCGACGCAGAGTCTGCGCTCAGTATCGGCGAGAACGAACGACCCGCCCCATCCGCCCCAGTAGCAGACCCGGCCGTCAGGCAGATAAGGCACGGTCTGCGATTCCGGCAACCCGTAACCGATACCGAAACGCAGCGGTACGCCAATGGCGAGATCGATGCCGTTCGCCTGCTCTTCGAAGATGAGATTGATAGTCTCAGGCGACAGCAGCCGCACGCCGTCGAACGTCCCGCCGTCGGCGACCAGCGATTGCAGGCGTGCGACTGACCGTGCATTGCCGTGGCCATTAGCAGCGCCGACATCGGCCCGACGCCATGCAGTAGTCAGCGCCATTCTCGGATCCGGTGCGGGACCGGTAAACGTCTTGAACGCGACGCTCTCCGGGTCCATCGCCGCGAGATCGAATGGCAGCGGAGGCGGCGGAATAATGTCCGACACGCGATGGTCGTGCTCGGCCGGCAGACCGATATGAAAGTCGGCGCGCAGCGGGCCGGCCACTTCGTCGGCGAAAAATCGACCGAGCTGCTTGCCGGTAATCCGCCGGATCACTTCGCCGACGAGATGGCCCTGATTGAAAGCGTGATAGCCGGAGGCAGTGCCGGGTTCCCACCACAGCGGCTGCGCTGCAAGCATCGCAGTCGATTTTTCCCAGTCATACATGTCTTCGATTGCGACGGGTTGCGCCCACGCCGACACCCCCGAGGTATGCGACATCAGGTGGCGTACTTTCACCAGAGATTTGCCGTTCGCTGCAAATTCGGGCCAGTACTTCGAGACCGGCGCGTGAACGTCGAGTTCGCCGCGTTCGGCAAGCACGAGTGCCGCCAGGCTGGTCATCGTCTTGGTCGTCGACCAGACGTTCGTAATGGTGTGTTCGGTCCACGGCGTGGTCTGCGCGCTGTCGGCCCAACCGCCCCACATGTCGACGACAGTCTCACCATTCAGCGTCACGGCGACCGAGGCGCCGAGGTCCTCTTCGCTGTCGAGATTGGCTGCAAGTATCTCGCGCATATGGCTGAAACGCGCGTCGCAAAAACCATGTACTTCAGACATCAACTGAACTCCAATCCAGGGTTATACCTTGGCAGGATAACGATCCTGGTTGCGGGAATCGAGCTGTGCAATATTGCCGCGCCGCTATCCGCGAGCGTTGTTGTTCAGCAAGCGCACGACTTGACCGGGCACCGGACACTTTCCAAGTAGGAACTAATCAAGTATTACCGTTTGAGGAGCGCTTATGCGCATTACATCCAAAGGGCAGGTAACGATTCCGATCGAAATACGCGAAAAGTTGGGCTTGCTGCCCAATTGCGAGGTCGAATTCGAAGTTGAAAACAATGCCGTGGTCATCCAGTGTACTTGCACGATAGGCCGATCGCGGTGTGATCGCTATCAATCCGATCATTTATGCGGAAGTTTCCGTCGGGTTTTTTCGCATCGAAGATCTGGAGGAAGCCCTGCCGCCGGCTGTATTTCGCCGTCTCGCTTTACCCTAGAGCGCCGCTTTCCTTGCTGGAAAGTGCTTTCAAATCTTTCGCCAGCGAGGCGGGGCAAGAAGTGCGCCACTGTCAGACTTTTATATCGGAGCACATGCGAGTGTCTCCGGCTTGCGTTTAATTACGCGCGACGCCAGCCGATATCGCAGCTACTTTCCCAAGCTTGAACTGGTCGCGCCTTGAAAGTGCGCATGCGCCGCAACATGAAACAAGGTACGACCAGCAGCCAGGCGCCAGCAGGTAGTGGCACGGCGGAAAAATTCACCGGAATGCCATTCAAAGCGAATTGCGCGTTGGGCAGATTGGGCGGTGCCGAACCCAAGCTGAACGGATCGATCAACCAGGCACTGGCATAAGCGGAATTGACGCCGGCAATTCCCGCGCCGAGTGTGTAGACGATGCGCATAGTGTCACCGGGATCGAGCATGCCCAGTTCTGCTTCGCCGAAGAAATCGCTGATTTCCACCACGGTATAAGGCGCGACGTTGCCGCCCGTAACCAAAGTAGTTGTAGGCAGACCGATACCAAGGTCATCGTGCGTACTGAATGCAGCGAGCTCCTGCGCCGTCGTTGGCGGCGGCGTAATCACACTACCGGTGCCAGTCGTATTCAGCGTTGCATTGCCGATGGAGCTGCCAACCAGGCTGGCCGAGTACGTCCATGGCGCCTGCGTACCCAACGCGCCCGAGGTGCCGATGTTGGCGTAGACCGAGGCCGTTATCCCCTGGAACGGGCAGACGATGCAGTAGAGCGCCATGCCGCCGCCACTGATGTAGAAGGAAAAGTCGACTGGCGCCGGCTCGTTGCCGGTATTGGTCACCTGAACTTCCCAGGTCGTCAGCGCACGCAGCTTGATGTCGAGCGCGTCGATATAGAAAGTGCGTGCGCCGACTGCGTTCGACGTGATGTTCTGCTGCGCAGCTACGTATGGTTGTTCGTTACCGAACCCATGCGGAACCAGCAAGTCTGCTGCAGCAGTGTAATCGCCGAGAGAAACTGGGCCACCGTTGACGCGTGATTCCGGCACAAACAATGGCGCGTCGGCGCTTTCGACCTCGCCATCGTTCGCATTCACTATGGCAGAGAACGGCGCGTTCGGAATGAAAGTCGTCACCGACGAGGTGACTGTCGCGGAAATATCGAGGTTGGTGATCTCGATAGCCGCCTTCGCAGGAGACATTGCCAGCAGCGCAATCGCACTGCATGCACCAGCAAGGTATCGAGACAGGGTGCTGAAATCGAATGGCAGCGTTTCAGATGAATCAGGTCGAACCATGACACGGTGCTCCCAAAGTGGCGTCTTGGCGGACGCGCGTTGTAAACGCTACGGACTTGGTACTCGATTGAGCTTAGTGCAGTTCGCTGGCGGTCAATCACTGCAAACCTGAGATGGCGGTCACAAATCGCCGACTTGTAGTCTCAGGCAAACTTCGGTGTCGCGATCAGCGGACTTTCTCCCGCAGCGGGCAGATTGCCCGCCCCAGGCAGTCACTTTCCATAATAGGATCGCGTTGCGCTCGCCGGTACGCCAACAATAGACGGAAAATCATCGGACATGTCAGCCGCCTCCCCCATCGACAATGGTCGCCGTTAGTCATGCTGCTTCGCCGCTATGTGATGTGGCATACGGCAGGGTGGGCAACGGCCATCCTGCTGGCGGGCGCGTCAGTCATTCTCGTTCAGACGCATGGCGCACTTGAGCGCGATTCCGCTGCGTTGATCGGAACGCTCGAGCGGCTGCTCGAAGTGCAAATGGTTGGCATCGTTGCCGATCGGACGTTTCGAGCCGATTTCCCCGATTGGCAGGTCGTGACCCGCGCATCGAACGAGCGTGTCGAGTGCATTCGCCTGCGTCACCCGGACGGTGCCTTGTGGCGTAGTGCATGCCGCGGCGAAAGTGACGCGCACAACGAAGCGCCGCCGATGTTTGCGCGCTTGTATCGTCGTGTGTTTCAGCCCGGCGGTCGATTGGTGCGCAATATTAATGATGCACATGGTCTCGTCGCCCGGCTCGAACTGCAATCATCGATCGCAAGCGAAGTATCCGTTGCCTGGCAGGCCAGCAAGCGGTTGGGCGGTGTGGCGGTAGCGACAGTCGTGCTGCTCAGCCTGGTCGTCTTTGGTATCGTGACGCGCGCGCTCAGTCAGACGGCAAGTATTCGTGCAGGACTTGCACGCCTGCATTCCGGCGATCTCGACGTGCGCCTCGCGCCTGGGCGCTTCGACGAAATTGCGCACCTTGCTCAGGCGGTCAACCAGCTCGCCGAGGGGTTGGCCGCAAGTGACGCTACACGATTGAAGCTCGGCAATCAGCTCGTGAATCTGCAGGAAGAAGAACGGCAGCACCTGGCGCGCGAACTGCATGACGAGTTCGGTCAACACCTGACGGGAATTGCGGGACTCGCCGCTTCGATTCGGTACAGTGCGCCACTTGATCATGAAAGCAACGTGGTTGCTGCTGGCCGCATCGAAGCTGTCGTTCAAGCGCTGCAGAGCCAGGTGCGTAATCTGCTGGCAGCGCTGCGTCCGCCCGGATTGATGGAGAGCGGGCTTGCAGCGAGTCTCGACAGTCTGATCCTGCAATGGAACTACCAGTCGCGCGGCCAGCTCGTTGCCCGCCTGGATTTACACGGCGAATTTGCCGACCTGGCGATGCCCCTCGCAGTCACCATCTATCGGATCGTTCAGGAAAGTCTCACCAATGCCGCCCGTCATGCGCAGGCAAAGGAAGTCCGCGTACAGCTCGCGCGCCGTGTATCGGTGCCTGCAGACATGCTGCGCGCCGTCGAAATCATCGAGCTGTGTGTCACGGATGACGGCGTGCCGTTGTCCGCGGGCACTACTACTGGCACGGGTTTGGGTCGCCGCGGCATCGAAGAACGGGTTGCCGCGCTGCAAGGTCAGGTCGAATTCGGTACGGTGAATGACGGACCTGGGCGCGTACGCGTTCTGCTGCCGATAGTCGATACGGGAACTGGTGCATGACTACCGCTACGAACGCAAACCCGTCGATCAGCGTGCTGCTGGTCGATGATCATGCGGTCGTTCGAGAAGGTTATCGTGCGCTGTTGTCCCGTCAACCCGATATCGAAGTTGTCGGCGAAGCTGGCGACGCCGAAAGCGCCTATGTCATGGCCCGAAAATTACTGCCACATGTCGTGGTCATGGATATCTCCTTGCCCGGGCCGAGCGGCCTCACGGCACTGGCGCGGATCCATCAACGCCTGCCGGGTATCCGTTTTCTGGTCTTTTCCATGCATACCCATACCACGTACGTGACGCAGGCTTTCGAGGCCGGCGCGACCGGCTATGTCACGAAGTCCAGCCCGCCGGACGACCTTGTGCAGGCGCTGCGCGAAATCAGGCACGGGCGTCGTTATCTGAGTGCGGACGTCGCGCAGGGATTGGCCCATGAACGCCTCGGTTACGAACGCGCTGCATTGGCAAGTCTGAGTCCGCGTGAGTTCGAAGTACTGCGCCTGCTGGTTGCCGCGCATCCGGTAGATGCGATCGCCACCATGCTGCATCTGAGCCCGAAAACGGTGATGAACCTGCATTACGCGATCAAGCGCAAACTCGATGTCAATACCGACATCGAGCTGCTTCGTCTGGCGCTCCGACTCGATGTACTGCAGGTTCCGGAGTCCGACAACTGCTGATGAGCGGCAGGTCGAGTACTCAGCGCGATTGCTCCTCGCGTCGATGGCGCAGCGTGGTCATGAATTCAAGCAGCTGATCGCCGAGCGAAACTGCCGCGCGTCGCGTCATGCGAGTATCCGTCATCGCCCCGCGCAGATCGGCCTCCGCGCGTCCGACGACGCGCCCACTTTTTACCTCGATCAGGTACACGCGCAGCCAGGAGATGAGAAAGCTGAATTTCCGTTGCACACCGAGCGCAACCCATTCTGCGCCGGCAGCACGGCCGATGGCCGCAGCCGCGCCCGGGTGTGCAACGAAATAACCATTGGCGCTGAGTGCGAGCGTTTCGGCGTCGCTTGCATAAGGCACGACATCGAGCCCACCTTCAGTCAGACGAAACCGGAGATAAGGTGCCAATGCTGCGGCACGCGCGACCTCTTTCGGTACGCGCGGCAGCAAGGTGTCGTCGTCGAGGCCGAAATCGAGTACGAGCACGCGGGTCGCGGACTGCGCCGGCAGATCAGCCGCACCCAGGCACCCGCACAACAGGCCAAGCATCAGCATCGGCATCGGGTTGTGAAAAATCTTTGAGCGCATGGTCGTTCACTGCATGTCTATCAAGAAGACCGATCATGGACGCGACCAGTATGGCGGGATACGGCGTTCTGCCCGAACGTGCGCAGGTAATTTGCCCGGATGACGTTGGACCTTGTGGTGTATCGCTATCAGCAGCAGACCGGCCAGCCAGAGTGACCACGCTGGCATCGGCACAACGGTGGCCGCTGCTGCGCCCGGGTCAGATTCGCCGGCATCGACGCGCCCGTTGGCATTGCTGTCTTCGAAACCATCGTTCAGCCCATCGTGATCGGAGTCAGCGCTAAGGGGACTCGTTTTGCTCTGCGGGTCTGCATCGGCAATGAACAGACTCAAGGCGGTCCCGGCGAGATGGCCGTCACCATCCGGGTCGGGAACGCCGCTGGTGATTCCGGATTCGGTGCCGTCCTGCAGGCCATCGCCATCGGTATCGGCGAGCGTCGGATCAGTTTCAGATGGATCGACTGCGCCGTTGTGATTGCTGTCCTCGATGCCATCCGCCAGACCGTCGTCGTCGGTATCGGCGTCCAGCACGCCGGTGTTGGCTAGACTCTCCATCTGATCGCGCAGACCATCACTGTCGGCATCGAGATCGTAGTGCCAGAGTTCTCTTTCGGCTTCTTCGTCATAGCCAACAAAATACAGGCCTTGCGAGGTGGCGAGCAGGTTGCTCGGCGCGACTTCACCCGGCACGGCATCGTGGACCATCATCGTGCCGGCAATCGTTCCATCGGAATACCAGAGTTCATCGCCGCTGGCAGCGCCCTGCGCGCTGAAGTAGAGGGTATCACCGACTATTGCCGATGAATTAACGCTGCCGGCCCTGTTGTGCAGCTTGATAGTGCCAGTACTGGTGCCATCGCTGCGCCAGAGCTGATCCGGCACGCCCGATGCCCTCAACTCCAGATAGACACCGTTCATGCTGGCGACCAACGCGATGACGTTGGCGTGAGCAGGGCCGGACGCCAGCTCTCGAATCAGGTAAGTGCCTGCGGCGCTGCCGTCGGAGCGCCATAATTCACGGCCATGCACGCCGTCATCAGCGAGAAAATAGACGATCCCGCCGACTGATACAGGCGGCGGCACGTCGACGATGCTTGCGCCAAGCGACCCACTGGGGCCCGGTCTGATATCTTTCACCAACTGCATGCTGGTGCCGCTGCGCTTCCACAATTCACTGCCATGCACACTGTCGTCAGCATGAAAGAACAGCGTGCCGGCGGCCCACGTGAGCTGACGAGGCCGGGCGTTGCCAGGGCCAGGATTGATGTCGCCGAGTGGCATCGCCAAGCCGCCCGCCGCCAGCCACAATTCATAACCGCTGTCTGGAAGATAGCCCTGGAAGTAAAGCTGCCCGTCGGCCGCTGTGAGTTCGTGCGCCCACCGTATCGGCGCCGCATTCGCATCGACGATGGGCGACGTGCCGGCACCCGTGCCGTCCGTGCGCCACAGTGCCTCGGCTGTCGGTGGCGCCCCGATCGCGTTGCGTGCGAAATAGACTTCGTCGCCGACGACCGTGTACTCACTGCTGCTGTGGGCATGCTCGGGGCACTCTACGTAGCAGAATTCTTTGAGGATATGCGTGCCAGCTACTGTACCGTCGCTGGTCCATAGCGCGTAGCCGGGCGCGGAATTTTTGTGTCCCGCAAAAAACAGCGTGCCGTCGACAACCGCGATGCCGCTCGCAGTGGCCGGAAAGGCGGCGGCGTTTTCGGCCAGCTTGTCGGTACCTGATAAGGTGCCGTCGCTGTGCCAGAGTTCCTGAGCCTCACTCTCACCGTATCCGGTCCAGAAATAAAGCGCTTCGCCGTCGCGCGCGAAATACCTGAGCTCGCCCGCATTGGTTCCGCTGCTGATGTCTTTCAACAGCGCAGCGCCGCCCACCGTGCCATCCGAGCGCCACAGTTCATGACCATGCACGCTGTCATCTGTACCGAAGACGAAGTTGCCATTGACGACAGCAGCGGACATCGGCAGCTTGTCGCTGACCGGTAGGAGCACGGGAGTGAGCGTGGGGAAAGTGCCTGCGGTGGTGCCATCACTCAGCCAGTATTCCTCTCCCTCGCTTTCGACCAAAAGTACCTGATTGCCCGATCGCGCCAGAATATACGGTGGGTAAGCCCATTCGCTTGATGGCGCTTCGCTGAAATCACGAACCAGCGTTGCGCCTGTCGTGGTGCCATCCGTGCGCCATAGTGTCCAACCGTCAACACCATTGTTGGCAACGACGAGCAATGCATCGTCGAGCGCGATCGCCGGATAGGCTTTTGAACTCTCAGTCCCGACCCAGCTATCACTAACCGGTGCGGTACCTGCAGTGGTGCCGTCCGTGGACCACAGCGCTCTGCTGACTGCCGCAGTCGTCGCTGCGAAATAAAGTCTGTTCTCGAACGGCAGGTAGCTGTCCGACAAGACGCTGGCGCTGGCGCTGCCCGGATTGATGTCGGCCAGCAGGCTGGTGCCCGTCGACGTTCCGTCGGACTGCCAGGGTTCGAAACCGTGTACGCCATCGTCGGCACTGAAAATCAGCCGCTCGTTGAAGACGACAGGGCGCTCGTTCGTCGTACCGGCTCCGCCCGGGTTGATATCGAGGAGCAGGTTGGTACCTGCAGGCGTGCCATCGGTGCGCCACAGTTCGCGCCCGTGAATACCATCGTCGGCGGAGAAAAAGAGTTGCTCATCAAACGCGACCAGCACATGCCACGTCGACGAACTTGCTGCGCCTGGATTGATGTCGGCAAGCAGGTGGGTTCCCGCAGGCGTACCGTCGGAGCGCCACACTTCACGACCATGCACGCCATCGTCGGCGCTGATATAGAGCGTGCCGGCGAGGGCGTCGGCTCTCGGATCGGAGCCACCGCTGCCGGAGCGCATATCGCTGACCATTTCGGTCGTCTCTGTAGTGCTGTCGGTGCGCCACAGCTCGTGGCCGTGCACGCCGTCGTCGGCATCGAAGTACAACGTGTTGCCGATGACCGCAGCGTGGAGGTAACCCGTATTCGAGGATGCCGGTCCGGGATTGATATCCCTGACGAGCCGGGTGCCAGTCGTCGTGCCGTCGGATTTCCACAGCTCTTTCCCGTGCGTAGCATCGTCTGCGACGAAATAGACCGTGCCGTCTTCAACGACCGTAAAGTAAGCAGGGTATCCCATGCTGGTTTGCGAACCAGGCGCAATGTCTTTGAGCAGCCAGGTGCCTTCGGTCGTGCCGTCAGTCCGCCACAGTTCGTGGCCCGTGCCGCTGGTTCTCGCCGTGAAAAAGCTGATCTCACCGACAGTGAAAAAAAATGCTGGTCTGAAACTCGTCGCTGGATTCTCATGCGTTATCGGCAGTGCATTGGTGTCTTTAATGCGCGACGGTGGCGCCGCGGCGGCACTGAGGATCGCCCCGAGCAGCGAAGCCGCGATAAACGCGAGCAGGAAACGATGCAGTCGTGCTTCCATGCGGACTATCCGTAGCGGGGCGCAGAGACGTTCGAGGATGCCAGGCATCCCCGCGCGACTATCCTCCGTCAAGCGTTGTGAAGTGGCAAGGTCCGGATAGTCACGCTACCCGTGAACAATCGTGTACGGCAAGCCGCAACAGCCCTTACCGCAAGCTCAGGTCGGTGCAGCCCTGGCAATCTCGGCGCGCAGCGCCGCAATCGTCGCACGATAATCCGGCTTGCTGAAAATTGCCGAGCCGGCAACGAAGGTGTCGGCGCCGGCGGCGGCGATGGCGTGGATGTTGTCGGGCTTCACACCGCCGTCAATCTCGAGGCGTATCGGCAGGCCGGATTGCGTGATGCGTGCGCGTGCTTCGCGCAGCTTCGGCAGTGCGGAAGGAATGAACGACTGGCCGCCGAAGCCGGGGTTGACCGACATCAGCAGCACCATGTCGATTTTGTCCATGACGTAATCGAGATAGCTGAGCGGCGTCGCTGGATTGAATACGAGGCCGGCTTTCACGCCGCGATCGCGGATCAACTGCAGGCTGCGATCGATGTGATCGCTCGCTTCGGGGTGAAACGTGATGTAGTTGGCGCCGGCATCGGCGAACTCGCCAATGAGCCTGTCTACCGGTGAGACCATCAGATGCACATCGATGGGCGCGGTGATGCCGTATTTGCGCAGCGCCTGACAGACCAGCGGACCGATGGTTAGATTCGGCACGAAGTGGTTGTCCATTACATCGAAATGAACGAGGTCCGCACCAGCTTCGATAACGGCAGCAACTTCCTCGCCGAGACGGGCAAAGTCAGCCGACAGGATCGAGGGCGCGATGTAGGGGCTCATGGTCATGCGGGCGGGTCGTGTGTCAAGAGGCCGGAACTCTACCGTATCGATACCGGCCTTGCCTATGCGGGGTCTGCACGTATTCAAGTTACCGGTCGCTCAGCCGCTGTCGCTGGTGATGACAACGATAGCTGTAACGCCGGCGCTGAATTTACGTGTATTCGTGCTCGTACTCAGTGTCATCCCGTGCCTGTTCGCTGGCGCCGCCGAACCACCGGCGGCTGCATCGCCGCCGGCTGGCGCGGTCGACCCAACCGCTGCGCCGCCGGCAGGAGCGGCGTCGGCCGGTGAAACAGCACCCCCCGTTGATTCCACGACCGCGGCGCCGGCATCTGCCGGCAGTGCGACGGTCGGCCCCGAAGCCGATCTGCTGGCCGCCTACAAAGCCGGGCAATTGACCAGTGACGTCGTCGAACTCGGTGGGGACTCCGCACCGTTTCTCGCACGTTATCTGCCTGCCGACAGCGAGACACCGGCCGGTGCAGTGCTGTTCCTGCCCGCGCTGGGTCGGTTCGTCACTGCCGATCCGGTCGCCGCTGCGCAGCTGCGCGAATTCGCCGGCACCGACTGGGCGATCCTCGCACCTCAGTTGCCGTTGCTCATGCGGACAGCCGAACTCTCTGCCTATGCTGAACTGGAAGCGCTTGCCGTTGAGCGCGTGCGCGCAGCGCTCGACCACCTTGTCGCACAGGGTTACACGCATGTCGTGATGGTCGGTGCGGACTCCGGTGCTACGTTGCTGCGCCGCTGCCTGACCGAGAACGTCAGTACCGGCGTCGGCGCTATCGCTGTACTGGGTTCCTGGGATGGAGTGGCAGACGATCTCAAATTCCCGGTACTCGAGATCCTGGCTGAGCGCGATGAAGCCGCCAGAACTCTGGCACAGGCACGCAAGATTGCCGCGCGCAAAGCTGGCAAAGCGGATTACGAACAGCTCACGATGGCAGCGGCCGGGCGTGGTTTCGCCGGCTACGAGGATGACGTCGCTTCCCGACTGCATGGCTGGGCCAGACGCGTGTTCGCAGAACTGGCGGACGCCGCTCCGTCCACGCGCGAGTCCAAGCCAGAACCCGCCAGCTGAATCCGCGCGATTAAAGCGTTCTCAGATCGCGAGCACGCGTGTCCCGACGTCTGTCGCTCCGCTCACGGCCGCTTCCATACGACGAACGAAATCGAGCACATGGCCGTGCGTTTCACCGATGTCCTCGTTCAGGATGCCGTGACGATTCGATTCAACCCAGTGCAGCTCTTTGTCGCTCGTACCGAGCTTCTTGTAAGCAATGCTGGCGCTCTCCGGATCGACCACGCGATCATCGGTTGCCTGAACCAGGCAGACCGGGCAGCGCACATCGCGCAGCACGCCATTCAGATGATTGGCAACGCGCGTCAATTCGTAGAGTCCGCGCAGCGGCATGTGGCGGTAATTGATATGCGGATGCTCCGATTCGTTTGGCCGAAACGGCATTACGCCTTCGTATGACGAAATCCAGCGCACGATGCGATTGGCGCCATGCATGATCGGCACGAAGCGGAGATTCTTGTTGCGGAACTTGATCGGCGCGCCCAGCGCAACGACGCCGGCGATACCGTGCGGATGCTCGGCCGCCGAAATGAGTGAGAGTGTGCCACCTGTCGAGAATCCGACAACCACATATTGATCGACCAGCGCGGCCATCAGCGTACGCCCGCGCTCGACGCTTTGCAGCCAGTCGCGCCAGCCACGCTCGCGCAGATCCCAAGGTGAGGTGCCATGGCCTTTGAGTCGCACACCCAGCGTGGTGTAACCGAGCGCGGCGAGTTTGCTGCCAAAATCGCGGACTTCCGCTGGCGAGGCCAGAAAACCATGCACGAGCACCACACCTAATGGACGCGCTTGCGCAGGTTCGAACAGAAACGGGCTAGGATCCGCCGTTGCTGTTTCACGGGTATTGATGTCGTGATGCAGGCGTTTGGTATACAGCGCGCGGTCCCAGGCGAGCGCTTTCGACTCGTCGTCGAACCATTCGTGAGCGAGCTCGCGCCGGGTGAGTGTTGTCGCGCGTGTCAGCGCCGAGCGCACGGCCAGCCCTACCTGTTGCAGCGGTTCGACCTCGTTGGCATAGACTTCGATCGGATTCTCCAGGCGGATTTCGTCGAACCCGTGTTCCTTGACCAGTTTGTCCTTGAAACGGACTTCGACAGCATCGTGTTCGATGATCCCGACAGATTGCGCTGAATCGAGAAACTCGGTCAGTGCCGACGGCACACCGGTCAGCACGGCCTGATAAAGGCTCGGGTCGACCAGACCGCGATGCAGGCGAATTTCGCGATGATTCTGCAGATGCTTGACAGCCAGATAGAGCGATTCGCGAAAACGCTGATTGGGTATCCTGCTCTCGCCCTGCTCGGCCAGGGTGAGGATGATCGATGACGCGAGATGCGACAGATTGACAGCAGCTGACTGGTATATCGCACGCATATAACGGTCGCGCAGGCGATTGATAGCGGTATGTGAGCTGCGTGTCGCAACGCGCCGCGCCAGCGTCCGGTTCAGATAATGGATGTCGAAAATGGCACCGAGATTCGGCAATCCACGGGCCAGATAGTTGAGCAGCGGGCGATCCAGCCAGCGATATTCCTGCTCAACTTCGATGCTCTCGCCGAGATTGATATCCATGTCGGTCGCTTTGAGCAGGATATTTCCTTCGACGACGAGTTCATCGACAGCGCGTTTGCTCAAGCTTCCGGTCAGCATCTCGGCGCCGCGCCGCAGGATGTTGTCGCTGACGCGCAGCGGATAGAAAGTGATATTCGCCGGCACTAGAACGACCGCACGCTGCGCTGCCTCCTGCAGGGCATCCGGCCCCGCCACGCCAATTTCCTCGGCCCAGCGTGCAAGCGTCGCGCGATCGTCGCGCGAGGCGCGGTGCTGCACGGCGTGCTTGAAGATCTGCAGCCCGGTAGCCAGGCGCGCGGCGCCGGTATGATGCTTGCGCCGGGCTTTGGCGTGGCGGGAGTAGACGCTGAATTGCCCGCGGTCGTCGACGACCTGGCGATCCTTGACCATGCCGCCTTCCGGAAACACGACGACTTTACGCCCGCGCAGGATATCGCGCGCCAGCAGCTCCATCAGCTGCGGATGATTGTTTGGCACCACGCCGAGATCACGCAGGATTTCGCTGAACCGATCTTTGCGTGCGAAAAACGAGGCAGAAGCGATCGAGCGGCAGAACGCCCCGGTTTCCTGATAGATCAGGTACTGCGGGATGAAGGTCTCCATGCGCGCGAAATGATTGAACAGGAAGATTTCGCCGCGGTCGATCTGACGCTGCGCATGGTGCATCTTGATGCGCACACCGAGCACCTTGCGCACCTGTTCGAAGGCGCGGGCACACCAGTCATAAGTCTGCTGGTTGAGGTCGAAATACTCGTCCATGCTGACCAGGGTCCTGGGCGGGGGCTGCCAGCTGCACTGTAGCTGATCGCCGGTGCTGGCGTCTTGCCCCGCACTGCAGCGATTGACCTCAGTGACCGTGACGCGCCAATGCCCAGCCGACATGTTCGCGCACCAGCGCACGGGTGTCGTCCTGGCGGGCGACGAGTGCAGCGACGACAGCTGGCGTTGTCGGCGCGTTGCCGAGCGCTATCGCCACATTGCGCAGCCATTGTTCATGGGCGACGCGCCGCAGCGCCGAACCGCGTGTTACTGCATCGAATTGTTCTGCGGACCAGTTGAACAATTCGACCAGAGTCGGGCTGTCGAGGCCGCCGCGCGGCGCGAAATCGGCCACCGTGGCGAGCTTCGCGTAGCGGTTCCACGGGCATACCAGCTGGCAGTCATCGCATCCGAAAACGCGGTTGCCGAAATGCGGGCGCAGCGCTTCCGGAATGCTGCCGTCGTACTCGATGGTCAGATAGGAAATGCACAGGCGCGCATCGAGACGATATGGCGCGACGATCGCGCGGGTCGGGCAGACCTCGATGCAGCGTGTGCAGCTGCCGCAGTGATCGCCGCTTACCGGCAGATCGGCCGGCAGCTCGAGGCTGGTGAAGATCTCGCCAAGCAGAAACAGCGATCCGTCTTCGCGGGCGATGAGATTGGTGTGCTTGCCGACCCAGCCCAGCCCGGCGTCGCGGGCCAGTGCGCGTTCGAGCACAGGTGCACTGTCAGTAAATACCCGATGCCCGTGCGGTCCGAGCAGTACGGCGAGGCGGCATGCGAGTTCGAGCAGACGCTGGCGGAGAATCTTGTGATAGTCACGCCCGAGCGCGTAGCGCGCAATATAACCGCGTTCAGCGTCGGCCAGTACGTCCCAGGCCGCCGTTACACTGTCCGTCAGGTAATCCATTCGCAGCGCGATCACGGTCACCGTGCCTGGGACCAGGCGGGCTGGCTCGGCGCGCTTGTCCTGATTGCGTTCCAGCCAGCGCATCTCGCCATGATGGCCGGCCGCAACCCAGTCAGTCAGTCTGGCGATATCGTCAGCGAGCGCGGCGCGCGAGACAGCCACCTGCTGAAATCCGAGCTCGTTCGCCCATTCCCGCAGCCTGTTAAGCACTGCTGTTCCATCGAGCACGGTCGCCTCGACGGTCTCCATCGGACCGATTTCAGTCGGCGCCGGTGGCAAGGCCGAGCCGCGCCGCCAACGCTGCCCACAGCGCTTTCAACGCGCGCCCGCCGTTGGAGTTGTCGGCATAGGTGTTGAGCGGCGCGCGATGTTCGCCCATACGTTCGATTTCGCTCGCATACGGCACGTAGCTCCGCAACACATCCGCATGCGCATTGGCGAACTCGATAATGAGCTGGCGATGCAGATTCTTGCGTCGATCGACCATCGAGAAGAACGGGACTATCTGCAGGTGCTCGGCGCCGTATTCGGTGCGGAAACGTAGCAGTTGATCGAATGCGCGTAGCGAGAGATGCGTCGGTATTAACGGCACCAGCAGCACATCGGCCATGTTGAACACATTCTCGGATAGTAGCGACATGCTCGGCGCGCAGTCGAGAAACACCAGCGCGTAGTCGTCGCGCAGCTCCTTCAGCAAGCGGCGCAGGCGAACATGCGATTTCTTGTAATCGTTCAGCTCCAGATCGAGATTGCGATAGGAGAAATCGGCCGGGATCAGATCGAGGCGTTCGAATTCGGTCGCGCGTACTGCTTTCGGCAAGCCGCGTTTGTCTTCGAGGAGTCCGGCCGCCCCACCCGTCACTTCCGGCTTCACGCGCAGATAGAAACTCGCCGCTCCCTGGGCGTCCAGATCCCATAACAGGGTCCGCTGGCCGGCGCGTGAGGCGAGATAGGCGAGATTGACCGCTGTCGCCGTCTTGCCGACCCCGCCTTTGAGATTGTAGGTCGCGATGACTCGCATGGTGCGGGGCGGGTGGCTTACAGATACTGCGAGGCGTAGTCAGCCAGTCGCGAGCGCTCGCCGCGGCGAAGCGTGACGTGGCCGCTGTGTGGCCAGTTGCGGAAACGATCGACGACATAAGTCAGTCCAGAAGTCGTTTCACTGAGATACGGTGTGTCGATCTGCGCGATGTTGCCGAGGCAGATGAACTTGGAGCCGGGGCCAGCCCGCGTGATCAGGGTCTTCATCTGCTTGGCCGTCAGATTCTGTGCTTCGTCGAGGATCACGAATCGATTGAGAAATGTCCGACCGCGCATGAAATTGAGCGAACGGATCTTGATGCGATGCTGGAGCAGATCGGCGCTCGCTGCTCGGCCCCATTCGCCGCCTTCGGTGGTTTCCGACAGAACTTCGAGATTGTCCATGAGCGCGCCCATCCACGGCGTCATCTTCTCTTCTTCGGTTCCCGGCAGAAAGCCGATGTCTTCGCCTACCGGAATCGTCACACGGGTCACGATGATCTCGCGATACAGGCGCAGATCCATGCATTGCGCGAGGCCAGCGGCGAGCGCGAGCAGTGTTTTACCGGTGCCTGCGAGTCCAAGCAGGGAGACAAACTCGATGTTCGGATCCATGAGCAGATTCAAGGCAAAATTCTGCTCTGGATTGCGTGCGTTGATGCCCCATACGGCGTTACGTTGCGGGCGGAAGTCGCGAACCTGTTGCAGGATGATGCGACCGGCGTCTTCGCGCCGGATGATCAGCTCGAGCTCAGTTTCCCCGGCGTCGTTATGCACATGAAGAAATTCATTGATCACGCACGGTGTAACCGTGCCGGCAGGAATGCTGTACCAGGTTCCACCGTCTTCTTTCCAGCAGCGGACGTCGTCCTGGCAGCTTGACCAGAAGGTGGCCGGCATCTCGGCCACGCCGGTATACAGCAGATCGATATCGTCGAGGGCTTTATCGTTGAAATAATCTTCGGCGCTGATGCCGAGTACGCGGGCCTTGATGCGCAGATTGATGTCTTTCGAAACCAGGATGACATCGGCTTCACCCGACTCGGCGCGGAGCGCAAGTACGGTCTCCAGAATCGTGTTGTCGGGTGTGTTGCCGGCCAGCAGCGGAAACGATGGCAGCTGCAGTGGGCGGGTCTGCAGGAACAACTTGCCGCTGGCCCGCTGCGGCTGCATGCCGCCGCTCGGTTGCGTATCGAGCGGCAGTCCGGCCGCGATGGCTGCGGCATCGGCAGCGTCGATGATCTGGTCGAGAAAACGGCTGGCCTGTCGCGCGTTGCGCGCGACTTCGGACATGCCTTTTTTGATCGCGTCGAGCTCCTCCAGGACCATCATCGGGATGTATACCGCGTGTTCGGCGAACCGGTACAGCGCGGACGGGTCGTGGATCAGAACATTCGTATCGAGGACGTAGGTGCGCGGCGTCGCGGTCATGTTGCTCCAGGCCGGCGTCGGCGGCTGGCGATCAGCGGGAGTTCCAGCCGCAGCGCCGGCCTTGCGGGTTGAACTTCCGCGACGTTGCGGCAGTCCATTCGGCGCTACTTGACCGGTTCCATGATGGCGTCGAGGTTCAATTGATCGCAGAAATCCATGAAATCGCTTCGCATGGCCGCGATCGACAGATCGGTCGGAATGCTGATCGTCATATGCAGGGAGAACATCGGCGTGCCGGTGTGCGCTGCGGCATAGTTACCCGAATACATGTCTTCAATGTTAATCTCGCGCCGCGCGAAGAACTGTGCAATCTGATGCACGACGCCGATTTGATCGACAGCGATGACTTCGATCGCATACGGCATCAGATTCGGCGCCGGGGCGCGCGGCGACGCCCGCTGCGCTGTCATCGTTACGCCGAGGTCCTGCTGCAGGCGCACCACCAGGCTCTCGATCTTGGCGATGGCGTCCCAGGTGCCGGACAACAGCAGCATCAAGGTAAAGCGGTCGCCCATGACAGCCATTCGGCTCTCGGCGATGGTACACCCGCATTCACGAATGGCACGGACAATGGGTTCGACCAACCCGGGGCGATTGGCCCCCATGGCCGAAATAGCGACGAGATTCTGCATTAAGGCGGGTAATATGCTCGGCTTGCGCGGTTTGCGGAATGACCGAATTGTGCATGGTCAGAGGCGGCAGCCGCAAGTATTGCCGTCGCTGGCTTCGGCACGCCGCATCGAGCGCTCTCCAGCTTGTTCTGATCGTTGCGAAAAGCTAACATAACTGGTTGTTTTAAGGGATATTACGATGAAGGCTCTGCACGGCAGCATGGTCGCCCTCGTGACGCCGATGAGCGCCGGGGTCGCGCCCGAAACGCCAATCGATTTCGAGGCGCTCGCCGCGCTGGTCGAGTTTCATGTCGAAAACGGCACCGATGGCATCGTCGCTGTCGGTACGACCGGCGAATCGGCGACCTTGACCGAAGACGAACATTGCCGCGCCATCGAAACCATTGTCCGCCTGGTCGCCGGCCGCGTTCCAGTCATCGCCGGCACCGGCGCCAATTCCACGCATGAAGCCATCCGTCTCACGCGCCGCGCCGCCGACGCTGGCGCTAACGCCTGCCTGCTGGTGACGCCCTACTACAACAAACCGACCCAGCAGGGGCTCTACCTGCATCATCGCGCGATTGCCGAAGCCGTTGATATTCCCCAGATCCTCTACAACGTACCGAGCCGTACCGCCTGCGATATGCTGCCCGAGACGATTGCCCGGCTGAGCCGGCTGCCGAACATCGTCGGCGTCAAGGAAGCGACCGGTGATCTCGCGCGCGTCGCGCGGATCAAGGCCGATTGCGGCGGAGAATTCGTGCTGCTGAGCGGCGACGACGCCACCGCCTGCGATTTCATCCTGGGCGGTGGTCACGGCGTGATCTCGGTGACTGCCAATGTCGCACCGCGACTGATGCATGAGGTTTGCGTTGCTGCCGCGCGTGGCGACGGCGGTGAAGCGCATCGTCTCGACGCGCTGCTGCAACCGCTGCATCGCGACCTCTTCGTCGAATCAAGCCCGATACCGGTGAAGTGGGCTGTGCACGGTCTCGGTCTGCTCGACGCCGGCATCCGCCTGCCGCTGACCTGGCTGTCCGAGTCGCACTGGCCACTGATCCGTGCTGCCATGCGGCACGCGCACCTCGAATGTTCCATTTGAACGGCAACGGGCGCCGAATCATGCCCGGAGGAACCAGACCCATGTTAAGAGCCGCGCTCATCAGCGTGCTGATCGGCGTCGCCACGAGCGGCTGCAGCAAGTTCATTCCCAAACTCGATGAAGTGATCCCGGACAATCGCAAGAACTACGAGAAAAGCCAGAGCCTGCCTGATCTCGAAGTACCGCCTGATCTGAGTACCGAAGCCATCCGCGATCGCATGGCGATACCGGAAGGCGGGCAGGCGGCACGCTATTCGACCTATCAGGAACGTCGCGCAACACGCCAGAAAACCGAGCAGCTCGAGCAATCGCAGAATTCTGCGATTCGCGTGCTGGAAGACGAGCATGTGCTGGCTGTCGATGGCGCCGCGGTCCAGATCTGGCCGAAGCTGAAAGAATTCTGGGCCGGCAAAGGTTATACGCTCGAGCTCGATGATGTCGAACTCGGAGTGGTCGAAACCGCCTGGACCGAAGATGACGCCAAGCTCTCGCGCGACAAGTTCAAGGTGTTTGCCGAGGCCGGTGAAAAGGCTGGCACTACTGTCCTCTACGTTTCGCATGAAGGCCAGGAACTCGTCCCACAAGGCGAGGATCTCGTATGGCAGCGCAAACCGCGCGATGCCGAACGCGAAGGTGCGATTGTGACCGAACTGCAGACTTTCCTGACCGGCAGCGGCACTGCAGTCGCAAGTACCGTCAAGCCGCAGAATCGCACGGATTCGTCTGCCGCCGAGGACACTGCCGATGCCTCGCGCGAAGCGGCTGCGTCCGACCAACCATCGACTGACGAAGCTTCAGCGGAAACGTCCCAGGAATCTCCAACAGCATCGGCGACGGTGGGCGACGCTGCGCCGATCACCAGCGGACCGCAGCACGCCGAACTCGTCAGTGTCGGTGGCGGCAAAGTATATCTGTCGGTTGCCGAAGATTTTCCGAGTGCCTGGAAAACGACCGGCCGTGCGCTGGAGAAAGCCGGGGTCGCCGTGCGCGACTCGGACAAGGGCCGCGGGGTCTATGTGATCGAGATGAGCGGGGGCGAAAAAGCCGACAGCGGCGTCCTGGACAAACTCAAATTCTGGGGCGGCGACAAGAATACCGAATTGCAGGTCAGTCTGACCGGCGTCGGTGAGAAGACGGAAGTCGTCGTGCTCGACCGCGACGGACGATGGGAAACCGGTGACGTTGCCGGTCAGTTGCTCGGCAGACTGCAGGACGCGCTGAACAGCGGAAGGATTTAGACGTTTCCGTTCCCGGTCCGTGTTGCGCTTCGCAACCTTGGGCAGCGGCAGCGCAGGGAATGCCACCCTGTTCATGCAGGGTGATGAAGCACTGCTGATCGATTGCGGCTTGAGCGTGCGTCAGCTGGAAGCGCGGCTCGCGACACTCGGCTGCGAACCCGCTGCCATCGGCGCGTTATTGTTGACGCATGAGCATGACGACCATATCGCCAGTGCTGGCGCGTTCTCGCGCAAACATCGGGTGCCGATCTATCTGTCGTCAGGTACGCGGCTGGTCGGCGCTGCTGCGCTCGGCGGTGCACATGAACAGATTGAGTTCCTGCCTGATATTCCGTTTTGCGTCGGCGCGTTCGACATTGCACCGGTCATCGTTCCCCACGATGCGCGCGAGCCCTGTCAGTTCGTCATCGGCGATGGGAATCATCGCGTCGGCGTGTTGACCGATGTCGGGCAAATTACGCCGCATCTGGTGCGACATTTCACCGGGCTGGACGCATTCATGCTCGAATTCAACCACGACCCAAGTCTGCTGGCGGCGAGCCATTATCCAGCAGGTTTGAAATCACGCATCGCGGGCGACTACGGCCACCTCAGCAACACCCAGGCCGAGACGCTGTTGAAACGCGTGGCGGGAAGCCGCTTGCAGCATGTCGTCGCCGCGCATCTGAGCGAGAAAACGAATACGCCTGCGTGCGTTCAGCAGTGCTTGACTCGTGTACTGGCGCCAGAGGTCAGTTGGACCATCGCATCCCAACATCAGGTCTCGCCCTGGTACGAAGTCGGCTGAACGATGACACGCACTTACCGCTGTCGGCTGCTTCAGGATTTACCCTTGACGTGGCGCATCAATCGCCGGCGCTTGGTCGCCTGGCGCTGTGTCAGCACGTTGCGCTTGCCGGCGAAAGGATTCTCGCCCTGACGAAATTCGAGCTGTATCGGCGTGCCGACAAGGTCGAGTTGTTCGCGAAAGAAATTTTCGAGATAGCGTCGATAACTGTTCGGTACATCGTCGACGAGGTTGCCGTGAATAACAATCGTCGGCGGATTGCGCCCGCCGAGGTGTGCATAGCGCATCTTGATTCGATGACCGCGCACCATCGGCGGTTGGTGCGCCGTGACAGCTGCTTTCAACAGGGTCGACAGATCGTTGGTCTTGTGTGCGCCGACTGCAGAGCGCCAGGCAGCGTGAATCGCGCTGAACAGTTCGCCGACACCGCTGCCATGCAAAGCGGAGATGAAGCGTACTTCGGCGAACTCGGCAAAACGCAGGCGGCGGTCGATGTCGCGATGCAGCCGATCGCGGGCGTCGAGGTCGAGGCCATCCCACTTATTGACGACGACGACCAATGCGCGCCCGCTGTTCAGTACGAGGCCGAGCAGACTGAGATCCTGCTCGGTAACTGAATCGCGGGCGTCGATCAGCAGCAACGCAAGCTGGGCACGATCAAGCGCTTGCAGCGATTGCACGGCGCTGAATTTTTCTTCGATGCCCTGGGTGCGGGCCTTGCGGCGCAGACCGGCGGTGTCGATGATCGTATAGCCCCGTCCATGACGTTCGAAATCGGTATCGACAGCGTCGCGCGTGGTGCCGGCAACTTCGCTCGTGATCATCCGCTCCTCTCCGAGGATACGGTTGACGAGCGTTGACTTGCCGACATTTGGTCGACCGATGACGGCGATGCGGATCCGCTGGTTGTCCTCGGCAACTTCGTAACTCTCTGCTGACGGCCAACCGGCCGTGACGGCCTCGATCAGCGTGGTGACGCCATCACCGTGCGACGCCGAGATGGCGTGAACTTCTGCCAATGCAAGGCGGCTGAACTCGGCTGTGATCACCGCTGCTTCATGCCCCTCGGTCTTGTTCACAGCGAGATACGTACGCAGTCCTGCTGTACGCAATCGATGGGCAAGCATTTCGTCGTTGGCATTGATACCAGCGCGACCGTCAACGACCAGGATCACTGCGTCACATTCGCTCGCCGCAGCGAGTGCATGAGCGGCAACCTGGCCGCTCAACTCATCTTCGGCGCTGTCGTCGATTCCACCCGTATCGATCACGATGTAACCGGATTCGCCGATGCGGCCGACACCGACTTTGGGGTCGCGTGTCAGGCCGGGGACATCGGCAACGAGCGCGTCTCGTGAGCGCGTCAATCGATTGAACAGAGTCGATTTGCCGACGTTCGGGCGACCGACGATGGCAACGGTCGGTTTATGGATGGGTGCGGCGGGCGGAGAGTCATTCATGGCGGGTTGCTCGACAGCCGCAGGAACTGCGGCGGCCGCTCATTGCGGTCGCATGGCGACCAGATATCCTTCAGCGTTATAGCTCAACACGACACCACCGGCATTGATCGCCGGCGCGATGATGCGCATTTCCTCAATCTGTTCGCGATACTCGAACTCGCCGTTCGCGGCGTCCAGCCAATGGACGAAACCGGCGAAATCGCCGACGACGATGTGGCCATCGAAAAACAACGGGCCCGTGACGAATCGATTGGCGAGACCATCCTGTTTCCACAAAGAAGCACCCGTCTCGCGATTGAGTGCCCACACATTGCTTTCTTCATCGGTCAGATAGACACGATCGCCACCGACAGCAATTTCATCGTAGGAGGAAACATCGCGGGTCCATTGGATCTGGCCGTCGGCGAGCGTCAGTGCAGCGACCCCGCCCTGGAAGCTGGCGACATAAACGACATCATCGACAACGACAGGTTCGGCATCGACATCGACCATGCGTTCGAGATCGGAGCGGCCGCTGGGAACGGCCAGCGCGGTATCCCACACGAGCTTGCCGGTATGCAGGCCGAGTGCGGCAATACGGCCGTTGTCAAACCCGGCCAGCACGATATCGCCAGCGATGACCGGCGCGCCGACACCGCGCAAAGTCAAGGTTGGTACCGAGCGATCGTAGATCCAGGTTTCTGCACCGGTCTGCGAGTTCAGTCCGAACAACTTGCCATCGCCTGTGCGAACGACGGTCACGCCGTCAGCTGCGCGCGGTGCCGCCAGTACTTCGCTGGAAACTTTCGCTACCCAGCGCAGTTTACCGGTTGCAACTTCGCGTGCGATGACACGGCCGTCGCCAGTGCCGATCAGGACCAGGCCATCTCCACCGCCCGGGCCACCGGTGTACTGCACCGATTCGTCTTCGATTTCCCACACCACTTTGCCGGTGTCGAGCGCCGTCGCGGCAAGGCGACCATAGCGATCGGCAACGAACAGCAGATTGTCGATGACGACCGGTGTCAGCTTGAGATACTGCTGATCGGCGCCCTTGCCGATGCGCTTGGACCACAGCTGCCCGACTTTGAGGCGCGCCTCGAACTCCGTCAGCTCGGTCGGAGCGACGGCATTGCTCGTCTCGCGCATCAGGAGTTCTTTGACGTTTGAACAACCACTCGTCGCCACCAGCATCACGAGCATGAACAAACAGCGAGCTGCACACTTCGCCATGCCCGGTTGTCTGCTCACGAATCGCCGCCCGCCGTTGCCACTGTCAGATTGTCGAGCTTGAGCTGCACTATTTCGCTGTCCAGACCCAGCTTCTCGGCATCCACCATTGCTTCGAGATATTTCGTGCGCGCGCCGGCGACATCGCCGCTCGCAGCAAGCACGTCGCCGCGCAGTTCGGCATAGCGCTCGGCACCGGCAGTCGACGGGATCGCGGCCAGCGCGGCCTGAGCTTCTTTGACAGCGCCTTCGGCGAGCAGGATACGGGCAAGTCGCGCACGCGCGACGTTGGCCAGCTCGCCGCTGTCTTTGGCCGCAGTCAACGTCGACAGCAACTTCTTGGCTTCGGGATAATCCTTCTTGTCGACAGCTATTCGCGCCAACAGCAGAGTCGTCAGCCGTGCATAGATGCTGCCTGGGTAGGCTTCGACGATACCGTGGCCGGACTTGACGGCGTTATCGTCGGGCGCTTTGCTCAGCATTTCGAGGAAATGCTCGTAGTTGAGTGAGGCTTCCGCAGCACGGGCAGTCTGACTTGAATCCCAGTAGCGGTAAGCGGTTAACCCGCCGAGTCCCACGACCAGTCCGAACACGAGCGCGCGGCCATTGTCCTTCCACCAGCGTTTGATCTGGTCGACCTGTTCAGATTCGGATACGTAATGGTCCACTGCCCGCTACTCCGCGACAGCGCGGATGCGCTGCAATAATGAAAAGACGGCGATTATAGTCCGAAAATCCGCTTGGCAGTCGCGACAGCCAGGGCTCAGTTGGCGCTCACCGATACTCAGCCAGTGCCGCCAGCGTAGTGCCGACTTCAGTAACGCGGCAGACTTGTTGCTCGCGCCCGTCGCGCAGCGGTTTGATGGCAACTTCGCCCCGTGCGGCTTCTTCTTCGCCGAGAATGACAGCGAACTCAGCACCGCAACGATCGGCTTTTTTCAACTGCGCTTTGAGGCGGCCACCGCCGACGTGGCCGATCACGGTCAAGCCCGGGCATTGAGTGCGCAGGTCTTCGGCCAGCTGCAGCGCCGCCCGTTCGAGCACGTCGCTGGCAGCGCAGATATAGACCGCTGTTGGCGGCGGGTTCTCAGTGGCCACGCCTGTGGCGCACAGTTCCAGCAGACGTTCCAGACCCATCGCGAAACCGACAGCGGGCGTTGCCCTCCCGCCCATCACTTCGACCAGGCCGTCGTAGCGCCCTCCCGCACAGACCGTGCCCTGCGCACCGAGTTCAGTGGTGACCCATTCGAAGACGGTTTTGCCGTAGTAGTCGAGTCCGCGAACCAGGCGGGGATTCAACGTAAAGGCAACGCCGTTATCGGACAGGCGCTGACACAGTCCGTCAAAATGCGCCCGCGAATCGTCATCCAGATAAGCGGCCAGCGTCGGCGCGGCGCCGACCAGATCGGCCATCGCCGGGTTTTTGCTGTCGAGTATGCGCAGCGGATTTCGTTCCAGACGATCGCGACTGTCGGCGTCGAGCGCCGTCGCATGGCTGGAGAAGTAACCATGCAGCGCATGGCGGTAAGCAGCGCGCGCCTCGATACTGCCGAGCGAATTGAGTTCCAGCGTCAGTTTATCGAGACCGAGAGCCCGCCAC
This sequence comes from Gammaproteobacteria bacterium, assembly GCA_965278995.1. Taxonomy (GTDB): domain Bacteria; phylum Pseudomonadota; class Gammaproteobacteria; genus JADJYF01. The sequence goes on from OZ257136.1 coordinate 4,310,063, forward strand.
ATGCGCGCACTCAGCAGAATCACTTCGGCATCGATATCCGGGCCGGCCGCACCGAATACTTCGACGCCCAGCTGATGGAACTGACGATGCCGCCCCCGCTGTGGTCGTTCGTGTCGGAACATCGGGCCGAGATACCACAGGCGCTGCGGCAGATGCTGCAACACACCGTGTTCAAGCACGGCACGTACGCAACTGGCGGTACCTTCCGGCCGGAGCGTGAGGCTATCGCCGTTGCGATCGTCGAAGGTATACATTTCCTTCTGCACGATATCCGTCGCATCACCGATAGAACGCTTGAAGACAGCTGACTGCTCCACCAGCGGCAGGCGGATTTCGCCGTAGCCATAGCTGGTGAGGATGTCGGTCAGCCTGCGCTCGAGCGCGCGCCATTGAGCCGACACGGGTGGCAGGATATCGTTCATGCCGCGGACGGCTTGCAGGGTCACACTCATGATGTCGTCTGATCTAATTCGCGGGTCGGGCCTGACCAAGTTGCAGACGCGCGACGCCTTCTTCAGCTATTCCTTCCAGATCGACGGCCTGACCTTCGAACAACAGACTCACGGCCAGCGCATTGCCGATGACCAATGAATAAGGTTTGCGGCCCTGGATCTCGATCTGATTGCCGGCCCGCACGATGTTGTAGTACAGCCGTTCGCCGTTGACGTCTTGGACCTGGATCCAGGAATCCTCGCGTGCCGCGATCACGAGATCGGCGTTGCTTGTTGTGATCGGCGCAGTTTCCGGTGCCTCTGCTGCCGGGAGAATGTCGTCGGCCACTATCACCGGATCCGGTGCATGAAACATCGGATCTTCAGGGTGCACAACCTGCGGAAACTCATAAGACAGGGGCGGTGTGTCAGCCAACGGCACTGGTGCATCGGCGGCGATACCAGGCTCGATGAGCGGTACTGCAGGTACATGTGAACGCAACCACAATGCGACCATTACGATCATGACCAGCGCGACGACGACCGTGGTGTAGCGGACAATCTTGCTGTCACTAGTGACTTGCAGTGGCGCACGCGATTGGAAGTCGGCTAGTACTGGCGCAGCCCCGGCATAACGTTCGTCGAGATAAGCAAGCAGTGGGGTGCTGTCGAGTGCCAGCTCTTTGCAGATTGCCCGCACATAGCCGCGGACGAATGCCGGTGCCGGGAGGTCGTCGAATGCATTGCTTTCGAGACTGGCGACGATACGCGGCTCCAGGCGCAGACTGCGCGCAAGATCCTCGCGGCTCATCTGGCGCTGTTCACGCCCCCGCCGCAGCACCTCGCCGAGACTGACTGCCGACAGGTGCGCTACAGGGGTCTCGCCAGCTCGGTTTTCGTGCTCGGTCACTGCTGTTTGGATTCGAGCAGCAGCTTGGTCTGCTCCGAATCTGGGAAGTTCTTTTCGAGCTGCAGTGCGTAGCTGGCGACCGCGTTACGATTGCCGAGCGCCCGTTCGATCCGAATACCGAGCCATAAAGAACGCGCCGAAGGTCGCGCGTTCTCCAAGAAGCGCTTGAGATAAGCTCGCGCCTGTTCCGGGCGCTTGAGATCAAACGACAGTTCAGCCATCTGGTAAAGCGCCGGCGCCAGCTTCGGATCGAGTTCTAGCGCCGCTCGGAAATCGCTCTCGGCGGTATCGAGATTGCCAGTAGTGACAGCACAGGTGCCGGCGTTACTGTAGGCAACGGCGGGGTTCCGATAGAGCGGATTTTTGATCGCTTTCAGGAACATCTCCTGGCCTTCCGCGCCGCGTTCGTTCTGGCACAGAAATTGACCGTAGTTGTTCAGTACCGAGGAATTGTCGGGCTCGATCTGCAGTGCTCGTTTGAAGCTCGCCTCTGCCTCGGTGTTCTGTTTCAACGTGCCGCGCAACAGGCCCATTGCGTTATGTGCTTCGACATAGTCGGGTTCGGCTTGCAGCGCTTTCTCGAGTTTCTCGAGAGCAATCTGGTACTCGCCTTTCTGCAGGTACTGCGCGGCCATTTCGGTATTGAGCTTAGCCAGCTGCTCGCGATTCTCCGGCGATGGCTGGACAACCGTATTGGCTGGCTGACAGGCGGCGGCGAGCGTCAGTCCCGCTACGAGGAGCCAACGGCTGGAGCGCAGGTTCATGGTCTGACTGTCCTCAATGTGCGGTCTCTCGATGGCGCTTTGCTTTGGCGGCAACTTCGCCGACCAGCTGGCCGCAGGCGGCAGCGATGTCATCTCCGCGGGTCTTGCGCGTGATAGTCACGATGCCGGCACGCTGCAGCACATCGCGGAAGGCGTTGATGGTGTCATCGTCAGAGCGCTGATAGTCCGCGCCAGTAAACGGATTGAATGGGATCAAATTGACTTTGGCCGGGAGACGATTGAGCAGACGAACCAGCGCGCGGGCTTCGGCAACGCTGTCGTTGACACCTTTCAGCATGACATATTCGAATGTGATCTCGCCGTGAGGATTGCCGTCGACGTAACGCCGGCATGCCTCGAGCAATTCGGCGATGGGATACTTGCGATTGATCGGCACGAGTTCGTCGCGCAGTGCATCGTTGGTCGCATGTAGCGACACGGCAAGGCTGACCGGGCAGACTTCGGCCAATCGGTCGATTCCCGGGACAATACCGGCAGTACTGAGTGTGACGCGCTTGCGGCTCAGGTTGTAAGCATTATCGTCGAGCATGAGTTGCATGGCGGACACCACATGATCGAAATTCAGCAGCGGCTCGCCCATGCCCATCATCACGACGTTGGTAATATGACGACCGGCTTTAGGCGTTTGTCCGAGCTCGCGGGCAGCAAGCCAGACCTGGCCGATAATCTCGCTGACATCGAGATTACGATTGAAACCCTGCTTGGCCGTTGCGCAAAACTGGCAGTCCAGCGGGCAGCCGACCTGCGAGGAAACACACAGCGTGCCGCGATCGCCGTCGGGAATGAAGACGGTTTCGATGGCATTGCCCTTATCGACCCGCAGCAGCCATTTGCGCGTGCCGTCAGCAGAGTGCTGAGTGGTGACCACCTGCGGCGTTCGCACTTCGGTTTCCAGCGCCAGTCGTTCACGCAACGCGCGGCTCAAGTTGGTCATTGCGCCGAAATCAGTCACGCCGAGCTGATGCACCCATTTGATGATCTGCGTCGCCCGATAGCCGCGCTCACCGATGGTCTCGAAATACGCGGCAAGTCCTTCGGCATCGAAATCCAGCAGATTGACGGTCGCGCGCGCTTGCATGACTCAACGACCGCTGAAGATCTCGGCTTCGGCGAAGAAGAATGCGATTTCCGTACGTGCGGTGTCGGGTGCATCTGAACCATGCACGGCGTTCTCGGTGATGCTCGCAGCAAACTCCGCGCGGATCGTACCGGGCGCTGCGTTGGCGGGGTTGGTTGCGCCCATCACGTCGCGATTGACCAGGATTGCGTTCTCACCTTCGAGCACTTGAACCAGTACCGGTCCAATCGTCATGAACTCGACGAGTTCGCCAAAAAACGGCTTGCTGCGGTGCACGTCGTAGAAGGCGCCAGCCTGCTCCTCGGTCAATCGCATCATGCGTGCGGCAACGACTTTCAGCTGCGCCGCTTCGAATTTGGCGATGATTGCTCCGATGTGATTGTCACGCACCGCGCTGGGTTTGATGATGGACAGCGTGCGTTCGATTGCCATGCTGGATGTATCTCCCTAACTTCTTGATAAGGCGTCAAAAACCGGGCGCCATTATACTGTCTGGAAGCGATAACACCACCGGCGGGTAGCGACGTCGTCGTCGCGTTCAGTACAGTCCGGTCTCGAGGCGTGCCGCCTCGGACATCATTTCCTGATTCCACGGTGGGTCGAAGACGAGGTCGACATCGACTTCGGCGACGTTCGGCAATCCGGCCACCTTACCGCGGACATCCTCGACCAGTATCGGGCCCATGCCACAGCCAGGCGCCGTCAGCGTCATGTCGATTTCAACCCGCTGCCCGCTTTCTGCGGCCACGACTTCGCACCGGTAAATGAGTCCCAGCTCGACGATATTGATGGGAATTTCGGGGTCATAACAAGTGCTTAGCTGTTCCCATACCAGGCTCAGATCGACTTGGCCATCGTCGACTCCATTCGCCGCCTCAGCCGCCTGCGTCTCATTCTGCATACCGAGCGCATCGAGGTCTGTCGGTGCGATCCGGGCCAGATTGCCGTGCACATTGACCGTCACGGAGCCACCCAGCGCCTGGGTGACATAGACCTCGGTGCCGGACGTCAGCGTCACTTTCGCCCCCTCGGGAATCCGCACCGCGGCGCAGTCTCGCAACAAGGTAATCGGCGACGTGAAATCGATGGATTGGATCATGGCGGCTCTCAGCGCGTCAACATCGGGCGAACTTTTTCGATCGCATCGAAGACGGCGTGAACTTCGTCGACCGTGTTGTAGAGCGCGAACGAAGCGCGCGCGGTGCCGCTCAGACCGAACTTCTCCATCACCGGCATCGCGCAATGGTGCCCGGTCCGGATGGCGACGCCCTGATGATCGAGCAAGGTGCCGAGGTCGTGCGGGTGGACGCCCGCGAGCGTGAATGACACGACCGCCGCCTTGTGCCGGGCCTGGCCGACTATCTGCAGTCCGGGAATTGCCTGTGCACGCTCGGTCGCTACCGCGAGCAGGGCGTCTTCATGGTGGAGGACGGCGTCGAGATTGAGTGCTCGGAAGTAGCGCAAAGCCGCGCCCAGACCGATGCCGCCGGCGATGTGCGGTGTGCCCGCTTCGAACTTGTACGGCAGCACGTTGTAAGTCGTCCCGGCAAAGCTGACCACTTTGATCATGTCACCGCCACCCTGGTAAGGCGGCATTTCCTCGAGCAGTTCGGCGCGCCCGTACAACACACCGATACCGGTAGGCCCGAGCGCCTTGTGGCCCGAGAACGCGTAGAAATCACAGCCCAGCGCGATCACGTCAAGCGCGGCATGGATGCTCGCCTGCGCGCCGTCGATAAGACATACCGCACCGACGGCGTGCGCCCGTGCAATCAGGGTCGCAATCGGGTTGACTGTGCCGAGCGCGTTCGAGATGTGATTGACGGCGAGGATACGTGTGCGCGCCGACAGTCGGGCGTCGAAGGCGTCGAGATCGATTTCGCCAACGGGCGTGATCGGTGCCACCAGCAATCGTGCACCGGTCTGCTCGCACAGCATCTGCCAGGGCACGATATTCGAGTGATGCTCGAGCTCAGACACGAGTACTTCGTCGCCTGGCTGAAGCCGGGCCCGGCCGTAACTTTGCGCGACCAGGTTGATAGCTTCCGTGGTCCCGCGGGTGAAGATGATTTCGCGGGCCTCGCGTGCATTCAGGAATTCCCGCACTGTCTCGCGCGCCTGTTCGAACGCTTCAGTTGCTTCTTCGCTGAGCGTGTGCACGCCGCGATGGATGTTGGCATTCTCGTTCGCGTAGTACTGGCTGATCCGTTCGATGACCGCTTTCGGTTTGTGCGTGGTCGCTGCGTTGTCGGCATAGATCAGCGGTTTGCCGTTGATCGTGCGTGACAGTATCGGGAACTCCCGGCGTACAGCGGCGACGTCGAACGTCCCGGTAGTGGCTTGTGGAGTCGTATTCGAAGTGGCATTCGGTATCGAGGTCATAGCGCCACCAAAGCGTTCGTCAATTCACTGAAATCCGTATGGCCGAGAAAACGCTGTTCGACCCAGCGCCTGATCCCGGCCAATGGCATGTCTGCAACCAGCGCTTCAGCGAACGCGAATGTCAGCAGCGCACGTGCTTCGCGTTCGGCGATGCCTCGCGAACGAAGATAGAACAGCGCCGCTGCGTCGAGTTCGCCGACAGTCGCGCCATGCGCACAGATCACGTCGTCGGCATAGATTTCCAATTCTGGTTTGGTGTCGATTTCCGCCTGACGAGACAACAACAGGTTATTGCTCGCCTGCCGCGCGCTGATCAGCTGAGCATCGCGATGCACGACCACTTTGCCGTTGAAAACGCCGCGGCTCGCGCCGTCGAGGATGCCGCGATAGCGTTCTTCGCTGTGCGTATCGCCGACCAGATGATCGATGCGTGTGTGGTGATCGATATGCTGGTCGCCGTCGCCGACGAACAGCCCGTTCAAGCGGCACTGTCCGCCGCGCTCGGCCAGTCGAACGTCGATGTCGACTCGTGTCAGGTTGCCGCCGAAGACGACTGAATCGGAGTGAAAGCGGGCGTCACGACCGACGGTGACATCGATCTGCCCGAGATGACTCGCCGTCAGCGCCTCGGTCTGCAGGCGATGATGTTCGAGCGTCGCGCCGGTCTGCAGTCGACCATTGCTGACCGCATTGGTCAGTCCGGTATCCGCTCCTGCGCTCAGGTATTCTTCGATCACGCTGAGACGGGAATGGTGGCCGAGACTGAAGACCAGCCGTGGGCTGCGCAGGAGACCACCATCCTGATCTCGCCCGATCAGTACGATATGCAGCGGCTCGCTCAAGCAGGCTTCTGCCGCGAGTTCGATCAGGACGCCATCCTGCATCAGCGCCGCGTTCAATATCGGCAGTGCGCCGTCGGCGTCGCTGGTTCCCTGCAGCAACGCGGTCAGCGTCGCACTGGCCGCCGCGTCACGTAACGCACTCACCCGCACGCCGGCCGGCAGTTGTTCCAGGCGGCTCAGATCCGTGCGCAGTCGGCCGTTGACGACAACCAGTCGATGCGGGCTCTTGCCGCCGAGTTGGAGCGCGGCGAAATCCGCTGCCGATAGCGTTGCTGCGTCAGCTGCGCTGGCGACGCGCAGTCCGGCCGAGGCTGCTGGCGCCAGATTGGTGTACTTCCAGTTCTCGAGCGCTGTACTGGGCAGGCCGAGTAGGCGAAATCGCGTTGCTGCGGCGCGTTGCAGCGTCTCAAATGGGTCGCCCGCAGCAGTCTGCTGTAACAACCCGGCAAGCTGGGGTTGTACGGCGCTGTCGAGTGCGTCGATCACGCCGCCGCTCCTTCGAGCAGCCAGTCGTAGCCGCGTGCTTCCAGCTCATGGGCGAGTTCCGGCCCGCCCGATTTGATGATCCGACCTCGCGCCAGAACATGAACGTAGTCGGGCACGATGTAATCGAGCAGACGTTGATAGTGGGTCACCATCACAATGGCTCGGTCGGCATTGCGCAGCTTGTTGACGCCTTCGGCAACGGCTTTCAGCGCATCGATATCGAGACCGGAATCGGTTTCGTCGAGGATTGCCAGGCGTGGTTCGAGTACGCTCATCTGAAAGATTTCGTTTCGCTTCTTCTCACCGCCGGAGAAACCTTCGTTGACCGGCCGGTTGAGCAGGCTTTCGTCCAGGCCGACCGCCTTGACGCGTGCCTTGACCAGTTTCAGGAACTCGACCGCAGACAGCTCGCTTTCGCCGCGATACGCGCGAATGCCGTTCAGAGCGGCTTTGAGCATATAGACATTGTTGACGCCGGCAATCTCGAGCGGGTATTGGAAGGCGAGGAAAACGCCTTCGCCGGCGCGCTCTTCGGGCATCAGATCCAGCAGCGACTTGCCATTGAACAGGACAGTACCGGCAGTCACCGCGTAACCGTCGCGACCCGCCAGTACGTGCGCCAAGGTGCTCTTGCCGGAACCGTTCGGGCCCATGATGGCGTGCGTTTCGCCTGCAGCAACGTCGAGATCGATGCCGCGCAGGATCTCCTTACCGTTGACCTCGACGTGGAGGTTTCTGATCTTGAGCATGTTCGTCGTCCAATAATCGAATCATTCAATGAATACGTCGCTCAGCCGACCGCCCCTTCGAGGCTGATGCCGAGCAGCTTCTGCGCTTCCACGGCGAACTCCATCGGCAGTTCCTTGAAGACCTGTTTGCAGAAGCCGTTGACTATCATGTTGACGGCGTCTTCCTGCTTGATCCCGCGGCTCCGCAGATAGAACAGTTGATCGTCGCTGATCTTGGAGGTCGATGCTTCATGCTCGATCTGCGCGCTGGGATTGCGGCATTCGATATAGGGAAACGTATGTGCGGCCGATTGCGAGCCCAGCAGCAGGGAGTCGCACTGCGTGAAATTGCGAGCGCCTTCGGCACCAGGCGCGATGCGGACCAGGCCGCGATAGGCGTTCTGGCTGCGCCCCGCCGAGATACCTTTGGAGACAATGGTGCTGCGCGTGCCGCGGCCGATGTGAATCATCTTCGTGCCGGTATCGGCCTGCTGACAGTTGTTGGTCAGCGCGACAGAATAGAATTCGCCAACCGAGTCCTCGCCTTTGAGCAGGCAACTCGGGTATTTCCAGGTGATCGCCGAGCCGGTTTCGACCTGGGTCCAGGAAATCTTCGAGCGTGGCCCGCGGCAATCGCCGCGCTTGGTGACGAAATTGTAGATGCCGCCGAGCCCGTTCTCGTCACCGGGATACCAGTTCTGCACGGTCGAATACTTGATCTGAGCGTCGCCCATCGCGACGAGTTCGACGACTGCGGCGTGAAGCTGGTTCTCGTCGCGCATGGGTGCGGTGCAGCCTTCGAGGTAACTCACATAGCTGCCTTCGTCGGCGATGATCAGCGTCCGCTCGAACTGCCCGGTATTCATGGCATTGATGCGGAAATACGTCGAGAGCTCCATCGGGCAGCGCGTGTGCTTGGGGATGTAGACAAATGAGCCGTCGGAAAACACGGCTGAATTCAACGCCGCATAATAATTGTCGCTGACCGGTACGACCGAGCCGAGATAGCGCCTGATCAGTTCGGGATGCTCACGGACAGCCTCGGCGAACGAGCAGAAAATGACGCCCGCTTCAGCGAGTTTGTCGCGAAACGTGGTGTGCACCGAGACGCTGTCGAAGACCACATCGACCGCGATGCCGGCGAGCATCTTCTGCTCTTCGAGGGGAATACCGAGCTTGGCATAGGTCTCGAGGAGTTTCGGGTCGATCTCGTCCAGGCTCTTCGGGCGGTCCTTGTCCGACTTCGGTGCCGAGTAATAAGAGATGGCCTGGAAATCTATCGGCGGATAGTGCACGTGCGCCCAGGCGGGTACGCGCATCTCGCGCCAGCGCGCCAGCGCTTTCAAACGCCATTCCAGCATCCAGGCCGGCTCGCCTTTTTTCCCCGAGATCAGCCGGATGGTGCTCTCATCAAGACCGGGTGGCGCCGTATCCTGTTCGATATCGGTGACGAATCCGGCATCGTAGTGTCGGCCGACGTAATCTTTGACGTCGGTCGAGGCGATGTCCTGGGCGTTAGTCGCCATTTGCTCTGCTCCTGCCGGCCTGGCGCTTACAGGCTGAAGCTTTCGCCGCAGCCACAGGTCGCGGTGACATTGGGATTCTCGAACCGAAAGCCCGTATTCAGACCTTCGCGGGCGTAATCCACTTCAGTCCCTTCGAGGTACTTGAGCGACTCACCGTCGACGACCACCTGCACGCCGCGCGATTCGAAAACCTGGTCGTGGGCCTGCACGCTGTCGGCAATTTCGACGACATACATATAGCCGGAGCAGCCGGTTGGCTTGACCGCCAGACGCAGCCCGCTGGCGGACGATTCGCGCGCCATGAAGCCCTTGACGTGGGCGGCTGCGCGTTCAGTCAGTGTGATTGCCATGAGTCGATGACCTCCAGACTTCAGATGACAGCTTCCGGGCGCCGTTCCTTCACATGCGGGTCGGGCAGGCGATGAACAGTCTGCACCGTGCGTTTACGCACGAGCTGCTCGAGATTGACGTTGCTCAGGAAGTCGCGGATCTGCGTGCTGAGCTCTTCCCACAGGTCGTGGGTCAGACAACGTTCCTCACCATGGCAGTTGCGCTGGCCGCCGCAGCGGGTCGCGTCGACCGTCTCGTTGACCGCGTCGATGACGTCGGCCACCGAGATCAAGTTGCCGGGCCGCCCCAGCTTGTAGCCACCGCCCGGTCCACGCAGACCGTCGACCAGCCCGTTGCGACGCAGGCGCGCAAACAGCTGTTCGAGGTAGGACTGCGAGATTCCCTGACGTTCGGCGATTTCCGCCAGGGACACCGGCCCGCGATCATAGTGCAGAGCAAGGTCCAGCATGGCAGTGACGGCATAGCGGCCGCGGGTCGTGAGTCTCATTGCAGGTCCCTCCAATGGGGCTGAGGACCGGGGCCTAACCCGTTATCCCGAGTAAATCGCTCGGGTATTCTGCAAGATGCCTACTAATTTAGTCAAGTATTGTGCGGCGCACACTGAACGCCTCAGGCCCGTGGTGGCGCCTCCAGACGCGCCAACTGCGCGCGCAGTTTTTCTGCGTCGGCCAGTGCTTCGCGGCGTTTTTCACGCTCCTTGTCGACCACGGCTGCCGGCGCACGTTCGACGAATGCCGTGTTATCGAGCTTGGCCTGCGCCCTCGCGGCGTCGCCGGTCAGTCGCTCCAGTTCTTTGCTGAGACGAGCCAGTTCCTGTTCGCGGTCGATGAGGTCGCTCATCGGGACGAGCACGGTCAGACCGCCGGCCAGGGCCGTTGCAGCGTCTTCGAGTCCGCTCGGGGCATCGACCAAGGGTCCTGTGCGGGCCAGCTGCTCGATCAGGCGTTGGTGTTCGGACAGCCAGGCGCGCTCGACCGGGGTGCCGTCGCGCACAAAGACCGGCAGGCGTTTGGCCGGCTCGATGTCGTATTCAGCGCGGATGCGGCGCACGCCGAGCACCACCTCGCGGACCCAGGTGAACGCGGCTTCGTCAGCGGCGCTGGCGGCGTAATCCGCTGTACGCGGAAAGGCCTGTGTCATGAGTGTATCGGCGGTCGCGCCGGTCAATGGCGCCAGGCGCAACCAGATTTCCTCAGTCAGGAACGGCATCAACGGGTGGACTGCGCGCAGAAGGCCATCGAGGATGTCGAGCAAGGTCGCGCAGATGCCGTCTTTCTGCGCCTGAGTCGCCTGGGTCTCGTTCAAGCCGACTTTCGCCATCTCAATATACCAGTCGCAATACTCATCCCAGATGAATTCATAGAGCGCTTGTGCCGCGAGGTCGAAGCGATAGCCGGTATAGCCCTCGTGCACGCGTGCGAGCGTGGTGCGGAAGCGGCCTCGGATCCAGCGCTCCGCCATGCCCGACACCTGCGCTGACGCCGACGTCTCGCCGCGATGTTGTTCGCACACCATCAGCACGAAGCGGGAGGCGTTCCAGATCTTGTTGCAGAAGTTCCGGTAGCCACCGATGCGACCGAGATCGAAACGGATATCGCGACCCTGAGTGGCCATGATCGCGAACGTGAACCGGAGCGCATCGGTGCCGTGGGCGCCGATACCGTCGGGATACTGACGGCGGGTCGCCTGGGCGATTTTCGGCGCATCTTCCGGACGCATCAGGCCAGTGGTGCGCTTGGCTACCAGGGGTTCGAGTTCGATGCCGTCGATGAGATCGATGGGGTCGAGAATATTGCCTTTCGATTTCGACATCTTGTTGCCGTCGGCATCGCGCACCAGACCGTGGATGTAGACCTCGCGGAACGGCACATCGCCCATGAACTTGATGCCCATCATGATCATGCGGGCGACCCAGAAAAAAATGATATCGAAGCCGGTAACGAGCACATTGGTCGGATAATAAGTCGCGAGCTCCGGTGTCGCCTGCGGCCAGCCCAGGGTCGAGAATGGCCACAACGCCGACGAAAACCAGGTATCGAGAACGTCTTCGTCCTGCCGCAGCACGACCTCGGCGCTGAGACCGGCACGCGCGCGCGCATCGTGTTCGTCCAGGCCGACGTAGTAGCGGCCCTGCTCGTCGTACCAGGCCGGAATACGATGGCCCCACCATAGCTGGCGGCTGATGCACCAGTCCTCGATGTTGCGCATCCATTCGAAATAAGTCTTCGACCAGTTGTCGGGGATGAAGCGGATCCGGCCCTGTTCGACCGCGGCAATCGCCGGCGCGGCCAGCGGTGCGGCGCGGACGAACCACTGATCGGTGAGATACGGTTCAATCACGGCCTGCGAGCGATCGCCACGCGGCACCATCAACTTGTGATCGTCGATGCGCGCAACGAGTCCGCGCTCGTTCATCTCGGCCACCACGCGCTGGCGCGCAACCAGCCGATCGAGCCCACGGAATCGCTCCGGCGCAATCTCGTTGATCGCGGCGTCATCGGTGAAAATATTGATCAGGGGCAGACTGTGGCGCTGGCCGACGGCATAGTCGTTGAAGTCGTGTGCCGGGGTGATCTTCACGCAGCCGGAGCCGAACTCCGGATCGACGTACTCGTCGGCAATGATCGGTATTTCCCTTTCGGCCAGCGGCAGCAGGACCATCTTGCCGATGAAACGTCGATAGCGATCGTCGTTCGGGTGCACCGCAACGGCGGCATCGCCGAGCATCGTTTCCGGTCGGGTGGTCGCAACGATGACGTGTCCGTTACCGTCGGCGAGCGGGTAGCGCAGATGCCACAGCGAGCCGTTCTCTTCCTCGGCGACGACTTCCAGATCGGAAATTGCCGTATGCAGCACCGGGTCCCAGTTGACCAGACGCTTGCCGCGATAGATCAGACCCTCTTCGTACAGACGCACGAACACTTCGCGGACTGCCGTCGACAGTTCGTCGTCCAACGTGAAGCGCTCACGGCTCCAATCCATCGAGGCACCCATGCGGCGCAGCTGCCGGGTGATAGTGCCGCCGGATTCGTGTTTCCAGGCCCAGACTGCGTCGATGAACCGCTCTCGACCTAATTCATGGCGTGATTGACCCGCTTGCGCGAGCTGGCGCTCGACGACGATCTGCGTGGCAATGCCGGCGTGATCGGTGCCGCATTGCCACAGTGTCCGTTCACCGTTCATGCGGTGATAACGGATGAGCGCGTCCATCAGGGTGTCCTGGAAGGCATGCCCCATGTGCAGGCTGCCGGTCACATTCGGTGGCGGCAGCATGATGCAATACGGCGGACCTTCGGCGCCTGGCTTGAAATAGCCGTCGTTTTCCCAATGCGCGTAGCGGCGGGCTTCGAGCGCTTGCGGGTCGTAGGTTTTCTCCATGGCAGTCAGGTTCGCTGTGGGCTTCGTCGAGGGAGCGGGTGGCGGCGCTGTCAGGCCGGGCTGGGTGTGGTCGGCGAGTTCGCGCTTGAATTCGGCTTTCAGTTCAGCAACGGCGCTCGCCATGCCCTCGCTCAGCATTTGCTTGAGTTCGCGCGCCAGTTCGTTCAGGGGGCCGGGGCCGGCAGCCGGCGTTTCTGCCGCCGTCGCTGCCACTGGCACACTGGTGTCGACTGCCGCCGCCATCACCAAGCTGCGCTCGATCAGCGGCTGTGGGGGCGCGACGCGCTCGGTCAGGCGCGGCGGTCGCGCGGCAGCGGGGTCCGCCATGCTGCCAGCTGCCAGTTCGCCGTCCGGGCGGTGTGCGTCGCTCATGTCAGCGGGCGAGCTTGTGCGTATTCAGTGGGAAACCGCGTTCCTGATAATGCCGGTAGCGCGTGCGAGCAGCGTTGCGCGAGATCTCATCGAAGCCGGCCGACTCGACCACGCGGGAAAACTGGCTCGCCGTTGCCGGCACCTGCTGCGACAGATTGACCAGCACGTCCGGTGTGCGCACGGTCTCGGCGCGCAAGCCGATCAGCACCGGTGTGTCGCCAGTGTCAGTGTCGTTATCAGCGAGGGCATGCGGCACAAAACTCGTGTCCTGAAATCGCCACAACAGGGTGTCGAACGCGCGCGCCTGATCGGCATCCTCGCATTGCACATAGACCTGGTGACCCTGTTGCCAGGCTTTCTCGACAACGCGACAAAGCATGCGGTCGTGCAGATCCGGGGTCGGATTATCGAGGACGTAGAAGTCGATGCGGGTCATTGATCACCCAGCGTCGACCTGCGAGAGGATGTATTCCAGAAGCAGAGGTACCGGCCTGCCGCTGGAGCCCTTGGCTTTGCCACTGCTCCAGGCCGTGCCCGCGATGTCGAGATGAGCCCAGCGATAGTCTTTGGTAAAGCGCGCGAGAAAACAGGCTGCCGTAATCGTGCCGGCGCTGCGCCCACCGACATTCGCCATGTCGGCGAATGGGGTGTCGAGCTGGCGCTGGTATTCCTCCCACAGCGGCAGGCGCCAGGCGCGATCGCCACTGTGCTGGCCGGCCGCGAGCAGGGCTTCGGCCAGCGCATCGTCATTGGCAAGCAGTCCACTGGCGTGATCGCCGAGCGCAATCACACAGGCACCGGTCAGGGTTGCGATATCGATCACGACTTCGGGTCGGAAGCGGGCCGTGTAGGTCAACGCGTCGCACAGAATAAGGCGCCCTTCGGCATCGGTATTCAGGATTTCGATAGTCTGGCCGGACATGCTGGTGACGACATCACCCGGTTTGCTGGCGTTGCCGTCAGGCATGTTCTCGGTCGCCGGGATCACCCCGACGACGTTGATTGCGGGCCCGAGTTCGGCCAACGTCGCCATCACGCCGATGACGCTGGCGGCGCCTGACATGTCGAACTTCATTTCATCCATCCCCGCGCCGGGTTTGAGCGAAATGCCGCCAGAATCGAACGTAACACCTTTGCCGACCAGCGCTATCGGTTGTGCGTCATCGGCGCGGCCGCGGTAGTTCAGGATGATCAGCTTGGCTGGCTGGCGCGAGCCGCGCGCGACCGACAGCAGCGAACCCATGCCGAGCGCTTCCATATCCGCTTCTTCGAGTACTTCGCAATCCAGCGCGGCGTGAGCCTCCGCCAGCGCGAGCGCCTGTTCGGCAAGATACGTTGGCGTACACAGATTGCCGGGCCGATTGGCCAGATTCTTCATCAGCTCGACGCCGCTGACTTTGGCGCGCGCCTGATTGAGCGCGGCGCGGAGCGCTGGAGCGTTTTCGTCATCGACCAGAAATCCGAGCCGCGCAAGTCCGTGACTTTCCGGTTTGGACTTGTGTTCGTCGTAGCGGTAGCCGCTGGCGGCAAACGTCAATGCGTGATGATCGAGTTTCCACTGCAGCGTTTCGTTCTTGACCGGAACATCGTGCAGCGTGCTTACGACACTTTTCAGTTTGAACGAGCGAACGGCATCAGCTGTCTTCGCCAGTAACTTGTGATAATCGGCCGCGGTAATCCCATCCGCTTTGCCAACGCCGACCAGCAGGACCCGTTCGGCGGCAACGCCGGAAACATCCGGCAACAACACGCATTCGCCTGGTTTACCGTGGATATCACCGCGTTGGACAATCCGCGAGAGCGCGCCGCGGCTGGCACGATCGAGATCCTGAGCAGTGGCGGTCAGCGTTTTGCCGGCCTGGATGCCGACGATGAGGCAGGTGGTTTTCTGTTTGCGAGCCTGACCACGCTTGATGGCGAATTCCATAGCTGACCTCATCGATGAAAAGGTGGGGCAGCGGCCGGGTCGCGCTAAGCAGACCGCGCGTGCAGGCTGCGCCGGGCAGCGCCGCAGTGTATTCTTTTGCGCCCTGAGGCGCAAAGTTGAGGGCCCAGCCAGGCACTCTGTCAGTCACATGTTGATCATTGATCGCTACATCGGCCGCGCGGTGGTGGGCGCCACGCTGACCGTGCTGGTGGTGCTGCTCGCGATCTTCTCGTTTTTCGATTTTATCGACGAACTCGAGGACCTCGGTCATGGCGCGTATGGGCTGGTCGAAGTTGGCCAAGTCGTCGTGCTTGGTCTACCCGGACTTGCCTATCAGCTGTTCCCGATAGCGGCCTTGATCGGCTCACTGCTCGGGCTGGGCGCACTCGCCGAGCGCAACGAAATTTCCGTGCTGCGTGCAGCCGGCGTGTCTCGTTTTCGGATCATGCGCGCCGTCATGCAGGCCGGACTCGTGTTTGCTGTTCTGGCGGCCGTCATCGGCGAGTTCGTGTTTCCATTCTGCGCGCGGCAGGCGCAGGAGATCCGCGCGCTGGCACAAAGCGATCAGGTGACGGCCAGCACCGAAAGCGGGTTCTGGGCGCGCGATGGCAATAGTTACATCAATATCGGCGAAATTCTCTCCGAAGGCCGGTTTCACGACATCCGCATCCTGGAATTCGACGGCGCCAACCAGTTGCGCTCGGCGACGGTTGCGCGCAGTGCGAGCTATGTCGATGACCAGTGGCAGCTCGAAGGTATTGCGCGAACACTGTTCGACCATGGCCGGATCAGCGCTGAACGGCGCGACAAGGTCGCGTGGAGCTCGCTGCTGAATCCTGAGCTGATCGGTATGGTCGCGGTCAATCCGGACACCTTGTCCCTGCTCGACCTCTCGCGCTACGTCGAATTCGTCGAACGCAACGGGCAGAGCGCGCAGCGCTGGGAGCACGCGTTGTGGAGCAAGCTCGGCTATCCGTTGGCCTGCATGGTGATGGTCTTTCTCGCCATTCCACTCGTGATGGCTGCGTCCCGTTCGAGTTCAGGCGGGCGACGTATCCTGCTGGGTGCGCTGATTGGACTCGCTTTTCACGTCTTGAATCAGGCGTCCGGTCATCTCGGCGTCGTCTTCGGCGTCGCGCCGGCGGCGAGCGCGCTCGGGCCGACCGTGCTGCTGCTGGCGGTTGGACTGCTGCTCAATCAGCGCGCACGATGAGCGTCCGCGACCAGCGGTCATGCCAGGTGCGGCCCTGTGGATCCCACAGCGCCGCCAGATAGCCGAGACCGAAACATAAAAACGAGACCAGCGCGCTGGCGAAGCGCAGCACGGATTCGCGCCAGTTTGGCGAGCGTGCTTCGCTGTCCGCGACGATTTCGAGCTTCCAGGCCTGCATGCCGAGCGTCCGGCCACGCGTCCAGCAGGCGCCGAAGTAGCAAAACACGACGGCCAGCAGATAGAGCGTGAACAGTGGATTACCCGCATTGATCGGCGTGCCGCCTGCGAGCACAGGAATGAATGCGGCAAAATACGTGACGGTAAATGCAGCTATCGCGTCGTAGATGAGCGCGATCAGGCGGCGTGGAACGGCAGCCGAGGGCAGTGTGGCGTTCAATCTTGTTCGTTCGCGCTTGTGGTAAGGTCACTGCTCGCTGCTGGCAGACTTGCACGTATGACCGTTAAGGTAACAAGTCCGTTGATCGCACGCCGTCTGACGATGCCGCGCTCGGGCAGTGCCTGGTGGTTGGCTCCGGCGCTGACACTTCTGCTCATGCTGGTGCAGGCAGCAAGCCAGGCCAAAGATGTCTACGTCGGCAATTATCGCCTGCATATCGCCTGCCACGGTAGCGGTGTGCCGACTGTCGTGCTCGACGCCGGTCTCGGCGGCTCGGCGCTCGAATGGGTGCGAGTGCAGGCGCGTCTGCGCCACACGACCCGCGTCTGCAGTTACGATCGTGCCGGGTATGGCGCAAGCGACGCTGGTCCCGCGCCGCGCACCAGTTCGCACATTGCCAGTGAACTCTACCTGTTGCTCGAAGCCGCCGGCGAAGTGCCGCCAGTCATTCTGGTCGGGCACTCCTTCGGCGGCTACAACATGCAGTTGTTCGCGCATCGTTATCCCGATCTGACGGCCGGTCTGGTCCTGGTCGATGCCTCTCATCCAGCCCAGGTAGAACGGTTGCTCGCGCCGCCGCTCGCACTCCTGACAGCGCCCTCCAACCGTGCCGGGGTCGTCCACTTTCGCAATCCCCCGGTACCGCATCCTTTGCTGCCAGACGACGTGCGACGGCGCATTCTCATCGATTCTCGCAGCTGGAAAGCCCGTCGCACCCTGGGTGATGAAATGCTCGCTTTCCGCGACAGCGCGCGCGAAGTCACAGAGAGTCGTCTGGCCGCTGACGACCTCCCACTGGTGGTGCTCACACGCGGGCGCCTCGATGGCAGGCTCACGCGCAAACGTCGCCTGCTCGAGCAGCGTTGGCTCGAACTGCAGACCGAGCTGGCTGCCACCAGTATCGACTCGGCGCATCTCATCGCCATCGACAGTGGTCACGCGATACATATCGAACAACCCGGGCTCGTCGCTTATGCCATCGCCATGCTGGTGCAGCATTATCGCGCCGGTCTGCCGGTGACTGCGGGCGGCGGCACGATTATTCCAGCCCTGGCCAACCATTTCGAGCTTGGCGGTGTGCGGTGGCTGCGCGACACATTGACGCTATACCCGACGCGGATTGCGGCGGGCGACGATCAAAGTTGTGTGCTGAAAGTGGGTCCGGCTGCCTGTGTCGCGCCTGTGGATGGCGCTCCCTAGGGGAGTCGAACCCCTGTTTTCGGCGTGAGAGGCCAACGTCCTGGACCACTAGACGAAGGGAGCGGCGAGCCGTCTCTCGATGTTATCATAAGGCGGTCACGGTGGACCCCGGCGGTAGGTTTTCCTATTCCCCGCTTGCAGCCGTTGCACGATTTCCTGCGGCACCCGCCATGCTCGACCGTCCGTCAGATGCAGGCCTGCAACTGTGCTTGAGAGTGCCGTTGCCGGACGACCAGCAACGGGTCGAGACTCAGGAGATCCCTTCTTAACGATGCCGCCCGGAGGGCGATTGGACAGCACAACAGGGCCCGATAGCAGTTCCCGACCGTCGGCGCGCGGTGCCCGCCACCGCAGATGCCGAGGTCGTTGAAGCCGTGAGCAAGGCGATCATCCAAGGCGCAATCGCGTTCCTCGCCCAGTTGGCGCGGGTATTTCGCCCTGCCACGCCAGCATCGCTACGGGACGAAATCGCGCGGGATCCCATTGCTGACGCCGTTGGCCGGACCGATCTCGAATTTTCGTCCCGGCACAGCACGCGGGAGCGTCGCCCCGCAGGTACTCGTAGCGCTACCCGCAAGCCAGCGCGGCGGACGCCGCGCCAACCTGAGTCATCGCGCGAGCGTCCCGCAGGGGCGCCACGAATCTATACGCGCGACGAGCATACGATTTCGCGCAAGTTTATTTCACCGGCTGCGCTCAAGGTCCTTTATCGACTCGATGGCGCCGGATTCCGCGCCTGTCTCGTCGGCGGCGGTGTTCGTGATCTGCTGCTCGGGCGGGAACCGAAAGATTTCGACATCGCGACAGACGCGCATCCAGAGAAGGTGCGCGAACTGTTCCGCAATTGCCGTCTGATCGGGCGGCGCTTCCGCCTTGCGCACGTTCGCTTCGGTGCCGAGATTATTGAGGTCGCGACATTCCGGGCGGCGCATGAGCTGGATTCCGACGAAGCGGAGATGACCGACGATGGCCGGATTCTGCGCGACAACGTCTATGGCACCATTGAGGACGATGTGTGGCGACGCGACTTCACGGTCAACGCGTTGTATTACGATATTCATGACTTCAGCGTGATCGACTACGTCGGTGGCGTCGAAGATCTGAAAAATGGCGCTTTGCGCCTGATCGGCGACGCCGGGCAACGTTACCGCGAAGATCCGGTGCGGATGCTGCGTGCGATCCGCTTCGCTGCCAAATTGGGATTTACCCTCGAAACTGCGGCGGCCAAACCTTTGCACGAGTTAGGCGAGCTGCTCGACGAAGTTTCGCCGGCACGACTGTTCGACGAAACGATGAAGTTGTTTCACGGTGGCGCGGCGTTGGCCTCGTTCGAGTTGTTACGCCACTACAATCTTTTCACGCACCTGTTTCCCGCCACCGAGGCGGCACTCGCGCTTCAGCATGGCGACTTCCCGGCAACGCTGGTTGGGCTGGCTCTAGCCAATACTGACCAGCGCATTGCGCAGGACAAGCCGGTAACACCGGCCTTTCTGCTCGCCGCACTGCTGTGGGACAGTGTCGAGGCCGAAAGTCAGCGACTCGAAGCGACGGGCGTCAGTCCGCTGGATGCAATAGAGCTCGCCGCCGACACCGTCCTCGCTGAACAGGTCGCGCAGCTTGCCGTACCTCGGCGTTTCACCCAGATGACACGGGAGATCTGGACGCTGCAGCTTCGTTTGCCAAATCGCTCACCGAAACGGGTCGAACGCATGCTCGAACACCCGCGCTTCCGCGCGGCGTATGATTTTCTTGCGCTACGCGCCGCCGCCGGCGAGCCGCTCGAAGAACTGGTCGAATGGTGGACGCGCTATCAGGAAAGTGACGATGAGCAGCGCGTCGACGTGCTGAACGAAGCGCAAGGCGACCGTGCAGCGGCCCCCCGCCGCCGCCGCCGACGGCGACGGACGCCGACTTGAGTGTTATTCGCATTGCTGTCTATGTCGGTCTCGGCAGCAATCTGGATCATCCAGCAGCACAGATCAAACGCGCGTTGAGCGCACTGGCTGAGCTGCCTGAAACCCGCCTGTTGGCGGCGTCCCGTCTGTATCGTAATCCGCCGATGGGGCCGCAGGACCAACCCGACTATGTCAACGCGGTAGCCAGTCTGGAAACAGCGCTCGATGCCCGCCATCTGCTGGCGGCACTGCAGGCGATCGAACGGGCCCAGGGCCGTGTTCGCGGGCAGCAGCACTGGGGGCCGCGAACGATCGATCTCGACCTGCTCTTGTACGGCAGCGAAGTCATTGCTGAGCCGGGGCTCGTCGTGCCTCATCCGGGCATCGCGGAGCGGGCCTTCGTGCTGATACCCTTGCACGAGATCGCGCCAACCGTCGCTATCCCGGGCCATGCCGCGATAGACCAGTTGCTGGCCCGGGTCGATCGCAGTGGCGTGATTGCCATGGCAGCGATCGCGAGCAATGAATTACCGGCTTGAGCCGGCCCGCTGGAGCAGGCATGCAACCGAGTTTCGATTTGAAGTCGTTGCGCGAAGTCGTTCGCGAGTGGAAACGTACCGGCTTGAGCATTGCACTGGTTCCGACCATGGGCAATCTGCATGAAGGTCATCTGTCCCTTTTGGCGCGCGCGCGCCAGCTTGCCGATAGGACGGTCGTCAGCATCTTCGTCAATCCGATACAGTTCGGCCGAGGCGAAGACTACGAGCGCTATCCGAGCACACTCAAAGAAGACAGCGCCAAACTCAAGGCCGCAGGCCTCGATCTCCTGTTTGCGCCCAATCTGACGGAACTCTATCCCGGTGGAATGGAGGAAGACACTCGCGTGACCGTGCCGGCCTTGTCCGACATTCTGTGCGGTGAATTCCGACCGGGCCATTTCTCCGGCGTTGCGACGGTTGTCAGCAAGCTCCTGATCAATGTTCAGCCCGATTTCGCGTTGTTCGGCGAAAAAGATTTTCAACAGCTCCTGGTCATTCGCCGCCTGGTTCATGACCTTCTGCTGCCAGTCGAAGTCATCGGGATGCCGATAGTGCGCGAGCCTGGCGGCCTGGCCATGAGTTCACGGAATGCGTATTTGAGCGACGCGCAGCGCGAGACGGCGCAGCATATTCATCGCGCTCTGGTCACTGCCGCGAATGAAGTGGCTGAGGTTGAACTCGACGCGCTGCCGAAACTGGAAGCCGCGCATAGCGCAGCACTCGAAGCGCAAGGCATGCGCCCAGAGTATTTTTCAGTGCGTCGGGCGACCGATCTGGCGCGGCCAGCGCCTGGCGATGCAGACCTCGTCATTCTTGCCGCGGCGTGGCTGGGCCCGGCACGTTTGATCGACAATATTCGCGTTCCGCGCACGCGACCACTCGCGGCGAGCGCGCCATGAGCGCGCGCCCGACGCGCGCTGCCACTGAGGAACACCCTCGGTGTTGACAAGATCAATGTTAACCAGGGACTTTAAGCGCCTTTTTCGGGCATGAAGCGGATGAGCAAGGGCTATTACATCAAGACTTTCGGCTGCCAGATGAACGAATACGATTCGGGCAAGATGGCGGCACTGCTCGAGCAGAGCTGCGGTCTGCATCGCGTCGCCGAGCCCGAGCTCGCCAGCGTGCTGCTGTTGAACACCTGTTCGGTACGCGAGAAAGCCGAAGAAAAACTGTTCTCCGAACTCGGCCGCTGGCGCGCCCTGAAATGCGCCGATCCGAATGTAGTGATCGGCGTCGGTGGCTGTGTTGCAAGCCAGGAGGGCAGCCAGATCTGGGACCGCGCGCCATTCGTCGACCTGGTGTTCGGGCCGCAGACGCTGCATCGTCTCCCGGCCATGCTGGCTGCCGTGCAGCGCGGCGAACAGCGTGTCATTGACATCAGTTTTCCCGAGATCGAGAAATTCGACGCGCTGCCGGCGGCACCGTCGACAGGGCCGAGTTCGTTCGTCTCGATCATGGAGGGGTGCAGCAAATATTGCAGTTTTTGTATCGTGCCGTACACGCGTGGCGAAGAATTCAGCCGGCCCTTCGACGATGTCATCAGCGAAGTGGCAGGTCTAGCCGAACAAGGCGCGCGCGAAGTAGTACTGCTCGGCCAGAACGTCAACGCCTATCGTGGTCCGATGCATGATGGCCGCATCGTCGACCTGGCCGCGCTCATCCGTTATGTCGCGGTAATCGATGGCATCGAGCGCATCCGCTTTACAACCTCTCATCCGCTCGAGTTCAGTCAGCGGCTCATCGATACCTACGCCGATGTACCTGCGCTGGTCAGCCATGTTCATCTGCCGGTACAGAGCGGGTCCGATCGCATCCTTGCGCTGATGAAGCGCGGCCATACCGCACTCGAGTACAAGAGTATCATCCGACGCCTCAAGCAGGCGCGACCGGACATCGCGATTTCGTCGGATTTCATTATCGGATTCCCGGGTGAGACAGCGGCGGATTTCGATCAGACCATGGCGCTTGTCGAAGACGTTCAGTTCGATCAGTCGTTCAGCTTTATTTACAGCGTGCGTCCAGGTACGCCAGCCGCCGCGCTGCCCGATGACGTCACGGCTGAAGAAAAACTGCATCGTCTGGCCATCCTGCAGAGACGCATCGCCGAATTTGCGCGAGCGCGCAGCGCGGCAATGGTCGGCACAAGTCAGCGCGTGCTCGTCACCGGCCATGCGCGCAAGAATGAGAGCGAACTTGCAGCACGTACGGACAACAATCGGGTCGTCAATTTCGCTGGTGAGGCGGCGTTGATCGGGCACTTTACGGAACTGCGGATTAGCGCCGCTTTGCCGAATTCGTTGCGCGGTGAGAATCTAGTGAGCGGGCTGGCGGTGGCCTGAATGAGCACTGTGGCAGTCGACGTCAATCTTGAACCGATAGACAACGAGCGTCTGGCCAATCTGTGCGGACAGTTCGATGAACATCTGCGCCTCCTTGAGCGCCGCACGGGTGTCGAGATTGGCAATCGCGGTGGCCATTTTCTGGTAAGCGGTGGCAGCGATGGTGTTGGTCTGACCGAGCGGGTCATCCGCCAGCTGTATGCACTGACCGGTAGCAAAGCCATTTCTCCGGAAGATGTGCACCTGGAATTGCGCAACGCCGATCAAGGCGACACCGACATCGCGCGCGACGGCGAAGACGGCGTGCGCATCCGGCGCATGCTCATCCGTGCGCGCGGTGCCAACCAGCGCCGTTACCTCGAAGCGGTCCGCTACAACGACATCAATTTCGGTATTGGTCCGGCCGGGACCGGCAAAACCTATCTGGCTGTCGCCTGCGCCGTGGCCGCACTCGAATCCGATTCAGTTCGACGCGTGTGCCTGGTGCGGCCGGCCGTGGAAGCCGGCGAGCGCCTCGGTTTCCTCCCTGGCGACATGGCGCAGAAGATCGATCCCTATCTGCGTCCACTTTATGATGCTCTGTACGAAATGCTCGGCTTCGAACGTGTCGCTAAACTCATCGAGCGGCATGTGATTGAAGTCGCACCATTAGCCTTCATGCGCGGCCGTACCTTGAACGAATCGTTCATCATTCTCGACGAAGCGCAGAACACCACCACCGAGCAGATGAAGATGTTTCTCACCCGCATCGGTTTTGGTTCTAAAGCGGTGATCACCGGCGATGTGACGCAGATCGATCTGCCCCGCGGGCGCTCCTCCGGACTTAAGCACGTGATGGACGTACTCGACGGCGTCGACGGAATCAGCTTTACGCATTTCACCTCGCGCGATGTCGTACGGCACACGCTGGTCGCTCGCATCCTCGATGCGTACGCCGCCCATGAAGCGGCGCACGAGGGCGATGAATCCTGAGCGCAGACGCCAGTGAGGCGTGCTGCGCGACCACCCAAGTCGGCCGCCATTGCGCTCTGCCTGCAGCGCGCGAGTGACAGCCGGGAATTGCCGGGGGAGCCTTTTTTCGTTAATTGCATAGCCGCCGCGATCGCGGGAATGCTGGAATGCGCAGAGCTCACGATACGTATCGTCGACGATGCCGAAGGACAAGCGCTCAATCAGCGCTGGCGCGGCGTCGATAAACCGACCAATGTGCTATCGTTTCCACTGGAGGGGCTCAGCGATGTCGCGCCGGCCCTGCTGGGGGATATCGTCATTTGTGCGCCACAGGTCATGCGGGAAGCGGCTGCCGCGCGATTGCCAGCGGAAGCGCATTGGGCGCACCTGACCGTACATGGTGTATTGCATTTGCTGGGTTTCGATCATCACGATGAGCGTGATGCCGAACTGATGGAGGAAAAAGAACGCGTGGTGCTGGCCGGACTCGGTTACCCCGATCCGTATCACGCAGCCTGAATACGATGACAGACCTGCAATCTGGCAGGCCCTCGAAGCTCAGACGCTGGCTACGAGGCCTGATCGGCCGTCCGCGCGACAGTCACGATGGGCGGCAACGACTGATCGATCGCATCCGCGATGCCGAAGAACATCACCTGATCGATCCCGATACTGTCGCCATGATGGAAGGCGCGCTGCTCGTGTCTGAAACGAAAGTGCGCGACATCATGGTGCCGCGTTCGGACATCGTCTTCATCGATGAGGATGCGACGCCTGCGGAGTTTCTGCCCGCAGTGATTGAATCGGCTCATTCGCGGTTCCCGGTCTTCGACGACAAGCGCGAACATGTGCTGGGTATCCTGCTCGCGAAGGATCTGCTGCCGCTTGCCGCCGATCCGGCGCATGCTTTCGACATTCGCGATGTCATTCGCCCGGTTGCGTTCGTCCCCGAGAGCAAGCGCCTGAACATTCTGCTGCGCGAATTCCGTGCGCGACGCAATCATCTCGCCCTGGTCGTCGATGAATACGGCGGTATTTCGGGGCTGGTCACCATTGAAGATGTCATGGAACAGATCGTCGGCGAGATCGACGACGAGCACGACCTTGCTGAAGAGGACAATATCCGTCGTCATCGCGACGAGCGCTATACAGTCAAGGCACGCACTCCGATAGACGAGTTCAACGAGTTTTTTGCCACCGACTGGATTTCTGACGACTACGATACTATCGGCGGGTTGGTCCTGAGCGAACTCGGGCATCTGCCGCAGCGTGGTGAGAAACTGGAATTTCGCGGGTTCGAATTCAAAGTGCTGCGCGCTGACCGCCGTCGGGTGCGTCTGCTGCGCGTGATCCGTGGCTCGCATGCGGATGACGCCGCAATCAGCGACGACGAGTGAGCGTCCCGCGATAGCGGGTCAAATCGGCCATTTCGTTGTGGGTGCTGCCATGAAACTGCGGGCCGCGCTGGCCGTATGTACCGGCGCCCTGGTGCCGTGCGCATTTGCGCCTTACGGGCTATGGCCTCTGGCCATGCTTGGCCCGGCAGTTCTGCTTCTGCTCGTCGAGCGACTCTCTCCGCGTCACGCGGCATTCGTCGGCTGGTGCTGGGGTCTCGGCTTGTTCGGCCACGGTGTGTGGTGGATTCAGGTCAGCGTGCATCAGTTCGGTGTGCCTTACTACGCGTTTTCAGTCACGGTTACCGCGTTGTTCATTGTCGGCATGGCGGGCTACATCGCTACTTTTGCCTATCTCTATTCGCGCTGGCCAGGGTCGAGTGCGACAGTCAGCCGACTGTTCGTCGCACCCGGCCTGTGGCTGCTGTTCGAGGCGCTGCGAAGCACGTTGATGACCGGCTTTCCATGGCTGAGTCTCGGCTACAGTCAGATCGATGCACCGCTGGCGGGATTTGCGCCCCTGGGCGGTGTGCCCTTGTGTTCATTGCTGGTCATGGTCCTGGCCGGCATGCTGACAAGTCTTTCGACACTGGACTGGCCGCGGCGTGCCGGTCTGGTTGCGCTCATGTTCGCCCTGCTGGTCGTTGGCAATCGTCTGCGTGACGTTGAATGGACGCAAGCCATACCCGATAAGCGCGACGTTGTGCTGGTGCAGGGCGCGGTGCCACAACAGCTAAAATGGGCCGAAGAATTACGGGCCGTCTCGCTCGCGCGATATCTCGACCTGACAGCTGGTTCGTGGGACGCCGATGTCGTGATCTGGCCGGAGACTGCAATTCCGGCATTTGCCGCAGAGATTCCCGCTGTCATCGACGAGCTCCAGACGCGCGCACTCGCCGGTGGCGCGGCGCTGCTGATCGGCATGCCTACGGGCGAGGCCTGGACCGGGAATTATTACAACAGCGTAGTCCAGTTTGGCGAACAACGAGGGCAGTACGACAAACGACATCTGGTCCCTTTCGGCGAGTTTTTTCCGTTCAAGCGTTTGCTCCGCAATTTAATCCTGTTGTTCGATATCCCGATGTCGGATTTCAGTGCAGGTGCAATGCGACAGCCACCGTTGCACATTGCCGGACTGACCGCCGGCGTATCCATCTGTTTCGAAGATGCGTTTCCGCAGGCAGTGGAAGGTGCGCCGCCGGTCGCCGATGTACTTATCAACGTCAGTAACGATGCCTGGTTCGGCGATACCATCGCCCCCCATCAGCATCTCGAAATCGCGCGCATGCGCGCACTGGAAAGTGGGCGCTATCTGCTACGCAGCACGAACACCGGTATCAGCGCAGTTATTGATCAACAGGGTCGGATTGTGGCGCGCGCACCGCAGTTCAAGCCCATAAGTCTGCGCGCGCAATTTGCGGGTTATCGAGGTGCAACGCCTTATGCCCGCTATGGCAACTGGCCGTGGTGGTCACTGGCAGTGATAATGTTGATTGCGACGCTGCTTCATGGCTGGCATGGGCACCGCGCCACGCAGTGACTATTCAGCTGCCAACGTCGAAATCGGCAGGCGATTGCCCGGCGCAATGGCGCGCCCACATGTGCGCGAACGCCTGATCGAGAAGATGGGCGGCGCGCCGGGTGTTGAATGGCGCTTGCGTGGTGATGGTCCTGTGCAGGGCGATGCGCAGATCGCGCAGTCGGGCGGGATGTCGCGCGAGTTCGACTGCACAGGCAACGTATTCCGCTGGCGTGCGCGCAATGAGCTCGGCAAGACCGGCAGTCGCAAGCTGGCTTGCGCCGATGCGTGCGGCCCAGGCTCGACCTTGCAGCGTCAACACCGGCAGGCCGGCATGCAGGGCATCGAGTCCGGTGGTGTGGGCGTTGAACGGAAACGTGTCGAGATAGAGATCAGCGGCAGACTTGCGTGAGAGATGGTCGCGATGTGTGACACGCGGCGCGAAAATCAGGCGTTCTGGCGCGATGCCGACCACCTGCGCCCTGGCCCTCAGCGCATGATCTGCGCTGTCGCCAACTGCAAGCAGCCACAGCACCGCATGGGGAACACGCTGCAGAATTTCCAGCCACAGCGCGAAACATGGCGGCAGTATTTTTTCGGCACGCGTGAACGCGCACAGCACGAAAGCATCGTCAGGCAAGCCGAGCGTGGTACGCGATGGCGTGATGGTGCCTGGTGCCCGCGCGCCATAGGGAAACCCGCACCCTGGCAGATAAGCGCGCGCTTCACATAACGGGAAGCCCCAATCTTCCGGCTCCGAAAGACGATCAGTGAAACGATAGTCCATCCACGGTGCGAACAGGCTGTGCATATGACCCAGATAGCTCACCTGGAGCGCGGCCGGCCTGCGCGCCAGTACGCCCGGCCGTCCTTCGTCGGCATATCCGTTCAGGTCGATCAGTACATCGATGCCGTCGTCGGCAATGCGCTGCGCAGCAGTAATGTCATCGTCCCGCGACAGATCGACGAAGACATCGAATTCTGCCCGTGCGCGCTGCCGCTCAGGTGAACCATCGTCGCTGTTCAGTGCGTAGCCATACACCTGCTGGCGGGTGCGATCATGAGCCGCGAACAAACCTGCAGTCAGCAGCATGGCCGGATGGTCACGAAATTTCGTTGCGATGTAACCGATGCGCAGTCGCCCGGTCTGGCGCGCAGTCCGTCGTAATGTGGGCAGGCCGCCGTAGCCTTGAGCGACTGCGATATGCGCCACGCTGGTCGCACGCGCACTCAGCGGCAGATACAGCGTCGGGAACGCGATAGATAGATCCGACGGTGCCGTTGCCGGTTCGGCGAAATACTCGCCTGCCCGTTCGACGAGGTCGCTGTAGTCGCCCCAACGGTATTGCTTGAACGCAGCAAACGCGCTGTAGAAATGGATGGCGCGCGCATCTGGGGGTTCCGCGAGCGCGCTCGTGGTGCCTGCATAGCGGGCAACGGCCAGGCCGTCGAGACGATGAGCCTCATCGAAGCAGCGTTGAGCGGCCGAAACGTCGCCGCTTGTCGCTAGGACTATCGCTTTGCATAACAGACTCGGTACGTGCGTGGAATCGCAAGCCAGCGCACGCTCGCACGCGGCCAGTGTCGCGGCATAATTGCCCATCAAGCGCAGGCATTCGGCCTGGCCGTACCAGCCGCCTACGTCCAATGGCGTAGTGCCTGACATGGCGGCGTAGTCGGCGAGAGCGTCGGATGGACGCCGCAGGCGCAGATACAGTTCAGCGCGTTGCGTCCGCACTTCGTCGTCCAACGGCGCGCCGTCGATGAGTCGACTCAGGGCGACCAGTGCATTTTCGAACGCGAGGCGGGCGCCGGCGTGGTCACGATGCGCGGCGCGAAGCCGGCCCAGCGCCAACCAGTCGGGGTGTCTATCGGCTGTAGCGCAGGCCGTGACCAGCAGGTTTTCGGCAGTCTTTCGGTCGCCGCGCGCATAGGCCTGTTGCGCGGCGGCACGCAGTTCCGACGCTGTTGCCGCAGCGTCGGGACGCTCGTCAGTCGTCGGTAGGTCGCTCAGGCTGGCAGATCAAGGCTCAATGGGTGGCAGCGGACCATTTGGATCAGCGATGAAGGTGGTCGCGCCGAAGATGTCGCGCTCTTCGTTGTTATCGGAGATGTGATAGACAAAGCCCGCGCGTTCAGCTGTCGGACCGGCGACCAGTCCGGACACATAGCTGCTGCAGCCACCGCAACCGCAACCGCCGCTGGATTCGACTGACGCCGAGGTCGAAAATCCGCCGCCGTAGACCGGCGCATCGAAAAACGCGATGTCGTAGTCGTCACCCGACATCGTGAGATCGACCGTACCGCTGACGTCCTGATCGCCAAAGTCGACCAGGAAGGTGGCACTATTGAACGTCCCTTCGTTACCTTCGCCGTCGGTCGGCGTGGTGTAGGAGAGTGTTGAATATCGCGCTTCGGAGCGACCACCGGCTGCGGACACGAGATCGGACGGTTCGCCGGCCACGAAATGCAGGCTTTCGTCCTGATTCGTGAATTCTTCGTCTTCGCTGGCGACCGTGAAATGTCGATCGTTATTGTCGCTATTTGACCAGCGTCCCCAGCCAATGAATTCGTCGGAGCCCGCTTCGACCAGCGTCAGGTCGCCGATGCTGCTTGTCTGGATGCCTTCGCCACTTTCGAAAGTCCAGCCAGTAAGCTGACCCTCGACGAAAGTCGCCGACGCGTCGCTGTCATAGGTGCTGACTGGGCCGTGATCGCTGCTGTAGAAAGCGTGAGCCACGGTAAACCCGTCGCCACTTTCGAGCTTGGGCGGAATGATCGGCGGCGGCGGCGGCTCGACTTCATCATTGGTATCTACCAGCAGACCATCAGCAGTGTCTTCGGCGATGCCGTCATCGCCTATCGTTCCGCCGACCAGGTTTTCATCGTCCTGTTGCGGCGTATTGGTGCCGGGTTCGTCGCGCAGATCCTTGGGCGGTTCGGGCGGCACGACGGCTTTCTCGTCGGTGATTGTCGCGAGCGTCGATTTATCGACAATCACCCCGGTCTGGCCGTTAACCAGGACAACCTGACCGGCATCGTTGATCACCGCAATCGCCCCGTCGCCGACAGTCACAATGGCGCCGGTGCCATCGAGCATGATCAGATACTCGGTGCCGCGGATTCCGATGGTGGCGACCGGCGTACTGACTCGATAGCTGTCGCGATTGCGCCGCCCGATGACACCGGTAATCGTTCGTAAGCCGCCGCGGAACAGACTGAAGAAGCTGCGTTCACCACCGTCAGCGTCGTCAGCGTAAGCGTATTCGTCGATCTTGAACGTCGATTTAGGCTGCAGCGAGACGAAGCTGCCGTCACTGAACTTCACTTGAACGCGTCCGCGTTCGGTGACGATGGTGTCGCCAGCGTCGACGACCTGGCCTTTCTTGAGCGGGCTCGAATCGCCGCCGGCATCGCGCAGACTGACTTCGCCGAAAGCAAACTGGACACGGCCGGCAGCAGCAAGCGCGTAGCCTGGCGCCGTACCGACGGCAACCGCAATGGCAAGTGCCAGCGGGCGGGGTTTAAAAATTCTGGTCACGGGCTGCTCCTTCGGTGTCGCGGTTCTAGAACCGCATCGTCAGGTCGATTCCGGCGACTATCCGGTCATAGTCGTTGATCGCGATATTCGAATCGTTGTTGGTATAACTGATATTCGGTCTGACCTGCCAGTTCTCGGCCGGCGTATATTCGACGCCGCCAGTGACAATGAACTGCGTGTCATCACGCGTTCGCAGAAAGATGGCGTCATCGCCGTGATAATCGCGCTGTTCGAACGCGACGCTGGCGAAGCCGCGTATGCGGGTAGCCAGCTCGAGACTGCCGCCGATGCGCCCGCCGTAGAGGTCGTGGCCGAACTGCTGGAAGTCGTTGTCGTCTTCCTCTTCGATGCCGCCATAAAAACCGGCGTAGATCACCGCTTCGCGCTTGTTGCCGATTGCGCGCAGATAACCGGCCGAGGCCAGATAGCGATTGGCATCGCGATTCGACAGGTCGGGGTAATCAATCTGATTGGCTTGCAAGGACAGATTGAACCGGCTGCGATTGTCGATGGCATAAGTCCACTCGCCGAAGCCGCCGTAGACATAGCGCAGGCTATCCTCATCGACGCTGAAATTCTCACCTTGTGCGGCGAGCGTGAACTGATGCCGGCCGCGCTCGGTGCGGATGCCACCGTAAGCGTAGGCGTCGGTGGTACTAAACGGATTTTCGGTGCCGCGGTAATAACCTCGTGCACCGCCAACCAATGAGTACTGCTTGTTCAACGGATGCGTAATATCCAGGCCGCCAGCGACCAGCGCATAGGGCGATTCGCTGGACTGCGCCTGATCGACGAGCTGGAACACCAGATTGTTGAAGAACGGGATGGCGACACTGCTTTGGTCGGTGCCTGAATTGGTGTTGGTGTCGTACCCACCAGCGATCGACAGGTAACCGCGGACGCGGGTACCGCCACCGCGCGCCCGTTCGATCAAGGATAGATACTTGTCAAGCGTGGCGGTGGCGGTCTCCGGTACATTGCCGCTCGCTTTGACGTGCTCGATCTCGCGCCGCGCCGTTTCCAGTTCGCTCAAGGCGAAGTAAGCGCGTGCGATTTCAGCGCGCGCCAGGCTGTTGTCCGGTGCTACCGCCAGCACTCGCTCGAGCGCGAACACCGCCTCGCCAGGGTGCCCGGCATCGAGTGCCGCAATGCCCAGCAGATAGTCGAACTCGGGATTGCCAGCCTCGGCATCCTCCAGCGGGGCGAGCAGCTCGTAAGCGGCTGCGGCGCGGTTCTGGCTGAGCAACTCACGGGCCTGATTGTGAATGGCTTCATCAGCATGGACATTGCCGAGGCTACTGCCGAGGGCGACTGCCAAAGCTATCAGGCGGGGCTTGAAGAGCGTCATGCGGGCTGATTTCCAGATCTCGAAATACCTTGATTATAGCAACATAAGCCGTTAATCAACATGATTTAATTTATTCGGCGCCCGCCACGGCTATAGCGCTGGGAAAACGTCAGGCAGTTTAGCAAGCGAGGTCAACCGGAAATGTGGTCTATTGCGCGCTGCGTAAAAGAATTTCGCGCCGTTGCGGTCGTTCGGCGAGAGCCGCCGTCCGAAGTCTTCAGGTTGGGCTGTGATAGCGCCGGCTATGCTCGTGGACCGTATCGACCAGCACGGCAACGTGCTCAGGCGGCACGCCGGGGGTGACCCCGTGGCCGAGATTGAAGATGTGACCATTTCCCGCACCGTATGCATCCAGGACCAGGCGCGCTTGTTCGGCAACGATGGCGGGTGTGGTCAGCATCACGGCCGGGTCGAGATTCCCCTGCAGCGCGACCCTGTCACCGAGGCGGGCACGGACGCCGCCGATATCAACGGTCCAATCCAGCCCAACGGCGGCGCACCCGCTGGCGGCGATCGAATCCAGCCATACGCCACCGCCTTTGGTGAACACAATCACCGGCGTCGTGGCCGGTAAAGCGCTGACGATCTGCTGCATGTAGGCAAGTGAGAACTCGTGATAGGTGCGGTGCGGCAGAGCGCCACCCCAGGTGTCGAACAACATCACGGCGTCGACGCCAGCGGCAATCTGGGCCGAGAGATAGGCGGTAACCGCGCGCGCCAGCTTGTCGAGCAGCAGGTGCGCGTGTTTCGGCGATTCGAGCACGAGACGCTTGATGCGCGTGAACTCCCGGCTGCTCTCGCCTTCGACCATATAAGTGGCCAAGGTCCACGGGCTGCCGGCAAAACCAATCAGCGGGACACGATCACGGAGTTCGTGGTGCAGCAGCGCAACGGTATCGATGACGTAACGCAGTTCCTGATGGGGATCCGGTACCGGAAGCTGCTCGATCTGCTCCGGCGTCGTGATCGGCCGCAGGAAGCGCGGGCCGACGCCTTCTTCCAGGGTCAAGCCAAGGCCCATCGCGTCAGGAACGGTCAGGATGTCCGAAAACAGGATGGCAGCGTCGAGCGCGTAGCGGTCAAGCGGCTGCAGGGTTACCTCGCAGGCCAGCTCGGGCGTCTTGCACAGGGTAAGGAAATCACCCGCGCGCTGACGTGTCGCACGATACTCCGGCAGGTATCGCCCGGCCTGGCGCATGATCCATATCGGTGTGCAATCGACGGGTTGACGTGCGAGTGCACGCAGAAAGCGATCGTTCATTCAGTTGACGCCCAACGTTGACTCAGGGCAGCGGAGTCGGGAGATCAGAAGCGCCCATCAGATACTCGTCGACGCAGCGCGCGGCGGCGCGCCCTTCAGCTATCGCCCATACGATCAACGATTGTCCGTGTTGCATGTCGCCGGCCACGAACACGCCCGGCACCGAGGTTGCCCATTCTCGGTCGCGCTTGACGTTGCCGCGGTCGGTCATCGCGACACCGAGTTCGCCCAGCATGCCACCCGGTTCCGGACCGGTGAATCCCATCGCCAGCAGTGCGAGATCGCACGGCAGCTCATGATTCGAGCCAGCGACTTCGACAAAGCTTTGCCGACCATTGACGTTCTTCATTTCGACTTCCACGAGTTCAAGTGCGGTGACCTGACCATTCGCGTCGCCGACAAAGCGCTTGGTCGATACCGAATAGACCCGAGCTCCGCCTTCCTCGTGCGCCGAGGCGACGCGATAGATGCGTGGCCATTCCGGCCACGGGTTATCGTCCGACCGCAGCTGTGGCGGTTGCGGCATGATCTCGAGACTGGTTACGGAAGTAGCGCCATGTCGATGCGAGGTGCCAAGGCAGTCGGCACCAGTGTCGCCGCCACCGATGATGATGACGTGTTTGTCTTTGGCCGAAATGAAGTCGGCGTCGGCAATCACATCGCCTTCGCAGCGGCGATTCTGCAAGGTCAGAAACTCCATCGCGAAATGCACGCCCTTAAGGTCGCGACCCGGCACCGGTAGATCGCGGGACAACGTCGCGCCGCCGGTCAACACCAGCGCATCGAAGTCGCGTTTCAGATCTGTTACGGCGCGATTGACGCCGACGTTGGCGTTCACTTCGAACTGGATGCCTTCGTCCCGCAACTGTTGCAGGCGCCGGTCGAGCACGCGTTTCTCCATCTTGAATTCGGGGATGCCGTAGCGGAGCAGACCGCCGATACGGTCGTCCCGCTCGAATACCGTCACGCGATGACCCGCGCGTCGCAACTGCTGCGCACAGGCCAGACCCGCCGGCCCGGAGCCGATCACGGCAATGGCCTTACCCGTTTCATAGGCAGGCGGCAGCGCTTTAATCCGTCCTTCGCTGAATGCGCGATCGATAATCGCAAGTTCTACTGCCTTGATGGTCACTGCATCGTCGTTGATGCCGAGCACACAGGCGCCTTCGCAGGGCGCCGGGCACAGGCTCCCGGTGAACTCAGGAAAATTATTCGTTGCGTGAAGACGTTCGATCGCTTCGTCCCAGCGATCCCGGTAGACCAGATCGTTCCAATCCGGGATGAGGTTCCCGAGCGGGCAGCCTTGGTGACAGAACGGGATGCCGCAATCCATGCAACGTGCTGCCTGCGTGGTGAGTTCCGGCCCAGGCATCTCGGCCATGACCTGACGCCAGTCACGCAAACGCTCGGTGACTGGACGATAAGGCTGCTTGGCACGCCGGGCTTCGAGGAAGCCGGTGACTTTAGCCATGAGCGGCCTCCATCACGGCCTGTTCCTCGGACATACCGGTACGGCGCGCTTTTTCCAGCGCTTCAAGCACGAGTCTGTAATCGGTGGGCATGACCTTCACGAACTTATCCTTGTGCTGCTGCCAGGCGTTGAGGATTTTCTGGGCAACAGCGCTCTGCGTGTAACGCAAATGGTTTTCCAGCATCTCGCGCACGGCTTCCGCTTCGTCGTCGTCGACGAGTCCGGAGAGCTCGACCATCTCGGTGTTGCACCGCGTGGTGAAGGTGCCGTCGGCGTCGTAGACATAAGCTCGACCGCCAGACATGCCGGCGGCGAAATTACGCCCGGTGTGGCCGATGATGACGACCCGCCCTCCCGTCATGTATTCGCAGCCGTGATCACCGACGCCTTCGACAACGGCATCCGCACCGCTGTTGCGCACGCCGAAGCGCTCGCCGCCGATGCCTCGGAAATATGCTTCGCCGCTGGTTGCACCGTATAGAGCCACATTGCCGATGAGGATGTTCTCTTCGGCAACGAAACTTGCCTGGCGTGGCGGATAGACGACGATCTTGCCGCCTGACAATCCCTTACCGACATAGTCGTTGGCGTCGCCTTCCAGCGTGAGCGTCACGCCGTTAGGGATGAAGGCGCCGAAACTCTGCCCGGCCGAGCCGTTGAAATGCAGCTTGATGGTATCTTCGGGCAGACCGGCGGCGCCATGCCGACGGGTAATTTCATAACCAAGGATCGTGCCGACGGTGCGATTGACGTTGCGTATCGGCAGGGTCGCGTCGACCGGCGTCTTGTTCTCGATGGCTTTGGCACACAGTGGCACGATGGTCGTGCGGTCGAGTGAACGCTCCAAACCATGGTCCTGTTCACGCACACAATGCGTGGCGACGCCCTCCGCAACGGCCGGCTGGTGCAGGATCTGATGCAGATCGAGACCACGTGCTTTCCAATGCGTCACGGCCGGTTCGACGTCGAGCAGATCGACTCGACCGATCATGTCTTCGATGCGCCGTACGCCGAGTTCAGCCATGTATTCGCGCATTTCTTCGGCAATGTATTCGAAGAAGTGCTCGACGAACTCTGGCTTGCCGGCAAATTTGGCGCGCAGGACAGGATTCTGTGTAGCAACGCCAACCGGACAGGTATTCAGGTGGCACACACGCATCATGATGCAGCCCATCACGACCAGCGGTCCGGTCGAAAAGCCATATTCCTCGGCACCGAGCATGGCCGCGATGACGCAATCGCGGCCGGTCTTCATCTGACCGTCGACCTGGACCACGATGCGATCGCGCAATTTGTTTTCGACGAGCACCTGTTGGGTCTCGGCGAGGCCGAGCTCCCACGGCACGCCGGCATGTTTCAACGAAGTCACCGGCGAGGCACCGGTGCCACCGTCGTAACCGGAG
Organism: Gammaproteobacteria bacterium; assembly: GCA_965278995.1. Lineage (GTDB taxonomy): Bacteria > Pseudomonadota > Gammaproteobacteria > JADJYF01. The sequence goes on from OZ257136.1 coordinate 4,345,733, forward strand.
ATCAGCACGACGTCGGAATGCGCTTTGGCGACACCTGCCGCGACTGTACCGACACCCACTTCGGCGACCAGCTTGACGTGAACGCGCGCGGCCGGATTGGCGTTTTTCAGATCGTGGATCAGTTGTGCCAGATCCTCGATCGAGTAGATGTCATGATGCGGCGGCGGCGAGATCAGGCCGACGCCCGGCGTCGAATGTCGCACCTTGGCGATTTCCGGGTAGACCTTGTGGCCGGGCAGTTGACCGCCTTCGCCGGGCTTGGCGCCTTGCGCCATCTTGATCTGGAGATCGTCGGCATTGACGAGGTATTCGCTGGTTACACCGAAACGCCCGGAGGCCACCTGCTTGATGGCACTGCGTCGCGAATCGCCGTTGGCATCAGGCAGATAACGCGCCGGATCTTCACCGCCTTCGCCGGTGTTCGAACGCCCGCCGATACGGTTCATGGCGATCGCCAGGGTTTCGTGCGCTTCGCGACTGATCGAACCGTAGGACATCGCGCCGCTATGGAAGCGCTTCATGATCGACGCCACCGATTCGACTTCCGCCAGCGGTATCGGTGTACCTTTCGACTTGAAGCGGAACAGTCCGCGCAGGGTTGCGCGGTGCACGCTCTGGTCGTCGACCAGACGGGTGTACTCTTTGAACACGCTGTACTGGCCGGAGCGCGTCGCATGCTGCAGCTTGTAGACTGTCTCCGGATTGAACAAGTGGTATTCGCCGTCCCGCCGCCACTGGTATTCACCGCCCCAGCGAAGTTCAGGGCGCTTGACCACGCGCGTGGGGTAGGCATCGTGATGTCGCAGGCTGACTTCCTGCTCGATTACGTCGAGCCCGATGCCGCCAATGCGTGACGCGGTATACGTGAAATATCTGTCGATGAATGACTTGTCGAGCCCGATGGCTTCGAAGATCTGCGCGCCGCGATAGGACTGCACGGTCGAGATACCCATCTTCGACATGACTTTGAGCACGCCCTTGCTGGCCGCCTTGATGTAGTTACGGACGGCTGCGTCGTGAGCGGTCTCGCCAGCTTTCTGGCCGGTGACTTTGCCGAGTATGCCCTGGCGCAACATGTCGTCCAGCGTTTCGAGCGCGAGATACGGGTTGATGGCGCCGGCGCCGTAGCCGAGCAGCACCGCCAGATGGTGCACTTCGCGTGGCTCACCGGATTCGACGACCAGACCGACACGGGTACGCCGGCCGTTCCGGACCAGATGATGATGTACGCCGGCGGTGGCCAACGCCGCGGGTATCGGCGCGCGCGATTCGCTCAGTCCGCGGTCAGACAGAATTACGAACGTATACCCGGCATCGACGGCCGCGTCGGCTTCGGCGCAGATTGCCGCCAGCGCCGAGCTCAGACCTGCCGCGCCATCCGCGACCGGATAGGTCGTGTCGATGGTGCGCGTGCGGAAACCGAGTGTATCGACATGCCGGATCTTCTCCAGATTCCGATTGTCGAGTATGGGTGAGCTCAATTTGATCTGACGGCAGCTCGCTGGATTCGGCTCAAGCAAATTCCCGCCAGGCCCCAGCGGGGTCGAGATCTGGGTGACCAGTTCTTCACGAATGCCATCCAGCGGTGGATTCGTCACCTGAGCGAACAGCTGTTTGAAATAGTCGTAGAGCAAGCGAGGCCTTTCCGATAAGACCGCCAGCGCCGCATCGGTACCCATCGAACCGGTAGCTTCCATCCCGCTTTGCGCCATCGGCAACATGAGCAGGCGCAGGTCCTCGTGCGTGTAGCCAAACGCCTGCTGACGCTGAAGCACGGTTTCGTGATCGGGCAGATATACGTTCGGCGGCTCGGGCAGCGCCTCGATCGAGCGCTCATTGTCGGCCAGCCATTCTGCATAGGGGTGCTGGTCGATGTACTGCTGCTTCAACTCGGCGTCGTCGATGATTCGCCCTTGCTTGGTATCGACGAGAAAAATCCGCCCCGGATGCAGGCGTTCCTTGATCTTGACGTTCTCTGGCAGGATATCGAGTACGCCGACTTCTGACGCCATGATGACGAGGTCGTCCGTCGTCACGTAGTACCGCGAAGGTCGCAGCCCGTTCCGATCGAGGACAGCGCCGATCACATTGCCGTCAGTGAAAGCGATCGAGGCCGGACCATCCCACGGCTCCATCAGGCAGCTGTGATATTCGTAAAAGGCTTTGCGTGCCGGGTCCATCGCCTCGTGACCGCTCCACGCTTCCGGGATCATCATGAGGATGGCGAGCGGCAGCGGCCGACCGGCCATGTGCAGGAATTCCAGCACCTGGTCGAAGCTGGCTGAATCCGAATTGCCTTCCAGCACGATAGGGAACAGCTTCTCGAGATCCTCGCCGAACAAATCAGACCGGCACAGCGCTTCGCGCGCGCGCATCCAGTTGATGTTGCCGCGCAGGGTATTGATCTCACCGTTATGCGCCACGAGGCGGAACGGATGGGCCAGCGGCCACGACGGGAACGTGTTGGTCGAAAAGCGCTGATGCACGAGCGCGAGCGCACTGGTGAAATGTTCGTCCGACAGATCGGGGAAGAACTGCTCGACCTGCTCAGCAGTCAGCATACCTTTGTAGACCAGCGTGTTCGGCGACAGACTGGGCAGGTAGAACAGTGCTTTCTCGCTCAGGCTGCTGTCCCAGATGGTGTGTTCTACGCGTTTGCGGATGATATAGAGTTTGCGTTGGAACGCAGCATCATCGACGACGTTCGGGGCACGTCCGATGAAGATGTGCCGAAATACCGGCTCTCCGGACTTGGCCGTCGGACCGATCATGGAGTCGTCGGTGGGGACATCGCGCCAGCCAATCAGGCGCTGGCCTTCTTCGGCGATGATGCGGGCAAATTCGCCCTCGCAATAAGCTGCTTGTGCCGGATCGCGGGGCAGGAAGACCAGCCCGGCGCCATATTCGCCGGCGGCCGGCAGGGTGATACCAAGGTCGGCACAGCGGCCGCGCAAAAAGCTGTCCGGCATCTGCACCAGAATTCCGGCGCCATCGCCGGTATTTTCTTCGCAGCCGCAGGCGCCGCGGTGCTCGAGATTCTTGAGCACGGTGAGGGCCTGATGAACGATGGCGTGGGATTTCCGCCCTTTGATGTCGACAACAAAGCCGACGCCACAGGCGTCATGCTCGTAGCTCGCATCATACAGGCCACCGGCGGCGGGACCACCGGCGTGTGGAAATCGAATGCGATCAGAATTCATCCCGTTGATTGCCTCCACAGGGTCTGGGCGGTCGAGGTCGAAACGCCGCAGGAACGCGCGCAAAAGGACGGCGATTATATGCTGCCCAGCACAAAACTGTCACTAAATAAGCGGCATACGTAGCCTGTTTCACCCTGCGCCAAATGATTCCGCCTGGACTAAAACAGTGCGCGACATCGCGCTGCGCTGGTGCGGTTTCGAGGTGCCTGGGCAGCCCCGCGCGGGTTCCCCGACCGCGGTCATGGCTGCAATGAGCTGGCTGCCCGTGGCCAGGGTTTCAAGGCCGCCAGCGCTCCCGGCAAAGTCGCTACGGCGCGGGCGGCGTCGCTGCGGTTGGCATAGCGTCCGTAACTGACGATATACCATGGTTGTCCTTCGTGCAGCGTGCGCACGACCGTTGCCCGACCGGCCAGGCCGTGGGTCGAGACGAAGCGCTGAGCGGCAGCCTGCTCGCGTGAACCGAACAGTTGCACGACAAAACCCTGACCGCCGGTAGTTAGCGCTTGCTTACCCGTCGCAAGCTTTGAATTTGGCATTGGTGATACCGGCACAGAAGGTTTCGCCGGTGTCGGCGGTGGCCGAGTCGGAGACTTGATGGTGGCGGCCGCCGGCGCAGGCTTGCTCGTGGGTGCCGGAACAACGTCCTGGGCGACTGGGGCTGTCGGTGGCAAGGTTGCTTGGGCCGGGCTGCTGACGGCAGATTTGTCGACCACAGCCGAACTCGACGTGGCCGGCACGGTCTTCGAGGCCGGTGCGGCGACGGCTGCTGGCGGCGTGGCCGTATCGTCCGGCGTGCCGGGCGGCGCTGGCAATTCCGCCTCATTGCCGGGGTCGGCAGCCACAACGGAATACGCTGACGGTTCCGCTTCGCCGGCATCGGTCGTTTGTGGCAAAACGACCGGCTCGGCCGCCTGACTGGAGTGCGCTAGCGGGGAGTTAGGCAGGGTAGGAGCGTTGCCTGTTTCAGGTATTTCATCGGTAGTCGCCGAACCGGGCGCAACGATATCGACCGTACGGTGCCGCTGGCCCGGACCCGGCAGGCCCATTTCAACGATGGCAGGCTGCGGCGCGCGTCGGGCGCCCGCCGAGTGGATAAGTGCGCCGGCTATCACGCCGGTTCCGATCAGAGCAGCCAGCACCATCGCTTTCCGTTGCAGCGGCCGGCGTGCTCGGGCCGGCGATGGCGGCAATGCCACCGATGTGGCCTCGAGGGCCAGGATTGCCTGGGTGTAGCGGCCCGGGTTGCCGGCGCATGTGTCGGCCAGGTCGAGCGCTTCCTCCGGTGAAAGGCCGGGGTCGATGGACATCCTGTCGACCAGAAAGCCGTAGAGGTCGAGCGCCGCGTCCGCAGTCAGCGGTGGCACTTCGACGATATGCACCAGTGCCGTTGCCGGGGCGAGTTCCTCGAGACGTGTCGCGACCGTGCCGTCCTCGTCGTCGACCAGTAGAACATGCAGTTCGCTACCGTTTGCGGCAGACGACAGTTCGTAGAGCAGCGCGCAGCAGCTGGCGTCCAGGCAGCGGGCGTCATCGACGGCCAGCACCACGACTTGCCCGTCCGCCTGCCGCTGGGCGAGATCCTCGCGAATGCGGGCCAATGGCGATGACAGGGCCTGCGCATGCTGCGCCAGGCCGAGACCGGCAGTCAGGGCAGCAAGCAAGCGCTGCGGCGTGGCGACCTCGTCGCCGCTGTGCTGCAACACCCGCCAGGCGCTGCCTGACTCGTCGACAATAGCTTCGAGCATGCGCGTACGACCAGACCGGGTCTCGCCTCGCAGGACGACCATCTGGCGACCGAATTCGAGCAGATGATGCAGCAGGTCGAGTCGTTGCCGCAGCGTGGCGCTGACGAAGTAGGGCGACTGCCCAAGTCCCTCGGGCACGTCGCTCTGAATGTCGCTGCCAGTCATCGCGGCGCCCCGTCGTCTGCCAGCCAGGGAAGTCCGGCCACCAATGCGTCCGAACCGCAAACACGGGCATGCTCGGCTATCGCGTAGCGGTCGGTCATGCCGGCAATATAGTCCGCCACTGCGCGCGCCACCTCGCTCTCGGCTCGCCCGCTCACTCGGCGTTCTTCCGGCAGCAGTCGCGGCTCGTTCATGAATGCCACGAACAATTCTGCGACTGTTGCCTGGGCCCTGTCGGTAAATCGGCGCACGCGGGCATCCTCATACAAATGACGCCGCAGCAACCGTTTGAGCGCGTGATGTTGTTCGCGCAATTCGTTTGAGAAGTCAACCAGCATGCCGGGAAGACGGCGGACATCGTCTACGCTGGCGACACCGGCGGCCTTCAAACGCGTCTGCGTCTGCTCAATTAAGTCGTTGACGAACGCGCCGAGCATCGTCCGGATTGCGGTATGCAACAACTGTTTTTCGCCTATGCGAGGCCACTGTATCGCTGCCTGTTCCAGTGCACTCTGAAACAGCGGGTGAGTGGATATCGTATCCAGTGCGAGAATTCCGGACCGCAAACCGTCGTCGATGTCGTGATGATTGTACGCAATCTCGTCGGCGACGTTGGCGATCTGCGCCTCGATCGAGGGTTGCTGGCGGCGCAGGAATCGCTCGCCCAACGGGCCGAGGTGGCGCGCCTGGTCGAGGCTGCAATGCTTGAGGATCCCTTCACGCGTCTCGAACAGAAGGTTCAAACCATCAAATGCAGGATAGCGTCGTTCCAACTCGTCGACCACGCGCAACGAATGAAGATTGTGCTCGAAGCCGCCGTAAGGCTGCATGCACGCATTCAAAGACTGCTGACCGGCGTGGCCGAAAGGCGTATGGCCGAGATCGTGAGCTAGCGCTACGGCTTCAGTCAGATCCTCATTGGCATGCAGCGCGCGGGCGACCGAGCGCGCAATTTGAGCCACTTCCAGCGAATGTGTCAGGCGCGTGCGAAACATGTCTCCTTCGTGATTGACGAATACCTGCGTCTTGTATTCCAGACGGCGGAAAGCGGACGAATGAACGACACGATCGCGGTCACGCTGGAATTCCGAACGCCAGGCGGGTGGCGTCTCGGGGTGGCGGCGGCCGCGCGATTGACGACTGTCGACGGCGTAAGGCGCGAGCGGCATCACGACAATCCAACGTCAACTGTCATCGTGCCCGACGGCAGATGTGCGCGATGTCTCGGCAGCGTTCGTACTGCCAGCATCGCCAGCCAGCACGTCCATCAGTTTGGCATCGTCGTAGTCACGTGTCAGCCTTGCGCGACCGAGAGCTTCGAGCAGAACCAGCCGGATACGGCCGTCGACGTTTTTCTTGTCACGGCCCATGAGTTCGAGAAAACGAGACGCCGTGATAGTCGGCGGCGGAGCTGTTGGCAGTCCGGCGCGCGCGATCAGGGTCACCGTGCGATCGACGTCGGCCGGCATCAAGCAGCCCAGCGCCGCCGACATCCGCGCCGCCATGCACATCCCGGCAGCGACCGCTTCGCCGTGCAGCCATTCACCATAACCGAGTGCCGTTTCGATGGCGTGTCCGAAAGTATGGCCGAGATTAAGCAGCGCGCGTGCCCCCGTTTCGCGCTCGTCGCCGGCGACCACGGCAGCCTTGTTTTCGCACGAGCGCTGGATGGCATGCGCAAGTGCCGCCGGCTCACGTTCGAGTAAAGCTTCGACGTGACTTTCGAGCCATTCGAGCAGCGGGTAATCGCCGATCAGACCGTACTTGATGATCTCAGCCAGACCAGCCTTGAGTTCCCGCCCGGACAACGTGGCCAGTGTCGCGGTGTCGGCGATGACGGCGCGCGGCTGGTGAAACGCGCCGATCATGTTCTTGCCTAGCGGATGGTTGACTGCGGTCTTGCCGCCGACCGATGAGTCCACCTGCGCCAGTAGTGTGGTTGGCACCTGAATGTAGGCAATGCCGCGCTGATAACAGGCCGCTGCAAATCCGACCAGATCCCCGATCACGCCACCGCCGAGTGCAACCAGCTCTGCGCTTCGATCGATTCTACGTTCCAGCAGGAATTCCTGGATGCGCGCAAAATTTTCCAGCGTCTTGCTGGCTTCTCCATCCGGCAAAACGAGCGTGTGGCACTCGCGTCCAGCCAGCGCACCGACCACGGTTTCGAGATAGAGAGGCTGGACGACATCGTTAGTCACGATGACGACCTGCCGCGCACCGATGACGCGCGAGAGAAGCGCAGCATCGGCCAGCAAGCTGTCGCCAATGAATATCGGATAGCTGCGCTCGCCGAGGTCGACGGTGACGGTGGTATGCATCAAAGTTTCGCCTGGATTCTGCGAATGACCTGCTTGACGGAGAGCTTGCCTGTATCGACGACCAGGTCGGCTATCTCCGCGTACAACGGTTCCCTGGCTTCAATGATATCGCGCAGCGTCGCCGCCGGATTGGCCGTGCGAAGCAATGGGCGCGACGTATCGTGGCGAGTTCTCTCGATCAATGTGTCGAGCGGCGTCTTGAGATAGACAACCAGACCCCGTTCGTTCAAATGCTGACGGTTCTGTTCGGCCAGAATCGCGCCGCCGCCAGTTGCGAGAACTATGCGTTCGCGCTGAGTCAGTTCGTCGATCAGCCGCCGCTCCCGCTCCCGAAAGCCGATTTCCCCTTCGATGTCGAAAATGAGCGAGATGGTTGCTCCGGTGCGGCGCTCGAGTTCATGGTCGGCGTCGACGAAATCGAAGCCGGTGGCACGAGCCAGCTGGCTGCCGATGGTTGTCTTGCCCGTACCCATGGGCCCGACCAGGAATATGCGCGTAGTCTCGCTCACAGGCGTTCGCGGTGTGGTCTCAGCCAGCGAATTTCCCGCGGCGATGGCCGTAACGCCAACGTCGCAATGGGTAAAAAAAAGCGGGAGTCGTGCTCCCGCTCATCATCATACCAGCTGTACGCGCTCGCTATCTGGTCGACAGCGACAGCGTCTCCTTGATGATCTTCGGCGTGACGAACACCAGCAGCTCCTGCTTGTTAACGCTGTTCTGCGTACGTTTGAACAGGCGGCCAAGATAAGGCAGATCGCCGAACCAGGGCACGCTCGTGATGTCGTCACGATTGGCTGCCTCGTAGATACCGCCCAACACGATGGTTTCGCCGTTATCGACCAGTACCTGCGTCGTCAGCTCGTTCGTGTCGATGCTCGGTACGCCCGAAAACACCTGGCCGACCGAGTCCTGGTTGACCGCGAGATCCATGATGATGCGGTCATCCGGTGTAATCTGCGGTGTGACACGCAGGCTCAGAACGGCTTTTTTGAAGGAAATCGACGTCGCTCCGCTGGAGGACGCCTCGAGATACGGGATCTCGGTTCCCGACTCGATCAGGGCTTCACGCTGATTGGCTGTAATCACGCGCGGAGCGGAGATGACTTCGCCACGACCTTCGGCCTGCAGGGCAGACAGCTCGAGCTGCAGCAGATAGCTGCCGATACGACCGACGCCGTACTTCAAGCTACCCGCCGCGCCAGCGGCAGCAAGATCGACAATGTAGTTCTCCGCGCCGTCCACGTTGTACGTCGTTGTTCCCCCGCCATAGGTGACGTCCCCTGCAAGACCGCCGCCTAGTATCGAGGCAAAGCCCGAGCGCTGCGTGCGCGAATCGATTACCCGATCGGCAGGGTTCCCCTGATGGCTATATCCAAACTTCACGCCGATATCCTTGGAGAAGTCTTCGTTGGCGACAACAATGCGTGATTCGATCAGCACTTGCCTCACCGGCACGTCGAGCGCTTCGACAACGCCGCGAATTTCACTCAGTTTATCGCCGGTATCCTGCACCAGCAGCGTATTGGTGCGTTCGTCGACCGTCACGTTGCCGCGCTCTGACAGCAGGTTGTTCGACTCATCCTTGATCAGATCCGCAATCGCTTGAGCTTTGGCGTAGTTCACCTGCATGAACTCGGTGCGCAGTGGCGCCAGCTCCTGGATCTGCTGCTGTGACTCGAGTTCAAGTTTTTCGCGAGCCGCTATTTCTTCCTGCGGCGCGACCATCATGACATTGCCATCGTCACGCTTGCCGAGGCCGCGCGACTTCAGGATGATGTCGAGCGCCTGATCCCACGGCACATTCTTTAAGCGCAACGTAACGTTGCCCCCGACAGTATCGCTTGCAACGAGGTTCTTCTCCGTGAAATCGGCGATGAGCTGCAGCACAGCGCGCACTTCGATATCCTGGAAATTCAGCGACAGCCGCTCACCGGTGTAGCCGAACTTGGCTTTTTTCATCTTCTCTTCCTCGTCACGCGTGAGCGGACGGAGTTCGAGTGTGAAGACGTTGTCCGACTGATAAGCCAAATGCTCGAACAGGCCGGTAGGCTTGATCACCATCCGCGTGCCGTTGCCTTGCGGGAAGGTATCGATTTCCTTGGCCGGTGTCGCGAAGTCCAGCACATCGAGCTTACGGTCGAGATTCTCCGGCAGCGCCGTTTCGGCGAAATCCACGATGACATTTTCGCCCTGCTCACTGATATTGATGCCGATGTCGGGCGCCGACAGATTGACGACGATTTGTGCTTCACCTGCCGCGCCGCGCCGGAAATCGATGTCGGAGATGCTTGCGCCAGTCGCCGTTCCCGGCATGGTCAGGGTGCTGCCGTCCGCCGCGGGAGCGGCCGACGCAGCGGCTGCTACCGGCTGCATGGCCAGATTGGCCGGTGTGCCTTCCAGCGTGATCGAAATAGTGTCACCGTCGCTATCTATCGAATACGGTACCTGCTCCGAAAGATTGACAACTACCCGGGTACGACCTTCAGCTTCGACCGCAGTCACGCTTTCGGCGTGGCCTACGCTGATGTCCTTGGTCCTTTCAGACATATTGATCGTTGTCTGCGGCAGATCGACGGCGATGCGCGACGGGTTGTCGATGGTGAAGCTGAGCGGAGCTTCGCTCATCGGCTCCGACAGCTTCATTTTGATCTGTATGCGGTCGCCCGGCAGCGAAGTGAAGTTGATGTCGTCGAGGCTGCCAGCCAGGGCACAGTTCGCATAAAGGCCAGTCGCGAGCGCGCTCGACAGCAGCGCCGAGACCAATCGTGTCCCCGTGGCGGGCGAAGTCCAGGAGCCGATAGCCCTCAAGACGTTGAGGTTAGTTACAATGCTCATCTCAATTGCCCCTTCTTGGGTTATTCCTCGGACAGCGCGAGCGCGGCCGCGCGTTCTTCATAGCGTCCCTGCGCATCCTTGACGATTTCCCGGACATCTATCCGGTCTTCCTGGATGTTGGTGATCTTGCCGAAGTTGCGACCGACGTAGTTGCCGACCGTGACGCGGTGTACGACGCCTTGCTGATCGCGCACGATCCCCCACATGAAATCGCTGTTTTCGAGCACGCCGACCATGCGCAGCGCATCGAGTTCATAGCCCTCGAGTTCTTCGCGATTGTGCGTCTGAATCTCGGTCGCGTATTTTTCCTGATCCGGGTCGCTGGTCTTTTCGACTTTCTCGGCCGTTACTTCTTCTTCGTAGAATGATCGGAACGGATCGCGCAAGCCGAGCTTCTCGGCCTGATACAAATAGCTCTCGTAGGGCTTGATCGGCGGCAGAGGTTCAATTTCGCCACCTTTGCGCGCGAGCACTTCGGCAGCGTAATCCTCCAGGTCCGTCATGTCCTTCGACACGCAGCCCGCTGCAAGCGCGATCCCGGCCAGTGCCATGAGCGCTCTTAACGGTTTCGTTGTGTGACCGGCGTTCATGCTTATGAGCCCTCGCCTTCCTCTTCTTCGTCGATGTAGCGATACGTCTTCGCGGTCGTTTCAAGCAGCAGCTTGCCGCCGTCCGCCGTCGAGATCTTGATGTTGTGGCTGGTGACGATTCGCGGCAGATCGGAAATCCCACTGATGAACGTGCCGAATTCGTGGTAGCTGCCCAGCACGCGGATCTGTATCGGGAGCTCGACATAAAAGTCGGCCGGGGTTTCGTTGCCGGGCTTGAATAAATCGAATTCGAGGCCGGCACCAAGTCCCTGTTGGGAAATGTCGACTAGCAGCTCGGCAACTTCGGTCTTGTTCGGCAGCCGTTTTAGCAGGTCACCGAAAGTCTCCTTGATGTCTTCGAGCTGCTGTTTCAGGGCCGGCAGATTGGCGGCTTTCTTTTGTTTGGCTTCAAACGACAGCTTGAGATCACCTTCGTTCTTTCGCACGGTCTCCAGCTGTATCTGGAGATCCTTGATGTCGTAATACCATCCGCCACCGACGATGGCCGCGAATACGAGCAACGCGCCGACCACTTTGACCGGAAGCGGCCAGCTGCCGATGTTTTCGACGCTCAGGTTGTTCAGTTCTGAGAGATTCATCGAAGTTCTTCCTCTTCTTCCGCCTCGGTCTTCAGCTTCTTCTGCTGGAAGGTGAGCGTGAAGTCGGCGATACGGCGCCCTTCCTGCGATTTCGACTGGATGATCGACAGCTTCGGACGCTCTACCCACTCCGAGGACTCGACGTTGCGCATGTAGTTCGAAACGCGGGCATTTGATTGCGCAACGCCCTGGATGGTGACTTTGCTGCCCTCCTGGCTCACGTTCCGCAGATAAACACCTTCCGGCAGTGTCGAAACCAGTTCATCGAACAGGTGCACGATGATCGGTCGACTGGTCTGCAGCGTCTCAATAGCTTTCATGCGCGCAATGAGACTTTCCTTTTCCTTCTCGAGCGCCTTGATTTCCTCGATTTTCTTATCGAGCTGGCGGATCTGTTCGCTCAGATAGGTATTGCGCCGGTCCTGCTGCTTGATCAGCTCGCCGTAATACAAGTGAATGCCGAACCAGACCACTGCCGCGAACAGCGCGCAGATACCCAGGATCGCGAGATACTCGGTGCGCTTCTGCCGACGAAGCTCTGCACGCCAGGGAAGTAGATTAACGCGTGGCATCAGTCAAAACTCCTCAAGGCAAGCCCGCAGGCAATCATGAGGGCAGGCGCGTCGTTAGCCAGCGCGTCCACTTTGACGCGTGACGATACGGTCATGTTCTTGAACGGGTTCGCAATCGTCACGGAGGTGTCGATCTTGGACTGGATCAACTTGTCGATTCCTTCAATCGAAGCACAGCCACCGGCGATAACGACGTGATCAACTGCGCCGACCTGGCTCGACGAATAGAAAAACTGCAGCGCGCGGTTCACTTCCTGCGCCATCGATTCCATGAACGGGCGCAGTACTTCGGGCTGGTAGTTGTCCGGCAGTCCACCTTGACGCTTGGCCAGTCCCGCTTCTTCGTAGGACAGACCGTAACGCCGCTGGATTTCGTCGGTCAGCTGGCGGCCGCCGAAAGACTGCTCGCGGGTATAGATAATCTTGGAGTCTTCGAGGACGCTCAAGGTCGAGGTGGTCGCGCCGACATCCATGACCGCAACGACGTGCGAGTCCGCAATGAGCTCGTTGGCATCAGACAGCAGGGTCATCGCATTTTCGAGTGCGAACGCCTCGACATCGACGACTTTGGCCTGCAATCCGCCAACGCCGAGCGCGGCGACGCGGATGTCGACATTGTCGCTGCGCGAAGCGGCCAGCATCACATCGACTTTGTCCGGTTCGTGCTCGGAAGGCTGCAAGACCTGGAAATCCAGGCTGATTTCCTCGAGTGGATAAGGGATGTACTGATCGGCCTCGATCTGGATCTGGCTCTCCATCTCATCTTCAGAGAGCGCGCTCGGCATCGTGATTATCTTGGTGATCACCGCCGAGCCAGCCACAGCACAAGCCGCGAGCTTGGTTTTGGTGCCGCTCTTCAGCATCGCTCGCCTGATTGCCTCGCCGACAAGCTCGGCATCCGTTATATTCTTTTCAACCACCGAATTCGGCGGCAGCGGCTCTACGGCGTAGCTTTCGACGCGGAATCGCGAACCGCTGCGCGACAGCTCAAGGAGTTTGACCGACGTTGAACTGATGTCGATCCCCAGTAAAGGTGCGTTAGCGCGACGGAAGAGAGACACCATATTAGCCTTTTAATTCATTCAGTTAACTGACAAAAATGCGCATTAACCTTAAAAGTTAAGGCTAACTATAGACAATCGTCGTACATAACACAATCGGTTTTTGTACAAAAAGCAATAGAAATCGAATGTTACGCCTAGATTTTAATGTAAATGAACATCATATATAGGCGTTCTGGTCACTCCCAACCACAAGATGTTGCGTTTTACCCTCTATTTGCTGCTGTTCGTATTCATCGGACTCCTCGCCACCGGTGCCGCGATCAACTGGTACGTGCTGCCACAGCTGCCGCCAGTGGAATCTCTGCGCGAAGTCCAGCTGCAGACGCCGCTCAAGGTCTACACCCATGACGAGCGCCTGATCGCCGAATTTGGCGAGATGCGTCGCTCGCCGGTCTCCATTGAGTCCGTACCGCCGTTACTCAAACAGGCTTTCCTGGCCGCCGAAGACGATCGTTTCTACGAACATCCGGGGGTGGACTGGATTGCCATTGCGAGGGCCCTGGTGGGTCTTGTCCAGACCCGCGAGAAGAAGCAGGGCGGCAGCACCATCACCATGCAAGTGGCGAGGAATTTCTTCCTGTCGCCAGAAAAGACCTACGAGCGCAAGTTGAAGGAAGTCGCACTGGCAATGGTCATTGAGCGCGAATTGACCAAGGATGAAATCCTCGAGCTGTATCTCAACAAAATTTTTCTCGGACATCGTTCTTACGGCATCGCGGCCGCCGCACGCGTCTACTACGGTGTCACGCTCGATGAACTCGACCTGGCCCAGATAGCGACCATCGCCGGCCTCCCGCAGGCACCGTCGCGCGACAATCCCATCACCAATCCGAAAGGCGCGCATGCGCGCCGCGCCTACGTGCTCGGACGCATGTTGAAGCTGGGATTCATTACACAGACTGATTATGCGGCGGCGGTCGACGCCCCGGAAACGGCGACCTGGCACGGCCAGGCGCTGGAAGCCGAGGCCTCGCATCTGGCTGAAATGGCGCGGGACTACGCCATCAATCAGTATGGCCCGGCCGCCTATACGTCGGGGTACCGGGTGGTGACGACCTTGGATAGCCGGCTGCAGGATGCCGCTTTGCGGTCTGTCCGCAATGGGCTGCTGGCCTACGATCGACGCCACGGTTATCGCGGTCCGGAAGCTGCCGTCGAGGTCGCTGTCGGCACGCCGACGACGGTCTTGAGTCAGGCGCTCGGTCAGCGCCGGACGGTCGGCGGCCTGATCCCCGCACTCATCGTCGCCACCGAAGAGCGCTCGGCGACGGCCTATACGATAGAGCACGGCGAAGTCACGCTGCCATGGGAGGGAATGTCGTGGGCGCGCAAGCAGCTCTCGCACGAGTCCATGGGCGCGATGCCACGCATGACGGCCGACATCTTCAAGACCGGCGATGTCGTGCGAATACGCTGGCAGGATCCACCGCCCTCCCCGTCAGCGTCGGCCGAGGCGCCGCCGGTTGCCGGTTACTGGCAGCTCTGCCAGCTGCCGGAAGTTGAAGGCGCGTTGGTCTCGCTTGATCCGGGCGATGGCCGCGTGCTTGCGCTGGTCGGCGGCTTCGACTACGAGCGCAGCAAATTCAATCGAGCAACCCAGGCACACCGGCAGCCCGGTTCCAATTTCAAGCCGTTCATCTACTCCGCTGCGCTCGACAAAGGATACACCGCGGCAAGCTTCATCAACGATGCGCCCATCGTGTTCGATGCCCCGGGGTTGGCTAATGCTTGGCGACCGGAGAACTACAGCGGCGAGTACTACGGACCGACGCGCCTGCGCGAAGCGTTGACCAAATCGCGCAACCTGGTTTCCATTCGTCTGCTCCGCGCTATCGGTGTCAGTTACACGCTCGATTACGTCAGCCGCTTCGGCTTCGATTCAAAGACGCTGCCGGCCAATCTGTCGATGGCGCTCGGCAGCGGCGAAGTCACACCGATGGAACTCGTCCGCGGATACGCGGTGCTTGCCAACGGTGGTTTTCGTGTCGAGCCTTACTTTGTCGAGCGTGTCGAAACCGCTGCCGGTGAAGTTCTTTTTCGCAGCGAGCCGCAGCGAGCGTGCGCGAGCTGCGAGCGCATGCAGCTTGATGATGAAGGCGAGCCGGTCGATATTGCGGCCATGCAGGCCATGCCCGAACTGCCGCCAGCCAGGCTGGCGCCGCGTGTCATCGAGCCCGAGAACGCCTGGATCATGAATTCAATGCTGCGCGACGTCATCACCGAGGGCACCGCCACGCGGGCGCGTGCATTGGGGCGAAAAGACATCGCCGGCAAGACCGGCACGACGAACGATCAGAAGGACGCCTGGTTCTCGGGGTTCACCCCGCGCATCGTGACGACCGTCTGGCTGGGCTTCGATCGCGTAGCGCCGCTGGGGCGTGCCGAAACCGGGGCTCAGGCAGCCCTGCCGATATGGATCGATTATTCCCGCGTTGCGCTGGACGGTATCCCTGAAACTGAAATAGACCGGCCGCCTGGTCTCATTACAGTGCGCATCGATCCTGACACCGGCCTGCTGGCCGGTGCCAACCATCCGCATGCGATCTTCGAATCGTTCCGCGAAGGAACGGTGCCGGCGCGCGGACTCGAATCGACACCACTGGAGCGCAGCGGGTCGTCGCAGCGTGGTGCCGCTCCCGAGCAGATTTTCTGAAGCAATGGCCACCTCATGAATCGCAAGTTGCGCCAGCCGGGTCAACTGCGTGCCGAGATCGCCGCAGTCGCTGCACGCCTGCTGGCAGACGGCATGGCAGACGATTTTCAAGCCGCGCGTCGCAAAGCCGTCCGTGAACTGGGCGCAGAGGGCGTACGTGACGCACCCGACAACCTGGCTATCCATCGCGCGCTGATCGAGCATCTCACGCTGTTCGACGGCGAACGTCATCGCGAGCGCATTGCTCGTTTGCGCGAAGCTGCACTGAATGCGATGACGCTGTTCGCCGGCTTCTCGCCGCGACTGACCGGCGCGGTGCTGTACGGCACAGCCTGTGAACACGACGACATTCACCTGCAGCTCTACAGCGATGAAATCGAAGCGGTCACCCGATTTCTGCTCGGCCGTCGTATTCCCTACGAACTCACCGAAGTGCTCACGCGGATGAGCGGCGAGAATCAGCCGCAGCGGCTGCCGGTGTTCCGGCTGACACTTCATCACGAACATTTCGCGCTGCTCGTGCTGCCAACCGGTGGCGCCAGTGTGCCGCTCAGTGCGCTCGATGGGCGACCGGCGAAACGGGCCACATCGAAAACCGTGCAGGCCCTGCTCGAGTCCGGGCAGACGATTGCGTCAGACTTCGCGCTCGTCTGAGCTGCGTTCGGCCATCGGTGGCTGACGACGCTCCCATCGTCGCTGTAGCGGTATTCGGGCCGTTACGCGGTGAATTCGATTATCTGTTGCCGGTAGGGACGACCAGCGCGGAAGTCATGCCCGGGCAACGCGTTCTGGTTCCTTTCGGCCGCACCGAGCGTATCGGTGTAGTTGTCAGTCGACCTGCCGGCAGTGCGGTCGTGCGCGACAAGCTGAGAACAGTAGTGCGGGTGCTCGACAGCGAGCCGTTGCTCGATGAGAGCATGCTTGCGCTGGCGCGCTGGGCCTCGACTTACTATCACCATCCGCTCGGTGATGTGCTGGCCGCGATGCTGCCAACTTGGTTGCGCCGCCAGACGGAATTGCCCGTGCAGCACGAAACGCAGTGGGGCTTGACCGCTGCCGGCATCGCGACGTTGTCGGAGCTTTCGCGAATTACGCCGCGACAACATAGCGTACTCGCGTTGCTGGCCGCAGGACCATGCTCGGTCCAGACGCTGGCAGGCCTCGATTTCGCCTGGCGCAGCGTGTTGAAACGATTGATTGCCAAAGGCTGGGTGGGACCATTGGCGTCGCTCGATCACGAAGTCGCTGCGCCTGTGCCCACAGTCGCATTTGTCTTGAACGAAGCACAAACCATGGCCGCGGAATCCATTGCCGCAGTGCTCGATAAAGGTGCCGTTGTCGTGGTGGACGGCGTCACTGGGAGCGGCAAGACGGAGGTCTATTTCGACGCTATCACCCGTTGTCTTGCGCGCGGGCGTCAAGCGCTCGTACTGGTGCCTGAAATCGCCTTGACCGAGCAACTGGTGCGTCGTTTCGAGCAACGTTTCGGTGCACGCGTTGCGCTGCTGCATTCCGCTTTGAGCGAGCGCCAGCGCGCGCGGACCTGGGCCGCCAGCCGGGCTGGTCGCGCCAGTGTGTTGATCGGCACACGTTCCGCCGTGTGGGCGCCGTTTTCGGCGCTTGGCCTCATCGTCGTCGACGAGGAACACGATCCATCATTCAAACAGCAGGACGGTTTCCGCTACTCGGCACGCGACATCGCCATCGTCCGCGCTCAGCGGTTGCAGTGCCCGGTCGTGCTCGGCTCAGCGACACCGTCACTCGAAACACTGGCCAATGTTCGGCGTCACAAGTATCAGCACGTGCGCCTGCCTGCTCGCGCCGTCGCACGTGCCATGCCCGAGATCCGCTGCCTGGATGTGCGGGGCTTGCGCTTGAACGCAGGACTCAGCGAAGCGCTGATCGCAGCACTGCGCAGCCATCTCGAACGTCGCGAGCAGGTCATGCTGTTTCTCAACCGGCGGGGTTATTCACCGCTGTTGATCTGTCGCCATTGCGGAGAGCCACGGCGTTGCAATCGATGTGACGCATTTCTGGTTTATCACAAGACCAGCGGCAGCGCCCGTTGCCATCACTGCGACCGACAGTGGCCGATGACGCGCGCCGCCGGGTGCTGCGAAGAACCCGACATCGATTTCATCGGACTCGGTACCGAACGTATCGAAGAATACGTGCGCGAGCAGTTTCCCGATGCCCGCATCTGTCGCATTGACCGTGATACAGCGCGCCGTAAAGGCGCCCTCGCGCAGATGCTGACACAGGTCGCCAATCGCGAAGTCGATATTCTTATCGGCACACAGATGGTCGCCAAAGGACTGGATTTCGCCGGCGTCACCTTGGTCGGTATCGTCGATGCAGACAGTCGGCTCTACTCGGTCGACTTTCGCGCCGAGGAACGGCTCGCCCAGCTGCTGATCCAGGTCGCCGGTCGCGCCGGCCGCGCGCTGTTGCCCGGCCGGGTTCTGATCCAGACCCACCATCCGGAACATCCGGTACTTCGCCGGATCATCGGTCAAGGCTATGCCGCATATGCCGATATCGCCCTCCGCGAACGCGAAGCGAGCGGGCTCCCGCCTTACCGTGCGATGGCGCTGGTTCGGGCCGAATCGGCGGAACCAGCCCGCGCGCTGACGTTTCTCGGCGAGGCGCGTCGTCTGCTCGACGATGGCAGTCGCAACGGACTCGATATCAGCTATCCGATACCGGCGGTAATGGAGCGGCGGGCCGGACGCTATCGCGCGCTGATCGTGGTCACCGCTCGCCAGCGACCGGTTATCGGCCGCCTGTTTGCTGCACAGCTCGACGCGCTTGATCAGCTTGCGCGAACGCATCGAGTGCGCTGGTCGCTCGACATCGATCCGCAGGACACCTTGTAATGAATCCTGCCCGCGAGCGGTGCGACCGCTCATCGCGCCGAACCAGCGGAGCGGATAGAATCGCGCCTCCCGACGTAGCGGCCAGGCAGCGGCCGGAGTAAGCGACTTGAAACACCATCTGCGCGCGTCCATAGACGCCGCCCTGCAGCGATTGACCGAGCGCGGCCTGTTGCCCGAGATCGCCGTGCCGACTTATCAGATCGAGGTGCCGAAACTCGCTCAGCATGGTGATTTCAGTACCAACGTCGCCATGCTGCTGGCCAAACCGTGCCGCCGCAAGCCGAGCGAACTCGCAGCACTGATCGTCGAAGAGCTGCAACAGCACGCTTCGATCGCGCGCTGCGAAGTCGCCGGCCCCGGCTTCATCAATCTGCTGCTTACCGATGCCGCTTTGTTCGAAGTCGTAAGCACGGCCCGCACTGCCGGACCGGCTTACGGGCGCTCGCGGCACGGCATCGGGCATACAGTTCAAGTAGAGTTCGTGTCAGCCAATCCTACCGGGCCATTGCACATCGGGCATGGTCGCGGTGCGGCTATCGGTTCAGTGCTGGCGAAACTGCTCGAGGCCTGTGGCTACGAAGTGCAGTGCGAGTATTACGTGAACGACGCCGGCCGGCAGATGGATATCCTCGCGCTCAGTGTATGGTTGCGCTACCTCGAGGCTGGCGGACTCGCCGTCACCTTTCCGGCACAGGCTTACCAGGGCGCGTATGTCCTCGATATCGCGCTCGCGGTACGCACGGCGCATGGGGCGGCGCTGGAAATGGAACCGGGTCAACTGGCGCCGTCACCTGCTGCCGACACGCCGGATCGCCAGCTCGATGAATGCATAGAGAAGGCAAGAGCGCTGCTCGGAAGCATTCGGTATCTCGCGCTGCGCGAGTTCGCGAAGGACCACATTCTCGACGGCATCAAGACCGATCTTGCCGCTTTTGGTACGACTTTCGACCGCTGGTATTCTGAAGCGTCACTGGCCGACAACGGCGCCATCGACACCGCGCTCGCCCAGCTCACCGAACGCGGACACCTCTTTACAGCAGATGGCGCACGCTGGTTTCGTTCGAGTGCATTCGGTGATGAGAAGGATCGGGTTGTTGAGCGCGAGAATGGCTTGAAAACCTACTTCGCTTCCGATATTGCCTATCACGCCGAGAAGTTTGCCCGCGGCTTCGATGAAGTCATCGATGTGTGGGGTGCCGATCATCATGGTTATATTCCGCGGATCCGCGCGTCGCTGACGGCACTCGGCCTCGATCCCGCACGTCTTGATGTCGTCTTGGTGCAATTCGCGACGTTGTTGCGTGGCGGTGAGAAAGTTGCGATGTCGACCCGCTCAGGCGAGTTCGTCACCTTACGCGAACTGGTCGATGAAGTTGGCGTCGATGCAACGCGCTTCTTCTATGTCATGCGGCGTTCAGATCAGCATCTGGAATTTGATCTCGATCTCGCGACTGCGCAGAACAATGATAATCCGGTCTATTACGTGCAGTATGCACATGCCCGCGTGTGCAGCGTATTCCGGCAACTGGCCGAACGCGGCCTCCCGCGCGCGCCGGCTGGGGCCGCGCTCGCTATGCGTCTGGGTCTGCCCGCCGAAAGGGCGCTCGCCATGCGGATCGCCGCTTTCGGTGAGCTGATAGTAACGGCAGCGACTGCGCGCGAACCACATCAGCTGACCAGTTACCTGCGCGAACTCGCCACCGATTTCCACGGCTACTACAACGGTCACAAGTTCCTGGTCGACGACGCTGAGCTGCGCGATGCGCGCCTCGAACTTCTTGAAGCAGTCCAGATTGTGATTGCGAACGGACTCGCATTGCTCGGCATCAGCGCGCCAACGGCAATGTAGGCACGACGATGAGTCCACGCGATTACAAGCACGCTGCGCCACGGACGTCCGGACGCGAAGCTAACGCCCCGCGTTACGGCAGTTGGGTGTCGTTTGTCAGCGGTCTTGGGTTCGGTCTGGTCGTCGCTTTTGGTGTCTACCTGTGGTCGGCGAGCCTGCCGCAACCCGGTGAACTCGTCGACGACGCCCGCGCGCTGACGGCGCCTGACGCAGCGGGTGAAACGCCGCCGACAACGGCCGCCGAGGACGCCTTGACCGAAGCGACGGTCGCGCCTTACGAAGCGCCCCGGCCGACGTTCGATTTCTACAAGATTCTGCCCGAGATGGAAGTTCCGGTGCCCGAGCAGGAAGCCGAAGCTGAAACGGCGGTAGTAGAGGCGCCGAAGGTGGAGACCCCGGCGGAGGAAGGGAGTGGGGCGTATATTCTGCAGGTAGGTTCGTTCAAGACCTTTGAAGATGCCGAAGCTGCCAAGGCCAAGCTCGCCCTGCGCGGTATCAGCGCCGGCGTGCAGCGCGTCGTTATCAATGGTCAGGAAGTCTGGTATCGCGTGCAGATCGGGCCGTTGTCTGATGCGGCCACTTTGCGCGCCGTACGCATGAAACTGACCGAACTCGATATCAGCTTCATTCTGCTCAAACTGGCTGGTACGGCAAGCGCTGAAGCGCCGGCGCAGTAGAACCGACCTGAGACCGCTGCGCCGCTAGGGCGGAAGCGGCCGGAACGGCTCGGCTTGCAGTCGGAACAGATTTTCGCGCACCGCGCGATGGTAGGCCGACTCGCCGGCGTCGTCATGAAAATAACTGGTCAGGCGGATTTCCTGGGTCAGGTAGAAGCCGAGAACCTGCTGCGAAATCTGTTGCCACTGCGACCAGCTCAGCGTCGTGTGGTTAAGCAACTCGTGTTCGCGCATGAGCTTGAGCGAACTGCCCAGAAACTGCGGATAGGGCGCAGCGAGTCCGGCGAGATCGGCGGCCCGGACCGCTTTCTGCTCGGCGCTGAGAAACGTCGCATCGCGTTCAGTCGCAATGATGGCGCCGACGGTTTTCCTGATTTGCTCCGCAGCGACATTGAATTCCCGCAGAACGCCTGTCGCAAGTTCGGCTGAATAGCGTTCCTTGGTGGCGAAACCCAGCCGGCGATGGTCTTCGTGATAGCCGGCGTCGTGAAACAGCAGGGCATAGTAAATGACGGCGGTGTCGATGCGGATGTGTTCGGCCCGACAACGCTCGATGATCGTGTTGGCGGCGGCGAGCGTATCTTCAATGTGCGCAAAGTTATGGTAGGGCAGCGTATCGCTGTACAGGGCCCGCGCTCGGGCTTCGATTCGGCTGTCCCGGCTGTAGGATGGCTCGTGCACGGTTCCCTGCTCGCTGCTCGCTGTCAGGCAGTACGGGTGGAGCGGGTGATGGGAATCGAACCCACGTAATCAGCTTGGGAAGCTGATGTTCTGCCATTGAACTACACCCGCGCGAAGACGGATTTTATTGCGTGGGGCGATACAGTCAACGCGCATGGGTCAACGCGCAGGGGCAGCACCGGTGTCGGCATGATTTTGCCGGCTGGACTGCGCTATCATCGCGGACGGCTGCGCTAGCGGCCGCATTGGCGCTTGTCCTCAGGCTGGGGATATCGCAGAATCCGTGTCTATTATAGTCCTGATCTCATGCAGTTAGGATTAATGCTTAAGGCCGGGCATCATCTGGTAGGCGAGGCTGGTAGGGGATCCGAGCATCAGTAGCGCATGCAAACAGCCAAACCCACCATCGTTCTCGTCGACGATAGCGCTGCAATGCGGGCGTTCTTCGAACAGGTTGCAGCCGAGGCTGAGCTGGACTTCCATGCCTACGAATCCGCTGAGGACTCCCTGCGCTATCTGGCGACATGCCGCCCCAACCTGTTGTTTCTTAACGTCATGATGCCGACCAAAGACGGCTACACGTTTCTCCGCGAGTTGCGCGCCAACGCGCTGCATGCCGAGACCCCGACCGTGATGATCAGCTCCAAAGACTACGCCCAGGACCGCACTGCGGCCAAAGAGCTCGGCGTGCTCGAGTTCGTCGCCAAACCGATATCCAAGAAAGCCATCCGCCTGCTGATCGAAAAGTATCTGGGTCAGGACCAACGCGGCGCATGAGTGACAGCTACCTGCGATTCTGGGGTGTCCGGGGATCGTACGCCGCGCCGCATGAATCCCACCTCGGCGTCGGCGGCAATACATCCTGCGTCGAAATCCGCAGTGGCGACCATCTGCTGGTCTGCGATGGCGGCACCGGCATCATCTCGCTCGGCGAGGAGTTGATGCGTCAGAGCGAGCTCTGCGAGCTCATGGTCGTATTCACCCACTATCACTGGGATCACATCTGCGGATTACCGTTCTTTCAGCCTGCTTTTTCTCCGAAATGGAAAATCAAGTTCTTCGGACCCGGGGACACTTCCGGCGACATCATGCGCCGGCTCTCGGACCAGATGCGGGCACCTTATTTCCCGGTCGAGACCGAAACCTGGATGGCGAACATCGAGTATCTCGAACCGCGCCCCGAAGGGCTCACGCACGGACCGATACGGCTGACCTACCACAACGTGCATCACCCTGGTGTCACCTACGGGTACCGAATCGATGTTGCCGGCAAGACGGTCGTCTACGTCTCGGACAACGAAGTTCAGTTCCTGAAGACGTCGATAGCCAAACGCATTCATGAATTCGACGAAGACGAGCACGAGTTGCTCGAGCGCATGGTCTCCGAGCAGCGCTCCTCAGAGCTGTCGGTCATCGAGGATGTCGACATTCTGGTCCACGACGCGCAGTACACGCCGCACGACTACAACAAGAAACGCGGCTGGGGCCACTCCTGCTATGTCGACACCGTCAACCTGGCCATTGATGCCGGTGTGCGTTGCCTCTATCTGTATCATCACGACCCGACCTACAACGACGATCAGGTTGAAGCAATCCATCGCGACTGCCTGCAGATCATTCGCGAAAGGCAGTCCGATATGCAGTGTCACGTCGGCCGCGAAGGCATGAAAGTCGAGCTCTAACGTCGACTCGCCGTTAAACCGAACGCTATCCTGAGTCGCGAATTCACAACGTCGCCGCCAGCGCATGAGCGCCGGCGTGCCGTGCGGAGTTTCGTCATACGCGCAGGGCGCATGACGTCGGCCCAGCTGCGTGCACTGGATGAACTACTGCCGCGCTATGCCGTCACCGGTGAGACGCTGGCCCGGTCCACCCTTCGGCGCGCGCCAGTCGTGCTCGAGGTCGGCATCGGCAACGGCGAGAATCTGCTCGCCATGGCGGCGCGAGATCCGGGCAGCGATTATCTCGGCAGCGATGTTCATCGCCCCGGTTTGGGCCACACGCTGCTTGGTATCGAGCGTCTCAGTTTGAGCAATCTACGTGTGTACGACGGCGACGTATTCGATTTACTGGCAATTCTGCCGGCAGCCAGTCTGAGCGCGGTACACATCTATTTTCCGGACCCCTGGCCGAAGAAGCGGCATCACAAACGCCGTCTGCTCGGTGCCGACTTATTGTTGCAACTAGCACCCTTATTGAGGCGTGGCGCCCGGGTCTATTTCGCGACCGACAACGCTGATTACGCCAGCGCGGCCCGCGCTCAGTTCGAAGCTCACTCGGAATGGCGGAACCTGGCCGGCGCCGGGCGCTGGGCGCTGCGGCCCCGGCATCGCATCGTGACCCGCTTCGAGAGTCGCGCGGGAAGGGCCGGAACATCTGTCTATGAACTTGCCTTCGCCTGGCTCGGACCTGCGTCGCCGGTCAACTCGATGAACGAGGCCAGGCAGTGAAAACGGGCGTTGTGGAGTAGTGCGCCGCGACTGTTCGGTCGGGCGATGCCATAGAGATACCGGAGTCCATGGCCGGCAGCTGCTTCAAGCACCGCGTGGTTGTCGTCGACGAACAGCGTTCTTGCCCGGTCGAAGCCGACCTGTGCTTCGAGCGCCGACCAGAACGCCGCCGATTCTTTCGCATGACCGAGCGCGTGCGCCGAGACGATAACATCGAAGTACGGTTCGATGCCGGTCAAGGCGAGCTTTCGCGCGAGGCTGCGTGGATGTGCGTTGGTCGCCAGCACGCAGTTCAGATGCTGCGCACGTAACCATTGCAGAAAATCGAGCGCACCAGGGCGCGGCCTGATATGAGCGGCGAGTTCGTTTTCGAGTGCCGCAATATCGATGCCGACCTCGCGCTCCCAGAAATCGAGGGAATACCAGTCGAGTGTGCCGCGCACGGCACCCAGAGCCTGCGCTATCCGTTCGCGAGCTGCTGCCGTGCTCAGGCCGCACTGCTGGCCGTAACGTTCGGGTAGCAACTCGTCCCATACCAGCGAATCGAAATACAGATCGAGCAGGGTGCCATCCATGTCGAGGATGACGGTATCGACATCGGCCCACACCAGCGCCGGGCTCACTCGCAGATTTCGCCGAATTTTTCGCACACCCGTTGGCACTTGTAAACACCGCGCGGATCGATGTTGCAGCGTTTTCCCCAACGCTCGCAACCGTGTATGCATTTGGGCGTATCGACGGCAGTATTCGTCCCACTACTGGAAGACGCGGCTGTCGTGGACGGCGCGCTGGCGGTTTCGGCGACAGACGCGCCGCAACCGGATAAAGCGAAGAGTGCGAGCAGGTTCAGGCCGATTGCCAGAGACCGGCGCCAGCGCGGAGGGTGGGCTGCCATGGCGCGAATTCTCCCGGGTAGTGAGCGATAAGATTGTCGATTGAGCAGTTTACTGCATGCCAGCCGCAATCAAACGCGCCACCGGTGCACTCACAGCGCACATGCGTAGCGCTGTTCGTGATGGCAATCCCATCGTCGCGACTCACTGGGTCTGGGTCTTTGCCGCCAGCTCGATGGCAAGAATTTCGGCCTCAGCGCGCTGTTCGGCAGTAATGCCTGCGGCCACCCGGGCGAGCGCCGCGCTGGCTTGCGCATTGCTGTCTGAAGCAAGTTTTAGCCAGGCAAATGCCTGTATCGGGTCCGCTGGTGTGCCGATGCCTTCCGCATACAGCGTGCCGAGATTCATCTGTGCCGGCACATAGCTCTGCAACGCCGCCTGCCGCAGCCAGAAACGGCCTTCTTCAGGGTTCTCGGGCACGCCGCGACCGAAAGTATTGAGCAGGCCGTAATGCATCTGGGCCTCAGCATTTCCGTCGTCGGCAAGTTCGCGCAGCTGGGCGGCGGCCCGCGCCAGTCGGGTCGGCTCATCGACATGCGCGAGATCAAGTCGAGCCAGAGCCAGCCGTGCTGACTCATGACCTTGAGCGGATGCCGCAACCAGCCATCGGGTTGCCTGTGACTCGTCCGACTCCTGCAGTTGCAGCATGGCCAGATTGTATTGTGCTGCGGGCAATCCGGCCGCGGCCGCAGTCTCGAACAGCGCCCGCGCCCGCGCCGGGTCGACGGCAACACCCTCGCCTTTGTGAAACATCAGTCCGAGAAAGAAACTTGCTTCCCGATCACCAGCCGCCGCCGCTTGTTCGAACCATGTCACTGCCAGCGGCAAATTGACTGCCACGCCGTAACCACGTCGATGAAGCATGCCGAGATTGAACATTGCGCCAGGCAGGCCCGCGCTGGCGGCTGCAGTAAACAGCGCGCGCGCGCGATCGAAGTCGACGGCCACGCCGTGGCCTTTTAGATACATCACGCCGAGATTGTTTTGCCCGACCGGGTCTGCCTGCGCAGCTCTGCGTGTGAAGGCCGCGAAGGCGTCGTCGAAATTGCCGCTACGGAAAGCAGCCGCCCCGTCATCCGCAGCGCTGTTGGCGGCGACGAAGGCAAGCGCAATCAGCGCGGTACGAACGTTCACAGACAATCCCACTGCGACCACGGCACCCTCACGGCCAGCCCAGAGCATCGTGCTGCATTGCACGCTGACGGACCTGCACCAACCTGGACTTATAGTATCGCGATGGATACCATTCCGAGGCCCTCGACGACGGTGTGAAGGCCGGGCCGTGATGGATGCACAGGCCACCTGACGCCCGCTGCGGGCAGTTGTACAACGTCAAAAATGTCTGAGGAGGAAGGTCAATCATGAAGAAGAATAACCTGAAGCCCGTGGCAGCGGCTCTCGGTTCCAGTGTCGTCATGGCGCTGTCCGCGTCGGCTCACGCAGCCGACAATCCGTTCCAGATGGTTGAGTTCGGTGAGGCCATCACCGTGGCCGGCGAAGCCGTCGACATGCAGGGCAACAAAGTCACCATCAACGATGAGACCGGCTTCACCTACGGTGGCGATGAGAAAGCAGGCTATGCCGGTGGCAAGATTGCGACGGGCAAGAAAGATCCGGCTGTGTGCGGCACGTTTGCCGGCCAAAGCTGCTCGATGCCGCATACCGCGAAGTAAGCAGAGCGGCGACGCCGGTCGCCGATGTCTACCGGTGTATAGCTCTGGTACGTAGACGTGGTGAGTAGCCATGCTGCTGTCACCGGCGCTGGCCTAGGCCTGCGGCGGACCCATCTGGGTCCGCTGCAGGATCAGATCCCCGAAGCAATCGATTTCTTCGAAGCTGCCCCGGAAAACTGGCTCGGAGTCGGCGGTCGGCTCGGCAACGCTTTCGAACGCATCGCGCGGCAGCGTCCGCTGGCACTGCACGGCCTGTTGCTGAATCTCGGCGGCCCGGATCCGCTGGACCGCGCCTTCCTGGATCGTTTAAAACGATTTCTTGCGCAGCACGAAGCGGTCGTCTACAGCGATCATCTGAGTTTCTGCGCTGAGCGCGGCCAGCTCTATGAACTGCTCCCGATCCCGTTCACCGGGCAGGCGATACGACATGTCGCGGCGCGCATCCGTCAGGTCCAGGACATCCTCGAACGCCGGATAGCGATAGAAAACGCTTCCTACTACCTCTCGCTGTCACGCGAAGTGGACGAACTGACGTTCATCAACGCGGTACTCGAGGAGGCCGACTGCCAGCTGCTGCTCGACCTCAACAACATCTACGTCAACAGCGTCAATCACGCGTACGATGCGGAAGCCTTTCTGGCTGGTCTGCCCGGCGCGCGCATCGCTTATGCGCATATTGCCGGGCACGCGGTGGAAGCCCCGGATCTGCTGGTCGATACCCATGGTGCCCCGGTCATTGAGCCGGTCTGGTCGCTGCTCGAATCCGCCTATCGTCGTTTCGGCGTATTCCCAACCCTGCTCGAACGCGATGAGAACATTCCGCCGCTTGCCGAAAGTCTGCTCGAAGTCGAGCGCATCCGTGCGCTGCAGGCGCGCTACTGCAACGTTGCAGCGGCCTGACTGGCAATTACCCTGATCAGCAGCAGCGATGAGCGAACCGGAATTCATTCGCCTGCAACGCGCTTTTGCCGCCCATCTGCGCGACCCGCTACACGCGCCGCCGCCGGGTCTGCACGAGGAACGTCGTCTCAACATTTATCGCCACGCCATTTATGCCAATGTCGAACGATTCATGCGCGACAATTTCCCGCGCATTTTCGCCATTACTCCAACTGCTCGCTGGGAAAGTCTGGTGCGTGATTATCTGATCCGACATGTCGCTGGTGCGACCGCTTTCGTCGATGTCCCGGCCGAGTTTCTCGACTATCTCAACGAGACGCGCGCGGAAATCAGCGACCCGCCGTTCCTGGCCGAGCTGGCACATTTCGACTGGCTGGAAACACTCGTCGGCGCCGATCAGCGCTCGATCACGCTGGACAATATTGCCACCGATGCCGACCTGCTCGCCGGCATACCGATACCGAACCCGCTACTTCGGCTGCTCACATACCGCTACCCGGTCCACGCGATCAATTCCGAGTACCTGCCAGCAGCGCCGCCGGAAACGCCCACTCGCATCGCCGCCTTTCGCGACATCGATCATCGCTATGGTTTTCTCGACCTCAACGGGCCGACGGCGCGACTGCTCGAACTCGTCGTTGAGCAGCGCGGCCTGCGCGGAGTTGATCTCATCGCGCTCATCGCCGACGAACTCGGGCACGCCGATGTTTCCGCGCTGAATGCCGCAGGCGGTACAATCCTCGCAAGGATGCGGGCACGAGGCGCGATCCTGGGCACTGCGCGTTCCACGCCTTGAACAATCGCACCAGCACAGGGCAAACGCTTTGAGCGTCGAGAATTTTGACCAGGATTGATGCCGCCGATGAAGAGAATCAAGAAACTGCTGGTCGCGAATCGCGGCGAAATCGCCATCCGCGTGATGCGCGCTGCAGCCGAACTGGATATCGTCAGCGTGGCGGTCTATTCGCACGAGGACCGCTTCTCCCTGCATCGCTTCAAGGTTGACGAATCGTATCCGGTCGGCGCCGGCTGTACGCCAGTGCAGGCCTATCTGCAGATCGACGAAATCGTGCGCGCAGCGGTCGAATCGGGTGCTGATGCCATCCATCCTGGCTACGGTTTTTTGTCCGAGAGTCCGGAGTTTGCCGAGGCTTGTCGCGCTGCCGGCATCATCTTCGTCGGCCCGCCGCCGGAAGTCATGCGGCAGCTCGGCAACAAGGTCGCCGCGCGAGAAGTTGCGCAAGCGAGCGGTGTCCCGGTGATGCCGGCGACGGGCCCTTTGCCACGCGATAACGACGCGATAGCGGCCCAGGCTGCCGCTGTCGGTTATCCGTTGATGTTGAAAGCATCGTGGGGCGGCGGCGGTCGCGGCATGCGCGTCATCGAGAGCGCCGAGACTCTGATTGAGATGGTCGATATCGGGCGGCGCGAAGCGCTGACGGCTTTCGGCAACGACGAAGTCTATCTCGAAAAGCTCGTTCGACATGCCCGCCATGTCGAGGTCCAGATCCTGGGCGACCAGCACGGCAACATCGTGCATCTGTTCGAGCGGGACTGCACAGTGCAGCGTCGCAACCAGAAAATCGTCGAGCGCGCACCGGCGCTTTATCTTGATGACAGCAAACGCGCCGAAGTTTGCGAAGCGGCGCTGAAGCTGTGTCGTGCGGCACACTACTGCAACGCTGGGACGGTCGAGTTTCTGCAGGATGCACTGACTGGCGCGTTCTATTTCATCGAAGTCAATCCGCGCGTCCAGGTCGAGCACACGGTGACCGAGGCGATCACCGGCATCGATATCGTGAAAGCCCAGATCCGTATTGCCGAAGGACACACCATTGGTATGCCCGGGTCCGGCGTCCCGGCTCAGGCCGATATCGAAATGCGCGGTCATGCCGTGCAATGCCGCGTAACGACCGAGGACCCGGAAAACAATTTCATCCCCGACTACGGCGCCATCTCTACCTACCGCAGTCCTGCCGGTTTCGGTATCCGGCTCGACGCCGGTACGGCTTATACCGGCGCGCGCATTACCCGCTATTACGATTCGCTGCTGGTGAAAGTAACAGCGTGGGCGCAGGACAGCGAGGAAGTTGCACAACGCATGCTGCGAGCGCTTCGCGAATTCCGAATTCGCGGCGTGAACACCAATCTGCGTTTTCTGGTTGGACTGCTTGAGAATGAACGTTTCCGGCGCGCCGATTACACCACCAAGTTCATCGACGAGACACCCGAACTGCTGATATTTCCGCGTCGGCGAGATAGGGCAACGCGATTACTGCGCTACATTTCTGACGTCAATATCAACGGTAATGCAGCCGTTGCCGAAAGACCGCGACCACGGCCCGCGCCACTGCCGCGCATCCCTGATTGCGTGACGCTTCCCATACCCGCCGGTAATCGCGAACGGTTCGAGACACTCGGCGCCAAGGGTTTTGCCGACTGGATGCTGGCACAGAAACAGGTGCTCATCACCGACACGACCTTTCGCGATGCACATCAGTCATTGCTCGCCACGCGCGTACGCAGTTTCGACATGGTTGGAATAGCGCCGGCCTATGCGCGGATGTTGCCGCAGCTGCTCTCTGTCGAATGCTGGGGCGGTGCGACTTTCGATGTTGCTATGCGTTTTCTGCAGGAATGCCCGTGGCGGCGGCTCGCCGCCCTGCGCGAGCGTATGCCGAATATTCTCACGCAGATGCTGCTGCGGTCAGCCAATGCGGTCGGCTACAAGAACTATCCTGATAACGTAGTTACCTATTTTGTCGAACAGGCGGCTACTGCCGGCATCGACATCTTCCGTATTTTCGATTCGTTGAACTGGGTCGAAAACATGCGCGTGGCGATCGATGCCGTACGCGCAACAGGCAAGATCGCCGAAGCGGCGATCTGCTACACCGGGAACCTGAGCGATCCGGGTTGCACGAAATACGATCTGCGCTACTACGTAAACATGGCACGCGAACTCGAAGCGGCTGGCGCACATGTGCTTGGCATCAAAGACATGGCCGGTCTTTGTCGGCCGCGTGCAGCGCGCGAACTGATCACGGCGTTGAAGAACGAAGTGGGAATTCCGATACATTTTCATACCCACGATACCAGCGGGATCGCTGCGGCCAGCGTGCTCGCGGCCATCGACGCGGGCGTCGATGCCGTCGATGCAGCGATGGACGCTCTGAGCGGGATGACCTCGCAGCCCAATCTCGGCTCGCTGGTCGAGGCGCTCCGTCATGGACCACGCGAATCGGGTCTCGACCCTGATGCGATCCGCGTCCTGTCACGCTACTGGGAGGAAGTGCGCGCCGGCTATCTGGCGTTCGAAAGCGAAGAGCGTGCCGGGGCATCGGAGGTTTACGTGCACGGCATGCCGGGCGGGCAATACACCAATCTGCGCGAGCAGGCGCGGTCCCTCGGACTCGGCGACCATTGGCCAGAAATTGCGCGCGCCTATGCCGACGTCAATGACCTGTTCGGCGACATCGTCAAAGTCACGCCAAGTTCGAAGGTCGTTGGCGATATGGCACTCACGATGGTGACCAGCGGACTGTCGCGCGCGGCAGTCGAAGATCCGGCCGTCGATGTCGCGTTCCCGGAATCGGTTGTGTCGTTTTTCCGCGGCGACCTCGGCCAACCATATGGCGGTTTCCCGCCGGCGCTGCAGGCAAAAATACTACACGGCGCCGAACCGCTCCGCGTGCGACCCGGATCCGTGTTGCCGAGCGCCGATCTGCCGGCACTGCGCAAGGAAGCCGAGCATCGGGTCGAGCGCCATATTTCGGATGTCGAGCTGGCGTCTTATCTCATGTATCCCGACGTGTTCGTCGACTACGCGCAGGCGCGTCGGCAGTACGGTGATCTGACAATGCTGCCGACCACGGTGTTTTTCTATGGCATGGAGCCCGGGCAGGAAATCAACGTTGACATCGATACCGGCCGGACGCTGATCATCCGGTATCTCGGGGTGAGCGATCATCACGACGACGGCCTGCGCACCGTGTTCTTCGAATTGAACGGACAGCCGCGGACGATCAAGGTGGAAGATCTCACGCAACCGGCTACGCGCGCACCGCGACTGCGGGCCGAAGCTGGTAACAGCCTGCATGTCGGCGCGCCGATGCCCGGTCTCATTGCGCAGGTCAATGTGCGGGTTGGTGAAGAAGTCCGCAAAGGCGATGCGCTGATGATTATTGAAGCGATGAAAATGCAGACCAGTGTCCGCGCTGAGCGCGACGGGCGTATCGCCGAACTCGTCGTCCAGCCCGGCGCCCAGGTCGACGCCAAGGATCTGCTCGCTGTGTTTGCCTGAAACGGCGCGCTCGTGCACCGCAGTCCTGCCGAGCGCAGTAGTTTTTCACCAGCCGGGAAATAGAAAACCCCGCACGGTGGCGGGGTTTGGGCCGGCGATTTGGCCTCGCAGAGCGAGGTCCTGGTGGGCAGCGGGAAACCGCTCCGATGGGTAGACGCGTCTATGGCGGGGTTGCCCCGGTCGGTCTCGCCGGTCAGGCACAGCCGATAACTCCCCCTGCTTCAACTATAGCAGCGATCCCGACGAT
Organism: Gammaproteobacteria bacterium; assembly: GCA_965278995.1. Taxonomy (GTDB): domain Bacteria; phylum Pseudomonadota; class Gammaproteobacteria; genus JADJYF01. Next base: position 4,378,023 of record OZ257136.1, read on the forward strand.
AGCCAGTCGACGACCGTAATCGATCAGTCATCCTCGAACAGGCGATCGGCGACGAACGGGTTGCTGTGGCGTTCAACGCCGAAACTCGACTCGGGCCCGTGACCCGGGACGAAGCGAACCTCGTTGCCGAGCGGCCATAAGCGGTTGCGGATCGAGGCCAGTAGCTGGGCGTGATTACCTCGCGGCAAATCGGTGCGACCAATCGAACCGCGGAACAGCACGTCGCCGACGAAGGCCAGACCATCGGTATGGTAGAACACGACATGGCCGGGCGTGTGGCCGGGGCAATGGATGACCGCCAGCTGTTCTTCGCCGCAATCGACGGTATCGCCGTCGACCAGCCAGCGATCGGGCTTGAACGCTGTTGTTGGCGGGAAACCGTAAGCGCGGCCTTGTTCAGGCAGTGCGTCGAGCCAGAATTCATCGGCGCGCTCCGGACCTTCCAACGGTACGCCGTAGTGCTCGGCCAGACGGCGCGCCCCGGACGCATGATCGAGGTGCGCGTGGGTCAGCACGATACGTTCGACTGTCACCTGGTGATGGCTGACGGCAGCTTCAATGCGGTCGAGGTCGCCGCCTGGATCGACAACCAGACCGCGGCGGCTGGCTGCGGACCATACCACCGAACAGTTCTGTTGAAATGGTGTTACCGGAACGATCTGATGTTGAACGCGCGAAATCATGAGAGTCCTCGTAGTCGGTCATTCGACCGCACCTGGAATCTACTGCGCGCACGCGCCTGTGGTCCAGTATCGCGACGCTGGCTGGACTGTGGCTGGTAGTCGCCATCGCGCATAATGGCGACCGTGCTCGCGCGATTTCCAGACGCGGGCCGCAACGTGTACAAGCCGCAGGAGATTCAGCGCATGCCAGTCGAAGAAGGTAAAACCGCCCCGGCATTCACGTTGCCGGACGCACAGGGCAACAACGTCCAACTGAAAGATTTCAAGGGCAAGGACGTCGTCGTCTATTTCTATCCCAAGGACGATACACCTGGTTGTACCAAGGAAGCCTGCGGCTTCCGTGACGACTGGAAAACGTTGAGCAAACGCGGCGTCGTCGTTATCGGCATCTCGCCCGATGGTGCCGAATCACACCAGAAATTCGCGGCGAAGTACGGACTACCTTTTCTGCTGCTGTCCGATAAAGACAAAGCCGTGATGACGGCCTATGGCGCTTACGGCGAGAAAGTCATGTACGGCAAGAAGACCATGGGCGTCATCCGCTCGACCGTATGGGTCGGTGCCGACGGCAAAGTCCGCAAACATTGGAAGCGCGTCGCCAGCGCCGCCGAGCATCCCGCGAAAGTGCTGGAAGCGCTCAACACCGCCAACTGAGCAGCAGTCTGGGGGAACGGTGCAGGGCCATCTGCTCCGCACCGTCGCCCAACTCAACTCCAGAACTTCAGTTCCAGATCTCGTAACGCGAGCGCCAGGCACCGTCAGCGTCCGCTTCGAGTACCCGAAGCACGTTACCGGTGGTCAGTGCGCCGGCCTTGGCGCCGTCGACCTGAGCGCCCCATACGCCGGCAATGTGCAGGGCGTTGCCACGCAGCTCGCACGACACGATATCGATACGGTAGTCGGCGTGAGTGGCCGGCCCCGGGTGCGCGCGCAGGTAGGTCGATATCGGCTCGCGCCCGACGATGGTCTCGTCGCTCGGCGGCATGAGTACGGCGGATTCGGCATAGAGCGCAGATATCGACTGCGTACCGGTACCGTTCAGCGCGGCCAGCCAGCGCATCGTATAGGCCTCGGCGATGGCGCGTTTACTGCTGTCCGGGGCGCAGCTGGTGATTGCAGCGGTGCTTGGGAGTGCTGCCGTCAAGGTCGTCGCGGCCAGGATGAAAGGAACAATGGTCTTCATGGGTTGTTTCCTCATAGACTCGTATTCAAAGCGGGTTCAGCGGATATTGCTGCGTTGCAGTAAAAGATAGGCGCTTTATTCCAGGAATCCTAGCCCGCAAGAGGAAATGCATTGTTTCTTAATCGGCAACCATAGCGATGCTGGATCGACTGACCAGCATGCAGGTGTTCATGGCGGTCGTGCGTGGCGGCAGCTTTGCGGCGGCAGCTGCCGAACTCGGTATTTCACGGGCTATGGCGACCAAACACATCCAGTCGCTGGAAGCGCATCTCGATGTGCGGCTGTTCAATCGAAGTACCCGGAGTACCCGTCTGACCGAGGCCGGTGGCCAGTATTTCAAGCAGCTCGGCGAGATTCTGACCGAACTGGACCAGGTAGAGCACCGCCTGAGCGATGCGGCGCGCGGCGCGCGTGGCGTCCTGGCGGTCGCCGCCCCGCCGCTGTTCGGCGCGCTGTACCTGAGCCCGGTCGTGGCTGATTTCATGCTGGCCTATCCCGCCGTGCAGATGCGCCTGCTGCTGACCGACAGGCATATCGATCTCGTCGACGAAGGGATCGATGTCGCTGTCAGCGTGCGTGAGCTCGGCGACAGCAGCTACATCGCGCGTCGACTGACCGCTGTGCGGATGGTGGTTTGCGCCAGCGCGGACTATTTGAGCGAGCGGGGTGAGCCACAACACCCGCAGGAACTGACGGGCCACAACTGCCTGCTGTTTGCCGAGCAGCCCGGCCATCTGTTCAGCGATTGGACTTTTCTCGAAAACGGCCAGCGCCTGCAGGTGCGGGTCACCGGCGATATCGTCTCCAACGCCGGAGATGCGCTGCATGCGCTCGCACTTCGAGGCCGCGGCGTCGTGCGGTTGCCGCATTACATCGTCGCCGGCGCACTGGCCGACGGGCGCTTGCAGACCGTACTCGAGGCATTCGAGCCAGCCCTGCGCCCGGTGCATGCCTTGTACGCGCATCGCGAACATCTTCCGGGCAAGATTCGCCGTTTCCTTGATTTCGCCGCCGCCCGCCTGGCCTGAACTTGTGCGCGACATGAGCCTATGCACGCATAGGCAACGCCTATCGTGAAGAAATAGACAATCGATTTTCAATCAAACCGGCACGTCCTTATCCTCGCTGCATCGATTCATTTTCAAACACGACATTCTTAGGTGAGGACACAACCATGTTGGAGAACAAAGAAGGCCAGGCCGTTCCGGCCGTCAATTTCCGTACCCGCAAAGGGCACGAGTGGGTGAGCGTGACCTCTACCGAGATCTTTGCCGGCAGAACAGTCATCGTCTTTTCGCTGCCGGGCGCGTTTACGCCGACCTGCTCGTCTTCGCATGTGCCACGCTACAACCAGCTGGCGGCCGAATTCCGCAAGCATGGTGTTGACGAAATCGTCTGCGTATCGGTCAACGACGCTTTCGTCATGAACGAATGGCAGGAATCCCAGCAGGCCTGGAACCTGCGTTTCGTCCCCGACGGCAACGGCGAGTTCACCGAGAAGATGGGCATGCTGGTCGACAAGGAAGATTTGGGTTTCGGGCGCCGCTCGTGGCGTTATTCGATGCTTGTCTGTGACGGCATCATCGCCAGGATGTTCATCGAGCCGGATGTCGCGGGTGACCCTTACGACGTCTCCGACGCCGATACGATGCTGCGGTATCTCGCGCCGACAGCGGCGAAGCCGCTTGACGTAACCGTGTTTACGCGCAAGGGCTGCAGCCACTGCGCGCGCGCCAAACAGGCGCTTGAGTCAGCTGATCTGCCGTACGAGGAATTGCTGTTGAATGTGCATTTCACCGATCGCAGTCTGCGCGCGGTGGCTGGCCGTACGACCTTTCCTCAGGTCTTCGTCAACGGTTCGCATATCGGCGGCGCGGATGAACTCGAGAACTGGTTGAGACAGGCGAACGCGGCCTGAGTCGAGGTGCCGGCGCGGCGAAACCGCCGCGCCGGTCCGCCCGCGTATCCGGCCTATCGCTGCCGCCGCGCCGTGCTCAGTAGCTGAGCTGCGCCGACACGTATAACGCTTCCTCGTCTGGCCGATTGGCGATGCGGCCGAGGTCGGCATAAGCCACTGTCACAGCCACGTGTTTGGTGGGCAGCCAGGCGGCGAAGACATCGAAGATATCGTTCTCTTCGAAACTGCTTAGGTTGTCTGGTCGCGTACGAAACTCGGCGCCAATAGCCACAGCATCGGTGAGGAACACCGCCACACTGCCCTCGAATTGCGCTTGATAGTCATCGTGACGATCGCCGCCGAATCCGAGTAGTCCGAACTGGTTGGCGCGCGTAGCGCGGACGGTCGCGTTGACGAGAACATTGCGACCGAGGACGCCGGCCAGATACAGCTTGGTTGCGGCGAGATAGAAATCCACCCCGTCATTGTCTTCGGCACCGAGCAGTTTCGGCACGAATTTGAAATCCAGATTCCGTTTGTATTGCACGCCAAGCGCGACCTGAGGCGTCCAGCGGTCCTGATCGAACACAGCGTCGCCATACACCTTCAGTTTGGCACCGATAACATCCTGATCGATGGATTCACCCGGCACAGTTTTGCCAAGATTGAAACGCTGGCGCGTATACGACAGCTCCAGGCGGTCGTAGATCCCGATAGTCGCCCCGGCCATGAGCAGATCGAAATGACCGGAATCGACATAGGTGGCGAAGCCCGTGCCGCCGATTTCGTCCTTGGTGCCGTAGCCGCCAATCAAGGCCCACGGCACGATGCCGCCGCCCGCCGTGCCTTCCAACTGGGTCACGCCGCCGGTCGCGAGCAGCCGTCCGCCATCGGCTCTGGCGTCCACCATCAGCAATGCCGCGCTAGCCGCAAAAAGGACCAGCCCGAGGCGCAGCGCCTGCTCAAGCTTGGTTTGGAATCGTCCGATAAACCTGTGCGTCATGTCGATGTTCCTGTCCACGGTAAACACCCGATGAAAATGAAATTCTTCAGTTCTGCCGATTCGGGCCAGCTCGGGTCAAGCGCGAGCGTGGCAGCTGTCGGCCGCGCCGGAGCAATAGCCGGAACGTTACTTATAACGGCCGTTCTGATTACCGCTTTATCGGCCTGTGCACGCCTGACACCGGCGACCGGGACCTTGTATGAGCGGATGGGCGGCGAACCGGTTATTACGGCGGTGGTCGACGATCTCATCGATCGTTACGCGCAATCGCCTGACGGCTTGCGCTCCTTCGAAAATGTCAAACTCGATCGCATCAAGAAGCACATTGTCGAACAGTTCTGCGCCCTGACCAGTGGGCCGTGCACCTATAGCGGGGACGATATGCGACTTGCCCATGGTGGGCTCGACATCACCGAGAGGGAATTTTCCTCACTGGTCCAGATGCTGCGCGATGCGCTTGCGCGACAAGGCGTCGCTGAACGCGAGAAGAACGAGCTGCTTCGCATCCTTGCGCCGATGAAGCGCGACATCGTTACAGGCGGGCGCGGCAAGCAGGAACATCTGGAGGCGCGTTCATGAGCCATCATCAAGGGCGTCACTTGTCATTGCTGATACTGCTTGCACTGGCGTCAGGCAGCGGAACCGCGCTCGAAGTGCGTGTGCTGGACCAGAACGGTCAGCCAATACCGGACGCGGTCGTTTTCGCCCGCCAGGCCGGCAAGTCAACTGCTTTGAAGCCGCAAACCGCGATCATCGACCAGGTGAGCAAAAAGTTCGAGCCGCGCGTGAGCGCACTGGCCACCGGCACAACTGTCACCTTCCCCAACAAGGACGATATCAAGCACCACGTATATTCCTTCTCGCCGCCGAAAGTATTCCAGCTGAAGCTCTATCACGGCGTCACTGCCGACCCGGTGACGTTCGATAAACCGGGGCTGGTCGTACTCGGCTGCAATATTCACGACGGCATGATTGCCTATGTCTATATTGTCGATGCACCGTACTTCGCGCTGACCGACGCGACCGGGTCAGTGAAGCTGGCTTCGCTGCCCGCTGGCGACTATGAACTTCAGACCTGGCACTACCAGATGAACGATGAAGCTGTTGCGGCGACGCCAGCGGCGGTGAAAGTCGAAACGGCAACGCCGGCGCAGACGCTCGTACTTGCTTTGCGCCAGGACCTGCCGCTGCCGCCACCGCTCGAATAGTCCGCTCATGGCATTGAGCTCGATTCGCAGTCGCATCGTCGCCTTTTTCGGCGGCCTGGTGCTGCTGCTCGCGTGCGCGGCAATCGCCGGAATCACCTTCTTTGCGAGCAATACAGCCGAGCAACAGGTCACGCGTGAATTGGCCATCGGCGAGCGCGTTTTCGAGCGCATTCTCGACGACAAATCACTGCAGTTGCGCCAGGCCGCTGTGGTACTTACTGCTGATTTCGCGTTTCGTGAGGCGGTCGCGACCGACGATGCGGCGACGCTGAAATCCGCACTCGAGAACCACGGCAGGCGCATCAAGGCCGATCTCCTCATGATGACCGACCTGAACGGCCGGATCAGCGCGAGCACCGTGCCCGAGGTCAGTGAGGGCGATCCATTTCCCTATGGTGCATTGCTGAAACAGGCCAAATCGTCCGGCCAGGCCGCCGGTCTGGCCGTGACCGAGGGTCGGCTCTATCAGATGGTCGTACTGGCGGTTCGCGCTCCGGCCGTGATCGGCTGGGTCGCGATGGGCTTCGTGGTCGAAGACGATGTTGCCCACGACCTGGCCGACCTGACTGGCCTGAAGGTTTCCTTCCTGACGCGTTCCGGTCAACGCGACTGGCAACTGGTCGGAACGACGCTGTCGGACGCAGAACAGGCTGCTGCCCGAAGCAGTTTCGCGAAGCTGCTCGAGAGCCCGCCGCGGGAGCGGATCAAACCAGTTCGGAGCGAGACCGACATGACTTCGGTCGCGACGCTGACCGTCGACGACGACACCGCAGCGGTCGCCGTCCTGCAGCGCTCGCTCGAGTCAGCTTTGCAAGGTGCAACACAGCTGCGTAACTATCTCATGACGATGACGCTGGTCGGCTTGTGCGCGGCCTTGTTTGGCAGTTTCGTCATCGCACGCGGCGTAACCAACCCCCTGCGCCAGTTGGGTGTCGTCGCACAATCCATCGCGAGTGGAGACTACACGAGCGCGGTTGAAGTCACTTCACGCGACGAGATTGGCACGCTCGCTGGCGCTTTCAACCAGATGCGCGAAGCGATTGCCAGCCGCGAATCGACGATCATGGATCTTGCTTATCGCGATGGGCTCACCCAGCTGCCGAATCGAGCGCTGCTCCACGATCGCCTGCAGCAGGCGCTTGCCATCGCGCGCCGTAGCAATGGCGCGGTCAGCGTCCTGCTGCTCGATCTCGACAACTTCCAGCTGATTAACTCGACGCTCGGCCATCAGAACGGCGACCTTGTCCTGCAGGCCGTAGCGCTTCGCCTGCAATCGTTGCTCGGGCGCAAATCGGATACGCTGGCGCGTCTGGGCGGCGACGAGTTTGCGATATTGCTGCCGGATTCGGACCTTTCCGCAGCCCGGCGCACGGCCACGCGGTTGCTCACAGTGCTGGAACCGCCGTTGAACGTCGGCAACCAGGTCGTCGATGTCGGCGGCAGTATCGGCATCGTCACCTATCCGGAACACGGCGACGATGTGGCGGTACTGATGAGCCGGGTCGATCTCAGCATGACGGTGGCCAAGCGCACGCGTAACGGTTATGTTGAATATGATCCCAGCTACGAGCAGAGTCCGGAGCGTCTATCGCTGTTGAGCGAGCTGCGCAGTGCCATCGAGAACGATGAACTGGTACTGCTCTATCAGCCGAAGATCGATCTCAGCACGGGACGCGCCGTGCAGGTCGAGGCACTTGTGCGCTGGCGACATCCGGTGCGTGGTTTCGTGCCGCCCGATCAATTCATTCCGTTTGCCGAACAGACCGGTTATATCCGCAACATTACGCATTGGGTCATCGAAGCCGCTTGCGCGCAGCTCGCGCGCTGGCATCAGACCGGTATTCCAATCGGTATGTGTATCAATGTCTCAGCGCGCGATCTGTTGAATAATGACCTGCCCGGCTATATCGCTGAATGCATTGCGCGCCATCGGATCCCGGTCAGCGGGCTCACGTTGGAAGTCACCGAGAGTGCCATCATGGACGATCCGGTACGTGCCCAGGACAATCTGAACCGTTTGCACGCGCTCGGATTGCGCTTGTCGATCGATGATTTCGGTACCGGCTATTCGTCGCTGGCCTACTTGAAGCGCCTCCCCGTGTCTGAACTCAAGATCGACAAGACGTTCATTCTCAACATGGACAAGGATGCCGACGATGCAATCATCGTCCGCGGCACCATCGACCTCGGTCACAACATGGGGCTGAAAGTCGTTGCGGAAGGCGTTGAGGGGGCCGAAACGCAGGCGATGCTGACAGACTGGGGTTGCGATATCGCGCAGGGGTATTTCATCAGTCGGCCGCTGGCCGCCGATGTGCTGGAAGTATGGCTGCAGGAACGGCAGGTATCCGCGACCGTACCAGTGCAGCTGTCAATGGTCAGCGCTTGAGGACATCCTGAACGAGACCGACCCAGTAGCTGGCGCCTATCGGGATCACGTCGTCGTTGAAATCGAAATACGGGCTGTGCAACAGGCAGCCGCCGTCGCCGGGGCCATTGCCGATGAATGCATAGCAGCCGGGTTTCTTCTCCAGCATGTAGCCGAAATCTTCCGAACCCGTCACAGGCTCGATATTCGTGTTGACATTGTCAGCACCGAGCAGCTCGCAGGCTGCGCGCGCCGCGATCGCGGTTTCCGTCGGCGAATTCACGGTCGGCGGAAACCGTTGCTCATACCACCACGACAGCTCGCAGCTATGGGCGCTACACAGCCCCAGCGCAATCTGCTGCATGCGTGACTCGATCAGCGTGCGGACCTCCGGACTGAAGCAGCGCACGGTGCCGCGCAACAGGACCGATTGCGGGATCACGTTCCATGCATCGCCGGCATGAAACTGCGTGACCGAAACGACGGCGGCTTCAGTCGGTTTGACGTTGCGCGAAACGATGCTCTGCCAGGCCTGCACCACGGCCGTTGCCACCAGTATCGGGTCGACTGCCAGATGCGGCAGCGCTGCATGGCCACCTTTGCCGGTAATCGTCACTTCAAAGATATCCATCGCTGCCATGGCGGCGCCGGTGCGCATCGCCATCTGACCGACAGCCAGTCCTGGCCAGTTGTGCAGGCCATAGACCGCGTCCATCGGAAAATCCTCGAACAGGCCGTCATCCATCATGGCCTTGGCGCCAGCTTCGCCTTCTTCGGCCGGCTGAAAGATGAAATGCACGATGCCATCGAAATCGCGATGCGCGGCCAGGTGCTCTGCCGCTGCCAGCAACATGGCCGTATGCCCGTCGTGACCGCAGGCATGCATGACACCGGCATGCTGCGAGCAATGCGAAAACGCATTCAATTCCTGCAGCGGCAGCGCGTCCATATCGGCACGCAAACCAATGGAACGATCGCTGCGACCGGCCTTGAGCGTGCCGACAACACCGGTCCGGCCGAGCCCACGCACTATCGGGATGCCGAAAGCCGTCAGCTTGTCTGCGACGAGATCGGCTGTCCGCTGCTCCTGATAAGCGAGTTCGGGGCGCGCGTGGATCTCGCGCCGCCAGTCGGCATGCACGAGCTGTCTCGCGGCAATCTCGGCAACGATCTTCATGCGCGTCTGTCTCCTGGGAAAGACCTTCTATCGGCAAGCCATGGCCATTCAGGCGAATTGCTACCGGCCGTTACAACCCGGCCTGGCTGCGCGCTTCCAGCAGTCCGTCGGCGATCGCCTGAAAAGCGCCGATGGTGTCGTATTTCTCAGTATGTTCGATGCCGGTGACGCCGACCGCAGCGAGTGCGGCAAGTTGGTCGGCGGCACGCCCACGGTCACTCAAGTCGAGGCGCGTCAGCGGAATGATCGCGGGCTGACCTTTGCCCTGAGCCGCCATGGCCGCTTTCAAATGGGCGATTGGCACGCGCAGTTTGTCCGGGTCGCCCTCTGTCGGCATCCAGCCGTCGCCATAGCGTACAGCACGCGCCTGGACATGTTTGCCACTGCCACCAATCAGTATCGGCGGACGCACGGGGCGCGGGCTGAAGATGAAACGCTGGCCATTCGCTTCGACGATATCGTTGTCGAAGCAGGTATTCAGAAAGCCGAGCGTCTCGTCGGTAATGCGCCCGCGCTGTTCGCGCGGCACGCCGGCAGCGGTGAATTCAGCGGGCATCCAGCCGGCGCCGACGCCGAGACTCAGACGGCCATTGCACAGTTCCTGGATCGACGCGACCCATTTGGCGGTAGCGAGTGCCGGACGATAAGGAACGACCAGCACCGACGTGCCGAGCCCGATGCGCTGCGTGATGCCGGCCGCGAACGCGAGCGTCGCCAGCGCGTCGACATAGCGGCCGCCCGAGCCTTCGGCTTCGTCGGGCGGGATCGCAATATGGTCGAGCACCCAAAGGTCGTCGAGCCCGGCCGCTTCGGCCGCGCCGGCACAGCCGGCAATGAACTCGGCGGTCGCAACCGGGCCGGAATTGCGGAGCAGCATACCGAGACGCATGACGCCTTGCCTCTTCTGATTCTGAATGACCTGATAGTGATGCAGCTACTGCCAGCGCATGGATAGCGCAGGCCGACGCCCGCATTACACCATGCTGCTTGGTTGCGGGCTACGCTCACCAGCCGCTCCAGCCGCTCAACGACGATTGTTCGACTTTGCGATAATGCGTCTCGTGATCCGAATCCTGCTTGTTCTTTTGATGAGTGTTTCCGGCGGCGCGTTCGCCGCTGGAGTCTCCACCGATGTAGCTGTGGCATCGGATAGCGCGCGAATGAGTCTGCTGATCCTGTTTGCCGACCGCGCTGCGTTCCGTGCTGCGCTGGACGCGCTCGACGCCCGCGAGTGGGCGCCGTCAGCCATCGAAGCGCGCCGCCGAGCGGTTACCCGGGCGCGCCTCAGCAGTTTCGCGACGTCTGTCGATGAGCGCGAAGCGCAGATCCGTGCAGCACTACCGCCCGCCATGCGCGAATCGGCAATCTTCGAGCCAGAGCCTATCTTCAATGCCATGCTCGTGCATCTGCCACGGCACGACGGGCCAGACGCGCTCGCGGCGCTCAAAGCGGCACAGGCCTCTGGCGTGGGCGACATTGCGCATGTGTCGCTGCACCCGTACTACCCGGTACTCCCGATGGCCGCGGCGGTTGCACCACCGGCTTCAGCTACCAACGCGATGGATGCGGGCGCTCTCGACATCGCTCTGATCGACAATGGCGCCGATGCCAGCCATCCATTGTTGCAGCACACGTTTACAGCGTTCGATTTCGCGCCGGGTACGCCGGGTGCCGACGGTCGGCTGATGCGCTCGCACGGGACAGCCATGCTGGGTCTCTATGCCCGGATTGCGCGCGGTGAACGACTCGTCGCAAGCGGGAGACGCCAGCAGCTCGGAGGCGACTTCGGGCCGTTCCCGCTGGCGCATGCGCTAATTACCCGGGCCGGGCCGGAGACGCCGGCAGGGCGTAACGTACTGTTACGCGATCTGGCGTGGTTGATGATGCCCGATGCCGCAAGGCCGTATCCCGACCTCATCAACTACAGCCAGGGCAATGGCGCGCTCTGCGCATCAGCGGGTAGCGCCAGATGCCGTGGTACCCGCTGGTTCGGTGTCACACGGATCATCGACAGGCTGATCGATGAACAGGCCGTTGTTGTCGTCAAGTCGGCCGGTAATCACGGCTATGTCGAGAGCACCAGCATGACGGTGCCGGGCGATACCTACAACGGCATCACGGTCGGCAACATGCATGCGTTCGATTGGACATCCTGTAAGCCCAGCGCCGATCGCGTGCGCCACAAGATCTACCGCAACAGCAGTGTTGCCCCTGCTCCGGGGCACGGCCCGCGTCTGCTCGACCTCGTCGCGCCCGGCGTGCGCGTCGACACGACCGGCGTCGATCCCGCCTGGTGTCGCGCACGCTGTGCGAAAGATGCGTCAACGCCGTGCGCATTCTGCTCGCGTCTCGGTCATCGCCTCGAGCACGATATCGGCTATTGGAAAACGAATTCCGGTACCAGTCCGGCAGCAGCAATCGTCGGCGCCGCTGCGGCCGGTCTCATGCACGCTGGAACCCGTGCGCCGCACCTGGTGAAAGCGATTCTGATCAATAGCGCGGATGCCTGGACCAGCAGTGGCACACCGCCGCCGAGCGTGCGCGGCAATGGCCAGGGGTGTCGCGAAGATCGTGTTGCCGGAGCGCACGGTCCGTATCGCCACGGCACGCACTATGACCGCAGCTACGGCTGGGGTTATTTGAATACCGCTGCAGCGATGCGCGAGCGCGAACATGCGCAACTCGGTGCCATACTGCCCGGCGCCCGTATCTGCTATCGCGCAGAGCTGAAATCATGGGACAAACTGACCCTGGTGTGGCAGCGTCATGCGAGTGCGTGCATCGATTGCGAAACGCCGGGCTGGCCACCATTGCAGATACTCGGCCTTGCTCTGCGCGAGGCCGAGACGCCTTGGGGGATCCTCGATCGCGACCTTGAAGCGGACCGTCAGGACAATGTCTTGCAGGTGGCTAACGGGCGCGGCGAGCAGGCGCATCCGCGTGCTCGCACCGTGCTGGTTGAAGTCAGCGCTGCGCCGTCATCGGGCCGGTCCGGATCGCCGGCAGGCGAATGGTTCGCGCTCGCCAGTCGACGGTCGCTGACCCGTCTCGCGAACTGCCCGTCACCGCTGCGCTGAACGGGCAATGATTATCCTTCACAGATCGAATGCGCGGTCGATACGTTCGAATCGACGCCGGATGTAGGCGCGCGATTCCTCGTGCGTGACGATATAGAGTTCGTTGTTCCTGATCGCCTTGACGACTTTCGCGGCAACTTCCGCCACCGGCAATACGCGTCCGCGCATTTTGTCGGCCTGCTCGTCAGAGACATCGAGATCGCGTTCAGGCCCACCGTACTCGCTCGGTCGATTGCGCGCTGAATCGTTGATGCGCGTGGCAACGACCATCGGGCATAGCACCGAGGAACCGATATTGTGCTCACGCACGTCGCGCGCGAGACATTCAGACAACGCGACTACACCGTATTTCGCCACGCAATAGACCGACAAACCCTGATTCGCGACCAGTCCCGCGAACGATGCCGTATTGACGATATGTCCGCCCTGACCCTGTGCGATCATGCGCGGCAGGAAAGTCTCGACTCCGTGGATCACGCCCCACAGGTCGACTTTCAGGATCCACTCCCAGTCGGCATGCGTCATCTCTTGCACCGGACCGAACACCGCCACGCCGGCATTGTTGAAGATCACGTGTGCTGCGCCGAAATGCTTGAACGTGGTGTCGGCGAGCTGCTGGACCTGGGTGAGTTCGCCGACGTCGGTACGCACGCCGATGACGTCGGCGCCGGCGCTACTCAAGCGATCAGCGGCCTCGTCCAGCGCCAATTGTTCGATATCGGCGAGCACGAGCTTCATGCCCGCTGCGGCGAGCAGCTCCGCTGTCGCATAACCGATGCCGCTCGCGCCGCCCGTGATGACGGCGACTCTGCCAGCGAGAGTCTCCATGGTGTTCCCCCTGATGCTAGTGTGTGGTGTGGAGCGTGCTCTAACAGCCTGTTAAGAAGTCCAGGATGGACTTATTCAGAGGATTAACATGTCCAGCTCTCGGTATACGGTCGTAGCTCGACCTCGTTGCTCCAGGCAGATTTCGGCTGCAGGTGCACCCACCAGTAAGTCTGCGCGACGTCATCCGTGTTCGCAGTGTCCTCGGCCTTGAACGTATTGCCCATGTAGGCGCGGACTTCCGGCACGTCGAGCGTGCAGTCGAGGCGCATATGCGCGACGTGGATACCATCCCTGGCATAAGCCTTGGCCAGACTCTGGGCAAGTGCGCGCAGCCCGAACTTGCCGATGGCAAAAAGCGGATTATTGGCCGAGCCGCGCAGTGCGGCCGTCGCGCTCGAATAGATGACGGTGCCATGGCCGCGCGCGATCATCGCCGGCATCACCGCTTTGGCGGCGGCGAACGCACCGACGACTTCGAGGCGATAGATATCCTCGAGATCGGCGTAACTCATCGCCAGCGGTGCACGAAGATCATAACCACCGCGCGCGTTATAAATGAGGATTTCCACGGCGCCGAAGTCGCGCTCGATTCCGGCCAGCGTTTTCTCGAGCGCTTCGGGTTCAGTGGCGTCAGCCGCGAAGAAAGCGACGTTCGCGGCAGGCGCTGCAGCACGGGCCGCTGCCTGTGCCGCAGCACTGCCGGCTTCGGAGCGCGAGACCAGCGCGATATCGCAACCGTGGCCGGCAAAAGTCGCGGCCAGCGAACGGCCCAGGCCTGCGCCGGCACCAACGATGACACAGACGGGTCGTTTCATGAGTCCTGCTCCCGATTGATGATATTTGAGGAAACTCTAGTAAGTCGGGTCGTCGCCCGCTGCCCGGCCAGTAGCGCGGTGGTTGCGAGACCGATGATAGCGATCGCGCTCAGCGCGATGAAGTAGTACTGATAACCGGCGAGGCCGGGTGCGTGGTCGAGCAGGCGCCCAGTCAGCGGGGCGAAGAAGATGTCCGGTGTATAGCCGACCAGCGAGACCAGACCGACAGCCGCGCCGGTCTGCGCAAACGGAACGCCGTTCGCTTGAAGCAGGGCGAAATAGACGCCGCGCAATGCGAACACGCCGGCATAGCTGACGAGCAGTCCGGCGACGACGAGGTTGCGCAAATTTCCGTCTGCGTCCAGCACGGCGAGGGATGCATAAACTAGGGTAAGCGTTGCGAACAGCGCGCCGACTGCGCGCGCTGCGCCGAGCCGGTCGGCGAGCAGCCCGGCAGCGACTGCAGCGAGCGGCCGTAAATAGGCACAGTTCGCGGTGAAGCGCGCCGCTTCGGTTTCACCCATGCCGAGGACGTCGACGGCATACAGCGCATAATTATCCAGGCCCTTGTAGCCGCAGTACGCACACACCACGACAAAGGCTTGCAACCACACGACGCGCAGTCCGACGACGGCGCGCAAGCCGTCAACGCCGGCGTGCTGCCTGGACCGGATTTCGAGCTCGTCTTCAGGCACCCACAGCCACACCAGCGCGCCGGCTCCGGCTGTCAGCGCGCTATAAAAAAGGATGACCGCATGCAGACCGGCCTGCCGCGCGTTGGGCATGAGTTCTGCGCCATCACTGCCGACCAGCGCCTCGAAGCAGGCGACCGCGAGAGTCGCACACGCTGCGGCGACGAGTCCGCGGCCACCGTCGAGCAGTCCAAAAGCGCGACCCTGGGCCAGCATACCGCCCCACTGGCGGGTGGCGCGGATCATCGCTGCCCAGAACAGCAGGATCGTGGTCACGCCCCAATAACCGTAAAGCAACGACATCCCGACGCTGCCGGGCGCGTTGGCCAGATACAGTCCGCCAACGGCCGTCGCCAGCAGCGACAGGCACATCAGACGACGCGCCGGCCACCTGTCGGCAATCGCGCCGCCAGGAAAATACGCCAGCATGGCCGTCACGCCATAGACTGCGAATATGTCGCCCAGCTGGGCGTTGTTGAAGCCGAGGGCCTCGAGTACGCTCGCGCGAAAATACCGGGGCAGATGAAACGGCAGGCTGAAGATCAATTCGCCGGCGATGATCAGCGCGAACATCGCGCGGAAACGCTGGCCGGCCGTGGCGGGCGTGACGGTCATGGGCAGGTAGTATACTTAGGACCCTGGTCAGAATTAGCTGGTCAACACCGAGGGTGTTCCTGAGCAGTTGCTGCTAGGCGCTTTTCGCCGGCAATAGCGGGGCTATTGCCAGGAAATGCAACGCCGCAGCGAGTGCTCAGGAACAGCCAAATGTACAGCTAATTCTGACCAGGGTCCTTAACCCTTCTCAACCCGGATCGGAACCTCACGCCATGCACACCTCTGCCCAGCACGACCCGCAAGCCCTCAAGACTCAGCTGCTCGCATTCATGGACGCGCACATCTACCCCAATGAGGCGCACTACCATGAACAGCTGAATGCGATGCCGGATCGCTTTGCGACTCTGCCGCTGATGGAGGAACTGAAAGAACAGGCGCGTGAGGCCGGCCTGTGGAATCTCTTCATGCCCGCCGATCATGGCGGACTGAAGAACGCTGACTACGCGCCGTTGGCCGAAATCATGGGCCGCGTGTCGTGGAGTCCGGAAGTGTTCAATTGCAGTGCGCCCGACACCGGTAACATGGAAGTGTTCATGAAATACGGCACACCTGAGCAACAGAAGCGCTGGTTGACGCCGCTGCTGGCCGGTGAAATCCGCTCCTCTTACGCCATGACCGAACCGGATGTCGCCTCGAGCGATGCGACCAATGTCCAGACCTCGATTGTGCGCGATGGCGACGAATACGTGATCAACGGCCGCAAGTGGTTCATCACCAATGCGATGTATGAGCGCACGAAGATCATCATCGTCATGGGCAAGTCCGATCCGGAAAACCCGAATCGTCATATGCAGCAAAGTCAGATCCTGGTTCCCAAGGACACAGCCGGCGTCAAACTGGTCCGACCTTTGACGACTTTCGGTTACGACGATGCGCCGTCCGGGCACGCCGAAGTCCATTTCGAGAACGTGCGCGTGCCGGTGGAGAACATTCTGCTCGGCGAAGGGCGCGGCTTCGAGATTGCGCAAGGTCGGCTCGGACCGGGTCGCATCCATCACTGCATGCGGCTCATCGGTGCTGCCCAACGCGCACTCGAGTTCGCTTGCCGGCGAGCTGTATCGCGCTCGACTTTCGGCCGCAAGCTGGCCGAGCATCAGTCGATTCGGGAAGACATCGCCAAGTGTTTCTGCGAAATCGAACAGGCTCGTCTGCTGACTTTGTCGACGGCGCACAAGATGGATGAAGTCGGCGCCAAGGACGCACGCGACCTGATTGCGGCGGCGAAGATCACGGTGCCGCTGATGGCGCAAACCGTCATCGATCGCTGCATGCAGATTCACGGTGCGGGTGGCTTCACGGCCGACTATTTCATGGCCGAAGCATTCAGCTACGCGCGCTGGTGCCGGCAGGCCGACGGCCCTGACCAGGTGCACATGATGGCGCTCGGCAAGCAGATCATTCAGCAGTACGCGGTCTGACAGACGCAGCGGTTCCCGGCACGGGCGCGGCCGGGCAGCTGAGCCCCGCGGGCGAGGTCAGCCTGTTCAGCGATACGATGGACGCAGCGAGTTCCGGTAGCTCTGCACTTCGAGATAGCGCTCCCGCGGCAGGGTGGTTAAATCATAGGCCCAGCCGGACGAAGCATTGACGCCTTTGTAGAAGAGATCGTTCGGTCGTTCCTCGGTCCGCAGGCTGACGCCCGGCAGCGTCCCTGCTTTGAGCATGTCGTTAAAGCGGGTGCCTTGATACGGCATCATGATCGTCGAGTCGACAGCGTTCTTGAGCGGGCGGCCGAGATGGTCCTCGCCGACGACTGGATTGCCGGCAACGAACTCCACCAACTCGGTTGTCGCCGCCAGATCGGCTTCGTCTTCCCATGGATAGATCATCGTGAACGCATCGACCGCGATGCCGAGACGATTGGCGATGCGCACCGCCTCGAAATGTTCTTCGACCAGCTGGCGACGGCCATTGCGCTTGTTGATCAGATCGAGCGATCGCTGCGAACCGGTTTCGATGCCGATGCCGACACGTCGACCGCCGGTGTCGGCGAACGGACCGAGCAGATTGTCGCCATGGCGGACGATCAGGTAGGCATGCGTGAACGCGCGCCACGCACTATAGCCGTGCGCCTGTACACGTGTCGCCAGTGCGCGCGTCTGGCGCGGATTCAGTAACCCGACGTCGTCGAAGAACATCACTGCAAAATGGTCGCGGCCGAGCGCGCGATGCGCGGTGGCCATCGTAGCGAGATCGGCATCGATCATCTCAACCGGGAAAAAGCGCGTGCGTTCACCGCCTGCTTCGCAAAAATGACAGGTGAAGGGGCAACCCAGCGCAGTGACGGTATGGAATGCCGGCAGCCCGGCAATTTCGTAGCGATAGCGCGACATCAACTCGAGTGGGCGCGTCGGCGCCATGGTGATGTGCCCGAGATCGTGTTGATGCGACAACAGATGTCCTGGACCGCGCGCTGGCAGGCCAGCTTCGAGCATGGCCAGCAGGGGCTGCCAGCCGTCATGCGGCACCACGTAGTCGCATGCCGCAGCGCCATGCAGAGCCACCACTTGATCGACATAGTAGCGCGCGTGACTGCCACCCATCATGACGCGGGCGCGCGGCGATTCGCGGCGGACGCATTCGGTGATCCAGCTGGCGTAATCCGCTTGCGGCGTCATGACTGAAAGCGCGACGAGATCGACACCGGTGAAGACGCTGGGATCAAATACACGATCGCAGACGACCCTGCCGTCCTCAACCAGAATCATGTGGCAATCGGCAAGCGAGGTTGGCGCGCGCCGGAGTCCATCGGGCCCGCTTTCGATATACAGAATGAGGATCGACGATGGATAACCATGTGCATCCAGCCAGGCCTGCAGATAATGCGGAGCGAGCTGCTGATAGACAAACTCTTCCTGCAGGAACGGGTCCGGCGGCTTGACGAACAAAGTGCGAGGTTTCATCGCGGAGTCTCCGTCGCCGATGTGGCTGTGGTTTGATTGGCGCACGTGGCACGCGCTAGCGCCTGATGAAAGAATTCGCCATAGGCGGGCAGGACGCTGGCATCGAGTTCGAGCAGCCCGCGCTTGCGATCGCGAAGTTGTTCAATGAAGCGCACACGCGCTGGCCCGGCATGCGCGAGCGAGACAGCGCGCTCGACATAATCATCAGCGCTACTTGCGATTGCGCCATCGATTCCCAGCAGCGTGCATAAACCGGCAGTGACACGTCCACGCATGTAACGTCCGCTCATAGTCACAAACGGCGTCTCGGCCCAGATC
This sequence comes from Gammaproteobacteria bacterium, assembly GCA_965278995.1. Lineage (GTDB taxonomy): Bacteria > Pseudomonadota > Gammaproteobacteria > JADJYF01. The sequence continues at coordinate 4,396,790 of OZ257136.1, forward strand.
GTCTCGAAGCTGGTATAGCCGCCGCTGAAATGCGTTGTATCGAGAACGACGTCGGCGGCGTGCAGCAGTGCGGTGTAACGCGCCGAACTCATCGGCGGAATGAAATCGATGCGGTTCGCGACATCAGCACAGCACCGTGCAAATCGTGCTTCGAGGCTGGTGCGCCACGGCGCGCGCGTTTCAAGCAGAACGATACGACCTGCCGGATCATGACGCAGGATTGCGCCGAGCAGGGCGTCGAAATCCGGCTGCAGCTTGAACAGGCTCTGCGGGCAGAGATAGAGGCGTTCGCTTGCGGCAAAGCCGAAGTCGGTACGACTTCCCGTATCGGTGCCGGTGCCGGGTCGATCGTAAAGTACCGGCCACGCCGGCAGCTGAATGAGTGTCTCGGTGTAATGGTTCGGCGCGTCGATGGGTTCGATCAGGCTGGAAGAGACGAAGTAGTCCATCGTCGCCTGACCGCTGGTCAGCGGATGACCCCAGCTCATCGCCTGGACCGGCGCCAGGCGCAGACCGGCCAGATAGCGCGTCCACGGATCCATGCCGATGTCGGTATAGAAGATGACATCCGGGGCAAGCGCATGCAGGGTGCGACGGGCAGCCTCGAGATCTTCATCGACGGCGACGTAAATATCTGCAGCTGCAGCGTAGCGATGGGCGAGCGCGTCGTCGTGCCGGCCGATGGACACAACGGCCAGATCGAAGCCATCGCGCGGCAGTCGTTCGACCAGCGGTGCGTAGAGACGGCCGATGGTGTGCGCTTTGAAATGTGCCGAGACGAACGCGATGCGTGGTTGCGACGGTCGACTGACCGGAGTCAGCGCGGGTGGTTGCCAGGCGCGCGCTGTCAGTCCAGCTAACCGGGTTTGAAATTCCAGTTCGTCTTGGCCCTGATAAGCGAAATAGAAGCCGGGGTTGCCAAGCGCGCGTGCCGGATCGGCAATCTGTAACGGTTGATGTTCGAGCGCGCGCAGATTGCCCAGCACGCGCTCGCGCTGCGCGGAAATATCGGTGGCATCGCGACAGAAGATTGGCGCAACCAGCGCATAGCGAAGCAGCGTCGCGTCCTCGCTGCCGGCGGCCAGCGCGCGACGATAGAGCGTCATGGCGGTATCAGCGTCGTCGGCTTCTTCGCGCAGCCGGGCCAGATTGGCCGCAGCGTCGTGGTCCTGCGGTGCCTGTTGCAGAGCGTTTGCAAACGCAGCTTCGGCGCCAGCGCTGTCGCCAGCGGCAAAACGTGCGTGCCCCAGATTTTTCCATGCGTCCACCCACGCCGGCCGCAGCGCCAAGGCACGTTCGAATGCCGTCGTCGCCGTGTTGCCGGCAACCAGCAACTGCCGGCCAAGGTTGTACCAGGCATCTGCATGCGCTGGATTGCGCGCCAGTAGCGCCTGCCACAGGGCAGCGGCTTCGAGGCGGGCGCCACCCTGTTCGAGGATCAGCGCCTGCGTGTTGGTGTAGTCGTCGCGCGTCGGCGCAATGGCCCGTGCACGTGTTACCGCCGCGAGCGCTTCGTCGCTGCTGCCGATTTGCAGTTCGCAGACGGCGAGCAGGTGCCAGAGATCGGACGCGCGCGGGCTGCGTTTCAGCGCCGCGCGGCAATTATCGGCCGCAAGACTGTATTGCCCGGCGGCAAAATTTTCCGCTGCGCGACGTGAATGATCCGCCGAATGTGCGAAGCCGGCCGGTGTGGCCCGCAATTGTCGCGGCATGTCTGGCACCCTGTTCGATTCGACAGGGTGGTGTCAGCAAGTAGCGTTCCAGATCTGCTGGTGAGCAACTTGAGATGAGCGCGACTCAGACTGCGTCGGCGTTACCCTGGGCCTGCAAGCCCAGCTTGAAGCGCTTGAAGTTGCGCACATACCCTTCGGCCGAACGCGTGAGACCGGCAATCTGTTCGGCGGTCAGAACCCGCGCGACTTTGCCTGGCGCACCAACCACCAGACTGCCGTCCGGGATCTCCTTGCCTTCGGTGATCAGCGCGCCCGCACCAATGAGGCAGTTTCGCCCGATACGCGCACCGTTCAGGATGACAGCATTGATTCCAATCAAGCTGTTGTCGCCGATGGTACAGCCGTGCAGCATGACTTTATGACCGATAGTGCAGTAAGCGCCGATGGTCAACGGATAGCCCGGGTCGGTATGCAATACCGCGAGATCCTGCACATTGGAATGACTGCCGACAGTCAGCCAGTCGTTGTCGCCGCGCAGCACCGCACCGAACCAGACGCTCGCATTGTCGCCGAGATGGACGGAGCCGATGACGCTCGCGCTGTCGGCGACGAAGTAGTCACCCTCAGCGCGCACGCGCCGGTCATCGAGTTGATAGATCACGCAACGAGACTCCTGCAATTGAAAAGACAAACGATAACCTCGAATCGATGACCATACTGGATTTTTCGCGCCGCTGGGGCCACACTGCGGGCGCAAACGCCCGCTGGTCGGGCCGCCGGCTAGTCGGTCGTCAGTAATGAACGTGCCAGCGCGCCGTTACGTTAAACGAAATCCACATCGTGCCGATATTGGAATTCGGGTCGGGAACAGCGTCGTCTTCAATGGCACGTTGAACTGAGCCGGTTCGGTACGGTCGATGGGTCATGATCGTGCGTCCGGCAACTTTCCCGCACCGGCGGTCGGGTGTTCAGCTGGGCGTTTGGTCTGCTGCCACTAAATCAACAAATTGGGGTTTAAGACATGAAGTATTCGAACAGCATTCTGTGCGCGACGGGCCTGGGACTGGCGCTGGCATTTGGTTCCGCGATGGCGGCTGATGCCGCTGCCGGTGTCGAGCGTGCCGCTGAAGGTACGGTCGACGCAGTGACTGCACCGGGCAAGGTCGTCGAAGGTATCGCCGAAGACACCGCGACCCATGGTCCGATAGTCGGCACCGTCACTGGTACGACCAAAGGCGCAGTCAACGCCGCCGGTCAGGTCGTGAAGGGTGCGGCGAACGTTGGTGTCGGCGCCGTTGAAACGGGCGTCGGCGTGGTCGAGAAAGTACTTGAGCCGCTGACCGGCACCAAGTAAGCCTGTCGGCTGGCAGCCCGACGGGCTGCCAGACCAGCGCCAGGGCACGCCGATTGGCAGCAGCCGGTCGGCAGTGCCCTTACTCCGCAGCGGCCAGCCGTTCAAGGCCGCCCCTCGTAATCCCGTTCGCTGCGTCACGAATCCCTGAGCCTGACAAGCTGTTAGGATCGCGGTCCTATGACGACTAGCGGACGCTGTGTATTCAATACAGCGCTGGGCCACTGCGGCCTGGCCTGGTCGGCTCTCGGTGTGCTTGGCGTACAACTGCCGGAAGGCAGCGCAGACGCGACCGGCACACGACTCGCTGAACGATTTCCTGAACTCGATGAATCGCGTGTCGCCGTTAGCGTGAGACCGGCACGGGACGGTATCGTCGCGCTGCTTGCCGGTCGCGACATCGACCTGTCGTCAATAGCGCTCGATCTGCGCGCGGTGACGCCGTTCCGACAACGCGTCTATAGCGCGGCGCGCACCATTCCGCGTGGTATCACGGCCACCTACGGCGAGCTCGCTGCGGCACTCGGCCAACCCGGCTCTGCGCGGGCCGTTGGTCAGGCGCTGGGCGCGAATCCGTTCCCGGTCATTGTGCCCTGCCATCGCATACTCGCGGCGGGCGGCAAAAGCGGTGGCTTTACGGCCGCCGGTGGCGTCTCGACCAAGATGCGCATGCTCGCCATCGAAGGTGCCGGCGAACCATTGTCAGCGGCGCTGGCGCCGGTCGTCGACAAGTCAGGATTCAGTTTCGATTTGACCTTGGCGGTCGATCATCTGCGTCGCGCTGATCGCAAACTTGCGCGTCTGATCGACAAGGTCGGACCGTGCACGATGCGAGTCAGACCTACCGGCAGCACGTTTGCGGCACTGGCTGAAGCGATTGTGTATCAGCAATTGAATGGCCGCGCTGCGGCGACCATCTTCGAGCGCGTGCGTGCGCTGTTTCCGCGCGCGCGCGGCACGCTGCAAGCCAGACATGTGCTCGCGGCCGATGAGTCCGCACTGCGCGGCGCGGGTTTGTCGCAGGCCAAAATGCTCGCGCTGAAAGACCTGGCCGGCCGCACGGTAGCGGGTGAAATCCCGACGCTCGCGGCGCTCGCCGAACTCGATGACGAAGCCGTCATCGCGTGTCTGGTTCCGGTCCGTGGCATCGGTCGCTGGACGGTCGAAATGCTGCTGATGGGGCGGCTGGGTCGCCCCGACGTGCTGCCGGTGGACGACTATGGCGTACGCCAGGGTTTCGCCGTCACCTACGGTCGAGCCGAACAGCCAAGCCGCGATGAACTGCGCCAGCACGGCGAGCGCTGGCGACCGTATCGCAGCATTGCGAGCTGGTATATGTGGCGCGCAGTCGAGCTCGCGCGCAGTTGACGGTTGGTTATTGCGGAACTCATTGCCGCACCTTCGTCACGGTCCCACATCACTGTTGGGCCAGTCGCAGCCGGAGCGCATTCAATGCGCTGATCACGCTGAACTGCCGAACACGCTCGCCGTCACCCGGTAATCTTACGGCTTCGACCGTGACAACATCGCCGATGGCAAGCCCGAGATACGTTGTGCCGGCGCCGCTAACGGTACGGAGATCGTGCTCGCCGGTGGTGGCGACTCCGACGTCAGTGCCGCAGATTCGCCTTACAGCTGCGGCCAGTGCAGCCGCGGCGTCGTGCGTACCCAGTGTGTCGACACCGAGCAGGCGCATGCGCAGATCGCTGCTGGTGGCGGTGATGCCACCACGAAATACGCTGCCGGCAGGATCGAGTGCCGCCAGCCGCGCCGCGGCGATGCCGCCACTGGTGACTTCGGCAACGGCGAGTGTCTGGCCTCGTGCGCGGAGCGTATCGAGCACCACGGATTCCATGGTCTGCTCGTCGATACCGAAAACATGCTGACCCAGGATCGCGCGGACGCGTTGTTCTTCGTCCGCGATCCGTTCCAGCGCTTCACGTTCGTCGTCGCCTTTGGCTGTGATGCGGACTTTCAGTCCTTCGATTCCGCTGGCGAGAAAGGCGAGCGTGGGATTGCCGCTGACGTCGAGCGCCTCGATGCGTGCTGCAAGCAGTTCGGCCAGACGCGATTCGCTGTGGCCCCAGGTGCGCAGCACGCGACTCTTGATGACCGCGCGTAGTCCGGCGCGGTGGATCAAGTCGGGCAGGATGGCGCTCTCCATCATGGCGTGCATTTCGTACGGTACGCCCGGCACGGCGTAGATGACTTTCGCGCCGACCGGACAGACCAGGCCCGGTGCGGTGCCGGGTTGATCGGGTATCGGGCTGGCGCCCACCGGAACATCCGCTTGGCGCAGGTTGTTTTCCGGCATCACACGCCCGCGCGACTCGAAGATGTTGCGGATAAACGCCGCGATCTCGGGATGGTGCATAAGCCCGACACCCATGACCTCGGCAATCGCTTCTCGCGTGATGTCGTCCTGCGTCGGCCCGAGTCCGCCACAGCAGATCACGGCATCGCTGCGCGACAGCGCAAGCCGGATGGAGTCGACGATACGCTGGTGGTTGTCCCCGACCTTGGTCTGGTAGTGTGAATCGACGCCGATGCGGGCGAGTTGCTCGCCGATCCAGGACGAATTCGTATCCACAATCTGCCCGAGCAGCAACTCCGTCCCGATGGCGACGACTTCACAACGCATGGCTTTTGCTCCTTTTGGTATCGGGCTTCACAGACCTCTACAATACAGCATGCGTAAGACCGAACATTTTCTTGTCCTGACCTGGTTGCTGACAATGGGTCTCGTCAGCGGTGCGTTCGTCGTCATCGTCGATACCGGCCTGCTGCGCAGCCTGCTCGACAGCGACCGCAGCCACGTCTCCATCGTACTGATGCTGATGTATCTGCTCGGTTGCCTGCACAGCCTGCGTCGCACCTGGCTGCTCTCGGTCGAACTCGAGCGCGTCACGCGCGCCGAGGCGTTGCTTGCGGCGGATGCCGCTGCGCTCCGGCTCGATGCCAGCGGTCTGGCGCTGGCGGGCGGTGCGACACTGCCATCCGGCCTGCTCACCGACTACGTTCGCGATGTCGTGCGTGCGCAAAGCCGCGAATCCGCCGGCCAGGCCGAAGCGAGCAGCGCGAGCAGCGATCTGCTCGAAGCCTACGTCGGGCGGCTGCGCGGCGCCCACGAGTTCGGCTGGTTCATGATCGACCTCATGCTCAAAGTCGGTTTCCTCGGAACGCTGGTCGGCTTCATCTGGATGCTCTCTTCGGTTTCCAATCATCCAACCATCGACGCCAGTTCAATGCAGCAAATCCTGCGTGACATGAGCCACGGCATGGGCATCGCGCTGAACACGACGCTGGTCAGCCTGGTCACAGCGACGCTGCTCTCGGCGCCTTATTATCTGCTCGCGCGCGGACTGGACGAGCTGGTTGAATGCATCGTGCGCCTGACCCAGGTCGAGATCCTGCCGCGCCTGCCGCGCGCGCTGGAGGCGGGCGCGCGATGAGTGTGCGGCTGGGCGAGCGTTCGAGACTCCAGCAGCCTTTTGATCCGGTCACTGCCATTCTGTTCAAAATGATCCAGGCGCTGACGTTTTTCTTTGTGCTCGCCGTACTGTTCATGAATCCCGAAGTGAAGAAAGGCCTGGTCAATCCCAAGGCCGAGTACATCCTGACCACCGCGTGGGCCGACGGCAGCCCGGACGACATCGATATGTGGGTCGAAGACCCCAAAGGGAACATTGTCTGGTTCCGCAATCGGGAAGCCGATCTCGTCCATCTGGATCGCGACGATCGCGGCATGTTGAACGACACGCTGGAAAACGACGGCAAGACGCTGAGCAATCCGCTGAACCAGGAAGTGGTGACGATCCGCGGTGTCGTGCCCGGCGAATATGTCGTCAATCTGCATTATTACGCCAGCGAAACCGGGCAACCGGTGGACGCGACCATTCGGGTGGATAAAGTGAATCCCACGTTGAAAGTCATTCACTACGGCAAGCTGACCCTAGACAAGCGCGGTGACGAGAAAACCGCGATCCGATTCAATCTCGATGCCGACGGCAACGTCAGCGGGCTGAATCAACTCTTTAAAAGTATTGTTTTCACGCGCTGAAGTCTGCGCGAGGCGAGTTCATTTGCCGGGGAATTTCGGCGCCGGTAGATCCTGGAACTCGAGCGCCGCGCTGGCTTGGCCACCCACATTGGTTTCACTGGCTTTGCCCGACTGGCCGCCAGCGCGCTTGCTGCCGGCAGCTGCGCCGCTGCTGGCGAGCGAGCCGGGTTTCCGTTGTCGGACCTCGCCGATTTGCGGCAGCCCCTTGCGGATGCGTTCGCCCGCCTCGGCGACTTTCTTCTGCGTCAATTCTGAATAGGGCAGGCGATAAGCGCGCGGCTCGGCATGTGCCGCGTCGGCATCGGCATCGAGTGCCCACAGTACGATTTCGCGCGGTTCGCCATCGGCCGGCTCGACCTGCGCGGCGAGCAGGCGGAATCGTGCCGGCAACGGTTGCGCCGTGGGCCAGCCGAGCAGCGCTGGAAAAGAGAAATAGGCGACGAGATACAGCGCTGAAATTGCCACGGTGGCGAACGCTTTGATCGGCCACGACCAGCGCGCAGTCAGATTGAACACGGCCAGCAGTGCAGCGACGGCGACATATGCCATGGTCAGGCCGGAGACGTCGAGCGCGAACATCTCAGTGTCTCTGGCGACGACGCGCCGGTGCCAGCCGTGGCGGATTGCTCATGCGTGGCGATCGAGATAGCGGACGATACGCTCCAGCGCGATGCGCAGTCTCTCAGGCGATTGTGCGAAGCACAGCCGGAAATGCTCGTCGTTGCCCGGGCCGAACGTGTAGCCGGGTGCGAGACCAACGTTCTCTTCGGCCAGCAGACCCTCGACGAAGGCCAGACTCGAGCGCAAGCCGGGCACGCGCGGAAAAGCATAAAAAGCGCCTTCCGGTCGGGCGAGCTCGATGCGTGGATGCGTGGCGAGCATTTCCATCACGATGTCGCGTCCGGCGGCATACTGCTTGCGCAAGCGCGTAACGACCTTATCGCCATCGTTGAGCGCAGCGAGTCCGGCACGCTGGATGAACGACGGCGCGCTGGTGTTGAAGCATTCCGACAGCACTGCCATCTGTGCACCGTAGCGCTGCGGTGTGATCATCCAACCGAGCCGCCAGCCGGTCATGGCGAATGCCTTGGAGAAGCCGTTGACGACTATCAGCGGGTCGTCGTCCTGTGCCACCTGCAGAAACGAGGGCGCGACCTCGCCGTCGAAGACGGTGCGGTGATAGACCTCGTCGGCGATGATCACGATGCCGCGTTCGCGACAGAACGCCAGCAGTTCACGCTGTTCCTCGGCCTGCATGACCCAGCCGGTCGGATTGCACGGGCTGTTCAGGAACAGCGCGCGCGTATTGGGGCGCACGGCAGCGCGGATGTCGTCCAAATCGAGCCGCCATCCGGCGGTCGTCCAGCGCTGACGCACAACGTCGAAGCTCGCACCGGTGACCGCAAAAGCCCGATCGATATTCGGCCAGTGCGGGCTGACCAGCAGCGCATGCAGACCGGTGGTCAACGTCATCTGGGTCGCCATGGTGATGGCGAGCATCGACGATCCAGGCACCGTGATGCGCTCGACATCGAGTTCGATGCCATAGAGTCGCGCGTAGTACGCCTGGATCGCTGCGCGCAGTTCCGGCCGCCCGCGGGTATGCCCGTAAAACGTGTAACCGTCGTCGAGCGCCTGTTTGGCCGCGTCACGGATGAACGCCGGTGTGACTTCGTCGCCTTCTCCGAACCACAGCGGGATGACACTCGGATCGCCGATACGTTTCAGCGCGACGCCGGTGATCCCGTTCTGCTGCAGGGCTTCAATTTCTTCGCGCAACATGACGAGACTCTCAAACGCCGCAACGGACGGGCCCCGCAATCTAATGAGCGGCGGCGAAATGTGCAATGGCGGCTTGGCGATCTCTGCGCGCAATGCACCGACACGCTTGGAGAGCTGGTTGGATGTCCTGGTCGCTGAATCCGCCGCGTGACCTGCCGCAGAACGGCAGGCGCGGTTCAATCTCGCTCAGGCCTCCGTGGCACAGATCAGACGCCACACCTCGGCGAAAGCGCCGTCCGCCAGCGCGCGCAGCTCATCGTCCGTCCGATCCTGGATGGGATGCTGAACGAACAGCCGGTCGGGATGAAAGCCGAGTGCATCCCCCTGCGACTGCGCAGCCTGGTAGAACACAGTCGAAGCTATATAGCCGCCGGGAATGCCGCGACCGTCGAGTTCCTTGATGTCCCGCAAACTGCACGACGTACAAGAGCCTCAGTCGGCCAGACCTTCCACGACGACATCGCATTCGGTCGCCATCGTCTGCAACAGGGTGACCGGTGCCGGTCGGGTAAAGGTCGGTTTCTTGTAGCGGCGGACCTCGAGGCCGCGCGCACCGAACAGCTCGGCGATGCGATCGAGAAAAACGTCGCCGCGCGATTTCGAGATATCGAGAAGGCCGATGGTCAGTCCGGCGAGCGATGCCGGTTTGGCCAGCGGCTGTCTCATGGCCGGCGCGAATTCGCCGGTCGGATCGAGCAGAACAGTGGTCATGCGGATAACTCCCTGGTCACAGGATCAGTGCCGAGATCGCCCTTCACGAGCCAGCCCGGGATGACAGCGGAAAACAGTCCGGCCGCACCGCCGGCGCGAACCAGCGTGATGCCACCGGGGCGGAATTTGGCCAGACGACGTTTGCCGGGCACGGGTTTGACGCCGTCAGCGGTGCCCATGCCGAGATCTTCGCCTTCGAAGTGCAGCGCTTCGTGCAGCGCGGTAGTGACGTCCGCCTTGCTCATGCCCGCTTGATCGAACACACGGCCATGCTCCGGGCCGATGACGACGACGATATCGCCGGCGTTGACGAGGTCGACGTGACCGGCGACGCGCATCGTCCCGGCCAGCGAGGCGACGACTCGGTCTGGCGTGCGTGATTTCTGATCGGCGCAGCCGATCACGCCGTCGGCGCTGAACAGCGTAACGGCGGAGCGCCCGCGCGGCACACCGCGGCTCTCGGCCAGCGTTGTCCACGGCGTTTGTTCGTCTTCGGCGAAACAGAACGTGAACTTGCCGGGATGACCGAAAGCAGCCTGGTCGGCTTCCTGCGGCCGGCCGCCGCCGACATTGCGCACCGTCAACTGCAGCGCACGGCCAATACTCGCATTCGCGCGATTGCCCTGGCCAAGTACATTGCCAGCCCAGTTCATGCCGATAGCTTCACGTATCGGCCCGTTGACGACGATCATCGGGCCGGAGAACCAGGTCGTCGCGAGCAGGCCATGCAGACAGAACGCTGGTGTCAGTGCGGCCTCGACCGCGGCGATGACGACCGGCAGGTACTCGGGCTTGCAGCCGGCCATGACGGCGTTGATGGCAACTTTCTCGACGCTGCACGGCACCAGGTTCGGTGGCATCTCGCCCAGCATCTCGGTCGGCAGGCGCGTTGTGCCGGCGAGCATTCGCAGGACTCTCTCGGGTGTTGGTGGAACGACCGGCAGGCCGTCGCTCCAGCCGCGCTCGAAGCAGGTCTCGACCTCGTCTTCGAGCATGGCAAGTTCGATGCGTCGTGCGCGCAGCGGGTTCTCGCCATAGCGCAGCATGAGGCGCTCGGCGATGCCGGGTTCGACGGATTTCGAACCGCAGCCCGGGCGGTAGGTCGGCAACTCGGCACCCAGTTCGGCGAGCCCGGTCAGCGCACGCCATTCGCCGCGCTCCCAGCCGATCACGCGTTCGGCTTCGCGGCCCTGGACCACCCGGATCAAGGTCGGCACGGTTTCGATATTCAGGCGGAAAGAATGTTCGAGCGCCTGATCGTCGACCACGTTGCTGGCCGCCGGAAACGCCGGGTCGTCCTGCACATAGACGGTCAGCGGCAGGCCGTGGCGCTCGATGTCGAGCAACACCGGGTCGACCAGTACACAGGTTGGGCAATCGCGTTTGACGACAGCGAGATAACCATCCGGCAGCGCAAGCTGTGGCGCTGTGGCTGCCATTCAGGCTGCTGCGCGTCGTGCACTGGCCGGCACGAAACCTTTCGGCGCGCCGGCCCGCGCAATCGCACCGCGGGTCGGTTCGCCATCGAGATGCTGTTCCATGTGCTGGCGGGCGGCGAGCAGACCGTCGAGAGAAATACCGGTACGTAGACCCATCGCTTCGAGCATGAAGACCAGATCTTCCGTCACGATGTTACCGCTCGCGCCCGGTGCATAAGGGCAGCCACCGAGGCCGGCGAGCGAGGAATCGAAACGCCGCACGCCTGCTTCGAGTGCGGCGTCGACATTGGCCAGCCCGAGACCGCGTGTGTCATGGAAATGTGCGGCGACCGGAATATCGCCGGCGATGGCCAGGATCTCGCGGAAAATGCTGCGGCACTGCGCCGGGTTGCCATAGCCGACAGTATCAGCGACAGCGAGTTCGTCGGCGCCGCGATCGAGCAGCGCCTGGGCCGCCGCGACGACCTCGGCCAACGGTACCGGGCCGCCGATGGTGCAACCGAAAGCGGTTGCCACACCCGAGGCGATTCGCACATGCCTATACTCCGGGTGCGCGTTGCGAAATTCGACGATGCGCGCAAAGTCGTCGATTGCCTCAGCAACTGTGCGCCGGACGTTGGCACGACTGTGCGCCTCCGAGACCGAGAGCACGTAATTGACCTGGTCGGCACCGGCCGCCATGGCGTTCTCCGCACCGCGCAGATTCGGCGCCAGCGCGGTGACGCGGAGTCCGGCAAAGCGTTTGGCGGCAGCGACGACGTCGGCGCTGTCGGCCATCTGCGGCAGTAATTTGGCCGGTACGAATGAGCCGACCTCGATCTCGGGAACGCCGGCTTCGGCCTCGAGCCGGATCCATTCGAGCTTGGCGGCCGTGCTGAAAATGGTCGGGATGCTCTGCAGGCCATCGCGGGTACCGACTTCGCGCACCCAGACGTCACGAGTTTCAGCCATATTGTTGCTCCCGTTGCTGTCAATCAAGGGCGTACCCGCCCCGGTATCTGCGCGCCTCAGCGCCCTTCGAAGCGCGGCTTGCGCTTTTCATTGAAAGCCCGCACGCCTTCGAGTCGGTCGGCCGTCGGCACCATGCGATTGTAGGCCTCGAGCTCGAACATGTATGCGGTATGACGATCGACCTGCGTGGCCATTGCCACCGATTTCTTGGCCTGGCGGATGGCGAGCGGGGCATTGGCGGCGATGCGCGCAGCTGTTGCGCGGGCCTCGTCGAGCAGCGCGCCGGGTTCGCAGACTTTGTTGACCAGGCCCCAGGCGGCAGCTTCGGCGGCGCTGAATGGTGCGCCGGTGTAGATGATCTCGCGCGCACGGCGTTCACCGACTGCGTGCGGAAGGTTAATCGTGCCGGCCGCACCCGGCATGATGCCGAGTGTAACTTCAGTCAGCGCGAACCGCGCGGTGCTGGCGGCGTAGATGAAATCGCAGCCGAGCGCGAACTCGCAGCCGCCGCCATAGGCCGCACCGTTGACCGCGCAGATCACCGGAATCGGACAATCGCGCAGGCCGCGCACCATTTGTTCGTAGATTGCATGCTGATGCTGCCATTGGGCGTCGGTCATGCCGTCACGATCCTTGAGATCGCCGCCGGCGCAAAAGGCTTTCTCACCGCGCCCGGTGACGATGATGACGCGAAGCTGTCCGGCATCGACATAGAGGTCCTGAAAGAACGCGCGCAGATCGAGTCCCATCTGCGTATTCATCGCATTGGCCCGTGCCGGGCGATCCAGATACAACAGCGCGACGTGCTCATCGACGGTTTCGAACGTGACGGTCTCGTAATCTGTTCGCATGGGGGTACCTTATTTCTGCCGGCGCTGAGCGCGCAGACGCGTGCCGTCGCTCGGACCGACCGCGATGCCGCGGCGTGCCGGGCGCGACACTGCACCGCGCGGTCGTTCCAGATCGAGTGTCTGAAACAGCGTCGCCAGCACGACTTTCATTTCATACAGCGCGAAAGCCTGACCCAGGCAGGCGCGATTGCCGCCGCCGAAAGGATTCCATTCATGCGGCGCGAATTTGCGTTCGAGAAAACGATCCGGCCGGAACAGCGTGGGTTCAGGGTACAGATCGGCGCGCTGGTGCAGCAGATGGATGGCCGGACACAGCACCACGCCGGGCGGATAAGTGAATTCACCGACAGTGATCTGTTGTTTCAAGACGCGAACGACGAACGGCAGGATGGTCCGCAGCCGCAGGCTCTCCCGGATCGCGGCATCGAGATATTCCAATGCGGGCAGATGCTCGGGTCGCGGCAGCTCCGTACCGCACACGGCGGTGAGTTCGGCCCGGATGCGGCTCATGACATCGGCGCGCGAGACCATGAGCTCGAGCGCCCAGGCCAGCGACAGCGCCGTGGTGTCGTGACCCGCCGCGAGTATCGTCACGATGGCGTCACGCAGTTCGACGTCGCTCATCTTCGATCCGTCATCGAATCGCGTGGTCAGCAGATCGCTCAACAGACTGGGCGGTCGGTCCGCTTCGGGACGCGCGCGCTGTTCGGCGATGACTTCATACAGCCGCGCGTCGAGTCGTCGCCGCAGGCGATAGAACGGCAGCCAGCGCGAATTCTCGAAGCGATGCGGTGGAAACAGATTCCACAGCACGAGGACCAGGGGATGGCGCACTTCACGCAGCAGTCGCCCGATGCTGGCCTGCAGATCTTCGAACGCCGCCCCGCTGCCGAGACCGAGAGCGGCCCGCAGGATGACGCGCAAGGTGACACCCTGCATGGCTGTATCGGCGCGCACGATGCCCGCGCCGGCCCAGGCGTCGGCGGTCGCCAGTGCCTCCTGCTGCATGGCATCGAAGAACGTCCGCATGCGTTCGCCTTTGAGCGGCGGCAGCAGGACGCGGCGCTGGCGAACGTGTGGCGCGTCGTCCAGGACCAGCACCGAGGTCTGCCCGACCAGGGTCGCCAGGATCAGATTGCCTTCGCCCGCATGCAGGATGGCGGGGTCGCCACGAAACACTTCGCGAATATCGTCGGGTCGAGTGAGCATGATCAGATGCCCGAGACCGGCGAGTTTGAACTGGAAGGTTTCGCCGAGGCGACTCAGGTCGTCGAGGAACTTGAGCGGCGTGAACGAATACTGCAGCAATTGGATGATGGGATGCGTGCCGGAGCCAGGCGGCAGCCGGATAGTCTCGCCGACGCCACGAACGTGAACCGTTGTCGTAGCGGGATCAACCGTTGTTTCCATCGCATGGCTCCAGCGTGGCGTCGACCTCGGCGTCGGTCGGAAATCGCCCGGTGCGTTTCTTGGAATAAGTCAGCCGCCCATCGACCGAGATCTCGAAAACACCGCCACCGCCCTGTTTCAAGGCAATCTCAGTTGCGCCGAGTGCTACCAGCCGGTCCCTCGCACGGAGGGCTTTGGGTTCGTAGTTTCACATCACGCAATATTCAATCTCGATTTTCATGGACTGGCTCCGGCGTCGCAATGCTTCATCCTACGACGCCGTGCACCTGCTGAGCTACCATGCGGCATCGGCACGCGTTGTAGGGGCGCCCGGTATAGCGGGACGAAAGGAGGTTCGAGCATGCAGTTCACCATCGTTGGCGCCGGTGCGCTCGGCACCATCCTGGGCGCGCACCTGATTGCCGCCGGTCATGACGTGACCCTCATCGCGCGTGGCGAGCGGGCGCGTAGGATAGTGGCCGATGGCCTGGTCGTGCGCGGCTTGAGCGAACTCAGCCTACCGTGTCGGGTGCTGACCCCGGAACACAGCCCGCGAGCGCCGGGGGTGCTGGTGTTCGCGGTCAAGACCTATCACATGGAAGACGCGCTGCGTGCGCTGGCTGGCAGCCGGCCTGAAGCGGTGTTCTCGCTCGCCAACGGCGTCATGAAAGGCGACCAGCTCAGTACCGCTTTCGGCGCATCCTGCGTGCTCGGCTGTATGGCCAACTTCAGCGGCGAGCTGCTGGCCGATGGTGCGGTCGAGTTCACGCGCAATGTTCGGCTCTCGCTCGGCGGCGCGTCGGGTTATGGCGGCGCCTCCGCGACGGCGCTTGCTGCGACCATTGCGGCTGCCGGCATCGTCAGTGTGGCGGTGGATGAAATTGAATCGGTGGAATGGTCGAAGTTCATCGGCTGGGTCGCGTTGTTCGCGCTGGCCGTGATCGCGCGCCGTACGACCGGCGTTTTTCTCGGCAGTCCGCGTTTCGCGGCCCTCGGTGTACAGCTGGTGTGCGAAGCGTACAGTGTCGCCGCCGCGCGCGGCATCGCACTGATCGACGCCTCGCCGGTGCCGGTGGCCACGCTGGTCCGGCAGGCACAAGCTGGGGACGTGCCTGCCGCCATCGCGACTTTGCGCCAGACCGGTGCCGGCTTCCAGACCAGCTCGCCTGGACATCGCATGTCGGCGCTGCAGGATCTCGATGCTGGTCGCCGCCTGGAGGTGCACGAAACACTTGGCTATGTCGTCGCTGAAGCCCGCCGATTCGCACTGCCGGTGCCGACGCTGGCGCTGTGCTACGACATTGCTGCGGGCTTGGACGATCTGTCGGTTGCAGCCAGCGGCTGACGGCAACCGGGCCCGGGTGCCAGAATGCCGATGCAGCGTAGGGGCCGGCAGCCGCTACTTGGTCACAGAGACCCCACCACTGCAGGACGCTGAAAAGTTCACCATGAGCTGATAGCGAGCTGATCTAATCCGGAGCAACCGACATGCCGAGCTATACCGCCCCCGTCGCCGACACGACTTTCATCTTGAACGAAGTGCTCCGCATTGGCGATTACGCCCACCTGCCCGGATTCGAGGAAGCGACGCCCGATCTCGTCAGTGCAATCCTGAGCGAAGGGGCGAAGTTCGTGCAGGAAGTCCTGCAGCCGCTGAATCAAATAGGTGACGAGGCAGGCTGCACGCGACACGCCGATGGCAGCGTGACGACGCCGCCCGGCTTCAAGCAGGCCTATCAGCAGTTCTGCGAAGGCGGCTGGCTCGGCCTGGCGGTGCCGCAGGCCGTCGGTGGACAGGGCCTGCCACATGTCGTCGCCAATGCTTTCGAGGAGTACCTGATCTCGGCCAATATGGCTTTCGCCATGTACGCCGGACTGACGCTGGGTGCGATGGCCGCCATCCGTGCGGTCGGCTCGCCGGAACAACAAGCCATGTTGTTGCCGAACATGGCGGCCGGCGTCTGGGCCGGCACCATGAATCTGACCGAGCCCCATTGCGGCACGGATTTAGGGCTCCTGCGAACCCGTGCCGAGCCGCAAGCCGACGGCAGCTATCGCATCAGCGGCACAAAAATATTCATCTCCGCTGGCGAGCATGATTTGAGCGAGAACATCATTCATCTCGTGCTGGCGAAAATGAGCGACTCGCCGGACAGCGTTCGTGGCATTTCTCTGTTCGTCGTACCGAAGTTTCTGATCAACGCCGACGGCACCCTGGGCGCGCGGAACGCCGTCAGTTGTGGCGCTATAGAAGAAAAGATGGGCATCCACGGCAACGCGACGTGTGTGCTGAACTACGACGGTGCCACCGGTTATCTCATCGGTGAGAAAGAAAAAGGGATGCGCGCGATGTTCATCATGATGAACGCTGCACGTCTTGGCGTTGGCGTACAGGGCCTGTCGATCTCGGAAGTCGCCTGCCAGAACGCCGCCATCTATGCTCGCGATCGCATTCAGGGTCGTGCGCTGTCGGGGCCGAAGAATGCCGCCGGTAAGGCCGACCCGATTATCGTTCATGCCGACGTTCGGCGTATGTTGATGAACGCGCGCGCGTTCAACGAAGGCGCGCGAGCGCTGGCGCTGTGGGGCGCCCTGCAGGTCGATCTAACGCATCTCGCCGAAACGCCTGAAGCACGCCAGCAAGCCGATGATTTGATCGGACTGTTGACGCCGGTCATCAAGGGCTATTTCACCGACAAGGGCTATGAGAATGCGACCAATGCCCAGCAATGTTTTGGCGGTCACGGCTATATTCGTGAATGGGGCATGGAGCAGTTCGTGCGCGATGCGCGCATCGCCATGATCTACGAGGGCACCAATGGCATTCAGGCGCTCGATCTGGTCGGGCGAAAACTGCCGGCAAACGGTGGTCGTGCGCTCAGCGCCTATATGAAAATAGTCAACGGGTTCATCGCCACGCATGCCGATCACGCAGTCGTCGGGCCGATGGTTGCTGCACTGGGATGTGCCGTCGCCGACCTGCAGGCGGCGACAGGCTGGCTGATGCGGAACGCGATGATGAAACCGGACAATGCGGGCGCAGCGGCGGTCCCGTATCTGCATCTGATGGCGCTGGTCATGTTCGGGCACATGTGGGGTCAGCTTGCGCTCGCCGCACAGACCGGGTTGGATCAGGGTACCGGTGGTGACGCGGATTTTTATCGCAATAAGCTCGTGACAGCGCGCTATTTCTTCTCGCACATGCTGCCGGAGAGCTCAGTTCACCGGGCGCGCGTCGAAGCCGGCGCTGATAACGTCATGGCTCTGGCTGCGGAAGCTTTTTGAACAGCCACTGCCGCTTGAGTTCGATGACGGGGCTTTACCGATGAACGAACGCGAACTGCGCGAGCGCGCGATTCTGGACGCCTACGCGCGATATCTGGCTGCGTTTGTGGCCAACGATCTGGCGACTCTCGATACGCTGATTGCCTATCCCGTAACTTACATCGCCGATGGCGTGACGCACACACTGACTCAGTTCCCGGTGGCGCCAGCGGAGCTCCTGGCTGCAAAACAATGGCATACCACGATCAACGCCGAGTACGCGGTAGTTGCCAGCAGTGCGGACAAGGCGCATGTCGTCCTGACCAACGCCTCTCGGGTGCGTATCGATGGATCATTGATTGAACAGGTAGCAGCGTTCTATGCCTTCAAACGGACAGCCGAGGGCTGGAAGATTTTCGCCATGTCGGATGTTCTGACGCCTGCCGGCAGTTGCTGACGACGCGGGGGATCGTGCTGACGCCGGGAACGTCTTGCCGGTACGCAGGGTCCTAAGGTTCAGGTTCGGTTTAGATGCCATCTGCAAGACTGCGCCAGAACAGATGTAGCGCTGTCGGTGTCGACAGCAACGATTTCGAGAGAGCCATCAGGCGCACATCACCTCATGGCGTGACAGTGAGCGGAGCATGATCATGAAGAACACATCGGTAATATCAGCGCTGATACTGGCGCTTGCCGTCAGCGCGAGTTTCCCCGCCGCTGCGGGCGGGCGTCATCACGGTCATGGCCGCAGCAATTTCGGCTTCTATTTCG
This sequence comes from Gammaproteobacteria bacterium, assembly GCA_965278995.1. Classification (GTDB taxonomy): domain Bacteria; phylum Pseudomonadota; class Gammaproteobacteria; genus JADJYF01. The sequence goes on from OZ257136.1 coordinate 4,415,032, forward strand.
GCGGCCCTGTGTATGACCCGTTCTGGGGTCCGAGCCCGTTTTTCAGGCCCTATCCCTATTATTACGAACCTCGTACGGTGATTATCGAGCGCGAGCCGCCGGTGTATGTCCAGCGACAGACGGCGCCCGTGGCTCCGGTCGCACCGGCGCCAGCAGCGCCGACCGTCTGGTATTACTGCCAGAGCCCGGCTGGCTACTACCCTTACGTGCAGAATTGTTCCCAGCAATGGGTCAGCGTCGATCCGCGCAGCATTGCGCCGCCGGCCCCACGCTGACAGCGCGTTCCGCAGGAGATCTGATGTGAGCAAGAATTCGACCATACCTTTCGCGTTGCTCGGCCTCGCCTTGGCCGTGAGCGGTTGTGCGACGTATCCGACCGGACCCAGTCTGATGGCACTGCCCGGTACCAGTTCCACATTCGAGCAGTTCCAAGCCGATGACGCCAACTGCCAGGCTTATGCAGCGCAATCCAGCGGTGTCAGCGATCCGCAGAACGCCGCTGCAAGCAGCGGTGTTGACAGCGCTGCAGTCGGAACGATTGTTGGCGCCGCCGCTGGCGCACTGATCGGTGCTGCGAGTGGCGATGCTGCAGCAGGTGCCGCCATCGGCGGCGGCGGCGGACTGTTGCTCGGTGCCGCCAGTGGCACCGACGCGTATGACACGACTGGCTATCGCGCACAGGATCGTTACGACAACGCCTATACCCAATGCATGTACGCGCGTGGTCACCAGGTGCCGGTCTCGGCAACTGCGGCAGCTCAGATCAACGCGCAGCAGGCGCAGCAAGCACAGCAGCAGGCTGCACCGGTCTATTCGCCGCCGCCGCCCGGTGGTGTGCCGATAGGCACTGCCCCGCCCGTCACCTATCCGCCACCGGGAACAGCACCCCCGCCGGGCTATTGAGGCTGCGTCGGCTGGGACGCGCCATCGGTTGGATTGATTGATGCTGACGGGCCAGTGATGGCCCGTCAGCACATCCGCTGTCGGGCCTATCGGTTAGAATCGCCCGCATGCCAGCCATCCTCACGCTCTCGGGCGTCACGAAAACGTATGCGTCCGGCGTGCAGGCGCTCAAAGCCGTCGATCTCGAGATAGCGCAAGGCGAGATCTTCGCGCTGCTTGGCCCCAATGGCGCCGGCAAGACAACCCTGATTGGCATCGTCTGCGGCATCGTCACGCCGAGCACGGGCACCATCCGCGCCGCCGGACACGATATCGTCCACGACTATCGCGCCGCCCGCGCGCTCATCGGGCTGGTCCCGCAGGAACTGGCAACCGATTCGTTCGAGACCGTCTGGGCGACCGTCAGTTTCAGTCGAGGAATTTTCGGTCTGGCGCCGAAACCTGCGCACATCGAACACGTGCTGCGCGCATTGTCGCTGTGGGACAAACGCCACGCGAAGATCATGACGCTCTCCGGCGGCATGAAACGCCGCGTGATGATCGCCAAAGCACTGTCGCATGAGCCACGCATCCTGTTTCTGGACGAGCCGACTGCCGGTGTCGATGTCGAATTGCGGCGCGACATGTGGGCGCTGGTCCGCGAGCTGCGTGCCGATGGCGTGACCATCATCCTGACCACCCATTACATAGAGGAGGCCGAGGAGATGGCCGACCGCATCGGTGTGATCAACGGCGGCGAACTGATCCTGGTCGAGGCCAAGCACACATTGATGAAGAAGCTTGGGCAGAAGCGTTTCACCCTGCATCTGCAGGAACCACTGGCCGAACTGCCCCAGGCGCTGGCGCCGTGGGCACTTTCACTCAAGGCCGGTGGCAGCGAAATCGAATATCGGTTCGACACGCACGCCGGTCATTCCGATATTCCGGAACTCCTGCGTCGGGTCGATGAACTCGGCATTGTGTTCCGGGATCTCAGCACCGAGCAGAACTCGCTCGAGGATATTTTCGTCAGCCTGGTCAGTGCGCGCGACGGAGCGGACGCATGAGGCGTTTCGCGTTCAACCGTCATGGCGTCTGGGCCATCTACAAGTTCGAGCTGGGGCGCACCGCGCGTACGCTGCTGCAGAGCATTGCGACACCGGTCATCACCACCTCGCTCTACTTCGTTGTGTTCGGCTCGGCCATCGGTTCGCGCATGACGAACGTCGATGGCGTACCGTATGGCGCCTTCATCGTGCCTGGCCTGATCATGCTGGCGGTGTTGACTGAGAGTATTTCGAACGCGTCGTTCGCCATCTACATGCCGAAATTCATTGGCACCATTTACGAATTATTGTCGGCACCGATTTCGCCGTTCGAAGTCGTTCTCGCCTATGTCGGCGCGGCGGCGACGAAATCGGTCATCCTCGGCGCATTGATCCTGGCGACAGCCGGTTTCTTCGTGCCGCTCGAGATCCTGCACCCGCTGTGGATGATTGCTTTCCTGGTGTTGACATCAGTAACGTTCAGTCTGTTCGGGTTCATCATCGGCGTGTGGGCCAAAGGCTTCGAGCAACTGCAGTTCATTCCCATGCTGATCATCACGCCGCTGACTTTTCTCGGCGGTGCATTCTATTCAATCGAGATGCTGCCGCCCGCGTGGCGTACCGTGACGCTGTTCAATCCCGTTGTGTATCTGATCAGCGGTTTCCGCTGGAGTTTTTACGGCGCGGCGGATGTCGCTATCGGTATCAGCGTGGCGTTCATCGCTGGATTTCTGCTCGCCTGTCTCGGCGTGGTCTGGTGGATGTTCAAGACCGGCTACCGGCTGAAAGCCTGACGGCGGGAGGTACGGCATGCGGAAGCTGATCTTTCTGCCCGGCGTCGGCGCCGATCCCGGATTCTGGCAGCCGCTTGGCAAACGGCTGCCGGCAGATTGGAACAAGGTCTACCTCGGCTGGCCGGGCCTCGGTCATCAACCGCCGTCACCGCAAGTTCGCTGTTACGACGACCTTGTCGCCATGGTCGTTGCGGAACTCGGCGATGAGCGGGTCGATGTGCTGGCGCAATCGATGGGTGGGGCGATCGCTTTACAGGTCGCGCTGAATTATCCGTCGCGCGTACGGCGACTGGTGCTGGCCGTGACGGCGGGCGGACTCGATGTTGCCAGTCTCGGCGCGAGCGACTGGCGCCCGGCTTATCGTCTGGAGTATCCGGAGGCAGCCAGCTGGGTTTATGACATGAGGCCGGATCTGGCTGGCGAGTTCGGCAACATCCACCAACCGACGCTGCTGCTGTGGGGTGACAACGACCCGATCAGCCCGCTGGCAGTCGGTGAATATTTGAACAACGCACTACCGTGTGCCGCGCTCGAAATCGTCCGCGGTGGCGATCACGGTTTGATCAACAGCCGGTCCGATGCAGTCGCGCCGGCGATTCTGCGTCATCTCGCCTGAGCGTGTTCCCGCTACGGTGCAAACAAAGCGCTGCGAAACTCGTCCGTGAAGGCTTCCGACGGCAGCTGTTCAGCCCCGATGTAAGTCGCCGCCACGAGCGCTCCCCACTCCGGCCGTTCGCCCAAGCGTTGCATGGCTCGGGTTCGCCCAGCTTCCCCGTCAATGTCCGTGCGTGTGAAAAGATCGGCCGCGAAACGCGTGATGTGCGATATCCGGCGTGCCAGCTCGCGCCGCGCGCGGCCGTATTCATTGAATATATCGCTGGTCCAGTTCGGATTGCTGCGTAGTATATCGCGGACCATCCGTGCATCCCTGAGTGTCACCGACAAGCCTTGCCCGGAAATGGGATCGGTATAGCCTGCTGCATCACCAATCAGCACCGCGCCTTCCAGGAACGGTTTGTCCACGCTTGCATACTGGCTGGGATACGCTCGACATGGTCCGCAAGGCGTGGCTGCACTCAGTGCTCGACCACCCGGTAGATGATCGACGTCGTAAGCCGCGAGAAGATTGCGCGCACCCTCGTCCCCGGTGTAACGCCCACGCTGCTCCAATCCATAGTCGACGTACAGCCGAATCTTGCCTTCACCCTGCGGAAAGATGAGGAACATCACGTCGCCGGCCTTGCCAAAAGCCTGCAAATCGTCGGGCCATTCATCGGCACCGGTCACCAGTAGCCCGGAAATCAGATGATCGATTTCGTGTTCGATCATCGGGATCGCGGTTTGTCGCCGCACCGTCGAAGAGCGCCCGTCTGCCCCTACGACAAGTCGGCAGCTATGGGTATGGTGCACGCCATCGTGATCGAACCGAACCTGCGGTTCAGCACCAGCGCGTACCACAAGGTTCGCAATGCCGCGTCTGATTTTCGTTCCGCATATTTTGGCGTGATCCAGTAACCCGTTCTGCATGGCGACGTGCTCCATGCAAAGCGGCCCGGGTGTCCCGGGGATCAGGTCAGCGAGGTAATGTACGTTGGCCTCGGCCACCTCGGGAGCAAGAAGTTCGTCGTAGATGATCGAACGCGTGACGTGGTGCCCTCCAGTGGATATCAAGAGGTCATAGATCCCCAGTTGTTTCGCTTCGATGACGCCCCAAGGCGCCATCCATTCCCCACGCACTCGGTCGACGAACGTCGTTTCCCGCTCAAGGATCTCCACCGACAGGCCAGCTTGAGCCAGATTAGCCGCCAGTGCGCTGCCGCCGATACTGCCGCCGATTACGATCACGTCAAATGATTGCATGGTTCCCCCGCCCGCTTTTGAGATCCCGCGGGCCTGTCTTGTAGCCTAGAACAGCCGAATTTCGCGGACTTTGCAAGACGAACGGTTCGTTCTCACGACCAGAACGACCACACATCGGCGGCAGTGTGCGCGATGATGAAAGGCCATATATTTTCGATGCGGGTATAGAGCAGCGCCCACACCAGCCCGAGCAGGAACGTCGCGAGGATGGCGTGCAGACCTTGCTCGGAATGGATGAAGGCGAAAACAAGCGCGCTCGCCAGCATGTAGGCCGGTACGCGCCAGCGCGGCACGCAGTGCTGTTGCACATAGACCCACGGCAGTCCGCGGTAGACCGCTTCTTCGACGACGCCCGCCGTCACGGAAAGGTAGATGACGACGAGCATACGGGGAGCGATGCCTGCTGGAAGCAGACTGGTCAGCGCGCTGATTGTCCCTTCCCCCGGCCACAGACTTGCACCCAGCCGTAGTCCGAAACCGTAACTGAGCGCGAACGCGATCAGCGCGAGGACCGACAGCCCTGCAACCTCAAGCAGTGCTGTCGCGTTGCCGATCGGCTTGAAGCCATAGTCCGCCGGACGACAGTTGGCAACCAGCGCCAGTAACGCGGCGCCTGCCACTGGAAAGAACACGAATGTCAGTCCGTCCTGCAACCAGTACAGGGCCGGCGCGTGCGTTATCAGCGCCTCCTTGTAGAGCGCGTTGGTGAGACTGAGCGCGACTATCGGAAAGACCGCGCAGGCGATGACTTCGGGTAGTGACAGCGCAAAGCGTATGTCGCGACGCATGCTGTGCTTTTCAGGTCACGTTACCGGGTACAGTGCGAGCTGCCTGTCGGTCAGGCCGCTGTCGGCGACTGCCGCAGATATTGCCGGCGCAGGTACAGGTTGTTCAGGATCAGTGCGCTGACCACCAGCGCCGCGCCGGCTACTTCGATACCTGCTATCGGATGCCCCTGCAACGCGCGAAAGCCGAACGTCACGACCGGCATGAAATTAATCAGCAGACTCGAATTCAGGACACCGATGCGACGACTGCCAAAGTTCCAGGCCAGCATCCCAAAGACGACGCCAGCCAGGCACAAATACGCCAATTGCCAGCCGACGCTAGCGAGTGCGGCTGTGTCCGGCGCCTGGATCAGACCCATGGCAGTGAGCACGACCGTCACAAGTGTCGTTGCCAGAGCGCCTGGCACCATGGTCAGTACCGTCACGCGCCAGATTGACCAGCCACTCAGACGGCCGAGGCCGATGGTATAGGCAATCCAGCAGCTTGCGCCGATCAGTGCGATGACATCGCCAACGAGCTGACGTGGCGTTTCGATGAAATGCGGATTGCCGCGGGTCACGACCAGGACGACACCAGCGAAGGCCGCGAGTATGCACACGAGGGTGAAACGTTCTGGCCGTCGCCGACGGAACAGCCAGATGGCGAGTACCGCGATCGAGGGTTGCAGCGCGCCGATGACAACGATGTGCTCAGCGCTCGAAAGCGCCATGCCGACGAACGCCAGCAACGGTGACAGCGACATGCCGAGCACGCCGAAAACAACGGCTGTAAGCGCTGCGCCGCCATAACTGAGCGCCGACCAGCCCTCACGGGCGACCAGAATGACTGCCAGAATGACGACCGCAACGCAGTAGCGTATCGAGGTCAGATAAAAAGGATTGACGCTGACGAAGGCGTCTTTCGCCATCGGCAACTGCACCCCCCAGATAACAACAGCGGCGAGCCCGGCACCGAGTCCGGTGACGAACGATGACTTCATCTCAACGTTTCAACGTTGCGACAGACGCGGTGGCGTGGTCGGCAGGCGTCGCTTCAATTCCGCAAAGAACAGGATGCCGCCGGCCGAGACCGGTTTGTCGGGCAGGCGCGCGCAGAATTTGTCCATCCAGCCGAACAGGCTCGTGGCATCGGTAATCGAGAGGATGTCGACATCGCGCGCGGTGGCGAGCCCGGTCATGAATCCTGCCAGCCACATCTGCGGCGGATCGGCGCGCTCGCCAGATTGACGCCGTGCGTTCCAGTCGGTGCAACGCCAATCGCCGATGCTGACGACTTCGGCCTGCGCGATCCCGCATACAAACAGGGCGAGGAGCACAATGAGTTGTTTCATGGCATTCCTTGATATCGGACGCAGCGTCATGCCATCGGCGGTCACGGGGCGGCAGTCGACGGTCGCGCTTGCGCAGCAGCAATGAAGGTCTGCCATTGCGCGACCTTGTCGAGTTCGTAGCCCGGGTTGTTGTCCCAGATGTCGACCAGTGTCGCACGGGCCTCCGGCTCGACGTGGCCGAGTTCGCCGACGCGGTACAGATAGACGAATGCGGAGGCGCGTGAGCCGGCGTAGCAATGCACCAGCGTCCGCTTGCCGCGATATGCCTGCATGGCGGCGAGAAACCGCTCGTAGTCGGGCACACCCGGATGATCCCAGTCGACAGGAATATGCGTGTAGGCCAGACCCAGGCCCTCGACTATCGCCTGTTCGTCGGCCAGTGCGGTCGGATCCGTCACCGGCGCCAGATTGATGATGGCTTCGACCCCAGCATCGCGAATGCCCGGGAACTGCTCGCGGGTCGGCTGCCCGGAAGACAGCAACGCCGGGGAATACTCATGATAGTTGACGAGTTCGAGTAGACCGACAGACAGGGCGTCCGCTCGGAGATTGACCACGCTCGTCAGCAGCACAACAGACAGCAGAAATTCACGGATCATTTCACCACTCCCAGGCTCCGCGGCCACCGTCGACCGCCAGTGCATGATAGACGATGACCGCACCGGTGCGCCCGATAGCTCCTGATGCCTTGTCATCCGATCGTCACCTGCCAGAGATAGGCTTCGCGCTGTTGCAACCAGCGGATGTATTGCTTGCACTCGCCATCGGCCGACATCGAGATCCCGAGTTCCAGGGCCCCAGAATGAACATTCATGTTCATCTCGACCGACTCAATGACCGCGTGTTCGAGGCGCTCTACTCCCGGGCGCTGGTCTACAACGCCTGTTGGGAAGACCCCGCCATCGATCGGCAGGTACTCGACATCCACCCCGGCGACACCATGGTTGTCATTGCGAGTGCCGGCTGCAACGTGCTCGATTACGCGTTGGACGACCCTGGTCGCATCCATGCAATTGATATGAATCCGCGCCAGACTGCGCTGCTCGAACTCAAACTTGCAGGGATCCGAGCACTGACGTTCGACGATTTCTTCGAGATTTTCGGCACCGGCCGCCATGCGCGCTTTCCCACGCTCTACGCTACAACGCTGCGCCCGCAACTGAGTCCTTTCGCTCAGCGCTACTGGGACCGGCATCAAGGCGTGTTCGATGTTCGACAGGGCGTGACCGGGGGGCTGTACTTTCATGGGCTGAGCGGAAAGGTGGCGCGTAGTTTTCATCTCTACCTCAAATGCCGCCGCCGCCTGGCCCATGGCGTTGCCGCCCTGCTGGAAACCAATACGCTTTCCGACCAGCGCGAGGCGTACGATCAGTTGATTGCCCCACACCTGTGGAGCGAGTCCATGAACTGGGTACTCTCACGCCAGTTCACGATGAGTATGCTCGGCGTACCTCATCCGCAGCGACGCGAGGTCGAAAACCAGCATCCGGACGGTGTCGCAGGTTTCATTCGCGGCGCCATCGAGTATGTCTTTCGACAGATCTCGATGCGCATCAATTATTTCTGGCGGTTATATCTGACTGGCGCATACACAATCGAGTGCTGCCCCGAATATCTGAAACGAGAAAATTTCTCCCGCCTTCAGAATGGGCTAGTCGACTGTATTGAACCTCGGACATGCTCGGTTACAGAGATGCTAAACACGGCGCAGGAGCGGATCACCAAGTTCGTTCTGCTCGATCATATGGACTGGATGAGTTCCTATCTTCCCCGTGCGCTCACTGACGAGTGGCAGGCGATATTCGCCAGCGCCGCTGACCAGGCGCGGATTATTTTCCGTAGTGCTCATCAGTGGCCATCTTATCTGGAGTCAGTGCGGGTGAATGACGGTGACCGCAGCTATCGCATCACCGATCGGTTGCGCTTTTATCCCGAGCGGGCCGCTGCCCTGCAACCACTGGATCGCGTGCACACCTATGCCGGGTTTCATATCGCGGATATTTGCGCATGAAGTCACTGCTGCTGCGCGATGCGAATGTAATCTGGCAGCTGCTGCGCGGGCAGCCGCGTCAAGGTACACATAAGGATCGCCTGCAACGCTTCTACGCACCGCAGGCAGAGCACTACGATCAGTTTCGCGAACGCCTGTTATTCGGGCGCGAGCGTCTGCTCGATCAGCTTTGCCTTGAACCTGGCCAGCGCGTCGTTGATCTCGGCTGTGGCACGGCGCGCAATCTCGAGTTCATCGCACCGGCTGTGCTCGGCGCACTGGACATATTTTATGCTGTCGACCTCTGTCCGGTCCTCGTCCAGCGAGCCCGCATACGTTGCGCCGGAATGCCCAGGGTGCAGGTCATCGAAGACGATGCGACGACTTTCAACCCGGGTGAGCCTGTCGACCGTGTGTATTTCTCCTACGCGTTGACCATGATCCCGGATTGGCGCGGCGCGCTTCGCAATGCGTATCGCATGCTGAAACCGGGTGGCCTGATAGGGGTCGTCGATTTTCATCTTACGACGCTTCCTGCGCGTGATTCGACGCCGCGCCGTGAGCCGCTACAGGACCGGTTCTGGCGGCAGTGGTTTGCCCATGATGGCGTATACCTGGAGCCTGCCCATCGGTTTTATCTGAATGGTCAGTTCGAGCCAGTGCTGCAGTTCTGTGCGAAAAGCCCGGTGCCCTATGTGCCCCTGCTCAAAGTGCCGTATTACATATTTGTCGGCCGCAAATAACGCGGTACCGAGACGATGAAGCGCCTTCTGGTGGTGCTGGATTTCGACGGACTGCTGATCAATTCCTACGAATTACTACGCACGAGCTTCGCCGCCTTTGATCTCGATGTCGGCGACGAGGACCGATTCAGAAATCGTCGAAAATTTCTCAAGTATGTCGGTGGTGGCAAAGAGCTGCTGAAGAACCTGAGCACGATAGCGCTGCCGAAGACCAAACATATCCGTGCCGCGCTGACTGCCAACTACCGTGAAAGCGGTCGCGTATTCGAGGCATTCGTACCACTGCTCAACGGACTCATTGCCAGTCCGGCCGTCCATGTCGGCATCGTCAGTCGGAATTACACCCGCAGTCCCGGACAGACCATCCGTGAGGTACTGCGGAACAGCGGCATCCATGAATCGGATCTTGATTTCGTGATCCCGATACCGGTAGGTGTCAAGAAATACGAGGTGCTGGCGGCGATGAACGCCAGCCGCTATCGCGATTCGCTGTTTGCCGGCGATGAAATCGGCGATTACAACGCAGCGCAGCAAGCCGGCTACACCGTTTTGATGGCGAGCTACGGATTCGACCACCGCAAGCGACTCGAGCGCCAGGCGGGGGTGCCCCCGGAGCAGATTTTCGAGACGCCGGAAGCGCTCGCCGAGGGTCTGAGCGATCTGGCACGCAAGTATCTGCCGAACTGAGCGCGGGCTCGCTCCCTCCCGCCTTTGTGTGCGATCCTTCGCCCCTTGCGGTTCCGCCATGGCGAACCGCCGAAACATTCTGTGCAGGGGAACGAGTCATGATGCGATGCGCCAAGCTGGCGGTGCCGGTGCTGTGTCTGGGTTTGACGATGGCGGCTGCGGCGCAGCCGGTAGTGTCGGTACCGGACGATACCAACTGGACCAGTTACAACGAGAACGTCAACGGTCAACGCTATGTCGCGCTGACGCAGATCACACCGGAGAATGCCGCGCAGCTCGGCGAAGTCTGCCGACTGAAGGTCGAAGAAGTCGGCGCTTTTCATACCGGGATTCTCGAAATCGACGGCGTACTCTATTTCACGACGGCGACCGATACGCTGGCCATCGATGCGACGAACTGCAAACAGATCTGGCGCAATCATTATGTAACCGAGGATCACGGTGGTAGCGCACTCCAGGTCAACCGCGGCGTTGCTTATGCCAACGGCAAACTCTATCGCGGTACCGTCGACAGTCGTTTTCTCGCGATCGATGCCGCGACCGGCAAGACCGTCTGGCAGTATCAGGTCGGCGACCCTCAGGGCGGTGAATTCTTCAGCGCCGCGCCGCAGATCTACCAGGGCCTTGTCATCACCAGCGCTGCAGGCGGTGACTGGGGTATCCGCGGCCGCATCGTTGCACTCGATGCTGCGACCGGTCGCGAAGTCTGGCGTTTTTATACGATCCCGCGTGGCGACGAACCAGGCGCTGAGACTTGGAAAGAATCTGACAGCGCACGCTATGGCGGCGGTGGCAGCTGGACAACCTACACGCTGGATATCGCTGCCGGTGAAATCTTCGTCCCGGTAGGCAATCCGGCGCCGGACCTCCTGCCGCACGTTCGCGAAGGCGAGAATCTCTATACCAATTCGATGATCGTGCTCGATGCGAATACCGGCAAGATCAAGTGGTATCACCAGTTGCTCGGCAACGACGGTCAGGATCTCGATCTCGGCGCCGCGCCGATGCTGTACTACAACAGCAAAGGCGAACGCATGGTCTCTTTCGGTGGCAAGGACGGCTATCTGTACGCGATCAATCGCGAGACGCTGAAGCGCGTTTTCAAGACCCCGGTGACGACGATCAAGAACGCCGGCGTCGCACCGACGCGCGAAGGTATCGATGTCTGCCCGGGCCCGCTTGGCGGCGTGGAATGGAATGGTCCGGCATACGACAAACCCAACAAGGCCATAGTTGTCGGCAGCGTTGACTGGTGCGCGCATCTGACGGCTGACGAGGGTTATCAGTACGTCCCTGGGCAGTTCAACATGGGCGGCCAGTTCAAGTTCACGGAGAACAGCCGCGGCTGGATTGTATCGGCCGATGCCGATCTCGGGGCAATCCGCTGGAAGTACGAAACCGTTGGACCGCAGGTTTCCGGCATCACGCCGACAGCTGGCGGCGTGATTTTCGCCGGGGACATGAAAGGCCATTTTCTCGTGCTGGCATCGAATGACGGCCGCGAACTGCTCAAAACACAAACCGGTGGCGCGCTCGCCGGCGGCATGATCACGTACATGCGCAAAGGTAAACAGTATGTCGCTTTTGCCTCGGGCAACGTCTCGCGGCTCACGTTCGGCATGACCGGAAGCCCGACCATGATCGTCTATGCGCTGGGCGCAAAGAACGCACCGAAGCTCGACGCACCACCGGTCGCGACAGTCGCCACTGGCGCGCCTGATGCCGCGGCGGGGCAGGGTGTGTATGCCAAGGTCTGTGCGGCGTGCCATGGTCCGCAAGGCGAAGGCGGAACCGGGCCCATGTTGAAAGGTCTTTCGGCTCGCCTCGACTTCGAACGTACGGTGCAGTGGATCGAGAATCCCTCGGCGAAAATGCCGAAGCTCTATCCGGCGCCGCTCGACGCCCAGGCAGTACGCAATGTCGCCGCGTTCCTGCAGGGGCTCTGAGTTCATGCGGCGCTATTTGCGGTTGACGGTACGACACGGAGTTTGATGGGTGACCAAGCAGATCCACATGAATGCGTTCACGCAGTGCTGTATCGGCCATCATTCCATCGGCCAGTGGAAACACCCGCTTGATCGGCCGCTGGACGGTTATCGCAGTGTGCACTACTGGATCGAACTTGCGCGAATACTCGAAGGAGGCCTGTTCGATGCCCTGTTCCTGGCTGATGTGCACGGCACCTACAGCGTTTATCGTGGCTCGCGCGAAGCTGCTGTACGTTACGGCACGCAGTTTCCGAGCAACGATCCGACGCTGATCATTCCGGCGATGGCGGCGGCAACCCGCCATCTCGGTTTCGCGGCGACTTACAGCACGAGCTACTACCCGCCGTACCACACGGCGAAACTGTTCTCGACACTCGATCATCTGACCGATGGTCGCGTGGCCTGGAATATCGTGACTTCATACCTGCATGACGCCAACGCGAATTTCGGTCTCGGCGAAATACTGCCGCATGACCAGCGTTACGATCGCGCCGAAGAATATATGGATGTGTGCTACCAGCTCTGGGAGCACTCGTGGGAAGAGAACGCGATGGTACGTGATGCCAGGCGCGACATGCTCATCAATCCCGACAAAGTCCACGAGATCAATTTCAAGGGCCGTTATTTCGACGTACCGGGGCCGCACATGTGCGAGCCCTCGCCGCAGCGGACGCCGGTGCTGTTCCAGGCCGGGCAATCCGGGCGCGGTATTCAATTCGCCGCTCGCCATGCCGAAGCGATTTTTGCCATTCATCCGACTGTCGAATCCTGTCGGGCGGGCGTGAAAGGTCTGGCAGCGGCGCTGAAAGTGGAGGGTCGCCGGCGCGACGAAGTGCGTTATTTCCCCGGCGTGACGGTTATCGTCGCGCCGACCGATGCCGAAGCGGAACAGAAGCTGGCCACCTGCCGCCAGTACGCGAGCCCGGAAGGCGCACTGGCGCTGTTCTGCGGCTGGGTCGGCGTCGATCTCGCCGCGTTGCCATCGGGCAAACGGCTGAAGGACATGAAAACCGATGCCATCCAGGGCTTGATGGATTACTTCGCAACGGTTGATCCGGAGCGTGAATGGACGCTGGATGAAATCGGCCAGTTCATCTCCATCGGCAGCGTGATGCCGAAAGTTGTCGGCAGTCCGCAGACGGTTGCCGACGAGCTCGAACGCTGGATGGACGACACCGGATGTGATGGCTTCAATCTCGTCCCGGTCACCCAGCCGCAGGGTTTCCGTGATTTTTGCGATCTGGTGGTCCCTGAACTGCAGCGCCGCGGTCGTATGCCGCTGGCGTATGCAGCAAGGACGCTGCGCGAAAATTATTTCGGCGCCGGCAAAATGCGCTTGGCGAAAAAGCACGCTGCGCATCAGACTCTGCCGGCCTGGAAATCGAAAGCGCTGGCAGCGCGTAAGGCGAAACGCTGAAATGAACTCAACTGTGACTCGACAACCGTACCGACTGGCAGCGTCTTACATAGATGCAGGCGCGCTGCGGTTCGCACGTCACTTTGCGCTTGCCAATATTCTGGCCCTGGGCAGTTCGACGGCAATCGCCGCCCAGGTGCTCAATTTCGATTTCGAGCAGCCTCCGGCGGGGCCCAATCTGTCGAGCCTGCCCCTGTTCGTCGCGCCGCATCTGACAGTAAGCGCATTCAGCGCCGATTTCGCGGCGCGCAATGATTTTGTCGGCAACGGCGCTGGTTTCGCTTTCGGCGCCACTGCCGGCTGGACCAGTTTCAATCTCAATCATTTGAGTTTCACCATCACGGTCGAGCCGGGATATCGACTTTCGCTGACCGACTTTGGTTTTGACGAACGCTCCAACGGCGGCAGCGCGAGCATGAACAGCGGGCCAACGAACTGGCGGCTTTACGTCTTTGACCTCGCGCAACCTGCCGCGAGTGGTGTTGCCGATAATCCGTGGGCGCCGCGACAGACCGGCAACCTCAATCTCGCGAATCTGACCGGCACACTGACGGTGACGCTGACCGCTGGCGGCGCGCCGAGCCTGCCGGATTTGAATCCTGGTACATGGCGTATCGATAATTTTGAGCTGGGCGGCGCCGTCACGGTCGCGCCTCCTCCCAACCAAACCGTGCCCATGCCAAGTGCGGCGCTGCTGGTACTCGGGAGCCTGCTCGGTCTTGCCGGCTCGCTGGGTCGGCGGCCAGACAATTACTGATTATCTGAGGTCTTCATCATGCAATTCGGTATCGGCGTCAGCGCCCACATCAAGAACTGGGAATTCATTCAATACGCCGAGAGTCTCGGCTATGACCGCGCCTGGGTCGGTGATTCGCAGATGATCTGGTCGGATTGCTATGCCGTGCTGGCGCTGGCAGCGCATCACACCAGCCGCATCGAGATCGGCACAGGTGTGGCTATTACCGGCACGCGAATAGCACCAGTCACTGCGCATTCCATCGCCAGCATTGCCGAACTTGCACCAGGTCGGACTTTCCTCGGTCTTGGCACGGGGCACACCGCAATGCGCGTGATGGGCCAGGACCCGATGCGTGTGGGAGCGTTCCGCGAGTATCTGCGGGTGACACGCGCACTGCTCGACGGCGATGCCGTCGACTACACCTACGAGGGGCAGACCCGTGAGATCCAGTTTCTGCACCGCGAGCAGCGTTTCCTGAATCTGGATCAGCGTATCCCGATATACGTTGCGGCCAATGGCCCCAAAGCGCTCGAAGCAGCCGGTGAATTCAGCGACGGTTTTATCACGGTCGGTGGCGAACCGGACGTCGTCAAACCCAAACTCGAGGGGATAGCGCGAGGCGCAGCGAAAGTCGGCCGCAGCTTGCCCGCCGATTTCCACACGGCGTTCATCACGACGAGCTGCATATTGACCAGCGGCGAAAAACTTACTGACGAGCGTGTGATCGACGAGACCGGCAGCTGGGTCGGCTGCGAACTGCATTTCTATTACGAGGTGTGGAAAGACAACGGTCGCAATGACGCCATCATCCCCGATCACTTCAAGCCGATATGGCCCGACTACCTGCGCCGCGTCGAGCGGATGAGCCTGCCGGAGAACGCGCGTTTCCGCCAGATCCACGATGGGCACCTGGTCTATCTGCAACCCGAGGAACGCAAGTACGTGAGCCCGGAGGCGATCCGTGCCGGTTCCCTCGTCGGAACACCGGATGAAATCATCGAACACGTCAAGCGACTCGAAGCCGGTGGCATCAAGGAAATCGCACTGTGGCCACCAATGGATTGCGAGCGCAAAGTACTGGCGGATTTCGCGCGGGACGTGATGCCGGCGTTTCGCTAGCCGGCCTGGCGAGCGTAGCTGACGGTCAGCATCTCCCACTGATGGCCGTCGGGTTCGTTCCAGTACACGATACTGCCACCGTGTTGCGTATCGACCAGCGAATCAACCGGGCCATGGACGTTGCTGCGATAGGGTATTCCGGCGGCTTTGATTCGCCCGAGTATCGCGCTGAACTCAGCGTCGCTCACGCGAAAGCAGTAGTGGATCAGCGGTAACGGATCCGGCCATTCATCGAAGTCCAGCGTCAACTCGTCGCTGACATAAACGGGCGCGAACGGACCAGTCCCGGCTTCCGACCACGGCACGCCGAGCAATTCTGCCAGCAGCTTCGCCGCGGCGAGCCTGTTTCGCGACGGCACTAGCAGATGATCAAGCTGTATGGTCATTTTATTGTCCTGCGTTGCCCGGTTCGGTCGATGACATTCCCTGACAGCTAACGCCCGCGACCGCAGCAAAGTGCTCAACCGTAGGGAACGGATCGTAAAAATCATGTAGCAGGCGTTTCCACTCCTGATACTGCGGTGACCCGCGGAAGCCCACCGTGTGACTCTCCAGCGTCTGCCATTTGACCAGCAGGATGTATTTCTCCGGGCTTTCGATACAGCGCTGAAGATCGTGCGACACATAACCCGGCATCGAGGCAATGATTAGCTGCGCCTGCGTGAACGCCTGCTCGAAAGCTTTGCCGGTGCCAGGCCGCAGGTTCAGGAGAGCGACTTCGAGGATCATTGGCTGATACCTGTTTCATACCTTCGACTAATATATTTGAGTGGCGTCGTTAGTACGATGATTTGATAGTCTGATCGATAAATGCAAGTGCATGATTGGATGAGTGCTCAAGGTTAACCAACTTTCGTATAAGTCGGAGTGCACAGACATGGCGAACGAAGCAAGTGGCGGTGTGCTGGAGCGTTTGACCCTGGCAGAGAAATTTATCGCCTTGGCCAGTGCAGCCGGCATCGGTTGGACTACGTTCAATTCGCATACGATCGCCAATGAAGTGACGCTTCAAACCAGCCAGCTGGCTGCCGTGCAGGAAACTCAAAAGCTGGAGATAGACCGGCAGAAAAGCCGGGTGGAGATCAGGGATGCTGACGCAACCCTCACCCATAAAATCTATCAGGAGTTCATCAACGCGATTTCCGATCACGACGGTACCCTGACTGATCGGATAGACCGATTGTCCGCTGTGCTGGTCCTGACCGATGCAATACCGGATCCGGAGCAAAAAGAGGGTATGGCCCGCGCAGTGCAGCAGGCTATCGAGCGCGTGCCAGTCCAGTCGGCGCAATTGCGCAATGTCCAGGAAGTCGCGTCGTTCGATGCCGAGAATGTCATTTCGCGGGCTAATGCGGAGCAAAAGATGATTCCAGCGGCCGCCCCAACGCCGGCACTGTCGCCGACTGACTCGGGTACTGCCACGTGGAGTAACTACGACTTCGATATCTTCTGGTGTGACGGTGTTCCGGATTCAACAGAACTGAGCAGTCGTGCAGCGGACGTCGCCGCCTTTCGCGCGAAAGACCCCAAAGCAGCCGGCAACTGGCGCGTGCGGCCACTGCCGTTGACCGTCAACCAGCGACCGGGATACCAAGTCTCAGGTTACCAGGTGCGCTATTCGTCGGCTGACGAGCTTCCGTTTGCCGAGAAAATGAAGCAGATGATTGAAACGAAATTCGCCGGTACCTCTGTTCAAGTTGTCCCGACAACCCAGGCGACGCCGTGGTACGTGAGCGTGTACGTCTGTCCTTAGCAGGCCCATGCGTACGATAGTTTCCATGCGCGCCTGAGCCCTGCTATTCGCAGCCATCTCGATCAGCGTCATGTTTCGCGATCGGAGATCCGTTCAAGCGAGAATATCGGGATCTCCCGCGAGGTCTTCGCCTGGTAATCGAGATACGGTGGATAGACGTTGGTCATCAGTTCCCACAGTCGTACCCGGTGTTCGCCCTCAGCAAGGATCGCGCGTGCACGGAATTTATCGGCCTGCACCTGTACCAGAATATTCGGCGCGCTCAGCAGATTGAAGTACCAATGAGGTTGGGTGTCGGCACCGCCTTTCGAGGCGACAATGACATGGTTGTTGCCGTCGACACCGTAAAGTAGCGGATGCGTGTATTGCTTGCCGGATTGCCTGCCTGTGGTCGTGAGCAGCAAACAGGGAACCAGGCCGTTGCCGCCGACGGCGGTTGTATCCCACAAATGGCCTTCACGCCCGCCCGTTTCCTGATAAACCCGAACGTGGTCGGAAATCCAGTCCGGCAGTTTCCCTTCATTTAATGTATTGATGACGCCATCGAGATATTCGTTCATGTTTCAGTCCTCCGTCTCGGCTGAGTGTACTAGGAGCAGAGCGCTTCAGGCCCGGGCCGATGATAGACGTGCTCTTGCAGCAGATAGTAAAACTCGCGAATAGGTTTTATGAAACCAGAGCAGAGCCCTGAAAGCCGCTCCCATTGAGCGGTGACCGGATCTGGCGTGCGTTACGGGAACAACTGCCGATCCGAAATACAGGTGAGTCCCTTCCCGCCCGGCGCTATCTGGCGGTGTATCGACCATCAACCACGAACGTGTACGACCGGACAATTCACTCAACAGCAACTGGTTCTCCACTCTCGCCTCGACGCGCCAGACCGCGAATGTGTCGCGCTTGCCCGACACGAGTTCTCGAACCTGTTCGTCAGTCGATGGCTTCGACAGCACCACCTGCAGGATCAGACGTTCGAGACCGAAAACCTTCGTCGTATAGAACGCTTCGACGAATTGAGCAAGCGGGACGACGCGATCGATCCGGGTGGTATAGCAATCGGCATACCCACCGTCAGCAAGATAGCTTTTGAGCAGTGCGCCCTCGGGTAATTCGCACGCGTTGACGGAAAGCATGGTGCCGAGCACTCCGCTGTTCAAATGTTAGCCCTGCTGTCGGCAACGATATCCGCGATTCGTATTCTAAGCAGCGGAACCAGTTCTGCTTCGAACCACGGATTTTGCTTCAACCACCGATTATTTCGCGGGCTGGGGTGTGGCAAGGGAACGAGTTCTGGCCACCAGGTTCGCCAGGCGCGGGTGATTTCGGTGACCGAGCCGCTCTCGGCTGGAAAGTGATAAGCCTGAGCGTATTGTCCCACGGCCAGCGTGATTTGAAGTTTCTTCAGTCGTGCAAGGACCGGCCGTCGCCAGGCCGGTGCGCATTCCGGGCGCGGTGGAAGATCGCCGGACTTGCCGGTACCCGGATAGCACAAACCCATGGCCATGACAGCAATGAGATTGGCATCGTAAAACTGCTCTTTAGACAGGCCCAACCAGCTTCTGAGCCGGTCGCCGCTCGCATCGTCGAAAGGCAGACCCGATGCATGAACTTTTCTACCGGGCGCCTGGCCAGCGATCAGAATTCGCGCCGCAGCGCTGACTTGAAGGACCGGTCTCGGCCCATGAGGTAAGTGGTCAGCGCAGAGCCGACAGGCGCGAATCTCCGAAAGCAAGGCGTTGAATGAATGCATCGAACTGAATTTCGAATGTTCTGCTGTAGCCGATTTTCACCCCAACACCGAGTGCGTCTCCCGCACCAGCGCCTCACGGATCCCTTTTTCCGTTATTGAGTGCCCCGCATCTGGCACGACAATGAACTTCGCTTCTGGCCAGGCGCGGTGCAGGTCCCAGGCGGAGCGCATGGGGCAGGGCATATCGTAACGCCCCTGGACGATGACAGCCGGTAGATGGCGGATCTTGCAGACATTGCGCAGTAACTGATCGTCGCGTTTGAAAAAACCTTTGTTGATGAAATAGTGCGCTTCGATGCGGGCGAAGGCGTCGGCAAACCGGCTGCTGCCGAAAGCGTCAACCATGTCGGGGTCGATCAGCAGTTTGCTGGTGCGTGCTTCCCATACTGACCAGGCGCGTGCCGCTGCGCGGCGTATCTTGTTATCCGTGCTGGTCAGCCGCTTGTAATACGCGGCGATGAGATTGCCGCGTTCGCGCGGCGGTATCGGTGCGAGATAGTCTTCCCAGGCATCGGGAAAAATCTGGCTCGCGCCTTCCTGGTAGAACCAGTGCAGTTCACTTTGTCGAAGCATGAAGATGCCCCGCAGGATGATAGCGAGGCAGCGCTGCGGGTGCGTCTCGGCGTAGGCGAGTGCGAGCGTCGAGCCCCAGCTGCCACCAAACACCAGCCATCGATCGATACCGAGATGCTCGCGCAGGCGCTCGATGTCGGCGACAAGATCCCAGGTTGTGTTCTCGCGCAGTTCGGCATGCGGTCGGCTGCGACCGCAGCCGCGCTGATCGAATAACACGATACGCCAGCGTTTCGGGTCGAAGTAACGCCGATGCAGCGGGTCGATACCACCGCCGGGGCCGCCGTGAAGAAATACCAGCGGCGTGCCGTCCGGATTCCCGCATTCCTCGTAATACAGGGTATGCAGCGGGGAGACTTTGAGTCGCCCCTGACGGTAAGGCTCGAGTTCCGGGAATAGTTCGTGCGGTACGCGCGTTCGTTTCATGCAGCGCACTATATGCCAGCCTTGCGGTTGGCGGAAATCAGCAGAATTTCCAGCCTGGGTGTTATTGCGGCCGCGCTGGGGTTGACGGTCTGCGCTAGAATCTGCGTCAGCCCAGCGCCATTCTCGCGTTACTCTCGGAGCAGACCAGTCATGCCGATTACGTTCAAGAGCAAACATTCGCCGAGCATTCTAATGCTCGAAGCGATGGCCATGGAACTTATCCGACTGATGGGGCATAGCGGGGAAGTTCCAGGCTCGCTCGCGAAGGAAGATGTCGCCAATGCGGTTCACACGCTGGAGAGGGCCATTGCAGTAGCGCCAGCCCGCCCGATGTCGGCAGAGCGCACCGAGGGCGACGACGAAGCCATCGCGGAACCAGTGGTCAGCGTGGCACATCGCGCACTGCCATTGATTCAGATGTTGCGCAAAGCGCAGGCTAACGGCGATTACGTCATATGGGATCGATAATCTGTAAACGAGTTAGTCCTGGCGCAAACGACGCCATTCAATCGACGCACAGATACTGAATCTACCAGGGGAGACAGGCATGGAACCGTTGCACGGCATACGCATCATCGACGTCACGACTAACGCCTCCGGCCCCATGGCCACCGGTATGCTGGCCGATCAGGGCGCGGACGTCATTCGCTTCGAAACTGTCGGTGGTGGCGACCCTTCGCGCCAGGTCGGTGGCACACGCGCCGGCGTATCGGCTTACAACGCCTACATGAATCGCAATAAGCGTTCGATGGCAGTCGACATCAAAAATGCCGCGCTGCGTCCAGCCTTGTACAAGCTCATCGAAACGGCCGATGTGTTCGTGCAGAACTCCCGCCCCGGCGCGCTCGAACGTTCCGGTTTCGGTTACGAAGCGCTGCACAAGGTGAATCCGCGTTTGATCTATGTCTCGATTTCCGGCTACGGGCTGACCGGGCCGGGTGCCGGGCAACGCGTCTACGACCCGATTATCCAATGCGCGACGGGTTTCGCGATGACGCAGGCTATCGAAGGCGTTCCAACGCTCATGAAAACCATTGCGAGCGACAAGGTCGCTGCGCTGACTGCTGCACAGGCGATCGCCGCTGCGCTGTTCGCGCGCGAACGCGGCCTAATCAGCGGCCACCATGTCGAACTCTCGATGCTCGATGCAAGTCTCGCTTTTCTGTGGCCCGAAGTGTTCTGGAACCACAGCTTCGCCGGCGACGAGCCGTTCGAAACACGCCCGCCGATAGCGGAGTTCTACCGCCTGCTCCGGACTGCTGACGGCTATATCACCATGATAGTCGTCGGCGACGGCGAATTTGCCGGTGTGTGTCGTGCACTTGGCCTCGAGCGACTGCACGACGATTCCCGGTTCAAGAGCCTCACCGGCAGATTCGCCAACTACACGGCATTGCTCGCCGAATTCGAACCCGCTGTCGCTCACCGTCAAAGTGCAGAGCTGATCGAGAATCTCGAACGTGAAGACGTTCCGTGCGCGAAAGTGAATACCTATGAAGAAGTGTTCGACGATCCACGGGTAACGCATGGCGCGAGTATCATCGAATATGTGCATCCTCGCGCCGGACGTATGCGCCAGGCGCGAGCGCCAGCCATTTTTAACGGCGAACCGTTGGACGTTCGCCTGCCCGCACCGGCACTCGGCGAGCATACCGACGAAGTCTTGCGCAGTGTGGGCTGCAGCGACGATGCACTCGTCACATTGCGGCAGAGCGGCGCTATCGGGTAAACACGGCTGTGACCGACATTCTTTATCAGGTGGTTGATCGAGTTGCGACACTCACCTTGAATCGACCGGCCGTCATGAACGCATTCGATGACGGCATGCGTGAAGATCTGCTCGCTCGCCTGCGTCAAGCCGGTGACGACTCGGGTGTTGGCTGCATCGTGATTACTGGCGCCGGGGAGGCGTTCTGCGCCGGCGGCGACATAGGCAATATGTGCGCGCTGCAAGCGGCGGATAACGTCGCGCCGATACAGGCGCGCATCCGTATCGCGAACGAAACTGTCGCACTATTGCGCATGATCGAAAAGCCGGTGATCGCCGCCGTCAACGGTCCGGCGGCGGGCGGTGGCATGAATCTCGCGCTGGCCTGCGATATCCGCTACGGCTGCGAGCACACGCGATTCGCCGAGAGTTTCGTACGCCTCGGGTTGGTCCCTGATTGGGGTGGGCATTATCTACTGACACGCCTGGTTGGCATCGGCCGCGCGCTCGAGCTGATGTGGCTTGGTGAGCGCATCGATGCAGTTGAGGCGTTTCGCCTGGGCATCCTCAACGCGGTGTTTCCGGCGGCAGATTTTGCGGCCACCGTCGCAACGCGCGCCGCGAGATTGGCCGCAGGCCCGCCGGCAGCGCTGGCCGCGATCAAGCGTGGTGCTTATCTCGCCGAAGCCGAGGGGCTCACGGCAGCACTGGCGCATGAGTACGCCGCGCAGTCGGCGTTGTTTCTCGCCAGCGATGCTCGCGAAGGAATGCAGGCGTTCGTGGAAAAGCGTGCTCCGCGCTTTGGCCAGCGCGACTGAATATAGACTCTTGGCGCTCTTTCCGCGGGCGTGCCGAATCGCGGCTGGTATGACAGCATCGCGCCATTACACCGACATTGTCAGCTGTCTCGCGTAACCCCAGGATCTGAGCCCTTCGGAGCAACTGATTGCGAATATGACATTATGGACAATCCGTCTATTCCGCTAATAAATGAATCTGTCTAATTTGCGTTAGAATTGCGGGGATCGCGCCCGACGATGAATCGCGCCAACCGATATGCGTGTGCTTGCGCTGGCTTTATTGTTGTAATTCAACTTCTAAATGGCGTGTATAACGAAGCGTTATACGAGCACTCCCTCTCCTTATACTGGTCTCTGCACTTACTTACATTCTTTGTAGCTCCATCGGTAGCTTTCGCATTCCTAAACAGTCACCCTAGCGGACTCTCCGACTTCTCGATCGAGCTTCCTCATTCGGCGCTAGATTGGTTCAATACGCTACTGATCGCCGCGTTTCTAACGGCACTTCTGTGGTTCATATATGACTATGCAACCTGGATTGGCTATGAGACATTTCGCTTCGAGCGTCCTGAGTTTTACTTCGGCCTTACCATTCCCGACGGACCTTTTCTTAGGCCTATTATTGGTAGCTATTCTGCATTAACGGCGGGTA
Organism: Gammaproteobacteria bacterium; assembly: GCA_965278995.1. Classification (GTDB taxonomy): domain Bacteria; phylum Pseudomonadota; class Gammaproteobacteria; genus JADJYF01. The sequence continues at coordinate 4,438,075 of OZ257136.1, forward strand.
TAGCTGAGGAATGGACATACAAGGGTGCTCTGTATTATTTGATATACAGATTGAGCAATAGCCGCTTTAATACAATCATATTTGCCACCATCTCAGCCGCGTTGTTCTCGCTAATCCATTGGGAGAATGGCGGGGCCGAAATGCTGGGTACATTTGCGTTTGCGTCTGTGGGCGGGTACTTATTCTTAAAAATACGGAACATCGTGCCGTTTATTATCGCGCATGCATCCATAGATCTCGCACACTTCTTATGAGCCACAATTCTAACCAGCCAATCGAGCGGACGCCTTCGTGCTACGCACTCCGGCGCTGCTCATCGGCGCGTTAGGCAGCAGGGGAAAGGAAGGTGCTATTCACAATTGCACTATTCGGGCTCACAGTAGCTGCAGAGTCTGCAGCTATTGGCCTATCTGACACAGTAACTCTGGTGGTTTGTTCGAAGCCTCGTATCGAGCGGCAGGCGATGCCTCCAGGTCGGATTGTGTGGGAGCGCGGCGAAGTACGCGCAGACGGTAAATCGATCAGCCTTGGGGCGACATTCCCGGGTGAAATCGATGGGCGGAAGTTCCAGTTGCTCGAAGCCATCGTATCGGATACCGGCACCTACAAGTTTTTGCTAGCCCCAACCCTTGCTTTCGATTCTCCTTCTGAGCCAGCGGTTCCGGAATTAACGTTCCGATTTGATCTTCATCCTGGCACCGCTGCGAAAGTAAACTTCAAGTTCACGTACTACACCTCTGGTAAGGGATGTCCCGACGAGAAATTCGTCTACGAAGTTAACGCTAACGAAGGCCTCACCAACACAGACTCGGTCGGTCGTCAACCGTGATCTCTCTTGAGCGGTTTATTTACGAGCAGTGCCGAGAGCCGCACCTGGGCATCAATGCTGGAAGTTTCGATTGGTGCGGCGCTATAGGAAGCTTGCTGCTTGAAGTCCACTCTTGAAGTCCACTTTCAAGTGCAACACCCTTAGGACCGAGCGAAGAGCGCTTCGCTTGGTGTTTTGAAGCCGAGTCGTTCGCGCGGTCGGTCGTTGAGTTTCTGAGCAATACGATTGCACTGTGCCTGAGTGAGCGCTCTCAGGCACATGCCCTTGGGCAGATACTGCCGTATGAGTCCGTTGGTGTTTTCATTGGTGCCACGTTCCCAAGAATGGTAAGGCGTGGCGAAATAGAATTTGACGCTGGTCCGAGTTTCGACCGCTTCGTAGTCATGGAACTCGGTGCCATTGTCGAGTGTGATGGTCTTGAAGCGCGTCTCGAGTTGTCGGATAGCGCGGGTGAGGGCGCGGGTCGCTTGCGCCATGGTGCGGGCTTTGAGCTTCTTGATGACGAGGAAGCCAGTGACGCGTTCGACGAGGGTGAGGATGCAGTGGCGTTGGTCGGCGCCCATGACGGTATCGCCTTCCCAATGGCCATGCTGTCGTCGCCGCTCGACCTGTTTTGGGCGCTCGCTAATATGCCGTTTGCCGAGCAATCTGCCGCGTGTGGCCGGGCTTCCGCGACGTTTACGCCCGAACTTGCTCAAGATGCGGAGGTTTCGCCAGAGCTGTCCGCCGTCGCGTCGGTCGCGTCGAATGTAACGATAGATGGTCTCTTTACTCATGCCCGCGTCAGCGGCCAGGCGCCGACGTCCGACAATCTGTGCTGGGCTCCATTGGCGTCGCAGTGCGCGTGCGACCAGGGCCCAGTCACGCGGTCCATAGTGGCTATTACGTCGACTGCGGCGGCGCCTGGCGACGGCATATTGGTGGGCCTTTTCAGGCCGGTAGTGGCCGTCGTGATGGGTGGCATTGCGCCGTAGTTCGCGGCTGACGGTGGACGGCGCTCGGCTCAACACACTGGCGATGAAACGCAGGCTGTGCCGCTGGCGATAGAGCCTGCCGATGACATATCGTTCATGGTCGGAGAGCTGGTGGTATTCCATGTTTGCAACCCCTTCTTGCCGGATGAGGAAGCCGACAGTATCGCCGGCTCTCCATCCTCTATGGATGGGGGTGTTGCACTTAGTTTGGCAGACCGCGACTCCTAACAAGCCAATCGAGCGGACGTTTCCGTGCTGCGCACTCCAACGCCGCTCATCGGCGCGTTAGATGTGATTAATCAGTAGTGGTAGCGGGCTTGAGCAATGCGAAGAACATTGCCCTCGACCGCGTAGACGAGTCGATGCTCGTCATTGATCCGACGTGACCAAAATCCCGATAGTGCAAGTTTAAGTGGCTCGGGCTTACCAATTCCCTCGAACGGCGAACGCTGAATATCGTGAATCAATCCATTGATCCGCTTTACCATTGCTTTGTCTGTTTTTTGCCAATACAAGTAGTCTTCCCAAGCGTTCTCGGAGAACTGGATTTTCATTCAATGAGCTTCCGCGATGTCCCTCCACCTGATTTGAGCTCTACAATTGATTCAATCAGTCTTTTGGCATTCTTGGGGCTACGAAGCAGGTATGCAGTTTCTTCGAGGGCCTGAAAGTCGTCGAGTGACATCATAACGACCGACTGGGAGTTCTTGCGGGTAATAACGATGGGGGCATGGTCGTCACAAACTCGATCCATGGTATTGGCGAGTTTGCTTCGGGCTTCAGAATAAGTGAGGGTGTCCATATGGCCAAGTCTCGAGACGTACAACTCACTGTACAACAGAGAATCACATCTAACAAGCCAATGGAGCGTGCGCCTCCGTGCTGCGCACTCCGGCGCTGCTCATCGGCGCGTTGAGGGTGTAGAAAAACCCTATTTCAGGGCGTGGGTATCGGTCCGCCGAGCTGCAGGTCGTGCTCGGGCAGGTGTCGCCATAACTTTGTATGCGTTTCGTGCGATCGGTGATTAACAGCGGTTAATGCGCATGGACTCGCTCGTTCCCGCTAATGTACGTATACCAAGTGCGCCAGCTTCTCGATGTTCTGCACGAGACTGAACAGCAACCATTGCCCGTTAACCTTGCGCTTGCTGCGTAGCGTGAATCGATTGAGTCGTTTGTTGTGCCTCAGGTTGCCGAATACCGGCTCGACTGTAGCGAAGCGCTGCCCGTATTGCTTGCGTCCATCGTCACTGTCGATACGTTCGCGCATCCGCATGGCGAGCCGGTCCGCGAGCGTCGGATTGTTGTCATTGAAGAACGCGACTTGCCGGGTATGCGTCCTGTCGGGTGTGCGCAGACAACGGTCGCGATACATGCACGGCACGCAGTCACGCTTTGCCCCTTGGAAGCGAACGGCTTCTCGACCATTGATGCGACAGTTCGACCCATGTCGGTAAAGTGACTTCCCTGCCGGGCACATGCAGGTGCCGGCCTGCGGGTCGTGGACAAAGTCGGCCGGCTTGTAACACGGCGCCTTGTGCGGATTGCCAGACTTGTCGTAGAGCGGATCGGGTTTTGCTTTGTGCCGCGCCTGGTCCTCGAAGCGTTCATCTCGGTTACGCATCTGGGCGTCGACGTTCATGGCATCAAGCGCGACGAGATTGTCTATGCTGTAGTAGCCGGCGTCGGCGGTGATGAGTGTCTGCGAGTCACGGAAGGGTGTGGTCGCTGCCACCATCGGCAGCAGCAGGGCCTGCTCGGAGTCGGTGCCATGAGCCTGTGCGGCGACGATGATCTGATGTTTGGCATCGACGGCGGTGACACCAGTGTAGCCTTGGATGATGCCTTTGTCGGTGGCCATCTTGGCGCTGTCGTGGTCAGTGCGGTTGCTCATGACGACCTTGCCGCTCGCACCGTGGCGGTCTTCGGGATGGGTAGCCAGCCAGGTGCGCAACTCGCCGGCGTCGCGTTGCAGCCGTTCAAGCCGGAGTTCCCTGCGCTGTCGGTCATCGCTCTCGGCAGACTCGTCATCGGCGGCGCGATGCCGGCTCAATAAAGCCTTTGCCGTCGTTTCCAACTTGGTCGCTTGGCGTTTTAAATCCATCCGTGTCCCACTCTTGTGCTTGGATGCGTTACTCGGTAGCTTGACGCCATCGATGGCGAATAACTCGCTGCCGATGAGACCCTGCCGCTGGCAGATGGCGAGCACGGCGCCGAACACGGTGGCGATGTCATCGCCGAGGGTGCTGACGAAATGCGCGATGGTGGTGAAGTGCGGTTGGCTGTCGCCGCTCAGCGCAATGAAGGTCGCGTCGCGGACACAGGCACGCGCGATAGGTCGGCTGCCGAGGAGTCCCTGCGAGTAACCGAACAGGACGACCTTCAACAGCATGGTGGGCGGATAGGCCGGCGCACCCGTCTCGTCGTTGCGGTAACGTGCATCGAAATGCGAGAGGTCGAGTTCGTGGTCGATGAGGTGACTCAGCGCATGCTCAAATGTTCCCGGCCGCAACTGCTCGGCCAAGTCGAGGGCGACGAACCGCAGATCTGCTTCGACGTCGTAGTACCGCGCCATCGCCCCATCTCCTGTGTGTTGTCCGACCGATATCACACAGATCGTCGCGGCACGCCTGAGTTCCCTGCGATGACACACATCCGGCAACTTTTCTTACACCCTCGTTAGGTCTCAATTCGAAATCGCAGTGGGTCTTTCATCGCCGTATCCGAAAGGATACGATGGGCCATGCTCACCGTTCAACTCACCACAGAGTTCCAGGACTGGCTCGACGGGTTGGCCGACAAACGAACTCAGATCAGAATCGTCGCCCGGCTACGCCAAGCCGAGGCAGAGAACCTTGGCGACTGGGGACCAATCGAAGGCGGATTATCCGAGATGCGAATCCACTTCGGGCCCGGTTACCGTCTATATTTCACGCGGAGGGGTAGCATCCTCGTGGTCCTGTTGAACGGGGGAACAAAATCAACTCAGGCGAGAGATATTAAGAGGGCCAAACGGCTCCTCAAAGAGCTGGAACTCGACTCATGAAAGCAACTAAGAAAGCCCCGAAGCTGGTCCCGTTCGACGCAGCCCGATACCTCAATGATGAAGCCGCAATCGCGGAGTACATGACGGTCGTACTCGAAACTGAAGACTCAGACCTACTCCTCCTGGCACTCTCCGATATAGCTAGAGCGAAGGGTATGTCGCAAGTGGCGAAGGAATCGGGCCTAGGTAGAGAGAGCCTCTACAAGGCACTCGCTCCCGGAGCAAAACCTCGGTTCGAAACAGTTCTCAAAGTGGCTAAAGCGCTTGGTGTTCGACTAACCGCGGAGCCAATCCACAATTGAGACCTAACCAGCCAATGGAGCGGACGTTTCCGTGCTTCGCACTCCAACGCCGATCATCGGCGCGTTATATTGCATGAAGACGGAATCCCAAATACACGAGCGGGTCTTCTCTCTCGCAAGCGCACTCGCCGACGCGGCAACCGCCGAGAACGAGAAAGAATACAACCGTCGATATAGTGAACTGGAATTGTTATGCGCGGAAACGAATCGCGCCGGGGCAGCGCATCCTTTCTATTACGAGACGCTGGGAGACTTCACTCTAGACGACGAGGAAGCGCTTGATATCTATGAAGAGGCTTTGAAACTAGCGGAAGGGGTCGAACATATAGAGTCGCGTGTATCAATATTGCTCGCTATTGCAGAGCGGTACCGAGAACTAGACGACGCAGACGCGGCTGTGGGCTATGCCACCGAAGCGAACAAGAGCATCAACGGTGTCAAGAATGAGGCGCTTAGGCAAGATCTAGCTGAGTTTCTGGCGAGTATGAGAAATGTCATCTAACCGGCCAATCGAGCGCACACCTCCGCGCTTCGCGCCTCAACGCCGCTCATCGGCGCGTTAGGCGTTGGGTGTCAAACCGCCGTCGGCCCCGACGATTGCATTAATTAGACGGCGGTGATGACGTTGATCCATTGTCGCTTCCATCGGATATCTGACTTGAAGGAAAGTGGGACGATCCACAGCAACGGGAGATGAAGGATTGATAGGCTTGGGGGCAGTCGAGCGGCAGGAAATTGTTAAGAAGTGTTGAGAGCGAGAAATCCGCCTGTGAGAGCAGTTTTTGCGGCAGTTAGGTCGGGTGTTATCCTACGGAAATACTCCGTGATTTTTTTCGCCCAACGTTGATTTTCAAAACAAGGAACAGTAGCCAATGAAATTACGATTGCTCCTGACTTTATTACTCTCGGCTTTGGCTATTCCTGCGGCTGCTAGTGTTACGTACGATTACGTTGGCAATGACTTTACTTCCGGCCATGATGGTGCCTTACCTGATCCTGAATTAGGGCTTCGAATCACAGCATCCGTTCAGTTTGATGATGACGTAGGTCCGAACTTTACTGGCGACGGCACGAGTCATATTTTCAATGTAACAATTTCTACAAATCTGATTTTGTTGTCCCTGGGGGACGATTCAAAGTTTTCGTTTTTTGGTTTCGAGCTCATAAACGGCGAAATCGCACGCTGGGCGCTCTACGGGGGAGACCGCGACGACCAAATTTTGCTGCAGACGCAAAATTCAAATAATGGATCCAGTGATTTCTTCAGAGACTCTTCGAGTATCCCATCGACTGCGCGAGAAAATGTCGTCGGAACATCGGGTACTTGGTCTCGGGTGGCCTCTCCGGTTCCTGTTCCTGCCAGCTTCTTGCTGCTCAGCTCGGCGCTTGGGGGCCTCGGTATGGCCCGCCGCCGGTTAGCCTGATCGCGATCAACTACGAGGAATAAATCTCATGGCTGAAAGCGTTAAGAAGAAAGGCATGAAGGCGACGACTGCCACTTTCCCTTACGGTGTCGCAGAATAATTGCGTACCCACTCAGCTTTCGTAAATATTGTACGTCGTTTTACATGACTACTCAGAAAAAACCGAACGCCAACGCTGACCTGCCTGCCTCAGATCGTATCTCGGCAAAAATTGCAGAGCTGCACGATTGGCGCGGCAAAACTCTCGGTAGAATGCGCAAGTTCATTCACGAAGCAGACCCGGACGTTACCGAAGAATGGAAATGGATGGGAACTCCGGTTTGGTCGCATGACGGCATCATCTGCACGGGAGAATCCTACAAAGATAAGGTGAAGCTCACTTTCGCCAAGGGTGCGTCGCTGAACGATCCGGCGCGTCTATTTAACTCAAGTCTGGACGGCAACGTTCGCCGCGCGATCGACATTCACGAAGGCGAAGAAGTTGATAAGTTCGCGTTCAAGGCACTTTTGCGACAAGCGGTTGACCTTAACGTCGCCGCGAAGTCGAAACGATCAAAGAAAACGAAGCCCTAAGGATACGGCATCTTGAAATCTGTCGACGCTCTGGGCATAAAGCTTCATGCGGAAGCAAAAACGTAAGACCCTGACGCCTGACCAAGGGAGCTTACATCTCCGCGGTACGCGCCGCGACGTATCTCATCGGCGCTTCGGCGCCTCCAGTCTTCTACACCACCGACGCACTCATGTAAGGAGCCAACCGAGATGACGCACTCTGGGCGATGTTTATGCGGAGCAATCCACTATCAGGTAACGGGAGCGCCCAATTACGTGGCGTTATGCCATTGCACGGATTGTCAGCGAAGTGCTGGTGCGCCGATGGTGACATGGGCTGCTTTTTCCGAGTCATCGTTGGTCGTCATCAAAGGAGTACCGAAAACCATCAACTCTTCGGGAACGGCCATGCGGAGCTTTTGCGCAAACTGCGGGAGCGGGTTGTTCTATCGAAATGAGGCGATGCTCCCAGGGATTGTCGACATTCAGTCGTCGACGCTCGATAACCCCAGCGCTTTCCCGCCGACAATGCAGATCCAAACTGCAGAACGGCTCGGCTGGATCAGCCATATGAATGACCTTGCTGCATTCGAGAGATTTCCCGGGTAATTCCTGTTCGAACCGGAGTAATTTGGCTGAAACACCGCCCAAGCTGCCGGTGTAGCGTCGGGACGGTAGTTTCCTTCTCACGCAAAAGGCGCGACCATGCGTGTTCCCTGCCGGCGTTCGCGTCCGGCGAAGACACAACAAGACTGTAGGAGAGGTCCAACCATGCCCCATATCACTCGCAATGGCGTCAACGTTTATTACGAAAGCATCGGCGCCGGCTCACCCGCCATCGTTTTTCTACATCCGTGGACGACCAACCATTACATCTGGGCGTTTCAGGTCAATGCGTTTGCCGGCAAGCATCGTTGCATCATCATGGACCACCGCGGCCATGGTCAGTCGGACAAGCCGGCCGGTGGTTACGCCATCAGCGAGATGGCGGCGGATGTCGTTGCCGCGCTCGACCATGCCGGTATCGACAAGGCCATCCTGGTGGGCAACTCCATCGGCGGCATGGTTGCGATGCAGACCTCACTCGATGCTCCGCAACGCGTGATTGCCAATCTCATCTTGAGCAGCGGCACCAACATCGGTGCGGATACGCCGCCCGAAGTCGGCGAAGCGATGCAGAAAGACTGGCGCGCGGTTTTCAGCGGTCTGCTGGCTTCGGCTGTCTCGGCGAAATCAAAAGTCGAGCGGCCGGAAATATTGGCCTTCATGGAAGGCTGTTTCCGCAATGAAACAAACTTCACCGAGGGCGTGTTCTGGTCCAGCGCGGCTGATCCGAACGGCGTGTTCAACTGGAATATTTCCGATCGCTTGAAGAACATCAAGGCGCCGACCCTGGTCATTGCCGGTGAAGAAGATGGCGCTACAACCGTCGCGCACAACCGGTTCCTGGCCGACAACATTCCCGGTGCACAGCTCAAGGTCTACAAGGATGTCGGGCATTTCTGCCAGCTCGAAAAGCCGACAGCATTCAACACCGATCTGAGCGAGTTCATCGCCCGCGTCGCGGCCTGATTTGCCCCGCTACTGCCGATGACGCTTAGCGCGCCATCGGCAGGTAGCTGGTCGGAACCGTCACGACGGCGTTGTACCAGGCCTCCATCGCGGCCTGGTCCATCGTCGACCAGTCTGGAATTTCGGTGACGAACGCCTGCCCAAGCTGATTGCCGTATCGCACCAGCTGATTGTTGGCTGCGGTGCGCTCTGTATCCCAAGCTGTCAGCGCGTCGTCCAGCGTGCACGTGCCATTCAACGTAGGCGCCAATGCCTCGCCGAGTGCTATTGCATCGCTCATGCCTTTCAGCGCGCCGGCCCCGCTGTGCGGGCGAGCGAATGCACCCGCGTCGCCGGCCAGGCAAATTCGTCCACGACGATATGCCGGCACTTCGCAGTCATAGATGGCGTAAGCGAACGTATCCTGGCTGCGCTCGAGTATCCCACTGTAGTAGTCCGGTAACTGCTGGCGCAGACGCTCTTTCAACGCGTGCTCAGTGGCGAGCGGCATCATGCCGGGTGGCAGTGAGCCCTGATGGATCTGACCGGCTGTGTCGGTCATGAACGCGGTCAGTTCTGCAGTAGGGACAGCGACATAGACACCCCAATTGACGAGGCGCTGACCTGGCGCGACGGAGTCATCTGCGCCTGGCACGAAGTAGAAAATGCCGTGACCATCGGGATAGCCAACGCAGCGGATGCCAACTTCGAGCGGCGGTGATTCGCTCAGCGCCGACTCGGGAATACTGCCGCGCCACAGCACATAACCGGCATAGTGAAGTGCAATCTGCGGAAACAGATATTGCCGCGCGAGCGACGTATAGCCGTCGGCGCAAACGACGAGATCGAACGTCTGCGTATCGCCGCTGGCGAACGTCAGCGCAACCCGCGAATCTGGCTGTGATGCCATCGCCACCACCTGATGGCGGGTGCGATAAGTACCTTCCGGCACGCGCGCGCGGAGGTTACGGTACAGTGAGCCCCAGTTGAGTGCCGCAAGTTTGGCCGGTTGCGACCAGGCCAGCCGACCATAGCGCGGCTCGTCGGGTGTGCGGCAGATGCGCAGGAAAGCCGGTGCCGGGAACCACGCGAGGTCAGCATCGACGAGCCCGCGCTCAATGAAAGTCTCGATGACCCAGGCCGGTACGCCGATACCGGCACCGCGATCTTTCAATTCTTCGCCCGAGCGTTCGAACAAGGTCACCGCGCAACCCAGGCGCGACAGCTCGACCGCCGCCGTGCAGCCCGCGATCGAACCGCCGACGATGGCGACGTCAAATTGCGTGTGCGCACTGGCAGGCGAAGCCGGCATAGTCTTCAGAATCCATCCGTGGTCGGCGGTGCGCTCAGATCGGCCCTGTCGGTTCTATCACGACTACCGGGATCTCGCGGCTCGTTTTACCCTGATACAGGGTGTATTGCGCGTAGACATCGACCATCATCTGCCACAGCCGCTCGCGCTCGGCGCCCCCGACAATCCGCGCTGTTGCACGGTAACGTTGTGGTCCGACCATGATCTCGACGGTCGAATTGGCCAGGATATTCCAGTACCAGGCCGGCTGCGTTTCGGCGCCGCCTTTCGAGCCGATCACGACAAAAGCGTTGCCATCGCGGCCGTAGAACAGCGGCATCGTTCGTTGTGTGCCGCTGCGTCTACCGGTCGTCGTCAGCAGTAGACTCGGTGTCGCAGCGCGGCCACCAGCGACAGTCGCATCGAAGTCATGACCTTCGAGGCCACCGCTCTCCAGATACTGGCGCAGATGCGCTTGGATCCATTCCGGCACCGTGCCGGAAGCGAGTTCCTTCACGGTCGCGTCGACGTCAATCTTGTCCATGTGCGCATTCCCCGGTTGCGTGCGGTCATTCGTCGGCAGGTATCCCTTGACGATTAGCGCCCCTGCCAGCGCGGCGGCCGCTTCTCGGCAAATGCCTGGGCACCTTCGCGGGCGTCTGCGGTGGCGCGTAACTCGGCGAAGAGTTCTGCTTCGAGCGCGATGCCGTCGGCCAGCGGAAGATCCAGACCCTGCAGCGCGGCTGCGCGGATGTTCTCCACCGCTCGCGGTGCACCGCGACAGATGGCCGCGGCAATCGTCTCGCATTTCTCGAGCAGCTGAGCCGCTGGCACCAGATGATCGATCAGACCCAGGCGTAGCGCTTCGGGGGCATCGATACGTGCGCCGGTGTAGAGCATTTCGAGCGCGCGCCCGAGCGGGATCAGGCGTGGCAGCCGCTGCGTTCCACCACCGCCTGGCAGTACGCCGAGCAATACTTCGCCGAGTCCGAACTGGGCGTGCTCGGCGGCAACGCGAATATCGCAGGCCAGTGCCTGTTCCAGGCCGCCGCCATTACAGTGCCCGTTGATCGCTGCGATGATCGGTTTCGTCATCGCGTTCAAGACCGGGAACAGACCGTTACCGGGCAGAATATCCGCGCGACCGAAAGATTCGGCACGTATGTCGCTGCCGGCGCAGAAAGCCCGTTCCCCTGTACCGGTCAGAATGGCGACACGCAGATCGGCGTCGCTCTGGAACTGCGTCCAGGCCGTGGCCAGCGCAGCATAGGTTTCGCCGTCGCAGGCATTCAGCCGTTCCGGCCGATTGATGGTGACGTAGGCCACCTGGCCACGCTTCTCGAACAGGACTTTCTGCATTGCTGTTTCCCCCTGGCCACGGCACCGCCGGAAGTGGCGGCGCAATAGCTAAAGGTAGCGCAATTTGCCCCGGCGGGCTGGATCAGGCGACCCGTTGTTTCGCCTGGTTTGCGTATTGTTCCGCCATCGCGGTCAACGGCAGCGGCTTCAATCGCGAACCCCGGCCGGCGCAGCCGAAAGCTTCGAAACGTTCGCGACACAGATCTTTCGCTGCGAGCATCGCGGCTTTGAGGAACTTGCGCGGATCGAACTCGCTCGGGTCTTCGGCCATGGCCCGCCGCATGGCGCCGGTCATGGCGAGGCGTATGTCGGTATCGATGTTGATCTTGCGCACGCCATGACGAATTCCCAACTGAATTTCCGCTACCGGTACGCCATATGTTTCGGCAATGTCACCGCCATGCGCGCGGATGATCTCCAACCATTCCTGCGGCACCGACGAGGAGCCGTGCATGACCAGGTGCGTATTGGGCAGACGGCGATGAATCTCTTCGATGCGCTTCATGGCCAGGACTTCGGCGGTCGGCTGGCGTTTGAATTTGTAAGCGCCATGCGAAGTACCGATGGCAATCGCCAGTGCATCGACGCCGGTGCGGGCAACGAAATCGACTGCCTGATCGGGGTCGGTCAACAGCTGGTCATGGCTCAACTGGCCGCTGGCGCCGGAGCCGTCTTCCTCGCCCGCAAGACCCGATTCCAGCGAGCCCAGACAGCCGAGTTCACCTTCGACCGAGACGCCGAGCGCATGCGCCAGATCAACGACCTTGGCAGTAACCGCGACGTTATAGTCGTAGCTGGTCGGCGTTTTCATGTCTTCGGCGAGTGAGCCATCCATCATCACGCTGGTGAAACCGGCGCGGATTGAGGTCTCGCATACGGCCGGGCTCGCGCCGTGATCCTGATGCACGACCAGCGGAACCTGCGGCCAGGTTTCGACTGCGCCTTCGATAAGTTTGCGCAGGAATACTTCGCCCGCATATTTTCGTGCGCCGGCCGAAGCCTGCAGAATGACCGGGCTGTCGGTCGCTTCCGCAGCCAGCATGATGGCCTGGATCTGTTCGAGATTATTGACGTTGAACGCCGGCACGCCATAGCCATGTTCAGCCGCGTGGTCGAGCAGTTGTCTGAGTGATACCAGGGCCATGAGTAACTCCTTTTAAGCTGGAAATTTGGGAAACTCTGAATAAGTCCATCCTGGACTTCTCAGAGTACGGAAAAGGGAAAATGTCATTTTCCTTTTCCTTCATTTTCAATTGCCTACGTCCATCGAAAATGGCGGCACGTCCGTGTGCCGCAGTAAGTTCTGCTTTCTGCAGAACTTCCTTAGCGTGCCGGCTTTGCCACGCGCTGGCCTTTGCGTTTCCGCTCGACCAGCCGCCACACCATCGGCGTAAAGATGAGCTGCATGGCGAGATCCATTTTCCCGCCCGGGCAGACTATCGTGTTGGCACGCGACATGAACGAGTTGTCGATCATCGATAACAGATAAGGGAAATCGATGCCGCGCGGATCGGCGAAGCGCACGACCAGCATCGATTCGTCAGGCGCCGGAATGTGGCGAGCGACGAAAGGATTCGACGTATCGACCAATGGCACACGCTGGAAATTAACATGTGTGCGCGCGAACTGCGGCACGATGTAATGCACGTAGTCCGGCATGCGACGCAAGATGGTGTCGGTCACTGCTTCTGTCGAATAACCGCGCGCGACGCGATCGCGATGCAGTTTCTGGATCCACTCCAGGTTGATGACTGGAACCACCCCGATCAGCAGGTCAACATGGCGCGAGACGTCGATTTCTTCGGTCTTGATGGCGCCATGCAGCCCTTCGTAGAACAACAGATCGGTATCCGATGGCAGATCCGACCAGTCGGTGAAGGTGCCAGGCTCCTGGCCGAAAGGTTCAGCTTCGCTCTGGTCGTGCAGATACTTGCGGCAGCGTCCGCCGCCGGTCGTTCCATACTCACTGAACAGCTTTTCGAGTTCCTCGAACAGATTCGATTCCGGGCCGAAATGGCTGAATTCGCGGTTGCCGCGTTGCCATTCCTCTTCCATGCGTCGCTTCATGTCCAGGCGGTTGTAGCGATGAAAGCTGTCGCCTTCGATGAACGCGGCATTGACGTTCTCGCGGCGGAAGATCTGCTCAAAAGTGCGCATGACCGATGTCGTACCGGCGCCTGACGGGCCAGTGATGGCGATGATGGGATGCTCGGTCGACATGTTAGCTTGCTCCTGTACTCAGCCCCGCGCGCGAAACAGTCCGCGCTCGCCGAACAGCGGCGCGTCGAACTCGGTGGTGTAGTCCTGGCGATGATAATCTTCTATCGTCTCGACTTCCTCCCGTGAGCCGAACACAAATGCGACCCGCTCGTGCAGCGCCTGCGGCACGAGATCCAGAATGCGACCATGGCCATTGCTGGCCAGTCCACCGGCCTGCTCGATGATGAAGCTGATCGGATTAGCCTCATATAAAAGACGCAGTCGCCCTGGCTTGCTCGGATCACGCGTATCACGCGGGTACATGAATACCCCGCCGCGTACCAGAATGCGGTGCACTTCGGCAACCAGTGAGGCAATCCAGCGCATATTGAAATCCTTGCCCCGCGGTCCCGTGGTACCGGCCAGGCATTCGTCGACATAACGCTTGACGGCCGGTTCCCAAAAGCGGCTGTTCGAGGCATTGATGGCGAATTCCTGCGTCACCTCGGGGACACGCATGTCCGGGTGCGTCAGAAAAAACTCACCAAGGAGCGGTTCGAGCGTAAATCCGTGAACGCCGCGTCCGACCGTCAGCACCAGCATCGTCGACGGACCATACAATGCGTAGCCAGCACAGACCTGCTGATTGCCCGGCTGTAGAAAATCCGCGGTTCTGGCATCGACACCTGCCTGCGGCGCACGCGTAATCGAAAAAATACTGCCGACGGCAACGTTGACGTCGATATTCGAGGAGCCGTCCAGCGGATCGAAAGCGAGCAGATACTTGCCGCGGCGGAAATTCTCCGGCAGTGCGTAGGGATCTTCCATTTCTTCCGAGACCATACCGGCCAGATGCCCGCCCCATTCATTGGCACGGAGAAATGATTCGTTGGCCAGAACATCGATATTCTTCTGAACTTCGCCTTGCACATTGACGGCCTGGGCATTGCCAAGCACACCGCCACTCAGACCCCCGCTCGCAACTCGCCGCGAGATCGATTTGCAGGCCAGCGCGACGCCGAGTACGAGCGCGTTCAGGTCGCCGCTTGCTTCTGGATGCCGGCGCCTCTCGGTGATCAGGAATTCAGTCAGCGTGATTCGATTGGTCAACATGCGGGCTGTCTCCGTGGCGTATCCATGGCGGGCATCAAGCGCTCTGGTGCAGCAGGCCGGGAATATCGGCAATGCTCGTCACCAGCCAGTCCGGACCCAGTACGCGCAGTCTGTCGGCCGGGGTGTATCCGTAGCTGACGGCAGCGACACGGGTGCCGGCAGCGCGTCCGGCTGCGATATCTACCGGTGAGTCACCGACCATCAGTACGTTTCGCGGCGCGACGCCGGTAGCGGCGCAGGCCCGCATAAGCAAAGCTGGCGCCGGTTTGCGCTCACCCGGTGTATCTGCGCACAGGACGTGTTCGAGTGAAGGTGCCAATCCGCTCGCAGCAAGCAGCGGCAGCGTCAGATCCGAGACCTTGTTGGTCACGCAGCAGAGCATGACACCGCGTTCGCGCAATGCGGCGAGTCCTTCCCGCACGCCGGCATATACGCGACTGTGTACAAACAGTGCTTCGCGGTAATAGCCGACTGCCTGGGCGGCGGTCGTGCTCAGCAGCGCTGCGGTTGGTGTGTGTTCGAGGCTCGCCGTCAGCGCGCGCTCGACCAGGGTATGAATGCCATCACCGATCATGCCGATGATGCGCTCCTCGGCAAGCATCGGCAGGTCGATGCCGGCAAGCGCGTGATTAACGGCGGTCGCGAGATCGGGGGCGCTGTCGATCAGCGTGCCATCGAGATCGAGCGCCACCAGCGCAATGGCATCTGCCGGCGCATTCATGCGTGCGATCCGGATTGCGCTTCCTGCTCACGGCCCAGCAGCAGCGATTCGAGATGACCAAGCTCCAACCAGCGGGCAGCCAGCCGCGCGCGCGCAGGCCCTGTCAAAGGATGCGCAGGGTCGCCGAGCATCGGCAGCACCAGATCGGCTTGTGCGAAATCATCGGCCGCTGACCATTGCGTTGGTGTGACGACGGTCGTCAGTCCAGCGCTCTTCGCAGCTTGCAGCCCGTGCGTGGAATCCTCGAACGCGATGCATTCGCCGGCGCGGCAACCGAGGCGGTCCAGCGTCACCAGGTAGATATCCGGTGCCGGTTTTTTGCTGGCTACGATGTCGCCGGCCGCGATCGCGGTGAACCAGCTCGCCGCACCGGCGCCGAGAGTACCGCGTAACAGCGCGTGCACGTTCTCAGGTGTAGTGGTGGTCGCAATCGCCAGCAGCAGACCGGCGTTGCGGGCAGCGCGCATCAATCGTGCAACGCCTGGGCGAAGCGCGACTTTGCCGCTGGCGACGCTCTGTGTATAGAGCGACGTCTTGGTCTGGTGAAGCGTCGTAATCTGGTTTTGCAACCGTGCGGCCTCGTCTACCGGCAACATCAGCGTTTCGATGAAATGGCCAATCCGTTCCTTGCCTCCGGCCACCTTGAGCAGATCCCGATACAGCGGTGCTGACCATGTCCACGAAAGATGATGTGCCTGGAACGCGGCGTTGAACGCTACACGATGCGCGTCTTCGGTGTCCGCGAGTGTACCGTCGACATCGAAGATGAGCGCACGTAGCGTCATGCGATGCCAGCTCCACCGTTAAAGACCCTGCTGGCGCGGATATCGACGCCTTCTATGGTCTGCAACAGGACCTTGGTCAATGGCGAAGCGCGATTCTCAAACAGCCGATTGGCTTGGCGCAAGCGTGCTCGATCGAGCGCGTTGCGGATCGAGCGGGCGTTGGCGAAATGCGCCTGGGCACGCCGCAAGTCAATATATTCACGCAGCGCGACGGCGGCACTTTCGCTCAAACGATACTGCATACGCGCGGCTATCAGCTCGGCAATCGAGAACAGTTCATCGGGCGAGTAATCTGGAAAATCGATGTGATGGGCGACTCGCGATGCGAGCCCCGGATTCGAGCTGAAGAAAGTCGCCATCCGCTCGCGATATCCAGCGAAGATCACGACCAGGTCGTCGCGATGATTCTCCATCGTCTGCAGAAGGATCTCGATCGCTTCCTGGCCATAATCGCGCTCATTTTCCGGTCGATAGAGGTAATACGCCTCGTCGATGAACAGAACCCCGCCCATCGCGCGCTTGATCACTTCCTTGGTCTTGGGCGCAGTATGCCCGATGTATTCACCGACGAGGTCGTCCCGCGTCACCGCAATGAGGTGACCTTTGCGCACGTAGTGCAGACCGTGCAAAATTGCCGCCATGCGCATCGCCACGGTCGTCTTGCCTGTACCGGGATTACCGGTGAAGCTCATGTGCAGCGGCGGGCTGTCAGCTGACAGCCCGACTGAGCGGCGCAGCTTTTCAACCAGCAGCAGCGCCGCGATTTCGCGCACGCGCGTTTTCACCGGCTGCAGACCGACCAGCTCGCCGTCGAGCGCGGCGAGCGCCTCGCTGACATTCGATTCCTGATACAGCGCCTCGAGATCGAGCGCCGGCTCGCCGGTTTCGCTGGTGTCGTTCATCGGATGCATCGCGGCTGTCACCCTCAATCCTGTCGCGTCGGACCGCGCACGACGGCACGGCTGTGCGTGGTGTAGGTCAGGCGTCGACCGGCGCTCTCGCTACGGTCGAGCAGGAACCCGTCTTCGACTGCCGGTCGATTGACGATGAATGAGATGCGCAGCGATTCCCAGCCGTGCGTCGCGTCGAACGCATTGACCTTGATGTAATGATCGGGAAATGAATTGCGGCAACTCGCGATGACATCCATGACACCGGCGGCGTCACGGAGGTCGAACATCGGCTGACCGAACATTTCCCAATACGTATTCCGCGGATGCGGGTCATCGGTGTACTCGATCGAGACCGCCCAGCCCTGATTCAGGCAGTAGTCAATCTGTGCGCGGATCTGGGTGTCGGTCAGATCAGGCAGAAAAGAGAATGTTCCCTGGGTCACTCGCATGATCGTCTTGCTCCTCAGGCTGTCGTGGCAGTGGGTACGAAATCGGGGGTGTCGGTCGAGGCGTAGTCGAACGTCACATCGCCCCACGTATCGATCGCGGCCTTGAGCGGCGCGCAATGGCGAGCTGCCTCAGCCAGGATCTGCGGGCCCTCGTTCCAGATGTCGCGACCTTCGTTTCGCGCCAGCACCATCGCTTCGAGCGCTACACGGTTGGCTGCGGCGCCAGCAGCGATGCCCATCGGATGACCGATGGTGCCGCCACCAAACTGCAATATGGTGTCGTCGCCGAGATAGTGCAGCAGTTGATGCATCTGGCCGGCATGAATGCCGCCGGAAGCTACTGGCAAAACTTTGCGCATCGTGGCCCAGTGCTGTTCGAAGAATACACCGCGACGTAGATCAACCGGATTGTGATCTTCGCGCAGTATGTTGTAGAAGCCCTGCGTCGTATTCGGGTCGCCTTCGAGCTTGCCGACAATCGTGCCAGCGTGGATGTGATCGACACCGGCTAGTCGCATCCACTTGGCAATCACGCGGAATGATATGCCGTGACTCTTCTGCCGCGTGTACGTACCGTGACCGGCGCGATGCAGATGCAGGATCATGTCGTTGCGTCGTGCCCACTTCGACATCGACTGGATGGCGGTGTAGCCGATCACCAGATCGATCATGATGATCGAACTGCCCAGATCGCGGGCGAATTCAGCCCGTTCGTACATCGCTTCCATGGTGCCCGCGGTGACGTTGAGATAGGTGCCCTTGATTTCTCCGGTCATGGCCTGAGCGCGATTGACGGCTTCCATGCAGTATAGGAAGCGATCGCGCCAGTGCATGAACGGCTGGCTGTTGATGTTTTCGTCATCCTTGGTGAAGTCGAGTCCGCCTTTCAGCGCTTCGTAGACCACTCGGCCGTAGTTCTTGCCGGAGAGGCCCAGCTTTGGTTTGACGGTTGCACCGAGCAGCGGCCGGCCAAATTTATCGAGACGCTCGCGCTCGACGACGATACCTGTCGCCGGACCGTCGAAAGTCTTCACGTAGGCGACCGGAATGCGCATGTCTTCCAGGCGAAGCGCTTTCAGCGGCTTGAAACCGAACACGTTGCCGATGATCGATGCGGTGAGGTTCGCAATCGAACCCGGTTCGAACAGGTCGAGATCGTAGGCGATGTAGGCGAACCACTGTTCCGGATTGCCGGGCACCGGGTCGACGCGAAAAGCCTTTGCTCGGTAGCGCTCGCAGGCCGTCAGACGGTCAGTCCACACCACGGTCCAGGTCGCAGTGGAGGATTCACCGGCTACGGCAGCTGCGGCTTCCAGCGGATCGACGCCGTCCTGCGGCGTGATGCGGAACAGCGCAATGATGTCTGTCTCGCTCGGCTCGTAGTCGGGCTCCCAATAACCCATCTGCGCATATTTCATGACGCCCGAACGATAGCGTTCCTTGGCATCCGTGATTGTGCCCGTGCTGGTTTCCTCGTTACCCATGTTGTGCGCCTCCAGGTAGCTGCTGATGGGCGCACAGACTAGTCTCCTGCTACCATACATAAAATTCACATTAACTTGGGTTTATCATAAGGTATGACTGATATATCCAAAGCACTGCGGAGCGTTTCGCTGCGTCAGTTGCGCACCTTCAACGCCGTTGCCCGCCACCGTAGTTTCACCGGCGCAGCACGCGAACTGCACGTCACGCAGCCGGCTGTTTCGATGCAGATCCGCGAGCTCGAATCGAGTTGCGGCATTGCACTGTACGAGCGTATCGGCCGGCGCATCCAGCTCACCGAGGCCGGCGACGAACTCGCGGCCTGTGCTACCGGCATCATGGATTTGCTGCAGCAGACCCACGAGCGTTTAGGTGCGATGCAAGGATTGCGCGGTGGCACACTCAAACTGGGCGCCATCAGCACGGCCAAATATTTCACGCCAGCTTTGCTCTCGGCGTTCAAGCAGCTGTATCCCTCGATTGCGTTTCGTTTCATGGTCGGCAATCGTGAAGAAATCGTGCGTAAGCTGGCAGATAACGACTGCGACCTCGTCATCATGGGGCGGCCGCCCGCCGAGTTGGAGACCGTGGCGAGCGCTTTCGCACCACACCCGCTGGTCATCGTCGCCGCGCCGGATCATCCCCTGGCTGGTCGCAAACGTTTGCCGTTCGCGCGTCTCGCCGAGGAGAACTTTCTGATCCGAGAGCCCGGTTCGGGTACGCGTTCGGCAATGGAAGAGACGTTTCGTGCGCGCGATGTACGCTATGCGGCGAGCATGGAGATGAGCAGTAACGAGACCATCAAGCAGGCCGTGATCGCCGGCATGGGCGTGGCGTTCATCTCTGCTCACACGGTCGGGCTGGAGCTCGCCACCGGCCGACTGGTGACGCTGAACATCAGTGGCCTGCCAGTCTTGCGCAACTGGTATGCCATTCATCTCACGTCCAAGCGGCTCTCGCCGATAGCGACCAAATTCCGCGACTTTCTACTCGAGCGCGGGCGCGATGTGATAGCCGAGGCCATCCGCACGCGTAGCTGATGCAGGCGCGCCAATCGCAGTCTCCGGCCGGCCATGGTGCTGCAACAGTACTGCGACAGTGCCGTGTTCACAGTTTCGAATATTGATAGTGAAACCTGCCGCATTCAGGCGATTGCGGAGCGCCGCCGAGCCGATCCTATAATCAAACCCACCTCGCATGGCGGGGCCAGGATGCTCTGCACCCGCAGAGTTCGTCATCTTCGATAGTTCACGGCGATACAGGCTACCAATACATGGAACGCTTCCTTCTTGGCCACGCCTGTGGAGGAACCGGCACTGAATTGGCCGAAAGATGTCTGGCTAATATCGGTGAGCTGCCTGCAGCATCTAATTTCGGTTTCGTCTACGCGACCGACGCGCTGACGGCCGAGATTCCTGCCATCCTCGCACTGCTTGAGCGCCGTACTGGGATCACGCAATGGGTTGGCACCACCGGCATCGGTATCTGTACGACTGCACAGGAATACTATGAGCAGCCGGCGCTGGCCGTGATGCTGGCGTCGTTCCCAGAAGATGCTTTCGCGGTGTTGCGGGCAGAGCACGCCGGGAACGGAGCATCACGCGCCTTGTTTTCGAAGTCTTCGGCGCTACGTGCAGAAGATGCCAGTTTCGGGCTGGTGCACGGCGACCCTGGTGACCGTGCCACCCAGGCGCTGCTGGTTGACCTGGGGCAACGCATGCCCGACGCATTTCTCGTCGGTGGCCTTACTTCGTCCGGCGACGCCCATCTGCAGGTTGCGAACAGTGTGGTCAGCGGCGGCGTCTCCGGTGTCGCATTTTCATCGGCTATTCGCGTCGCTACTTCGCACACGCAGGGCTGCACGCCGATAGCGAAGAGCCATGTCATCACGGCAGCCCGTCAGAATATTCTTATTGAGCTCGACGGCCGGCCGGCACTGGATGTCTTCGAGGAGGACGTCGGCGAAGTCATCGCGCGCGATCTGAATCGCGCCGGTGGTTACATCTTTGCCGGCTTCCCTGTTGCCGGCAGCGACACTGGCGACTACCTCGTGCGCAACCTGCTCGGGATTGACAGCGAGAAAAAACTGATCGCCATCGGCGAAGCGCTGCAGGAGCAGGGCACGGTGATGTTCTGTCGGCGCGATGGTAACAGCGCACGCGAGGACATGTTGCGCATGCTGTATGGCCTCATGCGACGACTCGATGGTACACCGCGCGGTGCGATCTATCATTCCTGTCTGGGGCGGGGGCGCTATCAGTTCGGACCGAGCTCCGAAGAACTGCTGCTGATCCGCGATGTGCTCGGTGATGTGCCGCTCGTCGGATTCTTCGCCAACGGCGAAATCTTCCATTCGCGGTTGTACACCTACACCGGCGTGTTGACGTTGTTCTGTTGAGATGACGCCTGGTGATGGTTTCGGATTGCGCGCCGACGCCGTCCGCAATGGTCAAGCAGAGGCGGCAGCGACCACGGTGTCTTCCGGTTCGCTTTCGAACAGGCTGGTGAGGGCATCGAGGTCATCCTGACTGAAGGCGACCTCTTCGGGATCCTCGGACACATCGATATAGTTAATCTCGGCTGCTTGCGGAGCAGACGCAACGCGCGCCTGGGCCAGAATGTCGTCGATATCGTCGGAGTCGACCTCGATGTGGACTTCGGCCGGGCCGATCGGGACAGCCGTTGGCGCGACCGGCGCGCGAGCCTCGGCCAGCAATTGCTCGATGTCGTCGTCAGTTACCATCTCGGGTGCGGCCACAATATCGTCGATCGCGACACCGCCGTCGTCGGTCTCGTCAAGCGGTGACTGACGTGCCACTGCTGCGCTGGCCGTTCGCGTGATGTCGGGTCCCGCTGCCGCTGGCGCTGCCCTCAATGCAGGTGCAGTTGCTGATGTCGCCGTGGCCGTGGCCGTGGCCGCCGTCATGGTTGGTACCAATGCTGCGGCATTCGTCGTGATCTCCGCGGTTGTCGTGTCGGCTTTCGCCGCGGATTGCGCGGCGACTGCCGGCTCGGCCGACCTGTCGCGGGACGTCCCGGTCGTGCTTTCTAAGGCCGCATCTTCCTTGGCAATAACATCCTCGAACGCGCGGCCCTTGTCGAAAGCGCGCATGTATTCGTTCATCAGATCGGCCATGCTGCGCTTGGTCTCATCGAGCTCGGTGCTTAACTCGGCATTGGTTGATTCCAGCGCGGAGAACGTCGCCGAATCGACCATATTGCGCGGCGTCAGTCGAAGCCAGGGCGAGATGACCTTGGTCAGCTCTTCCGGGATCGCCTGCAGACTGTCGCCATCGCGTTCGAGGTAGACGCGCGTCATGACCTGATAGAACGCCTGTTCGCGAGCGACGAACTCGTCGACTTTGGCGTCGAGCTCCTGGCCTTGCATTTGATAAGTCGTCGCGAAAATCGTGGAAAGTGCATCGCGCCGCGATGGCGCTTTGGCTTCCACTGCTTCGAGCAACGTCTGCGTTGCTACCGTATCGACTTTAATCTGGGAACTGATCTGGCGATGCTGGCGGCGAAGCAGCCAGGCTGGTACGGCAATCGCAATCAAGGCGAACTCACTGGATAACACCAGCCCGGCCACTTCGAGCGCGGTCAGGCCGGCGCTCATGCGGGTGCTCCTGCTGCGACGAGCGTTGCTTGCTTGCGGCCGATCAGCCACCAGACCAGGCCGAGACCGAGAGCGAGCACGACATTCCCGATGCCGATCACGGCGCTCAACGTGAGCCACGAGAATGGTGCGGCGGCCGGCACTTCCGGCACCGCTGGTGGTTCCTCGGTTGCCGGAGCGGGCGGGAATGTGAGCTCGAAAGTCTGCGGTGGCGGCGCCAGTTTCAGCAGGCGGTTGTCCCTGGTTTCCAGAAAGAACTGTGGCGCAAAGACATGCGCGCCGGCCATGCTTGCCGGAATGCGAAGCCTGATCACGCCAGCTTCCACTGGCGGCAGCGGAACAGCACGAACGAGGTCATCTGCATCGGTCACCACGATATAACCAGTCAGACTTTCCGCTTTGGCCAACTCTGCGTCGGGCGTTGCTTCGAGCATGACTGCGCCGACTTCACCAGTTTCCTGCGTATAGCTGAACGTGAGCGGATCGGCGGCGAAGCGAATGCGTTTGTTGATCTGTCGTTTGAATGTGCCGCCATCCAGTGTGACTGCAAGATCGTAGATGCCGGCATCGAGGCCGTGACTCGCTATCATTCCTTCGAACACGGCTGTGTCGCGATTGAGCGCGAGGCTTCCGGTCACGGCGTCTGCGGGCTGATCTGGCGTGCCGAGCACGGTCCCGGCTTTGATTAATTCGAGCAGTTCCAGGCGCTTCATCGGCGAGCCCTCGGCCGTCAACATGGCGCTGACAGCAACACTTTCACTGGCCAGCAGAGTGCTGGGGAACGGTGCGAGTTCGAGCGCGAGATCGGTCACGATGACGGCGCGATTGTCGGGGTCGACAGCGCCGTCGAATTCCCAGGCCCCGGCTATCGGCGCAGCTACCGTGACGAGGTCGTAGCCGGCCTCGCTTTTCCACTGCACGTTCTCAGGATGCTTGGTGACCGTGAGCGCTGCGCCGCCTGGCGGTGTCACCGTCAATGCCTGGTCGCCTTTACGGAACACCAGCAGGGTCAATTCAGACACGCTGTCATCGATATCAAAATGGTTGCCGTTCAATGGCACCGTCACCGGCGGTGCGGCTTGCTCGAGCATGTGCAGAAAAATACGCTGCAACTTCTCGGCATCGCTGGCCTGTTCCAGCCAGCCGCCGGTTTTCGACGTCAGCTCGGACATCAGGTCCTTGTCGACGTTGTCCGACAGGGCCACGGCGTGGACCTGGGCACCGAGCGCTTTCAACCGTTCGATTTGCTCGCCGAGGATGCGCTGGCGTGAAGCGGCGCTGGCCGCGCTATCCTTGGAGACATCGACCACACCATCGGTCAGCAGCACGATGTGCCGCGCCGGATGCCCGGCCTCGTCGGTCCAGCCGGTCATCGCCGCGTTGAGGACATCCTCAATGTGCGTGAACAGGCCGCGCGAATGAATTTTCGGCAGTGCCTTGCGCGCCTGCGCTCGCCAGGCATCGTCGACCTTGCTGGACTTCAGCAGGATTTCGGATTTCTGCGCGAACATCCATATGCCTGCTTCAGTGCCGGCGGGCAAGAGCCCTGCAATGAGCTGCAGCGCTGGCACACGCAGGTTGGCCGGGTCGTTCTGTTTCATACTGCCGGAGACATCGACCAGGATGCGCACGTCGGCGGCTGCGGCATATGCGCGTGGGGCAGGAGCCAGCAGCAGAGCGCCACACAGGGCAACGGCAGCGAACGAGCGAAGGGCGGGTCGAAATGACATGAAGCCGGTAGCGGCATGCTTCCGGCGGGACTTGAATCAAGCGCGATCGCTGCTTGTAGCGGGTTGACCGATGTGAGTGCCGGTGGTCGTCGCAGCGCTGTCAGTCAGCGTTTTTTAAGTTGGTGTAGAGCGTTTCGCAGGCTGCTCGTCGGCCTTCACACAGGAAGTGCGTGACCAGCGTCGGCTGGCCCTGTTTCATGACGGCATCGCGGCGGATGAGTACGGGATAGGCGGGGTGAGCGGGCGGTGCGAATGTCCAGGTTGTCTGCGGCCCGACGGCGCCGTCGGTAATCACGGTCCATCCATCGTCGACGCGGACCTCAGCTCGTGGCAGCGCAGTCAACGCCGAACGCGCAGCGGCAACCGAAGCGTAACCAATACCGGAGCTGCCGTTCGCCCTCTTGCCGACTGCCGTCTCTGCGGGCGCGTCAGCGACCACCATTATCATCACGGCCAGCAATGTTGCAGCCTGACGATGAAGGTGACGCTGACGCACCGTCAACCCGCTCCTTACATACGCGGGTTCAGTCTTCCATCTGCTGGATCCCATCAAGGAACCAGGTCGGTCTGGCGCTGGTTTTCGGCTTGGTGAAATGCCAAACCTCGCGAACCTGCCGCGCTTTGTCGTCAGCGGCTTCGCGCATGACTGCATCGAACAGCACGACCGCCTCGAACGTGTCGCCGACTTCGCGTGCATCGAGCAGCTCAGCTTCGAGTTTCAGCACGTCAGTGCGGTTGTCGGCATCCAGTTCCTTGATGCGCTCCTGAATCTCACCAAACATGCTATCGGTTGTCAGGCCGCGGATCTCAGCCAGATCACGCGTGTCCCATGCCCTCTGCAACGCGCCATAGGCGACTTTTGCGCCAGCGAGGAATGCCTGGTCATCGAAGCCTTCGGGCAGGGCAGGCCGATCGAAATCGGCATCAACGTCGGCGCTCTCGCGCGCCGCTGCATTGGCTGCGCCGCCACGGAACCAGTCCCCGCTATCAAAGCGGGCGTCATTGTTCTCGCTGGCACCAGCATCGGAGCGCGGCGCATCGAGCGGACGTCGATTTCCTGAGCTCTGCTGTGTGCGCTGATAGGCCGGCTGTGGCGTCAGTGCAGCTTTCTTCGCCGCGAGCACTCGGTAGAGGAGATAAGCGATGCCACCGAAAATCAGGATATCCATGAAATTGATGTTCTCGAACGCGCCGCCGAACAACATTGCGCCCAGCAAGCCACCGATGGCGAGACCGCCGAGCATACCCATCAATCCGCCACGCTTTGACAGATTCTGGCGCGCTGTCTGGTTTTGCGCCGTGGCCCGTTGCTGGCTCGGTGATCGTGTCGGCGCCAGGCTGCCGGTCTGGCGCTTGAACGGTGAACTGAACGAGGACTTGCCGCCGAACGATCCACCGCCGCCGAAGCGTTTCGCTTCTGCATCGGGAATTCCGCTGAAACTGAGACAAAGCCCCAGAAAAATCGAAACGAGAAATCCGTTGTGCTTGTTCATCGCTGATCACTCATCTATTCAATTACCACACATGACAGGTTCGCTGGCGCTCTGCTCGAGACAATGCTGCATGCGGGCCGACAATATGGCAGGTCTGCGCCGAGACTCAAGCAGCACGTACGAGTTCTTCTGCTAAACATGCGGATAAAAAGTGAGAATTCAACTGCAAACGCGCGCAGTTAGCGGGTCCGCAGTCGCGTCGAGCCGGTCTCCGTCATTGATCAGCCTGCCTGCTTAAATCCCAGCCAGGGTCGCGTAACGTTCGCGATGAAACAGGGCATCGCCAAACCATTGCTGGGCGACGCGCGCACGTTTCAGAAAGAACCCGATCTCCTCCGCATCGGTCATGCCGATACCGCCATGCATCTGGATGGCCTCGCTCGAGATCAGCTCGAGCATGTCACAGGTTTTGGTCTTGGCCAGGCTTGCGGCCAGAGGTGCATCAGCGCGCTGCTCGTCCATCGCTGTCAGTGCATCGAGTACTGCTGAACGTGCCAGTTCGAGTTCGCAGTACATCAACGCGGCGCGATGTTTGAGCGCCTGAAACGAGCCGATAGGTGCGTCGAACTGCCGGCGTAATTTGAGATAGGTCAGCGTGCGGTCGAACGCTTCCTGGCCGCTGCCGAGCATCTCCGCAGCGATGCCGACGCGTGCAGCATCGAGTACCGGCGCAAGCAGTGTTTGACCATCGCCGACTGTGCCGAGAACGGCTTCTTGCGTCAGTGCAACAGCGTCGAAGCGGATGTTTGCCGCGTTACGACCGTCAACCATGAACGTGCGTGTACAGGTAACGCCGGGCGCCTGCCGGTCGACGACGAAAACACTGATGCCGGACGCGTCGTCCTGCGTACCAGCAGTTCGAGCGACGACGATGAGCTGGTCGGCAACGTGGCCATCGACGACGAACGTCTTGCTGCCACTCACGCGATAACCGTGCCCGTCGCGCTCGGCGCGAGTGGCAATTCGTTGCGGTGCATGACGCGGGGATTCTTCGAGCGCGAGTGCCAGCACGCATTCGCCGGCCGCGACAGCGGGCAGTATCATTTGCCGCTGGGCGTCGCTGCCACCGGCGAGAATGAGTGAGGCACCCACTAGCGCAGTCGAGATCAGCGGCGTCGCGGCAAGCGTTCGGCCGGATTCCTCGAGGATCTGGCCCAGCCCTTTGTGACCGAAATCAGCGCCGCCGTAAGCTTCCGGCAGGAGGATGCCGGCCCAGCCGAGACCGGCCATCTCCCGCCACAATGCGCGATCGAAACCTGTTGCGTCGTGCGTGTCGCGCAGCGTGCGCAGTGTCTTGATCGGCATCCGTTCCTTGAAGAATTCCCGGGCGGAATGCTTGAGGATGGTCTGTTCTTCGTTCGGCAGCATGCTCATTGTCGATTCCTCAATCCGGCAGGCCGAGTACGCGCTTGGCAATCACGTTCAACTGCACTTCGGACGTACCACCTTCGATCGAGTTGCCTTTCGAACGCAGCCAGGTGCGGCAGAAATCGAGTTCCTCGGCGCTGTAACTGTCACCCTCCCAGCCCAGTGCATTGGTCCCGGCGCATTGCAGGATCAATTCGAACTTGCGCTTGTTCTGCTCGGTGCCGTAATACTTGAACATCGACGATGCGCCGCCGCTGGCAGTTCCGGCTTCGCTCTCTTCGGCGGCGCGGCGAATGGTCAGCGCAAATGCACGGTCGTTCATCACGTGGCGTACGACTGCATCGCGCAGCAAGGGATCGCCGATGCGGCCGTCAGCATCGCCGAGGTAACGTTGTGCGACGACCTCGACAGAGGCCACGGTGCCACCGATGGTGCGACCGATCTGGGCGATCATGCCGCGCTCGTGTTGCAGCAGTTCCTTGGCGATTTCCCAGCCGCCGTTCAGGCGGCCGACCAAGTTGTCTTTGGGTACGCGGACATCGGTGAAGAACGTTTCACAGAATACCGAAGCGCCGCTGATCAACGTGATTGGACGCGTTTCAACGCCGTCCGAGCGCATATCGAACAGCAGAAAACTGATGCCGGCATGCTTGGTGCTCGTATCGGTGCGCACGAGACAGAAAATCCAATCAGCGTAATTGGCGTAGGACGTCCAGATTTTCTGACCGTTGATGAGGTAATACTCACCCTCATCGACAGCGCGCGTCTGCAGCGCGGCGAGATCGGAGCCGGCACCAGGTTCGCTGTAACCCTGACACCAACGGATCTCGCCGCGCACGATGGATGGAATGTGCGCCTGCTTCTGCGCCTCAGTTCCGTACTTGAGCAGCACCGGTCCAAGCATGCCGATGCCGAAACTGGTGAGCGGCGTCCGGCAATTGAGACGCGCCATCTCCTCGCTCAAAACAGTCGCTTCTTCGCGCGAGAGTCCGCCGCCGCCATAAGCGCTTGGCCAGGTCGGAACAGTCCAGCCGCGGCCTGCCATGCGTTCCAGCCAGAGGCGGCTGTCGGGATGCTTGAACGTCGGTTGCCGGCCACCCCAGACCCGTTCGTCTTCGGGCATCGGTGTGCGCATGGCCGGCGGACAGTTGGCTTCGAGCCAGGCGCGCGTTTCAGTGCGGAACGTTTCGAGTGCTGCCACGGATGCTCTCTCTGGTCGGAGGTGAATTAACCAAGCTGGATTTCAGCAGCTGGCGCGATAACTGCCGCCGCGGCTGAGCGTCCGGCCACGGCGCGTTCTGCTGCTAGCCGCCCGATACTTCGCGCGCGGCGGCGTCTTTGGCCGCCATCCGGGCTTTCAACTGCGCCGGACTCTCGCGGACGATATCTTCGTTCTGATGGCTGTATAGATCGTAAGGCGTGGTGTCGAGTTCCTCGAGTGCAATTTCGCGGGCGAGCACGGCCTGTTTCCATTGCGCATGTGCGGCTTCATTGCCATGGAATTCGGGCATCACTTCTTCGGCGAACAGGCGCAGGCTGTCGCAGATATCGGCATGGCTGGTCTTGCCGGCCTGATTGAGCAGGATGACCTGGTCGACATGCGCGGCCTGGAACTGGCGCAGTCGCTTGCGGATCGTTTCCGGTGAACCGATGAGGCCGTTACGCAGCGCTGCCTGCGCTTTGTCAGTCTCGCGCCAGAGCTGAAAATCCTCCCACAGGTTACCGGTGCCCGGCGCGGCGATGCCGTGACGGCCGTAATGCGAGAGGGCGAAGATGAAGAACGTCCAGCCCGAGGCTTTCTCCAGTGCTTCTTCGTCGGTGTTCGCACACATGAAGCCGTTGACGATGGCGACGTTCGGATTGATCGGATAGTCGGCCAGCCGGTTCGGATGATCGAGCAGGCAGTTGTAGTAGCGATGGACCCAGGCCATGGCCGCGTCTGGCGAGACGAACGAAAATCCGAGGGCGCCCATGCCCCAGGCGCCCGCTTCGGCGATAGTCTGGATATTGGAGCAGGCCACCCACAGCGGTGGATGCGGCTGCTGCAGCGGTTTCGGGATGACGTTACGGGCGGGGAAATCATGGTATTTGCCGTGAAACTCCCAGTCCGTGCGCGTGAACATCGGAATGATCGCCTGCACCGCTTCTTCCCACCGTTCGCGCTTTTCGCGCACGCGCACGCCGAATGGATGCAGTTCAGCCGGACCGGCGCCTTCACCCATACCGAGTTCGACGCGACCGCCGGACACGAGATCGAGCGTCGCGACTCTTTCAGCGACGCGATGCGGCTGGTTGGTGGTCAGCTGGATGATGCCATGACCGAGGCGGATGCGTTTGGTGCGCTGACTGGCGGCGGCCAGAAAAACTTCCGGCGCTGAGGCGTGCGAATACTCTTCGAGGAAATGATGCTCGACCTGCCACGCATAGTCATAACCGAGTTGATCGGCCAGCTCGACCTGCGTCAGCGAATCCTGCATCAACTGGTATTCGGAACGCGCGTCCCATGGCCGCGGCAACTGGTGCTCGTAGAAAACCCCGAATTTCATGCGGCCGTACTCCCCACTGGCGACTATCGATCACAGCACGTGTCGGCACGGAAGCCAAGGTGCCGGTGGCTGCTCAGGCCAGAAATGCCTCGACATGCCCGAGGAAGCGCGCGAGCTGATCGTGATGGACCCAGTGGCCGGCGCTATCCAGGGTGACGACTTCGGCGTGCTGAAAATGACTGGCGCGGCCATCGTTGCGTGGGTTGGACGCACCGGATTCTGCGCCGTAGACCAGCAGTGTCGGGCAGGTGACCCGCGCCCAGAGTCCCTCCATTTCGGTCTTGTCCATATCGTACGGAGGCCAGGTGCGGACGTAGTTGTCGAATTTCCAGGAAAAGCTGCCGTCCTCATTCTGATTGACGCCGTGCAGCGTGAGATGCCGCGCCTGCTCCGGCGACAGGTGCTTGTTTTCTTCCTGCATGCGTTTAAACGCCTCTTCGATCGAGGCATAGCGTCGCGGCAATCGACCGGCCAGTGCGCGCTGCTCGTCGATCCATGCGCGCATGCGTTCATCGAGCGGTTTTCGGGCACGTTCCGCGACCAGTCGCGGCGAGGCGCCGAGGCCTTCGATCGCGACCAGACGACTGACGGTTTCCGGATAGATACCGGTGTAACGCAGCGCGATATTGCCACCGAGCGAGTGGGCAATGATGGTGACCGGCGCGAGATTCTGCTGGTGGATCAGCTGGGCGAGATCGTAGATATAACCCGTCATCGTGTAGTTGCCGTCGGCGGCCCACTGACTGTCGCCATGGCCGCGCAGGTCCGGCGCGATGATATGCCATCGATCGCGCAGCGACTGCGCCACCCAGTCCCAGTTGCGGCAGTGGTCGCGCCCGCCGTGAACGAGCAGCAGCGGCGGCGCCGATGGATTGCCCCAATCGACGTAGTGCAGCCGCAGGCGCTGTGAAAAAAAACTATGTGAAGTCGGGCCGGCAGTCGGGACGGGCATCGTCAGCTCTCGTGCGTGTAACGGGACTCGAAGCGTAGATCAAGTCGACGTCCGCAGGAATGCCTGTGGGCACGAGCCTGCGCGGCAGCCTTAGCAGGCTGCCAGGACCAGGGTCCTCAGTTGGAAGTTGCTCGCTGTTCGTTGAAACGCAGGCCGGCGCGCGCCATCGGCGCCAGCGCAGCGCCGCCGAATGCAGCAGCCGGCGTCAGCACACCATGTATCGGCGGCAGTGTGCCGTGCAGGCCAGCCAGGAGCAGGGCGCATTCAGCGACGATATTGGCTGACGATCGGTAACCGGGATGGCCGCGCCCGTCGATCAGCAGGTTCAGGAGCTGGCCGCTCATCGCGCGTGCGCGCAATTCAATGGTGTAATCGAGACTGTCCAGGGCGACGTCCGACGGACCGCTGCCAGGGGTGCTGCTCAGACTTTTCAGCAAGGCGCGACTCGCGCCAGCGGCGAAGCCAGTGCGCCGGTCGAGATAATCACGCAGAAGACGATGATAGTTGTTGAACTGGAGGCGGGCAGCAGCCCGCAACATCGGATCCGGGAACAGTGATTCAAGTGCGACGCTCTCGGTATAGGTCAACGCCGGCGAGTACGCGCTACCCGGTATCGCTTCCAGCAGGTGATTCGTCCGATGAACTACTTGCGGGGTGATGAACGGCGTCGGAAACATCGCCACGCACAGCGCACCGGTCTCGAGGTCGACCCGGCTGTCGATAGCGATGGGAGAATGTGCCCGGCGCTGGGCATTCGTAGCGTCTGGAGCGAGGAAGCCAGGGTCGGTAAGACCGTCGATCCTGGACCGTTCGACAACATCGAGCAGGGTTGCCACGGTGCCGCCGCTGAACGCATTGCGCAGGGTCAGTTGGCCGGTGAGCGGCCGGTAGTGCAGCACGGCTTCGGCGGTCCGCAGCGGCGAGCCGCATCGGGCAAGCAGCAGCGTATTGGCGTAATGCAGACCGAGATCAAATGGCGCTGACAGAAAACCGCAAGCCGGTACGATGCGCCGGCCAGCTGCGCTCGCCGGGGCGTGAAAATCGTCGATCAACTGCCGGTGCAGCGACGTTTCTGCCGACAGGTCGACATAATCAGCGCCGGATTCGAGGCAGGCACGGACTACCGCGTGCGCGCCGTTGCGCTCATAGGGCCCGACCAGATTAATGAGTACACGACTCTGCGCAGCCATCCCACTGAGCGTAGCGGGGTCGTTTGCATCGGCGACGATGACGGCAGGTGCAACCGCCGCTGGCATCGCGCCGGCCAGTTGTTCGAGAGCAGCGACCTGACGGCCGGCTACTGCCCATTTCAAGCGCGCGCGGATCAATAGCGGCACCAGATAAGCGAGAACCTGACGACCGCAGAAGCCAGTCGCGCCGAAGATCACGATGTCGTTTGCCGGCACCACGAGCGGGGGTTAACTGCGACGCGGGTGCGAGGTCGGGCGTGCGGCTAGTTCGCCGGTTGATTCCTCGACGATGCGTGCCAGTCGGTCGAGATCTTTAACCACCAGCCGCGTACCGCGCTTGTTTTTGTCGGGGACTTTCTTCTCCAGGATATCGATATGCGTGAGGTTATTGATTTCGCGCGTGACCGCTTCGCGTGTCGTGCTGATCTTGTTGGCAATTTCCGCATGCGTTGAGCGAATGACTGCGCCTCCCGCGCAATCGGCGCCGGCATCAGTCGCCAGGCGCAGCAGTTCGATGTGAATGCGATTCTTCACGCCGAGTGTGCTGAATTCGATCACGCGTTCGGTCAACGCGCGAACGCTCGTCACGAGATGTTCGAGGACAAAGTCGGTGACTTCGGGGTAGCTATGCAGCAGGCGTCTGAACGCGCGCGGATTGACTGTTACGATGAAACTTTCCTCGCGTGCGGTGACTTCCGCCGAACGCGGATGACCATCGACAGCAGACAATTCGCCGAACATCTTGCCCGCGCCGAGATCGCGAATCGAAACCTCGGTGCCGGAACTGGAAAAGTAACGGACTCTCACTCGCCCACTGACGACGAAATAGACATCGTAATCAGGGTCGCGCTGTTTGATGATGATCCGGCCGGCCGGATACGAGGCACCGGTCACCAGCGGACAAATCTGTTCACGCGCCTGGACCGACAGGTTGCGGAATATATCCAACGCGGCCAGCGTAGAAGCAGTGATGCGGGGAGGCGTCATTGTCGTCATGCGTGTGCGGTGTCCATATGCCTGGCGGCGGACGATGGCCGGATGGCTGCTAGCGGTGACGATTGTAGTCCACTCGGCACGCCCGAAACACGCAGGATACGAAGTGCGCATCGAGCGACGGTACTTGCCTGCATCGCTGGCGATTCGCACAATGAGGCAACCAGCGCAGATGCGGGCTCGACACGACTGCCGGCGGACCGGAAGTCTACGACCCGGCAGCGGCGGACGCATTCATCATGACGACGATCACAGCGACACACCATGGAAAGGCCAGAAACGCCGATCAAAGTTGCACTTATCGGCGGCGGTTGCGCTGCCATGGCGACGGCTTTCGAACTCACGCGGCCAGCGCAGCAGGGGCGCTACGAGGTCACGGTATATCAGTTGGGTTGGCGCCTCGGCGGCAAAGGTGCCTCGGGACGCGGCCGGGCGGGACGCATTGAAGAGCATGGTCTGCATCTATGGCTCGGCTTTTATGACAATGCGTTCGCGCTGCTGCGGGAGTGCTACGCCGAACTCGGCCGCGACCCGGCGCGCTTTCCGATAGCGCGCTGGCACGACGCCATTCGACCGGACGCCTTCGTCGGTATCGCGGACCGGGATAGCAGCGGCGGCTGGTTGAAATGGTCGACCTGCTTTCCTCCGGGCGAAGGGCTGCCCGGCGATCCGCTGGACAAACACAATCCGTTTACCCTGACGCAGTACCTGCTCCGCACGTTCGAACTCGTTCGCAGCCTGCTGCTCGACTTGCGTACGCACAAATCCGGCGCGGCGCCTGGTACCGGTGGTGACGCCGATCCTGCGCCTGCGACGCGCCCGCGACGCCCGCCGACGCTGGACGCCATCGAGCGGCTCATCCGCTATGGCATCGTTGGCACTGCTGCCGGCATTTCGGAAGTCATTTCGCTTCTCGAACTGGCTTTCCCGGTCCTGCATGTCTACCCGGGTCCGCGCGTTGCCGGCGTGCTGCGCACCATAGCGGAGAGCATTCGTCGCGAATTCGAAGACCTCATCGAGCGCGATGACGAGTCGCGCTGCAAATGGGAGATTCTCGATCTCGTGTTCGCCATACTGACCGGCTTCGCCCGCCACCGGTTGCTGCTCGATCCGCGCGGGCTCGATGCCATCAACGAGTACGAATGTCGCGATTGGTTGCGCGAGAACGGCGCTTCTGAACGCGCCCTCGACGGAGCGTTCGTGCGCGGGCTTTACGATCTGGCGCTGGCCTACGAGGGTGGCGATCCGACCCGACCGGCGCTGGCCGCAGGCCAGGCCGTGCGCGGTGCGCTCCGTATGTTCTTCACTTATCGCGGCCAGTTGTTCTGGAAGTTGCAGCTCGGCATGGGCGACGCCGTATTCGCGCCGTACTACGAAGTATTGAAACGCCGGGGCGTTCGTTTTCAATTCTTTCATCGCTTGACCGGTATCGGCTGCGCCGAACAACGAAGCGACAGCGGGGCCGTGACGCGGTATGTCGACCGGCTGGATTTCGATGTCCAGGCACAGGTGCGTGGCGGCGCCGAATACGCACCGCTGATCGACGTCCAGGGCGTCCCGTCCTGGCCGGCCGCACCGCTCTATGACCAGCTCGAATCCGGCACCACCGCGCAGGCCGAGCAGCGGGATTTCGAAAGCGATTGGGACCAGAGCATGGTTACCACCCGCCAGCTGACCGTTGGCCGTGATTTCGATTTCGCCGTCCTGGCAATCGGCGGTGGCGCCGTTGCCGGCGTGGCGAAAGAACTCATGGCTGCTGAACCGCGGTGGCGCGTTGCGGTGCAGAACATCAACACCGTGGCGACCCAGGCTTTTCAGATCTGGATGCGCGAAGACATGAACGCCCTGGGTTGGACCGAGCCGCCGATCACGCTATCCGCCTTCGCCAAGCCTTTCGATACCTGGGCAGACATGCGCCACCTGCTCGAGCACGAGCAATGGCGCGACAATCCGCGCGCGCTGGCCTATTTCTGCGGCGTGCTGGCTGATCCTGTGGCGGGCGAAGTGACCACAGCCGCCACCTATCCCGCGCGGCGCCGTGACGAAGTGCGGGATAACGCAATACGATTTCTGAACGAACAGGCCCACGCACTGTGGCCGCAATCGGTGCGTGACGGTGCCTTCCGCTGGGAACTGTTGTGTCAGCCCGACGATAACCCGGTCGCTGCCGATACCCGTGCCGTCGAGGTGGGCGCAGCGACCGGCACTGCGCGTTTCGACAGCCAGTACTGGACCGCAAATGTGAATGCCACCGATAGATACGTGCTGGCGCTGCCCGGCACTTTGAAGCATCGGTTGTCGCCGTTGTCGCGCGAGTTCGACAATCTGACGGTCGCCGGCGACTGGACCGACAGCGGCTTCAACGAAGGCTGCGTCGAGGCGGCCGTAATGTCCGGGCGGCTCGCAGCTCATGCCCTCTGCGGCGCACCCGCGCTCGAAGATATCATCGGCTACGATCACCCCTGATCGGGTTGCAAGAAATAAAGGATGTCATTGAATGAGTGACCAAGAACGGCTGCAACGACCACCGCTTGCACGCAGTGCGCCGAACCGGGCCTGGAGCGGTCTGTTCGCGCGGCCGGGGTCCTCGCAAGCGGGTTCGGCTGCCGAGTCGGCGGGCGCCTCTGCGGGATCCGGCAGCACCATCGACGACGCTGTCGCACGGGGCGTCGAACTTGGCTACAGCGTCATTTCCGAACAGCTGGAATACGGCCGGCAATTTGCCGGCCAGTTTGCCGGGGCATTCGACATGGATGGACGCGGCGCCCAGAACGGTGGGCCTCTCGGCGGTGAGCTGCTCGAACGTGGGCTGCATTTCTATGCCGAGATGAACGCCCTGCTGCTGGGGTTGGCGGAGTCAGTCTTGAATCATCAAGGTGCCAGTCTCAAGTCGCCCGCACAGCGCCCGCCAGCGGCGGCGACTCAGCAAGTGGCATTGGCCTCGGTCATGATCACCGCGTCTTCACCCGTTGAAGTGACGGTGCAGATGCCGGCAGTGGCGGGCACGCCCGACCTCGTCGTGCATCCGTTGCATGGCGGACAGTCGGTAACTGCGACTATCTCCGCAGCGCGCTTGAGCTGGCTTGCCGACAACACGCTCAAACTGGTGCTTGCCGTGCCGGCAGAATGCGGCATTGGTACTTATGTCGGTGTCATTGCGCTGGCCGCCGACAATCAGGCTTGTGGTACGTTGACGGCGCAGGTCCATGCGGCTGTTCTGAGTGCATGAACACAGCCGCCGGCGCGCCTTTGCCCGCGACGTCACCGATGACACCAACGACGTCGGCAGTCGTGCCGCGCCTGCTTGCCGAGTACGGTCAATTGACTAGCGCCGCAGTGCAGCGCTGCCTGCAGGGTGGCGAACCGCGGAAGCACCTCTACGATTTGATTGCGGATTATCCGGCGCGTGGCGGCAAGATGATGCGTTCCGGCTTATGCATAGCCACTGCGAAAGCCTTTGGTGCGCGGCTGGACGAAGTGATCGGCAGCGCAGTCGCCATCGAACTGCTGCATAACGCATTGCTCATTCACGACGATATCGAAGACGAAAGTGCATTGCGGCGCGGGCAACCGACGCTGCATGAAAAACACGGCGTAGCCCTTGCCATCAACGCCGGCGACATGCTGAGCCTGATGAGTCTCGGTCCGCTGCTGGGAAATCGCCACTCGCTCGGTAACAGTCTCAGTTTGCGCATACTCGATGAGGCGCGGCGCATGGCACGGGAGTCGGCCGAGGGCCAGGCGATGGAACTCGGTTGGCGATTCGACAACGTCGTCGAACTGGCTGACGAGGACTATCTCGTCATGGTCTTGAAGAAGACCTGCTGGTTCACGACCGCATTCCCTGTGCGCATTGGCGCACTAATCGGCACGCGTGGCACAGTTGCGCTGGAACCGCTGCTCCGTTTCGGTTTTTTTCTGGGCGCCGCATTCCAGATCCAGGACGATCTGCTGAATCTGGTCGCTGACGCCCGTTACGGCAAGGAACGCGATGGCGACATCTGGGAAGGCAAGCGCACACTCATGTTGCTGCATCTGTATCGTGAAGCCGAGCCAGAAGAGCGCGAACGCCTGCATGCATTGCTCGCGCTGCCGCGAACAGCGCGGCCAGCAGACGAAGTCGGCTGGGTCAGGCGGCGGATGGACGACTACGGCTCGCTGGACTATGCGCGCGGCATCGCGCACGGTCTGGCCGGTGCAGCGCAGCGTGAGTTCGAGCAGATCTTCAGTGGCCTGCCGGACTCGCCGGACAAACAATTCATCGGCGGTCTGACGACCTGGGTGTTCGAGCGGACCTGAAGGCGACTCCAGAGTGGAAGCCGCCGGCCGATGACAGCAGGGCGATATCACGGAGGACGAACATGAGCGCAAACATCACTATCGGTGGCGGCGTTTTCACGGGCTCGACGGACGATTTTCTCAGCGAGCCCCCGTATCATTTCACCGGCGTTCTGATCCGGGATTTTCCGGTGCCGGCAAATTGGGAAAAGCTGAAGCGCCTTTGTGACCGCATTTCTCCGCGCGGCGGGTTGAACGAATGGCTGCCAGTTACCAACGGAGTGCGACTGCTGGTGGTCGACTACGAGCGGATCACCGACCGCAATAGCAATACCGGCTACTGTCAGCAGCGCGAACTGGCCGTGCAGGTCGATGTACGCCGTGGCATCGACAACGGCCTGTATTGCCCGTTGATCGTCGTCGACAATCCGCTCTCGATGGTGTCGGGGCGCGAGATCCTCGGTTTCCCCAAGGTGCTCGGCTCGTTCACTTGGGCTCGAAAGGACACCTGGTATCCGATAACGGTGCGGACTTGGGGCTTTCGTCGATACGGTCCGGATCAAATACTCGAGCCCGATCTCGAGTTGCTGCGCTTCGAACCGGATGACGCGGCAGGCAATGAGATCGGCAATGCATCTGGCAGTGCGTCGGCGGCGGGCGACATTACGCCGCTATGGCCGATGGGGCCGCAGCGAAGCCACTTTGACGGCGAGCAAGCACCGTTTACCTGGCATTCGTCAGTCATCAGACCCGAGCCTGCGGCGATTGGCGCTGCGTCCGACATCGCGGTGCCCAGCACGGCGGCCATCCAGTATTTGAATGTCCCCGAGGCGAGTGCCGACGGTGTCGAGCAACATCTCGAAGCCTACGCGCGCTATACCGGGATTATCCTGCGCGACAGCGGCATCCTGCCGCCGTGTACCTTGACGATACAGCGGCTGGCCAGCCTGGACTTGATCGAGGCTCTCGGTCTGGCTGTCGACAGCAACGGTCAGATCCGAATTCCGATGCCGAGCTGGCGACTGGTTGATTTCGAGCTGACGGCGCCGACGTTCGAGTGAACGCGGCTGCGCCGCGTCAGGGATTGTTGACGCTACCGGTGCTAGCGGGCGTCAGGACTTCACCTTGCGCAGCAATAGCTACTCCGGCGAGCTTTTCGCAGTAAGCGGCCCACCCGACACAGTAGGCGTTGGCGAGTTTGGTCGGGAGCTCGTTTTGATCTTCTTGCAACGCGTTGAAGTATTGTTCCCAGCCGCCGACCCACGCTTCCAACGCGCCTGCGACCCAGGTGCCTGCCGAACGGGTGAGGGGCTTGAATTGGCCGCTCCAATCATTTCCTGCCATGGTTCACGGTCTCCGACGCCAACAGCTGCGGGCGTCCAGGCGTTAAGGATATCGAGCTGACGGCGCTGCTGCCGCTTCCGTCCTTATAGTCCGCTCCCGTGAGGCTGTCAAAGCCGGAGCTGTTGCGACAAACGTCGCCGCGCTCGTTACCATGACGCGCATGACTGCCAAGCCCATCGAAGTTGCCATTGTTGGCGGCGGTTGTGCCGCCATGGCCGCGGCGCTCGAGTTGACGCGCCCCGAACTAGCTGGCCGTCATCACGTGACGGTCTATCAGCTTGGCTGGCGGCTGGGCGGCAAAGGTGCTTCGGGTCGCGGTGACGGCGGGCGAATCGAAGAACATGGTCTGCATGTATGGATGGGCTGGTACGAAAATGCGTTTCGGCTGCTGCGCGAATGCTATGTCGAACTCGGGCGCGAGGCGCAATGGGCGGATGCCTTTGTCCCTGACTCCTATTCCGGTGTCGCCGAACAGGCCGGCGACGGTCTGTGGCGGACCTGGATGTCAGCGATCCCTCCGGCACCGGGTCAACCGGGTGATCCGCGCAATGCCGCAAGCAGCCTGAATATCGTCGATTACGTTCGGCGTGGTTCAACGCTGCTGTTCACCCTGGTTGGCAGTCTTGATCGGGAGCAGGCCGACAGCCGCTTCACGCGCACGAATCAGTCGCCTGCCGGCGTTGCCGAACGCGTCCTGCAGCTGGTGCAGCAGGGTCTGCTCTACAGCACGGCTGGACTATGCGAAGCAGCGCGCCTGTTCGAGACCATGAGTGGCGCGCTGCCGCTTTATCCGGCGAATCTGATCACGGCCCTGCTCGAACCGCTGGGTCAGGCGGCGCGTGCGCGATTCGAGGGACAGCTGGACGCCAAACCCGACGATCGTTATCGCTGGGAAATTGTCGACCTGCTGATCGCCGCCTTGTGCGGCATATTTCGTCATGGTTTGCTGACGCATCGTGACGGTTTCGACGCCATCGATGACTATGAGCTTCGCGACTGGCTGCGCATGAATGGGGCCGCGCAGAAATCGGTCGATGGCGCTTTTCTGCGCGGGCTTTACGCACTGCCTTTTTCCAACGGCAACGGCGGACAGGCCGGTCCCGGTATCGCGGCTGGGCAGGGTCTACGGGGGGCGTTCCGCACTTTTTTTACCTATCGCGGCGATATCTTCTGGAAACTTCGCGGCGGCATGGGCGATGTCGTGTTCGCACCGATATACGAAGTGCTGCAACGACGCGGCGTCAATTTTCGGTTTTTCCATCGCCTCGAGCAGGTGCGTATAGCCGCTGGCAGGGATGGGCAGCAATCGTATGTCCGCGCGCTCGAGTTCGATGTCCAGGCCGAGCTGACTGATGCCGGTGAGTATCGACCGTTGGCGGTGGTCAATGGAAAGTCCTGCTGGCCAGCGCTACCCGACTACGCACAGTTGCGTGACGGCGCGACACTGGCCGCAATTGGCGTTGATTTCGAATCACACTGGGATACGCGAAGCGTGGCCCGACGCTCGCTCGAAGTCGGCGCCGATTTCGATTTCGTCGTTCTGGCCGTCGGCCTTGGCGCCATTCCGCACGTCTGCGGCGACCTCATCGCCAGCAATCCGCGCTGGCAGTTGATGATCGACAACGTGCGTACGACGCCGACGCAGGCGTTGCAGCTATGGCTGAACGAGGACATGGAAACGCTGGGACGAACACATCCGCCAACCAATATCGTCGGCTTCACGCCGCCGTTCGACAGCTGGGGCGATATGCGCCAGTTAATCGCCGAAGAAGGTGGCGAAGCGCCAGCGGCGGCGATCGCCTATTTCTGTGGTCCGTTGGCTGATCTCGAACCTGAACCACCGCGCAGCGACACCGGCTATCCTGCGCGCCGCGCTGCGGAAGTGCGCGCCAACGCGCTCACTTACCTGGAGCAATCGCTGCATCACTTGTGGCCGGGTGCGCGCAGCGCTGCGGGTGGTTTCCGCTGGGAACTGCTCGAGCGCCCGCGTGCGACGTCAGCGGCCGGCGATACACAGGCCGCAACAGAAGCCGCGCTCGACACCCAATACTGGCGCGCCAACGTCAATCCAACCGATCGCTACACCTTGTCTGTTCCCGGCTCGGCAAAATTTCGTATTTCACCGCTCGATGCCAGCTACGACAACCTGACCGTGGCCGGCGATTGGACGGCGTGTGGATTCAACGCCGGATGTGTCGAAGCAGCGGTGATGTCGGGTCGCCTGGCGGCGCATGCCATTGCGCAAACACCAGCACTGGAAGATATCGTCGGCTACGATCATCCGTGAGCTGGAACGCCTGTTGACCGGAGCCCTCAGCCGGCCTGTTTCAACAAGCTCCTTGCCACGGTCAGATGAGGCGACATGATGTCCTCGCCGAATTGCGCGCAGACCTCGCGTAACCACGCGAGTGTCGCGGTCGGACGCTCAT
This sequence comes from Gammaproteobacteria bacterium, assembly GCA_965278995.1. Taxonomy (GTDB): domain Bacteria; phylum Pseudomonadota; class Gammaproteobacteria; genus JADJYF01. The sequence continues at coordinate 4,478,983 of OZ257136.1, forward strand.
GGTGCTGACACAGGCGATGAAGTTCGACCGCCGCCTGCAGGGCGACTATCCGCTGGTCATTCAATTGGGCCAGTTCGAGCGCGCGCAGATAGTCTTGTTCTGCGGCCTCGATCTGCAGGGCTGACGCGCGCAGCTCCCCGCGCAGACGATACAGAGCTGCATCGAAGAAATGTTCGCCGTAGCAGGCGGCATGCTGGAGACTTGCTTCGATGACGGTCAGCGCCTCAGTTGCGCGATCGGCCTCGACCAGGGCTTCAGCCAGGCTGTAATCAAAGTACGGCCGGAAGATTTCAGCACCGACCCCGCGATAGATGGCGAGCGCCTGGTGAATGCGCTCGATCGCAGGATCGGCACGCTCGAGGGCATGGCGGGCAAGCCATAAATGAATTTCACCGACCTGCTGCCAGACGAAGTAGCGGTGATGGGTCGAGATAGCCAGCGCCTGTTCGGCGTGGATTGCCGCTCGCGCCGGTTCGCCGATGCGCTGATGGAATACCGCCGCATAACCGTGGACGAAAGCCAGTGTGAACGGCTGATCGAGTCGTTCCGCGAGGCGTACGGCGTGCTGCATGTGGCAAGCGCCGGTGTCCGGTGCACCGGACATCCAGTCGAGGACAGCGAGCAGCGAATGGCAGGCGACGCCAGGATCCTGTGGGGTGTCGAAAGTGAGTGTCGCACCGTCGTTTGCGGCGTAACATTCGACGCCTTCCTGCAGCAGTGCACGCGCGCGCCGCAGATCGCCGGAGTAGAACAGCACATAGCCGAGTGCAGTTCGACTCTCGATCAGATGATGCGGCTGTCGCGTCCGGTCAGCCAGACTGACACAGTCCTCGGCGAGTTCGCGTGCTGTTTCCAGCATCGCACGCACCATATAGAACGTGCACAGGTTGCGCAGTGCGGGGAACGAGCGATCCGGTTCGCTCGAACGATGGCTGAGCAAGCGTGCCTGTGAATAAGCTTGTTCGACTTCGGGCGCAGTGTAACCGCGCGACATCGACAGACTATAGCCGAGCGACATCTGCAGCGCGCATTCGCGCCGATCGCGTTCCGGTCCGGGGTCGCTGCGCGCTATCAGCTTCAAGCCTTGCTGCAGATGCTGCTGCGCTTCGGCGTGCGCATCGCCTGCTGCCGCGCGATCGCCGGCGCGCTGCCAGTAGTCGAGTGCGCGATCCAGTTCGCCGGCTGAGGTCAGGTGATGCGCGATCAGTTCCGGCGATGCTTCACAGGCATGTGGATGATGCCGTTCGTAAACCGTTGCTATGACGCGATGGAGATTCTCGCGAGCCGTCCGCAACAGACTGCGATAAGCCTCATCCTGCACCAGCGCGTGCCGGAACCAGAAAGTGGTCGTATGCGCGAGTTCGCGCGATTCGATGATGCGCGCTTCGATCAGACGTTCGATGGCGAGCGGTGCGTCGAGCTGGTCGGTATCGATGTCATCTTCCAGCCGACAACTGGCGACCACCTGTTCGAGCAGATCCAGCGAAAAATCACCGCCCAGTGCCGAAGCGATCTGCGCCACCGTCTTGGCCTCACCCAGTCGGTCGAGACGTGCCATCAGCGAGAGATGCAACGTCGCCGGTACCGGTAGCGTCGTCTTGCCGTGCGAAGTCTCCTCGGTGTCACCGCCGGCGACCGAGCCGGATTCGACAACGTTTCGTGTGAACTCTTCGAGAAACAGCGGTACGCCGTCGGTCTTTGCCAGAATCATCTCGACGACATCGCTCGGCAAAGCCGAGCCGACAGCGAGCTGGGTAACGAGCTGGCGACTTTCGTCGCGCGACAATCGGCCCAGCGGCACGCGCGTGACATGCGGCAACGTGAGCCATGCTGCCTGAAAACCCGGGCGGGTCGTCATGACCATCAGGATCGGATGGGTCGCGACGACCGGAATCAACTGGCCGAGCAATTCCTGTGTCGTCGGGTCCATCCAGTGCAGGTCGTCGCTCATCACCAATACCGGTCGCACGCGGCTGAGCCCGAGCATCTGCTGCAGCAGCACGCGTAGCGTGTTCTCCTTGTGCAGCATCGGGCTCAAATTGGGCAGTGGAAAACGCGAGCCAGGCGGCACCGAGAGCAGTTCGGCGATCAGGGGTAGCGCGGTGGCGACATCGTCGCTCGACAAGCGCAGAACAGATTCAATCTTGGCCAGCCTGGCGGTGTCATCGTCGGAAGGCTCGATGGCAGCGGCGCGCAAGAACTGCGCGATGATCGGCGCCAGCATGCTGTTCTGTGTATACGGTGCGCCGAAGTAGCGCAACATGATTAACGGATCCTTCTCTATCCGTTCGTGCAGGGCTTGCGCAAGCCGTGACTTGCCGATGCCAGGTTCGCCTTCGAGCAGCACCACGGCGCCACGGCCAGCTTTGGCCGCAACCCATAGCTGCGTGAGTGCATCGAGCTCTTCGTCTCGCCCGACCAACGGTGTGCGTTGCGCCGGCGGATGGGTAGCCTCGAATCGGTTATCGAGCAGCTGCTCGGCACCAACCAGCCAGGCCCGTTGCGGCCGATCGAATCCGTCCAGGGTATGCAGGCCGATATTGGTCAACTGAAACAGATCGCCGAGCAGCTGGCGCGTCGACTCGGCAATCACGACGGCATTTGGCTGGGCCAGTCGTTCGAGGCGGGCCGCCAGGTTCGGCGTCGGGCCGAAAGCGGCCTGCTCGCGGGCATTACCATCGGGATCGATTTCGCTGACGATAACCTCGCCGGTGGCGATCCCGACCCGCACCTGCAGGCGCAAATCGGCGAAGACTTGCAGCGCTCCAACTTCCGCCACCAGTTCGACCGCTGCGCGTACCGCATGCTCGGCGTTGAATTCGTCGACCAGGGGAAAACCGAAATAAGCCAGGATGCCGTCGCCCATGAAGCGGGCCATGAAGCCGTTATAGCGATCCTTGATGACTCTGGTACAGCAGTGATGGTAGGCCGAGATGATGCTGCGCAGGTCTTCCGGATCGTAGCGCAGTGACAGGGCAGTCGAGCCGATCAGGTCGCAGAACATCACGGTGATGAAACGGCGTTGCGGGTTCAGCCGCGGTCGCCGGGTCGGGTCCGTCAACGCTTCGACCGACGGTAGTGCGACCTGAATACCCTGACGCGGCTCGCGTGAGGCAACTTCGACCAGGAAACGGCGGCGATGCCCGAGCGACATGCCGAGCTGCACGAGATCGTGTTCAGTCAGCTCGTTGACGAGTTCCAGCGTGATGTCGTTGCTGGCGCACACGGCCGCGTACTGGCCGAGGCCAATCGATGTCAGCCATGCCTCAAGCTTGTCCATATACCGTTAGATCCCCGGGACCGAAAATACCATTCCCGTAGCAGCCTGTCGGACTTAGGCAGAATCTACTGCGGCGATGGGAGAGCGGTCCATATTGGCGCGCACGCTCGTCAAATAGAACCACTATTGTCCTCGATTGCGCACCAATCTGTCCTCGCTCCCCCATTTGCCTCGGTACGATGGCCTGACGCCGACAGGCTACCAGAGCGCTGAGAATCCCTACGCCTGACTGGGTGCTTTTTCACACAGACGCCGACCGTCAGGCGCGCTTGAATGATGCCACGTCAACCCGGCCGGCGTGGTCGCGGCGCGGGCACCGCAAGGTGCCAGTCAGGAGCAGTGGAGATGACCGAAGTATTACAGCCTTGTCTCGACATGCGCAGCGGGCCGACGCCCGGGCTCATTTCGGTCGCCCGCGGCGACAGCCTCGTCCTGACCGTCTACTGCTGCCCGGTCGCGGATGTCGAATGCCTGTGGTACCGCAGCGGGTTCGGCACCATCGAGCGGGCGACCCTGGTTGAAGTCACCAAGACCGGTGGCAGCAGCAGCTATACCTTTACCGAGGCCGGCGAATTCGAGCTGCGCTGGTGCGCCCACAGCGGCGCCGCCGATCTGGCGGTGACCGCAACGGTGATGCGTCGCGGCCGCATTGCCTTCAAACGGACGCGCCGGCATACCGCCGTCGGCGGCACGCGCGTGCATGATTCGGTGGGTGTTCGTGCCTGCCATCCGCCGGAATCTCGGCAGCTGTCGATGGTGGCCAGCCGGTGAGTCAGCCCTTGGGTTGGCCTTTGCGCTAGCCCGTGAGAGCGTGGCCAACCGTCGCCTGGCGCAGACCCCTGACTTTCGCAGTCGATGGAGTAGAATCGGAGCGTATCCAGTCGGACCGGCCGTGTTCCGGCCGCACTGGGCTCTACGATTTCGGAGGAATGTACCATGGGCTGGCAACGCAAACTGCTGCGCGTAAACCTGACTGCAGGCACCTGCGTCAGCGAACCTCTGAACATGGCCTGGGCCGAGGCTTTTCTGGGCCAGCGCGGTCTGGCGACGAAATACCTGATGGAAGAGATCGACCCTGCTGTCGATCCGCTGTCACCGGACAACAAGCTCATCATTGCCACCGGTCCGCTGACCGGCACGATGGCCTCGACCGGCGGGCGCTGGTCGGCCGTCACCAAAGGCGCACTGACGGGTGCCATCGCGTGCTCGAATTCCGGCGGCCAGTTCGGCGGCGAGCTCAAGATGTCCGGCTGGGACATGATCATCCTTGAGGGCCGTTCGCCGGAACCCGTTTATCTGTACATCGAGGATGCACGAGCCGAGCTGCGCGACGCGGCCCATCTGTGGGGGCGTTCAGTATGGGAAATCGAACCGGCGATCAAGACCGAGAATCGCGACCCGCTGATCCGCGTTGCCTCCATTGGACCGGCCGGTGAGTACGGTTCGCGCTTCGCCTGCATCGTCAACGATCTGCATCGCGCCGCAGGCCGCTCCGGCGTCGGCGCAGTGATGGGTTCGAAACAGCTCAAAGCAATTGCCGTGCGCGGTACCGTGGGCGTCAAGCCGGCCAACAAGCAGGCATTCATGAAAGCCGTCGCCACGGCGAGCAAGGCGCTTGCAGTCAGCGAAGGGCGCATGGGTTTCACGCGCTACGGCACGATTCCAATGATGGATGTGACCGGCACTTTCGGTGCACTGCCGACGCGGAACAACCGGCAGGTGCAGTTCGAAGGCTCCGAGAAGCTGAACGCGACAGCCATGCAGACGCCGAACGAGAATGGTCACACCAATCTCATCACCAACGGCGCCTGCTTCGCCTGCACCATCGGCTGCGGGCGCATCTGTCATATCGATCCACTGCACTTCTCGGTCAAGGATCGACCGCAGTATCACCATGCTTCAGGCGGACTGGAATACGAAACGGCTTATGCGCTCGGCGCAGCTGTCGGTGTGGATGACATGGATGCGGCGACGTTCGCTGGTTACATGTGCAACGAATACGGTATGGATCCGATCTCCCTGGGTGGCTCGATCGCAGCCGCGATGGAGCTGTTCGACGTTGGCGCGATCAGTGAGAAGGATACCGGCGGTTTACGCCTCGAATTCGGCAATGCCGAAATGCTGTGTCAGCTCGCCGAGATGACTGGCAAAGGCGAGGGCTTCGGCCGCGACATCGGGCTCGGTTCGAAACTGCTGTGCGAAAAGTATGGCAGGCCGGAATTCTCGATGGCGGTCAAAGGCCAGGAGTTCGCCGCTTACGACGGTCGCGCGATGCAGGGTATGGGCCTCGCTTATGCGACCAGCAATCGCGGTGCCTGCCATCTGCGAGCGAATCCCTATGGTCACGATTTCGGCTCGACCGATGTCGCCGGCAAAGCGCAGGTCGTCAAGGAATCGCAGGACCTGATCGCAGCGATCGATTCCACCGGTCTGTGCGTATTCACGCTGCATGCGGGCCTGACCGAAGAACATTATGCAAGCCAGATCGACGCTGCCTGCGGCGGCGGCTGGACTGTCGAGCGCATGCGCGAAACCGGCGAACGGATCTGGAATCTCGAGCGCCAGTTCAACTTGGCCGCGGGTTTGTCGGTCAAGGATGACACGCTACCGAAGCGCATACTGGAAGAGCCTGCCCCGAGCGGTGCAGCCAAGGGTCTGGTGGCCAAACTGCCGCAGATGCTGCCCGAGTATTATCAGCTGCGCGGATGGACCGCTGACGGTAAACCGCAGAGCGACACACTCGCGCGTCTCGGTCTGACCTGAGCAGCGCAGGCACGACGTCGCGCGATGCAGATTACGGTCAAGCTGATCGGGCATCTCGTCGATCTCGTGCCTGCCGGCGGCCCACTCGGGCCGCGACCACGCGGTTTGAAAATACTCGACGTCGCCGACGATTACGATCTGCGCGCCCTCCTGCGCCACCTCGGCCTGCAACCCGATCTCGAATACTTCGCGATGATCAATGAGGAACACGTGCCGGCCGACGCGCTCGCCGCACGTGCGCTCGCGCCTGGCGACGCCATTGTGCTGCTGCCTCCGCTGAAAGGCGGTTGAGCGTATGGCATTGCGCTGCGCCGCGCCGCCTTTGTTTCAAACAACCAGGAGAACCCGATGAGCAAGATAGAGGTCGCTTCACCCCTGCCGGGCACGTTCTACCGCCGGCCGTCGCCGGACAGTCCGCCGTTCAAGAACGATGGGGATGCAGTCGCGGCGAGTGACGTCATTGGGCTGATCGAGGTGATGAAGAACTTTCATGAAGTGACGGCGGACAGCAGCGGCAGCGCCATTCATTTTCTGCTCGAGGATGGCGAGGAGATCATGACGGGGCAGATCATCGCCGAGATCACGCCGTGAACATTCGTTCGGTCCTGATCGCCAATCGAGGCGAGATTGCCGTCAGGATCAACCGCGCCTGCAAAGCGCTCGGTCTGCACACCGTGCAGGTCCACAGTGCAGCCGACGCCGATACGCTCGCTGTGCGGCTGGCCGATCAGGCCGTCAACATCGGGCCGCCGGCGGCCAAGAAATCGTATCTGAACATCGCCGCCGTGATCGACGCGGCGCGCAGCAGCGGTGCCGATGCCGTGCACCCGGGCTACGGTTTTCTGGCCGAGAACGCCGATTTCGCCGATGCCGTGGTGGCCGCCGGAATGACCTTTATCGGTCCGAGCGGCGCTGCCATCCGCCTGCTCGGGGACAAAGTCGCTGCACGCGAAGCCGCGGCCAGCGCGGGTGTTCCGACTGTGCCGGGCAGTGACGGTCGCGTCAGCGACGTCGCGGCCGGTGTCGCGATTGCAGACAGCATCGGCTACCCAGTGATGATCAAAGCGGCAGCCGGTGGCGGCGGGCGCGGTATCCGCATCATTCACGAGCATGCCGAGTTCGAGCACCAATTTCCGCAGGCCTCGGCCGAAGCCGCTGCTGCTTTCGGCGATGGTGGGCTCTACATCGAGAAAGTGATCGAGCGAGCGCGGCACGTCGAAGTGCAGATCCTCGGCGACGGCAACAACACCATCCATTGTTTCGAGCGCGAGTGCTCGTTGCAGCGACGCCGCCAGAAAGTGTGGGAGGAAGCGCCGGCTTTCGATCTGCCCCCGGCAGTGCGTGAGGCGCTGTGTGCGAGCGCCGTCGCGCTGGGCCAGAGCGTGCACTATCGCGGCGCTGGGACCGTCGAGTTCCTTTACGACAGTGCCACGCAGGCGTACTACTTCATCGAGGTCAATACGCGCATTCAGGTCGAACATCCCGTCACTGAAATGATCACCGGCCTCGATCTCGTGCAAGCCATGATCCGAATCGCGGGTGGCGAATCGCTGCCCTGCACACAGGCCGAAGTGACCCAGACCGGTCACGCCATCGAGTGTCGCATCAACGCCGAGGACCCGGCAAAGAATTTCATGCCGTGGCCCGGCACCATCGCCACACTGCGGGTGCCGGTAGCGGCCGATATCCGCTTCGATACGATGCTTTACGAGGGCTACACCGTGCCGCCGTTCTACGATTCGTTGCTCGGCAAGCTTATCGTGCACGCTCATGATCGCGCCGCCTGCATCGCGCGCCTGCGGGAGGCGCTCGATGAGCTGGCCATCGTCGGCATACCGACCACGATTCCTTTGCATCAGGCCTTGGCGCGCGATGCGGAAGTCGCAGCCGGACGTGTCCACACGCGCTTTCTCGAACCGTGGCTGGAACAGCATTTCGCTGCGCCGCCCAACCCACCCAAGACAGGTTAAACCCGGCCTGCGCCGCATTGACGCCAGGGCGGGTGACGTCGAACTGTGACTCGCATCACGGTCGCCCTGATTGTTTGAACCGGGCTCGGCGCGTAGCGTCGGTATCGTCAACAAGTGTTACCGTTGTCAGCGATGTTAACGGTAACCTGTCAATGGGCCTATCGGCCAGATTAAGGAGCGATATCCAGATGCGTGCTGCGGTCAAATTTCAATGGTGTGCTGCTGTGCTGTCCTGCGCACTGGCCGGCACGGCGTCGGCAGCCATACTCGGGCCGAGCCCTTACGCACAGTTTTCCGACAGCCCGTTCTTCGGCCCCGGCTTCAGCATCTCGTTAATTGATTTCGAAACCGGCTTTCCGGTCATCGCCGGACTCTCGGCCAGCAACGGTGTCGTCGGCGGCCCGGATCCGCTGGTCGACTCGGTCGATGGCGACGACGGCTTCGTCGACGGTTCGGGGCAGGGCGGTCGTTCCTGGTACCTCACGACGAACTCGACCAGTTTTCTGTTCGATGCGACCGGGCTTGGCGCGCTGCCGACACACGTCGGCATCGTGTGGACCGACGTTGGCAATGAAACGGCGCCGGCGCTGCCTTTCGGTGTGGGCGATGTGACCTTCGAAGCATTCGACGGTGCCAACGGCTCGCTCGGGAGCATCACGGTCACGCTCGGCGATGGCGCGATTTCGGGTGAGACCGCGGAAGACAGGTTCTTCGGTGTGATTTCGGCCGGCGGTATTGGTCGAATCACGATCAGCATGCCGCAGAGCAGCGACTGGGAAATCGATCACTTGCAGTACGGCACGGCAGCCGTTCCGCTACCTGCCGCAGCCTGGCTGTTCGGCTCGGCGCTGTGCGGACTGCTGGCAGGCCGGCGACGACTGGTCTAGTTCCCGCTCACAAACCGCCGCGGCAGTAAATTCAGCTCAAGTACGACAGGCTGCCAATGTCCGGCACGGTCGATCTCGACTATCTGGTCCGCTTCGGCGACGCGTGGAATCGCCATGATGTCGACGCCATCCTGGCGCAGATGACGCCGGATTGCGTGTTCCAGGCTTCGGTTGGGGCGGCCGAAGACGGTGCCCGCGCCGAGGGCCAGGCAGCAACGCGGTTGGCGCTCGTTGCTTTCTTCGAGACCTACCCCGACGCCCACTTCGAATCGCTGGACGCCTTCATTGCCGGGAACCGCGGCGTCTCGGAATGGCGCTTTACTGCGACCCGGCGCGATGGAACGCGCATCCGCGCACTCGGCTGCGACGTCTTCACGTTCGAACACGGCAAAATCAAGATCAAGAACGCGTTCCGTAAACAGACGCCCTGAGTCAGATTGCGGCAGAGCGGCCCCGACTTCGTCTATCCTGGCGACAACACGTATAAGGTAATGACGATGAGTGCACCGATTGTGATCCTGGGTATTTCCGGCAGCTTGCGCCGGGCTTCGTTCAACACGGCCACGTTGCGTGCCATGGCGGAGCTTGCGCCCGCCGGCAGTCGACTCGAGGTAGCCGACATCAGCGACGTACCGCTGTATAACGGCGACCTCGATGGCGAAACCAAACCGCCGGCAGTGGCACGCATCAGCGCGCAGATCGCTACCGCAGATGGGCTCATGCTGGTTACACCGGAATACAACTACAGCGTGTCGGGCGTGCTCAAGAACGCGATTGACTGGTTCTCGCGCCCGGCTTTCGCATCCGTACTGAAAGGCAAGCCGACGGCGATCGCGAGTGCCTCGATGGCGGTAACAGGCGGCGCTCGCGCGCAACAGCATCTGAAAGTGATTCTGGCCGGCACGCTCACGCCGTTGTTCCTGCATGGCGAAGTGACTATCGGTGCCGTGCATACGCGGTTCAACGACGGGCATCTGATTGACGAGGGAACGCGCAAGTTTGTCGGTGATTTCATGGCGGCGTTCGTCGCTCATCTGCAGGCTCAGCGGGCACTCAAGGGCGCCTAGCCCATCGAATATCAGCAGCACGAATCCATGCGCGCACTTATTTGTCGCCAGTTTGGTGGACTGGATCAACTCGAACTTGCCGAGGTCGCTGCGCCGGAGCCAGGGCCCACGCAGATACTGATGGATGTCCACGTCACGTGTGCCAACTATGCCGACGCCATCATGGTTGCGGGTAACTACCAGACCAAGCCGCGGTTTCCGTTTGCGCCTGGCCTCGAAGCGGCCGGAACCGTGCGCGCCTGCGGATCGGCGGTGACGCGTTTCAAGCCGGGCGAGCGCGTGATGGCGTTGCTGCATTTCGGCGGCATGGCCGAGCAGGCGATAGCCGAAGAGAGCGATACCTGGGCGATTCCGCCCGCCATGCCGTTTCGCGACGCCGGCGCCTTCCCGGTCGCTTATCTGTCTTCCGATGTCGCGATCCGGTGGCAAGGCCGTCTTGAAGCCGGCGAGACGCTGCTCGTGCTTGGTGCCTCGGGCGGCGTCGGACTGACCGCAGTCGAGATCGGCAAAGCGATGGGTGCACGCGTCATCGCTTGCGCGAGTACGCCGGAAAAGCTCGCCGCAGCGCGCGAGCGCGGTGCCGATGAACTCATCAACTACGACGAAGAAAATCTGAAAGATCGCGTGCTCGCCCTGACGGGCGATAACGGCGCGGACGTCTGTTTCGACCCGGTCGGTGGCAAACACTTCGACGGCGCGTTATCGGCGCTCGGCTGGGGCGGGCGTTATGTCCATGTCGGTTTCGTTGGCGGTGTACCGCAAGTGCCGGCGAACCGACTGCTGGTCAAGCATCGTGCGGCGCTGGGTTCGTCGTTGCGCTATTTCCGCTGGCACGCCCACGACAAGCTGGATATCTCGGCCGCGGCACTGCTCGCCTGGTATGCGGCGGGCAAGTTGCGCCCGCTGATTACGCACGAGTTGCCGCTGGCACGCGCAGTCGACGCGATCAAACTGCTGACTGAGCGGCAGGCTTTCGGGCGTGTGCTGATTTATCCGCGCGATAGCGGCTGACGCGCAAGCGCGCGCCGATATCGTCAGGCAGGAAGCACGTCAGGCGAACAGATCTGCGAGGCGATTGCGTTGCAGTTTGCCAGTCGTCGTCAGCGGCAATGCCGACGCTGCCACGAAGCGAAAATGGCGTGGCAGCTTGTAAGCCGCCAGGATGCCCTGGCAGTGCGCGCGCAACGCCGACTCATCGGCGGTGTACCCGCTGCGCAGAACGATGACTGCCGCGAGCGCTTCGTCCAGCCGTGCGTCGGCTATGCCGGTGACGAAAGCGAGTTCGACGGCCGGATGCGTGGAAAGAATCTCTTCGACTTCAGCCGGCGCGACATTGATGCCGCCGGTCTTGACCATCTCTTTCACGCGCCCGCGATAAAACAGATAACCATTGACGTCCAGAAAACCGAGATCGCCGGTGCGGAACCAGCCGTCGGGCGTGAATGCTTCCGCTGTCCGCAGTGTGTCGTTCCAGTAACCGCTGGTAACGTTGCCGCAGATGACGACTTCTCCTGGCGTGCCGGGCGGCAGTTCTTCGCCACTGTCGAAATCGAGAATACGGATCCTGTTACCGTCCAACGGCTGACCGACGGTTTCGATGCGCTGTGCGAGTGGTAGCGCGGCATCGGTGACAGTCGAGTTGCCATAGGTCTCGGTCAGGCCATAGACGTTGCAGATGGCGTGTGCACCGAGCTCTGCAACGCGTCGGACTTGCGGCGGTGTGCCGATAGTAACGCCAGTACGTAACGAACTCAGATTGTGCGTCGCGCGCGCAGGATGTTCGGCGAGTGCGAGTGCCATGTTCGGCGTGCCGTAGAATACGGTGCAGCGCTCGGTTTCGATCAGATGCAGCGCTTCACCTGCATCAAAATGATGTTGCAATACGATCGTACCGCGATGCGTGAGCAACGCGAACAGCGCGTTGACGCAGGCCAGCGACCAGAACAGCGAGACGGCCAGCCACAGGCGATCGCCGGCAACGAGATGCTGGCGCTCGCCGATTTCCCACATGTTGTCGATGAGCCCGCGGTGCCGCAGCGGCACACCTTTGGGCAACGCAGTCGAGCCGGAGGTATACAGCAGGCAGGCGACATCGTCAGGCTGGACCGCAGCCATTGCCGTAGTGAATTCGATCTCAGTCACCGCACTCGATCCCTGCAGGAATTCCGACCAGCTGCGCTGCGCAGTTGCTGTCGACCCATCCAGCGTGACGACATCGGTGAGCAGAGGCAGACCGCCACCCAGCGCGCGCGCTTCGCCCAGCATGGCGATAAAGTCACGGTCGCGGAACCGCGGCTCCACGAACAGCAGTTTCACCTCGGCATGGCCAAGCTGATAAGCCAGTTCACGCGCTGTCGACCAGGTATTCAACCCGACTGCGATTGCGCCGAGCGACATGACAGCGAAGTCCGCAATCAGCCATTCGGCTCGATTGCCAGCCAGGATCCCGACGCGATCGCCATGCCCGATGCCCGAGGCGAGCAGGGCGCGGGCACAGCGTTCGACGGCGCCGGTGAATTCCTGATAGCGCCACCGACGCCCGCTATCGACCACGATTTCCTGTTCTGCGCAAAGCACAACCAGTTCGTGCAGCATGGCCATGGCGGTGCGACTTTGCGGCTTGTTCATGGCACGAGGTTAACGTGAAAGACAAGGGTAGAACAGGTGAGTCCGGCAGCGTTCTGCGCCAGGCCTGATCAAACGCCGATTCGCCATTGTCGCTGCAGTGCAGCGTGCACGGTCGAGACGTCCACGGGCCCGAGCCACGTCGCCGGAGGCTGGTCACTGTCGCGCCATGATGCTAGCTTCGCTGCCTTCTTTCATCGAGGCCAGCACCATGACTGCCACTGCTTTTCGTTCGGCGAGCGAACTGGCTGACGACCTTCGCCGCGGTGTGGTGAGTTCAGTCGAATTGACGGCGCATTTCATCGAACGTATCGAACGCCATGACAGTGCCATCAATGCGGTGGTCGTCCGTTGTTTTGACGCAGCACGCAGCGAGGCGCGCGCGGCCGATCGTGCGCGGGCACGCGGCGACACGCTCGGTCCGCTGCACGGTTTGCCGATGACGATCAAGGAATCCTATGACCTCGCCGGGACAGCAACGACCTGGGGTATTCCCGACTACGCCGCCAATATTGCGAACACCGATTCCGACACGGTCAGCCGGTTCAAGGCGGCTGGCGCGGTCTTTCTCGGCAAGACGAATGTGCCGCTCGGGCTCGCCGATTTTCAGAGTTATAACGACCTCTACGGTCAGACCAACAATCCGTGGGATCTCGCGCGCACGCCAGGTGGTTCGTCCGGTGGCTCGGCGGCGGCGTTGGCGGCTGGCCTGACCGGGCTCGAAGCCGGTTCCGATATCGGCGGCTCGATCCGTAATCCGGCGCATTTTTGCGGCGTGTATGGTCACAAACCGACCTGGGGCATCGTTTCCGATCGCGGTCACGCGCTGCCGGGTGCGTCGGCGCCGGCGGATATCGCCGTGTGCGGTCCGCTGGCTCGGAGCGCCGAGGACCTTGCCCTGGCACTGGATATCACCGCCGGCGCGGATGCACGAGTGTCGCGCGGCTGGCAATTGCAGTTACCACGTCCGCGCCATTCGCAGTTGCGCGACTATCGCGTCGCCGTCTGGCCACAAGCCGCATTCGCCCCGGTTTCAGCCGAAGTCTCCGCGCGCGTGCAGATGGTTGCCGAGGTGCTGGCACGTGCCGGTGCGACTGTTTCCGACAGTGCGCGACCGGCCATCGACCTCGAGGCCATGCTCGATACCTATCACGCGTTGCTGTGGGGCGTGATCGGCGCCGGTGCGCCTGATGCGGTCCACGAGATACGCCGACAGGAAGCCGCGACATTGCAACCTGACGACGCCAGTGCACGCGCCCGCGCCATTCGCAACTCCGTGCAGGATCAGCGCGCCTGGGTCAAACAGCACCATCGTCGATTCCGTCTGCGCGAGGCCTGGTCGGCGTTCTTCGACGACTGGGATATCCTCATCTGCCCGATGATGCCGACGACCGCGTTCGCCCACGATCACAGCGAGACGATGACACGCCGCATTCTGATCGATGGCCAGGATCATGACTATTTCGATCAACTCAACTGGGCCGGCTTGATTACAGTCGCGCATCTGCCGAGTACCGTCTTTCCTACCGGCCTCTCGCCGTCGGGTCTGCCGATAGGTCTGCAGGCTGTCGGGCGTGAGTTCGACGATTACCTGACGATCGATTTCTGTCGATTGCTCGCCCATGAAATCGGCGGCTTCGTCGCGCCGACCGGATACGAATGAATCGTCGCATAGCGCCTGCATCGATCGCCACGCAGCGAAGGGATATTCAATGGACGTGAAAAACAGGATTGCCGTCGTGACCGGTGCGGCAGGTGGTATCGGTGCTGCACTCGCGCGCCGCTTCCATGCGGAAGGTGCACGAGCAGTTGCCGTTGCCGACGTGCAGGTCGAGCCACTGCGCGCCGTAGCCGAGAGCATCGGTGGGCTCGCGGTACCGTGTAACGTCGCCAACGAGAGCGAGATCCAGCAGCTTGTCGCGCGTGTCGAAGCGGAACTCGGACCTATCGATATTTTCTGTTCGAATGCCGGCGTTGCCCGCCTTGGCGACGAAGACGCGCCAAACGAAGAATGGCAGTTGAACTGGGATGTCCATGTCATGGCGCATGTCTACGCCGTCCGCGCAGTCGCACCGAAAATGGTCGAACGCGGCGGTGGTTATCTTATTCACACTGCTTCCGCTGCCGGGCTGTTGAGTCATATCCAGTCGGCCAGCTATGCGACGAGCAAACACGCGGCCGTGGCGTTCGCCGAATGGGTCGCGATCAAGTATCGCGACAAGGGCATCCGCGTCTCGGTGCTCGCGCCGCAGGCAGTGCGCACTCCCATGACCGACCGGCCGGATGGTGCTTCTGTCGCCAGCATCGACGGCATGATTGAACCGGAGGAACTCGCCGACTGCGTGATTGAGACCATGCGCCGCGAGGAATTCCTGATGTTGCCGCACCCGGTCGTGCGCGACTATATGCAGCGTAAAAATGCCGACATCGACCGCTGGCTGGAAGGCATGAATCGCTGGCGCAGCAAGCAAGGGCCGGCAAAACGCTGACAGGCCGTAGGCCTCACCGATTTCACCCGACATGGCAGACGTTCACAGCCCTGCCTCGAAACGAGACTTACCCATGACAACCGCGACATCACCCAACAAGAAACTGCTTTCCGGCGTGAAAGTCCTCGATTTCACGCAGTATCTCGCTGGCCCGGCGGCGACGCGCCTGTTGTCGGAATTCGGTGCCGAGGTCATCAAGATCGAGCGAACGCCGGATGGCGATCTCGGGCGCAAGATCCATATCGTGGCACCGGGTGTCAGCGGATTCTTCCTTGCGGCCTGCGCCGGCAAGAAATCCCTGGCCATCGAATTCCGCAGCGAGCAGGGCCGTGAAATCGTGCGTGAACTCGTGCGCCAGACGGATGTCGTGATCGAGAATTACAGTCCCGGGGTGATGGCGAAATACGGTTTCGACTACGCGTCGCTGAAAGCCATCAATCCGAAACTCATCATGAGTTCGATCTCGGGTTTCGGTCAGGAAGGTCCGTACTCGAGTTTCACGAGTTTCGACATCATTGCCCAGGCCCAGAGCGGCGTAATGGCAATGACCGGCGAGCCCGACGGCCCGCCGCAATATGTCGGCAACTATATTGGCGACCCGAACGCCGGCGTCCACGCCGCGCTCGCGATCTGCGCGGCACTGTACTACCGCGCCATGCATGGCGAAGGGCAGTACATCGATGTCTCACAGCTCGAATCGCTGATCTATCTCGACTACATCAATATTCCGCTGGCGATGATGACCGGCGGGCGACTGGCGCCAACGCGTTTCGGCGGTGATTTTTTCTCGATCTGCCCTTACGGGACTTATCGGTCGAAAGAAGGCTATCTCGTCTTCGCTGTTCTCGAACACCAGTGGGCAGCGCTTGTCCGCACCATGGGCCACCCCGAATGGGAACACGACGAACGCTATGCCACGCAGATCGCGCGCTGTCAGCGGCGCCCCGAGATCCGCGCGCATATCGAAGCCTGGCTGCAGACTTTCGACGACGACGCGACACCGCTACGTCTGCTCGCCGAAGCACGGGTACCGTCGGCGCCGATACTCGAAATCGCCGAAGTGCCGCTGCATCCACAACATGCCGCTCGCGAATTTTTTCAGGATCTCCCGCATCCTGAACTCGGCAGCACCCCGGTAGCGCGCTCGCCCTACAAGTTCTCGACCATGGAGATGCCGATACCGTTCCGCGCGCCCTATCTCGGCGAACACAACGAGGAACTGCTGCGCGAACGGTTGGGCTATACCGCCGAGCGCGTTGCGGCCTTATATGGCGACGGCGTGATCGTGCAGGACAAGAAAGTGCTGGGGTTGAGGGAGGAGGGGCGCCTGTAGTCGCCCTATCCTGACCTTACGCTAAGGAAGCTCTGCAAGAGGCAGAGCTTCCTGCGGCACAGGGATGTGCCGCCATTTTCGATGGGCGTAAACCATCGAAAATGAAGGAAAGGGAAAATCACATTTTTCCTTTTCCGTACTCTGAGAAGTCCAGGATGGACTTATTCAGAGTTTCCCAAAGTAAGCGCCGGCGCGCGCTTCAAATCCGCGCTCAGTTCTCGACAATACCGACAGCCCGCGTCCAGCCGGCTGAAGCGCCGCGGATTTTCACCGGGAAGCAGCTGACGGTGAAACCGTCGCTCGGCAGCGCTTCGAGATTGTGCAGTTTTTCCAGGTGGCAGTAGCCGATCTCGCGCCCGGCTTTGTGGCCTTCCCAGATCAGATCGTTGTCGTGAGTCGCGGCGTATTTTTCCTTGGTGTGCACGAACGGTGCGTCCCAGCTCCAGCCATCGGTGCCGGTCAGGCGTACGCCGCGTTCGAGCAGGTAGAGCGTCGCTTCGCGCCCCATGCCACAGCCGGCTGAAACATAATCGGGTTGACCGTAGCGCTTGCCGGCGCGGGTGTTGACGACGACGATTTCGAGCGGCTTCAATACGTGACCGATGCGTTTCAATTCTGCTTCGACATCGGCGGGCGTGACGACATAACCGTCGGCGAAATGGCGGAAGTCGAGTTTCACGCCCGGTTGCAGGCACCAGTCCAGCGGGACTTCGTCAATCGTGATCGCGCGCTCGCCCTTGTTCATCGTCGAATGAAAATGATACGGCGCATCCAGATGCGTGCCGTTGTGCGTCATGAGGCGGATCCATTCGATTGACCACCCCTCACCGTCTGGCAGGTCGGCTTCCTCCATACCGGGGAAGAACTTGACGACGTCCTTGGCTGAATCCTTGTGATTGATGTAGTCGATGTGCGGGCCATAACCGGGCGGGTCCGAGACAACATCGTTTTCAAGATGCATGGAGATGTCGATGAGTTGGCGTGACATGGGGATTCCTCAGGTCGAATGAATGGTTGAACGGCGTTCTTCTTGAGTTGGTGCTGGTGCCGCATCGATCATTTCCTTGATCCGGGCCGGCGACAGCGGTGTCGACATGACTTTCACGCCCAGCGGTCGAAGCGCATCTTCGACTGCACCCATCAGCACGGTCGAAGTCGCAATGCAGCCGTCTTCGCCACCCCCTTTGGAGCCGATGCGTGTGCTCGGCGAAGGCGTGGTGAGATGGGCAATTTCAATAGCCGGTGCGGCCCACACGGTCGGCATGCCATATTCCTTGAGCGTGCTGGCACGTGGAATGCCGTGCTCGTCGTAGTCATACCATTCGTAAAGGGTGCCGCCAAGCTGCTGGACGATGCCGCCCTTGATCTGGCCGGCCAGCACCAGCGGATTCAGGACGACGCCATGATCAGCGACCATCCAGATCTTCAGCACCTCGACCCGTCCGGTTTCGATGTCGACTTCGACCAGTCCACCGGCAGCGCCATTGGCGTGCGTGGGATAGACCTGGATGCGGCCGAGTGCATCCGGCTTCCAATTCACCTGCGGATGGCGATAGGTGCCGACGGCTTCGAGCAGCGGCGCATCTGCGGCTGCCAGCACGACATCCGAGCCGGGTTGCACGTAGCACGCATAAGCGAGCTCAGCGAACGTTCGTGACTGGCCAGTCGCCGCATGCGCGAACACGCCATTCTCGAGCGCAATCTCGTCCAGTGGTACCTGCATCAGCGCAGCCGCGCCGAGCAGCATGCGCCGGCGCAGCTTTTCGCCAGCATCGACAATCGCGCCGACGGCATACATCGCGCCGCGGCTTGCAAACGTGCCTGAGCCCCACGGGCTCGCCGTGGTATCGCCCCAGGCAACGGTGATGTCTTTGAGGTTCGCCCCGAGCACGTCGGCAGTGACTTGCGCATAGGATGTCTCAATGCCCTGCCCGATGTTCTGCATGCCGGTCATTACCCGGACCGAGCCGTCGGACTGGATGCGCATCGAGACCGATTCGTAGTTCTGGAACGCGCTGCCGGGGAACGCGAAACCCGCCGGTTCGAGATACGGCACGAGCGCGATACCGAGATAGCGGCCTTGCTCCAGCGCGTGTGCCTGTTCCGCCCGCAGCGTCGGCACATCCATGATCTCGGCCAGCTTTGCCAGTGCTTCGCGGATCGAACCGTTCTCGATGATGGGGCCGGTGACTATCTGATGCGGATAGCGCTCCAGCAGATTGCGTTGACGAATTTCCAACGGATCGATTTCGAGTTGATCCGCAGCCTGATCGAGCACGCGTTCGATGAGGATATTCGCGAGATCCTTGCCATAGCCGCGATAGGCGCTATAGGGCGCCTTGTTGGTCACGACACAGCGCACGTGCGTGCGATAGATGCCGACCCGGTAAGCACCGGGCGCGTAGTTGCCGCCGTTCAGCGGCATGCCGAGACCCGCTGCACGCTCGGCACCATCGACGCCCATGTCGGCGAGGATGTCGGTTTCCAGCGCGAGCAGCGTGCCGTCGCGACGAAAAGCGGCGCGTGAGCGTGCATGGTAGTCGCGCGCGGCAGGGCCGGAATGCATCCATTCCGACCGCGATTCGAACCATTTCACCGGTCGTCCGAGCAGTATCGAGGCCAGCACCGGCAGGTATTCGCAATCGACCGAGAGTTTCGAGCCGAAGCCACCGCCGACGTCGTCGGCGAGCACCTGGATGCGCGTTTCCGGCAGGCCGAAAACCTGCGCGAGATACATGCGGACCTGGTGCGGGATCTGCGTCGACGCGCGAACGACCAGGTGCTCGTCGCCCGGATCATAATTGGCATGAACGCCGCGCGTCTCCATCGGCATGGCGCCGTAGCGATGCAGGCTGAGGTGCTCGTCGACGATGAGATCCGCGCTGGCGAAAGTGGCGTCGACATCACCATGCGAGTAGCGATGTTCGAGCTGCAAGTTGGTCTTCCATACTGGATAGATCAGCGCTGCGTTGCCCTCGATGGCAGCAGCAGCGGCTTCCGCATCGACGTTGACCGGCAGGTCTTCGTAATCGACGACGATTGCGCGAGCAGCGTCTTCAGCCTGGCTGGCCGTCTCGGCGACGACAAGAGCCAGCGGTTCGCCATAGAAAATGACCTTGTCGACCGCCATGGCATAACGGCGCGGCAAGTTGAGTGTGACCATGTCGATGGTCGGCGACAGGGGCTGCCAGTGCGCAGTGGCTTCGGCGCCCGTCATCACCAGCATAACGCCTGGCATATCTTTCGCCCGCGTCGTCTCGATGTGCTTGATGCAGGCATGCGCGCGGGTTGCACGGACGGCAACCGCATGCAGGTCACCGACATCGCCATAGTTGTCGACATAGCGGCCGCGTCCGGCGACCAGTCGGCGATCTTCGCGACGAGCGACCGGGCGACCAACCCAGGGTTCACCCGCGGTCGGTGTTTCGTCGGCGGTGGTCAGTGGCAGTGCACGACCAGCCGCCACTTTCACGGCGTGAATGATGTTGAGGTAGCCGGTACATCGACACAGATTGCCGGACAAGCCATGGCGGATGTCCTCATCGTTGAACTCCCTGCCATGTCGCTCATTCAGGAATGCATGCGCGCTCATGACCATGCCCGCCGTGCAATAGCCGCACTGCATGGCATTGCAACTGACAAATGCTTCCTGCAACGCAGATAGTTCGCGGCCCTGACCAATGCTCTCGACTGTTGCCACACGACCGCCATCTGCGCGGACGGCCAGCATCAGACAGCTCTTGATGGTGTGGCCGTTGAATTCAACCGTGCACGCACCACAGGCGCCTTCTTCGCAGCCGATGCGTACGCTTTTAATGCCGGCATGCGTGCGCAGAAAATCAACCAGCAGAAGCCGTGGCTCAACGCGCGCGGAGACACTGCGGCCGTTGACTTCAATGGCGACGCTCGCGAGTGGGGTATCAAGCATGCCGGTCACTCCGCAGGCTGGCGAGCGCTCGTCGCACCAGGGTTGCGGCGAGCCCGAGCTTGTAGGCAGCCGAACCATGGTGATCGACCAGCGGTGCATGACGTGCCAAAGCAAGTGCATGAGCCAGCGCCGCCTCGACGTTCGCACTATCACCGCCGTTGGCGACTACCGCTTCAACTGCCGGCAGCCGCACCGGCGTCGGATCGATGCCACCGACCGCGATGCGCACCGTGCCATCGCTGTAACACGCGACGCAGACGTTGCAGAGCGCGAGATCCTGGCGCTGCCGCGAGAATTCGAGATAGGTGCCGCGGGCCAACGGATCACGGCTGATTTCGATGCCGGTCGCGAGCCGGCCGGCCAGCGCGTTGGTACGGAAGCCGGTAAAGAACGCGTCTATCGGAATGGTTTCGACGACATCGGGTCGCGCCGGCGATACCGCCATGACAACAGCCTCACAGGCCAGCAGGGCCACCGCCAGATTCGCGCGACTATCGGCCCAGCATAGGTTGCCGACGACAGTCCCGACGTTGCGGATCTGCACGTCGCCGAGTGCCTGTGCCGATTCTGTCAGCCACGGCAGCTCATCGCGGATGGTCGGGTCTTCAAGCAACGTGCGATGCGTGAGTCCGGCGCCGAGCTGAATGCGATCGTCACGCACGTTCACCGCTGTGCTGAGTTCGGCGACTGCCGAGATATCGACAATCGCCTGCGGTTCAATCAGGCGCTGGCGCATGGCCGGAAGCAGACTCTGACCACCGGCGAGCGGGACAGCTCCACTGGCGAGCGCACGCAATGCGTCGGCCAGCGTTGCTGGGCGGGTATAAGCGAAGGGAGCGGGCCGCATCGATTGTCTCCCGGGAGCGTGTTCAGAATCGCGTCGAGCGTAACGAATCCCGCGACGCAAAACACGCTGCAGCGCGTCAAAGAACCCGCTTGCGGCGATCATGGAATGACACGGCAGCGCCCGGGTCGCGCGCAGTGCCTCATGTAGAATGCGGACGTCGCAGCGCAACCCAATTCGAGGAGACTGCCCAGCCCATGTCAGCCCAGAGCACGTCCAGGACGCTTGCCCCGACGACACCGATACTGGTCGGTGCCGGACAATATGTCGCGCGGACCACACCGACTGCCGAGACCATGCGTTCGCCGGTCGATATCGCCGCCACCGCGGCAGCGCGCGCGCTGGCCGATTGCCGTCCGACCGTCGACCTGGCGCCGGCCATCGATGTGCTTGCCGTGGTGCGTTTCTTCGAGCATTCGGTGCGCGACCGTGTGATGTGGCCGAATCCTTTCGGCGGCTCGAACAATGTGCCGTGGTCGGTTGCTGGGCGACTGACCGCCACACCGCGAGAAGTGATCTATGCCCAGGTCGGCGGTCAGACGCCGCAACGGCTCGTCAACCGCATGGCGGAACGTATCCATGCCGGCGATGTGAAGCTCGCGGTGCTGACCGGTGCCGAGGCAATTGCCACCATCCGCGACGCGACGCGTCGTCAGGTGGCGCTGGATTGGAACGAACAAGCGAGCGGGGACTACCTCGACGACTGGCCGGAGGCGCCGATGGTCAGCGATTACGAACTCCGTCACGGTGTCGCGCTGCCGATTCATGTCTACGCACTGTTTGAACAGGCGCGCCGCCACGAACTCGGGCTCTCGACAGCCGAATGCCGCGCCGCCAACGCGCGTCTGTTCGCGCCGTTCTCAGCGGTTGCCGCTGCCAATCCTTACGCGCAGTTTCCGACCGCGCACGAGGCTGATTTTCTCGCCACGCCGGGACCGGACAACTACCTTCTGTGTGAGCCCTTTACGCGCTGGATGGTTGCGCAGGACGCCGTCAACCAGGGTGCCGCCGTGGTGCTGACGTCAGTCGGCGCCGCGCGCGAGTTCGGCATCCCGGAATCGCGCTGGGTCTACCTGCGGGCATATGCCGATGTCGATGAACGCGTGATCACCGAGCGCCCTCGGCTCAGCGTATCGCCGGCGCAGAAACTTGCCTGCGATCACGCACTCGCGCAGAGCGGGCTCACGCTCGAGCAGATTGCCCATCTCGACCTGTACAGCTGTTTCCCGATAGCCGTGACGAGCGCCTGCGAAGCGCTCGGCCTGGACGCGGGCACGGCGCGGGCACTGACCCTGACCGGCGGGTTGCCGTACTTCGGCGGACCGGGCAACAACTACAGCATGCATGCCATTGCCGAAGTCGTCGCACGACTGCGGGCCGCACCCGCGACGCACGGCATGGTCGTCGCCAATGGCGGCTATTTGTCCAAGCATTCTGTCGGCATCTACAGCGGCACACTCGACAGCCCGTGGGCACCAGTATCGTCCACCGCGCAGCAGTACGCGGCGAAAAACGGCGCAGGTGTCACGGTGCGCGAAGTCGCGCAGGGTGGCGGTGTCATCGAATCCTTCGCCGCCATCTATAACAAAGGCGCGCCTGCCGGCGGATTCGTCGTCGGGCGATTGCCGGATGGCGCGCGTTGTCTGGCCGTGGCCAGACCAGGCGACGAAGCGGCGCGCGCGCGGCTGTTTCAGGAATCCGTGATTGGCGCACCCGTGACGTTTGCGCATGCCAATGGCATCAACACGTTCTCATAACCGGCCTGGCGGAGGACTTCGACGATGAGCATTCCGGATCTGCGCGCTTTCGGCTTCGCCGAGGATTACCAGGCAATCTACGATACGACCTACCGCTATGCGCGCGAAGAGCTCTACAGCCTATGCGCGCGCATGGATAACGAGGACTGGTTTCCGGAAGACGCTTTCCGCGGACTCGCGATGCAAGGGCTGCTCGGCACGACAGTGCCGACAGAATACGGCGGTGCCGGTCTCGACGTACTTGCGCAGTGCTTCATCTGCGAAGCGACTTCCTATTGGAATCACACGCTCGCCGCCTCGATGCTGGCAAGCGACAACCTCTGTCTGCACAACCTGGTGCGTAACGCCAACGAGTCGCAGAAGGCGCATTACCTGCCGCGCTTTTGCGATGGTCGGGCGATCGGCGCACTTGGCATGACAGAACCCGGTGCCGGTTCGGACGCACTCGGCAGCATGGCCACAACGGCGCGCCGCGATGGCGACGATTACATACTCAATGGGCGGAAGCTGTTTATCACCAATGGTCCAGTCGCCGATGTGCTGGTGGTCTATGCGAAGACTGCGCCGGAGTTACGCCAGCGCGGGATCTCCGCATTCATTGTCGAAAATACTTTCCCCGGCTTTCGCGTTGCGCAGAAGCTCGACAAGATGGGCTGGCGCGGCAGCCCGACCGGCGAACTCGTGTTCGACGAATGTCGCGTACCGGCCGGGAATCTCATCGGTGCCGAGAACGGCGGCGCCGGCATCATGATGAGCGGCCTCGACATCGAGCGCGTGATCGGTGCTTTCTTCTGTCTCGGCATGACACAGCGCGCGTTCGACCTCACAGTCGAGTACGCCACCATGCGCAAGCAGTTCGGCCGCGCCATCGGTGAGTTCCAGATGGTCCAGGCGATGCTTGCCGACATGTACACCGAGCTGGAAACGATGCGCGCGATGACCTATCAGCTTGGTCGCGAAGTCGTCGATATCGAAATCGGCGAGGGCGGCCGTGGCGTCATTCACAAACGTTCCGCTGCAGCCGTCTACTACGCCGGCCGCGCCTGCATGCGCGTGCTCGACAACGCCGTACAGATCCACGGCGGCATGGGTTTCATGCGCGAAACCGAAGTCAACCGGCTCTACCGAAGCGGCAAAGTCATGGAGATTGGCGCTGGTACCAACCAGGTGCGGCAGATCATCATTGCCGGTGAGGTGTTGAAAGAGGCGGCGGCGCGCTGACCGGATAGCGCAGGTCGGAAGTCCCTCGCGACGTTTCGCAGACGCCTGTTAATGTTTCTCCGCCGCTTCGGCGCCCGTCCGGAAGTGTTCGCGGTTCAACAGGTCCATGACGTTTTCATATAGCGCGACATAACGCTTTTCACAGGTCATCAGAAATCCCTTGAGTCCAGTCTCAGGTTCTTCGTCGGCCATCACCCGGCAGAGGTGGCTTTCATGGTTGAGCGCATTGGCCATGCTGATGAGCACACTGCGTTCGTACTCGGTTCCGCTGCGCCCGCCCAGCGGCGAAAAGCGCAGCGCCTTGTCCTTACCGATAGCGGCGCGCTTGCGCACTTCCATCTCCGGCAGGGGTTCTAGATCGATTTTTACAGCAGGATAATCTCGTGCGATGCGGTCCAATTCCTTCTTCAGCTCATCGCCGTAGTCGCTTATTTCCTTGATAACCTGCTCGAACCCGTCGGATTCAATTTTCACGTAGAGCACCAGATCGACCAACCCGATATGCCCGGCATCGTTATACAGCAGACTGTAGCCCTCACTCAGAATCTGGCGCTGCGTGCCGGGTGCCGGGGTCTGGGCAGACGTCGTTTCGCACTGCGCGCCAGCACCGTAAGCCAGCAGCGATACCAGCGATAGCATTGCGCGAGTCTTGTGCTTCATCAGTCCAAGACTAGTGCGGCCGAATCGCCATGTCGGCGTGCTGGCGCACATAAGAATTTTGTCTGCTAAGGCCGGCTGTCGCCCCGCGGCACCGCCACCTCATACACCCATAGGCTGGCTTCGCGCGTTGCGGCGCGGCGCATGTCGTCAAAATCCGGTGCGACGCAGGCCAGCAGGGTGCGGCCGTCGCTGCCGCCGAGCGCGACAGAATAGATACCTTGTCCTGCTGGTGCTCGGACTTCTGCAACGATTGCGCCGCCTTCAGCGACGCAGCAGGCGCGACCGTTGAGTGCGTCGGCAACCCATACGTGACCGTCAGCATCGAAGCTGCAGCCGTCGGGAATGAAGTCCGTATTCAACAGGGCCTCGATCGATGTCCATTCAGGTGCGCGGCCAAGCGTGGCCCAGATGCGTTGATCGTAAAGTGCACCGTCGGCGGCGACGGTAAACGCCGATAATTGCGCGCCAAAACTTTCTGCCACGACCATCGTGTGTCCGTCTGCACTGATGGTCATGCCGTTGGGGAACAGGAGGTCGCGAGCGACTTCGCGCACAGTGCCATCGGGCGCTGCACAGACGATATTGGCCGGGCGCGGCACGGCACCGCCGAACAGGTCGAAACCGAGATTGCCGACATAGGCGCGACCGGCGCGATCGACGACCATGTCGTTGGCATAGCCGCCGGTGTAAGACGCGAGATCAGCATGCAGGACCAGCCGGCCGTCCGGCAGGCGGCGCATCAGACGTGAGTCCTTCATCGAGACAATCAGCAGGGAGCCATCTGGCAGGAAGCCGAGCCCTGACGGTTGTCCGGGAACGTTTGCAGCGATCTCGGCAAGGCCGGTTTCCGAAACTTTCAGCACCGCATGGCTGTACAGATCAGAGACCCACCAATGCCCGTCGTGCCAGCGCGGCCCCTCGAAAAAACAACCGCCGTCCAATAACGATCTCATGTGCGATTCCCCTGTTCGATTGTCGGCTTTGTCGTGACTGCATCTTCAACCGCGTTCGTCGCGGACCACGCGCTGGTTGATGGAAACACAGCCTGCCAGGGCAGACGTGTTTCTGCCTGCCGGCCGAGCACCGTATAGATCCGTTGCAACAATTCATGCGGCTCGGGCGCCGGGTTCAGTGCAGCCAGCGCCTGCAGTGAACACAGACGTTCGCTCGTTCGTTCGAGAATGCGCCGATGTGTTGCCATCAACGCTGGCAGGTCGGCGCAGCCATGCTTGAACTGTTCATGCAGTGTCGTCAACGCTATAGATGCCGCCGGTGAGAGCAAACTGTCGACAGCCTCATTCAGGAGCAGCAGTTCCCGACATTCATCGTGCAGTACCGGGAACAGGCTGCCGAGCTCGACCTGCGCCGTATCGAGCAGCTTGATGACGGCGCGCAGTTCCGCCGTCATTGCGCGTGGCACAGCCGGTACGACGCTTTCAGCGAGATAGCGGCTGACGAGCGCGAGCGACTGCAGGCCATCCGGCGTCATTGCGCGTGCCTCAATTGCTGACTCTGCGACAACATTCGGGCAAGGTCACGGTCGAGCATCGGCAACGCCCGCCCGAGCATGGCATGCAGCGGCGAGACTGCCATATCCCGTGGCGTTGTCTCCACACCAGCGATGAAGATCGCAGCAAGTTTCACCCGAGCGAACATTTCCCAGTAAAACAGGCGATCCTGCGCGACAGGATGTCCGCACAGTCGGGCATAGGCGTCGAGATAGGTCGCCCGCGACAGCAGACCGCCGACCAAGTCGTCCGGTGTCGTCCAGAGCAGTGTCCAGGCGAGATCTTCGACAGGGTCGCCGAGATGGGCCATCTCCCAATCCAGAATCGTTGCCTGGCCGTTGTCGGTCAGCATGAGATTATTGGTCTTGAAATCTCCGTGCACCAGACGATGACCGACGGCTGGCAGCGGATGCGCGCGCAACCAATGCACGGCGGCTGCCAACAGCGGCCTTGCTGCTCTCCCGTCGGCGGCATCGATAATCGCGACCCATCGCTCGAGTTCATGCGAGCACGATGCCGCTGGCGGCACAGGCAGGATGTTGCACAGGTGGGCCGATGGTATCTCGTGGACCGCGAACTGCGCGCGGAGCAGCGCGAGTCCGAGAGACTCACGATCGACGGTATCGCCATTGGCGGCCAGATACTTGCGCAGTTCGACACCGGCGACGCGACGCATGATCAATGACGGCGCGCCCAGGATGGCAGCATCTGCGACACACCAGAGCGCTTCTGCTACCGGCAAGCGGTAGTCACGCAATGCACGCAACAGAGCGCATTCGGTGACCAACGATTGCGGGTCCACATCGCGTGCCAGTTCGCGTCGTAATACATACCCCTGACTCTCGTTCGGCGCGGGTTTGCACCCAACATCGAAAGACCAGGTTTCATGCGATGAACCGCCCGTCAGGCGACGAAGGTTGCGCACCTCGCCAGGTTCGTCGAGACGCTTGTCGAAAAAATCGGCGAGCATGCCGCGCAGCGCCGTCTCACCGCCTGTTTCCTGACCATCCATGCCCTGCCCGGCGCTCACATTCAACTCAGAAAGCCATACCGCGGATAAGGGCCGAAGATCTGGGTTTCAAACGTTCCGTAACCGATATCACCGTTGTCCATCTCCATGCGGCACAGGACATGGGTAGGGCCGATACGCGCGGTGATCGCCTCGTTGTCGAGATCGTACCTGACGGTATTTACCCACTGCTCGCCCATGTATTTGCCGTGGCGCCAGTCGTCCGGGCCACCGTAGCCGGTGCCGGCACGCAGATAGGCGCGACGCAGTGGCGTCAGGCGCACGCTGCGACGTTCGCCATTGGTATCGATGAAGCTGACGGCCGAGCCAGCCTGCAGTTCACGGGTTGCAGAGTCGAATTTCAGATCATGCGTGGCACCACCCAGCACTTCAACGCCTCCACCATGGGAAAAATGCCGGACCTTCCGCACGGTTTCGATCTCGCGTTCGCCCGAAGGATATTCGCCGAGGCAGAAGTGGATGGCATAGTCGGCAAACTGCATCGGCGACCAGATCCAGAGCGTCGTGCGACTCTCGCTGGTAGCGTGCGCCTGCATGATGCCGCGCGGCTCTCGTTCGAGGCCGATGGAACGTACACCCCAGGAACGATCGCGCGCTCCCCAGGCGGTCGACGGCTCCAACTCGAAGCGGCGATCGTCGACGCGCAGGCTGCCGGTCCAGTTGCCGGTCTGAATGAAGCGGGTGCCTTGTTCCAGCACGCGCCCCTGAGTGCGCGAGAATAGCGGAGGTTCTTCAAACGCCGGCACCGTACCGTTCCATTCCAGGTCGAAATCGATCGCTTCTGCGCTGCGTTGGCATCGGAAGCGTAGTCGGCGCAGGCCCTCGATGACTTCCACGGAAAACGGACCAACGTTCACGGTATCGAGACGATTGCTGCCCAGTTCGCGTGACGCACGTGTCGTGCACTGAGTGGAATCGTAGGCGACCGACGCGAACGCATCGATGACCCCGAGGTTGGGATAGTTGCCCATGCCGAGCATGAAAAACAAATCGGGGCTGCACGCATGTCCGGTAAAGAAATACCGATCGTAGAAGCGCCGATCACTGGTCACCGGATAGCGGATGGGTTCCGGCGTCTGGTGAATCAGGAAGTCGTCTGCGGGTCCCAGCATGAGTCGATGTTCCCCCCTTATTCGACAGCAGTGCGTTACAGCGGCCTACACAACTTTCTTCCACACCAGAGTATGTACCGATTTCTCGCCGTCGTTGCCGCGCATGGGCGGTGTGCGCAAGGTGAGTATTTCGCCGTCCAGATCGAAATAACGCAGCTGATCGTTGCCTGGCCAGTTCGGGACAGTGGCGCCGAGTACATGATGCGTGATGGTGCCGGCAGCGGCATCAATGGTGTAAGTACCGAAGTACGCGGTATAGGTCTGGAACGCATCGCGGTACTCGGCATCGGTCACTTCGCGCGGATCGCGAGACGAGAACGGTTTGCGTGATTCACTCATGAGCTGAGCGGCCATGTTGCCCGCGGCATCGTAGTGAATGCGGCCGATGACTTTGGCCCCGAGCGGGAAAGCCGCGCGGCCGGCCGGTTTCTCGGAATAGCTGTCCTCGAGTTGCCAGGTGCCGGCGAAGCGGGCGACGAGATCGGATGCGGTCATGAGCGTTCCTCCGGTGGCGAAGCGACCGATAGTGCAGCGCTGTCGGGATCCTGGCAAGCCGGGTGTATCCGTCGCTGTTGCAAGCGGGCCCGCGCGCTCGCATCATAGCGGCGTTTTGCGCGGTGGGCAGACTGGATACCTGCACCTCGTGCCATCCAACAAGGTCGCGAATGCCGGACTCGGGCGCGCGTATTGAACCGGCGCGACTACAATGCGCAACTGCCGACGGAGCCTGCATGAACAAATTTCTGATCGCCCTCCTGTGTCTGAGCCTCATGGTGTTCGAGGCCGGCGCCGCTGGCCCTGCGGGAGCGCCGCCCGCCGCGACGACTCCAGCAGCAGACGCCGCCGGAGATGCCAAAGGACCGGCGCCGGCACCCGGCGACGCTGCCAAGCCGGAAGTCGACAAGGCGCAATACGAACAGGCTTTCGATGGTGCAATGACGTGTTCAGCGTTGACCGCAATCGCGGCGCAGAAAGCGCCGCCGGCAGAAGCCTGGCGCTGGGGCAATCGCTCGTTCGCTTTCGGCATGCTGGCGGTGCGCTTCTATACCGAGTCGCACAAGGAACCGCTCAAGAACGAAGACCTCGATGGCATCCTCACGCAATATGCCAACGCGCTGAATGCGATGCCGGAAGCCGAGCGCAAGCAGTTCGACGAGGGATGCGGGCGGAAGTACGCCGATATCGACAAACTGTGCGAAGTGAACGATTGCCCGCGCAAGCCGCCAGGTGCCGCGAAATCGAGTGATGAGGGCGACGCTGCCACGACCAACAAACCGAACCCGCCTGCGGCAACCGCTCCGGCCAAGCCGTAGCCAGCCCGTAACGCTAGCAGCCTGTCGGACTTAGGACGAATCTACTGCGGTGGTGGGATAGCGGTCCATATTCGCGCGCACTCTCGTCAAATAGAACCACTATTCTCCTCGATTGCGCGCTAATCTGTCCTCGCTCTCCCACGCACCTCGTTACGATTGCCTAAGTCCGACAGGCTGCTAGCCGCACATTTATCCAGTCTCAGAACAGACTGGACTGCGGCGCTGGCGGCTCGATCTCGCGAAAATTCGCCAATCCGATACCCAGCAAACGGTAGCGGGTCGCTGCTGGCAAATCGACTTTGGCCAGCAGCTCGTGCGCAATGCGGGTAAACCCGGCTGCAGTACGCGGCGGTTCTGGTGGCGTGTGGCTGCGTGTGACAATGCGAAAATCGCTGGTCTTCAATTTGAGAACGACCGTATGGGCACGACCGTCCTGCGCGTCGACATGACGCCATACGCGTTCGATCAGTCCGTCGAGCGCGGCGGCAAGCTCAACCAGTGGCAGGTCGCTTTCGAACGTCGTTTCGGCTGACAACGAACGGCGTGGTTGATCGGGATCGACCGGGTTGCGATCGATGCCGCGTGCAAGTTGATAGAGGCGCCGGCCGAACTTGCCGAAACGCGCGCGCAATGCTTCTTCAGCGTGCTCGCGCAGCGCTGCTACAGTGGTGATGTCGAGTTCGGCGAGCAACGCTTCCGTTCGCTTGCCAACGCCAGGCAGTTTACGTACCGGCAGGGGCGCCAGGAAGTCGAGCACTTCATGTGGCTGGATGACGAACAGACCATTCGGTTTGCGCCAGTCAGAAGCTATCTTGGCCAGGAATTTATTCGGCGCGACACCGGCCGAAGCATATAGGCCGGTCTCATCGAGAATGTCGGCGCGAATGTGGCGTGCAACAGCCGTCGCTGTCGCCAGCCCGCGCTTGTTCTCGGTTACATCGAGATACGCTTCGTCGAGTGACAGCGGTTCGACGAGATCGGTATAGCGGCGGAAAATAGCACGTACATCGTTCGAGACCGCGCGGTAGCGCGTGAAATCGGGTGGCACGAACACGCCACTCGGGCATAGTCGCTCGGCCCTGCTCGCCGGCATGGCCGAATGCACGCCAAACGCCCGCGCCTCATACGAGGCCGCGCAAACGACCGAGCGCTTACCGAGCCAAGCGACAATCACCGGGCGCCCGCGCAATTCCGCCCGGTCGCGCTGCTCGACCGAGGCGTAGAACGCATCCATGTCGACATGGACTATTTTTCGAATGGTGGGGTCGGCGGTACTCATGTCAGGTGCCCACCTGTGAAAAAAAAGGCAGAGCGAGGACCGCTTCCGCGATCCCGGTCTGCCTATGGTCCGCTAGTGGTGATGCAGGGTGCGGATCGAACTTTTGGCCATGCCTTTTTCGCGCAGCAAAAGGGCATGGGCGGATTCTGCGGGCAGCGGCTTGGAGAACCAGAAGCCCTGGGCGACACGGCAATCGAGATCGCGCAATTTCTGCGCCTGCTCGAGTGTCTCGACACCTTCGGCAATTACTTCCATGCCGAGCACGCGACCGAGGCTGATCAGCGCATCGACGATGCGCCGGTTTGGATTGCCATCGGCGCTGACGGCGATGAACGAGCGATCGATCTTGATGGTGTCGTAGTTGAACAGGTTGAGATAGCTGAGTGACGAATAGCCGGTGCCAAAATCGTCGAGATGGAACTTGACGCCGATATTCTGCAGTGCGGTGAGTTCGCGAATGGTCGCCGCTTCGTGTTGCAGCAGGGCATTCTCGGTAATTTCGAGATGCAGCGCTTCCGGGCGCAGCCCCGTCTCCTGAAGAATCAACATCGTTCGCGCAGCAAATTCAGGTTCGGAAAACAGTCGTGACGAGATATTCACGCTGATCGAGAGATCGGCGAAGCCCGGATCGGTCACCTGCCACTGGCAGATCTGCCGGCAGGCCTCGCGCATCATCCACCAGCTCAACGGACCAATGATGCCGGACTCCTCGGCAAGCGGAATGAAATCATCGGGACCAATCAATCCGCGTACCGGATGGAACCAGCGCATCAGCGCCTCGAATCCGATCACACGCATGTGCTCGAGCGAGACGATTGGCTGGTAGTAGGCGACGAGTTCATTGCGATTCAAGGCCGAACGCAAATCAGTTTCGAGTTCGAGACGTTGCAGCGCGGATTCGTGCATGAGGCTGTCGAAAACGGCGTACGAACCGCTGCGGCGGTTCTTGGTGCGGTACATCGCGAGATCGGCATCGCGCAACAGATCGCCAGGGCGTTCGTACTTCGGGCCGCTCAGGGCGATGCCGATACTGGCCTGCACGTAGATCTCTTTTTGCGCGATCATGAATTTCTGCGACAGCAGATCGTGTATGCGCTCGGCGACGAGGGTCGCCTCGCTGAGGCCGACGACATCAGTCAATAAAATGGCGAACTCGTCGCCACCGAGTCGGGCGACCGAATCACCTGGGCGCAGGAACATACCCAGGCGCCGCCCAAACTCAACCAGCAGTTCGTCACCGGCAGCATGACCAAGGCTGTCGTTGACGGCCTTGAAGCGATCGAGATCGAGAAACAGCACGGCGAATTTGCGTTTGCGATCGCGACGATGCTGCTTAAGCGCCAGATCGAGCCGGTCAAGAAACAGATTACGGTTCGGCAAGCCGGTCAACGAATCGTGCAGCGCCTCATGCACGAGCATGGCTTCGGTGGACTTACGATCGCTGATGTCGCTCAACGAACCGGCGATGCGGGTCGCGCGACCGCCGGTGTCACGCACTGCAACACCTCGGCACAAAACCCAGAGCTGTTGGCCGTGACCGCACTGCATACGGAATTCGTACTCGAGATGCGGCGTGGCACCGTCAAGATGCGCTTCCAATGCGTTCTTGAGGCCAGCACGATCTTCTTCATGTACGCGATCAAACCAGGTCGCTGGGGTCGCCGGTGTTTCACTGGAAGCCAGACGCAGCAGTGCCATCCAGCGCGGTGAGTAATGGATTTCATCACGCGTGAGATCCCAGTCCCAGATCCCGTCTCGCGCGCCGGCAACAGCCAACGCGTAGCGCTGCTCGCTGGCACGCAACGAGGTTTCCGTTTCCTGCCGGGCAATGGCGTAGCGAATCGAGCGATACAGGACGTCGGCCTCGATATTGCGCTTGATCAGATAGTCTTGTGCGCCTTCCGCGACGGCAGCGACGGCGCCGACTTCGTCCTCGACGTTGGTCAGAATAATGACTGGTATGGTCGGTGCGGCGGCCTTGACGCGATGCAGATTACTGATGCCATTGCCGTCAGGGAGGTTGAGATCGAGCAGAACGATGTCGTATTGCGCCTGTGCCAGACGCTCGATGCCGAGCTGCATCCGTTGCACGTGTTCGATGGTGCTGTCGCGGTAGGCGGTCCCAGCGAGCAGGCTGCCGATCAGTTCGGCTTCGACCCGATCGTCCTCGATCAGCAACACGGTGCTTGGCGGCTGGCTCATGCGCGTCCTGCTGCGGAGCTGTTGGTGCGGTCTGTCATGCCAGACGGGTCACATGACTGGGCGCCTGTGGCAACAGAATATAGAACGTTGCACCGGCGCCGTCAGTAGATTCGACCCAAATTCTTCCGCCATGGCGTTCGACGATGCGCTTACACAGCGCCAACCCGATACCGGTGCCGGGATATTCGTCGCGGGTATGCAGGCGCTGGCCCATCTCGAATATGCGTTCGCTGTAGGGTTCGGGTATTCCGATGCCATTGTCGCGGAACGCCAGCCGCCATTCGTTGCCGGTCGCTTCGACCGTGACGCGAAGCGTCGGTCGTTCTCGCCCCCGAAACTTGATCGCGTTGGAAAGCAGGTTCTGGAACAGGTGCAGCATCTGGTATTCGTCACCGACCGCACTCGGCAGATGATCGGCAACGACCTCGGCGTTCGATTCATCGACCAGGCCACGCAGATTCTCGATTGCCTGTTCGAGGCAGGCATTGAGATCGACCAGTGTCGGCGAAGTTTCACGTGCTGCCACAGTCAGATACTCGAGCATGCCGTCGAGCATATTGCTGGCACGGCCAGCACAATCCAGCATCTGTTGCAGCGAGCCGCCCGGGCGCCGCGGCTCGTCTTCGCCCGCTTGCGCCCGGCGTACCAGCCGCACTATCTGATGCAGCGGTTCTTTCAGATCGTGCGAGAACACCAGCGCGATATCGCGCATCTCCTGCTGGCTGCGTTCCTGCCCTGCCGGATGCTGGACCAGGTTACTTACCGGAGCGCGCGCTTCGATCACGCCGACAAACGCCGCAACGATGCTGGCACCGCGACGAACGATCAGGTTTGCGTTGTGGCCGTCACGTGCACGCAGTGGCAACTGCGTCATGGTGTCAGCAGGTCGCGAAAGAAAATCGCGCCACACGGCGCGCGCTGCGACATCGGCAAGCCAGGGATCGAGTTCGCCGCCGACCAGTGCGCTGGCATCGACATCAAGTTCATCTTCGAACTGCGCATTCACTGCATCGATGCGGCCCCAGGCATCGGCAGAAAACGCTGGCAACGGCAGATCGGAAACACGAATGCCGGTCGTTCGCGGTGGCGCTCGTCGATTGCGCGCCAGTACGTCGTTGACGACCTCGGTCAACGCCATGAAACCCGCGCTGCCTTTGCGCAGCAGACCGTCGAAAGCGAGTCCTGGTTGTGGCAGATGGGAAAGCATGTCTTCGTCGCGGCCGAACAGAACAATGGCGGTGTCCGGACTGCGCCGCTTCAACACGGCGACGAGCTTCTCGGCACGCGTCCAGCCGACATCGGGCGCGATGATTGCGATATCGAGCGTCTCGCTGGTGACCGCTTCGGCGAAGTCCATGGCGTCTTCGGCACAAGTGATAGTGGAATCCGGAAGCGCACGTTGCAGCAGCAGAGCTGCCAAATCGCGGTCACTGGGATTCGCGTCGACCAACAGGATGGATGGCGAATCCGTCATGCGCAGCGTCGGGCCGAATGGAGGCGTTCAAGCATGACGCGATACTAGATCAGCGACGGCTGGGACTTCGCGCTGCCGGTCCGCATTTAATCTAATTTGACCTCGAGTTGACGATTGCTTACACGAATGCCGTTGCAGCGGCGACTAGCGCCCCGCCGATGGTGGCGCCGATACCAGCTTCATGGCCAGATATTGTGGTTGCTGGCGGGCTTCAGTACAACACATGGCGGAGCCGATAGCGCATTGAGCGACAGCGCGGCACCGCCAGAGAGGACCAGGGTACTTAGCCGTTCCGACGGAGCTTGTACCGCTGGATCTTGCCCGTCGCGGTTTTCGGGAGCTCGTCGACGAAGTCGATAGTGCGCGGGTACTTGTAAGGCGCCAGCAGATCTTTGACATGGGCCTGGAGTGCCTGCGCCAGGGCAGGGTCCGCCATCACCCCGGCCATCGTCACGACATAGGCGGCAGGTTTGATCAGACCAGCACGGTCTTCGCGTCCGACGACAGCACATTCGAGCACCGCTGGATGCGACGCGAGCGCAGCCTCGACTTCGGCCGGTGCGACGTAGATGCCGCCGACCTTGAGCATGTCGTCGCTCCGCCCGCAGTAGACGTAATAGCCGTCGCCGTCCTGACGGTACTTGTCGCCGGTGCGCGTCCACTCGCCGAGAAAAGTCGCGCGGCTGCGCGCACGGTCGTTCCAGTACTGTGCTGCAGCTGTCGGGCCGGCCACCAGCAGCTCGCCGATGTCGCCGGCAGTGACGTCGGTGCCACTGTCATCGACGAGGCGTGCTCGGTAGCCCGCCACCGGGATACCGGTAGTGCCGTAGCGCAACGCACCCGGTCGATTGCTGAGGAAGATATGCAGCATTTCGGTCGACCCGATACCGTCGAATATGTCAACGCCGAAATGCGCGCGCCAGCGTACGCCGAGGTCGGCCGGCAGCGCTTCGCCGGCAGACGTGCAGCAGCGCAAGGCGAGTTCGCCGGGCGCTGGTATCGACTCGGCTGCGAGCAGACTCGCATAGAGTGTCGGGACCCCGTAGAACACGCTGACCCGATGCTCGCGCAGTCGTCTGAACACGGCGGCTGGTGTTGGTCGCTCTGCCATCAGTACGGTCGTTGCGCCGACTGCCAGCGGGAAACTCAGCGCATTGCCGAGACCATAGGCGAAGAAGAGTTTTGCGGCCGAAAACACGATGTCCCCGGGGGCAAGCGCGAGGGTCGGCCGGGCATAGAGTTCAGCAGTCAGGATCAGACTCGCGTGAACATGCACCGTGCCTTTGGGTTTCCCGGTCGATCCTGAGGAATAAAGCCAGAAGCAGGCCTCGTCGGCGACGGTCTCGGCGAACGCGGTGTGCGGTATCGCCGAGTGCATCAGGTTTTCATAGTTGTCCGTGTCCTCATCGCCGCCACAGACGACGACACGCTGCAGGCTGGCAACCCGCCCAATCAGCGCGCGAAAAGTCGCGGCGAGCGGTGCCGATACGATGGCGATGCACGCTCGGCTGTCGGCCACCATATAGGCGTAATCATCGGACGTAAGCAGCGTATTCACCAACACCGGCACGACGCCGGCGCGGATGGCGCCAAGAAACACGCACGGTAGTGCGAAGCTATCCTGCATGCAGACGAGCACTCGCTGCTCGGGAGCGAGGCCGGCGGCGAGCAGCCAGCCGGCAACGCGTGCCGTAGCAGCGTCGAGATCGTCGAACGTGTGCGCTCCGAAGTCGTCGATATAGGCCGCTCGCGGACCACGCCCAGCGTCGAGATTGCGCCCGATCAGATCCTTCGCGGCGTTATAGTCTCGCGGCAGATCGGTGACCGACAGCGGCGTGCCCGTCTCGACGCGCGCCTCATTCGCAGTCAAAACTCGGGCGCCAGTTTGAGGCGGATGCCATCCAGCGCGTCGCTGAAATCAACCTGGCAGGCTAGACGCGAAGTGGCCTGAAAGTGTCCCGAATCCTCGACCATGACCTGTTCATCGGCGGCACGCGGCGCGAGGCGTTCGCTCCACGCTTGATCAACGTAAACATGGCAGGTCGAGCAGATGCATTGTCCGCCGCAGATTGCTTCGACAGGCAGTCCGCCGTCGCGCAGGACTTCCATCAGACTCAGGCCTTTGCGGGCATCGAGGATATGCTCGACACCTTCTCTATCGGTCGCGTAGACAACGCCCATGGCTGCTCACATTCTGACGTAGGGAAAATCGAGCGGCTGATTATTGATCCCGATACGCGGTGGGGCAATCCAGCGTGCATAACGACCGGGTTCGGTTACCTGTTCCATCAGCGACTGCACGTACTCGTGATCCGATGCGCTGGGCAGCCATTCGTACTGTCTGGCGGCCCAATCGGCACTATCGATGACCTTGCCATCGGGGGTTACCGGCGCGTTGGCGAACTGGCCAATCTTGCGGTGAAACGCGCGATGCGGCAGCCGGATCTCGAAATCGATGCCGGCATCCTTGATCGCCTTGTTCCAGCGATCGACGCCGCGCTGGCAGTCGGCGATGTAGTCGTCGCGCAGCCGCTCGTTGATCGCGGTGAGTGCCGAGACTTCGGCTTCGCGGAGCTGACCGTCGGTGAACTGCAGGACACCGTAAGCGCTGTCCTTGAGCTGATGGTCGTCCTTGATGCGGGTTTCCTGATAGCGCCCTTTCAGCCCCTGGGTGAAATAGTTGGCCGCATTGGTCGATTGTTCGGCGCCGAACAGATCTTCCGAAACGCTGAAATGGAAGTTCACGTATTTCTGGATGGTCGGCAGGTCGAGCGCGCCGTACTTGCGCACATCGTCGGTGCGGTGTTCGCGCATGATGTCGCAGGCTTTCTGGATGACGCGCGCAACGCCGGTTTCACCGACATACATATGATGCGCTTCTTCGGTCAGCATGAACTGGCAGGTGCGCGCGAGGGGGTCGAATGCCGATTCGGCCAGCGACGCCAGCTGGTATTTACCGTCGCGGTCGGTGAAAAACGTGAACATGAAGAACGACAGCCAGTCCGGCGTGCGCTCATTGAACGCACCGAGAATGCGCGGTTTGTCCGGGTCACCGGAGCGGCGTTGCAGCAGCTCTTCCGCTTCTTCGCGCCCGTCACGCCCGAAATGCGCCATCAACAGATAGACCATCGCCCACAAATGGCGCGCTTCTTCGACGTTGACCTGAAAAAGGTTGCGCATGTCGATCAGCGACGGCGCCGTCTGCGCGAGACGCCGTTGCTGTTCGACCGACGCCGGTTCAGTGTCGCCCTGGGTGACTATCAACCGGCGCAGGGGACCGCGGTATTCTCCCGGGACTTCCTGCCACACCGGCTCACCCATGTGCTCGCCGAAATTGATCTTGCGGTGATCCGCCTCGGTTTCAGCCAGAAAGATGCCCCACCGATAGTCGGGCATCTTGACGTGATCGAACTGCGCCCAGCCTTGCTTGTCGACACTGATGGCAGTGCGCAGATAGATGTTTTTGTCCTGATACTGCGCCGGGCCTGCCGTATTCCACCAGTCCATGAATTTCGGATGCCACGATTCGAGCGCGCGTTTCAGGCGGCGGTCCGAGCCGAGATCGACATTATTCGGGATCAGTTCGCTGTAATCGACTTGACTGGCCATGCAGGCGCCCTCGTGACAGTGGCCGCGTTAAACGCGGCGTTTTTGAAACAGCGGGCGCTCACCGGTGCCATACAGCACCAGCGCACCCTGTTCGCCGACTGCGTTCGGACGCTGGAAGATCCAGTTCTGCCACGCCGACAGTCGCGAGAATATTTTTGATTCCATGGTCTCCGGTCCGGGAAAGCGCAGATTTGCCTCCATGCCGGTCAGTGCATCCGGCGAGAAGCCGGCACGCGCTTCGATGACCATGCGCAATTCGTCTTCCCAATCGATGTCATCGGGTGTGAACGTGACCAGCCCCAGTTTCTCCGCACGCTCCGCATTCAGCGGCACGCCGAGCTCGCGTTCGAGCGCAGTCAGACTCGACTGGTCATGCAGAAAACGTGCTTCCAGGCGGGTGATGCCGGTGACCATCGCGTAGCATCCGAAGTTGGCGGTGCTGAGCATGAGTGCGGCAGGTGGGGTTTCGTCGCCCTCGAACCGGCCGGCCAGCATGTAGCTTTGATCGGCGGCGAGCACGAATTCGAGCAGTGTGCCGGCAAAGCAGCTGCCCGGCTGGATGGCAGCGAGCAGGCTGCGCGCGGAGACATCGAGGCGCTTCAGCACGCGGCGGGTATAGAGCAGAATTTCGCGCACCAGCCAGTGGTCGGCGTTCGCTTCGATCAGCTCATCAATCGCCAGCACGCTATCGGTGTCGCCGATGCTTTTGAAGATCCAGGTGCCGATTTCCTCTTCGTTGAAGCGAAGATGGAGGATGGCGTCATCGAGCTCGCGCATCAATGCGAGGAGCCAGAAATCGACACCTGCCTCGATCAGTCCGTCGAGTGTCGCCGGCGAAGCAAGTGCCGGCCCCTTGATCAGAAACGTCGCCGTGCGCCGGCCGCGATCGATATCAATGTCGAGATTCGCGTAACGCAGCGTGTCGGTGGTCATGCTGCGTGACAGCGGTGTCAGCATCAGTCCGCTGGCCTGGCCTGGTCGATCGGAGCCTGCCGCCAGGGCCAGTGCACGGTCGCGCACGACGGTATCGAAAGTCGAGGATGGCACAACGGCGTCAACCAGATTCCAGTCGACAGCGCGTTTTCCACGAATGCCTTCTTCTACCGTGCAGAAAAAATCAGCGCGATCGCGACGCACATGGCGCTTATCGACCAGCCGCGTCAGACCACCGGTGCCGGGCAGCACGGCCAACAACGGCAGTTCCGGCAAGGACACCGCGCTGGCGCCGTCGTCTGCCATGATGATCTCGTCGCAGGCCAGTGCCATCTCGTAGCCGCCACCGGCACAGGATCCTTTGATGGCGCACAGATAGGTCTGATGCGAGTGCGCAGTGGCGTCCTCGATCCCGTTACGCGTTTCATTGGTGAATTTGCAGAAATTGACTTTGTGCGCATGCGTTGCGCGACCGAGCATCTTGATGTTGGCGCCAGCGCAGAATACGCGCTCATTCATCGAGTGCAGGACGACGCAGCCGACTTCGGGGTGCTCGAAGCGCAGCCGCTGCACCGCATCGTAGAGTTCGATGTCGACACCGAGATCGTAGGAATTCAATTTCAATTCGTAGCCGGTGCCGAGCGTTGCCTGTTCGCTGACATCGAGTCCGAGCCAGGCGACGTGTCCGTCGAGGCGCAGGCGCCAGTGGTGGTAGCGTTCCGGCGCGGTCTGAAAGTCTATCGAGCTGGTAGCGCTGCCAGCGTCATCGATTGTCGTCAGAGCCATCAGTCATTGACCTCTTGAGATTCAGTGAAGGCGCGTACTGCGGGCAGGGCGAGCAGCTCATCCAGCGTCGCCTCGACGGTGCGCGCCGAGGTATCGATGCTGGCATCGGCACGCCCGTAAAGGGAAGCACGTTCAGCCAGAATACGTTTCAGGTCGGCCATCGCATGCCGATGATCGAGCATCGGCCGGAGATCGCCTTGCTGGACGACGCGCTCCATGTGTTCGCGTGGACTGGCCTTGAGCCAGATCGTGTAACAGGCGTCTTGCAGCAGGGCGTACGTTTTCGGTTCGGATACCAGACTGCCGCCCACCGCTATCACGGCGTGTTCGAAGCGCTGCAGACTGTCCGCGAGTGCGTCGCGCTCATATCGCCGATAGGCCGTCTGCCCGCCGCGCGCGAAAATTTCGGCGACTGGCATACCGGCAGCGCGTTCGATTTCCTGCACGAGTTCGACGCGCGGCAGACGAAGCTGGCGTGCAAGCGCGGCACCGAGCGTACTTTTACCGGCACCGCGCAGGCCGATCAGCGCGATATGTCGCCGCTCCGAGTGCCGGTTGCCGGGATCGCGATCGACGACAGCGGCGATCCGTGCGAGTTCAGCGGGATCGGCGCTGCGCAAGCGTTCGCGCAACAATAGGTAGTCGGCAGAAGGCGACTCAACGGGGTCGATGAGGTCATCGACAGCGACATGTATGGCGTCCGCAATCGCGTTCAGGACCAGGAGTGAGGCATTCCCTTTGCCGCTCTCGAGCTGCGCCAGGTAGCGCTCCGAGACCCCCGAAGCCTCGGCCAGAATGCGTCGCGACATGCCACGACGCGCCCGCCACTGACGCACGCGCCTGCCAAGACGGGCGAGACAGGGGCTCTCGGCGGTAATGGTCGTGTCGGTAGCAGGCGCTGTATTAAGCATAATAATGCAGTTATGGTTCAACGAATAATGCACTATAATTCATATTACTGGATGGAGACAAGCGAAAATGAAGGGGTTGCTGGCAAACGATGATCCGCCACCGGTACTCGTCGAACGGCCGAATGCTGCCTCGCCGTTTTTTCTGACCTGCGATCACGCCGGCGTCACGATTCCACGCGCTTTGGGCGACCTCGGGTTGCCAGCGACAGAACGGGCGCGTCATATCGGTTGGGATATCGGTGCGCTGGGTGTCGCCAGCAGACTTTCGGCGCTGCTCGATGCAACGCTCGTTGCCCAGCGCTATTCGCGGCTGGTAATCGATTGCAACCGGCCCCCCGCGAGTCCCGAACTGATCTGTGCGCGCAGCGAGGCAACGGATGTTCCCGGTAACGTCGGCTTGTCGGCGACTGCCAGGCAAGCGCGCCTCGAGACTATCTATGCGCCTTATCACGCGACCATCAGCGCGCTGCTCGACATTCGAACAACCGCCGACAGACCGACCTGTTTCGTTGCCGTGCATTCGTTCACGCCGGTATATGACGGCGTAATCAGACCTTGGCAGGTCGGCGTTCTATACGGCACTGATCGACGACTCGCGCAACGGGTCTTGAGCGCTTTGCACGCACTCGGCACATACACCATCGGCGACAACGAACCGTACCGCATCGACGACACGGATCACGGCATCCCGACCCATGCGCTCGCTCGCGGTCTTCCCAACGTGCTGCTCGAAATCCGCCAGGATCTGATCGACACAGTCGCTGGCCAGGAACGCTGGGCGAAGTGCCTGGAGGCAGTGTTGCGGGCGGCAACCGTAGAGCGGTTTGTTTGAACGCCGGAGCGTAGCGTGACGGAGGGAAAAGTTTTTCTTGCAATATTTCCGGAAGACCGTAAAGTCGCGTCTCCGTGTGTGACTGGCGGCGTAATTCCAGCTGTGAGGAGGTGAACCAAGCCGTTTCATGACCTCGGCCTGGTCTGTGGTGAAAGCCCGGACCGACTGGGCGTAGGGCCTTGCTGCCCTACGGAACTTACTACCTATTGTGGTGGGGGTTTTATGCGATGTCTGAACATCAGCCAATCTGGGGTCAACACCTCATTCTCGATCTAGCGGGTTGCCCTCGCGATCTGCTCAAAGACGCCGACAATCTGCGCGCCTGGGTCACAGATCTCGTCGACACCATCAAGATGAAAGCCTACGGCGAGCCACAGCTCGAGCACTTCGCGACGCATTCCTATGATGCGGCCGGATACACGCTCCTGCAGCTCATCGAGACCTCGAACATCTGCGCGCATTTCGCAGAGAACCTGGGTCAGGTCTACATCGACATCTTCTCGTGCAAGCGATTCGACAACGACCTCGCGGTTGAAGTCTGTCGCAAGTATTTCCAACCGGAAACTGTCGAACAGCACGTCCTGGAACGCGGAAAGTTCCTTGCCTCGCTGCAGATGGCGAGCTGAGGGTGGCTGGACAGTTCGTCGAAAGCCTGTACAAGGGACAGGCTTTCCAGGGTTTTCATTACGATGAAATCCTGTATGAGGCGACAACACCTTTTCAATCCATCACCGTCTATCGCGCGCCATTTCTCGGGCGCGTGCTGGTCCTCGACGGCGTCGTGCAGACGACCGTGGCAGACGAATTCGTCTACCACGAGATGCTCGTGCATGTGCCAATGTTGTCGGTGCCTGAACCGCGCCGGGTGATGGTCGTTGGCGGCGGCGACGGCGGTTGTCTCCGTGAGGTGCTCAAGCATCCAATAGAGCGCGTTGATCTTGTCGAGATCGACGTCGAGGTGATCAACGCGTCTCGTGCGTATCTGCCGACATTGAACGATGACGGCAGGGCGTTCGACGATCCGCGTGTGCGTCTCGTGATTGAGGATGCCTTCAAGTACATGAAGGATCATACCGGTGAGTACGATGTGATTATCGTTGATTCGACCGATCCGATAGGCATGGCAGAAGCGTTGTATTCGGACGAGTTCTACGGCTTGTGCCGTGAC
This sequence comes from Gammaproteobacteria bacterium, assembly GCA_965278995.1. Classification (GTDB taxonomy): domain Bacteria; phylum Pseudomonadota; class Gammaproteobacteria; genus JADJYF01. Next base: position 4,521,964 of record OZ257136.1, read on the forward strand.
TCTCTGTCGCCAGCCGGGGCGTTGAGCGCACAGGACGGCGTGGTGTTCTTTCAACGTGACGAAGCTGCCCGCACGGTGGCCAGTCTGCGCCGGCTCGGTCTGCATGCTGGTGCTTATTCGGCTGCCGTGCCGACGTACTACGGTGGGTTGATGACGATGGGCATCGCCGGCCGTCAGCCCGGCGTATTGACGCCAGATGTCGCCGAATTGACGCGACGGCATGCGGCGTTGTCGGGCACGACACGCCATTATTCGCCGGCAGTACATGCGGCGAGTTTCGTTCTGCCGCCATGGGTGGCGGATGCGGTCGAAGGGAGGAAGTCATGAACGAACAGGCGGATCACTTCAAGTGCGATGCGCGCGGCAATGCCTATGCGGGCGATCATCTCCTGATCGAGATGTGGGACGCGGATCACCTTGCCGACGCAAACTATATCCAGAATGCACTCGAATGCGCTGCCAGAGCAGCGGCCGCCACCGTGCTGCATTCCTACTATCACCCTTTCGGTGAAGGTATGGGTGTGAGCGGCGTGACGATTCTGGCCGAGAGCCACATCAGCATTCATACCTGGCCGGAACGCGGCTATGCGGCTATTGATGTGTTCATGTGTGGCGACTGCGACCCGAATTTGACGCTGCCGGTGTTGCAGGATGCGTTCTCACCCAGCCGCATCGAAAGGCAGCAGTTCAAGCGCGGCGTAGTCATGGCTGAAGCCTACCAGAGCGTCGCCTGACGGCAGCGCTGCGCCGGCATTTACTGCCGGCGCAGCCATCCGCGAGCGCATCCGAGCCGACAGGGTTACCGCCATGAATGCAATCACCCCGCTCGAACGCCGCCAGCGCCACGAAATCGGCATTCTGCAACAGCGCCTGCGCCGCCAGGTCGGGCGCGCGATCGCCGACTTCAACATGATCGAAGACGGCGACCGTGTGATGGTCTGTCTATCCGGTGGCAAGGATTCTTACACTCTGCTCGAGATCCTCACCCGGCTCCGCGAACGGGCGCCGGTGGATTTCGAGCTGATTGCGGTGCATCTCGATCAGAAGCAACCGGGGTATCCACCGGAAGTCATGGCTGACTATCTGCGTGGGCTCGGTATCGAGTATCACATCATCGAGCAGGACACCTACAGCGTGGTCAAGCGCGTGGTCCCCGAGAACAAGACCATGTGTGGACTGTGTTCGCGCCTGCGCCGCGGCATCCTCTACACTTTCGCGGCCCGTCACGGCATTACCCGGATTGCGCTTGGTCATCACCGCGACGACATCATCGAAACGCTGTTCCTCAACATGTTCTTCGGTGCCAAGCTGAAAGCGATGCCGCCCAAGCTACAGAGCGACGACGGTCTGCATATCGTGATCCGTCCGCTCGCCTACTGCGCCGAGAACGACATCGCCGAGTACGCTGAAGCACGCGCATTCCCGATCATTCCGTGCAATCTTTGCGGCAGCCAGGACCACCTGCAGCGCGTGAAGATCAAGGCGATGTTGAACGACTGGGAACGCGAGTTCCCCGGACGGGTCGAAAACGTGTTCCGCTCTCTGCAGACTGTCGTCCCCTCGCACCTGGCCGACACCAATCTATATGCGTTCCGCGCGCTGGGCGTGAAGGACAGCGACGGCACGTCAGAGGACGCGCACGCCTGGGTCCATCAACTGACCGAAGACTGATTGGCCGCTGAATATGAACAAGGCCCCGTCGCAGCCAACCGACCTCACGCAATGCACGGCGACCGAGCTGCTGCAGTGTTATCGCAGTGGCGCCGCGTCACCGGTCGAAGTGACCCGTGCCGTATTGGCGCGTATCGAGCGCTTGAATCCATCGCTCAACGCTTTTTGCCTGGTCGCGCCGGAGGCTGCGCTCGCTGCCGCACATGACAGCGAATTGCGTTGGCGTAATGGCACGCCGTGTGGCGAACTCGACGGTGTGCCCGTATCAGTCAAAGATCTGTTGCTGACGCGCGATTGGCCGACGCTGCGCGGCAGTCTGACAGTCGATCCGGAACAGACGTGGGATGTCGATGCGCCGGCAGTCGCGCGCCTGCGCGCCGCCGGTGCCGTACTGATCGGCAAAACGACGACACCGGAATTCGGCTGCAAAGGTGAAACGAATTCAAACCTGACGGGAATTACGCGTAATCCCTGGGACACCACGCGGACCAGCGGCGGTTCTTCAGGCGGTACGGCTGCTGCCGTCGCGGCCGGGCTTGGGCCTCTCGGTCTTGGCACCGATGGCGCCGGCAGCGTGCGCATACCGGGTGCGTTTTGCGGCAACTTCGGTTTGAAGCCGAGCTTCGGTCGCGTTCCGGCTTATCCACTATCGCCTTTCGGTACAGTCGCGCATATCGGGCCGCACACCATGAGCGTGCTCGACGCAGCTCTGATAATGAACGTGCTCAAGCAGCCTGATACGCGCGACTGGACCGCGCTGCCGCCGGATAACGCCGACTACACGGTGGGTCTGAACGACGGTATTCGCGGCTTGCGCGTCGCGTGGTCGCCAACCCTGGGGTACGCGCGCAATGTCCACCCTGAGGTCGCCGCATCCTGTGCACGTGCCGTCGATGAACTGGTCGCGCTCGGCGCACAAGTCGAGGAAGTCGACCCCGGTTTCGACGACCCATTGGAGATCACCGTCGGTCTGTGGTTCCTCGGGGCGTGGACGTTGTGGAATACGCTGTCATCTGCGCAACAAGCCAGAACCGATGTTGATTTTTCCGCGCAGGCAGCGCTCGGTGCCAGCTACAGCGCGCTCGACATTCAACGCTTGAACCTGCGCCGCGGCGCGCTCGGGGCGCATATGCGCCAGTTCATGCAGCGTTACGATCTGCTGGTCACGCCGACTGTGGCAGTGCCGGCGTTCGAAGCGCGGCCTGCCGGGCACAGTCCAATGACACCGACGAATATGCTCGGGTGGACGCCGTTCAGTTACCCGTTCAATCTGACCCAGCAGCCGGCCTGCACGATTCCTTGCGGTCTGAGCAGCGACGGCCTGCCGCTCGCATTGCAGATAGTCGGCCCGATGTTCGGCGACGCCCTCGTGCTACGCGCGGCGCGTGCTTATGAAAATGTTCGCCCGTTGCCGCGACCGGTGTTTGTCGATTGAAACCGTGAAATGGGCGGGCTGCGATTGATCTGGCCATTCACTCGCTGCTCTCAGGCACCATGGCGTTCGCGGACGACGCGGCGCAGAATTTTGCCGACATTCGATTTCGGCAGTTCATCGACGAATACCACGCTGCGCGGCATCTTGTAGCCGGTCAGCTGCTCGCGGCAAAACGTCAGCAGCGTTTGGGCCTCGAGTGCAGGGTCGGCGCGGACCACGACCAGGCGCGGGACTTCTCCGGATCGCTCGTCGGGCATCGCGATCGCGGCGACTTCGTGGACGCCCGGATGAGCCGCCGCAACGTCTTCCAACTCGTTCGGATAGACGTTGAAGCCGGATACCAGTATCAGGTCTTTTTTTCGATCGACGATGCGTAAATAGCCGTCGTCCTGCACGACGGCAATGTCGCCCGTATGCAGCCAGCCATCGGCATCGAGAACTGCGCGCGTTTCTTCCGGTGCATTCCAGTAACCCCGCATGACCTGCGGGCCGCGTACGCATAGCTCGCCCGGCGTGTTGGCCGGCAACGCGCACCCTTGTTCGTCGACTATCTGGCACTCGGTCGACGGTACAGGCAAGCCGATGCAGCCGGTAAATGCCGTGACGTCGAAGCGATTCACGGCCACTACCGGCGAAGCTTCAGTGAGACCATACCCTTCGGCCAGCACGCTGCCGGTGATTAGCTGCCAACGCTCGGCGACCGACCGCTGCACGGCCATGCCCCCGCCGTTGGTGAACTTGAATGCAGAAAAATCGATGCTGGCAAAATCCGGGTGACTGACCAGTGCATTGAACAATGTGTTGACACCGGTGAACGTCGTGAAGCGCACGCGCTTCAGCTCCTTGATGAATCCGTTCAGATCGCGTGGATCGGTAATCAGATAATTCATCCCGCCCTGACTCATAAAGGCGAAGCAATTCGAGGTCAGCGCGTAGATGTGATAAAGGGGCAGCGCGGTGATCACTATCTCGCGACCACGTTCGGCACGCGCGCCGAACCAGGCTACCACCTGCAGCACGTTGGCGACGAGGTTGCCGTGCGTCAACATCGCGCCTTTGGCACGTCCGGTCGTCCCACCGGTGTACTGGAGAAACGCGAGATCATCGTGACCGAGCGTTGGTGGCGTGAATTCATGGCGCCGCCCAATCCGGATCGCAGCCATCAATGCGATGGCGCCGACCGGCAGCACAGCGGATTCAGGTGATTTCCGGCGCGCACCGAGATTGTAAAACCATCGCTGCGGCCACGGCATGAAATCGCCCAGACGGCAGACGATGACATGTTCGACCGGCGTTTCGCTGCGCGCTGCCGCCAGTGTCGGAAGGACTGATTCGAAGATCACAATGACGCGCGCGCCAGCATCGCTGAGTTGATGAGCGAGCTCGCGCGGCGTGTACTGCGGGTTCGTATTGACCACCACTGCGCCGCAGCGAAGTACGCCGAGCAGTGCAACGGGATAGGCCAGAATATTCGGCATCATGAGCGCCACGCGGTCGCCACGCTTGACGCCGAAACGCTGTTGAAGACATGTGGCAAATGCCAGCGAATGACGTTCGAGTTCAGCGTAGCGCAGATATACGCCGAAATTCCCGACTACCGGACGCTCGGCAAATTCGCGGCACGCCGCCGCACACAGCGACACCAGCGAGTCGTGGCTGGTCAGGTCGATTTCCCGTGGCACATCGGGTGGATAGGATTTCCACCAGGGTCGGTCCATGCGCTTGCGCTCCACGCTGCCAGTGCGAGCCTGCATGATGCCCCAAGTCGCGCTGGCCAGTGGCAAAAAAAAGCCCGCTCCGAAGAGCGGGCACTAGCCACAAGAGAAGGAGACTACGCTGCGCTCAGCGCTGGTGAACAGGTTTTCAGGCCTGGCCCTCGCCGACGAATTCCTGAAGCAACGCTTCGATGTGTTCGACATGGGTGCGATACAACTTGGCGAGGCCCGTAAAGTCGAGCGGATCGAGCTGTTTCAGATCACCGAGTTTGGCCGTATAGAGCGAGAGATCGGCTTCGAGCTGGGCATAGCGCGCTGCGATTTCGGCCGCGTATCCATCGACCAGATTCTGGTTGTTCGCGGTACTCGCGGTAACGAGTCGGGTTTCGGATTGATCGCTGCTGTCGTACATGATTTCAACCTTTTCGGTATCTTTAGCAGCTTACGTGCCAGCTTGAGGGTTAACGTCATTACCTCGGACAACTGATTGAAAAGGCGGGCGAACTACCGATTGGGCCCGGGCCGGTGAGAACGTTGGCAAGCGCAGGATCCGATTGCAGCGTCGCCTGCAGGCGACGGCTGGCGGTCAGGGTTTCAGCAGACGCTTGAGGTGATCGAGCGTACCGCGGCCAGCGACCCGATTGCTGGCCGCATCCACCGGTTGGCCATCCCAGGCCAGTTCGTCAGCGGGCAGTTCAGCCAGAAAGCGGCTTGGCTCGCAGGTCTCGACCTGGCCGAAACGTTTGCGCGTTCGGCAGAAGCTGAGCGTCAGCGTGCGTTTCGCCCGAGTGATACCGACGTAGGCGAGGCGGCGCTCTTCGTCGATGGTGTCCTGCTCGATACTGGCCCGATGCGGCAGCAGATTCTCTTCAAACCCGGCCATATAGACGTGCGGAAATTCGAGGCCTTTGGCCGCATGCAGGGTGGTCAGTGCGACGGCGTCGAGAGCCGGGTCGTCGTCCTTGCGATCGGCGATATCGAACAAAGTCAGCGCGGCAACGATGTCGGCGACCGTGCGGGTGTCGTCGGCGGACTGCAGGCGCTCGATCCAGCGTTTCAATTCGTTGACGTTATCCTTGCGGCGCTGGGCGGCTTTCTCGGTCTCGGCCGTTTCAACCAACCAGTTGTCGTAGTCGATATCAGCGAGCAGCTGTGTGAACGCCGTCGCCGGCGGCTCGTTTTCATGTGCGCGTTGAAGCGCCGCCATCCAATCCGTAAATGTCCGCACCCGCTTCAAGCTCAGGGGCGAAATGCACGCCGCAAATTCAGCGCTTGCCGCAGTGTCGAACAGACTCATGGCGCTTCTCGAGGCGGTATCGACCAGCGCTTTGACAGTCTGCGGGCCGATAGCACGACGTGGCGTGTTCAGCACGCGCAGCAACGCGTTGTTGTCGTTGGGATTGGCAAGCAGGCGCAGATAGCACACGCAATCCTTCACTTCGGTGTAATCGAAAAACGATTTTCCCCCGGACACGACGTAAGCGATGCCGCGCTCGCGGAATGCGTGCTCGAACAGGCGCGCCTGGTGATTGCTACGCAAGAGCACGGCGAAATCCGCAAAGCGCAGGCCATGGATCAGACGGCGATGCAGAATGTCATTCGACACTTTCTCGGTTTCGTCGTGCTCCGAAGCGCAACTCATGACACGGATCTTGTCGCCGAAACCATGGTCGCACCACAACTTCTTGGCATAGAGATGCGGGTTGTTTGCGATCAGAGCGTTGGCGGCTTTTAAAATGATGCCACTGCAGCGATAGTTCTGCTCGAGTTTCACGACTTTGAGCTGCGGGTAGTCGTGCGACAGCTGGTCGATGTTTTCCGGGCGAGCGCCTCGCCAGGCGTAGATTGACTGATCATCGTCGCCCACGACGGTGAGCCGCTGGTGCTCGCCCAGCAGCAGGCGGACCAGCGCATACTGCGACAGATTGGTGTCCTGGTATTCATCGACTAGCAGGTATTCGATGCGCGCGCGCCAACGTGCCAGTGTCTCGGCGTTCGTTTCGAGCAGTCGTACCGGCCCGCAGATCAGGTCGTCAAAATCCACCGCGTTGAAGGTCATCAATGCTTCGCTATAGGGCCCGTAGCAGCGTGCAGCGAGTTGCTGTGCTGGCAGCAGGCCGGCGGTCTGCACTGCCGCGGGTGGCACCATCGCGTATTTCCAGGCCGATATCTGGTTCTGTACCTGACCTGGTGAAATGTTGCTGCCAGGCGCGTCTCGCCGCATGAGATCGGCGAGCAGTCCGGAGCAATCGCCTGCGTCGAGGATGGAAAATCCCGGACGATAGCCGAGCGCAGATCCTTCGGCGCGCAGAATGCGCAGGCCCAGCGTATGAAACGTCGAGATCCATGGCGCCGGGCCACTGCGCCGCCCGAGCGAGCGAACCCGCTCCTTCATTTCACGAGCGGCTTTGTTGGTGAAGGTAATGGCAGTGATGGTGTCGGCCACGACGCCGCATTTGTCGATCAGGTAGCCGATTTTGTGCGCGATAACGCCGGTCTTGCCGCTGCCCGCTCCGGCGAGCACCAGCAGCGGTCCGTCGTTGTAGCGGATAGCTTCGCGCTGGCGCGGATTGAGATTCTGCAAGGGACTGGCTTCCGCGCAAAGTTCCGCGCCGGCATGAGCGCCTGGCGCGACGCGCGATTCTAGCAGCCTGTCAGGGAATCGTCCGGGTCAGCTGCGCCGTACCTGCAGCTCCGCGCAGCTGAGGATTATGGCGCTAGTGGCGATAGCGCAGCAGGAACGCCCCGCGACGATGCTCGTCATAGTATGGACGGTGCTCCTCATAGCGAACCATCACGGCATGCGGTGCAAGTTCAATGGTGCTGTCGGTCGACAGGTCCGGAGATGGGTCCACCTGAGGCGGTGTAATCGACTTCCGGTAGAAGACCGGTGTCGGCTCGCCATGCGCCACGACATCGGCAATACACAGGCCGGTGACCGCAAGTGCGGCTATCAGAGCTATGGTTGAACGAAACATGCGATATCCTCCGCAGCAGACTCGCCGATACCTTAGCGTTGCGAGACTGAATCACGCCTGAATGGCGTCGTCCATGCAACTGTCGACGTGGGCGCAATCGCCCGTACAATGCAGGCCGCCGATAGCCGACTGAGGCCAGCGGATTAGTCCTTGACTGGAATCGTGTGACGCAAGCAAAACTCTCAGGCGTAGTTGCCGTCCTCGTAGCCGGACTGCTCGGTTTCGTCGGCGGGCAATGGTGGAACGGGCGGAATCTGCTGGCGCCGGTCATTGCCGTCGATGTTGCCGAGGCGGATCTGATCTTTTCGGCACGGTTGGACACGGGCGCGGTCGTTTCGTCGATCAATGCCGAGCAGGTCATGGTATTGGGTGGCGGCCCGCAGCCGTCGGCCAGCGATGCAGGCAAGCAAGTCAGTTTCGTGGTGGTTAACGAACGCGGCGAGCGCAGGAAGTTGACTGCGCCGATAGCGCAGGTACGCGGCATTCGCATGGCTGATTGTCGTGAGGTCCGCTATCACGTGTATTTGACCGTGCGTTACCGTGGTCGGGCGCACCGGATTCTGACCAATCTCAACGATCGCACTCAGGCGACCGACAAACTGCTGCTGGGCCGTAACTGGCTGCGGCACGGATACGCCGTTCTGCCGGTAGATAAAGCTGAAATATGACGATACTGGATACCCAACCGCACATCGATCTGGAAATCGGTTCGACACAGTTGCGATTGCTCGGCACTGCGCACGTCTCGCGCGCCAGTGCAGAAGCGGTCCAGCTTGAGCTGGACAGCCAACGCTACGACGAAATCGCGATAGAACTATGCGTCAATCGCCATCATGGCATGACTGAACCCGATGCGCTGGGTCGCATGGATCTGTTCGAGGTAATTCGCAGCGGCAAGACACCGATGGTTACCGCGATGCTCGCGATGGGCGCTTTTCAGCAGCGCATCGCCGAGCAGTTCGGGATCGATCCAGGGGCGGAGATGCGTGCCGCCATCGACGGTGCAAAGCGGCACGGACTCGAACTGCACGTGATCGATCGCGATATAGGGACGACGCTCCGCCGGATCTACAGCAACGTGCCGTGGTACAGGCGGATGTACCTGTTTTCCGGACTTTTTGCCAGCATTCTGGTCGATGACGCGATCCCGGAAGCCGAGATCGAGGCGTTGAAAGAGAGCGATCTGTTGGAAAGCATGTTCGCACAGTTTGCCGAGCGGGAGCGACGTGTCTACGAACCGCTGATCGAAGAACGCGACCTCTACATGGCCGCAAAACTTCAGGAAGTGATTTCACAGCGTCATCCGCGCCATCTGCTGGCTGTGGTCGGTGCCGGGCATTTGAAAGGGATCGCGCAACATCTCGCGCAAGCGCTGCCCGATACACAGGCCTGTCTGCGCGCGCTGGAAACGACGCCGCCAGGCAATCGATGGGTCAAACTGCTGCCATGGCTCATCGTCGCGTTCTTTGCTGTCGGTATCGCCATCGGTTTTATGCGTAGCCCGGAACTGGGTTTGCGATTGATTCTGGAATGGGTCGTGATTACCGGCGGCTTGTCCGGTCTCGGCACGCTGATAGCCGGCGGCCACCCGTTGACAATCCTGAGCGCTATTTTTGGTGCGCCGTTTACAACGCTGCATCCGGCCATCGGCATCGGCATGATCACAGCACCGGTGGAAGCCTGGATCCGAAAGCCGACAGTCGCTGACTTTCAGCGTCTGCGTACGGACACGACGTCGCTCAAAGGCTGGCGTCGCAACCGGGTCGCGCGAACATTCGTGGTGTTTTTCCTGAGCTCTCTCGGTGCCGCGCTCGGCACCTATGTCGCGGGATTCCGCATCATCGATCAGCTGGTGGGTTGAGGCGCTGTGGTCTGCCGCCAGGCGGCGCTGGCCAAGGTGACGGCAAGCGCGGCATGTGCACCGAACACGCCGATGGCGAACCACGGCTGTTCAAGTACGGACGGGCGGATAAAACCGACGGCGCCGGAAAGACCGAGCTGCATCAGCAGCAACGGGGCGAGCCCATCGATCACGGCAATGTAGATGAGCGTTGTTGCAGCGGCGCGCCGACCGTCTGGCCTAAAACTGAAATAGTGCAACAGCGCGATATCGCGTGCCATCATCAACGCCAGGGCGAACGCGCCGGGCCCGATGTTATCCATCCGGGTGTTGACGATATGCCCTTGCGTACCGAGCAGTAGTGCGCCTGCCGCAAGCAGCAGGCAAGCCATCCCTGACGCAAACCACACCGGAATTTCTTCCAGCGTCCGGCGCCATGCGCCGCCGTTGAACGCGCGCAGCGCGCGGCTGTAGGCTATCGGATCGCGCGCAAACGCGAACGCCGCGACATAGGTCTGAACGCCAGCGACAAGTGCCGCAGTCGAGAGCAGGCGCGGCGCGAAGTTGACAATAGCGGCGCCGACCGGAAACTGAAAGCCAACCAGATAGACTGCCGCGTAGGCAGTGAAAGCCAGCCATACCCAGGGTTGTGTTCGCGCCTTGAGTTCCATGCACATCGCGCGATGCGCGCCGAGCACCGCCCAAGCGGCGAATTGCAACAGTGAGATTATTGTAAAACCGAGGCGCGGAAATTCGAACCCGTACCATGCGATAAGCGTGTCGCTGTCGAACAGGCTGAACTTGTTCCACATCAGCGCAATGAGCAGTGTGATGGCAACGGCATTGCTGAGGCGCGATTTTATCTTGCGCTCGAAATGCATGCCGACCAATGCGGCGATCATTGCCAGACCCTGCGCAGTCAGCGCACTCAGTACAACGATTACCACTGTGGTGAGACGCTCCTCGCGCTCGTCCGGCGCTGCCGCCGCCAGCAGGATGGCTCCACACCAGGCCGCACCGTACCAGCTCATCACGGTTGCACCGGCCAGCTTGCCCCAGGTCATCGACCACGGGTGCAGCGAGGCCATGCGCTGAATATCCCAGGTTCGCTCGCGCGCTTCGTCGATGACTGCGTCAGCCGCCTGGCGCGGCCCCCAGATCATGGTGAAGCCAACCAGCGCAGTCAGCATCAGCGTTTCACCCGGCGGCCAGGTGAGCGCAGCTGTCGCGAGGAGTACGAGCGGAATCATCCACAATCGATGCGGCGTGACTTCCAGCCATAAATTGCGCTGCAGTTCTGGATTCATGTTCTTGGTTCCGGCGGGCGGCCGATCGACTGCAGGTAGGACTGCTGCAGATCGACCGTGACAGGCGTGAAGCGTATAACCTCGGCGCCGCCAGCGATCAATCGCCGCAGAAGCGCGGCCTGGTCTACACGCGTGCCGGCGAAATCGAAACGCAGACAGCCCACGCCAGCAGTCAGGTTTGATACCTCGGGTTCGACCAACAGCAAGCCGCGGAGCAGCGGGCTTTCATCGGTTGATTCGATTTCGAGTGTCGTCACGGCAGTTGTCGTACCGGACAGCGCACGATGCTCGACCACGCGCCCGTCGCGCAGGATCAACATATGGGTCGAATAGGCTTCGAGTTCGGCCAGGATATGCGAGGACACCAGTAGCGTCATGCCGCGGCGGCGCAGATCGACGAAGAGCTGGCCGAGATCCACGCGCGCTTCCGGATCCAATCCCGAAGCCGGCTCGTCCAGTATGACAACCGCAGGCGAATGGATGATGGCCTGCGCAATGGCAAGCCGCTGGCGCTGCCCGCGGGAGAGCTGGCCGGCTGGCAATTCGAGACGTTCGGCCAGCCCGAGCGCAGCGCTGATCTCGGTGACGACGCGGTCGACTGCTGGTGGCTCGATGCCATTGGCTTGTGCGACGTAGCTGAGAGAGCGGCGCACACTGAGTGTGTCGTAGAGACCGAAACTGTCAGACAGATAGCCGAGCAGACGGTGGCTGCGTCGCGGTTCCTCGATGACGTCGATATCGGCGACCTGGATGCTCCCTGCCAGCGGCTGGTCGAGTCCGGCGAGACAGCGCATCAGCGTGGTTTTGCCGGCGCCGTTGGGGCCCACCAGCGCTGTGATACTGCCACGTTCGATACGAAAGCTGACGCCATCGAGCGCGCGCACACCGGGATATTCGTATACGAGGTTGGCGACTTCTAACATGGGTTGCTGCTTGGCATGAACGGTTGCGGTGCCGAAAGACTTTGCCTTAACGCGACGATGCGGCGATCATATACGCATGAAAACAACGCATGCTTCATCGAGCACACTGCGCTTCGCGCTCCTGTTGTGCGCCGTGCCACTGTACTGCGCTGCCGAGAGTGCCGCCGACCCCGCCGACCGCGCTTGCGATATTCACGCGGCGGCCATGGTAGCTGAAATGAAGGCGTCATCGAGTACCGTACTCTCGGCTGCCGAAATCGCCCTGGTGCGGCGTACGGCCTACAAATCCTGCATCGCTCGGGCCGAACCGATAGCCGCCGCGCCCATCGCTGCCCCGGCAGCCGCCCCGAGTGTCTCAGCGAGTGACGACACCACCCCCGACAACAGTCTGTGGGGCTCATTCGAGCGGTTGTTGAAACAGCCGGTAGAACGTTCTCCCGGACATGAGCGGCTGCGCAAGCGCAGCAACACCTACTGACAGCCTGTCAAGCGGGTGGTTCGGCAGGCATGACCGTCCCGAACGAATGGCTGGGAATTGCGCGCCGCAGGGATGTCGTGCAGCGTTCATGCAAGCTCGCGGTCATCGTTGGCAGTCTTCTGATCGTCATCAACTATGCTGATCGTCTGATTGCCGGTACGTTGACTGATGTCGACTACCTGAAAATGATTATGACCTATTGTGTTCCGTACTGTGTTTCGACCTACGCCTCGGTTGCGGCAATCCGCAGTACGTCCGCAATCTGAATACTATCGAGCGGCAACTGCCCGGGAGCCATGTGCAATGCCGACCTACGTCTACATCTGTGAGGATAACGGGCATACCATACCCGTGCGTCACGCCATGAACGTCGTCATCCGCAACTGGGGCGAACTCTGTTTCGCAGCACAAGTCCCGATGGGGGAGACCGATTTCGAAGCGCCAGTACGCAAACAACTGAGCGCTGCGGCAATCTCGATTCCAACCGGCAATGCTCAGTTGAAGAATGCCGGTTTCACGAAACTCGTCAAGCGCGATAAAGGTGTCTACGAAAACGTCACGGCTACGGGCAGCGAACAGCGGTATATGAAAGCCGGCGACCCTGCATCGATGCCGCATCTGCATAAGAAGATTGGGGATTGAAAGTTCACATGGAACCGATCACATCCACCAGCAAAGGCTGCAACGACAAGCTCAAGGCATGACGGCAATGAGATCGATTGCGACCTTGCATCCAGGGACCAGCAGCGGCGCCGGTACTCGCACCGTCGTGCTGGCTGGCGGTGCGCTGGGGAATGCTTTGCCCCAGGTCGCGAAGGACGTATAGAACTCGCTGAAGTCGGTGTAGAAGCCGCGTCGGCGCACGAGATTGTCAGCGCTCGTGCCGGCGGCCGCGCAGATTGCCTTCACGTTCCGCACGATGTAGTTCACTTGTGCGGCGGATTCCGATCCGTAGTAGGGAAACGCGGGGTTCAGGGTCGCCGTTGCCGGGATGCCGGTGTCGAAATCGGTCGCCATCTGCTGCGAGAAGAACAACAGCGGGCCGGCCTGCACAGCCTGTGGTTCATGGGCGAGCGGTCGCGGCGCGGCGTCTGTATGAATGCTGCGTCGGATCTGCCCCGGGCCGGGCAGGAAGGCGATGAGATTGATGCCGACACGCAGGCCGGGCACGCCGAGATCTTTCACTGGTACGGTCGTGCGCGCCGGCGGCTCGGTCGGAAAAAAGTCTTTCCATACCTCGTCGACGCGAAAGAAATCCTTGAGATCGGTCAGGTAAATCTCGGCTTTAACGACGTCGCGCAGCGTCGCTCCACCGGCTGCAAGTACGGCTTCGAGCTGCGTGAGTATGTAGCTTGTCTGCAGCCGGGCTGCTTCGCCGTAGTACGGAAATTTCGGATCCGTCGCGGCTGCCGGTGCAATGCCGTTGACGAAATCCGTTGCGGTGATTCCGCTGGTAAAAATCCATGGCCCGACTTTCATGCCATGACGGAACAGCGGAGGCCCACCCAGACCTGCTGGCAGCGGTGCCGGCAGGTCCGTCGGGCTCAATACTTCGCGTGTTTCGCCGGGGCCCGGCACGAGCGCAACGAGATCAATTTCCGAGACACAGCCCGGTATTGGCAGTTCTTCGACAATGATCGTAGCGCACGGTGGCGGGGCTTCCCGGCTGAAGCGTTCGACCAGCGCGCGATGAGCGCCATTCTGGCTGCTCGGATCGTTGAGATAGTTGGTATAGAAGACGACATCATCCATACCCGCACCCGCGGCGGCGAGACAGGTCTCCACGGTGTCGCAGATGAAATGCGTCTGCCGCTCGATGTCGGAACCGTGATGGGGAAACGCATGGTTGATCGTCGCGTGTACCGGTGTGCCGGTACTGAGATCAGAGGCCAACTGGCCCGAGACGAACACGAACGGACCTGCCTTGACCAGCGGGGAATAAGCGACGCGTGGTTTGGGCAGGGCGGCAGGAAAGATCGCTTCCTTCAGCATGCGGCAGTCCTCGTGGGGGCGGTTCGACCGAGTAGTCGAAACCTGTTCGTGGCATCCTAGCAGCCTGCCGGGCTAAGAACGAACGAATCAGCTACCTCGCTTTTCAATCAGGCGAATCTTCTCATTCTGCGGCAATCGGTAAAACCGCCGCAATTCGTTGATGAACGACGGCTCGCGGTGTTGTGCGGGGTAGCGGTGACTGAGACGTTGGCAGTACTTACCGGCAAAGTGGTTGGCGGCGCGATAGCGCTGGCCAGTCTCCATCTCGGGGCCGTCGGCAAAACTCACGGCATTGAACATCGACTCGTGAAATGCGGCGTTGCCCGGGCCGCTGCCTTGCACATCGAAGAACATCGACGCGGTCACGTATTTGTCGACTTCCGCCTGCAGTTCCATTTCGAGCTGGGTTACCTGTTTTGAATGCTCGGCGTTCCACACCAGATACTGAAAATGGCTGACGCCCTCCAGCGCGACCAGAAAAGGATTGAGATTTCTTTCATCCAGGTGTTTGTAAGGATCGCATGTCGTGAGGGCATCCAGGATGCTGTCGTCGATATAGAGCGTGATTTCGAGATCGTCGACATTCTGCCGCAGCAATAGCCGCTCCTGATTGTCGTGGTCTTTGGTCGCGTCATCGGCAGCCAGGGTGTGGGCGACACGTGCGTCGGTCACGAGATAGTCCATCACCGAATGCGCTATCGGCGTTTCATAGAGCATCGCCAGATGCTCCTGCAGGGCAGTCAGCAGCATGGAGTGTTCTCAGTGCATGGCCCGGGCAGTTCTGGGTTTGAGCGGGTGAACACCAGCGTGGGTCAGTTGCTTCCGTGCGCGGGCGCTGCCGGTCTTCAACCAGATTTCATACGTCCGCATGACGTTATTGTTCGATTTCAGTCCGCTCATCTCGCTGATCTCGCCCAGTACATCAACGAGCGTGGCAAATTTGCGCCCGAGTTCGTCGAAGAGGTCGTCAGCTGCACGAGCCCGTGCGCTGCCTTGAATTGAATCGTGCAGACAACCGTAAGCGGCTTCGCCCATGCCAATGTAGTAGTCCACATCGACGGCGCGTCGCTGCAGGCTGTCCGTGAAGATGCCGGCGATGAACAGCGCGACATCGCCGAGCTTCTGCAGGCTGCGGCGCCGTTGCAGAATATGTTCGGCGGCGAGCGCGTCGGCGTACATCAATGCCAGTGGTTTGATATGGCGCCCGCCATCGCAGACTTCGGTGAAGGTCGCCGCGTTGCAATAATCAGTGAGCAGGTTGACGACATACGCGGATGTCGCATCGCCGAGCGCGACATCCTGATTGCGGGTTGCAGACTCGAGCGCGACGCTGAAATGTTCGCGTACGCTCATGGACGTGATCACACTCGAATCGATAGGTGCCACAGCATTACCTCCGGCATCGATTACCGGGTCGGTAAAGGGGGCGCTGCCCGCCCGACCGACCCGAAACAAGTCGTTCAGAACTACTAGCGACTGTTTGACGCCGGCTCCGCAGCGGGCGTCTTCATCAAAACCGAATCCAATTATCGTGCCATCAGATGGCACTTCAAGCACAAGTGGTAATGTATTGAATCGAATGCTGCTTGCAGCACTCTTGCCACAGGCTGCCAGCCCGTTTGCACCAAAGTGGCGACAAGCCAGTGTAGTTGAGGGGGGATCAGACGGAAAACGGTAGAAAACTTACACAAAAAAGAACCCCGCCAGATGGCGGGGTTCTCGAGCACAGGTCGATGCAGCTTGCGCTTACATCATGCCGCCCATGCCACCCATACCGCCCATGCCGCCCATGTCAGGCATGCCGCCATGGCCATGGCCGTCATCCTTCTTCGGCGCTTCGGCAACCATCGCTTCGGTGGTCAGGATCAGCGACGCTACGGATGCTGCATTCTGCAGCGCGGTGCGCGAGACCTTGGCCGGGTCGAGGATGCCCATTTCGATCATGTCGCCGAATTCGCCGGTCTGCGCGTTGTAACCGAAGTTACCTTTGCCTTCGGCAACTTTGGCCACAATGACGGACGGCTCTTCGCCAGCGTTGGCGACGATCTGGCGAATGGGCTCTTCCAGTGAACGCACCAGAATGTTGACGCCGATGCGCTGATCTTCGTTGTCGGTCTTGACTGCCTTGGCCTTGGCCTGGGCACGCAGGAGCGCGACACCGCCGCCGGGAACCACACCTTCTTCGACCGCCGCGCGCGTCGAATGCAGTGCGTCTTCGACGCGAGCTTTCTTTTCCTTCATTTCGACTTCCGTCGCCGCGCCGACCTTGATGACTGCAACGCCGCCGGCCAGCTTGGCCACGCGTTCCTGCAGCTTCTCGCGATCGTAGTCAGAGGAGGTCTCTTCGATCTGGGCACGGATCTGGTTGACGCGACCTTCGATCGACTTCTGGTCACCAGCGCCATCGATGATGGTGGTGTTTTCCTTGGTGATCTGGATCTTCTTGGCGCTGCCGAGGTCGTTCAGGCCAGCCTTCTCGAGGCTCAGACCGACTTCTTCTGCAATCACGGTGCCGCCGGTCAGGATCGCGATGTCTTCGAGCATGGCCTTGCGGCGATCACCGAAGCCCGGTGCCTTGACCGCTGCCACCTTGACGATGCCACGCATGTTGTTGACGACCAGGGTTGCCAGCGCTTCGCCTTCGACATCTTCGCTGATGATCAGCAGCGCGCGGCCGGATTTGGCCACGGCTTCGAGCACCGGCAGCATGTCGCGGATGCTGGAGATCTTCTTGTCGTGCAGCAGGATCAGCGGCTCGTCGAGTTCGACGTTCATCGCTTCCTGGTTATTGATGAAATAGGGCGACAGGTAGCCGCGGTCGAACTGCATGCCTTCGACGATGTCGAGCTCGTTTTCGAGACCCGAACCTTCTTCGACAGTGATGACGCCTTCCTTGCCGACCTTGTCCATGGCTTCGGCGATGATCGCGCCAATCGCTTCGTCTGCGTTGGCCGAGATCGTGCCGACCTGGGCGATTGCTTTGCTGTCAGTGCACGGGGTGGACAGGGTGTGCAGCTCGGCGACGGCGGCGGTGACAGCACGGTCGATGCCGCGCTTCAGGTCCATCGGGTTGACGCCGGCGGCGACAGCCTTGAGGCCTTCACGGACGATGGCCTGGGCCAGTACGGTCGCGGTGGTGGTGCCGTCGCCGGCGACGTCGGAAGTCTTCGAAGCGACTTCCTTCACCATCTGTGCGCCCATGTTCTCGAACTTGTCGGCCAGTTCGATTTCTTTCGCGACGGAAACACCGTCCTTGGTTACGGTCGGTGCGCCAAAGCTCTTCTCGAGCACCACGTTGCGACCTTTCGGCCCCAGCGTCTGCTTGACGGCGTTGGCCAGAATGTTCACGCCGGCAGCCATGCGGTAGCGGGCGTCATCACCAAATCGGACTTCTTTAGCAGCCATTTCTCAACTCTCCTGAATTCTAGGTGTGCGGTTCGAGCTTACTTGTCGAACACAGCCATGATGTCGTCTTCGCGCATGACCAGAAGGTCTTCGCCGTCGACCTTGACCTCGGTGCCCGAGTACTTGCCGAACAGGATCTTGTCGCCGACCTTGAGGTCGAGCTTCCGCACTTCGCCGCTCTCGAGGAGCTTGCCGTTGCCGACGGCGATAACTTCACCCTTAGCTGGCTTTTCAGCAGCGGAATCGGGTATGACAATACCGCCTGCAGTGGTCTTCTCTTCTTCTGTACGCTTAACGATCACGCGATCGTGTAGGGGCCGAATTTTCATTGTATGACTTCTCCTCAAACGCTTGCTTTTCTAATAAATGCATGTTTTTACTGACTATTGAGAGATGCTATTAGCACTCTCCATCGAGTAGTGCCAGGAATATAGCGCCGCCCGCGGGAAAGTCAAGCTGGCGCTGCGTCGGGAGGCTGTGGATCAGACCTCTGAAAGTGCCCGGGCGGCGCAGTAGAATGGCTGATTAAGTCCAGGGGGTAATGGCACATGCGGGCGATGAGCGAAGTGAATTCTCTCTGGCAGGCGGGCCTGCTGGCCGGTGCGCTGAGCACGGCAATGGCGATCGGCTCCAGCACCGTGCAGGCCGCCGAACACAGCTTCGGCAATTTCCGTATCACCGTCACGGCCGATACCGCCGCCACGCCGTTCGTTCCCGAATATCAGATAACCGTCGAGGACGCCGACATGCTGCTGACGCGCCTGCGCGCGCCGTTCGAAGGTACGCTGTCGAACAGTTTCGTTGCCGATTTGAACCAGGATGGTCGTTTCGAGGTGGTCGTAACCTTCACCCACGCCGATGGCCTTACCACCGAGGCTCGTGTGTTCTCGTGGAACGCATCGCTGCTGGAACCAATACGGCTGACCGAACTGGATGCTAGCCAGCAGCAGGGCTATCGCGGTGGCGATGAATTCGCGATCAGTAACGGCGAACTCGTGCGCCTGTTCCAGATATACGAGCAGGTCGGTGGCGCCTGGACGGCGACGGCCTCGCGCAAACGATTACGCTACGCCTTTACCGCGGCGAAATGGATCGAGTAAGGATGGTGGTTGATGTTGTCTTTGATCGGGTCATGGCCGTCCGCGAGCGGCTTTGAGCAGAGCACGGCGTACGACGAATTCACGATGGGTCATTTGCACAGAAGCAGGAGCAAGCCGGCATGTCACTTGTGACAACGAGCGTCCAGCAATCTATCGGTGAACTACTCGTGCACTGTCATCGGCGGGTGTATTCGCCGAAAGCCGCGATTATTCGTCAAGGCGATCCGGCAGGTGAGCTGTATTACATCATCAATGGCTCGGTCACCGTGCTGCTTGAAGACGACAAGGGCCACGAGATCGTGCTCGCTTACCTGAACCCTGGCGATTTCTTTGGAGAGATTGGACTGTTCAACGAAGACGCCAGCCGCACAGCGCTGGTTCGCGCACGCGGCGAATGCGAAATCGCCCAGATCGGCTATCGCAAGCTCAAAGGGCTGACAGAAATCTATCCCGATCTGATTGTCGCGATGACTTCACAGCTTGCGCGTCGATTGCGAAACACCAACCGCAAGCTCGGCGATCTCGCGTTTATGGATGTCTATGGCCGTGTCGCCCGCACGCTGCTCGATCTGTGCGAGCAGCCTGACTCGATGACGCATCCCGACGGCATGCAGGTTCGCGTCACCCGCCAGGAATTGTCTCGTCTGGTCGGTTGCTCACGAGAGATGGTCGGCAAAGTGCTGAAAGACATGGAAGACCAGAAACACATCGCGGCCACCGGCAAGAACATCGTCGTGCTTGGTGTGCGGCCTCGCCGCAATGTCCTCCCGCGTCGGGCTGATTGAGGCCGACAGTCAGGCAACTTGAAACTGACTCGATGACAGGGCCGGCGTCGCGCTAACCGACGTCGATCAGGCGCAGTTCGCGACGTTTCTCGCCGAGCAGTCTTTCGATTCCCGGGCGACCTGCTTCGGCCTGATGGTCGCGCGAGCCGGATATTTCGCTCAACATCTCTTCGAGTTCGGCAATCTGCTCGACCAATGCGCGCCAATCGTCAGGCGGCTCGGTCACGATGAGTGTGCGTAGAAAAGTTTCCGTCGCGCAGACGACGACCTGGCGGGATTCAGTTATCACGGCATTGCTCCTGATGGACCTGCCGAAAATTCTGACCGGGCAAGATGACCGCCCCATGACGTCGGCCGCACCACGTCTGCACTGCGCGACAGCTTTTGCCACACAGTTCCACCCCCTATACTGCAGCCTGTCAACGGAGAAGAGCATCGATGCGGCCAGCCCTCGCTCAACTTGTCGCCCTGACTGCGCTGCTTGTGGCAGTTCAAAATGCGGCTGCTGACGATTTCGAAAGCATGCGAGCAGCTGTTCTGCGCGGCGAATACGCTGACGCCGTTCCGGCCCTGTCGGCTGCAGTGGCGTCGAACGACAAGCGGTCGATGACACTGCTCGCTTCGATGTACCAGCAAGGCCTCGGTGTGCCTCGGAACATGGCACGCGCGGTGGAGTTATATCGTGGGGCGGCTGAACAGGGCGACGCCGAGGCACAGTTCAATCTCGGCAATATATTTCTACTGGGCGAAGGCGTCGAAATCGACGAAGCCTGGGCGCTGACCTATTATCGTCAGGCCGCTGCGCAGGGTCATGCGCTTGCCGCGCGCAATCTCGAGGAACTCTATCGAGCCTCCGGCCTGGAACCGCCGGTACAGACGCCGCCGATGTCAGGCGAACCTGCCGAGGCCGATCTGGCGCGACTGCGCACCGAGCCACGGCTGGCGAAAGTGCCGGCAGTGCCGGCCGAAACACTGGCGCCGACGGTAACGGCAGGTACGCCGGGCGCACGGCCGGTGCCGGCGGCAGCGAGCCCGGCCGCTACGGCATCGCCCATAGCGAATCCGCCGGCCCTTACGCCGACGCCTGCTGCGACGCGGTCCATCGACCCGATGAATGCCGCGAACTCTGCAGACGAACTCGAGGCTATACGATTGGCGCGCGAACACGGCGTCGAAGTCTCGATGGATAGCACTGAACCCGCTTCCCCGGTGCCGATAGTGCCGGCGCCACCTCGACCTGCTCCGGTGCCAGCTGTTCCCGAAACGCCGACACCCGCCGTCGATTCACAGGGAATGCCCGACGCGGCCATCGATACCCCATCGGTGACCGTCGCTGCATCTGCGCCCGGCATGGATGACATGATGACGGACGATGCGGATCTCGAATCGCTGGACAGCGAAGAACTCACGCACCTGGCCGGGAAGGGCGCCGCCGCCGCTGCTTACGAACTCGCACGACGACAGCAGGCGAACGGTGGAGACGATGCGAGCACCGTGCAGTGGTTGGAGCGGGCGGCAAGTGCGGGCCTTGCGCAGGCACAATTCGATCTCGCCGTACGCTATCTTCATGGCACCGGCGTACAACCGGACGACGCCATGGCAATTACTTTATTCCGCGCAGCGGCAAAGGCGGGCTATGCGCCTGCCCGCGCGCAATTGACGACAATCTATACCGAGGCCGGTTTGCCGCCACCAGACCTGGCGCGCTCGGCGACGCTGCTTGCGCCATCAGCGGCTCACACGCCGGCAGAAGCACCCTTGGAACGGCCACCTGCCGATGACTCGGCGATGCGGGACGAAGTCCAATCTGCTACTGCTGAAAGCGACGAAGCAGCGACGGCTGAGGAACCGTTACTCGACGAACAAGTCAGCCAGGAGCCGATAGTCGAGTCGCCGCCCGTGCCGATCGTCGTCCCGCCGACGAGTACACCACCCGCTCCTGTCGCTGACGACGAACAGCCTGTCGCCGATCACGCCGAGGACGCTGTCGCCACCATCGCTGCAGAAAATCTGGCGCGCGAAACTGCCGCGGCAATGAGCGCTGAAGCAAACAAAGAAACCTCCTTGACCAGCGAGACCGAAGATCTCGCACCTCCGGCGCGTGCAGTTATCGGCGAGGCTCTGTCGGCTGAAGTCATCGAAACCGAGCCCGATGATTCCTTCGTTGCAGCCGTCGAGGAGCCTCCAGTGACACCGGAAGTCGCTGAAGCGGCGGTTGTCGCAGCCGAAGAAGTGACTCCCGACGCAATCCCGGTCGCGATAGCCGAAGCAGTCCCCAACGTAGCAGTCGAAACACCGCATGAGACTCCGGTCGAAGCGACGCCCGAGGGCACAATCGAAACGATATCCAAAGCAGCGCCAGCAATCACCGATACACCCGAGACATCAGCGCCTGCTTCCGGGATAACGGCTATTGAGAAGGCGCTGACCGACGAACCGGCGTTCGACGGTGAAGTAACGTCAGCAGATGAGCCTGGTTTTCTCGGTCGCATCAAGGAGGTTTTGACGGCTGACGGTATCGCACGACAGCACAGCGTCAGTCGTGCGCCCGGCGCTGCTAATACTGCGCTGGAGCAAACGGCCGTCGCTGCGCCAGAAGCAAAGCTCGTGATTGCGCAGCAGGCCGAACCCGCGCCGACAGCAGCCGTGCCGACACTGGCCGATGCCAAAGCGGCAGTGGCCGCGAATGATTTTACTACTGCGGCGGCGATGTTCACTCAACTGGCAGAACTCGGCGACGCCGAAGCTCAGGCCAACATCGGGTACATGTCGTTCCAAGGCGAAGGGATAGCGCAGGATAAAGCGGCGGCAGTCGAGTGGTATCGCAAGGCCGCTGCCCAGGGCAATCGCGATGCACAGTACAACCTGGCCGTTGCTTACGCTTTCGGCGAAGGTGTGCCGCAGGACGATACTGAAGCAAGCGTGTGGTATCGACGTGCGGCCGAGCAGGGTAGCGCTATTGCACAATACAGTCTGGGTGTGTCTTACGCGTTGGGCGAAGGCGTGACGCAAAGTGACGAAGACGCCGCTCGCTGGTATCGGGCAGCGGGTGAACTGGGTTATCCGGCGGCGCAATACAATCTTGGTTACCTTTATCGCGTCGGCAAAGGCGTTGCGCAGGACGATGCCGAGGCACTGCGATGGTTCACGCTCGCCGCCGAGAACGGACACGCGTCTGCACAATACAGCCTCGGTTATCTGTATCGATCCGGCAAAGGGGTGGAACGCGATCTCGCGGCGGCGCGGCATTGGTACGAACAGGCAGCGGCTCAAGGGCATGCCGAAGCGCGTGCCGATCTGGCTGCGCTGGCGGGTAGCCACTGAAGCACGCGGGCGGCGCCACCTGGGCCCGGTTGCCGGTGCGGGCTGCATCGGTTCAGATAGCGGTGGTACCACCCGGCGCAGGTGACGGTTGCGGCACAGGATTGCCAGGTGCTGGCGCGCGTTTGAGTGCTTCTTCGAGTCGCCGCGAGAACGTTTCCAGCTGCTGGCGCAACTGCGGCATTCTTTGCTGGATTTCCGCCTCGATGCGCGACAGTTCGCGTTCGACCAGCGGTACTGCGGCACTTAACTCGTCAACTGATTTGTCGATGCCGCGCTTGAGTGTGTCGCCGAGTTGTTCAAGCTGTTCGATGACCCCGGCGAGTTCGCCACTGCGGGCAATGGGGCCAACCGTCGCCGGATAATCCACCCGCCAGACCTCGTCTTCGCGAACGAGTTGCGTGACGAGAGGAATGGTCATCGGCGGCTCACCGAGCAAGCTCACCTGAGTCGTGACAGTGGCGCTGTCAGCTTCAATCATCATGCGGCCGAAAGAAACTTCGGTGACGGGGAGCAGCGCGGTCCCGGCCTCGAGCGAGGATTTGTCGGCTACGCGCACATAGCGTTGGATTTTTGTGGCGTCTGCAGTGATGACTGCGCGCCAGAAGCGATCAGCGACGTCTTGCGGCGACAGATCGGGAGCGCACGCGGTCACGGCACAGAGGCACAGGGCAGCACCCAGCAGGGCTCGCCTCATCGTGTGATTCTCCTGCTTTCAGCATGGCCGGCATCATCGACACTATGCCGCCCAGAGGAGCCAAGCTAACCCACTCGCTGCAAGCTTTCAATCACTGTAGGTCCGCGGAATGGGGCACTTTCAGGCGCGATAATCTTGCCCATGCGAACGATGCGGCCCCATTCGTCATCGTCGATTTCAGCACGGTGCTCGCTTTGGATATCGACTGACAGCGCGACGAACGCCTCGCGTTGGCCGCTGAGGTAATAAACTTCGGCCAGACGCAGCTTGGCGCGGTGATTGCGCGGCGATTTCTCGAGTACGTCGGCCAGCAGGTCTGCCGCCTGGGCATAGTGGCCGTAGGCAATACGTGTTTCGATTTCTTCGAAGCCATGATTCATGGTCGTGAGCAGCTCTGTCGGTCGCTCGATGGCAGGTACCGGTTTTTGGGCCAGCTGCAGTCTGTTGTTAGTAAAGCTGCGTTTGACTTCATCTTCGAGTTGCAAGCGTTTTTCAGCTTTGGCCGAGATTTGCGCCATGCGTTCCAGTTCCCGATCCTCATGGGCCGTGACGTGCCGCAGCGTGCGCTTGCGCCGCGCGACACGCATCGATATTCCCAGCGCGAGCAGACCGACAAGCGCAACGCCCGCCGGCAGTGCAAATCCCGGCAGGCTTGCAGTTATCGCTGACCCTGACATGGCTGCGCTCGTCGCGGATTTGGATGCAATCTCGACCGCAGGGACGGGCGCTGCTGGCACCGAGATAACTTTCGTAGCAGAACTGCCGGATGCCGGGAGTATTTTTTTCGCGGTATCTAGGTTGGCATTCGAGGTAGCTTGAACCTCGCTGCCGGAAGCTGCGTTTGAATGGACTACCGGCGCTGCTATTGGCTGCATGGTTTTCTGGGCGGTGTAGCGCGCGCGGATGGCGGCGAATTTTTTCTCGAGTGTCGCCAGCCTGGCAGTGGTTGCGGCATTCGTCGGCGTGGTGGCCCTACGAATTGCCGTCGGCTGTATTACGCTCGCCGTCAGCGATTTGGGCGCGCTCGCACGGGCTGTTACAGCATCGACGTCAGAAGATTTCGTAACCGTTGTCGTACTCGCCGATGCACCGAGGTCGAGCATTACGCCGGCCACCAGCCGGTCGGGGTCACCGGCGATGAATGCCTGTGGATTCGTTGCGACGATACGCGCCATGGTTGCCGCGATGTTGCCACCGGTGAGACCGTTAGCCTGCAGGATCCGCCACAGCGATTGGCCAGGACGTATCGGTCCGTAGAGCTGTGGTGCGCTTGATGCTTGGGCTGGTGTTGCAATGATGGCTTGCGAAGGTTGTCGCGATACCGGTTGCATTGGATTAACAGCGCTTCTCGACGCGATTGGTGCAACGGCAACAGGTGGTGAGATCAAAGCAAATGAGTAGTGCTGAATGACACTGCCGGTGGGCCCGATCATTCGCAGGCGAAAGCTTATCGGGCTCGTTGTAACCGGGCTGGCCGAACGCAAACTGACATAAGGGTTGCCGCCGGCATCGTACGCCGTGGACGCAACGAAATCGGCAATCGTCGCATTGTTACCGGTACCGATATCGGGGCGCAGTTCGTAGCGATACGTGGTCGCCGCCTGTGCCGTCGCGCCATACAGTTCGATGCGCGCGGCGAGCAGTTCTCCGCGTCGAGTGGCGACGGTCATCTGCCCCAGTTGCACGGCTTCGGCCGTACCTGCTGCAAGCAACATCAAGATGATGATCAGTCGACATAGAGTAAACATGGCCACTCCTGCGAGCTTCCGGGCTCGACCTGGTAAGGGTAGCGCTGTAAGGTGCGTGCCGGACGGGTGAGCCAGCGGCGTAAATGTCAGTTCCGCCGGCATTTCACGATTGTTGACGCAGCTCGCGCTGTCTATATGTATCGTCCAGTTCGCGCCAACCTTGACCGGCGCGATGACCTGATGAGGCACGTTACCAAACAGAGGGTTACTCTTGAGTTCCAGAGCGTTCGATCGAGCCTATTTCAAGCGTTTCTATTTCAGTCCGGCGACCCGCATCGCCGATCAGCGTTACTTTGACCGCCTGGCGACCTTCGCCGGCGCCTATCTGACTCTGCTGGGTTGCCCGGTAAAGCGCATCCTCGATGTCGGTTGTGGACCCGGGTTCATGCATCCCGGGCTGAAGCGCGCGTGGCCGCGCGCGCGTATCGACGGGATGGATGTCAGCCCTTATGCCTGTGCCAAATTCGGCTGGCGTCAGCAGGCAATCGAAGACATGGAAGTTGACGAAACCTATGACTTAGTGATCTGTCACGATGTTCTACAGTACCTCGACAACAAGGCCGCCGATCGCGCGCTGCGCAAGCTGAGCTCACTTAGTGAGTCAGCGCTGTTCTTCAGTGTATTGACGCGCGAGGACTGGACGCAGAATTGCGATCAGCGATTGACGGACAGCAACGCGCATTTGCGCACAGCCGCCTGGTACCGGCGCCGACTCGCCACCGACTTCCGTAACGCCGGCGGTGGTATCTATATCAAGCGTGACACCGATATCGTGCTCTATGCGTTAGAGCACAGTTGAACCTGAAGACTTGGTCAGACAGTTACGCTTTCGCCGGCACGAAGCGCAATGCGACACCATTATTGCACCAGCGCTGGCCGGTAGGTTCGGGGCCGTCGTCAAAGACGTGGCCCTGGTGGCCGCCGCACTTGGCGCAATGATATTCAGTACGCGGCCAGATCAGCTTGTAATCAGTCTTGGTCGTGAGATGGTCCGGGATAGCCGTGAAGAAACTCGGCCAGCCGGTGCCACTCTCGAACTTCATGGCGGTCGTGAACAAAGGCAGACTGCACGCCGCGCACAAGAACAGGCCGGCGCGCTTTTCATCGTTGAGCGCACTTGACCCGGGGCGCTCAGTGTCTTCCTTGAACAGGACCTTGTAAGCATCGTCAGGGAGCTGTTTGCGCCATTCGGAGCGCCCGCGTTTCAGCGGCGGTTCGAGCTCGACGAGTGGCGTTGAGCCTGCGTGAAAATCGCGCCAATGGGTGTGCATGGCTGTGAGTTCCTCAGTGCTGCCCGCGCCGGCTCTGCGTATGGTCAGAAAAGGCGAGGCGAAAACGCTCGCTGCCAGTAGCATAAATCGTCTGCGTCGCATGGCTGATAGTCCTCCGACTGTACGTGCTCAGACGAGCACGCGTGACGCGAGTTCCCGCCGCTGCTCAGCTCGCCAGATAGCGCGCGAGATAGCGATCAAAAGGCTCGCTCTGCTCGGCTTCGATCGCACGTTGTTGTGCGTGCGAGGCCAGCGCCAGCTGATCGAATTCACTGCGCACTTCTTCAGTGGGTGGCCGGGCCAGGAACTGTGCCCGGTAATCCTGCGCAAGCTGCATCGCATAACTATGAAACTGCAGTCCGCTGCTGCGTAAGGTGTCGAGGACACGCGCTGAGGGGAGCTTTTCCGGCATGCGGATAGCGTCGACCTGATGATTCAGTGCAGCGCGGTAGGTATTGCCGCCACGGGCCGCGTCCAGCGACTCGCACAGCACCTGCATGCGGTCGCAGATCTCGAGACTCCAGGCCCGTATCGGGCGTCGTTCGCCTTGATAGACAAGTTCAAGCCCTGGCGTGCGGCCGCGTAGGGCGACCGTCAATTCGTTATATTCGATTCCACCCAGTTCATCGGCGGTCAGATTGGGACTGTCTTCGAGCAGACAGAAGATGAGAAACGCTTCGATGAAATACAGCTGGTCGATATCCACGCCTGTCGGGCTGAGACAGTTGACGTCGAGCGCGCGGACTTCGACATACTCGACGCCACGTCGGCTCAGAGCGTCACTCGGCCGCTCGGCGCTCTGCGTGGTCCGTTTCGGGCGGATGAAACTGTAGTACTCGTTCTCGATCTGCAGGATGTTCGTGCTGAGCTGGATATAGTCGTCGCCGTCGCGGAGACCGATGGCCTCGTATTCCGGATACGGCGTCTTCAGCGCACGGCGCAGGCTCGCCACATATTCGGCGAGGCTATCATGCGAGACCAGCAACGCAGACTGGTTCTTGTTCTTGTAGCCGATGTCGCTCATGCGCAACGAGGTCGCGAACGGCAGGTAGTAGGTGCCGCGTTGCAGTTCTTTGAAACGCGTCGTTCGCCCGCCCAGGAATGATTGGCACACGGCCGGTGAGTTGCCGAACAGCAACGGGATCATCCAGCCAAACCGCCGGAAATTCCTGATCAGCGCGAAGTACCGCGCATCGATGAAATCCTGAATGTCGCCATCGCCCCCCTCGATCGATTGGAATGCAGGCCAAAACTCATGCGGCAGCGAGTAATTGAAATGTACGCCGGCGATCGCCTGCATGCGCCGCCCGTAGCGGTAGTCCAGGCCGACACGGTAGATGTGCTTGAGCTTGCCGAGATTCGAGGGGCCGAATTGCGCTATCGGTATCGCGCCGTCGTCGGCAACGGCACATGGCATGCTCGACGACCACAATACTTCGTCCGACGGCAGATGCTGATGGACATAGCGGTGAATGTTGTCGAGGAACGCTACCGTATCGCGTGCATCGGTGTAGGCCGGAGTAATGAACTCGGACAGCGCCTCGGAGTAGTCGGTCGTCACATAGGGATGCGTCAGTGGTGCACCCCAGGAGTGCGGATGCGGCGTCAGCGCAATTGAACCACTGGTCGTCACCCGCAGGTTCTCTTTCTCCAGACCCTTGCGCCCGCCGGCGAGCAGGCGGGCGCTATCCGCAGCCAGCAGACGCCGGACACGTTCTTCGAGAAGTCTGACCATGGCTGCTATCGGGGCGGATGCTTATCGGTGTTCTGGCGACGATATTTTTGTGCAACGGGCAGGGCGAGTATAGCAGCCTTGCCGGGGCGCGTGATCGCGAGCCGGAGCGTCTGCAAGGGGCATGCAAAGTCGCTAGAATGCGGGTGCCGACGTCGGTATGGAGAACGATTGCCGGCGCTGCGACAACCCCTGGCAGGAACCGTCGACGATGATTTACGAACAACCGAAATTCAATCCCGGCGGCGATCGTTACATGCTGATCGAGTTCGGCGACGAGATGAATCTGGATCTGAATTTCATGGGTCAGGGACTGGCTGCTGCGCTGGCCGATGGCGCGATTGCCGGCGTCATCGAGACAGCGCCGTGTTTTGCGTCGACGCTCATCCATTACGAACCGGAGTTGATCAGTTACGAGGATCTCGAAAGCGAGGTGCAACGTCTGATCGGAACGCTGGGGACCAGCGATGACATCGAAATGGACAGCCGACTATTCTATTTCCCGACGCTCTATCTCGACCCCTGGAGCACCGAATGCATCAACGACTACCGTGCGAAGATCAATCCGGGCAAAGAACAGGATCCGGAATTTATTGCGCGCATCAACGGACTCGAAGACGTGCAGCAGCTCGTGCGCGTTCATTCCGGGACCGAGTATTGGGCGGCGAGTCTCGGCTTCTGGCCAGGGCTTGCGTTCATGATGCCGCTCGACCCGCGCTGCCGACTCACGGCGCCGAAGTACAATCCGCCGCGAACCTGGACTCCGCAAGGCACGGTCTCGATGGGCGGGATGTCGACGGCTATTTATCCGGTCGCCAGCCCTGGCGGTTATCAACTGTTCGGTCGCACGCCGGTACCCATCTGGGATCGCGAACGCCGCTTGAGAGCATTTGAAGGCGAACTGTGTATTTTTCGCCCCGGCGACCGACTCAAGTTCGTGCCGTGTTCGATGGAGGAATATCTCTACACCGAGGGCAAGGTGGCGGACGGCAGCTATGAGTACAACATCGTCGACTATCAGCGCTTCTCGGTCCGCAACTACAAGCAATGGGTGGCGAAGCTCGATCTGAATGCGAGATTTTGACGGAGACTGCTTGATGCTCGAGGTAATCAAACCAGGACTCGAAACCGCGGTGCAGGATTGGCCGGGTCGAGTCGGTTATTGGAACAAGGGCTTTCCGCCATCCGGTCCGATGGATGCCTGGTCGTTCCGTCTGGCCAACGTGCTGGTCGGTAACGCGCCAGGTGCGGCCGGTCTCGAATGCCAATTCATCGGACCGACGCTCGGTTTCCAGCGCGATAGCGTCTTCGCCCTGACCGGGGCGGACATGCAGGCCAAACTCGACGGCGAACCCTGCCCGCTCTGGGAGAGTATTGCGGTCAAAGCCGGTCAGACACTGACAATGGCCTTTGCCAAGCTGGGCGCACGTGGCTATATCGCAATTGCCGGCGGAATCGCCACCGAACCATTGCTCGGCGCGCAGGCGACTTTCCACAAGGCCGGTGTCGGCGGCATGGGCGGTTATGCGCTCAAGGCGGGCCAGGTCGTTCCTGTCGCGCCGGGATCAGGTCGACCGGGACGTCGCGTCAAACCCGCCGCGCGGCCGCTGATCGGCTCGGATCGACGCTGGTCGGTGGAAGTTGTTCGCGGCCCGAACGACGACTGGGTCGATGAGGCGGGTCATGCGCAATTTCTCTCGGCGGACTGGAAGCTTTCGTCGAAAAGCGATCGCACCGGTTTTCGGCTTGAGGGCCCACAGTGGACATTCACGGCGAAAGCGCATGACAAACGGCCCGAGCATGGCTCGGAACCGGCCAACATTCTCGATCAGGGCTATCCGATGGGTGCAGTCAATCTGGCCGGGCAGACGCCGATCATCCTGGTCAACGACGGGCCGAGCATGGGCGGGTTCATCAATCCCTACACCGTGCCTCAATGCGCGTTCTGGAAACTGGCGCAGGCGCGGCCCGGCGAAATTCTCAACTTCACCGCCGTCAGTGTTCGCGAAGCCCAGCTCGCAGCAAGCGCAATCAAGGCGCTCTGCGTGGAGGCAAGTATCGAGGAGTAATGGTCTCTGTGCGGTCGTGCGTCAAGCCGACGGCTTCAGCCCACTCTGCGCCATGGCGACGGCGCGAAAGATCGCACGGCCTTTGTTCAGTGTTTCCTGCCATTCAAGTTCCGGTACGGAATCGGCGACGACGCCGCCGCCTGCTTCAATATACAGTCGCCCGCCGTGCATGACCGCGGTGCGAATGGCAATCGCAGTATCCATGTTGCCGTTCCAGGATAGATAACCGACAGCGCCCCCATAGACACCGCGCCGTACCGGTTCGAGTTCATCGATGATCTGCATCGCGCGAATTTTCGGTGCGCCCGATAATGTTCCGACCGGCAACGTCGCGCGCAGCACATCGACCGCGCTTTTGTCTGGCCGCAGTCGGCCTTCCACGGTCGACGATATGTGCATGACATGTGAATAGCGTTCGATAACCATCTTGTCGGTTACGCGCACGCTGCCGGTCTCGGCAATGCGCCCGATATCGTTGCGGCCGAGATCGATCAGCATCAGATGTTCGGCAAGTTCTTTCGGGTCCGATAACAGTTCGCGTTCCAGCGCCAGATCTTCTTCCGGGGTTCGACCACGAGGCCGCGTACCCGCCAGCGGTCGTGTGGTGACTATGCCGTCGTCGAGACGAACGAGGATCTCGGGTGACGATCCGATCACCTGGAATTCGCCGAGATCGAGGAAGAACAGATACGGTGACGGATTCAAATGGCGAAGCGCGCGATAGACCGACAGCGGCGGCACGTCGAGTGCCAGCGACAGACGCTGCGCCAGGACAACCTGCATCACGTCGCCGTCGACAATGTACTGTTTGATGCGATCGACGGCGGCAAGAAAAGCGTCGTGACCGAATTCCGAAACGAAATCGACTTCGCGAGAAGCGGCGCCGGCAGGCGCCATCGGCAACGGGGCGAGCGGCGCGCGCAATTGTTGCTGCAGAAGATCGAGTTCGGATTCGGCAGCCGTCAGGATCTCGTCGCTACTGTCGATACCGACATACTTGACCAGCAGCAATTCGCCACGGAGATTGTCGAAGACAACGAAGTCATCAACCTGCATGAGATAGATATCGGGTGTGCCGAGTGTGTCGGGCGGGCTCGATTCGCGCAGTCGCGGTTCGACGAAGCGCACGCTGTCATAGCCGAAATAGCCGACCAGCCCGCCGCAGAACCGCGGCAGTTCGGCAAGTGGTGGCGCGACGTGACGGGCGTGGTAGTCGGCAATGAACGCGAGCGGATCCTCGTGTTCGAGACGTTCGACGACAGTGTCGCCGTCGCTGACGGTGACGACATTGCCGCGGACGACAAGCGTGCGTTTGGCGGGCAGGCCGATGATCGAATAGCGCCCCCACTTCTCGCCGCCTTCCACTGATTCAAGCAGAAACGTATGCCTGCCCTGGCCGAGCTTGGCATAGACGCTGAGCGGTGTATCGAGATCGGCCAGCACGCGCCGCGTCAGCGGAACCCGCTGATAGCCGGCAGCGCGGAGAGCGTCGAGGCTTTCGGGTGTCACGTCGGTCACTGTCTCATCGGCGGGATAGGCGATTGCCGCTATCGGCGTCGTGGGTCGACGCGGCGCGGCTCAGGGTAATCGATCCCTGCTGGCCCAACAAGCAAGTGCGGTGACGTCAATTTTCCCGTTAAGTGCGTCCGCGCTGCGCCAGCGCGGGACCGCGGGTTGTTGGTTATCTGGCGGTGAAATCAGGCGCTCAGGCTTTGGTCATTGGTGTAGAAGATGCCTTTGAGCTCATGCTTGTCGGTCAGCTCCAGTCGCAACAGAACGCGAGCGCCGATGGCTCGGGCGCGGCTGAATACTTCGTCTGCCGTCGCGAACGGAATGTATTCGCCGTTCAGATCGCGATAGCCGCCAAAGCGGGCGGAATGGGGCAGGGACTGGCTCAGTGCGTTCATGCGAGGCTCCGTAGTTTCTAGCGTTACCATGACCTACTGCAACTAGCGTTCCAGGTCGCCAGATCGGCGGTTTTGGCGCCAGGAATGAGAACGGGTTAAAACTCCATGGGGCGGAATGTGACCCAGGTCGCGGGCTGGCTGGCGAAGTCTTGCCGCCTTTGGCCGCAGATTGTCACCTGCAGGCGACGCCCGCAGGCCAGCGGTCAAGGCACCGGTTTTGCAAACGGCCGCGACAAGGGCTCGCCGATGAACACTCCCTGGCCCGGCCACGCGACACTTTTCCAGTAGGCTTCGAGCAGGGTTTCGCCGTTCAGGTAGTAACCCATAGCGACTGCCGGGTCAGGAAACTTCTGCGGATAGTTGCACGGTTCGACGACGGTGCCGTAGGTCCCAGTCGCGCCGGCTTCGAGCCAGTCGAGCGCACTCATTTGTGAGCTGTCGAGCAGGGTGCCGCCATGCGAGGTCAGATGATCGGCCATCGCGCCCGGCAGGAAACCCAGCGTATCGAGGTACGGCACGCGGGCCGCGCCGGTGAAATAGAACATGATGTCGAACACGTTGCGCAGTCCCGGGCTGTGCTCGACCACAACGGGATAACGTTGACCGAACCAGCGCTCGGCAGCGGCGAAACGCGCAGTGCGCGTGCTGCGGGCTTTATCGGGTGTGATGACCAGGTAGGCACGCGATGGTGGATTCAGCCCGTCAGCGCGCACGCCACGGTCGATCATGAGGCGTGCGTTGCCGCTGGTTCGCGCGCCGAGCAGCATGCTCGGTCGCACCCCGAGATCGGTAAACGGTCGCTCCGATCGGGAGTCGAAATAGGCGCTGGGGCGGGTCGCCGCGCAGCCTTTGGCGCAATATGCCATATCGAAACCGAGGGCGAAGGCCGATGTGATCGACATGCACTCGACGCGGTAAGGCAGTGTCCATGCCAGCGCAAACGCTTCGATCCCGGCTGGTACTCGCTGACCAAGCTCGCTCTGAATGGCGCGAAAGCGCTTTGCAGACAGCGTCGCGCCGACGCCACGGCCGAGCGCAACACCGATGACCTGCTGGTCGGGAATCAGCCGGCGCGCCGCGTAATAGCGGGCTAATTCCAGACTGGCCGGATTGTCGCTGTCGTAAATGACGGCGAGCTGGCTGGCCTCGAGCGCCGCAGCTGCCGACGCCAGACTGGCCAGCAACCATGCCATGCACAGCTTGAGGATGCGACGAACCCGGTGTGGGGGTGAGCTGCGGGCGCCGATCAATGCGCTTTCTTCAGCGCCTTCATGGCCCGGCCGAGGCCATCGATGGTGAGCGGGAACATGCGGTTCGTCATCAGTTCCTTGGCCATGCCGATGGACGGAATGTGCCCCCAGTATTCCTCGGCCTGCGGATTCAGCCACACCGCGTGTGGGAATGTCGCCAGCAGTCGCGCCATCCAGGTGGCGCCGGCTTCCTCGTTCCAATGTTCCACGCTGCCGCCAACGGCCATGATCTCGTAAGGACTCATGGTCGCATCGCCGACGAATACCAGTTTGTGATCGGCGCCAAAGGTGTTCATGACCTTGGTCGTTGGCACCCGCACGTTGGCGCGCATGTTGTTGTCGCGCCAGAGCGTTTCGTAGATGAAATTATGAAAATAATAGTGTTCGAGATGTTTGAACTCCGAGCGCGCGGCAGAGAACAATTCTTCGCAGACCCGCACGTAGGGATCCATCGATCCACCGACATCCAGGAACAACAGAACCTTGATTGCGTTATGTCGCTCAGGGACCATTTTAATGTCGAGCAGGCCAGCGTTACGCGCCGTCGAGCGTATGGTGTCCGGCAGATCGAGCTGATCGGCTGCACCTTCGCGCGCAAAGCGCCGCAATTGGCGCATGGCGAGTTTGATGTTGCGCGTGCCAAGGGTGACCTGGTCGTCGAGATTGCGGAATTCGCGACGTTCCCACACTTTCACCGCTTTGCCCTGACGCCCTTCTTCCTGCCCGATGCGGATGCCTTCCGGGTTGTAACCATGCGCACCGAAAGGCGAGGTGCCGCCGGTGCCAATCATCTTGCTGCCGCCGTGATGCGCTTTCTTCTGCTCTTCGAGGCGCTGGCGCAGCGTCTCCATGAGTTTGTCCCAGCCGCCCAGACTTTCGATGGCGGCTTTCTCTTCGTCGGTCAGGTTGAGTTCTTTCTGCTTGCGCAACCACTCCAGCGGGATCTCGCCAATCAGTTCGTCGAAGAGCATTTCCTGGCCGCGGAAATGTTCGCCGAAAACCTGATCGAAGCGATCGTAAAAGCGTTCGTCCTTGACCAGCGAGGCGCGTGCCAGGTAATAGAAATCATTGATGCTGAAGCCCGCCACACGCGCTTCGAGCGCACCCATCAGTGTCAGATACTCGGTGATCGAGACCGGGATCTGGACTTTCTTGAGCTTGTAGAAGAGTTCAGTTAGCACCGGTGCGTCTCGACATGAAGACGAGCCGCTCGAACAGGTGCATATCCTGTTCGTTCTTGAGCAGCGCTCCGTAAAGTTTGGGGATGGCCTTGCGTGAATCCTTCTCGCGCAATGCTTCGACCGGAATATCCTCGGCGACAAGCAGCTTGATCCAGTCGAGCAGTTCGGAAGTCGACGGGCGCTTCTTCAGGCCGGGAATCTCGCGCAGCTCGAAAAAGCATTCCATCGCTTCCGCCAGCAGACGCTTTTTAATGTCCGGAAAATGAACGCGGACGATGGCGTCCATCGTGTCGCGATCAGGGAACGCGATGTAGTGGAAGAAACATCGGCGCAGGAATGCGTCGGGTAGTTCCTTTTCATTGTTGCTGGTGATGATGATGACAGGGCGATTGCGTGCCGAGATGGTCGTCTTCGTTTCGTAGACATAGAACTCCATGCGATCGAGTTCCTGCAACAGATCATTTGGAAACTCGATGTCCGCCTTATCGATTTCATCAATCAGGAGTACCGGCGACACCTCCGATTCAAACGCTTCCCACAGTTTGCCCTTGATGATGTAGTTACCGATGTCGTGAACGGCCGCTTCGCCGAGTTGTGAATCACGCAGACGTGCCACGGCGTCGTATTCGTAGAGACCTTGCGCGGCTTTGGTGGTTGATTTGACGTGCCATTGGATGAGCGGCCGCCCAAGCGCGCGCGCCACTTCTTCGGCCAGCATGGTCTTGCCGGTGCCGGGTTCACCTTTAACCAGCAGCGGGCGCTGCAACGCGACGGCGGCGTTGACCGCCATCATGAGGTCTTCGGTTACGATATAGGTATCAGTTCCAGAGAATCGTTGATTCGACATGCCGCTCACGTTCGTTGAATATTGACCGCATTGTAAAACATGGCTGGTCGCCGGATTCAATCACAACATTCCACGGGCCGATACGCGTTGCTCGGGCTGGTCTTCGTTGCGCAGACTGCGCTGGGCGGGTCGGAAGCGACTCTGGAGCAGGCCGTGACCGCGTTCACAAGCGGTGACCACGGTCTGGCGGTGACCGAATTTCGTCCACTGGCGGCGGCAGGTGAACCGACCGCTCAGTTCTATCTCGGGGTTGCTTATCAACGCGGTTGGGGCGTCGTGGCGGACGCCGAGAAGGCTTTCGAGTGGTATCGGCTGGCAGCTGAGCAGGGCAACTTCAAGGCGCAGCATAATCTGGGGCTGCTCTATCTGGACGGCAGCGGCACTGCGCGCGACCCTGCTGCGGGCCTGACCTGGCTGGGTCGCGCCGCCGGTCAGGGCAGCGCGAATGCCGCGCACCACATCGGTCTGGTCTATTACCGCGGCGACGGCGTACCGCGCGACTATGACGCCGCCCACGAATGGTGGTTGAAGGCCGCCGCGCTCGGCGAAGCCAAGGCTGGCTATAACCTGGGCATCTTGTATCGACGCGGGTTTGGCGTCGGGCCGGATCCAGCCGGCAGCCTACGCTGGTGGCGCTGGAGTGCTCTGCATGGTTATCCCGAAGCGCAAAACGCGCTCGGTGCCGCCTATCTGAATGCCGATGGAGTAGCCCTCGATCCGGTCCTGGCCTGGGCCTGGTTCCGGCTCGCTGCCGAGGCCGGACTGAAAGTCGCGCAGACCAATGTCGACATGATGCGCGCGCAGATGACTGACGAAGAGTTCGCTCGCGCCGAGGCCCGTCTCGGTGCTCTGCGCGAAGAACGGCTTAGGGAAGCGGAGGCACCGCCGCCCTAACAGGCCGATGAAAAACTAATGCGCTCGTGCGCCTTGTCCTGCCTACGCTCGCTACGTTTTTCACGCGCCTGCTAACTAGCTTGTTGAGTCACTCGGTGAGTTGCGCCTGGATCTCGTCAAGCAGTGAGCGATCGTGCTGCAGGGTCTGCGCTTTGGCTGCCGCTGCGCGCGCACGAATACGGTCGACCATCTCTTTTTGCCGCGACAGAACTGCTCGTTGCAGCGTCGTTTCCTGCATTCGATCCTGTTCACCGACCCACTGGTCGAGTTCCTTCTGCAGCAGCATGTTGATTTCGTTGGCGGTGTCGTATGTCCGTTCGAGTTCGTGTTCGTTTTGGCGCGCCGCGCTCGCAGCTGCTGTTTCGGCAGCCAGGGCTTGCTGTAGATCCTTGCCGGCAGCCGACGCGCGTTGCTCGATAGCGCTCAGCGCTTCGTGGATTTCGAGTTCCGGTGCTGCGTGCTGCTTTACGCGTGCTTCAGCCAGTTCGTTCTCAGCTGCTTTCTTGACTGCCTCGGCTTCGCGTCGCACCTTTGCCGCTTCTTCGCGCTGGCGCTCGAGCTGGGCCGCTTCCGCGCGCAGACGTTCGCGTTCCTGCTCAAACACAGCCTGCTGTTCGGCGACCTGCTTCAGTTGTGAGGCCTTGAATTCGGCAATCACGCGCGTCGCTTCCGATGCTGCGGCTTCTTTGGCGGCGAGCGCCGCCGCACGATCCTCGCGCGCCTGCTCGAGCGCTTCGTTGGTCCGTGACACCGCCATTTCGAAATTGGCTCTCTCGGTGGCCAGTTCGCGTCGCAATTGCTCGCGCAACTCCGCCTCGCGACCTGCCTGCAGCGACTCGAGCTGATCGGCCTGCTTGTTATAGAGCGATTCGAGGCGCAGTTCTTCCTCGCGCAACCGCTCGCGGGCACTGCTTTCCAACGCAACGAGCTTGCGCTCGACTTCGTCATGGTG
Source organism: Gammaproteobacteria bacterium (assembly GCA_965278995.1). Taxonomy (GTDB): domain Bacteria; phylum Pseudomonadota; class Gammaproteobacteria; genus JADJYF01. The sequence goes on from OZ257136.1 coordinate 4,559,462, forward strand.
GCGTGCAGCTTCCGCCGCCGCCTGTTCCTGCTGCGCGGTCAGCGTCAATTTCAGGCGTTCCGCCTCGGCAAGTTTGCTGCCGAGCAGCTCAGCCTCGCGCGCGATTTTCTGCTGCTGTTCGGCCAGACGTTGTTCTGTCGATGCTTTCAAGGCCGCTGAACGATGCACCAGGTCGTCGTGCTGCCGGCGCGTCTCTTCGCCCTGGCGTTGCTGTTCGGCCAAGGTCTGTTGCAGTCGTTCGGCATCAGCCAGCTTTCGCTCGAGGAGCTCAGCCTCACGCTCGACTTTTTCCTGCTGTTCGGCCAGCCGGGACTCCGCTTCGCGCTCGATTGCCGCGGCTCGGCGCGCGATGGCTTCTTCCTGTCGGCGACTCTCGGCTTCGCCGGCTTCGCGCTCCGCATCGAGTTCGCGCTCCAACTTTTCGGCCTCGGCAAGTCGCTGCTGCAGGGCCTGTTGTTCGCGCGCCAGCGCGGCGCGCTCGCGCTCCAGCTTTTCGGCCACGATACGTTCGACTTCGGCTTTCATTGCCTCGGCCTCGGCCATCATCTTCTGCGCCTGCGCGATGGTGATATTCGCTTTCTCGACTTCGGCTCCGAGAGAGGAAGCGCGAACAGCCGCTTCGAGCAGGTCATCGCGGGGCTCGTTCGCAACGGGCGGCGGCGCTGCGAGCGGCGCGGCTGCCAGTTTGGCCACCGCCTGGGCCTGTACCGCGGCTGGCTCGCTGACCGCGCCGCCTTCGACATAACACACCTCGAAGCCTTTCTCGGCGAGCAGGAAAGCAGCGGCAGAGCTTCGGCCACCGGTATCGCAATAAGCGACGTAACGTTGCGTCGCGTCGATTTCATCCATACGCGAGCGGAGCGCGCTGAGCGGAATATTCAGACTGCCGGGCAGGCCGTTGTGGCTGTGTTCGTCTTCGAAACGCACATCGAGCCAACGTGCGCCGGCTGCGACAGCCTGTTCGGCGGCAGCGTGGTCGACGACGTTCAACAGCGGCGCCTTGATCAGGCGCGCGAAATCCTCTTTGGTGAGTCGAGCGAGTTCGCCGTCGCTGGTCATGCGTACAGTGGCGTTCCGCCGCGCGCCCGAGATCAGCGCTTCCTCGCCGAAAGTATCGCCGGGGCCAAGTTCCGCCAGACGTATTGGGCGTCGGTTGGCGCCGGCCCGGATGACATCACAGGTGCCGTTCTGTACGGCGTAGTAGTAATCCCCCGGTTCACCCTGCTTGACGATGTCTTCGCCCGTCGTGACCTTGACTGTCTCCAGCGTATTCAGCAGGCCTTGAATATTCGACGGTGGAATACGGGTGAACAGTTCGGATTGAAGCAGGGTCATCAACCAGTCGGCGGACTGCGACGATTCCATTTCCTCGACTTCGACACCCGCCGTGATGGTTTTGCCGGCCGGCGCGTCGTCGACGCTGAGCAGCTGTTCGAGCAAGCTGCGCTTGATGCGCAGTACGCGCGTTTTCGATTTGGCAATGGCCGACATTTGACGCGGCTGCAATTGAGCCAATGGCTGAAACGAGGCGCCTTCACCGCCGCTGACGCGTTTGATGAGCGAATCGTCCGCATACATCTCGATTTCGCCTTCCAGCACGTAGAAGGTGTAATCGTCCCGATCACCCTGCTGGAACAAAGTGTCTTTTTTCTTCAGTTCGATGACGTCGGATTGTTCGAGCAGGCGCAGCTGTCTATCGGGCGCCAGCTTGTTCAGCGGCACCAGGTAGCTGACCTTGGAGAGCAGGTTTTCGTTCAGCGCGTCATTCATCAGGCTACCGTCGCGGTCCGGACTCAGGCATCAAGATCGGGGATGAGTTTGCTTTTCAGGCGCGCTATCTGGTCCTTGAGCTGCAATTTACGCTTCTTCATCCGTCGCAGCAGAAGCTGGTCGACATCCACGTTCTGATTGAGTGCGTTCACGACTTCATCAAGGTCGCGGTGCTCCGTCTGCAGCTCGAGTATGAGCCGCTGTATCGATTTGATGTCCTCGCTCGCCACGCCGCCTCGAACCCCGCAGTGCCCGTCATGTTCCAGGTCGGCATTCTACGCTGATTCGGCGCCCGGGCACCGCGCCGGCGGAGCGCCGTTCGCCGCTGTTCCGACGGCTGGCGAAGCCGCTACAGCGTTCGAGCACCGGTTCCCGACGGCGCTGCTCAGGCCGGGCCCGGCCAGTATCGACAGCGGGAGCCCGGGTAGCCGTGACGGCTTTCACAGTTACTCACCCAGATCCATGAAATTACCGATGAATCGAGATATATTCAGAGTAGTGCGTGGCTGATGCCGGTCCAGCCTGCCTCCTTTTTTGTCCTCAGCCGGACCATGCGAACCTTGTGTGTAACTAATGCCTGCACTGGAATCGAAACTCGTAGATTTGGTGCATAGCCTTGTCCCGCTAGGCGGGCTCTCGTCGGCAAGCCAGAGCGAACTTCTGGCCAAGGCCGAAGTATTGCGGTTCCGCCGCGGCGATAACGTGTTTCGCGAAGGCGACAGCGACCCGTACAGCTTTTTTCTGCTCGAAGGTCGTCTCGAACTATTGAGTGGTGGTCAAACTATCCAGCGCCTGGCGGGCGGTTCGCCGAGTGCCGCTCACGCCCTGGCGCAACTTCAACCGCGTAAAATGACGGCGCGCGCCGAGACCGAAGTACGGGTCCTGCGCATTGAGCGCGAACTGCTCGATACGCTGGTCGCAGCGGAGTCCCCGAACGCGTCTGCCGCCATGGAAGTCGATGAGATCGACGCCGAAGAAGACGGCGACGGCGACTGGATGACGCGCATGCTCCAGTCGAAACTGTTCTCGCACCTGCCGGCATCCAACATTCATCGCATTTTCAGTCTGCTCGAGCACATCGAGGTCAAGCAGGGACTGACGGTCGTCAGCCAGGGCGAGCCCGGTGATTACTACTACGTTATAGCGCAGGGTCGCTGCGAAGTGACGCGTTCGGCCGGCCCAGGCGCGCCGGGCTATCGACTGGCTCTGATTGGTCCGGGCGACGCTTTCGGCGAAGAGGCCCTGGTTGCCGGCTCGACCCGCAACGCCACGGTGAGCATGCTGACTGACGGCCAGCTCGTTCGGCTGCCCAAGGAAGGATTCGTCGAATTGATTCAACGTCCGTTGCTGAGCGGTGTTTCGCTCGAACAAGGGCGCAATATCGTCACCGCGCGCGGCGCCGCCTGGCTCGACGTGCGTTTTCCCGAGGAGCACCAGCGCAATGGTCTCGACGGCAGTATCAATCACCCGTTGAACACCCTACGTATGCATTCCGGCCGGCTTGATGCCGGTCGGACCTACATCGTTTATTGCGACAGCGGTACGCGCAGCGCGGTGGCGGCATTTCTCCTTGCCGAGCGTGGCTTCGATGTGCACTACCTGGAAGGTGGGCTCGCCCGCTATGGTCTGGGCAACGGTTCCGCCCCGCCGGCACCGACGGTCAAGCCGGTAGTCGTCGCGGCGCCGGCACCGCAGCTCGATAACGACATGACCCTGCATGACGATGCCGAGGCATCGTTGGAGTCGCTCGGCCCGATAATCGTACCCGTTCCCAAATCCCATCAGACCGCTGCCGAAGGCGGGCGTGACCCGGCGGTCGAGGCAGCGGCTCTGGCCGTCGATCTCGAGCTAAACGAAATGCGAATCGCCGACGCCAGAGTGCGTGCCGGTGCAAGCGACGTTGAAGCGCAGGCGGCCGCGCGGGCCGAGGCCGACGCAGCACGCGCCGAAGCGGTGCGCAAAGCAACCGCAGAAGCGCGTGCGGAAGCTGAAGAGCAAGCCCGGATAGCGATCGAAGCGGCCCGTGCGCGCCTGACCGCAGAACTCGAGCAGGCCCGTCTCGAAGCCCAGAAAGCCGCTGATCTGTTGCTCCAGGAACAGAAGCGGCGTCTGGCGGCCGCAGCGGCCAAGGCCCGTCGTGAATTGCAGGAAGCGCAGAAGATCAAGGCTGAAGCAGAGCGAGCACGGGCCGAAGCCGAAGCAGCAGTCGAACTTGTTCAGCAGCGCCAGATGCACGAACAGGTGCGCCTCGATTCCGAACGCAAGCAGCACGACGAAGAGCGACTGTCAGCCGAGAAATCACGACTGGAAGCTGCTGCTGCCAGCGCGCGCCGCGAACTGGAGGAAGCGCAGCGGATCAAAGCCGAGGCCGAGGCGGCGCTGGAGCGCGAACGCGAACGTGCGTTGCTGCACGATCAGGCCGAGCAGGAACGTCAGGATGCGGACCGCCGCAAACAGGCCGAAGACCTGCTCCTGCGTGCCGAGAAAGAACGCCTCGAAGCCGTCGCGGCCGACGCTCATCGCGAGATGGTCGAAGCCCGTCGCCAGCAGGCTGAGGCTGAAGCCACGTTGTTGCGCGAACGCGCCGAGCAACTGGAGAAATCCGAGCACGAACAACAGGCCGCCATGCAATTACGGGCCGAAGCCGAGCGCAGTCGCGCCGAGCAGGAGCGTCAGGAGGCGGAGCGTAGACAGATTGAGGACGCCCACCTGAAAGCCGAGAAAGAGCGGCTCGAAGCGGCGGCGACGCAAGCGCGCCAAGATCTGCTGGAAGCGCAACGGATCAAGGCCGAAGCCGAAGCTGAACTCGAACGTGGGCGTAACGAGCAGCGCGAGCGCGCCGAACGTGAACGTCTGGAGACCGAGCGTAAGCAGCGCGAAGATTTGGTGATGCTGGCCGAAAAAGAGCGCTTCGAAGCGGCCGCGGCCGACGCCCGACGTGAGCTGCAGGAAGCGCAGCTCATGAAGGCCGAGATTGAAAAAGCCAAGGCACAAGCCGAGGCGGCAGTCGAGCGTGAGCGCGAGGAGCAGACTGCGAAAGTCGAGCAGGTTCGCGCCGAAATGGAGCGCAAACTGCAGGAAGAAGAACGCAAGCTGCGCGAGAGCTATGCCTGGCAGACCGAGGAACTTCGCCGTCTGCAGGCGCAGAAAGCCGAAGCCGAGGTGAGGCTGCGGGAAGAACAGGAGCGCCTGAAAATCCAGGCCGAAGAATCACGTGCCCGCTTGGCTGAAGCCCGTGAATACCAGCAGCGTCTCGAAGAGTCGCGGCAGGCGATCGAGCAGGAAGCGGAAATGCGCGAGCAGCAACAGCTCGACCTGGAGCGCAAGCTGCGCGAAGAATTGCGCCACAAAGTCCAGTCCGAGCGCCGCCAACTCGAAGAAGAACTCGCACGGAATGCCGCTGAACTGGAGCGTGCACGTAGCGATCGCGCTACTGCCGAAGCGGCACGGGTTGCTGCGGCTGAGGAAGCGCGCAACATCGTCGAGGAATTCAAGCAGGCCCACGGCCGCAAGCGGCTGCAGGAAGAAGCCGACATGCTGGTCGAGCGCGAGCGTCTCGAAGCCGACTCGAAGCGTCTGCGCCTGGCGCTCGAGATTGCGCAGCACGAGAAGCAGGCGGCGCTGGAAGCGCAGAATCGTATTGCCGCCGATATCGCTGAGGCCAAGCTCGCCAGTTCGCACGACGCTCAGCTGGATACGCATGAGCTGGCCGCGCTCGAAGCACAGGCGGCGGCGGTCGCCCTGCAGGTCAAACAGATTGAACAGGCGCAGGTCGAAGCGCAGGCGGCGGCGGTCTCATCGGCCGGCGATCTCGCCGCACACAAAGTCCACGAACAACAGGTGCGTGCCGATCTCAAGGTCGAACTGGACGACTGGCTGAAAGAACAGGACGACGTCGAAAATACCGACGTCCAGCGCGGCATCCTGGCTAATCAACGCGCCCATATGGAGCGGATCAAGAAACGCGCGCAATCCGTCCGCGAAGCGGCCAAAGCGCACGACCAGGCCCTGATTAACGAACTATCCGACAAACTTCGTAAGCGCGAAACCGAATGAAGTCGAGCGCGTAGCGCTGGGAGCCTGTCGGGCTCAGGCTGCTACGGCAACTCGATATGGATGGCGCCGTCGGGGTGATCGAGATGTGCCCACATCGGCAACTTACCGTGCAGGCAGATCTCGCCGCGACAGCGGTCTGCACCGGTGGTACTGAACTCGAAGCGGAACCTGCGCTCGATAGCCAGTCCGTTCTGCGTGCGTGCCAGGTTCAGCCGATGCAGTGCGACGGCATCATCGAGTCGCTGCAATCGCAGGTCGTCGCACAGGCGGCGGCTGACGCGCTCGACCATTTCACGCGCCTCAGTCGTCCACAGCCACAGTCCGAATATCGACCCGGCGGCCAGCAGCACGAGCGCGTTTTCGGTCAACGAACCCACGGCGGCAACCTGGTGGTACGGCGCTGCCTCTCGAGCCGGTCAATCATCGCTGCGTTGCGCGCGCAGCGTGAGCGTGCCTGTGGCATCGACGCGGCACTCTATATCGATGGGTCGGCAGCAGACCTCGCAATCTTCGACGTAGCGCTGTTCCGGCAACGAGTGGTCGACCAGCATGCTGATGGTCTCGCCGCAGTACGGGCAGCGCAGATATTCCTCGCTTTGCATCGACATCTGTCAAACGTGGCGTTCAGTCGCGGAAATTGGTGAACTGCAGCGGCAACCCGAGCTCAGCCTTGCGCAACACGGCGATGATGGCCTGCAAATCGTCGCGATTCTTGCCGGTAACCCTGACCTGATTCTGTTGCACCTGTGCTGTCGTTTTGACTTTGCTTTCCTTGATGAGCTTGAGGACAGCCCGTGCGGTGTCTTTGTCGACCCCTTCGCGCACGGTGACCGGCTGACGGGCTTCGGCGAGGTTCTGGCTGACCGTGCCGTAGTCCAGACAATCGATATCGATACCACGCTTGGTCAACTTGTTCTGTAGAATCTCGAGCAGCTGTTTGACCTGGAATTCCCCTTCCGCAATGATGGTTATCACGTTGTCGCTGCGCTCGAAGCGCGCCTTGCTGCCTTTGAAATCGAAGCGCGTAGACAGCTCGCGGGTGGCCTGGTCGACCGCATTCGTGAGTTCGTGTTTGTCCACTTCGGACACGACATCGAAACTTGGCATTTCAGTTCCTCGAGGCCCGTGACAGGCCGGCTGACAACACAGCGTAGTTCAACGGCGTGAATTATATCCCCCGGCAGGCAGCCATGGCCGTGCGTTCGATAGACATCATCACTTTCGACCTGGATGACACGCTATGGGACGCTCAGCCGGCATTTGTGCGCGCCGAGCAGGCCCAGTCGGATTGGCTTCGGTCCCAGGCGCCGCGTGTCACCGCCAGTCACAGCATTGAGGAAATGCGCCGCCTACGACTTGAATTCGCTGCGCGTCACCGCGATATAGCTCATGACTTCACGCGGCTGCGTGCCGGCGCACTCCGCGAGCTGCTGGTGCAGCATGACTACGATCCGGAGCTGGCCGAGGTCGCAATCGAATTGTTCGTCCGGGTAAGGAGCGAAGTCACCTTGTTCGAGGATGTCCGTCCGGCGCTGTCCGATCTGGCGCAAGACTACACGCTGGTGGCCCTGACCAACGGGAACGCCGACCTTGCGGTCGCCGGCGTCGCCGAATATTTCGCTTTCTGCATATCGCCTGCCGAAGCGGGCGTGCAGAAACCGGATCCGCGCATGTTCGAAGTTGCACTGGCACGCCTTCAGGTCGACCCGACATGCGCCGTGCACGTCGGCGATCAGCCGCTGTACGATATCGAAGGCGCGCATCGTGCGGGGCTGCGGTCGGTCTGGCTGAATCGCAACCGGAGTGCCTGGCCCGCGGAATATACTCGGGCGACAGCGGAAATCGCCTCGCTAGCCGAACTAAGAAACGTGCTCGAGCGCCTGGCAGCCTGTCGGACTTAGGCAATCGTAGCGAGGGGAGGGGATAGCGAGGACAGATTGGCGCGCAATCGAGGAGAATAGTGGTTCTATTTGACGAGCGCGCGCGCCACTATGGACCGCTATCGCATCACCGCAGTAGATTCAGCCTAAGTCCGACAGGCTGCTACCGCAATCACTCCCACAGGACGACTGAAACAGCATGTCTGATACCGGTTTCGCTCTTATCTCGACGACACCTGTCGCGTCTCTCGGCCTCGAACTGCGTCAGTATCGCCACCACGCCACCGGCGCCCGCCATTATCATTTCGACTGCGCCGACAGCAACAATGCATTCATGGTCGCATTTCCGACCCTGCCGGACGATTCAACCGGTGTCGCGCACATCCTCGAGCACACTACGCTCTGTGGCAGCGCGCGCTATCCGGTGCGCGATCCGTTTTTCAACATGCTGCGCCGTTCGCTGAACACGTTCATGAATGCATTTACAGCGCCGGACAGCACGGCATATCCATTTGCCACGCAGAACCGCAAAGATTTCGACAATCTGCTCAAGGTCTATCTCGACGCAGTATTTTTCCCGACCCTGCATCCGCTCGATTTTGCGCAGGAGGGCTGGCGCCTGGAACGCGCCGATGCAGCGGAGTCGGATGCGCCCGCGCTGACCTACCACGGGGTGGTCTACAACGAGATGAAAGGCGCCATGAGTTCGCCGATGGCGCAGCTCTGGCAGCATCTGCACGCCGCCGTATTTCCCGACGTCATCTACCGCCACAACAGTGGCGGCGATCCGCTCACCATTCCGGCACTGACGCACGCAGCGCTGAAAGCGTTTCACGCGCGGCACTACCATCCCGGCAATGCCGTCTTCATGACCTACGGTAATTTTCCGGAAGCCGAACATCAGCGCCACATGGCCGAGCTCGTGCTCGCGCGCCATGTGCGGCCGCCGGGCGAAATCATTGCGCCACTGCAAACTCCGTTCAGCGCGCCGCGCAGCGTGAACGCCAGCTACGATGTCGATACGCTCGAGCCGCGCAGCACACATATCGTGTGGGCCTGGATGATGGGTGAAGCGGCGGATCCAGATGCTTTCATCGATGCTCAGGTGCTGCAATCGATCCTGCTCGAACACAGCGCGTCGCCGCTGCGACATCTGCTCGAAACGACCGAACTTGCCGATGCGCCTTCAGAACTGTGCGGCGTCGATGACTCCGGCCGACAGCTCGTTTTCATGTGCGGTGTCGAAGGCAGTGAAGAAGCTCATGTCGAAGCGCTCGAGACAGCCGTACTGGGCGTGCTCGATAAAGTCGCTGTCGAGGGTAGCAGCGTCGCGGCGCTCGACGCGATTGTCGACCGACTCGAGATGGCGCAACGTGACATCGGCAGCAGTGGGAGTTTTCCTTTCGGGCTCGCGCTCATGCAGCGCGTGTTACCCGCCGCACTCTATCACCGCGACCCGGCCCCGCTGCTCGAACTGACGCCAGCGATCGAACGCCTGCGCCGTGCTATCGCCGAACCCGGCTATGTGCGCGAACTGATGCAACGGACCGTGCTCGGCAATGCTCACCGCGCACGCGTGGTGATGGTGCCCGAGACCGGTTTGCGCGCGCGCGACGACGACAGCGAACGCGATCGACTGGTGGCGATCGAACGCGCCATGAGTCAAGCCGACCTGGCCGAGCTCGACGCCGCAACGCAGGCGCTGGAAGCGCGCCAGGCGCTGGTCGACGATCCAGATATCCTGCCCTGTCTCACGTTGGCAGACGTCCCCGCAGGAGGCACGTCGCCGAGTCCGCAGATAACAACTCATGCAGGCGTGGAGGTGAGCGAGTTCGCCTGTGCGGCTAACGGCGTCTTCCGCGTTCAGGCTGCTTATGCCCTGCCGCAGCTTCCACTGACCGATCTTGCGCTGGTCCCGCTGCTGACCGAATACCTGCTCGAACTCGGGCATGGCGATGACGAATATCTGGCCATTCAGGAACGCCGCGCGCGCCTCGGCGCGTTCAGTGCGCACGCAGTCACGCGAACGCGACTGGATGACGCGACCTCGGTCCGCGGCTGGTTGGTCGTCGCTGGCAAAGGGCTCGCGCGCAAGCGCGATCTCGTGATCGACGAAGTGGGCAGCCTGCTTGCTGGCGTACGCTTCGACGAGAGCGACCGGCTGCGTGAACTGCTGATGCAGGCGCGTGCCGAAGCCGAGCAGTCGATCACCGACCGCGGACATCTGCTGGCTTTAATGACGGCCGCGCGCGGTTACTCACCGGGTGCAATGCTCGATGAACTGTGGGACGGGCCGAGCGCCATCCGGCTGTTGAAAGCGCTTGGCAGCGCGCAGACGACGGCGACGGCGATAGCGGATGTCTTCTCCGCATTCGAACGGATCCGTCAGGCCGTGCTTGCCGCACCGCGCCAGGTACTGTTGATTGGCGATGCCAATATGCTGGATGGTGCCGCAGCGCGTTGTGCGGTGTTCGGTGGCGTAGCAGGTCAGCATACGGCATTTGCGCCGAGTGTCGCTGCCGATGGGCGCGATGACGTCAATGGCTGGCTGGTCAATTCCCAGGTGAATTTCTGCGCCAGAGCGTATGCCGCGGTACCCGAAGAATCGCCGGATGCGCCGATACTGGCGGTACTCGGGCGCTATCTGTCCGATGGTTTCCTGCACGGCGAAATTCGTGAGAAAGGGGGCGCTTACGGCGCCGGTGCCAGCTATGACCCGGATTCCTGCACGTTCCGCTTCTATTCCTATCGCGATCCGCGCGCGAGCGCGACGCTGGCCGACTTTGATCGCGCGCTGGACTGGCTCGCCGATGAGCACGATGCGCGCCGTCTGGAAGAATCAATCCTCGGCACCATCCGTGCGCTCGATCAACCTCGACCACCCACGGGTGAAGCCGAGCGCGCGTTTTTTAACCGCTTGTATAATCGCAGTGACGTTTTCCGGGAGCGTTTCCGCGCGCGTGTGCTCGCCGTCACGCATGCGGATCTGCAACGTGTCACGGCGCGTTATCTCGAACCGTCCACTGCGCGTACGGCTGTCGTTGCCAGTTCGGCGAGCGAGCGCGAGTTTGCCGGCGACGGCATTATTTTCGCGCGCCTGTGAACAGATACGTGCCGTCGGCGATGGCAATCAACGAACCCGGCAGGTGAGGGCAGCGCGATGGACATTACATTTGCCAGCGGCGAGCGAGGTTTTTTTGAAGCGTTTGCCTTGATCCAGATAGCGCGCCTGGCCAGCGAACGGGATCCGAGTGGCAGCGACACGATTCAATTGCTCGATCAGCTGACCGCAGCGGGTGAGACCTACTGCGCGAGGCCTGAGTACGCTGAACTGCGGTCGCGAACGGAAGAGTCTGTTGTGGCCGGTGACGATGACGGCTGGTGGCGCGGATTGTTCGGACCGTCGCGGCGCGAAGTGTTGTTGAGCGAGCAGCGCATTGCAGCACTCGAGCGCGCAACGCGGGCCGAACGTTCCTCGTTCGAGGCGCTGGCCGAATCCACGCGGTTAGCGCGCGAACGGGACGACCTCCAGACACGCGTGGCCGAGCTCGAAGCGCGACTGGCCGAATAGCAGGCAAAGGAGAGATGACTGTCGAGCGCCATGCTGAAACGCAATGGCCGACGTGCGTTGATGAAGTCCTGAGCCACTATCTTGTCACCGCCGCGAGCGTCACGGAGATAACTCAAGGCCTGGTGAATCTGACCTACGCGGTGCAGAGCACGGGCGGCGAACGCTATGCCCTGCAGCGCCTGCATGCGGTGTTCACGGCCGAGGTCAACGTCAATATCGCGCACGTCACGGCTCATCTGGCTGTTAAAGGTCTGTGTACGCCAACATTGATCCCGACTGCCGGCGGTGAACTGGCCGTGTTGCGCGGCGCCGAAATCTGGCGCCTGATGACCTGGGTGGATGGTCGCGCTTACGATGCTCTGCAGAATACCGAGCAGGCAGCGGCCGCTGCCGGTCTGCTCGCCCACTTTCATCTGGCGCTGACGGATTACGCTGGCCCACTCGCCGTCTCGCGCCCTCCAACACATGATTTTGTGCGTCACCGAGCGCGCCTCACCACGATGCTGGCGACCCATAAGGCGCATCACCTGTATGCCGCAGTTCGTGCTGCGACTGTCGAACTCGACGCATATCACGCGGTGTTGCCTCGCGCTCAACCCACGCTCCCACGCGTCGTTCATGGTGATCCGAAAATATCGAATGTGCTGTTCGACGCCGATGGCCGCGAGGCGCTGGCGCTGATCGATCTGGATACGCTGGCACGCATGCCGCTCGCGCTCGAACTCGGCGATGCATTGCGATCGTGGTGCAATCCACACGGCGAAGATGCGCCCGACGCGACGTTCGACCTGGCGTATTTCGACGCTGCACTGGCCGGTTATGCAGCAGTTGCACGCGTTTTCGTGACGCCGGATGAAATCCGCGCATTGGTGCCTGCCACGCTCGAGATCCACCTCGAGCTCGCGGCGCGTTTTCTCGCCGATGCGCTCGACGAAACCTATTTCGGCTGGGATGCGCGGCGCTACGCGAGCCGCGGTGCGCACAATCTCGCCCGCGCTCGTGGCCAGCTCTATGCTGCCCGGTCGCTGGGTGCGCAAACGGATGAGGCCGATGCGCTCGTGCGTCGGCATTTCGCCGTTCGCTGACGGCGCCAGTCATGCGCGTCTTGGAGCGGCTCGATATACTGGGCGCTTCCTATCCTATCGAGATCGACGAATGAGCACAGCGATCCAGAATGCCGACAAGCAGGCCATTGTCTACGAGCAGTTCAACGAAGCGATGAAACAGAGCATCCGCGCGCTCATTACCGAAGATCTGATCGACGAGTATCGCCGCCAACCGCTCGGCCAGCACAGCGATGGATTGGAGCGCGTGCTGAATTTCTTTCGCCGCCCGCCGCGCTACGGGCTCTATGCCCGGGTGGCGTGCCGCGAATTCCAGGTGATTCGCCTGCCGATCACGCCCGGGGCACCACCAATGCTGGTCGATGAGACGGTCTATACCGATGAGTCCGCCGCACAGCACGCGGTGTTTCTGTGCCATGTCGCCGACCTGATGCGTGCGTGAGGGAGCAGCCATGATCAGCACCTATATCACCGGCTATTGCGATCGCATCAGCGTCAAGCCGGGCGACACGCTCAATTTCATGACCAGCGCCGAAGGCGTGAGCAGCGCTGACGTACAGCTTGTCCGCCTTATCCATGGTGACGAAGCGCAGGGTGGCCCCGGCTTCGTTGAACGCGAAGTGGCGAGCGATATGCCGAAATCGATCGCGCTCGAACATCGAACCGTGCAGACCGGCAGTTATGTCGTCGTCGACGATCCCGGTCATCGTCTGTTGCCGGCCGGCAGTTTCACCGTGTATGCCTTTATCTGGCCGACCACGCCGCGCCGCCGTCGACAGGGTCTGATCACCCAGTATGCCGAGCATGAGCGCCGCGGTTATTCGCTCGGCATCAACGAAGCCGGCGAACTCGCATTCTGGGCAGGTAACGGCGAGGACGTCGCCGAAGTTGCCAGCGGTCGACCCTTGATGGCGAAAATCTGGTATTTCGTCGCCGCCAGCTACGACGCACAGACTCGACGTGTGCGGATCGTTCAACAGGCACACATCAATCCCTACAACAGTCTGCTGGCGCCGATACTGCCGATAGATTACGACGCCACGCACGAAGACCATTTCACGGTCCGGCCGCAGAGCGCCGGACGCCCGCTCCTGTTTGCCGGCTGGCATGCGGTGAACGACAACGGCGAGAGCTGTGTCCGCGGTTCGTATAACGGCAAGATTGATCGTTGCGGTGTGATAGCTCGTGCGCTCCATGCCACTGAGCTGGCTGCGCTCGCTGCCGCTCCAGGCGCTGTTGCCGACAGCGTGGCGAACTGGGATACCAGCGCTGGGTACAGCGCCGATGGTATCGGTGACATCGTCATCGACAGCGGGCCGCAACATCTGCATGGCCGCGGTGTGAACCGGCCGGTGCGGGCGATGACCGGCTACAACTGGCGCGGCAAAGACGATTGCTTCCGCCTCGATCCGGGGCAATACGGTGGCATTTATTTCAACGACGATGCCATTACAGATTGCCGCTGGCCAGCCAGTTTCAGCTGGCGCGTGCCGGCAGACCTGAAAAGTGGTGTCCATGCGGCGCGCCTGCGCGCGGGGACGGTCGAGGATCACATCACGTTTTTTGTACGCCCGACGACGGCGCAGGCCAAAGTTGCAATGTTGATGCCGACGGCCAGTTACCTGGCCTATGCCAACGAACGCATGGCGTTGGAAGGGCCAGGGTGCGAAGCCGTCACCGGTCATACGCTGGTTTTCCACGACGACGATTTTCTGCTTGCGGCGCATCCCGAATTCGGCGGGTCGTCTTACGATCATCACAGCGATGGCGCCGGCGTCTGCCATACGTCCTACCGCCGACCGGTGTTCGGCATGCGGCCGCGCCATCGCATGGCAGCGACCGGCGTGCCCTGGCAATTTGCCGCAGACCTGTCGATCATCTGGTGGCTGGAGCAGTGCGGGCATGATTTCGACGTCATCACGGACGAGGATCTCGACCGCGAGGGCGTCAGTCTGCTCAGCCCTTACAAGGTCGTTCTGAACGGTACGCACTCCGAGTATTACTCCGAGCGGATGATGGATGCGACGGATGCGTATCTGGCCGAGGGTGGGCGGGTGATGTACCTCGGCGCCAACGGCTATTACTGGGTGGTCGGATTCCGCAGCGACGAGCCGTGGTGCATGGAAATCCGCAAGCTGAATGCCGGCTCGCGGGCCTGGCAGGCCGCGCCCGGCGAGTATTACCTCGCCAGTACCGGCGAGAAAAGCGGCATCTGGCGCGATCGCGGCCGCGCGCCGCAGAAGGCGATGGGGGTCGGCTTTACCAGCGAGGGCATGGATCAGTGCCTGCCGTATCGACGTCTTCCCGACAGCCATGATCCTGCCGTTGCTTTCGTGATGGACGGCGTGGGCGACACCTTCGGTAATGACGGGCTCGCGCTTGGCGGCGCTGCCGGTCTGGAACTCGATCGCTACGAACGGGCCTGGGGCACGCCCCCCGGAACCTGGCTGCTGGCGACGTCTTTCGGCTTCTCCGACAACTATCCGCATGTCGGCGAAGAAGTCATGTTCAACTACCCCGGCCTGGGCGGCAGTCAGGATTTTCAGGTCCGCGCCGACGTAACCCTGTTCAAGACGCGGAAAGGCGGCGCCGTGTTTTCCACTGGCTCGATTGCCTGGGGTCAGGCGCTACCCTGGAACAACGGGCACAACGACATCGCCCGCATCACCCTGAATGTGCTCAACGCGTTTGTCGGCGAGGGCGATATCGGCGCCTGAGTGCTCGCATTGACCGGCCTTGGCCCTCGACTACGGCTGCTAGCTGCCTTGGCACTGGCCGCCCCAGCCGTGCCGTGCTACTGTGCCAGCAGGGGAGTAGAACGAATATAAAGTGCCCAATCTCACCTGGCTGAGCTTGCCCTTTTCGAAGACGTCGACATCTCCTGCCCCGGACCCGCACTGACGCGGCGTCCGACCCTGACCCGTGGTGCTAAGTCACGGGAGCATACAGTTCCGGTGCGTTCGCTACCGTCAGACGGTAGGCCGTCGCCCGTAGCGAGCCAAATCGACCCGCCCAATGGAGGTTTTGCATGAGCGCCGTGATTAAACCAAACGCCTCTCTCAAAGTTGAAGCTCCGATAGACACGCGCCCGCCGATCTATTTCGTCACCAAGCTCGAAAAATGCAAGCTGGACCATGGCGGTCCTACCGGCTACCGCTATGTCATCGAAGGGGGCTATGCCCCGATCACCGGTTTTCATACCGGCAGCAAGGAACACGTTCTGACGCACGCCTCGGCACTGGCCAAGGAAATGAACGCGCGTCGCGGCGTCAAAGGCACCAAGCACATCGTCATCGGCAAGCCGAAGCACGTCTGAAGTTTGCAGCCTGTCGGACTCAGGCCGAATCGACAGCCTGGTCACAATTCCCTAAGTCCGACAGGCTGCTGTCACTTGGTGGTGCGGCCGGCCTCCGAGCCGCCGCGCACGACGCTGGTCGCGACAGCAATCATCGAACTGATGTCGGCCAGATTGGCGGGCACGATCAAGGTGCCCTTCGCATCGCGAGCGAGTTGACCGAACTCGCGCACATACTGCTCGGCAACGCGCAACTGCATCGCCTCGGCACCGCCTTCTCCGCTCAGCGCCAAACCGACCTGGCGTAAACCTTCGGCGGTCGCGGTCGCTATCGCCATAATCGCGCTTGCCTGGCCTTCAGCTTCGTTGATCTGCTGCTGCTTGTTCGCCTCGGATGCCTTGATCACGCGCTGCTTGTCGCCTTCAGCCTGATTGATGGCGGCATCGCGCTCGCCTTCCGACGCGAGGATTACAGCGCGCTTTTCACGTTCCGCGCGCATCTGTTTCTCCATCGCGGTAAGGACATCCTGCGGCGGGTTGATGTTGCGAATTTCATAACGCAACACTTTGACACCCCACGGTTCGGAGGCCTTGTCGAGCTCGGCGACGACATTGGCATTGATGGTCGCGCGCTCTTCAAAAGTACGATCGAGATCGATCTTGCCGATCTCGCTGCGCAGCGTGGTCTGAGCGAGCTGGATCAGCGCAAAGCGGTAATTGGTGATGCCGTAAGACGCGTTGCTGGCATTCAACACCTGCATGTAGAGCACGCCGTCAACGCCGACCTGCACATTATCCTTGGTGATGCAGATCTGCTCCGGGATATCGAGCGCCTCCTCCTTCAGATTGTGCTTGTAAGCGATGCGTTCGACGAACGGAACCAGCACGTGAAAGCCGGCCTGCAGCGTACGGCTGTACCGGCCGAGGTTCTCGATGACGAACGCGCTTTGCTGCGGCACGATGGTTGCCGTCTTTGCCAGCACGATAATGACCAGTACGGCGATCATCAGCACGACATACAGCGTTTCCATGGTGAACTCCTCGGTAGTGGACAGGCAGCGAGTTATCTATCGAGAGCAGCGTCGCCCGCAGTGTGGCGGGCTCAGGGGCGTGCAGCGTGACGCAGATGCAGGGTGAGACCCGCGACTTCGGCGACTTCAGCCTGGGCGCCCGCAGCCAGCACTTCGCTGTCGATATTCCGCGCGGTCCAGGTCGAACCGCGGTAGTCGACGCGACAGCTTGCACCGGGTGCGAGTGCTTCCGGTACACGGATACTGGCGCCGATAGACAATGGGGTATCGACGATGCCGTCGGCACCACGAAAGCGGCGATAGACCCGTTCGCGAAAAGCGACCATACAGGCGACAGCGAGAGCGGCGAAGGTAAGCCATTGCGCCCAGTCAGGCAGCACGACGCCGAGTGCACCGATGAACCCGACAGCCAGCGCGGCAGCGCCGAGGAAAACCAGATAGAACTGTGCGCTCACGCCGAACATTTCGGCACCGAATAGAACGGTTCCCGTGATTACCCAACCCCACCACGGCATCGCAGCATACTCCCACCGGCTTGGCGCCTGACGTGGTTCAGTGTAGCACTGCCGCCCTGAACGGGGATCGCAGTCGCCGGGGCGCGCAACCAGCGAACCGGCAGCTTATTTCAGGCGGCAGCCGATTCCGCTTCGAGTTTGTCGATCAACGCGCCCAGCGCGCGGTCGAGTAGCGGGTCGGATTCAGCGCGGATAATGCTGGCATTCGCCAGCTGAAATTCGCGCGCGAGTTCGATCATCGTCAGCTCCTGCATTTTCTCGCCATGCAGATCGGTGAAGAGGTAGCGCCCGGAGGTCGGACTGATCCAGGTGAAGCGACCACGGATGCGCAGGCCGTCGGCCGTTTCGAATTCAACCCAGTCGCCCAGATCGAGCGTGGTCACCAGCTCGACGTATGTCTCGATGCCAGCGTCACTGTCTATCGGCTCCGGGAGGACGGTCTCGGCTTCCATTGCCGAGAAGTCGAAATCCAGCTCGACAGGTTCGACGCCTTTGCGCTCGAACAGGCGTGCCAACCCCTGACGTATGAACTCCTCGCTGGCGGGGTCAATTTCGACCGTGCGATCGGCGGCCTCGGTTTGCTCGCCACTGGTTTCGACAGGCGACTCGGATCTGGCCAGTTTGCGTGCGGCAATGCTCGATTCTTCAATCTGTTTGATCGAGACGACATGCACGCTTGCCAGCATGCTCAGGAAACGCGAACAATCGACTGGCGCCATCTCGAGCGTGCGCATGCCGCCTTTGATGATCTTGAGCAATGCCGGCAGACGTGAACTGAGTGCTTTGCGATCTTCCGGGGTTGCTTTGGATTGCACTGACCAGACCAGTTCGTCGACAGCACCGAGCTGGGTCCGCCATTCATCGCTGTCGAGACCGGCCTCGACGTGCGTGATGATCAGCAACTGGCGCCAGTAGTCAAACAGGAACTGCATGACGAATTCGCGCACCTCGCCGCCGCGCGTGCGCGCGTGCAATGCTTCGTCGACAGCGAGTTTGGCGAGTACCAGTCGCTCGCGCGTATGCAGTGACCGGGAAGAAGCGTCGGCGCGTTCGTTGGCAGCGGCGTTCTCCCGTTCCATGAACGTGGTGAAATCGTCCAGCACCGTGCTGAACAGTCCGACATCGTCATCGAAATCATTAACTATCTGCAGAACGACTTCTTCAATCTTGGCGTACAGAATGTCCGAGCGTTGCAGGCCTTCGTGCCAGCCGACAGCGGCACTGCCGAGTGCATCGAGCAGGCGGCGCGCCGGATGACTCTTCTTCGAGAACACGTTCTTGTCGAGGATCGCAACTTTCAGCACCGGGATCTGCAGTCGTCCAATCAGGGCTTTAAGTGCATCCGGAATGCTGGCATCCCCGAGGATGTAGTCAAACAGCAGCGAGACGATTTCCAGCGTGAGATCCTGCGTTGGCGCCATCTGGCCGACCACGCCGGATTCGCGCAGACCGCGCAGCATATTGAACGTACCGGAACGGACGCCGCTGGCCTCGAAAGCGCCGTTGAATGAGCCATCGCCGCTGCTCGTACCACGATTGATCAACCCGTCGGTCCCGCTGCCGCCGCCACTGACCAGATCATGGCCCATACCATTGCTAAGGCCATGCCCGCCACGCTGCAACGATGTGAGAGCCTCGACCAGCAGCGGCACCGACATATAGTCCGCACCGTGACCGGCACTGTTGCCGCCACCACCGGCAAATCCGCCTGGACCTGCTCCGCCGTCGAGGATGGGAAATCCGTTGGTCGCGTATCCACCCATCGCCCCGGCGCCATTGCTGCCGTAAGCACCGTGGCGGGCGCCGTTGCCAAGACCGACGATACTGGGCCCGCCGCCACCTGCACCGCTGTTGCCATGACCTTGGCCATGACCGCCGGCGTTTTGCATCAGTGACTGCAATGTTGAAAAGACGTCGTCGCCGGCCGCCTCGACCGAGTCCTGGCCAGATTCAATGATCACGCGCGTGCGCCGCGCTGGCGCCGCGCGCTCGGCCTGTGCTGACAGCATCGGAAGAATGTCGCCCTGAACCAGTCGACGGTTGAGTTCCACATACAATTGCTGTAGCCCGAAGCTCGCCAGCTTGTCGAATAATTTGTACAGGGTCAGCTTCACTTCGACATTGGCATCCAGACGCTGGCAGGCGCGCTTCAGCGCTTCGCCGATAGCGCGCGGGCCCAGCGGGTTGCTGGCGTCGTCGAGTTCGGGTGCTTTGAACAATACGCCGAGTCGTTTCTCGAGCGCGAAAATCTCCTGGCTGCAGCGAGTCCGCATGCTGTCCACGAATTGATTGACGGCGAGGTTCTCTTCGACTTCGTCAAGACCGACCAGGGTCAGTTCACCGGACAATACCGAGACCCCGCGACGCGCCGGTGTTCTGGCGAGATCGATGGCGTCGGCATAACCCCGGTTGAAATTGTCGAGAAACGCAGTCTCGATATCCTGGCGTTTGAGACGCAGTTCGCGCATCGCGTCAAAAAAAAGATTTTGGCGCATCGAGCTGCCGGCTGTATTGGCCAGATTGAACAGGACGTCATCGCTTTGGGTCAGCACGTCGGCAAGCAGGGTCGGCAATCGTTCCTGGGCGAGACGCAGGCAGCTGTCGAGCAGCTCGCGCGAACGGGTCGGAATTATCGGAGTAATGGTTGCTGTTGCCATGATCGCTATCCCCCGAGATGGTCCTCGGTGACTCATGTATCGTCGCCATGGCGCCGTTTGTGAAGAAACGTTTCGCCTCGATTGCAACGACTGTGAACTCAGTCACCTGCATGGCGAACACGATGTGACGCAGGTGGCAATGCACAGGGCCCGGGCCGGGGCTCGGGGCGGCCGACCTGGCGCCGAATGCGCCCGTAACTCTGGGTTAGCGGCAGACGCAGCGGGAACTTGTGCTATTGGTCACAATTTGCCGGCACGGCCGCAGGCGCAGCGGCCCGCAGTAGATTCAGCCTGTGTCCGACCGGCTGCTAGAGGAAGGTTTCGGCAATACGGACAGTTCCGGCGTGCCCGAGATAGTCGAATTTCGTTTCCAGCCACTCGCGAGCCGTGTTTTTGCCGACCTCGAACAGCTCGTTCAGGAAGTCAGGAGCGGTGTTGTACTTGCTGCTCGCACCGTACTCGCGCATCGCTTCAGTCGCCTCGATCATATGTAGCCGCACGCGCCGATAGCGCGTGTCGTCGAGTTTCTGCTCGTTCAGCAGACGTTGCACGAAATCGATCGCGCGCAGTTCATGCAGCAACGACGCATTGAAGCTGATTTCGCTCATACGTTCGATGATCTCGGCGGCCGTATCGGGCACGTGGTCCCGCCTGAGCGGGTTGATCTGCACCAGCAGCAGGTCGCTAGTGGCGGTCGCGTAATGCAGCGGGTAGAGCGCCGGGTTACCCATGTAGCCGCCATCCCAGTAATGCTGGATCCCGCTGGCGTCCTCGACGGCGACAGCCTGAAACGCAAATGGCAGGCAGGCCGAGGCCAGTACCATATCGAGCGCGAGTTCGGTCTCGCGGAAGATGCGTACGCGGCCGCTGCGGACGTTGGTCGCGCTGATGAACAATTTGAACGGCGCTGCCACCTGCAGGCGCTCAAAATCGATCTGGCGCGCGAGCAGGCCGCGCAGCGGATTGTAGTTGAACGGATTGAGCTGATATGGCGAAAACATGCGCGAGACCAGGTCGTACCACAGGAACATCGGGTTCAGGGACAAGGATCGCGGCGTGGCGACGCGAAACAGCGGATTCAGCGTGTACGAGGACGGCTGTGCGCCGACAGCGGTCCAGAACTGGGCCAGCGCTTCGCGCGCAGCTTCCCGCGGGTCGCGGCCGGCGGCCAGACCGTCAAGCCAGCCATCGGCACAGACGACCGCGTTCATGGCTCCAGCGCTCGCTGCGGTTACACCGTCGAAGGCGAGCCGGCCGTCCTCGAGCAGAACGTCAAGTACGCCCCAGGTAAACGCGCCGTGTGAGCCACCTCCCTGCAGCGCGAGATTGATAGTTTTCGTGGCCGGATTCACGTCGGCTCCACCGAAGCGTCTTCAAGTGCGCCCGCGAGGACATCCAGCAGATACTCGAATGGCACCGGCTTGTGCATGAAGTGACGGATCCCTGCGGCCAGGCACACTGCTTCGTCGACGACATCGCTGTAGCCGGTGCAGAGCAATATCGGCAGGTCCGGACGGATGCCGAGCAGGCGCCGCGCGAGATCGAAACCGCTCATGCCGGGCATCGTCTGATCGGTGATCAACGCATCGAACGTATCGCCGTGCGAGGCCGCCCAGTCCAGGGCAACCTGCGTATCGTTGAAAGCGGCGACCTGATAGCCCTGGCCCTCGAGCATCGTGCCCAACATGCGCGTGATCGAGGGTTCGTCGTCGACCAGCAGAATGGTGCCGCGGACATCGCGGGTCGTCGTCGTTTCGCGCACTGGAGCAGGCGCTTCGCTGGCTGCAAATGGGGCGGGGCGCAACAGTAGTTTTACGGTGGTGCCGGTGCCGGGTGCGGTTTCGATCAGGATATGACCTTGAGCGCGATGAACGACGCCATGGGTTACAGCAAGTCCCATGCCGGTACCTTTGCCGACATCCTTGGTCGAGAAAAACGGCTCGAACAGATGCGCCACATGTTCCGGTCGGATCCCGCTTCCATTGTCGCTCAAAGCGACTTCGACGAACTCCCCGCTGAAATCGGCCGTGCAGCTCGCGCAGCGCGCCTGTCGATGTCGCGCACCGTGCAGCCGTATCGTGATATGACCATGCTCGCCGATGGCATCGCGCGCGTTGACGGCGAGATTAACCAGCGCCTGATGCAGGTCGACGGCATCGACCAGCACGTCGCCAGCTCCCGGATCGAGTTGCATCGCGATGCGGATGCCGGCCGGGATCATCGGCTGCAGAAATTGCACAGCCTCGTCAATCAGACGTTGCGGCGAAGCGCAATGTTGCTCCTGACCGGGGGTATGCCGACTGAACGCAAGCATCTTGCTCACCAGATCGCGCGCGCGTTCGCCGCCCTGTTCAACGGCGGCCAGATACTCGTCGAGCTTGGGGTTGTCGTAAGCGGTGGACACGCGTCTGGCGAGATGCGTGAAACCGAGCATGCTGGCCAGAATATTATTGAAATCGTGCGCAATGCCGCCGGTCAACTGGCCAATGGCCTCCATTTTCTGGGCCTGCTGGATCTGCGCCTGCAGCCGCAGCCGTTCGATTTCATCGGCGCGCCGATCGGTAATATCTTCGATAGTGCCGGCGAATCCGAGCAGCTGCGCGTTTTCCGTGATCGGCGCAGCGCGCGCCAACAGCAGGCGCTCGGGGCCGTTTTCGTCCTGGGTCCGATATTCGACTTCCATCAGATTTTGCGGAGCGGCACAGAACTCCCGCCAATGCTGCACTACACGCGCTCTGTCCTCTAGGTGCACGTGCGATTCCCAGGCGAAACCGCTGGCCTGTTCGGCGGTCAGCCGCACGGTTTTGAGATAGGTCGCATTGGCAAATACCAGCCTTCCGTCCGGCGCGTTGAAGAAGATTCCGACCGGCGAGTTGTCGAGCACCGTGCGCAGGCGTGCCTCGCTTTCACGTAACGCTTTTTCAGTATGTTTGATTGCGGTGATGTCGGTGCGCAGACTGACAGTGCCGCCGCTGGCGGTCGGGAAATCGCCAATGCGAAACCAGTGTTCGCCGAGTTTCATTTCCCAGTTGCCACGGCGCTCACGGTGAATGGCAAGCCGTTCTTTTATTGCCTGTTCGAGATCGCGCCCTGCCAGATAGTCGGGATAGCGCAAGTGCAGATCGCGGGTCAGCACCTGCAGCGGCGTCCCTGGCTGCAGCATCTCGGGAGCATAGCCGTACATCTCGCCATAGCGCTGGTTGCTGAGGACCAGACGATCGTTGGCATCGGACATCACGATACCCGCGTCGATATGTTCGATGGCATCGCGCAGTTGTTCGCGCGCCTGGGCCAGTTCGGCTTCGCGCTGCTTGCGCTCGGTGATGTCGGAAATCGAACCGACGACGCGCACGGGCTGGCCGTCGCCATCATGTAGCGTGGTGCCGCGACAATGGAACCATCGCCATTCGTCGTTGCGCGTACGCAAGCGAAAATCGAAATTCATGTTACCGCCGCCATTGCGGAGTTGGCGGACCAGTTCGACCTGCAGCGCTTTGTCATCGGGATGACCGTAGCGGGCGACGAAATCTCGGCGGAGGCTGGGCATTTCGTCGATGCTGTGCCCGAGCAGTTCGCCGAGCCGCGGCGACAGATACAGTTCGTCGGAGACGTAACGCCAGTCCCACAGGCCGTCCATCGATCCGCGCACCGCGAGTTCGAGAAACTCAGTCCGTTCGCGTAACAGTTCGGCCGCTTCATGCGCTGCATGTACGTCCATGAACAGCCCATGCGCGCGCGTGGCGCGGCCCTCGGCATCGCGCTCGACGACCCGTCCGCCCATCTGGACATATCGCCAGGAGCCGTCTTTCGCTTTCACACGATGCGGCAATGGCGTGCCGAAAGTGCCGTCGCGCAGGAAATCGAGGATGTTTTGTCGAGATGCCGGGTAATCGTCGGGATGCGCCAACGCAGCCCACGCGGCAGCCGTCGGCGGAATTTCGCCAGGTTCATAGCCGAGCAGACGCGACCATACCGGATTGACGTCGAAGCGATCGCTGGTGACATCCCATAAGATCTCGGCGAGTCCGGCGCTTTCGATGGCAAGCGCGAGATGCGATTCCTTGTCGCGCAGCGCCTGCTCCGCCAGTCGTTGCTCGTGAATATCGGCATACACGCCGAGCAGTCGCAGCGCATCACCGTTCTCATCGCGCTCGATGACGTGTGCCTGTACACGTACCCAATGCCAATTGCCGGCCCGCGTCAACAGGCGATACTCACAGGTCGCGGGGGTGGAACCGGCCTGCAGCAGCTGGTCGAGCAGACTGGCAATACGCGAAAAATCCTCGGGATGCACACGCGCCACCCAGGCTGCGCGATTGAGCCCGAATTCCTCGGGCGTCCATCCGAGTATCTCGGCGAAACGTGAATCGACCGTCATTCGATCGTCGCGGACATGCCATTCGAGCAGGCCAAGATTGCTGATCGCCAGCGCTGCCGCCAGGCGTTGTTCCTGATCGATACGTTCGCGTTCAGTAGCAATGCGCTGCAGTTCCAGTGTCGCGCGCGCAGCTGCGGTTCTGAGCAGCGCGCGCTCGGCCGGGTTGTCGCCGCAAGGATGATCGTCGATGGCAACGATGATCCCCAGCAATTCGCCCGCTGGCGTCAGCAAACCGGCGCCACGATAACTCTGCGCGCCCAGCGCGGCCAGGATGGGTGCCTGTGGAAAGTGACTGGCGACATTGTGCCCGATGACGACAACCGGATCGGCCAGCGACCAGGCATGTTCGCAGGGAGTGCCGACCAACGGATAGCGCATGCCGTGTACAGCGGGCTTGCCGCCAGCTACGCCAACCAGCTCGATAATGCCGGTGCCGGGGATGAGGCGGCCGACATTGGCCCAGTGACAGTCGAGCCCGGCACGTACGGTTTCGGCGATGGTGTCGAACGCATTGCGCGCGGGGTCGAGGTAGGCCAACCGTTCAAGTGCAACGGTCATGCGCGCATTCAGCGCACGGCTAAGGTCGAGTTCAGCCGCAGCGAGGTTCGCTACCTCGGTGAGCAGAGCGGTGCCTGAAGGGGTTTCGCGAGACATCCAATTACCCGCACACCGCGAGCGCGAATCGACCTCGCCCGCACGAGCTTGTCAGCGGGCGTCCGGGCGGCGAAGATGGCGTGAACTCGTTCATCGGCAACTATCATGCCCTACGTTATCCATACGCGCGACAAACCCGGTAGTGCAGCATTGCGCGCCACGACCCGTCCGGCGCACCTTGCCTACCTCGAACCCTTCACCGTGCGGATCCTCGCCGCCGGCGCGACCCTGTCGGACGACGGCGGCGACGCCACCGGCAGTCTGATCATCTTCGACACCGAGGACCGGGCCGAAGCCGAAAGCCTGGCGGCCAATGACCCGTTTACGCTGGCCGGCTTGTTCGCCAGCGTTGAAGTCGTGCGCTGGCGCAAAGTCTTCTTCGCCGGCGAACGGCTGCTGTAAGGACCGCAACATCGCCCTTTTACCGAGAGGAGCTCGCAGTCTCATGAGACCGATATTTGCCGCCGGCCTGCTGGCCGAAGACCAGGCTCAGGGTGAAGTAGGCGCGCTGTTCGACGACATCCGCAGTACCATGGGCGCGCCATTCGTACCTAATTTCTTTAAAACACAGGCCGCAGTTTCGCCCCGCGTGCTGCGCAATACCTGGTCCATCGTCAAAGGCATCCTGTGCGAAGGAAAACTCGGGCGCGTGTTGAACGAGAAGATTCTGACCGCCATTTCGCATGCTCGCGGGTGCCACTACTGCGAATCCGCGCACCTCGCCTTTCTGGCTCTGCTGGATGTTCCGGCGGGCGCCATGTCGCAGCTCTGCGGTGACTGGGAGGCGATCGAAAACGAGCGCGAACGCGCGATCATCGCCTTCGCCGTCAAGTGCGGCACGCGCGCCCATCAGCTCGAAAGCGACGACTATCAGCCACTGCGGGCGCATGGCTTGAGCGATGAGGATATCGCCGAACTGGTTGCCATGTGCGCTTTCTCGACCTACGTCAATACGATTGCTGATGGTATGCGCGTGCCGACCGACGACGCCATCAATACGCTGTTGGGCCGGCCATTGGGCACCCAGTAGGGGCACTCTCACGCGGACGCGGTCGCCGCAGAACGCGATAGCCGACCGGCAGAATGAACAACGACAGCAGAGGCGCCGTGATCATCCCGCCGATCATCGGCGCGGCGATGCGACTCATGACTTCAGAGCCGGTACCCTCGCCGATCAGTATCGGCAGCAGCCCGGCGACGATCACCGCCACGGTCATCGCTTTGGGGCGCACCCGCAGCACCGCGCCTTCCTGGATGGCCTGATCGAGGTCGTGCATGGAGCCGTGACCACTGGCCAGTTTCTCCTGCCAGGCATTGCGCAGATACAGCAGCATGACGACACCGAATTCGGCGGCGACGCCAGCCAGCGCGAGAAAACCGACCGCAGCGGCGACTGACAGACGGTAGTCGAGCAGATACATGAACCAGACCCCGCCAGCGAGCGCGAACGGCAGGGTGAGCATGATCAACAGTGCTTCATCCAGACGATGGAACACCAGATAAAGCAGAACGAAAATCAGCGCCGCGGTTGCTGGACCAACCAGCGCGAGCCGTGCCGCTGCGCGTTCGAGATATTCGAACTGGCCGGAATACTTGACGCTCATGCCGGGCGCCAGGGTGACACCATCGGTGACCGCGCGCCGCAAATCGACCACGACCGACGCCAGGTCGCGGTTGCGCACATCGATATAGACCCAACCGGACAGGCGGCCGTTCTCGCTCCGGATCATCGTCGGCCCCATCGTTACCGCAAGATGCGCGACGTCGCCGAGCAGGATCTGCTGCTTGTTGCCGGTCAGGATCGGCAGCTTTTGCAGCGCTACCACTGAGTCGCGGATCTCGCTCGGATAGCGCACGTTGATCGGATAGCGCGCGAGTCCGTCGATGACTTCGCCGATGTTTTCTCCACCGATGGCACCAGCGACCGTGTTTTGTACGTCGGCGATATTCAGACCGTAGCGGGCCGCGGCCGCGCGATCGATGTCGATGTCGATATATCGACCGCTGGTCAAGCGCTCAGCAAGCGCTGAACTCACACCCGGTACGCGTTTGGCCACATGCTCGATGGCCGCAGCCACGCGGTCGATATCGGTGAGGTATTCGCCGGCAACCTTGATCCCGATAGGGCTCTTGATGCCAGTCGCGAGCATATCGATGCGATTCCGTATTGGCGGTACCCAGATGTTGGCGAGACCGGGTACGCGAACCGTACGATCGAGTTCTTCGATAAGTCGCGCCGGTGTCATGCCCGGCCGCCAGCTTGCGCGCGG
Source organism: Gammaproteobacteria bacterium (assembly GCA_965278995.1). GTDB lineage: Bacteria > Pseudomonadota > Gammaproteobacteria > JADJYF01. The sequence goes on from OZ257136.1 coordinate 4,586,603, forward strand.
TTTGAAGCGGATGGTGGTCTCGAACATTTCAAGCGGCGCGGGATCGGTGGCGGTCTCGGCGCGCCCGGCTTTGCCGAAGACCTGCGCGACTTCCGGCACGGACGCAATGAGCCTGTCGGTCTGCTGCAGAATTTCGGCTGCTTTCTGCGCAGAAAGACCCGGCAGGGCCGACGGCATGTAGAGAACGTCGCCTTCGTCGAGTGAGGGCATGAATTCGCCGCCAAGCTGGCTGAGCGGGAATACGCTCGTGGCTGCAATCGCGAATGCCCCCAGCAGGGTCAAACGCGGCCAGCGCAGCGCAGCGCCGAGCAACGGTCGATACAGGGCAATAAGAACTCGATTGAGCGGGTTGCGCGTTTCCGCGGGAATGCGCCCGCGGATCCAGTAACCCATCAGCACCGGCACGAGCGTCACGGCAAGCGCGGCTGCGCCGGCCATGGCGTATGTTTTGGTAAACGCGAGCGGACCAAACAGGCGCCCTTCCTGAGCCTGCAGCGTAAACACCGGCACGAACGAAAACGTAATAATGAGCAGCGAGAAGAACAAGGCCGGTCCGACTTCGACGGCAGCTTCTGTGATCAGCTCCCAACGCCTTGCACCGGCTGGCTCAATGCCTGGATTGGCGTGCTGCCAGGCCTCGATGCGCTTATGTGCGTTTTCGATCATGACGACCGCTGCGTCGACCATCGCCCCGACCGCGATCGCTATCCCGCCGAGCGACATGATGTTGGCGTTGATCCCCTGAACGTGCATGACGATGAATGCAATCAGAACACCGAGCGGCAGAGTACAGATGGCGACTCCTGCTGAACGCAGATGGCCCAGGAACGCGACGCAGACGATCGCCACGACGACGAACTCCTCGGCAAGTTTCTGCCAGAGATTCGCCACCGCACGGTCGATGAGCTGCGAGCGATCGTAAGTCGGGACTATCGTCACGCCCTCCGGCAGCCCGCCTTCGATCTCAGCAAGGCGTTGGCGAACCGCTGCGATGGTCTGGCGGGCGTTCTTGCCCGAGCGCAGCACGACGATACCGCCTGCGACTTCGCCCTGGCCGTCGAGCTCGGCGATACCGCGCCGCAATTCCGGCCCGAGACGGACTTCGGCGACATCGCCAAGCGCAACCGGAATACCATTTTCGGAGACACCGAGCGGGATGAGACGAAAATCGTCCAGCGTCTTCAGATAGCCCGACGCACGCACCATGTATTCGGCTTCCGCCATGGTCAGCACCGCGCCGCCGGTCTCCTGATTCGCCGCTTGAATAGCGGCACTGACGCGCGCCGCCGGAATGCCATAGGCGGCCAGCCTGACCGGGTCGAGAACAACCTGGAATTGCTTGACCATGCCGCCGACCGAGGCCACTTCTGCGACGTCAGGCAGCGCTTTCAATTCGAAACGCAGAAACCAGTCCTGCAGTGCACGCAGTTGCGCGAGGTCGTGTTTGCCGCTGCGATCGACCAGCGCATATTCGAAGATCCAGCCGACCCCGGTGGCATCGGGGCCCAGCGCAGGTCGTGCCTGCGCTGGCAATTGCCCCTGGATCTGATTCAGATACTCGAGCACGCGGGAGCGTGCCCAATAGAGATCGGTACCGTCCTCGAACAGGACATAGACGTAGGAGTCGCCGAAGAACGAATAGCCGCGCACGCTGCGTGCCCCCGGCACCGACAACATCGTTCGCGTCAGCGGATACGTGACCTGATTCTCGACGATACGCGGCGCCTGGCCGGCATAGGGTGTACGGATGATGACTTGAACATCGGACAGATCGGGCAGTGCATCTATCGGTGTGTTGCGCACAGCCTGCAGTCCCCACGCCACGAGCGCGGCCGCTGCCATCAGCACCAGCACACGGTTCGCGACCGACCAGCGGATTAGTCGCGCGATCATGGTGAGGCTCCCGGCGTATTTATTCCCGGATTTGCGTGTGTGCTGTGCGCGTCGTGATTGCCGGTTGGCGCTGCAGCGGGCTCGGTTTCGACTGCCATGGCATCGTCCGTCACCGGCAACACGGCGCCAAGGCTGGCCGCCGAATCGAGCAGGAACTGGCCGGACGCCACAACTTTCTGGCCTGCTTCCAGCCCCGCCACAATCTCGATCCTGCCGCCCTGTTCGCGCCCCGTTTGAACAATGCGCGGCTGATAGCCGCCGCCCTCGGTGGCGATGTATACCAGGGTGCGTCGACCGGTGCGGATCACGGCCTCACTCGGCACCAGCAGTGCTGGAGTGGCGTTGCCCGCCACAATGCGGACCTCGGCGAACATGCCGGGGCGAAGGCGAACATCGGAATTGCTGAGCACAGCGCGCACGGTCACGGTGCGCGTATCGAGTCGAGCCTGCGGCAGGATGGCAATGACCTCGCCGCGGTAGGTCTTACCGGGAAACGCGTGCAACACGGCTGTGATCGGATTGCCCACACGAATATCACCGAGCGCGCGTTCCGGTACGGCCGCTTCGAGCCATACCGGGTCGAGACCGTTGATACTTGCCAGCGTGTCACCGGCGCGGACAGTCATGCCGGTACGCACCTCGAGTGTCTGGAGGACACCAGCAATAGGCGTGGTCACGGTGATCCGTGCTTCGGCGTTACCGCTTGCTTCGATGCGCTCAATTACTTCGGGGGGCGCGCCGAGCAGGCGGAAGCGCACGCGCGCCGCGTCAAGCAGCGCCTGATCGCCATGTGCGCGCAGAGCGAGCAACTCGGTGCCGGCGGCCGTCCAACTCGGGACCAGCAGATCGACCAGCGGTGCACCACGTGAAACGACATCCGCCACAGCACGATCGTAGACCCGTTCGACAAACGCATCGGCACGGGCCTGCACAACGGCGCTGTCGCGCGCGTTCAAGACCAGCGTACCGACGGCATCGACGGTAATCGCCAGCGTGTCGTTGACGACAGTGGCGAGACGCATACCGAGGTTCTGCGCTGCGGCCGGGTTGATCTGCACGGTGCCATCGATGCTCTCTTCGGCGTACTTCGGTACCAATTGCATATCCATGAACGGCGATTTACCGGGGGCGTCGAAATGTTGCGCAGGCGACATCGGGTCGTACCAGTAGAGAACGCGTTTCTCCGCCGCCGCTGGTTTGTCTGACGCATACGTCGTTGACGAGATTGCTGGCATCACCAGCGCGCGCTGCGCGAAGTAATAACCGCCAGCGGCTGCGATCATTGCGGTAAGCGCAAACGCAATGGTGAGCCCATAGGCGCGGGCGCTCATGGCAATGTCTCCATGTAGGCGAAGTGGATGTCTGCACCGAGCGCGCGGCCGGCGCGTTCAACCTCGACAGCTTCGAGTGCGGCTTCGAGCAGTGCTGCGCGCGCCGCGATCACGGTCTGTAAATCGCCTTGGCCGGCGCGATACGCCGCAAGTGTCAGTGCGACGCGCTGCTCGGCCAGCGGTACCAGCTGTTTGGTGTAGCGTGACAGCGATCGATCGAGACGAGCATGTTCAGCCAACTTGCTTTCGAGTTCGGCGGCATGCATGCGGAGCAGCGCCTCAGCTTCGGCGTCGAGCCGGCGTACTTCGTTCTGTCGCGCGAGGATGCGCGGGTCCTGTCGCGAGTCACTGAACACCGGCAGGTCGATACTGAGCTGCAGCGAGAGCATGTCCGAGCCCGCTTCGCGATGCTGATAAGCGAATTCGACGGCCCAGTCAGGCCGTTTGTCGGCCGCAGCTTCGCTGACCTCGGCCTGTGCTTCGAGCGACTTAGCCGTGTACACGGCCAAAGCCGGATGCGTGTGCAGGTAAGCCGCAGCGTGCGCATGGTCGAGCGCAAACGCGGGTGCCGTGCCGCCAAGCGGACTATCGGCTGCCGCGCCAACGTAACGCCGCAGGCGCGCTCGTGCAGCGGCAATCTCCTGCACGAGTACGTCGCGGCGTTCGGCGAGTCGCACTGCTTCCGTCTTCGGGAGCACCGCGTCCGCCGGCGTCGCGCTGCCGCTTGCCACCAGGGCCGCGATAGCATCGGCCAACAGCTGGTTCTCGCTGTCGAGCGCAGCGAAGCCGATCAGTCGGCGCTCGGCATAATAAACATCGACCCAGGCGACGGCGGTGTCACGCAGGACGCGCAGTCGAGCAAGGCGAGCTTGTGCCTGCGCCACTTCGACGGTGGCCGTTGCGCGCGTCCGGCGTGCACGCCGCTTGCTGGCGTTCGGGACTTCCTGAACGACGCCAATCTGCTCCATCGTCATGTCGTCGGTGTCCAGTGCGAAATTACCCGGTCCGTCGACAGGCAGGTTGGCCACGCCGAATACGAGTCGGGGATCGGGAAGTGCGTCCGAAGGCGTCACCAGCGCTTGCGCACCGGCGATGCCGGCTTCGTTCGCTGCGATAGTTGGCGCCTGGGTGGTGGCTACTTCGAGTGCTTCGATCAGCGTCAGGGCTGTTGCCGCAGCGGTATCGAAAGCGAGCAATGACAGGGTGACGGTGGCGCCAAATACGGCGAACCGTTGCAACGGAATGGTCGGCATGATGCTGACTCCCAAGAGCACGGCGGCCTGAAAGGCGCTACGAGCGGTCTCGCCCGCACCAGGCACGCACGGGATGACACCGCCGCTTTACGGCGGACCCGGGCTATCGAGTCAGACGGTTCGAGGAGGGCGCCAGAGCGGCGCAGGCGCGTGGTCGATGAGGGAGGCGACGGCGGAAATCGGCTGGCTGTGCGCCGGCGGGATGCCGCGCGCATTCAACGACGAAGGATGCGTAAACACACTGCCGATGTTGCAGGACTGGCAGCTGCCGCAGGCATCGTCCGCCATCGAGCCCTTTAAGCAAGGCGTCTTGCACGGGTGAGCCGCGCCTGGCCCGGTAGGCATCGAACCGTCGGTCATCATCGGGCACGGCGGGCCGAAACTGAAATCGGCGAGCGCCGATAACGGCGCCGCCAGACACAGCGTCAACACAATGATGAGGCGGAAGCGGGCTTTGAGCGAGAGGCGCATGAGCATCAGGATAGAGCGCCATGCGGCGGGCGGCAATGGGCGCCGCACGGGTCGCAGCGGGTTGACTGCGCACGGCAAGTCGCGTCAAGTGTATCGGCATCGCCAACAACCGACAGCGACGCCCGGAGTTCATCCATGCAACCACAAGCCACCATGCACACTCGACATATCGAGTTCATCGAAACAAACGGGGTGCGTCTGCGCGCAGTGGTCGAAGGTGCCGGGCCGCTCGTCATTCTGCTGCACGGATTCCCGCAGTGCTGGTATCTGTGGCGCCACCAGATCGAACCGCTGATCGCAGCCGGCTATCGGGTTGCTGTACCCGATCAGCGAGGCTACGGCGAGAGCAGCACGCCACTCGACGTTACCGACTACGGGATCCGCACATTATGTGCAGATGTCGTCGGTCTCGCTGCCGCACTCGGCAGTCCGCAGTTCACCTTGATAGGTCACGATTGGGGCTGCATCGTTGCCTGGAATACGGCGCTGCTGTATCCCGAGTTGTGTACAGCGGTGATGGGCCTTTCCGTACCCAGCTGGCGTATCGGTCCGGAGGTTATCGATCCGCCGGGCATGGATTCGCAGTTCTGGTACATCCGTTATTTTCAGCAAGCGGGTGTGGCGGAGGCTGAACTCGAACGCGATCTTGAGAAGAGCCTGTTGACCATCTACCACGGCGTTTCAGGCAACGCGCCGCCGGGTGCATTCCTCGGCCAACTCGCGCATCCACGCAAAAGCGGATTGCTGGATGCGATGCCGCTGCCTCCTTCTGAGTTGCCACCGTGGTTGACTCGCGCGGATCTCGATTACTACGTGCACACCTATCAGGCTAGCGGATTCCGAGGGCCAATCAACTGGTACCGGAATATCCCGGTGAATGTGCAAAACACGCCGGAACTCGAGGGTCGCCACTTCACCCAGCCAGCCGCATTCGCCGCCGGTGAACGCGATCTCGGCCTTCAATTCAGCCCGCGCTGGCGTGAGCACCTCGAAGCGGCGTTCGACGATCTGCGTGCAGTCGACATCATCGAGGGTGCGGGGCACTGGCCGCAGATGGAAAAGCCTGCGGCGACGACAGCGGCGATGCTACGGTTTCTGGGCGGACTCTGAATACTGATAGTCGGCACTGCGTCTTCTTGCAAAGAATCCCAATGCTGCAGCCAGCAGCCACACCGACGCAGGTACTGGCACAGGCTGCAGTTCGAGCGAATCCAGCCGACCGCGGATGCGACCTGAATGAAAGCGCGGCGTGAGCGGATCGTTCGACGGGTCATTAAAGAACAGCGAAAAGTAGGCGCCTTCGCCGAACACACCGCTGATCAGGCCGCTGGGGAAATCTGCCGGGTCGAGCGAGGTTGTCGGCAGGTCGAGGCCGTTGACAGCAAATCGATACCCGGTATCCAGCGACAGGGTTGCGCTATCTGGCACCAGGCTGGCGATGGGGTGGGTCGTCGTGATGGGCGTGCCACCTTCGTTGCCGAATACGCTGAAGAAGTAGCCATCCCCCGGATCGTTGTCGCGAACGACGATTTGCGACTCGTGTGGTACCGGCTCAAGCAGCGGCAATACAAACGAATACTGGACTGTACCAACGGTGACAGAAAGGGCGCTGATCGCGTTTTCGTATGTTTCGTTACTACACCCGGCACAGGTCGATGAGCTCGTCCGATACACAATCGTTCCTTGAAAAAGATCGCCTGTTGCGAAAACATCGCCCAATACGCCGCCGCCGATGGCGTTCTGCTCGAAGGTGCCCTCCAGATGACCACTGAATGACAGCGCAAACGTGGCAGCACTGGTTGCGCCACACCAAACCAAACCTGCAGTCATGGCAATCAAGTAGACCGTTGCCGACTTCCGCATCTGGCGCTTTCCTCTCATGACTTTCCCATCGCATTAATTGCACTGGAGCCTATCGTACTGTGCCGACAAGACGGTCGTGCAATGCAGGTCTGGACTTGGTTCACAGTTTTGCTCCAGGCTGAGTGGCGACATCTTTCGGCGCGCCAGCGTCGCACTTGCGGCAGCCAAGCACCTTGCCCAGCGTGCTGTTGCGACCAGCAGCGGAGACGACCCAGGGCCGGTTGGTCCACGGTGGCGCGTGGCGTACGTGCTGGTTATGCCCGCACTCGAGCTCTGCAATCCAGTGCTGCTCGTCGTCCTGATGGAAACCGATGATGCGTTGGTCCATGGAAAACTGCGCGGCTTACCTTGCCGATGAACGGAACTGGCTCCTCATCGCGAACCAAGCTGCTCGAGCTGCCGGTCCTGCAGGCGCGAGAAAAGTGCGAGTGCGGTCACAGCGCCAATGAGTGCGAAGAACATGTCTGACTGCGTATCCCATGGGTCGCCCTGCGTCCCAAGGAACGCTTCGGCACCTTGCCCGAGCGCGAGCGCTGCGCCCCATTCAACGAATTCGTACGTTGCGCTTATGGCCAGAACCACGCAGACAATCAGGAAGAACAGCATTCGAGACCCGCGCACGTAATCGCCTCGGAGGAAAATCTCTCTGGCAACCAGAGCCGGAACAAAACCCTGGAAGAAATGCCCAATCTTGTCGTACGGATTGCGGCTCAGATCGAACAACGACTGAAGCTCGAAGCCCAGCGGTACTCTGGCGTAGGTATATGCGCCGCCCAGCATGAGGACTGCTGCGTGGATGAAGATGCATGTATACAGAAGCGTCGTGAGCGGATATTTCCTGTAGGTCAGCCACATCACCGGCAGCGCGATCATGACCGGCAACACTTCCATGAGCCAGGTGCCGCGGTCGTAGGGTCGAGCTCCTGAGATGGCCAGGAGCAACAGAGTCACGCATGATGCTGGAATGAGCCACTTCGCCCGAGGTGCGGTCATGTTGGGCATCCTTGTCACGCTACTTTACAGGTACAGCATCATGCCAGGTCTGCGATGAATGCTTCGTAGCTGGCGAACCCTGTGACGGGTTCGACGTAGCGTCGCCAGGCGGCTTCGATGCGCGCTACGAGCGTCGCATCGATCGCCCGCTTATGGCTTCCCACTTCCCCGCGCACGACTTTTTCAAGGCGATGCGGAATGCCGATAATCTCATCGGAAAATTGGTCCTTATGTGCTTCCATAAAAGCAAAGCTAGCCTGATGCGTCGCCAATGCGAGTAGTGCCGGTTGCGGCTCGATGCCCATGAATGTCGCGACTCTTGCGACCTGCGATGCAAGGTCCTGGCACATATGCTCATAAACCAGCGTCAGAACCAGCGCACTATTGCGAGCCGACCACCAGTCGAGAAGATGCCTCCAGTAGTTGAACAGGTAAGGTCCGAACGGCAAATGATGCTCGTCGCGCTCGCCGAACTGGTCGGAAAACAGCCACGCATCCGCAAACATTTCGATTGAAATCGACGCCGGGTCGATGATGCCGTGGGACAGAAAACGGTAGAACGACACCAATGCATCTTTTGGATCACGAATCACGTGAATGTACCGCGCACCCTTGTTAACCTGAGCATAAGGCAAATGCGTCTTGAACACGCGCGGCGCGAATGCCTGGGGAATTCGGCTGTCAATTCCGAAGACGTGGCCCCGTTCCAGCCACGGCACGACCCAGCTGATTTCCTTGAAATCCATAGCGCCGTTAGAGCGCAGGCCATGACATATCTGCTGAGTCCACGTCGTGCCGGACTTGGGAAAGGTCGCGATGATGATGTCCTCTGCCGCGACAGGCATCTCCATCATTTCCCGAGCTCGATCGTCGAAGGGCATCTGCAGATACCTGACGAATTCGTCACGCGATTTCGCCGGTAGTGAGAGTGAGCGAGAGTTTGATAGTTCAGCCACCGTGGAAATCCTGGCTCGTCTCCGGCTCGATTCTCTCACAGCTGCAGGCTGGCGGTTTCTCGCCATGCACAAGAAAAGACTGTGCGGCGGCGCGCGGTCGCGAGGTCACGCGCGACGGTAACTCGCGGCGGGATGTGGCGCCGCTAGCCGCGGACCCGCGCCAAATACTTTTTCACGCAGTGTGCCGGCTCGGTACTCGCGCTGATGTACACCGCGACGCTGCAGTTCCGGGACGACGAGATTGACGAAGTCTTCGAAAGTCTCATGTGCGACGACGTAGGTCAGATTAAAGCCATCTACGCCGGTTGCTTCGACCCAATCCTGCATGGTATCTGCGACTTCGGACGGCGATCCGATAGCGATTGGCCCTCGTCCTCCGATGCCGACCCATTCTGCAACCTCTAGAACGGTCCAGCGGCGACCCGGGTCAGCCGTGGTGAACGATTCCAGGGCAGAGCGATTCGCGTCGCTTTCGGCATACTCGACAATATCATCGAGCGCATATGCACCGAGATCGACCCCGGTCCAGCCAGACATCAAGGCAAGCGCGCCATCGTGGCTGATGTGCGCGCGACATTCTGCGTACTTATCCTGCGCCTGGCTTCGCGTCTCCGCGGTGACGGTGGTAAGCATCGAATAGATTCGTACCGCATCAGGGTCACGCCCCTGCGCTGCGGCTTGCGCACGGATGGCATCGACATAAGCCTTGACGATTCCCTTGGTCGGCCCATTCACAAAGACACACTCGGCGTGGCGTCCAGCGAATACCTGCCCTCTGGACGATGCGCCCGCTTGATACAGCAACGGCGTCCGTTGCGGCGAGGGCTCGCACAAATGGATGCCAGGTACGTCATAGAACTGCCCGGAATGCGCGATGGGGTGAACCTTGGTGGCGTCGGTGAACACTCCGCTGGCACGATCACGCACTACTGCGCCATCCTCCCAACAACCCTCCCAGAGCTTATAGCAGACGTCCATATATTCTTCGGCCAGGTCATAGCGATCGTCGTGGGCCATCTGCCGCGAAAGTCCCATGTTGCGAGCTGCACTATCGAGATAGGAAGTGACGATATTCCAGCCGATGCGTCCGTCGGTCAGATGATCAAGCGTCGACATGCGGCGCGCGAAGGGATACGGATGCTCATAGGTAAGGGCGCAGGTCACGCCGAAGCCCAGATGCTCCGTCACTTGTGACATCAGCGGGACCAGCAGCAATGGGTCATTCACCGGGATCTGCACTGCCCGCGCCAACGCTACGTCGGCGCTCGCCTGGTAGACATCGTAAACACCCAGCACATCTGCTAGAAAGACGCTGTCAAACCGACCGCGTTCCAGCGTGCGTGCGAGGGAGGTCCAGTAATCGGCCTGCGTATAGCGCCAGGATGTGTCGCGCGGATGCGTCCACAGGCCGCTGGCCTGATGACCGACGCAATTCATCGCGAACGCGTTCAGGCGAATGATTTTTCCCATGTCGGCAGTATCGCCTGATTCGTCCAGCGGAAGAATGCCTGCCAGACGCAACGAGCATTTTCCTCATTCGACGCGACTGGTCTATGACCGCAACTTAAAACGTCGGGGGAGAGGCGTAAACCGCATGCGCTCCCCTTAAGTAATAAGAAAAGCAGATATTCTTCTAACCTGTCGATCGAATTAATGGTTACATCAACGCTGGCGAGCCTGGATCCCGACGAAAATGTCCGCCTAAAATGCGCTATCTCGCGCTGCCCCGACAATCAACGGAGACACCCGATGAACCGTAATGCGACGAACCGCGCCGTAGTGGCGAATCAAGTTTCGACCTCGGCTTACGTGCCTCCCTTCGAGCTGACCAAGGGCCAGGGCGCCCCGGTGGCCGCGAATGGCGGCCGCTCCTACCTTGCCTTCGATCGCAACGGCGACGCAGGCACGACGGCTGCCACTGAAGACGCGCTCCGCATGATCAGCGAAGGCAGCGGCCAGGCAGTGATCGATCTGATCGACAACACGCCGCCCGGCCCCATCGAGACACCATGGGGCCTCGGGTTTCGTACCCGGGCGGAATGTCTCGAGTACATTCGCGCCAATGGCATCGTAGCCCCGGAGGGCGGTATTGCGGTGCCGATGTACTACACGATTCACGAGGCACCTTCTTATTCGATCGTTTCCTCCAATGCGCTGTGGAGCGATCCAGCGCGCCAGGTCGAGGCGAATGCACTGCGCCAGGAAGAAATCGATATTGGCCGGCGCTGTCTTTATTTTCCGAAAGTATTGCGCGATGCGCGCCGCATCGGCGAGTACTACCCGGGCCTCGCGCCGAACAGCGCCGAGTGCATGGACAAACTGGGCGTGGCACTGGCCCACTGTGAATCGAAGTGCACGAACTTCTACGACGCGCACGAAGTGGAGCGCGTGTTCTATCCAGAGATGGAGAAACTGCTGCTCGAATTTTTCCCCGGTGCGACCGATGCGCTCGTTTACAACCACGACGTGTTCGACAAGGACTACACCGGCGACCGCACCGAGGATCAGGCCAACAAGAACCCGGGTGTGCAAGCGAACTACGCCTACCTCGTGCACAACGATCTCAACGACAACAGCGGTCGCGTGCGCTGTCGCGAGCTGCTGACGAAGAACCTGCGCAATTTTGGCCGCGAGCAGCGCTACACGGAGGCGGAAGCCGACGCGAAAATGGCGCGACGTTTCATCTCGATCAATCTCGCCAACCGATGTCCACCATTCGCCAGAATCCGTTCGTGCTTTGTGCGTGGCCGTCGTTCGCCGACCAGGCGTACATCACCAACTACAGGGTGTATGACGATCGCGTTGGTGAGACGACACGCTTTACGCATCGACCGAATCACGAGTGGTACTGGTTTCCGCAGCAGCAGCCCACCGAGGTCTCGATGCTGAAATGCTATGACTCCGTCACCGATGGCTCCGTGTCGCGTTGGTCCTTCCATGCGGCATCCGTCGATCCCACTGCACCGGCGGATGCGCCGTGTCGGAAAAATGTCGTGGTACGATCTTTCGTGTACTTTTGATTGATGACCCCCACCATTACCGCCTTTGAACGGTCGCCCGATCGCGGCAGGGGGCTGGCGCGAGACATGCGCGTTCGCTGGGCGCTCGAAGAAGTGGGCCAGCCTTACGAGGTTAGACTTCTTTCGTTTACGGATATGAAAGAGCCCGCGCATCGCCTGCGTCATCCTTTCGGGCAGATCCCGACCTATGAAGTAGGCGGTCTCGCCCTGTTCGAGTCGGGGGCGATCGTGCTTCATATTGCTGAGCGCCATACAGGTCTGCTGCCAGACGATGTGAGTGCCCGGGCGCGCGCGATTACGTGGATGTTTGCCGCGCTCAACACGGTGGAGCCGCCCATCGTTGAGCGCGGGATGGCCACGCTCCTCGAGCACGACAAGCCGTGGTATGCGGAACGCTTGCCTTTACTCGAAGATTGCGTCCGCGCACGCCTGGGCGAACTCTCCACTCACCTTGGCGATGCCGATTGGCTCGACAATACGTTCAGCGCCGGTGACCTCCTGATGGTGACCGTGCTGCGCAGATTGAACGGATCGGGTCTGCTGGATGAATACCCGAAACTCGCCGCCTATGTCGGCCGCGGCGAAGCGCGGCCGGCCTATCAACGGGCGTTCGACGCGCAATTGGCGGTCTACACCGGCCAATCACCGACCGGCTGACGAAGGTCCGCTCTCGCTCACTCGAAGCCTCCGCGGCCTGATTGTGGACGGACTGCATTTACCGGTCAGGCAGGTCGTCGCCGACCAACGATCTCCGTTACAACTCTGCCGTTGCTGGAACGAGCAGGGACAACGAGTCCCTTGCGCGCTGCCTGTGCGCCTTCGCAATTTCCACCCCGTGAAGGGTCATATCGCCCATCAGTCCCTTAACAGCAGCGACGCTCTCTGGCCTCGCCGTGCGCGGATTTCCCGCATTAAAGGGGGGCTCAGGATCATATTCCAGTGCGAGTTGCGTGAATTCGGCGGCTTCCCGACCTTTGATTTGCGCGATGACGGTCAGGCCGAAGTCGATACCGGCCGTGACGCCTCCTCCCGTGATGCGGTTCCGGTCGATGGCCACGCGTTCGTGGCTCGCCTCGATACCCAAGGCCTCCAAGGGTTCATAGAAAGCCCAGTGCGTCGCAGCGCGATAGCCTTCGAGCAGCCCAGCCATGCCGAGGATCACTGAGCCCGTGCACACCGAGGTGACATAACGAGCAGTCGAACCCGCGTGCGCAAGGAACGTCAGGAGCTCCTTGTCCTGCATGGCCTCAATCGTCCCGAAGCCGCCTGGCACGAACAGTACGTCCAAATCGTCGGGGACGTCCTTGAATGTCGTCGTGGGGTTGATTGAAACGCCCATGTCGGTCGGAACGGGCGCCATCGTTTTCCAGATGAGATGCGTTTGCCCATGCAAGCCGAAAGCCGTTTGCGGGCCTGCAAGGTCAAGCAGCGTGAATCCAGGATAGAGCAGCATGCCGATAGTGAGTGGCGCGGCGCCATCAGGGGTGTCCCATCCATCAGGTGTTTTGTGATCAGCCATGGTGGCCTCCGTTGTTTTGCGAGCTGAAAGAATAGTCGCCGTCGGGCACTGCCGTGAGTGGCAGGAACGACAATGATCGATCATTTCGAGCCAAAATCGCGTACGCTGGATTAGTCGGTAAATACTGCGGAGATCGGCCATGCATACGGTAGCGATAGTCGTCCTGGACGGTTTCGTACCGCTCGATCTCGGCATCCCCTGCGACGTGTTCGGGAGTTTCGGCCTGCCGGATCAACCGGGTCTGTATCGCGTGCAGGTGTGCGCGCCGCGGCGTGTGGTTCGCACGGGCGCTTTCCATATCCGAACGCCATTCGGGTTGGAGATGGTTCCAGACGCCAACACGGTTGTCGTACCGGGGATCGTCAATCTTGATCGACCCATTCCAACGTCCGTGATTCAGGCGCTTCGTTCCGCCTGGGATCGCGGCGCGCGGATCACATCGATCTGTACGGGCGCGTTCGTCCTCGCCGCCGCGGGCTTACTGAACGGCCGGCGCGCGACCACGCATTGGAGAGGCACCCTGGAACTTGCGCGACGCTACCCCGCAGTCACCGTCGAACCTGATGTGCTGTTCGTGGATGAGGGGCGTATCGTCACCTCCGCCGGAGCGTCGGCGGGGTTGGACATGTGCTTTCACCTGGTACGCCGGGACTTCGGACAGGCCGCCGCGGCGCACGCTGCGCGCCTCGCCGTCGCGCCGTTGAATCGTGACGGTGGCCAGGCGCAGTTCATTCTGCACGAGGCGCCGCAGGCCAGCGATAGCCTCGCCCCGTTGCTGGAGTGGATATGCGCCCACCTGGACAAGGAAATAGACGTGGACGCGTTGGCGCGCCGCGCACATATGAGCCCACGCACGTTCGCCAGGCGATTCCGCGAGCAGACCGGTACGACGCCACTGAAATGGCTGCTGACCGTACGTGTCCGCCGGGCGCAGGAACTGCTCGAGACGACTCGCCGCCCGATAGACGACATTGCGCTGCGTTCCGGCTTCGAATCACCCGTGACATTCCGCATGCGCTTTCGCAAGCTCGTCGGCTTAAGCCCCCGTGCCTACCGACTCCGCTTCAGTGCGGACAAAGGATATGCGTATAACTGACGATGGTTAAGCTATTGACCAGGCCGCAACTCGCCCAGCACATTCGCAGCCGAGTAGCGACCCACATTGTCGAAGACCCGGGCGTCGTTCGCGAAAGCGTGGCTATCTACAGCCTGTGCGATCCGCGCGATATCTTTGATGTGCGCTATATCGGCCAGACAACTGCGCCGAAGCGCCGATTCTTTCAGCACATCCACACTTCTCGACTTTGGTTGCCCGATGAAGTGCCATGGTGGATCAAGTCGCCGCAGCTTCGGCCGTTGTACGATTGGATCCGGGAATTGCACCGAGACGACAATCGACTCCCTGTCATGCATGTCACTCGATGGGTAGGCAGCGTTCGTGAAGCGCGCGTGGTCGAGCGCGAACATATCTGTGAACAACTGAGTCGCGGCGGCCAGCTACTGAATGCCGAGTTCGAAGTACTTGGCAGGCAACTTCCGTTTTCTTACAAAGCTCGCGATTCAACTTTCCCGAAAATCGACTTTTAGCAGGCGACGATGTCCTGCGCACGCAATCCCCGTTTCGATTCGGCAACCCGAGCAATGGGTGACGACGGACTGGACGCGGCATACTTGTTACACTTTTACTCATCGGGCAACCTCTTCTGAGAATGATGCGTTGTGGTAAACACATCAATCTCAGAACGTCACCCGAGTTCCTTGGAAGGTGCTCGACAATCAGGAACAGCTATGTAGATTAGTGGTACCCCTTATTCCTGTCAGCGAGGAGCGTCAACTTGAACGCAATCAGCATAATTTACGACGAGCGAGTCACCTCGCTCGATAGGGCCGAGACCCGCGGCGAGTCGCTCTGGCTGAGTGCCGCCGATATGCAAGCCGCGACCGGCTGGAAGCTCGAAACCGAAGGCCTGTGTCGGGGTGACGCCTGTGTGCGCGTCGATAAGGCCTGGTGCGACGCGGAGGGGCGCATTGATCTGATGGCCTTCGCGCGCCACATGGGCCAACCGGTGACGCGCGACGACGGCGTCGTGGCTTTCGGCGAAAGCGTGAACGTGCGCCGCGACGCGCTGTTCTCTCTCGAAGCCCCCGATTTCACCCTGCCCGATCTCGATGGCGTGATGCATTCACTGTCGGACTATCGCGGCAAGAAAGTCTTTCTGCACAGCTGGGGCTCGTACTGAGGCTGCAGCTTTGACCTGCCCGTGTGGCAGGCAATTTACGCTGAGCTGAAAGATCAGGGCTTCGAGATGATCGCGGTTGCTTTCGACACGGCCGGCACTGCCGCCGTGGAAGCGAGAATCCGCTGCGCCGATATCCAGGACCGTCCGCCGGTGTTGGCGCGCCTCATGGGCTGGTCCGACGACCTGTGGGCGCGACAAGCGCCGCCGACATACCCCTGTCTCATCGACGAGGGCCATGTCGTCGCCGAGCTATACAACATGCGCAATGTCCCACAGGCGGTGTGGCTGGATGAGCAGGGTCGTATCGTGCGTCCCGTTGAATCGGCCGGCACCTACGACATGGTGCCACACATGGACCGCTCGACTTTTGAAGTACCGGATGCCGCGGCCGCACACGGGCTCGAAGTACGTAACACCTATATCGACGCGCTGCGTGACTGGGTGAAAAACGGCGCCGCGAGCCCCTATGTGTTGCCGCCGGACGAAATACGGCGCCGCATGCAGGGACCCAAAGCGGACGACGTCGTCGCGGCCAATCACGTACGCCTCGGGCGCTACCTCTACACGCAAGGCCAGTTGGAGCGCGCCAAACATCACTTCAACGAAGCCGTGTGCTTGTGCCCTGAAAGCTGGAACTATCGACGTCAGTCGATGATGCTCGACCCTGAACGGGTCGGTGAGTTGAACGGCGGGCCGGATTTCTTCGCCGCCTTCGACGCCAATCGGCACCTGCCGTATTACCCGGAGGCGGATCTGGGCAAGGCGGGCGGGTAGTCGGGGAATCACACCAGCCTTTTCCCGAGAACCAGCACGCTATCGCCGTTGCCTGGAGGCGTGAGCGCCAGGGTCGGGCCGGCAGTTCGGACCCAGCACTGCTGCCATTCTTAGTCTAATTTGAGAGAAGTTAGCAAGTTTATAAAGAAACTGTAATTTGACTAATTTCAGTATAAATCCCTGCCCATGGATCCGATACGCAAGCCACCCCGAGCCCAGTTCAACGCTGTAGGGCTCTCATGGCTTCATGCCGCCGAGCCGCAACATGAGTGTCATCGGATGCAGCGGTGACGGCTGAAATCCGTAGTGCTCGTAGAATTTTTTGGCGCGCTCGTGCAGCGCATGTACAAGCATCGCCCTCACGCCGGCGTTTTGCGCGACAGCGAGGGCGCGATTAACTGCGTCCTGCAGCAGGGCTGGTCCGAGATGCTGTCCCTGCATGCTGCGGTCGACTGCGAGCCGAGCAAGAACCATGACCGGAATGGGATCGGGCATGTTGCGGCGAACACGAGTGGTTGCGTGCTGGTGCGAAATGGCGCCCGCTGCCATCGCGTAGTAAGCACGGACACGTCCGTCCGGATCGGTAACGACAAAGGTTCTGCTCGCACCGCTGGCCTGGTTGGCTAAGGCCCGACGTTTGAGCCAGTCATCGAGCTCGGCCTCGCCACACTCAAAATGATCCAGGTGGTGCGCCGCCGTCAGCGGCTCCGGTGGACGGAGTGGCAAGCTCAGGCTTTCACGGACTTCTTGCCCCATGGAGCCTTGACCGCCATCAGGCGCTCAATCCCGAGATTGCGGGCGGGTGGCGCGTCGAGCAGCTTGGTAAATTGCCGGAGCTTGTCGGCGTCCAGGTGGAAAAATATCTGGTCGAGCAGCACCGACTGCGCCTTATCGCAGGCTGCCTCGAGCATGAAGTCCGAGCGGCTCTTGCCGAGCAGCTCCGCAGCCTGGTCGATCAGATCCCGCTGTTCAGGCCGTGCCCGTAGATTGATGGCGGCGTCGCGCATGAGGTCTCTAACGGCGTATACACAATAGATACACAATTCTGAGGCGGTGTATAGCTGTTGTCAACACAGCACCGCCTATTTCCCAACTCACCGGATCGCATATGTCTTGCGAGCCATTTAACGAAGTTCTTCAAAAGACAGAGCATCGTGCGGCACAGGGATGTGCCGCCATTTTCGATGGGCGTAGACAATTGAAAATGAAGGAATGGGAAAAATCGCATTTTTCCCATTCCGTACTCTGAGAAGTCCAGGATGGACTTATTCAAAGTTTCCTTAACAGAGCACTATCCCGCAATGGTTTATAGCAGGCAGCCTGACCGGCTGGCTTGCCATGTGATTGTTGAGAGGACCGACCAACATTGCGGCTTTCACGTAACTCTTGGTACCGGGAGGGGGAATCGAACCCCCACATCCTTACGGATACCAGATTTTGAGTCTGGCGCGTCTACCAGTTCCGCCATCCCGGCAAGGAGCGAAGAGGCGGCAGTATAAGGAAACACCTTGTCCCCGGCCACCGGGCGGGAGGGTCTGTTAGGATCTCCCGGTGCCGCTCGCCGACTTCGATTTCGACCTTCCACCGGACCGGGTTGCGCAGTATCCCGCCGCCCGGCGCCGTGATGCGCGATTGCTCGTGCTGGGCGACGAGCGAGACGCTGCGCACGTCATGGTCGACACCGCACTGCACGACGCCGGCATTGCCGACCTGCCCGCGCTTCTGAAACCCGGCGATCTGCTGGTACTGAACGATACCCGCGTCATTCCGGCCCGTCTGTTCGGTCACAAGGAATCCGGTGGTGCTGTGGAGATCTTGATTGAGCGGATGCTGGCGGATGGCCGCGCCTGGGCGCATGTGCGGGCTAGCAAGTCGCCGCGACCGGGCGCGCGACTGATGATCGATCCGACAGGTGAGCTGAACGTCGTCGGGCGTGAAGACGACCTCTTTCTTATCGAAGTCGCTGGCGGCGGTTCGCTGACGGCGCTGTTGGCGACGAGCGGGCACATGCCGTTGCCGCCTTACATTACGCGCGCCGACGAGGCGCAGGACGCCGAGCGTTATCAAACCGTCTATGCCGAGCGCCCGGGCGCCGTGGCGGCGCCGACGGCCGGGCTGCATCTCGACACCGCCATGCTGGGCGAACTCGAGGCGCGTGGCGTGGCGTTCGCCAGGGTCACCCTGCATGTCGGGGCGGGCACTTTTCGGCCGGTGCGCGGCGAGGACATCGAGACGCATGTCATGCACGCTGAACATAGCGAAGTTTCCGCGGAAACGTGCCAGGCCGTCAGGGCAGCGCGCGCAGCAGGCGGTCGTGTCGTGGCCATCGGCACGACGGTTACGCGTGCCTTGGAAGCCGCTGCTCGCGGTCCGCAGGGCTTGGCGCCGTTCAACGGCGATACGCGCCTGTTCATTCGCGAAGGTTTCGAGTTCCGGGTTGTCGACGCTCTGTTGACCAACTTCCATTTGCCGCGTTCGACCTTGTTGATGCTGGTCTGCGCTTTCGGCGGTCACGCGCGGGTGATGGCTGCTTATCGCCATGCGTTGGCTCACGACTATCGATTTTTCAGCTACGGCGATGCGATGTGGCTGCAACGGGCGCGATGAACGCCACCTGGCCGATGCGCTACCGACTCGAGGCCAGCGACGGTGCTGCGCGCGCCGGCCGGCTGGTCTTTCCGCGGGGCGACGTCGAGACGCCGGTCTTCATGCCGGTAGGTACCTATGGCACGGTCAAAGCCATGACGCCGGAAGAACTAACTGGGCTCGGTGCCAGCATCGTGCTTGGCAATACCTATCACCTGATGTTGCGCCCGGGCACGGAGATTATCGCGGCGCATGGCTCTCTGCATGAGTTCATGCACTGGTCGCGGCCGATACTCACCGACTCCGGCGGCTTCCAGGTGTTCAGCCTGGGCAAGCTGCGCACGATCAAGGAGGAGGGTGTCACGTTCCGTTCGCCGCTGAACGGCGATCGCATATTTCTCTCGCCCGAGATTTCGATGCAGGTGCAGCGCGCGCTCGGCGCGGATATCGTCATGATATTCGACGAATGCACACCCTATCCGGCGACGCTCGAACAGGCCGCCGACTCGATGCGGATGTCGTTGCGTTGGGCTGCGCGCAGCCGCGAGGCCCATGGCGACAATCCGGCGGCGCTGTTCGGCATCGTGCAGGGCGGCATGTATGCGGACCTGCGCGCGGAGTCGGCAGCGGGTTTGATGACGCTCGGTTTCGATGGCTATGCCATCGGCGGTCTCTCGGTCGGCGAACCCAAGGAGGCGATGCGCGAAACCATGGCGCTGACGGTGCCGCTGTTACCCGAAGATCGCCCGCGTTACCTGATGGGCGTCGGTACGCCGGAAGATCTCATCGAGGCGATCGATTGTGGCGTCGATATGTTCGACTGTGTGCTGCCGACGCGGAACGCACGTAACGGCCATCTTTTCACCAGTGAAGGCGTCGTGCGCATCCGGAACAGCAAGCATAGGCATTCTACCGCGCCGGTCGACCCGGCCTGCGACTGTTATGCCTGTACACACTATTCGCGCGCTTATCTCTATCACCTCGATCGCGCCAACGAGATCCTTGGCGCCCGCCTGAATACCATTCACAACCTGGCCTACTATCTCGGACTTATGCGGGATGCCCGCTCCGCTATCCGGGCCGGTGGTTGGGCGGCGTTCCGGCGCGCGTTTTACGCCAGGCGCGAGCAGCCGGGAGCGTCCTGACACCCCGTCGAGGTCCTGTGTCATAATGCGCGGCCAATTTTCGGGGCGGGTCATGGACTACTTCATACAGAACGCGTGGGCACAGGCGGGCGGGGCCGGCGGGCCGCAGGGCATCATGGGGTTCCTGCCGCTGATCGTCCTGTTCGTCATCTTTTACATGTTCCTTATCCGCCCGCAGATGAAGCGGCAGAAGGAGCAAACCAAGATGCTGCAGGCGCTGGCCAAAGGTGACGAGGCGGCGACCTCTGGCGGATTGCTCGGGCGCATCACTGAAGTCGGTGCCAATTTCGTCAAGCTCGAAATCGCCAAAGACACGGAGGTCAAGGTGCAGAAGCACGCGATCGCCCAGATCATGCCCAAGGGCACCCTCAAAGAGATGTGAGTCCGGCGCCCTGTTCGCGCTGATGCCACTTCGCACTTACTCCGGATTCCGCGACGATGAACCAGTACCCGCTGTGGCGTTACCTCCTGATCCTGGTCATCCTGGCGCTGGGCATCATTTATTCGATGCCAAACCTATATACCCCCGATCCCGCCCTGCAGATTTCGGCACGGCGCTCCGAGTCGGTCGATGAGGCACTGCGCGACAAAATCAAAGCGGCGCTCGACAAGGCCGGCATCGCAACCAAGCAGATTGAACTCGCCGACAATCGGCTGATGCTGCGATTCGTCGATGCCGATGCGCGCGCAAGCGCGCGAGCGGCAGTGGCTGAAGCGGCAGACGAACAGCACTTCATCGTGGCGCTGAACATGGCGCCGACAACGCCGGGGTGGCTGCGCTGGCTTCAGGCTAAACCGATGTATATGGGCCTGGATCTGCGTGGCGGCGTGCACTTTCTCATGCAGGTCGATATGGATACCGTGCGCGTTCAGACTGACGAACGCTTTGTCTCGGAACTCCGCACCGCATTCCGCGAAGCGAAAGTCCGCTATCGCTCGATTGCGCGCTTGCCACAAGGCGGCATCGAAATTCAGCTCCTGAACGCAGAAATGCGCGCCCGTGCGGACAGCACGCTGGCGGGCGATTTCGGCGACCTCCAGCTGCAGGAAAACACCGATCCGTTAGTTCTGCGACTGACCGTCAAAGAACAGGTGATGACCGAGACGCGGCGTACCGCCATCAAGCAGAACCTGACGACGCTACGCAATCGCGTCAACGAATTCGGTGTCGCTGAACCGGTCATACAGCAGCAGGGTGACAGCCGCATCGTCGTGCAGCTGCCCGGTGTCGAAGACACCGCCGAAGCGAAGAAAATCCTTGGCGCGACCGCCACGCTCGAATTTCGCATGGTCGATATCGAAGGTGACGTGAAGGCCGCTGTCGACGGCCGCGTGCCGGTCAATTCCAAGCTCTACAATCAGCGTACCGGCGCGCCCATCCTGCTCGAAAAGAAAGTGATGCTGACCGGTGAGTACATCATCGATGCCTCCTCCGGCATCGAACAACAAAGCGGCAGCCCGGCGGTATTCATCACGCTCGATGGCAAGGGTGCGCGCATATTCTCGCAAGTCACGCGCCAACGTATCGGAAAGCCGATGGCGGTGGTCTACATCGAGCAGCGCAAAGGTCGGCCGATAGAAGAAGTCATCAATACGGCGACTATCCGCGACGAACTCGGCAAGCGATTCCAGATTACCGGTCTCGATTCGACCGAGGAAGCCCATACCCTCGCCCTGCTGCTGCGTGCCGGCGCGCTGGCGGCGCCAATAGAGATTATCGAAGAGCGCACCATCGGCCCGAGTCTCGGCGCGGATAACATCGAGAAAGGTTTCATGTCGGCCATCATGGGCCTGCTTGCAGTCGTCGTCTTCACGACTGGCTATTACAAGGTGTTCGGCTTCATTGCGAGTATCGCGGTCGTGATGAACGTGGTGCTGGTCGTGGCCCTGATGTCGATGCTGCAGGCGACGCTGTCGCTGCCCGGCATCGCCGGCATCGTCTTGACCGTCGGCATGTCGGTCGATGCGAACGTGCTCATCAACGAGCGAATCCGCGAAGAATTGCGTAACGGCAACTCGCCGCAGGCCAGCATCAACGCCGGCTACGAAAAAGCGTTTGCGACCATTACCGACGCCAATCTCACCACGCTGATCGCGGCGATCGTCCTGTTTGGCATGGGCAGCGGGCCGGTCAAGGGTTTTGCGGTCACGCTTGCGCTCGGTATCGTCACGTCGATGTTTACGGCCACCACTGTCACGCGCGCAATCGTGAATCTTGTCTACGGTCGTCGACGCATCACCAAGCTGTGGGTTTGACAGCTCACTAACCGGGCGTATTTATGGCTGACAACGCACATCGGGATTTCACCGTCGACTTCATGGGCCGGCGACGGCTCGCTGTGATCATCACGGTGCTGTTGACCATCGGCTCACTCGTCGCGATCGGAATGCGCGGCTTCAATTTCGGAATCGACTTCACTGGCGGCACGCTGGTCGAGCTCGGCTATACGTCGCCTACCGACGTCAACGGCATCCGCCAGACGCTCGAGAAATCGGACTTCGGCAATGCGACCGTGCAGGTCTTCGGCACGCCGAACGAAGTGCTGGTGCGCCTGCCGCCATCCGGTGATATCGCGGCAGCCGAAATCAGCCAGCGCATTCTGACGCTGTTGCCCGGTGCCGAGATGCGCCGCATCGAGTTTGTCGGGCCGCAGATCGGCGAGGAACTCGCCGCCGATGGGCTCATGGCCATGTTCATCGCGCTGCTCGGCATCTTCATCTACGTGATGGCGCGGTTCACCTGGAAATTCTCGCTCGGCGCCATCGCCGCGACCCTGCACGACGTCATCATCACACTCGGTTATTTCGCTGTCAGCCAGGCGGAATTCGATCTCACCGTGCTGGCGGCGGTGCTGACGGTACTTGGTTATTCGCTGAACGATACGGTCGTCGTGTTCGATCGTGTGCGTGAAAATCTGCGCCGCAAACGCAAGGAAACAGTCATCGAGACCATCAACGGCGCCATCAATCAGACGCTGTCGCGAACGATCATCACGGCGGGTGAAACGTTCTTCGTCGTCGTCGCGCTGTTTTTCTTCGGTGGCGAGCTGCTGCACGGTTTCTCGACCGCGCTCATGATTGGTATTGTCGTCGGCACCTATTCGTCCATTTACGTCGCGACTGCCACGGTGGCCGCACTGGGCGTGACACGGCAAGACCTCCTGCCGGTGCAGAAAGAAGGCGCCGCGGTCGACGATAGACCTTGAGTCAGGCATGAGCACGGCAGCGACGGTGGAAATCCTCGCTGACCGGGAAATTGTCGGCGTCAACGAGGCTTTCGCCGGACTGGGTCGGCTCCGATTGTTCGACGGTCGCGCGCTGACCACTGCCGAGCTTGGCCAGGCCGACATTCTGCTGGTCCGTTCCGTTACCCGGGTCGGCGAAGCGCTGCTCGCCGGCAGCCAGGTACGCTTTGTCGGTACCGCAACGGCCGGCACCGATCACATCGATACCGCCGCCCTGACCAGCCTCGGTATCGGCTTTGCCGACGCGCCCGGCTGCAACGCGCGCGCCGTGGCCGAGCACGTCGTCGTTTGTCTGTATCAACACGCCGCTGCCCGTCGCCGTCGCCCGCAGGATTACCGTGTCGGCATCGTCGGGTTTGGTCACGTCGGGGGAGCGCTGGCCAGTCTGCTGGATCGACTGGGTGTGCGTTATCGGGTCAACGATCCGCTGCTCGCGGCGCGTGGAATGCTGCCGGATTCGCGTCCATTGAGCGACATCCTGGCCTGTGACGTCGTCACGCTGCATGTCCCGCTGACCGATGCGGGACCGTCGCCGACCCGGCATCTGATCGGCAGCGCTGCCATTGCCGCACTGGCCGACGACAGCCTGCTGATCAATGCCGCCAGGGGCGGTGTCGTCGACGAATCGGCACTGTGTAGCCGCCTGCGGGACGGACCGCCGCTGACCGCGGCCATCGACTGCTGGGTTGGCGAACCGCGTATCGACAGCGAGCTGCTGGCGTTGGCAAGCCAGGCAACGCCGCACATTGCCGGTCACAGTCTTGAAGCCCGCCTGACCGCAACCCGAATGCTGCATTCGGCGGTCCAGGTTCACCTGGGTCAGGCCCAACCGTATCCGGTCGCACCGCCGCCGCGTGTGCAAACGCAGCTCGCCGGCACTAAAGGACTGGCCGAGATACTCGGCGAAGTGCAGCCGCTGTCTGTGCATACAGCGTATATGCAGGCCCTCGGCGCACTGACGCCAGAAGCCCGCGGCGCGCAGTTCGATGCGCGTCGCCGCAGCCACGGTCTGCGCCGTGAGTTTGCCGCTTACGACATTGCAAGCTCGCTGCTCGCGCCGGATACTGTCGCCGAACTCGGTGCGCTGGGATTTGCCTGCGTCTAAGCCTCGCTCCATGACGGAAATACTCGTGCCGCCCACTCACCCGCTCGTGATCGGAACGCCGCTGGCGCCCAACGCGACGCGCCTGCTGCTGCTCGGCGCCGGCGAACTCGGCCGCGAAGTCGCGCTGGAAGCGATGCGCCTCGGCCTTGAGGTCATCGCCTGCGATCGCTACGCCAACGCACCCGCCATGCAGGTTGCGCACCGCGCCCATGTGATCGATATGCTCGACCCGGCCAGCCTGCGGAGGATCATCGAGCGCGAACGACCGGCCTGCATCGTGCCCGAAGTCGAGGCCATCGCGACCGATGAACTGGTCGCGCTGGAAGCAGAGGGTTACCGCGTTGTGCCGACCGCCACAGCAACGCGTCTGACGATGGATCGCGAAGGTATCCGGCGCCTTGCTGCTGAACAACTCGGTTTGCCGACCTCACGTTATCGCTTTGCCGGAAGTGCCGAGGAATGCGCGCAGGCGATTGCCGCCATCGGCGTACCATGCATCGTCAAACCGGTCATGAGCTCGTCTGGTAAAGGGCAGATTACGGTGCGTGACCCAGGCGAAGCAGCCGCTGCCTGGCAATACGCGGTCAGTGGCGGCCGCGCGGCGCGGGCCCGGGTCATCGTCGAAGCGTTCATCGACTTCGACTACGAGATTACGCTGCTGACGGTACGTCACGCCGGCGGTACGCGCTTCTGCGCGCCGATAGGGCATCTGCAGATCGATGGCGATTACCGCGAATCCTGGCAGCCGCAGCCCATGAGTGTCGCCGCCCTGGCGCGAGCCGAGGAAGTTGCACGTACCGTCACCGACGCGCTCGGTGGCTACGGTCTTTTCGGCGTCGAGCTGTTCGTCCGTGGCGACAGCATTTATTTCAGCGAAGTGTCGCCGCGCCCGCACGATACCGGCATGGTCACGATGATTTCGCAATCGTTGTCGCAGTTCGCATTGCACGTGCGCGCCCTGCTCGGTGTCGAAGTTGCTGCATTCGAGCAGCGCGGGGCGGCGGCGAGTGTCGCAATCCTGGCCAGCGGCGCCGGGCGTACCATCAGTTACGCTGGCCTCAGCGCCGCGCTCGCCGAAGCGGATACCGATATCCGCCTTTTCGGTAAACCTGAAGTTGCCGGCAAGCGACGCCTCGGCGTCGCGCTGGCGCGCGGTACGGATATCGACGACGCCCGGCAACGCGCACGCGCGGTTGCCGCTCGAATCGCTGTCACGATCGAACCCTGACGAACGACCACCCCACCAGGAGAACATGAGCATGCGCATGATGCATACGATGTTGCGCGTAACCGACCTCGAAGCCTCGTTGACGTTCTATAGTGATGTGCTCGGCATGCGTCTGTTGCGACGGCACGACTTTCCGACCGGGCGCTTTACGCTGGCATTTGTCGGCTACGGCGACGAAGCCGACAATACCGTGCTCGAATTGACCCACAACTGGGACACGGCGAGTTACCAGCTCGGCGACGCTTATGGCCATATCGCGCTGGGCGTCGCCGATGTCTATGCAGCCTGCGAGACCATCAAATCGCGCGGCGGCAAAGTCGTCCGTGAAGCCGGGCCGATGAAAGGTGGCACGCGGGTCATCGCATTCGTCGAAGATCCCGACGGGTACAAAATAGAGCTCGTCGAAGAACGCCATTGACTGGCCACTGAAGGCCGCTGTAGACGCCGTGCTGCGGCACAGCCGCGGCCCTTTATGCTACATTACGGCGCCCTGTACACAGCTTCGCCGCTTGCTGTACGGGTCTGCGCAAGGTCACCGATGGCAGCCCCGGCGCCGGGTTCGGTACCACGCAGCGTGTCGACAACTACTGGTGACTAGGAACCTGAGGCATGAAACGTTTTCTGCGAGCATCAATAGCCATCGCGCTGTTCGTATTTGTCGTTGGCGTGCAGGCAACCCCTGTGCCGGCGGATATTGTGCGCACGACGACCGATGACGTCCTTGCCCGTATCACTGCCGACAAAGAAACGCTGCGCGCCGATCCGGGCAAGATGTTCAATCTTGTCTCGGAAGTCATTTTCCCGCATTTCGATTTCGCCATCATGTCGCAGTGGGTACTGGGCGAATACTGGAACAGCGCTGACGAAACTTCGCGCCAGGCGTTCGTCGACCAGTTCCGCAAGCTGCTGGTGCGAACATACGCGACTGCGCTGCTCGAGTTCTCAGACCAGTCCATCACTTATCCCGACGTCGAACAGAAAGGCGGTGCCAACACCGCACTCGTCAAGCAGGAGATTTCGCAGGAAGGCAGCGCGCCTATGCCGATAGTCTATCGACTGCACAACAAGAGCGGTGAATGGAAAGTGTTTGACGTTTCAGTCGACGGTGTCAGCCTGGTCAAGACCTACCGTGCCTCTTTCGGCGCGATGATCAAGGATGGCAGCCTGGCTGCCCTGATCGACTCGCTTGCCGCGAAGAACAAACAGTATTCGAATTGATACCGACGAACCGCGGACCGAAGTCATGACGCCTGAAGAGATCAGCCAGATGATTGTAGCCGGCATCGCCGGAGCCGAAGCACATGTCGATGGCGACGGCAGGCACTTCGTCGCGCGCGTGGTCAGCGATTCCTTCGCTGGGTTGACCATGATCAAGCAGCACAAGATGGTTTATGCCGCGCTCGGTGACGGCATGGAGGGCGCCATACACGCGTTGTCTATCCAGACCTATACCAAAGAGGCCTGGGAGAAAGCGCGCAAGTTTCAGACTTTGTAGCGTCGCTCGCGCATGGACAAACTCATCATCCAGGGCGGCAACGCGCTGAACGGCGAAATTCGCATTTCCGGAGCGAAGAACGCCGCGCTGCCGATACTCGCCGCTACGCTGCTCGCCGACGGTCCAGTGACGATCGGCAACGTGCCGCACCTGCATGACATCACGACAACGATGGAGCTGCTCGGCCGCATGGGCTTGAAGCTCACGCTCGACGAGCGTATGAACATCGAAGTCGACAGCAGCACCATCCGTGAGTTCTTTGCGCCCTACGAACTCGTCAAGACCATGCGCGCCTCGATACTGGTGCTCGGCCCGTTGCTGGCGCGTTTTGGTCAGGCCGATGTGTCGCTGCCCGGCGGCTGCGCTATCGGCTCGCGCCCGGTCAATCTTCACCTGCAGGGTCTGGCTGCGATGGGCGCCGAATTGTCGGTCGAAGGCGGTTACATCCGCGCCAAGGCTAAGCGACTGAAGGGTGTCGACATGGTTCTCGATATCGTCACCGTCACCGGTACAGAGAACCTGATGATGGCAGCGACGCTGGCCTCCGGCACCACCGTCATCCGCAATGCCGCGCGTGAACCGGAAGTAGTCGATCTGGCGAATTGCCTGATGGCGATGGGTGCGCATATCGAAGGTGCAGGCAGTGACACCATCCGCATCGAAGGTGTCACTTCGCTGTCCGGCACACGCTACGATATTTTGCCCGACCGCATCGAGACCGGTACCTACCTGGTGGCGGCTGCGATGACCGGCGGAAAAGTCAAACTCAAGAACACGCGACCGGACCTCCTGGAATCGGTGCTGGCAAAGTTGCACGAGGCCGGCGCGCACCTGACCATCGGCGAGGACTGGATCGAGATCGACATGCGCCATGGCGGCCTGCGCGCTGTGAATATCCACACGTCGCCGTATCCCGGATTCCCGACTGACATGCAGGCGCAGTTTACGGCGCTGAACTGCGTCGCGAGCGGCACCGGCACGATCACTGAAACAGTATTCGAAAATCGATTCATGCACGTGCTCGAACTGCAGCGCATGGGTGCGCAGGTCAAACTCGAAGGCAATACCGCGATTACTACCGGTGTTCCCTATCTCAAGAGTGCACCGCTGATGGCAACGGATTTGCGCGCCTCTGCGAGCCTGGTACTGGCCGGGCTGGTAGCGCATGGCGCGACCGAAGTCGACCGCATTTATCATATCGATCGCGGCTACGAGACGATCGAAGAGAAACTCTCCAACCTGGGCGCGCAGATCAAGCGCGTTCCGAGCTGAGAAACGCCGGCAGTCCCAGCGCGGTGTGAGCGCGCGGTCGCCGCTGGCGGCCAGGGCAAGGCAGAACCCCAATGACAAGACCGCTGAATTCGAACGCGACCGGACTCGTGATTGCGGTCTCCAAGGGGCGCATCTATGGCGAAGCCATGCCGCTGCTCGCGGCTATCGGCATTGTTCCGATCGACGATCCGGAGACTTCGCGCAAGCTCGTGCTGGACACCACCCACGAGGACGTCCGTCTGGTCATCATCCGTGCCACCGACGTTCCGACGTATGTCGAGTACGGCGCCGCCGATCTCGGCATCGCGGGTAAGGATGTCCTCATGGAATATGACGGTTCCGACTATTACGAACCGCTCGATCTCGGCATTGCGCGCTGTCGCCTGATGGTCGCCGGTCTGCCTGGCGGCGACGAGCGAAGGCAGCGGCTCCGCGTCGCGACGAAGTACTCGCGCATTGCGCGCGACTATTTCGCGCGTCAGGGTGTGCAGGCCGAAATCATCAAACTCTATGGTTCGATGGAACTGGCGCCGCTGGTCGGACTCGCCGACCGTATTGTCGATCTCGTCGATACCGGCAATACGCTGAAAGCCAATGGACTCGTCGCAATGGAGACCATCTGCACAATCAGCTCCCGGCTCATCGTCAACAAGGCGGCGATGAAAACCAAGCATCAGAAAGTCAGCGCGATCATCGCTGCGCTTCGCGCGACTGTCGGTGGCACGCGTGTCTGATCTCATCAATCGACTCGATGCGGCAGATGCCGGCTTTGACGCAGCGCTGACAGCCCTGCTCGCGTGGGATAGCGACGAACAGCCGGAAGTCGGCGCCACTGTGCGCGAGATCCTGAATGCCGTGAAAACACGCGGTGACAGCGCGCTGATCGAATACACCAATCGCTACGATCGACGCGCGGTAAGCGTGGCTGCCGAACTCGAAGTCCACGATTTCGCGGCGGCCCGTACCCGCATCGCACCGGAGCTCTGCGCCGCACTCGAGCGCGCTGCTGAACGGGTGCGTGACTACCATGAACGGCAACGTGCCGAATCGTGGTCTTATCGCGAAGCGGATGGCACCGTGCTGGGTCAGGAGATCCGACCGCTCGACCGGGTGGGCATCTATGTGCCAGGCGGCAAAGCGGCATATCCGTCGTCTGTGCTCATGAATGCCATACCGGCCAAAGTTGCCGGCGTCGGCGAGATCATCATGACGGTGCCAGCACCGGATGGAGAGCTGGTTCCCGTCGTGCTCGCCGCGGCCGCGATCGCCGGGGTCGATCGTGTGTTCACACTCGGCGGTGCGCAGGCCATCGCCGCACTCGCTTATGGTACGGCCCTGGTTCCGGCGGTCGACAAGATAGTCGGTCCGGGCAACCGTTATGTCGCTGCCGCCAAAGCGATGGTGTTCGGCCGCGTCGGCATCGACATGATTGCAGGTCCATCGGAAATCCTCATCGTTTGCGACGGTGCGACCGATCCCGACTGGGTCGCGATGGACCTGTGTTCGCAGGCCGAGCACGATGAACAAGCGCAATCGATTCTGCTGTCGCCTGATGGCACGTTTCTCGACGCCGTGGCAGCGAGTCTAAGGCGCCTGTTACCGACGCTTCCGCGGGTTGCGATCGCGAGCCAGGCGCTGAGCCAGCGTGGCGCCCTGATCAAGGTCGCAGATATCGCACAGGCAATAGCGATCGTGAATCGGGTAGCGCCCGAGCATCTGGAATTGTCCATCGCCGAGCCGCGCGCGTGGTTGGCGCAGATCCGTCATGCCGGTGCTATTTTCATGGGACGCTATACCGCCGAGGCGCTGGGTGATTACTGCGCCGGGCCCAACCATGTGTTGCCAACCTCCGGTACGGCGCGGTTCTCCTCGCCGCTCGGCGTCTACGATTTTCAGAAGCGCTCATCGATCATCGAGTGTTCCGCAGCCGGCGCAGCTACGCTCGGCCGCGTTGCCGGCGTGCTTGCGCGCGGTGAAGGACTCGATGCGCACGCCCGTTCGGCCGAATACCGCGTACCTTCGACATGAGCATCGAGGAACGACTGCAGCGCCTGTGCGCGCCGTGGGTGCGGCAGCTTGTGCCGTATCACGTCGAAGACGGGCGCGGCCTGATCAAACTCGATGCCATGGAAAATCCTTATCCGCTGCCGGTCGCGCTGCACGACGCGTGGGTACGGCTGCTGAGCGAGATTCGTCTGAACCGCTACCCGGATCCGCAGGCGCTGGAATTGAAAGCGGCGCTTGCTGCCCATCTCGGTCTGCCCGCAAGCCTTGCTGTCACGCTCGGTAATGGCTCCGACGAACTGATCCATCTCGTCTGTCTCGCGTTCGCGCGACATGAACACGCTGTCGTTCTGTGTCCGGAACCGAGCTTCGCCGTTTACCGGATAGCGGCGAGTGCGCTCGGTATTCGCTATGTCGGTGTGCCGCTGCGTGAAGGTGACTTCGCGCTCGATCTCGACGCGATGCTCGCAGCCATCGAGGAACATCAGCCGGCCGTACTGTTTCTGGCCAGTCCGAACAATCCCACCGGCAACCGTCTGGATCTCGGTGCATTGGAGACACTGTGTGCTCGCACGCCGGGTGTGGTGGTGCTCGACGAAGCGTATTACCGCTTTTCGACGCAAACTGCCGGGCGCAGCCGCGTACTCGAGGCGGGCGCGATCGAGAACCTGCTGGTCATGCAGACGCTGTCGAAGATTGGCCTGGCCGGGTTGCGCGTCGGCGCCCTGATTGCGCAGCAACCATGGATCGACGTCGTCGAGCGGCTGCGCATGCCCTATAACATCGGCACACTCGCACAGGCCAGCGCGCTGTTCGCGCTCACGCATATCGACGAATTCCAGCGTCAGGTGGAGGCAATCATCCATTGCCGAGCTGCGCTGGCGAGCGCATTGACTGGTCTACGCGGTGTTCGGGTCTGGCCGAGTGAAACGAATTTCATGCTGTTCCGCGTACCTGCCGGTACCGGTCGCCAGGTGTTCGACGGCCTGAAAGCGCGCGGTGTGCTCGTCAAGTATCTCGGCAGTGGACATCCGGCGCTCACCGACTGTTTGCGTGTGACGGTCGGTACTGACGACGAGAATGGCATTTTCCTGCATGCGCTGGCGCAGGCGTTGGCACCAGCGCATTAGCGGCCAGCGGCCGATACACGTATTACTCCGCTGATCCTTTGCGTGTTATCGGCGCGCGACGGCTGATTTTCAACGGCCTTTCGCCCGTAGTGGCCAGTATTTTGGTGGTACAATCGCCGCCATCAGACCGCCATCAGCGAGACCTGTCGATACCCCGCAGCGGCGCTGCACGGGGCCTCCGCCGCCGGCACGAAACCGCCGCCGGTGCGATGCGACGATGCGCTTTGGCGGGCACAACTCTTTCGGGTGGTCACGCGCGCTCCGCGTACCGGACGCTGCGCCGGCACCGTCCCGACTGCATGAGATTATGAAGTAGCAGGAGACATGAAAGCATGAGCGAGACTGCTGTCGATCTGGATCGACGCCGCTTCCTCACAGGTACCGCGACTGTCCTTGGTGGCGTCGGTGCGGGCCTCGCGGCAATACCTTTCGTGGCGACGTTTCAGCCGAGCGAGCGGGCAAAAGCTATCGGTGCGCCGGTTGAAGCGGACATCGGCCAACTCGAACCGGGCCAGCGTGCGACGTTTAAATGGCGCGGCAAGCCGGTTTGGGTCGTGCGCCGAACGAACGAGCAGATAGAGACGCTCAAAGGGTTGACTGCGGATATTCTAAGTGACCCGGAGTCAGTCAAATCTGAGCAACCGGCGTTCGCGGCGAATGCCTGGCGTTCGTCGAATCCCGAATACCTCATTCTGGTCGGTATCTGCACCCATCTCGGTTGCTCGCCGAGCTTTCTGCCTGAACAGATCCTGGAAGGCTCCGGCGGCGGCAACGTGCACGGCGGTTTCTTCTGCCCTTGCCATGGTTCGAAGTTCGATCTCGCTGGCCGCGTATTCTCTGGTGTGCCGGCGCCTATCAATCTGCCCGTACCGCCATACAGGTTCCTGTCCGAGACGCGGGTGTTGATCGGTGAAGCGGAGGGCGGCGCGTAATGAATACGATAGTCAAAGGACTGGTCGGTCTGCGGGACTGGGTCGACGATCGTTTCCCGTTGATGACCTTGTGGAACGATCACATGGCGCGCTACTACGCGCCGAAAAACTTTAATTTCTGGTATTACTTCGGCGTGCTGTCGCTGGTTGTTCTGGTCATCCAGATAGTGACCGGCATCTGGCTGGTGATGAACTACAAACCCGATGCGAACTTTGCGTTTGCCTCGGTCGAGTACATCATGCGCGATGTCGAATGGGGCTGGTTGATCCGCTACATGCATTCGACCGGGGCGTCGTTCTTTTTCATTGTTGTATATCTGCACATGTTCCGGGCGCTGCTCTACGGTTCCTACAAGAAACCGCGTGAATTGATCTGGATCCTCGGCATGTTCATCTATCTTTCGCTGATGGCGGAAGCGTTTTTCGGCTATCTGCTGCCGTGGGGGCAGATGTCGTTCTGGGGCGCGCAGGTCATCATCTCGCTGTTCGGTGCGATACCGTTCGTCGGTGAGACATTGTCGCTGTGGATCCGCGGTGATTATGTCGTGTCCGACATCACGCTGAACCGCTTCTTCTCGTTCCACGTGATAGCGCTGCCCTTCGCCATTGCCGGGCTGGTCGTCATGCATATTATTGCGCTGCATGAAGTCGGGTCGAACAATCCCGATGGCGTGGAAATCAAGAACAAGAAGGACTCCAACGGCAAACCACTCGACGGCATCCCGTTCCATCCCTACTACACGGTCAAGGACTCCGTCGGTGTCGTCGTGTTCCTGATGCTGTTCACGGTGGTCGCGTTTTTTGCGCCCGAGTTCGGCGGCTATTTCCTCGAGCACAATAATTTCATTCCGGCAGATCCGTTGAAGACACCGCTGCATATCGCACCGGTGTGGTATTTCACGCCGTACTATTCGATTCTGCGCGCCAATACCATCAACTTCTTCGGCATCGAAGCCAAGCTCTGGGGTGTCGTCTTCATGGGCCTCGGCACGATGATCTTCTTCCTGCTGCCGTGGCTGGACCGAAGCCCGGTGAAGTCGATTCGCTATCGTGGCGGCATCTACAAGACAGCGCTTGGCATCTTTGTCGTCGTGTTCCTGATCCTCGGGTATCTCGGCATTCTGCCGCCGACGCCGCAGCGCACCCTGGTGGCACAGATCTGCACGGTGCTGTACTTCCTGTTCTTCCTGCTGATGCCGTTCTACACGAAATGGGACACGACTAAACCGGTACCGGAAAGGGTGACAGGCTGATGAACCGATTACTCCTCACCATCATCGCAGTTTCTATCGGACTGTCGGTCGCGGTGGTCGCGCCTGTCGCGGCCAACGAGGACGGCCCGACACTGATGGAATCCCACGCAAGCCTGCGCAACAAGAGCAATCTGCAGCGTGGCGCGCGAACCTTCGTGAACTATTGCCTGAGCTGTCACTCGGCGTCATTCATGCGCTACAGCCGCATGGCCAAGGACCTTCAACTCGACGAGGCCATGGTCAAGGCGAACCTGATGTTCACCACCGACAAGATTGGCGAACCGATGACGGTCGCCATGCGTCCGGTCGATGCCGCCAACTGGTTCGGCGTACCACCGCCCGATCTATCGGTCATCGCCCGGGCCCGCGGTGCCGATTGGCTGTATTCCTATCTGATGGGTTTCCATCTCGATGAAAAGAGGCCAACCGGCGTCAACAATCCGTATTTCCCGGAAACAGCCATGCCGCATGTGCTGTGGGAACTCCAGGGCTTGCAGCGGAAAGTCGATGCTGAACATGGCGGCGAACACGGCCATGCCGGCCCGCCGACATTTGAACTCGTCCAGCCGGGCAAACTGAGTCCTGCGGAATACGAGACGGTCGTACGCGACCTGGTGAGTTTCCTGGTCTATGTCGGCGAGCCGGCCAAACTCATCCGCTACAAGGTGGGATTCTGGGTGCTTGCTTTCCTGTCGGTGCTGTTCCTTGTCACGTATCTACTCAAGAAAGAATACTGGAAGGATGTTCACTGAAATGTCGGCGCTTGCCAACCGGCGGTCGGTCATGACGCTTTATGCAGATGCCGCCGACCCGCTAGGCCATAGCGTCCGACTGGTATTGACTGAAAAAGACATCAACGTCGAAGTCCATTTCATCGACGACGAGAGCAAGCCCGAAGATCTGAACGACCTGAATCCGTACCATAATCTGCTGACACTTATCGATCGCGATCTGGTGCTGTACGACGCCCAGATCATGATGGAGTATCTGGATGAACGGTATCCGCATCCGCCGCTGATGCCGGTAGATCCGGTCGCGCGGGCCAACAACCGCCAGTTCCGCTACCGTATCGTGCGCGATCTCTATTCGCTGGCAGCTGATATGGAGAGCGACAACGATATCGCTGCGGCCAATGCGCGTAAATCGATGCGCGACAACCTGATGGCTATTTCACCGGTTTTCGGTCAGTTCCCGTTTTTCATGTCAGAAGAGTTTTCGCTCGTCGACCTGTGCATGGCGCCGCTGCTGTGGCGTCTTCCTCGATATGGCGTCAAGCTCACCCCGCAAGCCAAGCCGCTGCTCAAATACGCTGACAAACTGTTCGATCGTCAAGCTTTTCAAACCAGCTTGTCACCGGTCGAGCAGGAGATCCGCTGAACGCCGGCCGGGCGGTCTGTGCTCTGTAACGATGCCTGCCATGGTCATGACGTCTACCCGACCTTATCTGATCCGCGCGATGTATGACTGGATAGTCGACAACCGTTGTACGCCGCACCTGCTCGTCGATGTCGCTTTTGAGGGTGTCTCGGTCCCTCGCCAATACGTCGAAAATGGTGTCATCGTACTCAACATGGCACCAAGCGCGGTGCGTGATCTCGATCTCGGCAACGAGTTGATCAGCTTCAGTGCGCGCTTCGCTGGGACGCCGCATGACATTCGCGTGCCGGTGCCTGCGGTCCAGGCGATCTATGCCCGCGAGAACGGCCAGGGTATTTTTCTGGGTGAGACGGATGCGGCAGAGACCAAGCTGGCAGCCGATGCCGAGAATGCAACCAGCACAGGCGAACCGGAACGCAAAGGCGGCAAGCCGCCGCATCTGACCATCGTCAAATAAGCACGCCTGCGCGGCGACGCGACGCGCGTTACGATTCCTGCCCCAGCAGATGAAAATCGATCAGATCGCACAGGCAGTGGATGATAGTCAGATGAGATTCCTGAATGCGTGCCGTCGATTCGCTCGGTACGCGCAATTCGATATCGCCTGATCGCAAGCTGCCTGCGGCATGGCCGCCGTCGCGACCAGTAACGAGGATCACGCGCATTTCCTGGTCGTGAGCCGCATCAATCGCGTTCAGAATGTTGTGTGAATTGCCGCTGGTCGTGAACGCCAGCAGCACATCGCCGGGATGCCCGAGCGCGCGGATCTGCTTGGCGAAGATATCTGCAAACTGGTAGTCGTTCGCGATCGACGTGATGGTCGACGCGTCAGTTGTCAGCGCGAACGCCGGCAACCCCGGTCGCTCGCGTTCAAACCGGTTCAACATTTCAGAGGAGAAGTGCTGAGCATCGCCAGCCGAACCGCCGTTGCCGCAAGTCAGCACTTTACCGCTGCCGAGTATGCATTCAGCAAGGGCATTCCCGGCGTCGGCGATGCGTGGTGTGAGCTCCTCGAGACAGCGCGTCTTGACCGCGATACTCTCTTCGATGATGGCTCTGATACGGAACAGCGGATCCAATCTAGTCCCAACGTATGAGTAGTGTCGGGTGATGTCCCGAGACGCACCCATTATGCAGAAAATGCCCCGGCAATCCAGTCGGTGACGCCGGTCTCGCCGTCCATCGCAACGACGTCGAAGCGGCAGGCGCAGTCGGCAAACTGGCGATGCGTCAGCAGAAAATGACTCGCTGCCCGGGTGAGGCGCGCCTGCTTTCTGCCATCGACGCTTTCTGCGGCGCTGCCAAAGCGGCTGGAACGACGATAGCGTACTTCGACGAAAACGAGCGCGGCGCCGTCACGCATGATCAGATCGATTTCGCCACCGCGACAGCTGTAGTTGCGGGCCACGACTCGCAGACCACGTTTCCCAAGGTATCGTTCCGCGGCGAGTTCGAAGTCGCGGCCGCGACTGCGTGACGATGGCGCAGCCTCGTCAGTTGGTGAGGCCATGGGCGACCGGCGGAGCCTGGTCGGTCGGCGTCGGCACACCGTTGACGAATTTCATCCAGGTCATGTTCCGCTGCAGCACGCCATTTGCTTCCATCCACAGATCACCGGTCACCCCGGGTATTCGCAGACTGTTCTGCTGACGCATGCGCGCGAGGAACGGAATCACCCGATACGCATCGATGCCGAAAGCATAAAAGCGCGCGTAGCTCGCCATGGTTCCTGGCCAGGTGCGTCGGATGAGATTGAAGGATTCGAGATCCGCGGCGCCAAACAGCCACGGCATGTCGCCGAAAGTCAGGCCATCGAGATCGAGATCGCGCGCTGCATCGATGGTCCCGGCATAAACCTGCGAGGTGGCGAACAGCGGGAGTTTTTCGGCGCCGAAATAACGCATCTGCGGCAGGAGCTGGCGCGCGTTGTCTGGGTAGGCGGCAAGCAGGATCGCATCGACATCGGCACGACGACGCGGCGCGCTTTGCACAGGAACGCCGAGCGTAGCACGGAGCGCAGCGGCACGCGCTTCGCTGAGATCGATATTGAGCGCCCGCTTGACCGCCGACGCGTACGCGTCGGAATCTTCGTAGTAGGTGATCTCTGCCAGCACCGTGCCGCCATGCTGTGTCCAGGCTGATGAATAAGCAGTCATCACGCGTCGGCCGAAAACGGTGTTCGGCGCCATGATCAGCGCGCGCGTGCCAAGTGCAAGTGCGTGGCGGGCAACCTGCGTTGCTTCACCCTCGGGGGTCAGACCGAACTGGAAAAAACGCGGTGACAGCGGTGCTACGCCCGGCTTGTTCTCAATGGCGTTAAGCGCAAGCACGGCTGTCGGCAGATCCGGATGCCGGCTCAAGCGGTCAACGAGATCCTTGCCTAGCGGCCCGACGACCAGTTCGGCACCTTCGCTGACAGCGCGTTGATAGACCTGCACGATATCGGCGCCAGCGCTGGAATAGATCTGTACCTGCGGACGGGGGGCGCGTCGACCATCCATGAACCAGGCGGTCAGAAAGCCATCTCTGACGGCGTTCGCAATCAAGGTAAACGTGGCGTCGAATGGCAGGATCAGCGCTATCTTCTTCGGCTCTGTGTTGACCGCAATAGCTCGTTTCGCGAGTTCTTCGAGCAGGGCTGTTGCCGGGTGCGCCGGATAATGCGCGCGCCAATCCGCCTGAGCGGCAGCGAGTGCCGCGGGATCAGCCGCTGCCGGCGTATTCAGTCGCGCCAACGCGTACCAGCCTGCGACCTCGGTATCCGTAGACTGCAGACCGGCGGCGAGTTCGGCCTGGTTCAAGTGGGTGAGCGCGGACCACGTAGCCTGAGCCAAGGTTCCGGTTTCAGTGACCGGAAACGGATAGGCGAAGACGCTCGTCAAGGCGGTCGCTGCGGCCGGATAATTGTTCAGGGCGAGCGCGGCAAGCCCGCTGACTCTGGCCTGGACACCGCGCAGATAAGGCGTAAGGCTTGCGCTGGCGCGCGTGCTCGCAATGGAATAAGCAGCAGCGTGATCGGCCGCCTTGGCCAGCATTCGAGCCTGGGCGAGACGTACTGCCGGTGGTTCGTTGTCGCCGCGTGAAGGGCCGAGCACTGCCGTAGCACGCGTGTAATCGCCGGTTTCCTGGAAAGCGAGCGCAGCCAAGCCCTGCCAGCTGCGTAGAGCGACGTTTGTGGAACTATCGACCTCATTGCCGGCGAGCGCGGCAAAGGATTCGGCTGCACGTGCATAATCGCCCTGGCTGAGCAGTCGATTGGCATCGGCGGCAGGGTCAGGCGGTGGGCTTGCGGGTCGCGTCGTCTGCTCCGGCCCCGCACAGGCGGCCAGCAGGGCTAGCAACGCGCACAGCAACAGGGAACGCGGTGAAATGACGTCGGAAATGAGCGATAGCCTGGACACCGATGCAGTATCTTTGCCGGCACTGGAGGTGTCAATTGAGCGCCCGGCCGTCTACGTCGTTGCGACCCCGATAGGCAATCTCGGCGACTTCGGCTGGCGCGCTGCGGGCACGCTCGCCGCCGTCGATGTGATCTACTGTGAAGATACGCGCCACAGCCGTCGACTCCTTGATCGCTATGGCATTGCTACGCCGCTACGCGCCGTGCACGAACACAATGAAAGCGGCCTTGCGGCGACATTGGTTGCCGGACTGCGTGAACGTATGCAGGCCTGCGCGCTGATCAGTGATGCCGGCACGCCGTTGATCTCCGACCCTGGCTATACACTGGTGCAGACGGCGATTGCGGCCGGGATAACGGTCATTCCGGTGCCCGGGCCGTGTGCCGCAATCGCTGCACTCAGCGTTGCCGGGCTGCCGGCCACACGGTTCACGTTCGAAGGGTTTCTGCCGGCCCAGACGCAGGCGCGCAGACAACGTCTGGAACTGCTGGCAGGCGAGACCCGTACGCTCATTTTCTACGAGGCACCGCATCGTATTCACGAGAGTGTCGAGGCAATGGCGGCGGTATTCGGCGCGGAACGCGAAGCTGTCGTTGCACGCGAACTGACCAAACGATACGAAACCGTATATCGCGGAACGCTGGGCGGCATAGCTTCGCGGATTGCGCACGACACCGATGCAGTGCGCGGAGAGTTCGTTGTCCTGGTCGCCGGCAGTGCCGAACGTAAAGACATGGCCGATGCGGTTCGCGTCTTGCGCATTCTGCTCGCCGAGACCGAC
This sequence comes from Gammaproteobacteria bacterium, assembly GCA_965278995.1. GTDB lineage: Bacteria > Pseudomonadota > Gammaproteobacteria > JADJYF01. The sequence goes on from OZ257136.1 coordinate 4,625,870, forward strand.
AGTAAAACCGCATTGCGCCTTGCCGTGGCGTTGACCGGGCTACCGCGAAACGAGCTCTATCAGCGCGTGCTGGAACTGCGCGGAGCAGATGGCAATGCGGAGTAACGCCGTCGACGTTGCGATTGAAATATGACGCGCCAACTCCCACACTTCCCGCTGCAAGTCGGCTGGGCGGTCGCTGTCGGGGATGCGCATCTGTTGCGTTATCCTCGATAGAGGAAAGTCCGGGCTCCGCAGGACGGGATGCCAGGTAACGCCTGGGGGGCGCGAGCCTACGGAAAGTGCCACAGAAAATATACCGCCGCGTTCGCGCGGTAAGGGTGAAATGGTGCGGTAAGAGCGCACCGCGCCGGTGAAAGCCGGTGGCAGGGTAAACCCCATCCGGAGCAAGACCAAATAGGGAAACGTACCGCGTAGGCGGCAGTAGTGCGGTCCGCACGAGTTTCCGGGTAGGTCGCTTCAGGCGCGTGGTGACACGCGTCGCAGATGAATGATCGTCGGACTGCTTTGCAGTCGCACAGAACCCGGCTTACAGGCCGACTTGCACTTTCCCTTCGGCTCGGGATAAGTCCATCCTGGACTGTCCTGAGCTCGGAAAGCAAATGGCGATTTTTTGCTTTCCTTTATTTTCGACGGGCTGCGCCGCTTGAAAATGGCCGCACGTCCGTGTGCCGCAGCAGTCTCCGCCACGGGTAGTCATCCTTAATAAAGCACATGAGCTTGCAGACTTACTAGAATGATTAGGCTGATTTTTACTTTTAGATCCTGCTATCGGAGCGGGTCCGGTCTTCGCTTCCCGTCGCTAAGTTACTGTAACTAAAGCAAGAATCCTCGTCGTCCAGGGGCGCTAATCCTTGACAGTTTTCCGTAGCGGTCCTTATAGTTGCCGCTGGTGGTGAATAGTGGGGAAAAGTGGAAAACGCCTGAATCCGGTCATCGTCGCGCAGCCGCCAGCAGGCCCGCGTACGCCCGGATCGGACGCCACGTATTCGGATGTTTCGCGGACTCAGTTCAATCAATGTCGATGCCAAAGGTCGCCTCGCCATCCCGGCCCGGTTTCGTGACGCCCTGAATTCGCTCACCAGCCCTGAACTCATCCTCACCTTGAATCCCTGGGATCGCGCGTTGTGGCTCTATCCGGCCACCGAGTGGGCCCAGATCGAACGCAAATTGTCGGCGCTGTCCGACGTCGACAAACATAGCCGTCGCACCAAGCAAATCATGCGCGGCTATGCCACCGATTGCATGTGCGACGCACAGGGCCGAGTGCTGCTGCCGCAGGAACTGCGCGAACTGGCCGGCATCGACAAGCAGGTCGCGGTACTCGGGCAGGGCAATAAATGCGAAATCTGGGACGCCGCCACCTGGCAGGCTGAGCGGGACGGCTGGCTGCAGGATCTCGGTACAGGGGCCGACGCGCCTGTCAGCGCGCTGGACTCGCTGTCACTGTGAGTGGAGCACTCGTCAGCCCACGTTCCGGTTCTGCTCGATGAAGTCATCGAACAACTCGCATTGCGCGCAGATGGTCGCTACATCGATGCGACTTTCGGTCGTGGTGGGCATAGCCGCGCACTGCTTGAACGGCTCGGCCCAAGCGGACGTCTTCTCGTGATCGATCGCGATCCCGAAGCACTCGCCTGTGCCCGCCAGCTGGCAGCGGACGATTCGCGAGTGACGGTCGCCGACACACGGTTCTCGGCGATTGCTGATGTATCCGCTGCTGAATGCAGCACGCACTATGACGGCATCCTGTTCGATATCGGATTATCCTCGCCGCAAGTCGACGACGCCGCACGCGGCTTCAGTTTTCGACACGATGCACCACTCGATATGCGCATGGACCCGCGCGTCGGACAAACCGCCGCGCAGTGGTTGGCCAGCGCGGCTGAACATGAAATCGCCGATGTACTCTATCAGTACGGCGAAGAGCGCCGCTCGCGCCGCATCGCGCGGAAGATTGTCGAACAGCGCCGCACCGGCACCCTCGGTACCACACTCGAACTCGCGGCCCTGGTGCGAAGTTGTTTCCCTTATCAAGGAGGGCGCATCGATCCGGCGACACGTACGTTTCAGGCCATGCGCATTCTAATCAACGACGAACTCGGTGAACTCGAGCGTGCGCTTCGACAGGCGTGCGCATTGCTCGCTGTCGGCGGACGCCTGCTCGTGATCGCGTTTCATTCGCTGGAAGATCGCATCGTCAAATTGCATTTCCGCGAGCTCGATGATGCACGGCGCGCTGCAGGACCAGGCGGAGCATCGATATCCGGGGGGGCGGCAAGTTTTCGCCTGATCGGGCGAAAACCGGTGATGGCTTCCGAAGCCGAGACTGTGCTGAACCCGCGCGCCCGCAGCGCTCGCTTGCGCACGCTGGAGCGGTGCGCATGAAAACCATCCTGATTGCCGTTCTGGCCGGATTGTTCTGCTTTGGCTCCGCTGTCGAACTCGTGCTGTATCGCCACGCAAGTCGCAAATTGTTCGTTGAGCTGCAGGAGTTTCGCAAGATCCGCCAGGGTCTTGACCAGGAATGGGGGCAACTGCTGCTCGAACAAGCGACCTGGGGCACGCATGTGCGCATCGAGGAAACCGCCAATGCGCGCCTCGGCATGATCTCGCCCGCTCCTGGTCAGGTGGTGGAATTGAGATGAGCGAGCGCGGTGAACCACGCCAGGAACTCAAGCTGCGCCAGCACACGGTAATCGTCCTGTTCATACTGTTTGCAGCCGTGCTGGTCTGGCGCGCGCTCGATCTGCAGTTGAACGAGCGCGAGTTTCTGCAAGGGCACGGCGACGCGCGCTATCTGCGCGTCGACAAGATCGAAACCACCCGCGGCATGATCCTCGATCGCAACGGCGAGCCGCTGGCAATCAGTACACCGACGCAATCGGCCTGGGTACGACCCGACAAGTTCGTCACCGGACGCGAACAATGGCCGGCGGTCAGCAAAATACTCGGTATAGGCGCGCGCGATCTGGAAGGACTGGTGATGCCGCGACTGGGGCGCAAGTTCGTTTACCTGCAGCGACATCTGACGCCTGATGAAGGCGAAGCGCTGCGCGTGCTCAATATTCCGGGTCTCGGTCTGCAGGAAGAACAGCGACGTTACTATCCGGCTGCCGAAGTGACTGCGCACGTCATAGGCTTCACCAATGTCGACGATCAGGGTCAGGAGGGCATTGAACTCGCGTACGAGAAACTGCTGCGCGGTGAGCCCGGCCTGCGCCGGGTCATCAAGGATCGGCTGGGTCGTGTAGTCGAGGACGTCGAGCGGCTGCGCCCGATGCGGCCTGGTCATGATACCTATCTCAGCATCGACGAGCGTGTGCAGTACGTTGCCTATAAAGCGCTCAAGACTGCCGTGCAGCTAAATCGAGCGCGCGCCGGCATGATGGTCATCATTGACCCGCGTACCGGCGAAGTGATTGCGCTCGTCAATCAACCGTCGTTCAATCCGAATAACCGCGGTGATCTGAAAGTCGAGCACTATCGCAATCGCGCGGTGACCGATCTGTTCGAGCCCGGTTCGACGATGAAACCGTTCACCATCGCGGCCGCGCTCGAAAGCGGGCAGTATCGTCCGGACACCATCATCGAGACTGCGCCCGGTCGCTACAAGCTCGGTCGTCACACTATCCGTGACATCAAGAATTTCGGTACGCTCGACGTTGCCGGTGTGATCGAGAAATCGAGCAACGTCGGTTCGAGCAAGATTGCATTGTCGCTCGAACCCGAACTGCTGTGGCGGACGTATCGCGCTTTCGGTTTCGGATCGATGTCCGAAATTGCGTTGCCCGGTGAAGCGTATGGTCGACTGAACGAGTATCGCAACTGGCGTGAAATCGAGCACGCCACGATTGCTTTCGGATATGGTCTTTCAGTGACGGCGATGCAGCTCGCTCGTGCCTACACGGCGATCGCCAACGACGGCTGGATGCATCCATTGAGCATCCTGAAGCTTGACGAACCGACACCGAAAGTGCGCGTGATCCAGGAGAAGACTGCGCAGGAGCTGCGACGCATGCTCGAGCGCGTGGTTGTTGCCGGCACCGCGCGAAAAGCGATGGTGCCGGGCTATTCGGTTGGCGGGAAAACCGGCACGGTGCACAAGTCGACGATTTCCGGTTATGCCGAGCACCGCTATCTCTCACTGTTCGCCGGCATGATCCCGCTGTCCCGCCCGCGCCTTGTTGCTGTCGTCATCATCGATGAGCCGGAAGGCGGCGAGCATTATGGTGGCCTGGTCGCCGCACCGATATTCTCGACCGTGATGCAGGAGGCAACGCGCATCCTGAACATCCCACCTGATCAGCCGGTCGATGTCGAGGCGCCGACGACTTGGTTTGCTCATCACGAGGCGGGGCAGGCTGCCATATCTGACAGTCCGGCGCCTGAGATTGCGCAATGATGGCGCCGACCCGCAACATGCAGCTCACACTTGCCGCACTGCTGCGCGATCTCGCGTCGGTGCCGACTGCGCTCGATCGGGTTGTGCTTGATATCACCCTGGACAGTCGTGAAGTCGGCCCCGGCAGCTGCTTCATCGCTCTCTCCGGTACACGCAAGCACGGAATGCACTACATCGGCGATGCGCTGGCGCGCGGTGCAACGGCAATTCTCTGTGACGACGAGGTCGTGCCTGCCGTCAGTAGTGTGCCGGTGATCGCCGTGCGTGATCTGCGCAATCATCTCGGCCTGCTCGCAGCACGTTGCTTCGACAGCCCGGCTTCGGCGCTCGCTGTGTATGCAGTTACCGGAACGAACGGAAAAACGACGGTCAGTCATTTACTGGCGCAGGCGCTGACTACGTTGGGCGCGGGCTGCGGTTATATCGGCACCCTGGGCGCCGGGCGTCCCGGTGCGCTCAGCGCGACGGCCAACACCACGCCGGATGTCATTTCGATCAACCGCTGGCTCGCCCGTTTTCGCGACGACGGCTGCACCGCGGCGACGGTGGAAGCTTCATCACACGCGCTCGCGCAGGACCGCCTGGCTGACATTCCGCTGGCCGCGGCGGCGTTCACCAATCTTGGTCACGATCATCTCGACTATCACGGCTCCCTGGCGCATTACGCGGCCGCCAAGCGACGTCTGTTCGCGTGCGCAGATCTGGCTGCGGCGGTAATCAATGTCGATGACGCTTGCGGGCGCGAGATTGCCGCTGGACTTGCCGCTGGACTCGAGAGGTGGACGGTCTCCTCGCGAGGCACCGCGCGCCTGCGCGCCACTGCGGTTGCGACACATGCCGATGGGAGTGAATTCGAGCTCGTCACGGCCGGTGCGAGTGCACACATTACAAGCCCGCTGACCGGGCGCTTCAATGTCGACAATCTGCTGGTCATCGCGGCACTGCTGCTGGCTACTGATCATCGCTTTGTCGACGTCTGCGCAACCATCCCGACCCTGACGGCGGTACCGGGCCGTATGCAGGCTTGCGGCACGACAGCGGCCGGTGCACGTGTCGTTGTCGACTACGCGCACTCGCCGGACAGTCTCACTGCCGTGCTTGCCAGTCTTCGCGAACTCGGGCCAGAACGTCTGATCGTCGTGTTCGGTTGTGGCGGTGACCGTGACCGCAGCAAGCGGCCATTGATGGGGCATGCGGCGGAACACGCGGCAGACCTCGTCGTGATTACGAGCGACAATCCGCGCACCGAAGATCCGGCTGCCATTGCTGGTGAGATTATGGCCGGCATGCAGACCGAACCTGCTGCTGTCATCGACGATCGACGAGCCGCGATTGTCTGGGCGATAACAACAGCTGCCGCTGGCGATATTGTTCTGATAGCCGGCAAAGGACACGAATCGACGCAGGAACGGCACGGCGTGTTCAGTGCGTTCGACGACGCTACCATCGTCGTCGAAATTCTGAGCGAACTCTCTGGCGAGCGCCCCGGCGGGCGAAGCGCATGATTGCGCTAACCCTGGCAGAAACGGCGGCCGCCGTTGCCGGTCAGCTTATCGGTACCGATCAGGGCTATTGCGGCGTCAGCACTGATACTCGCACGCTCACGGCTGGACAACTGTTTTTTGCTCTGCGCGGACCGAATTTCGACGCGCACGATCGAATCGAGGAAGCAGCGAACGCGGGTGCTGCCGGCGCAGTCGTCGAACACCCGGCCGCGGCGGCCGTGGGTCAGGTCATCGTCGCCGACACGCGCCGTGCGCTCGGTCAACTGGCGCGGCACTGGCGCAATCGACACCGTTTGCCGGTTCTGGCAGTAACCGGATCGGCAGGTAAGACCACCGTCAAGGAAATGCTCGCAGCTATCCTGCGTGAAGCCGGCCAGGTGCTCGCGACTGTGGGTAACCTGAACAACGATATCGGTGTTCCGCAGACTTTGTTTCGATTGTCCGCAGCGCATGCTTATGCAGTCATCGAAATGGGCGCCAATCAGCTTGGCGATATCGCCACACTGGTCGATATCGCACAACCGCAGGTCGGCATCGTCACACTGTGCGCGCCGGCGCACCTGGACGGCTTCGGTAGTCTGGAGGGAGTGGCGCGAACCAAAGGCGAGATCCTCGCCGGTCTGCCGGAAGACGGCGTGGCAATCCTCAATGCGGATGACGCTTTCGCTGCGCTCTGGCGCGAACTCGCTGGCGCGCGCCGGACAATCACTTTCGGTAGGGAAGGCGATGTACGCGCGACGGCTGTTAATCTCAGCGACGAAGGCAGTCGCTTCGTACTGAGCTGTGCGCAAGGCGAAATAACCATCGAACTCGCTCACCGCGGGCTGCACAATGTGCGCAATGCATTGGCTGCGGCCGCCGGTGCGCTCGCTGTCGGCATGTCGCTGGAACAGATCCGGGCCGGACTGGCTGCCGCACCGACCGTTGCCGGGCGACTGCAGTTGCGCGAACTTGGCGACGCGCTACGTCTGCTCGACGACACCTACAATGCCAACCCTGCTTCACTTGCCGCGGCGATTGCGGTGTTGGCTGAAGAGCGGGGACATCGCTGGCTGGTGCTGGGTGACATGGCCGAACTGGGGCCTGATGCTGCACGCTATCATCGCGAAGCCGGTCTGCTTGCCAACCATGCCGGTATCGAGCGCCTGTTCACACTCGGTACGCTGGCCCGCAATGCGGCAGAGGAATTCGTCGGTGAGACGAATCATTTTGCTGATCGCGAGTCTCTGACCGCCGCGTTGCACAGCGCGTTGCGTGCTGTACGCGGCGAACGTACGACGGTCCTGCTCAAAGGTTCGCGGGTGATGGCGCTCGACCAGGTCGCAGCAGCGCTCAGCGGAGCGGGTGCGGCGCCGTGCTGATCACGCTGGCCGAATATCTGTCGCATTACTATCGCGGCTTCAACGTATTTCAGTATCTGACACTGCGGACGATCCTCGGTGTACTGACCGCGTTGTTCATCGCGCTGGTGATCGGGCCGACGATGATCAAACATCTGGCCCGCTTTCAAATCGGCCAGACCATCCGCGACGATGGTCCGGCTTCCCATTTCAGCAAAGCCGGCACGCCGACCATGGGCGGTGCACTGATTATCGCCTCGATCACGGCGAGCACCCTGCTGTGGGGCGATCTGGGCAATCGTTTCATCTGGATAGTCCTCATGAGCACGCTGGTGTTCGGTGCCATCGGTCTGGTCGATGACTATCGCAAACTCGTCATGCGGAATTCCAAAGGGTTGTCAGCGCGCGAGAAAATCGTCTGGCAGTCGATCGCCGGTTTCGGTACGGCGATGGTGCTGTTCTGCACCGCGCAGTCGCCGGCCGAGACCGAGCTCATCGTTCCGTTCATCAAGAGTGTGGCGATCGATCTTGGCTGGTTCTATGTGCCGGTCGTTTATTTCGTCGTGGTCGGTACCAGTAATGCGGTAAATCTGACCGACGGCCTCGATGGTCTCGCCGTGTTACCGACCGTGCTCGTCGCCGCAGCACTCATCATCTTTGCTTACGTCGCCGGTAACTTCAATTTCGCTCATTATCTCGGTGTGCCTTATGTGCCCGGAGTGGGTGAAGTCTGCGTATTCTGCGGTGCGATCGTCGGCGCGGGCCTGGGCTTTCTGTGGTTCAACACCTACCCGGCGCAGGTTTTCATGGGTGACATCGGTGCACTGGCGCTTGGCGCTGCCATCGGTACGGTCGCTGTCGTCGTACGCCAGGAACTCGCCTTGATCATCATGGGCGGTGTATTTGTCATGGAAACGGTGTCGGTCATCCTGCAGGTGATCTCGTTCAAGCTGACCGGCAAGCGTATATTTCGCATGGCGCCGATACATCATCATTTCGAACTCAAGGGCTGGCCCGAGCCGCGCGTCATCGTGCGATTCTGGATCATCACCGTCATCCTCGTGCTCGCCGCCTTGGCGACGCTGAAGATACGCTAGGCCTGGCGCGTGCACACTGCCATCATGACCACCCAGGCAAATGTTGCGACCATCGACTACGCAGTCGTCGGGCTCGGTGTGAGTGGGCAGGCTAGCTTGCGTTTTCTGCAGGCACGCGACGTATCGGTACTCGCCATGGATACGCGCGAATCGCCGCCGGGTATCGAGGTCATCCGCGCGAGCGTGCCGGATGAGCGCCTGGTTCTCGGGCGTCTCGATGTCGAACGTCTCGCGGAATGTCGGTATATCGTATTGAGTCCCGGTCTCTCGCAGCACCAGACGCCGATCCGCGAAGCGCGCGCGCGCGGCGCCGAACTGATCGGCGATATCGAACTGTTCGCACGCCATGCCAATGCGCCAGTGATAGCCATCACCGGTACCAATGGCAAAAGCACGGTAACGACGCTGGTTGCCCGCATGCTTGAAGCTGCCGGGCTAAACATCCAGGTCGGTGGAAATCTCGGCACCCCGGCGCTGGATTTGCTGGTAACTCCGGCGCCCGACTACTATGTACTCGAACTGTCGAGCTTTCAGTTGGAATTGACGTACACGTTGCGTCCGCGCGTTGCTGCCATCCTGAACATCACGCCCGATCATCTCGATCGTTATGATTCGGTAGCCGACTACGTCGCGGCCAAGGCGCGTATTTTATCAGGCGCTGAACACGTCGTCGTGAACGCCGATTGCCCGATCACGGCCAAACTCGTAACCGACACTACGCATAGTGCGTTCTCGCTGGGCTCACCGGGGCCCGCGCGTTTCGGCCTGCGTCAAACGTCGACCGGTACGATGCTCGTCGATACCACCCAGACCTATCTCGCCGTGGACGAGTTGCAGATTGTCGGCATGCATAACGTTGCCAATGCGCTTGCCGCGCTCGCTATCTGCGATGCGCTCGGTGTGACGATGACGGGACCACTGCAGGCGTTGCGGACGTTTACGGGTCTTGCGCATCGCGCGGAGACGGTTGGCGAAATCGACGACATAACCTGGATCAACGACTCCAAGGCAACCAACTCCGGCGCCGCGTGTGCCGCGATCGTCGGGCTGTGTCATGCGCGCAGCGGCATCATTATTGCCGGCGGCGAGAGCAAAGGCGCCGATTTCACCGAGTTCGCTGAAGTGCTCGTGCGTCATCTGCACGGCGCCGTGCTGATCGGGCGGGCAGCGACTGCGATAGCACATGCTATTGCCGGCCGCATTCCGACCGTATTCGCGACTGACATGCCTTCTGCGGTGGCGGCAGCAGCGGTACTGGCACAACCCGGCGATATCGTATTGCTGGCACCAGCGTGCGCCAGTTTCGACATGTTCGAGGACTACACCGATCGCGGTCGTCGATTCCGTGCCGCAGTGCTCGAACTGAAGGGTCGGTAATGGAAGCGGCATTGCAAACTCAGGCGATTGCGCAGACCGACCGCGAACCGCCGCGTGGTTTCGACTATGACATCTGGCTGGCTGGCGCGGCCCTGGCGCTGCTATGCATCGGACTTATCATGGTCGTGTCGACGTCGGTCGCAATCGCCGAGCGGCGCGAGTTTGCACCGTTGCACTACTTCTGGCGCCAGTTGCTTGCCGCCGGCCTCGGGCTGGTGGTTGCCGGCGTTCTGCTGCGCGTCCCGTTGCGACGCTTCGAGCAGTTCAGCACGAGTTTGCTGTTTGTCGCCATCATCTCCTTGATTGCCGTGCTGATGCCCGGGCTCGGCCACGAAGTCAACGGCAGCATGCGCTGGCTCGATCTCGGCTTGTTCACGGTGCAGGCGTCGGAGCCGACCAAGCTGGCGGTCGTCGTTTACATGGCTGCTTATCTGGTCCGCCACAGCAAACAGGTGCGTGCGGATTTCATCGGTTTCATCAAGCCGATAGGGGTAATCACGGTCATCGCCGGCCTGTTGCTGCTGGAGCCGGATTTCGGTGCGGCCGTGGTCCTGTTCACGGCTGTACTCGGCATGCTGTTTCTCGCCGGCGTGCCGATGCTGCGTTTCCTGTTCTGGGGACTGGCGGCACTGTCGGCACTGGCTGCGTTGTCGATGCTTGCGCCGTATCGTCTACAGCGGCTGATGACGTTCATGGATCCATGGTCGGATCCCTTCAATACCGGCTTTCAGCTGACCCAGGCACTGATTGCTTTCGGGCGCGGCGAATGGCTTGGTGTCGGGCTCGGCAACAGTGTGCAGAAGCTGTTCTATCTGCCCGAAGTGCACACGGATTTCGTGTTCGCCGTGATTGGCGAGGAAGTCGGTCTGTGCGGAACAATCGGCCTGATTGGTCTGTTCCTGTTTCTGATCTGGCGTATCTTCTATGTCGGCGGCGTGGCAGAGCGCGCCAATCAGCTGTTCGGTGCCTACGTGACGTACGGCGTTGGTCTGCTGATTGGCATCCAGGCTTTCGTCAACATCGGCGTCAATATGGGATTGCTGCCGACCAAGGGACTGCCGCTGCCGTTCCTGAGCTATGGCAGCAATAATCTTATCGTGACCTGCGCGGCGATCGCACTCGCCGTCCGCGCCGGATACGAAGCACGCCAGGCACAGAGCCAGAGCGCCGCTGCTCGCGAGGTGCCCGCCGATGAGTAGATCAGTCATGATTGTAGCGGGTGGTACCGGCGGGCATGTCTATCCTGGCCTCGCGCTCGCCGATTATCTGCGCGAGCACGGTGTGCGATTGCATTGGATGGGCACCGTCAGAGGCATCGAGGCGCGCCTGGTTCCTGCGCATGGTCTGGCGCTGTCGTTCATTCCGGTCAGCGGTCTTCGTCGTTCCGGCATCCTGCGCTGGCTGACGGCGCCGCTGACGGTGTGCTACGCCGTAATCTGCGCGGTCAAGGCAATTGTGCGCGTCAAGCCACAGGTCGTGATCGGCATGGGTGGTTTTGTCAGTGGTCCGGGCGGCATTGCTGCCTGGTTGTGTCGTCGGCCTCTTGTCATACACGAACAGAATGCGAAGCCGGGATTGACTAATCGCGTCCTGGCTCTTCTCGCTTCGCGTGTACTGGAAGCATTCCCGGGCAGTTTCACCCCGGCGCGTGCCGCACGCGTCACCGGCAATCCAGTGCGCGCTGATATCGCTGCCATCGCCGAGCCGCATATTCGGCTGCAGGGTCGCGTCGGCTGCAATGTCCTCATTTTTGGTGGCAGCCGCGGCGCACGCGCGCTTAATGAAATCGTGCCGCAGGCTATCGCTGCCTGTGCCATGTCCGGCCTCACTATCAGGCACCAATGCGGGGTGGATGCGCTCGAGGCGACCCGTGCGCGCTATACCACAATTGGCGCGCGGGCCAGTGTGACAGTAGATTCTTATATCGATGATATGGCGGCGGCTTATGCCTGGGCCGATCTGGTGATCGCGCGGGCAGGTGCGCTCACTATTGCGGAAGTAGCCGCTTGCGGCGTAGCTGCGATCCTCGTTCCTTATCCTTATGCGGTCGACGATCATCAAACGCTGAATGCACGTTATCTGGCCGACAGCGGCGCTGCCATCCTGTTGCCAGAGTCGACACTCAATCCGCGTTCGCTTGCTGCGCTGCTCGAATCGTTACTTGGCGACCGCGCGCGCCTGCTCGATATGGCCGCGCGTGCACGTGCGCTGGCGCGTCCGCAAGCCACGCGCGACGTCGCCACCCAGTGTCTGGAGTTGATCGATGCGTGACGATCGACAGCTGCTGATGCATCGTGTGGAGCGCATTCACTTCATCGGCGTCGGCGGTGCCGGCATGAGTGGTATTGCCGAGGTACTGTGCAATCTCGGTTATCGCGTGTCCGGCTCCGATGCCAGCCGCTCTCGGGTCACCGAAAGACTGCAGCGCGTCGGCGTGAGTGTGCTCGGACCGCATAACGCCGCCAATATTGAAGGTGCCGATGTGGTCGTCTATTCGAGCGCGATCCCGGACGACAATGTCGAGCTGTCTGCAGCGCGCAGCCAGCGGGTGCCGACCGTCCCGCGCGCCGAGATGCTGGCTGAACTGATGCGATTCCGTCGCGGTGTCTGCATCGCTGGCACGCATGGCAAGACGACGACGACCAGCCTTGTCGCGAGCGTTCTTGGCGAAGCCGGTCTCGACCCGACATTCGTTGTCGGCGGGCTGGTCAAGAGCATCGATTCGCATGCCCGGCTCGGCGCTGGTCCTTACCTGGTTGCCGAAGCAGATGAGAGTGATGCGTCGTTTCTGCTGCTGCACCCGCTGCTGGCGGTCCTGACCAATGTCGACGCCGATCACATGGCAACTTATCACGGTGATTTCGCCGAGCTGAAAGCGGCGTTCGTCGAGTTTTTCCGGCGGTTACCGTTCTACGGCGTCGCGGTGGTCTGTCAGGACGATCCGCAGGCAGCTTCGTTGATTCCGGAGATCCGCGCACGCGTCATCACTTACGGCACGGATCCGGCAGCTGACGTCCACGGACACGATCTCACGCATATCGACGGCCGTGAACGGTTTTCCGTCACGCGCAAAGGCGAGAGTGAAACCCATCAGTTCGAGCTCAACCTGCCCGGCGAGCACAATGTGCAGAACGCACTGGCAGCGATTGCCGTCGGTTTCGAACTGGGTGTCGAAGTTGAAGCCATGCAGCGAGCGCTGACGCAGTTCCAGGGAATCGGACGCCGTTGCCAGATCCATCATGATCAGCACATCGGTGGAGCGCGCGTCACGTTGGTCGACGATTACGGCCATCATCCCAAAGAACTGGATGCGGTACTTCGAACGATACGCCGCAGCTGGCCGCAACGTCGTCTCGTCGTTGTATTTCAGCCGCATCGCTATTCGCGTACACGCGATCTGTTCGAGGATTTTGCCAACGTTCTGTCGCGTGTCGAGGTTCTGCTGCTGCTCGATGTCTATTCGGCAGGGGAAAGTCCGATCCCGGGTGCGGACGGTCGCTCGCTGTGCCGTGCGATTCGCATGCGCGGTTTGGTTGATCCGATATTTGTCGACGCACTGGATGAAGTGAACGCAGTACTTGCCGGAGCCGTTCGCGATGACGATGTCGTCGCGTTGCTCGGTGCAGGCAATATTGGTGCGCTGGCCGAGGCTCTCATCAATGGTCAGTCGGAGGCACATGCCCATGGCTGAACCGTGTACCCGTCGTGAAGCCGTTATCCCGGCGGCGCTGCGCGGGCGATGGCTGGCCGGTGAGTCACTCGCGCGCCATTCGAGCTGGCGTTGCGGAGGCCCGGCCGCTCAATATTTCGAGCCGGCTGACCGCGCCGATCTGGCCTGTTTCCTCGCGGCACTGCCGCTGGACGTGCCGGTCTTCTGGCTGGGGCTCGGCAGCAATGTGCTGGTCCGTGATGGCGGTATCGCCGGTGCGGTCGTGTCGACCAGTGCCGGACTCGATCGATATCGCTGGCTGGACGACGAACATCTCGAAGCGGAATGCGGTGTACCCTGCGCAAGACTGGCGCGGTTGGCTGCTGCTCGCGATCGCACCGGACTGGAATTTCTCGCTGGCGTACCCGGTACACTGGGCGGTGCGCTGCGTATGAACGCCGGTGCGCTCGGCTCAGAAACCTGGGAACACGTTGCGAGCGTTGAAACCATCGACCGTCACGGTGCGCAGCGGCGCCGCGAGCGCGCCGAGTTCGTCGCTCATTATCGCGGCATCGAAATGCCTGAGCCGGCGTGGTTCCTGTCGGCTGTGCTGCAACTTCCGCACGCGGCCGGCGGCGAAGGAACGGAGCGCATTCGCCGCGTACTTGCTCAGCGCTCGGCAACCCAGCCTACCGGTCAGGCGACCTGTGGATCGGTCTTCAAGAATCCGCCTGACGATTACGCCGGTCGATTGATCGAACAATGCGGATTGAAAGGCTATCGACTGGGCGGTGCGCACATCTCGACCGTACATGCGAATTTTATTGTCAACGATCGCCAGGCGAGCGCGGCGGATATCGAAGCGCTGATCGACCTCATCCGGCGCACGGTCGAAGCCGCGACGGGCGTGTGCCTGGAGACGGAAGTCGAGTGTGTCGGCAACACAGTGCCAGGAGCCGGGCCATGAAGCTGCGCGATACTGCCAGCTTTGCCCGTGTATGCCGCGAAGCCGGTCGAGTCGGTGTGTTGATGGGCGGGTCGTCAGCGGAACGCGAGGTGTCGCTGAAAAGCGGCGCTGCGGTAACTGCCGCACTGCATGAGGCTGGCATCAGCGCTGAATCCATTGACTGGAACGGGTCGCTCGACAGCCAGCTGACAAATGGTGACTTCGATCGCTACTTCATCGCGCTGCATGGGCGTGGTGGCGAAGACGGCCAGGTCCAGGCCGTTCTCGATCTCCTGGGCAAACCGTACACCGGTACACGTGTACTCGGCTGTGCGTTGTCGATGGACAAGTATCGCAGCAAGCTGGCCTGGCTGGGTGCCGGCTTACCGACGCCGCCGTTCGTCAAGATCGAGCGCGGCTGGCACCCAGGTGCCGTGGTCGACGCCCTCGGGCTGCCGCTCATGATCAAACCTGCGCGGGAAGGGTCCAGTCTCGGTGTCAGCAAGGTCGACGCGGCGGACGAACTGGCAGCGGCCGTTGCCGAAGCCGAGCGCTACGACTCGCTCGTGATTGCCGAGCGCTGCATCATCGGCGGTGAATATACTTTGTCCATCGTCGCCGGACAGGCACTGCCGGTGATCAAGCTGGAAACGCCGCATGCGTTCTACGACTACGCGGCGAAATATCTGGTCGATACCACGCGCTATCTGTGCCCTTGCGGCCTCGATGCACAAGCCGAACGTGCCGCCGCGGATCTTGGTCTCGAAGCGTTCACCACCTTGGCCGGCTACGGCTGGGGCAGGGTCGATTTCATGCGCGATAGCGCCGGCCAGAACTGGCTGATTGAATTGAACACCGTTCCCGGCATGACTGACCACTCGCTGGTCCCAATGGCAGCGCGCGAGGCGGGGATGTCGTTTCCCGAACTCGTCGTGACCATTCTGGCCTCAAGCTTCGAGGAAGCTGACGCATGACGCAGGCTCGCCTCAAGTCGCCTGAGCCGCGCGAACTGCCGTCGCTGTCCGGCGTGGTACTCGCACTGTTCGTGGTCGTGGCCACCGGCGCGCTGACCTGGGGTTCGCTGGAACTATCTGATCCGGCGGCGCTGCCGATACGCAAAGTGCTGGTCGAAGGCGAGTTCAGTCATCTCAATCCCGAACACGTACAGACAGCAGTCGTTGCTGCTGTAGACGCAGGGTTCTTCGGCCTGAAAGTCGGCGAGATCCGCGAATTGCTCTTGAACGAGCCATGGGTACGCGATGCCACCATCCGCCGCGTCTGGCCCGATGCACTGCATGTCAGCATCGTCGAGCAGAAGCCGGTTGCACGCTGGGGTAACTATGGCCTGCTGAATGCGCAGGCCGACCTGTTCGTACCGGCGCCCGAAGACCTGCCGGACCAGCTGGTCGAACTCGATGGCCCGCTCGGCACCGAATTCATCGTTCTGCAACGCTACGAGTATCTGCGCGCCCAACTGGGTGCCATCGGCCTGACACCAACCGCCGTGCGACTTTCAGAACGTCACGCCTGGACTGTCACCACCACGGGCGGGCGTGAAATCGTATTCGGTCGACGGGATTTCGATTTGCGGCTGGCGCGTTTCATTTTCGGGTACAGTCGCGCGCTGGCCGAAGCCTGGCCGCAGATCGGCCGGGTCGATCTGAGATATACCAACGGATTCGCCGTGGGCGAGCGCGCGGCCGACGACAGGAGCGGATGAGATGATGCAGTTTGTTGTGGCTCGCAGTGGCAGTACGCTGGTGGAGGCGCCCCTGCCATGGTGAGAAAGCCCGAGAAGAAGTTGCTCGTCGGGCTCGATATCGGCACCTCCAAGGTGGTCGCCATCGTCGGCGAGATTTCTCCCGACAACACCATTGAAGTCATTGGCCTGGGCTCGCATCCTTCGCGCGGACTGAAGAAAGGTGTGGTGGTGAACATCGAGTCGACCGTGCAGTCGATCCAGCGCGCGATCGAAGAAGCCGAACTGATGGCCGGCTGCGAGATCCATTCGGTCTATGCCGGCATTGCCGGCGGCCACATCCGCAGTTTGAATTCGCACGGCATCGTTGCCATTCGTGATAACGAAGTGACTGCCAACGATGTCGATCGCGTAATCGACGCCGCTCGCGCAGTCGCCATTCCCGCCGATCAGAAAATTCTGCATATCCTGCCGCAGGAGTTCATCATCGACGGCCAGGAAGGGATCCGCGAACCGATAGGGATGTCGGGCGTACGTCTCGAAGCGCGCGTGCACATGGTGACCGGGGCGGTATCTGCGGCGCAGAATATCGTCAAGTGTGTGCGGCGTTGCGGACTCGAAGTCGACGATATCATTTTGCAGCAACTCGCCTCATCCTATGCGGTGTTGACGGAAGACGAAAAAGATCTCGGTGTGTGCCTGTGCGACATCGGCGGCGGCACCACCGATATCGCAGTGTTCGTGCATGGCGCCATCCATCATTCGGCCGTGATTCCGATCGCGGGAGACCAGGTGACCAATGACATCGCAGTCGCGCTCCGTACTCCGACGCATCATGCCGAGGACATCAAGATTCGCTACGCCTGCGCGTTGACTCAGCTGGCCAATCCCGACGAGACCATCGAAGTTCCGAGTGTCGGCGACCGTCCCCCGCGCCGGCTGGTGCGTCAGACACTCGCCGAAGTCGTCGAGCCGCGCTATGAAGAGCTGTTCAATCTCGTCGCGACGGAACTGAAACGCAGCGGTTTCGAGGAGCTGATCGCCGCTGGCGTGGTGCTGACCGGCGGCGGGGCGAAAATGGAAGGCGTGATCGAACTGGCCGAGGAAGTCTTTCATATGCCGGTACGTATGGGCACTCCGCAGTACGTGGCCGGTCTGGTAGATGTCGTGCGTAATCCGATTTACGCAACCGGCGTCGGCCTGCTGTTGTTCGGCAATCAGGCAACGGCGAGTTTCTCTCAGCCTGGACGGTTCGACTCACCGACCAATCTGTGGGAACGGATGAAGAACTGGTTCCATGGAAATTTTTGACGCAATACGCTGGTGATAAGACATTAAAACAGCTGCTCGTCCCGGGCTCGGATAAGCAGCAGAAGGAGGGAAGACTATGTTCGAACTGATGGACTCAATGAGTCAAAGGGCGGTCATCAAGGTGATCGGTGTCGGTGGTGGCGGTGGCAACGCTGTACAACACATGGTTCATGCCGAAATCGATGGCGTCGAATTCATTTGCGCGAATACTGACGCGCAGGTCTTGAAGTCATCCAACGTCAAGACGACCCTGCAACTCGGCAGCGATATCACCAAGGGACTCGGCGCCGGCGCCAATCCCGAGATCGGGCGCCAGGCCGCGCTCGATGATCGTGAACGCATTGGCGATGTCCTGGAAGGCGCCGACATGGTCTTCATCACGGCCGGCATGGGCGGCGGCACCGGGACAGGTGCAGCGCCAGTGGTTGCGCAAATCGCGAAAGAGATGGGCATTCTGACGGTGGCGGTCGTGACCCGTCCGTTTCCGTTCGAAGGCCGCAAGCGTGCCGACATCGCCAACGAAGGTATCAAGGAGCTCGCGCAGTACGTCGATTCGCTCATCACTATTCCGAACGAAAAGCTGCTCAGCGTGCTCGGGCGCGATATCAGTCTGTTGGATGCATTCAAGGCCGCGAATGATGTCCTGCTCGGTGCTGTACAGGGCATTGCTGAACTGATTACCTGCCCCGGCCTGATAAACGTCGACTTCGCCGACGTCCGCACGGTGATGTCGGAGATGGGCGTGGCGATGATGGGAACGGGTTATGCCCGTGGCAAAGATCGGGCACGCGTCGCCGCGGAATCGGCGATCTCGAGTCCGTTGCTGGAAGACATCAATCTCTCGGGTGCCAAAGGCATTCTCGTCAACATCACGTCGGGTCTCGACTTGACCATGGGCGAGTTCGAAGTCGTCGGTAATACGGTCAAGGCGTTCGCCTCGGACAATGCGACCGTGGTGGTCGGTACCGTCATCGACCAGAACATGGAAGAAGAGATCCGGGTAACAGTCGTTGCTACCGGTATCGGGCGTGACCATCGGACGAAAGACGAACCGACGCCCCCGACAGCCACGCGACGCCACGAAGAGGAAGTCGATTACAAACGTCTCGAACGGCCGACTGTCATCCGCAATCGAGACGAACGGCCGTCGTTCGACGCCAGCGTCGACGCCAGCTCGGAGTATCTCGACATACCGGCTTTTTTGCGTCGTCAGGCGGATTGAATTGGTCGGTTCGGCGCGTCTCCCCCGACCCGGGGGCGAGCGCGTCAGCGTGGAAGAAAAACAGGGTTTTCAGTGCCCTACGTTGCTGTGTTATGATTTCGTGAAAAGCGGTCCTTGAGGCCATGAGGGCAGCGCGCCAGATGATCAAGCAACGGACCCTGAAGAACGTCATCCGCGCTACGGGTGTCGGCCTGCACACAGGGCGCAAAGTATTTCTGACCCTGCGGCCAGCGGCAGCCGACACCGGCATCGTATTCCGCCGCGACGACCTCGACCCGCCGGTAGAGATCCCGGCATTGGCCGAAAATGTCGGCGATACCAGCCTGTCGACGAGCCTGGTCAAGGGCAACGTGCGTATTTCGACTGTCGAGCATCTGCTCTCGGCGTTTGCCGGTCTGGGCATCGATAACGCCTATGTCGACTTGAGTGCCGCCGAAGTCCCCATCATGGACGGCAGCGCTGGCCCGTTCGTGTTTCTGATCCAGTCGGCGGGCGTCGAAGAGCAGAATCGGGCCAAGAAGTTCGTTCGGATAAAACGCGAAATCGCTGTCGAAGACGGCGACAAATGGGCCCGCTTCGAACCTTTTGATGGGTTCAAGGTGTCGTTCGCGATTGAGTTCGATCACCCCTTCTTCCATCAGCGCAGCAAGCACGCCGAAATCGATTTTTCGACGACCTCGTTCGTCAAAGAAGTCAGTCGCGCGCGAACTTTCGGTTTCATGAAGGATGTCGAGATCCTGCGTGGACAGAATCTGGCGCTGGGTGGCAGCCTCGACAATGCTGTCGTCGTCGATGACTACCGCATCCTGAACGAAGATGGTCTGCGTTACGAAGATGAGTTCGTCAAACACAAGATCCTCGATGCCATCGGCGATCTGTATCTGCTCGGCCACAGCCTGATCGGCGCGTTCCACGGCTACAAGTCGGGTCACGAATTGAATAATCGTCTGTTGCGCAAGATTCTTGCCGACAAGGAAGCCTGGGAACTCGTGTCCTACGCCGCTACCGACGAATCCACACCGGCGAGATTCATGCAGCCGCTGCCGGCGAGCTAAGAACCTAGTCGCTCCCCCGTCGGGCGAGCCGCTCCAGTGCAGCCCGCAGTGCGGGATCAGCTATCGTATCGGCCTGCGCCCGCAGCGCGGCAGCGCTGTCACGGCTCATGCGCAGTGGTCTTACCGGACTGGTGGTTGGTTCGACAGCACCTAGATCGTTACGGATCCGGATGCTGCGAACGTCGGCGAACGCCGCATTGCGGCGCAAATTGGCCAGGATCTCGGGTGTCTTGAAGCGTAACTGGGCAGCCCAGACCGGGCTTGCCGCCTGCAGTACCAGGCAGCCGTCGGTGACCGTGGCAAGACGGACGTGAGGCGCGATTGCAGGTGGCAGGGCCGCGCGCAGCGTGGTGCCCAGTTCGGCCAGCTTTCGTGCTTTTTCGGTCAATTGCCTTAAGTGACCGAAACTTGTCACAATACGGGAAAAGCCCAAGGGAGAGTTCACATTGGCCCCTGCCGCTGCGCCAGGGCGGGCCAAGGCGCATGCTTTACGTCATGGAAATTCTGATTATATCCAAATCGCGGGGGACCGCCGGCCAGTTCCGGATGGGCTGGGTGAGTCTGCTGTTGTCCGTGCTCATGGTTGGCGGGGGCATCGGCTACGCCGGTTACCTCGGTTACAGTCGCGGTAGCGACGACATGGCCGAGATGATCATGAGCAACCCGGAGCAGTCAGCGCACATCTGGCAACGTGAAATCGTTCTGCAGCGACAGTATCTCGACAAGCTCGGCCGTGACATGGATGCCGACCTCAGTGCACTGGCTGGTACGGTCGGCAGTCTGCAGGCGCGCTTGACCCGGCTCGATGCTGTCGCCGAGCGGGTCGTTGTCTCGAGCAAGCTTGATGCCGAAGAATTCGCGCTGGGCGCCGAGCCTCCGCTGGGGGGTCCGCATGATGCCGTGGCACAGCCACCGCAATGGCATACGCTGTTCGAGAATCTCGCCGTGGTCAAAAATGAAATTGCCCTGCGCGATGCACGCCTGACCACGCTAGAGGCCCTGCTGGCCGACAGACAATTACAGGACGACACCGAACCTACCGGTGTGCCGGTGCACGACGGTTGGATTTCGTCTGGGTTCGGTTACCGCACTGATCCCGTCAGCGGCGAACGCGAATTCCACAGCGGTATCGACTTTGCGGGAAAATCCGGTACCCAGGTACATGCGGTAGCTGCGGGCGTCGTGACCTGGTCAGGCAAGCGCTGGGGCTACGGCAATATGGTCGAGATCAGCCACGGCAACGGTTATCTGACGCGGTATGCGCACAATCGCAGCAACCTGGTCAGCCTGGGCGAGAAGGTCGCCAAGAATCAAGCGGTCGCGCTGGTTGGTGCGACCGGCCGTACGACCGGCCCGCACGTTCATTTTGAAGTCGTCCACAACGACGTCACGGTCAACCCGCGCAGCTTTATCGACGATCATAGCGGCGGTTGATAGCCGTCAGGGCGCCGGCACGGCGGCGCATCATTCCTCACCTCGAATTTGACGAAATCCGCAGGTCAGACCACTGACCTTTGCTACAATGCGGCCCGCCGGCCGGGTCGTCAACGCCGGACGCCACCCTATTTCCAGCGAAATCCAATGGCCGCAACTTCCAAGTCTCTCGCCGCTCGTCTCGTTCAATCCGTCTTTGGCAGCCGCAACGATCGGCTGCTCAAACGGATGCAGAAAGCCGTCATTGCGGTCAATGCGCTAGAAGAGCGGATTAGCGCGCTGACCGACGACGATCTGCGTGCCAAGACGGCCGAGTTCCGCGAGCGCTCAGCGAACGGCGAATCGCTGGACGACCTGTTGCCAGAGGCTTTTGCGGTCGTGCGCGAAACGGGCAAGCGTGTTCTCGGCATGCGTCATTTCGACGAACAACTGATCGGCGGGATGGTACTTCATCAAGGGCGCATAGCCGAAATGCGAACTGGCGAAGGCAAGACGCTGGTGGCGACGCTGCCGGCCTATCTGAATGCGATGTCAGGTCGTGCCGTGCACGTTGTTACCGTCAACGACTATCTTGCACGACGCGATGCTGAATGGATGGGTCGGTTGTACAACGCGCTCGATGTTTCGGTCGGCGTCGTACTCGGTGGTATGAGCAGCCAGGATCGTCAGCGGTCCTACGCCTGTGCCATCACCTATGGCACAAACAATGAATTCGGTTTTGATTATCTGCGCGACAACATGGCGTTCAGCCCCGAACAGCGCGTGCAGCGCGATCTGACTTTCGCCGTCGTCGACGAAGTCGACTCGATCCTGATTGATGAAGCGCGTACGCCGCTGATTATCTCCGGACCAACCGATGACCGCAGCGATCTCTATGTGCGGATCAACAAGCTCGTTCCGTTACTGGTTCGCCAGCCGGAAGAAGAGGGGCCGGGCGACTATAGCGTCGACGAGAAAACGCGCCAGGTCTATTTGACCGAGGCCGGCCACGAACATGTCGAGGAACTGCTCGCCAGTAACGGTATGCTCGCTGAAGGTGACAGCCTGTACAGCGCTGTCAACATCTCGCTGATGCATCACGTTTATGCTGCGATCCGCGCTCATGCGCTGTTCCAGCGCGACGTCGAATATGTGGTCAAGGACGGCGAGATAGTCATTGTCGATGAATTCACCGGGCGTACCATGCCGGGCCGGCGCTGGTCTGAAGGGCTGCACCAGGCTGTCGAGGCCAAGGAAGGGGTGGCCATCCAGCACGAAAACCAGACCCTGGCCTCGATTACCTACCAGAACTATTTCCGCCTGTACGACAAGCTCTCCGGCATGACCGGTACGGCTGACACAGAGGCCTACGAGTTCCAGGAGATTTACGGTCTCGAAGTGGTCGTCATTCCGACCCACAAGCCGATGATCCGTGAAGACCGTGGCGATCTCGTCTATCTCACCGCTCGCGAGAAGTTCGACGCCATCATTACGGACATCCGAGATTGCGTCGAACGCCAGCAGCCCGTGCTGGTCGGCACGACCTCGATCGAGACGTCGGAGTATCTTTCCGGCCTGCTGCGCAAGCAGAACATCGAGCATGCCGTGCTGAACGCGAAGTTCCATGAGAAGGAAGCACATATCGTCGCGCACGCCGGGCGCCCGGGAACAGTCACGGTCGCGACCAACATGGCCGGCCGTGGAACGGACATCGTGCTTGGTGGTAACCTCGAAGCGGAGCTGCACGATTGTGGCGACGACGTAACGGCGCAAACCGAAGCGCGTGTGGCCTGGGGCGAACGGCACGAACGCGTGCTCGCCTCCGGTGGCCTGCACATCATCGGTACCGAGAGACACGAATCCCGGCGTATCGACAATCAACTGCGCGGCCGCTCCGGGCGTCAGGGCGATCCGGGTTCTAGCCGTTTCTATCTCTCGCTCGAAGACAATCTGATGCGCATCTTCGCCTCCGAGCGGGTCAGCGGCCTGATGCAGAAGCTTGGCATGGAAGAAGGCGAGGCGATCGAGCATCCGTGGGTGACCAAGGCTATCGAGAATGCGCAGCGCAAGGTCGAAGGCCGCAATTTCGACGTTCGCAAGCAGTTGCTCGAATTCGACGATGTCGCGAACGATCAACGCAAGCATGTCTATGAACAGCGTCGCGAACTGATGGAAGCGCAGGACATCTCGGAGAACATCCGAGGCATCCGGCACGATGTCGTCAATGAAGTGATCGACACCTATGTCGCTCCGCAGAGCTTCGAGGACAACTGGGATCTGACCGGGCTGATGCATGCCCTCGAAACAGAGTTCGCCGCCAAGCTCGACGTCAAAGACTGGCTCGAGAGCGACAAGGATCTCGACGAGGAGGGGCTGCGCTCGCGCATTCTCGCGCACATCGAACAGGCCTACACCGAAAAGGAGCAGATGGTCGGTGGCGAGACGCTGCGTCGTTTCGAGAAAGGAATCATGCTGCAGGTGCTGGACACGCACTGGAAAGAGCATCTTGCGGCCATGGACTATCTGCGCCAGGGCATCCATCTGCGGGGCTTTGCGCAGAAGAATCCGAAGCAGGAGTACAAGCGCGAGGCATTCGAGATGTTCGCCCGACTGCTGAGCGCGATCACGCGTGATGTTGTCGGCATCCTGTCGAAAGTCGAAGTGCGCGCCAAAGACGATGTCGATGCGGTCGAAGAACAGAATCGCCGCGCTGCCGCGGAGCAGGAATATCAGTACCAGTCGGCCAGCTCTGAACCCGAGCCGGCGCCGGCAGCGGCACCGGCGGCGAGAACCAGTGAGACGCAGCCTGCGCCGTTCGTGCGCGGCATGAAAAAAGTCGGTCGTAACGAACCGTGTCCGTGTGGCTCCGGCAAGAAATACAAGCAGTGCCACGGCAAGTTGAATTGAGCGGGTTCTCGACCTGAGATAAACGCAATGAGCAACCCAGTCATCGCAGAGGTCTGCGCGCTACCGGTAGCCGGCATCCGACTGGCCGCAACCGCGACAAACACGCGCTATAAAGGCCGCAACGATCTGACCTTGATCGAACTGGCGCCCGGCGCGACAGCGCATTGTGTATTCACGCGTAATATATTCTGCGCTGCTCCGGTCACAGTCGCGCGCCAGCATGTGGCGCGCGCCGCGCCGCGCTATCTCATCATCAATGCCGGTAACGCCAACGCCGGCACGGGCACGGCTGGACTCGAGGCTGCAGTTGCCATCTGCGCTGCAGTTGCGGCGAATGCCGGCTGCCTGACCGAGGAAGTACTGCCCTTTTCAACCGGCGTCATTGGCCAGCCGATGAACGCGCCCGCGCTCAGCGCCGCTGTGCCGGCGCTCATTTCGGCGCTCGCTGTCGATGGCTGGGAAACCGCAGCCGCGGCAATTCTGACGACCGATACACGCAGCAAAATGCGCAGCGTACGAGTCGGCCCGTATACGGTGACCGGGATCACCAAGGGCAGCGGCATGATCAAGCCGGATATGGCGACGATGCTGGCGTATGTCGCTACCGATGCCGCAGTGGCACCGCGCGCGCTGGCCCAGCTCGCCGCTACGGTCACCGAGCAGAGCTTCAATCGCATCACAGTCGATGGCGATACCTCGACCAACGACGCGCTGGTGCTGATGGCGACTGGCGGTGCCGGCGGCCCCTGCATCGACAGCGAATCGCATGCTCAGTATGGCGCGTTGTGCGAAGCCGTGGCCGCAGTCTGTCGCGCACTTGCCCAGGACATCATCCGCGATGGCGAAGGAGCGACCAAGTTCATCACCGTGAGCGTCAACGGTGGCAGCACTGAGCGCGATTGTCTCAAAGTCGCTTATGCCGTCGCCGAATCACCGCTGGTCAAGACCGCGCTATTCGCGAGCGACGCGAACTGGGGACGGATCCTGGCTGCAGTCGGTCGCGCCGGTGTCGAGTCGATGCGTATCGAGGATATTGGCATCGCGGTTGGTGGCTACCCGATAGTCGCGGCAGGTGAACCGGTGCCTGGATACGAGGAAGCGCGTGCCGCCGAGATCATGCGTCAGGGTGAAATCGAGATCGCGATCCGCATTGGTCACGGTCCGGCCTCGGTCGACGTGTGGACGTGCGATCTCTCCTACGATTACGTTCGTATCAATGGCGAATACCGGAGCTGAACCCGGCTCGACGTTATCCAGCAGCCCGCTGTGTGTCGTCGCCGCCGTCATCCGACGGGACGACGGCGCCATCCTGATCAGCTTGCGCGCGGTTGCTGCGCATCAAGGCGGTCTGTGGGAATTTCCCGGCGGGAAACTCGACATCGGCGAGCGCGACATTGACGGCCTCGCTCGCGAACTCCATGAAGAACTCGGTATCGCGATAACACGCGCCGTGCCTCTGATCAACGTCCTGCATCGCTATCCCGACAAGCTCGTTTCGCTGACCGTGATGGAAGTGACGCAATGGTCAGGCACGCCGAGTGGGCGCGAAGGCCAGCCTGTCCGCTGGGTACGGCCGGAGGCGTTGTCGACTTACCGCTTTCCCGCCGCCAATCTGCCCGTCACGGTAGCCGCCAATCTGCCGCGATTCATGATCGCGATGCCGGTGACGGATGCCGGCGAAGCAGCCCTCCTGGCGCGGCTGACACAATGGCTGAACGGCGGTGTGCGTTTGGTCCGGTTGACGCTTCCCTCGTTCGACCTCAGGTTCGATATAAGTCGGCGACGACAGGTGGCGCAGGCCGCCGTCGAACTCTGTCGTGCGCACGGTGCGCGCCTTCTTCTCGACGGTACACCGGAAGAAGCGATCGCGGTGCAGGCGCACGGCGCACATCTGAATGCCGAGCAACTGCGGCAATGGTCCGAGCGACCGCTCTCACCTGATTTGCTGCTCAGTACGAGCTGTGCCAACGAGGTTGAACTACAGCAGGCGGAGTCGCTCGGCGTAGATTTTGTTCTCATCGCACCGGTGAGTCCGTCGTCGCGGCAGTCCGCGAGCCAGATCCCGGCGTGGCAGCGCCTTCAAGCCCTCGTTCAAGGCACACGCCTGCCGGTATTCGCCGAGGGCGAGCTGCAACCCGCCGATGCCTGCGCTGCGGTGCGTGCAGGGTGCCAGGGCATCAGTTTGAATCGGGCACCATGGGACAACGCATTACCGGCGCAGGTAGTGCATCAATCGACGCAAGCATTGCAGGCTGCGGCTTACACCACGCGCTGAGCGCTGCGGTAGATGGAGGTCACAAGCCGCAACATTGCAGTTCGAAGCGGATATCGTCCTGTGACTGTATCGGGCGGCTGCCGGTCTGGCGCTGCGAATAGAAGCGCACGGTAAAGCGGTGTTTGCCACCGCTGATTTCCGGGAAGACGTCGGCAGCGAATGGCATCACCACGCGAACGACCTGAATGGTGGTGCCACTATCGAGCTGCTGCTGATAGAAACCGCTGGAGGCCGTGACCTGACGTGGATTGCTGCTTTCCCGGATCAATCGCAGGATGGTGCGGGTCGCGCGCTCGACCGCGCGCAGATCCAGCATCCAGTTCTGCATGTGCGCGGAGCGCAGAGCAGGGTCGCTGTTCAGCCAAAAATGCAGTGCCGGGACATCGAAGCTACAGGTTCCGCCTGGAATACTCAGGCGCTGGCGAACCTGATTGGCGAGTTCGTCGGTGCGTAACCGCGTTCCCGGTTGGAATTCCGGCGCCTTGATCTGAGCGAGCACTTCGTTGATGGCGCCGATAGTGTGATCGAGCGCCGCAGGATTGACCCCGGGGTTGTTACGCAGCGCATTGAACATCGAGGCGTTGCGCTCGAGTTCCTTGATCATTTCACCTTTGATGTCGGTACGTACCAGAAAATCGCTGACTTCCAACATGCGGCTCAAGGCTGCACGGGCGTCCCATTCTGTCCCGCCCTGAATGCCGGCATCGATGCCAGTAAACAGATGTTCGAGGCGCAGGCAGTTGCGAATGCGTTCGTTGAGCGGCTGTTCGTAGACCACTGGCGGACCCGTATCGGCAAACAGGCTGGTCTGGTGGCCAGCGCGCTCCGCGCTCATTGCAGCTCGCCACCGCCGCTGCGCGGCAATTGACTGAAGAAATGTCGGGTCGGGACCGTCACGATACTGCTGCAGCCAGTTCCAGATAACGATGATGAAGTTCATCGACGCGCTCGGCCAGGGTCGCGGCGTCGCCGTCGTTCAAGATGATGTCGTCGGCGAGCGCGCGTCGCTGATCGCGCGTCGCTTGTGTGCGCATGATTGCCATCACCTCGGGCTCTGTCAAATGATCGCGAGCGACGACGCGCGCAAGTTGCAGTTCCTCCGGGCAATCGACGAGCAGCACCCGCGAGAGATAATCCCGTCGACCGCCCTCGACCAGCAATGGAATGCCGACCAGACAATAGGGTCCGTGAGCCGCAGCAATATGGGCGCGCATCCGTTCACCAATCAGGGGATGCAGGATCGTTTCGAGCTGGCGGCGTCGGGTCTCGTCGGCGAACACCAGCCGCCGCAGCGCGGCCCGATCGAGCGCTCCGCCGGGTTCGAGGATGGTTTGCCCGAAAGCGGCGACGACGTCGGCCAGTCCACGTTGGCCTGGCTCAACGACTTCGCGGGCAACGATATCGGCATCGATGACGACGATGCCATGACGCTCGGCGAAAGTCCGACACACCAGGCTTTTGCCCGAGCCGATGCCGCCGGTCACGCCAATCACAAGTGGTGCGGTCACAAGGATGGACCGCTCTGGAACAGTGCCATGACGGGTTCGCGCCAGAACATCGCGATGATTCCGGCGCCGGCGAGATAGGGTCCGAAAGGTATCGGTACCTCGCGCTTGACCCGTCCGCCGACCATCAGGAGCAGTCCGGTCACTGCGCCGACGACTGAGGAAAGTAAAATGACTGCCGGCAACGCCTGCCAGCCGAGCCACGCGCCGAGCGCTGCCAGCAGCTTGAAATCGCCGTATCCCATGCCTTCCTTGCCGGTCACAAGCTTGAACAGCCAGTAGATGGACCACAGACTCAGATAGCCGAGCAGGGCGCCGATCAACGCGGTTTCGAGGTCGTGTGGCAGCACGCCGGCCAGGCTGAGCACAAGCCCTGACCACAGCAACGGCTGCGTGATGCTGTCCGGCAGGAGCTTGGTGTCGTAGTCGATCAGTGCCAGCGCCAACAGCGACCACACGTAGCTGGACGCAGCAAGCGCCATCAGCATGCGCGCGCCATCAAGCACGCCAGTGGATGCCGCGAAATGCCAGGCGGCGTAGCCACCTGCGAGTCCGGCCAGCAGTTCAACCAGCGGATAGCGCAGCGAGATGGCGACTGCGCAGTGCCGGCATTTGCCGGCCAGCGCGATGTAGCTCAACAGCGGGATGTTGTCGAGCGCGCTGAGCTGCGTGCCGCAATGTGGGCAGCGTGAACGCGGCCGGGCCAGACTGATCGCCGGCGTTGGCGGCGCTGTGCTGCCGAGCAGGGCATGACAGTCGCCGAGCCACTCCTGTTCCATCATCAGCGGCAGACGATGGACGACGACGTTCAGGAAGCTGCCGATCATCAGGCCGAACACGGCCATCGCGGCGACGAAGAGGTCGGGATCGAGCACACCAAGCATGACCGCGAGATCCATGATTCAGGTCAGGAGTCGGCCCGGGGCACCTGTCGCAGCCTGACTGGCAAGCGGGTGCGCCCCGGAGTCGAGAGCGCGAGTTGGGCGCGTATCAGCGAGCTGCTAGACCACCTGGCCCATTTTGAATATCGGTAGATACATGGCGACGACCAGGCCGCCGATGATGACGCCGAGCACCGCCATGATAATCGGCTCCAGAAGGCTGGTCAGCGAATCGACAGCATCGTCGACTTCCTGTTCGTACCAGTCGGCGACTTTGGACAGCATCGAATCCAGCGCGCCGGATTCCTCGCCGATGGCGACCATCTGTATGACCATGTTCGGAAACACGTCGACATCGCGCATTGCCGCCTGCATCTGCGTGCCGGTGGCGATTTCATCGCGCATTTTCATGACCGCTTCGTAGTAGACGATATTACCGCAGGCCCCGGCCACCGAGGTCATTGCCTCGACCAGCGGCGTGCCGGCAGCGAACATCGTCGACAGCGTCCGCGCAAAACGCGCGATGGCCGATTTGTTCAGGATGTCACCAAGTACCGGGATCTTGAGCAACAGCCGATCAACGAAGTGGGCGAACTTCACCGAGCGTTTCATCGTCTGCATGATGCCGATGACGACGCCGACAATGCCGCCGATCAGCACATACCAGTATTCCTGGAACCACTTCGACATATTGATGACGAGCTGGGTGAGTGCCGGCAGATCGGCACCGAAACCTGAGAAAAGATCCTGGAACTGCGGAATGACGAAAATCATCAGGATGCAGGTAATCACGAAAGCAACGACGACAACGGCTATCGGGTAGAACATCGCGCCCTTGATCTTCGATTTCAGGGCTTCGGTCTTCTCCATGTACGTCGCGAGTTTGTGCAGAATATCCTCGAGGATGCCGGCTTGTTCGCCAGCGACGACGAGGTTCACGTAGAGTTCGTTGAATTGCTGTGGATGCTTGCCGAGAGCCTCGTTCAATGAGCCGCCGGCTTCGACGTCGGACTTGATGCTCATGATGAGATCCTGCATCGCCTTGTTTTCGTGGCCGCGCCCGACGATTTCAAACGACTGCACAAGCGGCACGCCGGACGACATCATGGTCGCCAGCTGGCGGCTGAACACGGTGATGTCCTTGGTCGTGATCTTGCCGCCGCCGCCGCCCAGCAGCGGTTTGGATTTCTTCTTGACCTTGAGCGGGTTGACGCCCTGACGACGGAGCTGGGCCTTGATCAGGGCGTCGTTCTGCCCTGACATTTCGCCTTTGACCCGTTTGCCGTGTTTGTCGACGCCTTCCCAGACGAACATGCTCGCCTTGGCTGCAGCTGCTTGGGCCATGACTTACTCCACCGTCACTCGGTTGACTTCGGCGAGGCTGGTGACACCCGCCCGCACTTTGGACAGACCCGAGGTGCGGATGTCCCAGATACCTTCGTCGCGAGCCTGGTCGGCCAGCTCCACGGCATTGGCGCCTTCGATGATGAGCCGTTTCATCGCATCGGAAATTGCCATCACCTGATAAATGCCTGCGCGCCCTTTATAGCCACTTGGGCAATCGTTGCCGCCATTGCCCGGCCCGAATACGCTGATCCCGGCTTCGACCCATTCCTTGGGAAAGCCTTCCTGGAGCAGGGCTTCCGGTGGCATGTCGAGCCGCACCTTGTATTCCGGGTGCAGGCGGCGGCACAGTCGCTGACCGGTGATGAGATTGATGGTGGTGGCGACCGCAAATGCCTGAATACCCATGTCCTGCAATCGCGTCAGCGTCTGCGGGCCGTCGTTGGTATGCAGAGTCGACATCACCATATGGCCCGTCTGTGCGGCTTTGACCGCAATCGAACCGGTTTCGTAATCGCGGATTTCGCCGACCAGAATGATGTCCGGATCCTGGCGCAGGAACGCTTTCAGCGCTTTCGGGAACGTCATGCCGGTACGTTCATCGACCTGCACCTGGTTGACGCCCGGCAGGTTGATTTCAACCGGATCTTCCGCCGTCGAAATATTGACGTCTTCCTGGTTGAGGATGTTGATCCCGGTATACAGCGAGACTGTCTTACCGCTGCCGGTCGGGCCGGTCACCAGGAACATGCCGTAAGGCTTGATCAGGTTCTTCATGAACAGCGATTTCTGGAAATCCTCGTAGCCGAGCTGATCGATCTGCAGCTTGGCGGCGTCGGAATCGAGGATACGCAGTACCGCTTTCTCGCCGAACAGCGTCGGGCAGGTATTGACGCGGAAATCGATCGCCTTGGTCTTCGACAGTTTCAGTTTGATGCGGCCATCCTGTGGCACGCGACGCTCTGAGACATCGAGGCGTGACATGACTTTGATACGAGCCGCTATCTTGCCGGCCAGCGCCAGCGGCGGGCGCGAGACTTCCTGCAGCACGCCGTCGATGCGGAAACGCACGCGATAGATTTTTTCGTACGGCTCGAAATGAAGGTCGGATGCGCCACGCTTGATCGCGTCGAGCAGGCATTTGTTGACGAAACGTACGACCGGCGCGTCGTCGATATCCGCGTCGTTCGACGTATCCGGCTGGTCGCTGCCGACTTCGACGTCGTCGAAATCCTCGAGATCGGAATCTTCCATCGCGCCGAGACCGCCTTCGGAAGCCTCCAGCGCCTTGTCGATGACCTTTGCCAGCTTGTCCCACTCGACCACGATGGCTTCGGTGGTCCCGCCACCGATGTTGAACTTGATTTCGTCGAGTGCCTGCAGGTTGGTCGGGTCAGCCATCGCGATAAAGACGCGAGTGCCGCGCTTGTACAACGGCAGAGCCGAGTGCTTCTGGATGAGATCGCGACTGACGAGTTTGACGGTGTCGTTATCGACTTCGATGATCTCGATGTCGAGCAGCGGGACGCCGAATTCGGACGACGCCGCGTGGGCTATGGCTTTGCTCGGAACGAGGCCGCTTTCGACCAGGAATTTGACGAACGGGACTTTCTTCGCCAGCGCATCCTGGAATGCCTGCCCGGCGGCATCTTCCGCCAGTAGTCCATCCGCTATCAGTCTGCGTGCCAGGCCGCCCAAGGGGACCCGGTTCGTCGATACGGCCATGTCTCACTCAACTGCCAGTTGAATCCACACAAAATGGTAGATTAACCGCTGGTAAATAGCTACCGGGCCGACAGATTTCGTCGGCCCGGGATGAACTGTAGCGGCCGCTCCCGATCCGCCCTGAAGGGTTATCAGGCAGCGTTTGCGTGGCGAGTGCCGAGGGTCAGGGCGTCGCCTTCGCAGTCCACCAGCACCGTCATGCCCGGCTGGTAGCGACCGCGGAGGATGGCGTCGGCCAGCGGCGTCTCGAGCAGGTTCTGAATGGCCCGCTTGAGCGGCCGCGCGCCATAGACCGGATCGAAGCCAGCCTCGCCAAGTTTATCGAGCGCACGCTCCGTGATCTCGAGCCCGAGCTGCTGCTGTGCAAGGCGGCGTTTGAGTCCGGCCATCTGCACGTCGGCGATCGCCCGGATCTGAATCCGCGAGAGCCCGTGGAAGACCACGACTTCGTCGATACGGTTGATGAACTCCGGGCGGAAATGCGTACCGACCACCTGCATGACCGCAGCTTTCATGCGCTCGTAGTCGTCGGAACCGGACAGGTTCTGGATGACATCCGAGCCAAGATTCGAGGTCATCACGATGACGGTGTTACGGAAATCGACCGTGCGGCCGTGACCGTCGGTCAGACGACCGTCATCCAGCACCTGCAGCAGGATATTGAAGACTTCGGGATGCGCTTTCTCAACTTCGTCGAGCAGCAGTACCGAATACGGCTTGCGACGCACGGTTTCGGTCAGGTAGCCGCCTTCTTCGTAGCCGATATACCCCGGCGGCGCGCCAATCAGTCGGGCTACGGCATGCTTTTCCATGTACTCCGACATGTCGATGCGGACCAGTGCCTCCTCGGTATCGAACAGGAACGCGGCCAGCGCCTTGCAGAGTTCGGTTTTGCCGACACCGGTAGGTCCGAGAAACAGGAACGAACCATTGGGCCGCGCGGGGTCGGACAGCCCTGCGCGTGAGCGGCGGATCGCATTCGATACCGCTTCCACCGCTTCGACCTGACCGACGACCCGGGCGTGCAGGGCTTCTTCCATGCGCAGCAGCTTGTCGCGCTCGCCTTCGAGCATCTTGGAGACCGGAATGCCGGTCCACTTCGAGACGACTTCGGCGACCTCTTCTTCAGTCACGCGATTGCGCAGGAGCTGGTTGGGCGCCTGCTCTCGCGGCGTGGCCTGCGCGAGCTGCTTCTCGAGTTCGGGGATCACGCCATACTGCAGCTCGGACATCCGGTTCAGATCGCCAGCGCGTTTGGCGGTATCGAAATCCAGCCGGGCACGCTCGAGTTC
Source organism: Gammaproteobacteria bacterium (assembly GCA_965278995.1). Classification (GTDB taxonomy): domain Bacteria; phylum Pseudomonadota; class Gammaproteobacteria; genus JADJYF01. Next base: position 4,658,818 of record OZ257136.1, read on the forward strand.
GGCCTGAACCTGGTGTGCGCCGGCAAGCGCCGCTTTCTCCGCTTTCCAGATCTGCTCGAGCTCGCCGTAGTCGCGTTCGACATCGGTGATCTGTTTCTCGAGGTCGTCGAGGCGGCGTTTGGAGGCATCGTCTTTTTCCTTGCGCAGCGCCTCGCGCTCGATCTTGAGCTGGATGGCGCGCCGATCAAGGCGGTCCATCGACTCCGGCTTGGAATCGATCTCGATGCTGATCCGGGCTGCCGCCTCGTCGATCAGATCGATGGCTTTATCCGGCAGCTGCCGATCGGTGATGTAGCGACTGGACAGATTGGCGGCGGCAATGATTGCCGGATCGGTTATTTCCACCCCATGATGCACGGCATAACGTTCTTTCAGTCCGCGCAGAATGGCGATGGTATCTTCGATCGACGGTTCGTCGACCAGCACTTTCTGGAAGCGCCGTTCGAGCGCGGCGTCTTTCTCGACATACTGCCGATATTCGTCCAGGGTGGTTGCGCCGACGCAATGCAGTTCGCCACGGGCGAGCGCCGGCTTCAGCATATTGCCGGCATCCATGGCCCCTTCGGCCTTGCCGGCACCGACCATGGTATGCAGTTCGTCGATGAACAGAATGACCTGGCCGCTCTGCTTGGAGAGATCGTTCAGGACAGCTTTCAGGCGTTCCTCGAATTCGCCGCGAAATTTCGCGCCAGCGATGAGCGCGCCCATGTCGAGCGCAAGCACGCGCTTGCGCTTCAAACCTTCCGGTACTTCGCCGTTGATGATGCGCTGAGCCAGACCTTCTACGATCGCCGTCTTGCCGACACCCGGCTCGCCGATCAGGACCGGATTGTTCTTCGTGCGGCGTTGCAGAACCTGGATCGTACGGCGGATTTCCTCGTCGCGACCGATGACCGGGTCGAGCTTGCCCTGTTCGGCGCGCTCGGTCAGATCGATGGTGTATTTTTCGAGCGCCTGACGCTGCTCTTCGGCGTTGGCATCGGTCACGGTATCGCCGCCGCGGACAGCGTCGACTGCGGCTTTGAGGCGCGTTTCGATCGCACCGGCGTCCTTCAGCAGTCGGCCCAACTCGCCGCCATCGACGAGTGCAGCGAGCACGAAAAGTTCGCTCGCGATGAACGTGTCCTTGCGCTCCTGGGCGAGTTTGTCGGTGAGATTGAGCAGTTTGACCAGCGTATTCGACGGATGCACGTCGCCGCCATTACCGCTCACTTTCGGCGCCCGGTCGAGTGCGCGGCCGAGTTCGGCGCGCAGTTTGCCGACATTCACTCCACCAGCGGCGAGCACGGCTTTCACCGAGCTGCCTTCCTGATCGATCAGCGCGACCATGAGGTGCACCGGTTCGATGAACTGGTTGTCGCGACCGAGCGCGAGGCTCTGGGCTTCTGCCAGGGCCTGCTGAAACCGGGTCGTCATTTTGTCCGCTCGCATGGGACTCGTCCTCGCTAAATCATCAGATGCCCAACAGATGGGGTCAGATCGCGTTCGATCAAGAACGGGACGACGCAACGATTGTCGATTTCGTCAATTCATGGCCGCACCAGCCAGATCAAGGCAGCCATGCGTCCGGTCACGCCATCGCGTCGGAACGAATAGTAGTCTTGCGGCGTTTCGCTCACGCATAGCTGTGCCGTGCTCACACGGGTGACGCCGAGCACCGTCAACTGGCGTAAGGCAATCTGCGTGAGACTCATGTGCCAGCCATCGTCGCCGTCGTCATGCGCCGTGAACGCGGCCGCGTGGGCCGAGTCCTCGGCTGTGAACCGTTGACGGAGTTCGTCGCCAACCCGATAAGCACGCGGCCCGATGGCGGGTCCGAGCCACGCCAGTAGCTCGGCCGGCGGCGCGGCAAAAGCCGCCACGGCACGGCCGATGATGCCGGCCTCCAGACCACGCCAGCCGGCGTGTACGGCGGCGACTTCCCGGCCATCTGCTGAACACAGCAACAGCGGCAGACAATCCGCAACCAGAATGGCGCAGACCGCGCCGACCGTCCGCGTGATCGCACCATCGGCGGCGCAACCGCGCGTCGGTCCCGGCAGGCGCACAACCTCGCAGCCGTGGACCTGCTGCAGCCAGAACGGTTCGTCGGCCAGCGCCAGCGTAGCGGTCAGGAGCGACCGATTGCGGCGGACCGCCAGCTCGCTGTCACCGACATGCTGAGCCAGGTTGAATCCGCGCCACGGTCCGGTGCTGTGGCCGCCGTAGCGGGTGGTGAAACAGGCGCGCACTGACTTTGGTGCGGGCCAGTCGGGATACAGCAGACGAAGCTCCTCACTCATGGCGGTGCATGTTCGGCGTGATCGGTAGCGAGCGCAGCCTGCAGGGCGCGGAGATCGGCCGGCACCGGTGCCTCGAAGGACAAGTTCTCCGCTGAGATCGGGTGAGCGAAGAACAGACGATGTGCATGCAGGGCCTGGCGCGGAAAACGTTCGAGCAGCGCTATCAGGTCGGCAGCTGCCGCCGGCGGCGGTCGTGGCCGACTGCCATAGCGGCTGTCGCCAATCAGCGGATGGCCACGCCAGGCCAGGTGCACGCGGATCTGATGTGTGCGACCGGTCTCGAGACTGACAGCCAGCGCGGTATGCGCGCGATAGCGCGTCTGCACACGAAAATGGGTGACTGCATGGCGCCCGCGGTCGGCGACCCGCATCCGCGTGCGTTGCTGCGGATCTCGCGCGATCGCGCCGGTGACGGTACCGCCGGCGACCAGCACGCCGTTGACCACGGCCAGATATTCGCGAGCGATCTCGCGAGCAGCCAGGGCGCGCACCAGTACCTGGTAACCGAGTGGGCTGCGCGCCGCAATCAACAGTCCCGAGGTGTCTTTGTCGATACGATGGACGAGCCCGGCGCGAGGCAGCGCGGCCAGTTCCGGGAAGCGCGCGAGCAAGCCGTTGACCAGCGTCGAATCCGGATTGCCGGCACCGGGATGTACGACCACGCCGGCCGGTTTGTTCACGACAATGACATCGTCATCGACATGAACGAGATCGAATGTGACCGCTTGCGGCGTCAGTTCGGCTGAAGCGGCCAGTGTGGCAAGCACGACAAGGCGATCGCCGGCATAGACGCGCGTCCGCGGCTTTACTGCACGGCCGGCCAGGGTGACCTGGCCCTGCTCTATCCATTGTTTCAACGATGACCGTGAATATTGCGCGAGCATCTGCGCCAGCGCAGCGTCGAGTCGCTGACCAGCGACGGCCGCAGGCACGATCAGCGTATGTTCCGTGGCGGCTACAGGTTTCATCGCCGTTGGCTGCGATGGAGCCAAGTTGCGTCCCACAGCCGGCCGACGGAACCACCAGTCGTTTCGCGAGGTCTGGTTGGGGCAGCGTGAGGGAGTAACGGGTGTGGTCGTGACATAGGTCGAATCTACTGCGCCTCCCGCTGCACGGTCTATCGTTGCGCCGGCCGCAAACGCTAAGCCGTTGAATCCGGGATGGACATGCGTCGGCGCGCCGCACTCAAACTGGTAAACTACGCGCCCGCACATCCCAGCAGCGCCAGCGCGGCGCGGAGAATGACGAATTTCATGAAGCTAAAGCAAGTTCAATGGCCGACCCGCGTGATGCTGGTCGCGATGCTGCTCTGCCTCGGCGGTTGCGGGTATTTCCAGTCGCAGAGCGACAAGGACAAGGAAGAGAACAAGTGGCCGGAGGACAGGCTCTACCAGGCGGCCAAGGACCGCCTCGATTCGGGCTCCTGCTCGGGCGCCATCGAATACTATGAAAAGCTGCAGTCACGGTATCCTTTCGGTATCTACACCCAACAGTCGCAGCTCGAGCTGGCTTACTGCTATTACCGTACCGATGAACCGGGCTCGGCTATCGCAACGGCCGATAGATTCATCAAACTGTATCCGTCACATCCGAACATGGCCTATGCCTATTATCTGCGCGGACTGGTCAATTTCGGCGCCGGCCAGGGTCTGGCCGAACGATATCTGCCGAAAGATCCGTCGCAGCGCGACCCGGGCGCGGCGCTGCAATCGTTCAATGATTTCTCCGAGCTCATCAAGCGCTTTCCCGAGAGCATCTATGTCGAGGACTCACAGCTCCGCATGCGTCATCTGCGCAACGTACTTGCTCAGCATGAAGTGAATGTCGCCAATTTCTATATGCGTCGCGATGCGTTCGTCGCTGCTGCCAATCGAGCCCGCTACGTGGTCGAAAATTATCAACAGACGCCGGCGATGCCCGAAGCACTCGTACTGCTGGCTAAATCCTACAAAGTGCTGCAACTCGACGAACTGGCAAACGACGCGTTGCGCGTCCTCGAACTCAATTACCCCAACCATCCGGGTATCGAGGAAGTGAAAAGCGCGGCGGTACACTAACGCTTATGTCCTTTGACCAAGCCGTGACCGCCGGCACACTCCGGCGTGATTTAACGGCGAGTATTGTCGTCTTTCTCGTTGCATTGCCGCTCTGCATGGGGGTGGCCGTGGCCTCGGGTGCGCCACCGTTTTCGGGCATTCTGGCCGGCATCATCGGCGGCATTCTCGTCGGCGCGTTGAGCGGCTCGCAGAAAAGCGTCAGTGGGCCGGCTGCTGGTTTAATCGCGATCACGAGCAGCTATCTTGCCGTACTCGGCAGCTTCGAGGCGTTTCTTCTCGCACTCGTGCTGGCCGGTGCGATTCAGCTCGTTCTCGGCCTGCTTCGGACCGGCTTTCTTGCCGAGTTCTTTCCAAGCAGCGTCCTGAAAGGTCTGCTGGCCGGCATCGGTCTGATCCTGATCCTGAAACAGATCCCGCATATCCTCGGTCATGATGCCGATCCGATGGGTGACAAGTCGTTTTTTCAACCTGACAACACCAACACTTTCACTGAACTCGCGGCGTCGTTCACCGATATCCACCCTGGCGCTGCGTGCATCGGCATGTTCTCCATCGGCTTGTTTCTGGCCTGGGATCGGATCGCCGGCCTGCGCCGGCTGCCGGTGCCGTCGGTCGTCGCGGTAGTGCTGGTCGCAGTGTTCTTACAGTTACTGTTCGGGCGGCTTGGCGGCAACTGGACCATCGAGGCGTCGCATTTCGTGCAGGTGCCGGTGGCGAAAGATTTCAACGAGTTTCTTGGCTTGTTCCGTTATCCCGATTTCGGACAGCTGTGGAATCCAGCCATCTACACGGCGGCTCTGACCATTGCTGCCGTGGCCAGTCTCGAGACGCTGCTGAATCTCGAAGCTGTCGACAAACTCGATCCGGATCAGCGACATGCTCCGCCGAATCGTGAACTGCTTGCACAAGGCACCGGCAACATAGTCAGCGGTCTGCTCGGCGGCATGCCGATCACCAGCGTTATCGTCCGCAGCTCGGTCAACATCAACGCCGGTGCGAGCACCAAACTGAGTGCGATACTGCAGGGCGTACTGCTGCTGCTCTGCGTGCTGTTTCTACCTCGCTGGCTGAACGAGATACCGCTCGCCGCCGTGGCCGCGATGCTGCTGGTGACCGGCTTCAAGCTCGTTTCGCCGTCGCTCGTGGCGCAGATGTGGCGGGAAGGGCGCAATCAGTTTCTTCCGTTCGCCGTCACTGCGCTGGCCATCGTGCTGAGTGATCCGTTGCGCGGGATTCTGATCGGGCTCGCTGTGAGTCTGTTGTTCATACTTCGGAGCAACCTCAAACGCCCGTTACGGCGTGTGCGCGAAAATCATGTGGGTGGCGAAGTTCTGCGCATCGAACTCGCCAATCAGGTCAGTTTCTTCAGTCGGCCGGCGCTGCAGAAAGCGCTTTACGACGTCCCGCGGGGCGGCCATGTGCTGCTCGACGCGCGCGCGACGGATTACATCGATGCCGATATCCTGGACCTGATTGACGACTTTCGCCGCGACACGGCCGCCGCTCACGGCGTGCAGCTCAGTCTCGTTGGCTTCAAGGATCGTTATCAAATCGATGACCAGATCCAGTACATCGACTACTCCAGTCGCGAAGTCCAGAGCACGCTAACGCCGGCGCGGGTGCTGGAGATCCTGCAGGAAGGCAATCAGCGGTTTCTGTCCGGTCGACGGCTGACGCGCGATCTCGGTCGGCAGGTCGATGCGACCTCCACCGGTCAGTTTCCGATGGCCGTCGTTCTCAGCTGCATCGATTCCCGCTCGCCAGCCGAACTGATTTTCGATCTCGGGCTCGGCGACATCTTCAGCGTTCGCATCGCCGGCAATATCGCCCGCGACAAAGTCCTCGGCAGCATGGAATACAGCTGTGCAGTTGCTGGTGCCAAGCTGGTCCTGGTCATGGGCCATACCTCCTGCGGCGCGGTCAACGCCGCAGTCGACCTGTTAAGCAGCCGCAAGACGGCTGCTGAAGCGACCGGTTGCGGTAATCTCGACACGCTGATTTCCGAGATCCAGTTGTCTATCGATGCAGCAACACTCCCGGCACCCGACGCGTGGCTGGCAGGCGAAAAGGCCGCTTACTCGAACGAAGTCGCGCGTCGCAATGTGCTCCGTACGATGCACATGATCCGAAGCCGCAGTGCCACGCTAGACCAGCTCGTGCTGGAGGGTCGAATAGCGATAGCTGGTGCGCTCTACGATGTCGCGACCGGGCAGGTCAATTTCCTGCAGACTGCCGATGCGGGAACAACGGTGATACAAGCTGCCGCCGGCGGGCACTGAGTTCGTTTGTAAAGTCGCGAATCCGGAAGGACTCCGAATTCGAATTGACGCCCCTCAATCTTCGCCGGGTGCGAGTTCGTCGTAGCGGGAAGTGATCGGAAAACGACGATCGCGCCCGAAAGCGCGCTGGCTGATGCGCACGCCAGGCGCAGCCTGGCGACGTTTGTATTCATTGCGATCAACCATTGCCGCAACTCGCTTGACCGTGGCGAGATCGAAGCCGGCAGCCGCGATTTCGTGCGGAGTCTCGTCGTTCTCGACGTAGCGTTCCAGTATCGGGTCGAGCATTTCGTACGGTGGCAGGCTATCGGAATCTTTCTGGTCCGGTGCAAGTTCGGCACTCGGCGGTCTGTCGATGACGCGCGCCGGGATGACTGGGCTGACACTGTTCCGCCAGGCGGCGAGCCGATAGACCAGCGTTTTCGGAATGTCTTTCAGCGGGCCGAAGCCACCGGCCATATCGCCATAGAGCGTGGCATAGCCAACCGCCATCTCGCTCTTGTTGCCAGTCGTCAGTACGATGCGGCCACTGGCATTCGAAATTGCCATCAAAATCACGCCGCGGCAGCGCGCCTGAATGTTCTCCGCAGTCACGCCGGCGGTATAGTTCGCGAGGACCTCGCGCAGCGTGTCAGCGAAAGCGCCTACCGGCTGTTCTATCGGCACCAGATGAAATGCGCAGCCCTGTGTTTCGCATTGCTGGCGGGCATCATCGATACTCATGTCGGCGGTGTAACGCGAAGGCATCGAAATGGCCATCACACGCTCAGGTCCGAGCGCATCGATGGCAAGCGCCAGGGTCAGCGCCGAATCGATACCGCCGGATAGTCCCAGGACGCATCCCTGGAAGCGATTCTTGTCGATATAGTCGCGAATACCGAGGACGAGCGCCTGATAAACGGCTTCCTCACCTTTCGGCAGTGCCTGCATCGGCCCTTTCAGTTCGATGCCGCGTGGCGTGCGACTGATTTCGACGACAGCCAGCGTTTCGTCGAACGCCGTCAGCTGCGTGCACAGCGCGCCGTCAGCGCCGAGCGCGAACGAGGCGCCATCGAACACCAGTTCATCCTGGCCACCGACCATGTTGAGGTAGATGACGGGTAGACCACCGGCCGCGATGGCGCCACGCACAGCGGTTTGTCTATCGACAGGTTTGCCCTGGTGATAAGGCGAGGCATTGATGTTGACGACCAGCTCGGCGCCGGTAATCGCCGCTTGCGCTGCGGTTGCCGGCGCCCAGATGTCTTCGCACACGCTGAGCGCGATGCGGATATCGCCGAGCTTGAACACGGTCGCACTTTCACCAGCGACGAAGTACCGCTTCTCGTCGAACACGGCGTAGTTCGGCAGCGCCTGCTTGCGGTAATTCGCAATCCTCGCACCGTCGCGATAGACCGCGCAGCTGTTATACAGCCCGCTCGCCGTTTCTTCCGGATAGCCAACGATGATATGGATACCGGACGCAGCATCGGCGACCTGTGCGAGCGCGCTGCGTACGCGCCGATGGAAACCGGGGCGGAACAACAGATCCTCGGGCGGGTAGCCGGTCAGCGCGAGTTCGGGAAAGACGACCGCATCGGCATGATGGATATCGCGCGCGGTAGCCGCGAGCGCAGCGATTTTCGCCGCGTTGGCCGCGATATCGCCAACGCAGAAATCAGCCTGCGCGAGTGCGATACGAAGTGCTACTGTCATTGCAATGCAGCGCGCAGCCGGCCTGGGCTCAGGCCTTGAGCGCAGCGGCCATCGCCGGCCCCATCTCTGCCGGCGAACGCACGGTGCGCACGCCGGCAGCTTCGAGCGCGGCGAACTTGTCGTCAGCCGTACCTTTGCCGCCGGAAATGATCGCGCCGGCATGACCCATGCGTTTGCCGGGCGGCGCCGTCACGCCGGCGATGTAGCCGACGACTGGCTTGGTGACATGCTTGCCGATGAACACGGCGGCATCTTCCTCAGCCGAACCGCCGATCTCGCCGACCATGATGATGCCTTCGGTTTGCGGGTCGTCCTGGAACAGCCGCAGGCAGTCGATGAAATTCATGCCGTGGATGGGATCGCCACCAATGCCGACACAGGTGCTTTGGCCGAGTCCGGCGCGTGAGGTTTGATGGACTGCCTCGTAAGTCAGCGTGCCTGACCGCGAAACGATGCCGATACGACCGCGGTTGTGAATGGCGCCCGGCATGATGCCAATCTTGCATTCACCCGGCGTGATGATGCCAGGGCAGTTCGGGCCAATCAGGTAAGTTCCCGGGCGTGTCATCAGGCTCGCTTTGACGCGCAGCATGTCGAGTACCGGAATGCCTTCAGTGATACAGGCAATGACGCGAATGCCGGCGTCGGCCGCTTCGACAATAGCGTCGGCCGCGAACGGTGGTGGCACGAAAATCATCGTCGCATCGGCACCGGTAGCGGCGACAGCGTCAGCGACGGTATCGAATATCGGGCGATCGAGGTGGCGGCTGCCACCGCGACCCGGTGTGATCCCGCCGACCAGCTGTGTACCGTAGGCAATTGCCTGCTCGGCGTGGAACGTACCCTGTTTGCCGGTGAAACCCTGCACCAGTACGCGCGTATCCTTGTTGACCAGAATCGACATCAGTGTTTCCCTCCGACCGCCGCCACGGCTTTGCGTGCGGCATCCGCCAGATCTTCTGCGCTGATGATGGCGAGCCCGCTGCCGGCAAGCATCTGCTTGCCTTCGTTGACGTTGGTGCCTTCGAGCCGGACGATTACCGGCACACTGACGCCGACCTCCTTGACCGCAGTGATGATACCTTCGGCAATCAGATCGCAACGCACGATGCCGCCGAAAATATTGACCAGGATGGCTTCGACTTTGGGGTCGGAGACAATGATCTTGAAGGCCTCGGCGACTCGCGCTGCGGTGGTGCCGCCACCGACGTCGAGAAAATTCGCCGGCTCCGCGCCCGATAACTTGATGATGTCCATCGTCGCCATGGCAAGGCCGGCACCGTTGACCATGCAGGCGATATTGCCGTCGAGCGTGACATAGTTGAGGTCGAATTCCTTGGCCCGACGTTCCTTGTCGTCTTCCTGGGTGGCATCGCGCCACGACGCAATATCCTGCCGGTAGAGCGCGTTGTCATCGATGTTGATCTTGGCATCGAGCGCACACAGCGATCCATCGGCGAGGATAGCCAGCGGATTGATCTCGACCAGACTCAAGTCGCGTTCGATAAACAGTCGATACAGGCCATGCAGAATGACCTGCAATTGTTTGCGCTGGCTGTCGTCAAGCTCCAACGCGAAGCCCATCTTGCGACATTGGTAGTCCTGCAGCCCGAGCACCGGATCAACGGCTGCGGTGAAGATTTTTTCAGGCGTTGTTGCCGCCACTTCTTCGATATCCATGCCTCCGGCGCGCGAGGCCATGAACGTAATTCGCCGACTGGCGCGATCGACGACTGCACCGAGATACAGTTCGTGCGCGATGTCGGCCGCCGCAGCAATCAACACGCAATTCACAGGCTGACCGTCAGGCGCAGATTGCTTGGTGATCAACTGCGAGCCGAGCAGCCGCCTGGCGGTGGCTTCGACATCGATCAGGTCGCGCGTGAACTTCACGCCGCCGGCTTTGCCGCGGCCACCGGCATGCACCTGGGCTTTGACCAGCCACGCTTCGCCACCGAGTGCGCGGGCTTTGGCGACGGCTTCGTCGGCGCTCCGCGCGACCTCACCGGGCTGTACCGGTATACCGAAGTCGGCGAACAGCTGCTTGGCCTGATACTCGTGCAGATTCATCAATCCCCCTTGAGGACGAACAATGCCGCGCTCACGCGCGCAGAGCCGGTCGCATCCGCTGCAACCTTGAGTCGGACCGGCCGACAGGTGAACATAGGGCGCTGAGACAGGCAGTAAAACCAGGGTGGCCAGTATGGCGTTTCCGTTCGACTTTGTCATGGGTAGCGCCGCGCGCGCGGAAGTGTACTGAGCGATGCTGGTGCGACTCATCATCACGGTTGCGATCATCGTCGCAGTAGTCATCATTTTGCGCCGCGCACGCGCGCGGCGGGCGCGTGCCGCACGGCCTCCGGCAGTCGAAGCACGCACCGTGCGCTGCGCGCATTGCGCGGTTTATTTCCCCGAGCGTGAAGCGGTACGGCGCGATGGTCTCGTTTACTGCGGATCGGCGCACGCTGAGACGGCTGCTGCCCGGCGCTGACGATGGCCGACACCCTGACGCAGGAGCTCAATCTACGCGCCGAGCAGACCAACTGGGGCGCGCTGCGCTATTTCAATTTCTACCGGATCCTCGTTGCCGGCCTGTTCGCCGGCCTGAGTCTGGGGCAGAACCTGCCGCCAAACATTTCGAATTTCGACGCCACGCTTTTCAGTATCACGGCGGTGTTCTACGCCGCCCTGGCGATCGTGGCGCAGGTCTTTGTCGCGCGGCGCGCGCTGCCCTATCGATTCCAGGTTTACGGTGTCGTACTCGTCGACATCGTTGCCATCACGCTGCTGATGCATGCCGCCGGAGGAGTCACCAGCGGCATCGGTATGCTGTTGGTCGTCTCGATCGCCGGCGCCTGCCTGTTAGCCTCCGGGCGTGCCTCGGTGTTTTTCGCTGCGCTGGCAAGTTTCGCCCTGCTTGGTGAGACCGTTTTCGCAGCGTTGTATCGGACACAGGACCTTGCTCTCTATACCCAGGCCGGGCTGCTCGGCGCGGCCTGTTTCGGCACTGCCATCCTGGCTTCGGTGCTGGCCGAACGTGCGCGCCGCAGCGAAGCCCTGGCAGCCAAACGCGGCATCGACATCGAAAACCTGTTTCGATTGAACGAACATATCGTTCGTAGGATGCGCGCCGGGATCATGGTGCTGGACAGCAGCGCGCATATCGTGCTGGTCAACGATGCCGCCGTCGAGATCCTCGGTCGAACCTCACTCGAGGCCAACGGCGAACTCGAACACCTGTCCAAATCGCTGTACGTTGCCTGGCAGCACTGGACGCGTACCGGCGAGAATCCGGAAGGCACGATTACCGGACGCGGCAGTCTGAATGCGCTGGTTTCGTTTACCGAGTTGACGACAGCCGACCAGGCGCAGCCCGGCACGCTGGTTTTTCTCGAAGATGCAGCGGAAACACGCCAGCGTGCGCAACAACTCAAGCTGGCTTCACTCGGCCGACTGACGGCGAGTATCGCCCATGAGATCCGCAATCCGTTGGGTGCGATCAGCCATGCCGGTCAGCTGTTGGACGAATCACCGGACTTGAACGCGCCGGACCGACGGCTGACCGATATCATCCTCGAGCACAGCCGGCGCGTGAATGCCATCATCGAGAACATACTGAGTATCGGCCGACGCAAGGACGTGGTGTCCGAAAGTTTCCTGCTCGAGCCGTGGCTGGAAACATTCGCCAATGAAATCCGCGAACGTCATCAATTGGCGGAAGGCGAACTCGAAGTACGCTGGCTGATGTCCTCAGTGGTTGTGAAAATGGACAAGACGCAGCTGCATCAGGTGCTGTGGAACCTGGCCGAGAATGGTCTGCGCTATGCTCAACATTCGCCCAGGCTGGTGTTCGAAGCCGGTATCATCGAGACTAACGGCCGGCCATTTCTCGACGTCATCGACACTGGCCCCGGTCTCGATCAGACTATCGCTGACCGTCTGTTCGAGCCGTTCACGACCTCTGAAAGCAGCGGCACCGGGCTCGGTCTGTACATCGCGCGCGAACTGTGCGAATCGAATCAGGCCTCGCTGCAGCTTGCCGGTCGCGAAGGTGGCTGCCGCTTTCGCATTGTCTTTGCCCATCCCAGCCGCCAACAGCGCATAGGTGACACCTGACATGAGCGAACAGCGCGCCTTGATCGTCGACGATGAACCCGATATTCGCGAATTGCTTTCGATCACGCTGGGCCGGATGGCCATCGACTCGGCGGCGGCGGCGACCATCGGTGAAGCCGAAGCATTGCTCGCACGTGAAAGCTTCGACCTCTGCTTGACGGATATGCGCCTGCCTGACGGCAATGGGCTCGACCTCGTCGCGCATATCGCGCGTCGCTATCCGCGGATGCCTGTGGCCGTCATCACAGCGCACGGCAACATGGAATCGGCCATCGTCGCTCTGAAATCGGGCGCTTTCGATTTCGTCACCAAGCCGGTCGACCTGAAAGATCTGCGCAACCTCGTTTCACAGGCGCTGCGTTTGCGCGGAACAACTCACGCGCAGTCGCCGGAACTGATCGGCGAATCACCCGCAATGGAGTCGCTGCGCCAGACCATTTCCAAGCTTGCCCGCAGCCAGGCGCCGGTCTATATCAGTGGCGAATCCGGCACCGGCAAGGAACTCGTCGCGCGCCTGATCCACACCCAGGGGCCGCGTGCGCAGTCCGCTTTTGTGCCGGTGAACTGTGGCGCCATCCCCGGTGAGTTGATGGAGAGCGAGCTATTCGGCCACCGCAAAGGCAGCTTTAGCGGCGCTGTCGCCGACAAGGCCGGTTTGTTCCAGGCCGCTGATGGGGGCACGCTGTTCCTGGATGAGGTTGCCGAGCTGCCGCTCCCCATGCAGGTCAAACTGCTGCGGGCGATCCAGGAGAAGCGCATCCGCCCGGTCGGCGCCGAGGAGGAAGTCCCGATAGACTGTCGGATCCTGTCGGCCACCCACAAGAATCTCGCCGAGATGGTCGAAGCCGGCGAATTTCGCCAGGATCTGTTCTACCGCATCAATGTCATCGAAGTCGTGGTCCCCCCGTTGCGCGACCGCGGCAGCGACATCACGCTGCTCGTGCAGCGCTTCCTGGCGCGCAAAAGTGCCGAATTCGGGCTCGAGATGCCGGTCATGACGGAGGCGGCAGACGCCGCGCTGTTGGCCTACCCTTTTCCTGGCAACGTTCGCGAACTGGAGAACATCCTCGAACGCGCTCTGACGCTGTGCGAACACGATGAGATTCAGCCCGGCGATCTGCGCCTGTCGGCGAATCCGCATACGCCGCAGCCGATACACCGTGGCGAGGTTGGCGGCGAGCTGCAATCCTATATGGACGACGTCGAGAGAGAGCGGATCATGACTGCTTTGGAACAGACGCGCTGGAACAAGACCCAGGCGGCCAAAGTGCTCGGCATCAGCTTCCGCGCACTGCGCTACCGCCTGCAGAAACTGGACATCGATCGCTGAACTGGCGCCGCAGCGGATGAACGACAGCTGACGCTCTGCGTCACATTGTGCCCCGGATTGCCGTGGGCAGGCCTGCCAGAGGTGGTCCACGGTGCGAGCAGTAGCCGGCTGGACCCAATGAAATCGCGGCTTTTACTTCGATCGTGGAAGGTGGCACGCAAACTGCTTCGAGGTTCGGCACGAAGGTTCGATGGTCAGTTGACCTCGCACCTAACGGACAGACCAGATGCCGACTCCACCCTATCGCGTGGAGCGCCATCGCCTCAATCAAATCGTCACAGGAGACGTCACCATGAAGAAACAACAGGGTTTTACGCTTATCGAACTGATGATCGTGGTTGCGATTATCGGCATCCTCGCCGCAGTCGCCATCCCGGCTTATCAGGACTACACCATCCGCGCTCGTGTTACGGAAGGTTTGAGCCTGGCGTCCGGTGGCAAGACCGCCGTTGCTGAATATTTCGCCAGTCAGGGTGATTTCCCGCTGGATAACGATACTGCCGGCATGGCCCCCGCTACTGATATCAAAGGCAACTCAGTGCGTAGCGTCACAGTCACCGCTGGTGTAATCGAAGTCGCCTTCTCCGGTAACCCGATAGGCACCTCGACACTCCAGCTGACCCCGACTACGACTAACGGTCAGATCACCTGGGATTGCACCGGCGGCAGCCTCGAGCCGAAATACCGCCCGTCATCCTGCCGCGCGCCGTAAGTACCGCGCCTGCTGCGGGCTGCAGAACGAGCACACCACGGCAACGTGGTGTGCTTTTTTTTCGTCTGATGAACTGGATTACCCACGTCCGATCAGATTACTTCACGACGACGGTTAGCGTCGTCATCCTCGCCAGCATTTCAATCCTGGTTTATCTGCCGGGCTTGCCCGGTGGTTTCGCTTTCGACGACTACCACACCATCGTCAACAACCAGATGCTGGTGTTGTCCCGTTATGACATCTCCAGTCTACTCGACGCAGCGCTGTCGACCGATACAGGGCCATTCAAGCGACCGCTGGCGATGTTGTCGTTCGCCGCCAGCCGAAGCTCAGCAGGACTGGATCCGGCCTCGTTCAAGCTCGCCAACATTGCCATACATGCGCTGAATGCAACGCTGGTTTTTGCTTTGTTCAAACGCCTGACACCGTCACTGTGCGCGCCTCGTGCACCGGCCACACTCGTCGCGGCCTTTGCCACGGCACTATGGGCAGTCCATCCTTTGAATTTGACGGCCGTGCTTTATGTCGTGCAGCGAATGACGACGCTCAGTACGACCTTCATGCTCATCGCCCTTATTCTGTACGCACAAGCACGCTGCGTTGAACTCGAAGGGAAAAAAGCACCGTTAGCTTACTGGGTGTTGATTCCGGCAATGGGCGTCCTTGCGTTACTGGTCAAGGAAACTGCCTTGCTGTTGCCGCTCTACCTGCTGACTCTCGAGATCTGGGTATTCCGTTTTCGCAAACGCGATAATTGGCGGACCTGCTTGCGCGTCATCCTACTAGTAGCAGTTGGTGGCCTGCTCATATTGTTATTGGTGAAGCACCCGCTAATTTTTGGCAATTACACGCACCGTGAATTCTCACTCCCTGAGCGGTTATTGACCGAGGCGCGTGTGCTGATGACCTACCTTCGACTGGTCCTCGCTCCCGATCTGTCTGTTTTCGGCCTGTTCCACGACGATTTGGCACTTTCACGCAACGTATTCACGCCGTGGACAACACTACCGGCACTCCTGGGCATCGGCGCAATTGTAACGATTGCCTTCCGTTTGAGGCCACCCGCACTGGCGTTTGCCTGTGCCTGGTTTTTGTGCGGGCACTTGCTTGAATCGACGATTTTCCCACTGGAAATCGCACACGAACATCGCAACTATCTTGCCACCCTGGGTATTTTCCTGGCGTTAGTCGTGCACGGAGAATCAATCATGGCACGTGGCCGTCTGGCTAAGTTTCGCGCGCCGCTCGCGGCGATGGTGATTTGCGTACTCGCCCTGGCGACGATCGTGCGCGCCAACACCTGGGCCGACTCATTTGTTCGAGCTGAGTACGACGCACTCCATCATCCGCTGTCGTCGCGCTCGATGTATGAGGTCGGTCGAGTGCGGCTGGAACGCGCCGCCCTCCTGCACGATATGAGATTGCAGAGCAGCGGATTCCAGGCGCTGAAAATAGCTTCTGACCTTAGTCCCCGCAGCCCGATGCCCATCGTAGCGTTGATTAATGCACTCAGTACAATTGACCAAAACAAACATATCGCCGTGCTGTTTGATCGTGCAGCGAATCTCCAGTCACCAGCACGCGAAGATGTGTTCCGGGATATTGTGTGGTGCCAGGCTTATGGAGGATGTTCCCCACGTCCCGACTTGGTATTCAAACTTGCCGAAAGGATTTTACCGCACGCGGCACCACCTTCGGCCGACGACAGACGTGTAGTGGAATGGCTGGCAATTTACTACCTGCGTGTTCTTGGTGACACCGAAGCGGGTATCAAACTTCTGCAGGAAATACAGCAGGAAGCGCCAGCCGATCTTGGTCTTGCATTGCGCCTGGCCGAGGCGCAGGCAGATAGCGGGCAGACCGAAGAAGCATATAAAACAAGCTCGGCAATTGCCGATGCATTGCCGTGGCATGCTTCGATTTCTCAACGCCCCTTCTGGCAGCGCGTTCAGCGTTTGCGCAAGATTCGCTCATAAATGGCCAAGACGCATTCATATATATGGTTACTCGCGCTGGTTGCACTAACGACGGCGCTGTATCTTCCTGCCCTGCCAGGGCCAATGCTTCTCGATGATTTGCCAGCGCTAGGGCCGCTATTGCGTCTAGCCAGCCATGGCGGCAGTTGGGCTGAATTGGTTTTCAGTGACAGCGGACCGATGGGAAGGCCGGTGGCACAAATCAGTTTTCTTGCAAATGCAGCACTCAGCTCGGACGTGCGATGGTGGAAAGCGACAAATCTCGCAATCCATCTGATAAACGGTGCATTTGTTTACTTGCTGGTGGTGCAGTTGTTAAAACTCGGCGGAGTTTCATTGGCGCGAGCACAAGTCGCTGCGCTGTTTACCGCCGGTGTATGGCTTGTCCATCCGTTACAGATCAGCACCGTCATGTATACCGTGCAACGAATGACGGAACTGGCGACCCTTTTCAGTCTGCTCGGCATGCTTATGTATGTCCGCGGCCGTCAATCAACGGGTCGGCTCGCAAGCGCCGCAATTGTCTGCGCGTTCGTACTCTGCACGCCATTAGCGGGGCTTGCAAAGGAAACCGGCTTTTTGCTGCCGTTCTTGCTCGCCGCGATCGAATGGCTGCTCCTTTCGCGCAATCAAGAGCGACCGAAGTGGCTGTTGTCAATGTTCGGCCTGTGCGCGTTGGCGCCTGCATTGATAGCTCTCTTGTATCTGGCTGGCGATATCGAAAAGAATCTGCTCGGCGCATATGCAATCCGCGATTTCTCGCTGACAGAACGAATACTGACCGAGCCCGGCATCTTACTGGCTTATCTCCGCATGATTTTATTGCCTCAGCGCCTGCAGCTGGGTTTCTATCATGACGATGTAGTAATCGTACGCGACCTCCTGGATACGCCTGCTACGCTACTCTCTCTTGTTGCCGTTTCGACGCTCGTGATCGCCATATTCGCCCTGCGCAGACGCCAGCCTTTGATTGCATTAGGGCTTGCATTGTTTTTTATCGGTCACGCACTGGAATCGACAATTTTTGGTCTGGAACTCATGTTCGAACATCGCAACTATCTTCCAGCACTGGGTATTATCCTGGCGATGGTTGCTATGGTTGAGCAGAATATCGACCAGCGACTTGCGAGTACGATCGGGTTGGTAATGCTGGCATTATTTTCGTTTGTCACGGCAGGTCAAGCCCATCTATGGGGTGATGAGGCCAGACTTTATTCATCATTTGTCGACGCTCACCCGGCATCCAAGCGAGCGCGCGCGACGTTAGCAGAGTGGCATACCGTTCACGGTCAGTTCGATACGGCACTGGCTGTGCTCAAAGACGTTCCCGGCTTAACAGCTGCGCTGTACCGCCTTCGCATCGGTTGCGCGCAAGGCGGACTGGTCGAGAACAAGGTGAAGCCCGTGCTGGCAGCGGTCGACGAGGCACAGCGGCTCGACAGCTTCGCGCTGGATACACTTAAACTGATCGCACAGGAGACGGCCGATGGACGCTGCCCATTGGCTGCTTCAGCTGTTGCAGACGCGCTGGATAGCGCGTTGCGGAGTGCAATGCGACCGGCGCAGCGCTATTTATTGACGATAGAGGCGGCGCGTATGCGCCATTCATCGGGGGATATCAGTAAAGCGCAGTTAATGCTCGCGAGGGCGGCGGCATTGGCGCCAGACGACCCGTTCCCGTGGTATCTCGCCGCTGAGTGGGCTGTCGACAGCGGTAGCCAGCGGGACGCAAATCGTTACCTGGTTCGTGCGCGCGAACGTGCTAAGCATGGTAGGGCGGACTTTACTGGGATCGATTCAGCAGTGGATGCGATGATTGTTCGCTGACCGCAGGACGATCGATGCAAGTCTCGAATTCCTGCCACAGGTAGGGTCGGTAGAATCGCAGCGAACGCAAAAGCGTTTTCACGTGTCGGTATCGGGTGTTTGAGATTTTCCATAGGTTTCGGTTCGCCGCACCTTCCGGCGCTCAAAATCCGCTTCCTTGTAATGCAGCGCAGAGACCAGTTCGGCCAGGATGCCAATCAGGAAGGTGAGCACGGCAGTGAGCAACAGGACGGCCGTCATATTGGTCAGTCGATGAAAGGCGAAGAAAGTGTACGCGTAGTAGAAGACGCCGACGCCAAACAGCGCCGCGCTGACCGGCAGGAACAGACGCATCGGTGAAAATAAGGCACCGACTTTCAGAATGATCATAAAAAACCGCAGGCCGTCTTCGAGCAGACGGATATGACTGCGGCCGCTGCGCTGACGCGCTGCTATCGGCACATAGGCGACCGGCAGGCCGGAGCGGAAGAATGCCATCGTGCAGGTCGTCGGATATGAAAAGCCGTTCGGTAGCAGATAGAGAAATCGCCGGAAATGGCGCGCGCGCACAGCGCGAAAACCGGACGTCAAATCTTCGATACGCTTGCCTGTCATGTAGGTCGCGAGTCGATTGTAGGTGTAATTCGCGACTCGCCTTCCGAGCGATGCGTGTGTGCCCCAGCTGCGTGCCCCAACAGCCATTTCATAGCCCTGATCGAGTCGTTCGACGAGACTGCGGATGACAGACGGGTCGTGTTGACCGTCGGCGTCCATGAACACCAGGACATCGTGAGTGGCGTGGCGGGCACCTGTCTTGATTGCGGCGCCATTACCCATTGAATAGGGGTGTGAGACGCAGCTCACGCCGTGTGCCGCGCAAACCGCTTCGGTGTCGTCGGTGCTGCCGTCGTTGACGACGAGGATTTCGGCGAGGGGTTCGAGACGTTTCAGCTCGGGTAGCAGGCGGCGCAGATTTTCGGCTTCGTTTTTAGCCGGTAATACAATGCTGATGGCGTCAGTCACGCAGGCCAGGCTCGTCAAGCATCGGCTGCGCGGACCGGCTGCTTGCGTCGTGCAACGACGCCAAGGATCTGCCGGAACAGTTTCGGGTTGGCGGCAACGATATCGCCGTCACGCAGATGGTTCTCGCCACCCTCCGGGTCGCCGACCAGGCCGCCCGATTCGACGACAAGCAACGCGCCAGCAGCGATATCCCAGGGCTGCAGGCCGAATTCCCAGTAACCATCGAGCCGACCGCAGGCGACCCAGGCGAGATCGAGCGAAGCGGCGCCGGCGCGTCGCACATCGGCGCATTGTCCGAGCATGTCGCCGAAAGAGGTGAGATACGGCGCAAGCGCTTCCTTGCGCCGGACTGGAAAGCCGGTTGCAAGCAGAGCATTGGTCAGATGAATGCAGCGTCCGACGCGCAGCCGCTGACCGTTCAACTGCGCACCGGCACCGCGGCTCGCAGTGAACAGTTCGTCCCGATTCGGATCGTAAATGACGGCCTGATCGAGTCGCCCGCGAACCGACAGCGCGATCGAAATGGCGTACTGCGGAAAGCCGTGCAGAAAATTCAACGTGCCGTCGAGCGGGTCGATGATCCAGACATACTCGGAGTTGCCGCTTTCGCCGGATTCCTCCGCCACAATCTTGTGATCGGGATAGGCCGTGCGAAGTGTGTCGATAATCGCTGCTTCGGCGTCGCGATCGACCTGGGAGACATAGTCCTGGTGACCCTTACGCTCGATTTTGACGTCATGCAACCGGGCATGAGCGCGCGTGATCGTGGTGCCGGCGCGCCGCGCGGCACGGATCGCGATGTTCAGCATGGGGTGCATGTGGCGGTCCCGGGAGTTGGTGGCACAATGGCGCGATGACCGCGATTCTACCCGATACCGAGCGCCACGCCTTGGGCAGCCTGCGTGCCAGCCCGGTCCTTGCGCGCGTGCG
Organism: Gammaproteobacteria bacterium; assembly: GCA_965278995.1. GTDB lineage: Bacteria > Pseudomonadota > Gammaproteobacteria > JADJYF01. Next base: position 4,679,024 of record OZ257136.1, read on the forward strand.
CATCGTGCTGGTCGGCACCACGCATCCCGGCAACATCGGCGCGAGCGCGCGAGCGATGAAAGCGATGGGTTTACGCGCGTTGCATCTGGTTACGCCGGCCCATTTTCCCTCGGCCGAGGCCACTGCTCGCGCAGCCGGCGCCGACGACCTCCTCGCCGCTGCGCGCGTTCACGCCACGCTCGACGAGGCACTGGCCGGTTGCGAAGTCGCTTATGGCACCACCGCGCGCAGTCGTCGCATCGGCTGGCCGACCTGCACACCGCGCGTCGCCGCAGCCGAAATTGCCGCGCTGCCGGCCAGCACTGAAATCGCTCTGGTTTTCGGTCGCGAACGCACCGGACTCACCAATATCGAACTCGATCGCTGTCAGCGAGCCATCTGCATTGCGACGGCTGCCGATTTCAGTTCACTCAATCTGGCCCAGGCGGTGCAGATCTGTGCCTATGAACTGGGGCTCGTGGAGCCAGCTGCGCTGCCTGGGGCGCCGCGCCGCGGTCGCGACAAAAGCGGCGACGCGCTGGCGACTGCCGCCGAACTCGAAGCGCTGCGCGACCATTGCCTGGCCGTCATGGCGGCTGTCGCTTATTACGATACGGCGCAGCCGAAACTGATCGATCGGCGTTTGCGCCGGATGCTTGCGCGTACCGGACTGCTGCACAGCGAAGTACAAATCTTTCGCGGATTTCTGCACGCGATTGAAGTACGGTTAGGTGCAATCTCGAGCTAACAGCCTGCTAAGGAGTCAGCGCGCCGCGGTAGACAACGCCGTCGCCAGGAATGACCTCGCCGAGCGGGATGACGGTTTCGCCGGCTGCTGTCAGCAGGCGTTCGAGTCCTGCTGCGGCCGCGGGATCGGTGACGACGACCATGCCGATGCCGCAGTTGAACGTCCGCAGCATTTCGCGTTCGTCCACATCACCTTGTTCAGCGAGCCACGCGAACACCGGAGGCAGTTGCCAGGCGTCGAGTTGGATGGCTGCGGCGAGACCCGCTGGCAGCACGCGCGGCAGGTTGCCGGTGAGACCGCCGCCGGTGATGTGGGCCATGGCGTGTATGCCGCCAACATTAAGTGCTGCGAGCAGTGGTTTGACGTAGATGCGGGTCGGTTCGAGGAGGCAGGCACCGAGCGTCCGCCCGGCTAACGACTGCGAAAAATCGGCCTGACTGCGCGCGAGGATCGCACGCACCAGCGAATAGCCATTCGAGTGGACGCCGCTCGCAGCCAGACCGAGCAGCACATCGCCGGCGTTGACAGCGCTGCCGTCGAGCAATCGGCTGCGTTCGACAACACCGACACAAAAACCGGCCAGATCGTAGTGGCCGGCCGGATACATACCGGGCATTTCCGCCGTTTCGCCGCCGAGCAGCGCGGCACCGGCCAGCTGGCAGCCGCGGGCAATACCATCGATGACGGCCGCCGCCGCGGCAACGTCGAGCGCGCCGGTCGCGAAATAATCGAGAAAGAACAGCGGTTCGGCGCCCTGCACGAGTACATCGTTGACGCACATGGCGACCAGATCGATGCCGATGGTGTCATGCTGTCCGAGTTCGATGGCGAGCAGGAGTTTGGTCCCGACTCCATCTGTGCCGGATACCAGAATGGGATCGCGATAGCCGGTCGCGGCGAGGTCGAACAGACCGCCAAAACCGCCGAGTCCACCCATCACGCCGGAGCGATGGGTCGCGCGCGCGGCGGGTTTGATGTGCTCGACCAGCGCTTCTCCGCGCTCGATATCGACGCCGGCAGCGGAATACGTAAGCCCGGGCTGGTCCGAAGTGGTCATCGCTGCATACTAATGGGTGACTCCGTCAGGTGTAAGCCTTGACTTGATTTTGAGCTTTGACATAGCGTGCAGAGAACCCGATGCCCCCATCTGCTTTCATGACTTCACGGTTTCCCCCGCGCTGCCCGCGCCTCGTTGGTGCTCTGCTGCTCATTGCGTCGGGCCTGTTGCTTACGGTACCAGCCGCGGCACGCGATGCTACCGAGTTGTTCAGCGCGCGTGTACTCGTTCAGGATCGATCTGCGGCTCAGCTTGCCCGCGGCGCTGCTGCAGCGTTGGCCCAGGTCCTGGTCAAGCTCGTTGGAACGCGTGCTGCTGCCGCCAGCCCGGCCCTGCAGCCGGTGCGCGCGCAGGCCTCCAAACTCATGCTTCAATATGCCTACGAACCGACGGCTGACGGCACCCGCCTGCTGTTGAAGGCCGAGTTTGATGAACCGGCGTTGACTGCCGAACTTGGTGCCCGGGGTGTGGCGACCTGGGGCCGTCAGCGACCGGACTCATTGCTCTGGCTGGTCATCGATACGGGGACCGAGAGATTGCTGGTGAGCGGCGACGATCCGGGTCGTTACGGACAGGCACTGCTGGCACGTGCCAACGCGCGTGGCCTGCCAGTCTTGTTGCCGCTGCTCGATATCGAAGAGTCGCAGGCCCTGCTTGCAGCGCCGGACTGGAATGCTATCGCCGCAGGCGCCACGACGATGTCGACGCGCTACGCAACGCCGGCGGTTCTCATCGTCTATCTGCGCCAGAGCGCTCCCGGGCTGTGGGAAGCGCGCTGGCGGGTGCAGGTCGACGCCGAGGATTTTTCATCCGGTCAGGAAGGCGATATCCCCGAACTCGTGATCGAGGAGAGCGTCGATGCGCTGGGCGACGCGCTGGCACGGCGCTATGCGGATCCGACGCAGCTGGCCGGGGCCGATAAGCTCGTTCTGACCGTGACCGGGGTGCAGAGCGCGGCTGACTATGCCCGTCTTTCGACCTATCTGAACTCGCTCGATACGATCAACGATCTCTTTCTGCGCAGCGTCGATGCTGCCGGTGTGCGTTATGAATTGACCGCGCGTGGCGGACGTGGCGCGCTCGCGCAAAGCATCGGTTTCGGCCGCGTACTTGTGCCGGTCCCTGGTCACGCCGACAGCTGGTCGCTGCAGCAATGAATACAGCGGAGGGCGGCGGCCTGACCGACTCGCAGAAATGGCTCGCGCTGGCGTTGCTGCTCGTCACTGGCTGGCTGTTGTACTTGCTGGCGCCGGTATTGACGCCATTTCTGCTCAGCGCGCTGCTTGCGTATCTCGGCGACCCGCTTGTCGATCGGTTGCAGGCGCGCGGTATGGGCCGGGTTTTCGGCGTCGTTTCAGTGTTCAGCGCGATGCTGATTGCGGCCGTACTGCTGCTCCTTGTCGTTGTACCGGCGCTCGAACATCAGTTCGTCAATCTCGTCGATCGTGTGCCTCAGGCACTGGACTGGTTGCAGAATCAGGTTGCACCGCGAGTGTCCTCGATGCTCGGCGTGGAAGTTGCTGAACTCGATATCCCAGCCATTCGACAAACACTGCTCGAGCACTGGCGCCAGGTCGGTTCGCTGGCTGGGCAGCTGGTCGGCCAGCTCGGTCGTTCGAGTCAGCTCGTGCTGGGTTGGGTGACTTATCTGCTGCTGATCCCTGTCGTCACCTTCTACCTGCTGCGCGATTGGGACTACCTTGTGCTCGCGATACGCGATCTCCTGCCCAAACGGATCGAGCCGACGGTGTCGCGATTGGCAGCAGAAATCGACGCCGTACTGGCCGAGTTTCTGCGCGGTCAATTGACGTTGATGCTGGCGCTGGCGGCAATTTATACCAGCGGCTTGTGGCTGGTCGGACTCGATCTGGCTTTCTTCATCGGCCTGCTGGCCGGCTTTGTCTCGTTCGTGCCCTATCTCGGTGTCATCGTCGGGGTAATCGTGGCCGGTTTTGCCGCGTTTCTCGAATTTCGCGATATCGGCCACCTGCTCGGTGTAGCGGGCGTATTCGGCATCGGTCAGGTGCTCGAAGGCATGGTGTTATCGCCGATGCTGGTCGGTGAGCGTATCGGACTGCACCCGGTTGCCGTCATTTTTGCGGTCATGGCCGGTGGCCAGCTATTCGGGTTCATGGGTGTTCTGCTCGCACTGCCGGTCGCCGCGGCGATTGTCGTGCTGCTCCGCCATTCGCGGGACCAATATTTCAAAAGCGATATTTATGCACGGCCCGGGACCGGTGATCCTGACGACCCCGGCGAGTCCGACGTCTGACCCATGGCAGGCCCCCGGCCGCAATTGACGCTCGATCTGTATCGCGCGCCAGCGCTCGATTTCGACAGCTTCCACGCAGGAGGCAACGACGAAGCCGTAGTGGCGCTGCGGCGCTGGTGTGAGGGTGCCGGTGCGCCGGTGATCTGGTTGTCAGGTGCACCGGCAACTGGCAAGACGCATCTTCTGCAAGCGGCGGTGCGCGCGGCCGGCGCTCGTGCGATGTATCTGCCACTGGCCGACATGCGCGCATACGATTGCGAGATGCTCGACGATCTGCAGGCCGTCGACCTGCTGGCGCTCGACGATGTCGACAGTTGTGCCGGCGACCCTGCGTGGGAACGCGCGCTGTTTCGACTCTACAACGATCGCCAGGCGGCCAATCTTCGTCTGCTGTGGTCGGCACACACTCCGCCCGCTGTTCGACTATTCAAGCTGGACGACCTGCAGTCACGTGCGGCGGCGGGCCTCATCTATCAGCTCCGCGAACTCGACGATACCGACAAAGGCGCGGCGCTCCGCGCTGCCGCGCTGCGCCGCGGACTCGTGCTGCCGGAAGCGGTCGCCGACTATATCCTTCGCCGCGAACGCCGCGACATGAGCGCGCTGGCCGGCGTGCTCGATCGTCTCGATCGCGCTTCATTGCAGGAATCCCGCGCGCTGACCGTACCGTTCGTGCGTGAGGTGCTGGCAGGCTGAGGCAAGCCGCCGGAATGCCAGGTACCAGGGTGTCGGCGATGGCGGACCTTCGCTCCGTCACTGGGTGGTGCGCTCATCCGCGAAGGTCCGACAGCGCCGCTCCGCCGCGTTCACCAATTTCAGTGACTATCTTTTGATTCCCATTTGGCCGGGCCGAGTTCAGTCAGGCAAGTTTGACTGCCAGTTCAGCAAGTCGTCGGCCGAGTGCGCGGGCGATGCGGCGTTCGTGATCGCTGATGGCCAGTTGATTGTCGGCGCCGGCCAGGTGACTGGCACCGTAAGGCGTGCCGCCCGTGCGGGTATCCTGCAGGGCGGCTTCGCTGTAGGGCACGCCGAGTATCACCATGCCATGGTGCAGCAGCGGCAGCATCATCGACAGCAAGGTCGATTCCTGACCGCCGTGCAGACTGCTGGTCGAGGTGAAGACGCAGGCTGGTTTACCGATCAGCGTGCCGGACAGCCACAGATCGGATGTCGTATCGATGAATGCTTTGAGCGGCGCAGCCATGTTGCCGAAGCGGGTTGGCGAACCGAGCGCGAGCGCGTGGCATTCACGCAGATCGTCCTTGGTGGCATATGGCGGGCCAGTCTCCGGCAGGCTGCCGGGCGGCGCGTCCAGTGGTGCGACGCTGCGCATACGCGTGTTGCAACCACTGACGCTGAGTACGCCCTGGCGCAATTCGTCGGCGAGCGCTGCGGTATGACCGCCACGACTGTAATACAGGATAAGGATTTCGCGCATGCCGGGGTTGTTCTTCAACTACGTACTGCAGGGCGGGGCTATGATGGCCGTCACCATGCATGCAACAGAACTCCAGATACAGTGGATGAATGACGTTCGCGCGCCCCGCGCCCGGCCGGCAGCCCAGCCAATGGTAGATGCCGGCCGTATCGACTGCCCCCGGCTTGAGTCACAGCGGCGGCCGCAAGGTTCGAGTGCGCACCGGCGCAGTGTACTAGCGCAACCACGTGCGTGGCGAACGCGCTTTCGACGGGCTGCGCGCTGCGCTCGCAGGAATTGTCGATGAGCGGCGCACTACCGACTGCTGCGCGCGCCAGCCGTTCCGTCTGGCGTACCGGCAGTGCGTTCGTGGTCTATCTCTCGCATCGCTTCGAAACCGATCAATGCATGAGCGCTGCCGCTTCGCTTGCTTACACAACGTTGCTGGCTCTGGTGCCGCTGTTCACCGTGATCTTCGTTGCGTTGGCGGCGTTTCCTGCTTTCCGTGAATGGCAGGACGCGATCGAGCAGTTTGTGTTTCGCAATTTCGTGCCTGCATTCGGCGATCAGATCCTGACTTACCTGCTCGATTTCACGAGCAAGGCACGCAGCCTGCAGACTGCCGGCATCGCAGTCCTGCTGGTCACCGTGCTCGCGATGATGTCGACCATCGAATCGACTTTCAATGTGATCTGGGGCATTCATCGCCGGCGGCCACTGGCCGTCCGCTTTATGGTCTATTGGGCCGTACTGACGCTGGGACCGTTGCTGATCGGTGCGAGCATGGTGGCGACTTCGTATGTCATCTCGTCGCCACTCCTGGCCGGGCGTACGGTCAGCGATCAACTGGTCTCGCCGCTCGTTGCGGCGTTTCCGCTGGCAGCGACGACACTTGCTTTCGTGCTGTTCTTCAAACTGATTCCCTATCGACCCGTGCCGTTATCGAATGCACTGGCCGGTGGGCTGGTTGCCAGCGTTCTGTTCGAGCTCGCCAAACGGGCATTCGCGCTGTACGTCACGCACTTTCCATCGCAGCAGGTTGTTTATGGCGCATTTGCCGTCGTGCCGATATTCCTGCTCTGGATCTATCTCTCGTGGGTCATCGTGCTGCTGGGCGCGGAGATCACACAATGCCTGACGACTTTCGGTGCAGTCGTGCGTGCGGCAGCCAGTGCCCGACATACCCATGATCCCCTCTATACCGCCTACCGGGCGTTGCTTCATCTGCATGCGGCGCGCGCAACGGGACGTGGGCTGGACGAAAATGCGCTGCTCGAACGCGAGGCGGGCTGCGGATTCGAAGCGTTGAATGCGGCACTGGATCGGCTCGCAGACGCCGACTGGATCCGTCGCGATGAGCGTTACGATTGGGTTCTGACGCGGAATCTCGAGCAGCTGACGTTGCGCGATCTGCTGGCGCTGACGCCGAGTTTCGTTACTGCCGGAACACTGCGCGTGGTCGGACGCGATGCTGCCGACATGCGGCTCGAAGCAATACTCGACGAACTCGATAAGTGGACCTTGACCGCCTTGTCGATGCCACTGGCAGATCTGATCGCACCCCCCGCAGTACCGCTGCCGATTACCGAGTCGGCGCGCTAACAGGCTGGTGAAAAACTACTGCGCTCGGCATGACCGCGTTGCACGAGCGCGTAAAATCCACTTTGACTGCGTGTAAACTCCGGTTTTGCGCGCTCGTGCGCCTTGTCCTGCCGTCGCTCGATACGTTTTTCACCAGCCTGCTAAAGGGCCTCATCAAGCCGAGCGCAGTCGTGCGCGAAGAAAGGCGACGATATCGGCACGCGGCACTTCGCTGGCCTCGTGATCACGTCGACCCTTGTATTCAAGGGTGCCGGCATCGAGTCCGCGATCGGCCATCACCACACGATGCGGAATACCGACCAGCTCGAGGTCGGCGAACATGACGCCGGGTCGCTCACGGCTGTCGTGAAACAGCACATCGAAGCCAGCGGCCTGCAGTTCGGCATAGAGCGCTTCGGCCGCTTCGCGCAATCTTTCCGACTTGTGCATGTTGATCGGTGCGATGGCGACTTCGAACGGCGCGATCGCAGCCGGCCAGACGATGCCCTGTTCGTCATTGTTCTGTTCGACCGCCGCAGCAACGATCCGCGATACGCCGATGCCATAGCAACCCATGATCATCGTCACCGCGGAACCTTTATCGTCGAGGACGCGGGCTTTCATGGCCTCGCTGTACTTGGTGCCGAGCTGGAAGATATGCCCGACTTCGATGCCGCGCTTGATTTCGAGCGGGCCGCTGCCATCCGGGCTCGCATCGCCGACCTCGACATTGCGCAGATCGGCGACGACGGGTTCGGGCAGATCGCGACCCCAGTTGACACCGCTCAGGTGGTGGCCGGCGACGTTTGCACCACACACGAAATCAGCCAGCGCCGCCGCTGCCTGATCGACAATGACAGGAAAGGCCAGACCTGACGGGCCGAGCGAGCCCGGACCGCAACCCGTGGCAGCGACGATTTCCTCGGCGCGGGCGAATCGCAGTGGACTTGCTACCTCTGAACAGCGCTGGGCTTTTACCGTATTCAATTCGTGATCACCGCGAAGGACCAGCGCAACCAGCTTGCCATCGTGTCCGGCAACGACGAGCGTTTTGACGCATTGTTGCGCGGGCACGCCGCAGAATGCTGCGACTTCGGCAATGGTGTGCTGGCCCGGCGTCGCCACGTCGGTCAGCGGTAACAGTCCCGGCGGTCTGGGACCAGGTGCAGGTGCCGGCACCATTTCGACATTCGCCGCGTAGTCGCCGACGGCGCTGAACGCAATCTGGTCTTCGCCCGAATCGGCCAGCACGTGAAATTCATGCGATTTCGATCCACCGATATTGCCGGTATCCGCCAGCACCGCGCGGAAAGTCAGGCCGGCGCGATTGAAGATGCGACCGTAAGCCTGATACATGTCCTGGTAGGTTGACTCCAGCGAGGCTTGATCGAGGTGGAAGGAGTAGGCGTCCTTCATCAGAAATTCGCGTGCGCGCATGATGCCGAAACGAGGGCGGATCTCGTCGCGGAATTTGGTCTGGATCTGATAGAACGTTGCCGGCAGCTGTTTGTAGCTGCGCACTTCGCCACGGATCAGGTCGGTGATGATTTCTTCGTGCGTCGGCCCGAGACAGAAACCGCGGTCGTGGCGGTCGTGGAAACGCAACAGCTCCGGGCCATAGGCATCCCAGCGGCCCGATTCCATCCACAGTTCAGCCGGCTGTACACTCGACATCAGCACTTCCTGCGCGCCGATACGGTCCATCTCTTCGCGGACGATGCGTTCGACTTTGCGCAGCACTCGCAGGCCAAGCGGCAGCCAGGTGTAGATGCCGGCGGCCAGCTGACGGACCATGCCGGCACGGACCATCAGGCGATGGCTGACGATTTCGACGTCGGCCGGCGCGTCTCGGAGCGTCGGCATGAGCAGATTCGATAGGCGCATGTTTTCCAGGATTTTCCGCAGGAGGATGAAGCGAAGCCGGCAAGGTCGCCGGGCTCGGCATTCTCGGCAGATCCGGGCGGCCCTGCAACCGGACTCGCCCGCTGCCCGCTCGCCCCGGCCAGCTTGACCGCCAAGGCGATTATAAGTAATTTGCCCGGTTCGCCGTCGGCTGCGTGCCGGCTTGCGGTCAAATCTGTAGAAGTCCGGGAAGGACTTATTCAGAGTTCACATAGTTCAGGGCGTTTCGATAGGGAAGCCAAGGTGACAGAGCGAATTCGCGGCGCGGAAATATTTGTGCGGGCGTTGGCCGACGAGGGCGTCGAATTCCTGTTCGGCTATCCCGGTGGCTCGGTCCTGCATATCTACGACGAGATCTTCAAGCAGGACAAATTCAAGCACATTCTCGTTCGCCATGAACAAGGCGCAACGCATGCGGCCGATGGCTACGCGCGCGCCACCGGCAAGCCCGGCGTGGTGCTTGTCACTTCCGGCCCCGGTGCGACCAACTGCGTCACCGGTATTGCCACCGCGTATATGGATTCCATCCCGCTGGTGGTGTTCACCGGTCAGGTGCCGACCGCCTTGATCGGTAACGATGCGTTCCAGGAAGTCGACTGCATCGGCATCACGCGACCGTGCGTGAAGCATAATTTTCTGGTCGAGCGCGTGGAGGATCTCGCCGCCACCATCAAGAAAGCGTTCTACGTGGCGACGACCGGCCGCCCTGGGCCGGTGGTGGTCGACATTCCCAAGGATGTCACGGCCAACTTGAGTGAGTACCACTACCCTGCAAGCGTCGACATGCGCTCCTATCGGCCGACACTGAAGGGCCACCCGGGACAGATCAAGCGTGCCGCTCAGCTGATCGCCGGTGCGCGCAAACCGATGATCTATTCGGGCGGTGGAGTCGTGATCGATAACGCTTCGGCTGAATTGACGCGATTTTCGCGACTCCTCGGCTTTCCGGTAACGAATACGCTGATGGGACTGGGCGCTTATCCCGGTACCGACCCACAGTTCATCGGCATGCTCGGCATGCATGGTACCTACGAAGCAAACATGGCCATGCACTATTGCGATGTGCTCATCGCCATCGGCGCGCGTTTCGACGATCGGGTGACGGGTGACCTCGAGAAATTCTGCCCGGAAGCGAAGATCATCCATATCGACATCGACCCGGCTTCGATCTCCAAGAACGTACCGGTCGACGTGCCGATAGTCGGCAGCGTCTCGCATGTGCTGCGCGATCTGATCGAGCTCATCGAACAGAGCGGCAAACCGGCTGTCGATCGCAAAACCGACGCGTGGTGGCAGCAGATCAACGAATGGCGCAAGCTCGATTGCCTGCGTTTCGATCGCAACAGCGATCAGATCAAACCACAAGCGGTTATTCAGGAGCTTTACCGCATCACAGGTGGCGACGCTTACGTCACCTCTGACGTCGGCCAGCACCAGATGTGGGCTGCACAATACTATCCGTTCGACCAGCCGCGCCGTTGGATCAATTCCGGTGGGCTGGGCACGATGGGTTTCGGTCTGCCGGCAGCCATGGGCGTGCAGCTCGCGTTCCCCGACAAGACCGTGGCCTGTGTGACCGGTGAAGCCAGTTTCGTAATGTGCATGCAGGAGCTGTCGACCTGCTTGCAGTACGGGCTGCCGATCAAGATAGTCAGTCTCAACAATCGTTACATGGGCATGGTCCGGCAGTGGCAGGAGTTCTTCTACGATCGTCGTTATTCGCATTCCTATATGGATTCGCTGCCCGATTTCGTGAAGATGGCCGAAGCTTTCGGCCACGTCGGCATGCGCATCGAGAAACCAGGGGATGTCGAGGCTGCGTTCGCCGAGGCGTTTGCGCTGAAAGACCGTCTGGTGTTGATGGATTTCATCACCGATCAGAGCGAGAACGTCTACCCGATGATCGCCGCCGGCAAAGGCCAGCACGAAATGCATCTTGCGCCCAATGATCGCGAACTGGCATGAGTGAACGACATACCATCGCGATTCTGCTCGAGAACGCTTCAGGCGCACTGTCCCGAGTCGCCGGCCTGTTTTCCGCCCGCGCCTACAACATCGAATCGCTGGCGGTCGCGCCGACCGAAGACCCGACCGTCTCGCGGTTGACGCTAGTCACCAACGGTTCACCGGAAATTATCGAGCAAATCACCAAACAGCTGAACAAGCTGGTGGACGTGATCAAGCTGGTCGACCTGAATGATTCACCGAGCGTCGAGCGCGAGCTCATGCTGGTCAAGCTGCGCGCTGCCGGGTCCGAGCAACGCGCTGAGACCGACCGGCTCGCACGCGTCTTTGACGGGCGGGTAGTTGACGTCACCGAAACCAGCTACACCGTCGAATTGACCGGTACGCGCCAGCATCTCGACGATTTCGTCGAGGCTGTTGGCCACCGCCACGTGATGGAGATGGCACGCTCCGGCGTGCTGGGTCTGCTCAAAGGCACCAAGGCGCTGAAAGCCTGAGTCCGACGGGCTGACAGTCCCTTCGATACTGCACTCGAACTGAACTTCTAGAGGAACGCACTCATGGCACTCAATATCTACTACGACAAAGACGCCGATCTGTCGCTCATCCAGGCGCGCACCGTGGCCATCATCGGTTACGGTTCACAAGGCCATGCACATGCCAATAACCTGAAAGAGTCCGGCGTCGATGTCATCGTCGGTCTGCGTCCGGGTTCGACCAGCGCGCAGAAAGCCGGCGCGGCAGGTCTTAAAATCGCTTCGGTCGCCGAGGCAACCAAAGCAGCGGATGTCGTGATGATCCTGGCCCCTGACGAACAGCAGGGCGATTTATACGCAGCCGAGATCCAACCCAACATCAAACAGGGTGCGGCTCTCGCGTTCGCGCATGGTTTCAACATCCATTTCGGCCAGATAGTGCCGCGTGCCGATCTCGATGTCATCATGGTCGCGCCCAAGGGGCCGGGTCATCTGGTGCGCTCGACCTATACGCAAGGCGGTGGCGTTCCGAGTCTGATCGCTGTCTATCAGGATGCTTCCGGGCAGGCCAAGAACATCGCGCTTTCTTACGCCTGTGCCAACGGCGGTGCGCGCGCCGGCGTCATCGAGACGAATTTCCGTGAAGAGACCGAGTCCGATCTGTTCGGTGAGCAGACGGTGCTTTGCGGCGGTATTACGGCACTCATCGAAGCCGGTTTCGATACGCTGGTCGAAGCCGGGTATGCACCTGAGATGGCTTATTTCGAATGTCTGCACGAAGTCAAACTCATTGTCGATCTCATCTACGAAGGTGGCATCGCCAACATGCGTTATTCGATCTCTAATACAGCGGAATACGGCGACTTCACCCGTGGTCCGCGCATTGTCACAGACGAGACCCGGGCAGAGATGAAGAAGATCCTGGCTGAGATCCAGAACGGCGAATTCGCGCGTGAGTGGATTGGCGAGAATCGCACCGGCGCCGCTGTACTGAAAGCCAAACGTCGCCTCGCCCAGCAGCACCCGATAGAGGAAGTCGGCGCCCGCCTGCGCGGCATGATGCCGTGGATCGGCAAGAACAAGCTGGTCGACAAGGATCGTAATTGAGTCTGCGAGCCTGATTCCCGGTCATCCGGTGGTAATGGTCGGTCGCGCTGTGGGATACAGACGCCACCGCGCTGCGGTCGTGGTCGTATCGTCGAACGGACCGTAAAAGAAGTTTGGTCCGTTCGACGATACGGCCACGGCCGGAACCTCGGCACCGGTTAAGCATCGGCGATGTTTCGGTATGTCACTGATGACAGATACTCGTGTGCTACCGAACAGCAAATCAGCCCGGGTTCGGCCATACTGAGCGCAGCGGCTATGATGCCGAAGAGGCTTCTGCACATGCGCGTGATCCATTCAGAACCGCCATCTGAACCCGTCCCTCCGGCGGCACCTCCGCCGGAATCACCGCGCGATCCGCGGCGGCGTTCAGGTATCTACCTGTTGCCGAATCTGTTTACGACAGGCGCCCTGTTTGCGGGTTTCTACGGCATCGTCGCGGCCATCAATGGTCGATTCGAAGCGGCCGCGATTGCGATTCTGGTCGCGATGGTGCTGGACGGCATGGATGGTCGTATTGCGCGACTGACCAACACCCAAAGCGATTTCGGTGCCGAGTACGACAGCCTTGCCGATATGGTGTCTTTCGGTGTCGCGCCAGCGCTGGTCATCTACCAGTGGTCGCTGACCGCGCTGGGTAAACTCGGCTTCGTTGCCGCATTCATGTATGCCGCGGCAACGGCGCTTCGTCTGGCACGCTTCAACACGCAGGTCGGCATTGCCGACAAGCGGTATTTTCAGGGGCTGCCCAGTCCCGCTGCCGCTGCCATTATTGCCGCGCTGGTGTGGACCGGCGATCAACTCGGCTGGCGAGACTCGACAACGATGGTCATCGGCGCCATCTTCGTGACTATCGCGGCCGCGGCGCTGATGGTCAGCAAAATCCGCTATCACAGCTTCAAGGGTCTCGACCTGCACGGCCGCGTGCCGTTTGTCGCGGTGCTCGCGGTAGTCATGGTCTTCGTCCTGATTGCACTCGAGCCGGCCACTATGCTGCTGGTCCTGTTCGGTGGCTATGCGGCCTCTGGTCTGGTCGAAACCTGGGTCCAGCGCCGCCGCCGTCGCGCCGTGCGCCGCGACGGTAAAGGTGGTCTGCCGCCAACGACCTGACTGGCGCGTTCGCGCCGTCCTTTCGTTTATGCTGTCGTCCGCCGGTCCCGCCCATCACGGGTGGGCGTTGCCACGGAGAGCGGACAATGGTCGCTGATCGTTCGATAACGCTCGACTCGCGTCGTCGCGCACTACTCGAAGCGATGGGCATCACGCAGTGGGTGTCGCGCCACGTATCGACCGAACCGCTGCCGACTGACACTGCCGATCAATCAAACGACGTGACTATCGTCAAGGGTTCGACCGAAGCGCTCGATTGGGATGCACTGGCGGCCTCCGTTGCTGTCTGCCGGGCGTGCGCGCTGCATGAGGGTCGCACGCAAACCGTGTTCGGCGTCGGCGCACGTACGGCGGAATGGTTGATCCTCGGTGAGGCACCCGGTGCTGAAGAAGACAAGCGCGGCGAACCGTTCGTCGGGCGCGCCGGCCAGCTTCTCAATGCCATGTTGAGTGCTATCGGTCTGCCGCGCGAGTCGGTCTATATCGCCAACATCCTCAAATGCCGTCCTCCGGGCAATCGTGATCCGCGCGCCGAGGAGGTTATTGCTTGCGAGCGCTATCTGGCGCGTCAGATAGCGCTGATTCAGCCGCGCATCATTCTTGCAGTCGGGCGCATAGCCGCGCAGAATCTGCTCAAGACCGAGACGCCGATAGGGCGCCTGCGTGGCCAGGTTCACGTCTATGGGGAGCGGGCGATTCCAGTGATCGTCACTTATCATCCAGCTTATCTGCTCCGCTCGCCCGATGAAAAGGGCAAGGCGTGGCGCGATCTGCTGCTGGCGCGAGCAACCCATCGCAGTGCGCTGCAAACGTGAGCGCCGTTCTTCAACTGGACGACGTCACGGTTCGCCTCATGCAGGAGGAAGACATCGTCGACGTCCTCGATGTCGAAGACAGTTGCTACGAATTCCCGTGGTCTGAGGGCATATTTTCCGATTGCCTGCGCGTCGGCTATTGCTGTTGGGTGCTGGATACCGGTGTCGGCGGCTTGGCGGGGCACGGCATCATGTCAGTCGCTATCGAAGAGTGTCATATTCTGAATGTCTGCGTCGCGCCCGACCAGCGTCGCCGCGGCTATGCGCGCGGTCTGATGCAGCATCTGCTGGCGGTCGCGACGCGTCATGGCGCGCGCATCGCTTATCTGGAAGTACGGCCTTCCAACGACGGCGCAATCAAACTTTACGCCGACCTCGGTTTTCGCCATGTTGGCACCCGCCGCGCCTACTACCCGGCGAAGGTCGGCCGGGAGGACGCCTACGTGCTGAGCCTGGCGCTGCCGGTCGTTGGTTCGCGGTTGAACGCGTGAGCGTAACGGGCTAGGCTGGCGCCCTCTCCGAACAATCAGGTCCCCGGTCATGAACCGCAGCACGTTGTCCGATCTGTTTCGCCCGTGTGCGTTGAGCCTGCTGCTGATCGCGGCACTGCCGGCGGCGGCGCTCGAATCGGTGCAACTCGAATTCGGGACCAGCGATGGCGACGAGGACACTGATCGCTATGGCGTTGCCGCAAGATTCAACCTCGGTGGCAACTGGATCGAGACCGGCGACTGGCGTCTCGGCGCCTATCTCGAGACCTCGGTCGCTTACTGGGACGGCCGTAACGGTACGACCGGCGACGATTCGCTGGTCGATTTCGGGGTGACGCCAGTGTTGCGCTGGCAGCGGGATCCGGCCACTGGCCTGGCGCCGTTCGTCGAATTCGGCGTCGGCGCCCACGTCCATACCGAGGACGGCATCAGCGATGAGGATTTCGATATCCCGTTCGCTTTCGGTACGCTGATCGGGCTGGGCGCGCGATTTGGCGAGCAGGGTCGTTACGAACTCGTCTATCGTTACCAGCACCTCTCGAACGCCGGCCTCGGCGACGAGAATCCGGGGATCAATTTCCACGTCGTACAGCTCGGTTACCACTTCTGAGTCGCCCTGAGTCCGACAGGTCTGCAATCTGACGCGAGGGCGACACGCGCTATCCTCGCCCGCGCATCCGGTACACTCCCGCCATGACCTGGCCTACCCTCGCCCAATTCGTCGGTAATACGCCGCTCATCCGCCTGCAACGTCTGCCTGGTGCGACCAGCAATGTCATTCTGGCCAAACTCGAAGGCAATAACCCGGCAGGATCAGTCAAGGATCGACCGGCATTGAGCATGATCGAGCACGCCGAGGCGCGTGGCGACATTCGCCCCGGCGATACGCTGATCGAGGCGACCAGCGGCAATACCGGTATCGCGCTCGCCATGGTCGCGGCGATGAAAGGGTATCGCATGGTGCTCATCATGCCGGACAACATGACCGCTGAGCGGCGCGCGACGATGAAAGCCTACGGTGCAGAACTCGTGCTCGTACCGGAAGCGGAAGGCATGGAACGGGCTCGCGACCTCGCACACGAGATGGAAGTGCGCGGCGAAGGCCGCGTGCTCGATCAGTTCGCCAATCAGGACAATCCGCTGGCGCATTACGAAAGCACCGGGCCGGAGATCTGGCGTGATACCGGCGGGCGCCTCACGCATTTTGTCGCCACCATGGGTACCACAGGCACCATCATGGGCGCATCAAAATATCTGAAGGGCATGAACCCGGCCATCCAGATCATTGGCGTGCAACCGGGCGACGGCGCGCGCATTCCCGGCATCCGGCGCTGGCCGGCAGCGTATCTGCCCAAAATCTATGACCCGGCCCGGGTCGATCGCATCATCGACGTGACGCAGGACGAAGCAGAGCACATGACACGCGAACTCGGTGTTCGTGAAGGTGTGTTCTGCGGCATTTCGTCCGGTGGCTCGCTTGCTGCGGCGCTCAAGGTCTCGGCCGAAGTCGAGGCGGCAATCATCGTTTTTGTCGTTTGCGATCGCGGCGATCGCTATTTGTCGACCGGCGTTTTCCCTGATTGATGATTACCACCGCCGGAGATTACTGATGAACGTGTTCGTGTTCGATATCGAAACAGTTCCCGACGTCGCCGGCGCGCGCCGCTTGTGGTCGCTGGATGGTCTCGACGATGAAAGCGTTGCCGCGGTCATGTTCAACAAGCGGCTGCAGGAAACCGGCGGGACGAGCGATTTTCTGCGCCATCACCTGCAGCGAATTGTCGCCATCTCGGCCGTGTTTCGCGAAGGTGAGCGTTTCAATGTGTGGTCGCTCGGTGATCTCGACGCACCTGAGGAGGAATTGATCCGTCGATTTTTCGAAGGCGTCGAACGCTACACGCCAACGCTTGTGTCGTGGAATGGCGGCGGTTTCGATCTCCCGGTACTGCACTATCGCGCGCTGCTGCACGGTGTGGCCGCACCGCGCTATTGGGATACCGGCGATGACGATCGCGAGTTCCGCTATAACAATTATCTGGGTCGCTTTCACTGGCGACACATTGACCTGATGGATGTTCTCGCCGCGTATCAGCCGCGCGCGTCCGTTCCCTTGGATCAACTCGCCGTCCTGCTCGGACTGCCGGGCAAGCTCGGCATGTCGGGTGCGGCCGTATGGGATCACTATCGCGCGGGCGATCTGCAGGGCATTCGCGATTATTGCGAGACGGATGTCTTGAACACCTATCTTGTCTTCCTGAAATTCCAGCACCTGCGCGGGCACCTTAAGCCGGCTGCGCTGGACAGCGAGCTGGCCCGTGTACGTACGCACCTCGCTGCCTCGGATCAAGCCCATCTCCAGGCTTTTCTTTCGGCCTGGAACGCGGGCGCGGCCGGATGAGGCGTTCGCGGGAGCGCGGCCCGCCCCGCCCGCTCCGTGAACTCGAGCTCGATATCGAAACGCTCTCGCACGAGGGCCGCGGTGTCGGTCGGGTCGAGGGCAAAGCAGTGTTCGTGCATGGCGCACTGCCGGGTGAACGTGTCCGTGCTCGCGTCGTGAAACCGCATGGCAGTTTCGACGAAGCAGATGTCGTCGAGGTGTTGCAACGTTCGACTGCGCGTATCGAGCCACGCTGTGCGCATTTCGGCATCTGTGGTGGCTGCAGCATGCAGCACGCCGGTGAAGCAGCGCAGCTGGCGCATAAACAGGGCGTGCTGCTCGAATTGCTGTTGCATCAAGGCAAAGTCGTGCCAACCGAAGTTGCGCCACCGATAACCGGTCCGCAGTGGGGCTATCGACGCAAAGCACGTCTGGGTGTCAAATTCGTCGAAAAGAAAGGCCGCATCCTGATCGGGTTTCGCGAACGCGCCAAACCCTATGTCGCTGACTGTAATTCCTGCGCGATTCTCGATCCGCGGGTCGGTGAGCGGTTGCCCGAGCTGCGTGCGCTGATCGAGAGTCTGGCTGGCGGCGCGCGCATTCCACAAATCGAAGTCGCCATCGGTGACGATGCGGTGGCCCTCGTGCTCAGGCATCTGGAACCGCTAATCGCGACAGATCGTACGCTGCTCGAGGCGTATTCGCTGGCGACCGGATTCGAGATCTTTCTGCAGAGTGGGGGGCCCGAGACAGTCGTCAACCTGCGTGGCGGACGTGAGTATCTGAGTTATACAGTCGATGGTCTGTGCTTTGCGTTTCTGCCGAACGATTTCACTCAGGTCAATGCATCCATCAACCAACGTATGGTCGCCCGGGCGCTCGAACTGCTCGCGATCGATCCGGCAGATGAGGTCCTCGATCTGTTCTGCGGGCTGGGCAATTTCACCCTGCCGATAGCGCGCCGCGCACGCTCCGTGCGCGGATACGAAGGTGAGCCCGCGCTGGTTGCGCGCGCCACTGCCAACGCCGAGCTGAACGGCATATCCAATGCGACGTTTGCGCGACTCGATCTGGCGGACGGTGACGCCTGTGCCACGTTCGAGCCTGCCGGCGCCAACAAACTGCTGCTCGATCCGCCGCGTTCGGGTGCCGCTGCTGTCATCGAGCACATGTCGCTCACCGGTATCGAACGCCTGGTGTATGTTTCCTGCAATCCGGTGACGTTTGCGCGCGATGCCGCGGCGCTCGTCAATCGCCATCGATTCCGGCTTGCCGTGAGCGGTATCCTGGACATGTTTCCGCAGACCGCGCACGTCGAATCGATTTCGCTGTTCGAACGCCGGTGAATGCGCGTCTCGGCCGCGCCGCGCGCCGGGCCGGTCTATGCTTGGCCATATCGCTGCTGCTGGTAGGGCTGCTCAGCGCGACCGGCTGCACGCGCGACGACGACGCGACAATTCGCTTCGGCCTGCCGACCGCAGCGACGACGCTCGACCCGCGCTATGCGACTGACGCAGTCTCGGTTCGACTGACCCGATTGCTGCATCGATCGCTGGTCGATTTCGACAGCGCGTCATATCCGCGGCCATCGCTCGCGAGCTGGCGGGAAATCGATCCAACGCACTATCGTTTCCGCCTGGCCCGAGACGTGCTGTTTTCCGATGGCACGGCAATCACTGCCGCTGACGTCGTTGCGACGTATCAAGCGCTGCTCGACCCGGCGCTGGCCTCGCCGCATCGCGATCGTCTGACCGGCATCAGCAACGTGGTCGCACTCGGGCCGCGCACGGTTCAATTCGAATTGCACCGGCCCGATGCGCTGTTTCCCGGTAAGCTCACGCTCGGCGTTTTGTCGGTGGCTGATGCGCGCAGTCCACGCGATGCCTGGCGAGTCAGCTCCGGTGCGTTCGAGAAAATCCGCTGGGCGCTCGATCGCAGCGTGCGCATGCGTCGACGCGCTGACGGTCAGCAGTTCGAGTTCCTGACGGTTGCCGACGCCTCGGTACGTGCACTGAAGCTGCTCGGCGGTGAGCTCGATCTCATGCAAGGGAATATTCCGCCGGAAATTTATGACTGGCTGGCTCAGCAGGACGGGCTGGTCGCCGGCCGCGTGCCGGGCGCGACGTTCTCTTATCTCGGATTCAACCTCACCAGCGGTCCCGGAGCCGAGCGCAAGCTGCGTCTTGCCGTTGCTCACGCCATCGACCGCGAAAGCCTGGTGGCGCAGGTTTTCCGCGGTCAGGCACGGGTTGCCGCAGCGATGTTTCCGCCGGAACACTGGGCGGGCAGCGCTTCGCTTACGGCGCCGGCCCACGATCCGGCGCGGGCGCGCACGCTGCTCGATGAAGCCGGGTATCGCGGTCGACGCGTGCGTCTGCACTACAAGACCTCGACCGATTATTTTCGCCTGCGCCTGGCCACGGCGATGCAGGCGCAACTGGCTGCCGTCGGCATCGATCTCGCGATCCATAGCCTCGACTGGGGGACATTCTATGGCGATGTCGTAGCCGGTCGATTCGAACTCTACGGAATGTCCTGGGTTGGACTGCGCCTGCCCGACGCCTATCGCTACGCGTTTCATAGCAGTGCGGTACCGCCTGCTGGCGCCAATCGCGGACGTTACCGCCAACCGGCGATGGATGCCTTGATCGAAGCCGCCGAGCAGACCGCGACGGTAGCGTCACGTCAGCGGGCCTACCGCGCGCTGGCCCGTCGTGTGTTGTACGATCTGCCCTATGTTCCACTGTGGTTCGAAGATCAGTTGTACGTCACGCGCGCAAGTATCAGCGCTTATACGACCGATCAGGACGGTAATTTCGATGCGCTCGAACAGGTGCGCAGAGTGACCGACAAATGAGCGACGTTGAGCGGTTGGAAATCGATCTGGCACGGCAGGAACTGCGCACCTACCTTGGCGATAAAATGACTGCGCGCTATCCGGTATCGACGGCGCGTAACGGCGCCGGCGAACTGCAGGACAGTGAATGCACACCTCGCGGGCGCCACGTGATCCGCGAATGTATCGGCAGCGAATGCCCACCAGATACGGTATTCGTCGGCCGTCGACCGACAGGCGAGATCTACAACGAAGCGCTTGGCCGCGCGCATCCGGGTCGCGACTGGATACTGACCCGTATCCTGTGGCTCGGCGGGCTCGAACCGGGACGCAACGCCGGCGGCGATCGCGATACCTTTGCGCGCTACATCTATATACACGGCACGCCTGACAGCACCACGCTCGGCCAGCCCGGCTCGCGCGGCTGCATCCGCATGCGGAACGCCGACCTGCTGAATTTGTACAGCCGCGTCCGTCCCGGCACCCCGGTGGATATCCTGCCCTGACCCCTGTCCGGCCGCTCCGCCGGCCGTCACACCGACCATCTCAGCGGCCGTCGAGTAGACGATTGTGCCGAAACGTGAAGCCGGTCATAAAGTCTCGCCCCGGCAGGCCGAAAACCCCCTCAGCGTACCACCTGATTGATGGCCTGGAGCCAGGCCGGAGGACACTCGATGTATCCCGAAACGCTGCTGAGACAGGCGACTGTCGTACCGAAGCCGAAAGCGCCGTCGCGCAACCCTGAGGCGGCCCGTTCGGGCGTCATCGACGGCCCTGCGCATTGGTCTTACACCACCACCGTGCATCCCTGCTATGTCAATGGGATCCGCACACTGGTTCATCGGCGCGGACTTGAAACCCAGCAACCCGGCGTCTTCAAGCGTCTGATTGCGTATGCCAAATCCTGTGGATTCGCGCTGCTGGAGGACCGTCGGAACCGCGAGCTCGCCTGCCGCGATGAGCGCCGCCGTCTCGCACCCGTATTACTGTTCGCAGCTGCCGGCCTGCTCAGTCAGGCGGTGGTCGCCGCCGATGGTAGTTTGAGCGCGGATGGCGAAGCCGTCGTTCCGACAATCGATATCATCGGCAACCCCGATACGCTGAGCGACGAGCGCGAATATCTCATTGAAGCCGGTAAACGATTCGTATCCAAACCGCATGGCGAAGTTGAACTCATCATGGGCGTGGCAACCCAGGTGCGCTTGAACGGCGAGTACCGCCGCGTGCGCACGCGCGGCCTGCAGATGCCTGCCGAATATACCGACAGTTTCATTGATCGTTACGACTACACCATGCCGGCCAGCTGCGGTGGCAAGACGTTCAGTTATTACGAAGGCGACGGGTTCGCTGCACTCGGCTATCACGGTCAAAATCGCAAGATGATCGTCGACGTCCTGGCCGGTGGCGGCCCGTACGCCGCACCGCGTCTATGGGGGCCGTATGATCAGGTCCTGAATTCGAACGTACGCATGGACCTCATGATGGGCGACGGCACAAAGGACGGCATGGGCGTGCTGAAAGCGTCATACCGCATCGGGCTCATGACCGCGATGTCCGGCGATTCGATGGACTACTACGGCGAGCTTTATTCTCGTGCGATTTCAGCGGCAGTCGATTGCCAGATCCCGCATGTGCCGCAAGTGCGCCAGGCGGAGACATCCGCGCCGAAAACGCTGGACGAAGCGGGTTAGCTGACGGCAGCCTCTAGTCTGGCAGCTGCTGAAGGCGTTCAGCGCCGATTTTCTGCAGCGGCGCGTTCGTCAATCAGCTGACGCGCCAGTTTTTTCAGCTGCACGTCGTGCAGCGCGAGTCCGCCACCTGTTCGCACGGCCGCGATAGCCAGGCTGCCGATGAGCAGCAGCAACAGGATGGCTATCAGCCAGGCGGCGAAATAGGAGAAACGAAATTCAGGCGGCGTGCTGACGTTGCTCGCAGTGGGTGCACGCGCGAGTTCGGGGGCAACGCCCAGATCGGCTTCCTGGCGACCTTCGGCAGTCGCCCGCGCCAGCGTAAGATCGAGGTGAGAGCCGCGCTCGACCGCCTGAGCGAAGGTTTCGATGGTTTGCGGGTTATCGTAGAGTGACCAGGCACTCATGATGACCAGCAACGTGACGAACAAGCCGACGATGAGCAGGACGAGCCCGAGACTGCGCACGGTCAGGTCGAGCAGGCTCGTCGAGCGATCGATCCACTGTTCCGGCGGCGGATCTTGTTTGAATTCGAAACGTGCCACGGCCGGTATATTACACGCTCGTGCGCTGCCTCACAGTGCCGCCGCCAACGCTTCATTAATGACTCGCGACTGCGTTCTGGCGGCGCGTCGATGATCGGTCGTCTCGGTGCCTTAGCCACCGTCGTGGTTGGTGTGACGTTTCTGGTTTTTCTGCTGATCCATCTCGTTCCGGGCGATCCGGTTGCAGTAATGCTTGGCGAATATGCGAGTGGTGCCGATCAGGCGGCACTCGCTCAGCGTCTCGGTCTGGACCGGCCGTTATTCGAACAATGGTTGGTCTTCGTCGGCGGCATCGTGCGTGGCGATCTGGGCTTATCGCTGTACAGCGAGCGACCCGTGGTCGATCTGGTGGTGCAGCATTTCGCGATGACTGTCGAGCTGGCGTTGGCCGCGTTGTCATGCGCATTGCTCATCGGTCTGCCGCTGGGCACGCTGGCCGCACTGCGTGTCGGTGGTCGCTGGGATACCCTCGCCGGATTGCTCGCCGTGCTGGGGATGTCGGCGCCGAGTTTTGTCCTCGGGCCGGTACTGATGCTGATCTTTGCCGTCTGGCTGGGGTGGTTTCCGATAGGCGGCAGCGAGGGTCTGGCGTCGCTTGCGCTGCCAGCGCTCAGTCTCGGTCTTGGCCTTGCGGCGCTGCTTGCACGCATGACAAGGGCGGCGCTGCTCGATGTTCTGCACCAACCTTTCGTGTGTGCCGCACGTGCGCGTGGGCTCGGTGAGTTGCGCGTGATTCTCATACACGCCGGGCGCAACGCGCTGGTTCCGATAGTCACTACTGTCGGTTTACAGCTTGGTGGGCTGCTCGGCGGTGCCGTCATCACCGAAATCGTTTTCAGCTGGCCGGGCCTCGGCCAACTCGCAGTGGAAGCGATCCAACGTCGCGATTATCCGGTTGTACAGGCCACCGTACTGGTCATCAGCCTGTGTTACGTCATCCTCAATCTGTTGACCGATATGCTGTGTGCGCGGCTCGATCCGCGCAGCAGGCAGCCCTGATGCGTCGCTCCACTGCGCTTGCGCTGGTCATCCTCGCGACCTGGTTGCTGCTCTCCGGCGGCGCTTTGCTGAAGCCGTCGGAGAGCGCCAATGCCATCGCACTCGAGCGCATTCTGGCGCGACCTTCAGCAGACGCACTGCTCGGTTCGGACGATCTCGGTCGCAGTGTCGGCGCCCGTCTGCTGGCCGGCGCCCGTGTGTCGTTTATCGTTGCTGCGCTGGTCGTGCTGGCGACGACCGTTATCGGTGTCACCATCGGTCTTACTGCAGCCTGGCTGGGCGGCGTGTCCGAACTCGTGTGTTTACGTTTGATCGACACGTTTCTTGCGTTCCCCGGTATCCTGCTCGCCATTGCGCTGGCCGGTGTGCTCGGGCCGGGTCTATCCAATGTGGTGCTGGCACTGAGTATGGTCGGCTGGGCGGGAATGGCGCGTCTGGCTCACGCGCTGGCGCGTACCCTGTCGGTTCGACTACATGTCGAAGTGGCCGCTGCGCTCGGCACATCACCCTGGCGCATCGTGCTCCGTCATGTCCTGCCGCTGATGGCAGGCCCGATGATCGTCGAGGTCACGTTCGCGTTTGCGGCCGTCATCATTGCCGAAGCCGGACTGTCTTTTCTCGGTCTCGGCGTGCAGCCGCCGACGCCGTCGTGGGGCGCCATGATCCGCGACGGCATGCGCTACCTGTTGGTGGCGCCGCATCTCGTACTCATCCCCGGTATAGCGCTGGCAAGTACGGTCGTCGCCGTCAATCTGCTTGGCGATCGCCTGCGCGATCATTGGGCCGACGGTGCGAGCGACGCGGGCCAGGCTAAAATGTCGTAACTAACCTGACGGGATTCTGAGCCATGCTCGGTCCACTGATGATCGATATCGAGGGCACTTCGCTCACCGCGGCCGACCGCGACCTGCTGCGCCACCCGCTGATCTGTGGCGTCATTCTGTTTTCTCGCAACTTCATCGATACTGACCAGTTGAGCCTGCTGACGGCTGAAATTCATGCGCTGCGCAGTCCACGACTCCTGATCGGCGTCGATCAGGAAGGCGGTCGCGTGCAGCGATTCCGGCAGGGCTTCAGTGAGTTGCCGGCACTGGCGCGCATCGGCGAATATTTCGATAAGGATCCGGCGACTGCGTCGGCGTTGACTGCCGATTGCGCCTGGCTGATGGCAACCGAGCTTCGCGCCGTTGGTGTCGATTTCAGTTTCGCGCCGGTACTCGATCTGCGCAGCGCGCATAGCCGTGTCATCGGCGATCGCGCATTTCATGCCGATCCTCATGTTGTCGGTCGGCTGGCCCAGGTCTATGTCGCGGCGCTGCATCGGGTCGGGATGGCCGCAGTCGGCAAGCATTTTCCCGGGCACGGCCTGGTGGCGGCCGATTCGCACGTCGAATTGCCGGAAGACACCCGCGATTTTCAGGATATCGAACAGAGCTGTCTGGTGCCGTTTCGCGCCCTGGTTGCGGCCGGCATCGACGCCATCATGAGCGCGCATGTGCGCTATCCACGTGTCAGCGATGAGGTGGCTGGTTATTCACGCATCTGGATCCACGATACGTTGCGCCTCGCGATGGGTTTCGAAGGGCTGGTGTTCAGCGACGATCTGAGCATGGCCGGCGCGCTCGGTGCCGGTAGTTACGCAGAGCGTGCGCGGCGCTCGCTGGCCGCTGGCTGCGATGTACTGCTGGTGTGCAATCACCGCGCCGGCGCGATAGAGGTTGTCGATGCACTCGGTGATTATCATCATCCGCCGACCCAGGTGCGACTGATGCGCATGCATGGTCGCGGTGTCGCAATGACAGTCGAATCTCTGCAGGCGAGTGCCGACTGGCAGTCCGTTGCGTCCCGCGTACAGGCCTTGAACAGTCATCCTGAACTCGCGCTCGGCGATGATAATCTACCGGGCTGACGCACGCCTGGTGGGGTGGCTGGTCGCGCTGCTGTGGTGGGCTGCGGCGTACTCGACGGAAGCGCTCGATTGTCCACCACTGGTGACCGCCCTACCGACGCCGCTGGGTGCCTATGCCGAGGCTCGCAGCCTGCTCTGGCAGGTCACGACAACGGATGGTCGCCGGAGCGTGCTGTTCGGGACCATGCATGTTGGCGACGCACGTGTGATCGGGATAGTCGAAGCCGCCATGCCGTCGTTTGCGCGCAGTCGTCGTTTTGCGCTCGAAGTGTTAATGGACGATGCCGCCATCGGGCAGTTCCAGCGCGCCATGTTCCACAACGACGGCAAGCGTCTGGACCAGCAACTCGACGCGGCACTGTTCAAGCGTACCGTGGCGCGGCTGGCCGACTACGGCCTGTCAACCGAACAGGTTGCAGCGATGAAGCCATGGGCGGCATTTGTCACCCTCAGTCTGCCGGCGACAGAACGCGACGCGCCGCTCGATCTGGTGTTGCTGGAACGCGCCAGAGCGGCGGGAATGACCATCAGCGCGCTCGAAACCGTTGCCGAACAGCTGGTCGTATTCGAAACGCTGACACAGGCTGAGCAGGTCGCGATGCTGCGCGAGACTGTCTGCCACTACGACCAGCTGCAAGCTGAAGTGGAGACCATGATTTCGCACTACGCAGAGCGCGATCTCGGCGCATTGACACGGGCTGCCCTGGAACATATCGATGCCGCGCGGGAACCGTTCCTCGACGCCCTGTTATGGTCGCGCAGTCGGCGTATGGTCGAGCGTATGCAGCCGCTGCTGACCGCAGGCGACAGCTTCATTGCTGTCGGTGCGATGCATCTGCCAGGCGACCGTGGCATCCTGCATCTGCTGAAAGAGCGGGGGTTTCGCGTCGAAGCGATATACTGACGTCATGCGTATTCCTTTCGTCAAGATGCACGGTCTCGGGAACGACTTCGTACTGCTCGACGAGCGCGAAGGTCAGTTCAACCTGCAGCCGGCTCAGCTCCGCTTTCTCGCTGATCGCCGCGTAGGTATCGGCTGCGATCAGATTCTGTCATTGGTACGTCCGCGCAATCCGTCCGCGCTGGCCGGCTATCGAATTTTCAACGCCGATGGTTCGTCAGCTGAACATTGCGGCAATGGCGTGCGGTGTGTCGCGCGTTATCTCGACCGGCGCGGTGAGAGCAGCGGTAGCGCAGTGACTATCGAGATAGATGGCGCGCTCTTCGGTCTGACCCTCTACCCCCCCGATGTGGTACGGGTCGATATGGGTTCGCCACGGTTCGCACCTAAAGCGATTCCGCTGGCGGTTGCCGATGCCGCGCCGAGCTATCGCGCCAGCATCGAGGGCATGGTCTACGAATTCGGCGCAGTCTCGGTCGGCAATCCGCATGCCGTTTTCCGCGTGCCTGATGTCGAGCAGGCGCCGGTCGCGCGCCTTGGTGCCGCCCTGCAGCAGTCGGCATTGTTCCCGGCGCGCGTCAATGCGGGTTTCATGCAGGTCATCGCGCCCGACCATATCCGGTTGCGCGTCTTCGAACGCGGGGTGGGAGAGACCAGTGCTTGCGGTACCGGTGCTTGCGCGGCTGTCGCGGTCGGTCGAAGATGGGGTCTGCTCGCAGCGTCGGTGACCGTTGAACTGCGTGGTGGCCGACTCCGCATCGAATGGGACGGCGAATCTGCTCATTCATTGTGGATGACCGGCCCGGCGACCTACGTTTTCCAAGGAATTATCGATCTATGACCGTACAGACTCAGCCTGGAACCGCGCCGGGCGCTGGCGTCGATGCGCGCGATGTCGCCAGTTTTCTGCGGGCCAACCCAGCCTTCCTCGATCAGCACCCGGAGCTGCTACGGGCGCTCAGTATTCCGCACGGCAGTGGCGACGCGGTCTCGCTGCTCGAACGCCAGGTAACGGTGCTGCGCGATGACAATGCGCGACTGAAAAAGCAACTCGACGATTGGGTCCGGCTCGCCCGCGTCAACGAGACGCTGAACCACAAGATTCACGAACTGGCGCTGACGCTCATGCATGCGGTCGGCCCGCAAGCCATCTTTGCCAGTCTTGATCGCGGGCTCCGCGAGCAGTTCGGCGCGGACCGTGTGCATAGTCTGCTGTTTGCCGAGCCGGCTTTCATCGATGGCGGTAATGACACCCATTTCACCGGATCGGATGTCGCCCGTCGCGAGCCGTTCACTGCGCTCCTTGCGCAAGGCCGGACTGCCTGCGGACCACTGGCTCCGGCAATGCGCGCCGCACTGATAATCGACGACGCAAGTGCAGGTTCAGCCGTAATCATGCCGCTGCTAGGCAAAGCCTGGGATGGCGTGCTCGTCATTACCAGCAGCGACCCGACACGCTATCAGGCTGATATGGGGACGGAGTTCCTGACTTTTCTCAAGGAAATTGTCACTCTGGTACTGGACCCCTGGATCAAGCGGGCGCGGGTCGACTGAACGGCATGGACAGCGAGCTGGAGGCCGAACTCGGGCAGTTTTTGCGCAGTCTCGAACACGCCTCGTCGCATACCCGCGATGCTTATCGTCGCGACCTCAACGGTTTTCTCGCGTTTTTGGCTGCACGCGGCATCGAGCACTGGACTGACGTCGATGTGCACGCGGTGCGCCAGTTCATCGCTGCGCGCCATCGCGGTGGCGCTCATGGTGCCTCGCTCGCGCGGGCGCTCTCGGCGATGCGCTCCTTGTACCGCTTTCTGGCCGCGCGCGGCCGGGTCAGTGCCAATCCCGCACAGCTCGTACGCGCGCCGAAATCGCCGCGGCGACTGCCGCGTGTACTCGACGTCGATCAGATGGGAGGTCTGCTCAATCACGCTGTCAACGATGATTTTGAGCTGCGTGATCTGAGCATGTGGGAGACGCTCTATTCCTGCGGATTGCGCGTTTCCGAACTCGTTGGTTTAAATCTCGACAGCTTTGACCTCGACGCAGGTCAGGCCAGAGTACTCGGCAAGGGTCGCAAGGAACGCCTGGTGCCGATAGGTGCGCAGGCCCACGAGGCGCTTCTACGCTGGCTCGCAGTACGTGGAACACTGGCACAGCCGGAAGAACGGGCTGTGTACGTGAACCCCCGCGGCCGCCGCCTGGGGACGCGCGACGTTCAGCGGCGGTTGCGCTTGTGGGCGCTGAAACACGGCGCGGAAATGCACGTGCATCCACACATGCTGCGCCACTCCTTCGCCAGTCATCTGCTGGAATCGTCCGGCGACTTGCGGGCAGTCCAGGAACTTCTCGGCCACGCCAATATCTCGACGACGCAAATCTACACGCATCTCGATTTTCAGCATCTGGCGAAAGTCTACGATGCGGCACACCCGCGCGCGCGCCGCCGCGAGGACTGAAATACCAAGAACCAGGTCTTAAGCGCTGCAGCGCGCTGAATCGGCCGTCACCCTTCGTGTACAATCTGCCGTCCCAACGAATGGTCGAACAGCGTGTTACACGGCACCACTATCCTTTCTGTGCGGCGCGGCGCGGAAGTTGTCATCGGCGGCGACGGTCAGGTCTCGATGGGCGACACCATCTTGAAAGGCAATGCGCGCAAAGTGCGTCGCCTGTATCAGGACAAGGTCATTGCCGGATTTGCTGGCGGCACGGCAGACGCGTTTACCTTGTTCGAACGATTCGAAGCCAAGCTCGAGGAGCACCGCGGTAATCTGCTGCGTGCAGCTGTCGAGCTGGCCAAGGACTGGCGGACAGACCGCATGCTCCGCCGGCTCGAGGCCATGCTCGCTGTCGCCAATCGCGAACACTCGCTGATCGTGTCCGGCACGGGCGATGTGATCGAGCCCGAGCACGACATCATCGCCATCGGGTCCGGTGGCGCCTATGCCCGTGCCGCCGCCCGCGCGCTGCTTGCCGAAACCAATCTGACCGCTGAAGCGGTGGTCCGGCGCTCATTAGCGATCGCCGGCGAAATCTGCGTCTACACCAACGATCATCTGACTGTGGAAGTGCTGCGTGAACGCGATTGAATCGCCGGCGACTGTGCGAGCGCCCGGTCTCATCCGATACACATCTGCACAACATGATTGCGCGGCAGGTTCATGAGTACGCTAACGCCCCAGGAAATTGTCGAACAGCTCGACAAACACATCGTCGGCCAGGCTGATGCCAAGCGCGCCGTCGCCATTGCTCTGCGCAACCGCTGGCGCCGGGCGCAGGTCTCAGCTGAATTGCGCAACGAGATCACGCCGAAGAACATCCTTATGATTGGCCCGACTGGTGTCGGCAAGACCGAGATTGCGCGGCGACTGGCGCGGCTTGCAGGCGCACCGTTCATTAAAGTCGAAGCGACCAAATTCACCGAAGTGGGCTATGTCGGCCGTGACGTCGAATCGATCATCCGAGACCTCGCCGATATCGCGGTGACCATGGCGCGAACAGCCGCCACGGCCAATGTACGCAGTGCTGCGGAGGACGCTGCAGAAGAGCGCATCCTCGACGTCCTGCTGCCCGGCCCGCGTACATTCGGCGAAACGCCGGCAGCGGATACCTCGGCAACCCGACAGCGGTTTCGCAAGATGCTTCGTGAAGGGCACCTGGAAGACAAGGAGATCGATGTCGAAGTAGCTGCACCGGCTGTTGGCGTCGAGATCATGGCCCCTCCCGGCATGGAAGAAATGACCAACCAACTGCAAGGCATGTTCCAGAATCTTGGTGCCGGGCGTAAGCGTTCGCGACGCCTGCGTATCGAGCATGCACGCAAGCTGATACTCGAAGAAGAAGCAGCGAAACTCGTCAACGAAGACGACATTCGTGCTGGTGCCATCGACAATCTGGAACAGAACGGAATCGTTTTTCTGGACGAGATCGATAAGGTCGCACGCCGTTCGCAGACCAGCGGGCCAGACGTTTCGCGCGAAGGCGTTCAACGCGATCTGCTCCCGCTGGTCGAGGGCTGCAGCGTGAACACCAAGTACGGCATGGTCAAAACCGACCATATTCTGTTCATTGCGTCTGGCGCGTTTCACTACGCCCGGCCATCCGATCTAATCCCCGAACTGCAGGGCCGCCTGCCGAATCGGGTCGAGCTGACACCGCTGACGGTCGGCGATTTCATCCGCATACTGACTGAACCCGACGCTTCCTTAAGTCGACAATACAAGGCGCTGCTGGCGACCGAAAATGTCTCCATCGATTTCACTGAAGACGGCATCGCGCGCATTGCCGAGCTGGCTTTCGACATCAACGAGCGCAGTGAAAATATCGGTGCGCGCCGACTGTATACGGTCATGGAGAAGCTGCTCGAGGCGCTTTCGTTCACGGCACCGGATCGGACAGGTCAGCAGGTCGTCATCGACGCGCAGTATGTCAACACCCACATCGGCCGATTGGCGGCCGATAACGATCTGTCGAAATATATTCTATAGGCGCTTTATGGCGACCCATCATCCGACTGATATTCGGCTCCACCAGCGCTCTCGCAAGCTCGAAGTCGCGTTCGACGACGGCAGCCGCTACGAGCTCAGCTGCGAATACCTGCGGGTTTATTCTCCGTCGGCCGAAGTACGCGGCCACAGCACCGATCAGGCGGTTCTGCAGACCGGCAAAGAGCAGGTCAACATCAAGGATATCGAGCCGATAGGCAACTATGCTGTCAAGCTCGTGTTCGACGATGGTCATGACACCGGTTTGTATACCTGGGACTATCTGCACGAACTCGGTACACACCAGGTCGAATACTGGCGGCGTTATCTCGCTTCGCTCGCGGCAGTCGGCGTGGCACGGTCAAGTCTGGCGGACTGAGCAGCCGTGGACGAGGAAACCGACTTCGGCTACGAACGGGTGCCGCCACTGACCAAGACTGCGCGCGTGCGTGCAGTGTTCGATTCTGTTGCTGATCGCTACGACGTAATGAACGATTTGATGTCGATGGGCCAGCATCGCCTGTGGAAGCGCTGGGCAGTCGAACTGCTCGATCTGCGCGGCACCAACGACGTCCTCGATCTGGCCGGCGGAACCGGCGATCTCGCGCGTTTGATTCAGACCCGCAGCTCGGCGCAGGTGCTGGTCTGCGACATCAACGCCGAGATGTTGACGCGTGGTCGCAATCGATCGCTCGATGCCGGGCAGGTCGATAGGCTGGATTACGTGCTTGGCAATGCCGAAGCGCTACCGCTCCCTGACGCATGCATGGATCGCGTGATCATCGGCTTCGGCTTGCGCAATGTGACGCGAAAAGCAATGGCCCTTGGTGAGATGCATCGCGTATTGCGTCCCGGCGGGCGTGTGTTGATCCTGGAGTTCTCGCAGGTCAAGGCGCCGCTGCTCGCGCGATTCTATGATGCTTATTCGTTTAAAGTGCTGCCGCTGCTTGGCAAAATGGTAGCGGGCGACGCTGACAGTTACCGCTACCTTGCAGAATCGATCCGGGTTCACCCCGAGCAGGAAGCGTTGAAACTCATGCTGGAGCGCGCCGGATTTGAGCAGGTGCGCTATCTGAATCTGCTGGGCGGCGTCGTTGCCATGCATCTCGGCTGGAAGCTGTGAGCGCATGAGTCGATCTTGCCCGGGCGAGACTCGGTGAACGCTCTAAGCGATCCGCTGGCACGCCTCGAGGGACTGTTGTCCGCTGCGGTGAGCCGCCTGTTGCTGGCCGACGACGAGCGGGCGCGAAGACTGGCGCGATTGGACGGCACGGTCATCGAGCTGTGTGTACGCGACACGCGGTGGCGCGCTTTTGCGCTGCCGTCAGCGAGCGGCATTCGCCTGCATCGCGAATATGACGGCAAAGTCGATGTGCGGGTCATCGGGCGACCGGGCGATTTTCTGGCCTACGCGCGCGCCAGTCGGCGCGGCGATTCACTCGGAGCTGGACGTATCGAAATCAGCGGTGATCTGGCTGTGGCGCAGAATGTGCAGTCGCTGCTCGCCGATCTCGACATCGACTGGGAAGATCTGCTGGCACCGCTCATCGGCGACGTTGGCGCGCATCAACTGGCGCGCGCGGCGCGCGCTGCAATGACTTTTCTTGGTGACAATGCCGCACGCTTCGAAACTGATATCGCGGACTACCTGCATCATGAATCGGGGTTGGCGCCTACGCGCGAAGAAACGGACGTTCAGCGGCGCGCAGTGTTTTCCATCACTGACGATGTCGATCGCCTTGAAGCACGGCTGGCGCGCCTGCTGCGCGGTGCGCGACGGTGATCATCACGCCGACCCAGTTTTTTCGCGTTTTCACTATCGGGCGCGTGCTGATCAGGCATGGCTTCGACGAGATCATCCTGACCCTGCCGCTGCTGCGCTCAGCCAGTTTCGTGCTGTATCTGTTGCCGTGGAACTGGCGCCGACGCGACTACAAACCACGCGCTGAGCGGATCCGCGCGGTGCTGGAGGATCTCGGCCCACTTTTCGTCAAGTTCGGCCAGCTGCTGTCGACGCGGCGCGACTTGTTGAGCGACGACATCGCCGAAGAACTGGCGAAACTGCAGGACCACGTGCCGCCGTTTCCTGGCGAGCAGGCGCGCAACATTGTCGAGAAAGCCTACGGCGAGTCGGTTGCGCAGGTGTTCGCGGCGTTCGACGAGGTGCCGCTTGCATCTGCTTCGATTGCCCAGGTCCATGCCGCCAGCCTGCGCGATGGGCGTGAAGTCATCGTCAAAGTCGTACGTCCCAATCTGCGCCCGACGATTGCGCAGGACATCTCACTCATGTACGTGCTCGCCGATGCGGCCGAGCGGTACTGGGAACGCGGTAAGCGCCTGAAGCCGCGCGTAGTCGTTGCCGAATTCGAGAAAACGATCCTGGACGAACTCGATATGATGCGCGAAGCGGCGAACGCGTCGCAGCTGCGGCGCAATTTTGCCGAGTCGACGCAGATCCATGTTCCCGAAGTCTACTGGGATTACACCCGCGAGAACGTGCTTGTCATGGAGCGCGTGAACGGTATCGGTATTGGCGACATCGAGGGCCTGCGGCGTGCCGGCATCGATCTCAAGCTGCTCGCCGAACGCGGCGTCGAGATCTTTTTCACGCAGATTTTCCGCGATCATTTTTTCCACGCCGATGTACATCCCGGCAACCTGTTCGTGTTGCCGGGCACCGATGGCGGTGACCCGCTCTATGCGCCGGTCGATTTCGGCATCATGGGCTCGCTGTCGGAATTCGATCAGCGCTATCTGGCCGAGAATTTTTCGGCGTTCCTGGCGCGCGATTATCGGCGGGTGGCGACGCTCCATGTCGAATCCGGCTGGGTCCCGCCGGACACGCGGGTCGATGAGTTCGAATTTGCCATTCGTGCCGTTTGCGAACCGATATTCGATCGACCGATGAAGGACATCTCGGTTGGCAATCTGTTGCTGCGGCTGTTCCAGACCGCTCAGCGGTTTCATATGGAAATCCTGCCGCAGCTCCTGCTGCTGCAGAAAACGCTGGTCAATGTCGAAGGTATCGGGCGCCAGCTTTACCCGGAACTGGATCTGTGGCGCGCAGCGCGCCCATCGCTCGAAAAATTCATGGTCGAGCGTGTCGGTCTGAGGCGGCTGTGGAGTTCGTTTCGCGACAATGTGCCGCATTGGGTCGACCGATTGCCGGAGTTGCCCGCCCTGACGGTCGAAGTGCTCGATCAGATCAAGGCCGGCCGTCTCAAGGTCCAGACCAGCGACGCCAAACTGGAAGAGATCCGCCTCGAAATCCGCAGCCTGCATCGTCGATTGATTTTTGCCCTGATCGGCATCGGTTGCACGATTGGCACCGCCGTACTGCTCGCCATGCGCGTGCAGGCGCCGACGATGTCGGTTATCTGGCTACTCGGTTCTGTCGGTCTCGTCTCGCTGATACTGGCTCTGCGTGGGCAGCGGTAATTGCACTACTGCGGTGGTCGCGCGGCAGTCGCGCGTACGTAGCAGTTCAGTCAGGGATACCAGTCGGATTGAATTGAGCGCACCCAGGCGTTCGCGCAGTACGGTCAGCGTAGCCGGATGCGGATGGCCGATGCCGACTGCATCGCCGTGACGTCTGGCATGCGCCAATAGACGGTCGAACTGGATACGGACGTAGGCGGCTTTTGGCTGATTGTCGAGAAACACATCGCGCGCGATGAAAGGCACATGTGCCTGGCGAGCAGCGTGTGCAGCGACAGAATGCGAAGTGGTGCGGCTGTCGAGATAGAGCGGCAATCCGGCTGCACGCAGTTCCGCCATCAGCCAGGCCATGCGTTGCGAGTCGCGGGAGAGCAGGCTGCCCATATGATTATTGACGCCACTCAAGTACGGCACGGCGACCAGCGCCTGCTGAACAGCAGTGCTGAACTCGCCGCGCGACATGTTGCCGAGCAGGGCGCCGGGACCGAGCAACTGGTTATGGCTGTCCGCTTCCATGGGTAAATGCAGGAGGACGTCGCGGCCCGTCGCGCGGGCATGACGGGCGAGCGCTGCGGCAGCGGGCGAGAATGGCAGGATGGCGTAGGTAACTGCGCCGGGCAGGGCGAGCGCCGCACGGTCGGCTGCCGTTTGATTGCCGAGATCGTCGATGACTACCGCGATACGCGGCGGCGAGGCAGGCATCGTGTTGAGGCAGGCGCCGAGCGCAAGTGCCGCAAATGTCACCATGATCGACGTCCTGGCAGCTGATTGCGCGGCCCGGCTGCCATCGCTGCCTCAGCCCGGCTCAGGGCGCGGTCTTGTGTGCCTTCAGGAGGTCCATGCCTTTGAGAAGGTTGAGCGCTTCGTAGAGTTCGTAATCGCGCTCGGCCAGCGGTTTATCCGTTGGCTTCTCTCCTGCTGCCGCTTGGTCCTTGTCTGCAGTATTGCCGCTATCAGCAGGCGCCGCCTTGGGCGGCTCGCCATTGATCGGGTTGGCCAGATGGCGATCGAGATTCGATTCCTTGATGATTTCGGTCGCATTGGATTTCGCCGCTGTCAGCGTGAGTTTGTCGATGATGATATCCGGCTTGATGCCCTCAGCCTGGATTGAGCGTCCCGACGGCGTGAAATAGCGCGCTGTCGTCAGTTTCAGGGCAGCGTGATTGTTCATCGGCAGGATGGTCTGTACCGAACCTTTACCGAAAGTCGCGCGGCCCATGATGACTGCACGGCCGCTATCCTGCAGCGCGCCCGCGACGATTTCGGAGGCCGAAGCCGAGCCTTCATTGACGAGCACGACGAGCGGCGCGTGGTCGAGCAGATCGGGTGGTTTGGCCGAGAATTCGAGCTCCGAATCGCGAATGCGTCCTTCGGTATAAACGATACGGCCACTTTCGAGAAATGCGTCGGCAACGGCGACTGCGCCACCGAGGATGCCGCCGGGATTGTTGCGCAGATCGAGCACCAGCCCTTTCAGCGAACCGCCCGCGGCTTGTTTGAGCTCGCGCAGTTCTTTCAGCATTTCGTCGCCACTCGGTGCCTGGAACTGAGCCAGTCGGATATAGCCGAAACCCGGCTCGAGCATGCGACTGCGTACGCTGCGGACCTTGATGACGGCGCGCTTCAACGTGAACACCAGCGGCTTCTCTTCGCCTTCGCGAACGATGGTCAGGACTATCGGCGTGCCCGGTTTGCCGCGCATCTTTTTCACGGCGTCGTTCAACGAAATGCCTTTCACCGGCGTGTCGTCGAGCCGCACGATGGTGTCGCCGGCAAGGATGCCTGCTTCAGCGGCCGGGGTGTCATCGATGGGCGAAATGACTCTGACGAAACCGTCGTCTATACCGACCTCGATGCCGAGTCCGCCAAACTCGCCTGAAGTGCCTTCCTGCAGATCGAGATAGTCAGTTTCGTCGAGGTAGGCAGAATGCGGATCGAGACCGGACAGCATGCCGCGCATCGCGTTCTCGATGAGAACCTTGTCGTCGACGACCTCGACATAGTCGTTTTTGATCTTGTGGAAGACTTCGACCAGTACGCGGATGTCATCTACCGGTATGGGTTCCTGTGGCGGCACGGTCACGCTGGTGGCTGCCGGATTCGCGCTGTCGGTCGCGGCCGTTGCAGGCTGGCCGGTCGGCGTTGTCACGGGGGGTGGCGCGACGGTCGGCGCGGAGCCGCCATCCTCGGCCGGCGTGGCTGGCGACAGGATCAGCAGCAGACAGGCGGTGGCCGCCGATCTCAGGGAATATGTCGTCATCGCGCTTTATCGCCTCAGGAGTGTCGCTACGCTGTCGGTGCCAGAAAGTCGCCAGCGGGAGATTCAGTCGAGCACCTGCACTCTGCAAGCCAATCTCGGGGTGGACCTGACGTTGGACCGGGCGTTCCATCGTCCTGCAGGCGACAGCGCAGCATACCGGCAGTGCGCCCGCCGGTACAGTGAAGGAGGCGAGCCGTTCAGCGCTGCACACACCACTGCCTGGGATCGAGCGGCTGGCCGTCAGCACGGAGTTCGAAATACAGGCCGCGTGGTAGTTCGCCGGTCGCTACGCCAACCTGCGCGACGACGTCGCCGGCCGCGACGTCGTCGCCCGGTGACTTGTGTAATTGGGCAGCGTTGCCATACAGCGTCATGTAGCCTTCGCCGTGATCGACGATCAGCAGTTGGCCCAGATTGCGGAAGCGATCGGCGAACACCACCCGGCCAGCGGCCACCGCATGCACGTCAGCAACTGGCGCCGTTTCTATCAGCACCCCCGCCCAGTGCGCGCCGCCTTTGCGGATTGTCCCGCCCGCTGCGCTGACGACCTCGCCGGCGGCCGGCCAGGCGAGTTTGCCGGCCAGCGTGGCGAAGTCGGGTCCGCTCGGCGTTTTGACCGGCCTGGCCAGATTGACAACGGTTGCAGCCGGAGCAGCAGCAAGGGAGCCGAGCAACGCGAGCAGACGTTGTTCGTCTTCCTGGAGTTGCTCGACCTGCGCAACGCCGGCGTCGACGCTGGCGGCCATCGCGGCCTGCAGTTCAGCGTGGCGCGCCTGTACTTCGCGCAGCTGCACCAGATGCGTCGCCGTCTCGTGGCGCAAGCGGCGCAAGCTGTCGGTCTCCAGTTTGAGCGCAGCGGCGGTTTCTACCAGTGCCCGGGCTGCCGTTCGCGCCTGCTCGAGATCGCGGCGATAAGCGGCAATCAGATAGTCCGAGTAGACGAGGTCGCGCCCGAGCCTTCGCGCGTCGCCCTGATTCAACAGGCGCTTCAGCGGCGGTTGCACCAGTAACGCGTAGCGTGCCAGCGTCTGACGATGCAGCGCCGCCTGGATACCGGCGTGGCGTTGTTCGAGGTTGCGGCGTGCGACGATGAGCGCATCCACGCGGGCGGATTTCCGTGCAATGCTGCGCTCGAGCTCGGACTGTCTGGCTTGCGCCGCGGCGATATCACTTGCGACCCGCTGCTCGCGTTCCCGCGCCTCAATGAGCCGGCTGCTGTCGGCGGCCAGCGTGTCCTGCAGCGCATGAATTTCGCGACGCAGGTCGGCGAGCCGGGCATCGTCCGGCGCAGCGCCCGCACCGGGTGGCGCCAGAGCGCAGACTGCGACGCAAGTCATGGCGCGCCAAGTCTGGCGTGCAGACAGCCAGGACGATATGAGAGTGAGAGGGAGCGGGGACGCGGCTTCAGGCCGCATCTTGCGCCGCGTCGCCGCGCTTCAACAACGGCGTGCCAGTCATCTCGCGCGGCACTTGCACACCCATCAAGCTGAGCAGGGTCGGTGCAATATCGACAAGGCTGCCGTCGGCAACAAAGTGCGCCGCGCGACCGACATACACCAACGGCACGCAGTTGCTGGTGTGCGCGGTATGCGGATTGTCGGCTTCCGGTCCGCCGTGCTCGCCGCGCATCTGCTCGGCATTGCCATGGTCAGCGGTGATCAGAACATCCACGCCTTCTGCACGAGCCACCGCGAGCGTGCGGCCGAGGCAGACATCAAGCGCCTCGATGGCGCGCACGGCCGCGGCGAAATCACCGGTGTGCCCGACCATGTCAGCGTTTGCATAGTTGCATACGATCGCATCGTAACGACGACTCCTGATCGCATCGATCAGCTTGTCAGTCACTTCAGCCGCACTCATTTCAGGTTTCAGATCGTACGTCGGCACGTCGGGCGACGGTATCAGGATGCGGTCTTCACCGTCGAAGACGCGCTCTTCGCCGCCATTGAAGAAGAACGTGACGTGGGCGTATTTCTCGGTTTCAGCGATGCGCAGCTGTTTCAATCCGCGGGCGGCAAGAACTGCTCCGAACGTATTGCTCATTTCGGTCGCCGGGTAGGCTATCGGCAGGGAGAATTGCGCGCCGTAATCCGTCATCGTCACGAACGCGCCGAGCGCGGGCGTCACGGTACGGGGAAAGCTATCGAAATCCGCGCTGGTGAACGCGCTGGTCAGTTCGCGCGCGCGGTCGGCGCGGAAATTGGCAAAGATAATGACGTCGCCATCGGCAACCCGGTGACTGAGACCGCCGTCACCAGGGATGACAGTCGGCCGTACGAACTCATCGGTCTCACCACGTGCATAAGCCAGTGTCAGCGCTTCGGCGCCATCGATGGCAGTGAACTCGGCGGCGCCCCGTGTAATCAGCTCGTAGGCGAGCGCTACGCGGTCCCAGCGCTGGTTTCTATCCATCGCGAAGTAGCGCCCGACCACCGAGGCGAGGCGGGCGCGACCGTTGTCGAGGCAGTGTCGAGCGATGCGCGCGAGCGAACCAGCCGCACTTTTCGGCGGCGTATCGCGACCGTCAAGAAATGCATGCACGAGCACACAAGGTGCGCCAGCGGCGGTGGCAAGATCGATCAAGGCGAGCAGGTGATCTTCGTGACTGTGCACGCCGCCCGGTGAAGCGAGCCCGAGTATATGCACGGTATTACCGCTGGTTGCAGCACGCGAGCAGGCTTCGACGAGGATAGGATTACGTGAGAATTCACCGCTCGCGATGGCTTTGCCGATGCGCGTGAAATCCTGATCAATGAGTCGACCGGCCCCGATATGCATGTGGCCGACTTCGGAATTGCCCATCTGCCTGTCGGGCAGACCGACGTCGGTACCCGAGCAGCGGATCAACCGATGCGGTGCCTGCGCCCACAGTGCGTCCCACACCGGCGTATGAGCTGTGGCAATCGCGTTGTGGTCGGTCGATTCGCTGTAACCCCAGCCGTCGAGGACTATCAGCATGACGGGCATGACAGGTGACGGAGGGTTTTCGGTTTGAGTCATCGGATCACCACACGGGCGCCGACCACGTCTTGACCGAGGCGGCGGCGGCGGTTCGCTTGCTGGCGCACGAGTGTATCATAGGCCCCCGGCTCGACCCGCTCACGAAACATCTTTTTGCCGACTTTGCTGCTGGCGCAGCTGTAACAGTGCCATGGAACAATTCACCGCTTTTGTCATCAATCATTGGACCCTTGCTGCCGCATTCGTCGTCGTGCTCGGCATTCTGGTCGCCAGTTTTGTTACCGGTGCCGGCGGAGTAACACCGCAAAACGCGGTGGCGCTCATGAATCGCGACCGTGCACTGGCAGTCGACCTGCGAACGGCTGACGAATACGCCAGCGGCCACATCATCGATGCTGTTCATCTGCCGCCAGATGCGCTGGTCGCTGCGTCAGTCAGGCTCAAGGCCCACGCCGGTCGGCCGCTGCTGGTCTACTGCGCTAACGGTACGCAGACCGGGCGTGCTGTCCGCCAGCTGAAGGCGCAGGGTCTGACCGAAGTGCACGCACTGAAAGGCGGACTCGCTGCCTGGCGTACCGACAATCTTCCCGTGACTGCCGCCTGACGATTGTCATCATTCGCGCAATACTTTCTAGACCACGCTATTAACGGAATCCACGCTCACATGGCCGATGACACGCCCACGCAGACCGCGCAGCAGCCGATTACCGGCCAGCTCGCCATTCAAAAAATATACGTCAAGGATATTTCGTTCGAAGCGCCGAATTCGCCGGCGATCTTCACCGGCGAACTGAATCCGACGGCAGATGTCCATTTTGCCAACCGCACCACGGCGCTCGATGGCGAGACGCACGAAGTGGTCCTGACGGTGACGGTGAAAGTCCGCCAGGACGAACGCACGGTCTATCTGGTCGAAGTCCAGCAGGCCGGCATTTTCGTCATTCGAGGTTTCCCGGCCGAGCATCTCGGCGCCATTCTCGCCACGGCTTGCCCCAACAGTCTGTTTCCTTTTGCGCGCGAAGCAATCTGCGATCTCGTCGTCAAAGGCGGGTTCCCGCAATTGCTGCTGGCGCCGGTCAATTTCGAAATTCTGTATGCGCAGGAGCTGCAGCGCCGACAGAAAGGCGAGGGCCCCAGACCTGCTGAACACTAAGGACCACACGGTCCTAAGCGCGTCGCCGGCCTGACGGCGTGTGGCTGGCACGTTGCTGGACGGGAGAGCGAAGCAGATGGCCGAACAGTCGGTTCTGGTGGTGGGGGCGGGTGCTTGGGGGACGGCACTGGCCAACGTGTTCGCTCGCGCTGGCACTCGCGCGCTGCTGTGGGATGTCGATCTCGCCACCCTTGGCAGCATAGCGGCAACCCGTCGTCATCCGCATTTCGCTCCTGAGATTGAACTCGCGCCGCTGGTTGTTCCATTGCTCGATCTTGGCCAGGCCGACGCACCGTCCAGCGCTGTACTGGTCGTGCCGTTCCAGGCCATGCGTGCGGCACTCGCGGCGGTGCTCGAGGCCTGCCCGCAGTTGCCAGCAGTGGCCTGTGCCAGCAAAGGTTTTGAACTCGACACGCAGATGATGGCGCACGAAATCGTCGCAGCTATGCGGCCCGGGATGCCATTCGCACAATTGTCGGGCCCCAATTTCGCGCTCGAAGTTCTGCAGGGCCGACCATCGGCGCTGACCGTCGGAGCATCCAGTACAGCGCTCGGCCAGTACTTCGTTCGCGCCATGCACGGTCCGTCATTCCGGCCGTATTACACCGATGATTTCATCGGTGTTGAAGTCGGTGGCGCGCTGAAGAATGTTATTGCCATTGCTGCGGGCATTGCCGACGGCCTCGGCCTCGGCGCGAATACGCGCGCTGCGCTCATCACCCGGGGGCTGGCCGAGATTGCCCGACTCGGTGTCGCGCGTGGCGGTCGAATGGAGACCTTCATGGGATTGTCCGGCATGGGCGACCTCGTGCTGACCTGCACTGACGACCAGTCGCGCAATCGACGTTTCGGCATGGCACTGGCGCGCCTCGGCCAGGTCGAGGCAGCCAGCGCTGCGGTCGGCGCGCTCGTCGAAGGGGTGACGACGACGCGGGCCGTGCATGCAATGGCCACGCAGTGCGGCATCAAGATGCCGATAGTTGCCGAAGTCGCGCGCGTGCTCGACGGCACCAGCACGCCGACCGAGGCGGTCCAACGACTGCTCGCTCGGGATCCGACGGTGGAGACAGATTGACGATTCCCGCCGTCGGGAAGTCTTGTCGGCCGACTTCTTACGCAAATTGGGCGCGCCGTCACAGCTCACGACTACAGGGTGACGGAGAGCCGCCGCTAGCGCTTCAGTCCACCGTGACCGAGCCCACGCTCGAGGTGGATAGGCGCCAATACGCAGACGAGCAGAGGTATCCAGCATGCTACGAATCCGTCCGCTTACCAAGCCGGTAGAAATACTTGCGCTCGCCGTGGTGCTGGCAGTGTTGAGCGCCCCTGCCGTTCCCCGCCTGGCGGACCGCGATGCACAGGAGCGTGCCGCAGCAGTCAGTGGACTGGCGGGTGCGATGCGCAGTTCGGCGGCGCTCGCTCATTCCTTGTGGTCGGCCGCTGGAGGCACGGAAGACAGCGTGACGATAGCCGGGCAGACCGTCACGCTGTTGAACGGTTATCCGACGACGACTTCGATCGTCGCCCTGCTGAAGACCAATCCGACCCTCCTCGGCTACCGCATCACCGACGCCAACAGCTATACCGCGCTAGGGGTATCGGCGGCCAACGAAATGAACTGTGCCGTACGCTATGCACCTTCCTCGATCGATCCGCACGGCGAAGTCGTTCCCGCGCAGATCGACGTCGTCGTGTCGAACTGCGAGTAGGCGGAGCTAACTGATCGCTCACGGTTGGCGGGTAAGCGCTGCCCCTGCGTACGCGTGCTGACGCCACGCGGTATAGAGTGCAATCGCGACGGCGTTGGATAGATTCAGGCTGCGACTGGTCGGGCGCATTGGCAGACGCACGATGAATTGCGCGTCCATCGAATCGAGTACCGTCGCTGGCAGTCCGCGCGTCTCTGGTCCGAACAGCAGGGCGCCGCCAGCGCTGAATCGGGCGTCGTCCAGCGTCACCCCGCCACGCGTCGAGAACGCATGGACTGTTGGTGCGGCCACCACCGCCAGGCAGCTCTCCAGATTGCTGTGCGTTCGAACGGCCGTGTACTCGTGATAATCGAGCCCGGCCCGTTTCAGCTCACGATCGCTCATCGCGAAACCCAACGGTTCGATCAGATGCAGCAAAGCGCCGGCATTGGCACACAGGCGTATAATATTGCCGGTGTTCGGCGGGATCTCGGGTTCGTAGAGTATGACGTTGAACACGATCGACTATCGCGGAGCTGCGTCCTGAGATGAATGAACCCGATGTGCGCTGCCAGCGCCTGCAGCTCGATTTCTGCGGCCTGCATTTCGCCACCCCACTGGTTCTACTGTCGGGTTGCGTCGGTTTCGGCGAAGAATATACGCGCGTCGAGGGCTTTTCCAATGTCGATGCCGGCGCCGTCTGTCTTAAAGGCACGACGCTGGCTCCGCGCCTCGGCAATCCGGCCCATCGCGTCTGTGAGACGCCCGGCGGAATGTTGAACGCCATCGGGCTGCAGAATCCCGGCGCACGCGCAGTTGTCGATACCATCCTCCCGACGCTCGATTTCACTGAAACCCGCTTTATTGCCAACGTCTCGGGTTCGACTGTCGAAGAATACGAAGAAGTGACGCGGATCTTTGCCGATTCCCTGATAGATGCGATTGAGATCAATATCTCGTGTCCGAACGTCAAAGAAGGCGGGGTGACTTTCGGCAACGATCCGGATATGTCTGCGCGTGTCGTCGCCGCCTGCCGGCGCGCGACCAATAAACCCATCATCACCAAGCTGTCGCCGAATCAGACCGATATCGCCGAGAATGCGCGCCGTTGTATCGAGGCCGGCACCGACGCTTTTTCGGTGATCAATACAGTGATGGGCATGGCCATCGATATCGAGAGCCGTAAACCCGTGATCGGCAATAACCAGGGTGGCTTATCAGGTCCAGCGATCAAGCCGATAGCAGTCTTCAAGGTCTTTCAGGTCTTTCAGGTTGCACGCGACCACGGCATTCCTATCATTGGCCAGGGTGGGGTGACCTGCGCCGCAGATGCGATCGAGTTCATGCTTGCCGGTGCCAGTGCAGTCGGTGTCGGCACCGGGCTGTTCTATGATCCACTGCTCTGTCAGGCCATCAACGAGGGCCTCATCGCCTATCTCGACAAGCACGGTT
Organism: Gammaproteobacteria bacterium; assembly: GCA_965278995.1. Lineage (GTDB taxonomy): Bacteria > Pseudomonadota > Gammaproteobacteria > JADJYF01. The sequence continues at coordinate 4,722,635 of OZ257136.1, forward strand.
TTGCACATATCAGCGAATTGACCGGGGCAATGAACTTGAACGTCGCGTGACAGCGCTCCGCTGCGCCTAACAGGCTGGTGAAAAACTACTGCGCTCGGCATGACCGCGTTGCACGAGCGCGCAAAATCCTCATTTACTCCGTGTAAACTCCGGGTTTGCGCGCTCGTGCGCCTTGTCCTGCCGTCGCTCGCTACGTTTTTCATCAGCCTGTTAACAGGCTGCTAAGAAAGCCGCTTCAGAAATACTTTCATTTCCTTCGAGGCCTGAATGTCGCCCCGGCGCTCGGCGGTTGCAATCCCTTGTGTGAACGCGGCGCGAGCGGCCGAGGTGTCACCACTCGCTGCGAGCGCCCGACCGAGCAGTTTCCAGGCCGCCGAGTAATCGGCGTCCAGTTCGACCGCGCGACGCAGATGGGTTGCTGCCTGGGTCGGATCGGTGGTGAGCAGGGCATTGCCCAGGCTGAAACGCAGCAATGCCGTCTCCCCACCACGTTCGAGCAGGCTGCTCAGGCGCTCGATCAGTGTGCCAGCAGTCATCTCATTCGCGCGTCAATTCCTTGATGCGTTTCGGATCGATGCCGAGGCTGCGGAGCTTGCGATAGAGATGGGTGCGTTCGATGCCGACTCTTTCCGATACGCGGCTGACGCTGCCATTGCAGGCCCTCAGCTGATACTCCAGATAGGCTTTCTCGAATTGCTCACGTGCTTCGCGGAGCGGCAGATCGAAACCGGGCATGGTCGGTTCGCTGCCGGTATCCGGCTGCAGGCCGAGCATGACGTTGATCTCCGAGACTTCCACAGTGTCGGAGGTGCCCAGGATCAGCAGACGCTGGATGAAGTTTTTCAGCTCGCGGATATTGCCCGGCCAGCCATAATCCTGCAGACGGCGTCTCGCCGCAGCGGAAAAATTGCGCCGCGGCAGACCTTCCTGGCTTTCGAAGGCGGCGAGGAAGTAATCGATCAGTTCGTCGATATCCTCGGGCCGTTCGCGCAGCGGTGGCACGACCAGCGGCAGCACATTGAGGTGGTAGAACAGATCTTCGCGGAAACGGCCGGATCCGACCAGATCAGCCAGATTGCGCCGGGTGCTGGCAATGATGCGGATGTCGACCGAAACCATCTCGCGCCCACCGACACGCAGAAAGGCCTGATTTTCGAGTGCGCTCAGCAGGCGGGCCTGGGTGTTGAGATCCATGTCGGCGATGTCTTTCAGGAACAGCGTGCCGCCATTGGCCACTTCGAGCGAACCAAACATGACTTTGCCGTCGTGTTCCGAACCGAACAGCTCGGCGTCAGGGCTTTCGCGCGCGAGACCCGCCACGTTGACGTTCACGAAACGACCTGCCGCCCGATTGCCATGGCCATGGACATAGCGTGCAATCACTTCCTTGCCGGTGCCCGATTCACCGCTCAGGAACACGCTCGTATTGTGGTCGGCGATGCGCAGCGCCGCTGCGCGCAATCGTTGCATCGCGCTGCTCGAACCTATCGGTTCCTGCGGTGACTGCGCCCGTTGGCGCAAGCCGATATTCTCCGTGACGAGATTGGCGTTCTCGAGCGCGCGTTGCACGGTCAGCAGGATTTTGGCTATCGACAGCGGCTTTTCGATGAAGTCGTAAGCGCCGAGCCGTGTCGCTTCGACCGCAGTTTCGACCGTACCATGTCCCGACATCATGATGACCGGGGCATCGAGCGTATTGCCCTCGGACCATTCCTTGAGCAACGAGATGCCATCCGTATCGGGCATCCAGATATCCAGCAGGACGAGATCGGGCCGGCGCAGGCGACGACACTCGCGCGCTTGCGCGGCGTTCTCCGCGATCGTTACCTCGAAACCTTCGTCTTCGAGAATTTCCTTCAACAGGCCGCGGATATCCGGCTCGTCGTCAACTACCAAGATATGGGCGGCAGTCATACGGCATCCTTCTCCAACTCGGTTCCAGCCACGTTCTGTTCCTTGTCGAAAGGCAGGCGGATGGTTGCAACAGCGCCCGGACCTTCATTGTTGCGCAGCGTAACCATGCCGTTGTGTTCCTCGACGATCTTCTTGACGATCGCCAGGCCCAGCCCCGTCCCGCGTGCCTTGTTGGTAACGTACGGCTCGAACACGTTGGACGACAGATTTTCGGGTATTCCATCACCCCGATCCTCTATGCGTATTTCGACGTGCTCCGCCTGCGCATGGTCGGTTTTGCACGTGGAGACGATGATATGCGCATTCGTGGGTAGAGGCGAAGCCTCGATCGCGTTCTTGATCAGGTTGTTGAAAACCTGCCGCAAGCGGGCAGCATCGGCCGTGATATTCGGCAGATCGGTATCGAAATGCGTGTCGAAGTGCACTGTCGAATGGGCGCTGCGGAAGAGTTCGACCACCCCGGCAAGGAGCTGGTTGATGCTCACGGCGCCGCGATTGAAGACCGGCGACTTGGCGTAATCGGAAAACGTGTTGACCATCGCTTTCATGGTGTCGACCTGCTGAACGATGGTGCTGGTAAGACGTTCGAGCGCCTCGCCGTCTTCAGTCGAAAGTTTGCGCAGGTATTTATGGCGCAGGCGTTCTGCAGCGAGCTGTATCGGCGTGAGCGGGTTCTTGATCTCATGCGCCAGCCGCCGGGCGACTTCGGACCACGCGGCATCGCGTTGACCCTGAATGATTGCCGTGATGTTCTCGAACACGATGACATAGCCGGCGGCAGCGGCGGGCGTATTCAGCGCCGAACCACGGCACATCAGCACGCGCCGGCCGTCAGAAGCAAACAGTGAAACCTGCTCCTGCCAATGCTGGCGGCGTTCGGCAATGAGCGGGGCGAGCGCCTCGGCAAGCGGCGCCAGGCGTGTATCACCGGCGCAGGCGTCGATAAACGAACTGCCTGAGGCAAAACCGGCCTCGAGTTCGAGCATCGTCAATGCAGAATCGTTGATCGTAGTGATGTGCGCACGCGAATCGAGCGCAACGACACCAGATGACAACTGTCGCAACACTGTATCGAGATATTCGTGCTGCGTTTCGACTTCGCGACGCGCATTCGCGATGCGTCGGGTCATGTCGTTGAACGAACTGACGAGAAAGCCGATGTCATCGGAGCTCTGTACCGGCAGGCTCATGGTGTAGTCGCCGGCGGCGACGGCCGCCGTCCCCAGCGCGAGATCGCGTATCGGCTCAGCCAGCCGTCGTGCCGAATAGAAAGCGGCCCACACCGCCGTCACGATGCTGAACATCAACACCAGCGTCAAGGTCATGGCAAAGCTCAGTTTGAGCTTTTCGCGCAGATAGTCGAGCTCGTGGTAGCTCGCATAGGCGCGATCGACCGTGGTGGCGAGCGTATTGATGCGGCTTGCGAACGGATACAGGGCGTGCAGCACGCGGCGCGTGCCTCCACCCGGGCCGATATTGACATTGACTGCAACGCGCACGAACAGCTTGCCGTTGCTCAAGGGGTCGAGACCGATATAACTGCGGCCCTGGCGAACCTGGATCTGGACAGCCTCGGGTGGTAGATGCGGCACGATGTCGGTGATCCGACTGCTCGACGCCACCACTTCGCCTTCGCTGGTCAACAGTGTCAGCTCGTCGGCGCCGCTGCGATCGCGCAGTGCATCGAGTTCGGCCGAACCGGGTGACCACACCGTCGAACTGACGATGCTATCCGGCCGCCGCAACGCGTCGAGATTGAGCGTGGTTCGTTCAGGCGCGCCCTGCGCGAGTTCTTCGGCCATGCTCTCGGTCTGATTGAGGAGCTGACGCATGCGCAGATCGAGTGCTTCGCGGCCGAGTTCAAGCGCGCTCTCAAGTGCTTGGCCGACTTTGACATCGAACCAGCTGTCGATGCCGCGACGCAGGAAGTCGAGCGAAAAGCCGTACAGGACAGTCACCGGGATCACCGCAAGCGCAACGAAGATCACCAGCATCCGCAGAGTCAATCGCGCGCCTGGCTCGTGGGCGCGGAGCTGGCGCAATAAACGTCGTACGTTCATGCCGATTAATGTCATGAAAGCGACGAGGCCGGCGCCGTTCGTGACCAGCAGCACGGAATAGAGCACGCCGAAGCGTTGCGAATTCTGAATTGCCGCGCTCATCAGGATCAACGAGCCGAGCAGCGACACGCTCAGTGCAGTCACTGACGCAAGCACCACGGCGCGTCGCTTCAGCGGGCGATCTGCCATCGGTACCAGCCGCTGGACATGTGCCAGCCGGGTGAGATGTAAGCGAGCGGAATCATCGGCGCTGGCAGCGATTCGAGATCGAGGCGCAGTCGCAGCGCGCAGTCATAGCTGTCAGCGAGATCGATGTCGCCAGCTTCGGCGACGGCCAGGTCGCGGATGCGGCCAAGTTCGGCCATCGCTGGCGCGAGTTCAGCAAACGCACGGCGTTCGCCCGTAATCGCGTCGCCGACCAGAAACTTTTTGGTCAGCGCGTGATACTCGATTGAATAGCGCCGGTGGGCACTGAACAGTTCCCTGTCCCACAAGAACTTGCGTTCGCGCGTAACGGTCAAATCGAGTTCGATGAATAACGGAATACCGCTGGTCAGCGCTTCGAGTGCATCGCTGCTGAATTCGAACGTCGCGCTTGCGTCGAGCAGCAGGATGTCGTTCTCGATGCGGGTTCGAGCGTCGTCGATGACGATGTCCGCTGCAGTTGCCGCGGTCGAAGTCAGCGTCATGACAAACATCAGCGCACAGCCCAGCGCGGCTGCAAAGTACTGCCAGGTTTTTCTGGCGGATGCTGCCTGCACGCGGGCACTGAGCGCGCAGATCGACGGGGTGGATACGGCAGTGCGCTGCATTTCGGTGCAGGTCAGGCCGGCAGCCGCGTCAAGGCGGCATAATAGAACCCATCCATCTCGTCGTCTCCAGGCAGGATCTGGCGCCCATGAGCTGTCGGGCGTCCCCAGCTTGCGTCAAGTCGTTCGATGCGTGCATCCCGCTGCGCGGCGAGCAACGCTGTGACGGCGGCGTCGTTCTCTACCGGCAGTATTGAACACGTCGCGTATACCAGCCTACCGCCGGGACGCAGCAACGGCCACAGGGCGTTCAACAGGCGCTGTTGCAGAAGCGCCAGGCGCTGCACATCCTCGGCGCTGCGATTAACGCGAATGTCGGGATGCCGACGTACGATACCAAGGGCACTGCACGGCGCATCGAGCAGAATGCGGTCGAACGCTCGACCGTCCCACCAGCTCGACGGCTCGCCGGCGTCAGCGACCCGAAGGGTGCAGGTCAATCCAAGACGCTTGAGATTCTCGGCGATGACAGCGAGGCGTTCTGCAGAGATATCGAGAGCAAGCAATTCGAGCCCGGGCACGGATTCGAGCATATGGGTCGTTTTGCCACCGGGTGCCGCGCATGCGTCGAGCACGCGGTCACCTGCTTGCGGCGCCAGCAGCGTGGCAGCAAGTTGCGCGGCTTCGTCCTGTACGGTCACGCTGCCATCGGCGAAGCCGGGTAGTTCCGTTACGGGTACCGCTGTTGTCAGTCGTAGACCATGCTCGGCATGTCGGGTGCGGATGGCGGACATGCCGCGCGCTTCGAGTTCGCGCAGATAATCAGCGACAACAGCGCGATGCCGATTGACGCGCAGTGTCAACGGAGCGTGTCGATTGCCTTGCCGCAGGATGTTGACCCAGTCCTCGGGCCAATCATCGCGCAAGCGCTGGATCAGCCACTGCGGATGTTCGAATTCAATGCTGGTGTCATCGCTGTCAGCGACGAACGTCGTACGCTGCGCCTGCCTCAAGAGACCGTTGACCAGCGAACATGCCCACGTTTTCCCCAGCTTGCGCGCTGCTTCTACGGTCGCCGAGACGGCCGCATGGGCTGGCAGGCGCATGTCTCTCAATTGGTGCAGGCCAACCAGCAGCAGTGCTTCGAGATCCGCATCCTTGGCGCGTAGCGGTCGTTCGAGCAAGCTGGCAAGCTCGGCCCGCAAGCGGAAGAGTGTCCGCAATACGCCATAGACACAGGCCTGGACAAAGGCGCGGTCACGTTCATCGCTGAACCGATCGAGTTCGGTTGCAGCGAGATCGCCCATTGAGCGCCGATCATGGATCACGGACGCGACGATCCTGGCCGCGCTCACGCGCGTATCTGGCGCCGCGCGTTTCAGAGCTTCGCTCCGTAACCGTTCATGAAGGCAGCCGCGCTCATGCGTTGCTTGCCGCCAGGCTGGAGTTCGGTGATGCGCAGCGTGCCGGCGCCGGTGGCAACCATCAGGGAAGCACTGTCATGCGCCACGACGGTACCGGGCTCGGCCGCGGTAACCGCGCCGTCGGCGTATGCAGCAAGCACTTTGACTTCGAGGCGTCCGAGTGTCGCGGTTGCGCCGGGACTCGGAGCGAGGGCGCGGACCTGAAGTGCGAGCGAGGCTGCCCCATCGCTCCAATCGAGCTGCCGGTCGACGGCGGTGATTTTGTGGGCATAGGTGACCAGACGCTCGTCCTGGGTCGTTTCCTGCACTGTCCTGGCCCGAAAGCAGGCCAATGCGTCAGTCAGCGCGCGCGCGCCAAGCGCTGCCAGCGTATCGTGCAGACTTCCGCCGGTGTCGTCCGCTGTTATCGGGCAACGGTGCATCAGCCAGACGGGGCCGGCGTCGAGGCGTGCGACGACGCGCATGATCGAAATGCCGGTTTCCAGGTCGCCGGCCATCAGCGCACGCTGTATGGGCGCCGCGCCGCGCCAGCGCGGCAGCAATGACGCATGCACATTAATGGCGGTGACTGGCGGCTCGAGACAGGCATCAGGAAGCATCAGGCCGTAGGCTGCGACGACCAGCAGTTCGGCGTCGAGGTCCTTGAAGTCATCGATGGCCTGAGTCTCGCGCAGCGTTTTCGGCTGCCTGATCGGCACACCGGCGAGGAGTGCGGCGCGTTTGATCGGGCTTGCGCTAAGCTGGCGGCCGCGACCCGCCGGTCGGTCGGGCTGCGTATAGACGGCAACGACGTCGACGTCGTCGGCGGCCAGCAGGGCGGCGAGGGAGGGCACAGCGAAGGTCGGTGTGCCGGCAAATACAGTTCGAATGCTAGACAAATGTGCGATGTCCCGTCGGCGGGAGGTCGCGCAGGTGAGCGTTACTCCAGCCGTCATGCAACGCTCGCTCAACCGACCAGTCGCTGTTCCTTTTCGAGTTTTTTGCGAATACGCGATTGTTTGAGCTGGGACAGATAATCAACGAACAATTTACCTTCGAGGTGGTCGATTTCGTGCTGGATGCACACGGCGAGAAGTCCGTTGGCCTGGAGTTCGAAACTGGTGCCGTCGCTGCGGTGAGCCTGAACGCAAATCTGTTCCGCACGACGCACGGTTTCATAAATTCCAGGGACAGACAGGCAGCCTTCATCCATTTCCTCTTCGCCTTCGGTCGCCACGATGACTGGATTGATGAGATGCAGCGGCTCCGATTTATCGGGTGAAATATCGATGACGATGATGCGCCGGTGAACATTGACCTGGGTTGCCGCAAGGCCGATACCGGGCGCGCTGTACATGGTTGCGAACAGGTCGTCGACAAATGCCGCAAGCGCATCATCGAACGCCGCCACCGGCTGCGCCCGGTGCCGCAACCGTGGGTCGGGATGGTGCAGGATCTGCAGTATGGCCATGCGTTCAATGGGGGCGAAGTCTCTACTACGAGTCTAATCGTAAGACACTGATTAAACAAGAAGAAACCACCGGTCGTCGATTGTCCGGGCGACACGCGACAGGTATTCCTTTTTGCCCTGATTCTGCTAAACTACATGAAGGAACACGTGTAAGAGCATTGACATGTCGAGAAAAATTTCTATTTTTCTTGCAGCCATACTGGTCTGCTGCCTGGTCTACGCCGACGAGGTCCAGCTGCTGCCGAATCATCCCACGACCTATACCGTGGTGAAAGGCGACACGCTATGGGATATCGCCGGGCGATTCCTCTCCAAGCCGTGGCAGTGGCCGTTAATCTGGGAGGTCAATCCACAGATAGCCGACCCGCATTGGATCTATCCAGGTGACGTCCTGGCACTGCAGTACAAAGACGGCCGCCCCTTGCTGACCGTCGTCAATCGCAACATCAAACTGTCGCCAAGCATCCGCGAAAGCCGCCACGATAATGCAATCAAACCGATACCGCTGGATGCCATTCAGCAGTTCCTGACCCGCCCGCGCGTGGTTACTGAAGCCGACATTGACGGTTCGGCCTATATCGTCGGCAGCAAGGACGAGCATCTGGCTTACGGCTCGGGGAGTCGGGTGTACGTTCGCGGGCTTGGCGAGCTCACCAGCAACAAGATGTCGATATTCCGCAAAGGGGGCGCCTACCGCGACCCCGAGACTGACGAGATCCTCGGCTACGAAGCTGAGCACGTTGGCGATGCCCTGGTTGAAAAGCAGGGCGATCCGGCCACGGTTTACATCGTCAAAGCCAGCAAGGAAGTCCTCAAAGGCGACCGTTTGATGCCGGAGGCGAGCGACGCCATCCCCGAGTTCTATCCGCACGCCCCTGGCGCGCCGGTCAAGGGCAAGATCCTGACCGTCTTCGACGGCTTGTATTCGGTCTCCCAGCAACAGGTTGTTGCGCTCAGTCGCGGTACAGCTGACGGCCTTGAGCCTGGCCACGTGCTTGCCATCTACCAGGAAGGCGAAATCATCAAGGATACGATCGCGAGCGATATCGCCGATCAACGTGCGCGTGAAGCGCAACAACGGGCGGAAGTCGAGAATCCGACGGCAGCGGGCCGGGTCTGGGAGCATATCGTCAACGATATCCGCGACGCAGACCGCGATTTGCGAGATTTTGTCGGCACTCCGATACCGGGCAGCAATTCTGTGACGGTGCAGCTTCCCGAAGAACGGACTGGCGAATTGATGGTTTTTCGTACCTTCGAGCGGGTCAGTTACGGACTGGTCATGAACATTCAGGCTCCGGTCAAGATTTTGGACAACGTGCGCAATCCCTGACGGACAGCCCGGTTACAGGCGAGTTCTGTTTCGGCACTTGTCCAGACCTGTGGGCCGAAAGGCACTGCAGGCGTGCATGACGAGCACGGACTGCCTTATGATAGTCATCGATGGACAAAGGACTGGACATCGACACCCGGCGAACGCTGCTCGCCTACCACGCCGCATTGAACGGCGATTTCCGTGCATGGTTCACGGCTGGCAGTGATCCCCCAGCGACGGCAACACTCCTCGGCATACTGCAGCGCCTGCGTTCCAGTACGGTTGCTCCGCGGTGGGACGCTGCTGACCGCGCGCTGCGCTGGAACGAGGTAGCAGGGCACCACCTGCTCTGGCTGAGCGACACCAACTATCCCGCCCTGTTGTATGGTCTGGCCCATCCTCCCGTACTGTTGTATGTCAACGGCGATCCGGCCGCCTTGAGCCGCGCGCAGATTGCGATCGTTGGCAGCCGTCGCGCAACGCCGGCTGGCGCAGCGTTTGCCGGGCAACTGGCGGCAGATCTGGCAGCCCATCGGATTGTAACGACCAGCGGGTTGGCCTACGGCATCGACGCGGCCGCCCATCGCGGCGCGCTGAGTGCCGGAGTAACGGTCGCTGTGCTCGGCTGTGGCATCGACCGCCAGTATCCGGTCCGCCATCAATCTCTCGCCAAGGCCATTGCCGGACAAGGGGCACTGGTCTCGGAATTTCCACCGGGATACCCACCGCTGCAGCACAATTTCCCTCGACGCAACCGTCTGATCAGCGGCCTGTCGCTGGGCACAGTGGTGGTCGAAGCGGCTGAGCGTAGCGGTTCGATTTCGACCGCGTTACATGCGCTCGAACAAGGTCGCGAAGTCTTTGCGGTACCCGGCTCAGTGAATAATCCATTGGCTCGTGGCTGTCACGCGTTGCTCCGTCAAGGCGCCAAATTAACTACCTGTGTGGCCGACGTGCTGGAGGAATTTCCGAGCTTGCGGGTAGCCGGCGTTGCTTCCGGTAGCGGCGGAGAGCAACCTACCTTGGGTCCTCGTGAGCAGCGTCTGCTTGGTCTGTGTGGCTCGGATCCGGTGAGCGTGGACACGCTCGTCACCCGTAGCGGATTGACGGTCCAGGAGGTTTCCGCCATGCTGTTGGCCTTCGAATTGGCTGGACTCATCCATCCGCAGACTGCGGGGACCTATGTCCGGATACGCTAGCTCGAATCCGATGGTGGCCGCGGCAGGGCACCATCGTCCAGCGATAAGGTCTCTCCATTCCAGACGATGCTCTGCGCCTGTGACGCTCGCTGCGAACGGCTGGAGAAGCCATGCAGGCAGCGCCGGAAGGTGTGGAGCGGACAATGTGAACGCGCACGCGAGCGTGCAGGAGGAGCAGCGGACCAACGCGCAGCGCTCTCCCAGGTATTGGCACGGATATTGGCTCCCCCTTAGGTGCCCTGACAGCCGGAATCAACGGGCAATGAAGCAGACAGTCATCGATATCCTGATCTACCTGTTCGAGCACTACATCGACGACGACATTGAACTCGACGCTGATCGCGATCGGCTCAAATCGGAATTGCGCGACGCCGGCTTCGAGTCCGGTCAGGTAACTAAGGCGTTCGACTGGCTGCATGATCTGGCAGGATATCGCGTTGCTTCTGACGAATTGCCCGTCGCGGCGAGTACCTCGATGCGCATATACACTGAGGACGAGGAACGCAAGCTCGACGCTGAGTGTCGCGGTTTCCTGTACTTCCTCGAAGATGCCGCCGTACTCGATAGCGCGGCGCGGGAACTGGTCATTGATCGGGTCCTCGCGCTGGAAGCCGAGGAAATCGACATCGGTCAGCTCAAGTGGATCATCCTGATGGTGCTGTTCAATCAGCCTGGCCAGGAACAAGCCTTCGTATGGATGGAGGATCTTGTCATGGACGATCTCTACGGGAGTCTGCATTGAGTTCTTGATGTCACGGTCGTGCGCCGGCCATCCGTCGCACAGGCCCTGTGTCACTCTGCACTGCATCCAGGTATGACAAGCAATCTAGTCATTGTCGAATCGCCGGCGAAAGCCAGCACGATCAAGAAATATCTGGGCAAGGATTTCGAAGTCCTCGCCTCGTACGGTCACGTGCGCGATTTGATGCCGAAGGAAGGTGCGGTCGACACCGACAACGATTTCGCCATGAAGTACGAAGTCATCGAGCGCAACGCCAAGTACGTCGATGCCATTACCAAGGCGATGAAGAAAGCCGACGCGCTCTATCTCGCGACCGACCTTGACCGCGAGGGCGAAGCGATCTCATGGCATCTGGTTGAATTGCTGCGCGACCGCAAAGTGCTCAAAGACAAGGAGATCTACCGTGTCGTTTTCCATGAAATAACCGAGCGCGCGATCAAAGAGGCCATCGCCTCACCGCGCCAGGTATCAATGGATCTCGTCAACGCACAGCAGGCACGCCGCGCGCTCGATTATCTGGTCGGTTTCAATCTCTCGCCGCTGCTCTGGAAAAAGATCAAACGCGGACTGTCGGCGGGGCGCGTACAGAGTCCTGCGTTGCGACTCATCGCCGAGCGCGAAACCGAAATCGAGAAATTCATACCGCGAGAATACTGGTCCATCGAAGCCGATCTCGGTGCCGGCAAAGCCGCGTTCGTGGCCCGGCTGAGCGAACTCGACGGTGAGAAAATCAAGCAGTTCAGCATCACGACCGAGGCGACAGCGGGTGAAGCACGCACGCGGCTGCTGGCCGCGGCGACCGGCGAACTGCAGGTCAGCAAGGTAGAAAAGAAGCAGCGCAAACGCAATCCGGCGCCGCCGTTCATCACCTCGACGCTGCAGCAGGAAGCCGTGCGCAAACTGGGCTTCACTGCGCAGCGCGCTATGCGGACTGCCCAGCAGCTCTATGAGGGTATCGACATCGGCAATGGCTCCGTGGGCCTCATCACGTATATGCGGACGGATTCGCTGAACCTGGCGCAGGAAGCGATCGAGGAGATGCGCGAGTTCATCTCCGCACGCTACGGCAAGGATCAGATCCCCAAGACCGCGCGTCTGTTCAAGACGAATTCGAAGAACGCCCAGGAAGCGCACGAAGCGATACGTCCGACGTCGTGCCTGCTCGTGCCGGGGGAGATCCGATCGCATCTGTCGGACGATCAGTTCAAGCTTTACGATCTCATCTGGAAACGCACCGTGGCCTGCCAGATGATTCCGGCGACCATTGATACGGTTGCGGCCGACCTGCGCGCGGGCGACATCGGCGTGTTCCGCGCCACCGGCTCGACAGTCACCGAACCAGGCTTCATGAGCGTCTATCTCGAAAGTTCTGACGAAGCCGAACAGGAAGACAAAACTCTGCCGCCGCTCGCGACCGGTCAGCGCATCAAGCTGAACGATATCCGCAGTGACCAGCATTTCACCGAGCCTCCGCCACGTTACACCGAAGCGAGCCTGGTCAAGACGCTGGAGGAATACGGTATCGGCCGGCCTTCAACGTATGCCTCGATCATCTCGACGCTGCTACAGCGTGAATATGTCGAGTTCGACAAGAAGCGTTTTCAGCCAACGGATATCGGGCGCATCGTCAACTCGTTTCTGACCAATCATTTCGCGAGCTATGTCGACTACGAGTTCACAGCGAAACTTGAAGACGAACTCGACGCGGTGTCCCGCGGGGAGCGCGAGTGGGTGCCCCTGCTGCGTGAATTCTGGGATTCGTTTGCGGCCAAGGTCAAAGACAAGGAAGAAAATGTTTCGCGCCAGGAAGCGAATCAGGCCCGCGAACTTGGCACCGATCCGAAGTCTGGCAAGCCGGTGTCCGTCCGCATGGGGCGCTATGGGCCGTATGTGATCATCGGTTCGATCGAGGATGAGGACAAACCGCAGTTCTATGGTTTGCGATCCGGGCAGCGCATGGACAGCATCACGCTCGCTGACGCGATGGAGCTGACCAAGTTGCCGCGCGACCTTGGAATGTCGCCCGATGGCGCACCGTTGACGGTCAATATCGGCCGGTTCGGGCCCTATGTCCGCTATACCGACAAATACGTCAGTCTCGGCAAGGAAGACGACCCCTATACCATCACGCTCGAGCGCGCGGTCGAGCTGATCGACGACAAGCGCAAGGCTGATGCAGCCAAGCACATCAACGAATTCCCGGATGCCGGCATCAAAGTGTTGAATGGGCGCTATGGCCCGTACATCACCGATGGCAGCAAGAATGCCCGCGTGCCCAAAGATGTCGACCCGAAAGCGCTGAGCGCCGCCGAATGTCTGACTATCCTGGCCACCGCACCGGTACGGCGCGGGCCACCAAAACGAGGCGCCGCTCGTGGCGGCGCGCGCAAGAGCTGAGAAGGTAAACCATGGCTGAAAACTCCCCTTTTGTCGCGATTCTGATGGGATCCGACTCGGATCTGCCGACGATGCAGGCGACCGCCGAAGTGTTGGCTTCGTTCAACGTGCCCTATGAACTGAATATCCGCTCTGCCCATCGCACGCCGACCGAGACCCAGGCTTATGTGCGTGAAGCCGAGGCTCGCGGTTGTCAGGTATTCATTGCGGCGGCGGGCTTGGCGGCGCATCTGGCCGGCGCAGTCGCCGCGCAGACGGTTCGGCCGGTCATCGGCGTGCCGCTGGACGGCGGTCCGTTGCAGGGTATGGATGCGCTATTGTCGACGGTGCAGATGCCGGGTGGCATTCCGGTTGCCTGCACCGCTATCGGGCGGGCCGGTGCCCGCAACGCGGCGTACCTGGCCGTCCAGATCATGAGTCTCGCCACACCAGCGCTGGCGACCGCGTTGCTGGAGGAGCGAGCACGGAATGCGCGCGCCATCCTCGACAAGGATGCGGCCCTCAAAGCGCGCAGTGAGCGCGGTTCGTGAGCAGCGCGGGGACCCTGCTGCAGACCGCAATCGAGCTCTGTCTATTGACATAAGCGTCAAAAATTTCGACAATTTCCGGCTACCGTTTTGGAGGGGTACCCAAGCGGTCAACGGGAGCAGACTGTAAATCTGCCGGCTCAGCCTTCGTAGGTTCGAATCCTACCCCCTCCACCAGGCAGCATCGCGGACACGCGTTTGATGACAGAGGTCGGCAGCCGGCGGGTGTAGTTCAACGGTAGAACCTCAGCCTTCCAAGCTGATGGTGTGGGTTCGATTCCCATCACCCGCTCCGAAATGCTGGGCACGTAAGGAACTAAGATTCGACGTTCAGGGCCCATATAGCTCAGTCGGTAGAGCACTTCCTTGGTAAGGAAGAGGTCACCGGTTCGAATCCGGTTATGGGCTCCACTTGATTCGCCAACGAGAGCCGTGTGCGCAGCGTAAGCCCACGGCCCGATCTGATGCAGGAGACGCAGGTCAATGTCTAAAGAGAAATTTGCGAGAACGAAACCGCATGTGAATGTGGGGACGATTGGTCACGTGGATCACGGCAAGACGACGTTGACGGCGGCACTGACGATTGTGTCGGCGAAGAAGTTCGGTGGCGTGGTGAAAGCGTACGATCAGATCGACAACGCGCCCGAAGAGCGCGAGCGCGGCATTACGATTGCGACGGCGCATGTCGAGTACGAAAGTGTGAATCGGCACTATGCGCACGTTGATTGCCCGGGGCATGCCGACTACGTGAAGAACATGATCACGGGTGCGGCGCAGATGGACGGCGCCATTCTGGTGTGCAGCGCGGCGGATGGCCCGATGCCGCAGACCCGCGAGCACATCCTGCTGGCGCGCCAGGTGGGTGTGCCGAAGATCGTGGTTTACCTGAACAAGGCGGACATGGTCGACGACGCCGAGTTGCTGGAGCTGGTTGAGCTGGAGATCCGTGAATTGCTGGATCTGTATCAGTTCCCGGGCGACGACACGCCGGTGATCATCGGCAGTGCGCTGAAAGCGGTTGAAGGCGAGGACAGCGAGATTGGTACGCAGTCGATTGAGCGGCTGGTGGCGGCGATGGACGAGTTCATCCCGATCCCGGAGCGTCCGCTGAACCTGCCGTTTCTGTTGCCGATTGAGGACGTCTTTTCGATCTCTGGTCGTGGCACGGTGGTGACGGGACGCATCGAGCGGGGCAAGGTGACGGTCGGCGAAGAAGTTGAGATTGTGGGCATACGTGCGACGCAGAAGACGACGTGCACGGGCGTTGAAATGTTCCGCAAGCTGCTGGACGAAGGTCAGGCTGGGGACAACGTCGGGGTGCTGTTGCGTGGGACGAAGCGCGAAGACGTCGAGCGTGGTCAGGTGTTGTGCAAGCCTGGCTCGGTGAATCCGCATACGCATTTCGAGGCCGAGGTGTATGTGTTGTCGAAGGAAGAGGGCGGTCGTCACACGCCATTTTTCACGAATTACCGGCCGCAGTTTTATTTTCGAACGACGGACGTGACAGGCGCGGTCGATCTGCCGGAAGGGATCGAGATGGTGATGCCTGGCGACAACTTGAAAGTGACGGTGAAGCTGATCAATCCGATAGCGATGGAAGAAGGGCTGCGCTTTGCCATCCGCGAAGGCGGACGGACGGTCGGTGCCGGCGTCGTGGCGAAAATTCTCGCCTAGATCCAGGGTGCGAGGCCGACGCACTCCTGCGGCGGCGCTCGCGGACAGAGCATGGAGTGCAGTAGGCCAGTAGCTCAATTGGCAGAGCGGCGGTCTCCAAAACCGCAGGTTGGGGGTTCGATTCCCTCCTGGCCTGCCAATGCTCCCGCAAGGGCGCCTGGCAGCAGCGAGATGACAGGTATATAGACAGGCGAATGAATACCAAGGTAACGACAGAGCCGAGTTCGCTGGACACCTTCAAACTGGTCGTGGCCGTGGCCATACTCGGCGGTGTGGTGGTGGCTTATCAGTATTACGCCGATGTGCCCAAGCTGGCGCGCGTCGGCGGCGTCATTGCTGGCGTGCTGGCGGCTTTTCTGCTGGCACTGTTTACCGCGCGCGGCCGTCAGGTCGCCGGTTTCGTTCACGAAGCGCAGCTTGAAGCGCGCAAAGTGGTCTGGCCGACGCAGGCCGAGACCCGGACGACCACCCTGCTGGTGATGGCGGTGGTCATCGTATTCGCAGTCCTGCTATGGCTGCTGGACCTCGCGCTGGGCGGTCTGATTCAGCTCGTCATCGGACAGGGAGCATAACGGTGAGCATGAACTGGTACGTCGTCCACGCCTATTCCGGTTTTGAGAATCAGGTCAAACGCTCGCTCGAAGATCGGGTCAAACGCCATGCCATGGGCGAAAAATTCGGCCAGATCCTGGTCCCCACGGAAGAAGTCGTGGAAATGAAGGACGGCCAGAAGCGCAAGAGTGACCGCAAGTTCTTTCCCGGCTACGTCCTGGTCGAAATGGAAATGGACAACGACTCCTGGCATCTGGTCAAGGATTGCCCGAAAGTCATGGGTTTCATCGGTGGCAGCAGCGACCGTCCGGCGCCGATCTCGCAGCGCGAAGCGCAGGCGATCCTGGATCGTATTCAGGAAGGCGTTGAGAAGCCGCGACCGAAAGTTTTGTTCGAAGTCGGCGAAGTCGTGCGCGTCATCGATGGTCCGTTCACGGACTTCAACGGCGCGGTCGAGGAAGTGAATTACGAAAAGAGCCGCCTGCGCGTGGCAGTCTCGATCTTCGGGCGTTCGACGCCGGTCGAGCTCGAGTTCGGGCAGGTCAGCAAGGATTGAACAGCGTGCGCCGGGCCTCGATGAGAGGCCTGACGACGTGTTCAGGATCAGGTGCAGGGCGGGTCAGCCGGCCCGGCACGGTGTACTCGACATTGGGGAGCCGCAAGGCGTTTGCACCCGAGGAGTAAGAGCAAGTGGCGAAGAAGATTGATTCATACATCAAGCTGCAGGTTGCAGCTGGCAAGGCGAATCCCAGCCCGCCCGTCGGACCGGCCCTCGGCCAGCGCGGCGTGAACATCATGGAATTCTGCAAGCAGTTCAATGCGCGGACGCAGGAACTCGAACCGGGCCTGCCGACGCCGGTCGTCATCACCGTGTTCAGCGACAAGAGCTTCACCTTCATCACCAAGACGCCGCCGGCCTCGGTGCTGTTGCGCAAAGCAGCCGGTGTTCCCAAAGGCAGCGGTACACCGAACTCGGTCAAGGTAGGCACGGTCAATCGCGCGCAGATCGAAGAGATTGCGAAAGCCAAGCAGCCTGATCTGACGTCAGCCAGCCTCGAAGCATCAGTCCGTACCATCGCTGGCACCGCTCGCAGCATGGGTCTCGTTGTGGAGGGTCTCTGAGATGTCCAATTCCGGTAAACGTCTGCGCGCGATCCACGAGAAAATTGGCGATATGCGCAGCGCGCGTCCATTGGACGAAGTGCTGCGTCTGCTGAAGGAGTGCGCCTCGGCCAAGTTCGACGAATCAGTCGATGTCGCGGTCAATCTCGGCGTCGATCCGCGCAAATCCGATCAGGTGGTGCGCGGTTCGACCGTGCTCCCGCATGGCACCGGCAAATCCGTGCGTGTCGCACTGTTTGCTGACGGCGCCGATGCCGAGACCGGGCGCGCGGCGGGTGCCGACGTCATCGGTCTGGACGATCTCGCCGCCGAAGTACGCAGCGGCAAGATCGATTTCGACATCGCGATTGCAACGCCAGCGTCGATGCGCGTGGTTGGCCAGCTCGGTCAGATCCTCGGGCCGCGTGGCTTGATGCCCAACCCGAAAGTGGGCACGGTCACCACCGACGTCGCAACTGCTGTACGTAACGCCAAAGCCGGGCAGGTCCAGTTCCGCACCGACAAAGGCGGCATCATCCATTGCCCGATAGGCAAGGCTTCATTCACGCCCGAGGCGCTGCGCGCAAATCTCGAGGCGGTGCTGAACGATCTGCGCAAAGCGAAACCCAGTTCAGCCAAGGGCATCTATCTGAAATCGATCGCGATATCGACCACGATGGGTCCCGGGCTGGTGGTCGACAAGACCTCGGTCGACGCGGCGCAGGCTTGAGAAACTTTGGGTTGTCGGCTCACGCCGGCAGCCGTCAAAGACCGCGGGTCCGCAAATCAGGTTTGCGGTTAATCGTGAAGGCCCGCGCAGACGGTGTTTCCCCGAAGGGCAGATTGACGCCCGGTACGGACGCCGTAAACCCTGGCAGCCTGCAGAGGCTGCCTGCAATGGTGCGATCGCAGAACCACGTTCTGCGATTTGACCGGGAGTAGAACCAATGAGTCTGACATTGAAGCAAAAACAGGCGGTTGTTTCGGAAGTAAAGGAAGTGGCGTCCAGCGCACAAGCGGCAGTAGCCGCTGAATACGCCGGGTTGACTGTTGCGCAGATGACCAGCTTGCGGGCCAAGGCCCGCGCCAGCGGGGTTTATCTGCGCGTGGTCAAGAACACGCTCGCACGTCTGGCCGTCGACGGCACGGACTTCGCTTGTCTGAAGGATTCGCTCACCGGGCCTTTGTTGCTGGTGTTCTCGGGTGAAGACCCGGGCGCCGGCGCGCGGCTGGTGCGTGATTTCGCCAAGGACAACGCCAAGCTCGTGACCAGGGCCGTGGCTTTTGCCGGTGAGTTGAGACCCGCTGAGGATCTCGCGCTCCTGGCCAGCATGCCCACGCTCGACGAAGCCCGCGCGCAGCTGCTCGCCATCTTCCAGGCGCCCCAGACCCAACTGGTACGCACGCTGGCAGAGCCGGCAGCGCAACTGGTCCGGGTGCTGGCCGCTTACAACGATGCCCGCCAGCCCGCTTGACTGTATTGAACGATCTGTTTTCAGGAGAACATTGAAATGGCAGTTTCCAAAGAAGAGTTGGTCTCAACTCTGAGCAGCATGAGCATCCTCGAGGTCACCGAACTGGTTTCCTTGCTGGAAGAGAAATGGGGCGTATCGGCCGCCGCCGCAGTGGCGACCGTTGCGGTCGGCGGCGGCGAAGCCGCTGCGCCGGTCGAGGTCAAGGACGAATTCGATGTCGTCATGACCAGCTTCGGCGAAAACAAAGTCGGCGTGATCAAGACGGTTCGTGCCATCACCGGTCTGGGCCTGAAAGAGGCGAAAGACATGGTCGAAGGCGTGCCATCGACGATCAAGGAAGGCGCCAACAAGACCGAAGCCGAAGATATCAAGAAGCAGCTCGTCGAAGCTGGCGCCACGGTCGAGCTCAAGTAAGACCGTCAGTGCGCCTTGCGCGCCATCGAGCACAGCGCAGGCCGGGTTACCCTTTGGCGGGTAACCCGGTCGTGTGCTGGCTATGCATTAGGGTTTCGCCATTGCCGGTTTCGGACATGTTCCGCGCCGGCACTCGCGGTCTAAGAGGACGGTAATCACATGGCCTACACCTATACCGAAAAGAAGCGCATCCGCAAGGATTTCAGCAAAACGCCGCCGATACTCGACGTGCCGTATTTGCTGGAAACGCAGATCGAGTCCTACAAGCGCTTCCTGCAGGAAGACCGCGCTGTAGGGAATCGCGGCGAATACGGTTTGCACGCGGCTTTCAAGTCGGTATTTCCGATCGAGTCCTATTCGGGCAATGCGATCCTGGAATATGTGAGCTATCGTCTCGGCGTGCCGGTGTTCGACGTCAAGGAATGTCAGGTTCGCGGCCTGACGTATGCCGCTTCATTGCGGGTGACTGTCCGGCTGGTCATCTATGACAAAGAATCCGGTGCCGAAAAAGCGATCAAGGATGTCCGAGAGCAGGAAGTCTACATGGGCGAACTGCCGCTCATGACGACCAATGGCACGTTTGTGATCAACGGCACGGAGCGCGTGATCGTCTCGCAGCTGCATCGTTCCCCGGGTGTGTTCTTCGACCACGATCGCGGCAAGACGCATTCCTCGGGCAAGCTGTTGTTCTCGGCCCGTGTCATTCCTTATCGCGGTTCCTGGCTCGATTTTGAGTTCGACCCCAAGGACCATGTCTACGTGCGCATCGATCGCCGACGCAAGCTGCCGGCAACAGTCCTGATGCGCGCGCTGGGTTTCTCGACCGAGCGCATGCTCGAAACCTTTTTTGAACGCGACATGTTCGTCATCGACGGCGACCAGGTGCGTGTGCACCTCGTGCCCGAGAGACTGCGCGGCGAGACGCTGGAGTTCGACCTGGTCGATGCCGACGGCAACGTACTGGTCGAGGCTGAAAGGCGTATCACGGCGCGTCATACCCGCGAAATTCAGCAGCGCGGTATCACCGAGATAACGGTGCCGCAGTCATTCCTCATCGGCAAGACGCTGGCTCGCAACGTCGTCGACATGAAGACCGGTGAACTGCTGGCCGGCGCCAATGAAGAAATCACCAATGACATGCTGGTCAAGTTCGCCAAGGCGGAGATCAGCTCGCTCGAGACGATTTTTGCCAACGATCTCGATCACGGCGCTTATGTTTCGGAAACCCTGCGTGTCGATCCCACGACCTCACCGTTGGAAGCGCAGGTCGAAATCTATCGCATGATGCGCCCCGGCGAACCGCCGACCCGTGAAGCGGCAGAAAATCTGTTCAAGAACCTGTTCTTTACCGAAGACCGTTACGACCTCTCAGCCGTCGGTCGCATGAAGTTCAATCGTCGCGTCGGTCGCAGCGAAGTCGTCGGGAGCGGCGTCCTCAACGAAGCTGACATCATTGATGTGCTGCGTGTCCTGATTGATATCCGCAACGGCAACGGCACGGTCGACGACATCGACCACCTGGGTAACCGCCGCGTTCGAAGTGTCGGCGAAATGGCCGAGAACCAGTTCCGCGTCGGCCTGGTGCGCGTCGAGCGCGCAGTCAAGGAACGTCTCAGCCTGGCGGAATCCGAAGGCTATATGCCGCAGGAACTGATCAATGCCAAGCCGGTCTCGGCTGTGATCAAGGAGTTCTTCGGTTCCAGCCAGCTGTCGCAGTTCATGGATCAGAACAATCCGTTGTCGGAAGTCACGCACAAGCGTCGTGTCTCGGCCCTCGGCCCAGGCGGTCTGACGCGCGAGCGTGCCGGTTTCGAAGTACGCGACGTGCATCCGACGCATTATGGCCGGGTCTGCCCGATTGAGACGCCGGAAGGGCCGAACATCGGCCTGATCAACTCGCTCGCCGTCTACGCGCGCACCAACGAGTACGGATTCCTTGAAACGCCGTACCGCAAAGTTACCGGCGTCCACGTGACCGACCAGATCGATTACCTGTCGGCGATCGAAGAAGGCCAGTATGTCATCGCGCAGGCCAATGCTGCGCTCGATAATAATGGCCGTCTGACCGACAGCCTGGTCTCCTCACGCTATCAGAACGAGTTCACACTCGCGTCACCTGAACGTGTGCAGTACATGGACGTCTCGCCGCGTCAGATCGTTTCTGTCGCTGCGGCGCTGATCCCGTTCCTCGAACATGACGATGCCAACCGTGCTCTGATGGGTTCGAACATGCAGCGTCAGGCAGTGCCGACCCTGCGCGCCGACAAGCCGCTGGTGGGTACCGGCATCGAACGCGCCGTGGCCAAGGATTCGGGTGTGACCGTAGTCGCGCTGCGTGGCGGCGAAGTCTATGCAGTCGATGCCGCGCGCATCGTGGTGCGCGTCAACGACGACGAGACCGCCGCTGGCGAGCCGGGCGTCGATATCTACAATCTCACCAAGTACACCCGTTCCAACCAGAACACCTGCATCAACCAGCGCCCACTGGTCAATCTCGGCGATCGCATCGCCAAGGGCGACACCCTGGCTGACGGTCCCTCGACGGATCTCGGTGAGCTTGCGCTCGGCCAGAACATGCTGGTCGCGTTCATGCCGTGGAACGGCTACAACTTCGAGGATTCGATTCTTATTTCCGAGCGCGTCGTGCAGGAAGACCGCTACACCAGTATCCACATCGAAGAACTGACCTGCGTGGCGCGCGATACCAAGCTCGGGCCAGAGGAAATCTCGAGCGACATCCCCAATGTCAGTGAGAGCGCGCTGTCCAAGCTTGATGAATCCGGCATCGTCTACATCGGCGCCGAAGTGCATCCAGGCGACATCCTCGTCGGCAAAGTGACGCCGAAAGGCGAAACCCAGCTGACGCCGGAAGAAAAGCTGCTCCGCGCAATCTTCGGTGAGAAAGCGTCTGACGTGAAGGATACTTCGCTGCGCGTGCCGTCCGGCATGAGCGGAACGGTCATCGACGTACAGGTATTCACACGCGACGGCATCGAAAAAGATGCCCGGGCACGTGAAATCGAGAGCGCAGAAATCGCCCGCGTGAAGAAGGATCTCGACGATCAGTTGAAGATCCTCGAGGACGACATCTTCCAGCGCGTCGAACGTCTGTTGATCGGCAAGAATGCCGACAAGGGACCGGGTCAGCTCAAAGGCGGTGTCAAAGTCACCAAACAGCTGCTCAGCGAAGTCGATCGCAGCAAGTGGTTCGACGTGCGCATCAAGCATGAAACGGCCAACGAGCAGCTCGAACAGCTGGCGGCGCAAGTCGAGAAGCATCGTGAGGATTTTGATCGCCAGTTCCAGGAGAAACGCGCCAAGCTGACCTCGGGAGACGATCTCGCGCCAGGTGTGTTGAAGATGGCCAAGGTCTATCTCGCCGTGAAACGGCGTATGCAGCCGGGCGACAAAATGGCTGGTCGTCACGGCAACAAGGGCGTGGTCTCGATGATTGTGCCGATTGAAGACATGCCGCACATGGCTGACGGCCGACCGGTGGATATCGTGTTGAATCCGCTCGGTGTGCCGTCGCGCATGAACGTCGGCCAGGTGCTGGAAACGCACCTTGGCTGGGCCGCAGCCGGTCTCGGTCTGCGCATCGGTGAAATGCTCGACCGCGTGGCGGCGAACTCCGAATTGCGTGAGTTCCTCGGCAAGATCTACAACTCGAGCGGGCAGAAGGAAGATCTCGGTTCGCTCAGCGACGACGACGTCACTGCGCTGTGCGGGAATCTGCGCCATGGGGTGCCGATGGCGACGCCGGTGTTCGACGGTGCGAAAGAAGACGAGATCAAGAATATGCTGGAGCTGGCTGGCCTGCCGCGCTCCGGGCAGACGACGCTGTTCGACGGCCGTACCGGCGAATCTTTCGATCGCCAGATCACGGTCGGTTACATGTACATGCTCAAGCTCAACCATCTGGTCGATGACAAGATGCATGCGCGCTCGACCGGACCTTACAGTCTCGTCACTCAGCAACCGCTCGGTGGCAAGGCCCAGTTCGGTGGTCAGCGCTTCGGTGAAATGGAGGTCTGGGCGCTGGAAGCTTACGGCGCGGCCTATACGCTGCAGGAGATGCTCACGGTCAAGTCCGACGACGTCAACGGCCGTACGAAGATGTATAAGAACATCGTCGACGGCGATCACAAGATGGAGGCTGGTATGCCCGAATCGTTCAACGTGTTGCTCAAAGAGATGCGCTCACTCGGCATCGATATCGAGCTGGAACACGAATAAGGCACCCTCCAGACATTCTGCGCCTACCCGCGCAAGGAGTATGAATTGTGAAAGACTTACTCGATCTGCTTAAGAGCCAGGGAGTATCCGAGGACTTCGATGCGATCAGCATCGGTCTCGCCTCGCCGGAGAAAATCCGTTCGTGGTCCTATGGCGAAGTAAAGAAGCCCGAAACGATCAACTATCGTACGTTCAAGCCGGAACGCGACGGCTTGTTCTGCGCAAAGATCTTCGGGCCGATCAAGGACTACGAATGCCTGTGCGGCAAGTACAAGCGCCTGAAGCATCGTGGCGTGGTGTGCGAGAAGTGCGGCGTCGAAGTAACGCTGGCCAAAGTGCGCCGCGAGCGCATGGGCCACATCGAGCTGGCAAGCCCGGTAGCCCACATCTGGTACCTGAAGTCGCTGCCGTCGCGCATGGGTCTGCTGCTGGATATGACGCTGCGTGAGATCGAGCGCATCCTGT
The DNA here is from genome assembly GCA_965278995.1 of Gammaproteobacteria bacterium. GTDB lineage: Bacteria > Pseudomonadota > Gammaproteobacteria > JADJYF01. The sequence continues at coordinate 4,746,329 of OZ257136.1, forward strand.
ATTTCGAAGCCTATGTCGTGGTCGAACCGGGCATGACCGATCTGGAGCGCGGCCAGCTGCTGTCCGAGGAATCCTATCTCGACGCCATCGAACAGTACGGTGACGATTTCGACGCGCGCATGGGCGCCGAAGCGGTCTATGAGCTGCTGAAGACGGTCGATCTCGCGCATGAAGTGGCTGCCATCCGCGAAGAACTGCCGAAAACGAATTCGGAAACCAAGATCAAGAAGCTGACCAAGCGGCTGAAACTGATGGAGGCATTCCTGCATTCCGGCAACCGTCCGGAATGGATGGTGATGAAAGTCCTGCCGGTGCTTCCACCGGAACTGCGTCCGCTGGTGCCGTTGGATGGCGGTCGTTTCGCGACTTCGGATCTGAACGATCTGTACCGTCGCGTCATCAACCGAAATAACCGACTGAAACGGCTGCTCGACCTCAACGCGCCCGACATCATCGTGCGCAACGAAAAACGCATGCTGCAGGAAGCAGTCGACGCATTGCTCGACAACGGTCGGCGCGGCCGCGCGATTACCGGCACCAACAAGCTGCCGTTGAAGTCGCTCGCCGACATGATCAAAGGCAAGCAGGGTCGTTTCCGCCAGAATCTGCTCGGCAAGCGCGTCGATTATTCCGGTCGTTCGGTCATCGTGGTCGGCCCGACGTTGAAACTGCATCAGTGCGGACTGCCAAAGAAAATGGCGCTCGAACTGTTCAAGCCGTTCATTTTCAGCAAGCTCGAACGACGCGGCATGGCGACAACCATCAAGGCTGCCAAGAAACTGGTCGAGCGCGAAGGGCCGGAAGTGTGGGACATCCTCGAGGAAGTCATCCGCGAGCATCCGGTCATGCTGAACCGGGCGCCGACGCTGCACCGTCTTGGTATCCAGGCGTTCGAGCCGGTGCTGATCGAAGGCAAGGCGATTCAGTTGCACCCGTTGGTCTGTACGGCATTCAATGCCGACTTCGACGGCGATCAGATGGCGGTACACGTACCGCTGTCGATCGAAGCGCAGCTCGAAGCACGCAGCCTGATGATGTCGACCAACAACATCCTGTCGCCTGCCAACGGCGACCCGATCATCGTGCCGACGCAGGACGTCGTGCTGGGGTTGTACTACATCACGCGTGAATCGATCGATGCCAAAGGCACCGACATGACGTTTGCCGACATCTCCGAAGTGCATCGCGCATTCGAGACCGGCGCGGCGTCGCTCCACGCGCGTTGCCGCGTTCGCATGCAGCTCGCCGAGTTCGACGAGAATCACGAGATCAAGGAATGGGTCGAAGTGGTCAAGACCACGGTCGGCCGCGCACTGCTGTCGGCCCTGCTGCCGCACGGTATGTCGTTCAAACTGATCAACCAGGTGTTGAACAAACGGACGATTTCGCGTCTGTTCGATACCTGCTACCGCGTTGTCGGTCTGAAAGATACCGTCATCTTTGCCGATCGGCTGATGTACGCCGGTTTCCAGCACGCGACGCGCGCGGGTGTTTCCATCGGCGTCGATGACATGGTCGTGCCGGACGAGAAGCCACGCATCATCGAGGCGGCCGAGAAGCAGGTGAAAGAGATCGAGGACCAGTACACGGCTGGTCTGGTGACGACCGGTGAGCGCTACAACAAGGTCGTCGACATCTGGTCGCATACCAATGACCAGGTCGCCAAGGCGATGATGGAGAAGCTCGGTTCGGATACGGTCCAGGTCGACGGCAAGACGGTACGCCAGGCGTCGTTCAATTCGATCTTCATGATGGCCGACTCCGGTGCCCGCGGTTCTGCCGCGCAGATCCGGCAGCTTGCCGGCATGCGCGGTCTGATGGCGAAGCCGGACGGTTCGATCATCGAAACGCCGATTACGGCCAATTTCCGCGAAGGCCTGAACGTTCTGCAGTACTTCATCTCGACGCATGGCGCGCGCAAGGGTCTGGCCGATACGGCACTCAAGACTGCGAACTCCGGTTACCTCACCCGTCGTCTGGTCGACGTTGCACAGGATCTCGTTGTCACCGAAATCGATTGCGGGACGAACGAAGGTCTGGTCATGACGCCGATCATCGAAGGCGGTGACGTCATTCAGGCGCTGGGCGATCGCATTCTCGGTCGTGTCGTGGCCCAGGATGTCGTTCGTCCGGGCAGCGATGAAGTCGTTGCACCGGCCGGCACACTCATTGACGAGAAGTGGGTCGAGACGCTGGATTTGCACGGTGTCGACGAAGTGCTGGTGCGCTCGGCCATCACCTGCACGACGCGTTACGGCATCTGCGCCTCCTGCTACGGCCGCGATCTCGCCCGCGGGCATCGGGTCAATGTCGGTGAAGCTGTCGGTGTTATCGCCGCGCAGTCCATCGGCGAACCGGGCACGCAGCTGACGATGCGCACGTTCCATATCGGTGGTGCAGCTTCGCGTGCGGCCGCCATCAACAGCATCGAGGTCAAGGCGTCGGGCACGATCAAGCTGATCAACATGAAGACGCTGGCGCACGAGGACGGCACGTTCGTGTCGGTCTCGCGTTCCGGCGAACTGGTCGTCAACGACGATATCGGTCGTGACCGCGAGCGATATAAGGTGCCTTACGGCGCGGTCTTGACGGTCGCCGACGGCACCGAGGTCAAAGCCGGCCAGTCTGTCGCCAACTGGGATCCGCACACCCATCCGATCATCACGGAAGTGGCCGGCACGGCGGTGTTCCAGGATATCGACGAAGGCGTGACCGTGGCTCGACAGGTTGACGACATCACCGGCTTGTCCAGCGTGGTCGTCATGGACTTGAAGCAGCGCAGCAGCTCAGCCAGGGAAATGCGTCCGGTACTGAAGCTGGTCGACGCCAAGGGCAAGGAACTGAAAATTCCGGGCACCGACATCCCGGCGCACTATTTCCTGCCGCCTAATGCCGTGGTCGTCGTGACCAACGGCCTGGAAGTGAAAGTCGGCGACGTCATGGCGCGCATTCCGCAGGAATCGCTGAAAACCCGTGACATCACCGGTGGTCTGCCGCGCGTGGCGGATCTGTTCGAAGCGCGCAAGCCGAAAGAACCTGCCATCCTCGCTGAAGCGACCGGCACGGTTTCGTTCGGCAAGGACACCAAGGGCAAGCAGCGGCTCATCATCACCAGCGCCGACGGCGATCAGTATGAAAGCCTGATCCCGAAGTGGCGGCACGTCACCGTGTTCGAAGGCGAGCACGTCGAACGCGGCGAAGTGGTCTGCGACGGCGCGCCGGATTCGCACGACATTTTGCGTCTGAAAGGGGCTCATGAGCTGACCCGTTACGTCGTCAACGAAGTGCAGGAAGTCTATCGTCTGCAGGGCGTGAAGATTAACGACAAGCACATCGAGACCATCGTGCGCCAGATGCTGCGGAAGATGGAAATCGTCGACGCCGGCGATACCCGCTTCCTCAAGGGCGAGCAGATCGAGCGTGAGCGCCTGATGGACGAGAACGATCGCGTCCGCGCCGACAACGGCCGGCCGGCGTCGGCCCAGCAGATGCTGCTCGGCATCACCAAGGCGTCGCTCGCGACGGAATCGTTCATCTCGGCGGCGTCATTCCAGGAGACGACCCGGGTGCTGACGGAAGCGTCAGTGACCGGCAAACACGACGAGCTGCGAGGCTTGAAAGAGAACGTGATCGTCGGCCGGCTCATCCCGGCCGGTACCGGCTACGCCTATCACGCCACCCGTCGCCGCCGCTACAGTGCGCCAGAAACTGCCGCGAGCATTGCCGCGGGCATCGACGCTGAACTGATGGCGGAATTGCGCGAAGTCGAGATAGCGAACGAGGCAGCGGAGCCCAGCACCAAGAGTGCCTGAGCAGGATTGACATAAGCGCGAATCGCTACTTATAATCCCGCTTCTGCGACAGGCCGGAGTCATCCAGCCTGTCGTTTTTTTGCGCTGTCTTTTTCCGACCCTTAGACCATCCACCATGCGGCGGTCGTCGCGGCCGGAGGATAGTCTCTGAAATACGGGAAATGGCGCAACAACTCGCTGTTTAACAATTGGATTTACCGAACGAGCTCTGCAGGGTAATGGCGACAATTAATCAATTAGTGCGCAAGCCGCGTAAGCGGCAGGCCAAAAAAAGCAACGTCCCGGCACTGGAAGCTTGTCCCCAGAAGCGTGGCGTATGTACCCGTGTCTACACCACGACACCGAAGAAGCCTAACTCGGCGCTTCGTAAAGTTGCCCGCGTTCGCCTGACCAATGGTCAGGAAGTCACCACGTATATCGGCGGTGAAGGGCATAACCTGCAAGAACATTCGGTGATCCTCATTCGCGGCGGCCGCGTCAAGGATTTGCCCGGCGTTCGCTATCACACCGTGCGCGGCACGCTTGATACCTCCGGTGTCAGCGATCGTCGTCAGGCCCGTTCGAAGTACGGCGCCAAGCGTCCGAAAGCGTAATTCCCACCGAAACGATTACTGAAGGCGTATCACGATGTCCCGACGTCACGTTGCTGCTAAACGCGAAATACTCCCCGATCCGAAATACGGGGACCGCACTGTTGCCAAATTCATCAACATGGTGATGTCGCGCGGCAAAAAAGCGGTGGCCGAGAAGATAGTCTACGGCGCATTGACCGAAGTCGAGCATCGCGGCAAGGGCCAGGCGATCGACGTATTCAAGCAGGCGCTCGAGAACGTCGAACCGAAAGTCGAAGTGAAATCGCGTCGCGTCGGCGGTGCAACTTATCAAGTCCCGGTAGAAGTCCGCCCGAACCGTCGCAGCGCGTTGGCGATGCGCTGGCTCGTCGATGCTGCACGCAAGCGGAACGAGAAATCCATGGGTCAGCGTCTCGCCAATGAGATGATCGAAGCCTATGACAACCGCGGCACCGCAGTGAAGAAGCGCGAAGACACGCACAAGATGGCGGAAGCCAACCGTGCATTCTCTCATTACCGCTGGTAGTTGCAGACCACACTTGGACTACCACCGTGCCCCGTACGACGCCCATCGAACGTTACCGCAATATCGGCATCATGGCCCATATTGATGCCGGTAAGACTACGACGACTGAGCGTATCCTTTATTACACCGGTGTCTCGCACAAGTTAGGCGAAGTACACGACGGTGCCGCCGTCATGGACTGGATGGAGCAGGAGCAGGAACGCGGCATCACGATTACGTCGGCCGCGACAACCTGTTTCTGGGCTGGCATGGACAAGCAGTTCCCTCAGCATCGCATCAACATTATCGATACGCCCGGTCACGTCGATTTCACGATCGAAGTTGAACGCTCGCTGCGCGTGCTCGACGGTGCGGTCGCGGTATTCTGCGCGGTTGGTGGTGTCGAACCGCAATCCGAGACGGTCTGGCGTCAAGCCACCAAATACGGCGTTCCGCGCCTTGCTTTCGTCAATAAGATGGATCGCGCCGGCGCCGATTTCTTGCGAGTTGTTGGCCAGATCCGCACTCGCCTCGGGAGCAATCCGATACCGGTACAGTTCCCGATAGGCGCCGAAGAGAACTTCGAAGGCGTCGTCGATCTGATCAAGATGAAAGCCATTTACTGGGACGAAGAGTCCCTTGGCATGCGCTTCGAAGAACGGGATATTGCCGGTCCGCTGCTCGCTACCTGCACCGGACTGCGCGAGCAGCTCGTCGAAGCAGCCGCCGAAGCAAACGAAGCGCTGACTGAAAAGTACCTTGAAGACAGCGCACTGTCGGTCGATGAGATCAAGAGCGGGCTGCGCCAGCGCACTCTGAACAATGAGCTAGTGCCGGTATTGTGCGGCTCAGCGTTCAAGAATAAAGGCGTGCAGGCGCTGCTCGACGCCGTCATCGAGTACCTGCCGGCGCCGGTGGATGTCACTGCCGTCAAGGGTCTGCAGGAAGACGGCAAGACCGAAGCCACTCGGCATGCCGACGACGATGAGCCGTTTGCCGCACTGGCGTTCAAGATTGCCACCGACCCGTTTGTGGGTACGCTCTCGTTCTTCCGTGTCTATTCAGGCGTGGTCAAGTCCGGCGACACGGTCTACAACCCGATCAAGGGCAAGAAAGAACGTTTCGGTCGCGTACTGCAGATGCATGCGAACAGTCGCGAAGAGATCAAGGAAGTTCGCGCTGGCGACATCGCTGCCGCTGTCGGTTTGAAAGACGTCACTACGGGCGACACGCTGTGCGATATCGATCGCGTGATCATGCTCGAGCGTATGGAATTTCCTGATCCGGTGATCGCTGTTGCTGTCGAGCCGAAGACCAAGAGCGACCAGGAAAAGATGGGTGTCGCGCTGCAGAAGCTTGCCGCTGAGGATCCGTCGTTCCGGGTATCGACTGACGCGGAATCAGGCCAGACGATTATCGCCGGTATGGGCGAACTGCATCTCGAGATCATCGTCGATCGCATGAAGCGCGAGTTCAAGGTCGACGCCAACGTCGGCAAGCCGCAGGTTGCCTACCGCGAGACAATCCGCAAGAAAGTCGCCAAGGCTGAAGGTCGCTTCGTGCGCCAGAGCGGTGGCCGCGGCCAGTATGGTCACGTCATTCTGCGGCTCGAGCCCGGCGAACTTGGCTCCGGCTTCGAGTTCGTCAACGAAGTCGTCGGCGGCGTGATCCCGAAAGAATTCATTCCCGCGATCCAGAAAGGGGTGCAGGAAGCGCTCGCCAATGGCGTGCTCGCCGGTTATCCGGTAGTTGACGTCAAGGCGGCGCTCTATGACGGGTCTTATCACGACGTCGATTCCAGCGAAATCGCCTTCAAGATTGCCGGTTCCATGGCTTTCAAGGAAGGCGCCAGGCAGGGCAAACCCGTCCTGCTGGAGCCGGTCATGAGCGTTGAAATCGTGACCCCGGAAGATTACATGGGCAGCATCAACGGCGATCTCAGCCGTCGCCGTGGCGTATTGCTCGGTACCGAAGAGTCGCCCGCAGGCGTCATCATCCGTGCTGATGTGCCGTTGAACGAAATGTTCGGCTACGCCACTGATTTGCGCTCGGCAACGCAGGGTCGTGCGACCTATTCGATGGAGTTTTCGCGCTATGTCGAAGCGCCGAGCAACATCGCCGAAACGATTATCAAGAGAAGCTAGCAGGCGGACACCGCCGCAACCGTAGCAGCAAGCAAGAGGGCATACAGCCATGGCCAAAGAGAAATTTGCAAGAACGAAACCGCATGTGAATGTGGGGACGATTGGTCACGTGGATCACGGCAAGACGACGTTGACGGCGGCACTGACGATTGTGTCGGCGAAGAAGTTCGGTGGCGTGGTGAAAGCGTACGATCAGATCGACAACGCGCCCGAAGAGCGCGAGCGCGGCATTACGATTGCGACGGCGCATGTCGAGTACGAAAGTGCGAATCGGCATTATGCGCACGTTGATTGCCCGGGGCATGCCGACTACGTGAAGAACATGATCACGGGTGCGGCGCAGATGGACGGCGCCATTCTGGTGTGCAGCGCGGCGGATGGCCCGATGCCGCAGACCCGCGAGCACATCCTGCTGGCGCGCCAGGTGGGTGTGCCGAAGATCGTGGTTTACCTGAACAAGGCGGACATGGTCGACGACGCCGAGTTGCTGGAGCTGGTTGAGCTGGAGATCCGTGAATTGCTGGATCTGTATCAGTTCCCGGGCGACGACACGCCGGTGATCATCGGCAGTGCGCTGAAAGCGGTTGAAGGCGAGGACAGCGAGATTGGCACGCAGTCGATTGAGCGGCTGGTGGCGGCGATGGACGAGTTCATCCCGATCCCGGAGCGTCCGCTGAACCTGCCGTTTCTGTTGCCGATTGAGGACGTCTTTTCGATCTCTGGTCGTGGCACGGTGGTGACAGGACGCATCGAGCGGGGCAAGGTGACGGTCGGCGAAGAAGTTGAGATTGTGGGCATACGTGCGACGCAGAAGACGACGTGCACGGGCGTTGAAATGTTCCGCAAGCTGCTGGACGAAGGTCAGGCTGGGGACAACGTCGGGGTGCTGTTGCGTGGGACGAAGCGCGAAGACGTCGAGCGTGGTCAGGTGTTGTGCAAGCCTGGCTCGGTGAATCCGCATACGCATTTCGAGGCCGAAGTGTATGTGTTGTCGAAGGAAGAGGGTGGTCGTCACACGCCATTTTTCACGAATTACCGGCCGCAGTTTTATTTTCGAACGACGGACGTGACAGGCGCGGTCGATCTGCCGGAAGGGATCGAGATGGTGATGCCTGGCGACAACTTGAAAGTGACGGTGAAGCTGATCAATCCGATAGCGATGGAAGAAGGGCTGCGCTTTGCCATCCGCGAAGGCGGACGGACGGTCGGTGCCGGCGTCGTATCGAAGATCATCGAGTAGGGCCAGACAGGTATTCCGAGGTCGGACCACGAGAACTCAGCAGGAGTGACAGGCAGGCATAGACGCGCAATCGAGACGACCTTACGGTCGAGCAGCATCGATGCGCGATGTACCGCCGCTTAAAACAAGATGAATCAGCAAGTAATCAGAATCAGGCTCAAGGCGTTCGATCATCGTTTGATCGATCAGTCGACCAAGGAAATCGTCGAAACGGCCAAGCGCACGGGCGCACAGGTCAAGGGCCCGATACCGCTGCCCACCAAGAAGGAGCGGTTTACGATCCTCGTCTCCCCGCACGTCAACAAGGACGCGCGCGATCAGTACGAGATCCGGACGCACAAGCGCTTGCTCGACATCGTCAATCCGACCGACAAGACGGTCGATGCGCTGATGAAGCTCGATCTCGCTGCCGGCGTCGATGTGCAGATCAAGTTGAACTAGGCGGATTGGAGAATAACCATGAGCCTCGGCTTAGTAGGACGTAAACGCGGCATGACGCGCATCTTCGCAGAAGATGGCGCATCGACGCCCGTAACGGTGGTGGAAGTGCCGCCGAACAAGGTGACGCGGGTCAAGACCACCGATACAGATGGCTATCGCGCCATCCAGATCACGCAAGGCGAACGCCGCCAGAACAAGGTCAACCGTGCCGAAGCCGGCGAATTCAAGAAAGCCGGTGTGGACGCAGGTCTGGGCTTGTGGGAATTCCGTCTCGATGACGGTGACATCGGCGAATTCGCCGTCGGCGCCGAATTGAAAGTCGATCTGTTTGCCGCCGGGCAACTGGTCGACGTCACCGGCACGACCATCGGCAAAGGTTTCGCGGGTACGGTCAAACGGCATAACTTCCGCACCCAGGATGCCACGCACGGCAACTCGGTGTCGCATCGCGTGCCGGGTTCCATCGGCCAGTGCCAGACGCCAGGTCGCGTGATCAAGGGCAAGCGGATGGCAGGGCACATGGGCGATAAGCGTCGTACTGTGCAGAGCCTCGAAGTCGTGCGTGTCGATACTGAACGCAATCTGCTGCTGATCAAGGGCGCAGTGCCTGGCGCGAAAGGCGGCGACGTATTTATTCGCCCGGCCGCCAAGGCCCGCAACGGATAACGAATTCATGGAACTCCAAGTACATTCAATCGCCAGCGGCGGCAGCGCCGGTCAGGTGCCGCTGTCCGACGAAGTGTTCGGGCGCGACTATAACGAAGCGCTCGTGCACCAGATCGTGACGGCCTATATGGCAGCAGCGCGTTCCGGCACGAAGGCACAGAAGACGCGCGCGGATGTCGCCGGCGGCGGTCACAAACCGTGGCGCCAGAAAGGCACTGGTCGCGCACGCGCCGGAACCACCCGCGGCCCGTTATGGCGTGGTGGCGGCCGGACGTTCGCTGCGCGGCCGCGCAACTATGAGCAGAAAGTAAACCGCAAGATGTATCGCAGCGCGCTGCGTTCCATTCTGTCGGAGCTGGTTCGCCAGGGGCGTCTGCTGGTTGTCGACGACTTCCAGCTCGAGCAGCCACGGACCCGCGACGCCAAGGCCGCTCTTTCGCGTCTCGGTGTCAATGAAGTGCTCATCGTCAGCGATGAACTGACGGAAAACCTGTTCCTCGCCGCACGCAATATTCCCGGCGTCGGTATGGTCGAGGCGAGTGCTATCGATCCGTTCCTGCTGGTGGCTTACGACAAGGTCGTCGTCACGCAGAAAGCCCTGGTGGCGATTGAGGCGATGTTGAAATGAACCAAGAACGCTTACTGCAGATCCTGGTCGAGCCGAAGATGACGGAAAAAGCTGCTCGTGCCGCCGATCTGCATCGCCAGTACATGTTCCGCGTACTGAAGAACGCGACCAAGCCTGAAATCAAAGCTGCCGTGGAACAGTTGTTCAAGGTTGAAGTCGAGGCGGTCACCACTTCGATCGTGCGCCCGAAGCTGCGCACCTTTCGCGGCCGGACCGGCACCATCAATGCGTGGAAGAAAGCCTTCGTGAAATTGAAGAAAGGCTTCGAAATCAATTTCGCCGGCGAATAGGTGAGAGAGCACTACCATGGCATTGATTAAAGCAAAACCAACCTCGCCCGGTCGCCGCAGCGTCGTTACGGTCACGACGCCCGATCTGCATAAGGGTGAGCCCTATGCACCGCTGATCGAGCGTCAATCGCGCAAATCCGGGCGCAACAACCAGGGTCGCATTACGGTTCGCCATCGCGGCGGCGGCCACAAGCAGCGCTATCGTCTAATCGATTTCCTGCGCAACAAGGACGGCATCAGTGCAATCGTCGAGCGTCTGGAGTACGACCCCAACCGCTCCGCGCACATTGCCCTGATGTTGTATGAGGACGGCGAGCGTCGCTACATCATCGCGCCGAAAGGCGTGAAAGCCGGCGTCAAACTGCGGTCCGGAGCGGACGCTCCGATACAAACCGGCAATTGCCTGCCGTTGCGCAATATTCCGGTCGGTACGCTGATCCACTGTGTCGAGCTGAAGCCGGGCAAGGGCGCTCAGATCGGTCGCAGTGCCGGTGCGAGCATCCAATTCGTTGCTCGGGAAGGCGCTTATGCGACGCTTCGCCTGCGGTCCGGTGAAATGCGCAAGGTGCCGATTGAATGCCGCGCAACGCTCGGCGAAGTCGGCAACCAGGAGCATTCACTGCGCTCTCTCGGCAAAGCCGGTGCCAAGCGCTGGCGCGGCGTACGACCGACGGTGCGTGGTGTGGCCATGAACCCGGTCGATCATCCGCATGGCGGCGGCGAAGGTCGCACGTCGGGCGGACGCCATCCGGTGAGCCCATGGGGAACGCCAACCAAGGGCCACAAGACCCGCCATAACAAGCGGACGAATAATCTGATCGTGCGCCGTCGCAACAAGCGCTAAGCACGGAGAACACCATGCCTCGTTCAATCAAGAAAGGTCCTTTCATCGACCACCACCTCATGAAAAAGGTGGAAGAAGCCCGTGCCAAGAACGACAAGCGCCCGTTGAAGACATGGTCACGACGCTCGCTGATCATGCCGGACATGGTCGGCCTGACGATTGCCGTACATAACGGCCGCCAGCACATGCCGGTTTACGTCAATGAGAACATGGTCGGGCACAAGCTCGGCGAATTCGCGCCGACCCGCACGTTCCGCGGGCACGTCGCTGACAAGAAGGCGCGCTGAGCAGGCGCCGAGGACTAGCAGCAATGGCGACTTTGGCAAAACTCAGAAATGCGCGCATCGCGGCGCAGAAGGTCCGTCTGGTGGCCGACCTCGTACGCGGTATGCCGGTAGAGCAGGCCATCAACGTGTTGACCTTCAGCGACAAGAAGGCCGCCGCGCTGGTTAAGAAAGTACTTGAATCGGCGATCGCGAATGCCGAGCACAACGATGGCGCGGATGTCGACGAGTTGCGCATCTCGCATATCTCGGTCGACGAAGGTCCGACCATGAAGCGCTGGCGAGCGCGGGCGCGCGGGCGCGCAGCGAAGATCCTGAAACGCACGAGCCACCTGACCGTGGCCGTCGATAAATAAAGCCGAGCAATTAAGGCGACAAGCATTATGGGACAGAAAGTTCATCCGTACGGGATCCGGCTTGGCATCGTCAAGGACTGGACGTCGACGTGGTACGCCGACACCAAGCACTATGCCAACACACTGAACATGGATCTGGCTGTGCGGGCATTCCTGCGCAAGAAGCTCGCGCACGCTTCGGTCAGCCGCATCCAGATCGAGCGGCCGGCGAACAACGCCCGGATCATCATCCATACGGCGCGCCCGGGCATTGTCATCGGCAAGAAAGGCGAAGATATCGAGTCGCTTCGCAAACAGGTCTCCAAATTGCTCGGTGTGCCGTCGCACATCAGCGTCGAGGAAATCCGCAAGCCGGAGCTCGACGCCTATCTGGTTGCTGAATCGGTTGCCCAGCAGCTCGAGCGGCGCATCATGTTCCGCCGCGCGATGAAGCGGGCGGTATCCAATTCGATGCGACTCGGTGCGCAGGGTATCAAGATCATGGTCGCCGGCCGTCTGAATGGCGCTGAAATTGCGCGCTCAGAGTGGTATCGCGAGGGTCGCGTGCCATTGCATACGCTCCGCGCGGACATCGACTACGGCTTTGCCGAAGCGAATACCACGTATGGAGTCATTGGCGTCAAGGTCTGGATCTTCAAAGGCGAGATCATCCAGAAAGGCGACGAACGTAAAGAGGAAAACGCTGAAACCTCGGCAGCCTGAGGCTGAGCCAGGTTCAGGAGCGTAGAAAATGCTGCAACCAAAAAATACAAAATTCCGCAAGCAGATGAAGGGCCGCAACCGCGGCCTTGCACAGCGCGGCAGTAAGGTCAGCTTCGGCGAGTTCGCGCTTAAGTGCACGACGGGCGGACGCATCACGGCTCGCCAGATCGAAGCGGCGCGCCGGGCGATCACCCGCCACGTCAAGCGCGGCGCCAAAGTCTGGATCCGTGTGTTCCCTGACAAGCCGGTCTCGAAGAAGCCGCTCGAAGTCCGTCAAGGCAAAGGCAAGGGCAACGTCGAGTACTGGGTGGCCCAGGTCAAGCCGGGCACGGTGCTGTATGAAATGGAAGGCGTGACCGAGGAGCTGGCTCGCGAAGCCATGCGTCTGGCCAGCGCCAAGCTGCCGGTGCGTACCACTTTCGCTATCCGTACGGTGCTGTGATGAAGGCCATCGATCTGCGTGTCAAGAGTAACGAGGAATTGTCGACGCTGCTGCTTGAGCTGCGCCGCAAGCAATTCAATATGAGAATGCAGGGTGGCTCGGGTCAGCCTGCGCGCCCGAGCGAGATCCGCGGCGCACGCCGCGACATCGCGCGCATCAAGACCATCATCAGCGAGCGCGCCCAGGGGGATGCGGCATGAGTGAAGAAAAGAAAGCGGCGCGTACCCTGGTAGGCCAGGTCGCCAGCAGCAAGATGGATAAAACCATCTCGGTCGTCATCGAGCGTCGCGTTGAGCATCCGCTCTATCGCAAGTACGTGCGCAAATCGACCAAGCTGCTCGCCCATGACGAGAATAACGAGTGCGGCGAAGGCGATACCGTCGCCATCGAAGAGTGCCGCCCGATCTCGAAAAACAAGAGCTGGCGGCTGCAGCGCGTGATCGAACGCGCGAGCCGGGTTTGAACCAAGCAGGCAAGAGAGTTCGGAGTAGAACATGATTCAGATGCAAAGCATGCTCGATGCCGCAGACAACAGCGGCGCACGTCGACTGATGTGCATCAAGGTCCTGGGCGGATCGCGACGACGTTATGCCAACATCGGCGACGTCATCAAGGTCAGCGTCAAGGAAGCGATCCCGCGCGGCAAGGTGCGCAAGGGCGAAGTGTTCAACGCGGTCGTGGTGCGCACGCGTAAAGGCGTTCGCCGTCCAGACGGTTCGTTGATCCGTTTCGACGGCAATGCGGCAGTACTGCTCGACAAGCAGCTGCAGCCCATCGGCACGCGTATTTTCGGGCCGGTGACGCGCGAACTGCGTGGCGACCGCTTCATGCGCATCGTCTCGCTCGCTCCCGAAGTTCTGTGAGTCTGGCGCGGAGTATCAGTTGATGAACAAGATCAGGAAAGGCGACCGGGTGACAATCCTGACCGGCCGTGACCGTGGCAAGCGCGGTGTCGTCCTGCGTGTGTATCCGGACAACCGTGTGATTGTCGAAGGGATCAATCTCGTCAAGCGACACACCAAGCCGAATCCGCAGGCCGGTATCGGCGGTGGCATCGTCGAGAAAGAGGCGCCGATGGAGGGGTCGAACATCGCGCTGCTCAACCCGGTGACGCAAAAGCCGGATCGTGTGGGCTTCAAGTCGCTCGAAGACGGCCGCAAGGTTCGTTTCTTCAAGTCGAACGGCGAAGTCGTCGACGCTTAATTTATCGAGAATTCGTGACATGTCGAGACTAGAAGATTTTTATCGCGAGACGGTGGTGCCGAAGCTCCAGGAGCAATTCGGCTTCCAGTCGTCCATGCAGGTGCCGCGCATCTCCAAGATTACCCTCAACATGGGGCTTGGCGAGGCGGTCGGCGACAAAAAAATCATCGAGCATGCGGTGAGCGATCTGAAGCGTATTACGGGTCAGCAGCCGATAGTGACGCTTGCGCGCCAGTCGATCGCCGGCTTCAAGATCCGCGACGGCTGGCCTATCGGCGCCAAAGTCACGCTGCGCCGCGACCGCATGTATGAGTTTCTCGATCGCCTGATCAATATCGCCATCCCGCGTATTCGCGATTTTCGCGGCTTGAACGGGCGCGCATTCGACGGTCGCGGTAATTACAACATGGGCGTGAAGGAACAGATTATTTTCCCCGAGATCGACTACGACAAGATCGATCAGCTGCGGGGCATGGATATCTGCATCACGACGACGGCGCGAACCGACGATGAAGGTCGCGCTTTGCTGGAAGCATTCCGCTTCCCACTCCGGACCTAGAGGCACCAGCATGGCCAAGAAATCCATGATCAATCGTGAGGTGAAGCGGGCCGTTCTCGCGAAGAAGTTCAGCGCCAAGCGCGTTGAACTGAAGAACATCATCAAGGACGAAGAGCGGTCCTACGATGAGCGCGAAGACGCCCGCATCCGCCTGCAGAAACTGCCGCGCGATTCGAGCCTCTCGCGCAAGCGTAATCGTTGCCGCCTGACCGGCCGTCCGCACGGTTTCTACCGTAAGTTCGGCCTCGGTCGTAACGAGCTCAGGCGCTTGGCGATGGAAGGCCACATTCCCGGCCTGGTCAAGGCCAGCTGGTAAGCCCAACTGGTATTCAGACCGTAAACGGTACCCAGGAACAGATTTGATATGAGCATGCAAGATCCCATCAGCGACATGTTGACGCGCCTGCGCAACGGTCAGGCCCGCGACAAGCGCGAGGTCACGATGCCGGCTTCGACCAAGAAAGCCGCCATTGCCGAGCTGTTGAAGAACGAGGGCTACATCGTCGGTTATCGCGTCGAAGGCGAAGGCGCGAAGAAAACGATGACGGTCGAGTTGAAGTATTACCGTGGCAAAGCGGTCATCGAAAACGTCAAACGCGTCAGCCGTCCGGGTCTGCGCGTCTATCGTACGAAAGACCAGCTACCTACCATCGTCGGTGGTCTGGGTGTCGCCATCGTGTCCACGTCCCGCGGTCTGATGACCGACAAGGAAGCGCGTGAACACGGTATCGGCGGCGAGATCATCTGTTCGCTGTATTGAGGTCCGACCAGCATGTCACGAGTCGCGAAAAATCCAATCGAGCTTCCCGCCGGTGTGGATGTCCAGGTTGCCGGCCAGAGTGTCAGCATCAAAGGCGCCAAGGGAACGCTGACGCATCAGGTGCATGAACTTGTCGGCGTGAATGTCGAGGGCGGTGCACTGTTGATCAGCGTCAAGGACGCCAGTCAGGCTGCCAACGCGCTTTCCGGTACGACTCGCGCGCTGCTCGCCAACATGGTCAACGGTGTCGTCAACGGTTTTCAGCGCAAGCTCGAAATCGTCGGTGTCGGCTACCGCGCGCAGGTCCAGGGTTCAAAACTGAACCTGTCGCTCGGCTACTCACACCCGGTTGAGTTCGCGATCCCGGAAGGCATCACGATCGAGACCCCCACGCAGACCGAAATACTGATCAAGGGCATCGACAAGCAGCGTGTCGGCCAGATTGCCGCGAACATTCGCGCCTATCGCCCACCCGAGCCATACAAAGGCAAAGGCGTTCGCTACGGCGGCGAGAAGATAGTCAAGAAAGAAGCGAAGAAGAGTTGAGCGCAGAGATGGACAAAAAAAATTCCCGTTTGCGCCGTGCCCGGAAGACCCGCGCCAAGATCAAGAGCCTGCGCGTGGTGCGGTTGTGTATCAACCGTACGCCCCGGCACATATACGCGCAGATTATCGCGCCCGATGGCGGCACCGTGGTCGCCTGTGCGTCGACCGTCGACAAGAGCTTTCGCACCAGCGGTGCCATCGGCGGCAATGTCGCTGCTGCGGCCGAAGTCGGCAAGATGATTGCGGAGCGCGCGCTGGCTGCCGGTGTCACGTCGGTCGCGTTCGACCGATCCGGATTCAAGTATCACGGTCGCGTGAAAGCGCTGGCCGATGCCGCGCGCGAAGCCGGCCTGAAATTCTAGGAGTTCTGTGATGGCTGTAATGAGTGGCAACCAGAGTATGCCGGAGAACAACGAAGGCTACTTTGAGAAGCTGATCGGTGTGAACCGTGTCGCCAAAGTGGTCAAGGGTGGCCGAATCTTCGGCTTCGCCGCGCTGACGGTAGTCGGTGACGGTCAAGGTCGTGTCGGTTTCGGCCGCGGCAAGGCACGTGAGGTGCCAGTCGCCATTCAGAAAGCGATGGAAAGCGCGCGCAAGAACATGATCAAGGTCGCGCTGAACGGTAACACCCTGCAGTATCCGCTGTTCGGCGAGCACGGCGCAGCCAAGGTCTACATGCAGCCTGCTTCCGAAGGCACGGGCATCATCGCCGGTGGCCCGATGCGCGCGGTGTTCGAGGTGCTGGGCGTGCATAACGTGCTGGCGAAATGCATCGGCACCAGCAACCCGATCAACGTTGTGCGAGCAACGATCAACGGTCTGAACGGCATGGCATCGCCGGAGCACATGGCGGCCAAGCGTGGCAAGAGCGTGCTCGAGATCCGAGGATTCTGAACGTGTCGACCAAGAAGCTGACTGTCACTTTGTGCAAGAGCCTGAACGGGCGCCTCGAGGCACACAAGGCCTGCGCGCGCGGTCTCGGCCTGCGCCGTATGTGGCACACCGTCGAAGTGGCGGATACGAATGAGAATCGCGGCATGATCAATAAGATCATCTACATGCTGCAAGTGCGGGAGAATTAGACGTGCGTCTGAATACACTGCGACCGGCAGACGGTTCGAAGAAGGCGCGAAAGCGCCTGGGGCGTGGCGGCGGTTCCGGGTCCGGCAAAACCAGCGGACGTGGCCATAAGGGCCAGAAGTCGCGCGCCGGCGGTTACCACAAGGTCGGCTTCGAAGGCGGCCAGATGCCGCTGCAGCGTCGCCTGCCGAAATTCGGCTTCCGTTCGCTCGGCGCAAGTGCGGCTGACGAGATCCGGCTGCACGAGCTGAACCTGCTCACCGTGGAGGTGATCGATCTCGATGCGCTGAAGGCCGCTGGCCTCGTGCGACACGACATCGAGACCGTCAAGATCATTCTCTCGGGCAAATTGACCAAGGCAGTCACGGTTCGTGGTATTGGCGTGACCAAAGGCGCGCGTGCGCGCATCGAGGCCGCTGGAGGCCGGGTGGAAGACTGACAGTGGCAACGACGACAGCCAATCGAATTCCGGGTGGTGTAGCGGGCCTGGGCAAGCTGACCGAGCTCAGACAGCGCATTCTGTTTCTGCTCGGCGCGCTGCTCGTGTTCCGGATTTGCACGCATATCCCGGTGCCGGGCATCAATCCGGTTGCGTTGAATGCGCTGTTCGATCAGCAGCGTGGCTCGATCCTGGACATGTTCAACATGTTCTCGGGCGGCGCATTAGAGCGTTTCTCGGTGGTTGCGCTCGGCATCATGCCGTACATCTCGGCGTCCATCATCATTCAATTGCTGACGGTCGTGCATCCGAAGCTCGAACAGTTGAAGAAGGACGGTGAAGCCGGGCGTCGCAAGATCAACCAGTACACGCGCTATTTCACCGTTGTCCTGGCCTTGTTTCAGGCCACCGGCGTGGCCATCATGCTCGAACAGCAGACTTCCGCCGGCATGCAACTCGTCATCGACCCGGGTCTGTCGTTCAAGATCACCTGTGTCGCCACGCTCGTCACCGGCACGTTGTTTCTCATGTGGCTGGGTGAGCAGGTTACCGAGCGCGGCATCGGCAACGGCATTTCCATGATCATTTTCGCTGGCATCGTCGCCGGACTGCCGCGCGCAGTGGCAGGTACGCTGGAACTTGCGCGTACCGGTGAACTGTCGATTATTCTGGTGCTGTTGCTGTTTACTATTGCGGTAGCAGTCACCGGCCTGGTCGTGTTCGTCGAGCGTGCGCAGCGTCGAATCACGGTCAATTACGCCAAGCAGCAGCGCGGTCGGCAGACTTACGGCGGCCAGTCGACCAACCTGCCGCTCAAACTCAACATGTCGGGCGTTATTCCGCCAATCTTCGCCTCGAGCATCATTCTGTTCCCAGCTACTATCGCCGGCTGGTTCGGCAACGCTGAAGGTATGGGCTGGTTGCGCGAAATAAGCAGCGCACTGTCACCGGGACAGCCGCTGTACGTCATGCTCTATGCAGCAGCGATCATATTCTTTTGCTTTTTCTACACGGCGCTGGTCTTCAACCCGAAAGAAATGGCAGACAACCTGAAGAAATCCGGCGCGTTCATCCCGGGTATCCGGCCGGGTGACCAGACCGCACGCTACATCGATGGCGTGATGACACGTCTGACCGTGACTGGCGCCATTTACATAACGCTCGTTTGCCTGCTGCCCGAGTTTCTCATTCTGCAGTTGAACGTGCCGTTCTATTTCGGCGGGACGTCGCTGCTGATCATCGTCGTCGTCGTCATGGACTTCATGTCGCAGGTACAGGCGCATCTCATGTCGCATCAGTACGAAGGACTGATGAAGAAAGCGAACCTCAAGGGTTACGGCCGCCGCTAGCGCGGGGTACGGGAGTATTTGGAAATGAAAGTGCAGGCTTCAGTCAAACGTATCTGTCGTAATTGCAGGGTGGTCCGCCGCAAGGGCGTCGTGCGCATCATCTGCAAAGACCCGCGCCATAAGCAGCGTCAGGGTTGAACGGCGCCCGCTCGCGCTATCCGGCAGTACATACAGGTTTAGAGAGGAATAATCTATGGCTCGCGTAGCTGGAGTAAATATCCCGGATCGCAAGCATGCCGTCATCGCGTTGACCGCGATCTATGGCATCGGTCGCACGCGCGCGCAGAAAATCTGCGCACTTACCGGCGTGCCCACGACAGCGATGATCAAGGACCTGACCGAGGGGCAGCTCGACGCTCTGCGTACCGAAGTCGGGCGCTATCAGGTCGAAGGCGACCTGCGTCGCGAAGTCAGCATGAACATCAAGCGTTTGATGGACCTCGGCTGCTATCGCGGTATCCGCCATCGCCGTGGATTGCCGGTGCGTGGACAGCGCACGCAAACTAACGCACGCACCCGTAAGGGCCCGCGTCGCTTAGTCAAAAAATAAGCGAAGGTAACAGGCTATGGCAACTTCAACGCCGCGAACGAAGAAGAAGGTGCGGAGAACCGTCATCGACGGTGTCGCGCATATACACGCGTCCTTCAACAACACGATCATCACCATCACTGATCGCCAGGGTAATACGCTGGCGTGGGCGACGGCAGGTGGCAGCGGCTTTCGCGGTTCGCGCAAGAGCACGCCGTTTGCGGCCCAGGTGGCAGCTGAGAAGTTGTCTGGCGTGCGCGACGAGTACGGCATGCAGAACCTCGACGTTTTCGTCAAGGGACCCGGCCCAGGACGCGAGTCGGCCGTGCGCTCGCTCAACTCCGCCGGTTTCAAGATTACGAACATCACCGATGTAACGCCGATCCCGCATAACGGATGTCGGCCGCCGAAGAAGCGAAGGGTATAAGCCGATGGCTCGCTATATTGGTCCAAAGTGCAAACTGAGTCGCCGCCAGGGTATGGATCTCGGCCTGAAGAGCCGTGCTCGTCCGATCGAGACGAAGTGCAAGCTCGACAAACCGCCAGGTCAACACGGTGACAATCGCGGCCGGCGTCAGTCCGACTACGCCATCCAGTTGCGCGAGAAGCAGAAACTCCGTTTCATCTACGGCATACTCGAGCGCCAGTTCCGCAACTATTACAAGGAAGCGGCACGTCTGAAAGGCGCGACCGGCGAGAATCTTCTGCAGTTGCTGGAATGCCGCCTCGATAATGTTGTCTATCGCATGGGTTTTGGTTCGACGCGAGCCGAAGCGCGTCAGCTCGTCAGCCACAAGGCCATCTGCGTGAATGGGAAGACGGTCAACATTGCGTCGTTCCAGGTCTCTCCAGACGACGTCGTCGGAATCCGTGAGCGTTCGAAGAAGCAGGTACGTATCCAGGATTCGCTGGCGATTGCCGAGCAACTTGGATTCCCCGAATGGATCGAAGTCGACGCCAAGAAGATGGAAGGCAGATTCAAGTCCAAACCGGAACGTGCGGACCTGCCGGCAGATATCAATGAATCACTCGTTGTCGAGTTGTATTCGAAGTAATTTGAATTAAGGAGATCGCATTATGGCGTCAGCATTGAACGAGTTGTTGAAGCCGAAGATCGTCGACGTCCAAGCGGTCAACCCGCGTACGGCCAGGATCACGATTGAACCCCTGAACCGCGGTTTCGGCCATACGCTGGGCAATGCATTGCGTCGCGTCCTGCTGTCCTCAATGACAGGCAGCGCGATCATCGAAGTCGAGATCGAGAACGTTCTGCACGAGTACACGACGATTGAGGGTGTGCAGGAGGACGTTACCGATATCCTTCTGAATCTGAAGGGCTTGGCGATAAACATGCATGCACGGGACGAAGCGACGTTGACTCTGAACCGGCGTGGGCCGGGTGTGGTCACGGCGCGCGATATCGTGCTCGACCACGATGTCGAAATAGTCGACCCCGATTTTCATATCGCGAGCCTGAGCGATAACGGCGAGTTGAACATGGTCCTGCGTGTGGCGCGTGGCCGTGGCTACCAGCCGTCTACTGCTCGCGAAAATCCGGAAGATGTCGATCAGGCTATCGGCCGATTGAAGCTCGACGCTTCATTCAGCCCGGTGCGCCGCTGCGCTTATGAAGTTCAGAGCGCGCGTGTCGAACAGCAGACTGACCTCGACAAATTGATCCTGACCATCGAAACCAATGGCACGATCGATCCCGAGCAGGCAGTAAAAGAAGCCGCTGGTATCCTGCGTGGGCAGCTCGCCGTGTTCGTCGACATCAGTGCCGAGGATTATCCGGCGACCAGTATTGGCGACACCATCGAGATCGACCCGATATTGCTGCGTTCCATCGATGACCTCGAACTCACGGTCCGGTCGGCAAATTGCCTGAAAGCCGAGAGCATTTATTACATCGGCGACCTGATCCAGCGCACCGAAGTCGAGCTGCTCAAAACGCCAAACCTCGGCAAGAAATCGCTGACGGAAATCAAGGACGTACTGGCTGCACGCGGACTGTCGCTTGGCATGCGTCTGGAAAACTGGCCGCCGGCAGGTCTGTACGAAGGCGAGCGCGCAGCCGGCTGACCTTAACGATTCAGGACAAGCAATCATGAGACATTCGAATATTGGCCGGCAGCTCAGTCGCGACGGCGCCCATCGAAAGGCGATGTTGCGCAATATGGCTGTGTCACTGCTCCGGCATGAACTGATCCGCACGACCTTGCCGAAAGCCAAGGAACTGCGCCGCACCGCGGAGCCATTGATCACACTTGCCAAGTCTGATTCGGTGGCCAAGCGTCGCCTGGCATTTGCCCGACTGCGCGACCGCGATGTCGTGACCAAGCTGTTCAACGAACTCGGACCGCGCTACTCGGCGCGTCCGGGTGGCTATCTCCGCATACTCAAGTGCGGCGTACGCCCCGGCGACAAAGCGCCGATGGCCATCGTCGAACTGGTTGATCGTCCGCCGGTCGAGGCAGCTCCTGTCGAGTAGCGATGGGCCGCAGGCATATCGCCTGTACAAGTATAAAAAAAGCCGGGCATTGCCCGGCTTTTTTGTCAGCGTCTAAACGATAGTCAGCGCAAACCCTGGTTGATCTTGGCCAGCGCCGCATTGCCCGGGCACAATTCCTTTTCACCCAGCGAATTCAGCGGCTGCTCGACCGTGCCGAGATGCGCATGCAGATCTTCGGCGTCGCGATCGACATATAGCAGCCCGGTGACGATTTCCCCGACGGCGGCACGGGCCGAGAGGTAGTTCATCGCTGAAATGCGATCATGCGGGTTGTAGTCACGCGCGAGCTTGCGAAGGCGGATGGTATTGCCATCGTGCTGCCTGATTTCCTCGAGTTCGCCGGCCGGATAGTCTGCCCGGATTTCGCTCCGCGTCGGAATGATATCCAGTCGATTGACGGCTTCATTATGTTCGCGGACGTAGTCATAGCTCTTGGTCGAACCCATGTGGTTGTTGAACGCTACACACGGGCTGATGACGTCGATGAAAGCCGCTCCACGATGCTGTATCGCAGCCTTAAGCAAAGGCACCAGCTGGTCCTTGTCGCCAGAGAAGCTGCGACCGATAAAGGTGGCGCCGAGTTGCAGCGCAAGACCCACAAGGTCGAGCGCGCTGTCGGTATTGATGACGCCCCGTTTGGATTTCGAACCGGTATCGGCGGTGGCAGAGAACTGCCCTTTGGTCAGGCCGTAAACGCCGTTGTTCTCGACTACGTAGAGCATGTTGACGCCGCGGCGCAGAGAATGCGCGAACTGTCCGAGACCGATGGATGCCGAATCGCCGTCACCGGAGACACCAAGGTAAATCAGATCGCGGTTGGCGAGATTGGCGCCCGTCAGTACCGAGGGCATGCGGCCATGGACGCTGTTCAAACCATGCGAACTGCCGAGAAAATAGGTTGGTGTTTTCGACGAACAGCCGATGCCGGAGAGCTTGGCAACGCGGTGCGGCTCAATCGACAGTTCGAAAAACGCCTGAATGATCCCGGCGCTGATCGAATCGTGTCCGCAGCCAGCGCAGAGCGTCGAGATGGCGCCTTCGTAATAGCGGCGCGAATAACCGAGCTCATTGACCGCCGCCAGCGGATGCTTGAGTTTCGGCTTGCTGATGTAAGTCATGCGGTAACTCCCCGCCGCGTTCGCGGCATGGATTGTAGCTGCTAGCTGGCTGCAGCGTTGCGCTGTTTCTGCGGCAGATCGGACACCAGCCTTCGGGCAATCTCGGTCGCGATGAACCGCGCCGTGATCGGTGTGCCGTCGTAGTGCAGTACCGGGACCAGTCGCGCCGGGTCGAGTTCGCATTCGTTGACGAGCATCATGCGTAACTGCCCATCGCGATTCTGTTCGACGATGAACACATGTTCGTGGCTGGTTACAAAATCCGGGATCGCGTCGGCGAAGGGGAAAGCGCGGATACGCATGCCGTCGGCAACGATGCCGCCTGCTTTCAGCAACTCGAAAGCTTCGAGCATGGCCGGTGTAGTCGACCCGTAATACAGGATCCCTACTTTTGCCGGCGGATCGTTCCACTGGCGCAGTGGTTGCGGCACGAGTTCCTTGGCCGTTTCCAGTTTGCGCAACAACCGTTCCATGTTCTCGACATAGTCGGGACCGGCTTCGCTGTATTTGGCGTAGCGGTCCTTGGTCGTTCCGCGCGTGAAATAAGCGCCTTTGGTCGGATGCGCGCCCGGGTAAGTGCGGTAGGGGATGCCGTCGTTCTCGACGTCCATATAGCGCGCAAACGCTTCGCCGCGCTCGAGCATTTCATGCGTCATGACCTTGCCGCGATCGTAGCGCCGCTTGTCGTCCCATTCGAGCGGCTGGCACAGGCGCTCATTCATGCCGATATCGAGATCGAGCATGACGAAAACCGGAGTCTGCAGGCGGTCGGCAAGGTCGAACGCAGTCGCGCCCATTTCGAACGCTTCGCGCGGATCTTCGGGGAAGAGCAGCACGTGTTTGGTATCGCCATGCGAGGCGTAGGCACACGACAGCACATCGGATTGCTGTGTACGTGTCGGCATGCCGGTGGATGGTCCACCGCGCTGAACGTTGAACAGGACGGCCGGAATTTCGGCGAAATAGGCAAAGCCGAGGAATTCCTGCATCAGCGACACGCCGGGTCCGGAAGTCGCAGTAAAGGCGCGTGCGCCGTTCCAGGCCGCGCCGATGACCATGCCGATGGAGGCGAGTTCGTCTTCGGCCTGGATGATCGCATAGCGTGCCGCGCCGGTTTCCGGCTCATGACGGAACTTGCGGCAATGGCGCTCGTACGCTTCGGCCAGCGATGACGACGGCGTGATTGGGTACCAGGCACAGACCGTGGCACCACCGTAAACGGCGCCGAGTGCGGCCGCGCTGTTGCCTTCCAGAAAGATGCGGTCGCCGACCTGATCGCTGGCGCGCACACGCAGACCGAGAGGGCACTGCATTTCCTTCAGTGCGTACTCGCGACCCATCTGCATGGCCTGCACGTTGGATTCGAGCAGTGCTTCCTTGCCGCGGTATTGTTCCGCAATCAGTTTCTCGAGTGCGCCGATATCGATATCGAGCAGTGCCGAAAGAGCCCCGACATAGATGATGTTCTTGAACAGCTGGCGCTGGCGGGCGTCGGTATAGCGCCGATTGCAGAGCTGTGTCAGCGGCATGCCGAGGATGTGGATATCGTCGCGAAATTTCGACGGCGGCAATGGCTTGGAGGAATCGTAGAACAGGTAGCCGCCGGGTTCGATTTCCGCAACGTCCTGATCCCAGGTCTGCGGATTCATTGCAACCATGAGGTCGACACCGCCACGACGACCGAGCCAGCCGGCCTCGCTGACCCGTACTTCATACCAGGTCGGCAGGCCCTGAATGTTGGACGGAAATATATTGCGCGGGCTGACCGGCACACCCATGCGCAGTATCGCCTTGGCAAACAGCGCATTAGCGGAAGCCGAGCCGGAACCGTTGACGTTGGCAAATTTGATGACGAAGTCGTTGACCGCTTCGAGCGCTTTCATGGCGCGACCCCTGTGGCGATGACCGGAACGGGCGTCAGGCCGCGCGGGTGCGCGGCCCGCGCGTACGGCAGCCCGGGCCGGCTGTTTCCATTTCGAGCAGGAATTTCTGCATATCCCACGCACCGGTGGGACAACGTTCGGCGCATAAACCGCAGTGTAGGCATACGTTCTCGTCCTTAACCATGACGCGCGAAGTCTTCAGTTCACGCGAGACGTAGAGGTCCTGACCGGTTTCGGGTGCCGGCGCCTGCAGACGGGTGCGCAGGTCGGCTTCGCCGCCGTTGCTGGTGAAATTGATGCAATCCGTTGGGCAGATGTCGACGCAAGCGTCGCACTCGATGCAGAGTTTGTCGGTAAAGACGGTCTGCACGTCGCAGTTGAGGCAGCGTTCTGCTTCGGCCAGCGCCAGTTTCTGGTCGTAACCGAGTTCGACTTCGACCTTGATATTGGCCAGCGCTAGCTTGAGATCCTTCAACGGAACCTTGTAGCGCAGGTCGTTGGAGATATCGTTATCGTAGCTCCACTCGTGGATGCCCATTTTCTGTGAGGCCAGCGTGACCAGTGGCGGTGGTCGGTCGGCGACATCTTCGCCATTGACGAATTTGTCGATCGAGATAGCTGCGTCATGCCCGTGAGCGACTGCCCAGATGATGTTCTCCGGGCCGAAAGCAGCGTCGCCGCCGAAAAACACTTTCGGCAAGGTCGACTGAAAGGTTTTGCGATCGACGACCGGCATATTCCATTGGTCAAACTCGAGGCCGAGATCGCGTTCAATCCAGGGGAACGCATTCTCCTGACCAATCGCGATCAGAACATCGTCAGCCTCGATGAACTGCGACGGTTCGCCGGTCGGGACGAGATTGCGTTTGCCGCGGTCGTCATACTCGGCGCGGACCGAATCGAATGTCATTCCGGTCAGCCGACCGTTGTCGTGCACGAATGCCTTGGGTACGAGGAAATTCAGTATCGGAATGCCTTCGTGCTGGGCGTCTTCTTTCTCCCACGGCGACGCTTTCATTTCCTCGAAACCGGAGCGGACGACGACTTTGACTTCGTCGCCGCCAAGGCGGCGCGAGGAGCGGCAGCAGTCCATTGCAGTATTGCCGCCGCCCAACACGATGACGCGCTTGCCGATGCGGGTAATGTGGCCGAAAGCGACTGACGACAGCCAATCGATGCCGATGTGTATGTGTGCGGCTGCCTCCTCGCGGCCCGGAATGCTCAAATCGCGACCGCGCGGCGCGCCGGTACCGATGAACACCGCGTCGTACGAGTCATTCAACACACTCTGCAGCGAGTCGACCCAGGTGTTGGCGCGGAACTCGACGCCGAGACCGAGGACATAGCCGACTTCCTCGTCGATGACTTCCTCGGGCAGACGGAATTTCGGGATCTGGCTGCGGATCATGCCGCCAGCACGCGTCGAGCCGTCGATGACGACGACCTCATAGCCAAGCGGAGCAAGATCGCGCGCGACCGTCAATGACGCAGGTCCGGCGCCAATGCAGGCGATGCGTTTGCCGTTGCGGCGCGCGGCCGGCGCCGGCAGGCGCGCCGAAATGTCGCCTTTGTAATCAGCAGCGACGCGCTTCAACCGGCAGATGGCGACCGGCTCTTCTTCAACTCTGCCACGTCGGCAGGCCGGTTCGCAGGGTCGATCGCAGGTCCGCCCGAGGATCCCGGGAAACACATTCGATTGCCAGTTGACCATGTAGGCGTCGGCGTACCGACCTGCCGCGATCAGGCGAATGTATTCAGGGACAGGGGTATGGGCCGGACAGGCCCACTGGCAGTCTACGACTTTATGGAAATAGTCGGGGTTACCGATATCTGTGGGCTTCAAGCGCCACTCCTCCGTGCGGGATCGTCATCACCGTTCTCCCGAGATCGGTGTGCGTCACCGACGGGCGATTCTACGCTGCCGTATGGATGCCTGCCAAGTATGCATGGTGCGCAGCATAGACATCGCTGTGGGACAGTTCGCGTTTTTCAATAGTGCGCGATGGTGTAACCGAGCGCTGCGAGTTCCTGCGCAACCTGCGCTCTCACCGCCATGATGTCGCCCGGCCGCGTGCTGCGCGCAAGTTGAACTTCAGGCGCTGTATAGGGCGCGAATTCCGCAGGCATTTCGCGCTTGCCGAAAGTCGGCAACATCCAGTTGAGCAGGTCGGCGATGGCCTGGTCGGATATCGGCGCTTGCGCGACGCCGGCAACTTGAATCAGAAATGCGCGCCCGCTGGGCGTACGCACGAAATGCCCGACGCTGCCGAGCATCGTCGGCACCTTGTTCGGCGTACTGCCGCGCCCATCCATCTGATGGCAGCCCGAACAATGCTGCAGGTAATCCTGTGCGGCTTGACCAGGCGCCGCGGCGACGCCGGCCGAGACGAGGCAGAGCGCGAGCGGTGCCAGTACTGCACCGGCGCGCCGCAGGCCAGAAGCAGACACGCTCGGCGCCTACGACGTACCGCCCGAGACGCCCAGAATGACCGAGACCGTGCAGTGGTAGATGCTCGATTCGTTACCCATGCACCAGTTGACGTCGTTGTGAACGCTCAAGCGGTAGCCTGGCCGTTCGCCAATGTTTTCATTACAGAAGCTTGCCGTATTGCACGAACTGACGCCGCAGCAATCGTTATAGCTGACGATGTAGTCGCGTTTGTCATCCGGATTGTGGCAGGTCCCGATCCAGGTCACCGAAGAGGGCTCAGTGCCTACCGGGCAACTGGTGATCGAGCCGCCGCAGTTGGTGCACAGGAAGCCGTCGAGTGAGCAGTAGCGCCAGTACTCGCAGCGCTGATCGTCGAGCGGATTCATTTCGTCGGCCGCGGCCGGGGCCGCGCCATGCTGGGCGTGGGCAAGCCGCGCGAACGGCAGCACCGGCAACAGAAATGCTGAGCCGACCAGCGCCCGCCCGATGCGTGTCAGCGCGCTGCGCCGGGAAGTCGTCTGGGCGACGGCGCGACTGCGCTGCTCGAAGAAATCATCAAACCATTTCATAGCGGTATCCTCTTCGACGCTTAGGCTTTCTGCAAGTATTCCTGAATCGACTGCACGCCGAGGTCCTTGGCCGTAAACAGGCTCTCGAGCTGCTCGCGCGAATTGATCAGGCCTTTGGCCTTGATGGTGCCGGTCTCGTCGAGGAGCACGGCGTAAGGCAATCGACCGACTTTGTAGGCCATGCCCAGGTCAGTCGAGAGCACATAAGGGAAATCCTGCAGCCTGGCGCGTTCATAGAACGCGCGTTGCTTGCTCTCGTCACCGTCGCTGGCCAGCACGATACGCAGCCAGTCGCTCTCGTCCGTCGCGATCGAGCGCAGTACCGGCAGTAGCTTCTTGCATACCGGGCAGGTCGGCGAGACGAAGAACAGCAGATTGCTGTGCACGGACGGCGCGCCGATCACGCGGCGCTCGCCGCTCAACGTCGTCAGATTGAACATCGGGCCCTGTTCGCCAACTTTGGGGCCCTCGTCGATCATCAATGCGCCCATCGGCGCCACCCGCTCATAGAGCACACCGATCTGGCGAGCCAGGGCAAACACGGCAATGACCAGCGCGATGACCAGCAGCCACAGGATGACGACAGCAATAATGAGCGCCTGCGTCATCGACGAGCGCTCCGCAGGCGGGCCAGACGCGGCTGGTTCGCCAGCAGTTGATTGGCCAGCGCGTAGACGCCGTAGAGGCAGGCGGCGCCTGCAGCGACGCTTAACGTGTCGAGCCAGGTCAGCGTTCGTACCGAAGGATCGGCAGCACTCGCTGCAACCAGCACGGCGAGCAGCCCATTGCGTCCGACCAGGCTCCAGGAGAGCGTCTGTTCGTCCTCGACGCCACCACATCCGCAGCCGATATGGCGGCGCCCGCGCAGCAGATTCACGAGCACGGCGCCGGTCACCAGGGCGAGCACGCCGAGTGCGAGCACGGCACCAACGACGCGCAGCGGCTCAATCACCAGGGCGAAACCCGCCAGTATTTCGAGCATGGGCAACAGCCGCGCGAGCGGCATCAGCAGACCGGCCGGCAGCAGGTCGTAGTCTTCCAGTGCGGCAAGAAAACTATCCACGTCGCGCAGTTTCTGCCAGGCGCCGACCAGCAGCACGATAGCGACGGCCGCCGCCAGCACGCGCGTCACGACCGGATCGAGCGCCACTGCGATCATCAGTGAGTTTCGAGCAGTCCGACGAATTCGCCCAGAGGTTTGCTGGTTGCGGCCACTTTCAATTCAGGCTTGATGTCGTAGCGCACATAGCCGGGCTGGATGCCGTCGTAAGCGAAGAGCTTGGGCTCGGCCTCTTTGCTTAGCGCGATCGCTATTGCATTCGAGCCGGGCGCCCGTTGTACGCGCTGTTTGGTATCCAGATCGAACGCCCAGATCTCCTTGGCCGGCCGCTTGTGGCTGCCGTCACGTGCAGCGTCATGCATCGCGACGTACAGTCGTTTGCTCGCAGCGTGGACGGCGAGCGGCTGATAACCGCCCGGCTTCCATTGCCCTTTTCGGTCCTCATCGTTCAGCAAAGACCAGGTCGATTCGACCTTGGCGGTTTCGCCACCAAGATTCAGGACCTGCACATTGCCTTCGTAGGATATGAAAAAGTAGCTGTCGCCGACGCGTTCACCTTGGACGAACAGCGGGTCTTTCTCGGCATCGAAGAGCTTGGCGCTACGTTGCTGGGAGGCCGGCTTGCCGCTGGCATCCAGCGTTACGGTGACGACCGTGCCGTCGCCACACAAAGTCGAGAAGCGCGCCGGGTTGGACTGCGCCGGCAGCACTATCCAGCACCCCGGTGTCGGCACTTCAGAGACGGTCTTGGCTGCTTTGCGGTCGACGACCGTGACTGACGAGAGCGGCGTGGCATTCTGAATGAACACATACCGGCCATCGACCGACGGCGCGATGGTGCCCTTGTAGGGCAGCGCCATGGCGTGTTTGGCGGGAATTTCGATTTCTGCTTTGAGACTGAGATCCTTGGTGCTGTAGGCCTCCAGCAGATCGAATCGATCGCCACGGTTGCGGCGCGTGTAATACGTGGTCGCGACCAGCAGCTCTGAACTGTCGGACGAGAGCGTCGTGATGCCGAACAGGCCGGTGGAAATCATGCCCAGGTATTTCATGTTGTCGCCGTCGACGACATGCACGCGGCCGTCGATCACATGATTGGCGGCGAGGTCGGTCAGATACAGGCGATGCGGGTTGGCCGGTGGCAGCGTGGCGACGGTCAGCTTCTCGGCCGGCAGCTCGGCCTGGGCGACCAGCGACCAGCACACCGATGCAAAAGCGAGACCCAGGAAGTAGCTTGCTCGATACACGTGACTCGCCTCCGTCGTTGATGATCACCGGTAGTCCAGCCGCTGGTCTAACAGCACAAGCGACTGACATGCCTCGCCGTATTCTATCCACAATCGCGACCCTTCGGCACCACGGCGGAGTCGAAAAATGCTAGGCTCCCGGATTACCATTCGAGCCCAACGAACGCAGGAGGTCCGGCCTCATGAAGGCGGTAGTCGCACACGCAGTCAACGAATTCTCGGTCGCCAATGTCACTCTCGATCCGCCCAAGACGGGCGAGGTCCTGGTCAAGATGAAGGCCACTGGCATCTGTCATTCCGATTTGTCGAT
This sequence comes from Gammaproteobacteria bacterium, assembly GCA_965278995.1. Lineage (GTDB taxonomy): Bacteria > Pseudomonadota > Gammaproteobacteria > JADJYF01. The sequence goes on from OZ257136.1 coordinate 4,776,850, forward strand.
CATCAATGGCACCATCCGCTGGCGGTTGCCTTCCGTGCTCGGGCACGAAGGCGCCGGCATCGTCGATCAGGTTGGCGAGGGCGTCACCAACGTCAAGCCGGGCGATCACGTCGTCTTGTCGTTCGTACCCAATTGCGGCGACTGCCACCATTGCGATCGACTCGAGCCACATCTGTGCCAGAAGAACAAGCCGCACGGCGGGCTGCTCGACGGCACCAGCCGGGTCAAGCTGGATGGCCAGGAAATCGCCGTAATGTCCTTCCTTGGCAACATGGCCGAGTATTGCGTAGTGCCGTCCGTCTGCGTGGTCGCCATCGACAAGTCGCACGATTTCAAGGCTGCGGCGCTGGTCGGCTGCGGCGTCACCACCGGTGTCGGCGCAGCCATCAAGACCGCCGAGGTCAAACCCGGTTCGACGGTTGCAGTATTCGGCTGTGGCGGCGTCGGTCTGAATGTCATCCAGGGTGCGCGCATCGCTGGCGCGGCCAAGATCATCGCAGTCGATCTGTCGGCCGAGCGCATGGAGCTGGCCCGCTCTTTCGGCGCCACTGACGTCATCAATCCGCAGGGCGATGCATTCAAGCAGATCCTGGATATGACCGGCGGCATCGGCGTCGACTACGCCTTCGAAGTCGTCGGTATGGGCAAGCTGGTCGAGGCCTGTTTCAAAGCCACTCGATTGGGCGGCATGACAGTGCTGGTCGGCGTCGGCCGGGCCGACGATCGCTTCTCGTTCAACGCCATGATCGTGCCGTTCACGGCCAAGACCATCAAAGGGTGCATGTACGGCAGCGCGAATTTCAAAGTCGATTTCCCGATGTACCTCGATCTGTATCGTCAGAAGAAGCTCGATCTCGATCGACTGGTAACGCGGACCTACTCGATAGACGAAGCGCCGGAAGCGTTTGCGGATCTCGAGAAAGGTGTCAATGCCCGCGGTGTCATCGTCTACTGAGCGGACGGTAGCGCGGGCATGATTCCGCAAGCCAAGGCGCTTCGGTATCCCGGCGGGCAGCCAGCGCCCGCCGTTGCCGAACTCAAGCTTGGCGTCGTCATCCCCTGTCATCGAGAACGCGCGCATATTCTCCAGGTACTGGCCGCGATCCCGCGCGAAGTGACGGCGGTCTATTGCGTCGACGATGGTTGCCCGCAGCGTACCGGCGACATCGTCGCCGCTGATTGCAGCGACACGCGGGTTCGCGTGCTGCGGCATGAGCGCAATCTGGGCGTTGGTGCCGCGATGCGCACCGGTTATCTGGCAGCGCTCGCCGACGGCATGGATATCGTGATCAAATTGGATGGTGACGGCCAGATGGATCCCGCTGAGATCCCGCGGCTGGTCGCGCCGATACAGGCCGATCAAGCCGACTACACCAAAGGCAATCGTTTCTATCGGCTCGATGGGCTGACGTCCATGCCGTTCACCCGCCTGCTTGGCAATACGGTGCTCTCTTTCGTCAGCAAACTGTCTACCGGCTACTGGCAGTCATTCGATCCCAATAACGGCTATACCGCGATCGACGCAAGAGTGCTCGCGCAGCTGCCGCTGGCGGCCATCAGCAGCGGTTATTTCTTCGAATCAGACATGTTGTTTCGCCTGAATACGCTGCGCGCAGTGGTGCAGGATGTGCCAATGAATGCGCGCTATGGCGATGAACAATCCGGCGTTCGACTGCTACCGGTCAGCGCCGTATTTGCCTGGAGCCACACGGTCAATTTCGCCAAACGCCTGTTCTACAATTATTTCCTGCGCGGATTCAGTGTGGCATCGGTGGAGTGGCTGGTCGGTCCGGCGTTGATCGTTTTCGGTCTCGTTTTCGGTCTCTCGCACTGGTTCGAAAGTGCACGTACCGGTATTCCCGCGACTGCCGGTACCGTCATGCTGGCCTCGCTACCGACCATCGTCGGTGTGCAGATGCTGCTGTCTGCGCTGCATTTCGATATCGGGAACGAACCGACTGTGCCGCTCCGTCGCCTGCTGCGCGGCGCGCCGGAGCGCAGGACGGGCGCCGACGCTGGCGCCTGACGGCGCTCTGCTTCGGGCGTATGGTCGTACATCGGCGTGCGCTTGCGTGATGGTATCCACGCAGGTGCGCGTATGGGTCGGCGCAGTGCTCGTGACTGCCGCGCTGCTGGCGCTGTTCGGGCAGGTTGTCGAGCGCGCGGCGTTCGTTACGCTGCTCGAGCAGCTCTCATGGGGCGCGGTCGCCGCGGGTCTGTTGCTGTTGCAGGGCGAAGGTCTCGCGACGAGTCTGCGGTTGTGCGTACTCGCCCACGCCGGGACCGGGCTGCGCACTTGCCTGGCCGTCACTGCGCGATGGGTGGTAGGCCTGGCGGTGCTGCCGGCGCGTCTCGGTGAGATCTACGGCGTGCATCTGATGTCCCGCCAACTCGCGCTGCCTGTTGGCCACTCGCTTAATGCACTATTCGTGCAACGGCTGTTCGATGCGTTGGTGCTGGCCGTACTTGGCGTGCCGCTCGTCGTGCTCGCCGGTAGCCGCTTCGCGCAGGGCCAACTGCTGGCACTGCTGGCCGTGCTGGCCCTGCTACTGGTGCTGGTCGTATTGCGTCTGCCGTGGTGTTTTGCGTTGCTGGCCCGACTCGTTTATCCACGGCGTCGGCGACCCTATGCGGGTGCACTCGCCATGGCTGCGCTGCACGGGCGGCGCGCGGCGCGGCGTACTCTGGTCGGTAATCTGCCGCTCAGACTGGTTTTGCTGACCGTAGCGAAATGGCTGTGCAATATTGCCGGCATTGCGCTGCTGCTGCGCGCAGTGCTGCCGTCGCTGGGGTTTGCACCAGCGAGTCTGATCGTCATTGCTGGTAATGTCGCGGCTATTATTCCTGTCTCTGGTGTGGGTGGCGTCGGGCTCGGCGATGTGACCTACGCTGGCAGCCTGATCTGGTATGGCGTTGCGGCGACCAGCGCCGCCGCCGCCGCGCTTTGCATCCGTGTGGCTCTACTGGCAGCGCCGCTGCTGTTCTGCGCTGCTGTGCTCGTGAGTGAAATGTTGTGGCCACTCCGGGAAGCCCGCACATCATGGTCGCCAGCCGATGCGCGCTGATCGCGAGACCGATGCGCTTTACGGCGTCATGCGTGGGCGCTTCGGTTCCGCGCGTGCGCGCGCCAACGGTTATCGCTATGAGACTTACTTCAAACGTGAGCGCGCACTGCTGATGTCCCTGCTCGACCCAGCCGCGCAGCGTATTGTGGATGTCGCTTGCGGTTCCGGCCTCATGCTGCAGCCGCTGCTCGGCGATATGCGCACAGTCATCGGCGTTGATTTCAACGCTGACGCCTGCGCGGCTGCGCGGGTCAATGGCTTGCCTGTCATCCGCGGCGATGCATTCAACCTGCCGCTCGCTTCAGGCTCGATCGATCAACTAGTCAACTGTCAGTTCTTCAATCAACAGAGTGCCGCCGGTGTCAGCGCTTTCGTGAACGAAGCGGCGCGCGTGCTGGTGCCAGGCGGGGAGATGGTGCTGGTCTGGCGCAACGGTAATGCGCTCATCCACCGATTTGCGCATGCGTGTCTCACTCAACTCGATCGACTACGCGGTCATCCTGAATTTCCGCAAGTCACGCATCCGCTGGCCGACGTCTGCTCACGGCTGTTCGCTGCGGGTCTGACCGTGCGGCACGCGGAAGTCAGTTGTCCGCCGCTGGCCTGGCGTTCGGCAGAGATTGACAGTCTGAGCGCGCGACTGATTGGTGCGTCCTACATTGTTGTCGCCGGCAAGCCGCACTCGACCGGCACCGTCTGATGGCGACCGTCGAATCGTCGTTGACAGTTGTGCGCTTACTGGATGGGCTACCGGACGCCAACTGGAATCGCTACGTCTTTGCGCACGCGCAGAGCAGTGTGTTTCATCGATCCGAATGGGCCGCAGTCTACGCCGAACTGCCGTGGATCGACCTCTGCTATCTGGAAGCAACCCGCGGCGGTACGTTGGTCGGCGTGATGCCGCTTGCCCGCGTTCGTTTCGGTCTCAAGGGCAGCGCGCTGGTTTCTGCGCCGTACTGCGTCCAGGCCGGCGCGCTCGCTGACGACGGCGCGACACAGCGCGCGCTGGAAAATGCGGCGCTGGCGCAAGCGCAGACGTGCGGCGTCGATTTTGTGGAACTGCGCCAGACGCTGCCGGCCCATCCTGAATGGCCGATGTCACAGCGTTTCTGCAGCTTCGCCCGCCCGCTCGCGTCGACTGTGCAGGAAAATCTGCAGGCAGTGCCGCGCAAACAGCGCGCGATGATCCGCAAAGGTGAAGCTGCCGGGCTGGTGGTGAGTCGCGGTCTGGGCGTCGATGCATTCTATCGACTGTATGCAACGAGCGTGCGTAATCTCGGTACACCGGTCTACTCTAGGCGGTTGTTCGCGGCCCTTGCGCGCCATTTTGCTGACAGCTTCGAACTGCTCAAGGTCGAGCACGCCGGGAAACTCATCGCGGCGGTCTGGAGTTTCTACCATCAACACACCGTGTTGCCCTATTACGCCGGTGCCCTGCCGGTCGCCCGTTCGTTAAAAGCGTATGACTATCTCTATTGGCAGCTCATGTGTTCAGCGCTGACGCGTGGTTGCACCCGATTCGATTTCGGCCGCAGCCTGTGTGCTTCGGGCGCGGCGGCGTTCAAACGCAACTGGGGTTTCGATGGTGAACCTCTGCACTATCAGGTGCGGCCGGTAGGCCGGGCCAGCGTGCACGAACTTGACCCGGACAGCCCCTTCAATCGGGTTGCCCGCCAGGCTTGGTCGCGATTGCCGCTGGTCGTTGCCAATGCGCTCGGTCCGCGGCTGGCGCAACGACTGTACTGAAGCGCCGTGCCGCAGCGGATATCAGGTCAAGGATAACGATGAGCAAGCGACGTCGTCGCCGCAGCCTTGGCCAGTGCTGATCGTTCCTGCAAGCGCTACAGACACTTTTGTCTGTCCGGTGGATGGCAATCCGTTACTGCCGATAGACACCGGTGTACGTTGCACTGCGGGGCACGTATTCGACCGTGCGCGCGAGCGCTATCTCAATTTGCTGCTCGTACAGCATAAGGCATCGCGCGATCCGGGGGACAACAAGGCAATGGTCGCGGCACGCACGCGCATACTCGACAGCGGTTGTTTCGCGCCGGTAGCCGCCAGCTTGTTCCAGCTTGTTTCGGATCACGTTACTTCACCGCTACACGACAGGCCACTGCGTCTGGTCGATGCCGGTTGTGGCGAAGGCTACTACCTCGAGCGGTTCATCGCCGCCGCGCGTACCAGTGCCGATGCACGCGCTATTACACTGATCGGTACCGACATCTCGAAATGGGCGGTGCGCGCTGCGGCCAGGCGAAGTGTGGACGTTGCCTGGGCTGTGGCCAGTAACCGACATCTGCCGATAGCGGCAGCGAGCGCGGACCTTATCGTGTCGCTGTTCGGCTTCCCGGTGTGGCCGTCATTCCGCCAGGCGCAGGCCGACGGCGGCAGCGTGCTGCTGGTCGAAGCCGGTCCGCGCCATCTGATCGAACTACGAGAGATTATCTATCCCGTCGTGGCGATTGCCGATCCACCGCCGCTCGATGCGGCACAAGCCTGTGGTTACCGGCAGAGCGACGAAGAACGGTTGCAGTATGCAAGCGAAATTGCCAGCCATGCGATGATCCAGGATCTGCTGACGATGACGCCGCATGCCCATCGACTTTCGCCTGCAGGTCGCCAGGCGCTCGCCCGTTACGACCGCCTGAGCGTGACCGTCGATGTCGTATTTCGCTGGTTAACGGTCTGGTGAAAAACTACTGCGCTCATACGCCTTGTCCTGTCTTTGCGCTACATTTTTCAGCGCACTGTTGAGCGTCACGTCTGAACAACACCGGTAAATAGCGGCGCGTCGACATAGCGTCCGGTTGCGACAATCTCGGCGAATGGAGGCGCGCTCTGTTTGCCTGCCGTTTCATGCAGTGCCGCCAGGCGCGCAAGCGTGCAGGCGCGGTTGCGCCACAACAGCACGCTCATCCAGGCGCTGGTGCCGGGAAAGCGAAAATAGCGTTCGCCGGCGTCGATGTCATAAGGATGAATGTAGCTCCACGGCAGGATTTCTTCCGCGAGTGATGCCCGCCATCGTGTACTGAGTATGGTCGGCACATAGCGCAGGTAGATGCCGCCGAGCAAGGGTAGCGCAAGCGGACCGAGATCGAGCAGCGGAACAGGGAATTCGATCACGCCGCCAGGCCAGCGGAACGGCTGGCGCGATGCTGACGGAAATCCGTACAGTGGATGGCGGCCGGGCAGCACGCTGGAAGAATAGCGAAAGCCGAGTTCCGCCAGCACGTCGACAACCCACAGACTTCCCCCCGTCAGCGAAAACACCGGTGCGCGAAACCCCTGTACCGGTGAGCCGATGAGATCCTGCAGTCGATCGCGGGCGTTCCGCAGACCGGCGCAAAAGCGCGCCGGTTGTTCCTCGGTGAGCGGCGTGTGAGTCCATGAATGAAGAGCGAGTTCGTGACGTTCGGCGTGGATGCGCCGGATCAATTGCGGCGCGCGTTCGACCAGTTCACCAACGACGAAGACCGTTGCCCGGATCCCGCGACTGGCGAAGAAATCCAGCAGTGTTGCGGTATTGGCCAGGTATCGCGCACTGCCATCGCCGCGATGATCTTCGAGATCGAGTGTGAACGTCAGTGGCGCGACGACGGTGCGCGCGTTCATCGCTGACTGCGACACTGCCGGCAGTAAGTTGTCATGCGCGCGAATACTTGGCCTGGAAGTAACGTTCGAAATAGCGCGCCGGCAGTACGGCCAGCCCGAGATCGCGCACGCTCTGGCGCCAGAGCGAACGCGGCACATACCAGCGCGACGCGCTCACGGTGCGATCTTGTACATCCCGCACGGTCGCGCCGAGATCTGCTTCATAAGCCGCGAAAGCAGCGGCCGGTGCGTTGTCGACCAGTTGCTCGGCAAGCACGCAGGCGCCGGTGAATGCCGCGGTCGCACCCTGACCCGAAATCAGCGTCAGGCAATGCGCGGCGTCGCCAATCAGCACGCAAGGCCCGCGATGCCATTGGGGCAAGCGCACCTGGACCAGCGGGTCCATGTAGAACTCGCCCGTAGCGGGGCAATGTGCCAGCACCGCGCGATTGAGCGGCGCCGTGCCGGCAAAGGCATTGTCGAGTGTCGCGCGTCGTGCTGCAGCGACCGGTGCAACGGCGAGTGCCGACGCCCACACGAAGACCGCAGCCAGACCGCCCTGCGGCGTGGTGAACAGCACCATGTAGCGATCCCGCTCCATGTGCGTTTCGAACTTGTGCTGAAGATTGGCGAGATTCGGCAGACGGTAGGCAGCGCAGCACAAGCCGAGATGACGGAGCTCGATTTCATCTGGCTCGAAACAGAGTTTGCGTACGTTGGAATGAGCGCCGTCGGCACCGATGATGACATCGAACGTGCCGCTGCTGCCGTCGCTGAATTCGACTTCGGCGGCGTCGGCGCTGCGTTGGATGCGCGCGATGCTGGTCCCGAAACGGAACTCGGCATGGTCCTGTGCGTGGCCATATAAAATCTCCTGCAGATCGTCACGCATGATCTGCAATACGTCGACGCCATCGAACAATCGGCGGTAATCGAGTTCGAGCAACGGATTGCCACCAGCCCGCTGATAGCTCGACGCGGTGACACCAGCGCCGCGTTCGCGGATCTCAGGCAGCAGACCGAGACTGTCGGCGTAGCGATACGATCGGTGCGACAGCGAAATGATGTATCCGTCGGCGCGCACGTCAGGTGCCTGTTCGACCACGATCGGGCGCAGACCGCGGCGCCCCAACCAGATAGCGGCCGTCAGCCCGGCGACACCGGCACCGGAAATGAGTATGCGTTTATTCAAGGCGCCTGCCGAAGCGGGGATGGTGGGCGGCACCGACCTGCTAGGAGAATTGCGGCATGACCTCGCGCGCGAACAACTCGACCGAGCGCATCACGTCGGCCCCGCGCAGGCCAGGCAGATGCATCCAACAGATGACCTCGGTCGGTTGCACGGCATCGCGGTACAGATTCAATTGTTCGATGGCGAAATCGGGATCGCCGATGATGTAGCGATTCTTGAAGTTCTCAAACCCGACCTGATTTTTTTCCGTGATGGCGGAGCCATCGGCCGCGCGCAGTACACGATCGCCTGCCGCCGATGCGGCCCCGTAGAGTTCGGTGAACAGATAATTGAGTGCCGGTGTGGCAATCGCTTCAGCCTTGGCGCGGGTCTCGGCAATGAATACCGAGCGCATGATCGGCCGCTCAGGGATGGTCCAGCCAATGGCTGCCGCCTCGGCTTCATACGGCTTGAAATGCTGGATCAGTTCTTCCGGCCCATGCCGCGGCGACATGATCTGCACGGCATGCCGGCGCGCGGCGCGTTTCAGCGACGCCGTCGCCGATACGCCGTACCAGAACGGCGGATGCGGACTCTGCACAGGCTTCGGTGTAAGGCGAGTTTCTGGAACCTGGTAGTAACGGCCATTGAAAGAGAACGTCTCCGAGGTCCAGGCAAGCGTCATCAGGTCGAGCGCTTCCTCGAAGCGACCAATGCGTTCTTCGCGTGGAATGCCATGCGCGGCAAATTCCGCCGCGACATAACCCGGTGCAACGCCGAAGACGAACCGTCCACCGGAGAGGTTGTCGAGTACAGCGACGTCTTCAGCGAGTTTGAGCGGTGCGTACAAGGGCACCAGCAATACGCCGGTACCGATACGCATGTGATGAGTGACAGCCGCGGCGCCGGCACAGGCGATCATCGGTCCGGGGCACAGGCCGTCGCGCTGCGCGTGATGTGAGACCTGAAAACTCGAGACGTAGCCGAGATCTTCGGCGCGCGGGAGACATTTCAACATGTCTTCGTAAGGCTCACGCCACGATAGACCGCTGTTCGGCGGTACCTGCTGTGAAAACAACAGCCCGAATTTCATGTATCCCCCCTCACGCCATCACGGGTGCGATACGACAACCCAGTTTGGCGAGTGCATTGCGTACGGCCTCGCCGACTGCGGCCGCATTGGGACCATCACCGTGGATACAGATACTCTCGGCGTCGAGCGTAAGCAGTGACCCGTCGATAGCTTCGACTTTGCCGGTCTCTACATAGCGTTTGACCTGGGCCGCGGCAAACACGGTGTCGGTTTCGTGCTTGGCGCGTTGCAGAACCAGCGCGCCGTCGGGCGCGTACTGCAGGTCGGGATAGATCTCGCCGACCACGCGAATGCCGACTCTACGCGCCGCTGCCGGCAATGCGGCATCGAGCGGCGCCGGCCAGTACAGCATAGGACTGTCGGTAATCTGAATCATGGCTTCGGCGACAGCGGCGGCGAGTGCTTCGTCCGTGCGCAATACCGAATAAAACGCACCGTGGGGCTTGATGTGATGCAGCTGCAGGGCATGCACGCGAAGTGCCGCCATCAGCGCGCCGGTCTGATAGACGACATAGGCATGCGCGTCGGCCGGCGTGATATTCATCGCGCGGCGGCCAAAGCCGAGCAGATCGGGGAGGCCAGGATGCGATCCGACAGCAATGCCGTGTGCGGCAGCGAGCTTGACGGTCTCGAGCATGGTGACCGGGTCGCTGGCGTGAAAGCCACAAGCGACGTTCGCCGTCGTAATGAAAGGCATCATGTCGACGTCGTTGCCCATGCGCCAGTTGCCGAAGCTCTCGCCCATGTCGCAATTGATATCCATGGACGCGATCATCGCGACCTCCTGGTAGTATCGGTGTTGTTTGCAGTGTAACGCCGTGTCAGGTTTGGCGCACGTTCGACTCCATCCGTAAAGTTTCCGGTCCGGTAATACTTCACGTTCCTGCCACCGGAGTGGCGCTTGCATCTGCTGCACTGCAAGCAGAATTTGGCTAATCGGTCACATTTCGGGCCTGCGTCAACAATCGTGAATTGGCCGATAGGCTCACCTTTTGGGGTGTGCTACAAACGGCGTAAATGAGGCCACCAGGCTCGACGCCTGGAGTTTCGTGTCGGGTCGCCTTTGGCCTGGCCGGCTCCCCTCGCAACAATAACGATCTCCAGGGAGGCTACCAGCCATGAACTTTATCCCCACCGCGTTCCGCCTGCGTCCGTTATCGCTTGCTGTGATGACTGCACTATTGCCTGGCGCCGTGCTTGCCGCGCCGGTCAATTGGGTACCCGATGCAGATGGATTCTGGGATGTGGTGGCGAACTGGAGTTCGAATCCCGTCCTGCCCACTGCGGCCGACGATGTCACGCTGAATGTCGGCGGCGCGACGGTGCGTACGATCACCCATCGTAACGGCACCAATACGATCAACAGTCTCACCAGTCAGGAGAATTTCTCTCTGACCGGTGGCACGTTGACCTTGAATGGCGCCTCGACGGTAAACGGCGTCTTTGCAATGAGCGCCGGCGTGCTCGCCGGTGCTGGCACGTTGACGGTGACCGGTGCGGCGACCATCACCGGTGGGCAGATGACGGGCACCGGCACGACGACGTTGCAGGGACCGACCAGCATCAGCGTGAGTGGTCTCGGTCTCGATGCCGGGCGCATTCTGCGCAACGAAGCGACGCTGACGTGGACCGCCGGCACCATTGATCTGAACAACAGTCAGAACGGCGGCTCGGGTCGCATCGACAATATTGCCGGCGCGTTGTTCGATGCGCAGGGTAACAACCTCATCAGTGCGACCGGTTTCGCCGATGTGAACTCAGTCGTCGGCTTTCCGGCGTTCAACAATGCCGGCACCTTGCGTAAGAGTGCCAGTGGCGGCGTGACCAATATCAGTGTGGCGTTGAATAACACCGGTACGGTTGAGGTCCAGACAGGCACCTTGAACTTGTCTGGCGGCGGTACGTCGAGCGGCGACTTCACGGGCGCTCCTGGCGCGACCTTGCAGTTCGGCGGTGGCACGCACAATCTCGACGCGAACGCCGACATCACGACCGCGAACACGACCTTCTCTGGTGGCACGGTCAATCATGCGGGGGTCTACAACACCAGCGGAACGACGACGGTCACCGGCGGCACGGCCAACCTGACTGGCGGCACCTTGACCAGCCTTGGTACCGTACTGACGATCACTAACGGCACCTTGAACCTGAGCGGTTCACCGGCGAGCGTCGGCACCTACACGCAAGGTTCTGGCATCCTGGCGGGTACCGGCACGTTGACGGTGACCGGTGCGGCGACCATCACCGGTGGGCAGATGACGGGCACCGGCACGACGACGTTGCAGGGACCGACCAGCATCAGCGTGAGTGGTCTCGGTCTCGATGCCGGGCGCATTCTGCGCAACGAAGCGACGCTGACGTGGACCGCCGGCACCATTGATCTGAACAACAGTCAGAACGGCGGCTCGGGTCGCATCGACAATATTGCCGGCGCGTTGTTCGATGCGCAGGGTAACAACCTCATCAGTGCGACCGGTTTCGCCGATGTGAACTCAGTCGTCGGCTTTCCGGCGTTCAACAATGCCGGCACCTTGCGTAAGAGTGCCAGTGGCGGCGTGACCAATATCAGTGTGGCGTTGAATAACACCGGTACGGTTGAGGTCCAGACAGGCACCTTGAACTTGTCTGGCGGCGGTACGTCGAGCGGCGACTTCACGGGCGCTCCTGGCGCGACCTTGCAGTTCGGCGGTGGCACGCACAATCTCGACGCGAACGCCGACATCACGACCGCGAACACGACCTTCTCTGGTGGCACGGTCAATCATGCGGGGGTCTACAACACCAGCGGAACGACGACGGTCACCGGCGGCACAACAAACCTGACTGGCACCTTGACCAGTCTCGGTACAACGCTGAACATCACCAACGGCACCTTGAACCTGAGCGGTTCACCGGCGAGCGTCGGCACCTACACGCAAGGTTCTGGCATCCTGGCGGGTACCGGCACGTTGACGGTGACCGGTGCGGCGACCATCACCGGTGGGCAGATGACGGGCACCGGCACGACGACGTTGCAGGGACCGACCAGCATCAGCGTGAGTGGTCTCGGTCTCGATGCCGGGCGCATTCTGCGCAACGAAGCGACGCTGACGTGGACCGCCGGCACCATTGATCTGAACAACAGTCAGAACGGCGGCTCGGGTCGCATCGACAATATTGCCGGCGCGTTGTTCGATGCGCAGGGTAACAACCTCATCAGTGCGACCGGTTTCGCCGATGTGAACTCAGTCGTCGGCTTTCCGGCGTTCAACAATGCCGGCACCTTGCGTAAGAGTGCCAGTGGCGGCGTGACCAATATCAGTGTGGCGTTGAATAACACCGGTACGGTTGAGGTCCAGACAGGCACCTTGAACTTGTCTGGCGGCGGTACGTCGAGCGGCGACTTCACGGGCGCTCCTGGCGCGACCTTGCAGTTCGGCGGTGGCACGCACAATCTCGACGCGAACGCCGACATCACGACCGCGAACACGACCTTCTCTGGTGGCACGGTCAACCACGCGGGCGTCTACAACACCAGCGGAACGACGACGGTCACCGGCGGCACGGCCAACCTGACTGGCGGCACCTTGACCAGCCTTGGTACCGTACTGACGATCACTAACGGCACCTTGAACCTGAGCGGCTCACCGGCGAGCGTCGGCACCTACACGCAAGGTTCTGGCATCCTGGCGGGTACCGGCACGTTGACGGTGACCGGTGCGGCGACCATCACCGGTGGGCAGATGACGGGCACCGGCACGACGACGTTGCAGGGACCGACCAGCATCAGCGTGAGTGGTCTCGGTCTCGATGCCGGGCGCATTCTGCGCAACGAAGCGGTGCTGACCTGGACCGCAGGTGGGATCGATCTGAACAACGGTCAGACCGGTGGCTCGGGTCGCATCGACAATATTGCCGGCGCATTGTTCGATGCGCAGGGCAACAACCTCATCAGTGCGACCGGTTTCGCCGATGTGAACTCAGTCGTCGGCTTTCCAGCCGTCAACAACGCCGGTACCTTCCGCAAGAGCAGCGGTACGGGTACGACGACCGTGCAGGTCGCGTTCAACAACACCGGCGCAGTCGACGTCCAGACCGGCACCTTGAACCTGACCAATGGCGGTACTTCCAGCGGCACGTTCAATGTCGCCACGGATTCGACCCTGCAGTTTGGCGGTGGTACGCACTCATTGACCAATGTCAGCGGTGTCGCTTCGACCGGTCGTCTGCTGGTGTCGACGGGAGTTGTGAATACCACAGGCGTACTGACCAATGGTGGTCTGCTTGAGATCACGAATGGAACGCTGAATTTGGGTGGCGATGCCAGCACGGCTCGTTACACACAGAGTGCCGGCATCTTGAGCGGTACGGGTCTGCTGACGGTCACCGGCACAGCAACCTTGACCGGCGGCCAGATGACCGGTGGCGGCACTACCATCCTGCAAGGGCTCTCGACGATCAGCAGCAGCGGCCTCGGCCTCGATGCCGGGCGCATTCTGCGCAATGATTCAACGCTGACCTGGACCGCCGGTACGATTGATCTGAACAACAGTCAGAACGGCGGCTCAGGCCGTATCGACAATAGCGTCGGCGCGCTGTTCGAAGCGCAGGGCAACAACACCATCAGTGCGACCGGTTTCGCCGATGTGAACTCAGTCGTCGGCTTTCCAGCCGTCAACAACGCCGGTACCTTCCGCAAGAGCAGCGGTACGGGTACGACGACCGTGCAGGTCGCGTTCAACAACACCGGCGCAGTCGACGTCCAGACCGGCACCTTGAACCTGACCAATGGCGGTACTTCCAGCGGCACGTTCAATGTCGCCACGGATTCGACCCTGCAGTTTGGCGGTGGTACGCACTCATTGACCAATGTCAGCGGTGTCGCTTCGACCGGTCGTCTGCTGGTGTCGACGGGAGTTGTGAATACCACAGGTGTATTGACCAATGGTGGTCTGCTCGAGATCACGAATGGAACGCTGAATTTGGGTGGCGATGCCAGCACGGCTCGTTACACACAGAGTGCCGGCATCTTGAGCGGTACGGGTCTGCTGACGGTCACCGGCACAGCAACCTTGACCGGCGGCCAGATGACCGGTGGCGGCACTACCATCCTGCAAGGGCTCTCGACGATCAGCAGCAGCGGCCTTGGCCTCGATGCCGGGCGCATTCTGCGCAATGATTCAACGCTGACCTGGACCGCCGGTACGATTGATCTAAACAACAGTCAGAACGGCGGCTCAGGCCGCATCGACAACAGCTTCGGCGCGCTGTTCGATGCGCAGGGAAATAACGCGATCAGCGCAACGGGCTTCGCCGACGTAAATTCTTTGGCTGGCTTTCCGGCGTTCAATAATGCAGGCACCTTCCGCAAGAGCGCTGGCGTTGGCGTAACGGCGGTGCAGGTCGCGTTCAACAACACTGGTCTGATCGACGTGCAGACCGGTACCGTCAATCTGTCAGCAGGCAGTTCGCACGCCGGTCTCGATGCCATCGAGGTCGCAGCTGGCGCGACCTTGGGTTTTGCCGGCGGCACGCACGTGCTCGACGGCACCTCGTCTAACGGTGCAGGTCGCATCCTGTTCAATACCGGCACCATCGACGTCACTGCGAATGATGCGACCATCAACAGCCGCTTCGAGATGACCGGTGGTACCCGCGCCGGTAGTGGCACCTTGACCGTGACCGGCCCGGCAACGCTGAGTGGCGGCACGCTGGTCGGTGGTGCACTGACGGTGTTGGAAGGTGGAACCAATGTGAATGGCGGTGTCACCATCGATCGTGGCCATATTCTGCGCAACGTTGGCACGCTCACCTGGAACGGCGGAACGCTGGACCTGAACGGACTGCCGAACAACGGTGGTTCAGGCAGCATCGATAACGCGCTTGGCGGGGTGTTCGATGCGCGCAATAGCAATTCGATAATCGCCACTGCTTTCGGCGACGTGAACACACTGCCGGGATTCCCGCTCTTCAATAATGCGGGCACGTTCCAGAAAAGTGCGAGCGCCGGGGCAACCAACGTACAAGTCGCCTTCAACAACACCGGTCTGGTCGATGTGCAGATCGGTACGGTGTCGCTGACCGGCAACGTCACTCAGCACGCCGGTAATGTGCTGACCGGCGGCAGCTGGCGCGTCAGCGGTAATGGCGCGCTCGAGCTGAACGAGTCCGGCGCCGTCAATATCGTCACCAACCAGGGCGATGTCAGCCTGGTCGGGGCGGCGGCCAACTTCGCCCGTATCAACACCCTGACCAATAATCAGGGGGCGTTCCGTCTGTTGGGCGCACGTAACTTCACCGCTGGTGGTGCGTTCAGCAACAGCGGCGTGCTGCAACTCGCCGGTGGTGCGTTCGGTGCACCGTCTCTGAGCAACACCGCCACGGGTGAAATCGTCGGTTTCGGCACGATTACGCCAACGGTGTTGAACTCAGGCCTGGTGCGCGCGGCCGGTGGCACCCTGACCGCCGCCGGTGGCA
This sequence comes from Gammaproteobacteria bacterium, assembly GCA_965278995.1. Lineage (GTDB taxonomy): Bacteria > Pseudomonadota > Gammaproteobacteria > JADJYF01. The sequence continues at coordinate 4,792,229 of OZ257136.1, forward strand.
TCGATGGCCAGAGCGGGACCCTGCAGTCGGACGCCGATGGCACCTTGGTGCTGGGCGCCAACAGCGATGGGGATTTTCTGGTCAACAACGGCAACCTGGTCGTTGGTGGCTTCAACGTGACGGTGGCTGCGGACTACACCAATGCCAACTTCGGTGTCGGTAATGCCTTCAACGCGCGCGCCAATGTCAGCGGCGCCGGCCAGATTGTGGCGAGCGGCGATGTCGCGCAGGCACTGACCGGTCAAGTCACGGACGGCAACAGTGGCATAGCGCAGCTCACGTTCGGCAATATCCACGTCGGCGATGTCGTCAATCGCACGTTCCAGGTAGCCAACACCGGCAGCAGCGGACCGAGCCTGCGCGGTGCGCTGCAGACCACGGTCAACGGCGGCAATGTGACGGACAATCGTCTGTCCGGCAGCGGGGTCACAGCAGACAACTTTGGACCGCTGAATACCGGCACGGCAACTGCGGACTTCACGGTCAGCTTCGCTGGCAGCAGCGCCGGGGCGCTGAGCAATCAGCGCGTGGCCATCGTCAACAACTTCGACAATGTCGCTGAGCAAGTCCTGGGTATCAGTGGTGCGGTGTATCGCTATGCCAGTCCGAGTGCGCACACACCGGCGCCGGTGGTGTTCGCCAACAGCCGCGTTGGGGATGTGCTGAGCCGGGCCTTGAGCGTGAGCAACACCGCGCCGGCCGATGGCTTCTCCGAAGCACTCGATGCCAGCATTGGCGGGGCCACGGCGGGCGTGACCAGCAATGGCGGCGCCTTCAGCGGGCTCATCGCCGGGGCGACCAACAACACCAGTCTGTCGGTCGGTCTGGATACGACGAGTGCCGGGGCCAAGCTCGGCACGGCGACGATTACCTTGGCCTCCAACGGTACTGGCAGCAGCGGTCTCGGTCTCAGCAGTCTCGGCACCCAGACGGTCAACGTCAGTGGCGATGTCTATCGCCTGGCCAGTGCCGGTGCACATAGCCCTGAGCCGGTCGTATTTGCCAATCGCCATGTCGGCGATGCGGCGACGCAAGCGCTGAGCCTGACCAACACGGCCGCCAATGACGGTTTCTCCGAGCGCCTGAACGCGAGTATCGGTGGGGCGACGGCCGGCATCACCAGCAACAGCGCCAGCTTCAGCCTGCTCGGTGCGGGCGCGACCAACAACAGCAGTCTGGTGGTCGGCATCGATACGGCCACGGCCGGGGCCAAGCTCGGCACGGCGACGATTACGCTGGCTTCGGATGGCACTGGCACGAGTGGCTTCGGCGCACTCAGCCTCGGTACCCAGACCGTCAATGTCAGTGGCGATGTCTATCGCCTGGCCAGTGCCAGCACGATGGCTGCCATCCAGTTCGGCAATGTGCATGTCGGCGATGTTGTCAGTCAGGCCTTGAGCTTGACCAATACGGCCGCCAACGATGGTTTCTCCGAGCGCTTGAACGCGAGCTTCGAGAGTGTCTCGGATGCGCGCATCCTGGCCAGCGGCAGTGTCACGCAACTCGCGGCCGGGGCCACCGATGGGAGCACCCTGGCGATTGCCCTCGACACCAGCACGGCCGGCAGCCTGACGGGTTTTGCCCGTGTGCGGTTGACCTCTGACGGCACCGGCACCAGCGGCTTGGGCTTGAGTGACTTAGGCGTACAGAACGTGGGTGTGACGACCAATGTCGCGGTCTACCGGTATGCTGAAGGCCTGGTCGAGAACGCTGTCCCCATCGAGCTCGGTGCTTATCGCGTCGGTGATGCGGCCGGCACGGTCGGCCTCATCGTCAGCAACGTGGCCGCTAACGATGGCTTCTCAGAGCGCTTGAACGCGAGTGCCGGGGTGACCTCGGCCGGCTTCACGGCGACGGGCAACGTCAACCTGCTGAACGCCGGGGCGAGCAATAACACCAGCCTGACCGTCGGCTTAGACACCACGACCTCGGGCACCAAGAGCGGCACGACCACGGTTGACTTCGTCTCCGATGGCGCCGGCACCAGTAACCTCGGCCAGAGTGCGGCGGGCAGTCAGAGTGTGGCGCTGCAGGGCCGGGTCTATGCCCAGGCCGTGGCCACGGTGCAGGGCAGTGGCGTCGACTTCGGCATCGTGCATGTCGGTGAGGTGGTCGCGGCGCAGAGCGTTACGGTCAGCAACGATGCGGCGGGAGCACTGAACGACAGCCTGCTCGGCAGCATCAGCAGTGTCGCGGCGGGCTTTACCGGCAGCGGCACGCTGGGCCTGACGGGACTCGCGGCCGGGGCCAGCAGCAGTGCGCTCAGCATCGGTCTCGATACGAGCGCCGCGGGGGTGTTCAACGGCAATGCGGCACTGGCCTTTGCCAGCCACAACACCGAGCTGGCTGACTTCGACCTTGGCCTGACGAATGTCGCGTTGAACGCGCAGGTCAACAATTTTGCCAACCCGGTATTGACGCAGGCTGGGCTGGGCACGTTCACCGCCAACGGCGCGAACTTCACGCTCGACTTTGGTTTTGTCGCGCAGGGCACCAGCGGGGTGACGAGTCTGTTGCAGTTGACCAATCTGGTGACAGGGCCAGCCGATACGCTCGGCGCGACCTATGACTTCACGACCGGGCCGTTTGCGCTCGGCGGCTTCAATGCGTTCAACGGTCTGGTTGCCGGCGCCAGCCAGAGCCTGACGGTCAGCTTCGATGCCGTGACGTCCGGGGTGTTCGAGCAGGTCGTCGGTATCCACCTGTTCGGTGAGAACGCGAGCGGCTTCCACGGTGACCTCGGCAGCTTCCAGCTGACCTTGCGCGCCGAAGTGGCGCCGGTGCCGGTACCGGCGGCGGTATGGCTGTTCGGTACCGGGCTGCTCGGACTGTGGGGACGGCGGCGCGCTGCCTGAGCAGCTGATCAGACGCTTCGGTTAATGAGCGTGCCGTACAGCGCCCGATAGGCGCTGGCCGGCACCGCCCACGAAAAATCGGCATTCATTCCGTTACGTATCAATTGTGCCCAGCGCGTGCGCTCGCGATAGGTCGCCGCCGCGCGAACTAACGCATTCAGCAATTGGGCAGCCTGCGCTGCCTCGAACAGGAACCCGGTGGCAGCGGCGCCTTCCTGTTCATCGCGCACGGTATCGCCAAGCCCGCCGGTACGGCGCACTATCGGCACTGTGCCGTAGCGTAGTCCGTAGAGTTGCGTCAATCCGCAAGGCTCGAAACGCGACGGCACGACGATGGCATCGGCACCGGCAAAGATGCGATGCGAGAGCGTTTCGTCGAACGTAATGCGCGCGGCCACGCGGCCCGGATGTGCCGCTGCCAATGCCATGCAAGCTTGCTCATAGGCCGGTACACCACTGCCGAGCATCACGAACTGGATGCCGCTCAGGGCCGGGTCGACAAGCACTTCGAGCAGCAGATCGAGACCTTTCTGTGCAGTCATCCGCCCGACGATGGCAAACAGCGGCGTCTGCGCATCCGCGACGAGGCCGAGCATTTCCTGCAGCGCGCGTTTGTTGGCGGCTTTGCCGGAACTGTCGGTGCTGTCGTATGCGCAGGCAATCGCTGCGTCGCTGGCCGGATCCCACACCGCTGTATCGATGCCGTTAAGAATTCCGGATAAATCCGAAGCGCGGGCGCGCAGCACGCCCTCCATCCCTTCGCCGAGTTCGTTCGTCAGAATTTCTCGCGCGTAGCCCGGGCTCACGGTTGTGATTGCGTCAGCCGCAGTCAGTGCACCTTTCATGAATGACAGGTCGCCGTGAAATTCCAGACTCGCCGGTGTTACCTGCGAAGGCAGAAAGCCGAGCACCTGAGCTATCTCGAGCGGAAATCGCCCCTGGAACGCAAGATTGTGGATGGTGAATACACTGCTCACTGCGCGCGCCGGATGTTGCTGCAGATAGACCGGCGCTAGGCCGGCGTGCCAATCATGCGCGTGCAACACGTCGGGCGACCAGTCCCGGTCGAGGCCTCCGACAGCGAGCTGCGCGCCGAGGTAACCGAGCAGGCCGAAACGCAGATAATTGTCCGCCCAGGCTTGTCCATCGGGCCCGACATAGGGATTGCCGGCGCGGGCATATAGCCAGGGGGCGTCGATGACATACAGCGGCACACTGCTGTCAGGCAGGCTGCCGAGAAGCAGTCGTATGCTTGCTGCACCGTAAGCCGGACCCAGCGCTGAACCGACAGTCAGTACCGAGGGCTGACCAGCAAGTGCGGCCAGAACCGCCGGGTAACCCGGCAGCAGCAATCGTGCATCGACGCCCTGCGCTTCAAGCGCGCGCGGCAGCACGCCGACGACATCCGCCAGTCCGCCGGTCTTGATCAGCGGGTGCGCTTCAGCGGCGACGTGGAGAATACGCATGGCAGTGCGTACTGTCACAAACGCTCGAGCCGGGCCAACATGGCGCGGGTGACCAGCGTGATCCCGCTGTCGGTGAGATGAAATCGCTCGGCGTCATGATCGGCGTTCTCACCGATGATCATGCCGTCGGGTATCGTACAGCCGTGATCGATCACGCAGCGATTCAAGCGCACACCCCGACCGACCTCCACCGCTGGCAGCAGAACCGACGAGTCGACGCTGGCATAAGAGTGGATACGGCAGTTTGAAAACAGCAGGCTGCGATTCAACTCGCCACTGATGATGCAGCCGCCGGAGACCATGGATTCCAGCGCCGTGCCGCGCCGGTTCTGCCAGTTATGCACGAATTTCGCCGGCGGCAACTGTTCCTGGTAAGTCCAAATTGGCCACGACGTGTCATATAGGTTGAGTGCCGGCACGGTCGCGGTCAGATCGATGTTCGCCTCCCAATAAGCGTCAATCGTGCCGACGTCGCGCCAGTACGGTTCGCGGCCCACTTCGCCGCCGACACAACAGGTGTCGAACGACAGCGCGCGGGCATCGCCGCGCGCCACGATGGCCGGGATCACGTTGCGGCCGAAGTCGTGTTCGGAATCATCGCGCAGGTGGTCCACGGCGAGAACGTCATACAGATACTGCGCATTGAACAGATAGATACCCATGCTGGCCAATGCGACGCCAGGCTTCCCGGGCATTGCCGGCGGTACCGCCGGCTTCTCCAGAAAGCGGGTGATGACACCCGCTGCGTCGACATCCATCACACCAAAATCGGACGCACTGATGAGCGGCACCTCGATGCAGCCGACGGTACACGGTGCGCCGCTCGCGACATGGCGCGCGAGCATTTCCGCATAGTCCATCTTGTAGATGTGATCGCCGGCCAGCACCAGGATGTAGTCAGCGCCGTAGTCGGACACGATATCAATGTTCTGGAACACGGCGTCTGCCGTACCCTTGTACCAGGAATGCTCATCGATGCGCTGCTGCGCCGGCATCAGGTCGAGGAATTCGTTCATCTCGGATTTCAGGAACGCCCAGCCGCGCTGCAGATGGCGCAACAGGCTGTGCGATTTGTATTGGGTCAGCACGCCGATGCGGCGAATGCCGGAATTGAGGCAGTTCGACAGCACGAAGTCGATGATGCGGAACTTGCCGCCGAAATACACGGCGGGTTTGCAGCGCACGTCGGTCAACTGCTTGAGCCGCGATCCGCGGCCGCCTGCCAGTACGAACGCATAGGAGCGTCGCAACAGCCGCAAACGGTGCGGTTCTTCGAGAGCCATGGTATTTCCCCAGCGTGCAGTATGTCCGCGACAGGTGCGGACAGGAAAAGTCGGCTGCTAGTCTTCCAGAGCGCGCGTCACCTGACAATCGCGGCAACGAGCGCAATCGCATTAATATGTCCAGACAATGAGCCGCGCAGCCCCTGCGCACGCAACGGAGGATCGATCATGGGACTTCTCGTCAACGGCAAATGGGATCCGCTGGCTACGATGATTCCAATCGTGGCAGGTCGTTTCGCGCGCGAACCAGCGGCATTCCGTGAGGAGATATCAAACGACGGCTCAACGGCGTTTGCCGCTGAACCAGGCCGTTACCATTTATACGTGGCTTATCACTGCCCGTGGGCGTGGCGGACGATTCTTTATCGCAGTCTGAAGCGTCTGGCCTCAGTCATCTCGATGACAGTAGCCATCCCGAATGACCGTCGCGACGGCTGGATTTTTGGCGGCTATCCGGGCTGCACACCGGACACGGTCAACGGATTTACCCATTTGCACCAGGCCTACACCCGCGCGCGCGCCGATTACTCCGGCACCGTTTCGGTGCCGGTACTGTGGGACCGGCAGCACGGCACCATCGTCAACAACGAATCGGCCGAAATCATCCGGATGTTGAATAGTGCTTTCGATGCGTTCACGGAGGCCCGCGAAGATTACTATCCAGCGCCGCTCCGCGCCGCCATCGACAGCGTGAACGAGCGGGTGTATCGCGGCTTGAATAACGGCGTCTATCGGGTCGGATTTGCCAAAACGCAGGAAGCCTACGACGAAGCCTATGCCACGCTGTTCGAGACCCTGGATTGGCTGGACGAGTTGCTGAGTCGCCAACGCTATCTGGTCGGCAGCAGTGTCACCGAAGCCGACTGGCGTTGTCTGCCGAGCCTGCTGCGATTCGATCTGGTTTATCACGGATTGTTCAAATGCAACCGTCGGACGATTGCGAGCTATCCTCAACTGGCAAACTATCTGCGCGAACTTTATCAATGGCCAGGCGTGGCCGCGACGGTCAATCTGGAGCACTTTGTTCGTGGGTATTACTCGCTGTCGATGGTGAATCCGGGCGGCATCATTCCACCGGTTCCCGAGGGCTACGCGAGTTGGTTGAGCGCGCCGCATGATCGCGCGCGTCTGCCCGCGGCGATTTGCACCGGCCAGTGAACTCGCCCGCATTTGGTGCGATCGCGTAGGGCGCCGATAGCCGTTGCCCAACGAATAATTTTTCGACCATCGCATCGCGCTGCGACGCGCTACAATTGGAGCCGGTGTCCCTCGTCAACGAACATTTCCCTATCGATCCGCCGCGCAACGATCAGGCGGCCCTGCGCCTCTCGGTTGCGCATGCACTGCTTTACGGTGTCGGCAAGTATCCGGATGTCGCCAACGCGCAGGACTGGTATCACGCCAGTGCGAGCGCAGTCCGTGAACGACTTGTCGAGCGCTGGATGGAAACCGTACGCCGCGAACAGCTCGCCGGCAGCCGTCGCATCTACTATCTCTCGATGGAGTTTCTGGTCGGGCGAGCGTTGTCGAACGCGCTGCACGCGCTCGGACTCTACGATGAATTCGGCAACGCGCTGGCCGGCCTCGGTGTCGAGCTCGAACAAACCCGCGAACAGGAACCTGATGCCGCGCTCGGCAACGGCGGCCTGGGTCGCCTGGCCGCCTGTTTCCTCGATTCGATGGCGACGCTGGGATTGCCAAGTTTCGGCTACGGCATCCGCTACGACTACGGCATGTTCGCGCAGCACATTCTGAATGGCTATCAGGTCGAACAACCAGACGACTGGCTGAAGTTCGGCAACCCGTGGGAGTTTCCACGGCCGGAAACGACCTATCCGATATCCTACGGAGGATGGATCAAGCGCGATAGCGAGGGCGCGCACTGGGTCGATACCGAATGCGTACTGGCGATGGCTTATGACTTTATCGTCCCCGGCCATCAGACCCGCGCTGTCAGTACGCTCCGCCTGTGGCACGCCAAAGCCTCTGAATCGCTCGACCTCGCTCTGTTCAATCAGGGCGATTACATGCGTGCGGTCCGGGGCAAGAATCTTTCTGAGAACGTCACCCGGGTGCTCTATCCCGATGACTCCAGCTATCAAGGGCGCGAACTGCGGCTGCGTCAGGAGTATTTCTTTGTCAGCGCTTCGGTACAGGATATCCTGCATCGTTACATGCGCGATCACGCCGGGTTCGATGAACTGCCGGCCAAAGTCGCCATCCACTTGAACGATACGCATCCGGCCATCGCTGTGCCGGAGCTGATGCGACTGCTGCTCGATCAGCATCGACTCGATTGGATCGATGCCTGGTCGATGTGTACGCGCATCTTCTCCTATACCAACCACACCCTGATGCCGGAAGCGCTCGAAACCTGGCCAGTTGAAATGATGCGCAGCGTGTTACCGCGCCATCTCGACATCATCTTTGAAATCAACCAACGGTTCCTGAACGAAGTGCGGGCTGAGCTCGGCGACGACATGGAACTGATGTCGCGACTCTCGCTGATCGACGAGAGCGGCGAGCGTCGCGTGCGCATGGCGCATCTCTCGGTTGTCGCCAGCCACCAGGTCAACGGGGTCTCACGCCTGCACAGCGAACTCATTCAGCAATCGATTTTTGCCGATTTTGCCCGCCTTTACCCCGGGCGTTTCTGCAACAAGACCAACGGCATCACGCCGCGACGCTGGCTGGTCGCAGCGAATCGGCCGTTGACACGACTGCTTGACCAGCGTCTCGGCACAGGCTGGCGCGCCAATCTCGATGAACTCGCCGGTCTGCGCGCGCTGGCCGGCGACAACCAGCTCATTGCCGAATTCGCCGCAGTCAAAGCGCATAACAAAGTCGAACTGTCGAATTGGCTCTCACGCCAGCACGGCTTCGATGTCGATCCGCAGTCGCTGTTCGACGTACAGGTCAAACGCATTCATGAATACAAGCGCCAGCTGCTGAATGCGCTGCACGTCGTCGCGCGATATCACGCGATCCTCGATGATCCCGGTGCCGACTGGGTGCCGCGGACGGTGTTCTTTGCCGGTAAAGCGGCTTCCGCTTATCGTATGGCCAAGCTCATCATCAAACTCATCAACGACATCGCCGAACGTATCAATCACGACCCGCGCGTGAATCATCTGCTGAAATGCGTGTTCGTACCCAACTACAGCGTCTCGGTCGCCGAAGTTGTCATCCCCGCAGCGAATCTGTCTGAACAGATCTCGACAGCAGGGACAGAAGCGTCCGGAACCGGCAACATGAAATTCGCCCTCAATGGCGCGCTGACCATCGGAACGCTGGATGGTGCGAATATCGAGATCCGGGAAGAAGTTGGCGCTGACAACATCTTCATTTTCGGTCTCACGGCGGCCGAGGTTGCCGCGGTCAACGCGGCGGGTTATGAGCCGCGCACGTACTACGAAGCCAATGGTGCACTGAAGCGTGCGCTTGATGCCATCGGCAGCGGTGCATTCTCTGCGGAAGAGCCGCAGCGCTTCATGCCGATAGTCGATTCGTTGCTGCGCTATGGTGATCGTTATCTGCTGCTGGCGGATTTCGAGTCCTATCTCCGCGCGCAGGCCGACGTCGATGCGCTGTATCGCAATCCCGCTGCCTGGCACCGGCGCGCGTTGCTGAATGTTGCGGGCATGGGCGCGTTTTCAAGCGACCGGACGATTGCCGAGTATGCCGAGCAGATCTGGCACGTCCGCCGCATTGACGACTGAGGCGCGCCTGCACGACCCCGAAGTGGTCGGGCCGCAGGTTTCCGCCGACGCGCTGCGTGCACTGCTCGAAGCCGAACATGGCGATCCGTTCGCGCTGCTCGGGCCGCATCAGGATGCGCAATCGCGCTGGTGGCTGCGCGCACTGCTGCCTGGCGCGCAGACCGTCACAGCGGTGGAAGCTGCCACCGGTCGCACGCTCGCCGTACTCGACCGTGTTCACGCTGATGGCCTGTTCAGCGGTCGCATTCCGCGACGGCGCAAATTGCCCGACTATCGCTTGTGCGTGCAGTGGAGCAGCACTATCGAGATCGAAACCGTCGATGACCCTTACCGCTATGGCCCGCTGCTCGGTGAACTCGATCTCTGGCTGCTGGCCGAAGGAACCGAGCTCCGCCCCGGCGACAAGCTCGGCGCGCATGCGCATCGTATCGGCGAGAGTCACGGCACACGGTTCGCCGTGTGGGCGCCGAGCGCACAGCGCGTTGCGGTTGTGGGCGACTGGAATATGTGGGACGAACGCCGTCATCCGCTGCGTCGACGCGTCGAGGCGGGTATCTGGGAGATTTACATTCCAGGCGTCGGGCCGGGTGCACGCTACAAGTTCGCCATTCTCGAAGCGACCGGCAGGCGTGGACCATGGCGGGCAGATCCTTATGCACGCGAATGCGAATTACGGCCAGCGACTGCTTCGGTAGTCGCAGCAGCGTTACCGCAACCCCAGGCATATAGCCGGCCTGCAACGCACGGCGCGCCGCTGGCCATTTACGAAGTCCATCTCGGTTCATGGCAACGCGTGGTTGAAGAGCATGATCGCTGGCTGAACTGGGATGAACTGGCCGAGACTCTGATCCCCTATACCGTGGAGATGGGTTTCACGCATCTCGAACTGCTGCCGGTCACGGAGCACCCGCTCGACGCCTCGTGGGGCTATCAACCTATCGGTTTGTACGCGCCAACGGCGCGATTCGGCTCGCCGGCGGGCTTTCTTCGCTTCGTCGAGCGTTGTCACGATGCCGGCCTCGGACTGATCCTGGATTGGGTGCCGGGGCATTTTCCGGCCGATGAACATGGCCTGGCGCGGTTCGATGGCACGCATCTGTTCGAACATGCCGATCCACGCGAAGGCACGCATCCAGACTGGAAAACACTCATCTACAACTTCGGCCGGCACGAAGTGCAGGCGTTCCTGGTCGGTAACGCGCGCTATTGGCTGGAACATTTTGGTGTCGATGGCCTGCGTGTCGATGCCGTCGCCTCGATGCTCTATCGCGATTACAGCCGTGGTCCGGGCGAATGGACGCAGAATGCGATGGGCGGCCGCGAGAATCTCGAAGCGATAGCGTTTCTACAGCGCCTGAATACGGATATCGGCGCGTTCGCTCCGCAGGCATTGACTGTCGCCGAGGAATCGACGAGCTGGCCGGGGGTCTCGGCACCGACTGCCAGCGGCGGACTTGGTTTCCACTATAAATGGAACATGGGCTGGATGAACGACACGCTGCGTTACATGGCGCGCGACCCGATACATCGCAGTCATCATCACAACGAGCTGACTTTCGGTCTGCTCTATGCGTTCGACGAGCAGTTCGTCCTGCCGCTATCGCACGACGAAGTCGTGCACGGCAAAGGCTCGCTGCTCAGCCGCATGCCAGGCGATCGTCGGCAGCAGTTCGCGAATCTGCGCTTGTATTTCGGCTTCATGTACGCACACCCGGGCAAGAAGCTGTTGTTCATGGGCGGCGAGTTCGCGCAGGTGAACGAATGGAATCACGCGCAAAGTCTCGACTGGCATCTGCTCGAGGATCCCATGCATGGCGGTGTTCAAACCCTGATCCGCGATCTGAATCGTTTGTATCGCATGCTGCCCGCGCTGCACGCGTTGGACTGCGAGCGCGCCGGCTTCAACTGGATAACACATGACGATCATGCAACAGGCATTATCGCGTTCACGCGACTGGGTCGCGCTGAAGGCGAGCGATTGATTGCAGTGTGCAATTTCACGCCAGTTGCGCGCAGCGGTTATCGCCTGGGAGTCCCCCGCGAGGGTGGCTGGCGCGAATGTTTCAACTCGGATTCAGCGCACTACGGCGGCACCAATCTCGGCAACGCTGGCAGCCGGCTCAGCCCGCAGGCGGAACCTGCGCATGGCTATCCGTTCTCGCTTGAACTCACTGTTCCACCACTGGCGACGTTATACCTGCAATGGATCCCCTGATTCCCGGCACCCTGGCGCCCGGCAAGTCCTGGCCACTGGGCGCGACGTTTGTCGATGGCGGCGTAAATTTCGCGATATTTTCCGCGCATGCCACCCTCGTTGAACTGTGTCTGTTTGATGCCGCGGGCGAGCGGGAACTGGCGCGTCTGCCGCTTCCGGCTCAGACCGACGGCGTGTGGCACGGGCTGCTGCCCGGCGCGGGTGCTGGACTCATCTACGGACTGCGTGCGCATGGTCCGGATGACGCGGCACGCGGACATCGCTTCAATCCAGCCAAGCTCCTGCTCGACCCCTATGCACGTGCGCTTGCCGGCACCTGGCGCTGGACCGAGGCGCATCTCGGCGACATCCACGCTGGCGATGATAGTCATTGCGCGCAGGACAACGCGAACGACATGCTGAAAGCGCGCGTCGCCGACGAGGAGTTCGACTGGGCGGGCGATCGTCCGCCACGGACCGCGCTCGGCGACAGCGTGCTCTACGAAGTCCATGTCAAAGGATTTTCCTGGCGTCATCCGGATATCGCGGCAGATCTGCGCGGCCGCTATGGCGGGCTCGCCTCACCGGCTGCGATCGCGCATTTCAAACGCCTCGGCATTACGGCGGTGAATCTTCTGCCAGTACAGCAGCATCTGACTGAGCATGCCCTCGCGCGCCGCGGCAAGACCAACTATTGGGGTTACAACACGCTCGCTTTTTTTGTGCCGGATGCGCGCTATGCAGCAGCCGATCCGGTCCAAGAATTCCGCACCATGGTGCGCGCGCTGCATGTTGCCGGTATCGAGGTCATACTCGACGTCGTTTTCAATCACACTGCCGAATCCGATCATCGTGGGCCGACGCTGAGCTGGCGTGGACTCGACAACGCCTCGTGGTATCGCCTGCGTCATGAGGACGCACGCTTCTACGAGAATCACAGCGGTACCGGCAACAGCCTTGATCTCTCTCAACCGCGCGTGATGCAGTTCGTCCTCGACGTTCTGCGCTACTGGGTGACCGAGATGCACGTCGACGGCTTTCGTTTCGACCTGGCGGCCTCGCTCGCGCGCGGTCCGCAAGGCTTCGATGCGCGTCACGCATTTCTGCAGGCCGTTGCGCAAGATCCGGTGCTCGCTGGCATCAAGCGCATTGCCGAGCCGTGGGATGCCGGCCCCGGTGGCTATCATCTCGGCAGCTTTCCGCCCGGGTGGTCAGAATGGAACGACAGGTACCGCAACGCGGCTCGCGCGTTCTGGGTGCGCAAGACCGCTGACCGCGGTGAGTTCGCCTCACGCCTGGCGGGATCGAGCGACATTTTCCGGCACGGTGGGCGGAATGTCTTCGCGGGCATCAATTACGTCAGCGCGCACGACGGCTTCACACTGCACGATCTGGTCACTTATGACCGCAAGCACAATGAGAGCAACGGCGAGAGCAATCGCGATGGTTCCGATCACAACCTGAGCTGGAATTGTGGCGCTGAGGGCGAGACCGAGTTGCTGGTCGTCAAGACGCTCCGCGGGCGACTCAAGCGTGCCCTGCTCGCCACGCTGTTCTGTTCGCGCGGCGTGCCAATGCTGCTCGGCGGCGACGAACTCGGGCGTACTCAGCGCGGCAACAACAACGCATACGCGCATGACGATGAACTGAGCTGGTACGACTGGGCCGCTGCCGATACCGCGATGACTGACTACACCGCCCGATTGATTGCGCTCCGCAAACGCATTCCGCAATTGCATGATGGCCACTGGCTGACCGGACAGGCCGATGGTTCGCGTGAGCGCGATGTGGTCTGGTTCGATCGCTATGGCAACGAAATGCAGGCGCACCAGTGGCAGGAGAGCCAGCGCTTCGTGCTCGGCATGCGGCTCGGCGCGCAGTCTGCGCGTGGAGAACCGCCGCCAGCACCAGCTATCCTTGTGCTGTTCAACGCTGAGCACAAGGATTGGTCGTTTCGATTGCCGTTTGGTCGCTGGCAGCTGTGCCTCGATTCGGCAGCGGGCGAACCACTTGCAACGGTCACGGCCGCGCTCGAAACCAATGAGATTCTGCTCGCAGCGCGCAGCCTGGTGCTGCTCGAAGACCAGCCATGAATGGCAGGCGGGCGAGCGGCGTATTGCTGCATCCAACGTCGTTGCCGGCGGCGGCGCCCGGCGAGGCGCATGTTGTTGATGCCGGCAGCGGCGATCTAGGGCGAGCCGCATTCGCTTTCATCGATTGGCTGGCCGCTGCCGGGCAGTCGCTTTGGCAGGTACTGCCACTCAATCCGCCGGGGCCGGGCAACTCGCCGTATACCAGTGTCTCGGCCTGGGCGGGTAATCCGGCGCTGATCTCGCCCACGGTTCTCGCCGAGGACGGACTGCTCAATCTGGACGAGTCGCCTGGGAATGGTGATGCCAGCGCCCACACCGGATCTGTCAGCCGCATCGACTTTGGCACCAGCACGGCGCTTCGAATGCAGCTGCTGCGCAACGCTGCGGTACGATTTTTCGCCACCGCCGCTGGGCGACGAGCGGACATTGCCGCATTCGACGCATGGTGCACAAACGAACAGAGTTGGCTTGCCGATTACGCCTTGTTCATGGCGCTGCGGGAATCGTGCGGTACCGATCTCTGCTGGGCACAATGGCCAACCGACGTCGCCGCACGCGAGCCCGGCGTACTCCGCGCCGCTCGGGTACAACTTGCCGATACCGTGCGTTTCTGGTCTTTCGTGCAATGGCAGTTCGCGCGGCAATGGCAGGCGGTGCGGGAGCATTGCCGGCAGCGTGGCGTGCGCATCATCGGCGACATGCCCATCTATGTGGCATGGGACAGCGTCGATGTGTGGGCAAATTCCGAATTGTTCGATCTCGGCCGCGATTATCGACCGCGTGTGGTTGCCGGTGTGCCGCCGGATTATTTCAGCGCCGACGGTCAGCTGTGGGGCAATCCGCTCTATCGCTGGTCACGCCACGCCGAGCAGGGTTATGTCTGGTGGCAGACGCGTGTCATCGCCGCACTCGCCAATGCCGACCTCGTCCGCATCGATCATTTCCGCGCATTCGAATCCTATTGGGAAGTGGCGGCCGATGCTGAAACGGCCATCGACGGGCAGTGGCAAGCCGGCCCTGGACAGGCGCTATTTACGGCGCTGGCAGTGGCCGTAGGTGAGCCGCTGCCGTTGATTGCCGAAGATCTCGGGACGATCACACCGGCAGTGATGGCGTTACGTCAGTCGGCCGGGCTGCCCGGTATGCGTGTGTTGCAGTTCGCTTTCGGTGGCGATGCCGACGACCTCAACCTGCCGCATAACGTGCCGGAGGCCTGTGCTGTTTATACCGGCACGCACGACAACGACACATCGCTAGGCTGGTTCGCAACAGCGAGCGCGCGCGAGCGCGATTTCGCGCGCATTTATCTCAAATCGGATGGCCATGAGATTGGCTGGGATCTGATCCATGCGGCCTCGACCTCGGTCGCACGTTACGCGGTCTATCCGATGCAGGACGTGCTTGGTGTGGGCAGCGAAGCGCGCATGAATGTGCCGGGCCTCGCCGGTGGTCAATGGGGCTGGCGTTTCGATTGGGCACAGGTCGCGCCCTGGCAGGCGCGCCGATTGCGCGAGATTTCGGCCGTCCATGGCCGAAACGATCTATCGATCGATCAGTCGATGGTAAACAGCTGATCGAAATTCGCGACGGCCAGGATGTCCTTGATTACCGGCAGCGCATTCGACAGTCGCACTGATTGGCGCCGTCCGCCGGCGTGCTCGCGGAGCTGCAACAGCATGCCGAGCGCCGCGCTATCCATGTACTGCGTGTCGCGGAGATCGAGCACATACTGCTCATAGCGCTGGCCGCCGGCCTCGTACGCCGTGCGCAACTCGCGATGAACATTGAAGTCGAAGCGATTTTGCACGCGGATGGTCAGCGTCTGGCCGTTAGCTGCGGTGGTCGTCGTGATGCTCATATCGTATTACCTATTCGCGTGTCGCTCAGGCCTTCGTCAAGGGCTGGTGCGGGTCTGACGCCAATGCCGCTCAGGATCAGATTTTCGAATACGCCAAGTCTGCGCTCGCCGTCCTCAGCCACCTGGCGTACTGTGGTCTCAAATGCAAGCGCACGCATGGCGCTGGCTGAGCGTGTTGCAATCTGCGTGGTCAGACTGGCCGTCTGACCAATGACCATGCCGAGCGACGATTCGATCGCGAGCAGTCGCTTCATCATGCCGTCGATGCTTGATTTGTGCGTCAACAGCATGCTCATGTCGAGCGATGCCGAGTCGCCGACGAGTTTGCGCGTCTGCTGCATGGTGAGCTGGGCTTGCTCGACCTGGGTGCGGATCTGTTCGTTGAACTGCGCCGAGTTCAGTGAGAGTTTGCGGACTTCGTCGGCAACGACCGCAAATCCGCGCCCGGCTTCACCGGCCCGTGCCGCCTCGATGGCTGCGTTCAGCGCAAGCAGATTGGTCTGATCGGCGATGCTTTTCACGTCGCCCAGCAGATCGAAGATCTGATTCATCTGCGTTCCCATCTGGTCAATCATATTGACCGTATCCATGCCGCGCTTGCTGGCCATCACCGCGTTATCGACAAAGCCCTGCAGCACGTTGGAGGCATCGGCGACGAACTTACCGATGGTGACATCTTCTTTGGCCGCGAGCGTTTCCGCTCCGTCGACCCTGGCTCCCTGCGCTAAAGTGCGGATAGCAACGTCGATCAAGTCCTGCTGCTGACGGGAATCGGCCTGGAAGCCGTCGAATGATTGTTCCAACTCGGCTGCGGCGTCGCGTATCAGTGCGCGCACCTGGGCGAATTCAGCCTGCAGGTGCTGAACGGTTTGCTGCACGGTAGAGCGAAGTAGAGCCTCCTGTTCCAACTCGGCCGGTGACGGTTCGAGTGCTTTAGCCATCGTCACCTTGAACTCGGTCCGCATCAGCGCCATGCGTCGATGGCCATCCCACAGGCAGGCGAGGGCAACGACGGCAAGCGCAATGGCGTCCAGCGCCGGGTGCATCGTCGCCATGGCAAGCGCGAGCCCGGCCACCATGGCCAGTGCAGTAACGGTCGGGTAGCTGTCGCGCATAGCGGCCGATCTCTTGTCGGGGTATGAATTCATCAGGGAGTACATCGGTATAAGCGGATTATTCTTTAGCCCCGTGGCAACCCGCCGCTGGTCTTCGCCCCGCCGGATGGCTAAGCTGAAGCCAGGATCGTGAGGCCACACTCCGCTTTCGCGTCGAGGGAAGGCTTGCGCCGTAGGGCGCGCAACGCGGTCCACGTCCGCTTCGGCATCGACTGAACGCCGTTGCGGAAATCAGCGGCGGCTTTGGGGGAGGCAGCGGCATGAAAGGTGCAGATTTCATCAAGGCTCACGATCGGGCCAAGAATTTCGACTGGCAACCGTCCTATACCGATAGGGTCGAACGCTATCCCATGCCGTATCGGATCCCATCGAAAACCAGCGACCCGTTCCGGCACCTCGTGCGCGACTACTGCAGCATGGAGCGTGACAAGGACGACCGTCAGTACGGTGCAATGAGCGACGTCATGGCGCGGGCGAAAATGCCGGCCAAAGCCTCCGAGCGCTGGACCGAAGTGCTGAAGATTGTCCTGCCGGTCACTGCGTACGCCGAGTATGCGGCGATGAAGTGTACCGGGCAGCTGGTTGAAGCAATCGATAACGCTGAACTGCGGCAGGGTTATCTGGCGCAGATGATCGACGAAGTCCGGCACGTGAATCAGGAAACCTATCTTGTTCGCTATCTGGCCAAGCACGCGCTGGATCCGGAGGGTTTCGATTGTGGATTCAAACTGCGAGGAACAAATTTCATCACCCGGGCCAGCCGCGCCTGCTTCGATGGATTCTTCGCCGGTAATCCGATAGAGGGCGCGCTCAACCTGCAGGTGATTGCTGAAACCGCTTACACCAATCCTTTGTTTGTGACACTGACGGAAGTTGCTGCAGCGAATGGCGATCAGGCGACACCGACAACGTTTCTGAGTATTCAGTCTGACGAAGCGCGCCACATGGCCAACGGCTATGCGACGCTGGCCGCGATTGCCTCGGTGCCAGACAACCTGTCGCTGCTGCAGCGGGATTTCGATACGGCGTTTTGGCGCCAGCACACGTTTCTCGACAGCTTCATCAGTGCTGTTTACGACTATTTCCAGGAAACGCGCGGTGGTTCGTATCAGGAAGCTTGGTCGGAGTGGGTCGGCGATGATTGGGCCGGTGCCTATATCCGGCGGCTGGAACCTTTCGGCGTGAATCTGCCGAGCGGCTGGTATGAGGCAGCCGACCGTATCAAGTGGCTAGGTCATACGGCGATGATGCTGTTCGCGGCCAGCTGGCCGATGCAGTTCATTCGAATCGACCCGATGACAGCGCGTGATTTCGAGTGGTTCGAACGCAAGTATCCCGGCTGGTACGCGCACTATGGCAAGTTCTGGGAGAACTTTGCTGCCATGGCCGATCCGGCGAGCGGAACATTACCTTTATCGATGTTTGACGGCATGCCGCCGCTCTGCCGCGTCTGCCACATGCCCTGCGTATTCCCGCGACCCGATATTTCCACGGTCCGCATCAAGGAACATGGCGGGCGCAAGCACGCGTTCTGCTCGGCTGGCTGCGAACGAACGTTTGCGCTTGAACCGCTGCGCTATGCGCGCAATCACACCTGGCTCGAACATTACGATGGCTACGACCTTGCCGACTACATCGAGCAATGCGGCCTGTTACGCAGTGATGGTGCGACTCTGCTGGCGCAGCCTCATCTCAAACGCGACAGAATGTGGACTCTGGCTGATATCCGCGCCCAGAAATACGAGATCCGCGACCCACTGAAACATCTGCCCGCGCAAGGAACGGTAGGTGTGCTGCAGTGAGCACGGTCAAGGCACCGCGCGATTTCACGTACATCAAACCGCAAGCGCGGCGCCTGAGCGAATACGAAGCGTTGACCGTTCATCAGCAACCCGATGCACTCGATTTCGATCGGCCGCGTGGCAACATCGACGAGATTGAATGGTATCTCCTGCGCGCCGACGGCAGGCCGTTGTGGTCGGTAGACTCGACGCAGCTGCGTCACGCCGACTGGTATGCGTACCGCGACCCGGCACAGCACTGGCAACGCACGTATGTGCGCCATCAGGAACAACAGGAAACCGCGATCGCCCGCGCGAGCGAAGATGCCGGATTGAACGGCGCGCTCGGCGCCCTTGATGATCGGTGGGTCAGCGATGTGCTCAGCACACATTACCGCGCGTGGTCGTTCTTCGAGTACGCGATATTCCGTGCACTGGCACCGGCCCAGCGCGAAGCGCTGTCGGATACCATCGGCAACGTGCTCTGTTTCCAGAGTTTCGATCATCTGCGACATGCGCAGGATGTCGTCATCTATCTGGTCGAACTCGAGAACTATACGACGGCCGTCAACGACGACGCCGGCAAAACGGCCTGGCTTGAATCGCCGGTCTACCAGCCGGCACGGCGGCTGGCCGAGACCATCATGGCGACAACGGACTGGGCTGAACTCATGGTTGGGCTCAACCTTGTTGTCGGGCCGTTGCTGCAGCAACTGGCGGTGAGTGACCTGGTGCGTCGCGGCGCACAGTCGAACAACGATCCGGTCGCGCCGCAGATAGTCATGACGGTCGAACGCGATCGGCGGCGGAACCTCGCTGCGACGCAAGCGTTCGTACGGATGGTCGTTGAACCATCGAATATGAATGCCGCGCATAATCGCTCTGTCATTCAGGGCTGGATTGCATCATGGGCAGTGCATGCCGAAGCAGTTGCATTGGCGCTTGCGCCAGCTTTCGATGCCATACCAGGTCGGCCGGTGGATTTCGGGGAGGCCATGTCTGCTGCCCGCGCAGCGCTGATACGCACTGTCGGTGAACTCGGCTTCGACTACGCCATTGGCGCATCGTCGTGACTGCTGCTGATAGGCAGGCAAGTTTCGGTGTTTCGCTCATCCTCATGCAGGGATCAGCCGAGGCACAAGCCACGCTCGATGTGCTGGAACGCGACGATCCCTCGCTGGTCATCGCCGATCACGGAACCTATTGGAAGATCATCTCAGGTCGTGGACACATCGAAGTCGACATGGCGCTGGTCTCCGAAGAACTGGGCACCGAGATAACCCTGCCACAATGGCTGGGCATCATGTCGACCTACGTCGGCCGCGTGAAAACCGAACCCGGCAAATTCATCCTGACCGGCGACGTGACGCAGATCCATCAGGAATCGCCTTCGATTTGACAGCCCGCAAGGCCGCCCCGATAATCGCGACCCTGCTACGCGCCCGTAGCTCAGCTGGATAGAGTACCTGGCTACGAACCAGGGGGTCGGAGGTTCGAATCCTTCCGGGCGCGCCAACTAGCTCCTAAATATCAAGCGCTTGCCGGAGTGCCGGAAGTCACTTTTTGTTTCAGCACAATCAATGCCGGAGTTTTGCCGGACGTTCCTTCACAAACACGCTCTGCTGCCTCCAACAGCTCCGCTAATTCGGGTGCCGAGTAGTGCGAGGTGATGTCGCCGTTGCGGTGACCGAGTAACACTTTTCGCGTCTCCAACGGCACGCCGGCAGCGCGCAGTCGTCGACCGAAGGTGTGCTTCAAGTCGTGCACACGGACCTGGCCAAGACCGACAGAGGCGCGCGCACGTTTCCATGCACTGTTGCAGATCTTGGTAACCGGGTGACCCTGGTAAGTGAACACGTGGGTGGGATGCTTCCCACGGAGCTCGTCTACCACTGACTTCGCCACGCGGTTCAGCACGATCAATCGATCTTCCCGGTTCTTCACCACAGCGCCAGGAACCATGAACACCGAAGTACCAAGTTCCGGCACGACAATCTCCCATTCCCAGCGCAGCCGGCAGACCTCTTGTTCCCGGCACCCGGTATTCACCTTGAACAAACACATCCGAGCCAGATGAGCCGGCAGGGCTTTCATTAAAGTCGCCTGCTCGTCCCAAGACAGCGGATAGGGCTTGCGTGCGTCGGTCGTCGGCAGCATCTGGATCAGTGGCGAGGTATCGAGCCAGGTAACACCTGATTCATCGCGCCACAACCGTGCGGCCAGATTCAGGATGCGCCGCACCACGCTCAACGCCAGGTTGATGCTCTTGTGCTTTAAGCCTGCTGCCTGCCGAGCTTCGATGAACGGCCGCAGCGTACCGAGATGCACGTGCTCCAATGCCAGGCTGCCGATGTATGGGTCCAACTGTTTCAGATGCATGGCATAGTCACCGATGCTGCTTAGCGCGAGGTTTTCTTCGAGGAAGCGAGCCGCCGCCTCTCTGAACACCCGCGCGGGCCTGATCCCGAACACCTTCGCCATCCGAGCTTCCTCGATCCGGCGAGCCAACATCAGCTGCGCCGTTTTGAGGTCGCCTGTGCCAGTGCTTTCGTGAATCTTGCGGCCGAAGATCTGCTTTTCGATGTGCCAGATCCCGGCCCGTGCACGCAGCCCTGGGTATCGTTTGCGTCCCATATTCCTTCTCCTATTGGATCAGAGGCGGGACGCCCGTTGCGGGATTTATAGTGATCTACCCAGGCGTCCAGTTCAAGACGGTCAAAGGCGATGCCTTGCCGACCAATCGGGATCTCAGTCAGATGTCGGCGGACCTCAGCGTTGAAGCGGTTGCGATCCATGCCGAGATAGCGGGGCGCATCGCGGAAGCGGAGTAGCCGTGGTTGGAAAGGAGCGGTGGCCGAGTCGTCTTTGTGCATGGTCGGCATCGTCGTTCCACGGCAACGTGGTGGTGAAGGACAAAGCCAGCTTTGCCGCTGCGTGATTCAGAGCGGTGTGAAATGCGGCGGTGGCGTCGCGCGTTTCTGAGAATTCCCCTAAAGCGGTTTATGTGACGATGCCACTATGGATTGGGATCGCCGGCGCCGAATGGTCTCGCCAATCTTGCTCGGCTATTGCCAGTAACGAGTCCTGCTCATGGCTGAAGTGTGTTCGAATGGATGACCATGATCGGAGGCTCCGAAACGTCGATTTCAAAGAAAACAATCAATAAGCGATAGGTTCTCGATGGCGTCTTCGAATTTGTGAATGAAAGTTTCGGGCCGAAACTTTTGTCCACAGGCTGAGCAGAAATCGCCGACGTTCCGAGCCGGGTTTTCGCTTGACAGCACCCCGGGTGAAGGTGAATCGGTGCTTGGTTTGGCAGGCTGATGGTCAAAAAGACGCAACTGCTGATGAAACAAGTACTAAGTGATTTGATCTCGAAGCCGACTTCGAATTTGTGAATGAATTATTCGGGCCGAATAATTTGTCCACAGGCTGCGTCGAAATCGCGCAGGTTCGAAGTGTGCTTTTCTGGCGGGAAAATGGAGGAACGTCGTATCTCGGTCGGCGAGGTTAACGGCCGAGATAAACAGCCGTAATGGCCTCGCGTTCATGGCCCAGCTCGCGACTGATGGTCAGTCGGGCTTCGAAGTCGCGGGCTTTCTGTTCCCGAGTCAGGCTGCTCGATGTGGGGCCGCCGGCGGCCGGTGACTGCCAGCCGGTCAACTCGTGGTAGCGCCGCTGGGCATAGGCATGCCGGAGTCCATGCAGCTTCGAGAGTCCGGCGCGGGCGGTATGTCCTTCGTAAATTCGCAGCTGCTGGATGTAGTTTCGGTCAGCCGGAATGAGGGAGCCACGCCCGGCAAGCCGGTGCGCACGGTCGAGGACTTCGCGTTGCTCATCGGTACAAATCGGGATCTCGCGCGCCTTGCCGCCCTTGGTCCAGGTGTCTTTGAGAACGACCGTATTGCGCCGGTCGGCGTAGCTCGGGTTGAACTTGATGGCTTCCTCACGACGCAGACCAAACGCCTGCTGCAGTTCGAGACTCATCCGCACATGCGCGTCCCTGACCTTCTCCAGGGTGTCAGTTGTGACTGTATGCGCCTTGCTCTCCTGAGTCACGAACTGCCGATGGGGGATCTGGTATTCATCATTCGAGCGCGTAATCACATTCGCCCGATTGACCTTGGTCGCCCACCAGCGCAATGCCGCCATGCGGTTCTTGATGGTCGCGACGGCGAGGCGCTCGCCGAGCCAGCGCTTGGTCAAGGCCTCGACATGTTTCGGCTTCAATGAACGGCTGTTCAGCTGTAGAAAGCCGAGTTCATGGAGTTGATTCGCAATGAGCGCCAGCAGCCAGCGGCGCTGCGCCTGAGTGGCGTAGCTCCCATCGCGATTGTGATCACACAGTTGTTTCAGTTGGTGGTTGAGGTCCCGCATGTGCTTGAACATTTCAGGTAAGTGTTGATGACCACCCATGGGCACGTAGCCACATGAGCACGCTTGCGCGTGACAGATCGGGGACACAACTCCCCAAGACCTCAAGGTGCCGGTCTCCGGCAGTGCGGGTTATCCTCGTCGAGGACATGACCGTACCAGTCCAACTCGCCCGTTGCGGGCATAGATTCAACAAGCGGTGCTAGCGCACAAGGAAGAAAAGCGCGGGAGAGTTCCCGGCTGTGATGGCGTACGAGGGGACGGACTCGACCTGAGCATGACGCCCGTCCGCGCTCGTGATGAGAAGACCAGAACGAATGAACCGCATTCGTCTGAACCAGGCATCAGGCCTGGAGAACACTCAACCACCTCAGCAGTCTTTCGACTGCCGCCTATCCAGACGGTCCTAGATAAGCTGTTTGCCACGATAAGCGTCGTGGCCACGCATCAATTCCGTGTGGGTGAGTCTAGGGCGGGGAGGTGAGAATGCCTTTACAAAACCATGATGCCGGAGTGCGGCATTTTGGACGTCGTACTTAGGCTGTCCTGCTGGCGGCGCCGCTGGAAAGCAGCGTCGGGGCACGGCTTGCCGTCCTCGTCCCTACCTTAGAGGGGTAGGGACGAGGACGGCCCTTCGGAGCAAGCAGACACGCCGCCAAACGAGTCCCTCGCCTGTCATCGTGTCTACATCCGATTGCTCGCGCCTCCCACAGATCAAACGAGCGCCACACGCAAGCGGTCATCGCGCGGTTGCTTTGCACACCAGGTGCGCCTGCTCCCCGCCCAGTACACCGGGCGCTATCGCCGCCGCGGTAAGTCCGACCGCAGCGATGTCGGGGCCCTACTCGAAGCCCATCGCTGCAACGACATCAAGCCCGTCCCCGTCCATTCCGTCGAGCAGCAGTCCATCCAGCCATTGCACCGCGTCCGCGCGCAGTGGAAGCACACCCGCACTCAGCGTATCAACGGCCTGCGCGGCTTCCTGCGCGAACTCGGCTTCGCCATGCCCCTCGGTGCTAAACTCGCGCAGCGCCAAGCCCGGCTCATCGTCGACGACCCGGCCGTTTCCGGAACGCTCAAAATCATCTTCTCGCGAATGTTCGACGAGATTGCCACTGTTGCTGCCGACGCAGATTTGAGCCATTTCCAAGGTGTCGGCCGACGTTACACTGAGCCAGTCTGCCGAACCCAAGAGCCGCACCACCGTTGATGTTTTGGTCTTAGAATATGGCTGAGATTAGCGTCGGTACGATTGCTCAGTCTGAGGTCGGCGCCAACATACCTTCTTATTCGGGACCGCTAGCCCTGATGGATGGCGTCGTCTCCGCCATCAGTAATCATAGAGATGCTCCAGACGACCCCCGGCTGCACGCACTGATCTAATGAAATCCGCGACTCGCCGAACCGGCACCAGCAACACCAAGCGTAGTTGTGCATCGTTCGACACCACACGCGACGTGAAGAGTTGCGTGGCGCCGTCGAAGCTGACAGCGCCGGGTCTGGCAGTAATGACCGTCGCCGCTATCCAGCGGTTTCCTGAAACATCGTCGAATTCGAAGCCGGCGTCAGCTAGCGCCGGCATTGTTTTCGTGAACCCGCCCCAGCGCGGCACGGACAGCAGATAGCGGCCCTCGCGGCTGAATAATGCGTGCGCGGCGGACGGTAAGCGCGGGACGCTGTCGCCGTTAACCCGCGCCGAGACATAGATGGTGTCTTCGCTCTCTCCGTAAGTGGATTCGGCCGCGTAGCCGATCAGCTTGGCGTATAGGGATTTGATGCCGAACTCCAACGAGAAGTAGAGTTTACGCTCGGTCTTTCTGATGAAGTGCCGGCCGAACACGTCCGTATCGCGCCACATCGTTCTGACCCACGACCAGAACGGAAACTTGTACCAGGGCTCAGCGTAAATGAGGTCGCTGTACGCGCGATGGGCGCGTTGCATGACCGTGTCTTCCGCAGTGTCCACGCCGTCGGCCGTCCAACGTGTGAACCTTCCGATGGTCGTCTCGTAAGTCGCCTTCAGCATGTATTCCACAGTTGTGCTGATACCAATCACGCGCAGCATCGACAGGTACTCGCTATTCGGCGGATAGTCGCAAGCGTCGGCGATGGTTCTGACGCGGTCGTAGAGGGTCCAGTACTCATCGATGCTCGCAAAGAATGGAAAGGCGCTAGGGTTGCCACCGGCCTC
Source organism: Gammaproteobacteria bacterium (assembly GCA_965278995.1). Classification (GTDB taxonomy): domain Bacteria; phylum Pseudomonadota; class Gammaproteobacteria; genus JADJYF01. The sequence continues at coordinate 4,817,158 of OZ257136.1, forward strand.
CAGATAGTCTGCATACTCCGTGGGATTGAACACCAGATACCATTCCGGGATGGTCAGGAAGGTCTGCTCCTCGCCGCGGTAATAGTCGCTGATCTTCGCGCGCTCGGCGTCGAGTGCATCGCCATCGTCCGGCATATACTTTGCCCACATCTGGCTCTGGAAGCGGTTGGCCGGATCCAGCCGTCGCTTGAGCGCGAAGAATTCGGCATGACGAGGGTATGCGGCCTGAAACTGCGCCGGACTTGCCGAGTTCTGATAGGGTAGATAATAGGTGCCGCCCGTCGCGATGACGGCATCGATCATGTCAGCGCTCCAGGCATCTACTTTGGCCTGCTCAGCGCGGCTCGTGGCCTGCCGATAGTAGACAACCAAGGCGAAGACCTCTTCGCGGGCCCAGGCCAGCAAGCTTCCCGGATCCGCCTTCGCATGGCGGATGGACACATTTAAGATGTTGGCCTCGTGACGATTGAATATGTCGCGCATCTTCGGCACGAAATCGTCCAGCGCGGCGACAGGTACAAAATACTCACGCAGGCCGTAGGCGTAATCGCCACGATCGTCAGGCTCCAGTTCCCGAATGTCATAGCTGGCCTCCCAATTGCGCCAGACGACGCGATCGCGTGCGTAGTAGATCGGCTCCAAGACGTGTTCCCTGAGCCACTTACCGGCGTCGTAATCTGCGACGAAGCCGGCAACCTTCGGCTCCCAGAAGTACTCGCGATCGGTCGGTATGAGCCGCTCTGCAATCGTCAGTGCCTTGTCAGTCTTGTACCAACTGACCTGTCGGAGCGTCGTGTAATGTGGCGGATAGACATCGGCGTTGTGCAACACTATTTCGGGATTGTCGCGGATGTTGTCGAAGAAATAGTCGTGATACTCGGACACCGGCATCCTCGAAACGCGGCGTTCTATCCTTCTGTTTTCAGAGAGCTGCAAGGTCGCTTCGACAATGACGCCTAGACCGCCGTACCCGCCGATGGCGCCGTAGAATATGTCGCTGTTCAGCGCCGGACTGGCGGTGACTACCGAGCCATCGGCCAGCACCATCTTGATCGACCGCACCGAATATACCAGCGGGCCGGCACCGACATAGCGGCCGTGGACGTTGACACTCAGTGACCCGCCTACCGTGAAGTTGGCATACGTCTGCATGATACTGATCGACAGCCCATGAGGGTCGATGTACTCCTGCAGCTGTCGCCAGGTCGCGCCAGCCTGTACGGTGATTTCCCGGGCAGCCACGTCCAGCTCGAGGATCTTGTTAAAAGAGCGCATATCGAAGTGCTGGCTGTCGCGATACGCAGTCTGACCGCCCTGGCTGAAGTGCCCGCCGCCGATCGATATCGGACCGGTCGTATCGGCAATCGCGTGGGATATCTCGTCGATGCTCGTGGGCCGGGTGATCCGTCCGACCCGGACCGGGTTGAGCCGGGTGATATCATTTACGATGATGTCCGCAGCGGAGAATTGAAAATCGTCGTCGCCGCTGTTGAGAATGACCAGAGTGGTCGATAACGCCAGGACCAGCAGCGCCGCGGCGGAATACCTAGTGAGTTTTCCCAGCACGGAGACACTGTTCGAGAATACTCGGCGCATCGGCCACCTCGGCGCGTGGGAGCTTGGATTGCGGAATCTCAAGGAACGAACATGAAGCTTACCAGACGATCGTTGTTGTCCGCCGGCGCCTATGCGCTGGCCGGGCTGCCGCTTTCAATGTTCGGCTCGACGAGCGCAGCCGGCAGGGAACTCCGTCAGGACCGTCGGAATTTCCGGTTTGTGTATAGCGACGCCGAGTTGCGCGAGGAGTTTCGCGATTTTCTGGTCAACGTGTTCCACCTGTATCCGGACGAGGATCTGCACGCGTTGATCGGTAAGACGTCTGCCCTCGCACCGTTCGATCGAGAGGCGTATTTCGCCGTGCAGTCCGGGCTCGATGACATCGATCCCGTGCTCGCTGAAATCCGCTATGCCCTACCGGCATTGCGAAAGCAAAAGACGGTGATAGCTGCGCAAACCGTGGAACTGTTGGGAGTTCAGCGGGAATTTGAAGGTTCCCTGGAGTTTGGCTCCGGCGGGCGGTATCTGGATGCGCTAGAAGAGGCGCTCGAGATCCGCGGCGAGCGCTACGTGGTGGCCGAGAAGGCCCCAGCCTACTCGCCGATCGACATCGTCGATCGCGGTCAATTACCGCAGGCGGGTCGCTACGTTCCGCTGGATGACTACGAGACGCCGCTGGCGGATGTGATAGCGCCGGCATCGTTGGACCTCGTCACAATGTACATTGGCTTTCATCATTGTCCGATAGCGCGGCGCGAAGGTTTCTTTGCATCGATACGCGCGATCATGAAGCCGGGGGCCTCACTGATCGTGCGCGATCACAATGCGCGCGACGAAAAGATGTTGCGCATCATTGGCCTTGCTCATGATGTATTCAATCTCGGCACACGCCAAACCTGGGACCACAACGAGCGCGAACTGCGAAACTTCTATTCGCTGGACAGTATGGACCACATGCTGCGGCGCGCCGGATTCAAGTCCGACGGACGTCGTCTGTATCAGGACGGCGATCCGACTCTGAATGCACTGATGCGCTACGTGAAGGTGTGAAGCGATCGAGCTCCGGCAGTGTTAGTGCTACGGGCGCATTCCCTTTACATGTCGCTCCAGACATGCATGTAAATTGCCTGTTTCGTATACATGTCACCAGTTTTGTGGGGGAACGTCACCGACCGATAGGACATTGACGCAGTCAGTCGGTATCGGGATTCGGGAAATGCCCGAGTTCCAGTCCAACTCGCATCTGGACTGCCCGCCATCATTTCAGTGATCGAACTCGATACTGAGTTTCAGCGTACCGTCGTGGGTGTCTTCAGTCAGACCTCCGAGCAAGCCAAGTCCGCACCCGGCGCGCTGGGCGTCTTGGCATTTTGTCGGCCCGCGATTGGGTTAGCAGTTGTCGGCAGTGGCCTCTAACGTGTTGCATGCTCGTAAGCCTGAAGCAGCACCGCAAGTTGGCCCTTCTCAAGGACAACCCGTTTGTTGAGTCCCCAAGGACTACGGCCCCTTTGATACTTGAAATCAATCCACTTCGTCCTTGGACTCAAGTGCCGAAAGGTCTCCCAGAGCATTGGGAGATAGTCATCTTTGGGGCCAAGCCCGACTATATGCCTGATGCTAATTCTCTCCGGATCTCCGCGTTTGGAACGATAGGTAATGAAAAGCGAGCGGCGCTTACACTTGCATTTGCGTCGCAGGAGGCGTTGGTCCCAGCCACTCGGTGCCAACTCATCCCAGATGAAAGCAGCAATGCTGCGAGAGCCGCAGACAGCCAACCACTTTGGTTTATCGTTGCACGAGGTGCATTCCCACCAGTAACTGGCCATGGAAGTCTTCCTATCGTCTCGACAGTCCTCCGTGGATCTTGGGATCTCTACTTTGGAGTACCGGTCGGGGTTGAGCGGATTTTGCCTCTTGTGCGGCCTAACGAGGGTGTAGAAAAACTATCCGCGATCGATCGGTGTGCGTTTTCCGGGGGTGCTTCGACCCCTCCGCGGGTAACGATCGTTGGTTGTAGGGCATCTGGTGAGGCCGATTTCTTAACTGCGTCCAACCGATTTTTGTAACAAGGGTTTTTCTACAGCCTCAACGTGCCGTAGAGCGGCGTTGGGGCGCGTAGCGCGGAAACGTCCGCTCGATTGGCTGGTTCGGCGGCATGTGTGCTCGTTACCGAAGGCGGCTAGATCACTTTGATTAGAACATGATGCGGACTGAGGCAGAGCTGCGAGTTGCTTCACCATGGTACACGGCTTCGATGTTGTTGCCGTCGGGGTCTAGGACAAAGGCGGCGTAGTAACCGGGATGGTAAGGACGCTCTCCAGGGGCTCCATTATCCTTGCCACCGTGAGCCAACGCGGCGAGGTAGAACGCATCCACCATTGCTCGGTCCAGCGCTTGGAACGCTAGGTGATGGCGCCCGGTCAACAGTCCCTGTGCAGCTGCGCTTTCCGCAGTCGAAACGAACAGCTCGTCCGCCCAGAAGAAACCATCGCCAGTGCCTCCCATGGGCACGCTTAGGACCTCAAAGATGGCGGAATAGAAGGACATGCTGGCGGAAAGATCTCGCACTACCAATTGGATGTGATCGATCAGACGACCACGATGAAGTTCCTGTGTTTCCATAGACCCTCCTTACGATGACGCCCAACGCGCCGATGAGCGGCACCGAAGTGCGCAGCACGGAGGTGTCCGCTCCATTGGCTGGTGTACGCCCGACATGGGCATGAACTTATGGGGTGGAAGTCCCCTGTCTGAGGATTTAACGTCGACCATGTTGACGATAGTAAAGATTAGCCGACGGCAAGGGCAACACCGCGAGGTGTTGTCCGAAGGAAGCCCGAGTGCAAAACGACGAGCCGATGAACAAGAACCGGATACAAGGCTGAGCCGCAGGGCCGAGTGGGCACCAGACCACGAAGGCCATGAATCCGCGCGGTACGGTAAATTCGGCGGTTGTGTCGTGACAGTTCATGTTCTTATCCGGGGAGCTCTGCTCGACGGGCGGTCGATATTTGCTAGGGGATCCGGACTGAGGTCGGAGTCGAAAGACGCCGGGTTACCACCGAGCCCTAAGGCACTGTTGGCAGCTTGCGCGGGAGTAATTTCGCGCACAAGTGAGCAGAAGTCAGCAGCGGTCGTAGTAGTGATGCGTGCAGGGACGCGCAATTTGCGAAGGACCAAAGGAGTAGGACAAGGCAGCGCCTGTCGGTACTCGATGCTTGCGTGGCCTGTGTTAAACGGGAAGTGAGTATCGGCGTATGAACAACGCGCACGCCTTGGAACGAGGCTTACTGGAAGAGATTGTCGCCCACGAGAACCTGAACCGCGCATGGCAGCGGGTGAAGGGGAACAAAGGCGCGGCCGGATGCGACGAGGTGAGTGTGCCGGACTTTCCGGTCTGGGCACGCGAGCACTGGCCGGCGATCAAAGCCGAACTAGAGGAAGGAACGTACTTACCAAACGCGGTACGCCGAGTATGGATACCCAAAGCGAATGGCGATCGGCGCCCGCTGGGAATTCCATGCGTGGCAGATCGCGTGATCCAACAAGCGATCGCGCAGGTTATCGGTCCGATCTTCGAGGGCCAGTTCAGTGACTACAGCTACGGCTTCCGACCGGGGCGCAACGCGCATCAAGCCGTGAGGCGAGTACGCGAGTATTTCCGGCAGGGATATAAGCAGGTAGTCGATATTGATTTGGCGGCATTCTTCGATAGCGTGGATCATGATGTGCTAATGCGGTTATTGGCGCAGCGTATTCGTGACAAGCGCGTGTTGAAGCTGATTGGACGGTATTTGCGTGCCGGTGTCATGCTGGACGGTGTGAAGCAACCGACGCCCTTGGGTGTGCCGCAAGGTGGCCCACTTTCGCCCCTGCTGGCCAATATTGTGCTGCACGAATTGGATGAGTACTTGGAACGCCAAGGTCGTCACTTCGCGCGCTACGCCGATGACTTTGTCATTTGCGTGCGCAGCACCTCGGCGGCCCAGCGAGTCAAAGCGAGGGTCGCACGGTTCCTGGAGAAACGTTTAAAGCTTCGCATCAACACCGACAAAAGCCGGGTCGTGCCCCACAAGGAATTAGAGTTCCTTGGCTTCTGCTTTAGGGGCACGAAAATCGTCTGGAGCGATACAGCATTACACCGCTTCAAGCATCGGGTGAGGCAACTCACTGGGCGCAGTTGGGGTGTCAGCATGGAGTACCGCTACCAGGAGTTACGTCGTTACGTGGTGGGCTGGCTGAATTATTTTGCGTTGTCGGAATACTACCGACCGGTCCCCGAGCTCGATGAATGGCTACGGCGACGGTTGCGTACCTGCTATTGGAAACAGTGGCGCTGGGCGCGAACCAAAATCCGTCATCTCGTCGCGCTTGGGGTGAGTCTTAAGCAAGCGATCATCGCTGGTATGAGTTCGAACGGACCCTACCGCATGTCGCGAACTAAGGTGACGCAAATGGCGATGTCCAACGCGTGGCTCAAGGAACAAGGCTTGGTCTCAATCAAAGAACAGTGGACCCGTTCTCATTACCCTACTTCAACCGCCTAGTGCGGACCCGCATGCTAGGTGGTGTGGGGAGCGCCGGGGAGAAACCGGCGCTTACCCGATTAGGCCACACTTTCAAATCTTGGTCTGGAACCAGCACCACACCTACCTTTAGCCACAATACCTTTTGCTCATTGGCCATAGAAGCCTCGACGCTGCAGGCCTATACAAGCCGATGAACTATCAATGTAGCTCATTATTCTTATCGCCGGCCGACAATTGAACCCATAGATTTAGATACATACCATAGGTTTAGATACATACTCGGCTGCGGCTCTACGACGGACTTTCTTCATCTTTCGATTACCCTTCAGCAAGCTGCGCGGTAAAGCCCGGGCATGGGCCTTCTTGATCTGCAATCGCCGAGGCTCGTTGTGCCGATAGGTTTCAAAGCTTTCGTGTGGCCTAACGCGCCCTTGAGCGGCGCCGGAGTGCGCAGCACGGAGGCGTCCGCTCCAAGGGCTGGTTAGGCGTCGGATCGGAATTGGGATTTGTGAGTCTTTGAGGTTTCCGCATTCGCATTACAACACTCTTTGCAATCTATATTTCTGACGTCCAAGGCAACTTATGTCGCCGGTAGACCGCCCTGGTAGGGACGAATTTCTCGGGCTCGTCCAAACTACCAAGGGTTACGTCTACTCGGTCTGGCTGCTTCTCTCCCACCCAAGCCAGTGTTGTGCCGCACCGGCCACAAAATGATCTCGCCACGCCCGGTGATGAATTGTAGATAGTGGGTGTGCCCTTTGTAATCGTGAAGTTCTTGAGTTCAAGAAACACCCAGGCAACGGACTGCGCCCCGACTGACAGTCGACAGTCTGGACAGTGACAGACTAGGATTTCGTCCGGGTCTCTTGCGAATGCGTAACGTATGTCTCCGCAACGACAGCCGCCGGTAAGCTTTCTATTACAGGTCAGCATAATAGCTTGGCCGACGCCTAACGTGCCGATGAGCGGCGTTGGAGCGCGTAGCGCGGAAACGTCCGCTCGATTGGCTTGTTAGGCATCATGGCGCCTCGTTCAAGTTGGTGATGAACTTGGCGAATGAAAGGCCCTCGGCAAATTCCAAATGCTTTGTACCTAGCGATGCCAGAGGCTCCGCCTGACCGTAGTTGACTACTGCCATTGTCAAGGTCTTGGTGATTCGCGTGATTTGTCCGATGACCTCTACGACTTCTTCGGATTGGTCTTCTAATGCCTCGGACCTCGCGTTTCGGCTCATCACCCCAACGACTACTCCGTTTCGGAATATCGGGGAGCCGCTCATGCCTCGAGGTGCGGGGCAGCTCAATTCGAGAGTTTTAGCCGTCCGAGTAACGTTCCCCTTTAAGCATCGGAACTCGTATTCGTTGCCGGAGACGCTATGTAGTGGGACACCGACCGTAACAACGTCTTCTCCCATATGGACCGGCTCGAACGATACAGGGAGGTATTTCGAAGGACAGTGGTCAATCTTCAATACAGCAATGTCTTGATCATCGAGTACGGTCGCCAGGCGAACAGGTTGCGCATGTGGGCGGTCGCCACCCCAGACAATTGCTAAGAATGTGTGTCCCAACGGAATAGTGATAGGGTCCGGTACGCAATGGCCGGCCGTTAATGCAATGCCATTTTTCGTTACGAAGAAGGCCGTTCCTAAGAATCGGTCGCGCGAGACAACCACGGGTTGGTGCGCGGTTATTGTTCGCGGATCTTCCGCCACGAAGAGCGGAACGACGAAATCTCGAATGTCTTCAAGTTCGATCTTCATGATGCCTAACGTGCCGATGAGCGGCGTTGGAGCGCGAAGCGCGGAAACGTCCGCTCGATTGGCTTGTTAGAGTTCACGCTAGTCGCCTCCAGATTCCGATGATTCATGGCCATGGGTTTCGCGCCCAAATGAATCTTCCTCTCGTCGCCTTCTCAAGCTATCACGGCCTGCATGATCAAGTTCGCGGGTTTCAGGGTCCCATTTGCTCTTTTTTGGAGGAGGCAACTCTTCTTCGCGTAGCAGATGCAGAACGATCATTGGGCCGATAATTGGCACGCACCATGAAAAAGCAATCTGCGCAGCTTTCCGGCCACGCTGCATTGCGACATCTCGCATGATCGCAACTGTGGCTTTCACTGCCATCGCGACAACTAGTGCTCCGAATGCGCAGGCGGCTATGGCTAGAGGGGACATGTCTCTTGTGAACTCTAACGCGCCGATGAGCGGCGCTGAAGCGCGCAGCGCGGAAGCGTCCGCTCCATTGGCTGGTTAGGCGTCATGGTTTTTGGCAATACTTTTGCTGGTTACGAAAAGATTTCCCGCTGATTGTTCTTTATGGATGATTACTCCAGCTTACTGTTGACCAACTCATTTGTTGCTATTTCTGACTTTTACGCCAGGTCGTATATCTAGCTAAGAATTCGTCGAACCGCTTCTGTTGCTCGTGCGAAAGGGGAACGCGTCTTATTTTTGGGATCAGGGCACGATAGATATAGCCAGAACGAAAGAAATATGGGCGTTCCTCAAGGAAGCTGAGAGCACTATTTATAGCATCTTGGTCGCCAGCAAGTATTCGTTCATATGCACCTTCGATCCCTCCGGGGAATGCGAGGCCATTATAGCGTTCACGAAACTCACGACAGGCCGTTTGCCAGCGACGCATGTGTTCTTGGCTTTTACCTCTGGTCTCGAATGTCTCATGGATTTCGGCATGGAGCCGACGGATCTCTACTGCATTCCACGCAAATATTGAAGCGGGCGCGGATTTCTTCATGACGCCTAACATTCAGTAGCCGTCAGCTTGACGGTGCTGTACCCATCAATTTGACGTGCAATTCCAGGTCGCGGCTCCATCCGTAACCTGGCGCTGACCGGCGAGAGCGATATGTTCATCTTTGGCATCAATGTTTTGTAGCATGAGGCCGACCGCGCCGCTAGTCATGGGTAGGCGTGGAGCTTGGAGATAAGCGTCAAATTTAGGTTATCGACCCCGCGTTGGGCCTTGGCGATGCGCGGGACGGCTTGCCGTGCCCGGCATGCTTGCGATAGCGTATCTCCCGAGTGGTTCGGAGACACAAGGACGTGGCTTCTTCTTCGCCTTTTCTCGATCGTGTGCGTGCGGCTGTGCGAGTGCGCCATTACAGCATCCGCACTGAGGAGGCGTATCTGCACTGGGTGCGGCGCTTTATCCTGTTCCATCACCGACGTCATCCGGAAACGCTCGGCGAGTCCGAGGTTGCCGCTTTTCTGAGCCACCTTGCGGTCGAGGGTAAGGTCTCGCCAGGCACCCAGAATCAAGCCTTGAATGCGTTAGTGTTTCTGTACAAAGCCGTTCTTGAGCGTCCGTTACCGGAGATTAGCGGCGTAGTCCGCGCTAAACAGCGCGAACGCCTGCCTGTCGTGTTGTCCATCGATGAGGTCGGTCGTTTGCTTGCGCAGTTGCCGGGTGTGATCTGGCTGGTCGGGTGCCTGCAGTACGGCTCTGGGCTGCGGTTGCTCGAAAGCGTTCGTCTGCGTGTGAAGGATATCGATTTCCCCCACCGTGCGTTGCTCGTACGCGATGGCAAAGGCGGCCGAGACCGCGTGGTGACCTTGCCTGACGAATTAGTCGTTCCGCTGGAACGCCATCTGGCCGCGCGCCAGACTTTGTTCGAGCGCGATCTCGCAGCCGGCCATGGCTCTGTCTATCTGCCCTTTGCGCTGGCACGCAAGTATCCACGGGCGCCATTCGATTGGGCTTGGCAGTATGTGTTTCCATCAGACAGGCTGTCCGACGACCCGCGCGGAGGCGGTCGTCGTCGCCATCATCTGGACGAACAACGAGTGCAGCGTGCGGTACGACGCGCGGTGATCGCCGCTAACATCCACAAACCGGCGAGTTGTCATACGTTGCGCCATTCCTTCGCGACACATCTGCTCGAGCGCGGCGCTGACATCCGCACGGTGCAGGAGCAGCTTGGGCATCGCGATGTTCGCACGACGCAGATCTACACTCACGTGATCAAGCGTGGGGGGCTAGCCGTGCTAAGTCCCTTGTCGGCTGCGCTTGCGCTTGGTCCGGCGCGCCACACCTTGGCCGGCGATGATCCGTCGTCGCCTGCCTATCCGAAACCCGACCAGGCTTAGTATTGACGTCGGATTGCGACGCCAGCAGCTCTCGTATCGAGCCGGTTCAATTTGATTGTTCTTCGTATCTGCCCCGACACCGTTGGCTTTGATACTGCCGAGGGGGCAAATATCTCTGCCGAAGTTTTGCCGAAGTCAGTGCTGAAAAGTGCTGCTCGGTCGTGCACATTGCAACGGGCGCGTCCGCCGAGTTAGTAAACAAATCAATTAGTTGGTTTTCCACTTTAGAACTACGAACCAGGGGGTCGGAGGTTCGAATCCTTCCGGGCGCGCCACATTCCTTCTCTCATCTCAAGCAGTTACGCCGTTTCCCGCAAGCTGCTTTCACTCTCCTGATCCGCCGGTGTGCCAGAAAGTGTGCTAACCACAGCACGTATCCTGGACACATTGCCGGCATACTCAGCCAGATGCTCCGCCGACAAATGCGCATAGCGTTGAACCATCGAGAAGCAAGCCCAGCCCCCGAGCTCCTGCAGCACGTGTAACGGCGTACCGTTCTGCACATGCCACGAAGCCCAGGTATGCCGCAGGTCATGCCATCGAAATGACTCGATGCCGACCTCCGTCAGCGCACGTCGCCAGGCACGGGTGTTGGCCTTGTCGATCGGCCGCCCCTGCCAGGTGAACACGCGCTTATCGTGCTTACCCGCTTCCTGTCTCAACACCAGCACCGCCTCATTGTTCAGCGGCACGCCAATCGGTTTCTTGGTCTTGGCCTGGTCCGGGTGGATCCACGCCATGCGGCGTGTCAGATCAACCTGCGACCATTCCAATCGCGTCACATTCTTCTCGCGCAGCCCCGTGGCCAGCGAGAAGCGCACCAGCGCCGCCTGATGGGGCGGCAGGACGCTCAACAACCGATCAGCTTCATCACGCTTCAGCCAACGGATCCGACGGACAGGGTTGGGTTGAAGTCGGATCGCAGGAACCCTGTCGATCCATTCCCAATCATGCGCCGCCCGACGCAGGATGACCCGAATGGTCTCCAGCAGCCGGTTGACCGTGGCAACCGCGACGCCGTCAGCGCGCCGTTCTGCCACAATCTTATCGAGCAGCGTGCGGTCGATCGTATCGAGGTGCACATCGTAGAGAAATCGATGGACCCATCGCAGATGGATCTTCGAATCCTCCAGACTCGCGTGCGCCGCCGATTCAATCAGCCACCGCTCTACCGCTTGTTGCCAGCGGTAGCGCGGTCGTTCGCCTAACTTGTGCTGTCGCCAGAGTGCCGCGCGCTTTTGATCTGCGTACTCTTGCGCGGCGCGGCGGTCGGCAGTCCCAGTAGACTCGCGTATCTGCTCGCCGTTGGGGGCCGTGAATCGCACCCACCAGTAACTCGACTTCTTTCTCTTAAAAAGTGCCATAAGGTCGCCTCCTTCGTGCTCCCTTGCGACACCTGCCGAGATGAACCGTACAGCGACCTTAAGTACTCGGCAAGATCAGATTCGAGAAAGCACCAGAGCTTGCTGGGCTTGGCGCCGGGCAGGAGGCCGGCCTTCGCCAGGCGGCGAACGGTCTGCGGGTGCATCTTCAAGAATTTGGCCGCCTCCTTGAGGTCCAGGGTGTTCATTTCGTGGGGAGCTATTTCTTCGATCTTTTGCTTAGCGTTGGGATTACCGCCCGAGGTAGGCGGTCGTGATCTGCTCGCGTTCGTGGCCGAGTTCGCGGCTGATCTCGAGCCGCGCGGCGGTATCTCGGGCCTTCTGTTCAGGACTGAGCATTCTCGACGCCGGGCCGCCGGCCACCGGACACCGCCAGCCGGTCAATTCCAGGTAGCGCTGCTGGGCGTAGGCATGTCGCAGACCATGCATGCCGCTCAAGCCGGCGCGGATGGTTTGGCCTTCATATACACGGAGCTGATTGATGTAGTTGCGCCCAGGCGGAATGAGCGCCCCGCGGCCGACCAACGCATTCGCTCGGTCGAGCACAGCGCGCTGCTCAGGCGTGCGAATAGGGATCTCGCGGGCCTTGCCACCCTTGGTCCAACTGGCTTTCAAGACCAGGCGTTCGCCTTGATCGGCGAAGGAGGGACTTAGCTTGATGGCTTCTTCACGACGCAGACCGAAAGCCTGCTGCAGTTCCAGCGACATCCGCACGTGGGCGTCGCGAACCTTTTCCAAAGCAGTCTGTGAAACACTTTTCGCCTTGGACTACTCGGCCACTAATTTGCGGTCGGGGATCCCGTAATGCTCATTCGACCGCGCAATGACATTCTGGCGGTTGACCTTGGCGGCCCACCATCGTAACGCCGACATCCGATTCTTCATCGTGCCGGCAGCCAGGCCTTCATTCAGCCAATGCTTAGTCAGCCCATCGACATGCTTCGGTTTCAACATGTGCGTCGTCATCTTCCGAAAGCCCATCTGATGTAGCTGCTCCGCGCATAGCTGAAGGACCTTGGCTCTCTGAGCCTGGGTGCCGTAGCTCCCGTCTCGATTGTTTTCACATAACTGTTTCAGTTGGTAGTTGAGGTCATGCACGTGTTTCACGTTCCTGGTAAGTTTTGATGACCGCCCAAGTGGCCGTAGCCTGTCGGGACCGCTTGCGCGGTATGGTCAGGGGACACGACGCCCCAAAGCCCTCAATGTGCCGGTCTCCGGCGGCATGGGAGATCTTCTTGGAAGATCAGATCCACACCATTCCAACGCGCCCTTTGCGGGGCACAACAACAAGACAACGTGACAAGCGCCACGCCAAAGTAGAAACGGATTGAAGAAACCCGAAGAGAAGTAGATGCGAACGAACGGGCGGTGACCCGAGCTAGTGCTCGTTCGTTTCGCTGGGTAGGTGAAGACGGACGACTAGCATCCGTCAGAACAGGAACCATCAGTCTTGCGACCGCCGCATCAATCTCAGATCCCGCTGATGCTGGTTTGCCACGATAAGCGTCGTGGCCACGCTTCAGTAAGGGAAATAGTAGCGCAACGAATTAAAAATGCACGCGATAAATCGAAAATATTTTCGTCGTGAATTCTCTATGATCTTTTCGATACGTGCATGCTGTAGCAGTTCGTAGCACGTCATATCACATAGCATATTGCTGGCTCATATCGACTCATGTTGGCTCATCATCTGAACGTGCTTTGCTTCGGATCCTTCATGAACAAGAGCGCATGTCTGCATGGCTGCAAGCGCGAACACGCCGCGCTTGCAGCCATGCTTGAGCTTATTTCACCCGTGGCGCGTCAAGGGTTCGCTGCGCCGGGCTGGCGCCCGCCCTTGACTCGGTTGTGCATCGTTCCGTCGCCGCTTCGTGACGGCCTCGGTATTGTCGTGGCGATGCCGAATATGCCTGACGCGCTTCGCGTCGAAATCGTGATTGTCGACGCCGTCATTCGGCGGTCATCTCAGATTCGCGGGGCTAACTTCGTGATGGGATTCGAAATTCCGCCCGCGTCATTACCGCGCTGCGCTCGTTAATGACGCGGGCACGACCCGGACGATTGTGCGACGTTATCGGCAATCGATGTCCGGTCGCTTGACCTGTCATATCCAAATCTTTCCTTGATCTGGCTGTGAAAAGACACGATTGAGAAGATCATCTGTTGACGTGCTGCCATATCTGGTCGCCAGTACGTCCCTCAGTCTAAGAAGACGACGGTTCGCGGTGTCGACCAAGGTTCCGAAGGTCGTCGCTCGCACGCGGCCGTATTCTCGGATCTCGTTGCGCAGCGTTTTATCTTTCGCTACGCCCGCCGCTATCTTCTGACCGACCACCCAGGCACAAATGTACGGCGTCCCCGAAATGGCGCCAGAAGCAGCGATGTCCTGAACGTATCCGTCAGCTTGATTGACTTCCTTTCGGTTCAGCTCATAGCCGCCCTTTTTCAGTTCTATCAGCAAAACGTGCTGTAGGTGTGTGAGCGTCGGCTCTCCCGGGTCGAATGCTTCGATTCCTGTCATCTGCAGCGTCGTATTTTCTGGCAGGACAACAATATCTGGGCGATTGCGCTCATTTACGAACTGGGCATCAGTGCTCTTGAACAACTCTCGCGCAACCGTCTGCAAAGTGGCGTTCGAGCAATATTCTTGGGACTCGAACTCCGGACCGAATAGCCACCGCGAACGCAAGATCAGCGGGTGTAAGGTGTGTAACTCATCGGTATGAGGATCATTGGCGAGCCGGCGGATTGTCTCGATGACGCTAATTCGGCCGTCGATTTCGTCGAGGACACGTAACGCGTCCTTAATCGTCCACTCTGTTAGTAGTTGGTCCAGTCCGGAAACATCATCGGGAGCCAAGGTCGAAAGTTTTTGCAACAGCGCCGCGCCGCTCTTGGATTTCTCAAGATTGATGACCGCCTTTACGGCTGTTGCAAGGAAGTCGGGCGATATTGTGGGATGTGCTTGCGCCACCACTTTTGTGAACTCGGCAACCTCCAGCCGGGCTCCCTGTCCTAGGGTGGCCAGTTCATTACGATTCTGGGACAGCGCATCCTCCGAGGCGGCCTCGACAATTTCCGTGGCCAGCTCTAGAGCTACTTTGCCAATGTGCTCGGCCGTAACGCGATAGAGATCCTGCACGACCCCTGTTGTGCGAAATGCTGTCCAGTCCTGCTCGATCTCCGACTCGTATCCCTGAGTGTCCACGATCACCTTGTAACGTCGCGCAAAGCGGGTTCGCCCGTCGAAGTTGGCTACTTGTCCGATTGCCCAAGACGGCGTTCCGACCAAACGCCGCATTACCCAGAAGGCGATTCCCTGATGCACCGAGGAATGGCTGAGCTGGGTCGAGTCGATCACGATTATAGTAGCGCTGCGCCCACTACCGAGATCCAACGTCTCTTCACTAACCCGACCCTCGATATCGGCGAAAAGCCGCAGTTCGCCATTGACGCGGATCTCGAATTCCGGATCGTGGATAAAGCGCGCTGCGAGTACGGTTAGTATTTCATCCGCGTCGGGTAGCTTGCGGTCTACTTGCACCGACAACCGTGTGCCGCTGCCTTCTCGCTTACTGAAAGTTTCGCTTCGCAAAACGAAAGGACTGGGGCCGGATTCGGTGCCAACCAAGAATGTGGCGAGCGTTCCGTCCCGCCAGGTTTCGACCTGATATTCATCAGAAAAACACAACAGGCTATGTCGGCCAACACCGTTCCGGCCATAGGCCTTGCGAGGCTTACTAATTCGACCCGTCGGGAACTCGACGTTCGCGCCTTGGTGCTTCAACCGGTCGTATCGCAGAGTCATCCACCGCTTCTTGAACTGCGTTGGTGTCATACCGCTACCGTCATCGGTGACGGTCAGCGTGCTACCAATCTCGGCCGGTAAAATGAGGTCCACACGCGTCGTACCGGCATCCCAAGCATTGGCTACCAACTCCGTCAGTGCAACCTGCGGGACGTGTGCCACCTGTCCGAGTTCTCGGAGAAGATAATCTTCCTCGAACAACGAAGACTGAAGCGGCTTATTGGACATGGCTACGTTCTACTATGAGCCTGTGATTTGGCGTCATCTCAAATGCTCCTCAATCCCTTCCCACCGTTTGTCCTTCACCATTACGAACCGGCAGCGCCCCTCGGACATGTTCGCCCATAGACCGCCGATCAGCCGATCATCCTCGGCAGCGGTGTTGCCGCCGACGCAGATTTGAGGCATTTCCAAGGTGTCTGCCGACGTTATACTGAGCCAGTCTGCCGAACCCAGGAGCCGCACCACCGTTGATGTTTTGGTCTTAGAATCTGGCTCAGATTAGCGCCGGCACGATGGCTCAGTCTGAGGTCGGCACCAACAAGCAAGCCCAAGTACGGCTTGCCAGCCTTGGTGATGACGATCTTTTCGCCCTTTTGAGCCTCGAGCCAGCACCAGCCAAATTCCGACGGAAAAGATCGGAAACATCGGAGGTAAGGGGACGGGCGTTGCTGACAGCGAATCGATATCGCCAATCACGTCGCCGAAGGAGGTCAACAAGTGCATTACCGTGGCGACATCCATCGCTGGAAAGAACGCTGCGTCCTGCGGCAGCGCGAAGTCGACCCACAGATCGTTGCCGTCATGACTGAACGAGATATCGATCCTCCATACGCGCAGCGCCCCCAGCAACGGCTCGTCATCGTCATCGAAGGTGGGACCAGAGACGGTATAGTCGGACGAATAACCCGACATCCAGATGTCGGTGAAGTCGGGAACCAGGGCCGTCGTCAGATAGAGATTGTCTGCTGGACCACGCGTCATCCTTACCCCGCCCAGCTGTATGTTCAGCTGCTCGGTCCGGTACAGCGTGCCTTCGGTTTCGAGGCCGGGAAAGTTGAAAGGATAGGGCCTGCCAATCTGATTGACATCGACTGTCCAGCCGCCTGAGAACGGCGCACCGGGCGGCAGAAACGTTTGCGGTTGACAGTCGCCGAACTCGTTACAGATTGGGTCGCCTGGAATTCCGTCCCGCAGGGTGCCACTGAATTCGTAGCGCACCAGGGCCGCATTTGCAGCAGGCGCCAGGTGTGCGATTACCAGTGCCGCTCCGAGAAATACCGAGTGAAACCGAGCCATGGCAAATTGTCCTTGTGCGGGCTAGGCAACGGGTCATTGCTGCCCAGCCTGCCCGACACTCGGCGCCCTGTCCATCGACCAATCGTGTCAAAAGATGCAACGTCGCTCGCCACACCGGGTACGATATCGACGATTCAACAGCTAAACATCGTGTCGGCGAGGCCAAGCGGACTATGGGGGTGGAGGCGGTTACAGGCCGGCGGGCTCTGGGCATAAGACTTGCGGCAATTCTTGCCGTAGTCGGCGTGCTGTTATCGACAGCCGCCCAAGCAGAAGGCGCCCCCGAGCTCCTCGGCGATCTCAATTCCCACGCCGGCTCGGGAAGCTCAGAACCGTCGAACGTGATCGCCATCGGTGACACGCTTTACTTCACGGCCGACGATGGACTCCACGGCGTCGAGTTGTGGAAGACCGACGGAACGGCGGAGGGGACGGTGCTCGTGAAGGATATATTCCCGGGCGCAGCCGACTCGTATCCGTCCCAGCTGGTGGCAGTCGGAGCCAAGCTATGCTTCACCGCCTATAAAGGCACGATCGGTGTCGAACTCTGGTGCAGCGATGGCTCCGCGGCGGGTACCACACTGGTGCGTGAATTCTACCCGGGCCCCGGCAGTCCCACCATTTCCGATCTGGCCGCTATCGGTGACACACTCTTTTTCGGCGTGGATGACGGTACTCACGGCGTCGAACTCTGGAAGAGTAACGGGACCGCCTCGGGCACCACGATGGTCAAGGATATCTGGTTGGGTGCGGACACCTCATTTCCGAACTATATGATCGCCGTTGACGACGTGCTCTATTTCACGGCGAACGATGGCACCCACGGGATCGAGCTGTGGCGGAGCGACGGCACCTCAGCCGGTACCGGTATCGTGATTGACATCCTTCCAGGCGCGACCACGGGCCTGCAAACTCCCGTTGAGTTCGTCGCCATGGACGGTGCCCTCTACTTCAGGGCAGACGACGGCACGCATGGCTTCGAGCTGTGGCGCAGCGATGGCACTTTGACGGGCACTACGCTGGTGCAGGATATTTCGCCCGGTGCAAACAGTTCATATCCGTTTAACCTGATCGTCGTCGGCGGCGCCCTCCTATTCGGTGCCTGGGACGGCACGCATGGCGCGGAGCTCTGGCGCTCCGACGGAACCGCCAATGGGACGACTCTCGTCAAGGACATCGTGCCGGGGCCGGGTAACACCTTGCAGGCAGCTCCCCACGTCGCGGTGGGCGACCTGCTCTTCTTCGCCGCGAACGACGGGACGAGCGGCGACGAGCTGTGGCGAAGTGACGGTACCACTGCCGGAACGGTGCTCGTGAAAGACATTCGCCCGGGCTCTGCGAGCGCGCGCCCACTCAATCTCGCTGACTGTGGCGACTTGCTTTACTTCTACGCTTCCGATGGGGTGAGCGGTTTCGAACTCTGGCAGAGCGACGGCAGCGCAGCTGGTACCGCGTTGGCCAAAGACATCAATCCTGGATTCGTGGGCTCCAACCCCGCGCGTCCAGTCTGCATGGCCGGTGAGGCCTATTTCGCAGCGCACGATGGTATCCACGGTTTCGAGCTGTGGCGAAGTAATGGAACGGCAGCCGGCACCGTGCTCGTGAAGGACATCTTCGGCAGCACCACCGATTCCAACCCGGGCGGCTTCGCCACCGTTGGCGAAACGGTCTATTTCACGGCGTACGACGGCGTGCATGGCAGCGAACTGTGGAAGAGTGACGGCACACCATCCGGCACGGTATTCGTAACGGACGTTCGTCCCGGCCAGAGCGGCTCTTTGATAGGGGAGCTGTTTGGTGTTGGCGGTTTGCTGTACTTCGAGGCGCATGACGGGACGCACGGCAATGAGCTCTGGCGGAGCGATGGCACCGCAGCGGGCACCGTACTCGTCAAGGACATCAGTCCGGGAACGAGTGGCACCGGACTCTACAATCTGACGAGCATCGGCGAGACGCTGTATTTCGTGGCCAGCGACAGTTCAAGCGGGAGCGAGCTCTGGCGCAGTGACGCCACGACTGTCGGCACGGCGCTCGTGAAAGACGTGAACCCAGGTATAGGTTTGGGCGCATCGACGGCCTACGATTCCCTCCTCGCTGTCGGCGACACTATCTACTTCGTAGGCAACGATGGCCTGAACGGCAGTGATCTGTGGAAGAGCGACGGCAGTGCTGCCGGTACGTTGCTGGTCAAGGAAATCCGCCCGGGCTGGGACAGTGCGTCGCTCAAGCTTCTGTCTGGAGTGGGCGAGACACTGATCTTTAGTGCAAACGACGGCACGCACGGTAACGAGCTCTGGCGGAGCGATGGCACCGCGACTGGCACTGTCCTCGTACGCGACATCAATCCTGGCACGTCCGGTTCCGGCCCTTACAATATGGTCGCGATCGACAATCTATATTTCTTCGGCGCGCACGATGACACCCACGGCGGGGAGCTATGGAAGAGCGACGGCACCACCACCGGCACCTCGCTGGTGGCGGACCTCTGCCCGGGCGCAGCAACCTGTTTTCCTCAAGGCCTGGTCGCAGCTGGTGGCACGCTTTACTTCATGGCGGAGGACAATGCCCACGGCAATGAGCTCTGGCGCAGCGACGGCACCGCGGAAGGTACCGTACTGGTGGAGGACATCTATCCCGGTGTCAGCAGCTCCACTTACGGCCCGTTGGTCGCGATAGGGGATACGGTTTATTTCAGCGCCAACGACGGCATCACTGGCGAGGAGCTGTGGTTCTCCCGCCACGGGATCGCGCGCGCGGTGACGGATGTCGTCCCCGGGTCCGGCGCGTTTCTGCCGCAGAGCTTAGCCGCTCACGGCAAGCTGCTTTTTATGTCCGGGCAGGATGGTAGCAGCGGTCGGGAGCCGTGGGTGTTCGACACGACTACGTTGGATACCGACCTCGACGGCGTCGAGGACGGCTTTGAGCTGCCCGGATGTACGGATGACCTCGATCTCGACAGTGACGACGATGGCTTAGCTGATGGTGCCGAGGATGCCAACGCGAATGGCATTGTCGACAGCAGCGAAACTGATCCGTGCCAGCCAGACAGCGACGGCGACGGCGTGCAGGACGGCACCGAATCCGGCGTGGCTTCGGGTGTTTCCGACCCGGACGGTAGTGGCCCTCTGCGCGGGACTGACCTCGGCGTGTTCGTGCCAGACGCCCACAGCGCGAACACAAGCAATCCGCGGGACAGCGACACCGACGGCGACAGCTACGCCGACGGAGTCGAAGACGCAAACCGCAATGGTGCGGTCGATGCCAGCGAATCGGATCCCAATAATGCCAACTCGATACCGGCCGCCAATGTCGAGCAAGTCCCGCTCCCCATGTGGGTGCTCCCCGTGCTCGCTGCCGTAATGCTCATAGCCGGAAGCCTGCGACTCGCTCGTCGGCGATACAGTTCCGGTACATCGTGATCAAGAAGATCCTTGAGCACCTCGACCAGCGCCCCCAGCCTTCAGACCCTTCGCCCGCGCGCCGCCGCAACAAGAATTGCCGGGCCTGAAAGAGCCAGGCTGACGGCAAAATCCTCTCTGACGCATGGACGCAAGGCTGGCTTGACACTTAGGCGGAGTGTCGCTTGAGCCAGCGTGCCTGAGAAGCCGCGATGTGCCCCGAAGCCTGTTGAAAATGGAGATCACATCGTGGTCTTCGTTCGCCGCCACGGCTTCTTTGCGAGTGCCCGTACCGTGGCTTGCGCATCAACATAGAATCTAATCTCTTCCTAAACTCGAAACTCCCCTTTACGTAGAATCGTTTAGTCAGAGCTGATATTTCGAAATATCCAGCGCGCCGTGGAAAACGCCCAAGATGTCGACGTTTCTATCGGGCTTGACGAGGTACGCGATTCGGTAATGGCCATAAAGGAGGATGCGGACATGGCGTATGGACGCCGAGTATCGAGCGCCCATTTCCGGATAATCCATGAGCTGCTGCGAACGTGTATAAATGCCGTCCACCGTTTCAGCGGCAGCGCGCGGATCCTCCAACGCGATGTATTCGAATATATCTTCGAGCCACCGTAACGCCTCTTCGGTCCAGGTTATTTCCGCCATGCCCGAATTCGGCGAGCCGCATCTTCGTTGGAGACCACTCGACCTGCATCCGAATCAGCGAGACCGCGTTGCACCATGACATGAAAAGCGAGTTCGCGAACGACTTCCTCGGCCGAACTGTCTTCCGGCTGCTGCAGAATGAGGTTCGCGAGTTCTTCCTTTACGGTTGCCATAACGATGGTTCTCCAGATACTTCGCCCAATTCTGCCATGGTGGCAGCGCCGTTTGACACCTCAGCCAAACATCGCGAGTCGGCGGTCTAGTTCAGCGAGTGTAGCTCGCACATGATCGCGACGAGCGAAATGGTGTGCCCAAAAGTGTGCTAATGCACCGCGATATTCCGACTCATTTTTGTGTCATTGACGCTCATTAGCACACTGGCAGGTGTCGCAAGTCGTTGATAAATAGAAGTCCCTGACGCGTCTCCCGGCCTACGAACCAGGGGGTCGGAGGTTCGACAATCTCGCACAGCGAGGTTGGACGCTGCCGCGACGCGGCGGCGCTCCGCAGGGGTGAGCAACCGCATAAGCGGTTGTGAATCAATCCTTCCGGGCGCGCCACATTCTTTCGTTACATCAGACGGTTGCGAGTCCTCCTAAATTCGCACGCTGTCGAATCAAAACAAGTGCGGGAGTTTTGCGGGGGTCGTCTCCGCATACCTTATTAGCAGCGTCGATCAGATTGGAAAGCTCAGCTCCGGAATAGTGCATTGTGAGCCGCCCTGAGCGGTGACCGAGCAAGTCTTGGCGATCTTCGAAGCTCACCCCCGCCGCGCGTAAGCGTCGGCCAAATGTGTGCTTTAGATCGTGACTCCGAACGTGCGGTAACCCTGCTCGTACGAGTCCCGAGTTCGAAGGGGAATTGCCCATGGGGTCTATCGGTTTGCCGCGAAAGGTGAACACATAATCCGGGTGCTGACCGCGAACATTGGCGACCACCGCCGATGCGAACCGATTCAATACCACAAGTCGCTCTTCGCCGTTCTTGACGCGCGCGCCAGGGATAACGAACAAGGTGGTATTCAGTTCTGGATCCGGTACCTCCCAGTCCCATCTCAACCGACACACCTCCTTGCCTCGCGTTTCCGTATTAACCTTGAAGAGCGCCATACGCGCGAGGTGATCAGGCAATTCGGCAAACAGCCGCGTCTGCGCCTCCCACGACAAGGGGTAAGGTTGTCGGGCATCTTCAATCTTCAGCATCTTGATCTTCGGCGGCGAGTGCAGCCATGTCAGGTTACATTCGTCCAGCCATTCCGATGCCGCAAGATTTAGAATCCGCCGAACAGCACTTCGCCCCATATTGATGCTCTTTGCTTTCCGTCCCTCGCGCTTTCTAGCTTCCATGTAGGGTCTGGGCGAACCCATATGGATGCCTTCCAACGGAAGCGAACCCATGAACCCGTCCAGTTGCTTCAAGTGAAGAGCCACGTCTCCAATCCGCCGTTGGTCCTGGTTCTCGTCAAGGAACTTGATGGTCGCCAATCGGAAGTTTCGTTTTGGCCGCACCCCGTAGATGGTTGCCTGTCTCAGCTCTTCCCTGAAGTTCGCGAGGTAGACTTCCGCTTCCGCGAGGTTGTCCGTTCCAGTGCTCTCGCAAATTCTCGTTCCTCGAATTTGCATCGATGTGCCAGACTCCGGCCCGAAGGTAGAGTCCGGCTGTACGTATACGTCCCATATCATCTCTCCCATGAGTTGACCGGGGCATCCGTTGCGGGATTTATAGTGATCTACCCACGCAGGGTCGACCAGGGCCCGCAGCTTCTCCGCAACGACCGTCTCGGGAGGATAGGCCCGGATCCTCGGCGCCGGCAGATCGAGCAGTGGCGCGGCAGGTGGTGAAGTCCAGCCGCTGGCTGTTGCTGCGCAATCGCGACAACCTGACGCCGGAGCAGACGGTCAGACTGGATGAACTGCTGGAAGCGAACCAGGCCCTGCTGGTGGTCTATCTGCTACACGACGAACCGAAGCGACTGTGGCGTTACCGACGCCCGGGTTGGGCGGAGAAAGCTTGGCGTCAGTGGTACCAGCAGGCGAAGGCCAGTGGCATCGAGGCCCTGCAGCGCTGTGCCGAGAAACTGGCGCCCTATCTGCACGGCATCCTGGCGCGCTGCCGACATCCCCTGAACACGATCGTCCTCGAGGGTATCAACAACAACATCAAGGTCATCAAGCGGAGCGCTTATGGTTACCGCGACCAGAAATACTTCTTGCAGTGCCTATCGAGCGTACCGGCACCGTGTCGCGCCACGAGCCGCGTTCCAGCAGGCACACCCTAAGCCCGCCGTCGACGAGTCGCGCCGCGGCGACGGCACCAACGAAGCCGCTACCGATGACCACGACGTCGAAGGGCTCCTTCATGCGTGCGTGCCCGAGCCGGGAGTTCAGCCTGTCCAATTCAATGCGGCAGCGGACGGGTGAATACTCGCCTGCACCGAGGCCGCGCGTTGATCCGGTCGAACCACGCGGACACATGACGCAGGCTTCGGTCCAGGAGCTGACCGGCGTCCTTCATGAAGTCCATCACCGTGAACAAGGGGATGTCGGCAAGACTGAAACGATCGCCGGCAATGTAATCGCGCCCGGCGATGAGGCCATCGAGCCATCGCAAGCCGCCCTGTGCCGTGCGTTTCAGATCGTCCGCTGCGTGCGGGATGCAGTCCACACGCGACTTGAACGGTTCGTAGCCTTCGCCTAAGGTGCGCAATGCTGTTGGTTTTCCTGGTTGTTCAGGTGGGTTCAATGACGGGCGCTATTGGAAACGCGTACGTACGCAACTTAAGTTAAGCCGTGAAAGTGTCGATTCAGTTGCCAGATTCATTCCACTGAGTTCGGCACCACGATAACTCATGCACCGCCGATCATTTAGTTGCCAAAGAAGACCCCTATGATTGACCTGTGGATTCTCGGTCGGCCGAAAACATTGCGCAGTGCCGTGGCAACACTTGCCGTGGGCTTCTGTCTGACAACTTTTGATCACACAGCGGCTTGGGCAGACGCGGGCAACGGTGGTTCCACCTTTCCCGATAGTAACGGTGGCGCCGGCGGAACAGGCGCCGGCGCGATCATCGGCAGTGACGGATCGGCCGGCGTCAATGGCGGTGGTGGGGGCGGCGGTGGCGGAGCCGGTGGTGGCGCCGGCGGAGCTGGTTTTGGCGGTGGCGGTACCGGCGGCCTCGGAGGCACTTCGATAAGCCCGAACGGGGGTGATGGTAACCCCGGCAACGCTGGCGGAAACAACGGTGGCGGTGGTGGAGGTGGAGGCTTCCACGGCCTTGATTTGTCGAGTCCGCTCAATAACTCCACCACTGTCAATGGTGGTAACGGCGGAATGGGTGGCAACGGCGCGCAATCAACCGGAGTTTCGGGAGGAGGCGGAGGTGGTGCCGGTGGCTATGGCGCAATCACCAGCAGTTCCTCTACCAGCACCAATTCCGGTGCCATCACGGGCGGTAATGGCGGCAAAGGCGGCACGGGCAATCTCGGCTTTTTTATCTTCGGCGCGAGCGGCAATGGTGGCGACGGTGGCACGGGTGTGAGTTTCACCTCGATTGGCGCCACGTTCATGCATGTCGCATCTTCGCCGGGCACCGCCATTGTCCGTGGCGGCGACGGAGGCACGGGGGGAGATGATTTCGGCATCGGCCCTGGTTCCCCCGGCGTCGGCGGCGTGGGTGTCTTGGGGTCAGACCTGACCGTCATCACCAACGGATCGATCAGCGGCGGACTCTCTGGCGATGGCGTCACACGTTCGAACGCGATTGCATTTACCGGTGGCACGAATATTCTCGAACTTCGATCAGGCTACTCATTCACCGGTAATGTCGTCGCCAATAGTGCCGCGGACACCCTGCGATTGGGCGGCACCACCGATGCGACATTCAACCTCAACGATGTGGGCGCGGGTCAACAGTTCCAAAACTTCGGCATTCTTGCCAAGTCAGGCAGCAGTAATTGGACCCTGACTGGAGCATCCACTTTAAGCGGCGGAATCACTGTCAGCGACGGGATCCTTCAGGGATCGACGGACAGCCTACAAGGCGCCATCACCAACAACGCTCGTGTCCGCTTCGACCAATCTGCACTTGGTACCTATTCGGGGGCTATGAGCGGAACAGGTGGATTGACGAAAACCGGCACCGGCACATTGCTCTTGTCTGGCGCGAACACCTATGCCGGAGGAACGATTATCGACCAGGGAACCCTACAGCTTTCGGGAGGATCAGCGCTTTCTGACGCCGGAGCGGTCACTCTTGCGAATACCGCTGGTGCGAGGCTGAATCTCAATGGCACGAGCGAGACCATTGGCTCGCTTGCGGGCGGCGGCACATCGGGTGGTGAGGTCGCGTTCGGCGGCGCTACATTAACGACGGGCGGCGATAACACAAACACGACATTCGCTGGATCGCTCACGGGCGCAGGAGGCATTCTCCGCAAGGTTGGCACGGGAACCCAAATTCTCACCGGCGTGAACAACTACACGGGCGGTAGCACAGTCAGCGGGGGAACGTTGCGCGGCAGCACCGATAGCCTGCAAGGGAACATCCAAAACGACGCCACGCTGGTCTTTGATCAAGCGGGAGCGGGAACATACACCGGTCAGCTTTCGGGTACTGGAAACCTAGTAAAAGCCGGTGCGAATCAGCTCGAATTGACTGGCGATTCGAGCGGATTTTCAGGGACGACGAACATCGATGGCGGTGAACTGGAACTCGATGGAAGCCTGGCGGGCTCAGGAATTGTCGTCAATAACGGTGGACTCTTGAGCGGTAACGGTGCTGCAGGTTCAGTCACTGTCAATTCTGGAGCGATCATCGCGCCCGGCAACTCGATCGGAACGCTCAATATCGCCGGCAACTACACGCAACTGGGAACTTACGAAGCGGAAATCAACCCGGCAGGCCAAAGCGATCTCCTTTCCATAACCGGCGACGCAACGCTGGGGGGCAATTTATCCGTGATCGCCGCGCCAGGGAATTACGCCCCAGGATCCCAGTACACAATCCTTTCGGCATCGAATGTCATCGGTCAATTCGCCTCCGTCACTGATGATCTGCCACTCATTGATGTCGCCGTCAACTACACACAGTCGTCTGTTCTCATCGAGCTGTTGAACAACTCCGTTCAGTTCGCGGACGTTGCATCGAATACCAATCAGTTGGCGGTGGCCAACGTCCTGGACAATGTAGGCGGCGCCCCGTCACTATCGAATATCGTCCAACAGCTCACGCTTCAGAACGCGGCGGGCGTGCAAAGTGGTCTGCAACAACTCGGCGGCGAAATCGTTGGCAGCACTGCCTCAATTCAAATCCAGACTACCGATGCCGTACTTCGCACGACGGTGAATCACTTGCAGCAACGCAGGACCGGGCGAACCGGTTTCGTGCCAATGATGGCTAGTCAATATTTGTCTGGCCTGAGGACTCAAGTAGCGGCACCCGTTGTAAGCGATTCGAATGGCATGCAGCTGGTCACTCACTCCGAACTTCAAACACCCCAATCATCGGAGGGATGGATTCAAGGTGTTGGAATCGACGGTCAAGCATCCGGTAACGGCAACTATGCCGGGCTGAATTACGATGTCGGCGCGACGACGTTTGGATCTGATAGGCAATTCGATGACACGATCATCGGTGTCGGTGGCGGCTATAGCCATACCGGCGTTGGACAACAGCAGTCCATTGGCGATTCCAGTATCAATTCGCTGCATTTCAACTTTTATGGCATGCATCAGTGGGAATCAGCGTATGTCATTGGCATCATCGGCTACGGGCATGACGAGTTCAACACTAAACGTAATATCTACATTGGCGGGATCCAAAACGTAGCGCGCGGCGACTACGCCGGCAACGAGTTCGTTTCCTACATCGAGAGCGGTCTGAGCTTGTCCATGCAGGGCTGGACCGTCCAGCCGTTGGTCGGACTTCGTTATCTCCTGCTCGCACAGGATGGATTCACAGAGACCGGAGCGCCGGGCGCGAATTTAGACATCGCGAACGCGACGTACGACTCGCTACGATCTTCGGTGGGAATCCGGGCCATGCGGTCTTACGATACATCCTGGGGATTTATCGCTCCGTATTTGCAAGCTCGCTGGACGCGTGAAGTGCTGGACAATCAACGATTGGTGGATGCGAATTTTGCCGGCGTGAATGGCAGCTCTTTCCTCTCCCAAGGAAACGTTCTCGGACGAAATTTTGGTGAATTCGGTGTCGGTGCGTCGGCGAAACTCGCCGAGCGAGTGGTGCTATACGTCGGCTATGATGCGCAGGTCAGCGGCAACCAGAGCGCACACGGTATCGTCGGCGGTATGCAACTCAGCTGGTGAGCTTCGGCGACTCGTGTTGCCGGCCTTTACCTTAACCCTGCGTGATGGATTGATGATTTTTTTACGGCCATTGCTTTGCACGCTTTAGAGTTCGGCATTCGTAGTGTCGCTCCAAGAGCCATTAGTTTTCCATCTGCACTCAGACGAACATCCCGAAGGGACGAATGGACTTGCCCCGAATTCCGGACACCCTGCACCCTCAAATTCAGGCGGCTTCAAACGCCTCGAGACTGATGCCGCCGAGATGGCTGTGTCGCCGTTACCGATTGTAGAACACCTCGACGTAATCAAAGACGTCGGCTTACGTCATTACCGCTTTCTCCGATCGCGCCCAGGAATTAGATCCAGCTCGGCTGCTTGATACCAGTGCTTCTATTCCGGCATGTTTTACGGGATGTGCGACGCCATCGACAATTTACGTTCACAACTGAATCAAGAACAACGTCAATGATTTTGGCATTGCAAGTGACCGTCAGATGCCCAATCGATCTGCTCAAGCAATGCATGCAACTTGCGTCCACGTGACGGGTTGAGCATCGTCGCGTGCGCCACTCGGCCGGTAAGGTGCGCACGGAAATCGGAAACCTCAGCCCGATTCTCCACGCTTGGTCCGCGGCGCGCGCAGTTGTATAGCATCGCTTTCAGATTGTCGTAGTCGTAGCGCCGTACGTTTGCTTTCTGGTTCACCACTACGCCAGTCACTTCCTGGCGTCCCGCACTCGTCATGACGCGAGTTTTGCGAAAATTGACGCGCAGGCCTTCTTCCATCGCAATTGCACCGACCAAAGGAATGAAGCGGTCAATGCGCCGCAGCAGCTCTGGGTCCCCGGAAAAGCTCAAGTCGTCGGCATAGCGCGTATAGGACGCTTCGAACTGGTCGGCGGCTGCCTGAAGTCGCAGGTCCAGTCGAAAGGCGCACAGATTCGCTAGTGCCGGCGACGTTGGCGCGCCCTGCGGCAGGTGCCAACTACCGTAACGCGTGCGCGTGATCCAATCGAGGTCAGGCAGCTCACAGGAATACTTCGACGGGTCGCGCGGTCGAAGCACACCGGGCGGAACACGATTCGTGCATAACGCAGTAAGGGTACGAGCTACCTCATTTGGATAGCCTAGGGTTCGAAACAGCGCATCCACCCGGGTGCCGCGAAGCGTGAGGAAGAAATCCTGCAAGTCCATCTTAAGCACAACCCGCTGGCCGATATGCGCTTGCGCATTGGTGAGAATGGAATGCCCAGACCGGAATCCGTGGGCGGCTTCGTGGGGCGGCACATACTCTAGGAGCCCGTGCAGTAGCTTTCGCTGGAGTGCTCGCAGACTCGCTTTGGGCATCTCGATCAGGCGCCAGCCGTCGGAACGTTTGGGCACCCAACGATAGGCATAGTGATCCGAGTGCACCGGGAGCCGGAAGCGGGCAAGCCATTGCAACTCGTCGGGGTGGATGTCCAGCCAATGGGCCAGGTCGATGGAAGTCGGCAAGTCCGGAAGCGCACATTGCGCGACCGCGGCCGGCCGCGGGCCCATCGTCGCGGGCAGGACGAAGTAACTGTGCACTTTGAGAATATCGCCCTTGCGCACAACCCGAATTAACGGCGGGTACGCGAGGATCGACTCTGCGAGCACGTGGGAAGATACCGCTGGCCAGTGATCGCCGTACTGAGCAATCATTGCCTTGACCAAGCTGCGCAGCCAGCGCGGATTTCGTCCCAGCGTTTTAGCGCAACGCTCACAAACCGCATGCGTCTCGGGCTGACCAAACAGCATGGCGTCCGCGAGTGCGCGGGCCACATACTTCACGTTCATCGCTGTCTTGCCTCGTCCGAAAGGCTATGTTCAGGTATTGGAGAAAAAAAGCGGCGGAAGCGCTCCAACGTGGCAGGTCTCGCGTGAGCAGCTCTGCGCGTCAGCGCAGCGGCGCTCAGGCCGCGAGATGATCGACGATTGATTCGCGTGGGGTAACCCCACACAGGCTCTGGGCGCCGCCGTACACCTAAGACCGCAACGCTTCGAGCCGGCTTGGAGCGCTCCGCCGCCGCAAGGACGATAGGGCAGCGGCGTCTGGTCCGTCAATCGGTATAAATGGACCGCTATTTACCTCAGTTGGTTGACAACAGTGCTAGCCCGAAACTCGGCTACATGTTACAGAGCCCCGCGATGTTGGCATGACTAAGTGCTGTTCGGCCCAGGGGTCTCCGTATCCATTCGTCCAAACTACTTGAAGCCGAATAGTGCAATGAAACTAGACTGCCTTGGCATCGACCACCCATACGGCGGACTCATCAGAAAGTTGCGCAACGGAGAACCGGATCGCTACGAATTGTTCGACGACAGCGATGTTAGTCAGCAGATGTGTTGCCGCCGACGCAGATTTGAGCCATTTCCAAGGTGTCTGCCGACGTTACACTGAGCCAGTCTGCCGAACCCAGGAGCTGCACCACCGTTGATGTTTTGGTCTTAGAATCTGGCGCAGATTAGCGCCGGCACGATGGCTCAGTCTGAGGTCGGCGCCAACACCAAATGGTCTCCAGCAGCCGGTTGACCGTGGCAACCGCGACGCCGCCAGCATGTCGTGCGGCCAGGCAGCTGCCCATCGCGTCGCGCACCAGCGATGGCTAAGGAGTGCTCGCTACACCGTGTGTCTTGCGCGCATAAAAAATAGACACCTCTTCGATCTCTTGCGGTGTCATGGCGAATGCCACGTTACGCATTTGCGCGTGGGAATCATTGCGCCGCTGGCTGGATGCGAAAGCGCTGAGCTGTGCAACCAGATAATCCTTAGGCATCCCTTCGAGCCAAGGGGCGCCGAATTTTTGATCGACGCCGCCGTGGCAGGAAATACACGGTGCGATGTTGCGTAGCGGGGCGCCGACGCGCACGAGCGCGGGGAGGTTTTCGTCGTAAGTTGTGGGGACGGTCCGCGCCTTTGGCAAACTGGTGTAGTAAGCAGCGAGGTCACCCATGTCTTTGTCGGCCAGGCGTTGCGCGAGCGCTTCCATCACAGAACTGGAACGGTTGCCACTCTTGTAGTCTCGGAGTTGCTTCACCACGACCTCCGGATATTGTCCCGCCAAGTTAGGCGCATTGGCTACGCTCATTCCTTGCGCGCCGTGGCACATGGTGCAGTTCAGCGCGAGAGTCGCACCGCGACCGACAGAATCGTCCGCACCCTTGTGTGCCATTGTTCTGTCCAGCACCACCATTGTCGATAACGGATCGGCCTTGGAATTGTTGGTGTCGCCACTGCTCCAGGACCCTGGGACGCCTGCCGAGCGGCAGATACTTGCCCACAGCCCTTGGCTTGTGTAATCAGCTTGGACCGAGGGCAACACAATGAATCCGACGATTATCGACAACACCGTCAACGCCACGAGCGTCAACATGCTGCCGCGGAACCACGGGTTGCGCCACGAGTACAGGCCGGAGTCATTCATCATCTGCCTCCGATTGGGATAACCGGGACGGAGGCGTCTGTCAGCACTGCAAGCTGCGCAATGGGGTAACCGTAGTTCACGAAAGTGAGGCCGATCATCATCGCGACCCACAGGCCGAAGCCGTTCAGTGCCAGCGGAGTGTGGCCGCCGGAGTGGACTGCAATGCTGAAAGTGTAAGGCTCCACGCTGGCATTACCTTGGCGCGCCTTAAACAAGATGTAGACAAAAACAAAGGCCGAAAAGACGACCATCAGTCCACCCAGAGTCGAGACCGTAACGGTCCAAGCCTGAGGCTGCAACGCGGGATGGCTGTAATCGTAATACGCCATACGGCGCGGCATGCCGAGCAGGCCGGAGAGGTGCCACGGTAGCGTCAGCACAAGCATGCCGATGAACCAAAGCCATAACTGCAGCTTGATGAGCCCGGTCGGGAGTGCTGCGCATCGCGTAAGCTGTGGCCATAGGTCGTAGGCCACCATGAAATACATGATGACGATGGCACCCGCAAAGATCAGATGGAAGTGCCCGGTGACCCATTGAGTGTTGTGAATCGTTTCGTTGAGCTGGTAGCTCATGTTGATGAGACCGCCTGCGCCGCCGAAGCCGAGCATGATGAATGAAAACGTCACTGCAAGCATCATCGGATTGTCCCAGGGCAGCGCTTTCACCCATCCGAATGCGCCTGCACCGCCGCGCAGTCTTGCAGCGATCTCCACTGATGCCACAATCGTGAACACGGTCAGTAGCGTCGGGATCGAAACCATGGCTGTCATTGCAGCATGAACGAATTTGAAACCCGCACCGACCTGAGGGTCGGCGAACAGGTGATGGATGCCGATCGGCATCGAGAACACAAGGAACAACGCAAAGGCCACTCGTCCCATTGTGTCGCTATATAGTCGTCCTCCGATGGCGCGCGGCACGATGGTGTAGAAGGCAATATAGGCTGGCATCAACCAGAAGTAGACGATGGCATGCAGCGTCCACGAGAACAGCACGCGCGCCAGCCCCGCGTTGATGGTCTCTGTCAATCCAAGTGAAGCCGGCAAAATCAGCACGAGTATTTCGACCGCCGCGCCGACCGACGTCCATGCCCAGAGGTAGGCGCCGGCAACGTTGCCGAACATCGCCAGGGGGATAGTTGCGCCGGGATTATCCCGCTTCCATTCACGTAGATTGAGTGCCATTAAAGCCACCCATATCCAGGAACCGACGACGACGAGCACGATGCCGAAGTAGTAGAAAGGATTGGCAATCATCGGCGGGTAGAAGGTGTACAGAACCGAGGCCTCGCCCAGTGCCACTGTCACCGCGGCCATAGCAGTACCGGCCAATACCAGCCAAAAACCCACCCAACCCCAACGTAAGCCGATCAAGGGCCGCTTGAGCGCAAGCTCGGTGATCGCATAACCGAAACCCATTGCTACCAGGGTCGGCAACACATAAGCCATAACGGTGCCATGCGCGGTCACGGACCGATAGTAATGCTCTGGATTGTTAACCCATGCGTGGAGCGGGCTCCGCACGAACATCTGCCACTCGCCGAGCACTATGGCCGCGAGAAATGCGACAAACGCTACCCAGAAGTGGGCCAGTACGAGCCTTCTAGCGAGAAACACAGCTCAGCCTTTCGCCACCGCGCGCTTTGGCGATAAATTCCTCCGCCGGCAACACCCGTACACGTGCCCACATCGCCTCATGGCCGGTACCGCAATACTCATGGCAGGGCATGAGTTGTTCGCCGCTATCAGGAAATGTGATTGTGAAGGTCGAAACGAAGCCTGGAATCAACATCGTGTTGGCGTTGGTCTTGCCAATTACGAAGCCATGAATCGTATCGGTGCTGGTACCGCGGAACGTCACGGGCATTCCCGCGGGGACAACAATGCATTGGGGTACAAACGAATACTGCTGTGCGATGAGGCGGACTGTGACTTTACCATCGCTTGCCAATGTGGTGCCGAGATTACCTTCGACAAACTCACCTTTGATGTGCAGCGTTTTCACATCGATGGTCTCGACCCTGGACGGTGGCATCGCTGCCCAGTGTATGCCAGTAAATACCATCATCGCGACCAGGGTCGCGATGATGAAGCACACGATAAAGGCCCAGCGGCGCTCGGCGGCAACAGCCACCTTCTCGGAGGGACGCTCGCCTGGTACAGCGCTTGGCGTTGTGCCACTCATTGGATCGCACCACGTGGAAGATAAGCTAAGAAGTAGAAGGCGAAATAAAGCGCCACGACGATCGCAGTGGCTACCCCGGCCACAGCGAATGCGCCGACAGGTCCTCGACTGACGATAGCGTCAACCTCGTCATCGACGCGCTTGGCGTCTTCACGATTCGAGTTTGAGATCACGGTCTAGCCTCATTCCGGAAGGATCTTGCGTAACTCGTTAGCCTGCGCGGGCGACACCGGCGTCCCGCTGTTCTCCCAGGCGACGCGAATGTAGGTCACTACCGCCGCAACAGCATCGTCGTCGAGGATATGCGAAAAAGGCGGCATCCCATGCGGACGCGGATTTTTCTTCGTGCCAGGAGGGTAACCGCCGTTGAGCACCATGCGAATGGAATTAACTGGAGACGACATCGTGATCGACTGGTTGCCCGCAAGCGGCGGGTAGGCGGGCGTATGCCCCCTGCCTTCGTCGCCATGACATACCGCGCATTGCTGGTCGTAAACCGTGCGGCCCAATTCCATCACCGACGGATCCACGAGACGCGCTTGGCTGGTAGGCGGTGCCTGGGCATCGCGTTGCGGCAATGCCTTTAAATACACCGCCATGGCTTTCACGTCATCGTCGCTCAAGTATTGCAGGCTGTTGTAAACAACCTCGGCCATAGGCCCGTACACGGTGCCGCGATGTGACACGCCCACCTGCAAAAGATCGGCGATATCTTTTATATCCCAGTTGCCCAAGCCCGCCTCGCGATTTGAGGTCAGCGATGGTGCATACCAGTTTTGATTGGGGATCATGCCACCTTCGAACGCTTTCGATTCGCTCGATCCGCCCAACGCATTAATGGCGGTGTGACACATCGTGCAGTGGCCAAGCCCTTGCACAAGGTACGCGCCGCGATTCCATTCCTGGGTTCGTTTGGAATCTGGCACGTACTCGCCTTCACTGAAGTACAGTGTTCTCCATCCGATCAAGAGGTCTCGCTGGTTGAAGGGGAAGCGGAGTTCGTGCGGGCGATTTACTTTCTTAACGGGAGGTACCGCCATGATATAGGCATAGATGGCATCGGAATCCGCGCGAGTTACTTTTGTATAAGAAGCAAAGGGCATGGCTGGATACAGCAACTCGCCATCTCTCGATACACCCGAATGCATCATTCGATAGAACTCATCCGACGTCCACGTGCCTATACCTGTTTCATCGTCCGGCGTAATGTTGGGCACGTACAGGTTGCCAAATGGCGTGGCCATCGGACGACCGCCTGCAAACGGCTCGCCGTTTGGCTCGCTGTGACAAGCGACGCAGTCACCTGCGCGTGCAAGGTACTCGCCAAGCAAGATGGTTTCCGTCGTGGCGTCAGGCGCGTCTGGCCCTGCGTCAATCGGCAACATGCCTGGGCGAAAAAAATATAGCGCCACACTGCCGAGGACGCCTAAAACAGCCAGGGCAATCCCCATGCGCAGACTCGTGCGTATTGCGCTCACTTTTGGCTGCCGCAGGCGAAGGGCATGCGGACGAGATTGGATGATTCCGGTGAGGCATCTTCAGGCAGCTCTTGCAGCGCAAGCCAGGTGGACACTGCGGAGATATCCGTATCGGTTAACCGGCTTGCGATACGCTTCATACAGTCCGGATCACGGGCGTGCCGGTCGCCGATGCGCCAACGCGTCAACTGCGCGGCAATGTAAGTCGGTCGCAAACCGACCAAGCCGGGAATCCCTGGTTCCATGCCGGTCAAGCCCTTGCCATGACAAGCCACACAGGCGGGAATGCCTTTGCTGCTATCTCCATTCGTTGCCAGCACCTGACCCCGAGTAATCTTGTCAGCGTCCGCAGTGGCAGCTTCCTTTGGTGCGAAGGGTGGGCGTTGTTGGGCAAAGTACTCGGCGATCTCGCGCAGATAGCCATCTGGAAGGTACGCAACGAGATAGTTCATCGGGGGATACTTGCGTTGCCCGTTACGAAAAGCGATGAGCTGGTTGTAGAGGTAGCCGGCTGGTTTGCCGGCGATGCGTGGAAAGTACTCGTTGTTCGTCCCTTGACCGTTCTGACCATGACAGGTCACGCATCCCTGAACGCGAGCTTCGAGCGAGTCCACAGTCTTAAAGGCGGGAAGCGCATCACTTTGCGCCAACGCCACAGTGGGCATCAGTATCAACGCCGCGATGAAGGACCGCATACTTTCCATGGAACCTTTGGACTATTCGGTCACGCATGTCCACCAACCAGGAGAGCCGAGGCTCTCCTGAGGACCATGGCCCTAAGGGCAAGTGTAGTTCGGATGCGGCCGCCGAGCCATGTTAAAGGGTATTACCCGATTTCCTCGGACAGCGCTCGCAGGCTGCATTGTGCAGAGATGGTGCTGCAGGACCGCTGCACGATGCGCGATTCCGCGGAAACGTCGACCACGCAGTGGCGGACCGTAAGTTGACACGCCGTTGAGGGTTTATAAACTGAAGACGTGTCCGATGTAACAGCATACGAACGAGTTCATACTTTCGACCAGGCGCTGGATGTTCTGGCTGAGCAGGTCGTCCAACTCGGGTTCGATGCGGTGGACTATGCTTATCTTCCCCGCGTGCAGTCGCCGGATTGCAGATGGGCAGCCCCCGATATCGTAGGACGGAATTTCCCTGGCGGTTGGCGACGGGGCTGGGCACGATTCAGCAGCTGCGACCCGTATTACCGTTCTGCATACTGCAGCAACCTGCCTGTGGATTGGGATGATGTAAAGGTCGCGCCGTGGCTTACCCCCATACAGAACGATTCGATCGCCTATATCGGGGACTTCATGGGCTTCGCGGACGGTGTCACCGTGCCTGTGCATCTCGCTGGCGGCCGTTTCGCGTTCGTCACGGCAGCGAACCAGCGGCGGAACGCCTGGCGTGATGAGCGATACAAAGTTGAGCACACGCTGCTTGTTCTTGCGCATCGGTTTCATGCGCTGGTCGCCCGGCGTTTTCCGGACCGGTTCTCCAACGTCGCAATCGCTTCCGTCCTGAAAGCGCGTGAGATCGAATGCCTGTCCTGGGCAGCGCGCGGCCGCAACGCACCGGAAACGGCGCTCGAGATACACCGATCGACGGAGACCGTTCGCTTCCATCTGAAGAACGCCATGGCCAAGCTCGAGGCGCGCACGGTTGCGCAGGCAGTCGCGCGCGCGGCCGCGGCAGACCTCCTGGCGGACGGGGATCCCGCAGCAGAGTAGTTCTACCCGATCGGGTAGTGATCGCGCCACACGGCAGCAATATCCTCCCTCACGTGTCCATTTGCGCGAGTCCAGGAGGGTAATCATGTACAGCCGAATTGATGAGAGCAGACCACTTTGTGACGACGTCGTCCTGTTCTGCATCGATATGATCAACGATTTCCTGCTGCCGGGTGAGCCGTTCGCGATCGATGCGGGGAGGGACATGTACGCCAAGCTCGCGAAGCTGCTTCATTTTGCCCGCGAAAAGCAGATTCCCATAGTGCATGGAATTTCTACGGATATGCGTCGCACGCTGCTGGAGCGCTGGGCGCCGATCCACGACGACGTTTCGCTCCGCTCCGGCACGCCAGGCGTCGAAATCGTTCACGAATTGCGCCCGGCCGTCTGGAATGAATACGAGGTCTATCTGCCCAAACCGAAATACAGTTGTTTCTATGGGACGAATCTCGATGTCTACCTGCGCAACCCGCCGTGTCGTACCCGTAACACCATCATCATTACCGGGATGGCGACAAACTTCTGTTGCATGACGACGGCAATTGACGCGTTCAATCGCGACTACGATGTCATTTTCGTCGACGATCTCAATTGCACGATGGCTTCGAACGATGGAATCGACGCGGCCACGATGCATCGAATAACAGTGGAGACATTGAAAGACGGATTCATTTCTGAACTGCTGTCGGCAGATGAATTGATGGCGCGGCTCGCTTCCGCAT
Organism: Gammaproteobacteria bacterium; assembly: GCA_965278995.1. Classification (GTDB taxonomy): domain Bacteria; phylum Pseudomonadota; class Gammaproteobacteria; genus JADJYF01. The sequence continues at coordinate 4,853,765 of OZ257136.1, forward strand.
GATCGCAGTATCACGCGCCGGTGACTGAAAAATAATTGCGACGCCGGAGCCCCTTTCCTGATCTGGGGAGCTTGGACGTCAAGATGTTCACTGCGCCAAGACCGTGCCAGGTGTTCCAACTTGGCGCGGGTCCCACGCAAAGCTGAGGTCTGGCAGGCGATCATTACTACACTCAAGCTGATAGTGGCGCCGGGCGCCGATGGCCAGTCGGTGGTTACAATATTGCCACCCGACGAAGACAGTGTGGTCACGTGCCGATATTGTTGCGGGCTATCCGAGATCGGATGACTTGTTATTCCCGCTCGACAATTTTGGGATCACCTCTAGACTTATCCATCAACCCGAGGAGACCTCGCCATGTTTGTTGCTCTGTTCTACGCGCGAGTCAAAGCGGGGCATGATGCGCAGGAATACGCGGCGATGGGGCTGCGGATGTACGAAATCGCATCGCACATGCCTGGCTTCGTGGCCCTGCACAAGCTCGATATGCCCGATGGCCGCGAGCTGGCCATCGCCTATTTTGAGACTGAGGCGGACATGAAGGCGTTCTATTCGCACCCCGAACATCGCGCCGTGCAGCACGCTGCGCGCGAACGCATATTGGACGACTATCTCATTGAGGTGTGTGAAGTGAAACGATCGTATACGAAAGCGTCATCATGGTTTGTCCAGGAACACTGAAGCTGCGTTCTCGCCTCACTTAGTGTCATATTTCATATGCCGGCGGGGCCGACGCCCGTATCCCGTCCTCCCGCAGCAGCGCATCCGACGAACAATGCTCGCGACAAGTCAGAAGAGGAGTTCACAATGTATCCGCCAAGATTTGGCCTTTTCCTGCTGCCGAACGATGTCAGGGAAGCCGTCACCGCTGCACGCCGCGCCGAAGACGACGGCTACTATTCGATTTCGGTCAACGATCATTTCTACTCTCCTTTCGGAGGCCCCCGCACACCGCAGCTCGAGTGCTTCTCGGTACTGACCGCGATGGCGATGGTGACCCGCCGCGTGAAGCTTGTGCCGGCTGTCGTCGCTGCGTCGTTTCGCTCGCCGGCGCTGCTCGCCAAATGCGCAACCACGCTCGATCACGCCAGCGAAGGGCGGCTGATCCTCGGGCTCGGCGCCGGCTGGCAGGTCAGCGAATACCTCGCGCACGGTTATTCGTTCCCGCCGACCGCACAGCGCGTCGAGGAACTCGCAGAGCAGCTGCAGATCCTCAAGGCGCTGTGGACCCAGGAGCAACCAGCGTTCAAGGGCAAGTACTTCTCGATCACCGACGGCGGCAACAAGCCGCTACCGCTGCAACAGCCCGGCCCGCCGATCATGTTGGGAGGATCGGCACCGTCCATCCTCAAGCTCGCGGCCGAATATGCGACGGTGCTGAACATCATCCCGCCGACTTCCAACGGGAAGGACTTCCCGAACGACCCGGCGGCGACGGTCAGGTTCACGATGGAGGTCATGAAGAAGAAGATCGCCGCTCTCGGCGATCTGATGCGCGCCAACGGGCGCCAGCCGTCGGACATCGAACTCGGTGGACTGCTGCTGCTCGGGATGTCGCGCAACCCGAACGACAGCGCGCTGCTCGACATGGCAAAGAACCTCGGCTTCCCGGACTACGCCTCGGCACAACGTTCGCCCGTTGCGTTGCTTGGCACGCCCGTCGAGGTGCGCGACGAGATTGCCCGCCGCATCGAGGACACCGGTGTCACCTACTACATGATGTTTGCCGCCACCGACGAGTCCTGGAATCTTTTCTCTAAAGAGGTGCTGCCGCACTTCGCGCGCTGATGCGCCGATGGCACTGAAAGCAACCGTCTACAAGGTCGAGCTCACAGTCAGCGACATTGATCGCCATCATTACGCGACGTATGCGCTGACCCTCGCCCGACATCCGTCGGAAACCGACGCGCGGCTGATGGTCCGCTTGCTCGCTTTCGCGCTGTTTGCCGACGAGGGTTTGAGCTTTGGGCGTGGCCTCAGCTCGGAGGACGAACCAGACTTGTGGCGCAAGGATCTGACCGGCGACATCCTTCACTGGATAGACCTCGGTCAGCCCGACGAACAGCGCCTGCGACGCGCCTGTGGACGCTCGCGCCGCGTGACCCTGCTCAATTATGGGGGGCGAGCGTCCGACCTGTGGTGGGAGAAGCATGCCGCGGCGCTCGCGCGGCTCGAGTCGCTTACTGTCATCGATATCGCCACTGATACTGTCGCGGCCCTTGCTGCGCTCGCTACGCGTTCCATGCAGTGGCAGGCCCTCGTTCAGGATGGCGAGCTACAAATGATGTGCGCCGACGGCGCCGTGACCGTGCGGCCCTGTGTGCGGCAGCAGGGCGGTTGAGTAAGCGCTTACGCAACAGTGGTGACCGTCAGTGCATCGCCGCGATCAGTCGAAACATGGTTCAAAAAGCCAACCGCGAATCGGGCACGCGTCGAAAACGACGCAAGTAGGTCCGCGGCCCATCGTTAAGCGTCACCAGGATGACTTCCTCCTCTGTGGTCAGCGCATTGGCGAAGTCTTCAATGAGTCGTAAGTTAGCCGCAACGCTTTCGAGTTCGATCCACTTTGTGCGGCGTACGAGGCCGAGAACGTGCACGGGTTCTTCGCCCGCCGGCATCGCCTTACGCACGACGTAGGCCTGCTTCACTCGAGCCTTGTTGGCGCCAAGCAGGTCGATGATCGCGGCGCGCGTGGCTGCACTCAGCGTGGGCGACAAATATTCGTCGAACAGTCCGATCGACTGTCGCGCGGCGCGTCGTTCGTCCTCCTCGCCTTGCCGAGCATGGTAGCGTTCGATGTAAGGCTCAGCTTCGTCCGCGCGATCGAGGTCACGCAGATATCCGACAATCAGCTCGCAACCCGATAGAATCGCTTCCGGCGATTCAGCCATCACCTCGTCGATCAGGCGGATACCGGACTCGTCGTTCTGCTCCAGCATCAGGCGCGCGTAGGCGAACTTTGCAGCGCCCGTTGCACCGCGAACCTCGACAAGTTCTCGGTATAACTCGAACGCCGGTGCCATACCGGTGAACTCCTCGACCGCAATTGCGTACTCCCACAATGTTGCGTCATCCATTTTTTCCGTCGGGACAGTGCTGAGTTCGGCGAGTTTTGCGCGCCCGGAGGAGACGTGTTCGTGTCGATTCCGCCACCAGTTGTCAACGCCGATCTGCCAAGTCTGGTCGAAGTGAGCGACCAGCGCGCGTAGTTCGCCGTCAAGCAGGCACTCGGCGGCACTTAGCTCGAAATCGTCCGGCACTGAAGCCGGTCGCGCCAGCGCTGCGAGCCGGTCGCGAAGCGACGGATGGGTATCGGTCGTGTCTGTTGAGCGGGCGAGCGCCTCTCGCAGATGCTCTGACGCCTGCGGTAAAAAGCCGCGTCGCTCTGCAACGAGCAATTCCTGAAAGGGCAGCGTACGTGGCAGGGGTTCGTCGTCTGCGGCCGCGAAGATTTCCGGCCAGTAATGGCGCGAAAGTTCTTCGCTCTTGAGATCGAGCCGCACGAGTGCGTCGGCGAGCGGTGCTGCGCCGAACGCAGTCGCCGCGACCTGGTCGGCCGCATATTCGTGCGCTCGCGCCTGCACGAAAGAATAGGCAGAAAATTTCGGCGCATACCAGTTGAAGAACGGCACGAACAGAAAGCGGCCCCATTGCCGGTTGGCTTCGAGGGTCCGGGCCAGTCGGGCCCAGCCAGCGCGAATGCGATAGATCCAGGCGCCGAAGCGCCCATGCGCACCCGACAGATGGCCGAATTCGTGCGCAAGCACGGCCTTGAACTCGCTTACCGACAGCAACTGCATTAATGGCAATCCGAGGATCAGGTAATTCTCCTGCCATCCGAACATGCCCAGCCGCGGGACTTGGACGATAGAGGCATTGAGTTCATCCGTCATGAGCACCTTGTGCGCGCGTGGGGCTCCCGTCGCTTGCCGGATTTCGTCGATGACCTCGAACAATCGTGGAAACGCGTGTGCAGTGAGCTGCAGGCCGCAGGGTGCCTCCAGCTTCACCCACAATGATTTCAGTACGACGGCAACCAGGATGCCGATGAGAATGACGAGCTTCGCCAGGATTGTGGCCTTGCCGGTGGCGATCGCGTAGACCAGGCCGGCGGTGACGCCTAACAGCACAAACAGCATCCCGAACACGTACGCGTAGCCGAGGGTGGCAAACGCGCCGAGCTTGAACTTATAAGCGGCCGGATGATGCGCGGCCTGCTGCTCGAGCCGCGCCACCAATGTTTCGAACTGCTCCTGCGTCATGGTCATCGCGACTATGGCCGTCCACTTCCCTGTGATGTCAAAAGTCAATCTACATCAGACCGGCCCGCGGAGGGAAGGGCATGAAGAATGGTATGCAACCTCCGCGCATTCCGGCACGTCGACAATGCAGCGGAATGGCATCGCGGCTTTCGGGCTGAAGCAAGGCATCGTTTTTCCACGATTTCGCTGAATAAATATCAGCGACGGCGTCGGTCGGCACCACATTGCAGTCACCGGCGAGGACCGCCGGCTCGCCCGCGCCAGACGCGCCCGCGAAACTGCTGGAAACATTGCGACCTGAGTTATCATTTGTTCCATCGCGTAAAACGTGTGTCTGCATTGCAGTCGAACACGCGGCAACATTGAAACGAGTTTGTAGTAATAAGCAGCCAACTCGACACCCTCAACATCCATCGCGCCGCGGATTACGCGCGCGACGGTCATCCGTGGGTGGCGTGGGACCAGTTGCGCAGGGAAGCACCGGTCTACTGGTACGAGCGCGATGACGTCGAACCGTTCTGGGCTATCACGCGTTATGCCGACATCCTCACGGTTTCCAACTACCCCGAGGTGTTCATCAACAGCGGCCCGCGGCTCCGTCTGTGTTTGAAGGGCCAGGAGGAGCCGATGCGCGGCGGTCTCGACAGTTTCGGGGCTGAGCGTGGGTGGGACCCGTTCGAGCCGCCGGACATGATCTTCATGGACAATCCGCGCCATCGGCATATGCGCCGACAGAGCAGTTGGGCCTATACCCAGGGCGCAATGCGGGCGATGGGTGGGCATTTCCGCACGTTGGCTGAAACCTTCACCGCCGAGTTCATTGCCGCCATCGAGCAGGCGACCGCGCGTGGCGAACACTGCGATTTCGTGCATGGTCTGGCAGCCAAGCTGCCGCTGGCGGCGGTCGGAGAAATCATGGGTTTGGCGCCCGAAGATTGGAAGCAGATCCTCGTCTGGTCGGAAGCAGTGGTTGGCGAAATCCATGAGTCGAATCGACTGCCGGGCGAAAGTCGCGGGCGCGCCTACTATCGCAACATGCACGAATTCCGCAGCTATCTCGAAGAATTGATCGAGGAGAGTCGGCGGAATGGTCGAGAGCGCGGCGGACTAATCGATCGCATGGTGCACGCGCCGGTCCAGGGTCAGTTGCTCACCAATCAGCAATTGAATGGCTATCTGTTGACTCTGATCGGTGCCGGTAACGACACCACGCGCAATGCCTTCTCAGGCGGTGTTGCGGCTTTGCTTGAACATCCGGAGCAGTGCGCACGTTTGTGCGCGGACCGGACGCTCATGCCTCAAGCGGTGGAAGAGATCTTGCGCTGGACCTCGCCGGTCGCCAGCTTCCTGCGCACCGCAAGCGAGGATTTTATCTTGTCCGGTACCCGCATCGCGGCTGGTGACACGGTCGGTTTGTTCTATCCTTCGGCCAATCGCGATGAGGCAGTGTTCGACGAGCCCTATTGCTTCGACATCACCCGCAGCCCCAATGCTCATCTGACCTTTGGCTTCGGCGCGCATTTCTGCCTGGGTACCAACCTCGCGCGCGCCGAGCTGACCGCCAGTTTAGAAGCCCTGCTGCCCCACCTGCCGCGTCTGCAATTGGCGGCCAGGCCAACATGGCTCGAACAGAGCCATGTCATCGGCTACACGTCTTTGCCGATGCGTTTGCGCGTCTGAGCGTACGCTCAGGCAGGAGCGTGTCAGCTGCGATAACTCAAATCCTTACGATGGATCAATCGCTCACGCTCGCTCAAGGCCAAGGCCACGCCTTCGTACCCGTGATAACCGATGTGATCATGATGGTGGCTGTTGACGCTGATCCAAGCCGAGTGAAACATGGCGTCTGTAAATATTGAAATCGCACGTTTCGTCGATGAGCACCAGCAGGCATTCGTGGAAGGCGTGCTTCTAGACCCGAGCAACTGCACGTTCATTGAAATCTTGGTATCGTTGCCCCTACCGATTGGAGCCCTCCATGCCGCGCGCCGCGAAGTGCAGTCAGAACCTGATCTGCGTTGTGCTGGGCTGGGCGCTGACGATGGCGTGTCAGGCCACCGATAGATTCGGCACTGTCAGCGGCACTGTCACAATCGATCCTGCCCACCCGATTGCGCTGACGGCGCGATATCGCTCACGCGCGCGTGCACCGATACGTGCCCCCGACCCGCCGCGGGCAATCGTCTATCTGGCGCGCGCAGACGGCGTCTATCCGAACGAGGCTGCGCTCGACCTCGTCGAGGTGAGCCAGGAGGGCTATCAGTTCAGACCCGGGGTAATCGCCGTGCGCGCCGGTACTCCGGTAGGGTTCCCTAATCGGGACGACGAGTTCCACAGTGTGTTCTCCTATTCCCAGACCAAACGCTTCGACCTCGGCCGGTTTCGCAAAGATGAGCCGAGCCCGAGCGTTGTCTTCGACGAACCCGGGCTGGTCAAGGTGTACTGCGAGATCCACAAGCACATGCGCGGTTTCGTGCTGGTCCTCGATACCCCGTGGTTCGCCGCAACCGATGCCGATGGCAATTTCGTCATCGCAGACGTTCCACCCGGCGAGTATCGGCTGCGTGCTTTCCTGCCGACGGAAGCGACGCTCGAACAGGGCGTCACCATCAGCGCAGGGCAGACGACGCACGCGGAGTTCCGGCGCTGAGCGATGACGTTTCGCGCACGGCTCCTGCAAGCGATCCTCGGCGCCGTATTCGTCACGACGGCCGCCAGTCTCTATTTCGCCGAAAGGCAGACACGGGTCTCCTACCGGGCCGTGGTCGATGCCCTGTTCCGCCAGCAGACGGCAGCGTTTCATCGCGAGCAGGAAGGTCGTCATGCGCTCGCCGTCGAGCAGGTCGTCCGCCTTGCGACGTCGGTGCGCCTGTTCGCCGCGTTGGAAGAGCGCGATACGGAGGTCTACAAGATTGCCGGCGATGAGCTGCGCCTCGGTGACTTCATCGCGTTCCGTCTACTCGATGTCCGAGGCGAGATAGTCGAACCCCCGACCGATGGCCGCGCTGGGATCCTTGCCACCGATACCCTCTACCCGCAACTGGTGCCGCCGACCCTGCCGGAGGGTGCGCGCCCCGACGAGGTCGAGCTGGGTTTCGTTCACGACGAGCGAGCGCCACCCGCGCGTGCAGGGCTCTACCGTGTGCTGGCTGCACCAATCGTCAATTTCAGTTCCCGGGTCGGTACGCTAATCCTGGTTCAGCACATGGCACACTTCGGCGCGGACGCGACTGCGAGCGATGGTCTGCAATCGGCACTGTGGCAGGGCGGTGCTCTGGTCGGCGGCGACATGCCCGCTGCGCTGCGGACCGCGCTGACTGCACGGTTCGCGAACGCCTCGGCGGAGGTCAGAGATGGGGAGATTGCAATTGCCGGGACGACCTACCGCTACGAGCGTGTGCTGCTCAATGAGGGTTCTGCCTACCCCCCGGCCTGGCTCGTGTCGACCTTCTCGATGGCCGCGTTCGCGGAGCAGCAGCGCGCGCTGATGTTACGCCTCGCGCTGACCGGAGCCGCAGCGGCATACCTTGCCATTCTGCTTGCGCTGGCGTTGTCGCGTCAGCTGGCACGCCCAATCGACGATCTGGTCGCAGCAACCCGCCAGATCCGCGCGGGCGACTATGAGCTCACGTTGCAGCCGGCATCGACCCGAGAAATGCGCGCGCTCGCCGAAGCCTTTGATGAGATGGCTGCGGGGTTGGCACTCAAAGATCGCTATCGTTCGCTGCTCGCCCAGGTGGCCGATCCGCAGATCGCCGCCGAGCTGATCGCCGGTCGCGTACGCCTGGGCGGCGAGCTCCGCGACGTGACTGTGATGTTCTGCGACATCCGCGAATACACCGTGCTGACGATCGGACGGACGCCTGAAGCGGTCATCGAGATCCTGAACACGCACCTCGGTGCCATGGCGCAGGTCGTTCACGCGCACGGCGGTGTCGTCAATCAGTTCGCCGGCGATGCGGTTATGGCGTTGTTCGGCGCGCCGAAAAGTTATGGCGACGATGCCGAGCGCGCAGTGCGCTGTGCAGCGGCAATGGTCGGTGAGCGCCAGCGACTGAACCTGAGTGCGGCACTACCGATACACATCGGCATCGGCATCGCTTCCGGGGCCATGGTTGCAGGCTGCATCGGCGCCGAAAACCGGAACGACTACACCGTGGTCGGCGAGCGAGTGAACCTCGCCGCGCGGCTGAGCGGTGCGGCCAGCGCAGGTGAGATCCTGCTCGACGAGGCCACTTTTGCGCGTGTCGTCGCGCTCATCCCAAGCACGGCCGTTGCGCCTATGGCGCTCAAGGGCTTCGCCGAGCCTGTCCGCGCCTACCGCGTTACGCCTCTCGCAGAGTCGGGGTGAAGTTGGCCCGCACTGCGCACAGCGCCATCGTGCTACTGCTGTGTCTGGGGACGACTTGCCCCAGCCAGGCGCAACAAGCGTTCGATGCGCTCGGTGATCGGCTGAGCGTGGTCTCCGCCGACGGTACGCGGTGGGCACGGCTCTCTGTCATGACGGATCTCGCCGTCTTCGTCTCCGAGCGCCCGCCACCCGGGCTCCTGCGCAGCAACGAACAGCCGCTGATCGCGCCGCGAACCGCGCTGCTGTTCGACGCAAGCCTGGGTCCGCGTCTCTCGGCTCACGCCCAGGCACGTATCGATCGCGGATACGATCCCGGTCGTCACACCGACGGGGATGCTCGCTTCGACGAATATTATCTTGAAGCCCTGCTGCTCGATGCGGGACAAATCGTGCTACGCGCGGGCAAGTTCGCGACGGTGTTCGGCGGCTGGGTAGAGCGCCACCTCGCCTGGGACAATCCGCTCATCACCGCACCTGCGCTCTACGAGGATTTGGTCGCCATCACCGATAGGGCCGCGCCGTCCGATTTCGCGACTTTCGCGGAACGTCGTGACGCGCCGGACAACAAGCAGGGCTGGGTGCCGATGATCTGGGGCCCGTCCTACACTACCGGCGCATCCTTGGTCGGGCATCTCGACACCGTCACACTCGCTATCGAGGCCAAGAACGCGGCGCTTTCGGCACGGCCGGAATCGTGGTCCGCAGTCGACAGCGGTTTCGAAACGGCGCCCACCGTGACGGGCCGTATTGCCTGGCACCCGCGTACCGAATGGACCCTGGCGATATCCGGCAGCCGTGGACCTTACCTGCGAGACGAAGCCCGCGCCACGCTGCCTGCGGGTAACGAGCTCGACGACTTCCTGCAGACCATCGTCGCCACCGACATGACCTACGAACTGCACCGCATGCAGCTGTGGGTGGAGGTTGCTCGCGGTGGCTTCGAAGTGCCCCAGGTCGGCGATGTCGACGCGTTCAGTGGCTTCGCCGAAGTGCGGTACATGCTCGCTCCGCAATGGTGGCTCGCGGGGCGGTGGAACCAATCCTGGTATGACGATGCACCGGGCCTCCGGCACTCCTGGGATCGCGATCTGCGCCGTCTCGATCTCGGACTCGGCTATCGCTACGACGCGCACGTCGAGGCAAAGCTCGAGTACAGCGTCGGCGACCAGTCGGGCGACGACAGCAACGGCAATCAGCTCCTTGCGGCTCAGCTCGTATTCTGGTTCTGACGCATGCCCCGCCTTTTCACGGAATTCAGGACGCCGCTGTTCTTGAAAAATTATTTCGTATACGTGAGTGAGGCAGGCAGTACATGCGATACAGGATGGTTACGTTCCTGACATTTTCTCAATAGGCAAGTTTCGGGTACCAGTCTGTTCCGCGACCCTCCGGCGTGCTGTCGAGGACAGTCCAGAGCGGCATCAGGTCGGGTGCACCGCGCGGATCCTGCCCGGGGTCGGCGGTCGCGGAACCCATTTCGCCGCTCCAGAAATGGCGAATCGTGCCATCGCGTCGCGTGAAGACGTTGAATGCTGGGGCGTCCGCGTCGTCCGCGCTCACATACTCGCGGGTGTAATCTCCGTCGATATCCGAGAAAAACTTCAGGTGGCGCCAGCCACGTTCCTGCTTGAACGCCACGAGCCGTTCGATTGGCGATCGCGCGACAATAACCAACGCGATCCGCTGTTCGATATCGAGCGCTTCGCCGTCCCACGCCGAGAGCAGTGCGGTGCACATCGGACACGGCCGCTCGCGCTGCGGTCCATACATATAGCTGTAGATCGCGAGCGTCGACTTGTCGCCGAACAGCGCTGAAAATACGGCTGGGCCATCGTCGCCCTCGAAGCGGTACTCTTTCGGTACCGCGCCGCCTGGCGGCAGAGCGCGGCGCTGTGCTGCCACGCGTTCGATGTGGCGCCTGAGTTCGATTTCCTCGGCGAGGAGCGCATCCCGCGCAAGTCGATATTCCTTGCTTTCGTTCGGAAAGCGGACGCCGTTCTTCCTTGCCAATTCGCTCGCAGACGTAAGTGGTTGCAATGTAGCCATGGTCATCATTCTCTTCTTCGTTCTTATAGGCATTCGGTGGCGATCGCGTCGCGATTTTGATGGACGACCATCTCGAATACATCGTCCGTTGTCCGGGTGTCACCCGTGCGGCCGCGATATTCGTGCCCATCGTCACCTCATCCAAACTGCCTGAGAACGAGTGTTTCGTCCAGCATTCCGATCCAGGTATCGCACGCGCACGCGCGTCTCACTACACTGGGGCACCCACAGGCAGGAGCACACCATGCAAATTTACGAAAGGCGCACTTACTCTATTCGGGTTGGACAGATGGCAGAGGCGATGCGGCTCTACGCCGAGGTGGGCTGGCCGCTGTTCCAGTCCGGCGGCTTCAGCAGCAATCTGGTCGGCTATTTCGTCAGTGACACGGGCCAGCTGCATCAGTTGATGCATATCTGGCGCTTTGCCGATGACGCCGCGCGGCGTGACTTCTGGAAGCGGCTGTACGGCCACGCCGAATTTCCAGGATTCGCTTCGCAGGTGCGGGCCTTGATTGAAAAGCAGGAAGTGCAGTTGTTCGTGTCGGCGCCCTGGGGCCCCACGCCCTGAGGCCGTGCGGTTCTCATCAATACGATCGCGGTGACGCAGCCCAGCGGCGCGTCGCACCGGTCGTCACCGTTGCTATGCGCGGACTGCACGGTCGTGTTACGGGAAACTTGCTAGTATCGGGACGGCCGCAGGCCTTCCCATTCACTGCGAGACGGAGGACGTGATGCATCGTCAGACTGAAACACGCAGCTCGCGCTATGCCGTCATGTTCTCTGCCTTTCTGATCTACGGCGGTCTGCAGACACCGCCAGCCGAAGCGCTCACCGTCCTGCCCGGAATTCCTGGGGGTTTCCCCACGGTTGGATTTGGACAAGCATTGAGCGCGGTACGTTATTCGATGAGCGGCGGGGCAATTGTTATCGATCCCTCGTCGGGTGGCGCGGGCGGGGACGGCTTCGGTAGAGAAGACTCGCTAGTTACTTCCAATTTTGCTGCTGTATTGACGCAGAATCTAGGCGCAGACGTGCAAATCGGAACGGCCGAAGCCCTTGTCACGGGGCGTGCCAGCGCAGGTTTTGGCACGCTGCGCGCAGCGGCCGTGGCGAGTGGCGGGGGCGGTTTTGTCGACGCCACCGCAGGTGTTACCGTGAGTTTCATCGATGTCATCGAGATAGGAGGTGACGGCCAATCGGTGCTCAACTTTGACATCAACTGGAAGGTTGGCGGCACCGTCTCAGCCACGCGCGGTTCCGCGACAGCCTTTGCCCAGTTATGGATTTTCCCGTTTGGACCTCTCCCGCCACAGGGCGTCCAGTTTGCCGGTAACTCATACGTTGGCTCTTCATGGTCATCTGCACGGGCTTCTGTGATTGATACGAGACTTGGGGAATTCAAAGACCTTCCGACTGGATCGAAGTATTGGCTTTTCGGACAATTGTCCGTTTTCGCAAGCAGGGGGGAGCCGGTTGTCGTCGATTCGCCTCAGCATACCGCCCGGGCGGATTTCATGGATACGGTAGAGTTGTTCATCGACCCCAGCCGCGACAGTCCAGCAGGCGCATTTCTGACCTCCGCGAGCGGTCATACCTACGCATCGCCGGTTCCGGTCCCGGGTGTCGGCGCCCTACTGGGGCTTTGCGTTGCCGGCTGCTTGTTCCGCAGAAAATAATTGCACATAGAAGATCCGCCCGAAACATAACCCGGGCGGAGTGATCGACTCGAAGAACTGACGTCAACGGTGCAGAGTGCGCTGCTGTTTGTCGCCGCTATGTCGTTCTCGCGCGCGGAGCCGTAAGCGCATTCCGATTAGCATGATGGCTAGTGCCAGTTCTGAAGTTCTCGGCATGGCCGGGATTGGCGTTGTCGGGAGAGGTGGCTTGAGATCGATCATGTATACGTTGCCCGCATCGGTATTGATCGCCAGCCGCTCCGGTCCAGTGCGCACCAGTTGATCGATCCGCCCCGATACGTTTGGTAGCTGTACGGTGTCGAGCAAGTCGAATGTCGTGAGGTTGAATATTTTCAATTCAGTCTCGTACATGAAGTAGACCCGGTTTTCTTCCTGCACCACCTCGACGGCTCCGCCACCGCCAGTATAGCGACCGAGTACCGCCAGCGAGCGCGGGTCCAGTGCATAACCGAAAGTCGTGTACACGACATCGTTCGTCATCTCGAGCGCAGTGCCGACCAGGTAGGACTGCATGACGGCCAATGTACGTGCGCCGTTTTGATCGATAACGCCTCGCCACAATTCCTGTGCAGTGGTGAACCCGGCAAATCCGACCAGGGTCTGCGCGTCATCAGTGATGGCGAGCGTCTGCGCCTCGGTGGCCAGATTCGGGCCTCGCTCGATTCCATCGACATAGAGCGCGGTGCCGCGCCGGCCTGTTGACCCGACGATTCCGCGACTGATGACGAGCGCATTTGAACGTCCCGGCAGAGCAGCAATGCTGTCCGCTTTCATGGGCGCTTCGCCGGGATTATGACCGACAGGGAAGAGCGGGCCGATGGTTCGCGTCAACGTATCGAATCTGCGAAAGGCATACGCGCCGTCAATTCTTACCCACAAAGTGGACATTCCGCGCGCGAGCGACAACTCATGGGGCTCACTGCCGATGAATACGGACGCTTCGATCGTACCTTGCACGGGATCGATGACGGTGATCGTATTGCCGAGTCCAGGCCCGGCACTGCTCGGCACGGAAGCGAGAAGGCGTTGACTGACGGGATCGAAAACTAGGTCATTGGTTGGCAGCCTGAGCAGTGAAGTGGTCACTGCCTGAGCCGACGATCCCAGCACGAGGAGCGGAATCGAGAGCAGAAAACGATGCGACGACGGATCGCGACTTGGACGCGTCGATGCGAACGCATGTCGCGAGCCGGCGCGGCCACGCCGTCGGAGGAGCGGGAGCAGTGGGAGCAACAGCGCCGCTGAGTTGGGCAAGGGCACGGTGGCGGTTGCCGGCTTCGACGCATCAGGCTCGATCAGGAACAATTGGTTCCGGCTCGTGGTCGACGCCAGGCCCGACACGCCCCACCGGATCAGGTCGACGGCGAGACCTTCAGCACCACTGATATTAAGCGTCCTCAGCGGGACGAAGGTCTCAAGGTCGTACACCTTGAGCGACGACGCCCCTGGCTGGAAGTATACGAGTCCGGCAACAGGGTCGACCTCCAGTGCGCCGGACGACTGGTAGGTCCCTAGCGTCCTCAGCAGGGTGGGGTCTAAGGCGACTCCGGTACTGCCGTAGACGATCCCGCCGGCAAACTCGATGTCGCCGCGGTAATGTCGCACGAGTCCATTGGCCTGCGCATCGATGGCAACACCGTTTCCATCGACTGACATGACATAGAACGTGAAGCTGCTCGTGTCTGTACCGATACCGTAAAGGGCCTTTCCATCCGAAAAAGCAATCTGATTAGGGCCGGTGTGGCCGGTGACCTTGGCCGACAGTAGACTGCCATCGTCATAGATGCGCACGCCCATGAAGCTCGGGCTATCCGCGCGTGCCAGCGACAGCGCAATGACACCTGAATCGAGCGGCGACACGGCGATGTCCGCGACACGAGAATAGCCGTCGCCGACGACGAAGCGCAGATCCACCGTATCACTCGGAAGATGATAACGCGCGATGTTGGTTCCGCCATCGACAGAGACGTAGGCAAATTCGCCATCCGCAGAAAGCGCGACGACGCCTGCATCGGTTCCCAGAGGGACTGAACGGACGATCTTGCGTGCGGACGGGTCGATGATGGCCAGTGTCCCCGCCATACCTTCGCCACCGGTGCGCGCGATCGTCGCCAATATCCGCTGGCTGGCACGATCGTAGGCGATATGATTGACTAACAGATCCATCGTCGATACGACGGCGGCGAAGCTCGTTGCGCAGAACGCGCTCGTCAGCGCGCAGAGCGACGCCATGATTATCGTTTTAGTCATGAAATTTACCCGACACAATGAAATCGGATTCGTCATCCGACATCCGTTGGGCCATGCTCGTTGATCTCGCCAAACTTGGCCGCCATTGTCGGGTTGCCTCGAGTGAGCTTCTTGATCGTCACGTCCTGTGCCTTGTCGTTCGCAAGACGAAGGCTTCGGACTGTGGCGAGCAGGGCATCTTTTGTTTTCTGCAGGTGGTTGATGGATTTGTCGATCTCGTCGACCGCAGTCTGGAAGTGCCTCGAGGCGAGGTCGTAGTCCTTTGCAAAGGCAGTCTTGAACGTCTCGAGCTTGCTTTCGAAGTTCGTGACGTCGATGTTCTGCGCTTTTACGACCGCAAGCTCGGACTTATACTGTAGTGAATTCATTGCCGCATTCCGCAGCAGCGTGATGATTGGAAGAAAGAACTGCGGGCGAACGACGTACATTTTCGGGTAGCGGTGGAACACGTCGACGATTCCGAGGTTGTAGAGATCACTGTCGGGCTCTACGAGCGAGACCAGTACCGCATACTCGCACCCTTTCTCGGTGCGATCCTTGTCGAGCTCTTTCAGGAAGTCTTCATTCTTGTTCTTCGTTGCGGTGCGATCACTTTCGTTCTTCATTTCGAACATGATGGAGACGATTTCAGCGCCAGTCTCATCCGAGTCTCGAAAGATGTAGTCGCCTTTGCTGCCGGTCCGCGCATCGTTATCTTTCTCGAAATACGCTCTTGCAAACGCCGTCGCTCGAATACGGTTAAATTCGGTCTCGCAGTGCTGCTCGAGGGTTTCGCCAATCATCTTGGTCGACAGACGAGCTTTCATGTCCCGCAAGCGTTCGATCTGGTCATCCCGGTCCTTGATCTGTGTCTCGTATTTATCTTTGAGTGACTTCTCGGCGAGCAGCTTTTCAAGCTGCGAGCGCTCGAGCCCGCTCTTCATCTCGTCGCGCTCTTTTTCGACCGCCATGAGTGCCTCAGTCACGGCGAGCTTCCGCACCACGTCACCGGCATTGAGCTCGGCCTTCAGATTCTGGATCTCTGCATCCTTGCTGGCAGCAGCCCGCTGTAGTTCATTCTCGAGTTTCGCTTCCGCCAGCTGAGTAGCGGCATGCTTATCATGCTTCGCCCGCTCAAGTTCACTCGCGAGCGCGTCACGCTCTTTTTCGACTGCACTGCGCGCCTCGGTCACGGCGAGCTTCCGCGCTACGACATCTGCATCGATCTTGGCCTTCAGCTCCTGGATCTGGGCGTCCTTGGTGGCGGCGGCCTGCTGCAACGCGCTTGCGATTTTAGTTTCGGCGAGTTCTATCGCGTTCCGCTTATCCTGCTCAGCGAGCTCAAGCCGCTCATGCAACTGCTTTTCGAACTCGCTATCGCGAACCTGCTTCAGGATGTCCGCGTAACCGGCTTCGTCAATCTTGAACGCTTTCCCGCAATGCGGGCAGTTGATCTCGTGCATATTGATCTGTCTGGTGCCCACGTACGGCGCATCCCCGAGTTGTCGAAGTTGGCTAAGATTAGCGAAGGCACTCTGCATAAGAAAGCATTCAATGCCAAACGATGGCACCAAATTGATATGAAACCAACGCCATCGCAGCTGATCGAGACCTATCTGCTGGAAGTCGTCGTGAAAGGCCGGCTCGAACTGATCGAGAATTTGGCGCTACCCGACATGGTCGATGAGGCCAACCAGGCATTCGGCGGTCCGATTGGACGCGACGGACTGGTGGCACACGTAGTTGGTTTCCGACGCAGCGTCGGCGACCTTTGCGTTACTATCGAACGGATTGTGGCGGGCACCGATGAGGTGATGGCCTGGTGGTCATTTACCGGAACCCACGCGGGTCGTTGGCTAGGTCGAAGCCCGACCGGCCGTGAGATCTGCGGAACAGCATTCAGCTTCTTCGATCTCGTCGATGGCCGAATCAGGCGCTACCGTGTTTGGTTCCATGCCATGCTCGACGAGCCAGTCGTGTTCGACTCGTCTCGTCCGGTCGTGCCGGGGCGGTGATTTTGCGGGCTCAACGAAAGATCTCAGGTTCCAAGGCCCGTTCAATAAGTGCGTTGCGCGTCTATCCTGGTTGTCGTCAGAGCGTCCACGGTGAGACCCCCAGTGGTGGCGCCGCTGCGGGTGTTTCGGTTCAATGTTACCCCCGAAGAATTCAATACGCTCAGACTTTGCCGTGACGGGTTCTGCTCGTTGGTGGAGTGGCAGGTGTTGCCGCGAACATTGACGTCGCGGCTGCTGGCGATGGTTATGCAGCCCTGCCTGGCGTCACTGATCGTGTTGTCGGTGATCTCCAGATGGCGATTCACTGGTGCAACAGACACGCGGTTGCCGCGCGCGCCACCGTAGGCACTGATCGCGGCCCAGGGCAGGGGCAGCGAGCTGTCGATCCCGCTGTTGGAGATCGCATTGCGGTTAACGATGACGTTAAAAGCGCCCACGCCCTCTTTCCATGACCCGACATCGGTCAGCAGACGCACAGCGTTGGCGCGGAGGTTGCGGAAAGTGTTGCCTTCGACGCGGCCGTTAGGCAGTTGCACCAACACGCCATGGCAGTTGCATGCTTCGATGGTATTGCCGGAAACATCGAAACGAGCGCTGATCAGCGCGATATCACGCACCACACTGCGCGGCGTGAGTGCGGGGATCGCGCGGTCGAGCAACACTTCATAATTCAACCCTCCGAGCGCCCTGGGTTGATCGACCACCTGCGCCAGTCCGAGGTGGTTGCCGTCGTCGTCGAAAAAAGCCAATTCATCGCCGGACTGAATAAATCGGGAATATTTCGCAAGAACCAGCCTGCGCCCCTGATCCGCCATGGAGACTATCGGGTGCACGGGGTTGTTCAGGTTGATCCCGTCGTCGCCCTGGCCCGCAATGTGGTTACCGTGAATGAGGATATCGCCGCCGCCGAGCTGTACGTGGATCGCGTCATATTCAGTGCTGACGGGGTTTGATCCATTGGGTTGGGGGATGATGTTCGAATTGACGATGGCCAGTCCGCGTTTGAGTCCGTAGGCGAAGATGCCCATGCCCGGCGCCGAGTGAATGGTGACGCTGTCGAGTACGATATCCTCGGCTTGCTGCGGACCTGGAGTATCGTCAATTCGAACGGCGGCCCCGCCGTACCAGTGGTGAAACACCACGTAATTCTTGCCTGCCCGGATATGCTTGAACGCGGCCGAGGTATAGATCTGCTGGCCAGCATAGGTCGCCGGCGTGGCCGAGCCGGGTGGCATGATCGCGCGCACGCCGTCTTGTACCCATAAACGGCTCCCGACATCGTATTCGGATACATAGTACACCGCGTCCTTGGCCGTCACCGGGTATTTGGCATCGATCATCAGCACGTTTTGTCCACGGCGATTGATGATGCTGCCAATCGACGAAGTGCGCATCGCGTAGTCGAGGGTCAGACCCGAAATGCGCAAGCGCTGCGAGTGAGTGATGTAGATGCCGGGCTGGTCTTGCGTGAACAACAGGGTGGCGCCATCGCCTTCGATGCTGAGATCGGACAGGTCCTTCAGCATCAAATGCCCTGGCGCATCGGCGCCGAGGCTCTTGAAGGTGTAAATCCCAGCGGGGATGATGAGCCGCCCGGCACCGGTTGCCCGCACGCGGGTCAGCGCCGCTTCAAAATAGAGCCGCGCGTCTTGGCCAACCGGTACGCTCGGCAGGCGTTCGACCGGGGCGTCCGCGCGCGGACGCGGGACCTTCACAACCAGTTCAATTAGTCGGCCATCTGGCGCAGTCCATTGTCGGGCGTAGTCACCGGCTTCCGCTTGCACCGGACTGGCGATTTGAGCGCTCGCAAGCGCCGCCCACTGGTGGAAATTTTTATCCGCGTCTTCGCGTGATAGTGACGGAACTTCAATCGCTTCTTGCGACGACTCGAATTGCGCGAACCCGCTGCTGATCAGGGTGAAGTTCGCAATCATCAACGCACTCAGCAAGCGCCCTGATACAACCGCAATGCACTGACGACGCGAGAGCAATCTCCGCACCAATCTTCCTTCACGACGCCAGAAGTTCAGGGGGAGGCGGCTGCGCGGCGCCCTCTGCCAGCACCTCTTCCGGCGTGCGGATGCGCAACACGCGAGCCGGATTGCCCGCAACCACTGCATAGGGTGGAACGTCCTTGGTCACGATAGCCCCCGCGGCGATGAGTGCGTGGTGACCCACCACGAGGCCGCCGATGACGATCGCGCCCGGACAGATCATCACGTCATCGTGTATGTCGGGATAGCGGTCGTCGCTGAGACCGCGGGCGATGGAAACGCTGTGATACACCGTGACCCGATTACCCAGCTTCGCGGTCTCGCCGATACCGATGGCAGTCGGGTGGGGCAAGCACAAAGAGTGGCCCACGCGCGCGGTGAGATGCAGATAAGAGCCGCACTGAAATACGTTGAAGCGCCACACCAGCTTTGCCAGGCGCGGCCAGCCGTGGGCATTGAGGTGCCCGGCTACGCGGAACAACAGGACCGCCAGAAAACCGGGTTCGAACAGCGCAGCCGAGAGGGCGGCGCGCAGACCGCGACGGCCGGTGGCGGCCAGCAGATCGCTGGCGATCAGGCTCCGCAGTGTCGGTGCATTGGCAGGATCGCTCATCGGAAGTCCTCGTTCATGTGCTGCAGTACTCACTTGCACCGACATTGTGCGTGTTGCCGGTGAACGGCGGGGTTCGGCGCTCCATACCCTACCGGAGCACGTCACGTGCCAAGCAGGGTTCGGGGCGCAGGTGTCGGTCAGTGGCGCATGTCGATTTTCCAAGCACGTGGATGCGCGACAAGCTGCGGCTTATGCTTGGGAACCCGACATCCCAGCGACAGGAGGTCCCACGTGGCCAAGAAGACGGCAATCAATCCAGCCAATGTGTGGAAGCCGGAAGACTACTTCAACTTGTACCTGCAGCCCGGCCTGCCGGCGACACCGCCCGAACACGCCGGGTGGGCACAAGGTGCGCGGAAGGGAAACTTCGTATTCATATCCGGGCAGACGCCGACCCTTGCGGATGGCACCACCGTCGCCAAGGACATGCATGCCCAATTGCGCCAAGCCTTACTTAATTTTCGCCATGTCGTCGAAGCCGAGGGCGGAACGCTCGAGGACGTCGTGCAGATCCGCTACTACTTCCACGCCGGTTACATGGAGGAGGGGCTCGCCGCGCTGCGCGACATCGGCGCTGAATTCTGGAGTTATCCGTTTCCATCGACGACCTGCGTCGAAGTCGTGCGCGTGGCGTGGGCAGACCATCTACTGGAAATCGAAGGGATGGCAATACTCGACTGACCGGCTGTGAGACGGTCATTTGCGATATTGACGCCTAACCCACAAGCAGTAGGTCGCCGGACAGCAACACTAATTGCGATAGCTCATATCCTTGCGATCGATCATGCGCAGCAGCGCCGGCCATGCCAATCGATCGAGCTTGCCCTTCACCATCAGGGACTGGCCTTGCTGGCGGGTGGTTGCCAATGCCGCCTCTGACGGTTGATAGAGCGCGCCGCCCGCCATTGCTCGAACCTGCATGCTGCAGGCGCGTTCGAGGTTATAGAGCCACAGGAAGCAATCCGACACCGTGTTCCCAACCGCGAGCGTGCCGTGATTGCGCAGGATCATGAGGTTTTTGTTACCGAGATCCTTGACCAATCGCTCACGTTCGCTCAAGTCCAAGGCCACGCCTTCGTACTCGTGATAGGCAATGTGGTCATGGATCACCATCGCGGTTTGCGTGACGGGTAACAGGCCGCTGGCCATCGTCGCGACTGCGACACCGTCATCGGTATGCAGATGCATGACGGCCTGCGCGTTTTCGCGTGCCATGTGCACGGCGCTGTGAATGCAGAAGCCGGCGGGATTCACTTCGTAGTCGCTGGGCATGACGATGTTGCCGTCGAGATCGACCTTCACCAGGTTGGAGGCGGTGATCTCGTCGAACATCAAGCCGTACGGATTGATTAGAAAATGATGTTCGGGCCCTGGGACTCGTGCAGACAGATGGGTGAAAATCATGTCGGTCCAGCCGTAGTGCTCGACCAGGCGATAGGCGGCCGCCAGGTCGACCCGTACCTGCCATTCCTCAGCGTTGACGCGGCTGCGCACATCCTGGTCGTTCATTGCGTGTAGGGCTTGAGCCATGTTGATCCCCCTTGTGTTAATGCGCCGCTGCCTGGGCAGCGTTGATTGTTTGCGCGTGTCGCTGTGCCTTTTCCCGTCTGACCTGTTTTTCGTAGCGCGCTACCGGCCACAACGCGGCCGCACCGAGCAGTGTGCCACAGGCCAGCGCCACAAAGCCCCCGAAGAAGGAGCCGCTGAGGTCGTAAAGATAACCCATGAGCAGCGGCCCGACGATCCCGCTCAGACCGCCTGCGAGTCCACCGACCATGCCGACGCCGGTCCCGAAAATCTCGGCTGGCACCAGATCGAACAGCAGCACCATGATGCCATTCAAGGCAGCCGAATTGAGAAACAGCATGATGCTCATGAGGGCGATGGTCGTATTCACGTCGCGGGTGGTGGTCAGCAGCATGATGGCGGGGCAGGTGAGCAGCGCCATCACCAGTGCCACCAGCGCACGATTCCCGAAACGGTCGCCGATGCTGCCCGCCGACCACATGCCGGCAAAGGCTGCGAGATAGGGAATGGTCAGATAGATGCCGCTCGACAGCACCGTATACCCGCGCTCCTTGACCAGATATCCAGGCAACCAGCTCATATTGGTGAAGTACACGCCAATCACGAAAAACGAGGCGACACATAGCCAGACGAAGGACGGTATTCGAAATAGTGTCGGCAGACGCTGACCCAAGCTCAGCTGCGAATCGGTGGATTCAAGGCTGAGCCTGTCGCGCGCGAGAACGGCGCGAAAGTCGTCACCTTCTTCAACTGAAACGCGCGGATGCTGCCACGGATGATCGCGGATCACGTGCCAGAACAATGCAACCAGACCGAGCGTGAGCAGGGCCGAGATGCCGAACATCACCCGCCAATCCCACCACTTGATGAGCGCGCCGACCAGGGGCATGCCGAGTGCGATGCCGAGATAGACGAAGCCGATAAAGATCCCATAGCCGCGCCCGCGCTCGCTTGGCAGCAGCCAATTGTTCTGCAGTCGATGCATGAGGTTGGCGGTGGCGCCCTCGGCGAGGCCAAACAGGGCGCGTACGAGACAGAACTGCCAGAGCGTATGGCAGAGCCCGGTGATGGCGGTCAGCGCGGCCCAGGCGACGATCAGAAGCGTGGTCAGGCCACGCAGTCGGAGCTGTGAACTCACCAGGCCGCCGGAAAAATTTCCTAAGGTGTAGCCCCAGTAATACATGCTCAAGACGAGGCCCATCTGCGCGCCATCGAATGCGACGTCGTGCATGATGCCGGGCGCAGCGAGGGAAATATTGACGCGATCAAAAGCCAGAAAGAACGAGCCGGCCCAGATTGTAGCCACTACGTGTAAGCGGGCACCTCGCATGTCGTACTCCCGAGCGGAATTTGACGCCGGGTCAGTCGGCGCCTCGTGGACGATAACCGCCTCGCATGCTGAAATCGAGCGTAGCGGCAATGCTGCGCTGCTTGAAGCGAGGAGCGAGACGGGTACTGGCACCGGATCAGTCCACCTGACAGTCCCTGTGAGTCGCCTCGGCTGTGACATCGCGAGAGGTTTGCATTTGTGCCATCCGCTGCCGCCGAGCGAGTTCCTCGAGTGGCGTGATACGCGGCTCACCTCGCAGCCCAAGCGGGCGCTGGTGTCGGTCTGATCCCGGACCCGGTGCCGAGCAGTAACACTCGGTAACTCAAAATCAGCCTGTAGATGTTGTACGCTGGCGCGCGTTCGCCAGTAAAGATCCTATTCGGATGAATTCGGCTATCCAACCAGCCACGTGTCCAGGCGCAGGACGAATGATTACATTGCCCACACCAGGCATCAGAGGAGAATGATTGTCATGACGGCGAATCAGGTCGACGCGTTTCGCTTCACCGGGCGACTCATCAAGAAGCTCATGCTGGAAACCATCGACAAGACCTCGCCGCCAACTTCAATCCCGTGGAGCCCGATGGTCCGCCCGCTCAATGACTCGCGCGTTGCCTTGCTGACAACAGCGGGAATATCCATGCGCCATGACGCTCCGTTCGACATGGACAGTGAACGTGCAAGGGGTAATTGGGGAGATCCGAGCTGGCGTAAAATCGAAGCAGATGCGACCAGCGACAGGGTGACGATCAGCCATCTGCACATCGATACACGCTATATCGAACGTGATATCAATGTTGCATTGCCGCTGCAACGTCTTGCTGAACTGGCACAGGCCGAGGTGATCGGATCCGCTGCCGCAACCCACTATTCGATCATGGGGTTCCAGGGTGCGGATAGCAGCGAACTCGAAAATGTCAGTGGCCCGGAGATTGCCAGCGCCATGCGTGCGGATGCGGTCGATCTTGTCGTTCTGGCTCCCGTCTGACCAGACTGCTGCCGGTCCGTGGGACTGGTTGCACGGAAGATTGAGGAAGCCGGCATTGCGACGGTAACACTGAACATGATCTGGGAGTTTCAACGAGCGCTCGGTATGCCACGTGTCGCTGCCATCGAACATCCGTTCGGGCGGCCTTATGGCGAAGTCGGCGATGTCGCGACGCAAACGGCGGTCTTGCGCGCTGCCCTGGACGTTTTTTCAGCGGCGCGACAACCCGGTCACGTCGAGCATCTTGAATTCGTCTGGCACGAAGACCCGAAGAACACGCGGTGGCATCCTCTACAACCCGCGCCGATCATCGGCTACATGAAGGACCGTGGCCTTCTCGGCTAGACGCCGGACATCGCCAGCTGACGCGAGCGTAGCGAAGGGTGTCTTCATTGAAATCTAACAGCGTGTAACGTGCGCTGAGACGGCAAGCCACGTGCCGTTCTGCCGTGCCCACACGTCGGTGTAACGACCGGAACCCTGCGCCCCGTCGGCTTTCCGGTAGGTGGTGCGGGCGTGGATAATCGCGACGTCGCCGAATAGTCGTATCTGTACGTCCTTCGCTTCGAGCGCCGTGAGCGTCACGGGTCGCGCGGTCAGCTCCAGAAACGCCGCGCGGTCCACCAGCGAACCATCGGGGTTCGAGCAATAGAACTCAGGGGCCAGAATCTCATTGAAGCGATGGATGTCGCTGTTCTGGACGGCGCTGATGTAATCGCGGTTCAGCGTTTGCAATATCTCTATATCGGTCATCGGCTGTACTCCCTCCAGAATGGATCAGGAATGTCGAGACTTATGTATCGCTGCCACCGGCAGTGGTGTCGCGATCCTGGATGAACCACAGTCGAGCGAGCGCAAGGAAGTGCTTCAGCCGGTCGTGCGCCTGCATTTCGGTGAAGATGTTCCAGTCGCCGCTGTCTTCGTCTGCGCCAGGATTGCGTCGTTCGAGTTCAGCAATCGCTTCGACGGCCGCCGCGCGTTCTTCGAGTTCCGCGCAGCATGCGGCTCGGTGCAGATAGAACGCCACGAAATCCGGCGTGCGATTCATGCCGCGCGCGAAGCGTATCGCTGCGCCAGGCAGGTCCCCCAGCAACCAGCGGCACAGTCCGTCGATAAATATGCACATGGCCGGCGTATGTGGATCGAGACGAAGCGCGATCTCGGTATGGCGAAGCGCTTCCTCGCCTCGGCCGGCGGCCGCCAGTGCGACGGCATACCAGAGCTGAGCATCGAAATCCCCTTCATCGAGTTCAACGGCGTGTCGACCCGCGAGGAGTGCGTCATCGACAGCACCGCGCCAGACCTGGGTCCACGCGATCATGGCGTGAGCCAGCGGCAGATCCGGCGCGAGAGAAGCAGCTGTCTGTGCATGCCGCAACGCTGCGTCAAGCTGCGCTCTATCGTGATGCCAGTTGAAAGCGACAGGTACAGCCAGTGCCCTGCAAAGCCAGGCGTGGCCGAGCGCATAGTCAGGGGCCCGTTCAATTGCGCGCGCGAACAGGCGCTGCGCTTCCTCGACGTCGGCACGACGATAAGACCAGAAGCATTCTCGTCCGCGAGATACCAGATCATAGGCTTCCAGATCCACCGGACGCTGCGATGTCGTCGACGGAACGAGCTGGATTTCCAGCGCGCCGACGATGCTCTCCACGACTTCGTCCTGCAAGGCGAATACATCTTTCAATTCGCGATCGTAGCGACTCGACCACAGCACCTCTTCGCTCGCCGTTGCGATGAGTTGCGCCGAGACACGGATGTGATCGGCTGAATGCCGGACGCTGCCGGTGAGGACGTAATCAGCGCCTGTTTCGCTGCCGATACGGGTCGCGGTGGCCGCGACATGTTTGTAATGAAACGATGAGTGGCGTGCGATCAGCGTCAGCGCACGTACACGCGACAGGGCCGCAATCAAGTCCTCGCTGAGACCGTCGGCGAAATAATCCTGCTCGGCCACACCGCTGAGATTCTTGAACGGCTGCACCAGCAGGCTCGGCCGGGTCGCGACAGGCTGTGGCCCGCCTGATGGGGCGTTGCCGTTGTGATTGACGAAACGCGGCACATAGCTTCCTTTAGGAAGTTCGATATGCAAGTGCTCGGCGCTGCCGGCAGTGCCGTAGTACTCGCGCAACTTGCTACGCAGGCGACCTGCTTCAACACGCACGATGGCATCGATGGCGGGGTCGAAATCGGCGGCGCGATCGAATACGTCGACACCGAGTGTGTAGCCTTTGATGTTCGCTCGATTACCCGCCAGCGTCTGTTCGACGACATAGGTCAGGAACCGCTGCAGGCGCGGAGCATTCGCAAAATCGGAACTGCTCAACAGCTTCGCAAGGGCCGTGCGCACCTCGCCGTCAGGCGCCTTTCGGTGGTCGGTGAGGTCGTTCATGTCGGACTTCTCAGCGCGCGCCTTGCGGGGCGCGACCATAGGTTACTTACCTCGCGGTAACCGTCAGAAACTTCATCGCCGAGGTCATCACGACCACACTTGCTCCCGACATCAACCACAACCCCAAGCGGGTCACGAAGCGAAAAGGAAAAGACCATGAAAAACATCATCATCACCACCCTGATAGCCATCGCCAGCAGCACCGCAATGGCGGACGGTTTCTCGCCCTGGCCGAACCCCACGACTGACGGTAGTCGCTCGACGGTCTCTGTGGCCAGCACGACTTCGCCGTCGTTCTACAGCGCAGGCCTGCCGCTCCAGGACGGACGCGCTGACGCGGTTCAACAGGCCGTCACAATCCAGCCCTACTACCTGGCGAATCGTTAAAGCGTTGCGGCTTATCAACCCTGGCTGCGGCGTGCGACTCAGACGCGCTCGCTGCACCCAGCTGCCGACATCGGCTCCACCGGTTCACCCCGCCGAGGTCTACCGATTATGAATAGTCTAGCGTCATCCCCCGGCCTGGTCGTCACACCGCCACGATTGGTCCTCGCGCATCTGTTCAAAGCAGGTGCGTACGCCACGCTGGCAATGCTCATCGGCGCGGTCGCCATTGTCCAGGGACACGCCTGGTGGACCAGCGGACGCTATATCGAGACCACCGACGATGCCTACGTCGGCGGTGAGATCACCGAGATTGCACCACACGTGGCCGGCTTCGTCGCCGAAGTACTGGTAAAGGACAACGAATTGGTCCGCTCTGGACAACTGCTGGTTCGCATCGACGATCGGGAAGCGCGCGCCGCACATGACCAGGTCCGCGCACTGGTTCACGAGCGTAAGGGGATCGTAAACAGTCTCGAAGCACAGCTCGCGCGCCAGGACGCTGACATCCAGCGCGCCCGGGCCGAACTCGACGCACGTGAAGCCGACGCCCGTTTCGCTCGCGAGGACGCCGGGCGTTATGGTCGTCTGGCCGTCAGTCGCGCGAGTTCTCAGCAGGAGGCCGAGCGCGCGCGCAGTGCGTCCGATCGCGCCGTCGCGACGGTCGGCGCAGCGCGGGCGGAAATGAATTCGGAGATCGAGCAGCGTCGCGTGCTCGAATCGCGTATTGCCGCGGCACGCGACGGCATTGCGCAGGCACAAGCGGCCCTGCGCACAGCGGCAATCGATCTTGGCTACACGGAGATCTTCTCGCCGATAGACGGCTACGTCGGAAATCGCGCAGTGCGGCCGGGCGCACATGTCTCGACCGGCACTTACCTGCTATCGATCGTGCCGGCTCACGGACTGTGGGTCGATGCCAATTTCAAGGAAGATCAGATTGGCGGCATGCGGCCCGGACAGGCGGCGACTGTTGTCGCCGACACGTTTCCAGAGCTGAAAATGCGCGGGCACATCCAGAGCCTCGCCCCTGCGACCGGCGCAACGTTCAGCGTCATTCCGGCGGAAAACGCCACGGGCAACTTCACCAAGATCGTTCGTCGCGTGCCGGTGCGAATTGTGTTGGACGGTCGCGACGGCGAACTCGGTGTCCTGCGTCCCGGCCTCTCGACGGTGGTCAGCATCGATCTGCGAGGCCGCCCGGGCGCAGGAAGTTGATGACATGACGGCCGATCGCGACATTCTCGCCTTCGCTGTCATGTGTGTCGGCATGTTTGCCGCGTTGCTCGATATCCAGATCGTGGCATCGTCACTGCAGGATATTGGTGGCGGCTTGTCGGCGTCCCAGGACGAAATCAGCTGGGTACAGACCGCTTATCTGATTGCCGAGATCATCGTCATTCCACTGTCCGGCTGGTTGACCCGTGTGTTTTCCACGCGCTATCTGTTCGCGGCCAGCGCCGCCGGCTTCACACTCGCCAGCTTGTTGTGCGGGCTGGCATGGAACATCGAGAGCATGATCGTATTCCGTGCCCTGCAGGGCCTGCTGGGCGCTTCGATGATCCCGACGGTATTCACGTCGTCGTTCCACTATTTCGAAGGGCGGCGCCGGGTGTATGCCGCCGCCGTGATCGGCAGCATCGCCTCGATTGCACCGACGCTGGGCCCGGTACTGGGCGGCTGGATTACCGACGCGCTGAACTGGCACTGGCTGTTCTATATCAATCTCGTGCCGGGTATCGCGGTCGTCTACGCTGTACTGCGCCTCGTCGACATCGATCGGCCGCAACTCGGTCTGCTCAAAGGTGCCGACTATTCCGGCATTGCACTGATGGCAGCCGCGCTTGGTAGTCTCGAATACGTATTGGAGGAAGGCTCGCGCTGGGGCTGGCTTGGCGACGACACCATCGCACGCTGTGCCGCGATTGCGGGGATTGCAGGTCTCGCATTCGTGACCCGCTGTCTGACCCATCCCAACCCAGTCGTCGACCTGCGTGCACTCGGTGATCGCAATTTTGCACTCGGCTGCGTGTTGTCGTTCGCAACCGGTATCGGCATCTTCTCAACCATTTATCTGGTCCCGTTATTTCTTGCCTACATCCGTGATTTCAGCGCCTGGCAGATCGGGCTCGCGACGTTCGCCACCGGTGCCGCATCGTTAGCCGGTGTACCTGTCTATGTTGCGCTGGGGCGCCGTTACGATCTGCGCTGGCTCATGATGTTCGGGCTGGCATGCTTCGCATTATCGATGTGGAGCTTCACTTATATCACCCACGAGTGGGGCATGACGGAGCTGCTCGTACCGCTGATCCTGCGCGGCTTTCCGCAAGTGTTCGCTGTTGCGCCCAGTGTGACGCTCGGTCTCGGCAGTCTGCCACCCGAGCGGCTCAAGTACGCAAGTGGACTGTTCAACATGATGCGGAATCTGGGCGGCGCGGTCGGGATTGCACTCGCCAACGCGGTGCTCGATGTGCAGACCAACGCGCACTTTGTCACCATCTCCGCGCACCTGACGCGCGCCAGCGGCGCGCTGGACCGTTATCTGGCGCACGCTGAAACGCTGCTCGCGCAGGGTACGGGCAGCACAGCAACATTGGAAGTTGGTGCGCTGGCGCAGGTTGGCGCACTTGCGCATCGCGAAGCGGCCACACTGGCCTATGCCGACGCGTTCCGCTGCATCATGCTGGCCCTGCTGGTCGCGACGCTGCTGGTGCCGTTGCTGCGCAAGGTCGTTGCGCCTGCGGCCCCGGCCCCGGCGGGTCATTGAGAGAGGCGATGCTGTCAGCACGATAGACATTCGGCGCCACGCCTCCTGGCAATTCAGTAAACTGTCATCGGAATCCGGCAATCCTGGGGAGCCCGTCATGTCAGCCAGCAAGCTTCTGATCCGGGGCGGTTACGTCCTGACCATGGATCGCGCGCGGCGCGCCCTGACCGGCGCCGATGTACTGATCGAGAACGATACGATCGCGGCCATCGGCTACAGCCTGCCAGTGGACGATGCTGAGGTGATCGACGCAAGCAACGCGATCGTGATGCCGGGCCTGGTCGACTGCCATCGGCACCTGTGGCAAACCAATCTGCGCGCATTGCTTGCCGATTGGACTTTGCATGAATACATGCGCGGCATCCGCTTCAATATTTCTCCGGTTCTGCGTCCTGACGACATCGGCGCCGCCAATTACATCGGCGCACTTGAAGCCATCAACGCCGGTGTAACCACGGTCTTTGACTACTCGCATTCGAACAACACCCCGGAACATGCCGACGCTGGCGTCGAAGCGCTGCTGGCGAGCAATATTCGCGCTGTCTACGGCTACGGTTTCGTACCCGCTCCGCTGGCCGAGCCGGCCTTCAAAACAGTCGCGGATCGGATTGCCGATGCCGAACGCATTCATTCAAGCTATCTGTCGAGCCGCTCCGGTCTCGTGATCATGGGCACGGCGCTGACAGAAATGGGGCTCATCCCGCTATCAGAGAACCGGCGCGAAATTGAAGCCTCGCGCGATATGCAGGTCGTGCAGTCAATCCACAACAACCTGTTCTGGGGCTCGAGTATCGGGCAGGGCGTCGCCGTCCTGCATCACGCCGGCCTGCTCGGTCCCGATCAGGTGCATGTCCATTGCAACACCTGCACTGACGATGATTTCAAGTACCTGGCCGACGCCGGCTGCGCCGTTGTGTGCACGCCGGATACTGAAATGCAGATGGGTATGGGGCATCCGGTGTTCCTCGAAGCGGCCCGGCACGGCATCCTGTGCACAGCGGGCTGCGACATCATCACGTTGAACGGTGGCGACCTGATTGGCCAGCTGCGGCTCGGCCTGCAGGATGCCCGCGTCCGCGCAAACGATGCCTTCAACCAGCGCGGTGAGATGCCGCTGCGCCTGACCACCAGTTCAATGGACGCGCTGGCCTGGGGCACCATCAATGGTGCCAAGGCGCTCGGCCTCGAAGACCGCATTGGCAGCCTCGAACCTGGCAAGCAGGCCGACATCCTGATCATCTCGGGCGACGAGCCCAACCTGTGGCCGCTGACCCGAGAACCCGGCACCGTCATTTTCCATTCGCATCCCTACGACATCGAGACCGTGCTCATTGCCGGCAAGGCAGTCAAGCGCGACCATCGCCTGGTCGGGATCGACTATCGTCAAGCGCTCGCGCGGGCGCAGGCCTCGCGCGACTGGATAGTCGACACCGTGCTGCGCGAGAAAGGCCGGCTGTTGCCGCCGGAAGAGAGCTTGTCCCTGATCTCGCTCGAACCGACGGCGCTGCAGAACATGCGTTCATGACAGGTTCAGTCGGGGTGATCGGACTGGGGCTGATGGGTGGGGCGATGGCGCGCAACCTGAGCGCGGCCGGCTTCACCGTCATCGGTTTCGATACCAATGCCGCCAGCGCGCGGGCCGCCGCCGATTCGATCGCGGTTGCCGCAGATGCCGTCGCTGTCGCGGCGCAGGCGGATCACATTCTGATCAGTCTGCCGAGTGCGGAAGCGGTCGCCGCTACCGTGCAGGCGATCATTGCGGCCGGCGTCGGCCCGCGCGTGGTGATCGAAACCAGCACCCTGGCCCTGGTCGATAAGCTCCGCATCGGTACTGAGCTGACAGCGGCCGGCCACATTGCGCTCGACTGTCCATTGAGCGGCACCGGGGCTCAGGCAGCAAAGCGTGATTTGGTGATTCTTGCGAGCGGCGACAGCGCAAGCATCGCGCGTCTCGCCCCGGTGTTCATGGCCATCGGCCGTCAGACTTTCGACCTCGGCGAGTTCGGCCACGGCACGCGCATGAAGCTCATTGCAAACCTGCTGGTCGCAATCCACAACGTGGCCAGCGCCGAAGCAATGGCGCTGGCCAAGCGTGCCGGTCTTGATCCGCAGCGTGTGCTCGACGTGATCGGCGCCAGTGCCGCCAACTCGCGCATCTTTGAACTGCGTGCTCCGATGATGGTCGCGAACTGCTATGAGCCGCCGACGATGCGACTCTCGACCTGGCAGAAAGATATGGCGGCGATTGCGAGTTTTGCCGCCTCGCTCGAATTTCCGGCACCGCTGTTCAGCGCCACGGCGCCACTCTATCAAGCCGCACTGTCGGCCGGTCGCGGCGAGCAGGATACAGCGGCGGTGTGCGCGATACTGGAGGCGATGAAGCCCAGAGAAAGAGAATCATGAGCACTCTTCGAGAGGCACATACCGACAGCTATTGAGCGTCGATTAACCTACAAATGGTGCTTGCATCGATCGCGACGAATCCGTACAAGCAAGTCACAACATCACGGAGCCAAGCAATGACCAATCTCGTGCCTGAACAAGTTAACGGCCGTAAAATTGTGCAGATCGCCTTCAACGTCAATCATCTCGAACGGGCGGCGTTGCATTGGACTCAGCGTTTCGGAGCCGGGCCATTTTTCATCTACGACCAGATCCCGGGAACGGATGTGAGAGGACCGGATGGCACACCTGGCGTATTCGAGTTAGGCGCGGCTTTCGGGCAATGGGGGCCGGTCATGGTGGAACTGGTTCAGATCCGGCGCGTGGAGCCCGATGCGTCCGCCAGTGTCCTGTTGCGTCAGGGTTTCCACCACATTGCCTATTTCGCATCGGATACCGAGGCTGAGGTGGCAGAACTCGAGCGCACTGGCGCACCAGTACTTGTCAGTCTCGGCTTTGGCGCCGTGCGAGTTCACTTTCATAACGGACTGGATACTTCGGGCTTCATTATCGAACATTATCCGTGTGTGGATGCCATCGAAGTGCTGTATCGCAAGGTCGCCGAAGCCGCGGTCAACTGGGATGGAAGCCAGCCGCTGCGCGGGCCGATTTCATAGCGTTACCTTGGCAGGGCGTCGCGTCGGATATCCCGTCGAATCATTACTGAGACAAATTCATGAAAGCTGTCCTGTGCAAGCGCTACTGCGAGCCGAACGAGCTGGTTATTGAAAGCCGGCCCTCCCTGGTCGCCGGACGAGGGCAAGTAGTGGTTTCCATGAAAGCAGCGGGCGTGAACTTCGCCGACTCCCTCATTATTCAAGGCAAGTATCAGTTCAAGCCGGCGTTTCCGTTTTCGCCCGGACTTGAAGGTGCCGGTATCGTCCGTGAGCTGGGAGCAGACGTCACGCAATTCAAGGAAGGCGATCGGGTGATGGTGCATCCGATGGCATCCGGCGCGTTTGCCGAGGAATTGGTTATCGATGCCGTCACCACATTCAAAATTCCGCCACAGATGGATTTTGTAACCGCCGCCGCGTTTTTTGTCACTTACGGAACCTCCTACCATGCGCTGAAAGATCGTGCTCAATTGAAAAGTGGCGAGACGCTGCTGGTGTTGGGTGCTGCAGGTGGCGTGGGATTGACTGCCGTGGAACTCGGCAAGGTGATGGGCGCCAAGGTCATCGCGGCGGCATCGACACCGGAGAAGCTTGCGCTGTGCACGCGCTACGGTGCCGACGCAACCATCAACTACAGCAGCGAGGACCTGCGCGAGGCCGTCAAACGAATCACTGGCGGCCAGGGCGTTGATGTCGTGTACGACCCGGTAGGCGGAGACTTGGGCGTGGCGGCATTTCGAAGCCTGCAGCCCGGTGGGCGATTCCTGGTTATCGGCTTCGCTGGTGGGGAAGTGCCCGCCATCCCCATCAATCTTGTCCTGATCAAGCGTTCCTCACTCGTGGGTGTTTTCCTCGGCAACTGGATCGTCGCGAATGAAGCTGCCTCACGCGAGAATATGCAGGAACTCTGTACCTTCTATACCGACGGCCGTATCCGTCCGCACATATCTGCTCAATATCCACTCGAACGCGCTGGCGAAGCGATAGACCATGTGGCCAAGCGCAGAGTTGAGGGCAAAGTCGTGATCGAAATCGGCGGGGCAGAGCAGGCATGAGCCTGTCGCCGCGCAATCTGCGACCACATCGGGTTATAGCGGTGTCGCCCGACTGCCTATAGGTGCCCAGGCCAACAAGGACGCATCGTTGGCAAAGGTGCTACGCACCAGCGCGGCACCGCTGTGCTCGGCCATTTTCTTATACTGCATCCACGACACCACGGCGGCTATCGGTGTGCCTCTGCCCTGATCGAATTGCAGCGGACCATAGACGTTCGCAGTGTAAATGAGGTCGTCATCGCCGAGGCGTTGCGTCGCATCGTGGCGCGCGCCTGCCGGCTCGTAGAACCACACACCGGGGCCGTAACCCTCGACCGGCCCAGCGCGGTAACCGATGCGACCATTCAGGATGAGGAAGTCGGCCGCAGCGAGATGATAGTGCGGCCCGGCCACACCGTTATGCCGCACGATCAACGAAGTGACGCCGGTTTCCTCGCTGATGCGCAGTACCTTGAAGCCAAACCCGGGCTGACTGGGATTCACTGCCCACGGCACCCGGCGCGTGTCCACGAAATGCGGGTGGACGCTGCCGCTGGCCTCGCCTGCAATGCCCGCGGCTGACACCAGCATTGCGCGCCGCTCCGCGGACGCGATCGCGAGCGGCGCAGACGGGCCCGGATAGGCCGCTGGGCGCGCCTGCATGCATTCCGCCAGGGTGTTCGGCACCAGCGTGATGCCACGCTGGTGCGCCGCCGCGATGACATCGAGGCTGGTGAGGATCGCATTGACGCTACAGCCGTCGTCGGCGAGAAAAGCCACCGGGCCGTAGAAGTTGACGAGAAATTCGACGTCCTCGTCGGCCCGCCAGCGCGCGATGCGGGAATTGGCCGGCACGTAGGCCCACGTGCCGGCTTGCAGGGTGCCCGCGAAGACGCCTTCGGGGTAGGTCATGGCGCCCGACAGCACCAGCAGATCCATCGCACCGAGATGCACGAGGCCAGCAAGCTCGGTGCCCTGCTTCAAGCGCGCGATAACAGTGAACATGCCAGACTCGCTGCTGGCGCGTAACGGCTTGATTGACATCCCTGGTGCTTGCGGCAGAGCAATCCAGGGCACGAGGTGGGTGTCGATGCCGCCTTCGATTCCAGTCGGATTGAAATCCGGGTTATAGCCTGCGTTCATGTGTTACTCCGTACTCTCTGCCGAACAGAGGCCCAAGAAGTCTGCCGCTGGTATCGGTTTACTGAAGAGAAAGCCCTGAAATTCGCCGCAGCCCTGCGCGTGCAGAAACGCCAGCTGCTGTTCGGTTTCTACGCCTTCGGCAATTACCTGTAATCCGAAGTTCTGCGCAAGATCAATAATCGTCTTCACCATGGTCGCGTCGTTCACATCGCTGGTCATGTTGATGACGAACTGTCGGTCTATCTTGATTTGAGCAAATGGCAGTTGCTTCAAGTAAGACAAGGACGAGTAGCCCGTCCCGAAGTCGTCCAGCGACAATCCGATGCCGAGTTCGCGCGTGAGCTCCTGCATTTTCTTGACCACGACGTCCAGGTCTTTCATGACGACACTCTCAGTCAATTCGAGCTTGAGGCGGCCTGGATCGATTTGATGCTTATCAATTGCGGCCGTTATGTGTCCGACAAATTTTGGATGCATGAATTGCGTCGCGCTGATATTGATAGCCAACACGAGGTGACGTGTTGCCGAATCGTGTGACCACGCATTCAGCTGCTGGCAGGCGGAATCAATGACCCAATAGCCGATGTCCAGTATCAATGAACTGTCTTCTGCGACTGGAATAAACTCGCCTGGAAAAACCATGCCGCGACGCGGATGAATCCAGCGGATCAGAGCTTCTGCACCGATAATTTTTCTGTCTTTATCAACCTGGCATTGGTAGTACAGTTGAAACTGATCTTCAGTCAGTGCCTGGCGCAAATCCGACTCGAGTGCCGCGCGCACTTCGACCGCCTGTTGCATTTGCGGATCAAAGAAGCGCACCGTGTCGCGGCCAGCGGCCTTGGCCTGATACATCGCGATATCCGCGCGCTTGAGCAACTCTTCCCCCGGCTCATCGTTGCCGAAGAAAAGGCATGCTCCGATACTCGCAGACGTGTGCGCGAGATGCTCTTTGAGTTGATAAGGGCGCGACAGGGAAGTACGTAGATTCTCGGCAATATGCGCTGCTTTACGCGACGCTTCATCAGCATGAACGTCGATGTCTTCGATCAGGATCACGAACTCATCGCCGCCGAGACGAGCGACCGTGTCTTGTGCGCGAACGCCGGCTTTCAATCGTTTCGCGACTTCGATTAACAGCATGTCCCCATAGTCATGCCCCTGTGAGTCGTTCAGCAACTTGAATTTATCCAAATCCAGATAAAGCAGCACGCCGAATTTCCTGTTGCGGGCGGATATCGACAAGACACGATTCAAGCGGTCCAGGAACAGGCGCCGATTCGGCAGGCCGGTCAGCGCATCAAAAAATGCCAGATTATGAATTTCGTCCTCGGTTTTCTTGCGCTCGGTGATATCCTCAAAGATGGCAACGTACTGGTTGACGTTGCCTTTGTCATTTCTCACCGCAGTAATGGTCATGTGTTGGGGATAGACGTCGCCATTCTTGCGCTTTCCCCATATCTCTCCGGTCCATGTTCCTATGGCCAGCAGTTGCCGCCACATCTCGGAAAAGAAATCGCTGCTGTGCTTGCCTGAGCTCATGAAACTCGGGTTACGCCCGACAGCTTCCTGAGAGCGAAAGCCGGTAATCGTTTCGAACGCGCTGTTGACCCGCAGAATATTTGCGTCGGCGTCGGTCACCATCGCGGCCTCATGGGTTTCGAAAATAGCCGCCGCGGAGCGCATGAGCAACGCGCGTGGCACCACCCAGTACATGGCGCAGGCCGTCACCACGGAAGCGGCGGCTGTAAGTGCCTTTACCCAACCGTCCAGCCAGTACAGCGGGACCCAGATATTGATTATCGAGATAAGGTGGGTGGTGCCGCATGCGAAGATGAACAAACCGAACATGGCGATGAGCCATGGGAACGGAACCTCACGATCTTTTCGCAGGAAATGGACCAGGGTCAGCGGGATGCTGAAATAGGCAAAAACGATCAGGCAGTCTGAAACAACATGCAGCCAGATGAGCTTGGACCCCCAGCTCAGACAGTAGCCATGGGCGATAAAATTTCTATTGCCAAAAAGCTCGATAAGTTCCTGCATCATGCCCCCATAACTACCAATTGTGTGCCATGCGCTGTCAGGTCCCTGATAGCGGCTGGCCATAGTGCGCGGCACTGCGCAGGAAGCCGGTGAGTCTGACCCGCGGGTTCGGCGTTGATCTAGCGCCTCTCGGTCGGTTCCATCAGCAGGTGGCGCATCACCGGCAGTTCGGGCCCGACATGGAATTCGTTCTTGCGATCGCGCAGCGCCATGTCCTCGGCAGTCAAGCGCTCGATCTGGCGCAGACGGTGCAGCCAGGAATCGACCAGGAAATGCTCGACGTACCGGGCCGGATCGGAAACGTCGCGGTATAAGCCCCAGTCGACCGCACCGTGGCGCAGTCGCCAACGCCGGCTGTCGGCCATCACTGCGGCAAAGTCCTCTGTGCGCGCCGGATCGATCTGGAATTCGATGGTGACGAGTATCGGGCCCTGATCGTCCTCGATGGTCGCGCTTGCGGCGAATTCCGGCGTCACCTGCACCGGCGTCAGGTCGGTCTGCGGAAGGCCGCCGAGCCGATAGCGGCGGCGCAGCAGTGCGAATGCGACCAACGAGGCGAACGCGGCGACCTCCATCGCGCGCTCGATCGAGGCCAACGTGGCGACTTGACCCCAGGCGAAACTGCCGGCCGTAGCGCCGATCATGCCACCGGCGAGGAATACAGCAGTTCCCCGTGCGCGCACCCAGTCCGGAAGTGCCATCTGCGCGGTCACATTGAGCACGATGAACGTCGCGGTCCACGCGAAGCCACCGGCGAAAATTGCGGGTGCCGCGAACCAGGGCTGGGTCGCCTGCGAGAGTGCGGATGTGCCAGCAGCCTGGGTGATGGCAAAAACGACGAGCAGCTGGTCGCGATTGAAGTAACCCCTCAGGGTGGGCAGCGCCAGGACGCTGGCAATCGCGCCGAGTCCGAGCGACGACAGCAACAGCGTGTATGTGCCGGCATCGCCGCCGAGCTGGTCGCGTGCGACCAGCGGGAGCAGGGCCTGCATCACCACGCCAAAGAAGGTGAAGATGCAGATGTGGGCCAGGGCTGCGACCATGGCCGGCGTCTGTCGCGTAAATTGCAGGCCAAGGCGCATCGCAGCCACGAAGCGCTCGTTGGGCAGGGTACTGGTGCGCTGCTGGGTCGCGCCTCGCGCGAACGCCACGGTCACCGTCACCGATATCAGCGCGCTGATCAGAAACACCCACGGGCTGCCGAGCCATGCCAACAACAAACCCGCGAGCACCGGGCCAATCACGCGCGCGCCATTGAACGACACACCGTGCAGCGCCAGCGCATTCGGCAGATCAGCGCGCGGTACCAGACCCGGTGTCATGGCCGAAATCACCGGCAACCGGATTGCGCTACCGATGCCGTGAGCGAACGTCAGCGCGAGCAGCAGCTCGGCGGTCATTTTGCCGTAGAGCGAAACCGCGAACAGCGCGAGCAATACCACGGTCACCCACACCTGGGTCACGACCAGTACCGTGCGCCGCTCGAACAGGTCGGCCAACGCGCCTGCGGGCAGTGCCATCAGCAACAAAGGCAGCGTAATCGCGCTCGACACCAGCGCCACCATCAGCGGCGATGATGAGAGCGACGTCATCAGCCAGGCGGCCGTGCTGTCGCTGATCCACGACGCAGTCAGTGCCGTGAACGAGGCGAGCCACAACAAGCGGAAACTGCGGTGCCGCAACGGCTCCCACGCAGTCATGTACGAAGCCCTCGACTCAATCGTGCGTGCACGTTATGTGCAGTCATGTGAACCCTGTCGCGCCTCTGCCTGGTATGCCTTCAGGCGCATGCGATTCCTGAGCTCTTCATCGCTCGACCGGCCTCCTTGCTTATGGGCAGCATGCAGGCAGTATAGCGCTGTCACCCGAGGCTTCCATTCCAACGCGCACCCCGGCGTCGCTGCTATCATTTGCGACGGCAGAGTGCCGTAACAGGAGCACGCACGCGCATGGGTCTCGACACCATGGATCTCGGCTGGCCCGCGGCCGGCATCTGCATCGCGTACGCGACGGTCGGCCGCGACTGGCTGGACTATAACGACCACATGAACGTGGCTTACTACCTCAAGGCTTTTGACGAGGCCAGCGAACAGCTGACCTGTGTAATGGGCATGGGCGCGGCATACACCCGCGCCACTGGCCTTTCATGGGTTGCGCTCGAATCCCACATAGGGTTTCAGCAGGAAGCGCGCCTCGGCGAGCGACTGCGTATCGAGACCCGGGTCATTGGTGTTGCCGGGCGCAAGATGCACCTTGCCCAGGAAATGTATCGCGACGACGCACTGCTCGCGACACACGAGCAGCTCGGGTTGCATTTCGACACGGGAACGCGGCGGGCCAGCGATTTTCCCGAGACCGTTCGCGAGGCGCTGTGTCGGCTCCGCGATCAGCAGTCAGCACTGCCGCCACCGCGCTGGCTGGGCCGCGCAATAGGGCTGGATTTAGCGCGGCCCTGAACGCACCGCGTTCAGGCCGCGGCCGATTGGCGGCGCTGCCGCGGCGCGACGCCGTGACGTAACAGCTGACCGGGATAGACGTTCGTCTGCGTATCGTTTTCGATCGTCACGACGCCGTTGATCAGGATGTATCGATATCCCTTGGCACGCTGCACGCGCCGCCACTCGCCGCCCGGCAGATCGTGTGCGACTTCAGACGGCAGGATCTCGAGGTTCTCGTAGTCATAGACGACGATGTCGGCAGGCGCGCCAACTTTGAGCGTGCCGCGATCGTCGCATCCGGCGAGCTGCGCGGGCAGGGCGGAAAGACGCCAGTGCGCCTCTTCGAGACTCAGCATGCCGTGCTCGCGAACGATCTTGATCAGTGTCTCTGTCGGATAACGTCCCGCGGTCAGGAACTTGGTGTGTGCACCGCCGTCGGAGACGCCGAACAGAATGTAAGGGTTGTCGACGATCTCCTTCAGCAGATCGAGTCGCGTATTGGGCGGCATCGAGAAGAACTCGGTTTCCAGATTGTCGGCAACGACGATATCGAGCATCGCGTCGACGGGATGCTTGCCGGTTACTTCGGCAATGTGACCGATCGTGTAATCCAGCCACTGTCGGGTAGCCTCGGTCTTAGGTCCGGTGACCGCGATCGCTTCGAATGCGCCAAGCACGAATCCGGGCACTTTTGCCCGCAGCCCGGGCCGTCGCGCCGGATCGCCAAGCTTGGCCAGGCGTTCCTCGCGCGTGCCGACAGTGGCTTCGCGCCAGGCCGGACATTCGTCGAACAGATTCCAGTCCTCGAACGTGAACGAGTAGCCCGCATCGGTCGTGAGTCCCTGTCCATAG
Organism: Gammaproteobacteria bacterium; assembly: GCA_965278995.1. Lineage (GTDB taxonomy): Bacteria > Pseudomonadota > Gammaproteobacteria > JADJYF01. The sequence goes on from OZ257136.1 coordinate 4,892,929, forward strand.
ACGCGAATCCCCTGCGCGCGGCAACGCTCCAGCCATTCGATCACTTTACGGTGGATGTGCGGCGCACTGTCCTGCGCCTGCACGACATTGAACACCAGCGGGCGACCACTGACTTCGGCGAGTTCTGCCAGATGTGCCTGGTCGGCTTTCGGATTCCCTGAAAACATCGTTGTCTGCATGTGGCCCGCGTTACGGCGCCGCAGAACGCGCGCGAACTCGAGCGCGGTCTCGTCATGCATCATGTCGGTTGGCATCGCCGTGCCGTCGAAATCGAGCTGGGCGCCTGCCGGCCCCGACGGCGGCATACGCTGTGCAGACCAGCCGCAGCCACCTGCATCGAGCGCTTCATCAAGGATGCGGCACATCTCCTTGTGCTCGGCAGGCGTCGGCATGCGGCCCGATTTCGAGTCTTCCAGACCCATCACGGTGACGAGTATGGGGCCGATAGGAACGTAGGGCACGATATTCATCGCTTTCGGCGTGCGTTCGACGCTGTCGAGGTATTCGGGGAACGTTTCCCAGTCCCACGGCAGGCCCGCTTTCATCGACGCGAGCGGTATGGCCTCGACCCGGGTCATCGTCAGCATGGCCCGTTCGCGTGCAGCAGGCGCAACTGGCGCAAAGCCGAAGCCGCAGTTGCCGATCACGACGGTCGTGATGCCATGCCAGCTCGAAATCGAACAGTAGGGATCCCAGAACACCTGTGCATCATAGTGGGTGTGGAGATCGACGAAGCCGGGGGCCACGATAAGGTGCCGGGCGTCGAGAACCTGTTTTGCGCGACTGACATCAATGTGCCCAATCTCCGCAATCAGGCCGTTTTTGATAGCGATATCCGCGCGATAGCGCGGCGTGCGTGTCCCGTCGACGACCATGCCGCCTTGAATCAGCGTGTCGAACTCCGCCATGTCGTTCCCCTTGATCTGCGGTGATTGAATCGACCATATTGCATACCCCGTTGTGGGTCAATTCCTCCGAGGATACGCGCGCATGATGGCAGTCGATGTTGGCGGCACTTTTACGGATGTCGTCGCGGTCAAAAATGGTCGGATACTGACGGCGAAAGTCTCGACCAACGTCACGCAGGTCGAGCAGAGTGTCATCGAAGGCGCGGCCGAACTCGGCGCCGAGGATGCGCTGGTCTTCAATCACGCAAGTACGCACGGGTTGAACGCGATCATTACGCGCTCGCTGCCCAAGATTGGCTTCCTCACGACCGCCGGGCATCGCGATATCCTCGACATCGGGCGCACCTGGCGCCCGACGGAGGCGTTGACCGATCCGAGCTGGCGCCGTTCTTTCGGTGATGCGGCGCGCCCGCTGGTGCAGCGCTATCTGCGCCGCGGCATCGTCGAGCGCATGAAAGCGGACGGCAGCGTATTCACCGCGCTCGATGAACAGCAGGCGCGTATCGAGCTGCAGCTGCTGAAACGCTGCAAGGTCGAAGGCGTCGCCATCTGCCTGCTGCATGCCTATACCAATGGCGCGCACGAATTGCGATTGCGCGAACTCGTTTATGAGGAGCTCGGCGATGTGCCCTGCTCGGTATCAAGCGAGATCTCGCCGTTGGCCAAGGAATACGCGCGCGCATCGACGACGCTGATCGATGTGTTCATGAAAATCATCTACGAGGCGTACACGCAGCGGCTCGATTCGGGTTTGCGGAGTATCGGCTTTTCGGGGCAACTGAATTTTGCCGACTGCACGGCGAACCTGATCCCGGCAAAGGATGCGATGGAAGCACCGTTTCGTGTTGTGTTCGCTGGACCTGCCGCCGGCACGGTCGGGAGTGCGCACTTCGGCGCCGTCATCGACGAGCCGAACCTGCTCTGCGCCGACGTCGGTGGCACTTCCTGTGACATCAGTCTGGTGACCAACGGCCAGCCGTTCGTCAACACGACGTTCGAACTCGAACACGATCTCATCGTCAACGCGCTCTCGAACGATATCTCGAGCATCGGCGCCGGCGGCGGCAGCATCGTCGCGATCACACCGAATGGCGACATCAAGGTCGGCCCCGAGAGCGCCGGCGCGATGCCGGGCCCGGCCTGCTATGGTCGCGGCGGTGAGCAGCCGACGATGACCGATATCTGCCTGCTGGCGGGCATACTCGATCCGGACGGCTTTGCCGGCGGCAAAATGAAACTGGATGTCCGGCTCTCGCGTAAAGTTTTCGAGAACCTCCATACCCCGTTACCGTTCGAAAGCCGGGTGCGCTATGCGTACGACATCGGGCTCAACAATATTGCCGAAGGCATCTTCAATATTGCCATCAAGCAGGGTATCGACCCGCGCGACTATTCGCTGATGGCGTTTGGCGCTGCAGGTCCACTGGTCTTGCCGGCGCTGGCGGATCTGGTGCACGTGAAAAGTGTCATCGTGCCACCACATCCGGGTTTATTTTCGGCACTCGGGTTGCTGAGCGCCGACCAGGTCTATGCGCTGAGCCAGAGCGCTTACAAAGTGTTGACGCCGGCCAGTGCGCCTGCAATCGCCCGCATCTACGAACAGATGGAAACAAGACTTCGCGCCCGTCTTGGCCAGTATCCCGATATCGAGATCCTGCGCGCATTCGACGGCCAGCTGGTCGGGCAAACGTGGGAGACGCCATTCGTGCCAGTGCCGTCGGGGGCGATTACGGCCGATACGATCACGCAGATGATCGCGAATTTCCACGACGCTTACGCCGCGCGCAACGGAAATCGATTCGAATCGATTCCGGTGCAGGGTGTGACGTATCGGCTGCGCGCGGTCGTCAAGACCGAGAAGGTCAGCTACCCTGAATTGCCTGCCCGTGACGGTGCGCCTCTGCGCCCGATAGGTACGAGCGTATTGCGCTTCGTCGCGGACGCCGAGGAACTCGCGCAGATTTACCGCCGCGAAGACCTGCGCGCCGGCGACGAAATCAGAGGGCCGGCCATCGTGCGCGAGGCGCTGTCGACAACCTACATCACGCAGAAGCAGGCAGGCCGGGTCGGCCGGTATGGCGAAATCCACGTGCAAAGGAACGTTTGAGGAAAACCGATGAGCACACAACCCAGCAGCACCGTCGATCTCGACGCCATCCGCCCCGGGCGCCTTCGTGACTGGACACCCGAACAGTTCAAAGAGACCTATCACTGCGATCGTTTTACAGCGATGGTGCTGTCCAACCGGCTCCGTTACACCGTGCAGCACATGAGCACCGGGTTGGTATACAGCGCGTTCTCGCCCATCATCCGCGACTGGTACGATTTCGCCATCACCATATCCGGTCCGCCGGACATGGACTATCCGATGCCGGCGGTGTCCTGCGCGCTGCTGGTGTTCCTCGGCACGATGGAGGACGCGGTCCGCAACACTGTCCAGGAATACGGTGTGGAGAACCTGCGGCCGGGGGATGTGCTGATCTGCAACGATCCTTACCGCGTCGGCAACCACGTCAACGATACCTGTTTCATCCGACCAGTGTTCCACAACGGCAAGCCAATAGCGTTCGTCAACGTGCGTGCGCACCAGCTCGACATGGGTGGCATCACTCCCGGTGGCTTCAGTGCGACGAAAGCCAATGTCTACGAGAACGGGCTGGTGATCGGGCCGATGCTGCTGTTCAAAGACGACCAACCGGTGCGCTCGACGTTCAGCCTGGTGTTTGACAACACCCGATTTGCGGGCTTCCTGCAACCCGATTTCATGACAACCGCTGAACAATTGAAGCTCGGCGAAAAGCTCGTGATCGAGAGCATCGAACGATACGGCGAAGAAGCGTTTCGCGGCACAGTCCGTTACTGCTGCGATGCCTCGGCTGAAACCATGGAAGACGCGATCGCGCGCATTCCCGATGGTGTCTACCACTGCGAAGAGCCGATAGATGCAGACGGCGCCGGAGACGACGAAGCGATCATCGTCCGGGCAGCGATCAACAAACGCGGCAGTCGGGTCGAAGTCGACTTGAGCGGCTCCTCGCGTCAGGCCCGCACCTGTATCAACGCCGGTCCGCTCGACGCGAAGACCGCGGTCGCTGCTGCATTCAAGCTGTTACTCGATCGGCATACGCCGTTCAGCTCTGGGGCGTATCGCCCAATCGACATCGTCGTGCCGCCTGGCACCGTGATGTCGGCACTGCCGCCGAGCGGTGCCATCATGATTTACTGGGAAGTAACGACGGCGCTGCTGAATGCAATGCTGCGCGAACTCGGCGAAGTCCTCGGCGCCGAGGCTTTCGGTGGCGACTATGGCGTCGTGTGCGTGCATAACGCCCACGGCACTTATCCTGACGGCAGGCCGTGGCAGAACATCGGTAACGTCGGCGGCGAACACGGGCCGTGGGGCGCGGACAAGGATCACGACGGCGATTCGTACACGGTTCCGTACATGGTCAACGGACTCGATCCGGCAACTGAAGCGATGGAACAGGATTCGCCGGTGCTATTGATGCGCAAGGAGTATGTCATCGACACCGCCGGCCCGGGTTTCAACCGCGGCGGCGCGGCGGTTTTGAAGGACGCGTTCTGGGAAACCGGCGGCGAACACTACAGCATTCCCATCCGCCTGAAGAAAGGCACCGGTAACGGCGTGCAGGGCGGCGGCACCGGCAGCGCGGGCGCCTGCTGGCTGTTCGACCCGGAGGACGCCGCATTACAGCGCAATGAACGGATGCTGCCCGTCGATGATGCTGTCTATGTGGACTCGACGCCGATAGCCGGCGTGCTCGATCCGTCGACCAAAGCGCTCGATCCGAATGGTCAGTACTTCTATTTCGGGCGGCAGCGGGCGTGGCGCACCCGGCCCGGTGCTTACTCACGCTATATCTCGAATGGCGGCGGCGGCTGGGGCGATGCGCAAACCCGCGATCCACAGCGGGTGCTGGCCGATGTCCGCAACGGCTACGTCAGCATCGACGGCGCGCGCACGATGTACGGCGTCGCGGTGAGCGGCGATCCGGATTTCGATCCGGAGGGTCTCGCGATCGACGAAGCGGTGACACGTGTTTTACGCGACAGTGGCATGAGCAAACGACCGCGCGGTGTGTAGATGACGATGCAAAGGGCGGGACTGATGCTTCGCGCATGGTCAGGTTTGGCCCTGCAAAGATATCCCCGAATCAAACAAGGTGAAGTCCCATGCAGATTCCAACACTGGCCGAGTATTCCAAGAAGTACGAACACATCAAGTTCGAGCGCGAGGATGGCATTCTGCAGATTGCCATGCATACCGACGGCAAGGACCTGCTGTGGGGATTTCCGCCCCATCAGGAACTGGGCCACGCGTTTGCCGACATCGCCAATGATCTCGAAAACCAGGTCATCATACTGACCGGCAGCGGCGATACTTTCATTCATAAGGAAGACCTGGGCGGCGGCGGCGTGACAGCGGCCGCGTGGGCCGGCCACCTGCTGCCCGATGCCAAGCGGTTGCTGATGAACCTGCTGGAGATCCAGGCGCCGATGATCGCGGCGGTAAATGGGCCTGCCACCGTGCATGCCGAACTCGCCCTGTTGTGCGACATCGTGCTGGCCGCTGATCACGCCACTTTCCAGGACGCGCCCCATTACCCCAGCGGTCTCGTACCCGGCGATGGCGTGCATGTGATATGGCCCATGCTGCTCGGTCTCAATCGAGGCCGATACTTTCTTATGACCGGCCAGGAGCTATCGGCAAAGGAAGCCATGGATCTCGGCGTGGTGAACGAGGTCATGCCGCAAGCCGCGCTGCTACCGCGAGCCTGGGAACTGGCACGCAAGATTCGTCAGCGCCCGGCGCTCACCACCCGGCTTACCCGTGAGGCCATGCTCATGCAGGTCAAGCGCGCGATGCTGGAACAATTGCCCTATGGTCTCGCCCTCGAAGGCCTCGCGGCGTGCGACTACTGGCCGCAGGAGTTTGCCAAGCAAAAACTCTAGCAGCCGGTGCGGGCTAGCCCCCCAGTGATGGCAGGTGTTCAGAGTGCATCGAGCCGACCGCGTAGGTCTGCAGCGTGCGCACGTATCGCATCGCGCACGGGCGCTTTCAGTTTCTGCAATTGTCGATACACCATGCCAAGACGGTGGTTGTTGCAGAATTCCGCCTTGTGGCGAGCAAAGAAATCCCAGTACAGGGCATTGAAGGGGCACGCTGTTTCGCCCAGCTTCTGTTTGTGGTCGTAGGCGCAGCCCTTGCAGTAATCACTCATGCGGTTGATGTATGCGCCGCTGCTGACATAGGGCTTGGTGGCAATGAGGCCGCCATCAGCCCATTGACTCATGCCCAGGGTGTTGGGCAGTTCCACCCACTCGAAAGCGTCGACGTACACGCCGAGATACCAGTGGTGTAGCGCGTGTGGGTCTAAGCCGGCCAGCAGCGCGAAATTGCCGATCACCATGAGACGCTGAATGTGGTGGGCGTGCGCGGTTTGGAGTGACTGGCCGATAGCCTGTTGCAGGCAGCGCATGCGCGTGTCGCCACTCCAGAACCAGTGCGGTAATGGCAGGTGGTGGTCTAGCGCGTTGCGCTCGTCATACCCGGGCATGTGCGCCCAATAGATGCCGCGGACGTACTCGCGCCAACCGATGATTTGCCGAACAAATCCCTCCACCGCCGCCAACGGGGCGTGACCGCTGCGGTAGGCTGCCTCGGCCCGCCGCACCACCTCGAGCGGATGCAGCATTTTCACGTTCAGCGCAAACGACAGCAGCGAGTGAAACAGACGCTGGCTGGTGCTGCTCATGGCATCCTCAAAATCACCGAACTGCGGGAGCGTGGTGTGGATGAAGGCGTCCAGGCACGCCAGCGCCTCACGGCGATTCACAGGCCAGCGAAAGTGCGCTGCCTGAGATTCACCAAAGCTGCTGACGCCGCAACGCTCCAGCATGTCGAACAGCTCACGATGGTCATGCACCGGACGCGTATCCGCCGGCTCATGTGGTGTACCCGACCAGTGCTTGCGGTTGTTATGGTCGAAGTTCCATCGACCGCCTTCCGGCTTCCCTCGTGCGTCCAACAGCAAATCGAAGCGACGACGCATGTGACGATAAAAGTGCTCCATCAGCCACTGTTTGCGGCCAGCAAACAGCTTGGCCATGTCCTCTCGAGCAGTCAGGAAATGCTCGCTGTCGACTTCAGCCGTAGCTATTTCCTGCTGTGCAGTCCACGTGCGCAGCTGCGTATCCAGCCGCCACTCGTCTGGCGACTGCCACTCCAGTCGCCGGGCATCGTAGTGCCGCACAAGTGCGGCCAGATTTTCTGTAACAGATTGTCTGTTGCGCTGATCGTCCAGCGCCACGTACCGCACCCGGTGACCTGCTGCGCGCAGAGCGCGGGCGAAATCACGCATGGCGGCAAAGATGGCAACGATTTTCTGCACATGGTGCAGCACATAGTCCGTTTCCTGCCGGACCTCCATGAGAACATGGACCACTTCAGCGTCGACGGTTCGAAACCACGAATGCTCGGGGTTGAGCTGGTCGCCGAGGACCAGGCGCAACGTGTGGCTTGGGCGGGTCATGCCACGATTTGATGACTCAAGAAAATGCGAACCCCTCGTAGCCCTTCGCTGCGATTTCGTCGCACTTCCTGCGGTAGCCGCCGACACCTTCCGGACCAAAGTACGGCAGAAACTTGCGCGTCTTGCCCGGGATATTCGCCCCCATGTACCAGGAGTTGGCATTGGGCATCAGTGTTGTCGCGGCAAGCTCAGCGACATGGACGACCCATTGCGCCTGTGCCTGTGGCGTCGCCTCGAGCATTGTGAGCTGGTTGCGGCGCATGTAGTCGATGCAGTCGGTGACCCATTCGACGTGCTGTTCGATGGACACCGGCATGTTCGACAGCACCGAGGGACTCTGCGGACCGGTGATCGTGAACAAATTCGGATAGCCTGAGACCATCAGGCCGAGATAAGTCTCCGGGCCGTCAGCCCACTCCTTCGTCAGCTCCCGGCCACCGCGGCCCTTGATGTCAAGATTTTTCAACGGACCAGTCAGTGCGTCAAAGCCAGTGGCGATGACGACGATGTCGAATTCATAGTCCTTGCCGCCGGCGCGGATGCCTTGCGGGGTGAACTCTTCGATAGAGCCGTCAGTACTGGCGTCGACCAGCAGCACATTGTCCTTGTTGAAGGTCTCGTAGTAGTTAGTGTCGAGCGGCTGGCGCTTGGTACCGTAAGGATGACTTTTGGGGATCAGTTTTTCGGCCAAAGCGGCGTCTTTTACCACCTTGCGGATCTTGCCTTTGAGATAGTCGGCACACAGCGCATTGGCTTCCTGGTTGGTCAGTATGTCCCGATAGTTGGCCAGCCAGAAGGGGAAGCCACCTGCGTCCCACATCTTCTCGAACTCGCGCTCGCGTTCCGCCGGCGTCACGGCCAGCGCCGAACTCGGGATCGGGTGGAGGTCGTGACCGAAGAAGGATTCACGGGTGCGCTTGATCACACCCTCGTAATCGGCTTTGCGCGCTTTGGCCACTTCGGGATCGACCTTGCCGTTCCGCGCCGGCATGCAGTAATTGGCAGTGCGCTGAAACACCGTCAGATGTTTGGCCTGCAGCGAGATTTCGGGAATGGCCTGGACCGCGGTGGCCCCGGTACCAATGACGGCAACGCGCTTGCCGGTGAAATCGACGCCTTCGTGCGGCCACTGGCTGGTGTGGTAAGCCCTGCCCTTGAACGAATCAAGACCCTTGAACTTCGGCACGTTGGTTGCGGAGAGACTGCCGACGGCCGCAATCACGTAGCGCGCCGAGAGGGTGTCGCCCTTGTCGGTGCGCACGGTCCAGAGATTGGCTTTTTCATCGTAAACCGTCTCGACGACGCGGGTGCTGAACTGAATGTCGGGCTTGAGTTTGAAGCGATCGGCGCAGTGTTCGAGGTAGCTCAGGATTTCGTCCTGCTCGGGGTAGCGCTCCGACCATTCCCATTCCTGCAGCAGTTCCTTGTCGAAGGTGTAGCAGTAGATGTAGCTGTCCGAGTCGCAGCGCGCGCCGGGATAGCGATTCCAGTACCACGTGCCGCCAACGCCGGTGCCGGCCTCGAGCACTTTCACCTTCATGCCGAGTTTGTCGCGCAATGATTTCAACATGTACATGCCGGAGAATCCGGCGCCGATGACGATCGCATCGAGCTCGGTGCCGGGCTGTACGCCTGCTTCTCGGGTGGATAGGGTCACGGCAGTCATGACGGTTGTCTCCTAGCAGTTTGGGCCTGTCAGTTTGGGCCATTCAGATTGGCCATTCAGATTGGTGTCAGCGATCATCGCCTGTCAAGCTTTCATCCCGCACTGCAGCATGTCGATCAGCTGCGCTTCCCGCGCGAAATCCCAGGAGATATTCCAGATCGGGTCATTCATCGGCTGCGTCATGCGGTCGAGGCCCTGGGCAAGGAACCACGCATAGGTTTGCGCATGACCGGCCTCAAAATCATAAACGGGTTCGAAGCCGAGCAGGTGACGCGCCTTGTCGCAACTCACAACCGCGTGCAAGCGCTTCACGAAGCGATGGTTGAAGGGCAGTGGCGATGTCAACTCCGCCGTCACGGCATCAGGCAGCAAGATTATTTCGGCTTCGACACCCATCACCCTGGCGATGGTTTCGACGAAATGGCGCGAGGTCACGCTGTTGCCGCTGATATTGAACACCTCGCCGATGGCAGCCGGGGAATTCGCCGCCAGCACCATCGCGCGAGCCAGATCGTCGACATGCCCATAGGGAAAGCACACCAGACCGTCGTGCGGTACGAGCGCAGGCCGCCGCTGCATCAAACGCAGGAACATCGCCATTTCACCATCGGGGATATTGTTATGCGGGCCATAGACGGCCGCTGGTCGAAGCACCGTGTAGGCAAAGCCGGTACGTGCGTGTCTCTCGGCGAGCAGTTGTTCGACAGCAGCCTTGTGTCCACCGTACTTGGTCGCGCGCGAGCGGGTGGTGGGCAGATCTTCAGTCCACGGCATCGCACCATGCCCCATTCGATAAGCGGCGATGGAGCTGATGAATTCATAGATGCTGCAGTGCCCATCGAGCAGTTCGACGAGCGCCGCGATGTCCTCGAGACTTGCGACCTGCACCGAAGCACTGACATCGTAGACCGCATCCCAGTTCCGACCGCGCAGAACGCGATGCATCGCCTGGCTATCCTTGCGGTCGGCGATCAATTGCTCGACGCCGTCAGGCGCCGCGCTTGCGCCGCGATTCAGTATCGCAACATCGTGCCCTGCCATAAGTAGATGTTCGACCAGATGCCGACCGATGAAGGCGGTGCCGCCCAGCACCAGGCTGCGAGTTGTGGTCATGGTAAGGATTCCGTCGGGATCTTGAGTAACAGTTTACCGACTAATGTCCGCGCCGGGCGCGACAGCCCATCGCTCGATAGCTTGTGAGTCTTTCGCCGCACCCCTATGCTGACCGGAACCAAGAACGAGGTACCAGACAATGGCAATTGACTGCGGTTTTCTATTCCCATTCCGTAATCCGGAGTTCGCCCGCCGGCCGTGGGTCGACGTCTATCGCGACGATCTCGAACTGGCCGTGATGACCGAGTCACTCGGTTTTGATCATGTCTGGTTGACCGAACACCACTTTGTCGATGACGGTTATTCGCCTTCGCTTATGCCGATAGCAACGGCTGTCGCGATGCAAACCAGGACGATTCGTATCGGTACGTTTGTTCTGCTTTTACCCTTGCATGGCACGGTGCGGCTGGTCGAAGACGTGGCCACGGCCGATGTGATCTCGAATGGCCGCATCGATCTCGGTGTTGGTCTCGGTTATCGGGTCGGCGAATTTGCCGGCATGGGGATCTCGCCGCGTGAACGCGGTGCACGCTTTGCCGAGCAGTTGCCACTCGTACGGCGCCTGCTGGATGGCGAGACGGTCAGCGCCGACAGTAAGTTTCACCAATTCACGGGCGCCCGGATCATGCCGCCCCCCGTTCAGAAATCCCTGCCGATCTGGGTTGGCGCACGCGGCGACAAGGCGCTTGATCGTGCTGCGCGCCTCGGCTGCCATCTGGCTGGCGTGTCGTCGGAGCACCGTCTCAAATATCGCGAAGCGCTGGCGCGGAATGGTCGTCAACCAGACGACTATTATGTCAGCCAGATGGTCCTGGTGTATGTCGCAGATAACAAGGCGCAGGCCTGGAACGAGGCGGCCCGTCCCGTGCATCACATGCTGAGTCTCTATCGCGATTGGGCTGCGGAAGCAGGTGACGACAACAACGACGATCAGGCGACCCGCGGCATTCCGTCCCCTGAATCCATGCAGCGTGACCAGAGCGGCACTTTTTTCGGCGAACCGGCTTTCATTGGCACGCCCGACTTCGTCTATGCGGGATTGCGCGATCTGCTGCAGCGGTCACCATGCACTCATCTCGTTCTGATGGGCGTACTGCCCGGTGCACCGCCGCAAGGCACACGCCGCAGCATTGAATTGTTCGCGAGCGAAGTGATGCCGCGACTGAAACGCGATGCAGATGGAGTGAAACAATGACACTTCCGGCCGGAATGTCACCTAAGAAGCGTCAGTCCCGCACCCACAGCGGCCTTGTCAAACGTCATCACCACCGAGCAGCCTGCCGCCACAGCGATACGCTCGATCAGGCAATCGGCGAAATCAGCCTTGGTGGACTCAAAAGCGCGTAACGCTTTCCAGGCGGTCTCCGCCTCCTGAACCACCAACTGCCGGATAGTCAGGATACGGCGCACGATGTCGGCAATCTCGCCCCGCGCTGCGCCATAGCAACTCTCGCTGACCCAAACCAGTTCAACCAGCACGACAAGACTGACGTAACCCGGCATCGCTGCACTGCATTCATTCTCGATAAGTCGAGTTACCCGCCGGGCTTGCGCCGGATCGTCCTGAGCGATGTAGCGCACCAGTACGTTGGTATCGACACCGATCACCGACCATGCCTCGTCACGACTCGCCTCCTGACGGCCGCGTTCATGTCTTCCACACTGACCTTGCCAGTGGGCTTGCGAAGCAGCCCTTTTAGCGTACGCACGTCATCAATGGCCGGTCTGATGGCAAATCCACCGCCATCTATCTCGACAAATTCAACGCGATCGCCGGTGCCAAGCCCCATCCGCTGCCTTACGGTGGCAGGGATAGTGATCTGCCCTTTGCTGGTCAGGGTAGAAGATGTCATCGCTCAACCTCGAAAATTAACAGTTTCCTTACTTTATAGTAAGGCTACTCGGACGTTTCTGCCACAGGAGTGCTGGCAATGAGTTCGCTAACAGTCCACTCCGGGGCGGCCGAATGTAGAGATAAGTTTGACCAGGATCCTTAGAATGCTGTCGTTGAAATTTAACCATGCCGACAGCGTGACACGAGGAATAGCCCATGGCCGATATCACGCCATTGACCATAAACGTTCCGGATGCGGATCTGGACGATCTGCGCAATCGGCTGCGCCGCACGCGCCTCGCGCCGGAGTTTGCCAACGATGACTGGCGCTATGGCGCGAACGGCGCCTACCTGAAGGAATTCCTCCACTACTGGGAGACCGCCTACGACTGGCGTCGCCACGAGGCAGCGATCAATGCCCAGCCCAATTTCATGACCAACATTGACGGCATGCCGATTCATTTCATTCATGCGCGCGGCAGAGGTCCCAAGCCCGTGCCACTGATTCTGAGCCACGGCTGGCCATGGACATTCTGGGACTGGCACAAAGTCATCGGTCCGCTCACCGATCCAGCAGCGTACGGCGGCGATCCGGCCGATGCTTTCGACGTCGTGGTACCGTCACTGCCGGGCTATGGCTATTCCAATCCGCTCACCACGCCCGGCATCAATTTCTGGCGCACGGCCGACCTGTGGGTCACGCTCATGCGCGATGTGCTCGGTTACGACAAGTTTGCGGCCGGTGGTGGCGATTGGGGCGCGATCCTTACAGCACAGCTCGGTCACCGCTATGCCGAGCATCTGCTTGGCGTTTATCTGCACCTGATGGTCCCGCTCGATGTCTTCAATGCGCCGTTTCCTGGCGCCGAGGCATTCGCGCCTGATGAAGCCGAGTGGCATCAGCGCAATCAGAATTTCTTCCTGCGCGAATCGGGCTACTCGGCTATCCAGGCGACCAAGCCGCAGACAGTTGCGTTTGCGCTCAACGATTCGCCGGCGGGTCTTGCTGCGTGGATTATCGAGAAGCGCCGGACCTGGAGTGATTGCGGCGGTGACGTCGAAAGTCGTTTCAGCAAGGACTCACTCGCCACCACGCTCACCATCTATTGGACGACCCAGAGCTATGGCACATCAGCGCGCTACTACTACGAGTGTGTGAACAATCCGTGGCGGCCGAGCCACGATCGCCAACCGGTGGTCGAGGCGCCGACCGGCGTCGGTGTGTTCCCGCGTGAAGTGGTTATGCTGCCGCGAAGCTGGGCGGAGCGTTACTATAATCTCCAACACTGGACTGAAATGAAATCCGGCGGCCATTTCGCACCCATGGAGGAACCAGCCGCGCTCATCGAGGATATTCGCGCGTTTTATCGTAAGCTGCGTTGAGCCACCTATCCGCTGTAATAAGTTACACAGACAGATTACGAAGGTACCTACCATGACGAAGACAGCGACTCAGTCAATTTCGACCGCTCAGCAGGCGGCGCCGTACGACTACGAGGTTATCGTGATCGGAGCCGGGGTTTCCGGCATCTACCAGATCAAGCGGCTCATCGACGCCGGTATCCACGCTACCGTGCTTGATGCAAACACCGGCGTGGGCGGTACCTGGTATAACAACCGATATCCGGGGGCGCGCTTCGACTCGGAAAGTTACACCTATGGCTATTCGTTCTCCAAGGAAATACTGAACGAGTGGCACTGGAGCGAGCAATTTTCACCCCAGCCTGAAACCTTGCGCTACCTGAATTTCGTCGTCGATAAACTCGGGCTTCGCGAGCATATGCAATTCAGCTGCCGGGTCGCGGCAATGCATTTCGACGAGACGTTGGATATCTGGCGTTTAACCTTGACCGACGGCCGTACTCTGTCGACGCGCATCGTCATTACAGGGGTTGGCCCGCTATCTACGCCAACGTTGCCAAAGATCGAAGGGATGAAGGATTTCAGGGGCGTCTCGTTTCATACGGCTGACTGGCCCCACACACCTTTGGATCTGTCCGGCAAACGGGTTGCCATCATCGGCACGGGCGCGACAGCCATACAAATCATTCCGGTCGTTGCACAGCAGGCGCGTCACTTGACGGTATTTCAGCGCCGCGCGAACTGGGCGGCGCCACTGAACAACAGCCCGATAACGACTGCGGAAATGACCGCCATTCGTGCACGTTACGACGAGATCTTTGCGGCGTGTTCGCGATCACCGGCAGCTTTCGAGCACGAACCGGATAAGCGAAGCTTCTACGATGTTCCGCCGCAGGAGCGCCGCGCGTTCTGGGACCGACTCTACGACGAACCTGGCTTTGGCATCTGGTTGGCCAACTTCCCTGAAATTTTCATGGATGAAAAAGCGAACGCAGAGCTATCGAATTATATTGCCGACCGGATCCGTCAGCGCGTGCGTGACCCGAACGTGGCGGAAAAACTGATTCCCAAGGACCACGGTTTCGGTGTCCAGCGGCTGCCGCTCGAAACGAATTACTTCGAGGCCTACAACCGCGACAACGTCGAACTTGTCGATACCAAGGCAACGCCTATCGAGCGGATCATGGCAAACGGGCTGCGCACTTCCGATCGAGAATTCGAGTTCGACATCATCGTCTACGCGACCGGCTTTGACGCGTTTACCGGCGCTTACGATCGTGTCGATATTCGCGGCGTCAACGGAAAGCAACTCCGTGACTCATGGGCCAAAGGTCCCATCACTTATCTCGGTATGCTCGTCAACGGATTCCCGAACATGGTGATGCTGGGCGGGCCACAAACGGCGGCCGCCAATTTTCCGCGCGGATCGGAAGTTGCCATCGATTGGATTACGCCATTGCTCCAGCACATCCGGGATAAGGGGTATCGCCGTTTCGATGTCAAAGAAGACGCGCAACAGGCGTGGTTTGAAGCCGTCAAAGCGAGTTACAACGGTTTGCTCCTGAACAAGGCGCAAAGCTGGATCACCGGCTACAACTCCAATCTCGAAGGGCACGAATACGGCCATACGCGGTACAACATTTTTGCAACCGGCGGCGCCGAGTACGCGAAGCACCTGCAAAAAGCCGCCGAAGGTGGCTATCGGGGGATCAACTTCTCCTAGCAGCCTGTCGGACTTAGGACGAATCTACTGCGGCGGTGTGATAGCGGTCCATATTGGCGCGCACTCTCGTCAAATAGAACCACTATTCTCCTCGATTGCGCGCCAATCTGTCCTCGCTCTCCCACTCACCTCGTCACGATCCCCTAAGTCCGACAGGCTGCTAGCAGCTTGCATCAGCCGCTATCGGTGCGAAGACGAACTACCCGGATTTCGCAATGAGTCTGATTTTGACGCCATATCGTTCATAAGTCTGAAGCGCACGACGATCGCAGGTCGCCAACTCTGCATCGTGGCTTGTGGCTGTCGCGGCCACTAAGGCGTCGTATGCCCCGCCACCGGCAATATCATGTTCTGGAAGCGTGAGAAGGAACTCCCGATAGGCCAGTTCCCCCAACTGCAGGTAGGGTTCCGGAAAGCGTGCCATGAGGAAATCTCGAACGATGGCCGGAGCACTGCGATGCGGGGCAGGCAATCGCGTCAATACGGAGTAGGTTTCAAGCGCGCAATGTCCTATGAGGCGAACTCCGCCATCCAGTACACGACGTGCAGCGAGATGGCTTTCATGCCACGAGGCAAAAGCGGCAACGACAACGCTGGTATCCGCTGACCTCAACGGCGCGTGCGCTCCAGCGTATCGCGCACCTGCTCCGCAGTCAGGGCCGGAAGTTCCGCATCTGGAACGGCCACCAACCCTTTGCCAAGCTTCTTCAACCGCATGGCAGTAGGCGCAATTTCGATCTCCAGCCGACCATCTCCAGCGCGGATCTCCAAAGGCTGGCCAGGCCTGAGCCCCAGTGCTTGTCTAAGCGCCTTGGGAACGACGATCCGTCCTGCAAGGTCAATGGTAGTTTTCATGCCATGAATAATGGCAATTACGTGGCATATCGTCAATCAAGCACAGCATACTTTCCACCATGTGCCAGTGTCTGCGTGTCGGTTTCTGTCTGATGGGTCCTTGGTGCAGGTAGCGCGACAACAGGAGGCAGCTCGCTATAGTATCGCGCGGAGGGTTAGGTCGATTGACAAAAAAGGGGCTGAAGCTCCATCAACGGGGGGAGAATCGTGAATCCATATCGCTACGCCAAAGCGCTTGCCTGGTCAGGAATGTTCATGCTCGTCGGCACGATCGTTTTCTGGGGAATTCTGGGGCAGAACATACCACCCTATTCGCCAGAGCTTGGGGCGGAGGAATTCGCTGCCCAAATCCGCGAACATGCCGGGCAGATCCGGGTCGGCATGATCGTGCAGATGCCGATTTCGGTGCTCTATTTCACTTGGGGCGTCGCCATCTGGGTGGTGATGCGAGCAATCGAAAAGGAGAATGGTTCCAATGCGATTCTCTCCATCCTGCAGCTGACGGGCGCGGCTTTTACTACGATTGTTTTCGTGCTGCCGTGTTCGATCTGGCTGGCCATTGCTTACCGGCCCGAGGTGATGGATCCGAAAACGTTGCTCATGATGTACGATTTCGGTTGGATGTTCTTCGACATGGCTTATACGCTCACCACCATGCAGATGGTCGCGTTTGGAATATGTGTGCTGCAAGATCGACGCGAGCAGCCACTGGTGCCCGTCTGGGCTGCGTGGTTCAGTATGTTCGTCGTGGTCAGCTTCGTCCTGCTTACGATGATGCCGCTGGTTTATGGTGGGCCCTTCTCCCGTAGCGGGCTGCTCAATTATTTCGTCGAATTCACGCTGTTCTTCCTGATGTTTCTAGTCGTCGGGATTTACATCATCAAGGGTATCGGTCGCCTGGAACGGGAACATCAGACGGCCCATGCAAGCAGCTGAGAGTCAGGCGGCGCCGTTGGCCGGCGCGCGCCCAGAGCGTGCGCCGGCCATCTGGATCTTCATCGCGCTCGATTGCAGCAGCTTCGGCCTGTTCTTCCTGGTCTTCATGGCCGAGAGACTGGGCAAGGCAGCCATGTTCGACGAGTCGGCGCAGCAGTTGGACGCCGGACTCGGCTTTCTCAATGCCTGCATCCTGATCACATCGAGCTGGCTTGTCGCCTGGGCCAATGTCGCCGGACGCAAGGGAGACCTTCGCCAGACGCGACGGCTGCTGGCCGCAGCCATGGGCGTCGCGGCCTGTTTCGGTGTGGTGAAATCCTATGAGTATGTCGAGAAGTTTGCCGCCGGCATCACTGTCGCGACCAATGAATTTTTTACTTTTTATTTCGCGTTGACCGGCATCCACTTCATCCACTATGTGGTCGGCATGGTCCTGCTGGGTGTGCTGGCAAAAGGCCCTCAAACATTTGGCCCGCCTGAGCAAGCTCTGGCGCATTATCGAAAATGGCTGGAGAGCGGCAGCCTGTACTGGCACATGGTCGACTTGCTGTGGATTTTCATTTTTTCGCTGCTCTATCTTATTGGCGCAAGATGATCGGCAACGACTCCATCGGCCCGCGTAATGCGTGGCTGCTTCTCCTGTTGATTTCGGCCGTAAGCTTCGGCGCAGCCGAACTCATGGGCGAACGTCATATCGCCATTGCCGCCATTATGGGTATAGCGGCGGTGAAAATTTTCGTGATCCTGCTGCGATTCATGGATATTGACCGCGCCCCTACGGCCATTCGGCGGTATCTTTACGGCTGGAACTTTGGCTGCGCGGGATTGATCTTCGTCCTATGGTTGGCGTCGGTACCGTAGGTTCGGAAATTTGAACTGACCGTCTTGCGCCGTAATTACGCATGACATACGAGGCTGAACCATGTCCGAACTGATCCTGCATCACTACGACGAAGCGCCCTTTGCGGAGAAAATCCGCATGGTTTTCGGCATCAAGAATCTGACCTGGCGTTCAGTGATCCAGCCGTCGGCCATGCCTAAACCAGATTTGATTCCATTGACTGGCGGCTATCGCCGCACGCCAGTGCTGCAGATCGGCGCTGACATCTACTGTGATACGCAATTGATCGCGGCTCTGCTCGTACGGCTGCATCCGCAGCCGTCTCTATTTCCGGATGGCAACGCCGGTCTGCACATGGCGCTGGGTAGCTGGGCCAATGGCCCATACGTGGTGACGTCGGTCGCGATCTACATGGGCGCCGATGATCCTTTCGCCGGTACCCTCGCTCTGCCACCCCATTTTCACGAAGACCGCAAGAAGATGTGGAAGACTCAGTTCGATACCGACAGCCTCGGGCCGCGTCTCGCGGCCTACCGTTCGCAGCTCGACGCGCACACTGATTTCATCAACCAGCAACTCGCCGACGGCCGCGCGTTTCTGAGCGGCGCGAAGCCGTGCTGGTCAGACATGCACGCCATGTGGGATCCCTGGTTCCTGTACCGCTTTGCACCAGCGGAAGCCGAACGTGCTTACGCACGTTTCCCGAGCATTGCGGCCTGGCTGGAACGGCTGGCGGCGCTGGGTCAGGGCATGCGTATCGAAATGCCAGCAGTTTCCGCGCTCGATATTGCCCGCGACGCCGTACCTCTGCCGGTGACCGGAATTGCCGACTACGACCCTATCGGTCTCCTTGCCGGTACGCCGGTACGCGTGTCACCAGCAGACTACGCCGAAGCCGAGATCATCGGTGATCTTGTGGGCACGACGGTCGCGAGCGTCTCGGTGCGGCGCAATGATCCACGTGTGGGCGAGGTCGTCGTGCACTTTCCGAAGATTGGCTACGTGGTCGAGCCGGTGTAGCCGGCAACACACTCCCGCAAAGCGCATCCAGATTGACAGCGTGTTCCAACCTGACTCAAAGCCCAGTCCCGAATCCGGTCGTATACTGAGCGGTATGCGTTCTAGCGGAAGCGCGATCGTTCGTGCCGCCAGCCCAGGCCGGCCGACGCCTTGGGCTTGCGCGGTACTTGGCGCATGTCTGCTGCACGCTGTGGGGGTAGGCGCCGAGGTCACACTCGATGGCACGCTCGGCCCGAGCGGCACGCTCGCCGGACCGGACGTCGTGGTACAAGATACGGACGGCGCGCTGCTCGGGACCAACTTGTTTCACAGCTTCAGTCAGTTCGACGTCGGTGCGAGCGAATCGGTGACGTTTACTGGACCGGATGCCATCGACAATGTCATCGGCCGCGTCACCGGGTCAAACGCGTCGGGTATCGACGGCGCGATCGTCAGCAGCATAGTGTCGGCGAATCTCTGGTTCATCAATCCGAATGGCATAGTTATCGGGCCGAGCGCGTCGATTGCCGTCGACGGTTCCTTCCACGTCAGTTCCGCCAGCTATGTTCGGTTCTCGGATGGCGCGCATTTCGACGCACGCCTTCCCGGTAGCAGCACCTTGACAGCCGCCGCACCCCACGCATTCGGGTTTCTCGATGCGGATTTGCAGACAGTCAACATGCAGGGACCGGCCGTCGATTTGGCGGGCGGCGCAACACTGTCGGTGGTCGGTCACAGCATTGCGGTGCGTGACGGTGCTGCGCTATCCAGCCCGGGGGGACGGATCGCGCTGGTCGCGACTGGCGGCCCTGGCGAAGTACCGGTGGCCGACGGTGCGGGTTTGGATGGCGCGCCGCACGCCGGCGCGATGCTGGTCGAGCAGAGCAGCATTTCGACCAGTGGCGAAGGGGGCAGTGGCATCCACATCCGCGCCGGCGAGTTCGTCATAGCCGGCGCCGTCATCGAATCGGTGCAGAGCGGCGCCACCGGCGGCGGGGGCGTCGATATCCGCGCCGAGACCTTCGCCATGAGCGACTCAGCGGCAATCGTGTCAGGCGGATTTGGTAGCGGCACGCCCGGCGCGGTGAACATCAAGGCTCAGCACGTGAGCATCATCGGTTCGGCCCTGGAGTCGCCAGGAATCGTCTCGATAGGCGATGCGCCGCAGTTCGCAGGTATCCGCATCGAAGCCGGAACGCTGGAACTGAAAGGCTTGGCCAGCATCGTGACCGACTACGAGGGCAGCGGGCGCGGCGCGGACCTTTCCATCGACGCGGATTCGCTCGAAATCGATGGCAACGATTTGTTCAGCGCCGACAACATTGCCACGCATAAATCCGGGGCGGGATCCGGTGCGTCCGGTGACGTGTTCATCCGCGCGGACACACTGGCGCTGATCAACGGTGGCCTCATCCGCACGGTGCAAGGCGGCGAGGGCAGCAGTGGTCGCATCGACATCGTAGCTTCGGATCTGTTTCTGGCCGGCAACGATCCTGGTGTCACCACTGGCATTGAATCTTTCGGTACAAATGGCGTCGGCGGTAGCAGTGGACCAATCACGGTGCGCGCGGACGACATCCGCATCGTCAACGGCGCCACGATTTCATCTTTCGCTTTCGGAACCGGTTCGACTGGCCGGATTGAAGTTCGTGGTGACACCATCGATATCCGCGGCGCGCAAAATACGCTGACCGGGATCATTGCATTCAGCCAGACGGCGTCGGCCCGTAGCAGCGACATCGCAGTCGAGGCGCGCGACTTGTCGCTCAACGACGGTGCCTATCTCGGCACGGCCGCGCTTGGGTCAGGCGATACCGGCAATGTCAGTGTCCGCGCGTCACGGCTGGAATTGGCCGGCGGGACGGATCCGGCTGGCACCTTCATCTTTTCAAGTTCCTTCGACGTCGGCAATGCAGGTAACCTGTTCATCGATGCGGACACGATAACGGTGCAGGACGGTGGGCTTATCGATTCCTCCAGCGAAATCGATTCGTCCGGGCGTGGTGGCACGGTCTCCGTGCACGCCAACTCGTTGACCATGATCGACTCTCTCGCCACGCCACGCGCCACCGGGATTGCCAGCAATGCGCGCGGCAGCGGCGCCGGTGGCACCATTGTCGTCGACGTCGACGCACTTGCCCTGCGATCCGGCGCTTCCATTCAGGCAGTCACCACCGGGCCTGCGCCTGCCGGAAATATCGAAGTTCACGCGCGGTCGGTCTCAATTGTCGGTGAGCAGTCGGACTTGGGCGCATCGCTGACCGGCGTGTCTACCGAGAGCCTCGGCAGCGGCGACGCGGGAAATATCCGCATGACGGTGGCGACGATGGATATAGAGCGTAACGCTGGACTCTCCGCAGTAACTCATGGCGCTGGCCGCGGCGGCAATATCGAGGTGGTGGCGAATAACTTGACCATCTATGGCGACGGTGCGAGTGCCGGCATCTCGACCAACAGTCTTGGCGGTGGCGACGGCGGCGGTATCGAGTTGCGCACTGACCGGCTCGGCGTATTCAACGGCGGTTTCATCACCGCGGGCGCAACCGCCGATGGTGCCGGCGGTGCGATACTGATCAACAGCGCATCGATATCAATTCTAGGTAATGACAGCGCCATCGACGTCAGCGCATCTGGGCGCGGTTCGGCTGGCGACATCACCATCAGAACGGGGACGTTGGACATCGCGTCTGACGGCGGCACGACGGGCATCTCGAGTGCGAGCTTCGATACGGGCAGCGGCGGACGCATCATGGTCGAGGCCGGGCAGATAGCGCTTGTCAGCGGCGGTTCGATCACGGCCGGGGCGTCCGACGTCGGCGACGGTGGCGCGATTCGAATTACCGCTGATTCACTCCGCATCAGTGGCAATGGCAGTAAAATTGACGTCGGTTCCACCGGCCAGGGTAACGCCGGCGATATCCGTATTCAGGCTGGGACAATCGGTCTGGATACGCGCGGGCAGATTGCCTCTTCGACTTCAGCAACGCCAGGCGGAACCGGCGGTTCAATAGCGATTGCTGCCGATCGCCTGACGCTCGCCGGCGGCGCGCGGATTGTCGCCGACAGCGCCGGCAGCGGCGTGGCGGGCGACATCGACATCAATCTCGCGTCGACATTCGAAAGCATTGATTCGGAGATCGCCACAACTGCCGCCGACGCCGATGGGGGCAATATTCGATTGAACGCGACATCGCTCGTCTACCTGCGTCATGGCGTAATCTCGACGTCGGTCGGCGGTGGGCTGGGCGCAGGCGGCAACATCACCATCGATCCGGTGTTCGTCATCTTGAACGATAGCGTCATATCCGCAGACGCATTCGGCGGTCCGGGCGGTCGCATCCAGATTACGGCGTCGCATTTCATCGCCGACGACGGCAGTAGCGTTCACGCCTCCTCGCAGCTTGGTATTGACGGGACAGTCGAGATTTTCGCTCCGGACACCGATGTGGCCGCGTCACTCGCTGTGCTCACCGGCTCGTACCTCGATGCCAGCGCCCTGCTCAGCAGCCACTGTCGGACCTCGGCGGTCGCGGCCAGCAGCCTCGCTCAGGCCTCGACCGTTGCCGAATCGAGTCCGGATGCCTTGCTCGTCAGTGACCGGCGCGGCGCCGAGCCGGCGCCGGTGCTGATGGCAGCCTGTCGCTGAGCCGACTGCTGTCGGCTGGCTGTGGGAAAGTTGGGTGGCGTTGCGCCGCGCGCGAGGTGATCAGCGGCGCCGGTTACGTGCACGCGGAACAAACACCAGCGCCGACAACAGCAACCATGCGGCGCCCGGGAGCGGCACCGTAACAAGTTCGAAGCCGAGCGTCCCGTTCGGTTCATCGAACACGATCCATCGAAACGGGCTCTCTGTCAGGCCGGAGAAAAACGAACCCAGGTCCAGGAGGTCGAGTTCGGCCGGATCGGTCAATGCCAACGGCTTGCCACTGGACGCGAAGAGGTTCATGCCGAGAATTCCGTCCAGCGTCAGGGACTCATCGGTTTCACCATTCAGGAAACTCACGTCGCGGACGGTGACCGGGACACCTCGGTAACGCAGGTTATCGGGGTGGTCAGGATCCTGGGCGCTACCTTCGATCGTAGGCAGCAACAGCGAGTCAAGGAAAAAGCCGGCGGCCGTGAATGTGCCACCAACCCCGCCGAGCGTCGTCAGGAATTGATCCGGCAGCGCTGTGCCGTCGGCGAGCGGATTGCCCGGATCGAAGATCTCGAGTATCGGGTTGTCGGTGTCTACGCTGCTCGGGCGGTAGCGCACGTTTAACTGCGCTGCCAGCGCTTCCGAAATGATCGAACCTTGCGCACCTGTATCAAGCAGGAAGCTACCGGTCGCGCTTCCGGTACCCAGACCGATAGTAACGCCTGGCGGGCCACTGTCGGACGACAGCGGGTTCGGTCCAACGAACGGATTGTGGTTCAGTGTCTGGCCGGGGGCGCCAACCGGCGTTACTTCGGTAAACGCATCGAAGTCCGCATAGCTCAGGGCAACGTGATAGGAGGTTTGCGGAATACCCGGATTGGTGTCGACGGTATCGGCGTGGAATGGCGTGCCGGGCTCGTAGATGAAAGTGCTCATTGTCAGTTCAGGGAGAAACGCCGTCGGGTCACGCGGATTCATCACCGTCACGTGCCCGACCATGGCTGGCATGCCGACGAGATTGACGTTGATCAGACCCTGCAGTGCGGCGTTTCCAACGAGCGGGCCGATTTGCGCGCGCAACTGCCCGGAAGTCACGGAATAGGCGTTGAGCTCGGTGTTATCGAAGCTGCCGAAATCCGGTGCAACGCTGACATACAGCAATTCTGAGACATTGAATCCGTCGCTGCCGGCGATCCCGAAATCGGCCACCTCGACCAGCGGGCCGCCGGGCTCTGGAAAATGGATCCGCTGCACGCCGACGCGATCAGAAGTCGCCGTGCTCAGCAATATGCCGCTGGCCCCGGTATCGAGGAACACGATATCGAACGGCAGGCCGTCGGTCCGCATCAGGCGATAATCGTTTACCGGATCGCCGAACTGATCCAGTTCGTCGCTCATCAGCGGCATACCGTCAACGCTGCGGCGCAGCAGTGCATTCACGGACGGTTGGGACTGCCCGATAGCCTGTATATCGAATATATCGACAGCAAAGCTGGACGGCATCGCGCCGAGTCCGAGCGCAAGCAGAAAGCCGAGCTGAACGAGGATTCTTGGACCGTTCATGTGTACTGCTCCTGAAATCCGATTTCTAGTGCGACACCATCAGGCAGGTCAGGCCAGCGAGTGTCGGGCGGCACGCGCCAAAGTCTAGCGCAGAAGGTCCACCCATTGCAGCTCCGATGAGGCAACCAGCTCCAGACGATGCCGATGCCGCTGTTCGTAAGCGATTGAGCTCAAAGCCAATTACCGATGAGTATGAAGGGCGACCAGTAACCCGGGTGCCGGTAGCGCGGATCGTCGAGTAAGCCGCGTTGGGCCGCGCGCAGTGCCTCCGCTTTCGGTGTTCCGTCATGCAGGCCGCGATAAAATGCTGCGACCAGTTGCGACGATGCGGGATCATTGATGAACCACAAGCTCGCAAGCGCACTGCGCGCGCCGGCCTTGACTGCAATACCCGCGAGTCCGAGCGCGGCGCGTTCGTCACCGGCAGCAGTCTGGCACGCGCTCAACGTCAATAACTCGACCGGTTGGTCGGCGTACTTGCGCGAGCCGATGATCTGATCGAGCCCGTCCATGCTGATGCGTCCATCGTGAGCGAGCACGAACGTATCACTGGCATCACGTCCAAATTGCGCGTGTGAAGCGATATGCACGATACGAAAAGGGTTGCGCGACAGTTCCTCGCGCATGGTGTCAACCCGGAAAGCGTCATTCTTGAGCACAGTCGATTTGAACAATTTGCTGATATCAGTGAGTTCCAAATCGACTGATGGCAACGCGCTAAAGCCCTGCACCGGCTCGGTCAGGCCATTGAGCAGTACTTGCGCACCCGTCAGGGCCAGTGGTCGCGGATCTAACAGGGTCATGCCGGGTACAACTGCCAGTGCGTATCGTTCGATCAGATAATGACTGCCGTCATGCAACGCGCCGAGCGGAAACAATCGCAGTACATCATCGGGCACCAGCACGATCGTTTCGATCCCCGCAGCTTCCAGTGTCGGCTCCAAGGGCTCGAACAGCAGTGTGTACAAGGCCTGTGCATGTGGCAGGAACTGGCGAGTGGTACGCTTTTCGAGAAGTCGGCGGAACTCGTGGACGCGCGCGGTCAGCGCTGCCCGATCAATTGGGATGGTGAAGCGTCGCAACGCGTTACCGATGGAGCCGATAACTTCCAGCCGATCCTCGAACACCATCGGATACAACACGGCGGTGCGCGGATCGATGGTTTCAACTCCGGCTACCTGGGCCTGCAGGGTGGCGACGCAGTCATCCTGAAAGTAATCTTCGAGTTCTGTGGCTTTGATCAGTTCGACCGTATCGCGCGCGGCGCGCAACAGCTGTTCCTCGCCACCGCTCCCCGGGGTCGGCGACGCCAGCAGCAGATCGGCGTATTCGAGATAGACGTGGCGGAATGCCACGTCGTCAGGTTCTGCGGTGAGCGCGGACACACGCCGCAGGTCCGCTCGGATCGTATGTAAGAGGCCGATAGCGGCCTGGTACTGAACCAGGGCGGCACGGTCGTTATCTTGAGCTTTGAGCAGGCGGCCGATCAGCCAGTGCCAGCGGAAACGCAGGTCGGCAGCGTCGATCGCCTGCGCTACGAACAGCGCACGACGTGCGAGTCGGAGCGCCTCGTCGGCCCGCGCGGCTGCGCGATAGATTTCGGCGAGGTAGCCGAGCGCGAACGATTGCGTGCGCTGGTCGCCGGCGACGCGCGCAAGCTCCTCTCCCGCCTTCAGCAACTCGTAGGCACGCGACGTCGCCTCGCCACCACCACCTGCGGCGGCCAGACGACCATAGCGGCGTCCAAGCGCGACCAGTACGTAGGCGCGCTGCTCGTTGCCGTCAATGTGGTCAGCCTGTTGCGTGGCGGCGGTGAGCATTGTCGTCGCGTGTGCGAGATCTCCGGTACGCAAGGCCACGCTAGCGGCATTGGCGTAGGAGCGCCCGGCGAGGTCAGCGACGCCCGCCTGCACTGCAGCCGCGCCCGCGGCTTCGAAACCGGCCAGCGCGCCTGCGTTGTCGTCGAGACGCAAACGCGCGGTGGCCGCTCCGTTCAGGGCTTGCGCGGCGTGCTCACGGTCCGGTGCGCGGGCCGTCGCGACTTCGAATGCAGCGACCGCGGCACGGTATTCGCCACGAGCGAAAAGGGCCTGGGCATGCAGCATCGTTAATTTTGCATAGGTGGAAGGCGGCAGTGTCGGACCGCACTGATCGAGCATTTCAGCGCTGCCGGCAGGATTTTCCTGCGCCTCTGCCGGCGGCACCGACAGCAGCCTGGCGACGCGAGCGTGGCAGGAATCAGGGTCGCCGACCTCGGCACCCGCGCTGGTCGTCGCGAGAAGCATGACCATCCACATTGCGGCTTCGAGTCGCTGGCACATGGTTGCGATGTTCATTCGAACAAGTTACCCGAGATGGCGAAATGAATGCCGTCATCCTGCAAATTGCCGCCCGGATCTTCGGCGGCGACCAGCGGGTGGCCCCAATACAATTGGAAGCGCAATTTGCCCCACGCCTCACCGCGCAGACCGACACCGAGCGTCCCGATGACGCGCGGGTCCGGGGTCGGTTCTGCTCGATCCCAGGCTCCGCCCGCATCAGCAAAGATCGCTGCATCGAGCGCAAGCGGCCACACAATGCCGCGGTAGAGAGGGCGTCGGAATTCGACGGAGGCGACAAAACCCTGGTCGCGCACCAGTTGGTTCTCGCGATAGCCACGAACTGTCGCCGCGCCGCCGATGGCGAGCTTTTCCATTGGCAGTAAGGGGTCGGCGCTGACCTGCACGTCGGTTCGCACGATAACCTGCCCGAACGTGAACAGGCGGGCGTACTGTGCCTGGCCGAGCCAGATGAAGAAGCGGCCATCGGGGGCATCCCGATTCGATGTCGGACCGAAAGCGTCAATGCCGATATTGAATACCGAACGCAGTGCCAGAACGTGCTCGCGCGTGCGCTCGAGCCAGTCCTGCGAGAGGCGCACGACTGACACCTCGCTCTGGCCATTCTGCACACCTGGCGCGAACGAGAACGGGATACCGAGCAGAAACGTGCGGCTGGTGCGCCGATCGAAGGCCGCCGTCAGGGTCAGCGAATGCGCCGACGTGCGCAGCAAGGGTTGCGCGAGACTGATGCCGTGCGCATCGTACTTGCTCTCGATATCGATAATGTTGAACGGCGCCTCGACGTTGCGCGATTCGACCGAATCGATCCAGGCGCCGAGCACTGTGTCGTGCGCTGTTACTGGCAGCTGGTAGCTGAATTCCTTGCGCTCCAGTCCGTCGGCCCTTTGATATTGGAGCAGCGCGGTATCGCCGTAACCCAGTAGACTGCGATGCCCGAGCGCGAGTCTCGCGCGCAGGCCACCGAGACTGGGTGCGAGTGCGTTGTCGAAATCCGCATTGACGATATACGGCGGGCGTTCGACGACGTGAGCTGAAAGTACGCTTTGCCCGGGCTCCTCGCCGGGTCTGAGTTCGGCATTGACTTGCTTTACGAGCGGATGCTGCAAGAGGATCTGCAGATCTTCCTGCAACACGTTCATGTTGAGCGGCACTGCCGGCTCGGTGTTCATGCGGCGTTCGTAGAAGGCAGTGGAGAGCGAGTGATTACCGTCGAGCTCCAGTTGCGACAACCTGCCTTCGACGATGTTGATTTCGATACGACCATCGCTGACCGACTGGTCTGGAATGACCGCACCTGAATTAATGTAGCCGCGATCGACATAGTAGCGGGTCAGCGCAATTCGCAGCGCCTGCAGTTCTTCCGTAGTGATCTCGCGATTCTGGTACGGCGCAGTTACCGACGCCAGTTCGTCGGCATTGAAGACGGTAACGCCGGTGAGTTCAATGGTGCGCACGAACACGCGCGGCCCAGCCGACAGGGGGGCATCGGCCGGCATTTCCGGCACCGGCGGTAACGCGAAAGGGGGAGCGGTATCCGGCAGATAAGCCGGCAGTTCGAGCAGGTCACGGTCGTCACGCGGCGGCAGCGCACCAGCAGGCGTAACTGCGGCCGCGCTGACCGCCAGCAGCATCGAAACGGTCATTATCGACGTGTGCCAGATCACCGTACACCCGCGCCAGTGTTGTGATTCCGAGGTTGTCGACCAAGTGGCGACGCTGGCACATAAATCGCCAACAAAACCAGCAGTGCACCTAACGCCAGTGCGGCGCGGATGTCGGTGGTTACGGTCTTGGGGATGCCAAGCGCGTCTCTGGTGATCGGCCTGAACAGTCCATTTGTGTCATTCAGCCGATGGTAGCCAAGCCCGGTCTGGTCCGCCAGTCGTTCGAGATCGCGCCCCCGCAGCGCTGACAGATGTTCGGTGCCGGTGACTGCGGCGGATGGATTGTCGCGCGCGAGCTGAGCGGCGCGAAAAGTATCCGTTTGCATAACATCGGTGGCCTGCCAGAAACCGTCGGGTTCACCATGCTGATCGAATTTCGGGATCGCCACTGCGGTATCGCCACCCACTCCCACCACCAGGCCGCGGATCTTGCCAGGATCACCGACAAACTGCGGCGGCGCATCCGGATTGATCGGCGGCGCCTCATGCCCGTCGGTCAGGAACACCAGGCGGGTCGGACTGGGCAGGGCGCCCAACAGTTTGATACTGCTGAACACGCCCTTGGCCACTTCGCTGCGTGCTTCCCAGGTCATCTGCCAGTCAATGCTGGCAAGCATGGTCGACAATTCTCGGTAGCTGGCGCACACCTCCACTGGCGTGATCATGAGAAAAGCACGATGCCCCGTGAACAGCGCCAGTCCGACTTCCGCGCCGCAGGGCATCTCTGCCATCGCCGCTTGCACGCTTTGTTTGGCGAAAGCCAGGCGCGACATCGATGGTGCCGGTGGCGGTACGTCGACGACGTTCATGCTCTGGGAGATGTCGAACACGAACACGTAACGATAGGTGTTCCGCTCCAACGCTAATGTCGGCCGCAGCATAGTCGCCGCCAGCATCACCGTACACAACAGCAGCAGGAGTAATTGCAGCCGGCGTTGCCCGTTCACGGCAGAGCGCCGTCGGGATCGGCAGTATTGGTGGTGCGTACCGGGCTGCGGCGCCCTTCCAGTTCGATCACGCGCTCGGGGCTGACGTCGGGGGACAACTGCAGTGCGCGCTCGAGGTTGTACTTCGCGTCCCAATATTGGCTGTCCTGGCGCAACAGTTCGCGATAGGTCGATTTCGCGAGTTCGAGCAATGGCAACGCCTGATCAGCATCTTTCTTCAGATCGATGCTCGATACCTGCTGCAGATAGGTGTTGGCCATGTTGTAGAGTGCGGCGCGGCGCAGTGCCCGATTCTCGCTGTGTTCCAGTCGACCGTAGTCGATGCGCGCCTGTTGATAACGCCCCTGCTGCTGAGCTGCATAGGCAGCTGAGAATACCCCGTAGTCGCCGCCAAAAAGTGCGGCGTCGGCAAAGTGCTGTTGCCCGATGGCGTCGTTGTATTGTCTCGCGTGGTGCAAGATTTGCAGTTCGCTGAACAGCGCGGTGCTGCTGCCCAGTGCAAGCGCCAATAACACGCACCGCAGGCCAGTCTTCAGTGCCATCGCTGCAATTCACCGAACTTTGCCGTTGCCAGCGCGAGCACCAGCACCAGAGCTAGAACAAAACAGCGCTGCGACAGATCGCGTCGAGGCACGACATCGTGGTAGCGGATCGGCAGGTTCTGCAGTTTATCGATAGCCGTGATCGCATCCTGCAACGCGGCAGGATTGTCGGCGGAGAACGCCCGGTAAGGCAGACCCATTTCGGAAAAAAACTTGTGCACCAGCTGCTCCGGCGCTATCTGGCGGGCGGTCTCGAGTTCCAGGTTGGTCAGCAGGCCAGGGCTGTTCCTCGCGCGCAGGTAAATCCAGTAAAGCGTGACACGGTGTTTCTTCAAGAGCAGCTTGATGCTGTCCTGCTGTGGAACGGTCAATGTCGCGGCACCATCGGAGACCAGCATCACGACCCGCGAGCCGGTAAATGCTTTGCCGTCGAAGTACTCCAGCGAGTGGACCAGTCCGGTAGCCAGGTTGGTCGAGGCCAGACCGTGTTCGATGGCGCCGGCAGCAATGGCGGCCTGCACCACCGGCTGCTTTTCCGTCAGTGCCAGAATCGGGATCGGATTGCCGCTGAACACATACAGAGCAAACATGTCCTGCTTACGTTGCGCGGCAAACTGCGCGAGCAGTCGCCGCGCGATCTGACCTTTAGAGGTGTAGGTTCCCCATACGGCGGCTCGCGAGCTGTGTTCATTGCCAGTCACGAAAGCGGTGTCCATGCTGCCGCTGCTGTCGAGCAGGATGACCGTTTGTGCTCCCTGCCCGATGCGCTCGACAGTCTGTTCGGTGCGATAAATACCAGCAATCCCGATGACCAGGGCCAGCACACAGACGGCTGCCAACACGCGCAGCACACCATCGGTTACGTCGGAAAGTCTATCGACGGGGAGTATGGATACCGACGAATAGCCGATGGTGCGTTGGCCGTGGTAGACCAGCGGCACCAAGGCGAGCGGCAACAGCAGCAGCGCGTACGGCGTGGCAAACGCGTACATCATGCCAGGCCGCACTCGACGTCGCAGCAACGCTCCGCGAACGCCAGCAGTTCGGCCTGAGAATAATACAACGCAGGCGCCGCACCATCGGCGTTAAAGAAAAATTGGCGCGAGTGCATGAAAAAATCCGAGATCGGCCGTTGGAGTGCGGCGAACTTGCGATGCTCGGCAAAGAACGCTGTCAGTCTGTCCGCAAACAGGGTCTTGCCTGCCGTTGCATTGAATGCTTCATGGATAGCCTGCAACGCCTTGTGATAACTATCCTCATCCCATTCCCGGCCGCGCAGTTGACGCAGCTGCCGGCAGGCCACCCTGAACGGGCGGGCATGACTGCGCGATGGCAAGCCCCACTGCAGCCATGCCAGTCCAGACAATGCCACCATGACGATTGAGCCGTACAACGCCAGTGGCCAGCGCCTGGTCACAATTGGCAATGGCACTTGATCGGGTTGCAGCGTTTGCTGATCGCTGCGCCGCAACACCGTTACGGTGATGCGGGTGGCCGGCACCAGCGCTTTCAGTGTTTCACGGCCATCGGAGTACAGCAGGTCGAGATGTGGGACTGCGATATCGGTCTCATCGGGGCTGATGTTGACGACCTGGTAGGTGAGATCAATGTGATAGCGCGTTGCTTGCGCGACGGTGTGCTCCACCACTTCCGGTGTCTCGCTGGCGAGCCATTCAGTCAGCCGTCCTGCGGTAGGCAGCGACTTACGGGCCAGACGATACGGCGCGCGCAGCTGCAGCTCGATGGTGCGATGGAACTTGTCGCCGATCTGATAACCGAAAGTGCGTGGTTGTTGAATATCCAGGAGATCGATGACACGTTCGTCGCTGCCGGCAGCGCTGCAGCAGACAAGCACGACGGCGCCCACCGTCACGCGCCAGGCGCGAGAACGTCGAGTGCGCCATTTGTCAGCCGAAGAAATAATGTGTCACCTCATCGGCGTCGAAACCATTTTCGAGTATCAGCGGTGCGCGGCCGTGACGGGTAAATACCTCGAGCAGTGCCGCTCGGCGTGCTACAAACGCCTGCTCGATGCGCTTCTTGAATCCCGGCCGCATCAACAACAGGCGGCTGCGGCCGGTTTCCCTGTCAACCACGCGGGCGAGGCCGAAGCGCGGCAATCCTTCGAATTCGTGGCGATCCCACAGCACTGTCGGTACGACATCGTGATAAGCCAGCGACGCGAGCACCTCGTCGAGCAGCGATAGCGGGAAATGGAAATCCGAGACCAGGAATATCAGGGCACGCCGCTTGCCGATCAGCTCGGCTGCCGATAACAGGCCATGGGAGTTCTGCCCAATAGGCTGCGTGCTCCGCAATCGCTCCGCCATGTCGATTCCGGCCGCGCGGTTCATCGAGGCTGGCAATAGATATGCCTCTTGCGCGGACTCCGCGCATCCGACGAAGCCGAAGCGATCGCCGGTGCGATAGGCCGAATAGCTCAGACAGGCAACCAGTTCCGACAACACTTTCATCTTGGCGTGCGCGCCGACAAAATTCATCGAAGCCGACAGATCGGCAATCACGTACAGCGGAATCGCGCTGGTCTGCCGAAAAATGCGCACCTGAATCTGTTCAAAGGGATCGCGCAGACTGGCGCGGATGTCGAATCGTCGCGGATCAGGTGCATCAATCAACGGAGCGTGATTGCTGAACTGCAGACCCCCGCCTTTTTGCTGGCTGGCATGGTGGCCAGGAAAACTGCTGTTGGCCCGCCAGCGAACCTTGTAGTGAACCTCTGCGGTGTTCATCTCACGGCGAGGCAACCTTGTCGAGGATTTGATTCATCAGGACCCCGATCAGTTCCGCGCGACGCAATTCGTACACCGGGCTGAAGAAGATGCGGTGGGCAATCGTCTCGTGCCACACCGCGTGAATGTCTTCGGGCACCAAGGCGTCGCGATTGTGCAGCCAGGCCGCAACCTTGGCCGCCCGCATCAACATGCCCATACCGCGCGGACTCACGCCGGACAAAATCAGCTTCGCCAAATCCACTCCCTCGATGGCAACGCCGAAAGCCGCCGGGTCACGGGTCGCATCACACAGATCGAGCGCATACCGTTCGATGGTTGGACTTGTCGCGATGTGTCGCTGGATGGCAGCCGCGATGTCATTCAATTCGGCGAATGGCAGGACGCCGCTCGTGAGACTGCCGATCAACGCATCGACATCGAAGAATCGCGGGTCGAACATCAACTGATGCTGCAGATCCCGTTCGCGCGGCATGCTGATAGTGAGTTCCATCAGAAATCGATCGCGGGCGGCAGCCGGCAGTTCGAAGGTTTCTTCTTTTTCCACCCGATTGCGATCGGCAAACACCTGCAGGTGCGGAAAAGAATACTCGCGGCTGAACGCCGTGACGCTGCGCTCCGCCATCACTCGCAGGAGCAGGGAGTGCACCTGCGGCCGGGCGCGGTTCACTTCGTTGAAAAAGAACGTCGCCAGATTCTTTTCGTATTTCAGCAGTGGGCCGGGATCGACTGCCGGTCTACCTTGCGCATTGATGTAGGTGTGATAGATGAGATCGTTCGGCATCAAATCGATGGTGCCTTCGATGCGCTCGAAATTTCCGCCGAGCACGCGGGCGATGGCGCGCAGCAACGTGGTCTTGCCGACGCCGACGTCGCCTTCCAGCAGAGCGTGGCCACGCGCGAATATTGCAATCAGCAACAGGCGTATCGAGTGATCCTGGCCGATGATGGCTTTCTTGATCTCGGCCTCGAAAGTAAATGCGCGCGCGCGCCATTCACCAAGGCTGGTATCCACCGCAGTCGACATCGTTATTCCCCGTTCGAGACCTGCTCAAGACAATCCGTGTGCGGCCTACGAGTGGTCGCCTTATGACGGACTATTCGAGTATCGAGAACCGCCATCACGAAGCGACGACAGTAGACACCATCGCTCTGATGTCGTCCAGATTGCGACCGTGTTTCCGCTGAAATTTCAGCAAAGCCTTGATTGACATTCGTCAATGCAAGTCACCATACTCGCGCTGCCCTCGGCAAGGGCAAGCGCTATTGGCCCCGTACGGATCACCGCTGCAGAGAATTTCTGCGCCGAGGATAAGTCCTGACGGGCGTGGTGACGTGTACCCATCCGGTCGAGGTGTCATCTTGTCTGAGACGCTCACCCAGCCTTCAGCCCTGCAATGGGCGGACCCCGCGCCCGCTTCGTTGTTCTCCATTGGAGCGGGCACCACCGCGGTCTGGGTTGCGTTGACCGGGCGGGCTGGCCCCGCCGACATGCCGGTGCTGGTGGTCTGGCTGTTGGCAGTAGCGCTCGTTCAAGTCATCACCGGCGTGATCGCTTTGCGCCGGGGCGATTCCGTCGGTGGAAGTCTCAATCTGGTTTTCGGTATCTTTTTCTGGGCCGCGCCGGCGTGCACGACTGCGCTCATTGCGTTCCCTATAGGCGGGCCCCCGCCAGAGCATCTGACTCTGGTGATGAACGGCTGGGTATTCGCGTTTCTAGGTGTGGTATTGGTCGCTCATATCCCGCTCATGGCGGCGCAGAGCGCGCTGCTGTTTGTCGCAATGCTGCTGTTTTCTGTTGCGATTGCGCTGCTTGCCGCACTCAATCTTCAACTACCAGCAGTGCAGATGCAGACGCCGTGGCCGCTGGTGTCGTGGGTAGCCGGCAACCTGATCGGTTTTGCCGGTTTGCTCATGAGTTACATAGGCATCGCGGTGGTGACTTCGACGGCCTTAGGTCGTGCGCTGCTTCCCATACCCGGGCCTGCCGGTTTCATGCGTTCCCGCTAGCAGGGTGGTGAAAAACTACTGCACGTTTTTCACCACCCTGCCAGGTGGCTGGTGCAAAACGACTAAGCTCGGTAAGACGACGCAGCTTGTGCCGATGTCGTTTCAGAATCGGAACGACGCTCCAACGTGCGGAGGCGCGAGGCGGTCGCCGCGCCTGAACAGCTTTTCGCGGAAACTGCCTGCTCGGTACTCGGTCTTGTATCTACCGCGACGCTGCAATTCGGGGACGATCAGTTCGACGAAGTCGGTGTAGGTTTCCGGCGCGACTATCCGGCCGAGATTGAATCCATCCACGCCGGTTTCGTCGATCCACAATTCAAGCTCGTCGGCGACCGTGGTGGGCGACCCGACGATCAGCGGTCCTGACCCGGCGAGCGCAATGTGCTCGGCCACGCCGCGGACTGTCCAGACGTTTCCGGCGTCGACGCCGGTGAACATCTCGGTGATCGAGCGGATGGCATCCGATTCGACATTGTCTTCGAGTCGATCGTCGAGATTGAACTTGGAAAAATCCATGCCTGTCCATCCGGAGACGAGCGCCAATGCACCTTCGTGACTGACGTAGCGACGATACTCCTCCAGCTTCTGGTGGGCCTCGTCATCCGTGCGACCGGGAATGACAGTCATCCAGGCAAAAGTCTTGATGTCAGCAGATGTTCGTCCGACCGTGGCGGCGAGATCGTGAATTTCGGCGATAGTTCGACGCAGGCTGGAACGCGAACGCGCGGCCAGGAAGATACATTCAGCGTGCCTGGCAGCGAATAACTTGCCTTTCGCCGAGGCACCAGCCTGGTAGAGAACCGGCGTGCGCTGTGGTGAGGGTTCGCAGATGTGCACGCCTTCCAGCTGTAGATAGGTGCCATCGTGTTTCACGCTGCGCACACCCGCCGGGTCGGTATACGTGCAGGAATCCTTGTCGTGGATGACAGCGTCGTCCGACCAGCTGCTCTCCCACAGTTTGTACATGATCTCCATGAACTCTTCGGCAATGTCGTAACGGATATCATGCGAGGGGTGTTCGAGCATACCGGCGCTTTTCGTCGCGCTCTTCAGATATCCGGTCACAATGTTCCAGGCCACTCTACCGTTGGTCAGATGGTCCAGCGTTGACATGCGTCTGGCGAAGGGCAGAGGAGGCTCATAGGTGAGCGTCCCGGTGACGCCGAAACCCAGGTGCTCCGTGGCCGCCGACATCGTCGGTATGACCAGGAACGGATCGTTGATGGGAATTTGCGTGGCGTTCCGTATGGCAGCGCGCGGACTGCCCTCGAAAACATCGTAGACGCCGAAGACGTCGGCGAGAAACAGTGCGTCGAACTTGCCGGCCTCGAGTGTCCTGGCGAGTTCCACCCAGTAGCTGAGCTTCGTGTAATTTCGCGAGGTATCCCGCGGGTGGCGCCACATCCCCTGCGCAATCTGGCAAGCGGAATTCATGTACAGCGCATTCAGCAGGATCTCTTTCGCCACATTGCCTCCCCCGGTAGTTCGCCCCGGCCCGCAGTGGGCCGTCATGGTTCCGCTGGATCGCAGTCCCGGATTACGACGGCTTGATCGCGACCTTCAATACACCGTCACGTTGATTGGCGAACAACTCGTAGGCCTGTTCGATGTCGTCGAGCGTGAATTTGTGCGTCACCAGCACGCCCAGATCGACACGGCCTGACGAGACCACATTCAATAACCTGCGCATGCGTTCTTTGCCGCCCGGGCAGAGCGCAGTGTTGATGCGGTGGTCACCCAGACCAGCGGCGAATGCCGACATTGGAATGGTCAGATCGCTCGAGTAGACACCGAGACTCGACAAGGTGCCGCCTGGTTTCAGCACGCGCAGTGCGGATTCGAAAGTGCCCTGGGTGCCGAGCGCTTCAATCGAGGCATCGACTCCACGACCGCCGGTAATCTTCATGATCTCGTCGACGACATCGCACTGCTTGAAGTTCAGTGTGATGTCGGCACCCATGATCTTCGAGATGCCCAGACGATGGTCGTTACCGTCCACCGTGATAATCGTACTCGCTCCTGACAAACGCGCGCCGGCAGTGGCACATAGTCCGATGGGACCTTGCGCGAATACGACCACGGTGTCGCCAATCTTGATGTTGGCGTTCTCGGCACCCTTGAAGCCGGTGGACATGATATCCGGGCACATCAGCACCTGCTCGTCGCTCAGACCATCGGGGATCGGAGCCAGATTGGCCTGCGCATCAGGGACCAGTACGTACTCGGCCTGGGTACCATCGATCAGATTGCCGAAGCGCCAACCGGCGGTCGCCTTGTAACCGTGCCCGCCACATTGACCGCTGGAAATCAGATAGCTGCCATCTTGCGAAGGCGCGCCGTCCTGGCTGGCATAGGAGGTGAAACTCGGGCAGATCGCACCGGCGATGACGCGCTGGCCTTCGCTGTAGCCTTGTACGGCACTGCCCAGTTTGACAATCACTCCGACCGGCTCGTGGCCCACGGTCAGGCCTTTGGCTACCGGATATTCGCCTTTGAGGATATGCACATCGGTGCCGCAAATCGTAGTCGTCGTGATGCGGACCAGAGCGTCGTTATGACCCACGTCCGGAATAGGTTTGTCGACCAGCTCGATACGACCGGGTGCGACAAAAACAGCGGCTTTCATCATGGTGGGCATCGGAGTTCCTTGCAGGCGAGGTGATGTGTCAGAGCAGCAGCTCAGCGGGATCGGGAGGCACGCGGGGCGTCCAACCATCCGAAAAAGCCGAGCAAACTACCCAGGGCTAAAGTAGATAGTAAAGTGATCGTCGGGATCTGTATCGGTGACGAGGGCAGTAAGGCGGTCGGGATTGCAAAGCGAAAGTCATCGATGCCTTGACCGATGGGCTCCATCTCCAAACGCGCAATGACGGGTGAATCAAAAGCGAAGCCCTCGAAATTCCCCCCGCCACTGCTTGTCTTGCTCCCCAGCAGGTGCCCTTGATAGTCGTATGCTCGCATGAGGATTCCTTCACCCGGCGCCGAGCAGAGGTCTTGGGCCGTGCCTGCGAAGGTCGTAGCTGCTGGCACGCCGCTGACTGGATCGACGAAGGTAGCGATGATTGTCGGATTGCTTCCGCCACTCACATGGTTAGGCGCCGACAGCGAGCAAGCGGTGGCGACAGCATAGGCCGAATTTCCATTTCCGGCTGAGAATGCAACGCCAAGAGTTGCCCACTGGTTGTGGATCGTCGGGCCTATCGGAACCGAACTGCCGTTTGGATACTTATCAAAATCAATCGTACGAATATTCAGCGGCGGCGATCCGACGACGGAGTCGAATACAAAATTATCGATGCCTTGTCCGATACCATCCATCTCGATGCGCGAGATAATCGCCTCCGGAAAGTTAAACGCCGAGAAATGTCCATTTCCGGCGTTGAAGATGCTGGCTAGGAGATGGCCATCGGCGTCGTAGGCGCGCATTGCAATACCCTCGCCCGAAAACCAGCAATTGTCCTGCGCGGTACCAGCATACCGGGTCGTGGTGGGAGATCCGGTGTCTGGATTGACGAACGTGGCGACGACGGTACCTGAAGTAGCACCGTAGGCATGATTTGGCGGGGTCAGGGAACAATGGTTGTTAGCGGCAGA
The DNA here is from genome assembly GCA_965278995.1 of Gammaproteobacteria bacterium. GTDB lineage: Bacteria > Pseudomonadota > Gammaproteobacteria > JADJYF01. The sequence continues at coordinate 4,930,769 of OZ257136.1, forward strand.
AGCGGGCCCCCCGCTTTTGTCGGAGAAGACGACGCCAAGCGTTACCCATTGAGAACCGATAGACGCCCCGCCTGGCACGGGCAAACCGTTGGGATACGTATCGAAAATGATATCGATGTGGTCGGCATCTGCTGCCCCAGCGCGGAGGAGTGCGAGGAGGAAAGCCACGGTACACGCTGCAGCGTTTTGCACCCCGTACCTCGATGACAGTAAATGCCAGACAACGGATTTGCGCGGTAATGATAGTCGCCTACCTTCAGGTAAGCGAGGATCGAACGCCCTCGCTTGGTTTCCGCATGCGAATCATGTATCAAGGAGCCCGCCGCGCGTATCTACTCCCGTCCGAAGGATTCCGATGACTGTCCATCCGACCACCGATACTGACCAGGCCAGTCGCGACCTCGCTGAACATGGGCTGGCCTTGCTTACCGGAGCACTCGAAGTCGACGAGGTCCGCGACATCCGCGCGCGCCTGGAAACCGCCATCGCTGTGAGCGAAGCTGACGGTGTGCCGACTCGGGGTTATCCGTTCGATCGCGACACCTGCAACCAGCGCGTCTTTCACCTGTTCAATCTCGATCCGATCTTTGTCGATTTGATTCAGCGGCCATTGGCCCTGCGCTATGTCGAACAGACGTTAGACGCGGCATTTCTGATTTCCAATTTCAGTGCCAACATCACTGCCCCCGGCAGCTCGCGTATGCCATTGCATGCCGACCAGGGCTATGTCCTGCCGCCGTGGCCGGCCGAGCCGCTTGCCTGTAATGTTGGCTGGCTGCTCGACGACTTCACTGAAGAAAATGGCGGGACCTGTTATGTGCCAGGCAGCCATCTGCGCGGGCGTGGGCCGGCAGCAGACGAAACGGTCGAGACCGTGGCCATTACGGCGCCAGCCGGCAGTCTCATGATCATGGATGGCCGGCTGTGGCATCAGACCGGTGCCAACCTGTCCAGCGACACCCGCCGTGCCGCGCTGTTCGGCTACTACGTCCGCCGTTGGTTACGGCCGCAGATCAATTGGAATGCCGCGCTGTGGCCGCAGACGGTGGCGCAGCTTTCGCCATGTTTTCTCGATCGGCTGGGCTACTACAGTGGCAACGTCGAACAGCAGATCCCTAACGGCAAGCGCGCGGCCGTCGTCCGGCCGGATTCACTCATGGCTGAATCGGGTCGGGCTTTTGCGCTCGGTCCGGGAGCGGCCCGGGGCGCTTGAAGTTCCAGGTACCTTACGCCACGCCGCGCACAGAACGCCTCCCGCCAGTATCGCGTTTATACTCGTCGCACCTGTGCTCGCGGCGAGCGCTTTCGGAAGGATTACGCCAATGCCATTGTCAGACCCGACCAGATACCGCGACAAGACGCTCGACTGGATGGCCTGGTTCAATGCGCGGCGATGTGCAGACCTTGCCGTGCTGCTGACGCCTGAACTCATTGCCGAACACGAGCGCAATCCTTTCGGGATGAACGGCCCGCACAGTGCCGCGCTGCAGGAAGTCCTGATTTTCCTGCGCTCGGCACCGACACCGGAAAAACCCTTCGCTTATGCCGAGGAACCACATCGCCGGTATCGCGTCGGGCGGATGCGCGGGCGCGGCCAGGCACCCGACATCGCGACCAGGCCTGTCTACACATCCGAGCAGGCTGCCGTGCATGCCGTTTTTCTGCAGCGCCTCATATGGCTCGGCTTCACGTTACCTGCGCGCACTTGAAGGAGAACGACGCAATGAAGCGGCTCGGCATACGTGGCTACTGTGACCGGCCCAATGTGCGGCCTGGTGAAATCCTGAACTTCCACGTGAGCTGCGATCGCGGGGGGAATTACGACGCCCGCCTGGTGCGCCTGGTCAATGGCGATGTCGACCCGGACGGGCCGGGACCGCGCCAGCGCGCAGTGAAGTCAAACATCGATGGCAGTCACGCTGGCGCCCGGCACTACACGCAGGTTGGCAGTTTCGTCGAGATCCCGGATCACCACGGGCGTCTGCTCGCGCGCACGGGTTTCGCATTGCATCTGTTCGTCTGGGCGACGCTACCGCTGCCGCGCCAGGGCGTCATCACCCGCTGGAGCGAACGCGAACACAGTGGCTGGGCGCTGATGCTGGAGGACGGCTATCTGTCTTTTGTCGTCGGCAATGGGCCAAAGCAGCGGCGTATCTCGAGCAGCAGGCGCCTGTTTCCGGAGACCTGGTACTCGATCACCGTGAGCGTTGATCCTTCGCGCGGCACGATCGAACTTACGCAGACCGCGACCATCAACAGCGTGAACAGCCGCTTCGGCCGTGTCGTCCCGCTGGACACAGATTCAAACGCGAATGGGAAGTTGGACCTGCTGCCGGCAGATGCTGGCGTGCCTGTGATCATCGGCGGCTACGCGGAGTCCAGCGGCCGACACATCCGTGTAGCGGCTGATTTCAATGGCAAGCTCGATTCGCCCAAGATCTTCGGCGCATCCCTGAGCGGAGATGACGTAGCAATGCTGGCGCGCGGTGGCCTGCCGGCCACGAGCCGCCTTGCCCACTGGGATTTCGCTGCCGGGATCAGCCGCGACGGCATCGCGAGCGACGATGTCATCGATATTTCCGGTAGTGGTCTGCACGGTCGCTGCATCAACCAGCCCGATCGCGCCATGACCGGCTGGAACTGGGACGGTCGCGAAGAACATTTTGTGCATTGTCCTGCGCACTACGGTGCGATCTGGTTCCATGCTGATGCGCTCGACGATTGCCGCTGGCCGGTTGCATTTTCGCTGGCCGTGCCGGCGAAGCTCAGGAGCGGTGTCTATGCGGTCGAGCTCAGCAAGGACGGACACATCGACCACGTACCGTTCTTTGTCGCGCCGCCGCGCGGCACGGCCAGTGCGAAGGTCGCCGTACTGATACCAACCTACAGCTACCTGGCTTATGCGAATACGCAGGTGCTGCAGAACGTGCCCGGCCAGGCGGTGATGGGGATCCTGACCACGCTCGACGATCGCGATCTGGAATTGAACGTCCACTGGCGTGAATACGGACTGTCGACCTACGACCATCACAGTGACGGCCGCGGTTGCCAATACAGCTCGTGGCGGCGCCCGATACTCAATATGCGACCGGGTTATCGCCACGAGTTCGGTGCGGTGTGGCAGTTCCCGGCGGACCTGCACCTGATCGACTGGCTCGAAGCGCGCGGAACCGCTTACGACGTCATCACCGATCACGATCTGGCGGCCGAGGGCGTGGCGTTGCTTGGTCGCTACAACGCTGTAATGACCGGCACGCATCCCGAGTACTACAGCGCCGCAATGCTGGATGCGTGGGAGGATTACCTGGCCGCTGGTGGTCGCGGCATGTATCTCGCCGCCAATGGTTTCTATTGGGTCGCCACGCAGGACCCGCACAAGCCATGGCTGATCGAAGTGCGCAAGGGCGAAAGCGGCGATCAGGCCTGGCGCGCGCGGCCGGGCGAGCTGCATCACAGTACTACCGGCGAGCGCGGCGGCCTGTGGCGCCATCGCGGACGGGCGCCGCAGAAGCTGTGGGGCACCGGCTATACCGCTCATGGGCTCGACGTGTCGACTGGCTACGTGCAGATGCCGGATGCACGTGATCCGCGCCTCGCGTGGATGATGAAAGGCATCAAGCGGAATGAGATTATTGGCGATTTCGGCCTCGTCAATGGCGGCGCTGCGGGGCTGGAAATGGACCGCATCGATTATGCGCTTGGCACGCCGCCCCACACGCTGCTGGTGGCCACGTCGCATGGCCACAACGCCAACGCCATGCTGGTGCCCGAGTATCAGTATTTTGCCCATCCCGGCATGGATGGCCCGCAGGATCCGCAGGTGCGCGCCGACATCGTCTACTTCACGACCGCCAACGGCGGCGCCGTCTTCAGTGTGTCTTCGATGGCGTGGTGCGGCAGCCTGTCGCACCACGGTTACGACAACAACGTATCGCGCCTGACCGGCAATGTGTTGGATCGATTCGCCGCAGATCGCGGCCTGGATGAACTGGGCTGAATGCGGTTCACTGGCAGCTCAGCGACCAGCAGAGCGTTCCTTAACGCCCCTTCCATTCAGGTGCCCGTTTCTCCGCAAAAGCCGCCGCTCCTTCCAGCCGATCGCTGCATTCATACCAGGTTTTGAACGCCGGATACGCCGGCTGATGCTCCATCGCTTGCTCCAGGCTGGGTTCATCCAAACCGCACATCACCGTCTGTTTGGACGCGCGCGTGGCAAGCGGAGCGCAACGCAGGATGCGATGACACCAGGACGCGATGGCATCATCCAACGCATCGTGATCGACCAGTTGAGTGACGAAGCCCATGCGATAGCCGTCTTCGGCGTCGAGGATGTCGCCAGTCAGAATCATGCCCATTGCCTGCTTAAGACCGATCTGGCGCGCGAGTCTGTGCATGCCGCCACCGAGAGCGACGGCACCGACCAGCGGCTCTGGCAGACCGAAGCGTGAGCGGCGCGTGGCGAGCAGGATGTCGCACGCCAGCGCCACTTCAAAACCACCGCCAACTGCCACACCGTCGACTGCCGCGATCAGCGGCTTGGTCAGATCGAAACGCTCGATGAGGCCGGCATAGCCGCTACGTGGATAGACGTGCGGCTTGCCCTGCCGGGCAAGCGATTTCAGATCGCTCCCTGCCGAAAACGCGCGGTCACCGGCACCGGCTATCACACCGACGTACTGGGTGTCGTCTTGTGCAAAATCGTCAAAAGCCGTTTGCAATTCATTGTGCATCTGCTGATTGATGGCGTTCATGACCTCAGGGCGATTGAGAGTGATATGAGTGACGTGATTCTGCTTGGCGACAGTGATGAATTCGTAGGTCACTAGCGGGCTCCTCGGTGGCGTGTTGACGAAACGACGCTTAATTACACCACATCGACTTCAGTTCGATGTAGCCACCACCGGCAGAGCCTCTGACTACCGATCGTTATTTTCTCGGTCCGATACGCGACGCGAGACGGTTTCTGAAAGTGCGACATGCGTCACAAAGGCCGCTATGCGGCTTAACGCACATAAGGCTATCGCTGCTCGTTATCAGCGCATTCATCGGCACCAATGAGTTTCACGCGAAACTTCATTCGCACTAAATACACGCAGTAATTGCTCCCGCTATGGGCACGCATGATCGATGCACTGTTGCATAGGTTCTTGATGCGATGGGGCATCCATGCCTTATCCAAGAAAAAATTTCAAAGTGGATCGACTATTGCAACAGCAGTGTGTGAATTGCTCGCATCAACTCAGGGGAAATCTCAAATGAAAAGTATCAGCGCGCATGTCTCGACATTTCAAACATCAATTTTTTCCGACCAGGTACAACTGAGAGACGTGCGACATTCGCAACTCCATGTTGCTCGACGGAATGGATTAGGACTCAACGACTATGACCGCTTTATCGTATTTGTCTGATGCTGCTGCCGTACGCTCCAGCGCGACAGTAAACACTCCGGCGTTGGAACAACTCCGCTGCCTCCGCAATCAGGCCTTCGCGCTGTTCCTCCTGCTGGTACTAAGCCCACTATTGCTGCTGATCGCTGCACTGATCTGGCGACGCGACGGAGCTCCGATCATCTTCGCTCACTATCGCGTGGGATGCAGCGGAAAGCTGTTCAAATGCTACAAGTTCCGCACCATGTACGTCGATGCAGAGCGCGTCCTGGCCGATTTGTTGCGCGACAATCCGTCAGCCCGCGCCGAGTGGGAGCGCGACCAGAAACTCACCGATGACCCGCGTATCACGCCAATCGGCAGATTTCTGCGGAAAACAAGCCTCGACGAATTGCCGCAATTGTTCAACGTATTGCGCGGCGATATGAACGCCGTCGGTCCGCGGCCCATCACAGTCGACGAGCTTGACCGTTATGGACGTGAGCGCTGGCATTATCTTGCCGTACGTCCGGGGATTACCGGTTTATGGCAAGTCAGCGGGCGAAACAACCTGAGCTACGCGGCGCGAGTTGCATTGGACCGCGAGTATGTCGAAACCCGAAACCTGTGGCTCGACATCGGTATTCTTTTTCGCACGATTGAGGTAGTTCTCAATCATGACGGCGCGCGTTGACCGTGAACTGCGCCAGTCGATTCCAGTTGTCACGAGAAGGTTGACGCCGTGGGACGCGAAGAGCTTCAGACATGGCGAGGGGCTACCAGGGTCATACACTGGGCAGGGCGTTACTCTGACGAGATTCTCGGCTTCCTCGAACCCGCCACTACGGCGTTGGCCGAGTCGGCAATCACGCAAACAGTCGTCGCCTTCGACGATGACCATTGGCGGCGACTGGTGCCTGGCCTCCGGGAGTCCGTGGAATTTGTGCTGGTGCCGCGGAGCAGGAACCCTGTTCAGAACTGGCACCGATCATTGAGCAGTATGCGAACGGCCGTTCAGGACGGACCGGTCACGGCCATTCATCTGCACGGATTCCTGCCCAGCCTTGCTGTCGCGTTCCTGGACACGACGGAACGGGGTGAACAGCCATCAATTTATTACTCGCCGCATGCGTCGAGGACACTCGGGTCGCTCCGCACCTTGGGCGTGGTAATGAAAGCGGTTTCCCGGCTCTTTGCGCGCTGCTCCAACCAACGGATCATCGCAAACATGGCGTGGGAAGCGTGCACGCTGAGTGAATTGACCGACCAGCCCGTCGGATTGATCGAGATACCCGTGGCGGACATCTTTTTCACCATACGGCCGAACAGAGCACGATACCCATTGGTACTGACAAGTACTCGAACGGCAAACCCGCGCGGTGCGGACCTTATAACAAGAGTCGCCGTCCTGTTCAGTGATAAAAGCCTTTGCCTGGGGTTCAACTGGTTGGGAGCTCAGGATCAGGAAGTGACCGGTCGTCTGCGGGCTGCTGGCGTTGATGTGTTTGAAGCAGAAAATGACCGCGTTCGGGCGCAACTACTCGGTCAAGGATGGCTATATCTCGCGACAGGCGATAGTCGCGGTTTCCCCATCCCCCTCATGGAGGCAATGGCGGTCGGACTACCCTGCGTAGCACTCGATACACCCTGTCACCGCGATCTGATCCAGCACGGAGTGACGGGGTTTCTGTACCAAAACGAGGATGAATTGTTGACCAGTATTGCACAGCTGATCGATTCGTCTTCCATGCGTTCGATGATCGGCATTGCCGCCCGTACTGCTGCACGCGGCAGATTCAGCAGCGAGCAGTTCCGCGAATCGCTTCTTGCAACTTACGCGCAGGCGCATAGTCAATGACCCCATCTCAAATTATGCATATCCTCAAGGCACGCTGGGGAATCATCTTGTTCACGCTATGCCTTGTTGTCGGGCTTGGGGCGATTTCACTGGTGATGCGCCCTGAACAGTACACGGCAAATGCGGCAGTGCTGCTCGATGTCAAATCGACCGACCCGATAGTGGGCGCCGGCATTCAAGCACTCGCGATCAATAGCTACATGGCCACCCAGGCTGACATCATCCGCAGTGAGCGGGTGATCTCCGCAGCATTGCGAAAGCTTGAGAAAGACAAGGATCCGGCACTGCTCGCCAGCTGGGAAAAAGAAGCAGGCGGTCGAGGAGAGCTGTTGCCGTGGCTCGCGGAACGAACAGTGAAGCACTTTGAAGTTCTGCCGTCCCGCGAGTCGAACGTCATCAGAGTGTCTTTCACTTCGCCATCCCCCGAGGATGCGGCGGCGACTGCCAATGCGATTATCGATGCCTACATCGCAACAACCATCGAACTGCGTACTGAGCCCGCCAAGCTCTACAACAGTTTTTTTGATGCCCGGGCAAAAGAGTTGCGCCTGGCTCTTGAAACGGCACAGGAAGCATTGTCAGTCTATCAGCGCAAGATCGGTGTGGTCGCGTCGGACGAGAAGCTCGATATCGAAAACAACCGTCTTTCCCGGCTTTCGTCACAGCTGGTAACTGCCGAAAACGAAGCGGCGGACTCAAGCAGCCGTAAAGCACTGAGTGACAGCAATGCGGGAAGCATGCCGGATGTACAGAAAAGCCCGCTGATTACGACATTGAACGCGGCACTTGCCGACAAGCAGCTTCAGCTGAAAGCGTTGACCGCCCGATATTCAAAAAACCACCCGACAGTAGCGACCCTGCGTTTGGACATCGATGGCTTGCAGACGCAGATTGAAGCGCAGACCCAGAAGGTGCTGCGCGGAATTACGCTAAACGACGAAGCGGCGCAAAGCCGGGTTGCTCAGCTGAAGGCGGCCTTGGAAACGCAACGCGCCAGACTGCTTCGTCTGAAATCGCAGAGAGACCTCGCCGAAATCCTGCAACGTGATGTCGAAAACGCTGAGCGCGCGTATAGCGTTGCGTTTGAACAAACCAGCCAATCGAACCTTGAAAGCCAGGCGAATCAGACGAATGTCTCGGTCCTCAAGCACGCCTCCATTCCTGCCAAGGCCTCGAGTCCAAGGGTCAAGCTGACCCTCGTCTGTGCTTTCGTCCTGGGTTGCCTGCTTGCCGTTGCCTCGGCACTGGCATGCGAACTGTGGAATCGCCGTCTGCGCAGCGATGACGATGTCCACCTGCTACTAGGGCAGCCGTTGTTCGGTGTGTTGCCGAAATCAACTTTCCGAAAGCGGCAGCATCGAGTGCATCGTCCGCGGTCGCGCGGCGTGACACCGGGACCTGCGGTCTTGCACAACGCGTGATGAGCACGCCCGAAAGCTGCAATATGAAATGAAAAAAAATGCATTCAGCACCAGTTCGGCAAGGCCTGCGCTCGCGAGACCGATACAGGATCTCGACGAACGGGAACGTCATCGTAACATCGGCCGCTACCTCGGCGAAATATGCAACCTGACGGAAGAAGAAGTTGCACGGATCCTGGCTCATCACCAGGAACATGGCGTGCGTTTTGGAGACGCAGCCGTTGCCTTGAAGCTCGCCTCAGAAGACGACGTGGTCTGGGCGCTTTCTCAGCAGTTTCGCTATCCCTACGCTTTCGGCGAAAACTCGGTCCTGGATCGAGAGTTGACTGTTGCGACTGATCCTTTCGGTGAGTCCGCAGACTCGTTTCGAGAACTGCGGAGCCAATTGCTCTTGGGTGTGCTGGCAGAGGGGCCGCCCCGCAATACGCTGGCGGTCCTCAGTGTAGATGAAGGCGACGGCAGAACTTATTTCGCGGCGAATATGGCCATTGCGCTGAGCCAGACCGGAAGTCGGACTGTGCTGGTGGATGCCAACATGCGCTCGCCGCGTGTGCACGGTCTGTTCGATATTCGGGCAAACAATGGCCTCAGCAGCGTTCTTGCCGGTCGTTCGGACCTAGACTCGGTAGCAATGCCGGAGTTCGGCATCATTCATCCCGTCAGCGAGTTGCCGGGCTTGTATGTATTGCCAGCGGGCACATTGCCGCCCAATCCACTGGAATTGTTGCAGCGTACCGAGCTTGCAGTGCTGATTTGCCAGCTATCAGGCGCTTTCGACCACGTCATCATGGATACGCCAGCGACCAGTAAGGCAGCTGACGGGCGGGTGATTGCGGGTCAGTGCGCGGCGGCAGTGATACTCGCCCGTCGCAATACCAGTGCTATCGGACCACTGCAGAAGTTGCTGGGCAGCCTCAGTAAGACGCCGACGAAGATTGCCGGGATCCTGATCAATGACTACTAGCGCGCCCGGCGCCTTTGGTTTCGATTGCTGTCCGCAAAGCATGGGGATGGCGCACCAGAGCGCGGTACGGCACGCCCCGGCCGCCGCGATGGTGCTGGATGTCGACGTGCTTCTTTTGGGAGCATTGTTGATTGCGAACTGTACCTTATCGGCGGTGTGGCCGGGCCCGGCTACCACCGTGGCAACGACGCTGCTATGGCTGGCGGCAATCGCTCGAATGTTCGCCGCGGCGCCAGGGACAGTCGTCATGATGTTGCCGTTCATCATCCCGCATTTTTCGGTGATGACCTCTCTGGGCGCGATCGAAGCGGGCGCTTATATGAAGGAGATGGGGAGTTGGGGGCAAGCGTCAAGCGCTGCTGCCAGCTATTCGCTTTATTCATTGCTGTTCCTGCTGACCTGCATGACGGTCGCCCGCCGCCGAAGTCGAATTGCGGGTAATCCGCCCACTGCAGATGACTCGGCTTTCCGCCCGTTCGCATTCCGATGGGGTGCGGTGGCGGTTACCTCTTTTGTGGTCGCTTATCTGTTGCTTGCCGGGTCGCGCACCGGTTTTCCGCTCCTCACCGGCACCGATAGATTCCAGTACCGTAGTGGTAGCGCCGACGTGCTTACACTCAACTTTCTCAACCTCAAATTCGTGCTGGCGGCGTTCCTTGGCAGCAGCGCCATATTTGCGACTACGGTCTGGCAGCGCGCGAGCCATCATGCAGTGTTTCTGGGCTACGTTTTGACCTCGTTTCTGTTTGGCGACAAGTTCTTCATCATTCTCGTCGCAGGCGCTTTCTACGCCATGCCGTTCATGATCCACAATCCAGCCGACGTCATGCGCAAGGTCGCCCGTGTCACACCGTTCGCGCTCCTGATAGTCATCTGCGTTCTCATGGTGACGACGTTCATTTATTCCGACTACGGCAATCTCAGTATCGATCAGACCGTCTTGAAGCTGGGCGATCGGATTGCCGGGCAGGGTCAACTGTGGTTCCTGGCAGTTCGCGATTCGTCGCATCTGATTGGATTGGACATGGAAATTGTCCGTGGAAACTTCCTCAGCTTGTTTGCCAATCCGGGCGCGATTTATGTGTTCGAACATGGTCTTGGACCATTCTATTTCGTCGAGAAGTACGCACCTTTCAGCTTGTATATGTCATTCATTCACAACGGCGGGTCGGTTACTCCCACGATGGTGCTTGAAGCCTATGGGCTGGTCGCTTTCGGCTATCTCGGACTGGCTCTCGTCATGATTACGCTCGGAGTCGCGATAGGCGTATTCCTGCGGTGGTTGGGCCGCGGAATGGTGAGCGGTAATCCATTCAATGCGCTGCTGCCGGCCTTTGTTACGGCCCAGGCACTGTCGCTCATGTCTCAAGGCACGATCTATTCACTGATCGGACTCAGTGCATGGAAAGCTTACGGTGCATTCCTGGCACTGCAGATTGCGATGCCGCATATCGCCACGTTCGCGCAATTGCGCAGAGCACGTTAGGCATGTCGAATGCTGCACATCGCCCACGGCTGGAACACATCGACGGACTGCGTGGTATTGCCGCGTTGATGGTGCTCTACCAGCATCTCCTGGAATATGTCGGGTCAATGGCACCCGCGGGGTCGTGGGTGCAGCGCCATCTCGACTGGACGCTTGATTATTTTGATCTCGGCAAGCTAGGTGTTGTCGCATTTTTTGCGATCAGCGGCTTCATTGTCCCTTACAGCTTTGCCGGCACTTCCCCTCGGCTTGGTTTCGTGATCTCGCGCTTTTTCCGCCTGTACCCAGCGTACTGGTTGTCTCTCCTGGTAGCGATATTCGTCCTCCCAATGTTCGGTGCGTCGATGATCCCGATGAAGCAGGCGCTGGCAAACGCGACAATGTTGCCGTCATTGTGGCACCAGGAATTCGTACTCGGCGTTTACTGGACGTTGACCATCGAACTGGCGTTCTACGCCATGTGTTTTGCCCTGTTCTGCTTCGGCAAACTGTACTCGACGAGCGTGCTCGCGGGGATGTTTACGGTAATGCTGGTCGTCGCGATGATCGGTGCAGTTCTGCGCAGCAACCATCTGGGGGGCGTGCCGGCTGCGGCTCCTCTGTATCTGGCGGTCATGTTGTATGCCGCTTGCATGCGCCTGGCAATCATCGAAGGCGATCGTCAGGCGAAGCGATGGTCGCCAGCGATGCTGATGGCGCTGTTACTGGCAATCCCGGTAGTGTGGGCAACTGCTTATACGGACCATTCGCACAAAGAAAGTGTGATGGCCGCAGTTCTCGCGATGGACGTTGCTCTTCTTCTATTCCTTTTTACTGTGACGCGACGGGCATTTTCGACCAGAGCGCTGGGTTACGCGGGGGCAATCAGCTACTCGATTTATCTGTTTCATCCGATTGCTTTGGAAGCTGCGACTTTTCTGGCAGCGGAGCGCGATTGGCCTGTGGCCGGGTTCGTTCTCATCGGTGCAACGCTGGCAGGGACCTTTCTCGGCGCGGCATTGGTGTATCGATTGCTCGAGCGCCCGGCCATACGGTTGGGCCGGCATGTTCAGCGCAGCTTGTCAGAGCGTGCCGTCGCGCATTACGACCTCGGCCGCATTTGAAGCACACGAGAACGAGCGCACATGAGGCTTCTTCATATTGCTGAATCGACTTGGGGCGGATGCGGCACCTACCTGAACGAAATCGTTCCGCTGCAGGCCGAAAGCACGGGCGCCGAACAGGTGCGTTGTCTGGTTCCTATGCAGCACGTCTCACATCTCGTTGACGTGGCGCCGGAGATGATCTGGACGTTCGATCGACCCGATAGGCTGGGTGGAGTCCCGCGTCTCGCTATTGCCATCCGTGCGGCGGTGAGGCTCTGGAAGCCGGACGTGATCCATGCCCATTCGACGTTCGCCGGCGCGGTGGTGCGAATGTTGACCTGCGTGCAAACAATGCCTCCGATTATCTATTGCCCTCACGGTTGGGCATTCGAGATCGAGCAATCGCCCGCGACGAAGTTTGCAACGTGCTTTGCAGAGCGCATGCTTTCTTACCGAACGCGTCGCATCATCGCCATTTCAGAGGCCGAAAAATCACAGGGCGAACGGGCCGGGATCCGCAAGAGCAAGTTCGTCGTGGTGCCTAACGGCATCCAGGGCAAATGCCCGGAGGAACGCGCAGCCTGGGACGACCAACGACTGAAAGTGTTGTTCGTCGGCCGACTCGACCGCCAGAAAGGCGTGGACGTGCTTTTTGCAGCCACACGGGATCTGGGCGCTTCGCTGAGCGTTCGGATCATCGGCGAGGAAGTCTTGTCAGGCCGGACGAGTCAGGAACCCCGCGAAACGGTTGGGCACATCGCGTTTTTGGGGTGGCGCAGCAAGGCGGATGTCGTCGCTCAGATCAATGCCTGCGATGTGGTTGTCATGCCATCGCGATGGGAAGGTTTCGGTTTGGTAGCAGTCGAGGCGATGCGCGCGGGAAAGCCGGTGATTGCTTCGTCGGTCGGCGGCCTGCGGGAAATTATCGAGGACGGTGTCACTGGCCTGCTGGTGGCACCCGACGACCCAATGGCGTTGACAACAGCGTTGACGCGCTGTGATTCATCGACGTTGCAGCGAATGGGGACAGCCGGACGCCAGCGCTTTCTGGCGCATTACACCAGCGATCGGACACATGCGGGACTGATGCAGGTCTATGCCGATGTATTGGCCGCGGGGTCGATACTACCCAATGCGCCTGTCAGTCATCGCATTGAAAAAGTTGCGGTCAAGTGACAGTACACCTGCAACGTATCCAATTGCTCCGCTTTGTGGCGGCGGCGATGGTCCTGTTTGGGCATGTCCAACTTGAGTTCGGCGAAGCAAGCGGCCATGAGCTTGCATTTGAAGCGCTCGGCCACCCCGCGTTCTGGGCATCGGGTGTCGACGTGTTCTTTGTCATCAGTGGATTCATCATCTATCTGACCGCACACGATGCTTTTGGTCGTCCCGATGCGGCCGTAAGATTCTTCGTGCGTCGATTGGCGCGCATAGTCCCGACCTACTGGCTGCTGACGACGGCGATGGTGGGGTCGATGTTGTGGTTTTCTCCCTACGTATCGCATAACCAGTTAACGCCTGTCAGCGTTGTCGCGTCGTACCTGTTCATTCCCAGCGTCAATGCTTACGGCGAACCGTATCCCGTGCTCGCGCTGGGCTGGACATTGAATTTTGAGATGATGTTCTACGTCCTCTTTGCCATTGCCTTGAACTGGCCCCGCAGGCGTGGCTTCCTGTTCGTATGTGCCGCACTGGTGAGCCTCGGTACTATCGGGCTGATCATGCCGCCCGCCGATATGCCGATGGCGTTCTGGTTCAATCCACTGATTTTCGAGTTTCTGGCGGGCATTCTGTTGGCGCGTTTGCGTGTCGGCGGGATACGGTGGTCGGCTGGCTTCGGGAGCGCGGTGTTTCTGTTGAGCATCGTTCTGCTCTATTTTGGCAGTCATCAAAGCCCAGCCAGTCCTTTCTGGCCGTGGCGCTCGTTCTGGATGGGCCTGCCTGCCGCATTGCTGTGCGCCGCCGCTGCATTGACGGTCGAACCTTCCAGATCGAGCGCATTGAGTCGATTCTTTGCTTTACTGGGCGATGCCTCTTACGCGCTGTATCTCACGCACCCATTCTCGCTGGCGTTGATGCTGATGCTCGGACACGGTCTCGGATTGTCGATTTCCTGGGGCTGGGTCGGCGCCAGCTGTGTGATTGCCGTCGCGGCCGCGCTGTTGTTTCACCTCGCCTTGGAACGCCCGACCGTCGCCTGGTTGTATCACCGCATTCAATCGACCGAGTTGCCAGTCTGGCAACGTGCCTTGGAGCGTCCTTGATGAATCGTCCGCTCGTGGAGGCCGCCATCGACCCGATCGAGGCGCCTGCTCGGTTGCCGGCAGTTGAGGCGCCTGGTTGCGGTGATGTTTACATCAATGGTCGCTTTCTCACCCAGCGTGGTAGTGGCGTACAACGCTTTGCTCGGCAATTGATCTTGGCGATCGACGCCGAACTCGAGGAGGCCACCGAGAATGCACATGGATTGCGCGCCTGGTTTCTGCTCGTTCCGCGCGGGACTGCGCAACGGCTGGCGCTGCGACGCATTACTGTACGCGAGGTCCGTGCCGCACCGGGTCATCTGTGGGATCAGTTGCTCCGTTTTCACTGCGGCACGCGCGACATTCTCGTCAATCTCGCCAACAGCGGACCGGTACTGCGCGGGCGCAGCATCACGATACTTCACGATGCGGCGGTATTTCGGACTCCCAGGAACTTCACACGGGCCTATCGTCTGTTTCACCAATGTCTCGGCCGACTCATTGCGATGCGTTCGACTATCGGCACTGTCTCGGAGTTTTCGCGCGGCGAATTGAAGGCGGCGCTCGGCATCGATGATGGACGTATCTTCGTCGTGCCCAATAGCTGCGAGCATCTGCGTGACGTGGTTCCAGACCCGCGTGTGCTTACGCGCCTGCAGCTCTCACCAGGCCGCTATTTTCTTGCCATCGGCTCACCGGTGGCGAATAAGAATCTTCTCGCGGCCATCACGGCATTCATGCAGCTCGCTGAGCCGGAATTGCAGTTTGTCGTGGTCGGCGCCGTGGATGCAGCAGTTTTCGGTCAGGGACTGACGGATGCGCCGCCCGGAGTCGTGCTGGCCGGAGCAATCCCGGACGAGGAGGTAACCGCATTGCTTCGAAATGCCACTGCGCTGGTCTTCCCCAGCCTGTACGAAGGCTTCGGTATTCCACCGCTCGAGGCGATGTTGAATCGCTGCCCCGTGATTGCTTCCGAGATCCCGCCGGTCGTCGAAGTCTGCGGCGATGCTGTGCTGTACTTCGACCCAGCCGACGTCCGTTCGATAACCGCAGCGCTGCGTAGAGCGGTGGACGATCCTGAATTGTTGACCAGACTGGTCGCGCGCGGCGAAGCGCGAGCGGCAATGTATTCCTGGCGGCGCAGTGCGCGGCGCCTGATCGAGGAAGTGAGGAAGTTGCGATGACCCGAATACTGCACTTGAGCATGCTCTATCCGCCGCACATCATGGGCGGCGCAGAGCGATCCGTAGCGTTGCTTGCCGAGGCTCTAACGCAGGCCGGTCACGACGTGGCGGCCGCCTGCACTTCGCCCGGCGGATGGACCCGGGAATCGCGCAACGGAGTGCAGGTCTATCGCATGCCGCATGAAACGGACTTCTGGGCAGAGGAGTGGCCCGCGCACGGGCAAATCGCGCGCGGCGTGCGGCGATTCAAACAGCAATTCAATACGCGGCTCGAAGCTCACTTTCTCAAAGTCATTGATGATTTCAAGCCTGATGTCGTGCACACGCATTCCCTGCTCGACGTCTCGACGCGGGTGTGGGTCGCGGCGCACAAACGTGGTCTGCCGATAGTACATACGCTGCGCGACTTTGATCTCGCGTGTGGCAATGCGGCGATGTTCAAGGACGGCAAGCGTTGTGCGACTCGCCATCTGAAATGCCGCGCTTTCACCTTCATGAAGAGCCGCCATCAGCGCAAGGTGAACGCCGTGGTCGGTGTTGGCCGCGGCATCCTGCAATCGCATCTGGATATGGGATATTTCAGTCATGTGCCAGAGCAATTGCGGCGTGTCATCTGGAATCCCGCAGTCGTGGACGGCATCGGGTCGGACTACATGAAACCTTCGCTGGAAGGAGAGCCGCTGACCTTTGGCTACCTGGGCCGAATCAATATCGAAAAAGGCGTTGGCACGCTGTTCGAAGCCTGTCGCCATCTGCCTGCAAAGGGATGGAAACTGATCGTTGCTGGCAAGGAAGCGTCTGAACGGGATTCCCTGAAACACCTTGCTACGAATCTGCCCATCGAATTTGCCGGGTTCGTTCCGCCAAGACAATTGTTCGATCAAATCGACGTGCTGATTGTGCCATCCATCTGGGCTGAACCACTGCCGCGGACGATCCTCGAGGCTTATGCTGCCGGGGTGCCGGTGATTGGAGCCGACTCAGGCGGCATTACCGACCTGATTGGCGCTGGAAATGGCGACTGGCTGTTCAATCCCGGCGACGCATCGGCGCTCGCGGCGTTGATGAACCGCGTCCTGCGCGACGGCCGCGAAGCATTACCGCGGCGGGCGAGCTTTGCGCACATTGTCGACGAGACGCAACCGCACAAAGTTGCGCGCCGGTATCTGGATCTGTATGACGAAGTACGGCGAAGCACAGCGCCCGTCCGGATTTCGGGCACGACGGTGCCGGCCTGAACGTCATGCGCTCTACCGCTTTGCCGAGTCCCCTGCGAGTCAACAAGGCCTGCTGACGATGTTACGCAGCATGGTTCTCATGACTGGACTCAATGTCACGAAAGCGGCAGCTACACTGCTCACTTCGATCATGATTGCAGGCGTCGCGTCGCCGGAAGAGTTCGGACTCGTCGCATTCGCTATCCCGTTGATGGCTCTCATGACCCTGGTTACGGACGTTGGCTTGTCGAGCGCAATCGTTCGCCATCCAGAACTCACTCGGGAGCAGGCTGGCGCGGCTATCGGCATGATGGGCGTAGCAGGCCTGCTCGGTGGTCTGCTGATTGCTTTCGGTGCGGAGCCCATTGAAGCCGCGATCGAAATGCCAGGCCTTGGTCAGGTACTGGCAGGCTTCGCGGTCGTTACCGCCTGTTCAATCTGGGCGACGGCACCTCGAGCCCTGCTCGAACGCGAGCTTGCTTATCCGCATGTCGTTGCCGTGGAGTCGGCCGCGCTCGCCATCGCTCTGGTAGTTTTCAGCATCGGCCTGCGGTCATCATTGGGAATCCTTGCGCTGGTTGGGTTTCATGCCACTTTGCAGTTGATCCGCGCGTTCGCGTTCACCTGGTACGCACGCGGCCTGTTTCGAGTCAATTTGGATTTCGCCCGAATTACGACGCTTGTACAGGTGGGTGGATGGGTTTTTGTGACGAATCTCCTGTCCTATTGCGCGCGGAACATCGACCGCATGCTGATCGGCAGCGTGCTTGGCGCTGCCAGTCTTGGGCTCTACGGACTGGCTTATCAATTCATGATCATCCCGCTGATGTTGATCTCATGGCCGGTCAGCGGCGTGCTGCTGTCGACGCTGTCGCGCATGGATGCGGCCGGGTCCGACAAACGTACAGTGATCTGTGCGGTCGTGACTGCGACTGCATCGATCACGCTGCCGATGATGACTTTTCTGATGTTCGGCCTGCGCTATCCGATCGATGCTTTCTACGCCAGTCGATGGGAAGGGCTCGCGGACCTGGTCATGATTCTCGCACCTGTCGGTGCGATACAGGCGATTGCGGTTTACAACAGCGCAGTACTGATTCAGAAAGGCGCCGTGCGAATGAATTTTTATCTGGGGCTTGTCAACGGTCTCACATTGTCCGGCGTTTTTCTGGCTACAGTCTGGTTTGGATTGACCACCTTGGTCATCGGCTACGCCCTGGGAGCTGTTGCAGTATCTGTAATGATGATCTATTTCATGTGTCGCGAAGCTTCTATCGGTATACGCACGTTCGTCCGCTGCTTGCTGCCGGGTGGCGCAGCCGCGATCCTTGGCCTGGCTGCCGTTGCGCTCCTTGTCGGAATCAATCCGCGGTCCACTGAGAACTGGGCACTCTGTACCGCGATCTATACTGCCGCAGTAATAGTCACGCTGTTTATCCAGCGCGACCGACTGTGGACATCTGCGCGAGCTCTCATCGACGCGCGCGTCTCGCTGGCGGCCTAGTGATTGATGTGAAAGCCGACGCGAAGGACATCGCGTTCCAGGCGTCGGCGCTGACTGCCCGCCGCGCACGCGATGGCCAGCCGCTCGCTCCGATCGCGAAGTCGAACTCGAAGGCGGTGGACGACGTCTCGCAGTCGCATCCATTGGTCCTGGTGCAGGTGCTGCGCGCGATCGCAGCCATACTCGTCCTTGCCGGACACACCCAAGCGGAAGTCTTGAGAGCAGCAGCCGCGAGCGGGCAGGATCTGTTACGCATACCACTGCCGCCTGGCGGTTTTGGTGTCGATCTGTTTTTCTGCATTTCCGGCTTCATCATGGTTGTATCGTCGGCACGCTTATTTGAACGCCCGCTTGCGCGCCGTCAGTTTCTTCTGCGGCGAGCCATCAGGCTGGTTCCCCTTTATTGGCTGGTCACGCTTTGTTACATGCCGATACTGATGCTCGGATCGCGTGGGTACGAAGGGAATCTGTCACAGGCACTGTTAGCGTCGCTCGCATTCATTCCGTATCCGACCTACGGTGCCGAGGGTGGCCTGGTATTTCCGCTCTATACGCTGGGGTGGTCGCTCAACTACGAAGTGTTTTTTTATGTGCTGTTTTCGCTCTTTGTCGTGCTGCCCGCCCCGCGCGCCGTGATCGCGCTCTGCTCGACATTGCTGATCATCGTTCTGGCAGGTTTCGCGTTGCCGGCAGAAAGCACGGTGCTGCGTTTCTGGTCGCAACCGATCATCCTGGAGTTCGGGCTGGGCGCATTGCTCGGATGGGCATGGCTCAGGGATCTCCGATTGAGCCGATCTTCTGCTGCGCTCGTGGCTATCGGTGCACTGGCGTGCGTGCTGATCGATCCTCTTGGTCTCGCCGTCAAGATCGCGGGCCAGTCGACGCAGAACGATTTCATGCGTGTCCTTGGCTGGGGCCTGCCTGCGGCGCTCCTGCTGCTTGCAGCGGTCCTGTTCGAGCGCGGTAACAGGGTGGATTTGAAACCCCTTTCTCCGATCGCGTTTCTGGGTGACTGCTCATACTCGTTGTACCTGATCCACCCTTTCGCACTGCTTTTCATCGGTGTAGCCTGGAATTGGCTGCATCTCGAGCGGTTGTTCGGTTGGACATTTCTGGGCGTTGTGCTGATGGCGGGCGCTACCGGAATGGCGATAATCTCGTATTGGTATATCGAAAGACCTGTAACGAAATGGCTACGACGACACCCGGCGGTAGCATTTTGCGAGCAAAAACCATAGTCAGCAGCGAAAAATCCGCCGAGGTCGTGCGCATGAGCAAGGCCATGGTGGATAACTGAATTTCAAACGCGTGTGCGCATCCTTCATCTGAGTTCACTTTATCCACCGTACTCGATGGGCGGTGCGGAGCGGGTCGTTCAAGTGCTCGCCGAGGGCACGAGTCGACTCGGCAACGACGTGGGCGTTGCTCACATAGCGCCCCGGCCGAGTTTCCCTCAACGTCGCGACGGTGTGGATGTGCATCCGTTGACGCATCGCAATCCGCTCTGGATCGAGGATACTCCCCGATATCCGGGTGTTCTGCGCAACATCAATAAGATTGCCACGCTGTTCAACGTCATCACGGCGCATGACTTCGGCCAACTGCTCACCGACTATCAACCCGATATCGTACATTCACACTCGATGGTCGAGCTGACGCCACTGATGTGGAAGATTGCCAGGGACCACGGCGCGATAATCGTTCACACACTTCACGACTATGATCTGCTCTGTATCCGCGCATCACTGTTTAAAGGCGAACAGCGTTGCATGCAGAGACATCTGGCTTGCGCGGTTTTCTCGAGCATAAAACGCCATTATCATCGGCACATCGATCGTGTCGTCGGCGTTTCGCAGGCAATTCTGGCGACACATCTCGAATTCGGATTCTTCGCAGATGTACCTGACGCACACCGGCACGTCGTGTGGAATCCCGTGCGCATGGAACAGGACGCAGAAAGTCCGTCAACGCACGGTGAAGCACGACCCTATACGTTCGGTTTTCTGGGCCGGCTGGTTCCCGAGAAAGGAATTCTGACCTTGCTCGACGCCTGCCGCCTGCTGGGTGCCGGCGACTGGCAGTTGAAGATTGCCGGGCGCGCGCCGACGGACGACGGCTTCCTGCGCGATCGTCTAGAAGCACTACCGATAGAGCTGGTGGGTTTCGTCGACCCGAGGGCATTCCTGCGCGAAATAGACATGCTGATCGTCCCATCGATCTGGCTGGAGCCTTTCGGTTTGACGATTGTCGAGGCTTACGCAGCCGGGGTCCCGGTACTGGGGTCAGATATCGCCGGGGTTGCCGAAATTATCAGCGCTGTCGATCCGGCGGCGCTGGTTCCGCCGAACGATGCGCAGGCACTCGCCGACCGAATGGGGCAATTAGTCGTTGCCGGTAAACGCGGTTGCGCGGTTGCCGATTTTTCTGCCGTACTGCGGCGCACGCACCCGGATCAGGTCGTCGCGGAATACTGCGATATCTATCGGGATGCGCTGCGCGAACGACGCGGCCCGACTACTTGAGGGTGCAGTCGGCGTATTTGCGCCAATACGTGCTTTGCACGTTGATGCCGAACGTTGTTTTCGAGTCTGCCTCGAGCCCGCCATTGGAATCGCCACTTCGCGTGTTGCTCAGAACAGCGGATTGAGCGGCTTGTGACCCAGCATCACCCGCCCGACATCTTCCATCACATGGGCCTGTAATTGCAGATGGTGACGTGCAACGTTGGTGTCGCGCACTGCGCGATCGAGGGCCGGCGTGAAGATGCCAGCGCTGCCGCCCAGTTCCTGAACGGTGTTCACCGCAGCGAGCGCAGAGCGAGCTGCGTACACGACTGCGAGGCGCGTGCGGGCCACTGCGTCGAGGTCGAGCGGACGACCGACGCTGACTGTCTCCCAGGCGCGCTGCACTTCGCGGTGCAGATAGGCGCGCCCGGCCTCGATCGCGCCTTCGGCTTCGGCCAAACCGGCCTGCACGCGCGGCTCTTCACGGGCCGCACGCGCGCCGGCGAAGGGCGTACGCTCGAGCAAAGGCCGCACGGCATCCATTGCGCCGCGAGCCATGCCGCATAGCGCGGCGGCCTTGCTCATGGCGAGACGAAGCCCGAGCGGCACACGCCACGCCGGTGCGCTATCGCGTGGCGCATCGCGAAGATCGAAGCCGCGCTCGGCTGACACGAAAACGTCATCGAGCTCGAAGTCGTCACTGGCCGTTCCCTTGAGTCCGCTGGTGTGCCAGGTATCGATCAGTCGGGCTGCACTGCTGGGCGCGAAGATCACGCGCAGCACCGGCACGCCATTCGTATCGACACGCGGCACTTTGCCGTCGTGCACGATGCAGAGCGCGCCCAGCCAGTCAGAATGACGACAACCGCTGGTGAAGCGCCAATGGCCACTGACGCGATAACCGTCGCCGCTCGCTACCGCACGGCCTTTACCGACCGCGGTCAACGCAACCACGGCGAGCGTACCGGTGCCCAGCATGGCACGGATCACGGCGGGTGCCAGCCAGGCGTTCAGGCAGGCACTCGATTCCGAGGCAACCATCGCGCACCAGCCGCTTGAGGCATCGGCACGCGACAATTCTTCGATCACATGGAGATAGGTCAGGGGGTCGGCGGCTACGCCGCCATATTCGGCACCGAGCTGCAAATGAAACGCACCCATCTTTGTCAATGCCGTGAGAACTTCGTTGCCGAGGCGGCGTTCGCGTTCGATGGTCGCGCCCGCTTCCCGCAACAGAAGCCGCAGGCCTTGCGCCGCAGCCAGCAGGGGCGAGGGCTCCGTCATGAGGTTAATCCTTCACGAGTCCCGACTTGAGTGAGGCCGTCTCTGCGGGGCAGTGCTGTGGGCCTGATCTTATTGGTCGACGTAGAATTTGTTGACTATTCGCCACTGCGAGTCGACCTTCGCAAGCTGTAAGGTGTCGGTGAACATGCCGCTGAAATCGAATACCGCGACGGCCGCACAGGGATTGGTGATTTGTATGGCAATGATTTTGCCTTCCAGCTCAGGCGCCGGCACTCGCTTCATCCAGCCGTCGATCACCTCATTCATCGGTCGTGAAGTCAGCTGCAGATTGCCTTGCTTGTCGCGGATGTAGCCTTTCATGTGGCAGACCTCGACGGCGAAGGCTGCTTCCAGGCGTGCCCGGTCAACGGTTTTGAGACCTTCGAAATAATGGAAGATGGTGGTGCTGATGGCGTCGTAATCAGAGGTCATGGATGCATCTCCTGAGGGTTGAATCATTGTCTCGCCGCTGAAGTGGCCGGCGCGCGCACGGATGTTTGTCGAGTGGATGAAACGCGAACCAGGAGCACTCAAGCGTTGAGTTGAGGCACCTGTCGCCGCCGCCGAATCAACGCCAGCGCCAATACAGTGACGGGCAACAGGGTCGGTAGGGGTACGACCGTGGCGGTGAGCGAGGTAATCGTTCCCGTCACGTAGCCGGGTTCGAAAACAATGAAGCGGAGCTCCATATCGCTAAAGAAATCGGCATTGCCAGGCAAGGCGAAGTCGGTCCACAGGTCATTGCCATCGTGATTAAAATTAATGGAAATCCGATCCAGCTCAACACCAGCGACGACGAATTCACCTGGATTCAGCACCGCACCGCGAAAGCTGTAGTCGGTTGAATAGCCTGATGGCCAACTGTCGGCGTAGTTGCCCATCAGGTCTGTCGTGGTGACGTAGATGGTGTCCTCGCGTCGACCGCCGACCAGGGCGGAATCTGCAATCGTCAAGGTGAACTGCTCTAAATCGTAGATTTGCCCAAAGGAATGGATCAATGAACCGCTGTCGTCGAACGGAACCCCGACCTGAGCAGTGTCGACTGTCCAGCTGCCAAAGAACGTTGTTCCGGCCGGCACGCCTGTTGTGACCAGGGTGCAGTTGCCGGATTCGTCACAGACCTGGTGTGAGCGCGGATCGCCGATATCGTAGCCCAGTGTCCCGGCGTAATCGTAACGGACCAGCGCCGCCTGCACCGGCAGGCATGTGCTCGCCAGGAGCGCGATAGTCAGACAGGCAGCGCTTTTCTTCACGATTGCACGACTTCAGCCGTTGTACAAGACAGCCATCTTACCTGCAGTCAGCCATGCACGCGATTGCGCCCCTCGGCCTTGGCCTGATAGAGCGCCCTGTCGGCGCGCTTGAACACCGCTCCCCAGTCGGACATTTCCTGCTCGGCAACACCCACCCCGAAACTCGCGGTGACGGACCAGCTGCGGCCGGCGCCGCTGAAAACTTCGGCGGCGACGCGGATGCGCATGCGTTCAGCCAGATCCAGCGCGGCCGAGCCATTGGTGTTCGGCGACAGGACCAGGAATTCTTCGCCGCCCATGCGCGCGACGGTGTCTTCGGCGCGGATTTCCTGACGCAGGATCTGGGCGATGCGGGTCAACACCGTATCGCCGGAATCGTGACCGTGCATGTCGTTGACCAACTTGAAGTGATCGATGTCGAGCAGGATCAGCGAGAGCGGGATCAGCCGGCGTTTATAGGCAGCCCATTCCTGTTGCAGCCGTTCGACCATCAGACGCCGGTTCGGCAGACCGGTCAGTGAATCGAGGTGGGCGACCTCGTAGAGCCGGCGGTTGGCTGCAGTCAGGTCGGCATTCAGCGCACGCAGGTTGTCGGCGTTGCGACGCAGCTCCGTCTGCAAGGCGACGATACGTTTGCCGGCGCGCAGTCGGGCGTGGAGTTCGCGCACGTTCACAGGCTTGTTGAGGTAATCATCGGCGCCAGCCTCGAACGCTTCGACCAGGCGATCGTCGTCGCCGTGCGCGGTCAACATGATGATGTAGAGCAGACGGCCACGCTTGGTGGCGCGAGCGATGCGGCAGACTTCGATGCCGTCCAGGCCCGGCATGAACCAATCCGTCAACACGATGTGCGGGCGGTATTGTTCGAGTTTGGCGATGGCATCATCGCCATCGATGGCCGCGTAAGCTTCGAAGCCAAGCGCACGCACCTGCTTCATCAAGACCAACCGTTGCGATTCAGTATCCTCGGCAACCAACACCCGGATGACTTTGGAGTAGGTCGACTCCAGCGCCAGATCGCCGTCGCTGAAGCCGAGCGGCATCGTGCTGGCGAGATCGTCCACATTCATGGCCGTGACTCCTGTCGTGGTCCAATTGCCGGCAGGCGATCGTCGCTGGCCAGCGCGCGGGTCGCATGGGCGCAAAACGCCGCCAACGCGTTTGCAAGATCAGGTACGGCACGGGAAACCACCGCCAGGTCTCCTTCGCGCGCTGCGGCTTCGAGGGCGCGGGCCGTTTCGAACAGGGCCAGCGCACCGACGTTGGCAGTGGTGCCTTTCAAGGTATGGCAGGCGCGCATGCTGCGCAATGCATCGCCGGCCGTCAGCGCCGCGCCCAGTTCGGCCAGCACCAGGTCGGCGTCCTGTGCGAATGCCACCAGCACGTCGCGCGCGAGTTCCTCGTCGCCCATGACGTTGTCGAGCAGCCGGTCACGATCAAACTCCTTGGCGGAGGAGTTGGCGGTTGTGGCACGCACGGTTGGTGGCGGCGCTAATGGCGCCAGCCATTTATCCAGCATCTGGGTCAGCGCGCCCGGGCTGATTGGTTTTGGCAGGAAGTCGTTCATGCCGGCCGCGATGCAGGCTTCGCGATCGCCGGCCAGCACGTTGGCTGTCATCGCCACCACCGGCACGTCATGGCGGCGCACCGAAGAGTTCGCATTGCGGATTGCGCGAGTTGCGGCGAAGCCGTCCATGATCGGCATCTGGCAGTCCATGAACACCAGATCGTAAGACGAGCGTGTCAGCGCCTCAAGGGCGCTGGCGCCATCACCGACAACATCGGCCTGATAGCCCATCTTGCGGAGCAGACCTATCGCGACTTTCTGGTTGACCGCGTTGTCTTCGACCAGCAGCAATCGCTCTGGCCGAACCGGTACGTCGGCTACCACGACTGGCGTCGGTGCCGGTGGCGGCGCCTGTTCTGCACGTGTGGGCAGACTCGCGATGCAATCGTAGAGCGTCGACTGGCGCAGCGGCTTGTTCAGGCTGGCGGCGAAATCAGCAGCATTCATCTGCTCTACGAAATCTTGCCCCATCGAGGTCAGCAGCACGAGCCTGGTGTCGGCGAGCATCGGATCGGTTTTGATTCTGCGCGCCAATTGTCGGCCATCCATGTCAGGCATCTGCATGTCGAGCAGCGCAACCTCAAACGCTTCGTCGCGCGCGGCCGCCTCGCCAAGCATGCATAACGCCTCGATACCGCCTTTGGCTTCTGCATGACGGCAGCCCCAACGCCGAAGCAGGACCTCAAGCAGGCGCCGATTGCTCACGTGATCGTCAACCACGAGCACACGCAAGTTGTGGAGCGCAGCTCCGGTAGTGTCGGACTCTTCAGACGATTGCCGCTCCAGGGTGACCGTAAACCAGAAGCTCGAGCCGCTTCCGGGCTGACTGTCGACGCCGATTTCCCCACCCATCAACCCGACCATTTCCTTGCAGATGGCGAGCCCCAGGCCAGAGCCGCCAAAACGTCGCGTGGTCGAGACATCAGCCTGGGTAAAGGCGGTGAACAGTTCTCCGACCCTGTCGGGTGCGATGCCGATGCCGGTATCGCGCACTTCGAAACGGATGGTCGAAGTGGTGTCGGTGAAGGCAATCTGCATGGCGCGCGCGGTCACTTCGCCCTCGAGGGTGAACTTGATCGCATTGCCGACCAGATTGATCAGCATCTGGCGCAGCCGCGCAGGATCGCCGCGCAGCCGCGCCGGTACCTCGTGCTCGGCAAAACAGGCGAAGTCGAGTCCACGTTCCTGAGCACGCACGGCCAGTGCGGCAGCGACTTCTTCGAGAACCTGCCACAGGTCAAAGTCGACTGTCTCGAGTTCCAGTCGGCCAGCCTCGATGCGCGAGAAATCAAGAATGTCGTTGATGATACCAAGCAGATGTTCGCCGCTGACTCGAATGGTCTCGGCGTATTCGCGCTGCTCGGCGTCAAGTGCGGTGCCGAGCAGCAATCCGGTCATGCCAATGACACCGTTCATAGGCGTGCGGATCTCGTGGCTCATATTGGCCAGGAACGCGCTCTTGGTGCGGGTTGCGGATAAGGCCTCATCACGCGCACGCTCCAGCTCGACCTGCATGTGCTGCTTGTCGGTCAGGTCGTGAATGGTCTGAACGACGGCTGCGAGGGTTCCATCCTTGTAATAAACCGGCGCGGCTGCGCCACTCACGTAGTGGCTTTGGCCGTCAGTCGTGAAGAACCAGTTCTCTGTATAGAAGCCACCAGGAATGCCGTCCAAAATTTTGAACTGCGCATACAGGTCGGCATATTCAGGAATATCCCCGGCCAGAATGATGTCCGCCATCATCGGCCGCTGCGCCCCATAGATCAGTCGGCCGTGTTCGCGCGTACCAACAACCTGTTCGCCTTTCACTCCGGTCAAGTGTTCGAGCGCGCGGTTCCACACCCGCACGGTGCCGTCCGGGTCCAATACCAGGGTCGGTGTGACCAGATTCTGCACCAGGGATTCGACGAACGCTTTCTCGCGCCGGATGGTGTCCTCGGCGTGCTTGGCCGAGGTGATGTCGGTGGTCATGCCGTGCCAGATCACCGTGCCATCGGCTTCGCGCGCCGGGATTGCGTCTATCAGCACCCAACGTAACTCGCTGCCTGACTGCGCCAGGCGGTACTCGTTCCGTATCGGTTCAAGGGTCTTGGCCGAACGCTCAATCGCTGCACGCAGGGCCGATTGATCCTCGACGTGGATGCCGGCGAAGGCGCCCGAGGCATCCTCGATGACATTCTCCGGTGTCACCCCGTACAGTTCCCGGATGGCCTCGCTGGCAAACGGTATCGACATCGAACCGTCAGGTTTACGCCTGAACTCGAATACCATGCCAGGAATGCGCGAGGCGATGCGTCGCA
This sequence comes from Gammaproteobacteria bacterium, assembly GCA_965278995.1. GTDB lineage: Bacteria > Pseudomonadota > Gammaproteobacteria > JADJYF01. The sequence goes on from OZ257136.1 coordinate 4,958,005, forward strand.
GGCGCTCGTCTGTCTCGCGCAGTGCCAGTTCAACGTGCTTGCGTTCGGTGACGTCGGCGATGAAGGCAGTCCACACCGTGGCACCATCCGGTTCGCGCATCGGCATGGCCTCGGCGCGCAACCAGCGTTGGTCGCCGTCGGCGAAGGTCATCAGCAGCTCCTGCTCCCATAGCTTCAACGTGCGTGCCGACTGCAGGATGGATTCGATCACCTTTTGACGTTCGGAGGGTTCCAGATAGCGTGTGGGTGCGGTGCCGTCGATTTCCAGTTCCTCGCGTGAGATGCGCAGTACCGTTGCGATGGATTCACTGGCATAAGGCACAGTCATGTTGCCATCGGGCGCGAGCCGGAACTGGTAGACCGCGCCCGGGATCCGCGCGGTGATCCCGCGCAGGCGCTGCTCGCTCTCCTGCAGCGCGAACTCGAACCGCTTGCGTTCGGTGATGTCGCTGGCGAAACCATGCCACAGGACGGAGCCATCGGCTTGCCGTTCCGGCATCGATTCCGCGTAGACCCAGCGGCGCTCGCCGTCCGGAAAGATTTGCGGCAGTTCCTGACTCCAGTGGGTCAGGTTCTGGGCCGAGTCGATGATCGAGCGAAGGACGCGCTCGCTGCAGGCTGGGTCCAGATAGCGGAATGCGACCAGTCCGTCTTCGCGTATTTCGTCTGGGGTAATCCGGAGCAGCGTGTGCAGACCCGCACTCGCGTACGGCATGCCGAAGGTGCCGTCGGTGCGCAAGACGAACTCGAATACCACGCCCGGGATGCGAGAGACGACATGGCTCAGGCGCTCTTTGCTTTCATGCAGCGCGGCCTCAACGGCTTTATCAGAAGCAATGTCGATGCATGTGCCGACGATGCGGCACGGTCGGCCGGCTGCGCTGTGTGCCATGACCCGGCCGCGCATGCGCATCCATTTGTAGGAGTTCGTTGCGGTGCGGATGCGATACTCGCCGGTGTATTCCGGAACACCAGCGAGTAGACCATCAAGTCCAACCAGCAGGGCGGCACGGTGGTCGGCATGCAGCAGCCCGATCCAGTTGGCAAACAGCATGTCGTTGGCGCCGTCGATGCCGAGCATGGCCAACAGGTTGTCGGAGCAGTAGACGACACCGGAATCGAGGTTCCAGTCCCACAGGCCCTGCGCACCATGGTCCAGCGCGAACCGCCAGCGGTCCATGCCGGTGTTCGTGCCTGTCGGAGCCGCCGCATTCTCGGCGCTGTACCCTCTCTTGACCATAATGGCCTGTGCTCGTTAATCAGGTGGCGTTTGCGACTTCTTACCGGTATCGGCTGTTGACTCTCGTTCTGGAGTCAACCATATATTGCTGCAGGTAACATCTCGGCGGGCAGATTTATGAAACATCGTGCGCGCGCTACCCTCCCGGCCAAGCGCCGAAACCTATATCGATCTCTCGTTCTGACCGTGAGCTGCTTCGCCGCGTCGGCGTGGGGCGCGCCCATACCGGTAATCAATTCATCATTTGAGACATTGCAGGTCGCTGGCTTGCCGGAACTCTGCGGCGCCGGTTGCAGTTACAGCGTCGACTTCATTCCAGGGTGGACGAATACGCCTTTTTTGGGGCTGGGACTGACCAGCGGGCAGTTCCAACCCGGTACCCATGTCGGCAACACGACCTACTTCGACTCGCTGTCTGACGGCATTACGTCCGCCTACACCACCACGGGCGGCATTGTACAAACGCCCGGTGTGACCGTTACTGAAGGCGTCATTTACACACTGCTGGTCGATGTTGGCTACAGAAAAGACGCCGGCCCTTTTGGTAGTCCACGCCTGGTTGTAAACAATGTCTTTTACGACGGCGTCGGTGTACCTGTGGCAGGCGGATGGGCGACGTTTACGACAACCTATGTCGGCTTGGCTGCTGACGTCGGCAAGCCAATTACAATCTATCTGGATTCGGTCACGCAGCAGGGGAACTTCGATAACGTGCGATTCAGTGACTCGACGCCGGTCCCGTTACCAGCAGCGCTTTGGCCGTTCGCGTTTGCGCTCGGTGGACTGGGATTTACGCGTGTACGTCGCCAGCGGCAGCACTGCAGCCAGCAGCAGCGCGAGGCTCGGCGGTAACGGAACGGTTGTCGAAGGGGCCACGAGGGTCGTCAGCAGCAGTGCGCCATCGCTATCGAGTCGGGTTGAGAACAGCCAGCCAGCCTGCAGACCATTGACCACGATGCTGTCTTCGGTCAAGCCGGCAAATCGGCCGCTGACCTGGACGAGGTCAAACGTCGCGCCATCTTTCGGTATAAAGCTGTCGGCGAACAGCAGCATCAACAGGCCATCGAAGTCGAGATCGCCGTTGACGACGAGCCGATCGAAATCAGTCGCTGAATAAATATCGAGTTCGAGTCGCGCGGCCGAGCGCAAGGTCAGATGGCCGTTGATCTCGATCAACGAGCCCGACGGGGCGCTGGCTGTCTCGTCCAGCACCGTGAATGTCGAGGCACCTCTGGCTGCCTCTCCGCCGCCGCCGTCATCGTCGTCGGGTGGAGCAAACACCAGCGTATCGGCGACCAGTGCGCCGCTCTCCATCACCAGTTCGTTGACAGTCATCGATCCATTGCCGATTAGCACGCGGCCGCCGCCGCCAACGGCGAGGCTGTTGCCAATCACCGTTGCGCCGTTGCCGACGAGCAGGTCGCCGTTGACGGACATGTCGACGAATCCCTGCAGATGACTGCCGGGATCGGCGACGAACAACGAGCCGGTCGTGTCGATCCGTACTTCGCCCGACGCATTGAACTGACTGCCGTGCACAATGCGCACCTGCGCCTGGCCGTCGTTGACGAACAGGTTGCCGGCCGTGACGATCGCGTTGCCATCGGCGACGAACAGCGCGTCGCGACTGACGGAGATGCCCGCTCCGCGCGTTGTCATCAGCGTGGCGGAATCGATAACCTGTAGCGTGGTACCCCGTCTGAGATTGTAGGTGCCCCCGCGCACTTGCGTACCGGCACCGGCAATATTGAGCAGCGAATTGCTGGCAGCGCCGTCGGTACCGAGATTGACTTTGGTTTCATGGAAGTCAGCGCTGGCGCCGTTCTCTATCGATAAGACGCCTCGATTAGCGCCACCGATATCGATAGCCGAACTCCCTTTGCCAGGACCACTGACACCAAGATGCGAGCCGACGCCGGAGACTATCATCTGCCCGATCACCGAACTCGCCGGACCTTGTGCAATCTGCAGCAGCTGTTCGAGTTCGAGGCGCCCGCCATTCTCAACAAAAGCGATTCCACCGCCCTGAACGCCGAGCTGCAGTCCGAGCGCCGAGACGTTGGCACCCGACCCGTTGACCGCGATGACGCCGTGCGTGCCGGAAAATTTCCCGACTGCGATCGTGCCGCCGACATCGACCTCTGCGCCTGGGCCGACCGACAGCGCAGAGGAACTCCCACCGGCGTCGCCGACCGTACGTGTCTGGATGAGGATATTGCTGTCTGTTGTCACATTACCGTTGACGAACCGCAGGGTTCCGCCGCCAAAGCGCTGCTCGCCGATACTGATACTGAATTCGTCATCGAGGACATGAGATTTACCCAGGTCGAGCGTCTGGTCTTGGAGATCGAACACGACTTCGCCGACGTCGACGATCAGTCCGGCCCAACGTTGTGATTGCGTGAACTCGGGTTGCTCGGTGAAATCGAACTTGCCGAACACGGCCGCCATGGTGTCGTCGGGCGGCAGATGTTCGAGCCAGTTTGCTGCGCTCGCGACCGCACGGTTGTCGGCGTCGGCGCCTTGCCAATGTACGCGGCGCGTGACGTTGGGATCGAGTTCGAAGCGGTAGCTGAGATTGGCGCTACCGGTATAGCCATCGTCAACAAAACCCTGGATCCCACCACCCGCCTTGACGATGATTTGCCTGGCGAACAGAGGAATGGAAGTCGCCCCGTCGATTGCAACGCCGAAGCCGCCGTTCCGCACTTCGAGCGCCGCGTTGCTGACTGAGCCAGTGACCTCGATCGAACCCAGTTGACCGAGCCGCGTTGGATAGAACGCGAAACTGTTGAGCCCGAATTCCGCCTCGACGGAAATCAGTGTGTCGACGTTGTTGCCGCCGTTTTGATTCGGCACAGCGGCCGACAGCGTGACGGTACTGCCTGTTTCCGCATAAGGGTTGCCGCTGGCAGCGAGCGTTACCCCATGTGTCGCGAGCGTCCCTTCGAGGTTACGACTGCTGCGTGTATCGCGGAAGTCCACGTTGTCGCCAGGGACGCGCTGGATATCGAGAACCTGCAGATGAACTTCGTCAGCACTGACGAGCGGGCTCGCGAGTGCACCGACCAGCAGGGCGAGGGATGTTAGATGGGTCTGTCGGTCAGCAGGCGCGCGGCTATCCATGGCATATGGCCTTATTCCGATGAGACGTGTGGCCGCTCCAGTCTACCCGCGCAGCGTGCCCGCCACGCGTCGCCCGGATCGAGATGTGCTAAGCAACTCCACTGAAATTATCATTTGGCCTTAGGACCAGGGTCCTTGGTCAATCGCGGCACGTCCGTGTGCCGCGGTAACCACTGCTACCGCTTCACGCCGGTGGTTTGAAGCCGAGCTCCTGCGGAAATCCCTCGAGATCAGGCGGCGGATAGTAGCGATCGGCGCCAAGCGCATCGACGCGGGCAAAGAAATCCTCGTCGGCGGCGAATCCCATCGGGCCGATCTCGCGCAGGTTCATGGCTTGGCGGTAGATGTTCCACGATTCCGGTCGCAGATCGCTGGCCGCTTTCAGCAACGCATCGCCTTCGCCGACTTTGCCGTGCTCGCGGAGATAGAAGCCGAGACGAAAGTTCGCGTTGGCGAGCGCGACGTCCTGGTCTGGAAGGGTGAGGTGGGCGCGCGCCTGCGCCGGATCGAACGCGTGTCGACTTGCCGCGCCATTGACTGCCCAGTCGCGAACGGCGTCGAGATAGGTCGTCTGTGCTTTGCCCATCAGTGCAACGACGTCGTCAGACATCGACATATCGGCGCGGTCCATCGAACGCCAGCCGTCATGCGAGCCGGCAGTTTCCGCCGGGCGGACGATGCGTCCTGATTCATCGATCCACACGGCTTGCGGCACATTGACCATGTTGTACAGGTCAGCGACGTGATGTTCGCGATCGATCAGCGTCACGTACGCTGGTTGAGCGGCTTCTATCCATTCACGTGCAGTTTCGGCACCGCGACTTTCTTCGGCCACGGCCACTATCATGAAATTCTCGCCTTTGACTTCGTCGTACATTGCCTGCCACACGGACAGGTCATGACGACAGCCTCACCAGGATGACCAGGTCGTCAGAAATACGCGTTTGCCGCGATAGTCAGACAGCGAATGCAATGTGCCGTCGAGGTCCGGCAGCGTGAAATCAGGCGCGTCGAGCGACGTCAATTGACGCGCGCGTTCGGCCGATCCGGCGCCGAGCATCCAGGTTTCGCGCGCCTCGTCATGCAATACCGGGCGGCGCAGCAGGCGCCAGAAGGCGGCCATGTTGACGGTCCCGTCGCGCACGTAGCTCGCGCTGTCGGCACGCGGCGCAGGTACACAAACTTCACCCTGGCACAGTCCTTCCGGTTTCAGTGTCCAGCCGGTGGCGCGTGCGACATCGTCGCGAGCCAGCCACAGCGCGTCGCCAGCGGCTTTCGCAGTCGGCACCGAGCAGGCGCCAGTTTCGGTCAATACGGTAATCATGAGGGGGTAGCCTCCTGCTATTGGACGATTAGCATAGCGCAGGAACAGTCACCGCTTTGCTGACGGTCAAAAATAAGTTCGTGTTGTCAGCGCTAAAGCGCGCGCGCCGTCATCTGGCTAGCGATATATTCCGCCTGGCGAATGGCCAGCGTCACGATGGTCAGCGTCGGATTGACTGCCGCACCCGTGGTGTACTGGCTGCCGTCCGAAACGAAAAGATTGCTGATGTCGTGACTCTGGCCGTTGCCGTTCACCACGCCGTCGATGGCTTTGGCACTCATCCGGCAGGTGCCGAGGTTGTGGGTGGATGGATAAGGTGGCGTGCGAAACACGCGTTTCGCACCCACCGATTCATACAGCGCCGTGCCCTGTTTGAAACCATGTTCGCGCATGGCGAGATCATTCTTGTGATCGTCGTAATGCACGTGCGGTACGGCCAGACCCCACTGATCCTTGACCTCGCTGTTCAAGGTGACGCGATTGCTTTCCTGGGGCATGTCCTCGCCGACTATCCACATGCCGGCGAGATTCGCGTAGTGGTCCATGAAATAGGCAAAGTCGGGGCCCCACTCGCCCGGTGCGATGAACGCCGCTGCGAACGGCAGGCCGACAGACACGGTCTCGAGCTCATAGCCGCCGGCGAAACCGCGTTCCGGCTTGTGGTGGGCTTCGTCAGTGATGATGCCGGCCATGGTTGTACCACGGTACATGTGCACCGGTTCGTCAAACGCGGCGTAGACCGAGCCCGTGGTGTGGCGCATATAGTTGCGTCCAACCTGGCCTGAGGAATTCGCGAGACCATCGGGATATTTCGATGAAGCCGAGAGCAACAGCAGCCGTGGCGTCTCGATCGAATTGCCGGCCACGCACACGACCCGTGCCCGCTGACGTTGCTCCTTGCCTGCAGCATCGAAATAGACGACACCCGAGACACGACCTTTATCGTCGTGCTCGATACGCGCGGCATGGCATTGCGTTCGCAGTTCGAGTTTGCCGGTTGCCATCGCGGCCGGGATCTCGGTGTACAGCGTCGACCACTTTGCGCCCATCTTGCAGCCCTGAAAGCAGAAGCCGAGCTGACGACAGGACGTACGGCCGGCGCGCGGACGACTGTTGATCGCCATACGCCCGGTGTGGCAGTCCGTGTAACCGAGCTTCTGTGCGCCGTTGTAGAAGACCTTGAAGTTGTTGTTGCCTGGCAGACCCGGGATGTCGTTCGTGCGCGTTACGCCCAGCTTGTCTTCGGCGCGCGTGTAATAGGGTTCGAGGTCGGCAAGCGTAATCGGCCAGTCGAGCAGATTCGCGCCGTCGATCGCGCCATAGGTGGTGCGCGCACGAAAATCGTGTTCATGAAAACGCAACGACGCGCCAGCCCAGTGAGTGGTCGTGCCGCCAACGGTTTTGCAGATCCAGGTCGGCAGGTTCGGAAAGTCCTTGGCCAGGCGCCAATTGCCCGACGTGGTGCGCATATCGGTCCACGCGAGCTGCTGGAAAGAAGCCCATTCGTCGTTGACGAATGCGGCCGAGGATTGTTCGGCGCCCGCTTCGAGCAAGACGACCTTGATTCCTTTCTGGCACAGCTCGTTGGCGAGCGTACCGCCACCCGCGCCAGAGCCGATGATGACAGTAACGCCGTCGTCGTTCAGTTCGAATGCAGTCATTGCTCTCTCCTCACTGCGCCGCCGGGCTGGCATCGGCTGGCGGTGCCGGCAGCCAGCTCAGATCGTTGAATCCGCGTTCGAGATAGCCGCCCTTGGTGAACGTTTCACCCTGATAGCCGAAGTGCGCGAACGCGAGTTCGTTGTTGTAGAGCGAGACCACGGCGGTGGAACGAATTTTTTCGAAGAATGGATTGCGCGCAATGGCGGTTACCGCGGTGAGCCGCGCCGCATCGTCGAGTTTGAGCCAATCGCCATTGGCACTCGCGTCGAGTTGTTGGATGCCATCAACAAGCAGCGTCTTGATAGCGCCGTCTTTCGCGGCGGCATCGAGATCGCGGACGACAAAAGCGTACACCGCGTCGTCGAGCAGAGGATGCGGAAAGATGTGACGCGTAACGTGCAACAGCACGCGGCCCGACCGTTCATCGATGGCGTGCAGTTCCAGCGCCCATACCGGCCCGGGCGCGAGCGCGATCAAAGCGCTGGATGAGGCCCACAGGCTGCCGGCGATGACGCCCGAAGTGGTCAGGAAATGGCGTCGCGTCAACGTCACGCCACTGGTTGCGCCGTTATTGGTATCTGCAGTGAACTTACTCATGCTTGAAGATCTCCCCCATCCACGAAGCATCATGTCGATCATGCCCGCCGGGCGTGGTCGCAATGTATGCGATTGCCTGCGGTTGCGAAAGGCTCGCTGTCAACGTACGTCCCGTGCCGGTGGCTGTGCAAGCCCGGATATTCATGTGAGGATGCAGCGCCGGCGACGCCCGGCAGGAGGTATGCACGATGACCACACTGTCGCTCAAGGACGATGCAGAGGCTGATCGCGACCGCATCGAAGAGACCGAGCTCGCCGATCACATCCGCATGCATGGTCTGTGGCTGGCTAGCGAAGCGCGCGAAGGGCGGCAATGCGAACTGCCCGGGGCCAATCTCACCTATGGCGGATTTCTGGAAGCGGACATGAGCCGTGCGCGGCTCACCGGCACGCGCCTCGTCAACGCCAACCTGCGCGAGAGCAATTTCTCTGCCGCCGATCTGCGCGACGCCAATCTCGAAGGCGCCAGCATGGTGAATATCAATCTGGCCGACGCGTGCCTGGCCGGGGCCAATCTCTACCGCGTGGTGAGTCCTGGAGCCAATTTCACCGCTGCTGATTTGGCCGGCGCCCGCCTGCGCTCCGCCAATCTGCTCAGTGCGGTATTTCTGCGCAGCAGACTGACGTGCGCGGACTTTAGCGACACCAACCTGGCCGGGGCCATATTCCGCGAAAGTGTGCTGGATAGCGCCAATCTGAGTGACGCCAAACTCATGATGGTCGACTTGTCGGCGGCGAGTCTGAAGGGTGCCGATCTCTCACGTGCCGTGCTGTTCGGCACGATATTCGACGATGCCGATCTCAGCGATGCCGATCTCAGCACTGCGCTGGGCTTGACTGCAGCGCAGCTCGAAAGGGCTTTTGCGAATCGCGCAACTCGCCTGCCGCCTGACCTCGATGGCTGCGTGATGCGCGAAGTGCCACCACTCTGACACTCAAGTTGCGGGCTTCACCCAATCGGCAGCTTTGACCACCGTCTGGATCTGCGCGCATTCCTGGCCGACCAGACGCTCGAGCACAGTCAGTCGGTCGGCTATCTGTTCGACCGGGCCGAGCAGCGCCGCGTAGCGCACGAGGATCGCAGCCAGCGCTTCCACGACCAGCAGAGGGTCGTCGCGATGATCGGCTAGAAAAGCGTTCGTATGGCGGAACAGTTTCTCCACCATGGCCTGCTTTTCGCTCAGGCCGGCATCGCCTGCTGGCTGCGATGCTGCACTGCGGGGTGAGTCGCCTCCCCCATCCCTGGGAGGTCCGTCCCCACGCGCGTTCTGACGATTTGTGTCTGCCTCATTCGCCATGTCTGGTTCCTGTCTTGCACCTGCCGGCGCCGAAAGTATATGGTACGGAAAGAATGCGGATCTGCAGCAGCAGAGTGCACTGCACCATGTAGCCGCGACAGCCGGTTGTGGTCTCGCGACGGCGCTCCGGTTCGAATTCCAGCGTGCTTCACCAAGCTCTAGAGGACGTGACCATGGCGGCCAACCTTTCTCTGTCGAAGATTATCAAACAGAAAAGCATCACCATCGGCGAAGCGACCAAGCGCATCGCTGACCTCGGTTGGGCACCGTCGTATTTCGAAGAGATCCTGAAATATCCGACTGACTACAAGGTCGAGAAAGCGCCCAAGGATCCGATGAAGCAGGTGCTGCGTTCCTACTTCCCGATGCAGGAAGAAAAGGACAACCGGGTTTACGGTGCGCTCGATGCCGCGCTGCGCGGCAATATGTTCCGCAACGTCGAGCCGCGCTGGATCGAATGGCAGAAGTTGTTCCTTGCTATCATCCCGTTCCCGGAAATTTCTGCCGCACGTTCGATGGCCATCCAGTCGCAGATTGCACCCGGCGAGGATCTGCGCACCGGCTACACGATGCAGATGATCGACGAGTTCCGCCACTCGACCATCCAGATGAACCTGAAAAAATGGTACATGGAGAACTATGTCGATCCGGCCGGTTTCGACATTACCGAGTCGGCCTTTGGCAAGTGCTACGCGACCACCATCGGTCGTCAGTTTGGCGAGGGCTTTATCACTGGCGATGCCGTGACGTCGACCAATATTTACCTGCAGGTGGTGGCCGAGACGGCTTTCACCAATACGCTGTTCGTCGCCATGCCGTCGGAAGCAGCGCGCAATGGCGACTATGCGCTGCCAACGATTTTCCTTTCCGTTCAATCGGACGAATCGCGTCACATCGGCAATGGTCATTCATTCCTGATGTCGATCGTGAAGGAGCCGGAGAATCTCGAACTGATCGAGCGTGATTTGCGCTACGCATTCTGGCAGAACCACGCGATTGTCGATGCCGCTATCGGCACCATCATCGAATACGGTACGCAGGATCGTGACAAGAACAAGGAATCCTACGCCGAACTCTGGCATCGGTGGATCTTCGACGATTACTACCGCACCTACATGCTGCCGCTCGAGAAGTACGGCGTGAAGATCCATCACGATGATGTCGAGGCGGCCTGGAACCGTATCGTCAAGGGTAACTACGTCCACAAAGTCGCGCAGTTTTTCTCGTTCGGCTGGCCGGTCGCGTTCTGGCGCATCGACGGCATGGTCGAAAAGGATTTCGACTGGTTCGAGGCGAAGTACCCCGGTTGGTATAACGAGTTCGGTACCTACTGGGAGAATTACCGCAAGGCGAGCCTGCCCAACCAACCGCCGTTGATGTATCTCGATTCCGGCTATGTCTATCCGCACCGCTGCTGGAGCTGCAACGTCCCGGCACTGATCCGTGAAGAGTTCTGCGTCGACGAAGTCGACGGTGAGCTCTACACCTACTGTTCGGAAGTCTGTCGCTGGACGCACAAGGTTGCTTTTGCGGCCGAATATAACGGTCGTTCAACGCCAGCCATGGGCAGATTCAGCGGCCGTCGTCAGTGGGAAGAGTGCTACCACGGGTGGGACCTTGCCGATGTCGTCAAGGATCTTGGCTTCGTGCGCCCCGATGGCCGCACGGTGATCCAGCAACCGCATCTGCACTTCGACGACAGTAAGATGTGGACGCTCGATCACTTCCGTGGCCTGCCAGTACGCAGTCCTCTGCTCGATCTACGCGCGATGTCACCGGCTGATCGCGAGAAGCACATCGCCGACTATCGTGCCGGCTTCACCTGCAAGCCGATTTGATGCCTTGATCCAGCGCGGCTGTCGGCGTGAGCACCACGCTATCAGCCGCGCTGACGTACCAAACCTGAATCTTGACCGACATGGCAGTCGGAAACAGTGGCCCACAGTGCAATGAGCTATTCGGTACGACTGGAACCCATCGGCGTCGACATGCTCGTCAACGAAGAAGAGACGGTTCTTCAGGCAGCCTTCCGTCAGGGCATTACGCTCATGCACGGCTGCAAGGAGGGTCAGTGCTCTTCGTGCAAATCGGTGTTGCTGGACGGTGACGCCGAGCACGGCGATTTCTCGACTTTCGCACTTTCGGAATCCGAACAGCGCGACGGCAAGGTGCTGCTTTGCCGCCTCTACGCGCAGAGCGATCTGGAAATCGAACTCCTGAATTACGATGAGGAAATGCTGGCCAATTGGATCCCGGCGCGGAATTTCACCGGTACCATCTCGGCCATCGACAGCCTGACGCACGATATCCGACGTTTCGACGTCACGCTCGACGAGCCGATGAATTTCCATGCCGGTCAGTTTGCCGAGATCACGTTGACAGGCGGCGTCAAGCGCTCGTATTCGATGGCCAATCCGCCACAGGAAACGACAACGTTGTCGTTCATCATCAAGATCTACCCGGAAGGCGCTTTTTCCGATCAGCTCGCGCACACTCTGGCAGTTGGCGATACGGTATCGCTCGAAGGGCCTTTCGGCACCAGCTTCCGAAACAAGAATCACCATGGCCCGACACTGCTGGTTGGCGGCGGCTCGGGCATGGCGCCGGTGTGGTCGATCCTGAATGACCTTGTCGCCAGCGGCAGCGAACAGGCGGTGCGCCTGTATTACGGTGCGCGCTCGCGCAAGGATTTGTTCTATCTCGACGAAGTGGCGGCGCTCGGCGCGCAACTGCAGGACTTCGTTTTCGTGCCCGCGCTGTCGGATTCTGCGGCGGACGATGGCTGGAATGGCGCGAGCGGCTATATCCATGAAGTGCTGGCGCGCGACTTTGCCGGTGCCGCACGTGACCGCACGCTCGAAGCCTACGTGTGCGGGCCGCCACCGATGGTCGACGCGGTCTTGCCGGTGCTGCAGAAAATCGGCGTGGACGCGGACAATATTCATCTCGACAAATTCACGCCGGCGACCACCTGACGACGGCGCGACCGATAAGAATCAGGCCAACGGCGCAGCGAGGGGAACATGAACGACAACGCACAGCAATCCGGTGCAGCGGGGAGCGCGACTTTCGCCGGCTCCGACAGCCGGCGCTATAGCTACTACGAGCCCGAAGGCAAACGTGCCACGCTTTATGAGGACGTCACCGTCGACGTGCAGCCGGATCCCGCCCGCCATCTGCTGCAAGGCTGGATCATGTCTTTTGCGGACGGCACGCCGTCCTACAGCGAGAAAGCGACCGCCGTGAAAAGTTCTGATTGGCACGTGTTCCGCGCACCTGACCAGGAATGGTCGCGGACCCACTACCAGCGCCAGAGCCATATCGAAAATACCATCAAGATGGTGGTCGACAATGCCCGCAGCGATGGTGCGCCGGGGCGTTTCGACCAGGGCTGGGTCAGCGTGCTCGCCAACCAGTTCGGCGCGTTGAAGCATGCGGAGTTCGGTCTCGGTGTGGCGCTGATGAAAGCCCAGCGCGACGGCCTGACGCAGATGATCAACAACACCATACTGACCAATGCCTCGTACAAACTGCGCCTCGCCCAGGACATCACGCTCTACCTCGGCGACATCGGCCTCGATATCACCCTCGACGGCGATGCCGGCAAGCAGATGTGGCTGCACGACCCGGCCTGGCAGGGCGCGCGTAAAGCTGTCGAGGCGATCCTCGCAGCGACCGATCACATCGAGATCTATTTTGCGGTCAACGTCGTGTTCGAGGCGCTGGTCGGTGAACTGTTCCGCAGCGGTTTCATCATGCGCGCGGGCCCTGTGCATAACGACTTCGTCACGCCGGCGGTGGTGTCGGCTGCAGCCAGTGATTATCGGCAGAACCTCGCGAATACGCTGACGTTGATCGGTCTGTTGACAGGCGACGCGCAGCACGGCGCGGCCAACAAGAAGATCATGCAGGGCTGGCTCGCGACCTATGTGCCGCTCTGTACCCAGGCCGTCAATGACCTCAAGGGCATCTGGAACTTACAGGATAATGGCGACCTCGAGTTCGCAGTAGTCGCGGCCGAGACACGCGATCGCTTCAAGGACATCCTGGTCGCCGCGCAACTCAATCTTCCCCAGGGTATCGCCGTATGAGCACGCAGACCTTCAGAGATCTCGATCGCAAGGACACGGTATCCCACCGGTGTGGCGTGACCATGAATGACAGCGCCGACGCGCGCGTCATCGCTGAAGTGATGCAGGAAAAACACGGCATCGAAGTGCTGCATTACCCAGCCATGATACGTCTCGATACGGACGGCAAGATGACCTTCGACATGGAAGAGCTGAGCGAGTCGCTGGGTCGTGCATTCACCGCCTATGACTTCGAGGTTGTCATGTCGACCCACTACGGTCGCATGGTGATGGTCGACGAGAATACCGTGGTGTTGTTCGGCGACATGGAAGAAGCGCGCAAGTACGAAGAGTAGAGCGTGCTCGCAGGTCGGGCTGCAGAAGGTTAATTGCAGTTTCCTGGCCAACCGGCACCTGTTTCGTTCCCCCGTACTCCAACGTCAACAAGGCGCGGGTCGCAAGCCCGGCCATCGCATGGCGATGGGCGGAATGATGGATGATTCCCCGTTTTAACATGCCGCGGACTTCGCAGTGCGGCGGAAAGGAAATGCACGATGCCCAAAATGATGCTGTTTGATGCTGACGCGCGTGCTGCACTGGGTCGTGGTGTCGAAGCGCTGACGCGAGCCGTGCAGTGCACGCTGGGCCCCAAGGGCGGTAATGCCATCATCGATGTGCCGATAGGCACGCCGATTGTGTCGCGTGATGGCGTCAGTATCGCCGCCGAAATAGAGCTTGAGGACCGCTTCGAGAACATGGGTGCACAGGTCGTGCGCGAAGTCTCAAAGAAAACCAATGAAGTTGCCGGCGACGGGACGACGACGGCCACGGTGCTGGCCAACGCGCTGATTCAGGAAGGTTTCAAGTCGCTGGCTGGCGAGATATCGGCTTTCGATCTCGTCAATGGCATGAATCTCGCTGTGACCGCCGTGGTCGATGTACTCAAGGCGTCGGCGACGCCGGTTGCCGAGATCGACGGTGCGGCGGCTTCGGTCGCGGTCATTGCCGCCAATGACGACGTCACGGGTCGGATGGTCGCGGACGCTCTGGCTACGGTCGGGCCGACCGGTATCGTCACGGTCGATATCGGTCTCACTGTCGACACCACGCTCGAAGTGGTGGAGGGCGCCTCTTACGAGCGCGGCTACGTCTCGCATCATATGGTCAACGACATCGACAGTATGGAGGCGCATCTCAACGACGCGCTGGTGCTGCTCACCAACCACGGTGTGCGTGATGCAGTTGACGTTGCCAAGCTGCGTGCACTGTCGGCGGAAGCGCGCAAGCCGTTGCTGGTGATTGCCGATGAGTATTCCAGTCAGGCGGTCGCGGCTCTGCTCGATGGGCATGCCGGCCACGATATCGTCGCCGTACATCCGCCGGAATACGGCAAGTGGCGCCAGGCGATGCTCGAAGATATGGCGATCATGACCGGTGGCCGGGTGTTCGTGAAGGAACTCGGCGGCCACTACCGCGATGCCAGCGTGGCCGATCTCGGTCGTGCTCAGCGCATTGTGGTCTCGGCCAATTCCACCGTCATCTCGGGCGGCGGTGGCGACCCTGATCAGATCCGCGCCCGACTGGAACAGATCCGACGTCAATTTGCTGCCAACGAAGTGTTGATTGAACAGGACAAGTTCGCCGAACGGCTGGCCAAACTGTCCGGCGGTATTGCCATCATCCACGCGGGTGGCGCGACGCCGGTCGAGCAGAAGCGCCGCGCGCAGATGATTGAGGATGCCCTGAACGCGACCCGTGCCGCAATCCAGGAAGGTGTCGTCCCAGGCGGCGGCACAGCCCTGATCCGGGCGCTGCCGGCAGTGGATAGCGTGATCGCTACATTGCATGGAGCCGATCGCGAAGGGGCCGAAGTCGTCAAACGCGCTTTGACCCGCCCGCTTGCCATCATCGCGCGCAACAGCGGCGTCGATCCGGTCGCAGTCATTGCCAGAGTCATGGCGGCACACGGCAGCACCGGCTACAACGCTCGCACGGCGGAACTTGTCGACATGCTGAAGGCCGGTGTCATCGATCCGGTCAAAGTCACCTACACGGCGCTGCAGAATGCGGTCTCGGTAGCCGCCCTGATCCTCACCGCGCAGACGCTCATCGCCGACATTCCAGATGACGCTGATCCGACTGCTGGCCGGGCGCGCGGCGGCGGCGCTGAAAAGTACGGCATGCAATAGCGCGCGCAGTTCACTCTCGCGATGACTGCCCAACACGCACCCATGAGCGATCACGACGGCTGGCGCTATCCGCGCAAGACCAACACGCTGCCGGAGGTATACCGCTCGATCACCGTACCGCGCACGGCCGGCATCGCGCGACGCATGCTGGCTTTTGCGGGCCCCGGCTATCTGGTCGCGGTTGGCTACATGGATCCCGGCAATTGGGCGACCGCCATCGCCGGTGGCTCAGCTTTCGGGTATACGCTGCTGTCGATAGTCATGCTCGCCAATCTGATGGCGATTGTGCTGCAGTCGCTCTCGGCGCGACTTGGCATCGCTTCGGGCCGCGATCTCGCGCAGGCCTGCCGCGATCACTATTCGCCACCGGTCTCGTTCATGTTGTGGTTGCTGGCAGAGCTCGCGGTCTGCGCAACCGATCTCGCGGAAATTATCGGCACTGCCATCGCGCTCAACCTGCTGTTCGATATTCCGCTCATTGTCGGTGTGGTGCTGACCGTCGCCGATGTGCTGCTCATTCTGCTGCTGCAGGCGCGCGGTTTCCGATATATGGAAGCGCTGATCGTCTCGCTCATGCTGGTGATCGGCGGCTGTCTGGGTTACGAAGTGCTGCTGTCGTCACCGGTATGGTCAGACGTCATGGCGGGCTTTGTGCCATCGATGGAGCTGGTCAACAATCCGGAGATGCTCTACATCGCAATCGGCATTCTTGGCGCGACCGTGATGCCGCACAACCTCTATCTTCATTCGGCGCTGGTGCAGACCCGTGATTTCGATGTCGATGTCGAAGGCCGACGCCTGGCGGTGCGGTACGCGACCATCGATTCGACACTCGCGTTGTTGATTGCGCTGTTCATCAACGCCGCCATACTGATTGTCGCCGCCGCCGCTTTTCACACTCACGGCCAGACCGGGATCACCGAGATCCAGGATGCACATCGCATGCTGACCCCTTTGCTTGGCGCGGCGTCGGCGAGCGTACTGTTCGCGATCGCATTGCTCGCCTCGGGACAGAATTCCACTATCACCGGCACGCTGACCGGGCAGATAGTGATGGAGGGGTTTCTCGACATCCGCCTGCGACCCTGGATGCGGCGGCTCCTGACCCGACTGATAGCAGTGGTACCGGCGGTACTGGTGACCCTGCACTATGGCGCATCGGGTACCGCACAACTGCTGGTATTGTCGCAGGTGATCTTAAGCCTGCAGTTGCCGTTTGCGGTGATTCCGCTCGTCAAATTCACCAGTGACCGGACCAAGATGGGCGCACTGGTCAGTCCGCGCTGGTTGACTGCTGTCGCGTGGGCACTGACTGCAATCATCATCGCGCTCAACCTGAAGGTGATCAGCGATTCGCTGCGTGCGTTTTTCGCCTGACGCGCTGTCATTACTTTGCGGGAGAACACAATGAGCATCGCCAACGAATTCTATTCGCAGCAGAATCATGGCCCGTTCGAGTATTTCGAATTGGGGGATTTCTCTCTCGAACATGGCGGCATCGTTCCTGCTTGCCGGCTGGCTTACACGACGTTGGGCACGCTCAACGCCCGCAAGGACAACGCAATCCTGTTCCCGCACATGTTCTCGGGTACGAGCAAGCACATGCAAATGTATGTCGGCACGGATCTGGCTATCGACCCCGCGCGCTATTTCATCGTACTGCCCAACATGTTCGGGAATGGATTGTCCAGTTCCCCGCATAATTCGCCCGCACCGATCGCCATGGCCGAATTTCCGCGAGTTACCATCGGCGATGATGTGCGCGCTCAGCATCGCCTGTTGACTGAGAAATTCGGGATCGAACGACTCGAGCTGGTAGTGGGATGGTCGATGGGTGCGCAGCAGGCTTTCGAATGGGCAGTGCGTTATCCGGCGATGGTCCGGCGCGCAGCGCCGATAGGCGGGACGGCGCGCGGTACCGCGCACAATCATCTTTTTGTTGCCAATGCGATGGAGATGATCAAATCCGATCCGGCCTGGGCCGGTGGACGTTACACACAGCCACATGCGGTCAGCGCCGGATTGCGACTGCTCGGTCATTTTTTCGCGCAGTCAGGGCTCTCGAAGGAGTTCTATGCGCACGAAGCGTGGCGACAGATCGGGTTCAACAGTCTGGATGAATTCATGGCAGGATTCTGGGAGGCATGGTTTGCGCCCATGGATCCCAATGCCCTGCTGTGTCTGTTGAAGAAATGGCAGCTTGCCGACGTCGCCCGCCATACTGCGGGTGACCTGAATGCGGCGCTAGCGCGCATTACCGCCGTGGTATTCAACATGCCTTTCGCGCAGGACATGATGTTCACGCTTGACGAATGTCGCACCGAGCACGAGATGACGCCGCGCAGCACGTTCAAGCCGATAGCCACGCCGTGGGGCCATTTCGGCATGCTGGGCCTGGCGCCGCAGGACAAACACGTCATCGATCGCACACTCGCTGAATTGCTGGCAATCGAGCCTTGATTTCGCGCATGCAGACTTGACTGCGGGCAGATAATCAGCCAGCAATGGACAGGACTAACGAGGGGTAAACAGATCGTGCTCTCAATCAGCCGTCGGGACATTCTCCGCGGGCTCCTCGCGACGGCATTACCGATGGGCCCGCTGTCCTGTGCGACTAAAACTCCTGACAAGCTTCAGGTTGGCGGCCTGCCTGTGACCTGCAATCTGACCTTGCCTGTCGCCTGCCAGGCGCGTGCTCAAGCCAATCTCGCAAATCGCGATGGCAAAGGCTTCGCGTACGAGTTCAGCAAATACAACGGCTGGCCGGAAATCAAGGAATCGCTCATGGCTGGCCGCATTCAGGCCGCCTACATGCTGGCGCCAATGGTGATGGATCTGGCCGACAGTCGTATCCCAGTCAAAATTGTTTCTCTGGGGCATAGGTCCGGCGCAGTGATCATGGTACGTACCGATTCCCCTTATCAGCATTTCAAGCAACTCACTGACAAGCGGATTGCCATTCCCAGCCGCTTTGCGGTCGATTTTCTGTTTCTGCGCAAGATGCTGGCACAGGAAGCCATGACGCCCAAGGACATCGAGATCATCGAGATGCCGCCACCGGACATGCCGGCAGCACTTTATGCAAATGCTGTGGATGCCTATTGCACCGGCGAGCCATTTGGCGCTGCTGCGCAAAGTGCCGGTTATGCGCGGCCGCTCCGTATGACCCGGAACGAGTGGCGCAATTACATCTGCTGTGTGCTGACAGTGCGCGAAGAACTGATTGCAGAGAACCGCGAGCTCGTTCAGGACCTCGTCAACCATGTACTCGGTGCGGGTGCCTGGTTGGACGAACGGCAGGCCAATCGCAATACAGCCGTGACTATCGCTGCCGGTCGAGAGTTTTTTAACCAGGATCCGAACATCATTCAGTTTGTCATGGAGAATCCAACAGACCGCGTAACTTACGGCGATTTGCGCATGATTCGAGCAGAGTTCGACGAACTCATGCAACTGTCGATCGATGCCGGTACCATCAAGCACCCCATTACTTATGAGACTTACGTGGATGAGAGCTTTACGCAGCAGGCCACACCCGCTGTCATTGGGCTTTAGCGGCGATTCGCGTCGCATGCCAGGCGGCAAGGCAGTATTGGCAGGTCTGCTGACGCTGAGCTGTGTTGTCTCTGCGGCGGATGGTCCACGTATGATTGCGGGCGTCTTCACGCCGCCCCGCATGGCGCCGGAATTCACGGTCAGCGGCTCCACGGGTCGCGAACTGAACCTTAGTGACTATCGCGGCAAGGTTGTGGTGCTGGGCTTCGGGTTCACGAATTGTGCTGATGTTTGTCCCATTACGCTGGCGGTGCTGGCGCAGGCACGCAAGAAGTTGGGCGCGCTGGCCGAACAACTGCAAGTCATCTATCTCACGGTCGATCCAGAACGGGATGATGTCGCGCGGTTGAATACGTATCTCGAACATTTCGATCCGAGTTTCCTCGGCGGGACAGGCGAGCCGGAAACGCTTGCCGACATACGGCAGGCCTACGGCATTCTAGCGAGTAAGCAGACTGTCGCCAGCGGCTACACGGTTGCGCACTCCTCTTATACTTATTTGATAGACCGCGACGGGAAGCTGCGCGCGCTCATGCCTTTCGGGCATTCGGCGGACGATTACGCGCACGATATCGACATGCTGCTGGCGCAACAGTCCTCGACATCGCCTTGAGCGCACGATGAAGCTGCGTCGCTGGCAAGGCGGATTGATTCTTGCCGGGGTTACCGCAGCTGCGGCGGCGATATGGCTGGGCTGGGCGCCTGTCGAGTTGCCTTCTCGCACGGCGACTTTCGAAATCCCGCCTGGAACCTGGGAGCGACGCATGGCGGGCAATCCGGTGGAGATCCTGCCGTCAGAGATCAGACTCACACTCGGCGTGCGCGACGTCTTGATGCTGATTAATAGCGACAGTGTGCCGCAGACTTTCGGGCCGACGCTCATGATGCCAGGCCAGAGTTTCGAACTCCCATTTGCACAGGCATCGAGCTATCAGTTTGCATGCACGGCACACGCCAGCGGGCAGATGACTATCATCGTTGAGCCTGAGCCATTGTCGGTCTGGGCGCGTGCCTATTGGCGATTTCGCGAGTTTCTGCAATCGAATTGACCGCGCTGACGACGAGTACAGAGCATGAACCGGCTGAAAAGAGTATTGCCGTCATTGAGCATGATGGCCGTGTTGATTGGAGTATGGTGGGGGACTGTGATTGCAAGCGGCAGCGTGATCTTTCCTACCCCTGGCCAGGTACTGATCGGCGCCGCACAACTGGCTGAGGATGGCACCTTATGGCAGCACATCGGCTCGTCGCTCATGCGAGTGGGGGTCGGCTTTCTGTTGGCGGTGTTGGTGGCGGTACCGCTGGGGCTGTGGATGGGGTGGGTCCGAGGCGCCTACACCACGCTCAATCCCATTTTCCAGATCCTTCGGCCGATATCGCCCATAGCCTGGATCCCAATCGCTATTTTATGGTTCGGTGTTGGCGACGCCTCGCCGATTTATCTGATCTTTATCTCATCAGTGTTTCCCATGATCGTACAGACCACCGCGGGCGTACACACTATTGAACGACGCTATCTGCGTGCTGCTGAGAATTTCGGCGTATCGCGGCAGAAGCTGTTTCTGCGAGTGGTGATTCCGGCAGTTCTGCCGCAGATCATCGTCGGCATGCGCATAGGACTTGGCGTGGCCTGGCTGGTGGTGGTTGCCGCCGAGATGATCGCCCTGCGTTCCGGTCTCGGTTATCTGATTATTGATTCGCGTAATGCCGGGAATCGCTATGATCTGGTGGTCGCCGGCATGGCTATCATCGGTCTCATCGGCCTCATGCTCGACGGTTTCATGCGCCTGCTGGAAGGGCTGAAGTCGGTGCGTTGGCGCTATGTCCGCTAAAATCGTCGTCGATAACGTCTGCAAGCGTTATCTCACGGACGGTGGTCCGCGTGCCGTTCTGAATGGCATCAACCTAAGTATCCGCGATGGCGAAATCCTGGCTATCGTCGGCCCCTCGGGCTGTGGCAAGTCGACGTTGCTCAACGTCCTCGCCGGCTTTGAACGTCCCGACCAGGGCACGGTGACTATCGACGGACAGGTGCAATCCAAACCGAGCCCGAAAGGGATCCTGATCTCACAGCACGGCTCGGTCTTCCCTTGGTTGACGGTGCAGGAAAATCTGATGTTCGGGCTAGACGCTGCTGTTCGTGGCAACACGGCGGCGCTTGCCGATCACTATGCGGCGCTGGTCGGCCTGAAAGGGTTCGAGAGCAGCTACCCTCACGAATTGTCAGGAGGCATGCTCAAACGGGTTGAACTGGCTCGCGCGTTGGCGGTGAAGCCGGAAATTCTTTACATGGATGAGCCGTTCTCCGCATTGGACGCGCTCATGAGCTTACGCATTCGGCGGGAGTTACTGCGCATCCTGAGCGAGGAACGACACACGGTGCTCCTGGTAACTCACGATGTCGAAGAGGCAGTACAGCTCGCTGATCGGGTCATCGTGTTGAGCGCCCGCCCCACGACGATTCTGGCAAGCTTTGCCGTTCCATTTCCTCATCCGCGACAATTGACCAGCCCGGATCTGCAGGACCTGCGTCTATCTATTCTTCGCCAACTCGGCATAGATTGAAGGTGACAGGGAGAGTCCTGGACCGCCGTGCTCGTCGCTGGCTGGCGCTAGCATTTCGATACCTAGCAACTTCCGGTAGTGATGCCAGAAGCCGATGATGGCCGATTCGGTGGTCAGATGTTCGGTGTCTTCGATGCGACCGCCGCCCATGGCGATGTAGGAACTTCTGGACTGATCCTGGCGGATCGCACGTTGCACTATCGCGACCGCTTCGCCGTCTTCCATCGATATCAGTCCGGCCGGGCCGATCAGATTGGCCTGCTTCAAGCGGATGGCGTTCATGTCGTCATCGTCGTTGGCGTAGCCGAAGTGCGTCCACACCAATTCGAAAGCGTCCGGTCCGTCGGTGACTATCTGGCGTACGGCCAGGGTATTGGCGATCTGCTGCACGACCAGGTTGGGAAAGACTGAGAGGATGACCAGAGTGATGCCATCGTCGAACTCGCTCCGCCCGGCGAGCAGCGTTGGATCGGCAAGCTTGAAGCTGGTGTCGTAGCTGCGCACATCGCGGTACAGCTCCTGGTCGAGATCGAGACGCGACGTCGCTGCCTTGGTGTAGAGCATGGTGTGGCGATGACGGCTGTCGAGCAGGGTGGCGCCAGTTTGCGAGGCGCGATACAGGCCGAAAGTATTGTGGAACAGGTGCAGCAGACTGGCGTGGTAAGGGTCACGCGTGTTTTCGCAATAGAGCTTCCAGTTGCCGTGAATGTACTGGCGCTGATCGCCGAGCACTTTGAGAGGGTGCTTGAAAATGCGCTCGATGCTGGCACAGACCATCGGCCCGAGATACTCGGCCAGCGGTTCGACAGTGCGGTCGAACGAAGCGAACACCAGGCCGTTCATGGTCTCGACCTGCAAACGCTCGAGCCCGTGCGCGTTCATGTCGAACGTGGCCGGCATGCCGCCCTGGCCGTCGACACCGCCGCGGAATGGCAGGCTGCGAAGGCGGCCGGCAAGATCGTAGTTCCATTGGTGATACACGCATTGCAGACGTTGAACGTTCCCGCGCGGCTCGCGGCACACCAGCGCACCGCGGTGCGCACAGCGATTACGCAGCACGTGCAGGTTGCCATCGCGGTCGCGGGTGACGATGACCGGGGTCTCGCCAATCGATGTGGTCTTGAAGTCGCCAGCTTGCGGCAACTCGGCTTCGAGCGCAACAAAGTTCCAGGTCGGTCCGCGGAAGATCTGAGCCTGTTCTGCATCATAGTAACTGCGCTCGGTAAAGGTCGCGTAGGGCACGGCGCAGCCGGGCTCGATCGCACGCCATGGCGGCAACACCGAGGCAGGGGAAAGCAAAGCGTTCACGTGCATTTCCTCCTCACAGGGGGATGACCAACAGCGTGTCGATGCGGTTGGTATCGAAAGTAACGACTTTTTCACGAAAACGCAGCTGGCCGTCATCGACCACCATGAGGTCGTCATAGCGCCCGCTGCTGAAGACCTCGGTCGTACCGCTGGCGCGACTGCGATAGACCGCGTAGTTGCTGCGCACCTGCACGCTGTCGGCACTGACTTCGCGGACCATCGCAGACGCCACCAGGTGACGGTACTGCTGCTTCTCGTAAATGTTGGCATGACGCAGTGCAATCACCCGGTCGTGCAACATGCCGCGCGAGTCGCACAGGATCGCGGCCAGCGGCAGTCCGCGATCGGCATTCTCCTGGGCGATGACCTGGTAGCGGCACACGGTCGTGAACAGACCCGGCCATTCTTCCAACTGGTCGTCATCGATTGCGCGAACGTAGGCCGTCTGCAAGCGCTCGATCTCGTGGTACAGCTCGATCGCGCTCAATTGCGTGAGGTTCATGAATGGGCTGCGGCCATGACAAGGTGGCGTCGACATCGGATTGCCTCGACTTTTAGCGAATCCGGATCGCGAAAGCAAGCGAGAGCGCTGGCGCACGCAATTGCCAGGGGTCTTCCGCTCCGCGGGCGGCGAACGTAAAAAGTGATTTTTGTTATTCTTCGGCGGCGAGTTTTTTATCTACGGACTGGGCTGTCGATGGCAGGCCCTCCGACATTCCGGGAGATGCGCTGTGGAACGCTATGTCGGGTTGAGCGGTGTCGCCGCAATTTTCCTGCTGGCTTTTGCGCTGTCGAACAATCGCCGTGCCATCGATATGCGACTGGTCGTGTGCGGAATCTGCCTGCAGCTAGTGCTGGCCGTCTTCATTCTCAAGACACCGTGGGGCCAGGGGCTGTTTCAGCTGATGGGGCACGCCGTCGAAACGCTGCTGGGGTTTGCCAGCCATGGCACGAGTTTCATCCTAGGGCCACTGAACGACAGCGCCAAGATGGTGGCCTTGTTCGGGCCGCCCGGTGGATTCGTATTCGCGTTCAAGGTCATACCCACGCTGATCTTCGTCTCGTCCTTGTCGGCGTTGGCCTATCACCTCGGGTTGATGCAGAGGGTCGTCGAGTCCATTGCCTGGCTCATCTATCGGGTGATGGGTGCGAGCGGGATAGAGGCGACGTCGAACGCCGCCAGCGTCCTCATCGGCATGCTCGAAGCGCAACTCCTGATCAAGCCATTCCTCGCCCGCGCGACGCAGTCCGAGCTGATGGCGATCCTGGCCGGCTCGATGGCATGTATCTCTGGCGGCATCATGGCGGTATACATTCAAATGGGCATTGCGCCTGAGTTCATGATGGCGGCGAGTGTGATGGCTATACCCGGAGCGCTGGTGATCGCCAAGATCATGCATCCCGAAGTCGAGACGTCGTTGACCAAAGGCGGGATCCGGCTCGACGTCGAACGAAAGTCAGTCAATGTTCTCGACGCGATCGCGACCGGTGCTGTTGATGGGCTCAAGGTCGGAGTCGCTGCGAGCGCTGTGTTGATTGCCGTGATCGCGTTCGTTGCGTTGCTGGATTACGGCATCGGCAAGTGCGGGTTGCTGCTGGCCAGCAGTTTCTACGATGCCGCCAACCCAGCCAGACTGTTCGGCATGAACTTGCGTGCACTCACGTTGAGTCACGTACTCGGCGCGCTCTTTTATTATCCGGCTGTTCTGATGGGCGTGCCGCCGACGGATGCGGCAGCGGTCGGTGGGTTGATGGGCACCAAACTCGTCGTCAACGAATTCGTCGCTTACAGTCAGATGACGCCGCTGCTCGAAGCCGGCGCTCTACAAGCCCGTTCTGAACTGATCGCGACTTTCGCCCTGTGTGGCTTCGCCAACTTCGGTTCAGTCGCAATCCTGATCGGCGGTGTCGGCGGAATGGTGCCGGAGCGCCGGCACGATCTGGCGAAACTGGGTCTGCGCGCGATGGTCTGTGGAACGCTGGCGTCTTATCTCTCAGCGGCGCTGGCCGGCGTCATGCACGACAGCGCTGCGAGCGAGCGTGGTGGCTCTCTTGTCGTGCCGCTGGCCTTCATGGCGGTCGCCATTGCCATCATTGTGCTGTACAAGCGGAAAGCGGTTGTACCTGCCGCGCCTTGAGCGCGAGGGGTCTGAATTCAATAGCTGAGTCGGTAGGCGGCGCTGGTTCCTGCCGGCGCCGCTGCGAGCGCGGTGAAGCCGGCGTGTCCATCGTCGGCAACGGCGACGCGCGCTGCTTCAGTGAGCAGAATGTCTCCAGCTTGGGCAGCGTCTTCGCCGAGTTTGGCAGCGGCATTCACTTCCGCACCGAAAACGTCGGCGTCGCCTACGCGCAGCACGTCGCCGAAACCGATGCCGACACCCAGCAGCACCTGGTCAACCGGTGCGCGACCCGTGTTGTACTCGGTGAGGCAGCGCTGCATGTCGACGGCTGCGCGCACGGCGTCGCTGGCGTTGCGGAAGATCACCAGCAGACTGTCGCCTTCGGTTTTGAGCAGGATGCCGCCGTCACGCTCCAGACACGGCACGACCAGACGATGCGAGAGATGAATCGTCTGCAGAAAATGCACGATGCCGAAATCGGCGACATTACGCGAAAAACCGATGAGGTCGGTGAACATTACGGCCCAACGTTCGCCGAACAGGCTCCAGATCCGCGCGTCGATAGCGTCGCGATCGGCGCCCGGCTCAAGCCGGGCTTCGATCAGGCGTTCCAGTCGGTCCTGTGAGGCTCGCGAGGCGATATGTTCGAACAGTGACATGCAGTGGGGCACCGTGAGGAAGTGGAGCCCTGCGGATTGTACGTGCTGGCCACAAACAGCGGCCAGTACGCGCGCCCTATTGGAATACGACCGGTTCTCCATTGACAGCCCAGCACAGGCCGTAGCGGTCGGTCAGCATGCCGAAAGTCCTGGCCCAGAACGTCGGTGCCAGCGGCATCGTCACCTGGCCGCCCTGCGATAGCGTGTGGAAAATAGCCTGGGCCTGCTCGATGGTGTCGTATTGCAAAGCCAGCATGACCCCTTTTACACCCTCGTACGGCATGCCTGGTGGCGTATCACCGGCAAACAGCATGGCACCGCCGGGCAGCACCAGGCATGCGTGCATGATGCCGTCGCCCGTCGGCGGCTTGTCCTCACCGCAAGGCATTTCACTTGCCGGCGGCGCGGGCATATCCGCATAGCTCATCATGGTTTCGATTCTGGCGCCGAGCGCCTTTTCATAAAAAGCGAAGGCCTCGCGGGTGTTACCGCCAAAACTCAAGTAAGGGGTCAGCGTGGTAGGCATGGTGCGCTCCAGGGAAAAACGTCGATAATATGAGTGTGTCGCCATGAACTTGTCGAATCGCGAGGGCCGAATTCGACCGATGGCTGGAAAAAAAGTGGTTTACTTCGTGATCGACCATCGTCGCCGCGGCGATCAACGGCAGCATGCCGAGGTCTTGCTCTCGGATTACTTCATCGGGGCCGCTCGTTTGCGGGCATTGCCGGGTTAGCAATTGGTTCGACCTGAAGATTTCCATTCGAAGGAGCATTCGGTCGGCAAATATCCAATGAGTCCAACTCCGTGGTCTCATCGCGCGTTTCAACGGCCGCCGAACCGCCATGATATAAAAGATCAGAAGCCTTGCTACTTGTATATAGTTTGCTGGTAATAGTCACGCCCGCGGTGAATCGCAAAGATCCCGATTATAGTCATGACGAACCCGATGATGAACATCGTACCCGACAGCGCGACGACGCCGAAAGTATCCGCTTTTGCAATTAAGCTAGTGCCAACTGCAACGATGCCACTGTTAACTACAACATAGTATTGCATGCGGTCCCAGTTGAGACGCACTTCAAATCGATATTCGTCAATGGCGACTCGATAAAGCTCCAGAAGCTCGCGTCGATCGGGAATCGCTGGTATCACTAAACTCCGCTCGCGTTTAGAAAACGTGAAAAAACGAAACAGAATGTCTCAGTGAATCTATCGGGATGGCTTTCTAATTCTGACTTGATATCGCACAAGTATTCGAATCTGGTGGCGTCCACTTGCTGGTGATCTATCACGAACGGTCCATCGCTCATCGTTGTCGGTCACACTATCGATAAGTAGTCTGGAGGTTAGATTGCCCATGACTACGAACTATTCCAGCACCAGTCGACGGGTAGCCATGTTCGCCCCAATATGGAATTGAGTAACGGTCTATTTCTATCGACGGGCGTCCGGTCTTGGACGGTCTTTTTCGCTGGTTATCGTCAAATTAAACACCGGGATTTGGTCCCGACGCAGATATAGTGGGTTGACCAGGCCTCAGAACAACGGGTAGTTCGGCGCCAGGCCAAGCCGATGTCGCCCATAGAGTTCGAAGGCGACATCGCGATCGATGAAGGCATGGGTGGCGAGCATGTTGAGGTCGCGGAAGTAGCGCTGCAGGGGTGCGCCCAGGTTGAAGCTCTTCGTGCCGGCTCGCGACATCATCGCGTTGACGCCTTCGCGACACAGTTCGGCGATATATCCAGCGCGCATTTTCAGGTCGAGTCGTGTATCGAGGGAGAACTCCCGCTTCCGCATGCAGACTTCAGTATCGGCAACCAGGCGTTCGAGCAGCGTGCCAGCGGCACGCGCGCGCGCATGTGCTTCGCCGAGGTTGATATGCACGGCCTGTTTCTGGGCGAGTACATCGCCACCCCAGGTCATGACCTTGTTCTGCATCAGCGTCTGATAAGCCGCTGTCGCGCCTTCGAGACCGCCACAGTAGACGCCCATGACTTCGCAGTAGATGAAGGGCAGCAGCGGAATGCAGTAGAGCGGATTGTCGTGGATCGAGTCCGTGCCATTGAACAGCTGCGCGGTCGGGACCGAGCGGTGTTCCGGCACGAACAGATTTTCCGTGATGACATCGTTGCTGCCGGTGCCGGACATGCCGCTCATATGCCAGACATCGTCCACCTTGACGTCCGCTATCGGGACGACGAAAGCACGCGCATCCGGACCGCCGGCTTTCGCGATCATGACCCAGTCGGCATGCATGATTCCCGAACTGAAGTTCGAGCGCCCACTGATCTCGTAACCACCGCTGACTGGCTTGATGCGTACTTCGGGGGATGGCTGGATGGGCATGAGTCCGAACGGGCGATCAGCCCAGACTTCGCGCTGCACCTGTTCCGGGAACTTGGTCAGCATCCAGTTGTGCCCGATGTAAAAGGCAGTGACCCAGCCGGTGGAAAGGCAGGCGCTGCTGATCGCGCGCGTGACGGCTGCCAGTGCATCCAGCCCCAGTTCATGTCCGCCGAAACGCTTAGGCACCAGCAGCTGCATGATCCCTGTATCGACGAGCGCGTTGATGGATTCGTCATGAGGGCGGCGCTGCGCTTCGCTGGCTTGCGCGCGCGCGGCGATACCGGGCAGTTCCGCGGTGAGCCGCTCGAGTAGATTTTCTTTTGTGATCGACACAGTGTGATCTCCCCTTGGTTACAGCGCAATTTCGATGACGGGCAACGAACCAGATCAGTTCAGGTCGTTCGCCCCGACGCACTGCCAGGAGTCTTGAGTGACGAGCTCGAAGCAACCCGCTCTTCTTCCAGCAGCTTGTCCAGCACCCACAGCATCTTGACCGGACCCGCATCGTTGGCGATGTTGAGCAGTTTCATCTCGGGGCGTTCCTTGCGCCGCTGATGCTGCGCTTCGAGCATGATGCGATCTTCCTCGAACGCGAGGTCCAGGGTGCTGCCGAGCAGATCGCTCAAGCCGGGGAACTCCGTTGCGTTGCTCGCCCCCCATGAGTAGTAATAGTCGACCGAATCTTCATCGCAGGGTGTCACCGCCTGACAGGTCCAGGTGTCCACCACCAGCGCGCCGTTCGACTCGCCAACGGTGGCTGTACCGGCGGTGAACGCACGAAAACGCATGATCCAGTTGCACGGCACGGTGTGCTGAATGTCGAGACAGATATCCAGCAGCGTGCCTTCGGGAAATAGATGCACGACGGCGCCAGTCGGCGCCACTGAACGCACCCAGCACCGTGTGTTCAATCCACGCGGCGTTATTTCGTAGTGCGATTTCATCTCGCTGTATTTGCGATCGCCACCGACGGTCTGCGGATGCACCCAGGCGATATGACTGAGGTCGGCAAGATTCTCGATTTCCCAGCGGTAGTTGGTCTGGACGTGCATCTGCGAGGTGCGGATGTTCCACTCGGGATCGCCCGGGCCGACCGAGAAGCAGATCAGCGCAGGGTCAGCCTTGGCCGGGTCACCCATCCAGACCCATACCCAGTTGTCTTTCTCGACTACCGGGAATGCGCGTACGCAGGTTCCGGCCGGAATATTGGTCTGCCCTGGGATTTCCTCGCAGATGCCATCGCCATTGAATTTCAGGCCGTGGTACATGCAACGCAGTCCAGCGCCCTCCTTTCGACCGAGGGAGAGCGCGGCCTGACGATGCGGACAGCGATCTTCGAAAGCCACCACACCGCCGTCAGGCTTGCGAAACAGAACGACGCGCTCGCCGGCAATCTTGCGCGCGATGATCGCATTGCGACCTTGATGGATTTCGTAGTCCCAGCCCGCGCAGTACCACGCATTGCGCAGAAAGGTTTCAGCCATTATCGATTCCTCCGGACGGGTGCTGGCACAGCCGGCAATACTAGGCGTATGGGACGTCTGCGGCACCCTCCTTTTAGGAGGGTGGCCCCGGCATGAACGTGTTCTCAGGAGATCCAGCCGTGACGGCGGGCGACCGTGACCGCGTCGAAACGACGATGCACCTGAAGCTTGGAGAAAATGCGCTGCCAGTACCATTTGACGGTACTGTCGGTAAGACCCAGCGCGCGCGAAAGGTCCGACGTCGCCATACCTTGCGCGGTCAGCGTCACTATCTCCAGCTCTCTGCCAGTGAGGGTGGCACAGGGGTGGCCGGGGGCCGACTGCTGAACATCGCCGCTATCGGTGACCACATCGATCGCTGCAAGGATACTCTGAACGCGTCGGCCGATGGCGTCCGGCGGCTCAGGCACGCCGGCCTGCAAGGTCCGCAGCACGGCAACGACCTGTGGCCCCTCATCGACGAAACTGCGCACGAAGCCATCCTCGCCAGCGGACTGCAGGGCGGTACGGAGAACCCGCAGCGCAGCGCCCGTCTCGTCACGCGAGACATGCAATGCCGTCAATACCGCGCTGATGCGCATCACGGCGCGAATACAGCACCGCTCTCGCGCGTGCGCCAGCCAGCGCCGCAGCACCGGCAGTGCCCTCGAATGTTCGTCGCGCGCAATAGCCACGCGCGACCAGGCGAGCGCTCGCAGCTCGTGGGTGGTCGTCGACTCGCCATCAGGCGCGAGCGCTGTGAACCAACCGCGATACTGCGGCCGTTCGAGCAGTGCTGCGGCCTGCTGACTGCGTCCACAGGCGATCAGCTGTCGCACACGTTCATGCAAAAGATGGGCATACAGGCGATGCAGCGCATGTTTGTCAGCCAGCTGCATTCCGGCGGCGAGCGTTTCCTCCGCAATATCGAGGTGCCCGTCATTGAATGCCAGACGTGCGCAGGTAACAAAGCGGGCGATGGGGTGGTCGGTAAAGCCGAAATCGACGGTGTCGCGC
This sequence comes from Gammaproteobacteria bacterium, assembly GCA_965278995.1. Lineage (GTDB taxonomy): Bacteria > Pseudomonadota > Gammaproteobacteria > JADJYF01. The sequence continues at coordinate 4,988,545 of OZ257136.1, forward strand.
GAGTGGAGTTCGAGCAGCTCATGTGCACGTACCGCTGCACCGCGTTCGTAATGCAGTTCAGCCAGCAGTGCTGTCGGCATGGCCGTGAGTTGCGATCCCTCGCCTTGCAGTGCGATGGCTGTCGCGCGCGCGCGCTCGTACAAGCGCTCCGCCGTGGCGAGCTCACCGCGCATGAAGAACGTGAGGCCGCAAGCCGAGTCGTGAAAAACGGTACCGTAGTGCGCGCCACCGGAGAGGAACAACTGATACAGGGACTCCGCCAGCGCGGGAGTGTCCGCACACCGGTAACGCTCTCGATCGACATGCATCTGTGTCGTGCCGACTGAGGCGCGCATGAACGGTTCTTCGGCGGGCGTCATCGTCGTCCACTGCTGCGCCAGCGCAAAAGCGCTGGGAAGCTGGTCAGTCAGCTGTGCCAGCATCATCTCGCGGTGCGCCAGTTTGCTTTCGAGAAACGCTTTGTCACGGATAGACAGCGCAGGCGGGCCCTGTCCGCCGACCTCCTCCAGGTAGGCGCGGACGGTGGCCAGCGTATCGGTGGCGGCAGCGAACTGCCAGCGCAACTCGTAATCCCAGGTCAGCTCCAACTGCAGACGCGGCAGTCGCAACAGCAGTTCCCGCGGCAAGCGGCCGGCCTGCTTCTGCAGCGTGCTGATCTGTCCAGCAGCGAAGAGCTGTGTGCAGCTCACATCGAGGAGCTGTCCCGCATAGTTGTCGTCGGCGGCGAGAAAAGCGTGCTCGATTGCCTCTATCGGCAAGCTCTGGTCCATGAACCATGCTGCCGCGCGCCGATGCAGAGTCTCGTAGACGCCGGGCCGGCGATCACGCAGGCGGCGCTGCAGAAAGTCAGCGAACAGATGGTGATAGCGAAACCAGTTGCGTTGGTCGTCCAGTGAGAAGATGAACAGGTTTTTCGATTCGACTTCGTCCAGCAGACTGCGACAGTCCTCGCAACCCGTTACCGCCCGCACGAGACTGGTATTGAAGCGTTCGAGAATCGAGGTCTCCAGTAGAAACTGCTGCAGGTAGGGCGGCTGCCGACGCAGGACCTCATCGCCAAGAAACTCGTCGACAGTGCGGGTCTCGCCGGAAAACGACTGCAGAAATCCCGCGACATCGTCCACGCTGTTCAGGGCAATAGCGGCAAGCTGCAGGCTCGCGGCCCAGCCCTCGGTTCGCACACGCAGCTGGGAAAGCTGCTGTCTGTCGAGTTGCTTGCTGCACGCGTTGCCGATGAACTGGCCGGCCTCCAGCTCCGAAAACGCCAGGTCGGCGCTCTCGATCTCCACCATCTGGTCGAGCGTTTTGAGCCGGCTCACCGGCAGCTCGTTGCGGTTGCGGGTCGCTATCAGAAAATGGAGCTTCGGCAGTGGCGCAAGCAGTATCGCCGACAGGGTCGCGCGGACATCGGCATCGACGATCACGTGATAGTCATCGACAAACACGAACTGATCCTGGTCAATAGCCGCCAGCTCGTTCAGCAATCGGCTGCGCAGATCCGGCGCCGTCATCGGCGCGGCAGAGCGCAGTGTAAAGTCGAGCGCGCTGCCAAAGCTCGGGTGACTGCCGTGCACGGCTTCAACCAGATGCGAGAGGAAGCGGACATGGTCGTTGTCCGCCTCGTCCAGGCTGAGCCAGCACACACGGCCGTGCAGACCGGCGAGCTGTTCATGAAGCTGCACCAGCAGGCTGGTCTTGCCGTAACCCGCGCCAGCCGTAATCAACAGCAAGCGGCCATTGGCTGCTTCCGTCGCACGCGACAACAGCCTGTTGCGTTCCACCAGTGCGCGCACCCGGGTCGGCGGGATTAGTTTGGTCTGCTGCACGACCCGCAGGTCAGCCGGCGCAGATTTGCGCGTCTTCATCGACCCCTCCTGCAGCCATGCGCGATTCTCGTCGAATGTCGCGACGTCGCTAAGTAACGTTTTGGATGACCCACACTTTGGCGCGTCGCGACCGTACTTTATCGTCTCCGGCGGCGTGTTGCGCGAGGAGTGTGCCGAGTGTGGTCTGCGCCAGTGCGGCGTGCCAGGCACTTTCGGCAGCCCAGAACGTCGAGGCAATACCGCACGGTTTCCGGCAGCTCTCGCGCGAGGACGGTAGCGGCCCACGTTGCCGGACTTCCGTGCAACGAAATGCCGATTTGCCGCCCTCGATGGCAATGACGATATCGTCGAGCGAGATGGCGTCGGGATCCCGTGCCAGCCGATATCCGCCATTGGCACCGCGTGACGTCTCCACGAGTCCTGCTCGCGACAACGCCTGCATGTGCTTGACCAGGTAGGGGCGGGGCACGCCGAGGTATTCGGCCAGCTTGATGGCGGACAACCATTTGCCGGGTGGGACCGCCGCGAGCACCGCGCCGGCATGAACCGCCCATTCAACTCCTTTACTCAGACGCATGATAAACCTGCCAGGCAGGTGCTGTTGAAAGCACACTATGGATATAATGGACAAATAATATCCGAATAAGGACCTGCATATGAATTCCAGTACGCAATCCGCCAATTCCAATATCGCCACGACGGTATTCGATGTCGTCATTGTCGGCTCCGGCATCGGCGGCCTCACCAGCGCCGCATTCAGTGCCCGCGCCGGTGCCAGCAGTCTGCTGCTGGAAAGCGCGACTTCGGTCGGCGGCCGTGCCCGGACGCGTGACGACAACGGCTACAAGTTCAACCTTGGCGCCCATGCACTGTATCTGTCCGGCGCCGCCAAACGTACTTTGGATATTCTGCGGGTCGAGCCGAATGGTGCGGGCCCGTCGCTCGACGGCACCCTGGTCTTACGGAACGGTGCCGCGCACGCGGCACCGGCGGGTTTCGGTGGCCCCGAGATCAGCTCGGCGATGTCGGCTGCTGACCAGGCCGCGTTCTCGGCTGCGATGCTGGCAGTCATGGAAGGATTCACGGGTCAGCAAGGCGAAACTATCGGTGCTGCCATCGCCCGGGTGTCGCCCAATCCGATCGCGCAGGCGATGCTGAATACCCTGATACGACTGACCACTTTCACCAACGCGCCTGATCATGCCGATGCCGCGGCGATGTTCGACCAGCTGCGGCTGAGTACAGGCGGAGTGTCCTATCTTCACGACGGCTGGGGCGGAATGTGTGAGCAGCTGGCGGAATGCGCGCGCCGCGCCGGTGCTCACATCGAAACGGGTGTAAACGTCAGTCATGTCGAAGCGCTCGAGTCGGGTTGGCGGGTCCATTGTTCGTCCGGTGCACGTTACACCGCAGGTGCTGTTGTCCTGGCAGTCGACCCCAAGGAAGCGTATCGCTTATTCCCGGCCTCGAACGTTTTGAAAAGCACGGCAGCGTCAGCGATCCCGATACACGCAGCCTGTTTCGATGTCGGGTTGTCGCAGTTACCGATAGCGACCCACGGTTTCGTACTGGGCCTGGATGCCCCGGTCTATTTTTCCGTGCATACGCGAGCGGCGAGTCTCGCCCCTGCCGGTGCGGCGCTGGTACATTTGACCCGCTATCTGCGACCGGAAGAGCGCCCGACCAATACAGTGAAAGGAGAACTCGAATCGTTGTTGAGCCTGCTTCAACCGGGTTGGCGTGAGCACTTGACGGCCGATCAATGGCTGCCCTTTGCTGCGGTTACCCAGGATCTCCCGCAGGCGGCGCGCGGCGGTCTGGCCGGCCGCTGCCCGGTTAACGTCGGAGAGCGACTCTTTGTTGCCGGCGATTGGGTCGGTGCGGAAGGATTATTGTCGGATGCCGCGTTCGCCAGCGGTGCCGTAGCCGGGCAGAGCGCTGCGCGAGAGGCGCAGGCACTCGCGGTCGCCGCCACTTGATGTGACGCTGAATGGCCCCGCATCCCGGCGTCGCTTGTGGAGGCGTCGGCGTGGGCCAGATACTTGTTAATTGAACTACGGCGCCGAAAGAAGGCACGCCAGCGCGGCGCGCAAGGCGTTGAAAGCGACAGTTTCGTCCCACACTGCTTCGAGCTGCCGCCAGGCGATGTAGCCATCCGGGCGAACAAGTAGCGCACCTGCTTCGTCGATTTCGCGACAGCGGGCCCAGTTGCAGTAAAGGTCCTGACTGTCGGCCGAGCCGATGACGACAACCCGCAGGAGCGGGAGCGCCAGCTTTTCGGCCGCACCAGTCCAGGCGGTGCCGGACAATCCGGTTACCAGCGACATGCGACCGCGGCCGACCACATCGAGCGTCGATACGCGCTTGCCATCCCGCGAGACCAACCAGGCATGGGGGATCTTTGCGCCGGGTCGGGTCGTCGCCTGCAGATATCGATCGCGGTCGCGCTTCCACACTTCAGGCAGCACGGGCGTTTCCGGCAGGACGGCCGACGATTCATAGCGTTGATTCATCTCTATGCCTTGCGCGTTGAATTCGCTGTTCTTCAACTCGAGCGCTTCTACCATATCCGCACGTACGGCTGCGCCTTCAGGGCCAGGATCTCGAAGCCGTTTCAGCCCGGCAGCCACCGGGTCTTCGTTGCCATCGACGCGGAAGCACCGGTTGAGCGGGGCGTAATCGAGTCGCGACTGGTTGGCCCGCAGCACGACCTGTCTGCCGACCGGGGCGCGTTCGAGCGAGTAGGACTCGAGCAGCTGCGGCCCGGCCTCGCCGCGGATTACGAAGGCCAGTTTCCAGGCCAGATTGAACGCGTCCTGGATGCAGGTGTTCGAACCCAGGCCACTGGACGGCGGGTGTCGATGCACGGCGTCACCGCCGCAGAATACCCGGCCGACAGAATACGTCGTTGCGTAGGCCTGATTGACATACCAGACCGAGGTCGAACGTATCGAGATCGGCAGACTCGGTTCACCTACCATGGCGCGTATTTTCGCTGTGACGGATTCAGCGGACATGTCCGGGTCGCCTTTCGACATGTCGAATCCCCAGCCCGAAATCCATTGCGTCCACGGTTTGACCGCACGCAACAAGCCCATGCCGATTTCGCCGAACAGCGCTCCCGAGGTCACGATCCAGTAGAGAATACTTGGGCGATGCTGAACATAGCGGGCGAGGTCGGCATCGAACAGTGTGTAGACCGTGCCGGCGCGGGCCAGTTGACCCTCGACGGTCAGGCCAAGCTGTTCGACAATGGTGGAGCGCGCGCCGTCTGCACCGATCAGATACTTTGCTCTGAGTTCGAACTGCCGTTCCGAGATCCGATCGCGTAGAACAACGCTCACGCCGTCGTTATCCTGCGTATGCGACAAGTATTCCGTGTTGAACAACAGCCGTGCACCGCGTTCAGCCGCAGACGTCAGCAATACCGGTTCCATATGCGTCTGCGGAATGTCCATCATCGGGCACGGACTGCCATGCACGTAATCGCCCAAACGCTCGTCGCCCGTTCCCCAGGTGCGCAGCCGGGCGATTTCATCACCGGCCAGGCTGGTGGTGAAGAGTGTGTCGCCCATGGCGTCCCATGGAGTCGCGTACCTGGCGACTTCCGTTTCGACGCCGAGATCGCGAAGAACCTCCATGGTTCGTTGATTGGTGATATGCGCGCGAGGGCTGTTGGCTGTCCAGTTCCAGTAGCTGGCAACGGTGACCCGGACACCGTAAGTGGCCAGGGCCAATGCGGCAGTGGCGCCAGTCGGACCGCTGCCGATCACGACGACGTCGGTGTCGAGTTGCGTGGAACTCATGCCGGGTTGGCGGCACCGCGGAGCTGCAGATCGGCATCCATGACCGGAAGTGAGCGAATGCGCGGACCACCGGCAGCGTAAATGGCGTCGACCAGTGCAGCAATGACTACCGGTACCGCGCCTTCGCCGACCCCGCTGGGACGCTCCTCCTGCTGGATCAGAAATACTTCGACCGGTGGCGCTTCGTTCATGCGCAAGATCGGGTAATCGTGGAAATTGCTCTGTTCGACGCGTCCGTTGGCGAGGGTGATTTTGCCGTAAAGGGCATTCGAAAGGCCGAATAATGCGCCACCCTGGATCTGGTTCTCGACCAGTTGTGGATTGACCGCGAGGCCGCAGTCGACTGCTGCAACAATTTTTTCGATCTTGAGTCCACCTTCGCCATCGAGATGCACGTCAACCGCGATTGAAATGCAGGATGCATGAAAGCCCGGCACATAGCTCATATCGAAGACCGCGACACCGCGGCCACGGCCTCTGCCTGTGGGCGGCGAACCGGCACGCGTAACGGCTTCCTCCAGCACGCGTCGACAGCGCCGGATACGCGCCACCGCATCGTCGTGATCGGGCCGATTGGTCGCGACGCGCTGTTCGTCGAGGAGTTTCCGCTGAAACGCCAGCGGCTCCATGCCGGCAGACTCGGCGAGTTCGCACATAAAACCGTGGTTCATCCAGGCATTCTGCGTGTGCCCGACGCCACGCATCCAGGCGAAAGGCAGTGGCGTGTCGATGGCGCTGCAACGTACTTCGACATTCGGGACCGGGAATACGAAACGACTCATGCCATAAGGCTGAAATACGGCCCGACCCTGTGCCACATGACTGACCCACGCCGTCGGTTCGCCAGCGGCGTCGAGTCCGCCGCGATAGCGCGCCGTCATCACTGGAGGATAGTAACTGCGCCGCGTATTTTCTTCGCGCGACCAGATGAGTTTGACTGGCGTGCCCGGCATTTCTTTCGCGACCTGCACGGCCTGGCTGACGTAGTCGTTGTGCAGGCGCCGGCCGAAGCCTCCACCGGCCAGCGTCAGATGAAAGCGCGCGTCCTTGAGTGCGATGCCGGCAGCATAGGCCGCAATACGCAGCGCTTCGTCGCCGTATTGTGTCGGTGCCCATGCTTCGACACTGTCCTCGTGCACGACGGCCGTACAGTTCATCGGTTCCAACGTCGCGTGTTCGACAAACGGATAGTGATATTCCGCCTCGACAACTTTCGCAGCGGACGTCAACGCGGCAGCGCTATCGCCTTCGCTGCGCACGACTTTGCCTTCACCCTCGAGCGCAGCGGCGAGAGCGGCTGAAATGCCGGCACTGTTGACGGTGGCATACTTGCCCTCATCCCATTCAATCGGCAGCGCGTCCAGCGCGCGCTGGGCCTGCCACCAGCTGTCGGCGACGACCGCCACCGCATCGTCCATGCCCCAATCGATGATATCCCACAACGTCGCGGGGACGGTGTAACCACTCGGTCCCGCGACGATGCGCACGACCTTGTGAACGCCCGGCCAGGTGCTGATTGCGGCTGCGTCGAAACTGCGCAGGCGGCCACCGAATACCGGCGATTGGCGCACCGCCGCGTACTTCATGCCGGGTAGTTTCATGTCGATGCCGTAGCTGGCCTGGCCGGTGGACTTGTCATGCGCATCGGTTCGTGCCAGTGGCTTGCCGATGTAGCGCCATTGCGCACGCGGCTTGACAGTGACCGAGGCCGGATCCGGCACCGGGACCGCTGCGGCCGCTGCAGCCAGCGCGCCGAAACCGACAGATGTATCGGTGTTACCCACGTGGACCCGATGCTGTGAGAGCGTCAGCGCTGTCTCCTCGACGCCAAGGTGCTTTGCGCCGGCAGTAATCAGCATCGCGCGGATTTGCGCACCCGCCGTGCGCATGGGTGCGAACAGCATTTCCACCCCCCAGCTCGCAAGCGTCGCAGTGTGCACGTAGACATTGTTGCGCTCGCGGTTCGTCTGCGGATCGTAGAACGCCCAGTCGACCATACTGAACTCGAGATCGAGTTCGTCGGCAATCACCTGCGCGAGCGCCGTACTGATGCCTTGCCCCAGTTCGCTTTGTGGAATTCGAATGGTCACGCGGTCGTCCGGATGCACGACTATCCAGGAATGGATTTCGATGCCGTCTGCCGGCACGCTTGTCGCGCCGGCAACAGCGGGGACAAGCAAATCGAAGACGACACCGCCGGCAAGCGTGGCGGTGACCTGAAGAAATCCGCGGCGAGTGACGCTATGCGGCGATACAGAACGGGTCGGTGTATCTATCGTCACTTCAGTCTCCCTTGATTCAGCCCCGTTGGTGAAAGCCGTCCCGGGGACTAGCGTAAAAGTATAACGAGCCGGCGCAGCGGATGTCAGTGTGCCATCAGGGCACGGACGGCCTCACGTATGAATGTCGCGTCGACAGCGTTCGCTGTCGGATTGCCTGCGCGATGTCCCCAGATACTGGGGATGGGTCGTAGTGTCGCGCGTTGCAGCAGCGGCAATTCGGCCTCATTGTCGGCAACACGGAAATAAAGATCGGTCGCGCTGGGCATCAGCAGCACGTTCGCTGTGATAGCATCCAAGGCGCGCACGAGATCGCCGTCGTACAGGGTATTTGCGCTGATATCTGCGGCGTCCCAGGTTTTCAATTGAGCGTAGAGATTGGCGGCAGGCAGCGCGCCGAAACGTTGTTCCCAGTCTCGAATCAGAAACGACTCGAGATCCGCGGCACCCAGGTTGCCGGCGGATCCGCTCTCAAGATGCAGGCCTGCGCGGTAGAAATCCTGACTCAGTGCCCAGCCGGCATAAATTCGGCCGAATGCACGGAGCGCTGCGCGCGGTTCGCTGAGGAAGCGACCGTCGCCAGTGTGCTCGGGTGCCGCCTCCAGGGTGGCCATCAACCCACGCAGGAACACCCGATTGTGAACCGCGGTGCGCGCGACACCGCAATTGACAACGATACGCTCCACTGCATTCGGGAATAGCGCTGCCCAGTGATAAGCCTGAATCGCGCCCATCGACCAGCCGTAGACGCACGCGACACGCTCGATACCGAAGATCTCGTGTAACGCGTGCCGTTGTGCAACAACGTTGTCGCAGGGTGTGACGAGCGCCGGATAGTCTGGCGAATTGGAGGGTGAAGACGACAACCCGTTGCCGAACATGTCGCAGATCACGACGAACCAGCGGCCCGGGTCGAGTATGCCGGCCGGACCGATGAGCCATTCGAGGTCGGGATGACGGGCCGCGTAACTCGTCGGATAGACGATCACGTTGTCGCGCGCTGCAGCAAGCGTGCCGTGGGCTTTCCACGACAGGCGCGCATTGTGCAACGTGGCACCCGACTGCAAGGTGATATCACCGAGCTGATGGATCCCCTGCTGAGTCGGCCATGCTCTATCCATCCGCGCTGCCAGCCGTCAGTGGTTGCGCTGGTTGCGATACACGAGCGTCTCGAACTCGACGAAACCGGGATAGGACGCAATGTCCTGGAACGGCAGGATCTGCGTTGCCCACATCCCGCCGAGGCCATTGCGTCGGTCGATCCAGTAATAGGTGTTGGCGAGCCCGGCCCAGCTCAACGATCCGGCGGGCCTGCCGGTCGGGGCGTCTTCGTCGATGACCTGGAACGTGTAGGACCATGACTTGGGCAAACCGGGAAAGAACTCTCCGCTGTTGGCAAAAGCGGGATTGGATGTGGTCCAGCCGGCGCTCGTCAGTGCACCGAGGCCGTTCCGCGCCAGCTGTTGCACGGTGTCAGCGCGCAGCACCCGTCCTTTCGGCCCGGCGCCGTCGTTCAGGATCATACGGATGAACTTCATGTAGTCGCCGACGCTGGCATACAGTGCGGCACCGCCGAGCTCGATCTCCGGTGGTTGTGGCAGTATCAGCTCGGGTTGCGGTATCAGTTGCCCATCCATGGAACGCATGTGGATGGTGGCACGGCGCTCGTGCATCGACGGTGAAAGGACGAAGCCGATATCGTGCATGTCGAGCGGCGCGAAGACGCGTTCTTTCAACACTTCACCGAGTCGCTTGCCGCGCACCTTCTCGATTATCAGTCCCAGCCATTCGATGTTGGTGCCGTAAGTCCAGCGTGCTCCCGGATCGTGGACCAGCACATCGACCAGACCAGCGTAAGTCGCGCTCAAGATCGACGGTATGCCGCGCAACTCGCGATAGCGGAGCAAGTCCGCGTGGAAAAAATCGTAAGCAAAGCCGGCGGTATGCAGCATCAGCTGATCGAGGGTGATATCGCTCTTCGGCTTCCGCAGCAGCGGTTCGCCGCCGGCATCGAAGCCGTCGAGAACCTGAATTTCGCCGATCTGCGGCAGGTACTTTCGTGCCGGGTCGGTAAGCGACACCAGCCCTTCTTCGACCAGCTGCATGAGTGCAATACCGGTAACAGCCTTGGTGCAGGACGCCAGGAACACGACGGTGTCTGTCGTCATCGGCGACGGCTTGCCGAGTTCACGCACACCGGCCGCGCCTTCGTAGAAATTGGTCGCGCGATCAGTGGCCATGGCGACCACGCCGGGTGCACCACCGGCACGGCTCACGGTCGTCTGCAGCAGTTCGTTGGCCAGCGAAGTGAAAGTCGGTTTCATGGCGCGCTCCCGAACACGATGGGAGCTGCATGATATCGCGTACTGTCACTAACCGCCTGTCACCGGCGCCAGCCCGGGACACTTCGGCGGGTTTATCGCCTGGCGTTCCAGAACTCCGTCAGCAGGACACTGACGAGGCGCGGGTGTTCCTCGGGATAGAACAATTTCGCTCGAGGGATGCGAACGACGCGCTCAAGCGCGCCGAGATTGGCTTCGAGCCAGGCAATCGATGGCTCGGTATCAAAAACAACATCGGCTGTGCCCCACAGCAGCTGGGCAGGAACGGTAGATGCTTTCAGGGCAGGCGCAATCGCCATGATCTGGTCGCGGCAAGGCTGCCACTGGCAGAGTCGTTGAAAAAGGGCGATGCGTTCCGGCGAGGCCACTATCGGGGCGAGATAGGTCTGGACAGTCGATTCAGTGAACGTCGCTGCATTCTCGTAGACGAGCGCGCCGAGCTGTTCGCGCGCCAGAGTCAAATCGCTCAACATCGATTTCATCAGTTCGGGGACGGCCCCGGCAGCGACGCCTTGATAGAACCCCTGCAACAGTTCGTTCGGCCAGCGGTCGTGTACCTCGCAATTGGTCAACGTCAGCGTGCGAACCCTGGTCGGGTAGTTGCCGACGAACAATTGACTGACACCGCCGCCAGTGTCATTGCCGATCAGGTCGACTGAAGCTATGTCTGCTGCTGTCAGAAATTCAGCGATCATCTGCGCCTGACCGGCGTAAGAAACGTCGGCTCCCGGCCTGACTTCGGTATTACCCAGGCCCATCTGATCAAGCGCGATGCAGCGACGAACAGGCGCGAGATCCTCCATGACGTCACGCCATTCGTAACCGTTCAACGGCAGACCGTGGAGGAACAGCGCCACCGGACCTTCGCCACGCTCGAGATACGCTATCCGACCGAAAGTGGTGTCGATGAATTTCTGTTGTTGGCGAAGATTGGCGGTCATGAGTTGGTCCTCCGGTAAGCGATGGGTTCGGCGTCTGCGGCAGCTTAGGTGGCCCGCAGGAAACGACGCAATGACCTCCCAGGTCATGGTCTGCGCCCGCGCACCGGGTGTATGGCACGGTGGTGCCAATGCGGTGCGCCGCCGCCGTATACTGCAGCGGACGTTCGCACGACACCAAGAGCAGAAATATGACCAGTACACTGTTCCACAGCGGCAAGGTACTGACCGTCGACGCCGGATTTACCGTGGCCGAAGCGGTACTGGTACATGGCCAGCGCATCGCGGCAGTAGGCACGCGTGCCGAGCTCAGTGCGCTCGCTCGGCCAGAGACACAGCATATCGATCTTGCCGGCCGTACGCTGATGCCGGGTTTCATCGATACCCATGGTCACGTCGCCCTTTTCGGGCTGGATGAACTGAAAGTATCCCTGACGGGTGCGAGCAGTCGCGAAGAAATCCTGGCGCGTTTGCGCACAGCGGTGTCAGCCGCAGTGCCGGGTAGCTGGGTGGTCTCCATGCCGATAGGCGATCCACCTTATTTTCTGAATGCCAATGCATTGCGCGCAGCAGGCAGCATACCGACGCTGGCTGAACTTGACGCCGTTGCACCGCACAATCCGCTCTATATACAGGCCCCGACCAACCGCGTACCGAACTTTGCAGTACTCAACTCGGCCGCGCTTCGCGCTGCCGGTATCGATGCCAACACCCGTGTCTCGCCCTGTTCTCATGTGGAAATCGACGAGCACGGTCGTCTCACCGGGGTTCTGGAAGGCGCGATGCAGCCAATCTACAACGCTGACGCGCTCTATCAGATGATCGAACGTGTGGCACCAGTACCTGGCCATACCGAGGTCCGTGACGGCATCGCTGCATTGGCACCGAAGTTCGCTGCGAGTGGCACCACCAGTCTGCTCGAAGCGCATCTGACCGATCCTGGTGAGCTGCGCGCTTACGCTGAACTGCTGGAGAGCGGCCGCCTGCCGTTACGAATCTTCTACACTTTCGAGATCGACGGGCGCGACAGTCTCGCTGATATCGAGCGGTTCCTGCGCACGTTGCGTTTTGCCGCCAACGATGGTTTCGGCACTGCGCGATTGAAAGTCAACGGCGTGAGTGTCGGCCTCGATGGTCCTTACTGGCATGGCGCGGCCTGTAACGATGCCCCTTACCTCGGTCCTTTCGGTGTCATGGTTCATCCCGCACCGCTGATCGAACCCGACCATTACCGTGCCATTCTTGAGCTTGCCGCGCGCATGGAATTCCGCATTCACGCCGAGGCTGCCGGGCGCGGCTCCATCGAACTCGCGCTTGCAACGTTTACTGCCATTGATGCGCATACGCCCATCAAAGCTAAACGGTACGTGCTCGAGCATTGCGAATTTCCAACCAGCGCCCAGATCGCGACCTGTGCCCGGCTCGGCGTGGCGCCGACCACCAGCACGAATTTCATATGGGGGAAAGGCGAGGAAGTGTATCGTCAGCGTCTCGGTGCAGACTATGCCGAGCACGCAATTCCGTTACGCGAATGGCTGGATGGCGGTGTGGCAATCGCACAGAGTACCGACTGGGGGCCGCACGAAGCGCTGTTTACGCTGTGGCAGAGTCTCGCACGCCACGCTGGTTTGAGCGGTGACGTAATCGGTCCGTCGCAGCGGATCACGCGCGAGGAAGCCATCCGTGCCTATACCATCAATGGCGCTTGGGCGCTCAAGATGGAACATGAACTCGGGTCGATCGAAGTCGGCAAATTCGCGGACCTGATAGTGTTGTCGGGTGACCCGCTCACCTGTGCCGAAGATGCGATCGCTGATCTCGAGGTCGATTTGACCATCCTCGATGGTGAGATTGTGCATCAACGGTGACTTAGGGAGAGAGCGGACCGAATTCGGCATCGCTCTCTGTCTGTCCGGTACAGCACAGACGCGTAGCGGCGAACTCCATAGGCTGCGAATGCCAGAATTCGTTCGCATCACCTCATGTCTTTTGCAATCTGGGCGCTGCTCGTTGGCGTCATGTTGATCTCGATCGCCTTGTCGAGTTCGTCCTTGAGACGTTTGCCGATAAGCGCGGCGATGATCTATCTGGTCGCCGGCTATGCCATCGGCCCGGCCGGTCTCGGCCTGTTGACGCCCGATCCGCTGCTCTACTCGGTCGTGCTCGAACGAGTGGCCGAAGTGGCCGTCCTGATTTCCCTGTTTGCTGTCGGTCTCAAGTTGGGTCTGCCCCTGTCTGACGTCGGCTGGCATCTACCGCTGCGACTGGCGCTCATATCGATGACGATCACCGTCGTTCTGATTGCCGTCACCGCGATGTGGCTGCTCGAACTGTCGCCGGGTGCCGCCATCCTGCTCGGTGCAATACTTGCACCGACCGACCCGGTGCTGGCATCGGATGTCCAGGTTGCTGCAGCGGGCGACCGCGATCGACTTCGATTCAGTCTCACTGGCGAAGGTGGTTTGAATGACGGCGCCGCATTTCCCTTCGTCATGCTGGGGCTTGGATTCCTCGGGCTGCATGAACTCGGGAACTACGGCTGGTACTGGCTGGCAGTTGATGTTCTGTGGGGAAGCGCCGCTGGCCTTGCTATCGGCGGTGCGCTCGGGGCGTTGCTCGGAAAACTCGTCATCCATCTGCGCAGCCGTCATCAGGAATCCGTCGGCCTGGATGAATTTCTCGCGCTCGGGCTCGTCGCGTTTACTTACGGCGTCGCGATATTTGCCCATGCCGACGGCTTTCTTGCGGTATTCGCGGCAGGCCTTGCGCTGCAGCGAATGGCTGTACGGGACATGCCGGTCACGGTGACGAACACTTCAACTGTCGATGCGCCGTCCGCAGCATCCGGCACCGCAGTGGCGGTTGCAGCAAGCCAGACCAGTGCCAGCTTGATGCGTGAAGTGCGCGGGTTCAATGACCAGATGGAGCGAATCGCGGAATTTGCGCTGGTCCTGATCATCGGGGCCATGCTGGCCTATATGCGCCCACCATCCAGCGCAACGCTGTTCTTCGTGCTGCTGTTCCTGGTCCTGCGGCCGGTTTCGGTATGGTTGGGACTGCTCGGTGCCACGGTCTCGCGCGAACAGCGCATCCTCATTTCCTGGTTCGGCATTCGAGGCATAGGCTCGGTCTTTTATCTGATGTATGCCATCAACCAGGGTCTGCCGCGCACCGTGGCCGAGGAAATCATTGCACTGACGCTGACGACCGTGGCTATATCGATAGTCGTACACGGCATCTCGGTGACGCCGCTGATGAATGCTTACGCACGTCGCAGTGGACGACGGCTGAACAATCGCCGACGACGTCAGGGCCTCGATGCCTGACGTCCAGACAGGCGCCGCCCCACATATTGGATGGACCGTCTAGCCCCGACGTGCGCCCCAGCTGTCCCAGTGTATGAACTGTTCAGTCGGTAAGCGCACTGCTGGCTTGAAGTCGTCGCCGGTGTAGTAGGCGACCGGGAACAGGGCGGTCTGGGTCACCGTTGCCGGAATGCCAAGTACGTTTGCGACGTCCTGTTCATACATCAGATGGAGAGTGGTCCAGGCAGTGCCGAGACCGCGCGATCGAAGGGCCAGCATGAACGACCATGCCGCCGGCAGGATCGAGCCATAAACGCCAGCCTGAGCGAGCACGCCGGCACTCTCGACACGACCATCGATACAGGCAATGACCAGCGCCGGTGCTTCATGCATATGTTCCGCGAGATAGTTGGCGGAATCGATCACGCGGCCCAACTGCTTCGCTCGAAGATCATCGGAATCACCGTAGCGGGCGCGCATGTTCGGATCGTTGCGGTAGACCTCGAAGGCTTTCCGGTACAGCGCCGCCACGGCCTGGCGTTTGGATTTGTCGGTCACCACCAAGAAGGACCAGCCCTGGGCATTACCGCCGGTCGGCGCCTGCAGGGCGAGCTCGATGCATTTAGAAATAACGGCTGCATCAACTGGCCGCGTGAAGTCGAGGCGTTTGCGCACGGACCGTGTGGTGCTGAGCAGATGATCGACAGTGTTGAGATCCATAGAGGTTCCTTGACGAGATCAGAATATGAAGATGTAACAGCACGCGCTTTCGTCGTGCGGGTCGCGTTGTTGCCGGGCGCAGTGCTCAGGTCTTGAATGGTGCCGTGTCGAAATAATCACGCCACTCGTACACCTGACCGTTGCGGATTTTCATGATCCCCATCAGCGGGATCGACAGCAGTGTCTTGCCGTCGGCACCTTTCAGATGGTCGACGCGTTCCGTCAGTACGGCTTCGCCCGCGGCAGCGATAGAGAGCAGGTCCATTTCTATGGCGACGAACGGGCACACCTTGGCGAACTCGGCGAAGAACGCGATCGCTTCGGCCGGCCCCGTGGTCTTCGACATACCGATGTTCTCGTAACGGCAATCGGGCGTGAAATATTTGTTGAGCGAGGCCTCCAGTCCGTTGGGGATAGTCCAGCTGGTCATGAAGGCTTGCGCAGTCTCGAGAGCGGTCATGTCAATTCCTCCGGTTTGGTGCGCTCATCGTAAGGAGTCATGCGGGTGGAATAAAGCGCCTCGAGCCGCCGATAACGCGACAAGTCGACATTGACCGAGGGTAAACGCTGTGCATAGCATGATCACACATGACACTTTCACTGTCCGGACAATCAAGGAGCAGCCCGCATGGCGCAATCGAGACTCAGATTCGGCGCATTTATTCCGCCACACACGCCGCCGGACGAGAACCCCATTCTGGCGCTCGAACACGACATGGATCTCGTCGAATGGCTCGACAAGCTGAACTACGACGAGGCCTGGATTGGTGAGCATCATTCCGGCGGCTGGGAAATCACGGCCAGCCCGGAACTGTTCATCGCGGCGGCCGCGCAGCGCACGCGCAGCATCCGCCTCGGGACGGGTGTTGCCTCGTTGCCCTATCACCATCCATACATTCTTGCCGATCGCATTCGTCAGCTCGATTACATGACGCGTGGACGCGCGATGTTTGGCGTCGGACCGGGCTCGTTGCCGTCCGATGCCTATATGCAGGCGATCCCGACGCCACGCGTACGCGATCGCATGGAGGAGGCTATCGAGCCGCTGGTACGACTGTTGAACGGCGAGACGGTGACAGCCAAGACGGACTGGTTCGAATTGAACAACGCTTCGCTGCAGTATTTGCCTTACAGTCCGCAAGGCATCGAGATGGCAGTCGCCAACCAGGTCTCGCCGACAGGCGCTCGCGCCGCCGGCAAATACGGTCTGAGCCTGTTATCCATCGGCGCCACATCGGCCGGCGCGTTCAATGCGCTTGCCGCCAACTGGGAAATAGCCGTTGACACCGCGCGCGAGCATGGCAAGACCATGGATCGCGCGAATTGGCGTCTGGTCGGTCCGGTACACGTTGCGGAAACGCGCGAAAAAGCGCGCGCCAATGTTCGCTACGGCCTCACCCGCTGGATTGATTACATGTCCAAGGTTGCGGCGTTGCCTCTCGGTACGCCGCCGGGCGTCGATCCGGTCGATTACATGATCGATACCGGCTTTGCCGTGATCGGTACGCCTGACGACTACGTTGCACAGGTCGATCGTCTGACTCAGCAATCCGGCGGTTTCGGCGCTTTTCTGCATCTCGATCATCACTGGGCTGATTGGGCAGAGACCAAACGCTCCTACGAACTGATAGCGCGCTTCGCCATCCCGAAGATCAACAAGCTGAACGTCAATCGTCAAGCCTCGGAAGACTGGCTGCGCGACAACAACGAGGTGTTCCGAGGTGAACTGACCGCGGCAGTCGGCGCCAAGATAGCGGAGCATGCAGCGACCAAAGGTGTCGACAAGTTGTCACCGGATTTCCTGAAGCTGTTCAACGCGAACAAGCAGGCCAGTTGACCGGCTGCCAATTCGCTCAAACGTGACGCTGCCTGTTACGCAGGCAGTGTCATTCTTCTCACGAGCTGTAAGTGCCATCTGCGCAATCGGATTTTAGAGCGTTCGTTCTACTTCCATCGCCTTCGCATTCGTCGGTTACCGGCGGCTTGCGCTTTTATTTTTCCTCTATATCGTAGCGGGCATTGCGGCACATCGGTCGGCTGGCGGTCCTGCTTTCGGGGAGGAAGCAATGGTAAATCGGCCCGGAAGCGTAGCCCTGTTCCGACAGGCCTCGCACAGATATCTGCTTGCATCACTCAACTGGCCCGCATGCCGCGATAACGGCCGGACGGCGCGCCCGTGACTGTGATCAACGAAGCTGAATTCGTTGCAGGCAATAGCGGTCTGCCACCTTGTTCGAATAACGAAATCATCAGCCGCGTGCTGGGCGTCGAGCCCGTCGCACACCTGTCGCTCACACACATCGACGTTCAGATTGCGTACTGGCGCTGGCCGGGCGGCACGGTCGCGCGTTTCAAATTGCACCAGCCATTGCTGGCGATACACATCGCCGGTGAAGCGCAAATGTCGCATCGCTCGACCGAGAAGCGGCGCAGCTATCGGTCGTCGTGCGGAACCTCAACGCTGTTGCCATCAGGGACGCTGGTCGATTGGCAGTTTCGCAGCGGCGGTGTCGATCATCTGACTGTGAGCCTGGGCGATTCGGCGCCTGTTTTGTGCGAATTCGTGGCCGCCATCGAAGCATTCGAGGTCGTGCCACCAGACCCGCTGATCCGCGAGTTGACGCGCGCGATCGTCGATAAACTGACAGCCAGGCGCCGGCCCACTCAAGATCTCGAACGCGCGCTTGGCTTATTGACGGAAACGCTGCTCAGTCGCTACATCGATCGCACACGACTGCATCTCGGGTGCAAGCCGGCGGTGAGTCAGCGATCGTCGTCGCCGATGGAGATCGAGCGGCTCATCGAAGATCTGCCGTTACGGTGCGGCGAGAATCTGACCGTGACAGAACTCGCTCGCGAAAGCGGAATGTGTGTGACGCAATTCAACGAACGCTTCAAAGCGCTCACGGGCGTCACGCCGCATCAGTTTCTTGTTCGCGTACGCCTGACGCGGGTCTGCGATGCCTTGTTCACCAGCAACGACACGATAGCGAGCATCGCGATGGCCTGCGGCTTCAGCAGTCAAAGCCATTTGACGACGGTTTTTCACAAAGCGCTCGGTGTAACACCGCAGCAATATCGAGGTCGCGGCGGCGCACAAAAAATGCCGCAGTGCGACATATCAACGCCGACCGATTGCGACGGTTTTTGATAACAGTTGCGGTGGTTTCTGAAAGATCTTGCCGCTGGCGCCCGACTAGCATCGCAAGTCAAGGCAATGGCACTCAAGCATCTGCGCCGACTTGAAGTCAGCCCAGCTACCGACCCTGCCTGATCGGCGACACGCGTGCCAGTCCTGGCGGTCTGCGCGCGCGTCGCGGGTCATCTTGAATGCCGTCGCTGCCACGTCTGGGACCAGAACAAAGCAAGGGGAGTCGATGATGCATATCCGGAAATACGATTTCGACTACAGCCGTCGCTATTTCATGGAGAAAACGGCAAAGGGTATCGGCGGAGCAGGGGTTCTCAGTTCCCTGTGGCCGACGATGGCGCATACGGGCGACAGCTATAAGGCTTACCCCGAAGAACTGACCAATATCGAGGCCTATACCAAAGGCAAGATCAAAGTCGGCGATGTCATCAGCAAAGACAATGTCGAACTCGTCCAGGACCTGCTCGACCCGATGGTCTATCAGGAAGTCGCGCAGGATCAGCGCACCTTCTTCATTCTGCCGACGCAGACCAAAATTGAAGAGCAGTTTCCGCCGTTTTTCCTCGATGCCACGCTCAAGAACTGGGGTCAGGCGAAGTTCGGGCCGGACGGCAACGTCTACACCCAGGATGGCAAGCCGTGGATAGGCGGTCATCCGTTCCCGGATCCGCAGACCGGTGAAGAGGCCATGGCGAACGTGACGTTGTCCTGGGGCCGTCACGATCAGGACATCTTTGCCATCCCGACCTATGCACTCGATTCCGAGGGCGACATACAGTACGAATACCATTTCGTGTGGGCGCAGCAACAGACCACCGGTCTGGTTCATCCGGATAGCGGTGGACCGTATCTCCCGGGCAAGGAACACATGCTGCGCTACCAGTCAGTCTGGTTCACCGCGCCGAACGACATCAAAGGCACGGCGTTCATGAACGAATGGTATTACGACCAGGCCAAGTTTCCGGAACTGTTCGGTTATCTTCCTGCGTTCAAGCGCGTGCGTCGATTCCCGACCAATCAGCGTTTCGAGCCGCTCGTCGCCGGTATCAATCTGTTCCTGTCGGATGCCTGGGCAGCCGGCGACCCGATGCTGACCTGGGGTAACTGGAAAATCATCCATCGCGGGCCTTACCTCGGCGCGATGCATTACAGCTGGCGCCCGGAACAGGAAAATTGGCAACACCCGACCTGCGGTGGCCCGAAAGGGACGACCTACTACAACGTCGGTAAATCGTTGCTGCCGGAAGTCATCGTGCTGGAAGGCGAACCTATCGGCTTCCCGCGTGCACCGCTGTCGAAACGTCGCGTCTATTTCGATGCGCGTAATCTGATGTTCCCGCAGGCTATCTCCTACGATCGTCGCGGCGAGATCTGGAAATCGTTCGAGCCGGGCTTTGGCCAGTACAAGACTTACCCGGATGTAACCCCCGATCGCGGCGATCACGAAGTGAAAGCGTCGGATGGCCGCACGGAATGGAGCTGGAACTGGCTCATCAGCGACGACATCCAGTCCCGTCGCATGACCCGGTTCTGTCAGTCCGAGACCTGCCAGGGTGGTTGGAAGTCGGAGTGGGACAAACATGCCCCGCAAGAATTCATCGACAACTACATCACACAATCGGCGATGCGCCGCCTCGGCACCTAGCCGGGGACCTGTCTGGATCATGGCCGGGTATCGCCCGGCCGTGCTCCAGGCTTTTCATCGCGTCAACGGCTCAAACCACCGAACGCAACGGCCGGAAAAACGCCACGATCTCGTGCGCCAGCGCCTCAGGCTGCTCCATCGCTGCGAAATGCCCCCCTTTGGGCATGACGGTCCAGCGCTGAATGTTGGTATACATTTTCTCCGCAATTGAGCGCGGCGGGCGCAGGATCTCGCGCGGGAAAGCCGCGTAGCCGGTCGCAACGTGCACCCCGCTATCGGGTATCGGCCAGGGTCCGTGCAGACGCGCGTAGTAGGGCCAGAACGATGAGCCGATAGCGCCTGTGAACCAGTACAGACTGATGTTCGCGAGCAGATGGTCGAGGCTGAACACGCTCGCGAGGTCGCCGTCGCAATCACTCCATGCGCGAAATTTTTCGATGATCCACGCTGCCAGACCGGCCGGTGAATCGTTGAGGCCGAAAGCCAGCGTCTGTGGCCGAGTGCCCTGGATCCACTGATAGCCTATCTCTTCTTTGAGCCAGGTCGCCAGCTCGCCGAGATAGGTCTGCTCGTCGGTGTTTGCTTCTGTGAGTAGAGCCGGGTCGCGGCGCACGGTCAGCAGATTGAGGTGGATGCCGAGCAACTTGTCGGCGTGAACGGCACCCAGACGCGACGTGACGAAAGCACCCCAGTCGCCGCCTTGAGCGGCAAAACGCCGATAACCGAGCACCCCGGTCATGAGCTCGGCAAAGCAATCGGCAATCATTTCGAGGCTGAAACGCGGTTGGCCGGGTGCGAACGACAGGCCGTAGCCCGGCAGCGATGGGGCGACCACGGTAAAGGCATCCGCCGGGTCGCCGCCAAAACGTGCCGGGTCGGTGAGACGCGGGATAAGTTCGAGAAACTCGAATACGGATCCCGGCCAACCGTGCGACAGCAACAATGGATACGGATTGGGCCCGTTGCCTTCGACATGCAGAAAATGGAGATCGATGCCATGCAGCGGCACCTTGAACTGCGTGAACGCATTCAGTCGTGCTTCCTGTTCGCGCCAGTCGAAGCTGTCGCGCCAATAGGTCACGAGATTCCGCAGATATTCGACATCGGTACCGTAAACCCAGGGACCGTCCGGGGCCTGGTCCGGGAAACGCGTACGGGTCAGACGCTCGCGCAGGTCATCGATCGCCGCCGGCGCTACCTGTAGACGAAACGGTTCTTGAATGCCATGCATGCATCCAGCTCCCGTCTATGATCCTGGTGCCATTCCAACGCGGATGCGGCGACGACCGTTGTATACCAGTGCCCCCAGTGCAAGCAGAAAAAGTCCGTTCACCCCAGCAACAGGAACCGGCGCCACGTTTTCAAAACTGCCGCCGAGATCATCGTAGATGCCGGGTA
This sequence comes from Gammaproteobacteria bacterium, assembly GCA_965278995.1. Taxonomy (GTDB): domain Bacteria; phylum Pseudomonadota; class Gammaproteobacteria; genus JADJYF01. Next base: position 5,009,955 of record OZ257136.1, read on the forward strand.
GTATCGACCCGTACTCGTCGAGATAGAGTCGTCCGTGCCACCGGCCCGTCGACTCATCGAGCACCAGGAAATTTTCGTTGTAGCGGTCATGACTGTCGCCAACGTCAGTGCGATTGCCGAACAGCGCATCCGCTTCGTCGAAATACAGGATGACGCTGCTCCTGCCGGCCGCCACGAATCGTTCAAGCAGTGGCGTCGTGGACTCCCCGATCAAGCGATCCGTCGACCGTTGATAATCCTGCTCACTGCCGAGATCTTTCGAGGTCAGCAGCTTGCCATTGAAATAGTCGGTTCGTGGATCGCCTTCATAAGCAAAGTAGTCGTTAACCTCGACCCGCACGATGGCCGCTTGAGCAAAGCCGGCCCAGCACACCGTCAGACTGATGAGAAGCGCACGGGCTGCTGAGCGGGTCGAGTTCATCCAGTTTACCGTCGCGACCGATGATGTATTCACGTCGGAGATTCCATTGATAAGACCGGCGTCGCCAGGCCGGGCTTGCCCTCGCCCCAGTGATTGAAGTGGGTTCGGTTCGGCGCTGGATCGCGCGTTACCGGGCCGAACTTGCCGGCCGGATAACCGATTGGGATCACGGCGACGACGCCGTAAGTCTCGGGGATGCCGAAATAGCTGTGCATTTCCGGCTCGAACATCTGGTGCATGGTCGTCAGGCTCGCGCCAAGGCCAAGCGCCCGACAGGCCAGCAGGATGTTCTGCACGCACGGGTAGATGGATCCGTGCGACGGCGGCGCGAGACCGACGCGACGCTCCGGCGGAACCGAGAACGGCCAATCGCGCTTGCCACAGCAGAACAACAGCACGGGTACTTCATGCATATGTTCCGACAGGTGCATGGCTGCTTTCGCCATTCGACCTGCCGGGGTATCGTCATCAATGTTGCCCAGCCGGCTGGCGAAACGATTACGCATCCAGTGGTCATAACGCTCGCCGAAGAACTGTTTACCCGCCGGGTCGGTGACGACGAGAAACGACCAGCTTTGATGATTCTGGCCACTCGGCGCGCAGACACCCGCCTGCAGCACTTTCGCCAGCAATTCGTCAGGTACCGGGTCGGGCTTCAAGCGGCGCATCGCGCGCATGCTGTGCATGATCTCGAAAATGCCGGGATCGTCAGTCATGACGTCGGTTCCTGTCTGCGGCGCGCGAGCTCAGCTGAATGTCATGCCCTGAAAGTCTTCTTCGGCTATCTGAGTGATGGTCGTATAAAACTTCGGTGCGCCGCCGTTATAGACCAGATAGCGGACTTTGCCGTGCTCATGGCCGTCGACGTTGGAGTTGTAGCCGGTGAACCAGCCTTTTGCTTTGCGCATCAGCATGGTGCTGTACATTTTTTTCACGTGCCCGGTCCAACGTTCTTCGGCTTCCGGCGTCGCATCCACGCGGGTATAGCCATGCTTCCAGACGTAATCGAGCAGCTTCGTAACCCAATCCACGCCGATTTCGATGCCGCGCGGAAAATTGGTCGAAGCAGAACCGCTTTGTGGACCGGCAACCGTGATCAGGTTCGGAAATCCGTTGATCTGCATACCGAGGAACGTGACCGGACCGTCGGCCCATTTGTCGCGCAGGCGCTGGCCACCGACACCCCGGATATCGATGCGATCGAAAGACCCGGTAATCGCATCGAAGCCGGTGGCATAGACGATGACGTCGAACTCGTATTCCCCCGCGCTGGTGCGGACGCCGGTAGGCGTGATGCGCTCGATAGGCGTTTCCTGGATATCGATCAACCGTACGTTGTCGCGGTTATAGGCTTCGTAGTAGCGCGTCTCGAGCGGCACCCGTTGCACCCCGAAACCGTGATCCCTCGGGATCAATTTCTCAGCGACTGCCGGATCTTTCACGCGTTGACGTATGCGGTTTGCGATGTATTCGGAAAATTCCGCGTTGGCTACTTCGTCCATGAAGATCTCGCGGAAATTGCTGAGCCAGATGCCGAAACCGGGCTCACCGTAGAGTCGATCCCACAGTTCGCGGCGTTCCTCGGGGCTCACCTCGTAGAATCCGCGCCGATCAGGTTCGTGTTCGAAGCCGCCTGGTGTACGCGCGCAGGTGGCGAAAATCTCGTCGTAACGCGTCTTGATGTCGGCCATCTCTTCTGGCGATATCAGTCCGTTGTTCAATGGCGCGCACCAGTTCGGCCGTCGCTGGAACACGGTGAGCTCGCCGACTTTGTCAGCGATTTCGCCAATCACCTGTACCCCCGTTGCGCCGGTTCCGATCACGGCTACCCGTTTGCCCGCGAGATTGAGCGGCTCCTGCGGCCAGTAATACGTATGAAAGGATGGACCTTTGAAGCTGTCCATGCCTTCGAGTCGCGGCAGGGTCGGCGCCGACAGCAAGCCAAGCCCCGTAATCAGGAAGCGGGACGTCATGTCGCGGCCGTCAGCGAAATGCAGGCGCCACAGATTGGCATCTTCGTCAAAATGCGCCGACTCGACGATACAGTTGAACTGCATGTATTTACGCAGGCAGAATTTGTCTGCGACATGATTCAGGTAACGCAGATTCTCCGGCTGGCCCGAGAACCGCTCTTTCCAATCCCATTCCTGCAGCAGCTCTTTCGAAAACGAATAGCCGTAGGTATAGGACTCCGAATCGAAGCGGCAGCCTGGATAGCGATTGCGGAACCAGGTCCCACCGAGACCCGCGGACGCCTCGACCACGGTCACATTGATGCCGCGCTCAGCCAGGCGGTACAGCTGATAGATGCCGGCCACGCCGGCACCGATGATGATGACCTCGTACTGCGGGCTGGCGGTGCCCACTGCTGCTGCTGTCTGCGAACTCATAGCCTGACCCCGACTCGAAACGATACCCGGACGCTAGCACAGCGCCGGAGAGGCGGCAAATCAGGGCGCGCCAGAAGGCCTAGCCGTGTTCACGATCTCGCGCACCGCGTCCGCAATCGCGCGACTCAAGGCAGCCAGCGCCTCGCTCAGGGCAGTTGCCTGCGCCGGGTAGTCGGTATCGGCCATGGCTGCGGTGAACTGCGTCTTGTCTTGGGCGAGAACCGTGCGACCGTCATCTCCGAGAACTTGCCAGAACGCGGTCAACTGCGCCTGTCCGCTGGCGGTGGTGATAAATTCGGTCACTTCGACGGTCACCTGCAAACTGTCCGCAGCTTGCGCGCGGCCCAGTGTCGCGACCCGGCCGGTGTGCAGAAGGCGTGAAAGATTCTCAACCAGCACGCGGGAAACCCCCTCGTCGAGCGGTTCGGCCCAGCGGGCCGTCGCTGCCGCCTGCATTTCCGCCGCGCTTTTCAGCACCAGGAATTGTGTTCTATCGGTGTAAGCCGGCAGGGCTACGGGTCCGACGATGAGCAGTGGCAGCGTGACAGCGGAGGGTTCTTCGCGCGGCGCCGTATCGGTCAGTGGAGTCAGTACCAGCAGCTGTGTCGGTGAGGCGACTCCGACTGCGCAGCCAACGGCGAGGGTGCTGACAATTGCCAGCATCGCCACACTGATCTCGACACGCAGCGTCATTCGCCGGACTCCTGCCGCTTGCCGATCAAGACAGCGTTGGGTTGTTTCTCGAGCGCATCGGCAAGTGCCCGCACGGCGCGAGCTGTAGCGGCCAGTTCGGCCAGCGTTTCGCGCAGTTGATGGCCGGTTGCCGAGGTGGGCAGCGTCATCGACTCGACGCTCGCCATGGTCTGACGAGTCTGCACCAACGCCAGCTGCGCGTCGCGCGCGGCCTGCCCGAGATCGGCCAGCAGCTTCGCACCGTCGCCTCGGGTCAACGCATCGACATTGACCAGGGTCTTGTTGGCGTTGGCAATAAGGGGTTGGAGATCCTGCGCGACGCGATCGATGTTCGCGAGCGCGCTGTCAGCGTTGGCAAGCAACGGTGTGAGCTTCTGATCGACGTTGCCGGCAAGGTCGCGCAACGCTTTCAAGGTGCTGGCAAATTCGGCCGGCGCGCGCAGCAAATCCGGAGAGTTGAGGAATTTATCCGCTCCCAGTAACGCACCCTGGAAAGCTTCGATCATTTGTTCGAGCGGCAACTTTTCCATTTTCTCGACCACCTGGGCCAAACTCGTCTGCGCTTTCTGCAGGATGGTCGGCACTGTCGGTATCTGCAGACGACCGGATGCCGGATCGCGCAGCGGGCCGCTCGGCGGCGGCGCATCGGGGTAGAAATCGAGCTGAACGAACTGTTGCCCGGTCACCAGGCTTTCTGACTGCAGCTGCGCGCGCAGTCCGCGATCGACCAGCGCTTTGACCGGCTTGCCTGATTCGCCTTCCACTGCGCGACCGTAGAGTTGCTTCTCGATATCGACCAGATCGACATACACCGGTATCCGCACTTCCAGCGTCTTGCGGTCGAGCTGTGTCGTGATCGAAGTGACTTCGCCGATTTTTACACCGCGGAATTTTACCGCAGCGCCGACGCTCAAGCCTTGCACATCGCCTTCGAAGAACATGACGCATTCGGCGGTATCGCGGAACAGCTTGCCGGACCCGAACAACATGACGCCGATGACGGCAAGCAGCGTCGCTCCGACGATGAACGCACCGATAAGCGCTGGTTTCACGGCACGCGTCATGCTGTCTGTTCGCCGCGAGTCAGGAATTGTCGCACTTTGGCGTCCTCACAATTGGCCAGCATGTCGGCCGGCGTACCGCGCGCGACGATGGTCTTGCGCTCGGCGTCCATGAAGATCGCATTCGTGCCGATGGCAAAGATACTTGGCAGTTCATGAGTCACCACAATCACGGTTGCACCCATGCTGTCTTTCAATTCGACAATCAGCTCGTCGAGTCTCCTCGAGCTCAAGGGGTCGAGCCCAGCCGATGGTTCGTCGAAGAAAAGTATTTCCGGGTCCAGCGCCATGGCACGGGCGAGGCCCGCACGTTTCTGCATGCCACCGCTGATCTCTGACGGGTAATAATCCGCGAAACCGGCCAATCCGACCAGCGCGAGCTTGAGCTCGGCCAGTTCGCGGATTTCGGCCGCTTCCAGCGCGGTGTATTGCTCCAGAGTCAAGGCGATGTTCTCGGCCAATGTCATCGAGCTCCATAATGCACCTTGCTGATACATCACGCCGAAACTGCGCAGCCGTGCCTCGCGAGCCTCGGGCGTAGCGGTGAGAAAATTCTCGCCGTTGTAGAAAATTTCCCCGGCCGCCGGTGTCTGCAGCCCGATCATGTGGCGGAGCAGAGTGCTTTTGCCGCAGCCGCTGTCGCCCATGATGATGAAAATATCGCCGCGACGGATAGTGAAATTGAGATCGCGCTGAACGACAAAGCTGCCGTAAGCCATCGTCAGCTGTTTGACCTCCACGTGTATGTCGGGCGCCGTCATTCGCTCACCAGCCAAGGATGTCATAGATCACTGTCAGCGTGGCGTCGACGACAATGATCCAGACGATGCCGGTCACCACGGCCGAAGTCGCAGCATCGCCCACGGCAGCCGCACTGCGGCCGCATTGCATACCGCGCAGGCATCCGGCGAGCGCGACCAGTACGCCGAATACGGTGGCCTTGAACAAGCCCAGAGCAAACTGTTTCAGGCTCAAGGCGGCGATAGTCTGGTCATAGTACTGGGCCAGCCCTAGATCGAACGAACTCACGGCGACGAAGGCGCCGCCCAGAATGCCAAGCAGGTCCGCATACAGACACAGCAGCGGCATCATCAGGATCAACGCCAGCATCCGCGGCAGGACCAGGAAATCGGTTGGCGAGAAACCGCTGGTTCTAAGCGCGTCGATTTCTTCGCCAACCGTCATGGTGCCGAGCTGGGCAGCGAATGCGGCTCCGGTACGCCCGGCCATGATGATGGCCGTCATCATGGCGCCCATCTCGCGCGCCATTCCGAGACCGACGAGATTGGCCACGAAGATCTGAGCGCCGAACTGCTTCAACTGGACCGCACCGACATAGGCGAGAATCATGCCGACAAGAAAGCTGATCAGTGAAACGATGGGCAGGGCCTGCGCGCCGCATTGCTGCACTATCAACCAGAAATCCACTTTTCGAAATCGCGCTCTGCCGCTGAGCAGGCGCGCGAGCGACAGCACTGCCTCGCCGATGAAAGCGAGCAGTTCCTGGCCGCCGGTGAACACTGACAGTGCGCTCTGGCCCAGCCGACTCAGCCAGCTCACGCTCGTTTCATCACGGCGCGAACCTTGCCTTTCCGGAACGGCCGTTGCCAGCTTCAGCAGTCGTTGAACGCCGTCGGGTAGTCCAGTGAATTCACAGGCGACCGAGCGGCTCTCGCACAAACTGCGCAGTCGAAGCAGGACAATCAGCAATGCTGAATCCCACGCCGCCAGCTGGGTGCTGTCGAACGTCATTTGAGTGACGCCATCGAGCGCGGCTTCTATCGGTGCCAGTCCCTGCTCGGGCAGACTGGCGGCCGTCGTCCAGTGCCCCGACAATGCGACGCACAGCGTTGCAGGCGTAGGCTGCGTTAAAATAAACGTACAGTCGACTGGCATCGGGAAACAGGTGAAGAGCGCGACACCCGCGTAAACTACTTTGTTTCGTCGCGTTGCGCACCCGCTCTGCGCGAATTCATGACGATTGCCTTTGGTCGAGCGGCCGCATCCATGAGCAATCCTTGCGCGATTCCCGTCGCGGGCTCCATAGTATGCCGCGTCCAAAGAAGGAGACGCCGGTGCGCACTGGAGTTCATTCACAAAGCGCGAAGATCAACTCCGGTACACACGAAAATTGTCGTCGGTCCCAGGCCGCTACGCCCCGGCCTGTTCCCCGTAAACTTCGCCTGCTCGCCATGCTGATGTCGTTTGTCGCGGTCATGAGCGCCATGGCTGCGCCGACGGTGGAATTCTTTTCTCCGCAAGGGACTGTCAAAGGCGTGCGCCAGGTGAGCGCGCGATTTTCCTCGCCGATGGTCGCTTTCGGCGACCCGCGACTGCCTGAACCATTCATCATCGACTGTGCCGCACCGGGCCATGCGCGCTGGGCCGACGATCGCAACTGGATCTATGACTTCGCTGCCGATCTCGAGGCCGGTGTGGCCTGCTCGTTCACCCTGAAGCCTGATCTCCGAACGCTGGCCGGTGCGGCGTTCGAGGAGATTGGGACCTATCGATTCGATACCGGAGGTCCGTCCGTTCGAGCGTCACTGCCGGATCAGGGTGAGTACGGTATCGATGCCGAACAGATCTTCGTACTCGGACTCGATGCTGAAGCTGATCCCGCTACGATTTCTGAGCACGGCGCCTGCTCTGCGGCGAATATCGGGGAACGAATTCCGCTGGTGATCCTGAGCGGGCAGGCGCGCGAAGAAGTGCTCGCCCAGCGACGTCTGCTCGGCTATCAGTATTTCAACGTGTTGTGGAAATCAGGGCGCAGCAGCGTCGAAAAAGTCACGCGCGACGATCTCGCCCTGGCCGAGACCAAGCTGGTCGTGGTGCGCTGTCAGCGCCAGCTACCGCCCGAAGCCGACGTTCAACTGATCTGGGGCGCCGGCATCGCGACGCCGGGTGGTCTGGCCACGCAGACCGACCAGATTATCGGTTTTCGCACGCGACCGGGTTTCAGCGTACGCACCGAGTGCGAGCGGGTCAACGCACGCGCGAAGTGTCTGCCATTGAAACCGCTGCGCATCGTATTTTCCGCACCGGTAGCCAGTGACATCGCAGCCGGTATCACAGTTAGCGATAAAGCAGGCCGGGTCTATCCGGCCACGCCGCCCGCAACAACGCTGCCGCGAGTCGATGAACTCGTCGTGCCCGGGCCGTTCCCCGAGCATGCCAGCCTGGTGGTCACGCTGCCCAAGCCCTTTGTCGACGACGCCGGACGCGTACCGGAAAACGCCACGCGCTTTCCGCTCGCCATCGCGTTCGACGGTAATCCACCGCTGGTCAAGTTCGCGGCGGAGTTTGGCATTCTTGAAGCGCGCACTGGTGGCGTGTTGCCAGTCACTGTGCGCAACGTCGAGGCTGCACTCGCCGGGCGGCGCGAGCACGCGGTGGCTGTGCCGGTGGCAGTTGCGGGCGCGACTTTGCGGGTCGAGGGTAGCGCCGCTATTGGACAATGGCTGCGTCGCGTTGAGACTGCCATGGAAGGCAGCGGCGAATGGGCACGAAACGACAAAAACGAGCCCTACTGGCACGAAACGACCGGCAGTGAATCCGTCTTCGACAGTACGGCGGCGACGGCGGCGTTTACGCTGCCTACCGGTGGAAGCAGCAACGATTTCGAAGTGATCGGTATTCCGCTGGTAAAGCCGGGTTTCTATGTCGTCGAACTGGCCAGTCCGCGCCTCGGTGCCGCATTGCTCGGACGCGATCAGACTCGTTATGTTGCAAGCACCGCGCTCGTCACCAACCTCGCCGTCCATTTCAAATGGGGGCGTGAAGCCTCGCTGGTATGGGTCACCACGCTCGACGGCGCCGCGCCGGTCGCCGGTGCTGCGATCGAGATCAGCGACTACTGCAGCGGCAGCGAACGTTGGCGCGGTACGACCGATGCGGCCGGCATCGCGCGTATTGCAACCTCGCTCGGCGAGCCACATGGCAGCAGCTACTGCGGCTCATGGTCGCCGGCGCCGCTGATGGTCGCTGCGCGTACTGACGACGACCTCGGCTTTACCTTGTCGCACTGGAGCCGTGGCATCGCCGCGCACGATTTCGATCTTGCGCGCGGCAGCGAGGCAGCCAGTCGCCTGGCTCATACGGTGCTCGATCGCACCTTGCTGCGCACCGGTGAGACAGTCTCGATGAAGCATTTCCTGCGCCGTCACGTCATGGCCGGCATGGCCGCGCCAGACGTCGACTTGCGTGCGCTTGAAATAACAGTCAGCCATCAAGGCAGCGGTGACCAGGTGAAAGTGCCGGCGGTGTTCGACAACGACGGTGTCGCCGAATCAAGCTGGACCATCCCGGCGGATGCCAAACTCGGTGAATACGCCATCACCATCAGCTCGACCGGCGACACCGAGCCACGCTTCTATGCCGGCACGGCCCGTTTCCGTGTCGAGCAGTTCCGCGTGCCGACAATGAAAGCCGTGGTACAGCCGCCGGCGCGAAAATTGGTCAATCCACACGACATCGAACTTGATCTGTTCGTCGGCTATCTGGCCGGCGGCGGGGCCGGGAATGCAGCAGTGAAACTGCGAACGCAGATTGAACCGCGACAGCTCCGTTACTCGCATTACGAGGCGTTCACATTTGGCGGCAGCGACGTCACCGAAGGTGTCGTTGCCGGTGACGAGGAGCAAGGCGATCCGTTCGCCTGGTACCTGCGTCAGTTCGGTGATTATCGGGAACAGCCGACCAGCGGCAGCGCGCAGGCAGTGACGGTGCAGAACATCACGCTCGATGCGCAGGGTGCCGCAAGGGTCACGGTGCCCGGGATCGAAGCTGGCAACGGGCCGCGCAATCTGCTCGCCGAGCTGGAATACCAGGATGCCAACGGCGAACGTCTGGCGAGTTCCGCGCGCGTCCCGGTATGGCCGGCCGAACTCGTCGTTGGTCTCAATGTCGATGGCTGGGCCGGTGCGCGCGACAAGCTGCATTTTCAGGCCGTTGCGCTCGACCTCGACGGCAAGCCAGCCGCCGGGAGGAAAGTCACAGTGGACGTGTTTCAGCGCGAGCGTGCATCCTACCGCAAGCGCCTCATCGGCGGATTCTATGCCTACGAGACCACTACCACCGTCAAACACATTGCAGCGCGCTGTTCCGGCCGGACCGACACCCAGGGACTGCTCGACTGTGTGATTGCGCCGGCGGTGTCCGGAGAAATCATCCTGCGCGCGCAGGCACGCGATGACGCCGGCAACGCAGCCATCACGAGCACCACGGCATGGGTCGCTGGCGACGACGACTGGTGGTTCAAACCCGGCGATTCCGATCGCATGGACGTACTCCCGGAACGCAAGGAATATGAGGCCGGCGAAACGGCGCGCTTCCAGGTCCGCATGCCATTCCGTCATGCCACCGCGCTGGTGACGGTCGAGCGTGAAGGCGTCATCGACAGCTTCGTCACCGAGCTGTCCGGCACCGAGCCGGTCATCGAAGTACCGATAGCAGACAGCTACGCGCCCAACATTTTCGTCTCGGTTCTGGCGGTGCGCGGGCGTGTCGGCTGGTGGCAGGCGCTGCTCGGCAGTGTGGTTCGTTATTTCGAACTGCCTTGGCGCACCGACGGCGCCCTGCCGACGGCACTCATCGATTTGAGCAAACCGGCTTATCGGCTCGGCATCGGGCGTATCAATGTCGGTTGGCGACCTCATCGTCTGGACGTCGAGGTCAAGCCCTCGCAGACCGTATTCAAAGTCCGCGAACAGGCGCATGTCGAACTCGCCGTGAAGCGCGCCGACGGGAAGCCGCTCACCGGTGTGGCCGAGATTGCGCTGGCGGCAGTGGATGAAGGACTGCTCGAATTGAGCGCGAACGATACCTGGGATCTGCTCGCGCCGATGATGGGCGAACGCGGACTCGAAGTCAGCACGTCGACTGCGCAGATGCAGGTCGTCGGCAAGCGACATTTCGGGCGCAAAGCGATTCCGCATGGTGGAGGTGGCGGGCGCAGTGCAGCGCGTGAACGTTTCGATACTCTGTTGTTATGGCAAGGACGCGTGCAGCTCGATGCGGAGGGTCGCGCCAGTGTCGATATACCGTTGAACGATTCGCTGACTGCGTTCCGCATTGTTGCAGTCGCGCATGCCGGCACCACGCATTTCGGTACCGGTACTGCCAGCATCCGTACGACGCAGGATCTCATGTTGCATTCGGGCCTTCCGGCAGTGGTACGGGAAACGGACAGTTACGATGCCATTTTCAGCTTGCGGAATGCGAGTGAGCGCGCGATGACGGTGCTCGCATCGGCGCAGCGCAGTAGTCCCGGCACAGAGAGTACGCCGCTGGTGCTGCCTGAAATTCGAATCGAACTTGCAGCTGGCGCCAGTCATGAAGTCATCTGGCGTCAAACCGCGCCGGTCGATGCCTCGCAACTCGATTGGGTGGTGACCGCTGCAGAGGCGGGCGGTACGGCGAGTGATACGCTCAAGGTAGCGCAGACGGTCATCCCGGCTTACCCCGTGCGTATCTATCAGGCCACACTGACGCAGCTCGCGCAGCCATTCACCATGAGTGCGGCGCCACCGCAAGGCGCCATTCCGGGTCGTGGTGGTCTCGCCGTCAGCTTGCGCTCGCGCCTCGCCGACAGCCTCGATGGCGTGCGCGAATTCATGGATGACTATTCCTATATCTGTATCGAACAATCCGTGTCACGTGCGATTGCGCTCCGCAGCGACGACTTGTGGCGATCGACCATGGCGAGTCTGCCGAACTATCTCGATGAGGATGGACTGCTGCGTTATTTCCCGACTGACTGGTTGCAAGGCAGCGATACCCTGACCAGCTATGTCCTCGCCATCGCCGCTGAAGCGGAGTGGGAGGTGCCCGAGGCACCACGCAAACGCATGCTCGATGCGTTACGCCGTTTCGTCGCCGGGACCGTTATGCGGGACTCGGTACTGCCGACGACTGATTTGAGCTTGCGCAAACTCGCTGCGATAGACGCGCTCGCCCGATACGATGAGGCCGATGCTGCGATGCTCGACAGCATCATCATCGATCCGAACTTGTGGCCGACCTCGGGTGTCCTTGACTGGGTCGGGATTCTGCAACGGGTACCGGATATCGGCGAGCGCGATCAGCACCTGCGAACGGCAGCCGGCATCATCCGCTCACGCCTGAATTTCCAGGGCACGATGATGAGTTTCTCGACCGAGCGCAGCGATGCGTTGTGGTGGTTGATGATCTCGGGTGATGTGAACGCTGCGCGCGGCGTACTTGCCTACCTCCGTGATCCAGCCTGGAACGACGATGTGCCACGCATGGTGAGGGGAGCACTCGCGCGCCAGCAGCACGGACACTGGAATACGACGACCGCCAATGCCTGGGGCGTGCTGGCGCTCGAGAAATTCGGCGACGCGTTCGAGTCAGTGCCGGTGACAGGCACAACAAGCCTGCGTTTTGGTGACGATGATCGGCAGCATGAGTGGTCGGCGGAAAATGGTCAGGCTGCGGTTGATTTCGATTGGCAGGCACAGGCGACCCGTCTCGATGTCGCGCATCACGGCGCCGGCAAACCCTGGGCACTGATCGCAAGTCGCGCAGCACTGCCGCTGGAGGCGCCTTTGTTCACCGGCTATTCAATTGTGCGGACGATCACGCCCGTCGAACAACGAACGACAGGGCAGTGGACGCGAGGTGACGTTGCGCGCGTCACACTCACTGTCGATGCACAGACCGATACCGGCTGGGTCGTGGTTGATGATCCGATACCGGCAGGCGCCAGTATTCTTGGTGGTGGACTGGGGCGTGATTCGAAACTGCTGACGCAGGGCGAAGTGCGCCGGGGCTGGGTCTATCCGGTCTATGAGGAACGTCGTTTCGACGCGTTCCGCGCCTATTACAGCTACGTACCGAAAGGCCAATGGACTGTCGAGTACACGGTGCGCTTCAACAACCCCGGCAGCTTCGTGCTGCCGGCGACGCGCGTCGAAGCGATGTATGCGCCGGAAATGTTCGGTGAAATGCCGAATGCACCGCTGGACGTACTTGCACCGTGAAGCGGGCGCTCGCACTGCTGTTGCTGGCCAGCATTGCGCTGCCGATTCAGGCAACGGCCACGCCGGATTTCACCGGCGTACGTGCAGCGTGGCGCACGTCGCACGCTTATCTGCTCGACCGTCACGGCGAAGTGCTGCACGGCGAGCGGCTCGATTTCAATCAACTGCGTCTGCCCTGGGTTACGCGAAGCGAACTATCGCCAGCCCTGATAGCGGCGCTGCTCGCGTTCGAGGACGGCCGCTATGTCGAGCATCATGGCGTCGATTGGTATGCGCTGGTCGCCGCGCTGTGGCAGAACGTCAGTGGCACGGCGCGTCGCGGAGCCAGCACCATCAGCATGCAGCTCGCCGGTTTGCTCGAGTCGCCCGGGTCGCGTCGCGGGCGCCTGGGTCTGCTGGCGAAATGGTCGCAGATGCGCGCGGCATGGGCACTCGAAGCGGCCTGGAGCAAAGACGAGATCCTGGAAGCTTACGTCAACCTGATCGATTATCGTGGCGAGTTGCGCGGCATCGGTGCCGCGGCCGCCGTGTTGTTCGGCAAGCAGCCATCGGGACTCGATGGCGACGAATCGATCCTGCTTGCAGCACTGGTCTCGACACCGAATCTGCCTGCAGCACGGCTGGCTGAGCGTGCCTGCCTGCTGGCAAATGCACATGACCTGGCCACCGATTGCGCAACGCTGCACACGCTCGCTGCAAATCATCTCGACGGTACACGTGCGGCGGTGCCGGTAGCGAAGCTTGCGCCGCAACTCGCGCGGCGACTGTTGCGCGTACCGGGCGAGCAGGTGCAGACGACGCTGAACGCCAGACTGCAGCGACTGACCCGCCGCATTCTCGATGAGCAACTCATCGCACTCGGCGATCGAAACGTACGCGACGCTGCAGCGGTGGTAGTCGATAACGCCACCGGCGATGTGCTGGCGTATGTCGGCGCTGCCGGGCGGCGCTCGCGATCGCGCGAAGTCGACGGCGTACGTGCCCTGCGCCAGGCGGGCTCCACACTGAAGCCGTTTCTGTACGGGCTCGCGTTCGAACGCCGCTACCTGACACCGGCTTCGCTGCTCGAGGACTCGCCGCTCAATCTCGAAACGGCGACCGGGCTGTATATTCCACAGAACTACGATCGCGACTTCAAAGGCACGGTCAGTGCACGGACTGCGCTGGCCAGTTCATTGAACGTACCGGCGGTTCGCACCCTGGTCCTGACGGGCGTCGAGGCGCTCCGCAACCGGCTGTTCGATCTTGGGTACACTGGCATTACAGAAGACGGGGCGTATTACGGCTATTCGCTGGCGCTCGGTTCGACCGAGGTCAATCTGCTCGAACAGGCCAACGCTTATCGAACACTGGCCAATGGCGGGCACTTCAGTCCACTGCGTCTCGATCCCGCCGAACCGGCGGTGCCCGCTGTCGCCGTGATGACAGACGGCGCCGCATTCCTGGTTGCGGATATTCTGAGCGATGGCGCCGCGCGTGCGCTCACTTTCGGTCTCGACAGTCCACTCGCGACGCCCTTTTGGAGCGCCGTCAAGACCGGCACCAGCAAGGACATGCGCGACAACTGGTGCGTCGGTTTCAGCGAGCGCTATACCGTCGCTGTGTGGGTCGGTAATTTCGAAGGCGATTCGATGGACGAGGTCTCCGGCATCAGCGGAGCCGCGCCGGCGTGGCTTGATCTGATGCTGGCCCTCCATGCAGGTACGCCGGGGCGCCAACCGCTGCCGCCCCGCGGCGTCGAGTCGCGCCAAATTGTCTTTGAGCCGGTGCTCGAGCCATCGCGACGCGAATGGTTCCTCACGGGTACGGCGATGGACCGAATTGAACGTGTCAGCGCGAAGACCCAGGCGCCGCGCATCGCCAGCCCGCCCAACGGCGTGATCATTGCACTCGACCCGGATATTCCGCATAACCATCAGAGTGTCATGATCGAGAGCCGCGGCGTGACCGCCGGTACCCGCTATTATCTCGATGGCGTTGCGCTGGCGGCGGCAGATGCACCGTTGGCATGGTTCCCGCAACCGGGTTTCCATCGCCTCGAACTGCGCAGTGCGGAGCGCACGCTGGATACAGTACGCTTTACAGTCAGACTGCCACGTCAGGATTGAACCCGATGAAGATCACGACATTTGAAACAACGACTGAAGGCGGCTCGCGTTTTCGCGAAATGGATATCGAATTCGATGTCTCACACGAAGATGAATTCGGTCACACCATACGATGCACCTCGCCTTATACCTCGCCCGGCGTACAGTTCGTCGTGCTTCCAGACGGCATGGATCAGGGCTGGCACAACGCTCCGGCTCGGCAGATTGTCGTGGTGCTGGCCGGCGTTATTGAAGTGGAGACCACCGACGGGCAACGTCGGCAATGGCGTACCGGTGAAGTCTTTCTGCCGGCTGACGTCGACGGACAGGGCCATTGCACACGCAGCATCGGCGGGCCGGTATCGTTGCTGTTCGCGCCCTTGAATGCGGGCTTCGAGTTCAGTTCACCGCACTAGCTGCGCACCTGCACTCACCATGCGCGCAACCAGCGTCGGCCGCGCAACCCTCGCAACAAAAGAAGCTCGATGCGCGGCTCACCGCTTTATCGATGGCGACAAGGCAATGGCATCCTGCGTGGGCGCAATGCGTCTTTGTCGTCAATTCGCCTGGATCGGTGATTGTCATCGCGGCTAATCAAACTCGTTGTATAACTCTACGTCGCTGGCAATCTCTTGCTCGAACATCGCTGAGCCTACTGCAGCGGAGAAGTCCGAGCGAACGACGTCCGACAACTCGTTCAGTCCCCAGCACTCCAGTGTTCCCTGATCGAAATCGTCGTCGAAATCCAGCATCGATTGTGAGTCCAAATCAGACGTGTTGGTATCAAATTTCATTTCGTTCACCCTATGGCGTGTTGCCAATCTTTACAAGGTGGCGAACTATCCGCTGATGCCGTTATTGGCTTCAGTAGTGACCGCCAGTCCATCGAGTGTCCAGTGTCCTGCGATATGTCGGGCCGCACTATCGGAATAGTGCCGTATCCGGTGTAGGACTTTGCCCTACGCCCTGTCGGATACGATCAGTCAGGGTTGCCGGTGAGAACCGCGACGACGTGATGGCTAAGCCCGTCATCATGCAACGGTATGTCATTCCCGCCAGTTACGATTTCTCCATCCAGCGTAAGCATCAGTTCCCCATGGGAACGCCGGTCGGGATTTCGGATCTCCACCTGATAATGTGCCGTTCCGTGCCGCAAGTTCACGTAGTACCGATCCCAACTGTCATGAAAGCAGGGTCGCAGTTGCAATCGCTGATTGCGCACGTAAATACCGAGCATGGATTCCAGACCCACACGGTAGTACCAACCCGCTGCACCTGAGTACCAGGTCCAGCCACCCGTGCCAGTATGGGGGGTATCTGCATAGATGTCGGCGGGCATCACATAGGGTTCGACCCGATACTGCTCCGCACGCGTTAGCGAGTCGCTTTTGCCTATCGGATCCAGCATGGTGTGTAAGGACCATGCCCTGTCGGCGTCGCCAAGCTCGGCAAAGGCCATCACCGCCCAAACCGCCGCGTGCGTGTACTGGCCGCCGTTTTCGCGTACGCCGGGAACATAACCTTTGATGTAACCCGGGTCGCGTTGCGTAGCGTCGAAGCTGGGCCGGAACAGTCGGATCAACTGCGCTTCCCGATCGACCAGCAGATCGTCGAGCATGTTCATGGCGGCGCGCGACCGTTGGGCATTGCCGCCGCCGGCGATCACCGACCAGCTCTGAGTTATCGAGTCGATTCGACACTCGTCGTTCGATACGGACCCGAGCGGCGTACCGTCATCAAAATAGGCGCGGCGATACCAGGCGCCGTCCCAACCGGCGTCGTCCAACGCATCCAGAAGCTGCTGCGAGTGCGCGCGCCAATCAGTGACCAGTTCATGGCGACCACGGCGCGTTGTCAGGGGAATGAACGCGTCGAGCACTGCTTTTAAAAACCACCCCATCCAGACACTTTCGCCTTGCCCTTTCCAGCCAACGCGATTCATTCCATCGTTCCAGTCGCCGCAACCCATCAAGGGCAGGCCATGGACACCGCGGCTCCAGCTGATGTCAATCGCGCGGACGCAATGATCGAACAGTGATGCCGTCTCGGCAGTTACAGTCGGGGTGAAATACCGACTTTCTTCCCCGAGCGCCAGTTGTGGCCCCTCGAGAAATGGAATCTGTCGATCAAGGATGGCGTCATCGCCCGTAACGGCCACATAGTGGGCAACGGCATAAGGTAACCACAGGCGATCATCGACGAACGCCGTTCGTACGCCTTTACCATCCGATGGGTGCCACCAGTGCTGCACATCGCCCTCGACGAATTGACGAGCTGCAGCGCGAAGCAGGTGATCGTGAACGTACTGCGGCCAGGCAGTTGCGAGCGCCATCACATCCTGCAGTTGATCGCGGAATCCATACGCACCACCTGCCTGATAGAAGCCGCAGCGCCCAAGGCAGCGGCTGCTCACTACCTGGTAGAGCAGCCAACGGTTCAGCATGAAATTGAGCGCAGTATCCGGTGTTTCGACCTGTACTGCGTTCAGCAGATGGTCCCATTCGTGTCTGACTTTCGATAATGTTGCCGCGCTGTCACTCACTGCGCTAACCGCAAGTTCATTTGCGGCGCTGAGCGTCGATGCCTGACCATAAGCAAATACAATGGTGTCACTGGCGCCAGGTTCGAGGATAACCTCGACCTGCATCACCCAGCATGGGTCGGGTCCGACGCCAGCGGCCTTGCGAAGTGTACGTTCGAATGTCAGCGCCGCTGGCGCACACAGGCTTCGACCAAGTCCGATGAATTCAGCACGGTCGCACGTCCAGCCATGGATTCGATGGGAGCAACGGATCCAGGCGATGTCATGCGCGAAATCAGCATTGGCCGGATTCCGCGCGTACAACGTCGGCGATGGTTCATCACTGACCCAGGTTGTCAGCAGATCAACCTTTCCGCTGCGACTGTCGCCGAGGCACAGATTGACATAACAGCTGAGCAGGAGCGTTCGGCGTACCGCATTGCGATTGTCGAGTTTGACGCACAGCAATTTGACAGGCTGGTCCCAGTCGACGAAGTGGGTCAGCTCGCTGTCGATACCATCGACCTGGGTCGAATAGCGGCTGTACCCAGCGCCGTGCGCGCATTCGTACACGGCGCCGGGGGCCGGTCGCGGCTGTGCAGTAGGCGACCAGAATGCAGACGACCGACGGTCCTGAATATAGAGAATTTCCGACGACGGGTCGGAGATTGGGTCGTTGGACCACGGGCTCAACTGATTCTCCCGCGCATTCGTCCGCCACGTGAAACTCGCGCCGCTCTCAGTAACCAGTGTTCCCAGATGCGGTGTCGCGATCACATTGACCCAGGGTGACGGTGTCGCGCGTCCGGACGGCAGCACGATGCGATACTCAGTTCCATCGGGCGTAAAGCCGCCATAGCCATTGAAGAATTGCAGCGTGGTGGTATCGGTAGCGTTGCTGTGGGCGCGTCCGACGACTGATCGCTTTCGACTGTCCTCCAGGACAGGTGCGGGCCGGGCACGCGGTACGCGACGGCGCAACTGCTGAGCGACCCCTCCTTGACCACCGCGCAGCAACACCCGGCACAAGGTCATGAGCAGGCGGCGTTCGTCGGCCGGAAGCTGGTCCCCGCGCAATACAAACAGGCGGCCGTTAAGATCGGATGAATCCGGGCCGAAGCCCGACTGGCGAAGGATGTTCTCGATATCCCGCTGGAAGTCGTCGAAGTAAGACGCTGCGCGATCGTTCAGGATCACGATATCGACGGCAAATGCGCGCGCCCGCCAGAACAGTTGCGCTCGCACCATTTGCGCAACGAGTGCGAGGTCATCCGGCGCGTCGACGCTGACCAGCACTATCGGAAGGTCTCCCGAAATGCCGTAGCGCCACAATGCACGTGCAGATAATAAGTTTCCGCGCATGAACTCGACGCCCGGCCTGAAGGTTGGATCGGAGAACATCAGATAAGCCGACAAGGCCTGAAAACTGACTGCCTCATCACCGTCTACGCGCAGATAGTGCAGCTGCACTTTTGCGTAGACCCACGATCGGGAGATCGCGCGCTGTAATGTAGTAAAGGAATGCAGGCGCTGAAGGTGTTGCCTGGCGCTATCGCGATCGGCGCCATACGCCAACACGAACGATAGTCGGGTTGATTGACCAGGTAGAAGGTCGACAGTCTGGCTGAGACAGAGTACGGGATCGAGCACTGAACCTACGGTGCCGCTAAGCCGGCCGTCAGTGGTGGCCAATGCCAGCGGATCACGTTTGCTGCGGCCCCGCCCTATAACCTTGCGACGGTCGGAGTCGAACGCTATCGGCCGCGACGTAATGCCTTCCGTTATGATACCGAGCATCACGGTGGGGGTTGGTTCATCGGAGGCGCGCGGTCTGCGTGTAGCAAGCAGCGCGTTCAGCGTTGCATCGTATTCAGTCGTAACAAACAGATTGTGGAAAGACGGATGGGCCAGATCAGCGTTTCGATGATTGAGCACCAGCTCGGTCATCGCTGCAATCTCGATGCGTCGAACAGCGGAACCTTGATTGGTCAGTTTAATCGTTCGAATCTCGGCATCTTCCTGCTGTGCGACCACGACTTCAAGCGTCGATTGGATGCCATGCTGATACAGTTCGAACTGCGCTCTGGCTTCAGCAAATTCGACGCTGTAGTTGTCGGGATTGCTGAATGTCGGTGCGAGCGTTGCCGCCCATAAAGCGCCCGAATCGCAATCTCGCAGATAGATGTAGAGCCCGCATTCGTCGATGACCCGGTCCTCCCGCCAGCGACTGATATCGATGCCGGCACACGCGCTGTAGCCTGCGCCGGTGCTGGTTATGGCTGTTGCATAGCGGCCATTCGATAGCAGATGAATGGCAGGCGTCTGCCGGTCATCGTTACCGAAATGCCGCACGGGCTGCGCCGCATGACGCGCAACCTTACCGGGTTGCGGGCTGGACACGACGCTATCGCGGGCGATCATTACGGACCCAGCGTACTGCTCGTGCAGAACGAGGTCGAACGCATTCATTTCAGGTTCGCTGTGAAACCGATCGACCAGACTCTGTGAACTGAACGTGCTGGTCAGTGCAAGCAGGCTCATGGCCTGATGATGCGCCATATGGCTCTTGACGACCGTGCATCGGTGATTGTCATCGAGACGCTCGGCAGTGAAGTCGACGGCCTCGTAGTAGCCGTGTCGCCCCAGCGCGCCGAGCGCGTTCAGTTCGGAAAAGTTGCGTACCGCGGCTTGTGGAACCAACGGTGCAGCGAGGGCGGTGGCATATGGCGCTACGACCAGTTGCCTGTCCATGCCGCGTTTGAGGGCGAGTGTAGGAACGCCGGCCGGCCCGTATTGATAGGTCATCTCCCTATCCCGGACATTGATACCCGATTCCGATATTCCCCATGGCACGCCCTGCACCTGTGCGTACCGGATCTGCTCTGCGATTGCGTTACTGCAGGCCTGATGCAGAAGACTGTCTGCCGGCATCTTCATCACAAGTGTCGGCATCAGATACTCGAACATCGAACCAGACCACGAGATCAGTACAGGGCCTGCCGGCACCAGTCCCATGGGTCGGGCGAGACTGATCCAGTGGTCGACTGGTACATCGCCTTTGGCAGAAGCCAGATAGCTGCCGAGCCTCGCTTCGGACGCCAACAGATCGTAACGGCCTTCGTCCAGCTGATGCTCGTTGACGCGATAGCCGATAGCAAAGAGTTTACGTTTGGCGTCGAACAGGAAATTGAAATTCATCGCACGCCACAACTTGTCGGCCTGCGCTGTGCAGGTCTCGAGTGCTCGCAGCCTGGCGACACTGGCATCGTAGGCAATGCCACAAGACAGTCGTGCTGCTCGCAGCAGGGCGGCAGTGGGTCCCGCTGCGTCGCGGCCATTCAATGCACGACCGAGCGCTGCATCGACTTGCGCGAGAATTCCCGGTGCTTGCTCGAGCGTCGATGTCGATGCCAGCAGCGCGCCCAGCGTGCCATTGAATAACGTGGGTTCCTCGTGCCGTAAGTTAGCAAATACAATGTCGATCGCCCACGGACAGACACACAGCAGATCATTGATGTGGGCGTCAAGCTCACTGCACAGCCGGTCGGTGTCCGCGATGAGGTCGGTTCCGAGAGATGCAGGCGCGAGTTCGGCGGACCGGAGAGAATGCATGGCCAGTCGGGCGAGCTCGCGAGCTTGCAGGAGACAGTCCCCCGTTGCGCCGGGTGACGCAGGTCGGCTGGACAGATGCACCTCAATCGCTATCAGAACGCTCTCAAGTTCAGCTGCCTGGTCGACGGCAATAGCTGGTAAGACCGTACGAGCTTTTGCCCAGGTCGCCAGCACTGCAAGGCACGTGTCATGCGGACCGCTCAAGACTTCGATGGGTACCGCGGCACGCGCGCGCGCCGCCACGCAACTGCGAGCCACGACGACCAGAAGCGCCGCAAGGTTGCCGCTATCCACAAACGAGACGTAGCGTGGTTCCAAGGCGTTCAAGGTGGTCGTGTCATACCAGTTCAATAAATGCCCGCTGCACGTTTCGAGCCTGGCTATACTGCTCAGGGTGGACTGCAGACGCGATACAAACAGATTTCCTGCGATCCATCCCAGTTCATGCGCACGCGTCAGTGCAACCAGATACAAACCAATATTGGTTGGTGACGTGCGGTGCGCGACAATCTCGGTTGGTTCGAACTGAACGTTATCCGGCGGAAGGTGATTATCCGCGTCGCCCACAAAATCTTCGAAGAAGCGCCAGGTAAGCCGCGCGATGCGGCGAAAGCTGCGCGTTTCTTCGCTGTCCGGTGCATATCTTCGTGGCGTCGTGGGATAGCTGATCGCGGCTGCGACAACCGGGATCAGCCACCACCCGGTCAACAACGGCGCCACCACCGTGATGGCGTCGCGATTGAGCAGCAGAATGGCAGCACACGATACGATGATCGGAACAGTCGCGCTGCCGAGCGCCCAGTTGAACTGCCGAAGGTGGCCACCGGCCGCCGATTTGGTTTGTGCCGCGGTCTGCCATTCGAGCATTCTGCGTCGTGAAACGTAGGTTCGCCATAGCGCCCGAATAATTGCGTCGGTCATCACGTATGCGCTTTGCGCAAGCAAGACGAGTTCGAGAAGAACGTGACCGACGAGGCGGCCGAGCCCACGCATGAGTTCCAGGGTGCGATTGGAACGGACTCCTGACGGTTGCAGGGTGAAAGCCGCGCCAAGCCAGCTAAGCAGTCTCGGCATGGCAAGGGAAGCGAGCACCAGTGACAGCCATACCTGAGGATCGGTTTGCGGATCCAGAAAAGCACCAATCAGCAGCGCGAACATGGCGACTGGCAGTATCGAGCGCCGAAGATTGTCGAGCATTTTCCAGCGCGCCAATGCCGGGAGCGGTGCTGTCCGCTGCCCAAGTATCCACGGCAGGAGTTGCCAGTCGCCACGAACCCAGCGATGGGTGCGCGCCGCCGCTACTTCCGAGTGCGACGGTGTATCTTCAAAAAAAGAGACATCGCTGACCAGCGCGCAACGCGCGAATGAACTCTCGAACAAATCATGACTTAAGACCGCGTTGTCCGGTACGCGTCCGGTCAGAACGCTATGAAAGGCCTTCAGATCGTACAGACCCTTCCCGGTGTAGCTGGCTTCGCTGAAGATATCCTGGTAGATATCTGAAACCGCCGCGGCGTATGGGTCAACGCCCGCGCCGCGTCCGAATACCGAACGAAACAGAGAATGCTCACCCTCGAGCGGCAACAGCAATGAGATCTTTGGCTGGAACAACGCATAGCCTCGCGACACGATACCGCTCTGCGTATCGATATGCGGGCGGTTCAATGGATGTGCAGCAGTGCCGACCAGGCGCAGAGCAGCGCCTGCCGGCATGCGTGTATCGGAATCGAGCGTGATGACGTATCGGACGTTTCTGGGCAGGCACGCGAGTTCACCACCATCTTCCAGATATGAAGTCCCACGTTCGCCAAGCAGCAGTCGATTGAATTCATCCAGCTTGCCGCGTTTTCGCTCCCATCCCATCCAAATACCGTCGTGGTCGTTCCAGCGCCGCGCACGGTGAAGCACATAGAAGCGGCGACCGTCCTGATCGGGCGGCAACGGGTAGCGCGCATTCAATGCCGACATCGCAAGGCGGGCGCGCGACAAAAGGGGCTGATCGTCAGCAAGAACCTCGGTTGGCGCGTCTCGCCAGTCAGTAAGCAAGGCGAAGCGAAAGCCGTCATCCCGGTTCGATAGATAATGTCGTTCGAGCTCGGCGACTTGATTTTCGACGTGATCGATTCTAATCAGCAGGGTCGGTATGACGACCATGGTTCTGAGTTCGTGAGGCAACCCGTCAGCGAGTTCGAGGCGCGGTAACCGCGCAGGACGCCACAGTCGGGATGCCGCGTAATTGGCCAGGCTGAACGCAACTTCCGAGGCCGGCCATAGCGCGACCACGGCGAAAAACGCCGCCGATATCGGTAAAGTCCCCGATGCATATGCCTCCAGGCAGGCGAATGCACTGATACCCAGCGTCGCGGAAACCACCAGTGCGATATAGGCGACGAAACGAGCATGTGGAAAGGCAGTTTCCAATCGACGCAACGGACGCGGGCTGAGCCCTACCTGGTCCTCCAGTTCGGCATAACCCTCGGCTAGTAGCCAGTAGCCTAGATCCCCTGAATACACCGAACCCGACCCGTCAACGTGAACACCGAAGCGCTCGACGACGAGTGCAGCGAGTTCCGGCTCTGGCAGGCCGCTGCGGCCACTCAGATTTTCAATCACCTCGCGGTAGAGCGCCCGCGAACGGGAATCGAGGCGTGTGTATGCGTCGTTTTTTCGTAACGCGCGATCGACCAGCGAAATGTCAGTGAACAGGTCTACCCAATCGCTCCGCTCGATGGTCTGAATGCTCTGAAAGATATTGCGCACGCGCACATCGAGCATCGCGCGCGCCAGCAGATTGCGTTCAATCGGGTTGACGGTGTCGCTGAAATCGGGAGTGCTCTCCGGGATTTCGTCATGAACTGCCGTGGGATCGTCATACAGGCGTCGTTGAGCAATCTGCGCCAGGTATCCGTGGCGGAACACTGTGGATACCGCTCTCAAATCGATACCCATGGTTGATGGATGGTCATGGTCGACGCCCCCAGGTGGCTTCGCCGCAGCGTCGGCAACCATGTCTGCAGCGTGGGCACCGCGATGATTCTCGATAATCTGTTCAGCGCAAACCTGTAGTTGCCGAATCAGTAGAAAGCGCAACATCGGCGCCAGCAGCGCGATTTCGCGCAGCAGCAATGGATGCACGCGTTGATAATCAGCGAGTACCTGGACCAACTCATCTATATCGAGATCGAAATCGCAGGTTTCCAGGTAGAAATGCGCGAGAAGTTCGAGTCGTGCACGTGCCTTGCCATCGTCACCGCGCCAAGCCGGAAGTTTGCGCGTCGCACTTTTCGGTAACTGCTGAGCAACAACAGGATGAAGTCGCTCGATGACGTAGAAATTGTCGACGAGCCACTGGGCCGCTTGAGACAGCGAACGCTGTTCGTCGCTGAACGCTTCGATGTTTCGAACACTCGCCCGTAGCTGGTCCAGCGCGCGGTCAAGTTCTGCACCGAATCGCGGAATCCGCAGTCGGGTGGGCGGCGCCTCCCATTGTGCGAGCGCTTGCCCTAGATCATCGACGACAGCGGGTAGTGAGAACGAAAAACCCTCGTACACGGTAGCTTCCGACATCGTGTCTGTTCATCAAAGTCAGGAAGCAATGCACGGACAGGCTACTGTACAGCGCGCGTATCTGCCGGTTTTTCGCATCCGATCCCTGGGCACCTGTGCTCGACGCGTGTTGTTTCTCGAGTATCGATCCGTCGGTCATCGTTGAAAGACGCCATGACCATTCCAGAGATCAGGAGTGGTACGCCTGCAATCCACATCAATAGATTTTTCATAAATGCTCCGGGTTTTACCGTCCGCCTAAGCCGCGAGACAAGGATGCAAGCGCGTCGCGAGTAGAGGCGACGTGCAATTTTCCGTGTCGCCCATACGGCTTCCAAAGTTTCCGATCGGCGTGCCAGATGGCGACCGGATAAGTTTTCGAATCGACGATCACCTGCAGCAGTTCCAGTGCGTAAGCGGCGGCATCCTCCATGGACGCAAAACTGTGCCAAGTGTCACCGGCTGCCCGATGGACTTGCAGGACGAAAGCTTTCGGGTCAGCAGGACGGTTATCGTTCAGGCGTACGGTGTGCATCGTTTTCGCTCGCGTGACACTATGTAGCTGTTGCAATCGCCGTAATCGCGTTTCTCTGCAGGTGACGGCGAGTTGGGATTCGCGAGGGTGTCATGGCTCATAACGAATCCTCGGTCGTCAGTTAGTTCAGCAGTCCGAGCAATCGTCGTGCCGCGTTTCATGAACTCGCAATCGTCAGTCCATTCAGAGTCTTACGGCAGAGCGCCGAACCGCTGCGTTGCGGGCCGGTAAAGTTTTCATGCGAGGCTGGAAAATATTGCGCTGCCGATGCGAGCTTCCCGATTTTTCAACCGTGTATTTTTTACAGCCGGCCCTGCAATGCTTACCAACTTCCTCACGTCGAACTTTGCTAAGCGCTTGAGTCCAGTTGATCTGCGCGCTGGCATCGAGCTTGCACACACTGTTGTCGAGTTCGAGCGGCACGCAGCTGCTCGATGCGTTCAATCAATCGAGGTGAATGTTATGAATTGGGAACAGATCGAAGGTAATTGGAAGCAAGCCAAAGGCAAAGTGAAGGAACAGTGGGGCAAGTTGACTGACGATCAGCTCGACGTGATCGCTGGCAAGCGCGAGCAGCTCGCTGGAAAGATCGAAGAAGCCTACGGAATCACCAAGGAAGAGGCCGAAAAGCAGATTAAACGGTTCGAGTCTGCGCAGAAGGATGCCGATACGACCATCCGCCGTACTGGCCGCGCGTAACAGTGTCGCAGGGGCCGCTCTCCAAGCGAGCGGCCCGGCAGTGTGGCGCGCCGATTACAGCCGGTGCGTCACGGTCCGACCGTCGTGCGTCTGGGCGACGGCGGGCCGTAGACTTCAGCATTCCTCAATGTTCAACGCGCGATGCCGCTATCCCCAGCGACGCCCTCAAGGCTGCGGCAAGCGGAATTGCGCCTCATGGAATGGACCATTAATGTCACGAACGCCAACGGCGGCGCCGATCGTGAGTTTCGTTTCGGCCAGTCGGCCGTGCGGGTCGGTCGTGATCCCAGGCTGGAAATCTACCTGGATAATGCCGAATTATCACGCCTGCACTTCACCTTGAAGCGACTCGGCGACGTACTTCAAATCAACGATTCCAGCCGCAACGGCACGTTTATCCAGCTTGATGGGCGGTGGACTCGGGTGCGCGGTACGGCGGAAATTCCACTTCCGGCACAGTTGCGCGCAGCGGCCTGGACGTTTGGCGTAGCCGAAGTTCAAGCGGGCGTCGAACAGCCGGGACCGACAGTTGGCCTGGAGACCCGCGCCGAGGCGACCTGGGAACAGTCGGTCATGCTGCCGGCCGGGTACCTCAAAACCGTGCAGGAAGCAATCCTGGTATTCGATTTGTGCGAGTCGTCATTACTGGCCAGCCATGACGACCATATGGCCTATCATCTGAAATGCCGCCTGACGCAGATGGCCGAGCCGGTCCTCGAGCAGCATGGCAGGCGTTTCTTCAAGAACACCGGCGACGGATTTCTCGCCACTTTCAGCGATCCAGTTGCCGCGCTTGCCGCCGCACTCGATCTCGAACAGCGTGTACAGAGCCGCAACCAGCGAACGCGGAATACCCCGATACACTATCGGATTGCGCTGCACTACGGCGAAGTGTGGACGATAGATGCCGGCGACGACGAGGACATTCACGGAAACGACGTCAACATCACGTTCCGCATCGAAGGCGTTCAAGGCGATTCCTTCGAGCGACTTCTGCCGGCGCTGCCGGTCCGCGATCGAATTCTGTGTTCGCGTGATTTTACCAACGTAGTACCCGAACAGCAGCTGGCTTCTGTTGTTACTGATGTCGTCGCTTGTGGTGCCGCAGAACTCAAAGGGATTACGCGAAGCGTCGCCATCGACTGGTTGAAGACAGACTATTCGACGGCCTGAGCGGCTCCCGGCGAGCGGCAGCGTTGTTGGCTATACTGCCGACCCCGTTACCGCCAGGAGCGCCTCGCATGACTGTGCGTCGATTGCTGATTGCCAATCGCGGTGAGGTAGCGATCCGCATCATGCGGACCGCCCATGATCTCGGCTGTACCACGGTCGCCATCTATAGCGAGGACGACGCTGAAAGCCTGCACGTTTCGCGGGCCGATGAAGCGATTGCTCTGAGTGGTCGCGGTCCACGCGCCTATCTCGACGGCAACGCGATTGCAGCCGCCGCAGTCGCGGCTGGCTGCGATGCTGTGCACCCTGGCTATGGTTTTCTGGCCGAGCAAGCTGCTTTTGGCACTGCGTGCGCCGGTGCTGGCCTTACTTTCGTCGGCCCCAAACCGACACAGCTTGCGCTGTTTGGCGACAAGCTTGCCGCGCGCGAACTCGCCCGTCGTTGCGGTGTGCCGACGCTGCCCGCGTCGCCCGCACTGCCTGACCCCGAAGCGTTGACCCTGTTTCGCCAGGCGCAAGGTCCCGCTGCAACGGTTTTACTCAAGGCGGCGGCCGGCGGTGGCGGGCGCGGCATGCGCGTCGTCGGGCCCGATGACGACGGCGTCGCGCTGTGGCACGCGGCGAGTGCCGAAGCCCGCGCAGCTTTCGGTAATGGCACCGTTTACGCAGAGCGCTACATCGAGCGCGCTCGCCATCTTGAAGTCCAGATCGTCGGTGATGCCCAGGGCGGCGTGACCCATCTATGGGAACGTGACTGCTCGTTGCAGCGGCGCCATCAGAAGCTGGTCGAAATCGCTCCGGCACCGGCACTCGCAACAATGCTGCGCAACGCGCTGCTCGAAGCGGCAGTGCGCATGGCCCGCGAAGTGACTTATCGAGGGCTTGGCACGTTCGAATTTCTGGTCGATATCGCGAATGGCGAGTTCTATTTCATCGAAGCAAATGCGCGCTTGCAGGTCGAACACACGGTAACCGAGGCTGTCCTCGGTCTCGATCTCGTCGCCTTGCAGTTGACAATTGCAGGCGGCGCTACGCTGGCGAGTCTCGGTCTGGCGACACCACCGCCAGCGCCGAGCGGTTTTGCCGTGCAGCTCCGAATTAATGCCGAGAGCATGGATGCGAGCGGCGCGACAAAACCAGCTTCCGGCACGATCACGCGCTTCGACCCGGCTGTCGGTCCGGGCGTTCGAGTCGACTCTGCGGCAGCTTGCGGCCAGTCGCCGAATCCCGCGTTCGATTCGCTGCTGGCCAAGCTCATTGTGCATAGTCCGCATGCAGATTTCGCTCAGGCATTGCGTCGCGTCGCGCGGTCGGCACGCGAGTTCGTCATCGAAGGATTGCCGACCAATCTGCCGCTGTTGAATGCCCTGATCCAGTATGCGCAATCGGCGACAGAGCCGCTCGACACCACGCTGGTCGAGCGGGAAGCCGCGGCACTGTTCGTTGCGGCGAGCCAGTTTGTTCCCGTTGCCGCGCAGCGCAATACGGCTGACCTGCAGCTGACGAACGCAGCCGCGCTTAGCGCGCCGCCCGGGACGCTCGCCATCGCTGCGCCGATGCGCGGCAGCGTGGTCAGTATTGAAGCACTCGCTGGCAGTGTCGTGCGGCGTGGTCAGACGCTGGTCATCCTCGAAGCGATGAAAATGCATCATGTCCTCGAAGCGCCGGTCAGCGGCACGCTTGTAGTGGTTCATGTCGGTGTCAACGACGTTGTCGACGAAGGCCAGAGCGTGATGTTCGTGTTGCCGGCAGCAGGTATGGACGACAGCGCGGTCCGCGCAGTAGAACTCGATCTGGACGCCTCGCGCGCTGATCTCGATGAAGTGCTGGCGCGCCACGCGACGGGCTTGGACGCAGCGCGGCCGCAGGCTGTGGAGAAAAGACGCAAAATTGCCAGCCGCACGGCGCGCGAGAATGTCGCTGACCTCTGCGATCCGGGCAGCTTCATTGAATATGGCGCACTGGCTATTGCCGCACAGCGACGCCGGCGCACGCTGGACGACCTTATGGCATCGACGCCCGCGGACGGCATGATTGCCGGCTTCGGTACCGTCAACGGTGCCGATTTCGGCGAAGACGCCAGTCGGTGTGCGGTGTTCGCTTACGACTACACGGTGCTGGCTGGAACGCAAGGCCACACCAATCATAAAAAGAAGGACCGTTTGTTCGAGCTGGCAGCGGAATGGCGTTCGCCAGTGGTGTTCTTTACCGAAGGCGGCGGCGGCCGCCCGGGCGATGTCGACACGGAAGATCTGGCCATGAGCTGGCTGGATCTCAAGACCTTTGCGACCTGGCCGCAGCTGTCCGGAATTGCGCCGCGCATCGCCGTCAATTCTGGCCGTTGTTATGCCGGAAATGCCGTCATTTTCGGCTGTGCCGATATCACCATTGCGACGGTCAATTCGAATATCGGGCTGGCCGGTCCGGCCATGATCGAAGGGGGCGGTCTCGGGCGCTATACGCCTGAAGATATCGGCCCGATAGACGTTCAGACCGCCAACGGGGTGGTCGATATCGCCTGCGCCGACGAAGCGGAAGCGACCGCTGTCGCACGGCGAACGCTCGGCTATTTCCAGGGCGCGACGCGCCAGTGGACGGCAGGTGACCAGCGTCGACTGCGCCATCTCATTCCGGAAGACCGCTTGCGGGTGTACGACATCCGCGCGGTTATCGAGGCGTTGGCCGACGATGGGTCGGTCACCGAATTACGCCGCGATTACGGCGTGGGCATGATTACCGCTTTCGTGCGCATCGAAGGTCGCCCTTTCGGCCTCATCGCCAATGATCCGCGTCATCTCGGCGGTGCCATCGATAGTCCGGGCGGCGAGAAAGGCGGGCGGTTTCTGCAGCTGTGTGACGTTTACGGCCTGCCCGTCATTTCACTCTGCGACACGCCGGGATACATGGTCGGGCCCGACAGTGAAAAAACAGCCGCTGTCCGTCGTGGCTCGCGACTGATCGTGGCGAGCGCGAATTTGAGCGTGCCGTTGCTTACCGTCATCGTTCGCAAAGGTTACGGGCTCGGCGCGCAGGCGATGGCCGGCGGCAGTTTCCATCAGCCTCTGCTGACCATCGCCTGGCCGACTGCGGAAATGGGGCCGATGGGACTGGAAGGCGCTGTTGTGCTCGGCTTTCGCAAGGAACTCGATGCAATCACCGACCCGGTCGCACAGCGCGTGCTCTATGACCAGCTCGTCGCCGGTATGTATGCCAAAGGCAAGGCGGTCTCCGTCGCCTCAGCGTTCGAGATCGATGCGGTCATCGACCCCGCCGAGACCCGTGCCTGGTTGCTGCGGGCGCTGACTGCTGCCGGTCGGACGCGCCGTGAGCCGCGCCGCTATGTCGATGTCTGGTAAACATTTCTGTACTTCTCGGCGTTATAACCGCTATATTCGCTCTATTGGACTAAAGCGGGTTGCCCGCTTTTACTGCGGGCTGCCACGGGAGCCCCGGCGAACACGGTTTCGAACGGCGAGACTTCGACCAGGTGAGTTTCGATATCAGCCGCTATACCATCCTCATCGCGGACGACGACGCGATTGGGCTCGCTGTGGCCAGCGATATACTGCACGAGCAGGATATCGACGTCGTTGCGGTGACGTCGGGCGACGCCGCCTGGCGTGAGTTGGTGGCGGCACCGGGCCGCTACGATGCCATCGTGCTCGACCGCACGATGCCCGGTTTGAGTGGTCTGGCCGTGCTCGAGAAAGTCAAAGCCGGCGCCGAGACCCGCGATATTCCGGTTATTCTGCTGAGCGGCCATTCGGCCGACGAAGATATCATCGCCGGGTTTCGAGCAGGCGCGTTTCATTACGTCACCAAACCCTACGATCCGGTGCTGCTGGTCACCATGCTGCGTGCGGCAGTTGAAGATTTTCGCTCGCAGGTCGATTTGCGCCAGCAGTTGCAAGCCCAATCCGATGTTCGCGAACAACTGCAGGCGATGCTCGAAGGGATCCATTTCCTCGAACAGGCCGAGTTCCGTTTCCGTACGCTGTCGCAGGCGCGTTCGCTGGCAGCGCTGCTGGCCGCCCTCACCCCGGACCCGCAGCAGACTGTCACCGGTCTGTGGGAACTCATGCTGAATGCTGTCGAACACGGCAATCTCGGAATCACGTATGCCGAAAAATCGGCGCTGCTGAACTCCCGGCAGTGGCACGAGGAAGTCGACAAGCGGCTTGCAGCCGTTGAATATCGAGACCGCTATGTGACCGCCGGGGTGCATCGAGAAGGCAATTTGCTGCGCTATCGAATCACCGATCAAGGGCAGGGTTTCGAGCCTGCCGGGTTTATGGATTTCGACCCCCAGCGCGCCACGCACGCGCATGGTCGTGGTATCGCGATGGCACGGCGATTGAGTTTCGCGACGGTCGAATACAATGCCAGCGGCACGATTGTCGAGGCGGTCGTCATGGTCGAACCGAACCCGGCCGCCGTCCCTCCCCAGTCGACCACAGTCCGACGCAGCGCTCGCGCGTAGCCCTCAATTCAAGGGCCGCCCGCTTAGCCCTCGCGCGTCGGGCAATCGAACAATGATCGGTTACTAGGCTGTTGGACTTCTGCGGCCACGCCCGGTGGTGTATGTTCGCCGCTCGCGGCAGCTCCATGCCGTCAGAGGTGAGCGTCGATGAAATACTGCCCCCAATGTGGCAAGCCGCTGCTGCGTCTACCCCTATCGGGCCGCGAGCGCCCGGCTTGCCCGGATGCGCGTTGTGGCTTCGTGCACTGGAACAATCCGATACCGGTAGTTGCCGCAATCGTTGAACATGACGACCACGTCGCGCTGGTGAGAAATGTCGGCTGGCCAGTCCATTGGTACGGGCTGGTGACGGGCTTTCTCGAATCGAACGAGATGCCCGAAGAAGCGGTATTACGCGAAGTCGAAGAAGAAATCGGGCTGGTCGCGACGCTTCGATCCTACATCGGCATGTATGAGTTCTATCGCAGTAATCAGCTGCTTATCGCTTACCACGTGACGGTCGATTCCAAAGACGTGAACCTGTGCAAGAACGAGATTGCCGACCAGAAGTGGGTGCACATCGAGGAAGTCAAACCGTGGACTGCTGGTACCGGTAAGGCGCTGCGCGATTGGCTCCGGCTGCGCGGGATAGAACGCGATCTGGTCGATTTCGACCGCGTCAACACTTGACCGCCCTCTCGCAACCTTGGCTCTGCTGCTGACCGCTACTGGGTGCGCGGCGGTACCGGATCGTAGCCGCTGGTGCCCCACGGGTGGCAACGCAACAGTCGGCGGACAGTCAGCGACACGCCACGCCAGGGGCCGTGGATGGTGAGGGCGTCGAGCGCGTATTCAGAGCAGGTCGGCAGGTGTCGGCAGCGTGGCCCGAGCAGGGGCGAGAGCACCAGGCGATAGGCGCGGATCGATGCTGTGAGGGTCGCAGCCAGCGCCGTCTCGAGGCGCCGCAACACCGGTTTATGCGGAGCCGGCCGGATGGGCGTCGGCCGATTCGTAGCCTGAACGCGCAAATCGCTGACTGCAATAGTAGCAGTCGACATAGCGACGGCTCTCGAAACGCAGGTAGACCAGCGGGTGGCCCAGTGCGCCGCCACCGCCGTCACAACCGACTTCGCTCGTCTCGTCCTCGACTATCTTGATTTCTCGGGGCTTCGTACTCACGCTTGCACTGAACCTCTGCACGGGTGTTGCCACTGATGCCGTGGCACGTCTTATTCTATAGTATCTAGCTAGAGACCATAAAATTGCGGCGAGATCGCTCAGCCGCAGACCATGTACCAGCCCTGGCGCGCCCGCCACACGAGGATAAGATCATGCCTAAAGTTTCGATGAATTCCCCGGTCAACATGAGCGCCGACGAGGTGTGGAAATTGATTGGCCAGTTCAATGCGTTGCCTGACTGGCATCCGGCGATCAGCAGCAGCAAACTCGAGGATGGCGGTCGCATCCGTCGCCTGAGCCTGTTCGGCGGCGGCGAAGTCGTCGAGCGTCTCGAGCAGATCGACGAAGGCGATCGGCTGTACCGCTACAGCATCATCAGCGGTGCGCTGCCCGTCGCCAACTACACGGCGACCCTGCGTGTGAAAGAAGACGGTAAAGGCAAATCGGTAATCGAATGGTCGAGCGAATTCGATCCTGCGGGTGCAACGGAGAATGATGCAACTTCGGCGATCCAGGACGTCTACCGCATGGGTCTCGACAATCTGCGCAAGATGTTCGGCGGCTGAGCCGCCGCCATTCCAGGGGGCGCGCGTGCTTCAGCTCAGATTCTCCAGCGATCACACCTGGATCCGGCTCGACGACGACGGTTATGCAACCGTCGGCATTTCCGACTATGCACAGCAGCAGCTTGGCGATTGCGTGTTCGTCGAGGCGCCTGATCTCGGTCGCGATGTCGTCGTAACCGAGGACATCGGCATGATCGAATCGGTCAAGACGACGTCCGAAATCAAATCTCCGGCGAGCGGCACCGTGACGGCGATCAACGAAGAGGTCCTCGAAAAACCCGAACTGCTCAATGAATCGCCGCTCGACGATGGCTGGATCTTCCGCATGCGCGTCGACGACGAAGCGGCACTCGACGAACTCATGGATGAGGACGATTACGCCGAGTACATAGAAACACTGAGCTGACCATGTTGACCTCTGAACGTAAGCGAAGCCTCCGCGCCACTGCACACGCTCTAAAGCCGGTAGTTCTGATCGGACAACACGGCGTGACCAGTGCAGTCATGGCCGAAGTCACTCGTGCCCTCGACGACCACGAGTTGATCAAGATTCGGTTCCGCGGCACCGAGCGTGACGAGCGCGCACTCGAAATCGAACGTATCTGCACCACGCTTGCCGCCGAACTTGTCGGCAGTATCGGCGGTACGGCAGTACTGTACCGGCAGAATCCGACCAGTTCTGCGCCAGCCGGCAAATCACGATGAAGACTGATCTGGTCGTGCTCGGCGCCGGGCCGGGCGGTTACTCAGCGGCTTTTCGTGCGGCCGATCTCGGGTTGGCTGTCGTTCTGGTTGAACGTGATCCGTATCTCGGTGGCGTCTGCCTCAACGTCGGGTGCATCCCGTCGAAAGCGCTGCTGCATGCCGCCAGGGTCGTCAGCGAAGCGCATGACATGGCCGAGCACGGCATCGTATTCGGCGCACCGGCGATCGACCTCGAGCGGTTGCGTGGCTGGAAAGACCGCGTTGTCGGCCAACTGACCAAAGGGTTGTCCGGCCTTGCGCGTCAGCGCAAGGTCACGGTTGTGCACGGCACCGGTCGGTTCGTCTCACCCCAGACGCTCGAAGTCGAAGGGGCGGACGGACGCAGTACCATCGAATTCACATCGGCCATCATTGCCGCCGGTTCGGAACCGGTGCGCCTGCCCGGACTGCCTTACAACGATCCGCGCATCATCGACTCGACGGGTGCGCTCGACCTTGCGGATATCCCGCCACGTTTACTGGTGATCGGTGGTGGCATCATCGGGCTCGAAATGGCGACGGTGTATATGGCGCTCGGCTCCCAGGTGAGCGTCGTCGAACTGAGCGCAGAATTGATACCAGGCGCCGATCGCGATCTGGTTAAACCCCTGGAAAAACGCCTGCGCCAGGGCCTGGCTGCGATCTATACCGGCGCCGCCGTGAGCACGGTTGAAGCGACACCGCCGGCGCTCGTGGCTCATTTCACCGGCGCCGGCGCACCGCCGGAAGCGCTCTACGATCGCATCCTTGTCGCCGTCGGCCGGCGTGCAAACGGCGACCTCATCGGCGCCGACGCTGCGGGAGTCGCCGTTGATGCGCGCGGGCTCATCGCTGTGGATAAGCAGATGCGGACGAACGTGCCGCATATCTTCGCCATTGGCGATGTTGTCGGCCAACCGATGCTCGCGCATAAAGCCATGCACGAAGGCAAAGTTGCGGCCGAAGTTGCGGCTGGCCATAAAGCCGCTTTCGATGCCCGCGTTATCCCGTCGGTGGCCTATACCGACCCGGAGGTCGCCTGGGTCGGCGTGACCGAGACGAGCGCGGCGGCGCAGGGCATCACCGTCGAGAAGAGCGTGTTTCCGTGGGCCGCAAGCGGTCGCGCGCTCAGCATCGGCCGCAGCGAAGGTTTGACGAAACTGCTGTTCGATGGGAGCAGTGGGCGCGTTCTTGGCGCGGGCATCGTCGGCCCGAATGCGGGTGACCTGATTGCCGAAGTCGCGCTTGCCATCGAGATGGGCTGCGACGCTGACGACCTGGCCCTGACCATCCACCCGCACCCGACACTCTCGGAAACCATTGGCATGGCGGCCGAAATCTTCAACGGTACGATTACGGATCTGTATCTGCCCAAACGGCGCTGACAGCGGTGTAGGTGTCATGACTCGCCGCATGCGTTTCCATCCGCAGCAATGCCGGCCTGAGTCGCTTCAGTGGTAACAACCGGCGACTCGGGCCCGCAATTGCACTGCCGCCAGCACGGTATCGATGGTCGGAGTCGGTAGCTGCACCAGACGGCCGAGCTCCTGCACGGCCGTGACCAATGCGTCGATTTCCATGGCGCGACCACGCTCGAGATCCTGCAGCATGGAAGTCTTGTGCGCGCCGACGGCAGCGGCGCCGGCAATGCGCTGATCGACAGTAATCGGCAAGCGCACACCGAGTGCTTCCGCGATGCCCTGTGCCTCGACCATCATCGCGCGAGCGACGCCACGCGTGCCGGCATCGGCGCACAATTGTTCGAGCGTAGCGCCAGTCAGCGCGCTGAGCGGATTGAAGCTGAGATTGCCCCACAGCTTGACCCACAGCTCTTCGCGGAGCGCTGTCCGAACGGGCGCTTTCAGTCCAGCTTCGCGCAACACCTCGGCCAGCAAGACGACACGTGCGCTCTTTTCGCCTGATGGTTCGCCGAGCGAGAAGCGATCGCCCTCCACATGCTGCACGACGCCGGGCAGGACCACTTCGCAGGCGGGATAAACCACGGCTCCAATGACGCGCTCGGGGCCGATGTGCCGCCACTGACTGCCACCCGGGTCAACTGACACCAGTTGTGTTTCGGCGTAGGGGCCGGGCAGGCAATGAAAATACCACCAGGGTACGCCGTTGACGCCCATGACGACGGCGGTATCGGGGCCGAGCAGCGGCGCGAATTGCGCTGCCACGGTCGGCACCGAATGGGCTTTCAAAGTCACGATGACGTAATCCTGCACGCCAAGCTCGCAGGGGTCATTGGTGGCGCGTGGATACCAGATGCTCTCGCGGCCCTCGCTCAACAGACGCAGGCCACCGCTGCGGATTGCCTCCAGTTGGGCGCCGCGCGCGACCAGGCTGACATCGACCCCGGCCTGCATGAGGCGGGCGCCGAGGAATCCGCCAATGGCGCCTGCGCCGTAAATGCAGATTCGGGGCGTCGTCATTGCCGCTCAGGTCAGACCGAGTTTCGCGGCCAGCCCGATACGCTGCAGTTTGCCGGTTGCCCCTTTCGGTATTTCGTCGAGAAAAACGATGGTGCGCGGGATTTTGAATGCGGCCAGACGATCGCTGACGAATTCGCGTAACGCCTGCTCTGTCGCGGTGGCGTTTTTGCGCAGCACGACAGCTGCTGCAACCTCTTCGCCGAGTTTCGGATGGGGCATGGCAAACGTCACGACCTGGAGTACCGCCGGATGCGTCATCAGGACATCGTCAACTTCGCGCGGGGCGATTTTTTCGCCACCGCGGTTGATGATCTCCTTCAGCCGACCGCTGATCGTGAGGAAGCCGTCGGCATCGAAAACGCCTTGATCGCCGGTCCGGAACCAGGGCCCGCCGTGCCCGACAGGATCCGGCACAAAAGCCTGCGCGTTGGCAGACGGATTGTTGTCGTAACCGCCGGTTACATTAGGTCCGCGGATGACAATCTCGCCTTCCTGACCAGGTGCGACGAATGCGCCGGCAGTATCCATCAGGCGAACTTCCGGGCCGGCCGCAACGCCGACAGCACCGGCCTTGCGCAACCCCGGTGGCAATTCGTTCGAGGTCATCTGATGCGCCGCTTCGGTCATACCGTAGGACTCGATGACCGGGCATTTGAAGGCAGCTTCGAGCGCCTCCATGACCGGCCCCGGCAACGAAGAAGACGACGAGCGAATGAAGCGCAGCGGTGCCGCTTTGATGGTTCCGAGCTGACGGTGCGCGCGATCAAGAATGGTCTGGTGCATGGTCGGTACCGCGGTGTACCAACTCGGCCGGATGGTCGCCAGCCAGCTGAAGAACTTCATCGCATTGAAACCTGGCGTGCAGGTCACTTGTCCGCCGGCGGCGAGTGACGCGAGCACGGCGGCGATGAGCCCGTGGATATGAAACAAGGGCATGATATTCAGGCAATGATCGGCCGAGCTCAGTCGGAGAGTGGCGCCGATGTGGGTTGCCGAGGCACACAGATTCGCCTGACTGAGCGGCACTATTTTGGGCCGCGACGTCGTGCCCGAGGTGTGCAATACAAGCCCGATATCCTCAGCACTGGCCGCTGCCCGGCGCTTGCCGGCGGCCGGCACGCCATCCAGATCGAGACGGAATGCACCGGCAGGCATATCGGGATCTTCGTGCAATTCGAGTACTCGGATGCCGAGCCGGGCGGCGACATCACGGGCCGGGCTGGCCTCGCCCGCCGGCAGGATTAACGCACGCGCGGCAAGGTCGGTCAGATAGAACTCGAACTCCGCGTCACGATAGGTCGGGTTGAGCGGCGCCGCAGCCAGCGTGCTGGCGCTGGCGAGGAAGCAGCTTGCCATGACAGGCCCGTTAGGCAGCACGATCGCGACGCGATCGCCAGCACCCAGACCGAGCCGGGCAAAGTCCTCGGAGACGCGGGCGACCTGCGCGCGCAAGTCGGCATAGGACATCGGGTGGCGATCAGGGGCGGACAGCGCCGGCGCTGCGGCTGCCCCTCGATTAAGCAGGTCGGTAAGCGTTGTGGAATGCAGGGTCATGGTCTCGTCAGGTCGGGTTTACGATGCCGTGCAGGCGGCGAAGCAGGGCACGAGTCGCTGCCGCATTATCACCGCCGCATTCGCTGCCTCATCGTATACGCCTGGCGCCGCGGTTGACTATCGCCCAACTGGGTTGCCGCCTTGACAGCCCGCCAGCCCGCTCGTAAAGTGCACTGCTCTTTTGTTGCAACGCAACAATGAAAGTTTTGTGCCGCGTTCTGTGCTGTGATCGTCAAGGCAGACAACGCGAGGCATACGCACTGGAGGGGAGACCATGGACCAATCACCACCTGTCATCGACCTGCCCAGCCCGCTCGACCTGAGCGAAGCTGTCGCCCACATCAGCGCGCAGTCGCAGGCGTTGATGCAGAAATTTTTCGATGGCCAGTCAGCCCAGGATCTGAGCAGCGTTGATCCGCTCGGCATGCTGCCGGCGTTTGCTGCGTTCACGGAAGGTCTGGCACACGATCCGGGCCGGCTGCTGGAAGCGCAGGTCAACGTCTGGAATACGTACATGCAGATCTGGCAGAGCACTGCCCAACGTCTGTTCGGGGCAACGGCCGCGCCAGTTGTCGAAACGCCGCGCGACGATCGGCGCTTCAAGGCCGAGGACTGGGAGAAGAATCCGTTCTTCGATTATCTCAAGCAGACCTACCTCGCTACTTCCAGCGTGGTCCAGGGGCTGGTTGCTGGCACCAACGGGCTCGACGACCATACCTCGCGCAAGCTCGAGTTCTATACCAAACAGTATCTCGATGCACTCGCGCCGACCAATTTCGCGATCACCAATCCGCAGGTGCTGCACGCGACGGTCGAAAGCGGGGGGCGCAATCTGCTCGATGGCTTGAAGAATTTTCTCGCTGATATTGATCCCAAGGACGGCCGCCTGCGCACGCGTATGGTCGACTCGAGCGCGTTCGAACTCGGTCGCAACGTCGCCATCACGCCGGGCAAGATAGTCTTCCAGAATGAACTGTTTCAACTCATCCAGTACGACCCGACCACAGCGGAAGTCTACGAACGGCCGCTGCTTATCATCCCGCCGTGGATCAACAAGTACTACATCCTCGATCTGCAGCCACGGAATTCCTTCATCAAGTGGGCGCTTGATCAAGGGCAGACCGTGTTCGTGATGTCGTGGGTGAATCCCGACGAGTCGTTAGCCGACAAGGATTTCGAGGACTATGTGCTGCAGGGGCCGCTGGAGGCGCTGAAGGCGGTCGAGGCGGCGACCGGCAATCAATCAATCAATGTCATCGGATACTGCCTGGGCGGAACGCTTCTCGGCGCGACCCTTGCGCTGATGAAATCGCGCGGCGATCGGCGCATTCATTCAGCAACGTTTTTTACGGCCATGCTCGATTTCTCCGAGCCTGGCGACCTCGGCGTATTCATCGACGAGGGCCAGCTCGCTTCGATCGAATCAACCATGAAAGAGCGCGGTTATCTCGATGGCTCCGAGATGGCGACGACCTTCAATATGCTGCGCGCAAACGACCTCATCTGGTCGTTCGTCGTCAACAACTACCTGCTCGGCAAACAGCCGATGGCTTTTGACCTGCTGTATTGGAACGCCGATTCGACGCGCATGCCGGCACGCATGCACAGCACCTACCTGCGCAAGATGTACCTCGAGAACGTATTCTGCAAACCGGGTGGTATGAGCATCGCGAATACCCCTATCGATCTGCGCAGCATTGATGTCCCGGCCTGTTTCGTCTCGGCCATCGAAGATCATATTGCGCCGTGGAAATCCACTTATATGGGCGCTCGGCTGCTGGGCGGACCGGTCAAGTTCATTCTGAGTCGTGCGGGCCATGTGGCCGGCATCATCAATCCGCCTGGCCCGCGGCAGTACGGTCATTTCACCGGGCCCGATGTCCAGGCGATGGACGCTGATGCGTGGTTTGCTCAAGCCACTTCGAACGATGCTTCGTGGTGGGGTGAATGGGGCCAATGGATTGCTGGAATGGGCGGTGCATTGGTGGCCGCTCGTCAGCCCGGCGACGGCAGGCTCAAGGTGCTCGAAGCTGCACCGGGCAGTTACGTCGCAAAGCGGCCAGGGCCCGCCTGAGCGACAGCCGCTCAGTCAGACTTTCGGCATGAGGATGGCGATGAACTCGATCACTTCGCCATCGACCCGCTGCATATGCGCTTCGATAGCGTCTTCGTCCTGCTGAGTCAGGGAAACTGCCTGCGGTTCGAAATCCGGTATCGGTTCACTTTCCGCTGACTGCCACATCGAGGCCCGTGCGGTCGTTGCCGCCATCTGCATCACCGCAGCGACCAGCTGGTGCTCGGGGGCGACTTCGCCAACCGGGCGGGTATGCAGTGCAACTGGCTCGACCAGCGCCTCGGGCAGACGCCACTGACGCATCAATTCGGCGCCGACATCGGCGTAATCGTATCCAAGCGTTGCCCGTTGAACTTCGTGATAAGGCCGTTCGGAAGCGCACGCCTGCTGGCGGCACTCGGCGAACGCCTGCGGCAGTTCATGCGCAATGACGAGATTGCCGATGTTATGCATGAGGCCGGCCACGAACAGTCGCGACGGCACCGGCAGGCGGCAATCGACGGCAAAATTCCGCGCGCTCACTGCCGCATAGATACTCATACGCCAGAATGTGTGGATATCGAACGTGTCAGCGCGCAGGTGC
Source organism: Gammaproteobacteria bacterium (assembly GCA_965278995.1). Lineage (GTDB taxonomy): Bacteria > Pseudomonadota > Gammaproteobacteria > JADJYF01. The sequence continues at coordinate 5,050,275 of OZ257136.1, forward strand.
GACAGAGACCCGACGGCCGACATGGCGAGCGCCATGTCGTGAACCTGATTCATGCCGAGAACGCGGACGGCGTGCTCGATCGAGTCGACTGGCGACGACAAGCTGAAGTACGCGCTGTTGGCAAGCCGCAGCACGCGCGCGGTCAGTGCCGGGTCGCTGCCGACCACATCGGCTATCTCGCGCAAGGAGGCCTGGGCGTCATCGACCACCTGGCGGATGCGGATATAAGCCTGCGGCAGCGGCACGAGGTCGAGCATCCCGTCGACCAGGGCGGCGACCGGTGATAGCGGTGTGGCGTTGATTTGGGTGGACATGATGACGGTATCGGCTGGAATGCCAGCTAGCTTGAAGCCGGCCGACGCCGACTATGAACCCGTCCGCGGTACGGCGATATCGGGCTGCCGGGGTTGGGTTGCGGCAGTTGCCGTTTGGGTATGGAATGATGCTCAGCGATGGCGCGTGCCACCGCCGGTTGTGCCTGCCGGGCGAGCGTATTGTCGAGCCCATCGTTGAGCAACGCGGTGAGCGATCCGACCCATGACCACCGACCTGCCGAAACCCGATACGCCGCCGGTTGCGCCGGCCGTCGCACGCCTGCTGGCGGCTGCGCAGGCAGGTGACATCGAGGCCAGCTATCGGCTCGGCCGGCGTTTCGAGCGCGGCTGGGGCGTGAGCTGCAACACCGCGACAGCGCTGCAGTGCTACCTGCAGGCGGCGCGCGCCGGCCATGAAGATGCGGTATTCCGTGCGACCTCGCTGGTGTTGTCCGGTGTCGAGGTAGCGGGCGCGCCGGCGTTCGTTCAAATTCACCTGGTGCGCATTGCCAATGAGGGCCATGCCGACGCGCAGGCTTTGCTCGGCTGGTGTCACCAGACCGGACGGCTGGCATCACTTGATGCGACGCTCGCCGTAAGCTGGTATCGCCGTGCCGCTGCTGCCGGCAGCGCGGCCGGACGATTCAATCTGGCGATGTGTCTGCAGCGCGGGCACGGCATTCGAGCAAACGACGCGGAAGTAGCGGCACTACTCAAACAGGCCGCTGAACAAGGTTACCCGCGCGCCCAGCTCAATCTGGGGCGCATTTACGCCGAGGGCCGCGGGGTTCCGCGTGACATGACCGCCGCGGTTCACTGGTATCGAACTGCCGCGCAGCGCGGCTATGCCAAGGCACAGTACAACCTGGGGCTGCTGTTGGCTGGCGGCGACGGGCCAGAGCAGGACGATGTTGCCGCGGCCGCCTGGATCCAGGCAGCTGCTGAGCAGGGTCTGGTCAAAGCCCAATACACATTGGCTTCGTTGTATCGCCGAGGTCTCGGTGTTGCGCGGGATCCGGAGCAGAGCTGCCATTGGCTGACGCAAGCCGCAACGGCCGGCTATGCCCGGGCTCAATACAAACTCAGCCGTTGCCTGGCGCGCGGCCACGGCGTGCCGGCCGACCCAGTAGCTGCAGCGCAATGGCGGATGCGCGCAGCACTCGGCGGTGATGCGGATGCTGCCAATAGCCTGGGACGTGAGTGGTTGCGTTCGGGCGCGCCCGATGGACACGACCGGGCGCGGGAATGGTTTCAACGCGCCGCTGCGCTCGGCCACGCCGGTGCGCTCTACAGCCTGGGCGTATGCAGCTTGAAGGGTATCGGGATGGTCGCGGATGCCGTCAGCGCATACCGCTGGTTCGCGCAAGGCGCCGCTGCCGGTTCAGTCTCGGCGCAACAGGCGCTGCTCAAACTAGAGAGTCGACTCGCGCCTGCGACGCTGGCTCGAGCCCGCCGGCCTGTCGACCGGTCGGCGTCATAAGACAGGTGGCAGACTGTTCACGGCACTGGTTGCGGCCGCGACGGTGCCGCGAGCAAGGTCGCCCTCGAGCCAGCGCAGCGTTTCGTAATAGCGTCGTGTGTTATCGACGAAATGCACGGCCTGATTACCTCGCGCCGACAGCCGCGCGTGCGCCACTGCAGTGGGTATGCTGACCCGCGGAAGGAAGCGGCGCACGTCGTCCCATGAGTCGGCGTTCCGACCGGCCTTTGCAGTCAGGACGCGCGCTCGTTCGAGATTACCGATACCGATGTTGTAGGCTGCGAGCGCAAGCCAGGTGCGATCGGCATCCTCGATGCGTTCGGGCAACTTTGATTTCAGCATCGCAAGATACTCTGCGCCGCCGCGGATGCAGGAATGCGGATCGAGGCGGTCAACATCCAACGCTGCCGCAGTCTTCGCCGTCAGCATCATCAAACCACGTACTCCGGTCGGCGACGTTGCATCTTTGCGCCAATGAGATTCCTGATAGCTCATTGCCGCCAGCAGTAGCCAATCGAGTTTGTAGTGTACGGCCGAGTGTTCAAACAGCTTGCGAAATGCTGGCAGTCGCTCTGCGTAATGTTCGAGGAAGTCGCGGGACTGTACATAATCGAACTCGCGCGGCGTGCTGAAGTAACGCGCTGCCATTCCAGCGAGTGCGCCGTTGGCGCGCAACGCACGCAGAAATTCGAGTTGCTTGTCGCGAAGTTCGAAATGCTGATCGGCGCTGTAGAGCCAGGCGATTGCCGACGGTGCGCCGAATTCGAACGCCACCTGGGTTTCAGGATAGAAGCGCTGCAGAGCTTCGAACTCTGTAGACGCCATGATCGCATAATCGATTTCCCCATCCTCGACCAGCGCAAGCATTTCTTCGCCGGGCAATCCGTCATCGTACGGCCAGAGATAACCGGCATCCTTGCGCAACGTGGACTCGAGTGTGGCGCGAAGATCAAGCGTGTCGCTTGCAGCGAGCCGCTTGCCACGAAGTGCGGCAAACGTTTGCGGCTTGTCGCTGCCACGGCGGTAAACAACGAGTGGGCGCGTTGTCATGTAAGTAGGGCCGAACAAGATACCCGACGGTGGCGTGTCGCGTATCGTCACGTGCGCGGCAGCGATATCCGCTTTACCGCTGCGGATCAACGCGACCAGTTCATCTTGATCATGAGCGACGATGAAACGCGGAGTTGCGCCGACATAATGCGCAAATGCTCTTGCAAGATCGTGTTCGAACCCACGTCGTCCATGTTTGCCACGAAAGTACGTCGTACTGGATTCGATGGTCGCGATATGAAGTTCGCGTGGACTGTCGGAAGTTTGAGAGTCAGTCGTCGTCGGGTGGTCACTGCAGGCGAACAGGCTTAGACAGACAGTCAGCGCGGCCAGGCAACGTGCGATGGCGGGGAATACTATCGGGTCAGCGTCAGGTCGATTCATAGCCAGGCCTCCCATTGCACGGAACTCAGCGCGAGCGACGCTCATTACGCGGGACCAGACGAACAGGGTTATGCAGCATCATCGGACGCAAAAGTGTGCGGGAAAACGCACGCAAACCGGGAGCAAACGCATGGTTCATCGTTTTACCTTAGCCCTCGATGTCAGTTTGATGCCGTCAGTGCGCGCACGAATGACGTGGGCGCATATTTTGATCAGCGAGCATCGTTTGATGCTGCCGTAGAACGCGCGTCGCAATTATTAAACCGGTTCGAACGTTCTCGAACCTATTCGTCGTTTGCGTGCAGCGCGAAATCAGCGAAGTTGATGGTCTTGCGATCAACCTGCCAAAATGCCAGTGGTCGAACCTTGTTGGATCCGCGATTTATCGCGACCGTGGTGACCTCGAAGCACTTTTATACCCTGAATAAATCATAGAGGCAACCCTTGAGTGCCGTATATGCAAAGAGAACCTCGATCGGCCAGTTAAGATGCTGCACGTACGTAGTCAAGATACGGACTGTATTTCAACGCGATGCGGTGTATCTACCCCGTTCGGACGAAGAATTCTCGGCAATTGTGAATAGTCACCACGTTCGCAAAATATATTTGCTAGTCTCCTCGCCATGTCCAACCGCAAGCCGCCTGTCAAACTGAGTCCGCGCACGCTCACTTGGGATTTTGCGACGAATTCGCGCAAGTACTGGTTTGATGGCAGTCCGGCAATTTCGCATTTCCTCAACGTATACACCTTGCTGGTGCCTGACAACGAACGCTACTACATTCGTGCGCTGGTTCCGTGTTTGAAGGTGTTGGAAGATCCTGAACACCGTACTGAACTGATGCAATTTTTCAGACAAGAATCGATGCACGGTGTTGCGCACCAGAAGTATTGGAAAGAGATGGAAGCACAAGGCTGCAAAGTCCAGCCATTCGTGCACGCTGTCGATGTATTGTTGTACAAGATCATGGAACCGTTACAACCGCATCGATTGAAGATGTCGATCGTCGCTGCGATCGAGCACGTCAATGCGGTATGGGGTCATATTTTCCTCAGCCGCAATTTGCTGGAGCCGGCCGATCCCGTCCTGCGCGAACTTTTCAGCTGGCATTTCGCAGAAGAGATTGAACATAAAGCGGTGGCACATCGCGCGCTGGGCGCAATGTACCCGGGCTATTTCACGCGAGCCCTCGGTGCGCTGGTGGCGTTCCCGCTGTTCTATCTGATCCTTCTGATCGGCACCATCTATCTGTTGGCGGGTGACGGCGAACTGTTCAAGCGTCGGACCATGCGTGACCTGGCGAAACTATGGTTCAAACAGGGTTTCCTCAAGGATTCTCTTTATCACATGCTGCGCTATTTCCGTCCGGGCTTCGAACCGTGGGAACTCGACGATTTGACGCTGTCGATGTCGACAATTCAGGGGCTTTCCGTGAGTCCGCGAAAAGTGCCGCTGGTGGCGAGTGCGGCGGCCTGACGCTGCCCGGCCAGCGCACAGCGAAAGACGACGATGTGATCCCGAGTCAATCGCCAGAGCCCCTGCAGCATCGCACGATCGGCTGGCCGCAGTGACAGGCCAGGCTGTCCGGCGCCCGTATCGATGATCCGCTGAATACTGTTGCCGAGTTCGTGAGCGCCGGTGGCATCGGCAACACTTTTCAGATCGTGCAAGCAGCGTTTAAGCCGAGTCGGATCGGGTTTTGGCAGCGAAACGACTTCATCGAGGCGAGCGAACAAGGCATCAATATCGAGTACTGCGCGAGCAATCAACGTATCAATGCGCGAATCATCTACCGTTCCGTTCACCATCTCGGCGTAAACCTCGGCAGCGAAGATGGCGTTCGCCTGCAGGGCATGCGCCGCCTGCTCGAATGCGGGCATCTGCAGCACCTGAACGATTACTTCGACGATCCGGGCAGTTGAAACCGGGCGCTGCACTATCGGGCAGTCGAAGCGCCCGGCCAGTGCTTGTTGGATAATGGACGGTGACTCCGCACTGAGTATGATCGTGCGTGTTTGGCGCTCGCTCGCCAATCGTTCGAGCGGGTCAAGCAGCGCGACGCTGCAGCCATCACCCAGATGCCAGTCGAGCAACACGACATCGAAAGTTTCACGTTCGAGCAAAGCACGCGCAGTTGCGATAGTCGGTGCGACCTGCAGCTCGCCAGCGAATTCATGCAAGCTTTCCGCCATGACTTCGGCATTGACGACATTGTCTTCGACCAACAGGATGCGGCGATGCGCCAGCCGGTTGCGCCAACCACTATCGGTCAGCGTGATCCCGCCATCGATGTCGCGTAGCGCGGACTGCGCGTAGACCGCGTTGAGGAAGGCTGCATGCGGCGCGTCCGATCCTATTCGATTCAAGACGCCAGCGTCGGCAAGCACCGGTGATTCAGCTTCGCCGGTACTGTAGCTGAACACAGTGCACGGCCCCAATTCCTCGCACAACGTCATCAGTGACTTCTGTTCGGTTTGCGATTGAAGGCTATGTTCAACCACAAACACTGCTGCAACGCGGGGCTTAATGGTGTCGGCATGTTCGAGTACGTGTTCGATGGACGCAAAAGTGACGCAGCGCGCTGTTCCGGCGAGCGCCGTCACCAGTGTGGCTGGCGGCACAGCGTCCGGGCTCACGACGATTACCGGCAACAGTATGGCCGGACCGACATCTGTCGGGTCGGCGACGTGCAGCGGAATGCTGAACTGCGGTCGGTGCGTATTGTCGGGCAGGGTTTCGAAGTGAAATTCACCGCGCGCAGAAGCAGCCGTAGCTTCAGCACCAGCGAGGCCGAGTCCGGCACCGTGCAATGTCGAATGCCCTGGCGCCAGATGAGTTGAAACATTGCGCTGATCATCAGCTGCGCGATTGGCAATAGTGAAGACCAGCTGAATGTCTGACACCGATGCGGAATGCGTGTGCACCTGCAGACTGATCTCGCCGGCAGCGGCGTGCCTTGCGGCATTCGACAGCGCGTTCAGCAGCAGCCTTTCAGCGGCCAGACGGTCGAGGTGTATGCGTGGCGGGATGGTGAAATCGAATGCATAGCGAAGCGCGATATGCTGGCGGGTGAATTCGTCGCGAAAGATATCGACGACTCCGATAATCCACGCCAAGGTTGCCAGCGCTGGTGCCTCCTGCCGGGCGAGCGGGGTGCGTGCCGTGCCGAGTACTTCCGTAGCCATGCGCGCGAGCACCTGCACAGCCTGTTCCATGCGTCCGAGGCGCAGTCGGGTGCTCTGTTCGTGGCTGCCGGTGCGGGTCATCTCAATCGTGCTCAACAGCGACTGCAGTGGCGTGCGGATGTCATGCGCGACGAAAGCCAGCAGTCGAGTGACTTCTGTCGTTCGCGCGTCCGCTTCGCGCTGAGCGCGACGCAGGCGTTGCACGAAGTAATCGATATAGAGCGCGATGAACGGCACTCCGAAAAAGTAGGCGATCATCGCGTGCACATTGCCGCGCCAATGCGGGCTGGCGAGATACAGCGTCACGACCCCGGCGCATGCGGCGCTGACAGACATCCACAAATAAGCGCGCCCATAGCGGACGCCATAACCAAAAGAAATGTGGATGAGAAAGATATAGAGAAAAATGCCCTTGGAGCCGGTGACATACAGTCCACCGACCGTAAAGTAGTTGTCGAGCAGGAGCGCCAGGACGACACGGGCCGAAGACCAGGTGTGCGCGCGACGCAGGATCGCGAGATAGCTCAGACAGTAGACTGAGAAACCCAGATAGAGCGGATGATTGCTGAAGCCGATGAGATAGAAATACAGCGCCATGAAGCAGCAGATGGCGAAACGCACATGGGCCTGGCCGAGCTCGTTGGCCAGGCCATCAGTAGGAGTCGTGAACGCATCCGTGCGGCTGGACCAGGGCCAGATGGACCCCGACCGGGCGGGCGGGGCGCCTGTCGAGAGCGTCGCTGCCATGTGCTGAGCTTAGTGCGCTCAGCGGATTTACGAAAGCCGCTCCGTCGACTGCTTGTTTTTCCCTCAGCCGAGCACGTCTTTGGCGACGCCTATCCACAGGTCTGTGCATAGCCCGAGCGAGGTGACGTCGATACGTTCATTGTGGCCATGGAAGCGCGAGGCGAACTCGGCCAGCGAGACGTTCCGGTCGAACAATCCGGTGCCATAGCCGATTGCGCCTTTATCGCGGAAAAAGCGCGCATCCGTACCGCCGACCAGTATTTCTGGCAGGAACTCGGCAGCGGGGTAGGTCGCCTTGACCTGACGCAACAGCGCATCCCACATCGGCGTCGCCAGCGATGAACTGCTCGCCGGGTGGTCGTAGAGCGAGAGCACTTCGACCTGATCGAACAACTCGCCAAGCGCCTCGCGCAGGTGATCGTTGACGTCTTCTGCGGTCGTTCCCGGCACCGTGCGGATATCGACATCGAGTTCGACCAGATCGGGAATGACATTCGTCTTGCTGCCACCATGAGCGACATTGGGTGAGAACGTGGTGTGCGTACAGGCATGGAAATGCCTGGCGGCGGCTGGCGGCAACTGTTCGCAGGCGCTCCACACCCGCTCCGGGTCGAGCAGTGCGGCCTTGAGTTCGTCCGGCAATTGCGCTGCTTCGACCTGGGCGCGCCAGATGTGATCGATGCGCGCGCGCGGCCGATAAGCCGCAATCCGCCGGATCACTTCTGCCGCCTTGACCAGGGCGTTGTCCGCACCAAAGGGCATCGAGCCGTGACCTGGCGTGCCCTTGATTCGCAACCGGCGCCAGGCCAGACCTTTCTCACCGACCGTGATGCCTATCTTGTGACCTTGCGGCCCATGTACCGACCAACCGCCCATCTCGGTCAGCACATAGTCGCAGGCAATGGCGTCCCAATGGTGTTCCGCCATCCACTTTGCGCCCCAGGTTCCCATCGCTTCTTCGTCCGCCACGCCGAAGTAGATGAGATCGCCACGCGGTCGAAAGCTGCTGTTCGCGAGATGACGCATGGCGACCGCCATCGACGCGGTCAGATTCAGCATGTCGATTGCGCCGCGACCCCACACCTCACCCTCGATGAGTTGGCCGCCGAGCGGATCTTCGCGCCAGCCACTGGCATTGAACGGAACGACGTCGGTATGCCCCATGAGGCAAAGCTTGGGCGCAGTTGGATCGGTGCCTTCGATGCGCGCCACGATGGAGGTTCGATCGCCACGCGGCGTGAACCGCTCGACTTCGAGGCCAGCGCCTTCGAGTACAGCCGCCAGGACGTCGGCATTGCGTCGCTCCTGACCGGAATCGGGCGTACCGTCGTTGACGCAACCATTACGGATGAGCTGCTGGAGCAACTCGGTCGTTTGACCCTGCAGCGTTGTGCTCATGCTGAACTCCTGTGCCCCGTTGTCGTTATTTCGCCCGATGCCAGATCACCTTCGGCTTGACGACCGTGCCATACGCGGGAAATGGTTTCGAGCTCAAGGTCAACGTGTCGCCATCCAGCGCGAAGAAACGCTGCTGGTTACCGCCGACCCAGTTCGGGAACAGGCTTGCGGTGACTTTATGCGTGACCGTGTGGGTGGCGACGTCGACGGTGTAGCTGCCGTAGTAAGCAATGTAGCTGTCATAAGCGGCGGCTTTCTCGGCCTCGGTCCCGGTGTAGAGCACGTCGGTCCCGAATACTGTGCGTTCGTCGCCCATGATCTGCGCCATCATGCGGCCATCGGCGGTGTAGGTAATGCGACCAACAGGCGCTTTGCCGAAAGGTTGGTGAACGCTGCCGTCCTCGCCGTGATTCTCCAGCGAGACGAGTTCCCAACTGCCGACCAGCGCGGCGGCCTTGTCACCGGTATTGTCGGCTGCGTGGGCACCCAGCGCGCCAGCGGCGACAGCGAGCAGGGCGAACAGCCACTGTGCGCGGAATTTTCGTGTCATCATTCATCCTCCCAAAGTCCGACAGGCTGCTTGTACAAGATCTTGCCGACAGACTGGCCTCGGGATTATATAGTCATCCCACCCACCACCAGCGGGTGGCGAGCAGGCATACCGCAACTGGGGAGGCAGATGTGACTAAATTCGAAGTCAACGGCCGGCAGGTCGAAGTCGACGCTCCGCCGGAGATGCCGTTGCTGTGGATATTGCGCGAAAAGCTCGAACTCACCGGCACCAAGTTCGGCTGCGGCATGGCCCAGTGTTTTGCCTGCCTCGTGCATGTCGATGGTCAGCCGATGCCATCCTGCCAATTGCCGGCAGCGGGGCTTGAAGGCAAGTCGATCACGACTATCGAAGGACTGAGCACCGATGGATCGCACCCCGTGCAAAAAGCCTGGATAGCCGCCAGCGTACCGCAGTGCGGCTATTGCCAGTCCGGCATGATCATGGCCGTTACCGCGCTGCTCGCGCGCATTCCCCATCCGACCGACGAAGACATCGACAACAACATCCGCAATATCTGCCGCTGCGGCACCTACGGGCGCGTGCGGGCGGCGATACATGCGGTGGCGAACAGTTCGTTGTCCTGAAAGGTTGACCTGGATAATTGAGTTCCCCATCAGCTAAACTGCGCGCCGGTCAGCGGCCAGGGATGTGGCATACCGAAAGCCCATCGGAGATGTGGCAGAGAGGTCGAATGCGGCTGACTCGACACCTCTGCGCAGCAGAGGTGGACGCACGCAGTGCGCCCCGAAGGGGTGAGCCGGCGCGCAAGCGGCGGTGAATCCAATCAGTTGTCCAGCGGTGCGGAGCACCGCCGATAACTGCGAAGAGTCGATCGGAGAGGTGGCAGAGAGGTCGAATGCGGCTGACTCGAAATCAGTTGTCCTGGTAACAGGACCGGGGGTTCGAATCCCTCCCTCTCCGCCATACCGCCCCATAACACGCCGCTTACATTCGCAAGGGCAAACATTATCTATATCTGTGTGTCGTCCTTGACCTCTACTCGCGTGTCGTCGTCGGCTGGTCGATGAGCCATCGCCAAGATCGGCAACTGGTGTTGCAGGCAGTGTTGATGGCGCTTGGGCAGCGCGAGGATCGAAGCCCGGTGGTGCTCCATTCCGAGCGTGGATGCCAGTTCACGAGCGACGAGTATCAGCGCCTCCTGAAAGGCCATCACCTGGTGTGCAGCATGAGTGCCGTGGGTAGTTGTGCCGACAATGCTGCCTGCGAGGGCTTCTTCAGAATGCTCGAGCGCGAGCGTGTGCATCGACGCTGCTACCGATCACAAGCCGAAACTCTTGCAAATATGTTTGATTACATCGACCGGTTCTACAATCCAAATCGGCGCCGGAGAGTGGCGGCGCTTGAGGCGGCTAAGGAACCCTTAACTCAACTGTCCGTGGGCATAGGGTAATACCCATGCGGGTGCGGAAGGAGTGGGACAAGGGAAACCCACGCATAGAGCTGGAAATCAGTCCAGGGCTCAGGGCAAATGCCGATCTGGATGGCGACGGTACATCGATCTAGAAAGTCACACCCGAAGGCCGAACTTGCCAGCGGGAAGCGCTGGGATCAGCAAATCAATATCGGCTTCGCTCATGCCACGTTCCGCCGCGCCCGCGCGGGCTTTGTGCTTCTCCAATCGCGCAGATTTATCAACCACCAATAGTGCCAAAACGTCTTGTGTTGGTGCTTTCGCGACTGGCGGGACATCTTTAAATTGATTCTTCACGCCAACAATCTCCCCAGACTTCGCGTGGCACCGCAGTGTGACCCCAAAAAGGCCGATTTCTGTGAGGTGTCTCGCAAAGGAGTACCCTGAGCGGTCTACTGGAGAATTTTAATGGACCTAGACGAAAACAATGGAATCCTCGCCTGCATACCAGGAGAGACCATCGCCGATGGAAGCAAAGACTTTCCCCCGCCCACTTCCGTAAAGTCCGGAACCCGACAAACGGCCGAAGCCACGCTCCTCGATGGGACGCGTGTGAAGCTTCACTACAAAGTCGCAAACCTCAAGCGAAACAAATCGACGCGTTTTTGGTGGAGTTGTGTACGAGCTGAAGCGGTTTAGAAAGGCATTGCGCGCCAGCGCCAGCCACTGGTGCTGCACGCCGACAACGGCTCGCCGATGAGGTCGGCGACGCTATTGGCGACACTGCAGTGGTTAGGTGTGCAGCCCTCGCATAGCCGGCCGCGGGTCTCGAACGACAACGCGTATGCCGAGAGCGTATTCCGGACGTGCAAGTATCGGCCGGACTATCCGGCGGATGGTTTCCGTACGCTGGACGAAGCACGAGCTTGGGTGCTGAGTTTCGTGAGCTGGTACAACACGGAGCATCGTCACAGTGGATTGAACTTCGTGACGCCGGTAGAGCGCCATACGCAGCAGGTCGAGACGGTCATGCGCAAACGAATTGCGGTTTACGACGCTGCGCGAGCACGCCATCCTCGGCGCTGGAGTGGAACGATCCGGGATTGGTCACTGCCCGACAGCGTGTGGCTCAATCCGGTTAACGAGCCTAAGCCAGAGCTGGTGAAGGCCGCATAATGGAAACGGTGCCAACTATCTTGAAAATTGCCGAATCCCTCCCTCTCCGCCATACCTGCTCATACCCGCAGATCGCCAGAAGATACATTAGGATATGGAACTACGTGGTTTCGGCGTGCGCGTTTCCTCGGCTTGAAAGCCCTACATCGTCCAGACGCGCTCACGCTTAAAGAATCTGAAGGAGCTTTTGTGCGTTCGATGCACGGCCAGACCGCGCCAACTCCGCAGCCAACTAATGCCGTTCGCCAACGATGAAGACCGACTACCGAGGACTGTTCCTCCTCGCCTGCTGCCAGGCGCTGCTGCTGACCAATGCAGCAGGCCTCATCGCCATGAACGGTTTGGTCGGGTATTCGCTGGCCGGAACGAAATCCCTGGCCACACTAGGCGTCACCACTTATGTCATCGGTTCAGCGCTGGCAACCCTGCCGATGTCGTTGTGGATGGCACAGGTCGGGCGCCGCCGCGGTTTCATGGCGGGCGCGCTGGTCAACATTGCTGGTTGTGGTATCGCCGCCAGCGCACTCGTCACGGGCAGCTTCGCACTGTACTGCCTGGCGACAGCCATCATCGGTATCTATAACGCAGTCGGCCTCCAGTATCGCTTTGCTGCGACGGAAATCGCGGCGCAGGCAGATAAAGCGGTCGCGACGTCGCTGGTGCTCGCCGGTGGTATCGCCGGCGGTTTTGTCGGCCCGGCCATGACGCGTGCCGGTCAGCATTGGTTCGCGACGCCGTTTCTCGGTTCCTTTCTGCTGCTTGCCGGCGTGGCAGTCGTTGCACTTGCGCTTCAGGCACTGGTCTCGGTGCCGCCGCCGAGTGCGATCGAGCGCGCTGGAGGCGGCCGCAATTTTCGTGACATTGCTCGGCAGCCGGTATTCATCATCGCGGTGCTATCCGCAGCGATGGGGTACGGCTTGATGAACTTGCTGATGACAGCCACGCCATTGGCCATGAATTTCTGTGCGCTCCCCTATACACAGGCCGTGATCGTCATTCAGTGGCATGTCGTCGGCATGTTCGCGCCGGGATTGATTACAGGCTCCTTGATCAAGCGCTTTGGCGTTCTGACCATCGTCAGCACCGGCATCGCCATCATGGGCCTCGGCTCTGTAGTTGCGCTGAACGGTCTTGCGATCAGCCATTTCGTTGCCGCGCTGATGTTGGTCGGCATCGGTTGGAATTTCATGTACACCGGCGGCACGCTGCTCCTGGCCGAAGCGCATTCCACTGCAGAAAGAGCCCGCGTCCAGGGCGCCAACGACTTCATCGTCTTTGCCGTGATGGGGGTATCGTCGTTGTCAGCCGGTGCACTCGTCTCGAGTGCCGGATGGGAGGTAATGAATCTCGCAGCCCTGCCTGTGCTGGGTTTCATTGCTGGATTGGTCGGGTGGTACGCACGTCGGCGCTCTGCCGTGACCGGAATAGAAACACCGCCGTAGCGGGGTTCCATGACATGGCAGCGTGCTGCTGTGCTGTGTCGTGTAGGCACAATTGGCGTGCTCGGCGCCTTCTGATTCAAGTATTGGAAGGTCACCAGAATTCGCGGTTCTGTAACCACCGGAAGTCCATTCTGCAAGAATGATGGCTATTGCAAGATGAATAGCGTTTTCCGCCGAATCGGCGCGCACAACTCGTGAAGTATAGAACCCGCCGCAGGGTCTTATCCGTTCTCTTACTCGAGGCGGATACCTGTACCGTGAAAAGTTACGAGGCAACGAAGTGCCAGCATACGCCCGCAGGATCGACTAAATGGACTTCACGTTGGCCCCACGGGAAAAGCGTTGGTTCCTTTGCTCTAACAGCCTGCTAACCTCGTCGTACCGATCTAGAACACCTGACACCTGAACTTGTTGCCACCAGTCATCGAAGTTCTCTACCGTCACGTACATCATGAGGTTGTCCTGCATTTCTTTGTTATGAAAATCCTGCAATAGAAATGCGACCGTCCCAAGAGATAGCTCCACAAGGCCTTCAGTTTCCCAATTGATCTTGAAGCCCAAATCGCGGAAGAACGATTTAGGTCTGGTGAAGTCTCGGCCAGAAGGTATGAATGGTTTAAGTTCGTGTAGCAACATACTTTTGAAGCTCCGCACACTTTACAATTTCGCCCCTGGCCACCAAGTCGTAGAGCTTGGATATCGTGATGGGCTTGCTGGCTGTTGCAGGGCGTGCGTTCCGTGGAATACTGCGGCGACGCTAGCCAGGGGAGCCATCATGTCGCCAGTTCGCATCGCCCTTCACCGAAAGTCGCAGACATACCGCTGGCATGCCGCGCGGGTCGGCGCCAGAGGCTGCACCATGGGCAGGTTGGCGGCCATGCTGTTGGCATGCCTGTTCGCCGTGGCGCTGCACGCCGACGAGCACAAGCTCACCCGGCAGTGGGAGTCGGCGGCCACGCTCAAGACGCCCGAAGGCGTGCGCCTGGATTCGGCGCGCAAGGTACTGTACGTCTCCAACATTCAGGGCGAGCCCTGGGCAAAGGATGGCAAGGGCTCGATCGCCAAACTGAGCCTGGACGGTGAGGTCCAGGCGGTGGAGTGGATAACCGGCCTCAATTGTCCCAAGGGGCTGGCCCTGTCGGACGACGGCAAGTGGCTTTATGCTGCTGATGCGGACGGTGTCGCGGTGATCGACGTCGACGCCGTCCGCCTTGCGCAACGGATCGACGTCCCCGGTGCGCAGCATCTCAACGATATCGTCAATGACCACGGCACGCTCTACGTGTCCGACACCCAGACCAGAAAAGTCTACGCGGTGAAGGATGGCAAGACATCAGTGCACCTGGACGCCAGCGTGCTCGCCGGACCAAACGGCGTGCTCGTCCACGGCGGCAGGCTGCACGTTCTCGACGACGACAGCTTGAAGCGCGTCGAAGCGGATGGATCGCTCAAGGTACTTGCTGCCGGTATGCCCGGTGGCGTCGACGGCGTGGAGAACGTCGGCGGAGAGGACTTCCTGGTCTCGGTGTGGAGTGGCGCACTGTGGTACGTGCCGGCCGTCGGCGACAAACAGCTGCTGTTCGACGGCAAGGCGACCAAGACCAACACCGCGGATTTCGCCTGGGATGCGGCGACGCGTACCATCTACGTGCCGACCTTCTTCCGCAATTCGGTCATCGCGTTCCATCTGGACTGAATCGACGTTAAGGGAACGCCGAATGCTCTGGCAGCGAGAAGCGCATCACCATGCCGACAACGGGCGCGTGCTCCATGTCGCCCTCCCGGAAGGCTATAGCACCCGCGCCGAACCGTATCCGGTGCTCGTGTGCCTCGACGCGCAATGGACGTTCGGTACGGTCTGCGATGTCGCATTGAACCTTGGTCTCGCGCGGCTTTTGCCGAGAATGATAGTCGTCGGTGTCGGCTGGTCGGCGCAGACGGCGAGGGAGGTGGTGCACGCGCGGGCGCTGGACTATACGCCGACCGTCGCCGAGCTTCCTGCCGTGGCCGCACGCAACATGGCGCATGCGCCCGCCTTCGGTGGTGCGCCGGACTTCCAGCGCTGGCTGCTGGACGACGCGTTGCCCTGGCTGCAGGCGGTCTACAAGATCGACCCCGCAGAACGCATGTTGATCGGACACTCGCTGTCCGGACTGTTCTCGCTCTACACGCTACTTACGCGGCCCGCTGCCTTCTCGCGGTGGCTCATCGCCAGCCCGTCGTCGTGGTGGGACAACCGATTGGTCTTCGACCTTGAACAGCGCAGCTTCGCGCAGGGTCCGCTGCTGCGGGGCCGCGTCTTCCTGTCGGTGGGAGAACTGGAACAGTCCATCGACGGGATCCCGATGCTGGAGAACACGGAAATGTTCCATGCTCAGCTCGCGGCGCGACGGTCCGAGCAGTTCGACACGAAGTTGACGATCCTTCCCGGCGAGGTTCACCAGTCGACGATACCGGCCGCGGTAAGCCACGGGCTGCGTTGGCTCTATCGCTGAACGCGCAGCATTGGATCCCAACACCTTCAGCGTCCACTGTTGTAGGGAGCGTATTACCCTGGGAATCGCGGAGAACGGGTGGTCGCTTATTTGAAGGTGCGCATTACGAAATTACCACAGGAGAACGGCATGCCATTCGCCAACACTACAATCGTCGTCCTGGGCGGCACCTCCGGCATCGGTCTCGCCACGGCTCTCGCCGCGCAGTCGCAGGGCGCGCGCGTCGTCGTCACCGGTCGCTCGGCGAAGCGACTCGACGCGGCGCGGGCGCTTCTCGGCGCCAATGCGGAGGCAGTCGAACTCGATGCTGCCGATGAGGCCGGTACGCGGGCACTGTTCGATCGCCTCGGCGCGCTCGATCACGTATTCATCACGGCGGGACAACTCGTGCTGGATGCGAAGCTCGCTCCGGAAACAAGTGCGCTGCATGCGGCGATCGACGTACGTTTCTGGGGAGCCGTTTATGCGGCCAAGTACTCTGCGCCGCGCATTCGCGCGGGCGGGTCGATCACGTTCATGTCGGGTACGGCTGGCCGCCGATCGTTGCCGGGTGCGTCCGTCGCGACAGCATCGTGCGGCGCGGTTGACGCCTTCGCACGCGCGCTCGCGCTCGACCTTGCGCCGATCCGGGTCAATACGATCCAGCCCGGTTACGTAGATACCCCGCTGTTCGACGACATCTTCGGTGCACAGCGCGATGATATGCTCGCCGCCGCCGGCGCGAAGCTGCCGGTCGGACGCATCGGCCGCGCGGAAGAGATCGCGGATGCTGTCCTGTTCCTGATGCGCAACGGTTACGTCACCGGCACCAATCTCGTCGTCGACGGCGGCGGCCTGCTTGTGTGACCGGCGACGTCGCACTCCGCATTGCCGGTGGCTTCGAGCGGCGCGCGGCTGATATTCACGCAATCCGACAGTGAACTCGACAATGACAAAAAAGCTCGCTGGCCTGGTGCTCGACGCCGCAGTAATCGGCAGCGGTGTGGCCGGCTTGTACGCCCTGCAACGACTGCGCGACCAGATGGGGCTGAATGTCCAGGGCTTCGATGACGCCGGCGGTGTTGGTGGCACCTGGTACTGGAACCGCTACCCGGGTTGCCGCGTGGATACCGAGGCCGCGGTGTACTGCTATTCGTTCGACGAACAACTGTACCGCGACTGGCGATGGACCGAGCGCTATCCGCGTTAGAACGAGGTGCTCGCCTACCTCAATGCCGTTGCCGACAAACACGACCTCAAACGCTCGATCAATTTCGAAACGCGCATCGCGCGTGCCGAATGGGAGGAGGCCGATGCACTGTGGCGGCTAACTACTACCAGCGGCGAAAGGATCGCCGCACGATATCTCTTTGAAGGCGTCGGCCTGCTGTCCTCGACCAACCTGCCGGTCATTACAGGCGCCGAGCGTTTCAAAGGCGAGATCCACCATGCGGCGCGCTGGCCACAGAGCGGCGTCGATTTTGCAGGGAAGCGCGTGGCCGTCATTGGTACCGGCTCTACCGGTATACAGCTCGTCACCGAGCTAGCCCCCCAGGTTGCACATCTCTACGTACTGCAGCGCACCCCGCAGTACGTGGTCCCGCTCGGCTGCAGCCCTTTCCCCGCCGACAAACGCGCACAGATGGATGCCGACCCGCGCGGCTTCGTACGCCATGCGCTCGACTCGGCCTCGGTGTTCGGTCTCGCCGAGAGCACCACGCCAGCGATGAGCGTGTCGGCCGAACAGCGGCAGCGCGTATACGAGCAGGCGTGGAACAAAGGCGGTGGCTTTGGTTTCATGCTCGAGACCTTTGGCGACATCATCGTCAGCAAGGAAGCAAACGACACTGCGACCGACTTCATCCGCGCCAAGATCCGCGCGATCGTGAACGACCCGGCGGTTGCTGCAAAGCTCTCTCCCTCCGATCTCTACGCCAAGCGACCGCTCGCGGTCGACGGCTACTACGAAACGTTCAATCGCGACAACGTGATGCTGGTCGATGTGAAGAACTCACCCATCGTCGCGTTCACGGAGTCAGGCATCCGCACCACCGAGTCGGAAATCCCGGTCGACGTGATCATATTTGCCACGGGCTTCGATGCCGTCACTGGTAATTATCTCAAGATCGATACGGTCGGCCGCCACGGTCGTCGCCTGCAGGACAAATGGGCCGATGGCCCGCACGGCTACCTCGGCATGACCATCGCCGACTTTCCAAACCTGTTCATGATCTTCGGCCCTTTCGGCCCGTTCACCAGCCAGCCGCTGGTCCACGAATACCAGATAAACTGGATGACCAGACTGGTCGCCCATGCGCGCGCCCAGGGTTATCGCAGTATCGATACCGATACGGTCGCAGAGGATGCCTGGGTTCAACAGTGCCGCGATGGCATGGCACAAACCCTGTTTCCACTAGTCGATAGCTGGATCAACGGCGCCAACGTGCCCGGCAAGCCGCGCGCTGCGATGTTCTACATGGGTGGCAATGCCAACTACATGAAAGAACTCGACGCGATTGAGCAATCGGGCTACGCGAGTTTCCGATTCAACTAACCTTCCCCGACACCGAGCAGTCGCTTCGGACTGTGGTCTACTCCGTCAAAACCGCGCCGACAGATCGAGATGCTGAACCCAGTTCTTATAGTTTCGGACTGAGAACCGCTGGTACTCGACGATGTTATAGCGATACGTCCCCTCCGCAACTTTGCGTTCAACGGCCAAAAATTCTTCCATGGAGCATGGGACAAACTTCAGCCGATCCCCATGACGGAATATGCACAGCTCACCTTCGAATTCTGGAAAGCGTCGCCCGCGATCCCAGATTGGGACCGGGGTACGGGCAAACATCTGATAGCCGCCGGGACTAGGCAGGGGCGTGATTACGGTCGACATACCACCGAGAGTTACGGTGCCTTGTGGCGTCCATGTCCGTGGCGGGTCATATTTCGGGGCCGTTAAGCGACAACGAGGATCGAGAGGCATGAGGAAGGCAATTCCAGGCAAAAACCCCAGGCATGCTGCCCAGTACTCGGTGCCGGAATGTACTCGCACAAATTGATCGACGTCGTCGAGTTCATTGAGTCGCGCGATGAGATCGGGATCCGGTTCCTTGGACGGATTCAGCTTGGCCCGATAATCGTCAGTGCACTCCTTACTCCACGGATCAAGATAAAGCGTCGGTAAATAGAACAGACGACTATTCATTTCAATGTCGTCTTTCGAAGTTGTGCTACTCACCAGGTGCACCACTGCGCAGGCCAGCTGATCGTAATCAATAATGTCTGGTTCGTAATGAATAATCGTGCTGGCAAAAGCGGGCGCCGATTCCAGCACGCCTGCAATATTCTCGTTGACCAGCGCAGACGCAAGCGCATGGCCCCGGAAATTCAGATCGAGATTCATTTCGTCGCCGAACTCGATCAGCATATACCGGTCGCCGGCGGGCCTGATTTTTGGTGTCGCGTAGATCATCGTTGTCTGCTGCCGCGTTTGTCCGTCCCCGAAGATTGGCTCAGGAAAAACATGGGTTACATTGTAGATTGCCTCCAGTCTGTGTCGCATCCATTCTGCGATCAACCCCGTTTGCGAACCGGTTTTGCAGCCGCTTTCTTCGCAGGAGCGGTGGCCTTTGGCTTGGCCGATGGCGATGCTTTGCCGGCCGGTTGTGACTTCCGCTTGAGACTCTTGGCGAGCAATTCGGTCAGGTCGATCACGTTGGAGGAGCGTTCTTCTTCAGAGGATTCCTCGACCGGCGTCACGGTTTCGGTTTCGCCAGCTTTGATCTTCTGGTTGACGAGTTTGTGCACGGCCGCACTGAAATTCTCGGTGAAGTCAGTCGGTTTCCATTTGCCGGTCATGTCGCCGATGAGCTGTACCGCCATCTTCAATTCGCTGGGCTTCAGGTTTGCGGCGGATTTCCCGTCAGCGGGCAGCTCGAGCTCGCTCATCGGGCGGATTTCGCTGGCCCAGCGGATCGTGTTCAGCATCAGCGCTGGACCTGAAGGGATCAGCGCCGCCAGATGTTCTTTCGTATGCATGACGACTCGGGCTATGCCAATGACATCTGCCTCACGCATGGCTTCACGTAGCAGCGCATAAACCTTGTTGGCGCCTTTGCCGGAAGGCTCGAGATAATAGGGTTTCTCCAGCAGCACGAAATCGATGTCGGCGGCCTTGACGAAACATTCGATTTCGATCGATTGGGTGGATTTCGGATATGCGGCCTTGATCTGTTCGTCGCTGAGGACGACATAGTCGCCGCTGTCCTGTTTGATCCCCTTGACGATGTCGTCGCTCTCGATCTCCTTACCGGTGCGCTTGTTGATGCGCTTGTAACCCACCGGGTCCATCGATCGCTTGTCGAGCCAGTCGAAGTCGATGCCGGCTTCCTGCGAGGCCGGATAGAGTGCAACGGGTACGTTGACGAGGCCGAAGCTGATGGCCCCTTTCCAGATTGCGCGAGGCATCGCGGTCTCCTTGAGTTGTTAGGTAATAAAACTACGCTGACGCGCCGGCCGGGTATTTCAACTTTTTCATGGCGGCAGTCAGGCGACAGGCGGCTTTGGCGTAACCGTCCCAGGGGCGATTGCCTTCGTCCAAGCGCGTATGCGCGGTGTGCACGCTCCAGTGATCGCCGCCTGTGAGCGAAGCGAGTTCGTCCCATGCCACCGGTACCGAGATACCGAGGCCTGGCCGCGCGCGAGCCGACCAGGCACACGCGGTCGTGGCGCCGACGCCATTCCGCAGGTAGTCGATGAAGATTTTGCCGATGCGATTCTTCGGGCCGCTCTTGGCTACGAACCGCTGGGGAATGGTTTTGGCGAGATGGACGACCACAGCCTGCGAGAATCCTTTCACGATCTCCCAGTCATGCACTGCGCGCAGCGGTACGACGACGTGCAGTCCCTTGCCGCCGCTGGTCTTGAGAAACGCCGGTAAACCGAGTTCCTGCAGAAAGGCGTGCACGAGGCTGGCCGCGTCGCGCACCTTGCCCCACGCAACGCCTTCGCCCGGGTCGAGGTCGAAGACCATGCGGTCCGGGTGCTGCAGCGACTTCGTACCCGTATTGTTCGTATGGAATTCGACGACGTTCCACTGCGCGGCAGACAGGATCCCCTGACTGCTCGCGATCTCGAGCAAGGGCGGATGGCCGGCGTACAAAGCCGGGTCGAGCTGGCGGATGCCGGGCAATTTCTCGGTCGCGGCGTGCTTCTGAAAGAACAACTGCCCATCGACTCCGCTCGGTGCTCGCACCAGCGAAACCGGTCGCCCTTTCAGATGCGCCATCAACAGGTCGCCCACCAGGCCGTAGTAGCGGAACAGTTCGATCTTGGTAATCCCCGTGCTGGGGTCGATCACGCGTTCAGGATGCGTGACGCGAAGGGAAGGATTCAGCGCGTGTGACTCGTGCGAAGTGGCGGTGCTGCTGCGCTTGGCGGGCTGCTTCGTACCCGCAGGCTTTTCCTGAACAATCGCGCTGGCTGGTTTATCAGTGCGCAATCCATGGAACACCGAGTGCCGGATGATGCCGGCGCGCGTCCATTCCCCGAAAGAAACCTCCGCGACGAGCTGCGGCTTCACCCAATGCGGCCTGCCTGCGATCGCAGTGGCTTTGGAGAACGGGCTTTTCGCGACAGTCAGTTTTTTGAGACGCGCTAACAGCGCGCTAAGGGTACGATCGTCGAAACCGGTGCCCACCTTGCCTGCATAGCGCAGGGCTCCGACTTCGCCGTGAACGCCCAGCAGCAACGCTCCGATCCCCACGCGCGAACCTTGCGGATCGGTATAGCCGCCGATCACGAATTCCTGCCGTTGACTGCACTTGAGCTTGATCCACGCGGCGGATCGGCGCGACACGTAGCTGGAATCAAGCCGCTTGGCGATGATCCCCTCCAGGCCGAGCTTGCAGGCGGAAGCAACGACACTTTCCGCCGGCGCATCGAATGCATCGCTGAAGCGCACACGGTTCGATGACGACTTCTCGAGCAAGCGTTGAAGAAGCGCGCGGCGTTCGCGCAGCGGAACCTCGCGCAGGTCGTGACCATCGACGTAGGGAATGTCGAACAGGTAGAGAACGATGTCGTTCGTCTGCGCCGCATCGAATGACTGCTGCAAAGCGCCGAAATCCGGTACACCTTTTTCGTTGAGAATGACCATCTCGCCGTCATACCATCCGGCCGGCAGCTTCGCTTTGGCAATGGCCTTCTGAAGGGGTAGGAGTTTTGATGTCCAGTCGTTGCCGTTCCGGGTGAATAGCTTGATCTCAGCGCCATCGACGCGAGTCATCAGGCGATAGCCGTCGAACTTGATCTCGTAACCCCACGCCTGCGGATCGGGGGGCGGCGACTCCACGAGCGTAGCGAGTTGCGGGGCGAGTAGCGCAGGCATTGGCGTTTTGGTTGCGCCGGCAGGCAGGGCAGTCTGCGCGCGGCGGGACGCGGTCTTTTTCGCTACGGTTTTCGCCGCCCTCGTTTTCGGCGACATGAGGCCCGAGTGACGGGCGGGTGAGTTAGATGGCGTGACGCTGTCCGGCATCTCATCCACTACGCTGAATTCGGTCGTTGCCCGAACGAACTCGTCTTTTTCCTTGATGAGCAGCCACGGCGGTTGCTTCTCACCTTTTCCTTTCATGCGCACCAGCACCCATCTGCCATGCAGCTTCTGCCCATGCAATTCGAATTTCAATTGACCCGCAAGATAGCCCTGAGCTGCATCGCCGACTGGTAGCCAGGTTCCGCTGTCCCAGATGATCACCTTGCCGGCGCCGTATTGTCCCGCAGGGATCGTCCCTTCGAAGTTCGAATAGGCGATCGGATGATCCTCCACTTGAACCGCCATGCGTTTGACTTTTGCATCGAGGCTCGGCCCTTTGGGTACTGCCCAGCTTTTCATGGTGCCGTCGAGTTCGAGGCGGAAGTCGTAATGGAGGCCGCGGGCCCAATGCTTCTGAATGACGAACGATAGAGCGCCTGCTGAAGCCTTGCCGCCATCGGCCGGCTCCGACGTCACTGCGAAATTACGTTTGGCCTTGTATTGGCGCAGCGCGTCGGGGGCCATGCTCGGAACCTTGAATGCTTCGGAATAGGTGACGTCGATTCCGCCGTGCTGGTCGGCGTTCGCCACCTGAGCTGAAGGCGACGCTCAGTCATACTGCCCGCGGGTGCAATGACGGTCAGTGCGATAACGCATGTAGACGGTGCGACCACGTCGAGCTGGCGGTCTTTCGAATAGTGGCAGCGCGCCGCGATGCGCGCCGCTGGGCGACGAGGAGTCGGTCGCCCATTCTCAAATGTGAGCTGACAGCGCCCTGTCAGCCTGCGATAACCTCAAGCTGCAGCGGCGTTCCGCTCCGGCTCGGTAACGAAGCCTTCGTAACCGCGTTCGGCGGCTTCGAAGATGCGCGAGTAGTAGGCCGGACCGCCCAGGTGCACGGCGAACTGGCGGTGCTTGCCCGGAATGTTGCTCCCCGTATACCAGGATTCGGTTTGCGGGTAGAGCGACATGTTGCCGACTGTTTCCACTTCCTTGCTCCAGATGAGATCGACACCCGGTGCCGGCTCGATAGCGCCGATACCGTGTTTGCGCATGTGCAGAATGCACTCGCGGATCCAGTCGCTCTGCCGTTCCGCGCCGAGCGGCATGTTGTACAGCACGCAGGGCGATTCCGGCCCGTGGATCATGAAGAGATTGGGCATGCCCGGAATCGTGAGACCGAGCCAGGAATTGAAGCGCTTGGCCCAGCGCTCGGCGAGCGACACGCCGCCGCGTCCCCGCGGGTTGATGTTCTGCAGTGCACCGGTGATGGCGTCGAAGCCGGTGGCGAAGATCAGCATGTCGAGTGGGTGATGGCCGCTCTGGGTGCGCACACCGTCGGCGGTGATTTCGATGATCGGGTCTTCACGCAGATCCACCAGGCTCACGTTGTCGCGGTTGAACGCCGCGTAGTAGCCCTCGTCCATCACCTGGCGCTTGGTTGCGATGAGGTAACTTGGCAGCAGCTTGCGCGCTGTCTCCGGGTCTTTCACCGTCTGGCGAATCTTGTCGCGCACGAATTCCGCCAGCCATTCGTTTGATTGGCGGTCAGTCAGGATGTCGCAATACGTCGAGACCAGGATCGGACCCAGGCCGCCTTTCTGCCAGGCGGCTTCATAGGTCGCGCGGCGCTGTTCGGGCGTGTGCTCGCTGGCGCGGATGGTGCTCGGCACCTCCGGCGCGCCTATCGGCGTACTCAGCATGATGGCGCGGAACTTCGGCCAGTCGCTGCGCGCCTCGGCGACCAGTGCCTTATCGGTGGGGCAGTTGCCGGCCGGTACAGTGTACTGCGGTGTTCGCTGGAACACGGTGAGATGGTCGGCTTCGCGCGCAACCACCGGCGTCGACTGGATGCCCGATGAACCAGTGCCGATGATGCCGACGCGCTTGCCCTTGAACACCACTTGCCGGTCGTTCGGCCAGCGGCCGGTGTGATAGCGCTCACCCTTGAAGGATTCGACGCCCGGGATCGCCGGCAGGTGGGCTGCAGACAGCGCGCCGACCGCGCACACCAGAAACTGCGCCCGCACCCGCTCGATCTTGCCTTCGCCTTGGCTTGTCTCGATTTCCCAGCGCTGGGCACCCTCGTCAAACGTCGCACCGGTGACGCGAGTCTCGAGCTGGATGTCGCGGCGCAGGTCGAGGCGGTCGGCGACGAAGTTGAGATAGCGCAGCACGGTCGGCTGATCGGGCTGCTTTTCCGGCCAGTCGAATTCACGCAGCAGATCTTCGGAGAACGTATAGCAATAGAAAGGCCCACCCGGATAGTCGACGCGCGCGCCCGGGTAACGGTTCCAGAACCAGGTGCCACCTACTCCAGAGGCTTCGTCGTAGACCCTGACTTTCAAGCCCTGTTCGCGGAGCGTATGAAGTGCGTACATGCCACCGAAGCCGGAGCCGACGACGATCGCGTCGAACTCCTGCGAATTGCTCGTTCGTGAAACGCTGTTGGCCATTGCGCCGATACTCCCCGGTAGCGAAATTGGTCGATCTGAAAGCCTCATGAGTCTAGAGGGGAAAGGCGCTGGGAAACAATGGGGGGCGATGCGTTTCCCGGCCTGCAGGGCTGACTGGCCATTTGCCGGGCCGATGCAGGCCCGCCCTTTCCGGGCCCTGAAGCCGACATCACCCGTCGCCCAACCGCCCTACCCGTTGCGTATCCGGCATCACTGCCGCCGCGACAAAAGCCAACGCGAACAGCGCCGCCACCACCCAGAAGTAGGCGGATTCCATACCGATATGTTTGAGGTAGAGTGCCGTGCTTTCGGCGTTGCCGCCGAAAATTGCGAGTGCGATCGCATAGGGCAGGGAGACACCCAGGCCTCGGATGTACGTCGGATAGAGTTCGGCCTTGAGGATGGCGCTAAGCGCGTAGTAACCAGAAAGCAGAAACAGAACCAGCACGCACAGCAGGTAGACCGTCAACGGATCGTTCGCGGTGCTTAACGCGTGAAGTGTCGGCACAGCGCAGAGCGCACTGCTGCCGAAGCCGAACAGCATGGTGCGTTTGTGGCCGACCTGATCAGCGACCCAGCCCACGAGCGGCGGGAAGAAGATCATCGTCGCGAGCACGCCAGTCATGATCTCTGCGACGATGGCCTTGGGCATGCCGGCACTGTTGACCAGCAGCTTCTGCATGTAGATGGCGTAGGTATAGAAGCCGACTGCGCCGCCCGCAGTCAAGGTAAAGACAATAGCGGTTTCTTTCGGATAATCCCTGATCAGTGCGAGTGCCCGGCCGCGCGAATTGAGCGAAGAGCGTTCGACGCTGAACGGCTGGGTCTCTTCGATGTTTCGCCGGATCCAGAATACGACCACCGCAAACACGGCACCGAGCGCAAATGGAATGCGCCAGCCCCATGCGTACAGCGCTTCCTCGGTCAAGACCCGCTGCAGGATGACCTGCAGACTCATTGCCGCGAGTTGGCCGCCGATAAGGGTTACGTACAGAAAGCCCGACCAGAAACCACGCCGGTCTCGACTCGCCATCTCGCTGACATAGGTCGCCGAGGCCCCGTATTCGCCGCCAACCGCGAGGCCCTGCATGAGTCGCGCGGCGATGAGAAGCGCGGGGGATAACACGCCAAGCCCGGTCGGTATAATCGCTATCAGGAGCGCGCCACCGCACATCAGCGCGACCGAGAGAGTGAGGGCGGCGCGGCGTCCGGCACGATCGGCGTACCTGCCGAACATGAGTGCGCCGACCGGTCGTGCGATGAAGCCGCCGCCGAAGACCAGGGCAGTGTTCAGCAGTTGCGCAGTCTGATCGCCGCTCGGGAAGAAAGCGCGCGAGAAGTAGATGGCGAAAGACGCGTAGGCGAACCAGTCGAACCATTCGACGAAGTTGCCGGCCGAGGCGCCGAGGATATTTTTGAGTCGGCGGCTGGTCTGCATGGATGAGGGACGACGCATTAGTCGGCAATGCGCGGCGCCGACCCTTCAATTTAATCGATACTGAACGATGATCTCAGTATAACCCTTCATCGAGGTCCTGATGCGCAAGCGGCGTTTTGTCAAAGCAGGTGTGGTTCTGGTGACATTGCTGGGCGGAGCTGCCTGGGCGGTCTTTCAGCTGCCGAGTTTTGGCGGCCGCTTCGACGGCGCTCGCCTGGAACGAATGCAGCGCTCTCCTGAGTATGTCGCAGGCCGTTTCGAGAATGATCCGCCGCAGACGTCCGGCCTGGCCTTGATTGAAAACTGGAAACTCTATCGAGGCGGTCAGGTGCGCGAGCCGGAATTCGACATTCCCGTCGACCCGGTCGCACCGTTTGCCGCAGATCCAGCGCCTGGTATGCGCGCCTGGTGGTTCGGGCATGCGAGCACCGTGATCGAGATTGACGGTGTGCGCATCATGACTGACCCCGTGTTATCCGAGTACGCATCGCCGCTGCCGGTCGGACCGAAGCGGCTTCATCCACCACCGATGCAACTCGGCGACCTCGACCGTGTCGATGCCGTGGTGATATCACACGACCATTTCGATCATCTCGACATGGCTACCGTGCGTCAGCTGGCGAAGAGCGGGACGCACTTCTACGTCGGTCTCGGCGTTGGCGCTCACCTTGAGCGCTGGGACGTGCCGGCGGCCCAGATCCACGAGATGGATTGGTGGGAGTCGCTTGCGATCAAAGGCGTGATTGTCCATTGCACGCCCGCGCGTCACTACTCGGGCCGCAGGTCGATGGATAATTCGACGCTGTGGGCGTCCTGGTACGTGAAAGGGCCGAGCCATAGCTTTTATTTCAGCGGTGACACGGGCTACGCGCCGCATTTCGCGGCGATCCGCGAGCGCCTCGGCCCGGTCGAACTCGCCGTGCTGAAAATCGGCGCTTACGGCGAGACCTGGCTCGACATCCATATGGACCCGGAATCGGCAGTCAAAGCGTATGCTGACCTGGGCGCGCAGGTGCTGTTACCGGTGCACTGGGCGACCTTCAACTTGTCGTATCACGCCTGGGACGAACCCATTTTGCGAGCGATCGCTGCAGCGACCGCGAGCGGCGCGAATCTGCTCACGCCGCGCATCGGTCAGCTGTACGAATTCGGTCAGCCGTTTACGAATGACCTCTGGTATACCGGGTGGTAAGCGGTCAATCTAGCCGTCAAACTTGTCGAAATAGCAGATTGCCGGTGGAGCGGTGAGATAAGGCCCGAGCTTTTCCATCAGCCCCGTTTCGGCGCGCCAGGCGAGGTATTTTTCCTGGTGACCGCGCGTGTCCCAGATCTCGTAGAACAGTACGCGACCCGGTTTGTTCTGGTCAGTCCAGATGTCGAACAGCTGACAGCCGGAATAGGCGCGGGTGTCCGGCGCGATGCCCTTGATGAATTCGAGGAATTCGGTGACGCGGGCAGGGTCGATTGCAAGGTCGATCGTTACTGCTGTGCTCATGACAGTTCTCCAGATGGCTAGTTGATGCTCGTACTCGACGTATGGCAAGGCGCGGTGAAAGCTTGGGCGTCATTGCTGCGGCTCGCCGCCGCCATGATTACCGCAGGATAACCGTGCAGTTCAATGAAATCGAGCAGGGATTTCCGCTAGGTCCGCTGACGTACCGGTCTCGCCGCATGGATGCGCTACCATAGGAGGACCTTAACGGCCGCCGCCATCGCGCGGCCCTCAATTCGAAGCGCTCCCGGTCCGCAGATGAACCGCCGACAACTGCTGCAACTGCTGGCCGCAATCAGCGCGAGCGCCACTCTCGACGTCGCTGCGGAGGGCGCTGAGGCACCCGAAGTTTTTGACTACGCGCTGCTCAAAGGCAGAGCACGCGCGCAGGCTGCGATGCCTTATATCGCGCCGACCAACGTGTTGCCTCCCGCACTGGCGAACCTTGATTACAATCATTACCAGGCAATCCACTACGAGCCCGTGCATGCGTTGTGGCACGGCGAACAACGTGGTGTGGAACTCCGATTCTTTCACCTGGGCTTTCTGTTCAATCGCGCTGTACAGATGGCGGAAATTGTCGACGGCAGGGCAGTCACCATCGCCTACGACCCTGGCCGTTTCGATCTGCAGGCGAGTGGCGTTGATCCGCATGGGCTCGCGCCTGATCTCGGTTACGCCGGATTTCGTATAATCGATCATACGAATCCGGATATCGATGTCGCGGCGTTCCTCGGCGCGAGCTATTTCCGTGCAGTAGGCGCCGATAGACAATACGGGTTGTCGGCTCGCGGACTCGCCATCGATACCGGGATGGAACGCGCGGAAGAATTTCCATTCTTCAGTCATTTCTGGTTCGAGCGGCCTGCGCCTGGCGCGACGCGGGTCGTGATCTACGCGCTGCTGGATTCACCGAGCTGTACGGGCGCCTATCGCTTCGAGGTTGCGCCGGACGCGCGGCTGACGATGGATGTCGACGCCGCAATTTATCCGCGAACAGCCATCGAAAGACTGGGCATTGCACCGTTGACCAGCATGTATCAGACCGGGGAAAACGATCGGCGGTTGGCCAATGACGTCCGCCCCGAGATCCACGACTCTGATGGACTCGCGCTGTGGACTGGTAGCGGTGAGTGGATCTGGCGGCCGCTCGAGAATCCGCGCAGTCTGCGCTTCAACATTTACGCCGATCACAATCCGCGCGGTTTCGGTCTGCTGCAACGCGATCGCAACTTCGATCATTACCAGGACGACGCTGTCTTCTACGAGCGACGCCCCAGCGTGTGGATCGAACCCAAAGGTGAGTGGGGCGAGGGTGGCGTAGTACTGGTCGAACTGTCGACGCTGAACGAAACGTTCGACAACATCGTCGCTTTCTGGCAGCCGGCGCAGGCGCCACAAGCCGGCGACGAGTTGCTTTACGCGTATCGACTCCACTGGGGTCGCGAGCCGCCGGTACAACCGAATCTGGCGACTGTCGTTGCGACCCGTACCGGACTCGGTGGCGTGGTCGGTCACGAACGCACGTATTTTTCCTGGCGCTTCGAGATCGATTTCACCGGTGGGAAGCTGCCGCTGCTGGCGAGCGACGCCAGGGTCGAGCTGGTCGTCACCGCGAGTCGCGGCGACATAGAACTGCCATCGGCGCGATCGCTCGCGGCTATCAACGGCTATCGCGCGCTGTTCGATGTGCGACCCGACGACAACCTGGAACCAATCAACCTGAGCGCATATCTCACTTTCGGTGGGGTGGTGCTGACGGAAACCTGGTTCTACCAGTACTCGCCGCCACCGCTGGATCAGCGCGTGCTGTAGTAGTCTGTCAGCGCGTCAATGCCGTCGTCGCGGCTTTGCCGTCAGTCCGAACAACATGGCCGCCATCAGGAGCATTGCTGACGGCAACGGAACCGGCGCCAGTACTCCTTTCTCGTCGTAGCGCAGGCCTGAGCCGGACGTAAACGCGAAGTCGAGTACCGGCTCGCCGTTGGTTTCGAATACCAGCATGCCGGTCAGTGCAGCAGTGGAGAGAAACGAAGCCTCGATGTCGGCTCGCGTCCGCGGTTGTACGCTGGCGATAAGGCCGAGCGAAAAATCGAACGGTGTGCCGTAGACGAACGGCATATCGAAAGTGTGCGCAGTCGCATTACCTGAGACGTTGACGCTGACACCCGGGATCTGCGTGACAACGAAATTGGAGATGCCGCCGGTCGGCGTCAGCGTAGCAAAGTTTCCAGAGACTCCGGCGCCGGCAACGAACAGTGTAAAGATGGGATTGGTCCCTTGCTGGTAATTCATATAGACCCGGCCATCGCCTGAGGCCGGCGCGCCTAGCGAGGTGTAATCGAGTACGCCGTCGATAGTCAAAACGAACCGGGTAATGCCGGGGGTGCCGGCAGCGTGTGCGGCATCAGGAGCGGCGACGAAGGTGTCGCTCATCTGACCGAAAGCATCGGCACCGACCACGGTAAAAGCGTCAGTTGGCCCATTGAAGCTTGCTGACGCTGAAGCGCCGACCGTATGTTGGTGCGCGACCGCGCTGGCCGTTCCCTCGAAACTCCCGCTGCCGAAACCGGACGTGATCGGCGTCGGTCCAAGCGTCGTCGTATCGTTCAAAGGGCCGCTGGTTCCGCTGGTCTGATGTGTGGCGCTACCGGCGATGCCGCAGACTGCCAATCCCGCCGACGGCACACCAGTGCCGACCGGACCGAAGAACGCCATTACCGGGGCCGCCACGCTGAACGTTGCGCAACTCGACTGGCCGCCGACCGCTTGAGTGAAAGTTGCCACGGCGGCGTTGGCTGGTCCGGCGACAATGAATGCCGCACTCGCTGCAGCGGCGAGCAGGGTTTTACGGGGCAACGCTATGTTTCGGGCAATCGTGATCATCATCGCCGCCACTCCCGTGCTGAGACTTCAACGGCGGGCGCTGGAGCGCGCGGCTGAAGTCGCTGGTTGAACTGGTTTATCAGGGAAGTGCCGCTTGAGTAAGCATGTTCCAAGCAAATCGAGCCTATTCTCCACCACCAGCGAAGTCGAGCGCTGTATATCCAATAACAGGGACAATACGGGTGTAGTTCACAGAACACACCACCGACACGCTTTTGCCAGCGCCAACGATAAGTTCAATTGGAGGCGGGTGTTGCATCGCGCAGACAACGTCGGTTGCCGGCATTCAAGCCTGGGCACCTGCGCGAAAGCTGTTGTAAGCTCTTCGTCTGACTCAAGCAGGTAACAACGCGTTCATGAGTATCAAGGGAAAGGCGTACGTCGCCGGCATTTACGAACATCCGACGCGCAAGGCCGAGGGCATTCCGATTGCACAGCTTCATGCCGAAGTGGCAAAAGGCGCGCTGGACGATGCCGGCTTGAGCGTTCGCGACGTCGACGCGTATTTCTGTGCCGGGGACGCGCCCGGTCTGGGTGGGCTTTCGATGGCGGACTATCTTGGTCTGCGTGTGCGGCATACCGATACGACCGAGACCGGTGGTTCCTCGTACATCGTTCACGTAAACCATGCGGCCCAGGCCGTCGCGGCCGGCAAATGCAAGGTGGCATTGATCACGCTGGCTGGCAAACCGCGTACCGGTGGCGCGCAACCCGGCCGTGCGCCGATGGCGTCGCAGCCGCCCGACGCGCCATTCGAATTGCCGTTCAAACCGAGCGTGTTGAATGTTTATGCGATGTGCGCACAACGGCATATGTACGAATTCGGTACTACGGCTGAACAGCTCGCCTGGATCAAAGTCGCAGCCTCACAACATGCTCAGCACAATCCCCACGCCATGCTGCGCGATGTGGTCACCGTCGAGGAGGTTGTCAATTCACCGTTGGTCGCCGATCCGCTGCATCGTCTCGATTGCTGCATCATCTCCGATGGTGGTGGCGCGCTGGTCGTCGTTGCGCCGGAAATCGCGGCACAACTGTCGCGGCCAAAAGTGCGCGTACTCGGCGCGGGCGAAGCGATCAAGCATATGAACGGCGGCGATGTGGACTTGAGTTATTCGGCCGGAGTGTGGTCTGCGGCCGCAGCGTTCGAGGAAGCCGGCGTGCGACAGGCCGATATCAAATATGCTTCGTTGTACGACAGCTTCACCATCACCGTGCTGATGCAGATTGAAGACATCGGCTTCTGCGAGAAAGGTAAGGGCGGTCATTTCGTCGCCGATGGTAATCTGATTTCAGGTGTCGGCAAGCTGCCGTTCAACACCGACGGCGGCGGCCTGTGCAACAACCATCCGGGTAATCGCGGCGGCATGACCAAAGTCATCGAGGCCGTACGTCAGTTGCGCGGCGAAGCGCATCCGGCGGTGCAGGTGAAGAATTGCGATCTCGCGCTCGCGCACGGTACCGGTGGCTTTCTCGGCATCCGCCATGGCAGCGCCACGCTTATCATGGAGAGGGTCTGAGCCATGGCCGAGACGAAGAAAGATGCCATCAGTGCCGATGTCGCGCTGGAACCGTACTGGGCCGCAGCGCGCGAGGGCCGTCTGCTGCTGAAACACTGCCGGGCCTGCGCCAAGGCACATTATTATCCGCGACCACTGTGCCCGTTCTGCCTGAGCGCCGACACGGAGTGGCTGGAAGCGGGCGGCGACGGCACCATTTATTCATGGAGCGTGGAACGGCGCGCCACGCCGCCTTACGCCATCGCGTTTGTCACGCTGCCGGAAGGGCCGACCTTGTTGACCGCAATCGTCGATTGCGACCTTGATGCACTGGCCATCGGCCAGGCCGTGAAACTCGATTTCGAGACGCGTGACGAACAGCCGGTGCCGGTGTTCAAGCTGGTCTAAGCAACTACCGCACTCGACTCAGAAATTCAGCAGGATGTTCACTGCGACGGCGTGATTCATGACGTCGGGCGAACTGTCGCGCGCGACGAACTGATTCATATAGCCGACCTCGGCGCGCGCGTGCGCATTCACATTCAAGCCGAGGCCAGCAAACGCGCGGTTCTGATCGAAGCCGTCGGCGACACCCCAGGCGGTGCCGTTGAGGTTGAACATGACTTCGTCAGCGGCGACCAGCGACCACGGACTGCCAGCGGACAACGGCCGTATAAGCTTGAATAGTTGTCGCAGGCGCCAACCGACTTCGCTGCCGGTTTCCTGTGAGCGTTGTTCCAGATTGCTGCGCGTGGAGAGCAGCATGCCGGCTATCGGATGCGGCGCTACCCACGTCATCTGTTCCCAGATACGGTGTTCGGAGATATTGCCGCCCGGCCCTTGCGGGTCGATGACGACGTGTGAGTAACCGGTCCACAGAATCATGGCTGGCGTGACGGCATAACCGAAGCCGCCGCGTACGATGGCGAGGCCGAAACGCGAGCTGCCGTCATCGATGCGTGAATGCAGATCGAGCAAATAGCGCCACGGTGTCGCTGTTGCGCCGAGGTGCCCGACGGTGCTCAAGGTCAGCCAGGTCTGTGCATCCTCGATCAGTTCAGCTGCAGCCTGGTGCACCGGCAATACCGCCAAGACCAGTGTCAGTATTGCAACGGCAAAACCGCCTTGCCGGCGCTGTTCAGCGGCCGCATGCATGGGTGTCATTCCTTCTTCGTCGCTCAATTCGCGCGCCGTCACTCAACGCAGCGGGCGCGGACCGTCGGTCTCGTATTTCTCTGCGCTGACGATTTCTATCTTGCCCGCAATCGCGGTCTGGAATTCCGCCATATGCGGCGTCTTGAAATGCGCAGCGAGTGCGGCATCGTCCTGCCACACTTCGACAATGCGCATCAGACCTGGCGTCAGAATGTCGAAAGTGAAGGCATAGGTGATGCAGCCTGGTTCGCCGAGCGTTGCCGTGACCATGCGCGCCGCGGTTTCGCGCAGGGATTCCAGGGCTTCTGGGGTTATACGCGCATTGACGTGGACGATTAGCATGCGGGCCTGCTCTCGGATGGGGAAACCCCGCAGCGTGCCTGCAAGCACCGCAGGTATGCAAGTGTTCCGGCGAACTGATTCGCCTGGATTCCGCGCCGCAGCATGGCGCGGTTCCCGGCGTGACCGTGGACGTTGCCGGCAGGTCGATTGCATCGCCTCCGATTGCGCGCAATGATCCGAAATCCAGGTCACCGCAGGGGAGGCGGGCAATGGCTATTTTCGATACCGTTATCAAGGGCGGGACTGTCGTCGACGGCAAGGGCCACGTGCCCTATACGACGGATATCGCAATCCAGGACGGTCACATCGTGGCGATGGGGCGCAATCTCGGCAACGCGCGAACTATGGTCGATGCGGACGGCCTCACAGTGACGCCGGGTTGGGTCGACATCCACACGCATTACGATGCCCAGGTCACCTGGGATCCGATACTGCTGCAATCGACGCTCCATGGTGTCAGCTCGGTAGTGCTTGGTAATTGCGGTGTCGGTTTTGCACCGGCCAGACCGGATCGCCATGACTGGCTGATCAACCTGATGGAAGGGGTTGAAGACATTCCCGGAGTCTCGCTCAAGGCCGGCATGAACTGGCAGTGGGAGAGTTTTCCTCAGTACATCGATGCGCTCGACGCCATGCCGCGCACCATCGACGTCGGTACGCAGATGACGCACGGCGCGCTGCGTACTTATGTGATGGGTCAACGCGGCGCCGATGATTTACCGGCGACAGCCGACGATCTCGCGCGCATGGCCGAACTGATCCGCGAAGGCATGGCGGCTGGTGCGCTCGGCTTCTCGACGTCGCGCACCGCTGTGCACATCGATGTCGAGGGCCGCCCGGTGCCTGGCACGATGGCGCCCGCCGAAGAATTGATTGCCCTGGCACGCGCGGTCCGCGACAGCGGCCACGGTCTGGTCGAAATGGTGCTGGCCGGCGTTGCTGGCGAAGACAGTCCGGCGCTCGATCGCGAGATGCAGCTCATTCGCCAGGTGGCGACCGCCGCCGAATGCCCGGTGATGTATCTGCAGGCGCAGCACAACTCCGACGCCGCGCAATGGCGCCGCCAGCTCGACGTCTGCGAACAGGCCGCCCGTAGCGGCCAACAGCTCATTCCGCAAGTGGCCGGCCGCCCGATACCGATACTGTTCAGCATGGCCGGCGAGCACCCGTGGCGCTTCATGCCGAGCTATGCCGAAATCGCCAACCTGCCGCCCGCCGAGCGCGTGCGGCGCATGGCTGAGCCGCCGATGCGCGCGCGTCTGCTGGCCGAACAGGATCCTAACGACACCGGTTTTTCCCTGCTCTACAAGAGCCCGAATTTGTGGGATGTGACCTATCCCGGTGGCGATCCAATCAACTATCTGCCGGATCCACAGAACAACATCACGCGACTGGCGGCGCGCCAGGGCGTGAGTCCGTGGGCGCTGGCCTACGATCTTCTGCTCGAAAATGAGGGCAACTCTTTCCTGCTCTATACGGTGGCGGGTTATGCCGACGGCAATCCGCTGGCGGTGCACGAAATGCTGCGTCATCCATTGAGCGTGCTGGGTTTGAGCGATGCCGGCGCGCATTGCCGGTTCGTGTGTGACGGAGGCGTGCATACCTACATGCTCACGCATTGGGCCCGCGATCGCGCCCAGGATGATCCGCTGCACCTGCCGCTCGAATTCGTCGTGAAGAAGCTGACCGGCGACAATGCACGTCTTTATGGCCTGCACGATCGCGGTGTGCTCGAACCGGGTCGGCGTGCGGATCTCAATCTCATCGATATGACGCGGCTTGGTTCGCTGACCCCGGAGATGGTTTACGACCTGCCGGCCGAGCAGCCACGGCTGCTGTGTCGCGCGACCGGCTATGTCGGAACTTACGTACTCGGCCAGCTGGTCCAGGCCGAGGGTCGTATCACTGACGCTCGTCCGGGGCGCGTGATCCGCGGGCGCTGAAGCAACCCGCCCGACAGGCGGCATTGGCCGCCTGTCGGGCATGCTCTCAGGAAAAGCGTCCGTCGCCCGCCGCCGCGGTTGCGATTCTTCGTGATTGCTTTGTCGAACGACAAGCTGTGCTAGCCTCTGCGGCCGCTGCTCGAACGCGGCGCGATTTCAGTCTGTCAATCACTGCTCATGACACCCGTTACTCCATCCATTGGCCTACCGTTCTCCGGCCTGCCGGCGCAGCGCTTCGATGCGTTCGGCGCGGCACAGATCGACTGGCGCCAAGTGCTGGCGCTGGCTGGCCCCTTGATTGCGAACAGTGCCATCCAGGCGGCGTTGAACCTGATCGACACCTGGTTCGTCGGGCGTATTTCGACGACCGCGCTAGCTGGAATGGGCGCTGTGCACTGGCTGGTGATTGTGTTCATTGCCGTGCTTGGTGGCGTTGCCATGGCGGTGCAGACGGTGGTCGCACAAGCGCATGGCGGGCGGCGCTACGCGCGCGCCGCGCGGGCGACCTGGACCGCCCTGTGGGCGGCCTTGTTTACCTTGCCAGCGTTTGCGCTGCTCGGTTGGAATGGCCGTGCGCTGCTCGCGCCGTTCGCGTTGTCGGCCGACGTGAGCGAACTAGCGCTGCAGTTCTGGCAACCCCGCATGCTGGGCGCGGCCATCGGTGTCGCGCTGTGGGCCATTCTCGGCTTCTTTAACGGCATCGGGCTCGCCCGCGTAACCCTGTTCGTCAATCTGTTCACGCTGGCCATCAACGCGGTACTCGCACCGCTGTTCATTTTTCATTTCGGCTGGGGTGTGCCTGGTGCTGCGTGGGCGACGAATTGTGCCACCGCCGCGGGGCTGCTGATCACGCTCGGCTTGTTCCTGTACCTGCCCGGGCTCGCCCGCTACAAGGCGCGCCTCACCTGGCATTTCGATCGGCGGATGCTGCTGAAACAGATTGCGCTTGGTCTGCCGATGGGCGTGATGCTGGCGGCCGATATTTTCGGCTTCGCGTTATTTCAGTTGATGCAGGTGAAACTGAGCGCGGTCGACGGCGCCGCCAGTCAGGTCATCATGATGTTGACTTCGATCGCCTACATGCCGGCAATCGGCGTTGCACTGGCCGGCACCACCCTGGTCGGCCAATCCATCGGCGCAGGCGATCATGCCTGGGCGCGTAGAGTCGGCAACGCCGTTGTTTTTCTGGCAACGACTTACATGGGCGCGATTGGTCTGTTTCTCGGTCTGACCAGCGGCTGGTTGATCCCGCTGTTCGTCTCGCCACAGGATGCCCTGTCGGCCGAGGTCGTGCGCACCGGCGTCGCCCTCATGTGGCTGGCCGGCGCGTATCAGTTGTTCGATGGTCTGAATCTCGGTGCAGGCTTCTGTCTGCGCGGTGCCGGCGATGCGCTGGTGCCGGCTGCTCTGACGCTGTTTACGTCGTGGTGTGTGTTTGTCCCGCTGGCGCACAGTCTGGCGTTTGCACCTGGCGACGGCTGGGTGCACTGGTTGCCACAGTTCGGCTACGGCGCTGCCGGCGCCTGGGCAGCGGCTGTCATCTATGTCGCCCTGATCGGCATTGTCATGCTGCTGCGCTGGCGCTCGCGCGCCTGGGAGCAGATGGTCGTGCGCTGAAGCGTCTGATCGCGTCGAACGCGCGTCTACGCAATTGCGTTATCGGGCGCGTGGCGGATTGCGCGGCACATCGCGGAAGGGGCCGCCGTCCAGGCGCGGTTCGCGTGGTAGATCGAGCACGCGTTCAGCAATGATGTTGCGCTGAATTTCGTCGGTACCACCCGCAATTGAAGTGGCAGGTACCGACAGCAGGATTTCAGCAATCAAACCGTCGTGCGGCCCGTCGCGGCCGGCCAGCATGGCGTCGGCGCCGCTGATGAGCGTATGAACGTGGGCCGCGGCGCGCGCAACGTGACTCGCCGCGAGTTTGCCGAGCGAGCCCTCAGGTCCCTCGGGGCGGCCGAGTTCTTTCGCGGCACGAGCGCGCTGCGCCAGCCATTCCGCGCTACGCGCCTGCATCAGCAGACGCGCAAGTTCCTGACGCACGGCGGGGTCGGCAATACGCCCGGTTTCACGCGCCCGCGGCAGCGCGAGATCGACCCGGCCGGCGCGCTGCGCATACCACTTGTAGGGTTCCATAACGGTGGCGATTTCCGCCCGTTCTTCGTCGTAGATGCGGCCAGAACGCGCCGATACCCGGCCCCAGCGTCGCAGCGCGTCGGCGCCACGACGTTCATGCGCCAGAGTCGTCATCGCAATTTTCCAGCCGTCGCCGATCGCCCCCACCAGATTTTCGTGAGGAACATGCGCATCGGTGAAGAAGACCTGATTGAACGAGGCATAGCCGTTCATCTGCCGCAGTGGTTGCACCTCGATGCCAGGCTGCGCCATATCGATGATGAAATACGACATGCCTTGATGCTTCGGCATATCCCAATCGGTGCGGGCGAGCAGCAGTCCCCAATGCGCGTGATGCGCGCTGGTGGTCCACAATTTCTGGCCGTTGATCCGCCAGCCGGTGCCTTCACCATTCCCTGACCGGTTGACTTCAGCGCGGGTCGTGGCGCCAGCCAGATCGGAGCCACTGCCGGGCTCGCTGAACAACTGGCACCAGGTATCCTCACCGGTCAGGATACGACGCAGAAAACGCTGCTTGTGCGTCTCGCTGCCGTGCTCGAGCAGCGTTGCCGCTGCGAGCAGACGGATGCCGATGCGGGCGACACCGCAAGCGCCGAGTGCCTCGAACTCAGCTTCGATGGCCGGCACCATCGCGACCGGCAGGCCGCGACCGAACCATGCTGTTGGCCACTGCGGCATGCCCCAGCCGGAATCAGCGAGCAGGCCACGCCAGTCAATCAAACTTGCCTGCGGATCCCAATGGGCGGCGAGCCAGTCCCGTACTTCCGCCACGACTTCGTGCTCGGACAGCGCACTCATGTCGCAGCCTCCACCAGCGCGAGGTAACGTTCACGGTAATGGCAGGCATCGCCGAGCAGAACTTCGGAACTTTTAGCGCGTTTGAACCAGAGCTGCATGTCGTGATCCCAGGTGAAGCCGATACCGCCGTGGATCTGGATGCAGTCAATAGCGGCGTGCAAGCAGGCATCCGCCGCACAGGCTTTGGCAAGCGCCGCCAGTGCAGATGCCTCGGGGTCGTCCTCAGCCAGTGCGGCAACGGCATAACACGCGCCGGCATGGGCGAGTTCGACTTCGAGCAGCAACTCGGCGCACTTGTGCTTGATGGCTTGGAATGAACCTATCGGGCGCCCGAACTGCATGCGCAGTTTGGCGTAGTCAACGGCGGCATCGAGCAGGGTGCGCGCGCTGCCGACCATTTCGCAGGCGAGCGCAGCTGCTGCCTGATCGAGCGTTCGTGCAAGCGTCGCCGCGCCTGCGCCGGGTACACCCAGTTGTCGTGCCGGTACCTGGTGAAACACGAGCTCGGCGAGTTTGCGTGTTGTATCGATGGTTTCGAGCAGACGACGCTCGAGGCCGGCACACGGTGCTTCGACGGCGAACAGCGAGAGACCTAGCTCGCCGGTCGTGCCGGGCTCGCGAGCGGCGACGATAATCAAGTCGGCCGTATGGCCATCGAGGACGAATCTCTTGGTTCCCTCGAGCAGGTGGCTTTCGCCTGTCTTGGTCGCGGTCAGCGCAGTACCACCGGCGTCCCAGCGGCCGTTGGTCTCGACCCAGGCCAGCGTGGCGATCCGCTCGCCGCTCGCGATCGGCGGTAGCAGTTCGATTTTCTCCGTCTCGGTTGCCCCATTTAGGATGGCCTGCGTGGCGAGTACCGCTGACGCGAAGTAAGGCGCGCAGAACAGCGCGCGTCCCATTTCTTCAAGTGCGATTCCGAGCTCGACGAACGTATAGCCCTGGCCGCCGTAACACAGCGGCACCTGCAGACCTGTCAGCCCGAGCTCATCGCAGGCGCGGCGCCAGACGGCCCGATCGAAACCGGCGCTGGTCGCCATCTGACTGCGCACTTCGCCAGGTGGCGAATGATCGCGTAGGAAACGGCGGATGGTCGCGCGGAACTGCTCCTGTTCGTCCGTAAAATTGAACCGCATGCTGTCGCTCATTACGTGGCTGCCTTGGTCTTGCGGTCTCAATACACGCCGGCGACTTTCATCGCCGCGATGGCCGCCGCGTCGTAACCCAGGCCTTGGAGGATTTCCTCGGTGTGCTGCCCGAGTGCGGCGAATTCGAATTTGAGCTGACCAGGCTCATGCTTGAACTTCATCGGTATGCCGATGTGCTCCCAGCCGCGGGCGTCTTCAACGATCATCTGGCGATGTCGGAGCTGTGGATCGTCCGCAGCTTCGCGCAGATTCTTCACCGGGGCGACCGAGGCGTTGACGCCTTCGAAGAAAGCGACCCATTCAGCCTGCGTGCGCGTGCGGAACGTTTCGCGCAGAAAATCTTTGACCGGGTTCTGCCGCGGCCCGGGTGGCGGTTTGCACAGGTCGAGCAGGTCGGGTCGGCCGAGCTTATTCAGGATTGCTTCGGCGAAATGGATCTCGGAGCCGCCGATCACGATGTGACGGGCGTCGAGCGTGGAATAGATTTCGTACATCGCGTAGCCGCCGAGCGCACGTTCGTAGGCCAGGTCAGGTGGTGCTTTATCGGCGAAGACAGTGCCCATGTTGTTCGGGATGGCGGCGATCAATGCATCCGCCATTGCCATGTCGATGTAATCGCCCTGACTGGTATCCTTGCGCCGGAGCAGGGCCATCAGCACGGCCGACAGCGCCATCATCGACGACAGCATGTCAGCGTTGGCAATGCCCGGGATGGCCGGTTGACGGTCGGCGCCCTGATTGATGCTCAGAATACCGGCAATGGCTTCGGTTGCCAGATCGTGCGCCGGATTCTGCGCATAAGGGCCATCCTGACCAAACGCCGACATCGAACAATAGACGATGCCGGGATGACGCGCGCGAACCTGTTCATAGCCGACGCCGAGCCGTGTCGCAACGCCGGGCCGGAACGCCTCGATCATGACGTCGCAAGTGGCGGCGAGTTGCAGCGCGCATTCGCGGCCCTGTTCGGTCTTGAGATTGAGCTGGATGCTTTTTTTGTTGCGATGGGTGTTGGCGAAATAGACCGTCATGCCGTCACGACGCGGGCCGATGTCGCGATTGGGTTCGCCGCTGCCTGTCGGCTCGAGTTTGATCACGTCCGCGCCGTGGTCGGCCATCATCTGCGTCAGCAGCGGGCCGGGCAGAAAGAGCGACAGGTCCAGGACACGAATGCCTTCGAGTTTCATGAGTCAGCTCCGGTGTTCAAAGGATGCGCAGCGTCGTCGCGCAGGCGCCGATCATAACAGCCTCAAGCAGTGCGACACGCGAGCCCGACAGCAACGTGGCGGCAGCGGTCAGAACAGTGTGGCGGGTACACGCTGGTAGGCGCTCTTGATATAGATTGCGGCGATTTTCTGGCCGTCCCACACATAGCAGTAGTGCGGGCCCTGCACGACGGGTGCGATCAGGCGCGGCCGAAACACGGCCACGCATTCGCCGCCGGCGTCGCGCACGCTGTCGTAGACAATGCCATTGGAACCGGCGTCGCGCAGCTGACGTGCGAACGCCTGCGCGGCACCGTAAGCATCCGGATCGGGGTCGTAGAGCGGCAGGTGACGCTGATGGCGTCCGCGGACATCGTGAAATGAAGCGACGATGTCAGCCGCATAACTGCGCATGTCTATTTCCATCGGCGCTTCAGCAGTCGCTGCAAGAAAGCGGGCGCGATGGAAGGCCGTCTCGACGATTGCAGTGTGGATGGTCGCTGCGGCGTAGTACACGCCGAAAGTGCCATCGGTGTAGCGACTGCCGATTCGATTGAGGTGGGTGAACGCTGCCATGATCGGCGTTGTCCCGGGCCCGCTGATGCGATCCTCGGGAGCGACCAGAGCGAGTTCACCGGACTCGTCGCGCAGGCGCGGATTGGTCAGGCTCTCGAGGGCGTAGATGCTCTCGAGATCGCCGGCAGCCGCCACGCGATCAAACAGGCCGGCAGGCGGGTAGCGGCTGGCGATCAAGCGCCAGGACGGTTTCCAGTTGATGGCCCGCCGTGGGGCCGTCAGGACCATCCGCGCGCGGCGTCGAGATATTCCCGCACGATGAACAGATCCGCGACCTGTCCAGACAGCAGACGGTCCAGTGCCGGCCGGCCACCAAAAGGCGCTGCGGTATTCGGGCGGCGTAACCAGCCATCGGCAGCCGCAGGGTCGGGCAGTAGAACCTGCAGCGCCTGATAGATGCCGAAGACATACGACAACCGTTCGAGCTTGTCGCGCGACAGCCGGGCGCTGTCGGGTGCTTTCTTCCATTTGAAATATGTACTGCGGCTGTGCTCGTCGAAGCCGAGCAGGCGCATGGTCTGCGCTTCATTCAGGGCCCAGGCACGGGCGATGTTGAAATAGGTCCGCAATGCGGCCCCGGGTTGGATAACGCCCGCGGTTTGTGGCGTTTCTGGCTGATGACGGGTCATGGCTATATCGACTGACGGCTGTCGGCCGCCCACCTTAAGTACATATTAGTACTGAAAATGGGACCTAGTCCACTATAGGACGCGCGGCGTCCACTCGCCGCGCGTTCTCCAGGCTCAGGCGTTGCTGCAGGTAAGCGGCGCCGCTGTGCTCCAGTCCAGTGCCTGGTCGGATACTTCGAGTTTAATCTGCGACCACTTGAGCGCGATTTCGTCGACGGTTCCTTCGACGCCAAGCTTGTAGTTGCCGAGGTTGAGCTCTGCGGCCGGGCGCCCCAGCAGCTGGGTGACGGCATACGCTGCTTCGTGGGTCTCCAGCATCCGCGGCTGCCAGCGCCCGAAGACCTTCGGATTGTCGGCGTATTCTTCGGTCATGCCGGTACGGATGAACGGCAACATCAGGCAGCAGGCGGTGGCCATGTTGCCGGCCTTGCCGAGATTCACGCGCAGCATTTCGGGCAGGCGCAGGACTGCCCAGTTGGCCACCACATAACCAGGCACGGCAACGCCGGGCTCGATCGACTGCATCGACGAGATATAGACGAACTGAACCGGATTGTTGTGATAGACCGCTTCGCCGGCCCATAGATGGGTCATGTAGACGAAGCCATCGATTTTGGTTTCCATGACCATCTTGGATTCGGCCAGGTTCTCGATGAATTCACGGCGCACACGCGCACGCCGCTCGGCACGGCTCTCGCCTTCGATCTCGGGCAGAGCGCGACCAAAGCGATAACCTTTTTCGGTCAGACCGGAATTGCAGATGACGATGTCTGGACCTTTGCCTTCCATCTGCTCGATGACATAGCTGCGCGAAGCCCACAGGTCGCGCGTGTTGGTGACGTCGGCCTGCATGGCGAAAGCCTTGACGCCTTGAGCACGCATCGCGTCGACCATGTCGAAGCCGTCGCGATAGCTCGAATGAAAATGCACGCCGACCACGGCGGCGCCGTTGGCTGCCGCTGCCATGGCGAGACCCTGACCGATGCCGCCGTCTTTGCCCGAGCCCGTGATCAGCACGCGCTTGCCGGCGAACGTATTCCCGGGAAAATTAAATTTTTTGTACTCAGCGGAAAATGCCATGAACGCTCTCCTTGTTACGCACGATGGGCCTGCCCGCTTCACGTTAATGGATTGTGCATAGCGGATCCAGCGTGCAACGCGGCAATCGACCGGCTTGCAGCGCAGCATCGGCGGGTTGGCGCCAAATACCCGGGCTGTGCGATCATCGGCGAGTTACACCCCGACGATTACAGCATGATTGACTCCGCTTCGACTCCGCGCGCCATTCGCGTCATCGTCATCGGTGCCGGCATGTCCGGCATCCTGACCGGCATCCGGCTGCAGCAAGCGGGTATCACCGATTTCGTCATCTATGAAAAAGCGACGAGCCTCGGTGGTACCTGGCGGGAAAATACCTATCCTGGTCTGAGCTGCGATGTGCCCTCGCACCATTACGTTTATTCGTTCGAACCGAATGCCGAGTGGAGCCATCTGTTCTCGCCGGGGCC
This sequence comes from Gammaproteobacteria bacterium, assembly GCA_965278995.1. Lineage (GTDB taxonomy): Bacteria > Pseudomonadota > Gammaproteobacteria > JADJYF01. Next base: position 5,093,589 of record OZ257136.1, read on the forward strand.
GGAGATCCGCGCCTATTTCGAGTGCGCAGCCGTGAAGTACGGCGTGATGCGGTATCTCCGTTTCGGCAAACGGGTCACGCACGCCGTCTTCTCTGACGGCCGTTGGCAGGTGACTTTTGCCGATGGCGAAAGCGATGTTGCCGATGTCGTTATCGCTGCTACGGGTGTGTTGCATCATCCGGTCTATCCGGACATCCCCGGGCTGGCCGATTTCGACGGCCCCAGTTTTCATACTGCGCGGTGGGATCACGATGTTCCACTGGATGGGCAACGCGTCGGCATCATCGGCACCGGCTCGACCGCCACGCAGGTCGTGCCGGCAATCGTCGACCGGGTCAGCCAGCTCGAACTGTTTCAGCGCACGCCGCAATGGATACTGCCTTATCCCAACCCGGCCTACAGCGATGAGGATCGCGCCATGTTCCGTGACAACCCGGAACGGATGGGCGAGCTTTTCGAGCAGATGGCTGCGCAGTTCAACAACACGTTCGCACGCGCCGTGATTGGCGATCGCGATCAGATGGAGCGCATCGAGCAGCGTTGCCGCATGAATCTCGAGCACAACGTCATGGATGACGCGCTGCGCCGCAGATTGACGCCGGACTACCAGGTTGCCTGCAAGCGACTGATAATGTCGGATACGTTCTACCCGGCAATTCAGCGACCGAACGCAGCACTGGTCACCGAGCGCATCGAGCGTGTAGAGGCGCGCGGTGTCCGCACTGTCGACGGCGTGTTGCACGAACTCGACCTGCTGGTTCTCGCCACCGGATTTGACGGGCACCGGTTCATGCGCGATATCGACATGACCGGCATCGATGGTTATCGCCTCGAGCAGGCCTGGAAAGACAGTACGCAGGCACATCGCTGCATGACGCTGCCCGGGTTCCCGAATTTCTTCGCGTTGATTGGCCCGAACAGTCCGATAGGTAATTTTTCACTGATCCTGATTGCTGAAATGCAGGTCGATTATTTGCTCAAGCTCATTGAGCCGCTGCGTGCCGGGCATGCGCGCGCGATCGTACCGACAGCCGCTGCAACCGCTGCGTTCAACGCTGAGCTTCAAGTCGCGATGAAGCAAACCGTGTGGGTCTCCGGTTGCCGCAGTTGGTATCTCGACAAAAACGGGACACCGGTAACGTGGCCGTGGTCTTTCGACCGCTTCGAGGCCGACATGCGCACACCGGTGATGGAAGAATTCGAACTGCTTGCCTGATGCTGCGGCACCGGGACGTGCCGCCATTGTCGATAGGCGTAGACCATCGACAATGAAGGAAAAGAAAAATCACCATCTTGCCCCTGGAGCGCTGCACATGACTGCATTCAAACACAGCTTTCTCAACGTGAATGGCGCGCGACTGCACGTCGTCGAAGCCGGGCATGGGCCGCTGGTAGTATTGCTGCACGGCTTTCCCGAGCTGTGGTATTCGTGGCGTCACCAACTGTCGTTTCTGGCGGCGCAGGGTTATCGCGCAGTTGCTTACGATCAGCGCGGTTACGGACGATCGTCGAAATTCTGGCAGACCGAGGCGTACCGCATCGGGCGCCTGGTCGATGATGTCGTGGGCGTCGTTCACGCGCTCGGCGAAAGCCGCGCCGTCGTGGTCGGCCATGACTGGGGTGCGCCGGTCGCGTGGACGTCGGCGTGGCTGCATCCCGAGGTGTTCCGCGGTGTCATGGGCATGAGCGTTCCGTTTTCCGGGCGTGGGCTGATCGCGTTACCTGGCAGCCCTTTCGGCGAACATCGACCAGATGACTATCACCGGGAACTTGCTGGCCCCGGTCAAGATTTCTATCAGACGTATTTCGGCACGTTGGGACCGATCATCGACGAGTTCGAAGCCGATGCCACGGGTTGGATCCGCGACATCGTCTATTCAGTTTCCGGCGAAGGCATGCTGGAAGCAGGCTTCGACATCACCGCTGCAGATCCCATCTCGTTGATCCGCCAGAGTGCGCTCTGCGTGCCGCATGGCACGCGCATGCGCGAACGTTTTCTGACGCCGGCACGCATGCCGGCCTGGTTCAACGAGACTGATCTGGCCGTATTCGTCGAAGCGTTCGAGGGCGGCGGACTTGCAGGGCCGCTCAGTTACTACCGCAATCTGGATGCCGACTGGCACGACCTCGAGTCGCAGCGGGATCAACCGTTGACGGTGCCGGCGTTTTTTCTCGGTGCCGAGTTCGATGTCGCGACCTGGTGGGGTGCCGAAGCAATCGCGCGTGCAGGCGAACGTATGACGGACTGGCGTGGCAGCCGGGTGTTCGAACGCTGTGGGCATTGGCTGCAGCAGGAACGTCCGGACGACACTAACGCCGTCCTGCTCGAGTTCCTGCGCAGCCTGAACTGAACAGAGCGCCGACTGGCGCTGTGCTCAGGTTGTTTCCAGCAGTTTGATGATCCAGTAGATCCAGATACCAAGCTGTGCGCTGAACAGCGTCGCACGGAGCGCCACCATGGGTTTCGAGGTTGAGATGATGTGCACGACCGACTGACCCATCCGACAATAAAGCAGGATCATCGCGAGACCGTCAGTGATCGCACTGTTACCGGTAGCAATGGCAAGCAGCATGAGACCGACGGAGCCAGCAAGATATTCGAGCGAATTCGCATGTGAGCGAGTGATGCGCTGGCCTGCTGGATTGAGGTCTTTGCCGTCAGGTTGGAACGCATTGAGTTCCTTTTCACCTTTGGCAGTCGCAATGACACGTGTTCCAACGAGCACGATACTCAAAGCGACAGACCACGAAACAAGCCCGATCAGGGCTGTACTGGTAGCACTCATAAATCCTCTCCTTTTGGACCATCCCCCCGGACGGCTGATAGCAGCATAGCAGCTTGATCTCACGGGCTCGTCTGAGAGACCGTGAGAACCTGAACTTTCCATGCCCGAGGCCGCTACTACGAATCACGTAATTCTAGTGAGCGGGAACTGACGGTGGTGCGGAACAGCGCTTCGATTATTGCGAATGTAGGCGTGGGCAGTGCATTTGCCGTCGCGATCGCACTCTCGGCGCTGCCATCAGAAAACGCTGAAATCGCTCTTGGCTGTCTGTTACTGATGCTTGCTCTGGCGTGGGTGAGCGCGCGACGACATCACCGTGTCGCTGTGCCGCTCCGCAATCTGTCGGAGCTGGTGTGCCGTATCAGTGAGTCGCACGACTATGCTCTACGCGCGGTAGTGAGTCAGACTGACGAGTTCAGCGTTCTCGCTACGAGCTTGAATGCAATGCTGAATGCCATCGAGCAACGCGACCGTCAGCGTCAGCAGGACATGACACGGAATATCTATGAGCTCGAACGGAAGTCGCGCGATCTAAGCAACGAGATCAGCGAGCGCACCACCACTCAGGTGCTGCTCGTGCACGCCGAGCAGCGCTTCCAGAGCGCTTTCGAGAGCGCCGCCATCGGCATGATTCTGATCGATCGCGGGCGTCAGCTGCAACACGTCAATCAGGCGTTTGCCGATATGCTCGGTTATCAGCGCGATGAACTGAACCGCAAGTACATTCGCGAACTGTCGCATCCCGATGACATCGGAATCGGAGTCGAACAATACGAGCGATTGCTGGCCGGCACCGCTGAAAATTATCAGATCGAAAAGCGTTATATGCACCAGGATGGACACGCCATCTGGGCGCTGTGTTCCGTTTCTGCTGTGCGCAAGGCGAACGGCGATTACGACTACGCGCTGGCCCAGGTGCAGGACATCACTGCTGCACACCAGCTCTCCAGGGAACTCTCCTATCAGGCCACTCACGATTCCTTGACCGGATTGGTCAACCGGCGCGAATTCGAGGCACGTATCGAACACGCGCTTGAACGAACGTGGCGGAGCGGCAAAGAACACGCGGTCTGCTATCTCGACCTCGATCAGTTCAAAGTCATCAACGATACCTGCGGTCACGTTGCTGGCGATGAACTCTTGCGCCAGATTGCGAGCGTACTGTCCTCACATATGCGTGCCAGCGACACTGTCGCGCGGCTCGGTGGCGATGAATTCGGATTGTTGATGGAAGGCTGCGGTCTGCTGCAAAGTCAGCGGGTGGCAGACAACATTCGTACCGCCATCGAGGATTTCCAATTTGTTTGGGACGACAAACGGTTTCGCGTCGGGGCGAGCGTAGGTCTGGTGCCAATCAACACCGAAAGCTCGAGTGTCACCGAAGTGCTGCAGCAGGCTGATACCGCGTGCTACGCGGCCAAGGACCTTGGCCGCAATCGCGTGCATGTGTTCTCACGCGACGACGTCGAGCTGGCCAAGCGGCACGGCGAGATGCAATGGGTCAACAAGATTCAGAATGCGCTGGAAAAAAATCAGTTCCGTCTGTACGTTCAACCGATAGTGCCGGTGCAGCGCTCGGCGCGGCACTACGAGCATTACGAAGTCCTCATCCGGATGATAGATGACTCTGGTAGCGAGATCCCGCCGGGCGCTTTTCTACCGGCGGCGGAGCGCTACAACCTGGCTGGACAAATCGATCGCTGGGTCGTCAGTGGCCTGCTCGACTGGCTCGCCGATAATCCGCTCGAGCGCGCCCGTATCGACATGATCTCGGTCAATCTGTCCGGACTCACGCTGGCCGACGAATCGTTTCTCAGCTATGTCATCGAACGCCTGCGCACGACGCGGGTGCCGAGCACGAAGCTCTGCTTCGAAATCACCGAGACAGCCGTGATCTCGAATCTTTCAATGGCGACGCACTTCATCAAGACGTTGAAAGAACTGGGCTGCCAGTTTGCGCTCGACGATTTTGGCAGTGGCTTGTCGTCGTTCGCCTACCTCAAGAACCTGCCGGTCGATTATCTGAAGATCGATGGTATGTTCGTGCGCGACATCCACATCGACCCGATAGATCGCGCTCTGGTTCGTTCAATCAACGACGTCGGCAAAGTGATGGGCAAGAAGACCATCGCCGAATTTGTCGAGAACGACGCGATCATGCGTGTGTTGGCGGACCTCGGTATCGATTTCGCGCAGGGCTATGGTGTTGGCAAGCCCTTTGCGCTCGATACGCTGGTTAGCACAATGCCGGCGCTGGCCGCCAATCAATAGACGTGTCAATAAGCCGCTCAGCGCGGCGGATACAGTCGCAATTCACTTATCGCATTGCGGACCGGGCCGTGAAAAGCACGCGTTGCACATAGCACGCCGCGGTTGCGCGTCAGGCCCGCGCCGCGTGAGAAATCGAGCGCGCGGCCGTCGATGTCAGTCACGACGACATCTGCGCATTCAGCCACGATCATGCCGGCGGCATGATCCCAGATCCGTTCCACGTAACCCGCTTGCGTCGGCAGGCGCAGGTAGACATCGGCCTGGCCGCGCGCAACGACGGCGTATTTGCATTGACTGTCCAATCGCGCCGGCGCGCCGCGCGCGCCGAGCAGGGCGACAACTCGCCCGGTGTCGTCGAGTCTTGAATGAGCAGCTTCCACCGAAGCACACACGCGCATCGTTTCGATATTCGGTTCGCGAACTGGCGCAAGACGGCTTCGCCCACTCTGCCAGGCGTCGATGGGGGCGCTCCAGCTGCCACTGTCACGGGTCGCATGAAACAGCGTGCCGCGCGGATCCGGATCATCGAAAGGTCGCTCGAAATCTGCACTGAGATTCGGGCAACCGAGAATGCCGAGCACGACAACGCCACGTTCAATTAGCGCCAGTGAGACGGCGTATTGCCCATTACGCAGGAACCCTTTGGTGCCATCGACCGGGTCGAGCGTCCAGTAGCTTTCGGCGGTGGCGTCGTGATTACCGAGATCGATGGCATCCATCACCTCGTCGATGCATGCGCCGTCCCATACCGGTCGGACTGCCTCAGCGACAGCGACGCGCAGGCGCTCGTTGCCGGCACTGCGGAGCGTCGCCGCATTTTCTTCACCGACCAGGGTGAGTGCGCCGAAACCGGCCTGCAGGCGCGCTGCGATAACGGCCTGGGCAGCATAGTCGGCAACGGTGACCGGGCTACTGTCGTCTTTACTGTGCTGGCGGATGCTGGCGAGATTACTCTGGACGTGACGGGTGACCTGGCACGCTGCGGCGACTGCCTCGAGTGCCACCTCAAGGGACCGATCAAGGGCAAGAGCGTTCGGTTCTGGCGGGGTGTTATCAGTGGTCACGTCGATCCTCGGCTCAACTCGCTACACGTTCCGTTCGCTCGTCTGACGACTCGCATCGCTGTGTTAATATTCGGGCGAAGCACGCGCAGTATAAACGGTGTCGCCGCCAGCTGAGCGGGCCGATGCCGTCGTTCAGCTTTGCGCGGAGGAGTGCACCCGATGTCCGACAGCCGAACCTATCCCGTCCCCGCTGCACTCGCTGCCACGGCGCACATCGATGCCGCGCAATACGACGCGATGTATCGGCGGTCGCTCGCCGAACCGGATGCATTCTGGGCCGAGCAGGCTGAGCAATTTGTGACCTGGGAACGTCGCTGGGAAACCGTCTCCAGTGGCGACTTTCATCGCGCGGACGCTCGCTGGTTCGACGGTGCGCGCCTGAACGTCGCGTACAACTGCCTCGATCGACATCTCGCTACGCGCGGCGACCAGACTGCGATCATCTGGGAGGGCGACGACCCGACTCAGCACAAGCACATCACTTATCGCGAATTGCACGGCGAAGTGTGCCGTTTCGCGAATGTGCTGAAAGCCGGTGGCGTCGTCAAAGGCGACCGGGTTTCCATCTATATGCCGATGATCCCCGAAGCGGCGGTCGCGATGCTGGCGTGTGCACGCATCGGCGCTGTGCATTCCGTCGTGTTCGGTGGATTCTCGCCGGATGCGCTGAAAGATCGCATTCTCGACTCCGACTGCGGCGCGGTCATCACTGCCGACGAGGGTGTGCGCGGCGGTCGTTCGGTGCCGCTCAAGGTCAACGTCGACAAGGCGCTCGAAAGCTGCCCGGCAGTCAAAGCGGTGTTTGTCGTTCGACACACCGGGCACGCGGTCAACTGGGTCGCCGGCCGCGATCACTGGTACCACGAGGCCATGGCAGGCGCGTCCAGTGAATGTCCGCCGGAATCGATGGAAGCCGAAGACCCGCTGTTCATCCTGTATACCTCGGGCTCGACTGGCAAACCTAAAGGCGTCCTGCATACCAGTGGCGGCTATCTGCTGTTCGCGGCGATGACGCACAAATATGTGTTCGATTATCGCGACGGCGAGGTCTACTGGTGTACTGCCGACGTCGGCTGGGTTACAGGCCACTCGTACATCATCTACGGTCCGCTCGCCAACGGCGCGATTACGCTGATGTTCGAAGGCGTGCCGACCTATCCCGATGCCGGGCGTTTCTGGGAAGTGATCGACAAACATCAGGTCAATATTTTCTACACGGCGCCGACAGCGTTGCGAGCTCTGATGGGCCAGGGCGACGCGCCGGTCAGGCGCAGTCGCCGGACCAGTCTGCGCATCCTCGGCTCGGTCGGTGAGCCGATCAACCCGGAAGCCTGGGAGTGGTACTACAAGGTGGTCGGCGAGCAGCGTTGCCCGATAGTCGATACGTGGTGGCAGACCGAGACCGGTGGCGTGATGATCACGCCATTGCCAGGCGCACGCGCGCTGAAACCAGGTTCGGCGACACTGCCGTTCTTCGGTGTCGAACCGGCGCTGGTCGATGAGCAAGGGCAGGAGCTGAAAGGAGCGACATCCGGTTCGCTCGTCATCAAGCGTTCGTGGCCAGGGCAGATGCGCACGGTCTATGGCGATCACGAACGCTTTCGCGAAACCTATTTCAAAATGTTCCCTGGTCGCTACTTCACCGGTGATGGCGCCCGTCGCGACGAAGATGGCTATTATTGGATTACGGGTCGCGTCGACGATGTTATCAATGTCTCCGGGCACCGCTTGGGCACGGCGGAAGTCGAGAGTGCGCTGGTGCTGCATAGCGCGGTGTCGGAGGCAGCCGTCGTCGGCTATCCACATGACATCAAAGGGCAGGGTATCTACGCGTATGTCACGCTCATGCATGATCAGGAACCGAGCGAGGCTTTGCGCAAGGAACTCGTCGCCCATGTCCGCAAGGAAATCGGCGCCATCGCAACGCCAGACGTTATTCAGTGGGCCCCCGGTCTGCCGAAAACGCGTTCCGGCAAGATCATGCGGCGCATCCTGCGCAAGGTCGCAGCCAACGAACTCGACAACCTTGGCGACACCAGCACACTGGCCGACCCCTCCGTGGTCGACGCGCTCGTCGCCAATCGAGCCAATCAGTAGCGGCACGATCCGCGCGAGGAGAGTGCGCCGATGAGCAGCGCATCGAACAACCCCTGGCAGGCTCTGTGGACCAACTGGACACAGGCCGCGCAAGGCGCCACTAGCGGTGGCACTGTGCCACCTGGAGCCGGTGGCAAGGCTGCGCTGGAACGAATGTCCGAAGCTTATGTCGCTTTCGGCCGCAGCGTACTCGCGATGGCCACAACCGCCAGCCAAGGCGCGGGCAAGCCAGGCACCAGCAGCAGTAATGAACAGGGCAGTAATACGCTCGGTGAACAGCTAGCGGGCGCTTTTGAACGCTGGGCGGCCGGCGACCTCAGCAGCGATGCCTACGCATCCATGCGCGATTTTTTCGGGGCCGCGCCGGCCGGGCTGGCGGCGGCACTGTCGACCTTGACCGAGACCCGGGTGGACGAGCGCCTCGGCAATACGTTGCTGGCGTGGACCAATGAAGTACTCGATCTGCCGGCTGTCGGACCGATGCGTGACTGGCAGTCAGCGGCGCAGACGCTCGCGCGTGACGGGCTGGAACAACAGCGTGCAGCAGCGGCTGTCGCAAAGCATTATCAGCAGGCGCTGCGCAGCGCATACGCGCGATTCGCTGCGCATCTGCGCGATCCGCAAGGCGAACCGATAGCGTCTCTCGCCGGCTTCTACGACAGCTGGGTGGACATTGCCGAAGCGGCTTATGCCGAAATCGTGCAGACGCCCGAGTTCGCGGCGGATTTCGCCACCTGGATCAATGCCGGGAGTCGTACGCGCGGGCGCAGCAACGCACTGCGCGAGCGATTGTCTGCCCAGCTCGATCTGCCGCAGCGGGCCGAAATCAACGCACTGCTCGAACGCCAGCACGAGATGCACAGAGAGTTATTGCGATTGCAGCAAGCGCTGGCCGACGCGCGCTCGCGTCCTCTCGAACCCGCAGCCGTAACACCGGCGCGGCAGGAAACGCCGTTGCCCGCCATCACGGAACAGGCCGCGGTGCCCGCGCCGCTGCCTGCACCGTTACCGTTTAACCCGGTCAAGGCGATACGTGCCGCACCTGCACCTCGTGTGCGCACGGCACCATCGGTCAAGGCGCGAAGGACGACGACGATAGTCAAGCCGACAACACGAGGTCGCGGCCCCGCGGAGTTCGATATCGGCGATATTTTGTCTGGCGGCGAGTGAGCAGGCAGTGCCGCAAGTCACCCTCGACCCGGCCGAGATTGAGCGCGAACTTGCGCAGTTTCAGCAGCGCGTCGCTGACGGATTTGGCGTTCTGCGTCGGGTCGGCGACGTTCGCCCTGGCGCGACGCCGCGCCACGCGTTGCTGCAGATCGAGGGTGTCACCCTGTATCGATATGGTGACGGCGCAGCACCGCAAGGGATACCGATACTGATTGTTTATGCGCTGGTCAATCGACCCGAAATGGCCGATCTCGAGCGCGGTCGTTCTCTCATCGCCGCGCTGCTCGCGCGAGGATTCGACGTCTATCTAATCGACTGGGGTTATCCGAGCGGTGCCGAGCGCCTGCTTGAGCTGACCGACTATGTCGAGCGCTATCTCGATCACTGCGTCGACCATCTGCGGAACAACCTCAGCGTGCCGGCTATTCCTTTGCTCGGTATCTGTCAGGGCGGCACGTTCAGTGCGTGCTACGCGGCGCTCCATGCGGAGAAAGTGTCGCACCTCATTACGACCGTCACGCCGATAGATTTCCACACGCCGGACGACCTGTTGAGCCACCTCGTGCGCGCCATCGATATCGATGCGCTGGTAGCCGCTGGCGGCAATCTGAGCGGCGATTTGTTGAATGCGCTGTTTCTCTCACTGAAGCCCTATCGACTCGTTCAACAGAAGTATTTGCGTTTCCTGGCGCAACTCGACGCCGCCGAGGCGACCGCAACTTTCCTGCGCATGGAACAATGGATCTTCGACAGCCCATCCGTCCCTGCTGCTGCCGGTCGAGAATTCGCGCGTGCGTTTTATCAGGACAACCGCCTGGTTACTGGTGAGCTCGTCATCGGCGGGCGCGCAGTCAGTCTGCAGAAATTGACCATGCCGCTATTGAACATATTCGCGCGCAACGATCATCTGGTACCGCCAGCCGCCTCGCGCGCGCTTGGCGCTCTGGCCGGCTCTGACGACTATACCGAAGCCGAACTCGACGGCGGGCATATCGGCATCTATGTGAGCGTCAAGAGCGAGCGCTCTGTTCCGGCGCTGGTAGACGAGTGGTTTCGGACGCGATCCGGCCAGGTCAGAGCGCCGGATTAAAAGGTCCCCTCAAGGCCCCGGGGGAGACGGAACCGAGAGGGGATGAGGGGAGGTCAATCGTTACAGCGTTGGCACTCGATGGTGCGTCAGGCTGGAGATCAAGCAGCTTTCTTAACCGGCTTCTTCGCGGGAAGGAAAGTTGGCAGCGTGAAATCAGCGTTGGCGGTGGCGGTCTTCAGGCTCTTCTCGAGCCACGCCTGATAGGCTTCGCGCGATTCGGTGATGATGTCGGCCGTGCTCCGCGCCGCCTCGATCAATTTCTCGTTGAACTCAGTGGCCAGTTTGGTTTGCTCGGAGAGCAGATCCTGAACGCCTTTGACTTCCGAGAAAGCTGACATGTACTTGGTGCCGGCCTCGAACGCGACGTTGGCGAGTTCCATCTGCTTGCCGGTCAGCTTCTCGATGATGCCCGACGTGATGGTTTCGAGTTCTTTCGTCGCTGCGACTGCGTTCTGGGTATATTCCTGCCAGTTCACAATGAATTTGTTGTCCATGGTCATTAATCTCCGATGTCGGTGACTTGCGGGATTGTGACCCGCGGGTTGAACGAGTGCTGGATTGCGTTATTGCGATGCAGCATTTATTGCATTGCAGCATAGTTGCCGATTTTGGCGATGTCAAGCGCTGCCGACGATTTATTTTGTCTGTCGTCGTGATCGACTGCGGCAGACCGAAACGGTCGGAATAGCCGTGGGCCCGGGCAACAATTGGCAAAACGTAACAACGGTTCTTCAACAAAGGGGCACTGGTTTGATACCCTTGCCGACTATTTTCCGGGCTCCGGTGCCCGCCCCGACGCCTGCTCGAAGCGCCGGGTTCGCCACCGCAAGACGCCCGCGCCGCCGTTCCGTGATGGCGGGCGCCCGAATCGACATCTGGAGTTCACTGCATAATGACTAGCAACGCCGAATTGGCCGCATGGGTAGCGCAGGTAGCTGCGCTGACGCAGCCTGAGCGAATTCACTGGTGTGACGGCAGCGAAGCGGAAAATGCAGCCATCACGACGGCCATGCTGGAGAGCGGCGACCTGATCCGCCTGAACGAGAAGACCCATCCGAACTGCTATCTGCACCGCTCCGATCCGAGCGACGTTGCGCGCGTCGAACATCTCACCTTCGTGTGTACGCCTGACCCCGAAGATGCCGGTCCGAACAACAACTGGATGGAGCCGGCTGAAGGTCATGCCAAAGTCGACCCGTTGTTCGCCGGCTGCATGCGCGGGCGAACGATGTATGTGATCCCGTATTTGATGGGCCCCTACGGTTCGCCCTATGCCCGGCCCGGCGTCGAGATCACCGACAGCCCTTACGTCGTGTTGAACATGCGCATCATGGCCCGTATCGGCGAGCAGGCATTGCGCCATCTGGAGACAGCCGGACGCTTCGTCAAAGGTCTGCATTCGACCGGTGATCTCGATCCAGACAAACGCTTCATCATGCATTTCCCCGACGAGTTGATGATCAAGAGTATCGGCTCCGGATATGGTGGCAACGCGCTGCTTGGCAAGAAATGCCACGCATTGCGTATTGCCAGTGCGCAGGCCCGCCAGGAGGGCTGGCTCGCCGAGCACATGCTGATCCTGGGTATCGAAGATCCGCAGGGCCGTACAACCTATGTCGCGGCCGCATTCCCATCGGCATGCGGCAAGACCAATCTCGCCATGCTGGTTCCACCGCCTGCGTTCGACGGCTGGAAAGTGTGGACCGTCGGTGACGATATCGCCTGGATGCACCTTGGCCCCGATGGTCAGTTGTGGGCAATCAATCCAGAAGCGGGCTTTTTCGGCGTCGCTCCCGGCACCAGCCTGAAAACCAACCCCAATTGCATGAACACGCTCGGCCGTAACGCTATCTACACCAATGTCGGTGTAACGGCTGACGGCGCGCCGTGGTGGGAAGGCATCGACGGCGACAAACCGCACGATCTGCTCGACTGGCAGGGTCGCCCGCACGACGCCGAGAAACTCGGTCCGGCAGCGCACCCGAATGCGCGTTTCACGGTTGCTGCCAGTCAATGCCCGAGCTATTCACCGGAAGGCAACGTACCGGAGGGCGTGCCGATCTCGGCGATCATTTTCGGCGGCCGACGCTCGACTGTGGCGCCGCTCGTCTTCGAGGCGCTGGACTGGGCGCATGGCGTTTTTGCCGGTGCCGCGATGGCCTCCGAAACGACTGCTGCAGCAACCGGCAAAGTCGGCCAGGTGCGCCGCGACCCCATGGCCATGAAACCGTTCTGCGGCTACAACTTCGGCGATTACTGGGCGCATTGGCTCAACTTTGCTACGCGTTCAAAGCGCCTGCCGCGCATTTTTCACGTCAACTGGTTCCGCAAGGATGGCGACGGCCGCTACATGTGGCCCGGTTACGGCGACAATATGCGCGTGCTCGAATGGGTCATCCAGCGCTGCGCTGGCAGTGGCGATGCGATCAAGACGCCGATAGGTTACGTGCCCGATGTCGGCGCACTCCGCATCGAGGGTCTCGAACTCGATCGCAAAGCGATGCACGCACTGCTCGCCATCGATCCTCAGGTCTGGCGGGCCGAGATTGATGAGATTGAAGCGTATTTCGAGACTTTCGGTGCGCGACTGCCAGCCGAGTTGCGCGAACAGGCAGCGTTGATCAAAGCCGCGCTGGAGGAACAGCTCGCGGCTTGAATTCCGTGCGGCGACCTGTCGACGGCCGGACCGGTCGGCGATGACGAGCAGGATAGGAATAAGGTGGGGTAGGAAAACGCGCCAGGAAATGGCAACTGTCAATGGCGCATTCCGCAACGGAATGCGCCATTGACGTCACTCCGGCTCGTCGGAGTGCTTCGAACGGCCGGTCGGCCCGATGTTCTTGAAAAAAGTGTCCTGCATCTGCTTCCACAGACCCAGGTTCTGTTTGGCCAGCTCACTGAATGCCGACGACATCGGAATGCTTTGCATCGCTTCGTGAACCTGGGTCTGAAAGCGCGTCTGCTGATCTCGAAAGAGCTGCAGACTGCGACCGATGAAATCACCGGCGACACCCTGCACCGAATTGCCATAGAAACCGATGATCTGTTCGAGTACATCGGTCGAGAACATCGGTTCTCCTTCTTCTTCCTGCTCGATGATGATCTGCAGCAGGATATTACGGGTGATGTCTTCTCCGGTCTTCTTGTCGATCACCGCGAAGCCCACACCTTCGAGCACCAGACGACGGACGTCGTTCAGCGTGACGTACTTACTCTCCGTCGTGTCGTAGAGGCGACGATTCGGATATTTCTTGATGATGCGTTTGGCTTCGTCGGTCATGATGTCGCTTCACTCGTGTGTGGTCCGACTGCCCGCGAGAACGCGTCGGGAATCCGTATGATCGGTTAACAGCGGGTCAACTGCCCGCTGCCAGTACGTCGGGACCTTGATAGGCCCGAAAATCATGCCGCCGCACCAGCACGCTCGACGGCCAGGGCCACGCCCTGACCACCGCCAATGCAGAGTGTTGCGAGCCCCTTGTTCGCCTGTCGGCGATGCATTTCATGCAGCAATGTCACCAGTATCCGGGCGCCTGAAGCGCCGATGGGATGGCCGAGCGCGATAGCGCCACCATTGACATTGACTTTGGCTGGGTCCCAGCCGAGTTCCCGATTGACTGCCAGTGCCTGCGCAGCAAACGCTTCGTTCGCTTCGATCAAATCGAGGTCGGCGATGGTCCATCCTGCTTTGGTCAAGCAGCGGCGCGAAGCCGGTATCGGCCCTGTGCCCATTATGGCCGGGTCGACACCCGCACTGGCGGCGGCTCTGATCACGGCCAGCGGTTGCAGGCCTAGGTGCGCAGCGGCTGCCGCCGACATCACGACCACTGCGGCGGCGCCGTCATTAATGCCAGACGCATTACCTGCGGTCACGCTGCCGTCTTTCTTGAATGCGCCGCGCAGTTTGGCGAGGCTGTCGGCGGTCGTTTCGGCACGCGGGAACTCATCGCGGGAAAAGACCAGCGGCGGACCTTTCTTCTGCGGCAATTCGACCGGCACTATTTCGTCGGCATATTTGTCGGCTTGTTGCGCCAATGCGGTCTTGGCTTGAGTGCCGGCAGCGAAAGCGTCCTGATCGTCACGGTTAATGCCATAACGCTCAGCAATGTTTTCTGCTGTGATGCCCATGTGATATTGATTGAAGGCATCCCACAGACCGTCGACGATCATGGTGTCCTGCAACGCCCACTCGCCCATCTTCTGACCATTGCGCGATTTCGGCAGTACATGCGGGGCAAGACTCATGTTCTCCTGGCCACCGGCGATCACAATCTCGGCGTCACCACAACGGATCGCCTGCGCCGCGAGCTGCACGGCTTTCAGACCGCTGCCGCAGACTTTGTTGATGGTCAATGCAGAGACGGTGACGGGAAGTCCACCTGCCAGCGCAGCCTGGCGCGCAGGATTCTGACCGGAGCCGGCGGCGAGTACCTGACCGAGGATCACTTCGTCAACCGTTGCCGGATCGATACCGGTACGGGCCAGCAGCGCGCGAATGACGATAGCGCCCAGTTCGTGGGCGGGTATGGTGGCGAGGCTGCCACCGAAAGATCCGATGGCAGTACGCAGGGCAGCGACGATGACGGCATCCGGCATGACAGCCTCCAGTAATGCGGCGCAGCGCCGTAATTTACGCTGCAGTGCACCATGATGCAAGCGCCAGCGGGCGCCTGCGCACTGTTATAGCGCGCAGCGTTGACGTCCCGACAGTAGCTAGAAATGCACGGCGCGCCTGTCGACGGCCAGTGCAGCCTCGTGCAGCGACTCGGCCAGCGTCGGATGGCCGTGTACGGTGCGCGCGATATCTTCGGCACTTGCGCCAAATTCCATGGCCAGAACGGCCTCGGCAATCAATTCCGAAGCGTTCGGACCAATCATATGAACGCCCAGCACGGCGTCGGTAGTGGCATCGGCGATGATCTTGATGAAGCCATCGACCTCGCCCATCGCGCGGGCGCGCCCGCTGGCAAGAAACGGAAAGCTGCCGCTGCGCACGGCGCGCCCGGCCGCTTTGAGGGCCTGCTCGGTCTGACCGGCCCAGGCAATTTCCGGCCAGGTATAAATGACCCAGGGAATGTGCGCGAAATCGACTTCAGGCTGCTGCCCGGCGAGTCTCTCGGCAACGGCAATACCTTCTTCACTGGCCTTGTGGGCGAGCATCGGACCACGCACGCAGTCGCCGATCGCATGGATGCCGGCAACAGCAGTCTGGCAATGCGCGTCGACTTCGATGAAACCGCGAGCGTCGCAAGCGATGCCGGCCTTGTCGAGCGCGAGCCCCTCGGTATTCGGGCGGCGCCCGACTGCGACTATCAGTTTGTCGAACTCGAGTGTTTCACTGGCGCCACCGCGCTCGCAGGTGACGGTCACTTTGCCGTCGCTCGCCAACGCTTTGGTAACTTTGGTGCCAAGCCGGATATCGAGGCCCTGGCGCGAGAGTATCTTGTGTGCTTCTTTGCCGATTGCGTTGTCGGTCATCGGCAGGAAGGTGTCCAGCGCTTCGAGCACGACGACGTTCGCACCGAGTCGTCGCCACACACTGCCGAGTTCGAGTCCGATAACGCCGGCCCCGATCACGCCGAGGCGACCCGGTACCGTATCGAACGCGAGTGCGCCAGTCGAATCGACAATCAGTTTCTGATCGACCGGCGCCGGTGGAATGGCAATGGGCACTGAACCGGTGGCAATGATGATGTGCGGAGCAGTCAGGACTGTTTGCGCGCCATCGGCAGCGGTGACGACGACTTCGCTGGCTGACTGGAATGCGCCGCTGCCTTTCAGCCAGGTGACTTTGTTCTTCTTCAGCAGACCGGCAATCCCTTGTGTCAAGGTCGCAACGATTTTGTCCTTGCGCGCCTGCATGCGTGGAATATCCACCGCAACCTGGGCGTCGATACCATGATCGGCCGCATGCGTGCGCAGGAACTCGACATGATGCGAGGAGTCGAGCAGCGCTTTGGACGGAATACACCCGACATTCAGGCAGGTGCCGCCAAGTGACGGTTTGCCGTCACTCGCCAACCAGCGGTCGATACAGGCGGTCTTGAAACCGAGCTGCGCCGCGCGGATTGCGGCGACATAGCCGCCTGGCCCGCCACCGATCACGATGATGTCGTAGCTATCCATAAGCGCGGTTCAGACTTCCAGCAGCATACGCGCCGGATCCTCGAGCAGGCGGCAGATCGTATCGAGGAACTGCACCGCTTCCCGACCGTCGATGATGCGGTGATCGTAAGACAGTGCTAGATACATCATCGGTCGGATAACGACCTGACCGTTCTCGGCCACCGGACGCTCCTGAATTTTGTGCATGCCGAGGATTGCGCTCTGTGGCGGATTCAGAATAGGTGTCGACACCAGCGACCCGTAAACACCACCGTTGCTGATGGTGAAGGTGCCGCCAGTCAGTTCTTCAATGGTGAGCTTGCCACTCTGTGCGCGTTCGCCGAACTCGCGAATCGAGCGCTCGACTTCTGCGAACGCCATCCGTTCGACATCGCGCAGTATCGGTACGACCAGTCCACGCTCCGAGCCGACCGCAACACCAATATCGAAAAATCCGTGATAGACAATGTCTTCGCCGTCGATCGACGCATTGACGACAGGGAACTGCTTCAACGCTTCGACCGCGGCCTTGACGAAAAACGACATGAACCCCAGGCGCACACCATGGCGCTTTTCGAAATCCACTTTGAAGCGATTACGAAGATCCATTGCAGCCTGCATGTTGACCTCGTTAAAAGTCGTCAATAGGGCATTTTCGCGCTGCGCGGCAAGCAGTCGTTCAGCGGTGCGCTTGCGCAGCCGCGACATCGGCACGCGCTCTTCGGCACGCGATGTTGCAGGCGTGGGTCTGGTCGCAGCGGCCTTAACTGGTACCGGCGCCGGTGTCGCTGGTACAGCCGCAGGTGGTGTGGTCGGTTTGGCCGGCGCACTCTGTTCGAGGTGGGCAAGCACATCGCCTTTGGTCACGCGACCGCCTTTCCCGCTGCCTTGAATTTCGGCGGCGCTGACGCCGTGTTCAGCGGCGATTTTCCGCGCCGCGGGCCCGAGCTTTTCGCTCGAGATATCGCTTGTAGCAGCCGGTGCTGCAGCACTCGCGACCACCGAGACGGCGGCGCCCGCACTCGCCTCGGTATCGATAACCGCGAGAATGTCGTTGGTCAGCACGACATCGCCAGTCTGCTTGTTGATGCGTGTGATCACGCCGGCTTCCGGTGCCGCTATTTCGAGCGTCACTTTGTCCGTTTCGAGGTCGATCAGGTTTTCGCCGCGTTCGACGCGCTCACCCACTTTCTTGTACCACTCGAGCAGCGTGGCATCCGGTACCGACTCGGCGAGTACAGGCACTTTGACTTCGACTAGCACGATGATTCTCCCACTTGCATGCTTGCTTCCTGTGGCGGCGTCAGGCCGACTTCTTCTGTATGGCCTGGCGTTGCGTCAGCTCGAGTGCCTCGTCGATGATCTTCCGCTGCTGTTCGAGGTGCAGTGACATATAGCCGACTGCCGGCGACGCAGAATACGGTCGCGCAACACAGGTCAGCGGATTGGATTTATCGAAGCAGCCGCCGAGATGGCGAGTCGACAGCAGCATCGACCAGGCACCCTGGTTACGCGGCTCCTCCTGAACCCACACGAGCTGCCTGGCATTCTTGTACTGGGCCAGAATTGCCTGCATTTCCTCTTTTGGAAACGGATAGAGTTGTTCCAGGCGGATGATCGCGCAATCTTCAATCTGATGTTCGCGTCGCGCTTCCAGCAGGTCGAAATAGACTTTGCCGCTGCACACCAACAGCTTGCGTACCTTGGCACGATCCAACGCATCGACTTCGTCGATGACGACGCGGAACTGGCCATCCATCATATCGCGCAGCGGCGAGACCGAAAACTTGTGTCGCAGCAGACTCTTCGGACTCATGACAATGAGTGGCTTACGGTAAGGCCGCAGCATCTGCCGGCGCAACAGGTGGAACATCTGTGCCGGCGTGGTCGGGTAAACCACCTGCATGTTGTCTTCCGCGCAGAGCTGCAGGTAGCGTTCGAGGCGCGCTGAGGAATGCTCGGGGCCCTGGCCGTCATAGCCATGCGGCAGGAGCATGACGAGTCCGCAGTAACGGCCCCACTTCTCTTCGCACGAGGCAATGAACTGGTCGATGACGACCTGCGCGCCGTTGGCGAAGTCGCCGAACTGCGCTTCCCAGATGACCAGCGCATTCGGCTCGGCGCTGGCATAACCGAACTCATAAGCAAGTACGGCTTCTTCGGACAACGTTGAGTTGATGACGAGGAAGACTGCCTGATCGGCACCGAGATTCTGCAGCGGCAGATAGGTTTCGCCAGTCTTCTGATCGTGGATCACTGCATGACGATGAAAGAACGTACCGCGCCCGCTGTCCTGGCCTGATATCCGCACCGGGCATTGCTCGGTCAAGAGCGACGCATAGGCCAGGGTCTCGGCGAAACCCCAGTCGCAGTCGCGTTCACCCGCCGCCATGGCGACGCGATCGGCCATGACGCGTTGCAGAGCACGATGCAGCGTGAAGTTCTCGGGCACTGCGTTGAATTTTTCGGCGAGTTCCCGCGTTCGTTCGACACTCAAGCCGGTGGGCGCCTCGGTCCGCCAGGTGGTCCCGCGGAACGGCTCGAAGTTGATCAGGAACCGCTGGTCTTTGACGTTTGCAAGGGGCCGCGACACAACCACATTGTTTTCCAACGCATCGACATAGCTCGCTGCCATCGCTTCGGCATCGCCCGCGTTGATGATGCCTGCGGCCGTCAGTTTGTCGGCATACAGTTTACGTACGCCAGCGTGATTGCGGATGCGCTGATACATGATTGGCTGTGTAGCTGCAGGCTCGTCCGCTTCGCTATGACCATGCTTGCGATAGCAGATCATGTCGATGACGACGTCCTTGCTGAACTCCATGCGGAAATCCATGGCGAGCTGCGCGACCATGGCGACGGCTTCCGGGTCGTCGCCATTGACATGGAAGATCGGCGCCTGAACCATCTTCGCGACGTCGGTGCAGTACAGCGTCGAGCGCGAATCCAGCGGGTCGCTGGTGGTGAAACCGATCTGATTATTGATAATCACGTGGACCGTGCCACCGGTCGAATAGCCGCGCGTCTGCGACAGATTGAACGTCTCCATGATCACGCCCTGGCCAGCGAAGGCGGCGTCACCGTGGATCAGCAGCGGCAGGACTTCGTTGCGGGCGAAGTCGTGGCGGCGATCCTGTCGCGCGCGCACTGAGCCTTCGACGACCGGATCGATGATCTCCAGATGCGAGGGATTGAACGCAAGAGTGAGGTGCAGCGAACCGCCCGGCGTCTCGATGTCGGACGAATAGCCAAGGTGGTACTTCACGTCACCAGAGCGGGAATCCTGCTGACTCTTGCCTTCGAATTCGTCGAACAGGCGGCTGGGATGCTTGCCGATGATGTTCACCAGCACGTTCAAGCGCCCGCGATGGGCCATGCCGACGACACATTCCTTGATGCCATGGCGGCCGGCGTCCTCGACCAACTGATCGAGCAGCGCGATCGCGCTTTCGCCGCCTTCGAGCGAGAACCGCTTCTGACCGACGTACTTGGTGTGCAGATATTCTTCCAGAGCGCCAGCCGCAATCACGCGCTCAAGCAGTTGACGGCGTTTGTCCGCGCTGAACGAGGGTTGGGCGCGGCATGGTTCGAGTCGCTGCTGGATCCAGCGCTTCTGGCTGGTTTCCACGATATGCATGTATTCGGCGCCAATGGTGCCGCAATACGTCGTACGGACGATGGTCAGAATGTCCCGCAGCGTGCAGGGCCCCGCCCCCTGCAGCGAGCCGGTGTAGAACACGCGGTCCAGGTCTGCGTCGGCCAAGCCATGGTAAGCGGGATCGAGTTCCGCGACTTCGGGCCGCTCGTACTGGTTCAGCGGGTCGAGATTTGCCTGGCGATGTCCACGAAAACGATAGGCGTTGATCAGCTGCAGCACCGCGACCTGTTTCTGCGCATCAAGGCCGTCGTCGCTGCGCACAGCCACTGCCGGCTGCGGCCCGGCCTGGCCAATCGCCAGCATGCGGGCCTGAACGTCCGCGTGTGAAACATCCTGGCGGTCCTCGTTCATGCCTTCCTGCAGCTGATCGAAGTAACGCCGCCACTCCTCGGTCACGCTGGTCCGATCGGCGAGATAGGCGTCGTAGAGGCCTTCTATGAACGGCGCGTTGCCGCTGAACAGACAGGAAGGAGGCTGCATCTTGGTTTACCCGCCGGAAGTCGCTATCAAAATGTGAGTCGGATGGCCGCTATTGCTGTTGCTTGTCGATCTGACCCGATGAACTGGCAGTATCGCTGCCCTGGCATATCGGCCATGCGTTCGAGATCTTTGATCAATCGTCGCTCAATGTCATTAATTCATCGCGCATTTTTCCAACTGCTTACGCACCAACTATGTGCTTGGAGCGACAAAGTCAGGGCTTGTCTTGCCCGCTGGATCGACCGTAAGTATGCTAACCACATCCAGCTCTATCCATGCGACGTGCTCACCTAGCTGCCGGGCGAGCGCCGATTGGAGGTCATTTTGAACGGCAAACGCACGGTCACCATTACCGATAACGCAACTGGCAAGAGCGTCGAATGTCCAGTGGTCGAGAGTCTCTACGGTGCACCGGTTATCGACATCAAGTCACTGCACAAGGAACTCGGCTTGTTGACGCTCGATGTCGGTTTTGGTTCCACTGCCAGTTGTCGAAGCGCTGTTACCTACCTTGATGGTGACGCCGGCGTTCTGCTGCATCGAGGTTATCCCATCGAGCAACTGGCCCAGCAATCATCGTTCGTCGAAGTCTGCTATCTGCTGGTGCATGGTGAGCTTCCCAACGCCGAACAGCTCAGCGAGTGGGATCATTCGCTGAAAATGCACGGTATGACCCACGAGCATCTGTCGCGTTTTTATTCCGGCTACCGTTACGACGCGCACCCGATGTCGGTGCTGACCGGGGTGGTCGGCGCAGTCGCTTCCTATTATCACGAGAAGACCGATATCTACAGCGAGGCCGACCAGCTGCTGACGGCGCGCCGGGTGATCGGCAAGATGCCTGGGCTCGTCGCCAAGATTTACCGCTATGCCTCAGGGCTCCCGTTCGTCTATCCCGACAACTCACGCGGGTACGTCGAAAATTTCATGACAATGATGTATTCCTGGCCAACCGAGCCCTATGTGGCCAACCCGGTCGCCGTGCGCGCGCTCGAATTGCTGATGATCTTGCACGCCGATCACGAACAGAATGCAAGTACCTCCGCAGTGCGCCTGGCCGGCAGCGCCGAAACCAATCCGTTTGCCTGCCTGGCTGCAGGTATCGCGACGTTGTGGGGCAAATCGCATGGTGGCGCGAACGAAGCCGTCATCCGCATGCTCGAAGAAATCGGCAGTCCCGCCAATACGCGCAAATTCGTCGAGCGTGCCAAGAGCAAGGATGATACGTTCCGTCTGATGGGCTTCGGCCATCGCGTGTACAAGAACTACGATCCGCGCGCAAAAATCATCCGCCAGGCCTGCCATGACCTGCTCGACGAAATGAAGCTCAATCAGCCTCTGTTCGATATTGCGATGGAACTCGAACGCATTGCGCTCGAAGACGACTATTTCATCGAGCGAAAGCTCTACCCGAATGTCGATTTTTATTCCGGCTTGATTTATCAGGCGCTCAATATTCCGACCGCCATGTTTACCGTGATGTTTGCGCTAGCGCGCAGCGCGGGCTGGATAGCCCAATGGATAGAACTGATGCGCGACCCCGAATTCCGTATCGGGCGGCCGCGACAGCTGTATATTGGCGCCGAGCAGCGCGATTACGTGCCGCTCGCCGGGCGCCGCTGAGGCATTCCGCCACTTTCACTGCAACGATAAGGATCGATTCCGTATGAAGCCCTCCGTCAGAGTCACCGTGACCGGCGCCGCCGGCCAAATCTCCTATTCCCTGCTGTTCCGCATCGCTGCCGGCGAAATGCTCGGCCCGGACCAGCCCGTTGTACTGCAGCTGCTGGAAGTAACGCCGGCGATGAAAGCCCTCAACGGCGTGGCGATGGAGCTCGACGATTGCGCCTTCCCGTTGCTGACCGGCATCGAAATGTCTGACGATGCCAATGTGGCGTTCAAGGACGCCCGCTATGCGCTGCTGGTAGGCGCGCGTCCGCGCGGCCCGGGAATGGAACGCAGCGACCTGCTGGCCGCAAATGGTGGGATCTTCAAAGTTCAGGGCAAAGCCATCAATGCGCACGCCGACCGCGGCATCCAGGTCATCGTGGTCGGTAATCCGGCCAACACCAACGCCTGGACCTGCATGAAGAGCGCCCCGGACATCAATCCAGCCCAGTTCACGGCCATGACACGTCTCGATCATAACCGGGCCATCGCCCAGCTTGCGGCGAAAACGGGTAAGACGGTCGCTGATATCCGCAAGGTCACCATCTGGGGCAATCATTCGACCACCCAGTATCCCGATCTCAGCCAGGCGACGGTGGCCGGCAAGCCGGCACTCGGCATGGTCGACCGCGCCTGGTACGAGAACGATTATATTCCGCAGGTCGCCAAACGCGGCGCTGCAATCATCGACGCGCGTGGCGCGTCCAGCGCGGCTTCCGCGGCCAATGCTGCGCTTGAGCACATGCGCGACTGGGCCCTCGGCACGCCGGCCGACGATTGGGTCAGCATGGGTATTCCGAGCGATGGCAGCTATGGCATCGAGCCGGGCATGATGTATTCGTTCCCGGTCACGTGTGCAGGCGGCAAGTACTCCATCGTGCAGAACCTGGCCATCGACGAATTCAGCCGCAAGCGGATGGATGCGACCGCCGCCGAGTTGAAAGAAGAAAGCACGGCCATCGAGCAACTGCTGGGCTGAGTCCCGCCCCTACGGCAGTCGTGACAACGGCGCCTGGCGGGCGCCGTTGTCGTTCACTTGCCGCCTGTTGAACTACACGCGCGCATTGTGGAGAATCCTGCGAAAGGCTGCGCGCGAAGCGTGCCACGCCGGGAATGCCACATGATCGATAAGCATGGATTTCGCGCCAATGTGGGCATCATCCTCACCAACGGATCGGGGAAGGTGTTCTGCGGGCGACGCATCGGCATGGCCGCATGGCAGTTTCCGCAGGGCGGCATCCAGCATAACGAGACCCCTGAGCACGCGATGTATCGCGAACTGAAGGAGGAAGTCGGGCTCGAGCGCGAACATGTCGAACTGCTCGGTTCGACCAAAAGCTGGCTCCGCTATCGCCTGCCCAAACGGTATATCCGCTACCACCAGCAGCCGTTGTGCATTGGCCAGAAGCAACTCTGGTTCCTGCTCCGTCTGGCAGTCGATGAAACCAATCTCAAGCTCGATGCTGCGCAGGAACCCGAATTCGACGCCTGGCGCTGGGTCGATTACTGGGATCCGCTGGGTTTCGTCGTGCCGTTCAAGCGCAGTGTCTACGAACGGGCATTGCATGAATTTGCCGAGTTCGTCGGCGGTTTAACCAGTGCCAGCCTCGACGACGGTAAGCAGGCCTGAGCAGCGCGCGCGGCGTCGCCACGAGCGCAGTCGTTTTCACCAGACTCCTACTGACTGAGCTTCACGGCAAGTTCAGGCAGGAGCTTGTGCGCAGCGCGATCCCTGATGGTTCTGGCAAAGCCTTCGGCGAAATACGCCTCGAAACCCCAGCCGGTGATGGTCGACTTGAGCGTATCCAGGCCCGGCTGGCAGAGCCCCATCGCCAGATCAGCGATATGGCGGATGTCGTCTTCCTGTTTGACGCTGGACATCGCTTCCTTGAATACGCAGCTATTGTAGTCATTGGCGGATTTCATCATCGCCATGCGTTCGGCGTCGGTCAGATCGCCGGGCGAGCGAGCCGCTGGCTCCTCGGCCAGCGCAACAGCGGGTGCAAGCGCCAGCAGCAGTAAAAAAAGCGCGGTGCGGATCGTGGTAGGGATCATTGATTTAATCCTGATTGAGATAACGGGCTCGTTCAATGACCCAATCCTGCTTACGGCCATCGACTTCAGTGCAGCCGAGCTTCATGCCGGTCTCACCTGCGGCGAGTTGTCCGACAACAAGGCCCTGAGGATGGTTGCCGGCGAACAGGCGCGTGAGACGGAAATCGATGCTTCGCTCGGTGTGCCGATTATGCACCACTCGTAGCTTGCCGCCTGCGCTCAGGATCTGACAGCGGCCATCAGGCACTGATTCGAACTCGAGAAAGCTGGCCGCGTCGGCGCCTGGCAGCGGCTCCTTGGTGCTGTCGGCAAGCGCAATCGGCAGGTCTATCCCCGGCAGCATGAAAACGATCGCCAGTACGGTCCACGGCCGGCGGGTCCTTCGATGGCGCTGTGTCATCGTCATGGCGCTCGATACTAAGCCCCGCCCGACGCCCGTGTCCAAGCCTCGGCACATGCACAGGGTCGGGGATCTATGGCCTTGTCTTTGATTTGACTGCTAAATCAGGTTACCCACAGATTCTGTGGATAACTTTGTTGATGGTTTGCCGTAAGCTGGGTCGGATTGCCTGCCCACATCGCAGTTATGTCATTTTGATTAAAATTTCGCCACCGCCTGTCATGCATAAAAAACAACGGGTTAGCACATCAAAACCGCCAGTTCTGGTGCAGCAACCAATTCCCGCTGAGCGACGTTACAGTCATGAAACAATGTGCATAAGCTGCCACGCCGGCGCTTGAATTCGCCACCGATCCGTGATCCGAGGTGTCGTTCGACCGCTATTTCGCCATCGCTTCAAGGCTCACCGACGAGTCGTCGAGACGACCAGCGTAGGCCCGGATCAAGCCGCTCAGGGGGCAGTCATCGCCTCCAGGTGTTCTAGCGCACCTCCCACCGCCGTGGTTCTTACCTGGAGATCACATTGCCGGCTGGCGACAGCATTGCATCGATGTGGTCACAGGTCGGCTCGCCTTGTCGTGGTGAGGGAACATCATCCACAATCTAACGCACGTGCGCTCTTCTCGCGCACTCGCTATACCAACAGGATTACGCCATGGCCAAGACAAAAGTTACTGCACCTTCTATCGATATCGGAATCAAAGCCGCCGACCGCGAGAAAATCGTGCTCGGCTTGTCGGCACTGTTGGCCGATAGCTATACGCTGTACCTGATGACACACAATTTTCACTGGAACGTCAAAGGGCCGCAATTCAACAGTCTGCACCTGATGTTCATGGCCCAGTACACCGAGCAATGGGCAGCACTCGATCTGATCGCCGAACGCATCCGTGCGCTCGGCTTTCCGGCGCCGGGAACGTACAAAGCATTCGTCAAACTGGCTTCGATCAAGGAAGTCGATGGCGTCCCCCTGGCTGACGACATGATCCGTCATCTGATGGCGGCACAGGAAGCAACTGCCCGCACCGCCCGCAGCGTGTTTCCCGTCGTCGAAGCGGCGAACGATCAACCCAGCGCCGATCTCCTGACGCAGCGCCTCGAAATCCACGAGAAAACCGCCTGGATGTTGCGCAGTCTGCTCGAGGAATGAGCATACGACGGCTGTCCTATCGGCGGACCAGGTTTGCATTCGCCACGCCACGAGGCTGAAGCAGCGCTCGTATTTGTGATGTGTAACCTTGCCACCCTGCGGCAGGTTCGCTAGGTTGCCTGCATATCCTGGTAATGCGGAGAAGGGCAATGTTCGATCAGTCGCAGCGCGCGCTGGTAGCTGGCGCGATGATAAGTGTGTTTGTCGTACCGGCCGCCAGTGCAGGAATGGTGGCATGGACTGACTGGACGGTTGGCGCTCTTAATTCAGTCAGCGGCACAGCGACGCTCGACAACGTTGATGTCGGCGTAACGCTGGTAGGCGGTTATGACTTTGTCCAACTCGTCGGCGGCACC
The DNA here is from genome assembly GCA_965278995.1 of Gammaproteobacteria bacterium. GTDB lineage: Bacteria > Pseudomonadota > Gammaproteobacteria > JADJYF01. Next base: position 5,119,939 of record OZ257136.1, read on the forward strand.
AATTTCTGGCTACCTGCCGCACCTTATTTGAGCGCCAGCGTAGACAACGTACCGCCTGACGCCGACATCGTCGCCTTCAACGCCGGTGGTAGCGTGACAATCAACTTCTCCCGCGCGGTTGTCGATCCGTTGATAGCGCTGGTCAGCTGGAACAGCAATGTCGTCGAGTTCGGAGCGCCGATTGAATTTCTGAGCTTCGGCGCCGGCTATTGGGGTAATGGTTCTCCCGCCCTCAACGGCTCGAACACCGGATTCACGGGCGCCGGTGAGCTTCACGGGGTGCTGCGGCTGGTCGGCACTTATACTTCGATCAACTTTACGCACACCAGCGAAAACTGGCACGGCCTGACGGTCGGGTTTGCCGGGATTGATTCTGCACCGGTGCCCCTGCCCGGCGCGGCCTGGCTGTTCGGTCCGGTGGCGGTATCGATCCTGGCTCGCCGTCGGGCATCCTTAACGGGCTCGGTATAGCGGCACTGTCGCGCGGTCGCGAGCCTGTCGGCGCTTTCGTGAGCAGCGCGATGAAGCTGCTACTGGCGCTATGGCTGGGCCTGCTCGGCGCAGCGCAGGCGGCGCCGACCGTGCCTGCGGATGCGTCGACACCGTCGTCGTATGTTTTCGGCTGGCCGTTCATCGATGGCGCCGCCATGCAACCGCGTGGGGGCATGACGCAGGGTCAGGCGGTAACGCTCGAATCCGGTCCGGGTGCCGCGTGGCGGGCACTGCGCGAACCTGGTTTGACGGCGCTGGAACGCGATCGCCGCGCCATTCTCGCCATGGCTGGCGAATATCGCACGAGTTTCGATTTTCTCGAGATTGCCGGTTTTACTGCCGACTATTCCCCGCCGCGACCCTATCGCAGCTGGGGCACCGAGAAAGTCTATGTGATAGCCGACAACCCGGGTTTCATCTCACTGCAGCATGTGCTCGTGATGCGAATTGCTGATGTGGACGGGACCGCGAGCGAACCCATCGTCACCAAGCATTGGCGTCAGGATTGGCGCTATGAACCAACGTCGGTGCTCACTTATCGAGGTCACGATACCTGGGAGCAGGTGGCTGTACCGGCCGAGGCACGTGCCGGCAGCTGGTCGCAGACTGTCTATCAGGTCGACGATTCACCACGTTATGGCGACGTCGCGCGCTGGCAGCATTTCGGCAATTATTCATCGTGGGCATCGTCAGACGGTTGGCGTCCGCTGCCACGGCGCGAATTCAGCGTGCGTAAGGACTACCAGGTATTGATCGGGAGCAATCGCCACACGATATTGCCGACCGGCTGGGTGCACGAACAGCACAACAATAAAGTCGTGCTCGAAGCGCAGGGCGCCGCGGTCGCCGAGATGCGCGTGCTTGCAAGCGAACTCGGTGTGAATCGCTATGAACGCATCACCGGTTTCGATTTCAGCGCTGGCGATCGTTACCTGCAATCGACTGCGCCGCTGTGGAATGCCGTGCGCGAGGAATGGGCAGCGCTGGCAGCACGTCCGCAGCCCTTGCGCCTGCGTGGTGCACCCGACCAGGCGCAGCTCTACCTGCCGCTGTTTTCCTATGCGACGGAACTCGATGGATCATCGGCGCCGATCGACGCCGCGGTCGTCGGCAACAAGGCCCGCGCGCTGGTGCGGGACTATCTTCCTGCCGCAGGCACGGCTTCCTCGGCAGCCGGTCACTGAACTCCGGCGCAAATCTTGCTGCGATGAGTGCCGGCACAATGAACGTGCTACGCGAGCGAACGACCAGCAGGCGGAGAGAACAGCGATGATTCAAGTCGGGACCGTCAAGGAAATCTGGCGCTATCCGGTCAAGGGTATGGGCGGCGAACAACTCCAAGTAAGCCACCTCGGTGAGCAAGGGTTGAACGGCGATCGGCAGTGGGCGTTGCGCGATAGTGCCAGAGCCGAGATCCAGAGCTGCAAAGCGCGCCCGCAATTATTGCGTTGTTCGGCGCGCTATCGAACGTCGGCTGACGGTCATGTCGATGTGCTGTTTCCCGATGGTTTCACTCTCGGCAGCGATGACCCAGAAATCCACCGTCAGCTCACACGTTTGACAGGCCAACGCTCGACGCTGGAGTCGCTGCGGCCGGCCCATGACATCGATTTCTATCGGCGCCACAAGCGCGACGATGGGGTCTGGCTCGATGAGCTGAAAGCGACGTTTACCCGCGAACCTGGCGAGCCACTGCCTGATTTTCTCAACGACGTGCCGCAGAGCGTCGCCGACTTCGTGTCTGCGCCCGGATCTTTTTTTCTGGTCACGCCGCTCCATCTGGTCACGACCGCCACTCTCGGGTTTCTGCGCACGAAGAATACCGGAGCTGATTGGGATGCGCGGCGCTTTCGACCCAATATCCTGATCGAAACGGCCGCCGATCTGATCGGACTGGCAGAGCAGGACTGGGTCGGTCATCGCCTCGTCATCGGTCCAACGACGTTGGATTGCGTGATGACGACGCCGCGCTGTGGGGCAGTGACCCGTGCGCAGGCGGCATTTGACGCCGATACCAGCATTCTGCGCACGGTCGTTTGCGAAGCCAGTCAGAATGTCGGCGTTTACGGCATGACGGTGCTGTCGGGCGAGATCAAGGTCGGCGACCCTGTTCAACTGGGCGGTTTGTGACCCCAGTCACTCAAGCGCGCGTAGCTCCGTACTTCCCAGTGACGTTCGTCGATGACGCGGCCGCCACTGCCGATCTCCAGACCGAAACCGCCAGGGGTGACGGCATAGAACGAGAACATGCCGTCGTTCGGATGATGGCCTAGATCCATCATGATCGGCACGCCGGCAGCACGGCAACGTTCGCGCGCGAGTCCGACATCATTCATATCCTCGACTTCGACCATGAGATGGTGAATGCGCTTGGCTGACGGTGCACACGCGATGGCGGCGGAATGATGCCGCCCACTGGCGGCGTGCATGAAAGTGGCGTCGAGTACCGGACCGCCCGGAGCGACTTCGCCGCGGATATAGTCGCTCACACGCAAGCCGATGACGTCGCGATAAAACGTTTCAGCCGCCGCTTTATCAGCGACCATCCCAACATAGTGGCCGGCGCCGAGCTGGCCGGCAACGAAGTGGCCATGCAAAACCGATGAGCGAAACGGTTCATCCATCGGTGCCATGACCGGTCCGTAGTAGAGTTCGTGTTCGAGACCGTCCAGATCGACAATCCGGACCAGACGCTCTACCCGCCGCGCCGCGCAGAGCGCTGCGCTGCCTTCCTCGACAGCAACACCGTGACGGCGGACTTGCGCAATGGCGCTCTCGAGTGCTGCAGCATTGTCGAACGCCCAGCCGACGGCCCTCAGATCGTCTTCGTCCCCCGTCGTGATAATCAGGCGTTGGGCCTGTTCGTCCAGTCGCAGGATGAGATCGTCGCCGTCAACGATTGCCTGCATGCCGACGATCTCGACAGCGAAGCGTTGCCAGGCCTCGAGCTTTGTCGCATTGACGATGAAGTAGCCCAGGCTGGTTGGCGTTACGGTCGGTGACATGGTGGTGCTCATGATTGTATGGAGAGACCAGTCTTGCAGCAGCTGCTGACTATTATGCAGTCGACGGACCCTCTGGCGACATCCGTGTCAGACCTGACCGTCACTCAGGAAGCGCTGAACGACGCGGTTGAACTCGTCGGGCGCTTCGTACTGCGGCCAGTGCGCTGCGTTGGCTTGCATCACGTAAAGCTTGGAACCCGGGACTTTGGCCGCGCTCTGGCGCGCGGTTTCGACATCGTGCACCGGATTGTCCTCAGTCCATAGAAACAGCGTTTCGGCCTGAATGCGTTCGAGCGGAATGAGGAAGTCGTCGTGCATCGGTATCATCGCGAGCACGCGCGGCGCAACGTCCTTCATGATTGGTTGCGAATAGAAATGCAGTCGCGTGTTGATCAGTTCGTCGGAGATCAGATGATGATTGGTTGGATGGAACAGCCATTTCATGCGATTGCGGATGGTCTCCTCAGTGGGTGGACCTGAGGTGGCCGCTTTGCGGCTGAGGTCAATGAGTTCCTGCAGATCCTGGCGACCTTGGTCGGTCAATATCGGCAAGCCGGCCGAGGTGTTCAGGATCAGCCGCTGCACGCGCTGCGGATGTAAACCCGCGAACAGTCCGCTGACCCATCCACCGAGTGATTCACCGCACAGATGGGCGCTCGGACGATCCAGGGCATCCATCACTTCGCCGAGATGTGCGACGAGCTGCAGCGGCGTGTAATCGATGATCGGTTTCGCCGACAGCCCGTGACCGACGAAGTCGAATGCCACGGTGTGAAAGCGTGCCGACAATGCGAGGATGTTCTTTGCATAGGCCTCCAGATGACCACCGATGCCATGCATCAGGATGACGGTCTGCGGATTTTCCATCCCGGCTTCGGCAATGCGCGTGGCGCCGAAAGTTTTTGTACGTACGTTGCGGACAGTGACGCCCAGCAGATCCAGCCACAAGCTCATGATGGTGTGCTCCCCGGATGCCGGCTGTTGCCACGCGGTGGATCGATATGTTGAGGGCGCTGGATACCGCGCGCATGCGCACTGGCAAGTTTGCGCCATTCGACGATATTGCCGTCCGGCTCGAACAGCTGCTCTTTCAACCAGCCGGTGTCGTCGGCATAAAACGGCTGCGTCGCTTCGCGCGCCCAAACGTCATCGTCGTTGAAGCCGTCGAGTGCCTGGGGCACCCAGCGGCGATGAAACTCCATATCGAAAGTCGCAATCTCCGCCGCCGAAGTGCAGCGTCGGCCCAGTGTCTGCAGGTACAAATGATGGTCTCCATCGATGGGCACATACCATTCGAACTGGGTCAGTTCCGGTACCGGCCAGGGCTGCACGCGCAGTGCGCAAGGCAGCCACATCGAGATATCGTGCGGCACGCGGTTGCTGCCGTGCATCGCGCCGTGCAGTACTTCCTGGCCGTCGATGACCGCAGTGAAGACGGGGATCACTTCGCCCGGGCCGAAGTTGTCGAAGACACCTTTGGGGCCTTCGTCCGCGGTGCTGGTGCGGAACGCATGGCGACCTTGCGGCTGCAGGCCGAGAGGCAGCGCCAGGTCGGCATCGCCGATCAGGACGGAATTCTTGTGGATGAAAATGTGCGTCGAATCGAAACCATTCTCGGCGCCGATGCGCCAGTTCGCCGCGACCATGCGATGCTTGCCGCGGATGACCATGTCGTCGTCAAGAAACGTCGGCGGCACATCGTGGGCGAGTGGCGGCGGTGTGTAGTCATCGTCGCCGACGAAGACAAACACGAGGCCTTTCGCTTCCTGCACGGGGTAGGTGCGGAGCTTCTTGCGCCCGATGACAGCGCTGCTCTGGGTTCCGGCGATAGCGCACAGCAGGCCGTCTGAAAAGCGATAGGTGAAGCCGTGGTACCAGCAGGTTATCGTGTCCTTGGTATAGCACTCAAGTTTGTGCGACAAATTCACCCCGCGATGCAGGCATCGATCGTGGATGGCATGGACCTGACCATCAATGCGTCGCAGCAGAATATTCTCGCCGAGCAGGGTCAACGGTTGCGGTTGCCCCTCATCGAGTTCGGTCGAGAACAGTACCGGGTACCAGTGATTGCGGAAGCCGTATTTGGCCGCGACGTAATCGCGCCCGACCCGCACGCGCGCCAGTATGGCGGGATCGACAAACTCGTCAGCGACCATGCTTTTCTCCTGCGTCCGGCGCGCTTGCGCTTCGACTCGAATCAGATAGACTGACTAGAATGTCTGACATTAATGGCGGATTGTCAACGCTGCGACGCGGCAGAGGCGCTGAGATGAAAGTACTCGAGTCGGCGACAGCGGAGACCACGCCGAAAGCGGCCGATATCGCGGCGGCCGAGATCCGGCGGCAGATCCACGAAGGATTTCTGGCGCCGGGCCAGCGCCTGATCGAAGCGGAATTGATGGCGCGGATCCCGGTTGGCCGCAGCACGCTGCGGGAAGCGTTTCTCAAACTCGCTGCCGAGGGTCTGGTCGATCTGCAACATCAGCGCGGAGCGTGCGTGCGGCGCATCACGCGCGCTGCACTGATCGAGCTGTTTCAGATGCGTGAATGTCTGGAGGGTTATGCCGCCGGGCTGGCCGCCGGACGCGTTGCCAGCACCGGTAAGCGCGCGTGGTTGGCCGAGGCCCGCGCAATCTGGTTGACGACGGAAGTGCTCGTCAACGAGCTCTCGCACATGGAGAACAACGTCCCCTTGCACGACGGAATCGTCGCCATGGCCGGCAACGCGCGCCTGGCCGCCGCACTGAAGCCGCTCGAAATGCCGGGCTATCGCCTGCAGTTTCTTCGCGTACTCGATCGCGAGCAACGCGTACTTTCTGCCCAGCAACACGTCGAAATCATCGACGCCATCCTGGCGGGAAAACCAACCCAGGCCGAGAAGCTGATGCGTGCACATGTGCGGCGTGCCGGCGAACTGGCGCTGCGCATTCCAGGTTTACTTTAGCGTGGAACGGGATTACGCGAGCGTCCTTGTCGAGGTGCTGCTGTATGGTGAAACCGCCACGTTCGAAATGGACGCCGCTGGCAGCACGGTGCTCGAGGCCGGTCGGAACGCCGGTCTCGACCTGCCTTACAGTTGCGAGGCCGGCAGTTGCTCGACCTGTCGTGCCCGCCTGATTCAGGGCCGGGTGCGAATGTTGAACAATCTGATCCTCGATGATGCTGAACTTGCTGCCGGATACATCCTGGCTTGCCAGTCCATCCCCGAAAGCGACCGTCTGATGCTCGATTTCGACGCCTGATCCGGCGCCGTCGCGTTATCATGCAGGCTATCGAGTCCTGGGGAGGCATCGTATGAAACTAACGCAGCGCGGCATTTTCCTGTTTACCGACGGCTTGAGCGCAGCGACAGTCGCCGCGGGTTGCCAGCATATCGAGAGCCTCGGCTATGGCGCAGTCTGGTTTCCCGAAGCAGTCGGGCGTGAGCCAATACTGGCCTCGAGTTTCATTCTCGCCAATACCACCAAACTGATTGCGGCCACCGGTATCGTCAATATCTACAGTCGCGACCCGATGGCGTGCGCGATGATGCAGCAGACCGTCGCCGAGCAGTCGCGCGGTCGATTCCTGCTCGGGCTGGGCGTATCGCACACCTTGTTCGTCAATCTGCGCGGGCATGATTACGGCAAGCCGGTGGCGACGATGCGGAGTTATGTCGAGGCGATCAAGACCAGTCACAAGTCCATTTCAGTCACGCGCAACCTGCTCGTCGACGGCATGGCCGAACAGGAAGTGACTGCAGCAGCCGATGGCACCATCGTGACCAGCGCTGGCGAGCTGCCGATAGTACTCGCCGCGCTGGGGCCGAAAATGACCGCACTGGCCGGCGAGATTTCGCAGGGTTCGCATCCGGCCAACAGCACGCCAGAGCACACCGCCAAAGCGCGCAGCATCATGGGACCGGGACCGTGGCTCTGCCCGATGCAGCGCGTGTGTTATACCAAGGATGCGTCGGTCGCGCGGCGCGCCGGCCGGCACATGCTTAAGCTATATCTCGGCCTGCCCAATTATCTCAACCTGTGGCGCGACTCGGGGTTTACCGATGCCGACTTCGAACACGGAGGGAGTGATCGCCTGATCGATGCGATGCTCGCGTGGGGCGACGAGCGGGCCATGAATTCCCGCGTTCAGGCCCACCTCGATGCCGGTGCAACGCATGTCGCCATCGTCCCGGTCAATGCCGATAATCCGTCGGCGCCATGCTGGCGTGCGATCGAAGCGCTGGCGCCTTGAAACGCCAGGCTGTGAACCACTGCACCGCCGTCACTGAATTTCAGGAGGCAGCCGATGGGATTGTCTGCGACATCTGAACTGGAGACTTCGTCGTCGCGCCATCTGCGCGGCAAGTACGCGATCTGCGGCGTTGGCGAAACGAGCTACCGTCGCGGCTCCGATCAAACGACGCGATCGCTCGCAAGTTGGGCGGTTGGTAATGCAATGGCGGATGCCGGCATGACGGCCGGCGATATCGACGGCATGCTGAGTTACTCGTTCAACGATTCGACGTTCGCGCCGCATGTGGCGACCGATCTCGGCATCCGCCTCAACTTCTATACGGATATCTACGGCGGCGGTTCCTCGACCGAATGCCTGATCGGAATCGCCATCGGTGTGATCGAAGCCGGCATGTGCAACACGGTCGCCATCTACCGGGCGATGAACGGCTACTCGCAGGTACGTATCGGCGGCACTGGCGCGCGCTCGGCAGCACCGATCATCGGCGACCAGATCCATCATCGTGCTTACGGCTGGCAGAGCGCGGGGCAGTTGTTCGCACCGACGTTCATGCGCCATATGTACGAATACGGCACTACGCCGGAACAGGTGGCGGCGGTCAAAGTTGCACACAGCCGGCACGCTTCGAATAATCCCAAAGCCTATTATCGCGAACGCTGCACCGTCGACGATGTGCTCAATTCACGCATGATCTGCAAACCGTTGCATCTGCTTGACTGCTGCGTGGAAACCGATAATGCAACCTGCATCATCGTTACCCGACTCGACCGCGCACGCGACTGCCCGCGACCGCCGGCCGTGATCCAGTCCGTCGCAGGGCGGGTGTGCAAGCCGCGCGGAGATATCCATCTGCATTACCAGAGCGGGCCCATATCGACAGTCGCCGGCTATTACGCACGCAACATTCTGTGGCCGAATGCTGGCGTCGGCCCTGAGGACATCGATGTCACCGGGTCCTACGACGCGTTTACATTCACGACCATGCTGCAGCTCGAAGATTATGGCTTCTGTGCCAAAGGTGAAGGTGGCGAGTATGTTTCCAACGGCACCATCGAGCTCGGCGGACGTCGCCCGAACAACACCGCTGGCGGCCATCTCTGCGAAGGTTATACGCACGGTATGAACATGGTTATTGAGAACGTGCGCCAACTGCGCCACGACGTCGACGATTCATGTCCCGTGGGTACCGACGGATTGCGGCAGCACAGCTACGATTACGCCGAAGGTGGCTGCCGTCAGGTGCGCAAGGTGGAACTGACGGCCAATCTGGGCTGGGCACATCCGGGCGCTGGCAGCGCCATGGTCATGGCCAGCGATCACCGCTGAGGAGAACGACAATGCCCGTGCAAGGCGAATACCTCGGCATGATGCTGACCATTGAGGATCTCGATGGCGAGAACCGTGCGTTTTTCGATTATTGCGCGAAAGGCGAATTCCGCCTGCAGCGTGGGCGGAATAGCGGGCTGTTGCGCTATCCACCGACAACCGCCTGTCCGTGGACTGGCGATCGCGAGAGCGAATGGGTGCCTGTCGACGGGCGCGGCACGGTGCACTCCTATGGCGAAGTCCATCATGCGATCCAGCCATCGTTCAAGGCCAAAGTGCCTTATCTGATCCTGCTGGTGGATCTTGATACACAGAAAGGTCAGCCCAGCGAATACGAAGCGCTTCGCGTCGGTGGCAATCTCGTCATGCCGGATGGCAGCTTCGCGCCACCTGAAATCGTTCGCAGCGTCGGTATCGGCACCCGCGTGCGCATGGTCATGACACCGGTAGCTGCCGGGCTGGCGCTGCCGCAATGGACGCTTGATGAAACGGCGGAGCAACCGGCTAAGCCGTGGCGTTATCCGGAATAGGCGGGTAACCCAGTCGGCAGGTCGCTGTCAGTCAGCTTTTCGAGAGCCCGTATCACCCAGCTGAACGCAATGCGTTCCTGCTCCAGTCGCAGATTCCGTTTGATCCGATCGTCTCGCAGCACATCGAACAGAGCGCGCTCATCGACAGTCAAGCGGGTAAGGTCGCGCACGCTTCGTTCGCTTTCGACACCCCACTGCGCCTCATGCGCCAACAGGGTGGCGCTATCCATCAGGAAGGAAATGACATGCGGGAAGCGACCACGCAGGTGGTCGAGTATGGCGAAGCCATGGGTGTCGATATCGCCCCAGTAGTAGACGTCGCATTGCGCGAGCCAAACTGCACGCGCCAGCGCATCCCAGCCGTAACCGGCACCGAAGATCACGATAGCGTCATCGGCTGCGGGGAACGCCAGGAAGTTGGTTTCGTTTTCAGTGATGAACACACGCTTCAAAGGCAGGGTCAGACTGGCGAAACTGTCGATATCCAGCGCAATGTCGGGGCAGACAGATCCGGGAAGAATACGGATCCGACGATCGAGTACGCGAAATCGGATCCGGGCGGGCTTGTCCAGAAAGCCGAAGCGGCGGGCAAACTGGCTCACCCCGATCTGATCGAACTCGATGGCATCGCTGGGTAGTGCCAGATTAAGCAACTCGCTCAGCACTGCGCGATGTGTCTCGATAAACTTGCTGTGTACCCCCGGAACGTCAATCTGCCGGACGTATATTCCGGGGCGCGGATGCTCGACAAGCCAGCGCACTACATCAAGCAGCGTTGACCAATGTTCGGCCAGTTCGATGGTCCGAAGCGGGAATTTGGCGAGCCACGGAAGCAGCGTCGGGATCGTCATGCGGGTCAGCTCCGACAGTTGCTTCAAGCGCTCGGCGTCGCGACGTTTACCAAGCACACCCAAGGCATCGTCCAGACTATCGATCCAGATCCTTTGCGGCAGGCGCTGCAGGCCGTGAACTCGGTGGTGGACCTCGCGCCACTCAATCCGGATAGCGGGCATGCCGACCAGCGCGGCTGTCCACGCGCGTACGGCCACGAAGTTGTCGGTCAGCTCCGCTGAGGTGGGGGCTTTCACGCTCAACCGAAGCGGAAATCTGGCTTCCTCGGTCAGCAATGGACGCAACAACGCGCCGCGGTCCCACAGTCGCGTCAGCTGTGCCTTCAGCTCGCGTGGCGTGGTCCACTCCAACTTATCGCGCCACCGCGTCGCCGACCGACTGCACGAGCGGACTGGCCGCGTGCGCCACTTTCTGGGCCTGGTATTCCTCGATGGTGAGATTGCGCAGCTTCGACGCGCAACCACCCTCGTTGTGCACGAAGCCGACGCTGGCGACGAACGGTTCAATAATGTGAATCTTCTGCAGTGGTGTAACAATCAGCAATTGCAGATTGAGCTGTCGGAAGAGCTTCAAACCATACTCGGCAGATTCGTCGGAACCACGCCCGAAAGCTTCGTCGATGACCACAAAGCGAAAGGAGCGCGAACGCACTGCGCCCCATTCCAGCCCGAACTGATACGCCAGGCTGGCGGCCAGGATGGTGTAAGCCAACTTCTCTTTCTGGCCACCTGACTTGCCGCCGGAGTCGGAATAGTGCTCGTGCTCGCCGTTGTCCGCGCGCCATCGTTCACTGGCTGCGAAGAGAAACCAGTTGCGCACGTCGGTGACCTTGGCTGTCCAACGGCGGTCCTGGTCCGAGAGTCCTTCGCGACCGCGAAAGCGATCAATGATCGCCTTGACCTGCAGGAACTTCGCTTCCGAATACTGGGCGTCGTCTGTGCCAGTCACCGCGCTCTCGGTGCAGGCGCGGATCTCGGCCTGAAAGTCGCGGATCTCAGCGTCGGGACTGGTCTGTGATTCCAGCAGAATATAACGTCCCGGGTTGTAGTCAATCTGCGTGAGCGACTCGTTGATGCGAGCTATCCGCTCTTTGATGGTTGCTCGTTCGCGGGCCAACTGGGCGTTGAAGTTGGCAATTTCGTTGATCGTGTTGACGTTCAGCAGATCCTTGAAACGCGCCACGAAACGCGGCAGGTCGTCCCGACCGAGTTGATCGAGCAGGCGCTCGTACTCGAACGTCGCATCAAGACTGGCGTCAATCTCGGCGGTCTCGAGTTTGAACTCTTCGTTGAACGCCGCCATCGCCCTGATGATTTTCTCACTCAGGCGCTCGAGCTTTTTCTGCTCGGCGTCGATGCGCGCTTGCAGCCAAGTGCGCACATCCTGTTCCCGTGGGTCACAAGATTCAACGTTCAATTGATGTTCGCCGAGGGCCTCGGCGAACATCGCCTCCAGACGGCTCACCAGTTCTTCGGCCAATGGCGCTGCGCTGAGCAATGCGAGCGTCTGCTGCTGTGCGAACTCCGTATCGAAACGCCGTTGCTCGACTTTGGAACGCTTGTCTCTGACAGATTCATGCTCGCTGTCGATATCGGCCAGTATCTGAGTGGCTTCGTGCAATTGCTCGCCCAGTTGCTTTAGCACATCGGAAGCAGAGGCCAGCCGCTCGCGTTCATCGGTCAGTGTTGCCACCTCGCTCGCGACACTTCCCCAATCCAGCTCCTCGAAGGAGGCGAACTCATCCAGTTTCGCGAGCGCTTCGATCTGGCTATCGAGTACTTTGCGCTCCGACTGGAGCTTGCTGATGCGTGTTCCGATATTGCCGATGTGCGCTGCCAGTTGCCGGCGATTAGCCTCCAGCGCCGCAATTTTCGTCGCATTGGTCCAGCCGAGAACATAGCGGCTGGGGTCATCAATGCGATGGCGGTCATCTTTTTCATGACGACCGCCGGGATCCTTGATCTGGCCGGCGCGTGTAACGGCTCTGGCCTCGCGTCGGAACTGCTCCTGGGTCTCACAGCACGCTACGTCGTAACGTTGCCGGAGCTCTCGCTCCAGCCATTCGTAGAACGGCGAATCCGGTTTGACGGCGAGCTTTCTGACCAGCGAATCGCGATGCAGCTCCGAGCTGTCCGCCTGCCGTCGCGCGCGGACATGGAAATAAACGAGCCTGCCCCGCAGATGGCTGCGGTCAACCCAGTCGGCGACGCTGCTGTAGTACGTATCGGGGACCAGCAGCGATAGGCCGAAGCCGCGTAATAGTCGCTCCGCAGCGCCTTCCCAATCGCGATCGCCATCGCGGATCTGGATCAGTTCGCCGGCAAAGGGCATGTCATCTTCTGCAATGCTGAGCCCGGCGCACAGAGCGGCCCTGATCTGGATCTGACGATCATCGATATTGCTGCGTCGACGCTTGAGACTGTCCAGTTCAGCAACGAGGGCGTCGTGCTCCTCGCGACTCCTGCGGAAAGTGAACTCGTGTTCCCGCTGCTCGTTTTCCAATCCAGTGTTCAGCGTTCGCAGCGTGTCAGTGCGCGTTGAGAGCGAACTGCGCTGTTGAATGAAGGCCGCTTCGTCTGCGGCCGGAAACTCATCCAGCGTGACAAGCAGTTGTCGGAAGCGCTCCGCCCGCTGCGTTCGCCGGTCGCGTTCCTGCTCTTTGCGCCGGATGTCGGCAGCGAGCTGTTCCAGTCGGTCGCCGCCATTGTCGCGGATTGCGCGTTCGAGGTTTGCGATCTGGGTTTGCTGCTCCTGGCGCCGCACCTCCTGTCGCCTCGTCCGTTCGTTCAATCGCTCCCACTCGTCGGTGAGCAGAGCCAGGCGTTTGTCGAGCAAACTCAGTTTGATGCGCGCAAAATACTCGCGAAGCGCCTCACGGCAATGTCGGAGTCCATCGACTTCGCCGATCAATGCTGTGTGACGACCACAATCAGAGACCAAGGGTGTGAGCAGTTGGACCTGGCGTTCAGCTTTCAGCACTGCCTGGTGAGCCCGTGTCAGATCGTCGAAGTGCGTAATCAGCGCCTGGATGCGCGGAACCACATCGAATGGCTCGAGCATGTGACTTCGCACGAAATCAGTGAGATTACCAACCGACTTCATCGATACAGTCTGATGGAACAATTCCAGCGCCTGATCGTTGTCGATACCAAAGCGACGCCGGAACCACGCACCATACTTTGGGAAACTGTCTTCTATTTCCGCCCCCACGGCACGCAGTTTCTTGCGCAGCTGCGCGATGTCGGAACCGAAATGCGCAAAGTCCGCGGCAATGGTGAGCTCTCGTTCAACACCGACATAGAAGCGTGCCGGTTGCCCATGCGCGTCCTTCATCCAGAATACCTGTGCCAGCGTCACTGTCTGGTCGTAGCCCGCGTTGTGGAACACACCGAGAATGACCGAGTAAGTATTGGCGTCGCGCAGACTCACCGGCTTAGCTGTCCCGGTGACCTCGTTGCGCTCGGATTTGTAGTGCCCAAGCACATAGGAACGGAGCGTCCGTTCCCGACTATCGGCCCCAGCGGCTTTGTTATAGGCGATCCGCTGCGCGGGCACGAGCAAAGTCGTAATCGCGTCCACCAGCGTCGACTTGCCCGAACCGATGTCGCCGGTCAGCAAGCCATTACGGCCATCGAGTTGCAGCGCCCAGACGCGTGCATCGAACGTCCCCCAGTTCAGGACTTCGAGTCGCGTCAGCCGGAAACCTGACAAAGTTTCGTCGGCCACGAAATCCAGGCCGAGAGACAGCGGGTCATTCATCGAGGTCAGCGCTGCGCTGGCCATCGCCAGTCATTTGGATTCGATAGGCCGCCAGCCGGGCATCGAATTCGGCCAACCATTGCGCGTCAACGAACGCTTTGAGTATCCGACGTATCTCATAGTTGGCCGGTCCGGCGGCCCGGCCGCCATCCGGCTTCAGACGGCGGAGAAATCCGAGGTCGATTGCTTTATTGATGTGCGTTTCGATTTGGTCGATCAATCTGGCCTCGTTGCTGCTGTCAGGGAGGAACACACGGACCATTTCGACGACGTCGTCGCGGGTCAAGACCAGGCGTGTGTCGCTGCCGCCAGCATCGAACTCAGCCAGCTTTTTGCGCAGCAAGGCCAACAGCAGGCTTACCTGGAACGAGAGCGGTCGGCGCGCGACCAGGCGTGGCAAACGCTGGCTCGCGTCGTCGTCGGCCAGGAGCGGTCGGCTCTTGAGGAAGGCGTAACCTTCGGCCTCGTCGAGTACCAGTTCCAGGCCCAGCACGGCGACGTAATCCCGCACGCGAGCCTGCAGATTCAGCAGGCTGTTCCACAGTCGTTCATCTCCTTCGCGATAGATCACGCCTTTCAGCAATGTGATCACGAGCGTTGGCAGATTGGGTTCTGTATTGGTACTTGCGACTTGCGCCAGCGGAACTACCGAAGATGCATCGACATCCATTCTCACCTCACGAAAATCACTCGAGGTAGTTGCGCCTGTCGGTGCGCGGTCCGACCCTCACTGCTTACTGCGTCCCAAGCAATCGTATCGGTTGTGCTCTCATCGACGACGGCTTTGAACGCATCGCAACCAAGCTGCAGATAGCTCACCAGTTCTGCCAGCCCCTGATGCAGCGGCTGCCGGTCGATCAATTCGCCGAGCGTCACTTGAGCCCGCGTCTGCAAGGTCTGCCGAATATGATGAACCAGTCGCGCCTTGTCGACGATGACTTGACCATAGAGCGCGGAGGCGTCCAATGTTTCGTCGCCGCCCTGCAGCACGATATCCGCGATCAGCGGTTTGCTTACCGGTGAATATAACGGTCGCTCCATCGGCAGCTCGATCGATGGGGCCGGCTCTGCAATATGCATCACGTCGCCTGGCGGCGGTGCTTGTCGCACAGCCAACGCTTTGGCTTCGATGCCATGCAGAATATCCATGATTCGACGATTTTCCAGCCAGGCTTGATCGTCGAGGAAGCGTCGCAGTTGCTGGGAGAGTTGCGCGACCGTGCGCTGCGTGTGTTCACCAGCTTCCAGCCAATCATAGTGCACACGCCGGGTACGTGCGTCCGGCTTCAGCTCGGCAACTGGCGGCAGAGCGAGTACGCGGTCGAGCAACAAGGTAAGTTCTTCCTGCCTTCGGCTGGACATCAGGAAGTCCCAGAAAGCACGAAAACTCCGGCCCTGATCGGAGTCGCCAATGGCATCGCGCTCGCCCATGATTTCTTCGAGCAAGGCGCCTTTGGCACCGTCCCACAGCGCGATACGTTCCCGTACTTTACGGTCGAGTTGGCGGAAGTTGTACTCGACTTCGCGGAAGTCGGTCAGCAGTTCACGCGCCAGCTGAATGAACTGTTGAAATCGATCTTTGAGCGCAGTCGCGTCCAATAGCGGCACGTCGCCACCCCGCACGTAGGCTATCTCGACGTCCAACTCTGCTCTGCGCTTCTCCAGTTCGGCAATTCGCTTGACCGGATCCGACTCGCTCCCCTCACTCATCTGTTTGAGAAGCTCGAACAGGGTGAGCAACCGAGACTCCGTACCAACGAAGCTTCTTGCTGAGAGCTGGTCCAACCAGGCGATTGCTTTTTCAGTCGCCGGGGTTAGATCGAACTGTGACTCATCGGTGCCAGGTCGATAGAACTTGCGCAACCAGCCTTTGTCCGGTGCCGACCAGTCGTTGAGGTAGTCGAGCGCCGCTTTCGGGAACGCACTGTCACCCAATTGTTGGCGCAGTGCATACAGTTCATCTTCCAACGCTTCGGCCAGGCTCGCCGCTGTCATTACGCGCACGTTCGGCGTGATAAACACGCGTTGCAGAAAACTCGCCACCAGCGGCGCATGATCCGAGCGCAATAGCCGCCAGGCCGGATGGTGAGCGCGAAGTACATCAAGGGTGGCGTAGTCGAGACTCATGTCATCGGGAACGCGGAGCGGCGCCTTCATTGGGTTCGACGAGCGCTACTCGCGGATAGTAAGTGCGATAGCGACGACCATCCCGGGTGAGAATGCCGCAATTCAACACGGCAGCATGTGCGCCGATGAAGAAGTCGGCGAGAACATTTGTTCGCAATCCACCTCCGCGGCGATATTTCACAAAAGCGCGGCCCGCAAGAAAAAGGGCCGGGTGGGGTAGTTCGCGAACTTTCAGGCCCATGTTTTCGATCTCGCTATCGAGGGCTTCGACAGAATCGAATGCCAGTGACAACTCAGCATAGATGACCGGGTTGATAAACAACTCGTGGACCTGGGCCTGGGCGCGGAGTTGGCGAATTGACCAGTCGGCCCAGTCCGGATCATTCTCGAACACATCAATCAGGACATTGGTATCGACCAGCAACACCCGAGAACAATCAGTCGGCGCCGCGCAACAAAGCCATCAGCTCGTCGGTGCGCCAGACGACTTGTGCCTTTCCCCGCGCAGACTCGAAGCGATCACGCTTGCTCGTTGAGCGCAAGCCAGCCTTGTGTACGACCACCTGCCCCTCGTTGTTCACATTGAATTCCACGCTATCGCCTGGCGACAGGCGCAACGCATCGCGCACTTTCTTTGGGATGGTGACTTGTCCCTTGACCGTCATCGTCGTGGCCATGAGCAGCTCCAGATGTAATACATCTTTTAATTAATGTAATACTTCAGCAGGGACTTAGGAAGATCTACCGATGCAGGCTGCTAGCAGCCTGTCGGACTTAGGGAATCGTGACGAGGTGAGTGGGAGAGCGAGGACAGATTAGCGCGCAATCGAGGAGAATAGTGGTTCTATTTGACGAGGGTGCGCGCGAATATGGACCGCTATCCCACCACCGCAGTAGATTCGTCCTAAGTCCGACAGGCTGCTAGACCACCCGGAATCCTTCGTAGCCCTTGGCGGCGACTTCGCTGCACTTTGCTTCGTAGCGCGGGAAACCGGCGACATAGGGCAGGAACACGCGCGGTTTGCCGGGAATATTGGCACCCACATACCAGGAATTGCAGGTTGGAAAGAGCGTCCTGTCGGCAACGGTATTGACGTGTTCAACCCAGTTGTCTTCGGCCTGAATATCAGCCTCGATGGACTTTGCACCACGCGCATTCAGCCAGGCAATGCACTGCGTAATCCAGTCGACATGGTGCTCGATACCGACCGTCATACTGGCCAGGACAGAGGGACTGCCGGGCCCCGTGATGATGAAGAGATTCGGATAACCGGCGGTCGCTAGTCCGAGATAAGTTCGCGGGCCTGCGGCCCATTTGTCTTTGAGTCGGAGGCCGTCGATGCCGCGAATATCGATGCGCTCAAGCGCACCGGTCATGGCGTCGAAGCCGGTGGCGAAGACCACCGTATCGAGTTCGTATTCTTCGCCAAGCGTTCGTATCCCGCTCGCCGTGAACGTCACCAGCGGCGTCTCGCGAAGGTCGACGAGCGTCACATTGTCGCGATTGAATATTTCGTAGTAATGCGTATCCGAGCAGGCGCGTTTGCAGCCGAAAGCATGGTCAGGCACCAGTTTATCGGCGACGCTCGGATCATCGACGATTGCCCGGATCTTGTTGCCGACAAATTCAGCGGCAGTTGCATTGGCGCGTTCGTCGAAGATCAAGTCACCGAAAGCGCCCAGGAACGAGAGCCCGCCGAGCTGCCACCACTTCTCGTAGATTTGCTCGCGTTCGTCAGCGCTGACGGCAAGCGCTGATTGTCGGCTCGGCGGCTGATGGCAGGCCGGGCCGAGTTTGCGCTGCCGCGCGCGAAACTCCGCATAGTCGGCTTTCACCTTGGCTTGCTGTTCGCTGTTCAGCGTCTCGTTTCGCGCTGGTACTGACCAGTTCGGCGTACGTTGAAACACGTAGAGATGATCCGCCTGCCTGGCGATTTCCGGCGCCGCCTGGATGCCTGACGACCCGGTACCGATCAACCCCACGCGTTGACCGGTAAAACGCACTTCGTCGTGCGGCCAGTGCCCCGTGTGATAGACCTTGCCGCGGTAGTCGGCGAGCCCGGGGAAATCCGGCAGGTTGGCCGCCGATAGACAGCCGGTTGCCATGATGCAGTAGCGTACGTCGTAGTTGTGCTCATCCGTGCTCACCTGCCACCGCTTGGTCGTGCTGTCGAAATGCGCCGCGCGCACGCGCGTATTCAGGCTGATCTGTGGATAGAGATCGAAGCGTTCCGCGACATGCTCGAGATAGCGAAGGATCTCCGGCTGGGCAGCGTAACGTTCGCTCCATGCCCATTCCTGCTGTAGCGCCTCGGAAAAGCTGTAGGAATACTCGATGCTTTCGACGTCGCAACGGGCTCCCGGGTAACGGTTCCAGTACCAGGTCCCCCCGACACCGCCACCCGCTTCAACCACGCGCACCTTGAGTCCGAGGCCGCGCAGGCGATGCAGCAGGTACAAGCCGGCAAATCCGGCGCCGACGACGAGGGCATCGAGTGGAATGGTTGAAGTACTTTCGGGCGTGTTCATCGGGTCTGGTCTGCAGTAGGTCTGCGCGATGGTAAACCCGTTGCAGGTGCCCACGATACCCGAGCAAATATCTCCGTTATCCGGAGCCTGCGACCTTCATAGGCGATGCGTTCACGTCAATCTGCCAATCTCGTCGAGCCGACTCTGTAGAGCAAGGGAATCGATCGATTCCACGGGCAGGTTCAAGAACAATTCGATGCGCCGTTTAAGGTGCATTGCCGCTCGTGCGAAAGCGCGGCGCTTTTCAGTTTCGGTGCCGGCGACTGCCGCTGGATCATCGATTCCCCAATGCGCCGTCATCGGCTGACCCGGCCAATGCGGGCAGACTTCTCCGGCAGCTTTATCGCAAACGGTAAAAACGAAGTCGAGTTCAGGGGCTCCAATACCAGCAAACTCGTCCCAGCTCTTGGAACGGAATTGGCCCGGATCGGCGTTCATATCGCGCAATAGTTCGATTGCATACGGATTGACAGTACCGGTCGGGTGGCTGCCGGCCGAATACGCAAGAAAGCGTCCTTTCGCGGCGTGGTTCATCAGCGCTTCGGAAATGATCGAACGTGCCGAGTTGCCGGTGCATAGAAAAAGGACGGTGTACAAGCGCTTTGTTCCAGTACTCATCGAAAGTTCCAACAATTCCGCAGCGAGGGACACGAGGTTTAAGATACCTATGAAGCTAGCCGGGAAATGTGACAGACACTGTCATATCAACAGGCCATACCGTTGTCTTTGACAACTATATTGGCCCTGACTACCTTTGAGTCCTGCCCTCGACCTCATACAAGGACACCAGGTCATACTATTGAAAGCACCATGCATGACGTTGACTGTGAGGGACCAGTCGCCGGCACCCCGGCGCCGTGCTGCGGCCCGGCAAAACACCCAGTTGCCGTCGCCGGCTTGAGACAACAAGCTTCGCTCTGTTGCGGATGAAATCAACTTGATGCGAGGGAGCCGCACGGCGACCGTGATCGCGCTTGGTTCGGCACAGACGCTGGCGTGGGGCTCGTCGTATTACCTGCTGGCGATGCTGGCGACGCCAATGGCGCGCGATCTCGGTATGTCGACGCCGACCGCATTTGCCGCGTTTTCTGCAGCGCTGGTAATTTCGGCACTGGTTGGCCCGCTGGCTGGTCGTGCGATTGACAGCCGCGGAGGACGAATCGTACTGATGGCCGCCAACGGTTTGTTCGCGGCTGGCCTCTCGGCGCTGGGTGTGGCCACCAGTCCCTGGCAGTTCTTTGCGGGATGGGCTGTGATCGGTGTCGCCATGGGCAGCGGTCTCTATGAGGCGGCGTTTTCCACGCTGGTGCGGTTGTATCGCGAGGAATCCCGCAACGCAATTACCGGCGTCACCTTGATCGCGGGATTTGCCAGCACCGTGTCGTGGCCACTGACTGCTATGCTCGAAACGCGTTTTGACTGGCGAATCGCCTGTTTCGTCTGGGCAGCGCTGCATCTGGTCGTCGCACTGCCATTGAACGCGCTGGTGCCTTCACCGGTTGCGGCGCTGCCAGCAGCTGCGCACGTGCCGTCGAGACCCGCATTGTCGTCTTCGAGGCCGGGCCACGTAAACGAACGTACTATTGCGGTGCTGCTCGCTTACGTTTTCGCAGTGACGTGGTTTATCAGCACGGCCATGGCGTCGCATCTGCCGAGATTGCTCGAGATTGCCGGTGCTACGCTACTTGTAGCCGTTGGTGCCGGCGCATTGGTCGGACCGGCACAGGTTGGTGGAAGACTGCTGGAGTTCGGCGTTCTGCGCCACTTCTCTCCGTTGTTCTCGGCGCGTTGCGCCTCGCTCGCCCATCCACTGGGCGCTGTCGTTCTCGTCATATGGGGTGCACCATCTGTAGCAGCATTCGCTATCCTTCATGGCGCAGGCAACGGTATTCTGACCATCGCCCTGGGTACGCTTCCCTTAATTATGTTCGGGCCAGATGGCTACGGTGCACGGCAAGGCTGGCTGATGATGCCCGCCCGATTCATGCAGGCACTTGCGCCGTTCGTGTTCGGCATCGCGCTCGATCGCTACGGCGTATCGGCTGCGTTGTTCTCCGCGATGCTCGGCGTCAGCGGGTTTGCTGCCTTGATGATGCTTTCGTCACAGCCGTATCGCAGGCCAACAGGCGCCGACGTATGACTACCCTGACAAAACGTGTGAAGTAGCGGAAGCTCGCAATGGAAGATTTCCAATGGAGCATCTGAACGGCCAGTGCTTATGTGGCGCGGTTGAATTCAAGGTGCACACCGCGCCATCGAAAATCTACCAATGTCACTGCTCGTTGTGCCGCAAGCAATCCGGTGCCGGGTCGAATTCGGCATTCATTGTTCGGCAATCGCAACTGAGCTGGGCGCCGGACATCGGTCCCGTCTCGTCATACGTAAAGGCAAGTGGATTCCGCTCGGATTTCTGCAGTCGCTGTGGTTCGCCGGTCCCGAATGTGATTCAGAATTCGGGTTATGTGTGGGTACCTTCAGGCTTATTGCACAACGCCGATAAGCTCGAGGTTGTCATGCACCTGTTTGTCGGCTCCAAAGCGGATTGGGAGTCCCTCCCTCATAGCGGCGATCGCCATGAAACAATGCCAACGTTTCGCGAAGTACTCGCTGCGCTGCAGGTGGATCTGTAGTCGGCTGGGCTATTGCCAGTCAGTCGAGCCTGGCAGTGCGGCGACGCCCAGAAAAAAACACCACGCAGCCGAGAATCAACGCCGGCAACATCGGCGGCAGTGGCACGCTGACGGCCGACAGGCGCACGTTGTCGAAATCGACTTCGAGATGGGCTGTCGGCGCGAGCGGGTCGACCAGGTTCAGGTTAACCAACCGGATGCCGAGGTTTTGCCCGGGTGCTAGCGGGCTGCCGTCGGTCGTGAACTCGAAGTTGCTGGTTGAGAAGCTGCCTTCGCTGATGCTGCCAGCCAGTGTGTTGACGTCCTGTGCGATGACTACGCCGCCGGCGAGCAGGTCGATACGGTAACCGGGGAAACCGTCGAGGTCGAAGAAGTCCCCCGAACGTGCCGTGCCCGAGGCAATGTTGATTACGTCCACTGCCAGCGTGTATCGCGTGTTCGGCGCGAGTGTCTCGGTCAGCGTCTGCTGAAATCCATACTCGCCGCTGCTGCCACTGCCCGAAGAATTGAACGCGATGCCCACGCGCGCGCCTTCGGATGCGCCGTTGGTAATGTTGGTGTAGACGCCAGGTGCGCCGATGGGATCGGGTTCAAACGGCGTCAGCGTTCCGATGTAGAACACCGGGCCAGCGCCACCATTGGTGACGTTCGCTGGGTCATACAGCGCCCAGCCGTTCTGCGCGCCGAAAGTAAATTCATTGAAGACGAACTCGCCGGTGATGTCTTCGAAGCCCGGATTGACCACGCTGAGCGGCGCCGCTTGGGTCTGTAGACCGGTCGTAAGGAGCAGGCTGGTAAAGAGAGCGGCCAGGCGCTGACGCCGAGACCACAAAGGCAGGTAAGCGGTTGCACGCATCGGACGTCCCTCCATGAGCTGTGCGCCCATGCTAGTTCTGTCGGTGCGCCCGATTCTCGTAACTGTTTGGCACAATCCGCAGGTCAGAACCGTCGCCGCACGCGCTCGGCGTCCTTGAACACGATCCCGCGGAATGCATCCGTCGCCTGCTGGTGAAAGCGGAGGTTGCTTTCATCGAGATCCGTGACTGGCCGCGGCGTGGGCGTGAAGTGATGGTAGCGATCGTCGCCACGGACCAGGGTTGCGCTGTCCCAGTCCATCGCGATTTGGCGGGTCGACGTCGGAATGAAGTGCATGGACAACCCGATGCGTCTGTCGGTGGACTGATTCGTCGCCGAGGCATGTGCGAGGCGCACGTTATGGAGTGAGATCTGACCCGGCGCGAGCGTCATGTTCACTGCCTGTGTCTCGTCTACCGGTACGGCTATTTCCTGGCCGCGAGACAGCAGGTTGTTTTCAGCGAACTCATCGACATGCGGCAGGATGTCCTGGCGGTGACTGCCGGGCAGGATGCGCACGCAGCCGCTCTCGTCAGTCGACGGCGACAGTGCCAGCCAGGCAGTGACGAAGTCGTCAGTATCGAGGCCGACGTAGAGTCGGTCCTGATGCCAGGAGACGTAGGTCGGGCTCATCGGTTCCTTGATCCACCACACCGTGTTCCAGCACAGAATATCGGGACCGATAAGGTCTTCCACCGCATCGAGGATGCGCGGATGACGGATCAGCTCATCAATCCAGCGATAAAGCACGTGCGTCTTGCTGCGCTCCGGACCGACAATCGGATGCCCCTGTGCCGTTTCGATCGCCTCGAGCTGCGCGCGACACTGCGCCGCTTCACCCTCGGAGAGGACGTCGACGGGGCAGAAGTAGCCATCGTCGCGATATTGCCGCAGCGCGGCTTCGTCGAGGTTCTTGCCCATGGTTCCCGCACTTCTACGCCATCGGTGAACGGCAAGTATAGGTCGATGCAGAATCGACGGCGGCCCAATTGAAAGGCCAAAAAATTATCAGTGTACATTCATTCCATAATTCAACTATAGTTGAATTATGGAAGAGAACGACGTTACCAAAGCCCTTGCCGCCATCGCCCAACCCGTGCGGCTGCGAATATTCCGCGCCTTGGTCGTGGCCGGCATTGACGGCCAGACGCCGGGAAAGCTCACGGAAACCCTCGGTATTCCGGGCACCAGCCTGTCGTTTCACCTCAAGGAATTGACCCATGCGGGCCTCGTCTCGCAGACGCGTGACGGTCGCAATCTGATTTACCGGGCGGACTTTCAGCGGATGAATGCGCTGCTGTCATATCTCACCGACAACTGCTGCGCCGGTGCCGCGTGTGCAGTCACCAACCCTGTTTGCAAAACCTGCTGAAAGGAACCTTGCTATGAAACGTTTTCATATTCACGTCCATGTCGATGACATCACGACAAGCGCGGCCTTCTATTCCAAGCTGTTTGCGACTGAGCCCGCCCGTCTTGAGGCGGACTACGCGAAATGGATGCTGGACGATCCGCGCATCAATTTCGCCATCTCCACCCACGGTGACAAACCTGGCATCGACCATCTTGGCCTGCAAACCGACGACGCCGAAGAACTCTCGGAACTGAAAGAACGCGCGAAAGCCGCCGACATGTCGCTGCTCGACGAAGGTACGACGAGCTGCTGCTATGCGCGCAGTGAAAAATATTGGGTGACAGATCCGCAGGGTATTGCCTGGGAGCAGTTCCACACGCTCGGCAGCATTCCGGTGTTCAGCCAGAAGACCGTCACCACAGCCGATGAACCTGCACCGGCATGCTGTGCAGCCGACGCCTCTGCGAAGCGAGTTGGCGCCATAGCAGAAGCAAAATCAGGCTGCTGCTGAGTACATTTCTGTGAGCGACCAGGCGGAGAAAGAGTCGTCGCCGCCGATAAGTTTATTCGAGCGCTACCTCACAGTGTGGGTCGCGCTCTGTATTGTCTTCGGCATCGTACTCGGTCAGCTGCTTCCAGCACTTTTCGAGGTCGTCGGGCGCATTGAAGTCGCGCAGGTCAACCTGCCGGTCGGCGTGCTGATCTGGGTGATGATCATCCCGATGCTGGTGAAGATTGATTTCCGTGCGCTCGGTCAGGTGCGTCAGCATTGGCGCGGCATCGGCGTGACACTTTTCGTGAATTGGGCGGTGAAGCCGTTCTCGATGGCGCTGCTGGGGGTGGCTCTTTATCCGCCATCTGTTCGCGCCGTATCTGCCCAGTGACCAGCTGGACAGCTATCTCGCCGGGTTAATACTGCTGGCCGCCGCACCCTGCACTGCGATGGTATTCGTTTGGAGTCGGCTCACTGGCGGTGACCCGTACTTCACACTCACTCAAGTCGCGCTCAATGACACGGTGATGATTTTCGCCTTCGCGCCTATCGTCGGCATGTTGCTGGGAATTTCTTCGATCACAGTGCCATGGGCGACGTTACTGATTTCGGTCGGCCTCTACATCGTTATCCCGGTCTTCGTGGCGCAGGTGTGGCGGTACGCTCTGCTAAGTCGGGGACCCTCGGCATTCGAGGGGGCTATGGCCATAATTGGCCCGTGGTCTATCGCAGCGCTGTTGGCAACGCTGGTGTTGCTTTTCGGCTTTCAAGGCGAGGCCATTCTCAAACAGCCGCTCATCATTGGCATGCTGGCGGTACCGATTTTTATCCAGGTATTCTTCAACGCCGGGCTCGCCTACTGGCTGAACCGCCGGGTGGGCGAGAAACACGCCGTCGCGTGTCCATCGGCCCTGATCGGAGCCAGCAACTTTTTCGAACTCGCCGTGGCAGCCGCGATCAGCATTTTTGGTTTCAACTCAGGCGCCGCGCTTGCCACCGTCGTCGGCGTGCTCATCGAAGTGCCGGCAATGCTGCTGGTGGTACGCGCAGTCAATGCGTCGCGCACCTGGTATGAGGACACACAACAGGCCTGAATCTCGGCCATGCTTCATTGGGGCGCAGAAGCTATAGCCGTGTCGCACGGTGGATTTCAATCGCGTGATGTTTTCTGCGCGTCGCCCGGGAGACCTGACTGGTCCGCAAGCCCCACACGCACCTCTGTTTCATCGCTTATATTCCAGCCCCATGAATCCATTGCTCTCGTAGGACAAGTTCGGTTTGGCGAATAGGGTTGGTTGCAGCGGAACCAATGGAACTTTGCCGACCCTGGACCACGAGAGCAATGCCGCCGAGTACCGTGATACTGGCAAATGCTAGCCGCATTGTCAGTTGCTCTCCCAGGAAGATAACACCGCCTAATGCCGCAAAAATCGGTACGCCGAGTTGCACGGTCGCAGCTGTATATGCAGGAACTCTTTTCACGACGTGATACCACAGCACGTAACCAAGTCCTGACGTAACAACACCTGACAGGGCTGCCCAGACAATGCCCTTCGACGTCATATGCCAGGCATCGCCAAAAATAAGAGCAAGCGCTATCGTAATGGGGACGGCCGCGAGGAAATTGGACGCGGTTGCTGCCACTGGATCCTGGCCATGCGCGCCGCGCAGCGAATAAACCCCCCAGGCACATCCGGCAATCAGCATCGATACAACGGCGGGCATCGGCGCTGAACGGTTGCCGGGCAGCAGGTAAGTGATAAGACCCATGACGGCAAGTGCAAACCCTAACCAGGCTTGATTGGAGAGCCGCTCTCCTCGATAAAGCCCCACACTGAGCATTGTAACTTGCACTGCCCCAAACAGGAGTAATGCGCCGACGCCTGCTTCCAGTCCTATATAGGATATTGAGAACGCCATCGCGTAGGTGATGAGAGCCAGTGTGGCCAGAGGATCTATTGCTATGACGGGGCGGGAGCTCTTTGCGAATAGTACAAAGGTCAACACGACTGCTCCGCTAACCAGGCGCACCGACGTAAACGTCAAGGCATCGATATAACCGCCTGCCAGGGCCAATCGACACAATATCGAGTTTGCCGCGAAGGCCAGAATAGCGCCCGTAAGCAGCAGTACAGTACTTAAATGTACCGTCGTTGGGTGAGGCGAGGATGCGGTTGGGTGTGCCATTCGTGCTACTAGGACTTACTGTGACGGTTTCGAAAATGACCTCAGATAGTCGCCTTGTCCGAGAAATGAATTTCTTACACCTGCTTGTACTAGAAAAATCCGTTGGTCGATAGCAGCGTCCCGCTCAACATATAGTCCCCAACCGCGCGAGCCTTAGAAGTTGTTCATTGTTTGTCCATCAAGGGTGAATGTGGCCCGCACTCCGATGCATGGGGTGGTGTTCTTGCGGGGCGAAGATCGGATAGAAGGTCGAAACCAGGAAGATCGCGGTCGCGAGCCACAGGATTCTTCGGCTTTGGCGAACGGAGCCTCGGATGCTCTCGCTGGCTATCGTGGCTGCGCCAACGTAGAGCTGATAGAAAGCGGCCGATAGAAATGCCAAGGTTATCGCCATGAATGCCGGGCGATAGGCTTCGAGAGGTTCAAGGACCTGCAAGAACGCGATGCCGCCGCCCGATACCGACCACAGCAGCGGAATAAGACAACAGGGTTTCAACACCAGGAAGGAAGACGCCAACGAACCAATGATAGGCAAAGCGGTGCGCGGCGCCTGCGCTTTGGCACTGTCAGCGCTTGCTACCGGTGTGAAACTCAGGCCGGACGCCACGAGTGCGGTCACGGCGGCGTTCCAGGCGCGGAGAAGTGTTCGATAGCGCTGCCCGTGAAAGACACACATGAAATCGAGTTGAAAAGTGTTTCCGGCGGATGATGGGCTTCCGACCGCCTTTACATCGATGCCTGCTTCCGCCCCAGTGGTCGAGGCATGAAACACGCCGCCCTCGACGTGGGCGATAGCCTTGGCATGGCCGACCAGGTCATTGCCGAGGTGAGTCACGATTTTGGACAACAGGGCTGTCAATACGGCGGCCGGCGAGGCGATGCTCCCGGACACAATCACCTGCCGCGACAGCGAATTAAACATGCTGGATTTCCAGCGCGAGGACATCTCGGATCACCGGGGCCGTCAAGCCTTCTTTCGCACTGACCCGTTGAAGAACGGCAGAAGCTTTCATGTTCTTGCGGATGTCGGCTTCTATTGCATCGATATCGTGCGACTTGGCCGCATCGATTTTGTTGAGGAGTACAACATCAGCGACTCGAACGCTCGCCCGAATCAAGTGGGGAACGGAGCGCATCAGCAGGCGATAGCGCACGGCATCAACAATACTCAGCCGACATTGCAGCCGATACTGTGCAGCCGATACTGGATCCAGAATTCTCGGGAATCGTTCGAGCAAGCGCGAAAGCCGCTCCGCGTCCGCCATACCTGAAGGCTCGATGATGACCCAGCCGAGATCCGCCATTTGCGCGAGTTCGGCGAGTCCCTGGTACAGGTCGTCGCGCATCAGGCACAGGCAGCCGCCGTAAATCTCAACAACCTCGTGTCCACCGGCACGTAAGACCGCGCCGTCTATCTGTACCTCGCCGACATCATTGATAAGAAACGCGACTCGCTGTCGCTGGTTCGTCAGATAACGAACCAGCGCCGCAATCGAGGTGGTCTTGCCGGAGCCGAGAAAGCCGACGACCGATACGACGCGCATTGCAATGACCTTCGCGTTTCAACGGGCTGGATTAGCCCGCCTGCTGGATCACGAGCGTATGCGTACCGATGGTGGTGCGAATTTCCAGCGCGCCGTCCCGCATCGCCCAGTTCGAATACTCTTCGCCGTCCATTGTCACCCGATACTTGGCGCCGGCGGCGAGATGGGTAATGCGGAATTGCGTGTTGCGTCCGAGCGCGCTTGCGTCTGTAGTACAGATTGCAACGTTGAGCGTGCGCAAGACAGGGTCGTAGAAAGCCTGGCGAACTCGAACTTGCGGAAAGTCGACGCCCTCCAGGGTCGGTTCCTGGAATTTCTTCAAGTTCGGCTGATTGAAAATGCGCGACCACACGTGCGATCCGTTGGCTACGTAGCCAGGCATCACCCAGTCATTGTGTTGCCCGCGCGGGAAGCGTTCGTTCAAGCCGAAAAGGTGGTAGAACTCGCCGCGCTGCGGATCGTAAATAGGTTGATACTTGGCATCTGCCCATTTGCGTAGCGCCGAGTAGGTTTCTTCGTCACCCAGCTCACGCGCGCAGGCAATGGCCTTGCACGTTGCGCCGATGTCATCGATACCGGAGTGCGGCAGCCCCGACATGAAGGCCGATCCGTCGGGCTGTCGAGTCAGGAAGTGCGCGAGGCCGCCGTCGTACACGCGACGATACGTTTCAGGGTCAAACGGATAACCGAGCCAGCACACCGAGAACCAGTTGCTCGAGAGCTGGTTGGCCTCGCGGTTGAGATTATTGTTGATATCGGGGTCGTGGTAGAACGACACCCAATCGGCCGGGCCGTTGGCAGGGCCGCCAACGTGCAATGGCTTCATGGCGTTGTGGCACTGCTGGAAAGTCCAGTATAGCGAGGTGCCATGCAGGACGTCGTAGAGCTTCATCGACAATCCGCTGAGATTGTTGCACCAGAGAAAGATTTTTCGGACTTCGCAGGCGATTCCAATCGGATTTGCGACCCACTGCTTGGTCAACGTATCGACCAGACGCTTGTGGTCGTATTCGAAGCTGAGGTTCTCGTCGTAGACAATCTTGAACGTATCATCGTATTTGGCGTCGCCGGATACATACTCGTAGAGTCCAATGCTCAGATTGAGATAACCCTTGTACATGATGTTAGCCATTCCATTGCCATACACCGGGTCGGGGTTGTAACCATAGGGGCCGATGCCGTTGGCAGCCCAGCCAGGCTTGGAATAGCGCCCCGCATACCCTTCTGGCATGAGGTTTTTGTACATCACCTCGGGATAATCGAGTCTGCCCGGATCCTGGCCCTTCTCTTCGACCCAATCACAGAACGCCCAGTATTCGAAATAGCGATCGACCAGGAAACTCAAAATCTTGCTGTAGCCTTCGCGCCATGCGGGAGTGAGCTCGGCCATCATCGCTACTGCGAAGCTGCCGTAGGTCAGGTCGTAGCGGTAGAGATTCTGGACTGGTGCACCGCTGACATTGTCCCAGGCTTCATGAGGCTTCCCATTTTTTGACCAGGTGCCGTCGAGTTCGACTTTTCGGTTCATGTAAGCGAGCCAACCCATCGCTTCTTCCGACAACGCGGGGTAACCCAGTACCGTATCGTGTAGCGATGATACAGGGGCCGGAAAAAGCGGCGTCAGCATGTCGTCTAATCTCGCGGCCTGCTGGTTTCTTATCATCGCTGCATGCTCCTGACGTTATGTGGCGGGCGAAGACGGGAGGACAAATGACGTCGAATCGAACGCTGAATTATTTATATGACAGATCTATCATTAGCGAATTACAGGCGTCAAGGCGTTTTTTTTTCAATCACGGACTGCGGGATTAGATCGATTCGGATCCCGATCCTCAACAGCCCGAGACTAGCCGAAGTTGACATGTCGTTGGTGCGTTGCAACACTCGATGACAGATTCAACGACACGCTGTCTTCCCGATCAGAGTTCGGTTACCCGCACCTCACTAAAGTAGACTCGGATTCATGAAGAATGAAACTGCGCGGAGGCGGCGCCTTCCCAAAGACGAGCGCAGAGCGCAACTGGTCGAGTTTGCAGTGGTCGTGGCGGCGAGGAAGGGAATCGGTCGGCTTGCCCACGCGGAGGTAGCACGCGAAGCCGGTGTCGCGGTAGCGACAGTGTTCCTTTACTTCGAGAATCGGCATTCCCTGGTGTCAGCGGTCATTGAGGCCGTTGAGGCATTTTACGTTAATCAGTACCGCCAATCGCTGGCAAAGCATGCGTCGCCGCGGGAAGGCTTACGCGACTTGATGTTGACTTACGCACAATCGGTAGAAAGTCACCCGCAGTATGCGCAGACGTGGTTGGAATGGAGTACGGCTGTACGAAACGAAGCAGGGATCTGGAATTCGTTTCTGAATTACCAGGAGACGATGATCGCCAAGTTTTCCAGGGCGATCCGACGTGCCCAGAAATCAAACCTGATCAGTCGCGAAGTTTCCGCAGAAGGCGCTGCGCGTCTGATAGTGGCATCCGCTTATACAATCACTCAGCTGAAACACACCGCACGGCGGCGCGAGTCAATTGAGCAGTTCATCGATCAAGTGATCAAACTTGCCTTGCATCCATAATTCGACCGTCTGCTAGGTTCTCGCGCCGTTCATGATGATGAACATTCCTGAAAGCGCCACGGCAGAGCCAAGCAGGTCGCTGGTGGTCGGGCGAACGCCGTCCACAATCCACAGCCAGACGACAGCAGTCGCAACCGGACGGCAGGCATGACTTTGGCAGAATGTGGTTTCGGTGGGTGGAAGTCTCCTTTATTCGTCTGGTTGTCGCCAGTGGCGGGGAAATTGCGCTTACCGAGCTGTTTAATCAGCGGCAAATACGTATCATCGGGCGGAGGGCCCGTGCCCATTTCATTCGTTGTTCTTAAGGGGAGCAGTCATGGCGCAATTCGATACGTTGATTCGAGGTGGACGAATCGTCGACGGCAGCGGTGGCCCGTCATTCGTGGCGGACCTCGCCATCAAGGACGGCAACATCGCCGCCATTGGTACGGCACTTGGGCAGGCCTCGCGCACGCTTGATGCCGATGGCCTGGTTGTTGCGCCGGGCTGGGTCGATATCCATACACATTACGACGGCCAGGTAAGCTGGGATGTCGATCTCGCTCAATCGCTTTATCACGGAGTCACCACGGCCGTCATGGGCAACTGCGGCGTGGGTTTCGCGCCGGTCGCTCCCGACAACCATGATTTCCTCATCGGCTTGATGGAAGGTGTGGAAGACATTCCCGGCCCTTCGCTGCGCGCGGGTATGAAATGGAACTGGGAGACCTTTCCGCAGTATCTCGATGCGCTGGACGCAGTGCCGCGCACGTTCGACGTGGCGGCGTTTCTGGCGCACGGCGCATTGCGCGCCTATGTCATGGGTGAGCGCGGTGCCGCTAACGAGGCGGCCACTGCAGACGACCTCTCGCGCATGGCGGACCTGGTCAAGATTGCCATGCAGGCTGGCGCTGTCGGCTTCTCCACTTCGCGCACGGCCGTGCACATCGCGTCGGATGGTCGACCCGTCCCCGGCACTTTTGCCTGCGAGGATGAACTGGTCGCACTCGCGGCTGCCGTCAAGGCGAGCGGCCATGGTCTGCTCGAGGTCGTCAATCCCGGCATCGCCGGCGAAGATCCGCGTGGCCTCGACAGCGACATGGACATGATGGAACGCATCGTCTCACGCACCGATTGCCCGGTCATGTTCCTGCTCCTGCAGCACAATACGGAATCGACGCAATGGCGTCGCCAGCTCGCCAAGTGCGAGACCGTCGCGCGTGCGGGTGGACGTCTGATCCCGCAGGTAGCCGGCCGACCCATTTCAATTCTATTCACTTTCGAAAGCGAACATCCCTGGCGCTTCATGCCGAGCTATCAGGCAATCGCCAAGCTGCCTTTCGAACAGCGCTACGCAGCGCTTCAGGACGCCACCATGCGCGCGCGACTGCTCGACGAGCAGGACCCCAATGACACCGGCTTCTCGCTCATCTACAAAAATCCCACGCTGTGGGAAAACACATACGTAGGCGGCGACCCCATTGACTACACGCCGCCGCGCGAGCGCAGCATCGCGGAGATTGCGCGTCAACGCGGTCAGAATCCCTGGGCCGTTGCTTACGACATGCTGCTCGGCAATGGTGGCCGCGCGATCCTGACGCATTTTGGCGTCAACTATGCCGACCAGAATCCCGACGCCGTGCACACCATGCTCAGCCATCCGACCAGCGCCTGGGGACTGAGCGACGCTGGCGCGCATGTCAGCTGCATCATTGATGCGGGTGTACACACCTACATGCTGACGCGCTGGGCGCGCGATGCGCAACCAGGCGATCCGCTGCATATTCCGATAGAGCGGGTCGTGCACAAACTGACCAAGGCCAATGCCGATCTGTTCGGTTTTGCCGACCGCGGCCTGCTTGCGCCCGGTCTGCGTGCCGACATCAATCTGTTCGATCTGAATCGCCTGCATGCGGCAGCACCGCGCACAACGTACGACCTGCCGGCCGACATGCCGCGTCTGTCGCAACGGGTGGAAGGCTATGTCGCCACGCTGGTGCGAGGGGAGGTCGTGCAGGAAGGCGGCGTGCTGACAGGTGCGCGTCCAGGTCGTGTGCTGCGCGGAGGCGCAGCCAATCGGGTCTGAGATGTTTGGCGGCATCAGGTGCCCACCTGCCGATGCCGCTGCCATCGACCGCAGGAAATTCCTGATAGATCGATATCGGCGCCGTAGCTACCGAATCTCGAAGCCCTCGTATCCGCTCCGCGCGGTTTCGGAGAATATTCGGTGATAGGCCGGCACGCCCTCGGTAAAGACCAGGAAGCGGCCCTGCTCGCCACCGCGGTTGTGATAGCCGAAGAACCACGAGTTCTTGACTTCAGCGAACAGCATACCCTTGGCTGATTCGTAGCAGCGCTCTGTCCATGTCTCTTCGGCTTCCTTGCTTGGTTGAATGGTGGTACAGCCCAGTTCCTCGACGTAGCGGATACAGTTGATGATCCATTCGACGTTACTTTCCGCGCAGCGCGTGATGTTGCAGAACGCGGCGGGATTGTGCGGCCCGAGAACCGCGAAGAAATTCGGAAAGCCCGCGAACTGCACGCCGAGGTTGGTCTTGGGGCCGCACTCCCACTTTTCTTCCAGCGAGAGACCGCTTTCGCCGACGATGTTCATGCGCAAGAGCTCGCCCGTCATGGCGCGGAAGCCGGTCGCGTAGATGATCACGTCGAGTTCGTGGAGTCGGGATGACCCGCCGTGGAGCTGGGTCTCGATGCCTCTCGCCGTGACGTGTTCTATCGGCGTGTCGCGCAGATCGATGAGCTCGACGTGGTCGAGGTTGAAGATCTCGTAGTAGTCCTTCTCGCCAGGTGGGCGTTTGGTACCGTAGAGATGATCGGTCGGGATCAACTTCTCGGCGACTTTCGGGTCGCGGACCCGTTGCCGGATCTTCTCGGCGAGGAAGGCGCTGACGTCCTCGGCGATTTCACGCTTCGTGAACACATCGCCGAAGTTCGCGAGCCACAGCGCGAACCCGCCGCGATCGTATAGCGTCTGGTAGTGCTCCCAGCGTTCTTCCTTGGACAGATCGGCGCCCATACGCTCGTCGGCTTTGTGGATGAAGCCGGCGTAGGTCTCCCTGCAATGCGCAAAAATCTGATCGGCGCGCTGCTTGAGATCGCGTTGCGTGTCTGGATCAATGGGCCGGTTTCGCAGCGGCGTGCACCAGTTCGGGGTGCGCTGGAACAGCGTGAGGTGTCCGACCTCGGGTGCGATTGTCTGGATGACCTGCACGGCGGTGGCTCCCGTTCCGATGACGCCGACGCGCTTGCCGCGGAGATCGATTCCTTCGCGTGGCCAGCGCGCGGTATGCACCGAGACGCCTTTGAATGCGTCGATGCCGGGGATGTCCGGGTATTGGTGTGCCGACATGAATCCGGTTGCAGCGATCACGAATCGCGCGCGTACGTGCAGCCCGGAGTCCGTGACGATATTCCACCGTTTCTCGGTCTCGTCGAAGATGACCGACTCCACGCGCGCGCCAAACTCGATGTCCCTTCGCAGGTCGAATTTGTTCGCGACGTGCTGGAGGTAGCGCTCGATTTCAGGCTGAGCAGAGAAATGTTCGCTCCAGTTCCATTCCTCGATCAGCTCGCGTGAGAAAGAGTACTGATAGGTGTAGGACTCCGAATCAAAGCGTGCGCCGGGATATCGGTTCCAGTGCCAGGTGCCACCCACGTCGGATCCAGCGTCGATAACGCGCGCCGAGAGTCCGGATTCGCGCAGCTTATGCAGTGCGTAAAGACCTGAAACGCCTGCACCGATGACGACGACGTCGAATTGTTGCGACATTTCTACCTCTCCCCTCGCAATGTGGCCTGCCGTGTTGGGAAAGCGTAGATGATAAATAGCTTTTCGTCTCTGCCCCGATGGGATTGAATTTCGCCGCCGATACAGTAGCCGCCGGCCGACTTGACCTTGAGGGCTTGGCCGCCGTTCAATGGCCGCGCGCTCGAACTATCCCGGAGGACCGCTACGTTGAAATCCAAAGCACCTCGCGAACAGACCGACCAGACCCTGGACGATCTCGAAGGTCGTATGGCTCAGGCTTACAGCTACGAGGACTGGAAACTGGCCGCCCAAGAGCACGACCGAGTGGCCGGCATGGACAAATGGAAACAGACCGATGAAAGCGACGACTACGATTACGCGGATATTCGCCGGCGGCTACAGGAACTCCGCGATTTGCGCGCACGCGGCGACGACATGGGTCTGCTGTTCGTTTTGAACGAGGGCATACATGGCAATATGAGCGGTATCGGCCAGAGCAGCCTGTATGAGGCGGCCCGCTTCGGCACCAAGCAACTCATCGTCGACTACGTCGACGAACTCATCGATTGCCTCAAGCACGTTTCCTCATTGCCCGAAAGCGATATCCTCGGGGAGGACAAACTCGATTTTTTTGAGCGCGCGAGCCACTGTTTCGGCCGCTCGGCGCTGATGCTGAGCGGAGCAGGATCCCTGCTCCATTTCCATGCCGGCGTCGTGAAGACCTTGATCGACGAGGATCTACTGCCGACCGTCATCTCGGGGTCGAGCGGTGGCGCCTTGATAGCGGGGGTGCTCGGCACTCACGACGACGATGAGCTGGATACCTTCTTTGCATCAGGAGCGCTCGCTCCCGTATGCAAGCAGATCTTCGGCGAGCCGAATTGGCGGTTCCGCAGACCCCAGATCAAGCCGGCAGAGGTCTACCAGCTGGTCGATCTGCTGGTTGCCGATTTCACGTTTCAGGAGGCGCTGCAGAAGACCGGACGTATGATCAACATAACGATCGCGTCCGTCGAGAAACACCAGGCCTCGCGCCTGATGAATGCGACGACGTCACCCAACGTCTACGTCCGCTCTGCCGTTCTTGCGTCGTGCGCGGCGCCAGGCGTGCTCGATCCGCAGAAGCTGAGCGCGAAGAACGTGCATGGCAAACCACAACCCTATCTGCCCGACAAGAGCTGGGTCGACGGCGCGGTTACTGACGATCTGCCGGCGAAGCGGCTGGCGCGGCTCTATGGTGTTAATCACTACATCGTGAGCCAGGCCAACCCCTTCTCGCTGCTGTTACTGAAGAGCGACGAACTGTGGCCCGGTCCGAAGGCCGTGAAGGAAGTGTGGCGTCACGCAAGCCGGGAATGGTTGCGCGCGAGCGAGCAGTTCTCGCGCCGCTATCTGGGTCCATGGCCCGGCGTCGGCCAACGTTTGAACATGTTCTATTCGCTGTACGCGCAGGAATACAAAGGGGACATCAACATCGCTCCATCGTTTCGCCTCGTCGATCCGCGGAAGGTGCTCGGCCATCTCAAGCCGAGCGAGATCGATGAACTCTACGAGGAAGGGCGGCGAGCGACCTGGCCGCGCCTTGAGCAGATCCGCCTTGCGACGAAAATCGGCCGGACCCTCGACGTCATTCTGGACGACTATGCCGATAGCGATGCGCGCAAAACCCATCGGAAGCGGGTCAGAGGTCCGCGAAAGCACATCGGAACGTGATCGGCGCCACGCCTGCGAGCAGGCTGGTGAAAAACGTAGCGAGCGAAGGCAGTTTGCGTCCCGCCGGAGCGGAGGAACCGGAGCGTATGTGAAAATACGTGAGGATTCCGAGCACCGCCGGGACGCAAAATGTCGAGCGCAGTAGTTTTTAACCAGCCTGCTAGCCGGGTGTGTGAAGGCCGAAAGTCTCCAGTCTTGCCAGCAAGCGGTTGACGTCCTGGCTCAGGATGGCGACGTCGTGCTTTTTGCCGTTCCTGTCGCGGACGTGTTCGCTCAACATCGCCTCGGGGCGGAACCCGAGTTCCTCGAACACCGCGATGGCCGCCTGCTGATCGACGGTCATGTGGGCGACGAGTTTCTCGATGCCCAGCCCCAGGGCAATGGCGAAGCATTCATCGGCAAGTGCCCGGCCAAGCCCGCGCCCGCGGACGCCGGGGTCGAGCACCAGTCGCATCTCGCCGACGTGCGGCGACCACGACAGCTCGTCCCGGATGAGCGCGACGCACCCGCAGACGCGTCCATTGCGGGTGGCGAGCAGCGTCGTGATGTTGCCTTTGGCGATACCGCGCAGCCACGCTGATTGCACCTTCGGCTGGGTGATGTCCCGCCGCATGAACAGCAGGTCGTGCGGCGGTAGCGCGTCGGCGAAAGCGGCCACCGCCGGTCCGTCGTCCTGTGCCATGTAGCGCAGCTCGAAAGTGTCACTACCAAGCTCGACCTTGCGCGGGTAACCGCGCAAACTTTCTCCATTCATGCTGATCGTCTCCCCAGCCAGGTCTCGAGGTTTGGCCATAGACGTGTCTTTGCGTTCGGGCCGGTGACCACGCTCAGGTGTCCGCCTTTCAGGACGAGCTCCTCTTTGTCGGCGGATCCGATCATCCCGATCAGCGGCTTCGACGCGCCGCGCGGAACCAGATGGTCGTGTTCGGCGACAACGTGCAGAAATGGGACGGCGATGGCGCCGAGATCGACACGCCGGCCGCCCAGCACGAACTCGCCTTTCAAGAGCCGGTTTTCGATCATCAGCTCCTTGATCAGTTGACGCATATAAGCGCCGGGCAGCGGCAGCGTGTCCGAGGCCCAGCCGTCGAAGCGTCGGAACTGGGTGACGTATTCGTCGTTCCACATGTTGTCCCATAGCCGCACCCGCTCTGCGATAGGGGTCACGGGGCGCAGCATGGTCGCACCCATCAGGAATGCTTCGCCCGGCACCATGCCGTTCGCATCGATGGCGCGATCGACGTCGAAATATCGCGGGTCCGTGAGGTTGCGCTGCATTTCCATCTGTTGGAAATCGGCGGGCGTCGTCAGGCATACCAGGTTGGCTACCGGTCCTGGCGTCGTGAGCGCGGTGTAGCAGGCGGACATCACACCACCGGCGCAGTAACCCAGCAGCGAGAGCTGCGTTTCCCCGGAATTGCGGAGCACCCGCTGCACGGCATCCTCAATGAATCGCAGGACATAGTCGTCGAAGCTCAATCGGGCCTCGCTCCGTCGCGGCTCGGTGAACTCCAGCATGTAAACATCGAAGCCTGCCTTGAGCAGGAATTCGACCAGGCTCTGCCCGGGCATCATGTCCAGTCCATAGCCGCGATTCGAAGGCGGGATGACGAGCAGCACGGGAACACGGTAGACCTCATCGGCCATCGGCAGGTAGTGCACGACCCGCTGCGTGCCCCGGTGGTGCAGTATGTGTTTGGGAGAGAGTCCGACGGGTGGCTCGGGCGCGGTGAGAAAGTCAAAACCCTTGACCGTGCGCTGGAAAGCGCGCTCGACCTCTTCGCGCATGCGGGCGCTGACGGACGCGGGCGTAGCATTGGTTGCATTCATCCGTCGTTCCCCCCTTTCGGTGCGAAGCGCTTCGTGCGCGGGACGCGCGGCACGCCGCCAGCAGGGCCTTCACCCGGACCGGCGAGCCGCTCGATTGCCGCGGTCACGCGGGCGAGTTCGTCTTCGATCGCATGCAGGCGTTCGCCCAATCCGTCGATGTCGGTCTTTGTCGGCAGGTTCAACGCGTCCAGGAAACGCCCCATGGCCTCCTGCATGCCCTTCTGGATGTGCCGCGAAGCGCTCATCACCCGGTTCGCCTCGCGGCTGAACTCGTTGGTGCCCATGTAGCCCGTGGCGAGCGTGTTGGCGGTCTTCTCCCACTGACCCACCATCTCGCGCCACAGCGCAGCGGGGTCCTTAGCACCTGAATCAGCCATCGTTCATCCTCCCCAGGACGATCCCCACGCCTATAAGTTAGCTCATGGATTGCAGCGGCGTCATCATCCGTTCGTGGATCGCGAACATTCGGGAACGGATAGGGGTGCCTTGCCTATCTGCTCACCTCGACAAAGGCGTCGTAGGACGATTGGCCAACCGTAAAGGGCAGGATTTGCGTGGCCTTGTCCGGCACTGCCGCCGCGCCATCGGTCAAGCCGTTCCAGCCTGACCAGCCGTCGTGGATCCACACCGTGCCGCGAGGAACCCTGCCAGTGACTTCAGCGGTGGCGCTGCATTCACCCCGTTCGTTGTACACGCGGATGACGTCGCCGTTGGCAATTTGACGGAATTCCGCATCGCCCGGCGAAATCCACAGTTGGGGGCCTTTGTCTCGTTTGGTCAGCGACGGCAGCGCGCGACCATTGTCGTAGAAACTGTGGAAATGATTGATCGAGCGACCCATGCGCAATTCCAATGGATAGCTGTGTACCGGTCTTGGCTGATAAGTCGGCAATGCCGGCAAATCGTGCTCTGCGGCCCGTGCTGAATAGAACTCCAATTTTCCGGATGGCGTCGCGTAGCGGTGATCGGGATGCGCCACATGCGAAATATTCAGCGCAGTCATGCCACCGTTCGCGCGCAAAGATTCTACGGTGGCATGACCCGTCGAAGGATGATCCAGGACTGCGTCGATATGACCGTCAGGTTCGGGCCAGGGATAGAAGTTCTCGATGCCAAGGCGGGTCGCCAGCGACTTGACAATGCTACTCATCGAACGCGCTTCACCGGCCGGCGGAAGCGCCTGGTCCATCAGATACAGATGCGTTGATGTCCCCTTGCATCCGACATCCTCCAGCCACGCCGTCGCCGGCAGGACGATATCGGCGAACTGGCGGGTGGTGTCGCTCATGAACAGATCATGGCTGACGACCAGCGGCATTTTCTTGAATCCCTCGGCGATCCGGCCTGAATCCGCGAACGAAGACAGGAAATTGGAACCGAAGAGCAGCATCGTCTGCACGCGACCATCGCTGATGGCATTGATGATTTCTGACATCTGGTTCGGGATGTAATTGCCGGGTGGGCGCGCTTCGGCGTTGACGATCGGATTCAGGCCGGCGCCATGCGCACTCGCGGCGTGACGCGGACCCAGGCCGCCCCCCGGCTTACCGATTTTCCCAGTCAAGGCAGGTAGACAAGTGATCGCCCGGCTGGCCTGCCAACCATGGCGATTCTTGTACATGGAACTGCCACCGAGCAGGATCATGGCGCGCTCGGTGGTGGCGTATTGGCGGGCAAACTCCACGATTCGGTCGGCGTCTATGCCGGTGATCTCTGCCGCCCAGGCGGGCGTGAACGGTTGAATGTGCGCGCAGAGCTCGGTATAGCCGAGCGTATGCGCAGCGATGAAGGCGTCGTCCTGCAACTTCTCTCCAACGATGACATGCATCATGGCGAGCGCCAGCGCCGCGTCTGTACCGGGTTTGACGATGAAGTATTCGTGCGCAGAGCGGCAGGCCTCGCTCTCGCGCACATCCACGGCGATGACGCGGGCACCGCGCTGCTTCGCGAGCGCCAGATGACGCGCCGTATTGGGTTGGCTGACTGTATTCGCGCCCCACAGCACAATCAGATCGGAATGCGCACTCATATCCTCCTTGGTGTTGATTTCCATTGCCCCGGTCAACCCGACCCCGAGGCCGCCGAGGCCCCAGCAAATCATCGATGGCTCCCACCACTGACAGCCGAGCATGTTGGCGAAGCGCATGGCCAGTTGAATATGGGCAAACACGCCGTAGTCGTTGGCCACAGACCCATGGCACGGCCACAACGCAACTGCTTCCGCGCCCACGGCATGGACGCCGGCGACGATGCGGTCCAGCGCTTCGTCCCAACTCACCCGCTGCCAGTCGTCACTGCCGCGCTGCCGGCGCACCATCGGATAAAGAATGCGCTTCGAGTTACCGATGATTTCCTGCGCGGCGAGGCCGCGTACGCAGAGAAATCCTTCACTGTCGGGGTTGTCATCGTCACCCGAAATGCCGACAAGCTCGTCGCCTGCCACTTCCACCTGCATACCGCACAGAGTGGGGTGGCAGTTCATCGGGCACATCGTGCGCACACGCCGCTGGGTATTGTGATCCATCGTGAACTCCTGACCGGAGAAACTAGGGCTGCGCAACGGTCGACCGCGGTGCGCTGCGCATTCAGGCTACCGCAGTTGCCTCGAGTTCGACCATGATTGCCGGGTGATAGAGGCGGGCGACACCCAGCAGCGTCGCCGTCGGTTTGCAGCCGCTATTCGCAATCAGGCCGAATAGCGCTTCTCCGTTGCTCATCAACTCGTCCACATGCGTCGTATACAAATTTAGCCGAACCACATTGTTCGGACTCATCCCCGCTTCTTTCAGTGCCTGGACCAGATTCTCCCAGGCAAACTTGAATTGCTCGGTCAAGTTGCCTTCGTGCTGTGGCGTGCCATCGGCAGCGGTTGAGGTCTGGCCGGATAAATAAAGTACTCGTTCGGCCCCTGTCACCTCGACACCATGATTGATGCCGAATTCGAGCAGCCACGGTGAGGGATTGATTGGACGCTTTTGCATTGACGGGTTCCTTGAATGAGCAGGTAAAACGGCCTTTTATTGATTCACGTAGCGCAGCGCTGCATGCGGAATACTCTCGGTGAACACTGATGGTGTCGACGAAATTGCCGGGCAAAGTGTGAAGGATCGGCAAACCCGCAGCGCAATGCGACAGCAGCAATAGAATGCCGATTGAACCGACGGTCGCTAAGCAATCGCTCGGCCTCCTGCATTCGCATTTCCAACAACACGCCCGCGAATGTTTGCCTTTCGTGCGCGAAGATACGATGCATTCCGCGTAGCGAAATCGCGCATTTCCGTGCGACATCCCGCGCCAGCAAATCCGATTCCGCGAGCCTCTCTCGCATCGCAGCCAAACACCTCAGATAAGCGGGCCGCGACTTACGGAGTGGTTGGGTTGTTCCGCTAAAGGACAAGCTCAGTAGAACGCCCAACTGGTCTTCCATAAGCTGGCTCGGCAGCCCGGGTTCAGCAGCAAATTCCGGAGTCAGAGCTATTTTGAAAGCACGCAAAACAGCGCCCCACCCATTCGCACCATCTATCGGTCGTCCAAGCATTGCAGTCGGAGCTGGTAGCCAGCGCTCGACCCAGTCATACGGAAGTTCCAGCGATAAGTGGTGTAAGCCGTCTGGAAATGCGAATGCATAGGGTTCACTCGAATCTACCAAAACCGTATCGCCGGGTTGTACGACATGCTCGCGCCCAGCATGGGTTACGGACCAGGGGCTTCCGAGTTGCGTTATGAGATAGAAATGATTTTCTCGTCCTCGCGCAATCGCCAGGCGATCGCGGTCAATGTCCTGAGGAGAGCCGACCGATTCGTTAACTACGACACGACGAAGCGTGCTCTGCCGAATAGACCCGAAGAACCCGCTTCGATTGACGGGTCTCACCTTCATTTCCAGGAAGGATTCACAGATCGAATCCATCCAGTAGGCCAGTCGTTGCCGCTCGCACACAGCCTCTGTCGACCACAGATTCACTTGCCCGCCCATGCCGCTTCACCGGGTGTAACCGTTGTTCGGCTAATGCTAGCCAAGACATGGCTCATCACATTCTCCTGAAATTGGCGCGTTCGAGCCAGAATTGTGGCGCGGATGGACGCATGGTCGCAAGTGTTTCGGCCTAAGATTCTCGACGTTAGATCAACA
The DNA here is from genome assembly GCA_965278995.1 of Gammaproteobacteria bacterium. GTDB lineage: Bacteria > Pseudomonadota > Gammaproteobacteria > JADJYF01. The sequence continues at coordinate 5,161,850 of OZ257136.1, forward strand.
GATGCGATGTTTTTCGGTAATGCTGACCGACGAAAACGATTAAGCGCATTTGTACCGAGATTCAACGGTGGCATAGCCACGCAACACAGCGGGAAATATCATGATTCATGGCATTCATCACGTTGCAATATCGACCCCTGATATCGAACGGTTAGCAGGGTTCTACTGTGAGCAGCTCGGATTTGAAGAGCTCTTCACGCTCAACTGGGATGTCGGCAATATCGCGTACGACAATATCACGGGGCTATGCAATTCATCTGCTCGCGGCCTCTTACTAAGGCTCGGGAATGCTTGTATTGAATTGTTTCAATATAGAACACCCGCGGCACGACTTGCGGCCGTATCGCGCCCAGAGTGCGATCATGGAATCACGCATGTATGCCTTCATGTCACTGATATTGAAACGGAGTACTCGCGTTTACTTGCCGCCGGAATGCAGTTCCATTCGCCACCGCAAACTGTAGGGCACGGAATCTGGGCTGTCCACGGCAGGGATCCGGACGGCAATGTCGTCGAGTTGGTGGAACTACCGGCCCATGGTGCGCTCGCAAGCGCCCCAGATCACCAGCTGCAGAGTGTGAATTAGTTCGTCAGTGCGACGAAAGAAAGCCAAGGAAAATCGAGATGGACCGTAATGACGTCACGAAGAGGATCATCTCTGCCAAAGTTCGAAAAGGCATGAAATGGTCGACTGTCGCAGAGAAGATTGGAGCCAGCAAAGAGTGGGTGACCGCAGCGCTCCTGGGCCAGATGCAAATGTCTAAAAAGCAGGCGGAAATTGCCGCTAGCCTGTTCGGCCTCAGCGAGGAGGAAACCGCTTGGCTACAGATGGCGCCCTACAAGGGTTCGTTACCAACCGCAGTTCCCAGCGACCCGCTGATTTACCGCTGGTACGAGATTGTGAACGTGTACGGTATGACGATTAAGGAACTCATCCAGGAGGAATTCGGTGACGGCATCATGTCCGCTATCGATTTTTCGATGGAGATTAAACGAGAGACCGACCCAAAGGGTGACCGGGTCAAAGTAGAACTGTCAGGCAAATTCCTGTCGTACAAAACCTATTAGTTTTGACGAGCGGCGCCGGCTGGTTCAGGACCTCGCCAGGCCTCTCGGGGTCGGGTCCCGCCAATATATCGGGTCAGCGGCTGTCCATCACGTGGCTACCTTCATGCGCTGTCAATCGACGCGTAAATGGCTCGTAGCAGCGTGTGGGCGCGGTCATCGCCGACGGTTCCTTCGCCCATGCGGTTCATGACGTAGGCCATCGTGAATCCGGCATCGACATCGTTGACCACGAGCGAGCCGCCCCAGCCGCCCCAGTAGCAGACTCTCGCATTCGGGCTCATCGGATTCCGCGGTGAGTTGAGGCCGTAGCCGACGCCAAAGGTGACGCCGATGCCGAGCACCAGATCTCGGCCGGCCGCCTGCACATCGAAAATTCGATCGATGGTTTGGGTCGATAACAGCTCGACCTCACGCAGCGACCCGCCGTGCGACACCGCCGCCTGGGCCAGGGCGACGCCTCGCGCACTGCCGTGTCCACCCGCGGCGGGGATCTCGGCGCGGCGCCACGGGATCTCCCACGACTGCTCGGCCATGAGGCGCGGATTCGATGCGCGGTAGGGGATGGAATCGCGGTCTGGCGGGACCGAACCGTCACCGCTGCCGAACTGCAGTGGCGGGACGGGGATGACCAACGCAACCCGGGTGTCGTGCTCGGCAGCGAGCCCGATGTGGAAGTCGGCCTCCATCGGGTCGGCGATTTCCTCAGCGAAGAAGCGTCCGACGGTGCGACCATCGACGCGACGTACGACTTCGCCGACAAGGTTTCCCTGAGTGATGCCGTGGTAGCCGGACTTCCAACCCGGTTCCCACCAGGTCGCCTGGCCGGCCAGCAGTGTGGTGACTTTATGCCAGTCGTAGAGGTCGGTGCCATCGATGCGCTGATCCCATGCCGGAAGCCCCGCGGTATGAGACAGCAGATGACGCACCAGCACATTGCCTTTGCCGTTCTGGCCGAACTCCGGCCAATATTTTTCAACCGGCGCATCGACATCGACCAGGCCCCGGCTCGCGAGCACAAGCAGCGACAGGCAGCTCATGGTCTTGGTGGTCGAGAACACATTGATGATGGTGTCGCGCTGCCACGGGATGGTGCGCTGGGCGTCCTGGAATCCGCCCCAGAGGTCAACCACCAACTCGTCGTTCAAGACGACCGCAACCGCTGCGCCAACATCACCGTTGTCAGTGAAATTGGCGGCGAAGGCGTCCTTCACAGCCGCGAGTCCGTCGGTACAAGCGCCGCTGATATCGATGTTCATCATGTCCCCGTTGTTGTACGGCTACGGGTCAACTCCCGCCGGTGCGTCGCACGTTTGGCGTGGCTATTCCTGCGCCGCCTGGCCGATTAACGACGCCAGTTCGCGAAATGGCATACCAGTGGTTGCAGAAGCCAAATCGCCTTGCAGCAGTTGCTGGGCGGATTTACGCAAATCAGCCATGACGCGCAGGTAGAGAGCGCCGCCGAGGCTCACTCGCTTCACGCCTGCCTTCTGCACTTCGGCCATGGGTAGCGGACCTGCCATTGTGCCAATGAGCAGATTGACGGGCTTGGGTGCTACCGCCTTCACGATGGCCTCGACATGGCCTATATCGGACGGGTAAGGGGCATACAGCACGTCGGCGCCGGCCTCGGCGAACGCGGTCAATCTGCGAATGACATCGTCCAGATCCAATCGACCGTGGAGATAGTTGTCGGTACGGCCGGTCAGCACGATCCGCCCTTTGGCGGCCTTGCCCGCCGCGCTCATGCGGGCAACTGCGTCGTCGAAGTCGCGGATAGGACTCGCGGGATCGCCGGACGTGTCCTCGATACCGATCCCGGCCAGTCCGGCCGCGATTGCCGCCTTGACCGTCTCACCGACGTCTTCAGGTGAGTTGCCGTAACCATCCTCGAAGTCCCCATTAATGGGGAGTCCGGAGATCCTGCAAAGAAGCGCGGCGTGTTCCAGATGCTGTTGCCGTGATACTGCATGTCGTCCATCCAGCACCCCGAGCGAGCACGCCAAGGCTGCCGATGATGTACCCAGCGCTTCAAATCCCGCTTCCTTCAGCAGCAGTGCAGACGCCGCGTCCCAGGGATTGGGCATCACGAATCCTTGAGGACGCTGATGGAGGGCTAGAAACCGTTCGTAGCACTCTTGCTGCTTCATATCGCTCTCACTGACGTTGAATCCCACTTCGCGCGCAATCAATTCAGGCACTCTGCACGCAACATTCCTTCTTCATTTCGCGCCTGGTGGATGCCGGATATTGATCAAGTATTGCCGCTGATCGACTCGGTCGGGTAACGTGATCGCAGCAAGCATCGAACGATTTCTCCGAGGCCAGATCCTACGATTATGTGCCGCCTCACCACCACCACTACCACGATACCCCGGATTGCGGAGTTATCGAGGAACCTCTACCATCGGCCCATCGTGCAGAGTACCCGACTGGCGCCGTCAGTCGGGTGAAACGGGAAGCCGGTGAGCAGTGAAAACTGTGAACCCGGCACTGCCCCCGCAACGGTAAGTGAAGAGTTCGACGCGCGCAGGCCACTGTGTTCACAGCACGGGAAGGCAGCGGAGAACGCCTGATTCACGAGTCCGGAGACCGGCCCTGTACGTCACTTGATTACCAACCGCGGTGGGCGGTCGGAACAGGATGACGTTGCCAAGTTGCATAGTTCGCCATGTTTGCTGCCGCGCGCGAAAGGCGTACGGCAACCGCATGCGCGTTAAAACGCAGCTGTCCTCCATGCTGACCTCTCCCCGCTTCAAGCCACCTACAGCTTATCGGGAGACACAACATGTCGAACATTCGATCAACCACCTCCGTCGTAGCCATCCTCGCCGGCGTATTCGCGCTTGATGCAGGTGCCGCGGTCCTCACCAACCCTGCAGTTGCGCCTGGCAGCGTCTTGTCCTGGGCGGATGGGGTGTATGCGTTCGCGCCGGGGCCACAGAACATTTCCGTGATCGGCAGTCCACCAGCCGCGGGCGGTGCACCCGCTAACGCCATTGGCGCGCAGAACGCTACGACGGTCGCGCTCGGTGACGGCGGCTACATCACGCTATCCTTCTCCACGGCAATCCGCAATGCGGCTGGGGCCGACTTTGCCGTGTTCGAAAATGCATTCGCATCATCAGGGCTGGTGTTCGCCGAGATGGGCTTTGTCGCCGTATCGAGCGATGGTGTGAATTTCGCGTCGTTCGACACGATTTACGACAGTCCGACCATCAACGAAAGCTTTGGTCCTGGCTTCCGCCTGATCGACATTCAAGCAGTCAACAATTTCGCCGGAATACACAATACGGGTGTGGGCACCGGCTTTGATCTGACTGATCTTCTCGGGCATGCATCCGTAGTGGCCGGTCTCGTCGACCCCGACCTGATCCGATACGTGCGAATCACCGACGTGGTCGGCAACGGCTCGACATTCGACAGCCTCGGGAACGCGATCTTCGACCCATTCCCCACGCCATTCGCAAGCGGTGGTTTGGATCTCGACGCCATCGGCGCGATCAACACCGTGCCATTGCCGGTACCGTTCGTGCTGCTTGCCAGCGCATTGGGGATGACGGGCATATTCGCGCGGCGTCGTTAAGGACTAGGCGAAAGAACAATCCCCCGGCAAAGCCGGGGGATTGTTCTAATGCGTATCACGATAATGACCCAGGCGGGGCATTGTCCAATTTCCTTTTGCATTAAATGATGAAAGGTGCGTCTATTCATTTTTATTCGCAGATGCGATAGGAGCTTGTATGGCGATAGCGGAATACGATGATCTGGACGCCGTAGCAATGGCCGACCTGGTGCGAAAACGTGAGGTCACGGCATTGGAGCTCGCCGAGGAGGCGATCACACGCATTGAGAAGCTCAATCCGCAACTCAATGCGGTGGTCTTGAAAATGTACGAGCACGCGCGCGAAACAGCGCGCAGTGCCCTGCCCGAAGGACCTTTTACGGGTGTCCCATTCCTGGTCAAGGACATGACCTCGCACTACACCGGGTTTCCGACCACGCACGGCTGCAAGTTTCTAGTCGACATCGGTCCTTCCGATCACGATACGGAAATCATCAAACGCTTCAAGAAAGCCGGGTTGGTGACCGTGGCCAAAACCAGCACGCCGGAATTCGCGCTCAGCGCGACTACCGAGCCGACCTTTCGCGGTCCAGCCCATAACCCTTGGGACCTCAGTCGCACACCGGGTGGATCAAGCGGCGGTTCATCCGCAGCCATTGCGGCGCGGATAGTGCCCATGGCCCATGGTGGCGACGGCGGCGGTTCGCTTCGCATGCCTGCCTCATGCTGTGGCATCGTTGGCTTCAAGCCCTCCCGGATGCGCACGCCGCATGGCCCCGACTCCAGCTCGCTCTGGGAATCCTGCTGCGGTGAATTCGCGATGACCCGCAGCGTTCGGGATTCTGCCTATCTGCTTGATGCGGTATCAGGACAGGATGTGGGCGCTTATTACTCGGCGCCGCCAAAAGAGCGACCGTATGCCGATGAGATCCTTCGCGCACCGAAAAAATTGCGGATTGCGTGGTCGGCCTCCGGTCCTACGAATGTGACGCCACACCCTGATTGCGTGGTGGCAGTCCAGCACGCCGCGAAGCTGTGTGCCGACCTTGGGCATCATGTCGAAGAAGCCACGCCGCGCTTGACTCCAGCGATGCTGGAGAAAATGCGCGATAGTTATCTCGGCATGTTCGCGGTTGAAACAGCATGCGACGTTGACGAAATGGCGGCACTGGTAGGCCGGACCCCTACCGCCGACGATTTTGAGCCCGCGAATTGGGCGCTTATCGAGCGTGGTTGGCGTTACAACGGCGCGGACGCCGTCCGTTTCAAACGCGGTCTGCATGACGTGGCGCGCGCTGTTGGACCATTTTTTGAACAGTACGATATCTACCTATCACCAACAGTGGCGCAACCGCCCATCCCCTTGGGCCGTCTGGACCCGAACATGAAAGATGACACTGAATATTGGAATCTCATGCTCGAATTCATGCCATTCACGGCGCTGTTCAATATCACCGGTTCGGCTGGGGTGTCGCTCCCGCTCTGGTGGAACGCTGCGAATCTACCGATAGGCGTGCAATTTCTATCGCGTATGGGCGAGGATGGCGTGCTGTTTCAACTGGCATCACAGCTGGAAAAAGTTCAGCCCTGGCAGCATCGCAAGCCGCCGTTGATAGGCGGATAAATAGCAGGGTCGGCGCTCGAAGGGCGCGTTAGCGCGTTAGTATGACCTATGCACTCGCGGCAAAAGGCGACACTCCATGTCTTACAAGACGTTGAACCTCGATTCCACGCTTTACGAATATTTGTGTCGCGTCTCGCTGCGCGAACCGGCGGTATTGAGCGAGTTACGCGCAGAAACCGCTGCGCTGCCGATGGCGATGATGCAGATTGCGCCGGAGCAAGGTCAGTTCATGAGCCTGCTCGCCCGCATCTGTGGCGCGCGCAAGGCGCTCGAGATCGGGGTCTTCACCGGCTATAGCAGTTTGAGCGTGGCGCTGACCTTGCCCGCGGACGGGCGCCTCATCGCGTGCGACGTCAATGCCGAATGGACTGCCATAGCGCAGCGCTACTGGGCGCGCGCCGGTGTCGCTGAAAAAATCGAACTCCACCTGGCGCCAGCACTCGCAACGCTCGATAGCTTGCTCGCGAGTGGCCATGCCGGCAGCATCGACTTCACGTTCATCGATGCAGACAAGAGCAATTACCAGAGCTATTTCGAACGCGCCCTGACGTTGTCGCGAGCAGGCGCTTTGATCGTGGTCGACAACGTCCTATGGAGCGGCAAGGTCGCCAGTCCGGCTGCTGCCGGCGACGCCGACACTGCCGCCCTGCAAGCCTTCAATGAGCGTCTGCGCGACGACGATCGCGTCGACTTGGCCATGCTGGCGGTGGCCGATGGAATTACCATCGTGCGCAAGCGGTAAGGCGCGCCCGTGTTCATCACATAGCCGGACGAATTCCTAGAACGCCTCCTTATACGGCCTCAAATCCAGCTCATGTGTCCAAGCCGACCGCGCCTGCCTGTGCACCAGCCAGTAGTTCTCCGCGACATCATCGACATTGAGCAGTCCATCTTCCCCAAGTCGCTCCACAATCGAAGGCACGGCAGACTTGAGCCGGGTCCCGGAAACAGCGCCATCGATGACGATGTGCGCGACATGCACGCCTTGCGGGCCATATTCGCGTGCCATGCTCTGCGCGACCATGCGCAGGCCGGACTTGGCGGCGGCGAATTGGGCGAAGGACGGTTTGCCGCGCAGGCTGCCGGAGGCGCCGGTAAAGAGAACGGTACCGCGGCCTAGAGGCGCGAAATGGCGTACGGCTTCGCGGCCGACGATGAATCCGGCCAGGCAGTTCTGGCGCCAGATCTCCTCGAACTGACCGACGGTCAGTTCGCTGAACTTAAGCGGCTGGTTGAGGCTCGCGGAGTTGAATACAACGGCGTCGACCGGTGCGTGGTCGTGCTTTCCGGACATGGCGTGCTCGAACAGCGCAACGACCTGGGCTTCGGCGGTCGTGTCCAGTACGTAAGGTTCCGCGCTGCCGCCGGCTGCCTGTATGCTCTCCGCAACGCGGCCGATCTTGGCGGCCGTGCGGCCGCCGACGATGACGTGATAGCCGCCGCTCGCGAAGCGCCGGCACACGGCCGCGCCGATGCCTTCTTCTGCGCCGACGCCGATGATGACTGCTGTCGGTGTGCTCATGCCTGTAAACCTGCCGTGAATGTCTGGTCCCGCCACTATGCAGCGGTTGTGGTCGGTCCGGGTATTCAATTGTGCAATGAGGTTCATTCTGTTGGCGAATGGTTGGTGGCCGCGCAACTGTCGGGACGGATGGGAGCGGGTAACATGGCGCAGAAGGCGGGGCAGATTTCAGCGCGACGAACACGCGCCGTGCCAGGACCGGCTCTCTGCGCCAATGCGTGTCACGATTGCAGTCGGTTCCAAGAGACCAGCAGCGGAGAGACTCAAATGCCACTTCCTTCCACCTTAGTCGGCCGTGTCACGTCGCCACGCGAGGTGCCGGTCGATGCGCGCTGGATGATGGCCTATGCCGCGGGTCTCGGCGAGACTGCGGCGTGCTATTTCGACACGGTCGCGGGCATCGTCCCGCACCCGGTGTTCCCGGTCTGTCTTGAGTGGGATCCGATCCTGGACATGCGCTTCGGGCCAGGAACAGAAACGATGAGCGTGGTGGAACAGGCGCGCGCGGTGCATGCCGATCATGATCTGCACCTGTTGTCGCCGTTGCGCGCGGGCGAGCGCTATACGACGACTTGCACGGCCATCGCAGTCGAGCAGCGTTCTCCGGGCGCTTATCTGCTGAAGCGCATCGATACCCGCGACGCGCAGGGCAAGGTAGTGTGCCGCACCTTTCAGGGCACGCTATATCGCGGCGTCGCAATCGACGGCGCGCCAGCGAGTATCGACAGTGCGCCCTCGTGCCCGACGGCGGAGTCAGGCACATCGATCAGCCGCCCGATTGCCATCGCGGCGAACGCGGCGCACGTCTACACGGAGTGTGCGCGGATCTGGAATCCCATCCATACCGATCGCGCGCACGCACTCGCCGCCGGATTGCCCGACATCATTCTGCACGGCACGGCGACGCTCGCGCTTGCCGTGTCGGCGATCGTCGATGCGCGGCTCGATGGCGATCCGACGCGGGTCGTGCGCCTCGGTGGCCGCTTCAGCGGCATGGTGCTCATGCCTTCGAGTCTGCAGGTCGTGATCGTGGGCGAGGATGCGCACACGGTCGTGTTCGAGGTGTCGAATGCTGAAGCTGGGTCAGTGATTCGGCGCGGGTTCGTCGGCCTGCGGGAGTGAAGAGACCTGGGCGCGCGCATTTTCCGCGCAGGCCTTCTCGACGGTGATCCGACACGCATCCTCCAACACCCTGTAGCAATGATCATCGATCCCGACCCTGACGGCATCCATCGTCGGCGGCTGCGCAGCAACCGTTCACGGCCGCGCCCGGGACGTCGCTCGGATGGTCGCTCGGGTGGTCGCTGGTGGGCCTGGCTGTTCGGCGTTCCCTGTCTGTTGATCGTACTGTCGGCCTTGATGGTCGCGAGCCTGCGCGTCATCAATCCGCCGCAGACGGCGTTCATGCTGGCGGCACGTATCGATGCGGCTCTGGAAGGTCGACGTCCGTTCAACCTGCAGTACCGCTGGGTCGATGCGCGGTCCATTTCACCGTGGGCCGGCGTTGCCGTAATTGCTGCCGAGGATCAAAAATTTCCGCATCACCACGGTTTCGATCTCGATGCGCTGGAAGACGCACTCGCCGCGCATCGCGAGGGTGCGCGGTTGCGCGGTGCGAGTACGGTCTCGCAGCAGCTCGCCAAGAACCTGTTCCTGTGGTCGGGACGGAGCTGGTTGCGCAAGGCGCTCGAAGCCTGGTTCACCATTCTGCTCGAGGTCTGCCTGCCCAAGGGCCGCATCCTCGAGATATATCTGAACGTGGTCGAATTCGGCGACGGGATCTACGGGGTCGACGCTGCAAGCTCGCATTATTTCGGCCATCCGCCGGCGACGCTTTCGGTGCAGGAATCCGCGGCACTCGCGGCCGTCCTGCCAAGCCCGCGACGTTACAGCGTGACAGCGCCGTCGCTGTACGTTCGCGGGCGTCAGGCGTGGATCCGAGATCAGATGACGCAGTTGGGAGGGACGAGTGTGCTGAGTACGCTGATGCGTTGAGCCTTGGCCCTGGATCACAATAACGCGCGGACATGGGATGTTCCCGGATCGTCGGTGTGCTAACGTCTAGCCCCTTCGGCAACAGGGGTAACGGGATCATGTCCAAGCAACTGCTCATTTACGGATCCGCCGTGCCGGTGTCGCCCGAGCGACACGCAGAAACCTGCCTCGAGAATCGCGAGACTTACGATTTCAGTGCGGGTATCAATGCTGTACCGCTGCTGGCAGCAGAGTTCGCCGCCGCGGCCTCCGAGTACGCCATCGTGTTCATGGGGTCGGGTTCGGGTGCAATGCCGCTGGCCGTGCTGGGTGTCCGGCCCGAGCAGAACCTGTATCTCACGCCCGATTCGCACTGGCAGGCGAAATACATTCCTGCCTTCATCCGTCGCTACCCGTTCGTCTTCACCGCCGGCCGTGAGAAAGACACCTTGGCGCTGTGCATCGACGAAACCCATCCGGGCGTGAATACCGAGGGGCGCGGGCAGCGGCTGTTCAACGACGGCAAGCCCTCGGAATTCACGAATCACGTGCTCAAGTTTCTGCAGGAATACCAGGCGCAATTCGCCGTCACTCAGGCTTTCGGCCGACGCTTGAAAGAGCTCAACCTGCTCGAGCCGATGCACGCGAAAGTCACGACGCCAGCGGGTGAGCAACTGGGTCTGCAAGGATTCCAGGGCGTCACGCGCAACCGGGTACGCACGCTGTCCGGGGAGGCGCTTGCGGGACTGGCGCAGGATGATGCGCTGGAACTGCTGTATCTGCATCTGTACTCACTCGGCAATTTCAACGAAGTCATCAGCCGAGTCCTCGGCAACGATAAGCCCGCTGCCGCGGAGGAATCCGGCAAAGCGGAATAACCGATGCCGGGAAACGTCTCAGAAGAAGTATTCGCGGACCAGATCCGCGAACGCGCCGAGTCCGCTGCATGGGCGCGCTTCGTCTCGGCCGATGACCGCGCCAGCTATTACACCGAATGGCTCAACCTGCTGGCGGTCCAACTCGACGACGCGCGCGCTGGCGTGCTCCTGGTTGCTGAACGCGATGACTCGCCCTTCGAGGTCGTTGCCGGCTGGCCGGACCTCCGGCGCGATCTGCGCTACCTGGGACCCGCAGCGGAACGTGCGCTCACCGAGCGCAAGGGAGTCATAGCGGACGCCCGCGACGATCAGTCCGGCGACAATCCACGCGCTTTCGTCGCCTATCCGATCGAGGTGGCCGGCCGCTTACGAGGCGCCCTGGCGTTCGACGTCGGCGCGAGCAATCTGCAGCCGGCGCTACGGCAAATTCACTGGGGCAGCGCCTGGCTCATCGACTACTTCTCGCGCGCGGACCTCACTGAGCGCGAGAGCGAGTTGGAGCGGGTCTCGGCACTGAACGATCTGATGGCAACCGTTCTGCAGCACGCGCAGCTCGCCGCGTCGTCGCTGGCGCTCGCCAACAGTCTGGTCACCCGGCTTGGCTGTGAGCGTGTCAGCATCGGCTTCGAATGGCAGGGTCGGATCGAGCTCGTGGCCATGTCGAACGCGGCCACCTTCGACCGTCGCTCCAACCTCGTCAATGCTATCTGCGAAGCCATGGATGAAGTCCTCGATCTCGGGGTTCCCGTGACCGTGCCGCCCGCTGATGACGCTGCATTTGCACCGGTCGCGCTCAGCGAAGCGGCGCGTACCCTGAACGTTCCCTGGCTGATGGGCGTACCGATACTGCACGAGTCGCAGCCGTTAGGCGCCATCACCTGTGAACGACGCGAGGGGCAAGCGTTCAGTCACGACGAGTTGCGCCTGGTGGGTGCGCTCGGTGCAATGCTCGGCCCGTACTGGTGGTTGCTGCAGGAACGCGAGCGGCCGTGGTGGCAACGCACCCGCGCCGCGCTGCGCGAGATGAGCAGGGCGTTGCTGGGGCCGCGCTACGCCGGTCTTAAGCTTGTCAGCCTGGTGTTTGCACTGGTGCTCGTTGCCGCTGCGAGCATTCAACACGATTACCGTATCGCTGCCCGCACGGTGATCGAGGGGGCTACCCAGCTCGCGGTCGTCGTGCCCTTCGATGGTTTTGTCGCTGAGAGTTTTGTACGTGCCGGCGACACCGTTACCGCAGGGCAGCCGCTCGCGCGCCTGGACGGGCGTGATATCGCGCTCGAGCGCCAGCGCTGGGTTGCAGAACGCGATCAGCTTGAGCGCGAATACCAGGTCGCCATGGCGCAGGCGGATCTCAGTACGCTCGGCGTGGTCGGCGCGCAGATGGCACAGAGCGACGCGCGCGTCGCGCTGACCGAGGAAAGGCTCCAACGTACGACGTTGGCGGCGCCCTTCGATGGCATTGTCCTGTCTGGCGATCTGAGTCAGAAACTCGGTGTTCCGGTCGAGAAAGGGGAACTGCTGTTCGAAGTGGCGCCGCTCGAAGGCTATCGTGTCGTCCTGCAGGTGGACGATCGGGACATTGCGCACGTTGAACTCGGCCAGATTGGTGAACTCGTGTTGTCGAGCCGCCCGGGCGACGTCATGGCCTTCACCATCAGTGCGGTCACCTCGGTCGCGACCCAGTTCGACGGGCGAAACGTGTTCCGCGTCGAGGCCGATCTCGACGCCGGTCCGGCACGGTTGCGCCCGGGTATGGAGGGTGTAGGAAAGATTGAGGTCGGCCACCGCAACCTGCTGTGGCTCGCCACGCATCGGTTTGTCGATTGGCTGCGCTTGAGTGTGTGGAACTGGACGCCGTGAACGATCGCCAACCGGTCATGTCGAGTCGGCCGCAGGAGAGCACGCTGTGGTATCGCGTCGCCACACTCAGACCGCGCGTGCTCGCGCGCGCTCGGCTGCTCCGGCACCGTTATCGCAATGCCCTGTGGTATGTGCTGCAGGATCGCGCGACCGGGCAGCTGCATCGTTTCACGCCGGGGGCCCGCCTGCTCATTGCCGCCATGGACGGTCGGCGCACGATGGGCGATCTGTGGCGACTCGGCCAAGCCGAATTGGGTGACGACGCACCGACCCAGGATGAGCTGATCGATCTCGTCGCCCAGTTGCACATGGCGGATGTCCTGGCGACCGACATTCCACCCGATACCCTGGAATCGTTTGAACGCGGCGCGTCGACTGCGCGAAAGAAGCAGCGCAGTACGTGGATGAATCCAATGGCGATCCGCATCCCGCTGTGGGACCCGGGCGCGTTCCTCGACCGCCACGCGTCGCTGTGGCGCCTGGTGTGGAGTCGTGCCGGCGCGCTGCTCTGGCTGCTGGTCGTCATGCCGGCCCTCCTCTTGGTGCCGGGGGCCTGGCCCGAACTCACCGGCAATCTCTCGGATCGGGTGCTGCAGGCGGACAATCTCGTGCTGGTGGCTGTGTTGTTCCCGATCATCAAGGCGCTGCATGAAATGGGGCACGCGACGGCGGTGCGGGCGCGCGGCGGTGAAGTGCACGACATGGGCGTGATGTTGCTGGTGCTGATGCCGATCCCCTATGTCGATGCCTCCGCGGCCTCCGCGCTCAGGTCGCGCTGGTCGCGTGCGCTGGTCGGTGCGGCAGGAATGGGCGTGGAAATTTTCTTCGCTGCACTGGCGTTTTACCTGTGGCTGCTGATCGAACCCGGGCTGGTCCGCGCGGCGTGCTTCAACGTGATGCTGGTCGCCGGTATCTCGGCGGTGCTGTTCAACGGCAATCCGCTGCTGCGCTTCGACGCCTACTACATCGTCGCCGACCTGCTCGAGTTACCGAACCTCGCCCAGCGCGCCACGCGGTACTGGGGTTACCTGGCTGAACGATATGTGCTGCGCAGTCCGCAGGCGGAAATGCCAGCCGACTCCGCCAGCGAACGTGCCTGGCTGTTCGCCTACGGTCTGGCATCGACGCTCTATCGGCTGTTCATCACGTTCGCCATCGCCCTGTTCATCAGCACGCGGTTTTTCTTCGTCGGCGTCATTCTTGCGCTGTGGGCGCTCGCCGGCATGATGCTGCTGCCGGTGATCCGGGCGCTGAACCAGGTTCGCCAACGGCCCGGCCTTCGCGAGCGCCGCGGCCGTATCGTCGCGCTCGGGCTCATGCTGCTGGCCCTCATGGCCGCGATCGCCGTGTGGGTGCCGATGCCTTACCGAACGCAGTCCGAGGGCATCGTCTGGCTGCCTGAGGAAGCGACCCTGCGTGCCGGTGCGGCGGGATTCGTGCACCGATTCAGGGCCGAACCCGGTACGCGGGTCGCCGCCGGCGTTCCGCTCGTGGAAAGCGTCGATTCAATGCTGGCCGCCGACCTCCGTATCGCCGAGGCGCGCGTCATTGAGCTCCAGGCACGTTACGACCAGGTGTTTGTCCGTGACCGTGCGCAGGCACAGATCATCGATGAGCAACTGCGGTTCGAGCGTGCAACCCTGCAGCGTGCGCGCGAGCGCACTGCCGGTCTCCTCGTGCGCGCGCCGCGGGACGGCAGGTTCACCGTCGCGCGTCCCACTGACATGCCGGGACGATTCCATCGTCAGGGCGAGGTGCTCGGTTATGTGATCGCGGACGAGGATCCCGTGGTGCGGGTGGTCGTGGAGCAGGCCGAGGCCGACGGTGTCGGGGTCTCGGCCAAGGGCGTCGATCTGCGTCTGACCGACGATATCGGGCGCGTGATCCCGGGACGTATCACGCGCCAGGTCCCGGCCGGGTCCGATGAGGTACCGAGCGCGGCTCTGGTCGCCGCCGGCGGCGGGCGCCTGGCGGCCGATCCACGCGATCCGGGCGGGCGCAAGACACTGACGCGCGTGTTCGAAATCGATGTTGCGCCAGCCGAGCCGCTCGGCCGCACGCCCGCCTTCGGGCAGCGCGTGTACGTGCGCTTCGATTTGGCCCCGACGCCGCTCGCAACGCAGGCGTGGCGCTCGCTTCGTCGCCTGTTCCTGCGGCACTTCAATGTCTGACGTGGACGCGGTCGAGAGCGGCGGGTCGGGCTCTGCTGGAACCGCTGCAGCACGCCAGCGTCCAGGCGCGGCCTCGCGAATGTTCGCCGGTCAGGATCTCGCCTCCGGACGACCCTACGCCGAGCGCCGCGAAACCGAGCCCAGTGCCAGTGACCGGATTGCGTCTTGGGCCTGGTACCGCCTCGTGACGCCGGTCTTGCGGGCCGCAGTCGTGCGGCGGGCAGGTGCGCGCCGCTTTGTCCGGCAGGTCGATGCCGAAATGCAACATTGCGCAGCACTCACCGACGTGGCGCTCAGTCGGGACGCGCACTCGATCGCGCAGGAACTGCGGCGCGTCGGTTTTCAGACCGCCGCAAGTGCGCGTCTGTTTGCTGCGATCCGGGAGGCGGGCGCGCGCACGATGGGTATGCGTCATTACGATACGCAGGTGACCACGGCGTGGTGGCTGCTGCAAGGCATGTTGGTGGAAATGGCGACCGGTGAGGGCAAGAGCTACGCGGCAGCGCTGGCCGCGACGAGCGCCGCGCTCACCGGAGTGCCGGTTCACGTGATCACGGTGAACGATTATCTGGCGACGCGTGACGCGGAGCGTTTTGCGCCGCTGTACGCATTTTTCGGCCTGCGCTCGGCGGCGGTCGTGAACGGCGTCGAACCGGCCGCGCGCGCGGCAGCGTATGCCGCCGACATCACATATGCGAGCAACAGTGAACTCGCCTTCGATTACCTGCGTGATCGCGCCGCGCTCGGCGACCTTGCGAGTCCCATGCACCTGGCTGTGCGCGCCGTGCGCAGACAGGCAGGCGCGCGGCCACCGTCGGTGGTCATGCGCGGCCTGGTTTTCGCCATCGTTGACGAGGCCGACAGCGTATTCATCGACGAAGCTCGTACGCCGCTGTTGCTGTCGCGGGCGAGCGACGATGAGAATCAGCCGTTGGTGGTGCCGGCGCTCGAGGTCGCGTTGCAGATGCGCCCGCAGTCGGACTACGTTATCGAGCCGGAGCAGCATCGCGTGTGCATGACACAGGCTGGTCTAGCTCGCCTCGAACAGCTGACCACCGCTGAGGCATCGGCATTTCCGTCCTTGAGGAGTGCCCATGAGTGGGTCGAGCGGGCCCTGGCGGCGCTGCATCTGTATGTACGCGACGAGCACTACGTCATCGCCGAGGGCAAGATTCATATCGTCGATGAATCGACCGGCCGCGCAATGCCGGATCGATCCTGGGAGCGCGGTCTGCACCAGCTCATCGAATGCAAGGAGGGGCTCGCTGTGACCGGCGCGCGTGAAACCATGGCGCGAATCACCTATCAGCGATTCTTCCGCCGTTATCTGAAACTTGCCGGCATGAGCGGCACCGCCATGGAAGTCGCGACCGAAATCGGAATCGTCTACGGTCTGCCCGTCGCGCGCGTGCCGCTTCACCGGCCCTGTCGCCGACGTTACCTGGGGGCGCAATGTTTTGTCGATGCCGACGCCAAGTGGACAGCTGTCGTCGACGCGGTGCACCGTGAGGCGGTGCTGAACGGCCGCCCGGTGCTCGTTGGTACCCGCACCGTAAAAGCCTCCGAGCGCCTGTCGGAGCGTCTGCACGAGCGCGGCATCGAACACGTCGTTCTGAATGCCCGAGACGACCGCGGGGAGCAGGCGATCGTCGCGCAAGCAGGTGAACCCGGCCGCGTCACGGTAGCCACCAACATGGCAGGCCGCGGCACGGACATCGCGCTTGGCGACGGCGTCACCGAACGCGGAGGTCTGCATGTGGTGCTGACCGAGTATCACGAATCGCGCCGCATCGATCGGCAGTTGTTCGGCCGTAGTGCGCGCCAGGGTGACCCGGGCACCACCGAGGCGATCGTCGCGCTGGACGACGAGCTGTTCGTCCGGCACGCGCCGCGCTCAGCGATCTGGCTGGCGCGAACGGCGTGCCGCCACGGCACCATGGTGCGGCCCTGGCTCGCGCTGTTGCGCTATCTTGCGCAACGCAATGCGGAGGCGCAAAACCGCGATCAACGCGAGGCTGCGCTCAGGCAGGACCGCCGACTCAGTCGCGCGCTTGCGTTCGCCGGGCGCGGGGAGTGAGCATGCGTCGCTTACCGCTCGTGCTGATGACCCTGCACGCAGCGTTCGCCTGGGCCGGGCCCTATCCCTGTCTCATCGAGCCTGCTGAGGTCGTGGAACTGCGCTCGCCGGTGGATGGTGTGATCGAAACCGTCACCGTGCGTCGGGGCGACGTGGTGGAGAAGGGGCAAGTCCTGGTGGTGCTCCAATCCGAGGTCCAGCGCGCTGCCGCCGAACTCGCTGACTATCGCACGCAGATGGATGGCGCGATCGTCGCCGCCAGGACGCGGATAGACTACGCAAAATCCAAACTCGAACGCGTGAACAACCTGGAGATGAAAGAGTTCATCGCCCAGCAGACGCGCGACGATTTTATTGCCGAGCTTCACCTCGCGGAAGCGGAACTGGACGCCGTACTGGAGTCCCGTGAACTGGCGCGGCTCGAGCATCGTCGGGCACAGGCCGAGCTGGAACTGCGTACCATCCGAAGTCCCTTCGACGGGGTGGTTGTCGATCGGGTGCAGAATCCCGGCGACCTGGCCGAGCCGGGCAGCGGTCGCAAGGCGGTGCTGAAGGTCGCGCGCACCGGCACGCTGAATGTAGGCGTGGTCCTCCCTGCCGCAGTCTTCGGCCATGTGCACGAAGGATTACCCGCACAGGTCAGCCCGGCGGGGACGGCGCAGACCTACACGGCGGAAGTCGACACCGTCGATCGCGTGATCGATGCCGCCAGCAGTACCTTCGTCGCGCGGCTGCGCCTGCAGAATCCGAACCTCAGCATTCCCGTCGGCCTGCGCTGTACCGCGGACTTCGGCGAGGAACTCGCCTCGCCGGCGCCGTGAGGTCCGCAGAGGGCCGATGCCAGGTCGACAAGAACCTGTGAAGTAGTTCCGCAAGCGTTCTCCAAGCGGTTGACAGACGGCTCCCCGGGTGACCGAATGGCACGAAAAGACACACTGTCGAAAAAATAGCGAAAAGCTATCCACGTGAGAGCAATTCCGTCATCCGTCCGGCCTGACAACAAGGCCTGTGAACGGGCGATGGAGGGGGGCGCCGTCGAATGAAGAAGCTTGTTCGTCCTGTCGACACCGAGGGGCACGCGCCCTCGTTGATCACGGTCCTCGCGAAAGCGATCCGACATATCATTCAGGGCGGAACAGTCGCTTCGCAGCGGTCGCCGCAGAGGATCGAGCGCCGCGTGCGTTTCGAGCCAATCGAACCGCGGCTGCTCCTGTCGGCTGATCTGCCCGGCGTGTCACTCCCGCCGCTCGTCGCACAGCATACGGACGACCAGAACGATTCGTCGGCGACGGATACCGCCGGACCAGCCATCAATCTCTCGTCACTCGCACCGGCGGGCGCATTTCTCAACCAGACCATCCAACTCGAATTCACCACCAACGCCGGCGAGGTGCTGAACGCCGCGCTGCGCGTCAACGGCCAGGCAGGCGCGCAGACACTGCAACTCGTCGACCTCGGTAGTAATTCCATTCTCGCCACGCATGACCTCGATGGTGACCTGCTGGTGCGAATTACCGGTGGTGAGCAAGCCGACAGGCTCGTCATCGATTTCGACCCGACGCTTCTCGACTTCCGCCTTGATGTCGGCTTCGACGGTGGCGAGGGATCCGACATCCTGCGTGGATCGCTGGTGAACACGGACTGGCTAGTTTCAGGAGTCGACAGTGGCTCCGCCGGCGGCATTACCTTCACCGACGTCGAGAACCTGATCGGTGCAGCCGACAACGAGGACTTTTTCAGCATCACCGCGGGCGGCTCGGTGAGCGGTCTCATTGACGGTGGTGCCGGCGGTTTCGATTCGCTGTCGCTGACTGGCGGCACGTTCGCGCGCGTCGAATACGTCGCGACAGGACCGCATTCCGGTTCGATCCACCGGGATGCCGACAGGCTCGAATATGACGGACTCGAGCCGATTTTCGACAACCTGTCGGTCACCGACAGGATCATCCGAACCAGTAATCTGACTGACAACGCAAGACTCACCGATCTCGGCAACCAGCTGTCGCTGGTGAGCACTGACGCCATTCCGACTTTCGAGGGCATCACGTTCGCCGAGCCCTCGAATTCCTTGACCATCAACCTCGGCAACGATGCCGGTATACCGTTCATCTCGGACACCGATCGTCTCGACATTCAGGCACTCGATTTTGGCGGCAATCTCATCATCAACGGCGAGGCCGGCCTCGACGAGGTGACGATTACCGGCGACGTCGATTTGGGCACGAACGTGCTGACCATCAATGCCGAGCAGATCATCGTCAATCCGGGTGTCACCGTCAGCGGTGGGGATCTGACTTTCAACGCAGTCGCCGCAGTGGGCACGCTGATATCACCGGATTCGGTCCCGATAGTCTCACTGGCTGCTGGCGTGAACATCAACGGCGCGACGCTCATTGGTGACGACATCACGCTCAACGCGAGCGCGGCGCTGGTGTCCAGTGTCACCAACCTGCTGCCCTCTATTCCGCTGGTGTCGCTTGCTGCGGACGTTTCCGCCGAGGTGGCGGTTACAGGAAATTCGGTCCTTTCGGCGACCGGTGCGATCACGGTGTCCGCGAACTCGACTGTCAATTCCACTGTGCTCGCGAACGCGGTGACAGTGGGCGGCGCGGTCGGGGAAATCGCCATTGCAGCGCCGGTGATCAATAACACGGCGCGGGCGCATTTCTCCGACGGTACCACCGCGCTTGCCGGTACCACGTTGGTGCTGGACGCGAGTTCCGTCACGACCGTCACGACCACCGCCGACGGCATTACTGCCACCGATGCGGTTGGCACGACCACGGCAATCCCGATCATTCGGGTCACGACCGAAGCTTTCATCGCGGACGCTGCCACGGTAACCGATGCAGACAGCATCGCCGTCACCGCGACGGCAGCAGGAACCGTCATTACGACCGCCAATTCGACGCCGGCGGGCGCGAATCTGAATCCGACCACACTCGCGACGCTCGGCATCGCGAGTGCGACGGGTCCGCAGACCGATGCTGCTGCCATCGCGGCGACGACACTCACCAGTTCGACGCGGGCGTTCATCGCGACGAGCGGATCGCTGACTGCGACCGGGAATGTAGCGATCGAGGTGGCTTCGGGTTTCAACGTTACGACGCTGGCGAATTCCACGCCCACTGTCAGCGCGGATAACAACGGCTTCGCGGTTGCCGTCAACCTCACGCAAATCATCGACGAGGCTTTCATCGGTGGCAGTCCGAACTTCACGACGCCGTCGCTGAGCATCCTCACGAGTGGCGGCAGTACGCTGACAGCAGAGTCTCGCTCGGGCGCGGCCGGTCTGGACAATGCGAATCAGGGATTCAATGCCGGGTCGTACGCACTGAATACCAACCTGCCCGGACTCGGACCGATACAGGGCAATCTGAGTCATGCTTACATCGACGCCGGTGCCTCGGTAACTTTCGCCGGCGCCACCGATATCGATATCGCGGCGTCGAACACCAGTGCCGTCGACATCAACGCAGAGCCGGCCGGTGCAGCGTCAAGTGCTGACCAGCTGGGCGTCGGCCGCTCCGTAGCGGCGAATATCTCCGCCTATACGACGCTTGCCAGCATCGGTGCTGGCACAAGCGTGACCGGAGCCGGTGATCTCGACATCACCGCGGCGGGCGACCAGTCGGTCGTCGTCACCTCGCTTGCCGGCGCGCTCGCCGGACTCGACGCGAGCGCGCAATCCGTTGCCGCCTCGCTCGGCGCGAACACCAGCAGCGTCATCATCGACGCAGCAGCCACCGTTGCGCTTGCAGGCGCCCTACAGGCGCGCGCCACCCACACCGCCTCCAACGTAGTCCGCGCCAGCAGCACTGCCGCCGCGGCGCAGGTGGCTTCACCGACGGAAGCACTGTCGCTGCCGATAGCGGTGAATCTCGCCAACGACGTCGCAACCGTCACGGTCGCCGGGACGGTGAATGCTGTCGGTAGCGCTGTGATCAGTTCCGATCTCGTGGTCCGCAACGAGGTCGAGAGTGTTGCAGGCGTTCACGGTGCCGATGCGAACGATACCGATGCCGCGCAGCTCGTCGCTAACGAGCTGGCTTTCCTGAGCAACCGTGCGGCCTTAAGTTTCGGCGGATCGCCGACGCCGCCCACCGGTACCGACACGCCTCTGCTCAACCTGCTCTCGAATCAGGCGCAGGGGATCGCCGCTGCGCTCGGGGTAAATCTTTCAAACGCGCTCTCGGCGGCGGCTATCACATCGACTGGCGATGTGACGGTCACTGGCGGAACGCTCACCGTCGCCGCCACCAGCGATGTCGATGCGACAGCGCTGGCGAGCGCAAGTGCGACACAGAACCTGCTCGGCGCAGCCGCCGGCATTGCGCTCAACGCGCAGCAGGCAGATACCGTCGCGACCCTCGCCGGGCAGGCCGAAGCGACCGCCATCACGGTCACTGCGGGCATGTCTGGTGACGGCGTCCACACCATCAGCGCGGATTCCGTCTCGGGCACGGGCGAACAGGTAGCCGGTGCTGCGGGTGCTGTCTCGGCGACGTTCGCGCTGGGCGGCAGCGTCGCGGTCATCGACGACAACGCGACGTTGACGATCACCGATGGTGGGGATGTGCTCGTCAGCGCCACTACCGTGCTCGACAATATCGCCAACGCTTCGCCGAATCTCGCTGGCAATACGGTGGCGGGCGTCGGTGCGTCCTTCGAACTGAATGCAGGCCTGGTTTCCACCCTCGCCGAGATCCGCAACGCAGCCATCGTCGGTGCCGGAGACGTTGCCGTACTCGCTGACGGCGAATACACCACGGAAGCCATCGCGGAGGCCGGCATCGGCGCCGGCAGCGGGCTCGGCGCTGCGGTTGCCATTCTGATCGGCAACACCACCACGACCGCCAATCTCGCCAACACCAGCACGATGTCGACCATCGGCGGAAACTTGCTCGTCACCGCCACCCATGTGGCCAATGGCACGCATAGTGCGAATGCGGAAGTCGAGTCCTCGGATGTCGGCGCCGGTGCCGCTATTGCTGTCGGCATGATGCAGGGCGGCGCGAGCGCGACCGTGGGCAATCGCATGGTGGTGGGCGGTTCGGTCACCGTGCTGGCTGACACGCAAACGGTCATGGATGCAGATGCGGTCGCCAGCGTGACCGGTGTCGAGTCGGACGACATCCTGCTGGAGTTCAAGCTCGATATGGTGATCGAGCAGGCTTTCCTGGCCTTGCGCTCTGCCTACGAAATCGACCCGATCGCCGACGTCGACGGTGCTGCCGACACGCTGACGCTAGCAGGGCATGGGCTCGCGACAGGCGATCGCGTGGTTTATTCGAATGGCGGCGACAATGAGAACATCGGCGCGCTGAATGACACCGGCGAGTACTTCGTGAGTGTCGTCGACGCGAACACGATTCGCCTGCATGCGACCCAGCAGGCGGCGCGCGACGGCGTCTCACCAATCGATCTCGACGACACGGCAGACGTCACGAACCTGCATACTCTGCAACCTGTCGTGCCGTCGGCACTGGAAGATTTCCTTGGCGCTGCGCGTCTCGGTACCGGTAATGGCGCGGTCGGAGCGGCCGCGGCGATTGCCGCCAACTTCGATTACAACAGCGCGACGGCCGGCATCGCGAGCGGCGCGAACCTCGTCGCGGGTGGGGCCATTAACGTACGCAGCGTGATGGACAGCGACGCGAGCGCCTTTGCCGATGGCGCCGCGGTGGACTCTTCCACATCACTGGGTGTGGCCGCTGCGGTCAACCTGAACTCGCAGACCAATCAGGCTTTCATCGCCGGCACTGTGACCGCAACGGACGTTTCGGTGCAGGCAGAACTTGGCGGTAATGGCCGTGCCGATTTCGTTGCCGAGGCCGTTTCCGGCGGTGGTGGCGAGTCCGATCTCGGTGTTGCTGGCGCATTCGCCGTCAATCTCAGTTCGCCGCTCATACCGGCCAATCCGATAACGATCCCGGTGCCCGCGCTGCCGGCGTTACCGGCCTTGCCGACTCTGCCGCCGCCGTTGCCCGCATTGCCCCCGTTGCCGACCCTCACCTTGCCGACGCTGCCGCAGATCCCCTTCCCGACCGGAGGCACGCAAGCCGCGGTTATCCAGAACGGGGCGAATATCACGCTGCTCGACGGCGGCGATCTGCTGGTACGTTCGGCATTCATCGGACGTTACGTGGCGACCACGACCGCGACGCCGCAGGACACCGCGACCATCGGCATCGGTCCGTCGGTATCCGCGAACGCCGTAACGCAGAGCTCGATTGCCGAAATTCAGGACGCGTTGATCACCGGTATCGACGCAGATGGCAGCAACGTCTCGGTCATTGCACTCGGCGATTTCGACGCCACCGCGGATGCCACGGCCGGCGCATCCAACGCCGCCAACCTGCCGGCGGCAGCAGCGCTGAATTACAACGACTTCAATACGATTGCCCGAACACTGAACTCCTCCGCGACCTCGGTCATCAGCGGCGACCTGCTGGTGTTGGCGGACCATGACAGCCTGAGTACGCACACTGCAGATACCGACAGCGGCATCACTGGCAGCGTCAGTATCGGCGCCGCCGTCGCGCTCGGATTCACCATCGGTGGCAGCAGCGCCTCCAGCGGCATGTCCATCGACGTCCTGACCGGCGACGTCACGGTACAGGCGGACAACATCAGCCTGCTCGACGCCCATGCGACGACCGGGCAGAGCGGCGCCATCGAAGACCCGAACGGCGACGATGTTACCGAGGAGATCCGCGATCATTTGCGCGGTTTGCTGGCACTCGCGGGTCAGGGCGACATTCCTGCTGATGTCGAAGACGTGCTGCAACGTGCCGCTGTGGCTACCGCCGACGGACCGCTCGGGGTGGCCGCCGCACTCGCGATGAATATCGATTTCGGTTTCGCCGAAGCGATGCTCGCGCCAGGCGGAGACCTGGCGACGTCGTCCGCGCCGGTTATCGTCACCAACGCCGACATGGATGCCAGCGCGGTGGCCGATGCGCAGAGCGTGGATGCGGTAACCGGCGCCGGCGTAGCCGTCGCCATCAACGTCGATGCGCAGCGCATCGAAACCGCCATTGGTGGCGACGTCACGGCGCCGGAAATCACCATCTCGACCTTGCAGGCCGGCGACGGAATCAATCGTTTTACCGCACTGGCGCAATCGGGCGCCGGCGCCGAGGATATCGGCGTTGCCGGCGCATTCGCTCTGAACGTGTCTGGCGATCCGCGCGACATCATCAACGATACTGCCACCGGCGGTGGCCAGCATCTGGCGCGCATCCTCGATGGTGCGAACATCACGCTGACTGCGGCAACCGACATCGTGGTTTCCGCCACCTACGTCGGTGAATACATCGCCACTGCGACGGCCGAACCGTCGAACGCGAACATCGGCATTGGACCGTCCGTTGCCCTGAATGCTGTCCAGCATTCGATCCTCGCGGAGATTGGCGACGCCACTATAGTCGGGGCTGATGATGTCATCGTCACGGCGACCGGCACCTTTACGACGGATACCACCGCCATCGCTGGCGCCGCCGCCTCCGGTGTCGCGATACCTGCCGCCATCGCGCTGTCCGCACCGCTCAACGACACGATTGCCCGCCTGCGGCCGGGCACGACCATGAGCACCATCGCCGGCGACCTGAACGTCACAGCGACCCACACGGCCGTTGTCACCACGGTTGCCGACGCCGAAGCCGGCGGAGACGAGATCGGGGTCGGCGCCGCGATTGCAATCGGCGGTCCGCTGGGCGGCGCAGTGGCCGATGCCGCTGCCAACATGACGGTTGGCGGTGACGTCAACGTGCTCGCAACGACCAACGCAACAGCGAACACGGAAGCACGCGCGAGCCAGGCTGGCGCGATCTTTGATGGTCTGACTGTCGACGCGGAAACCCAGCGGCAGCTCGGGCGTATCCTCGATATCGCGGATATCGGCGATATCGACATACCGTTCGTCGACCAGTACCTGCCGGACAGCAGCGACGATGCCAGTATCCCGGACATCGAATTCGGCGCGGCAGCCGCGATTGCTTTGAGCATCGGTCGTCCGGTCAGCCACGCGTCTATTGGCGCTGGCGCGACGATCATCGCAGACGACGTCTCGATCGTCGCGGAGATGGATTTCGACGGTAACGCCGAGGCCGATGCAACGGCTTCAGGCAATATCGCCGCCGTCGGCGTCGCCGCAGCGGGCAACTATACCGAGGGCGAGCACATCGCGGAAATCGGTGCCGGTGCGAACGTGAACGCTGACTCGATCGCCCTGTCCGCTGTCGGTGAGAACGGCATCTCGTTCGACTACGATGCCGATGCGGTTTCCGTGGCAGCCAACCTCGGCGGTGCCCTCGCGGGTTCTGTTGCAGTCAACGCCGCACGCAATGTAACCGCAGTGCGCATCGGCGCCAATGCGATCGTCGAGACTGCCGGCGCGCTCGATCTGTTCGTGAACGTCGCTCGCAATAACAACATCATCGAGAACGCCAACCGGATCCGCTCCGTGACGCGCGCCGGTGAAGTTGGGTTGGGCGGGCTTGCGGCCGCTGGCGCCGCGATTGCCGGAACGCTGACCTTGGACGGCGACATCAACGAGGCATCCATCGGTGAGGGTGCGCAGGTCACCGCCCCGGGCGGTGTCGAAGTGCGTGCGCGGACGATTCATGACTTTGACGATCAGGCCGTTGGCGGCTCGATCAGTCTGGTGTTCGCCGCTTCTGTTGGTGCGGCAATTAATTTCACGGAATCCGCGGCAGTCGCCGAGGTGCTGGGTTCGGTTGAAGCGGACAACGGTGACCTGCTGGTCGAGGCGCTGACGGATAACATCTATGCGCCATCGGCGCTGGGTCTCGCCGCTGGCGGTCTGGTGTCGGTTGCGGGCTCCGTCGAGAGCAATATCATCGCCAACACGACGCGCGCGGCCATTGGCGGCAGCGCCACGATCATCAATGCAGACGCCGTTTCAGTGACGGCGCGCGACAGCTCTGAACTCGACGTTGACACGGGCGCCTTGTCGGTGAGCTTTGTCGGCGCGGCCGGTGTTTCGGTCGGCTTCAATCGGATGACGAACACTATTGCGGCGAGCATCAGCGGCGCGACGGTGACAACCGACGTCGACGGGGTGGAGGTTCTGGCGACTCTCGTAGCAGACGTCGATGCGCTCGCGCTCGGTATGAGCGCGGCGGGACTGGTTGCCGGCGTCGGCAGCGTCAGTGTCAACGATCTCAACAACTCGACGAGCGCCTCGCTGCGCGGAAATGCGGTCGTGACATCCGCCACCGGTGTCATCGTCAACGCAACCGATAGCAGTGAATTGAATGCGGATTCAGGCGCGCTCGCGGTCAGTCTTGGCGCAGGTGTCGGTGCCTCTGGGGCAGCGAATCGGGTCAACAACACGACGGAAGCCTTCACTGACGGTGCGAACGTCACCGCGAACGACGGCACATTCCAGCTGACCGCACGCACCGAGAATGACATCGATTCGGCGGCGATTGCTTTCGGTGCAGGCGGCATCGTCGGCGGCTACGCGACCGTGGCCGTGAACGACATCACCACGACGACAGACGCGACTATCCGCAACGGCGGCACAATCACGGCGCAGGGACTGAGTGTATCGGCGACCAACGACTCCGACATCGACGCCGACGGTGGCGGCCTAGGCGCGAGTCTGGGCGTCGGCGCGGGAGCGTCCATATCCAGCAATCTGATCACCGCGACGGTGAATGCCGGAGTCAGCGGTGCAACGGTAACGACGACTGATGGCGCTATCGGCATCACCGCACTTCTGAACGGTGACGTCGATGCGGTCGCTATTGGCTTCTCGCTGGCAGGTGCGATCAGCGGTGTTGGAACCGCCACCTACAATGCGTTGACGAATACGACCCGGGCTTTCGTCGACGACGGCGCCGTGGTGACGTCCGATGGTGGTGTCGTTATCAGCGCGATAGACAACGTCGACGTGAACGCCGATTCCGCATCCCTTTCGGTGAGTTTCGGTGTGGGCGTTGGCGCTTCGTTGGCAACCAACACGCTGTCGAACACGACCGAGGCCTACAGCGACGACTCCGATATCACGGCGAACGACGGTACGCTCGTGATCACCGCGATCACGAACAACGATATCGATGCGGTGGCGCTGGCATTTGGCGCGGGTGGCATTGTCGGTGGCTATGCGACAGTGGCGATGAACGACATCACCACGACGACGGATGCGACGATACGCAACGGCGGCACGCTCGAAGCGCAAGGCGTGACCTTGTCGGCAACAAACAGCTCGAACATCGATGCAGACGGCGGTGGTCTCGGCGCGAGCTTCGGTATCGGCGCAGGTGCCTCGTTGTCGCAGAACACGGTGTCGGCGACAGTACGCGCCGGGATCGGCGGCGCAGCGGTGACTTCTACCGGCGACGGCGGCATCGAAGTGAGCGCCGTGGCCAACGGCGATGTCGACGCAGTGGGTGTCGGCTTCTCGCTGGCCGGCGCGATTGCCGGGGTCGGTACTGCATCCATCAATGAACTGACGAACACAACGCGCGCTTTCGTCAATGGCGGCGCCGTTTTGACCGCGGACGCGGGCGTGGAGATCAGTGCCAGCGATACGGTGGACGTCAACGCCGATTCGGGATCGTTGGCCGCGAGCTTCGGCGTTGGCGCCGGCGCATCGCTTTCAACCAACACGTTGACGAACACGACCGAAGCGTTCAGCAACGACTCCGACATTACGGCGAACGGTGGTGCGCTCGCGATCACCGCCTTCACGAACAACGACACCGATGCGGTCGCGCTCGCGGTTGGCGCAGGCGGTATCGTCGGTGGCTATGCGACAGTGGCGATGAACGACATCACCACGACGACGGATGCGACGATACGCAACGGCGGCACGCTCGAAGCGCAAGGCGTGACCTTGTCGGCAACGAACAGCTCGAACATCGATGCGGATGGTGGCGGTCTCGGCGCGAGCTTCGGTATCGGTGCAGGTGCCTCGTTGTCGCAGAACACGGTGTCGGCGACAGTACGCGCCGGGATCGGCGGCGCAGCGGTGACTTCTACCGGCGACGGCGGCATCGAAGTGAGCGCCGTGGCCAACGGCGATGTCGATGCAGTGGGTGTCGGCTTCTCGCTGGCCGGCGCGATTGCCGGGGTCGGCACTGCATCCATCAATGAACTGACGAACACAACGCGCGCTTTCGTCAATGGCGGCGCCGTCTTGACCGCGGACGCGGGCGTGGAGATCAGTGCCAGCGATACGGTGGACGTCAACGCTGATTCGGGATCGTTGGCCGCGAGCTTCGGTGTGGGTGCCGGCGCTTCGCTTTCGACCAACACATTGACGAACACGACCGAAGCGTTTAGCGACGACTCCGATATCACGGTGAATGGTAGTCAACTCGCGATCACCGCCTTCACGAACAACGACACCGATGCGGTCGCACTCGCGCTTGGCGCGGGCGGCATTGTCGGTGGCTATGCGACGGTGGCGAAGAATGACATCACCACGACGACGGATGCGACGATACGCAACGGCGGCACGCTCGAAGCGCAAGGCGTGACCTTGTCGGCAACGAACAGCTCGAACATCGATGCGGATGGCGGTGGGCTGGGCGCGGGTCTCGGTATCGGTGCGGGTGCCTCGCTGTCGCAGAACACGGTGTCGGCGACGGTGCGGGCCGGGATCGGCGGTGCGGCGGTTACTTCGTCAGGTGAAAGCGGCATCGAGGTGAGCGCCGTGGCTGATGGCGACGTCGATGCGGTTGGCATCGGCTTCTCGCTGGCCGGCGCGATTGCCGGGGTCGGTACTGCATCCATCAATGAACTGACGAACACGACGCGCGCTTTCGTCAATGGCGGCGCAAATTTGATCTCGGATGGTGGCGTCGAGATCAACGCCAGCGATACGGTCGACGTCAATGCCGACTCGGGATCGTTGGCGGCGAGCTTCGGCGTCGGCGCCGGTGCTGCGATGGCAACCAACACGTTGACGAACACCACCGAGGCCTTTAGCGACGACTCCGATATCGCGGCGAACGGCGGCGCACTTACGATCACCGCGTTTACGAATAACGATACCGACGCAGTCGCACTCGCGCTCGGTGCGGGCGGCATTGTCGGTGGCTATGCAACGGTGGCGAAGAACGAGTTCAACGTGACGACGGATGCGACCGTACGCAACGGTGGCACGCTCGAAGCACGAGGTGTGACGCTGTCGGCAACGAACAGCTCGAACATCGATGCGGATGGCGGTGGACTTGGCGCGGGCCTGGGTATCGGTGCAGGCGCGTCGCTGTCGCAGAACACCATGAACGCGACGGTACGCGCCGGGATCGGTGGCGCGAACGTGACCAGCAACAACGGCAATGTCGGCATCACCGCGCTGTCGAGCTACGAAGTGGATGCCGGCGCGCTGGGCTTTTCGCTCGCAGGTGCCGTCGCCAGTATCGGCACGGCCGCGATCAACGAATTGACGAATACGACTTTCGCCTTCGTCAACAACGGTGCCACGGTAACTGCCGACGGCAACGTTTCGCTGCTTGCCCTCGACGACAGCACCGCGGACGCGAGTGCCGGCGGCGCTGCCGTGAGTGCAGGTGGCAGTGTGGGTCTTTCCTACGCCTCGACCACCATTAACAGCAACGTCATAGCGCGCATCGCCGGGGAATTGACCGACATCGGCGCCGACGGTGACCTTACCGTGACGGCGACGGACTCGACAGCAGCCAGCGCGACCGCAGTCGCCCTGAACGCAGCTATCGGGGTCGCTGCCAGCGGTGCGGTGGCTGTGGCCGATACCGGGGGTACGGCGACTGCCGCCATCCTCGACGGTGCGATCGTGGATGCCGGAATCGTGACGGTCGATGCCAATGGCGACGCGACGCAAGGAGCGTTCGCGAGCGGATTCACCGGTTCGGTCGTTGCCGGCGCCGGTGTCATGATTGCGGAGACGCTCGCCGGTCAGAGCGCACACGCCGAGGCCAGCGGCACGATTACTGCGGACTCGCTGGACGTGACGGCAAGCGCCGACCGCGACGGAAATGCGGAAGTCATTTACGTTGGGATAAGCCTGGTCACCGGTCAGGTTTCTCTCGAGGCAGAAAAAACATCGGGTGACACCACGGCGCTGATCGGTGACGACGCGGATGTCACGATTGGCGGGCACGTCAACGTGAGCGCCGAGTCCGACGATCGTGCCGACCCCGACCTGGTATCGCTCGGCATCGGGCTGGCTACCATCGGCGCGACCGCAAGCATTGGCGAAATCCGCTCCAACACGCGGGCGGGCATCTCGGGTCGGGTCAGAGCGGATTCGGCGGATGTGACCGCGTCCGCGCTCAAAGTGGCCAACGCCAGCGGCGAGCTGAACAACTTCGGGCTCGTCAGCCTGAACGGTGTAGCGCTCCAGGGCATTGCCGACAGCCTGCCGGGCGCCGACCTGCCGGTGCCTGTTCTCCCGCCTTTCGATACGGTGACCAGTGCGTTCATCGCCGGCACGACGGAAGCGTATCTGGGTACCGGCGCAGATGTCACCACGGACGGCACGCTGACGGTAACGGCCTCGGGTAACAACGACGCCGACGCAGTCAGTACGACGGTGACCGTGAGTCTGGTCGCCGTCTCTGAAACCGGTACCGTAGCGGTGATCGAAGGCTCGACCGAGATGCGCATCGGTCAGGGCGTGACGCTTGACGTCGGTTCGCTGGTGTCGGAAGCCACATCCACGAACAACGCGACCGCGGGTTCCAATAACGCGGGCATTACGATCGCCAATGTTGAACTGGCCGGCACCACCGTGACCGCGCGCACCGACCATGTCACGGCCGCATACCTGGGGCCCGCCAAGAACCAGGCCGTCAGCAGCGATCCGGCGACGACGATCCGTATCGACAATGGCGGCCTCAACCTGGTGGCAACGTCGAGCAACACCGCATTCATCAGCGAGATGTCGTTCGACCTCAGTATTGTCGAGGTTCAACAGGCCAAACCGGACGCCGATGCCAGTGGTGCCACACGCGCGCATGCCGGCGGAAAATTCACGATCAACGCGGACGGAGTAACCGCCACCGCGGAGTCGACCAATACCGCGAGCACGCAGGCAATGGCTTTCGAGGTCGGTCTGGTCGATATCGACACGACCGAGCGCTCCGCGCATACCAC
Organism: Gammaproteobacteria bacterium; assembly: GCA_965278995.1. Taxonomy (GTDB): domain Bacteria; phylum Pseudomonadota; class Gammaproteobacteria; genus JADJYF01. Next base: position 5,192,698 of record OZ257136.1, read on the forward strand.
GCATGTGACCGAGGCTTTCGTGGAGTCCGGGGCGGACCTCGATATCAACGGCGGCGCACTGGACCTCAGCGCCGACTCAGTCAACAACGCGACGATCGCACTGATCGCGCCGCTCGATCTCGGTCTCGTGGATCTGAATTTCGTCAGCTCGACCTCAGAGGTCGCTGGCTCCACGCTGGCCTACGTCGACGAAGGCTCCCGCATCGAGGCGCAGGCCCTGAGTGCTTTCGCCAACTCGCTGAACAATGCCCAGGTCGACAAGTTCGAAATGTCGATCTCGCTGTTCTCGCTGGACAAGGCCAAGCCGATAGCGCGCACGGCGCATAACACAGCGGCGTTCATCGGACCGGCGGCGGGCCAAGGCATCAACGATGCACTGACCGGTTCCATCGTCCTGAATAACGACATCGAACTCTCAGCCACTTCCGAGAACACGGCGAGTGTGGACGAAGTCAACGTCGGGGTGTCGCTTGTCGCTGTCAGCATCGTCGAATCCGAGATTACCGTGGGCGGAACAACCCGGGTGATGATCGGCGGCAACTTCGATGTCACTGCCGACGGGATTGACGGCATTGCCAGTTCACTGAATACCGCCGGGTCCGATTCGTTCCAGATCAAGTTTGGACTGGTGGACGTCGCAGACGTCGAATCGACGCTTCGTACCACGCATGTCACCGAGGCGAGGATCACCAACGGCGCGGACTTCACGCTGAATGGCGGCGGCATCGATCTCGAAGCGGAATCACGCAACAGCGCGAAGATGCGCGGCTTCGATTTCGGCGTATCCATTGTGTCAGTCGACACCATGGCGCCGGAGATCATCGCCGGCGGCGCAACGCGCGCTATTGTCGAAGAAGGCGCCGATGTCACGGCGGGCAGCCTCACGATGCGCGCGCGGGCGGACAACACGGCGTCGTCCGATTCTGCCGTCGTCAGCATCGGTGCCGTCGATATCAGCTTCATCGAGCCGACCATCCAGACCACTCACGTAGTCGAGGCTTATATCGGCCCCAATCGAGACGACGGCCCCAACGGATCCGCAGGCAGCATCACGCTCGGCGGTGCGCTGAACGTCACTGCAGGCCAGCTCAGTTCCGGCAACACCGCGAGCATGGATACGTTTTCAGTCTCGGTCGGGTTGGTCAACTTCTCGTCCATCCGACCGGACGTCAAAGTGAGAGGCGCGACACTGGCGTATATCGGCGGCAATTTCGCCATCAGTGCGGGTTCGACGAACGTCACCGCGAGTGCCTTGAAGAACAGCGCAACCAGCAGCGTCTTTTCGTTCGATCTCGGTGTCGCGAATATTGGCGGCGCGAGCGTGCCGGTCACGGTCGAGCATGAAGTCGCCGCATTCGTCGGCCAGAATGCCGATGTCTCTATCGCAGGCGGAACCGCGACTTTCCTGGCCGAGTCATCGGCGCTCGCCGACGCGGCCGACTTCGGCATCTCGGTCGGCGCCGTTAGCATCCAGAGTCTCTTCTCGAAAGCGCGCGTGGATGGGACCACCAGCGCCTATGTCGGCGATGGCGCCGAACTCACGGCCAACAATCTGACATTCACCGCGCGCGCCTTGGGCGGTCTGGCGACGGCGGCGATGACGAACATCGATGTCGGACTTGTCAATATCGTCGAACTCACGCCAAGCGCGGTCACCAGTCACGAGGTTTCCGCTTACGTCGGCGGAGGTGCCAGGGTCACAGCCGCTGACGTCAGTTTCAGCGCGCGTTCGCAGTCCACTGCCGAGTCTGACGTCGATACGGGCGGCTTCGGCCTGGTGGCGGTCGCTACCGTGAACCCGCACGCGACGGCCGAGAATAGTGTCGGGGCGTTCGTGCTCGGCACCGTGATCAGCGACGATCTGACCCTCACCGCCGATGCCAACCACCTTGCTAATGCTACTGCGGCCGTCATCGCCATCGGCGTCGGTGGTGTCGCAGGAGCCACCTCGACCGCGACCAATACGGGGTCGACTCAGGCGTACTTTGGCTCAGGTGCGCGGATCACCGCCAGCGGCAATGTGTCAGGCACCGCCACGGCGACGAACCGGTCGCTGTCGAAGTCCACCGGCGGCGGCGGTGGCGTCATCGGCGTCGGTACGCTGGACTCGTCTGCGACACTGGAAACCGCGACTCGCGCATTCGTCGACAACGGTGCCCAGGTCTTCCAGGCGGGCAATTTCGACCTTGAAGCTGCCGCAGCAAACACCGCCAAATCCGACACGTTTGCCGGTACTGGCGGCGTCGTCAGCGTGCGCGGCGCGCAGGCGACGACGACACTGACGCCCACCGTTGAAGCCTTCATCGGCAATAACGTGTCGATGCAGAACATCGCAGGCAGCGTTACCGTGCGTGCGGATTCGATCCGTGCCGAAGGCGACGCTCTGGCCCGCGCTTACGGCGGCGGTGTGGTCGACGTCGGCGCGTCGAACACCGATACGATTGTCACACCGACGATCCGGGCATTCATCGGCAGCGGCTCGACACTCAATGTCGGCGGATCGGTCACCGTCGAAGCGTTGGCACGCGCGCAGGAAGTGGCGGCACTGGGCGATACTTTCACCACCAACCAGGCCACCATCGACTCGGATACGATCACGTTCACCCAGCATGGCCTTTCCAATGGTGACCGGGTCGTCTACAACTCGAACGGCAACCCGGCGATCGCCACCGCCAACGGCGGCAATCTCGTTTCGAGCCGTGAGTACTCGGTGATTGCGACCGGTGACGATACGCTGCAGCTCGGTGCGGTATTGTCGGCTTCGTCGGCGAGTACCGCAAATCCGTTGTCCACCGTTGACGGCGTCGATGGCGGACGCGACCGCATTCGCTTTGGCGTACCGCACCTGTTCGAGACCGGCGATGCCGTCAAATACTCGCCCGATGGCACTTCGATCAGCACGGCGATGAATGAAGCAGGCACCTACTACGTCCGGGTGCTCGACGACAAGACCATCACTTTGTACGCGTCTTTCGATGAAGCAGCCGGCGCAGGCGGCTTTGCGGACGATGCGTTCTTCGCGTCCGGTGTCGACTCGACTGCAGACACCATCCAGATCGCGGGCAGTTCCTACGCGGAGAACCAGGCGTTGACCTACAAGGTGGCCAGGCCGGTTGAGTTCTCCAGCAATTCGGTCGACGTCACCGTCGCTGGCGGTAGTGCGACCAATGTGAACAATGATCAGATCTACATGCCCGGCCATGGCTTCTCGAACGGCAGCCGCGTGGTCTACCGGGTCGAGCCGGGTGGCACGGCCATCGATGGTCTGGTTTCGGATAGCACCTACTTCGTCATCCGCATCGACGGCAACAACATCCAGCTCGCGGCCAGCGAGGCCGACACAGACGCGGGCGATGAAGTTCCGATAGCCCTGAACGGCGACAAGAGTTCACCGCTGAATCAGCAGCGTCACATGCTGCTCCGACAGGAGATCGGTGGTCTCGACGACGGTGTGACGTACTACGTTCGGAACGTCAGTGGCGATACCTTCCAGCTGGCGACCAGCCCGGGTGGTTCACCCATTACCAACTTGAGCGGTGCCAATCGCATCGGTACGCACTTTTTCACGACACCGCCGCTTGATCTCACGTCGGGCAGCGGTACGCATTCGCTCCGGCTCGATCTGACATCGGCACCCGGCGGCAACCATATATTGCTGGCACCGGATAACATCTCGCTGCGGGTGCTGTCGCCGCCGGCCGGTGACGGTCAGAGTTCCGGGTCCGCGCGCGGCGGCGGCGGTGGATTCGTCGCGGTCGGTAATCCGGACAGCAATGTCGACATCAACCAGACCGTGCGGGCTTTCATTGCGGCCGCAAATCTGCGTGCCGGTGGCAATGTCGATATTCTCTCGTCCTCGACCGTCAATTCCTCGTCGTTCGCGAGCAACGGCGGCGGCGGATTCGTCGCGGTCGGTGATGCGGACGCGAGCAATGATGTCACGCACGACAACCGCGCGTATATCGGTGTCGACAACGGCAGTTCGATCGACGGCAGCGGTGTCAATATCGAGGCTGCTGGCCACCTGCGTGTGAATTCAGTATCGGTCCTCGACGTCGATATCACGTCGAACAGCGATTCCGGCGGTTTCATCGCCGACGCCGATGCCAGCACCCGCGGTTCGCTAGGCGATGCGACACAGGTCGTCGTCGGCAGTAACGCGAACGTCACCGCGCGCAGTGTGTCGATGGTCTCCGACTGGTCGCATCTGGACTGGAACTACAAGGCCAATGCGTGGGCCGGTGGCTTGGGTGGTGACGCCGACGCCAGGGCAAACGGTGATGTGAACCCGCGCTTGACGGTTCGCATCAACGGCGGCGCGCGGGTGACGGGTTTTGAGGGTGTCGATATCCGCGCCATTCTCAACAACAACGGCATCGACCAGTCCCTGGATGGCGACTTCGACGGGCTGTTTGGCAGCGGCGACGAACATTTCGACGCTGACTACGATGCCGATACTCTGATCGACGCCAACGAGAATGCGCTGGTCACGGCCGGACCACGACTTTTCCCCGTGCCCGGCGTGCCGCCGATAGACGTCACCCCGCTGCAGCAACCGCCTGGCTTTGATCGCCTGGCATTGTTCGTCGAGATCGATTCCCAGGAAGGCTCGCGCGACATCGATTGGGATGCCGACGTGCTGCTGCTGCCCGGACCGAACCCGACGCTGATCGTCGGGCCGGATGGCCGCATCCAAAAGGCCATCAACGTCAGCGTTGTCGGCGTGGGCAGCGCTATCGGGTCGTTCGTCGATCCGGATGGCGACGGCGAATTCGTGGTCGCCAACATCATCAACCGGAACGATCGCGGCCAGGCCCTGTTCCGCGCTAACGACGTCGGCAACGCGAATATCGTCACCGTGCTGCCGGATGGTCCCTTGTTCACGTTCCGGGAAACTTATGCCAAGGTCGATCTGCTGAACCAGTCCGCACTCGATGTGCGGATCAGCGATATCGAGGTCGTTAACACGTTCCTGACGACAGGCGAGGACGAAGTGATCATCGAAGTCGATCACGTCGACGACTTCGAGTTCGACGTGAACCACGACTACAAGCCGACACTGATTCAAATCAGCAATACGAACGCGTCACCGAACGTGTCGCCCGACATCACGTTTGCCGGCGTGGTCAACAACCCCATCGGCATGACCAACGTGTTCAATGCCCGCGGTGACATTCTCTCCAGCCTGACGGGTGGTGGAGAATTCCCGACGCCCGGCGGACTCATTCGCACGGACAGCTTCCGCATCGACGCCGTCGCGGGCAATGTCGGTCGCAACGATCAGCAGCGCCTGCGCATGGAGATAGTCGAAAGCAACGACGGCCCGACCAGTGCCGCAGATCGCTATCGCACCTCGGATGCAGGTCAGCGCAACTACATGGAATTGCGCGGACTGCTGCGTCGCGCGCTGGTCGCGGGAGAAACGGCGACCGGTTTCAATGTCGACATCGAACGGGTGAAGTCCGGTATCGGCCGATCGAACGACGTCAATCTCGAGTTGCTGAACGGCCTGTTCCAGCCGACTGTCGTGCCCGGCCCGTACGAAATCGAGGTCGTCGAAACCGGTGTGGTCAATACGCCGATCAATCCACCCGGCCCACCCGGGGCGCCGCCGCGTACGACCATCGTTACGGATCACTTCCGCCAGTCGCCGGGCAGCGTAGCAACCATATTCCCGCGCGGCGTGTGGGGCGCAGGCTTCACGGACGTCGAGGTGACTTACGACTTCGGCGAAGCGCTTGATCCCCAGCGGCGTATCATCAGCGGTGCGAATATCGATATCGTCGGTATTCACGCTGCGGGTGCGCCGTTCATCAACGTGCATGGGTATACGGATATCCTCACCGCTGGTGTGTTCCTCGTCGGCAACATCGATGTACTCACGAACGGCAACATCACGCTGACCGAGGAACTCGGTGACCTGCGTGCCGGCCTGATCGAGTCGACCAATCGCAACGTGACGCTCACTGGCCGCAACGCCAACATCATCGATGCGCCAGCCGACGACGAAGCGGACGTGGTCGGTATCAACATCACGTTGCGGGCGGACAAAGGCAACATCGGCCTGTTCGAGAACGCGCTCGAAATCGATTCAGCGCGCCCCGTGTACGGTGTCGTCAAGGCCGACGCGCTGCTCGACATCGTCCTGGTGGAAACCGAGGGCGACATGAACGTCGATCGTGCGCGGTCGGTCAGCGGTGACGTGTTCCTCACGACGCTCGACGGCGATATGCTCGATGCCTTCGACGACGTTGCAGCCGATGCCATTGGCGTGAATATCACGCTGTTTGCCAGCGGGACCGTCGGCGAAACCGACAATGACTTCGATGTCGACTCTTCGACGGCGCGGCCGGGTCGCTTCAGCGCGCTCGCCACCAGTCATATCTATGCGCTTGAAACCGACGGACTGATGAACGTGCAGTTCGTCTTTACGCCCGGTGGCCTGATCCGGTTGACGGTGCCCGACACGGCGGACTCCGACGAGGACCTGATCCTCATGGAGGGGGCACTCATCGTCAGCCAGGAGGCCAGTATCACGCTCAACGTCGGTGACGATGTCGATACCAGACTCGAGAGCCTGATCTCGACGCCCGGCACAATTACCATCAACGGCGATTATGGCAATGCCGATCCCGGGGTGGGTTCGCGCATCGTTCTACGCGGTGCGATGAACGCCGACAGGACCACGATCAATACGCTGCGGGATCCGGACGAAATCCGTATCGAGAACAAGATCCTCAACACCTTCATCAACACGTCCGGCGGCGACGACCTGATCTTCGGTTCGGATGCAGGCAGCGACGACCCCGATCTGCACGACGACGTCTATTTCGGTGACGTCATCGACGCCGGCCCCGACAATGACACCGTCTACGGCATGGGCGGCGCCGACATCATCTACGGTCGCGGCGGCGACGACCACATCGAGGGTGGCGCGCACGGCGACTTGATCGAAGGTAGTACGGGCGACGACGATTTGTTCGGTGGTGCGGGCGACGACGAGATTAGCGGCGGTGCGGGTTACGACGACATCGACGGCGGCCGCGACAGCGACACGCTCAGGGGTGACGAAGACGACGACCGCATCAGCGGCGGCGGCGGGGCGACCAACATCATCTTCGGTGGCGCGGGCGATGACGTACTGCACGGTTCAGACGAAAGCAGGGACGGCATCTCCGGCGATGCCGGCAACGACTATATCTTCGGCCTCGGGGCCAATGACGTGCTTGTCGGCGGCGACGGCAATGACATCATCGATGGCGGATTTGGCGACGACATCATCCTGGGGAGCCTGGGACGAGACGTTCTGCTCGGCGGCGGCGACAACGACTTCCTGTTGGGCGACGATCTGACGGCCGGCGACGACAACGCGGTCGACTATCTCTACGGGGATTTCGGCACGAACCTGAACGAAGCGGGCTCGGGTCGTGACCGGCTCAACGGTCAGGGCGGCAACGATGTGTTGTTCGGCGAAGGTGACGACGACCAGATCATCGATCCGCTCGGTGCGAGCAACCTGATCGACGCGGGCGTCGGCGACGACCCGAACGCGTTCATTGCGCCAGCGACGACGGCGAACCCCGTGCCGGAACTGAGTCCGGACGATCCACTGGCGCTGAACACCCTGCCCACCGGGCCGCTGTACGCCGGCTGGTGGGCGGAGATTGCCGGGTCGGCGACTGGATTCGGGTTGTCCGGCGGCGTCGGCGCGGCGCTCGATACGGCTGTAGCAGTGGGCCCGGACGGTGTGCGTTATGCCGCGTGGGCGGATTCGCGCAACGGCAACTATGAGATTTACGTTGCGAAGGAATCGAGCACCGGATGGCAGATGCTGGGCGGTTCCGCCGCGGGCGGTGGTGTCAGCGACTCCGTGACCACTTCGCGCCGACCCTCGCTCCTGATCTATCAGGGGCGGCCGACGGTGGTGTGGATGGAAGCCGAAGGCGCCGGCATGGTGATCAAAGGCGCCCAGTACGATGCTGCCAGCGATAGCTGGGTGGCGATGGGCAGCTCGCTTTCGTTCGGCGGCATCAGCAGTTCGAGTGACTTCGTGACATTGGCGGATCAGCCCAAGATCGTCGAGTACGACGGCCGCATGCTGGTGACCTGGCTGGATACGCTCAGCAGCCGGTCCTCCCCGCTCGGCAATACCACCCAGGTCTACGCCAAAGTGTTCGACGGTACCAACTGGGTCGAAGTCTCGCCGGGCTCGGCGTCCGGCGGTGGTGTCTCGCAGCACACATCCGCGGTATCCGAATACGACGTCGCGGCCGACGGCAACAAGCTGGCCGTGACCTGGAGCTCGGGTCTGGGTGATGCCACCGAGGTCTACGTGCGGGCCCTGAACTTCGGCAAGTGGACCAATCTGGCCGGCACCTCGTCGACCTCGGATAACGTCTCCCTCAGCGTCACCGAGAGCCGTGAGCCGGACGCCGCCTGGCACAACGGGCAACTGTTCATCGCCTACCGTGAGCGCGTGGCGGATTTCGAGCAGATTTACGTCAAGCGCTTCAATGGCAATGACTGGGTCAGCGCCGGCAACTCGGCGCTCGGCAACGGTGTGAGCAACACCGCGCGGCGCGCACTCGATCCGAAACTCGAATCCGGCGGTGGCCAGCTGTTCCTGGTGTGGGTCGACCACAGCGCGACGAACTACGCCGACACCAATGCCCATATCTACGCCAAGCGCTGGAACGGCACGAACTTCGTGCAGACTCTTCCCGGCGATGCGAGCGGCCAGGGGATCAGTGCGACCGGCGGTAAGTTGTCGGCTATCAATCTGGCGGTCGACAACCAGGGCCGTCCGACGGTCGGTTGGACCGACGATACCTCGGGCCTGCCGCAGGCCTATCTGCGCAGCGTCACGAAGCTGCCGGTGAAGATCATCATCGAGGCGAACCCTGGATTGACGGTGCAGCAGATCCTGGCGACGAACGATCTCGGCGAGGGTGATTTCATCGTCCTCGGCCCCGGCGTTCACGCCGGATTCACGCTCGGCGCCGGCGACGCCGGCGTGACGATCATCGGCTCCGGGGCGGGTACGTCGATCGTCACCGGACCGGTCGTCATCCAGGCCGGTGGTGTCCTGCAGCGGTTGACGCTTGCGGCCGGGGTGACTGTTCAAAACAGCACCGTGGGCCTGGGTCTGGTCGACAACAGGATTGGCGGTACGGGCGTGACCCTGAACGGGGGCACCCAGCTGCAGATTCTTCACAATCGTTTCATCGGCTCGACCGGGATCACGGTGGCATCGGCCGCTTCCGGGCTCATCGCTCACAATGACATTGCGGCCACCAATGTTGGACTCGTAATTGCGGCGCCGTTCACCGGCGAAATCCATTCCAACGCCATTCACGGCGCTGTCATCGGCGTCCGCTACGACGCGCCCGCCTCGCTGAACGGCAACCGCATCTACGCCAACACGGTGGGCGTGCGCAGCACGGTGGGCAGCGCCGGCAACGGTCTCGGTTTCCTGGCGGGCAGTCGGCCGAACGAGATCCATGGCAACGGCACCGGCGTGCAGCTGGTCAATGCGACCGTGCAGAACCAGTACGTCCACGACAACCAGTCCGGTGTGACCGGCTCAGGCGTCGTCGGCGGCACCAGCCTCGAATTCGCGAACCGAATCGAAGCCAATCAAACCGGCATTACCCAGTTCGTCGGCGCCATTCAGTACAACCGCATCGGTCTCAACAGCGTCGGGATCCTGGCGGCCAATGGCAACACGATCGCGCACAACGAAATCTATCGCAACACTGCGGTCGGCGTGCTCATCGACGGCGTCAGCGACGTCAAGATCACCGACAACACGATGTATACGCCGCTCGGTGACCTGGTCCGGCTTGTCGGCGGTGCGAGCAATGTATCGGTGTTGCACAACACGCTGTGGACGGAAAATGGCTACGACCTATTCGTCGCCAACGATTCGCAGTCCGGGTTCTTCAGCGACTTCAACAATCTCTACGCCAGCGGCAAGGGCAAGGTCGGTTACTGGACGCGCGATTTCGTCGACGTACTCGACTGGCAGGCAGACATTGCCCGCTTCGACCTGAATTCCGTCGGTGCAACCGTGGTCAATCCGGACTGGGCGCGGCCGCGTTTCGAAAGTCGCTACAACGACGAGTACGCGCTGAACCCGATGTTCGGTACCCAGCGGTTCACGTCGCCGCTGGCATTGCCCGCGGTCGGCCAGCAACACATCGCGTTGCGCAGCCCGGACCTCTACGTCGATGCCGTTCGTGACCGCGCGCTGTCGATACGCTGGGAAAGCTTCAACAATGCCGGCGGTTCCGACGTGCGTATCGATTTGTACAGCGATACACCCGACGGCCCCGCATTCCTGACGACGATTACCGCGGCGACGGCTGATGATGGTGAGTTCCTGTGGACACCGGCGGCCGATGCTATTCCCTACGGTACCTACGGCCTGCGCGTACAGGTCTCCTGGGTCGACAATCCGCTCGTCCTCGACCGCAGCCAGGAACCGTTCACGGTGCCGGAAGACGGCGATACGTACTACGTGGATGACGGCTCCAACGCCAATGACGAGTACACCCCGAACGGCGTCGGCAACAATCGGCATACCGGCAAGATTTCCAGTGCGCCGAAGCCGTATCCGACGAACCTGCTGCGCGTCTACGACCTTACGCCCGGTTCGCGGGTGCTGGTCGATACCGGTGACTATCCGCTGATCGATCCGGTAACGATTTCCGGCAGCATCAATCTCGGGCTCGGAATCGAGGAGGGATTCGAGCTGACCGGGCCGACGAATGCGTCGCGCGTTGCTGCGCTGTTCCCGGCGATCCCCGGCGATCGGTCCCGAGCGCTGATCGAGATCAATGACGCCGACGACATGCTGGTCACGCATTTCACGCTTCGTGATGCCGCCTCCGGACTGGTGGTGCACAACGGCAGTGACAACTTCGAGGCGCGCGACATCCTCGCGACCGGACATGCCGGTGACGGCATCAATATCGCCACCATCGCGCCATTGTCGAAGTTCGCGGATCTCGATGCACGTGATAACGGCGGCAGCGGCATCGTGATCAACGGTCCGATCGCGTCGCTCACGGATTCCATCGCGTTCCGGAACGCGGGCGACGGCATTTTCCTCGCCGGCGGTGTCGGCGAGGTCCGAGGCAATATTTCGGTCCTGAATATCGGCGACGGTTTCGAAATCCATGCACCGGGAGTTTCGGTCATCCAGAACAACGTCGCGCTCGCGAATGAGCGAGGGTTGATCGTGCGCAATACCACCGGCGGCTCGGCACTGGTCGGCTCGAAATCGCTGGCGCCGCTGTCCGCCAACATCATCTGGCAGAACATCTCGAGCGGCGCCGAAGTCACCGGTAACGTGGTCTTCGCCGGCAACACGGTGGTTGGGCAAACGGCGCCGACGGCGACGGGCATCACTGTCCGTGATGGGGCCGTCGCCCTGTTGAACGTCGTTTACGCTAACGGCGTCGGCATCAACGCGGCCCAGTCCCTGGTGCAGGGTAACCGTGTCTACGCAAACCGCCAGGCCGGCATCATCGCGGCCGATTCGGATGTTCTCGAAAACGTGGTCTACACGAACCCGATCGGCGTGAGCGTTTCCGGTTCTTCGGTGCTGGTGCGGAACAACATCGTCTACGACAGCGACCTTACCGGACTGCTCGTGACCGGCGCCACTGGTGCCGAGATAGTGAACAACACGCTGTTCGAAATCACCGCCGATGCGTTGCGTATCCAAGGCGGCTCGAACGGCACGAACGTGCGCAACAACATCATCTGGGCCGAGCACGGGACTGGCATTACGGTGGCGCCCAACTCGCAGGGCGGATTCACCTCCGATACCAATGTTCTGTATCGATCGCCGTTTGGCTCCGGCGACGTCGGATTCTGGAACGGTGCCAGTCAGACGAACTTTGCCGACTGGCGTGGCGCGACCGGTACCGATGTCGACAGCCTGTTCACCAACCCGCTGTTCGTGGACGTCAACGGGGCCGACAACATACTCGGTTACCAGGAAGGCGTGAGCGACGGTCGTGACGATGATTTCCACGTCCGCAGCTTGTATGGCAGCTTCCACGGCGGTTCGCTGGCGCCGGTTGAAGGAACCGCATCCTTCGTTCCTGGAAGCCCCATCGCGCTCATATCGACGCTGACCATCGATGGGCAGCAATCGCCGGCCATCGATCGCGGTGACGCGAACGATCCCTTCGCGAACGAGCCGGTCACGAATGGCGGTTATGTCAACATTGGTGCTTATGGCAACACCGCGCAGGCTTCGCTCAGCCCGGCGCAGTACGTGATGGTGATTGCGCCCAATGGTGGTGAAGAGATTCACCAGCGCTCGACGTTCGACATCCGCTGGCGCAGCGACGGCTTTGCCGGCCCGGTCGATATTGAATACTCCGCCACCGGCATCGCCGGCAGCTACACGACATTGGTACAGAACGAGACCAATGACGGCGTATTCGAATGGACGGTCGACGAGACCTTGATCGCAGCCGGTACTAACTACTTCATTCGCGTCAGCGAGGCGAGTGCACCGGCCATCAGTGACACGTCTGATTTCGCTTTTGAGATTGTCAACGATCCACCCGTCATCGGAACTCTGCCGGACGTTGTCCTGAACGAAGGTGCGCCGTACTCGGTGAGGCTCTCGGCGATCGATCCAGAGGGCGGAACCCTGACCGCCGTGGTCAGTGGCGTGCCCGGCGCGACAGCCGTGCGCGATGGCGACGAGTTCGTGATTTCGTGGACGAACACGCCGGATGGGCCCAGCACCCGCGTGGTGACGGTCACCGTCACGGACAGCGGTCTGCCGGCGCGCTCGGTGGCCACCAGCTTCGCGTTGAAAACGCTGAATGTCGCACCGACGCTGACGCTCGCGGGCAATGCATCGGTGACGCAGGGAGATGTCTACACGCTGACGCTCGATGTCAGCGACCCGGGCGACGATACGGTGACGAGTTGGACCATCAATTGGGGCGATGGCACTGTCGAAATACTCGCGGGCGATCCGTCCCAGGCCAATCACGTCTATAACTCGGCCGGTGCTTTCGCGATCAATGCGAGTGCCACCGACGAGGACGGCACCTGGGTTGCAGCGCCGTTCGCGATGCAGGTCGACGCGCTCGATCCGCTGGTGGTGGTGTCGGTGACGTCCAACGCTTCCGGATTCGACGTGCGTTTCAATCGCGAGCTGGATCCCAGCGTATTGAACCTCTATGACGGTGCCGGCGGTTTGCTGGGACTGCCGGATGTGGTGCTGCAAAGTGCCGCCGGCAATGTGCAGGGCTCTCTGCTGCTGGATGCCGACTTGACCGGCTTCTCTTTTGTCCGCACCGGCGGTCCGCTGGCCGACGGCGATTACACGCTGACGCTCGCCAGCCGCGCCGATGGATTCCGGGGCGATTTCGGCACCCTGCTCGACGGTGACAACGACGGTATCGCGGGAGGTAACTACGTCGGTGGGTTTACCATCGCGCTCGGCAACAGCCCGCGTATCGGCATTGCTGATTTCGCGCGCGGTCCGAGTCAAAGCGTAGACGTGCCGGGCAATGGCGTCGGTGCGCCCATCACCATCGCCAATGCAGGACTGTTCACGCGTGCGACGTTCGAGTTGCGCTACAACCCTGCGCTGTTGACGATTACCGATGTCCTCGATCCCGCGGGTGGCACGGCGACTGTCGATCTATCGGTGGCGGGGATCGCGTTGATCACGGTCGAGTTTGCAACGCCCGTCAACGGCACGGCACTGGAACTGACGCGCGTCGTCGGCTCGGTCCCCGGGTCGGCGACTTATGGGGCGAAGCAGCGCCTGGAAATCTCGAATATCCAGATCGATGGTGCCGACGTGAACGCGGCGGGCGATCATGGCGTGCAGGTGGTTTCGTACATCGGTGATGCCACGTTCAGTGCCACTTACACGCTGCAGGATGTCCAGCAGATCCAGGCGGTACTCGTCGGCCAGGCTACCGGCTACGAAAACTGGCCGCTCGTCGATCCGGTGATCATCGGTGACACCTCGGGCAACGGCCGCCTCACCGCTGCCGACGCGACGCTCCTGCTACGCGAGATCAACGGTACCGATCAGCCGCAGATACCGCCGCTGCCTGCCGTTCCTCCGGTCCTGCCGCTTGCGGGACCGGATCCGCTGGTCAGCCTGCCGTCGGAGACCGTCGCGACGACCGGGCGTGACGTCACGGTGCCGATCCAACTGGATACGGCAACAGGACTGAATGCCGCGCAGTTGGCGATCAAGTATGACCCCACCGTCATCGAGTTGCGCGACGTTCGCCGCGGCAGCCTGACCGGTGACTTCCAATGGCTGTCCGACACGCGTACGCCGGGCGTCATCAAGGTCGACCTGGCGCGCATCAACGCCCTTAAGGGTGGCCAAGGCAGCTTGTTGGATCTGGATTTTCGGGTGAAGGACAACGTCGAGCCCGGGCGCTACCTGCTCGACCTCTACTGGGCATCGCTCAATGACGGGCGTTTGACGCTCAATCCTGCGCCCATCCCCGGCGTGGATCGCACCGATGGCTGGCTGCGCGTTCAGTTCGACAGCGCTTCGGAGCAGTCGAGTGCTGCTGACAACACGCGTGGCGCCGAGAGTCGGCCGCTCATCGACTGGAATGGTGCAGCGAGCGTGGCTAAACCGGTGCCGGCGTCACACACTGCGGCGGCCTCCAGTTCCTGGGTCGAGGATTTTGTCAGCAACTCGGGCCGCGGACAGGTGCATCCCAATAACAATCTGAAGATCAGCTTACCACTCGAACTGCGCTCGGGCAGTTCGGGAGCCAAAGGCTAATCTTCGAGTATCAACTCCACATCAAGCAGGTAATCGACATGAAAGCTCACTCGCGAATCGTCCAGCTGACACGTATCACAACGTTGGCACTCCTATTGGCGCCCTGGACCACGCAAGCAGCGTTGGTCGTGAGCGGGAACGACGCCGTCTTGCCTGGTGGATTGGTATCTCTCAGCATCGAACTCGACGCAGCGCTCGACGCCGAGATCGATTCCCTCATACTCCTGATCGAGACAAACAATCCCGGCGCGACAGGCGACAGCGCTTTGGCAGGACCTCTGCTCAGCGGCGGCTCGTTCGTCTCGAATCCGTCCAGTGGCGAAGCAAGCATGGTTTTTGTGACGACGCTGAGCGCACTGGGTCCAGGTACGCTCGCCAGCTGGACTTTTGCAATTGACCTGCTCGTCGGTCAGCCCCAGCCGCTCGAGTTCCGGGCTACGCTGCAGACTTTCAATCTCGAAGACGAACTCACGGCAGAGCTCATCAGCGACGTGAAATCGGTGGCGGTGGTACCGGTGCCACCGGCGTTTGCCCTGCTGGCCGCACCGCTTGCGCTCGTCATGGCGCGGTCAACGCGACGAAAGCGCGCCACGCATTTCGCAGCAGACAGCAACCGGTGCGCGGCGTAGTTGCGCGATGTAATGCACCTCGGCCCGGAGCAGCGCCAGAAGCGGACATCAGTTTCGATAGCCGCGTTGGACTGGCAGACCTCTCCGGCTCGATGACTCTCGGACAGGCCGTCTAACAGTCGGCTAGTGCCTGAGCAGCCGATGACGCGTATTTTCATCACAGGCTGCTCCGACGGGCTTGGTCTGGCCACGGCCCGGACGCTGCTTGCCGCTGGACATCAGGTCGTCGTTCACGTGCGCGCACGGCATCGGCTGCCGGCCGTGAGTGAACTGGTTGCGCGCGGTGCGGTGCCCATTGTCGGCGACCTCGCGGATGCCGAGCAGACGCTCGAAGTTGCGGATCAGGTAAACGACCTGGGCCACATGGATACCGTCATCCATAACGCGGGTGTGTACTCCGGGACGTCCGTACTCACAGTCAACGTGGTCGCGCCTTACGTGCTCACGGCGCGCATTCGCCGGCCGCAGCGCCTGATCTACGTGAGCAGCGATATGCACCGTGGAGGAAAACCCAACCTCGACGGCATGAACTGGGGTGGAGGGCGAGCCAGCGGTTCATATTCCGACAGCAAGCTCCTCGTCACCACCCTCGCCGCCGCCGTCGCGCGGCGCTGGCCCGACGTCATCAGCAACGCCGTCAATCCGGGTTGGGTGCCGACCAAAATGGGCGGGGCCAATGCGCCCGATGATTTGCGTCTCGGACACCTGACGCAAGAATGGCTGGCCACGAGCGACAGTGCGGCGGCTCGCGCAAGCGGCGGCTATTGGCACCACCAGCGTCAGCTCGCGCCACATCCGGCAGTCCTCGACGTCACTTTTCAGGACAATCTGCTCGATGCACTCGCCAGCGCTACGGGTGTGCTGCTGACATAGACAAGGTTTGCCATAGCGCTAGACCCTCGAAGCCGCGCGCGCCCGTTCGACGTCTGGGCTGAGATACGTCGCCTCCGGGATCTCGCCTAAGCGCGTTTGCACCTGCTCGGGGGTGAGAGAGACCGTGGAATTTCTGGAACTTCATGAGATGAGACGAATGTGTTCAAGGCGCGCTTCTACTTAGACTCAATTCGGTCGGTACTGGCGTTTGCAACATGTCGAGCACCGGGCAATGTTGATTGACCACCGTACGCAGGCGTTCGAGGTCCGTATCGCTCGCGCTCGAGGTGATCTGTGCGTGCACACGGATGGCCTGGAAACCCGGGCGAATGCTTTCGTCAATGGCGAAAAAACCACGGAAATCGATGTCACCTTCGACACTCACTGCGATTGCTTCGAGCGGAATGCCGAGCGCGGTGGCGAATGCGCGGTAAGTGATTTCCTGACAGGTGCCGAGAGCCGCGAGCAGCAGTTCCACTGGGGTCGGGCCGGCATCGCTGCCGCCTATGCCCTGTGGTTCGTCCACGACCAGATTGTGGCCACGCAACTTCACGTCGGAACGGAAGCCCTCACCGAGCCGTGATTCGGACTTGAAAGTGCTGCGCGCGCGCAGGGGTTCACTGCGAAAATTCGCGTCGGCGGCGCGGATGGCGCTGGCCAATAGGTCATTCATGGTGCCCTTCCTGTTGAACTGATGTACCGCCTGGCGGGGAGCCGTGGATTGTAGCGAGGGTGGCGCTGCCGGGCACTGCTGTCTGCGGCCCCGCCCAAGACGGTCGATTGACAGGCTGGTGAAAAACTACTGCGCTCGGCATGACCGCGTTGCACGAGCGCGCAAAAATCCACTTTGGCTGCGTGTAAACTCCGGTTTTGCGCAATCGTGCGCCTTGTCCTGCCGTCGCTCGCTACGTTTTTCACCAGCCTGTTAAGTCGACAATAGATGTCGCGGCGGGATAATGGCGCCGGTATCCACAAAAGATAACTCGTTGACCAACTCGCAACACACGTAATACGGAGCGACACATGAGCGAACTGAAAGGTAGGACGGCATTGGTCACAGGTGGCAGCCGCGGCATCGGGCGGGACGCAGCGATTGCACTGGCAGGCGAGGGCGTATCGGTCGCCATTACCTACCGTGGCCAGCTTGAGGCAGCGAAAGACGTCCAGGCGAAGATAGAGGCCACCGGTGTGAGGTGTACGGTACTCCAGGTCGATGTTCGGGACGGTGGTCAGATCAAGCAAATGGTCGCGGACGCCGAACAGGCGCTGGGCGCGATCGACATTCTGATCAATAACGCCGGCATCGCCGTGCCGCGAGACCTGGACACGCTCACTGAAGAAGACTGGGAAGACGCGATCTTGACTAACCTGACCTCAGCCTTCCGCGTCACGCAGGCAGTGCTGCCAGGAATGCGGAAGCGTGGCTGGGGACGCATCATCAACATGTCGTCGGTCGCCGCCCAGATCGGCGGGGTCGTGGGCCCTCACTACGCCGCGTCCAAGGCCGGTCTACACGGCCTCACCCACGGCTACGCGCGTTTTCTCGCCGGCAAGGGAGTAACGGTCAATGCGATCGCGCCGGCGCTGATCGAAACCGATATGGTGAGGGGCTTGCCGGACGGCGCGAAGAGCTTGATTCCGCTAGGTCGCTTCGGGACGGTCGACGAAGTCAGTTCCATCGTGGTCATGGTCGCCAAGAACGCCTATCTCACTGGCCAGACCATCAACATCAATGGCGGCGTGTACATGAGTTGAGATCGACGCGCTGGCTGGGCTTGGGCGTCGTTTTACGATGGATAAAATATCCATGCTCGTCCAGCTAGACGGCTCCAAGAAAAAGAGACTGCGATGAGGTATCGAGGTGCCACCTAACACGTTGTACGTTCGCGGCGATCAAAATGTCACCCACGGACGGTCGTTTGCTACGGCTCTTGATCGCTTGGCTGAAGCGACGGACGCACTAGGCTTCGACACCGTTGACTATGGCTTCATGCCTCAGGCGCGGGCGGCGGACGGGCGCTACCACGCGCCGACGATCGTGGCGCGCAATCTCCCGCAACGATGGCAGCGGGGCTGGGCCCCGTTTCTGCGCGAAGACCCGCTGCTGTATGGCGCCTACCCACGCACTCTGCCCCTAGATTGGCAGGAAATAGAGCATGCAGCATGGCTGACGCCGCTCCAACGAGAAGCCTTCGACTTTCTTCGCGCGCTCGGCATCTGCAACGGCGTTACGGTGCCCATCCACCTGCCTGATAATGCTTTTGCCTTCGTAACTGTCGCCTGCCGGGACAAAGAGGGGACTTGGCGGACACAGAAGAAAGATGTTCTCGATCGGCTGTTCGTTTTGGCGCACGTCTTTCATGCTGAGCACGGTTGGCAGACGACAGCACCGCGTCGCCGGCCGCGTGATTGCTATCTCTCGCCTCGCGAGCGTGTTGTCCTTGAGCATGCGGCCGCTGGCCTCAGCGCACCTCAAATCGCGCTCCTCATCAAGCGCTCAGTGGAGACCGTTCGAGCGCAGCGGAAATCGGCGATGCGCAAGCTCAACGCCCGTACTACGGCCCAGGCGGTTGCGCGTGCAGTGGACGCTGCCATCATAGAGCTTAACCCAGCGGGGTGATTGAGCACGTGGCAATGCCGCCCCGATAATTTATCCGTCAATCCGACGTGTTGGGGCCAATCATGATCATCAAGGAATATTCCCGATACGACGGCCTCGGCTTGGCCGACCTGGTTCGACGCCGCGAGGTGGCTGTTGAGGATCTCATCGATAGCGCGATCGACGCGATAGAGCGACTGAACCCGGCATTGAATTGCGTTGTACAGTTATTGCGTGACCATGCAATGGCCGAGGTGCGTCGAGGAGTGCCCTTCGGCTCTTTTCACGGGGTGCCGTTCCTGATCAAAGAGTTCGGAATGCACTATTCGGACATGGTGGCATCGGCTGGTTCGCGGCTTTCCGAGGGATATCGGCATCAGCACGATACGGTATTCATGGAACGCTGCCGTAGCGCGGGCCTCGTCGCCGTGGGCACTTCGACCTTGCCCGAGATGGCCTTTAGCGCGAGCTGCGAATCGAAGCTCTACGGGATCACACGCAATCCCTGGAATCTTGAATATTCGGCTGGCGGCTCTTCGAGCGGCGCGGGCGCCGCTGTGGCGAGTGGCATGGTGCCTGTCGCCCACGCTAACGATGGAGCGGGTTCGATACGCAATCCTGCTGCTGCCAATGGACTGGTTGGAATGAAAGTGTCCCGCGGGCGGGTTCCTGGCGGCCCGGATTGGGGAATGCTGCTCTGGGGATTGGGAGTGGAGTTTTTTGAGACCCGGACAGTGCGCGACTCGGCGGCCCTGCTGGATGCCGTTGCCGGCCCGGATGATGGATACTTTTACACGGCGCCGATGCCCCGACGCGGCTTTCTCGCCAGCGCAATGACGCCACCCGGGATGCTTCGGATCGGCGTGCTTGAAGACCTGCCTGGCGCGCAGAAGACTTCGCCCGAAATTGCCGACAGATTGGCGCAGACAACCAAGGTGCTTGAATCCCTTGGCCATGTTTGCGAGCCACTGCGACTCAACTACGACGCCGAAAGTTTCAATGTGTCGACAGTTCGACTGTGGGCCACAACGCTGGGAACGGCGATGGAGCACTATGCCCGCAACACCGGCAGGGAAATCGGCCCCAATACGGTCGAAGCAGTCACTCGTTCAATTTATGAGTTCGGTTGCTCCCTCTCAGCCTTTCAGCTCGATGAAGCGATGGCAACGCAAAATCTGATAACGCGCCTCGTCTGCAAAGCCATGGCCCCCTACGATGTGGTTATCAGCCCTGGCACCTGTCGCGACATTGCCAGGATTGGCGAGTTCGACCAGGACGCGAGCGGCGTCGACGTCTATCAGTGGTGGCAGCAGATTGTCCAGACGTATTCGAGCTTCACGCCGTTATTCAACACCACTGGCCAACCTGCATTGATGCTCCCCCTGTTTCAATCCACTGCAGGTTTGCCACTCGCGATGCAATTCGTGGGGCGAGCGGGTGATGAAGAGACGCTATACAGCCTGGCAGGCCAGCTTGAACAAACCATGCCTTGGATTCAGCGCACGCCGCCTAATTACGCGTGACGAAGATATGGGGTCGCGTCGTAGGCGATATGTAGAGATGTTGGCGCCGGCCGAACTGAGCCAGGTGTTCAACCTGCTCTGATGGAGTAGCGGACGGCGCAGCTCGAGGCGGAACAGATTCTGCTGTTCACGTCATTTGGCTGCCGTAGGAAAGCGCCGACACGTTTCAGTGCTCTGTTCCGACAGCGCCGCCTCGCACGGGGCAGTAGTATTTCCATCAACGAACGCACCGAATTCCCCCTAGTTCAGGTACGTTTCGCCACGATGTCCACTATCCCTCCAGTGACATCACCCAGCCGCAGGTCCCCCGCCTGCGGCTTTTTTTTCAAATTGAACACCCGCGCTACTACGGCTATTCGGTCCCCGGTATTTGACACCGCCGAAGTAAATCTGATCCCCCAGGGTTGCGGACGCCGAACAGGCGCAGGGCGCGATCGACATCCTGATCAATAACGCCGGCATCGCCGTGCCGCGAGACCTGGGCACGCTCAGTGAGGAAGACTGGGAGGACGCGATCTTGACCATCTCACTGTGCAGACCATTATCATCAATGGCGGCGTGTATATGAGTTGAGGCTGACGCGCCCTGGCGTAGCTCGCCAGCGCGAAGTTCTGTAGCACGCAGCGCTGCGGAATTGGCTCCGTGTATTTGCCCGGCTTCGCCCTGGCGTGGTTCGCCAGGGCGAAGTTTCGTAGCGCTACGCGCTGCGGAACGAAGACTGGTAGCACTACTTGATCAAGGCGCGCGCGTGTTCCTCGATCAGGCGCTTGTACTCATCGGCGCTCGAGCCGAACGCGCCGACGATGACCTGGTTGACGCCGATGGCAGCGAACGCTTCGACTTCCGCACGCGTAATCGGTGTGCCGATCCCGGTGGAGACCGAAAAGCTGAGTTTGCCCGGGTCGCGCCCGGCGGCTTCGGCATAGCGCCGGATGGTGGTCATGTGCGCCTTGGTGCTTTCCAGCGTAACGTTGACACCCCACCAGCCGTCACCCACTTCGCCGACCCGGCGCAGTGCGGGCTCGCTCTCGCCGCCAAAGATGATAGGCGGATGCGGGTTCTGCACGGGCTTGGGATAGGAGCGCACCGGTTTGAAACGACAGAAGGGGCCATCGTGCTGGCTTTCCTCGCTGGTCCACACGGTCTTCATGGCGGCGAGGTAATCGCGCGTGCGCTCGGCGCGCTTGGGCCACGGCACATCCAGCGCCTCGAATTCTTCTTTCAACCAGCCGATGCCGACGCCGAAGTCGAAGCGGCCACTGGAGAGCTTGTCCAAGGTCGCGACTTCCTTGGCCATGGTCAGCGGCTGGCGCTCCGGCACCAAGCAGATGCCGGTGCCGAGACGAATCTTGTCGGTCACGGCGGCGGCAAAGGTCAGGGCGAGAAAGGGGTCGAGAATGTCTATCTTGAGTGTTTCGAACGGCATGCGGCCGTTCTGCGTGTAAGGGTAGGTGGACGAATACTGTTCGAGCAATACGATATGCTCGGGCGCCCACAGCGAATGATAGCCGCAGGCTTCGACACTGCGCGCGATGGTCTTGATGACCGCGGGGTCGGCGGAGACGCCGATGCCTATGCCAAAGAATCCAATTTTCATGTTGGTTGAACCTCTCTTCGCCAGTCACTATTTGGGTGCGCAAGCACAAGGCAGCGCGACGATAGACCCGTTCCAGCATGACGCTGACGACGTTGTTTGAGAAGGGGACGGACCCGGATTATCTGCGCGAGATGATTACTTTCATGGCCCGGCGGCTCATGGATTTCGATGTCGAGAGCTTGTGTGGGGCCGGCCACGGCGGGCGCAACGAGGATCGAACCAACCCGCGCAGATGGACTATGCGCCCAACAGCCTTCTCGCAAGCACTGACTGCATATCACGGCGCCCGTCAGCGATCAGGTGGACGATGACTTGGTTGCCTGCGACACGGTAGATTGCGCGGTAGGGCTTGAAGAAAGTCCGCCGGTACTCTTTGATGCCGAGGCCGACGAGTTCCTTCGGATAGGCACCGCGCTCAGGGAATTTCGACAGGCTCTCCACAACGGCCATCAACTCGTCCAACACGTCGTTGGCGTTGGCCACACAGTCGAATTCGGAGATGTAGTCGTGGATGGCCTCCAAGTCCTGTTCCGCACCCTCGGTGAGCAGAACGTCGAACTTGGCTGGCACGCTTACCATCAGTCCGCGGCTCGCTTGGCGCGAAGGCGGGCAATGACGTCGGCCACAGATTTCACCTTGCCAGCTGTGACGTCCTGATTGCCCAGTGCCAGGATTTTCAGCAAGGCCAGGGTTTCTTGAGTCTCTTCGAATGAGGCCACGTCCTGCAGGACGGCTTTGGCCTCGCCGTTCTGGGTGATGATCAAGGGCACCCGCTTCTCGGCGAGGTTCGCCAGAACCTCGGCAGCATTGGCTTTGAGGTAGCTGATCGGCTTGACTTGGGTCGAGTAACGCATGGCCTGCTCCTGATTTAATAAAGACCAAATATGGTCTTTATTTGGTCTTATAGCTAGATGCCCGGATCGGGAGCGGCAGTGCCATCAAGGAGATGCTGAAGGAGCCGACCCGTTTTCGATCGGGCAGCAATTCTCGACAGCCTCCCATCAGAGGTGTTTAGCAGCAAATGCCCGGCCGGAATGCGACTTCAAGTATTTTTCAAACGCCGATGCTTTGTCGCGGCTGCGGAACGCAATTGCCGACTCGATTTGCCAGGGACGATGCTTGGCGGTCGAGCTGACTTCGCCTGCATTGTGCGCTCTCAGCCGTTGCTGAAGATTGCCGGTCAATCCGGTGTAGTGCCGACCGGCATGGGACCGGCTGGTGAGGATATAGACGTACGTGAAGTGTCGGGGCATGGTTCTCAATCCTTGAGAATGCCCGGCTTCGCCTTTGGCTACGCCGTGGCTTGCCCGGGCGAAGTTCCTTGGCGCGGAGCGCTGCGTAATAATTGCCCGGCTTCGCCTTGCGGCTACGCCGGGGCAGTCTTCCCCTGCGGGTTCGCCCTGGCAATGGCTTGCCAAGGCGAAGTTCCGTAGCGCTACGCGCTGCGGAACGAAGACTGGTGGAGGCGGCGGGAGTCGAACCCGCGTCCGCAAGCCCTCCGCCGTCGGTTCTACATGCTTAGCCCTGTCATTGTTTTAGGCGCTTACTTCCCGACGGGCAGGGAAGACAAGCGACGATCCCAGTATTTTTTAGCAGGTCCGCCCTGGGAGAGCTTCGCCACGATCTTGTGAGAAGTTACGCCTGATGACGGACGCACAAGCACGGCTCCGGTCAGACGGCACCCTACTGGGTATTAAGCAGCGAGTGCGTAGTTGTCGTCGTTGGCAACTAAATTGTTTGCAGTTGGATTTACGAGGTACCCTGCCCCTCGGCATGCCCCTCAGGTTTCATGACCCACGTCGAAACCGTGACGCCCCCATGTACAGAAGTAAGCAAGTATAGGTGAGTAGGCTCTTTATCAATAGCGCCGACGCGCCTTTCGTGGCCGGGTTCTCGAAAATGCCGTCTTCAGTCCATCAGCGGCTGCTTTTCAGCAATCGAGATTTTTCGCGTTGCCAGTCACGGTCTTTCTCGGTCGCACGCTTGTCGTGCTGCTTTTTGCCGAGCGCGAGGCCAATGTCACATTTGACGAAGCTTTGTTTCCAGAACATGGAAAGCGCAACCGCGGTCATGCCTTTGCGCTCGACTGCGCCGCGGATGCGATCGATCTCCTGCCGGTTCAACAGCAGCTTCCGCGTACGTTGCGGGTCGGCGGTGACGTGACTTGAGGCCGAAGGCAGCGGCGTGATTAGCGCCCCGAACAGAAACGCTTCGCCGTTCTTCAGCAATACGTAAGCGTCGCGCAACTGAATTTTGCCCGCACGCAGACTTTTGACCTCCCAACCATGCAGGACGAGCCCGGCCTCGAAACGCTCGACTATCGTGTAATCGTGGCGGGCCTGACGGTTCTGCGCAATCGAGGCGGGCGCTTTCGCTTTGGTGGTTTTCTTGCCGGACATGTGCGCTCGCTCTTGGCCGGGCGGCGTGAGCCCCAGCGTGGCCGCGCATTGTAGCAATTATGGGCGACAGCGACCGAAACCACCTGTGAGCGTCAGCGCGTATGCACGCCGAGCGTGAGCTGCTTGACCAGTGTGTTGAGGAGTTTCAGTTCTGTTGCGCTGATCCGCAGTGGCTCATGGCAAGCATCGGCATAGATGAGTCCGATACAAACCTTGTTGACGACGACCGCGAAAACCAGGATCGATTGTGGTTGCAACTGCGTCCGGCACCAGTCCGGAATACTGTCGCAGTAACGCGCGTCGTTGGTGTCGATGATGACGGCATTGCGGCCTTTGCTTACCGCCTGCGAAAAAATATCGTCGGTCGTCGAGATGGTGTATTCGAAGTGACCTTTGAGCGTATCGACCGCCTCACCGAAACCGAAGCGCGTGGTGTAGGTGCGTCGTTTCGGGTCACGCATCATGAACAGCACGTGCGTAAATCCCATGCTCCGGTACAGCGCTTCGAGCACCATCGTGAACATGGCGTTGATAGGTGCCCGCTCGAGAATGGCCGTCGTCAATTCAGAAATGGCGTTGGTGAGAAACAGGTGCCGTCTCTCGGTGCGAGCGACCTCGGTTTCGATTGCGGCGTCCGAGGGCGCGCGGCCGCGACCGGCTGCCAGTGCGCCCGTCATGTTGTCGAGACTGCCGGCATCATCGGTCACTGCGCGTTTGACCTTGCCGAGGAACGGCGTCGAATGGACGTCGAGGCTGATCAGTTCGGCATAGCTGCGCGTGGCATCGACGGCATTGGCGACCGCTTTCTTGAGTGCTGGAGTGGAAAGTTTGAAGCACTCTTCATAGCGCGCCCGCAGTGCATCGAGGCGGCTGTCCAGTTCAGGGCCGGCGGTGGCGACGACATCGGCGACGTCATTGCTGAAAACGCTGAGCTGGGCTATCACTTCGTCGGAGGTCGCACCACCCTTGATGCGCGCCTGCCGCATTGGCCGCATCGCATTGGTCAGACTGTCGGGCAGATTCCAGTCACGCCCGATCGCAATGCCGAAATCGGCGAATTCAGCGCCGAGAATTTCGCGCGCAGCGACAGATTCTTCGATGCCTTTGGCTTCCATCAGCGCAACGATTTCGCCGTATTCCTCCGGGAAATAGTAGATGGCGAGATGACGACCGAGCTTGTGGAACATGGCGCCGATGAATGCTTCTTCGGCGTAGGAGGGGCGACCCTCGGTCTGGCAGAGCTCACGCGCCAACATGCTGCTCAAAAAGGAACTGCAGACGGCGTCCTTGAGTGCCGCTGCCTGTTCGCCGTTCTTGAGGTGTTCAAAGATCACCAGCCCGAGCGCGAGCGCGCGAACCTGTTCGTAGCCGAGGATTACGAGTGCGCGGCTGACCGTGCTGATGGTGCCACCGTATTGGGCATAGACGGCGGAATTAACCACCTTCAGGAGCTTGGCCGTGAGCGCGTAGTCCTTCAGGATCACGCTCGCCATATCGTTGATGTGAACGCGATCATGGTCGCCGGACTTCTGACTGATTTCGGCGATGTGAGCTGAAACAGCAGGGAAGTCAGGCCGTCGCGCCATGCGCCGCTGCAGGAAGGCAATGGCGTCCTTGGCATGCGCCCGTGGACTCTCGTTGACCTCAGTCGCGGTACGTGGTTTCAGATAGGCGGTCAGGTCGTCGCGCATGGCGCCGGCACCGGCATACCGTCGTGAGGGATCGCGTTCCAGGCTTTTCATCAGGATGCCGTCGAGCGTTGCATCGAGCCCGGCGCGTTTCATCGAGGGTGGCGCGATGCGCTCGTTGACGACCTTGTAAATCACGGCCATCGTGTTGTCGGCCGCGAACAGCGGCTCGCCTGTCAGCAACTCGTAGAGCACGACGCCGAGTGCGAACAGGTCTGAAGCCGCGCTCGGCGGTTGATTCGCCAGTACTTCCGGCGCCATGTAGTTGGCAGTGCCAGCCATGGTGTGTGCGCCGCCGGTATCCGAGATGGCGACGGAAATACCGAAATCGAGAATGTGCGGTTGGTCGTTGTCATCGACCAGAATATTGGCTGGTGTCAGATCACGATGCAGCACGCCGCGCTCATGCGCATACTGCATGGCATCGAGGATCCGCGTCATGATTAGCAGCGCGCGGTTGACCGGCAGCAGTTGCTGGCCGCTGGTCCAGAACGTCAACGGCTGACCTTTCGCGAACTGATAGACGAGGTAAGGTGTGGCCTGATCGAGGCCCACTTCGAACAGGGCGACTATATTCGGGTGTTCCAGCCGCGCACAGTTGCGCGCCTCGTTGGCGAGTTTGGCGGCATCGCGGGAGCGGTGAGTGAGTGTTTTGACGGCGACGTCGCGCCCTAGATCAGGGTCGTGCGCGAGATAGACTGTGCCCTGTCCGCCGCGACCAAGCACGCGCGACGGCCGGAAGCGGCCGATGGCGGGCGGGAGCGCCGTTGCCCCGGCGGCGGGTTTGAGGATACTTGCCATGGGCGAAGCGCAGAGTCAGACACTCGGAGATAACGGCCGGATGGACGGCAGACTGAAGGCTTGTCGCATTTTTCGCGATGCAGCAGAATGCCGCGCGCCATGGCTCTGATGCAGTTCTCGATGCCCACACCCGCGCGCGCCGGATACCTGCCGGCAGCCGATGCGATGCCTGCTCCGACTGCGCTCGACGCTCACATCGGAGGCGACCCATGACGATGGTGCGGCGCTCGGCGTTCACGCCGTTCTCGGCCGAGCAGATCTTCGGCCTGGTCAACGACGTCGCAGCGTATCCCACGTTCCTGCCCTGGTGCGCTGCGGCGGTGGTGCTGAGTGAGGACACCCATCGAATGCGGGCCCGGCTGGCCGTCAAGAAAGGCCCGCTCGATTACAGCTTCACCACCGACAATCGCCTGGATCCCGGCAGATGCATCCAGATGTCGCTGGTCGACGGGCCGTTCAAGCGACTACACGGTCAATGGCAGTTCACGCCGGCCGATGGAGGTTCGCTGATCCATCTGGAGCTGGAGTTCGAATTTGGCGGCAGAGTCGTCGGTGCCGCACTCGCGGCTGCTTTCAAACCGATAGCCGATTCGATGGTCGATGCCTTCAAGGTCCGCGCGCTCGCGCTGTATGGCCGTTGAGCGTATCCGGGTCGAAGTGGTCTATGCCGAGACAGGCGGGCAGCAGGTCGTCGCCTTGGAATTGCCGCTCGGCGTCAGCCTGCTGCATGCGCTCGAACGGTCACGGCTGCTCGAGCCATTGGCCCCTGCCGTGGTCGCGACATTGCGCTATGGCGTGTTCGGGGTCGTTGTACCGGTAGAGCGGCTGCTGGCCGATGGCGACCGCGTCGAAATCTATCGCCCATTAATGGAAGAACCGAAAGCGATCCGCCGCCGACGTGCCCGCGAACAGTCCTCGCGCCCGTCGTAAGCCGAGCGCAGTAGTTTTTCACCAGCCTGCTAACGCGTATTGGGATCCTTGACGTCGCCGTAACGCGGATCGCGTGCCGCTGCTTGTTCGACGGTCGCGTCTTCCTCGTCCCGCCCGATACCCAGACTGTCGGCGATGCCACCGAAGAAACCTTTCTTTTTCTTGAACGTCGGCGCGTCCGGGGGCACCACGACGCCTTCGCCCGGCGCAGCCTGGATATTGTCGTAGGGCGTTTCCTTGTTGACTGGTTCTTCGTCCGAGACCTGCAGCCCGGAAGAGACGTCTTCGGAATCTGCTTTGCGATCAGGCGCTGATTCCATCAATCCGCCATTGTCGACGAACGGCAGCGTACTCTTCAGCCGGGTCGCAAGCGTCGGTTTGCGCCAGCGCGGCACGTTGACGGTCGTATCCTGGTGCAGATCGGCAACGAGTACACCCGCCGCTGCTTTCACATTACCTTCGATGTGGTCCAGCTTGTCGTCGGCAAACACCAGCGTGATCACGCGGCGCTCGGTACCCTCGCCGCCCGGTTTGAACGTGTAGATGTAATCCCAGCGCTCGGGGTTGAAGGTATCCTGGATGATGGGCGTTCCCATGACGAACTGGACCTTCTTCTTGTCCATGCCGGGTTGCAGCTGAGAAATCATTTCCTGATTGATGACGTTGCCCTGCTGGACGTCAATCTTATGGATGAACGGAAGGTCGCGCGGACTGGGTAGTGGGATCCGCGGCAGACCCAGATCCGAGCATCCGCACAGGAGCCCGCTCATAAAGACACTGGCCAATAATATTCTGGACATCACTTTGGTCTGCAGTCGCGGGCCCGTCAGGCGCGGGCGCTGGGATGATAGGATACGCATGGTGAGCGCCCGGGTCGTCGATCGATAGACGCCACGATCAGGCGCGGCATCCTACCATGGCAGGCCCGCCCGGGGCGAAAATGCTATGCTCGAAGGCAGTCGCCAGTTAAGGAAAAGAAGCCCATGGATACGCAAGAACTCAAGAAAGCGGGCCTGAAGGCGACGCTGCCCCGCCTGCGCATACTCGAAATACTCGAACGCAATCCGGACCGCCATCTCAGCGCCGAGGACGTCTACCGCGCGTTGATCGACGCGGGCGAAGATGTCGGACTCGCCACCATCTATCGCGTCCTGACGCAGTTCGAGGCTGCCGGTCTGGTTCAGCGGCACAACTTCGACGGCGGTCACGCGGTTTTCGAGATTGCGCAGAGCGAACACCATGATCATATGGTGCGTACTGACACCGGCGAAGTCGTCGAGTTCTACGATGAAGCGATCGAACGCCGGCAGCGCGAAATCGTCGCCGAGCACGGCTACGAACTGCAGGACCACAGCCTGGTGCTCTACGTCCGCCCGAAAGCGAAATAAGGTCGAGGGCCGCAGATTCGCTCAGCCGCCGCGGCGGTCAACTCTGGTGCGCGGCCTTCATCAGGTCGCGCGCGTGCGCCACGCTTGAACGGGTGGCATTGTTCGCTCCCAGCATTCGCGCGATTTCGGTTTCACGTGCGCGCGGCGACAGCGGCTGCAGAGCCGTTTCCGTCACGCCATCATGGACTGCTTTGCTGACCAGCAGATGCTGATCGCCGGCGCTTGCAACCTGCGGTGAGTGCGTGATGCAGATGACCTGACAGTGGCGCGCGACGTCGCGCAGA
The DNA here is from genome assembly GCA_965278995.1 of Gammaproteobacteria bacterium. Taxonomy (GTDB): domain Bacteria; phylum Pseudomonadota; class Gammaproteobacteria; genus JADJYF01. The sequence goes on from OZ257136.1 coordinate 5,222,209, forward strand.
TTGCGCCCGACGATATTTGCCGTGGTCCCGCCAATCCCGGTATCGACTTCGTCGTAAACGACGACCGGCACGCCGGCCTGGCCAGCCGTGGCGGCTTGTATTGCCAGACCGATACGCGATAGCTCCCCGCCAGAGGCGACTTTGCCGAGCGGTCCAGCAGCTTGGTCGGGATTGGTGGTGACCTGGAATTCGACCCGGTCGCGTCCATACGCTTGAGGCGTGGCGTCTGCCCCGGTGCTGAGGGCAACCTCGAAGCGGGCATGCGGAATGCCAAGTGCCCTCAATCTTTCGGTGATCGTCTCGGCCATCTGCCTTGCCGCAGCATGGCGCGCCAGGCTGAGCTTCTCGGCTGCAACGCCATGTTCAGCCAGCGCCAGGGCCTGTGCCGCAAGCAGCGCCTCACGTTGTCCGGCCCAACTGTCGTGAGCGGCAATTTCCGTATCCAGCCGTTCCAGCAATGCAGGAAGTTCAGCCAGACCGATTTGATGTTTGCGGGCCAGGGCATGGAGTTCAGCGACGCGCCGGTCCAGTTGCGCCAGACGCGCGGGGTCGACCTCGATCGCGCCCTCGACGCGCTCGAGCTCGCGCACAGCTTCGCCTGTCGTCACCACGGCCTGTTCGAGCAACTCGAGCAAGGCTGCCGCAGCCGGATTGTGTCGCGCCAGCGCGCGCGCATGCGTCGCAGCGCCGTGCAGGGCAACGGCGGCGCCAGCTTCGTCGTCGTTGAGCGCATTGCGCAGCGCTGCGCAATGTTCGACGTCAGCGGCGGCGTGGGCCAGTCGTTTATGGCCGTCTTCCAGCTCGGCTATTTCGGCCACATCGAAACGGGCGTCGAGGAGTTCGGCGGCCTGATACCGCAGCAACTCGATACGTTCGCTGCCGGTCTCGCCGGCGGTGGCCGCGAGCAGGGCGTCGCGGGCGGTGCGCCAGATACTGTAAGCAGCCTGCACCGCGGCGACTTCGGTCTCGAGTCCGCCATGGCCATCGAGCAGTTCGCGCTGCACGTCGCGCTGTAGCAGTCGATGGCCGGCATGCTGCGCGTGAATGTCGACGAGGAGTTCACCAAGCCGGCGCAGCAGCTCCAGCGCTATCGGTTGGGCGTTGCAGAAGGCGCGCGAGCGTCCGTCCCGACCGACCACCCGACGCAGCACACATTCGCCGTCGGCGTTGAGATCCTGGGCCTGCAGGAAGTCATGCACGGCTGCCAGCCCGGTGATATCGAAAGTCGCCGTCACGGTCGCTTTATCGGCGCCGGCCCGCACCAGTTGGCTGTCGGCACGCTCGCCGAGCGCCAGCCCGAGCGCTTCGATGATGATCGATTTGCCAGCCCCGGTTTCGCCGCTCATGACTGTCAGACCCGGCGCGAAATCGACATCAACTTCCCGCACAACAACGAGATTCTGGACCGTCAGATTACTCAGCAAGGGTCGCGGCCCCAGGTCAATTTGGCGCGCAGGGTCACGAAATGATCGTAAGTCGCCGGATGCAGCAAAGTGACTGACTGTTCGCGACGGAAAACCCGCACGCGATCGCCGGGCAGGAGTTCCTGAACCGAATTGCCGTCGCAGGTCACGCGCGATTCGTCCTGTCTATCGGTCGCGATATGGATCTCGATGATCGAACTGTCGCTGATCACGATGGGTCGATTGGTCAATGTATGTGGGCAGACCGGCACGAGCACCAGCGCACGGATGCTCGGCTCGAGTATCGGTCCGCCGCCGGACAGCGCATAGGCGGTCGAGCCGGTAGGTGTCGCCACGATCATGCCGTCTGAACGCTGTGAATGCAGGAACTTGCCGTCGACATAAGTCTCCAGCGTTATCAAGCGCGCGGTGTTCCATTTCTGCACGACGACGTCGTTCAAGCCGTCCTCACTGGCAATGACGACATCGTTGCGGACGATTTCGCAGCCGAGTACGGCGCGCTGTTCGGCTAGATACTGCCCGTCAAGCACGGCATCGAGGCCAGTGCCGATGTCCGCCACGGCGAGGTCGGTGAGAAAGCCGAGACGCCCGAGATTGACGCCGAGCAGCGGCACCTGACGCGGATAAATGAGGCCGGCCGAGAGCAGCAGAGTGCCGTCCCCGCCGATAGAGAGCACAAGATCACAGGTTGCCGGCAGCTCGGTGCGAGGCACGATGCGGTACTCGCCGACCGCGCCTGCGGTATCCGGCTGGATTTCGACCAGCACCTCCAGACCGCGGCGGTTCAGAACGGCGAGGACGGCTTCCAGAGCGTCTTTGACGGCAGGCTCGTGCGTTTTGGTCACGATCCCTATGCGCGTGAACATTCGCGGCTGGGCCTGAGCAGAATAGTGTGGGCAAATTAGCACTTTGCCGATCAGCGGGGCAACGTGGATTTTGCATGCATGGCTGCACGGTGTTAGATTCGACCATCAAAACACACGCCACGGTTGCGTTCAGGAATCATGGCCCAGGAATAATGGCCAAGTTCAGTACCGACATCCGACTCAGCGAACGCTCCCAGTATCTGTTCAAGATCCTGGTCGAGCGTTACATCGCCGATGGCCAGCCGGTCGGCTCGCGCACGCTTGCGCGCGACGCCAAGCTCGATCTGAGTCCGGCGACCATCCGCAATGTGATGGCCGACCTCGAAGATCTCGGCCTGATCAAGTCGCCGCACACCTCGGCCGGGCGCATTCCGACCGTACGCGGATATCGGCTGTTCGTCGACTCGATGGTGACGTTCCGACACCTGAGTTCGAGCGAAATACGCCACATGGAGACCAGCCTGGACGGCGAAGACGACATCCAGGCGCTACTCGGTGCAACTTCGCGCATGCTGTCGGAAGTCACCAAGCTGGCCGGCCTGGTGATGATCCCGGTCATGGAGCGACGCGCGTTGCGCCAGGTCGAATTTCTGTCGTTGAACGACAATCGCGTGCTGGCCATCCTGATCACCAACGATCGCGAAGTCGAGAACCGCATCATCAAGACCAACCGGACTTACTCGCAATCGGAACTGATCCAGGCGGCGAACTACCTCACAGCGGCGTTTGCCGGGCGCGACATCGAGGCCGTCAAGAAACGCATCATCCAGGAGATGAGCGCGACGCGGGAAGAAATGGACCAGTTGATGGCACTGGTCATCGAGATGTCGCAGAAAGTTTTCATCGATACCGAAATCCACAAGGATTTTGTCCTTGCCGGCCAGACCAATCTGATGGAAATCAACGAGCTGTCGGATATCGACAAGCTGCGCGCCCTGTTCGAGGCGTTCAATCAGAAGCGCGATATTCTGCATCTGCTCGACCAGGCGATCAGCGCCTCCGGCGTGCAGATCTTCATCGGCGAGGAATCCGGCTACGAAGTGCTCGACGAATGCAGCGTGGTCACCTCGACCTATGCCGACGACCACCGTACGCTCGGTGTGCTGGCCGTCATCGGGCCGACCCGCATGGAATATGAACGGGTCATCCCGATAGTCGACCTCACGGCGAAAATGCTGAGCAGCGCCTTGAATTCCCGCAACTAGTCTCCATCTCGCCGCTAGCGCCTGACGGCGCGACCGTGGCGTCCGCCTGAGCGTGCGCCCCCTCTGGATTAAGACTCATAGAAAGGTTTAAGTGCGTGAACGAACAACCCGATAGCGGACCGGACGTCAATGCCGGCGCGGACGCCGGTGCCGAATCCGGAGCAGACGGCGCAGCGCCGGACGAGGTGGCCGAAACCGAGCGACTGCGAAACGAGCTGGCGGCGACCAAAGACGAAATGCTGCGCATGCGGGCCGCCGCCGACAATCTGCGCAAACGCGCGGAACGCGACATCGAAGCCGCGCATAAATATGCTGTCGAGCGCTTCGCCAACGAACTCCTGCCGGTCAAGGACAGCATGGAGCTCGGGCTCTCCGCCGCGCTGGCCGCGACCGAGGTCGAGACCATCAAACAGGGCATGGAGATGACGCTGAAGATGCTGCATGACTTCCTGGAGAAGATGCAGATCCGCAAGATCGAACCGCAAGGTGAGCGTTTCGACCCCGAATTCCATCAGGCCATGACCATGCGCGAGGCATCCGAGGTCGAGCCAGGTACGGTCCTGCAGGTGTTGCAGAGCGGCTACCTGTTGAACGAGCGCCTGCTGCGTCCGGCGCTGGTCGTGGTGTCGAAGGCCCCGGTCGACGGCGACGGTTGAAATAATCAGCCCTGGCCCCACCTTACACGGCAATGACCGGCCCGAGCGCGGGCCGGCGGAATCAAAAGTTCAGTTAGAGGCACATCATGGGCAAGATCATCGGTATCGATTTGGGCACGACGAACTCGTGCGTTGCTGTGCTCGAAGGCGGCAAGGCCAAAGTCATCGAAAACAGCGAAGGCGCGCGAACCACGCCATCCATTGTCGCGTTCACCAGTGACGACGAGGTTCTGGTCGGCCAGTCCGCCAAGCGTCAGGCGGTGACCAACCCCAAGAACACGCTGTTCGCGGTCAAGCGGCTCATCGGGCGCAAATTCGACGACGAAGTCGTGCAGAAAGACCGCAACATGGTCGCGTACAACATCGCCCGCGCCGACAACGGTGACGCCTGGGTCGAAGCCAACGGCAAAAAGATGGCGCCGCCGGAAGTCTCGGCGCGTGTACTGATGAAGATGAAGAAAACCGCCGAGGATTATCTCGGTGAGCCGGTGACCGAAGCGGTCATCACGGTGCCTGCTTATTTCAACGATTCGCAGCGTCAGGCGACCAAGGACGCAGGGCGTATCGCCGGCCTTGAAGTGAAGCGCATCATCAACGAGCCGACCGCGGCCGCGCTCGCTTATGGCATGGACCGGCGGCAGGGCGACGCCAAGATCGTGGTCTACGATCTCGGTGGCGGCACGTTCGACATCTCGGTGATTGAAATCGCTGTCGTCGATGGTGAGCACCAGTTCGAAGTGTTGTCGACCAATGGCGACACCTTCCTCGGTGGCGAAGACTTCGACATGCGTCTGATCGACTTTCTCTCGGACGAGTTCAAGAAAGACCAGGGCATCGATCTGCATAACGATCCGCTTGCTTTGCAGCGGCTGAAAGAAGCGGCCGAGAAAGCCAAGATCGAGCTCTCTTCGAGTCAGCAGACCGATGTCAATCTGCCCTACATCACCGCCGATGCCAGCGGCCCGAAGCACTTGAACGTGAAGATCACGCGCGCCAAGCTCGAATCGCTGGTCGATGCGCTCATCACGCGCACCATCGAGCCCTGTCGTATTGCGCTCAAGGATGCCGGCCTCAAAGCGTCGGATATCGATGACGTGATCCTGGTCGGCGGTCAGACCCGCATGCCCAAGGTGCAGGAAGTCGTCAAGGAGTTTTTCGGTCGCGAGCCGCGCAAGGACGTCAATCCCGATGAAGCGGTAGCGGTCGGCGCTGCCATCCAGGCTGGCGTGCTGGGCGGCGACGTCAAGGATGTCCTGCTGCTCGACGTGACACCGCTGTCTCTCGGTATCGAGACGCTCGGTGGCGTCATGACCAAGCTGATCGAGAAGAACACCACCATCCCGACCAAGGCTCAGCAGGTGTTCTCGACCGCCGACGATAACCAGACCGCGGTCACCGTGCATGTGCTGCAGGGAGAACGCGAACGGGCCACGGCCAACAAGTCGCTGGGGCGGTTCGATCTGGCCGATATTCCGCCGGCGCCACGCGGTGTTCCGCAAGTCGAAGTGACATTCGATATCGATGCCAACGGTATCTTGAACGTCTCGGCCAAGGACAAAGCCACCGGCAAGGCACAGTCCATCGTGATCAAGGCTTCGAGTGGCTTGTCCGATCAGGAAATCGAACGCATGGTCAAGGATGCCGAGGCGCATGCCGAGGAAGACCGCAAGTTCCAGACTCTGGTCAACGCGCGTAATCAGGCTGACTCGCTGGTGCATTCGACCAGGAAGTCGCTCGCCGAACTCGGCGAGAAAGTCGAACTGAACGAGCGGACTGCGGTTGAGGCGGCGATCGCTGCGGTCGAGAAAGCGATGGCCGGCGATGATCCGGCGGACATCGAGACCCAGGCACAGCAACTCGCCGAGCTCTCGGGTAAGATGGCGCAGGCCGCCTACAAGGACGAGAACGCCGGCGCGGATGCCGGTGAGGCGGCGGCAGGTGGCAAGGCGAAGTCCGGCGCGCGCGCCGATGACAATGTCGTCGATGCCGACTTTGAAGAAGTCAAAGACGACAAATAAGGCACACCAGCCTGGCTGGTCACTGCCCTCTGAGGCCCGGTCAGGCTAAAGCCTCTCCGGGCTTCGGCGTTGTAGGGACCACTGCAGAACAAGCAAGAAAGTCATGGCCAAACGGGACTATTACGAAGTGTTGGGCGTCGACCGCAACGCGGACGACGCCGAGCTGAAGAAAGCTTATCGCCGGTTGGCCATGAAATATCATCCGGATCGCAATCCGGATGACGCCAACGCCGAAGATCAGTTCAAGGAAGCGAAAGAAGCTTTCGAGATGCTGAGCGACAAGCAGAAGCGGGCGGCTTATGACCAGTTCGGGCATGCCGGCGTCGACCCCTCGGCCGGCGGTGGCTTCAGCGGTGCCGGTGGTTTCAGCGATATTTTCGACAGCGTGTTCGGCGATATTTTCGGCGGCGGGGCGCGTGGTGGAACGCGCGCTTATCGCGGCGCCGATCTGCGTTACGACCTCGAAATGTCACTGGAAGACGCGGTCGCCGGCAGCGAGATCAAGATTCGTGTGCCGACACTGATCGGCTGCGAGACCTGCGGTGGCAAAGGTTCGCGCAGCGGTCGTCCGCCTGAAACCTGCGGAACCTGCGGCGGTGCCGGTCAGGTTCGTATGCAGCAGGGCTTTTTCTCCGTCCAGCAGACCTGCCCCAAGTGTCGTGGCGCAGGCAAACACATCACTGATCCGTGTGCGACCTGCAGCGGTTCGGGTAAGACGCGCGGCAGCAAGACCATCTCGGTCAAAGTGCCTGCGGGTGTCGACAACGGCGATCGCATCCGGCTGTCGGGCGAAGGTGAACCGGGCCAGAACGGCGGGCCGTCGGGGGATCTGTACGTCAACGTGGTGGTCAAACCGCACCCGATATTCGTGCGTGAAGAAACCGATCTGCGCTGCGAAGTGCCGATAGATTTTGTCACCGCTGCACTTGGCGGCGAACTCGAAGTACCGACGCTCGAAGGACGCGTCGTACTCAAGATCCCGGCCGAAACGCAGACCGGCAAGATGTTCCGCCTGCGCGGCAAAGGCGTTCGATCGGTTCGCGGCGGCGCAGTAGGCGATCTGATCTGCCGAGTCGCGGTCGAGACGCCAGTCAGCCTCAGCAAGGAGCAGCGCGAGCTGCTGCGTCAGTTCGGTGAGACCCTGACGGGCGGTGGCGACAAGCACAATCCGCGCGCGACCTCGTGGCTGGACGGCGTGAAGAAATTTTTCGAAGAGATGAAGTTCTCTTGAGCGCGAGCATCGGCGCCGCCGGCAGCGGGCACCAGACGCGCGTTGCACTGGCCGGTGCTGCAGGCCGTATGGGTCGTACGCTCGCCGGCCTGCTGGCTGGCCATGAGACGCTTGTTCTTGGCGCCGCCGGTGAACATCCGCAATCGCCGCAACTCGGTCTGGATGCCGGTGTCCTGGCAGGAGTCAATCCGGCAGGCTGCCCGATAGTTCCCGACCTCGCCACGGTCATCGACGATTTCGACGTACTCATCGATTTCACCGTGCCAGAGTCGACACTACGCCACGTCGAGCTGTGTCGTCGGCATGGCAAGCGCATGGTCATCGGCACCACCGGTCTTGGCTCCTCGGTCGCTGCGCTCGAAGCGGCGAGTCAGGACATTGCGATAGTCTTTGCGCCCAACATGAGCGTTGGCGTGAATCTGTGTTTCCGTCTCATTGAACTTGCCGCGCGCGCGCTTGGCGACGAATTCGATGTCGAGATCATCGAGGCCCATCATCGGCACAAAATCGACGCGCCTTCCGGCACCGCCGTGCGCATGGGCGAGATCCTGGCGGCGACGCTCGGGCGCGATCTTGCAACTGATGCGGTCTATGGTCGGCAAGGCCGGACCGGTCCGCGCGGCAAGCGCGAGATTGGATTCGAAACCATCCGTGCCGGCGAAATCGTCGGCGACCACACCGTGCTGTTCGCCGGTGCCGGCGAGCGCATCGAGATCACCCACCGTGCCGCGGATCGCTCGACCTTTGCGAGCGGCGCGCTGCGCGCCGCTGCCTGGGTGATGACGAAGCACAACGGTCTGTACGACATGCAAGACGTTCTCGATCTCCAGTCGTAGCCAGCAGACACAGCAATCGGAGCAATTCGGACAAGGCACTTACAACCACTGGCGCCTGGGTCGAACCTCCAAGAAAGCTTACCTTCATCAAAAATAGTCACCAGCCTGTTAATCGACTTAACAGGCCGGTGAACGCTTCATGACGTTGCTTTCGGACGAGTCTTACTGACGGGTACCATGTACTCCGCTCGTGCTCCGCGCCCCAGCGCCAATCAGGAGCCGGAGGCAACAGGATCCAAGCCGGCCTCCCCATTGCGCCGACCAAATGCGCAGTTGCGGTATCGATAGTAACAACGAAATCCAGACACTGCAGCGCAGCTGCGGTATCTGCAAACGATTGAATCTCCGTCCGTAGTTCGTGCACCTTCGTCGACCGACTCAAATAGGCGGCATCGTGCTCTCTACACTCCGGTTGTAACAGGACCAGCTCGTAGTCTTCGCCGAGAACGTCAACGAAGTGTTGGAGTGGAACTGGTCTATCCCGGTCGCGCTTGAATTCCGAATTGCCTGAACACGTTATTCCTATTGTCGGCCGCGAGCTATGCGTGCGCTCATTCCAATATTCAAAGCGTGATTTGTCAGCGAACAAATAAGGTACGCGGTTAGGTATCGACTCCAATGTGGTTTGAAGGTGATAAGGAACACTCATGAGGGCACAGTGAAAATCGCAGCTCAGGTGCGTTTGCCCGGTGACGATAACTTCGGGATTGGACTCCAGGGTCATCATGAGCTCGCGGAGAACTGCGGGAACTTCAAGAATTACGGTTGCTCCCATCCCTGCCAACGTGTTCGCGAATCTACAAAACTGAATCGTGTCCCCGAACCCCTGCTCGCTCCACAACAGGATTCTCTTGCCGCGTAGCGACTCGCCATTCCACGGTGGCTCTGCGCGAACTTGGACCATCGCTGCACTTGCCGATTTCCAGCGCCACTCGTACCCCGGCCATCCTCGTAAATAGTCTCCGCGCAGTAGATAGGTTATTCCCATGTTGAGATGCGATTCTGCGTGCTCGGGAGAGATGGCAAGAGATGTCTTGTACGCGTCTATCGCTTCGTCAAATCTTCCAAGTTCGCGGAGGGCCAGTCCGCGGCCGCAGTGTGCTACAGCTGAACATTGATCGATGGAAAGCGCCAGGTCATAGGCGGCCAGACTCTGCTCTGGCTCGCTCAGAAATCGATGCGCAGAACCTAGATTGATATAGGAGTTGATGTCACCTGGATTTGACTTGGTTGCACGAAGAAGTACGTCGCGTGCCGCTTCGTATCGCCTCGTCTCAAGTAGTACGACGCCATAGTTGTTGAGCACGTCCGCATCATTCGGATGCATTTCTATATGCTTGTGGAAGACTTCGTCAGCTTCTCGGTACCGTTTACGTTTTGTGTACACAAATCCGATTGTTCAGGGCATCAATGTTCTTCGGGTTGCGTACCAATACGCGATCAAAGAGTACCAGTGCGTCGCTGTGATTCGCTGATCGTGTGAGGTAGATGCCTTCACACACGAGCACCATCTGATTGTCCGGGTCGATACTGCGTGCCATGCTGGCATACTCGCGTCCCTTCGGATCGTTCGTCAGTACCCCGATTGCAGCGAGCGCGCAAAGCGCTTCCAGGTCTCGGGGTTCTTTTTCGAGTAGCTCGAGAAATAGATTCCCCGCGACAACATGGTCGCCTCGTTGATAGAGAGCGATGGCTTGTTTCTTCAGTTGGTCAACGTTCTGATATTCCATGGGCTTCGGGCGCTGTTGGGAATATCATAACGAGCAATAAAAAGGGGCCGCAACTCTCGGGCTGCGCTATACTCGAGCCGGCGACCACCCTGTGGGAAGGATGTCATGGACACACTGCGCGCCGCCGTCATCGGTGTCGGATACCTCGGCAACTTCCACGCGCAGAAATACGCCGCGCTCGATGGCGTCACGCTCTCTGCCGTCGTCGACAGCGATGCTGTCAGGGCCGCGGAAATCGCTGCCCGCTACGCGACCCGCGCGTTCACCGATTACGACGACATCCTGGGTGATGTCGATCTCGTTTCGATTGTCGTGCCGCCGGCGCATCATTACGCCATCGCTTACGATTGTCTGCAGGCCGGCGTCCATGCACTGGTCGAGAAACCACTCACCGAGACGGTCGATCAGGCCGAAACCCTGATCCGCCTTGCCGATGACGGCGCGCTCGTGCTGCAGGTTGGGCATCTCGAACGCTTCAATCCGGTCGTCGCCGCGTTGCGGGCGCGGCTCCACTCACCACAGTTGATCGAAGCACAGCGCTATACCGCTTATCAGACGCGCGGCACCGAAGTCGATGTTGTGCTCGACCTCATGATTCATGACATCGATATCGTCTTGAGCCTGGTGCCAGGCGCGATCCGCGCGATCCATTCCTCCGGCACAGCAGTCGCGACGCGCAGCATCGATATCGCGCATGCACGCATTGAATTCACCAACGGTTGTATCGCCGAGCTGTCAGCGAGCCGGGTATCGCAGGAGCCGGCCCGCAATATGAAGGTCTATCAGAATGGCGGCTACCTGGCGGTCGACTACACCAGTCACGAGTTACGTGTCGGTACGGTCAGAGACGGCCTTGAGCTGCCGGCTGGCCGAGAACTGATTTTCGAGACCGAGACTCTCGGTCGGCGCGACGTGCTGATGGACGAAATTGCTTCGTTCGTCGACGTCGTGCGCCGCGGCGCGCAACCGCAAGTCACCGGTGAAGACGGCAAGCGCGCACTTGAAGTCGCCATCGAAATCAGCCACCGCATCAACCGCTATCGCGCAGAGGTCGGCGGGATTGCGCAGGGGGAGTCGTATTGAGGGGACTCTGATCTGCCCCGGGTAAGTCCTTCCTCGCGCAGGGCCCGTCAAGTACAATGCGTGTCCACTCGAGCGGGGGCAGTCGTCATGGCTACTCCCGTTTTGCACGTCTGGGAAACACAGTGTCTGAGCCAGCCATTCTTGCCCTGTCCAATGGGGCAGTCTTCCACGGTCGCGCCATTGGCTATCACGGTCATGGTGTGGGCGAAGTCGTGTTCAATACGGCGATGACCGGGTATCAGGAAATCCTGACCGATCCATCCTATGCCCAGCAGATTGTCACGCTGACATATCCGCATATTGGCAATACCGGCGTCAACGAACTGGATATCGAGGCACGGCGAACGTTTGTCGGCGGTCTGGTCGTACGCGACTATCCTGCATTGCTCAGCAACTGGCGTTCGACGGGCTCGCTCGGCGACTATCTGCAACAGCATCAGGTTGTCGCCATCGCCGACATCGATACCCGCCGGTTGACGCGCATCCTGCGCGACGAAGGGGCACAGAACGGTTGTGTTGCTGCCGGATCGGGAATCGACGAGGCCGAGGCGCTCGAACGCGCGCGTGCTTTTCCGGGTCTGAAAGGGGCCGATCTCGCCTGTGTCGTGACGACCGCCGAAGCATACTCATGGCGCGAAGGCAGCTGGACGCTGACCGGGAACGCTTATCGCGCGAGCCCGACCGCGCAATTCCGCGTCGTCGCCTTCGATTTCGGCGTCAAGCACAACATCTTGCGGCTGCTGACCGACAGTGGCTGCGCGGTCGAAGTCGTGCCGGCGAAGACCTCGGCTGCCGACGTGCTGGCGCGCAATCCGGATGGCGTATTCCTCTCCAACGGTCCTGGCGATCCGGAGCCGTGCACTTATGCCATCGATGCAATCCGGGAGCTGATTGATAGTGGAATACCGGTGTTCGGCATCTGCCTCGGGCATCAGCTGCTGGCGCTGGCTTGCGGCGCGCGTACGCTGAAAATGAAATTCGGCCACCATGGTGCCAACCATCCGGTCAAGGACCTCGACTCGGGGCGGGTGCTGATTACCAGTCAGAATCACGGCTTCGCGGTTGACGAGGCGAGCCTTCCGCCGACGCTTCGCGCCACGCACCGTTCGCTGTTCGACGGTTCGCTGCAGGGAATACACCATGTCGAACGGCCGGCATTCAGTTTTCAGGGGCATCCCGAAGCAAGCCCCGGGCCGCACGACGTTCGGCCGCTGTTCGACCATTTCATCGAGCTGATGCAGCAAGCTCGCCGCTGAGACGCACCATGGGCAAGCGCACAGACATCCACTCGATCCTGCTTATAGGCGCCGGTCCCATCGTGATCGGGCAGGCCTGCGAGTTCGATTATTCCGGTTCGCAGGCGTGCAAGGCGCTGCGCGATGAAGGCTATCGCGTGATCCTGGTCAATTCGAATCCGGCCACGATCATGACCGATCCGGAAATGGCCGATGCGACCTATATCGAACCGATACGCTGGCAGACCGTTGCCGAAATCATCGAGCGAGAACGCCCCGATGCCCTGTTGCCGACGATGGGCGGGCAGACAGCGCTGAATTGCGCGCTCGATCTGGCGCGCCACGGCGTGCTGGCCAAGTACGGCGTCGAATTGATCGGCGCCAATCAGACCGCCATCGACAAAGCCGAGGACCGCCAGAAATTCAAGGAGGCCATGCAACGTATCGGCCTCGACAGCGCACGTTCTTTCATCGCCCACGATCTCGATCAGGCTCGGGCAGCGCAGCGCGAACTCGGCTTTCCGATAGTCATCCGCCCCTCGTTCACACTCGGCGGTACCGGCGGCGGCATCGCCTTCAACAAGGAACAGTTCGAGGAAATCTGCCGGCGCGGGCTCGATGCCTCACCGACTACCGAAGTTCTGCTTGAGGAATCGATGCTCGGCTGGAAAGAATATGAAATGGAAGTTGTCCGCGATCGAGCCGACAACTGCATCATCATCTGTGCAATCGAGAATCTCGATCCGATGGGCATCCATACCGGTGATTCCATCACCGTCGCGCCCGCGCAGACGTTGACGGACAAGGAATACCAGATCATGCGCGACGCCTCGATTGCGATCCTGCGCGAAATCGGCGTCGATACCGGCGGCTCGAACGTGCAGTTCGCGGTCAATCCGGAGGATGGTCGGCTTATCGTCATCGAGATGAATCCGCGCGTGTCGCGCTCTTCGGCGCTGGCTTCCAAGGCCACTGGATTTCCCATTGCGAAAGTCGCCGCCAAGCTGGCGGTCGGGTATACGCTGGACGAACTCAGGAATGAGATCACCGCTGGCGCCACGCCCGCTTCGTTCGAGCCGACGCTGGATTATGTGGTGACCAAGATCCCGCGATTCACGTTCGAGAAATTCCCGCAGGCGGAGAACCGGCTCACGACACAGATGAAATCGGTCGGTGAAGTGATGGCCATCGGTCGTACATTTCAGGAATCGTTTCAGAAAGCACTGCGCAGCCTCGAGACCGGCACCAGCGGGCTCGACGAAGTCGCGCCCGGCGGCGAAGCATTCAGCGATGGCGAACTTCGCGGTGAGCTGATGAGTGCCGGCGCGCAGCGCATCTGGTATGTCGGCGACGCCTTCCGGGCCGGATACAGCCTCGATGAGGTGCACGAATTGACGCGCATCGACCCGTGGTTCCTCGCCCAGATTGCCGACCTTGTCACCGAAGAGGCGCAGATACGCAAGGATGGGATCGTCAGTCTGAACGGCGCGCGACTGCGCGACCTGAAACGCAAAGGTTTTGCCGATGCGCGACTGGCTGTACTCCTCGGCATCGGTGAAGACGAGGTACGCACGGCTCGACACGCGGCCGGCGTGCGCCCGGTGTTCAAACGCGTCGATTCCTGCGCAGCAGAATTCGATTCTTCGACCGCCTATATGTATTCGACCTATGAGGAAGAATGCGAAGCGCGGCCGACCGCGCGCGAGAAAATCATCGTGCTCGGCAGCGGACCCAATCGCATCGGGCAGGGCATTGAATTCGATTACTGCTGCGTAAAAGCTTCGCATGCTGCGCGCGACGCTGGATTCGAATCGATCATGATCAACTGCAATCCGGAAACCGTGTCGACCGATTACGACACCTCCGATCGCCTCTATTTCGAACCATTGACGCTCGAAGATGTGCTCGAAGTCGTCGCCGTCGAGCAACCGCGCGGCGTCATCGTTCAGTTCGGCGGGCAGACGCCGCTCAAGCTGGCGCGTGCGCTCGAAGCAGCCAAAGTGCCGATAATCGGCACGTCGCCGGACTCGATCGATCTGGCCGAAGACCGCGAACGATTCCAGCGTTTCCTGCACGAGATTGGACTCAGACAGCCACCGAACCGCACGGTCCGTCATCCGTCTGAAGCGACCGCGCGTGCCGCCGAGATAGGCTACCCGCTGATCGTGCGGCCGTCCTACGTGCTAGGCGGCCGGGCGATGGAAATCGTCTATAACGATCGCGACCTCGAAAACTACATGCACGCCGCGGTTGCGGTTTCGAACGAATCGCCGGTGCTGCTGGACCGCTTTCTCGAAAGCGCCATCGAAGTCGATGTCGACGCCATCTGCGACGGTACCGACGTGCTGGTCGGTGGGATCATGGAACACATTGAGCAGGCCGGTGTGCATTCCGGAGATTCGGCCTGCGCGCTGCCGCCCCATACATTGAGTGCGGCGCTGCAGGACGAGATCAAGCGCCAGGTTGCGGTGATGGCGCGCGGACTCAAGGTCATCGGCCTGATGAATGTGCAGTTCGCGCTGCAGGGCGATGACATCTACGTGCTCGAAGTCAATCCGCGCGCATCGCGGACAGCACCGTTCGTCTCCAAAGCCATCGGCTTGTCGCTACCCTATATCGCTGCGCGCTGCATGGTCGGTGAAACGCTGGTTCAGCAGCAGGTGAGCGAGCGCCGGCCGAGCTACTACTCGGTGAAGGAAGCGGTATTCCCGTTCGTCAAATTCCCCGGCGTCGACCCGCTGCTCGGCCCGGAAATGAAATCGACCGGCGAAGTCATGGGCATAGGCGCGACGTTCGGCGAAGCTTTCGGTAAAGCGCAGCAGGCGGCCAATATGGCCCTGCCGGCGACCGGTACCGCGTTCGTCAGTGTCCGCGATGCAGACAAGACCGCTGTCGTCGAATTGGCGCGCACGTTGATCCGGCGCGGCTTCAAGCTCGTAGCGACAAAAGGTACGGCGAGCTGTCTGCGCGAGGCCGGCGTCGAATGCCAGCGCGTGAACAAGGTGCTGGAGGGCCAGCCGCATATTGTCGATATGATCAAGAACGACGGAATCGATCTCATCATCAATACGACGGAAGGTAAAAAAGCGACCGCCGACTCGTTCAATATCCGTATCGCCGCGCTGCGCCACCAGGTTGCCTATACGACGACGATGGCAGGGGCGACCGCTGCCGTGATGGCGCTGGCCGAGGACGGTCTGAACGAGATTCGACGGCTGCAGGATCTGCACCAGGAGTTCGCTCGATGAGCAAGACGCCGATGACTGCCCAGGGTGCCCACAATCTGCGGGAGGAATTGCATCGGCGCAAGTTCGAAGACAGGCCACGCATCACGACGGCCATCGCCGAGGCGCGCGCGCATGGCGATCTGAAAGAGAACGCCGAATATCACGCCGCCCGCGAGCAGCAGAGTTTCAATGAGGGGCGTATCGCCGATATCGAGGGCAAGCTCTCCAACGCCGAGATCATCGACGTCACGAAAATCGCCGCTGGTGGCAAAGTGATCTTCGGTGCGACAGTCGAGATCCTGAACGTCGCGAGCGGCGAAGAAGTCACTTACAAGATAGTCGGTGAGGACGAAGCCGACATCAAATCCGGCATGGTCTCGGTCAATTCGCCGGTTGCCCGCGCTTTAATTGGCAAGACCGAGGGCGACAGCGCCCTCGTGCGCGCACCGGGCGGCGAGATCGAATACGAAATCCTCGCCGTTCGTTACGAGTAATCGTGGCACGGCGCGGCTCCAGCAGTCGCTGGCTGCAACGGCAGAAGACTGACCAGTTCGTCAAACAACGCGACCAGCATGGCTTCCGGTCGCGTGCCGCCTACAAGCTCGACGAGATCAATCGGCGTGATCACCTGATCCGGCCCGGCTGCCGGGTGATCGATCTCGGCGCCAGCCCGGGTGGTTGGACCCAGGTCGCGCTGGCGGCCGCCGGGCCACGCGGAACTGTCGTCGCTGTGGACGTTCTGAGCATGGAGCCGTTGGCCGGCGCGAGTTTCATCCTCGGCGACTGTCGCGAGCCGGGCGTCCTGGAACAGGTCGCCGTGACCTTGGGTTCAGGTGGCGCGGACCTTGTAATGTCGGATATGGCCCCCAATATCTCTGGAGTGGCCCTGGTCGATGAAGCGCAGATGGAAGAACTCGCGCACACGACGCTGGACTTCGCGCGCCACTTCCTCAAACCAGGCGGGGCGCTGCTCATGAAGCTGTTTCAGTTTGCGCAGACGCAGTCGCTGTTAAAGGAAATCGGCGCTGAATTCGGTGAAGTGGTGCGCCGAAAGCCGGCTTCTTCGCGGTCGGAGTCCCGTGAGTTTTATGTCGTGGGTCGCCGATATGGTATATAGTTTTTTGACCGGCCTTGCGGCCGGCTGCCGCCCCAGCATCCTCGTACGTGGCGGATTTCAGCGGAGAGTCGCAGCATATTATGGCTAGAAACCTCGTACTCTGGATCGTCATCGCGCTTGTCCTGATGCTCGTGTTCCAGAATTTCACGCCCCGGCACGGTGCGGCGCGTCCCATCGATTACTCGGATTTCGTCGCCGAAGTGAAAAGCGGGCGGGTCGCCAAAGTCGTTCTCGACGGGCCGACGGTCGAACTCGAAATGCACGACGGTTCCAAGCTGTTCACCTACAGTCCGGAGTCCGACAACGGCGCCATGATCGGCATGCTGCTCGAAAACAGCGTGCGAATCGAAGCACAGGCCCCTGATCGCCAGGGTCTGCTGATGCAGATCTTCATCTCCTGGTTCCCCTTCCTGCTCTTGATTGCGGTCTGGATCTACCTCATGCGCCAGATGCAGGGTGGCGCTGGCGGTCGCGGCGCGCTGTCTTTCGGCAAGAGTCGCGCGCGCCTGCTCGGCGAAGACCAGGTCCGCGTCACGTTCAATGACGTGGCGGGCGTCGATGAGGCCAAGGAAGAGGTCAAGGAACTCGTCGATTTTCTGAAAGATCCGGGTAAGTTCCAGAAACTCGGCGGCAAGATCCCGCGCGGCGTCTTGATGGTCGGCCCTCCCGGTACCGGCAAGACGTTGCTGGCCAAAGCCATCGCGGGTGAAGCGAAAGTGCCGTTCTTCACGATTTCGGGCTCTGATTTCGTCGAAATGTTCGTCGGTGTCGGCGCGTCCCGCGTCCGCGACATGTTCGAGCAGGCCAAGAAGCATGCGCCGTGCATCATCTTCATCGACGAAATAGACGCGGTCGGTCGCCATCGCGGCGCCGGTCTCGGCGGCGGTCACGACGAACGCGAGCAGACCTTGAACCAGTTGCTGGTCGAAATGGATGGTTTCGATGGCAACGAGGGCATCATCATCATTGCGGCGACCAACCGGCCGGACGTACTCGACCCGGCGCTGCTGCGCCCGGGCCGTTTCGATCGCCAGGTCGTCGTGCCGCTGCCCGACATCCGCGGGCGCGAACAGATCCTCAAAGTGCATATGCGCAAGGTGCCGGCGGCGGAAGACGTCAAGCCGAGCATTCTGGCCCGCGGCACGCCGGGCTTTTCCGGCGCTGATCTTGCCAATCTGGTCAACGAAGCCGCGCTGTTTGCCGCGCGCATGAACAAGCGCCTGGTCGACATGGAGGAATTCGAAAAGGCCAAGGACAAGATCATGATGGGCGCCGAGCGTCGCTCCATGGTCATGAGCGACAAGGAAAAGAAGCTCACTGCGTATCATGAGGCAGGTCACGCCATCGTCGGGCGTACGGTGCCGTCGCACGACCCGGTCTACAAGGTCACCATCATTCCGCGGGGCCGAGCGCTGGGCGTGACGATGTTTCTGCCCGAGGAAGACCGCCTGAGCTACAGCAAGGAGCGGCTCGAGAGCTCGATTTCCAGCCTGTTCGGCGGGCGCCTGGCTGAGGAATTGATCTTCGGGCCCGATGCCGTGACGACGGGTGCTTCAAACGACATCGAACGCGTGACCGACATCGCGCGCAATATGGTCACGCGCTGGGGCTTGTCGAAGAAGCTCGGGCCGATGACCTACAGCGACGATGACGGCGAAGTCTTTCTCGGTCATTCCGTGACCCAGCACAAGACGGTGTCGGACGAGACTGCGCATCTCATCGACGAGGAAATCCGCGATATCGTCAATCGTAACTACACGCGAGCGCGCACGATCCTCGAAACCAATCTCGACAAACTGCACCTCATGGCCGAGGCGCTGGTCAAGTACGAGACGCTCGACACCGAACAGATAGACGACATCATGAACGGCCGTCCGCCGCGCCCACCGCAGGATTGGGTGGATGACGACACGCGCGGCGCTGGCGCAGCCGAGAAGGATGCACGTAATGACGATGCCGGCAAGGAAAGCAAGATCGGCGGTCCGGCGAGTCTGCACTGAGCCGGGTCACGACAAGCGAAGTCCGACAGTGAGGTCAGGTCAGGCGGCTCTCGCCTGGCCCGAATCACGGTCCCGGCTCCTCAACGTTCGGCGTACGCTGCCGCTACCACTTCCGACAATATTTCACCTTTGCGCTGTGACTGGGGTCACGGCGTGTGCATGAACGCTGCTGGTAGCGTTCGGCCATTATTCGAGCCCGCCTGGCGCGGGGAAGGCAGAAGTGCATGAGCGAACGGATCCGCAAGTATTTCGGTACGGATGGCATACGCGGCACCGTTGGCGAGCCACCCATTACGCCCGATTTTGTCATGAAGCTGGGCTGGGCTGCGGGCCGAGTACTCAGTTCGCGCGCACCGGGGCGGCAGAAAGTGCTGATCGGCAAAGACACGCGGGTGTCCGGTTACATGTTCGAATCGGCGCTCGAAGCAGGCTTGTCTGCAGCCGGTATCGACATCCATCTGCTGGGCCCGATGCCGACACCTGGCATCGCTTATCTGACCCGTACATTTCACGCCAAGGCTGGCATCGTCATCAGTGCTTCGCACAATCCGTTCGACGACAACGGCATCAAGTTCTTTTCGCACGAAGGTACCAAGCTGCCCGACGAAATCGAACTTGAGATCGAGGCGGAACTGGACCAGCCGTTGCGCACGGTCGCTTCGCGGGATCTCGGCAAAGCGCGCCGGGTCGAAGACGCTGCCGGGCGATATATCGAATTCTGCAAGAGCACGGTGCGCTCGAACATGAGTCTGGCCGGACTCAAGATTGTCGTCGATTGCGCCCATGGCGCGACCTATCACATCGCCCCGATGGTGCTCGCCGAACTCGGTGCTGATGTCATCAGCATGGGCAGCTCGCCGGACGGCTTCAACATCAACGACGCTTGCGGTGCGACCGAGCCGGCTGCGCTGCAGGCTGCCGTCCGTCGCCATGGCGCCGATGTCGGTATTGCACTCGACGGCGACGGTGATCGCCTGATCATGGTCGATGCCAAAGGCGAAGTCGTCGATGGCGACGAGTTGACGTTCATCATCGCTCGCCGTCGGCATAACACCGGTGCATTACGTGGCAGTGTGGTCGGCACGCAGATGAGCAATCTCGGCCTCGAACAGGCTATCCGTACGCTCGGACTCGGCTTCGAGCGGGCCAAGGTCGGCGATCGCTACATCCTGGAAAAGCTGCGTGACGGTGGCTGGTCGCTGGGCGGCGAAACCTCGGGCCATATCATCTGTCTCGATCTTACGACCACTGGCGACGGCATCATCTCCGCGCTGCAGGTGCTGGAGACCATGGTCATGTGCGAGCAGACGCTGCACGAGCTCAAGCTCGGCATGCGCAAGTTTCCGCAGACGCTGATCAACGTCCGCATGCAGAAGAAAGTCGACGTGATGTCGCTGCCGTCTGTTCAGCGCGCCGTTGCCAGCATCGAGGCGCGGCTGGCCGACAGCGGGCGTGTGCTGTTGCGGCCGTCCGGTACTGAACCGGTCATCCGCGTGATGATTGAAGGGCGGGACGAAAAAGTCGTCAATGAACTGGCGCAGGAACTCGCGCGGGAAGTCGAGAATGCCGCGCACGCGGTCATTGCTGCGGCCTGACAGCGTCGCCGCCATCGCGGCGCGACGCGATCTCGTTCAGAACCCCGTTCAAATATCCCGCAACAGTTCGTTGATGCCGACTTTGGCCCGTGTCTTCGCGTCCACCCGTTTCACGATCACGGCACAGTAAAGACTGTGGCTGCCGTCGGTTGCCGGCAGATTGCCGGATACGACGACTGAGCCTGGCGGAACAAAACCGTGGCTGACCATACCTGATTCGCGATCGTAAATCTTGGTGCTCTGCCCGATGTAGACGCCCATCGAGATCACCGACCCGGCCCCGACAATGACACCTTCGACGATTTCCGACCGTGCGCCGATGAAGCAGTTGTCTTCGATAATTGTCGGCGCGGCCTGCAGTGGTTCGAGCACGCCGCCAATGCCGACGCCGCCGGACAGATGCACGTTCTTGCCGATCTGCGCGCAGGAACCGACAGTCGCCCACGTATCGACCATCGTCCCTGAGTCGACGTACGCGCCGATGTTGACGTAACTCGGCATCAAGATGACGCCCGGCGCAATGAACGAGCCGCGCCGCACGGTTGCCGGCGGCACGATACGGGCGCCGATGCGTTCGAATTCTGCCGCTTCCATGCCATCGAACTTGACCGCCACTTTGTCGTAGAAATTGCTGTGGCCGCCGGGCATGACCCGGTTGCTCGACAGCTTGAATGACAGCAGCACCGCTTTCTTGGTCCATTCGTTGACGCGCCAGCCGTCTGCGCCCGGTTCAGCGACCCGCAGCGTGCCGGCATCGAGTTGCGCCAGACAGTCGTCGACTGCGGCACGTATCGCTGGACTCGCACTACGCGCGTCGAATTCGTCGCGGCGCGCGAAGGCGTCGTTGATTACCTGCTCGAGTTCGTTCATTGATCGATCCTTGTTTATCTGGCCTTATCTTTCGGGCTTGGATCAGCGGGCCTGAATCTTTCGGCTCAGGACATTGCGAATACGCTGTGCGGCCTCGATGCATTCTTCTTCGCCGGCAACGAGCGCCAGCCGCAGGCGACCCTGGCCTGGATTGCCATCTGCGGTGGTGCGAGCCAGAAAGCTTCCCGGCAAAGTCAGCACGCCTGCTTCGCCGAGCAGACGTTCGCAGACACCGACATCGTCGCCGCCGACTTCCGGCCACAGATAGAAGCCACCGGCCGGCTGTTCAAGTGTGACGACTTCCGCCAGTAACGGAATAACGCGCTCGAACTTGCGCCGATAGCGCGCGCGATTCTCGACCACGTGGGTCTCGTCGCGCCAGGCTGCGATGCTCGCGTGCTGGACATGCTGCGGCATCGCGCCGCCCTGGTAGGTGCGATAGCGATAGAACTCATGCATGACATCCCTGTCGCCAGCTATGAAGCCGGAGCGCAATCCCGGCGCGTTCGATCGCTTCGACAGACTGTGCATGACCAGGCAACGCGAGAAATCGCCTCGCCCATTCCGCGAACACCAATCGAGCAGACCGAGAGGTGGCGCCTGCTCGTCGAAATACAGTTCGCTGTAGCATTCGTCGGCGACGACCAGAAAATCATGGCGGTCGGCCAGAACGAGAAGCTTGCGATAGTCCTCGGCGTCGAGCACGGTTCCGGATGGATTGCCGGGCGAGCACACGTAGACCAGCGCCATTTTGTCCCAGGTCGCCGCTGGCACGCGATCGAAGTCCGGACGAAAACCGCGGCTGGCAGGGCACGGCAGGTAGAACGGCTCCCCGCCCGACAGCAGCGCCGCACCTTCGTAGATCTGGTAGAACGGATTCGGCATCCCGACCAGATTTTTGCGCGAAGACGCCGCGACGACACACTGCGCGATGGCGAACAGTGCTTCTCGCGTGCCATTGACCGGCAGAATGTGTTGTTCGATATCGAGTTGTTCAGCCGCGAGTCCGAACCGACGCGTCGCCCAGTCGGCGATCGCCTGGCGCAATTCCGGCAGGCCGCGAGTTGCCGGGTAACGCGCGGTGCCGGCAAGCGCCGCAACCAGCGCAGTTGTGATCGCCGGCGGCGTCGCATGTTGCGGTTCGCCGATAGACAGATTGATCAGCGCGCTATCGCCAGTCATTGCGACCCGCGCACGCAGGTCGGCCAGTCGCTCGAACGGATACGGTTTCAGATCGCGCAAACCAGGGTTCATGGGCTTGAGCCGGCGCTGCCAGGAAGCGCGGCAGTATAGCCGAAAGGTACTAAGCAGATGGCCTTTACTGTATCCTTGCCCCCCTTTTTTTACGCACCGGGACGAGTCGCATGACGCACAAGATTCTGCTGTTGGCGGGCGATGGTATCGGGCCCGAAATCATCGGCGCCACGGAGCGGCTGTTACAGGCGCTGGTGTCTCGTTTCGGTCTCGCACTGGAGTTCGAGCGCGCTCTGATGGGTGGTTGCGCGATCGATGCGCACGGCACCGCGCTGCCCGAGGAAACCTTGAATCTGGCGCGGGCTGCCGACGCAATCCTGCTTGGTGCCGTGGGCGGTCCGAAATGGGACAAGGTGGAACGGTCGATCCGCCCTGAAAGAGGCCTGTTACGCCTGCGCTCGGCGCTCGATTTGTTCTGTAATCTGCGCCCCGCGGTGTTGTTTCCGGCGCTGGCCGATGCGTCGACTTTAAAGCCCGAAGTCGTCTCCGGACTCGACTTGATGATCATTCGTGAACTGACCGGTGGCATTTATTTCGGCGAGCCGCGCGGTATCGAAGTCATGCCGGATGGCCGGCGCCGCGGCTTCAACACATTGGTCTATCGAGAAGACGAGATCGAACGCATCGCCCGGCAAGGTTTCGAGATCGCGCGCAAGCGTTCGCGTCGGCTGTGTTCGGTCGACAAGGCGAATGTGCTCGAAGTGACCGAGCTATGGCGCGACATCGTGCAGGCGATGTCGGCTGAATATCCGGATGTCGAGCTGTCGCATATCTATGTCGACAACGCGGCGATGCAGCTTGTGCGTGCGCCCAAGCAATTCGATGTGATGGTGACGACGAACATGTTCGGCGACATTTTGTCTGACCTGGCCTCGATGTTGACCGGTTCCATCGGCATGTTGCCGTCCGCTTCGTTGAATGCGGAGAACAAAGGCCTGTTCGAACCGATACATGGCTCCGCGCCGGATATTGCCGGGCGCAACGTCGCCAACCCGCTGGCAACCATTCTGTCGGCGGCAATGATGCTGCGCTATACGCTCGGCGAGACAGCGCAGGCCGAAAGAATCGAAGCGGCAGTCGAACGTGTGCTGGCCGCCGGATTGCGTACGGCCGACATTGCCAGCGGCGCGCCAGGCAGCATCGGAACGCGTGAAATGGCCGATGCGGTCATCGCCGCGCTTGAATGAACGCAGGATTTGCAAGGCTCTCATCATGAATAGAAAGTTTAATGTCGCTGTGGTCGGTGCGACCGGCGCGGTCGGCGAATCCATGCTCGCCATCCTGAGCGAGCGCGGGTTTCCGGTTGGCAATGTGCATGCTGTCGCCAGCGCGCGTTCGAGCGGGACGCGGGTCGCTTTCGGCGATCGCTGGCTGGTCGTCGAGCCGCTCGATGCGTTCGATTTCAGCAAGGTCGATATCGGGCTGTTCTCGCCGGGTGCTTCGGTGTCGAAGATCCACGCACCGCGCGCCGCTGCGGCCGGCTGTGTGGTCATCGACAACACTTCCCAGTTCCGTTACGACGACGACATTCCGCTCATCGTGCCCGAAGTCAATCCACAAGCCCTCGCGAGCTATGCCCACCGGAACATCGTCGCCAACCCAAATTGCTCGACGATTCAGCTGCTCGTCGCGTTGAAGCCGATCTATGACGCGGTCGGTATCGAACGCATCAATGTCGCGACGTATCAGGCTGTCTCCGGCACCGGCAAGGACGCTATCGAGGAACTGGCGAGCCAGACGGCAGCGTTGTTGAGCGGTCGGGAAGCCCCCCGCAACGTTTATCCAAAGCAGATTGCTTTCAACTGCTTACCCCACATCGACGTGTTCCAGGACAACGGTTACACCAAAGAAGAAATGAAGATCGTGTGGGAGACGCGCAAGATCATGGGCGATGAAGGCATTGCCGTGAATGCAACCTGCGTGCGGGTGCCGGTGTTCTATGGCCATTCCGAGGCTGTTCATATCGAAACCCGCGACAAAATCAGCGCGGCAGATGTACGTCGCCTGCTCGAGGCCGCGCCGGGTGTAACGGTGATGGACAGCCACGAAGACGGCGGCTATCCGACCGCTGTCACCGAGGCCGCCAATCACGATCCGGTCTACGTCGGGCGCATCCGCGAGGATATTTCCCACCCGCGCGGGATCAACCTGTGGGTCGTCTCGGACAACGTTCGCAAGGGCGCAGCGCTTAACAGCATTCAAATTGCGGAGCTGTTGGTAAAAAGCTATTTATAAGCTATAGTTACTCACTAATTGTAAAGAATATTCGAAGGTTTGGGGCCAGCCCGCCCCGGGGAGACGGAAAGCGTTGTGCCCGGGCCGCTGCCTGGATGCTGTTCTATCGTGCGCAAACCGATGAAGGAATGACGTCAATGCTACGGAATCGAGCCGTCGCCCTGATACTCTGCTGGCTGGCGAGCCCCCTTGCTTATTGCCTGGGACTCGGGCCCCTGGAGGCCAGTTCCGGTCTGAATGAGCCGTTCAAAGGCCGCATCCAGATCCTGGGCGCGAAGGCCGAGGATTTCGACACCTTGACTGTCGGTCTGGCGGGCGAGGAGCAGTTCGACCGTGCCGGTATCGAGCGCCATCCGGCCCTGTTCCAGCTTCGCTTCACGCTCGACGACTCGAGTCCGGGTAAGGATTACATTGCCATTTCGTCGCGCGATCCGGTGCGCGAACCATTCCTGAATTTCCTGCTTGAGATGAACTGGCCGAATGGCCGGTTGATGCGTGAATACACGGTGCTGCTCGATCCGCCGCTGTACGATCCGCAGCGTCATGCGCCGGCACCGAGAGCCGCCGCGCCAGCGGTTTCTGCGCGCTCGCCATACCCTGTGCCCGCAGCTGCACCCAGCAGCGTCGCCGCGCGTCCGGCCAGCGTTGCTTCTGCCCCAGCGCCGGTCAGCCGGTTGACAGCCGGCCAGGAAATCGGCCCGGTGCAGGCCAACGATACTTTGTGGTCCATCGCCACCGCCTACCGCCCGGATGCGTCAGTCTCGGTCCAGCAGATGATGCTCGCGCTGCTGCGCGCGAACCCCGATGCCTTCAGCGAAGGCAACATCAACATGATGCGACGCGGCGCCGTGCTGCGGGTGCCGGATGCGGCGACCCTGAACGCTGTCGAGGCCAACGAGGCCTATGCCGAGGTCCGTCGCCAGCATCAGGTATGGGAAGAATACCGTCAGCAAATCGGCTCGGCGCCAGCGCCACAACCGATGGGCGCGGCACCGCCGCCGGAAACTGCAGAAGCATCTACTGCGACGCCGGCGACAGAGCGCGCGGCCGACGCACGATTGGAACTGGTTGCGCCCGGCGGCACGGAAGGCGGCGGTAAGCCCGGCGGTGCGGCGGCAAGCGGCAGCGGGAGCGGCGAACTTGCCAGCGAAGCGGCCGACAGCAAGGCGCAGGAAGCAACCGATCTGCAGGACAAACTGAAAGAAGCCGAAGAAATCATCGATCTCCTGCAACGGCAGGTGAATATCAAGGACGAAGAACTGGCGGCGCTGCAGGCGCGGCTGGCCGAACTCGGCGTGGACACTGCGGCACCGGCCGCGGGGACCGCTACGACGGCTGAAACCGCGACACCTGCCGACGCTACGCCGGCCGCGGAGACGCCCGCCACCGAGACACCAGCCGCTGCTGATGAGACCCCGGTCGCGGAAGAAAGCGCCAGTCCGGCCGACGAGACGCTGACGGAAACGCCCGCGGCAGCGGACGTTCCGGCAACCGACGAGACCGTCGCGGACGAGAGTGTCGATGACGCCGAGATTGATGAATCCGCGGCGTCGGCCGAAGCCGAGGCACCGCCAGACGCAGCCACCGACAGTGACGAAATCGACGTCGACAACGGCGCGACCAGCAGCGTTCCGGCCGACGCGCCGGGCTTCCCGGCCAATCTGGTCCCGGCCGCTATTGCGGCACTCGTTCCCGGTGGCGCGCTGACCGTACTCGGTATCGTTCTTGCCCTGCTGGTGCTCGGCCTGTTTGTGGTCGTTGCGCAATTCCTGATCAAATCGCGTGGCGAGGACGGCACACCGATCGTCAAGCCGATAGCCAAGACGCCGCCTCGCGCGCCTGCCGCCGACGAGGTCACGCAGACCTCGCCGACGGCTGTTGGCGATTCCGAAGCCATTACCCAGTTCGGCGTCGACACCGTTACCGAGGTGCCCGCGTTCGACCCGCTGGCAACGGTCGAAGCGACGGCCGACGCCACCACGCAAGTCGGCGGTATGCCGTCGGCAGAGCAGGGCGACCCGCTCGAAGAAGTGAATGTCTACCTGGCCTACGAGCGCTTCGATCAAGCCGAAGAACTCGTCAAACGGGTCATCGGCCAGTATCCGGGGCGCCACGATTACAAACTACGTCTGCTCGAGGTGTATTACTCGTCGAACGATCGACCCGCCTACGAGGCAGCCGCGCGCGATCTGCTCGATGCCGTCGGCGAGAGTGACCCGCTGTGGAGCAGCGCCGTCGCCATGTGGGCGGAAATGTCGCCTGAGCGCGCGCTGTTTGCCGAAGGCGCGATTGCCGATGTCGCTCCGGCCCAGGACAGCGCCAAAGCGTTCGTCGATATTACCGGCGATACGGATGACGAGCCGGGTGAATCGACCCTGGCGCATGCGCCAGGCGGACACGATCGCGAATCCGAGACCGAACTCGACTTCAATCTCGGCGACGCCAGCCAGGGTGGCGGCGATATTCTCGATCTGACGTCGACTGCAGACGGCAGCGATATCTTCGATCTGACCAAGTCATCGGCCGACAGCGCAGATACCGACAGCGACGTCTTCGACATCACCGTAGGCGACACCGACAGCGTTCTCGACATTTCCGGCGGCGGTTCCGCGGCAGACAGCGCGGTGCTCGATTTGACTGACGACGATGGCGGACTGCTCGATATAACAGGCGGCGATGACATCTTAGACATCACCGGCCTGGAAAATCAGGTCGCGAGCGGCGTTGATCTGCTCGACGTGACCAAGACAGGCGATATCTCGAGTTTCGAAGATCACGACTTGCTCAACGTCACCTCGCCGGGCCTGCGCGCGGTCGAGCCAACTGAGGCGAGTATTCATGGCTCGGACACCAGTGAATTGACCGCCTTCGAGGTTGCCGAACTTGGGCATGCAACGGGACTCGATTTCGACATCAGCGACACCGTCGCACCCGTCTTCGGCGCCGATGACAGCAGCGACGATGACGAAGACGTCATTCTTGATATTACCAGCGGCGGCATGGGCACCGACGAGGACGTGCTCGATTTCGATATCGGCGGGCTCGATGTGGCCGGTGCCGGTACAACGACCGCGGTCGATCCCGATCAAGTTGCGACAATAACGCTCGATGCTCCTGCAACAGGCGGCACGCTGGGCGGTGACCTCGACTTGGATCTCGAGCTGGAGGACGAAACAGGCTCCGGCAGCGATCTCGATTTCGATATAACCATGGGCTCCGAAGATCTCGACCTCGGTCTTGGCCTTGGTGATTCCGAGAAAGACGACGCGCTCGAGATCAGCCTCGGCCCGGTAGTCGAGTCGCCAGTCGGCGAACTTTCCCTGCAAGGCTCCGCGCTGGATGACCTGGTGCAGGATAGCGCAGCGGAAGCAAACGGCGACGACTTCGATTTTTCGCTCGATGGCACGACAGAAATGGACGGCATCGCAGCCGACGAGACGATCGACATGGCGTCCGTGGTCGCCAGCAATCGCGAGATTCTTGATCTCGGCGACGATGCTTCGCTCGAGGATCTGACGATCGAACTCGACAATGCACTCGGCGTGTCGGGACTCGATACGGTCGAACTCGACCTTGGTGACGATGAATTGCTGACGACTCTGTCGCTGGACGTCGAGGGTGAAGACACGCTGATCGGCGCCGGTGACACCGTCGTCATGCCGCGTGTCGGCAGCAATAATCCAAACGATGATAACGACGACGCGGACACCAAGCTCAATCTGGCGAAAGCCTATATCGAACTCGGTGACACTGACGGCGCTCGTTCGATCCTTGAAGAAGTGGTGCGGGACGGCGCCGAGAGCCAGAAAGCCGAAGCGCGCGTGCTGCTCGGGCAACTCGGCGGCTGATCGCCTGCCGACGCATCCACCGGAGCTGGTGACGGCTCTGGTGTGGCCCTCGCAGCGTCGTCAGCAAGCGTAGGTGACGCGGAAGCCGGCATGCGCTTTGTGTTAGGGATCGAGTACGACGGTTCAGCTTTCCACGGCTGGCAGCGTCAGCACCACGCCCGCAGCGTGCAGGCGGAAGTTGAACGTGCGCTCAGCCAGGTGGCGGCGCATCCAGTCATCGTGCACTGTGCCGGTCGCACTGACAGCGGCGTTCACGCCAGCTACCAGGTCGCGCATTTTGATTCGCTTGCACGACGTTCGCCGCGCGCGTGGACTTTCGGCGCCAACGCGAATCTCCCGGCAGATGTCGCGGTGCGATGGGTACTACCGATAGCCGATACTTTTCATGCGCGGTTCAGCGCGCGCAGTCGTGCCTACGAATACATCGTCTGCAACCGGCCAACCAGGCCGGGCCTGTGGCATGGCCGGGTCACCTGGGAATGTCGGCCGCTCGACGCCAGCGCAATGGCTGAGGCCGCCCGCCATTGGCTGGGCGAGCATGATTTCTCATCGTTTCGCGCGCAGGGCTGCCAGTCGCGTCACCCGATACGTACCGTGCTGCGCTGTGACGTTATCGTTGAAGGAGATTTCATCACGCTGCAAGTCGAGGCCAATGCGTTTCTGCAACACATGGTGCGGAATTTCGCTGGTGTACTGCTGGAAATTGGCCGCGGCAAACGCCCACCGGAATGGGCTGCCGAACTGCTCGCTCAACGTTCGCGTGCGGCCGGCGGTGTGACCGCGCCGCCACACGGTCTGACTCTGGTCGCCGTGCGCTATCCGCCGGAATTCGCCTTACCGCTGCCGGATAGCGGGCAGATCCGGTACATCACTGCCAGCGGTGCATGGTCTGTGTGACCTTTCGCCCTACCTGTCATCGTCCACAGGTGGGATAATCACGGGTTAAGCGTCGCCTGGCCGGTGACGACGGTCACCGGGAAGATGGGCGTCAAAATCAAGTTTTGCGGGATCACAAGCGAGCAGGATGCGCGACACGCCGCCGCGCTCGGCGCGGACGCGCTCGGCTTCGTGTTCCATCCGCCGAGCCCGCGCTATATCGCGCCGGCCCGCGCCGCCGAGATCGTGCGCACGCTGCCGCCGTTCGTCAGTACGGTCGGGTTGTTCGTCAATGCGCCGTCTGGCCTGGTGAAACGTATTGTCGAAGACGTGGGTCTCGGCCTCGTGCAGTACCATGGCGATGAAACACCAGAGGATTGCCGGCAAGCACCTCGACCCTGGATCAAGGCGCTACGCGTGCGCCCTGAACTCGACCTCGCGGCGCTCGCTCTGAGCTATGTCGGTGCGAGCGCGCTGCTCTACGATGCCTATGACGAGACGGTCTACGGTGGCAGCGGAAAAACGTTCGACTGGACGCGGCTCGGCGCCGGTGGCAGCGCCCCGGCCATTCTGGCCGGCGGATTGACGCCGGCCAATGTCGGCCGCGCTATTCAGATGACCCGGCCGTATGCGGTCGATGTCAGCGGCGGCATCGAGAGCGCCAAGGGCGTGAAAGATCACGATAAGATGCAACGATTCATCGCAGAGGTAAGACGCATTGAATGCGAAGCCTGATTTTGTGGCCAGCGCTGGTATCGGAGAGGCAACGGCCTTTCCGGATGCCAATGGCCATTTCGGCCCGTACGGCGGGCGCTTCGTCGCAGAAACCCTGATGGGACCGCTGGCCGAACTGGAGGCCGCCTATCATCGGTATTTGCGCGACCCGGAGTTCATGGCTGAACTCGACGGCGATCTGCAGCATTACGTCGGCCGCCCGTCACCGCTGTATTACGCGAAACGGTGGTCGGAAGCAGTCGGCGGTGCGCGAATCTATCTCAAACGGGAAGACTTGAACCATACCGGCGCGCATAAGATCAACAACACGGTCGGTCAGGCGCTGCTCGCGAAACGCATGGGCAAACCGCGCGTGATCGCCGAAACCGGTGCCGGCCAGCACGGCGTGGCGACAGCAACGGTGGCAGCGCGTTTTGGCATGCAATGCTGCGTCTACATGGGCTCGGCGGATATCCAGCGGCAGTCGCCGAACGTGTTCCGCATGAAGCTGCTGGGCGCCGAGGTGATCCCGGTCGAATCCGGATCAAAAACGCTGAAAGATGCCCTGAACGAAGCGTTGCGTGATTGGGTCAGCAATGTCGATGACACGTTCTACATCATCGGCACCGTGGCCGGCCCGCATCCGTATCCGGCGATGGTTCGCGACTTTCAGGCCATCATCGGGCGTGAAACGCGTGCGCAGAGTCTGGCCCAGGTCGGCCATTTGCCGGCCGCTGTCGTTGCCTGCGTTGGCGGCGGTTCGAACGCTATCGGCCTGTTCTATCCGTTCATCAACGATGCTGGTGTGCGCCTGCTCGGCGTCGAGGCCGGTGGGGATGGTGTCGCGACTGGTCGCCATTCCGCGCCACTCAGCGCCGGCAGACCCGGTGTTCTGCATGGCAATCGAACCTATCTGATGCAGGACGAATGCGGGCAGATTGAAGAGACGCATTCGATTTCCGCCGGGCTTGATTATCCAGGTGTCGGCCCCGAGCATGCATGGCTGAAAGACTGCGGTCGCGCCGAGTACGTGACCGTGACCGATACCGAAGCACTCGCAGCGTTCCGTCGCGTGACGCGCATGGAAGGTATCATTCCCGCGCTCGAGTCGAGCCACGCGCTTGCGTACGCGGAAACGCTCGCGCGCGAGCTGCAGCGAGACCAATTCATCGTCGTCAATCTATCCGGTCGTGGCGACAAGGACATGCAGACCGTCGCTGCCATCGACTCGATTACGCTATGAGCGCCCGGGAGTATCCATGAGCCGTATCGTCGAGTGTTTCGCCAGTCTGCAGCGCAGCGGCCGCAAAGGCCTGATCACGTTCATCACGGCCGGCGACCCGACGCCGGAAGCAACGCCGGCGTATATGCATGCGCTGGTGAAAGGCGGCGCGGATATCCTCGAACTGGGTGTGCCGTTTTCCGACCCGATGGCCGATGGCCCGGTGATACAACGTTCGAGTGAACGCGCGCTGGCTGCGGGCACCACGCCGGACGAAGTGCTGCGTTGTGTCGCACGTTTTCGCCAACAGGATACCCGCACGCCAGTCGTGTTGATGGGCTACCTGAATCCGTTCGAGCACATGGGCGCTTTTGCCGAGCGTGCGATCGAGGCCGGTGTCGACGGCGTGCTGGTGGTCGATTTACCGCCGGAAGAAGCGAGCGAATTCAACGGTCAGCTGTCTGCCGCAGGACTGGCACAAGTGTTTCTCGTCGCGCCGAATTCGTCGTCTGCACGTATTGCGACGATCTGCGCTTATGCCTCCGGCTTCGTCTACTTCGTCGGCGTCAAAGGGGTCACGGGCGGCAAAGCGCTCGATGTGGCTGGGATTCAGGCGCGCATCGGGGAAACGCGCGCCGCCTCGCGTCTGCCGGTCGGCATCGGTTTTGGCATCCGCACGCCGGAAGCGGCCGCCGAAGCCGCTGCCATTGCCGACGCCGTGGTCGTCGGCAGCACGCTGGTCGATATCATCCAGAGCGGCATTGGCAAACCGACTTCGGATACAACCACCGTACTCGAACGCACGGTTGCCGCTCTGCGCAGCGCCATCGACGCGCGCGCCAGCGCCGCTTGAGCAACAGCACAAGGATACTTCGTGAACTGGTTCAAGCGACTACTTCCTGCAAGCATCCGCACCCAGGGTCTAGCCAAGCGCTCGATCCCGGAAGGACTGTGGACGAGTTGCCCCGAGTGCAAGGCCGTGCTGTATCGCGCCGAGCTCGAACGCAATCTCGATGTCTGCATCAAATGCGGTCATCACATGCGGATTTCCGCGCGTCGTCGTCTGCTGAAATTCCTCGACGCCGATAGCGGCCGGGAAATCGGGGCTAATCTCGGGCCGGTCGACTTTCTCAAGTTCAAGGATACCAAGCGCTACCGCGACCGCATCGTTGCTGCGCAGAAAAGCAGCGGCGAAAGCGATGCGCTGATCGTCATGGAAGGTCGCATCAACGGGCTGCCGCTGGTCGTGAGCGCGTTCGAATTTCAGTTCATGGGCGGTTCGATGGGTTCGGTCGTCGGCGAGCGTTTCGTGCGCGGTGCGCAACGCTGTATCGAGGCGCGCCTGCCGTATGTGTGTTTCTGTGCCAGCGGCGGTGCGCGCATGCAGGAAGCGCTGGTCTCGCTCATGCAGATGGCCAAGACGAGTTCGGCGATCGCTGAATTGCGCGAACAGCGCCTGCCCTATATCGTGGTGTTGACCGACCCGACTACCGGCGGTGTCTCGGCCAGTCTCGGCACGCTCGGCGACATCATTATCGCCGAGCCCGGCGCGCTGATTGGTTTTGCCGGCCCGCGCGTCATCGAGCAGACCGTGCGCGAAGTTTTGCCGGAAGGCTTTCAGCGCAGTGAATTTCTGCTGCAGCACGGTGCCATCGACATGATTGTCGATCGGCGCGAACTGAAATCGACAATAACCTCGCTGCTTTCCATCCTTGTGCATCTGCCTGCGCCCGTCGCCCCCACAACGCTGGCTGTCGCGGACGCCCCTTGATGTCGGCACAGGGCTTTCCGCCGCTCGCGCGAACCGAGAACGCGCCGCCGAGCCACCATGCAACGCTGGCTGAATGGTTGACCTGGCTCGAAGCGGGGCGCGGCGAGCATATCGATCTCGGTCTCGAGCGGACTCGCGAAGTCGCGCAGCGACTCGGATTAACGCGCCCTGCACCAGTTGTAGTGACCGTCGCCGGAACCAACGGCAAAGGCTCCAGCGTTGCACTGCTCGAGCGTATCTGGCGTACAGCGGGTTATGTGGTTGGTGCCTACACGTCGCCGCATCTCATCCGCTACAACGAACGTGTGCGCATTGCCGGTGAAGAAGTCACCGATGGCGCGTTGACAGCCGCATTTGCCCGCATCGAGCGCGCGCGCGGCGACGTACCGTTGACCTATTTCGAGTTCGGCACCCTGGCCGCACTGCTGGTGTTCGAGGATGCCGCGCTCGATGTCGCGGTGCTGGAAGTCGGGCTCGGCGGGCGGCTCGATGCCGTTAATATCATTGACGCCGATGTCGCACTGATTGCCGCTATCGGTCTCGATCATGAAGACTGGCTCGGTTCCACGCGCGAGCTGATCGCGTGCGAGAAAGCCGGCATCATGCGTAACGGCCGGCCGGTTGTGTGCTCTGACGAAAATCTGCCTGTTACCATGCTCGAATGCGCTGAGCGCTATGGCGCCCACGCCCATGTACTCGGCGTCGACTATGGGTTTGAGGCGGACCACGACAGTTGGGCGTGGTGGTCGGGCGATCTGGTGCTGGACGGACTGCCGCGTCCGGCGCTGAACGGCAATCATCAATTCCGCAACGCTGCCGGCGCGCTTGAAGTACTGCATCTGCTTGGCGCGCGCCTGCCGGTCAGCGCCGCGCACATCGCCGAAGGTCTGCGCGCGGTCGAACTGCGCGGGCGCTTTCATCTATTGCGCGGCACGTTCGAATACGTCATGGATGTCGCACACAATCCACAGGCCGCCGATATTTTTACCAGCACCCTGGCCGGCATGCCGCGCGCGCCACGCACGCATGCCCTGATCGGCATGCTGAAAACCAAAAATCATGTCGAGTTCTTACGCCCGCTCGCTGTGCACGTCGACGCCTGGCATTTCGCCTCGTTGCCCGGTGGCAACGGCGCGCCGGCCGAGGAACTCGCCCGCAGCCTGCGACAGGTGGCGTCGCGTGCTCAGGCGAGTTGTCACGCCGATGTCGCGAACGCGCACGCCGCCATCGTCGATAGTGCCGCGCCCGGCGAACGCATTCTCGTACTCGGTTCGTTTCTGACAGTGGGTGCGATGTTGCGCTTGATTGCGCTTGCGCCGGATGCATTCCGCTGATGGAGCGCCAGCTGAAGCAGCGGGTGGTAGGCGCGGCGCTGCTGGTCGCTTTCGGCGTGATATTCATCCCGATATTTCTCGATAACGATGCCGTACAGACCGCCGTTCCACCGGCAGTCGAGATCCCACCGCCGCCCGACGATACGGCGACGGCACTACCGCTCGACGAGCCGACGATCGAGCGTTTGCGGGCCGGCATCGAGACGCCGGCGGTCGCCTCTGGCGCGCCGACAGCCGAGCCGCCATCTGAACCTGTGCCGGACCTGCCGACCGAGTCACCGGCGCCCGCCAATCCTGCAAACGGGATGGAAACCAGGGAAGCGGCCATTCAAGGAGCGGTCACAACACCAGCAGAAGCGACCGGAAAGCCGCCAGCAAGCGCGGCGAACACAAAGCCTGCCGAAGCCAGGGCACCCATCGAGACCACTGCCGATGGTGGGGCTGCCACGACGTCCGCCACGATGTCCGGTTGGGCTATCCAACTCGGCAGCTTCGCCAGCGAAGCCAACGCCCGCCGACTGCTCGACAAGCTTCGCGCCGCCGGCTACACCGCGTATCTGGAGCGCCATCGCGAAGCTGAGAACACCGTATTTAAAGTCCGGGTCGGGCCTGAACGCCAGCGTGCCGATGCGGAGCAGTTGCGCGAACGACTTGAACGCGAGTTCGCCAGCAAGGGCATCCTGCGCCCCTATCGCTGACGCTGGGGGGCGTCTCTGCTACACTCGGCGCGCTATTGTCGAGCGGCCCTCGCATGAACTGGGTGGATCTCACCATCGTTGTCATCGTTGTTCTTTCCGCGGTCATCAGTCTGTTCCGCGGCTTCGTCCGCGAAGTCCTGTCGCTGCTTGCCTGGGTCGCTGCGTTCTGGCTCGCCGCGCGCCTGGTGCGCCCGGCCGCGGCCCTGCTCGAACCTGTCGTCACGGTTGAAGCTGCACGGATCGTACTGGCGTTCATGGGTGTATTGATCGGGGTACTGCTGCTGGCCGGGGTGATTAACTACATCGTCGGTCGCCTGCTCGACAAGACCGGACTTTCGGGCCCCGACCGCCTGCTCGGTATGATCTTCGGCATCTTGCGTGGCGCCGCCATCGTCGCCATCATCGTCTTCGTCGCCGGACTGACGCGTCTACCCGGCGCGAGCTGGTGGCAGCAGGCACGGCTGATGCCACCATTCGAAGTCGCTGCGCTGACCGCCGTCGGCTATCTGCCACCCGACCTCGCCAAACATTTCAGCTTCTGAGCGTGCTTATGCACCGCCCGCCAGCTGCCGAGCACAGGAATCACCTCTGACATGTGCGGAATCATCGGTATCGTCGCCAAAAGCGCCGTCAATCAGATGTTGTACGACGGTCTGACCGTGCTCCAGCATCGCGGGCAGGATGCCGCAGGCATTGCCACCTACGAAGAAGGGCGGCTATATCTGCGCAAGTCGAACGGACTGGTGCGCGACGTCTTCCATACCCGCCATATGGTCAATCTGCGCGGTCGGATGGGCATCGGCCATGTCCGCTATCCGACGGCCGGTGTGTCGTCCAATGCCGAAGCGCAACCGTTCTACGTTAATTCGCCGTATGGCATCACCTTGGCACATAACGGCAACCTGACCAATTCCGAGCAGCTCAAACAGGAGTTGTTCGAAGACGACCTGCGGCACATCAATACGGAATCGGATTCCGAGGTGCTGCTGAATGTGATCGCGCATGAACTGCAGGCTTTCGGCAAGTTCCGCATCGATGCTGCAGACATCTTTCGCGCCGTTGCACGCGTTCATCGACGCTGCTCAGGCGGTTACGCGGCAGTGGCGATGATCACCGGCGTCGGCATCATCGGCTTCCGCGACCCTTACGGCATCCGGCCGATAGTCTTCGGCAAGCGCGATACGCCGGAAGGAACGGAGTACGCGATTGCGTCCGAGTCAGTGGCTCTCGACGCGCTCGGCTTTGAACTCATACGCGACATCGCACCGGGCGAAGTCGTTTTCATCAGCAAGGCAGGCGAACTGCATACCCAGCAGTGCGCGCGACCGACACACTACGCGCCGTGCATCTTCGAGCATGTTTATCTGGCCCGACCGGATTCGATCATCGACGGCATCTCGGTGCACAAGGCACGTATGCGGATGGGTGAAGCGCTGGCCGAGAAGATCATGCGCGAATGGTCGGGGCATGATATCGACGTCGTCATTCCGATCCCCGACACAGCGCGAACTGCGGCCCTCGAGCTGGCTAACGCATTGAACCTGAAGTATCGCGAAGGATTCATCAAGAATCGATACATCCCGCGCACGTTCATCATGCCGGGCCAGGCGATGCGGAGAAAATCCGTACGTCAGAAACTGAACGCCATCGACCTCGAGTTCGATGGCAAGAATGTGCTGCTGGTCGATGACTCGATCGTTCGCGGCACGACGTCCGGGCAAATTATCGAGATGGCGCGCGAGGCCGGTGCGCGCAAAGTGTATTTCGCCTCCGCCGCGCCGCCGGTGCGGTACCCGAACGTCTATGGCATCGACATGCCGACGCCGGCGGAACTCATCGCGCACAATCGCAGCGAAGACGAAATCTGCAAGCTCATCGGCGCCGACCGTCTGATCTTTCAGGATCTCGATGCGCTGGTCGATGCCGCACGGCGCGGCAACCGCAACATCACCGAGTTCGAGCAGTCATGTTTCAGCGGGGAATATGTGACTGGCGATATCAGCGATGTCTATCTCGCGCGCGTCGGCAGTCTGCGCGCCGACGAAGCGAAAGCGCAACGTTCGCGCGACGAAGACTCGCTGCGCGACCTCTTCACGGCCAACGGCGTATCGGTCGACGTCTGACCGATAGTTCGACTTACATTTGACAGCGACTGCTCGTGCAACGCGGCGCATCGGCGCCGACTGAGAATACTATGGATCCCGATTACGAACCCGGACTTGCGACGCTGGCCTGCCGGGCAGGACAGGTGCGTACTGCTGAAATGGAGCAGAGCGAAGCGTTGTTTCTTTCTTCCAGTTTCTGTTTCACGTCGGCGGCACAAGCGGCAGCGCGTTTCGCCGGTGAAGAAGACGGTAACGTCTATAGTCGCTTCACCAATCCCACGGTGCGTGCATTCGAAGAACGCCTCGCTGCGATGGAAGGCGGCGAGCGCTGTATTGCAACAGCCTCGGGCATGAGCGCGATCATGAGTCTCAGCTTGGCGTTGCTCTCAGCAGGCGATGAGGTCGTCGTCTCGCGCGGGGTGTTCGGCACGACGGTCAATCTGTTCAAGAATGTTCTCTCGCGATTCGGCGTGACAACGACTTTTGTCGACATGACCGACATGGCGGCGTGGGAACGCGCGATTACACCAGCGACCCGCATGCTGTTCCTGGAGACTCCGTCGAATCCGTTGACCGATGTCGCCGATATCTCGCTGCTGGCTGAACTCGCGCATTCCCATGGCTGCCTGCTGGTCGTCGACAATTGTTTCTGCACGCCGGTGCTGCAGCGGCCGCTCGCGCTCGGCGCGGATGTCATCATCCATTCGGCGACCAAATATCTGGACGGGCAGGGGCGCTGCCTCGGTGGCGCCATCGTCGGCGGTGCCGCGCTGATGAAAGACAAAGTATTTCCGATCCTGCGCAATGCCGGCCCGACCATGAGTCCATTCAACGCCTGGGTTTTTTTGAAGGGACTCGAGACGCTGGACATCCGCATGGAGCGGCACTCTCGCAACGCGCTCGAAGTGGCCTCATGGCTCGCTGCCCGCAGCGACGTACTGCGCGTACATTATCCTGGTCTCGAATCACATCCACAGCATGCGCTCGCGCGCCGCCAGCAAAGCGGCTTCGGTGGCATCGTGAGTTTCGAAGTCAACGACCGAGCCGCCGCGTGGCGCATCATCGACCGCGTACGTTATTTCTCAATCACGGCCAATCTCGGCGATACCAAGAGCATCATCACGCATCCGGCCACCACCACCCACGGGCGCCTGAGCGCCGCTGAGCGCGCGCAGATGAACATCGGCGAGGGCCTTATCCGACTCTCGGTCGGAATCGAAGATGTGCGCGACCTCATCGCAGATCTTCAACGGGCGATGGATGCGGACTGAGCAGTCGGCGGAGTGCCGGGTTGTAAGTCGCATCAATAGCTACAAGTTGGTGTCGTAGCCGAAGAACTCCATGTCGGCTTTCCACACGTTATTGGCCAGAAAAATCTCGAGCAGCTCGTCGTTCCAGACTTCGCGCCAGTCGGCGTGGTTCGTCCTGGTCGTGCTGACCTGTGGTAACACAACGGGTTCGAGGCCGGCTCGTTCCAGAAATTGCGACCAGTCCGTGCA
Organism: Gammaproteobacteria bacterium; assembly: GCA_965278995.1. Classification (GTDB taxonomy): domain Bacteria; phylum Pseudomonadota; class Gammaproteobacteria; genus JADJYF01. The sequence continues at coordinate 5,260,858 of OZ257136.1, forward strand.
CAGAAACTCATAGCGTCCGATGAAATCGGGCAGAACCTGCCCAGCAGCATCCGTCACGAAGGCCTTCATGGATTTTCTGGCCGATCCGGTGCCACCGGACGCAAGCCAACTTCTGAAACTACCAGCCGCGCGGGCTTCGGGATAGAGATGCGGGATCTTCTGCGTGTGGAACGAATAGACAGATAACAAACGGTCGAGCGGATTGCGGATAAAGCATGCCTTGAAATACACATCCCAATTATCTTCGGTAAACAGTACGCGCCGCTGCTGGAAGAGCCAGTGCGGGGAGCAATGTTTCAATCCTGGTTCATCATTCCAGCAATCTGCTGGCAGTTGCTTGCCATGATATCGGGCGAGCCGCTCAAGCTTTGAACGAATTCGCTTCAGCAGTGGCAGGGTCTGGTCGAGACGGATCCGGTACTTCGGTTGGTCGAAGTACGAGCTCAGCGCTTCGTCCATGCTCGAGGTACCGGTCTTTTCCATCGAAAACAGGATGAAGCGTGGATTCTCGGAAATGATCATGCGCCAACCTGTTCGAGCGGATCTCCGGTCCACTCCTTGGCGTCGTAGCCGAGACGCTTGCGTAGTTCTGCAATGCGCTGATCGGCCTTGACCAAGGCCAATAGCTCCGGATCCTGGCCGAGCGTGGTCGCGGGTTGAACCTGCCGCGAGCGAATCTTCTCGCTCGCGTCGTCGCCGCCCCATTGCCATTCGCCACCGGTCGGAGGAGCGTAAGCGCTGACGCCTTGCGTCATATTCGAGCCGATAAACTTGAACAGCGCCGCCGAGATCGTGACCGGGTCGGCAACCAGGTCCTCGTAGCGGACATAGCGCCCCCGCGCGCCAGCTTCGCCACTCTTAGTGACAATCTGCGCGGTATAGCGAAGCCAGTAGGCAATCAGTTCGCTGTCGGCGGGTTTGTCAGTGCCCGGCATGGCTTTTATCGAGCACAGGGTCGGGTAGCAATCGCGGACCAGACCAATCATACGGAACCGGTTCAGCCTCGGCACTTCGAAAGTACTGATCGTGTCGGTAAACCACACCGGGTGTTTGAGCACGATGATGGGTTCCGATGCGAGCCGGCAGTAACGCGTATAGAAATCGAAGTCGTTGGTTCGCAGCTGGTGGAACTGCACTTCCGCGAGATGCGATACATCGGGGGCCGTGCCGAGCATGGCCTTGAGCAACGTCGAGCCGCTGCGCATCGTGCACAGGATAAGAACGAGCGTCTTTCTCGGCGCAAGAAGGTAGCGGCAGAAATCGCGGCGATGTTCAAAATATTCGCGCACGATTCGTCCTGTCATGATTTTGACCGGGCGCCCTGCATGCAGCAAGGCAGATGCCTGCCCTCCTCAGGTGCACGAGTCTACTCCGTCTGCGGTGACCGACGCCCGGGAGGCGTCGAGCGCGGGCGCCGGATGCTGCCAGATCCGCCGCGATGTAGCGCCACATTCAAATACAAACCGCAGTCCCCAGCCCAGTTGGCGCACAGCACCAGGTATCCCGACCCTGCGCAGGGCCCAGTACCAGTGTCGGACATACTGACTGCGTGTGTCCTTGTTGGCGATGAACTTCGCCATGCACGCACCGAGTCCGCGCTGATGCGAGCGGCGGAGGGCCGCAGCATCGGCCTGCGAGCGACCGTGATCGTGCCGCACGAGAAGTTGCGGTTCGAACCGGCCACGCATTCCTGCCAGCGCGGCCCGGCGCAACAAGTCGGTGTCCTCTCCAGAATGAAATGAAGTTCCGGCCCCGAGCCGCTCATCGAAGCCGCGCAGGTCCAGCAGCAGCACGCGCCGAAAGGCCATATTGGCGCCCAGGATCTGCCCCGCAGCTACATAGGCGTTCGGTTCGATGTCGTAGGCTGTGGCGTGCTCCTGGAGCGAGATCCGTGCGTCCGCCGCATCGTGCAATATGACTCTTCCACCAGCGTAGTCGTAGCGCGGGTTATCGAAGATCACGCGAAGCACATGCAGGTAATCAGGCGCCGGATAGCAGTCGTCGTCGGTGAATGCGACGATCGTGCCGCGGGCCTCGACCAGGCCACGGTTTCGAGCCCGGGCGAGGCCAGGGCGCGGCTCGCTCACGGCTCGCAGCGAGAGTGATGTTGTAGCAGCGAACTCCTCGATCACGCGCGCGGTGGCATCCTCCGACGCATTGTCGACGATGACGAGTTCCCAGTCCGTCGCCGGGTCCAGATGTAGATACGAGTCCAGCGCGGTACGAAGCTGGTTGGCCCGATTGCGAGTGCACAGAACAATACTCAGCAAAGGCATCGCTCAACCTTTCGCCAGCTTGCCGAATGTGCGGCGCCACAGGCGCCATCCGAGATACTGCAACGCACCGACAATTTCATTGCCCAGACGCTGCTTCTGCGTGCGCAGATCGACTGACCAATACCAATAACGACTGTATGTTCGACGCGTATCGGCGCGCAGGATGAACTTCGCGAGGTAGGCACCGCGCCCGCGATCATATTGTTTGACGAGTCGGCTGATCACGGCGTCGCCTCGTCGCCCATGATCGTGATACACCATCGGCCCCGGATAATACCCCCCGCGCCATCCGGCAGCCGACGCACGCGCGACGAATTCGACATCTTCGGCCGGAAACGGCGTGCCAGCGCCGAAATCTCGATCGAACACACCGATTTCGTCAATCACAACGCGCCGGCAAGCCATGTTCGCGCCCTGAATCAAGCCTGTGTGCACAAAGCTGTAGGCCGCAATGTTGCGGGTCTCTGTCGTAACGCGGATTGAAATGGGGGCATCGGCCTGGTTGTAGAGCAGAATTCGTCCGCCCATGTAGCCTATGCTCGGGTCCTGGAATACCCGCAGCATCTCCTCAAGGAAATCCGGCGCTGGATAGCAATCGTCGTCGGTGAACGCCAGTAACCCTGCAGAAGCAGCGGCGATCCCCGCGTTTCGCGCGACACCGAGACCAGGGGTGGGCTCGAGAACGCGGATCAGCCGGTGTTCGTACCGCGCGGCAAAAGCATCGATCACATCTCCTGTACGATCTGTCGAACCATTATCGACGATCACCAATTCCCAGCGAGCAATGCCATTGAGGCCGACCAGGCTTTCGAGACATTGAGCCAGTTTGTCCGCGCGATTGCGCGTGCAGATGATGAGAGACCCCAGCAGGGGGATTCTATTCACGGCGCCTGTGCATTCCTTGCTCATGTGACGAAAAGCGCACCGTGCCGGCGGTCACGCGCCGACAACTTCGTAAGCGGCACGGACTATCACGTAACCGCGCATATTCGTCTGCAACTGCCCTGATCCGAATACGTCTGCGTGGATTATCTGCAGCTCGGCCGCGTGCTCGACCGTATCCACATGCCGACCGTTACTGCCCAATACGATGGAGATAAAGTACGCACCAGGCAGCAGCGGCAGTTCTGCCAGATGGACATGCACAGTCGCGTGCGGCGGCAGCTTCGACGGGAGACCGTGCTGGACCCGGGACGCAATCCAGGAGATGTTCACGCCGCGCGGATCACGAATGTGCAGATCGATGTGCGGGTCTAAAAGCTCGTCTTCATTGCTGAGTACGATCTCCAGCGTAACCTCGCCACAGGCCGGCACGCCCGTGACTGTCTCGCCAGCATTGTTGCAGAGTCGCGCAGCACTGATAACCGGCGTCAAACTGGTGCTCCGGGATACTTCGAGCAGGTTTCGATTTGCACCTTCTTTGAGATTCTGCAGGTACAGATCGATCGCTGTTTCAGTGTCACCGATGTAGCGGATTTCGCCGTGATCGAGATACATCACGCGTGTGCACATGCTACGGACGGACTCCATATTGTGACTGACGAACAGGATGGTGTTCCCACGATTGACGAATTCGAAGATGGTAGCAGTCGATTTTCGCCGGAACTCGACGTCGCCAACATTAAGGACTTCGTCCAGTATCAGGATTTCGGGATCGATGTGCGCTGCGATGGCGAACGCGAGGCGCACGCGCATGCCGGAGGAATAACGCTTGACCGGAGTTTCCATGAAGTCATGGATCCCGGCGTATTCGACAATGGACGCGTAGCGCTGCGCAATTTCTGCTCGCGTCATGCCGAGGATGGCTGCATTCAGGTAGGTATTCTCACGCCCACTCAATTCCGGATGGAATCCGGTGCCGACTTCCAGTAGCGAACTGACGCGGCCTTCGACCCACGCGCTACCGCAAGTTGGCGCGGTGATTCGCGCGAGTATCTTGAGCAAGGTAGACTTGCCGGCACCGTTGCGACCGATGATGCCGAACACTTCTCCTTGAGTGATTTCGAAATCGAGGTCACGCAATGCCCAGAAATGACGGCTGTCGGGTTCCGCTGTTGAGCGACCAAAAATCAGCCCCATGCGCCGGAACGCAGTCGCGATTGTGGAGCGCAAATCGCTCGGGTCGCTGCCCATTCCCAGAAAATACTGCTTGCCGAGCCCTTCCGCCTTAATCACCGTATCAGCCACGTGCGGTTCCGTCGCAGTCAGGCAATGTCTGCGAAGCGGGCTTCGGCCCGCGCAAAATAGGCGACAGCTACCACTGCGATAAGCACGGCGACCAGCGACGAGAGTATCCAGCCTTGCCAATACACCGGCTCCCCGAACATGACGTTGCGGAACACCGTAAGGGGCCCCGTGATCGGGTTGAGATAGAGCGCAATTGACCAGGGCCCCATCATTTCGCCGACACTTTTCTCCCACCAGATGACCGGCGTGAGAAAGAATCCGACTTGCAGGAAGTAGGGGACAACGTAGCGGAAATCGCGGTAACTGACCATGAGTCCTGCGAACAGCAGACCGGCGCCGAAAGCTGCCAAAAACATCGTCAGAAATACCAGCGGAAGAAGCAACATCGTCATAGAAAAGTGCGGCTCGACAACAATGACGACGATCAGAAATACGATTAGCGCGATAAGGAAGTCGACGGTTGCGGTACCGAGACCGGCAATGGGGACAATCAGGCGCGGAAAGTAGATCTTCCGAATGATTTCCGCGTTGCTGGTCACGCTGCCAGCAGTGCTGGCCAGGCCATTGGCAAAGAACGACCACACAATCTGCGCGGCAAGAAACGAAAGCGCATACGGCACGCCGGGTATGTGTGACTGATCGAGCCGAAGCCCCTTGCCGAACACCAGAGTCATGACAACCATCATCACTATCGGTTGGAGCACTGCCCACAGCACTCCGAACACCGTTTGCTTGTAGCGGGCCTGGATGTCGCGCAGTAAGAACCGCCACATCAGTTCGCGATAGCGCCAGAGCTCCGCAAGGTCCACTGTCTCCCATCCAGTGCGTGGCCGGATCACGATGCGCTCGCGCTTGCTCTCGTTCATCACACGGAATCCGCCATAGCCGGGCCGGGAAACTCAGAAGCGTTGAAGATTATCACGGCCGGGCTCTATTCATTTCAATCGAACGCGCTCGATTCCGGCGCTTCTATGAATTCAACGCGGAGATACGAAAAGGTCGCGATGAAGCGGAATTTTCTCGACCATACGCATTTGACTGAGCAAGAGCGTTTGCCAGCGGGACGGTACGTTCATGCGCCTGTACAGCCGACGCAACGAAAGGTCGTCATTGACCCGTTCGGATTCCTGCCATGCAGCCCGGAAGTCCTCTAATTGGGACGCTCGATTCGAGCGCATCCAGTCACAGGGGATCAGCGTTCGTTGATGCCACTTGTTCTTCCAGCTCTCAAATCCCATACAGTCATAGTGCAGTAGCGAAATCAGTTCGCTATCGATGCGCCGGAAGGACGAACCCGGGTTGAAGATCGGCGCATGGATCTCCATCGAATGGATGTTCGACGAGCAGCGAACGGCGCACTTCGACTCCTGGTGGCCTCGAAAGTATTCGCCGCGATAGATTATCGGGCACCCCAACCTGCGCACCACAGCGCGCTTTGCACGCGAGGCGGGTACTTTGAATAGCGAGATATCGGCGAATGCGTGGTTGAGTTCATATTCGCAGGGAATTGCCTCCCGGATCCGAAAGCGGATTGTGGAGACGTCGGGATGAGTATCCGCGAGGGCGTTCGCCAACCCCTGAGGCGCATGAATGAGTTCGTCGCAATCGATATGCGCCAGCCACTCGTACCTGGCATCGCGCGCCAGTGTCAGTGCCAGATTGGCGTTCGTAATCTGGCGCTCGATGATGGTCAATGGGCCATCGCCTGGTTGCCAGAGGCGTACTGAATCGTCCCGCTGTACGTATTTTTGCGCGGTGCTCCAATAGTTTCCGTCGCACCTGAAGCAGGTTACGCGGTTTTCCGCGTCAAGGATCGGGGCGGCAGGGTCAGCCGGATCATCAAAGAATAAATACAGGTGATCGATACCGATGTTCAGGTGATAGCTGACGAAGGCTAGCGTTACTTCTAAGGGAGCGAGGAGCGTGGTGACCGTAGCGATAGCGTTACCGCCGCCGAGGTCAGGTGGCGGTGAGACGCCAACGGATGACAGCGTTTGCGTAGCGTTATCACGACCCACAGCTCAGAGCTCCTGGAACAGTTGACGGTCAGATGGGGTACCCCGCCGAACCCATGGCGCGGCCAGCCTAATCCGGGCCCTTATGCTATCGCTCCGCACCTTCGATAGCGCAACAGCAGTTGCACCGGTCAGGTCTGGCAACGACCGGACTGCCGATTTTCACTGCCGGGTCGCGGCGGCTCGCGAAGCGCACTCCGTTATCGGCGTCACCGCTGCAGTTCTCCAATAGCATGCGGTCTCCCGGGACTTGACACAGGGCGCGCCCATCTCCCAGCTTGGCCGTACTGAACGTTCGTGACGGTAGATTCCCCTGCTTCTCTGACAGCCGCGCTTCAGTCGCTCGAATCGCTTCAGTTCCGAAACCATCTGCCGATAAGTTTTAGCGGTTTGCCAAGATTAGCGGAGTGCTGTGATGCAGCAGCCGACCATTGTTGCCGGGGACGCTTCTGCCATTTTTTGTGCAGCGCCGAGATATGACCGGCAACTTTGACCTCTGGTTGGTCGGAATGTCGGTGGTTGTGGCCTGCGGGGCGTCCTATGTCGCGCTCGAACTGGTTTCGCGCGTCGTCGCCGCGCGGAGCCGGCAATCGGGATATATCTGGCTGCTCGGCGGCGCGGTATCGATAGGCACCGGCATCTGGTCAATGCATTTCATCGGCATGCTTGCCTGGCAGCTGCCGATGCCGATGTCTTACGACGTCTCAACGATTCTGGCGTCGATGTTGACGGCGGTGGTTGTATGCGGCTTCGGGCTGTATATCGTCAGCCATGGCCAGCTGCATTGGCGCCGCCTTGGTCTTGCCGGCCTGTTGATGGGCAGTGGCATATCGGCCGTGCACTATGTCGGGATGGAAGCGATGCAGATGCAACCGCCCATCCGCTATCAATCTGATCTCTTTGCGCTCTCACTGATTGTTGCTGTAGCCGCATCGCTAGTCGCGCTGTGGCTTGCGTTTCGGCTGCGCGGTGAATCCATTCAATCGGCGTTCTGGCGGCGTGGCGGTAGTGCATTGGTGATGGGTGGTGCAATCGCCGGTATGCATTACGTCGGGGTGACTGCCGTCATCATCGCGCCTGGAGCCTCTTCCATGGTCCCGGACCAAGGCGTCAACAATCTCTGGCTGGCCGGTACCATTGGATGCTTCGCACTATTGTTTCTGGCGGTGACGCTTTTGATGTCGAGCCTCGACGCACAAAGCGCGCGACGCGCGGTTCGCCATGCGGATCAACTTCACACCAGTGAGGCGCAGTATCGCCTGCTGTGGGAGACGACCAGCGATGCGGCCTTGCTGTTCGATAGCAGCGGGAGAATCGAATCGGCCAATTCGACGCTGATGAATGTGTTCGGCTATGAGCCGGCGGAGGTCATCGGTCAGAACATCAGTCTGCTGCAACCAGCGGCCATGCGCGGCCGCTACGCAATTACCGCCAAGCGTTATCTTGACGACGAGGCAAGTACGAACGGGAATACAGCGCGATTTCTCGGCCTGCACCGCGATGGCCATGAGTTCCCGGTTGAGGTTGCATTCAGTCGCTTTGATTTAGAGGGCCGGCTGCACCTGGCTGCCTTTGTGCGCGACATCTCCGCGCGCGAACACGCACAAAGCATGATTGCCGGCCACAAACAACTTCTCGAACAGATCGTGGCCGGTCAGCCGCTGTTCGCTACCCTCGATGCGATTATCGCTCTGCTCGACGGCCAGTTTCCTGCATCGCGAGCTTCCATCCTGTTGCTGGATAACTCCAGCACGTCGTTTGTACGCCAGACGAACTTGAGTCTGTCGACAGAGCAGGACAATGCGCTGATCGCGCTCGAAACAGGCACGGTCATGGTTCCACCGTATGCCGACGACGTTGTCGTCATTCGCGACATCGAAGCTGATCCAAAATGGGCACCCTGTCGCCACCTCAGCCTACCGTTGAGTGCACGCACGTGCTGGTCGCATGCCATTGTCTCGCAGGATGGGAATGCGCTCGGCACCCTCGCTCTGTACAGCGGAGAATTTCGCGATCCGAATGTGTTCGAACTCGATTCGCTGCGAGCGCTCGCCCCCCTTGTAGCGATTGCGGTCGAACGCGCGCAGAGCGAGTTGCAGATGCGCGCCATGAACGAGCGCTTCGAACTCGTCGCGCGCGCGACCCATGACGCCGTGTGTGACTGGAATCCGCTCACCTCGTCGATGTGGTGGAACGACGCCTACACGACTCTGTTCGGGCATACGCTCGGCGCAAACCCCACTTTTGAATCATGGACCAACTACCTGCATCCCGAGGAACGTGAGGGCGTGCTTGCCAGCGTTCAAGCGGCGCTCGATTCCGATACGGAGAACTGGGTCGAAGAGTATCGGCTTCGAAGACGCGACGGCAGCTACGCCAGTGTGATGGGTCGCGCAATCATATCCCGCGACGTTAACGGGCGCGCAGTGCGCATGGTCGGCTCGATAATGGACATTACGAGTCGCAAGCTTGCTGAGGAGCAGCTTGTTCACCTCGCCCAGTACGATGGATTGACCGGCCTGCCCAATCGCAGTCTTTATCGCGACCGTCTAAGTCGTGCCCTGGTGCGAGCAGATCGTGAAAATTGGCCGGTTGCGCTGGCCTTTATCGATCTCGATCACTTCAAGGAAATCAATGACACTCTCGGCCATGACGTTGGCGATGGCGTGTTGCGCACGGTCGCCGATAGGCTGCGTGCCAGCGTACGGAAAAGCGATACGGTTGCGCGGTTGGGTGGCGATGAGTTTACGGTTGTCCTGGAAAACGTGGGCACCGACGAGGAGATCGCCCAGCTGGCGCAAAAAGTCATCGAGAACGTCTCCGCCCCGATCGCGCTGGATGGCCACGAATTGTTCGTGACCGCAAGCGTCGGAATCGTGCTTTATCCGGAACACGGTAACACCAGTGAGACGCTGTCTCAGAACGCCGATACGGCGATGTATCAGGCCAAAAGCGAAGGGCGGAACAACTACAAGTTTTACGCCCCGTCGATGAGCGCCGCGGCGAGCGAGCGCATGGATCTCGAAAGCGAACTGCGCCTCGCGCTGCTTCGCGGCGAATTCAAGCTGTACTACCAGCCATTGGTTTCATTCGAGACCGGTACCATCAGGGGAGTCGAGGCCCTGCTACGCTGGCAGCACCCACAATGGGGTCTCACTGCCCCTGGCCGGTTCATCAATGTTGCCGAGCACAGTGGGTTGATCGTTCCGATCGGCGAATGGGTGCTCAACGAGGCCTGCGCCCAGGCCGTCGCGTGGCGCGCCGATGGACTGCCGCCAATACAGATGTCGGTCAACATTTCTCCCCGCCAACTTCGTTATGTGGATCTCATCGCCACTCTAAATAGCTGATCGAATATCCTGACCAGTCAGGTTTCATATCGTATCAACGCCGACTGATGTCCTGGAAATGGTTGCGACTGGTTCAGGAAGCAGGTCACTGCATCCATCAATCGCGGCAAAGTGCTGTGCCGATGATTGCGAGTCACCGTATCGTGGAGCTTCTTCCACAACTTCTCAATGTCGTTAACCCACGGGTGATAAACCGGCTGGTGCACGAGTTGGAACTTCGGGTGGCGCGCCAGCCAAGCGCGCGTTACCCGGCTCTTATGGATGACGTAGTTATCCAAGATCAGATGCAGCCGCCGTGCCCGACGGTAGGTTCGCAACAAGACTTCCAGTAGACGCAGAAATAGCTCGGAAGTCTTGGCGATATGATCTATCCAGACTACTGCGCCAGTGCGCGCGTTCAGTGCGCCGGCGATGTAGTGCTTCCTGTTCTTGCCCGGCGTCGGCACCGTCATTTGCTCACCGCGCGGCATCCAGGCAGGCCCAATACGCGGGTTCAAATCGATGTCCGCCTCATCCACGTAGAAGACTTCCTCGTTTGCGCTGGCCCGCTTCAAGACGCCATGGATCGCCTTCATCCGCGCGCTTTTGCGTGGATCAGCAATACACAACGTCGGCCGAGCCCGCCGCCACACCACGCACAGCCGTGACAGCCACCGGCGTACCGTCGTCGCATGAACTTCAACGATGCCGCAGCGTGCCATCTCAACTGCCAGTAGCTCTGAGCTCCAGCGGCTGCGGACATAGCCGTATGTGAGCGGCTCTGTGCGGATCAATTCATTCAGCTTGGCCAACGCTGGGGCCGACGCCTTCCATTCCTCACGGCCGCGTGTGAGCGGCGCCAATCCCGTCTCACCACCCGTTTCATAACGGCGTTTCCACAGCCGTACTGAATTACGGCTGGCGTGACAGCGGCGCGCCGTTTCACTGATATTGCCACGCGTCTCCCACAAGCCCAGGATGGCCTGGGCACGTCGCGCATGGTCGTGGTCACGCCCGCGTTGCACGACCTTCGTCAGACGCCGCCTGATCGGTCGACCGATCTTGGTTACACTGTTGTTCATCGGGTGGAGCACTCCTTGGTGATGGTTCAGCTTTAGCAACCGAACTGATCGCCAAGGACCACCCGAGTTCCCCTATATGGTCAGTATTTCTGCTCCGTTATTTAGGTAGCGCTCTCAAGCGAAGTGGGATGAAAGCCAGACAGCTAACGCTCGAAATCACAGAAAGTCTGCTGGTAGAGAAACCGGATACCAGCGCCCGGCTGCTCACGCAGATTAAAGAGCTGGGCATCGGTATTGCACTCGACGATTTTGGTACGGGTTACTCTTCACTCACCTACCTGAAGCATTTTCCAATCGACACCCTCAAAATTGACCAGTCCTTCGTGCGCAACGTCGCGAACGACTCCGGCGACGCCGCCATGGTCAAAGCAATCATCGGGCTCGCGCAGAATCTGCAATTGTCAGTAACCGCCGAAGGTATCGAAACCCGGGAACAGCTTGCGTTCCTGCGTGCACATGGCTGCGATACCGGGCAGGGCTACCTGTTCAGCCGACCGCTGCCGGCGAGAGCTCTCGCTGCCCTGCTGGCGAGCGGCACGGAATATCCCGGACTGCGTGAGCTGGTGCTGCCTGATGTGACCTATATTGCCAGGGCTTGATGCGGCGCGCCCGAGACACGCGCCAAGCGCAGTGCAGGCGAAAACGACGAACAATTGCCCTGCTGTCCGCGTACCTCCAAGTCGTGTGCTCGATGTCGATGCTACACTGGGCCCGGGTAAACAAACGGCTCAAGGAGGCCTTCGATATGAATTCGAGATCACGTCACAGACAGCGCTTATCGTTGGCATTCTGCTTCGCGTTGTATGGTTTGCTTACCAGTCCATTAGTGGCCGCCGATGGGTGGACCAGCACAGCGAACTGGGCCAACGTAATGTCTATCTTCACGGTTGATCACGGCGCATCGGCCACGACCTATACATTTCTGGATCCCGCCGCATCGAGTAATGTGAATGGTTGCAATCTCACCTCAAATTCCACGTGATTGGGTAAGAGCGCGAATGTCTACGTGATGTCGACGCGCTTCAACACCGAATACAAGGATACCCAGAAAGCGCTGCTTGAGACCTTACATGCGGCAGCTGCGGCAGGCAACAACGGGGGCGCGGTTCAAAACGGCGGTGGTGCTACGCCCGAGTTTGTATTCGACGGCGGCGCATCTCACAGGCGTTGAACTGCTCAACGCCGATATTATCGGAAAGCCCAGTCACATCCGACTGAACAGCGCAGAGACGCCCGCTCCTCAATAAATCGCATCCAAATCTATCACCGCTTCCGCGTGCACAATTTCCACCAGCGCGCGCGTCATCGCGGTGGGTCGCTCTGCCCATAAGACATTCCGGCCGTAGGCAATACCGCTCGCGCGAGCGTTGATGAGTGCGACGGTCCGCGCGAGGATTACGCTGTCTTCGGCCTTGATGCCGCCGCTGGCCAGTAGCGGAATGCCTGCCGCGACTTCAACCAGCTTCCGAAAATCCTCGACCGGCTCGGTGGGGTCGGCCTTGATGACATCGGCACCGAGTTCCACGGCGAGTCGTACCAATGGCGCGATTGCGTCAACGGCAGTTTCCACCAGTGGCACGCCGGCATTTTCGGTCATGGCGAGGATCTCGACCATCAACGGCATGCCGACGGCGTCGCACTGGCTGCGAAGCAAATCCAGATTAACGCAGCACTCGCGGGTGAGTTGCTCCTGGCCGGGGAAGGTCAGCAGGGAAGACACCACGCACACGGCATCGAGCGCGACGGCGCGTTGCACGACCTGCGCCAGTGGCAGATCGTAGAAAACACGCGGACGCACTCCGAGATAGGCATTGGTCGTATCGGCGCGCAGCAGCAGTGCCGGTTTGCGTGAGTCTGTGATGGCCTGCAGGTGGCGCGCGCCGCCGGTCGGCAGCGTCATCCCGTCGGGGTTCTCGGCAGCGTGGGCGCGGATGATGTCCGGCAGATGCCACAGCCCGGCCAGCCACGAAGGTTCGGCAAACAGTCCATGATCGAAAGATAGAATTGCGCAGCGGCCGTCCGCGCGGAACAGTCGATTGAGGCGAATGGGGAGCATTGAACTTTGCCCGCCGTCAGCTGGCTAACGCGGGATAAACCCGGGCAGCGTTGCCATCCACCGTAATCTGCACTGCGTCTGGAACCTGCCGCATGGCGTCACGCACCTGCACTGCAGGGATGCCGTATTCCCGCGACAGGCACGCGCCGTGGGCCAGCATGCCGCCGGTTTCAAGTACGAGCCCGCGGATCTTCGGGAATACCGACATCCAGCCCGGATCGGTGCTGTTGCAGATCAATATGTCCCCGTTCTGAACGCGACCGATCTGATCGAGTTGCGGCACGATGCGCGATACACCGGTCGCGATGCCGTAGCTCGTGGCAATCCCGACTAGCGTGCCCTCCGGCAGATCCGCGGTGCTGGCGACGGCGCCCGAGAGATCGACCGGCATATCGTTGCGGATCCAGGTCGGCGTCGGTTCGAGTCGTTCGTTGCGGCGATGGAAGACGCGCTTGCGCGCCGCCATCTTGGCCCGGCACAGCGCGGCAGGTGCTTTGCCATTCAGGTAGTCATAGAGCTCGTGCCTGGCGAGAAACCAGAAGTCATCGGGTGCGTCGAGCAGACCTTGCTCGGTCATGCGCCGCCCAATCTCGAGAAATACTTTCTTTTTCCCGTAAGTGAGGCGATCGAGATAGTGGCGTTCGTCGTCCCGATACTTCAGAAAACGCAGGCAGTAGTCGGCGACGAAGCGGAAGATCTTCACGCGCAGTGATCCGAAAGGCATTGCGCTGAGCTTGGCGCAGATCTCCGCCGATACAGACTCACGCCGGCTGACGAGTTTCTCCATCAGCACGGCGGGATGCACCGGATTATCGGTATCCAGCAACTGACTCAGCGCGTCGTAGTCGAGGGCCGGATTCTCGACCCGCCGGTCGTAGTAGAAATCCCGGTCCTGGTGGCCGCGATGTCCATGAGCGCGGATGAATTCGTCGTAAGCAGTCATGAACGCTCTCACGACCGCGCGCTCACTGCGGCGAGCAACGGCAAAAAATTCCGCCTTCGGATGCGCACTGAACAGCGCCTTGAGTTCATCGCTTTCACGGATACGCAGCGCGAGTTCGAACATCGCCTCGCCTTCGAGCGCGGCCTTGTTGCCCGGAATGCCGCAAATGAGATCCTGAAACGCGGTGCCGGTGCTGTCGCCATACCAGGCCTGCAGCAGCTTCGCGAGACCGCCTAGCGCGCCGGTCGCGTAAAAAAAGAAGGGTGGCCACAACGTCGTATACCACTCATCGACGAATGCCACGCGCGTTTCTGCCGCCTCGACCAGCTCTGCGACGCTCATGCGGCGCAACGCTTCGGGCGAAGGGCCATCGGCATCCGCTGTTCGATTGTCGAGATAATCGTAAGTCGTCGCGAACCAGCGGGTCACGCCGAACTGCGGCTGCAACAGGTGAACCCGCAACCACATCCGCAGCAGTCCCCACTTCGAGACTGGCTGGCCGACGAACGCCGCGTGCCAGGCTGGCGGAATATTGGTGAGATCGCGCAGTTGCCCTGGCCACTGCTGCGCCAGCCACGAGCGCTCTGCGTCCGCATTGAAATACGCCGTGGCCCGGCGGTACTTGTGCCAGCGAACGTTCGTGATGTCCTTGAAGGCGAACAATTTCGCGAAGCGTGAGTAATTGAGATAACACTCGTAAGCGCGACAGGAGTAGAAGAGCGGCGAAATGCCGCCAGTCCAGTACATCTCGGACCACGTGTAGGTCCAGGTCGTGTCGGGTTCGATTGCGCTTGTCTGCCAGCCGTCGACGTCTTCGTCCCAGGTGAACTCCACGCCGGTCACCGGGCGCGCCTGGAGAATGTAAAAGGTCTCGTCGCGCCGCGCCCATTCAATATCCTGCGGCAGCCCACCGTAGCGCTGCATGATGTCGCGGCCGAGTGCGGCGAGCGCCCTGGCCTGCGCGTCGGTCAGTGACGAAGCGGCGCGCTCAGCCGGTGTCGTTACCTGCTCGACGGTACCGTGACCCGCGAGCGGATCACGTACGATTTTCTTCTCTTTGCCGCCGATCTCGCACGATTTTATCTTCAGCGTATCGCGATCGAGAACGAACGTATCGGGATTGAGGATGCCGGAAACAACACCTTCACCCAGTCCCCAACTTGCATTGAGTACGATTTCATCGGTACGCGCCGACATCGGATTGGCGGTGAACATCACACCTGCTGCAGTCGGCTCGACCATTTCCTGAATCACGACGGCGAGTCTCTCGGCTTCACCATCGAAGCCGAGCTGGTGTCGATAAGCGGTGACGCGCGCCGTCCACATCGAAGCCCAGCAGCGGCGCACGGCAGCCACGACATCGTCGGCACCGCGTACATCGAGATAGGTGTCGTACATGCCGGCGAACGAAGCTTGTGCGAGATCTTCCGCCGTGCCAGACGAGCGCACGGCAACGTTGATGTCATTCCCTAACTGACCATACGCCATGCGGATGGCGGAGATGATCGCGGGTGGTAGTTCGGCGGCTTCGATCAATGCCCGGATCCGCGACGTGCGCGCTTCGAGTTCGGCTGCATCGTTGACGTCGATCCCGACCAGCAGCTCACGAATGCGCAGAGCGACGCCACCATTGCTCAGAAACTCGGAATGCGCCTGCGTGCAGACACTGAAGCCGGGCGGAACGTTGAATCCCAGCGCGACCATGCGACCCAGACTGGCGGCTTTGCCGCCGACGATGCCACTTTCGGTGGCACCTGCGTCGTGAAACCCAAGCACCAGAGACATAGAAGACTCCTTACGAAGCAGGCCTGCAGAACGGAGCGAACGCTAGCGGTCGGTTAGCGCCGAATTGGGTGTACCAAGATTTCGGAAGCCTCGCGGAACGGCACCGATAAGTCAATCGATCTGCGGAGGCGACCTGTTTATCCTGCATCGATTCGACATCCATCTAACAGGCTGGTGAAAAACTACTGCGCTCGGCATGACTGCGTTGTACGAGCGCGCAAAATCCTCATTTACTCCATGTAAACTCCGGTTTTGCGCGCTCGTGCGCCTTGTCCTGCCTTCGCTCGCTACGTTTTTCACCGGCCTGCTAATCGACGTCGTCGTCAGCGGGCGACTCAGTGGAGCACGCGTACGTGATTTTTCGCAGGTGCTGCCACCGCCTCTAACCGGTTTGCCCCTTCGTCAGCGCTTCGATTAAAAACCTTGCTTCCAATAGATCCCTGGTCGCGAATCCTTCAGTAAAGCTGCCGACGATCTTCTGCACGACGCATTTAGCGTGATCGTGTCGGCCCAGGCTTTGCCACAGCGTGCCCAGACCAACGCAGGCTCGAAGTTCCAGAGACTTCGCGCCCTGTCGATGGGCAATATCAATCGCTTTCAGGAAGCATGCTTGCGCATATTCGACGTCACTACTCAACCGACTGGTGCGTTTGCTTATGATGCGCGGACGAACGCCTTTCGCACCTTTCTTGACGCTATCTTGAACAAGCAACATTCCTCGGACTCGATACAGCTCCGCCTCCCAGTAACGCTCACCAGTCCGCATGACGCGCTCCAGCCCTTGATCGACTGCTGCGAACCCCTCGCCAATATTGTCTGATCTCCGGTATCCGTCAGCGAGAACTGCAAGGAAGAACGTCAGCCCCAACTCTGCGCCTGACGCCTCGGCAGCAGCCAGGCCCTTGCGCATATGCGCCAGCCCTTCATCACCTTGACCGATATCGACCAGCGATGCACCGAGAAAGATCGTGGCATGCGCAGCCCACAGTCCAAAGCCGTGTTCAGTCGCCAGTGCGAGACCGAGCTCGGCGCATTCCTTTGCCTGCTCGCTATTACCGACGTGCATGAAAATGCGACTTGCAAAAATCAAGGCGTAGGTCTCACTGAAAGTGTGAGATAGCGTCCGCGCAACCGCCAGTGCTTGCCGTGTCGCCGCAATCGCCTGGTCAGGGTGCCCAGCCAGCCACACAACATACGCAATGTGACTACGACAGGCGATTCCCGGGTCCTGTCCGGCACGAAAGATTGGCGACTGCGCAGGACTGTGCAATGCCGCAACGTACGACGCCATCCCTTTCTCAGCCTCGGCGCGGGCGGTGTCGAATTCACCGATATAGAACAGGGTAATGCCAAGCGCGTTGTATGCGCCCAGAAGGTGCTCCGCCTCGCCAGTCGTTCGCGCGATCCGAAGCAGTTCTTCTGCCAGATCGCGGGCGGTGGAGAAGCGCGCGCGCACGACGTAGAACCGCCAAAGCCCCAATAGCACGGGAAAGTGCTCGGTTGCGGCGCCGAGAAATCGATAGAGCGACAGCGCTCGGGCGTAAGCCTGTTCAACTTCCTGCGCCGCGTAGCCCTTGGTCATTGCGAGAGGGGCTGCCAATGTCAGCGTCAGCGCGAGCTCTCGTCGCGTGCGGTCCGGCCCTTCCGGCAGCGTGCTCGTCAGGTAAAGACCGGTGTTCAAATGATTGATGGCCTCAATATTTGCAGAGCGCTCAATAGCGCGCTGCCCAGCTTGCTGCCAGTAGCTGATTGCCTCGATCACCAAGCCAGCCTCGCCATAATGATGAGCGAGCATCTCCGGCTGGGTGTCACGTATCGCGATAAATTGCTGCTCGAGTGTCTCGGCAATGGTTCTATGAAACTGCTTGCGCCGTCGTTTGAGCAGCGACTGATACGCCATGTCCTGCAGCAGCGCATGCTTGAATGAGTATTTGGTCTGCGCGCCCTTTTTCCTTGCCAGCAGAATCTCAATTTCGACGAAATGCGCCAGATCGCGCTGCAAATCTGCTTCATCTGCGCTCGACACGGCTCGAATAATCTCGTAAGAGAACTCGCGGCCAAGCATGGCGACCAATTGAAGTGTCTTCTTGCCGTACGTCACGCGGTCCAGTCGTTCCATCAGCGAATCTTGCAGCGAATCCGGAATCGAGAACTCGCGTGTAGAACCGGCCGGGCCTTGTTGCCCGTTTATCGTCGCGAGTTGACCGGAAGCTAACAGGGATTTCGTCAACTCTTCCAGGTAAAGCGGAATACCGTCTGCTTTTGCAACAAGTTGCTCCAGGGCGTCGGCGGGGATCGTCGCCCCCTGTGTGGCGCGCCGGGCGATTTCCTCGGAATGGGGTGGGCCAAGTCGGCCTAGAACCACCCATTCCATGAAGGTTTGCGGGCTCCAGGGCGGCGAGAACTCTGTGCGGAATGTGAGTATCACAAGCAGCTTCGCGCTCGCGATACGCGCCATTACCAGCACCAGTAATTCCAGTGTGGACGGGTCGGCCCAGTGCAGATCTTCATAAACGCAAAGCACAGGCGCCCCCTGCGTTTCTTCGATGACCCACGCGGCCAGCACTTCCAGCGTTTCGATTTTTTGTTTTTGCGGGCTCAGCGTCAACGCAGCAGCGCCGGCTGGCAGTGGGATGGAAAAAAGCTTGGCAAGCAGCGCCAGGGTATTCCTGGTGGGAAAGCGATATCGAGAAATCACGGTCGCCAGCTTTGCGTACTTGGACTGAGGCGCTTCGTTGGGCTCGAACTCGAGGAACGCCTCAAGGCTTTCAATGATAGGATGCAGCGCGCTGTTTCGATGAAACGACGAGCATCTGAACTCAATCACGATGCTCCCGTCTTTGTGTGTAACGTGTTCGCGCATCGCCTGGACCAGCCGTGTCTTGCCGATGCCAGGTTCTCCGCACAGATGGACAACCTGCCCAAAGCCATTTTCAGAATGCGCCCATAGGCGCTGCAGCAACTGGAGTTCGGGCGCTCTGCCGACCAACGGCGTGAGGCTGCGACGGATTGACCGCTCTATCCGACTGTTGGTGGTCGATTCGCGGAGGGCAACATAAACGGTAACCGGCGTGGAAATTCCTTTAAGCGTCTGAGCGCCCAGGCTTGCGCATTCGAACGCTCCCTGAAGTAGCGCGTAGGTGGCCGAACTGATGGCAACGGTATCCGGCGCGGCGAGACCTTGCAGGCGTGCGGCAAGATTGGGTGTTTCCCCCAATGCAAGTACTTCGGCGTTTTCATGTGTGCCGACAGTGCCGACGACGGCGAGCCCTGTATGAATGCCGAGACGGACGCTCACAGTGCTGCGCTTCGGATGCGCAAGATTTCGCATTGCCGCGACAATCTCGAGCCCGGCGTGAACCGCGCGTTGCGGCGCATCTTCATGGGCTGTGGGATAACCGAAGTAAACCAACAACCCATCACCGAGATACTGTGCGATATGTCCGTGATGGCGGTGGATCACCTGCATGCAGGTTGACTGGTACTGGCGAATGATGTCGCGGAGATCTTCCGGATCGAGTTCTTCTGAGAGTGATGTCGAACCGACAAGATCGCAAAACATGATCGTCAGCTGCCGCCGCTCACCGTCATCCGCAAGCGCGACGCCATGTTGGTTCAGAGTCGGGTCACTTGGAGGAGCGGTTCTCTCGCTGGTGGCGGGTTCCGGGGCGAGCCAGCACAAGACTTTGTCGTGTTCGTCGCGCGCGATACCTTTGGCATCGATAAGATCGGCCTTGATATCTTCCAGATCCTCGTCCCGTAAGTTGAAGCGCCGTTTGAGTATGCGATAAGCAATGCGGCCCTCATTGCGCAGTTGCTCGGTAATTACCAACAGCAGCTCGTGAAATTCCATCACGCTTTCCGTCCGTCCTGGTATCGAAAGCCTACACCCGTACCAATACCCCGCAGCGTACCGGATGGGGTTTGAGTGGCCGGACGTGTGCGTAATAGCACCAACGTTGCCGATATTTTCCTCCTGGTAGACGAACCTGGCCTTCTGCAGGTTTGCCTGCCCCGCGCGCACCGTGTAAATTACCCGCGCTTTCTTTCGGGCGTTGCCCCGTTCGGCACGGCCGGCGCTGGCAACGTTTCTCAACTGGATTCCCCCTGCTCCTCCCGAAATTCTCTGTTGCGGATAGAGAGTGGTTTCCGGCGGCGGCTCGCACACCGGAGTATTCCCCATGCCAGGCAGAAATTTTCTGTTCGTTCCCGGCCCGACCAATATCCCCGAGCGCATCCGCCGGGCGATGGATGTGCCGCTGGAAGATCACCGCGCCGTGGATTTCCCGGCGTTCGCCAAGCCGCTGTTGGAGGATCTGAAAAAGCTGTTTCAGACCACCACCGGCCAGGTCTTCATTTTCCCGGCCTCGGGTACCGGTGGCTGGGAAGCCGCGATCACCAACACGCTGTCGCCGGGCGACAAAGTGCTGCAGGCGCGCTTCGGCCAGTTCAGCCATCTGTGGGCCGAACTCTGCCGCCGTCATGGCATGGAAGTCGAACAGATCGAAACACCATGGGGTGAAGGTGTGCCGCTGGCGCGTTATCGCGAAGTGCTGGCTGCGGACAAGGCACATCAGATCAAAGCTGTACTCGTTACGCATAACGAAACAGCAACGGGCGTTACCAGCGATCTCGCTGGCGTGCGAAAGCTACTCGACGAGCTTCGCCACCCGGCGTTGCTGTATGTCGATGGGGTGAGCGCTATCGGCAGCATCGATTTCCGCATGGAAGAATGGGGTGTGGATCTCGCTGTCAGCGGATCGCAGAAAGGGCTAATGCTGCCGACCGGGCTGGCCATTGTCGGCGCGAGCCAGAAAGCGCTGGCTGCGCGGAAGACCGCCCAATGCCGCCGCGCCTACTTCGAATTCGACGACATGATCAAGATGAACGCTGACGGCTGGTTCCCGTACACGCCGGCAATGACACTCATCCGCGGTCTGCGCGAATCGTTGAATATGCTGTTCGAGGAAGGACTGCCGAATGTGTTTGCCCGCCACGCGCGATTCGCCGAAGCGGTGCGCCATGGTGTTGCCGCGTGGGGATTGGACCTCTGCGCGCGCGAGCCGAAGCTGTACTCGAACACGGTTACTGCCATCTGTGTGCCGGCTGGCAAAGACAGTGGCCAGGTCGTTCGTACTGCCTATGAGCGCTATAACCTCTCGCTGGGGGGCGGCCTTGGCGATGTCGCTGGCAAAGTGTTCCGCATCGGGCATATCGGCGACCTGAATGAAATCATGATCCTGAGCGCGCTGGCCGGTACTGAAATGGCACTGCGCGATTGTGACATTGATGTCCAGCCGGGCTGCGGCGTTGGTGCCGCATCGGAATATCTGCGCACGAGCGCGCCCAACCGATAGCGCGGTCATGAGCAAACCCAGGGTCATCGTCACGCGGCGCTGGCCGCAGGCTGTTGAAGTCGCCCTCGCCGACAAGTTCGACGCGGTCTTCAACCAGCGCGATCTGCCGATGAGCGCAGACGAACTGAAAGCGGCGTTCGCCAGTGCCGACGCCGTGTGCCCCACTGTCACCGATAATCTCTCGGCCGAAGTACTCGGGCACGCCTCAATCCGCGCGCGCGTGATCGCCAATTTCGGTGTCGGCTTCAACCATATCGATATCGCAGCGGCCAAAGCGCGCGGTCTCACCGTGACCAACACCCCGGAAGTCCTGACCGACTGCACGGCGGATCTCGCCATGACGCTATTGCTGATGGTGGCCAGGCGGGCAGGGGAAGGGGAGCGGGAGGTGCGCAGCGGCAACTGGAGCGGCTGGCGGCCGACCCATTTGATGGGCACAAAAGTGACGGGCAAGACGCTCGGCCTGATCGGCTTCGGGCGCATCGCCCAAGCCATGGCACACAAAGCTCATTTCGGTTTTGGCATGCGTATCGTATTCAGCGACCCGCAGCCACCGGCAGCCGCCATCACCACCGCACTCGATGCCGAAGCGCTGAACAGTATCGACGACGTCTTCGCGCGTGCCGATTTCGTCTCGCTGCACTGCCCTGGCGGGCCCGCAACGCGCCATCTGGTCAACGCCGCTCGCCTGGGGCTGATGAAGCCCGGTGCGTTCCTCATCAATACCGCACGCGGCGATGTAGTCGATACCGCTGCGCTGATTGCCGCGCTGACGGCCGGGCAGATTGCCGGCGCTGGTCTCGATGTCTACGAAGGCGAACCGGCGGTGCCGCCCGCCCTGAAAGCACTCGAGAACGTCGTGCTGTTGCCGCACCTCGGCAGCGCATCGGCAGAGACGCGGGTGGCTATGGGCATGCGCGTGATCGAGAATCTCGAGGCGTTCTTTGCCGGGCGTGAGCCGCACGACCGCATCGGCTGATTTGCTACCGCCTATGGCTTGTTGTTCTGCATCCCGCGCCTCAACTGACGGCGTGGGATTTCAGCTAGCCTGTGTCTTACAGTGGGGTCGCCACACATCGAGAAGGAGCTAAATCGGTGAATTGCTTTATGTCTTCCATAACCTTCGTCGTCTCCGGTGCGGAGAAGCAATGGTCTACCGCTTTTTGATCGCGGAATTTGCATTCACAAATCGCAACGGTACCCGCCCCATTATCTGTTGAGAAAAAAGCCGCGGCGCTAAGGAGGCCGTATTTCGCCCACGCCTCCATCACGATCGGGAGATGATGATCAACGTAATAGGTTTGATCGAATCGGTCGCCCTTTCTGTCAGGGTAGGTTGCGTAGAGAATGATCGCTTCGCTTTTGGATGTCATGGGGGTATTCCCCTGAATTCACGGACACATCAAGAAAGGTCCAAAATTGACCCAGAGGTGTGTCATGCAAAAGTGAAGACGATTTACCGAAGAGATTGACGATGGTTTGTGGGATGTTTACTTCAGTCCATTGAAGCTCGGCCGATTGCTTGAACGGCACATGCGGATCGAAGATCATCTCGGACGGTTGAAACGGCGGGTGTAACCCATCCGCCCGGACTAAGTGTCACCTATCCGCTCGTTCGCTCACTCGCCGCACCACCTTAGATGGTAGGTTATCGAGTAGCAACAAAAGCTCTGGTATAAACGGCATGATGTTCTGAATACGCGTTCGACGGCAGATTAGAACGACTACGGATATGGGAAGTGTGGCAGGGTTTTGTTGGAACTCAAGATTCTGGTCGGCCGTTATAAAGGCGTCAAATCGTTCTGCCGCCTAAGCTAGCAATTTGCCATTCTTAACGCCAGACCAACCCTCTACTTTTACAGTCGATACGCGGTAGCCTGTGATCAATTCAGCCAAATCACGTGGTAACGACTCATCAAGCAGGATTCGCATCAGTAGCCACGGCGGCGCGGGCCTTCTCAAGTACAGCTATTGCCATTTCGCGCGTTACTGTCGGAAACTGCTCGAGGAACACGTCTAACGGATCACCTTCTTCCAGGTAATCGAACAGGGTCTGGATCGGGACGCGAGTCCCAGCGAACACAGGCGCTCCGCTTTGGATATCTGGGTCAATTACTACGATTGGAACTTCCATGATATCTGCACCATGCTGCCTGTGCTAAGTGTAGCGCCAGAAGACTCTCGTTGGCACGTTAGAGCGAGGCTTCTTTGAACGCACGAAGCACCGCATTGCTGGCGGAAGCGGGCGTCGAGCCCTCGGTGGGCAGCAAAGGCGACAGCTACGATAACGCGCTGGCAGAGACTATCAACGGCCTCTACAAGGCCGAGCTTATCCATCGACGTGCGCCCTGGAAGACCATAGCGGCGGTCGAGTTCGCCACGCTGGAATGGGTCTCCTGGTTCAACAACACTCGGCTGTTGGCGCCCATCGGCTATATCCCGCCCGCTGAAGCCGAGGCAAACTATTATCGGGAACTCAAAACCCCGCTCGTCGAAGCGGCCTGACTTAAACGAAACAGCCTCCACAGATCCCGGGGCGGTTCAGTATCTGCCCAAGGGCATGTGCCTGAGAGCGCTCACTCAGTCACAGTGCAATCGTATTGCTCAGAAACTCAATGACCGACCACGCGAACGACCCGGTTTCAATATGCCGAACGAAGCCCTCTTCGCTTGGTCCTAAGGGTGTTGCACTTGAAAGTGGACTTCAAGCGTCGCTCTCATTCTTCAAAAGTCCTCGACTTCGTCATCCTCGCCTTCGATAACGCTTCCATATTCATCGTCATCGTCTTCGTAATCAAAAAGTTCATCGGGATTCGCCGAATCGAGCAGTTTTTCTAGCGTTTGCGACGCGAGTCTAGACCGAAGGCTCGGCTTCAACACGAAAAGAGGAGAAATCTTAGCCGACGGATCGTAGAAATGAACATCCCGTACGCGAAGCTCTTCGAAATATGGCGAACTGCGCAAGTGTGCGTCCGTCATCCCGCCCCAGCCTCGAAGTCCTGCTTCGTAGCTCAGCATCCACATCTCTTCCATCAGCGCATCCGTTGTTTCGAATTGCTTCCATCGGTTTGGGAGAGGGACTTTTGCAAGCTTTCCAGACGCGGCAAGGTCAAGGAGAATCAGAACGCAGGCCGCACTATTCATTTGAGCCACGAGGTCGATATTCTCGGTTCGGAGCTGAATGTCCAATTCCTTCGCGATCCACAGTGCCCACACCACTTCGCTGTGATGCTCAAGGGGCGCATGTTCTGAGATCACCGAATTTACTAATCGGGACAATCGCGAAGAATTTAGTTGATAGCCAAGTGATGCGTAAGTCGACAGTATTCTCGCGATTGACTGCATAGTCACCGGGTGTGCTATTGCCACGTGGCAAAGATGCGCTTCAAACGTATTCCAATTTTCCTTTCTTATGATGCTTGACGAAATTCTACGCAACGCGTAGACCATTACACTTTCATCACTGTGGGCCTTCGCAAGCCCGCGCGCGATCTCAAAGAAATGATTAATGCTCGATCGCTGGCGAGTTCCGCCGCTATCTAGTGAAAAGCGCCGGAGAGTGTGCGACCACGCGTCGTCTTCCAGATCCTCCGTCCGACAAATCGTCGTCTTCTCAAAATTTATCTGAAGTTCAAACTCTTTCAGGCTCCGGATTAGTAGAGCCAGAGCCGCTTCAGCAGCAGCGTAAGTGTCGAAGAACAGATAAAAGTCGTCGACATATCTAAATCCAGCGAGCGGCGCACGAATCTTTCGTGCTAGCTCGATATCTACGGCCGTTGCGATGCATTCCGCTATGATGTGAGACGTATCTGGCCCGATTGGAAGCCCGAACGTCTGCTCGTCTTGGACTTGGCGACAAGCCAAGTCGATTAGGTTTCCCCAATATTTGGGAGTTGGTGTTCGATTCTTCTTTGCGATTGCCTTTCCATGAATCGCCCACGGGATCGAGTGCGTATATATGGTCGGGAAGAATCGTGAAACATCGGTGCGAAGTACATATCGATATCCTGCGCCATCGACGATTCGCCTCTCGTATAGAGCTCTCATTGATGGTAGTGAGGCTGCGCGCTTTCCATCTCTCCGAAACCGAGGATGGCTCGTGCTGATTCGGGATTTTCTGTACAGACGAACGATCGCGCCCCAGTTCTCGACTATGGCTGCAGAAAGATATGTTTGCGGTATTGGATTTGGAATGCTTGTGGCGCGCCTTTGGTGCCCGGCTCGTGCCACAGAGAAGATCTCTGGCTTCGCGCTTGGTGACTTTGCGAGTTTCATTTTTGCCGCTTGGCCCGTTTGGAGAGCAGCCCACGCGACTCCCAGGGCGGTATAATTTGTCGCGAGATCATTGGTGGAAAATGGAGGCGGAAGTTGGGAAGGCAGGTATCCCATTCTCAAGAGACGTTCGGTCCGGTCCATTTCGAAGGGAGCTCCAGCTTGTAATCTAAATTATGTGCAATACCGAAGCGTGCGCTAAGGTTGCGTGCGACGCCTAACGAGGGTGTACGAAAAGTCGTGGACGACATACCAGGGCCTCCTGCTGGGCGTCGTTTAACCCCTCCCAGCAACTCGATCGTCGAATACAGCGCATTCTGTTAGGTCGATTTTTCATCGTCGGTGCTCTGAGTTTGCCGTGAGGACTTTTTCTACAGCCTCAGCGGCGCGTTAGGCAGCGACCCGCCTCGGCATGCCATTGTGAACTTTCCCTTCAAGGAGGCGCCCCGACCTCTTCTTGTTAACGCCACCCCATTGTTTAAAGAAGAATGGCACCCCCGCCTCGGCACAACGATCACGGATCCGGAGAACCCATATTGGATCAATTGGGCGTGCTCCGGGACCAGACTCCCCCCCGACAATGACCCAGTCGATTCCTTCAAGATTGAGTCCTGGCAAGTCCGACAATAACGGCTCTAGTGAAAGGAATTTCACCTTTGCGGGTGTTTCTCTAAGTTCATCTATCCGCCATAGCCGCTTTCGGTCTTCGACAGAAACCCCCATCCAAATATTTGGGGTCCAAAGCAGTGCGGCGCCTATCTGCCTGAGTCGCCTTGCGCGCTTTGTAAGAACTTGGAATCTATGCTGTGGGCATTCCGACATTGTGGTGAAGACCCGTTCAATGAATTCGAGAGGCACTTGCTTATGGAATAGGTCACTCATCGAATTAACAAATACTGTTCGCGGCTTTGCCCACGCTTTCGGCGCCTCCAGTTCCGCTTCGTGGAGGCGGAGCGAAAAGGCGTCCATGTATTTGGCGGCGCCCATAGCTTTAAGGCGCTTCGCCATTACTTCCGCATAACAGTGGTTACAACCTGTCGAAATCTTTGTGCATCCCGTAACAGGATTCCAAGTCATTTCAGTCCACTCGATCTTCGACTGTGCCATTACAATTTAACCTCAATTTGTCTTGGGTCTTTGTAGCCCTCTTGTGAGACCCGGGGCTGCTTACCTAATTGCAGTTGGAGGCGCCCGCTCTTTAACAATTTGAGGAGGCCGTCTCGACCATGTCGAGGGAGCATTCCCTCTTTAAGGCACTCTTCGTATACAGCGGCGTCCGATGCTAGTTCGCCTTCCAAGAGCTTAGATTGCAGCCTTTCCTCGAACCTAGAAATCTTACTAGGAACGTTCATCTCGGAGAACAGAAATGGTGCTGCGTCGTCGATAGCGTCCCCATCGATATCGAAATTGGCCTCGCCCCGGCTGGGGTCGATGTTCCAGCAGACCCTCAGAAACTTCTCAATGCCCAGAGTATGGCCCGAGCCGAAAATAAGCCCATAAATATTGGAGCCTTTGCGGATTGAGAATTGAGCGAGAAATAACCGCTTTTGGCTGGGAACGAGTGATCGATAATAGTCCGTCACGGCTCGGTGTATTTCTCCGAACTCTCTTCCCCTAATTGTTTCCCTAGGGACTGGCAGATGCCGGCGGAAGTACTCATGGTCCCAGAAGCGGCGTAAGAACGATGACGCTATAAAGAATGCGAAATCGGTCTTTGGTAGCGATATCAGCTGCTGAAAGACGGGGTCCGATATAAATTTCACTCCCTGTTGGTCGAGGAGAAGGAGATTGGGGCCTACTGAGAGGTCTGGGAGAAATCGTCGGAAGGCATCTTCAAAATTGAGGTTGTGTACTTCCCACGAACAAAGACTCGCGGGGATGGACTGGGCCTCCATATCCTTTTTGAGCACTTCAGCCTTCCGCTTCGCGCCCTCGTTAAGTATGAGACGAACCATTACGTCGTTCGTTTCAATGAGGCCCTTGAACTCGCGGATCTTTTCGAGGAGTAGGAGCGGGGTACCTAATTGCCCTGTGTTATCTCGGCCGGGACCCGCGAAATAGTCAACAATCGTAATTGTCTGCCGTCTAAATCTGGGCGAGAGAAACACTGGCAACCACTCTTGAGCGTAAGCCTGAAACAGGGCCAGCTTGGTTGCAGAACCTTCGTCGAACGGATTCTGGTGGAAGTTGGTCACGACTCTGGGAATCCTCGCTGCCTAACGTGCGGCTGAGCGGCGCTTGCATTCTGCGAACCGGAGCGACAGCGAAGGGCCGCAGAATGCAAGCGTCCGCTCGAGCCGCTGGTGTACGCCCGACATGGGCATGAACTTATGGGGTGGAAGTCCCCTGTCTGAGGATTTAACGTCGACCATGTTGACGATAGTAAAGACTAGCCGACGGCAAGGGCAACACCGCGAGGTGTTGTCCGAAGGAAGCCCGAGTGCAAAACGACGAGCCGATGAACAAGAACCGGATACAAGGCTGAGCCGCAGGGCCGAGTGGGCACCAGACCACGAAGGCCATGAATCCGCGCGGTACGGTAAATTCGGCGGTTGTGTCGTGACAGTTCATGTTCTTATCCGGGGAGCTCTGCTCGACGGGCGGTCGATATTTGCTAGGGGATCCGGACTGAGGTCGGAGTCGAAAGACGCCGGGTTACCACCGAGCCCTAAGGCACTGTTGGCAGCTTGCGCGGGAGTAATTTCGCGCACAAGTGAGCAGAAGTCAGCAGCGGTCGTAGTAGTGATGCGTGCAGGGACGCGCAATTTGCGAAGGACCAAAGGAGTAGGACAAGGCAGCGCCTGTCGGTACTCGATGCTTGCGTGGCCTGTGTTAAACGGGAAGTGAGTATCGGCGTATGAACAACGCGCACGCCTTGGAACGAGGCTTACTGGAAGAGATTGTCGCCCACGAGAACCTGAACCGCGCATGGCAGCGGGTGAAGGGGAACAAAGGCGCGGCCGGATGCGACGAGGTGAGTGTGCCGGACTTTCCGGTCTGGGCACGCGAGCACTGGCCGGCGATCAAAGCCGAACTAGAGGAAGGAACGTACTTACCAAACGCGGTACGCCGAGTATGGATACCCAAAGCGAATGGCGATCGGCGCCCGCTGGGAATTCCATGCGTGGCAGATCGCGTGATCCAACAAGCGATCGCGCAGGTTATCGGTCCGATCTTCGAGGGCCAGTTCAGTGACTACAGCTACGGCTTCCGACCGGGGCGCAACGCGCATCAAGCCGTGAGGCGAGTACGCGAGTATTTCCGGCAGGGATATAAGCAGGTAGTCGATATTGATTTGGCGGCATTCTTCGATAGCGTGGATCATGATGTGCTAATGCGGTTATTGGCGCAGCGTATTCGTGACAAGCGCGTGTTGAAGCTGATTGGACGGTATTTGCGTGCCGGTGTCATGCTGGACGGTGTGAAGCAACCGACGCCCTTGGGTGTGCCGCAAGGTGGCCCACTTTCGCCCCTGCTGGCCAATATTGTGCTGCACGAATTGGATGAGTACTTGGAACGCCAAGGTCGTCACTTCGCGCGCTACGCCGATGACTTTGTCATTTGCGTGCGCAGCACCTCGGCGGCCCAGCGAGTCAAAGCGAGGGTCGCACGGTTCCTGGAGAAACGTTTAAAGCTTCGCATCAACACCGACAAAAGCCGGGTCGTGCCCCACAAGGAATTAGAGTTCCTTGGCTTCTGCTTTAGGGGCACGAAAATCGTCTGGAGCGATACAGCATTACACCGCTTCAAGCATCGGGTGAGGCAACTCACTGGGCGCAGTTGGGGTGTCAGCATGGAGTACCGCTACCAGGAGTTACGTCGTTACGTGGTGGGCTGGCTGAATTATTTTGCGTTGTCGGAATACTACCGACCGGTCCCCGAGCTCGATGAATGGCTACGGCGACGGTTGCGTACCTGCTATTGGAAACAGTGGCGCTGGGCGCGAACCAAAATCCGTCATCTCGTCGCGCTTGGGGTGAGTCTTAAGCAAGCGATCATCGCTGGTATGAGTTCGAACGGACCCTACCGCATGTCGCGAACTAAGGTGACGCAAATGGCGATGTCCAACGCGTGGCTCAAGGAACAAGGCTTGGTCTCAATCAAAGAACAGTGGACCCGTTCTCATTACCCTACTTCAACCGCCTAGTGCGGACCCGCATGCTAGGTGGTGTGGGGAGCGCCGGGGAGAAACCGGCGCTTACCCGATTAGGCCACACTTTCAAATCTTGGTCTGCAACCAGCACCACACCTACCTTTAGCCACAATACCTTTTGCTCATTAGCCATAGAGGCCTCGACGCTGCAGGCCTATACAAGCCGATGAACTATCAATGTAGCTCATTATTCTTATCGCCGGCCGACAATTGAACCCATGAGTTTAGATAGATACTCGGCTGCGGCTCTACGATGGACTTTCTTCATCTTTCGACTACCCCTCAGCACGCTACGCGGCAAAGCCCGGGCATCGGCCTTCTTGATCTGCAATCGCCGAGGCTCGTTGTGCCGATAGGTTTCAAAGCTTTCGTGTGGCCTAACAGTTAAATAGGCGGAATTGCTTGATATAGAGACAGCGTCGATGGCCTTCTTATATTCAATTCGCCTCCTCGCTCAATGGCTTGGTGGTCAGCCGAGCATACGCCTACGGCTCCTTCCGGGTAAATTCCAGATAGATATGCGAGCTTTGCCTTCCTATTCTGCCGCGGAAGGCAAAAGTTGAATGGCGCGTCACGGCTGCCGGTAAGGTGCTGATGTTCATTCAGCGTATCGATGTGGACCGAGAAATTCTGCCGCCCTGCTGTGCTGGCCCTGCGACGAGTTGGAGGTCGCGGTGACACAATCTACGAGATAACCTCCTGGCAAGTCTTGACGCAGCCCGAGTCGGCCGCCCGGCTTCCCGCAACGGCGGAACAGGTGCTACCGCACCACCGGGTGCCAATGGCACAATGCGTGTTCTGACCAGACCAAACCAGCGGAGGTTGACGTGACTATCAAAGCAGGTGACAAAATGCCCGCCGGCGCTTTCGGCGTGATGACTGCCGAAGGTCCGAGCAAGATTTCAAGCGACGATTTATTCAACGGCAAGAAGGTCGTACTCTTTTCCGTACCGGGTGCGTTCACGCCGGCGTGCTCCTCCAAACATCTGCCAGGGTTCATCCAGAACGCTGCCGCGTTGAAGGCCAAGGGCATCGATACGATCGCCTGCCTCTCGGTCAACGATGTGTTCGTGATGGGCGCCTGGGGCAAAGACCAGAGCGCTGGCGATAAAGTGACGCTGCTGGCTGACGGCAACGCCGAGTACTCCAAGGCACTCGGTCTCTCGCTCGACGCCAGCGGTTTCGGCATGGGCACGCGCGGCCAGCGCTTTGCGCTCGTCGTCGATAATGGCGTGGTCAAGCAGGTGCATGTTGAAGCAGCACCATCCGACGTGAAAGCGAGCTCAGCCGAGAACGTTCTGGCCAATCTGTAAACAGCTGCACAGGCCGCGCCCGACGACGGTTGCGCGGCCTGCTGCATTCTCAGCGCACCGCCAGGCCTCCCATGGCTAGCGAACCGCCCCAGCACATGCCGCCGGAGGCATTCCGGCAGGCCGGTTACGCTGTCATTGACTGGCTGGTCGACTATCAGCAGCGCGTGGCCGAATTGCCAGTAAAGCCGCCAGTGGCGCCCGGCGATATTCGTGCGCTGCTGCCGGCATCCGCGCCGCAGTCCGGTGAACCATTCACCGAGATGCTGGCCGATCTCGAGCGCGTGGTACTGCCCGGCCTGATGCATTGGCAGTCACCCAATTTCTTCGGCTATTTCCCTGCCAACACGTCGGCGCCATCGATCCTGGGTGAGCTGCTGAGCGCCGGGCTCGGGGTTCAGGGCATGCTGTGGCTGACCAGCCCGGCTTGTACCGAAATCGAAACGCACATGCTCGACTGGCTGGTCGAGATGCTGGCGCTGCCAGCTCGATTCCATTCGCGCGGCCAAGGCGGCGGTGTACTGCAGGATAGTGCCTCGAGCGCCACGCTATGCGCCTTGCTGGCGGCGCGCGAACGGGTATCGAATTACACCGCGCGAAACGATGGCATCCCCAACGATCTCGTTGCTTATTGTTCGACCGAGACCCATTCCTCGATGGACAAAGCCGCCAGCATCGCCGGCCTTGGCCGCGCACGGCTGCGCAAGATCCCGACAGACGAAAACCTGGCGCTCGACGCGACTACGCTGGCGCAAGCGATCGCCCATGACCGCGCCGCCGGGCTGCGCCCGTTTTTCGTCTGCGCCACTATCGGCACGACTTCATCCATGGCTATCGACCCGGTGGCCGAGATCGGACGACTGTGTCAGCAAGAAGGTTTGTGGCTGCATGTGGATGGCGCCATGGCCGGATCGGCGGCCGTGTGCCCGGAATTCCGCTACCTCAACGATGGCCTCGAATTGGCTGATAGTTACTGTTTCAACCCGCATAAATGGCTGCTCACCAATTTTGATTGTGACTGCTTCTATGTCGCCGACCGCGAACCGCTGGTGCGTGCGCTGACCGTGATGCCGGAATACCTGCGCAATGAAGCCAGCGAGAGCGGGGCGGCGATTGATTACCGCGACTGGCAGATCCCGCTCGGCCGGCGCTTTCGTGCGCTCAAGCTGTGGTTTGTTATTCGCAGTTACGGCGTGAGCGGATTACAGGCGTTCGTACGCAGGCATATAGAACTCGCCAGCCGCTTCGAGCAATGGGTTCTCGCCGACCCGGACTTCGAGCTCGCCCGGCCACGGTCATTGAATCTCATCTGCCTGCGCCACCGCAGCTCGGATGCCGCCAACCAGGCACTGCTCAAGCGCCTGAACGACAGTGGCCGGCTGTTTCTGAGTCATACCGTCATCGATGGCCGCTATACACTCCGGTTCTGTATTGGCCAGACGCACACGGAAGAAGCGCATATTGTTGCCGCCTGGCAGGCTATCCGCGAAGCAGCGGCGGCGGACTGCTAGACTCAAGCTACCAATCACCCAAAGGGTCACCGACTATGTTGCGCATCGTCTCGATCATCGCCTTGCTGCTCACCACCGTCGCGGCGTACGCCGACAGCCATGAACCGGTACGCAATCTGGTCTCGCTCGCTGTAAGCGCGCAGGAAGAAGTGGATAATGATCTACTGGTGATTCGACTGTTCACCGAACAGGAAGGCCGCGAGCAAGCGCCGCTAGCCGATACCGTCAATCAGACCATGGCCTGGGCCCTGGCGGCCGCCAAGCAGGTCAAGAGCGTTAAAGCACAGACCCTCGACTATCAGACCTACCCGGTACATAACGAACAGCAACTCGTTGGCTGGCGTGTACGCCAATCGCTACGCCTCGAGAGCGCCGATAAAGCCGCGCTCACCAGCCTGCTCGGTACACTGCAGCAAAAGCTCGCCATCGAAAGCCTGGGTTACGAGGTATCGCGCGAAATCCGCGAAACCGTGGAAGCCCGCCTGATCGAAGTCGCCATCAAGCGCTTTACCTCGCGCGCCCAAAACATTGCCAAAGCTTTCGGAAGAACTACCTACACCATCGTCAACGTGAACATTGATGCGCACGGCAACCAACCCCAGCCAATCCCTTATGCAGGTTCAATGCGGGCGATGAAATCTGATGTTGCTAATCCCAGTATCGAAACTGGTCAGCAGGCGCTGGAGGTGGGGGTTAGTGGGACGGTGGAGTTGGGGATGCCTTGACTGGCACGGGCCCAAAACTAGTTGCATTGCAGTATCAAAGGCTCTTGCATAAATGGCATTTCTAATAATTACGTCCTTTCAATTCGTCCATCAGCTGAACGCTCGTCCTCAGTTACAACCAATATTCTGGAGCAAACAGATACATTGCTCGTGTCGCGGCGGGGCCTCATCTGACGTAAGCGTTGCTCCCCAGCGATGTTGCCGTGTATAGCTCGAGCCTTTGATTGACGCACTGCGATAGTCCACTAGAGACGTATGCATTCAGCGGAAATGTCAGTGGCTAGACAATCTCATCAGACTCTAGGACGTAACTTGCATCAATCAATTGACACCCAATCTTAAAAAAGCGCAAAGGTTAAGATTAGTAAATTTAGTATTTCTGGGCTGCCTCGTTAAATCAACTAAGCTCAAAGGACGAGCCAAATGATTCGTTCGGCAAACAAATTTGATATTCCTACGTTTAGGATTCCGAAGATAATTCAAATCCGACAAGGCCCCGATTCAGGACGGCTGCTAATAAAATTTAAACGGGACGCGATAACACCATCAACTAGTGAAGGAAATTGGCGCATTTCTGGGAGAAATCCAGCGAAACTCCCTGAGGCTGTCTCAAAGATTCTAGACTACCTCCGTAATAATCATGGACTACAACGCGCTATTCCAATTCTTTCTGATAGGTACCGTACATTCGTAAAAACGAAACAGTTTGTCGACCATTATCAAGGCCTCGGAATAATATCCAGCGTGGTAGACGCGATTCAGGATGAACTCGCCGGCATTTCACTTTTCCAGCTAGAAACGTCTACTGTAAGCGCTGGTCTACTTAAGAAGCTTAATTCCACTCCCGAGATAAATTACGCTGAACAACTACCAGTGCGCTTTCTATCGGGTGCTCGGGCGACAGCAGACCCAAATGCGAATCGCCAATGGGGTTTACGAGCTATTCAATGGTTCGGCGCAAGCATCCCAGATTCGTCGAGAATTCATATTGGAGTGCTTGATAGCGGAATTGATGAACGGCATACAGAACTCGCAGGAGTTATAGAGAAGTATTACTGCGGTGGGCAGAGCAAGGAAGATATCGTAGGGCACGGCACACATGTTGCTGGAATTATTAGAGCAACTACCAACAATCGTGCCGGAATTACCGGCACTACGATGAGTCGGTTATCGATGTGGAAAATATTTGGCGATAAGCCCGATCCAATTTTCGAGGAATTTGTAACAGACGGAACTGCTTATCTACAGTCTCTAGGGCAGGCCCTACGGGACAGTGTCGATGTACTAAATCTTAGTTTAGGTGGAACCGCAATCAGTAGGACTGAGAAAAGCATAATTGACGCCCTGGTAAAGAGCGGTACGATAGTTGTTGCTGCTATGGGTAATGAATACTTGGACGGCAATCCTATTGAATACCCCGCCGCATATTCCGATGTCATTGCTGTAGGTTCTATAAATGAAGCCGGTCGTCGTTCGCCATTTTCAAATACGGGTCCGCACATTGACATAGTAGCTCCAGGCTCAAACATCCTCTCAACGTTGCCGCAGCGATCGAATGTACACAGAGACGAATGTGAATACGCGGCTTGGAGCGGGACGTCAATGGCAACCGGATACGTATCTGCAGCGGCGGCGCTTCTCAAAGCCAAGTCTCCAGGTATTAAACCCGATGCAGCTAGAGATCTTCTCACGCGCTCGGCGTCAAAGCTCGGAGAAATGAAACGCCGGGCTTGGACGGAGCAATTAGGGCATGGTCTCCTCAATGTCAACAGAGCCCTAAAGTAGTTACGGCGCCCGTAGGTATGCGAGTACTGTTCAAATTTCTAAACTCTTGTAGCGCTAAACTACGCAAAGAAGTTCTTGACGAGCTAACGCTCAATTACAACTTGGTTAGACCGAATCCGCTATGCGAAACCAGTAATTTCTCCAACCAAGACATCGTGTCTATCTATCAATTAGAAACACCCGAGGTAACGACAGCAGACAAAGTTGTGAAGTATTTGGAAATGCACAGAGGAATTGAATACGTTGAAATCGAACCCATACGAAAACTCATTCGTTGACTGGCAAGTTAAAGGTCTTTCCCAGTAAACAACACGTCTTCGCTAGGGTTAGAATCGATTCTAGATTTTGCTCAATCCAGTTCGATCTGAAAAATTGCTTTGGCGGCGATATTTAAATATCACTAGTAATCTGCCTCTAGGCATCTGTCTATACCTACTTAATTCTCTGCAGTAAATTGATTGATAGCTCGTGTGCTAGTACAAACACAAGGAATGAGACAAACATTTCTGGAGCCTGTGCAACCGAGAAGCGCAGGCCTACCCAATAACCGAAAACAAACCCAACTAGTGCGCCGACGTAGTTAGCGATAGCAGTTAGAGTCTGAAAATCCGTTCCAACGTATTTACTAAGAGACCGCCGGCCATATTCATTACTAACAACAAATATCGACGCAACTACAGCTCCTTCTGCTAGCGCTGTACTTTCAAAATACTTTATGTACCAGAATCCAAAGAACCACCCGCAAATGGTACCGACAAATCCATTAAGTCGTATTCCTAGCGCGAAGCGTTGGTCCATGCAACTTTCCGGGCAATTTGGAAGCAGTTCGTAGCAGATTAATTATCTAGGCGGCCTTGGAACTCATATCCTCCAAACGCACTGATGCAGGTGCCAGACTTGGATTGTTAGAGTAAGGCCTAGGTGTGCGACGGACACTACGCGAAGTGACTGATCGATTTAAATCCCAAACTAACCCCGATTTCTCTAGCAGTAAAAAAACGTAGTAACCCAAATCAATTTGCCACCACTCGTGCCCGAGTTTCGCGCTCGTCATGTTTGCATGATGATTATTATGCCAGCCCTCTCCGAAGGTAATCAACGCTAAAACAAGAGAGTTGCCGCTGTCGTCCCCAGTTTCATGCAGTCTATCGCCAAGAACATGAAATAGTACGGTTGAACTAAACGCCACATGCCACGTGATGATCGCAGATGCAAAGCCGCCATACGTAAGGGCAGGCAGTCCGCCAATAACATATAAAGCCGCGAATACGCATAGATTTGGGACAAAATAAAGGCGGTTTAGCCAGACCAGCTCCGGATAGCGACAAAGATCCTTAACTCGCCCAAGTATTTTTTCGTCGTACTTCTTGCTCACAACCCAGCCGATATAACTGAATAAAAAGCCGTGTTGTTTGTAACTGTGCAAATCTCTGGCGCTATCGGAATATAAATGATGGTGCCGATGTCCAGATGCAAATCGTATCGGGGACCGCGCCATAGTTAAGGTACCCCATACTCCCAGTAAAAACTGAAACCAGCGGGACGTACGGCACACCTTATGACTGAAGTACCTGTGTACTGCGCAAGTGAATCCCATCCATCGAATGGAATACATCCCAGCAACCCAGTATAGATACTCAGTTTTAAAGCCGGTCTGAATTGCTAAGTATAAGAACAGTACATGCACGGTTATGAATGTAGCCAGAATACCCTTATTAATATCCTGCCAGTTCATGCGAATGTCTCCCGTGCGCGTAAGGCTGCTAAAGGAACCCGAATTGATGGGTTGTGGGTCGCCGCATGTCTAGTTTGAGCTTGAAGAATGTAGCCGATTGTTCTTAGGTGCTTTTCGCCAAGCCGCATCGCTTGGTCAACCCATGTTTCTACATCGCTGTAAAGTTCGAATTTGGTGATTGAGTGAAATCTATTTCGCAAGTATTCGGTAGACTCCGCGGTAGATGATTCAATGAAATCCAATGTTGCTTGGTGGCCTTTTCCTTTAGCAGCCAGAATGTCAACAACTCCGATGTCAAACAATTCATTGGCACTATATCTCTTTGCACTTCCTATGATCTTTTTTGCTAATTTTGAAGAAACGCGCGCCGCTAGAAGATGATAAGCACCCATTCCGGGGAACAAACCAAATAGACACTCGGGAAATCCAAATGATGTTCCTTCTTCGGCTATAACGACATGAGCCGCGATTGCCGCTTCGAAACCTCCGCCTTGAGCTTCACCCTGTACTAATGAAATAGAGCAGAGGTCTCGGTAGCCACTGCCGGTGAGGCTTGCCCAAATAGCTTCTACCGCAGAATATGCATACTGCGTTAGGCGATCTCTGTCTCCTTGTGTAATGCAATCACGAAAAAAAGATAGATCGCCGCCTAACGAAAATACTTCCGGACGTTCGGACGCAAGAACTCTATATCGAAATGGTGCATTTAAATGGCCATCTGTGGCGCGGCACACACTAAGCAAATCATCTAATAACGATTTGGAAATGCATCGCGGAGCCGAACTCCGAATACGGACCCACATTGTTGAATTACGATAATCAGGTATAACACGAACGTTGCGTTCTCTCTGAATCGGTTCTCCTGTGGCTAATGCCAAACTAGAAATATTGGATTCGGAACCGATAGCTTTATTAAGTGCGTGCATGACAACCCTCCTCGAGTAGATTCGAATTATTAAAGTCAAATGAGATAGTAGAGAGCAGCGTCTGTGCGCTGCGGAACCGGAATTTGCTACAACGTAGAGACACTAGATCTACTGCTGAACATCGCTGGCACCCCAGGTTATGCGAACGCTTCTAGCGTGAGGCCACGTATAATCTAGCAGGGAAGCTAATGCAGCCTAGTCACAATTCAACTCGATGCGACCCACATGGCTGTATGCTAAGCAGAAATGACCGGTAACTCTTTGTTTTATCTCCATGGAGAGCAATGTGAATACTCGAAATGAAGTATTTGCGGGAGTCTGCGCTGCCGTCGGCGAAGCACTTTCTTTACCAGAAGCGCAACTAAGTGAATCGTCCTTAGTGCAGGGAGATTTGGAAGCGACCTCCATGGACATAGTTACTGTAGCTATTTGTTTGGATGACCGTTTCCAAGTGGACTTGGACCTATCTGATTTGCCGACCGGAGACTTTTCGATCGGCTGGATCGTCGACTACATTCATGGAAAGCTTCGGTGACAACGAAGAAAATAAATACGCCCGTTGCGATAACTGGGATTGGAGTCGTGACGGCGCTGGGAAATACCCTTTCCGAATTTTGGGAAGCCTGCTTGCGAGGGGACACGCGCGTTGAGTGCATTCCTCAGCACTGGAGCAGTTACTACGATTCTAAGAGCAAGTATTGGTCGCCGTTAAATCTGCCGGATTATTCTAGTTATGGGATGAGGCGTTCCGACATCCTGTCGCATGACGTAGCAGTGTTAAACGCAATCGTCGCCGCAGATGACGCACTAAGCTTGGCTTTAATTGAAAAGAAAACTCTTGATGAACGGAACGGTAGATTCATTGCCGACGTAGATGATCCATTTCGCGCTGGAATATTTGTCGGAACTGGCCTTGGTTGCATTACGTCGACTTTGCAGAATTACGTTCCACATCTTCTGGGGGAGATGCGAAATGAATTAAATAGCAACGGCAATAATTATAGTGAAAGCTTGATCGCCAATGAGTTGCGTGCAAATTTGGAGTGCCAGCCTCGTGTAAGTCCGGTAGCGAGTTGTAAGTCGATGGCAAACTCAATAAGTGCATCGCTCTCGATTCGTTACGGATTTAAAGCATCAAACGAGACAATAGTTGCGGCGTGCGCTGCTGGAAGTTCAGCAATAGCCCGAGCGTTCCAGGCAATACAGAATGGCGAGATTGATATAGCTATAGCTGGCGGTAGCGAATACTACGGCGATCGCGCAGCAGGTGTATTCATGGCGTTTGATCGATTAGGAACATTAGTGAAAGCTGATTTGGGATTGGAGTACGCAAATAGGCCTTTCGATAAACAACGAAGTGGCTTTCTCTTTAGCGAAGGAGGAGCTTGCATGTTGGTGCTGGAGTCAGAGGAGCGAGCATCTAATCGGGGAATTCGTCCATTCGCTAGAATTATCGGTTCTGGCGGGACATCCGACGCACGATCGTTGGTAGCTATATCGCGAGATGACAATGCAATTGAAGAAATGATTAGGCGAGCGCTAATCTCTGCTGAGATCTCGCCGACTCAGATTGACTATGTAAACACCCATGGAACGTCAACGGAACAGAACGATGAGATTGAAGCGGAAATAATCGGACGAATCTTTAGAGATGATGTTCTGCTAAATAGTACAAAATCATTGCTCGGGCACACGATAGGCGCATCCGGTGCTATAGAGACGGCGGTGACGGCGCTATCAATCTTCTCTCAAGAGGTTCACCCATCCATAAATCTCGAAGCTCCTGTGCGAAACTTAAATTTCGCAACAAAGCGTGTGAGTGCGAAAATCGATTACGCTCTAACGCAGAACTTTGGATTCGGCGGACACAATGTCGGACTCGTACTAAGTATTTAGATTGACGCTTAAGCAGATTCATTACCGAGATATATATCGCTCGGTTATCTGACGAACAGTAGCGTCGCATTGGGTTCGTAGTTCATGAGCAATTCTTATCCTATCGCGCAAAATATCATCTCGCTTCAAGTTTTCGATACGTTTTGCAACCTGCGCCAGCGGTTCTGCACCAACCGTGACCGCAGCACCCACTAGCGCATGCATATCGTGCTGCGCCTTACCAATATCTTCTGCCGATTTGGCAAGTTCAAGTGAACGGACGTATTTATCGGCATCGATGCAAAAATCAGAGAAGAACTCAATCTGCTCGTCTCGTGTCATAAAGCTGAGTAAATCTGCGACGATGTTGTCGTTCAGATGCTCGTGCGACTTCTCGACGATAGGAGTCGAACGATATTGATCCAACGAGGCGACGTTACTAGCGATTGTTGTCTTTCGTTGGTCATGTACTCCATCTAAAACATTAGTGCTCGCAGATTCTAGATAAGCGGTTAACACTGCATCAACTAAGTCAGAAGGCCGAATGGGTTTAGTTAAAAACCTAGTAATGCCTGCGCTATCAGCTTCTGCTCGGGCGTTAACTGTGCTATCTGCAGTCAAAAGTATAATTGGGATAGGACTTTTGGAATCGAATCTGGAGAATCGATAAATTTTAGCGACCTCGATACCATCGCGTTTGGGCATATGCATGTCAAGAATCGCCAAATCGTATTGATGGTCATGTAATGCGAACAACGCATCTTCACCGTTTGTGACGACTGTGCATTTGTGACCTGCTTCGTGGAGTATGCGTTCGATTAACATCCTGTTCGTAGCGTCGTCGTCTGCCGCAAGTATGCGTAACTGATAAGGTGAGCGGATTATCGGTTTACTGGCAGATTGCTCATTCGTAGTGGCCGTCGCCAGCGTTGAAATTGTACTTAGCACTGCCGAAATAGTACTGCTGGTGGCATCTGTGAAGTATGAGCAATAACCTGCGCTCACCGCCGAGGTTCGGTACTCGGTGTCTCCGTAAGCTACAGCGGGTATAGCTCTACCAACATTGGATCTTCCGATGATACTTACAACTAAGGATAATTGATCGCCGTAATCGTCGGCATTGACCAGGACGCCATGAAGACGACCGTCTTCAGTATTTGATTTAATCAATCTAGGAAGTTCGTCTATATTCTCCGCATAAATCAATCGAACTTTCAGAGATGTCATTATCTCGCTCATCTGCATGCCTGGTGGCGACTGCGCGAGCACAATAATCGTCATTGGGTAGGCGTAAGTAATATTCTCGGATGCAGGTAATTTCTGAAAGCTAAAGCTCAATTCGAACGTTGTGCCTAGGCCAGGTTCAGAAGTGACGGAGATCGCGCCGCCCATGAGTCGTGTTAGTTCGCGGGCGAAAGACGTCCCTAAACCACTTCCTCCATGTCTTCGCTTTATTGATGAATCAGCTTGAACAAACGGTTCAAAAATAGTTGGTAGCGCCGATGCAGCAATACCAGGACCGGTGTCTGAAACGAGAACTCGAATAAAAACGTTCGTATCGGTTTCAGACACGAGGTTAATAGTTAGCGATATGGCGCCTTTTTCTGTGAATTTCGCTGCGTTTCCTAAAAGATTTAATAGTATCTCTTTAAGTTGATCTGTCGGGCCAAGGAGAGCACTTAAAATGGCCGGGTCTGAAAATACACGGAGAGTTAATTGCTTTCGTTGTGCTTCTGGCCAGATGACTGTGGCAACTTCACTCGCAATCGAATGAATATTCATCGGGACAGTTGTTAGCGAAATTGACCCAGATTCAAATTTGCTGAGGTCGAGAACGCGATTGATTAGGCTTAGAAGCGTTGAGGATGAAACGGATATTACATTTAAAAGTTCGTCTCGACCTTGCTGGGATGTGGCCGTTCGAATTAGATCAGTTGTCGAAACTATTGCATGAAGAGGTGTTCGAAGTTCGTGGCTCATACGTGCTACGAAGTCGCTTTTTGCACGGTAGGCAATTTCACGTTGTTCAACTGCCGTGTGTAGCCGAGTTATCAACCAACTCACGTATAGAGGCACTGCTGCCATCGCTAGCCCAAGTCCTACAGTAAAAAAGATTTGGGTATTCCAGAATACGCTTTGGAAAGCGACGCAGCAAAAAGAAAGCAAGGAAACAAATACATTCCATCGCAAGTAAACGACGCCGTATCGAACACCATATCCGACAGAGATCCAAATATAGAATGCCCACACAAAGGCTAGCGATTGTCCGCCAACGTACAGGACTAAGCTGATAAATAAATTGTCACTAATAATGCATGCGCAACGCTGAAAGAAACGTTTTTTATGATTGGCCTGTTTCCGTTGTAAAGCGATCGCCCAGGCGTAGAGACCAAATGCACTAGCAAATGATGCAATTGATACTAGGACGACCGATTGCAGGGCAATCGACGAGTCGAATCTGTGCGCAAGAAAAGTGAGAACTACGAATATCGTATGAAGATAATTACGTAGCTTTGCTTGAGCTACTTCATCGAGTTCGGGAGTTGAGGGTGTGTTGTCTACCATGACCGCAATCTAGGCTCAAAATGCCGGAGTACCAATCCTCGCTGTCGCGTCAGTGTTAAAGAGTGTCGAATTATTCTCATAGATATCAATGAGCAGTAAATATCGACCGTATTCGCATTTGTAATTGGGAATTACGTAAGCGTTGTTTGTGAACGTTTATTCGACATTTCGAAGCCCAAAGTTTGTTATCGTTCAGGAGTCCACTTAACGATACAGCTAAGTTAGTTACAATGATAAAAGTCACAATCCACTGTCGATTATGTATTGAGCTGGGACTTTATTCAGGACGGCAGCCCACGTTACTCTTTAGATATGCACGGTTTCTCGGTGCTTGATTGAAAAGGAGGCGGGTTATCGCCTACGTGGTCCGAACTCTTCAGTCGCAACTCGTTTCAACATCGATTATCGGCAATCGCTAGATAAGTCGGAGAAACGTTTAGGTTACAAATTGCGACTCAGGTTCTAAGACTAGCCCTAATCGCCTCATTAACCATCCCCGGATTGGCTTGCCCTTTCATTTGTTTCATGACCTGGCCGACCAGGAATCCCAGTACTTTGTCTTTGCCGGCGCGTAATTGTTCTACTTGATCTGGGTGAGAAGCGAGCACTTGGGCGACGACGGTGTCGATGAGGGTGGTGTCGGATACTTGTTTGAGGCCGCGCTGTTCGATAATGGCGTCTACGGCGCCTTCTCGGGCCCACAGGGCCTGAAAGACTTCTTTACCCATCTTGCCGCTGAGCGTGCCGTCATTGATTCGGGTGACGAGTTGGGCGAGGTCTGCGGGCTGGATGGGGCAGGCTTTGATGCTGAGGCTGTCACGGTTCAGGGCACCGAACAGTTCGCCGGTGATCCAGTGGGCCAGCTGGGCGAATACTTTGGGTTCATTGCTGGCGCTGGCCAGCGCGGTCTCGAACCAGGCCGCGCTTTCCGGGTCGTTCAACAGGGTGGTGGCGTCGTCGGCGGTCAGGCCGTACTGGCCGGTGTAGCGGGTAAATTTTTGTGTCGGCAGCTCGGGCAGGGTGGCTCTGGCCTGGGCGATGTCTGCTTCGGTCACGACCACCGGCAACAGGTCGGGGTCGGGGAAGTAGCGGTAGTCGTGGGCGTCTTCCTTGCTCCGCATGGGGCGGGTTTCGTCCTTGTCGCTGTCGTAAAGGCGCGTCTCCTGGCGGATGTTGCCGCCGCTCTCGATCACCTCTATCTGCCTGGCTATCTCGTGCTCGATGGCGCGCTCGACGAAGCGAAAGGAATTGAGGTTCTTGATCTCGGTGCGCGTGCCGAGTGTCTCGGTGCCTTTGGGGCGTACCGATACATTGGCGTCGCAGCGGAACGAGCCCTCCTGCATGTTGCCGTCGCAGATCTCGAGGTAGCGCACCAGCCGATGCAGGGTGCGCAGGTAGGTGACTGCCTCGGCCGCCGAGCGCATGTCGGGTTCAGAGACGATTTCGAGCAGCGGTGTGCCGGCGCGATTCAGATCGATGCCGGTCGCGCCATGAAAGTCTTCGTGCAGTGATTTACCGGCGTCTTCTTCCAGGTGCGCGCGCGTCAGGCGGATGGTTTTCGTTTTGCCACCGAACTCGATATCGAGGTGCCCGCCGGCGACGATAGGCGCATCGAGCTGGCTGATCTGGTAACCCTTGGGGAGATCCGGGTAGAAATAATTCTTGCGCGCGAAAACCGATCGGCGCGTGATCTCGGCTTCGATCGCGAGCCCAAAGCGGATGGCGTAAGCGAGCGCGCGTTCGTTCAGTACCGGCAGCACACCGGGCAGGCCGAGGTCGACCGGGCAGGCTTGCGTATTGGGTTCAGCGCCGTAAGCGGTCGCAGCACCGGAGAATATCTTCGCCTGCGTGGCGAGCTGGGTGTGCACTTCGAGGCCGATCACGGCTTCCCATTCGATGCTCGCCATCGTCAGGCTCCTGTTGCCGCGTTGGCTCTGTTGCTCGTACCAACGGCAGGCGGCACCTGCCGGTGCCAGGCGGTGCGCTGCTGGTAGGCATGGGCCAGCCCGAGCAATCGCGCTTCATCGAAATGCCGGCCGATGATCTGCATGCCGACCGGCAGTCCATCGAGCA
The DNA here is from genome assembly GCA_965278995.1 of Gammaproteobacteria bacterium. GTDB lineage: Bacteria > Pseudomonadota > Gammaproteobacteria > JADJYF01. The sequence continues at coordinate 5,304,818 of OZ257136.1, forward strand.
TCCCAGCCGGCACCGAGGCAGCCGGCAGGCCGGCAAGATTCACAGCCGTGGTGTAGATATCGCCGAGATACATTGTTACCGGGTCCTGGGTGTGTTCGCCGCGCCGGTAGGCGGTCGTCGGTGTGGTCGGCCCGAGAATGAAGTCGACCGTCTCGAAAGCACGGGCGAAATCCTGCGCCAGCAGTCGACGCACGCGTTGCGCTTTCTGATAATAAGCATCGTAGTAGCCGGAAGAGAGCGCGTACGTGCCGATCAGTATCCGGCGTTTTACTTCGGCCCCGAACGCTTCGCCGCGCGAGCGGCGGTAGAGATCTTCCAGATCGCTCGGGTTCTCGCAGCGGTAGCCAAAGCGCACACCGTCGTAGCGCGAAAGGTTGGAGGAACACTCGGCCGGGGCGATCACGTAATAGGCCGGAATGGCGAGCGCGGTGTTCGGCAGCGAGATGGGGACGACGGTCGCACCGGCGCTGGTCAATTCCGCCAGGGCGGCTTCGAGCACGGCGCGGATGCCGGGCGCGAGCGCGCTGTCGACATATTCCGCCGGCACGCCGAGCTTCAAACCGGCGAGGTCGAGTGTGAGTGCGGCGGTAAAATCTTCACTCCCGCGTTCGCTCGAGGTCGAGTCGCGCGGGTCAAAGCCGGCCATGGCGCTCAGCAGCAGCGCGCAGTCCTCGGCGCTCAGGCCCATCGGCCCGCCCTGGTCGAGGCTGGAAGCAAACGCGACCATGCCATAGCGCGAGACCCGCCCATAGGTCGGTTTGAGGCCGGTAATGCCGCAGAACGCCGCCGGCTGGCGTATCGAGCCGCCGGTATCGGTACCCGTCGCTATCGGTGCGAGCCCGGCGGCCACCGCTGCGGCCGAGCCACCCGAGGAACCGCCCGGTACGCGCTGGTGGTCCCAGGGGTTTGCGACCGGCCCATACCAGCTCGATTCGTTGGAGGAGCCCATCGCGAACTCATCCATATTGGTCTTGCCGAGCATGACCATGCCGGCGGCATCGAGGCGTTCGACCACGGTGGCGTCGTAGGGCGCGATAAAATTATCCAGCATGCGTGAGCCGCAGCTGGTCTTCACCCCGCGCGTACAGAAGATGTCTTTGTTCGCATAAGGAATACCGGTCAGCGGGCCAGCCTCGCCGCGAGCGCGCCGTGCATCGGCGGCGGCGGCTTGGGTCAGCGCGCGTTCGGCGCACACCGTAATAAAGCTGTTCAGAGCGAGGTCATCGGCGGCAATTCGGGCCAGATAGTGTGTGGTGAGCTCAACGCTTGAGCAGGCGCCGCTCGCCAGCGCCGCCGCTTGCTCGGCAATGGTTCGCGGCCAGTCGCTCGCGGTCGCTTCGAGTGGGGGAGTCGTGCTCATTCAATGACCTTGGGCACCAGATAGAGCCCGCGCTCGACCTGCGGCGCACCGGCCTGCAGCGCCTCGCGCTGGTTGGTTTCCGTCACCGCATCCGGGCGCAGGCGGGCCGAGAGGTCGAGCGGATGAGCCATCGGTTCGACGTCGCGGGTGTCGACCGCGTTCATCTGTTCCACCATGGCCAGTATGTCGGATAGCTGTTCGGCGTATCCTGGGATGTCGGCTTCGGTGATACCAAGCCGGGCCAGGCGGGCAATGGCACGCACGCCCTCAGCGCTGACAGTCATGGAGATATCTCGATTATTTGTTTGATTCGAAAGAAGTATTTTCTGTGACTTGCTTGCTACAGCGGGTCTGCGCTGGTACATTGCCGAGCTATTTTACTGCGAACAGCGGGGGCGCCGGGAAGTCATCGACCGCGCGGCCATCGAGGCGACACCCGACAGTCTGCCGCAACGCAGCGCGGTTCCAGGACCGACCACCGAATTCATGACGACGAACGCTGCGAGTCTGGCCGTGCCTCGCTGGCGTGATCGAACTATTTAGGGGCTAGAAACTCAATGCTTCGCATGTTGCGGGGAATGTTCTCAAACGATCTCTCGATCGATCTGGGAACAGCCAATACGCTCATTTATGTCCGCGGCAAGGGCATCGTACTCAATGAACCATCGGTGGTCGCCATTCGGCGTGGCCGCGATTCCAATAACCCGAAATCGATTGCCGCTGTCGGTATCGAAGCAAAGCGTATGCTCGGCCGCACGCCGGGTCATATCGAAGCGATACGGCCGTTGAAAGATGGCGTGATCGCCGATTTTACGATCACGGAAAAAATGCTTCAGCACTTCATTCGTAAAGTGCATGGCAATCAGTTGTTCAAGCCGAGCCCACGCGTACTCGTGTGCGTACCGTGTGGTTCGACACAGGTCGAGCGCCGTGCGATCAAGGAATCAGCCGAGGGTGCCGGCGCGCGTGAAGTATTCCTGATCGAAGAACCGATGTCGGCTGCCATCGGCGCCGGCATGCCGGTCTCCGATGCCAGCGGCTCGATGGTGCTCGATATCGGCGGCGGCACGACGGAAGTCGCGGTGATCTCGCTGAACGGCATTGTCTATTCCGCATCCGTGCGTATCGGTGGCGATCGATTCGACGACGCCATCATCAACTACGTGCGGCGCAACTACGGCAGTCTTATCGGCGATGCCACGGCCGAACGCATCAAGTTCGAGATCGGTTGCGCGTATCCCGGTAACGAAGTGCGCGAAATCGAGATCAAGGGGCGCAATCTGGCCGAAGGCCTTCCGCGCAGTTTTACGCTGAACAGCAACGAAATTCTCGAAGCGCTGCAGGAACCGCTGGCCGGCATCGTCGAGGCGGTCAAGACCGCACTGGAAAAAACCCCGCCGGAACTCGGTTCCGATGTCGCCGAGCGCGGCATGGTGCTGACTGGCGGCGGTGCGCTGCTGAAAGATCTCGATCGACTGCTGATGGAAGAAACCGGACTGCCGGTATTCGTCGCCGAAGATCCGCTGACCTGCGTGGCGCGCGGCGGCGGCCGGGTACTGGAGATGATTGAGGAACACGGCCCCGAGATCCTGGCGCTGGAGTGAGTTAACGAACGACCATGCGGAGCCACTGCCATTAAGCCGCTCTTCATCAGTACGCCGTCGGCGACCGCGCGTTTCGCGACCTGCGCCATTCTGTCGTTCCTGTGTGTTTCAATCGATCACGCGCACGATCATCTGTCGTCCATTCGTGCGGCGCTCTCGGTGCTGGTCTATCCGATACAGGTCGTGGTCAGCGCGCCGGTGCTCTACGGCAATTCGCTCGTCGATGGTCTCGCAACGCGTGCGCGCCTGCTCGAAGAAAACGAACACCTGCGCACCGAGAATCAATTGTTGAGCGCGAAAAACCAGCGCTTCTCGGCACTGGAAAACGAGAATCAACGGCTGCGCAAGCTGCTCGATTCATCGAGCGCGCTGAATCAGGATGTCGTGGTGGCCGATGTACTCGCTATCGAGACCACGCCATCGGCGCGGCAGATCATTCTGAACAAAGGTTCGAACCAGGGCGTCTACGTCGGCCAGCCGATGCTCGATGCCAATGGTGTGATCGGCCAGGTCTCGCAGGTCGGGCCGTTCTCGAGTACCGGTTTGTTGATCACCGATCCGCGGCACGCGTTGCCCGTGCTGATCAATCGCAGCGGGCTGCGCGCAATTGCGGTCGGCGGCGATTCGCCCGATGAACTCACGCTTTCTTTCGTCGCCATCAATGCCGATGTCAAAACCGGCGACCTCGTCGTCACCTCGGGTCTCGAGCGGCGATTCCCGGCCGGCTACCCGGTCGGCAAAATCCGTAAGGTCAGTGTTGGGCCGGGCGATCCGTTTGCGACCATCGTGGTCGAGCCCAGCGCCAAGGTCGGCCATTCGCGCGAAGTCATGCTGGTCGGGCCGCGCGTCGATACGCTCGGCGAGGACCGCATTTCCGCCGTCGAGCGCTGAGGGTGCGCGCATGATGGATAAACCCAATCGGCCGTGGGTCATCGCGGTCAGTTTCATCATTGCGTTCATTTTGACAGCCGCACCGCTGCCGGAGTGGGCAGTGGCCTGGCGACCGGCCTGGATAGCCATGGTGCTGGTCTACTGGTGCATGGCGCTGCCCGGGCGTGTTGGTGTGATCACCGGCTGGTGTCTCGGTCTGGTGCTGGATGTCCTGCATGGCTCGATCCTCGGTCAACATGCGTTCGGGCTGGCCTTCGTGGCCTGGGTCGCGTTGTCTTATCACCAGCGCCTGCGCGTGTTTCCGCTGGTGCAGCAGGCGGTGTTCGTCGGCGTGGTGGTGCTGATCTATCTCGCACTGATGCTCTGGATCTACAACCTGCTCGGCTCGGTCAAATATGGCGCGAGCTATCTGGCCGGGGCTGTGACGACCGGGCTGCTGTGGCCGTGGGTATTCGTCATTCTGAGGGATGTTCGCCGGCGTGCGCGTGTTGCCTAGCATGACTGTGCGGTGCGCTGTCGCCATTGCCTTGTCGACATCGGCCAGCCGCGCTTGCTGAATCGCTGCTCCGTTCGGCGCGCGCTGTCGCGTGCGCTCTCGCCTGATCGCTGGCCCTCGCCATGAAATCGCTGCCCACACTCAAGGACGCCGATAGAGAACGGCGCATGTTCGAGGGCCGCGCGGTGTTTGCGGTCGTCTGCATGGGGCTCGCGGTGCTGGTGATCATTGCGCGCCTGGCCTGGCTGCAGATCATCAATCACGATCATTTCACCACGCTGTCGCACGAGAACCGGCTGAAGATTTTACCGCTGCCGCCGCCGCGCGGATTGATCTACAGTCGCGACGGCGTGCTGCTGGCCGAGAACCGGCCGTCGTTCTCCCTGACGGTCGTACCAGAGAACACGGAGGATCTCGATGCCGCCATCGCCGAGCTCACGCCGATGTTGGGCATCTCGCACGAGGAACTCGACCAGTTCGCCAAACACATGCGGTTTGCGCGACGCTTCGAGAACGTATTACTGAAAAGCGATCTCACGCCGGAGGAACTGGCGGTCTTTTCTGTCAATCGCTTTCGCTTGCCCGGTTTCGAAATTGAGGCAGGGCTCGCGCGACACTATCCGCTGGGCGACGCGATGGCGCACGTGGTCGGCTATGTCGGTCGTATCAGCGAGGCCGATCTCAAGGTTATCGATCAATCGAACTACAGCGCGACCACGCACATCGGCAAGCTTGGCGTGGAGAAAGCGCGCGAGGAACTGCTGCATGGCCGGGTCGGTTATCAGAAAGTCGAAGTCAACGCGCTCGGCCGCATACTGCGCGTCGTCGAACGTACGCCGCCGGTGCCGGGCAGCGATATCTATCTCACCATCGACGCCAGCCTGCAGGCCGAGGCCATCGCCGCGCTCGGCGATTATCGTGGTGCGATCGTCGCCATCGATCCCTCGACCGGCGGCATTCTCGCGTTCGTCAGCAAACCGTCATTCGACCCCAATGAGTTCGTCAATGGTATCGGCCGCGCGCTGTACCATGCGTGGAGCACCTCGCCGGCTCGCCCGCTCTACAACCGCGCGCTGCAGGGCCAGTATCCACCGGGTTCCACAGTCAAACCGTTGATGGCGATCACCGGCCTGGATTACGGCGTGCGCACGCCGGAGCAGACCAGCTGGTGCCCGGGTTTCTATACCCTGGCCGGGCAGAGCCACCGCTATCGGGACTGGCTGAAACAGGGGCATGGGCATGTGAACATGAAATTCTCGATTGCGCATTCCTGCGACGTCTATTACTACAATCTCGCTCACGATCTCGGCATCAAACGTATGCACGACGGACTCGCGCGTTTTGGTCTTGGCGAGGCTACCGGTATCGATATTCCGGGCGAGGCGGGCGGTCTGCTGCCATCGCCGGAATGGAAGAAGCGCGCGCGCCAGTTGCCGTGGTATCCGGGTGAGACCTTGATCGCCGGAATCGGGCAGGGCTTCATGTTGACCACGCCGCTGCAGCTCGCCTATGCCACCGCTATCGTCGCTGCACGCGGCGAAGTCCACATCCCGCATCTGCTCGATCAGATTGAGGGCCCGGAATCGGCAGAAACGTCGGCGGTGACCCCCGACATCTATACTCGACCCCGCGTGACCGCCGGCCAGGAGCAGTACTGGGACGAAGTGATCGGCGGCATGGTCGAAGTCACCAATGGACCGACCGGCACCGCGCGCAAAGCGGGCGAGGGGGCTATCGTCAAGTTCGCCGGCAAGACCGGCACGGCGCAGGTCTTCGGCATCGCTCAAGGCGCGCAAACCAAGAATGAGGAACTGCCGGAGCATCTGCGCGATCACGCGCTGTTCATTGCGTTCGCACCGATAGAGGCGCCGGAAATCGCGCTCGCGATTGTCGTCGAGCACGGCAGCAGCGGCAGCCGCACAGCTGCGCCGATAGCCCGGCGCGTGCTCGATCATTATTTCGCGGGCCGCGCGAACACCGAGGTCGCCACACCATGATGCGCGGGCAATCCCTGCTCGACCGGTTGCACATCGATATCCCGTTGCTGGGCGGTGTGTTCGTGGTCTGCATGCTCGGCCTGGTGGTGCTCTACAGCGCCGGCGAACAGTCGCTCGATGTGATCATCCGCCAGGGCATGCGCATGCTCATCGGGTTGACGGTAATGCTGGCGATTGCGCAGGTTCCACCGCGTCGTCTGGCAAGTTTCGCGCCGCTGATCTATGTCATCGGCACCTGTCTGCTCGTGCTGGTACTCGCCATCGGAACCGGGCGCGGCGCGACCCGCTGGCTCGATTTCGGGTTCATCCGCTTTCAGCCGTCCGAGATCATGAAGCTCGCGGTGCCGCTGACGGTGGCGACGTTCATGGCCGACAAAGCCCTCCCGCCGTCGCTGCGTGTCACCTTCTTCGCGCTGGCGGTGGTCATGGTGCCAACAGCGCTGATCGCCGATCAGCCCGATCTCGGCACCGCTATTCTGGTGGCGGCATCGGGTCTGTTCGTATTGTTTTTCGGCGGCCTGCGCTGGGGCATCATTCGTAATGCCGTCATTGTCGGGCTTGCCGCTGCGCCATTGGGCTGGTTCGGCATGCACGAGTATCAGCGGCAGCGCATTCTCACCTTGTTCGACCCCGAGAAAGATCCACTCGGTTCCGGTTATCACATCATTCAGGCAACGATCGCCGTCGGCTCCGGCGGACTTTATGGCAAAGGCTGGTTGAACGGCACCCAGTCGCATCTCGAATTTCTGCCCGAGCGCGCCACCGATTTTATCTTCGCGGTGTACTGCGAGGAGTTCGGTTTCGTCGGTGTGCTAGTGCTGCTGCTGGCTTATTCGTTGATCCTCGTTCGCGGTATGCGCATCGCGCTCGAAGCGCAAGAAATGTTCGGGCGACTCGTCGCGGCGAGCCTGACGATGACCTTCTTCATTTACATCTTCGTCAACATGGGCATGGTCACCGGGCAGCTCCCGGTGGTCGGTGTGCCGCTACCCATGGTCAGCTACGGTGGGACGTCGCTCGTGACTATCCTGGTGGGTTTCGGTATCCTCATGTCGATCCAGACGCACCGTAAATTTATCACTTGAGACAGATGCCTTAGAGCCGAAACTTCATGCAGATGCGTAGAACCCTGGTGCTGCTGTTCAGCTTGTTGGTGCCGTCCTGGAGCAGTCTCCTGGCGGCGCCGCTGAATGCCGGCGCCGTCCAAGAATTCATCGCTTACATGGCGACCAATCACGGTTTTGACCGCGTCGCGCTCGAGCGGACCTTTGCGCAGGCCAGCCGGTCCGATCGCATTCTCGAGGCCATGTCGCGCCCGGCCGAGAAAACCAAACCCTGGTACGAATATCGTGCGTTGTTCATTTCCGACAAACGCATCAATGATGGCGTTGCCTTCTGGCGCGAGCATGATGGCGCGCTGTCGCGCGCGGTACAGACTTTCGGCGTCGCGCCGGAAGTCATCATCGCCATCATCGGGGTGGAAACCTCTTACGGTCGTGTCACCGGCAGCTATCGCGTGCTTGATGCGCTGGCTACGCTCGCTTTCCATTACCCCGGCGGCAATGTGGCGCGGGCGACGTTTTTCCGCGCCCAGCTCGAGCAATTGCTGCTGCTGGCGCGGGACGAAGCGGCTGATCCGCTGTCGTTCATCGGCTCTTATGCCGGCGCGATGGGCATGCCGCAATTCATGCCCGAGAACTATCGCAAACTCGCGGTCGACTTCGATAACGACGGTCGGCGCGACATCTGGAACAATCCAGACGACGCCATCGGCAGCGTTGCCAACTACCTCAATCATCATGGCTGGCGGCGCGGCGGGGATATCACGACGATTGCCAACGTGAAGGGTACTGCGGCACGGCGATTTCTGTCGGAAGACATCAAACCCGGGTTCCTGCTCGCCGATTTTACCGCCGCCGGCATCACGCCGGTGATCCCACCGATGCGAGCTGACGAGGAGGTGGCGCTGTTCGAACTCGAAGGTCGCAATGGCAACGAATACTGGATTGGCTACACCAATTTCTATGTCATCAGCCGCTACAACCCGCGCGTGAAATACGCGATGGCGGTGGCGCATCTGGCCGAGGCGATCCGCAAAGCGCATGGCAGTACCGGCAGCTGATCCGCGCCGGTGCAGGCCGGCTGGTGCCGCTGCCAGAGCGTTCGCGCCTGCATTGATAGCCATGGCGATCCTGCTTGCGCAGACCGGCTGCTCGCGCATGCCGGGCAACGATAGCGACGGTCCGGGGCGGGTCATCGCACCGGAAGATATCGAAGAGGTTCAACCGCGCGCCGAGCCCTACAGCAAATACGGCAATCCGGACAGCTACGTCGTTAACGGCAAACGCTACTACACGCTGAAAAGCTCATCTGGCTACACCGAGCGTGGCATCGCGTCGTGGTATGGCACCAAATTTCACGGGCGGCGTACCTCGAGCGGCGAGCCTTACGACATGTATCGGATGACCGCCGCGCACAAGCAGTTACCGTTGCCGACCTATGTCGAGGTGCGCAATCTCGACAACGGGCGAACCGCCACGCTCAAGGTCAACGATCGCGGGCCTTTCCACGACAATCGTGTGATCGATCTCTCCTATGCCGCCGCGCTCAAGCTCGGCGTGGTCGGTAAAGGCACGGCTTTCGTCGAAGTGCGCGCGCTCGATGCCCAAGGTCGGCCTACCGGCCCGGTGCTTGCGTCCAACGAGCGCGCGCCGACCGTGCCTGTGCAACCACCGCCGCGAGCGCCTGCGAGCCCAGTGATCATCGATCGGCCGAGGCCGGTGCCCGCTGCCGCGCCTGCGATTGGTGGTACCTATATCCAGGTCGGTGCGTTCCAGGATCGCGGCAATGCCGAGCGAATGTCGGCCGACATCGGTCGAGTACTGCCAGGTAATGCTGTACTCATCAAGCAGATCGAGAGCAACGGCAGGCGCTATTATCGTGTGCAGATTGGTCCGCTGACCGATGTGGAGCGGGCCGACCAGGTGGTCAGCAAGCTCGAGACCATCGGTGTCACTCAACATACTTTTGTCAGTAACTGAACGATGCAAGAAACGCCCATCCATTCTTCCCTGCGAGCCGTTCGCGCTATGGTCTGCGTGCTGACTGTGGCAGTACTCGCTCTCGGCCTGCCGACCGTAGCGACAGCGGCGCTCAGCGCAACGGTGCCGGCACCGAGTCTCGACGCCAAGTCGTACATCCTGATCGACTACCAGACTGGGATGGTGCTGGCCGAGAAGAATCCGGACGAACAGGTCGAGCCGGCCAGTCTGACCAAGATCATGACGGTCTACGCCGCTGGTCATGCGTTGAAAGCGGGGCTGATCAAACTCGACGACAATGTCGTTGTGAGCGAAAAAGCGTGGCGGGCCGAGGGCTCGCGCATGTTCATCGAAGTCGGCAAGACCGTCACGGTGGATCAGCTGCTGGACGGCGTCATCGTGCAGTCCGGCAACGATGCGAGCATCGCGCTGGCTGAGCATGTATCTGGCACCGAGAGCACGTTTGCCGATGTCATGAATCAGCATGCGCACGACCTCGGCATGAAGAACTCGCATTTCGCCAATGCCGACGGGCTACCCGATCCGGGAACGTATACGACGGCGCGCGACATGGCGTTGCTGGCGGCTGCATTGATCCGCGAACACGCCGATCTTTATCCGCGATTCTCGATGCACGAGTTCGTGTTCAATGGCATCCATCAACCGAATCGAAACCGTCTGCTTTACCGCGATAACACCGTCGACGGCATCAAGACCGGGCATACCGAAACAGCGGGGTTCTGCCTGGTCTCGTCGGCGCAACGCGAGGGTATGCGCGTGATTTCGGTGGTGATGGGCACGGCCTCTGATACCGCCCGTACCGAAGCCAGTGCAGCGTTGATCAACTATGGCTATCGCTTTTTCGAAACACGCGAACTGTATGCGGCCAAGGCGACCGTGGCGACACCACGCGTGTGGCACGGCATGAGCGAGCAGGTCGCTCTCGGTGTGGTGAAGCCCGTATTCATCACGGTGCCGCGCGGCAAATTCGATAAGTTAAAAGCGGTCGCGCAGTTGCAGAATCCGATCATGGCGCCGATTACGGCCGGCCAGGTTCTGGGCAAGGCGGCCATCACGCTGGATGACGAACCGCTGACCGAGATCCCGCTCGAAGCGCTGGCCGATGTCGCTGAGGGTTCGTTCTTCTCGCGGCTCTACGATGACGTCATGTTGATGATCGAGTAAGTAGATGAGTTCGCCGCCGACCTGTTACTTGAACGGCGCATTCATTGCGCTTGCCGACGCACGTATCTCGGTGCTCGATCGCGGATTCATTTTCGGCGATGGCGTATATGAAGTGATCCCGGTGGCCAATGGTCGCCTGGTTGGCGGTGCCGAGCATATCGAAAGACTCGAACGCAGCCTCGCCGCCATCTCGATCAGCAACCCGCACTCGCGCGAGGACTGGCTGGATATCATCGGGCGTGTTATCAGCGACAACGGCGGCGGCTCGCTCTCGGTTTATCTGCAGGTGACGCGCGGCGTCGCCGAGCGCGACCATGCGTTTCCTCCCGACGCGACGCCGACGGTGTTCGTCATGTGCAAACCCCTCGCGCCTGCCACTGAACTTCCGCGCGTCACGGCGCGGGTCATGCCGGACAATCGCTGGGGCCGTTGCGACATCAAATCGACTTCCCTGCTCGGTAACGTGTTGCTGCGCAACGCGGCGATTGCTGAGGGCGATTACGAGGCCATCCTCATTCGCGATGGACTCGTGACGGAAGGCGCGGCCAGCAATGTGTTCATCGTCCGCAATGGCAGCGTCTATACGCCGCCACTCTCCAACGCGATTCTGCCGGGCGTGACGCGGTTGCTGCTGATCAAGACATTGCGCGAGGCCGGCATTGAAATTCTCGAAGCGCCGATCACCGAGAGCGAACTGCGCGCGGCGGACGAGATCTGGCTGACCAGTTCGACCCGCGACCTGTTGCTGGTCACGGCGCTGGATGGCGACGTGCGTACCGCGCCGGAGCCGCTATTGGCGATACGCGCCTACGCTCTGTTCCAGGCGCACAAGCAGCGCCCGTAGGTTCGCCGAATCACCGGGAACTTGAGAGGGGTAGTGCGACCTCCATCACAAAGCCGGGAATACCTCTCATATCCGCCGTTAAACAGTGTGTAACCGCTGCACTGTCGCGTTACCCTTCACCCAAATCAATGAATGCCATAGCGCCGCGACGTCCGTTCGACGGTGCAGGGGATCCCAGGGACGCAAGCTTATGAAAATCAAGAACAAGACAACCACGTTCGCGACTACTGCGCAGATTGGCGCTGAATTGCCGCCGTCGAACCGCCGCCGACTCCCGCTGGCCATCGGCTTTCTGCTCGCCGCTGGCGGCCAGGGCGTCTACGCCGCCAATTTCGATTGCAGCTGGGCCAACGGTGCCGGCGGTACCTGGAACACGCCCGCCAACTGGGCCTCGTGCAACGCAGTCATTCCGAATAACGGCGCCGACACATTTAACGCCACGATCAATCTTGCCGGCACTTATCAAGTCACGCTGAACACCAGCGCGACGATAGGGACGCTGAGCCTGAATGCGGCCGGTGCGACTCTCGCGCATACCGCCGGTACCTTGACGGCGGCGAACATCAACATCGACAGCGGCACTTATACGATGGCCGGCGGCACGATTGCCAATGCCGTGATCGATGGTGCGGGTGGCGTGTTTCAGGTGACGTCCAACAGCACTTTGAATGGCGCGACGCTGAATCGCGGCTTGAATGTCGGCGGTCCCGGCAGCAGCGCTGCGTTGGTGGTAACCAACGGCCTGACTTTGGACCACGCAGCGGGCGAAAGCCTGGCGATATTCAACCCGCAGTTTCAAGGCACCAACAGTCTGTTCTTCAACACCGGCACGCTGGGTTCGGATACCGCCAACGGCAAGACCGGTCTGGTGACGTTGAACCCGGGCAGCAATTCCAGCATGAACGTGTTCATCAACAATGGTCAGACGCTGAGCGTCGGCTCGGGTATCACGATCAAGACCGGTGTGATGGGCGCCAATAGCAGTGTGTCCATCACCGGTGCGACCAACAGCACGTTGAACAACGCCGGCACGATTTCGTCCGAAACGGCTGGCCGCACGTTGACGGTCGATCCGACCAATACCAACAACACCGGTACCTTGGCAGCGAAGACCGGCGGCATCCTGACCGTGGGTGGCAACTGGAGCAATGCGGGCGGTACCATCAGTCTCGATAACGACGTCAATTCGACGGTCAATCTCGGCGGCGCTTTCGAGACCGCTGATCTGGGTACGTTCAGTCGTGGCGTGAACGGCCTGAATGGGCGCGTGAACATCACCGGCACCTTGACCAACACGGGCAGCACGTTCCTGTTGAACAACACGACCGGCAGTTTCAATCTGGCTGGCGGGACGATCATCGGCGGCCTCATTGACAGCGCGCCCGGTAGTGCCTCGCAGTTGAACCTGACGGCGGGCAGCACCTTGAACGGGGTGACGCTGGCGTTGAATTTCAATGTCGGCAGCGCAAGCAGTGCGGCCGCGTTGGGTGTTGTTAACGGGCTGACGCTGGACCATGCCGCGGGCGAAAGCCTGGCGGTGTTCAACCCGGCGTTTCAGGGCACCAACAGTCTGTTCTTCAACACCGGCACCTTGGGCTCGGATACGGCCAACGGCAAGACCGGACTGGTGACGTTGAACCCGGGCAGTAATTCCAACCTGAACGTGTTCATCAACAATGGTCAGACGCTGAGCGTCGGCTCGGGTATCACGATCAAGACCGGTGTGATGGGTGCCAATAGCAATGTGTCCATCACCGGTGCGACCAACAGCACGTTGAACAACGCCGGCACGATTTCGTCCGAAACGGCTGGCCGCACGTTGACGGTCGATCCGACCAATACCAACAACACCGGTACCTTGGCAGCGAAGACCGGCGGCATCCTGACCGTGGGTGGCAACTGGAGCAATGCGGGCGGCACCATCAGTCTCGATAACGACGTCAATTCGACGGTCAATCTCGGTGGCGCTTTCGATACGGCTGATCTGGGTACGTTCAGTCGTGGCGTGAACGGCCTGAATGGGCGCGTGAACATCACCGGCACCTTGACCAACACGGGCAGCACGCTCCTGCTGAACAATACGACCGGCAGTTTCAATCTGGCTGGCGGGACGATCATCGGCGGCCTCATTGACAGCGCGCCCGGCAGTGCCTCGCAGTTGAACCTGACGGCGGGCAGCACCTTGAACGGGGTGACGCTGGCGTTGAATTTCAATGTCGGCAGTGCCAGCAGTGCGGCGGCGTTGGGTGTTGTTAACGGGCTGACGCTGGACCATGCCGCGGGTGAAAGCCTGGCGTTGTTCAACCCCGCGTTCCAGGGCACCAACAGTCTGCTCTTCAACACCGGCACGCTGGGCTCGGATACCGCCAACGGCAAGACCGGTCTGGTGACGTTGAACCCGGGTGCCAACTCCAACCTGAACGTGTTCATCAACAACGGTCAGACGCTGAGCGTGGGCTCAGGTATCACGATCAAGACCGGTGTGATGGGCGCCAATAGCAATGTGTCCATCACCGGTGCGACCAACAGCACGTTGAACAACGCGGGCACGATTTCGTCCGAAACGGCTGGCCGCACGTTGACGGTCGATCCGACCAATACCAACAACACCGGTACCTTGGCAGCGAAGACCGGCGGTATCCTGACCGTGGGTGGCAACTGGAGCAATGCGGGCGGCACCATCAGTCTCGATAACGACGTCAATTCGACGGTCAATCTCGGTGGCGCTTTCGAGACCGCTGATCTGGGTACGTTCAGTCGCGGTGTGAACGGCCTGAATGGGCGGGTGAACATCACCGGCACCTTGACCAATACGGACAGCACGTTCCTGCTGAACAATACGACCGGCAGTTTCAATCTGGCTGGCGGGACGATCATCGGCGGCCTCATTGACAGCGCGCCCGGTAGTGCCTCGCAGTTGAACCTGACGGCAAACAGCACCTTGAACGGGGTGACGCTGGCGTTGAATTTCAATGTCGGCAGCGCAAGCAGTGCGGCCGCGTTGGGTGTTGTTAACGGGCTGACGCTGGACCATGCCGCGGGCGAAAGCCTGGCGGTGTTCAATCCGGCGTTCCAGGGCACCAACAGTCTGCTCTTCAACACCGGCACCTTGGGCTCGGATACGGCCAACGGCAAGACCGGTCTGGTGACGTTGAACCCGGGTGCCAACTCCAACCTGAACGTGTTCATCAACAACGGTCAGACGCTGAGCGTGGGCTCGGGTATCACGATCAAGACCGGTGTGATGGGTGCCAATAGCAATGTGTCCATCACCGGTGCGACCAACAGCACGTTGAACAACGCCGGCACGATTTCGTCCGAAACCGCTGGACGCACGTTGACGGTCGATCCGACCAATACCAACAACACCGGTACCTTGGCAGCGAAGACCGGCGGCATCCTGACCGTGGGTGGCAACTGGAGCAATGCGGGCGGCACCATCAGTCTCGATAACGACGTCAATTCGACGGTCAATCTCGGTGGCGCTTTCGAGACCGCTGATCTGGGTACGTTCAGTCGCGGTGTGAACGGCCTGAATGGGCGGGTGAACATCACCGGCACCTTGACCAACACTGGCAGCACGCTCCTGTTGAACAATACGACCGGCAGTTTCAATCTGGCTGGCGGGACGATCATCGGCGGCCTCATTGACAGCGCGCCCGGTAGTGCCTCGCAGTTGAACCTGACGGCAAACAGCACCTTGAACGGGGTGACGCTGGCGTTGAATTTCAATGTCGGCAGTGCCAGCAGTGCGGCGGCGTTGGGTGTTGTTAACGGGCTGACGCTGGACCATGCCGCGGGTGAAAGCCTGGCGTTGTTCAACCCCGCGTTCCAGGGCACCAACAGTCTGCTCTTCAACACCGGCACGCTGGGCTCGGATACCGCCAACGGCAAGACCGGTCTGGTGACGTTGAACCCGGGTGCCAACTCCAACCTGAACGTGTTCATCAACAACGGTCAGACGCTGAGCGTGGGCTCAGGTATCACGATCAAGACCGGTGTGATGGGTGCCAATAGCAATGTGTCCATCACCGGTGCGACCAACAGCACGTTGAACAACGCGGGCACGATTTCGTCCGAAACGGCTGGCCGCACGTTGACGGTCGATCCGACCAATACCAACAACACCGGTACCTTGGCAGCGAAGACCGGCGGCATCCTGACCATGGGTGGCAACTGGAGCAATGCGGGCGGCACCATCAGTCTCGATAACGACGTCAATTCGACGGTCAATCTCGGTGGCGCTTTCGATACGGCTGATCTGGGTACGTTCAGTCGCGGTGTAAACGGCTTGAATGGGCGCGTGAACATCACCGGCACCTTGACCAATACGGACAGCACGTTCCTGCTGAACAATACGACCGGCAGTTTCAATCTGGCTGGCGGCACGATCATCGGTGGACTCATTGACAGCGCGCCCGGTAGTGCCTCGCTGTTGAACGTGACGGCGGGCAGCACCTTGAATGGGGTGAAGCTGGCACTGAACCTGAATGTCGGCAGCGCCAGCAGCGCCGCTGCCTTGGGTATTGTCAACGGCCTGACCTTGAACCATGCCGCGGGCGAGAGTCTGGCGCTGTTCAATCCGGCGTTTCAGGGCACCAACAGTCTGATCTTCAACACGGGCACCTTGGGTTCGGATACGGCCAATGGCGAGACCGGTCTGGTGACGTTGAACCCGGGCAACAATGCCTCTCTGAATGTATTCATCAATAACGGGCAGACCCTGACAGTCGGCTCCGGCGTCACGATCAGGACCGGCGTAACGGGTGCCGCGAGCAATACGTCCATCACGGGCGCCGCGACCAGCACACTGCTGGCTGGCGGCACGATTTCGTCTGAGAGCGCTGGGCACACCCTGTCGCTCACTCCAATCACTTTGACCAATACGGGCACTTTCTCGGCGAAGAACGGCGGCACCCTGGTCGTTGGCCGCACCAACAGCGCGGCTGGCCTGACCAATCTCGCCGGCGGCACGCTGACGGGTGGCACTTACGAAGCGTACGCCGGCTCCACCGTGAGCTTCGGCACCGCGACGTTCACGGTCAATGCCGCGAATATCCTGCTCGACGGTGTTGGTTCGACGTTTGCTGCAGTCAATCCGCTCGCGACGAATAACGGTTCGTTCACCATTCGCAACGGTCGCAACTTCACGACGGCAGGCGCGCTGCTCAACAACGGGCTGCTCGGCATCGGCGCGAGCAGCACTTTGAACGTGAACGGCGCACTGACCAGCAACGATCGTATCGAGCTCGCCGGCGGTATTCTCGATGCGACGGGAACAGTGACGAATAACGCGGCTGGGCAGATTTCGGGTTTCGGCACGCTCAATGACACCGTGTTGAACCACGGCATCGTGCGCGCGAGCGGTGGCAATCTGATAGCGACCGGCGGTATCGATGGCCAGAGCGGCACCATTCAGGTCGACAGCGGCGCGACTTTGACGGTGGGCACGAGCAGCGATGCGGATTTCCTCGTCAACAACGGCACGCTCGCACTCGGCACCTCGAATGTGACAGTCGCACAGGATTACACCAATGGTAATTTTGGTGTGGGTAATACGTTCAATGCGCGCGCTGGTGTCACCGGTGCGGGTCAGATCCTCGCGGCAGGCGATATCGGCCAGGCCCTGACTGGCGAAGTCACCGGCGCCGGTCCGAACTACACCATGACTTTCGGTAACGTGCATGTCGGCGACAGCGTGACGCGTAATTACCAGGTCGCGAATACCGGCACGACCGGCCCGAGCTTGCGCGGCGCGCTGCAGACGACCGCCAACGGCGGCAACATCACCGATGCGCGCCTCGGCGGTAGCGGCGTCACAGCGGCGAACTTCGGTCCGCTCGCCGCGGGTGCCAACACCGGCAATCTTGGCGTGACATTCAATGCGACATCGGCTGGCGCCCTGAGTGGCCAAGTGCTGAAAGTCGCAAACAATTTCGACAACGTCGCCGACAGTCTGCTCAGTATCGTCAGCAGTGCGGCGTATCGGCTCGCCAATCCGACCGCGCATACGCCGGAACCCATTGCTTTCGGCAACCTGCATGTCGGCGACGTCGCCAACCAGGTTCTCTCGCTTACCAATAACGTCCCGAACGACGGTTTCTCCGAAGCGTTGAATGCGAGCATCGGCAATACGACCGGTGCGGCAACTAGCAATGGCGGCAGCTTCAATCTGCTAGGTGCTGGGGCGACGAATAATTCGAGCTTGAGTGTCGGCCTGAACACCGCGGTCGCCGGTGCACGCAGTGGTACGGCGCAGATCACGCTGGCTTCCGATGGTACCGGCAGCAGCGGTCTCGGCATCACGGCGCTTGCCGCGCAGACCGTGAACGTGAGCGGTAACGTATTCCGCTTTGCCGACGCCGGCACGCTCGCGCCGAACCCAGTTGCTTTCGGCAATCGGCATGTTGGCGACGTCACCGAGAGTTTCCTCTCGTTGACCAATGGCGCGGCGAATGATGGATTCTCCGAGCGCTTGAACGCGAGCTTCGGCGGCACTACCGGCAATGCGACCTCGAATGGCAGCGTGAGTCTGCTCGGCGCCGGCGCGACCAGCGCCAATGTGCTCAAGGTCGGCATCAATACCGCGACTGTTGGTGTGAAGACCGGCACAGCGACAGTCAATTTTGTCTCCGACGGCGCTGGCACCAGTGGCCTCGGCCAGACGGCATTGAACGGCGCCAACAATACGGTCAACGAACAGCAGGTGGTGAACGTGAGCGGCACGGTGTTCCGTCTTGCTTCGGCGAGCGCGCATACGCCAGAGCCGGTGGTGCTCGCCAATGCGCGGGTTGGTGGTGTGTCGACGCAGGCCCTGACACTGACCAATACGGCAGCGGCTGACGGTTTCTCCGAAGCCCTGAACGCGAGCATCGGCGGCGCCGGTGCCGGCCTCACGGCTACTGGCAGTTTCTCGCTGCTCGGTGCCCAGGCAAGCAACAACAGCAGCCTGATTGTCGGTCTGGATACGGCAAGTGCCGGGCATAAAGCCGGTACGGCATCCATCAGTTTGACATCCGATGGTGCGGGCACCAGCGCGCTCGGGCAGACGGCGCTCAGTGCGCAGACCGTCAATATCTCCGGCGATGTATTCCGCCTTGCTTCGGCGAGCGCACACACGCCCGAACCCGTTGTACTCGCCAACGCGCGTGTCGGCGGCATTTCTTCGCAGGCGCTCGCGCTCACCAACAACGCGGCGGCGGATGGTTTCTCCGAGCGATTGAACGCCAGCATCGGCGGGGCGACTGCCGGGATCACGGCGAACGGCGCGTTCAGTCTGCTGGGTGCGCAGGCCACCAATAACAGCAGTCTGAGCGTGGCGCTCGATACCGTGAGTGCCGGCCACAAGATCGGCACAGCGACGATTACGCTGGCCTCTGATGGCACGGGCACCAGTGGCTTTACGGCGCTGGGCATCGGTACGCAGACGGTGAATGTCAGCGGTGACGTGTTCCGGCTGGCGACTGCCAATACGCAACAGCCGATAGTTTTCGGCAACTCGCATGTTGGCGATGTTGTCACGCAAACGATCAATGTACTCAACACCGCTGCTGCGGATGGATTCTCGGAATCGCTGAATGCGACTATCGGTGGCGCTACCGGCAGTGCAACGACAAATGGCGGCAGCATCAACCTGCTGGCGGCAGGCGCAGGCAATAACAGCGCGCTCAGCATCGGTCTCGATACCGCCACGGCCGGCGCCAAGACGGGTTCAGCGAATCTGGCGCTCGCCTCTGACGGTACCGGCACCAGCGGTTTCGGCGCATTCGGTATCGGCGCGCAGACTGTCAATGTTTCGGGTGCGGTATACCGATTGGCCCAGGTGAATACGCTCGGCGGCATCAACTTCGGTAACGTGCATGTCGGTGACATACTGAGTCAGGCGTTGGCGGTGCAGAACCTGGCGACTGCCGACGGCTTCTCCGAAAGTTTGAATGCCAGCTTCGCCGGCAGTTCGGATGCACGCATTCTGACTTCCGGCTCGATCAATCTGCTCGCGGCGGGTGGTGTCGATAACTCCAGTATGACGGTCGGGCTCGACACGTCGGCGGCAGGTATTGTCGATGGGACGGTCACGCTCAACTTCGCCTCTGACGGCACCGGCACCAGCGGTCTCGGCGTCACTGCGCTCGCTTCACAAGTTCTGGATGTCGATGCGCTGATCACTGAAGCTGCGGTGTTTCGCTTCGCCAGTGCGGATATTCTGAATGCGCAGCCAATCAACTTCGGCAAGTTCCGCGTCGGCGATGTGGTCTCGACGGTCGGGCTCTCGATCCAGAACGACGTTCCGAACGATGGCTTTTCTGAAAGGTTGAACGGTAGTGCAGGCGGTGCGAGCGCAGGGTTCACCGTCGCCGGGTCGTTCAATCTGCTTGGCGCGGGCGCTACCGATAACGGCAGCATCGGCGTTGGCATGAGTACCGCCAGTGCCGGTCACAAGAGTGGAACGGCGACCGTTGATTTTGTCTCTGACGGTGCCGGGACCAGCGAACTCGGCCAGACCGCATTGCCAGGCCAGAACGTGCTGCTGAGCGGTGACGTCTATCGTCTCGCTGCGGCCAGCACGGCCGCCAATGTCAATGTCGGCAATGCGCATGTCGGCGACGTGCTGAGTACGACACTCAGCGTCAGCAACAGCGCCGCCGCCGATGGCTTCTCTGAAGCACTCAATGCCACGGTCACCGGCGATACAGGCGACGTCACCGCAGGTGGCGCGTTCAATCTGCTGACGGCTGGCGGCACCAACAACACCGGCCTCACTGCGAGCCTCGACACCGCAACTGTCGGCGCGAAGATCGGCACGGCGACGGTCGCATTTGCATCCGACGGTACCGGCACCAGCGGTTTCTCGGCAATCGGCCTCGCAGGTCAGCAGGTAACCTTGAGCGGCGCGGTATTCGATTACGCGCAGGCCAGTTTGAGCGCTGCGAGTTTGACGCTCGACGCCCGCCGCGTGGGTGACATTGCGGCAAGTCGCACGCTGACGGTCTCCAACCTCGCTGCCAACGACGGCTTCCATGAAGGTCTGAACGCCAGTCTCGGCGTGACCCCGGCGGGTTATACCGCAAGCGGCAATACGCTCATCACCAACCTGGCGGCAGGTTCGAGCGCGGATGCAACGCTGACGCTGGCGACGACGACGTCGGGCACCTTCGCTGGCACGGTTGATGTGACGCTGGCCTCCAACGGCACGCTGAGCGGCCTTGCGGATACCGCACTGCCGTCGCAGTCGGTGAACGTCAACGGCAAGGTCTACGCTGCGGCGATTGCCGATGTACAGACCACCACCGTCGATTTCGGCATCGTGCACAAGAACGATGTCGTCGGCGCGCGAAATCTCACCGTGCAGAACGATGCCAGCGGCGCATTGACCGATGTGCTGACCGGCAGCATCAGTGCGGGTGGTGCATTCGGCGCGAATGGCACGCTCGGTGCCGGCCTCGCGGCTGGCGCAACCGATAGCAGCAGTCTTGCCGTGACGCTCGATACCTCGAGCACCGGTGTCTTCGGTGGGCAGGCGGCGCTCGCGTTCGCCTCGCATAACGTCGATATGGTCGACCTCAATCTCGGCACGACGCTGGTCGACTTGAGTGCGCAGGTCAACGAGTACGCCAATCCCGTGTTCAGCAAGCTGGGTGGTGCCGGCAGCTTCACGGTGCAGGGCTCGCTGTTCACGGTCGACTTCGGCAGCATCGAACAAGGCTCGCTTGCGCTCAGTTCGCAACTGCAGATGGCGAATGATGTGGTCGGGCCGGCCGACTTCCTGCGGGTGGAAGTGAACGGCAGCAGCGCCAACTTCTCGCTCAGCGGTTTCTTGACGATGAACCTCGGCGCTGGCGAGACACAATCGCTCTCCGTCGGCCTGAATCCCGTGACACTCGGCAGCTTCGACGACCTCATCACCTTCAGCCTGTTCGGCTACAACGCCAGCGGCTACGATCAATTCATCGGTGAGTTCGACTTGAGCCTCAAGGGTGTCGTACTGCCGCCGTCCTCCGTGCCGGTGCCGCCGGCAGTCTGGCTGTTCGGCTCGGCAGTGGTTGGCTTAGGCGCAATGCGTCGGCGCATTCGCTGCGCGGCGTAGCAGTATGCGATGGCGCGGTTACTGTAAACCGCGCTAGCGCTTGATTGAGAAGGTGGGCTCATCATATTCTGGTCAGGATGACCAGAATATCAGACCGAAAGCCGCCACTGTCGTCATCCCGCTCGGGCTATTGGGCATTGCAGGATGCCAAGTCTCGATTCAGCGAACTGGTTCGTAAAGCCAGAAATGAAGGCCCCCAGCACGTCACTGTTCACGGTCGCGATGAAGTTGTCGTGATTGGCGCCGACGAATATCGCCATCTGAGTGGCGAATTAACCGGCGTAGCACTCATTGAGGCGATGCAGGCTTCACCGCATCGTGAACTCGAACTCGAATCCACCCGCGTTCCTTTGCCGGTGCGTGACGTCGCGTTGTGACCGGTTGGCTGCTCGATACCCATATTCTTGCCGAGCTTCGCAAACCGAAACCCGACTCCAGGGTCGTCGCGTTTATCGCGGAATACCACACCACTAAACGGTAGGATTTTCGGATGACCGATAGTTGGACCCACCATCAGCGCACAGTGAATGGCTTTCGTATGCACTACGTGACGGCGGGCACGGGTTACCCGCTGGTGCTGCTGCATGGCTGGCCGCAGAGCTGGTATGAATGGCGGAAAGTCATTTCCGCGCTGGCTGAGCAGTACACGATCATTGCGCCCGATCTTCGCGGGCTCGGTGATTCCGAGAAGCCGATGACCGGCTACGATAAGCGCACCATGGCGACCGATGTCCGCGAGCTCGTCACGCAGCTCGGCTATGACCAGGTCGGTGTGGTCGGTCACGACTGGGGCGGTTCGGTGGCGTTCTATTTCGCTTACGATAATCGCGAGCTTGTCCGACGCCTGTTCATCCTCGACATGATCCCGGGATTGATCCGCGCCGGTGATTCGTTCCCGCTCGAGCTGGCGCTCAAGATCAATCATGTGTTTTTTCATGGTGGTAATCCCGATTGGGCCGCCATGCTGGTCAGTCAGAATATCGATGCCTATCTACGCCGCTTTCTGACCACTCTCGACTTCAATTACAGTCCGGCCGTGTTCAGCGAAGAAGAGATTGCCGAATACGTGCGCGTGAATTCGCTACCCGGGTCGATACGCGCCGGCTTCCAATGGTACGCCGCCGGGCTCCGTGAGGATGCCGTCAACCTGGCTGCGGCTACGCACAAACTCACTATCCCGGTGCTTGCCTATGGCGGCGAGAGCTTTCTCGGCGACATACGCCCCTACTGGCAGCCGGTCGCGGAGCAGGTCGACGGTGGATCGGTTGCTCACTGCGGGCATTTCATTCCAGAAGAACAACCGCAGTTTGTCATCGATGCTGCGCTGAAATTTTTCGCACCGTTGCGTGAGTGACTGGCGACTGCGCACGCGCCGACCGTCTGCCTGGCGTTGCCGCGGTGTGCCAACTGGTTCACATATGCGCCGATTGTCAGCCTCCTGATCACGCGCTACGTTCTGGCAGCATAACTAGTCGAAAGAGCGGCCAGCCGTGGGCAGATGCCTGCCGCTAGCCGCGATAACAAAGCCAGGGAGATACGCCATGAATAGACTTTACCCGGTCATCGCCGTCCTGTTGGCGGTCGTTGCGAGCGGACCAGCTACGGCAGCCGCCGTCGTGTATGAAGCAAGCGGTGCCAACGCGGCTTCGATTCAGGCCACGGTCGACAGCTTCCGCGCTGCGCTCGGTTCCCTTAACGCCAATACGCCTGGTTCTGTCGGCAGTGGCCGCCGTGAGATCAATTGGGATGGTGTTGGTGCGTCGTTTCGCGATCCGCATCCAGCCAATTTTTTCAACTCGAATTCACCGCGCGGCGTGGTGTTCTCTACGCCAGATGCTGGCGCGCGTTTCGTTGTCAGCGGTGATTCGGGCTCGCCCGAGTTTCTGTTCGAAAACCTGACGCCCTACAGCTCGACGGATAATTTCTCACTGTTCAGCTCTCAGCGTCTGTTCGGCATAGCCGGCGGCGATACGATGGATGTCCATTTCTTTGTCCCGGGCAGCGCCACGGCCGCCACCACGCATGGTTTTGGCGCAGTTTTCACCGATACGGATACACCAGGGTCGAGTTCGCTGGCGTTTTTCGATATCGATGACAATCTGCTTTTCACCCGGAACGTGCTGACCGGAGTCAACGCTGGCTTGAGCTTCCTCGGTGTGGAGTTCACCTCGGGCGAACGAGTCGCGCGCGTGCGGATTCAGTCCGGAAGTGGCTCCTTCACAGACAACGGCTGCGGCGATTGCGTGCTGATGGATGACTTCATTTTCGGCGAGCCGACCGTGGTCCCGCTGCCGGCTCCCGCCTGGCTGCTCGGCGCCGGCCTGCTGGCCTTGCGACTCCGCCGGAAAATCTAACTCAAGCGCAGCGGCAGTGTTCTGAAGCCGCGAAAAAACGGCAGCTTTCGTCGCTCGCGCAGGCGCGATTCGTCGAGGCTGATGTGCGGGTAGCGGGCGAGCAATTCACGTATCGCTATCTGCCCTTCGAGTCGCGCCAGTGGCGCGCCCAGGCACACATGCACACCGTGACCGAAAGCCAGATGCTGATTGTCGGTGCGGGTGATATCGAATTGATGCGGTTCATGGAAAACGGCAGGGTCGTGATTGGCGGCGGCCAGCGAAGCGGTCAGTGTCTGGCCACGTGAGACCGGGCAGCCATTCAGGGCGTCGTCTCGCAGGGGGAAACGCGCGGTTTCCGTAATCGGGCAATCGTAACGCAGCATTTCTTCAATGGCGCTGTCGAGCAGGCCTGGTTCGGCCCGCAGGCGCGCCAGTTGATCCGGATGCGTCAGCAGTGCATGCACACCGTTGCCGATGAGATCGGTCGTAGTCACGTTGCCTGCAACCATCAACTGCGTGCAGAGGCTGATGATTTCGAGATCGCTCAGCGTGTCGGCTTCCTCCTGGGCGCGGACCATGGCCGAGATCAGGTCGTCTCGCGGCGCCGCGCGCCGCGCTTCCACGGTCATTCTGAATTGCGCAGCCATCGCCATATACGCTTCGCGCAGGCGTCGCTGGGTGGCCGCATCGCGCTCCGGGTCGTAACCCATCAGGATGTTCTCCGACCAGCGCTTGAAATCACTCCGCGAGCCGTCAGCCATGCCCATCATGTCGAGTATCACTTGCGTCGGCAGAGGGCCGGCGAAATCCTCGATGAGATCGACCGCGTCTTTACCATCGATAGCGGCCAGCAGGTCGCTGGTAATGGTCTCGATGCGCGGGCGCATCGCCTCGATCGAGCGCGGGTTGAATGCCTTGCTCATGAGCAGGCGAATGCGGCGATGATTCGGGTCGTCCAGCAGAACCAGTGGTGGTTCGTAAGCCGCCGCACCAGCGCTCTCGCTGACGCCGGTAGCGGCGACGCGCCGCATGTAGGAGTCAGGCAGACTGTTGCGTGCGTCGACACTGAAGTGCTTGTGACGGATGGCGGTGCGAACGTCGTCGAAACGTGTCAGCAGCGTACGGCCATAGGGTGCGTCGTGATGTAACGGTGCGTGTTCGCGCAAACGATCGTAGATGATGTCTGGCTGCTCGCGAAAAACGTCGTCATGCGCCGTCAACTGCGCGCCGGTTGGCAAGCTGTCGTGGTCGTCTGGAACTGCGCTGGTCATGCGGTCAGGCGAGAGTTGAGTGATGCATGGCGAGTATGCATGGCGAGCAGCGCTACCAGGCGTTGCGATGTACGTACGCCGCCATCGCTTTGCGCGCGCCCGGCTTGAATGCGGTGCCGAGGGTATACGCTACCGGGACCAGGGCAACCTGCGTGTAGTCGTCATAAGGAATGCCAAGTATGTCGGCCGCTTCGCGCTCGTACATCAGGTGCCCGGTCGTCCAGCAGGTGCCGAGACCACGCTCGCGGGCAGCCAGCATGAAGCTCCACACAGCAGGCAGAATGGACCCGTAAACAGCAGCGGTTACTGCCGCGTCTGCACCTTCGTGACGACCGGCAAGTACCGGTACCAGTAGCCACGGCGCGCGATGCAGATGTTCGACCAGATACGCAGCGGAATCTGTCGCGCGTTCGGCAGTCGCGGCCATTTCCGTATCGTTCCTGTGCAGGTTTGCGATCGACCAAGGCTGCTCGACGTAGTGTTCCCAGGCACGCCGGTAGAGCTCGGCCAGTGCACGTCGTTTGTTCGGATCATCAACCAGCACGAAATGCCACATGTGGGCGAGCGATCCACAGGGCGATTGCTGCGCGAGCGAGATACAGTCCTCGATGACGGCAAGCGCTACGGGGCGTTCGAAGTCGAGGCGTTTGCGCACGGCGCGCGTCGTCGCGAGTACTTCATCGACGGTCAGTTGCAGCGTGGGCATGCGAGTCTCCGGTTGGTGTCAGCGCTTGAAATGGGGAATGACCGTGTTCGCGAACAGCGTCATCCCGGCGCGGATCTGTGCTGGCGGCATGCCGCTGGTCGGGAAGTAACAGACGAGATGCGTCATGCGACCTCGCGTTCTGTATTCCTCGATCATATCGATGGCATCGCGCGGTGTCCCGATGATGGCATCTTCACCGAGAAAGTCCGAGCGTTGCTGGCGGATCATGTCGTCGACACTGGTCAGCGATTTCAGGGCATCGCTGGCGCCGGGCATGTCGCTCGCTTCGACAAACCAGCGTACGTAGTTCTCCAGCATGTAATGCAGCGGTCTTGCAGCAATCTCCCACGCCTGCTCGCGGGTCGGTGCCACGTAGACGGCACGGGCCTGGGCTATCTGAAAATCGGCCGGCCGCCGACCGAAACGTGCGAGCGCTTCATCGTACACCGCGTTCAGTGCGCTTGGCCCGACCGATTGGTAATGAAAACCGAGTCGCGCTGCGCGTTCGATGGC
Source organism: Gammaproteobacteria bacterium (assembly GCA_965278995.1). GTDB lineage: Bacteria > Pseudomonadota > Gammaproteobacteria > JADJYF01. Next base: position 5,331,146 of record OZ257136.1, read on the forward strand.
CTTGGGCGCCAGCGCGCCGAGCCAGATCGGCGGATGCGGCTTCTGCAGCGCGGGGGGACTGATGCGGATGTCCTTGAGCTGGCTGAATTTGCCGTCGATGGTCACGGTTTCATCGCTGAGCAGACGCTGCACTATCTGAATGCCCTCCGTCAGGCGGGCACCGCGCTCTTTCGGCGAGATGCCTTGCGCGGAAAATTCTCCTGCGCGATAGCCCAGACCGACACCCAGATCGAAACGGCCATTGGAAATCTGATCGATAGTCGCGGTGTCTTCGGCGATTCGCACCGGGTTATGCATCGGCATCAGGATCAGATAGGTCCCGATACGGATGCGGCTGGTGCGGGCAGCGAGCGCTGCCGCTATCGGCAGCAGCGAAGGCGAGTAACCGTCATCCAGAAAATGATGCTCGGTCAGCCAGATGTTGTCGTAACCGAGCGCTTCGGATTCAACACAGAGATCGAGATGCGTTCGATACAGTTCTGCCCACGGCACACGCGCAAATGCCGGATTGCGAAAGGGCCATAGAATGCCGAATTTGAGCGCCATCGTCATTGCTCCACCTGCTTGTCGGAACGCCGCGAATGAGAGGATCTCAGTTGCACGGGCGAGAGAGCAAGTTCAGAAGGTGAAATAGAGGCCAAGCTCCACCAGGTGGAAGGTCTCGTCATCGCCGACGCCCTGCGCTGCACCCTGGCCCGGGAACATCACGCCGTAAGCCGCGCTCAGGAACACGTTTTTATGCACGGCCCAGTCGGTGTAGACGTTCAGCTCGTCGCCGAAATGGCGTGCTGTGACCGGCGTGCCGCGGTAATTATCCTCGACCAGTGAGAAAGTACCGCCGATTACGCCGACCGTTACGCGCTCGTTCGGGCTGGCGGCCAGATGAACGAGGTGATTGCGCTGATTGTTGTTGAACAGCAGCCAGCCGCCCGTCACTTCGCCCTGGAACCAGGTGCCCCAGCTACGTTTGTCGAAGCCATAGAACAGCGGGTCGTAGTCACGCCGGGTGGTATCGGTCGTATCGGCATCACCGGAGAAATACGCATAGCGATAACTTAGCCGTGGCTGCCACGGTATTTGATCGAAATGGTAGATCGCCTCAGCGTACCAGGCGTGCGCATCGAAACGGCCATAAGGCCCGTCGCCGAATTCACGCGTCGCTTCACCCCACCAGCCGATTTGCGGCAGGCCGGCGAGACGGACATCGTTGACCCGCGCGCTGATCACGTTCATGCCGTCGCGCGGAGCGAACAGGCGCGGTCTGTCGGTATCGACAATATTCATATACAGCAGACCGGCGTGGCCGCCCTGTTCGAACTGATACTCGGCATTGCCGCCGACCAGCGCCGGTTCGTCGTTGTCCGGGTCCGCTTCCAGAAAAAACATATCGGCATGCCAGGCGCGATAGTCAATCCGCGCACGCACCGTACGCTGGAACGCCTGGCGTGGAACCAGCCATACGCCGCCGTCGTCGCCGAGATCGAAATTGCCGTCGTCGAGCAGAAAACCATCTCCGACATCGACCGTCTGTCGCCCGAGCGAGAAATCGAATACGGGCCGAGCGGCGTCGTCGGTCGGTGCACCGGAGCGCCAGCCAAGCAGCGCGGTCTCGATATCGACACTGCCGTCGCCACCGCGGGTGAAACCGCTGGCGTCACCATCGAAGAAGGTGGTGGCGCCGACCACCGATGCTTCGCCGTACCAGCCGGCACTGCTGCTGAAGCCGACGATTGGTTTCAAATGGGTTTCCGTCCAGCTCGGGTCACCGGCGCGCTCACGCGTCAGGTAGTCCACCTGGCCGAGGCCAAGATTGGCATTCTCCATGGTCACGGCAGCGAAACCGGCCTGCAGGGACGCTCGCACCGTGACGCCCGGCATGACCTCGTGGGTCCATTCGGCGCGCGATTCGATGGCGCTCAGCAAGGCCATCGCGCCGGCGATGAACGGCGACAGACGGGGCGTAGCGAGTGGGTAGCGGGGTCCGAATGTTGATTCGAACAAAGATAATGCGTTCATCGCGACGGCTGCAGCCTTCCCCTGCGACCAGAAGGCGGGAAGTACAAACGAAAAGCGTCCGCTCTACAATAACCTTATTCCGGCAGAACGTCGGCCGGCTGTTGATTAACCTGGAGCTGTCCTCGTGCCCGATCTGTTCACCCCCTACTCGCTGAAAGGTGTGACCTTGCGCAATCGCATCGCGATGTCACCGATGACGATGTATCGCTCTGTCGACGGTCTGATGAATGACTTCCATGTCATGTTGCTGGGTTCACGCGCCGCCGGCGGTTTCGGCCTGGTTTTCGGTGAGCAATTGGCAATCACGCCGGACGGCCGCACCAGTGTCGGCTGCGGTGGCATCTATGACGATGCGCAGATCGAAGGGCTGGCGCGTACGACGGCGATCGTCAAGGACATGGGCGCGGTGCCAGCCATACAGCTCGGTCATACCGGGCGCAAAGGCAGCGAAGTGAAACCCTGGCAGGGCGGCCATCAACTCCCGCCGGATCATCCCGACGGCTGGCAGGTTGTCGGTCCGTCGGCGCTGCCTTATGGCGGCAAGTATAAATATCCTGTCCACGAGCTGACCCGCGACGAGATCAAGGCCATTCATCGCGCTTATGCCAGCGCGGCAAAACGCGCGCTCGCCGCCGGCTTCGAATGGCTGGAGATGCATTTTGCGCACGGTTATCTGGGGGCGAGCTTTTTTTCGCCACTCGCCAACCAGCGCAGCGACGAATACGGCGGCAGCCTCGAAAATCGCGTGCGCTTTCATCTCGAAGCGCTGGATGCCGTGCGTGAAGTCTGGCCGGAGCGTTATCCGTTGACGATGCGCCTGGGTTCTGACGACTTGAACGAGCGCGGTGTGCAGTTCGATGAGGCCGTGGAAGCGGTCTCGATGATGAAGCAGCACGGCCTCGACCTTGCCGATCTGAGTCTCGGTTTCAACACCGACGAGATGCAGTCCGTGCCATTCGCTGAACTCGGTTTCATGCTCGATCGCGCAACGCGCCTGCGTCGCGAAGTCGGGATCCCGGTCGCGACGAGCTGGAATCTGGGCCTACCGGCGCTCGCCGACAAAGTGATCCGTGATGACGTCATCGATCTCATCATGCTTGGTCGACCAGCGCTCTCGAATCCGCATTGGCCGGTGTGGGCAGCCCGCGAGCTCGAGCATCCCGATCCGTTCTCGCTCGTCCCGGAAGACTGGGGCTGGTGGCTGCGCAACTTCCGTGCGCACGGTGCGTGCATCGGCTGGCCGGCGGCCGAGGTGCTACCGGCGGACGAAGCGCAGTCGGCTTGAACCAGGGACCAGGGGTCTTTATCCGGCCAGTTCGAAGGCGTCGAGTTTGGGTTGCTCCATTTCGGTGAAGAAGCGGGTCGGTGACCACGGCCAGCTCGCCGGTACGCCGTTCTTGTCGAGATACCAGCTCTTGCAGCCGGTCGCCCAGATTGATTTTTTCGCAGCGCGGCTGCGTTCGTCTTCGAAGCGCATGGAGGCTTCGGCGTTCACGCTGATTTCGCGGCAACGACCGCTGCGGATCTGTTCCAGCAGCTTCAGGATATAGCCGACCTGCGATTCGGCGATGAGGATCAACGAGAAATTGCCGACCGGCCCGTTCGGCCCGTTCAGCATGAAGAAATTCGGAAACTGCGGAATCGAGATCGAAAGGTAAGCGACTGGATGGTCGGCCCACACGTCATCCAGATCGACACCACCACGGCCGCGCACGGTGGTCGGGCGGATGAAGCTGTCGGCATGGAAGCCGGTCGCAATAACCAGCACATCCAGCTCGTGCAGTACGCCATCGGCGGTACGTACACCACCCGGCTCGATGCGTTCGATGACGTCCGTAATGACCTCGGCGTTCGGATGCTGGACGGCCTGATAGAAGTCGGACGAAAAAATCAGCCGTTTGCAGCCGGCGCGATAGTTCGGGCGCAGTTTTTCGCGAAGTACCGGGTCGCGCACGTTGTCTTCGAGATTCGCGCGGCAGGCGTCCTCGATCTCCTTCATACCGGCGGAGTCTGCGTCGATCACCGCGTTCGAGAAAGCTTGAAAATCGTCATTCAGCTGCGTGCGCAGTGCGGTCAACTTGCCTGGTTCGTTGCAGAAACCGGCAATCTCGTCCTGGCTGTACGCGACGTTATCTATCGGCATCACCCACTGTGCGGTGCGCTGAAACAGCGAGAAATGCGCGACCTTGTCGACCAGCGCCGAGGTGATCTGAATGGCGGTCGAACCGGTGCCGATCACGCCGATCCGTTTGTTTTCCAGCGGCACACTGTGATCCCAGCGCGCGCTGTGGAAAGTACTGCCAGCGAAAGTCTCCAGCCCGGGAATGTCCGCCGTGTGGGGATGGTGAAGTACGCCGGTCGCGGCAATGACGACATCGGCGACATCTTCTCGTCCAGTCGATGTACGGATATGCCATCGGCCATCGATGAATTCGCAGGTCGGTACAGCCTCGTTGAAGCGGATGTACTCCATGACCTGATACTTGTTCGCGATGCGCTCGAAGTAGGCGTGGATTTCCGGTCCGGGCGCGAACGTCCGGCTCCAGTTCGGATTCGGTTCGAAAGAATAGGTATACAAATGCGCCGGCACGTCGCAGGCGATACCCGGATAGGTGTTCTCGCGCCAGGTGCCGCCGACTCGATTCGATTTTTCGTAAATCACGAAATCGGTATAGCCCGATTCGCGGAGTTTGATGGCGGTCAGAATGCCGGCCATACCGGCACCGATAATTACGACACGGGGCTCATGGCCCGGATTGCGCGCACTCGTCATGATCTATTCCCCTCGTCGAAGACCCGGCATCTTACATTACCGCCTCACTGCGCCTGAAGTCCGCCAGCGCAAAAGTCGCCAACAGGGTCTCGAATTTGCGGGTGTCAGATACGATGTTCAGGTGCGATTACGGTGCCCTTGTACCTGTGGATTGACACAACAGGCTGGCAGAATGCCGCAGCGCAGATTCTCGATGTTTGCCGCGACCGCCTCACCGATACCGGTCAGGCTGCGTTCCGTGGCGCCGCCGATGTGCGGTGTCGCAATCACGTTATAGGCGAACAGCGGATCGTCCGGCGCGAATGGTTCGCGCCAGAAGACGTCGAGCCCGGCGCCGGCGACGCGGCCGTCTTTGAGTGCCGCCATCAGCGCGTCGTAGTCGATGACCGGTCCACGCGCGATATTGATGACATAGGCGCCGCGTTTCATGCGCGCGAACACGGCGGCGTCGACGAGACCGATATTCTCCGGTGTGGCCGGTGCAGCGACGACGACGAAATCCGCTTGAGCGACCGCATCGCCCGTGCCTTCGGCATTGACGTGCTGGTCGAGATGCACGGTCATGTCACGCTCGCGCCCGCCGTCAGGCCCATGGCGCGACACCGCAATGATACGAGTGCCGAAACCGGCCAGTCGACGCGCAATCTCCTGGCCGATTCCGCCATAACCGAGGATCACCACCGTGCTGCGCCAGAGGCAATGGCCTAATGGGGCCCCGAAGCGCCGTTCGCGGAAGCGTTCGAACGCAGCCGGGATGGCCCGCGACAACATCATCATGTGTGCGATCGCGAGTTCGGCGACAGACTCTGCGTTGCCGGTGCCGACACTCGGCACATTGGCCACCAGCACGCCGGCGCGGGTTGCTGCCGGAATATCCACGACATCGAGACCAACGCCGAACTGTTGCACCAGCTTGAGGCGGGGCGCAGCGAACGCGGCCACCGGTATCGGTGTGACGATGGGTATGAGCACATCGGCCTCGTGCGCCAGCTCGAGGATCTCGTCGCCGGCGCATTCGATGATCTCATCGGCGGGCAACAGCGTGTGCAGGATCTGGAGTATCCGGGTATAGCCGCGTAGGCAGAGTGCGATACGCATCGTCAGTCCTTATGATCAGGTGCTGGGCTAGCATCCCGTCGGGCTGCCAGATGCCGCAGTTTATCCGGGTTGCGCTGCACGTAAAGTGCGGCGATGCGGTCATCGACAGCCGGGGCGAGGATAATGGTCTGCAGGACGGCGCCGTCTTTCGTCCGCAGAATAAAGCCCGGGTGCCCATTCATCCAGACGCTCTCGAGATCGACTTCGCCCGGTTCATAGAGACCGGCAAAACCGATCACCACGCGTGCGACCTGTATCGCACCATGCAGTGGACGCGATACAGCTGAAACCTTGCCGCCGCCATCGGAATAAAAGCCGACGTCCTCGACCAGGGCGCTCGCAAGTGCCCCGATATCGCCGGCTGCGACAGCCTGCATGAACGCTGCACGGAGCCGTTCACCGACAGCGACAGAAACGCGGTAACGCGGTCGTTCATCCTGAACCTGTTGGCGCGCCCTCGCGGCCAGCTGGCGGCAGGCGACTTCGCTGCGACCGAGCGTCTGGGCGACGGCGGTAAAATTGAAATCGAATACATCGTGCAGCAGAAACGCGGCGCGTTCGAGTGGCGAAAGGCGCTCCAGCAGCTGCAGCAGCGCGAAGCTGACATCGGCTTCGAGTTCGAAGACACGTGCCGGATCATTGCCGGCCGGCGCGACATCGACAAGCGGTTCGGGCAGCCACTGTCCCACATAATGCTCACGCTGCACACGTGCCGAAGCGAGGTGATCAAGGCAGAGATTGGTGACGATGCGCGCAAGGAAAGCACGCGCGTTCTGCACCGCTGTTCGTTCGTGAGCCTGCCAGCGCAGCCAGGCGTCCTGGACGATATCTTCCGCCTCGGTCACGGAGCCGAGCATGCGATAAGCGAGGCCGCGCAGGAATGCCCGCTCGGCCTCGAACGCAAGTGTCAGGTCTGATGGGCCTGCCATCTGTGCGTCATGCGTACTGGTTGCACCGGTGCGCTATCGCTGCCGACTGTCAGAAGTCCACAGCGATGTCCGTAACCCAATGCGTACTTGAGCGAAGGATAGACACGGGTCGACGCAATACACAGCGCCAGCGTCACCAGGCCGCGATCGCCCCAACGGCGTACGATTTCCTCGCGCAGGCTGTCAACCTCGGGTGCACGCGTTGCCACTGCGCTGGCAAAAGTGAGTCCGAGCGCTGTATCGCTGTCGAGTGCATTCATGTCACGTTGAAGGATAGCGCGCAGCGTGTCCGGTGCAAGTCCGGCGTCTTCAGCCATCCGGATATTCAGTTGCGTACAGGGGCCGCAGTCTTCGTGCACGATGGTGACGAGTTTGACGGCGAACCAGGCCGTGACCGGCACCTGATCGCGGTACGCCGACAGCCAGGTTACCGGTACGAAATGAAGAAAGGCCGAAGTGCGGCTTTCGAGCAGACGACGTGCGTAGCTCATGTCGTAGTCATAGCGCCGCTCGAATGCGGCGATATAGCGATGCAGGAAATGCTTAAGCATAACTGCCTCCCGTCGTACCGCATGCAGGGACAGGGCGTTGAGCGGGGCGCAAGCTCCATAGCGCGAGCAGCGGTAGCACCAGGACTGCCGGTACGTCGCGCAGAAAATGCGCGAATGAGTGCAGCCCGCTCAACATCTCGACGAGATGAATTCCGGCGTGGACGAACAGAAAGCCGCAAGCGGCGATAGCCGCTGGTCTGGCGCCCTCGATGTGACGGAGCAGCGCGGCAAAGCAGAGCCCGCAAACCAGATAGGCGGCGCCGACGTCACGCACGAAATGACCGTTGAACGGACCGGTATCGACGACGCCCGGGACCTGGCCATACCACCACGATGGCCAGCCCAGCATGGTCAGGCCGTTGACGCAGAACACGAGAAACAACAGGAATTGCAGATAACGCATGACGATGACTCCGAATTGATGACTCAACTCAGACGAAACGCGCCAGGGAAATGTGACATGGGTGACGAGCGTGCACTATTGCGATGCCAGCGGAAACAGACGTTCCTGTAACCACAGCAGCGCTGGATATCCTGCCAGCCAGACCCAGACAAAACGGTTGAGCCCGAAGAGCCAGGCGTTGGCCAGGTGAAAGCTTGCCGCTAAGGCCAGCGCGAGCCACAGCCAATGCCCGAGCGCCAGCGCGAACGGAAAGGCGAGCTCGAAACCAATCACTGACCAGGACATTATGAACATCGTTCGCGGATGCTCTGCCCATAGTCGCAACTGTTCGCTTTGCGGATAAGCCGACCACGCGAAGACATCCCGCAACGCCTGCCCCGAGCGCCACGCCGGATTGACAAGTTTGACCCAGCCCGACATTGCGTACGACAAACACAGCTGCAGCGCGAGATAGCCGAACGCGAGCTCCTGCCACTGCGGGGTTGGCGCGAGGCGGGCCAGCGTGAGACAGATCAGGATCAGGTAAGTGAGCCTGTCGGCGCCGCCGTTATAGGGGCCGTCGAAACGCAGCAGCCGCAGCACCGTCAACACCAGCAAGACGCACTCTGCCCACAGTGGTGCGGCGCCGGTCATCAGCAGAACGGCGAACAGCGCGATGCAAGCATGCAATCGGCGCTCGTCGCGCGCGGTGCCCAGGTGTTCGAGTGCCTGCTGCAGCAGGACCAGGGCGAGGAGGCATTCGCTTGAGCGGAGTGCGACAGTCAGCGTCATCGCGTCTACGCCGGCTCGCTGGATGATTTTTCGCTGACCGTATCCAACAGATCCTGCGGCGGATCGAGGTAGGCAATTTCCTCATGAAAGTCCAGCGCGATTCGTTCAATGGTTCGGATCCGATAGCTCAAATACCGCCCGTTGCGCGCGATCTCGCCCAGCATCACAGCGCGCCACAGACGGTGACGGATCTCGGCCATTGCAAACGCCGACTGGTCGGCCCAGATCCGGTCGGCGCAACTCAGCAGATACAGCGATTCATTGCCTTGTGGAGCCCACCATAGCCGACGCAAATGCTGAGCCCAGGTCAGACTGGCTGGGCGTGGACGGAATTCGCGCCAGAGTACATCCGCTCCCTCGGGCGTATCGGACCAGGCGAACTCGATACGCGGTGAAGGTGCAATGACGTCGAAAAATCGCCACGACGGTATGACGACCGGCAGCATCAGCCAGAACACGCGGAACACGAACGCGACAGCTCGTCGCCAGCAGGTGGCAACGCTCATTGGTAGTTCGAGTCCGTCGTCGACATTGGGATCAGCGCGATCCGCGCGTCAGCGGGTTGGCGCCGCCCGAGAAATAGCGTGCTGCAACCAGCATCGCCGCGAACTGCAGCAATGCACAGAAGTACATTGGCGCCCCGACCAACCTGTCGGTCGGCGGCAGATGCGAGACTGCTGCCATCAGTGGCGCGCCGAATAACGGTGCGATGACGGCCATCAGACTGGTCAACGACGACACCGTGCCGAGGGTGTCACCCTGCGAGCGCGCGTCAGCGGCATTGGAGACGATGCTTGTGACGGCGGCACTGACAGTCCAGCCGAGCAGATTGCAGGCAATGACGACAATCATCACCCAGCCGGCCGTGGCGAGTCCCCAACCCAGATAACCGAACGCACTCGAGGCGAGGCCGAGCAAGGCGAGGCGTCGGGCGTCGATTCGCCGCAGCAGCGGCGCGAGCAGTACGCCCTGAACCAGGGTGGAGACGACGCCCATGGCAAACATCGACCAGCCGTTTTCCCGTGGACCCCAGTCGAAGCGATACGACGTATACAGCACCCACGTTGTGTACATGACGAAAGTCGAGAGATTGGTCAGCGCTACCACCCATAACAGACGACCGACGCCTTGCAGCCGACCCAGGCGGTGGAGCGCCGCGAGCGGATTGGCGGCTGCCAGGACGAACGGTTTGCGCCGCGTCAGCGGCAGCGATTCGGGTAGAACGAAGCAGCCATAAAGAAGATTAAGCAATGCGAAACCGCCGGCCACGAAGAACGGCAGGTGCAGATCGATGTCACCGAGTACGCCACCGAGTACCGGGCCGAGCATGAAACCGATGCCGAACATGGCGCCGAGTTGTCCGAAGCGGCGTGTGCGTTCTTCTGGCGCCGAGATATCGGCGACATAGGCGTTGGCAACAGCGACGTTGGCTTGCAGCGCGCCGCCGACCATGCGAACGGTGATCAGGACCCATAGCTGAGTGGCGAGGGCCATGGCGAAGAAATTGAAAGCGAGTCCGCAGAAGCCGAGCAGCAGCACCGGTCGGCGGCCATACCGATCGGATAAGGCTCCGAGTATCGGCGCACCAACGAAGTTTGCCACGCTGAAAGCGAACGCCATGACGCCGAACCACAGCGCATGTGAGGTCGGGTCGGTGGTGTAGCGGCCGATCAACGCCGGCAGCACGGGAACAATGATGCCGATGGCGACCATGTCAATCAACACAGCCGCCATGATGAAGCGCATCGCAGCCGGTCGCGCAGGCATGTTCTCCGGCGCCGGGCCGTCGTCACCGTCGCCATTCTGCCCGCTGTCGGTCAGGGGTACCGGGTCCAATAGGTACAAGCTCGGGGAAAACAGGCGCGCAGTATACGTGCAGGCCGATGCCCGCCGGCGGTTATCTCAACAACGGTGTACGAATATCAGTTTTCGAGAAATTCGCTGAATGAGCGCAGCGAGTCGATGCGACTGCAATAGGTCTTCGCGACGACCAGCATCGGAACCGCGAGCAGGGCGCCGACCAGACCCCACATCCAGCTCCACAGCACGACGGAAAGCACGATGACGACCGGATTCAGGCTCAACCGCCGGCCAAGTATCAACGGTGTGATCAGGTAACCCTCTGTCGCGGTCAGTACGCAGAAGGCGCCCGGTACCAGCAGGCTCTGCCAGAGATCATCGAATGTCAGGAGCCCGACGACACTCAATACGGTGAAGCTTGCGAGGTCGCCGAAATACGGCACGAAATTGAACAGCGCGACCATCACGCCCCACAGCACAGGGTTGGGTACATCGAGCAGATACAGTGCTAACGCTACCGTGCAGCCCAGGCCGATGTTGATGGTCGAGACCGTGAACAGATAGGTCGATACCTCGGCTTCAATCTGGCGCATGATGTCAACCGCGCGTTTCTTATCGGAAAAACGTGGCGTCACCGCGATCACCTTGCGCATGAACAAGTCGCCCGAGGCAAGCATGAAGAACAACAGCACGACTGTGCTGACCGCGCTCAGGAAAAACGCCTGCGAGGCGACCAATATGCCATTTGCAAAGGGCCGTTCCTTGACCGTGACTTCGGCAATACGTCGCTCACGCGTCCCCCCGTTAGCCATGTCTTCAGTCACAACTTTGACTTGTTCAGTCGCTTTGGCCACCACCATTACCCGGCCGGTGATGTCGCGCAGCTTCAGGCCGATAACCCGCATGACTTCAGGTGCTTTGGTGAGCCACTGATTGGCGGGTTCGCCGAGGTTATAGGCGGCGGTTGAGAGCGCCGCGAACACGGTGAATAGTACGATTGCGGCGCTGAGTGGCGGTGGAAGTCGCAAGCGGTTCAAAGTTCGCATGACCGGCGTGAGAACCACGCTCAACATCAGCGCAAGCGCTATTGGCAGCACCAGATCGCGCACAAAATAAAGCGTGGCCAACACGGCCAACGTAAACAAACCATTAAGGGCGAGGCTGCTCTGTCTGCGCTCGGCCACCGGCGGCGCGGCAGGCACCGGCAGATCGGGCGCGTCAGCAGGATCGACAGTCTTTGGGATGACGTTCAAGGCTATAGTCGAAATAATGCGCAGATAATGGCGTCTCGCCACAGTGATGTCTGTGCGCGCTCGCGCTTAGTCAACAGGATGCACACGTTAGTACGCGCCTTCGTCAGGCCAGCCTGGTATAGAACCCGCTGAGGGCGAACGTCAGACGTCCGCCCTCAGATGTGCCCCGTGACCGTGACGGCGGATCAGTGAATCGTCGTTGTTGTCGTCTTTTCCTCGAGTACGCGAGCGCCGTTGCCCGTTCGATCGATAGTGTGTTCCTGTTCGTAGCTATGCGTCGTTCCATCAGCTCCCTCGACAGAGGTCGACGTGCTCGAACGTGACTCGCCCGTCAAGGGGTCCTTGCTCTGATAGGTTTCGCTCTTCTTGACGACGTTACCGTATTCGTCGACGGTCTTCTCGGTCTGACTCGAACTGACTTCGGCACCAGCCGGGCCTGAAGTTGCGCGCGCAGTCGTCTCGGAAACTGTGGTTTCGGCGCCGGCTATGGGGCTGAGTAGAGCAACCGCGATCGCGGCGGCGAGCATTGATTTCTGCATGGTAATGTCCATTTTGGTGAAGTTGCGAGTCGCGCATGGCCGTTGCCCACACAGCAGGTCTGTGTTGGTGGCCTGGGCGCTGTTGCTGACGGTCCGCAGCATCGCAAGTAAGTTGCACCGTGTCCGTGCGGCCTCGCGCTTAACGACCGCTCAGGTGCGCAGACCGACACCACGTGCCAGCAGATAAAGCGCGAGCACGGTCAACGCAACGACGAAAGAAACAATCACGCTGAAAGCCGGCACCAGGCCGATGTCGCTCGTGCCGAGAATGCCGTAGCGAAATGCATTGACCATGTAAACGATGGGATTCAACAATGAGATATGACGCCAGAAGCCAGGCAGCAGGTCGATGGAATAGAACACGCCGCCGAGATAGGTCAACGGTGTCAGGATGAATGTCGGGACAATGGAAATATCATCGAACTTTCGCGCGAATATGGCATTGATAAAACCACCGAGCGAGAACAGCGTGGCGGTCAGAATGACAACGGCGATGATGACCAGCCACGATCGTACATGCAGATCGGTGAAAAAAAGCGCAACTGCTGTCACCACGATGCCGACCAGCACGCCGCGGCAGATCCCGCCACCGATATAGCCGGCGAGAATCAGGCTGTTCGGCACAGGCGAGACCAGGATCTCCTCGATGTGATGTTGGAACTTGGCGCCGAAGAATGACGAAACAACGTTCGAGTAAGCATTGGTGATGATCGCCATCATGATGATGCCTGGCGCGATGTACTGCATATAGGTGTAGCCACCCATCGTGCCGACGCGCGGGCCGATCAGGTTGCCGAAGATGACGAAATAAAGCCCCATCGTGATGGCGGGCGGCAGGATGGTCTGCAGCCAGATGCGCGTGAAGCGGTTGATCTCCTTGCTGAGAATGGTACCGAGTGCGATGGCGCAATAGCGCCAGCCGAGATGACTGGGGCGTGGCGAATCAGCCATCGCTCTGCACCAGACGCATGAACAGTTCTTCCAGCCGATTGCTCTTGTTGCGCATGCTCCTGACCGCGATGCCTAGCGTCGCCAACTCGGCGAAGACGTCGTTCAGGCTCTGCTCCTTTGCGACCACCACTTCCAGCGTATGCGCATCGATGCGTGTCGTTGGAAATCGCGCCAGCCTCGGGGCTTCAACCAGCTCGGTCGTGCAATCGAGCACAAACGTCTCGGCATTGAGTTTGGCGAGCAGGTTGCGCATGGTCGAGTTCTCGACGATCACGCCATCGTCGATGATGGCAATGCTGCGGCACAACTGCTCGGCCTCCTCCAGATAATGGGTGGTCAGGATGATGGTCGTGCCTTCGCGATTGATGCGGCTCAGGTATTCCCACATCGAGCGGCGAACTTCGATATCGACACCGGCGGTCGGTTCATCCAGGATCAACAGCCGCGGTTCGTGCATCAGTGCACGCGCGATCATCAGCCGGCGCTTCATGCCACCGGACAGATTGCGCGAGATCTCGTCGCGCCGTTCCCATAACCCGAGCTGGCTCAGATGCTTCTCGGCGCGAGTTCGGGCCAGTGGGCGCGGAATGCCGTAGTAACCGGCCGTGTTCAGCACGATATCCTGCACCGTTTCGAATTGTGAGAAATTGATCTCCTGGGGGACCAGACCGAGATAGGATTTGGCGCGCGGAAAATCGACGTCGATATCGATGCCGAATACGCGCACCTGGCCGGCGGACTTGCGCACGAGTGAACTGATGATGCCGATGGTGGTCGATTTGCCGGCGCCGTTCGGGCCGAGCAGAGCGAAGAAATCACCGGCTTCGACGCTCAGATCGATTCCGCGCAGCGCGTCGACACCGTTACGGTAGGATTTGCGTAACCCCAGGATTTCAAGAGCTAGCGTGGCGTCAGACATGACCAGGGGCACACAATGAGAGCAGTCGAAGCGGCGCGCACTGTAGCACGGGCGTCACCGTCGGGCGCGTGGCAGCCATGATGCGTACAGTGCTCTTCGCGTTCGTTGGCGCGCTCGCCATCGGCGGCGGGCTGGTGGCACTCGTTTCCGTCGGCAGGACGCTGCTCGCGTTGGAGCGGGCGGGCGCTTATCGGGTCAGTCCGGACCTGGCTTACGGCACGCTGTCGCGTCAGCGATTGGATGTTTATACCCCGACAATCCCGGCTGCAGGCGGGCATCCGGTCGTGGTGTTTTTCTATGGCGGATCGTGGAATCGCGGTTCGCGGCAGGACTATGCGTTTGTCGGCGCCGCACTCGCCAGCCGCGGCGTGGTTGCTGTAGTCGCCGATTATCGCCTCTATCCGGAAGTGCGCTATCCGGCTTTTTTGCAGGATTGCGCCGCGGCCGTGGCCTGGGCGCAGCGCGAAATCGGTCATTACGGCGGCGATCCGTCACGCCTGTTCGTGGCCGGTTACAGCGCCGGTGCTTATAACGCCGCGATGTTGGCCCTCGACCAACGCTGGCTTGCCGGAGCGGGACTGGCGCCTGCGGCGCTCGCTGGCTGGGTCGGTATCGCCGGACCGTATGATTTCCTGCCGATACACAATCCGGATGTTCAGCCGGTGTTTTTTCATCCTGCTACACCGCCCGATACGCAACCGCTGGCCCACGCCAGCGCTGCAGCGCCGCCGTCCCTGCTGCTGGCGGCCAGTCGGGATTCCCTGGTCGATCCCGAGCGCAACACGGCTCAGCTGGGGCGCAAACTCGCCGCGCTGGGCGTACCAGTGGCCGTCAAACGCTATCCCTGGGTCAATCATTACACCTTGATAGCGACGTTCGCGCGCCCGCTGCGCTGGGCTGCGCCCCTGCTGGACGACGTCGTCCGCTTCGTGAAATCGCCCCTTCCCCGCCCCCCCGGAGCGTAATACAGTGTCAAGTTGAGGTCAGTGACATTTCTGGGGAGATACGTCCATGGCGCAGCAGTCCGCAGTCAAACGCGAAGCATTCGTTCCACCCACGTCCGAGGAACTCGGTTTCGACCCGCTGGAGTTGCGGCGCCGCTATGCCGACGAGCGTGCCCGGCGCCTCCGCCCGGAAGGCAACGCGCAGTATCGCGAAATCGCCGGCGAACTCGAGCACTTCAACGACGACCCGTATATCGAGCAGGTCATCACTCGCGAACCGATCACCAAGACTTGCGAAGTCGTGATCGTTGGCGGCGGGTTCGGCGGAATGCTCGCGAGCGCTCGACTGCAAGATGCCGGCATCCGTGATTTTATGATTATCGAGAAGGCCGGCGATTTCGGCGGCACCTGGTATTGGAATCGATATCCCGGCGCGCAATGCGACATCGAATCCTATGTATATATGCCGCTGCTCGAAGAGACCGGTTATATACCGAAAGAGAAATACTCCTTCGGGCCGGAGATTCTCGACCATGCACGGCGCATCGGCCGGCACTACGATCTGTATCCACGCACCTGCTTTCAGACGCAGGTGGAGGCGGTGCGTTGGGACGAAGATGAGAAACGCTGGACGATCACGACCGACCGTGGCGACTCCTTCAAGGCCCGCTACGTCATCATGTCGAGCGGGCCCTTGAATAAGCCCAAACTGCCCGGCATTCCCGGCATCGAGGGTTTCGAAGGTCACACGTTTCATACCAGTCGCTGGGATTACGATTACACCGGCGGCGATGCCACGGGCGGCTCGATGGATAAACTGGCCGACAAGCGCGTCGGCATCATCGGCACTGGCGCCACCGCGATTCAGTGCGTGTCGCATCTCGGGCGCGCAGCGGGGCATCTGTATGTCTTCCAGCGCACGCCGTCTTCGATCGACGAACGCGGTAATCGGCCGACCGATCCGGAGTGGGCCAAGTCGCTTACCCCTGGCTGGCATGCACGGCGCAATCTCAATTTTGTGTCCATCCTGAGCGGTATTCCGCAGGAAGAGGATCTGGTCGGCGATCGCTGGACAGATCTGTTCAAGGCGCTGTCGAAATTGATGAGCGTGCCCGCCGATGCGGGTATGAAACCGGAAGACATCGCGCTGATGGCGGAAATTGCCGACTATCAGAAAATGAACGAGATCCGCGCCAGGGTCGAGACGAGTGTCACCGACACCACGACCGCCGATATGCTCAAACCCTGGTATCGACAGTGGTGCAAACGCCCGACGTTCAACGACGAATTCCTGCCGACGTTCAATCGCGCGAATGTCACGCTGGTCGATACTGAAGGCGGCGGCGTCGAACGCGTCACGCCGCACGGTGTTGTTGTCAACGGCGTCGAGTATGAAATCGACTGCCTGATTTTCGCGACCGGTTTTGAAGTTGGTACCGCGTATACAAGGCGCTCCGAATTCGAAGTCTACGGGCGCAATGGCTTGAGCTTGTCCGAATATTGGGGCGACGGCATGAAGACGTTCCATGGCTTCTACAGCCACGGCTTTCCAAACCTCTTTCACATGGGTCTGACGCAGACCGGCCTTGCGCCCAACTTCACCTATATGCTCGACGGCCAGGCCAGCCACATCACGCATGTGATCAAGGAAGTCCAGGCGCGCGGCGCACATTGTCTGGAAGCGACCGCCGAATCCGAAGCGGACTGGGTAGAGACGGTACATAAGCCGAGCTTCATGTCTGACTACCTGAGTCAGTGCACCCCGGGTTACTACAACGCCGAAGGCAAATCCGGCAAAGGTGTTGGTTTCTTCTCGGAGGTCTACGGTGAAGGTGCCGTTCAGTTCTACGCGCTGTTGGAAGCTTGGCGTAAGGACGGCAACATGAGCGGGCTCGAACTGCGCTGAGCGCGAGCGGACGGGAGCAGGGGATGAATCATTTCGATGTACTGATTGTCGGTGCTGGGTTGTCCGGTATCGGCGCAGCCCGCCAGCTACAGGAGCATTGCCCGGGTAAGACTTTCGCCATTCTCGAAGGGCGAAGCGTGATCGGAGGGACCTGGGATCTGTTCCGATATCCGGGTATCCGCTCCGACAGCGACATGTACACGATGGGTTATGACTCCAAGCCCTGGCTGGATCCCAAAGCGATTGCCGACGGTCCGTCGATACTGTCCTACGTTCGTGAAGCGGCCACCGAGAGTGGCATCGACCGCCATATCCGTTTCGGTCATCAGGTGAAAGCGGCGGCCTGGTCGACAGCGCAGGCGCGCTGGACTGTCGAGGCCGATGATGCTGAATCCGGCGAACGAGTCCAGTTCACGGCCAATTTCCTGTTCATGTGCAGCGGGTATTACAGTTACGAGAAAGGCTATACGCCCGAGATTGCGGGTATCACCGATTTCAACGGTCCGGTGGTGCATCCGCAGCAGTGGCCGCAGGACCTCGATTACGCCGGCAAGCGCGTCGTGATCGTCGGTAGCGGGGCAACCGCGATGACGTTGGTGCCTGCGATGGCGCGGACGGCGGCCAAGGTCACCATGCTGCAGCGTTCGCCGACTTATGTCGTATCGATGCCGGCCAAGGACGGAATTGCGAGACTGCTGCGCATGGTCCTGCCCGAAAGACTTGCTTATCGCCTGACGCGCTGGAAGAACGTTCAATTCCAGCGTTACGTGTATCAACAGACACGCATCAAACCGGAAAAAGTCAAACAGAAGCTGATCGATCTGGTTCGCAAGCAGTTGCCCCCTGACTATGACGTCGATCGGCATTTCACGCCGAGCTATGCACCGTGGGACCAGCGCCTGTGTCTGGTACCCGATGCCGACCTCTTCAAGGCGCTGCGCGCGGGTCAGGCTGACGTGGTGACCGATGAAATCGAGCGGGTCACGGAAACAGGTATCACACTGAAATCCGGTCAGACCCTGGCGGCAGATATCATCGTAACGGCGACGGGGCTCGATCTCGCGGTGCTGGGCGGTGCGCAATTTACCGTCGACGGCGCCCCGGTCAGATTTCCGGAAACCTACTCTTACAAAGGCATGATGTTCTCAGACGTGCCGAATCTGGCCTATGTGCTTGGCTATATCAATGCCTCGTGGACACTGCGCTCGGAACTCGTTGCCGAGTATGTCTGCCGGCTCGTGAATCACATGAGTGCAGTCAATATGCGCCAGAGCACGCCGCGACTGCGCAACACCGACAAGGGCATGGCAACACGTTTGATGATCGATGGTTTTACGCCGGGCTATATGCGTCGCGCAATCCATCTGTTTCCCAAGCAGGGAGACCGCGATCCCTGGCGCAACACGCAGAACTACACGCTGGACAAGCAGACTATCCGCGACGCGCCGCTCACCGATGGTGTGATGACGTTCAGCAATCCGCCGGGTTCGGATCACGCCGTCAATAGACTGGCCACTGCGACAACAACTGCACGCTCGGCTGCGTGAGGAGTCAGCTAGCGGGTCAACCGCCCGCGAGCGCGCTGGCCACTATCGCGCGCGCTTCGGCCTGAATGCGGACGAGGTGATCGGCCCCGCGAAAGCTTTCTGCATAAAGCTTGTACACCGCTTCAGTACCTGATGGTCGCGCGGCGAA
The DNA here is from genome assembly GCA_965278995.1 of Gammaproteobacteria bacterium. GTDB lineage: Bacteria > Pseudomonadota > Gammaproteobacteria > JADJYF01. The sequence continues at coordinate 5,349,694 of OZ257136.1, forward strand.
CCAGCCGTGTTCCGTAACGACTTTCAGACCACCGAGAGCCGCGCCGTTCCCAGGAGCGGCGGTCAGCATATGCGTAATGTCGTCGCCGGCCAGGCGGGTCGCATTGACTGAGCCCGGCGTCAGCGAACTCAAGATGGCTTTCTCAGCCGCGCTCGCTGGCGCATCGATGCGGGCATAGACGGGATCTCCGAGCGCACCAGTCAACGCAGCGTAGTATTCCGCCAGATCGTGCCCGCTGCGTGCGCGGATTTCCGCGGCCAGCAGATTCATCACGAGGCCATCCTTGTCGGTCGTCCACACGGTTCCGTCGCGTCGCAGGAACGAGGCGCCCGCACTTTCTTCGCCGCCGAAACCGAGAGAGCCATCGGCGAGCCCGCCGACGAACCATTTGAATCCGACTGGAACTTCGACGAGATGACGACCGAGCCGCGCCGCGACGCGATCGATGAGGCTGCTGCTGACCAGCGTCTTGCCGACTGCGGCGGCGGCACTCCAACCGTGGCGTTCGCGGAACAGGTAATCGATAGCGACGGCCAGATAATGATTGGGATTCATCAAGCCGGCTTGCGGTGTGACAATGCCATGACGGTCGGCATCGGCGTCGTTACCGCAAGCGATGTCATAACGGTCCTTCATTTGGATCAGGCTCGCCATCGCGTAAGGCGAGGAGCAATCCATACGAATACGGCCATCCCAGTCCAACGTCATGAAACGAAAGGTCGGGTCGGTCTGCGAATTGACGACCTCAACCGATAAACCGTAACGTTCGGCTATCGGTGCCCAGTAAGCGACACCTGCCCCCCCCAGTGGATCGACACCAAGCTTTAAATTGGCCGCGCGTATCGGTTCGAAATCAATCACTGAAGCGAGGTCCCCGACATACTGGCTCACATAGTCGTGCCGGTATGTCGTATCGGCACGCCATGCTTGTGCCAGACTCATGCGATGGACTTCACGCAGGCCATCGGCCAGCAACGCGTTCGCGCGATTTTCTATCCAGCGCGTTACTGCGGTATCGGCCGGGCCGCCATTCGTAGGGTTGTATTTGATGCCGCCATCTTCCGGCGGATTGTGTGACGGCGTAATCACGATGCCATCGGCCTGGCCGCTGACCCGCCCGCGGTTGTAGTTGAGAATGGCGTGGGAAATGACCGGCGTCGGGGTATAGCCGTCATCGGCATCGACCTGAACGGCGACGCCGTTCGCCGCCAGTACCTGCAGCGCAGTTTCCTGCGCGGGTTCGGACAAGGCGTGGGTGTCGCGGCCCAGATAGAGCGGGCCGCTCGTGCCCGCGCTGGCGCGATACTCGCAGATGGCCTGAACGATGGCGTAGATATGCGCTTCGTTGAAACTTAGCTTGAACGCCGACCCGCGATGCCCTGAGGTGCCGAAAGCAACCCGCTGCTCGGCTATGGCTGGGTCGGGCATGGTGTCGTAATAGGCACTGAGCAGGCGCGAAGTGTCGAGCAGGCTCTCGAGCGGAGCCGGCATTCCGGCTAGTGGGTGAAGCGACATGAGGTGTCCGTTAACGCAATTCCAACCTACAGCATACTGCGAGCGCGCCAGCGCGGCTCGTCGACCCGGTCGCAGGCTCGCGTAAAGTTCAGGTGACGGGGCGAAACAGCATTGGGGTGAATGTCGGCATGGCGTTACGCGGTGAGAAGGGGCAATGTGCTGATGGCAAAAATTCCGTCTCGCATGTTCGACGACGTTCCGGGGTAAACCACCATGAACACCACGACCACACGGCTAATCCTGATGCGGCATGCCAAGTCCGATTGGACCAGCGGCGAACGCGACGATTTCTTGCGTCCCTTGAATGAGCGCGGGATACGTGACGCACGTCGCATGGGGCGCTGGCTGGCGCATGAGCGTTTGTTGCCCACGCACATCGTCAGCTCGCCGTCGCGACGAACGCGCGAGACGCTGGAACGGGTCAGCGAAGGTGCAGAAGTCGATCTTCAGGCGCGGACACGCTTCGTTCCTGCGCTCTATCACAGTGCGCTGCACGTGCTATTGAATGTGCTGGCGGAAGAAGCTGCCTGCCACGATCTGATGCTGGTCGGGCACAACCCCGGTCTGGAGGAATTATTAAGTTATCTGGCCGAGGATATCGCCGGTGTCCACACCAGCAAATTGTTTCCCACTGGTGCGGTCTACGTACTCGAACTCGATGTCGACTTCAGCCGGCTCGCACCGCAAGCCGCACGCATCCGCTTCCATCAGCGCCCGAAATTGCTCGACCGCTGAGGACCCGCCCCATTGGCGCCTGACTTGAAAGGCGCAGTCGTCGCGCGCCGGTCTGTCAGGGAATATAGGCGAAGTAGAGCATCGGAAAGAGCAGGACGGCAACGAGATAGACAAGCCATTCCAGGCCGCGCTCTTCGAGCCAGTCGACGTAATGCAGCACGATGATGACTATCGCTGCAACGTAGTACAGACCAATGAGGATGTCTTCCACCCTGCGATTCCCCCAGCTGCGAGCGCCTCGTTGGAACAGCCTTCCGTGTCTGGTTTGAATTCTGGCATATTAGGCCAGTGAATTAAAGTAAGTTCTCAAGAGTAATGGCAGATCCTTCGATGGCCGCTACAATGCAAACAGAGCGCAGTCTCTGGACCTCGGCCACCATGCAATCACCGGACACCCTCCTCGAATTCCCTTGCGATTTTGCGCTCAAGGTCGTCGGCCTTGCGGTGCAGGATTTCGAGGCACTGGTCGTCGCCATTGTCCGTCGCCATATCAGTGAAGACGGCCTGGTGATGGTCGCCAGCCGCTCCAGCCGCGAGGCAAAGTATCTCTCGCTCACGGTAACGGTTCGTGCCGAAAGCCAGCCTCAACTCGATGCGCTGTATACCGAACTTTCGCGACACGAACGCATTCTCATGGTGCTATGAACGTCATCGTTCGCGAACTTGGTCTGGCCGACTACGTGCCGGTGTGGCAGGCCATGCAGGCATTCACGGCCGTCCGGGGTGAATCGACCGCCGATGAGTTCTGGTGTGTCGAACATCGGCCGGTGTTTACGCTCGGGCGTGCCGGGCGCCGTGAGCATCTGCTCGCGCCGGCCGATATCCCGATAGTGCAATGCGATCGCGGCGGCCAGGTGACCTATCACGGGCCAGGGCAACTCGTCGTCTATACCTTGCTCGACGTGCGGCGAATGGGTCTCGGGCCGCGCGAACTCGTGCGGCGCATCGAACGCGCGCTGATTGCCTGTCTGTCGGTCTATGGCATCACGGCATCCCGACGCGACGGTGCGCCGGGCGTTTATGTTGGCGCAGCGAAGATAGCGGCACTCGGTCTGCGCTTGCGCGGCAGCTACAGTTATCACGGATTTGCGCTCAACGTGAGTATGGATCTCGAGCCCTTTCACCGGATCAATCCATGTGGTTACGCCGGACTGGAGGTAACGCAGATGAGTGTGCACGGTGGGCCGCGCAGCTGTGTCGAAGTCCAACCGATACTGTTGTGCGAGCTTGCTCATGCGCTGTATGGCGAGGGCGAGATCGCGTTTGAGTACGCTTCTGCACTGTCCATGCCCGCCGCTGTCGCCGCTACCGCCTGAGGCATAGAATACCGGCATGGAAAGCGAAACTGGCAGCACACCGACACGCGCTCAGCGCGGCACCGACAAGGTTGCACGGATACCGGTGAAGGTCGAAGCGACTGTTGGTGCGCTGCCGCGCAAGCCGCCATGGCTACGCGCACGCGCACCGACTCATCCGCGCGTGCAGGAATTGAAGCAGTTGCTGCGCGAAGAAGGGCTGCATACGGTGTGCGAAGAGGCATCCTGCCCCAACCTCGGTGAATGTTTCGCGCATGGCACGGCAACGTTCATGATCATGGGCAGTCTGTGCACGCGGCGCTGCCCATTCTGCGATGTTGCGCATGGCCGGCCTTTGCCGCTCGATGCGAACGAACCCGAGCATCTTGCCAACGCCATCGAGCGCATGGCGCTCCGCTATGTCGTTATCACTTCGGTCGATCGGGACGATTTGCGGGATGGTGGCGCAGCGCATTTTGCCGCCTGCATTGCTGCTGTAAGGGCGCGCCTGTCGACCATCCGCATCGAGATCCTGGTGCCCGATTTCCGCGGCCGCATGGAGAAGGCGCTTGCTGCGTTGCTGGTGCAACCGCCGGATGTTTTCAATCACAATCTCGAAACCGTGCCACGTTTGTACCTCAAGGTGCGGCCAGGTTCGGATTACGCCTGGTCGCTCGAGCTGATCCGTCGCTTCAAGGCGGCGGTGCCGAACGTACCGACTAAGTCCGGACTGATGCTCGGTCTGGGCGAAACTATCGAGGAAGTTCACGCCGTCATGCGCGATTTGCGCGCCCACGATTGCGACATGCTCACACTCGGCCAGTATCTGCAGCCAAGTCGCGCGCACCTGCCGGTGGAGCGTTTTGTCGAGCCGTCGGAATTCGACGCGCTTGCTGCTTACGGTCGTGAACTTGGCTTCGCCAACGTTGCCGCCGCCCCCCTGGTCCGCTCCTCGTATCACGCCGATTTGCAGGCTGCGGGGCAGGGCGAGCGTTAACAACTTCCCGTCCGCGTGAGCGCCTATGTATTCGTGCTGTTGAAAGCACTGGCCGTTCCGCCCGGCGTGCTGGCCGTCATTGGTCTGTGCGGGCTCGCAATCTACTGGCGCAGGCGCATGCTCGGGATTGCGCTCATGGCGACGAGTTCATTTGGCATCGGTGTCCTGGGAATGCCACAGATGGCGGCCTGGCTCGCTGCTCCGCTGGAGGTCGCAAGAGTTCTGGATGTAACAACGCTCAGCGGGCGGACAATCGATGCCATCGTCGTCCTCGGTGGTGGGGCCAATCAGCGGGTTCGTGAACTGAACGGTGCAGATGACGTCGCGCCACTCACCCTCGAGCGTTTGCGTTATGCCGCGCGACTGCATCGCGAAACCGGTTTGCCATTGGCGGTAACGGGTGGGTTGACCGGCGATCTGCGTCAACCCGAAGGCGAATTGATGGCGCATTCGCTGGAAGACGATTTCAAAGTACCGGTGCCGTATCGGGAAGTGCAGAGCATGAATACGGCCGAAAATGCCGCGTTCACGCGCCGGCAGTTCAAGTTCAATACGATAGTGCTCGTTACCCATGCGATTCATATGTCGCGCGCGCGACGCGCTTTTGAGGACGCCGGCATGCAGGTGATCCCGGCTCCCATGGGTTTTATTTCCCGCGTTCAGAGCACGGCGCCCTCGCTGGCCGACTTCCTGCCGACCATCAAGGGTTTCGCGTACTCCCAGTACGCCCTCTATGAGCGGCTGGGCGCGCTGTGGTACCGCTTGGCCTACTAGCAGGCTGCTAGGAGCCTGTCGGGGGCGGATGACTCGCTGTAACGACGCTCTCGAGACGGCCTTCGGCAAGCCGGGTGGTGAGCGAATCGCCGGCCTTTATTTGCGCGCTTGATTTGACCAGTTGCCCGGCGCGATCCGTGACGATGGCATAACCGCGATCGAGCGTCGCTTGCGGACCGACGGCGCGCAGCAGGGAATCGATACGGGCCAGCGCCTGGCGTCGCTCAATGAGTATCTGCCTCATACTGATCAGCAGCCGATGCCGAAGACTCGCGAGCGCGGCTGCGCGCGCCGCGATGTCGCGTTGCGGTGAGCGCGACTGCAGTCGGGCAGATAATGCCTGCAGACGACTTCGGCGCAAATTCAATTGTGTCGAGAGGACTGACGGCAAACGAAGCGCGAGTTCGTCGAGGCGCTGAAACAATTGTTCGAGCCGTCGACGCGGCGAGACGAGTCGCCGCTCGAGACCCTTCATCTGGTGACGACGGACGATCAGTGAGTGCCTGACGGTCTGGATCAAACGCCGTTCGCACTGGATCAATCTGCCCGTCATAGCGGCGACATCCGGCGACACCAGTTCGGCCGCTGCTGACGGCGTTGCCGCACGGACATCGGCAACGAGATCCGCAATAGTGAAATCGATTTCGTGACCAACCGCGCTCACTATCGGTATGCGCGAGGCGAAGATCGCGCGGGCCACGCGTTCTTCGTTGAACGCCCATAAATCTTCGAGCGAGCCGCCGCCACGGCCGACGATCAGCACATCACATTCATCGCGTCGATTGGCGGTCTCGATCGCCCTCGCTATTTCGGCGGCTGCGCCTTCGCCCTGAACAGAGGTCGGGTAAACGATGACCGGCAGCGCGGCGCAGCGGCGGCCGAGCACAGTGATGATGTCGCGGACCGCGGCACCGGTCGTCGACGTGACCACGCCGACGGCGCGCGGCCATTGCGGCAACGCCTGTTTGTGCGCCGGCTCGAACAGGCCCTCTTCGGCCAGGCGCCGTTTGAGTTCCTCGAAACGTAGGCGCAGCAGTCCTTCGCCGGCGTCTTCCAGCGCCTCGACAATGAGCTGATAGTCGCCGCGCGCCGTATAGAGGCTGACCCGCCCGTATGCCATCACGCTCATGCCGTCACGGGCCATGAAATGCGTCGTGCCCGAAGTCCGGCGACGGAACATCGCGCAGCGGATCTGAGCGTTACGGTCTTTGAGCGAAAAATAGACGTGACCCGAGGCGGGGCGGGCCAGATTGGAGATTTCGCCTTCGACCCACAGCATGCCGAGCTTGCCCTCGAGCAGGTCTTTTGCCGTCTCGTTCAGCCGGGAAACGCTGTAAACCTCACGCCAGGGGCGGGATTCCCGTCGTGATCCAGGGGGTTGCTCGGTCATGCGGATTATGTGCGTCGTTGTTCGTGAAGGGCCGAAACCCTATAATTGCCCGCTTATATTTTACGGTATCAGCCCATGCGCGTCGCCGGCGACGGATTGACTTTCGACGATGTCCTGCTCGTTCCCGCCTACTCTGAAGTGCTGCCGCGGGAGACTGAGCTGAAGACTCAGCTCACGCGCGAAATCGAACTGCAGATTCCGCTCATGGCCGCCGCGATGGACACCGTGACCGAGGCCAGACTCGCGATCGCGCTTGCTCAGGAAGGCGGCATTGGTATCGTCCACAAAAACATGAGCCCGACCGAGCAGGCCGCGCAGGTCCGTCTGGTCAAGAAATTCGAAGCAGGCGTCATCCGCGATCCGATCACCGTTACACCGAACACGAGCATCGGTGAAGTACTGGCGCTGACCCGCGCCGAAGGTATCTCGGGCGTCCCGGTCGTCGATGGCGGCAAGCTCACCGGCATCGTGACCAGCCGCGATCTGCGCTTCGAGAAGCGGTTCGATGCGCCGGTCACGGCCATCATGACGCCACGCGAACGCCTTATCACGGTGGGCGAGAACGCCGACAAGAACGAAGTCATCGGCTTGCTGCATCAGCATCGCATCGAGAAAGTCCTGGTCGTCAACGACCGTTTCGAGCTGCGAGGGTTGATCACAGTCAAGGACATTCAGAAAGCCGACGAATTTCCCAACGCCTGCAAGGATTCCTATCAGCGCTTGCGCGTCGGCGCTGCGGTCGGTGTAGGCGCCGGTACGCACGAGCGCGTCGCGGCGCTGGTTGAAGCTGGCGTCGATGTCATTGTCGTCGACACCGCCCACGGTCATTCCCGTGGCGTGCTCGAAACGATCGCATGGATCAAACGTCAGTATCCGGAGACGCAGATCATTGGCGGTAATATCGCGACCGGCGATGCCGCCGACGCGCTGGTCGCGGCCGGTGCGGATGCGGTCAAAGTCGGTATCGGACCGGGCTCTATCTGCACCACGCGTATCGTGACCGGTATTGGCGTGCCGCAGATCACCGCAGTCAGCAGCGTGGCCGAACGCCTTGCGCGCAGCGGCGTACCCGTTATCTCGGATGGTGGCGTGCGTTACTCCGGCGATATCGCCAAGGTTATCGTTGCTGGCGCGCACAGTGTCATGATCGGCTCGCTGTTTGCCGGAGCGGAAGAAGCGCCGGGCGAAGTGGAACTGTTTCAAGGGCGCTCGTATAAATCGTATCGCGGCATGGGTTCTCTCGGCGCGATGGCGCAGAAGCATGGTTCCTCGGACCGCTATTTCCAGGAAAGCGGCGAGATTGAGAAACTCGTGCCTGAAGGTATCGAAGGCCGGGTGCCGTATAAAGGTCCGCTGCGTGCGATCGTGCACCAGATGGTCGGTGGTCTGCAGGCCGCGATGGGCTATACCGGTTGCCGCACGATAGCCGAACTGCGCAGCAAGCCCAGCTTCCTTCGTGTGACTGCTGCCGGGATGCGTGAAAGCCACGCTCACGACGTCCAGATCACGAAGGAAGCGCCAAATTATCGCCTCGATTGAGCGTGGTCGGTTCGAGCTCCTATACGGCTTCCGTGAAGTCCGGCGAGCAACTGGGCGCTGACGTCCATGCCGATCGCATCCTGATCCTCGATTTCGGCGCGCAGTACACGCAGCTCATCGCGCGCCGCGTGCGCGAAGCGCAGGTCTATTGCGAGATCCGGCCTTTCGACAGCAGTGCGCAGGCGATACGCGATTTCGCTCCGCGCGGCATCATTCTTTCGGGTGGCCCTGAATCGGTGAACGCGAACGCCGAATTCCGTGCACCCGATGTCGTCTTCGAACTTGGTGTGCCGGTGCTCGGCATTTGCTACGGCATGCAGACCATGGCGGCGCAGCTGGGTGGCCGCGTCGAGCGCGCGTCGGCGCGCGAGTTTGGTTATGCACGAGTCCGCGCTCGCGGTCATTCGCGATTGCTGCGCGACATCCAGGACGAAGTGAATTCCGAAGGTCATGGGCTGCTCGATGTATGGATGAGCCATGGCGATCACGTCACCGAGTTGCCCGCGGGTTTCAAGATCATCGCTTCCACGACCAGTGCGCCGATCGCCGGCATGGCCGACGAGGCGCGCGGACTTTACGGTGTGCAGTTCCATCCCGAGGTCACGCACACCGTGCAGGGGCAGGCCATCCTGGGCCGCTTTGTCCACGAGATCTGCGGCTGTGCATCGCTGTGGAATCCGGCGAGCATCATTGCCGACAGCATCGCCCGCGTGCGCGAGATGGTCGGCAACGACCGTGTGTTGCTCGGATTGTCCGGCGGCGTCGATTCCTCGGTCGTTGCCGCACTGCTGCATGAAGCGATTGGGCCTCAGCTCACTTGCGTGTTCGTCGACAATGGTCTGTTGCGCCTGAACGAGGCGGCCGAAGTCATGGCGACGTTTGCTGCCAATATGGGCATCGACGTGCGCCACGTCGACGCCGGCGAGCAGTTCCTCGGCGCGCTTGCTGGCGTGGCGGACCCGGAAGAGAAGCGCAAGATCATCGGTCGGTGTTTCATCGACGTGTTCGAGGCCGAGGCCAACAGTCTGTCGGATGTCGTCTGGCTGGCGCAGGGCACGATCTATCCCGACGTCATCGAATCTGCCGGTGCCGCAAGCGGCAAGGCGCACGTGATCAAGTCGCATCACAACGTCGGCGGACTGCCTGCACACATGCGTCTGAAACTGGTCGAACCGCTGCGCGAATTATTCAAGGACGAGGTGCGCAAAGTCGGCATTGCGCTCGGCCTGCCGCCGGCCATGGTCTATCGCCATCCGTTTCCCGGCCCCGGACTCGGCGTGCGCATTCTCGGCGAAGTGCGCCAGGAATATACCGATATCCTCCGCCGGGCAGATGCCATCTTCATCGAGGAACTGCGCCGGCATAATCTCTATGACAAAGTCAGCCAGGCCTTCGCCGTCTTTCTGCCCGTGCGCTCAGTCGGTGTGCAGGGCGACGCCCGCAGTTACGAATACGTGATCGCGCTGCGCGCCGTCGAAACCGTTGACTTCATGACCGCCCACTGGGCACACCTGCCTTACGACTTCCTCGATCTCTGCTCACGACGAATCATCAACGAAATCGACGGTGTCTCGCGCGTCGCTTACGACATCTCAGGGAAGCCGCCGGCGACGATTGAGTGGGAGTGAGTAAGTGGTTTCGCGGAAGGTCATAGAGTCCGGAGTGACGTGGATGCTGGTGCCCGTGACTCAGGTCTTAAGATCGATCTAGTAGAGTCAGAATAGCGGCAAGGCATGCGTAATCGGCCGCGCGTTTCGCTGCTGAGCGTTGACCGAGGTTCGTCATCTTGCGACGCACGCCAGGCAAGTAAACGGCATGTGGCAGTCCGATAAGACTGAAGTCCGGCGCTTCGCGCTCGACGGATTCCAGGAACGCGCGCGACGGTGCGTCGAGCAGTTCTGATATTCGCTGTAGTAGACGGGCGCGCGCATCCATTAGATTCGTCGCAGTCACGGGCGCCGCGGTCATGCCTTGGAAGTGGGCCCCGAAGAGCTGCTCGAAGTCGCGTGGCTCCTGCGGTGCCAGCATTTCCGCTGCCGGCTTTGGGCTGCAGGTGAGATAGACGAGGAACGTTCGCCACAGTCGTTCATCGAGGCGCTCTTCATCCAGCAGCGGTTGTATGTCGAATAGGTCGCGAGGATGCTGACGCGATAAAGCTGCAGAGAGCTTGCCCGCATAGAGATCCGCGAAGTCGAGCACCTGCATCTCGGCGAATCCGAAGTTCTGCTCCACGCCTGGGCGTACGCGCATTGTCCGAACGGGGTGGACAGTGCCCCGCATCACCGGAGTCGTCTCGATCTGCACGCGCGAGCGGTTGCGGCTTGCGATCAGGCGATGGACACCCGTCGCTTCGGTTCCGCTGGTCTGTACCTGCAGCCGCAACGGTCCGGAGCGTAGTTGCTCGCCGATGGCTTCCAGCGCCGCGGTGATGTCGCGCACATCGCTCGCGAAATCACCGACGGCTAGCCAGGTCAGATCGATGTCGACGGAGAGGCGCGGTAGATCGTGCTCGAAGAGGTTGATCGCCGTTCCGCCCTTCAGCGCGAAGCGCCTCTCTTCGGCCAACGTCGGCAGAATCTCGACCAGCAGCTTCACGCGCTCGGTGTAGCGGTTATCCCAGCTGTTCATCGAGATCGGCGGGCAGCACTATTTGATACTTGGCGTTTAGTTTGCCGCCCGGGACGAGGACGCGCTTACCGCTACCGAGATCCACGTCCTGCAAGCCGACATGCGCAAGCCACGCGTGGCGATTCCGATCGGCGAGAGCGAGGAACAGCCGCTTTGCCTTGATGCTTCCGCAGTGCTGCAGCAACGCGCTGACGAGTTGCGGCCGGAGCGTGGAGAGTCCCTGCATCAGGGCATTCACTTCGTGCACCAGCGCGCTGTCTGGTTTCTCGTCGCACAGTTCGAGTATTGCCCGCTCGGGAGTGGAGAGCACGACGCCTGCCGCGCTCGTGTCCTCCGACGTGCGTTCAAGCCCCTGTGCATTCAAGGTTCCATCGAGCGTATCGGCGCCGAAAGACAGCGGTGGCCAGTCAAACGGTCCCTTGCCGCATGCCTGCACGCGCTCACGGAGCGGCAGCTTGCTTGCCCAGGCCGGCAGCTTTGCCGGGCCATACAAGGTCAGGCTCGCCGACTCGCCAAGGCGCAGGTAGTGCTCATGGCCCTGGCGGGCCAGCGCGAATCGGCCGCCGACGTGGAGGGGCAGCTGTTCCAGTCGCTGCAGGGTTCGCAGGAGCCCTTCCCAAGTCGTTTTGCCGCTCTTGCGGAGGTAGACCCCGCGCGCGGGTGACTGTAGCCAGCCGCTCGTGATGTAGCGGGCGACCAGGTTACTAGGGTATCCATGGGCGCGCAGCCACCGGCTGGAGACCAGGGTCGTGTCGCCCAGGGTCTCCAGAAGCCAGTTTAGCTTTTTGTTCTTTGATTCACCCATGGTGACTAAAGTAGAAATTCTATAAACCATTGGCAAGCCAAGGTATATGAAAGATTCTTCATAGTCACTATTAGTGACTATTTCGCGCAGTATCCGACCCAGGAGGCAGGCATGGCGCAAATTCATCCCGCCCTGGGCGCATCGGCCCGGATGACCTCGAAAGTGGTGTCCTTCCCACTGATTGCCGGCCTACTGCTGAAACCAGAGTGGGCGTGAGTCGGCGCTCTTTGAAGCCTATGGACACGTCGATGCCCCTCTCGGTGGGGGCAGAGGCTGCCACCGGCGAGATTGCGACGCGCAGCCGACGCTGACCTGCTCAGTATGACTGCCACGCTTACTCTAATTCCTGCCCATAGCAGGGCGATGAGGCATAAGGTCTGAGTTCGTCGTCCTCGCATGACCGCTGTCGCCTGTCGACAGCCATTGCCTCGGCGAGACGCGCGGCTCCACCCTCCAAATTAAGACCGGTCGCTTCGACCACGTAGATGCCCAATTCAGTCACGATGAAATCCATCGCGATGTCGTAGCTTTGCGGTTCGATGCTGTCGAGGCGGGCCAGTTCAAAGGCGATACCGACTTTGACTGGCGCCACCGGCATCGCGGCCAAGGTGCGATCGAAATAACCGCCGCCATAGCCGAGCCGGTAACCCCTGGCGTCGAAGCCGACTGGCGGCATCAATACGAGCTGTGGCGTGACTGCCGGCGTGCCGTCAGGTTCGGGCAGATTGAACGCGCCACGGCGCCAGGGTGCGCCCGGCCACCAGGCTCTGAACTCCATCGGCTGCCCGCGTTCGACGACGACCGGGAGCGCAATCGTTGCGCCGCCCATGCGCCATTGGTCGGTCAGCGGGCGCAGATCTGGCTCACCGCGGAACGGCGAGTAGCTGCCGATCGTGAGTGTGTGCGGCGCTGGCAACGCAGCATGCAGGTGAGCAACGATTTGCGCAGTCCAGCGGTCCCTGTCGGCCACGCTTGCCGCCTGGCGGCGCGCCAGCATGTCGGTGCGAAGCTGGCGTCGCCAGTCGTCCAGTGTGGTCTGCTCTGTCATGTGAACGCACTCCTGCTTCGCCGCGGAGTGGGCGACAGCTGCCTGTTGTTCCGGCGCCATGAGACCATGAATGTTGCGAGGCTAGAAACGTTTTCGCGATGATCCGCGGCCCGCGTGACGATATCATCGGCAAGCTGGTCGGCGCCCATTGTCACCAGGGCCATTGTTACCAGGCAGTCAGGAGCTACGAAATCATGCAGGCCGATGAGATATCCCTCAAGCTGAACGCCGTGCAGCGCAGTGGCCTGGATCCGAACACGATCTTTGTCGAGATCCTGGCTGGCCGCCTGCCTGCGTCATTCGTGCATCGCGATGATCTGGTTTCTGCGTTCATGGATATCCAGCCGGTGACCCCTGGCCATGTGCTGGTCGTACCGAATGTACGCGCGGCAACATTGGCCGAGCTGTCAGCGGAGACCGGCGCGCAGATGTTTCGCATCGGGCAGCGGGTAGCTGCCGCGCTGCGTCAGGCCGATATCGCCTGCGAAGGCGTCAATTTTTTTCTGGCCGACGGCGTCGCCGCGGGTCAATCGGTGTTTCATCTGCATCTGCATGTGTTTCCGCGCTATGCCGGCGACGATTTCGCGTTCAAGCTGCCGGACCGTTATTACACGCCGCCGGCTCGTGAGGAGCTTGCGCGTATCGGTGGGCTGATCAGCGGTGCGTTGGGCCGCACTCCCGCAGATGGGTAAAATGCGCATCGCGATGTCCCCCGACCGATACACATTCGACGATGCGCACTGGATGCAGCGGGCACTCGCACTTGCTGTGCAGGCCGAAGCAATGGGCGAAGTACCGGTAGGCGCGCTGGTGGTGAGCGGCGAAACCGTGATCGGCGAAGGGTGGAATCAGTCAATCGTCGCGCACGACCCGACAGCACATGCCGAAATCGTTGCGCTTCGCGCCGCTGCCGCCGAGCTGCGCAATTACCGCCTGCCGGGCACGACTTTATATGTGACGCTTGAGCCTTGTGCGATGTGCGCCGGCGCAATCGTTCAGGCACGGATCGCGCGAGTTGTCTTCGGAGCGCGCGACCCGCGTGCGGGTGCGGCAGGCAGCGTGTTCAATGTGCTCGATCACCCGCTGCTCAATCATCGTACGGACGTGCAGGGCGGCATCGAGGCATCAGCATGCAGCGACTTGTTGACCGCGTTTTTTCGCGCCCGACGAACAGCAACCTCGTCAATATGAGTAGTGGGCCTCAACAGCAGACTTTGGAAGCGCTGGCGCGCGAACTCGGTGAGCGCCTGCGTGAACGTGGCTGGCATGCGGCGACGGCCGAATCCTGCACGGGCGGTTGGATTGCGCAAGCCATAACGGCCATTGCCGGCAGCTCCGACTGGTTCGATGGCGGGCTCGTGACGTATTCCGATGCAGCCAAAACGGCGCTGCTCGGCGTCGATGCCATGATCATCGAGCGCCACGGCGCGGTCAGCGCGGAAACCGCAGCGGCGATGGCCGAGGGCGCGCGCCGATGCCTGCAGGTCGACCTGGCTGTCTCAGTCACCGGCATCGCTGGGCCCGGTGGCGGTTCACAGGAGAAGCCGGTAGGCACCGTCTGGTTCGGCTTTGCTGTCGGCGGCCGCGCGACATTGACCGTAACGCGTGTTTTTGCCGGTGATCGCCAGGCGGTTCGGGCGCAGAGCGTGGCTCTGGCGCTGCAGCAGATGATCGAACTGCTCACCTGAAGCGATGCTGCGATTGTTTTATGCGTTGTGGCCTGCGCCAGACGTGCGCGAACGGCTCGAACTTGCGGCGTCGGCGCTGGCCATCCACGAAGGTCGCGCGGTCCGGGCCGAGAACCTGCATCTGACGCTGCTTTTTTTAGGTCAGGTTGAAGACGACCTGTGCAGCGCGCTCTGCGCCGAGCCGATGCCGGTTGCGGCTCCCCCCTTCACATTGGAAATTGCGGCGACAGGCTGGTGGCGCACGAGTCGGGTCGCATGGCTCGCACCGCTCGATTGTCCGGACCCGCTGACGGCCCTGGTCAGTGGTCTGCAAGCCACCGCTCGCGCGCACTCCATCGCTTTCGAAACCGCGCACTTCCGACCGCATGTGACGGTTGCGCGCGACGTGCGACGGGCACCGCGTGCAACCGGTAGCATCGCCGTGCAGTGGCCGGTCAACGAGTATGCGCTGGTCAGTTCGACGGCGGGATCCGCAGGTTCCAGCTACAGCTTACTGGCGCGCTGGCCTCTGCCGACCTGAGCCTCAACACCGGCCGTCGGCGGCAGCTGATTGCGGTGCAGGAAGATGTCCCGGGTTCCAAGCTATTCAATGTCTTAGTCGAGTGGACGCCGCTGCGAGATCACGGTAGCTAACGGTCGCCATCGCCGCCTTGCGCCTTAAACGACCCCGGCAACTGTGCGATAATCCGGGCTCCCACGCACTTACGGATCACATCATGAGAGGACAAGGCAAAATGGACGACAACAAGCAAAAAGCGCTAGGAGCGGCGCTGTCCCAAATCGAAAAACAATTCGGCACCGGCTCGATCATGAAGCTCGGTGCCAGCGGTGCGCTGCCTGACATCCAGGTGGTTTCGACCGGTTGTCTCAGCCTCGATATCGCGCTCGGCGTCGGCGGTCTTCCGCGCGGCCGCGTGGTCGAGATTTTCGGCCCGGAATCATCGGGCAAAACGACTATCGCACTGCACGTCGTGGCCGAAGTACAGAAGCTAGGCGGCACCGCCGCATTTGTCGACGCCGAGCATGCACTCGATCCGCAATATGCCGAAAAGCTCGGTGTGAACATCTCCGACCTGCTGGTTTCGCAGCCCGATACCGGCGAGCAGGCGCTCGAGATCACCGACATGCTGGTCCGATCGGGCGCCATCGACGTCATTGTCATCGACTCAGTCGCGGCGCTGGTGCCGAAAGCCGAAATCGAAGGGGAGATGGGCGATACGCACGTTGGCTTGCAGGCCCGGTTGATGTCGCAGGCGCTGCGTAAACTCACCGGTAATATCAAACGTTCCAATACGCTGGTTATCTTCATCAATCAGATCCGCATGAAGATCGGCGTCATGTTCGGCAACCCGGAAACGACGACCGGCGGGAACGCGCTCAAGTTCTATGCCTCGGTTCGCCTGGATATCCGCCGTATCGGCTCGCTCAAGCGGGGCGAAGAGATTATCGGCAACGAAACCCGCATCAAGGTCGTCAAGAACAAAGTCGCACCGCCTTTCCGGCAGGCGACTTTCGACATTCTCTACAACGAGGGCGTCTCGCGCGAAAGCGAGATTATCGAACTCGGCGTCGAGCATGGTTTGGTCGACAAGACCGGTGCCTGGTATGCCTACAAGGGCGATCGGCTGGGGCAAGGCAAAGAGAACGCGCGGCAGTTCCTCAAGGATAACCTGGCCATTGCTCAGGAACTCGAGGCGGCCATTCGTGTGATCGCTATCCCACGTTCGACAGGCGTCGCTGAAGAAGATACCGACGAGACCTCGTTGGAGGCTGAAGCCTGAGCGAGGAACGGGCCGAGCGCAGCGCGCGCGATCGCGCCATTGACGCGCTTGCCCGACGCGAACACAGCGCGCGCGAACTCGAGCAGAAGCTCGCGCGCAAAGGCCTGGCTGCTGACGCAATCAGCGAAGCTCTGGTCGACCTGGCAGCAGAAGGGCTGCAGGATGACAGTCGTTATGCCGAGGCTTATGCCAGAGCGCGGGCTGCTCGCGGATATGGTCCGCGGCGCATAACGGCGGAATTGCGCGAGCGTGGAGTCGATGCCGCGCGTATTGCCATTGCGCTCGACCAGGACGAACTCGACTGGTACACATTTGCCGTTGAAGTCCGGCGCAAGAAATTCGGCGGTTCGCCGAAAACCATGACAGAACGTGCGCGGCAGACGCGCTTCCTCGAATACCGTGGTTATCTCGGTGAACAGATTCGACATGCATTTGGACAAGCCGAAGACGATGAAGACATCTGATATTCGTAAAGCGTTTCTCGATTATTTCGCGGAGCACGGCCATACCATCGTTGCGAGCAGCCCGCTCGTGCCGGGCAATGATCCGTCATTGCTGTTCACCAACGCCGGGATGGTCCAGTTCAAGGATGTCTTTCTCGGTCTGGAAGAGCGTGGTTACCAGCGAGCGACATCGAGTCAGCGCTGCGTGCGTGCCGGTGGCAAGCACAACGATCTGGATAATGTCGGTTACACCGCGCGCCATCACACGTTTTTTGAAATGCTGGGCAATTTCAGCTTTGGCGAGTATTTCAAGCGCGACGCGATACGCTTCGCATGGAATCTGCTGACACAGCGCTTCGGCCTGCCGGCGGAGCGACTGTGGATCACCGTATTCGAGAACGATGACGAAGCAGCTGCCATCTGGCTGAATGAAATCGGCATCGATCCGGCACATTTTTCGCGCTGCGGCGAGAAAGACAACTTCTGGATGATGGGTGATACCGGCCCGTGTGGGCCGTGCTCAGAAATCTTCTATGACCACGGCCCGCATATTGCTGGTGGGCCTCCCGGCAGCCCGGATGCCGATGGCGATCGCTATATCGAGATCTGGAATCTCGTGTTCATGCAGTACGAGCGCACCGCCGGCGGCGAACTCAAATCCATTCCGAAGCCCTCGGTTGATACCGGCATGGGGCTGGAGCGCGTAGCCGCCGTGCTGCAGGGCGTGCACGACAATTACGACATCGATTTATTCACGCATCTGATTGCCGCTGTGCGTGCCGAAGCGCCACGTACGGACGTGGAAGTCACCTCGCTGCGCGTCATCGCCGATCATATTCGCTCGTGTTCGTTTCTGGTGCTGGACGGTGTGTTGCCGTCGAACGAAGGTCGTGGCTATGTGCTCCGGCGCATCATCCGTCGTGCGTTGCGCCACGGGCACAAGATCGGTATCGATCAACCGTTTTTCCATAAACTGGTGCCGGCGCTGGCCGCGCAGATGGGCGATGCCTATCCTGAACTCATCGAGCGCCAGGGCATCATCGCTGCGGCTTTGAAGCAGGAGGAAGAACGTTTCGCTGAAACCCTGGGCCAGGGCATGCGCATTCTGGATGTGGCGATTGCCGACATGCAGAGCGACACTATTCCCGGCGCGACCGTGTTTCAGCTCTATGATACTTACGGCTTTCCATATGACCTGACTGCCGATATTGCACGCGAGCGCGGGCTCAAGCTCGACAGCGATGGTTTCGAGAGCGCCATGCAGGCGCAGCGCGAACGCGCGCGCGCAGCGAGTCATTTTGCGAATGTTGATACCTCGCACGCAATCAGCGCCGAGGCGCTGTCGCGTTTCGGCACTGCGCAGGAATTTTGCGGCTATGACACCACCGCCGATGAAACCCGCATCGCCGGTCTGTTCGTTGACGGCAAGGCGGTCGATGCATTGAGTGCGGGCGATAACGGCGTGATCGTGCTCGAACGGACGCCGTTCTACGCCGAAAGCGGTGGGCAGGTCGGCGATCACGGGCGGCTTCAGAACGGCGAAGGCATCTTCGAGGTCACTGACACGCGCAAGCAGGGCGGCGTGTTTCTGCATCACGGCCAGGTCAAGATGGGCAAGCTGGCGCTCGGCGAGCGCGTCACTGCGCAGGTCGAGGGTCCACGGCGCGCGGCCATCCGTCTCAATCATTCGGCGACGCATCTGATGCATGCGGCCTTGCGCAGCGTGCTCGGCACGCATGTTGAACAGAAAGGGTCGCTTGTAGACGCCGAGCGTTTGCGCTTTGATTTCTCGCACAGCTCGCCGATGACTGTCGATGAGCTACAGGCCGTCGAACGGCTGGTCAACGACGAAATCCGACGCAATGTTGCCGTCGAGGCAGATGTCATGTCTTATCGCGAGGCCATCGACAGCGGTGCGATGGCACTGTTCGGCGAAAAGTACGGCGATCACGTACGTGTATTGCGCATGGGCGATTTTTCTGTTGAGCTCTGCGGTGGCACGCACGTCGCGCGTACGGGCGATATCGGTGTTTTCAAAGTGATTGGCGAATCCGGCGTTGCGTCTGGCGTTCGTCGTATCGAAGCTATTACCGGTGCGGCCGTCATCGAGGCCATGCAGGCGACCGACAAGCGCCTGGCGCGACTCGCAGGCTTGGTCAAGACCAGCGCGGGGGAACTTGAGAACAAACTCGCGCAACTCGTCGAGAGAACGCGTGGTCTGGAGAAGGAAGCGCAGGATCTCAAACGCAAGCTGGCGGGGCAGTCGGGGCGTGACATCGCCGAGAGCGCGCAACAGATTGGCGGCGCAACCGTGATTACCGAGATCATCGACGGCGCGGATATCGACACGCTGCGCGAAACGTGTGATCGCCTGAAAGATCGCTTTCCTTGTGCCGTCGTGGTGCTCGCGGCAGTCGAGGATGATAAAGTGCGCCTCGTTGCCGGCGTCACCAAGAGCTACAGCAGCACCATTCATGCCGGGCAGCTCGCAAATTTTGTCGCTCAGCAGCTCGGCGGCAAAGGCGGCGGCCGTCCGGATATGGCGCAGGCCGGTGGAACCGACGCCAGCAAGCTTGCTGAGGCGCTGGCATCGGTCAGCGCTTGGGTGGCTGAACGCGCGTCCTGACATCCTGATCTGATCCGACACGGCGGGCGTGGCATCACGTCGGTTGCGCCTTCACCCTATAGCAATGACAGCGGAATCGGCATGAGCACGATTGTTCAGAAATTTGGCGGCACTTCCGTTGCTAACACCGACCGGATTGCGGCCGTCGCCGAAAGAGTCGAGCGTACGCGAGCCGCAGGGCACCAGGTCGTTGTCGTGGTATCGGCGATGTCAGGCGAAACTGACAGACTGCTCGGCCTTGCCCGGGAACTGGGTGGTCGTCCGGAAGGGCGCGAACTCGATCAACTGCTATCCACCGGCGAGCAGGTCACGATTGCACTGCTCAGCATGGCGCTCATGCGCCGCGGCATCGATGCGGTGTCCTACACTGGCGCGCAGGTACGCATTCTGACCGACACCGCGTTCAACAAGGCGCGCATCGTGGACATCGATCAGCACAATGTCCGGCGCGACCTCGATGCCGGGCGGGTCGTCGTGATCGCGGGTTTTCAGGGTGTGGATGCAGCCGGCAATATCACCACACTCGGGCGTGGTGGCTCGGACACCACGGCTGTGGCCATGGCGGCTGCGCTCAAAGCCGACGAGTGTCAGATTTACACGGACGTTGACGGTGTCTATACCACGGATCCGCGTATTGTTCCCGAAGCGCGCCGGCTCGAGCGGCTCACCTATGAGGAGATGCTCGAAATGGCGAGCCTCGGCGCGAAAGTTCTGCAGATTCGGTCGGTCGAATTCGCCAGCAAGTATCAGGTCAACCTGCGCGTGCTGTCCTCATTTGAGGACGGTCAGGGGACCTTGATCACGACGGAGGAAAACATCATGGAACAAGCGCTTATATCGGGCGTCACCTTGAATCGCGACGAAGCGCAGGTGACCGTTGTCGGCGTGCCGGACAAACCAGGTGTCGCGAGCGGCATACTCGGGCCTGTCGCTGATGCCAATATCGAAGTCGATATGATTGTGCAGAACACAGGTGTTGATGGCACCACCGATTTTACGTTCACCGTGCACCGCAACGACTACGACCGCACACTCGAGATATTGCAGCAGGTGTCAACTGAAATGAACGCGCGTGGTGTGCGCAGCGATCGAAAAATCGCAAAAATTTCCATCGTCGGCGTGGGCATGCGGTCGCACGCAGGTATCGCGAGTCGCATGTTTCGCGCGCTGGCGGCTGAAAGCATCAATATCCGCATGATTTCAACCTCAGAGATCAAGATTTCTGTTGTCGTCGACGAAAAATACGCAGAACTTGGCGTACGCACGCTGCACAGTGAATTTTCGCTTGAGAATGGAGGCGATCTCGTACGGAATTGAAATTAGATCACGAATATCCTGAACTGGCGCAGGATTTTGTTACGCTGAGTAGATAAAATGAAACCATCGCGCGCCACCGACAGTCGTAGCTGCAGGTAAACTGTTCAAGGAGGCGCTGCTGAGTCCGCTCAGGGCGACCCAGCACGCATCGAGCGAAATGAGTGATTTTCGCTATTTCTTGAGCCGCGAGTTCGTCAACTGCACGTTTCGGCCGCGACCCCACGGGCGGCCCCGGAGGATAACCATGCTGATTCTGACCAGACGCGTCGGAGAATCACTGATGATAGGCGACGAGATCAACGTCACGGTTCTTGGCATCAAAGGCAATCAAGTTCGTATCGGCGTCAACGCGCCCAAGGACGTCGCCGTCCATCGTGAAGAAATCTACCAACGCATCCAGCAGGAGAACGGCGACGAAGTCGTCAGTACTGCAGCGGAGTAATGTAAGCCCCGGGCACTGTTAGTGGGGCGACGCCACCGGCGGCGCCCCGCAGGGGTGAGTACGCGCAACAAGCGCGTGCGAATCCATCCCGCTCTCGCCAGCACGCCGACACTGCTTGCACACATATTCGCCCACAACTTTACGCTACCAGTACGCGCGAGTATCCTACGCACCGTAATCCGGAGAGATGGCCGAGCGGCTGAAGGCACTCCCCTGCTAAGGGAGTATGGGTCAAAAGCCCATCGAGGGTTCGAATCCCTCTCTCTCCGCCACTCACAATGTGCCGCGCTGGAAGTCTGCAACCGATGCATTCATCGAAAGATCTCCAGCCGACATCAAGACGGCAATTCCTCCGTGCCGTCGCCGCTAGTTCGGTAGTTTTCGCAACACCCGCCTGGGCCAGCCCCCAACCTGATCGCACGCTCGCTTTCGCCCACCTGCACACCGGCGAGCGCTTGACGGTGACCTACTTCGCGGATAACAACTACGACGAGACAGCGCTCGCCGCGATCAATCGTGTACTTCGGGACTTCCGTACCGACGAAGTATTTCCGATACGTACGGCACTGCTGGATCAGCTGCACCGCATCCACGCGGTGCTGGGCAGCAAGGTGCCTTTCCAGGTTATTTCCGCTTATCGATCGCCCGCTACCAATGACATGCTGCATCGGTCGACCAGTGGCGTTGCGTCGCACAGTCTGCATATGGAAGGGATGGCCATCGACGTACGGCTCGCTGATACACCCACGCATCGACTCCGCGATGTCGCCGCGAATCTGAAACTCGGCGGTGTCGGCTACTATGCAAGTTCAGACTTCGTGCATCTCGATATCGGCCGCCCGCGCCACTGGTAGGGATCCGGGCGACGACTGCTCAGCGGTCAGCGACTGATTACCCCACCATCGACTGCCAGGTTCTGTCGCGTGATCCAGCGTGCATCGCGGCTGACCAGGAACGCAACGGCATCGGCGATATCCGCCGGCTCGCCGAGGCGGGACAACGGCGCCAGTTGCTCCAGCGTCTCCTGCATGCCGGCGTCTGTCAGCGTGCTGTTCAGCATGTCGGTACGAATGAAACCTGGCGATAGCGTATTAACGGTAATCCCTCGTGCAGCGACTTCCCTGGCTGCCACTCTGCAGAACTGTTCGACGGCAGCCTTGCTGCCGAAGTAGCAGGCCCCACCGGGCATGTTCAGCACAGTGCCTATTGTCGAGATGGCAACGATGCGCCCGCCGTCAGCCATATCGCGGATCGCTCGCTGCATACAGAAGAACGTACCTTTGGCATTGATGCCGTAGGTGCGATCAAAGTCGGCTTCGGTGATGTCGGTCAACGGCTTGAATGCCGCGTACCCCGCGTTCGCGATCAGGATGTCGAGGCGCCCTAAACGCGTTTGGGCATTGTCGAACAGGCGATCGATGTCCGCGAGCACGGCGACGTCAGCCTGAACGGCCAATGCTGTTCCGCCGGCTGCACGAATACCCGCAACGACTTCGTTGGCCGCCTGCCCGTCATGAACAAAATTCACGACGATCGAAGCGCCATCAGCAGCAAGTCGCTCAGCGATGGCACGCCCGATGCCACGCGATGCTCCTGTGACTACCGCGACCTGGCCTTCGAGTGTTTTCACGAGCACCTCCATCCATTACCGGCAGGATTTCGTGCTTCGTCGTCTGACTAGCAATTGGTCGGTGCCGGGATTACGTTTGATGGGTGCCAGTTTGGCGCGCGATGCGTGTGAACGCATCCCGCTTCTTGCGCTTTCATTGTTACTTGCTGCAGAACGAGCAGCTCCCGAGAGCTAGAACGGCACGTCGTCGTCCAGCGGCATGCCGTCATCGGCCGAGCGAAAATCGGGGCGCGAACCACCACGGCTGCTTCCAGCCCCTGTGCTGGATCCGCCGCCACCGGACCGCTCGAGCGACCACACGTCGAGGCTGTTGAAGTACTTTACTTCACCGCCACGACCGGCCCATTCTCGTCCGCGCAGGCTGAAATCGACGCGCACTTCATCACCGACCTTGAACGCTTCGACCGCGTCGACGCGGTCGCCGGTCAGCTGAAACAGGACGAGCTGCGGATACTTCGGATTGTCGGTGAGCTCAAGCACGAACTCGCGCTTGGCAAAGCGCTCCGTCACCTGCTTGGTCTCGAAGATGGCGTGAAGACGCCCATTCACTTGTATGCCCATGGCGCGCAGCATAGTCGGAACCTGGGCCAAAGGAAAAGCGCGACGCCCTATTAAACACATGAGAACATGGGATCATGCCAAAAACGGATGACACACAGCAGCTCCATCAGGTGGCCGATCATCTTCAGTCAGCACGTCGAGTCGCCGTGCTGACTGGCGCCGGCATGTCGGCCGACTCCGGTTTGCCGACCTATCGCGGCATCGGTGGCTTGTACAACGGGATAGAAATCGAAGCGGGCATGCCGATAGAAGAAATCCTGCATGCGTACACGCTGGCGCGCAACCCGGCGCTAGCCTGGAAATACATTGCCGAGATCGCGAACGCCTGTCGCAGTGCGGGGCCGAACAGTGGTCACGCCGTGCTGACACGCTGGGAGGCACGCTCGCATGTTCAGGTTGTCACACAGAACATCGATGGTTTTCATCGCGCAGCCGGCAGCCAATCAGTTATCGAGCTGCACGGGAATCTCGATCGCTTGTACTGCTGTGATTGTTTGCGTGAATTTGGTGCAGACGATATCGACATGAGCGTTCTACCACCGCGCTGTATGTATTGCGACGGTCTGGTCCGACCTCATGTCGTGCTGTTCGGCGAAATGCTGCCACCGACGGCGATCGCGGACTACGAACGCGAACTTGCGCGTGGCTTCGACGTGATGCTCGTCATTGGCACCACCGCGATGTTTCCCTATGTTCAGGGCCCGGTGCTCGATGCGCGTGCGCGTGGATGTGTCACCGTGGAAATCAATCCCGACAGCACAGTGTTGTCGCAGGCCGTCGATTATCGTCTAGTTGGCAACGCGCGCGATCTGCTCGAACGACTCGATGCACTACTCAAGCCGGTGTGAGTGCACGCCTGGCGCTCGCCACCTCGAACTGTTTTGACGACGTCTGGCCGCATTCCTCGCGCCGAAAGCGCCAGACTTTCCGCAGGCAGGCAGTGATCGGTGTTTTTTGCCGGAAAATACGCAGAAATATCGCTGTCAAGACTTCCAATTTCAGCGCTTGAGATTATAGTAGCGCCGTCGAATTCGACCTTTCGAGTCCCTTGTTCCGACTCCATGTCATGCAGCGGGGAGTTACGCCGGGATAGCGGCTGCCGATAACGCGTGCCGATGGCCGGTCGTCGACGCGATGTTGAAGGCGCCGGGATTCGAGTTGATCCATTGCCATATTGAATTGAAGAACAACGCTATCACCTGACAAGGGAGGAATCATGAGCAAGGCAAAAACGAGCGCGATCAAGGAAAAGCAGACCAAGTCGCAGATTATCGCAGTGTTGGCTGAAGACACCGGCCTGACCAAGAAGCAGGTTCAGTCTGTGCTGCAGTCGGCCAAGGCATTGGCCGCACGTCACTTGAGCAAGAACGGTTCGGGCGAGTTCGTCGTACCGGAAGTCGCCGTAAAACTGCGTCGCGTGCAGAAGCCGGCGCGCAAAGCAGGCATGGCACGCAACCCGTTCACAGGTGAGATGGTCAAGGTGGAAGCCCGCCCGGCCAGCCTGTCGGTGCGCGCCACGGCGATGAAGGCGATCAAAGACGTCGTCGCCTGACGGCCATTTGAATCTTTCGCGGCCGGCGGATCCGCCGGCCGTATTCTCCCGTGCAAACCGTTGTTATCGGAGCAGGGCTGCTTGGTCTGACCACGGCCTATTTTCTTCGGCAGCACGGTGTCGACGTCCTCGTCATCGAGCGTCAGTCCGGTCCAGGTCTCGAAACCAGTTTCGCCAACGGTGGCATGCTGCACGCGAGCCAGGCTAGTCCGTGGAATGAACCAGGCGTGCTTGGCATGGCGCTGCGCATGCTCGGCCGCGAAGATTCTGCGTTGCTCATTCGCCCGCATGCTCTGCCACGGATGCTCGGTTGGGCCTGGCAGTTCGTGCGCAATTCAGCGCCTTCGCGCTACCTTTCCAATGTAGAAAAGAACGCACGACTTGCGGATTATTCATTGCGTGTCTTGAAAGCGCAGCTTGCGCCACTGGCACTCGAATTCGATCGCGTCGATAACGGCACGCTCAAAATCTACCGCACTCAAGCTGAGCTCGATACGGCGATGCTGGTAGCCGAGCGATGTCGCGCCTGGAACGTGCGCTTCAATCAGTTGACGCCGGCTGCCGTCGCCGCATTGGAACCTGCGCTCGGCCCTGTTGTAGAGCGGCTGTCGGGCGGTATCCATTTTCCGGACGACGTCGCCGGTGATGCCTACAAATTCTGCCTTACGCTGCATGCGCGCTGCGTCGCCGATGGCGTGCGGTTTGAATTCGGTCGAGAAGCGACGAGCATGATGACGAGCGAGGGTCGCATTACCGGAGTACGGCTTGGCGATGACCATTACCCGGCTGACGCCTGCGTGATTGCGGCTGCGAGCTACTCGCCGGCACTCGCGCGCAGCGCCGGGTTGCGTGTACCGGTACAGCCTGTCAAAGGATATTCAATCACTTTGCCGTTGACCGACTGGCCGCAGGTGCCGCTCGTGCCGGTCATCGACGAGCATTTTCACGCCGCGGTCTGCCCGCTGGGTACGCGCCTGCGAATTGCCGGTACGGCTGAGTTCGCCGGTTTAGACTCGCGCCTCACGCCATCGCGCATCGCCAATCTGTTCGAACTCGTGCACCAGGTCTACCCGCTCGGCGCAGCGCGGATTGATCGTCAGACAGTCTCTCAGTGGTGCGGCTTTCGACCGATGAGCCCTGATGGCGTCGGCATCATGGGGCCAACCAGCGTCACCGGACTCTATCTCAACACCGGGCATGGCCATCTGGGTTGGACCATGGCGCCGGGTGCGGGTAAATTGGTCGCCGACTGCGTCGTCGGTGAAACACCCGAACTCGCAGTCAGCGACTACAGTATGGCGCGTTTTTGAAGCGTCCTTAGTGAGGTGGTTATCGTGGAGTTCTCCGACATCGTTCGCAGCCGTCACAGTGTTCGCCACTTCGAACCAGGTATCAGCATCTCGGATGACGAACTGACAGCTATCTTCAGTGAAGTCGTGTTGAGTCCGAGTTCCTTCAATATTCAGCATTGGCGTTTCGTCGTCGTGCGCGACGGCGCGCGCAAGCAGGCGCTGCGCAAGCTTGCTTTCGGGCAGGCTCAGGTCGAGCAATGCGCGGCGGCGATATTGATCTGCGGGCGGCTCGATTCGCATCACGATGCCGGGCGAATCTACGGCGATGAGAGCGCCGAGATGCGCGACAAATACGTGCCGATGATTGAGGGTGTGTATCGCGATCAGCCCCAGCTCCAGCGCGAAGAGGCAATTCGCAGTGGCGCGATGGCGGCGATGTCACTGATGTATGCAGCCAAAAATCGTGGCTGGGATACCGGCCCGATGATCGGTTTTGACGCAGTCAAAGTCGCAGAGATGCTCGAACTCGATGAGCAGTCAGTTCCCGTCATGCTGCTGGTGCTTGGGCAGGCGGCCGGCGCGCGACAACCGGCGCGCGGATATCGCCGACCGCTCTCGGAAGTCGTCTGTCTGGAATCGATGCGGGGCTCTCGTCTGGGGTCTTGAACGCTGCAGGAGCGCGCCATGATCGAGCGTGAGGCGAAACTGGTGTGCTGGCGCTGCGGTGCAGCGATAGCGGACGACGATCTGCCATTGCGGCGCGCCGATATCTGCAGGAGCTGCAGTGCCGATCTTCATGTCTGCAAGCTCTGCGTGTTCTACAACCCGCGCGTCGCCGATGCCTGTGAGGAACCCATAGCGCTCGCTGTCGGCAACAAGGAACGCTCCAATTTCTGCGACTACTTCAAACCCAAGGCGGGAGCCTGGGTGGCTGGAAAAGATGCCGCTCAGCAGCGCGCGCAATCCGCGCTCGATGCCTTGTTCGGTGGTACATCGGCAGCCAACACCGACCTGCCTGGTGATGCTGCGCTGTCTGATCTCGATCGGCTGTTCAAGCGCGACTAGCGGCGAATGCCATCGGCGCTGCTCTCAGCGCGCTTGACACACCCGGTGGGCGCTTCTAGCGTGTCGGGGCGCGCCACGCACGGGCGCGGGTATCCATGAACAAGCGATGATGAGGGGAGAACGATGACTACGACGCACATGACGGTGCTGGCCGAGGGGTTTGTGTTCCTGGAAGGGCCGCGCTGGCACGATGGCCGCCTGTACTTTTCCGATATGTGGGGGCACGCCATTCATGCGATGACGGAGGCCGGCGTTGTCAGCCGGATTGCGGATGTGCCGATGCGTCCGTCCGGGTTGTGCTTCCTCCCTGATGGCTCGCTGATTACCGTATCGATGGGTGATCGCAAACTCATGCGCGTTGGCACCAACGGCAAGCTCAGCGAATACGCCGACGTGTCGGCGCTGGCGCAGCACGACATCAATGATACGGTCGTCGACTCGGCTGGCAACATCTACGTCGGCCACTTTGGCTACGACATCATCCAGGGCGAGGAACCTAAACCGGCCAGCCTGATCCTGGTGACGCCCGATGGTCGCAGCCGCGTCTGTGCACCGAGCATGAGTTTCCCTAACGGTACTGTGATTACTCCTGACGGCAGCACGCTGATCTGTGCCGAGACGTTTGCCAGCACGCTCACGGCTTTCGATCGCGCGGCCGACGGCGGGCTATCGAATCGCCGTGTATGGGCGAACTTGGGCGACGAACATCCAGATGGCATCTGCCTCGATGCCGAAGGCGCAATCTGGGTTTCGTGTTTTACTAGTGGTCAGTTCATCCGGGTGCAGCAGGGTGGCGCAGTCACCCATCGTATCGCCACGCCCGGTAAACGGGCTGTCGCCTGCAACCTGGGTGGCGCCGATGGCCGAACACTGTTCGGTCTGACTTACGAAGGCGAAATCGGCGATATTTCGAGCGGTGCACGCAGCGCACGGATAGAAGTTTGCAAAGTCGAGGTGGCGGCTGCCGGCTCGCCCTGAGCAGGGGGCATCGATGCTGCGCTACGTGCAGAACTAAGTTGATAGCCCGGTCATATGATGGCGCGCATTGACCGGGCGCATGAGTGCATTCGCGATGAACGCGATAAACAGCAGCGCCGCCATCAGATACATCGTTTCGCTGTAGAGCCCGGGTGTTGGATCGGTGGTGCCGACAGGCACCAGTTCCATCAGCTTGGCGATGGTCACGGTCTTGGCGGCGACGAGTTGTTCGAGTTGGTCTAGCTGCGCGCCAAAAGCTGCTTCGAAGCGGGGCGGTTCGACGCGGGCGGCGAGATCCGCAATCGCGCGCGTCACGGCATGCTCGCGCAGCGTGGTGATCGCAAGCGGCCCGAGCACGCCGGCTGTGCTCCACGCGGTGAGCAGTCGGCCGTGTATGCCACCGACATAGCGGGTGCCGAAGAGATCGGCGATATAAGCGGGGATGGTCGCGAAGCCGCCGCCATACATGGTGAAAATCAGCATGGTTGCCCCATAGAAACCGACCAGCCACAGCGTGGCAGGCTGCACGCTGACCTGTGCCGCGAAGTAGGGGATGGAGCAGTAGAGCGCTATCCCCAGACCGAAGAACAGGTAGTAAGTCGTGCGCCTGCCGATGAAATCCGACACGCTCGCCCAGACGAAACGACCGCCCATGTTGAACAGGCTGATCATGAGCACATAGGTTGCGGCAAACTTGACGTCGACGATCGCCGGCAAGGTAGTGCCAAAGATTTCGGTCATCATCGTCTTGGCTACTGCCAGTACACCGATGCCGGCTGTGACATTGAAGCAGAGCATGATCCAGAGTTGATAGAACTGCGGCGTTTTCAGGGCCTCGTCGATATGCACATGATGGCGCGTGATCATGCGTTCGCCGGTTTCGGGTGGTGCTGACCAGCCGCTCGGTTGCCAGCCTGGTCCGGGCACCCGATAGGCAAAAGCGGCAATCAGCATGACAACGAAGTAGATGGCGCCAAGCGTGAAAAACGTCTGTGCAGCGCCGACCGTGCCGGTACCGACGACATAGACACCTTCGGCTCCCGGCACAATCATGCCAGCGACATCGTTGGCGCCGATCACGACGACTTCGCGCAGGGTGCCACCGACCATAGCCAGACGTCGGCCAGCCTCGGTCACCAGTTCCACGCTGCCGGTGCTGCCCAGATAATCAGGCGCGCGGTAGTACAGCCGGAGGAACCCCTCGATCATCGGTTTGGCCAGCATTGCCCCGCCACCGAAGCCCATGATGGCTATTCCGGTCGCCATGCCGCGTCTATCTGGAAACCAGCGGATCAACGTGCTGACCGGCGAGACATAACCGAGCCCGAGCCCGCAGCCGCCAATCACGCCATAGCCCAGATAGACCAGCCAGAGCTGACCAATCACGATGCCGAGGCCGCCGATGAGAAACCCGCCGCCCCAGCAGCACGCAGAAACCACGCCGACCATGCGCGGGCCGACCTGCTCCAGCCATTTGCCGGCAATCGCGGCTGAAAGGCCGAGAAACACGATGGCGACGGTGAAGATAGTGACCACACTGGTCAGCGACCAGTCGTCGGCGGAAGACGTCACGACGCCGACGCGTTTGATCAAGGCCGGATTGAACAGGCTCCAGGCATAGACCGACCCGATGCACAGGTGAATGCCTAACGCAGCCGGCGCAATCAGCCAGCGGTTGAATCCTGCTGGCGCAAGGATGCGATCTTTGGACAGCAGGCCGGCCATGGTGAACTCCCCTTCAACGGCAGGTATCCGCCGCGCAGGTCGAGTGGCGGCGCACGAGGGTCACCAAAGATACACGGCAAGTCAAGGCTCGCCACGTATTCTGAATCTGGGCCGGACAGGACGCGCTGGAGTTGCGCTGCGTTCAGGCCGCGCGCGCGGCCGCAGTGCCGGCGCTCCAGATGTAATGCGCGATGGCGAGGCGGCCGTCGTCTTCGTATTCGAGCCTGGCGCAGAGCGAGCGGACCAGAGCGATGCCACGGCCGCTGTGGGTGTTGTTGTCTTTCAGGTCTGAAAATGCAACGCGTGGTTCAAATGGCCGACCGGTATTGCGCACGCGAATCTCCAATTCCCCACCGTCCGTCGTCGGTGTGTGCGTCAGCGTGATCGAGATACTCCCGTCGCGTGCTTCGGCCAGCAGTGACTGGCGTTGCGAGTAGTATTCGACGAAGCCTTCCGGACTGCGCTTGAGTGCCGATTCGAGGCCGAGCAAGCCGTGCTCGAGTGCATTGGAATAGAGCTCGCTCAGAATCAGATAAATTTGCGAACTGCGTTGACCGAAACCCTGCAGGACGTCGGTGCAGGTCGTGAAAACTGGCAGCGGATCGCCGTTCCTGATCGCGTCGATGCCGAGATCGATGTTGACCCGCCAGGCAGTTGCCGCTTTACCTACCGGAGCGAGTGCGACGGCCGAGCCGGTGCGCTGCATGACATCGGGGTCATAGCGCACTTCGAGCAGCGAGATGTCGTCGTGCGGTCGTGCATCCTGCATGAAGGCATCGAGTTCCTGCAGGATCCGATCGAAAGTCTCGGCGCCGCCGGTAGCGATGCACTCGCGGAATCGTTCGATGCCGAACATTGTACCGTCCGGTCCGGTCGCTTCCAACACACCGTCGGAGCAGGCATAAATGCAGTCGCCGGCAGTCAGAGTCCCGTTACGCGCGACAGCATTGAAGTCTTCGCTTGGCAATACACCCAGCGGCAGATTGGTCGATGCGAAACGCGTGACGGTACCGCTGCTGACGTGATGAACGACAATGTCCGGCAAACCCCCGTTCCAGACCGAAATCATGCCGCCATCGGGATCTACTTCAAACAGCGCTGCGGAAAGGAAGCGATCAACCGGCAGCAGGTTGAACATTTTCCGGTTGAGTTCGGCGGCGATCGCTTCGAGCGACAGACCTTTGGCAACCATCGAGATGAACACGCCGTGGACGACCAGCACGCCGATGGCAGCAGGCAGACCATGACCCGTGAAATCGCCGATCAGATACGCCTGACGCGAGGAGGGCGCGCGCGCCGCCATGATGAAATCCCCGTTCAGCGTTTCCATCGGCCGCAATACATGGCGAACGTTCGGCGCGGCCAATGAAGCGCTGGTAGCAAGATTGTCGAGGATCGATTTTGCAATTCCCAGATCGCGCTGCATTTCGCCGCGATAGGAAGCGAGCTCGTCGCGTTGCCGGGCGACAGTCGAATGCAGTTCGCCAAAACGTAGTACGACGTCGACTTTGGCACGCAGCAACGAAGGTTTGACGGGCTTGACGATGACGTCGTCACCGCCGGACTCAAAGCAACGCAGCAGCGATGCCTCGTCGGTCACTGCA
This sequence comes from Gammaproteobacteria bacterium, assembly GCA_965278995.1. GTDB lineage: Bacteria > Pseudomonadota > Gammaproteobacteria > JADJYF01. The sequence continues at coordinate 5,381,124 of OZ257136.1, forward strand.
GTAATAAAAATGACGGGAATGTACGAATTCGGGTAGGCGTTGCGTAGCGCCTGTACGACGATGTAGCCGTCCATATCCGGCAGCAACACTTCGCAGAAAACGATGTCGGGCTGTTCCTGTTTGCTCAGCTCGATGGCGTCGCCGCCGTTGGCTGCCGCGCGTACTTCGATCCCTGCGTTCATCAGCACGCGCTGAATGAAATAGCGGTCGTGCGCATTGTCGTCGATGACCAGGGCCGACAGATTGCGATGCAGCGGCAGCGGTGTTGCTCGATTCGGCATGGCAGGTGCGAGTTTCATCTGAGTTCCGGTTAGCGGGCTGGGACACGATTACTTGAGCGCGACCACAGAGTTCGCACTAGAATGGGGCGGCATCCGTACGACGCGACAGAACAGGAGGCCGGTATTCGAAGACCAGCCCCGCGTGTACACTTGCGGCCCCGGCCGCCAGTCCGTCCGGCTTATGTCATCTGCATCGGAGGGGAGCCATGCAATCCAGCAAAAACCGTATCCTGACCACCCATGTCGGCAGCCTGCCGCGCGAGCGCGAACTATCCGACCTGCTGATTGCCGAAGAAGATCGCCAGTCGATCGACAAGGCCCGGCTCGACAAACTCTCTGAGGCCGGCGTACGGCGCTGCGTGCGCGCCCAGATCGACTCCGGCGTCGATGTCATTAATGACGGCGAGCAGCCCCGGGTCGGCTTCCAGACTTATGTCGCCCAGCGGCTGTCCGGTTTTGGCGGCGTGAGTGAGCGTGATCTGTTCACCGATTTCGCCCGCTATCCGGATTTCGCGCAGGTCTGGGCCAATCGCGGCATGGTGATGTCCAAGGTATTCGACGCTCCGGCCGCGAATGCCGACGTTCATTATATTGATCTTGCTCCGGCACGGCGCGAGTGCGACATGTTCGACGCGGCACTGGCCGACGCCGACAGCAAAGGCAAAGGCAAGTACGTCGAAACGTTCATGACCGCAGCCTGCCCGGGCATCGTTTGCACGACGATGGGCAACAAGTACTACGACACGCACGAAGCGTACGTTCGAGCTGTCGGTCGCGAAATGAAGCAGGAGTACGAGCTTATCCATTCGCGCGGCTATCTGCTGCAGCTTGATTGCCCGGATCTCGCGATGGAACGGCATGGCATGTTCCAGCACAACTCGATCAAGGAATTCCAGGACGCCATCGCTATTCATATCGATGCCATCAACGAGGCCTGCGTGAATATTCCGCGTGACCGTATCCGGTTGCATGTGTGCTGGGGAAATTATGACGGCCCCCATGACGACGACGTCGCACTCTCCGATGTGATCCCGGTCATCCGGCATGCCAATGTTGGCGCGTTTTCCATCGAGTTCGCGAATCCACGTCATCAGCACGAATACGCAGCACTCAAGCGCGAGCGTCTACCGGATCACGCGATTGTGATCCCGGGTGTGATCGACTCGACCGTCAACTACATCGAGCATCCCCAGGTGATCTGCAATCGTATTCTCGAAGCGGTCGATGCGGTCGGCGATAAAGAGCGCGTGATCGCCGGTGCAGACTGCGGTTTCGGCACGTTCGCCGGCTGGGAAATGGTCGCTCCGACCGTGGTGTGGGCGAAGTTCGCAGCACTGGCAGAGGGTGCCCGCCTGGCCAGCGCGAAACTCTGGTAAGGCCTCTGCCGTCAGAGCCCTGCGCAATTTGGCGCAGAGCTCTGATCAAGCCGAACAGTAAGCCGCTGATTGCTCCAGCAGCGGTGACCGCGCTTTTGTCTGTTTCCTATAGCAAGCTGTGAACGCCATGGATGCCATCTACGCCCGTATTTACGCCGACCCTGAATTCCAGGCGTTGCAGCGCCGACGTGGCCGGTTTATCTGGACGCTCTCGCTGCTCATGGTGAGTGCATTCTTCTCGTTTATTCTTGTTATCGGATTCAATCCGGCGCTGCTCGCAATGCCACTCGGCCCTGATACCGTGATTACGCTCGGGATTCCGGTCGGCGTCGCCATCATTCTGCTCGGCTTTGTCCTGACCGGACTGTACGTCTATCGTGCGAACGGCGAATTCGATCGCGCCAATGCCGCGATCGTCGCGCGGCTCGGCGAGTTGCGCTGAACGGATGGCTGGAATCTTGTCTCGGCTGGGCGCGTTTGTTGCGGCACTCTGCCCGGCGTTGACACAGGCGGCCGACTCCGTGCAGAGCAGCGCTCCGCTCAACGTACCGGCGATATCGATGTTCCTGGTCTTTGTTCTGGCAACGCTCGGCATCACCCGCTGGGCAGCGCGGCGCACGCGGACCAGCGCTGATTATTACGCCGCAGGGGGCGCCATTACCGGCAGCCAGAACGGGCTCGCCATCGCCGGCGATTTCATGTCGGCAGCGTCGTTTCTCGGCGTGTCGGGCTTGGTCTACACCAGTGGTTACGATGGTCTGATCTACTCAATCGGCGGTCTCGCCGGCTGGCCCATCGTGCTGTTTCTGCTCGCCGAGCGATTGCGCAATCTCGGTAAGTACACGTTCGCTGACGCGGTCAGCTATCGGCTAAGCGTGACGCCGATACGCATATTGTCGGTTTGCGGATCGCTCGTCGTCATCATCATGTACCTGCTCGCGCAACTCGTCGGTGCCGGCACGCTGATCCAGGTACTGTTCGGTCTGCCATACGAAGTTGCCGTCATTCTGGTCGGCATCTTGATGGTGTTCTATGTCAGTTTCGGTGGCATGATTGCAACGACCTGGGTGCAGATCATCAAAGCCGCGCTGCTGCTGTTTGGCTCGACTGTGCTCACGTTCATCGTCATGCGCGAATTCGATTTCTCGTTCGAACGATTGTTCGCTGAAGCCGTTGCCGTGCATCCGAAAGGGTTGGCTGTGCTGGCACCGGGTGGTCTGGTGACAGATCCGTTGACAGCGGTCTCCATTGGCATTGCCGTTATGTTCGGCACGGCGGGGTTGCCACATATCCTCATGCGTTTCTTCACCGTGCCGGACGCCCGCGCGGCGCGCAAGTCGGTCTTCGTCGCGACGGGGCTCATCGGTTATTTCTATCTATTGATCGTAATCCTGGGTTTTGGATCGATAGTGCTGGTGTCGCAGAATCCGGATTTTCTCGATGCCGCCGGGCACCTACGTGGCGGCGACAATATGGCGGCCATTCATCTGGCGCAGGCAACGGCAGGAAATCTCTTTCTCGGCTTCATCTCCGCAGTTGCGTTCGCGACGATACTGGCGGTTGTATCAGGCTTGACGCTGTCTGGCGCAACAGCAATATCGCATGATCTTTATGCAAGCGTCATCAAGCGCGGCAACGCAAGTGAAACAGCTGTGCTACGCCTCTCCCGCATCGCGACCATCGTGCTCGGTGCGATCGCGGTCGGGCTCGCAATCGTGTTCGAAGGGCAGAACGTCGCATTCATGGTTCTGCTTGCATTCGCTGTCGCGGCGAGCGTCAACTTCCCGATACTGTTCTTGTCGATGTACTGGCGTCGGCTCTCGACGCGCGGCGCCGTGTGGGGCGGTTGGGTCGGCTTGCTGACAGCGATCGCCTGCGTCGTCCTCGGACCGACAGTGTGGGTCGAGACACTGGGGTTCGATACGGCGATCTTCCCTTACAGATATCCCGCCCTGTTCGCTCTGGTGGCTTCGGTGACTGTTACCATCGCGGTCTCACTCACCGATCGCAGTGCTGGCGCCAAGCGCGAGGCTGCCGCTTTCGAAGCACAGTATGTACGCTCGTTGACGGGTATCGGTGCGAGCGGTGCCTCGAAGCACTGAGCCCGTTTTTTCTCATTCATTTCGCGAGGAGATCTCATCATGGCTTTGATCTTGACCAGCCAGAGTTTTAACGAAGGCGAATTGCTCGCCGCCGAGCAGATGCTCTCCGAAGCTTTCGGTTTCGGCTGCATGGGCGGCAATCAGTCGCCACAGTTGTCGTGGAGCGGTGCGCCGGAAGGCACGCAGAGTTTTGCCGTCACCTGCTTCGACCCAGACGCACCGACCGGCAGCGGTTTCTGGCACTGGGTAGTGGCGAATATTCCAGCCAACGTCACGAGCCTGCCAACCGGTGCCGGCGATCCGGCAGCAGGTATGATGCCTGCCGGCGCACTCGAAGTTCGTACGGATTTCGGCAAGCCTGGCTATGGCGGCCCCTGCCCACCGCAAGGCGCCAACATACACCGCTATATCTTTACTGTTCACGCTGTCTCGCTGAAGGAACTACCAGTCACCGCAGACACTTCCGCCGCCATCGTCGGCTTCTATCTCAATTTCAACACACTGGCCAAAGCCAGCCTCATCGGCCTGTTCCGCCGCTGAGTGCGTTACACTACGGCACAACCAAGCGCCCATAGCTCAGTTGGATAGAGTACCTGGCTTCGAACCAGGTGGTCGGGAGTTCGAGTCTCTCTGGGCGCGCCAACTAGCTGATAGATTTCAAGCGGTTACCGGGCCTCCGGTCGCCGCTTTTTGTTTCAGCACAATCAGTGCCGGAGTTTTGCCGGACTTTCCTTCGCATACCCGCTCTGCTGCCTCCAACAGCTCTGCCAATTCGGGTGCCGAGTAGTGCGAGGTGATGTCGCCGTTGCGGTGACCGAGTAACACTTTCCGCGTCTCCAACGGCACGCCGGCGGCGCGCAGTCGTCGACCAAAGGTGTGCTTCAAGTCATGCACACGGACCTGCTTCAGACCAACTGTCACCCGGATCCGTTTCCAGGCACTATTGTTCATCTTGGTGACCGGGTGCCCGTGATAGGAAAACACATGGGTAGCATGGGTCCCCCGCATGCCTTCTACGACCGACTTGGCTACCCGATTCAACACGACTAATCGATCCTCGCCATTCTTCACCCGCGCGCCGGGAACCATGAACACTGACGTACCGAGCTCCGGCACTACGATCTCCCAGTCCCAGCGAAGCTGGCAAACCTCCTGTTCCCGACAGCCTGTGTTGACCTTGAATAACGACATCCGGGCCAGATGATTCGGCAGTGCCTGCAGCAAGGTCGTCTGCTCTTCCCACGACAGCGGGTAGGGCTTGCGCGCATCGTGCGTCGACAACATCTGGATCAGCGGGGCGGTGTCGAGCCAGGTTACTCCGGACTCATCTCGCCATAGTCTCGCCGCCAGATTCAAAATACGCCGCACGATGCTCAACGCCAGGTTGATGCTCTTGTGCTTCACGCCCGCTGCCTGCCGCGCTTCGATGAACGGCTTCAGCGTGCCGAGATGCACATGCTCCAACGCGAGCCCGCCGATGTACGAGTCCAGTTGCTTCAAGTGCCACGCGTAATCCGCGATGCTTCGAAGCGCCAGGTTCTCTTCGAGGAAGCGTGCCGCCGCCTCTCTGAACACCCGACTTGGCCGGAGCCCGAACACCTTCGCCATCCGGGCTTCTTCAATCCGGCGAGCCAGCATCAGCTGCGCCGTTTTGAGGTCGCCTGTGCCAGTGCTTTCGTGAATCTTGCGGCCGAAGATCTGCTTTTCGATGTGCCAGATCCCGGCCCGTGCACGCAGCCCTGGGTATCGTTTGCGTCCCATATTCCTTCTCCTATTGGATCAGAGGCGGGACGCCCGTTGCGGGATTTATAGTGATCTACCCAGGCGTCCAGTTCAAGACGGTCGAAGGCGATGCCTTGTCGACCGATAGGGAGCTCAGTCAGATGCGGCCGGACTTCGGCATTGAAGCGGTTGCGGTCCATACCGAGATAGCGGGGCGCATCGCGGAAGCGGAGTAGCCGTGGCTGGAAAGGGGAGGTGGCCGAGCCGTCTTTGTGCATGGCCGTCATCGTCGTTCCACGGCAACGTGGCGGTGAAGGACAAAGCCAGCTTTGCCGCTGCGTGATTCAGAGCGGTGTGAAATGTGGCGGTGGCGTCGCGCGTTTCTGAGAATTACCCTAAGGCGGTTTATGTAACGATGCCGCCATGGAATGGGAGCGCCGGCGCCGAATGGTCTCGCCAATCTTGCTCGACTATTGCCAGTAACGAGTCCTGCTCACGGCTGAAGTGAGTTCGATGGATGACCGTGTTCGGAGGCTCCGAAACCTTGATCTCAAATAAAACAATCAATAAGAGATGGGTTCTCGATGGCGTCTTTGAATTTGTGAATGAAAGTTTCGGGCCGAAACTTTTGTCCACAGGCAGAGCGGAAATCGCCGACGTTCCGAGCCGGGTTTTCGCTTGACAGCACCACCGGGTGAAGGTGAATCGGTGCTTGGTTTGGCAGGCTGATGGTCAAAAAGACGCAACTGCTGATGAAACAAATACTAAGTGATTTGATCTCGAAGTGATCTTCGAATTTGTGAATGAATTATTCGGGCCGAATAATTTGTCCACAGGCTGAGCCGAAATCGCGCAGGTCTGAAGCGTGATTGTTTTCGGGGAGAAAGTGGACGGTCGTATCGCGATCGCCGGGTTCAACGGCCGAGATAAACAGCCGTAATCGCCTCGCGTTCATGGCCTAGCTCGCGACTGATGGTCAGGCGGGCTTCGGTGTCGCGGACTTTCTGTTCCCGAGTCAGGCTTGTCGAGTTCGGGCCGCCGGCGGCTGGTGATTGCCAGCCGGTCAACTCGTGGTAGCGCCGCTGTGCATAGGCATGCCGGAGTCCATGCAGCTTCGAGAGTCCGGCGCGGGCGGTATGTCCTTCATAGACGCGCAGCTGCTGGATGTAGTTGCGATCGGCCGGGATGAGCGAGCCACGCCCGGCCTGCCGGTGCGCACGGTCGAGTACTTCGCGTTGTGCTTCAGTGCGGATGGGGATCTCGCGTGCCTTGCCGCCCTTGGTCCAACTGTCCTTGAGCACCAGCGTGTCGCCGCGGTCGGCGTAGCTGGGGGAGAACTTGATGGCTTCTTCCCGCCGCAGGCCGAAAGCCTGCTGAAGTTCGAGACTCATCCGAACATGCGCGTCCTTCACTTTGCTTATGGCGTCAGCTGTAACCGATTGCGCCTTGCTCTCGTGAGCCACGAACTGGCGGTGTGGGATCTGGTAATGATCGTTCGAGCGCGCGATCACGTTCGCCCGATTGACCTTGGCCGCCCACCAGCGCAGTGCCGCCATGCGGTTCTTGATGGTCGCGACCGCAAGTGACTCGCCGAGCCAGCGCTTCGTCAAGGCTTCGACGTGCTTCGGCTTCAATGAACGGCTGTTCAACTGCAGAAAGCCGAGCTCATTGAGTTGGTTTGCGATCAGCGCCAGTAGCCAACGGCGCTGGGCCTGGGTGGCATAGCTCCCATCGCGATTCTGATTACACAGTAGTTTCAGTTGGTGGTTGAGGTCCCGCATGTGTTTGAACAAGTCAGGTAAGTGTTGATGACCACCCATGGGCACGTAGCCACATGAGCACGCTTGCGCGTGACAGATCGGGGACACAACTCCCCAAGACCTCAAAGTGCCGGTCTCCGGCAGTGCGGGTTATCCTCGTGGAGGACATGACCGCACCAGTCCAACTCGCCCGTTGCGGGCATCTGAGTAACAAACAGTGCTAGCGCACTGGAATGAGCAGCGCGGGAGAATTCCCGGCTCTGATAGCGTACGAGGGGACGGACTTGACCTGAGCATGACGCCCGTCCGCGCTCGCGATGGAGAAGACCAGAACGAATGAACCGCATTCGTCTGAGCCAGGCATAGGGCCTGGAGAACACTCACATCTCAGCAGTCTGTCGACTGCAGCCTACCCAGTCGGTCCCGGATAGACTGTTTGCCACGATAAGCGTCGTGGCCACGCATCAATTCCGTGGGGGTGAGTCTAGGGCGGGGAGGAGAGAATGGCTTCGGGAAACCGGGACGCCGGAGCGCGGTATTTCGGACGTCGTACTTAGAGCGTCCTGCCGGCGGCGGCGCCAGAAAGCCGCAACGGGGCTCGGCCTGCCGTCCTCGTCCCTACCGCGTCGCGTAGGGACGAGGACGGCCTTCGGAGGTCAAAACGCAACGCCAATCACATGGCACTAATCGGCGTCCGGCGGCTTTTGCCCGAGCTGTGGCGCACGCAGGATGTCCGAAGGGGCCGCGCTGTTGGTGGACGAAGTGCTGCCCCGAGAACCCATGCGGCAATGGGTGCTGAGCGTCCCGTTCGCGTTACGTTATCTCTTCGCCACTGCGCCTGCCGTGATGGGCCAGGTGCTGGGTATCGTCGTCTATCGCACCATCGCGAATCATTTGATCAAGGCCGCCGGCATGACCTGCGCAACGGCGCAAACTGGCGCAGTGACGTTGACCCAGCGCTTCGGCAGCGCGCTGGATTTGAACATCCACTTCCATATGTTGTTCCTCGACGGCGTGTACGTGACAACGGGCGATGGCTTGCGCTTTCGCCGGGTGCCGCCGCCGACGGTGGAGGCCCTCGAGAAGTTGGTTCGCGGGATCAGCGAGCGGGTCGGGCGCACGCTCGAACGCCTGGGGCTGCTAGTACGCGACCTGGAGAGCAGCTTTCTGACACCGGACTCGCCGGACGGCGCGGGGTTCGATGATTCCGTCTCAAAACACCCTACCGTGACGGCACCACGGATGTCGTGTTTGAGCCGCTCGACTTTATCGCCCGGCTTGCCGCGCTGGTGCCGACGCCCCGGGTCAACCTCACGTGTTACCACGGGGTATTTGCGCCGAACCACCGATTGCGTGAGCAAGTGACGCCGGCCAGGCGAGGCCGGCGCAAGGCTGAGACCGCCAACGAGGCCGCACCCGCGCGCCACGTCTCGATGACATGGGTACAACGGTTGAAGCGGGTGTTCAACATCGATATCGAGACCTTACCGCTTCCGCGCGGACAAGGATCGTTACGAACGATCTTGATAAAAGCCATACAGGAGAATGGGCAATGCGCGGCGCACGAAAGACACTAAGCCGCCTGTTTGATTAAAGATTCAGCGGGTATTCCCAGCCCCTTGTGCAGCTTCCATGCCATGGCCATCGTCAATGGACGCTTGTGATTTAGCACTTCGTAAACGCGGTTAGCTTGCCCGATATACGGCACGAGATCTTTGACCGTCAGATTGCGCTGTTCCATGACGTATTTGATGGCTTCAATCGGATCGGGTAGATCCAGCGGAAAATGTTTCGCCTCATAAGCTTCCACCAGCGTGACCAGAACATCCAAACGGTCGCCGTCGGGTGTATTGCGTTTTGCGGTCATCAGCTGCTCAATCGATTTAAGCGCCGCTGCGTAGTCACGCTTGGTTCTAATTGGTTTAATTTCCATCGAAGGCTCTCGCGTAGCTATATAGTCTGCGCATCAATCCGATCGTATTGTTCATGCGTCCCGATAAACCGAACGTAGACGATACGGTAAGAATAGTTAATCCAAACCACAATTCGGTACTTATTTCCCGCGATATTGAATACCGCGCGGCCGTCCTTGAGAATACTCGTATTGCCGATTTCGCGCTTCAATTCCGCCGGCGATGCCCAGTTGGCTTTGAGCGCTTGCTGGTACCAGGCCAACACAGGCTCCCGAGCATCGGTGTACGCAGGGTTGCCCTCGACAAAGCTTTTGAGAGTGCGCAGCGCGACGAGCCGCCTCACAGTGGCCTCGACCACGGCGAACAAGTTGAAGAAGTCGCGCACTTCGGCCGCAACCGGGGTCATCACGCGACAGCCGACCTGCGGCACGAGGCGCACGAAGCCTTCACTCTCGAGGCGCTTCAGCGCTTCCATCACCGGCACCCGGCTGCGGTCCAGGGTGCGGGCTACCTCGACCACCGAGTTCTTGGCACCGGCCGTGAGATCGCCTTCGAACTGGCGATCTTTCAAGTGGGTATAGGCAGCTTCGGAGCGGGCCGAACCGCCGTTTCCGTGGGTCGGAGGCAGGGGCCCCCGGTGGGGCCGAGTTCCGTTCATGGTGTGCCTCGTCCAGGCTTGTCCACGCGCTCGACTGCAGTTAACATGCTAATATATTACTCCACATCGTCGCGCCTTGGCATGTTGGTGGAAAACGGCCGTGCCTGCCGGAACATGCTTTTCCGACGGTTCAATTGTCGCTCGGCCGCCGGTCATGGCGGGGGGGTAGCTTGAGATGAAAATCCGCCTGGGAGCCTTCATCCTGCCCAGCGTCGGCGCCACTCCGGAGCAGTTCGAGCGCGGCTTCGCCGGCCAGAACCCGAACTACTACCAGCGCGGGCTGGCCGATTGCGCGCGCATTCTGCGCCAGATCGAACAATTGGGCTTCGACTTTGTCGCCTTCTCGGAGCACCACTTCCATCTCGAAGGGCTCGAGGTCTCGAACAATCCGGTTCTGCTCGGCACTTGGGCCGCCATGCAGACTTCCCGCCTGCGTATCGGGCAGATGGGCAACGTGCTGCCGGCGCGCAATCCCCTGCTGCTGGCCGAAGACCTCGCCATGCTCGACCATTTTTCGCAAGGTCGCATGTGCGCCGGCTTCGCGCGCGGCTACCAGGCGCGCCATGTCATGACCATTGGCCAGAAGATGAACGCGGTCTGGACGGCGGCCAACGATCCGCAGTTCGCCGAGCACGACCGTATCAACCGAGAGCTGTTCAACGAGCACTACGCAATCATCCGGCGGGCCTGGGCCGAGCCCTTGTTCAGTCATCAGGGCCAGCACTGGCAACTGCCACCGGCCGGCATCCAGTGGGACCATCCGGCGACCCGGCACATGGCGCCCGGCATGGTACACGACGATGGCGAGCTGGCGCAGGTCGGTATCGCGCCTCTGACCCTGCAGGAGCCGGACGCGATCGAAATCTTCATTCCGTTCACGATGAGCCCGGCGACCATTGAATGGGCCGCGACTCAGGGCATCACACCGGTCATCTTCACGCCGATCGTGGAACACGCCCGCGCCTCGGTCGATCTCTACCACCGTGCCGCGCAGGCAGTCGGACGTGAGGTCGCGTGGGGCAAGGGCCTCGGGCACTTCCGCGAGATCGTGGTCGCCGACACCGACGCCGAAGCACAGGCCGTGATGGAGCGCGGGCTCGGCTACGTGTGGACGCGCTGGCACGACTGGTTCGGTTTCAACGAAGCGCTGCGGCGCCCGGGTGAGACCGGGGCCATCCCGAACACGCCGGACAGCGTGCGCGAGCGCGGCTATTCGATCTGCGGTTCGGTCGACACGGTGGCGCGCCAACTCGCCGCCATGATCGAGGACTTGAACACCGACCTCATCGTGCCCTGGATCGCAACCGGGCCGGCGCCCATCGATGGCCTGCTGAAGAGCAACGAACTGCTGGTCGAGAAGGTGCTGCCGAAGCTCGGCGTCGAACTCACCCGGTTCAAACCCAAACTGCGCGCCGACTACGACGGGCGCGGCTGGCACGCCCGGCAGGAGTCCGAGCCGTGATCATCCGTACCGGTACGCAGTTCATCGCCGGCCTCGAGGACACCCGCGAGGTCTGGTACGACGGCCGGCGGGTCGATGACGTCTCTACCTTCCCGCAGTTCCGCGCCGCGGTCGGTTCCCTGGCGCGGCTCTACGACCTGCAGCACCTGCCGGCCAACCTCGACGTCATGTCAGTGGAATCGAGCGAACTCGACACCCGCATCGCACGCGCGTTCGAGATCCCGCACAGCCACTACGACCTGCGCCTGAGGCGCGAGACCTATTTCAGGATTGCCGAGTCAACCTGCGGCATGATGGGCCGCAGCCCGGACATCCTGAACGTGATGCTGGCCGCGCTCGCGGCCAAGCAAAGCATCTTCGCCGAGCACTCGCCGGCGCGCGCGCGCGGTGGTCGACTACTACCGCCACGTCGCGACCAACGATCTGTTTCTGACCCACGCCCTGCTCGATCCGCAGATCGACAAGGGTCGGCCGCGCCATCAGCAGGCCGATCCCTCGATTCCGCTCAGGGTCACCGGCCGAACCCGCGAGGGCTTGATCCTGAACGGCATCAAGCGCATCGCGACCGCGGCACCGTATGCAGACGAACCCCTGGTGTGGCCGTTTCCCCCGACCTTTCAGCCGGGTGAAGAGGCCTACGCCAACGTGTTCGCCATCCCGATGGCGAGCAAGGGCCTCATCACCTTGTGCCGGCCGTCGTTCGCGGCGCAGGGCGCACTGCGCGATTTTCCGCTCTCGGCATGCTTCGACGAGATGGATGCGACAGTCGTGTTCGACGACGTGCTGGTGCCGTGGGACGGGTGTTCGTGCAAGTCGACATCGCGCTCCTAAACAGAGGACAACAGTATGGATTTCGGTATAGCAATCTTCAGCTCGGCGCACTCGTGGAAGGTGGTCAAGCGGGCCGAAGAGCTCGGTTTCAATCACGCCTGGTTCTACGACAGCCAGTTGCTCGCGGCCGACGTCTACGCCGTAATGGCGCTGGCCGCGCAAGCCACCTCGCGCATCAAGCTCGGTACCGGCGTGGCCATCCCGAGCAACCGCATCTCGCCGATCACGGCGTCGGCCCTGGCGACGCTGAACGCACTCGCGCCCGGCCGCATCCTGTTCGGTGTCGGGACCGGCTTCACCGGGCGCCGCGCGATGGGTCTGAATGCGGTCAAGCTGGTCGACATGCAAGCTTATGTCGAGGAGGTCTACGCACTGCTGCGCGGCGAGACCATCCCCATACCCATCGAGGGCCAGCAGCCCAAGGCGCGGCTCCTGCACCCGGATCGCGGCCTCATCAACACTCGTGACCCGATCCCGCTGCACATGTCGGCGCTGGGCCCCAAGGCGCGCGACTGCTGCGCACGCATGCAGGCCGGCTGGATCACCTTCGCCGGCAACGAACAGATGGCCAATACCGATCTGGCCGCGATGCAGGCGAGCTGGTCGAATGGCGGCCATGCGCCAGATTCGCTCTACAGCACGGTCTTCACCCTGGGCCGCGTGCTCGACCCCGGCGAGCCGTACGACAGCCCCAAGGCGCTGGCCCAGGGCGGTCCTCTCGCCGCCATCGTGTTCCACAACCTGGTCGAAGCGGACGAGCGCGGCAGCATCATCGACGTCGACCCGAGTTGGGCGCCGATCGTCGAGTGCTACAAGGCGCTCCACCAGCGCTACCTGCCGAGAGACGCGCGCTACCTGGAGCTCCACCGTGGGCATCTCATCTACCTGCGCGACGACGAGCGTGACCTCATCACCGCCGACGCGGTCAGGCATCTGTCGATGACCGGAACGGTGGCGCAGTTGCGCGAGAAGATCCGGTCGCTCGAGGCTGCCGGCTACTCGCAGCTCGCGATCCAGATAGTGCAGGACCACGAAGACGCGGTGGAGGACTGGGCGCGGGTGATCGAAGGATTGTGAGGTAGGAGTGGGTGTGCCGCGAGAGCAACTGATTATCGAGAATCGCCAGATATGAAAAAGCAACTTATTGAAACTACAGATGCCGGAGAGAGAGGAATCGAACCTCGGACCGACCAACTACGAATCTGGTAGCAATGTATTGCGCATTCCGGCCATGGCGGCCACCCTCGGAGCGTAGCGACGCAAGTGGGTTAGCTACTTATCAGACTGTCCGCCATGCTTCAAGGCCGCGTTCTCTTTTCGCATGTGTTCCTTCGAGGAGAGTTCGATGCGATGGGCGTTGTGCACCAGCCGATCGAGGATCGTGCCGGCGCCGATATGAGCTAGCGTTTAAGATCGGACCACCGACAGTGGCGTAGCCGATGGGTCCTTCGGACTGGCTCAGTGTAAAGTCGGCAGACATCTTGGAAATGGCTCAATTCGGCGTCGGCGGCAACGGACGTGGGCAATGGGCAACTGCGCCCGATACGTGAGCGCCAGTGCCAGCGCATGGACGAACGCCCGCGTGCTGGTGGGCGAGAAATCGGTCAGATTAAGAATGGACCCGAACAGGCGTCGTTCCGGATCGGTCGCGACACTCATCGTGTTACCTCGGCGTGTCAGCTGATGAAACCAATCTCGCGCGCACGCTGCACCGCCTGAGAACGTCTGCGCGCCCCTAACTTTTGGAACAGCTGGCGCAGATTCCACTTCACGGTGTTTTCGGTCAGACCGAGACTGTCGCCGACCTCCCGGTTCGATAGCCCCTGCGCAACCAAGCCAATCACTTCCAGCTCGCGCGGACTCAGCTGCTGATACCCCGGCACCAGTGGTCCGACGGCCTTTTGGCTCGAAGGCACGTGATCGGCAGCGCCGAGCCCGCCACCTCCGGCGAGCATGGCCGTCAAACCGTCGACGAAAGTCGCGAGTTCGGGATCCGTGACGCGCATCGACAAGCAGGTCCGCGCGACCGCCGTACGCACGGGTTCATCTTCGTCGAGGAACGGCCGCACGATCCGATACGCTGCTGCGAGCCTGATGCCTTCCCGCAGTTCGCGCTGAGCGGCAGGTTCATCGCGCAGCGTCGTGTGCGCGAGTGCGGCCAGCACACGAAACTGTATTTCGGGGCGCGGCAGCCGTCGATCGCGGGCATAGCGACTCCATTTGCGCGCGAGCGACAATCCCACTCGCGGTTCATTGCTGGCAATAGCCGCCCGGATCCGGGCCTGCGCCCGGATTGCCTGCCGGGCTCCGCCGCCCCGCGTCGGCAGAAACGCGTCGAGCGGGCGGTTGAGTTGCTCGTCGCGAATAATCGAGCGCAGCTGCGCGGGCTTGCGCAAGCCGCTCAATAGCCTGATCTTTTCATGCACCAGGTGGGCTCTGATGCGTTCCGGGCGGTGCTGCTCGACGCTTGCCGCGCGTTCGTGCGACTCGAGGATTGTCATCGCCGCCGCGACGTCACCGGCCGCACGGTGCAGTCGTGACGGCACGAGAAATGAGGCGATCTGATAATCGCCGAAATTGAGTCTGTCGGTTATGGACGAATATTTTTCTATCAGCCGCCGGGCCTTGTCGAGGTCGTTGCTCTCATAGTATGCGAGTGCGAGGATCGTCGCCGGCATCGCAGCCAGCGGTGTATCGGCTCCTCCGATGCGGATGGCGAACGCGATGGCTTGCTTCAGCGATACGACGGCCTCGTCCATGTGCCCGGCACCCAGATAAATCGCGCCGAGAATGGAGAATGACCAGATGGGTCCATAGATGGTACCGCTTTCCTCCATCAGATCCGCGATCGCCTCCGTCTCTCGTTGCGCATAGTGCAACTCGTACATCAGGCCGCGTGCTCCGGCGAGTGCGCTCTTCACCGCCCCGAGCAGGAAGGGGTCGCTGGAAAAGGGACCCAGGAGCCAACGTTCGCATAGCGATTCGGTAAGTTCCGCGTCCTCCTTGTAATACGCGATCATCAGGCGAATGAAGAGCACGTCGCCCAGAAGGGCACTTTCGGGAGGAACGTCCGGGGCGAAACCGATGTCCATGTCCGCGCCGAGCTGGATCGAAACGTCTTCCAGGATCCGGATCGCCGCCGCAACTTTGCCGGCGAGCGTGAGAGACCATGCCTGCACTAGGCGCAGTCTGGGATAGTGGCGCCGTATCGCTGCCGGGACCCGTCGCGCCCAGCCATCGAGCCGCGATTGATGTCCGCTGCGCCAGAGGTCATAGGCATGCTCGTCCAGAATACGCGCTGCACGGTCGGTGTCATCGGCATTGAACGCATACTCAACGGCCTCGTCGTAGTACTGCTGGGATTCGAACCACGCGCTGGCCCGCGCGTAAATCATCGTGAGCGCTCCGGGCGAGGTACGCTCCAGCTGTTGACGCAGGAACGCCGACAGTAATGGATGAAAGCGATACCATCGGCGGGTGCGATCGCTCGAGAAAATGAAGATGTTTGCGGCATCTATCTGCTTGAGTTTGTCGGCAGCATCCGTGCCGCCCGTTATTGCGTCGCACAGGGGCACGCAGACGCGGTGCAGCGTTCCGACCTTCAGTAGGAAACCTCTGACATCCTCATGCAGATGGCGCAGGACATCGTCGGCGAGGTAGGCGGCTACGCCCTGTTCATCGCCATCCAGCTTTTCCAATAGCGCCGACAGTGTTCTGCTGTTGCGCACCGCGAGCGAGGTCAGCTGTAGTGCTGCCGCCCAGCCCTCGGTCTTCGCCAGGATCTTCGTCGTAATGTCGGAGCTCAGGTCGAGATCGTTTGCGCTCGAGAAATATTCGCGGACTTCTTCGTCGGTGAAGCGTAGATCTTCCCAATCAATTTCTTCCAGCTGACCTGTGGCGCGTAGTCTGCCCACGCTCAATTCGCAGTGCGTGCGGCTGCTGATGAAGAATTGCACCCACGGCGGCGTTCCGGCGATCAACTGACGCAGAACGGACAACGTCTGATCGGAACCGAGCTCGTGCGCATCTTCGATGAACAGATGGATCGGCTCGACGATGCCCGACAGCTCATTGGCCAGCACATGCACGATGGTCTCTTGCCCCAGGCTGACGCCACCCTGCAGCAGTACCGAGACCGACTCACCGAATTGGGGATGGACGGTACGGACGGCGCCGACCAGATAGCGGATCAGTTGGGCGAAGTCGTTGTCACGCACGTCCAGGCTCAGCCACGCCGTCGACTGCCCCTGCTGGCGCAGTTGACGATGGATTTGCCCCATCAGCGAAGTCTTACCGTAGCCTGCCGGGGCCGTGACCAAGGTCAGCTTACGGGTCAGTCCCGTGCGGAAGCGGGTGGTGAGTCGTGACCTGCCGACCAGCGGCGCGTCGGCGAAGGGCGGATGGAATTTGGACTGCAGCAGGGGTAGCACGGTTTTTCGAAGGTGGCGGCTGTGAAGTTGCGGGATTCGCGGTCATCACGCGTATGCCCGCGGTTACCCTATCGCTCAGCGCAATGTCCTTGCGGGATGGTTGGCAAGCTTACGCCGCCCAACTACGGGCGCGCAATGTTGCCGCCCGAGCTGCAAGCTTCACGGCTTGTGCTATGCAGCAAATGACAGTGACTCGTCTGGGCCCCTACTAAAGAGTGGTGACCTGAGTGGACACTGCAGTGAACACTGCTTTCGCCGGCCATGCGGGATGACGCTGCGGGGCAGCGCCATCCCGCGCCGAGCCGACGATGGCGTCCAATACGCACCATAGCCGATGGGGAGATCGATTCATGATTGCGACCAGTTCGATGTTACCGGCCGACTTCGCCGATTTGGAACGCTTCGCCGCGGAATGGGCGATGGATTCGGAGCAAGCTCGCAACAAGTTCCGCGTCGCCCAGTCCTTGGCCGATCTCGAGGATTTCTACAACGCCGTGTTTCCACGGATGGACGCCTTGTGCGCCTACATTGATCAATACCCGATCGACGCCATGCCTAGACCTGCCGCACGCCTGCTCCAACTCGGCCTGATGCTGATGGAAGTAGTACCGGCGGTCGAGGTCTATCGGCAGCCCGACGTGCCGAACGCGATCGACTTTGCCCGTTTCAAAATCCTGTCTCCGAACGACCCCATCAAGGTGACCGATAATTGATTCATTATCATTGACGATCGTCGGAGGGATCCATATGAGCACGAATCTCGACAATACCAGAGAAGCCTTGCAGCGGCGCCTGCCGGATTGGAAAAACCGCAAGCCTGTCTCCGAGCGGTATCCCGACGTCGATATGGGCCCACTGTCGATCGAACCCTACGTTTCCGAGGAATTTTTCGAGCGAGAACGCGAAAAAATCTTCAAGAAATTCTGGCTCTACGTGGGACGTGCGGAACGCATTCCGAATCCAGGCGACCATTTTGTCCAGGTCGTTGAGGCAGTCCGCACCAAGAAAAACGGCACCTTCCCGTCATTCATCATCTGCCGCGACAAGAAGGGCGAGATACGAGCCTTCTATAACACCTGCCAGCACCGCGGTACGACGGTGTGCTGGAACAATCATGAGACCTGGGAAGCATCCAATCGCAAGTACTTCACCTGTCGCTTCCATGGCTGGGTATATGACACCGATGGCTCGCTGCGCTCGGTGCCGGACGAGAAGCTGTTCTTCGATCTGAACAAGGCGGAACGCGGTCTCAAACCCGTGCACTGCGCCGTGTGGAAGGATTTCATCTTCATCAACGTCGATCCCGAACCCAGTCAGACGCTGATGGAGCAGATCGAGCCGCACGCGGCGTTGCTCAAGGATTTCCCGTTCGAGCAGATCCGAAAGCGCGGCATCTGGACTGCGACGGTGAACGTCAACTGGAAGGTGGCCATCGATGCTTTCCAGGAGGGCTACCACGTCAGTACGGTGCACGCTGCAACCTTGCCGGAGGCGTTCTGCGGCCCGCTGAACCCATACTGCCGGCCGACGTCCATCCGCGTTTTTCCGCAAGGTAATCGTTCTGTGACCTTCATGGTGTCGCCCGATTTTTCGCCGCCGAAAACCGAGCAGTGGGTCCGTCAGCGGGGCTCGAGCTGGTACGCCGCGGGTGGCGGCGAGTCAGCCGAGAAATTCCGCGGTGTCAATCCGGACAACGACCCGTTCTATGCGTTCGATTGCCACGGCTTCTTCCCGAACATGCTGGTCGATCCTTTCATCGGCGGCTTCTACGGGCATGAATTCTGGCCGATCTCGGTGAACAAGACGCGCTGGATCGGCAGCATCAATTTCTCCGCCGCGCAGAAGCCCAGTGACCTGATCACGAACGAGCATGGCAAAACCCTGCTGCGCGACGCGTTCCGGGAAGACACCGTGACACTGGATGCCTCGCAGGCAGGGCTCGAATCGGGAGGGATCGAAACCACCGTCATGTGCGACATGGAGATGGCGCCTCGGCATCTCTATAACTCGGTCATGGAAATCGTAAACCGCTAGCCAGGCCAATGGTCGTGAATGTCGTGCGGGCCATCCCGTTCGCACGTGAGGAACCCGTATGAATGGACTCCGCCGCTGGCTTGCCGCCGGCACCATCGTGGCTTTGAACGTCGCTGGCGTGACGCACGCCGGGACCTTGCAGATCCACGGCACGATCCGCGACGAGGGCGGTGCAGCCGTGCCGTTCGTGCGGGTGAACATCAGCGGCGCCAAAGCCGTGCCCTTGACCACCAGCGTGTTCTCGACCGAGGACGGCAGCTTCACCGCCTCCTTAAGCGACGCTGATGCGGACAAGCTGCATCTGGAAAGCTTTCGCATCGGTTGGGAAGAAGCCGCACGCGAGCAACGTGTCACTGCCGATGGGGTTGATGTCGCGTTGACCCTCAAGCGGAAAGAGAATGTAGCCGATCAGGTGCCGGCTTCCGCCTGGATCCCCGGCACCCCGGGCGATCGCGATTTCCATATCCTGATCAACGAATGCGCGGGTTGCCATCAACTCGGCGCGGCACGCGTGAAGCGCTTTGCGAGCGGCCTCGACGGCCAGCCGCTGGTGACCCGGCGTGCGGCCTGGGATGCGGTCGTGCAATTCATGCGCGCCCAAGCGTTGCACATGGGGCCGGCCGGACACACGCATCTGCGCTGGGGCCTGACCGAGGACAGTGAAGACTACAAGATGGCGATCGCGCCGGCGACGAGTTTCTTCCTGCCGCGCGACATGGACATCGTCATTCCCTATCTCGCCGAGCACTATCCGACCAATTTCGAAAGTTACTCCGGCTATGACGACGTGCAGCGCTTGGGCGAATACGGCGTCAACGGGCATACCGTCATCGAAGAATATCAATTGCCGACCTTCGGCTGGACCCGCGAAGTCAGCATCGCTCCGGGCTCGCCCTTCGTGTGGTTCCTGGAACTCGACGCCGATCGCCTCGGTGCCCTGAACGTGAACGACGGCAGCGTGCAGTGGTACCCCGTGCCGGGCAAGGGACCGCAGGGACCGCATACCCTGAATGCGGACGCCGACGGCAATCTGTGGGTGGCGCTCGAGGAAAGCTACTCGATCGCGCGCTTCAGCACGAAAACCCATGAATGGCGCGTGTATGCGCCGCCACCGGGTGTCAAGTTCGCGATCACGCATGACACTGCCATCAACGGAGCGCGGCAGATCCAGCCGGACGCGAAGGGGCGGATCTGGCTGACCTTGGTCGGCATCAACGAACTCTGGAGTGTGCAGACCGATACCGGCGAAGTGAAACGCCACAAGATGCCCTTGCCGGAGGGCGAAGAACTGTTCCACGTCTTCATCTATGGCGCAGCGATGGAACCGTCCCTGAAGCATGTGTGGTGGACCCAACTGCATGGCTCCCTCGGATCGTTCAACACCGAAACGGAACAGGTCGATAAAATCGTACCCTTCCCGCGCGGCGCCGCACCGCGCCGCATGGCAATCGAGGCCGACGGCACGCTGTGGGTGCCGCTCTATGGTGAAGGGCAATTGATCAAATTCGACACGAACAAGGGCGTCGAAGTGGCACGCTACGACATGCCGGATCGTGCCGGCGCGTCCTATTCCGTGACCCTGGACACCAAGCGGCACGCAGTCTGGGTCGGCACGACGAACTCGGACCGTATCTACCGCTTCGATATCGACACCGCGCGCTGGCGGCACTATCCGTTGCCGCGCAAGGAAGCGTTTCTGCGCATGATCGAAATCGACCACGCCACCGGTGACCTGTGGACGACCTATGCAAACCTGCCGATAGGACCGCGGGATCCCGCTATCTACGGCAGCGAAGGCGCCAACAACATCATCGTACGACTGCATCCCGGTGACTGAATCGCGGGCAACGGGAGCCCGCCCGGGCAGAGGGAACAGTACGCGGCGTCGACCCCGTGGCTGGCAATGGCTGATTGCGCTCGCATCGTCAGCAGTCGTAAACGCAGGAATGGCAGAGCCGTACGCGGAAGACGCCCCGAGGACTTACACCGTGGGCGCGATCGAGGTCATCGATCCGTGGGCGCGCAGTGCGATAGGCGAGGCGCATAACGCACAGGTCTTCTTCGAGTTCCGTAACCGCGGCGCGGTTGCGGACCGCCTCGTCGGGGCCGGAACAGTGCTCGCCCAGGGACCCGCCATTCTGAGGCTTGCGCCGGGCACGGTAGTCAGTCAGATCGAGATCCCGGCCGGTGGCGAGGCTTTCGAACTGAGCAATTCGGGCTACTTCATCGAACTGACAGGGCTCAGTGTCCCGTTGACGATGGGTAAAGAGTTTCCCTTGATCCTGCGCTTTGCCCAGGCGGGTACGGTCGAGGTGACCGTTACCAGTCGTTTCCATTCTCCGCAGCTCGCGCGACGCATACGCGCGGCCGCGCAACGCGGGGATTTGGAAGGCTTGCGAAAACTTAAGCAGTGACCATTCCATGCAACGCATAAACATCCACAAAGCCGAAGAAATGGTCGTCAGTTCCGTTCAGCAAGTGGTGGTGCCAGGCCGCGCTCCCGTCGCGCTCTACCGCCTGAGCGACGGCTACTATGCAACGGACGATGTCTGTACGCACG
This sequence comes from Gammaproteobacteria bacterium, assembly GCA_965278995.1. Classification (GTDB taxonomy): domain Bacteria; phylum Pseudomonadota; class Gammaproteobacteria; genus JADJYF01. Next base: position 5,402,253 of record OZ257136.1, read on the forward strand.
GCGATGCAAGCCTGTCGGAGGGAGATATTGACGGCGACGAAATCGTCTGTCCCTTTCATCTCGGCAGGTTCGATATCCGTTCCGGGGAAGCGACCGTGGCGCCGTGTGTCGAGGCGCTCAGATGCCATCGTCTGGTAATGGCGGACGATGGAGCGCTCTACCTCGTACTGGACGAGCCTCAAGCATGAGCAGGTGAGCGATCGCGACCTGGACGACTTCTGGACGCAGCGCCCGACGGCGCTGACGGGTGAAGAACGCCCGTGTCAGGGTTCGACGATGATGCGTTGGCCCGCCAGGCTTTCGCTGTATAGTGGCGTACCGGCCGCGCAAGCCCCGTGTGCGAATTCGTAAATATTAGCGCGGACCGCCCTTATCGTGCAGTCTTGCGCACTATGGAACGCATGGTACGTTTGTATCCATGCGCGACCTAGCCGTCCTCGCCATCCACTTGCTCGCCACCCTCGCGCGCCTGTGCAGGTCGGGTGGCGTCCGTGCGGTCGTGGCGGAGTCGCTGTTGCTCAAACATGAGCTACAGATCGGGAATCGGTCCCGACGGCGGGCGCCGAACCTGACCTCGTTCGACGGCATCGTGCTCGGGCTAATCAGCCTGTTCGTGAAACCAAGACGCATTCCCATGCTTGCCGCGATCGTCAAGCCGGCTACGCTATTCAGGTTTCATAGAGCGCTGATTGACCGAAAGTACCGTCGCCTGTTTTCGTGTTCAGGGAAACGGAACAAGCCTGGCCCCAAAGGCCCGTCTCCTGACCTCATCACTGCCATCGTCGAGATGAAATCCTGCAACCCTGGTTTCGGACATCCATTCGTAGAACGACTGATCGGCACGATCCGTCGTGAATATCTTGATCACGTCTTTTTCTGGGACGCCGCTGATCTCGCCCGCAAGCTGCACGAGTTCGGCGATTACTATAATAGCTGGCGTGCCATCGAGCCCTCGATGGCGACACGCCAATCCAAGAGGCTGGGGCGCCCATACCTAGCGGAAATAGCCTCGCATTAGCTATCTGGCGATAGCACTGTCGCGGCCTAGTTCAGACTCCGACCGCTGCGTAAACAACAATTCGCACCCAACAGGAGCTGTACCGCGAGCACGGCGTTTCTGAAGCGACGTATTAAGCCGCCCTCGGCCGTACCTGTTTTTCAAGCTGCGAACCTAGAGTCTGCTGTGCTTCTTCAAGATCGTAGGAGGCCTGCAGCGCCATCCAGAAGTCAGGAGTGCTGCCAAAATAACGCGCCAGGCGCAGCGCGGTATCGGCGGTAATGGCGCGCTTCCCTAACACGATTTCATTAATGCGGCGCGGTGGGACGCCCAGGGCCCGTGCAAGTGCATTCTGGCTCAATTTCAGAGGGGTCAAGAATTCCTCAGCGAGGACTTCGCCCGGGTGAATATTGGGAAGGGTTTTAGCCATGGATGTTCTCAGTGGTAGTCCACTATCTCGACGTCATGCGCTCCATCGGTCTTCCAGACAAAGCAGATGCGCCATTGATCGTTTATTCGAATGCTGTACTGTCCTTTACGGTCTTTCCTCAGCGCTTCAAGATGGTTCCCTGGAGGACTCTTCAAGTCCTGAACGTTCTGCGTGGCCGCCAGCATGCGAAGCTTTCGGCGAGCCGTCCGTTGAATGTCGACGGGCAGCGTACGGGATACGCGTCCCTCCCAGATAGCTTTTGTCGCGTCGTCCTTGAATGACTGAATCACGCATTCAACTATAACGGACCTCGTTATAGTGCGGCAAGGGCAGCAACGTTATTTGGCGGTTGCCCAAAAAGTCGTGCCGAAGTTTTGCCGAAGTCCGTGCTGAAAAGTTCTGCTCGGTTGTGCAGTTTGCAACGGGCGCATCCGCCGAGTTATTAAACAAATCAATTAGTTGGTATTCCAGTTTTGAACTTCGAACCAGGTGGTCGGGAGTTCGAGTCTCTCTGGGCGCGCCAAATTACAGCGCAAATTCAAGCGGTTGCCGCACCAGCGGTCGCCGCTTTTTGTTTTAGCAAAACGAGTGCGGGACTTTTGCGGGACTGCACCGCACACACCTTGTTCGCAGCGTCTACCAGGTTCTCCAACTCCGCTGCGGAATAGTGTGTCGTGATGCGCCCCGACCTGTGCCCCAGCAGATCTTGCCTGTCCTCGAAGCTGACCCCGGCTGCGCGCAAGCGCCGTCCGAACGTGTGCTTCAAATCGTGCACCCGAACCTGCGGCATTCCTACCCGCACCCGAGCCGCCTGCCACGCCGAGTTGTTCATCATCGTGATCGGCCCGCCACGATAGGTGAACACAAAGTCTGCGTGTTCACCGCGCACTGACTCGATGACAGATTTAGCAACCCGATTCAGCACCACCAGCCGCTCGTCGCCATTCTTCACCCGATGACTCGGGATGATGAAGACCGAGGTCTCAAGCTCAGCCACTGGAACCTCCCAGTCCCAGCGCAAGTAGCAGACTTCCTTGTCGCGTGTGCCGGTGTTGACCTTGAACAAGGCCATCCTGGCAAGATGCTTGGGCAAAGCGGCGAACAGTTGCGTCTGCTCTTCCCACGACAAGGGGTAGGGCGCCCGCGCATCTTCCACTCGCAGCAGCTTGATCTTCGGCGGTGATTGCAGCCAGGTCAGATTGCGTTCGTCCAACCACTCGGAGGCCGCGAGATTCAATATGTGTCTCACGATCCCAAGTGCGATATTGACGGTCTTGGTCTTGATCCCAGCTGCTTGACGCGCCTCGATGAACGGGCGCAATGTGCCCATATGCACGCTTTCGACCGGCAAGCTGCCAATGAAAGCGTCGAGTTGCTTCAAGTGGAGTGCCGCATCGCCGATGCGACGCTGGTGTTGATGCTCGTCCAGGTACTTCGTCGCCGCCAACCGAAACGACCGTTTCGGCCGGATGCCGTAGACCAGGGCTTGTCTCAGCTCTTCCGTGCGTTTCGCGAGGAAAGCTTCCGCTTTTTTGAGATCGCTTTCGCCAGTGCTCTCGCAAAGTCGCTTGCCTCGGATCTGCTTGTCGATGTGCCAGACACCTCCACGTTTGAAGAGTCCAGCGGTTCTCTTTTGTCCCATGCCATTGCTCCTTGGAGTTGACCGGGACGTCCGTTGCGGGACTTATAGTGATCAACCCAGGCGTCGAGTTCAAGTCGGTCAAAGGCGATGCCCTGTCGGCCTATCGGGATCTCGGTTATCTGAGGGCGAACCTCGGCGTTGAAGCGGTTGCGGTCCATGCCGAGATAGCGAGGGGCGTCCCGGAAGCGAAGTAACCGTGGTTGGAACGGGGATGTGGCGACATCGTCTCGGTGCATGCAGCGAGCATGGACCGCGGCACCGTGCAGGAGAATGAGAAATCCCGTTTCAATGCTGCGTGATTCAATGAGGGAGAATCGAGTTGATGGCGCCGCCGGATTTCCTAGCGATCATGCAAAGCGAGCCATGCGACGATGCGTCGACGGATTCGACTCCAGCACATAATTTGTTCGCCGAAATCGCCATGCTGTTTCGCTGTCCGTGTTCCGATGCTGAGTGTGGTGAGTTCAATCAAATGACGGTCGCATTGCCGCAGAATGTGCAATGCCAAAGAAAACAATCAATAAGAGTTAGGTTCTCGAAGGTGCCTTCGATTTTGTGAATGAAAGTTTCGGGCCGAAACTTTTGTCCACAGGCTGAGCCGAAATCGCCGACGTTCCGAGTGGGGTTTTAGCTTGACAGAATTACAAGGAAGTTAGCTGCAGGGGCTCGCCAGCTCCCGGCGAAGGTGAATCATCGCCTGGCTTGGTGTGGGCCCCATAAAAAAACCGCAACTACAGATGAAACAAACACTAAGTGAAGTGACCTCGAAATCAGCTTCGAATTTGTGAATGAATTATTCGGGCCGAATAATTTGTCCACAGGCTGAGCCGAATTCGCGCAGGTCCAAAGTGTGCTTTTCTGGTGGGGAGTGGGTGGAACGCCGTATCGCGTTCGCCGAGATTAACGGCCGAGATAAACAGCCGTAATCGCCTCGCGTTCATGGCCTAGCTCGCGACTGATTGTCAGCCGGGCTTCGGTGTCGCGGGTTCTCTGTTCTCTGGTCAGGCCGCTGGCTGCGGGGCCGCCCGCCGCCGGCGACAGCCAGCCGGTCAGCTCGCGGTAGCGCCGCTGTGCATAGGCATGCCGGAGTCCGTGCAACTTCGACAGACCGGCCCGGGCGGTGTGTCCTTCATAGACGCGAAGCTGCTGGATGTAGGTGCGATCAGCCGGGATGAGCGAGCCACGCCCGGCAAGCCGGTGCGCGCGGTCGAGCACTTCGCGTTGCTCATCGGTACGAATAGGGATCTCTCGTGCCTTGCCGCCCTTGGTCCAGGAATCTTTGAGCACCAGCGTATCGCCTCGGTCAGCATAGCTCGGGTTGAACTTGATGGCTTCCTCACGGCGCAAACCGAAAGCCTGCTGGAGTTCGAGACTCATCCGCACATGCACGTCTCTGACCGTTTCCAGTTTGTCAGCTGTGACTGTTTGCGCCTTGCTCTCCTGAGTCACGAACTGTCGATGGGGGATCTGATATTCATCATTCGAGCGCGCAATCACATTCGCCCGATTGACCTTGGTCGCCCACCAGCGCAACGCCGCCATGCGGTTCTTGATGGTCGCGACGGCGAGGCGCTCACCGAGCCAGCGCTTCGTCAGGGCCTCGACATGCTTCGGCTTCAATGACCGGCTGTTCAACTGCCGAAAACCGAGGTCATGCAGTTGGTTTGCGATCAGCGCCAGCAACCAGCGACGCTGGGCCTGCGTCGCATAGCTCCCATCGCGATTGTGGTCACACAGCAATTTCAGTTGGTGGTTGAGGTCCCGCATGTGTTTGAACAAGTCAGGTAAGTGTTGATGACCACCCATGGGCACGTAGCCACATGAGCACGCTTGCGCGTGATAGATCGGGGACACGACTCCCCAAGACCTCACAGTGCCGGTCTCCGGCAGTGCGGGTTATCCTCGTTGAGGACATGACCGCACCAGTCCAACTTACCCATTGCGGGCCTGAAATCAGCAAGCGGTGCTAGCGCACCGGTATGAGCAGCGCGGGAGAATTCCCGGCTCTACGAGCGTACGAGGGGACGGACTTGACCTGAGCATGACGCCCGTCCGCGCTCGTGATGAGAAGACCAGAACGAATGAACCGCATTCGTCTGAGCCAGGCATAGAGGCCTGGAGAACACTCAACTACATCAGCAGTCTTTCGACTGCCGCCTATCCAGTCGGTCCTGGATAAGCTGTTTGCCACGATAAGCGTCGTGGCCACGCATCAATTCCGTGGGGGTGAGTCTAGGGCGGGTAGGAGAGAATGGCCTCGCAAAACCATGATGCCGGAGTGCGGCATTTTGGACGTCGTACTTAGGCTGTCCTGCTGGCGGCGCCGCTGGAAAGCAGCGTCGGACCTCGGCCTGCCGTCCTCGTCCCTACCTTAGAGGGGTAGGGACGAGGACGGCCATTCGGAGCAAGCAGACACGTCGCCAAGCGTGGTCGCTTGTCATCGTGTCTGCAAACTAAGCGTTTTCGCGAACGCATGACTGCGCCGCACCGTGTAGCCGTGGCGGCAAAGAAACACGCACTGGAGCGCGACAATTATCTTGTCCGGCCATCATGATTTATGAGCCAGCTTGATCTCCGAGGTCTACGAATACACCAGCGTGGTGGTAGCGACCAATCTGACGTTTGCCGATTGGCCGGCGGTGTTCTGTGACGCTAAGGCGACGGTTGGTTGTTGCGACGGAAAGGAACCGGCACGAACCTTGACTTCGACTCCAATACCGAGCGCTATAGGGACTGCTTGCGACGATAGCGGATTACAGCGAGGCCGATACTCAGTAGACCGAGCGTGGCTGGTTCCGGAATGGACGCGCGGTAGAGCCAGACACCAATGGACGGGTCTCCATACGACTTGTCCAGATAGTTATCTGTGCCCCATAGGTCGCTACTTGCAGAGCTGGTGTAGTAATCACGCACAATGGGAACGAAAGCGTGGCTTGGAGCACCGCTCGCCGACGAAGCAGACCAACCCTGCGTCCAACGTGCCATGGCGACGTTGTCGTACGTTATTGCGAACCCATTGGGCGCAAAAAAAGTAGCTTCGAGTGCAGATGCTGGGTCGACATAGAAAGACGTCGGTCCTCCCGAGGGGAACGACGGCTCTATAGAACGAAACAGGTCGGCAACTTCGTCCACTGTTGCCCACGCCCATCCTTCAAACGAGCGCACGTATCGCACCGGAACATTGAACATGGCCTTCAGAGAACTGCAAGGCAAACTGGCGCTCAGCACCCGTTACTGCACGCGTTCGCGGGACAGCCAAATGCCGTAGTTGGGCGGACATTAATTATTGGTTTTTACTGCAAATAATCCACCAACACTTTGGCGATGTGCGCTGGCCGGTCCAACATCAACCAATGGCTTGCTCCCTCGACGCGCAGATAGTCCCATGCTCCATCGACATAGTTGCCCGAGGTCGCCATCTGCACTTCGGTCAGATAGGCATCGCCGCTGCTCCACACACCCAAGGTCGGCACCGGCGTGCGCGGCAACACCCATCCTTCCGGCTTCCAGGTCTCGACATCGACATTGGCGCGGTACCAATTGAGGCCGGCGGTGAGCGCGCCGGGCCGCGAGAGATCCCGTATCCAGCTTTCCATCTCGCTGTGGTGCAGGAATAGATCGCGAAACCACAACCAGTCATCGCGGGTCAGGATGTCCTCGGCCAGGCCCTGGCGCATGAACAGCAGCATGTACCAGGCGAGGCGCCGTTGCGCGAGTCCGGCATGCCACAGCGCCGACAGGTGCCCGACTGACAGCGCGACATGTTTAACGATGCGCTCGGGATGAAAGGCAGCGAGACCCCAGCCGACAGCGGCACCCCAGTCGTGGCTGACCAGCTTGACGCGCTCCAGATCCAGCGCATCGAGTAGCGCGATGGCGTCGCCTATTACTTCGTGCAAGGCATAGGCCGCTACTTCCTGCGGCTTGTCCGAGGCGCCAAAGCCACGCTGATCCGGCGCGATGACGCGGAAGCCGGCCGCCACCAGAGAGGGGATTTGATGGCGCCACAAACGCGCGGAGTCAGGGAAGCCGTGCAACAACAACAGCGGCTCGCCGCTGCCCTCTTCGGTGATCTGAAAATTGAACTGTCCAAGTTTCATCATGCGCGTGCTCATGGCGAGTCTCCGAGGGGTGAACGATAACTACGGCCATTATCCGCATAAGCGCACACCACGCGACAGCCATGCAGTGGTGCTGGGCCAACGAGGCGAAAGCGAGTTAAGTTTTTTTCAATGAGCGGCTACCATCTGGCCAAGACCGCATACATCGCAGCCCTCGATTTATCCGCCTTTCGAGACCCACATCGTACAAGCTCAAATTATCCACCTGGCCATTCATCTTGTGCATCCACGGGCTGTTTTGGACACCGTGGCGATCAGTACGACCATGCCTTCGCCACGGTTGACCCAGACACCCATGCCGAGACCGATCAGCGTGACTTGCATCGACATACAAACCTTGGGTCAGCATCTGCAGGTCGCGAGCGACATGCGTGCCTATCGTGCAATCGGCATCGATCGCGTCATATTGATGCCTGGCGCCGAGAATCCTGCAGCCGAGGTCGCCAGCCTCGAACCTATAATCGATGAGCTCGCGGCGTTTTAACCGACTGTCGCGAAGCACATGCGTTGGGGCGTGTGAATACTTTACCGGCAATCGTAGACGCTCGCGGCGTACCGAAGTTAGCGCTCAGCACGGCCTGATGATCGACATCAATCCGAACGCCAAATTGGCATACTATTCAAAAGCTGTGGTCTTCGAGTCTGTATAAATGAAATCGACTTTTTATCGAGGTGTGCTGTGAGCGAATTTCCGATCAATGAACGAAACGAGGTTATGCGGTATCCAAAACGAGGGATTTACGATCGCGACACGATCTACGGTATTTTGGATGAGGGATTGGTTTGCCACGTGAGCTTTGTGCTCGATGACCAGCCTTTTCTAATCCCGACCATCCATGCGCGAATGGGCGACCAGATATTGCTTCATGGTTTGAAAGGTGGGCGGATGCTCAAACACATCGAAGCGGGCAATCCGCTAGCACTTGCAGTAACCCTGCTCGATGGTTTAGTGCTGGCACGAACCGTATTCAACCATTCAATGAACTACCGCTCAGTGGTTATGTATGGTCGCGGAAAGGTCATTCAAGAGCGCGATGCAAAACTCGCCGCACTGAAATGCCTGACGGAACATATTTGCCGGGGTCGTTGGGCCGACGCGCGCGAACCCACTGAAACTGAGTTGATGGCGACGACCATAGTTGCAGTCGACATCGACGATGCCTCCGCAAAGGTACGCCAGGGTCCTCCCGGCGACGACGGCAAAGATCTCGAGTATCCGGTGTGGGCCGGCGTATTGCCACTGCCGATGGTGCCCCAGGCAGCTGTCATAGATCCCAAGCAAAGTGACGGGTATCCAGTGCCTGCCTATGTCAGCCGCTACCGCCGATAAGTGGTGCGGCAGGGGGACATACGCTTTTCAATGGTCACGCATGAAAGTGCTGCTCTTGCATCGGCGACGAAGCAATAAACTCGCTCGTCAATCGTATTTCAACGGTCTCTCCGCGAGTCGGTTGCGTTGCCCGTTGCGGCTGGGCCCAGCTAACGGCATTTAGCAATTCAATGTTGGTTAGAGGCCGCTCCGTCAGCACGCGGTACTCGACGCCATTCAGGACATCGGTCAGTTTGGTCATCACGGTCCCAAACATATTGATTACTTTCCGTTAACCTCAATTGGATTATCTTGGCGAACAATCCGTATGTGAGTAATGCGGCAAGATTATTTATTGTTCTCCCATTTCCGGAGGATGCCGCAGCTTCGCCAAGCCGATGATTGTAGCCCCCGTCAAAAACATCATCCACGCCGCGGGCAGCGGCACTGGAGTTGGCGCTGCGATGATCTCTATCTCGTACAGATTCGACATCCAACGTCCGCGCTTGTCGGTGTCGGTAGGTAAGATGGTTCGCGCCACTCCACTACCCGGCAGGTCCGATCCAGTATCGGCGTAAGGCAGCAAATTAAGCGGGTTACCGCCCAGGCTGGGATCGAGTTCGGCCAGCGAGTGCACCACCACATAGCCATCTGTGCCTTTGGCCGCCACCAGCTTGTCCGTCGTTCCCGATTGCAGAGGATTGATGAAATCCCATAGCGAGACGCCGGTATAGGTGTTGCTGCCTACAACCAGATTCACGGCCGTCAGACTTTGAAGATCCGACAAAGCGTAGCTGCCAGGGTTATTGACCGACCCAATGAGGTTCACGCTATTCGATGGGGAGATTGGAGCCGTTGGCAACGCTTCGACGGACAGCAGGTCGAGGCGTTCGAGGTCGAGGACATTCCGGCCGGATGCGTTAGGAATTACCAGCTGCGGATCAGCAAGCAATGAACCGGCTCCGTTCTCGAACGCCACAAAAGCCGGCGCCGAGGGATTATTGGCCGTGCCGCCGAAGCGGGGCTCAATCTCCCCCAAGGAGATTACCGACCGCGTACCATCGCTGCCGGTGGCAAGAACATAGTACCGAAGTATTGAATTTTTTCCGTTGGATCCCGCAGGGGTGCTCGTTTCAATACTGCCCCAGTTGATAGCCGTATTCGACGCGTCGGCGCCGCCGAGGAGATTCCACAGTGAGATCCCTTTTAGGCCGTCTCTCGATACTGTATTCGCTCCGGCCAGAGTCGAAAGTGAGCTTGTCGAATACTGTCCGGCGTTCCCCGTTGGCCCGGTCAAGACCAGCGAGTCGGCATGCGCTGGTGAAAGTACAAAAGCGAATACTGCGGCCGTGACGGCGATAATTCGTTGGGCGTTCACAATCTTGCTCCTGTCGCGTTATATATACTGTAATATAACGAAACTATAGGATATGAAGTCAAGCATATCTTCATGCCAGACCCGCAAGTACCCAGGCGAAAACCCGCATGGAATCGGAGCATGCACGAATATATCGATTAATTCAGGTCAGTCATGTCGCGCAACGAACCGAATGTTGGTGCCAAACATGCTTCTCGATGATGCATGTGCGATTGCCCGCGAGATACGGAAATGTAGATTTTCTTACGAGGCAGTTATCGGCTCGCTTTGGGTGCACGGCTTGGTACGCGGCTTAAACGGGGCGAGGTTGTCGCCGCAGATGCAGGAATTCATCTGCGGCGAGATGACTGCTACGCCGAAAGCTCAGTCCCGCAAGTGCGCGGGCGGTGCATCGAGAATGACAGTCTTCGCCTCGAGAAACGGATGCAATCCTTCAACACCGCCTTCCCGACCGATACCCGACTGCTTGAAGCCGCCAAAAGCTATGCCGAAATCGGAGCGAAACGAGTTGTGACCGACAGTGCCAGAGCGAAGCAGGCGCGCCGTCTCGTAGGCGCGCTCGGGATCGTTCGTGAACACCGAGGCATTCAAGCCGAATATCGTGTCGTTGGCAATCTGAACAGCATCCTTTTCGTCCACCGCTGGGATCACGCTCAACACCGGGCCGAAGATCTCCTCACGCGCAATGGTGTAGCTGTTGTCGACGTTGCCGAATACGGTCGGTTCGACAAAAAACCCACGTGGTAGATTAGCCGGTCGACCACCACCTGTAGCGAGCTTCGCTCCTTCTGCTTTGCCTTTGGCGATGTAGCCTTCGACCCGATCGCGCTGGCGACGCATGGCCAATGGGCCCATCTGGCAGGAGGCATTGAACGGATCGCCAACATTAACCTTGCTGAAGCTCTCGGCAAGTGCTTCCAGCATTTCGTCGTGCCGCTTCCTGGTCACCACGATTCGGGTCAGGGACGAACACACCTGCCCGGTAAGGAATGTGGCACCGTCAGCTATGGTCTTGGCTGCCGCTGCGATATCGTAATCGTCGAGGATAACCGCGGCGGATTTTCCACCGAGTTCGAGCGTGCATCGCGCGATACGATCGCCACAGATGGCAGCGATTTTGCGGCCGGCGACAGTGGAACCCGTGAACGTGACCTTGTCCACGTCTGGATGGCGCACGAGCTTTTCGGAAACCTCGCGATCTGCCGTCAGGATATTGAATACCCCATTCGGCAAGCCGACCTTCTCGCAAATCTCCGCGAGCAGGTATGCGGCCCCGGGCGCTTCGGGGGAGGCTTTGAGGATCATCGTACAACCGGCGAGGAGCGCGGGCGCGCACTTGTAGGAAATTAGTAACGGCGGACCATTCCACGGAATCACGGCAGCGACAACGCCCACCGGTTCCCTGACTAACAATCCGACCTTGCCGCCGCCCGTCGTTTTGTGGCGCTCTTCAAATGGAAAAGTCGTCGCGAGATCGGCGTAGTACTCCCATGTCTTGCTCAGGGATTCGGTGTATGCCTTCGCCAGGTTATAGGTAATCCCGGATTCGGTCGTCCATACCTGAGCGAAGTCCGCGCTTCTCGTACGGAACTCCACCGCTATGGCGCGCAGATATTTTGCGCGCTCGGAATGGGGCATCCGAGGCCAGGGCCCATGATCGAACGCCAGTCGTGCGGCTGCCACGGCACGATTGACATCCGCTTTCTGGGCCTCGGCGACCTTGACGAACAATTCCTCCGTCCCGGAATTAATCACATCAATCTGAGCGGCGCTGGACGGCTCCAGCCAATGTCCGTCGATGAAAAATTTGTCCGGGTGTTTCAACGGGGCCGTGGTGCTTGTTGGTGTAGCAATCGCACTCATATATTTTCTCCTGTGGATAACTCGTAAGAGCCCTGCATTCCGGCTATGCCATAGCATCACCAGCTTTGCGCTGTCGGGCACGTTAGCCCTACATTGCTGAGGCGCGCATGGCGCCGTGCTTCAAGATGGGAGACTTCACCGCGTATCGGACGCAGGGTCGCTAACCCGCGAAATAGTTACGTACGTTATATCTTATGGGATATAACGTACTATGATGCTACTACTGAAATACTGAATTGCACAACGTTGGAGAGAATCATGGCCAGCTCCCCAAAGACTATTCCGTCCGCCACTCGATTTGCAGACGGCGGATGCAAGCAACTGCTGATCGATGGGCGATGGAGTGATGCCGCCAGCGGGCGTACTTTTGAAACCCGCAATCCAGCGACCGGTGATCTGCTGGCCACTGTGGCAGAAGGTGACGCCGCAGATATCAATCGCGCCGTTGCCGCCGCGCGACGCGCATTCGAGGGTCCGTGGAGCAAGACCAAACCGTTCGCGCGTCAACAGCTGCTCCTGAAGATATCCGATCTCGTCGAGGCCCACTTTGATGAGCTGACAATGCTGGATACCCTGGACATGGGCGCGCCGATCACCCGCATGCGCGGCATGCGCCAACGCGTCCTCGGAATGCTGCGTTACTACGCCGGCATGGCAACTTCCATCCATGGTGAAACCATCGAGAACTCGCTTCCTGGCGAGATATTTTCCTACACGCTGAAGGAACCGATAGGCGTTGTTGGGGCGATCATTCCATGGAATGGACCTCTAGGCGCAGCGATTTGGAAGATAGGTCCAGCGCTTGCCACAGGATGCACTATTGTCCTGAAGCCTGCTGAAGAGTCCCCGTTATCTGCCCTCCGTCTCGGCGAGATCCTGCTCGATGCAGGCGTTCCACCAGGAGTAGTCAATATCGTGCCTGGCTTCGGCGATACGGCAGGCGCAGCGCTGGCCAATCATCCGGACGTCGACAAGGTCGCATTCACCGGTTCGCACTTGACAGGGCAAGCCATCGTGCGTGCGTCCGCCGGCAATCTGAAGCGAGTCTCGCTCGAGCTGGGCGGGAAATCACCGGATATCGTATTTGCCGACGCCGATCTCGACGCAGCGGTGCCCGGTGCGGCCATGGCGGTATTCGCTAATTCCGGACAGATCTGCAGCGCCGGCACGCGGTTAATGGTCGAGCGACCGATCTACGATGAATTCGTGGCCAAAGTTGCCGCATTTGGCGCCGCGCTGCGAATTGGCAATGGCATTGATCCCCAAACTCATATTGGCCCGTTGGTATCCGCGGAGCAGCTCGAACGCGTTAGCGCATACCTAAGCGTCGGCAAAGCAGAAGGGGCGCATGCTGTCAGCGGTGGAATGGCGCTTACAGACGGCGCCTATGCGAAAGGTTACTTCGTCCCCCCCACTGTTTTCTCTAACGTGCACGACGACATGCGAATCGCTAAGGAGGAGATCTTTGGCCCTGTCATTTCAGCGATCCCTTTCGATGACGTGGACGATCTGTTGAAACGGGCCAATTCGACGAGCTTCGGCCTGGGCAGTGGCGTTTGGACGCGCGACGTCAGTAAGGCGCATCGCCTCGCTAAAGGCATCCGGGCCGGCTCGGTATGGGTGAATTGCTACCAGGCCATGGATCCGGCGGTGCCTTTCGGTGGCTACAAGATGAGCGGCTACGGGCGCGAATCTGGATTACAGCACCTCGAAGAGTACCTGAACGTCAAGGCCGTGTGGATCAAGACCGCATAGCGGCGCGCGCGGTCCATGTCTTCAAATGCCCCGAACTCGTGAGGTAGCCTCGGTGTCAGTCGAAATAGAGGCCGAAGGCCTGACCACATTCGAAGTGAGCGGCGATGGCATGCATGTGCGATTACATGCGACCGCAGTTGGAGGTGAGCCTGTTGCTTTGACGTTCTCAAGTGACTGGCTGCGGCAATTAATCATGACGCTACCGAACATTGCAAGCCAAGCACTGCGGCGTCGCTTCGGCGACGAGCAACTGCGGATCGTCTATCCGATGGGGGATTGGAAGATTGAAACCACGGGGGAGCACAATGATACGTTTGTCGTGACGATGGGCACGCCGGATGGCTTTGAGGTGTCGTTCGCGCTCAGTTCGGAGCTGATGTGCGATTTCGGCCGATCAGTGAGCAATACAGGCGTTCCGATGCGAAGCATGCGACGACTAGTGAATTAATCGGCCTACCACGAGCGCGCGTTGCACCATAGTATCTGGAAGTATACGTGCGAGAATTCCACAACGAATCGTGTCAAATATAACCTCTGTTGGTCATTGACCGTCCCAGTCCAGCACCCGCACATCGATAGTTGTCAGGATTCGCACTTCCGGGGGTGTTTGCGCCGCAGCGTTTTCGGCAGTTTGGCGCTGCATTCCCTTTTCGCCCAAGGTGGCGGCTTGGCTGGTTAGATTGTTAATGCCCGTCAGACCCGCCGCGATCGCTACCACCGGCGGTGGACCACCCACGAAGAAGTCGGTAGCGGCGATATTATCTGCGCCAATGATGGCGAGGGCCCCGACGCGGACGTTCTGACCCGCAATGCCCGCCTCTCCAGCGTCAATGAAACCCTTTGGCGCGGCCAGTGTAACGTCACCAAAGTCACTTCCATCGAGCGTTCCAGCCTGGGCACGAATGCCACTGCCTGCCACTGTCGGTGGAAAATCCACGACGAGGTTGCCACGCTCATCGAGGCGCGGCACGGGCGCAGGCGTCGTGATTGCGGCTTTGGCACCGCGACCGGCGTCAATGTCGCCATTCGAAGACCAGATAGTGATGTCGCCTCCCCCCAGCGTGAAAACTCGCGACTGGTTGACATCGAAATCTCCGCTCGCGAGTGCGTTGAAGTTTCCGCTCCGCTGGACCACTACGCCGAGCTCGCTTGAAGGTTTCTGGCCGCTGAACGCACTGGCGAGGCCAATATTGATGTCACCGAATGGCGCAAGAAGATTGATGTCGCCACCGTCGATTGTCTGGAGCTTGCTGAAGTACAGCGAGATATTGCCACCACCTGCAACCCTGCCGAACAGTCCGGCAATGGCGTCGAAGCCACGTTCGTACAATCGAGCGCGTTCGACACGGTCGGCTTCGGACGCGGCCGCTGCGCCGGATTCGCGCAGCTCATCGAACAGAATCGACTGCGCGAAATCGCGCCGCCAAGGTTCGTCCAGTGCCGAAAAGGCAGCGAGCAGATCAGTGTCCGCGGGTGGGGCAGGGCTGTCGAAAAGTGCGAGGGAATCACGCAGTCGGCGTCGACTATCAGCCGACACACCGAGGTATTGTTTGACGAAAGCAACGAAATCCGGATTAGCGCGAACGCCAGCCCAGACCGCGAGCGATGCACCTGTATCAGGCAGGGCAGGGTTGAGCGTGTCCCCTACGCTGGTAATCCCCTTCGACGTACCCAGGTCGATGTTCCGCCCTGATCGCACCTGAACCAGACCAGGCCCGGCAACTTCGATGCGCTGATTGAGGTTGAGTACACCGCCGCTCGGGTCCCGGTGCGTCGCATAACGCAAATCACGGCCCGCCTCAATTTGTGATACGTCCTGATCGCGGAGATTTTGCAGCAGGATGCTCAGGCCGTCGAGGTCGAGGCCGGCACTGATCCAGAGCGGTTCCGCCGCCGATAACAATGAACTCGCACTGGCCAGTACGCTACCTTGGTCGGCCATCACCCGCGCCGGCTGGAGGTCCATCTTGTGTAACAGTGTCGGCGCATGAAAAAACGTGACGTCACCGGTCGGTGGAGCGCTCAGGAGCTTCATCCGCGCAGTCAATTCGATCACCTCTTTCGCGGGTTTCGCGATCGATGGCAAGCGCGCGGGGTCAATGTCAGATTGATTGACGATGACTACGTTGTCGGTGTGACCGAAAATCAGGTCGCGGCGAGCAATGAGCTGTAACGAACCGATTGCGCTCGGAAATAGGCTCATTCCATTAACGATTTCGAGATTGCCGCTGGGGGCCAGCGCAGATAAAGAGCCGGGGTAAATCGTCAGAGCCGTCAGATCTTCTGTTGTCGCAAGCACCGGTCCACCGGATGGCACAATATTATCGAAGACCTTGAATTGATCGGCGACAATGCTGGTGTCATTGTTCAAAACGAGATTGCCTCCGAGCGCTGTCAATTGCAGCGCACTGGCATCGGTGTAAGTGGCGAACATCGCAATTTTGTCGGTATACACCGCCGCACGAAGTAAGAGCGGATTAAAAGCAGCGCCAAGTAGCACGTCGCCGCCCGCGGTCATGCTCATCCGTGTATCACCCAATGCCAGCAACGGTCCGGCGGTATACTGATTGCCGCCTCTAATATCGCCGGCAACGCGCAGGTCGGCACTACCGCGCTCAACGTAGAAGGTTCCACCGAGCAGATCGCCGGCTGCGTCCACGACAAGATCTCCGCCGCCTTGTACATCTACGGTGTTGGCTGTAAACCTGCCGTTGTTAAAGGCGCCCGTCGGCTTGCCGGTGGTCGGCAACATCACCGAGAGATCGATAATGTTTCCCCCGGATTCGATACGCACATCGCCGCCGCCGAGGGTCCCGACATTCTGGCGAAACCCGCGGCGTATGTTCTGATTCCCGTTAGGTGGTGCTGCCCCATTGACGAGGTTGTCGAAAGCGATAGCCCAGGCGGTCGGACGCATGCCCACAGCACCCGGATTCGCCGGATCCCAAGTGCCATTACGTACCAGCCAGTCCGACATCAGTTGCGTCGTTGCAGCACCTATCACGTCGCGGCCGGCGCGTAGCGAGATACTCCCGCCATCTACCGGATACTCGCCATAGAACAGCGTTCGAGCAAACAGACTGCCGAAACTGCCATATCGTTCGCTATCCGTCGGACGGCCGGCGGTATAGATTGCCGACGATTCATCGGTAAGTCTGATTGAATCAGCTGCGGCGACATCGATGCTCCCCGTGCCGGTTCGAACCGTTACTGCGCGCCCCAGCGTGATATCTCGTCCTGTGGCGCGCGAACTGTCGGTTGCCAACGGATCAGGACTGTCGAGATCGGCGCCGGCGACCAGTCGATAGGACCAGGAGCGATCCGGTTGGAGCAGATCCATCGGCTGCGCAATCGGGCTCGCACCCGGTAACGCCCCGAACGCGAACGCGTCCGACAACGTGGCATCAAGAATCAATGCGCCACCTGCGCGTAACGTCAAGGTGCCGGGAAACGGGGTTTGACCTGGCGCTTGAAACCGCCATGCCAGCAGATCCCACGCTGTTGCGAGCGTCAAATCGCCCGTGGCGGTGAGCTCCACTCCCGGTAACCAGTTAAAGCCGGCGAGATGCGTCGCGTTGGATCCGCTGGAGGCCATGAAAGCAGCCGTGTCCGCACGCCAATGGCTGATATCGTCAGTCGTGACGGCGTAGTCGTTGCCGACCGCGTACGTGCGGACGGCTTCGGCTTCCATCCGTGCGGCACCGCTTACCGTATGCTCAGCGACATCGACTGACACCTCGTTGCCGTCACGGGCGACCCGAAGCATCACCGTCCCGCCGGTTCCGTGTGCGCCGCCGGCAACCTCGATGCGTGAGCCTGCTGCAATACTTATGCTGCGTCGATGATCGGTCGGCGCGCGGCTGCTGGTCAGCATGACCATCCCACCGGTTGCGCCTATGCCTGTCGCGCTCGCACGCAGTCGACCGGACGGGCCCAGCGTCAGGGTGTCGGCGGCATTCAGTGCAATACGGCCCGCTGACGCTCCGACGGCGTTGAGTTCGCCATCGATCTGAATGCGCCCGCGCTGCGCTGTGAGCGCAATATCGTGCGCATGGAACGACGATGTCTCGTCGAGCGAAATGTTGCCGAAATTCTGCGTAATCGCGACGCTATCCAGCGGACCCGAAGACATGACAGCGTTGAGCAGCTGGTCGAATGTATCCGTGTTCCACCCTGCTGCCCGCAGGTTGAGTTGCGCGCCGCGCCCGGACCCACTATTACCCGCACTAAGGGCACCGCCGATTATGAATTGGCCATCGGGAGCAGCCACCGTCAAGCTGCCTGAGTTACCGTTGCCCGAAACTGTACCGATTGCAACGCTGGCCTGCGGACTGAGGCGCACATTCCCCTGCATGGAGTCCAGCACGATTCTCCCGGCGTCTACGTCCAGACCGATTTCCCTCAAAAAGACACGACGCCCGCTGACATCAATTACGGAATCTGCGAGCAGTTCGATATCGCCGACCAGCGCTTCGAGCCTGGCCGTCCCACCGGTCAGTTCAAGGACACCGCCATGGGTAATGTAGTCGGCGACCAGTGAGACTCGTGCACCGAGCCCGGCGTCCGCAGCCCGTTTACCATTGGCCCGCGCGCGAGTCGATAAATGATGTCCCGCGGCGACGATTCGAGTCTCGGCGGCTGCTCCGGCCTGTATCACGCCGGCGGTCAATGTCAGATCCCCATGCACCGCGAGTGTCGATGTGCCCTGTCCTAGCAGCGCATCAGATGCATCCAATGAAACGTGCGAAAAACCGGTGACGTCAATGTTTCCGGGACCGAGCACTATCTCTCCGGCATTCAGCGCCAGCGCCCCACGGCCGATGTTGGCGGAGGGGGCAGGGGTGTCGAAACCGTTTGTGAGCACGATTCGATCGGCGTTTAAGACTGCATCGGGGCTCAAGTCGCCAACGGCACGCAGTGCCGGTGTATTGAGCGTCAGGTTGCGCGTTGACAGGAATGTCGGTCCGAAGAGATTGATCGCGGTGCGTGCATTCAGGAATAACGCGTCAGGAGCGCTCGCACCCAATACAACCGGCGTCAAGGTCATACCCGGCTGGAAATCTGGCACCGCTCCCAGATTGATGTGATCAGCGCCCAGCGTCAGTACGCCGCGTGGCATATCAATGCGGCCGCGAAGGTTGGTGGTCGCTGTCGCATCAATCAATATCGATCCGGCGCTACGCACCATTGCGCCCGACGCGATCTGCAGCGAGCCGCGCGACGTATCGAGCGCACCCTGCCGCACGAGTTGTGCAGCGCCGCCGGTCGACACACGCAGGAGCGCGCCTGTTCCTCCACCACTGATAGCGTCGCTGAACGACAACAGCGCAGGATTTGCGACCATCGCGCCAGCAGCTTCAATTGTCGCACCAGCACCAATATCGATCGAATCCCGCGCAGCGAATAAGAACTCGGATCCGATCAGATTGACACCCGGTTGAATTTGAATGGACCGGGTAGCGACGTTGAGCCGGGTATCTTGCGCATGTTCGACACGCGTCCCTCCGAGAAAGACGCTTTCGAGATTCAAGGCGTTCAATTGACGTTCGTTAATTCCAAGTACCCCGGAAGGCGACGGCGATCCATCGCGCGCAATGCGGATCCTGTCAGTCTGAATGTCGAGCCAACCGCCACGCCCGCCGAGGGTCGTTGCCGTGAAAGCCGCAGCTAGGTTCAGGCTTTGCATCGCCGCAATCGCAACATTCCCGGCGTCGCCGGGAATGCGCGCGCCGCTGCGCTCATGGAAAAATGAAGAAGCCGTTCGCTCGTCGTATTCGGCGCGGGACCGCGCGATTGCGCCTGGCTCGACAACGAATCCCTGCGTTCGCACATCGCGAAAAGCGGTACCGGTAGTCGAGTAATAACCAGAGACTATGGGTGCGCCATCACTCCCTGACAGCCGAGTGCCTGGCGTGAGATCGCGTGTGCCTGCCACCGGCGTGACCAGAAATGCACCCGGCAACAGCGCATAGTGGGCCGGCAATCGAGCGAACGTTCCTTCTGGAAGGCCGGATGTACCATCGAGATGAACCTGCGTGCGCACATCCAGCGCGCTGGACGGGGATTCCAACGGATCGAAAGGCGCCCAACCGCTGCCGAGGTCTGACAGAACGGCAAACGCGCCGTTTGCTCCGCTGGCGGCGAGCAGATCGCGCGAACCACCGGGTCCGGCGATGAATTCGAATGCATGGAGGTCGCCGCCACCGGATAGATCGAGCGTCGCGCCTGGCTGCAGATCGACGCGTGTCGCGTTGAGAACGATGGACTTCGCCGGCGAGCCGTCCAGGATGAGACTGGTCGTACCCAGCGGATATATCCAATCGAATCCACCTTGCAGACGCCCGAATGGAATCGTTGTATTGCTTGCCGTCGTCGATAGCAGACCACCCATGCCCACGATCAGCTGGTCGCCGGCGTTGATTTCAAGCGTCCCGAAAGGTGCACGGATGGTGCCATCCAGAAAGATATTGGCTGCCGAGAAACGCAATCTGCCGGCCGCCGACAGCGGGAGATCCGGTGCCGTATCGGCTGGTAGGACCCGCAGCGTTCCGCGACCTGGGGACTCCAGCTTGATGCTGAAATCGGTCAAGGTCGTCGGATAGATCTGTCGAGCCTGTAAGGTGATGTCGCCGCTGCCGATCAAGTCGCCGCGCAGCGGCTGGGCAGTCAACGACTGGACCAGGTTGCCGCGCATACGCAGATCGCCTGTGCTGCGCAGTGTCGACTGAGCAAAGCCGTGCAAGGTTGTTGAGCCGACCAATTCGAGCAGCTGCCCGTGTACGTCGAGTCTGCCATCGCCCAGCGTAGAGGCGGCCGCGGACTGCCACTCGAGACTGCTGCCCAGCGCGACATGTGGGGCGCTCAATGCGACGATATTTCCCGGACTTGCGTCACTGGCTGCCCAGTCGATAATTGGCGCATCCAGGATGAGCTGTATCGGAAGGTCGAGACTGATGTCGCCTTTGAATCGGATCGCTCCGCGTTGTGTGGCGGGGAACGGTTCGGTGACCACGGTCCTTAGGGTCAGCGAACCAAATTCACCACGCGTGACGAGCGATGGATCGAGCAGCGCCAAACCATTTCGTTCCATCGGGATCGGACCGTCGAGTGCCGCTACCGGGTTCGCTGACGTCAGCCGACCGACTTCGATGATACGCGCACGACGCGGATATGGCGTCGCGCCACTCGGTGTTTGCGACGGCTCACTGCGGCGAGTTGTATCCAATGTCACCGTCAGTTCACCCGGAATGGCACCGGGGCCATCTCCTGGCGCTCCGCGCAGGTCTCCGTCGATGAAGATGCCTTCGGCCGCAATCAACGCGATGTTGCCGCCGGCCGATCCCACTGCGTACGGTTTGATTAAGGGATTGTCGATGCCGGTTGCACGTCCCGGCAGGTCAAGTATTGTCCCTATTCCGGAAACGTCGATCGACGCACCGCGATCGATAGCCACATAGCCCCGATCAGCCTGCAGAGTGACATTGCCGCCGTTGAGAACCTTCCCGGTACGGAACCCCAGCGGGTGGGTGGATCGCACGAAAGACCCTCGAGCGTCGAGCTGAGCGAGGTTCCCCAGCCGGATTGCCTGTCCGGCGTCGAAACCGAGGTCTGCGATATCATTGCCGAGCGCGGTCAGGCGCAGATTAATAATGCCGCCCGGCGTCACGAGTCTGCCATCGATACGAATGGCGTGGTCCGAGGACAGCGTGAACGTGCCACCCGGATCGCTGGTGATGACGCTTCCAGTCTCCATCACGATATCCGCATCGGGCTGATATGCCGGCCCATCGATCGTGCGACGGACGGTGAATGCCAGATTGACCGGCGCGCGTTGCTCCAGCGGCAGCGTGACGACGCGAGCGACATCCGTCAGCGGAGTTCCGTTCGGTGCGCGCGTCGCGCGCTGGTCGAACGCGAGATTCTTCGCGGCCAGAGCGAGGTTGACGCCGGATTCGATACGGACATTTCCGGCGTTCGAGGTCAAGGCGTAACGACTGAATCCGCCGTCAAGCAACGAGGGCGCCGCAAGCGTCAGCTGCCCTGGGATATCGCTCGTGCGTCGATCGGCTGCCGAGACGGTAATCGCATTCGCTGTGAGGTTCAGCGTCCCGCCAGTCATCAATGCGTAACTCGTGAGCGTTGCACCGAGTTCGAAGGTATGCGTTCCGAGCCCGTAGGTTCGTAGTGTGATGTCTCCACCGTGGCCGTACTGGAGCGCGCCTGATTTCTCCAGCCATGCGCCGCCGCTTGCATCCAGCATTGCGCCGGCTGGCATCAGCAGATCGGCATACGCGTCGAACGTTATCGCTCCGCCATGGATGGTCGCGACATCCATCATAAGTGGTGACGCGGACTGCGGAGTGTCATTGGTCCAAAGGCCACGTGTGTCGACTCTCGCGTTCACTGACAGCCGTATATCGCCGGCAATATCCGGGGCGCTGACTGTCGGCAGCACGCTCCGCAGTGTGACCGTACCGCCCGGTGCGACGACGGTGCCGTTGAGGTTGATCTGGCCACCCGTCAAGGAGAGACGACCGGCAGCGGGTAGTGTCACTACACTTGACGCATCCAGCGTGATGAGTCCTGCCGTCAGAATGTCGATATCGCTGACGCCCGATACGCGTGCGAAATCGTCAGCAAAGACCTGTTCGTCGAGGGCGGACGGCCGTGCATGGCTGAAGCGCACCGCAGGCTGTGCCTGATGCGACCAAGCGAGATCGAGGCTGAATCGGCCTCCTGACGGACGCTCCATGGCATCCCGCTGATAAAGTCCATACACCGTGTCCGCGTTCAGAGTACCGGCAAACGCGCTATCGCGCGTCTTGATGGCCAGGCTGCCGGCTGCCTTCCCTTCGTCATATTGCGGGACGTGCGCACTACCCGGGATCACCTGCCAGCTTTCGGCGACGCCCCATTTCCGGTGTACCTTGGTAATCTCGCCGGCAATCCCGTCGTACCGCAAATCGGGATCCGCATCTGCGAGGTTATAGATCCGGCCGAAAGCCGTGAGCCACGTCGAAGTGACGAAGCCGGCAGCGTATCGAACGCTACCGCCTGCAATGTCAATCCTGGCTCCTGCATGAACGGTCGTTCCACCTTCGGAGTTGAGGACTACCGCACCACCGGTGGTCGTGCGTTCCTGGACAGTCCGTTGTACACGAGCGCGCGCGCCTGTCGTGTCGATGGTTCTGTTCGCGGTTCGGCCATCCAACGTCACGGTACGACCTTGAAGTACACCGTTCTTCTGTCGCGGTGCGTCACGTATCTCGTTAGTTCGTACTTCAACGTCAAGCTGGTGACGCTGCATCGGCAATTCGACGTTCCGCAGACCGGACACATCAATGTGGCTCCCTGCTGCAAGCGTGATGTGACTGCCATTGCTCCCTGAAGTCGTAGCCAGTGGCACATCCGGGTGTTCGCTCGCGGTCAACGTTACACGGCCGCCGCGTGCAGAAATGCGTGCTTCATTCGCCAATGTGATGCGACGCGCAGCGAGTTCGATCGCGGATTTCGGCTGCGCCTGATCGTCGACTGCTGTACGCGCGGTCGTATCCAGAACCACGGCGGTATGACTTCCGCCCGACAAAGTCACGTCCGCGCTGGTTCCCAGACTATCGCCGGTAGGCACTCCCCGTTGGGTCGTTCGAGGCTGCAGCAAGAGACGAGCGCTGCCGTTGACGGTTTGCAATTGCGCGCCTTCACGAGCGAGCAGACGGACTGTGCCGTTCAGATTGACTGCAGTGGAAGCCTGGACCACGCCTTTCTGATTGACAGCGAATCCCAGCAAGGTGGCATTGCCGCGATCGGCGACGACCTGTCCGAGGTTAGTGACTTCGCCACCGGTGGCCACTTCAACCAGCAATCCACGGATGTCGGATTGCGGATCCGCCTCCTGAAGATACACTTTGTCAGTTGCTGCCACGAGCAATGCCTGTCCATCGCCTGCGACAATTTCACCGCGATTTTCAACAGACGGTGCAGCGAGGAGAATGCGGCCGCCGGCGGCGTTGGTTGCGATATGCGCACCCGGTGCGAGCGTAATCGAAATGCGCTGCAGTTTACCGGCAGCATCACGAAGCAGATTGCCATTGTCATCGCGCAAGTAGAAGTCGCCATTGCCGCTGAGTGCGGCAAGCGGATTCGATTGATCGACCGAATCATTGATGAACTTGCTGATGCCGCGTTCAAGCGCTTGCTCGCTGATGTCGAGCGTGGATGCGACCAGCGAATTCACATCGACGCGCGAATCCGGCCCGAACAGAAAGCCATTCTGGTTGACGAGATAGACCTGGCCATTCGCTGTCAGCGTCCCCAGAATCCGACTCGGATCCGCCTGATGGATCCGATTCAACGCGACTGAACTGCTGGACGGTTGCTCGAAGCGGACGGTGTTGCCGCGGCCAATATTGAAATTCTGCCAATTGAGGATTGCGCGGTCCGTCTGTTGACGGACGGTCAAGGAATTGGCAGTGGCGCCGAGCTGTGCACCACCTGCAGTCACCCATTGCACAGCGGGCACGGGCAGCTCGCCGGCGATAGCAGAAAACGAGCAGAACGCTGCGAGGAGCCATCGGCGGGTACGCAAGGCAGGTGAACCTTGCAAGATGGCGGGAGGATCGACTGACATTCCGGGCAATTGGCGGCAGTCAAACCACTTCAGTGCTGGCCGCAAATGGACCACCACGATATTCAATCGATGTCGCAGGGCGCTGCCGGCGTATTTTCCTCGAACGGAAAATACGCCGGCCTATCACTCAAAAGTCCGAGGTCCCGGTCGCCCCGCCATTATACGTTTGTGAAGGATTGACCATCGGCACTCGGCAATTCGATATGTTGCCGTTCTGGATATGGGTGAATGGTGTCACCGGGTTGGCGAGATTGAAGACTGAATCTGCGGCGAATCCGTTAGTGCCGAGCGCGAGAAACCCGCCCGTGACGCCGGTGACCACTGACGTGCCGTCACAGGTGTTGCAGAACTTGTGGGTCACGGCATTGTTTCGCAAGGCGAGCACCGTTGGTTTCTTGGCTTCCGCCACGATCGCATTGACGACTGCAAACTGGTTGGCTGTCAATCCGGTCGGTGCACCGGGATAGGGGAGCGCAGCGTTTGCGTTCCATTTCGGCCAGATGGCGGTGAAATCAGCCCAGTAGTTGTACTTGCCCTTCGCTGCATTTTCGATGGTGGGCGCTACGCTATCCAACTTGACGAACCGATAAGCGAGCGTATCGTTGATGTTCTGATCGGTTGTCGTCACGCCCACCGCCCACTTCCCGGCCATCGTCGCATTCATGCAGGTGTTCATGTTCGAGAAACTTTCCGTACCGACCACGTCTGAAAGGATGCCCGGAAAGCCCGCCTGTGCAGGTAGCGGCGAGACAGCGGCTTTACCCGCACACGGATTGTTCAAGATATAAATATTCAGTTTGACCTGCGTGCCGATGCCAGGGTCGCGTTTGCAGACATGCACCAGTGCGCCGCCGGCACCGTCATAGTCGGATGGCTGCAACCCGAGGCCGGCAGCGAATGACGGCAACGACTGCGCCGGACCGCTGGTCGGCTTCACGACGAAAGCATTCCAGTCGATTATCTGGCCACTGAACAAGCTGGCGACCTTCGAGCGCGAAAGGGTCGGCATGCAGGCCTGCGTTTCGTTCTGCGCGAGGCTGGTCGGCTGGCAGGCAGGTGCCAGCAGGCCAGACGCTACCTGAGCCGCCTGCAGCCCTTTGTACAGGCTGTTGGTCACAATGATGCCGTCCAGCTTGCCCTGCAGCGAACTGACGTTGAACTTCGAGATCTTGTTCGGATCGGCGTTCTGAAATGCGCCGACCGATGGAGGCGGCAGGTTGTCCGCGCCGACAAATGCTGCCGGTTCTGTATCCGAGAGCCCCAGATTCGAACGTACACCTGCGGTCAGTGCCGTGCACAGATAATACCCTGTCCCGCCGGATGTCACGGATGTCGAAGCGACCCCGGCAATCGTAATGCTGGCATCCTGCAGAGTGCAGGTACCCGTACGCGGGTCGAGGCTGTTGAACGGCGTGTTCGATATCAACGTCAATGCGCCGTGTGCGGAACCGTCCTTGCGGCGTTTGCTGAACAGGATTTTCGGATTGGCGACGGTCGTTCCGGTGACTTTGGAAGTATCCGCATCGCAAAATACTGCCCAGTAGTCCTGATCGATCGGCGAACTTCCGGTAAAACCATACATGTGCCGGTTGGCGTTATTGAGGCAGATGGAATTGATGATACCGGTGTCGATCCCTTGCGCGCCGGCGGCAAACACGACCACGTCCGGCGTGACTGCCGGTCCGTAGGCTATAGCCGGTGCTCCAATCGCGCTCGACGCGACTGCCATCGTGGCGATGATGCGTTGAAATAATGTCATGTGGGCGAGTCTCCTGGAACAATAACGGTGTTATGAATGTGGATCGACGTGCAACCTGTCAGTCGATCGACTGCCGTTTGCCGCGCCCTCCGTAACCCGCCATTCCGAGCAACACCGAACCCAGCAGCCAAACCGCAGCAGGCACCGGCACTGCCGAGACCGACGTAAATGTGAGGAGACCATTCGCATTGAGCGAGTACTGCCCGAGCTGGGAGAATCGCGAAGTTGGGCCGCTGCCCGACCATCCCAGCAGATACAGGTCGAGGACCTGACCGACCACGGTCGCCGTCGTCAGACCCCCGATGCCGCCACCGAGATCGATGCCCCATGAGGCATCGTTGAAGTAGGAGAACTGGGTCGCATCGCTCTGCTCGTCGAGGTTCGCCGCGAAATCGTTTGCCGTAGCACCGGGATGGTCCTCGGTCACCGTAGCGTTCAGATTGTTGATTCGTGAGCGGACGTTTGAGCTCAGCGTGCTCACTATGCCTGACAGGCCTACGCCCGGTTGTACGCCCTGTACTTCAGCGGGGCTATTTGAAAATGTAGTCACCACGCCGAAATCGGGATTGGTATTGAGAGCCCCCAGCGTGTTGTTCGCCGCAACGTTGTATTGGAGCGTCTTGCCGGCGCCGAGCGCCGATAGAAAGCTGCCAAAAAACGGGGCCACGCTGGTGCTGGCGAGATCCCATTGCCGCGTGAGTACCGCGCCGCTTGCAATCTCCTCGACCGTTATGCCCAGATCGAGACTGTAGGAAGTCGCCGCTTCTTCGTTCCATACGCTGAGGAACAATTCGCCACTACCACAGGCACTTGCATTCGTTCCATCGCATGTTGCAGCAAAAGTGTTGCTCAACACCGCGCCGCACAATACGCCCATTATCAGGCGTGAGTAGATTGCTTTCACGTAGCCCTCCCGGGAATTCTCATACTGGACTTGGCGCACGTCTGCGCTTGCTTGGCGTTCGGGCCGCGTGAATAGCAGCACTGGTTTTTATTGAGCGCTATTCTTGATCGAATATAACGCATCGCGCAATATGCGATGGCTCATTTCAATATCCACCCGGATATAACGATAAGAATTCGAGAGTAAAGATGCGGTTGTTGCGCTGTGTGGGCACGCTATGTGTGCTGTTCCTCGTCTGCGCGCCAGCCGGCGCGTGGTGGTCTGCTGAGTGGAACCTGCGCAAGCCGGTTGAGATATCCTTGGCAGCCGCACTCGGGGCTACCCCTCAGGGGCTGAGTGACGTCCCCATGCTGCTGCGCCTGCATAGTGGAAATTTCCCGCAATTTCTCCTCGCGGCAGATGACGGCGCGGACTTCCGCCTTGTCACGGGTGACGATCAGCATGTACTTGACCATGTCGTGGAGACCTTTGACCCGGTCGCGCAGATGGCGCTCATCTGGGTTCGAATGCCGCGACTCGACGTTGCATCGAGTCAGCGCATTTACCTGTACTTTGACAATCCATCCGTCGCTGCTGCTGACCACAGCGCGCGGATCTACGATAGCCACACCGTGGCGGCATTTCAGTTTGCCAATCCGGATCACCTACTCATCGACAGCAGCGGCAACGATTCGCAGGCGTCGGGGTCATTGGTGAGCGTACCGACATCGTTGATTGGCGGCGGCATTCGTCTGGCGGGCGCTCTGCGTATCGCCGATGCACCTCACCTGGCAATGTTAGCGGCGCAGGGATGGACCATAAGTACTTGGTTACGAATCAATGCACTGCCGTCGTCAACCATGACGCTGATCGCGCGTGGTGCCTCTGCGGATGGACTGAGCCTCACGCTGGACGATACCCGGTTGACTCTACGGGTAGGTGGGACTGCCGTGGAGTCTTCCGTTCCGTTTGCCCCACAAGCCTGGACACATGTCGCGGTGGTCGTCGCGGCAGATGCAGTGCGGCTGTTGCTGGATGGCGTTGAGGTAGCGACTGCGCAAGTCGAGCCGGTGTCTATGACCGGTGCGATCGAGATTGGTGACAGCGACTATTCCGAGCAGGTTCTCGACCTGGAACTCGACGAATTGAGGATCGCCGACGTTGCCCGAGACACGACGCAGATCGCTTTCGCAGCTTTCGTCGAAGGAAGCCGCAACGAGGATATCGTCACTTATGGATTGGATGAATCCGAGGATTCGCTGTCGGTGACGCAAGAATCGGGCGATCGCGGACTGATGTCGATCGTCAATCAGGTCTTCGAGCGGCAGGATGCAATCGTCGAGCAGTTCGTGATCGGGGTCTGCGCGATCATGGCCGTGTTGGCAACGCTGGTCATTGTCACCAAGGCGGTGCAACTTCACCGCTGTCGACGGGCGACCCGCGCATTTCTGCTGATTTATCGTGCCTGGGAAGGTGAGGGCACGGATACGCGCCTCGCGATGCCGAACCAGACTGTGCAGTTTTCCGCATCGCCACTATTCGCAATCTATAACGCGGGCCAGATGGAAATAGCGCGGCGCCTGCTGCGGGTACCCCAGGATGAGCGTGCCATTCTCAGCGAAAAATCGCGCGTGACGTTGCGTGCCAAACTCGACGCAGTGGCTACGCGCGAACTGGACGGGCTGAACAGTCAGCTCGTTCTCCTCACGATTGCCATCTCTGGCGGTCCGTTCATCGGTCTGTTCGGTACGGTGATCGGTGTCATGATGACATTCTCGGCGATAGCTGCCTCCGGGGATGTAAATATTGCTGCTATCGCACCGGGCATGGCGTCCGCGCTGTTGGCAACGGTCGCTGGATTGGGGGTCGCGATACCGGCTCTTTTTGGCTACAACTTTCTCGGTGCGCAAGTTCAGACGCTTGGCACAGAGATGCTGGTATTCAGCGAAGAGTATGTCGCCGAATTGAACGAGCGCTACGGCGTCTGACGGCCGGGCAGATGGCTATACAGCTACGCCGGCGCGCGTTACCTTACGACCAGATCAACATCACGCCGATGGTCGACCTGACACTCGTGCTGTTGATCATCTTCATCATCCTGACTACTGCGGCTATTCAGGGCATCGAAGTCGCATTGCCGCAGGCGAGCCTGTCGCCACCGATGCAGGTCGCCAAGACCAAAGCCATCACCATACGCGCAGATGGCGCGCTATTTCTCGATGCTGTTCCCGTTTCCCGACGCGAACTCGAGACGCGGCTTGCCGCGTTGCGGGCACAGAATACTTCAGTTCCAGTAGTTATTCGTGGCGATGCTGCCGTTCAGTACCAGCGCATCATCGATGTAATCGACTTGTGCGGGCGACTCAGTATCACGCAGGTCGGGTTGGTGACTGCGCCAGCAGGACGCTAGCGCGATGGACGGACAGACGCATGCTGTCAATCGTCGTATCCCGCAGATCGCGGGCGCGCTCCTCGTAGTGCTTATC
Organism: Gammaproteobacteria bacterium; assembly: GCA_965278995.1. Lineage (GTDB taxonomy): Bacteria > Pseudomonadota > Gammaproteobacteria > JADJYF01. Next base: position 5,431,503 of record OZ257136.1, read on the forward strand.
GGTTACACCGGCTGGCACTCGATAAAGATCCGAGACACATCGTTGTCGCGCACGCCAGGCCGCATTCAGCGCGTCACGATTGTACAACCGGTGCTTGCACCACCACCCGTCCCGATCAAGGCACCACAACCACGGAAGGACGTCGCGGCCACCCCACCGCCGGAACCTGCCGCTGAATCCAGTGACACTGATGAGCACTTTGAGCGAGAACTCGGAGGCCTCGATGGAGCAGGGGCAGGCGGTTTTGACAGCTTCGGACTAACAGCCCGGGACAGCGGCACGCGCGTGACAGTCGGTAGCTCGGTGCTCACCTACAAAAGCATGCTGCAACGTAGCGTGGAGCAGACGTTGATGCGCGACGAGGCGCTGCGACTGTCGCACTACCGAGTCGTCCTAGGCATCGAAATTGATACCAGCGGTGGAATTATCGGCGCCGTGATTTTGGCAGGGAGTGGCGATGCCGCAATAGATCGGCGGATTCTGCGTGTGATCGCGCGCGGCATTCACTTGGAGACGTTCCCGCCTTCTCGAGTTCCCCACTATCTGAAGCTCGAAATCGCGAGCAGGAGTTGAAATTTGTGAGTTCCCCGCGTAAATGCGGATCGCATGGCAAGCGATCATGGCGTTGGTATCTAATGGGCATTAGCAGCTTCAGCGCACTCATTACGGCCGTGCCCGCGGTGTACGCGGCGGACGATGTCGAACTGCTCGAGCTGAAGCATACATTCCTGAACTTTGTCGAAGGCATGGTCGACAGCGGCGTCCTGACAGCTGACCAAGCCGACAAACTGTTGAAGTCCGCTCAACTGCGCGCGAAACAGCAAGCCATCCAGGACTTGACGGAGCGCGCTAGTCGACAGGCGAATACAGCGGATAAAGTCGAGTCGATTTCACCAACGCCCAGCGTCGAGTCATCGCCGGCGCGCCGCGTAGTGCGCGTGCCCTACGTACCGAGTTTCGTCAAAGACGAGATTCGCCGCGATGTCGCGACGACGGTCCACGACAAAGTGATGGTTGATGTCGAAGAACGCGCGCGGCGCGAGAAATGGGGAACTCCGGATGCACTGCCGGAGTGGGTCAATCGATTCACCTGGTATGGGGATCTCCGGCTTCGGCTTCAGGCCGATAGGTTTGATGATGGCAATCAAGTGCAGTCGTACCCCGACTTCGCCTCCATCAACGCGGCTGGCAATGTCAACAGCCCCGATACATTTCTCAATCTGACCGAGGATCGCGATCGGCTACGCGTCCGTCTTCGGTTTGGCTTCAATGCCGCAATCTCGGATGCGGTTGGCGCAAACGTGCAACTCGCGACCGGGCGGGACGATGATCCCGTAGCGACCATGCAGACCTTGGGCGCGAATTTCAACCGCTACGTCATTGCGGTTGACCGCGCTTCGATGAGTTGGACGGCCCGGACGCGCATGCGTGACGAATGGGGCTCACTCATTGGCGGCAAATTCAGCAACCCCTATCTTGCCACGAGCCTGGTGTGGGACCCGGATCTGAGTTTCGATGGCGTCAGTGGCCGACTGACTCATCATTTCGGCTGGGACGACCTCGCGGGCAGCACAGATCGCTCGATGTCGCTCTCGATGGTGCTTGGCGGATATGCGCTCACCGATAGCGAAATCGCGACCGATGACGAGTCGTCCAACGACAAGTGGCTGCTGGGCGGACAGCTTTCGTTTGCACATCTGCTGTCAGCCCGCATTTCATACAAACTCGGCCTGGCGCTCTATGACTACGTCAATGTCGTCGGCCGATTCAATCCTGAAGGCGCCTTTGGCAGCACCCGCTTCGATTGGACTGCGCCCGGCGCTTTGCAGCGGGGTAATTCGCTGTTTCCGATCAAGTTCGATGCAGTCGGCAATCCCTCGCTGTTCGGGCTGGCGACCGATTTTACGCTGGTCGATGCGTTCGGTCAGGTACGTGTCAATTACCTCGACCCCATTGCTGTCGTTTTGTCCGTCGAAGCCGTCCGCAATATCGGCTTCGATGAAAGCGACGCCCGTGCCCGCCTCGGGACCACATTGAAAGCTCGCACCAATGGCATACAGTTTCAGCTCGATGTCGGAACCCCAATCGATCATCTCGGTGCCTGGAACATTCAGGCCACGTATCGATATCTGCAGCGCGACGCAGTGCTGGATGCGTTTACCGACTCGGAGTTTGCGCTTGGTGGCACCGACGCGCAGGGTTGGATACTCGGAGGCGAGTTCGGATTGTCGAGAAATACATGGTTAGCGCTGCACTACCTCACATCCAACGAAATCGACCTTGCACCGCTCGGGATCGATCTCATTCAATTCGATGTCAACGCGCGCTTCTGAGGGGGATCCCATGGCGCAAAACGCTATACGACAGGCGTGCTGGCGAGGAATGTTAGCCTCGTTGGTAGTCGCATTCACGGGTCATGTATACGCCGGCTCGACCGCAGAAGAACGCACCGCACAGGCCCTCGGCAGGGCGCAAGTGCTGTTGCGAGAAGCTGCCGCAGACAAATCCGCACTTAATGAAGAGCTCATTGCGTCGAGAGCTTCGAATTTGGCCCTGAAAAGCACAAATGCAGCGCTGGAGTCGCGGCTCGGCACGGTAATCGGTTCTGAAGCAGCATTAAGCGCACGCTGCAGGACGGCGGTGAGTTTCCGTGTTCAAGTCGAAGGGCGCCAACGCGAACTGACTCGCAAACTGCGACAGATCACTCATCAATATAAAGCCATGCAGCAGCAGCTTGAGGCGGGCGCTGTTCGGGAAGAATCGCTTGCAAGTGACCTCAGTGCCGCGCGAGCTGCTTTAGGCGATGCAGAGAAGAAGAATATTGCCTTGTTTGACAAGAACCGTGAGCTGGTTGGCCTGATACGCCAGCGGCACGGGTTGACGGGTCTATTCGTCAATGAGCCCTTCACCGGACTGGCTCGGGTGCGGATTGAAAAGCTGCTTGAGCAGATTGAGTACGAGAGTTTTGAGCTGGTCATCGAGCGCAATCTTGCTGCCGTGCGAGGACCAGATTGAATGGCGATTTGCTCCAAATTGGTGTTATGGCAGACGCTGGCGTTCGCTGTAGGCCTGGTGCTGTATTCACCGCTGCGAGCGGTAACTGTGGAAGAGACCAGGTTCGATATATGGGAATTCGAGATCAGCGACACAGGATTGATCCCGATGGCAAACGTCGAGCAAGCTGTTTATCCGTATCTCGGCGTCGGTCGTACGATCGTGGATGTCGAGGCGGCACGGCGCGCCGTCGAAGCGCAATATCACAAGCATGGGTTTGGTACGGTTGTCGTCATCATTCCGGAGCAGGCCGTCGATCAGGGTGTCGTGCGACTCGAAACCCTGGATGGGCGAGTAGAGCGTCTCCACGTGACCGGAGCACGATACTTTTCGTTCGGGCGACTGAAATCACGTCTCTCGGCAGTTGCCGTCGATCGGACGCCCAACATTCCTGAATTTCAACGCCAGCTTGCGGAGGTTGCGAGGGCCAGTTCCGACCGCCGCGTGACGCCGGTGCTGAGACCTGGTCGCGGCCCTGGGACAGTCGAAGTCGAACTCAAAGTGGAGGACAAGCTACCGCTGCATGGGTCGTTAGAGATCAATGACGACTATACCAACGACACGACACGGACCCGAATCCAGGCCGACGTGCGATATGTCAACCTATGGCAACGTGAGCACAGTCTCGGCGTTGCTTATCAGTTTTCGCCCGAGGATCCGACAGAAGTTCAGGTACTGACCGGCACCTATCTGTTTCGCGTTGACGACTCCGATTTGTTGTATGCGATTTATGGTGTCGCATCGGATAGTGAGGTGACGACCCTGGGCGGCCAGAATTCAGCCCTTGGTGTCGTCGGTAAAGGTGCTGTGGTCGGTGTACGAGCCATCCGGCCCTTGCCTGCTGACATCGGCTCAGCGCGGAACCTGACTTTCGGTCTCGATTACAAGGATTTCAATGATCGGGTCGCGCCGCTCGGAAGCGCCGGTTTCGAAACACCGATCAGTTATGCGCGACTGGTGACGGGGTTAGATAGCCGCCTAGAACTCGCCAGTGCAAGATTTGATTACCGACTCAATGCGCAGTTCGGATTCCGCGGCCTCGGCAATTCACCGCGGGAGTTTGAAAACAAACGCTTTAAGGCCAAACCCAATTTCCTGTATTTGACAGCTGAATTGAACTATCTGCAGCAATTCGAATACGGGGCGCTGTCGTGGCGACTGGCGGGCCAGTTGTCGTCGGGTGCCCTGGTCAGCAACGAACAGTTCAGTCTCGGCGGCGAACGTTCGGTCCGTGGCTATCTCGCGACACAGGTGCTCGCCGACAGCGCGGTCCAGTCACAGCTCGAATGGACCTCGCAGTCGTTTGCGACGGTATTGAAGTGGGATTGGTTACGACGGGCTCAGGCCGTGCTATTTCTGGATGCTGGCTACGGCACGATCGATTCGCCACTTCCCGGCCAGGAGCGGTCGTCGTCTCTCGCGGGCGCGGGCATCGGCTTGCGGCTGCTCGGCTTGCATGGGCTCTACTCAGCGGTTGACTGGGCGTTTCCGCTCATCGCTGAGGGTGAAATCAGCAGCTATGACAGTCGACTCCATGTAAAACTCGGTTACGAGTTTTAAGCGTGATTATCAATCATCGCCTTTGAGCGGGCGTGACCGCAGCAGCTTCGTAAATTCTGCCACGTCTCGTCGGATGGCCGACTGCGCGCGAGCTTCGAGCGCGCGATAACGACGCAGCACATCCTCACCTTCCGGCGTAAGTCCCGAACCACCCCCGCGCGCGCCACCCGTCGCCGCAGCTACGACCGGCTTGCGGAAGCACCGATTCATCACCGCCACCAGCATCCAGGCCCGACGATAGCTCATGTCGAGCTTGCGAGCGGCGGCCGAAATCGAACCTGTCTCGGCGATGGCTTCGAGCAACGTCGCTTTGCCCGGACCAACAGCAATAACGGCACCAAGCAGGATCCGCAAAGTTGGTTTTGGTGCCGTGCGCGAGGGCTTACGGACTAGGGGTTTCGGCATGGGCGTAATTCTACGCTGCGTTCATAGCGCGTGGCAGGCGCCGTCGACGTCTTTTTCAATTCAGCGACCGTAACCCGTAGAGGAAGGCGTTATATAGCGTGCTATATTTCGACAACAACGGTGGGAAATTTCGAGGAAATCCGATGTCGTCGTTCAAGCTGTGCCGGTATCTCATCGCCTTATGTGGGTTCATCGCCCCGCAGGTTTTCGCTACCGACTTGACGATATCGGCGGCCGCCAGCCTGACGAATGCATTCCAGGACATCGCAAGGGCCTTTGAAATTACCCACCCGGACGCCAAGATTGCACTGAATTTTGGCGCCTCCGGCGCGCTGTTACAGCAGCTTGCTAACGGTGCGCCAGTGGATGTGTTCGCGACCGCCGATCAGGAAACGATGGATGCAGCTGAGCAGAAAGGTCTAATTGCACCTGCCACGAGGCGCAGCTTCGCAGCCAATAGTCTGGTGCTGGTTGTGCCCACCGACAGCCCGTTGAACGTCAAGTCGCTGGCTGACTTGCGCCAGGCACACATCACTAGGATCGCGATAGGGAATCCGACCAGTGTTCCCGCTGGTCGTTACGCGAAGCATGCACTGGAGACCGCTGGTGTCTGGTCGGAACTCCAGACAAAAATTGTGCCGGCACAGAACGTCCGCCAGGCCCTGGACTACATCGCACGGGGCGAAGTTGATATCGGATTTGTGTATTTCACCGATACCTTGATCCTGAACGACCAGGTCCGAGTGGCATTCGACGTTCCACTCGATATCCCGATCACTTATCCGCTGGCTGCGGTCGCAAATAGTAAACATGCGGCGGAGGCCGAGGCGTTCATCGCATTCGCGATGTTGCCCGCACCCCAGGCCATACTGACCAGGTATGGCTTTCGTAAGCCCTGAGTCATCCATCGGATGGACGCCACCTGGAAGATCCTCCTTTTATCGCTGAAGGTGGCAGGCTTGGCCACGCTGATCAACATCGTGCTGGGCATCGCGGTCGGATATGTGCTTGCGCAAAAGCGATTCGTTGGCCACGAAGTGCTCGACGCCCTATTGACGCTTCCGATGGTGATGCCGCCCACCGTGCTCGGGTATTACCTGCTGGTGTTGATGGGTCGCCGTAGCACTTTCGGTCAGTGGTTGTATGAGAGTTTTGGCATAACTCTGATCTTCTCGTGGCAGGCTGCAGTTATCGCTGCGTCGGTCGTGGCATTCCCGCTGATATTCAAACCAGCGCGGGCAGCGTTCGAGGCGGTCGACATTCAGCTCATACAAGCCGCACGTGTGCTCGGCGTTTCTGACCTTGCCGTATTTTTCCGCGTCACGCTACCGCTGGCCTGGCGCGGCATTCTTGCCGGCGTACTGCTTGGGTTTGCACGCTCGTTCGGCGAGTTCGGGGCGACGCTGATGGTTGCGGGCAGCATTCCGGGTCGCACGCAAACGATGTCGATCGCAGTCTACGAAGCTGTACAGGCCGGGCAGGATGGGGTTGCGAACACGCTGGTGATGATCACGTCTCTGGTGTGCGTGTTGATCCTCGTCACGGCGGGGCGACTGGCACCTGGCCACGTTGTAAACCGTTAGCGCTACGCTGTGCAGATCGACGTCAACATCCGCAAGAAGCTGCGCTCCGGACCGCGAACTTTCGACCTGGAAGTCGCGTTCCAAACAACCGCACGCCGGGTCGTTATTTTCGGGCCATCCGGCGCTGGCAAGAGTCTGACCTTGAAGGCAATCGCCGGACTTGTCACCCCGGATCATGGGCATATCCGTATCAGCGGCGCCACGGTGTTCGATGCAGCTGCGGGTGTCTGCGTCACGCCGCAGCAACGACAACTCGCCTATGTATTCCAGGACTATGCGCTGTTTCCTCATCTGAACGTCAGACAAAACGTGGGTTTCGGACTGGCACATGGCTGGTGGAATCCAGGCACCAATCAGCACAACACGGACGTCGAGTACTGGCTCGCTGCTTTCGATCTCCTGCCAGTGGCGCATCAACTCCCCGCTGAACTTTCGGGTGGACAACGCCAGCGAACAGCGCTGGCGCGAGCGCTGGTCTCGCGACCACGTTTACTGCTCCTCGATGAACCATTTGCGGCGATCGACGGCTCGCTTCGTCAGCGGATGCGGCTCGAGCTCGGACATTTGCAGCGCCGCCTCGACTTCCCGATGATCACCATCACGCACGATCCGGAGGATGTCGAGATGTTTGGAGAATTGGTCATTCACTTGCTGGACGGTAAGGTGTGCTTCCCAACAGACAAGGATGCCGAATCAGCCCGACTATTCGAATTCACAAAGCCGCAGTCGAGCGCTGCACCATGAGTTCGGGCGATAACGCAATCGAATTGAACGCCTCGATCTGGCTTGAGATCGGCGGCACCACACTGGGCGGTCGTAATCGAGTTGCTCTGCTCGAGCAGATTGCCGCGAGCGGTTCAATAGTGCGAGCCGCGAAAGCTATCAATCTGAGTTATAAGGCCGCCTGGGACGCAATCGACGCAATGAACAATCTCGCTGGAGAACCGCTGGTCGCAAAAGTGACTGGTGGCAAGGGCGGCGGTGGCACGCGCCTGACCAGGCGCGGCGAACAATTGGTTGAGAATTTCAAAATCATCGAGCGCGCGCATCAGCGATTCGTCTCGCAGCTTCAACTGCAAGCAGACGGGATCGCTGAAGATCTGCTGCTCATAAGGACAATGGCCATGAAGACCAGTGCACGAAATCAGTTCCTAGGCAAAGTAAAGTCGCTGACGCGCGGCAGCGTCAATGACGAGATTTCACTCGAGATCGCCGGCGGGCAGGAAATCATCGCGATCATCACCCATGAAAGTACCGAAAATCTCGGCCTGGCGATTGGAGGCGAGGCATTTGCGCTGGTGAAGTCGTCATCCATCATTCTGGTAACGGACGAGGCCGGCGCGCAATATTCCGCGCGAAACCGACTGACTGGAACGATATCGAGAATTCAGAGCGGCGCTGTCAATACGGAAGTTATCATCGACCTGTCGGGAGGTGGAACAGTAGCTGCTGTAGTCACGAACGAAAGTACCAGTGTGCTCGGGCTTGCCGTCGGCAACCGCGCTTCTGCGATTTTCAAGGCGTCGAGCGTGATAGTCGCTGTTCCGGCTTAGTTGTTACGTAGGAGAAGTCGCGACGTATTTGAATAAGAACGGCGTTCCTTGGTGGGTCGTCGACATGAAGTTGACCCTGCTCCCTCAGGAGTAATGGTGTCGATCGGTTTCTGGCTCGCAGATCATCACGGCCGTGCCGCCGCAATACATTGGTGATCCTCTGAGAGCTCGACGAACCATTCACTTAACTGTCCGTGGAAAAAACGTAACGCCTATTGATGGAAGAGAAGCCTATGGAATGCAGACGCTTATGTCCATGGTTCCTATGAAAGTGATAGCCGCGTCAGCGACGGGGTTTCTGAGAGCGCCAAGTCGAGCTCCGGACGCTGTTACTTCGAAGCGAACCAATTCTGACTGCAGGCATTGGCTTCGCGCTCGTAGTACTGGACGAATTCCTGCACCTGTTGCTCAGCTTTATTGCTTGAGCTTCGGGATAAGTGCCGTTTCCATACGTTGCGTGCAGCAATGAGCCTTTTAAAGATATAGAGTGGCACGTTTTCCCTCGTGGTCCTCAACTGCTGAGGATAAACGCCGGTAGCTACATATGGTCGACGATTTCCATTCGGGCCGTAAGTTGAATTCTGCGCAGACCAAAGTGCGTGCGGAAGATACTTGCCCCAGTATTTATCCATCAACATTACGATCACGCTCTCGGCCTCAGCATCAGTTACGGGATATAGGGTGCAGAGATAGGCACGTGCCCCTGCGAAAGTAAATCGTGCCGCCAATTCATGCCAGGAACGTACGCTGTCGAATAAACACGAGTACGGGAGTTTTTCCGGAGTTTACTCTGCAAACGTTTTTTGCGGCTTCAAGCAGATTGGGAAATTCGGCGCCAAAATAATGCGTCGTGATTTTTCCCGAACGGTGACCGAGAAAGTACTAACGAACTTCATCGCTCACCCCCCCCGGCACGTAGACACCGGCGGAGGTAGGCTTCAAAACATGACATCGCACGTGTGGCGGTCCAGCTCGTACCCGTGCGGAGTACCACGCCGAATTGTCCATAGCTTCTATAGGCTTTCTGCGAAAGGTGAACGCATTTGAGCGGTGCTGCCCACAAGCACTCGCGAACACCGATAGCGTAACCCGATTCAGTGCTACAAGCAGCTATTCGCGCGCTTCAACCAAAATAGCTTGCTCGGCTTTGTTGCTCCTGCCGGAGTGTCTGCAATGCTACTATATTCGAGGTCGCATCAAATCTCTCGATGAAATAAGCGCGATCCGCAGTCTCTAGGATCGTATTCGACTGTGTCTCTTCGTCGAGAAAGCTTCGTAGACGCGCTCGGACCGTTGCACTGTCGCGATGAATGTGCCGATTAGTCAAAAGGTCGCGGGCGGCTGCCGACTCCGTCTCCTCAGCAAGACGCTTCGGCGCGAACACAGGGTCGCGCCGCTCGGCACTTCGAGCAATAAGGATTGTGCGGATGCACCACAGCGCACGCTTAGCCAGCAGGATTGAGTTAAGTTCGTCACCGAACCGGGCGAGATACATCCCGAGGTCTTTCGCTCGATCAATCTCACCTTGATAGCTCGATCGGAATTGGAAAGCGGACTGAAGCTTCGTTAGATAGTTGTTTGGATCGATAAGAGGCTTCGCTTCCCGCGCCAAGTGGCAGACGAACAGATCGCCGTCGTGCGCATGTTGTTGCAATTCATGCCATGGATACACAAAGAGCGAAAGATGACCGGCTGTGACATGGCGGGTCTCCTCGTCTAGGCACACCATGAGAAGATCGGTGTCGGACCCTTCCGAGTGATCGGCACGAGCGAGGCTCCCGAACAGTAAAGTTGCGACTATGATCATGGTGGCTGACAATGTTCGAGAGGGAGGCGTAATCGTTGGCGCACATGTCGACTCATGTTGAAGAACGTGGTAACGAAGTTCTTGCGAGAGCTTCAATGGACATCTTTCGCGCCAATGCGCGGGCCTGGGTCACCTCATCGCGGTTCTGTAAAATGATCTGCTGCTTTTCTGGCTTCAGGACACCAGGTTCGACATCTAGATTGTATTCACTCATGAGGTAAAAGCTAAGACTGAGGCGAAAGGGCCGAATGAGGCGACCATCTGTCATGCCGTGCTCAGCGGCAACGGCGGCTTGACGCTCTGTATTCAGAGATGGGTTTGGCAGGATTACAAGATTGATCATGTGAACCCATTCAAAATCAAGGGCCGGGTCCACCGATGCCGCCCGATGATAGTTCACGGATGCGATTCTGTTGAGGTTGTAGTCTCGAAAATCGTTGTGATCGCGCGACCACGAGCGGACATACCAGCGGCCGGCGCTATGTGCGAGCGCGTGAGGAGCGATGGTCCGCGACGGCTGCATTGAGCCTGTCAGCGACCCATATTCAATATCAATCTCTCGTTTGTTGCGGATGGCGTCGAGCACGGGCAAGAGCACGGTCGCATCGGTCGGCCGTCGACCTAGCGTCAGGACTTCGACTGGCGGGATGGCGTCAAACCAAGTGTCCTCTGGCCGCATCCAACGGTTCTCGATGGCGACTAGCTGCAGTAAGTAGCGCTCTATCGTCTCGCCGATAAAAGCGGGTGAGAACGACTCCGTACGCCTGTACGCTTTTTCCACTCGGTCATAGTGCAGGTTTCCGGCGGCGAGCTTTTCGTATTGAGCGATGTCAGCAGATGCCTGCTGGGTTGAAATGCCAAACGTGTCCGCCAAATCGCTTCGATTGAAGCGGCCATCCCAAAAAAGGCGGAAATCAATGAACTCGAGACGTCGACGAACCCCCCAGCGCAGTTGCTCGCCGACTTCTTTCATATTTATATCCTGCTAATAATACGACGTTAAAGTATGTATTGCGTCTAGTTACTTGACTAACAGTCTTGACACGATTATAACTTATGGGCGGACGCAGGGCTAGTTAACCTCCTGCTAATAAGGTTGTATGCATGGGTTTACTTGAAGAAAATCAATCAGTAGCGCGCCCTTTTCGCGTTCTTAGTCTTGACGGCGGCGGAATGCGGGGCATCTATACTGCCGCATTCCTTTCCCGACTGATTGACCAATACGCCCGGATCAGAGGCGAGTCGGCCCTTGATCTTGGTCGTGGATTCGACCTAATCACCGGCACGAGTACCGGTGCGATCGTCGGCTGCGCACTTGCGGTCGGGCGTCCGATGACCGAGATCGTGTCGCTCTACAGCGAGCATGGACCGAAGATCTTCCGGCATCGGCTCGCCGGCAAAGTCAGTGCGATATATCGAGCCATGCAGGGCAGCCGCTTCGTGCGTGAGGGCGACAAAGCGCTTCGAAGTGCGCTGCAAGCAGTGCTCGGCGAAATAACTATGCGCGATGTCTTCGATCGACGCGGCATCTCCCTATCCATCCCCGCGGTATTGATGAGCGAGCACCGCGCGTGGGTGTTCAAAAAGACGCCGAAAAGCGGCGTCCGCGATGACCGATACCCGCTAGTAGATGTGTGCATGGCGACCAGCGCGGCGCCGATCTATCGCTCGCTTGCGGCCATTGATGACCCGAATTCGCCGGGCGGGCCACAGCAGGTGTTTGCGGATGGGGGGCTATGGGCTAACAACCCGATCATGGTCGGCCTCGTTGATGCGCTGGCGATCGCGTCATCGAATTGTGCGATTGAGATCTTCTCGCTAGGAACATGTCCAAGACCCGAAGGAGATCACCTCAACGCAGAAACCGCCCATCGATCAATGCTGGACTGGAAACTCGGCGCCGACGTTGCACCACTTAGCATATCAGCGCAGGAGTTTGCCTTCGATCATATGGCGCGACTCTTGGCGAACGCCATTAGCAATTGCGGGCGGTCGATCCGACGGGTACGGTTTCCCAACAAGTCGGTCCCGGCGAGCATGACGCCTTTTCTGGCGCTCGACGATGCGCGGCCGGAGGCAATGAAGCGCTTGATCGGGCAGGCGCATACCGATGCTGACCTGACCAAAAGCTCCTGCGACGACCCGAATAGTGAGGATGGTCGGATGATCAAGCGCCTCATGTTCGAAATTCCGGGGATGCCGGCTACCGGCGCGGTTTGGGACCGCATTCCAACCTCCAATCAGAAAGGATAAGCGATGTTCGACTGCTCCAAAGACCTTCGGGCATATCACGATCGGGAGGTTACCCTGCCGAAGAGTGAACAGGACGCGATGCGCGACCGGCGCAACGCCAACCGCACGCGACTGCGCAACGGGCTTGCCGAGGCGGATAAGCCAGCGCCACTCGAGTTCGTCAAACAGGGCAGCTACGGTATGAAGACGATGATCCGCGATCCCGCTAATGACTACGACATCGACGACGGCGTCTACTTTCGAAAGGAGGATTTGGTCGGCGAACGCGGGGCCGAGCTGACGACGTTGCAGGCTCGTCAAATGGTCCGCGACGCTGTCGATGACGGCAAGTTCAAGACGCCGCCCGAGGTTAGGGCAAATTGCCTGCGCGTTTATTACGAAAAAGGTTATCACGTGGATCTGCCGGTCTATCGACGCCTTGCGACATCGACGGTTTTCGGCGAAGAGATCCATTATGAACTGGCCGCAAGTAGTGGCTGGAAGCGATCCGACGCACGGGAAGTGTCGAACTGGTATGAGGACGAGCGGGCGAAGTCGGCTGATGGCGTTCAGCTCCGCCGGATAAATCGCGACCTTAAGAAATATGCCCGAAGCCGCGACAGCTGGCGCGGCTGCATCCTTAGCGGGTTTGGCATCTCGGTACTGGCGACCGAGCGTTTCCGCCACAATGACCGGGATGATCGGTCACTCTACGATACGATGGTAGCGATCCGTGATCGGCTCAACTGCGACTTACAAGTCCGGCACCCCGTCACGCCCGGCGACTACATCACGAGCGGGCCCGATGACGCGCGGGCGCGCCGCTTCCGCGATAAGCTCACCGAGGCGATAGACACCCTGCAGCCGCTCTTAAACGCCAACTGCACGCGCGAGCGTGCGCTCAAGTGTTGGGACAAGGTCTTCGCGACTACCTACTTCAGCGAACGACTTGAGGATGAGCAGCGCGCCGCAGTGACCGCCCCGGCGATCATTACGTCGGCCGGCTTGCTTTCGCAGACCGCAGCTGCGGCCGCCGCCGTCAGCAGCGCAGGCGGGGGTAGGCATGCCTGAGAGGGCGATCCAGCTCCGTTGGCGGCAGGCGGCGCTTCGCCTTGAAGTGACGCTACGCGAGCGAACGGGGCAGGCGCCCGAACGCCTCGACCATGTGACGATCAAGAAGTGCTATCCCACGCGACCCTGGGTCGCGGCGTGGCGGGTCTGTGTGGCCTTTTCCGACGGCGTGACGCGTCGCATCGATGTGGTCGCTACGGCGGCATTTCCAACTGTGCCGGTCAGGACCGCGCTTGTCGAGCATCCCGGTTTCATGACCTGGCCGCACGTCGAGAGTGACGGCATACTTTGCTTGCTACCGAACATGGCCGAGTGCGATCCCGATGATCCATCCGCCGTCGCCGCGAACCTGCTCCATCGATCGGTCCGACTAATCGAAGAGTTACTTGAAGGTTCGATAATCGACCGCGATTTCCGCGAGGAATTTTTGACCTATTGGGCATACAAGGCGCATTTGTCGGGGACTGCGATTTACAGCCTTCTCGCACCTGCCCCCCCATCGCGGCGCGTCAAGGTCTGGAGGGGCAACGGGTTAGAAGTCGTCGGCGAGGATACAGAGTCCCTCGTTCAATGGACTCGTCACCGCTTCGGGGGCAAGGTGAACACCACGACCGAGGATTCCGTGTTCATTTGGCTAGATGAGCCGCTGCTTCCGGCCGCCTACCCGGAGACTGCTTCAGATCTCTACGGCTTGGCGGTAGCAACCAGTGATGAGTCTAGAGCAGTGCTCGAAGACGCTGCGGCCAACCAACCTGACAACATTATTGCTGTCTTGGGTGCAAACGGCCGTGGTGGAGCCGCCCTGATCGGCGTAAAGGTGCCGAACCCGAAAAGCCTGAAACGTCATCCGCGGTCAGCGGCTGACCCCCTGTCCACCGGATTCCGGCGCGGTCGAGTACCTCCATCGATTCTGATCAGACGCTTCTTCGGCGCCGTGCCAGTCATTCGCTCTTCGATTCAACGCGCCGATGCGAATTGGGTTCATGGGCGAGATCGCGATGCCCGGTCACGACGCTTGCTCCAAGCAACCGTTATCTTGGTGGGCTGCGGGTCTGTCGGCGCCCCGATCGGCGTTGCGCTGGCGCAAGCCGGTGTAGGGAAGATCGTGCTGGTTGACCATGACATACTGAGCTGGCCGAATGTCGGTCGGCACCCACTGGGCGCTTCGGCTGTAGGCCGCAACAAGGCCGAAGCACTGGCTGAGCGCCTTCAGACCGACTTTCCTCACCTTCAGATCGAACACCGCGCCTACGACCTGCATGAACTACTCTCGGCCGAACACCACACTCTTATAGCGGCTGATCTGATTGTCGCAGCAACGGGAAGCTGGGCCGCAGAGTCAGCTCTTAACCGCTGGCATGTCGATCAGGAACGCACCCGGCCCATTCTCTATTGTTGGACGGAGGCGCATGCCTGCGCCGGACACGGTGCGGCTATAGCAAAAGTCGGGGCTGCCTACAATGCCAAATCTGCCAAACGGGAGCGCCGGCGTTCAAGGTTGTTGAATGGCCCGAGGGCGGAGACGCCAATCAAGAAGAGCCTGCATGCGGCGCTCATTATCAGCCCTATGGTCCGATCGAGCTCATTTATGTGACCGCGATGCTTAGTGAGCTTGCCCTCGACTGCCTGCTCCAGCCACCTGAGCATTCTTCCAGTAGGGTATTCGTCGCGTCGCAAGATCGCATTGCGAATCTCGGCGGCCACTTCAGCGAGTCATGGCTGTTGGCCTACGGTGAAGAGAGCGTCGGCGTTAAGATTGTCAATCGGCAGTGGTCGCGAACAGAATGTGCGGCATGTGGAGGTACGCAAGCGAACGAAGCGGCTTAGCTCGGAAGTTCGGTTTTATCAGACGCGCTACAGTTGAAATTGGTCGTCGTTTGCGCATAGCTGGATCACCGACCTGAAGGCTCATACCCAGCACCGCATATTGTCAAATCGACCGGCCGAACCGTCCAACATGATCGCAGTGGTTGCAGGCCTCGTCGCAAGCACGCGGCGATTTGCCAAAAGGCGTGACCATCTCATTCCAGGCCTCCGGAAAGCAGGACCTTCGGCAGAACTAAGACCAAGCCGCCGAGCTGAATATCGACGTCCTCTCGCGCTCAGATATACGCCGTAACCAGCCTGGACTTCGGCGAATGGTCGAGCGCGTTCCGCGATGAAAAGGTGACCACAGTGTTGCTGTATCGCCTGACGAACCACTGCCAATCGTGGCGACTGGTAACGAATCGGTCCGCCTCAACCTTAGCACCGCCAAGGCCGAGAAGCGCATAAAGCCCTGCGAGCAGACGCGCAAATGGAGCAGGCAAGAGCCGCCGCCGCACGAGATCTAATGCGAGTAACCCTCGCGTCCCGTAACATCGAGGACGACAACGAGGTAGACTAACCTCTACACTTATTCACAGCCGATCCGCTCATCGGAGGCTCCACGACTAGCTCATAATTGAGTCGGCGCAGTGGCTCAGTTTTAACCCGGCGGCGAATCCAATGAAGTTCATTCATTGCTCGGATCTGCACATTGACAGTCCCCTTCGCGGGCTTGAACGATATGAAGGCGCTCCGGTGGAGGCGATGCGCACGGCGCCACGCGAAGCAATGAAAAACATCGTCGAGCTCGCCATCGATAACGAAGTCGACCTTGTCGCCATCGCCGGTGACATCTTCGATGGCGACTGGCGAGACTTCAATACGGGGCTATTCTTCACCTCCCAGCTCTCGCGGCTCGCCGCAAAGAACATCCCAGTGGTGTTGATCAAGGGAAACCACGATGCCGCAAGCGAGATCTCGAAATCGCTCCGTATGCCGTCGAATGTTACCGTCTTCAATCATAGAAAGCCGGAGACAAAATGTTTCGATGATCTTGGCATCGTCGTGCATGGCCAGAGCTTTGCCGATCGCGCCGTACCGGAAGACCTCGCCCAACAGTACCCGGTTGCGGTTAAGGGACTGTTCAACCTAGCACTCCTACACACGAGCCTTAGTGGGTATGTGCAACACGATACGTACGCGCCAACCACGCTCGACGTTCTGAAATCTAAGGGTTACGAATACTGGGCGCTCGGCCATATCCACGCGCGACAAGTTATCTCCGAAATGTCGCCGCGGGTTGTGTACTGCGGGAACAGTCAGGGACGCGACGCCCGTGAGCTAGGCCCTAAGGGTTGCGAGCTGGTAACGGTCGAGGGGGAACAGATAACAGCTGAATTCGTTCCGAGCGATGCCGTCCGGTGGGTTCAGATTGACCTCGACATCACAGGGCTTAACGATTTTGACGCACTTCTCGACGCAGCCCAGAAAAGTCTCCTTTGCGTCGTGGGCGGCGCCGGAGGACGTGTCCTCGCTGCGCGGATTCACCTTACTGGTATCGGCAAAGTGCATTCCACGCTCGTTTCGGCCCCCGAGACCGTCGTTGCAGAGCTTCGCAATATGGCGATCGAGTGCAGCGACGGCAATGCGTGGGTAGAGAAGATCAAGCAGGACACAGGGCCGGTTTACGATCGCAATACCCTTAAATTGCGGGACGATCCCATTGGCGAGCTCGTGCGTCTTGCGACGCACCTCGAGACCGCGCCGGGCGAGCTTCAGATACTCGCAAATACGTCTATTGGGCCGCTCCTTGAGAAATTGCCGCTCGAAGTTCGACAAGAGCTTAAATTGGGTGATATCGACCAGTTGAAAGCGGTGCTTCGGGACGCAGAGGCGCAGGTTCTGGGTCGTCTGAGGAGCCCTGAATGAAATTTGCGACGCTTCACCTTCGCGCCTACGGACTGTTCACAGGAACCGTCCTCGATCTAGAGGTTGGCGGCGCCGGCCTTCAGATCGTTTTCGGCGTGAATGAGGCCGGCAAATCGTCCGCATTACGTGGAGTACACGCCTTTCTATTCGGTATTCACCCGCGTACGCCCGACAATTTCGTGCACGAAAATACGGCGCTACGTGTGGGAGCGGTGCTCGTGGGCGACGATGGAAAGCGTCATGCGCTGATGCGTCGCAAAGGGAACAAGGCCGTCCTATTCGAGTTCGACGAGAAGAGCGGTGAGGAACGAAGCGATCATCCGGTAGACCAGGACCGAATCGTACAGCTCATTCCAGGGGTAGACGAAGAACTATTCCGGATGCTCTTTGGCCTAAGTCACGAGGCTCTTCGCGAAGGCGGAAGAGCGCTACTCAAGGGGGAAGGAGATCTCGGGACCACGCTTTTCGCCGCCGGCGCTGGACTTAGTGACGTCAAGGGCATTCTCCAGGCCCTCGATGCCAAAGCGCGTGAACTCTTCTTGTCGGGTGGAAAGACACCGAAGATCAACACGGAAATTCGCGAACATGAAATCAACCGCAAGGAATCTCGCGAAGCGCTTGTGCGCCCACAAGCTTGGAAAGAGCTTGAGGTAAAGCTTCTGTCGGCCCGCGCAGAAGTCGACAAGCTAGAATCCCAACACCAGCAGCTGCACGCTACTCGAGCGAAGAAGCAACGTCTTCGGGATTTGCGACCGCAGGCCATGCAAAGGCACAACCTCGTCCAGCTGCTCGACGAATTGAAAGATGTGGTAAAGCTTCCGGAGGATGCGCGTGCGAACGTAGCGACCGCGCGGGAGCGCGCCGGAAATGCAAGGCAACAAATCGCTGAAGCCGAAGAGGGAGCAGAGAGTAAACAGAATATCCTTGCGACCATCATTGTGAGCAAGTCCTACCTCGATCTGGCAACGAGCATTGAGGCGCAGCATCATGCTGCCGCGGCCGCGCGCGAAGGGCATCAGAAGCTTGTCGCCCTGACCGCCACGTTTTCGGAGAAGCAAAAGGAAGTCGCAAGGCTTCTCGCGGATCTTGCGCCTGGTACAAAGATCGAAACTGCGGACGCGCTTCTTCCGAGTCCGGCCGCCACGTCGCGCCTCAAGTCCTTTGTGCGTCAGCTCAACCAGGTCACTCCTGCCCGAGATGCCTCCGAGCGAGCTGGAGAAAAGGCGACCGCGCAGTTGCAAGCAGCCGATACCGTACTGAAGGGAATTGTCTCGCCAGGCGACTTGTCTGGCCTTGAAGCCGCAGTCGAAGCTATACAGCGGGGGGGTGACCCCGAGCGTTCGCTCAACACCATCGCAGCGAAGGTCAAATCTATTGAGGACGAAGTACGGCGACGCTGCGCTGCACTTGAGCACGACGAATCGATGCTCGTGTCATTACCCCTTCCTCAGAAGGCTTCCGTCGAGCAGTTCAAGAAGACCCTTCAAGGGTTCGAAGCGAAGGATGCCGCTCTCGAAGCGGACGCGAAGAAACTGCGCAACGACATGGCGCAACGCGAAAGCGATATTAGGCAGCTCGAGGCAACTGGTAACGTCGTCACTGCGGAAACTCTCGGTGCGGCGCGAAAAGTTCGGGACCAGATCTGGGAAGGGGTCCGAGACGCCTATGTAGAGCGTTCAAGACCCGTTCCGGAAGTTAAGAAAGATCTCGCTCTGGATCGCGAGCTTCCGGAAGCGTACGAGCGGCAAGTCTGGGCCACCGACGACCAGGCTGACCTGTTTCATGCCGATACGGAGCGAGCAACGAAGTACGCGGGCCATAAGGACCGCATCAAGACCATGGCGATCGAGCTTGTTCGAGTTGCTGAAGAGAAAGCGGTGCTCGCCTCGGCTAGGGAGACGGACGCGAGGGCCTGGTCGCAAGTGCTCAAGTCGCTGAAGCTGCCTGATCGAGGACCGGAGGCGCTCCTCGAATGGCTGCGAGACCATGAGCAGGCGATGAAGCGGATCGGCGACCGGGACGCGGCGGTAGCTGAGCTTCGGGCGATCGAGGCAGCGATCGCCACGGGACGAGAAACACTCAATGCCGCGTACGCTCAAGCCTCGATCGCGGTACCCGACATCCCGACGCTCGCTGCGTTCCTTGTGCATGCGCGAGCGCAGCTTAAGGCGGCGCAAGACCGCGTGGCGAAGATCGACGCGCTTCAAAAGGAAAAGAAAGACGCAGAACGGGACTTTGCGGCCGCGTGCGCCGAAGTCACGAAGTTCGATGCCCGTATCGAAAAACTCACGAAGGATGCAGCGACAGATAGGAATGCGCTTTCACTGCCTACAACGACGACCATTGATGAGATTGAAGCGCACTTGGACCAACTGGCGCAGCTCGACAATGCGCTGCGGGATGCGCGTGAGACCCAAGCAAGCATCAATGTTTCGGAATCCGTTTGGAACAGGTTCGTGCAGGGTATGCAGGAACTTGCGAAGCAGCTTGGCGTCGAATCGCCCGAGCAGTCGGAGCAACTTCTAGCGCTTGCAAAGAAGCTCTACGATATATTGGGCGCCAACCGAAAGGCCGAATCACGTCGGGCATCACTCGACACGGCGATTGCCATCGACAAGCAGAACATGCGAAGCGAAACATCCAAGTTGGAGGCGGCCGAGAAGACGGTGAGCGACTTCGTCACGCTTGCGAAATGCAAGGCGGCGAACGCTCTGGAAGCGGCTATCGTCGCCTCCGAGAGGCTCCGAGAGGCCGAGCGCGACCTGCAGACCCTTGATGCTGGACTACGTCAGTTCTCAAAGGAGGAGCGCGAAGACCTCCTTCAGGCTGCTGTCGCCGAGGACCCCGACGCTTTGCAGGCAGAGCTGAACCGGATGAGTGCGGCGATCGAGGATCTCGAGCCGCAGATCAAGGATGCGCAGGCGGTGACGACACGAGCGAAGAGCGAGCTGGATAAGATTGATGGGGCCGCGCTCGCCGTGACCGCCCGTGAAACGATGGAACACCATGCTGCGGCGATTCAACGTGATGCCGGCGAATATGTCCGCACACGGATTGCGCACTCGTTGCTCGGCATGGCGATTCGAACATATCAGGACCGTAGCCAGGGACCTCTGGTTACGCGCACATCAGCCTGGTTCTCATTCATTACGGAGACCCGATACACGCGCTTGGTGGTCGATTACGACGGCGACGACCGGGTCATGCTCGCTGAGCGGGCCGATGGGAGGCAGCTCGGAATGACCGAATTAAGCGAAGGGACTGCAGACCAACTCTATCTCGCGCTTAGGCTTGCCGCGATCGAAGGGCGACTTGAATCGTCCTCCTCTGTACCGCTCATCCTCGATGACGCGCTGCTCGCCTTCGACGATCGCCGCGCCGTGGCGGCATTGAAGGCACTCGCCAGACTCGCCAAAGACAACCAGGTCATTCTCTTTACCCACCATGCCCACATCATCGAGCTCGCGCGACGAGAGCTCCGGGCCGACGAGTACGGCACGCACGAGCTCAAGCTCGCGGCGCTTCCGTCTTGACCGTAATCTGCCGACGCTGCGTGGGTCGGCGTACGGTTTGAACAATTGCAGCGCGTGGATTAAATGCCGATCGCCAATTTTCAAGCGAAGGTCCTGAGGCGCGTTCAGCGGGCTGATGATTACAAGATCTATTGTGCCGCGCTGGAATGGGATCTGGAAGATCCAATCGTCCTCGACAAGCGCGAGGATTTTAAGTCTGAGCTGAGCTGGAAGGACCGACTCGAACCGTACCATCATCAAGTCACAAATCTCATAACATTCTGTCGACGACTTCCTGTCACGCTCATTGCAGACGACGTTGGCCTAGGCAAGACAATCAGTGCCGGTCTGATAATTAGTGAGCTTGTTGCTCGTTCTCGCATTTCAAGAATCCTCGTGGTTTGCCCCAAGCTTCTTGGACCGCAGTGGAAGGAGGAGCTTGAAAGCAAGTTCGATATCCCTGCCGAAATCGCCATAGGCCGTGAGCTGTTGGAGGCAGAACCAGACGAGACAGGTGTCGTAATTACCACGTACAACACAGCCCGGTTGTACTTGGATGACATTCCGATCGATAGGTTTCAGATGCTGGTCCTAGATGAAGCGCACAAGCTGCGCAATCTATACGGCGTAGAAAATCCACCTCAGGTGGCAAAGAAATTTCGAGCCGCGCTTGAGGCTCGACGCTTTCGGTTCGTCCTCATGCTGACAGCGACGCCGATCCACAATCGGCTCTGGGATCTGTATTCCTTGGTGGATCTCCTGACAGTAGCAAGAGGGCATCAGAACCCGTTCGGTAGTCCGGGAATGTTCGCCCGCAGGTTTATTGCAGATAGCCGCGGGGAGGCTCGACGCCTCAAGCTTGAGGCAAAGGACGAATTTCGGTCCATCGTGTATGGGTACATGTCGCGTGTGCGTCGCGGAGACGCCCAACTGTACTTTCCGGATCGCGTGGTGCAGATGCACCGGGTAGACCCTACCCCTGGTGAGCTGGCATTAATACGCGCGATAGCGGGACCGATACAGAATCTCAACCGACTTGCCCAGATTTCCATACTCCAAGCGCTCACAAGTAGTCCGCACGCACTGATGGCTCAGTTGAACAACATGGCACGCAATGGAACAGTGCCGCCCGAGCTTGCGTCCACCGTCCGAGGCATTGTTAGCTCGATGCCGCATAGCGCCAAACTTGTGGGGTTAGCGGCCCTCATCGAAAAGTTGAAGCAGGAAAATCCTACTCGTTGGCGGCTGGTGGTATTCACGACGCGCCGCGAAACGCAAACGACTATAGAAGCGTATTTGGAATCTCAAGATCTGAAAGTTGGCCTCATTAATGGCGATTCGGGGCAGCGCAATCAGGAGACTATTGCGCGCTTCCGCAATAGTCCGCCAGACATACGCGTAATCGTTTCCACGGAAGCTGGTTCAGAGGGCGTAAATCTTCAGGTCGCCAATGTTCTTGTGAACTTTGACTTGCCTTGGAACCCAATGATCGTTGAGCAGCGGATTGGGCGGGTGCAACGCCTCGCATCAGAACACGCAAGCGTTGCAATATTTAATGTGATGCTTCGCGGAACCTTTGAGGAGTACATAGTTGGACGCTTGATGGAAAAGCTTCAGCTAGCGTCACATGCCATTGGCGATATAGAGGCTTTGCTGGAAGCTTCGGGCGTGGATTCGGATGACGATGGGCCCGGAAGTTTCGATGAGCAACTCCGAAAACTCGTGGTAGCGGCCCTCGCCGGTCAAGACGTGGCGGCGGCTACCCAAAAAGCAATGGAAAGCATTGAAAACGCAAAGAAGACACTCGAAATCGAATCGGCAACAATTGATGAGACTATTGGCCGGATGGACGGTGCCGAATACGTGGGCCCGCGCACTCCTTCATTGCCACCCGTGGTTCGCTCGATGCCGGCGAAGGAATTCGCGCTCGCGGCATTGGGCTGTTTGGGGGCAATGGTAACTCGGCAGGAAGACGAGTCGTATTTGATTGAGCAAAGTAACAATCGACATCGTATCAAGTTTGACGAAACCTGCTCGAATGCGCGGGCCGTTCTGTGCGTGCCAGGGAGCGCCTTTTTCTCACGCACAGTCGATCAGGTCGTTGCTACCGCGATACATGACATTAACGACTTAGATCGCGACGTCGTCGAGAAATGCGAAAAAGTGGCGCGTGAGTGGTTGGGCACGTTTAGCGCGACGTTCAAGACAGTAGAAGTGCAAAGTGCCCGGCGTCATTTTTGTGGCACGGTGGTTCTGCGTGTGCGGGCAACGGTAGCACATGACAGCTATGAGCGCTTGGTCGAAGTGGAATGTCCTCCAGATCGCCACGTATCGCTTAGTTCGCGCGCTGCGTTGTCGCCACTGCCTTCTGTTGTTCAGGAGCCTGGCGATATAGGAATTGATGTGCAGGCCGTTATTCAGTCGGCGACGTTTGATGACGGCATACAAGAATTTTCCAGATTTTACTTTGAGCGACGAGACGAAGAGGCAAAAGCGGCAGGGGATGATGAGCGAAAGAAAAGGCGGCTGGAGGATGAGTTCACACCCAGGCTTGACATGACCCTTGTGGCGGCCAAGGGCGCTGTGTCGAGGGTGGTCGATATGGATGTTCAGTACCGTCTCGATTCCGATCATGCCTATACGAACAAACTAACTGTTGTTCCGAACAGTGGCAGATTGAATGACATCCCCGAGATGGCCACCTGTACGCTTACGGGAAAGCGTGTGCCGGTTAGTTGTTTGGGGTCTTGCGCCATCTCAAAATCAGCGGTTCTCAGTCATTGCCTTGCCTCATCGGAAATTAGTTCGCGGCAAGCACGCCCTGAGTATGTGGTGACCTGTAGCTTGAGCGGCAAGAGGGTACTTTCTGATGAGGCGGCAATTTCGGATGCCACTGGACGGTTAGTCTCACTGGCGCTGCTTTTCACGTCGGCGATCAGTGGTAAGCACGCCGAATCAGATTACATGGGGAGGTGCAAGTTTACGGGCGCCGAGGTCTTGCGGAGCGAACTCGCGGCCAGCGGCATTTCGGGCCAGCAGTACCGCAGCGACGAACAAATGCGCTCGGCCGTTTCGGGAAAGACAGGGCACAAATCAGAGTTCGTTCAATGTCACGTCACCAATCAAGCTCTTGCACTTAGCGAGGCAGAAAAGTGCGAGGTAAGTAGACATTACGTTGCGCCCGGCGTGCTGGAGGTGTGCAGCGCCACTGGTAAACATGTACTCCCGTCGTTGCTCGCATCGTGCGCGGTTACCGGCCAGCGCGTGCTTTCCAATGTTCTCGAGTCATGTGCACTAACGGGGAAGCGTGTACTTACAGCGCTCTTGGAGGTCTGCGCTGTAACCGGGAAGCGCGTTCTTTCCACTGAACTCCGCGAGTGCAAACTTACCCACAAGCGTGTCGTGCCATCCGAAGTGGAGCGATGCGCAGTGACTGGGAAACTCGTGCTGAAGAGCTTGCTCGTAACCAGTAGTATCAGCGGGGCTAAGCTATTGGAGGAGTCCGCAGTTCGGTCTGCCACCGGACAGTTTTGTCTGCCCTTAGAAGCTAAGGCCTGTGCTTGGTCCGGTAGGCAGTTTCATCTAGATGATCTGCGGGTATGCGGACTCACCAGGTTACCGGTCAGATTTCCATTCGCTGGGGATGCTGGCAATCCCCGATTGCAACCGCTCAGTGAGTTGTTAGATGGCCTTCGAAGAAGTGCCGATCAGCCCCAACTGTGGCACTCGATCGAGCAGAAATCGGTTTCAGCTATGGGGGGAGGAAAGTGCAGAGTCGAAGCTGCGATTTTGTCCCCAGATGGCGAGAACCTTGCGGTGGCTATGGAAGTGCGAACTTTGCTGGGCTTTCGGTTGACCCACGGGGGGTTCGTGTTCAATATTAAGGACAAGGCCGTAGTTGGTCGAAGTGTGCGGGGGAAGCGCGGCGTAGGAGGCTGGGTCCAAATTAGTTGAAACGTCACATTCGACGCGAAATGCAATTAATTGCGCTTAGAGTCAGGCTAGGGCACGTCCAAGGTTTTTCGCCAGTACCGAGGAGTCATCACGGACGAGATTGGGTGCGAAGTATGAACTGTGCTCATAGCAAGCTGACGAGGCGAGCCCTAAGATGGGATTCAATCGAGAAATTCTTTCGAAGCTTCCGATACTGATCACGCGTTGGGTAACCCGAGAGTGTCATGTCGAGTACTGCAGAAAGTTTCAAAATCAACCTCAATCAGAATCTATGGGGGTTGCTTTTAGCTTTCGGATTTCTAGGTATCGCTGAATACTATGAACTCTGCGCTTTGTTTTGGCTTTCCTTGTTCGTCGCTGTCGTCATGATCGTTTCAGTGACTGCGAGTACGTGGGCCTATACGACCAACTATTGGAAAGACAAAAACAAATAACTATTCCTCTAGGCTGTCGCATGGCTGGTCGCGCTGTCTCGACCGATGTCACCGCAAATACGTCAATTCGGGCGCATTCATTGCTCCCGGATTTTCAAAGAATGAAGAAATGATGAAATTCGATTTATATCGTATTTATCTTGAGACATCGTCACACCGAGCGTATACAAATTGTCATCTGCGTAGTACTTTCTCAAAACTCCTCGGGTTTCCAGGTCGCCGCTTTCAAACTCTACGTGCGCATGGATTCCTGGATATTTCCCTAGGCTAATTTCTTCTGAAGATACGAGCAGCGCTCCGGGGCTCTTTACTGCCTCCGCAAGAGAGTCACGCAGTAATTGTCGAGCTGAGCGCCCGGCTATCAATTTCGGGTCAGCTCTTGCGTAGGTTAGAACCCACGAGGAGCCGTCAGAGGTATTTGCGGAAATCATGTGATATTTGACGCTGTAAGATTCGGTCTGGAGTACTTCTGTTCGAACTTCTGGCTGAGCGGGGAAGATTATTGATAGTGGTGGATCCGCCGTGCGGTATTCGAATGTTTTGTCGCTGGAACCGACCTGCCTAGATTCGTCAGCATGCCGAACGTCAATAATGATTCGTGACGCGAAAGCGAGAAAAAATGCGACGGTAGGCGCGATCACTAAGAATCCCAAAAGCCCCCACAGCAAACCAGACCGTAGAATTTTACGTGCCACCAAAGCGCAGAGCATCGCTATTCCAAATGCAAGACCGGGGAACGGCGATGAGTATTCAATACCGGAGGTTAGCGGAAGAATCGCAGTCACAAGAGCACCGAAAACAGCGACTGCGCAGATCCACAGTAACACTGTCTCCACAACGCCCCCTGGTTGTTTGGTCTGATTAGCCACGCAAAATTGGATACTGAGTTATTAGTGCTGCGGCAATTCGCGAATTGATCCAATTGCCAAACCTGGACTTGACCAATGTTAAACCCGGATAATCCCAATGCTGGCAACGATTCACAAGCCTGATTGGCGAAATCTCCCGCGCGGCACGAGAAAGAATTGCACTAGCGCTAGCGTGTCCGCTAAATGCATCAAACCCGAGATTGTGAATGGCCTGGAAACCGCTTGCGGGATATTTGCGGGGATTAGCCGTACACAGTCCTGAATTGCTGAGCATTCCTGCAACGAACGCCCCGGAGAAAGTTACATAACTACAAATAGTTAGAGATTAATGTGCGAACTTCGAACCAGGTGGTCGGGAGTTCGAGTCTCTCTGGGCGCGCCACTTTTTCACATCAAACTCATGCGGTTAGCGACTGGTACGCTGACCGCATTCGTCTCTCTTCTCCGCAGGTGTGCCCAAAAGTGTGCTAGAAGTCGCACGGATCTTGGACACATTGCCTGCGTACTCGGCCAAATGCTCCGCCGACATATGGGCGTAGCGCTGGACCATCGCGTAACACGACCAACTGCCCAGTTCCTGCAGCACATGCAAGGGCGTACCGTTCTGCACATGCCACGAGGCCCAGGTATGGCGCAGGTCATGCCACCGAAACGCTTCGATGCCGACCTTCTTCAACGCCTGGCGCCAGGCATGGGTATTGGCCTTGTTGATGGGCTTGCCCTGCCAGGTGAAGACGCGCATTGAGTGCTTACCCGCTTCGCCCCGCAACACCAGCACCGCCTCATTGTTTAGCGGAACGGTGATCGGTTTCTTCGCCTTGGCCTGGTCGGGATGGATCCACGCCACCCGGCGGGTCAGATCGACCTGCGACCATTCCAGCCCCGTCACGTTCTTCTCGCGCAGCCCCGTGGCCAGCGAGAAGCGCGCCATGGCGGCGGTATGCTTGGGCAATATATCCAGCAAACGTTCAGCCTCTTCGGGTGTCAGCCAGCGAATACGCCGCGTCGGCTCCGGCAGCAGACGGATCGAGGGTACTCGATCGATCCACTCCCATTCGAACGCCGCTTTCCGCAAGATTGCCTTCACCACTTCCAAAACGCGATTCACAGTTGCATTGGCGACGCCTTCTGCACGGCGGGCCTCGATGATCTTGTCTACCTGCGTGCGATCTATGGCATCCAGGTACTTGTCGTACAGATGCCCATGAACCCAACGCAGATGCAGCTTCAGATCGTCCAGACTCGCTCGCCCCGTTGACTCGATCAGCCACCGCTCTACCGCTTGTTGCCAAAGGTAGCGCGGACGTTCGCCTAACTTGTGCTGTCGCCAGAGTGCCGCGCGCTTTTGATCTTCGTACTCTTGCGCGGCGCGTCGGTCGGCAGTCCCAGTAGACTCGCGTATCTGCTCGCCGTTGGGGGCCGTGAATCGCACCCACCAGTAACTCGACTTCTTTCTCTTAAAAAGTGCCATAAGGTCGCCTCCTTCGTGCTCCCTTGCGACACCTGCCGAGATGAACCGTACAGCGACCGTAAGTACTCGGCAAGATCAGATTCGAGAAAGCACCAGAGCTTGCCGGGTTTGGCGCCGGGCAGGAGGCCGGCCTTCGCCAGGCGGCGCACGGTCTGCGGGTGCATCTTCAAGAATTTGGCCGCTTCCTTGAGGTCCAGGGTGTTCATTTCGTGGGGAGCTATTTCTTCGATCTTTTGCTTAGCGTTGGGATTACCGCCCGAGGTAGGCGGTCGTGATCTGCTCCCGTTCGTGGCCGAGTTCGCGGCTGATCTCGAGCCGCGCGGCGGTATCTCGGGCCTTCTGTTCAGGACTGAGCATTCTCGACGCCGGGCCGCCGGCCACCGGACACAGCCAGCCGGTCAACTCCAGGTAGCGCTGCTGGGCGTAGGCATGTCGCAGACCATGCATGCCGCTTAGGCCGGCGCGGATGGTTTGGCCTTCATATACACGCAGCTGGTTGATGTAGTTGCGCCCAGGCGGAATGAGCGCCCCGCGGCCGACCAATGCATGCGCTCGGTCGAGCACAGCGCGCTGCTCGGGCGTGCGAATGGGGATCTCGCGGGCCTTGCCACCTTTGGTCCAACTGGCTTTCAAGACCAGGCGTTCGCCTTGATCGGCGAAGGAGGGACTTAGCTTGATGGCTTCTTCACGACGCAGACCGAAAGCCTGCTGCAGTTCCAGCGACATCCGCACGTGGGCGTCGCCAACCTTTTCCAAAGCAGTCTGTGAAACACTTTTCGCCTTGGATTGCTCGGCCACTAATTTGCGGTCGGGGATCCCGTAATGCTCATTCGACCGCGCAATGACATTCTGGCGGTTGACCTTGGCGGCCCACCATCGTAACGCCGACATCCGATTCTTGATCGTGCCGGCAGACAGGCCTTCGTCCAGCCAATGCTTGGTTAGCCCATCAACATGCTTCGGTTTCAGCATGTGCGTCGTCATCTTCCGAAAGCCCATCTGATGTAGCTGCTCCGCGCAGAGCTGAAGGAGCTTGGCTCTTTGGGCCTGGGTCCCATAGCTTCCGTCTCGATTGTTTTCACATAACTGTTTCAGTTGGTAGTTGAGGTCATGCACGTGTTTCACCTTCCTGGTAAGTTTTAATGACCGCCCAAGTGGCCGTAGCCTGTCGGGACCGCTTGCGCGGTATGGTCAGGGGACACGACGCCCCAAAGCCCTCAATGTGCCGGTTTCCGGCTGCATGGGAGATCTTCTTGGAAGATCGGATCCACACCATTCCAACGCGCCCTTTGCGGGGCACAACAACAAGGCAACGTGACAAGCGCCACGCCAAGTAGAACCGGGTTGAAGTAACCCGAAGGGAAGTAGACGCGAACGAACGGGCGGTGACCCGAGCTAGTGCTCGTTCGTTTCGCTGGGTAGGTGAAGACGGACGACAAGCATCCGTCAGAACAGGAACCATCAGTCTTGCGACTGCCGCATCAATCTCAGATCCCGCTGATGCTGGTTTGCCACGATAAGCGTCGTGACCACGCTTCAGTGAAGAAAATATTAGCGGAATTATTCAGAAATGCACGCGAAATAATGCAAAATACTTTGAGGAGATAATTCCCCATTACTCCCGGGATAGTGCATTTCGTAGCAACACGTAGCACGTCGTATCACGCTGGATGTTATTGGCTCGCACTGGATCATTTTTAGATCACCGCGCATCGTCGTGCTGTCTTACTTTTTTGATGAACAACGACAGTTTTGCATAGCTGCAAGCACGACCTTGCCGCGCTTGCAGCCATGCTCAAGCATAATGTGTGGGTGCCGCGTCAAGGGTTCGCTGCGCCGGGCTGGCGCCCGCCCTTGACTCGTCTAGGCCTAGTCGCCTCGCCGATAGGGCTCCTCGACATTGCCAGTCCGGTGCTGCCTAAGAGTGGTAGTCGTCGTACGGAATTCAGAATGGGCGACGCCGTCATTCGGCCGTCATCCCAGGATCGCTACGCTAACTTCGTGACGGTGCTCAGGAATCCGCCCGCGTCATTACCGCGCTGCGCTCGCTAATGACGCGGGCACCTTCGGGATTACGCTGGTGACGTCGTTCGCTGAGCCGCTAGACTACCGGCTCGTAGGGTATCGCAAGGACGCGATGCATGACGCCATTAGCGGCCGGCAAGGACGCGGTCGCGAGGGCAGCGCGTGCGGGGGAATATGCCCGGCACCGGCCCGAGCAGATGCTCCTGTATCAACTGGTTGAAGCCCATTACGCCGCGTGCGTGGAACACCTGGCGGCGGGTAATGGAATTACTGTTGAGTCCATTGCTGCGATATCGCTATGAGAGTGGGAGGGAGCGGTAATGTGGGGTACGAGCCAGTGCGATGCGGTTTACGAAGCCAAAACCCTTTTGCTGGTTGAGCGCGAAGTACACGACTCCGGCGCACCCCGCTATGCGCTATACGAAAGCTGAGGCGCGGCCCGATCATCATCAGCTGGAACCTCGAAAGTACAAATGACGAACAGGGATCTCCTCGAAGCAATGATGATTGGCAATGCTTATTCGAGAACGCTGACGTGTCAAGGAGAAACCTGTGTTTGAACTCTTCGGGCTCACCATTTATATCACGAAGCTGTGGCCATTCTTCTTCATCGGCCTGTACGTCCCGCTTGTGGTCGCAGCGATTTACTGGGGGCACCGGCTTCTGTTCCACAGGATTTCGGATACGCGCTGGCGTCGGTGGGTGGTAGGCACTTTAGCCATCGTGTTAATAACGGCGCCGATGTGGGACGTCCTGTGGATTAGCGCTGAAGCCAAGAAACTCTGCGCGACTCAGGCTGGGATTCATGTATTTAGGACCGTGCAGGCGAACAGTGTGATTACAGGATTCGATCCCGTTCTGCTTCGAAGGGGATTCGCGTTTACGGAAGGTATTGCGGGTAAAGGCAAGAAATTTCGATATCGGATGCTGAATGGTGTCGTGGTCGAAGAAGAAATAGAAGTCTTTTCGAGCCGATATTCATTCAGAGGTTTCGAAACGGCCGTTGTCGGGTGGCGATTTTCGAAGGACACATACGTCATCGCTGACAGGAGCATGGGCGAAGTATTGAGCGAGTGGGTGACGATTCATATCTATCCAGGATGGCTGGATGCCTGGATTGGCCACGTCCTGGCATTCCGTCCAATGTGGATGTGCGGGTATGACTTGCCCCCAGGCGCAGGTGACGAAGTATCAAGCGCAACTATGTTGATCCTTCAGACTGTGATTCCTAAACAAACGCAAGACGGAGTTACGCAATGAAGATTCGTGACTACTACACGTATTCCTGGTTCGCGAATCTGGCGTATGTCAATTGGCGCGAGGAGACGTGGAAATCGGAGCCCATTCTCATCATTGGACGCAAAGCTGGTTTGACACCCGGCATGGTGACACTCGCGCCTGCTGGCCTAAGTGGTCGAAATTTCCTGATAGGAAATACCCTCAGCCCGAGAGTCCCGTGAAATTTATGGGTAAACGGCCGCCGTATAGCGGGAACGTTCCTGTTGCCGGCACTTCGGGGGCGTGGTAACAGAGGCGCAATCGTTAATGCTGATCGTGCCGGACGATTCGCCAATCGAAGTCGAAGCGATGGTGCTGAACAAAGACATCGGGTTCGTGCACGAAGGACAGGACGCCATCGTCAAGATTGAGACGTTCAATTTCACCAAGTACGGCTACATCGAAGGCCGCGTGGCGCGGGTGTCGCGCGATGCGGTGATCGATCGCGAGCGTGGGCCTCTACTACCTCGCACACATCGCGCTGATGGAGTCGGCAATGGACGTGAACGGCCGTCGGGTTGCACTGGAGCCCGGGATGGCGGTGACGGCAGAAGTGAAGATGGGGCGGGGACGCGTAATCGAATTTCTGTTGAGTCCTCTCGTGAGATATCGGGATGAAAGTGGGAGGGAGCGATGAGAGAGCGTCTAACGCACAAAATTGGAACCGGTGGGTTGACGGACCCATCGCGAAAGCAGTCTACAGATAGTCGGATCACCGCTGATTTATTGATCATGCGCTCATACGACGCGAGCACGCACCCATGATGGCCTTGGCTGTACTCGGCGCACTCGGCGTCTACGTGTGGTTGTCGGTGTATGTAATCAGGCGCGCGGCCGCCGCAGGGCGTGCACGCGGCGGTGCGGGCTGGAAATGGGGGCTGCTGACTGCTCTGGCGATGTATCACCTGGTGTTCTGGGATGCCATCCCGACCGTGCTGGCAAAGCAGTACTACTGTCAGAAAGATGCAGGTCTGATCATTCATCAGACAGCCGAGCAGTGGATGGAGGAGAACCCGGGTGTGGCCGAAGCGCTGGTCTGGCTGCCGGAAAACAGCCCCAGCGCGGGAGGTCAAGATCATCGGACGTATTACTACAACGATCGGTTTATATGGAAGGTCACGTCAGATCCGGTGTTCCTGAGCGTACGGCGCAAACGTCAACAAGTCATCGACGTAAAAACAAAGGCAGTCGTGATTGATTCTATTGATTATTCGTCTGGCTCTCGCTACGGCGCCATCGATGAACTGAATGATCTGAGGATGGTGTTTCACACAAGTAAATCGTGTTTTCCTTTAGGAGACGTTAAGGCAAACACAGCAAAAAATCACTTTTTTGATGAACTTGGAAAGGTTGAACAGGGAGAGGGGTCATGAATACGGAAACAAAGAAGCTTTTTCAGTCGCTCTGGTTCGCTGACGCTGCAGGTGAAAAAGCCAATGCCCCCGAAGAGACAAAGCGTTGAAGCGTAACATTGCGATAGTCCTGCTCAGTGCAGTGCTGGTCACTTCATGTGACGATTCACCGAAGCACCGTGGTTGGGAACCGCCGAGTCCGGGGTCGGAAAGTCGCATCTGCATGGACGGCGCCGCCCGTAAGAACGCTGAGCTTAAGCGCCCCTATCCCCAATTCGATGGCGGGTATGGAGACGCATACTTAGGCGATACATTCTTGAGAGTCCCCTTGGGCTACCTCCACTCAATCGATGGCGGTGGATACCCAAGGCTCATGGGGAAAAGCGTGATATTCGAAGCATATCTTCCGGATTTGTCCCCCAGGTCGCGAGATGCTGGATCGCGCGCTTCGCGCGTTAAGGAAGGTGACAAACCCAACAACGTCACCATCTATGTTCATTGCCTACCTCCGCCACGTTTCGACACCGTGTGGGCTCGTTATGCCGCCAACACCGAGGCCGGTATTGTCGAAGAAGAACGCGACGGATATCGACGTGTAGGGTTTCAATTAGGAAGTGTAATGGCACTGCCAAAACTCGGGCTGCGGGTCTTTCCACTGCTGCCTGGATATGGCGGCGCGATACAGGACGCTATCTATTTCGCCGCGGATAAGACGATGCCTCATCCTAATGGCGGCATCTACCATTTTAGGTGTCATGGTGATCCCGAAGCCCGCATAAGAACATGGTGCCAAGCTAGCTTCTTGATCCGACCGAATATCAGCGTGCGTTACAATTTCCCTTACCAGCAGCTCGAACATTGGCGCAAGCTTCAGCCGTTCGTCTATTCATTGGTAAAAAACAGCATTAAGGAATAACGGACTATGCCAACTCCCCTGTATTTTACGGTCGAGCAATTGACGGCCCTCAATGGTGCGAAAACGAGAGCGGAAACCGCAACGCGATTCCGACCAGGAGAAGTTGGTGCTTATGCCGAATTCTATGGTCTGGTGCGAGATCTCGGCGGGATCGATGAACCGAAGGACCTGAGGATGATGTTCCATACAAGTAAATCGTGTGACCCATTGTCGATCGGTGGCGCGTACGCGGCAGAGAACAAATTTTTTAAAGTTCTAAGACGTGTTGAACAAGGACAGTAGCCATGAATCCAGAAACTAAGAAGCTATTTCAGTCCGTTTGGTTCGCTGACGCTGCGTATTCTGACTTTGCGAACTTGTATTACGCCCAATAATTTCCTCGATACTGCGCTCGACTGATTCCAGAGCGAGTATAGCGAGCGCGCTAATCGCCGAACGTTAGATCCTAATTCGGTGTGCCAGAAAGTGTGCTACTGCGGTGCACTACCTCGGTTCATTTTGCTGTAATTGACGCTCATTAGCACACTGGCAGGTGCCGCAAGTCGTTGATACATAAGCGCGCTTTAAGGCCCGCCCGACCTTCGAACCAGGTGGTCGGGAGTTCGAGTCTCTCTGGGCGCGCCAACTAGCTGATAGATTTCAAGCGGTTACCGGGCCTCCGGTCGCCGCTTTTTGTTTCAGCACAATCAGCGCCGGAGTTTTGCCGGGCTTATCCGCACAAACACGCTCTGCTGCCTCCAACAGCTCCGCCAATTCGGGTGCCGAGTAGTGCGAGGTGATGTCGCCGTTGCGGTGACCGAGTAACACCTTCCTTGTCTCCAATGGCACGCCGGCGGCGCGCAGTCGTCGACCGAAGGTGTGCTTCAAATCATGCACACGGACTTGCTTCAGATCGACCGTTACCCGGATCCGCTTCCAGGCACTGTTGTTCATCTTGGTGACCGGGTGGCCACGATACGAGAACACATGGGTAGGGTGGAGCGCTCGCATGCTTTCCACGACCGACTTGGCTATCTTGATCACGTCATTTTCTGGAACGCCGCTGTTCTCGCCCGCAAACTGCACGAATTCGGCGATTACTTTAATCGCTGGCGTGCCCATTGACCCCTCAATGGAGGCACGTCAATCGAAGAGGCTGGAGCGCCCATACCTACCGGAGATAGTCTCGCTTACCTATCTGGCGATAACTCTGTCGCGGCCTATTGCAGACTCCGACCGCTGCGCAAACAACTACTCGCACTCAACAGGAGCTGTGCCGTGAGCACGGCGTTTCTGAAGCGACGTATTAGGCCGCCCTCGGCCGTACCTGCTTTTCGAGCTGCGAACCTAGCGTCTGCTGTGCTGCTTCAAGATCGTATGCTGCCTGCAGCGCCATCCAGAAGTCAGGAGTGCTCCCAAAATAACGCGCCAGGCGCAGCGCGGTATCTGCGGTAATGGCGCGCTTCCCTAGCACGATTTCATTGATGCGGCGCGGTGGTACGCCCAGCGCCCGTGCAAGTCCATTCTGGCTCAATTTTAGAGGCGTCAAGAATTCCTCAACGAGGATTTCGCCCGGGTGAATATTGGGGAGGGTTTTGGCCATAACTGGTCTCAGTGGTAGTCCACTATCTCGACGTCATGCGCTCCATCAGTCTTCCAGACAAAGCAGATGCGCCATTGATCGTTTATGCGAATGCTGTACTGTCCTTTACGGTCTTTCTTCAGTGCTTCCAGATGGTTCCCTGGAGGACTCTTCAAGTCCTGAACGTTCTGCGCCGCCGCCAGCATGCGAAGCTTTCGGCGAGCCGTCCGTTGAATGTCGGCGGGCAGCGTGCGGGATACGCGTCCCTCCCAGATAGCTTGTGTCGCGTCGTCCTTGAATGACTGAATCACGCATCTAACTATAACGGACCTCGTTATAGCGCATCAAGCGCAGCACTGTCAGTTGGCGATTACCCAAAAGTCGTGCCGAAGTTCTGCCGAGGTCAGTGCTGAAAAGTGCTGCTCGGTCGTGCAAATTGCAACGGGCGCGTCCCCGAGTTTGTAAACAAATCAATTAGTTGGTTTTCCAGTTTCGAACTTCGAACCAGGTGGTCGGGAGTTCGTGTCTCTCTGGGCTCCAACTACTTTATATATTCAAGCGGATACCGGGCCTCCGCTTGCCGCTTTTTGTTTCAGCACAAGCAGTGCCTGAGTTTTGCCGGACTTATCCGGACAAACCCGCTCTGCTACCTCGCTACGAAGAAATATATCTGCACGCATGCGACATGGTCGGCGACGCCCATGACGAAGAGCCCGAGCTTCCGACAGGCGGCTTAGCACTTGAAGTGTACGAGATCACACCGTTAAGACGTGGCGGGCTTGCGTTGCCCCCAATCGAGCTGGTGCTCGGCGTACCATGCGATTTCTTCACTGCTGGGCGTGCGGCCGAGGGCAGCGTTGCGATGGGGAAAGCGGCCGAAGCGTCTGATCACCTCACGATGAGTTTCACCGGCCGCGAGACAGTCGCGCGCGAAACGGTCGAAGCCTGTACCGGCCGCAGCGATGTGCTGATGGCAGAAAGTAATGTAGCGATCCTGTGCGTCGAGATTTTCGGCATGCTCGAAGGGTAGATAGAAGAACACCCGTTCGACCAAACGCAGCTCACGATCGTGTCCAAGCGCAACGCCCTGATCGGCGAGCGCCAGAGCGCGCGCATCACCGGCAAAGGCCTGCGCGAAGCCCCGGTGAATGTGGCGCGGGACCTGGTCGAGCAGCACGATCAGCGCGAGCCGACCCGTCGCGCACTCGGCCCAATGGTCGAGCGCTCCGCTCAGTGCGGCCGCCGCGACGTCGCCAAGTTGCGTGGCCACCGCAGCGTCGAACCTTGCATCGCTATCGAACCACACGGGTACGCGCGCCTGCGCCCTTGTCGCGTCGTCGCATACACCAGCGAACCAGAAGTCGAGAACGTCTTCGCCTGTCGGCCCGTCGTTGTGTGTCTCGTCGACGATGTGCTGGCCGATCGTGACCGAGGCAGAGTGCGCCGCGAAGGTTGCATTGCGAAGCTTCATAGCGAGCGTCCTCTCCTTGGTTTCGTTCGATTATGGCGCCAGGGTGGGATTAGGTGCCAGCGTGGCGTGTATTTGTCGACGGGCCACCGGCTGTGACCGCTCAGATCATGCGCCGTACGATGACGGCGGTCACATCGTCGTCCTGTGGCGTGCCGGCCGCGAACGTCAGCACTTTCGCATAGATATCGCCAATCAGATTCTCGATGGGCAGGTCTGCGGCGGCCAGGATCGCGTCGCGTAGGCGATCCAGGTTGAAGCGCTGCTTGTCCGCGCGCGGCCATTCGAAGAAGCCGTCGGTGATGAAGACGAGTAGATCCCCTGGCTCGAAGTTCAGCACGATTGCCGGACCATAGCTCACCGCCGGCATGATCCCCAGGGGCAGATCGTTGGCACGGTATTCGGTCAGTTTCCGCCGGCTGGTGACGTAATGGAATATCGGCGCGTGTCCGGCCGAGATGACTTCGATCCGTTCGTGTCGAGGGTCGAGAAGCGCCGCGGCCAGGGTGACAAATCGACCGTGTGCGAGGTCCGCCACCAGTAGTTCGTTCAGTTGATCCATCGTACGCGCGAAGTCCTGCCCGCCGGCAAAGCTGGCGCGGACATAGGCACGGCACACGGCCGTCATCAGCGCAGGCCCGATGCCATGGCCGCTCACATCGGCCAAGGTCACCAAGGTCCGGCCATCGGCCAGGCTTTGCCAATCGTAGTAATCGCCGCCGGTCTTGTCGGCGGGTTGGCTCCAGCCCGCCAACTCGTAGCGGGCGAGCTCTGGCCTGCCAATCGGGAGCAGGCCGCGCTGGATCTCTCGCGCGATGTCCAAATCGTGTTCGATGCGGTGTCGGGCGCTCTGTTCGTCGGCCAGCCGCTGCACTTGAACACGCAACTCAGAGGTCATCCGATTGAAGCTCGCGGCCAGTTGCCTGATCTCGTCGGTGCGACTTGCTGCGTCGATCCGGACGCCGAGATTGCCTTGGCCGACCGCCAGCACCTTGTCTTTCAGTTCGACGATGGGCGCCGCAATTCGACCCGACACCACGACCAGGCACGTAACTATCAGCACCAGGGTGACGCCCAGGGCGACCGCGTTCCAGATCGTACGACGGCGGACGTCGGCGAGCACCCGCGTTTCGGGAATACGCGCGGCAAAGACCCACTTCGCCGAGCGGATCGGCGCGAAGAACACCCACTGTCGGACGGACGAATCCCAACCCTGGATCGATCCGACACCCGGTGTTCCTTCAAGCATGCGCCGGGCCAGGCTCGCCAATGCCGGCTGCCTGGTCTCGGCGGCGACGTCGAAAATCGTTTTGGCCATGATGCGGGAACGATTCGGGTCGTAGACGAATTGGCCGTCCTGCGTGAGGATGACGAAGTCGAGACGCGGATCGAAGCCGCCGCCCACGGTCTCGCGCAGTTTTGGCAGATCGATGTCGACCGTGGTGACGCCGCCGAATCCTCGCTCGAGAAAAAAGGGCGCCGAAAAAGTGGCCATCAGAATGTTGCCGGCGCCTTTGTCGAAGTAGGGGTCGCTCCAAACGCCGTGTCCGAGCGCCTTTGGCCGCGAGAACCAGGTGTAATTCGGATCGCGGTACCAGTCGTATACGCTGTTATCGATGTTCACACGGTGCACTCCATCCCCGCTGCGGTGAACATATGGTGAGAACAGCACGTCCACGGGCTTGATCGTGCCGGGTTCGAATGCCATGGCCGCACCATAGACCGAGGACGACTGGAGGACGTTGCGTTCGAGTTGCTCGTAGATCTTGTCGTCGCTTAATTCGCCGATCGTTTCCATGAAGCGCGCGGTCGTTTCGGCGATTTGCGCGGCCTCGCGCAGGCGTCCATCGAATTGTGCGGCGTAGCTCGCTGCCAGTTGCGCCATGTCGCGCTGCAGTGCCTGTTCCGATTCGCGATAGGCGTAATACGTGGTCAGGCCGAGGATCATCACGTATATCAAAAAGGTCGGTGCGGCAATGAATAGAAACATCTGCCGACGCAACGCAATCGGCCTGGCGGCAGCAGCTTCGCGCATGGTGCCGGCGTCGGTGGTGGTATACATCCGTTCAACTACCTCTTTCCGCGCGTGCTTGCCGATCGGCAAGCACGACGAGTCCGCGCGCCATCGGTATCGTCCGACAGGCCTGAACTCGCGAATCATGCGGGCGATGACAATGCGTCGTGATTGCCGAGTATAGGATGGACAGGGGAAGGTTTCGAATGTCAACGCCGAGGAGCGCGCCTTGCTCGCTCTCGCGATTGAGGACGGCGTCGCTACGCAATTCAATTACGAAATGGTGAATACACCATCTTCAACGGTCAGATCCTGTTCAAACACGGCGTGGATTGCGGCGTGCGCGCGGGACGAGTGCTGCATCCGGCCAATGCGTAAGCCGGACTTGAACATTAGCGTCTCGGGATGTCTGGACGAGACGAGTCGAAGACTATCGGCACATCGAGAACGGCATGGAACCAGACCCGGTAGCGGTTGATACGCCCATCGACGAGATCGAAGAAGCTGAACGCCGTCCCTGTGATTTCCTGGCCGTTCGGACGACGGCCGAGCCAAGGCCCCTCGTGGGTCCCTGTAAACAGGTGTTGCCTTCTCCAAACCAGCCGTCGTCCCTGCTCCTGCCGCGCGTTGGCTTTTCGCGCCTGCAATTGGCGGGTTGGGGTTAGTGCGGAGGAAAACCACAGAAGTGCCGCTGCATGGATGTAAGAAGACCACGACTTGAACTTGCTCATTGGCGTACGATCTGGCGGAGCAACTATATATCTAGTTATCAGCTTCTAAGCGCCTTTTGCATACACTCTACAGTTTTGCTGTTCCCGCTCAGATCGCCCGCGATGCATTCGAGTGCGGGCCCTACTTTTGTTGCAATTCCCGTACTTGTATCTGACCATTCCCTATACAAAGAATACAACTTCTCGTTTGCGCCAGTGTACCCGGGAAGCGCAATCGAATCCGCGTGGATACGGACTTGTTCCAGCAACGGCACCACAGCTTTCAGATCCCGTTCTGCTTCTACAATTTTTCCCTTGGCCAGTTCGAATTCGGCAGCGACTAAATAGGAAAGGCCGCTCGCCATTAAGCTAGGAATGAGTCCATTAGATGTATATATCCCATTCGCGAAAATCCCGTCTCTTTTGCATTCGGTGATTGTAGAGGGGATTGCGCCATGCTCAAGTAGGCGTTTCGCTATGTCTATGTGTCCATATATCAAACCATAGTGCAGCGCAGTCCAGCCACCCGCCGGGCACAGCTTATCGCCAGTCGTGAACAAGTTGGGGCTGGCACCTCCTTTCAGAAGAAGGTCAAGTATTTGTGCTTTGCCGCCAGCTGCCGCGAGCATCAATGCTGTTACACCGTGTTGTGTGAACTCGGTGCGAGATAACGAGTATTCCGTGCCGAAGGGCGGCATAAGACTGTCGCTCCAGCCTCGTGCAGTGTTCAGGTCCGCACGTTTTGCAATCAACATTTCTGCGATTGCGTCTTTCTGCTGCTGGTACTCAGCAATCTCAATGTTGCTGCTATAGTTAACCAAAGCGTAGTGAAGTGGCGTTGCGTTCCAGTCGTCACGCGCGTCAAGGTTTGCCCCATTGCGTATGAGAAGTTCCGCAGCGGAGTGCCACCCTTCCTTGGCAGCAAGATGCAACGGCGTTTGACCAAACGCGATTACACGGTTTACATCATTCCCTTTATCTTCATAATACTGCTTTACTGCTTTGTCCCCGCCTAAATACGCTAGTCCCATTCTAGTGCTGCATGCAGAGAGCGAAAATATTAGAACCGTGCTTAGGCATATTTTCATAGCTCGACGAGCATTTTGAGGCGCCATTTTCGTCTCCTTTTTCGTATATCTGCGGCGCTAAATAACTGAGCAGAAATACTGACCAGGTAGGGAACTCGGGTGGTCTTTGGCGATCGTATCGGTTGCTAAGACAGACCCACCACCAAAGAGTGCTCTACCCGATGAACAACAGTGTAACGAAGATCAGCAGACCGGTCAGGCGGCGGCTGACCCAGTTAGTGCAGAGCAGCCGTGTCCGCTACTATGCGCGACGTGCTCAAGCCATCCTGGGGTTGTGGGAAACGGGCGGCAATATCAGTGAAACGGCGCAACGTTGCCACGCCAGCCGCAATTCGGTGCGGCTGTGGAAAGGGCATTATGTCGTTGTCACGCCTATGCATTGTCTGGCGACGGGCTCGGCCCAAATTGTGTATTGCAGACCCGCGGAAAAGTACGCGGATGCAGGCGATCCGTCGCGTCCTGAGCCGTGCCAGTGCGGCCGAGGAAGTCTTCTACGTGGAAGAAGCGGACATCGATTTGAACCTACGAATCGGGCCGGCCTGGATGCCGCGCGGCGAACAAATGACGGTGCCGACGCCGGGCAAGAACAAGTAGCACTATATCGCTGGTGCGCTGAATGCGTGCACTGACGCGGTGGTTTGGTTAGACCATCTCGCGAAGACTTCTGAGTTGTTCCTGCGGCTACTGGAAGTCTTGTTGCGGACCTACCGTCGAGCGCGGCGGCTACATCATCCATTAAAGCCGAGTAACCCGGGCTTGGCTGGCGCGTCATCTGAAATTCCAACTCGTGCACCAGCCGGTCTATCATCCATGGGTCAACGATACTGTTTGCGCGCCAATCTGTCCTCGCTTTCCGACTCGCCTGGTCACGATTGCCTAAGCCCGACAGGCTGCTAGGCTCAGGTTGTTAAGTGATATATTTCACGCGGTTGCCATCGTGCAATCTGTGCGGTGCTATGATGATTCGAAACGCGTTGATCGCCGTAGCAATCGTCGCAGTCGTGTTGCTACCGGCCATGCAAACCCCACAACTCCGTCTTCACTTCAGCCGAGAACCGCTACATGAACACGATCACGACCAACGATGGCGTGCAGATTTTCTACAAAGACTGGGGTAGCGGTCAGCCCATTGTATTCAGCCACGGCTGGCCATTGTCTGCGGATGACTGGGATGCGCAGATGATGTTCTTTCTCAGTCATGGCTATCGCGTCATCGCCCATGACCGGCGCGGCCATGGCCGCTCCACCCCGGTAGCCACTGGCCATGACATGGATCATTACGCCGATGACTTGGCAGCGCTCACTGCGCATCTCGACCTGAAGAACGCAGTGCACGTTGGCCACTCGACAGGCGGCGGCGAAGTGGTCCGTTACATTGCGCGACACGGCGCCAGCCGCGTGTCGAAGGCGGCGATTCTGAGCGCGGTGCCGCCGCTGATGGTCAAGACCGCAGCCAATCCGAGCGGACTTCCCAAGCAGGTCTTCGACGACTTTCAGGCGCAAGTCGCCAACAATCGGGCGCAGTTTTACTACGAGGTGCCGGCTGGACCGTTCTATGGCTTCAACCGGCCCGGAGCGAAACCTCTGCAGGGTGTGATCTGGAACTGGTGGCGCCAGGGAATGATGGGCGGCGCGAAGGCTCACTATGACGGTATCGTTGCGTTCTCCCAGACAGACTTCACCGAAGATCTCGAAAAGATCGCCGTGCCAGTTCTGGTGATGCATGGCGATGACGACCAGATAGTGCCCTATGCCGATTCGGCGCCGCTGTCGGTCAAGTTGCTGAAGAACGGCACCCTGAAAACGTACAAAGGATTTCCGCACGGCATGCCGACGACCCACGCGGATACGATCAACGCGGATTTGTTGGCCTTCATCAAAGCGTAGATAGCTCAGGACGTTAGCGGTGTATCAGTTGTGGTCCGTGCCGATTGAATGGGGGCTCGACCGAAAGTCGATTGCAAGAAGGGCTGCACGTCGACCTCGAAAGTCTCGCGCAGGTCTGCTAGCTTATTCATTGTCATGCACCGCCGAGAGGTGGAACCATGGAACGGCAAACCGCGCTGCCCGCTTTAATTTGTGTGGGCTTGAATCGCGTGCAGACGTTGCAAAGACTGCTGCAGCAGCTGTTTGATCAAACCTATGCGCACGGCGCCGGACCGCACGACTTCCTGCCGGATAATCTCGGCACATATTACCAATTGATAGATGCGCGATTCGACCTTCACACTCGCTATGCGAGTGTGTTTCAGATGAAGCCGGCAGTGCGCCTGATATTCAGCGGCCTCTATTCTCTCGCGAAGGTCGAGACGCCGCTTGGTCGAGCCTATCTGGACCTCATGCGTCGAGCCAGCCGTGAGGGACAACTGGCCGAAAGCAACCTCTCCAGCAAGCAACCCGCCGATCCACTCTCGATATTCGAAGCCACCTTGGCTGATCTCGTGCTGTATGACGGCGTAGTCGTTCGTAGTGCGATGTTGGATGATGTAACACGTATCAGTGCCGAACAGAATTACGTACGTGTGCATCTGCGCAATCGCGAAACGCTGCTCATGCGTGGCCCGCTGCGCAAGTGGTGTGACGCATTGCCGACGCGCTTCTTGCGCATCAGTCGCCAGTTAATTGTGAATCTTTCTCATGTACGACAGCTGCAACGCGTTTCGCCAAATCAAGCCTTGGTGAGCGTCGAAGCCGACGACCAACCCATTCCTGTCGGTCGCAAGGCAGCGCTATGCCTGCGCCGCTCCTTGCTTGCGCGCGGAAATAGCGCGCTTGCCCCCCATACCTAGCGCGTCATCGACTCGAACCGTGGCGCTCGTACGCGGCCGACATCTTTCTATCCTGGGACTAATGGCTGCTTTTTTGTGACCAATGCGCGCATCGTCGCGAGCGCTCTCGGTTTGTCAGTCTTCCGCCAATACGTCACCGTATTTATGCGCGTGCGCGCGTATCGACCTAGACTCCAGGTATTTTTTCCGCAGGCCGCGCGCTACCAGAAATGAAAGCCAAACAGAATCTGGGATTATGATGACGTTTTTTGGGACGAATAAGCACTAACGCGGCTTTTCCCTGTCTTTCGATAACGGACATTCGAGCGCGCGAGCAGCCGCTGCTGCAGCGACACGTTGACGAGCGCAGTTATCAATCGCTTGATTTTACCCTTTGCACCCTAAGTTGACCCGCCAATTACCCCTCGGAAATTCACCTATTTCGCTTAAGTCGAACAAATTCTATTCCGCTAATCCCCTGCAATGCTGGTAGGGAATCGGCGGTTGCATCGAAAACACATCGCAGCCGTTGATGCCTGGTGCCCCCTGGCCATCCCAGTCTGGTAAGCAATAGTACGCAACCGAGGAGCGAGCGATGAAAAGGAAACTGTCCCTGGCATGGTTGGTAGCCGCGTTGTTGTCGGCATCTCTAAGCTCGAACGCTTTTGCGCAGGTCGCCGGCGTGATGACCTTGAATCTGCAACTCGTTGACGGATGCATCGTCGCCGGTTCCAGCGACCCGTTGAATTCGGTGGCCTTCGGGGCCATGGACTTCGGCGTCGCGCCGACCATCTTTGCAGCTAATCTGCAAGCGCAATCACGACGTTCCGGATCGCTCGTGCAATTGCAATGCTCGGCA
The DNA here is from genome assembly GCA_965278995.1 of Gammaproteobacteria bacterium. Lineage (GTDB taxonomy): Bacteria > Pseudomonadota > Gammaproteobacteria > JADJYF01. Next base: position 5,474,782 of record OZ257136.1, read on the forward strand.
GGCGCGGTACTCAACGTCCTGGTCGGTGATGGCTTGAATTCCGCCGCAGGTTCGCGACGTCTCGCTGCGGGAGCCGCGCGCGTGAACTATAGCCTGCGCACCCAGCCTGGCGGTGGCGGCAGCCTGTATGCGGTGGGCGGCTCAGCACCCGGCCTGGCGATTACCGTGCCGGCGGGCGGGGCGACATTCGATCTGCCGATTTACGGATTGATCGCACCGCAGTCCGGACTGACCGCTGGTGTCTACACCGATACCGTCACGGTCACGCTGAGCTTTTGAACAGCAGTCATGGCATTAACCGCGCAACGGCTGGGCGGCGGACAAAGGGTGGGCGTGAGGCTGCGATACCTCGCGCTCTCTACCCTGGCGTCGCTCCTGCCTCTGAACAGCGCCGCACAGGTGGCGGCGCCGACCCAGGGCAGTGTGCAGGTACTGGCGCAAATTATCGCCGGGTGTCGCGTGAGTGGACAGACCACCCTGCTCAGCAACGTCAATTTCGGCACGCTGAATTTTGGCATCGCGCCGGGCATTTTCCAGACGCCGTTGACCGCACAGTCGCAAGGTCCGAGCGGTACAGTGGCGTTGCTCTGTAATGGTCTTGCTGCCGCTACAGTGGCAGTTGGCGTCGGTCAGCATGCAACAGGTAATCAGCGCAAGCTCGCCAGTGGCGCCAATACCGTGCCCTACGACCTGTTCACCGACAGCGCTTTCACACAGAGCTTCGTCGGCGTGACACCGCGCTCGTTCGCATTGACGCCAGTCGGTGGTCAAAGCAGCCTCAATATTCCGATTTACGGTCGCATCATGCCTCAGGTCGGGGGCTATCCGCATGGTACGTATACCGACAGCGTGCAGATCACGGTGGCATGGTGACGGAGCGTTTCGATCAATAGCGAATAACGTCAGGAAGACATCATGAATATTCGATTAGTGCACATCCTCTCTCGATTCTGGCTATTGAGTTGCTTGTTTACCCAACAGTCCATTGCCGCCAGTTCGATACTGATCTGGCCGCTCAATCCGACGATTGAAGCCGGCACGCAATCAGTCGCCTTGTGGATGCAGAACGAAAACGACCAGGCCATCACCTTGCAAATTCGGGTGTTTGCCTGGGATCAGGACGGACACCAGGACGTCTATGAAGCGCAACGCGAACTGAGTGGCACGCCACCCTTTACGACCATTCCAGCACGCGGTAAGCAAATGGTCAGACTGACGCACACTGCCGCAGCGGTGGTCGGCACGGAGCGCGCTTTTCGGTTGATCATCGACGAAATTCCGCGTGCTGTGCCGGACAACGAGTCGCGCAAGGCTTCGACGCCGACCGTCGGTTTGAATGTGCAAATGCGTTATTCCCTGCCGGTGTTTGTGCGCGGCGCAGGTGCGTCGGACTCTACGCTTGACGCAGGCAATGAGCTCGCCTGGCGGGTCGAACAAAGCGATGGCGCATCGTACCTGCGCGTGCGTAATGACGGCCATCGCACTGCTCGTCTGACGCAGGTCAAATTCCGGCGCGGTGACGGCTCGATACTCGACGTCGCGCCTGGTTTGCTCGGCTATGTACTTGCCGGCCGCGAAATGCGCTGGCCGCTACCCGAGCCTATCGTCAGCGCGGATGGATTGGCGCTCGAAACTCAGCTCGAGAACAACGAGTCGCCAATCAAGCTACCGCCGTTCTAGTCAGCCGGCATGGCAGCGAACCGACGACGATGGCAAGACAACAAGTGGAGTCGTCGTGGGCCAAGCCTCTCGCGCTCTTGCTGCTGCTCGTCGCGCAAGCAAGCGTGGCCCAACCCTTGCCACCCGCACCGGCGCCGAGTGCGACTCCGGAACACCTCGTGTTCGAGGCCAGCGATAGCTTGGAACCAGTGCTGCTCAATCTCGAACTGGTGGTCAATACCGTGACCACAGGCAAGATCGTCGCGGTGGAAAACCGGCGTGGCGAATTGTTCATGCACGCGAGTGACCTGGTTGCAGCCGGCATCCAACTGCCAGGCGGTACACAGGGTGACAGTGCGCGCGTCAATCTCAATGGCATCGCTGATTTGCGCGCCCATTACGACGTCAATCGTCTGCAATTACAGATAGTCGTACCTCCGGAATGGCTGCCTGCCCAGGACATTCGCCGTCGCACCGGCGATCCGCCCGTACCGCAAGACAGCTTTGGCGCCTTGTTGAACTACGACTTTTACTATGACGGCGGTACTCGTGGCCCAGGCATCGCCGCGTTATGGACCGAACAACGTCTGTTCGATGGGTTCGGCGTCATCTCCAATACGGGCGTGGTACGCCACGTGCTCGATTACAGCACTTTCTCCGGCGGCGGTTCCAGCGATGGTTACATCCGTCAGGACACCACCTGGACTTGGTCGCAGGAAGATCGGATCTTGACCTGGACCGCCGGAGATTCCATCACTGGCAGTCAAAGCTGGTCGAATTCAGTGCGCATGGGCGGCATTAAATTAGCCCGCGATTTCCGCATACGCCCCGATCTGATCACCTATCCCTTGCCACAATTCGCCAGTCAGACCGCGGTGCCGACTACGGTCGATGTATTCGTCAATGGCAACCGCGTCAGTCGCGACGATGTGCGCCCGGGCCCTTTCATCATCTCTGATTTCCCATTCATCAGCGGTGCCGGTGAGGCCACCGTGGTCACCACTGATGCACTTGGGCGCCAGACCCAAACCACTATGCCGTTTTATGTAACCAGCGAAGTGCTGCGCAAGGGCCTGTTCGATTTCTCCACCAGCGTCGGGGCAGTCCGCGAGGATTACGGCGTCAAGAATTTTTCCTATGGCGAAATAGGTGGCACAGGCTCGTTTCGTTACGGCGTCTCGGACGCATTCACGTTGGAGAGCCAGGTGGAACTCAGCGATTCGTTAGCCATGGTTGGGGCCGGCGGCGTTGGCAAGCTCTGGCAATACGGTGTGTTGAGCACCGCAGCGTTGCATAGCAACGACGGCCCCGGCGGAGGATGGCAATGGACTTACGGTTACCGCTACGGCGGTAAGTTTCTCAGTTTCAGTTACCAAGGTACGCGACGCGATTCCGACTTTCAGGATCTGGCCTTGCATAGCAGCGACCGCCAGCGCGGGGACGCGCGCGACAACCGATTGAGCAGCGACGTGTTCACCGCCAGCGTGTTACTGGGGCGCACCGGTGGCACGGTGGGCGCAGGCTTCTTCGATATCGACAGCGGCGACAATGAGCGAACGCAACTGCTCAATCTGAGCTACAACAAGCCGGTCTGGCGCGACTGCAATGTCTTCGTCGGCTATAGCCGCGACCTCGGACGCAAGGACGATACGTTTATCGTGCAGGTCGTCATGCCGTTCGAGCATATGGGTCATGCCAGTGCGACGGTCATTGCCAATGGTGCCGGGCGCACGACCGAACGCATAAGCTATTCGCGCAATGCGCCTTCCAGCGGTGGCGTGGGATGGGAGGTCGGCTATAGCGGCCGCGACGGCGCTCAGGACATCGATGCCGCCGGCAGTCTCAATACTCATTATGCTTACCTCGATGGCGGCATGTACAGCGTGTCTGGCAAAGTCGCCGGCTGGGCTGGGGCCCATGGTTCGTTGCTGCTAATGGACAAGAGTCTGTTTCCGGCGCGGCAGGTCAACGACGGCTTTGTGCTGGTAAGCACCGATGGTGTCGCCGACGTTCCGGTCTATTTCGAGAACCAGCTGGTCGGAGATACCGACAGTAGCGGTCATTTGCTAGTGCCGTGGGTGCCGTCGTACTACGCCGGAAAATACGAAGTCGATCCGCTGGTATTACCGGGAAATATGCGCACACCGCTGGTCGAGCAGCGTATTGCCGTACGGCGTGGAAGCGGCGCGGTGCTACGCTTTCCCATCGCCGAAGTGCAAGCCGCGCTCATCACACTGGTCGATGCCGAGAACCAGCCGCTGCCGGTCGGAAGCGCGGCACAAGAAACGACGAAGGGACTGCACGCCCAGGTCGGATTCGATGGCGAAGTTTATTTCGAGGGTCTCGGCACTGACAACGTGCTCGACGTGACACGCCCTGACGGCGGCCACTGCACATCGCGTTTTACCCTCCCCGACAAACTGAAAGAGATCGCCCGTGTCGGGCCGCTGCATTGCGAATGAGCGCTGGCATGCGAACACCGACGCCGCATTTCAAGCTTAGCGCACTGCTCGGTCTGTTTGCGTTACTGGCGTGTTCACGGGCGATGGCGGTGTGTGCGGTTAGTGGCACTGGAACGGTGTCGCTCGGCAGCAAGACCTCCTTCGAAGTCCGCAGCGCCATCAGTAATGCCGGCTCGGGCGCTAGCGGACTGGCTTGCCCTGGCATCATCGGTCTGCTGACCAACCAGTTCATCTTTACGCGCATGGTGAGCAAGGATGCGGCCTTTACTAATGTCCATGGCGACACCATTCCTTTCACCGTTGCCACCCAGGCAGCCGGTTCGGGTGGGACCACCTTGGTACTTAACGTACAGACGGCCAATCTCGCGATCTCTAGTCTGCTCAGCATCGGGGGGGCAAGTTCGGACGTGTCCTTGTTCTATAGCCTTGGCGCAGCAGCCAACGTCACAGCAGGTACTTACACGGCGGCTGTGACACTGCGCTGGCATGCAGCCTCGTGCGGTACCATCAGCGCTATCGGTATCTGTATCGGTGCCTGGACCGTTACACCCGGTATTACGCAGAACTGTGCGCTCGGTTTGTGCACCCTGAACCAGGGCACCCTGCCAGGCACCGGCACGCTGTCGGTGGTGACAGCGACTCTCGCCGTTACCCGCGATTGCCAGTTCACGACCAATAACATTGATTTTGGCACGGCGCCCTTTGTGAGCGGCTTCAGCCCCATCGTCGGCAATGTCCTGATTGCCTGCACCAAGGGCGAGACGTACACCGTCGGCCTCAGTAACGGCAACAATCCCGCCAGTGGGCGGCGCCAGATGGCCTCCGGTGCGCAACGATTGCAATACGACGTTTTCAAAAGCGGCACGACGCTGTGGAACAGCACCTCGAGCCGCTATACCCAGGCGACAGCGGCTGTCGGCAACGCCGCTGAGATCTTTCCCTATGAGGCGCGCATCTACACCGATCAGACCACGCCCAGCGTCGGCAGTTATAGCGATACTCTGATCTTGGACGTCGCGTTCTGAATCGCGCCTCGCTGCTCCTGGGTGCGGAGCCTGCCGCTCAGCTGTTCAGAATCAATGCGGTGTCGACAACCCCGTCAGTGCCGCGCACGAATCCTTTCCAGTTTTTCATGTAGTCGACGAAAGGTGGGCTCAGGCCTTCAGCAAGCAGGTACTCCGGCGACACCGGCAGCTCCACCGGTTTGAAGCCTGCATCTGCCTTGAGCCGCCGCGGATAGTCGTGATGCAAGATGGCAGCGCGGCCAAGGATGAGGCAATCGACGCCCTCGTTCATAGCGCGCTCGAACTGCTCAGCCGTGTTGAGCTTGCCGGCCACGCCGAGGCGGACACCTCGGCGATCCAGCGACGTGAACTGCGACAGCAGGCTTTGGCCGTTGTTCGCGCCATCTTCGGGTTGCTTGAAGACATCCCACAGCGACATGTCGAGGAATTCGATCAGCTCGTCACCCATCAGGCGTTCGGCGAGCTGCACGACTTCAGGAAGGTGCATTCCAAAGCGCTCGGGAGACAAGCGAACACCAATCATGAAATTTTTCCCGCAGCGCGCACGGATGCCATCGATAATCTGCAGCAGCGGACGTTGACGGTTCGCAAGCGATCCCCCATAGGCATCGTCACGTCGATTGATTTCTGATGACAGGAACTGCGCCAGGAGGTAGCCATGGGCGCCATGCAGCTCCACGCCGTCGAAGCCCGCACGTTCAGCCCGTTGCGCGGCGCTGACGAAGGCCTCGATCATGGTCTCCACTTCTGACGCCGACATCGCACGCGCGCCCCATTTGACATTATCAGATGCGCTCAACGGTTGCATGCCGATAACCTTGCTCGGGCTGCGCATGCCGCCGTGGTACAGCTGCACGAACGCCAGACTGTCATTGCCGCGAATGGCGCCTGCCAGCCGCGTGAGACCAGGCAGGTGATCATCAGAGAAAATGCCCAGCTGCCCCGGAAAGCCTTTACCCTCAGCCTGCACATGCGCCGCACAGGTCATGGTCAAGCCGAAACCACCTTCGGCACGCTTGGTCAACCAGTGAAACTCCTCATCTGAACAAGTGCCATCCTCGTGGCTCTGTTGATTCGTCAGCGGTGCCAGCATGAACCGGTTCTTGATGGTCGGTCCCCGGTTGAATGACAGTGGCGTAAACAATGCAGTCATGGTGATTTCTATTCCTCGATCGACTCGGTGGGTGAGAGCTCGCGCAGTGGCGGCGACCGGGGCGAATTGTATTCAGGTTTCATCAGTCCGCCCAACATCCTCAGCGGCGGGTAGTGCGCGACGTATGGCCGTATGCTCGACAGGTCACTCGCAGGCGATAGCCAGGCCGCCCCGGTCCGGCAGATAATGCTTGAGTTCGATTCGAGCGCAATACCAAATCCGCCCGACCAGGGCCAGACAGCCAGGGGAGCAAGCACCATGCACTTTCTCGTGTCCGCCAAGATCAAGAAACCGCGCGATGTCACCAACAAGGATTTTTACGGCGTGTGGCAGCGTGAATCCGTCGCCGGGCGCGAGCTCGAAAAAGCTGGCGTGCCGATATTCAAGATAACCGGCGAGTACGAGGTCGTGCTCATCATCGATGTCGCCAAGCCTGCCGATCTCGACGCTGCGCTGCACGGCCTGCCGATCTGGATGGAAGGTTATCAGGACATGGTCGAGGTAACGGCGACGGCACTCACGCCTTATGGCGAGTGGGGGCAGCAGCTCGACCAGCTGGCGAAGAGCTGACCTGACATCATGAACGACGCCTTGCCCGTTGCTGGGTTCAGCACCGTGCGGCCGACGCATGTCCCTGCGGAGCGCGTGGTCGACCTCGACATCTACGCGCCGCAGCGTGCCGGCGAGGACTACTTCGCCGCCTGGCTGCGTTGGCGCGAAAGCACGCCCCATTCGGTGGTGTGGAGCGACCATCATGGCGGTCACTGGCTGGCGCTGCGCGGCCCTGACGTGCTCGATGTGTTGTCTGATCACAGCCGTTACTCGGTGGATGCTTTCGGTGTGCCGCGAGCACCTGCAGGTCAACGACCGCTCGGCGCTTTGATCAAAGACCCGCCGACGCACGCACCCTATCGTCGTTTTCTGAATCTTGGCCTCTCGCCGCGTGTGGTCAGCGGCAGCGAGGCTGCGATCCGTGCGCGCGCCATTGCGCTGATCGAGGGTTTAAAGCCGCGCGGCGGATGCGAAGTTGTGCGCGATTTTGCCGACGAACTGCCGCTCAGCGTGTTCCTCGATCTGGTTGGCCTGCCGCTGACCGATAGAGAAATGCTCGCCGAATGGACCGCTGAAACCGTGCGCGGCGCCAATGTCGCCGCGCGCGAGGCGGCATTTCACGCACTCGGGGACTATCTCGCGCCCGTGCTGGCCCAGCGCCGCGGCCACGGCGGCACCGACATGCTGAGCGCGATTGCCGATCTCCAGGTCGATGGTATACCCATCGCGAACGACGAAGCCGTCGGCGCGGCCATCCACTTGTGCATGGCGGGTCTCGATACCGTCGCCTCTCTGCTGGTGTTCGTGCTCGCCTATCTGGCCGATCACGCAGACGAGCGTGCGCGTCTGCGCGCCGACCCCGTGCGCCTGCAGAGCGCGGCGATCGAGTTCACACGACGTTATCCCATTGTGGTGATGAGTCGGCGCGTGCGCGAGGATATCACCCTGGGTGGCGTCACACTCCGCGCTGATGACATGGTCACCGCGCCTACCATGCTCTACAACCTCGACCCGGATCTATTCCCCGACCCGCTGCGTTTCGACCCCAACCGACGCTCGCCGCAAATCGCGACTTTCGGTCACGGTATTCATCGTTGCCCCGGCGCAATCCTGGGGCGCACTGAACTCATGATCACCTTGCAGGAGTGGCTGACACGCATCCCGGAATTCGAACTCGTTGATCGCGATGAACTGCACACCAATGGCGGCATCGTCGCCAGCATGGCGAAGCTGCACCTGCGCTGGGAGACGTAAACTTTTTGAGTGGATAGGCAACCAGCCGCACCGTCGATCATCGTGAACGGTCAGCACCTGCTGCCGAGTGATCAACCTGCCGAAATGTTCGAGCAGGTGTTGCGCGAATCGAACGCGGTACCGATGTTGGCAACGGGACTTTGTATAATGGCGCCCTACGCGATGATTGGGTTGCCAGGCGAAAACTGCAGCATTGCTTAGGCAATCAGCGGCGGAAATTAAGGGGACAGTTCACGAGACATCCCCAATAAATCCATTTCAAACGCAATACGACAGGGGAGCTCCAGCAATGGCTGATCCGAAGAACATTCTGGAAGGTGTTCGGGTGCTCGATTTCTCGCAGGCACTTGCGGGCCCGACCACCACCCGGCTCATGTGTGAAATGGGTGCGGAGGTCATCAAGGTCGAACTTGGCCCGAACGGTGAGGCGTCTCGCGCACTGCCTTATCTTCGCAATGGCCGCTCCGGCTATTACATCCAGCAGAATCGGGGCAAGAAGAGCATTGCTATCGACCGTAAGGACCCGCGCGCAATCGATCTGGTCAAGAAGGTGCTCGAGCAGTGCGACGTGCTGGTCGAGAACTTCGCGCCCGGGGCCATCGCGCGACTGGGCTTCGGCTGGGATGTCGTGCATGAAATCAATCCCCGCCTGATCATGGGTTCGATCTCTGCTTTCGGACAGACGGGGCCGTTGTCGTCGTTGCCCGGCTACGATTACATCGGTGCCGCTTATGCCGGCGTGCTCAGCATGATCGGCGAGCCGGACGGCCCGCCTTACTTTTATACGCTCGGGCTCGGGGACGTATCGACCGGCACGCATCTCCTCGCCGCGATCAATGGCGCTTTGTACTATCGCGAGAAGACTGGCCGGGGGCAGTACGTCGAAGCTTCGCTACTCGATTCGTATTTTCACTGCCACGAGGTCAACGTGCAGATGCACACGGCTTCAGGCGGTGAAATTAAACCCCATCGGTCTGGCGCGCATCACTACGCCGTGTCGCCGCTCGGCGTATTCAAGTGCCGGGAAGGTTACGTGATCATCGCCGTGCTGCCGAACCAGTGGCCGAACTTCTGTCAGGCGCTCGGGAAACCAGAACTGGTCGAAGACCCGCGCTTCATTGATGGCCCGGCACGTATCGCGAATCGCCCTGCGCTCAATGCCTTGATCGAGGGGAAACTTGCGGAGTATCCAACTGCGATCGAAGCGGCCGAGGATTGGGGCTTTAATCATCATGTTCCGATAGCGCCAATTCTGTCGGTCGAACAGGCGGTCAAGCATCCGCATTTGATCGAGCGCGAGACCATACGCACTGTGCACGACCCGGTGTTCGGGAGCTACCAGGTGCCCGGCATGCCGATACGCTTTTCCGAGGGGCCCCGTCACCCGGATCTGCGCGCCGCTTACATGGGTGAGCACAACGTCGACGTGTTCACGCAGTACGCTGGTGTGAGCGCTGCGGATGTGCGCAAGCTGGAGCAGGAGGGGGCCTTGCTGGCTAAACCGGACATTTGATTGCGCCGTCGGCTGGTGGCGCGATAATGGCCATTATTGGTCGCCCGACGTTGGCGGCTGGAGTAAACCTATGAGCACGCCCATGAGAATCGACTTCGTCTCCGACGTCTCCTGCCCGTGGTGCGTGATCGGTCTGCGCGCACTGGAGGATGCCCTGGCGCGCATCGGTCCTGAGCTCGCAGTCGAGTTCGAGTTCCAGCCTTTCGAGCTCAATCCGCAGATGCCGGCCGAGGGCCAGGACTTGAACGAGCACGTCATGGAGAAATACGGCATTTCGGCGGCCGACGTCGCGCGCAATCGCGAGAATATTCGCGCGCGCGGCGCCGAGCTTGGCTTTGAATTCCGTTTGGACAAGCGCGACCGCATCTACAACACCTTCGACGCACATCGACTGCTCGCCTGGGCGGCCCACGAAGGTCGGCAGCGCGAGCTGAAGCACGCGTTGTTCGCGGCTTATTTCACCCGCGGCGAAAGTCCCGGTGAGCGCGCCGTGCTGCTCGCCGCCGCGAGTGCGGCTGGCCTTGATGCTGAGCGCGCTGCGGCGGTGCTCGACAGCGAGGAGTTCGCCGACGACGTGCGCCAGCGCGAGCGGTACTTTCAGCAGCTCGGCGTCCACGCCGTGCCGTCGATCATCCTGAACGGTCAGCACTTGTTGCAGGGTGGTCAACCGGCCGACGTGTTCGAGCGGGTGTTGCGTGAGGTCGCGGGGAAATCGAGATAAGTGTATCGAGCGTGGCGGGCGTAAGGGAAAGCCTTATCTAGCGGCGATTTACGCTGTAAACAGTAAACAAATGTGTCGGCGCCGGACAAGATGGCAATGGTCGCCTCCGGCGATGTATAAACAGTCATCCGCTCGCATCGCTATCACATGGAGGTTCGCCCGATGTCGCATTCTGCTGTTTCGTTTCACCCCCTGACGGCACATTCGAGCCACGTTTCAGCCCGTTTCCGTACTGCCGGGTAGCGTGTGGCTGATGGCAGGAGCGAGCGCGCTGCTGGCGCGGCGGCTCCGACGGACCACGTGACGAACGGCCCGCCGAGCTTGCCGCGGTGGGCTGTGCTGAGGTCACCCTCATAACATTGCACGAGGAACATTAATCGCGTAATGTTTCTTGTGCAATGGCTTTAACCGCACTCAATCCTGGCGTCGATGCAGGTGTCGTCTTGACGCGGGCGGCATTGCGCGCAGCTGCGTTGCTCGAGCTTCCGCAGTCCGAGCTGGCCCGCGTACTCGGTGTCAGCCCGGCCACGGTGTCGCGCTGGGCGAGCGGGAACAAAGCGCTGGTCCCTGACAGCAAAGCATGGCAGCTCGCAGCGCTGTTCGTGCGTCTGTTTCGCGCGCTGGACGCGATCGTGGGCTCGGACGATGCCGCTGCGCGCGCCTGGCTCGCGAGTCCGAACGTCGCGCTTGGCGGGGAACCGCGTGCGCTGCTTCGCGATCCGGCTGGCCTGGTGCGCACCGTCGACTATCTCGACGCCGCGCGCGCCCGGATCTGAGCACGGTCGCTCGCGACCGCGTCGTCCTCACCGTCATCCGCCGTTCCAAACGTGCGCGAACACCTGCGTGTATATCGCCACGAGCTGTGGCGTGTCGTCGAAGCGCAGCACACCGCGTCAACCATGCGGCTCAGCGATACGCTGGCCGAGCAGCACGCGCTGGAACGGGTCCTCGAAGCGAGCAAACCTGCCCTTGCGGACGAGGCACACCAACTGCACTACCTGCTGGCCACCCCGTTCCGTTATCGGCCCGCGCAAGGCTCGCGCTTTCGTGCTGCGCACGCCGGCGGAATCTGGTACGGCGCTGAACAGGTGCGAACTGCGCTGGCCGAGAAGAGCTACTGGCGGCTGCGCTTCCTGCTCGATGCGCCGGCGATGCTGCCACTGAAGGCGGTGCCTCATACGTTGTTCGCGACTGCAATCAGCACCGAAGCGGCACTCGATCTGACCGCGACGCCATACGTCGCCGAGCGCACGCACTGGATCCATCCCACCAACTACGCGCCGACGCAGGCGATCGCGGCGGCCGTCCAGGTAGCAGGTGGCGAAGTGATCCGCTACGAATCGGTGCGCGATCCCGAGCACGCCGCATGCTGCGCAGTGTTGATCCCTGCCGTATTTGCCCGCAGCGGCAACAAACCGAAACGCCTCGCAACCTGGTTCATCGCCGCCGCGCGCGACGGCGTGCGCTGCGCCGCAGCCGACCGCACGCAAAGTTTCGAGTTCGGCGCCGACACGTTGCAGGCATTCGTGGCAACAGCATCCGACTGAGTTCTCAGGCCGACGATCGGTGAATTGACCCCAGATGAAACTGGCTCGCACGTTCTACGCCCGCCGTACGTTGACTGTGGCGCGTGAACTCATCGGCATGCATCTGGTTCGCCTCTATCGCGGAAAGCAGCTCATTGGCCGCATTGTCGAGACCGAGGCGTATCAAGGTCCACGGGATTTGGCCGCGCATTCGGCGCGCGGACGGACCGAACGCAACGCCGTGATGTTCGGTCCGCCGGGTCACGCCTACGTCTATCTGATTTATGGAATGTGGGATTGTGTCAACGTAGTGACTCGTGAAGCGGGCATCCCACACGCCGTACTGATACGGGCCGTCGAACCGCTGAGCAACGTTCGAGACAAGACCTGGGGTCCCGGTCTGCTGTGCAAAGCCATGCACATCGATAGGAAGTGTTCAGGCCTTGATCTCTGCGGTGAGTCACTCTGGATCGAGCAACCGTCCAGTATCAGCTACGGAAAAATACGGCGCGCCCCCCGCATCGGAGTGGATTACGCGGGGCTATGGGCTGGCAAACCATGGCGCTTTTTTGACGGCAATTCGCCGTATGTATCTACGGTGAGCGCCGCGACTCGCAAACGAGCGCTGAGTTTGTGCGCACCCATTGCATAGCGTGAATCCTCTCGCGCAGCGAGGTTGCGCTGCAAAGGCAGGTTATGCTTCCTGTAGGCAATCCAATCCACCGAGGAGCACACTGGGTAATCCAGGTAAATATCGGGTTTTCAAGAGTACAGGTGTACACCATGTCCGGGAATTCGCAGCGTACCGTCGGAGCCTATTTACTGGAGCGTCCACTCGGTTATGGCGGTATGGCGGAGGTGTGGCTGGGGCGCCATCGGGAAACCGACGGCTTGGCCGCCGTCAAACTCTTGCGCGCTGGTATGTCCGCCGAGGTACGTCGTCGCTTTCACCTGGAGCAACGCCTGGTAGTGCGCCTGAGCCACCCGAACATCGTGCCGGTGTTCGACCTTGAAGAAACCTACATCGCTTTCGCCTATATCGACGGCACGGATCTGCGCCAACGCATGCGCTCGCCCGTCGAGTTCAGCACTGCGATGTCCATTATCTGCGCAATCGGCTCGGCGCTAGCGGTGGCCCACGAACATCATGTCGTTCACTGCGATGTGAAACCTGCCAATATTCTCCTCGATCATCGCGGCACGCCGTTCCTCACGGATTTTGGGATTGCTCGTGTCCTGCTCGATGGCACAGATGTGCGGGACGGCATGGTGGCCGGCACGCCTTGCTTCATGGCACCGGAACAAACTCAGGGACAGGCGACACCCGCATCGGATCAATACGCCCTGGCTCGTACCTTGCTCGCCATTCTATTGCAGGATGCCGTATCGCCGTTGGCCAGCGTCGCGATTGCTCATCTGCCGGCGCATGTGCGCAGCGCTCTGGAAGCACCGCTAACCCGCGCTCTGTCCGAAATACCCGAGTTGCGCTATGCCCATATCGCGGATTTCGTCGCAGATTTGCGTGCGATTTCCATCAGTGACGGTATGAGCGCCATTCGCCCACCACGTCAGAGGCGTGACCAGGCGCCATTTGGATGGGTGGCCCACGCCAGCGGTCAGCACCACATCGGTGACAAGATCTCACGCGTGAGCTTTCGGTTATCTGCGATGGAAACCCACGGGGCGTTCGATAAGGCAGCAGTACATTGTTTCAAAAAAAATTCCGGATACAGCGATATCGGGTGGGATGTGTACGGCCATGAAGCACGCTTGGGCCCGATCAGCGAGCCAATTGCCATTGCCCGTGCATCGGACATCATCGTGCTGCTGCATGGACTGTGGACGGACCGCGACATCTGGAAGGAGATGGCCACCGGTATAGTGCGCGACAACGGTACAGCGATCGTACTGGTACCGGATCTGGCCGGCTTCGGTCAGTCGCGTTTGAACGAAGAAGGTGCCGCGTTGGCCTGCTCGCCGCGTGGTATCGCACTGGCCGTGCGGGAATGGCTCAACTTACTCGGCTTTCAAGCTACTCCCACAGTGATCGTGGGTCATTCTTACTCGGCCACTGCGCTGTTGTGCGCGCGGGATGCGGAACTCGGCGCGTCGGCTCATCGTATCTGCATCTCGCCGGTGTTGATGTTCGACGATCGCAAGCAGCAGAGAGCTGCGTTCCTGATGGGCTTGGCCGGGTATTTGTCGACGCTTCTGCCCAATGAGTGGCGCCGTGCTATCGGTGTGTTCATGTTTAGTCGCGACAAGGTACTAGCCAAGATTTCAGAGCAGGCCCGTATCAAGATGGCTTCATCTGCATTCAAGCTTGGAGGGCGGCGAATTGCGCAACTGTTTTGGTCGATACGTCGCGCGCAGGCGGCACCCGCTTCTGAACTGGTGCATTGCACGGTGGTAACGACGCCAGACGACCCGCTGGTCAGCGTCCAGGATGCCATCCGGTCCATCGCCGCTTGCGGTATCCCGTATTCGCAGCATTTCAAACTGGCATACGGTGGTCATTTTCCGCAGTTAATGGACGAAGAACGGCCGGAATGGGGCGCGCGAAACGTCTATGAACTGCTCAGTCTGATTGATTCGATTACCACCATGCCTCGGGATCTCGCCGAAAGGCGCACGCCGGATATCTCGACCCTGGCTACCGATGAGCTCGACACCGAAGTGCGAGCGCCCTGAGGGCGGGGAAGCTGCTGGATCTTCGTGAAAGTTTACATTGTTTCGAACACTCACGCGGGTAGAATCAAAATCACGCTTTAGCCTGCAGCCGTCATTCGCAATTACGGAACCTCAGGCAAAGGCGTTCGTGCAGCGTCATCAGAAGTGTGCGGCCCCGAGTGAATCCAGTGCACCAAGAACGACCGACAATTGTCCGCCCGCTAGCCGTCGTCGTCGGCATTACGATGCACATCGGCGTCCTTGCGGGACTGGGCGAGTTCTGCCTGGCAAGCCCAGCAAAAGTCGAACAAGGTGCGGCAAGACTTTTTCCCTCAGAAAACTGGTTCGCGGAAGTTCAGCGAGAAATTGCGAGTAGCGAATACCAGGTCTCGGCGCATGCCTCGCCAAGCTGTGCACCAGCCGGCTCTGAAGAGACACCAATATTACAAGCGCCAAACCGCGCGCATGACCTCCGAATCTGCTTTACCGCCGCGGGAGTCTACGTCGTGCAACGTACTGCCCTGGCGAAGCCCTCCTTGGTTCGTAAAGTCTCATCGCCGCCGGCAGAGACAACAGTAGATAAGGCAATCGCTATGCCTGGCGGTTCGCCGTGGGAATGGGGTTTATCACTTATCGGATACGGAAGTGCGTCGGCATTGCAGCCGGCGGCTGCCGTGGTGCCGACAGCAAATGGCAATCACGTTGAATACGCTCGAGGCGTGCTGACTGAATGGTACATCAACGATCAACACGGTTTGGAGCAGGGCTTCACCCTCACGGCGCCGCTGTCAGAAGGCACTGAGGTCACGCTGCGCGTTGGCATTCGTGGAACGTTGATGCCTGTGCGCGACCGCGACGGCATTGGATTCATGTCCGCCGACGGTGTGCACGTGATCGATTACGGACGGCTTGAGGCACGGGATGCGGTGGGTAAGCGTCTGCCAGCGCAGACGATCCTTGCAGCAGGTGCCATTGATCTCGTGGTCGACACCCGCGATGCAACTTACCCCATCACTATCGACCCGCTCGCGAGCGCATCCGCTTGGAGTGTAGACGGGACTCAAGCAAATGCGAGTTTCAGTTATGCCCTTGGAACAGCCGGCGACGTCAATGGCGATGGCTATTCCGATGTCATCGTCAGTTCGCCGTATTACGACAATGGTCAAATCGATGAAGGACGAGTGTTTGTTTATTACGGCAGCAGCAATATGTCTCTATCCGCTGCCTGGACCGTCGAATCCAACAAGGCCGGGGCTTTGTTCGGTTTATCCATCGCAACCGCAGGGGACATTAATGGCGATGGTTACAGCGATGTCGTCATCGGCGCGCCATTTTATGAGAATGGTCAGGTTTATGAAGGGCAGGTTGCCGTTTATTTTGGCAGTAGTACGGGTTTGCCGGCGACACCGAATTGGGTCACCGAATCGAATCAGGCAAACGCAGAATTTGGAAACGCAGTGTCGAGCGCTGGTGACATCAACGGCGACGGATTCAGCGACATCATCATCGGTTCGCCGTACTACGACAACGGCCAAACAAATGAAGGCCGCGCCTTTATCTATCACGGCAGTAGCGCTGGTCTGCCTGCGACAGCCAATTCGACCGTGGAATCGAATTTTGTTGGTGCCGGTTTTGGGCAGTCCGTGGCGGGAGCCGGCGATGTCAACGGCGATGGCTTCGGCGATGTGGTGGTAGGCGCTCATCTTTACGCCAACGGGGAAGCCAACGAGGGTCGCGTGTTCGTCTTCCACGGTGGACCATCGGGGTTGTTGACAACAGCGAGCCGCACGCTGGAATCAAACCAGGTGAACGCGCAGTTCGGTTATGCGGTATCAACCGCTGGCGATATCAATGGCGATGGCTACAGCGACATCGTCATTGGTGCACCATTCTATGACAATGGCCAGGTCGACGAGGGCCGCGCTTTCGTTTTTCACGGCAGCGGCACAGGCGTCGGAGCCGCTCCGGTTTGGACGACGGAATCAAATCAGGTGGGAGCAACGTTGAGTACCAGCGTTGGAACCACCGGCGATGTCAATGGCGACGGCTATGCCGACATCACTGTCGGCGCTGAAAACTACAGTAATGGGGAATCGAGTGAAGGCCGTGCCTACGTGTATACCGGCGGGATTACTGGTCTATCGGCGACGGCGGCCTGGAGCGGAGAATCAAATCAAGCTAATGCACACTACGGCCATTCCGTCGGCGCTGCTGGTGATTTCAATGGTGACGGGTTCAGCGACCTGTTGGTTGGCGCGTTCTCGTACGATAGTAGCCAAGCAAATGCTGGGCGAATTTACGTCTACCGCGGCAGCTCGAGTGGTTTGGCTGCAACCGCAGGGTGGACGGCAACGTCGAGCCAGCCTGGCGACAACTTTGGAATTTCTGTAGCCGGCGCGGGAGACGTCAACGGCGATGGGTACGCGGACGTTATCATCGGTGCACCGTTCTATGACAACGCCGGTAACGCCGAGGGAGGGCGTGCATTAGTCTATTTGGGTGCGGCTACCGGTCTGGCGTCCACGCCGTCGCGGGTGATCACCTCGACCGTTGTTACCACCGACTATTTGGGGTATTCGGTTAGCGGCGCGGGCGATGTCAATGGCGACGGTTATGCAGATGTCATCGTTTGGACACCTCAATACGATTACGGGCTAGGCCAAGCCCTGCTGTTTTACGGTTCGGTCGGTGGCCTCTCGGCCACACCCGCTTGGTCAATCATTCCACCAAGTCCGGTTGGCCGAACCGTCTTGACAACGAACGCCGTTCACGCGGCCGGCGACGTCAACGGAGATGGTTTCGACGATTTTATTGTCGAAGGCAGTGTATTTGTTGGTTCGCCAGCCGGGCCGAGTTCGACAGCTTCGTGGGCCAATGCCCACCCACTAGATTATCGGAGAACCGGGCTCGTCTATCCTGCTGGCGATGTCAATGGCGACGGCTACGCCGATGTGCTTGCGGGCAGTATTCCCCTCTCTAGCGGCGGCGGCGGGCGGTTATATCTCGGCAGCACCAGTGGGCTCAGTACTTCCCCGGTAGCGACCAATGAAGCGTGGGAAAAGGGAGTCGGCGACGTCAACGGCGACGGCTTCGACGATGTGATTGGTCCGCGGACGGCGACCCCGGGAATTTTTCTTGGTGGTACGTCCGGGCTCAACGCAACGCCAAATTGGGTTTTTAATTACGATGACAATCTCAATTACGTCATCGGTGCTTCCGCTGGCGATGTGAATGGGGACGGTTATCAGGATGTGGTTCTTGCACAAAATCCACTTGTGCTGGCTTATCTAGGTGGACCTAACGGTCCGGGGCAGAGCCCCGATACGATATTTGCGTCGCCAAGCGGCGACACGGCAATCGCGGCGGCTGGTGACGTCAATGGCGACGGCTACGGTGACGTCGTTTGGGGGAACGGTCAAGCCGCTTATTTGCATTACGGCAACGGTGGAGCCGGTCGCAGCGGCGCCATGCGTCAGCGCAACGGCGCCGGGACGAGTCCTGTCGCGCCGCTCGGGTATACAGGCCACGCCAGCCAGTTCCAATTGGCTGGACTCGGTATGACCGAATTTGGCCGGGGGAAAGTCAAACTTGAGTGGGAAGTCAAACCGCTCGACATGGGCTTGGACGGTACCGGGCTGCAGCGTAGCGCTGTCTGGACGGACAGCGGCACGGCCGGTATACAACTGACCGCTTTCATCGCAGGTCTTCAGAATCAGACAGCCTATCATTGGCGTGCGCGCTGGCGCTATCACCCGGCCAGCCTGCCGCTGGGCCTGCACAGTCGTTGGTTCACGCTCGCAACGAACAGTTTGCAGGAAGCCGATCTGCGCACCGGCGTACCGCTCGACCAGGATAGCGACGGGTTGCTGGATGCAATCGAGAATGCCTTCGGCACTGGTCGGCTCGATGCAGATAGCGACGATGACGGGATCAAAGACGGCATCGAGGATGCCAATCACAACGGCATCGTTGATTCAGGGGAAACCGATCCGCGCTCGACGGATAGCGACCGCGATGGACTGCAGGACGGTACCGAGAACGGTCTCACCAGCGGAGTCGCCGATCCAGACGGTGCTGGTCCACTCAAGGGCAGTGATCTGGCGATATTCGTGCCGGATGCCCAGCCATCGACCACGACCTTACCCGCCGATCCGGACACCGATAACGACGGTGCGCTCGATGGTGAGGAAGATTTCAATCATAACGGCCGCGTGGATGCCGGCGAATTCAATCCGAATAATGGTGCCTCGATACCGCCTCAACCGACCGGCTATCGTTTCCAGCGCACGACACCACTTCTACCTCAGCCTTGGCAAGGCATCCATAGGGACATCCACATTGACGAGGATGGGTATCTTTACACGTGGGGTGGGACATTCGCGAACAACGAGCGGGCGATAACCAAGCTGTCCAGCCGAGGCGGCCAGGTGGTGGGCAGTTTTGCGAAAGGACTCGTCACCACTGAGACACTCGCATTTGCAGTCAGCCGAACGCTGGGTGTCTACGCCGTGTTACCACCAGGCGGCATTGTGCGCTACGACATCAACGGTCAGCTGTTGAACGACCAGTGGCGTGTCAGTGTCGCGGGCGACAGTTCCAATGCCATCAAAGACATTGCGATTGGTTCTGATGGCCTCGTTTACACCCTGCGAACCAATGGCCTGATCGAGCGTTACACAGCAGATGGCAAACTGCTTGGCACGGTGATCGACTTCTCGCAACTCGCCGGTGGCCGCAGTCCGTTTGCCGCCGGTTTCTATCGCGACGGTTTCGTCTATTCGGTGACTGATCTGGAGAGCCAATGTTTCGGTTCTGGCCCCCCTTACCCGCACAACGTCGAGAAACGCACGTTGGACAATGTACTGGTAGCGACTTTCGCGGTGCAGTTCGACATTGTCGAAGATGATCTCACGTGCAATCTTGCATACGCAGTCGTCGTCGATGACGCAGGCCAGATGTATGTGACCGCATCGGAAGCGTTTGGAGTCAGTTGGATGAAGCTCGCGCCGGACGGCAGACGCCTCGATCGGTGGTCGCAAGTCGGGAGCGCTCCAGGGCAATTCGCTGGCGCCAAAGGAATTAGCAGAGATGGCGACGGTAACATTTACGTCGTGGAAGAGATTGGCGACCGGATCCAGAAATTCGATGCCAAACTGCGCTATCTGGGCTCGGGCGGCGATCGCTCGTTGTTCCACCGTGCCTGGGATGTGGCTGCTTACGGCAGTGGGGTAAACGGCCGTGTTTATACCAGCGACAACGATACGAATCGAATCCATGTGTTCGATACCAACCTGCAGCATCTGGCAACCTGGACTGCTACTGCAAAGCGTTACCTGGCGACCGATGCGGCCGGGAACCTTTATACCTACGACCTCGATATTTTGCGCAAATATAACCCGTCGGGGGCGCAACTATGGAGCGTGGCCGTGTCAGGAGGCGAATCCGGGATTGCTGTGTACGGCTCCACTGTATACGTCCCGAATGACTATGAACTGCGAAAGTACGCAACATCCAACGGAGCACCACAGGGGGTGATAGATCTCGAAGCAAGTGGTGTGTTTGCCTTACATACCATACGTGACGTCACAACGGATCTTGGTGGCAATCTTTATGTCCCTGGCGGCTGGAACTACAACGGAAGCGAATACGCGGTTGCAAAATTTTCCAGCACGGGTGCGCTACTGGGAGTGATGGGCCAGCTTGGAGCAGGGCCACAGAAGTACGCAGATCCCTGGGACGTGTCGGTCGGCACAAACGGAGACGTCTATATCACCGATTACTCAGGCGAGAAGCTGTCTGTGCTGCGTCCGTACACGACCTTGTCGAACGCGAAGGCGGTGATGATCTCAGGCGGGGGTGCATACGCAGGGAACTTTCTATGGGATGCGACGCGCAGCATTACAGGCGTAGCGTACCGCGCGTTGCGCTATCAGGGTTTCGGGCCGGATTCGATTTGGGTGGTCTCTGACGATGCGCCGCAGGACTTCGACGCGGATGGCGCGAACGATCTGGATAGTGCGGCAACGGGCAACAGCGGATTCAAAGCGACTGGCAAGGCCTCAATATTGAATTGGATGTCGGCTGGCGGTGGAACCGGCGATATCGTGATTTACCTTACTGACCACGGCGGTAGTGACACCTTCAAACTGGGGCCGAGCGAAGTGCTGACACGCGCGGAACTCGAGGCTTGGCTGGTACAGGTAGAGGCGGCGACGACTGGTCGGGTGACGGTCATTTATGACGCCTGCCGGTCGGGGAGTTTTGCGCCGCTAGCGGGGCCTAACCGTGTGGTGGTGACGAGCAGCGGGGCGGACGAGGTCGCGTACTTTGCTGGGCAGGGCTCCTTGTCGTTCTCTCAGTTGTTCTGGTCGAAGGTGCAGGTGGGCGGGAGTGTCGGAGAAGCCTTCACGGAAGCAACGGAGGGACTGACAAACCTGCCGACCCCGCAGACTCCCTTGTTGTTCGCGGATGGGGACGGGCAGGCCAACGAGTCGACGGACTTCAATGCAGTGACAAACACGTACTTGGGTACGCAGGTGGATTACGCGTTTGACGTGCCGGTCATTGCGCAGGTAACGGGCCCAGGGTCGATAAATGGGACGTCGACGGCAAGTATTACGGCACACCAGGTTACTGGAATTACCGGAATCGCACGCGTGTTTTCGACGGTACAGCCACCGGCGTTCGACAGCGCGGCGACGGACGAAGAAAACGCGGTGACCGACCTGCCAAGCTTTGAGTTGTTGGAGACCGCGCCCGGGACCTACTCGGGTCAGTTCACCGGATTCAACAGTCCTGGAACTTATCTGCTGGCAGTCTATGCGGTCGACATGCAGGGTCGGACGTCGGCGCCGCGCGCGTTGAGTGTGACGGTGGGCGATCCGTTACGCCGTCGGGCGGTGTTGGTGGCAGGAGGAAATTCGGGTGAGCCAGGCTGGAGTGCTGTGGAGTCGAGGTTGCAGCAGGCGTATAGAGCGTTACGAGGTCAAGGGTATACGGACGAAACGATACAGTGTTTGAGTGCGAGCCTGGTGTGCGGCGGAAGCAATACGGTCGCCAGCACATACGTTAACCTGGACGCCGCGTTGACGCAGTGGGCGGTGGCCCATACGCAGGACGTCGTGGTGTATTTGGTGGGTAAAACAGACGGCTATCGATTCCATTTGAACGGCGGTACGGAGATCGACGGGGCGACATTGAACGGGTGGTTGCACAGTTTGCAGAGCAGCATCTCCGGCAAGCTGATGCTGTTGCTCGATAGCGATGAAGCGGGCGTGTTTTTAGGGCGGCTGTCGGCGGTGAGTGGGAACGAAGCTGACTTCTACCGTCTGGGATCGACGGTGAGCGGACCGGTGTTAACAGGTTTACAGGGTGAGGCATCGTACTCGCAGCATTTCTGGAACGGGGTGGGGAACGGGGCACGTCTGGCCGCAGCACACCTGGTGGCGCGGCAGGCGATATTGGGGGCATCGGGTCGGCGGCAGCATCCTTGGCTGGATACGAACGGGGACAACGTGAGTGACAAATTCGATTTAGGGCCGGTACTGACCTACCGTCTGGGTCAGGGGATGTTGCTAGCGGGTGATACGCCGAGCCTGACCGGGATTGTCGTGGACCAAAGTCAGGCGCAGCTAACGCCGCTGGTGGTGCCGCTGACGGTGGGGAAGATTGTGGCGACTAGTGCGCTGGAAGAGGTATGGGCTGAAGTAACCGGCCCGGACTTGGATGGGCTGGGTGGTAACAGCCCGGCGGCGACGAAAGTACCATTGGCAGTGAACGGGAATGGAAGCTACAACGGGACTTTTACGAACCAGGCGCCACTTGCGGGAATGTACGTTGTGAGCTTCTACGCCAAGGATGTCGACGGCGTCGTGGGCTCCGGGGAGTCTCTCAACGTCGTGCGCGCGGATGGCTATGAATTGGACAATGCTCGGAATGCAAATCTGCCGCCATTGCAGGCCCTCGTGCCGGATGCGCCGACGGGTCCGCAAGTGCGGACCTTGCACGTCCAGACGGACGAAGACTGGGGGTGGTTCAACGCGGAAAGTGGCAAAGCGTATTCGGTGACTGCGAAGCCACAAGGCGATAGGAGTGACTTGCAACTTTGGTTATATCGGCCGGGATGTGCGAGCGATGCCTGCGCGACGATAGAGGACGCGGTAATTGCAGGAGACTCGCCGTTGGGCGAGGAACGCTTGGTGTTCACGGCAACGGGTCCTGGAACACATTGGGTGCGCGTAAAGCTCGACCAGAGTGCGACGGAGAAGCAGCCGGTAGGATATACGCTGGCACTTTCGCAGGATGGAGGGCCGACGTTCAATAACGCCATTGAAGGTCAAGTACGGGACCTGGCGGACGGCAGTCCGATCATTCAAGCTGAAGTCAAGATCACCGGTACGCAGAACCAAGTAACGGTGAAGCCGCGAACGCAATCATTGCTCGGTCAATACGCCTGGGCGCCGGTGCCGACGCAGGTGAAGGTGACGGTGGATCGGCAGTACTACCAGCCGTACACGGCGAATAACGTGGCGGTGCCGCCGACGGGGACCTTCGTCCATAACATCGGGTTGGTACCATTGGACACCGATAGTGATGGCCTGAAGGATCGCTTGGAAGTCGAGGTGTTGGGGACGGATCCTGTATTGGCCGATAGCGATGGCGACAATCTAAGCGACTTCAGTGAAGTGGCGCGAGACGGAAATTCCTTAGCTTATGCTGCCGGTGTCGATACCGATCCGAACAATCCCGATACGGACGGCGATGGCATGAATGACGGGGCCGATCCTGATCCATTGCATGCCGGTGCAAGCACTAAGATTGCAACGATGCCGTCGTCGATGCTGGTGCTGCTCGCGGCAATGTTAACCCTAACATCGATTGCACAACGACGCCGTCTGCTCATGAGCTGGCGAGGACCTTACCAAGAATAGTTCAACTCGGCGATGGCGCGATAACTTTGGCTATTAGAGGCCCATAAGGCCAAGCATGCGAATACTTACGGTCTCCAGGTTGCTTATCGCCGGCTTGCTTGCATGGTTGAGTTCGCTACCCGCCATAGCGGTTGTCGTCACCGATGGGACCGTTGGTCCGGCCCTGAATATCTCAGTCGTCGCGAATCGATACAATCTTCCTGAAGCGCTCGGTACCCGCATGGGGTCCAATCTGTTTCATAGCTTTAACACTTTCTCGATCGAATCTGGCCGAACGGCCAACTTTGCCGGAAGCGCTGGTATCGACAACGTGATCTCCCGGATAACCGGTTCGGATTCATCCCAAATCGATGGCGTTTTACAGAGCCAGGTTCCGGGCGCGAACTTTTTTCTGATCAATCCCAATGGCATTGTCTTTGGGCCATCGTCGCGCGTGAATGTGCCAGCGTCTCTGCATGTAAGCACGGCTTCTTACCTCAAGCTCGGAAGCGACGGTCGATATGACGCAAGTAGTCCGTCGACAAGCGCGCTCACGGTATCGGCACCGTCGGCTTTCGGGTTTGGTGCAGTCGCTCCTGGGGATATCAGGTTCGAAGGCCGCACGAGTGGGCCTGTCAGCGCTCCGATTGAGGTCGGGATCGATCATCAGATTACGGTGGTCGGCGGCAATATTTTGATTACCGACCGTCACTTGTATGCTCCAAACGGCAAGATAACGCTGATAGCGGCCGGGGCGCCCGCAGAAATCCCACTGGCGGCCGACCCTTGGGCAGGTCAATCGGCGGCCACGGATCGGCTCGTGAGCATATCCAATCCCACCGGACGATTCCCCGTCGCTGACAAGGAAGTCGCGAATATCGACGTAAGCGGGCCTGCCGGCGGAACAATAGTGATTCGCGGCGGGCGCATAGTCATGGATAGCGGGTTGATCGAGGCGAGCTCTTTTGAATCAGGCAGCCAGGGAGGCATTGATATCGCAGCACGTAACTCAATCGAGTTATCGGGTGGCGCCTCAATTGCGACAAGTTCGTTCGGAAATGGGAAAGGAGGAAGCATTTTACTAACCTCAGACCTAATCGAAATGGGCGGGGGTGCCAGACTCGACGCAAACGCGGCGGCACTGTTTTCGCCGGCAAGTAGCGGCGATATCTTGCTACAAGCCGAAAAGTTCCGCATGCGAGATGAGTCGTTGTTAAATACGACAACCTTGAGTGAGGGTAACGCCGGAAACATATCAATAGATGCTCTAGAAACCGATCTGTTTGGATCTACGCGAATCACGAGCAGCGCAATCTCGATTTTTACTGCGGTGGGTAATGGAGGCAATATTGAACTTTCAGTCGAGCGACTTTTCATGGGCGATGACGCGACGATCAACGCCTCTTCCGAGGGGCTTGCCAGTTCTACAGCACATGCCGGCTCAATTGAACTTCATGTTGGTGACATGCAGCTCGCGCAACGTGCCTTCATCATCAGCGACACCGCCACAGCAGGCGATGCCGGTTTTGTATTATTGCAGGGCAATCACCTGACACTGAGCGATGACATTCGCATTTCTGCGTTGACCACCGGGACTGGAAATGCTGGCATCGTCGAGCTGAATTTTGAGTCCGTTAATTTCGCAGGCAATGCCTTGGTGAGTTCCGAAACGAATGCGGGAGGTAACGCAGGCGCAATTGCAATTAACGCCGAAACATTGGTGATGAACGGCGCGAGCGCTGTGGCTGCCTTGACCACAAGCACGGGAGCCGGTGGTGACATTGCGCTCAATATTGCGGGAAGTATGCATTTGCAAAACGCTCGAATTAGCTCTGAATCCCGAGGTTCTGGCGACGCGGGCTCGATTCGAATCGTCGCAAATCACGTTGTTCTTGATTCGGGCGGCACTGTTTCTGCTGTAAGCTTCGACTTGGGTCGCGCGGGTGATATCGAAATCCAGGCATTGTCGCAGCTCGAGATGCACGGTGCGCAGATAACAACTGAAACCGCGTTCGCGGACGGCGGCAACATTCTGGTCAATGCAGTTGACCGAATTTTTATGCAGGGCTCGCAAATCACGACCTCAGTTGCGGGCGGCGAAGGAGCCGGTGGCAATATCGAAATTGATCCGATATTTGTAATTCTGCAACGAAGTGACATTATTGCCAATGCGTTTGGTGGGCCCGGCGGTAACATTCGCATTGTCGCGGACCATTTGATTCAAGACCCAGAAAGCCGAATCGAGGCCTCCTCGGCCTTGGGGATAAATGGCGTCGTTGCCATCGAATCACCGGACGCCAATATTATAAGCGGCATCGCCGTACTTCCGAGCGGCTATCTGGATGTAACTCAATTGGCACGAAAATCCTGCGATGCCGCGATTGCCGGTGGAGGGAGCAGTCTCGTGATGAAGCACACACTGCGCCCTGACCTGGAGTCACTGTTAAGTCCATTGGGGTCAGAGGACGTAATGACGGAAGTTTCTGAAAATCCCGAGCGTGCGCACACTGCTGGCGTCTCTTTGAGCTGTGCCGGCTGAACTTTAGCTACCAGCACGTGGCAATTTCATAGTCAAACCGTTGACTGGGGTTTACAACGGCCAATGACAGTGCTGGCGCCAATCGATGGAACGATGCAGTCCCGATACACGAACCTAATCCACCGAGGAGCACACCATGGCCAAAACCATTCTGATCGAACAAACCGGCGGCCCCGAGGTGATGAAGCTGGTCGACTTGCCTGTCGGCGACCCTGGTCCCGGCGAAGTGCGCATCAAGCACCATGCCTGCGGCTTGAACTACATCGACGTCTATCAGCGCACCAATCTGTATCTGTCCGCGTCTCCGTTGCCGTTGGCCATGGGCAATGAGGCTGCGGGCGTGATTGAAGCGGTCGGCGAAGGCGTCACGCACTTGAAGGTGGGTGATCGCGCGGCTTACGCCGGTGGCGGGCCGGGAGCGTATTGCGAAGCCCGCGTGATGAAGGCGATGGGTGTATGCAGGCTGCCCGATTCGATCGCGTTCGATACCGCAGCGGCGATGATGCTCAAGGGCATGACGGTGCAGTACCTGCTCAAACGCACTTTACCGCAAGGCGGTCTGCAGGCCGGCGACCACATTCTCTGGCACGCAGCTGCCGGCGGCGTGGGGCTGATCGCATGCCAATGGGCCAAGGCGCTCGGTTATCAGCTGATCGGCACCGCCGGTAGCGACGAGAAATGTCAGCTGGCGAAAGACAATGGCGCCGCGTTCGTCATCAACTACAAGACAGAGAACTTCGTCGAGCGTGTCAAGGCCATCACGGGCGGCGAGGGTGTGAAGGTGGTGTACGACGCGGTGGGTAAAGATACGTTCGACGGTTCGCTCGATTGCCTGCGCCCTTTCGGATTGATGGCGTCCTTCGGCAATGCCTCGGGGCCGGTGCCGCCGATTGCCTTGGCCTCGCTCGCTGCCAAAGGCTCGATCTACCTCACGCGCCAGACACTGTTTACGCACGCTTCAACACGCGAAGCGACGCAGGCGATGGCTGACGACCTCTTTTCCGTAGTGGCCAGCGGCGCGGTCAAAATTCACATCGACCAGCGGTATCCGCTGGCTGAGGCAGTGCAGGCGCACCGTGATCTCGAGGGGCGCAAGACGACCGGATCGACGGTGTTGCTGCCCTGAGCGCGCGAGCTCGCTCCGCCGCTTCGACGCCGAGCTCCGGACGTAATAGTATGAATCGGGCGTATCGGCGACCGACTCGGTTTCACCACCCGCGGGATCCTGGTCTGGCCGGGACGCGCGATACTACAAGGCTGGCGTGAGACAGCCCCGAGCGTGCGGAGGGAGCTATGCAGGCGCACACCTATCGATACCAGCCCAAGCAGGTCGATGAGATCGTCATTCGGGCGTTCGCGTTCGAGTTTCCCGACGATCTCGATCCGATCTGGGTTCCCGACAATCCGGTGCGCTCTCATTTGTTCAACGGGCTGTCGTTGACGATGCCTTATCTCGAGCCCTATCTGATCAAGAGTACGCAGAAGGCGATGGCGGCTATCAGCGACCCGCAGTTATTGGCCGACATGCGGGCATTCAACGGGCAGGAGGCGCGCCACTATCAGTGTCATCGCCGCTTGAACGAATTGCTGAAAGCCAATGGATACCCAGAGCTCGCGGGTGTGGAACAGCGACTGGCGGCGTCTTTCGAGCGGTTATCAAACATGAGTCTCCGCACGCAACTCGCCTACAACGCGGGTTTTGAAAGCATGACCAATGGATTTACGCATTGGCTGATCAACCGACGGTTGGCGCTGTTTCGCGACACCTCGCCGCATGTTGCGTCCTTCTGGCTGATGCACATGGTCGAGGAGACCGAGCACAAGACGGTCGCTTTCGATGCTTATATGGCTTATTCGGGAAAATATCTCCCGCGAGCGATAGGCGTCTTCCACGGTTCCTTCCACCTGGTGGGGTTTGGACTCATCGGGATGTTGACCGCATTGAAGAAAGACCGCGCTTTGCGCAAGCCGCGCAATCTCATTGCGTTCGTTCGCGAAATTTCTTCGATGATTTTCAACGTCGGCCCGTATCTGCTTCGAGCGCTGCTACCGTGGCACAACCCGCGCTGCGAAGATGACCCAAAGTGGATGCGGGATTGGATTGCGGGGCACGCCGCGCTGCCTGCGGGCGAATTATTGCCACTGGTCGACACAAAAAGCCCGGATATGCCGGTGCCGTTCGCACGCATCTAAATAACGGAGCAGAAATACTGACCATATAGGGGAACTCGGGTGGTCCTTGGCGATCAGTTCGGTTGCTAAAGCTGAACCATCACCAAGGAGTGCTCCACCCGATGAACAACAGTGTAACCAAGATCGGTCGACCGATCAGGCGGCGTCTGACGAAGGTCGTGCAACGCGGGCGTGACCACGACCATGCGCGACGTGCCCAGGCCATCCTGGGCTTGTGGGAGACGCGTGGCAATATCAGTGAAACGGCGCGCCGCTGTCACGCCAGCCGTAATTCAGTACGGCTGTGGAAACGCCGTTATGAAACGGGTGGTGAGACGGGATTGGCGCCGCTCACACGCGGCCGTGAGGAATGGAAGGCGTCGGCCCCAGCGTTGGCCAAGCTGAATGAATTGATCCGCACAGAGCCGCTCACATACGGCTATGTCCGCAGCCGCTGGAGCTCAGAGCTACTGGCAGTTGAGATGGCACGCTGCGGCATCGTTGAAGTTCATGCGACGACGGTACGCCGGTGGCTGTCACGGCTGTGCGTGGTGTGGCGGCGGGCTCGGCCGACGTTGTGTATTGCTGATCCACGCAAAAGCGCGCGGATGAAGGCGATCCATGGCGTCTTGAAGCGGGCCAGCGCAAACGAGGAAGTCTTCTACGTGGATGAGGCGGACATCGATTTGAACCCGCGTATTGGGCCTGCCTGGATGCCGCGCGGTGAGCAAATGACGGTGCCGACGCCGGGCAAGAACAGGAAGCACTACATCGCCGGCGCACTGAACGCGCGCACTGGCGCAGTAGTCTGGATAGATCATATCGCCAAGACTTCCGAGCTATTTCTGCGTCTACTGGAAGTCTTGTTGCGAACCTACCGTCGGGCACGGCGGCTGCATCTGATCTTGGATAACTACGTCATCCATAAGAGCCGGGTAACGCGCGCTTGGCTGGCGCGCCACCCGAAGTTCCAACTCGTGCACCAGCCGGTTTATCACCCGTGGGTTAACGACATTGAGAAGTTGTGGAAGAAGCTCCACGATACGGTGACTCGCAATCATCGGCACAGCACTTTGCCGCGATTGATGGATGCAGTGACCTGCTTCCTGAACCAGTCGCAACCATTTCCAGGACATCAGTCGGCGTTGATACGATATGAAACCTGACTGGTCAGGATATTCGATCAGCTATTTAGTCTGGTCGCACGTCGCGCTGAGTGGACCGAAAAATAACAAAAATGTGGGTGGGAGACTGAAGATGGAAAGACTTCAACGGATCATGATCGGCAACGGCTTGCTGGTGGTATTGATTGCGATGCTGTCTGGCTTCATGTTGATGTTTTCGTTGATAGGAGGAATCGAGGTCTGGCCGGGGATGATTATCGACATTCCCATGTATGGCACGGTGCCCGGTTGGGTGAGGGCGCATACGGGCGGGGCGTTGAACGGTGTATTGGTAATCGTGGTTGCGCTGGCGATGCCTATCTTGCGCTTGAGCGACTTGATGCAGCGTTTCGTGGCCTATGGCTTCATCTATATCGCGTGGTCTTTCACGGTGTTCTATTGGCTGGGTAATGCATCGACCAATCGCGGACTCAGCCTCGGGCCCAGCGCGCTAGGCGAGCCAGACCTGATCGGGCTGATTGCATTTCTGCCGGGCGTGCCAAGCGTATTTCTAGTCGTTTTCCTGTTGGCGATGGCCGCGAAGAGCGTCTTGTCTGGTCGCCGAGATTAGCGGAGCAGATAAGATTCGCTGTCTCGACCGACGTCAGCAAAAGGAAGCAACAGCAGGTGGATGCGAAGAAACGATCGAGTGGGAGTGCCGCTTCGCTGACGCGGGAGATTGCGCTCAGTCCCGGTAATTCCGCACTTCTGGTTGTCGATGTCCAGAATTACACGTGCCATCCACAGGGTGGAATGTTTCAAGCCTGCCCAGCAGAACTTCGTGCCGAAAAATTCGGCTACTACCTCGAACATCTCAGAGCGGTAGCAATACCGGGCATAAAGCGCTCGATCGAGGCCTGTCGCGAAGTCGGTGTCGA
This sequence comes from Gammaproteobacteria bacterium, assembly GCA_965278995.1. Classification (GTDB taxonomy): domain Bacteria; phylum Pseudomonadota; class Gammaproteobacteria; genus JADJYF01. The sequence continues at coordinate 5,504,978 of OZ257136.1, forward strand.
GGTCCTGTTTACGACGGTGGAAGCGTTGACTGACGATGGGCGCGACCAGAGTCTGGATTACAAGATCAGTAATATCCTGGTGCCGAGAGGCGCGTGGGATGCGCAGGTGTTGTCGGAGGTTGAACCGTTAGGTGACGAAATACGATTGAGGAAAACAGCCTCCAGCGTATTCAATGCAACGAACATCGATTATGTGCTTCGTAACCTCGGCGTGGAGCGGCTCGCCATCTGCGGTGTCGCTACCGATCAATGCGTGGAGTCAGCTGCGCGCGATGCCTGCGATAAGGGATATCTGGTGACTGTGATAACGGACGCGTGTGCAACATTCAGCCCGGACCGACATCGTCATTCGTTGGAGGCGATCAGGGGCTACTGTCGCCAGGTCACGGTGGACACGCTCGTTCGGGAACTGACCCCGGGGTGAACCCGTATATCCGCGAACAGGAGGCAGAGATGGATTGTCCGGGATACGCCTATTTTTATCGTCATTCCGGTTATGGCGCCTTTCCGCAGGAGCATCGCCGGCAGAATGGGCGGTGGCCGTTCGAAATGATTCAAATCACTCAGGGTGCGCACGATTTTTCGGATCCCGCAGTCGATGAAACCGTTATTGCCATGCCGCTGACCTCCTCCGCTAGAACCTGGGCCTGGAATATGGGCAGCGGCTGGCGCAGCGAGACCGCTGCGGCGCGGCGCATCATGGTTTTGCCGCCAGATACGCCGAGCGATTGGCGCGTGGATGGCGAGCGCGAGATTCTGCTGTGCGTCGTACCGACGATAACGTTCAAACGCATCTTTGGCCATGTTTGTCCGCGCGAATTGCACTGGGTGCTGCGCCCGCTGGGGGACAGCACCTTGCGCGATACCTACATCGAAAGCACGTTGCTCGCGTTATGGTCCGCCGCGCAAGGCACTTGCGCTTTGGAGCGGATCCGCTGCGAAGGCCTGCTTACCGCATTGCTTGCCCATCTGCTGTTGATCTGCGGCGTTCGGGATTATCGGGTCGACGATGAGTCGAGCTCGCGGATTTCTCCACTGAAGCTACGTCGCCTGGACACATTCGTGAAGGCAAATCTGGCGCAGGACCTCGGACTCGACGATCTGGCGGCTTTGACAGATCTCAGCGTGCGACAGTTCGCGCGTGCATTTCGCAATAGCGTAGGCAATACGCCCCACCGCTGGCTGATTGAACGCCGTGTCGAAGTTGCCTGCGAGATGTTGACTACGTCTGGTCGCTGCCTTGCCGAGGTCGCGCTGGCCTGCGGCTTTTCCAGCCAGGCCCATTTCACCACCGTGTTTCGCCAGCATATCGGCATGACGCCTCATCGGTGGCGCGCACGCCACCGAGCCGAGTCGATTGAGAACCGTGGGAGGTGAACTTGCTCGGCGAGCGTGGCAGATAGGCAGGAATCTGAAATCGATGACCGAATTTCGAAAGACCTGACGATACCGGCTGCCTAGACTCTGCAGGTTGCTATCGCCGAAAAGTGCTGGCGGTGGGTACCTGAATAGAGAGTGAGGTGCTATGTCGCAGCCGACTATCGATGAGCTCGCACGCGCGCCGCGTACAGTAAGTGGCACACCGGGGCGACCACGTTTCGGAGCGTGGTTGGATTCGGCCAATGCCATCACGCAATTGGTGATGTCTGTCGGTGCGAACAAGGAGATAATCAATCTTTCGGGCGGTTTGCCAGCGCCGGAAATCTATCCGGTAGCCGAGGTCGCCGAGCTCACCCGGCAGGTGATCGAGCAGCACGGCGTGCGTGCTTTGGCCTACAGCGCGGTAGCCGGACTGCCTGAACTCCGCACCGAGATTGCCCGGCGCATGTCGACAGCAACCCTACGGCTGAAGAGCGACAATGTCCTGATTACCGCCGGCTCGATGCAAGGGCTTGACCTCCTGGGTAAGATCCTGGTCGACCCTGGCGAAACGATTGTCAGCCATTACCCGACATATTTAGGCGCGTTGGACGCATGGCGTCCGCGCAACCCGACTTATCGGCAACTTCCCCTTGAGCGTTTACGCGTCAGCGATCTACCATCTTTCGATGGCGCCAAGTTCGTTTACGTGATTCCCAATTTCTCCAATCCTACCGGGGCGCTCGTCAGTACAGAAATGCGCAAAGCGCTGCTCGAACGAGCAATCGAGGGAAACACCTGGCTGGTCGAGGACGACCCCTACGGCACCCTGTTCTACGACGACGCACCGCTACCGAGCATTCTGGCGTTAAGTGCCCATCACGCCACCGCAGCTTGCTACGACGGTCCTGTTGTTTATCTCGGGACGATCTCCAAAACTTTCGTGCCGGGTCTGCGCATCGGCTGGGTCGTGGCCGCGCCGCCGATTATCGAAGCATTGACGATCGCCAAGCAGGGTTCGGATATCTGCACGGGGGCTCTACAACAGTTCATCGTGTTGGAAGCGTTTCAACGCGGTATCGTCGAGCGCATTCCGCTTCGAAGTCTCGAACTGTATCGCGAACGACGCGATGCACTATGCGATGCCATTCACCAGTATCTCGATGCCGATTTCGACTGGTTTAAACCCAGCGGCGGCATGTTCGTGTGGCTGACCGCCAAAGATCCCGACCTCGATACCGATGCGCTGCTGCAAGAGGCTCTGGCGACCGGGGTTGCCTTCCTTCCCTCGAGTGTGTTCGACGCCGGAGAACGGAAGAAGGACGCACTGCGCGTCAATTTCACGCTCAACCCACCGGACGTACTGCGTGAAGGCATGGCACGACTGAGTCGCGCCGTTGCCGCATTTAAACAGGGTTGAACCGAGGATCTCATAATGACAACCAGTATCTTCAAGGCAAGCCGCATCGGGCTCGACAGCAGCATCATCGCGCGCTGGCGCGCTGTGCCCACGACAATCGTCGCCGACCTGTTTCAGGGCACGGTGCTCGTCAATCCGCGAATTCGTCCTCTCGCGCCGTTTGGCGACAGCGAGCGGCTCATCGGGCGGGCGGTGACGGTTCACTGCGAGCCGCCCGATTTCGGCTCGGTATTGCATGCCGTTGCGCTCGCGCAAAAAGGCGACATTATTGCTATTGCTGCTGATGGGAATGTCGACGTCGCCGTGCTCGGCGAACTTCTGGGTGGGTCTGCACGCGCAAAAGGCGTTGCCGGCGTGATCTGCGATGGCGCTGTTCGTGACATCGGCACCCTGGCACGGTGGCGTGACTTTCCCGTATTTGCTCTGGGCAATACAGCACGAGGCCCTTCCTCCAAAGCGCACGGCTCAGTCAACGAAACGATCACTCTTGGCGGCGTGCGCATCGAGCCGGGCTTTCTCATCATCGGCGACGACGACGGTATCGTCGTCTTTTCCCCGGCCGATGCCGTTTCGGCTCTGCCGAAAGCAGAAGCGAATGTGAAGGCCGAGCATGAGTGGGAATTGCAGCTTGCGGCCGGCAAGACAGTCCTCGAGGTTTTTGCGGTACCTGCGCCGACTTTGCGGTAGCACGGTGGAGACTCCGCTCGGGTTCAACGTAAGGTAATAGCATGAGTATTCAAGACAGCAGCGTGGGCCAGCTCGATTTCGTAACGCGTCACAGGCTCATGGACGACGAGCAGCGCGAAGCGATCGAGCGCATCAAGGCCATCATCGAACAACACAAGCTGCGCACGATTCGCATCGCCTGGGGCGATCAACATGGCCTTGTTCGCGGCAAGCACGTCATGGTGCATGACTTTCTGCAGGCGTTGCGTAACGGCATTGATTTCCAGACAGCCACCTTGTTCATGGATACGACGAACAATCTGGTGGCGCCGATTTTTGCGCAGAATGGTGGAGGTATCGGAATCTCCTCATTGTGTGGCGGGCCCGACGCAATTCTGGTGCCCGACCCGCTGACTTTTCGTGTTCTGCCATGGGCGGAGCGCACTGGTTGGGTATTGTCGGAAATGTATCTGGCAAACGGCGAACCCATGCCGTTCGATTCAAGAGGCGTGATGAAAAGGCAGCTCAAAGCGCTGCATGCGCGAGGCCTGGAATATGTCGGCGGTCTGGAAGTCGAGTTCTATATCTGCAAGCTGGAGGACCGCATGCTTCAGCCTGAACAATCAGGCTGGCCGCCGGACCCACCCAAAGTTTCGTGCATTGCGCATGGCTTTCAGTATTTGACCGAAGAACGCCAGGACGAGATCGATCCTATTCTGCAGATGCTGCACGATAATCTGGCGAGCCTGAACTTGCCGTTGCGGACGATGGAAGACGAATGGGGCCCGGGCCAATGCGAGTTCACTTTTGATCCGACGCCGGGTCTGAGTAGTGCCGATAATATGCTGCTGTTCCGCACGGCGACCAAGCAGTTATGTCGCCGCCACGGTTACCACGCGACATTCATGACGCGACCGGCATTGCCGAACTTCTTCTCGAGCGGTTGGCATCTGCACCAATCGCTGATCGATAAAGCCAGCGGCGAGAACCTGTTTGCAAACATGAGCGGCTCTGGAGATGTTCTGTCTGAGCTGGGCCAGCAGTATGTAGCCGGCATACTCAAGCACGCTGCGGCGGCATGCGTGTTCTCTACGCCGACAATCAATGGCTACAAGCGCTTTCGCCCCAATTCGTTTGCGCCGGATCGCATCACCTGGGCCGCCGAGAATCGCGCGGCCATGGTCCGCGTGCTCGGCGGACCAGGCGACAAGTCGTCGCATATCGAGAATCGCGCGGGCGAGCCGTGTGCGAATCCTTATCTGTATATGGCGTCGCAGATCGCTGCGGGTCTAGATGGCATCGAGAATAAGCTGGCGCCCGGGCCGCTCGAACTTACGCCTTATGAATCGGCCAAGCCGAAGTTGCCACGCAGCCTGATGGATGCGACTGCAGCGCTGCGCGATAGTACGGTTTTTCGTGAACGTCTCGGTGATGCGTTTATCGACTACCTGCTATTGGTCAAGCAAAGCGAGATCGATCGTTTTCTTGGTCATGTTACCGACTGGGAACATCGCGAGTACTTCGAGGTATTTTGACAGCTGCGGTACTGCGGCGAGGATAGACAGCATGAGCGAATGGCGCGGCAAACTGGGCGGCATGTCAGCCCAGGAACGAAACGAATTCCTGCAAGGCCCCTGGCTTGCGCGCATGGCGTGCTTAAAGCCGGACGGATGGCCCTACGTCATTCCGCTGTGGTACCACTGGGACGGCATTGCATTCTGGCTGGTGGGGCGTGAGCGCTCCGAGTGGTGTCATTTTCTGCAATTGGATCCCCGTGTTTCCCTGGTGGTCGATGAGCCCGTTGCGCCCATTCGCAAAGTCATTTGTGAAGGAACGGCGGTGTGCGTCGAAGCGGCGGTCGGCCCTTTCCTTATGAACGGCGAGAAATCGCTGTGGAATCAAATCGGCGATAAACATACCGGGCCGCGCTACCTGGGGGCGGAAAAAGCCAAAGAATACCGCGGTTCGGTCAACGTCGAACCGTGCTGGACTTTCAAGGTTGTGCCGAAGAAGCTCGTGACCTGGCAGGGTTTCGGATGGGCCAAGCGTTACAAGCATCCTGAACTGCATGCACCTGAGGACGGGAAACCCGCTGCATGAGTCGAAAATTGCTGCGCGACTACGAACCACCCGCAGTTAGCACCCTGCACGCTGCATCGACTTCGCCTTTTTTCATCACTTGCGATCATGCGAGCAATTATTTTCCGCAATCGCTTGGGGACCTGGGCATCAGCGCCAGCGAGCGCGAGCGCCATATTGCATGGGATATTGGCGCGCTGGGTGTGTCGCGTAATCTGTCTGATATGCTGGTAGCGACGCTTGTGCATCAGAATTATTCGCGCCTCGTCATCGACGTGAACCGTGATACGGCGCGAGACGATTCGATCCCCGTCATCAGCGAAGCGACCGAAGTGCCGGGTAATGTCGGATTATCAGAAGAAGACGCCGAACTGCGTCGCGCAGAAATCTTTCGCCCCTATCACACGACGATGGCCCAATTGCTCGATCAGCGGGAACGCGCCAGCCTGAGCACAATCTTCGTTTCCGTGCATAGTTTTACGCCGGTATACCTGGGCGAACATCGACCATGGCAGGTGGACATATTATCGAACCGCGATCGACGGGTTGCCGATGTCATGTTGCGCGAACTCTATACTCTCGAGAATTTGTGTGTCGGTGACAATCTTCCTTACAGCCTGGCATCGGACGTTGATTACTCGGTACCCGTGCATGCGGAAAGCCGCGGCTTGCTTCATGTTCTGATCGAGATCCGGCAGGACGAAATTGCGACACCGGCGCAGCAGGCGCTGTGGGCAGAACGTCTATTTCCCGCCCTCACCACTGCCGCGGCAGAGCTATTGTGAAGAATGCCCGGCGCGGCAGTCAGATGGCCTCAGTTGCAGTTCATCGGCCTGGCGGCGCAACGAGAAAATAGCTGCTTTGCGCCAGTTTGGGACCCATTACCTGTTTTATCGCGTGCGAAGTACTGTGCGCTGCAGCTAAAGTTCCCTGACAGCCCGCACCTGACCAGGCGCCCGGGCCCGACTTTCGACCGCAACGGTCGCTGAACAACTGCCAGGAGTACATTGTTATGCGCACATCCATGCGTTGGGTCGCCGCTGCCGTTACCGGTCTCTCGTTGAATGCGGCGCAGGCCGCCATCGTCCCCGGCGGTCGACTTTTTGTACTCGAAGACAACGTCGAGATAATCGCCACGTTTCTCGACGGCGCCGGCGCCGGCCACCTCAACACCCTGCTTCTGGTAGCGCCGTCAGCCGTAGGACCGATTTTCAACAACCATGTCGATGCTATCGGCAGCACCTTCAGCCTCGGCAGTTTCGCGACAGACACCGAACTGACTTTCGCCATCGACAGCGATAACAGCATTGAGGTCATTCGCTATTTCACTGGCGCCGCCGCCGCCAACCCGGACAACTTCATTCACGCGCTCATCGACGACGCCATCCCCGATCCCAACGCCCCCGGTTTTACCCTGGTCGCCGTACGCTTCGAGGACATCTTCGGTGGGGGCGATCAGAACTACACGGACATGGTCTTCTCGTTGAACAATATCCGTGTGCTCGCCGCGCCCGTTCCGTTGCCACTTCCACTGGCCCTGCTGTCCACCGGAATAGCGGGAGTGCTGGCGAGCCGTCGCCGCAAGGTCGCCTGAGCCTCGCTTCGCCCGCTGTGCTATCGGGCGGTAGAATCCGACTGCCGTCCGGTCTCCTCTCATTTTTCAATCATTGGCGCTCGTTATTTCAACGGCACGTGCCGGAAATTGTTATCTTTAGGCCCGAGGCGACCTGTAAACCGTAATCACAGGAGGACGAATGCCAAGCGTCTATAACTCGATAGTAGTTGAAGCTCCTATTGAAACCGTATGGCGGCGCATTGCGGACTTCCATGACTTCTCATGGGCGTCTTCGGTCATTACGACATGCGAAAAGATCGGCGAGAAAAGCGGCACAGCAGTTGGCGCGCAACGTCTCCTGAATGGACAATTTCTCGATACGCTGATCGCGTACAGCGAAATCGAGAATCGGATCATGTATGCCATAGTCGACGCGCCGCCACCGATATCTCCGAAGGAAATAAGCGACTACGTTGGAAATCTGCATCTGCTGCCTATTACGCAGGAAGGAACGACATTCGTCGAGTGGTCCGGCAGTTGGAACTCAAAGAGCACCGATGCCGTATCATTCATGAATGAGATTTATGTCGCGTTGTTGCGCGCGCTGGCAGCTGAATTTGAACCGGAAATGATTTGAGCCTCGCGTTGCCCCGCCAGACGCCCGAGCAGGCCGCCAGTCAGTGCCCAGACCAGCGCAAGCGCCGCACCGATGAACATGGCCAGTGATGGCTGTTCGGCAAGCAGGTCAAGGCCGCGCTTCACCCAGCCACTGAGCGCATCGCTGCCGCGATAGACCACCGTGTCGATGAAATTTTTCGCTTTGTACTTGTCGTTAACCGAGACAACGGTGTAAAGCATTTCGCGACCCGGTCGTACGAATGCGTATTCGCCGACGCGACGGATCACCATCACCACCACGAACACGGCGAAGACCGGGGTCAGCGCCAGCCACAGAATTCCGGCGGCGACCACCAGCGGCACTGTCATGAGCAATACGCCGACGCCCATCCGCTTCGCGATACGTCCGGTCAGAAACAACTGTGCAATCAAGGTGAGACATTGCACAACGATGTCGATGATGCCGAACACCTGGGTCTGGTGCGTTCTATCGGTGAATGTTTCGGCGACCACGCGTGCCTGCTCGAAGTAGAGGAAGGTACTGACGCTCGCGAGTAACAGCACGAACATGGCGATCATCGACAAATATGGGGACTTGAACACCTCCGTCGCGCCAGCAAACGGATTGCCACCAAGAGGCACCCGACGAGACTCGCCGTGAGCCGGCGTCGGATAACGGTCGCGCCAGCACTGCAGCCACATGCCGGCGACAGCGCTGCCGGCCAGCATCAGTGCCGATAAGACCAGCAATCCGGCAAGGTCAATATAGCCGACGAGAACCGTGCCGAGTATCGGCCCGCTCAATCCGCCGACACTCGCGCCGGCCGCCATCAGCGCGAACAAACGTTTCGCCTGCGCTGTCACGAAGACGTCTGCCAGCACGCTCCACGCCAGCGAAATGGTCAACAGATTGAACACCGAGAGCCAGACATAGAACGCGCGCCCCACCCACGCATCGTCTGGCGCGATGGCCAGGGCCGCGGCGAATAGCAGAAGGTTGAGGGTGAAGAACGCAAAGGTCCACGGCAGGATCAATCGCCGCGGCACGTGCGATGCGAGCCAGCCAAAGGCGGGTAACGAAATCAAGGTGGCCAGAAACGTGCCGGTGAAGAGCCACTGCAGGTTGTCCACACCCCCGGCAATGCCCAGGGTCTCGCGTACCGGGCGCAGCATGAAATAACCAGCGAAAAGCAGGAAGAACATCAAGAGCCCGGCGCCGACCGCGGGCGCCTCATGCGTCTGCACATCAAGAACGCGCGCAAGCAACGGCCGTGGGGGCTGTGAAGCTGAACTCACCAGCGTGTCACGAAAACATTGCGATAAGCGAGCGGCGCTGATCCTCGGATAAATCGGGACCGGTCCCGGCTCTCAGGTTGTCGCTTTGGCGTTCGGGCTTGCCGGTCGCGGGGATCACGGCAGTGACAGCTGTATGGCTCAAGGCGAATTTGAGAAACATCTGGGCCCATGAGGTGATACCTGCTGCGTCAGCCCACGGCGGCAAGGGTATGTTACCTACCTGCGAGAAGAGCCTGCCATCGTCGAAAGCACGATTGATCAGCACTGCCACGCCCAGATCGCGCGCCAGGGGAAACAGCCGCTTTTCGGCGTTGACGGAAACCACGGAATAGTTGATCTGCAGAAAGTCAGGCTTCACCTGCTGCACGACGTCAGCCAGCGCCTCGTGCGCGCTGTCGAGATAATGCGTGATTCCGCTGTAGCGCACCTTTCCCGCTGCCTTCAGCTCGGTGATCAAGGCGAACTGCGTTTTCCAGTCGATGAGGTTATGTACCTGCAGTAAATCGACCTTGTCGACTTTGAGACGCCTCAGCGAAGCGTTGAACTGGCGCAGCCCCGCATCGCGACCCTGGCTCGAGAGCTTGGTCGCGATGAACGCTTTCGACCTCTGCTCTGTCGCACCCAGCAGCTCGCCCAGTACGTCCTCCGCGCTGCTGTAGCTCGGCGCCGTGTCGATGAGCGTGGCGCCGCCGGCAAAGAAGCGTGCCAGCACTTCGCGCAAGGGATCACGCTCGGCCGCGGACGTGCCAACCTCGAAGCTGCCCGACGTGCCCATGCCTATCACTGGCAGCTGCTGACCGCTCGATGGAATAGGGCGCTTTGCCATGACATTCTCGTTGGATACTACGTCTTTGGCAGCAGCGCTGCCGCCCTCGGTCGCGGCCATCACCGCACGATGAGCGTGTAACGCAGCCAGCCCCGCGGCAGAGGCGAGGACAGTCTTAAGTAGTCTGCGTCGGGTCGGCATGGCTCGCTCCAGACTGGGGACGAATGGGCACCGAGCAATCTTACCGCGCGCGGCCGAAACCGGACACCGGCGTGCGACCAGCGTACTTCAGGCGCGCAGCGCAGGACGTCGGGAGGAATCACCATGGCGCTACGCGTGGCAATCGAATAGAGTCGCCCGGGTGTCGTGATGGGGTGCGCGACGTGTCAATCGTGCCGACGTAGGCGAAAGCGCTGCACGTGCACCAGCATGCACGCTACGCAATGAAATGAAAGGAATGAGGGGAGACGCTATGCGAGGGATGTCGAAGCTATGGCTTGCGCTACTGGTACTGAACGCGTGCACCGCGCAAGCAGCAGATACGGCCGTTGATGATAAATATCTCGAGAGTGGGGGAGACGGCTCCAACTGGCCGGCTTACGGCCGTACGTCCACCGAGCAGCGCTATAGCCCGCTCGATCAGATAAATGCCGGTAATGTGCAGGACCTCGGTATCCAGTGGGTGACCGAGTTGCCGAATGAGCGCTCGCTGATTGCGGCGCCGCTCGCCATCGACGGCGTGCTCTATTTCACCGCAAGCTACAGCCGCACTTACGCTGTCGATGCGCGCACCGGCAAAATAATCTGGGAATTCGACCCTAAATCGATCGAGCACGCGGGCGATCGCCTTCGCATCATGTGGGATATCAATCGCGGACCAGCCTACTACAAGGGCAAGGTCATCATCTCGACCGTCGATGGCCGTCTGGTCGCGATCGACGCGAAGACTGGCAAACAGCTCTGGGAGACGATGACCGTCGATCCCCGCAGTGCCTACTATGTAAACGGCGCGCCGAAAGTATTTCGCGACAAGGTGATCATCGGTAACGGCGGCACCGAACATTCGGCAGCGCGCGGCTATGTAACGGCCTACGACGTCGAGACCGGCAAGCAAGCCTGGCGTTTCTACATCGTGCCCGGCAATCCCGCCGACGGCTTCGAGAGCAAGGCCATGGAAATGGCCGCGAAGACCTGGACTGGCGAATGGTGGAAGCACGGCGGTGGCGGTAATGTCTGGAACGGCATGACCTACGACGCCGAATTCAATCAAGTGTTGATCGGCACCGGCAACGGTTCGCCGTGGAATCAGAAGATCAGGAGTCCCGATGGCGGCGACAACCTGTTTCTGTGTTCCATCGTCGCCGTCGACGCCGACACCGGTGAATACAAATGGCATTACCAGGTCAATCCCGGCGAAACCTGGGACTACAACGCCAACATGGATATTGTTCTGGCGGACGTCAAGTACGGCGGACAGACGGTGAAGGCACTGTTGCAGGCACCGAAGAACGGCTTTTTCTACGTCATCAACCGCAAGAACGGCGAGCTGCTGTCGGCGGAGAAATTTGGCAAGGTGACCTGGGCATCACACATCGACCTCAAGACCGGGCGTCCTGTCGAGATTCCGGGCGCGCGCTACGAGGACGGCGAGGAGATGGTGTGGCCCGGGATCTGGGGCGCGCATAATTGGCACGCGATGTCGTACAACCCGAACACGGGCCTGGTCTACATACCGACGATGGACATGCCCGGGCTGTTCAAGGACAAGAGCATCGATCTCGTGCATTGGCAGTCTCCTAAGTTCAGCGTCGATCCGGGTGTCGAATTCCACGGTGACGACGTGCCGAAAGACTTCGCGACCTCACGGCTGCTGGCCTGGGATCCGTTGAAGCAGAAGAAGGTGTGGTCACACGTGTTGCCGGGGATGTGGAATGCGGGAACCATGACAACCAAGGGCAATCTGGTTTTTCAGGGTCGCGCCGACGGCGAGTTCGATGCCTACGATGCCACCGACGGAAAGCAGCTGTGGTCGGTCAATGTCGGCTTGGGCATCTCGTCGGCGCCCATCAGCTATACCGTCGACGGCAAGCAGTATGTGACGTTGCTCGTTGGTTGGGGCGGCGGCGGCACCATTCTCGGTTCGCTCGTCGCCCAGCACGGGTGGAAATACAAGGCACATCCGCGGCGACTGTTCACATTCTCGCTCGACGGCAAGGTGCCGATGCCGTCGTCGCCGCCACCGGCGTTCGCACAGCCGCTGGACCCGCCGGAGTTCAAGATCGACGACAAGCTGGCCGAGCAGGGTCGCGAGCTCTACTCGCGGTCATGTCTGTACTGCCACGGTGCCGGCATGGTGTCGGGCGGCCAGGCCCCTGATCTGCGCGAATCGCCGATCCCGACCAGTCGCGATGCTTTCAAGTCGGTGCTGATTGACGGTGCGAAGGTCGTGAACGGCATGCCGCAGTTCAAGGAACTCAAGGACGACGACATCGACGGGCTGATGCACTTCATCCGTAAGCGCGCGCGGGAATCGAAAGCGGCGGAGATGGCGGCGGCGAAATAGTCTTGAGGGAACTCGCGCAGGCGCGTAGGTCGAAGGGCTATCTTTAAAGCTGATGGCCTGCGTAGAGTTGGTCCAGGGAGTCCGTATGTCCAATCGCCACTACCCCCGAATCCCTTCGGCGGAAATTACGCCCGAAGCGTACTTTCATACGCGGCGCCGATTTCTCGGCGCCCTCGGTACGACGGCGCTGATCGGCATTCTGGGCGCTGAAGCGCAGGCCGCCGCCGACGAACCGCAGGCACGAGGCAAACCCTTCGGCCTGCAGGCTGATGATCTGCCAACGCCGTGGACCGATGTCACCACCTATAATAATTTTTACGAGTTCGGCACCGAAAAATCGGATCCGTCGACGTATTCAGAAACGTTGCGGCCTAAACCGTGGAGCGTGAAGGTCGACGGCCTCGTCGCCAAGCCAGCGGATTATCAGCTGGAAGATTTTCTCAAGCCGTATAAGCTTGAGGATCGCATTTACCGTCATCGTTGTGTCGAAGCGTGGTCCATGGTTGTACCGTGGCGCGGCATCATGCTCGCCGAGATATTGAAGCGCGCGCAGCCAACCTCGGCCGCGCGTTACGTAGCCTTCACCACCCTGCATGATCCGGCGCAGATGCCTGGCCAGCACGGTCGCGTCGTGGACTGGCCGTATACTGAAGGCCTGCGCCTCGACGAGGCCATGCACCCGCTGACCCTGCTTGTCTCCGGCGTCTACGGCCGCGACCTGCCGAATCAGAATGGCGCGCCGCTGCGCCTCATCGTACCCTGGAAATATGGCTTCAAAGGCATCAAGTCCATCGTGCGCATCCACCTGACTGAGACCCAGCCGCGGACGGCCTGGAACACCATTGCAAACGACGAATACGGCTTCTATGCCAACGTCAATCCCGAGGTCGATCATCCGCGATGGAGCCAGGCCAAGGAACGCCGCATCGGCGAATTCTTCAAACGCCCGACTCTGAAGTTTAATGGCTATGCCGAGCAGGTCGGTCAGCTCTACGCCGGCCTCGATCTGCAAAAGAACTATTAAGATGGGCAGTGCCCTGACTGCGCGTCTGCGAGCGGTGCGCGAACCGCGCTGGTTTGCTTACGTGCTGATAGCCATCTGTTGCGTGCCCGGCCTCATCGGTATTGCGGCGATGACGTCGGACGTTCTACAACACACCCGTTATTTCGGCTCGAATCCAATCAAGGAACTCGAACATTTTCTCGGCGACTGGACCTTGCGTCTGCTGGTTGCGACGCTCGTCGTCACGCCGCTGCGCCGCATGACCGGTTGGGTATGGCTGACCCGGCATCGCCGCACTTTGGGTTTGTTTGCTTTCGGCTATCTGGTGTTGCACTGGCTGACCTATGTTCTGCTCGACGTGCAACTTGACTGGGCCGAGCTCGTGACCGATCTGAAAAAGCGGCCCTACATCATGATCGGCATGTCTGCACTGATGTTGATGCTGCCGTTGGCAATCACCTCGACCCGCGCCATGCGGCGTCGACTCGGTCGCCATTGGGGTCGATTGCACAAGCTGATTTACCTGATTGCGATACTCGGTGTTGTGCATTTCTGGATGTCGGTAAAAAAAGACATTACAGAACCTTTAATCTACGCGATCATCTTCGGGAGCCTGATCGCGTTCAGGATCTATGACGCTTTCCCGCGACCGGCACCAGCGCTGGCGCAGAGCAATGAGACGGCATGAATCTGCACTCATTGGCCTGTGTCATGCTGCTGGCCGGCACCGTTACGTCGGCTTCAGCTGCGGACTGGAATATGGTCCCTGCCGCCAGTCGGCTCGAATTTGTCGCCAGCTTTCAGCAGGCGGCGGCACCGGGCGAGTTCAAGGAGTTCGCTACGCAGTTGCGTTTCGATCCCGACAATCCCGCTATGGCGCAGCTCGACGTGACGATCAACGTGACGAGTGCCGATATGTACAGCAGCGAGATCAATGACGCCATCAAGAGTCCAGTGTGGTTCGATTTCGCTGGCTTTGCTACCGCTGAGTTTCATACCACCCGCATAGAACGCAGCGATGCCAGCCACTTCGTCGCTCACGGAAATTTGCACTTGAAAGGATTTGAGCAGGCGCTGGATGTTCCGTTCTTCTGGCAACAGGCGGGCGAGCAGGCGACGATGGTGGGGGAATTCACGGTCGCTCGCGCACGCTTCGGCATCGGTACCGGGGACTGGGTCGCTACCGATATCATTGGCCCGGATGTCAAAGTCATATTCACGGTCACGTTACGCAAAGGTGCTTGAGCGATGGCGTTGCTATCGCGCGGCGCTGGCCGTTGCGTTCCTGTTGCTCGCCGCTTGTGCCCGGCAGGTTCTGCTACCTGCGACTCCGGCGCCGGATCTGCCGGCAGATTTTCCGCTATCTCACTACGAGCAGGCTGCGGCCGCAGGCGCTACTGTCTTTCGTCTCGATCCGGCGCACTCGTTGGCCGTCATTACCGTGCGTCGCGGTGGCGCGCTGGCCCGCCTCGGACACGATCACGTCGTGGCCAGTCATGATCTCGCGGGCTTTGTCGCACTCGATCAATTGCAGGGCGATCTCTATCTTCCGGTAGCCCGCTTGCGTGTCGACGAGGTCGAACTGCGCAAGGAAGCAGCACTGGATACACAGCCCTCGGCGGGCGATATCGCCGGTACGCACCAGAACATGTTGGATAAAGTGCTGGAAGTCACGAGCTATCCGTGGATTCGCCTGCACGTTCGTGCGGCCGACCTCAAGCAAGATGGCGTGCGGTTGACCGTGGCCCTGACGTTACACGGGGTCACGCGCGAACTGCAGGTTCCGGCATCTGTTACGGTTACGGACAGCGAGCTGAAGGTTTCCGGTCAATTCGAATTGGAGCAATCGGCGTTCGGGATAGCGCCATTCTCGGTCCTAGGTGGCGCTCTGCAGGTTCTGGACCGCGTTGCTTTACGCTTTCAAATTTCAGCGCGCCGCATTTGATTCGCGGTCTTACCGAACTAAGTAAACTCTGGCATGACCTCGTGAGCGAATAGCTCCATCGAGCGAGTGGCGTCGCGCTGGGCGATGCCGGGCAGGTGCATCCAGCAGGTCAGCTCAGTGAGGGCCAGCTCGTCGTTCATTGCCTTGAGCTGCTGACAAGCGCTGTCCGGATCCCCGATCACATAGCGGCTCTTGAAGGTCTGAAAGTCGACCTGACCCATGTCGGTTATCAGCTCGCCCTGATCGTTGCGCAGCGGGCGCTCCCCTTGCGCGGACTTCTTTCCGTACAGATTCACGAACAGATGCGTGATCGCCGGCCCGGCGATCTCCTCAGCTTTTTCCGTGGTCTCTGCGACGAAAACGCCTTTCATGGCCGGGCGCTCGGTCGGCGTGAAGCCGAATTCGCGTCCATGCTCCTCGTAAACTCTGAAATGCTCCTTGAGCTCGGCGGTGGTGTGCCGCGGTGAGGCCACCAGAATGCAGTGGCGCCTGGCCGCCCGCCGCAAGAGCTTCGGGCCCGACACGCCATACCAGATGGGAGGATGCGGACGCTGTATCGGTTTCGGGGTGAGTGTAGTCGGCGGCACTTTGAAGAACTCGCCTTCGAACTCGAAGGTCTCTTGAGTCCACGCGGCCTGCATAAGATCGAGTGCTTCTTCGAAGCGACGAAAGCGCTCCGAATAGGGGACCATGTGGCCCGCGAATTCCTCCGAGGCGTAACCGGGTCCAACGCCCAGCGTGAGACGGCCATTGCTTAGGTTGTCGAGAACTGCGATGTCCTCGGCCAGACGCACCGGCGCATACAGCGGGACGAGCAGAACATTCGTGCAGACGCGCATCTCCTCGGTCCGCATCGCGGCCGCAGTCATGCCGATAAGAGGGCTCGGCGAATGGCCGTCGAACTGAAAGTGATGCTCAGTCTGGTGGACTGAGGTATAGCCAAGTTTCTCAGCTCGTGGCAGGCACTCCAGCATATCCAGGTAGGGCTGCTGTTGAGAGACGCCTCGACCGGGAGGTACGATGAAACCGAATGTCAGGCCAAACTTCATACGATACTACCTCGTAGTGAAACCATTGAAAAATGGACAATCGTCCGTGCCATACCAGCGCGTGATGTCTCTTCTAATTGAAAACAAAACCCTCATAACCTGCTGCTTTCACCTGCCGCCACTGCTCCAGGTAGTCAGGCATGCCAATCGGATAGTTGATCATCTGTGCGGCTTTGCCGGGAATATTGGTGGCCATATACCAGGATTCGGCGCGGCCGAACAGGGTGCCGGCGGCGAATTCGTCGATACGCTTACGCCAGGCCTCATCGGCCTGCGCGCTCGACTCGATGCGCTTAAGGCCGTGGTCCCGCATGTGCTTCAACAAGGACACGATCTCGTCGCCCTGGAGTTCGGAACAGCTGGGGCCATTGCTCAAGCCGGACGGCGCCAGCGGGCCGTAGACGAACAGCATATTCGGAAAGCCGTGGGTCATTGATCCCAT
Organism: Gammaproteobacteria bacterium; assembly: GCA_965278995.1. Taxonomy (GTDB): domain Bacteria; phylum Pseudomonadota; class Gammaproteobacteria; genus JADJYF01. The sequence continues at coordinate 5,521,739 of OZ257136.1, forward strand.
ATAGGCACTCACGCCTTCCCGCCACTGGCTGCGCAGACTGACATCGCCTGTATTTCGGATATCCATCGCCGTCAGACCGCCGGTAACCATGTCGAAGCCGGTAGCCAGCACCAGGATATCCAGCTCATGGATACGTCCATCACTGGTCTGCACGCCTTCGCGGGTGATGCGCTCGATAGGTGTCTCACGCAGGTCGACGAGTTCGACATTGGACTGATTGAAAACTTCGTAGTAACGCTGCTCGAGTGAGATCCGTTTCACGCCGTAGGGATGCGGTGGAATGGTCGGCGCCAGCTTTTCCGCGATTGCAGGGTTCTCGATACGTTGTCGAACTTTGTCGCGCCAGAATTCATAGGCTACCAGGTTGACTCGTTCGTCGGTGTAGATCTCGGCGAAATTGCCGAGCCACGGTATGAAGCCGCCTTCTTCCCAATAGGCTTCGTACATCTGCTGAATCTGTTGCGGGGTGTAGCCGGCAGTGCTCTCGCCGGCATAGTCCAGGTAGTCGAAATCGTAGCCGGCCCTGGTGCGGGCGCGTTTCGCATATTTCTCCTCCATATTCACTTTTAACGCGCGCTTGGCGGCGTCGTCGAGACGACGCTGCCGCATAGGCAGCGCCATATTGGGCGTACGTTGAAAGACCGTGAGATGAGCAGCAACCGGCCCGGCTTCCTGGATGACCTGCACCCCCGTGGCGCCGGTGCCGAGCACGCCGATGCGTTGGTTGTCCAGATCGACACCCTGCTGCGGCCATTGAGCGGTGTGAATGCAGCGTCCGGTGAAATCGCTCAGGCCCGGGATCTCAGGACTATGAGGTTTCGAACCAATGCCTGTGCACAACACTAGAAACTGCGCCGTCGCGCTGTGGCCGCTTTCCGTACTGACTGTCCAGCGATCATGGGCGTCATCGAAGCGGGCAGCGCTGACGCGAGTGTTGAAGCGGATGTCTGCACTCAAGCCGAGCTTGGTGTCGGCGTGCCGGAAATACTCGCGAATCTTGTCCCACGATGGATACAGCTCGTCGAAGTCCCAGTCGCGCCACAGCTCTTCCATGGAGAACTGATACAACGGCCCGTAAGTATCGCAGCGCGCGCCCGGATAGCAGTTCCAATACCACACCCCGCCGAGCTGCGGAGCGGCCTCGTAAATCTTCACTTTGAAGCCGAGTTGTCGCAGTCGATAGAGCTGGTAAAGACCGGAGAATCCGGCGCCGACAATCAGGATATCCAGATCTTCGTGTGTAGTGGTTTCGCTCATGGACCATGACCTGCGTGATGGAGTTGCGGGTGCGGCGCAGCGTCATTACGGTCTGCCGGCTCGCGCGGCGAATACTGGGCCAGCGCACGGGCAGGTAACAGCGTCGAAAGTGACAGCGAATTGCATTCTGCTGCCAGTTCTGGCTGGAAGACCCCGGGTCAGACAAGTGAGCATCGAGTGCGTCGCTGTTCGAGAGTCACGATACGGCGTCGGGCCGGCAGGATTTTCGATAGGCGCTCGGTGACACGCCGGTCCAGCGTTTGAACGATTTGGCGAAGCTTGCTGGGTCGGCGAAACCGAGAGTATCGGCGATGGCACTCATGGGGACATTCATCCTCCGCAGGAGTTCGGTCGCGCGTTGCTGACGAATGCCGTCGATCTCGAATTGGAAAGTGGTACCCGCCGCGCGGAGACGGCGAATAAGCGTTCGTGGCGATGTGTTCATGCGTCGCGCGACCAGTTCCAACGTCGGCGGCGCGGATACGGACGACGAGTTGCTCAACATGCGCTGCAATTCTGCACGGAGGCGAAACAGCGGGCAGCGCAGTGTCTGGGTGGCGGCAAGTTCGGCGCAATTCTGCAGTGCTGCTTGCCAGAGTGGTTCGTCATAGCCAAGGTTGGCTGTCGCGCGCCATGCCGCAGGGATGCTCAGTACATTGCGGGGCGCGTGAAATTTCAACTCGCACTCGAACCATTTACGGTAAAGCGCCTGCGACGCCGGCGGCGGGTAGGAAAGTTGCACGACTGCTTCACGCATCGATGCCGCGCGCACTGTGCCGATGTAATGTTGAAGTATGAGAAAAGGGATCTCGACCAGTGGCGCAATGAGATTGCCTACGTCCAGCAAAGGCGTCATTTCGATATCGAGCCTGGTGGGGCCGAGTCGCGAGCGAATGCCCATGTAGGGAATGCGCAGCCCGAAATATTCGAGGAACGCGTCCAGGCCGTCGCCGAGCGTCGGCGCGGTGAGCAGAGCCGATGTCAGCGGGCCATGGATGTATTCCGCAATCCGCAGTCCCCAGGGCAGATACCACCCGGGAGAACTGGCCTGCTTCATCGCATTGGCTACGCACTTCAGGTTCTGCTCGACGGTGATATGTTGTCCCGGAAGTTCGAGGTCTGACAGCTTGAGGTTGGTGCCCTGGAGGATGGCGGCGGGATCGGGAAACTCGCGAATCATGTGGCACACATACACTGCGGGCATCAGCACTTCTTGAATGGAGCTGTACTGCATGGCGCTGTCACCAATCAACTCGACATTGTCAGTATAGGAAGAATTCCGCCAGCCATTCGTGCGTAGGATCGCGCGATACTCAGCATCGTCGCCAGTCGGCGAGCAGCGCCATTGTACCGAACTCAGGGCGCGACCATTCGACGACTGTCCTGCAAACTTTCGGATGCTGCCCAGCGTGGCACTATCCTCACCTTCAATCGAATTCGCGGGGAGACTCGTTACCATGAAATCCATGCTGTTCATGTTGCCAACCATTCCGGCCAGCTACGAAGAGCGTGAGCGGCTGCGGCCGATCGGCCGTAATAACGAACGCACCCAGCTCATGATCGATCAGGTGCGCGAGATTGCGGTGTTCGCGGACCAGGCAGGATTTGATGCACTCGCTCTGACCGAGCACCATTTTCATTCCGAAGGGCTCGAGATGTCCGTCGCCCCGATCACTTTTCTCGCCGATCTGGCGGCGCGTACACGCCGGATCAAGCTTGCCACTCTGGTCATGCCATTAACTGGCTGGGACCCGATACGTCTCGCCGAAGAAATTGCCCTGCTCGATCATCTGACACAAGGCCGATTCATCCCCGGTATTGGCCGCGGTTATCAGGATCGCTGGTTGAATGTGCTGGGGCAGAAATACGGTGTCGCCGGTGCTACCTCAGATGGTTCGGAATCGGATCGGCAGAACCGCGAGTTATTCGAAGAACTCTATACGGTCATGAAAATGGCCTGGACCGATGACTCGATACGGTTCGAGGGCAAATACTATCGAGTGCCTGCTGATAGCTGCGCCGGCCGTCCCCGCTGGCCGGTAGCGAAAACCTGGACCGCACGCTACGGCGCGCGCGGTGAGGTCGATGGCGCCGGCAATATTCAGCGCATCTGCGTTGTGCCCAAGCCCTATACCCAACCGTACCCGCAATTGTGGCAGGCTTTTTCAGGCGGGCAGGAAACCATCGCCTGGTGCGCGCGCGAAAACATCGTGTGCTGGAGTCTGGCCGAGCCGAGCACCTTTCTAGACCTTTGTCACGCCTATCGCGCGGCAGCTCAGCAACACGGTCGCAGTCTCGCTCTCGGGCAAAACATCGGTACCTTCCGCATGGTTTATATCGCTGATACCTACGAAGCGGCATTCGCGCTCGGTGCTGCCGCGCTCGGTGATGCCTTTGTCCGTTATTTTTCCGGTTTCGGCTTTTTCGAAGGTTTCCGGCGGCCAGGAGAAACTGGCGAAGTGCCGATTTCGTTTCAGCGCATGGTCGATGCCAAGTTCGCAATAGTCGGTACGGTCGACCAGGTGACCCGTCAGATAGCTGAATTATGCGAACACTCCACCCCGGACTGGTTCGGTTGGTATCTGGACCAGGGCCTCATGGATCAGGGGCAGATACTTCGGCAGTTGGAGACATTTGCCAGCAAGGTGTTACCGACGTTCTAGCAGCCTGAAGCCGGCACGCAACCGGTAATACCAAGGCGCGCGTATACTTTGCCCGGCCAGGCAACGACAGTCAGTGGCGGCAGGCGATAGCTGCCGCGCGCCGCGGAGAATGACAATGAAACTGTACAGTTCCATCTATGCGCCTAACCCACGGCGGGTGAATATTTTTGCCGCCGAGAAAGGCATCACTACTTTCGAACGCGTCGAGATCAATATTCTGAAAGGCGAGAACCTGAGTCCAGAGTTCATCGCCGTCAATCCACGCGGCGTGATTCCGGTGCTCGTTTTCGACGACGGCACCATGATCGACGAAGCAGCAGCTATCTGGCGTTACCTCGAAGAGAGTCAGCCCGAGCCGGCGCTGCTCGGCCGGACTCCGCGCGAGAAGGCGGTCATCGATTCGTGGGAGCGACGTTGCGATCAAGACGGTATGCTGTCAGCTCGCGATTTCGTCCGCAACCAGATGCCGGTGTTCAACGGTCGCGGTCATCCCGGTCGTCAGATTGATACGCAGATCCCGGCGCTGATCGAGCGCGGTCGAACCGGCATGCGCTGCTTTCATGATCTGATAGAAGCGCAGCTCGAACGACATCCCTACATCGCCGGCGCGGCTTTTTCCGCTGCCGATATCACGGCCGTGTGCGCAGTCGATCTCGGTCTGCTGGCCGAGTATCCCGGATTGGACAGCTACCCGGCGATCCGACGCTGGCACGCCGAAATGCACGACCGACCGAGTGTCGATGACTGGCGAACTGCGATTCTCGCCGGTATCGCCGAGCTGAAGACTTAGGCGTGCCAACGTCGAAAGGTAAGCAGGAAAAATACGCCGGCGATCGTGGCGGCAGTCTGGAACACGCGCTGAAACGCCACGATAAAAGCATGCGCCGCATCGATGCCGCCTGCTACCCCGCTGCTTTCAATCGTCTGCAGCATCCCAATCCAGGCTGATGCTCCGACGACGATGCCGACTGTCCGGGTCACCATGGTCAGGCTGCCGGCAACGCCGCGTGCAGAGGGGGGTAGCGCGACCACGACGAGGTCCGTATAAGCGACCTGAAACAATCCGATTCCAACGCCCTGCAGCCACAGACAACCAATCATAAACGCATAGTGCGGTGTCGCTTGCCACAGGCTGATACCGGCAAGTCCAACGATGACCAGCAGTCCAGCGCTGAACGTCGCCCTGCGCGCACCGCTGCGACGCACCGAACGCGGCGCGATAGCGGAACCGACCATGGTGCCGGATGCCCACACAGCCAGCAGCGCTCCGGTAGCCAACGGTCCCCACCCGGTAATCCGCGTCAGATAAAAAGGCACGGTCAGCGGGACAGCGAAGCTCGTTAATTGCACGATCGCGCTGGATAGATTGGTGATGATGAAATTCGTGTCGCGGACGACCGCGTGAGGCAGGAAGGGCGTCTCGCTCCGCCGTTGTCGCCGCACGAACAGTGTTGCAAGAATCAGCCCGACGACGGCGTCGGGCACGGCCAGCAGGGCTGCCTGGTCGTGTTGCAACAAGGCAGGCAATAACAGTAACAGCGCGACACTGGCGGAGAGCAGTACTGAGCCGGCGATGTCGAAAGGCGCACGCGGTTGCGAACACGCACTGGCGGAAGCCGGGCCCAGAAGCGGCAGGCAGAGTAATGCCAGCAGCACGACAGGCATCCTGAACCAGTACACCCCGGGCCAACCCATTAGCGCGACACTCGCGCCGCCGGCTATCGGCGCGACCACGCCTGCCAGCGCTGCGATGCTGGCGTAGCCCGAGAGTGCCCGCGTTCGTAGCCGTTCTTCGAACAACGAAATGGCGAGCGCGGGCCCACAGGAGAGTGTCAGCGCTACAGCCACTCCTTGCAACACCCGCGTGCCCAGCAGCCAGCCGTAGCTCGGCGCCAATGCGCTCAGGCGATAGGCGATTGCGCTCAAGGCGAGCCCCAGCCGAAATACACGCAGATGCCCGATGCGATCGCCGAGCGCGCCGAAAGCCAGCATCAGGCTGCCATAGCTGAGTACGTAACACACAGCGACCCAGCGAATGTCGCTGGTCTGCAACGCGAAGGCTGCTGTGATCGCCGGAAACGCGACAGTGACCGAAAAATCCAGCGGTCCGATAGACGCACCAAGCCCGACCACCGCCAGGCCGATGGCCGGTGAGCATTTCGCGCCATCGCGTTTCACGGCGTGAATGCGCCGAAAATAACTGATGTCAGCGCTGACGCGAACCCGCTACTGCGGGCGCGTCAGCAATCGTGGCAAAACTTGCGAGACCGTGATCGATCAACGAATGCAGTTCGGCAACCTGCTGTTCGCCCAACCGTCGATTGAGTTCGAGCTGAGCTTTCTTCCAACAGCGCTTGGCCTCGGCCTGTTTCGCGCGCCCGTCTGGTGTAATTTCGATTAGTCGGCTGCGTGCATCGGCGCCTGGACCTTGCAGGACCCAGCCGTGCGCAATCAACAGTCGCAAATTGCGCGTCAAAGTAGATGGTTCAAGCCCCATCTGCCGTGCGAGTTCAGTCGGCGCTATCGGCCCGAGACTGACGAGATGACTTAGCAGCGAAAATTGCGTTGCCTTGATGCCTGCAGCGGCCATTTCGAGATCGTAGTGGCGCGCGATCTGACGCAGAAGCTGCCGCAGCTTGAAATTGGTACAGCCTTGCGGCTTGCGTGATGCGGTGGACATACCTATATTGTATCGGGTTTATTTGTATCTACAATCAATAAGCGATACTGCCAGAAGCAATGACGATGAGTAAGACGGTGGAGTTCTTTTTCGATGTCGGGAGCCCTGCGGCCTACCTGGCCTGGACACAGTTACCGCGCATGGCGGCGAATGCCGGCGCCAATCTGGTGTGGCGCCCGATGCTGCTCGGGGGCGTTTTCAAAGCGACCGGCAATGCGAGCCCGGTGACTATCGCCGCCAAGGGACGCTGGTTGCTGGCCGATCTCGCCCGCTATGCGGAACGTTATGGTGTGCCGCTCAGAATTCCAGCCGAGTTCCCCATCAATACACTGTCCCTGATGCGTGGTGCCGCCGGCATTCAGCTCAGGCGGCCGCACGATCTCCCCCGTTATCTGACTGCGATGTTCGACGGCGTCTTCGGGCGCGGGCTGGCCATGGGGGATCAGACAGTCGTGGCAGACGTCCTGACTGAGGCCGGTTTCGACCCGCGCGAATTTCAGGCATTAATCGGCGACCCGGCCGTAAAGCAGGCACTGATCACGACGACCGACGAAGCCATCGCGCGCGGCGTATTCGGTGCACCTACGATGTTTGTCGGCGACGTCATGCACTTCGGGCAGGATCGCCTCGACTTCGTTGACGCGGCGCTGCGCGCCTGAACACATCGGCAAGGGCGCGATGGCGCACGTCATCCGATACCAGGGTGTCGTCGCGCTCAGCAGGCGACTCGACGTACAAATCTGCTATCGTGTTAATGGCGCTGACGCACGAGGATAAAGGCCATGACGGAAGCAGATCTTAACAACTGGTTGGAAAAATATGGCCGCGCGTGGGAAAGCCAGGATCCCGATGCGGCAGCCGCCATTTTCACGGAGGACGGCACCTATGCCTGGGGTCCGTTTCACGAACCGATACGCGGCCGCGAAGCCATCCGGGCGGCCTGGGCGCATGCGACCCAGGGTCAGCAGGAAAACATCACCTTCGGCCATGAAGTACTCGCCGTCACCGTCGAACGCGGTATATCGCGCTGGTGGGCGTCGATGACCGCTCGCTCGAGCGGACGGACAGTTCGCATGGAGGGAATATTTCTTATCACCCTTGCGCCCGACGGTCTGTGCCAGGTGTTCAGAGAGTGGTGGAACGAGGATCCGCCGGCCACCGACGCCGCTGAATATCAGTAGGAACGCGAGCGGTCACAGGCCCATCTGGCGTACTGCGAGATCGCGCATGATCTCCGCCGAGCCGCCGCCGATAGCCATGACCTTGGTTTCACGATAGATGCGCTCGACAGGGTTGCCGCGCAGGTAACCCGCGCCGCCGAAGATCTGCATGGCTTCATTGGCGCAAAATTCGAGTGCGGTAGAGCAGAAGAACTTCGCCTTGCTGATCTCGGCTACCGGCATGTCGCCTTCATTGACACACCAGCAAATCTGGTTCAGCAAGCCGTCCATGGCGTCGATGCGCGAAGACATATCAGCAATTTTGTGTCGGATCACCTGGTGCTTGATCAGAGGCTTGCCGAAAGTCTTGCGCTCGCTGGCGTAGACGATGCTTTCCTCGAGCAGGCGTCGCGACATGCCAAGCATCTGTGCACTCATGAACAATCGCTCATAGTTGAAATTGTTCATGATGGCGAGAAAACCCTGGTTTTCTTCGCCCATGAGATGACCGGCAGGGAGGCGGCAGTTATCGAAATAGAGCGTTGCCGTATCTGACGACCACCAACCCATTTTGCGTTCGATGGCGGTACGCGAGAAACCCGGTGTACCGGCTTCGAGGAAAAACAGCGAAATGCCACCGAGTCCGGCACCGCCAGTGCGTGCAGCAATGACGAAGTAACTGGCATTCATACCCCCGGTGATGAAGGTCTTCGAACCGTTCAAGATCCAATGATCACCATCACGCACGGCACGCGACTGCATGCTGGCGACATCGGATCCACCGGAGTGTTCGGTGATACCGAGCGCACCACCTTTGCGCCCTGACAGGATCTCGGGCAACGCACGCATCTTGATGTCTTCGTGGGCGAGCTTGGCCAACGGGCCAACCATGATGCTGCGTGAGCCGATAGCTGCGACCACGCCACCGATGCCGCCCCGGCCGAGTTCTTCGGCGCTTGCGCTGCGCATGAATGCGTCGTCGAAGCCTAGACCGCCGTAGCGTTCATCGATACCGAAGCCGAACAGCCCCAGACCACAGGCCTGTTCATGCACCGCCCATGGCACCTTTCCGGATTCATCCCAGGCGTCGGCGTTGGGCTCGATTTCCTGTTTGACGAAGCGCGCTACCGTCTCTCGAAACGCGCGCCGCTCGTCGTTATCGAATGGGTTTCTCATGAGGTGTCCTTCGCCGCTCGATAGTCTTCAGTGAACTGCAGCACGTCGAATGCTCAAGCGATCAGTCTGGCGTAGTCATCGAGGACTTTCAGCACGCTGGCGTCGCTGGCGTTGGGCAGCCGCAAGATCGCGCGCGTGGCACCCGTGTCCCTGGCACGTGCCAGCGTTGCGGCACTCTGTACTTCGTCGGCAAGGAAGAACAAGGACACTTCCAATTTGGCCGGATCACGCCCGAGTTCACGCATCTGCGCGTGGATGTCGGCGATGCTGCGCTGAGTTTCCTCGACATTGAAAGTCAGCGGCAACCAGCCGTCGCCGTAACGCGCTACCTGGCTACGGCCAAACGGCGTGTCGAGTGTACCGAGCGTGACTGGCGGCCCGTCGGGAGAGAGCGGCTTCGGGTATTGCCAGCTTTCGGCGAAGCGCACAAACTCGCCCTCGAATCGGGCTCGCTCGTTGCTCCATAAGGTACGGATCGCCGCCAGTCGTTCACGCAGTTCACGCCAGCGGGTTTTGAGTGCGACGCCATGATGCCCCATCTCGAGTTCGTACCATCCGGCGCCAATGCCGAAGATGTAACGACCATCGCTCAGGTGATCAAGCGTTGCCACATGCTTGGCCAGATTGATCGGGTGATGCTGGTTGATGAGGCAGACGCAGGTGCCGAGACGCAGAGTCGTCGTCACCGCCGCGGCGGCAGCGAGCGTGGTGAAGGGATCGGACATGTGCCGATATTCCTCGGGCAGAAAAAATGCCCCGTTGCCAGCCAGCGGCATACCGGTAGCGGGATCCTGCGGATCACCCGGGAGGGGCACGGGAATATGGGTGTGCTCCGGCACCCACAGGGATTCGAAGCCGCGCTCTTCGGCAGCGCGCGCCAGTCTATCCGCGCGCATGCCATATTCGGTATTGAATGAAAACACGCCAATCTTCATGGTTGCGCTCCTCATCTATTCTTTATTACTGAGAGCCGAAGTCTGTCACTAACTCACGAGCAGCACGAACGCTGCCGCGCAGATCACCGCGGAAATAAGGAAGATGGTCGGGAAACTGGTCGCAATGGCGATGTAACCAAGGAGGTAACTGCCAGCCGCGAAACCGACATTGAACGCGCCGTTGTAGGCCGCCATGGCCTTGCCGCGTTCGCTTTCCTGCGCGAAATCGACTGCCACCGCATTAAAAGCGGGAAAGAATATGCCGTGGGCGATGCCGAGCAGGCTGCCGGTGAGCAGCAAGCCCAGCGTCGGTAACCAGATCAGTGACAGAGGCGCGGCGACATAGAGCAGCAGCGTCGCCTGCGCCACGCGCATGCGGCCGAGTCTATCGGCAAGACCACCGACGCCAACGCGCACGACCATGGCACACCCGGCAAACGCCACCAGAAACGTCGAGACCTGCTCGAACCCGCTGGCGAGCGCCCACGGCTGATAGAACGTGAACATCGAACCGAAAGTCCAACCGACCATCACAGTGACGATGAGTACGCGCTTCAACCCTGGTCGACCAACGAGTTCGAGCATGGTGGTCGTGTCTTCGTGGGCCTGCGGACGGTGTTGTTCGCGCAGGAACCGCGCGAGCACAGCCGCGAGGAGGGCAGCAGCAACTGTCGCGCCGAATACGGTCGGCCAGCCGAACAGGCGAGCACCCCATTCGGCGAGCGCCGGGCCCAGCGCATTGGTCGAGATCATGATCGCGCCGAACAGGCCGATGGCCTGACTCATGCGCGCTCTGGGTGCGATGTCGGTCGCGAGCGTCGACAATCCAAGATAGAAGAGCGGCCAGGCCACGCCTTGCACCACGCGCAGCGCCCATAGCAGCGGGCCAACGCGGTCGATAATCAGGAACCCGGCGCTGGCCGCGGCAAAGAGCAGCGCGCCGAGACCGATGAACAGCCGACGCCCGAGCCTGTCGATTTGCACGCCCGCTATCGGCATGCAGATGACCGAGGCGACCAGAGAGACTGCGCTGAGACCACCGATGGTGGCCGCATCGGCCGCGAGTTCGACGGCAAGAAACTTCGGCAGCAGGAAATACGTCGAAAACGACAGGCCGATGATCGACGTCGTAACCAGCAGCAGAATAAATTGCGGGGTCAGTAAACGGTCGGCGTCTCTATTCAACGAATTCTGTATCCAAAACTGAAGGCGCCGCTCAACGCAACTGACTGTCCTTGCTACCGCGGCGGTTGAAAGTACTCTCGAAGCGCACCTCGGCGTCGTGTGTTTCCTGGCAGGTTACGCACCGACGGACACCGGGCACGGCAAGCCGACGCGCTTCAGGGATTGGCTCGCCGCATTCCTCGCAATCGGCCCGACCGACCCCGCCAGCAAGCGCCTGCCGTGCATGCTCGACCGCATCGGCGATACTTTGATCGATTTGATCCTGCACCGCGCCATCGCGCGACCAGCCACCTGCCATGACCTGACCTCCCGCAGAAGCGTTGCGTCTTAGCGGCTATGCTACCGCGCGGCCGCGCGATCGTCGCCTGTCTCAAAACCCGCGTTCATACGGGCCGGTAGCGCGAGCATAGGTCGGAATGGGCAAAGTCAGGGTGACGCCGGCGTGGCGGGCCGCATCGATCAGCCAGAACGGGTTGCGCAACAGTGCACGTCCGACGAAGGCGAGGTCGATGCGCCCCGCGCCCAGCGCTTCTTCCAGAAGATCGGCGGCAGCCACCGAACCGGTGGTTGCCGTGAGCATTCCCACCTCGCGTTTCAAGTGCTCTGCGTACTTCAATTGGTAACCGGGATAGACCGATGCCGGATGGCCGGGCACGATGTTGCCGGCCGAAATATCCAGCAGGTCGACGCCGCGAATGCGTAACTCCTGCGCAAACCAGAGGGCTTCTTCCGGTGTCACCGCATCGTCCAGATGATCGGTTGCGGACATCCGCACCAGCATCGGACGGTCGCTCGGCCATGCCGCCCGGACGGCTTCAATGACGTCCAGCGGCAGGCGTGCTCGGCGGGCGAGATCTCCTCCGTATTCATCGGTTCGACAGTTTGCTATCGGCGCGAGAAATGCATGCAGCAGATAGCCGTGCGCAGCATGGACCTCGATCAGATCAAAACCAGCTTCAACGGCGCGTACAGCGGCTGTACGATAAGCTGCAATCAAACGCGGGATTTCATCTGCACCGAGGGCAACCGGAAGCGCACTCTCCGAACTGTAAGCGAGCGCCGATGGGGCCACGATAGATGTATTCACCGCTGCCTTGCGTCCTGCGTGTGCGAGCTGAAGACCGATACGGCAGTCGCAGGCGTGCGCGAAATCGACCAGTCGCTTCATCCCTGCGATCTGACCATCTTCCCACAGACCGAGATCGTGGTGGCTGATGCGCCCGCGCGGCTCGACGGCAACGACTTCGAGCATCACGGCGCCGACACCACCGAGGATCCGCGCGCCATAGTGAACAAAATGAAGGTCAGTAACTCTGCCGCTGTCATCCGCCATATACATCAGCATCGGCGACATCACGACACGATTCTTGAGCGTCACCCCGCGCAGACGTAATGGTTCGAATAACGGCGTTACCCGGGTGGGGAGACTCATGCAAAGGGGTCCGTGTGTGATTCAACGCAGCATAACCGCCAATCTCGAGTGCACCAAGCAGCGCCGGTCAGGCTGCTGGGGCACGCTAATGCAGGACCGGGCGGTGACCCGCCCGGTCCTGTCTGCGCGGCGTCAGATCAGTGACGCGCGCAGCCGTACCCGCTTCATGCGGCGCGAATGAGCTGCAATTGCTGCAGGGCCGTCACACCGTCATCGAGCCCGATCTCTTCGGCGATAAGGCCGTTCGCGACACGCAGAACTGTGGTTCCCGTGAATCGCATTTTTCGGCCTGAAGCCGCAGGTAGCGCGCCGATCAGGAAATCATCGAAAGCCGCGCCGGTGTGCGTACCGCCGCCCTGCCAGCGACCGACCACATAATCACCTTCGGCGATCAAATCGGCGGCACCGCCGAATGCGAGATCAGGGAAAGCCGCGCGAAAGCCGTTCATGAACGCGCGTACGTCATCGCGACCACGGCGTGGCGCATGCAGCGAGTACTGCAACAGCATGTCGGGTGCTGCGAGTTCATCAATGATCGCGGGATTCCACGGATTACCCCAGAAGCCACCGAACCAGCGTGCGACGATTGCCTTGTTGTCCTGCTCCTTCGACATCACGAATTCCCCAGTATGTTTAACAGGGTTCGAATTATTCATGCGTGGTCATGTGCGCACATCCCGTTTCTTGCCCTGCATTATTTTTCGATGTAGAAACTTGTCGCGTTCAGGTGCGATTGATGGATATGCCGCCTTCAACCAGGAATGCAGTGCCGGTCGTGAACGTCGATGCATCGGACGCAAGGTACAACACCGATTTTGCCATCTCTTCCGGCGTCGCGATTCGGCGCATCGGATAGAGACCGGTAATGAAATTGCGCGACTCCGTCGTATCGTTCATCTCCCGGTACATTGCTGTGTCGGTCGCGCCAGGCAGCAGAGTATTCACGCGTACATTCTGTTGCGCGAATTCGACGGCTAGCGATTGTGTGAGTCCGATCAGACCGGACTTGCTGGCCGAATAGGTCGCGATACCCGGAAACGATACGGTGTAACCGACGAAGCTCGACGTAAAGATCAGCGAGCCGCCACCTCGCGCAACCATGGCGGGAAGTTGATACTTGGCGGCGAGGAATGCACTGGTCAAATTGACATCGAGCGTTCGTCGCCAATCGGCCAGTGCGATGCCGGTGGTCGGACCCATCGGGGCAATCATGCCCGCGTTGTTGAATGCGACGTCCAGCCCGCCGAAGTTCTCCACTGCCAGCCCGACCAGCGCCTGCGCATAATCTTCGTCGGCGACGTCGCCAGCCAGAGCGATGGCTTCCCCTCCGGCTCTGGCGATAGACGTCACCAGTTGATCGAGTTCCGCTTTGCGACGCGCGCCGACGACGAGTTTCGCTCCTTCGCGGGCGAACAATTCGGCGGTAGCGTAGCCGATGCCGGAACTGGCACCGACAATGATGGCGACCTTGTTGGCAAGTGCGGACATGAGCGTTTCCTGTGTGGTGGTGGGGAAACTCAGTGTGCAAGTGCTGTTCGTGCGCGGCGTCTCGGATCTTGCTCCGTATCTGCTTTCAGGCAGTTGTGGTCCGCCTGCTGTACCGGGCTTTCCGCTTGAGTACCCAGATGACAACACCGGTGGCCGATAGGGTCGCGACCGCCAGACCGAGTAACGACATCAGCGCCCGGCCTGGTATACCCAGAATGCGCTCTGAATGAATCGGAAATTGCGCCTGCAGAAAAATGTCACCTGCGGTTCCCGAGCCAGGGATGTCTGCGCTGATGAACGCGGCACTTTGCGAATCGAAATCGAATACTCAGACGATACCGATGATGCCCATCAACCAGATTCCGAGCTCTACACCACCGCGCGCCGGAATATGCATGCTGTAGTGAAGCTTGTAGAGAAATGGCAGCAGATTCTCGCGTGAAAGCGACACCAGTCCCCACATCCTACGGCCTTGAATGGCGCCGGTTACCGGATTGATGGCTACCTCGTTGTAGTCGAGCGGATAAAGTTTATCCGTAGCCGAATCCAGGCGCGGCACGACGGATATCTGCACAGCCTCGCTTGGCTCCGCACCCAGGGGCAAATAAGAAATGCGCGCTTGTGGATCGGCTGCTTCAACGAGCGCCGCCAGCTGCAGTGGCGACATTGCCGCGCCACCGGGCGCTGCTGCGTAGAAGGCCGGGTTCAGCCAGGCATCCAGCTCGTGATCCCACGAGATGATGGCGCCAGTCAGCCCGGCGATAAACAGGAACAGTGCGGTGGCGAGGCCGAACCATAGGTGCAGAAAACTCAACGTGCCGCGCATGGCTTGCAGATTAGAAGCGCAGATTCACGCTGCCGAAAAAGCTGGCCGGCGGCCCGTAATAAGTATTGTCGAATTCGTCGAGTACGAAATATTTATTGTCCAGTAGATTGTTGGCATTGAACTGGGCGGACACGTTCGACGTAACGCGATAACGCAGCATCAGATTGACGAACGTGACGCTGTCCTGAGGGAATATCGTTCCGCCGCTTGGCGAGCCGACAAATGTGCGGCTGGTTGATTGCCAGTTGATTCCGCCGCCGATAGTGAGCCGGTCGAACATACCCGAAGGCGTCCACGTCGTGAAAGTCCGTAACAGAGTGCGTGGAATGAAGGTGCGCACAGCGTCGCCTTCAACGTCTTTCAACGAATAGTGCGTCAGGCCCACCGAGGCGTTCCAGCCTGGCAGAAGTGCGCCGGACGCTTCGACTTCGACGCCTCGTGTCTTGGTGCCATCGGTTGGTTGTGTCGCCTGGGTGCCGTCCGGCAACATCACCGGGGCTCCTGAGACGGGATCGAAGTACGGCGTGGCGACATTATTCTGCCGGGTCTCGAACAATGTAATGGCAGTGTTCAAGCGCCCACCGAAATGTTCGCCTTTGATGCCACCTTCGATACTGTTCCCGTCTATCGGGTCGAGGTAGCCACCACCGAGATCGCGGTTGTTCTGTGGCTTGAAAATTTCCGTATAGCTGACGAAGGCGGAAAAGTCGTGACTGAAATCGTATATCAGTCCGGCATAGGGAATGATTTCTTCGTAATCATATTTGAAAGTGATTGTAGGTGAGTCATAGAGATAGAAAGTGTTTATTTTCCACGATGCGAAACGTGTGCCGACGATAAGCGTGAGCGGGTCCATCAGAGAAAAGCGTCCGGCCGTGTAGAAACCGTTCTGACGGGTGTGAATGTCGTTCAGCAGAATGCCTTGGTCGGCAAAAGACGGCTCGCGGTACGAGCCGTCCCATTCGAAGAAATTACCGACCGGGTCGAGCGGGCCGGCACCGAACTCGTCGCCGTCGTTCTGTACGCGCGAACCATTGAAACCCAGGACCAGTTCGTGCTGACGTCCGAACAGGGCGATAGGACCGCGCGCGTAGGCATCGAGTGCCTTTTCGCTGATATCGCCGTCACTACGGTAGGTGTATGGGTCGAGTCCCAATCCTGTCGTTGGATCGGGAAAGCCGTAGACATAGAACAGCGCCAGGTCTTCCTTGAACTGTCGCCAGCTCAACGTGCCGCGGAACAACCAGCCGTTGGCGAAATCGTGTTCGATTTCGGCGAATGCCGTTTTCTTGGTGCGATCCCAGAACGTCCATTTCGGTGCCGTCGTCACTGAGCGCGGCCAATCGGCTTCTGTACCGTCGGCCAGAAATAACGGGAAGGAGCCCCAGGTGTTGGCGCTCGGTTCATTGCTCTGATAGTCGAACCCAAGAGAAGCACGCGTCGATGGCGTGAGATCGGCATCGATGACGCCGTAAAATACGCCGCGCTGGTTTTGGTAGAAATCCTGATACGACTCGCGATCCTGAAACACGCCGACCACCCGGGCACGAACGCGACCGTCGGTCGTGAGCGGCATCGAGATGTCACCTTCGGCGCGATAGTCCTCCCACGAGCCGCCAGTCACCTCGAGATTTCCGGTAAGGATTTTCGCGTCGGCATGCTTGCGCACCAGATTGATTGAGGCAGCAGGGCTGCCTGCGCCAGTCATCAGGCCTGAAGCGCCACGCACGATTTCGATACGCTCGTAGAGCGCTGTATCGAGCGTTTCGTCCAGCGAGTCGGTGCTGAAATTGGTCGTCGCGGGCACGCCGTCGTAGAGCAGACTATCGACGACAAAGCCGCGGCTGGTGAACAACACGCGCTCCGAATCGTATGCATAGGAATAGACACCGGGCGTTTCATCCAGCACCTGTCGCAAGGTCTGTAGATTCTGATCGTCGAGCCGCTGGCGCGTCATCACCGTCATCGATTGCGGTGTCTCGCGCAGTGACAGCGATAATTTGGTGGCCGATGCCGTCTCGGTCACCGTGTAGGCCGCCTCGGCCGTACCGGTTACCGTCATGCTCTCGACGCCTAGGGGCGGCTTTTTCGCTGGTATGGCTGCGTCCTCGGCGAACGCAATGGTTGAACTGTGCAACGCGACGACGAAAGTCGAGCCGAGGCAAGCCAATCGCCAGGGCGATCTGGCGGTGAGACCGGGCATAGGGGAGGTCTTCTCTGTTGACGAAGGTCGGCGCAAACGGGCCGAGGTAAACGCATTCTAAATGATAATAATTAACATTCAATAATTAGTTCAGAGCGAGATACTATGGCGCCAGGCTCCGAGCAGCATTGCCCGTTATCGCCCGCGCTATTCTCGATAGAGGGTTCGTTACTTCACCACGCCGAGCTGTTTGAAGATCGCCGCGGCATCCCACAGGTCATGCTGGGCGACTATCTTGCCATCGCGGAAATTCAGCACCGAGACGCCGCGGGTCTCGGTCTTGCGGCCCTTGGCCGGGATACCGAAGAAGTCGCCGCCGTGCTCGGAGAACCACGTCCACTCCACCGCGCCGCCGGTACTGCCACCGCTGTAGCTATCGGCGCGAAAACGATGTGTGCCGACTTTCGGATCGGAGAAGCCGTCGAAGAAATGCCGCAGTTCTGCACGATTATTCGCTTTCTCACCGAAGATGATGTCCTCGAACTTGACGTCCTCGGCGTACATTTCCATCATCTGTTCGAGATTGCCGAAACTCCCCAGCCATTGCTTTGCCCACTCGAAATTCATGCCGAGCCCTCCCCCATGTTGTCGAGACCGTTCGAGTATAGCTATGCAGGGTAGCTTTACGTAATCGATGAGGGCTATCGAAAAGCGTCAGAATTCACGCAGACAGTTGACCGGTCGTGTGTCGCCGGGCGGGCGTATTTCGCGGCGGGTGATGATGCGCGGGCCCAGGGCTTCGAGTCGCTCGATTTCTTCCGGCGTTCGTTCTTTCAGACGCTGTGCACTGGCTGAAATGAAAAACCGGATCAGGCGCATATCCGGCGAACAGTCGAGAGGAGCACCGACCAGGCCCTGGCTGCACGTCAGCGTATCGCCCGGTGACATCAGAAACCTGTCGCCGACCTGATTCAGGAATGTGGCGGAGCCGTTGATGAGGTACAGGATTTCTATCCCGCCGGTTTCACCGGGAATGCTGAGGTCGATGACTGGATGACGAGAAGGCGCAGATGCCGGACGAACGATCCAGGTCGCGACCAGACGTCCACTGGCAACCCATGTCTCGGCGTCGCGGGCTTCCAGATCCGGCCGCAAGTTGACAGGCCGATAGACTGCGCCGGATGCATCGGCCGCCTGGATGGCGTAATTGGCGTCCTGCGCGTGATAGGGGTGGTCCCATGCCGTACGTTGGTCGAGCTCGGTAACTTCATGCGGCGGAATGATTTCGACATTGGCAAAGTGTTGCGGCACGAACAGTTCGAGGAAGCTGAATGAGCGCGGTTCGGCATCGGCCGGGTAAGGATCGATGGTTTGCGGAGTCTTGCGATTCTCGGCATCCGACGCCGCCGCGTAGCTGTACGAGAACTGATCATGGATAGTACCGCCGTGCTGCATGATCACCACCCCCGGGACTGCCTCCGTGTCTACCCCGTCATAGCTGAACACGCCATGGCCAGACACCGGTATGACAATCTGGGCGTGCGCGAAATGAGCATGGATGCCGGTACGACCAGCCATGTCGGTGCCGGCGAAGCTCAACACATGCTGAAAATGCGCGAGACCATCGGTTGCCTGGTCGACGCCGAGATTCTTGTAGCCGGCCCACGCACGGAACTCGCCGATGTCGTAGTCGGACTGGTCGGCGCGAAGCAGATGGAAGATCGGACCCCGAGGCAGAGTCAGTTGCCTGCCGGTAATCGGAATCGCCGACTCCTGTTTAACGATGGCTTCAATGCGAGTGCTATTCATGTGACTCTCCTTGCAGCATCTTGCAGCGATCGGCCAGACCTTGGTGCACAGTCCGCGCCAAAGTAGTGCCCGTCAATTCCGCGCGGACGGTGACGATGTTGTTCTCGCGAGTGGTCGATATCGTCACGATGCAGTCAGGGCGCGGTTTTGGCTGAGGTTATCGATGTCCTGAGTCAGGGCAGTAAGCCCACGCAAAGGGGATGCGGTATTCGCCAGCAAGGCCTGTGCCGAAACATCGAACGGCTCTACAATCGGGCGGCGCGGTAGTCTGTCGGACTGCCCTGGTTCCGGCATCGCGCGCGATGGAAAGCTTCGAGAACACCATGAAACCCAAGTACTACCGCGGTTGGCATCTCGCCAAGAGCGATTTCGAATTCAAGGCTACGGAATTCGAGTGGGCGCTGATCCGCTTTCAGGAAGCTTTTGCCCGGTTCGTGACGACCACGGGCTCGATGGCCATCGCCGGTGACATCAAGTATGCCGAGCACATCATCCTGCACGTTATCCGCATGCAGGATCGACCCAAGAACAGTTCGACGATAGCCAGACTCATCAATCGCGATGATGTGCCCAACATCCAGTACAGCCTTCGCAAGCTGGAATCGGCTGGGCTCATTGCCAAATCGAAGGACGAAAAGAGCAAACAGTTCAATTACACGGTCACGGAACTGGGCGCGAAAGTCACCGATGAGTACCGTGACATCAAGGCTGAAATTCTGATCCAGCGTCTCAAGGAGATCCAGAATATTGATGAGCGGCTGGTCGACCTCGCGCGTTCGCTCTCACTGCTGACAGGTGTCTACGAAGAAGCTGCCAGGGATAGCGCCACCTTTACGCCGTCGACGGACTGAGCCCATACATCGTTGTTTCAGCGCGTGCTTGCACCGAGCAGAACGGCAGCCATGATGGCGACCTGCTGGCTGCGGTTACGCCACGCATGACGGGTCCCGTTCTGGATTACGATATCGCCCGCCTGCAAATGGCGGACCTCACCGTCGTCGAGTTCCAGCCACAATTCGCCGGCGAGTATGAGATCGTAATCGACGGTCTGAGTCTGATGCATGCCGGAGCCATCCGGATCAAACGTATCGACCAGCCCCGGCAGATAGGCGGCGTACTCCGCGCCCGCAGCTTGTGCGTTGAAGTCGGCACGTTCCATCACGCTGTCGGGCGGGAATTGCACGATGATCAGACTCGAACCACCGACGCCGGGCAGCAGGTTGCTGACGGTAGCCACCGGATCGATGCCGTCATCCGGTACCGCAGGCGCCGCTGGTAACTGCCACGCAAGCGTGGTCTGGAATCCGGGGACGCTGGTGAAATCGTGCGTATTCGAGACCGGCCCGTCGGACACTACCACGGACTTGCCGGCGCGAGTTCCGGTCACGATTCGTCTAACCATTCTGAAGACCTCGTCGATTGACAGCTGGTGGGTATTTCAAAGCCCAAGTTCGTCGCGACGCCGGGTCAGGGTGTCGATGACGGCATAGACAATCTTGCGGGCACACGGCATGAGATCCGGGATATAGGTTGCGCCCATACCACCGAGGCCTTCTGCAATGGGTCGTGGCGATCCTTCAGCAGGCCATGGCCAGCCGATACGGGCCGTGGGCACGCCGAGCCGACGCAAGGCGGCACCATCGGTCTGGCCGCCCATGTGCGGCGCTTCGGGGTGCGGGATTCCTTCAACCCATTCCCAGCCACGTCGAGCCGACTGGATGATCCAGTTGTCCTCATCGGTCGTGCCGCCAGGTACGGAGCCGTACATCTCCCACTCGAGTTCGAGGTCCGGGTGTCGCTGTTGGAGCCCACTCACGAACTCGGCAAACTGCGCTTTCACTGCTGCGGGCGAGGTGCGCGGATTGATCCGCACGTCGAGAAAAAGTTCAGCTGCGGCTGATGGGAAAGCGGGGCGTTCCGATGAACCAGCCTGAACACCCGCTATCCAGCCATGCGGTTTCACGGTGCCCGAGGTGTTGCGTTCCGCGTACTCCACCAGCCACTGCTCGAGTTCGGGGATCACGGTCGCCAGCGGGACCACCGAGCTGCGAAAGCCCGGCGTTCCGCGCGGTACACCGGCGTAACCATAGGTGCCGAGCAGCCGCAGCTTGAACCAGCCCATGCCCGGTTCCTCGCTGTAGACGTAGTTCCACGGTTTCATGATCAGCGCGAAATCGGCCGCCGCACCGCGATTGAGTAGATGGTGGACACCGTTAGACATGCCAGCGTTGTCGCGCGCAGCAATGTTGACTGGCATACCGCCGTCAGCAAATCCGAGCATCAGATCGCCGATCAGCGGAACGGCGGAATCCAGCACCGCATTGGCGACTTCAATCAGCGTCGCGACCATGGCCTTCGGATTGGACGAGCCCAGTCCATAGACCCAATCCTCGACCACTTCGGCACTCGGTTGCAGATCGATGAATCCTTTCGGCCCTGCCCACGGGTAGTCACTGGCATTGCCTTCGAGGTGAGTGTCTATCGGGGCGTAGAGCAGCAGTGCGGCACCGCCACCGGTGCCGCGCGTCTCGGCGAGCACGTTGCCTGACTTCTCGGTCATCGGCAGATAGTGTGAACGCATGCCGATGCGTTCAAGCTGGCCCGCGACGTACTCGCTGGCTGCGCGCGCAGCGCCGGTCGGACTATGGATGCTGGTGATATTCGCTAGCAGCTGTTTGAGGCGTTGCGGGTCCAGTCGTGCGATCGCCGATTCGTACCAGGCTTGCTGCTGAGAGGTAAACGGAAGCTGTTGTGTGAGTGACATGGAGGAACCTCGCTGTGCTTAGCTTGCGGTAAATCGCTCGGCCACGATGTTGTCGGCTTGAACGCCAAGGGCGAGCAGCCGCAGAGCAGCTGCTTCAACCATGGCAGGCGGTCCACAGACGTAGGCAATCGAATGCGTATCGATATCGCCTGGGCTCAATGCATCTACCGGCGTCCCTTGCAGAACACCTGCAGGCGGGTCGCGTGGCACGGAGATCCTGATCGTGAGGTTAGGCAACCAAAGCTGGCGTAGTTGCAGATCCTCGAGACCGAACAGCGATTCCCGGCTGCCGCAGCCGAAACTCAACAACATTGGTGGCCGTTTACCGGTCTGTTTGCGCACGGTATCGATTATCGAGAGTATCGGCGCGATCCCCGTCCCACCGGCGATGAACACATGCGGGACGCGCTGGCGTTCGCGCAGAAAGAATGCGCCAAACGGACCGCGCAACTGGATGATGTCATCGACACGCGTACGCGTGTCGAGCCAGTCGGACATCACGCCGCCCGGTAACAGTCTGACCAGCAATTCGATATTCGGCAGCTCGTCCGGCGTAGTGCACGGCGAGTAGCGCCGAATAACATCGATACCCGGGACCACGACCTCGAAAAACTGCCCGGCGCGAAACGTAAGGCTGTCGCCTTCTGCCAGCTCCAGTTTCAAGCGAATGACGTCTTCAGCAACGCGATCGACAGCGTTTACAAACGCGTTCGCGTGGCGGATATCCTGCGCTGCAGCCGCGGCGGGATACGGTAATTCGAAGTGGCAATCGGTGTGCGGCTCGGTCAAGCACAGCAGGCGCTGGCCCGCGGCATATTCGCGCGGCAACAACGCTGTCGCTGCGCCACGCCGCATGCCGGCTTCGCCGGCGACGAGCTTGCCCATACAGCTGCCGCAGCTGCCGGAACGACATTGGTAGAGCATGGGAAGCCGGGCATTGAGCGCCGCCTCGAGCACAGTTTCCCCTGCGTTTACCGCGACAAAGGCGGCGACACCGTCGGCAAATCGAAAATCGAGGCGGTGGGTTTGCTCTCTCATGCGCCGGGCCAGTAAGGGCTGCGCTACTCTTCGATCTTCTTCACTTTGTACGCGAGTGGTTTACCTTCCGCCGCCTGGCGCAGACGAATGCTCGACGCCTGCACCGCCCCATCGACGCCACGGCCTGGTTTGGCAATGCCCCTGTTCCAGCGCGAAGCCAGCTTGCGCCAGGTGATTGGGGAAACGTCCGTCGACACGAGTTGTTCATTGTCCCAACCCGTCCCATCGGCATAGAAATCCTGCATCGCCTCGCGCGCGTAGAGATCGCAATCATTGAACCCGTGCAGCGCAAGCGGCTTGTACAGGCATTTGTAACGGTAGTCGTAAACTTCCCGTTCCTTGTCCGTATTACAAATCTTGACCAGTACTTCCCAGTACTCGTAAGTATCGTCGGTAATCGGGACATACCATTCGTACTGAACCACGTGTTCTTCCGGCCAGTTCTCGACCATCAGCACGCCGGGCAGAAAGACCGACGTTCGATAACAACGGCCGCGGACGTTTTCAATCTTCAATCCCAGTTCGGGATTTTCCAGCATCGGTTGCCATTTATCGGTGAACAACCACTGCACCATGCCTTTCGGACCATCCTCGTCTTCGACCACGGCAATGCAGTCGTCGGCGGTGGGCACGATGCCGAGTGGTAACACCCAGTCCATGGCATGCACGATCGAATTGTCCTTGTGCACGAGAATGTGCGCATTGTCGAAGCCGTTTTCGCACGCGATGCGCCAGTTCGAAAATCCGGTGCGGTGCATGCCACGCAGCACGGCGTTGTCGTCGGCGATGCTGGGCGCGGCTGGCCACAGTGGATGGGGGAAGCGCTCGTCATTGGCGGGAAACCGGATCGGAAGGTCGTGTGCCAGCGGCGGGACGTCTTCGTCCGGAAAGTCGTCATCGCGGATGAAGACGAAAATGAGGCCGTTGATCTCCGTCACCGGGTAGGTGGTGACGCCGGTGGTGCCAACAAGTTTATCGTCGGGATTGGCCACAATCGTGACCAGCTTGCCGCTCGCCAGATCGTAGGTGAAGCCGTGGTACCAGCAGCTGATCGTGGACTTCGTGAAGCAGGTCGGTTTGGCCGACAGTCGAACGCCGCGATGGACGCATTGGTCCTTGAGCGCGTAAACCTTTCCGCCGATGCGGCGCAGGACAATCGGGATCCCGCACATCTGGATCCCTTCGACAGTGTCTTCCGGCAACTCTTCGCTGAACAGCGCCGGATACCAGTGGTTGACGAAACCCCAGGCCGCCTCTTTATACGGCTGGTATTGGGCCTGGGTGCGGGAGTCGTTCGTGCGCGTGTCGCTGGTGCTGTTGATACGCCCGGTCCGGCGGCGTATCGGCTTCGGCTCGTTCATGCGCGAGGCTCCCCTTGGTGGAGTTCCAGGTTATTGGATTATCAATCCAACATCAATTGAAAAACGATTGGATTTAGTTAAGCTGGCCGGGCGGCATTCTGTACACTCGCGACCAGACCACGTCCGAATCGACCGAGGAGCACCATCGAAATGACGATTTCCCGGGACGGCAGCAGCCGTAACGTCCGCACGCGCGATTGGAACCTTCACTACCACGAGGCCGGCAGCGGTCATCCGCTCATCCTGCTGCACGGCTCCGGTGCCGGTGCGACGGGCTGGAGCAATTTCTCGCAGAATCTCGACGGGCTCGCGCAGCACTTCCATGTGTTTGCGGTCGATATGCCCGGTTGGGGCGCTTCTGATCCGTGTACCGTCGATCGGCTCGATCATGCTGCTGCCACCATCCAGTTCATGGATGCACTGGGGATCGAGAAGAGCGCGCTGATCGGTAACTCGATGGGCGGCTGTACCGCACTCAGGCTGGTTACCGAACATCCCGCGCGCGTGTCTCATCTGGTCACCATGGGTGCGCCGGCCAGCCGCGCGCCCAAACTGTTCGGTGCCGGCGATGGTCCCACAGAAGGCCTCAAGATCCTGGTCGAGGGCTACCGCAATCCCACTGCTGCAACGATGCGCCGTCTGGTCGAGATCATGTGTTTCGACAAATCATTTGCAACTGACGAGCTTTGCGCCCGGCGCTCCGAGGCAGCAAGCGGCAATCCAGCACATCTCAAGAATTTTCTCGACGGTCTGCCGAAAGGTTCGCCGGTACCGAAATTCGCGAATCTCGACGATCTGATGCAGAGCAAGATACCGGCGATGTTCATCCATGGCCGTGACGATCGCGTCGTGTCTTACGAGCACTCGCTGGTGTTGGTTGCGCACGTTCCGAATTCACGGCTCGTGCTGCTGAACCGCTGCGGACATTGGGCCATGATCGAGCATGCCGCCGAATTCAATCGTCTGGTCATTGATTTCATCACCAGCAACTGAGTTGTCAACAATGCGGTAATAGCTCCCAGAATTCGTCGACCTCAATGTCTGCGGGCTACCCCGATGTGTCGCTTGCAGGTATCTTCCAGGCTCATGTCTGTGAGGGGGATCCCACATTGCAAATTTATGTGTCTGAGTGCCGCGTGCGTCTGCTTGCAGGTACGCTGGCTCTCGCTTTCGGACCGGCGGCGCTAGCCTACGAAACCACCTATGGCGAGATCACCTATTACGACTTTTTCGGTGCCTATGCGCCGCTGCCTACCGTTCCAAGCGACGTCTATGCGACAGCGCGGCATGCCGTTTCCAGAGTTGGCTATCTCAAGGATGGTGACGACAGGATTCAAGTCGATGAACGTGATCCGATTTTCGGAGATCCGGATTTCCCTGGCGTCAGTACTACGACACCCGGCGTGACGGTTGGGATGCGTTCCACTACCGGCAATATCCTGGTGCCAGGCCCACTGCTCGATCCGGCGCGTGCAAAGTCAGATTACTTCGCGAACCATGCGCTTGCCGCGACGGCGCAAGGCTACGAATTCTACGATGACAAGAACACCGGCGAATCGAATGACGATGGCATTCCGAACAATGACTTTTTCCTGAGGACGCAATCATCGAGTCGGGCCGGATCCGGGTGGAGCGACACCTGGCAGGCAACGAAGGACGCCACCTTCAGCATCAATTTTTCGCTCGATGGCAGCATCTATCGGAGTGACTGCGGACCGAATTGCCTAATCGTACTTCCGGCGGGGACGCATTACTTTCGCGCGGAAGATCCCGCGTTTTCGTTCGATGCCATCATGGCGGTGTTTGATCTCAATACGTTCGCTCCGTGTGAGGAGATAAGTAATGAGTGCGACGGCCAGGCCGATGCGCCGGTGACGATGGCATCCGTGCGTATACGGGGCGGCAACTCGTACGCTGATGACCGGGATGTCGTACTCAATGGCGGCGTACTTGACATCGATCTCACGGGCAGCCTCGAGTTCGAGGTTCTGGCAGGGCATACCTACCTCATTGCTGGCACGGTCGTGGCCGAATCGGATAACGGCGGTGTGGTCGATTTATTCAATACGTTTGGTCTCGACAGCGTCATCGCGCCGCCCGGCAGCCTGCTTTCAGATGCAGTCTTGAATCAGGGCGCCGTACTCAATGTCAGTGCCGTGCCGGTGCCGGGTGCACTGTGGCTGTTGATGGGCGGGCTTGGCGGACTGCATCTGCGAGTGCGCCAGGGGCGTCTCGCCTGAACGTTTGGCGGATTTGATCGCGTCGTTATCGCTTACTGGTGGCTAGCTGGTGGTCCTGACCGCCGCGGTACTCGATTTCTCGGCGCGAGACAGCTATCTTTCCAGCGAGCGTGCAGCGGTACGCAGAGTGGAACTACCAACCATGCGCGACGAGAAAACCTGCTCGACCTCATTCGCGCGAAGGTGGAGCCGCGCAGCATGAGCTGCTGCGTGATCGCGTTGGCGCTCGCGATGCAGATTATCGAGAGCTGGCGGCGCCTGAAAGCCTGGTTCGGCATCGTGCCGGATACCGGCAGTTCATCGCACGGTCTCGGTACCGTCGTTGCCGGCTTGATTGAGCGATTGCAGCATCCTGCGGTTCGTTACGCGGTGCTCACCCTGATCATGGTCGAAGCCTGCTTCGGCGCAACCTGGGTATACGGTCATCGTGTTCATCTTGGTAACGAACTCGCTGCCGTCGTGTTCGAAACCACGGGTTTTGGCACGGCACTATGTGACGGCGATGTCACCACCGCCTCCAGCGGCTGGTGACATCCTGATCGAGGCGTGCGCTCAAGCAACCGGCTGTATCGCCAGCGCTGTGCGCCCCGTGAGCTCGACATCGAGACTCGCTGCACCGTTATCGTCGGCACGGAAATCGAGATCCGGCCGGCCGCTGACGCGATACTGCTTGCCCGGCGCGAGGCGCGCCAGACCGAGACGCTGACGACCATTGCCACGTCCAGGATAAAGCACGAGATCGAGATCGTCGCCGGTGCTAGTCGCTTTCGCGACCAGCACGTCGGGATAGGTGGCGCTTGCGAGCTGCGGACCCGTGAAAGCGCTGGCCGGTGGGCCTTTGACGAATGAATTGCGGAAGTCGCCGGTGCGCATGAGCTTGGCTTCCACTGCCCACACGTTGGCCAGACACGAAGCCTCGCGATAGCTGACGACACCATCCTGGTCCTGGCGCCCGCAGTCCTGGTCCATCGAACGCAGCGCCGCTTCGGCGAGTTCATCGTCGCCGAATTCGCGACCGCACATGGCTACTGCTGCATAAGCGAACAACGAACCGCGCCGATAGTGGCCGGGATCGATGGTGTCGATAAAGCTCAAGGCTTCACGCGGAATACTGAGCCGCGGCGCGCCAGTGGCGTCCGCCGCGATGCAGTAAGCCAATTCCTTGCGCCCGACGGCCCACAGCCGGCGCGCCAGCGCCGGTGAGAATACGTTGGCGAAGAATGCGAAGCCCGCTTCACCTGCATAGAACGGAATTTCGAGACCGGTCCAATACGAACGCAAGCCGATGATCGAGCCTTTTTCATCGGTGAATTCCGTTTCCAGCATGCGCTGCCAATGCGGCAGCGAGGTCTGTGCGTCATTCGTACCGAACACGGCGTCATGCGCGGCAAGCGAACCGAGGCCGTACATATTGCACACGGGATAGACCCAGTTCGGTTCGCACGGAAACAGACAGAAATCTGAACGCTGGTAGTTCTCAAGGATGGATTGCGCCAACGTATGCGAACTATGCGGGAACGCAGTACGTTCACTCAGACGGAACGTCAGGCTGCCCGGTTCGGCATACCGCCGGTCGCCGCTATTCAGCATGTACTGGTTGACGTGCATGCCATACCAGCCGGTCAGCATGATGTTGTCTTTCGCTGCCGGGTCGAAATCGCTGAAATTGAAATGACCCCACATCGATTCCAACACCCAGTAGTCCCACACCTTTTTCGCCAGGTAGGTTTCAATCAGATTGCGTTGGGCTTCGTGCATATAGCCGCTGAAATTCGGCGTGTAGTGACCCTGCAGCATGCCGAGCGCGAAACCGAGATGGTTGATCTGGTAGCGCAGTGCAGCGGGCTGGAATTGATCGATGACGGTGTAACCCTTGAACTCACCGACAGGCTGCAGCGCGCGATCGAGCACGTAACGCGCCGCCGCCAGCTGTTCGGGATCCAGTTCGCGTGTGCCGACAGCGGGCTCGCTCTGTACGCGTTCAATGACTTCTGCACGCGATGCCTCGAAAAACTGCTGACGTTGCGCGTAGCGCACGCGATCGGCGGCATGACGTTGTGCAGTCTTGTGCTGTAACCAGAGGAAAATGCCGGCTGCCGCTATCGGCGCGAAGGCGAGAGCGGGCGGCCAGATAGCCTCGCCGACCAGGGCGCCGGCCATCACCGCCGAACCCAGCCATACGGTGAGCGGCGCAAACACCATGCCGTTCCAGAACCAGGCGATGCACGACAACCAGAACAGCGCGAGGACGACCGGGACCATCAGGACCCAGGCGCCGCCCAGTGCAAAAAAACCGCCGCCGGGCAGGAACAGACCCAGACCTGCGGCTTGCCACGCGGCGCTCGCGCCGAGCCAGGCGGGTGCCACTGCGGCCACACAGAGACAGCCGTACACGATGGCGTTACGCCGATGACGCGAGGCCGTTACCGGTCCCTTGGTGCCGTGCTGGAATTCCTGCGCCCGCCCGAGCGCGTCGCTTTCGATGACCGACATGTCTGTTCTCCCCTGAAGAATTTCCGATCCCCGCGCCGGGTCACTATAAGTTGATTGTAGACGTACTGTCTAGACGCATTGACTAGATTGGGGGTCAGGACGTATCGTGGGTTGTCCGTCACACCTTCAGCGTGACCCCTTATCCAAGGATAGACCATGGCCAGCGTGACCCGCCGTGCGCGCAGCGGCAACGACACCGATATCGCACTAGGGATGGAAGACCGACTGCAACTCGCACTGGAACGGCTGCTCGAGCGCGGCTTCACAATTACGGCCCTGTCGGTCGACGCCCTGGCGCGCGAAGCCGGAATCGCCCGCGCAACGTTCTACCTGCATTTTCGCGACAAGGGCGAACTCGTCGCGCGTCTCATTTCGCGCGTCGAGGACGAAGTCGTCGGCGCCGGTGGTCTGTGGTTCGTGCACGCCGAGGACGCTCGCTACGAAGACCTGCGTGCCGCGATGGCGCGTTTCTTCGAAGCCTATCTGAAGCACCACGCCATTCTGTCGGCCGCAGCTGAAACGGCGCCTTACGACGCGCAGGTGGCGACTCTGCACACACGCATGCTTGAGCGGTTCGTTGGAGAATCCAGGCAGGCTATCGAACGCATTGCTGAGAGTGGCCGTGCTCATGAGCCACTGCCGGGTATGCTGGCGGAAATCTTGTCATGGTCGGTCAATCACACCTACGTGAACTACGGCAAGGGTCTGAGTGAGACCGAGCGTCAGGACTTCATCGACACCTGGGCACACATCGTGTGGCAGGCCATCTTTACCTCGCGACATTGAACTCGTGAACGGACACTGACCAGACTGAAGGGGAGAATCATGCAGGGCATTGGCAAACTGCTCGACGCCGACGAGCAACTCAATCATCAGATCGCCGATACGTTCGCGACTGTCGCCGAATCCGATCTGGCGTGGACTGAAAAACTGTGGACGCCATTCTCGCGAAGGGATGGCAGCCTGCAGATCGATTGCGGTCTCGGCCGCTACCAGAACCGCGATGTGATGGATGCATTCGCCGGTATTTCGCGCGGCAAGGAACAGTGGACAGTGCGTGCAAGTCGTGAACTGGCGCAGAAACCACTGGATACACAAGTCGGCCCGATCAAGTACGAAGTACTCGAACCGCAGAAGCGGATCCGCTGGACGCTAGATAAAAACGATATTATTCCGCTGCGTTTCGACATCACTTTCGATGCCATCCATCCCTGTTTTTTCGAAGACCGTCATATCCAGCGCGACGAGCATGGATTCCGCATCGTCTCCAACGTGGTGCGTT
Organism: Gammaproteobacteria bacterium; assembly: GCA_965278995.1. Lineage (GTDB taxonomy): Bacteria > Pseudomonadota > Gammaproteobacteria > JADJYF01. The sequence goes on from OZ257136.1 coordinate 5,551,671, forward strand.
ATCACCAGGCTGGAGTAGCGAGCGGTTGGGTGGAAATCGAAGGTAAACGCGACGAAATCAAGCCCGAGGACTGGTTCAGTTATCGCGATCACTCGTGGGGCGTGCGCCTCGACGTCGGTGCGCCGCCGACCGATCTTCGTCCGGCGCGGGATTTCGGCGAGCGCAAGTTCGAAGATTCGAAATTTCTGCTCAATTGGTCGCCACTGCTACTCAAGCGCCCGGACGGTACGTACTACGAGTACCATTTCTACCTGCAGATCCGCGGCGACGACGTGTTCTATTTCTCCGGTTACCGCAATCAGGCTGATGGCCGCCAGGAACGCATCGCGCGGGTGCGCCCGGTGCTGCGGTACGATGACGATACGCGCCGGTTGATCGGCGGCTATCTGTATATCGACATGCTGAATGGCGAGACCAACAAGGTCGAAATCGAAGTGATGGGTGATTCAGGTTTCTATCTGAGTACAGCTCTGTATCTCGGCTTCGACGGCAAGAAGCATGGCAACTGGCGCGGTGAACTCAATCTCGACGGCGAGCGCATCATCGACATGACCGCGCCCGAGGTACGGCATCGTCTGGCGAGCGCGGTGCGCGATACGATAGTTAAAGTACGCGAAGGCGACGCCAACGGTTATGGCCTGTTCGAACCCATCGTACTCGGCGAATGGCCGGAGATGGAGTTGTCATCGACGCGTACGCGAGGCTGAGCGGCGATGTCACGTGACCTGGGGCGCATGCTTACAGGCTTGCGCGAGTATCTCGGCTGCGGTGCTGCGCTAACGTCGATCACGGCGCTTTCCACCGGTCATTCCAACGAAACCTATCAGCTCGAAGGCATCAACCGCATACTGCGCATGCCGCCATCGAAGGAAGGCTTGCTGCCGCCTTATGACATGGCGGCCCAGCATGCCGTGCTCGAAGCGATGGGCCGTCATCCCGACGGTCCGCCGGTGCCGGCAGTCTATGAGCTGTGCACGGATGCAGCCGTGATTGGCGATCCGTTCTTCATCATGGAATGCCTGGCCGGCGAGGCGTTCGAGTACGTGACGCCGGAGTGGCTGAAAGCGGCGCCATCGTCCATGCTCGACGCGATGTGCGCGCAGTGGATCGGAGCCGTAGCAGCTGTTCACCGGCTGCCCGTCACCGCCATGCCGGCGCGCCATCGCAGCGTGGTGGAGGAAGGCCAGCATTGGCTGAATGTCGCTCGTGGTGCTGAAGCGCCAGCCGAATTGATTGCGGTGCTTGAAGATCTAGTCGCCCATCCGCCCCGCCCGTCAGGCCCGCCAAGCCCGATACATGGCGATCCCAAGCACGGCAATACGTTATGGAGTCACGACGGTCGTCTGCTCGCTCTGCTCGATTGGGAAATGGCCGGTATCAGCGATCCGCTGCTCGATCTCGGCTATATCCTTCAATTCTACGATCAGGGCGAGGCGGCGCTGGGAGCGGCCGGTTACGAACTGCCGGGCTGGTGGTCGCGCAGCCGCACTATCGACGAATGGCAGCACATGACCGCGCGTTCGGTGGTCGACCTGCATCGCTACGAGGCGCTTGCAGTCGCGAAAGTCGCGGCTATCATCGCGCTCGGCGTCTATCTCTATACCTCGGGTCGGGCGCCAGACCCGCGGTTTGCCGCCTGGGCCGCCATCGTGCCGCCTTATGTGGCGCTGGCGCGGCGCTGTGCAGAGGGCTGAAAAGTAGTTCATGAAGGCAACTCTCCAACCCCTGCAGAAACCGTTCTTGAAATGGCCCGGCGGCAAAATCAGAGTCGTGCCCAAGCTGCTCGAAGTGCTGCCTGCCGGGCAACGTCTGATTGAACCTTTCGTCGGCTCCGGCGCAGTGTTCCTGAATACCGACTACAAACGTTATCTGTTGGCCGATACCAACCAGGATCTCATCAATCTATTTGGCCATATTACGGCGGAAGGCGCGGCGTTCATCAATTATTGCCGGCCATGGTTCGGCCCTCTGTTCAATCGCGAAGACGTATTTTATGCGATGCGCGAGTTGTTCAATGCGGCGACAGACTCAAGGCTGCGCGCCGCCCTGTTCCTGTATCTCAACAAGCATTGTTTCAACGGGCTCGTGCGTTTCAACAACAAGGGCCTGTTCAATTCGCCGTTTGGCAAGTTCATCGATCCCGGCTTTCCGGAACGGGCCTTGTTGTCCTTCGTGGAACGCGTGCACTCGGCCGAATTCGCCTGTCAGGATTTCACGGTGACGATGAAAGCGGCGCGACGCGGCGACGTGGTGTATTGCGATCCTCCTTATGTGCCATTGACAACGACTGCAAATTTCACAAAATTCGGTCGCAAGGATTTCGGGCAGGACGAGCAGCTCGAACTGGTTCGATTGGCGCGCTGGCTGGCCACGAAAGGTGTGCCGGTCGTCATCTCCAATCACGATACGGACTTCGTGACGCGCGAATATGCAGGCGCGGAAATGAACCGGATCTCGGTCCGGCGCAATATCAGTCGCGACGGTGCGACGCGCGGTGACGTGGCTGAAATCGTCGCAGTGTTCCGACCATGACTACCGACGCGGTTTTATCCTTCTCATAGGCTACAGTGGCTGCCGCCCTGTTTTGGGACCGGTCTCGCGGCGCCGCACCACGATGGACGACAAGCATTGGGCGATGACTCGCGTTCCATCGGTCTCAACGGGGATCTGGTAGGGCATGATCTTTGCGTCCGCCATTCAAGCCAGTATTTCGGGCCAGATGGAGGATGACTGATGAATGCGCACCCCGTCGTACCCAGGGACAAAGCTCTGAAGGTCAATTTGGACCCTCGTCATTACGGCACCTTCGCCGAAATCGGTGCAGGTCAGGAAGTCGTACGCTGGTTCTTTCAAGCTGGCGGGGCGGCAGGCACCATCGCCAAGAGCATTTCAGCCTATGACATGAAGGTCAGCGACGCCATCTACGGCAGCTGTGCACGCTACGTGTGTCGCGAACGCCTCCAGGCCATGCTCGACTGCGAGCAGCGCTTGAATCTGGAACGTCTTGGCGCGATCCGCGGTGAGAACACCACTTTTTTCGCGTTCGCAGACACCGTCTCTGCGCGCAACTTTCGCGGCAACAATGAGTGCCACGGCTGGATGGGGATCCAATTCCAGGCCCAGCCGGGTAGCGACAACAGCCAGATCATCATTCATGTACGCATGCTGGATATCGAAAACGCTCTGCAACAGGAAGCGCTCGGCATCGTCGGTATGAATCTGGTCTATGGCGCATGTTTTCTGTATGACCAGCCGGAAAAGCTGCTCGAGTCGCTGCTCGATGGACTGAGTACGAATCGGATTGAAATCGATCTGATCGAGTTTCTCGGCGACGCTTTTCGCTCTGTCGACAACCGCGTCATGAGTCTGCGGCTGGTTCAACTGGGGTTGACCGGTGCCGCGATGTTCTCCGCCGAAGGTAAAGTACTGCAGCCATCCGAAGTGCTGTACAAGAAGCCGGTACTTGTCGAGCGCGGCAGGTTTCGCCCTGTTACCTACGTCAACCTCGACTTGGCGGCGACGGCGCTCGCACGCTTCGAACGCGAATCGGATGACGTCGCAGCGGGCGAGACGATATCGATCATGGAAATTACCATGGGCAATCTGATGGCACAGGGCGAAGTCGACCTGAACGACTTCATCAGCCGTGCCGATGTGCTTGCGACTACCGGGCACACGGTCATGATTTCGGATTTCGTCGAATACTATCGCCTCGCGGCCTATCTGTTCCGCTACACCACGCGACCGATAGGTCTGGCGATGGGCGCAATGAATCTGCGCGAAATCTTCAACGAAATGCACTATACGGATCTGGAAGGAGGCATTCTTGAGAGCTTCGGTCGGCTGTTCAAGAACAATCTCAAACTGCTCATTTATCCGTATATCGACCAGAGTACCAAGGAACTCATCACGCTCGATAAGCTGCAGGTCGAGCCTTCGCTACGGCAACTTTTCGGCTATCTCGTCGATCGCCGCTGCATCGTGCAGTTGACGGAATTCAATCACACTTATCTCAACATCTACTCCCCTGACGTGTTGAGCAAAATCAGCGCAACGAACACGGAGTGGGAGTCGATGGTACCGCCGAAAGTGGCGGCGGCGATCAAGTCACATAGGTTGTTTGGTTACGCTTGAGCGCAGCCGTTGCGCGGCCAGTCGACCGCTCGGGCAGTCCGTTACGCGGCCTGCGCTTGTCGACCTGCTTTATGCAAGTCGACGAGGTCCTGCATGCTGATCGTGCCTATCAGGTTCTGGTCGTCATCGAGCAACTCGTACAGGACGCCATCTCCGCGGATGCTGAAAGCGATGATGACATCCTGATCGCCGCCCCCTTCACGATGCGGGTCGTTGTTTGGCGGGCTGGAGGTCATGCTGCCGACATGGCGGACCTCCTTGATGTCGCCATTCGGATGATAGAGCCGATGCTCACCCTGAATGACAAAGGTATTGTTGTGTGCGAGATGGCGGTGTAGCAGGATTTTCTCGTTCGCAGCAAACCTGAACAGTACATCGGCAATCTTGTTCTTTTCGTCGATGTCCAGAATTTGAAAGTGCAGGTGCGGGAAATCACCGAGACGTTGCCACCGGATATTGCGGTCGTCGAACGTGAAGGCCGTCATGTCGTTTCCTTTGGTAAGTTGAGCAGGGCGGAACGGGGCTCATCGTGACTGACAGTAAGCGGCTCGGCAAGGGCGAAATTCCCCAGTCGGCCAGGCAAAATGCACTTCCCCATGTGCGTGCGCACAAAATGGCGGGCTCAGTGTCACAATGACCGCTTCCACCCGGCGAAATTGTCCATAAAGATCTGTATGCCCACCACCGACGACATTGCTGCACGGACCATCGGCCACTACCAGACGCACGCTGAATCCTATCAGGCCGGTACGTGTGACCACGACGTCAGCCAGAATATCGCAGCGCTGCTCGATGCCATCACGGGCGAGCCGCCTTTCGATATTCTCGATCTCGGCTGCGGACCCGGGCGCGATTTGAAGACGTTCACCGAGAGCGGGCATCGCGCCATTGGTCTCGACGGCGCGCCGCGTTTCGTCGCCATGGCGCGTGCCCACAGCGGCTGCGAGGTGTGGCAGCAGGACATCCTGGCACTGGCTCTGCCGGCGGCGCGCTTCGACGGGGTGTTCGCCAACGCCGTGCTGTTTCATCTGCCGAGTGTCGCGCTACCGAGAGTACTGGGCGCCCTGCACACGACACTGCGCGAGAACGGCGTGCTGTTCACGTCCAATCCGCGCGGACAGAACCAGGAGGGCTGGTTTGGTGAGCGTTATGCGCACTACTGCGATCTGTCACGGTGGCGCGTGCTGTTGACTGAAAACGGATTCGAAGAACTGAATCACTACTACCGACCGCCTGGTCTGCCTTGCGACCAACAACCGTGGCTGGCGAGCGTGTGGCGGCGGCAGTGACTGTACGATATATGACCGTTGGCTATCGACGATATACTGATTCAGTCAGCGCCGTCGTGCGCGAAATTCAGAACGGGAGTAGCAGCCGATGTCTTGCCAAGTGATCCTGGAATTCAATGTCAAGAACGAATCGATTGAAGCAGCGCGAAGCTGGTTGAAGCGCATTTTGCCCGACACCCGCTCGTTCGACGGCTGTATCAGTATTGCCGTAGTTCAGAATCAGGATGACCCGACCGGCCTGGTCGTGCTGGAACAGTGGAATTCCCGGCAGCACTACGAACGCTACCTGCAGTGGCGTACCGAGACCGGTGTACTCAATGAACTCGTCTCGATGCTCGCTGGCGAGCCGAAGTTCAGGTTCCTCGATCACTTCGGCGTCTGAGCGCGCATGCGGTCAGACTATCCGGCTGCGCTTGTCGCCCCAATAGCGATCGCGCAGCACGCGCTTGTACAATTTGCCGGTCGGCAGTCTCGGCAGCTCCGCTTCGAAATCGATCGAGCGCGGACATTTGAGATGCGCCAGATGCTGCCGGCAGAATGCGATCAGTTCGGCGGCTAGCGTCTCGTCACCTGCAATACCGGGCTCCGTCTGCACGACGGCCTTGACCTCTTCGCCGAGGTCTTCGTTCGGCACGCCGAACACTGCCGCATCTGCAACCTTGGGGTGGGTGATCAGCAGGTTTTCGCATTCCTGCGGATAGATGTTCACGCCGCCGGAAATAATCATGTAGGTCTTGCGATCGGTCAGGTATAGAAAGCCATCGTCATCGACATAGCCGATGTCGTTCACTGTGCTCATGGAACCGTCGGGTGAGCGGGCTTCGGATGTTCTTGCCGGGTCGTTGAAATATTCGAACGGCGTGGCAGTCTTGAACCAGATGGTACCGGGTGTTCCGCTGGCACAAGGGTTCATGTCGTCATCCAGGATCCGGAGCTCGCCGAGCCGTACGCGGCCGACAGTTCCCGGATGCGCCAGCCATTCAGCGGTATCACAGGCAGTGAAACCCAGTCCTTCAGTCGCGCCGTAGTACTCGTGCAGGATGGGTCCCCACCAGTCGATCATGTCGCGCTTGACCTGCTCGGGGCAGGGCGCGGCAGCATGAACGATGGCTTCGAGGGAACGGATGTCATAGCGCGCTCTTATTGTCGCAGGCAGCCGCAGCAATCGAGTGAACATGGTCGGCACGAGTTGGCTGTGGGTGACGCCATGGCGTTCGACGAGGCGCAAATATTCCTCAGCATCGAATCGTTCCATGATGATGCATGCACTTGCACTGCGAATGGCGAGGTTGAGTGCCGTCTGCGGCGCGGAGTGATAGAGCGGAGCCGGCGACAGATAGACCATGCCCTCGCGGTACTGCCATAACTTACTCAGGAATTGCATATAAGGGGTCATTTCCGCCGGTAGCAGCCCTGCCAACGGCTTCAGGATGCCCTTGGGGCGCCCGGTGGTACCCGACGAGTACAACATCGGGCGACCGGCGGACTCATCGTCTATTGGTGTGGTCGGAAATGGCGCGACAGCCTGGTCAAAATCGATACAGGGTCCATCATTGCCGCTGCTGCCGATGACAAGATGTACGCGAACCCCGGGACATTGTCGCACCGCCTCGATAGCGACTTCGCATCGGTCACGCGAGGTAATCAGGACCTCGGACTGGCTGTCGTTGATAATGAAGGCAAGCTCATCGGCGGTCAGATAGGAATTGACGCAGGTGTAATACAAACCGGCACGCTCGCCGGCGGCGCACACTATCGGGTAATACGCATTGTTTTCCATGAAGATGGCGTAGTGCGCGCCGCTGCTGAGGCCATGACTGCGGAAGCAGTGCGCAAGCTGATTGGCGCGTGCCTCGAATTCGCCGTAAGTGACCACGACACCGGAGCGCGCCATGCTGAAGCACGGCATATCCGGGCGCTCTTGCGCGTTTCTGCGTGCGTACAATGGCGCTTATCCAGTGGCTTGCGTTGCTACTGCCGATAAGTTGAGTGCTGCCGCGTTTCGGTCTCGCGACGAGTGGCGGCGTCTCGACCTGCCTGTCGCCCGAAGAACGACCCCGTTGCCAGGCTCAATCCGCTCGCATAACTCATCCCGCTGGTCGGTAGATGGGCCGCGGTGCCACCCACTGCGTACAGCCCGCCGAGCGGGACGCCACTGGTGTTCAAGACTTCCCCGCATGGATTGGTGCGCAACCCGCCCAAGGTGAGATACAGATAGGTGGAGCGACTGAACGAGACATCGAACGCCGCGTACGGCGCTGCAGTGAGCGGTTTCACCCAGTCGGGATGTTTGTGGAATCGATGATCGGCTCCCGAATCGGCAGCGGTGTTGTACTCGGCCATCGTTCGTTGCAATGCACCTGTGGGCAACGCCAGACCTGCCTCCATCTCGGCGATGGTCTCCCACCCATCGATAAGGCGGTGATGTGGAAATTCAAGTTCTGGATGGGCAAAGATGTCTGAATCGACGAGAAGGTAAGCAAGTTGGCCAGGCTGCTTCATGATGTGTGAGGCAGTGCGTCCGTGATAGCTGTCCTCGGCGACGAAACGCTCTCCGCGTGCGTTCACGAGTATGCCCTTGATGAGATCGGCCGGCGGATAGAACGATGCCGTGCCGACGACACCATGCATTTCCTCGACTGCGCCACCGACTGACTGCCCGAGCAGGATCCCTGAGCCGTCGTTATAGGGAATACCGAAAGGTTCAGAAGTCGCGCTGAGTTCCGGAATATGCATGTCGACCATGTCCCGGTTGAAGCTGAAACCGCCGGCCGCGAGAATGACAGCGCGATTGGCCAGGATGTCGAGCGTTTGCCCGGCCTGACGGACTCGCACGCCTGTTACGTGCTCCGTTCCGTCGGTGATGAGCGCAGTCGCACGACCGTCGTAGAGCATGCGGATGCCGGCAAGTTCACATTGTCGGAACAGCGCGTTCATCGCTGCGCCGCCTGCACTATCCCCTTCGGCGGCCACGGCGTGTCCGCGTGGCACCGGGGAGGCCTGCTCGCGAAACGGCCACACCGATTCATTGCCTGTACTCATGAGGCATTCAGTGCTCATCAGGAACATTGCCTTGCCGTCGTAAGAGGTTCGTTCAAACGGGACGCCCTGCGCCTCGAGCCAGTTGAAATGCTCGACACTGCCGTCGCAAAAAGCACGCAGTGACGCCGTATCGGTGGGCTGAATTGTCGCCTGCAGATAGCGGAACATATTATCGGCCGTGTCGGTGTGGCCGCAGGCGGTTTGTACCGGTGTGCCCCCACCTAGATAAAAAATCCCGCAGGAAATGGCGCTTGCGCCACCGCCGCCACTGGCCCTTTCGATTATCAGCACATCGGCGCCTGCCCGGCGCGCTTCAAGCGCCGCACAGGCACCAGCAATACCGTATCCGACGACCACGACATCCGCCCGCTCACTCCAGGTGGAGACCTCGTGCGACGAAACAGGTCGTGGGATCTCGATCATGGCGCGCCGGCTAAGCCGTCTCCAGCTCGGGTGCTGCTTGAGACGTGGGGGCTGGCGTTGCCCAGCTTCGCAATACCGGCAACACCTCTTTGCCGATCAAACGCATGCTCCGTTCGACGACATCCATGGGTGCACCGCCAAAGCGGAAGATGAACAACGCGCCAGTGTCGCCCATGTACTGCTTCCGTTCCTCGTAACGTCGGAGCATATGATCCGGCGTACCCCAGATCTGGCCTTCGATGTAGGCTTTCGCTTTGTCTTCCATGCTTGCCGCGCGCAGGGCCTCGGCGCCTATCGCATACGTCTCGTAACCTTTGGCGTCCTTGAAATGCTCGCCCATCATTTCGTAATGATGCAGCACGCTGTGCAGATAGGTCGCGACATACTGTTCGGCATTGCGGCGCGCGCGCGCAGCGTCGGTATCGCAGATGGTCATTTCCGTCAGCAGTACCGGGCGTGGTTCGCGCAGATGGACACGTCGGAACTCGCCGCGATAGAGATCGATATCGGCTTTCATCGCTTCCGGTGTTTTGTAATTAAAAGCCATCATTTGCGCGCCAAGCTGCGCTGCAACCAGCGCCGAATCGGCGCTCATCGCGACTTGTGTCGTGCGATCGCGGAAGGTCTTGAACGGTCTCGGCCGAAGCACGGCGCGTGGCTGTTGATAATAACGGCCGTTGTGCTCTTCCATGATGCCGCTCTCGAGCGCCTCGAGGATCATCGGCGCAGCTTCGTCAAAGCGCTCGCGCGATTCCTCCATCGGTATGCCCATGGGCCCAAACTCACGGCGCGACAAACCCCGCCCGATGCCGAGTATTGCTCGCCCCTCAGATAACGTATCGAGCAGCGAGGCTTTCTCCGCCACGCGCAGCGGCTGGGCATTCCAAGGCAGGATGACGGCACCGGTTGCGAGCTTGATACGTTTGGTTCTGGCGGCCAGATGAGCGAGATAGACAAAATTATCCGGGCAGAACGAATAATCTTCGAAATGATGTTCGACACAGAAGATATGATCATAGCCGAGCTCTTCACCGAGCATGGCAACCTGCAGTTCTTCCGCATACACCTGCTGGTCGGTCATCCCCGGATAGCCGAAACTCGCAATCAGCTGGGCAATACCGCATTCCATGAACGTTCTCCTGCAACCGGTTGACGAGACAAGCCAGAGTCTATGCGGCGGTTTGGACGACGGTCAAATGGGGATGCTCGCCGTTTCAAGTGGGGCCGGGGAGCGCTTGCAGCGGCAGGGATTTCAAACCGACCAGACGGTTGTTCGGCATCCACTCCGGCGGGCCCGCAAGTTCGAAGTTCAGATTGCAACGCAGCAACTCTTCGAATACGACGCGAAGTTCGAGTCGCGCCAGCGATGAACCTAGGCAGAAATGAACGCCGGCGCCAAAGCCGAGATGCTTGTTCGGATTACGTCCGACGTCGAATTCGAACGGATTGGCAAATACGCTTTCGTCGCGATTGGCCGACATTTCCCAGAACGTCACTTTGTCGCCTTCGCGGATCAGTTTGCCCGCGTGATGAATATCGCGCGTTGCGGTCCGTCGTTTGTAGCAGGAAGGCGTGGTCCAACGCACGATTTCCTCGACCGCGGTCTTCAGCAGAGCGGGGTCTTTCCGCAGGCGCTGCCAGATCTGCGGCCGCTCCATCAGGGCCAGCATCCCGCCGCTGATCGAACGCGTCGTGGTTTCTGCGCCGGCCGGGAACAGCAGCCCAAAAAACGATCGCAGTTCGTGATCAGACAATGTCGATCCATCGGCCGAGAAACGGGCATGCACGATCGTTGAAAATATATCGCCCTGTGGTCGTTCGCGCTTTTCTTCGATGAGTCCCTGAGCGTAACGCCGGACTTTGCGCACATACTCTTCAGCGATCACAGCATCAGATGGCGCCTCGATACCGAGGTCGATCCAATCAGCCAGCATCAATCGATCTTTCTCCGGTACGCCGAGCACAATGCAGATGGCCTGCGTGGGGATCTCGCGTGACACCTGCAGGGCGAAATCGAGGCGATCGCCCGGCGTTATCGCCTGCAGAAGAGCCCGGGTCCGCTGTCGCAGTTCATTTTCCAGCGCGGAGATCGCCTTGACGCTGAAACCTTCATTGACGATTGCGCGCAACCGCCGATGCAGCGGGTCGTCGGTCTGGTTCAGCACCTTGCCGGCCGACAGCTCATCCTTGATGGTGGTCCCGCCAGCGGTGCGAGTGCCGCCTTTGTCGGACGAATAAGTCACCGGGTCCATGATCACGGCGTCGACATCGGCGTACCGGCTGAAGACCCAGAATCCCTCGCCGTCAGGCGTCAAGGCCGTCGGTGCGTGCCAATACAAGGGCTCATTGGCGCGCAGCCAGGTGAAGAATTCGTGCGGGAAGCCGTGTGCGAAGGTCTGGCCGATGGAGAGATCGAGTAGAGGCGTAGCCATGGGTGTCACCCTGCTTGTAAGCGTCGATTATACTCAGGCGCTGCCGCGACAGAATTTTTGTAGCGGGGATCGCTTGGGGGAGTATCGTATGTCCAGTGTAAATCCGGCGCAGTTCGGCCCAGTCACAACGCCTGTAGAAAGCTTCGACGCCATCATCATTGGCGCCGGGATCTGCGGGATGTATCAGTTGTATCGACTGCGCGAACTTGGGCTTTCGGTGCGCGTTTTCGAAGCCGGCACCGGCGTTGGCGGAACCTGGTATTGGAACCGATATCCGGGCGCACGTTTCGATTCCGAGAGCTATACCTACGGCTATTCGTTTTCCGACCTGCTGAGAAACGAATGGAACTGGAGCGAACATTTCTCGGCGCAACCGGAAACACTGCGCTATCTAGAGTATGCCGCCGACAAATTCGATCTCCGCCGGGATATCCGCTTCAGTTCGCGGGTGGCCGACGCGCTTTACGATGAGCACCGCAATCTCTGGTGTATAACAACGGAAAATGGCCAGCGCGCCTGTGCAAAGTATCTGATCACGGCCGTCGGTGTGCTCTCCGCGCCGTACACGCCTGCCATTCCGGGCATCGCTGATTTCCAGGGTGAAAGCTGGCACACGGCAACCTGGCCGCAGCGGCCGGTAGACTTGAGCACCAGGCGTGTCGCCGTGATCGGCTCCGGCGCGACCGCGGTACAACTCATTACTGAAGTGGCGAAGAATGTCGGTCAGCTGACGGTGTTCCAACGAACCGCGAACTACTGCATTCCGCTCAACAATGGCCCGATAGCACCTGAAGAGCAGGCCGCGCTCAAGGCGCGTTACGGCGCGATGTTCGAGCGGTGTCGTCAGACCTTTGGCGCGTTCATTCACGATTTCGATCCTCGCTCGGCATTCGAGGTCTCGGCAGAGGAACGGGAGGCAATCTACGAAAAGTTGTGGAAAGAGCCTGGGTTCGGCTTCTGGCTGGGGAATTTCTACGACATCATGACCGACGAAAAGGCGAATGAAACCATTGCCGAGTTCGTACGCAAGAAAATACGTGAACGCGTCACCAATCCTGCAACGGCCGAGCGGTTGACGCCCAGGGATCACTGCTTCGGCACCAAACGCGTACCCTTGGAAAGTGGGTATTACGAAGCGTATAACCGTCCCAATGTCGAACTGGTCTCGCTGCATGAGACGCCAATCGAGCGAATCACTGCCGGCGGAATCAAGACCTCCGAGCGTGAGTACGCCTTTGATCTCATTATTTTCGCGACCGGATTCGACGCGGTTACTGGCGCATTGACGCGGATGAATATCCGCGGTGCCGGTGGCATCGGACTCAAGGACAAGTGGCAGGATGGACCACGCACCTACCTGGGCTTGCAGATTGCCGGGTTCCCCAATCTGTTCACCGTCGTCGGCGCGCATAACGCTGCGAACTTCTGCAACGTTCCGCGCTGCGGCGAACAGAATGTCGAATGGGTGACGGACTGCATACGCTACATGCAGGAACACCAGCTGAAGCGCATTTCAGCAACAGTCGAGGCAGAGGAAGCGTGGCGCAATCACTGCGAAGAAGTGGTTTCCCATACCCTGTTCCCGAAGACGAACTCGTGGTTCATGGGAGCCAATATTCCGGGCAAGAAACGCATGTTTCTAGGCTACGGCGGCGGGCTTCCGAGATATCGCGAGAAATGCGCTGAAGTCGTCGCCAACGGGTATGAAGGTTTCATTCTCGAGTAACAGCGAGGAGCGGGGAGTACGCCATGGCGGAAATTGGTTTCATCGGGACAGGAACGATAGGCAGCCCGATAGCCGTTCGGCTGATTGAGGCCGGGCACACGCTCTGCGTGTTCGATATTGACGCGCAAGCGACGCGCGTCCACGAGGAACGAGGCGCACGCCGGGCAGCTTCCGTACGAGAGCTTGCGGAAAGTTGCGCGATCGTGTTCCTGTCGTTACCTGGCCCGAAACAAATAAAGGAAGTCATGCTGGGTGATGACGGGGTATTTGCGCACGCGCGCGAGGGCACCGCCGTTCTCGATCTCTCGACTAACTCCATTGCCCTGAATCGCCAGATAGCTGCGGAGGCGGTGACTCGGGGAATGCATTATCTGGACGCGCCGGTTTCCGGTGGAAAAGTGGGCGCTGCGGCTGGCAAGCTTGCCGTCATGGTCGGCGGCGACCAGGCGGTGTTCGAATCGACGCGGTATCTCATCGAAAGTTTCGGCGAGAATATTTTTTATATGGGCGCACCCGGCGCCGGAACGTTGACGAAACTGATCAACAATCAGATATTTCTCTCCGCCAGCGTTCTGATCCAGGAAGGTTTTGTGATGGGGGTCAAAGCGGGCATGGATCCGTCGGCCGTACTCGAAGTGCTCAAAGTCAGCTCGGCGGCATCAGTGCTGGGGCGAGCTCCGCTGTTCCTGTCGCGGAAGTTTGAAACGGACATCTTTGCGCTGGCGATAGCAGCAAAAGATATCGAGGTCGCGCTGGCCTCGGCCGAAGCGTTGGGTGCCGAGATGCCGATGACCGCCGCCGCCAGCGGTGTCTATCAGCGCGCGCTCGCCGACGGACTGGGCACCCAGGATTTCTACGCGACGGTAAAGGTGCTTGAAGCAGCGGCATGCGTCACACTGCCGCCGTTGCGCAAGCCGCCCTCTTGACGTCTTAGGCTTTCGAGTTGGATTCTGGCGCAGGCGCCGCATAGACTTCGGCGACTTTCCGCAATCCGGCGACACCGGTAGGCCAGCCGCCGTAGTGCGCCAGATGCAGCATCATCTCCTCGACTTTCTCGCGCGAAAACCCGAGGTTCTTCGCGCCCTGTAGATGCGTCTTGAGTTCGTTCTCGCGACCGAGCACGGTCAGTGCGGCGATCGTGATCATCGAGCGCTCCTCTATGGCGAGGCCCGGGCGGCACCAGATATCGCCGAATAGATTGGTGACGGTCACCTGCATGAATTCGCTGCTGAGCGCCGCCTCGTCCGGCGCGCGACCGAATAGTCGCTTCAAGGCGTCTTTCCCTTTTTCGTAACGGCTGCTGTCGGTCATGTCGTCGTCCTCATTGCTGCGGTGCGTTTTGAATCTGTTTGGCGCAATGCTCGCGGGTCGCGGTCGGCCGGGCGTGCGCCGCGTCGATTTCCGGTACTGCCTCACGGAAGCAGGTCCCCATCGTACAGAGCGCGCGCAACCAACTGTAGTATTTTGTTATCGGACGAATAACAGGCAATGAGAGCAAGGAGCCGATATGGGACGTGAACGCAAAGCCTATGCCGCTGTCGCTGCTCCGCGACGGCCGCGCCCGCTGGCTGCGTTCATCTGCGTAGTCCTGGTCATGGCAGTGGCCCGCCCGGCGCGAGCGATCGACATCCAACTCGTGTATGACGATCTCGGCGAAAATCCCACGTGGGACGCCAGCGGCACCGCATTGATGGCGATAGCACAGGCCGCAGCACAGATCTGGGAAGACCTGCTGCCGCAGTCGGGGACATACACCGTCGATGTTTCCTGGTCTGAACTGGATGACGGACAACTCGGTTTATGGAAAGGCGACGTCGGCAACGACAACACCTATTTCAACTCGAATAAGCCGTGGTTCATCGACACCACACCGTTCAACCACGACGAATATCAGTTTGGCGGGCCATTCGATCTTGCTGATCAGTTCGGTAGCGTTTTGTTTGGCCACGACACGAATGCGCCGAATTATTTCAACGGCACACCCCCCGATGCGCTCGAAATCGCTTATCGCGGCGTGGCACCCGAGGGCGGGACGGCGCGCGACCGGTATGATTTACTGTCGGTCATTCTGCACGAATTCGGTCACGAGCTCGGCGTCAACGACGACCCTTTCAGCACGATCTATCCGATCTATCCGCAGCATATACTCGGTGTTGCCGGAATCGAGGCACTGGGTGCCGACGATGTCGATCACGAGGATGGCGACGCCGGTCATCTGGGCGCACCGATATCAATAATGTCGGGTTTCGGGCTGGGTCAAAACGAACGACGTCTGCCATCTGCGCTGGACGTGCTGACAGTCGCTTACGACGAAAGCTTTACGACAGTCGATCTCGATCGCAAGTATTTCGGTCAAGGTTCAAACTGGAATAACGGCGGCAACTGGATTGGCGGCAGCGTGCCGAACTTCGATGATGACGCTTATCTGATCGACGGGCATCAGGTTGGGCTCAGCGGGCTTGGACGTGCGCGCAAACTATTTATCGGCAATTTTGCCGCGCTCCAGACCAACGCCAATACGCTCGAAGTCAGTGGACTCACGCACCTGGCGGATTGCGCGCTATGCCTGGGCGAACCTGCGCCTCAACTCGTCGTCGAGACGGGTGGTACCGCCGATCTGCATGATCTATTCATGCATCATCAGGCGTTGCTTGAAATGGCCGGCGGAACGCTCGCAATTTCGGGTGTCGCGGACATCGGCGAAGACGGCACCAGCAGCGATATCGATGAAGTCGCTAAGGATTCGGCGCGGATCCGTGGCTACGGCGAGATCGATATCAGCGGCTTCATGCATGTGCAGGGCAGCACCCGCGGGCGCATCGATGTGGAGAACGGCACATTGCGCCTGGTCGGCTCCGGAGCACTCGAACTCGATGGCGATCTCAATGCACGCGACGGCGATCTCGAACTGGGCGTGCGCATTGACGACAGTTCTACGGGCAACATCAACGTCGGTAAAAATCACAATTTGACCATACTCAATGATCTCGCCTTGAAGACGCACCTCAAGCTGTCGAGCGGCAGCGATGTTCTTGGCGCCAACAGCGGTGTCGATTTGCGCATTACCGACAGGATGTCGGTCGATGCCGAACCGAATGACGGCAGTCCACCCAGCGGCATCGAAACAGCCAGTGTGGTCTTCCTATCGATGGGTGAGTTCAGCCATTTCATCGGTGCGCCGCTCGAGCTGCGCTCGTCGACTACGCATTTTCGCGGGGTGAGGTTCAGCGGTGACGGGATATTGCGCCAGCGCGGCGATATCACTGTCGGCATCGATAACGAGCAGCTCGATACGTTCGCTCAAGGTGACGTCACCACCATTGATACGGATACGTTCGACTGGGGTAACAGTAGCGCATTCAACGCCAACGTACTGCGGATAAACGCAGGCGCCACCCTGTTGATCAATGCGGACAGCACCGGGAGTGCTGGCAATGGTTATAGCGGCGACATCATCGTCAATAGCGGCACGCTGAACGTGAATTTCATCGACGGCTGGCGATTGCAGGCAGATCCGCCGTTTCCTCTCGGTGCACCGGGTGGTCGCCTGTTTCTGCAGAACATTGGTAGCGGCACGCCGACTCTGCGCGGTACGGCGTTGACGGTGGCCAATTTCCTCACTGCGTCAGGCGGGCTCGCGGTCATTCAGGCCCCGCTGATCGTCGCTCCTGGCGGCGTCGTCAATGTGCAAACCGGCGCGGAAATGGAATGGCGTGGGCCGGTGACGCTTGCCGGTGGCGACGTCAACGGTGCGGGTCGAATCGAACAGCGCGATGATATTACCGTCACTGCCGACACCACGGTCAGCCCGGGCGAGTTTGCCTGGGGCCTCAGTGGTTCGATTACCCAGCCAGTGCACAAGCTTTCGATCGAAGACGGTGCCACGTTGCGCATCACGGCGGATACCGGTACTGCGGGCAATCCCTATCGCGGCCTGATCGAATTGAATGGCGGCCGTCTGCAATATTTCACAGGCGGGACGTGGACGCTGCCGGCAGAAGTTCCGGGTGCCATTCCGCTCCTGACCCAGCGCGGTGGCGAGCTGATCATGCGCCGGCAGAACGGTCACAGTTCGAGTATCGAAGGCGACAAACTGGTCGTGCACGGCGGCATCACGGTGTTTGATCCGTCGGCCGAGTTGAGCGACGAGGTGGATTTCCATCCGGATGCACAAGTTGAAATTGCGGCCGGTGCGAGTCTTGCGCTCGATGGACTTGCGACGTTTTTCGGCGGCCAGTTTCATGGCGCTGGCAGGTTGGCACAAGGTGGCGACATCGTCATTGCAGGCGATACCAGCATCGATGTCGGAACATTCGACTGGGGTAACAGCAACCTCATCGAAGCACATCAGCTCACCATTAATCCCGGCGCTACGCTGACCGTGAACGCCAACAGTCTCGGCGGTGCCGGCAATCCGTTCAATGGCACGTTGCGGATCGACCGCGGTGAATTGGTGGTCAATACGCCGGATGGCTGGTCGTTGCCGACCGCTTCCGGCTTCCTTAACAGCGGCGTGCTGGACATGCGCGCTGGCGGTGGCGTCAACCCGCGCCTGGCCGGCGCCGATCTGGCGGTCAGCAATCTTTTGATCGTTACCGGCGGCACAGCCGAAATCGACAACCATGTTTCGCTGCTTGCCGGCGGCCGCGTCACTATCCTGACCAATTCGACCTTGCGTGTGGATGGCGCCTTGACTTTCACCCCGGGTGCGCTCGCTCAAGGCAGCGGACGCATCGGCGTCAGCGCGAGTGGCGCACTGCATGGCGGGGGCGCTGTCGGTGTCGATGTCAGCCTGAGCGGGCTGCTTGATCCCAGCCTGGGCGGCGCCGAGGTCGGTCTCGGCCGCATGACGTTCGCCGATGACCTGCTGATGCTGCCGACAGCAACCCTTGCTATCGACCTCGGCGCCACGGATTACGACCGCGTGCAGGTCGCTGACTCCGCGTTCCTGAGCGGGACACTGGACGTCGATCTGGTCGGTGGTTTCAATCCGCAGTCAGGCGACATCTTCGACATCTTCACGGCCCAAGCGCTACAGGGATCGTTCGATGAGCTGTTGTTTCCGCTGCTCGCGCTTGGGCTTGAATGGCAACTCGATTATCTGTTCGATGTCGATCTGACCGGACTCGATCTCGTGCGCCTGTCGGTCACTGGTGAAGCCGCGCCCGTGCCGCTGCCGTCCGTGACCTGGTTGAGTGCGCTGTTGGTCTTGCCGCTGCTGCGCGGGCGTCGCCGCCGGCCAGAATTCGCCCCTCGGTTCACGGCGAGCTGAAAGGCCTCATCAGTTACACAAAGCTCTGGACAGGCCGACAGATAGATTGCCATTCTGTCGCCCATGGACGGCTTCGCCGTCGTCGGAGCATCCATGACAACGAGGCGGCAGTTCCTCGAGCGGGTCGCGCTGGCCGGTGGTTTCAGTGCCGCTTATGCGTCGATGCGTGCGCTCGGGATGACGGGCGACGCCGGCCCTGCTGTGCCGCTGCATATTGCGCGCGCCCGACCGGGAACTCGCGTCGCGATTCTGGGCGCTGGCATGGCCGGTCTTGTGTCGGCCTGGGAACTCGCTCAGGCTGGTTATGACGTCACCGTGCTGGAAGCCCGTTCACGTGTCGGCGGCAGGAACTGGAGCGTGCGGCGTGGTACGCGCATCGAGATGACTGACGGCAGCGTGCAGACCTGCGCGTTCGCCGACGGCGAATATTTCAATGCCGGCCCGGCGCGACTGCCGAGTCACCACCAGACGATACTGGGCTACTGCCGACAGTTCGGCGTACCGCTCGAAGCCGAAGTCAACCTGAGTCGCAGCGCGTTCATGCGCTCGGACAAAGTCCACGGCGGGGCGCCCTTTCGTATCAGCCAGGCGATGAGCGATACACGCGGGCATCTGACTGAGTTGCTGACCAAAGCCATCAATCGCGGGCGACTCGACGATCAACTGACGCTGGACGATCGCGACCGCATGGTTGCATTCCTCAAGCTGTACGGCGACCTGAACCGGGACGGCGAGTATCGTGGCTCCACGCGTGCCGGGTATAAAATCACGCCGGGTGCTTTCGATCGCAAAGGGGTCGCGGTCGATCCCTTGTCGATGCACGAGTTGCTCGATGCCGACCTGTGGATTGCCGTCATGTTCGACGAATTCGTCGACTGGCATGCGACGATGTTGCAGCCGGTAGGCGGGATGGACCGTATTCCGCTCGCTTTCGAGTCACGCCTTGGCACCGTGATCCAACGGGAGCGGGAGGTACTCGCATTGCGCAGCAACCAGCGCGGCGTCACCATCACCCATGCCGGCACTGGCGGCGGCGATACGGCGACACTGGAAGCGGACTACGTCATCTGCACACTGCCATTCAATATCCTGGCCGGTATCGACACCGACTTCTCTGCGCCGGTAAAGAGCGCATTAACCAGGGTCAAATACGACCATTCGCTCAAAGTAGCGTTCGAGGCGCCGCGGTTCTGGGAGGCGCAGCAGATTTTTGGCGGCATCTCTTACGTCAAGAACGATACAGGTCTGATCTGGTACCCAAGTCACGGCTTTCAGGCGCCCTCCGGCATTGTCGTCGGCGCTTATGCCAATGGCGAGGCGGCGGTTCGTCTCGGGGGCCAGCCGCTGGTCGAACGCATCGCGGCAGCCAGCACCGCGATTGAACAGGTGCATCCCGGTTGCGGTCGCTTGCTGACCAACGGAATCAACGTGACCTGGAACCAGATCCCGTACAGTCTGGGGCCGTGGGTTCGCGAATGGGAAGGTCCAGACGGCAATTCGCCGGAGGATTACAAGCTGCTCAATCAAGCCGACGGCCGCGTCTATTTTGCGACCGCCAATCTGAGCCAGACACCCGGTTGGCAGGAAGGCGCCGCGCTGTCAGCCCATCGCGCACTAGACATGTTGACTCAGCGTGCCGCCAGCGGCGGCGATGCTTAAGCCCAGGGTTCTTAACACCATGAAGAGGAGTAGACGAGATGCTGAATAGCAGGCTGTTGCGGGTTGCCATCGGGGCGATGGGCGTGTTGCAGGGTTTGCTGGTCTGTGCAAACGCGTCGGCGGACGACGTCATCCGCACGCCATTGGCGGATAACAATCCCTTTCCGATTTCCGCCGCAGTGACCGTGCGTGGCGATCTCGATACGGTATACGTCAGCGGCGCGCTGCCGAGCGTCATCGACAAAGAGGCACCCAAAGGGAGTCTGGCTGCCTATGGCAACATGGAAACGCAAACCGTCAGCACACTGACGTCAATCAAAGGCACGCTTGCGCGGCTCGGTCTCGACTTGAGCAACGTAGTGAAAATGACCGTATTCCTGGTCGGCGATCCGGCCAACGGCAACAAAGTCGATTTTGCCGGCATGATGGCGGGCTATACGCAGTTCTTTGGCACCGCTGAGCAACCCAACAAACCGGCACGCAGCGCCGTGCAGGTCGCGGCGCTGGTTGTGCCGGGCGCGCTGGTCGAAATAGAAGTGATTGCGGTCAAGCCCCGCTGAAAAACGACCGCGCTCGGCATGACGTCTTTGCGCGCCCGTGAGGCCGTGTCCTGCCTTCGTTCGCGAAACGTATACCACAAGCATGCTAGGGCGAAGGGGCAGCGTCAGCGCCCCGAAGCCCAGCGACATCGCGGACCAGTTCGTGCAGCAACACCGTGGCTCTCGCCAGATCCGCACTGGCGATGCGTTCGTCCCGGCCATGGACCCGCTCGGTTTCTGCCATGGGCAGATGCAGTGGCATGAAACCGTAGCAGGTGATGCCTTTGGCGCGAAAGGTATTGCAATCGGTAAAGCCACCGATGAAATTCGGCGTCACGTGCGCGCTCGGTTCATGCCGCTGAACCAGCGCAGTGATGGCTCTGAACAGCTCGGTGTCCAGCGGCGAGGAATGACCGGAAGACGACAGCAGAGATTCGATTTGCACGTCGGGCTCGTTCATCACACGCGTGATTTCAGCGATGACTTTTTGCGGCTCCTGGCCCGGCAGCAGTCGCAGATCGAGGACTGCCGTGGCCTGTGCCGGATAGACATTCTCCTTGGTGCTGCCGCTCAGCATGGTAATCGCGAGCGTGTTGCGAACCATCACGGCGTTGCGTGGTTCACTCAGGAATTCGGCGCGAAACGCCGGTAACTCGAGCGCCCGGGCCAGATCGCGATAATTCGCGCGTTTCTCCGCCGGCATGTCTTCGGCCCGTTGCGTGAAGACCAGCTGCACTTCCGGCGCCACCGTGATCGGGAACTCGAACTGCTCGAGGCGCGCAAGTGCCCGGACCAGACGATGCGTGGCTGCTTCGGGCTTCGGCATCGAGGCATGACCGGCCGGTCCGCTCGCGGTCAGTTTCAACCACAGCGGCACTTTCTGCGCGAACTCGACCGCATAGAGCATGTGGCCATCGTCGAACTGCAGCATCGCACCGCCCTCGTTCAGGGCGAACTCGACGTCCTGCAACTGAGCGAAATGCGTGGCCATCATTTCGCGAGCGCCGAGGCCACCGCCTTGCTCTTCGTCGGCGACTGCGAGCAGAACGACGTCGCGGGCCAGCGGCAGATTAAGCCGTTTCAACATCACCACTGCGAGCAGTTCCATGATGCCTGGCCCCTTGTTGTCGAGCGTGCCGCGGCCCCATACATAGCCGTCGCGGACCTCGGCGCCAAAAGGTGCCGCAGTCCATTCTCCGGCGACAGCCGGTACGACATCCATGTGATGCACCAGCATCAATGCTTTGCGACTCCCGTCACCGCGTAGACGTGCATAAAGATTGGCTCGCCCCGGCGCGACTTCGAACACGCTCGCCTCGATACCCTCGCCGGCGAGAAAAGCGGCGAGAAAGCGCGCGGCCGCGAGTTCGTTACCGGGCGGATTGGTCGTGTCGATCTGAACATAGTGTCGAAGCAGGCACACTGCTTCCGCTTCGATTGCCGCTGGCGCCAAGGTCATGGCGCGCGGGCATTGCGGCGCGGCGGCGGCGATCGGACCCGTATCGACACCGGCTACAAAGCCACCTGGCGCGGCATGCGTCGTAACGGTCGCGAGGCAGAGAGAAAGCGCGGACAGAAGGCCGCACAGGCGTTGTTTCATCGGCCACAGTCTACACAACTACCGGGCGTGGCGACGTTGTCGCGCGAGCACCTGCTGCAGATACCCCAGACCAAGTTCGAACAGTTCATGCCGCAAGGCGTCCAGCATGGCGCCATCCGCGCCGGCATCCATGACGGCGTGCACCGGGCCGGTCATCGCTGTCACGAGGACCATCGCCGGTGTTGTGAGATCGCCGAAAGTTGCATCGCTCGCGGTGCCCAGCATGTCGATTAGAGCGCGCTGCGATCGTTGGCTGGCGATTCGAGCCAGCGCATCTCCGTCGAGCTCGGCGGCCACACGATAAAGCGCAAGCGATGCATCCAGGCGCGCCGACTTGGCATCGATATAGGCGTTGCATAACGCCGCTACCATGTTACTGACGGTCTCTCCGTGCCGTTCCAGGCAGGCGCTTTCGATCGAGGTCGCGATGGTGTCGAGATGGCGTTCGAGTACGGCGGCCAGCAGTGCCCGTTTGTTCGGGAAGTACTGGTACAGGGTGCCGACGGATACACCGGCGCGGTCGGCCACGCGGGTGGTCGTCAGTCCGTTCAGGCCACGGGCCAGCAGAAGCTGAATAGTGGCCTCAAAAATCGCGCTGACGGTAGCCGACGAGCGCCTTTGCATCGGCGTTTTCCGTGCCTTGAGGGCCATCACGCTCGCGTTTTCCATATGCGAATTCCGAAGCTGAAGAAATCTTCGGATAATTCTCGCACCTAATGTGAGGCGAAGAACAGCATGAACGATTCTGTCCCCAGCGGGCACTTGGCCCTGATCACCGGTGGCACTTCCGGTTTGGGCCTTGCGTGCGCCAAGGCGATGCTGAAGGAGTCCGCACCGGCCTGGCGTCTCATCATCGCCTCCCGCGATCGGCTCGCCGGGGCCAAAGCAGTCGTCGAACTCAATCGTCATGCAGGGCGGGATGCAGCTGAATTCGTACAACTGGATTTGGGCGATCTTAACAGCGTGCAGCGCTTCGTCAGCGCGACTCACGCGCGCGATTTATGCCTTGATGCAGTGATCTGCAATGCTGGTTTGCAATTCACTGCCGAAACACGAACTGCACAAGGTTTTGAAGCAAGTTTCGGTGTCAATCACCTCGGCCATTACGCGCTGGTGACCGCGCTGGGCAGATCCTTGCAGGCGCAGGCGCGCGTGCTCGTCGTCAGCAGCGGAACGCACGACCCCCTGAAGCGCACCGGCATTCCTGCGCCGCGCTGGGTTGAGCCACGATTTCTTGCTCAGCCGGAGCTTGACCCCTTGCATGGTTTCGAGGGCAGCGATGCACTGCGCACGGTTATGCAGCGGCGCTACAGCACTTCGAAGCTGTGCAATCTGTATTTCGCCTACGAACTGGACCGCCGCATCCGTGCGGGAACTATCGAGCTGTCGCCCGGCATCACGGTCAACGCGTTCGATCCTGGCTTGATGCCCGGCACCGGGCTGGTGCGTGACTACCCGGCGCCGTTACGCTTCGTGTGGCATCGCCTGCTGCCGGCGTTACGGCCACTGTTGCGTCGTGTCATGGGCGGCAATGTGCATACGCCGGCGCAATCCGGTGCAGCACTCGCCGATTTGGTGGTATCACCGCGCTGGGCTGGTGTCTCGGGTCGCTATTTCGAAGGGCGCCACGAGATTGCGTCGTCAGACGAATCGCATGATCAGACGCGCGCTGATTCCTTGTGGACAGCAAGCGCGGCGATGGTCGCCGCGGCTCGCTAATTTCTGACCATGGCGCGCCGCGCGATACAGAACAGGCTGCAGCCGAGTGCGGCGATTGCCAGCGTGGGCAGCAGCGGTACTGGTGTCGTTGGCGGGGTGACTGCCGGCGAACAGAGCCCGCCATCCACTACGGGCAGCGCGGGTGGGCACAAGCTGCCGGCTTGGCCGGCGACATAAGGCGGCTGCCCGATGAAATTGCCGGCTGGATTGTAATCGCAGGTAATGAATTGCGCATTGAAGAAGCCGGGTAAACCGATGACGCTTGCGCACTGCGTGATTGCACAGCCAACGCGGAGTGTGTTGGCCCAAACCATCTGCGTAAAGTGTCCACAAACCTTGCCGCTGGCACAGGTATTGGTCGAAAAGTTGTAGTCCGCTGCTTCGCCTGCCCATAGCGCAGTCGCGCTACTGGGCCCAGCGATCGCGCCGGCCCGCGGGCCGGTCGTGATGTAGATGTTCTCACCCACTCCGCCAGTGTTGGTCGAGAGCGCGGCATAAGCCGCGTTACGGCCACCGTTGTGCGACCAGTTGCATTGATTGGTCCAGCTCTGGGCAACACTCGCCAGTGCGTCATCCCACACCAGGCGGGTCATGTTTGCACCCGTCGGAACCGCTGACGCGCGAACCTGATTGTGCGCGGCGAGCAGGGTGTTGATTTCGGTGACGGTCAGCGCGGCCAGACACTGGGTTGAACCGAACAGCGTACTGCTCGCCAGGATCAGCGCGGCAAGCGTGGGAATTCCGGGCTGGAATGGCATCAGCGATCTGCTTTGTCTGGGCTATCTTGGCCGCGAATCTAACAACTGGCTTGCCGCAAAGCTGTCGTCTGCTTCACGTACTCGAGCATCGATGGAACTGCGCCAGTGCCTCATGCCGTCGTCCATGTCACGATTTTCGCGGCAGTTGTGGCCAGATGAAACCGGCAGCCGGCGCATCGCTGATGCCAGCTGCGCGCGCTGCGGCTTCGCGCAACCGGTCTTTTTTGCTTTTGCGATTCCCTTTGATGCCGCCGACATCGGGTGCCCGCGAAGACGTCTGCTCCGTTACGGCATCCGGCTCGAAGCCGGCGATCACCTCGCGTGGCAGCGCCAGCCCATGGCGCTTTTCGATCAGCGCGAAATGCGCAGCATTGTCTGCAGTTACGAAGCTGACCGCCATGCCCGCGGCTCCGGCACGCGCGGTGCGCCCGATGCGATGCAGGTAGTCGTCGGTGGAGCGTGGCAAATCGTAGTTCACCACCGCCGGTAGTGCGGTGATGTCGATACCGCGCGCAGCGAGATCCGTTGCAAGCAATACCTGTACGCGCCCCGCTTTGAATTGAGCCAGGGCCTGTGTACGCGCTGTCTGGCTCAGTTCGCCATGTAGCGCAGTGGCGGCGAGACCAAGTCGGCGAAGTTTTTCGGCGACATGCTCGGTCGTATAGCGTGTCGCAGTGAATACCAGCGCGCGCGACCAGCCATGGGTCGCAAACAGATGTCGCAGTAGCTGGGTTCGCCGTGGTCGCTCGACCAGCACGGCGCGTTGCTCGATCCGTGGCGTGTTGGCAGGCGTTGCCGGCACGTCGATGCGGATGGGCGATTGCAGCAGCGCATCGGCCAGCGCATGCACTTCGCGGGGGAACGTGGCCGAGAACAGCAGATTTTGCCGTCGCGCGGGCAGCAGGGCGAGGATGCGGTCGAGCTCGTCGGCAAAGCCGAATTCGAACAGTTTGTCGGCCTCATCCAGCACCAAGGTGGCGATCGTCTGCAAACGTATCGCATTGCGTTCGTGCAAATCGAGCAGTCGCCCGGGTGTCGCGACGAGGATATCGACGCCGCCGCGTAACGCGATCATCTGCGGATTGATTGAAACACCGCCGGCAGCGGTCACGATGGTCAACCGCCGCGGCGCGAACTGCGCATAGGCATCGCATGCGGCGCCGACTTGGGCGGCAAGTTCGCGCGTCGGCACCAGGATCAGTGCCGGCATCGGGCTGCCGGCAACACCTGCCAGGCAACGCTCGATCAGCGGCAGCGCGAAGGCGGCGGTTTTGCCCGAGCCGGTTTGCGCGCACGCCCATACGTCGCGACCCTGCAGGATGGCGGGAATGGCCGCCGTCTGGACCGGGGTTGGCGTCGCATAGCCACGCGCCGCAGCTGCGCGCAGGCCGGTAGCGGTCAAGCCGAGTGTGGCGAAATCCTGCATGGGGCTCCAGTCATGATGGCGTTGTCGCCGAGCAGCGAGCGTTGTCACCGATTACACTGGTGCGACGACGAACGACTCAAGATCAGGTCCTTATAGCCAGGGGAACACGCCATGTCCACGACCATCGAGCTGACTGATACCCGCCTCAGCTACGCCAGCATTGCCGAAGCACGCACCATGACGGGCTTACGGCTGGTGTTGGGAAACTATGCGATACCCGGCCCCTGGCGGGAAGCATGCAAGAGCCTGTTTTACATCAAAGGAATTCCCTACACCGCGGTCGTCACCGGCAATGCGGGTACCAGCGATACCACGATGGGCATGCAAGGCACGCAATCCGAGTTGATGGCCTGGACAGGGCAGTCCAGCCAACCAGTCGCGGTGTGGAATGACGAGCGCCCCCGTTCGAGCTGGATCGATCAACTGAATCTGGCTGAGCGCCTGCAACCGGCGACACCGCTCGTCCCGGCACTACTCGCTGACCGCATGCTGATGTTCGGACTGGTGAACGAAATAGCCGGGGAATACGGCCTCGGTTGGCAGAAAAGAATCCTGACTGTGCATAGCAAGATGGAACGACTCGAAGCTGGCGCAGGAGTGCGCACGTTCTTCGAATTCATGGGCGGGAAATACGGCTATACGCCAGCGCTGGCTGCCGCTGCCCCGGCGCGCATCGCTTCGATTCTGAATGCGCTGGATGCCCAGCTGACGGCGCAGAAGCAGGTCGGGCGGCAGTATCTCGTTGGCCCGGGATTATCCGCCGCCGACATCCACTGGGCAGTATTCTGCGGCTTCCTGAATCCACTGCCGCCAGCGTTGTGCCCCATGGCGAGTGCGTTCCGCGGTCCCGATCTTTATGGCAACGCTGACCCGCTCATTGCGCGCGCGCTGACGCCAGCACTGCTTGCGCATCGGGACTTCATCTACGAACGCCATCTGGAACTGCCAGTCGTGTTTTGAGGCTGTTCCAACCGGGGTCCTTAGTACTGTCGGATGTACTGCCAGTCGGTGCCACGCATGATCAGCCGGTGGCGCGCGCCAGGCGTATCAACGTCACGCGTTTCATAGGCGGCGTCTTCGCCATAGACCGTGCAACGCCCACCCGCTATCGGAACGAGGCGTGGGACAAAATGCTGAACCTGCGACTGGCGTAAATGCGCGGTCAAGGCAGCAACGCTGGCCTGCGCGCTGAAGCCGAGCAGCGTGACGTAAGTTGGCGCCGGGAGATCCAGTTCGCCGGCGGCATGCAGAGCCAGGGTCGCCGCCGGCGTCAACCAGCGATGATCGATGATTTCGGAGTTGTCGATCCGCACAGTATCGTCGCCGCTTGCCGGTGCGGCGAAAAACCAGGTCGAGAATCGCTTCGGCAATTCCACCGGCGTGGTCCAGTGCGCAAACGGCAGCATCGCGTCGGCGGTTACGGCGAGTCCGGTTTCCTCGAGTGTTTCCCGCACTGCCGCGCGCTTCGCGATCTCGAGTTCTCCACTGACCGTCAGGTCACCATCGCTGGCGTCGACCCGTCCACCAGGAAACACCCACGCACCACCGTGGAACGCAATTTTCTCGTTGCGGCGTAGCATCAGAACTTCAATGGATCCCGCACCGTCGCGAACGACGACAACAGACGCGGATGGCTTGGCAGGTGCGGGTGCTTCGGACATCGGCGGAGTATATCGCAGGCAAGAGGCGAGTCTGCAAAAACCTGATTTCGAGCGCATACCTCAAATCTGGCATAGTCAAAAAATACTATTGTGATTTATCGACATTCTGCGATTAGATTGCAGCCGTAACATAAACGGACTTTTGTTTCATGTCGTCCTATCCTGCGTTGTCCAGTCGAGTTGCACGTTCAGTATCTGCAGCGCTGGTCACTGCCGCGTTGTTGTCCGGATGCGCCATGCGCAACGCGGAATACGATATTGTCGACCGTCGGGCGAATCTCGCCGGCGCCGTGCAATTGTTTCCGAATGATGACTTCGAAAAAATTGACTTGGCGCTCTTGCTCGATCCACTGAGCAAACGCAAAGGACAGTCAGGATGTATGACAGTCGTTGCCCCTGAGAGCAACGACGTCGATGCGGCGTTGAATGCGTTCAACCTTTGCTACCAAAGTGAGAATCTGGCGGCAGCAACAGCGAGATCATATCCAGGAACGTATCCTTCAGGTCTCCAATCAGTATTGCAACGTGTTCAAGATTTACCTGCAACGAGCACGCTCTGGTACCAATTTCGCTCTTGGATCGCTGTCTACGATCACGGGTATAGCTGGGGGCGTTGTGACGGGCCTGGACGGGTCTAGAATTCTGGCGGGTATTTCAGGTGCGCTCAGTGGCGTCAAGGCAGAGTTCAATCAAGCGTATTTTTTAAACCTGGCCATGCCGGTCATCACCAAAGGTATCGAATTACGGCGCAAGCAGGTTTATGACGACGCGGTACTGCATGGCCAGCGGCTTTCGTACAGTCAGTATGACGTTGAATCTGCGATTAAGGATGCCATCACCTATCACGGAGCATGCAGCATCCAATCAGCTTTCGAGACAGCCGAGGAATCTATCGAAACCGTAGAGAATCCCGGGCTTGAAGCGGCTCACCGCACGATTATTCAGGTCAACGCCATAAGTCGCGAGATGAATCAGAAAACGGTCGACCTGAAGAGCTATCGAAAAGTGAGGAAGCTTGGCTACCTGGAGGCAGGTAAACCACTACCCGAAGATGGAACCGCAACAAAGCCTACCATGCCGCTCACCGGGATCGTAACGGCAATCGATGCCGTCAGGGTAGCTACGACCACAAGCCAAACGCGCTTCGATAGCGCGCCCAGCCTGAAAGCGATCGAGAATGCAGTCGAAATGCTGGACGCATCACTTGCGAAAGCTAATCTTGCCATGTTGGACAAAGTGAACACCTGCAAGGAAAGCGCAAAGAAGACTACTAACGAATACTATGAAATGCAGGCTGTTCTTGCGGCAGAAGTCACTAACGACGGAAGAAAGCTGAAACAAGCTGAAGTTGACATCAAACGCGATAAGGCAACGGAAGTCCAAACAGTAATCGAATCAGTTGTCGCGCGGTATCAGAACGCATTGGATTTATTGCTCGGAGAGCTACTGGCAGATAAGGTTGACTCAGCTGCACTGAATGTTGCGAATACAAAATTCGAAGAATCCGTTACAGCGATTGGTGGCTGTCTCCCGCCGTCTGCTCCGCAGTAATACCGGTACCTGCTCAACGAATCGGTATCGCCGTGCACTGCTTCGGTGCCCATGCAACGCGATAGCGCAAATCATGGCTCTGAATGGAAGCAACGCTACTGGGCTGTGACCAATGTGGTATACAGCACTGACTATCAGGGCCGTGATCGTCCATAGTGCTACCGTCGGCATACGCACGGCCCAGGACCCTGCCGATTTGGCATACCTGTAGCCTCCGCAGATGGCTGACGGAGGAGCACATGCAGATACGCGTCGGTTTCGAGATGACTTATTGGTGTCCCCAGCCGACACCGATGATCCTGGCTCTCAGCATCCATTATTCTCGCGCCTCGGATCTGGTGCGCCCTGATCATCTGATGACGACGCCGTCAGTGCCGCTGATCGCTTATCGCGACCTGTTCGGTAACTGGTGCAGTCGCGTAGTGGCGCCACAGGGTCGCTTTACGCTCAGTACCGATGCGTTGATCAACGACAGCGGCCTCCCCGATGTCGTCGTTCCCGGTGCGTTACAGGTCCCGGTGGAACAGCTTCCTGAAACGACGCTGGTCTATCTGCTGGGGAGTCGCTACTGCGAGATCGAAATGCTGTCTGAATTCGCCTGGAACCGGTTCGGCGCAGGACCGACAGGTTGGCAACGCGTTCAGGCGATCTGCGACTTCGTGCACAACCATATCTTTTTCGGCTACGAGCACGCGCGCTGTACGCGCACCGCATGGGAAGCCTACAACGAAGGGGTCGGCGTATGCCGCGACTACGCCCATCTCGCCATTGCTCTGTGCCGCAGCCTCAATATTCCAGCACGTTACTGCACTGGTTATCTCGGCGATGTGGGCACCGAGCCACCTTACGGGCCGATGGATTTTGCCGCCTGGTTCGAGGTGTTCCTAGGTGACCGCTGGTATACGTTTGACGCTCGCAACAATACGCCGCGCATCGGGCGTGTTCTGATCGCTCGCGGTCGTGATGCCTGCGATGTGGCGCTGACCAGCACTTTTGGGCCCAACACGCTGGAGTCCTTCAAGGTCTGGACCGACGAAGTGAGTTTGCCCCCTCCGGGTATGTCGGCGCATTCATAAATCCGCCGCCGCATCGCGCCTCGACGCTCTGCTCAATCGTTGGACAGGATCACATTGCGAACGATGGGATAGATCTGCGAATTCCAACGGCGGCCGCTGAACACACCGTAGTGCCCGACACCGGCCTGCATGTGGTGCCGTTTGCGGTTCGGCCACAGCCCACTGCAGAGATCCTGTGCTGCCAAGGTCTGGCCGACAGAGCAGATATCGTCCTTCTCGCCTTCGACCGTCAGCAAGGCGGTTTTGCGTATTGCGCGGGGTTCGACCGGCATGTCGCGGAGCGTAAGCTTACCCAACGGTAAGACATGCTCCTGAAAGATCTTGCCGACCGTTTCGAGATAAAACTCGGCAGGGAGATCGAGCACGGCAAAATACTCGTCATAAAAATCCTTGGTCGCCACCGCCTGTTCGCGCTTGCCTTCCGCCAGCGCAGTATAGAGATCGGTATGCGCCTTGAAATGACGATGCAGATTCATCGACATGAAAGCAGTCAGCTGCACGAAGCCGGGGTAGACGCGCCTGCCGCCACCACGGTGGCGCACCGGTACAGTCGTGATGAGATTGCTCTCGAACCATGTCAGCGGTTTGCTCGTTGCCAGTTCGTTGACTTTGGTCGGATTGATGCGGGTATCGATAGGCCCCGCCATCAGGGTCATGCTGCGAGGCTGAGCCGGATTCCCGTTCTGCGCCATCACCGCTACGGCGGCAAGCACTGCAACGCAGGGCTGACAGACACCGATGATGTGCGCACCCGGCCCGAGTTCTTCGAGAAAGCGGACGATGTGATCGACATACTCATCGAGCCCGAAACGGCCGTCGGTCAGACTGACGTCGCGCGCGTTATGCCAGTCGGTAATGTAGACATCGTGATCGGGAATAAGTGTGCGCACCGTATCGCGAAGCAACGTGGCGAAGTGGCCGGACAGTGGCGCGACCAGCAGCACACGTGGCTGTGGAATATCGCGGTCTTTCGCAAAATGCAGCAGTGTGCCGAAAGGCGCAACCAGAGTTGCTTCCTCGCGGACGCCAACCTCCTGCGTTCCGACCTGGATGCGGTCGATTCCAAAGGGTGGCCGCACGTGCGACAACGTTGCGCGCGTCAGCATCTCGCACGATGCCATTGCGTAGCGTGCAAACACATTGCTGCCCGCAATCGGCGCACCATCGAACAGGGTCATAGCCGTTTTGGCCAGCGTGCGTAGCGGCAGCAGAAAATCTGCTTGCATCTGATAGGCGTGATAAATCATGCGAGGTCTATAGCTTCCGTCCGGTGCCAGGCAAATTCCAGCAACGCAGTCAGACGCGCCGGAGAAGGCAAAGCGTGTTTAGGACCCTGGTCCGTAAGTGCGCGCAACGGGACTTTTGCTGATCCCGTCCGCGCTCGTTATCATCAGTGGAAGATAACATTAAATCCACGCGTACCGGTTTCGAGTTCGAAATACCTCGAACAGAGCGCCGGCGCTGAACCGAAGAAGGCAACACCATGGCCGAGACAACGCTCACGCTCAGCAGCAAGAACTATTCGTCGTGGTCTCTCCGCGGCTGGCTGCTGTGCCGAATGGCAGGTCTTACTTTCGTGGAAAAAGCACTGCCAAGTGACGATCCGTCGACGCGTGCTGAATTGTTGCTGCTCTCGCCATCGTTTCTAGTCCCTTGTTTGCGCCATGACGGTGCAACAATCTGGGACACGCTCGCTATTGGGGAGTATCTGAACGAAATTGCGCCCGATGCCGGATTATTGCCGGTAGAGCGAATTGCGCGCGCGCATTGCCGCTCGGTCTGTGGTGAGATGCATTCGGGCTTCAGCAATCTGCGTTCGGCGCTGCCGATGAACCTCAAAGCGCATCACCCGAAATTCAAGATCTGGGCCGGCGCTCAGGCGGATATCGATCGCGTCACCGCGATCTGGGCCGACTGTCTGTCAACCTATGGCGGACCTTATCTTTTTGGTCAGCTATCGATGGCTGACGCGATGTACGCACCGGTATGTGCGCGTTTTCGCACCTATGATGTCGCCCTCGACAAAGCCTGCGAAGACTACCGCGAGCGGATCCTGGCACTGCCCCAGATGAGCGAATGGATAGCGGCAGCCAAATCCGAACCCGATGAAGTCGAAGAGCTCGACGCGGAATTCTGATACCGGCACGCGATTGCTGAAAAACATAGCGAGCGAAGGCAGGACAAGGCGCACGAGCGCGCAAAACCGGAGTTCACACCGAGTCAAAGAGGATTTTGCGCGCGCGTCCAACGCGGTCATGCCGAGCGCAGTAGTTTCTCACTGGCCGGCAGCACGATATCCAGGCTGGTATACCCGAGCGTTTGTTCGAGCGCCTGCCAGCGCGGCAGCTGCGTGCGCAGCGCCGCCATCTTGACGTGGCCGTATCCGCGTATGCCGATCGCAATCTGTGCGAGTTCGACGACCTTGGCGTAGTTCTCCGGCGTCAGATTGCGCATGGCCGCGGTGAGTGAAGCACGGTAAGTCTCGCCAAGACGGCGTTCGAGTTTTCTTTCGGCGCTGTAGCCGAAGAGGTCGAGCGCCGTACCGCGCAGAAATTTCATGTGTTGCAATGCGCCCAGCAGGGGCATGAGCCACGGCCCGAACTCGCGTTTGCGCGGTCGTCCATGCGCGTCATCGCCACTGAGAATGGGCGGGGCCATGCTATAGCTGAGCCGTACCGCATTCGGGAATGCCTGCGCCAGTTCGGCTTTGAACGTCGGGCTGGCGTGCAGACGCGCGACTTCGTATTCGTCCTTGTAAGTAAGTAACTTGTGGTAGCCGGTAGCGACTGCACGCGTCAGCGTGTAGTCGGGGCCGTAGGCGGAATCCTGCTGGCGGACGCTCGCGACAAAGTCGAGGAATCGTCTCGCATACGTGCGGCTCTGGTACTGGCGCAGATGTTCGGCCAGGCGTTCGATGATCCCATCCAGTTCAACTACCGGATCAGCAGCCAGATGAGAAGCACTTGTCGGCTTACCGTTATCAGCAGACGCAGGCGGAGCTGTGGTGGAGGTTACCGCGGCCTGACGTCCGCACAGGAAAGCGCGTTGATTCTCGGCCACTGCAACAGCGTTCAGTTCAATCGCGCGATTGATGGCTTCCTCGCTCAGCGGAATGTGTCCGAGCTGAAATGCATAGCCAAGCAGGAGCAGATTACCGGTTTGCGGGTTGCCGAGGAGACTGTCGGCCAGTGCGGTGCTGTCGATAGCACTGTAACGATCGCCGACGACTGTTCGCAGCAGTGCTTCGAGTTCCACGCGCGGAAAGCGCCAATCGGGATCCTGGGCGAACGTGCCGGTCGGTTGCTCGAACGTATTGACCACCGCACTGCTGCGATCGACATGCGTTCGCGCAATGACTTCGGGATCGCCAGCGGTGATCAGGTCGTAAGCGAGCAGCAGATCCGTTTCGCCGGCGGCAATGCGTTGCCCGCGCAGTTCAGCTGGATCGCGGGCAATGCGGATATGCGACATCACGGCGCCGTTTTTCTGTGACATGCCGGTCATGTCGAGCACGCTGATGGCTTTGCCCTCGAGGTGGGCGGCCATGCCGAGCAATGCGCCGACAGTGATGACACCGCTACCGCCGACGCCGGTGATCAGAATGTTGAAGGGCCTGTCGGGCAGCGCGGTCTGTACGGCCGGCAAAACGACTGGTGTCGCTGCCGATTTGTTCTTGGCGTCGGCCTCCCGCCTCGCCGCTGCCGGCACTTTAGCCACCGGTAATTCCTCGACGATCACGAAACTCGGGCAGAACCCTTCCAGGCACGAGAGATCGTTGTTGCAGGCATCCTGATCGATGGCGCGTTTGCGGCCGAGCGGTGTCTCCAGCGGTATCAGAGCTGTGCAGTTGGAAGCTACACCGCAATCGCCGCAGCCTTCGCATACGGCCGCATTGATGTATGCGCGCCGTGTCGCGACCGGGAACTCACCGTGCTTGCGCCGGCGGCGTTTTTCGGCGGCGCAGGTCTGATCATAAATAAGCACGCTGACGCCGCTGACTTCGCGCAGAGTTCTCTGCACGGCATCGAGTTCAGTCCGCGGATGGACAGTGCACGGCGCGGGGAGTCGGGAATTGGTCCGATGCGGCGCTGGATCTTCGGCAACGATGGCGATGCGCTTCACGCCCTCAGCGGCGAGTTGGCTGGCAATGTCAGCGACCGAGAGCGGCCCGTCTATTGGTTGACCACCGGTCATCGCCACGGCGTCGTTGAACAGGATTTTGTAGGTGATGTTGACACCGGCGGCGACTGCGGCACGGATAGCGAGGCTGCCCGAGTGGTAGTAGGTGCCGTCGCCGAGATTGGCAAAGACATGATTCAGGGTCGAGAACGGCGCCTGACCTATCCAGGTCGCGCCTTCTCCGCCCATCTGCGTCATGGTGCGGTTTGATTCCGGAAAGATGGCCGTCGCCATGACATGACAGCCGATCCCGGCCAGCGCCAGGCTGCCCTCAGGCGTACGCGTCGAGCGATTGTGCGGGCAACCCGAACAGTAGTAAGCCGGGCGCGGTGGCGGCTCGAATGCGAGTTTCTGTGCGGCTTCTTTTGCTTCGAGAAAATGCAGGCGTGCCGTAATGGCATCGCTCTGATAAAAACGTTTGATGCGGTTGGCGAGCACGCGAGCGATTTGCGCAATCGAGAAATCACCTTTGGCCGGCAGCAGCCAGTTGCCGCGCGGTGCAACCCATTCGCCGAGTTCGTCGAACTTGCCGATCACGCGCGGTCGCACGTCGTCGCGCCAGTTGTAGAGCTGCTCCTTCAACTGATATTCGATCATCTGGCGTTTTTCTTCGACCACGACGATTTCTTCGAGCCCATCTGCGAACTCGCGGATGCTATCCGGTTCAAGTGGCCATGGCATCGAGACCTTGAACAGACGCAGACCGATGCGCCCGGCCTCTCGTTCGTCAATGCCAAGCTGGTCGAGCGCCTCGACCACGTCGACATAGGATTTTCCCGAAGCGACAACGCCGAGACGTGCCGGGTGCGAATCCCACACGATGTGATTCAGATGATTGGCGCGGGCGTAGGCCATTGCTGCATAGATTTTGTAATCCTGCATCAGCGCTTCCTGGGCGCGGGCCTGGCGGCCGAGCGTCGCTTGCGACAGGCGCGCATTCAAGCCGCCGTCCGGCAGATTGGGATAGTCGGGCACCATCGTCGTCACCAGAAACGGGTCGGCGCTGATACTGGCCGATGATTCCACCGTATCGGCGAGCGCCTTGAATCCGACGGCACAGCCGGAGAAACGCGACATGGCCCAACCATGCAGGCCAAGCGTTAGATATTCGTGCAAGTCACACGGATACAGCAGCGGGATCATCGCGGCTGCGAACTGATGATCGCTCTGGTGCGGTAAGGTAGATGAATACGCGCCATGATCATCGCCGGCAACCAACAGTACCCCGCCGTGACGCGATGTCCCGGCATGATTCATGTGCTTGAAGACATCGCCACAGCGATCGACACCCGGTCCTTTGCCGTACCACAGCGCGAACACACCGTCATAGCGCGCCGGCCCTAGCAGGTCGACCTGCTGCGTACCCCACACCGCGGTCGCCGCCAGCTCTTCATTGACGGCTGGCCAGAATTTGATGTTGTGACGGTTGAGATGCGGTGCTGCTTTCCACGCCGCTTTGTCGAGACCACCGAGAGGCGAACCGCGATAGCCGGAAATGAAGCCGGCGGTGTTCAGACCCGCAGCGGTATCACGCAGGTGCTGCAGTATCGGCAGGCGGATGAGGGCCTGCACGCCACTTAGAAAAATTCGCCCGGAAGTCGCGACATACTTGTCGTCGAGCTGGACGTGCTGATCGATAACCGTCATGGGTGCTGCTCCAAAATCGTGTCTTGGTTTGATGCCGCAGCGAAGGCCTGTTCTGCCTGCTTTGGCGTGAGCGGGCGAGCGCTCGGGTGGGAGCCGCTACGTCCGCCGGGCACTACCGCGCGGGGTAACGCGCGCGTGCCGACTCGTCATGTGCCAGATCGAAAAGTGATGTAGATGCTCAGACTGCGCGGATAACACCTCCAGCGGGGCGTCAAATGAACGGCAGCAACGCGGCTGCGCGGCAAAGGTAGCGCAATTTGACCTGTCCGGACAAGATCGCGGATGGGGACTACAAGGTCTAGAACCTGCAGCGCGCCACCGCCAAGGCCTCATTCGCCGACGATTGGCACAAGTGGAACAACGGATGGCGCACTGCGCGCGCAGGACCCTGGTCCTTAGACCCGCCCCGCTGCCCGCAGGCGTTGATAGGTATCGTAGAACCAGCCTTCCTGGTTTTCACCGTAGCCGATGCGCCCGTCCGAGTTGACGTAGCGGCACAACAGGTTCGGTACGCCGACACAACCGTATGGCTCCCACAGTCCAGATGCTATCGGTGCACCGACATAGCGATGTTCGGTTCCGCGGATATCTTTCGCCGTAATCTCGTAGTGCGCGCCCCACACGCCGTCGCGCTCGACCGTAATGTGGGCATCGGTGCAGCCGTAGACAGTTCCCCGATCGAGGATGAAGCCGTGGGCGAAGCTGTGCTGCGCGTCGCGCGCGCCGTCGTAGCACATCGACCAGATACTGTGGAAGGCGTAGTCCGCGCCAAAGATCGCATGCAGCCAGGCCATCGGCTGCAGGCCAATCTCAGGGCGCACGCCCCAACTCCGATCCATGCAATCGATCGTGTCGATAGTGTAGGCCTTGCCCCGAACAGTGAGCTTACCCGTGATGCGGCAGAGCTGATCGTAGTGACCACCATAGGCCGCGCCATAGCCGGAATGCGAAGAGCGATCGTCGTAGGTCTTGCGCGCCATCGGATCCATGTCGGGATCGTGAATGTCGTAAGCCGGCATGATGGCTTCAGCGCTCAAATCGAAATGCGTATCGTCGACGCCCCGATAGGCAACTGCATAGCGCTCCGGCCCTTCGCGCAGATCGGCAGAGAGTCCGGTCGGCAGGATGAACTGTCGGAAATCCGCTGGCAGCGGGACCTGGGTCTGATTGTCGGTGTACAGGGCATCCCAGCGACTGCGCGACAGGCCCTGAAAAATCTTCACATCGCTGGTGATGACGCCGACGCCGGGTCGCGCCATCAGGTAGGCGCTGCCGAACAGTGCGAGTTCAGGGACAGCGAAGGGAATGAACAGCGTTTCAGCCCAGGTATGACGCGTGTTCTGCTCAGTCAGCGTAGCCATCGCCTCGGGGTGATAGCTCATGTCCTTGTGCGTGATCATGAATGCGTCCCTGCACAAGTCGCTCAGGGCAGCGCTTGAGCTGCCCTGAGCAAGCGAACCAGGTGATCAGGCCTGCGTTAGATCGCAGCCTTGCGACGGGACACCCGCAAACTGCAGGCGACTAGCGCCGCTCCGATCAGAGCCAGGCTGGACGGCTCCGGTACACCGAGAAAAGCCAGACCGACAATGTTGTCGGCAGTCGCATCGGCATAGGCGCCGACATTGGTGATTGCACCAGTAGTCGTATCGATGGTCGCCAGCGAGGCGGTACCCGCAGTCGACAGGAACATGACGTTGTCACCCGGTCGCGAGGCGATGTCGAACAGGCCTAATCCGAGTCCGGACGCGATCGACGTTCCAGCGCCTGTGCCGGTATCGATGGACAACAGTTCGCCGGCGTTGGTGATCCCGAACAGCACTCCGAGCTGGTCGAATGCGAGCGCGAAAATATTGTCGAAGTTGATGAGTCCGACGAATGTCACGACACCGGTCACCGGGTCGATTGAATAGAGGTCATCGCCGCGCAGCGCGTCACCGAAGGACGCCGTTGTGTTGCCGTACAGGAGACCCGTGACGGAATTGAAAGCCAGCGAGGTGATCGAGCCGCCGCCGGTGCCGGCGTTGACGCCGGTCAGTGCGACCGTGCTGGCGACATTGCCGGTGCCGACATCGATTGTGACGAGATCGTTGCCGCCACCGAGCGTAACACCCCACAGGGTGTCGACCTGGTTGCTGGTCAGGTCGCCGATGTCGAGGAGATTACCTGCAGTTCCCGTGGCAGCGCCGGTCGTCTGATCGATAGTGAACAGCGGTGTCGAGCCGCTGAAGTTCACGCCATACAGCGTGGGCACGGCCAGAGCGGTGCCAGAAACGACGGACAGCGCAAGCGCGCCAGCCACCAGATAACATTGAAAGCTCTTCATGATCAGTTCCCCTTGCGCTCTGCGCAGGCTGGTGGGCAGGACTGGGCACGAATGCCCGCGTTATCCTCAACGCTTGAGCAAATTCAGTGCCACCGATCATAAAAGCCATACATACCAGTAAGTTAGCTCAAAACGACCTACAGGCGTCCAGTGGCAAATGTAAATAAACATGACAAGTTGGATCACTGCTGGCGGCGCAAGTTGAGAACCCGTAGGCGCTTTCACGCGCGAGGCGTTACAGAATCAGTCACTTAGGTGTCGTGGCCAAATGTAAAAAAGTTTGACAAGATTTCCCGGCCGATACCGGCCTGGCGCGTACCGGGGAGACGATCGATGGCTTACGACATCCTGATCAAAAACGGCACGGTCGTTGATGGTACCGGTGCGCTGGGCCGGCGCGCAGATGTCGCCATCGCCGGCGGGCAGATTGTCGAGGTCGGTGCGGTGCAGGGCTCGGCGCGCCGGATCATCGACGCCGCCGACTGCATTGTCGCGCCAGGATTCATCGATCCGCACACGCATTACGATGCACAAATCTGCTGGGATGGTGCCGTGACGCCATCGCCCTGGCACGGCGTGACCAGCGTCGTGATGGGCAATTGTGGTGTCGGCATCGCGCCATGCCGGCCGCAGACGCGTGAGATTGCAATGCGCGATCTCGTCAATGTCGAAGCTATCCCGTTCGAAGTCCTCGAACGCGGCATCACCTGGGACTGGGAGACCTTTCCTGAATATCTCGACGCGGCTGCGCGCCGCAAGTCGGCGGTCAACCTGGCCTGCCTGGCGCCACTCACTCCGTTACGTCATTACGTCATGGGCGACGCTTCGATGGAGCGCGCCGCGACGACCGAGGAGACGGCGCGCATCAGCGTGCTGCTTGGTGAAGCGATGGATGCCGGTGCTTTCGGCTATTCCAGCACGGTCTTGAATCAGCACATGGGTTTTGGTGGCCGACCGCTGGCCTGCCGCAACGCCGACGCGGCCGAATACAAGGCCTATTCGAATGTGCTGCGCGACAAGCGCAAAGGTGCGATCGAAGTCGCCGTCACACGCCAGATTGCCGTGCTCGAAGACCCTGAATACGCTCTGCTCGACTTGATGCTGGCCGAAAGCGGCCGGCCAGTGACGTTCATTGCCCTGTTCGATCGCGATGACATTCCCGAAGCGGTGCGCGACACGCTGCGCAAGGCGGCACCGCTCATCCGTCGTGGCGCACGGCCGCAAACCTCACCGCTGCCGCTGACGCGCGAAGTCAACATGCGCAATCCGTTTTCGTTCGCCGCGTTCCCATCGTGGCGTCGCGTTTTTGCCGATCAGTCGAAAGCAGCACAGCGCGCGGTTTATCAGGACCGTGTATTTCGCGATCAGTTTCGCGAGGATCTCAAACAGCCGATGACTTTCGGCAATTGGTCACGCGTTCGCGTGCACGAAGCGCATGCCGCCGGATTGAAATCCTTCGAAGGGCAGTCCATCACCGAGATAGCACAGGCACTCGGCAAGGATCCGGTCGATACATTTCTCGATCTCACGCTGGCTGACGATCTCGACATCGAGTTCACGCTGTCGACGTTCAATCACCGCATCGATCGCATGAAGGAGATCCTTGGCAATCACGACATCCTGCTTGGCCTTGGCGACGGTGGCGCGCATGTCGACATGTTGTGTGACTCGGGCTATCCGACGTTTCTGCTCGGCACCTGGGTTCGAGAACATCAGGCTTTGACCATCGAGGAAGCCGTACGACGATTGACCAGCGACCCGGCTGATTTTTACGGCATCGCTGATCGTGGACGCATTCGCAGCGGACTGGCGGCGGACATCGCGATATTCGATCCTGCTACGGTCGGCTCCGACAATCGCGGCGAACGTCGCTACGACCTGCCGGGCGGCGCCAAACGCATGGTCACGCCGTCGCGTGGCGTACTTCACACCATCGTCAATGGTGTCTGCACCTATGCCGATGGCGCGCTGACCGGGGCGCAAGCCGGCCAGGTACTGCGATCCTGAACCGCCTGCATGCGGCGACTCAATTCGTACGTCGCGTGCGCGGCATCGGTGGTTCTTTGCTCAGGCCGCGTGCAACGCGCGGACTCATACCGTGCCAACGCAGGAACGCACGGCTGAACGCGGCCTGACTGTCGTAACCGAGCAGGTCGGCCACCAGACCCAGGCTCAAGTCAGTGCGCTTGACGTGTCGCCACGCCAGATCGGCACGCACTTCATCGACCAGGATGCGATAAGTGATGCCGGCGGCAACCAGGCGACGTTGCAGCGTGCGGGGCGAAATGCCGAGCGCACTGCCGATAGCGTCGATTGAACAGTGGTCGTGGCGCAGCAGTGCACTCAACAGTGCTTTGACTTGAGCGACAACAGCCGGCCCATGACCGGCTATTTGACTCAACAGGGCGCGATGAACCAGACGGCGGCCGGCACCTTCACCCATGCGTTCGGCCAGCGTTTCGTGATCGACGAGCACGGCGTCGCGGGCCTGGCCGAATTTCACGCCCGGCCCGAAGAACTCAAGGAACGGTCGCGGGTCGAGCGGCGAATGCCGGAGCATGACCTGGCGCGGTTGCCAGCGATGGGTCAGGTTCTCCGTGACAAACAGACAGATGCGGCCGAGCGTCAGGTGAATGATCTGGTTGACACCGTAACGACCGACCGGCAAGAACGAATAATCCATCCAGATGCCGTCGCGACTGCGCTCTGCACGCAGGCTGCCGGCGTCGGTATAGAGCCGGTACATTTTGGCGAAATCGAGCAGGGCGTCGCCGATCGTTTCGGCGGCGCGCATGATCATCCAACCCTGACCGAGTATGCCGAGCGGCAGGCGGCGGGCGTGCAGCAGACCGAAATCCGGGCGGCGGCAGGCAGTGGCGGCAAGTTCGAAGAAATCGACGATGCGGTCGGCCTGGACGAAGATGTCCGGCTCGTCGAACAGCCGCGCCGGCAGGTTGGCCAGCCGCGCCAGCGCCTCGGCGTCGCCGCCCAATTCGCCGATGAGCTCGCGTGCCCCGACCAGACTGCCGCTGATCAGGACGGCATTGCTCATATTCGGGGCAGCGCGGGACTCATGGCGTCAAATGCAAAAAGAATGTCGTGTCATGCATAAAAGGGTAGTCGAGCGCGGCCCATAATCAAGCAGTCAACGGCACCGGAAACCACCGGGCTGCACGCAAGAGGGGAGAAGTCATGAGTGTTTACGACACCGTTATCAAGAACGGCACGATAGTCGATGGCACCGGCCTGCCACGATTCAAAGGCGACCTCGCTATCCACAATGGACGCATCGCCCGTATCGGGCGGATCGATGCGTCGCAAGGGCGCGAAGTCATCGATGCCGAAGGGCTGATCGTCGCGCCGGGTTTCGTCGATCTGCATACGCATTACGACGCGCAGATCCATTGGGACCCCTATTGCACGATTTCCGGCTGGCATGGCGTGACTTCGGTTGCCATCGGCAACTGTGGTTTCGGTTTTGCTCCGGCGCGCGCCGAGACGCGTGAACGTCTGTTGCAGATGATGACACGGACCGAACAGATCCCGTATGAATCGATGGTCGAAGGCATGGGACTCGATTGGGAATGGGAGAGTCTGCCGGAATGGATGGACCACCTCGAGCGCACGCCGAAAGGCGTCAATCTGTTGAGCTATGTGCCGCTCAATCCATTGCTGGTCTATGTCATGGGACTGGAGGGTGCCAAGTCCGGTCGCTCGCCGACGGCCGACGAGCTTGGCACCATGAAGCGGCTCATTCACGAAGCGATGGATGCGGGCATGATGGGTTGGAGCTGCCAGCGTTTCGGCAGGAATTCCATGCAGGCTGACTTTGACGGCACGCCAATGCCGACCGATCTCATGTCAGACGAAACGCTGCTCGCGTTTGCTGACGTGCTGCAGGAGCGCGGCGAGGGATTCATTGAGATGATCAACGCGACGACCGGCGAACCGTTGAAGTCGAACGATCCGAAAGACAGCCGCTTCGTCGAGGAGATCGCGCGCCGTTCAGGGCGGCCGGTGCTCTACAACGCAATCATCGCCATGGACATGCCCGGCTACGAGACGGCGCATCACGCCGCACTCAAATGGCTGGACGACTGTTTTGCCAAGGGGCTGCGCATCTACGGCCAGGCAGTGACCGTGCGCGCCGCGTATCAGTTCACGCTCGAACACTGGAATCTCTACGATTCGAGTCCGGCCTGGAACGAACTGACGCAAGGCAGTATCGACGAACGAATCGCGCGGATGCGTGACCCGGCCATGCGGCAACGCCTGATCGCCGACGAATCAGTCCTCGTGACTACCGGCGTCGGCGGACCGATAGAAGGCTTGATCGTGCAGGAGACACCGGATCATCCGGAGCTCGCGCAATACATCGGTCGCACGCTCGGCGCCATCGGCACCGCAGAGGGTAAGCATCCCATCGAGGCCATGCTCGATATAGGTATCGCCGGTGGTCTCAAAGTGCTGTTCCGTACCAACGAGCTCTCCAGCACCGATCACAAGAAAGTCGGCGAGCTGGTCCGCAATCAACACATCATGCCGGGGATCTCCGACGGTGGCGCGCATACCAAGTTCTTTACCGGGGGCTCGTTCACGACCGACATGTTGACCTGGCTGGTGCGTGAGACCGGCGAGCTGACGCTGGAACAGGCCCACTACCGCTTGAGCTATCTGCCGGCGCAGGCCGCGGGGTTCCTCGATCGCGGTTTTCTGCGTGAAGGCGCGCCGGCGGATATCGTGGTCTACGACTTCGACAATCTGCGTCGGGTGCCGGAAGTGGACTACGAAGTGGCGTACGATTTTCCGGCCAACGAATGGCGTCGCATTCAGCGGGCAGAGGGGTATCGCTGGATCTTCGTCAACGGGGTGGTGACATTCAAAGATGGGGTTTGCACGCAGGCGACCCCCGGCAAATTGCTTCGCCTCAATCGCTGGAGCGAAGCGGAACAGCAGGGGCGACTCGCCAGCGCCGGCTGACGTTCCGACAGGAAAGCGCGATCGCGACGCAGAAGAGCGCCGCGATCGCAGCTCGCGTAGCATTGCCGTCGTCACGCTCTCGAGTCTCCCGATCCGAGGCGCGACCTCATCTCGCATACAAGGTACCTGCCGATGACCACTTCCTTACAGCCCACGAGCGATCGC
The DNA here is from genome assembly GCA_965278995.1 of Gammaproteobacteria bacterium. GTDB lineage: Bacteria > Pseudomonadota > Gammaproteobacteria > JADJYF01. The sequence continues at coordinate 5,595,272 of OZ257136.1, forward strand.
TCAACGATGGGCATTCACGCCTATTTGAATGGTCTCTCACATGTCGTGATCAATGTGTCCGAGCTCGCCAGATCGCTCGCTTTCTATGAAAAGACGTTTCCGGTGCGGCGCCATTGCCGGATCAACGGACCGGCCCAGGCTTATCCCTCACTCGGCGTCGAGCATGGCCGTTTCGAAGGGTGGGTTTTGCGCAGTCTGACGGCCGAGCGCGGGCCGGGAACGATTTATGCTGAGAAACCGCCACGCGATCTGCATCTCATCGAATGGAAATCGCCAGGCCCTGTCGGTCAGCCGTATCGCGAAGCCAACCATGTCGGCATTTACCGTCATAACACCCTCGTCGGCGATATCGACGTCGGCTATGCCAAAGTCGTCGAGGCCGGCGGGCGCCCCTATGGTCCACCGAGTCGGATCCTGCTGACACCGGAAGACTTCAGCGTCGTGTGTTTCGGCTTTCGCGATCCCGATGGCGCAACGCTGGAAATGATCGGGCCGGATAAACCAGATGCGAGTTATCCAGGCGCGCTGCATCACTGCAATATCAATTGCAGCGACATCAAACGTTCCTATCGGTTTTATCGCGACGTCATCGGGCTCGACACCGGCCTGTACGTCGCGCCCGGCCGGCCGCAGCCGATAGCCAATGGCTCACTCGGCGATGCGCTGCGAAACCCCGATGGCTCGGACTACCAGGGTACAGAGATGGAGTTCATGGCGAATCTGCTGGTGCCACGCAACGACTGGCGTAATCCGCTCGACGTACTCGAATGGACGTTGCCAAAGCCCTATGGCCAGGCCTACGAATCTGCGCGCAACCTCGGCATCAGCCGCATTGCGCTCGAAGTCGACGATGTTGCTGCTGCGCGGGCTCGGCTGCTGGCGGTCGGCGTCACCGCCAGCGTGGTCGAGAGCTGGGACATGGGTGAATTCGGTGTCAAGAAAGTCGTTATTTTCCGTGACCCCGACGGGGTGTTGCTTGAATTGATCGAACAGCCGCCGGTGGCGGCATCACCGTTCGATTGACGCACGGCGCGCGAACCGGAAGTAACACGGATGACATTGCGTTTACGTCAGATAGCCTTGGTGGCAGAACAGCTGGCGCCGCTGGAAGCGGCCATCGGCAGGATCTTTGGACTCGCGCCTTGCTATCGCGATCCTGCCGTTGCGGAGTTCGGTCTTGAGAACGTGCTATTCCCACTTGGCAACCAATTCCTCGAAATAGTGGCGCCAACCCGTTCCGGTACTGCCGCTGGACGCTACCTCGAGCGTCGTCACGGTGACGGCGGCTATATGGTCATTACGCAGTGTGACGAGCACGCCGCGTACCGCGAACGCGCTGGTGCGCTCGGTGTCCGTATCGCGCATGAGTTCGTCATGCCGGATTTTCTCAACATGCAACTGCACCCGCGCGATACGGGCGGTACGTTTTTCGAAATCGACGAACAGCTCGGCCTGAATGCAGGAGATAGCGATGGGCCTTGGGCGCCGGCTGGCCCGGGCTGGCGTGATTACGTGCGGACGGAGCGCGTGCGCCGGATTGCGGCAGTCGAGATCCAATGCGAGGAGCCGCAGAAGGTGGCCGCGCGTTGGGCTGCGTTGGCTGATTGTCCGCTGTTAACAGGAGGTGGCCCGCCGGAACTGCGTCTCGACAATGCGGCGATACGTTTTGTCCCTTGCGCTGACGGCCGGCCGGAAGGGCTGGCGGGCCTGGACCTGATCGCAAGTGACGCTGATGCCGTGCTGGACGCTGCCAAGCAAAGCGGCCTCATTATCCGTGACGCCGGTTTCAGTCTCGCGGGCATGCGCTGGCAGTTGTGCTGAGTCGGGTTGACGGTGAGCCGTCGATAAGCCCTCGATAAACAATACTACGATTCAGCCATGTGTTTTGGCCCAGTCTCGCTGAACACCCAAACTCCTGCCGTCTTCTTGTTCAGTGCGTCGCTCTGCACGCGCGCGCTCCGCGTCGCATTCAGTGTTTCCAGAATGGTCTGCGGGTCGTCGGCTTCGACCTCGTAGAACGCGAGATAGGGCAGCGGGCAAGCCATGCCCTGTTGTGAAGTCAGCTTGAAGCGCTGAGCCGATGACCAGCCGGTCGTTGCCAGTACGTCATCGAGATGCTGGTTCTCGTAGTAAGCGTTGTATTCGTCCTCGCGGCCGGCAGTGGGTTCAGTCAATACGACCACGACATGTTTCATGTGAACGCTCCTGTTACGGGGGTGGGTACGGCGAGCGCGCCTGGGCCCGCGATACCAGCAGCTGTGCGAGGAGCGAGACTAGCATGAAGACGAGCATGAGCAGCGTCACGTTGGCGGCGCTGTCGTGGGTCAGATAACCGACCAGCCACGCAGCCAGTGCACCGACGAACTGCTGAGACAGTCCGACAGCGGCGGCAGCGGTGCCGGCCAGTGCAGGAACGATCGTAATCGTGCCGGTCAACGTCGACGGTATCAGCAGACCATGGCCGAGACCGAGCAAGGTGAGTGGCGCCGAGAATGCAAACGGCGATTGCACACCAGCCACGGCGAGTAGGAGCGCCAGTAAGATACCGCTGCAGGACACGAACTGCCCGATCAGCGTCAGCCTGGCTTCGGGATGCGAACGCAATAATCGGCTGGTCAGGAAATTCCCGGCGATGTACGACAACGGAACGACCATGATGAACCAGCCGACTTCGCCCGGCCCGATGCCGTAGCGAGCGAGTACCAGCGGCGCGCCGGTAAGAAAGGTATAAAACGCGCCGGTACACATCGACAGGATCAGCGCATAACCGAGGAATATCGGCACACCGGCGAGCGTTCGATAGGCGGTGCCCATCTCTCGGAGCCAATGCGCCTGCACCGGTGTTACGCGCCCGGTTGCGGGCACCACGCGCCAGCTCAAGGCCAGCAGAACGAGCGCCAGAATGACCATCAGAACGAAGTTGGCGCGCCAGCCGAAATGCACATGGAACTGACCGCCAACCACGGTCGCCAACGGCGGGCACAAGCCCATCGCCATGCCGATATAGGCCATGATCCGCGGTCTGTCGGCGCCGGTAAAATAGTCCTGCACCATCGCCCGCCCGATGACCATGCCAGCGGCAGCACCCGCGCCTTGCAGCAGACGAGCGGCGATCAGCATCGGCAGGTTCAGAGCGAAAGCGCCAAGCAACGAACCGAGCGCAGCAAGCGCAAAACCGAACAGCAACAGGCGGCGACGCCCGTGGCTGTCCGAGAGCGGCCCGTAGACGACCTGGGCGCCGCCGTAGGCGAGCACGAATGCCGAGAACGTGAGCTGGACGCTGGCCTGATCGACGCTGAAGATCCCGGCCCAGGCCGGCATCGAAGGCAGGCAGATGGTCATGGCCAGCAGACCGAAGCCCACCGAAGCGACCAGCGTCGCGATGAGCAGTGCACGCGGCGCGGGCGCGGTGGCGGAAGTCGATGAATGATTCACGATGACATGACTGCACGAAATTGCGGCATGGTATCTCATGCAAGAGCCGGAACGCGGCGCGCGGCTTCCTGCCGGCCCAGGGTTGGACCGGCGATGGCGTACACTGGTAACAGGCGCGGGTTGGAGTGTAACCCTGACTTTTTTGATCGATACAGACTGGTGATTGCTTGGTGTGGTAATGAATGACAGTGTATTTCTCGACCAGCTCCGCACATTCCTGGCGCAGCCCGAACATCAATCGCCACACAACCAGTTTCTGGGTATGGAGATTGTCTATATCGAACACGGCCGCGCTGTCATCCGTGTACCGTACGCGGAGCGCCTCGCCGGCAATGCAACGAGTGGCGTGCTGCACGGCGGGGTCATTACCACGGTGCTGGATTCCGCTTGCGGTGTCGCCGTGATCGCCGCACTCGGCCAGCGCATGGGTATCGCGACACTCGACCTGCGCATCGATTACCTCAAGCCGGCGACCCCCGGTGAGGCGGTCACGGCGGCTGCACATTGCTACAAAGTCACGCGCAACATCTGTTTCGTTCGCGCGTTGGCCTACCATGCCGACCGCGCCGACCCGATAGCGAACTGCGCAGCGAGTTTCATGATCACGGCGCTCGAAGCGCCGGGACCGAGCCTTGGCGGGGACACCGTATGAGTCTCATCGAGGTTATCCGCGCCGCGCGTGAGAGCCGTAACTATGCCCGTCTCGGCGAAGCGATCCCGTATATGCAGGCGCTTGGCATCGAAGTGCAGGAATCTGCTGGCGGGGTTGTGCTGGTGCTTGCGGCAAGCACACTGCATGTCGGCAATCCGTGGCGACAGGCGCTGCATGGCGGGTTCATCGGCGCGTTTCTCGAAACTGCGGCCACGGTGCAGCTGGTCCTCGAACACGATGGCGAGACGCTGCCCAAACCGATCAACATCACGGTCGACTATCTGCGCACCGGACGTCTCGGCGAAACGCGTGCCGAGGCTCGCGTGACCAAGCTCGGGCGGCGTGTGGCGAATGTGCATGCCAGCTGCTGGCAGGATGACCGCGCCCGCCCGATAGCGACGCTGTCCGGCCATTTCCTCATGACGTGAGCGCGACAAGCCGCGCTATCATGGCGCCGCCCGCGACCATCACACTGAACAGCCCGAGGTATCCGCATGCGCGAATCGACCATCGCTTTGATCGAACGCTATTACGCGGCATTCAATGCCGGTGACATGGATGCCTTTCTGGCGCTGCTCACTGACGATGTCGTGCACGACATCAACCAGGGTCAGCGCGAGGTCGGGAGGGCGGCATTCGCGCTGTTCATGCGCCATATGAATCGCTGTTATCGCGAGCGGCTGAGCGATATCGTGGTCATGACCAGCGAGCACGGTGACCGTGCCGCTGCCGAGTTCGTCGTCAATGGCGAATACATTGCGACTGACGAAGGCCTGCCGGCAGCGAGCGGCCAACGTTACGTACTGCCAGCCGGTGCATTTTTCTCGGTGCGCGACGGGCACGTCTCGCGGGTCACCAATTATTACAGCCTGCCGGCCTGGGTCGCCCAGGTCGGCGGCTGAGCTTGATGGCGGAGGGCATATCTGTTCGCATCGTGCGCGGGCGCGAACCCGCGCTGGCCGACTGTCTGGCCGACCTTGCGCGACTGCGCATGACGGTGTTCCGCGATTTCCCCTATCTGTATGACGGCGACCTCGACTACGAGATGAAATATCTCTCGGTCTATGCGCAAAGTGCCGACAGCGTTGTCGTTCTCGCTGAACATGGCGGCGCCATTGTCGGCGCATCGACCGGATTACCGCTGATCGATGAGTCGGCTGAGTTCCAGGCACCGCTGATCACCGCCGGTCTCGATCCAACGAGCCTGTTCTATGGCGGCGAATCGGTACTGCTGCCGGCCTATCGTGGCCGCGGGGTTTATCGCGAATTTTTCGCCGCCCGCGAAACCCATGCCCGCAGCTTGGGGCGATATTCGCACATGATGTTCTGCGCAGTCCTGCGCGCGATCGACGATCCGCGCCGCCCGCCGGAATATGTCCCACTGGACGATATCTGGAACCGCTACGGCTATCGTCGACGCAACGAACTGGTGGCTACTTTTGAATGGCGCGATCTCGACGAACAGGCCGCGAGTGCAAAACGCCTGGTGTTCTGGGAGAAGCTGTTGTGAACACGCAGTCTCTGCGCGCAGCAGCGGCCCAATACCCGCTCGAATTTCTCGATCATCGGGACGCTTTCGGTAGCAAGGTCACGCGTTGGGTCGGGGAGGCGGCAGGCGCTGGCGCCAGCCTGCTCGTCTTGCCGGAATACTTCAGCATCGAACTGACTTCCACTTTCGGCTCGGAGATCTACTCCTCATTGCCACGCCAACTGGCCGAGATGCAGCGTGAGTTACCGGCCTTTCTCTCACTGTTCGATAACCTCGCCCGCCAGCACGCGCTGTACATCTGCGCTGGCAGCTATCCGGTCGCCGTTGCCGGAGCATATTGCAATCGCTCGTATTTCTTCTCGCCGCAAGGGCAATTGGGTTTCCAGGACAAACTGCAGATGACGCGCTTTGAGCGCGAACGCTGGCACATTTCGGCCGGCCGCGAGCTCAAGGTATTTGCAACCGATGTTGGCCAGCTCGCCATCAACATCTGCTACGACTGCGAGTTTCCACTGCTGGCTCGTCGCCAGGTCGAGCAGGGCGCTGAGATCATCCTGGTGCCGAGTTGCACTGATACGCTGGCTGGTTTTCATCGCGTGAAGATCGGCTGCCAGGCGCGCGCGCTGGAGAATCAATGCTACGTGGTGCAGTCACCGACAGTCGGCGAGTGCGCGTGGTCGGAAGCGATCGACAACAATGTCGGTCTGGCCGCCATGTATGTACCGCCCGACTACGGCTTTCCTGCAGACGGCATTCTTGCCGCTGGTGCGTTGAATGCGCCGCAATGGGTCTACGCCGACCTCGCGCTCGACGATATCGCTCGCGTGCGAGCCGAAGGCCAGGTCTTCAATCACCGCGACTGGGAGCGTCAGTGCCACCATCTCGACTGATCGCGGGCAGCAGCGCGGCGCGGATTTCCCATAACCGGCACATCTCTCGATAGAAATCGCAGGCAGCGGCGAGCAGTGCCGGCTCAACGCCACCGAGAGCGCCGACCTCGGCGGCCGGCCGCCCCCATTCGATGACGACCGCAGCGAGATCGAGTATCGGCCAGCCGCAAGCCGCATATTCCCAATCGAGCAGCCACGGCCGGGCGCCCTGAAAGACGATGTTCGCCGGGACCGGGTCGTGATGACACAGGCCTCTCACACATTCCTGTTCGAGCTCTGCGATTTGTCTGGAGAGTGACTCCGGTAACCGGCCAGGAGCGCCTCCAGGTCGATGCAGGTAATTTGCGATGTATTGCGCGTAATCCCGTGCGACGTTGGCCACGTTCAACGTGTGCGCACGGGAGAGCAGATCGAACAGCGAAGCCAGCGTGTTCTCGCGGAGATCGGCCGGTTTCACATGGGTGCCGTCGATATACGCCGTGATCAGGAATCCGCGTTCGATATCGGCTATCAGCACCGGTGGAGCGAGTCCGGCTGCAGCAGCGGCGGCGAGGATGCGCTGTTCGCGCGCGCGGTCGATGCCGAGCGCGACAGCATCCGGCGCATCGAGGCGGAGCACCCAGCGTTCGTCGTCGGCTTCCAGCAGATAATTTCGGTTGGTCCGACCACCACGCAGAGTGCCGAGCACGCGGGGTGGCAGGCGGAACGGCACACCGAGTGAGTCCCAGTCAGCCAGAAACCTGTCAAGGGAGTCGATAAGGACGCGCTCAGGCGGGCAGGGCAACATGACGCCCGGCTGCGTATTGCCGCTGCCAATTGAAGTAACCGAACACCACCAGCACGACATAGATGGCGAACAGTACGGCGGTCAACGGCAGGCCGCGCTCCAGGTAGATGGGAATGGCGATGGCATCGAGCACCAGCCAGTAGAGCCAGTTTTCCAGTACTTTGCGTGTCACCATCCAAGTCGTGACCACTGCGCCCCAGCTCGTGAACGAATCGATGTAAGGCCAGGCCGCCGATGTATAGGTGCTGAGCAGAAAGCCACTGACCGCGCTGAGCGTCAGGACGGCGCCGATGACGAGCAGATGACGGGCAGGCGCCCAGGTAGTGATCGGCAGTTGGCCATCATCGCCGTTGCCGTGCCGCCACAGGTACCAGCCATAGACGGCCATGACCAGGTAGTAGACATTGAGCGCCGATTCCATGAACAGACTGACATCCCAGAACAGCACGGTATAAATGGCCGTGCTGAGCAGCGCGCAAATCCAGCAGGCGACATGCTGGCGGCTCGCCAGTACCAGATAAGCGATCGCGAGGACGACCGCGAGCGCTTCCCACGCCGACAGCGCGGCAAGCGCACTCAGCAATGCGCTTTCGATCGACTCCGGCACGACTGCGCTACTCCTGCCTGTCGGCAGGGTTGTACCCGGGAATGAACTTGGTGACGAACACCGAAGTGCCGAAAGCCGCCTGACTGGCCGCCATCGTATCGCGCAGCGCGTCCATTACTTTTTCGTAGTCACCAAACAGGCGCGTCGACGTTGCCGTTGTTTCGACTTCCAGCCCTGGCACCGCATTGAGTGCCGCAATAAACGCTTTGATCGGCGGCAGATAGTCGTCACGTATCGGATACATGCTGATTTCGACAGTCATTTTCATGATGGCTTGTCACTCCTGTTTATATAAAAAGCAGGCCTGTTACAACGTCCAGTTCACTTCGACGCCATACACACGCGGCTCACCGAACTGGGTATAAGTGCGGTTGACAGTAAAGGCATCGCGCGGATCGTTGGCGAAGTACAGCCCGTGAACGGCGTATTCGCTGTTCAACAGATTGCGTGCCCAGAGTCTGATCTCGGCCTGGCGGTAACGGTAGCTCAAGCCGGCATTGACCAGCGCATAACCATTCAAACGTTGATCGTGGTAATAGCCGAAGAAACTCCGCTCGCGGCCTTCGATCGCGATGTTCGCGCGGAGTGCTGCCAGCACCTGCCAGTTCAGTGCGAAGTGATACTGCCAGCGCGGTGCTTTCGCCTGATCGCGATCGCTACGCTCGACAAACTCATTGCGATCGATATCGAAGACGGTCATTGATTCGACGTTTGTTTCGAGATAGCCGACACGCGCTGCGACGCTGACCGATTCCGTGACGTCGTATTCGCTTTCCAGCTCTGCGCCGTAATTCTCGGCATCGCGGACGTTGTCGAGCAGTCCGACAAAAATGAAATTCGTCGCATCCCACACCCAGTTCTCAAGCTGTGCGTTCGAGCGGTCCATGTGAAAAATACTCAGGCGCGCGCTGAGTCTGTCGGCGAAATAGCGGCCCTTGAGGCCGAGTTCCTTGTTGAACAGCGTTTCAGTATCGAAGCGCAGGCGTTCGGCGGTAAAGGCCTGGAAACGCGCGGCGACGAACGGGGCGACCGAGGTGGCGCTGGTATTGACCCCTCCCGGTTTGGCGCCACGTGCGAGCGTTGCGTAGAGCAGGGTGTCGGGTCGAGCTTGATATTCCAGGGTCGCTTCACCAGACCAGAACGTTGCATTGGACTGCGTCTCGAGTAGATTGATATCGTCGTAGCGATCGTCAAACGCCTCGCCGCGTACGCCGAAGCGGGCTGTCAGGTCGTTCATCATGGCGATATCGAGTTGACCATAGAGCGCGTAGCGCGTGGTCTCGTAGTCGCTGTCGAACAGACCGAAACGCCGGCGCTGCATCGCTTCGTTGCGATGATGCGTGTATGCGCCCGCAACCCACGAGAACGCTCCTGTCTCGGCCAGCCAGCGCAAATCGACGGAGTATTGCTCGCGATTGCGTGTGACCGTATCACTGCTGGTGAATTCGAGCGCCGGGTCGCAGCGCACGCCGTCGCAGAAGCCCTGGAAGATCCAGTCTTCGTCGAAGCCATAAGTCTCTTTGCCGTCGGTCCATGTCGACAGCACCTGGGCGCTTCCAGCGCGGCCCAGATCGAGGCTGATCCTGCCGGCAAGTGCGCCGGTGCGTTGCGCGTCAGTGCCGGGTTCGTCGCTCAATGTGTGGCGCGTGTTGGCCAGCGAGAAGATGTCGTAGCCATTGTCGGCATCGATATACAGTGTCGTCAGGTCAGCCCTCACGGCCGGTGTCAGGTCCCACACGAAGCGACCGCGCGCGGCCAGCTCGTCGATATCCTGGGTGTCGTCTTTCCCTAGAAAATCGTTGCGCACAAACCCGTCACTCATGGTCTGCTGAACGGCAACCCGCGCGCCGAACGTATCGGTCAACGGCCCGCCCGCTGCGCCACCGACATGCCAGCTGTCGAGATTGCCGTAACCGGCACTGGTCTCGGCTTCCCATACCTTATCGGGATCGCGGCCGCGAACGTTGATCATGCCGGCCAGCGCGCTGGCGCCGAAGCGCGTGCCTTGCGGGCCGCGCAGCACTTCAATCTGTTCCGTATCGAGCAGCAGCGCGCCGCCCGCAACATTCGACATTTCGATGCCATCCAGCGTGATCCCGACCGACGGAAAATGTTTCGGGTCGGTGAACTGCTCGAGGTCGCCGATGCCGCGCATCTGCACGAAGCGTGCGCGCGAACCACCAACCGCAAAATTCACGTTGGGAGCGATAGTCAGGGTCTGTTCGAGGTGCGTGGCAGCGCGTTCCGCCAGTGCCTCGCGATCGAGCACGCTGATGCTGCCCGCCGTGCGCATCAGTGTGCGCTCGCGAAAATCAGCTTTGATGACGATTTCTTCGGCTTTGCCAGGTGCCAGATCGTCGCCACTCGCTCCGAGGGCGCCGAACGTGGGCGCATTGAAAGCGAGCACGCATGCAAAAAAATGGCGTACAGCCATGGCAGTCTCCTAAGGAGACCCGGATCGCATTGAGAGAGAACTGGTATGGCACTGAAGTCCTATCCCTACGCCGGTATTATCCGGATCAGGTTCACGGGGTTCGTCCGTGCGGACATCTCAGGCCTTGCGGCCACCCCCTAGGAAAAATCTTCGGGCACCGCTTTCGGTTGGTACCCGGTGGTCAGTGTAACGCTATCTGCTCAGCGTTCAAGCGCTGAGGCTAAGGACCCGATTACTCAGCCGACGGCATCATGCGGGTTCCATCGGGTAATATTCTGCTCTGGCTCAACAGTGAAGACACCCATGCATTCGCCCTCCGAAACCGAACGAAATACCGCGGATTTTCGGCACACGCCTCCGCTGGCCACCGACCTCGCCGCCAACCTGGCTGAGGCAGTTGCCATCGCCAACGTGCCGACGCTGCTGATGGTTCTGGTGCAACTGACCGGTGAGTTGCACTGGCTCGAAGCGCCCTTCCTGCCCACGCGTGCGCGCGGCATGAACGACAACGACAGCGGCGGGTTCTCCGATGCGCTGCAGGAGACCGTACGCTCAGCCGCCCTGGCCGCCATCCTCGACTGGCGCGGCGGTCGTCCGCCCGCGATCGCCGAACCAGGTCCTGAACTGCGACAGCGGATGTTGAGTGTGGCGGTAGGCGAGAAGATTCCGGCCGATTACGACGGCATCATCGCCGCCGAACTGCCGCTGGCCAGCAACGAGCAGTTCGAACGTCTGCCGGTGCCGGATGGCTTCGAGGTGCTCATCATCGGTGCCGGCGTCTCCGGGCTGTGCGCCGCCATTCACTGTCAGCGTGCCGGCATCCCTTACACCATCCTGGAAAAGAGCAGCGAACTCGGTGGCATATGGCGCGACAACCGCTATCCCGGTGCCGGCGTCGATACACCCAATCATCTGTACTCCTATTCATTCGCGCCTTACGACTGGTCGATGTTTTTCGCATTGCGCGACGAATTGAAGACGTATCTCGAGCATGTCGCGACGCATTACGATCTGCACCAGCAGATATCCTTCGGCACGACCGTGGAAACGGCGGATTACGATAACCAGGCGCAATGCTGGGTAGTCACGATGACAAATCCGGACGGCACCAGGACAACCAAGCGCGCAAACGTGCTGATCAGCGCCGTCGGTATCTTCAACCCGATCAAGTTTCCGACGATCGAAGGCCTGGAGACGTTCGCCGGCCCGTGTTTTCATACTGCCGAGTGGCCGCAGGATATCGACCTCACTGGCAAGCGTGTCGCCATCATCGGCAATGGCGCGAGCGCAATGCAGATCGGCCCCGAGATCCAGCACCAGGTTGCCTCGCTGACCATCTTCCAGCGTTCACCGCACTGGGTCGCACCGAACCCCCAGTTCCGCAAAGCGATACCAGCTGCGCTGCGCGTGCTGCTGACCGAAGTGCCGCTCTATCGTGCCTGGTACCGGCTGCGCCTCGGCTGGACCTATGGCGATCAGGTCTTCGATGCGCTGCATAAAGATCCCAACTGGGCCCATCCGGAGCGTTCGCTGAACAAAGCCAACGACTCCCACCGCGGTTACTTTACTCACTACATCACCACTGAGCTCGGCGACCGTAGTGACCTGCTCGACAAAGTCGTGCCGACCTATCCGCCTTTCGGCAAGCGCATGTTGATGGATAATGGCTGGTATCGCATGCTGCGCAATCCGCGCGTGGAACTCGTCAGCGAAACCATCACAAGCATCCAGCCGGGTAGCATTACGACACAGGATGGCCACGACCACCCGGCCGACGTTCTGGTGATAGCGACCGGTTTCGACGTTCTGCGGTTTCTTACGGCTTTCGAGGCCCGTGGTCGCGACGGCCGCAGCCTGCGCGAAATCTGGCGCGACGACGACGCGCGTGCTTATCTCGGACTCGCCATCCCGGGATTCCCGAATTTCTTCTGCCTGTATGGTCCTAATCTGCAAGCCGGCCACGGTGGCAGCCTCATGTTCATGATCGAAATGCAGATGCGCTACATCATGGATGTCATGAAACAGATGCTGACCACCGACCTCGGCGCCGTTGCCATCCGCGAGGATGTTCACGACGCCTACAACGAGGCCGTTGATCGCGCCCACGCTGACATGGTCTGGACCCACCCCGGCATGGAGACCTATTACCGAAATTCGCGCGGACGCATCGTGGTCAATTCCCCCTATCGCAATGCGACGTTCTTCGAGATGTCCCGAGCGGCCGATCTGGCGGAATTCGAGGTCGAAGCACGGCGAACGGAGCGCAGGTAACCATTCCTGATTCCAGTTGTTCGGTGGCAATTGTCGGCCGCGGTGCGGAAGGTGCGCTTCGGGACACGCCACAAGTACGTCCATGTAGGCTCGGAAAATTCATCCCTGAATTTTCACGGTCCCGAAGCGCACCTTCCGCACCCCGACCTGGGCACTGCAATGGAATCAGGAATGGTTACCTGCGCTCCGCACGCCGCGGAGACCCCGTTTGCCGCGTGTTCGACGACCCTATATGCTGCCGCGTTCCACTACCCAGGGGAGCAATCATGGCCACTCAGCCCAAGTTCGCCCATGCCGTCCTGATGACCAATCGGCTGCCCGCGATGCGCGACTGGTATTGCACGGTCCTTGGTGCTCATGTCGTTTATGAGAATGCCATGTTGTGCTTCATCACGTTTGACGATGAGCACCATCGACTCGCTTTTGTCACGGTGCCTGACGGCACACTGGTCGAGCGCGCGCCGAACAGCGTCGGTTTGGCCCATACCGCCTACACGTTTGCGAATCTGGATGCGCTGCTCGAACGATACGTGGCATTGAAAGCACAGGGCATCGAGCCGCGTGTGCCGATACAGCACGGCGTGACAACGTCGATGTATTACCGCGATCCGGATGGTCAGTTCGTCGAACTGCAGATCGACAACTTTGCCAGCGCGGAAGCCGCGACGAAATATATGCATGGACAGGAGTTCGCGCAGGATCCCGTCGGCCCGGTCTACGAGCCGCAGCGCATGGTCGACGATTACCGTGCGGGCGTCGCGCCTGCGGTTCTCACCAGTCGCGCCTGGGCACTGGCTGGTCCGCCGATGCCGCATGCGATGAGCCTGTTCATGAGCGCTGATTGAGCCGGCTGCACTGCAAGTTCCACTTGGTCGGGGGAAATGCCATTGACGACGTCCACATCGCGTATTGATATCGAAGTGCCGGTGTTGATCGTCGGTGGCGGTGGTTGCGGACTGACGACATCCATCGTGTTGTCCGATCTCGGGTGTGAACATCTGCTGGTCGAGCGGCATCAGGGCACCTCGATACTGCCGAAAGCGCATTATCTCAATCAGCGGACGATGGAAGTCTTTCGCCAACATGGCGTCGCCGACGACGTCTACGCTGTCGGCACGCCGCCGCGGTATATGAGCAAGGTCCGCTGGCGGACGACACTTGGCGGCGATGGGCCGCTCGATGCCAGGACGTTCTACGAAATTGACGCTTTCGGCGGCGGCAAGGTCGCTGCGACCTATGCCAAGGACAGCCCGTGTCCGTCGTGCAATTACCCGCAGCTCCGACTCGAACCGCTGCTCCGTCGGCACGCCGAGCAGCGTGCGTCGGGGCAGGTTCGCTTTAACCATGAATTGACGGCACTGAGTCAGGATGACAGCGGCGTCACTGCGACGATTGTCGATCTCGACCAGGGCAGGGAACTCAGGGTGCGCTCGCGCTACCTGGTTGCTGCGGATGGCGGCAAGACGATCGGGCCGTTGCTCGGTGTCGAGATGCGCGGCCCAGGCGGCTTTGCGCGGCAGGTCAGTTCGCATGTCACCGCGGATCTCTCCGCCTGGTGGGACGACGCCTGCCTCATCACCTGGTTCATCAATCCCGAAAGTACCGGTGCTTTCGGCAGTGGCGCGATGGTGCCGATGGGGCCGACCTGGGGCAGACATTCCGAGGAATGGGTCATTCATTTCGGTTTCGCGCCGGACGATCCGGAAGTCTTCGACGAGGAAGCCGTCGTGCCGCGACTGCGCGCGCTGCTCAAACTTCCCGACCTGCAGATGAAAGTGCACAAAGTCAGTCAATGGATGCTGGAAGGCGTGCTAGCTGAGCGCTACCAGGTCGGTCGGGTGTTTCTGGCCGGCGACGCTGCGCACCGACATCCGCCGACGACCGGACTCGGACTGAATACCGCGATTCAGGATGCGCACAATATCGCCTGGAAGCTCGCTGCCGTGGTCGGCGGGCGTGCTGAAACGCAGCTGCTCGACAGCTATCAGAGCGAGCGCCAGCCGATAGGTCTGCGGAATGTCGATTGGGCCATGTTCACTGCCATGAACCACGGCGTTGTCGATGCCGGCATGGGATTTACACCAACGCAGCCGGTGGAAATGAAACGCGCCGTGTTCGAAGCGTTTTTCGCCGACACCCCGATGGGCGCGACGCGGCGCGCCCGTGCGGCTGAAGTGACCGAAACCCAGCGTGCGGAATTTCAGGCGCACGACCTCGAAATCGGCTTCTCTTACAGTGAAGGCGCGCTGGTCAGCGACGGTACGCCGGCGCCATTGCGCGATCCCATGGGTGGCAACTATCAGCCGACGACGCGCCCCGGTCATCGCCTCCCGCATGCCTGGTTGACGCACGACGGCAGACGATTATCGACGCTCGATCTGGCCGGTCGCGACGGCGCTTTTGTACTCATCACCGGCACGCGCGGCGAGCGCTGGCAACAGGCGGCGGCCGAAGCAGCCAAGACGTTCGGCGTGCCCGTCACGCATGTTGCCATCGGCGCTGGCCAGCCGTATATCGATGCCGACGGCAGCTGGGCAGAAGTGCGCGAGATTGCCGATAGCGGCGCAATTCTGGTCCGGCCAGACAACCACGTGGCCTGGCGCAGTCTGGACGACACTCATGCGGCGCCGACGGATCTGGTGAAAAGTGTGCGTGTAGTGCTGGCGCGTTGAACACTGCATTCGGAATCGAATGATGAACATGAGCACGGCAACCAATCTGATTGCGCTGGTGATCACGATTGTGGGTTATTTCGTTCCCGTCTATGGCGACCTTCTGTTCGATACCGGGATATTCGCACTCTCCGGCGCTGTCACGAACTGGCTCGCCATCTACATGTTGTTCGAGAAAGTCCCCTACTGCTACGGCTCAGGCGTGATCCCCAGCCGCTTTGAGGAGTTCAAGGCGGGCATCAAGCAACTCATCGTGCAGGAGTTCTTCACACGCGAACACATCGAACGATTCTTCGAGCGTAACGGCAACACGACGGCCGACAGTATCAGCGCGCGGATCGATTTCGACCGCGTGTTCGAGCACCTGACCGATGCGATTGCCGCGTCGAGTATGGGAAACATGCTCAACATGGTCGGTGGACGCAGCGCGCTCGAGCCGTTGAAAGCACCGATTACCGAGAAGCTGAAAGGCGTAATTGCCGAACTTGCCAGCAACCCGGGTGGCGCCGATGACGGGAGCAGCAGCTTCACTGACGGCTTGATTACACAAGTCGAACAGATCATCGACAACCGGCTGGCGGAACTCACGCCCGACAAGGTCAAGACGATTATCGAAGATATGATCCGCAAGCATCTCGGCTGGCTGGTCGTGTGGGGCGGTGTATTCGGCGGTGCTATCGGCGTCGTTGCCAATCTGCTCGAGCGTCTCTGAACCGCGTTTTCTTGGCCGTCACTCACCACGCCGGGCATGTATCGACATCGCGTCGAGCACGCGCCGACGGTTCCTGCCGGTGATGACGGTGCGTACCAGGGCCGTTCGCCCACCGCGATGAACGACCTGTGAACGGGCGTGCAGCTTACGGCCGATGCCGGGACTGACGAACGACGCCGACAGACTCGACAGCATCCAGTCTTCCGCCAGCGCGGCATTCGCTGTACTGGCGGCCAGGCCGAGCTGCAGCCCGCCTTGCATATGCCCGACGCGGTTGCCGATGTGCGGTCCGTTGCTGATGTCACAGGTTGCGCCGTCGCGGGTCGCCTGCGGCTCGAGTTCCCAGAAGCGCTGAATAAAACTTCGTCGCCCGGATGTCGCTGCCAGCGCGGCATCGGCCCGCGCCAGAATGGCGCGTTCGCTGTCGTCCAGAGCAGTTACTGCCAATGGTCCTGCCCGTTCGTGATCGGGGCTGACTATCGGATGCATGGTCACGCCCGGCGGTGGATCCAGCACCATGAATGCGCCATGGCCAGACAGCAGCTGTTGTCTGCCGGCCATCAGACTGAGCCGGCTCAAGCCCTGGCGGGCGACGGCTCCTTCGAGAAAACCCGCGAACGTACCGGTGGCAGACAACGGGCCAGCATAGCTGCCGCCGTTAAGCTGCAGATGCAGGCTGACCGTGCCGAGCCGCTGTTCAGGGGTGAGATTCGCGCGCACGACACTCGCCAGCGCGATATCGGCCAGTACTGCCAGTACGCCTGGCGGCAGCTGACCATCGCAATCTTCGCAGAACGGGCCCGGTGTCAGACTGACCCGGGTCTGCTTCGGATCGACATGGTCGAAGCGGACGCCGAGAAAATTGCCGGTGAAGTTGAAGCCTGGCGTGCGATTGAGCGCGAGTGCGGTCAGTACGCGATGGCGAATATCGAACATAAAGCGTTCGTCATGTACTGAAACGAACCAGGTACTCGTTCCTTGGCGAAATCCGCGTACCCAGCGCGAAATCGCCGTCGCTGTCGAGGGTGATTGCCGAACAATGGAGGCGCTGGCCCCGACCGTCAGCAAACCGCAGCCAGGTGCCATTACGGCTTTCGTCAATCAAATGATACTGGTCGTCGCGGAGTTCTATCCGCGCGTGTATTTTCGAGACGTGCTCTTCGTTCACGCGCAAATTGCATTCGACGGCGCGCCCGATAACGAAGGCGCCGTCGTGAACGGCGAGATCGAACGTCTTCCCGGCATAGTTCAGCTTGAGCGGCGGTTTACGTTTCAACAGATTGCGGATAGTCGGGCTGGACGCCACCCGGTTCTCGGCCGATTCCTCCTCGACTTCGACGGTCGCGGCGGCATCGGCGTGTGCCGGTGCCGGTTGTGCCGGTGCCGGTTGTGTCGGTGCCGGTTGTGTCGGTGGCTCCGGAGATTTACGGGCGGCTATCTTCAGCATCGCGCCGAGACCGAAAGCGTTCTCGGTCGTCAGCGGAACGCCGCGCCCTTTGCGTCGTTCCCATTCGATTCGCTGGCGCAATTGTTCGCGCATGTCGGGCGGCACTTCATACCGCATGAAGCTGTTCTCGGTGCGCACGACGTATTTCAGCAGTTCGTCGCACCATTGTTCGGTGACATTCGCCGGATTGAAGATCTGCCGGCGGTCCGTCAGCTCGTCGAAGTTTCGTGACAGCAGCTGCAGCGCGGCGTTATCGACGTCGAGGGAGAACTGCAGACTGACCGGAATGCTGGCCTGGATGCCGATATAGGTCTTGCGGCTGACGCCGGCGCCGTCGCGGCTGCGCAGCACCCGCGCCTGCAAACCCTGCATGCGCAGGCGGTCCAGCCACACCACGTTGTCGTTGCCGACCGTAGTAACTTCCAAAGGCCGCTCGCGTTCCTGACGAAGTGAGCAGCGCAGCGTGACCGTCTCGGGCGGCATGCCTTCGGACGAAACCTCGTAGCGGCCCTGCAGCAGACCACCGACCTCACCGATACCGGGGATCTTGATGGTCGCCTGCGCCTCGTCCTGCAGTACTTTGAGCTGCTGCACGAGTTCAGTCAGATTTTGATGAATACGGAACATGGCCGGCAGGGCCACGGCACGGAACTCGCTCAGGCGAGCCGACTCGGCGTCTGGCGGCGCGTCCTGCGACGCTTTATCAGCTACCTTCTTCTTGAGGTCGTCGAGCAGTCCCATGCCAGATCCCGATTGCCCCGCGGCGTATGACCCATCTTAACATCGCCTTGCGCAACAGGTCAGGTGCCCGGAATGCCGACCGGCGCATAGTTTCGAGCGCGAATGGCGCGCAATTGGGCAACAAACGGGCCGCGCATGACAACGGCCGCCGGCCGCATTGATAGCCCCGTGCACCATTTGCGCCCGACCACCCGACATGGCAGCATCGAGCCACACCTGAAGGGAGGTCTTATGTCACGTACACGTTTCGGCGCTTTTCTCGCGCCACATCACCCGATTGGCGAAAATCCGACGCTGCAGTTCAAGCGCGATCTCGAGTTGGCGCAACGCCTGGATGAACTCGGTTACGACGAGTTCTGGTGCGGGGAGCACCATTCGACCGGCTGGGAAGTCATAGCTTCGCCCGAGATCTTCCTTGCCGCCGTCGGTCAGCGTACGCATACGATCAAGCTGGGTACGGGCGTCATTTCACTGCCGTACCATCATCCTTTCAACGTCGCACAGCGCCTCGTACAGCTCGATCACATGACCAATGGACGCGTCATCTTCGGTTCCGGGCCGGGCGCCTTGCCGTCGGACGCCTACATGCTCGGCATTGATCCGCTGACGCAGCGCGATCGGCAGGACGAAGCCATCGGTGTCATTCGTCGCCTGCTCGCCGGCGACGATCGCTTTTCGCACGAGAGCGAGTGGTTCACCCTGAAGGACGCACGCCTGCAACTC
Organism: Gammaproteobacteria bacterium; assembly: GCA_965278995.1. Classification (GTDB taxonomy): domain Bacteria; phylum Pseudomonadota; class Gammaproteobacteria; genus JADJYF01. The sequence goes on from OZ257136.1 coordinate 5,614,132, forward strand.
CTGCCGATACAGGAAGAGATGCCGATGGCCGTTGCTTCGATGATCAGCCCATCGGGAATGACATTAGCCGGTAAGTACGGCTGCGGCGTGCTCTCGCTCGGTTCGATGTCGACCACCGGGCTCGCCGCGCTGCCGACACAATGGCGTTTCGCAGAGGAGTCTGCCGCGAGGAACGCGAGCCAGGTTTCGCGGCGCGATTGGCGCGTGGTCATGTCATGGCACATTGCCGAGACGCGCGAACAGGCGCGTGAGGAAGCCAAGCACGGTCTCATGCGCTGGCATAATGAGTACATCGTCGGTACTTTGATGCGGCCCGATGAGAAGGTTTACAGCTCGCCGGACGAAGCTGTCGACAATGTGATGTCGATGGGTATTGCGGGCGCTTCCGTGATCGGAACGCCGGACGACCTGATTGCGTCTATTCGTAATTTGCAGAAAATTACTGGCGGTTTCGGTACCGTGGTCGGCTTCATTCACGATTGGGCTAATCATTTCAACACGGCGAAGAGCTGGGACCTCGTCGCGCGCTATGTCATTCCCGAAGTGAACGGCATGCTTGACGCCTATCGCGAATCACAGCGGCATGTGATCGAAAATCGCGACGCGTTCGAGCGTGCCGGCGAAGCCGTGATGCAGAAGATCATGGCGCACGAAGGCGCTGCCGCAGCGTTGAACGAACCGCAGGGCAAAGCGGCGATGTCCTCGCCCAGCGCGCCGCGACTCAGCAAGCCCGAGCGCGAGCAGTCGGCCGGCTGACGCGTTTTCAACAGGCTGCTAGCGGCTCCGCTGCGGTCCGCGGATGAGTCGGCCGGGTAGATTCCCGGTCGCCTGGCCGTCTTCGAAAGTGACTTGACCGCGCAACACCGTGGTGTGATAACCGCGGGCGTGCTGGATCAGGCGCTGACCCGACGCCGGCAGGTCGTAGACCATTTCCGGGACCGGCAAACTCAGCCGGTCAAAATCGATCAGGTTCATATCGGCACGCATGCCCGGCGCAATCAGCCCACGATCGCGCAAGCCATACAGCTCGGCGGTATCGCGGGTCTGCATGCGCACAGCCTGTTCGAGGCCGATGCGAGGACCGCGCGAACGATCGCGGACAAAGTGGGCGAGGAGATAGGTCGGTGCGCTGGCGTCGCAAATCATGCCGCAGTGAGCGCCGCCATCGCTGATGCCGAGCACGGTATTCGGGTGCAGCATCATGCTGCGGGCGTCGTCGTAGTGGCCAGCGTTGTAATTGAACAGCGGCGAATAGAGAAATGCTTTGCCGTTGCCGGTGAGCAGATGATCATAAGCCGCCGCTTCGGGCGAGATGCCCAGCTGTTCACCTTGCGCGCGCATGCTGAGTTCCGGGCCGGGCTCGTAATTCGGCGGATTGCCGAGTACGAAGATGCGATCGTAGTCGGCAATCGTCGAACGCATCGCCTTGCCTTCCATGAACAGCAGTCGCAGCAGGCGGGCGGGACGTGTGCCGCCTTCGGCAAGAATGCGCGCGCGAACCTCCGGCTTGTGCATCTCGGCGACGCGCCTCGCCAGCGGCAGTTGGGCAATCGCCTGGTAGCCGGGGCGGCCGATGAATGGATGCGTGCCTTCCAGACACATCAACACACCGGGCGGGCGGATGGCGACCTGCGGGTACAGGCCACCGCCGCACTGCGCCGCGTGATCGAGCAGACGCTGCCACTGCGTCGGGTCGTCATTGTTCTGTACGCAGGCGTAAGTAACCTTGCAGTTGGCGCCGATAACGTCGTTCATCCAGGCCAGTTCGGCTGATTCCGGCGCGAGATCCGAGGCGACTTCGAACACACTCTCGCGAACTTCGCCCATCGCCCGGGCAATGGTCGTCAGTTCGAGTGCATCGGCGGTGGTCCCAGGCACGAGTTCGCCGTCGATGGCACGATGCAGGACGGTGCGCGAGGTCGTGAACCCGAGCGCGCCGGCGGCAATGCCTTCTTTCACGATCGCGGCCATTGCCGCGCGTTCGTCGGCATTCGCTTCAATATCGGTCGCGCCGCGCTCGCCCATGACGTAAGCGCGGACGGCGCCGTGCGGCACCTGCGCCGCCAGATCGAGCGCACGTGGCATGCGGTCGAGTGCGTCCAGATATTCTGGGAAGCGCTCCCATGCCCAGTCGATACCCTCGGCCAGTGCAGTGCCCGGGATGTCCTCGACGCCTTCCATCAAGCCGATCAGCCAATCGTGTTTATCCGGTGCGACCGGCGCGAAACCGACGCCACAATTGCCCATCACGGCTGTTGTCACACCATGCCAGCACGACGGCGTCAGATAGGGATCCCAGGTCGCCTGACCATCATAGTGCGTATGCACATCGACCCAGCCGGGCGTCAGCAGCAGACCATCGGCGTTAATCTCACGCCGGCCGGCACCGAGTTTGCCGCCAACGTCAACGATGTGTTCGCCATCGATGGCGACATCGCCGTGCTGCGCCGCGGCACCGGAGCCGTCGACAATACGTGCGTTGCGGATGACGAGATCATGCATGGCGAGCTCCTCGCAATGGGCGGTACGATTGACGATACCGCTGAACGACAGTGTGCCTGCATCATAGGCGAGTTGACCGATGGGCTGCTAGCGATGGGCAGTGTCGGTGCGCTTGTCATTCGTTCTGGCGCCACACATGATGCCTGCACGGCACAGTGCGTGTGACAGGCAGAGGGGCCTGTCGTCGTGACTGGAACAACAGGTTCGAACTAGCGTGATTCAAGGGGACAAGCGATGGCGCAAGCGCAGCGACAGATCCCGGCAACGGAGCCGGCCGAGGAACTCGACGCACTGATTATTGGCGCCGGTGTGTCCGGACTCTATCAACTTTATCGACTGCGCAAGCTCGGCTTGAACGCGCGCATTTTCGAAGCCGGCGGCGGTGTCGGCGGCACCTGGTACTGGAATCGCTACCCCGGCGCGCGTTTCGATTCGGAATCCTACAGCTACGCGTATTCGTTCTCTGAAGAGCTGCTGCAGGAATGGAACTGGTCCGAGCACTATTCCGCACAACCGGAAAACGAAAAATATCTGAATTTCGTCGCCGACAAGTTCGCTCTGCGCGCGCACATCCGCTGCAACGCCCGCATCAAATCGGCTGTCTATGAGGAAACCGCGAATCGCTGGCTGGTTACAACCGAAGACGGTCATCAGGCGCGAACGCAGTTCCTGATTTCAGCAGTTGGGATTCTGTCGGCGACCCACATGCCGAATATCCCTGGCATTGCCGATTTCAAAGGTCAGTCGTTCCACACCTCGCGCTGGCCACATGAAAAAGTCGATTTCACCGGCAAACGCGTCGGTGTGATCGGTAGTGGTGCAACAGCGGTACAGCTTATTCCGCGGATTGCCGGCGAGGTTGCTCATCTGACTGTGTTCCAGCGGACCCCAAACTACTGCGCACCGTTGCGCAATGCGGTCATCGACGACGAGGCACAGCAACAGATCAAGGCTAGCTACGCCGAGATATTTCAGAAATGCCGCGAAACTTTCGCGAGCTTCATGCAGGACTTCGATCCGCGGCGCACGTTCGACGTCCCGCCGGCCGAGCGACTCGCGTTCTACGAGCAGATCTGGTCGCAGCCCGGATTCACCAAATGGTTCGGCTGTTTTCACGACATCATGACCGACCCGGCGGCGAACGAGGATTATGCCGAATTCGTCCGCAACAAGATTCGTGCGCGGGTCAAAGATCCTGTGGTGGCCGAGAAGCTGGCGCCTAAATGCCATCCTTTCGGCGCCAAGCGTATTCCACTCGAGACCGGGTATTACGAAGTCTACAATCAGGACAACGTACGCCTGGTCGATGTCCGCGAGAGTCCGATAGAGCGAATCACGGCGACGGGTGTGAAAACCGGCGACGCTGAATACGAACTCGACGTCATCATTTACGCGACCGGCTTCGATGCCATTACCGGCGAGTTGACACGCATGGATATTCGCGGGGAAGGCGGGCAGTCATTGAAAGAGAAATGGGATGAAGGTGTGAGCACCTACCTTACTCTGCAGACAGCCGGCTTTCCGAATCTGTTCATTGTCAACGGCGCGGTGTTCTGCAATTTCACGCGCTGTGCCGAAGTGGTCGCCGAATGGGTCAGCGAATGTGTCGGCTACATGCGCGAGCACGGTTATGAACGGATTGCTGCCGACCCGGTAGCCGAGGAAGCCTGGACCGATCATGCCAACAGCCTCACCGAGGGCATGTTGTTCACCAAGACCAACTCGTGGTTCATGGGCACCAATGTACCGGGCAAGAAGCGCAATTTCCTGTTTTACGCCGGCGGCGCGCCGGCCTTCCGCGACAAGTGCGCCGACGTCGCGGCCAAAGGCTACGAAGGTTTTGTGATGACCTAGTGTTGACTCTCCGCGTCGTGCCGGGCTCGATAAGCGGCGATCGCGTCGAGCTGGGCCTGGGCCAGCGGATCGCGCACTGCGCGCAGCGCCGCTTCGCTCGTCTGCATGCGCCGGTTGGTGCGTTTGAAATGCGGCACGACGTAGTCGCCGAAAATTTCGTAATGGCGTTTCTTGGCGGCGAAGTTTGCCCAGTTGTGATCGAACAGCAGGTAGCAGCCGAAACCGCCGTTGGATTGTTCGAGCAGACTTTCAATGTGGGCGATTGCGTCGTCATACGTGCCGATCACGGCTGAGCCGGTATTCAGCGCCCACTCGATGTACTCTTCGATGCTATTGCCGGTGACCTGCATCTGCGGTGCCGCCGCAGTGTGCTGCAGGTAGTCGCAGAATTCGCGAATGCCGTAGCGGACGTCGGCCATGGCCTGGGCTTTTGTATCGGCCAGATGCATCAGACCGACAACCCGCCAGTGCGACCTATCGGCTTGCTTGCCGAATTCGCGCGCGCGCTGTTCAACGACATCCCAATGCATGGCGAGCACGTCGACACCGGCTTTCATTGTCGCGCCTATCGAGATCAGTCCGAGGCCATGTTTGCCGGCGAGTCGCGGACCGGACGGAGATACCACGGCGGCAGCAGCGACCGGCGGATGCGGATCCTGGTAGAAGTCGAGCTGCAGACGTGCGTCGACCAGCGTGTAGCGCGACGTCTCGATCGATATCGGTTCATCGCTGGTGAGCAGATGCATCAACACATCGGTATCGACTTCGAGCGCGTCGCGCTGCTCGTGCGGCGAGAGTCCAATCATGGCGGCATCAGTGGCGAGCGCGCCAGGTCCGAGACCGAGCATCACGCGGCCACGCGTCAGATGGTCAAGCAGCGCCAAGCGGTCGGCGACCCACAGCGGATTGTGATAAGGCAGCGAAACGACGCCGGTGCCGAGGCGGATCGATCGCGTCTGCGCTGCGACATGTGCAATGAACAGCATCGGATCGCAGATCAATTCGACGCCGCCGGAATGGTGCTCGCCGAACCAGGCTTCGTCGAAACCGATGGCGTCGAGCAGCTGAACGATTTCGACGTCGCGCTGCAGTGCATAGGTCGGGTTGTAGTTCGTCGGCAGGTGGTGCGGCGGCAAAAAGGCGCCAAAACGCATGCGGGCCATGGCTCTCATTCCTCGCAGGTTATGCAGTCGCCGCGAGTATAGTGTCACAGGGTTGGTCGGCGCGAGGACGCCTCAGTATGCAGACAGTGGACAAGAATCATCCGTCGGCTGCATGGATTGCGGCGGTGCGCTCGCGTTTTCCCTGTGAGCGTGAAATCGATCGGGTGTTGACGCGGAAGCTCGAGCGGCGTGGCGGCGCGCCCTACACGCCGCTGTCTCTCGACCAGCTGGCGGTTGGCGTCCGTGCGCTGATCGGCACGTCCATCGACAGTGCGTTTACGCTCAGCGACCTCGCCTGGCTGGGCGGCGGCGCCTCGAAAGTGCAGATGGCCTTCACATTGGAGTGGGAGCGACCCGGTCACGGTCGCGAAAAGACGCCGATGGTACTGCGCATGGAGCCGGCAGAATCGATCGTCGAAACGAGTCGTCTGCGCGAATTTCAGCTGTTGCGCGCATTCGCCGGCATCGTGCCGGTCCCGCCAGTGTTCTGGGTCGATGTCGAAGGCGTCAGCCTGCCTTACCCTGGATTAATCTATGGCTTCGTGCCGGGAGTGACCAAGCCAGGCAACGCGGCGAGTCAGGCCACCGGCATGGGAACTTATTTCGCGCCCGAATGGCGTGCCGCGCTGGGCGCACAGTTCGTCGAACATCTGGTGCGTATACACGCGCGCGACATCGACAGTGCTGGGCTGAGCGCATTCGATCTGCCGGCGCCGGGCCGCCAGTCTGCTGAACTCGGCGTCTCGATGTGGGACCGTATCTGGGAAGAAGATGCCGACGAAGACATTCCGTTGCTGCGACTCGCCTCGGCCTGGTTGCACGAGCATGCGCCGGACTGCGCGCGACCGACGATAGTTCACGGCGACTATCGGGTTGGCAATTTCCTTTTCACTGAACACGACGCTCGCATCACGGCAGTCCTCGATTGGGAACTGGCACGTATTGGCGACCCGCACCAGGATCTCGCCTGGGTCACCGCGCACGCGTATGGCCACTATGACGACGATGGGAAGACGTTTCTGGTTGGTGGCTGTCTGCCTGAAACGGTGTTCTTCGACGCCTATCAACGCGCCTCCGGTTTGTGTATCGATGCACGTACGCTGCACTACTACAAGGTCTATACCGGTTACATGCAGGGCGTAATTTCGCTTGCGACGACCTATCGCATCGCGCGTAATGGCAAGACGCATCAGGATGTTCTGCAGGCCTGGATCCTCGGTATCGGCGCCATGCTGATCGACGAACTTCGCCAACTCCTCGAAGCAGGCTCCTGAAATGCAGCTTCGCGCCGACATCGCACTCAGAGCCATGATCAAATCGCTGACTGACGTCGTGCTGCCAGCAGTCGACTCCGGCAATCGACTGGCGGTCGAACAGCTGCAGGTTGCCATCGGTCTGCTCGGCCTCATCGAACAACGGTTGCCACTCACCTATCGCTTCGATTGCGACGAGCTCGCTCGTCTGCTCGACTTTGCCAATGGACTAGCCGACGACGTCGATGCGGAGCAGACCGAGAGCGAGCGCCAGGCGTTGGCACTGGCCGCGGAGAGCGGTGCTGAAGTATTGCGTCGGGCCGGCGCCGACCCAGCCGAAGTACTGGCCGCCGTGCGCGCACTGCGAACAACGAGCGGCACGCTGGTGACCGTGGCTTATCGCCACGGTGACGACACCTGCAAAGCGGCGTTGACACGGCGCGTATTGGCGATGTCGAAGGAGCAACTGCTGCGCGATCGAGCGTGGGTCAGCCCGCAGGGCTGGGAGCCGCATCCGGAAGCGCTGCCGACGCTGACCGAGCTGCTGGCGGGCAAGGCGTGATGGCAGCGACGGTCGATCCGTGCCCCGCGACGTGGCATCTCCGGTCTCCGCCTGCTGTGAGGTGCACCAAATCGAGGCTTCGCCGTCGACTTGCCGGCGGCTGACGCGGAGCGCTTGATCCGCTGCCTCCGGGCAGTCATCCTCGTTTCGACCGTCGGTCCGCCATTCAGCCTCATGAGGACGTCATGCCCCGTGCCATCGCAACCTCGTCGCGTCGTGGAAAAACGACGCCGCGCCTCGCTGCTGCAGACGACGCAGCGGCGAAGAACCGGCCGCTCATCGAAGATATCCGACTGCTGGGGCGCATCCTCGGCGAAGTCATTCGCGAACAGGAAGGCAAGGTTGCTTTCGAGTTGATCGAACGTGTGCGGCAGCTCTCGGTCGCTTATCGGCTGAAGCGCGATGCCGGTGCCGGCCGTGCGCTGGATCGATTGCTGAAGAACTTGAGTGCGGATCAGACAGTGAGCGTGATCCGGGCCTTCAGCTATTTCTCGCATCTGGCCAATATTGCCGAGGATCGTCATCACGTCCGGCGCCGGGTGCATCACGAGCGGCAGGGGCACCTGCAGGAAGGATCGCTCGCGATGAGCTTCGAGCGCCTGGCGCGCGCGGATATCCGTGCCGTGGACATCGCGCGTCTGCTGCAGCACGCCTATATCTCGCCGGTATTGACGGCACATCCGACGGAAGTCCAACGAAAAAGCATACTCGACGCCGAGCATTCGATTGCTGAACTGATTGGTCTGCGCGATGAACTCTACGGCGAGCGCGAACAGTCCGAAAATGAGGCGCTGCTTCGTGCGCGGGTAACGCAGCTTTGGCAGACGCGCATGTTGCGCAATGCCAAGCTCACGGTTGCCGATGAGATCGAGAATGCGCTGTCTTACTACCAGACGACGTTCTTGCGCCAGATCCCCCGGCTCTATCGAGAAGTGGAAACGGCGTTGCCCGGGCACGACATTGCGAGCTTCTTTCGCATGGGCAACTGGATTGGCGGCGATCGTGACGGTAATCCGAATGTTTCAGCCGACACGCTGCACATGGCGCTCGCGCGCCAGAGCGAAACGGCGTTGCGTTTCTACCTGACGGAAGTCCACCAGCTTGGCGCCGAACTGTCGATGTCGGCCATGCTGTGCCCGGTCACAGCGGCAATGCGCACGCTGGCCGAGAGTTCGCCGGACCATAACGTCCATCGCGAGGACGAACCGTATCGACGCGCTTTGATAGGCGTCTATGCGCGTCTGGCTGCGACGCTGCATGCGCTGACCGGCACTGAAGCACTGCGCCATGCGGTCTCCCCGCAGGATCCCTATCAGACGTCCGAGGAATTTCTCGCCGCACTTACGACCATCGAGACGTCGCTCCGATCACATCATGCCGATGCCTTGGTCGCACCGCGGCTGGCACCGCTGATCCGCGCCGTACAGGTCTTCGGTTTTCATCTGGCGACAGTCGATCTCCGCCAAAGTTCGGACAAGCACGAAGCGGTGGTAGCCGAATTGCTCGCAGTGGCGCGGATCGAAGCTGATTACAGCGGTCTTTCCGAGGACGCGCGCCGAACCTTGCTGTTAGGTTTGCTCGATGAGGCGCGCTCGCTCCGCGTTCGCACCGCGGTCTACAGCGAGCACGCCCTGGGTGAGCTCGCCATCTTCGAGGCTGCCGCGCTGCTGCGTCGGCGATATGGTAGAGCCGCGCTCAGGCACTACATCATTTCGCATACGGAAGATGTCAGCGATCTGCTCGAAGTCCTGTTGTTATTCAAGGAAACCGGGCTGCTGAGCGGCTGTATCAGCGACAACGCGACAGCCGACCTGATTGTCGTCCCGCTGTTCGAGACGATTGCCGATCTGCGTCAGGCTGCGCCGATCATGCGGGCGTTCTACGAACTGCCCGGCATGCTTGCCTTGATGAAAGCGTCCGGTGCCGAGCAGGACATCATGCTCGGTTACAGCGACAGCAACAAAGACGGCGGCATGTTTACCAGCAATTGGGAACTCTATCGCGCCGAAATCGCGCTGGTCGATCTGTTCGCCGGACTGCGCGGCGAACATGGGCTGACGCTGCGACTGTTCCACGGTCGTGGCGGTACCGTTGGTCGCGGTGGCGGCCCGAGCTATCAGGCAATCCTGGCGCAACCGCCGGGAACGGTGAACGGACAGATTAGGTTGACCGAGCAGGGCGAAGTGATTGCGTCCAAATACGCCAATCCCGTCATCGGACTGCGAAATCTCGAAACGTTGGTCGCAGCCACGCTTGAAGCCAGTCTGCTGCATCCGACGCAAAGCGCGTCAGCGTCATTCCTTGCCGCCGCCGATGCGATCAGCGCTTTCAGCATGGCCGCTTATCGCAAGCTCGTATATGAAACGCCAGGCTTCACCGACTATTTCTTCAGCGCAACGCCAATCCGTGAAATTGCCGAGCTCAACATCGGTTCCCGCCCGGCCTCGCGCAAAGCGACGCGCGCGATCGAAGACCTTCGCGCGATCCCGTGGGGATTCAGCTGGGGGCAATGCCGGGTAGCCTTGCCCGGCTGGTACGGCTTTGGTACCGCCATCGAGCGCTATGTCGACGACGGAACGCGAAAAGTGCGACTGGCCCTGCTGCAGAAAATGTATCGCCAATGGCCGTTCTTCGGCACCTTGCTTTCCAATCTCGATATGGTACTGGCGAAATGCGATCTCGGTATTGCCGCGCGCTATGTCGAACTGGTCGAAGACAAGCGGCTGGGTCGCCGGATCTTCGCGCTCATTCAAGCCGAGTGGCAACGCACTCATGACGCGCTGTCGCTGATCACCGGCGAAGCGCATCGGCTCGAGTCGAATCCCTCGTTGGCGCGCTCGATCGAACATCGGTTGCCGTACCTCGATCCGCTCAATCATCTGCAGGTCGAATTGATGCGCCGCTACCGTGCGCGTCGCGACGGCGACCCCACGCTCGAACGTGTGCAGCGCGGCATTCACATCTCAATCAACGGTGTTGCCGCCGGATTGCGCAATACGGGGTGAGCGGCGGTCGTCGGCCCTCGGCGACCGTATTTGAACGCCGGCCCTGCGTGCGGTGCAGCATGCGCGGCCTTGACAGATGCGAAAAAAACTCTGTCCTTTCTGCAGGATTGGGCGTAGCATCGCGCCACTTATGTTTGCGTCCCGGTAGATTCCGGTACAACCCACCCCAAGCCAGTCCCTCCTTTGTCACGTTGTTTCATCGGTCGCACTCAATTGGTGGTAAGCATTCGCCGCTAGACGGCGCATCGGTATGCGGGGGACTTGTGCGATGGACCCCGCGCATCGCGATTGAGGACAAAGCACGTAATTACTTTTGTGAGACTTGAATGAATATATATGTTGGCAACCTTGCCTATGGTGTTACCGATGCCGATCTGCGCGGACTTTTCTCCGCTTCCGGTGAAGTGTCGAGCGCGTCAGTGATCATGGATAAAATGACTGGCCAGTCGAAGGGTTTCGCGTTTGTCGAAATGCCTAACAATGCACAGGCCCAGGCAGCCATCAAGGCACTGAACGAACAGCCGCTGAAGGGACGCAATATGCGCGTCAACGAAGCCAAACCTCGGGAAGCGCGTCCTCCGCGTCGCGATTCGTACTGAGGTGATTGCGCTCGGTTAGAGCGCGTCGAAGGCCGCCCCACGAAGGCGGCCTTTTTTTTGTACTGGTGCCGGTGTTGACTATCTTGACTATTGCTTGACTTTCACGATGAGTCCGCGGCGGCGGGCCAATAGTCAAGATAGTCAACACCGGCACCGCATTTTGCACGTTGATAAAATTTTAACAACGTGCAAAATAGCGGCCTATGAGCCAGGCGACCGACAGTCTTCGCGCGCTGAACATGCTGAAACGGCGTGCACGCATCCTGCACGAAGTGCGCGGACTGCTGACGCGCGGGGGTTACGAGGCGGTGAATCTGCGCGAACTTGCGCGGTTGGCCGAAGTGACCGTACCGACTATTTACAATCTCATTGGCAACAAGGAAGAAGTCCTCGTTGCGGTATTTTCGGATGTGCTGACAGAAGTCGAGTCACGCATGCATCTCGGCGACAACATCGAGCCGCTCGCGATGGCCGAGGCCGTCGTGATCGAGTCGACCGGACTGTTCGCCGAAGACGAGAACTTCTATCGCTCGGCATTTCTCGCCGTCGAATATCTCGACCAGAGCGGTCCGCACGACGACAAGATTGCGCAGGTCTATGCCTGGGGCGAACGTTTGACAACTGCCGGTTTCATCGCCTGCAAGGAAGCACACCTGCTGCGCGGGCGTATCGCGCCGCGCAAGCTGGGCGAACTCATTCTGCGGAGTTATCGCACGAGTTGTCGGGCGTGGGCCTTCGAACAGTTGACGCTCACGGAATTTCGCGTCACTGCGCTTGCCGATGTCTATATCACGCTTGCGGCCGATGCCGTCGAGACGTTTCATGCCCTGCTCGTGCGAAAACTCGCCGCGCTGTCTGCGCCGCAAGCACCGCTGCGAGCGAACTCATCCCGTCGCACCAAGGAGAACTCGCGATGAAACATGCGTTGCAGATTGAGATCATGCAGGAGCTGCTCAGCAATATCGACAACAAACGAACGGTCGATGCCGGGCGCATCGTGATCAATCCGACCACCTCGTATACCGATAAGGATCTGGCCAGGCGGGAGTGGGATGCATTCTTTCAGAATCATCCGCAGGTCCTCGGCCTGTCAGGTGAACTGCCCAAACCCGGCAGTTACATCACCAGCGATGATTTTGGTGTGCCGATACTCGCCACACGCGACAACAACGGTCGCTTTCATGCATTCGTGAACGCCTGCCGTCATCGCGGTGCGCAGCTGACCACAGAACCGCGTGGTGAAAAAGCGCGCTTTTCCTGTCCGTTTCATGCCTGGACGTACGCGTCCGATGGTCGCCTGCTGGGCGTTCGCGCTGTCGATCAATTCGGTCAGATCGACAAAGCCTGTCATGGTCTGGTAGAACTGCCTTCCGCAGAAAAGTACGGCCTGCTGTTCATTCATCCGCAGATCGACGGCAACCTTGATGTCGATGCGCTGCTGGGTGAGGAGTTTGCTGCAGAGTTGGCGTCCTGGGAGCTCGAGCGCTGCGAATACCAGGGCGAGTCAGTTCTCGACATGCCTCTCAACTGGAAAATAGCTAACGATACTTTCGGTGAGGTCTATCATTTCCAGTCGCTGCATACCAACACGCTGTCGAACATCATGCATGGCGATGTCGCGACCTATCGCGAATATGGTCAGCATCACCGGCTGTGTCTGGCGAGCAAGTACATCGATGTCATGCGCGAGTTGCCGCAGGAACAATGGAACATGCCTTTCGGCGGCGTCATTGCCTACTATCTGTTCCCGAACATCCAACTGGTCATGCTGGGCGGAATGGTCGCATTGGTGCGTATCTATCCGGACAAAAACGTCGTCGGTCAGTCGCTCAGTCGCGCATCGCATTACGCGGCGCCGCAACTCTCGCAGTATGCGCCTGCGACCGTTCCGGGTAAGGCAGTGACGAGTGATAACCTGTACTGCGCCGACACCAGCGCGCGCATGGAATTCGATATCAGTGCGGTGCAGGAACTCTTCTTCAGCACGCTCGAACTCGAAGACTATGCGATGGGTACGAAATCGCAACTGGCGGCGAACAGCGGCAAGGTCGAGCATTTCCTGTTCGGTCGGAACGAACCGGCTCTGCATCATTTCCACAGCAACTATCGCACTGCGCTCGGTCTGCCTCCGCTGGAGGAGTATCGGGCCAGTTGACCGGCCGTCTCCGACGGACGGGACGGCTGACTCGGCAGTCGCTATGTCTCGTTCGGGCGCTGCGCTGCGTGAGCGGCTTCGGCTATTATCCCGGTCGGGTTCACGATACACCGGGGGAGAATTCCGATGCCGATATTCACGCGACTGTGTTGCCTGCTGCTATGCGGCGCGACGTTCCTGGCCAATGCAGCGGAGGCGGGCAATAGCGCGACCCCGGCCGCTGCGCCGCTGCCACCACCGCCGCCCTATGGTCCGGCGATCACGCTGGCCGACGCCCGTAGCTGCGTCGCTGCCGCGCAGGCCGAAGCAACCCGCAACCAGTGGTTCATGGTGGTAACCGTGGTCGACAGCGGTGGCCACATGATGCTGACCGAGCGGATGGACAATGCGCAGTTCGGTTCGCTCAAACCAGCGCTGCAGAAAGCGCAGACGGCAGTCGCTTTCCGTCGCCCGACGAAGTTCTTCGAGGACATGATTGCGCAAGGCGGCGCTGCCATGCGCATCATGCGGCTCGACGAAGTGATCCCGATCGAAGGCGGTCTGCCGATACTGCGTAACGGCGCTGTCATTGGTGGCGTTGGAGCGTCCGGGGGTACCGCCGCGCAGGATGGCATCGTTGTCGGCGCTTGTCTGAAAGTCATCGCACCCTGAGCGTGATCGCCGGCGTGCACCGCCTGATCGTTCTGCTGGTGATGATGGCTGCGCTGGTGACGACGAGCGCAGCGGCGACGCCTGGGGATAAATTGCGCCTGCAGGACGTTCCACCGTCGTTGCAGAGTTGGGTCCCGTGGGTGCTGCAGGACGAACTCGAGCGCGAGTGCCTGCAGTTTCCGAACGCCAACCGTTGGCGGCGGTGCGTGTGGGCCGGCACGTTGACACTGAAGGTGGATGTCGCCAGCGGCGAGTTCGATGTTCCGCTGGTCGCTTATGCCGAATCCTGGGTCGCTCTGCCCGGCGGAGAAGGACAATGGCCACAGGCAGTCGAGGTTGATGGAACAGCGGCAGTCGTAGTAGAAAACGCCGGCCAGCCGATGATCAAACTCGCCGCCGGCCGGCATCACCTTCGTGGTCGTTATGTGTGGCCGGCATTGCCGGACAGTCTGCGTGTGCCGACCGCATTCGGACTGGTCAGCCTGACCCTAGGTGGCGTCGTGCAGGCACAGGCCAACCTCGGCGGCGATGGGCAGCTGTGGCTGAAAGCGCGAGGCGCAGACACCGCTGAAAGCGATCGTTTGGATGTGCGGGTTTTTCGTCAACTCGTCGACGACCTGCCGATGCAGGTCGTCACCGCGCTTGAGTTGGATGTCGCCGGCACGCAGCGCGAAATCACGCTGCAGGGCGCACTGCTTGCCGACAGCGTTCCCATGCAGCTCGAAAGTCCGTTGCCGGCACGCCTGGAGGAGGATGGCAGTCTGCGTCTGCAGTTGCGTCCAGGACATTGGCGCGTGCGGCTGACCAGTCGTCATCTCGGCGCGGTTACGAAGCTCGCCTTGCCGGCATCGGTCCCGCCGTGGCCCGCGGATGAAGTGTGGGTGTTCGCTGCACGAACGTCGCTGCGTCTGGTCGAACTCGATGGCGCTGCAGCCATCGATCCACGACAGACAACTCTGCCCGACGACTGGCAGGGTCTGCCAGCCTATCGACTCACTGCTGCAGACAGTTTGAACTTCGACGTCAAACGTCGCGGTGATCCGGAACCCGAACCGGATCAGCTGCATCTGGCGCGGCAGCTGTGGCTGGATTTCGATGGCCGCGGCTATACCGTGCAGGACCAGCTCGGCGGTCAGATGACCCAACACTGGCGGCTGGAAGCGGACACTGCACTCGAACTTGGACGCGTCCTGCTGAACGGTGAGCCGCAGTTCATTACGACAGTGACAACGGCTGGCGACGATCCAGGGCGTGGACGACGCGGTGTCGAAGTGCGACGCGGCGCGCTCGATCTCAGTGCGGACTCCCGTTACAGCGGTCCTATTGATGAGTTGCCGGCAGTCGGTTGGGCACATGACGTCAACAGTTTGAGCGCGACGCTGCATCTGCCACCAGGCTGGCGTCTATGGGCGGCGCGCGGTGTCGACAACCTACCTGATACCTGGCTGCAACGCTGGACGCTGCTCGATCTGTTTCTGGTCCTGATGGCGACGGTCGCCGTCGCCCGTCTGTTGTCGCGCCGGTGGGCGTTGCTCGTGCTGCTTACCTTGACCTTGATCTGGCATGAGCCGCAGGCGCCGCGCCAGGTGTGGTTGCATCTGCTGGCTGCGCTTGCCTTGTTGCGCGTGCTGCCGCCCGGCCGACTGCACTGGGTGGTGGCCAGTTATCGCAACGTCACCCTGGCAGTGCTCGCCGTTACGGCGCTGGTATTCATGATCGAACAGGTTCGCGTCGGGCTTTACCCACAACTCGAGCAGACGTATGCCCAGATCGGGCAACGCGAGCAGCTCAGCATGGCACAGCAGGCGCCGACGCCGATGGTCAGTGACATGGCAGGCACTGTCGCCGAACAGAGCGTGGCCGGTGCCGATGCCATGCTCGAACGGAGTGCCGTGCTCGATGCGGAAGAGGGCGCCGAACCACCAGGGCGGAGTAAGAAGTCCTATGCCTCAAGCCTCCCATATGGCTCGATGCCGCAACACGAAATCGACCCGCGGGCGAACATCCAGACCGGTCCTGGTCTGCCCGACTGGCAATGGAAAACCATTTCACTGGGTTGGAACGGACCGGTAGCGCAGGACCAGACCATCAAGCTGGTCCTGCTGTCACCGAGCGTCAATCTGCTGCTCGCACTGCTTCGTGTATTGTTGCTCGGAGCGCTGCTGGTCCTGTTCATGCGCGCCAGCATGGCTGACAACCGCGGCTGGTTGCTGCGCTTTCGTCAAATCGTGCCATTGCTGCTGGTCGTGAGCGGCAGCCTGCTGGTCGGGCTGGCAGCACCGCCGGTACAGGCGGCGCTACCCGATAACGCTTTGCTCGACGAACTTCGCCAGCGTCTGCTGCGTCCACCCTCATGTCTGCCGCAATGCGCCGCCATCGGGCGATTGCGTGCAATTCTGACCGACAACAACCTGACGCTCGAATTCGACGCGCATGTGGCCGCCACCGTTGCAGTACCGCTGCCCGGACATCGCGATCAGTGGACGCCACGCACCGTGTTACTCGATGGCCGTGCAACGGCCGAGACTTATCGCGATGAGGGAGGTGTGTTGTGGCTTGCGCTCAACGCGGGCGTGCATCGGATTACGCTGGCTGGCGGCGTGCCTGAGGGCGCGAGCTTCCAATTGCCGTTTCCGCTGGTGCCGCGCCTGGTCGAAGCAACGCTGAGCGGATGGGCGGTGAACGGCCTGCGTCCGGATGGCGGCAGCGAACCGCAGTGGATTTTCACACGGCTCGCAGAAAGTACCTCGGCAACCAGGAACACGCTTGAGCCACGCACCCTGCCGGCGTTTTTCACGGTCGCGCGCACGCTCAGACTCGGACTTGATTGGCGCGCGGAAACAACGGTCTCACGCCTGACACCAGCCGACAGCGCGGCAGCGCTAGCCATCCCGCTGCTGCCTGGGGAATCGGTCACGACAGCGGACGTGCGTGTCGATAGCGGTCGTGTCATGGTGAACATGGCCGCCGATGCAAGCACCTACAGCTGGGAATCCGTACTCGAAAAAACGCGACCATTGACGCTGACGGCACCCGTCACCAGCGACTGGACAGAAACCTGGCGGGCCGATATTTCGCCATGGTGGCACGCCGAACTCTCAGGCATTGCGGTCGTCCACCATCAGGACGACAGCGGCCAATGGCTGCCCACCTGGCAGCCGTGGGCTGGTGAAACTGTCACGCTCGATCTGACGCGACCAGTCGGTGTTGCTGGGCAGAGTCTGACCATCGATCACAGCAACCTGCGCGTGCAGCCGGCTGAGCGGGCCACTGCCGCCGCGCTCGATTTTACTGCGCGCAGCAGCCAGGGCGGCCAGCACACGTTGATACTCCCGTTGGATGCCACCCTGCAATCGATTGCCGTCAATGGTGTGCCGCAACCGATACGCCAGGAAGGGCAGCGTGTAACGATACCGCTGGTGCCGGGCCAACAGCAGTTTCACCTGCTGTGGCACAGCGAGGTAGGCATTACGACGCGCTACTCGACCCCGGCTCTGTCTCTCGGCACCAGCAGCGTGAACGCAAGCTTGCACATCGACCTCCCGCAGGATCGATGGACCCTGCTTGCTGGCGGCCCACGTCTCGGGCCGGCTGTGTTGTTCTGGGGTGTACTGATCGTCTTGTTTGCTGTTGCCGTCGTGCTCGGTCGCACGCGGTTGACGCCGCTTACGACAGTGCAGTGGTTGTTGCTCGCTATCGGTCTCAGCCAGGTCGACATACTGCATGCGCTGGTCGTGGTCGCCTGGCTGTTTGCGCTGACCTGGCGTGGACGTAGTCCATTGCCGGAGGGGCGTCACACATTCAACGCACTGCAGGTGATGCTGGCAGTCCTGACAGTGACTGCCCTCGCGCTGCTGTTCGCGGCCATCAAGCAGGGTCTGCTTGGCCAGCCCGACATGCAGATCGCCGGCAACGGCTCGAGCGCCACCAGTCTCAACTGGTTTCAGGATCGGATTGACGACGATTACCCGGTCGCCTGGGTTATCTCCGTTTCGCTGTGGTTCTATCGCGGCCTGATGCTGCTGTGGGCGTTGTGGCTCGCTTTTGCGCTGCTGAACTGGTTACGCTGGGGGTGGACCTGTTACACACGCGATGGTCTGTGGCGGTCAGCGCCGGCCGTGGTGCCGGCAGTGGCGGTCGACGCTGCTGGAAGCGAAACACCGCCCGCGCTGTGAGCGCTGCAGCGGCCGGTAAACAGTACGAATCGTGCGCCGATCGCGTTAGACTCGGCCACCCAGGGGGAGATGACAATGAGCAAAGAACAGAAGAGCAATAAAGAAACCAAAAAGAAAGCGTTGCTGACGCCTAAAGAAAAGAAAGCGGCGAAGAAAGACAAGAACGAGCAGAAAAAAGGTCTGCAGGTCGACCGTCCGCGCTGAGCGCACCGGCATCGGAATCGCCGTGGAAGGTATTGACGAACCTCGCGTCACGGGTTGGCTGGTGGCGTGCGTACCGGCGCTGGTGCCGCCAGTAAGGTACACCCTGATCGCCGGTGGCCATTCCAATCTGACCTATGCTTGCGAGGATGCGACCGGCCGGCGCTACGTGCTGCGCCGTCCACCGCTCGGCCATGTGCTCGAAAGTGCGCACGACATGGGGCGCGAATACCGCGTCGTTCATGCCCTGGTCGACAGCGGTGTACCCGTCGCTCCCACTTACGGACTTTGCACTGACACGGCAATCAACAACGCGCCGTTCTTCATCATGGCATTCGTTGATGGGCTGGTACCGCACGATGCGACGAGCGCCGGCACGCTGCCGCAGGCCGAGCGCCATTCGCTCGGTCTGCATGTAGCCGAGGTACTGGCGTCATTGCATCGGCTGGCGCCGGAGTCTGTCGGTCTCGGCGATCTCGGGCGCAAGGAAAATTATCTGGCGCGCCAGCTCAAACGCTGGGCCGGGCAATGGGAGCAAACGCGCACGCATGCGGTGCCGGCGATGGACGACGCGCTGCGTCTGCTCGGTGAAAAAATGCCGGCGCAGGTCGGCGCCAGCATCGTGCATGGCGACTTTCGCCTCGGCAATATGATCGTCGCGGGTGGGCGTATCCAAGCGCTGCTCGACTGGGAATTGTGCACGCTGGGCGATCCGCTTGCTGACCTCGGATATCTGCTCAATACCTGGCTTGCGCCGGAGGACATGACCGGTGATGTCGACGACGCCATGCCGACAACCGCAGGCGGATTTCCGACCCGCGCCGAACTGCTGCAACACTATGCTGCCCTGACCCGATTCGATCTGACGCATATCGATTATTACCGGGCATTCGCCTACTGGCGCCTCGCGGCCATCCGGCAAGGTGTGTACAAGCGCTATCTGGTTGGGGCGATGGGCAGTTCGCGTAGTGTCGATATGGATGGTTACAAGCGGATCATCGCGAGTAAGGCAGAGGATGCTGTTCGCTTACTGAACGGCTGAGTAAACGCCGGCGCGCTCAAGCTGCACTGCGCCGGCTGAAACGCGGTCGCCAGACTGCCAGCGCAATATTGGCGAGAGCGAGCGCAACGATAGTCCATAGTCCAATCCATTCGCGTCGCAGAATTTCTGCCAGCAGGCTGGGGTCGCCGCTGCCGGCGGCCGCGCGAGCAGCGAGTTCCGCCGCCCGCGCAGCGGTCGACTGTACCGCTCCCAGGGTGCCTTCGAACATCACGATACCGAGTGCGGCTTTGATCCAGACCCAGCGCATGTCGAGGAACGGACGATGGGCCGCCATTGCCAACAGTCCACTGACCAGCACAGCCATAAGCGAGGGCAGGAGCAGATACTTCGCGATCGCGGCGACCCCTGCGCGCAGCGCGGCGTATTCGGCGAGCGACAGTTCAGGTGCGCTGGCGACCAAGATGAGATGCGCTGCAAGCGCGCCGAGCACGCCGATAGCGGCGAGCTCGTGCAGGAACTTCAAGCACTGCTTCATGCACCGTCGACGTTCAGATGCCGTCCCAGGTTTCCTCGACATGCAGGCGGGTGAGTTTGATCGACTTGATCTTCCACTGCTCGCCTTCCTTCACATACTCCTCCCAGTAGTGTCCCCACCCTCTGAAAGTGCCTTTCGGCGAGCGGATGAAGTCGAGCATCGACCAGATACCGCGCGCCGTGGTCGCGCTGGTCAGCTCGATTTCGGGCATGTAGCCTTGATGGATCGAACTGGCCTCGACGAACAGGCCGCTGACGGCGGCAACCAGATTGGCCCGCCCGCTGCAGGCGACCTGAGTCGGGTCGTCGCGTTTGCCGAGCCGCGGCGGGCCGTCGTACACGGCGGTTACGTCGGCAGTGAAGCAGTGCTGCCATTGATCCCATTCGCGCATGTCCATATGACGAAAATAACGTGCCTTGAGCTGCTTGATCTGCTCGATGTCTTCCAGGCTGTTGACTGACATGTCTCACTCCCCTCGTTTGAACTTGAGTTATCAACTGTTCGACGGCACCGCCAACGGATCACCGTCATGTCGTAGACGTCACGAGCCGATTATAGGGCTATCCGAACGTTGTGCTTCGAGAATGGCACCAAGCACAGGTCTGCCAGCCGGCATTATCAATACGGCATTGACTGTGCCCGGATACAGGCGCTGTTGCTGCTCGAGCTGCGCGAAAGCGGCCGCATCCGTCCGCGAGTCGCAACAAACGAACTCGACGCCTTCCGTCCAGTGCGCAAGCTGGTCCTTGAATGCCCGGAAAGCACTGCCTTTGACCAGGTCGTACTGCTGATCGAGTTCCTTGAACGTGGCATTCGGCAAGTCGTCCTGAGAAGCTGACGGAAGGTTCATGATGCAGGCATAGGAGCGGTGCTGGTGCGCCGAATGGCGTGCACAGCCATCGTAGCGGGCCGCAGAGGCGGGCGCCAGAGCTGAGACCTAGAGTTCACTTGTGCACTCGTGCGAGACTGTCGTGAGTTGTCCGCAACGTCGCGGGCGTGAGGAGGTCTGGCAGGGGTTTCGACCGACTGCGAGATGGAGGCATCTCAAACTTGAATGCACGTGATGAACCCGCCGCCGGTGATGGCGCGACCGAGCACCTGATCCATCGCGTCGTGGCGGGCTACGCCCTATTCGCCATGGTCTGGGTAGTCGTCTTTGGTTTCAACTGGCCCGCGATGCTGAAAGATCTGATTTTCGTCGTCGTTACGGCGCTGATGTTATATGGTGTCGTGCGTGCGGTAGCGCGGCGCGAGCGGAATGTGTTTGCCGAGTATCGTGCACTCAGTGACAAGCTCGGCGACCCGGTGTGGCGCAAGGATAGCGAATTTCGTTATATCGACTGCAATGCGCAATTCGCGGCCGCGCTTGGATTGACACGCGAAGCGATCCTGGGGCGTACCGAAGCAGATCTGTTTCCAATGACTCTAGCTGAGCGCTGGCGTGCCGAAGACATGCTTGTCGTGCGCACCTTGCAGGCTTTCGAGAAGGAAGAAATCTGGCCAGGCCGGCAAGGTGTCGGCTGGATGCATGTCAAGAAGACACCGGTACTCGATGCCAGCGGCACTTGCATTGGGACCATCGGAATAGCACGGGACATCAACGCGCGACGAACAGCAGAACTGGCGCTGAAGGAAAGCGAACAGCTGTTTCGGACACTGTTCGAGGTCGGTGAAGACGCCATTCTGATTGGGGCGCTTTACTCGGATGGTTGCCCCGGACGTTTCGAAGAGGCCAATGCTGCGGCGTTGCGCATGTTCGGCTATCCACGTGAACGACTGTTCGCGATGGATCTCGTCGCGCTGCTCAGCGACGCTGATCGCGGGGCGTTCGCCGCACTGGTGGACAGCCTGCATAGCACCGGGCACGCCAGCGCAACGGTTGCCTGTATCGACGCTGCCGGGCGTCGCATTCCAACTGAAATGACAGTCACGCGATTTCAGCGTGGTGGTGGTATCGACGACCAGGCCGTGATGATGGTGATCCGCGATATCACCGCGCGTGAGCAGGCCGAGGCGGAAAAGTCGCGGTTGTTCGAGCAGGTTGCGCAGATGCAGAAGCTCGAGGCGATCGGTCAGCTCTCGGGGGGTATCGCCCACGATTTCAACAATATTCTCGCTACGGTACTCGGTTATACCGGCCTTGCCCTCGACCGCGTTAATCTGCCGGCTGATAGCAAGCTGCGCGAATATCTGCTGGCGGTGCACAGTGCCGGTACGCGCGGTCGAGATCTGATTGCGAAGATGCTCGCTTTCAGTCGCAGTCGCAGTCCGGAACAGATTGCAGCGCTCGTTCCGGTACGTCCGCGCCAGCCAATGGTGGATGTCATCGGCCTACTGCGCTCGACGATTCCTGCGACGATAGAATTCGAGACCACGCTGGCCGACGACGTTGCCGCCATCAGTGTCGATGTGGTCGAAATCGACCAAATGGTGATGAATCTGGCCATCAATGCGCGTGACGCCATCACAGGTAACGGCCACATCACGGTAAATCTCGCGGCTACTGCCCGCTATCACGATATCTGTGCTTCGTGCCTGACCGACTACTTCGGCGAATATGTCGAGATATCCGTCGGCGATACGGGAGAGGGTATCGACGCTGAACGCCTGCCGCAGATCTTTCAACCGTTCTACACGACCAAGGAAGTCGGCAAAGGCACCGGCCTCGGCCTGGCGCTGGTCCACGGGATCGTGCACCGGGCAGGTGGTCATATTCAGGTCGAGACCGCGATGGGGCAGGGAACGCTCGTTCGTCTGCGTTTCCCGCCCGCACGAACGCCGCGTTCGCCCGCGGCGACGCCCGCTGCGCTACCGCCGCCGGTCATCAATCGCCAAGACCGCCATATCATGATCGTCGACGACGAACAGACGCTGCTCGCGTTCTGGCACGAATTGCTCGAAGGGGCCGGTTATCGTGTGACCAGTTTCGTCGACAGTCGTGCCGCACTCACAGCGCTGCGCACTGACCCACAGGCTTACGATGCCGTGATCAGCGATTTGACCATGCCACATATCAATGGCGATTTAATGGCGCGCGAAATACTGAGTATTCGAGCGGAACTACCGGTCTATCTATGTTCGGGTTATGTCGACAGGCTCAACCCGGACACGGTTCGGTCGCTCGGTATCCGCGGCTATTTTCAAAAACCGATTGCGCTCGTCGAAGTACTCGATGCGCTGGCTACGACATTCGCAACAGGGAGTCCGCGGATCCTGGACCCCTCCATCGCGTCGCTCACGATGGATGCGCAGCAATGAGCGCGAGCAGCGGCGTATAGGCTGCGAGTACGCCGCCGCCATCGGGCGGCATCGCATTTAACAGCAGCAGTTCATCGAGCAGACCGTCATATTCGGCGAGGCGCGCGTGGCATTCTGCAGGCGTTCCGGCGATTACCAGACGGTCGATGAGTTCGTCTGGAATGCAGTCGATGGCAGCATCCAGCGCGCCGGCATCCGCGCCGTCCTGCAGCTGCCCGACGACGTCGGCAAAACCCTGTTCACGCATGGTGTAAGCGTAATAAGGATGCGGCAATGGCGCGAACAGGTGTGCGACAGCGGCGCGCGCTGCGCGCCGCGCCCGTTCACGGTCGTCGTCGACTGCGATGAATCCAACTGCATTGAAGCGAATGGTCGACGGATCACGCCCATGTGCCATGGCTGCGCCGTGGACGAACGGACGTACGACCTCACGAAGATAGTCGACTGAAAGGGTTGCGCCCAGAGCGATGCCGTCGGCGACTCGTGCGGCAACTTTCAGCATGTCAGGAAACACGGCTGCCAGGTAGACCGGAAACGGCGTTGCCCCTGGATCGACCGCCGGTGACCAGTGCATCCGGTGCACGCGGCCGTCGAATTCCACGCGATCACCGAGGCGGGTCCGGGCCATCTGCTGCAGCAATGCCACATACTCGGCCATCTTGGTCAACACGCGTGCGTGCGCGACGCCTTGCCACTCTTCGTTGATGATCCGATTGCCGCCGCCGACGCCAAGGATCAGGCGACCGTTGCTGAATTCATTGAGATCGATGGCTGATAGTCCGGCCAGAAGAGGACTGCGGCCGTAAGCGTTCAAGACATACGTACCGAGACGCAGGCGCTGGGTTGCCGCGGCGATTGCCGTCAAAGGGACGAATCCGCTTCTCCAGGCTTCGGTGACGTAAAGCGATGCCGCTCCGGCGCGCTCGGCGGCGCAGGCGACGTCAACCAGCTCGGACATCGCGATGCCGCCGCCTGTAAAAACAAGGGCGAGGTCCATGGGTACTCCTTGACCACCGGCCGGGAGGCCGTGGCGCTATGAGATACCGGCTTGGTCGGCAGGGCAAGCCTGTCGGACAACGCGCTCCTACGCCGTCTTTCAACAAACCTTACCGTCGACGCCGGCCCAGCAGACCAGCCAACGCCGGTGCAAACAACCATAACGCCCCTGGTACCGGCACGGCGGCTTGCGCTCGCGCAGCAACGCCAGTATCCGGGAAATCAGTGAACAGGCCATCGACGCCTAGACCGAAGTAGTAGGCCATCTCTTCCCGCGGATTGCTGAAGCCGTACTGACTGGCATCGTTGCGAAAGGTCCAGGTATGCACCAATAGACCAAGGTCATGAGCCATCTCAATGACGCCGGTACTGCCGTCGACGCGGCGATCATTGATGGTCAGGGTTACGTCGCCGGTCCGCTCCACGCCATCGTCTACCGTCGTAACCAGGTAGGGTTTCCATGGACCGATGCCGTCGGCGTACCCGGCAACGAATTGCAGACCGGCCACTGTCAGAAGATCAGCGAAGCTGCGTGGATCGCCGGCTACGGTAAAATCATAGGGTCGGTCGTAAGGTGCCGTCAGATCGAGCGCTCCATCGGCGTTGACATCGTTGGCATCGATGAGTTGAACGAGCTTGATATCGGTCTGGCCGTTCAGATACTGCAGATTCGCGACTTCAAAAGATTGGATGAAGACCGGAGCGTTGACGTCGTTACCATAGGCAGCGTGCAGCTTGCTGACCAACGCATTTTCGAACGTGTTAGCGCCGAACACGTCGGCATGAAAGGTCGAGTGTTTCACTTCCGGGTAGATGCCGATTGTGCGACCGGTGATCGTGCTCTTGGTCTGAGCCAGCGCGATCACTTCGTCCAGGGTCGGGATCTCGAACTGCCCGTTGTACTGCTGGTCGCGGTCGGCGCGTGACTGAACGGCGCGCAGAGTCTTGATCTCGGCCAGCGTGAAATCGCTTGCGAACCAGTCCGTGGTCGATACTCCGTCAACCAGTCGGGTGGTCTGTCGGCTGGCAAACTCCGGGTGCGATCCGACATCGGTTGTCCCACCGAGCATCGGTTCATGTCGCGCGATCAGAACGCCGTCCGACGTCATGACCAGATCCGGTTCGACGAAATCGGCACCCTGCTCGATGGCGAGCTGGTAGGAGGCAAGCGTATGTTCAGGGCGATAGCCCGATGCACCACGGTGCCCGATGACGATGGGTGTCTGTCCGTTGAGTGTGGTGGCGAACGTATCGGCGCTGATGCCGAAGCCGGCAACGGCGGCACCTAGCAGCGTCGCGCGCATGAAGACGGTCGATCGAGACATGAGTTCCTCTCCTGGCATGATGAGTGGCGACCGCCTCTGTGGGCGGATTTCTGTCGCGCCCACGCTACGACCTGCCTATGACCACACGGTGACTGAGCGCATTCGGGCGCGTTGCAGTTCGATGACGAAACGTCGTCGCAGGGGCAGTAACAGGACTTGAACGAGAGCGCTCTGCTACGGACAATCGCGCTTGAGCGACTACGGATTCAGCGTTCTATGGGCGGGCGGGAGTGGAGGTCGCATTGACCAGTCGATAAACACTACGCAGAGCAGCGCGAGCAGCAGCGGTAGCAGCCAGCGACCCCCGCCTTCGGCGAACAACATCCAGCGCAGACTGAGCGGTTCGGGTAGTGCGATATGAGCCGCTGCTGCACGTTCCTGCAGCATCATGTCTATCTTGCCGGCGAGCAGTAACGGTGTCGTCAGTGCAACGGCGAGCACCGCGGCAGGTATTGCGGATGCAAACAGCGCCATGCGCTGACGCCAGTGTTTCATCGGCCATGCGAACACGACTGCAAGCAACACGGCCGGCGGGACGAGAATATGCTCGAGATGACTACCCGACTCGGCCACACTGCCGGGTGTCACGCCAAGCGCCGACAATGTCGGTGTCGGTTCCAGGAACGAAGCGCGCAGCAGCAGCATCGACGGTTCGTGCTCATCCCAACGCAGCGTCGCACCATAGTCAGGCGAGGCATTCTCGCTGACCACGCTCAGCAGCGGCAGCAACCAGTCAATGGCCGTGCGGCCACCGACAAAGCCGGCTGCGCAGACCACAACCCAGCTCAGCAGCACGCGGGCAATGAGACTAGGCAGATTCGACATTCCGTTCCCTGGCGGTGCCCGCCCAGACGACGAACAACAGACAGATGGCAGCAATCAGGAAAGTCGGAATGACATAGCTGTGCAGTGGTGTGAACCAGGCGGGGCGATAGGCGACGGCGAAATACAGCCCGACTACCCGCGCTTCATTCAGAACGAAGATCAGGACAAACGCGGCCACTACGCCACGCGCTTTGTGAACAACGCTAGCCGGGAAGGCGAGCATGGCGGCCGCAGCCAGGAAAAACGCACCGGACCCGTCGCAGCCGCGCACGATTTCGAGCGCCACACGCGGCGAGAGGATGCGATAACTCTCGACCCGCGCAGCTTCCTGCGGCGCGATCAGATGGATTGCGGCGACCGCAGGTTCGTTGATGCCCCAGCGATAGACATAGTCGGCAAGTACCGCATCTGGCACCTGATGATAGAGCACATAAAAGACGACATAAATCATCGCGAACAGCACGATGAAGGAAATGCTGGGAGTATGCGAATTCATGACGGCGCGACTACCGATGCAGGGTTGCGGCCGTGCTGCCGCCGGGAGTCGATCATAGGCCATGACCGGACGCGTAGCGAGCGTACCGGTATGTCGTTGTCAATCAGCAGGCTGCCGCGTCACCGACAGCCTGCCGCTCCATGCCCTTGTCAGCCTTCGCGATCGAGCGCCTCGCGCAAGGCTTTTTCATCTTTCAGCCGCGCGAGACTATCCTCGAATTCGCGGGTTTCGGCACGCGTTTGAATGATGTGCCAGGCGACCCAGAACGCGCCAACCACGATGACCATGAGCATTTCCGTACCGACGAATGGGTACATCGGGCCGATGTCAGTCATGGTGCCAGACCAAGACGCGATTGTTGCCATATCTTGACCCTCCTGTAGTGAGTTCAGGCACGCGCCGGCAGCAGATCTGCTGCGGCAACGTGCACGGAGTGAGTGACGTCTTCGGCCTCGATTTCTCGCTGGATCTCGATCGAGACGTCGAGCCCGGCCAGTTCGAGCTGGCGTGGGATTCGCAACAAACTGAAACCATCGAGCACTTTCGCTGCTGCGTAGCCCGGTATCAGTCCGAGCACGGCAAACATGATGACTGCGCCGATGAAATTGCCCCACGGCGTGATCATGGCAAAACCCTCGGTTGGCGACGATGGATATCCCCACAGGACGAAACCGGCAACGACAACACCGAGGAACCCGGTATAACCATGCACGGCGACAGCGCCAACTGCGCTATCGAGCTTGAAACGTCGCTCGACGTAGAAATGCAACTTGTAGGAAATAACCGGCACCACCGCGCCGATCAGGAACGCCTGCAGCGGATGGTAGAGGTCATTACCGGCCGATGCCGCGATGACTCCGGCAAGGCCGCCGGAATAGGTCCAGAACGCGTCACCTTTGGCGACGATATAGATCGACATCATGCCGCCGCATAGAGCGGTCAGGAAGTTGAATGTGATCGCCGACAACGTCGTCGCACCGAGATAGATGTTCGTCGCCGAATAGAACACGCCGTCTCCGGCCTGAATATCCCACATTGGAATATTGCACGCGGCATAGAATCCCCAGAAGCCGGTGTAGATCAGGAACAGGCCGATGGTCACCAGCCACGGATTGTGCGGATTGATATTGCGAGGCGTGCCGTCAGGCTTGAATTTACCCAGCCGCGGGCCGAGGACGAGCAGCACACCGAGCGTAAAGCCGCCAGCGATCGCGTGGACCACGCCTGACGCGTAGGCGTCGTGATAGCCGAGCTTGGCGACCATCCAGCCAGCCGGATGCCAGCCCCACGCGGCGTCGACTATCCACAGGAATGAACCGATGAATACGGCGAGGATCCAGAATGCACCTGACCGTATGCGTTCGATGCAATCGCCGGACACAATCGAGGCGGTGGTCCAGGAGAACAGCAGAAATGCGGCGAAGAACACGCCGTTCAAGCGTGCCCACAACGCAGTATCTGCGGCCGTGACAGCGGCGCTGGCCGGCGCTCCGCCCATATGCGTGCCCATCAACTCGCTCCACGGTACGGCGAACGAGGCCGGGATCAGGCCGCCATTGATGCCAGGACCGTTAGGGAAAGCGGAATAAATCCACCAACCGAACAGATAGAACGTGATGCCGACGGTCGGAATGACCATGGTGTTCTTCATCAGGGTGTGCAGGTGATTCTTGCGCCGCGAGGCCCCAACTTCATACATGCAGAAACCGACATGGATCAGGAACATGAACACCACTGTCACCCAGTAGTAAAACTCGGTGAACAGCACAGTCAGCGCAGTGACGTCGTTATCCATCTTTCCTCCTCAGGTTTACCCACGGGCTTTTGCCCACGTTCGTCAAATACTGCGCATGGGCGCCGCTTCGCCGCGCTTGCGCCGCAGACGTTCAGCGGCGCGCTGCGCGCTCGCTGGCGTGGCGAACGTCAGCGTCTCGAACAGCACCAGAGGTCGCGCCCTGTCGGCACTCAACTGGCCCACGCACCAGCGCCGGTCGGGTTCAATGCAGACCGCGACGTAGGCGCCGGGTATCGGGCCGAAGCGCCGATTGTTGAGCGTGAACAGACATTCCGCGAGCTGATTGAGTTTGTCTCGGTCGAGGTTCCCGATCAGTTCCGACTCCAGTGCATTCGGCAAGCAATCGAGCGCCGGCATCATGTGTTTGCCGGGCGGTGTTGCCAGTGGTTCGCCGAGTGCCGGGCTCATTGGAATTGCGGCGGTGGCTTTACGTGCCTGCTTCTGACTCACGGGAGCGGGCCTCGCTTGAGAAACCCTTTGAGCACGTTTTTCATCAGCCGCGAGACGTTGTTGTCGTAGTCATTGTGTGAAAGAGCGCCACACCAGGCCAGCGAGCCCGGCGCGAACACGGCGCCGTTGTTTGGTGTCTTGTAATAGATCATGTCGGCGCGAATCATGGGATTCTCGTCGCCACCACCATAGTAGCCACGGACCGAGAAATGGATTTCTTCGTTGACCTGCAGCATGAGATCGGTGTGACCTTCCGATCGCGCCAGCAGGAAGGCGTTGTGCGGCGTGCCGAACTCGAGATCGTAGCGATCGATTTCGAGCCCCGCCGCACCGCCGCCGACGAGCCCGAAATCGCCGATGACTTCGTCTTTGCCGATACCCGTGAACATCCAGGCGCATTCGGGTCGCAGGCTGTCGGCCTCGCGCCGATAGTAGGTCGAGACATCGAAGCCGTAACCGGTGAAGGTGAGTCCGCACACTTTGCTTGGGATTCGCCCGCGGGCGCGCCACATGCCACCGTACTTGCCGTCGAAAGCGTTGTTGTACTCGCCGGGGTTGGCTGTCCAGGCGCGGGTGCCTGCTTCACCTTTTCGCACTTCGATGATATTGCCGTTGTCGGGATGGTACTGGCTGCACCAGTAGAAGCCATTGGCACCGAGATACATCCAGCGCCCGCCGTCGGCCTGATAAGCCTCGTAGGCGTTCAACATGCGCTCCGATGAATATTCCGGATGGCTGCCCGTGACGACGACCTGGTAACGTGACAGCAATGCAACACCTTCGCGGTCGAGATCCTCGTCGGTATGCACGTCGAACTCGAAGCCCATCTGCTCGAGCCAGTCGGTCAGATGGAGATCGGCGTTGAACTGCCACAGCGACGGCGACAGCCAATGCCGATATTTCGGTCGCATGTTCAATATTGGCCGTAGCCGTGAGCTGTAGCACACGCCGCTGCCGTCGGAATGGCAGGAATAGGTCGAGAGACCATATTCGCGATGTTCGTTCAGATAGAGGTCGGATGCGTTCATGATCGGCACGCGGCCAGCGAGCAACTGAGCGACGATCGAATTCGTCGCGAGATTGTCGTTGGAATACGCCATGTAGCTGTTGGTCGGCGCGATGAACGCGATGCGCGAAGTCGCTGTGCCGCGCGGCGGACGGACATAGAACGGAATGTAGTCCTCGGTCTCGGGTGAACTCCTGCCGCCGATACGCAGTCGCACGGCGTAGATACCACTTTTCAGTGTCGCCGGAATGACGTAGCTGAAATCGACTGCCCAGCGTGCGTCATCGATGTCGTCGTCGTGAAAATGAATGGCGCCATACTCGTGCGGCACGTGGTGGTAGACGATGTCGTCTCCGCTCCAGTTATAGCCGGTCATGCCACGTACCGGCAGATTGATGGCGAACCCGTGCAAGGCTTGCGGTGAGACGTCAAGAACCTGGCAGGATGCAATGTGGGTCGTGATGTTGGCGTGGAAATCCCATGCGCCTACGACCAGGTTGCGCAAACCGGCCGGCGAACCGTCAAATCCGCGGGCGAGCGTATCGATCTCGGCTTTGCTGAGCGCTTTGCGCGAGATGCGCGGACGATCAATCTTGCCGTTGTAGCACCAGCCTTGTTCAGGCAGGGCCACCGGGCTCACCGCTTCCCGATAGTGCCCGCCGTGGATCACGCGCCCGCTGTCGGAACGCAGGCTGGCGGCAGCGAACAACAGCGGCGCATCGTTGCTGGCCGCGCGATGCGCACTCTTTGCCTTGACCACCGCGCTGGTTTCGCTGGCTGGATGCAGCAGCGCCATGCCGAGACCACCATTCGTCGACGACACTATGGGCTCCTGGTACAGCACAACCTGGCCGCTGTCGGCGTCATAGCTGACAGCCACCAGGTACCAGAGTTTGCGGCGCAATGGCTTGCCGCTGGTGATGCGGGTCAGCCTGCCTCGCCCTCCACCGATCATCGCTACCAGGCAGCCGAGTTCATCGACGAACAGGCCGTAGCCGGTCTTTTTTTCTATCGACCATTTGGTCACGATGCCCTGCATGCCCTTGTCGTGGCAGTAGCCGTGAGGTCCCGGTCCAGGTGTTGTCGGGAAGATGAAGGCCTGCAGCGTGAAGCTTGCGCAATTCAAGCGTTCGTCCGGCGGTATGACGACGTAGGAACCGCCGTGAATCTTCTGGGCGCGGCCTTTATAGCGCTGATTGCACGGCGCTTTGACCTCGACTTCCTTGAAACCCGGCCCTTCTGGATTGGTATCGCCATGGATAAGCCGCACGAGTTGCGCCTCGTAGCGCTCGGCGTGTTCGGCATTTACATGGAAATTGACGGTATCGCCCGGGCATGCGGAGTAGACGTCGCTGTAGCCGGTAATCCGAAGCATGGACCATTCTCCCAGGTTGCGGGAACGGCGCTCCGCCCCGGATAGCCGTTGGCGTAAACGTCAGGCAGCGCAATCGGGGCGCTGCAGTTTAGGACCAGGGTCCTAAGTCCACTTGTGGCCGTAACTGGCCAGTAATTCCCGCACGCGCCGGACAAAAATCGCGTGCTCGCAGTCATCTTCGGATCGATGAACGTCATCCAGGATCGTGACTGGCTTCCCGCGGACACCTGAGCAGATGCCGATGCGATAGTCGCGGTGAGGCTTGATGCAGATGCGCACATATTTGCCGGCCATGGGCGCGCGGCGCAGCTTGTCGATGACGTGGGCGAGTTCTTCGCTGTGCTGGACGCCAGCTTTTCCGCCTTTGCCAGGCAGACCGATGGGATTGTCTCGATGTTCGGCGATGAGACGCGTACGGGTGGATTTGTCGGTCAGCAACGGCAGCACGTGCGTGCGGGTGATGAAGTCATCAGTGGCGGCATGACTCTGATTGGTCTGCACGCCTGTTGGCCTGGCTGCCATGCCGTCCTCCCGTGGAAAACCACGAAACCCCTGGCCATAGGTATAGCACGCCTTTTAATCAGACGAAACATTCTCTACTCTGATGAAACACATGATCACCACTCCGCAACGCTGGTCAGCTGCTTCCGTCAACGAAGTCGATGACCTGTTTAAGGGCGAGCGCATCGAAGTTGTGCATGTTGGCCTGTTTGATACGGAAGGGGTGTTTCGCGAGAAGCGTCTGCCGGTAGCGCTTGCTCGTCGCTACCTGCACGAAGGATGGTCGTTCATCAATGCGCTACCGTACTGGGGACCGAACGACACGGTACGCGCCGACCGCGCCTATGCGAGCGAAGTCTGTCGCCTCGACTGCACGAGTCTGCGACCTTATCCGTTCGAGCCAGACGCAGCGCTGCTGGTAGCCGACTACAGTGGCGAGAGCGCAGCGCTGTCACCGCGCAGTCTGCTGGCGCGGCAGATTGCGCGCGCGGTCGAGCTCGGTTTCGACGCGCTGGGCGCAAGCGAATTCGAATTCATTGTGCTGAGCGAAACGCCAGCCACGCTGACCGCCAAAGCGTATGACGGCCTTATCACGCATGCGCAGGAGAACCGCTGCTGGTCAGGACTCTCTCCCGCTGCAGACGCCAGCTTCATTCGCGATTTCGACCGCTGCCTGCACAGTGGCGATATCCCGCTGCATCACCTCTGCGCCGAACTCGGCCCCGGCTGTCTCGAAGCCGCGCTGCCGGTACGGCCACTGGCTGTCGCCGCAGACGACGCCGCGCTGTTCAAGCTGTTCACCAAGGCGTTCTGCATTTCGCGCGACCTGACGGCTTCGTTCATGGCTCAGTTGTCAGATGCGCATCCCGGTCTGGGCGGACATCCAATAATGTCGTTGCGTGCCCGAGCGACAGGCTCGGCGCTGTTTCATGACGCGCAGGACGCACGCGGCGTAGCGCTTGAATGCCGCCAGTTCGTCGCTGGCGTGCTACGCGCCCTGCCTGAGCTGATGCCGATGTTCGCCGGCACCGTCAACGCGTATCGACGCTATGTGCCAGGCAACTGGGCGCCACGTACCGCGACCTGGGGAGTTGGCAACTATACCTGCGGTGTGCGCGTTGTCGGCGGCGCAGCCGACGATTGCCGCATCGAGTTTCGCCTGCCGGGTGCCGACATGAATCCGCATCTCGCGTTCGCCATGCTGCTTGGTGCCGGGCTCGACGGTATTATCGAGCAGCTCGAACCACCACCGGAGACACTGGAGGTCGGGCGCGAGCATGTCCATCCAGCAATCGGTCCATTGCCGCGAACACTGCTTGAAGCGGCAGAACGCATGCAGTCAAGCGAACTTGCCTGTCGGCTTTTCGGCGCACCGTTTGTGCAGCACTACACGCAGAGCTGTATCGACGAAGACACGCTCATGCGACGTCACGTGTCTGCGTTCGAGCGTCGTCGTTATCTGTATCACGTATGAAGTCATCAGCACGATTCACTATCAGCCGGAGGTAGCGGGAATGACGCCATTAGAGAGTTACGTCAAGGATGCTGCGCGGGTGGATGGCGTGAAGAAGGTGCGTGCGTTGATCGATGCGCACGGCATCGATTACATCTACTACCAGTTCGTTTCAGTCACTGGCCGCATCATGGGCAAGGGCGCACCGGCCGATCATTGGGAGCGCCTCGCAAACAAAGGGTTTCAACTCGTCTACGGCTCGACGGCAAATCTGTTCATCAGTCGCAAAGGGCGCTACCTCGGTTACGGACCCGAAGCCAGTGAACTGGTCGGCATTGCCGATCCAGAGACTTTCGTCCAGCTGCCATGGGAACCTCGAGTCGCGCGCGTGTTCTGCACGCTGTTCCGCAATCGCGAAGAGGAAGTCGAACCTGGCGGTTACCTGACATCGGATTGTCGCGGCAATCTGAAGCGGATCCACGCTGCGTTCCAGAAAAAGCATGGTTTGCAACTGCGGCTCGGCACGGAACCGGAAATGATGTGGCTGAAGAAAGGTGCAGATGGCAAGCCCGATGGCGGCGTCACCAAGCCGTTCTGCTATCACATCGATCAGTTCGAGGAACTGCGGCCAATCACATTGCGCGTCACCGAGTACTGTCGGCGCATGGGCATCGATTCTATCCAGGGCGATCACGAGGATGCGCCAGGCCAGATCGAACTCAATTGGACTTACGACGATGTCGTGCGGACGTCTGACCGTTTGACGACCTATCGGCAGATCTGCGCGCAGGTGGCCCGCGAATTCGACGTCATCGCGTGTTTCATGACCAAGCCATTCATGAAGCTCTCGGCGAACGGTTGTCATCACAATTTTTCATTGTGGAAAGGCGGCAAGGATCAGGTCAAGACTTTCGGCTCGCTTTCCAAGCATGGCATGACGGATGTTTTCTCCTACGTGAATGGCGGCAAGAATACGTTCGAGCCGGAGGGCAAAGACGTGCGCCTGCCGGGTCAGACAGGCCAATGGGCTGCCGGTGGCATTCTCAAGCATCTGCCGGCTCTGACCGCACTCGGCGCATCGACGGTGAATTCCTATCGCCGATTGCTCGATCAGGGTTACTGGGCGCCGGTGTATAACAACTGGGGCTATCAGAATCGCACCTGCGCACTGCGTGTCTCGGCGCCCGGTCGATTCGAGTATCGGGCCGTCGATTCGATGGTCAATCCTTACCTGCTGAACGCCGCATTGCTGACAGTGATGGATGAAGGGATCAGCGCGAAAATGGAACCGGGTCCGCTCGAGAGCCGTAACATCTATGAGCTCGAACTGGCTGGCAAGAAAGTCGTGAAGCTGCCGACCCATCTCGGCACGGCGCTGGACGCCATTGAGGCGGATGCCGTCGTGCGCGCCGGTCTGCCGGGCGAGATGTGGGATGTTTTTATCGACTACAAACGCGATGAATGGGATCGATTTCTCGCCACAGTAACGGCCTGGGATCACGAGACGTATATGGACTGCCTGCCGTGAAGTCTCCGGAGCGTGCCCAATGAAAGATTTCGAGTTGACGGCAGCGCACATTGTCGAGTTCGAACGCGACGGTTTCGTCACTGTCGATCGGATTGTTGACGATGAAGAGGTTGCGGTGCTCCGCGAGCGCTACGACGAACTATTCAAGGGCCGATGGGAGACCGGTCTCGTGCCGGACGAAGTGAACTGGGTCGAAGGACGCGATCCGCCCGAGCATACCCGCCAGATCTGTAACGCCTGGAAGTCCGATCGTTATGTTGCCGCAGTCGTTCTGCAGGAATCGATAGGTCGGGCGTGCGCGGCGCTCGGCGGTTGGCCGGGCACGCGCATCAGTCAGGACAACATTCTGTGGAAACCGCCAGGTGGCAAGCCGCTCGGTTTTCACCAGGACTCATCCTACGAACAGTGGACGACCAAGCCTGACTGGGTGAGCTGCTGGATTGCGCTTGACGACACGACTGCTGAAGGCGGCACGGTCGAATACGTGCGCGGTTCACACCGCTGGGGCAGAGCAGGCATGATCGAACAGTTTCATGCGCCGGATAATCCGATCAAGGATCTGGAGAAAGCGGCAGCCGCGGCCGGCATCAACGCCATCGATCGGGTACCGATAGTGGTCAAGGCCGGTGGTGGCGCGTTTCACGGCGGTTGGACCTGGCATGGTTCCGATATCAACCATCGCGACGTGCCGCGACGCTCCATCGTCGCGCACTGCATGTCATCGGAAACCCGCTTTCACCCCACTTACGTCGGCTACATCTATAGTCGCTACAAACGTTTCGGCGACGATACGATGGACGAATCGTTTTTCCCGATCCTGTGGCGCAACGACGGATATCGATCGCCGTTCATCGAGCCCTACGCGGCACGCCGCATCAACTGGGGTGAGGCGGTGCCGCCCTGACACCGGAACTGTCAGCCGCCAGCGCACTGCCCCGGTCTGCTCAGTGGCCGTCCACAGCCACCGCCATCATCGTCCCTGCCATATGCGCGACCAGCTTTTCTTCCGCGCCAGTGAGCGCAAAGATATCCGCCGCGCAGACCTGCAGCGTACGCCCGGCACGAATGACCCAGCCCCGCGCGAGCAGCCGTTCACCGAAGGCGGGTGCGAGATAGTTGATCTTGTACTCGACCGTGACGACATCGAGTTCCGGCCCCAATAGCGTCTGCACCGCGTACCCAGCTGCGCTGTCGGCAAGCGCGCTCAGCAGGATGCCGTGCGCATGACCTTGCGGCTGGCGGAAGTCGTCCTGCATCGGCAATTCGATTTCGACCCGCCCGGGTTCGATATGCGTCGCGACCGCGCCGAGCAGTCGCGACATGAACAATTGGCTGCGTAAACTCTCGCGTACCCGTTCAGCATAGGCAGGGTGGCGTGGTGCCAATGACACGCCACTCATCTCAACGTCCGAACGCGGTAGTGACGAGTTCGGTATCCAGATACTCGCGGACCGCCGCTACCTGGTTGTTCCTGACGGTGATCACGATGCAGTAATTGTTGTTGTAGGCGACTCCTGTCCTGGTGGCAGCCTCGCCGCGTGCTTCCATGACGACGCGATCACCTTCGGCGGTCAGCGTATCGATATGGACTTTGATGCCATCGGCCAGTATTTCGCCGAGCGGTGCGAACAATTTCTGCACGAGTTCGTCCTTGCCGCTGATGGTGCCGGCAAACCGATGTGAGCCGAAGAATGTCCAGGTGACGTCATCGGCCAGGCGGCGCATGAAGCCCTCGATATCGCCGGCCGTCACAGCGCCCCAGGTATCGCGGACCAGTTGCTTGTTCGATTCTGCGCTCATGGACTCCCCTCCCAGTTGAAAGCGGCAAGATAGCAGTGCGCACGGGCCGCGCCCAGAGCCAACGCGCACGGCATGCGCAGCCGTATGGTATAAATCCCCATCCGTCACATTCAATCCGGCTGGGGAGGCCGTCATGACACAATATTCACCTGAAAAGCACCGCATCGTCATCATCGGCGCGGGCGGTGGCGGGCTGTGCATGGGTATTCAGCTCAAACTCGCCGGCATCGACGATTTCATCATTCTCGACAAGGCCGCCGGGATTGGCGGCACCTGGTGGCACAACACCTATCCCGGTGCGGAATGCGATGTCCAGTCGCATCTCTATTCGTTTTCGTTCGAGCAGAAAAACGACTGGTCGCGCCCGTTTGCTGGCGGCCAGGAGATCCTCGGCTATATGAATCATTGTGCGGATAAATACGGGCTTCGTCCGCATCTCCGCCTCAACACGGCAACGACAGCGACATGCTGGCAGGACGACCGCGACTGCTGGCACGTGACCACCGGGTCCGGCGAAGTGCTCGAGGCCCAGGTCGTTGTCAGTGCACTCGGCATGTTCAACAACATCGTGTGGCCAGCCATTGCCGGCATGGCCGAGTTCAAAGGAACCTCGTTCCACTCGGCGCGCTGGAACCACGACCACGACCTGGCCGGCAAGCGGGTCGGTGTGGTCGGCATTGCGGCCAGTGCAATCCAATTCGTGCCGGAAATCGCGCCAATCGTCGGCCAGCTGCATCTGTACCAGCGAACTGCCAACTGGGTCGTGCCGAAAGGGAATGAACCGTACTCGGACGAACAACTGGCGCATTTCAACACGCACCCTGAAGCAGTACGCGAGAGCCGCGACAAAACCTACGCGCTGTGGAACACGCTCTGCACGTTCCAGGATAAAGCCGTGCTGGCGGACATCGAGCGTGCCGGCCTCGAGCGTATTGCCGCAGTCGAGGATGCGGATACGCGCCTCAAACTGACCCCGCAGCACCCTTTCGGCTGCCGGCGCCCGCTGTTCTCCGATGTCTACTACCCGGTGTTCAATCGCCCGAATGTGGAATTGATCACTGACGCGATCGAATGCATTACCGCCAGTGGTATTCGCACCACCGACGGTAGCGTGCGTGAACTCGACACGATTATCTATTCAACCGGTTTCGAGACGACCACGTATCTGACTGCGATCGAAGTGACCGGGCGCGACGGGCGCCGGCTCGAGGACGCCTGGAGCGATGGCGCGCAAGCTTATCGCGGCATCACCACGGCCGGATTCCCCAATCTGTTCATGCTGTATGGCCCGAATACCAACCAGGGCTGCATCCTCTACATGATCGAGCAGCAGGTTGAGTACGTTGTGCGGCAGGTGCAGCGCCTGGAGGCCGAGAAGTTGAGCTGGGTGGATGTCCGCCCTGACGTCATGGCGGCCTATAACGAGAAGCTGCAGGAGGACGTCAGCACGGTCGATGTCTGGCAGGCGGCGTGCGGTGGCGATTTCTATTATCGATCGAGTACCGGCAGGTTCGTGACGAACTTCCCAGGCACGATGGATGACTTTACAGCGGTCACGCGCACACCCGATCATCACGCTTATGAGGTCAAGACCCAGTAAGCCGTTTGCGATAGTCACCAGGGGTCATTGCAAACCAGCGTTTGAACGATCGCGCGAAGCTGTTCGGATCCTGATAGCCGAGTTCAATGGCGATGTCCTGAATACGCAGGCGAGGATTCGCAAGCAGTTCGCAGGCACGCTGACGCTGAACGCCATCGACGACTTCCTGATACGTGGTGTTGATGCTGCGCAGGTGCCGGATGACGGTGCGCGGCGATAGATGCAGTCGCGCGGCGAGACGTTCCAGATTGGGAATATCGCGCGTGTCGGCATCGCGATCGAAACGGTCGAACAGCAGGCGGCGCAGGCGGGTCAGCGTATCGGTGTCGTCATTGGTCGCGCAAAGCGCGTCGCAGTGTCGTATCGACGTTGTCCAGGTGCCGTCGTCATGCCCCATGTTCTGTACGGCGCGCCAGGCGCGCGGAATGATCAGGGCATTGCGCGGTGCATTGAATTGGACCGGGCAGCCGTACCATTGCGGGTAGACAGCGACGTGCGCAGGCGGGGCATACGCCAGTTCGATCCTGGCGCCATCGAGTTTGCCCGGTCGGATGGTCCGTACGTATTCATGCATGACCAGCAGCGGGATCTCGACCAGGGTCACGCGCACCGAACCGAGGTCGATGAGCTCACGTACTTCGCAGACGAATTCCTCGCCTTCCACATACCCCGACCATCGATGGTAGGGCACGCGACTCGGAATATACTTCAGGAACGTATCGAGACCGTCACCGAGCGTGGGTGCAGACAGCCAGGCCAGCGTGATCGGTCCGTGGAAATGCTCCGCCATGCGCCGGCCCCAGGCGAAATACCAGTCTGAGCAGCCGGAACTCTCCAGCGCGTTGCGGATGATCTGCACATGCTGAGATACGGTGACCGGCACGTCGTAGTGCAGCAGGGCTTCCGGTGCAATACCGGTTCCGGCAGTCAGCTGCTCATGATCGGAGAATTCCTGCGCCACATGTTTGACGTAGGTATTGGGCATCAGCGCCCGCTCGATCGCGTTCTGCTTCATGAATGCGTTGTCACCTTCGGCATGAAAACTTGGCAGCATCGACGCTTCACGCTCGGCATCCCCGGCCCTACTTTATGCACGCTTGGCTGGCGGCAATCAATCAAATGGAGTTCGGCATGCAGCACATCATAGAAACCCACAACCGGGTCAAGGATTTCGACTGGGAGTTCAGCTATGTCGACAAGCCGCAGCGCTATCCTACCAAATACAAAATCCCCAAACGTACCAAGGATCCCTTCCGCCACCTGATCCGTGACTACTGCTCGATGGAGCAGGAGAAAGACGACCGCCAGTACGGTGCCATGTCCGATGTCATGGCGCGCGCCGGCCTCCCGGGCAAAGCCTCGGAGCGCTGGATGGAGATCATGAAACTGGTGCTGCCAGTCACGGGTTTCGGTGAATACGCGGCCATCAAATCGACTGGCCAGCTGGTCGACACGGTCGACAACGCTGAACTCCGCCAGGGCTACATGGCGCAGATGATCGATGAGATCCGGCATTCCAATCAGGTCGCGCATCTCACCCGCTATCTGGCCAAGCATGCCAAAGATCCGGAAGGCTACTCCAATGGCATCGCACTTCGCTCGAAATCGATCCAGTGTCGCGCCGGCCGTGCCGCGCTGCAGGGTTTCTTCACGGGCGACCCGATCGAAGGCGCCATCAACCTGCAGGCCGTGGTCGAAACGGCTTTCACCAATCCCCTATTCGTCGCCATGACGGAAGTCGCGGCCTCGAACGGCGACCAGGCCACGCCGACCGTGTTTCTCAGCATTCAGTCTGATGAATCGCGGCACATGGCCAACGGCTACGCGACGCTCGCTGCTGTCGTTTCAGAACCCGACAACCTGCCCGAGCTGCAGAAGGATTTCGATCGCGCATTCTGGCGTCAGCACAATTTCTTCGATCCGCTGCTGTCGGCAGTCTACGACTACTTCCAGGAAGAACGGACCAGTTCGTATCTGGAGAAGTGGACCGAATGGGTCGATCACGACTGGGCGGGTGCTTATATCCGCAAGCTCGAACCTTTCGGCCTGCATATCCCGCGCTGGTTCGAGGAAGCGCGCGAGCGCATGTTCTGGGTCGGGCATACCGCGGCACAGGTCGTCTATGCCGGCTGGCCGATGATGTTCTGGCGCCACGATCCGCTGAACGAAAAGGATTTCGAATGGTTCGAAAAGAAGTATCCCGGGTGGTACTCGCACTTCGGCAAATGGTGGGAGGATTTTGCGCGGATGTCCGATCCGTCTTCTGGCATGATCCCGCTGCAGGCGATGGAGAATCTGCCGCCGCTATGCCGGGTGTGCCATATGCCGGGCGTATTTCCGCGCATGGACATCTCGACCATGCGCGTGCGGATGATCGATGGTCGCAAGCATGCATTCTGTTCCGCCGCCTGTGAACATATCTTCCGCGAAGAACCCCAGCGCTATCTCGGTTCGCCGACGCTGTTCGAAGAGTTCGACGGTATGGATCTCGCAGATTTTGTCGAGCAGAACGGCTTTCTGCGGGCCGACGGCAAGACCCTGATCGGGCAACCGCACCTGAATGCCAAACGCATGTGGACCATCAACGACATCCGCGCCCTGCATTACGAAATCAAGGATCCGCTGCACAAGCTACCGGTCGAGGAGGTCGCATGAACGCCCCGACCACGGTAACCGCGGTAACGGCCCGCGATTTCACTTTCATCAAACCGGCCAAGCGCCGGCTGACCGAATATGAAGCGGTGACCATCCGCCAGCAGTGGGAGACCGGCGGTTTCGATAAAGGCGGTCATTTTATTACCCCGGCCGACGGACGCGCGCCGTGGCGCGCGGAATCGACCGAACTGGCGCATCCCGACTGGTTCGCATTCCGCGACCCGGCTCAGCTGTGGCAGCGCCCGTACGTGCGTATGCAGGCCGAGCAGGAACGGGCAATCGAGCGGTTGACCGAAGATTCGGCTGCGGCCGGTGCCCTGAACGAGATCGACCGCGGGTGGCTGGATGAATTCATCGCCGGCCATTATCGCGTGTGGTCGTTTTTCGAAAACGGTCTGTTCCGCGCGTTTGCGCCGGCGCAGCGTGAAGCGCTGTCGGATTGCCTGGGCAATGCGCTCTGTTTCCAGGCATTCGATCACATGCGCCATGCGCAAGCGATAGTGAGTCATCTGGTTGCCGTCGAGGCGGTTGTCCCCGGTGTGACAGATGCCGGCGCGAAGCAG
This sequence comes from Gammaproteobacteria bacterium, assembly GCA_965278995.1. Classification (GTDB taxonomy): domain Bacteria; phylum Pseudomonadota; class Gammaproteobacteria; genus JADJYF01. The sequence continues at coordinate 5,655,416 of OZ257136.1, forward strand.
CGCTGGTTGAACGACAGCGCCTATCAACCCCTGCGACGACTGGTCGAGCAACTCGTCGCGACTGACGACTGGTGCGAGATTCCGATAGCGACCAATCTCGTCATCCTGCCGCTGGTCGGCGAAGTCGCGCTTGGCGGTCTGATCCGGCGCCAGGCGCCGCTGCATCATGACAGCGTCGCGCCATTCATCGTGCTGACTGCGGAGCGCGATCGGCGCCGCAATCTGGCCTGGACGCAGGAGCTGGTCAGGATGGTCACGGCGAGCGAGGTGCCGGCGGCGGCGGATAATCGCGCCGTCATCGAACGTTGGCTCGCCAAGTGGCAAGGTCGAGCGCTGGAGGCCATAGCGGCGCTCGAGCCGATAGCGGATGCCGTGCCTTCCGGCGCGGTCGCATTGCCGACGTTGACCGCGGCGGCGCTGCAACAACAGGCCGCGGTGCTGGCCGCCGCCGGTTTGACCGGGTGCGAGCAGACGAGGGCCGCTTCATGAGCACTAACAATGAAGCGAACGATACGGTCTGCATCGTGTTGATGAAAAGCCCCGAAACCGATGCGACGCTCGATTATCTGGCGTCTGACCATCCGCAGGTAAAATGCGAGGATCAAGGCCCCTACTGGCTGGTTTCCGGCGAGGGAGAGATCACTATCGATCTAGCGCGGGTTGGCGAGGAGCTTGGCCAGAAGATTTCGCTTGGTGAATGGCTGGTCATCATGTCGAGTTTTGTCGGTCGGGTCATCACGGATCCGATGAGCTTCCGCGTGACTTCGCACATGACCGATCTCGAGTTACTGCCTGTGACGCGCTGAGCAGCTGGTTAACCGGCCGGGTGAAGACGCGCCCGGCCTGTATCTCTGCACTGCCTTCATTACCGAGGGGAGCATTCCGTCAATGCTATTCCACGCCGAACTTGCGCCTGGCGGCGAACGGTTTCCGATTGAGGCAGGTGAATCCGTACTCGACGCGGCGTTGCGAGCCGGCGTCTCGCTCGACTACGGTTGCCGCCACGGCAACTGTTCGAGCTGCAAATATCTGCTGAACGAAGGCGATGTAGCGCATAACGGTGCATCGATTTATTCGTTGACGGAAGACGAACGCGACGCCGGCTACGCGCTGTTGTGCTGCGCCAGTCCGCTAACCGATCTCGTCATCGAAGCGCGCCAAGCCAGCGATACGCGGGCTCGTCCGTTATTGCTGCCACAGACGCTTGAGGGTGAGCTCTGCGCCATCGAGCGCCTGACGCCGGGGTTATGGCGGCTGTCGATAGCGTTGTCGGCGCCGTTGGCCTTCTACCCGGGGCAGTTCGTCGAACTGACACCGCCGTGGGCCGACGTCCGCCGGTCCTACTCGATTGCCTCCGGGCCGGCTTCGCCGGAGACGCTGGCATTCATCGTCAAGGAAGTGCCAGGCGGCATGTTTTCCGGCGCGCTGGCCGCGGCCAGCGTCGGTAGTCGGTTTATCGTGCGCGGCCCTTTCGGCAACAGTTATCTGCGCGACGGGTCTGCGCCGGTACTGTTGTGCGCGACTGGCTCAGGTATCGCGCCGATAGTATCGATCCTCGAAGACGCCGTGCAGCGCGGCGATCAGCGAACATTCCGCTTCTTTTATGGCGCGAGACGCGAAGTCGATCTGCCGCGCATCGCAGTACTCGACTTCTGTGCCGAAGCGCTGGCCGGGAACTACGAGTTCGTCGCGAGTTTAAGTGCAGCGACGCCTGAGTGGAGCGGACGTACCGGCCGCGTGACACAGATAGTGCAACGCGAAGTCGAAGCGGCGCAGCAATACGATGCGTATCTGTGCGGCGCGCCAGCCATGTGCGATGCGGTAGGCGCTCTGCTCGAAGCAAAAGGCATACGCGACGGTCACCTCTACTACGATCGCTTTCACGTCGCGAGCTGAATCTGCGGGTGATAAGCGACTGCGCGCGGTATCGTCGCGTTACGGCAGCCGAGTCAGCGTAGCGGTGCGGAACGCACGCAGAAGCCGGCACCGAACACCAATACGGCTCCGAGAATCAGCACTGCGCGCGGACCGGCGCTGTCGATTGCCACACCACCAATCAACGCGCCAAGCGCAATCGAGAAATTGAACATTCCGGAGAATACGGCGGAAACCGCTTCCGTCGCGTGAGGCGCTGCCTGGTTCATCCAGCTCTGCAGGCTCACTGAAGCACCACCGTAGGATAATCCCCACATCAGCAGAACAATGATTGCGGGCAGCGTAGTGCTACCGAAAGCAGCCATCGCAAACAACACGGCCGTCAGCATGGCGACAATACGAAGCAGGGTTCGGCGCACATTGCGCGCGGCTGCCGGGCCGGCGAGGAAATTGGCGACAACGCCGGCTGTGCCGTAGGTGAACAGCAAAGGCCCCATGAGGCTGGCTTCGATACCGGCGAGATCCTGCAGCACCGGGCGCACGAACGTATAGGCGCTGAAGTGCCCGGTGACCAGACAGAATGTTGCGATGATTCCGGCACGAACGGCGGGTATACGCGAGGCCCCGAGCAGATCGGCACAGCTGATTGAGTGAGTGGCGGATAGTCGCGGCAGAAGCGCCAGCAGCGCGAGCAGGATGACCGCACTGAGCGCGCCCATCACGACGAATGCGCTGCGCCAGCCGCCCAACTCACCGAGCAGCGTACCGAGAGGGACACCCAGCACTGAAGCGACTGCCACCCCGCCGAATATGATCGACATGGCGCGACCGACATCCGGTGCGGGGACCAGACGGAACGCGAGCCCTCCCGCCAGCATCCAGAAACCGCCTATGCTGATGCCGACCAGCACACGGGCAGCCAGTAGCGGGGCGAAACCCGGCGCCCATGCCGATAACAGATTCGCCGCGGCGAGCAATGCCATCAGCCCACACAGCAGCGTGCGTCTGTCGGTGCGCCCGGCCAGGAGTGCAACCAGCGGTGCAGACAAGGCGGCGACGACTCCCGGAACGGTGACCATCAGGCCGGCAGTCCCGGCCGAGACGTCGAGTGCAGCGCTTACCGGTGTCAGCAGTCCGACAGGCAGCAGTTCTGTCGTGACCAGCGCAAAGATCCCGCAGCCGACAGCTGCGACTGCGGACCATGCCGGCGTCCCGACGTAAGCATCGTCGTCGGTAACGTGTTGGCGCGCGTCGATATCGTTCATCGCTTCTTTTCGCTAATCGCTGTATTGATAACCGCCAAACGGGATGGCCATGGCCATTGTGACATGCGTGATACGTCGCACTGACCACAGACGTGGTTTCTTTCGCTATTTCGACCGGCTATCCTGCCCTGCCTGCAGGAGGGTGTTCCATGAGCAACAGTTCCGCAACTCAACTGCTTCCGCCGCAGCTGACTCAGGTCAGCGCAGCCGGCCTCGACGTCCCGTTGCGCGCCGGCCCTGCCGACATTGACCAGGAACGTATCGGCGCGCCTGGTGAAATGCCGTTCACGCGCGGCATCTTTCCCGACGGATACCAGGGTCGCTTGTGGACCATCCGGCAGTACTCCGGTTTTGGTACAGCGGAGGAATCCAACCAACGTTACCGGTTCCTGCTCGAGCAGGGGCAGACCGGGTTATCGGTCGCGCTCGATCTGCCGACGCAGTGCGGCTATGACCCGATAGACCCGATGGCACAGCCTGAAATCGGTAAAGTCGGTGTGTCTCTGTCGAATCTGAGCGAAGCAGAGATTCTGTTCGATGGGCTCGATCTGGCACAGATTTCAACCTCGTTCACCATCAACGGCACCGCCGCCATTATCTATGCGATGTATCTGGCGGTAGCCGACAAGCGCGGCATACCGCGTTCGAAACTGACCGGCACCATCCAGAACGACATCTTGAAAGAGTACGTCGCGCGCGGCACCTGGATCTTCCCGGTACGGCCGTCGATGCGGCTCATCGCCGACAGTATTCTCTATGCCAACGACGAGACGCCGCGTTTCAATCCAATCAGCATCGCCGGGGCACATGTGCGCGACGCCGGCGCTACGGCAGTCGAGGAAATGGCCTACACGCTCGCCAATGGGCTCGCTTATGTCGAGGAACTGCGTCGGCGTGGCGGCGACATCGAGAAATTCGCCAAGCGATTGTCGTTTTTCTTCTACGTACATACCGATTTCTTCGATGAAGTTTGCAAGTTTCGCGCAGGTCGCCGGCTGTGGGCGCGCCTGCTGAGTGAGCGTTATGCCGTCAAGGATCCCAAAGCGCTGATGTTCCGTTTCGGCGTCGTCTGCGGCGGTTCTTCGCTGGTCGCATCGCAACCATTGAACAACATCGTCCGTGTGACCATCGAGACGATGGCGGCTGTGCTCGGCGGTGCGCAGTCCATTTTTACCTGCGCTTTCGATGAGGCATTCCAGATCCCGACTGAGGCTTCGGCCGAAATTGCTGTCCGCACGCAACAGATTGTTGCCTACGAGAGCGGTATCGCGCGGAGCGTCGACGCACTCGGCGGCAGCTATCTGGTCGAGAAGATGACCGATGACATGGAAGCGGCGATGGCGCGCGTCATGGGTGAAATCGACGACTATGGCGGTGTCGAGAAAGCGATCGAGGAGGGCTGGCTGCAGATGCGTCTGGCCGAACGTGGGCTTGAACGGAAACAGCGGATCGACAGTGGTGAAACCGTGATCGTTGGCCAGAATCATTTCCGCCATGCTGACGCCGCGGGGGATGTCACCGATATCTTTCGTCTCGACCCGACCATCGCGGCGCGTGTGCTCGAAAAGTACCAGCGAGTGCGCGATACGCGTGATCAGGCTCAGGTCGAAACCACGCTTGCCCGTCTCAGTCGTGCCGCCGTCGACGATGGAGAGAATCTCATGCCCTATCTGGTCGATTGCTGCCATGCCTATGTCACGGTCGGTGAGATGGTCAATTGTCTCAAGCGTGAGTGGGGCGAATTCCAGGAACCGATCCGGCTATAACGTCGAGGGCAGCAAGCGATGAACTCGAACGAGAACACACCGTTGCGCGGCAAACGGATCCTGATTGCGAAGCCGGGCCTGGACGGCCACGATATCGGCGCGAAGATCGTTGCCCTGACCTTGCGGAACGCAGGTGCCGAAGTCATCTACACCGGTCTGCGCAAAAGCCCACAACAGATTGTGGATGTCGCGATCGACGAAGGTGTCGACGCGGTCGGGCTGAGCATATTGTCCGGGAGTCATTGCGAACTCGTCACGCAGGTCATCGAAAAACTCCGTGCGGGCGATGCGGCCGATATCCGCGTCTTTGTCGGCGGCACCATCCCAGCTGAAGATCGCTCAGCGCTGACTGCGCTCGGTGTGCGTGGCATTTTCACCAGCGAAATGCCCTTGCCAATGGTTGTCGAAACGCTGGCTGCTGCGCTGGCCTGAGGTTTCGACTACCCATGTCTGACGCATCGTCACTCGACCGGCGCGCGCTCGGTCGCCGCCTGAGTATGCTTGCCAATGCGCGGGTCGAAGAGTGCCTGCGTATCGCCGATGAGACTGACGCATTTCGCGTACCGCGTATCGGCCTGACCGGCGCGCCGGGTGTCGGCAAGAGCACACTCGCAGCAAGGCTGGCGCTGATTCGAACCCGAACGCGGCGTATCGGTGTGCTTGCCATCGACCCGAGCAGCCCGATCAGCGGCGGTGCGATTCTGGGCGATCGCATCCGACTCGACGAAATGGCGCAGAACGCCGACCTGCCATCGCGCATCTACATGCGCTCGCTGGCGTCACGGACCGCTGCCGACGGCCTGGCCGATAATCTGCCCGAACTGCTGCAGGCGATGGCCGCAGCAGGTTTCGAAGAACTGCTGCTCGAAACGGTCGGCGTCGGTCAGGTTGAGCACGCCGTGCGCAGCCAGGTCGATACGCTGGTGCTGGTACTCATGCCAGGCTCGGGCGATGCCGTGCAGGCGATGAAAGCAGGGATGATGGAATTGGCCGATATTTTCGTCGTCAATAAATCCGAACTCGATGGTGCGGCGCTGACAGTCGCCGAGATCAAGCGTGTGCAGCAGATCAGCGGTGGGGGCAGCAGCGGCTGGCTACCACCGGTACTGCTGACTTCGATGCGTGAACCCGCCTCGGTCGAGGTGCTCTCGGACGTCATCGACAAACACCGTGCGTGGCTGGCGGAAAGTCCATTGGCTCACGCGCGCATCATCGAACGTGGACGACAGCGTTTGAAGATGCTGCTCGAACGGCGTGTGACTGAAATGGTTGCGCATTTCGATCAGGAATTTCTGGCACAGCCGCTCTCGGTGCAGTTCGAACATGCAACGGCGCAGCTTGGCGAGGTAGTCGCGACGCACGTTCGCAGCGTTGCGGACACTTGAAGCGGCCTCGACGTCGCGTGTTGATACTCCTGAGCGCCGCGATCGCCATGGTGGCGACCGGCGTTGCGATGTGGACCCCAGACCGACCACTCGCAGATCTCGAAACGCGCTACCTGGAGAGCTCGGGTGACTATCGCGAAGTCGATGGTCTTCGCCTGCATGTACGAGTAAGCGGTTCGGTAACGGCGCCGGCTGTGGTTCTGCTGCATGGCTTCGGCTCCAGCCTGCACACCTGGGAACCCTGGGCGAGTGCGCTGGCCACGGACTATCGCGTTATCCGTTTTGATCTGCCGGGCTTCGGCCTGACCGGAGCCGAACCTTGCGCGGATTACAGCGACAAGCGCGCGATGGCACTCATCAATGCGTTGCTCGATCAGCTCGGTATCGCGCGGGCGAGCTTCGTCGGCAATTCGCTCGGCGGGCGCATTGCATGGCGTTATGCAGCCGAGTTTCCAGCGCGAGTCGGTAAGCTGGTGCTGATCGCACCTGATGGTTTTGCCAGCCCCGGCTTCGACTACGAGCAGCACCCGACGGTACCACTGTTGGTCAAGCTCATGCCTTATGTACTGCCGAAATTTCTGCTGCGGATGAATCTGCAGCCGGCGTATGTCGACCCTGCAGCGCTCGATGACGCGCTGTTTGCCCGATATTACGATCTGCTGTTGGCCCCGGGTGTGCGCACAGCGATGCTCGACCGGCTGGCGCAGGTCTTTCTACCGCATCCAGAGCCGCTGCTGGCGCGTATTACAGCGCCGACCCTGCTGTTGTGGGGTGAACGAGATGCATTGATTCCCATCAGCAATGCGGCGGACTATTTACGCGCGCTGCCGCAGGCGACACTGGTGCGATTGCGTGATCTCGGCCATGTGCCGCAGGAGGAAGCGCCGGAACGGGCACTGGTGCCGTTGCAGGAGTTTTTATCCGAGGGTCCCGCGAGTTCCGGAGCTGTATTAACGCGTTGAGTAACGCCATCGCGCGCAGATCCGTGCCATCATGATTGTGCCTGTGACGGCGTATTCCACGGAGTGAATCGAGATGACAACCCAGCACGACAAGATCATCGCTTTCGCCGCGCTGCATCGACGCCCCGGCGCTTTCGTCATTCCGAATCCCTGGGACATTGGTTCGGCCTGTCTGCTTGAAGCACTTGGCTTCGAGGCACTTGCAACCACCAGCGGCGGTTTTGCCAACGCACTGGGACGAATCGACGGCCAGGTCACACTCGAGGAAAAGATTGCCCATTGTCGTGCGCTTTGCGCGGCAACCAGCCTGCCCATCAATGCCGATCTGGAGAACTGTTTTGCCGATGCGCCGGAAGCAGCGGCGCGCAACCTGCTGCTGGTGGCCGAAACCGGTATCGCTGGCGCATCGATCGAAGATTACAGCGGCGACCCCGCACGGGGCATTTACGATTTCACGCTGTCTGTCGAGCGTGTGCAAGCCGCGGCCGAAGCATTGCGCACCCTGCCTGTTCCTGTCCTGCTGACTGCCCGTGCCGAGAATCTGCTGCGCGGCGTCAACGATCTCGACGACACCATACGTCGTCTGCAGGCGTATGCCGAAGCCGGCGCCGATGTGCTGTTCGCGCCAAGCTTGATGACAATCGAACAGGTTCGCACCGTGACCGCGGCAGTCAGCCTGCCGGTCAACGTACTCGCACCGCAGATCAAAGGTATTACCGTCACTGCCCTGGCCGAAGCTGGCGTCAAGCGGATCAGCGTCGGCAGCACGCTCGCCCGCGCTGCGAGCGGCGCGATGTTACGAGCCGCTCGCGAATTGCAGGGCAGCGGCAGTTTCGGCTGGGTAGGCGATATTGCGGGCGTTGCCGAGATGGAGAAGTTGCTCAGGCCGCTGCCACCACCTGCACGCGATCAGGCGAAGCTTTAGCGGCCGCGCGCCGCAGGAAGGCATGGTTGACCGGGCTGTGTGGCCGCAAGGCGAGCCGCTCATTCGCGAGCGTCTCGGCCAGGGCGAACTGGCGCCCGCGCAGCGCGGCTTCGGTCAGCGTCCAGTCGATGATGTCGCGTTGGGCGTGGCTGCCACCAAAGGTGTTGGCAATGCTGCGCGCGCGGTAGAGATGCTGGATCGCCGTATCGTGCTTGCCATGCCAGAACGCCGTAAAACCGGCGACCAGATCGGCACCCGTGTCTGCCGCCCAGCGCGATGCCTCGCGCTCACGCGGTGCCGAGAGAAAGGCGTTTCGTAGCTTTTCAACTTCATGCTCGCGGCCGGCACCCAGATATGCCATGGCCGCATGCCAGTCATTGAACGGGTAGAGCGCGCCGTCGGCGTGCATGTCCCAGGTAGCGGCGAGTTCGAGCCAGCGATCACCGACATCTACGCCGCTCAGTGTCAGGCGCCACAAGAGGGCCGATGCGTCGACCATGTCCACTGCTACCTGGCTGCGCCCGCCGCGGATGGGGCCGTCGTACAGCGCCATCGCGCGTTCCGCTTGGCCGAGTTCGAGATGGCACAATGCGCGGTGCCACCAGTTGTGCACCTGGAAGAAGTTGTCGTCGCCCGACCAGTGCAATTCGCGTTCGCTCATCCAACCGAGCCCGTCCTGGTGACGTGCCTGCATCTCCATGACATGGGCCACGGCATGGTGCGCCCAGCAATCCAGCGGTTGCGCGTCCAGGGCAGAACGTCCGGTGTCTTCGGCCTGTGCGTAGTGGCCCGATTCCTCCAGGCCGAATGCATACATGCCGAGCAGAATCGAATAGCCGGGCATGTCAGCGCTCCAGCGCGGCAGCGTGCGTGCCATGCGATCGCGCAGATTGCGCGCGTTGGCACGGAAGAAATCGCACAGGTGGCCGACCTGCAGGGCGACGAGGTCAAAAGGGTATCGGGTGTGATGGAAGTCGAGCGCGATGGCGGCAGCCGACCACTCACCCTGCAGAATCAGTTCGATGGCGTTACGGTGCGAACGCTCGCGGTCATTCAATTGCAGCGCTACGGTGGCGCCAAGTAATTCACTGGCGGCGGCGGCCGCGGCTGGCTCCGTCGCAACGGCGAACAGATGCGCCTTGAGCAGGTGGGCCATGACGAAGTCCGGTGCGATGTCGGTGGCTCGCTCCAGCGCTGCTATCGGATCGCCGCGATAGAGGTTGAACGCGGTAACAGCGTGCTCGTAGTGCGCGGCAGCTTCTGCGGTTGCGCCGGAAAGGGCGTGACCCAGTGCGTCGGTGGTCATGTCAAAGTCTCCTTGATGGCAGGGTGATGTGCGCCGTTCACCGCACTGCGTTGCCTCGGTCGCGTCAGTGGGACTAATCTAATGCGCATCGTGTCCTGCAGCCATGCTCAGGGCGCCGATATTTGTAGCCGAAACGCCAGTAATGACTGAAATCACCCGTTCTGATGCCTTGGCCGATGTGACGCAGGCGCTGCGTCTGCGGGGTGGCGTCTTCATTGAAGCGGAGATTGGGGCGCCCTGGAGCATCGTCTCGAAGGTCGGCCCGGAAGACTGCGTGGCGTTTCACCCCGCGCCGCGTGAAGTGATCGCCTATCACTACGTGTGCGACGGTGAGTTCGCACTACGGGCCGAAGGCGAGAGCAGCGCTGTGCAGGTGCGCGCGGGAGATCTGGTTATCCTGCCGCGCAATGACCGGCACCTGATCGGCAGCGATCTCGACGTACCGCCGATCCCGTTCGAGTGGCTCGAGCACCGGCCTGGCGAGAGCGGATTGCTGCGCGTAACGCACGCCGGAGGTGGACCGACGACGCGATTCTTCTGTGGCTATCTCGGGCACGACAATGTCAACGACCCGCTCATCAACGCCTTGCCTCGCGTGCTCCATTTGAGTCTGCGTGAGCCTGCCGCCCTGCAATGGATCGAGAGTTCGTTGCGCTTCGCGGCCCAGCCGACAGGTGCAGTGCACGGTGTTTCTCCCAGCCTGCTAGGCCGTCTGGCCGAACTGTTGTTTGCGGAAGCCGTGCGTCAGTATCTCGCGCAACAACCCGAAGGCACGACCGGGTGGCTGTCAGGTCTGAGTGACGCAAAGGTTGGTCGCGCGCTGGCCCTGCTGCACCGTGACCGCCAGCGTAGCTGGACCACCGAAGAGCTGGCGCGTTCCGTAGGACTTTCGCGGTCGGCTTTTGCTGAGCGATTCACCGCTTTGATGGCAGAGCCACCAATGCGCTATCTTGCGCGTCACCGTTTGCGCTATGCCGCGCAGCGATTACTGGAAAGCGATGAGCCGATTGCCCGCATCGCCGAGGCGGCAGGTTATGAATCGGAGCCCGCGTTCCACCGCGCGTTCAAGCGCATGCACCAAATGGCACCAGCGGCCTGGCGCAAGCACCACGCGGCGCGCGGTAACTCGACGCACTAGCAGCCTGTCGGACTTAGGACGAATCTACTACGGTGGTGGGATAGCAGTCCATATTCGCGCGCACTCTCGTCAAATAGAACCACTATTCTCCTCGTTTGCGCGCTAATCTGTCCTCGCTCTCCCACTCACCTCGTCACGAACACTTAAGTCCGACAGGCTGCTAGCAGAATGCGGGTATCGGACCGAACAGTTGTCCGGGTCTGAGGGCTGACAGTTTGTTCCCGCTGAGGCCTCTTCATTAACGCCGAGGATCGGAAATGTCTGAACCAAAAACCAGACTCGAATTGCTCGCAACGACTGTGCAGGTCGTGAGCGTCGTCGTTGGCGTGGTCATCAGCGCCCTGAGTTTTAACCAGACACGGCTTAAAGAGGCCGCTGCTCGAGAGATTGAAGCGGCCAAACCTTTTTTTTCACTCCGTCAGAACCTCTACGCGGAGGCCATCAAAGCCGCTGCGGTGCTGTCTAACCCGGAAGTCCATACGGAAGATGAGGTTGCAAAATCGCGCAAGCGTTTTCGTGAGCTGTATATTGGAGAATTGAGCATGGTCGAGGAGCAGGCTGTAGAGTCTCAAATGGTGGCTCTGGCGAGGGTCATTGATCCGGAACTCTTGAAGATGAACGATGCGCAGAGGGCGACATACAACTTGGCCCATGCGCTTCGAGATACATTCACCTATTCTTGGAGAATCCAGGATGAGTAAATCGCCGAAGCACGTTTCCATTCGATTCGGTCGTTGCCTATCGGGTATAGCGCTATTCATATTTACGTCCTGCGCGGCGGCTGACCAGGCGTCAGGCGCCGACAACGTGACCATGCTGCGTACACTCGAGCACTTGTGCCAGAAAGCCCGTGACGCGGAGCGCCAGGAAATTCAACGGCGGATCGTTCAAGTCTGTCTGAAAAAAGGACGTAGCGAAGAGAGATGTACCCAGGAAGCGAAACAATACGGCAATATCAATATTCGGAGCGTTGACCCTTCGGCCGAAATACCTGTGTGTAAGCAAGCCGGCGAGTACCGCAAATCGTTGGACGCGAAGCAATGAGTTCGGAAACTTTGTTCACCGACGATGCCAGCATCGTCACGCGCTTCTGTGCGGCTTTCGAAAGAATGGACGCAGATGAATTGATTGCGTATTTCACACCCGATGCGCTGTATCACAATATTCCGTTGCCACCGCTGCGCGGCCGAGCTGAAATTTACGAAAGTCTCAAAGGGCTTCCGAAACGATTTAAGGGTCTACGCATCGAGATCCTGATTCAGGTGGCTTCAGGCAACATCGTCATGAACGAACGTATCGACTATTTTCAGTTCGAGGGTCGCGAACTCGCTCTGCCAATTGCGGGCGTATTCGAACTGCGTGATGGCAAGATAGCGTCCTGGCGCGAATACTTTGATCTGGAAACGTTCAAGGGAAACCAGGTCGGCGTATATGAATAGTCCTGCCATTCTTTATCCGATGTTCGCGCTCGCAGCGTTGACCGGTATCGTGCAGATCCTGATCCCGATAGTTCGCGTCCGCGCCGCCATACGCGGCTCAGTCACAGTAAACGATTTCGAGTTCGGGGAATCAGCCGCGGTGCCGCCGCTCGTCAGCCTTCCGAACCGGAACTACATGAACCTGCTGGAATTTCCAGTTCTGCTGTACGTCGGTTGTCTGCTGGCATATGTCGCTACCGATACGACATCGTTGATGGTTACGCTGGCCTGGGCATTTGTCGCCGTACGCGCCGTTCATAGCGTCATCCACCTGACCTACAACCGCGTCTCCCATCGGGGCATTGTATTCGGAGTCGGTAACGTACTCCTGGTTGTTCTATGGGTGCAGATCGCGCTGCATGTGCGCCAGGCGGGATAGCTGCACGTCAATCAGCAAGTAGAGTTGCCGTACGTTCCGGAAATGCCCGCAGCAATTTTTTGTCATTGGTAATCAGCTTGGTGTCGAGCCGAATTGCGAGAGCGATGAATTCGCAGTCATACGCTGAACAATCGCTGTCGCTAACCAGCTCGATCACTGTATGAGAATTAACCTCGAACTCAGAACCTTCGAGCAGACCTTCAGCTTCGCTCTGCAGGCTGAAGGCCTGATCGAGAGAAATAACCTTGCGCCGAATATAACCGGAGAGAATGTTTCTGAATTCGCTACGCCAGAGTATAGGGGCGGCCGATTCAGGTTCACTTTCCAGCAGCGCTTCGGCCGCAGCTGTGTTCTCTCCCGGAAGAAACAGATAGGCAATGACATTGGAGTGGACCACTATCATGACCGGCCGTGACGCTTGGCTGCATCAATGGCACGAGGGGAGAACTTCCCTTGAGGCAAGGAGGCGCGAAGCTGACGTGCACGAGCCAATCGTTCGCTGGTTGTCATGTTGGTTGGCGCCAATACGGATTCGAGGCACACGATAGCCTCGCTGTTCAGGCTACGCCGGTGACGTTCCGCAGAAGCTTTCAGGCGTTCGTATACGGCGTCTGGAATATTTTTAAGTGTTAGAGTGGTGGGCATGGCAGATACACCGTAATGGAACCATTATGGTTTCATTTAGCCACGGCATCGCCGCGCGGTCATCCCTCAGCTTCCAACCGATAGCCGATACCGCCTGCCGTGATGAAATGGCGGGGTCGCGCCGGATCGGCTTCGAGTTTGCGGCGCAGACCGGCCATGTAAACGCGCAGGTAATGTGTGTCGTCAGCGTGTCCTGGACCCCATACTTCACGCAGCAGCTGTCGATGCGTCATGACACGACCAGCATTGGCAAGGAGCATCATCATCAGCTTGTATTCTATTGGCGTGAGGTGCACGGCGCTGCCGGCGCGCGCAACGTAGCGCCGCGCAACATCGACTTCGATGTCGCCAAAACGGGAGATCGGGCCGTCTGTGCCATTGACCACCCGCGCGCGACGCAACAGCGCGCGCGTCCGCGCCAGCAGTTCCGCGATCCCGAAAGGTTTGGTCAGGTAGTCATCCGCACCGGCATCCAATGCAATCACGCGGTCCCGTTCGTCGGAGCGCGCTGAGAGGATCAATATTGGGACAGACGACCAGGTGCGAATCTCGCGGATGATCTCGTTGCCGTCAATATCCGGCAGTCCGAGATCGAGGATGACAAGATCCGGCTTGCGCGTGCCGACGTCAATCAGACCTTGGCGGCCGTTATCGGCTTCACTGACCTGGCAGTGCTCGGATTCCAGCGCCATGCGTAGCAACTGACGGATGTGTCGCTCATCTTCGATGATGGCTACGCGCGGGGCAGGACTATCCACCGTAGCGTTCATCCAACTTCAAGCGGTACAGCGGGTGGCGTGCCGAGCGGCAGGCGGATGACGATACGCGCACCGCCCTCTGGAATGTTCTCGGCATGGACCTTACCGCGATGGGCAGTGACGATCGCACGCACAATCGAGAAGCCGAGACCGACACCCGGGATCGCCGATTCATCGTGGCCACGCGCGAATTTCTCGAACAGCGCTTCTTCCCGGCCAGGCGGCAAGCCGGGCCCGTTATCGCTGACGGCAATGTCGATAGTGTCATCGTTCTGTCGTGCACTGATGGTGATGCGACTGCCGGGCGGCGTGTATTTCGCTGCGTTCTCCAGCAGATTGCAGAATACGCGCTCCATCAGCAGTGTGTCGCATTCGACCAGCGGCAGGTCGTCAGGGAGCTCGATGCGGACGTCATGCTGCGCCAGTACGCTGGCGCGTGAGCGCAGCGCAATGCCGATGACTTCTTCGAGCGGTTGCCATTCCAGTTTGAGGCGGATGTCGCCGGACTGCAGGCGGGCCATATCGAGCAGATTGGCCACCAGCGTGCTGGTGCGCAGTGCCTCTTCACGGATGGACTTGGCAATCCCGGCTTGCGCGGCCGGTAACGGTGGGCCGGCCAATGCGAGCGCTTCGGCCAGTCCTGCCAGTACCGTCAACGGCGTCTTGAGGTCGTGCGAGAGCGCCGAGAGCAGCGAATTACGCAGTCTTTCCGATTCCATGTGCACCAACGCGTCTTGTGCGACGGTAATGAAATGGATGCGCTCGATGGCGATCGCTATCAATGCGGCGCTGGTTTCGAGCAGCCGCTCCTGCTCAGGGTTCAGCAGCCAGTCGCGCGAATGCGGAACGACGACCAGCGCGCCACGCGTGCGCATCGGCGCTTTGAGCGGCACATACAACGCTGCAGCCGAGGGCAGCGTGTCGGTGGACAGCCCGGCCGGTGCGTTGTGGTCGACTGTCCAACTGGCGATGCTGATGTCGACTTCAGCAGGCAGTTCCGCCCCGGGTACCCCCTCGACACGATCTTCGCTGTTCAGCAACAGCAGGCACGAGTTGACGTCGAACACGCGTGCAATGAACCGCCTGCTGATGTCAGCGGTCTGTTCGACGGTCAGCGCGGAGGAAAGGTCGCGCGCCATCTCGAACAAGGCGCGGATGCGCTGTTCGCGGCTGGCGGCAACACGAACCTGAAAACCGAGACGAGCCGTCAATTGACCGACCAGCAGTGCGACGACGAACATCACGACGAAAGTCACGGCGTAGCGCGTGTCGTCGACTGAAAACGAATAGCGCGGCGTGACGTAGAAGAAGTCGACGCTGGCGACCGATAGTACCGCAGCAAGATTGCCGGGCCCCGGGCCGTAACGCCAGGCGGCGAGTACGGCAGCGAGCAGGAACAGCGTAACGCTGTTGGTCAGGCCGAGGAAACCCTGCAGCGGCGCAGTCGACGCAGTGACTGCGCCGATGCACACCGTTGCGCCAAGATAAGCCCGCCAGTCCGCGACTTCGGCGCTGCGGGAGTAGGGTGTCGTGCTGGTGCGCAGCGCATCGCGTGCGACGCTCTCGCGGGCAACCGAGAGTACATCCAGATCCGGTGCCATGCGGGCCAGTCTGTCAGCAAAGCTGCGCCGCCATGGCAGTGCACGACGGGTCTCGCGCCCGACCATGATGCGACCGAGATTTTGTTCGCGAGCGTAATCTGCCGCCAGGGCCGCGGCATCGGTGCCGGATAGCGTCGCCGTTACAGCGCCAAGGTTGTGCGCCAGTCGAAGTACTCCGAGGATCCGTGCTCTCTCGATCTCCGGCAATCGTTGCAGAACCGGTGTCTCGACGTAAACGACATGCCAGGGCACGTGATTCTGCGCTGCATGGCGGGCGGCGCTGCGTACCAGCGATTCGCCGCCTGGCGCTGCCCCGACACACAGCAGCAGCGATTCCTGTGTGCGCCATACGGTACTGACCGATTGCTCTCGACGATAGGCAAGCACATCGCTGTCGACCCTGTCGGCAGTACGCCGCAGCGCAAGTTCTCGCAGTGCGAGCAGGTTGCCTTTGCGAAAGAAGTTCTGCATGGCCCGCTCGGCCTGCTGCGGCAGATAGACCTTGCCCTCATGCAGGCGTTGCAGCAATTCTTCATGTGGCAGATCGACCAGGACGACTTCCTGCGCCGCATCGAAAACGTGGTCAGGCACCGTTTCCCAGACGCGCGCACCCGTAATCCCGCCGACGACATTGTTGAGACTTTCGAGGTGCTGCACATTCAGGGTGGAATAGACATCGATGCCGGTATCAAGCAGCTCGATGACATCCTGCCAGCGTTTCGGGTGTGTGGATCCGGCAACGTTTGAATGCGCGAGTTCATCGACCAGTATCAGCGCAGGGCGTCGCTCCAGCGCGCCGTCGAGGTCGAACTCGTGCAGTGTTTGTCCGCGATACTCGATATCGCGCAGTGGGAGCACGTCGAGGCCATCGAGGAGCGCCGCTGTTTCGCTGCGGCCGTGCGTCTCGATGACGCCGACGACAACGTCAACGCCCTGTTGGCGTAACAGCTGGGCTGCCCGAAGCATTGCATAAGTCTTACCGACGCCCGGGCTCGCGCCGAAGAAGATTTTAAGCTTGCCGCGATCGTCGCGGGCCTGCGCCGCTTCGAGTGAAGCGAGCAGCAGGTCCGGGTCAGGGCGCACCGGCGGGGCGGTCACGGGCGCTGCGTCAGCGCCAGATTCAGTGCCAGCACGTTCACCCGCGGTTCGCCCAGCAGGCCGAACTGTCGGTTCTCGGTATGCGCGAGAATCAGTTCATCGACTGCAGCTTCCGTCAGCCCGTTCAATCGCGCCACGCGCGATGTCTGCCAGTGCGCTGCCGCCGGGCTGATGTGCGGGTCGAGGCCGCTGGCCGACGCTGTGACGAGATCGACTGGAATGGCATCGTGCTGTTCCGGCGAGGCAGCGGCAAGCACTGCCATGCGCGCGCGCACTGCGGTCTCCAATGCAGGATTTGTCGGCCCCTGGTTCGAGCCGCTGGAGAGTGTCGCATTGCAAGGCGTCGGCCCGGTCGCCGAGGGCCGACCCCAGAAATATTTCGGGTCACTGAACGACTGGCCGATCAACTGCGACCCCAGGATTTGACCATTTATGACCACGAGACTGCCTGCCGCCTGCGCCGGCAGCGCGGTCTGCGCAATCAGCGTGACCAGCGCGGGATAGAGCGCACCGGTCAATACGCTCATGGCGATGAGCATGCGCGCCGCAGGTTTCAATTCGTCGAACATGGGATTGCTCCTCAAGCGAGATGCAGACCGACCAGTGCGAGGTCGATCAATTTGATGCCGATGAACGGGACGATCAGACCCCCGAGGCCGTAGATCAGCAGATTACGCCGCAGGACGGCTGCGGCTCCCCGTGGCCGGTAACGCACGCCTTTCAGTGCCAGCGGGATCAGCGCGACGATGATCAGGGCGTTGAAGATCACCGCCGACAGGATAGCCGACGACGGCGTCGCCAGTGCCATCACGTTGAACGTGTTCAGCACCGGGTAAGTGGAGGCAAACGCGGCCGGGATGATCGCGAAATACTTGGCGACGTCGTTCGCGATGCTGAATGTCGTCAGCGAACCGCGCGTCATCAGCATCTGTTTACCGGTTTCGACGACCTCGATGAGCTTGGTCGGATTCGAATCGAGATCGACCATGTTGCCGGCTTCCTTGGCTGCCTGCGTTCCACTGTTCATGGCGACAGCGACATCCGCCTGTGCGAGCGCCGGGGCATCGTTGGTGCCGTCACCCGTCATGGCCACCAGGCGACCACCGGTCTGGTATTCACGAATGAGTTTGAGCTTCGCTTCCGGTGTCGCCTCGGCGAGGTAGTCGTCAACGCCGGCTTCGGCGGCGATTGCTGCGGCGGTCAAACGATTGTCGCCCGTGATCATAATGGTCCTGATGCCCATCCGGCGCAGTTCCGCAAAACGTTCCTTGATGCCGCCTTTGACGACATCTTTCAGCTCGACAGCGCCAAGCACCGTCGCGCCCTCGGCGACGACCAGCGGTGTCGAGCCACGCCGCGCGATGTCTTCGACTGCAGCTTGCATGGCTGATGGCCACTGCCCGCCGAGAGGCTCGATGTAGGCGCGCACAGCTTCGGCTGCACCCTTGCGGATCGAGCGACCAGCCCAGTCGATGCCGCTCATGCGCGTCTGCGCCGAGAAATGCACGTAGCTCGCGTTCTCGGCCTGGATATCACGACCGCGCTGGCTCAGTACTTTCTTGGCCAGAACTACGATCGAACGCCCTTCCGGCGTCTCGTCCGCGAGCGAGGCAAGCAGCGCGGCTTCGGCCAGCGTACGCTCGGAAACGCCTGCAGCGGTAACGAACAGACTGGCCTGGCGATTGCCGAGCGTAATGGTTCCGGTCTTGTCGAGCAGCAGCACGTCGACATCGCCGGCTGCTTCAACGGCGCGCCCCGAGGTTGCGATGACATTCAACTGCATCATGCGGCCCATGCCGGCAATACCGATAGCCGACAGCAGGCCACCGATGGTGGTCGGGATGAGGCAGACCAGCAGTGCGGTCAATACAGTGACCGTTATCGGCGTACCGCTGCCTGCTGCCTGCACACTGTAAAGCGAGAACGGCAGCAGCGTTGCCGTGGCCAGCAGAAATACCAGCGTCAGAGCGACCAGCAATATCGTCAGAGCAATCTCGTTCGGCGTTTTCTGGCGGCGCGCGGCTTCGACCATGCCGATCATGCGGTCGAGAAAAGTCTCGCCGGGATTCGCTGTCACGCGCATGACCAGTCGGTCGGACAACACGCGTGTGCCGCCCGTCGTGGCACAAAAATCGCCGCCGGCTTCGCGGATCACCGGCGCGGACTCGCCGGTGATTGCTGATTCATCGACCGACGCGACGCCCCAGATCACTTCGCCGTCGGCCGGTATGGTCTCGCCAGCGGCAACCAACACGATATCGCCACGGCGTAGATCGCCCGAAGCGACTTGCGTGCCGGGTCCATCAGGGTCGGCATCCTTCAATCGTTTTGCCCATACGGTCTGGCGCAATCCGCGCAGCGCATCGGCCTGTGCTTTTCCGCGGCTCTCGGCCAGGGACTCGGCGAAATTCGCGAACAGCACGGTGAACCACAGCCAGAGCGAAATGGCCAGAATGAATGGCGCCGGCGCTTCGCCCTCACCAATCAACGCCTGCACGAACAAACCGGCCGTCAACACGCTGCCCAGCCAGACCACGAACATCACCGGATTCTTGAGCTGATAGCGAGGCGAGAGCCGCAGACAGGATTGCCAGGCAGCCTGTCGCAGCAGTCGCGGGTCGAACAGAGTCTGGGTGTTACGCATAGGTGCTTTCCTCAGTGCGCTGCAATCATTTGCAGATGCTCGACCAGCGGCCCGAGTGCAAGCGCGGGCAGAAACGTCAGCGCGCCAACCACGACGACGGTGCCGATCAGGAGCGCGACGAACAGCGGCGTATGCGTCGGTAAGGTGCCCGACGACGGCGGGACGATCTTTTTGGCAGCCAGCGCGCCGGCAATCGCGAGCGCTGGCACCATCAGCCAATAGCGCGAGAGCAGCATCGCGATGCCGAGCAGCGTGTTGTAGAACGGCGTGTTGGCCGAGAGTCCGCCGAAAGCGCTGCCGTTGTTGTTGCCAGCCGAAGACAGCGCATAGAGGATTTCCGAGAATCCATGGGCACCTGGATTGGCAATGCCGGCACGACCCACGTCAAGCGACACGGCAAGCGCGGTACCGGCGAGTACGGTGATACACGGAACCAGGATGGCGACTGCTGCCATCTTCATTTCGAACGCTTCAATTTTCTTGCCGAGGTATTCCGGGGTGCGGCCGATCATGAGACCAGCGACGAAGACGGCGACAATGGCGAAGAACAGTAGACCATAGAGCCCTGACCCCACCCCGCCATAAACGACTTCACCAAGCTGTATCAGCCACATCGGCACCAGCCCACCCAGTGGCGTGAAGGAATCGTGCATGGCATTGACCGAGCCATTCGAGGCCGCGGTCGTTGCCGTTGCCCATAGCGCGGAGTTGACGACACCGAAGCGCGTTTCCTTGCCTTCCATGTTGCCGCCGGCCTGCAGCTCGGTCGCCTGCGTTCCCAGACCGAGGCGTTCGAACAGCGGGTTGCCGGTCTGCTCGGCGGTCACGCAGACTACGAGCAATGCGACAAACATGACAGTCATCGCGGCGAGCAGCGCACCGCCCTGGCGAGGGTCGGCGATGAGATAGCCAAACGTGAAACACAACGCCGCCGGAATGATGAGGATCGCCAGCAGTTCAAACAGGTTCGACAGCGGTGTCGGGTTCTCGAACGGATGGGCGGAATTCACATTGAAGAAACCGCCGCCATTGGTGCCAAGCTGTTTGATGGCAATCTGCGAGGCAGCGGGCCCCATCGCAATCGTTTGCACCTTGGTGGTCTCGCGCTGCATGAGCGGTGCACCGTCGGAATCGAGCAGCGGGTGACCGGCATCGTCAAGCTGTGCGGTCTGCGTGACTATCGGGTCGACGAGTGTTGCGTCCACATACGGTGAGAAGTTCTGCACGACGCCTTGGCTGACGAGCACGAGTGCGAGTGCGAACGACATTGGCAGCAGGATATACAGCGTGGACCGGACGAGATCGACCCAGAAATTGCCGATACCGGTCGCGTCGCGGCGAACGAACGCGCGCGCGAGCGCGACCAGCACTGCCATGCCGGTAGCGGCCGAGACGAAGTTCTGCACGGTCAAGCCGAGCATCTGTGTGAGGTAGGACATCGTCGCTTCGCCGGCATAACCCTGCCAGTTGGTATTGGTCGCGAAGCTGACGGCCGAATTGAACGACGAATCGGCAGAAATATTGGCGAGTGCTTGCGGATTGAGCGGCAACCACAGTTGACTGCGCTGCAGCGCATAGACCGCCAGCAGGCCGAGTAGATTGAACCACAGCATAGCCGCTGCGTAGCGTGTCCACGGCATGTCGTCGCTCTGCTTGACACTGCACATTCGGTAAATCAGGCGTTCGACCGGCACGAGCCAGCGCGCGTACACCGGCGGCTGGCCGCTGTAGACCTGAGCCATGTAGCGACCGAGCGGCCAGGCCAGACCGAGCAGTGCGATGAGATACACGGCGAGTTGCGCATACCCGTTGGTGGTCATGAGTAGTCCTCCGGGTTGAACAGCACGGCAAGCAGATAGAAGAAAACGCCAACGACGGCCAGTAACGCAATGGCATAGACGATGTTCATCGACGTGCACGCAGTCGGTCGAACCAGGATGCCATCAGTGCCGTCAGCGCGAAGAAGCCGATAGCGGAAGCGAGATAGAGCAGGTCCACTGAACCTCCCGCCCGGCACCACGCCGGGATTGGATTCAGCTTAGGTCAACGAATATCAAGAAGGTGTAAAGACTGGCGGTGAGTTCATAAAGATTGCGCAAAGGGTCGGTCAGGACGCGCTGACGTTGTTCATGCCGCCGGGATTTGCTGTTCGGCAAATTTCATCGCCAGGTAATCGCCGTTCGCGACCGGAGCGTATTTCGCTGGCCGGTCCGCGCTGCGACAGGTCGGAATGCATTCGATGATGGCGTCGTAATTCGGCTGAAAGAAGTAGACCAGCGACAACCGATCGCTCTCGGCAGCAATGGAAGGCGGTGGGTTGACAACGCGGTGCATGGTCGACACCCAGGTATCGTTGGTCCATCGCGCCAGCGAATCGCCAATGTTGACGACGAAAGTGTCCGGCGCGGCGGGAACGTCCAGCCACTCGCCGTCATGATTGCGGATCTGCAATCCGCCACCGCGAACTGCTTCCTGCCACAGCACCGTGAATGCCGTGTAGTCGGTGTGGCCGCCGGCGCGGAGCTGACGGGCCAACGGCGAATGCTCCTGCCGCGGATAATAGTTGGCGCGAAGGATGCTGATGTGGCGATCGATCTTGTCGTCGAAAAATGTCTCGGGCAGCGCCAATGCAGCGGCAAACAGATGCGACAGTTCGAGCGTGAGCGACTCCATCGCCTGGAAGTATCGGGTCATGGCCGGGCGTAAACCTGGCGCCGCAGGCGGCCATACATTCGGCGCGAAGCTTGCACCGGCTCGTGCTTCACTGTGATACGGGTCGTCTGCCGGAAAATCGAAAGGACCGACGTCGAACAATTCCTTCAGATCAGGCGGTGCCGCTTCCTGCTCGAGCTGGGACAACGACTCGGCACCGACCCCGACATAGCCGCGGATGTGCGCTGGCTGCGGTCGTTGGGCAGCAAATTTTTCCGCTGGCTGCAGCGCAAAGAAACGACGGCACTCGTTCACTGTGTCAGCGATCGTCGTCGCCGGCACACGCGTTCCGCTGATGATGAGGAAACCCAGATCGCGACAGGCGCGCGCAACCTCGTCGATGACCGCACGTCGCTCCTCGCCGGTGCAAGCACGTCGTTCCTCGCCGGTGCAAGCACGTCGCTCCTCGCCGGTGCAAGCACGTCGCTCCTCGCCGGTGCAAGCACGTCGCTCCTCGCCGGTGCAAGCACGTCGTTCCTCGCCGTTGCAAGCACTGAACCGCGATATATCGATGACAGGTACTGTATGTGCAGCCATGAAGTTCGTCCTGCTCGTGCCCGGTACGACCGGGGCGTTGTCGCGCAAAGCATAGCAATGCGGGAACCGGACGGCGAGCAGGGTGAGGCTGGTCGAATTCAGCATTGCTCTCGTCGAGCGACTTGCCTGAAAGGCACGCCCGTGGCACGGTGAGCACTGGCCCACGGGAGAATCATGATGCATCAGGCATGGCGCATATCGACAATCGCACCCACCTCGCGCGCTGCGAGCGAATGACCCGGCCATGGATCTGATCCTGCGCCGCGCGCGCCTCGATACGGCGGGCAACGATGCACCGGTGGATATCGGTATCGAGCGCGGGCGCATTGTCGCTATCGAGCGCGCGCTCAGCGCTGATGCCCTCGAGGTCGACTGCGAGGGGCGATTGGTCACGAGCGGGTTCATCGAGTCGCATATTCATCTGGATAAATCAGCCATTCTCGATCGCTGTGCGTCGCGCCAGGGCGATCTCAGTGAAGCGATCGCCGAAGTCGCGCGCGCGAAAGCAGCGTTCACGCCAGAGGACGTCTACGACCGTGGCAAGCGAACGCTCGAACGCTGCATTGCCAATGGGACCATGCATATGCGAACCCAGCTCGAAGTTGATCCAGGCATCGGCTTGCGCGGGCTGGACGGTATCCGCCCGCTGATCGAAGAGTATCGCTGGGCCATCGATCTCGAGATCTGCGTTTTTCCGCAGGAAGGCCTGCTCAACAATCCGGGAACCGACGAACTCATGGTTGCGGCGCTCGAGCAGGGTTGCAGCGTGATTGGCGCAGCGCCATATACCGACAGCGATCCGGCCGGGCAGATTGATCGCATTTTCGAGCTCGCGCGTCAGTACGATGTCGATATCGACATGCATCTCGATTTTGGCCCCGACCCGAGCGCGCTCGATCTCGAGTATGTCTGCATGCTGACAGAGAAGCACCATTACGGCGCGCGGGTGACCATCGGGCATGTGACGAAACTGTCTGCCGTACCGCCGGCACGGCTGGCCGAAGTTGGCAAACGCATGGCCGGCGCCGGTGTCGCGTTGACCGTGCTGCCGGCAACGGATCTGTTTCTCATGGGCCGGCATCAGGATCACGCCGTCATGCGCGGCGTGACACCGGCGCATCAGCTGCTGAAAGCGGGCGTCAATTGCTCGCTGTCGACCAATAATGTGCTCAATCCGTTCACGCCATTTGGCGACTGTTCGCTGATCCGCATGGCGAATCTGTACGCGAATATCGCCCAGGTCGGCTTGCGCGACGACATCATCGAATGTTTCGAGATGATCGGCACGCGTTCCGCTCGACTCCTGCGACTGGATGACTATGGTGTCGCGATCGGCAAGTCGGCCGATCTGTTGATCCTCGACTGCGCGACCCGCGCGAGCGCAGTTGCCGAGCTGGTTTCGCCACTTGCCGGCTTCAAACGTGGCCGCCAGACGTTCAGTCGCGCGGCGCCGATCCTGCATCGGCCTTGAGCGAGCATAGGCGGCTGGCAATTTGAGTACTTCTATACCTTACGATCCGCTCGGCGCATTCTGCCGTGACAATCACATTGCTGTCCCGCCTACTGGCCAGGGTTCGTTGACTGGCTGCACGTTTGCTGCCAAGGATGTTTTCGATATTGCCGGCGCTGGAACCGGTTTCGGTAATCCCGCTTGGCTGGCGAGCCACCCGCCCGCGACTTCGACAGCTTCAGCCGTGACGCGTTTGCTTGCCGCCGGCGCCGATCTGCTGGGCAAGACGCTGACCGACGAATTGACCTACAGCCTGACCGGCGAAAATGCGCATTACGGTACGCCGCTCAACAGCGCAGCGCCCGATCGCGTTCCGGGCGGTTCATCCAATGGTTCAGCTTCGGCAGTCGCCGGGCGGCTGGTCGATTTCGCGCTCGGCACCGACTGCGGCGGCTCGGTGCGCATACCGGCAAGCTACTGCGGCCTGTTCGGTATCCGAACCACGCACGGCAGTCTCGCGCTGGACGGTGTGATCCCGTTCGCGCCGAGTTTCGATGTGATCGGCTGGTTCGCGCGCGATGGTGCGCTGTTCGAGCGTGTCGGTGCCGAGCTGTTGGCGGCACCGACTGCAACCGTATTGCCACGCCGCCTGCGTTATCTCACCGAAGCATTCGCGATGGTCACGCCGGCTGTTGCACACGCCGTACGCACTGCCGCAGGCGCCATCGAGGCTGTCGTGGGGTCGACTTTTTACCGGGCCGACGAATTGGCTGTCTGTCCAGCCGGTCTGCGATCCTGGTTCGACGTATTCCGCGTGGTGCAGGGCGCCGAGATCTGGGCTCAGCGACGCGACTGGATAGCGCAGGTGAAACCGTCCATCGGGGCCGCCGTGGGCGAGCGCATCGAGTGGGCGTCGAAGATCAGCGCAGTGGACGCCGACGCTGCGCGCGCCGAACACGCCCGCATCCGAACGTATCTGCGCACACTGATCGGCAATGACGAGGTCTGGTGCCTGCCGACCTCACCGCGCGTTGCGCCGCTACGCAGTGCGCCGACCGATGTCGTCGAGAACGAATACCGTGCACAGGCCATGTGCCTGTTATGCATTGCGGGCCTGGGTGGGCTGCCGCAAGTGAGTCTCCCGCTCGCCAACGAGGAAGGTCTGCCTCTCGGGGTATCCCTGATCGGCGCGCCCGGCAGCGACATGCAGTTGCTTGCGCTCGCCCGACTCATCCATTCATCCGCGGAATCCATCGGTCAGCAGAGGTAGCCATGCGACGCATCGTTACAGGCCACGACGCCGACGGCAAAGCCATCTTCGTCGAAGATGGCGCAGCTCCGAATCGCCTCACCTTGAACGCGCGGCCGGGGTGGGAAATGAATACGATGTGGGTCACGCGAGGCGTGCCGACGCTGCCCAATGCGGGCGATCCGAGCCTGGGTCTGGAAACCTATCTACCGCAATCCGGCGGCACGCGTTTCATCGTTGCGACGCTCCCGTCACGCAGCCAGGTCGCGGCAGCGGCCGACGCCGAAACGCTACGGGCCGAATACACGGCAAAAGTGCCGGGGCTTGGCCACGTGCATGAACGCGGCGCTGACCCCAGCATGCATACGACCGATACAGTCGACTACGTGATCATTCTGGCAGGCGAAGTCTGGCTTGAACTCGATGACGGCAACGCCGTACTGGTCAAAGCCGGCGACAGCGTCATTCAGAACGGCACGCGGCACGCCTGGCGCAATCGTTCCGACGAACCCTGTGTGCTCGCCGCTGTGATGATTGGCGCGGAGCGCGTGACGGCCTGAAACGCGCTCATTCCGCGCGCATGCCGACCAGCGCACGACTGGCCGCAGCAGTGCGCGTCTCGACGCCGAGTTTGACGAAGATCCGTTCCAGATGCTTGGTCACGGTACGTGGACTGATGGCAAGGATCAGCGCGATATCGCGATTGGTCTTGCCGGCCGCGACCCATTCCAGCACTTCTGCTTCGCGCGGCGTCAGGCCGTGTGCGCCGGCCTGCAGGTCCGCTGGTTGCACAGTGGCCGGTTCCATCACCAGCAGGAATTCGCTCGCGCTGACGCGCCCGCAATACTCGATGGTGATCGAGCGGAGTTCGTCGACCAGCGTAACCGTCGACGAAGCATTCTCACCTTGCGCGTGGCGGTCCAGCCAATCGCGTACGGCCGGTGGCAGCCGGGCGTCGATACCGTGCAGTACAAGACAGTCGCGCGCGCGCGTGCTGGCGGACGTGATATGGCCGTCGGCCGTGACGGTCAGACTGGGCCGGGGCCACGCTTCTACCGTGCCGTGTGCACGCCGCAGATCGTGAGAGCGTTCGATATGGGTGGCAATGCGGGCGAGCACCTCCGCCTCACGTACCGGTTTGGTGACGTAATCGACCGCACCGTGACCGAAGCCGCGTACGACGTCGGCGGTGTCGCTCAGCGCAGTCATGAAAATGACCGGTATCTCGCGCGTGTCATCACGCGCTTTGAGGCGGTCGCAGGTTTCAAAGCCATCCAGCCCA
This sequence comes from Gammaproteobacteria bacterium, assembly GCA_965278995.1. Classification (GTDB taxonomy): domain Bacteria; phylum Pseudomonadota; class Gammaproteobacteria; genus JADJYF01. The sequence goes on from OZ257136.1 coordinate 5,681,871, forward strand.
GGCATCACCGCGTCGAGCAGTATGACATCCGGGTGCACGAGTTCGAGCTGGCGTAGCGCTGTCTGTCCACTCAGCGCAACCAGTACTTCGTAGCCGGCGTCAGCCAACGCGTCGGACAGGAACGCGAGGTTAGCCGGTGTGTCGTCAACGATCATGACCTGGTGGCGACCGTCAATCGGCATGTTCATGTAACTCTCCAGCCGCAATAAAAGCGAGCATTTCTGTGAATTGGAATTCGCGCGCCAGGCGCCGCAGCTCCTCCACCATCGGCCCATGCAAAACGCCGAGAATTTCTATCTCGTCGATCGCGGTGAGAACACCGCGGATGTGACCGATGCGCGCAGCCTGCGCCAGCCGCTCGTGCAGAGTTTGCGGCAGCAACGGCATGCGCAGGCTGCCTTCGGCCCAGTCGCCATCGGGCGAACGACCGAGCAGCCAATGCAGCGCAAGATGATGTTCGAGTTGAGTGACGAGCGTATCGAAGTGCACGGGTTTCAGCAGGAACGCGCTGGCCCCGGCTGCATAGCAGGTCTCACGGGTATCCTCGAAGCCGTCGGCGGAGACGATGATGATCGGGCGGCGAAAACCATCGGCGCGCAGTTGTCGTGTGAGAGCAAGGCCGCCGGGTTCACCCATAGCCAGATCGAGCAGCAGTGCGTCGAAGCGCTGGCCAGTGGTTCTGGCGAGGGCATCGGCACCGTCGACAGCCTGCACGATCGAAAACCCGAGCGGCTCCAGCATGCCGCACAGAACGAGGCGATGTGCCGGTTCGTCGTCAGCAACGAGCAAACGGCGCCGCGCACCACGGTAACCGATGATCGGTGCCCGCGTCGCATCGGTGCTGACGGCCACTCGGAGTTTGGGCAGTAACAGCCGGACCATGAACGTACTGCCAGTGCCAGGCACGCTGCTGACGCTCAGTTCGCCACCCATCAACTCGGTCAGAAGGCGAGCGATGGTCAAGCCGAGTCCGACGCCCGGCGTCGCGCCGGCAGCGCGTTCGAACGGCTGAAAGACCCGCTCCAGATCGGCGCTCGCAATGCCGGGCCCGGTATCCTCGATTAGAAAGCGCGTCGTTTCGCGGCGGCAATCAACACACATCGTCACGCCGCCCGTGCGGGTGAATTTAAGCGCGTTGCCGAGCAGGTTGATGAGGATCTGTGACAGGCGTTTGCCGTCGCAGCGTACGCCGACCGGCAGTTCGCCTTCGATGACGTATTCGAAAGCGAGCCCTTTCTCGGCGGCCTGCGGTCGGAACATGTCGACGAGTTGATTCAACAGCGCCGGGAAATCCGTCTCGCGGGCCTGCAGTCTGAGCTTGCCGGCTTCAATGCGCGCGATATCGAGGATATCGTCAGCCAGCGTCAGCAGATGTTCGCTGCTTTTGCGGATGACATCGAGCTGGCCGCGGTAGCGCGTCGGCAGCGCGGCATCGCGATCGGCGATTTGCGCGTAACCGATGATGCTGTTCAGCGGCGTGCGCAGTTCGTGACTCATACCGGTCAGGAAGCGGCTTTTTGCCAGACTCGCCGCTTCGGCCACCTCCTTGGCCTGCTGCAGGGCCCGGTCAGTAGCACGATGATCGTCTATTTCCTGCAACAGGAGCGTGGTCTGGCGCGCGGATTCCTCCTGCGCAACACGGCGGCTTTCGCGCGTCAGCACCAGCAGCCACGCCACTACGCCGACTGCGACAAGCAGCCCGGCCCACACCTTCATCAGCGACGTTTCCATCAGCTGCAGTCGGGCGGGGCCAGCGGTCGGCATACCCTGCATGTAGAGATGAAAGTAAACCGCTGCGAGCAGCGCAGAGACGATTGCGCCGAGCAGACCGAAAGTCAGCGCGAAATCGCGCAGACGCGGGTCGAGTCGAAACAGGAATGCAAGCGCATGTGTTTGTTGGCCGCCCGCCGCTGTGCTCGGTTTCTTGCAGGCATCTGTACAACGCGCATCGATCGAGCAGCATAATGAACAGATCGGCCCGGCGTAGACCGGGCAATGCGCCATGTCTTCGCCTTCGAACGCGTTTTCGCAGATGCAGCAGATGTGCATCGGCTGATCGAGCATGCGCGGATCCGCAGGTCGCGCGATGTAGTAACGACCGCCAGTTGCCCAGGCGATGCACGGTGCGAGTAGAAAAGCGGTGAATAGCGCGATGAATGACGCGAACGCGCCCGCCCACGGCCCGAGTGCGCCGCTGAATGCAATAATCGAGATCAGGGAACCGGCCAGTGTCGCGCCGACTCCGACCGGGTTGATGTTATGCAGATGCGCGCGTTTGAATTCGATGTAAGGCGGGCTTAAGCCGAGCGGCTTGTTGATGACGAGATCGGCGACCAGGGCGCCGATCCATGCAATCGCGACACACGAGTAAAGGCTCAGTACCTGCTCCAGCGCCTGATACAGCCCTACTTCCATCAACAGCAGCGCAATCGTGACATTGAAGACCAGCCACACCACGCGCCCGGGATGGCTGTGGGTCAGACGCGAGAAAAAGTTGCTCCAGGCCAGCGACCCTGCATAGGCATTCGTCACGTTGATTTTAATCTGCGAGAGCAATACGAACACGGTCGCCGCGGCGAGCGCCAGTTGCGGATTATCGAAGACATAGGAAAATCCGACGACATACATCAGCGTTGGATCTTCGGCGCGATGCGGCGCGAATTGATGCTGGATGACGAGAAACGCGAGAAAGGTGCCAGCCAGTTGTTTCAACAGACCGGGGAGGATCCAGCCTGGCCCCGCGCTCAATACGGCAGCCCACCATCGGCGTCGATTGCCTGGCACGGGATTCGGCAGAAAGCGCAGGAAGTCGACCTGTTCACCAATCTGTGCAATGAGCGAAAAACACACGGTCGTCGCGGCGCCGAACAACAACGGGTCGAACGTCGTACCGCCGGGAGAGTAACCACCGAAAGTCGTCCACGATGTAAACAGCCCCGGATCCTTGAGCGCAACGAATACGAAAGGCAGGACAGCGAGTATCGACCACGGCACGAAAGTCCATAGCTGCAGCTTGCTGATGCGGGTGATGCCGTGGAGGACGAACGGAATGATCGCAAGCGAGCTGACCAGGTAGCCGATGGCCAGCGGCAGATCGAAATAGCGTTCGAACATCAAGGCCATGATGGCGGCCTCGATGGCAAAGAATATAAAGGTGAACGAGGCGTAAATCAGTGAGGTGATGGTCGAGCCGAGATACCCGAAACCGGCGCCGCGCGCGAGCAGGTCGATATCAACGTTGAACTTGGCCGCGTAGTAGCTGATTGGCAGTCCGGTCAGGAAGATGACGACGGCCACGGCGACGATCGCGCAAACCGCATTGGTGAAGCCGTAGCTGACCATCACTGCGCCGCCGATAGCTTCGAGTGCGAGAAACGAGATCGATCCGAGTGCGGTGGCAGCGACGCGTGCCTCGGACCACTTGCGAAAGCCACGCGGTGCATAGCGCAGCGCGTAGTCTTCCATGGTCTCGTTCGCCACCCAGGTGTTGTAGTCACGTCGGACACGCAGGATGCGTTGAGTCGCTGCGGCCACGGTCATTTACTCCATCGGATAGGTTCACCACGGCTTCGTCGAGCCTGTCCGGGATGAGCAACTCTCATGCCACGCGCTGACGGCGTGCGAGCGGCACTGATTCCCGCCGGCATCCTTCCGATTGCGCAACCGTAAGCCGCCACGCGTCACCTGAAACGCACCGCATGAGTGCTGCAGGCGATGGCTACGCACTGTCTCGGACGCACGGCCATTGTGGCCATGTGCGTACGACAAACTGCGTATTGTGCGCTGCAGCACCGGGTCGCTTAATGACCGCCAGCGTGATCTGTCGCCCACGCACGGCAGCAGTCACTGGCGATTCATCAATGACCAGGAGGATTCCAATGCACCATTCTTATCGACATGCCGCCACTGGCGCCGCAGCGCTGGCGCGCAGCGTGCGTGCGTTGCTGTGCGGCGCGCTTGCCATGGCGCCGTTGCTGGCTGGCGCAGCGGGCCCGCCGACCGCCGAAGTCAACACGACCGGGCTTGCGGTCACCGATACAGTCGTCACCGTCGGCCAGCTGCATTCAGCGACCGGCACCATGGCGATCAGCGAAACAGGCTCGATACAGGCCGAACGACTGGCCATTGATCAGATCAATGCCTCCGGCGGCATTCTCGGGCGTCAGATCGAAATCATCCAGGAAGACGGTGCCAGTGACTGGCCGACGTTCGCCGAGAAAGCGCGCAAGCTGCTCGTCAACGACAAGGTTGCCGCCGTCTTTGGCTGCTGGACATCCGCTTCGCGCAAAGCCGTGCTGCCGGTGTTCGAAAAAGAAAACGGCATGCTCTATTACCCGACTTTCTACGAAGGTCTCGAGCAATCCAAGAACGTCATCTATACCGGCCAGGAAGCAACTCAGCAGATCATCGCCGGCCTCGACTGGCTGGCCAAGACCAAAGGTGCGAAGAAGTTCTATCTGATCGGGTCGGACTATATCTGGCCACGGACCTCGAACAAGATCGCGCGTAAACACATCGAGAACGTACTGAAAGGCGAAGTCGTCGGCGAAGACTATTTCCCGCTCGGGCATACCCAGTTCGGCTCGCTCATCAACAAGATCAAGCTGAAGAAACCTGACGCGGTCTACAGCATCATCGTCGGTGGAAGTAACGTCTCCTGGTGGAAGCAGCTCAAAGCAGCGGGTGTGACTTCAGACAAGCAGACCATCCTCACCATCTCGGTCACCGAGGACGAAATCCTCGGCATCGGTGGCGAGAACATGGTCGGCTTCTATGCCGCGATGAAATACTTCCAGAGTCTGGACAACGAGAACAACAAGGCGTTTGTCGCGGCATTCAAAGCCAAGTATGGGGCTAATGCGGTCATCGGCGACGTCACTCAGGCGGCTTATCTCGGACCATGGCTATGGAAAGCAGCGGTCGAGAAAGCGGGCAGCTTCGACATCGACAAGATTGCCGCGGCATCGCCGGGAATCGAGCTCACGACGGCACCGGAAGGCTACGTCAAAGTGCATGAGAACCACCACCTGTGGAGCAAGTTGCGCATCGGCGAAGCATTGGCTGACGGGCAATACAAAGTCATCTACGAGTCCGATCTGATTGAGCCGAACCCGTTCCCGAAAGGCTATCAATAACGCCACGCAGCAAGGTTGCACAACGGCGCAAATCGCAACCCGGACAATGTTCGGGTTGCGCAGGAGTAAGGGCGATGGATGGTATGTCATTTTCGGAACTCGGCTCGGTGCTCGTGATGCAGGGGTTCAACGGACTGAGCGTATTCAGCGTGCTTCTGCTGATGGCCCTCGGACTTGCCATCATTTTCGGCCAGATGGGCGTCATCAACATGGCCCACGGTGAATTTCTCACGATTGGCGCCTACACCACTTATCTGCTGTCGGTACTCGCGACCGAATATGCGCCATGGTTCTCCAACTACTATTTCATTGCCGCCATCATCGTCGGGTTTCTGGTCGCGTTCGTGATCGGCTATCTCGTCGAATGGTTGATGATCCGCCATCTCTATCGACGCCCGCTCGACTCGCTGCTCGCAACCTGGGGTCTGAGTCTCATCATGCAGCAGGCGTTTCGCTCGACTTTCGGGCCGAAAGAGGTCAGTGCCACGCTGCCGGACTGGCTGATGGGCTCTTACGCGCCGTCGGACACCATCGATATTCCCTTGAATGGTTTGTTCGTAATGGGGCTGACCCTCATGCTGACCTGCGTCATCGCACTGTTCATGTTCCGTTCGCGCTGGGGCCTGCATGTGCGGGCGACGACCCAGAATCGCGCCATGGCCGGCGCTGTCGGTATCGATACCGCCAAAGTCGATCGGCTGACCTTCGCACTCGGGTGCGGTATCGCCGGCGTCGCCGGCGCCGCTTTCACCACTATCGGTTCGACCGGGCCGACCAGCGGCTCGTTGTATATCGTCGATACTTTTCTCGTAGTCGTGTTCGGTGGCGCGCAGAGTCTGCTCGGCACGATCGCATCTGCATTCTCTATCGCACAGGCGCAATCAACGCTCGAGTTCTTCATGACCGGCTCGACGGCCAAAGTTCTCACGCTGCTGACCATCATCGGCATTCTCATGCTCAGACCGGAAGGCCTGTTCCGTCTGCGCGTGCGCAAGTAGACCGTCGTCCAAGTTCGCAACGGAGCACAGTTCATGACCCCATCCATCCTCACCGCGGACCGCCGGAACAACACGGCATCCTGGCGCGAGTATGTCTCCATCGCTGTGCTGGCCGTCGTGCTGCTGGCCGTGTTGCCGCTGATTTTCGACCTGTTTCGCCTGAATCTCATCGGCAAGTACCTTACCTACGCGTTCGTCGCCGTCGGTCTGGTGCTGTGTTGGGGTTACGGCGGCATTCTGAGTCTCGGCCAGGGCGTGTTTTTCGGCCTCGGCGGTTATGCCATGGCGATGTTTCTGAAAATCGAGGCGTCGGATCCGATCAGCACCAAGATACAGTCGACGCCCGGCATTCCGGATTTCATGGACTGGAATCAGATCACGGCGCTGCCAGCATTCTGGGAGCCGTTCCACAGCCTGGGATTTACGCTGTTCGCCATCGTTGCCGTGCCGGGCCTGCTCGCTTTCGTACTCGGCGTAGCGATGTTCAAGCGGCGCGTAGGCGGCGTCTATTTCGCGATCATGACGCAGGCATTCGCAGCGATGCTGAGTATTTTGATCATCGGGCAGCAGGGCTATACCGGAGGAGTCAACGGCATCACCGATCTGCGTACGCTGCTCGGCTGGGATATCCGCACAGACGAAGCGAAATACCTGTTGTACTACGTCAATGCAGTGCTGCTGCTTGGCGCTGTGCTCCTCGGGCGTTTTGTCCTCGGGTCCAAGTTCGGCAAGCTCCTGCTCGCGCTGCGAGACAAGGAGGAGCGCGTACGGTTCTCCGGCTACGACGTTGCCAACTTCAAGGTGTTCATTTTCTGCCTCGCGGCGATGATGTCGGGTGTGGGCGGCGCAATGTTTACGCTGCAGGTCGGTTTCATGTCGCCCTCTTTCGTCGGCATAGTGCCGTCGATCGAGATGGTCATCTTCACAGCGGTGGGCGGGCGTTTGTCGCTGGTCGGCGCCGTCTACGGCAGCCTGCTGGTCAATTTCGGCAAGTCTTATTTTTCGGAATCCTTCCCGCAGCTGTGGCTTTTTCTGATGGGCGGTCTGTTCATCGCGGTGGTCATGCTGTTTCCGAATGGCCTGGCCGGGCTGGCCGGAACCATCAATGGCTGGTGGACCAACTGGCGCGCGCGCGCAACGGCGGCCCCGCGACTGCCGGTAGCGCCGCCGCCTATGCGTGCAGCCGCTGACGAGGCTGTCATCGAGGATACGCCGACTACGGCAGCACGTGTCGTCGGAGGTGCGCCGTGAGCGGTGGCAAGATTGTGCTCGCGGTCGAGAATCTGAGCGTCTCGTTCGACGGCTTCAAGGCTGTCAACGATCTCAATCTCTATGTCGAGCAGAACGAACTGCGTGTCGTCATCGGCCCTAACGGTGCCGGTAAGACCACCCTGCTCGATTTGATTTGCGGGCGCACGCGGGCAAGCAGCGGGAGCATTCGCTTCAAGGATCTCGAATTGACCCGCATGCCCGAGCACGAGCGCGTTCGTCGCGGGATCGGGCGCAAGTTCCAGAATCCCTCGATCTACGAAAGCCTGACCGTTTTCGAGAACCTCGAAGTCTCTTATCCGCGTGGGCGCAGCGTATTCGGCAGTCTGTTCTTTCGCCGCGATGATGCGCTGTTGACGCGCATCGAAGAGGTTGCCGCGCTGACTTATCTGAGCGAACGACTCGATGATCCGGCCGAGTTGTTGAGTCACGGCCAGAAGCAGTGGCTGGAGATCGGCATGCTGCTGATGCAGGACCCGGAGCTGTTGATGCTGGATGAGCCGGTCGCAGGGATGAGCGTCAGCGAACGCGAGAAGACTGCGGATCTGCTCACGCGCATTTCCGGCAATCGTTCCGTGATTGTCATCGAGCACGACATGGAGTTCGTCAAACGCATCGCGCATCGCGTGACGGTGTTACACCAGGGCCAGATGCTTGCGGAAGGCACGATGGAACACGTGCAGGCCGACCCCAAAGTGATCGAAGTTTATCTTGGCCATTAAGGGCCCGTTGACGCGCCATTGAACGCTGAACGACTGAGGGAGTAACGATGCTGGAAGTACGTGATTTCACGGTGAGCTACGGCGAGAGCGAAGTCGTTCACCAGGTCGCATTTGAAGCCGGAGAGGGCGAAATCGTCGCCGTCATGGGTCGTAACGGCATGGGCAAGAGCACGCTGTTCAAATCGCTCATCGGCATTCTGCCGAGTCGCGCCGGCACCGTGAAGCTCGCCGGCGTCGAGCTGGCCGGCATGGCCAGCCATCAGCGGGTCCGTCATGGACTCGCCTATGTGCCGCAAGGCCGTATGGTGTTTCCGGCCCTGACGGTGCAGGAGAACGTCATGACCGGATTGCGCAGTCGCAAGGACTCGGTGCCGGAGGAAATCTACAGTCTGTTTCCGATCCTGCATGAAATGCGTGCGCGTAAGGCCGGCAATCTCTCGGGTGGCCAGCAGCAGCAACTCGTCATCGCTCGTGCGCTGGTGACCAATCCGAAAGTGCTGCTGCTCGACGAACCAACCGAAGGTATACAACCGTCGATCATCAAGGATCTCGCCCGGCTGCTGGTTGAGATCAAGCGTCTGCGCGGCTTGACCATCGTCGTTTCGGAACAAGTCTTGAGTTTCGCTTTGGAAGTCGCTGATCGCCTGCTCGTCATCGAGCGCGGTCGCATAGTCGATCAGATGTCCCGTGCAGCGGCCGACGCCGCCACCCTGGGTCGCTATCTTTCGGTGTAGGCCGCCGGTCCGCACCTTCAACCGCCAACTGGAGAACACCCATGCTCGAAGTATTGATCCCCGCCGATCCGTTGAAAGCGCCTGCCGAGCAGAACGGCACGTTGCACAACCGCTGGCACCCCGATATTCCGATGGTCGCCACGGTCAAACCCGGCGCGTCGTTTCGTGTCGAGTGCGTCGATTGGACCGGCGCACAGATCCTGAACGACAACTCCGCCAACGATGTACGCGATGTCGATCTGACGAAAGTGCATTACCTGAGCGGCCCGATAGCGGTCGAAGGGGCGGAGCCGGGCGATCTGCTTGTCGTCAACATTCTCGACATTGGCACATTGCCCACCTCGGACTGGGGATTTACCGGCATCTTTGCCAAGAGTAACGGCGGTGGTTTTCTGACCGAGCATTTCCCGGATGCCCGCAAAGCCTGCTGGGATTTCGAAGGAATTTTCGCCAAGTCACGGCATATTCCGGGTTGTCGATTCGCCGGCATCATGCACCCGGGTCTGATTGGCTGTCTGCCATCAGCCGAGCTGCTGAAGACCTGGAACGATCGTGAGAGCGCGCTGTTTGCCACCGACCCGGGTCGCGTGCCGGCACTTGCCGCGCTGCCCTATGCGGATACTGCACTGATGGGCAAGATGTCGGGCTCAGCTGCTGCCGCTGCGGCACAGACCGGCGCGCGTACGGTTCCGCCGCGCGAACATGGCGGCAACTGCGACATCAAGAATCTGTCGCGAGGTTCGACGGTCTATTTCCCGGTCTATGTCAAAGGCGGTGGCTTGTCGATGGGCGATCTGCATTTCTCGCAGGGCGACGGCGAGATCACGTTCTGTGGTGCCATCGAAATGGCCGGATGGATCGAGCTCAATGTCGACATCATCAAAGGCGGCATGCAGAAATACGGCGTCACCAATCCCATTTTCCGCCCGAGCCCGCTCGAGCCGCGGTACACGGATTATCTGATCTTCGAAGGCATTTCAGTCGATGAATCCGGCAAGCAGCATTATCTCGATGCGCATGTTGCCTATCGGCGCGCCTGCCTGAACGCCATCGAGTACCTGAAGAAATTCGGTTACACCGGCGAACAGGCTTACGCCATCCTCGGCACGGCACCAGTTGAAGGTCACATCAGCGGAATTGTCGATATCCCCAACGCTTGCGCCACCCTGTGGTTGCCGACTGGAATCTTCGATTTCGACATCCGACCCAACGCACACGGTCCGACCCCGCAGGCGTTTGCCGGTGTCGATCTGGCCGTCACCAACTGAGATCAGTCAGCCGTCACCAAGGAACAGCGCCATGCCGATATATGACTATGACTGCGACTGCGGCGAACGCTTCAGCGCGCACCGTGCAATTGCTGCGCGCGACGAACCAGCCGCCTGCCCGGACTGCGGCGCTGGTGGTCGTCGGAGGATCGCTGCGCCACGTCTGGCAGCGCTGTCTGGCGTCACTCGCCAGGCGCATGAAAGGAATGAGCGCTCCGCGCATGAGCCGCGCGTGCACCGTCGCGAAGCGTCGCCTGTGTCAGCCTCGCCTGCACATCAGCACACGCACGGTGGCGGCCATGGACACGGCCGACCCTGGATGCTCGGTCACTGAGTTCCACTCAGCGCTGCGGCGCTTGCGGGTTGCCGGGAGCCGGCAATCCGCAATGCATTGCTTTCTGCCTGCGCAGCTTCTTCACGCCGTGCTGCTGTTACCCGTACTGGCACGCTCTTATGGTAGGGCGTGCCGGCGATGGGGTCGCGATAGTGGCTGTCGGTCAGAAAATTGATGCGCGGTCCGCTGACCAGGCGTTCACCATCAGTCAGCGGGTAGCTTTGACCATAACCATGCGGAAGCACGACATGCCCGCGGCGCAACCCCTTATCCGCACGAGCGCGAACGATAAGACGGGCCCGTGAAGATTCGATGGCGAGCCAGTCCTGCTCGGCGACCCCGCAAGCGATGAGATCAGCTGGGTGGATCAGCAGTGCACCATCGGGATCGGCGCTGCGAAAGCTTGGCTCACGTAAGATCTGGTTGGCGTTCTGCAGGCGGCGTTGACCTGCCGACAACACGAACGGATAGGCGTTGTCCGGCGTCTCGACCTCGGCGTCGAGTGTGCGCAGCGCATCGAGCAACAATGGTATGGCGAGGTGCACGCGACGGTCGGCATGTTCGAGCAGTGACCAGGCATCGTCATGGGTCGTAAATGCCATGCCCGAGCGACTACCGACAACGCGATTGAACAAGGTCTGGACGAGTTCGCCCAGACTCGCGGTGTCGGCGGCAGCCAGCGCTGCGCGCACGGCCGCGGTTTGCGTCGTCGCTACCCGCTCGCAAGCCAGCCATAGCGGCGCTGCAGCGGCAGTGCCGTCGGGTAATACACGCCCCAGTGTGTTGTACAGCAGCAGCGGTGTCAGCGGAGCACACTCGGTGTGTGTCGCCATGAATGCGCGGTAGGCGGCAGAAAAACGCTCTGCACCCAGCGTGGCCGCCGCGGCCAGTTCGGTCAGTTCCGCTTCCACCGGCAGCAGGCCGAGCTCGCGGGCGAGGCGTGTGTATATCTCCGGCTCCGGCAGCGTGCCAGGCAGCGGCGGCAGGACGGGCGACCTGACGTGAAAGAAGTTGGTCGGGTATTCGAAATTGAACAGCGTGTACTCGCACTTCTCGTATTGCGACGAGGCTGGCAGTACGTAATGCGCGTGTTGTGCCGTCTCGGTGAACGCCACATCGACAACGACCAGCAGTTCGAGCGCTGCAACGGCTTCGATAACGCGTGCCGTGTCGGCAGTCGTGTTGAGTGGATTGCTGCTGTCAACGATGACTGCCCGCAGATGTTCCGGATGCGGGCTCAGGATGGCGTCGGCGAACACATTTGGCGGCAACAGCCCGGCGATGATCTCGGTATCGGTCGGTGCATAGCGCTGGCCGCGACCGTTACCCCATAGCGGCGCCAGCCAGCTGTGCAATGTGTTGGTACCGGTGCGCGCGAAATGGCCGGTGAGCAGGAACAGCAGTTTTTCGAGATAGGAGTTGAGCGTCGAGTGGCGGCTCTGCTGAATGCCAAGTTCCGCGCGTACGACCATCCGCTTTGCCGCCATGATCAGATCCGCGGCCTGTTCGATTTGTGCAAGCGGGATGTCCGCGGCAGCGGCGAACTGCGCCACCGGCAGCGCTCGCAGAACATCCACGACGTCGACTTCGCCGGTAGTCCGTTGTGCCAGAAAGTCCTCATCGAAAGCCCCTCGACGCTGCAGCGTGGCGAGGAGGGCGCCGAGCAGGAACGCATCGGCACCAGGGCGCACCTGGAGATGAAGATCGGCCAGCTCGGCGGTTTCGCTGCGCCGCGGATCGACAACCACCAGATGGCGCTCGGGATCTTTGCGGATCGCGTTCAGCTGGTGGCGCGCGTTGGTGAAGCCATGCGCGAGCCACGGATTCGCGCCCAGCACGAACAACAGATCGCAATGCTCGATGTCTTCCGCGGTGTGACAGGTCTGGGCGCCGAACAGATGGCCGTTGACCCAGAAATCGCCGGTCTTTTCCTGCGCCAGCGCATTGAACACATTACGTGACTTCAGCGCGCGCATCAGCGAGGTGGCGTAAGCGCCGCCGGCGTGATTGCCCTGGCCGCCGCCGCCATACAGCGCCAGCGTGCTGCCACCGTAAGTTCCAACTATCGACGCCAGTTTTGCGGCTATCTCGCTAATCGCGTGATCCCAGGTAATCGGCTCATAACCACCACTGGCCGTGCGCTTCAAGGGTGTCGTCAGTCGATCGCGGTGATGGACATAGTTGACGATGCCCTGGGCCTTATTGCACAGGTAGCCGGCCGAACGGGGATTGGCCTTGTCGCCACGAATCTTGCTGATACGACCGTCTGCGACTGCCACTTCGATGCCGCAGTTGATGTAGCACAGGTTGCAGGCACTCTTGTGCCAGGTGATCGCGCTCATGGGCTCATCCGCTGTTTTCCTCGTGCCTCAATTGTAGCCACAAGTATTGTATATGCAACTATTGGAATATTGCCGCATTGTTGGGTAGTCCGACATCGGGTACGCTCGCGCGGCCCCGCCAGCAGTGAACAGCGCATGTCAGCCACCCGCAATCAGCAAGTTGCCGCCGCCGTCCTCGCCAATGCGCTCGAATGGTACGACTTCGTCGTCTTCGGCTTTTTGACCGTCATCATCGCCAAGCTGTTCTTCCCGGTAGAGAGCGATTACTCCGCGTTGCTCTTCACGACGGCCACTTTCGGCGTTGGCTTCTTCATGCGCCCGATAGGCGGTATCGCGCTCGGCGTCTATGCCGACCGACGCGGCCGCAAGGCGGCCATGCAGCTCATCATCGTTCTGATGACGGTCGCTTTGCTGACCATTGCGGTGGCGCCGCCGTATGCGGCCATCGGTATCGCTGCGCCGCTGATCATCGTGTTCGCGCGATTGCTGCAGGGCTTCGCCACCGGCGGCCAATACGCAATAGCGACCTCTTTTCTGGTTGAAGTGGCACCACCCGGTCGGCGTTGCTTCTACGGGTCGCTGCAACAGATCGGTCAGGCGCTTGCCGCTCTCGGTGGCGCGGCAGCCGGCATGTTCGTCACTTTGGGACTGGAACCGGCTGAACTCGAGCGCTGGGGGTGGCGGGTGCCGTTCATCATCGGGCTCATCATCGCGCCGGTCGGGTTTTACATCAGCCGGCATCTCGAGGAAACCGACGCCTTTATCGAAGTGCAGCGACAGGCTGCCGGTCGTCAGCCGCTGCTGGCGCTGTTGCGCGAGAACCTGCGCGGTGTGCTGGTAACGTTCGGACTCATCGTCTGCGGCACCATCAGCTATTACGTCATTCTCATTTACATGCCAACGTTTGCGCAGAGGCAGCTCGGTATCGCGCCCGGGGATGCGTTCAAAGTGCAGTTCATCGCGCTCATCTGCTTGACGATTGTCATTCCCCTAGTCGGTATCACCGCCGATCGCATCGGCCTGCGTCCGCTCCTGATGACCGGCGCACTGCTGCTGTTGGCGTCGCTCTATCCGCTGTTCTCGCGCACTCACGCTCAGCCGACGGTGGCCAATCTGCTGCTGATGCAGATAAGTCTCTGCATCGCCATGGGCATCTATTTCGGCGGCGTGGCAACGGCTGTCGCCGAACAGTTCCCGCCCGGCGTACGGTCGACCGGGTTGTCGCTCGCCTACAACCTCGCGGTGATGATGTTCGGCGGCTTCGCGCAGTTCATCGTCACCTGGCTCATCGGCACGACCGGCAATCCGATTGCCGCTGCTTATTACGTCATGTTCGGCGCGCTGGTCGGATTCATCGCGGCCTGTTTCGTGCGCCCGCAGGCAGCAGATACTTGATAAGCGACTCTCGCCGCTTATAGTTGTAGCCGATAACCATATCGGTCTATATTCATTAGATGAATTTACGCCGACTCGACCTCAACCTGCTCGTCATCTTCGATGCGCTCATCATCGAGCGCAATGTGACGCGCGCCGCGCGTCGCGTTGGCATCTCGCAGCCCGCTTTCAGCAATGCGCTGTCGCGCCTGCGGCATTACCTGAAAGACGAGCTGTTTATCCGCGGTCCGGATGGCATGCGGCCGACGTCACGGGCACTCGAACTTGCCCCGGAACTGCATCAGGCGCTGGTGCAAATCGAGACGATGCTGGACCCGAGCAGCTTCGATCCGGCGACCGCCGAGCGCACCTTCTCGATCGACGCCAACGACTACATCGTCACGACTTCGATCGCACCGCTCATGCAGCGTCTGGCGCGGTCGGCGCCTGGTATCGACGTTCGCATTCTGCCGCCGGCAGGGCGCGCGCTGGAACGGCTCGAAGCACGAGAAGTGGAGTTCGCGGTCGGCGCGTTCGGCGACATCCCTGACCGTTATGGCGTGGAGATCCTCGACGACAATGCGTTCGTGTGCATGATGCGCCCGGACCATCCGTTGGCCCGCGGCAAGCTAGATATCGCGCGCTACGCCACGGCGAAACACCTTCTGATCACACCGCGCGGCGATGCCAGCGGATTTGCGGATGAAGTGCTGGCGCGCCAGGGACTGCGTCGGCGGATTGCGCTGACCGTCAATCAGTTCACGGTCGCGCCGGCGATTGTCGCCAACAGCGATCTGATAGTGACTCTGCCCAAACGTATTGCCGACCTGTATGCGCCGTTGTTCGGATTGAAAATGCGCTGTTCACCGGTACCTGTACCGGAGATGTACAGCAGAATCGAATTGATCTGGCACAAGCGCCTGGGCTTGCACCCGGCGCTGGCCTGGTTTCGAGAGGTGTTGAAAGAAGTCATTATCGAGTACACCGCGCGGCCGTTGCCCGAACCGCGCTTACGACAGGCGGTTAGAACGTGAACTCGATGCCGCCTTGCACCAGCAAGGGCATGCCGACACGAATGCCGCGCGTGCGATCGACGATGTAATCGCGGTCTAAGAGGTTTTTGGCAGTCAGGAACAGCGTCGCGCGCCAAGCCGGCACCGGCAGATTGGCCGCGAGGTTGAAGATCAGCGAGGATTTGATCAAGCCAATCTGGCCGTTGCCTCCGAGAGGCGCGACGACTGTGTTGGCAAAATCGGAAAACTGCTCCGAGACATGCACTGCTTCCAGACGGATGTCGAAGCCGGACTTATGCGTATAGCCGAGCGTTCCCGTAGCAAGATGATCGGGTGCGTAAGGCAGGCGATTTCCTTCAAGACTTCCGGCGACGACAGCGCCGGTGGCCACTGCGCGTACGGGTGACTCCTGCTCGGCTGTCGGCAGATAGGTATAGGCCATCTGAAGATAGATATCGTCGCGTGTCTTGAATAGCGCATTGCTGTCGAGGCGGGTCAGTAATTCCAGTCCTTCATAGAGGGTTTCGCCATCAGCGAGTGGCGTGGCTCCACCCGCGATCGATCCGACCTGGATCTGGTGTTCGAAGTCATTGCGGAAATAGCTGGCCTCGACGCGTGCGCCGACTATCGGCGTACTGCGCACGCCGAACTCCATATTCCAGCTCTTTTCAGCCTCGACATCGGTGAATGTCGCCGTTGGCAGACCGGTAGGCGTGAGAATAAGATCTTCGGTGCGCGGCGGGGCGAAGCCGCGATGGACGCCGGCGAATACGGTCGTATGCGTGTACGGGTTGAAAGTCAGGCCGAGACCGGGAATGACTTCGGTGAGGTTTGCCTCGCCGGACGCGCCGGTCAGGTCATTGTCACGACCGTTCTCGACGCGTTCCACACGAATGCCCGGAATGATTGCAAAATGCCCGAGCGAAACACGGTTCTGCGCGAAGAAGGCATAGGCATCGACGTCACGTTCGTTGTCTTCGACGACGACGCCATCACGAGCAGCGGCTGAGCCGCCGTTTTTCTGCACGCGATCCTGACGTTCGAAATGGGCGCGACCGCCCATCTGAAACTCGTTATCGATACCGAGTAGCTGATGGTCGATTGTAAGTCGCGGCTCGACACCGTACGTGTAATAATCACGAAGACGACCTTGCGCCGAGGCGCAGGCATCTGGATCCACGCGTAGGCCGGCGCGGCGGGCCGTAACGAATGCCGCCCCACACTGGGTATCGGTCGTCGTGCTGGACTGTCGCCACCAGTCGCGAGAGAAATGCGTCAGATAGGCATTGGTGCGCAGGACCAGCGCGGGATTGAACGCGTACTCATGCGTCGCTGACAGGCCGTAGCGCTCGGTTTCGAACTCGTCGTTGTCGAATGGATTGTAGCGGTAGCCGAAATTGCGCAGCTCCGCCTCGGTGATGCCGGTATAGCTGACTTCGGAATCCTCGGTGTAATAGTTCGCGCGGAACGTCAGTCCGTGCCCTTCACTGAAGTGATGTACGGCTTTGAAATTGAGATCGTTCAGCGCAGACTCCTCGTTGTCGCGTGCGCCGTCTCCCTGCTTGCGCGAGACGTCAAGCAGCATGTTATTGCCGCCAACCTGCAGATGGCCGTTCAGGTAATCGCGATTGCCTGCCGTCAGTGCGAGCTTTCCGCCGAATTCAGTCGGCGGTGCCGGTGTGATGTAGTTGATGACGCCACCGATGGTTTGCGGACCAAACAAAATCTGTTCGGAACCTTTCAGTACCTCGATGCGGTCGAAGCGCTCAATTGGCGGATGGTAGTAGCTGGCATTATCGCCATAGGGTGCATAGGCCAGCGGCAGGCCGTCTTCGAGCAGGAGAACTTTTGTGGAACGGGTTGGATTGAGGCCACGTAAACCGATGTTTGGCCGCAGTCCGAAACCTTCCTCGTCGCGAACATGGATACCCGGCACCTTGCGCAGCGCTTCGTTAACCGTGAATACCCGGCTGTCCGTGAGTTCCCTGGCGCCGATGACCGTCGCACTGCCAGCGATTTCCGGCAGACGATCCGGCGAACCGATGATTTCGATGGTCGGCATCGAGTCCTGGTCGGGCGGACGGGTTTCAGCAGCCTCGGCGGCCAAACCGGCAACAGCGCTGACGAAAAAAGCGGCAGTGGTGCCGCAGCGCTGGCCGGCGAGAGTCGACAGGAAAGGCGGAAAGTACATCGATAACAGCCTCATATAACCATAATGGTAATCATTGCCATTGCTATTATATGAAGGACAGCGCGGCTCGGTGAAGACGGATGAATGCATTATTACGGTGCGCCTGGAGCGGTATTACGGTGCGCCTGGAGCGGTCGCATGCTGCGCTGCGGCAAGTTCCGTGTATAGTCGGCATGCCGATAGATAAACCATGGTTTGGACAGGATTGCGCCAGATGATTTCGCCCGCGTCAGTCGCGCGCATGAGTCGCCGGTCGTGGCTCGCGCGTGTCATCGCGGGGGTGGCGGCGAGCGTCGCCGCGCCCTCCGGTTATGCGCCGGCCGCGCCATTGCGCGGCGATCCGCGCCCATTCACCATCGAAGGTCTGCGTAAAAGGGCGGCACAACTCGCCGCGCGTCCGTTCCAGGCACCGCGCGAAATCGCGTCCGACACGCTGCGCAACCTGTCATACGATCAATACCGCGATATCCGCTATCGCGCTCAGGAAGCGCTGTGGCTGGGCGAAGCGCCTTTCACCGCGCAGTTCTTTCACCCGGGCTTCTACTACCTGACGCCGGTGCGTGTGTTCGAAGTCATCGACGAGCACGCTCACGAGGTGCAATACGCTCCTGCGCTATTCGACTTCGGCGCCAATCGCTTCGGCACGGCGGCGCTCGATCAAGTCACGGGCTTTGCGGGCTTCCGTTTTCACTACGCGCTGAATAACGCCAATTATCTCGACGAATTGATCGCGTTTCTCGGTGCGAGTTATTTCCGCGCTCTCGGCCGTGGCATGAATTATGGGTTGTCCGCTCGCGGTCTGGCGCTGGCCACCGGTGCCGAGCAGGGCGAGGAGTTCCCTTATTTCGCCGAGTTTTATCTCGAACGGCCGGTCGATGCCAACAGTCTGGTTATCCACGCGCTGCTGAACAGCGAGAGCGTGACCGGTGCATATACGTTCACCGTCCGGCCAGGCGAAGTCACGGTGGTCGACGTCAATCTCACACTCTATCCGCGACGCGCTATCGATCTTGTCGGCATCGCGCCGTTGACCAGCATGTTCTTCTTTGCTGCCAATGATCGTGTCGGCGTCGATGACTACCGTCCTGAATGCCACGATTCGGATGGACTGTTGATCTGGAACGGTGCGGCCGAATGGTTGTGGCGGCCGCTGGTCAATCCACTGCGTGTGCGCGTCAGTTCCTTCCTCGATCACAATCCCAAGGGTTTCGGTCTGATGCAGCGCGCGCGGCGATTCGAAGACTATGAAGACAGCGAAGCGCATTACGAAACGCGTCCGGGCGCATGGGTAGAACCCGTCGGCGATTGGGGCGACGGTTCGGTGATGCTGTTCGAAATTCCAACTGATCTCGAGATCAACGACAACATCGTCGCGTTCTGGCGGCCGCGCTCCCCATTGGAGGCAGGCGTCGAATGGCAGGCCACCTACCGCCTGCACTGGTGTCGCGACGTACCCGTCGCCGGTACGCCACCGGGCCGTGTTCAATCGACCCGCGTCGGCGTTGGCAGCGTTGCCGGCGCGCGGAAATTTGTCATCGATTTCAGCGGCGTTGCGTTGCCGACCGGTGACGGCGGCGCACATGCGATCGTTTCGACCTCACACGGCAGCGTCCACCACATCGTTGCGCATCCGACCGGCACCGGTCACTGGCGGGCATTTTTCGAATTATTGCCGGAAGGCAACGAGCCGATAGAACTCCGCTGCTTTCTTGCTGCCGAACGAACCCCGATTACGGAAACGTGGAGCTATCAGTGGACGGAGTAGTTTGACCGCCAGGCGTGTGCAGTCGCAGCCGCTGATGCAGGCCATTGCTGAAACTCCGGCTGCCCGACTTACTGCCGCCGAGGAGGCGCTGGGCCCGTATTTCGACGCGCTGCAGTGCGCCCCCGGGCCGGAGCGCGAGCGATTGCTCGCCATCATTGCCGCCTCTGCCCCCGCCCTGAGCGAGTCCGCGCAGTGGTTGCGCTACGCGCGTCGTTGCACCGATAGCTGGTTGCGGCGCGCGCTGTTGGTCGACGGCGCAGGGCCGGTGCCTGACCTCTACACGTGCCGCGCGGCGCTTATGGCGCTCGACATCGGTCGCCAATGGCCGGGCGTATTGTTCACTAACGATATGCCGCAAGCGTTCCTCACCGCGCTGCGCGAGGCGCTGCCTATCGCGATGCCGCCAGAGTCTCCTTTGACGATGCCAACGCAGGATCTGCGCGCGCGACCGCCGTCTGCGGTGTTCTCACCAACGAGCATGCGTTTGTATCTGCGGCGAGTGTGGGTACTCGGCGGCGCAGCCTTATTGACGGCCGGCGGCACTTTCGAACTGGGCCGGGTGTTCGCGCCGGGTGGCATCGGCGCAGTCGAAGCCGTGCTGATGGTCCTGTTCGCCGTCAACTTTCTCTGGATCGCGCTCGCGTTCATGAGCGGCGTTGCCGGTCTGCAGGCGCTGCTACGACGCCTGCCGCCTGTCGGGCTCGCGGCAGCCAGGCCCGGACCCCTCACGACTGCGACAGCAGTGCTCATGCCGACCTACAACGAAGATCCTCAACGAGTCTTCGCCGCAGTCGAAAAAATCTATCGCGATCTCGCCGCGCAGGGCTGTCTGGCGGATTTCGATTTCTTCGTGCTGAGCGACTCCACGGACGCCGAGCGATGGGTCGAAGAGGAGGTCGTCTGGAACGAAACTCGAGTTCGACTCGGTGCGGGTGCACGCCTTTTCTATCGCCGACGCTACGACAACCACGCGCGCAAAGCGGGCAACATCGCCGACTTCTGTCGGCGCTGGGGCGCGCACTATGAGCAGATGCTCGTCCTCGATGCCGACAGCCTGATGCAGGGCGATACCATAGTCATGCTGGTGCGGCTGATGGAAGCGAACCCGGATACGGCCATCCTGCAGACCGTGCCGCGCCTGGTCGGCCGTCAGACGCAGTTTGCCCGCGCGCAGCAATTTGCCGGTGCCCTGTATGGCCCGGTGCTGGCTGCGGGATTCGCCTACTGGTGCGGCGGCGACAGCAACTACTGGGGCCATAATGCGCTGCTGCGGGTGCGCCCGTTCGCAGCGCATGCGGGATTGCCGGCACTGCGCGGGCGACCTCCTTTCGGCGGCCATATCCTCAGTCACGATTTTGTCGAAGCTGCCATGTTGCGCCGCGCTGGCTGGCGTTCGCATATGTTGCCTCTGCTCGGTGGCAGCTACGAGGAATCGCCGCCGTCGCTGATCGACCACGCATTACGCGATCGACGCTGGTGTCAGGGCAATCTCCAGCACATGGCTCTGCTCGGCGCGCGCGGTTTGCACCCGCTCAGTCGTTTTCATCTGCTTACCGGGATCATGTCCTACCTGGCGTCGCCACTGTGGTTCGCATTCATCGTTGTCGGCATGGCGGCTGCGTTGCAGGCCGAGTTCCTATTGCCGGTATATTTCTTTCCGGCGCGGACACCGTATCCGGTGTGGCAGATTATCGATCCCGAATTGTCGCTGCGCCTGTTTTCCGGAACGATGCTCGTGCTGCT
This sequence comes from Gammaproteobacteria bacterium, assembly GCA_965278995.1. GTDB lineage: Bacteria > Pseudomonadota > Gammaproteobacteria > JADJYF01. The sequence continues at coordinate 5,702,759 of OZ257136.1, forward strand.
GGCGCCGAAGTGGTTCGGGTGGCTGGCGATGGCCTGTCGTCGTGGCGTGGCGGCAGGCTTCGGCGGTCGCGCCCGCGCAGCGTTCAGCGTGTTCGCTGAAACATTGTTCTCGGCCCTGGTAGCGCCGGTCCAGATGTTGTTTCAAAGTCGATTCGTCATCGATGTATTGCGTGGTCGGGACAGCGGCTGGACGACGCAGACGCGTGACGATCGCGGACTGCCGTTCAGCGTGTGCTGGGAACGCCATCGGCATCACATGACGGCCGGCCTGATCCTCGGTGCTGCCGCCTATGCCGTCTATCCCGCATTGCTCATCTGGATGGTGCCGGCACTGCTCGGCATGGTCATTGCCGCTCCGGTATCCTATGTCGGCGCGCGTGCAGCGGCGGGGAAGTGGGCACGACGTCTGGGACTATTTCTGATCCCGGAGGAAGTCCATCCGACCGCGATGCTTGCCTCGCTCGGTGATAGCGACGCACTGTCAGCATCGACGGCGCCATTGCCGATGAACGCGCTGACGCGCGTAGTGACCAATGTGCAGGTGGCGAGTCTGCATCTCGCTTTGCTGACACAGCAACGCCCTGGCAATCTCACCGAATCGATGGCTTATGTGCGCTGTCGCTCAGCAACATTCAGTCGCTCCGATGAACTCGGTGAACTGTTCGATCGACGATTGACGGTGGCCGGTCTGGCCGATAAACCGACGTTGATTCGTTTGCAGCGACGTATCGGACGGCTTGCGGTCTGACCGCCCATGGCACACCGCGATCCGCCCGAGCATTGCAGTCGGGCGCGCAGGCCGTTACCTTTGCGGCACTAATCGGTCAGGGACAGAAGGATGCATTCGAGATTGCTGCAGGTCACCGGTGCCCTGACCTTGGGTTTGCTCTGCGCCTGCGTTTACGGCCCGACCCGGCAATCGCCCGAAAGTACGTCCAGAGCGACTCCTGTATCCTCTGATGAAACCGCCGCAAGCGGCAGCAGCAGTGCTATCTACGCCGAAGCCGACGCCGCCCTGGTCGATGGACAACGCGCGCTCGGCGCCTGGCGTCGTGGCGATGCCGCGAGCGCAGCCGATGGCTTGGCGCGTGCCCGTGCTCGCCTTGCTGCCGGCGCGCGCGCCTGTACCCGTACGCCAGACTGCGCGCTGGAGCGCGTCGTCGATGCGCAGAACAGTCTGCTCGCCGATCAGTCACGGGCGATGCTTCACACCGACGAGGCAGTAACTGCGGCTGACGCTGGCGGCGGCCAGCAATCCCCGGTGCTGACTGACATGCCGGAAAGCGTTCGCAGCATGAATCTGTTGAAAGGGCGCGAACTGCGCGAATTGATCACGGTCAATGAACCGTTGCGTGCGGCGCTGCGCGAGTGGTTGACGTGGATGCGCCCGCAATTGCTCGACGCCTATGAGCACTATCAGTACATGCGCTACAAGATGTGGCCGGCATACGCGGAAGCGGGGCTTCCGGAAGCGCTGCTGTTCGGCATTCTGGCCAAGGAGTCGGGTGGCAAAGTGCACGCGGTTTCGTCGGCTGGTGCTTCCGGGCCGCTGCAATTCATGCCGGCTACCGGCATGCGCTATGGCCTCGGCATGAAAGCGGGGTTCGATACGCGTTTCGATCCGGCGGCCGCGACCAAAGCCAATGTCGCTTATCTGAACGAGCAGTTTGCGCGCTTGAACAACGACATCGAACTGGCGCTTGCCGCTTACAACGGAGGCGAAGGCCGGCTCGGCCGATTGTCAGACCTGGGCAAGCGACGATTCTCCGATCCGCGCGTGTTCCGCAATCTGGCGCCGGAAACGCGCGCCTACGTGCCGATGGTACTGGCTGCTGCCTGGCTGTTTCTGCATCCCGAGGAATACGCGCTGCGTTTTCCGCAGATCGACATTCGCCCCGGCGAGATCACGCTTGCCGACGGCATGTCACTGAACGAACTGAGCATCTGCCTTGGCCAGCTCGGTAACGAACGCGGCTGGTTCCGCACACTGCGCAATCTCAATCCACGCTGGGATCCGAACGAGCGGCTGATGGCGGGCACGCGGCTCGAAGTGCCGGCCACTGCCGCCGCTGCCTACCGCGGCGCCTGCACCGACAGCGCGACGGTCGCACGGTTGCATGCGTTGCAGGATGCAACCATGCCGGGCGTGCAATTGACTGCGCGTATCGCGGGCGTGAGTCGAACGCACATTGTCGGCAAAGGTGAAACCTTGTCGACCATTGCGCGCAAGCTCGGTTGCAACAACATCAAGGACCTCGCCAGCGCCAACCGTATTGCGGCACCGCGATATGCCATCAGAGCGGGACAGAAACTGCGGATCCCGGAATGCCGCGCCTGAGGACCTCAGTCCTGCGTGCGCGCAAGTCCATGACCCAATCAGGGCAGCCGCGCGACACCACCTGACCGCTACACTCGTCCGGCGCGCGCTCTGAAGAGTCCTGGATGGACTCACGCGGAGCATCGTATAAGGGGAGCACAGGGGATGATGGCAAGATCATGGGCCGGGTCACGGCTTCATATGGGCGTGCTGTGCCTGTGCATGGGCGCGGCCCTGCCTGGAACAGCCCGGGCGGGCGCGGTTGCCGACGCTTTTTCCGAGTTTGACCGTGCGATGGCGACGTTCGACCCGATAGGTCAGCACGTACGCGCGCCGATAGAGCGCGCAGTCCCGCGCCTGCGTTTCAAAGGATTTCTGCGCCAGTGGTCGGATGTCCTGTTCGATCCCGAAGGACAGGTCGGCTTCCGCGATCAGGATTTCCGTTTTCTGCAATTGCAGAATCTGCTTGAACTCGAATCGGCTTATCACCTTGCCGACGGACTCGACGTCAATGCTGTCGGGCATTTCCTCTATGACGGCGTCTACGACTGGCAGGACTCCGACGGTTTGTTTGCTGATCGAGTCGATCGCACGGCCGAGGTCTATCACGACGGCGAGCGAATCCTGCGCGAATTCTATGTGAGCTACCGGCGACCGGGATTCGACCTCATGGTCGGCAAGCAACAGGTTGCGTGGGGCAAGATGGACGGACAGTTCATCGACATCGTCAATGCAATGGACCGACGTGAGTCGGTGCAGCTCGAAACGGAAGATTACGAATGGCGCCGCCTGCCGACGTGGATGGCGAACGCGACGTTCCATTTCGGCAGCAGCTCGCTGCAACTGCTCTATGTCTTCGATTTCGAGCAGGATCGCCAGGCGCTACCTGGATCGCCATGGTACTCGCCGCAAATTCCGGCCATTGGCCCCGGCAGCGATATCGTGCTGCCGGCAGTGCGTCCGCAGGCGGACGATTTCGACGATCACCAATACGGCATGCGCATTGATCGATCGGCGGGCGGACTTACTTACGGCTTTGTCTATTTCTATGCGTGGGACAAGAACCCGGTCGAACACGTCATCGGCACGCAACCTTTCGGCGCAACTACGCTGTTGCGGCTGGAGCCGCGTCACGAGCGTCTGCACCATGCCGGTGTTACTGCCGATTACGCGGCGACGGTGCAGGACATGCCGCTCATCGGCACCTTGCCAATCGTGTTTCGCGTCGAGGGTTTGTATACCAACGGTGTACGGTTCGCCGATTTCGACAAGCGTGCGCTGGCTCGTACCGGCATTACCTCCGATGGAACGTCCAAACGGGATACCGTGCGGGCCGCAGTCGCGGCGGAATTCGGTCTGCCGGCGCGCTCGACGGTAATCGTGCAGGCTTCCTGGTTCGAGACCCTGGACTGGAAGGAATCGCTTGGGCCCGGTTTTGGCGGCGGTTTCGGTGACGAATGGACCATGATTCCAGTGGTGTACTTTTCGCGTCCTTTCGGTTTTACGCGCGATCGACTGAGCATGGAACTGACACTGTTTCCCATCGTAAGCGGGCCAGAGCGCGGCTGGCAGGGACTCAAGACCAAACTGCGCCTCGCTTACAAGTTCTCGCCGTTCGTTCGTGGCCAGTTCATCTATAACAGTTATGACGGCGGCGCCGACAC